>NZ_AUMK01000031.1 GCF_000430645.1 Aquimarina latercula DSM 2041 | reverse complement strand
GTGCTATTGCCTGCTATGGACAAAATATCCCAATTAATCGTCGTAGCTCCTGCATTATAAACTCCGCCATCGCTAATACTGCCTGGTACAATACTATATCCTATAGGTAATACATCTTCGATACTTACATTAGTTGCTGTATCCGAACCAACACTATTGTTAATCGCCAAACTAAAAGTTAAAACATCTCCTACATTCACCGGAGCTCCATTACCATCTACAAAACTCTTTACTAATGATAAATCTGCTGCAGTGGGAGTGATCACAAATGTATCTTCATCATCATCTGCTACTCCATCTCCATTATCATCAACTGTATCATCTGCCGTAGGGTCACTATCTGGATCAAACTGATCACTTGCAGTAATCTGTGTGGTATTTAAATATTCATTGGCTGCTCCTGTGGGGGCATTAACTGTAGCAGTATAGGTTACTGTAATCGAACTATTTGTAGGTACAAATAAATTTGTCCAAGTAGCAGTGTTATTAGGAATATCGGCTGTACCTGTATTATTAACTGTACCTAATGTTAATCCGATAGGTAGTACATCTTCTACTGAAACTCCTGTAGCATTACTACTACCATCATTGGTAATCGTTAATTCAAATACTAATGTATCTCCTATATTAGGCGTAGCACTCCCACTTTGCAATCCTTTACTAATACTTAAATCTGCCTGTTGTGGTGGAATCGTAATACTATCCTCATCATCATCCGCAATACCGTCTCCATTATCATCAACTGTATCATCTGCCGTAGGATCACTATCCGGATCAAACTGATCACTATCCGTGATCTGTGCAGCATTTGTATATTCCCCTGCCGCACCTGTTGGTGCTTCAACAGTTGCTGTATAAGTTAAGGTAATACTTCCATTATTAGAAGGGATACTTAAGCCACTCCAATTCGCAGTGTTATTTGGAAGATCTGGAGTACCACCGTTATTAACAGCTACTAAAGTAAACCCTATTGGTAATACATCTTCTACCGATACACCCGTAGCTGCATCTGGACCTGCATTACTAACAACTAAACTAAAAGTAACTGTATCGCCAACATTTGGACTGCTATTATCAATACTTTTCTTAATACTTAAATCCGAAGATTGAACAGTAACAACTGCCGTGTCCTCATCATCATCAGCAATACCATCGCCATTATCATCAACTGTATCATCTGCCGTAGGGTCACTATCTGGATCAAACTGATCACTACCAGTGATCTCTGCTTGATTCAAATACTCATCAACAGCTCCCGTTGGAGCATCTACAACAGCATCAAAACTTAAGGTAACTGTATCGGTACCCACTGGCACCGCTAATCCTGTCCAGGTAAGAATATTACCAGCAGGAACTATAACAGGGACAATATTACTTATTCCGCTATATCCTCCAGGTACAACATCTGCTAC
>NZ_AUMK01000030.1 GCF_000430645.1 Aquimarina latercula DSM 2041 | reverse complement strand
ATTGTTGATCTCCAAGGACGAATAATCAAAGAATTAAATTCTACAAACACTTCAGAAACTATGGATGTTTCAGAACTTCCTTCTGGTCCATATTTACTGATTAGTAGAAGTAAGAACGCTAAACAATCCTTTTTGTTCATTAAATAAGAAAAAAGGTATAACCCCACCAAACTAGTCAAGCATACATAGATTGATAGATAATTATCAATCTATGTATACTATATCAAAATGTAGAACAGTAGGTTACCGATATAGCACAATGTTTTTTTACATCATTTTTTTAGCTGTCAAAATAAGGTGGCTTAGTAGACTAGTTTCCATTATTAAAATTTTAACCTCAAAATGATCATGAATTATTTTACTAACTCAAATAAAACAAAAACAGTCTTTGCTTGTTTGATATGTTTTTTATTAACTAATTATTATAGTATTGCACAAATTCAATTAGAAGAAGAAACAAGGATTACAGATATCGGTTTGTTTTTCGATGGAAAAAAAGTAGATCGAAATGCTCCAAATAATGGGTCCGGATATGATTATTTTTTTGGAAATAGGATATCAGCCCATGGAGATTGTATCAAGAAGTATAAACAATTTGTTTTTATGACTTGGTATAAAGGAGGTAAATATAATAGACATGTTATGCTTTCTAGATATAATACCAGTACAGATGTCATTAAAACTATTGAGTTTCCTCATACTCATACCGGGTTAAACGGTAAATGGTGGATAGGAGAATCTCATAATACAATAGCAGTTGGTATTAGTCCTAAAAATGGAACTATCCACATGCTTTATGATATGCACGCCTATAAGAACACAGGATTCTCCAAAAATGATTACTTCCGATATGCTTACTCTAAAAAGAATGCCGCTACTGTTTCAGATTCAGATTTTAAACTGAATTTGTTTATTCCGGATGGAACTAATGACTATACCCATGTAAGTCTAAATGGCACTTCCGATCCTGAACAGTTTCAAAGTCTTACGTACCCTAAGTTTTTTTTAAATGATGGTGGAGACTTACTTATGTATATGAGAAGAGGAGGTCATAATAATGGCGCATATGTATTTAGTAAATACAACGCAGGTACTTCAAAATGGGATGAGCTTACTCAATTTAATAAATTAAATGCTAAAAATAATGGTCAACAATTTAATTGGGGACTATATGGGAGCATGAAATACGTAAATGGTAAACTTAGAGTTGGTTTTCAAAGAAGGAGTGCAAACAATAACGATAAATACTTGTATCAAAATGGTTTTTATTATGGGTATTCTAATGACCAAAGTGGTAAAAGTCAATGGAAAGATCATTTAGGAGGAGCAATTAACATTCCATTTGCTAACGCTGATTTATTGAAAGTGTATGAACCTGGAAATTTGGTTTCTGCAACCGGTAAAGATGAAGTTTTTATGGTACAAGGTTTTGATTGGACCGTTACAGATAGGGGAGATGTACATATTATTGGTAAAGTTAGAGACACTAAAAATAACGTAACCAAGAATGTACATACGTATAAGCCAGCGGGTAGTTCAAGTTTTATTACTTCAACAAATTTTTCGGGTGGAGATCAATTATATACATATGATAATAATATTTACATCATTGGCACCAATAATGACCGTGTTTATGTAGAGAAAGCGGACGGAGGTAAAAATAATTTTACAAGAATATATGCTCCAACAAATGGAAAGAAATTTAGATTCGGTGTTCCTTATATCAATGATGGAAAATTGTACTACTACTTGATGGAAAAGAAATCAGGAGATAAGCAGCCATTGTACTTACAGATTATTGATTTAGGAATTAAGAACGAAGAAAATAAACCACCGACAGTTTCCTTAACGAATCCTGTACAAGATAATCAAGAGTTTATTCTAGGAGAAACTGTTGCGCTAGGAGCAAATGCCTCGGATCCAGATGGAAATTTAGATTATGTCAATTTTAAAGTAAATGGTTCCTTTTTTAGACAAGATCAGGATAGACCTTTTAATGTTACCTGGACACCAACAGCAGCAGGGACATATACCATTGGAGCTAAGGCTTTTGATAAAGAAGGACTTTCTATAGAAGTTTCAAGAACTGTGATTGTTAAAACACCAACCAGTAATCAAGCTCCAAATGTTTCATTTGCTTCACCATCTGGTAACCTTACTGTAGATGAGGGATATGATCTAACGGTAGTTGCAAATGCTTCTGA
>NZ_AUMK01000029.1 GCF_000430645.1 Aquimarina latercula DSM 2041 | reverse complement strand
GTAGGATTAGAACCATCGGTAGTATAAAAAATAGATGTAGCCGAACCTGAAGAGGATGTCGCACTCATCGTTACCAATAAAGGTTCAGTATAGAGTCCTGATACAGGGTTTATAGATAATGTAACATTATCAATTTGTATTGTAGAGGCAGGAACTCCAATTAAAACTAAACCAAAGCTAGTACCGAAATTTACATCACCTCCAGAAACCGTTGCTACATTTCCTGAAAAGTAATCCTTTAATTGCGTCCCATCCGGCCACATTCCAAAAACATCTAAGGAGCCATTAAAATCTCCATCATTTCCGGAATATACTAATGTCTTATCTGAACCTTCGGCTCCATTATATTCTCTTTTAAAAGTATATGGACTATCCTGTAATTTACTATGTCGCCCTCCTCCTACAGAAATATGTTCTCTTCTAAATCTTCCTAATTTTTTAAAATGTTCTAGTGTAAGATACGCTTTAGAATTAGTATTAGACAGCTCATTAAAATTCATATTAGAACGCAATGTAGCATCACCAAATGCACCTCCTCCGGGTGTTAACGTTCGTGCAGTCTCATCTCCATAATAAATTTGAGCTGGACCAGGAGTAAGCAGTAATTTTGTACCTGCTTCAAAAGTCCTTGTTCTGTCACGATCAAAAACTTGTTCTGTATCATGATTCGCTAAAAAATTCAAAGCACTTTTTCCACTACCCAACTGGTTAAAAAGCAAATTATCGTATTTACTAAAAATACTTTCTAACCCATCATTTGCATTAAATCGAAACTCGAAATTAATCAAATTGTCAAATCCATTGTCATAATAGTCTATATTAAACCCATCCCCGGTAAATCTTCTTCCCATACTTGGAGCCATATAGTTAAAGATTTCTCCAGTCATCCAGAAATCTCTATCATCAATCTTTTTATTTGGATTATTATTCTTCCATTCTCTTAGTGCAATTCTGCCTTCTTCTTCCAATTCTTTCCAAACAAATTCTTCTACATGTTTTACGGTATCTACTCTAAAACCATCTACTCCAAATTTTCTAACGTAATCAGTCAACCACTTAATTATATACTGTCGTGGAGAACGTGATTTTCCTGTTCTATTGAAAAAATCATTCAACTCTGCTTCTTCTTCTCCTCTTCTACCTTCATTACTCCATTTATCTAGTAACCAACCTGGCAAACCAACATTGTTATTCGATTCTGTAAGTATATCCGGTAAATTATCAACTAACTCGCATGGAATATTACCTCCTGGACCTTGGAAGTTACAAGTCGGATCCCTACGAACCCACTCATTAGGCCATGATTGATCTGCAGAATTATCTGGGCCAACATGATTTAAAACCACATCCATAATGACTCTTATACCATGCTCATGAGAAACATCAACAAATTGTCTAAAAAGATCTTCAGATCCTAAATTTTGATCTATTGTAGTCCAATCTTTTGCCCAGTATCCATGAAAAGCATATCCGGCATCACCGATAGATCCATGAATATTTTCATAAGGTGGTGTAATCCATATTGCACTAACTCCTAAATCATCAAAATATCCTTCATCTAATTTATTAATCAACCCCTGAAGATCTCCTCCTTCAAAGCTTCTTAGTGCAGGTCCGTTTCTTTGTCTTCCATAAGAAAAATCATTAGACGGATCTCCATTTTCAAAACGATCTGTCAAAACAAAATATACATTAGCATTCTCCCAAGCGAAAGGAAGATCTTTATCTGATTGTGCGGTTCCTAATTTGGGGATCAATAGATAGAATAATAGACCCCATAAAATTGTTTGTTTCATAATAAAAAGTGTTTGTGTGTGTGTGTGTTAAAATAATTGAGGGAAAAATCCCTTTTTGTGTAAAATATTCAAACGTTATAGTAAAGATGTTTAAAAAAACTCTTCACCATCACAAACAGGCTATCTTTTTTGTTACGCAAACGTTTGAGTGTTAATATTTATCATGTTTAAATGATAACATCTCATATTTATAGTTAAAAAACCACCAAATACCTAATAAAAGAAAAATACACTCAGCATCTATAACGATTCTTAATTTATTACATTTCTAAAATTTATCAATATTATTTTAAACAGTTTCTATAATCTAAAACCATTCATAACAACACTCTTAATTCAACTCAATTTCTAGGACAATTAAAAGTATTTGTTCCTAGTTTATTTTCTCCACACTATACTCCTTCTTAATTAAAAAAGCTTTTCTCTTTTCAATAAAAAAAACCTGCCAAGGATAATCACTTCCTCAACAGGCTTCTTACTTCAGCAAAATAATCGTTTATTTAACCATTTTCATCACCTTCACATTCTTATTAGAAATTATCTTTAGAAGATAAATACCTTTAGGAAGGTTTGCCGTATCCATGGTTATTGT
>NZ_AUMK01000028.1 GCF_000430645.1 Aquimarina latercula DSM 2041 | reverse complement strand
TGGTCGACAGAAATATCTAAATTAAAAGAGGGAAAGATAAAAACGCTACACAACAAAGTATAAAAAGCATTAAAACGATTTTTATACAAACCGTTGTACGCAAGCTGAAAAACAGAATGAATTGGGAATTTTAGATTGGATTAAGAAAAAAGAATTTAAGGCAGAATTTGAAAAAGTGTTTTCTGACTTAAAGAGAATGGGAGAAATAAAACAGAGTGCAAAAAAGACTTATGAATTGCTTTCTGAACTTGACTTTGATACATCTGACTCTCAATCTGACTTATTAATTTCGGAGTTTAATAAAATTCAATACCAGTCGAATACTAACAGTTATTTCTACTTCTATTTTCCAATTGTGACTCACATTTTACATTACAAACCAAAATATGAGAAAGACATTTTAGGATATTTAATCGGACCGAATTTTGCGAATGGAGATACAGAAACAAAGGATTTGATTCCATTAATTAAAAGTGCAATGAAATTCAAATTATCTAAAAACAAAAATTATCTGACTCTAGAAAGTCAAAATTGGATTCTAAATGAACTACCTAAAATGGAAATAGAAGTTGAAAGAGAAGTTCAAAAGTGTTGGAAAGAACTAAATGAATGAAAGAAATCAAAATTGAGGTTTATCACAAAGAAGAGAAAGTAACGACTACTCTTTTTGTTGAGCAGTTAACTGAAAATAAATTTCGGATGACTGACAATGACTTTTGTAATCCTAAATTGACTTTAGGAACGGAGTTCGAAACGAAAATCAACGAAGAAAATAAACACGAGATAACTAAAATAACAAAGGAATCGGAATACATTACACGTAGATTTGGATTAACACCAAACCATAAAGAATCTGACTATCGAATGCTTGGAGAGGAATTGACGAAAAGAGGTGGATTTTGGCAAGTTGACCTTGGTAGTATTGCGACTGTGAATATTCCAAAGGATTTTGAATTTGACATTGACCAAGTGATAAAGGACTTGGACTTGAAATTAATAGAAATAACGGATTAAAAGCCAGCGTACAACAATGTGTATAGCTCATTGCGGCTGAATTCCTTAATCGGAATTCATTGCAATTCATTATCTTTAGGTTACGGCGGAAAATCATAGCTGATTTCCCGCAACAAGCCATACACAAACACGTTACAGCACATATGATGAAAAAAGAAATAATTCCAATACTGATTTGTATACTTCTCCTGCTTTACTCAATCGGAATTACGCTTCTGACGGATTATGTACTGAATTATAAGCATTATCTAGGAATAATTCTCATTGGAATCTCAACAATACTTTATTTCAAGAATAAAAAATTGTTTGTTTATATATTCGGATTGACATTGATACTCGGGATTATAAACTTAATTGACATTTATTATTCGAACATTATATTTAGTATCGGTTCTATTAACTTCAACCCAATCTTTTTAGCTTTATTAATCACATTTCTTGCCTTGAATAAAAATCAATTAAACGAAATGTTTCCTAAAAAAGAGTTAACTGAACAGGAGTTATCTAACAAAAATATGGAAACGGAAAAGCTGATAAAAAGTTACCAGCTAAAGTTCAAATCAAAACCTGAATCGGAATTGAAAAGTATTGCGGACGAAAATAGCGGATATGTGAATGAAGCAAAAACTGCAGCGCAACGTATTCTAAAAACAAAAAACGTGCTGTAACAGCATATATGTGATCATAGCAGCTTAGTGATCAATCAAAAGGTTGTTGTATTTTTGGTTAGGCGCAATGCTTGCAGAATGGAAAAGTTAGCAACCAATGCGCAGTTTTTGTCGAAAATAGGGTAACATTTTGCTCTGCTACGACACATATATTTAACGTTGTAGTGCATTAAAAAAATGAACGGAAATAATTTGAAATTTGAAGTTATTTGGAAAGATGACGATATGTTTGAGATGCGAATCTCAGCAAATAACGGACGATATTCTGGAATTACAGAAGTTTATGAAGTATCTGAATCTTTACTTGGGTTTGTAAATGAATTAAATGGATTCCCATTTGGAAAAGATAGTTTGACTCATTCTTGCGGAGAAAAAGATAGTTACGCATATTTCGAAATGAAATTTTATAAGATTGGACCGACTGGAAAATGTGGAGTTCTAATCACAATGGAAGAAAATGTCTCAACAGAATATCGCAAAGAGGAAAAAGATAAGCTCTCAATGGAATTAATAATTGAGCCAAATGCTATAGATACTTTTTGTCGAGAATTAAAAATGTTAGCGGAAAAAGAAGCCGGAACAGCGGAATTAAAAGGAATTGGAAATTATACGAGTAATATTGCATAAAAAAACGCACTACAACACTATATATAGCAAATTGGGCGATTAGTGCTTAATCTAAAGGTTGTTGATTATTTGCAAAGTCACCAAATCTTTTGATTTGGTATTAAAAGAAAAAAATTAAAACAAAATACAAAAGATTTGGCTTGTGGCAAAAACGAAATTAATCGCTTATTTTCTGCCCAACTTGCCATATATTTAACGTTAGCTGTTATTCATAAAAAAAATGTAATCGTATTGAAAAAATGAAGTTAATTTGACTAAACCAAAAATTGAAATACAAAACATTTTACCAAACACGAAATTAACCTGTTATGTTATTCCTTCTCTTTTTTCTAAAACTGAATGTGAAGAGCTATTAAATGTAAACAGGAAAAAATCATTTCAAAAAGCTATTTCAAACTACCCTACCTATTACAGAAATAATGAAAGATTTGTAACAGATAATAATGAATTATCAATTCAACTATTTAAGAAAGTAAAACCTTACTTACCTAAGACTATTGAAATAGACTCAAATATTAAAGTGGAAAACGGTATTTGGAATATTAAAGAATTAAATAACAGACTTAGGTTTTGTAAATACTCTGAAAATCAATATTTCAATAGACATCTGGACGGTATTCATTACCGAAATGAAACAACACAGTCCAAGTTGACGTTTATGATATATTTAAATAATGCGTCTGAATTCAAAGGAGGACGAACTCTATTTTACGAAACAAAAGAAACAGATAAAATTTGGGCATCATACATACCTAAACAGGGAGACCTTATTGTTTTTGACCATAATGTATGGCACGCAGGAGAAGTCGTAAGTCAAGGCGAAAAATTTGTTTTAAGGAGTGATATTTTATATTCAAAAAAAGGAACAAAACAAATACAAGAACCTTTTACTGGTCATTTAGGTTATATATGGTCAATACTCAAAATAAACGATAATACAATTCTTAGCGGAGGAAGAGACAAAGAAATAAAGTCTTGGAATATTTTTGGTAAACAAATGCATTCGTTGAGTGGTCATTTAAATTCAATTTTGAGTATTGAGAAAATAAGTGACAATATTTTTATTTCGGGTTCAAGAGATCGTAAAATATTAGTCTGGAAAGATTTCAAAACTATTAATAGTATAGATATTCATTCTGCAATTGTTCTTTCTCTTTGTCGTTTAGATGATAATACTTTTGCTTCGAGTAGCGGAGATAATACAGTTAAGATATCAAACCTTAAAGGAACCGTTTTACAGACATTTAAAGAACATAATAATTGGGTTTGGAAAGTCATTAAACTAAATCAAGACATTATTGCCTCAAGTTCAGAAGATGGTACAATCAAAATCTGGAATTGTAAAATAGAAAAATCAATAAATACCTTTTTTGAAGATTGTTCTATTATTAGCCTTGCTTATAACAAGCAAACACGACAACTAATTAGCGGAAGTTTAAAAGGTGAAATTACAATTCGAACTTTGTCTAAAGATTATCACCAAGTAGGAATTAAAACATTTAAAGCTCATTCAGGAATAATTAGAACAATCAAGTTTATAAACCATAATCAGATTGCAACAGGTGGTGAAGACAACAAAGTGAAAATTTGGAATTTGAATGGACAAATGATTTCAGAGTTTGAACATCAAAATTTTGTTCAATCTATTGAATTACTCGATAAAGAAACAATAATAAGTGCATCTTATGATGGAACTATTAAAACTTGGGAAATAAAAACAACAGCTAACATTGGCTATAATTAATACGGAGTTTGGTATTTAATCCAAAGTTTCATGTATTCTTATAAAGTCTGCCAAATCTTTTGATTTGGCTTTAGATCAAAAAAATTAAAACAAAATAAAAAGTTTTGGCTAAGTGCTTAATCGAAAGTTCGCTACTTTTAATCCCCGTACTAACCATAGCCGAGACGTTGTAGCTAATTAAATCAAAGTCTGTAAATGACAAAAAGTGACTTCATAAAATCAGTAACGAAATTACTAAAAGACAATGCTAAAGTTTTAGTATTAGTTAGAATCCCTAACTCTGGAAATAACCGAAACTATTTCTTTATGGAGAATTCAAATGAATTAGATGAACTTATTAATGAGAGTAATGAAAGTGACTCAATAACTGTATTCAAAGAGGTTAATGAATTAAATAATGGAATAGTAACTGAGGATTTTATAAAAACCGTAACGGAATCTCAAGTCGAAAATAATTTTGATCCTGAATTGTTAATTGTAAATAATACTTACAAAGAATATAAAAAAAATGGTGGTTCGGAATGGAATACTGTTGAGAATGTTAACGAACTCAAAGAGATTATGACGGATACTATTGGTGAAAAAATGTCAATAATTTCGGAGCCAGACTTTTGTGACGAAGTAAATACATTTCATTTGTATGTTCCTGATAAATATGGCGTAAGTAAATCTGGTACATCTTATTAAAAAACTAGCTACAACACGATATATGTGATCATAGCAGCTAAGTGATGAATTGAATGGTTGTTGTATTTTTGGTAAGGCGCAATGCTTGCAAAAAGTAAAAGTTAGCAACCAATGCGCAGAAATATCGAAAAGCAAGGTAACATTTTGCTCCGCTACGACACATATATTAAACGTTGTA
>NZ_AUMK01000027.1 GCF_000430645.1 Aquimarina latercula DSM 2041 | reverse complement strand
GTATAAAAAAAACCCTTCAATTTAGTATTGAAGGGTTTTCAAGGAAGGCGGCGACCTACTCTCCCACGATTGTAGTACCATTGGCGCTAACGGGCTTAACTTCTCTGTTCGGAATGGTAAGAGGTGAGCCCCGATGCTATAACCACCTTAAGCTGTTGGTTGATTCTTAATGATAAGAGATCAACTAATATTGTTGACATATTGATTTAAATAATAAAATACGATCTAAAAAAGTAACTAAAAAGAAGCTATCAAAGCAATTCTCCGTCCTGCTAATTGCTTAGCAGGACGTGCGCATAAGCCTATGGGTTATTAGTACTACTCGGCTATGACATTACTGCCTTTACACCTATAGCCTATCAACGTGGTAGTCTCCCACGACCCTTTAAAGAAATCTCATCTTGTGGTGGGTTTCGCGCTTATATGCTTTCAGCGCTTATCCCTTCCGAACGTAGCTACTCTGCAATGCTCCTGGCGGAACAACAGATACACCAGCGGTTCGTCCAACTCGGTCCTCTCGTACTAAAGTCAGATCCACTCAAATTTCTAACGCCCACTGTAGATAGAGACCGAACTGTCTCACGACGTTCTGAACCCAGCTCGCGTGCCACTTTAATGGGCGAACAGCCCAACCCTTGGGACCTTCTCCAGCCCCAGGATGTGACGAGCCGACATCGAGGTGCCAAACCCCCCCGTCGATGTGAGCTCTTGGGGGAGATCAGCCTGTTATCCCCGGAGTACCTTTTATCCTTTGAGCGATGGCCCTTCCATGCGGAACCACCGGATCACTATGCTCTACTTTCGTACCTGATCGACCTGTATGTCTCTCAGTCAAGCCTGCTTATGCCATTGCACTCTACGCACGATTACCAACCGTACTGAGCAGACCTTTAGAAGCCTCCGTTACTCTTTTGGAGGCGACCACCCCAGTCAAACTACCCACCAAGCACTGTCCATCTCGCGATGTTAGGCTTCGAATAAGCAAAGGGTGGTATTTCAACAATGACTCCACAACGCCTGGCGACGCCACTTCAAAGTCTCCCACCTATCCTACACATTACTTATCCAAAGTCAATACTAAGCTATAGTAAAGGTTCACAGGGTCTTTTCGTCCCACAGCGGGTAACCGGCATCTTCACCGATACTACAATTTCACCGAGCTCATGGCTGAGACAGTGTCCAGATCGTTGCACCATTCGTGCAGGTCGGAACTTACCCGACAAGGAATTTCGCTACCTTAGGACCGTTATAGTTACGGCCGCCGTTTACCGGGGCTTCAATTCAGATCTTCGCCGAAGCTAAACCCTCCTCTTAACCTTCCGGCACCGGGCAGGTGTCAGGCCATATACATCATATTTCTATTTAGCATAGCCCTGTGTTTTTGATAAACAGTCGCCTGGACCTCTTCACTGCGGCCCATCATAAGATGGGCGACCCTTCTCCCGAAGTTACGGGTCGATTTTGCCTAGTTCCTTAGCCATGAATCTCTCGAGCACCTTAGAATTCTCATCCCAACTACCTGTGTCGGTTTACGGTACGGGCTGCTTCACTTGTTTTTCTTGGAAGTCGCTTCTCTGGATTATCACATTGGCCGAAGCCTCTGTGTACTATCGCGGTATTACTACTCGCTTCAACGAACTATTCCGTCAGTTCGCACCAAATATACGCCTCCGTCACTTTTAATGTGAGCAGGTACAGGAATATTAACCTGTTGTCCATCCACTACCCCTTTCGGGTTCGCGTTAGGTCCCGACTAACCCTCAGCTGATTAGCATAGCTGAGGAAACCTTAGTCTTTCGGTGTGCGGGTTTCTCGCCCGCATTATCGTTACTTATGCCTACATTTTCTTTTGTAGCTGCTCCAGCAAGAATCGCCTCTCACCTTCAACGCCACTACAATGCTCCCCTACCACTTCTTACGAAGTCCATAGCTTCGGTAATATGTTTATGCCCGATTATTATCCATGCCGAACCGCTCGACTAGTGAGCTGTTACGCACTCTTTAAATGAATGGCTGCTTCCAAGCCAACATCCTAGCTGTCTAAGCAGTTCAACCGCGTTTATTCAACTTAACATATATTTAGGGACCTTAGCTGATGGTCTGGGTTCTTTCCCTCTCGGACATGGACCTTAGCACCCATGCCCTCACTGCTGATTAACATTTTATAGCATTCGGAGTTTGTCAGGAATTGGTAGGCGGTGAAGCCCCCGCATCCAATCAGTAGCTCTACCTCTATAAAACTATAAATCAACGCTGCACCTAAATGCATTTCGGGGAGTACGAGCTATTTCCGAGTTTGATTGGCCTTTCACCCCTACCCTCAGGTCATCCCAAGACTTTTCAACGTCAACGGGTTCGGTCCTCCACTTTGGGTTAACAAAGCTTCAACCTGCCCAAGGGTAGATCACACGGTTTCGCGTCTACTACTACTAACTATAACGCCCTATTCAGACTCGCTTTCGCTACGGCTGCTCCGCTTAACGGATTAACCTTGCTAGTAAAAGTAACTCGTAGGCTCATTATGCAAAAGGCACGCCGTCAGCCCGAAGGCCTCCGACCGCTTGTAAGCGTATGGTTTCAGGATCTATTTCACTCCCTTATTCAGGGTTCTTTTCACCTTTCCCTCACGGTACTGGTTCACTATCGGTCTCTCAGGAGTATTTAGCCTTATCGGATGGTCCCGACAGATTCATACAGGGTTACACGTGCCCCGCACTACTCAGGATACCACTAAATCAATATATCTTACCTATACGGGACTATCACCCTCTACGGTCAGTCTTTCCAAACTGTTCTAATTCAATATACATCTTATAACGTGGTCCTACAACCCCAGCATTGCCGTAACAATACTGGTTTGGGCTAATCCGCGTTCGCTCGCCACTACTAACGGAATCACTATTGTTTTCTTCTCCTCCGGGTACTTAGATGTTTCAGTTCTCCGGGTTCGCTCCTATTGCTAGGTGACATATCTTCAATATGCCGGGTTGCCCCATTCGGATATCTGCGGATCATAGTGTATGTGCCACTCCCCACAGCTTTTCGCAGCTTATCACGTCCTTCATCGCCTCTGAGAGCCTAGGCATTCCCCATACGCCCTTAATTAGCTTATGCGTCTTGCTTTAACTTGCTCTTTTAGTTTTTGATGATAAATAAATATCATCGCTCTTTTATTTTTGTCGTTATATGTCTCCTGTGAGAACATATAACGCTCGTATTCTTTAAATCAATATGTCAATGAACGTTCTTATACCTTTAAAAAAAAAGCATAATCGTGGAGAATATCGGAGTCGAACCGATGACCTCCTGCGTGCAAGGCAGGCGCTCTAGCCAGCTGAGCTAATCCCCCATTAATGAAATCCTAAATGTCGAATTCAGAATCCCGAATGATGAAGTAATGAATTCTCAACTTCTAAAATTTCCTTTCAATAAAATTAGTATGAACTTAATTTTAAGTCTTACGACTTGTAGTCTCAGGCAGACTCGAACTGCCGACCTCTACATTATCAGTGTAGCGCTCTAACCAGCTGAGCTATGAGACTTCTTCATAGTTGATAATTGATGCTTAATCGCTATTAGTAAAACTAACAACCAAAAAATACAACTATACAATAAATTAATTAACAGCTTAAGACTAAAAACACCTCAAAATAACAATTCCTGAGTATCGTCTTTCTCTAGAAAGGAGGTGTTCCAGCCGCACCTTCCGGTACGGCTACCTTGTTACGACTTAGCCCCAGTTACCAGTTTTACCCTAGGCCGCTCCTTACGGTGACGGACTTCAGGTACCCCCAGCTTCCATGGCTTGACGGGCGGTGTGTACAAGGCCCGGGAACGTATTCACCGGATCATGGCTGATATCCGATTACTAGCGATTCCAGCTTCACGGAGTCGAGTTGCAGACTCCGATCCGAACTGTGATAGGTTTTATAGATTCGCTCCTTCTCGCAAAGTGGCTGCTCTCTGTACCTACCATTGTAGCACGTGTGTGGCCCAGGACGTAAGGGCCGTGATGATTTGACGTCATCCCCACCTTCCTCGCGGTTTGCACCGGCAGTCTTGCTAGAGTTCCCGACATTACTCGCTGGCAACTAACAACAGGGGTTGCGCTCGTTATAGGACTTAACCTGACACCTCACGGCACGAGCTGACGACAACCATGCAGCACCTTGTAATATGTCCGAAGAAAAGTCTATCTCTAAACCTGTCATACTACATTTAAGCCCTGGTAAGGTTCCTCGCGTATCATCGAATTAAACCACATGCTCCACCGCTTGTGCGGGCCCCCGTCAATTCCTTTGAGTTTCATTCTTGCGAACGTACTCCCCAGGTGGGTTACTTATCACTTTCGCTTAGCCACTCAGACCGAAGTCCGAACAGCTAGTAACCATCGTTTACGGCGTGGACTACCAGGGTATCTAATCCTGTTCGCTACCCACGCTTTCGTCCCTTAGCGTCAATACATTATTAGTGATCTGCCTTCGCAATCGGTATTCTAAGTAATATCTATGCATTTCACCGCTACACTACTTATTCTAACCACTTCATAATGATTCAAGACCTGCAGTATCAATGGCAATTTTCCGGTTGAGCCGAAAACTTTCACCACTGACTTACAGACCCGCCTACGGACCCTTTAAACCCAATGATTCCGGATAACGCTTGGATCCTCCGTATTACCGCGGCTGCTGGCACGGAGTTAGCCGATCCTTATTCGTAGAGTACCGTCAGAGTTCCACACGTGGAACTGTTTCTTCCTCTATAAAAGTAGTTTACAACCCATAGGGCAGTCTTCCTACACGCGGCATGGCTGGATCAGAGTTGCCTCCATTGTCCAATATTCCTCACTGCTGCCTCCCGTAGGAGTCTGGTCCGTGTCTCAGTACCAGTGTGGGGGATCTCCCTCTCAGGACCCCTATCTATCGTTGCCTTGGTATGCCGTTACCATACCAACTAGCTAATAGAACGCATAGCCATCTTATAGCAATAAATCTTTAATGATTAAATGATGCCATCTTATCATACTATAAGGTATTAATCCAAATTTCTCTGGGCTATCCCTTACTATAAGGTAGGTTCTATACGCGTTACGCACCCGTGCGCCGGTCGTCGTCAAGTGCAAGCACTCACGTTACCCCTCGACTTGCATGTGTTAAGCCTGCCGCTAGCGTTCATCCTGAGCCAGGATCAAACTCTTCATCGTGTATTCTTAAATATTATTTAACAATAACAACAGGAATTTTAAATCGTATCTCAAAAATGCTTCTAGTCTTAATTCTTATTGTAATATGATCGTAAATAAATACAACCATAATACGCGCTGTCAATCAATATATCAATGAAC
>NZ_AUMK01000026.1 GCF_000430645.1 Aquimarina latercula DSM 2041 | reverse complement strand
AACGGTTTGTATAAAAATCGTTTTAATGCTTTTTATACTTTGTTGTGTAGCGTTTTTATCTTTCCCTCTTTTAATTTAGATATTTCTGTCGACCAAGGACTGTGATGATCGATAATCCATTCACCATTTCTATATATAAAAGAAAGATAAGCACTCATAATAACATTTTCATGAATTTTCAAATTATCGCCTTCACTAGGAGTATATTCAAAGTCAAAACAATCTTCACAGTTTAAATTCAAAGCAATCCATTCCGCATTTAATCCATTACCTAAATCATTTATTGGCATCATATATCGACCTATTTCCGTAATTTCTTTTTCTCCATCAAATTTGAAAAGAGTCCAAATGTATTCTAACGGAATTTTAGAGTCTTTTGGATTAATCTGCTCGACTAGCTTCCCTTTCTTTCTTATAAATTTTTTTGGTTTTCGAAACTTTATACTTTCTTTATCACAAGAACAAAATTTTATTCTATTTTCGAAATCACACATAATTTTTTAATGCTACACAACGTTAAATGTAAACGTCTGTGCGATGAAGAAAGTCATTGACTTTCGGAATAAGCACAAGGCGTTACACTTTTTAGTATTTTAAATTGATTCGGTTTAAAAATAATAAAATTTGTGGCGCCGACCTCACAAATACAAAACTCCCTTTGCCCAAAACACTAAAAAAGCATTGCGTTTACATAGTGTTGTAAAGTCGTTATTTTTCTGGACTCCAATTGATATCAACCTCTTTTATTGGTTTATCGACTTGCATTCCATAATCCCAAGTATTTCCAAAAGAAGAGTCATTATGATTTTCCATATCATATGCTATAGCAAAACCTATTAAACTTAATGAATCAACTTTGTTTTTATCAAATACAATTTTATATTTATCTTGATTAATAACTTTTTTAATCTCTCTTTTTATAAATCCAACTTGGTCGTCATTTTGAAAAACACCAATTAAATTTCCTGATTTTTGCTCATAGAAATTTAAAGAACCTTTTGAGTTTTTAATGCTAAACTCAATAAATGATTTACTTCTGATTTTTGTATATCCATTTTGAAATTCAAGAGTGTAGTTCATTAAGTTAGAGAAATCGTTGTCTTTTTTAACAGATATTACTTTTCTTTCTCCTAATGAATAGATGTCAATAGTCTCTTTTAGGTTAAATAATTTGGTTTGAGATTTATATTCTAATACATCATCAATATAGATGTCATATCTATTAAGTATCAAGTTCCATTTTTTTTGGACTATTTTTATTTCCATCTATTTATATGATGATTTCTTAATGCTTTACAACGGTTTGTGTAAAATGCGTTTTAATGCTTTTTACACAGTGTTGTAAAGCGTGTTTTTTATTTTTGAGAGTATTTGTATTACTTAAGTTAATCACCAAAAAAGTTGTTAGCTTGGACAGAAGTTTTAGATCGGTTAAATATTTTTAAGGATTATTGGGACATAAATTAATATTCGGTTTTTAGCTCAAATTTTGATATGGTATAATTTGTAACTATTTTATTTCTGTCTATGATTATAGTTGATTTTAATCTTTCAAAAGTTTTATTGTACTATTATTATTTGATGTTTGCAGAGTTAAGAAGTAAATACCTTTTGCTTCAGGCAATTTAATAGTTGTATCAGTTAATATACCATATCTTTCTTCTAAAAAAATTTTTCCTTGTACATCGGTTAGAATTAATTTAACATTATTGATTGACTGATTGAATTCAATATTTACTTTATCAACTGAAGGATTAGGGAATATAGTTACTTTAGTGTTATTTATTAGTTCATTGATTCCAAGTGTATTTTGATTCATTTTCAGGACAAAAACATCTAACTGCCCTGATGAAATCAAGTTACTATTTTCCTCACCTGATTCGAAATCCACTGTACCTTCAAAAGAACCTGTTATATAAACATTTCCAGAAACATCTGTATTGATAGAGTGTCCAATATCACCAAGAACACCACCAAAGGAATTTGCCCAAATAAAATTACCATTGGTATCTATTTTTTGAATAAATACATCCGTTTTCCCTACCGAAGTTAAATTGTATATTGTTGGACTAGGATCCATTTCTGCAGTGTCGTAAAAACGACCTGTGGTATATATATATATCCTGAAGCATCTACCTTCATGGAGAAGCCAATAATCAATGATGAACCTCCAAAAGATTTAGCCCAAATAAAATTGCGGTCAACATCCATTTTTAGAATAAAGACATCAGCCCATCCTGAATTGGTCAAATTGTGTGTTTCCGAACTTGGATCAAAATCTACCGTATTGCTAAAATAACCCATCATATACAGGTTGCCTAAAGCATCCGCTTTTAAGGAATAAACATTATCCTCCGAAGTTCCACCGAAGGACTCTGTCCAAATAAAGTTGCCATTTGTATCCAATTTTAGAACAAATACATCAGTACGTCCTGCCGAAGTCATATTATAGGATCCCATACCTGGATCAAAATCTACCGTGCCTTCAAATGTACCTGTTATATAAACATTTCCAGAAGCATCTGTAGTGACAGGGCGTCCATGAAAATTTTGCTCACCATTGACTGATTTTGCCCAAATAAAGTTACCGTTAGTATCCATCTTTAAAATAAATGAGTCATAATTTCCCACTGCAGTCAAATTATAAATTCCTTCCTCGCTTGGATCAACGTCTATAGTACCAGGAAACCTCCCTGAGGTATATACATTTCCCATAGAATCTGTAGTTGTTGAGAAGGCTATTCCACCAAAGGATTTTGCCCAAATAAAGTTGCCGTTAGTATCCATTTTCAATAAAAAGGAACCCGACGCCCCTCCTTTAGAATCTAGGTAATGGGTGTCTGGACCAGGGTCAAAATCTACATAACCACTAAATCCTCCTGTTATTAATATATTTCCATAATTATCTAATTCAACCGAGTGAGCTATATCAAATGAAGTTCCACCAATGGATTTTACCCAAATAAAGTTGCCGTTAGTATCCATTTTGTGGATAAAAATTTGCCTAACTCCATATTCATCATTAGATCCAGGTTCAGTCACGTTGTAGACCCCATCATTTGGATCGAAATCTACTGTGCCTTCAAAAGTACCTATAGTATATATGTTGCCTGAAAGGTCTACAGCTATAGAGTTACCAGTATCAAGAAAAGTCCCACCGAAGGATTTTACCCATTGATAGGTTTGAGCATATGTAAAATTTAGTATAAAGAAGAAGGTTGTGGAAACAAATGTTGCAAGTTTTATTCTCATAATTAAATGTTTGGCTAAAACAGTGTAAAATTAGGTTTTATTTTATTAAAATTTACAAAACCCATTTGAGTAACCTAGACTAAGTGAATTAGTCTTTTTGTTTTAATTTCAATAAATGTTTATTAAAGTGCATGATTTACAACGTTAAATATAACAAACGTTGCTGACCTAAAGGGCAGCTATGTTTTGTTATATAGTGTTATCACCTATTTTAAATTTTTGTATTAGTTTTTTTGTTGACTCCTCATTCTGCTCAAATTTTTTAAAGAGTACATTAGAAACATGATTCGCAATTGGTTCTATTATTTCTGAATTAGCAAGTTTGTTTTTTACACAACCACTAAAAACCGGCTCGTTCATTCGAATATTTATTGCAGCTATCAAATTTTCTTTCATTCCTTTTTCAGAGATTTTAAAGACTTCCGTAAGATTGTTTTTTTGGAAGTATTTCATAACTCCATAAGTTAACCCTTTTAACAATCCATCCACATGGCTTCCATTTTCATGTGTGTAATAATCATTCACAAAAGACCTTAAAAAAGGTTCGTCAACAGTATAGTCTCTAAATGCAAATGCAATCTCTATCCGAAAATCGTTAATTTGTTCATCAATTGTAGTCTCAAAATAGCTCCCACCAAGTCCTCTTAACTTTTCTATTTCGAGTCGGTCACTAAGTCCATTTTTAAAATGATATATAATGTTACAATTTTCATTTCCAACTTGATATAAAAATTTGAATTTCACTTTCTTGTGTAAGTATGCAAATTCACTAATTTCATGGCTTATAAAGTTCTCATTCCAGTTAAATTGGTCGCCCCAAATTTCCTTGTCAAGAGTAAAGTTAATTTCCATTTCAGAGCACCGAATCTGATTTTTTCCTTGATCTCCATTTATAAAAACTCCTTTTCCATATTCTTGTTTATAGATACAATTATGATCTTTATCTAATAGATTAATTTTGAATCTCTCACTAAGTGCATTGAGAGTTTGGAATTCTAAGATAAAAGGATTTGTTCTATGAGAATTGTGATCCCATTTACTCCAATTATCAACAACGATAGATTTAATGTTTGTAACACTTAAAACTGCAGAATTTGGTTTAGTAATTTCAAAAGAAATAGAGTCCGATTTTAAGTCATTTAGAACATTACTATAAAGTCCTTTAAGTAACTCTACGAAGCCTTTTATATTTACTCTTCCCAGGTACATTCCGGGTCTCAAACGAATATGCTCATTCCACATCAAACTTGGGATTTCGTCTTTCGTATATTTCTTTTTATTTGTCAAAATTATATTCTATTGGTGATAAAGTTAAATATATGTGTCGTAACAGGGCAAAATGTTACCAAGCCATCGACATTTTCTGTGCAGATTTTATAACTTTTTCGCTCTAAAATCTTTGCACTCTAGCAAATATACAGGAACCTTTGGGTTATCAGGTACCTGCTATGATTACATATATCATGTTGTACGCAGTATTTATATATTCTCGAAGTAATATGCAATCGTAATGAGATATTCCGCTTTTCCGTTAAAAGTCAATTCTTTTGGTGTTTCAATAATCTCAATCGCACAAAAAGCAAATTTGTTTTCTCCTTTCCAAAATAAATGTTGGTCATTTCCGACGCCTTTAGTTTGTCCAAATTTGTACTTAACATCTGTACTTTTTAAAAGATTTACAATCGTTTCCGAGTTCGATTGGTCAGACTGTTTCTTTAAAATTATTTTAAAAGCGGATACCTTTTTATCGGTATCGTCATATAAAACAAGTAGTTCAGCCGAACCATTCGATAAGTCCAAATAGTTATTTTCTGTAATATCACTAAATGTTCCTAAAAATGCTACACGTGCTTTTTCTAATGAAGGATCCTTATTGATTTCATTCACTATCTGTATTTTACTCACATTCTTTGGAAGGTCAAAAAAGAGATTATTCATAAAGGTTTCTGTTTCAGATTCCTCTTGAGAGAAGCATAAAAATGGCAGGATAAATAATAGTAATATATGTCTTTTCATAGTTCTGTTCATATTGCGTACAACGTTTAATATATGTGTCGTAGCGGAGCAAAATGTTACCTTGCTTTTCGATATTTCTGCGCATTGGTTGCTAACTTTTACTTTTTGCAAGCATTGCGCCTTACCAAAAATACAACAACCATTCAATTCATCACTTAGCTGCTATGATCACATATATCGTGTTGTAGCTAGTTTTTTAATAAGATGTACCAGATTTACTTACGCCATATTTATCAGGAACATACAAATGAAATGTATTTACTTCGTCACAAAAGTCTGGCTCCGAAATTATTGACATTTTTTCACCAATAGTATCCGTCATAATCTCTTTGAGTTCGTTAACATTCTCAACAGTATTCCATTCCGAACCACCATTTTTTTTATATTCTTTGTAAGTATTATTTACAATTAACAATTCAGGATCAAAATTATTTTCGACTTGAGATTCCGTTACGGTTTTTATAAAATCCTCAGTTACTATTCCATTATTTAATTCATTAACCTCTTTGAATACAGTTATTGAGTCACTTTCATTACTCTCATTAATAAGTTCATCTAATTCATTTGAATTCTCCATAAAGAAATAGTTTCGGTTATTTCCAGAGTTAGGGATTCTAACTAATACTAAAACTTTAGCATTGTCTTTTAGTAATTTCGTTACTGATTTTATGAAGTCACTTTTTGTCATTTACAGACTTTGATTTAATTAGCTACAACGT
>NZ_AUMK01000025.1 GCF_000430645.1 Aquimarina latercula DSM 2041 | reverse complement strand
TAACGTTTAATATATGTGTCGTAGCAGCGCAAAATGTTACCTTAATTTTGGATAAATCTGCGCATTGGTTGCTAACTTTAACTTTTGCAAGCATTGCGTCATCATAAATATACAAGAACCAACCGATTGATCACTTTGCTGCTATGATCACATATATGTTGTTAGAGCATGTTTATTTTTTTCCGATAACAGTCATTCCGTAATCTCCTTGCGATATTTCTTTTCCGTCATTCAGATTTTCAAATATCATATATACTCCGTTGTTTAATTTAATCGTAATTAATCCTAAAGAGTCCGTATCCTTTGAAAAGTTAAGTTTTTTAGAATTCAATTCATTAGTTACTTCATCAAGAGTAGGGTGGATGCCTTTTTTTAGAATCCAATTATCCATAACATTTAAACTTTCTCCTCCGTCAAGTTCGTTAACGTAATCATTGAATATTCCTGACAGATGAGTTTTATCATCAAAATGTAATTCAAAATTCCCGTATCTCCATATTCTAGAGGATTCTTTAGACTCTTTATTCAGCCAACATTCAGGGACCAGGTTTTGATTTTCAATTTCGGATTTGCTTTGTCCGATTTTTAGAAAACCAAACTCTCCATTAGTTATTAATCTTGTGAAATTTATATTCAATTCAGATGAGTGTTATTTATAATATGCTCTAACGTATTTGTGTATGATTAGTTGCGCTATTTAAGTGTAAAAATAATTAAAACATTTGAAATTAATTGTCAGCGAGATTTGTCCGAAGGAGCAAATCCTTAAGCAATTAATTATACATTTTGTTGTGCATAGTTATTTTTTCCATATTCCAAATTCATTTCGGATTAAGTCCAAAATTTCACACATATAATTTAATTCATCAATTTCGGGATAATGTTTTAAATATCCGTCGGGATTAGAAAATTCAAATTCATTCGCTCTATTCCAACCTTTGACCTGAACTTTAAATCCTTCTCCGTCCAAAATCGCAATCTGTTTGTTCATTAATTCGTATTCCTCAATTTCTTTTCCTCGATATTTCTTTTTTACTTTTTCTACATTTCCACGAGTTACTAATTTCCATTGTATTTCGCTCAAACTTGGCAAGTCTAAAATATGACTCCGAACAAAATTTTGAAATATAAACTCCATATCTTTTTCCGATGTTAGAGTTTGCTTTTCAGTCCGCAATTCGGCTTGTCCGTTTACTTTTGCGTAATGCTCGTAAAATTCCGCTGTCCATTTCTCCGATTTGTCTTTAAACATTCTAAAAAGTGAAGAATAATTGGTTATTCCACCACCTTGATAAATTCGGACTTCAGTTTCGTAAGTCAGCGAATCAGATAGTTTTAAATCAGAGTTGATTTCAGTTATATTTTGTGCTGAAATTCCAATTGAAAATAGAAATATTATTAAAATCTGGATGTTTTTCATAATTATGCACAACGTCGCATGTATGAATCGTTGTGGCGGAGCCACTATGATTTATACATCTTGTTACCTGCTTTTTTTATTGAATAATCTCTTTTACTTGTTTTTCTATATCAGAAATTCCACTAAACTTTCTAAAATTCAAATCCTTTCCGTTTAATTTTAATTCAGTAGTTAATTCCAAAATCAAATCTAATGGTTCAACTTCATAGCCAAAAAGATTTTGGTCAAACTGCGTTCCAATAAGTAATTCATCATTAGCCATTCCAATACACCAGTTTTCTATAAACTCAACTAATGGAATTTCGGTAACGTTATATTTTTTCCATTCGTCTTTTGCGCAAGATTTAGCTTGAACTTTTTCTGACCAAAAACATATCATTCCGATTGGTTTTCCATAATCATCTTCATATTGAGTCGAGCTTGATGTAGCAAATCCATTTTTGCTTTTCAATCCATAAACTTTTTCATTTTCGGAAACAGTTTTTATGAATTTTAGATGTCTATTTTTAAGTGTTATTGAATTTTGGAACATTGCTTTTTATTTATTCTCTTGAAAATATTCATAAGCAAAACTTTCGATTTCGCCGTTCAGTTGATTTCCATTTTCGTCTTTCAAGTCATACATTTCTTGAATTCCACCAATTGAAGTAGAACCATCTAAACCTAGTAAAATTGTGTAAAATATGTCCGAGAATGAAGAGTCTAATACTTTTTTCATTATTTTATTCTGTTCGTCCGTCAAATTGAGAGACTTTATCAACACTCCAACCTCAGTCTCTGAATTGTTCGATAAATATTCTTTTAATAGTTCTTGTTTCTCTTTATGAAAAGCTTTTACAAATTCCTCTGTTGTCATTTTTTATTAATTGCAGGTAACGTCTCGGCTATGGTTAGTACGGGAATTAAAAGTAGTGAACTTTCGATTAAGCACTTAGCCAAAACTTTTTATTTTGTTTTATTTTTTGTTCATAAAGCCAAATCAAAAAGATTTGGCGGACTTGGTTAAAAGCTCTAAACTTTGGGTTAAGCACCAAAACCCGTATTAACTATAGCCATTGTTGTGCGTTCGTTTTTCATTCTTTTCCTAACATATTTTCATATTCCTTTACGTGATGTGGAAACTCCTCTTCGTAAAAAGGATAACTGATGCCTAAAATTGAAATTTCATATCCATCTTCTTTCATCCCTGTAATTGCATTTCCAGCAACTCCTTTTATTTCAATTCCGTCTTGTCTAAATACTTTTAATTCCGACATTACTTGAGTGTCAATAAATCCATATTCTGGGTCGTCAGTATTTATCACGATATTGTTTTTTAAACAATAATCTTTGAAGACTTCGTAAGGCGATTCAATTCCATCAAATTCAATCAGTCCAAAAACTACTCCCATAAGTGCATCAGCTTTTTCTAATTCAGTTGTTCCGATTAGAAGTCCATTTAGTAGTATGTTGTATATTTTATTCAATTACTTTTTTTATTTTACCATTCATATATAGTTTTTCGACAACCAACTTTAATTTCTGCCAATCCATTTCTGCAACTTCACTTTTGTATTTATCGACTGATTGCATATAAGACAAAAGAAACCAAGAATCAATGTGTCCAAATTCAGGCGGATTACTTAGAACAACTTCCACTTGTTTTTGATGTTTTTTATTGTAGAATCCACATTCTCCACCGTGAAAGCTATAATTCCATCTATTCGAAAGTTCTCCTCTTCTCGGTATATTTTTATTGCTTCTAGATATTAATTTTTCATAGTCTTCTTTAACTTCAATATTTAAACCATATTTTTCTCCGAGTCTAAACATAAGTTCTTGTCCCTCTTGACGATAATCAATTATTGCTTCTTGAAAAATATCAAGATTGATATCATTACTTTCTTCTTTTTTGAGAAGATTATGAATCCATTTTTTAATCATTGATTACTGTTCAATTTCGGTTCTCGTAAATGACGCACAACGGTTAATGTAAAATGCGTTTTAATGCATTTTTACATAGTGTTATGTACTTTTTTCACCAAGATATCATTAAGATACTTTTTCCTTGAGTATAATTCTGGATAAAATTATTTTCAATATTTCCTTCTTCATACATATGATTGTTTGGAGAACTAAAATCCAATAGTTTTTTAAAACTCTTTTGTTCACAGTAAAAACTATCATTTTTAAAGTATTCACTAAATCCATTTCCCATTCCTTTTCGCTGGTATCCAGCCTCTCGGAAATAAGCGACTTTACGATTTAGTTTTCCTTCATAACAAATACTTGTAAATTGAATTTTGCGACTATCCTTTAATTCTATCTCAATATTATCTTGTTTTTTATTAAAATTACTGATTCCATTGTCGATTTCGAACTTATTTATTTTTTCTTCGAATAATTCGTCAGTTCTACTCACTACTAATTTAAAATGTCGGTATCCGTCATTTAATTCTTCTAATTCAGTTCTGGATAATTTTAAATCTTGGTCATTATCAAATACAGCGATAAATTCCCAAAATCCATCTACCAAGGAATTCTTGTAGACTTCTTCAGATAATCTATTTATATCTTTTACCCCCAATTCTATCTCCTCTTTCAAAAACATTTGTGAGGAATCAGTTTTTTCAGATGAAAGTTTCCAATGTGTAATATCCAGTCCCATATTAATTGTACATAACGTTTAATATATGGCAAGTTGGGTAGAAAATAAGCGATTACTTTCGGTTTAGCCACAAGCCAAATCTTTTTATTTTGTTTTATCTTTTTTCTTTTAATACCAAATCAAAAGATTTGGTGACTTTGTAAATAGACAACTACTTTTGGATTAAGCACTAATCGCCCAATTTGCTATATATAGTGTTGTACGTAGTATGTTTAGCGTATTAATCCTTTTTCCATTTCTTTAAATGACAAATCCGTTCCAAATTCAAAGTCAAATCTTGGCATTGTTTCACTAAATTTTTCAAGATTCAGTTCGTTAATCGTTAAAGGTTTTTCGGGTTTGAAAAAAATGTCAAATTGTTTCTTTTCAGTAACTCTATGAACATCTTGTAAATCGTATGTAAATAATCCTTTCTCACTATATTCAATCCAATCATCTAATCGACAATCCTCTTTTGTCAGTTTTATGGCTTTTGTTGTTTTTTTAAGGTTTTCTAGTCTTTCTTCAAGTTCTTTATAAAGTTCAAGTGATTTTGTCACACATTTAGGTCTGTAACCTCTATTAAAAGACGAAAAGATTGCAATTTGTCCTAGTTTATCGATTCCGAACCAATCAAATTCATAGTCACAAGTTTGATTTTTAATATTTTCCCAATCACTTTCGGTCAGATATTCTATATTTTTTAATTCTTCAATATCGAAATTAGTTGTGTACTTTATTTCTTTATTCGATTTTTTATCAAAGAATTTTTTCAGATTCCACATAGTTTGGTCAATATTACGTACAACGTTCCTTGTATGTTGCGTTTGCCTGCCGAAGGCGGCATATGCAATATACAAACTGTTGTAGCTAGTTTTTTTATTTATGTGTGTTGAATTATAAAGCACATTATTTTGCTTTCAGGTTCAAAAAAAATATATAAATCTCCATCTCCCCAAAAGTTCATATTTTCAAAATATTGTTTATACCATTCATCTTTCGGTTGTACGTTTGTACGTTTGGTTTTTATATCAACTCCATCATAAGTCAGTTGACAAAGTAACTTCATTGTTTTCTTTGACTTTGGGCAAGTAGGAATATCAGGATATTGAATCCAACTAGGAACTGAGGTATGTCCAATTCCGCCAAAGTTAGTTTCTTTTTGTGTTGTTATATATACTTTTTCATAAACTATTTCAGAATTTGGTTTCAAATCGTCATATGAATTGTCCGTTTGTTTTAATTCCTCAATGTTTAACACTTTAGGATTTAGTGGGTCGGAATAATCTATAAACAACTTGTCAAAATTCAAGTAAATTGGTGCTGCTATATGCAAATCATAAGGAAGCCAATTGAAAGCTTCTTCTGTTTTTGAGAATTTTCCTAAATATTGAAAAGGTGCATTAAATTCAAATTTTGGAATTTTAAATTCATTTGGTATTTCTCCACCTAAATAGCTTTCAGATTTTGCTGCTTGATTAAGGCTATAAATCTGATTTGGTTTTAATTTTTGATATTCAAATCCTATTTCACTTTCTTTTAATTTTCTTTCAGTTCTGTGTCCTTCATCATTATCGTAGGCTTTAATTAATTTCCCTTCTTTAAAAACGAGATCAATTGAACTCCAAATATTATTGGCGGTTTTTTTATCTACAACTTGTGTTTCGAGAAATTTTTGGCATTGTTCATCTCCGTTAAATTCTGCTTCCCAACCAGCCAAATAAATATGTTCTTCTTTTTGTCCAAAACAAGAGGTAAATAATCCCATAAAAGTCAATAATATAATTTTGGTTAGTATTCTCATTTCTCAATTCTGAGTAACGTTTTTGTAATTGTTTGAAAATCAACATTTTTTTATCCGATCTTTTCCGTAAAACGTTTCCACAAAGTAATTAATTTTTCAGGAAATAGAGGGAATTGGCTACAACGTTTAATATATGTGTCGTAGCGGAGCAAAATGTTACCTTGCTTTTCGATATTTCTGCGCATTGGTTGCTAACTTTTACTTTTTGCAAGCATTGCGCCTTACCAAAAATACAACAACCATTCAATTCATCACTTAGCTGCTATGATCACATATATCGTGTTGTAGCTAGTTTTTTAATAAGATGTACCAGATTTACTTACGCCATATTTATCAGGAACATACAAATGAAATGTATTTACTTCGTCACAAAAGTCTGGCTCCGAAATTATTGACATTTTTTCACCAATAGTATCCGTCATAATCTCTTTGAGTTCGTTAACATTCTCAACAGTATTCCATTCCGAACCACCATTTTTTTTATATTCTTTGTAAGTATTATTTACAATTAACAATTCAGGATCAAAATTATTTTCGACTTGAGATTCCGTTACGGTTTTTATAAAATCCTCAGTTACTATTCCATTATTTAATTCATTAACCTCTTTGAATACAGTTATTGAGTCACTTTCATTACTCTCATTAATAAGTTCATCTAATTCATTTGAATTCTCCATAAAGAAATAGTTTCGGTTATTTCCAGAGTTAGGGATTCTAACTAATACTAAAACTTTAGCATTGTCTTTTAGTAATTTCGTTACTGATTTTATGAAGTCACTTTTTGTCATTTACAGACTTTGATTTAATTAGCTACAACGT
>NZ_AUMK01000024.1 GCF_000430645.1 Aquimarina latercula DSM 2041 | reverse complement strand
GTTAGAGCATATTATAAATAACACTCATCTGAATTGAATATAAATTTCACAAGATTAATAACTAATGGAGAGTTTGGTTTTCTAAAAATCGGACAAAGCAAATCCGAAATTGAAAATCAAAACCTGGTCCCTGAATGTTGGCTGAATAAAGAGTCTAAAGAATCCTCTAGAATATGGAGATACGGGAATTTTGAATTACATTTTGATGATAAAACTCATCTGTCAGGAATATTCAATGATTACGTTAACGAACTTGACGGAGGAGAAAGTTTAAATGTTATGGATAATTGGATTCTAAAAAAAGGCATCCACCCTACTCTTGATGAAGTAACTAATGAATTGAATTCTAAAAAACTTAACTTTTCAAAGGATACGGACTCTTTAGGATTAATTACGATTAAATTAAACAACGGAGTATATATGATATTTGAAAATCTGAATGACGGAAAAGAAATATCGCAAGGAGATTACGGAATGACTGTTATCGGAAAAAAATAAACATGCTCTAACAACATATATGTGATCATAGCAGCAAAGTGATCAATCGGTTGGTTCTTGTATATTTATGATGACGCAATGCTTGCAAAAGTTAAAGTTAGCAACCAATGCGCAGATTTATCCAAAATTAAGGTAACATTTTGCGCTGCTACGACACATATATTAAACGTTATAGCCAATTAAACAATAGAATATTATGAATAGAATAATACTACTTATTTCAATATCTTTCTTTATTAATGCCAGTTCAGCGCAGACTCTGAAAACACCTTCTTTTGAAGATGTCATTTCATTAAGATCTGTTTCTAATGCTGTGACCTCTCCTGATGGGAAACATATTGTATTTATAACTCAATCTGTAGATTGGAAGGAGAATAGATATGACAGGGAATTATGGCTTTCAAAAAATGGAGAAACTCCGTTTCAAATTACAAATAACCTTAAAAATAGTAGCAGTAACCCTAAATGGTCGCCAGATAGTAAATGGATAGCTTTTTTGTCGAATAGAGGTAAAAAAACTCAAATACATGCTATTCGCGTGGCTGGAGGAGAATCTTTTCAAGTCACTAAAAATGAAAATAATATCTCTAATTTTGAATGGTCTCCAAATGGTCGAAAAATTTCCTTTCTACAATCTGAAGATAAGTCTAAAGAAGTAAAAAAACGAAAAGAAAAATATGGAGGCTTTGCTGTTGAAGATGCTGAATATAATTTAAATCAACTTTGGGTTATTGATTTTAATCCAAAGCAGTTGCACTACATGCCATTACCAAATCAGATTAAAGATTCTTTATATACAGAAAAGCTTGAACCAAAATTATTAATTAATGATAAAACATTTTCTATAAACAAATTTAAATGGTCTCCTGATGGAAAAAAAATCGCTTTTGAGCACCAACCAGACCCTCTTAGAAATACGTTTTTTAAATCCGATATTTCAATCTATGATATAGCGTCTAAAACTCATAAAAAACTGATTAATAATAAGAGTTATGATGGATTAGTAAATTGGTCACCAGATGGGAAGTCAGTTCTTTATCAAACCAGTTTAAACGATAGTACTTCTAATTATTATTTAAACGGAAAATTATTTAGAATTAATGCAGATGGATCGGATAATAAACAATTAGCACAAAATTTTGATGAAAATTTATCTAGTATACAATGGAACGAAAATGGAATATTCGCTATCAGCTGGCAAAAGACGGACAGATCTCTTATAAAAATAGATCCTAAAAATGGTAATTCTACAGCTCTATCATTAGGTTTAAAAAGAATCTGGAATTACACTTTTTCAAGAGATGGGAAGCATCTAGCATATACAGGTGTTAATGATAATAATTTAACAGAAGTCTATTTTTCAGAATACCTATCAAAAAACACTCAACAAATAACAAACTTTTCAAATCAAATTGATCAGTGGTCTGTTGCGCAGAGTGAGGTTATATCTTGGAAGAGTGAAGATGGACAATTAATTGAGGGAGTATTACATAAACCAATGGATTACGATCCAAATAAAAAATATCCATTATTAGTTATTATTCACGGTGGTCCAACAGGTATATCAACACCAAGCCCAACACCTTCTTATGTATATCCAATGATTCAATGGCTTAACAAAGGTGCTCTAATTTTAAGACCAAACTATCGAGGATCTGCAGGATATGGTGAAATATTTAGATCGTTAAACGTTAAGAATTTAGGTGTTGGAGATTCTTGGGATGTGTTATCAGGTGTTAAGCATCTAGAGAGTGAAGGTATTATTGATGGCGATAAAGTTGGTTCGATGGGTTGGAGTCAAGGAGGTTACATTTCAGCCTTTTTAACAACAAACTCAAAAAAATTTAAGGCTATTTCTGTAGGCGCTGGAATTTCTAATTGGATGACTTATTATGTCAATACAGATATTCACCCCTTTACTCGGCAATATCTAAAAGGAACTCCTTGGTCCGATAAAGAAGTATATGAAAAGACTTCTCCTATGACAAGAATAAATAATGCTTCTACCCCAACGCTGATTCAGCATGGTGAATTTGATAGAAGAGTTCCAACTGCAAATGCATATGAATTATTTCAAGGACTCCAAGATGTCGGTGTTGAAACAAAATTAATTATATATAAGGGTTTTGGGCATGGTATAAATAAACCAAAAGAACGATTGGCAGCTACTTGGCACAACTGGCAATGGTTCGCTAAGTATATATGGGATGAGGAGATTGAATTACCTAAAAAATAAAAAAGGCTATAACACTGTATATGAAATCATAGCTCCCATTCGGTCGCTACGCTTCATATACTTACCGTTAGCTGTAATTGCCAGAACCAAAAATTAATGATAAGTAAAAAACTAAAAGATTTTTCAACAATTGAATTTGCAAAATTCATAGAAAAAAGACCTGGTATGTTTCTTGGGGACCAAATCACTCTTACAAGTTTGTGGAATATGCTTTTGGGATTTGATGTGAATTCCACCGAAAGTATTCCACCATTCCACTACTTTAATTATTGGACTAAAAAGAAACTTAATAAGTTAGGAGGTGGCTATAGTTGGAGAAATGCAATTTTGGAGGCTAATAATTCTGATGAAAGACAGGCTTTTAACAACTTTTTTGAATTACTCGATGAATTCCTAACCTTAAAACCGAAAAGTATTAATTCTGTTTTGCTAACCGAAGAAAACTTTACGTTTTACTATAATAAAGAGAACAATAATAAAAGCCGCAGAATAATTGGCGACACAATGGATTCTGCGATTTTATATCCAGCGCCTTACCAAATTAAGTTAGTAGAATTCGATTATTGCACACACGCCTATCACTATGATTTTTATTATGTAGTTGGCGAGTGTGAAAAAGGAAAGTATTCTCAAGAATTTGATGATTTGAACTCAAGTAAGGAAACTTACTCAAAAAAATTCGGGAAATTAAAGTGGACAGAAACTGATTATAGAAATATTGAAAATGAATTCAAATTGATAGTTGAAAATATAAATAACTACAGCTAACACGGTGTATAAAACATAGCTAATAAGTACTAAATCTAGAGGTTGGTGTTTATTTGCAAAGACCGCCAAATTTTTAAATTTGGCTTTTAGAATAAAAAAAGTAAAAACAAAATATAAAAATTCGGCTCCGTATTAAACTCAAAATGTAGTATCTTTTTACACGCTACGATTTCATACACTAGCCGTTACCAACAAGTATAAAAACATAATAATTTGAAAAACATAATTTTAAATTTATTGTTTACCTTCTGTTTCTCTATTATTTTCGGACAATCTTCTGATCGAACCTATCTTGGACATTATCACAATTACGGAACTGCTTACTCATACGGAGTTACTGAAATTATAATTCATTCTGACTCAACATACACTTGGAAAAGTTGGAGTGTGAATAATAAAAAAGAATGGAAAACTTATAAAAAGCGTAAGCCTGAAGTTAGTAATGGAAAAATAACTCGAAATGGAAAGTTTTATACTCTAACTCAGTATAGAAACGGTAACAAAACTGATTTTAATTGGACAGCAAAAATTCATGATAAACAACTGAATTTTTACTATCCCAAAAGAAATGGAAAATTAAAAAAGAGTTTTAAATATAAACGGATTAATTAAAAGAAAAAACCTGTTGGTAACACCATATATGTGATCATAGCAGTTAGGTAATCAATCGATTGGTTGTCATATGTTTATGAAGGCGCAATGCTTGCAGAAAGTAAAAGTTAGCAACCAATGCACAGAAAAGTCAAAAAGCAAGGTAACATTTTGCGCTGCTACGACACATATATTAAACGTTGTGATTCATTCTAGAAGCTCATAAATATGACTAAAATTAATCTCCAAACTTATAAATTGTATTATAAATATGACGGACAAGCGGAATGGGAAGAAGACTCTAGAATAAGAAAACCTAAAGATGTTCATGAAGGAATAGGAAATGACTTTCATATAATAAGTACAATATCTAACAATTTATTTATGATCAAATCAGGATTGTATAGTGCGGAACTTATGTAAGGAATGAAAAAGGAAATTGACGAGTTAAAAATAAATCTGACGGACGAAGTATATGGATATATCGAACTCGACGAAAAAATATTTCCAGAACCAAAGCAAAACTTTTTACAACGTATTTTGAATAAAAATAAAAAATGAATAAAAAGAGATTAAGTGTTGCAGCTAATTTAGGAGCTCCTTCCTATAAAATGCTATTGGAATTAGGTTATGAAATAACTATAGAAGGTAAAACTTGGATTGCGGAAAGTGATGATTGGATTCTTAGATCTGAGGGACCAATCGAACTTTTAGGGCTAGCTAATATCGTGGAAAAAAAAGGAGAAAATTGGAAAGTAACCGATAGCGAAATTGCTGAATTTCTTAAAAAAATTGAATAAAAACGTATCACAACACTATATATGTGATCATAGCAGCTAAGTGATGAATCGAATGGTTGTTGTATTTTTGGTAAGGCGCAATGCTTGCAGAAAGTAAAAGTTAGCGACCAATGCGCAGAAAAATAGAAAGGTAAGGTAATATTTTGCCCCTGCTACAACACATATATTAAACGTTGTAAGCTACCAAAAGAAACATTCAATTAAATGACAAACGAAACCTTATTAATTCCTAATAAATCAGATATTGAAAGGGATTCAATAGCCGATAGCTGGAAAAATAATGGTGGTGAAGTTTTACGTATTGGAAAGTTTTGGGAACGACCTGATGTTGATTCCGAAAAAAGATTGACCATATACGGAATTGATACTTTTAGCCTTGTCTTAGCTCAAGTACTGGGATTAAAATTAATTGAGCCAAAAGATGAATTAATTAGTGAACTAGACTTTAATTGGATTAAGCGCAAAATCGAAATTGTAACAATTCAGGAAATTAAAAACTCTCTTTTCCCAATCTTTATTAAACCTGTTAAACCTAAAACATTCAAATCGAGTGTTTATAATGATTTTGATAGTTTTACTAAAGAAACGAAAGGAATTGAACAAAATGAGCAAATCATAATGTCAAATATCATCAAGATAGAAAGTGAAATTCGAGCGTTTATATTGGACAATAAAATCCTCGATATGGCAATTTATGAAGGGAATTCTAATTTAGAATCAGCAAGAGAATTTCTAACTGACTTTTTGCAAAACCATTCAATTGATTTACCTGAATCTTATGTTATTGATTTAGGATTTAATCAGACAGATAAATGGTTTGTAATTGAATTTAATTCAAGTTGGGGCGCTGGACTGAACTCTTGTGATCCAAATAAAGTTATTAACGGAATTAGAGCGGCAACAATTAATAAGTAAAAAAGGCAGCTTACAACAACATATATGTGATCATAGCAACAAAGTAATCAATCGAATGGTTTGTGTATATTTATGAAGGCGCAATGCTTGCAGAAAGTAAAAGTTAGCAATCACTGCGCAGAAAAATCATAAAACAGGGTAACATTTTGCCCTGCTACGACACATATATTAAACGTTGGCGGCAATTAGCACCAGTTTTTTTATTTTAAAACCAAATCAAATGATTGGAGATTAATAAATAATATTATATTAATTATTTAAGTATTCGTAATTAAACATGAACAGAGTGAATATTATTTTAATCATTAGTATAATTCTAATTTTAGTGGGATGTAGTCAAATCTTCAAAAGAAAGTCAAATACTAATTCTACAGATTCAGGTTCTGGAAAGAAACCATATATGACATTAGATGCCGCAAAAAGTGTGGTTGACAACCTTGAAAGATTAGGTTATTATAAATATGCTAACGCTACACACTTAGATACTTTAAAAAATGATCTTATTTCATCTCTTGCTGAATATGGTGTTTTATCCACTATTTATGATGAAAAGAATTTTATTCCTTTTGATAATCGCTTATTCCTTTTTGATGGAGAAACATTGTTCGAAGAAGGAGGCTTTATGGATGCGATTAATAGTATGAAACCATTATTTAATAAACTGAATCTGAAATTTGAAATAACTAATCATTTGGAAGAATGGGATTCTCAAAATAAATGGTTGAATCATAGAATTTCAATAAATGGAACTGAATATGTGATTTTTAAAAATTTCAAAGATTATGGTTGGGGAGAAGCTGCGCAAAGATTTGCGGAAATACTTAATGACCAACTAAAATCTCAAAATATTAATGAAAGACTTTATCTAATTAACGGAGCAAACGATGGCCAATCAATATTTTTGACAAATGAAGAATACGATCTAATTAACAGCACGCTAAACGATAATTTATGGAAACCACTTAAAGTAGAAAAATGGTGTAAAGTTTTTCAAGTTGATCCGTTAAAATATAAAAATTAACTACCGCCAACACTATGTAAAAAACCATTAAAACGGTTTTTACATTAAACGTTAGCAATAATATAACCTTAATGGAAAATGAATCACTAATATTAGAGGAGAAAGGATATCCTATAATCAAAATGAATGTTGATTATTTTGAGATCAAAGCAATTGACTATTGGGAATTCAGAACTTTTAATTATTCAGACATTAAGGAAATAAAGTATTATGATCCAAATAACAATTGGTGGACTAAAATCTATATGTTAACCTCTTTAACCGCACAAATATTTTCTAAAAATGACCCTTGGGTTTTGAAAATTATAAAAAAAAGTGGAGGGAATTGGAAATATAAGACTTCACCTGAACGGAATTCTGAGTTTAATCAAGTGATCAAACTCTTAAAAATGAAACTAACGGAATAGCAACGCTTGAAAATAAAATTGCTAACATTATATATGAAATCAGAGCAATTTAGTTTTAGATCACAAGGCTATTTCCTTTTTGCAGTGGCGCTAGATTTTTATAAATTAAACAAGAAATAAAAATGCGCAGATAGATCAATTGGTTCAGGCATACTTGCCTTGCTCCGATTCATATATTTGGCGTTATCTCCAAGCCGATGAATAAAAACCTGATAATCAAATCTAATAATGAATTACCTGAAATAAGTGAGTTATATGAGTTACTTTCTGAGTATACAAATCTGACGGTAAAGCTTGAATCAGAAAAATTTGAAAATGATTATGTTATCGGATTACAAAATGAAATGCATAACTTCTGTGTAAGTGAGATTAAACACAAAAACACACTTATTATAGGCAAAAGTATTTCCACTCAAATTGTGATGGAAAATATTACTGAATTTTATTATTGTATTCAATGTTTTGATAATACAGCTCATCAACTGATGAATATGATGAGTAAGAAATTTAAAATTGATTTAAATAATTCGAGTGAGATATACGAGTTAAAGATGAAAAAAAGTAACCGTCAAAGAGGACAAATAAATAATGAATGGAATTATCATTTTCACGGAATAGGATGCTCTTTTAAAAATGAAAAAACTGGACAATTTCTAGATGTTCAGATTAACAATAATCTTGAATTTGGTATTATTGACAATTATTACCTTTTACAGTTTATTAATACCACAGAATCTTTATCCAAAATGAAGACCATTTTAAATAATGAATCCGCAAATATGTGGAAAATGATCCAGATATTAAAAAATCAAGAATACTTGATTGAATACTCTAATGATTTGGAGACTAAATTGATTCTAAATAGAAATAAAAAGCCAGGAGATAACACTATATATAGCAAATAGGGCGATTTAAGTTAGTTCGAAAAGCTATTGTGTTTTTGCTAGGTCGCCAAATCTTTTGATTTGGCTTTAAACAAGAAAAGATAAATCAAAATACAAAAATTTGGCTTAGTGCTTAATCGAAAGTAATTGTTTATTTTCAGCCCTAAATGCCATATATTAAACGTTAGCCACAATATGAAAAAAGCAATCTACATACTGATTTTTTTAGTGACCTTCGTTCGCTTCTCATATGGACAAGAATTACCAATACCCGACAATTACACTGTTGTTGATTCTGTTTCAGGTGATTTAGACAAGGATTCAATTGCTGAACTTGTAGTTGCTTACAATAAAGGACCTGAAAACGAAATTGATAGTGTGCCTCGCGAACTAATAATCTATAAGCTAAGAAACAACAACTGGACAGAATGGAAAAAGTCCAACCAAGCGTTATACGGTAGCAAAGATGGTGGAATGATGGGAGACCCTTTTGGCGAAATAGAGATTAAAAATGGAATCTTACTGATAAGCCAAAATGGTGGAAGTAGCTGGAAATTGGGATTTACTGATAAGTATCGTTTTCAAAATGGAGAGTTTTATTTAATCGGATACTCAAGTATTGCGGGAAAGCTTTGTGAATATTGGAAAGATGTTGATTTTAATCTCTCAACGGGTAAAATGATTATCAAGAAAGAGTACGAAGAATGCGAAACTGAAGAACAAGAAATTTACAAGAGAGAAAATGAAACCTTGTTTGAGAAAGGATTGAAAATAACGATACAAAATAGACAAGAACGCGAAATAAAAATCACAACACCCAAACATGGACACGATATTTATATTGCTGTAGGGAAAGAATAAAAATAAAGTGGCTAACACGGTATATAGCAAATAGGGCTATTAGCGGTTTCCGAAAGTTCAGTGTTATTTACCAATACCGCCAAATCATTGATTTGGCTTTTAAAATGAATAAATTAAAAACAAAATACAACGCTTTGGCTCAGTGCAATTTTGAAAGATTATCGCTTTCAACTGCCCTACTTGCCATATACTAAACGTTGTAGCTAATTAAATCAAAGTCTGTAAATGACAAAAAGTGACTTCATAAAATCAGTAACGAAATTACTAAAAGACAATGCTAAAGTTTTAGTATTAGTTAGAATCCCTAACTCTGGAAATAACCGAAACTATTTCTTTATGGAGAATTCAAATGAATTAGATGAACTTATTAATGAGAGTAATGAAAGTGACTCAATAACTGTATTCAAAGAGGTTAATGAATTAAATAATGGAATAGTAACTGAGGATTTTATAAAAACCGTAACGGAATCTCAAGTCGAAAATAATTTTGATCCTGAATTGTTAATTGTAAATAATACTTACAAAGAATATAAAAAAAATGGTGGTTCGGAATGGAATACTGTTGAGAATGTTAACGAACTCAAAGAGATTATGACGGATACTATTGGTGAAAAAATGTCAATAATTTCGGAGCCAGACTTTTGTGACGAAGTAAATACATTTCATTTGTATGTTCCTGATAAATATGGCGTAAGTAAATCTGGTACATCTTATTAAAAAACTAGCTACAACACGATATATGTGATCATAGCAGCTAAGTGATGAATTGAATGGTTGTTGTATTTTTGGTAAGGCGCAATGCTTGCAAAAAGTAAAAGTTAGCAACCAATGCGCAGAAATATCGAAAAGCAAGGTAACATTTTGCTCCGCTACGACACATATATTAAACGTTGTA
>NZ_AUMK01000023.1 GCF_000430645.1 Aquimarina latercula DSM 2041 | reverse complement strand
AACGGTTTGTATAAAAATCGTTTTAATGCTTTTTATACTTTGTTGTGTAGCGTTTTTATCTTTCCCTCTTTTAATTTAGATATTTCTGTCGACCAAGGACTGTGATGATCGATAATCCATTCACCATTTCTATATATAAAAGAAAGATAAGCACTCATAATAACATTTTCATGAATTTTCAAATTATCGCCTTCACTAGGAGTATATTCAAAGTCAAAACAATCTTCACAGTTTAAATTCAAAGCAATCCATTCCGCATTTAATCCATTACCTAAATCATTTATTGGCATCATATATCGACCTATTTCCGTAATTTCTTTTTCTCCATCAAATTTGAAAAGAGTCCAAATGTATTCTAACGGAATTTTAGAGTCTTTTGGATTAATCTGCTCGACTAGCTTCCCTTTCTTTCTTATAAATTTTTTTGGTTTTCGAAACTTTATACTTTCTTTATCACAAGAACAAAATTTTATTCTATTTTCGAAATCACACATAATTTTTTAATGCTACACAACGGTCTAGTATATGAAAAGTAGGGCAGATGATAAGCACTTACTTTCGGATTTATACTGAGCCATATTTTTTATTTTATTTTTATCTTTTTTCTAAAATACAAATTAAAAATGTGGCGGATTTTGTAAAAAAGTACAAGCCTTTGATTTAGTAAAAATCGCCCTATTTTTTATATACATTGTTAGCCACTGGCTTTATTCCGCAAACTTGCTAGCGTTGGCAGAAGACATACTCTTTTGCAATTTTGGGTTTGTGTGTTGGCTTTAGCGAATTGCAAATGTGTATGGCTTTGAGCGTTGGCTTTTCATTCCGCTTTATTTTCTATTTTTCTTAAAATTCTCCGCTTGTGAGAAGATTTCCTCATAAACCTCGTCTCTTTCTACTGGTGGATATCCAAATTCGTCTAAGAGTAAAATAAGTCCAACTTTTAAAGCTGCTTTAATATCATCTCGTTTACTCCAATCAGGGAATTTTGCTTGACTATCAACTAATTCTTTCACTTTCTTAGCTAATTCAATTAATTTGTCTTCTGGATATGTGAAATCATATTTATTACATAATTCTAAAAGAATATCATAAAAGGCTTTTTCTTCAAAGTCAATTCCTAGTTCATCTCCTGCATTAAATTCATCACGAACTTGCATTATCATTTCCGTCAATGCTTCTGCCATTTCTTCGTAAACTTCACTTCGTAAAATATCATTTTCATTTCTATCATTGTATTTAGCGACTAATGAATCCATCTTATTAGTAAAATCAACTCCTTTTACCTTGTTTACTTTCTTCATTTCTCCAATGGCTTTAGCCAATAGTTTTTGAAGTAGTTTAATTTTAGTGTTAGGCAATTTAATCTTGTCAATTTTGGCTAAATAATCATCATCAAAAATATCTTGTTCTGCTTCTGCGTTTTCGCCTAGTTTAAATATTTCTTCTACACCATCACTTTGCAAAGCATCTTTTATCATTTCTCGCACCTTGGCATTCATTTGTGCAGTGTCTGGTACATCTCCTTTTGTTAATTTAAAAACGATAGAACGAACTGCTAAGTAGAAATGCGTATAATCTCTTTCGGTTTGAGTAAGCTTTTCACTTCCTGCACAAATGTCGTAAGCTGCTTTTAAACGCTTTACTAAGCCCATAAAACGGGTTTCAGCTTCTTTGGTGACTTGTGCAAATTCGGCTGCTTGATTTAAGGTGTTTAATTGGTCTAATGCAGAGCCATTAAAATATTTGCTATTGTCAAATTTGTGGAAGAATTTACCTAATAAATCTAAATGATTACGAACTACAATTAAAGACGATTCTATATCTTCAAAATTATCTTGGTCGCCTTTTCCATATTTGGCTAAAGCCATATTCATAGCTTTTTTAATTCCAATATAATCCACAACTAAACCTTTGTTTTTTCCTGCAAATTTTCGGTTTACACGAGAAATAGTTTGTATTAAATTATGTTGCTGAATTGGTTTGTAAATGTAAATACTGTCTAAAAATGGAACATCAAAACCAGTGAGCCACATATCTACCACAATGGCAATTTTAAAATTTGATTTTTCGTTTTTAAACTGACGGTCAAGTTCTTTTCTGTACTCTTTTGTACCCAAAGCATCATACAGTTCTTTTGGGTCGTCTTTACCACGTGTCATTATCATTTTAACACGTTCCATTGGTTTTATTTCTCTTTTCTCTTTATCGGTTAATTCTGCTCCGTCTTCCGCTTGTTTTATCTCTGCCCATTCTGGTCGTAATGCAATAACATTTTTGTAAAACTCATAAGCAATAGGTCTACTTGGGCAAACAAACATTGCTTTACCTTTTACGGTAGCACCTTCACTAACTCGGTTTTCATAATGATTAACAAAGTCAACTGCTATTTTTTTAAGCACATCTGGGTCGCCCAAAATAGCATTCATATTTGCCGATTGCTTTTTGCTTTCTTCTACTTGATATTCATTTGATCCAGCTTCGGCTGCTTCTTCGTAGTATTTTTCAATTTTTTCGAGTTCACTATTGTTTAGAATTACTTTTGCGGCTCTTCCTTCATAAACTATTCTTACGGTGATTTCATCTTTTACAGATTCTGTCATTGTGTATGAGTCTACTACTTTTCCAAAGACATCTAATGTTGCATCTATTGGTGTTCCTGTAAAGCCAACAAAGGTGGCGTTTGGAAGCGAATCGTGTAAGTATTTTGCAAAACCGTAGGTTTTCTTCACACCTTTTTCGGTAACTTTTATTTTTTGGTCTAAATTGGTTTGGCTTCTATGTGCTTCGTCAGAAATACAAATAACGTTAGTACGTTCTGTAAGTAATTCTAAATCTTCTGTAAACTTATGTATGGTGGTTAAAAACACACCACCAGATTCGCAACCTTGCAGTAATTTTCGCAAATGGTCACGACTTTCTACACTTACAATGCCATTATCGCCAACATAATTTTTTGCGTTTGTAAATTGTGATGATAATTGGTCGTCTAAATCGGTGCGGTCAGTAATAAGAACAATGGTTGGGTTTTTAAAATACTCGCTTTTCATTAATAAGCGCGTTAAAAACAACATTGTAAAACTCTTTCCGCAACCTGTAGCTCCAAAATAAGTTCCACCTTTACCATTTCCATCTGGTTTTTGAGCTAGTTTAATATTCTCATACAAAGCTCTAGCTGCATAATACTGCGGATAACGGCACACAATTTTCTCGTCTTTTTTACTACTGTCTGGTAAGTAAATGAAATTGCGAATAATGTCTCGCAAACGATTTTTGTGCAACATTCCTTGAACCAAAGTAAACATAGAATCTATGCCATCAACATCTTTTGCTAAACCAGAAACTCGTCTCCAAGCATAATAAAACTCATAAGGAGCCAAAAACGAACCTGCTTTATTATTTACACCATCTGAAATAACACAAAACGTATTGTAGATAAAAAGTTGCGGAATATCTCGCTTGTAACGTGTAGTTAATTGCACATAAGCGTTATGGATAGTCGTGTTTTCTTGAATAGCAGTTTTGAATTCAAAGACAACTAAAGGCAAACCATTAACATATAAAATACCATCTGGAATACGTTTGTGGCTGCCTACAATTTCTAATTGATTGACGAATTTATAAACGTTATTATCTGTTTTAGTATAATCTACTAAATTGATATAAATATCCTTTTGGCTTGGGTCTTCTCTTTTTAGAATAAACCCATCTGAAAGCATACGCATAAAACGTTTATTACTTTCGTATAAATCTAAGCTAGGTAATGTTTTTAATTGTAAAATAACACCTTCTATTTCAGTAGTAGTGATATTTTCTTTAGCATAATTAGTTGCCAGAAAAGAACGTAAGTCATCTTCAATTATAACTTCGTCTTCTGCACGATTTAGCGTATTGCCTAAATGATGCGGATAACCTTCATTTGCCAATAACTCAGCAAAAACATTTTCTAATTGTGCTTCTGTAAATTTTTGACTCATACGGTTTGTGGTTTTAATTCAACTTGAGTCATTTTAGCCAATAACAGGCTTTGAAGTTCTTTGAGTTTTTGGGATTCTAAACTAGTTCTCCATCGACTATTTAATATCTCAACAAATGGTGTTTTTATTAAAATATCTTCAGTAGGTTTAATAATACATATTTTTTCAATCAACTCTTTACTTAAATTGGGTTGAGCACCTCCAATAGCATCTTTAACAATTTCATTTCTGTTTACTCTTAAATGATAATATAGAAATGTTGAATAGTTTTCATCTTTACATATCATTGCACAACAGGCTTGGTTCGTAGTCGCTTCAATTTTCAGATAACCGACCTGTCCTTTAGTATTTCCTTGACCATACATTGCTATTAAGACTGAATTTATTGGAAGTAATTTGGTAGAGCTGTTTTTAAGCCCCAATGCTGATATGGATTCTTCTGAATTAATAATAACGCTATTTTTCAGTTCACCTGTTTTTATCCAAGAATAATCATTGCTATTCCAGTAGTCTATTTCACTTCTATTTGGTGTTGCTCCTGATTTCATATCTAATGAGAAATCCTTAACAGATTCCACACTCCACCCAACAGGAATATCTTTATCCAATTCTTTATTATAAATCATATCACCGCCTGAAGATTTATAAGGTTTACCATCTTCATTTGGAAACTCAAAATCCACAAACCAATGTTTGTATAAAGCTTGTGCAGTAGCTTCTAGGTTGGTGTTTATTTTTTCGTTGAGTTGTATGCGGTGGGTAACGGTGTTGTATTCGGCTACAATTTGTTGTTGTTTTTCTATGGATGGGATGGGTAATTGGGTATCGCATAATTCTTCCCAATCAAAAACCTCTCTTGCGCTCCCGTGTGATTTAAAACGGGCAAAACGGTCAAACTCTGGCCTACGAAACCACATCATTAAATATTGAGGAAGTACTTCTTGTTCATCTATTACTTCAAAAACAGTATATGCTTGCGAAACAATGGCTTTTTCAAAATCTTCTAAAAGAGCAATAGAAATTTTATCTCCATTTCTAGATGTTACAGGACCATAAGCAAATTGATTTTTCTCAATTATTTTATAGGTTTTCATATTTGTACCAATAGTATTGGCAATAGAAGACATTAATACTTTTTTGATACTTACACCTAACAACGTGGTAACCTCTAATTCTTTGTTTCTAATGTTCACAGGCTGTATGTAATCACCCAATCGTTTATAGTTCATACCCTAAGCTTTTAAAGACGTTTTGTAAATCGGCTTTTGAAGCTTCTTCTTGTGCTAAAAGGTCTTTTAGTTCGGTTTGCAAACCTGTCATTTTGGTATCAAAATCTATGTTTTCGTCTCGGTTTACAAACTCGATGTATTTACTTGGTACTAAAGAGTAATCTTTTTTTATTACTTCATCTTTAGTAGCCGAGTAGCAGTATTCTGGAATATCTGCATATACTTCTTTATCAGTTTGCCACGTATGAAAAGTTTCAGCAATATCCTCAATTTGAGGATTTGAAAACTGAATGTACTTTTTCTCAAAAGGTTCACCTTTTTGGCGCAAGTCCATAAATAAGATTTCACTTTCGCGTAATCGGTACTCACGTGTTTCTGTTCCTTTACTTACTGTTTTTTTGGTTTTATTCTTATTTAAAATCCACAGCGTTACCGAAATGTCTGTGGTATAAAACATATTTCTTGGTAGAATTACAATGGCTTCTACCAAGTTATTTTCAATTAGTTTTTTTCTAATTTTATATTCTTCGCCACCACCAGAGAGTGCACCATTTGCCAATATAAAACCAGCTACACCATTATCCGATAATTTAGAAACCATATTTAAAATCCAACCATAATTGGCATTAGATTTTGGTGGTACGTCATAGCCTTGCCAACGAGGGTCGTCTGTGAGTTCGTCTTTACCACGCCAATCTTTTTGGTTAAACGGTGGGTTTGCCATTATAAAATCGGCTTTTAAATCTGGGTGTTGGTCTGCTCCAAACGTATCGGCTGCTTTTTCGCCCAAATTAGCAGATATACCACGAATGGCTAAATTCATTTTTGCCAGTTTGTAGGTGGTATTGGTATATTCTTGTCCGTACACAGAAACCTCTTTTTTATTTCCGTGGTGGTTTTCTATAAACTTAACAGATTGCACAAACATACCTCCAGAACCACAAGCAGGGTCGTAAATAATACCTTGATATGGTTCTATCAATTCTGCAATAAGATTTACAATACTTTTTGGTGTATAGAATTCTCCTTTTCCTTTTCCCTCTTTTATGGCAAATTTGGCTAAGAAATATTCGTACACACGTCCAACAATATCGTTTTGTTTATCTGCGATGGTGTTTATTTCACTTATTTGGTCAATTAAAGAAGCAAGTTTGGTTTTATCTAATCCTAAACGTGAAAAATAATTGTCTGGCAATGCACCTTTAAGTGCAGGATTGTTTTTTTCTATTTGATGTAAGGCGGTATCAATTTTAAGGGCTAAATCGTCTTGTTTGGCGTTGGCTTTTATAAAATTCCAACGAGAGGTTTCATTTAAGAAAAAGACATTTTTCATATTGTAGAAATCCTTCATTTCTACGTATTTTTCTTTCCCTTCTTCAATGAGTTCTTCTCTTCGTTCTTCAAATTTATCACTGGCAAATTTTAAGAAGATTAAACCTAACACAACGTGTTTGTATTCACTTGGTTCTATTGAACCTCTTAATTTATCGCAAGATTGCCATAGGGTTTCTTCTATAGATTTGGTTTTTACTGCTTTCTTAGCCATTTATTTCTTTTCAGTTTTTTCGTCAGTTAATAGTTCTTTTGCACTTACATTTAGAATTTCAGCGATTTTATATAAAATCTCCAGACTCGGTTGTCTCTTGTTTTGAGCGTAAGAATGTACCATATTATAGCTCTTTCCTAATTGTTCAGCCAACCAGATTTGTTTTATTCCTTTCTGTTCTAAAACCTCTTTTATTCGGTTCATTTTGGATTTTTTTAATTCCGTGAACTAATGTACTTAACAATTTTCAAATACTCACTAAATGAGTATAAAAATTATCATTCGGTTTGGATGAGCGTAGGGTAGAGGCAAGCTCTTTTTATTTTTTGAGGCACGAAAAAAAATGAAATGTGCTTGACTGCGCGTTGGCTTTTTCGCAGCTTGTGGCTAACGGCTCGGCTAAGGTTAGTACGGGATTAAATTAGCATTTAATTTCGGATTAAGCAATTAGCCAAAACTTTTTATTTTGTTTTATTTTTTTATGTTTAAAAGCCAAATCAAAAGATTTGGCGGACTTTATATAAATACACTAACTTTTGGATTAAGCACCAAAATCCGTATTAATTTTAGCCATTGTTAGCAACTGGTTTTGATTAAGAATTCACTATATCTGTTTTCAATAATAAATTCTTTTTTTAGATTATCGATTGTCCAATCCCAATCATCACTTGGAATCCAATGTCCACTTGATTCAATTGATAAGTTTTTTATAAATTGTTCAAAATTATTGGAGTGAAACGAGTCTTCCAATTCAAAATATTTGATTCTACTAAACAATGTGTTAGAGTCAAGTTTATGAACTAGCCATTTGTTTATTAATAAATCTAGCTTTTCTATTTTCGACAACCTTTGTTCATCAGTAATTTCAAATACAGATAACAAATATTCATTAATATCAGTTCGACTAGGTCTGTCCATATTCAATATTGTTTTTTGAGCATTGTTTAATTTGTCAAAGTCCAAATTTTCTTTCAAAACATTAGGTAACCTTTCAGGATAAATTTCTCCAATCTCATATTCTACATATATTTGTCTGAGTGATTTCATTCAACTTGTTGCTAACGTTTAATATATGTGTCGTAGCAGGGCAAAATGTTACCTTGCTTTTCGATTTTTCTGTGCAATGGTTGCTAACTTTTACTTCTTGCAAGCATTGCACCTTACCAAAAATACAACAACCATTTGATTGATCACCTAGCTGCTATGATCACATATATCGTGTTGGGTACAGTTTTTTATTTCTATTGGGATAATATTTTGAAAAGGTTCTTTGTCAGCTTTAAATTCCAATCTGTCAAATGCAATAGCTGATTTACCATTTTCTATTTCCGAATTCACTAAACTTTCTAAAATTCCAATTCCATTAGTATCGACTCCATAATAATCTAAAATTATACTATCGTTTTTGTCAAATAGAGCTTTTATTATTAGAGCTTTTCTATTAGTAAAACTTAAAAGCCCTAATTTGTCTTTTAAATTAATTCCGATCTCTTCCGCGATTCTTTGCGCTTTCAATTTGTCAATCCGCATTTTGTAGATCAGGTATTTATTTACAGTCAAAGGACTTATTAATTCCATTAATGTCCCTTGTTGATAGTTTTTTGCCCATGGAAAATCTGGTTGTTGATTTTGAAAGCGTTTTATTAATTCAATTGTTAGGTCGAAACCTAATGGCACAAATTTTCTATCAAAATTTGGAATATAAATTCGGATAAGATTTCCATTTTTTAATTCAAATTCAGGTATGGAAATTCCATTTATTTCAAATTCTCCGTTATGAAAAATGGTTTTTGTCATAATTGTACCCAACGTTTAATATATGTGTCGTAGCAGGGCAAATTGTTACCTTGCTTTTCGATTTATTTGCGTATTGATTGCGAACTTTAACTTTCTGCAAGCATTACGCCCTCATAAAAATACGCAAACCATTCGATTGATCACTTTGCTGCTATGAACACATATATCGTGTTACCCAACGTTTTTATTTTCAATAGTCAATTATTTCGTCGTTGTATTTTTCTTTTAGATGATTATTCACCAATTGGTTATAGCATTCCATCTCAGATTGAATTATACACCCCATTCCAATGGTTTTAATTTTATACTTTTCCATAAGTGTTTTTGCTAATTCAATATCGTAACCAATTCCAAATTGGAAATAAAAGATTTCTTCATTTTTTAAGTCAGTTATAAATCGTTTTTCCATTTCTTCGCAAGTTTTTATTTCAGAGTATTCAGCATATTTTTTGTTGATCTGAACACTTTGATGAATTTGCGGAAATAAATATAAGTTCAATGCTAAAGAGATACTGAATGTTCCTATCATAATTTTGATCAATACATTCCGCCAATTTTTATTGAAAAGATATAGTCCAGCGCATAAAATTCCCAATCCGAAGAATCTTTTAGCGTATTTTAATTCAACAGAATCGAAACTCGTCCCAGTCAATTCATTGTTATGATTATAAACAGACAAAACAAATGCTGTAGTAACTAGAATCAGAAGTGTATATTTTGTGCGATTGTTCAATTAGTATCTAATGTTGGGTAACGTTTAATATATGTGTCGTAGCAGGGCAAAATGTTACCTTGCTTTTCGATTTATTTGCGCAGTGATTGCTAACTTTTATTTTCTGCAAGCATTGCGCCTTACCAAAAATACATTGACCTTTCGATTGATCACTTAGCTGCTATGACATCATATATAGTGTTGTGATACGTTTTTTTTATTTAAAGTAATTATATCTTTCTATTGTTCCGTTAATTGTTGTGCCTAAATGACCAGCGAACTTTTCAGATTGTTTCCCGTAAAAGCTAATATTATCAATTAATGATTTATCTGAGTTATTATCTTCTCCACGTTTGAGTTCAAATAACGTGTTCCAAACTCTATGAGCTAACTCATTAGACCATTTTAAGCATTCAACCTTAGTTTTATCTGTTGATTTTGGGTCATCCCAAATTACTCTATTCATCACGGTCATATCAGAAAGTAATAATTCACTGAATATTATTTTATCTTCAATTGATTTTGATGATAACCATAGAGCTGTTTCCTTTAATGTCATTTTAGAATTATTCTTTTAAGTTTTATTTAAAAAGACGTTGAAAAAAGTTCCTTTCTGGTTCAGGATGGATCTTTTCATTCCGTTCGATATATCCATATACTTCGTCCGTCAAATTTATTTTTAACTCGTCAATTTCCTTTTTCATTCCTTCCATAAGTTTTACACTATATAATCCAGATTTGATCATAAATAAATTGTTGGATATTGTACTTATTATATGAAAGTCATTTCCTATTCCTTCATGAACATCTTTAGGTTTTCTTACTCTAGAGTCTTCTTCCCATTCCGCTTGTCCGTCATATTTATAATATAATTTATAAGTTTGGAGATTAATTTTATTCATATTTATGAGCTTCTAGAATGAATCACAACGTTTCTTGTATGATGCGTTTACATCCCGCAGGGTGCATATGCATTATACAAATTGTTATAAGCTTTTTATTTTTTAGATTTAAGCAGTTGTTTAACTAATGATTTTAATTCCTCTATTTCATTTTGTTGCTTTTCAATTTGAGATTTTTGGACCTTTAGTTTTTGGATTTCTTTCTGTTGTTGAATAGTGTATAGAGTTAGTTCTTCTATTTTTTGGAGTAACTTGGAATCCATTTCCCCTAAGAAAATTCCATTTTCTTCTACCTCCTTTGCACTTGGAATATCTTTTAAGTGTCCATTTTCTTGAATATGATTTTCCACTTCATCAAGAGTTGGTAGTTGATAGTCGTCAAAGAAAACAAAATCAGACCAACCAGTTTCAACTTTGATTTCTTTTGCTCTTATTTTTCCATTAACTGCTAATTTCCAGGAGCCTGGATTTGTTGTTCCGATTCCGACATTACCTTTAGGCATGGATATATCTCCTCCAGCTTCATTCATAATGTATAAATGATTAGTACTTGTTGAACCAAATCCTACATATCCCATTCTTGAATTTACATCATTAAATTCTAACCATCCATAAGAACTTGTTCCATCTGCAGAATTTCTTAAGCGAATAACTGGACTACTACTATAAATCTCTAAATCTTGACTGGGATTTGTTGTTCCGATTCCAACATTACCTTTAGGTATAGATATATCCCCTCCAGTTTCGTTCATAATATATAAATGATTAGTACTCGTTGAACCAAATCCCACATATCCCATTCTAGAATTTACATCATTAAATTCTAACCAACCATAAGAACTTGTTCCGTCTGCAGAGTTTCTTAAGCGAATAACTGGACTACTGCTATAAATCTCTAGGTCTTGACTTGGATTTGTTGTTCCAATACCAAAATTGCCACCGTTAAAATAAGATTTTCCGTCTGGTCTTGCAACAACATTTAAGTTTCCATTAGTGTCTCTTAAATATAAAGCAGGATTCCCATTATTTGCCCAAAACCCACTATTTTGATTGTTTGATTGTATGAGATGATACCAAACTGATGGAGTTCCTGCAATATTTTGATTAATATTACCTTTTACGGTTAGGTTACCATTAACAGTTTCGTTTTGAGCTTTCATTCCAAGGTTTATTCCAATTAAGGCAATTACAATAGTTATTTTTTTCATCTTTTCAATTATGTTTTCTACTTCTTATATATTTAAGTGTCTTATCAATTAAAATTGTTACCATTAAATCGAGACAAATTGCTTATAACGTCTCTTGTATAGTGCGTTTGTATCCCGCAGGGTGCATATGCATTATACAAATTGTTGTAATTAGTTTTTATACTTAAAAGACGATATACATTCTTTTAGTATTTGTTCTTTATTTTTATCAAAAGTATAATATGAAACATAAATATGATTGTCATAAAATATCTTACCAGACGTTTTCTTTTGCCAGTTTATAAATTGGTATAATTCTTTACCGTCAAATATTATTTTATTTTCAATTTCTTTACCTTTTTTTATTTGAGAGAAGTAATGATTTTTGTCCTCATTTTTAAAATCATAGTTGATTGATATAGATGTTTCACTTGTTTTATCGGTTTTGTCTATAAAAGAAATAGTTAGACTATTATTCCCCCAACCTAAATGCCAAAAATCAAATCCTTTAGGCAATCTTAATTCGTATGCTGGATCTATGTAGTTAGATACAAATTCATAGTCTTGCGTGCATCCAGTTAAATGTGGAATTATATCATTAAACCCAATGTATTTAGCGGAAATAAAATCATCATCAATTTTTTCAAATTGAAAGAGTTCTATTTCGTCTAAACAAGTTTTAGTTTTCAAACCAAAATCACCTTTTATTGATTTGATGTTTACATAATTTACTGTCTTGTTAAAAGAATTTTTATTTAATCTGGAAGGATAAATTCCTAATTCAAAATGATCACCTAATAATATTAAACTGTCTTTGTTTGTAGATTTAATTTCATAGACATTATTAGGGTTATAGGTTAAATTATGTTCTATTTGGATAATAAGTTTCTTCTTTTTTATTTTCCAATTGGTAATTTTTAAGAATGAGTGATTTTCGCTTAATATTGTATCTTTTCCGTTAATTGTTTTTCCAATAGCTTTAATTCCAGTTCTATCTGAATTAAGTTTTAAGTACTGAAAAGTTGTTTTATCCGATAAATATGATTTCCATTCTCCAACATATTTTTTATTCTGAGCAACTAAAGATGTTGCAAAGAACAACTGAATAATTAAAATTATAAATATGTTTTTCATTATCTCAAATTAATTACAACGGACTTGTGTATGAAACGTAGCGTGCAAAAAAGCACTAACTTTTAGAATTAACACTGAGCCGAATTTTTATATTTTGTTTTTAATTTTTCTCATTTTAAAAGCCAAATTAAAAATTTGGCGGACTTTCTAAATATACACAAACCTCTCGGTTTAGCACTTATTAGCTATGTTTTATACACCGTGTTGTAGTGTCGTTTTTTTATTCAGATTGATTTTCCAACCGCTTAAATCTGTAATCTAATTTAAAATTCAAAACTCTTAATTGGTGAAGATATATCAACTAAAGTTCCATTTGGATCTTTCAATAATAATCGTCTTTGTCCGTAAAAAGTATCAGTCGGTTCGCTGATAATTTCAAATTTTTCCGTTTTCGCAACTTCAAATATTTCGTCCGCATTATCAACCACGAATGTCACATAAAACCCCTGCGGATTATTTTGAAAATCATTCGGTACGATTTCATTTGTTCTGTCAATTATTCCCAATTCAAGCTTTTTATCTTTTGAAATTAAGTGTACGAACCAATCACTATCATACTCCACATTAAAGTCAAACAGTTTAGTATAAAAATTTCGACTTTCCGCTAAATTGTCCGAACAGATATTCGTCATTATTCTATTAATAGTCTTCATTTATTTTTTTAGTTTGGTTTAATGCACTACAACGTTTAATATATGGCAAGTAGGGCAGTAGAAAGCAATATACTTTCTGGTTTGCACTGAGCCAAAGCGTTGTATTTTGTTTTTATCTTATTCATTTTAAAAGCTAAATCAGCGATTTGGCGGAGTTTGTAAATAGCACTGAACTTTCGTAAACCACCGAACGCCCTATTTGCTATATACAGTGTTGTAGCACGTTTTTTTATTTTTCTTTTACATTCCATCTTCTCGGTCAGAAAGCCAATCCTTGTATTTAACTTTTAGTTTATCCCGCTTTTCAGTCGAGTCTACAATCACGTCAACTCCACCGTCATAGGGTGCAATGACACATTTATTTGAACGGCTGATAAACATTGCTCGTATTTCATCATCAGCAATTCCTTTGAGAATTTCGTTTCTGTTACCGTTCTTCCAACTTTCAGTTTTTACATAAATGTCAAAATACATTTCATCTTCATATTCTTCTGGTCTTTCTTTTTGTAAATCAATTCTCAAGACCTTTTGAAATTCTCCAAAGTCGGTTAGCTCTTTGTAATTGTCATTTGTTGAATCCAACCTGTAGAGTCCGAATGAAATAGCGACTTCCGATTCTTCTCCAATCAGGTCGTTAATCAATTGGTTTTGTCGGTCAAGTATGATTTTATATTCGTCTTCATTTTCAGCGTATCTTTTTGATTCAGGAAGACTATGAATTCTAAACCACCTGTCAGGATATACCATTTTCAATTCGTAATTGATTGGCAACGATTCTGGATATTCCTTATTCCAATAGTCTATAAATTCGCTTTCTGTCATTTCTTCAATGTGCTACAACGTCGTACTAAACTCAGCCTTAGCGTCGTTGATTAAATCGTTTACGCAGCGATAGCGAAGATAAACTATTTGATCAATGGAGTTTAAGGAGTGTTATGTGCTTTTCTTTTTTGATTAATTTAAGGTGAAATTAAAAAATAAAATCTCAGTTGTTCTATTTTGGTAGGCAAAAAACTCCCAACTTTTTCGGAGCTACCCAAACCTATGGATTTATAGATCCGTCTATAATCTGTTGGTGCAGGGAACTTAATACTGCGTTTTCCATTCAGATAGACATTATACAATTCCGCTTCAAATTTGACTTTGTAAAAAAATTTCGCGACCTTGATCAAGTATTTTATAACGTGCTAGCGTTTGGATAGTGTAACTCTCCACGATATCATCGCAAAATATTTGGGCAATTCCTTTTCGCAAAGCATTTGTCCGTACTGCTTATCAGAATAAAACTCCGTAATCCCAGCGTATCCCTCCGAAAAAATTGTCAGATCAAAATGGGACAATTGCACCTAACGTTTAATATATGTGTCGTAGCAGCGCAAAATGTTACCTTAATTTTGGATAAATCTGCGCATTGGTTGCTAACTTTAACTTTTGCAAGCATTGCGTCATCATAAATATACAAGAACCAACCGATTGATCACTTTGCTGCTATGATCACATATATGTTGTTAGAGCATGTTTATTTTTTTCCGATAACAGTCATTCCGTAATCTCCTTGCGATATTTCTTTTCCGTCATTCAGATTTTCAAATATCATATATACTCCGTTGTTTAATTTAATCGTAATTAATCCTAAAGAGTCCGTATCCTTTGAAAAGTTAAGTTTTTTAGAATTCAATTCATTAGTTACTTCATCAAGAGTAGGGTGGATGCCTTTTTTTAGAATCCAATTATCCATAACATTTAAACTTTCTCCTCCGTCAAGTTCGTTAACGTAATCATTGAATATTCCTGACAGATGAGTTTTATCATCAAAATGTAATTCAAAATTCCCGTATCTCCATATTCTAGAGGATTCTTTAGACTCTTTATTCAGCCAACATTCAGGGACCAGGTTTTGATTTTCAATTTCGGATTTGCTTTGTCCGATTTTTAGAAAACCAAACTCTCCATTAGTTATTAATCTTGTGAAATTTATATTCAATTCAGATGAGTGTTATTTATAATATGCTCTAAC
>NZ_AUMK01000022.1 GCF_000430645.1 Aquimarina latercula DSM 2041 | reverse complement strand
ATTTTGGCTTCCTGAACCACCATTTCCTAAAAAGTTCACCTCAGGATCTAATCCAGAGTAATCTGTAAAGGTTAATAGGTTTTGAGCACTTATAGATACTCTCACATTATCCATACGTAACTTATCAGTAATCTCTGATGGTAAATTGTAGCCTAAGGCAATATTCTTTAGTCTTATATAGCTTCCATCTTCTACAAAACGAGAAGAAATTTGTTTCCCTCTAAGTTTAGCAGAGGGTATATCTGTATTTGTGTTTGTTGGAGTCCAAGCATTTAATATATCTGTAGTGGCATTAGAATCTCCGTTAAATAACTGTACATTGGTAAGATTCATAACATCGCCACCATAAGCTCCTTGAAAAAAGATGCTTAGATCAATGTTTTTGTAAGTAAATGTGTTTGTGATACCAATGGTAAAATCTGGATTAGGATCTCCTATTATTTGTTGATCATCGGTGGTAATTACGCCATCTAAATTACCATCTTCATCTGGTAAATCTGTAAATAATTGATCTCCTGCTTCGCCTCCTTCAAAAATAGCGGTTCCTTCTGGTAAAGCTCCACCTTGGTAAACACCTCTATATTCATATCCCCAAAAAACACCTACAGCTTCTCCTTCTCTTAGGATATGCGTACGATCTATATTAAAATATCCAGGAGAAGCATCTTGGAATATATCTTCACCATTTAATAAACTAACAAACTCATTTTTGTTTGTAGACCAATTAAGATCTGTAGTCCAACTGAAGTTTTCGGTACTAACATTTCTGGTATTTAAAGTAATCTCAAATCCTTTGTTATTAATCTCTCCTACATTTCTTAAACTTGCAGCAGTTAGAAAACCTAAAAATTCTGGTTGACTAGAATCTGCAATGATAAGATCCTTGGTGTCTATATTATAGTAATCCAATGACAGTGAAACTCTATTAGAAAATAATCCTAAATCTAGACCAAGATTGGTTTGATAGGAAGATTCCCATTTTAGATCTGGGTTGGCTACTTGGTTTGGTGTTACATTAATAACAGTCTGTCCATTGATAGGAGTAAAGACAGATGCAAAACTAGCAAGTGATCCATATGCTGCAATTGCTTGATTACCGGTTACCCCATAACTGGCTCTTAACTTTAGATTAGAAACCGTTTGACTGTCCTTTAAGAAGTTTTCATTTGATACTTTCCAACCAATGGCTCCTGATGGGAAAATTGCATATTTTTCATTTTTAGCAAAATTCGATGATCCATCTCTTCTAACTGTAGCTGTTAGTAAGTACTTATCATCATAATCAAAGTTTAGCCTACCGAATTGAGATTGAATCTCTATTTCAGAAAAAGAAGAAGTAGGTATCAATTGAGTAGATCCTGTTTGTAATGCGTGGTAAGAAAAAGAATCTGAGGTAAACCCTTCAGCTCCTGCAGAGAATCTATCTGTAGAATTCTTTTGGTAAGAATATCCTGCTAATAAAGTAAGATTCCCTCTTCCTATTTCTGCATTATAGGTTAAGTAGTTTTCACTTAAGATACTTGTACTCTTAGAATTTGTGATGGTTGCTCTTCCGCCTGTACCAGCTCCAGCTGTAGTAATTAAAGTCGATGGACTAAATGTCCCTTGAGTACCATTAATGGTACTAAAACCAAATGTAGTTTTGAAAGTAAGGTTTTCAAAAATATCGTAATTCGCATATAAATTGGCTCTATAATTATCTGTTTTTGTCTCATCGATTCCCTCAGTAGCAATGGCAAATGGATTATCTACATTATCTCCAACAGAGTTAATTGTATTAAGGCCATTGGCATCCTGTACCCCAAGATCTGGTGCAAATCGAAATAATAATGAAACCACATCATCTCCACCACCATTTACTGTAGCACCGGTTGATTGTGTAGGAACTCCATCTTTATTTCCTCGACTACCAAATATATTAGCTCCCAACTTTAACTTATCAGTTACCTGTGCATCGATATTTGATAAAAAAGAAATTCTTTCGAATTCAGAATTTATAATCACACCTTCTTGCTTAAAATAAGTAGCAGAGGCATAAAAATTTATCTTATCACTTCCTCCAGAAAAAGAAAATTGATGATTGGCAGTACTACCACTACGATACAATAAATCTTGCCAATCTGTATTGGCAGATCCTTGAACATATCCAGGATTGATGGTTTGCTGATAAGCTGCAAATTGATCCGCATTTAATAAATCTAGACGATTGGCTGTATTTTGAATAGAATATGTAGTATTTACCTCTACAGATAATTTACCCTTTCTACCTTTTTTGGTGGTTACTAAAACAACCCCATTAGAACCTCTAGAACCATAAATAGCGGTAGCAGATGCATCTTTTAAAATCTCAATAGATTGAATGTCATTTGCCTGTGGAAAGATACCTCCTACAAATCCATCTACAACTATAAGTGGGGCACTACTAGCATTGATAGAAGTATTTCCTCTAATCTTTACATTGATAGGGGCACCCGGTTCTCCACCATTGTTAGATTGAACTACTACACCTGCTGCACGACCCTGAAGCGCCTGTGCTGCATTCAATACAGGAAAAGCATTTAACTCCTCCGTCTTTACAGAAGATACAGAACCCGTTACATCACTCTTACGTTGTGACCCATAACCGACAACAACGATTTCTTCTAGTGCTTCGGAATCTTCTTCCATAGATACGTTTAGCGTAGTCTGTCCAGATATCGTGACATTTTTTGTGGTAAGTCCTATGTAAGAGAATTGTACTACATCTCCTGATTTTACATTTATGCTATATTTTCCGTCAAAATCTGTTACTGATCCTGTTGATGTTCCAATAACAAGAACGCTTACACCAGGAATAGGTGTATTTGTTTCTATTGATGTTACCGTACCGGTTAACTCATAATTCTCTTGGGAATATGAGGTGAAATGATACAATAACGATAGTAGTAAAGCTATAGTTATTTTATGATTCATGTGTAATTGTTTCAATGATTAGTTTAATTTCAGATATAAGCCTATCTGCTTTTTAAGTTGTTTGGACTTGTGTTTTACTTAACTAAACATTAACAAAGGCAAAATTTCAAACATATTATGATTTGCTATATTTGCAGCTGCATGTTTACTTAGGTAATTGTGTACTATTATTCTTGTTAATTAACTTCTCCCTCTAACTTGAAGTGATTACAGAATAATTGAAGAGGATAGGTTATTGCCTGTCCTTTTTTTATTAATTTAATATTGGATTTACTCTACATAGGCTAGGTGGTTTTAATTAGTATTGCAGTAATTATATAAATCGTTAAAATGAATTTTTAAGCTTTTAATCGCTTGATCTGGATCATTATCTTTTATTGCATTTACAATATCTTGATGTTCCTGTATTAAAGTAGAGAAATTAGTTTCATCACAAATTTTATTATTTACAAAATTTGTTATTATTTCTGGCGTGATCACCAGCATTAAAGAATTGATAACACTATTACAACTTGCTTCCGCTACCTTTAGATGAAATAGCAAATCTTCATCTACCGCGTTTTCTCCATTAATTGATTTTTTTATGTAAGCTTCGTGCGCTTGTTCTATTTGATATAACTGTTTGTCAGTTCTTCTTATCGCTGCTAGTTTTACAGCCTTCGTTTCAAGTATTAATCTTGTTTCTACTAATGATTTGAAATCAGGTATTTGTAGATGTAAAATATTGGCCATCATGGAATTTAATGCGCCTACTCCAATTTTGGAAACGAAAGTTCCGCTCTTAGGATATCTTTTTACTAAACCATAAAATTCTAATTTTTGGATGGCTAGTCTTAATTGACTTCTACTAGCGCCAAATTTTTCCGATAATGTTCTTTCTGAAGGTAATTTATCTCCTGGTTCGAGTTGTCTATTGATGATTAGATCTCTTATTTTGGAAATCACCTTTTCTACTTCATCTTTTGGTGATAATGGGTCGGTTTCTAAGTTAATTCTCATAGTTTTAAATTGGTCAACCAAATTGGTTAACCAAATATAAGAGAATTATTTTAACCTACGTATTTTTAATGTTAAAAAATGAAAGAAATATTAAAAAATAGATGTTTTTTATTCGATATCGTCATTATTGAGAACTAAGTGTTAATTGTTTATTACAACAAAAGTGAGAATTAAAAAAGGACTAAACATAACTTGCTTAGCCCTTTCTATATGAATAGATATTTAAAACTATAGAGGATTATCCATCACCATTATCTTCGTTTTCTTTTTCTTCCTTCTTTTTCTTTTTTTCTTCCGCTTTCTTGCGTTTTTCTTCTTCCTTCTTTCTTTTCTTTTCTTCTTTTAAACGCTTCTTTTCTTCTTTCTTTCTTCGTTTTTCTTCTTCTTTTTTAGCTTTTTCCTGTTCTTTCTGAAGCTTTTCATAAGCAGCATCTATATCTTCTTCCTCTTCGCCAGCTTTTTTCTTTTCTTCAGTTTCTTCTTTTGCTTTTTCAGGTTCGACCTCTTTTTCCATTTCTTCTAGCTTTTTGAGCTCATCATCAATTTGTTTTAACTCATCATCGAGACCTTCATCTTGTTCCATTTTATCTAATTCAGCATCTATATCCTCAATCATTTTTTGCTTTTCTTTTTCAGCTTTGATTTTAGCTTTCTCTGCTTGCTTAGCTTCTTTTGCTTCTCTTTTTAATCTTCTACGCTCTTCTTTCTGGAATTTTTTGTCATCTTTTTTATCTTGTTTTTCTTTTTCTATGCGCTCACGTTCTAGGCGTTGTTCAGTCCTTCTTTCGTCAAGGTCTTGTTCCATAGCATCTCTATGGCTTCCATCTTCAAACTCATTTATAAAAGGAGTTTTTTCTAGTTTTAAGCTATCATTTTCTATTTCTTCAAACTCCTGATCAATATTTAAACTATCACTCTCTTTTTTATTTAATTCTTCTTCTCCTTCTTTTTCCTTTATACCACTTTCGAAACCTGGTTTTTCTATAATCTCATCCTTCTTATGCCAATCAAATCGGTAAGAGGCTCCTACACTAACTCTAAATATAGAAGGAGTGTCTTTAAAATTTGTAGCAACATTAGCATCAATTTGTAAATCATTATTAAATAAATAAGCTCCTCCCATCCGAACTATATTATCACTATAGAAATCACTTTTTTGTCCTTGATATTCCCCAAAGATGGCCCATTTATCATTTAGAGTATGAGTACTGGTAATTATCCAACCGTATGCAGGATTATCTGTGGTTATTTTATCTACTATTAAGTTAGTAACCAATACCCAGCTTCCAGCATTACTAGTCCACCAGTTATTCTGAGTCATAACAACAATTTTTGGACTAATTGTTTGATCATTGGCAAATGTAAAAGGGTTGTCGGTATTTACATAGTTCATACCTACATAAGCAGAAACGGCCGGAATCAGAGTTTTCCATTTAAATCTATAACGTTCTTTCCAACTTTTTAATTCATCGTAGTTAATAGAATCATTTTCTTTAGGTTTTTTATAGGGATCATAAATTAGATATTTAACACCAATAGTATTAAATTCAAAATCTGTTCTTCTTATTTTTTCTTCATTTGCTCCAATCGTTTGTCTAATTCCTTCACTTCTAAAGCTACCATTTATATTAATCTCTAGTTGTTCGATTAATAATCCATATCTTATTGCATAATCAAAATTAAATGTATTCGTTTTGGTGTCAAATAGTTTATGTTTTTCTTTTCCAAAACCTAATCCACCTTCGAATTGTAATACATTATTACCAACCGAGAAAGCTCCTTGTGAAGTTCCAGGTCTATTAGTATTAATTTTCTCAGTGTATTGTGCAGATGCAGTTAAGCCTAGCAGGAATAGGCTAATCAACAGCAGCATAGATTTAGGGCTCATATTCAATAGATTTGGTTCAAATATAGCAGATTTTATCATTTTTTTAGGACTGACATCGTGTAATTGTATAGAGAGTTCCCTATTTTTGAAAAAAAATAATATGCAAGTTGCTTCTTTATCAGGGGTGTTAAAGGTAATTCTCATTCTATTATTAATATATTATGGATTAAAGATACTAACGCGTTTATTTGGTCCTCTATTGCTTAGATATGTAACAAAGAAAGCTGGAGAAAAGTTTCAACAGCAATTTCAGCAATATCAACAACCCCAATCTTCCCCGAATAATGATACTACTATAGATAAAAAGCCTAAACAAAAATCTGGTAATAAAGATGTAGGTGAGTACATCGATTTTGAGGAAATTGATTAATTTGGCGCTTCAATCGTAAATTGTTTCGCACATGATGGCTTATCTAAAAAGATTCATACCTCATTTACTTGTTATTATAGGTTTTATAATTGCTTCACTTGCATTTTTTAATCCTGTCCTTAGTGGAAAAATGATATTTCAGAATGATATTAAACTCTATGAAGGGATGGCAAAACAGCAGAAAGACCATCGGAAAAAGACGGGCAAAGAAACTTTTTGGAATAATTCTGCATATGGTGGTATGCCTACCTATCAGTTAGGAGCTAAGTTTCCCCATGATTATACGGATAAGTTAGATCGTTTAATTCGATTTTTACCAAGACCTGCGGATTATTTATTTCTATATCTTACAAGTTTTTATATTTTATTATTGGTAATGCGAATTCCATGGAAAATGGCAATTCTTGGAGCTCTGGCCTTTGGTTTTTCGGCATATCTCATTATAATAATTGGAGTAGGACATAATTCTAAAGCCCACGCAATAGCTTATTTCCCGTTGGTAATTGCTGGTATTCTGTTAGTTTTTCAAAAGCGATATGTCTGGGGCTTTATATTAACAGCTTTGGCAATGGGGTTAGAAATCCAAGCAAATCATTACCAAATGACCTATTATTTGGGGCTACTCGTATTTGTAATTGGAGTTACATATTTCATTGATGCTTTTAAAAGAAAAGAAATACCACATTTTTTAAAGTCATCGGCGATATTAATTGTTGCGGCTATTTTAGGTTTAGCGACAAATGCGACAACCTTGTTATCAACATCAGAATATGCAGAAACTAGTATCCGTGGTAAAAACTTATTAGCGGATGCGACGACTACTTCTTCAGAAAAAAATGGTTTGGACTATGAGTATATTACTGAATATAGTTATGGTAAATTAGAGTCTTTAAATCTTTTTGTTCCTAAATTAATGGGATTAGGTAGAGCTTCAGATTTGGGTAAAGATTCTGCTTTTTATCAAAAATTGATTGAGTTAGGTCAACCACCAGAACAAGCGGATTATTATGCTAATGTTACGGGATTGTATTGGGGAGCACAACCCTTTGTAGAAGCACCTCCATATCTTGGGATAACGGTAGTGTTTCTAGCATTATTAGGACTGTTATTAGTAAAAGGTAGACTAAGATGGTGGTTACTAGGTGGAATCATTCTATCTTTAGTGTTAAGTTGGGGTAAAAACTTAGATTTCTTAACTCGATTCTTTGTAGATTATGTTCCATTATATAATAAGTTTAGGGCTGTCTCCAGTATTCAAGTGATCCTAGAGTTGGTTGTGCCAATTGCAGCTGTATTTGGTTTGTATCAATTGTTTAACCAGAAAACGGCATTTCAAGAAAGACAAAAGAAGTTTTTAATCTCTCTTGGTGTTTTTGGTGGTTTATGTTTAATATTCTGGTTGTTTGGAGGAAGCTTATTTAGTTTTAAATCTCCTGGAGATGTACAATTAGCAATAGAACAACCTGCTATTTTTGATGCTATCAAAGAAGATCGTATTACTATTATGAAAAGTGATAGCTTACGTTCTTTAATTTTTATTTTGTTAATCGGTGGTTTGTTGTGGTTTACATTGAAGAAAAAACTATCAGAAAATCTAATGTTAGTAGGCGTAGGGATTCTTATTCTTGTAGATTTGGTTGGAGTAGATCGCCGTAGTGTTGATAGTGATTCTTTTATTTCTAAGAGAGAGTATAAATCATATTTTCAACCAACCACAGTAGATAAAGAGATTCAAAAAGATAAATCTTATTATAGGGTATTAGATCAAGCCAGAGGTTTTAATAATTCTCATACTAATTATTTCTTTAATACGGTAAATGGATATTCTGCAGTTCGACCAAGAAAAATGGAGGATGTTTATTTTGGACATATAGCAAAGGGGAATCTCCAGGTTATTAATATGTTGAATATAAAATATGTGATTCAACAGAATGAAAAAAGACAATTAGATGTACAAGAAAATCCTTCGGTAAATGGACCGGCCTGGTTTATAGAAGAATTAAAATTTGTAGATGATTATAAAACAGAATTTGAAGCGTTAAATACTATAAATACTAAGAATACTGCGGTTATAAGAAATGATTTCAAAGAAGAATTAGCAGGATATAAACCCGCAAAAGATAGTATTTCTAGTATTTCTATATCCAAAACAGATCCAGATCATTTAGCATATAATTCATATACTGAAACACCGGGATTTCTTGTTTTTTCAGAAACATATTATAAAGATGGATGGAATGCTTATATAGATGGAAAATCAGAAACTATTTATCCTGTAAACTATATGCTTAGAGGTTTAAAAGTTCCAGCAGGAAAACATACTATAGAGTTTAAGTTCGAACCTCAGGTTGTAAAAACAGGAAGTACTATTACTTTGGCAAGTTCTATTATCTTTGGGTTATTATTTTTAGGAGCGTTATTTTTTGAATACAGAAAAAGAAAAGAAATAGTTTCTGAAGACAACTCGTAGATTATTTTGAAGGTATTACTTATAACATATTATTGGCCACCTGCAGGAGGTCCTGGAGTACAACGTTGGCTTAAATTTGTGAAGTATTTTAGGGATTTTGGAATTGAGCCTATTGTTTATGTTCCAAAAAATCCTATGTATCCTTTAATTGATAAATCTCTGGCCCATGATATTCCAGAAGGAATACAGGTTATAGAATATCCAATTTTTGAACCTTATCGTTTTGCAGAAATTTTTTCTAAAAATGAAACCAAAACCATTAGTAAAGGAATTATAGCAAATGATAATAAGCAATCTTTTGTTCAAAGACTTTTACTGTATATAAGAGGAAACTTTTTTATACCAGATGCCCGTAAATTTTGGATCAAACCATCAGTTAAATTTCTTTCTAAGTTTATTGAAGAGAATAATATTAATACAATTATTACTACTGGTCCTCCTCATAGTGTTCATTTGATAGGAAAGAAGCTTAAATCTGAGTTAAATCTTACTTGGGTAGCAGATTTTAGAGATCCTTGGACAACGATTGGATATCATAATAAATTAAAATTGACTAAGCGATCTATAAAGAAGCACAAAAAATTAGAAAAGGGAGTACTAAGTGCTGTGGATCATATAACCGTAACAAGTTATACAACCAGAGAAGAATTTACGGAAATTACGAATAAACCAATTTCTGTTATTACTAATGGATATGACACTGAAGAAGTTTCCGTGGTAAAATTAGATGAGGAGTTTACGGTTTCTCATATTGGTTCTTTATTATCCGGAAGAAATCCAGAAAAACTGTGGAATGTACTATATGATCTTACTCAAGAAAATCTTGAGTTTGCAAAAAAATTTAGATTGCGATTGGTAGGAGCGGTAAGCGAAGATGTGTTATCATCTATCAAACAAGCTGGTTTGTCTCCTTTTATAGAAAATAAAGGATATGTTTCACATAAAGAAGCAATAGAAATACAAAGGAGGTCTCAAGTTCTACTATTAGTAGAAATAGATAGTGAAGAAACAAAGTGTATTATACCAGGAAAGTTATTTGAATATATGGTTTCTAGAAGACCTATTCTTGCAGTGGGGCCAAACGATGCAGATATATCAAAGTTGATAAAAGAAACGAACTCTGGTCATTTTTTTGATTATAAAGAGTATAACGAGATGAAAAAGATTATACTTGACTATTTTGTTAAATTTAAGGACGGAAAACTGGAGGCAGAAACTAAAGGTATTGAAAAATATAGTAGGAGAGAACTTACTAAAGAAATGTCTTTATTGCTTCAAAATTTGAATAGCTAATATCATTCTTTAATATTGTGGGAATAGTAGTAAATCAATCTATAAAAAATGTAATCATTACCTGCTTTGGTTTTGGGATTGGTGCTATCAACACCCTCTTTTTGTTTACGAAATTTCTAGAAGAAGAATATTATGGGCTTGTTTCATATTTACTTTCAGCTTCTAATTTAATATGGCCTTTAATGGCTTTTGGTGCTCATAATACCTTGGTTAAATTTTATTCTTCTTATTTAAAAAAGGAACAACGGAATAGGTTTATGAGTATGATGCTTATTCTACCATTGTGTATAGCTATTTTAATAGGAACTATTGGTTTAGTTCTATATACTTATATACTTAATTATTTTAGTGAAGATAATACTGTTGTCCAATCCTATGTATGGACAATATATGTTTTGGCAATCGCTTTGTCTTATTTTGAAATCTTTTTTGCTTGGACCAAAGTGAAATTGAAAAGCGTTTTTGGGAATATTATGAAAGAATTGTTTGTTAGGATTTGTCTAATGATTCTTTTATTTCTGGTATATTTCAAAGTAATTACGGTACATCAATTTGTGTATGCAATTGTGATGGTGTATATACTTCGATTAGGGATTATGATTATATACGCATTAAGCTTGCATGAATTTAAGTTTAGTTTCTCATTCCCTAGAAACTATATTTCTGTTTTAAAGTATTCTCTTTTAATTCTATTGGCAGGTTCCGTTGCGACCTTATTAATAGATTTAGATAAAACGATGATAGAACGTTATCTTCCCATTGAGTATGTAGCAAAATATGGTATCTGTGCTTATATCGCTAGTGTTATAATAATTCCTTCTCGTGCAATGCATCAAATTACGTACCCGTTGACTGCGAAGTTGATTAATGAAAAGAATTTTGATCAGTTACGAACCTTGTATAAAAAAAGTTCTTTAAATCTATTTGCTATTAGTGGTTTATTGTTTGTGTTAATACTTTGTAATGTTAATGAACTTTTTAAACTGATTCCTGAAGAATATGAACTGTTTATCTGGGTAGTAGCTTTAATTGGAGGAGCTAAATTGTTTGATAATTTATTAGGTAATAATAATTCCATATTATTTAATTCGGATTATTATCGATTAATATTATATATAGGAATTGGGATGGCTATTCTGGCATTTATTCTTAATTGGGTTTGTATTCCAGTTTTTGGTGTAACAGGAGCGGCTATTGCTACTTTTAGCGCTGTATTTTGTTACAATTTGGCAAAATTATTGATTGTTCAGGTAAAATTTAAAATGAATCCATTTTCCTCAAAAATGTTATTGACGATACTGTTTATTTCAGGATTTGTAATAGGGTTTTATTTTTGGGATTTTAAATTTCATCCAATAGTAAATATTAGTATAAAGAGTATAGTTATCGGAGTTTGTTATATTGCTTTATTGTATTTTTTTAAAATATCTGAAGATATTAATACTGTAATAAAGAAAATCCCCCGAGGTGCCTAAGCATACTACTCTGGGGGATTTTCCAACTAACCAACCAAAAAAATAAATTCTTTATATTTTTTAACTTCTACTTCTTGCAGAACGTGATCTTGAATTACTCGACCTTGCTTTTCTGTTAGAAGTATTACTTCTTTGTTTTTGTGTTTTAGCTCTAGAACTATTAGTTCCTTTACTAGTATATCGACTGTTATTAGAACGTTTTGTTACATTTCTTGAGCTATTATTTCTATTGCTCCTAGTCGTAGTTCTTATTTTGTTATTATTTCTACTAGATCCATTAGCAACGGTATTTCTACTTCTTTGTGATCTTTGGTTTGTCTGAATTCTATTTTGATCAGCTCTTCGTGCCTGATTTCTTGTTTCTGCATTTCTAGTAGAACGACTTGTAACAGCGTTTCTGGTTCTTTGCGTATTTTGTGCTCTATTTTTATTCTGTACACTTCTCGAAGTAGCTTTTGTTCTATTTCTAGATTGTGTACTTCTACCTCTAGATGCATTGTCATTTACTCTAGCTCTAGTTCTATTTACTGAGGTAGATCTACTACGATTTACAGTTCTGTAGTTACGATCATTTCTCTTGTACATAGCTGTTCTTCTGTCACGAGATCTATAATCAAGACTTCTAGCTCTGCTAACTCTATTTCCTCTGTTATAGCTTGCTACTCTCTGATTAGGTCTGTAATAGTTACGACTTCTATAAGGTTTTGCATAGTATCCATTATAATAGTTTGTTCTGTAAACATTATATGAAAATCTATATGGGTTGTAAAACCTTCTATAAGGTCTGTTGAATACGATACATCTACTTACCACTGGTACAGTAAAGAAAGCGTGAAAAGGTCTGTATGTATAATGTCTATTAAAGCTGTTAATAAATCCAGTACAGTTAACAAAATTACCGTAGTTATTATAATTCACATATAATCCACCAACTCTAGATATTCTACCAAAACGGTTGTAGTTGATAAATATATCACCTGCTTGACTAATCCTACCATAGTAATCATAGAATATAGGTACATTTTCTATTTGCACTACAGCACCATAATCATCATACTGTACATATGCATCATAATCATAACCAGAGTTAAAACTAATATTTACACCTGGACGATTGATATTAACACTAACACCACTTCTTGGTCTGTTTACATAAAAATCAAACTGACCATCTGCATACACAGAGAATTCAACTCCACTTTCATTAAAAATGAATGATTTTCCATAATTATAATATCTAGAAACGGTTTCTGTATTTGTTTCAAAAGCATTAGCAGTAAAAGAAGCTAATAATAAACCTGTAAATAGTAAAACAATATTTTTCATAATCTGTGATTTTAAAAGAAGTGTAAAAATTAGTTTTTATCACTCGTTTATATAGTATCAAGCAGCGTGCCAAAAAAATAGATTATTTTATAGTGTTCTTCATTGTTAAAGGTTTTTAGGTGCTAAAATACTGATTGTTAGGTTTTTGTTTTTTATGTTTTAACTAAGTTGTATTATTTTGGAAATAAACTTTTATCAATATTAGGAATTACTTTTAGTGCATTTTTATAATATAGTTTTTTCAGAACCTCATCTTCAAGTTCTAATCCATACATTTTCCAGAAAGCATGATATCTTTTGTAATAAGGAAAATACTCATCGTTAGATTCGAGAACCCTAAAATAAGTGTAGTATTCCTCTGGATTCCAAGAATCTTTACCAAACATGATTCTATCCTGGTATTTAGTTAAAAATGCTTTTGCATTACGAGGTTGTCTCCCAAGTTCGGCAATTACTGCTCCAATTTCGGAATACATATTAGGAATTTCATCCATTAACTCAGCAAGTTTGGCTAAGTTGTTTCCATACCATCCCAAATGTGCATTGATAAATTTGGTATTTTTATGTTTTTTAAAAATATTATGTTGTTCTTGTATAATGGTTTGCCAAGCCCCCGTAACCTTAGCATCTCTTTTTCTTCTAGATCGTAATTTTAACTCCAGCCATCTTTCATTTTGATTGTCGTGTGGATCCCAGAATGATTTTGGATCTGCAGCGTGTATTAGAACAGGAATTCCTAATTCACCACATTTTTCCCATATCGGTCCAATTCTAGGATCATCTATTTTGATTCTATCGCCGTTACTATCTGTATTATCCATTCCTTGGCTTTTGTATATTTTTAAACCATTGGCCCCCATGGCAACATCCTTTTTTAGTCTTGCAACAGTTCTTTTTGTCCAATCAGGTTCGTCAATACCTTCTAAATCAATATTGGTAAATACTATAAAACGTTTAGCCGCATTAGTTTTTACATTTTCTAGAGCTCCTTTTAGATGTTCGTCAGATCCTCTTCCTCGACCAGATAAATTAACCATTACTGCCATGTTTAATTTGTCCATTTCGCTTACTAATTCACTTAAATCTTGTGTAGGCATTCTAAATTGATGATTATGCACATCGATAAAAGGAAATTTCGCTTTTTTTATTATAGTTTCTGGAACTACAAGAGTAGAAGGAGGGTCATAATCTTCAAATTGCATTTTTTGAGCAACTGACATTTGAATACAAACTATTGAAATCGTTAAGAGTGAGATTTTGTAGAATTTCATATAAATATTTTATTTTTTTACTCCCTTAAATATAAAATAATCGTATTGCCTAGAAGAAAGCTTAACATTTTTAGTTAAAAGAGAAAGCCCGCTATCAAAAATGACAACAGGCTTTCTAACAACTAACCAACTAACTAATTTATATCAATCATCATCGTGATCACTATATTTCTTTTTTCTTTTCCTATTCTTATTGTTATGATCATCATCATTATGATTTTTCCAATCTCTATGATTTGATCTTCCATTAAAATTATAATAAGGATCATGAGTCATACTACATCCATCTACACCGCAGAAACCACATCCTGTATGATGTATGCTTCCTTCTATATGTCGTATTCTTCCTCTTTTTCCGTAGTATACACGCAGTCCACCAATCTTAGCTAATTTTCCTCTTCTGTTATATCTAATTAAAACTGATCCAATTCTTCTAACTTGATCGAATTGATTATATCCTATAGTAGTAATACCAACTCGTTTTAATCTTCCGTAGTAATCGTACCTTACAGTAAAACGATTGTTAGACCTATAAGCTCTAGTACGTCCTGGAGCGTTATAATTTCTGGTATTCCAATCCGAATTATTATAGTTTCGTCTTCTAGGAGTTTTAAAATCAATTTCTCCATTTGGATATACAAAGAATTTTATACCACCTTCGACAAATACAATTGGTTGAGAACCACGATAACGTTTTGTAACCCTATCAACTTGATCCGAATTTTTCTGATCGGTCGCTTGTGCAGTTGTTCCAATTAGTAACATTGCTGCGATAAAAAGTATCATTTTTTTCATAACTAAAATGTTTTGGGTTTTTACCTACTCATTAGCTTTTCGGTTTCCGCTATTTGATTATTAAGTAACCAAACCGCGTGCCAAATTTTTTCTTGTTACAATAAAATACCTTTCAAAAAGTTGTTAACTATTTGTTTTTAAGATGTTTAATTATTTCCTCAGGATCTGCTCTTTCTTTATAATCTTCTTTGATAAAATCATAAGTAATAGTTCCATCTTGATCAATTACATACGTCGCTGCTATAGGTAATTGATGATCTTCGTTACCATTGCTTTTAATTAAATCTATTCCAAATCCTTTATAAACTTCAATTAAATCTTTAGGCAGTGTAAATATTAAATTGAATTCATTTGCTATTTTGTTATCAATATCAGAAAGAACTTCAAAACTTAAATTATTTTTTTCGGATGTATTAAGAGAGTTATCTGGTGTTTCTGGGCTAATTGCTACCAAAGTAGCTCCTAGTTCTTCAAATTGATCTTGATGCGCCTGTAAAGCTTGTAACTCTAGATTACAATAGGGACACCAACCGCCTCGGTAAAAAGTTAATACTACTTTTTTAGTAACTAATAATTCTTGAATAGATATATTTTTGTCCGCAGCATTTGGTAGCTTTATTTCAGGTATTTTATCACCAGTTTTTAGAGATCGATTAACTAGTTGACTATTTCTAAGTTCCGAGATACCATTATTCATTATTTTATGAATAGTTTCAGGATATTTATTGGCCGATTGAGCGGCACGAGCTTTTAATTGTTCTGTAAGTGACATTCTTTTAATTTTAATTATTTGGATAGCTTAGCCGGAATGCTTCTTATTACTTTACAGAATATATTATTACAATTATGTTAATGTTTTTTAGAGTTTATCTTTTAGATATTGACCAGTATACGATTTTTTATTTTTACTAACTTCTTCCGGAGTTCCTTGAGCAATAATAATTCCTCCGTTTTTTCCGCCTTCTGGTCCTAAATCAATCACATAATCAGCGCATTTTACTAAATCCAAGTTATGCTCAATAACTAAAATAGAATGCCCTTTAGCAATTAACTCATTAAATGATTTTAATAATTTTTTGATATCATGAAAATGTAATCCCGTTGTTGGTTCATCAAAAATAAATAAGGCTTTGTCTTTTGTGTTTCCTTTTACTAGAAATGACGCAAGTTTTATTCGTTGCGCCTCTCCTCCAGAAAGAGTAGAAGAGCTTTGGCCTAATTGTACATATCCTAAACCAACATCTTGTAAAGGTTGAAGCTTTCTTATGATTTTTGCCTGACTGTGTTTTGAGAAAAAATCAATAGCGCTATCAATAGTCATGGTAAGGATATCATCAATATTTTTATCCTCAAAAGTTACTTCTAGCACATCTTTCTTAAATCGTTTTCCTCCACATGTTTCACATTCTAAATGTACATCGGCCATAAACTGCATTTCGATGGTTACTTCACCTTCACCTTTACAGGTTTCGCAACGTCCGCCATCTACATTAAAAGAAAAGTGCTTAGATTGATAATTACGAATTTTCGAAAGTTTTTGACTAGCAAAAAGTGCTCTAATATCATCATATGCCTTAATATAGGTCACTGGATTGGATCTCGAGGAACGACCAATTGGGTTTTGATCAACAAATTCTACATGTTTTATGTTACTATAATTTCCTTTTAATTCTGTAAACTGCCCAGCTTTTTCTCCGTATCCGCCTAATTGTTTTAGTACAGATGGGTATACAATTTTTTTAACTAACGTACTTTTACCACTTCCAGATACACCTGTGATTGCAGTAAAAACTCCAAGTGGAATTTTTACATCTATATTTTTTAAATTATTTTCTCTTGCTCCAATAATTTCTAAATAATATTTAGAAGTTTTTCTTTCTTTTGGAATTTCTATTTCTAGATCTCCATTAAGATATTTTGCTGTTAAAGAGTCAGAAGCTAGAATTTGATCAAAAGTACCATTAGCAACTAAATTACCTCCAAAAGTACCCGCTTCTGGACCGATATCTAGGATAACATCTGCTGCTTTCATAATGTCTTCATCATGTTCAACAACAATAACTGTATTTCCTAAATCACGCAAAGACTGAAGCACTTTTATTAGTTTTTCGGTGTCTTTAGGATGTAAACCTATACTTGGTTCATCTAATATATACATAGATCCTACTAAACTACTTCCTAAAGAAGTGGCTAAGTTTATTCTTTGGGATTCTCCACCAGATAATGTATTGGATTTACGATTTAATGTTAGATATTGTAATCCTACGTTGTCTAAAAATTCTAATCTGCTATTTATCTCTTTTAGTAATCTTTTGCCAATTTGTGAATCATACTCATTTAGTTCTAGATTTTTAAAGAAATCAGAAAGTTCATTTAAAGGTTTTTCTACAAGGTCTGTTAATGTAGCATCACCAATTTTTACATAGTTCGTTTCAGCACGTAATCTTTTTCCTTTACAAGTTGCACATTTGGTTTTACCACGATAGCGAGATAGCATTACTCTATTTTGAATTTTGTAAGCTTTTGCTTCTAGTTCGATAAAAAAGCTATCTATACCTTCAAAATATTTATTTCCTTTCCAAAGTAATTCTTTATGTTCTGAAGATAATTCGAAATATGGTTTGTGTATTGGAAAATCAAACTTATATGCACTATTTACAAGCTGATCTTTATACCAACTCATTGTATCTCCTTTCCAAGGGAAAACGGCACCTTCGTATATGCTTAGAGAAGTGTTTGGTATCACAAGGTCTTCGTCAATACCAATTACATCTCCATATCCTTCGCATTCAGGACATGCTCCATACGGATTATTGAAACTAAATAAATGAACATTAGGCTCTAAAAAAGTCATTCCATCCAACTCAAACTTATTACTAAATTGTCTAGAATTATTATCTTTTAGAGATTCAATGTAACAAGTCCCTTTTCCTTCGAAGAAAGCTGAAGCTATTGCATCTGCTAAACGATTATAGAAGTCCTCTTCATCTCTTTTTATAATTCGATCTATAACAAGATGAACTGTATCTTTTGTTGTGATATGAGCTTCTTCAATTCTGCAAACAGTATCATTAATCTTTACACGCGCATATCCCTGTTGTTGTAATACTTTAAGTTTTTCTTCTGTCGTTCTTCCACTTTCTACATGTATTGGAGCAAGTAAAAGTAGTTTTTCACCTTCTTTACATTCTTTTACATATTCGATTACATCAGTTACTGTATCTTTTTTCACTTGATTACCTGAGATAGGAGAGTAGGTTTTTCCTATTCTTGCAAAAAGTAATTTTAGATAATCATAAATCTCTGTTGTAGTACCTACTGTAGATCTAGGATTGGTAGAATTCACTTTTTGCTCAATAGCAATTGCCGGGGCTATGCCTTTTATATATTCAACTTTAGGTTTGTTAAGTCGTCCTAAGAATTGTCTTGCATAAGAAGAAAGACTTTCTACATATCTTCGTTGTCCTTCGGCATATAATGTATCAAACGCTAAACTAGATTTACCAGAACCAGATAACCCAGTGATTACCACTAATTTATTTCTAGGTATAGCTGCATCTAGATTTTTTAGATTATGCAGTTTGGCTCCTTTAATTAATATATTATGTTTTGGATCTAAGGTAGTAATGTCTTGAATCATAGCAATTATGCGGTGTGACGGCAAATATAATGATTACTAAAGAAGTATTCTAAAGTATTGATATTGAAAGTTAAGTTAAAAAAATTAACAGAAAATAGTTTGATTTTCAATGATTGTTACTATATTAGCCCCAATTACATTAGGGGCAAAACCAAATGTGCAACTAAAATAAAGCACTTTCAGAGGTTGCCATGTTAATTTATATTAATTTGATGTTCATTAAATGTGCATTTTTAAGCGCATTATGTTCATTCATATTAATTTCTCCGTAAATATAGTGTTTATAAGGGCTAAAAAGCTTTTAAAAAGGTTCTAAATAGCCTTAAATTAGTTGGAAATTAGCAACAATCTAACACTAAAACCCGTCTATTTATACAAATAACATTTAAAACAGCTATAAACTTAGTGTTTATAATGGTTTCCTTAAAATACATTGTTAAAAAAAATTGCACATTTCGTGGATGTACAAAAACATTAACGTTTATATTAACAAAAGTAAAGCTGTTTTAACCCGCTATTTGTAGTTAAAAAAACAGTGTTAAATAATGTTAAAGTAATAAATTTAGAGGTAACAATATGATTTAAAAAGACACTTATCTATGTATGGGAAAATTTAGTTAAGATTCAACTTCAGTAAAGAGTCTTGACAATAAGATTATTACGTATAAACCGCAATAAATATTTCATAAATTATTGTACTTTTACCCACAAAATTGTGGAGATTTTATGATACAAAATTACCTTAATAGGGATTAATGTTTTATTTTTCTTTTTTTAACTTTTCAATACTTAATTTTGTTGAAATTTTAAAACAGTTAAAAATGAAAAAGTTACCATTGTTCGCCGTATTATTGTTTGTCTTTTGTGTCTTCACAAATTGTGAATCAGATTTAGAAAACGAAATATATGAACCGCAGAAGCAACTCATTGACAAAGACGACGTCGTCACTCCTGGAGAAAAAGGCTAAAAGAAACGAACTTACTACAGTAATAATTGTCTCAACCTTTGGACTAATAGGTTTTTTAGCTCCATTCTCGCACGTTTTTTTTAATAATACCGATACTCCAGGGATGTTCGGTTTTAAAAAGATGTCATCTTTATTGTATGCTATCGGTTTTCCTTTACTATCAATAAGTGCAGGTTTAATCTTATATTTTGGTTCAAAGGTTATAACTGGGAAATTAGCAGGGCTATTTTCGAAAGTTTCGTTTTTGTTCTTTTTTGTTGGTATATTTTTCCTTGTTTGGGCTCTAGCCCCATCAATACCGGACGATTTCCCAGCTTTTGTTTATTATTTCTCTATGGTGGTTGTAAGTCTTTATTTCTCGCGCGTAATGAGAATATTTTCCAATTATATTTTAGGACTTACAGGTAAAATTGAAAAAATGATTGAATTAGTTGGAAATATCCGCGTTAATCATTTTTTCAAAATGGCGTATAAAGCATCAGACAAAGCTAATATCGAGGAAATCAATGCAGATATTGAGGACTTTGATAATGAGGTTTTTGAAGTTTTAGATGAAGTTTCCAAAGATTAATAAAGTCTTTTCTATCTAAAATTCTCATATTTTACATAAATATTGATGGGTAAAAACAAAAATAATAGAGACAATATTTTAAAAAGACTTGGGAATCGTTATTCCTTAAGTGATAAGTCTTTAAATAACTTTACTCTACCTTTCAATGAATACCAAAAATTGGAGGGGAAAATCAAAGACGAAATAATAGATGAGTTAATTATTATAGATAGTAAAGAGTCTAAAAGTGATTTTTTAAAAAGCATTAAAAAAATGTTTTAATTCACATAAAGAATCTACTTACTTTTACTATTTATCTTATCAATCAGTAAGTTTATAGCAATATCCTTCGCGCGATTACTAATGAACTCTTTATATTCAGTATACTCTCCAAATTCGTCTTCGTTATCTTTAATATAATTTATTATAACACTTTTAGGAATTTGATCTAGTAATTTGCTATCAGAAATAGGAGACTTTAAAGACGTTGTCTTTTCTAATTTTTGCGTAAGATTGATAATATTTTTCTCCTCTTCACTTAGCCCTCCAAATAATAAAGATTCTAACTCAGGAAAAACACTTAAAAGCTTTTGTAGTTTACTTGATGTCGGCTGAGACTTACCCTGCCTATATCTATTTATAGTAGGCTCTGAAAGTCCCGTTAATTTGGAAACTCTATAAGAAGTCAAACCCTTATTTGTAAAAAATCGGTCTAGCTTTTTATTTATGTCTACAAAAGTTATACTCATTATTATTTCTTATCCAAATATACTAACATTTATTTTTGTACATTCAAAATTGTTTGTATATTTGTATCTATATGAATACAAATATATCAAAAAAAACGAATCTAAATAGTGATGATCTTAATAAAGTGATCGCTAACCGATATTTTGTTAAACCTCAGGCTTTAGCATCTAAGAACAATTGTTCCGTAGACTACGTAAACAAAGTATTGTCGGGCAAAAGATCGGCAAACAGTAAGCTTGCAATTGATATAGTGTTGGACGCAATTAAAATTTTGAGAGCTTTAGGAATATAAATTTTTTTACCCTTAATACTAACAAAAATGTTAGTAATATATTATGAAATTTAAGCAAGGTGACATATTAACAAGAAATAAAACAATTTGGCTAAACAGTGAATTTGTTGCCAATGTATGCGACTTTACAGAGAACATGCAGGCTGTTTTAAGAAACCGTTACAAGCGCGATGTCACTCCTTGTCACCGTCATCATAATGTTTTACCGGATACGGGTAAAAGTTGGAGATGGGCGAAGATCAATAATAAAATATACTACGCGCTAAGCAACATTCCGAACAGAAAGCCTATGTACTACCGTGATATGTTTGGGGATGCAGAAACCTTAGTAGAAAACTATAATCAAGCACTTAAAAACAGGGCAAAGAGCCTTTTAGAATCAGAATTTAGTGCCTTTATACAACAAAATTACAAATATCATTTATCCCAATACCCGAACTGTAATGCTTTACAACGCCCTGCATTAGCCAAGGCGTGTGCAGTGTTGCAATTTACTGCGGATTATATAGTGCGAAATGAGATTGCGGATAATAAAATAAATAAGTTAATCAAGGAAATATGCGCCCTTATTAAAGAAAAAGATATGCGCTATTTACCTACGAATTATCGACGTTTCAGAGAGAAATTTGACCAGTATGCCAGTGGTTCAGAGTTAAGTGATATTATCGTACTACCCCGTAAAGATAACAAAAACGCCTTGGTATTTGATGATCCAGAACTACGGGCAGCAGCTCTGAAGCTTCGCAGCTACGGACAGAACTACACTAACGAATATATCATTCGCAAGGTTCAGGACTTATGCCGTATTAAAGGGCGTCGGGTTCCTAACCGTCGTTGGTTCGGACAGAATGTGTTCGAACTTAATGAAACGAAGTTTTTAACCGATCATTTGCGATATGGTGAAGGAAGCTCCAAAGCGTTTAGCAATACGGGATATATTCCGTTAGAGCGTGCACTGTATAGTGGTGATTGTTGGGAGGTTGATGCTACGCGTGTTAACCTTATTGAACACAAGAAAGAGGACGGAAAGAGCGGGCACTTAAATATTGTTGCCGTTAGAGACGTCCACAGCGGTGATATTCTTGGGTATGCCCTGGATTATAGCGAAAACCGATTTGTGTACGCAAATGCCCTTAAAATGGCAGTTGAGAACGCGGGATACCTACCCTATGAACTGATTGTGGATAGATTCCCAGGTCACAACACTAAGGAGATGGTATCTCTGTTCGATTCCCTTAAAAAATTAGGTACTAAGGTTAACATTACCTCCAATGCAAACGGTAAGGCGGGTGTAGAGCGTGGATTTAGCACGCTACAAACGGTATTTATGCAAGACTCCCTATACTATTACGGTGAGGGTATTAAGTCTCGTAATTCCTATGCACACCGCAGCCCAGAATATTTAAAAGAAGTAAGAAAACAGGCAAAGCAAGAGAAATTCGATTTAACGGCTAGTTATAACGAATCTATTGCGATTGTCGAAGCGTACAGAAGTACCCCATTGTCATATTACTCACGTAAGCACGATAAGGTAGATCGTTCTCCTGCGCAAATCCACCAGGAGAGCGAGAAACCTAATGTACGTAAGGTTTCGGGTGCTCAAATCTCCATGTTATTTGGATTAAAGAAAAAGGCAACTATCAAGCACGACGGTATGATCCGCACAGAAATTCACAAAGTGGATTATGTGTACCAGATTTCCGACTATGAGCTTATGAAGAAACACAAAAGCGTGATTTTGTCCTACGATTTGGAGGACCTATCTACGGTGCATGTGTTCAGAGAAAACGACGGTATGTTAATTCATGTAACTGCTGCTAAGCTCTTTAACAAGCCTACAAAATACGGTCCAGATGCTGAGTGGAACCGCATTACTACAGAGCGACACCGTCTGCAACAAATCAAGGAGCGTAAATCCGAGGATTTAGAACTACAAACGGCGGTATTTAGTGAGGTTGATTTCATGATGGGCAGATTTACCAGCAAAACCAAAAACGAAACAGAGCGCATTCTAAGCGATACGCGCTACGAACAAAAACGAACCGCGAACAGTGATATACAGACTGGTAACGCTTCCGATATTGATTTAGATGACTTTATCACCAGTCAAATGTAACCCTTAAAAGTTTAGATGATGACAGACGTTCAAAAAACCGAGATAGTAAAGACGATTAACGCTGCTATTACTCGTTTTGGCAGTGCCAATAAATTCGCAATTAACTGCGGAGTGAGTGCTGCTACCTTATCCCAGATGCGAAATTGCGAATGGGAAAATATAAGTGTTGGAATGTGGCAAAAAGTAGCAGCAAAAAGCGGGTATAGCTACAGCACCTGGAATATTGCAGAAACTACCAACTATAAACTGGTGCAAAAAGTACTCAATGAAGCAAAAGAAGAGTGTTTGTTTGTCCCTATTTCTTACCCGGCTGGTTCTGGTAAGTCCGCAGGATTAAAAGCGTGGATTCGTAATAATCCGAGTTTCAACTTTTATGTAGAATGCAAAGAATGGGGAAAGCGTGATTTTCTTAAGAACCTAATTACTCAATTAGGAATGGAACTACCAAGAACCTATGCCACTTTGGATATGTTGACCAATATTGTGATCAATTTTTTTATTGAAAGAAGAGACTATAAGCCCACTCTTATTTTAGATCAAGCAAATAGTTTAAGCCCTACAGCATTAAAGGTGATAATACATATTTTCAATGCCTTAGAGGACGAGATGTCGCTTATTATCTGCGGTACGGAGAACCTTAAAAAGACGATTGACGCAGGCGTAAAATATAATAAAGACGGTTACGACGAGATTTCAAGCCGTTTTGGTCGCAAATTCATTCAATTATTAGGAGCACACAAAAAAGATGTTGCGCTGATCTGCGAAGCCAACGGAGTATTCGATAAGAAATTACACACAGCCATTTTCAACGAATGCGAACCAAAACAAAAAAAGATAGGTACGCAATTCATTCCGGTTGTAGAAGATATGCGAAGGCTCAAACGCATCATTAAAAGAGAGCAAATAAAATCCAAAGATATCGTATGAAAGATGTAAACGAAATCGAGGTACACGACCCTACAGTTGTACCTCCTGCGGTTGGTGTGCTTGATTTGGGGAATGTATCTGCAAGTCAGTTGCGGGAAGCCTTGGAAAAGGCAGAAACCAAAGAAAAGGCTGCACAACAGCGCAAGCGTAAGGCGTATGAAGAAAAACGCCATGAAAAAGTGATCACCCTTATTAAGGAAGCTCAGGAACTACAAGAAGTTTTAAAGCAGTTTAAGGAAAAAGTACAGTTAGAAATGGACTCACAGGCTACCGATCTTGCCGAATATGGTGGTATTAGAAGCAATAGCAAAGGTGGTTTTCAGATCAAAAGTAAGGACGATCTCTATCGTATCAGACGTACTCGCGATACCCAACCTACATGGGATGAGCGTAGCAATAAGGCGGTAGAGTTGTTAAAAGATTTCTTACATGATACGGTTAAAAAGCGTGCTGAAAAGGAATTTAACGTGATGATGGCATTTCTAGAGAAGAACCAAGCAGGTGATCTGGAGTATCAGAAGGTCATGACCCTATTAAGTTGTGAAGATAATTACAACGATCCACGTTGGAAGGAAGGCTTACGCTTGCTTAAAGAGAGTTATCAGGTAGTACTTCGCGGATTTGGCTATTATTTTGATCAGAAGAACAGCGAAGGGAAATGGGAGAGCATTTTGTTAAACTTTTCAAGCATATAATATGGGGAGTATACTAGATAATGCCTGTCGATTGAATAAGCTTGTAGTAAATGCAGGTCTTCGCCCAGCCAATGGAAACGCAGCAAGTAGTTACTTACTATACAAGCAGATAGAACGAAATCTAACACAATGGGTAACCGATTTTGTGGAGAGCCTGGACCCTATCCACGGAAACACTACCAAAAAAGGATTTATAGAGGTCCAGCGATATGCCGATGTAACACTTCATAAATGTTTGGTAAAACTAGACGCTATTACAGACATGCACAGACTACGAAAATACAGCCAGTACGAGTCTATGAATGCGCTTATTTATGAACTCACAGGCAGAAACATGCAAATCAAATTTAAAAACCCACTAAAGGATTAATTATGGATGATACAAGTGAAATGAAAGTAAAATTTACATTAACAGGTATTAACGAACTAAAACAGGATTGTTCCCGTGCCATAGATAAAATAAAGAAAAATCTAGAACTCGACCCACTTATGCAAGAGCGTATGATCCAATTCTATGGTAGTACGATCTACTACCTGTCCATTCTGGAAGAATTACAAAAAACTGAAACACCATAATATGAGAGCGGTACACTTTATTTTAAGAATTACGGGCTATCTATTATTGTCTCCATGGTTTGTTATAAAGGTTATAGCCTTTGTAGTTTTTGTGGTTTCTCTTGCTGTTCTGGGATTGCTTTTTGTAATGGTCACTTTTGATTTAGAGAGCATTCAAAGACTGTATAAACTGTATTTAAAAAAGGAGTTTAAAACGCTGGTTGATGGATTTTAAGCAAGCTAACAAGCGGAAAAACCGACGCTATTATTTGCACCGATGCATTAAAAAACAAGGAATTCGCTACAGTGCTCCGTTAAAAACGATCTATTGCGAGTGGGACAAGCCCTTAGCAAACAACTATGTAACCGAATTAGAGCAATCATTCGGTTACAGTATTCAAACAGAATTATACTAATATCCTTACCCCGGTGGTTGGCGGGCATTCCATTTCGAGGATGGAAAGGAAACGAAAACATATTTTGAGTGAACTGGGACTGAAGTTCCTATGCTGAACTGTTCGGGGTTTTGAAGAATGCCCTCGTTAAATCATACGGTGAATGTGGTGTTTATCAGTTAAAGCCGCAGCCAATGCGAGTAGTTTAGTCGTTACGCATGTGTTCACTCTCATTAAACCAAGGCTTTAAGGGGTTAGAGCCTTGGTTTTTAAAGCTTTTGATTATGAAAAGAATTGCAAAACAAGACACGGAACTACTATTGGCAAAGAAAAAACTGCGTAGTCAGGTCCTCACCATTGCCACCAGAACCGGAATACATGATACCAATGACTGGGAGAAGTTTAACAGGTTTATGCTTCACAATACCATTTACAAAAAGTCACTAAACCTGTACACTTTAGAGGAATTGGAGGAACTGGTGAAACAATTCCGTGCCTTGGAGTTCAATTATAACAATTCTGCAAATAAAGTAGGCACTAAGGCGTGGGCACATAAAAGGAACTTGCCAAACCTATCTAATAACTAGTAGTATACATGGCTTACAATAGAAAAAATTACTATCGCCGAATTATAGAAATTCAGGAACTCACCAAGGAGTATCAACAAATTGGGTTGAGCAATACTCAAATATATGAGTTGCATGTAAAGGCGCAGTATTTCATTAGTAAGCGCACCTTTGATGAGTATTTGGGCATCCCTGCAAAGCGAGAATTAAAAAAGCTATTGGATATAGACGCATCCCAAACAAGGCTATTTGAATGAGAACATATAAGATATATACAGATAATGAGTCCCATTACGGGCTTACCTATGATCAAATGCGCTTAAAGGAATGTTTCTACCGCGCTTTACGCCAAGATTATACTATTGTATATCCAGATAACATCACTATAACAGTAAAAATCAACAGCTAAATGACCACCCATTATCAGGCACATATCGTAGTGATCGGAACGGTTGTAAAATTGACCTATCAAAACGGCAATTTTAAGCGTTTTGAAGTGGTAAAAAAAGGAAAGTTAGCCCCTGTTCACCTGTTAAATATTGGTCGTATCATTCCACTAACCGAAAAAGAGCTCACGCGCTTTGTATTGGAGAAAAAAGGCAAGGTAAACTATACCGTGATTGAAAAAAATGTCAGTATGTATGGTCAATATACTGCGGTTTGGTTTGATTTTTACCGTGGTTTTATGGATGTAGAGCCAAATTTCACTAAGGTGGACGGAGCCAACCTGAAGCGAATCATGACCTACTTAGAAAAAATCAGTGTGAACCCGGAGCAAGCCTTGGAACTATGGAAGGCAATTCTTCATAACTGGGATCATATGGACGATTTCCACAAGCAAAATACAGATATCAAATACATATACAGTCAAATTAATAAGATCGTGCAAAATGTCAAAAGAAATAATGAAACCTACGGGGGATATCACGACGATGAGTTACAATCAGTTGTTAACGGACTATAGTCCTACAAAATGCTTGGTATGGTATCGTAAAAAGCATACGGTAGCACTGGCAATGAACTCAGACGCTCCAAAATTGAGTGTTTTGTCCAAAAGATTTGGCGAGGGTCAGCTCATGGGCTATTTAAAACATTGGTTGTTGGATTTAAACGTGTCTCTACAGCTAAAATCAGGACTGAAAGCGAATCAAATTGATCAGATTGCTTTTGCGATTATGGATACGTATCGCAGTTTAAATCTGGCAGAAATTAACCTGATTTTTAAGAATGCAAAATATGGGGAGTACGGGGATATTTTACGTATTTCCATACCTACGGTAATGCGTTGGTTCAAGCAATACTACGAGGAACGATTAACGGCTGCGTATGAACAAAGTTATAGTCAGAGTGTACAGCACAAAAGTGCTTTTGCCAGTGCTCCACGCTCGATGGAAACCAGAAAACAAGCTGGACGAGAGTTAAAAAAAGCCTTAGATTTTCAGCAGAAACAACACGAATTACACGAAGCCCAGAAACGGGTGGACCAAGCAAAAGAGCAATTAAAATCAAAACCATAACACTATGAATCAAGACAAGTTATTACCAGAGGTAATTGCCTATGCCAAACAGCAGGGCTTTATACGATCCTCGATCCTGCAACTAAAATATAAACTAGGCTATAATCGGGCGTATAAATTGATGAAGCAGATGGAGGAAGCGGGCATATTTACCGATGAGAACCAGGGGGAGTATTGGATCGATAGAGTTGTAAAACTATAGCTATGACCGAGACTACCCGAAACAAAATTGCCAAAGTGTACGAACTAGTACAACGTGGCGTTGATGGAGAGCAAAAAGCAGCACAAAAAGCACTGGAACGACTGCTTAAAAAACACAATTTAAACGGGGCTCAAATTGAAAATATCCGCAAAAAGGAATACCGTTTTAAATACGGTAACCGCTTAGAGCTGATGTTGTGTTATCAGTTGGTCCGTTGTTTGTTCCCAGGAATGGAAACCAAGCTTTATAAAGATACGTATGGCGTTCGTGAGATTGTGATCAGCTTTGAGTATTTAGATTATGTGACCTTTTCTACTGCATACGAATACTTTAGAAGGCATATGAAAGCGCAATTTAAAATCCATTGTACACCGCTTGTTAATAAGTGTCGTTCTGCTAAAACCAGAAACGAGCGACGTGAGCAGCTTCAGGACTTGTTCTTTGGTCAATATGCCATCGCCAGTAAATTGTATGTAACAGGTGATCTTACCAAAGTTTCACATGATGAAATGAGCAAAAAGAAAATGCAGGACCTGCAAAAACTACAATCCATTGAAGGCGGTAGCTATCATACTCAGGTAACCACAGGATTGTATTTAAATCAATAAATCAGGGACTTATGAAGTTAAGAGACCTTACCAGGAAATTAGTGCCTTTCCGATTGAAACTGCAATATAAAGAACATCAAAAAGGAAAGGTAATTGAAATTTATGTGCTATCGGTAAGGAATTTCGAAAAACTGAAAGCCTATGAATCACATTGCCAATACATAAAAGAATACCCAAAACCACGTTGAAAGAAATCAAAAACAAGACCAAATAAATCACTTTTAAAAACCATTTAATTATGCAACAAGAATTTTTACAGTACGCCAAAGAGAGCTTAACCAATGACAATGTACCATTTACATTGACTTACGAACCACGCAAAGGCGACGGACGTGTATTAAAACAGGGGGTAAAAATACCAGGGCTTACCGAGGATTTAATTACAAAAGACTATTATTTAACGCTCACTCCTGATGTGCACAACCAAAGAGAGCTTTGTCAGCCTTTTTATTCCTCCAAAAAATACGCTCACATTCCTGATGAAGGCTTCGAATGGTTACCTGCGGTAAAACCAAAAATCATCAGTAAGGAGGTAAATATCGTGGACTGGATGGAGCTTACTTCTAACCGTCGTACCTATGAACTTTTTACGATTGAAGATGACATCCAGGAAGGCGATATCATCAAATTTAAATATGAAGATCAAAACGGCTGGTATTCGACGCATCGTACCGTTAGCTCTGTCAATCGTCTAGTTTGGAATGATGAGATTAGGGACGAAGAACTGTTAATAGTCAGTTTGAGAGCAGAAAAAGAATAAACTTATAAAAGTATACCAGACAAATAAATATTAAAAAAATGCCTTCATTACGGTTTTCCACATTGAAGGCATTTTTGTACAACTTACATTTGATAAAAAATTAAACGATATGGTACATTACAGCATTGATATTGAAAAGAACAACACCAAATGGGTAGGCATGTTAAACAAGGTGGAACACTACAACATTCCCCCAAAAGGAAAGATCATCCCCGTCAAGGAAGTGGAAGCGGATAGTTATATGGATTTATACCATAAGATGTTTGAAGCTGGTTTTTTTGCCAAGATGGAACACAACCAGTTCTAATCAAAAGAATTCTCTAATACGCCCGGTGATATTTACATCCTCTCCCTGGGCGTATTGGTATTTTTCCTTATTTCTTCCATAGTACGGAGCCTGATAACTCAATAGATACACACTTACTACCGCATCATCCCGTAGTAGTTCCTCACTAATAAGTTCCAGTTTTCCTGTATTGGGGCTTTCCAGTTCCTCTATAAGCTGATGGGTTACCTTTACAAAATCAAATAATTGCAGGGCTTTGTCTCTGGATTGACTGATGCTACTGGTATCGCGCCCCTGTTCGTACATTAGATGTAGTGTAATACTGGCAACGCCTGTAGTTCCCTGATAGGCTACGGTAAACTCAAATAATAATCCTGGTAGTCGAAAAGTTTCAAAGGCTTCGGGATTAAAATATTGACCTCTATACAAATCAATGTGTTTTAATGCGGGTATTCCTGCATTTCGATAGGTTTGTGCTGCTGCTTCGCTGGTAAGGCGTTCGATAATTGTAGTATATAATTCTTTCATTTCAGTGCGTTTTTAAATTCTCTTTCAATCATTCTCTCCACTCGTCGGAGCAATACCCCGGATTCTCCTATAAATTGTCGTTGTGGCATGGAAAGGTTCATTTTTCGGGAGTGACTGCTTACGGTTGTATTTCCGCCTTTGCGCCCCCTGGTAATCTTTCTACTATGCTCGCGAACCGTTACCGTCTTTTCAACCGTGCCCCCTTCATTGTGCAGTTCTGCGAAGGGTACATCGGTTCCAATGATAATATGTTCTTTCCCTACGCTGATTTTACGAATGGAGCGTTTTAGGCGTCCAGTTCTGTTCATTAGGCTACCTCTGGCGCGCTCATTTTGTCTTTTTTTCCAAGGCTTGCGGGAGCTATCCACCCAATTTTTTCTAACAAAGCGTTCCTTGCTAAAATTCACTGCAATTACCGCAGCCCGTGAGGGCATGCGGTCTATGCTTTTGCTAACGGCATTTAACTTTTTGATGATATCATTTGGCATACTATAATTATTGTGAGGTTTCAATGGCGCGAACGGCGCGTAATGCAGTTTCAATAAACCATTGTTCGATCTCTTGCGGATTCATTTTTGATAAGGTGGTGTTCTGGGTATTGATCCCTCCTTTATTCAGGGCTTCGATATGTACCGTGATATTTTTGGGTTGTGACGCCTTGGAGCTTACATCTCCAATTTGTGACCCTCCAACACCGCCTAAGGTTTTTCCATCGTCATTGTCTCCAGTTGGGTTGTCTGTGGGGAGTAACCCTTTATTCTCGGCACTTTCCTCTTTTTTGTTACTTCCTTTCTTTAGCTTTATACTGATATCTTTAGCAGCATTGACCACTTCTCTGGCGTTATCGAGTGTCTGTTTTCTAAAGGCTTCTTTTTGTTGCTTTCTTCTGGCTTCCAGGGCTTGCAACTGCTTATCAGCTTCGGTTACTATTTGCCTGTTCATGGCTTCCCTAGCTGCGCTGAAATTCCCTGCCATTGCAAGTTGTACCGCTTCCTTTACTTTGGTAGCAAATGCCACCAGTCGTTGTCCTACATTTTTGATACGCAACCACATTTTTTCAATACCGTATTTGATGGAATCCACAAAAAAGAAAAAGTTGGCTTTGGTTTGTTGCCATACTGCGGAGGCTATTTTCTTAAAAGCTTCCCAGGACTTGCCCCATCCTTCGGTTTTCTTTACCACATATATAATAGCACCTATAAGCGCACCTATAGCCATCACAACCAGTCCAATAGGATTTGCAGTTAAGGCAGCATTTAAAAGCCATTGTACGCCTGTCCATAATTTAGTCAGTCCAATAGTGGTTAAGGTAAGCCCGTTGGTAATAACCAGCTTTACAATATGGGCAGCAAACATCCCGCCTAGTACATACATTACCCGCTGGAACCGTTCCGCCCCAGCACTTCCTGATTGTATCCATTTGGTAAAGCTATTATAAGCATTATAAGAACCTACAATCATACGATTAATAAAATCCAGTCCTCGTGCTACCAATGGTAGGATCAACTCTCCCAGTTTGGACATGGCGGTATTAAATCGGTTTTTAACAATCTCAGCTAATACCGTTACATCGCCCTGCGCATTTTTAAGAGCTGCATCGATACTGTATTGTGAAGCGTCAAAGGCTTGTAAGGTGCTATGAAAATCATCCGCCCCAGTCTTTAGTTTCACAAAAAGGTTTCTCAGTCCTTCGGGTCCACCGATTTTATTGATCAGCTTATCAATCTGTTTTGGGGTCATTTTCTTAAACTTGGCGGTTACTTCTCCCAGTACCGTGCCTAAATCCCGCATTTGTCCGTTACCATCATACAGGCTGATTCCTATTTTTTTAAGCCCTTTAACGGTTCCGGCTTGGGTGAGTCCCTGAAAGGCGGATTTAGTCATGGTGGCTGCGGTGGCACTGTCTTTGGCAATGGAGGTAAAGGCTGCAAATATCTTGTTAGCGGTATCAACACTTTGCCCTGCTCCGGCTGCTGCTCCTGCGTATTCAGTTTGTACTCTGGCAAGCTCATCAAAGGTAGTAATCCCTACTTGTACCGTTTTAGCATTGGATTCTAACATATGATCGATATCCCCAACGCCCAGTCCAAAGGCTTTCATTGCCTTGGTAGTGGCGTTCATACTATCGCCCAGCCCTGCACCCGTGGCAATAGAAAAGCGTCCTACTTTTTTAAAGATGGATACGGCATCCTGTCCGTAGACTCCGGTAGCGGATTGCAGATCGTAAAAGGCGCGGGTAGAATCCTGTAAATTTGTACCTACCTCAAAGGCTGCATCCCGTATCTGTTCTTTGTAATTACCCAGCTGCTTGGAGGACTTATCCAGGTTCAGTTGTTTGATTTGTAAAAACTCATGATTGAATTTACGAGCTTCCACAAATCCCTTAGCCATCACCCCAGTCAGGGCGATGGCTCCTGCAATGATCAGCGCATAGGGGTTGCCCAGCAAATCCATAGCCCGACCAAATAATGGTATTTCGTTGCGCATCGCTGCAAAGGTTTTTACCGTGTTTAGTCGTAATTTGTTTAAATGCCCGCGCATCTTCTCTGTACCTTTTTTGATGCGCTGCTGAGTCTTCATAAGACGTTTGTTAAACAGCTTGTTTTTAAGCTCCATTAACAACTCAATTTTTGATTTTACCGCCATTATCGTTGTCTTTTTTGAATGAGTAATCCGTTTCTAACCGTACTTTCTTTACTGGTCATTCCTTCCCAGTTTGTGATCTCCATATTGTTATTTCCCAGTCGGGTGTCTACTACCATCATGCGATCGTTATAAAATTTCACATAGCGCGTTTGAAAGCTTCCCTTTTTAGGGTTGTGGGAATGCAAATACACTTCATCGGGGTTTTTGAGTACTTTTTCAATATGCGGAAACAGCCGTGCCTTAGTGGTGGAATCGGTTTGCTTACTAAAGGTGTTTTTCTTCAGGATGAGCTGGCGTTTTAAGTGGTCTTTGAATCCCATAAAGTCCCCACCTTGAGAGCCGTCTACCTGGAATAATTCCGCAACATTGTTTTTACTAATAGTACTATCGATTGGCAAGGCGTCTAAATCGGCTTTAAAATCTTTCCAGTCCTTTAGCCCGTAATTGTCTTTATAGTCCATTTTTTTCAGGTTGCCGTTCAGTCCTTTTATATCGTGGTAGTACTGCTCCTTGGTAAATACCTGCTTGGTATCCCCGCGGTTCACATCAAACTGAGAGTCCTTAAAACTATCACCGAGTAATTTTTTGGCGGTGCTTCCTTTACTGATCACGGTATTGGACCCGCCCAAATATTGTTGGAATTCACAACGGCAGTTATACCCATTAGGCGGGAAGAGATCCATTGCTTCGGAATCGTTTAGATCGAACACTCTACCTTCTAGTAATTGGTGTTCGCTACGCACCTTGTTGTCTCCTGCGGTACTATATTGTACGAGACTAGTAACGGTGTCTTTTTCGTCCATAAAGCGTACATAATTCGCTGCGTTTTGCCCCACGGATATCGATAGGTTGTATTCTGTTTCCAGCCAGGTACGGTTAAAATCGGTGGTAATCTTTTCGGCTTCTTTGAAAAAGTCTGATTTGGAACGAATTTGCAAGGCGTCTTTATCAATGAGTAATTGCGATACGGACGCCAGGCGCGCTTCTGTTTTGGAGGTGGCAAATTCAAACAGGTTGTGTTCCATTAGTTGCAGTGCCAAATGATCCGGTGCGTTATAGGCGATCTCCAGGCGACGTTCGCCCCATCCTTCAAAGAGCCCTTTAACCAGTTCCCGCGCTTCCAGGGCAATTAATTGCGCACGGGCGGGTAAGGTATTATCCTCTTCCCAAACAGCGGTGAGTAATTGACGGGTTAGGTTTTTGATGGCTTTTTCAAAAGAACCGCTGCGAGCATGAGGAAGCACTGGGCAACATTTGTCTACCGGGTAATTCGGCAATAGTACCCCGGATACCTTAGTCCTTGTCAATGCTTGGGTTATGGGAAGGGTTGGTGCCGGGCTTTTTTTTTTGCCCGTAATAGGAATACTAAAGGTCTTAGAAATCCACTCCGGGTCTACCTCATACTCCTGCATGACCCCTTGGGTAATGGTCCAATATTCGGTAAGCTCCAGGGCGTGTCCCTGGTCAAATTCGAATTTATCATTTTTACCAATTTCAGTATAGCCCTGATTTCGTAGAATAGGCAACAGGCAATCATTCACCAAAAATGTAAGGTGTCGCTTATCGGCTACGGCAATTTTCTTATCGATATTGCGCTCATGGACTTCACTTTGTGACTTGCTGCTCCCGTCATCGGTGAGCATGGTACCGCCTACAATGGGCTTACTAATTTCTTCATTATTACGCTTACAGAACTTATCAAAGGTCTGATAGGCATCGGTGCGGTTGGCTTCTTTGTATTCGACCTTAGAGCCTTCAGGAAACACTCCACGGGATGCCATGGCAAGCTTACGCAACATATAATCTATTTTACTAATAGTCTCCTGATCGTACTTATTGGTAGTAGCGGTAACCATCGGAAGTCCAAACTTTTCGCAGAACTCCGCCCAGGCTTGTAATACATTACGTTTCCAAATAAGGTTAGGTACTACATTGTTTAAAATACCCAGGTCCTTATCTTTTCCGATTTGAATGAGCCAGTTTTCAAAGTACGGATCATCATAGCGGATGCCTTCTTCTTTGGATAGGTCAGGAATCACCAGCTTTAAAACAGGTACGGTATTGCGTTGGGGGATGATCTCAAAAGAGATATGTTTCCCGCCAAAACTAGTAAACTGTAGTACCTTGGTTCCGCGCAGCTTTGCCCCGATAGCTTCTTTCAAAAACTCATAGAACCACTCCTGGCGTATAATCTCGGTAGCTTCATCGTTAATAGTGCCGTCTTCCCTTTTAATGTAGAACTCCGTGTTTAGGGTGGCATTCTCCCGCAGTTGTATTTGCGCCTGTAGATGCCCGTCCGTCATCAGATCATTGATCAGATCATGGTATATATATAGCCGTGGTTTTTCGGGGTTCTCTGCGATCTTTATAGCTTGTCGCCACTTTTGTATATCCTTTCGGGAGCGATCCACAAAAGACTTGGTAATCTTGTTGACGATATTCATCACATCGTCAATATCTCGTTTGGTCATTTTACCAGAGGACACCCTCATATAAGGGCTTTGTTTTTTTTGCCCTGAGCCGAACGATTTTATATAGTTGTATATGTTCATACGTTAAAACTTTTTTATGCGCTTAGAATTGAATTTAAACAGGACTTAAACACTCCTTACCATCGGTTGTCTTCGTTATCATATTCGGAATTGATGACAAACCCTATTTGTTCCGTTCCTGAGATGTCCGTAATTCTGGGTAAATCGGCGGTCTTTTTTCCAATGGTCACCTCTTTTAGCCAGTTTAAAACATCCTGATAACGATCCGAACGAAGCTTGGGGATACGCTCAGGAGCCAGCGAGGTATATAAATGGTATAAGGTACAATCCAAAGTGATCATCACGACATAGGCGTTTCTGGGGTCGGGCTGGTCCATATCTTCCCATAGCTGGAAAATCAAATCTGTATCATAATGCCCAAACAAATTGTTTTTGATTTGTGCAATTGCCATGTTTTCCGCGGTGAATAGTTTGGTTTCGGTATAGTCCTCTAATAAAAGGTCTTTGATTTCATTTCGCACAATGGCGGTATAATCCTGGTCTAATAAAAATCGCATATTAAAATCGGTTAGGGTTCATTCGTATATCTTCCATCCGCTCGGTAATCTCTGGCGGGAAATGATCAATAAAGGTGTCTTTGTTTAGTTTAGAGATCGCTCCGTGTTGGGCATCGGGGGCATCATCAGGCGTACCGCTTCCTTTTTCAAAGGCTAGCAGGTGTTCTAAATACAAGGCGGTGTCCGGGTCTTCTTTGAGGGCAGCATCTATAAAAATCCATTGACGGACATAATAACCCAGCATGGATTCGATACGGTCTGCCTTATCTGCTTTGGGTCGTTTGTCAGCGATCACCGGAATATGATACCCCCGTTTGTCTCCTTCTACATCAAAATCATTCACAAATTCATCCATAGCAAACAAGCCTTCGATATAATAGCGAATATTGTATTTTTCCAGCTTCCAGTCCTCATAGAGATCATAGAGCCACTCGGCAACCTGTGCACGGGAACATTGGCGATTGAATACCTTTAATATATGATATTCCCGTCCTTTCTTCCCGATTAAAAACATGGCTTTATGATCTCCCTGGTTCTTATAGGACAAATCCCCATACACTACCAAGCCGTCATATTGTCGTAGTTGCAAGCGTTTTTTATAGAGAATCATTTCATTTTTAAAAATGACACCTTCTACAATATGCTTATGCATATACTCCCGCATAAAGGATCGAAAGGGAGTATTTCGAAACTTTTTACGCCAGTAGTCCGCGGACGTTTTTTCTTTCCAGTTAGGCTCGAAATTAATTAAGTCCTTTACCGCAGGGACACTTACAATATGATGTATCACTTCATCCCCGCAATCCTTTGCCTTTTTGATGTATTGTTTATACTGGGTTTTTAGTTGGTTTATAATGGTGTTTTTGTGGAAATTGTTGTTAGCCACCACAAAACGTTTTCGTGCTGCTCCTTCATCAAAACACCCCATTAAATCCTCCTGCACCCACTCTAAGGCTTCTCTACTCAACGCATCGTTCTTACATCGTTTTTTGGTATCGGCATCATCCACCAAGATATAGTCCGGGCGTTTGTCTTCCTCACTTTCTCCCCTGGGGGATTGCCCGATACTCATAGCAGTAAATTTCACCCCGTCTGTAGTGGTAAAATCTCCATTCATCCAGTCACCAAATTTAAAGCGTGACCCGTAGTCATTTCGAAGGCGTTGGTTGTACTGTAACTGCGCTTGTATTTTACCCAGTAGTTTTTTTGCTTTTCGGTCGGTTTGCCCGATTAAAAGCATATAAAACATATCCTTTGTAAAATACAGGTACAAAGGAATACCCATTCCTAAGTGGACAGATTTTGCACCAGAACGGTAGATTTCACCTAATAAATTGATCTCTTTATGTTGAATGATCAGCCGTGCCATTTTTTTATGGAACCAGGCGCAGGGACTTTTGGCAAAATTCGGAAAATAATATTCGAACCATTTTACGTAATCTTTTTGCAAAGCTTTGATACGTGCGTGCTTTTGCTTGGGCGTCTCATTGATATCAATAGTGGTCGCCTGGCGTATTCTTTTGGAATGCGCTTCGTACTGGTTGAGTAATTTTTCTTTTTGAGCGTCTGTCATTATTCTAAACCTGCTTTATAGATCAAAAATTTTTTATGCCAGTCCAGAAATAAAATAGCGGTTTCGGGTTCCTGGGCAGCCATCCAGTTATCAAATTCTTTAAAAACACTCATCACGACCTGGGCAGATACCTTCCCGCTGATTCCTTCTAGGACCTTACCAATTTTGGAAAGTGCATCGGCATCAATATTCGCCTTATTACCCTCGGCAATGTGTTGTAGTTCTTTGGTAAGAATCTCTTTTATTTTGTGGGGCGCACTTAAGAGTTCCGCCCGTCTGGTATCCCAGTCTTTTTCTCCGGTGCGTCCTTTTCTCCATCGCCCGATGGTCTGTTCGGGTTTATCGAGTTCCTGGGCAATTGCCTTGGCAGTCATCCCTTCGTTGATAAACATACGTTCCGCCAGTCCTCGAAGCTTTTCATTGTTCATTTTTGCCATAGTATCCGTGGTGTTTGCGAATGTAAAATTCGCAAACCCTACCCCAGAAATCCCAATCCCTTTGCAAGGCATTCAGAGAGTATTGCAAGGCATTCTAAAGAATTTGATTTGGTTGTTTTCTTGGTTGATTTTTGACCCATCAAACAGGCACACATGGTACTAACGATAGAAAACAACAACATTTATTTATACGGGTATATCTGGGATGGTGACGGGGCGTATTTTTTGGAGCAATTTGCCTTACTCGATGGAAGCTACCCGATACTAGATGTGCATTTACACTGCTATGGCGGGGCGGTATTTGACGGGAATATGATCTACAATACCCTGATCAATGCCACCTCACAAGTCGATACCAATGTGATTGGTGTCGGTGCTTCGATGGGTGCAGTATTAGCACAGGCAGGAACGGTACGCCGTCAGGTGTCTAATGGCTTTCAGATGATTCATGCAGCTTCGGGCTATACCTACGGAACCTATCAGGACCATCTGAGTAATGCCAACCTATTAAAGGAAGTAGGAAAGAATTTTACGCGTATGCTGGTCAGTAAAACAGGAAAAACAGCCAGCGAGGTAAGTAAATGGTTAGTTGGGGACAACTGGTTTAGTGCAGAACAAGCCCTGGAAGCGGGGCTGATTGATGAGATCATTGACCCGCAAGCTACCCTAGATATTGAAATCGATGACCCAAAAGCAGTGGGAAGTCATGAGATATACAACCGTTTTGCTGCGAGTATGAAAATTACCGATACCAACCCTAAAGGAATCCCGGTAAAAACACCTCGCGCAGCCGCGCCACAACCCACTCAAAAAAGCATACAAAAATCCAAACCTATATATACTATGGAACAGAGTTCAATTACACTTTTAGGGTTACAAAATGTGACCCCGGAATCTTCAGAAACAATGGTGGTACAAGCAATTCAGGCAAGGTTTACCGCTTTAGAGAATAAATACAATACTGAAAAAGCAGCAAAAGAGAATGTAGAAGCTGCGCTTAATGCTATCAAGGAAGGTAAGATAAAAGCCTTATTGGATGCTGCGCAAGGTGCTGGAAAATTTACGGCAAAACAACGCGATAGCTATGAAGCGATCGGGAAAGATTCTGGATTAGAAACCTTAGAAACGGTGCTAGAGGGCTTACAGGGGCGTACTTCTTTAGCAGCTACGATCGTACCAGGAACGACAAGCACCCCAACAGCAAACGCTTCACGAAGTGGATGGAACTGGGATAAATACCAGAGTGAGGACCCAAGAGCCTTGGAAGCCAAGAAAACAAATGACCTGGATACTTTCAAAGCCTTGTTTAAAGCAAAGTTTGGAGTAGACTACACCGAATAATAACACGAACCTATTTAAATACTATACTACTTATGGCAGGATTAAACCAAGAGATATGGACCGATGTACTCGTACAGCAGTTTAGAACAGTGGAAATGGCGGGG
>NZ_AUMK01000021.1 GCF_000430645.1 Aquimarina latercula DSM 2041 | reverse complement strand
GAAAACAATCCACAATAAATCAAAACAATAATATCAAATTAAATAACAACCTGTCCTTATTATTATACCACATTAATAAAACAACTTAAAACATCTATTAAATTGGCATCTACAGCAAACAATAGCATATTAATATTTTGATAAATCTAGTCCTTAATTATTGTGAGGATTTTATTATCGTATTATCTTTGTCTCTTAATAATTTAAAGAATAATGATCAAGATTACATTACCGGATGGTTCGGTTAGAGAATTCAGTGAAAGTATCACTGCTATGGATGTCGCAAAAGACATTAGTGAAGGATTTGCAAGAAATGTTATTTCGGCAAAATTTAATAACACTATTATCGAAACCTCAACGGAACTAACTACCGATGGAAATTTGGTTTTATTCACCTGGAGAGATAAAGAAGGGAAACAAGCTTTTAGACACTCTACCTCTCATGTTCTTGCGCAAGCTTTAGAAGAATTATACCCAGGAGTTAAATTATCTATAGGACCAGCTATAGACAATGGTTTTTATTATGATGTAGACTTAGGAGACAAAACTATTTCTGAAAAAGACTTTAAAGCAATTGAAGACAAAATGTTAGAAATTGCTAGAGGAAAACATGAATTTAAAATGAGATCCGTTTCTAAGTCTGATGCTCTCGCTAAATACAAAAAGGAAGGAAACGAATACAAACTAGAATTGATAGAGAATCTAGAAGATGGAACTATCACATTCTGTGATCATGATACTTTTACTGATTTATGTAGAGGAGGACATATTCCTAATACTGGTTTGATCAAAGCCGTTAAAATAATGAGTGTTGCTGGTGCGTATTGGAGAGGTGACGAAAAAAACAAACAACTTACTCGAGTTTACGGAACTTCATTCCCAAAACAAAAAGAACTTAAAGAACACCTCGCACTATTAGAAGAAGCTAAGAAACGTGACCATAGAAAGCTTGGAAAGGAATTAGGATTCTTTACATTTTCACAAAGGGTTGGTCAAGGATTACCTTTATGGCTACCTAAAGGTGCCGCTTTACGTGAACGTTTAGAGCAGTTCTTAAAAAAGGCTCAGAAAAAAGCTCGATACGAAATGGTGGTAACACCTCATATTGGTCAAAAGGAATTATATGTTACTTCTGGTCATTATGCAAAATATGGGGAAGATAGTTTTCAACCAATAAATACTCCTGCAGATGGTGAAGAATTCTTGCTTAAGCCAATGAATTGTCCTCACCATTGTGAAATATACAAGAGTGGACCTTGGTCATATAGAGATTTACCTATACGGTACGCAGAATTTGGGACGGTTTACAGATATGAACAAAGTGGTGAACTTCATGGACTTACACGAGTTCGTGGTTTTACACAAGACGATGCACATATATTTTGCACACCTGATCAATTAGATGATGAGTTCAAAAAGGTTATAGACCTTGTTCTATACGTTTTTGGTTCTTTAGGTTTTGAAAATTTTACCGCACAAGTATCATTAAGAGATCCTGATAATCCTGAAAAGTACATTGGAGATGTTGAAAACTGGGAAAAAGCAGAAAACGCAATTATAAGTGCTGCAAAAGACAAAGGTCTTGATTATGTTATTGAAAGTGGTGAAGCTGCTTTTTATGGACCTAAACTTGACTTTATGGTAAAGGATGCTTTAGGAAGAAGTTGGCAATTAGGAACTATACAGGTAGACTATAACCTACCAGAACGTTTTGATCTTGAATACAAAGGCAGTGATAACGAAATGCATAGACCAATAATGATCCATAGAGCTCCTTTTGGTAGCATGGAAAGATTTATCGCTATTTTATTAGAACATACAGCTGGTAACTTCCCTTTGTGGTTAATGCCTGAACAAGTTATTGTCCTATCAATCAGTGAGAAATATGAAAAATACGCTGAAAAAGTTTTAAATTTGTTAGAAAATAACGAAATTCGCGCCCTTGCTGACCATAGAAATGAAACTATGGGTAAAAAAATTAGAGAGGCAGAAATGAAAAAAATTCCTTACATTGTTATTGTGGGGGAGCAAGAAGAAAAAGATAACACAATATCTGTTAGAAAACATGGTGGAGAAGATATTGGAGCGATTAGTATTGAAAAGTTCACTGAAATAATCACCGAAGAAATAAGTAGAACGTTAAAACCATTTAACGGATAATAAAATAAATTTTAAGTTTAATTTAAATTTTTAAGTCATAGCAATAAGAAGAAGAAGGTCTCAGAAACCACTAAGAGTAATTAAAGAAGATGCTCACAGAATCAATCACAAAATTAGGGTTGACGAAGTACGTCTTGTAGGCGACAATGTAGAAGTTGGTGTATATCCAACCAAAAAAGCACTGGCACTTGCTGAAGAGCAAGAATTGGATCTTGTAGAAATTTCTCCAAAAGCGGTACCTCCTGTTTGTAAAATAATGGACTATAAAAAGTTCTTATATGAACAGAAAAAAAGGGACAAAGCTCTTAAAACCAAGGCGACTAAGGTCACAATAAAGGAGATTAGATTTGGACCTAACACAGATGAACATGATTACGAGTTTAAGAAAAAACACGCAATCAAATTCTTAAGTGAAGGAGCTAAATTAAAAGCATATGTTTTCTTTAAAGGTCGTTCTATAATCTATAAAGATCAAGGTCAAATCTTATTATTAAGATTAGCCCAAGAATTAGAAGATTATGGTAAAGTAGAGCAAATGCCAAAATTAGAGGGTAAGAGAATGATTATGTTCATTGCTCCAAAGAAATCAAAATAAAAAAGAAGCTTTTTTTAAAGAAAAGCTCTAAAGATAATAAGTGAGATTATTATAAAAACAAGGATACAATGCCTAAAATGAAAACAAAATCCAGTGCTAAGAAGCGTTTCAAGCTTACCGGTACTGGTAAAATCAAAAGAAAGCACGCTTTTAAGAGTCATATTTTGACAAAAAAATCTAAAAAGCGTAAGCTAGCTTTAACGCACTCTACGTTAGTGCACAAAAGCGATGAAAATAGTATTAAAGAACAATTACGTTTAAAGTAATCGCTTTTTAATCAGGTTAAAATTATTACAAACCCAGGAGTTGGGCCTTTAGAAATTAGAGATCTAATATTTGGAACTCAAATTAGCAAAAAGACAAAGAGTCAATTTATTGACCGCCTACTACTAAAAAATTTAAAATTATGCCAAGATCAGTAAATTCTGTTGCGAAAAGAGCTAGAAGAAAAAGAGTTCTTAAGCAAGCAAAAGGTTACTTCGGACGTCGTAAAAACGTTTGGACAGTAGCGAAAAATGCAGTTGATAAAGCAATGTCATATGCTTATAGAGACCGCAGAAACAAAAAAAGAACTTTCCGTGCTTTATGGATTACTCGTATTAATGCGGGTGCTCGTATACACGGTATGTCTTATTCTCAATTTATGGGAAAAGTAAAAGCTAATAATATCGAATTGAATCGTAAGGTTCTTGCCGATTTAGCGATGAACAACCCAGAAGCTTTTAAAGCAATTGTAGAAAAAGTAAAGTAATTTTTAAATAAAATATTTTCTCACTTATAGTAAAAACCTCATCATTACGATGGGGTTTTTGCATTTCTAAAAGCATCTATTAAAAAACTAAAATTTAATACCTTATCTATATGACTAACTAATAATTAGTATATAGCGTTAACATCCTTACACACTACAATCTTAGCTTCGTAAAAATACCTTTTCTATAATTCATTTAACACTCGTCTTAGTATATTTGCCTCTATGCTTAAACAAATTACCAGTATACAAAATCCAAAAATAAAATTCTTAAATCAGCTTAAGGAAAAATCCAGAATTCGTAAAAAGGAAAATCGTTTTTTTATTGAAGGAAGACGAGAAATCTCCCTTTCAATTTCTGGCGGATATAAAATAGAACATATATATTATTGCCCATCCATTATCACTTCTGAAGAAATCACAGGAATTCTAAAAAAAGCTAATGACCCTATTGATTTATTTGAAATTACTTTAGAGATTTACCAAAAATTATCTCATCGATCTACAACAGAAGGTATTATAGCAATTGCAAAATGTAAAGAAATATCACTTCAGCACTTAGTACTTGAAACAAAAAACCCATTAATTTTAGTTGCAGAATCCCCAGAAAAACCGGGAAATATTGGTGCGTTATTACGTACTGCGGATGCTGCAAAAGTAGATGCGGTTCTAATTGCAAATCCTAGAACAGATATCTACAACCCAAATATAATTAGATCAAGCGTTGGGTGTGTATTTACTAATAATGTAGCAACTGGATCCACTTCTGAAATTATCTCCTTTCTTACTGGTCAAGGTATTGATATATATGGAGCTGCATTACAATCCTCTGAAAATTATTACACACAAGATTATACTAAACCTACTGCCATTGTCGTTGGTACAGAAGATAAGGGCTTAACCGATGAGTGGTTGAATAACACAACACAAAATATTAAAATCCCAATGAGTGGTGTTATAGATTCAATGAATGTTTCAGTAGCGGCAGGAATACTAATTTTTGAAGCAAAACGACAACGTGATTTTGTTGTGTGATACTTAAAAAATCATTAACTTACTAAACCTACAAATCCCAAAGCTACAAACCTATAAAAATGACGTCAAACACGCTCTTTCAACTATTGATTGCTATTATTGTAATAGTATTTCTAATAGATTCTTTACTGGATATTTTAAACGCCAGACATTATAATAACGATATCCCTGATGAACTCTCTGATGTATACCCTGAAGATGAGTATCAAAAATCAATAGCTTATAAAAAAGCGAATTACAAGTTTAAGCTAATATCTTCTTTAGTTTCCTTATGCATTATGCTTATGTTCTTTTACTTAGATGGTTTTGCTTGGGTAGATGCTATAGCAAGAAGTTTTTCAAACAATTCTATTATTGTAGGACTTCTATTTTTTGGTATTATAATGATTAGCAGTGACATTTTATCGACACCTGCCGCATATTATAAAACCTTTATTATAGAAGAACAATTCGGGTTTAATAAAACAACTATCAAAACTTTTTTTATCGATAAAATCAAAGGCATTATTATGATGATCATTGTTGGAGGTGGTCTTTTAGCATTAATTCTGTGGTTTTATGAAATTACTGGAAAATATTTTTGGGTTTATGCTTGGGCATTAATTTCTATTTTCACATTAGCCATGAATATGTTCTATGCTAAATTGATAGTTCCATTATTTAACAAACAAACGCCTTTAGAACCAGGAGAATTAAGAGATACAATTCAAGAATACTCTAATAATGTTGGTTTTCAATTAAGAGATATTTTTGTAATTGATGGATCAAAAAGAAGTACTAAAGCGAACGCTTATTTTTCTGGTTTAGGTAGTGAAAAAAGAATCACATTATACGACACACTGATTAAAGACCTTAATAAAGAAGAGATTGTAGCGGTATTAGCTCACGAGGTTGGCCACTATAAAAAACGTCATGTAATAATGAATCTTCTATTATCAATTTTACTCACAGGAGTAACGTTATGGTTTTTATCTTTGTTCATTGCGAATCCACTTCTTTCGGAAGCATTAGGTGTAGAAATACCTTCATTTCATATTGGATTAGTTGCTTTTGGAATTCTGTACAGTCCAATATCTGAGATAACTGGGCTTATCATGAATGTTGTTTCCCGTGCTTTTGAATACCAAGCAGACGACTATGCTAAAAGTACATATGATGGTGAAGCCTTGATAAATAGCTTGAAAAAATTATCTAAAAACAACTTAAGTAATCTAACACCTCATCCAGCAATGGTGTTTATTCATTACTCGCATCCGACTCTTTTACAAAGGATTAAAAATATACGCAAATAAATGAGGTAAGATAGTCTTGGTGGTTACAATTCTTAATTGTATTTTTAACTCTTACTCGATGTTTAGAATCAATTATTTTTAACCATTAAGTAAGCACACAATCACATTAAAACAGGCTTTCAAAGTAAACTTTATAGTATGACCGAAGCCGCTATAGAACAGGAAAACAAACAAATTGCTAAGCAATACAAGGAATTGCTTCGTATTAGTTATCGAGACCTTAGTAAGGACGATAAAAAATTAATACGGCAGGCATTTGATATTGCTGTAGATGCACATAAAGATCAGAGACGTAAGAGTGGAGAAGCCTACATCTTCCACCCTATTGCTGTTGCCAAAATAGTAGCAAGTGAAATAGGACTAGACGCAACTTCTATAGCCGCAGCATTACTTCACGATGTAGTCGAAGACACAGAATATACTTTAGTAGACATTGAGCAAATGTTTGGAGAGACTGTAGCTCGTATTGTGGATGGGTTAACAAAAATATCTTCTCTAAAAAAGGATAAGGATATCTCTCTTCAGGCTGAGAATTTTAGAAAAATGTTACTTACTCTTAATGATGATGTAAGAGTGATTATTATTAAAATAGCCGATCGTTTACACAATATGCAAACGATGGACGCAATGCGTCCTGACAAACAAGTTAAAATTGCATCGGAAACCTTATACATTTATGCTCCTTTGGCACATAGAATAGGGCTTTACAACATTAAAACAGAATTAGAAGATCTAGGATTAAAATATACAGAACCTGAAGTTTACAAGGATATTTTAGAAAAAATTAAAGAAAGTAAAGAAGAACAAGATGCTTATATAAAACGGTTTTCTAATAAAATAAAAGAAGGACTTGATAAAGAAGGTTTAGATTATGAAATCAAAGGAAGACCAAAGTCAATTTTTTCAATCAGACGTAAAATTCTGAAACAGAATATTTCATTTGACGAAGTTTATGACAAATTTGCCATAAGAATCATATACAAAGCAGATGATATCGAAAACGAAAAATTCATCGCTTGGAAAATATACACGATCGTTACTGACTACTATCGTCCTAATCCTATTAGACTAAGAGACTGGATTTCTCAACCAAAATCTACTGGATATGAAGCATTACACATAACTGTAATTGGTCCTGATAGTCAATGGGTCGAAGTGCAAATACGCAGTGAACGGATGCATGAGATTGCAGAAAAAGGATATGCTGCGCATTATAAATATAAAAACACCGAAGAAAAACAAGATCAAGGGCTTGATGGCTGGTTAAATAGATTACAAGAAGCACTAGAAAATTCTGAAACAAACGCAGTTGATTTTGTCGAAGAATTCAAACTTAATCTGTACGCAAAAGAAATCTTTGTCTTTACTCCTGAGGGAGATTTAAAATCCTTACCAAAAGGAGCAACAGCATTAGACTTTGGTTTTAGTGTACATACAGAAGTTGGACTGAGAACTAGAGGAGCTAGAGTAAATAATAAATTAGTTCCGTTAAGTCATGAACTTAAAAGTGGAGATCAAGTAGAAATTATTACTTCTACTAAATCAAAACCTTCCTCAAACTGGTTAGATTATGCAACTACCGCTAGAGCAAGATCTAAAATTAAATCTGCCCTACGTGATGAAAAGAAACAGATAGCCGAAGAAGGAAAAGTAGTTCTTAAACGTAAACTACGTTCCCAAAAAATAACCATGGGAGAAAAAGTAGTTAACGAACTGGTTCTATACTTTAAACTCAAAACTAGTCAAGATCTTTTCTATAGGGTTGGTATCGGAACTATTGATAACCAAAAAATTAAAGAGTTTGCTACTACGCGTAGCAATGTCTTCATGAATTTTATTAAAAATAAAATTCGACGAGGAAATGCCAAAGATGTAAATAAAGATGAAATTACGTCTAAGTATGATCTTTTAGTGTTTGGTAAGGATTCTGAAAAATTAGAATACAAACTATCCAATTGCTGCAATCCTATAGCTGGAGATAATGTTTTTGGCTTTATAACAGTTAACGAGGGCATAAAAATTCATAAAAAAGATTGCCCTAATGCATTACAGCTGCAGAGTAATTATGCATATCGCATTATTCAGGCAAAATGGATTGATTCTAGTCAAGAAGTATTTAAAGCAGTTATTAGACTCAATGGTATTGATAATATTGGTGTGGTGAATGAAGTGACCCAAATCATATCCAATAATATGCATCTTGCCATCTACAATATGAACTTTGATACAAATGATGGCGTATTTACAGGTAAAATTACTGTAGGTGTTAAAAATAAAAACACCTTAAAAACAGTTATTCAAAACCTTTCTAAGGTAAATGGAATTGATAAAGTAATTAGAGAATAGCTCTTTCTATTTTTTATTAATAAGTATTTATAATTTGGACTCTAACTTGTAAAAAATAATGTAAATTTGCTTTTTTAAGCATTATGAGTACCAAAACAACTACGCAAAACGATCAGAATATCGTTAAGAATGTGTTTACTAGTTTTCTAGAGGAAAATGGTCATAGAAAAACACCTGAGCGCTACGCTATACTTCAGGAAATTTATGAAAGTGAAGAACATTTTGATATAGAATCACTTTATATAAAAATGAAAAACAAAAACTATCGTGTTAGTAGAGCTACACTCTACAACACTATAGAGCTTTTATTAGATTGCAAACTAGTTCGTAAACATCAATTTGGTCAAAGTCAGGCTCAATATGAAAAGTCATATTTCGACAGGCAACATGATCACCTTATTTTAACTGATAGTGGTGAAGTCCTGGAGTTTTGTGATCCAAGAATACAATCCATAAAAAAAACAATCGAAGAAATTTTTGATGTAGAAATTACAAATCACTCACTATATTTCTACGGAACCAAAAAGAAACCCACTAATCAAGAAAACTAATGGCGGTAAACTTATTACTTGGTCTTCAATGGGGAGACGAAGGTAAAGGAAAAATTGTAGACGTTCTTACAAAAAATTATGATATAATTGCGAGATTCCAAGGAGGACCTAATGCAGGACATACTTTGGAATTTGATGGTATCAAACATGTATTACATACGATTCCAAGTGGAATTTTTCATGATAAAGCAATCAATTTAGTAGGTAACGGTGTCGTAATTGACCCAGTAATATTTAAAAAAGAATTAGATAATCTTGCTAAGTTTAATTTAGATTATAAATCAAAACTTGTTATATCAAGAAAAGCACATCTAATATTACCAACACATAGAATTCTTGATGCAGCATCTGAAGCTTCTAAAGGAAAAGCAAAAATTGGTTCTACTCTAAAAGGTATTGGACCAACGTATATGGATAAGACCGGTAGAAATGGTATCCGTGTTGGAGATCTAGAACTAAGTGATTGGAAAGAACGTTATAGAAATCTTGCTAACAAGCACGAAGCTATGATAGATTTCTACGATGCAAAAATTGAATATGATTTAGAAGAATTAGAAGCTGAGTTTTTTAAAGCTATAGAGACTTTAAAATCTTTGACTTTTATTGATAGTGAAGAATACCTATACCAAGCACAAAGAGATGGTAAGAAAATATTAGCAGAAGGAGCACAAGGATCTCTATTAGATATAGACTTTGGAACATATCCTTTTGTAACATCTTCTAATACAACTGCTGCAGGAGCTTGCACAGGATTAGGAGTTGCTCCTAATAAAATCAAAGAAGTATTCGGAATTTTTAAAGCATACACCACTCGTGTAGGAAGCGGACCATTCCCAACAGAATTGTTTGATGAGGATGGAGAAACTATGGGGCGTGTAGGTAATGAATTTGGAGCTACAACCGGAAGAGCACGAAGATGCGGATGGTTAGATTTAGTTGCATTAAAATATGCTGTTCACGTTAATGGTGTTACTCAATTAATGATGATGAAAGGTGATGTATTAAGTGGTTTCAAAACTCTTAAAGTATGTACTGCTTATAAATATAAAGGAGAAACGATCACTCACCTACCCTACAATATTGAACCAGAAAATGTAACTCCGGTATATACAGAAATGAAAGGTTGGTCAGAAGATCTTACTAAAATGTCTGATAAATCAGAGTTTCCAAAAGAGTTAAATGAATACATCGATTTCTTGGAAAAAGAATTAGAAACACCAATTACTATTGTTTCTGTTGGACCAGATAGGACTCAGACAATTCATAGATAATTTTACACATAAATTATTATAAAATATATTCCTCAAGCAGTAAAATGCTTGAGGATTTTTTTTTTCATAAAGCCAAAAGCTCACTTCGAATACAAACGGTTTGTTTATTAACCTCCTAAATTTTCTATTCCGGAATATGGTTGATTAATTATAATTCAAAACCTTTTTTAGCTATATATATTAACTATACTTTTAGTAAGTTTTAAGAGTAGATCTTATATTACTTTTAAGAAGAATAGTATATTTGCAGCGAATTTGAAAAACCCTTAATTGAGAGTCTTTTTTTCTATATTAATATTCATTGCTTTTGCTTTAAGACCAGCAATAGAAATAAGTAATGTACTCTACTATCAGTTAAATATTGACACCATTGTAGAAAAATATTGTGTTAATAAAGAAAGGCCAAAATTAAACTGTAACGGAAAATGTTATCTAATGACTCAAATGAAGATGAGTAAGACGACTTCTGATACTCAAAACAGTTCTTTAACGGTTATTGTAGAAGCTTTTATTCCTCTCTTTTTTGAAGACAATATAATTCAAATCAAAAACATGTCTCAATTCTATTTTGAGGATAATTCTAATTGGAAACCAATTAACTTACACACTAAAAATATTTCCAATAATATTGATCGCCCACCAGAAGTTTCTTTCTCTTAATCACTTAAGTAGTGATCTTTTTTTTAATGAAATCGGCCAAGAATTATTCTAGGTTGATCAACTCTATATGTTATTTATTTAAAGCTGTTTTTAATCAAGTTACAATATCTCTGTACGATAACTTTCTTGAATAGAAAGCTATACAACTACAAATCATTTATATAATGAAAAAATATATCTATGTCATTCTTATAATGACAGCACAATTTATATCTGGGCAGGAAGAAAGCAAAGAAAATAAATGGTCAGGATCAAGACCTGATGGACACGCTCCTATATCCGTAATGGGAGATCACACACACGGAAAAGGTGAATTCATGTTTAGCTATCGCTACATGTATATGAATATGGAAGACCTTAACAGAGGTAGTGAAAATGTAGATTTCTCTAATGCGTTACGCCCTAATGATGTATATATGGTTACGCCTACAAGTATGCCAATGAATATGCATATGTTAGGAATGATGTATGCGCCAAGTGATAAAATAACTTTGATGGCAATGGTAAATTATCTATCCCAAGAAATGGATCACCTTACTGCTATGAATGGAGTATTTACTACAGAGTCTTCTGGGTTTGGTGATACAAAGATTGCAGCGCTATATAAATTCTTTAATAAGAACAAACAACAATTACACGGCCAAATTGGAATATCTATACCTACCGGTAGTATTAATGAAAAAAATGTGACTCCAGCTTCTACTCCAAACGAAGTAATACTCCCCTATCCAATGCAAATAGGTAGTGGAACTTGGGATACTGAAATTGCTTTAACTTATCTAAAACAATGGAGTATTCTTTCTTTTGGTACGCAAGTAAGAACTACACTTAGAATTGGTGAGAATGATAATGAATATCGTCTAGGAAACAAGTATAGTTTAAACAATTGGTTAGCCGTAACTGCCACTGATTGGTTAAGTTTTTCCGGAAGATTTGAATTTGGAGCTATTGATAAAATAAGTGGAACGAATCCTGATCTAAATCCAATCATGGTAATCACTGCAGATACTGCTAATTCCGGAATGACCTATGCAAACGCGGGTTTAGGTTTTAATTTATATGCCTTTAAAGGAAGCCTTAAAAACCTGCGTCTTGGTTTTGAAGCTGCTATTCCATTGTTTCAGAATATGAATGGTGTACAATTAAGAAATAAAGAAACGATTACGTTAGGTCTACAATACGCTTTATAAAATACTTACTTAATAATTAACAAACTAGGTATCCATCTATTGAATGATGATCCTACCTATACATTACATATAATGAAAAATATACTAATGTTAGCTATATTCCTTGTTTACGGAATTAATAGCTACGCACAATCTTTTCAAGGAAAAGTTGTAGATAATTCTAATAATCCGTTACCAGGAGCAACAATAATAGCATCTAATACTACTACAAATGGAGTAATGAGCAATATTAATGGGAGCTTTACAATAACACTCCAAAATTCAAATCAAGTTACCATTAGCTTTGTAGGATATACAACTAAAGAAGTTTCCCTTACTAATGGTGTTAATATTATCCGTTTATCTCTTGATAATGTAGCTTTGGAAGAGGTTTTTGTAACTTCTGCAAGTAGGGAAATTCAAAAACGTTCTGATGTACCTGGATCTATCGCTACTATATCTGCAAAAACCATAGAAGAGACAAAAGCTTTTGGTATTGATCAACTAGTTAATCAAGTTCCTGGAGTTTTTATGTCGACTTCTAGAGCAGCGAGTAATGAACAGCATTTTATGGCAGTTCGATCACCTATTTCTACAAAAGCTTTGTTTTTATATCTGGAAGATGGATTGCAAATACGACCTACCTCTGTATTTAATCATAATGCATTATTAGAAATGAATGATATTTCTTATGATCGCATAGAAGTACTTAAAGGCCCCGCATCTAGTATTTACGGTAGTGAATCTATTGGAGGTAGTTTTAATTTTATTACCAAGAAACCAACAGAAAATCTTAGTGGTAGCTTAGGGTTTCAGACCAATGATATTGGATTAACTCGTTATGAATTAGAAGTTTCTGACAGAACCAGTGACAAATTTGGGTTCTATTTAGGAGGACATTATGTACAACGAAAAAATGGCCCTATAGAACATAGTGACTATGAAAAACTAGCTGTTACATTTAAGACTGTATATGATTTTTCTACAACCACAAAATGGACAACAGTTCTAGACATTGTAGATTACAGATCAGATATGACTGGTTCTTTAAGTGAGTCCGATTATTATGGAGGAAATTTCGAAAGTGATCAAACTTTTACTGAACGAGAAGCTCTAGCTTTTAGACTAAGAACTACATTAGACAAATTCTGGAATGATCGTAACAAAACCTCTTTTAATTTTGTTTTCAGGGATAATACGATGGATCAAAATCCATCCTATAGAGTACGTCAATTTAGAGACCAAGGTCAGTTAACTGGATTTGGTTCTGGAGAAATAAACTCTAATCAATTTAAAAGTTTTGTAGGTTTAATACAACATAAGCTAAATTTTAACTTTGCTAATTCTTCTTTAATACTAGGCGCCACAGGTGATTTTTCTCCACAAAAATATATAGCAGAAACAACCAGTGTTATTGTGGACACAGAAACTGGAAGGAATACGGACTTTACTCTCAACTCAGGAGATTTTATATTAAATTACGAAGCAAATATTTTTAATTACGCAGGATTTTTGCAATATGAAATATCACCTATAGCACCTCTAAAAGTAACCGCTGCAATTCGCTACGATGGATTCGAATATGATTATAATAATCAGGCAGATGGTATTGTAGGTGTAGAAGATGCCGTAGATAATTTTAACAATCTTACTCCTAAACTGGGGATCAACTACAACCTTTCGAGCCAAACGGGTATCTATGCAAATTATTCTCAAGGGTTTACCCCTCCACAAGTTTCTACTCTATATAGAAATCGTAATCAGGTACAAGGAATAAAACCTAGTAGATATAATAATTATGAAATTGGTGGGTATTATTCGATTCCGTCAAAACTTACTTTAGATGCCGCCTTATATGTTTTAGAAGGAAAAAATACACTTATCACACTTAGAGATGAAGATGACAATTTCTTTAATACTAATGCAGGTAAAACTAGATCTTATGGAATAGAATATGGCATTACTTATAAAATTCTTAAAGAATTATCTATTTCGCACAATGGTAGCTATGCGAAACATGAATATGTAGATTTTTTTGATTCAGGGATTGATTATTCTGACACAGAAAGAGAAACCGCTCCTAGTCTATTAGGTACTTCAGCCATTACTTATCGTAAGGATTTTGAAAATATTGGCTTTAGCATAACAGGAGAACATGAACTGGTAGGGAGTTATAATACCAGCTTTGAGAATCAAGTAGAAAACGATAATGGTTCTTTTAGTACAGCTACTTATGATGGTCATACTATTTTTAATCTTAGAGCATCATTAAACTATAAAGGAATTGTGATATGGGGGCATGCTTTAAATGTTTTTGATGAATTGTATGCCGCAAGAGCCTCATATAACGTGTTTAGAAGCGAAAATAGTTTCACCATAGGAAACCCAAGAGCTTTTCATCTTGGAGTTCGATATAATTTTTAAAACCAGAAGTTTCTAAAATATAGTTATGATCTACTGTCATAGTAAATATGTGTTTAAAGAGTCGACATCTCTACAATTGGTTTACACATATTATTTTCTATTGTGGGGTAATAGAAAATAATGGCAGTAGATCTTTTTATCAACCACTGATAATTCTACAATCATGAAAAAAAATTCAAAACTTAATAAATGGCTTTGGAAATGGCATTTTATCGCAGGATTAATATCTCTTCCATTTATTCTAATACTTTCTATTACAGGAATTATTTATTTATTTAAATCTGATTATGAGACTCCGAGACAGAAACATATAAAAGAAGTAGTTATTACGGATAGTCCCATTTCTCTAGAAGAACAATGGAAGATAGCTAATGAAACAGCTATCAAAAAACCAAACTCAATGGTTATCTCAAAATCTCTTAATCACGCTACAGAATTTGTCTCAGGAAGGTTTGGAGGTAAGAGTAGTTTATTCATAAATCCATATTTGGGCACCGTTTCTGGTGAGATCATTGCCAAACAAACAAATATGCATACGGTTCGAAAATTACACGGAGAATTGTTAATGGGCAAATTTGGCACTAAAATCATCGAATTAATTGCAAGTTGGATGATTGTTTTAATTCTTACTGGCTTATATGTTTGGTGGCCAGAAAGAGGATGGAAATCAAAAGGATATTTTATCCCAAGAACAAACCTAGACCGTAGAACTTTTTATAGAGATATTCATTCTATTTCAGGTTTTTGGATATCTATTTTATTAGTAATGATTTTACTAGGAGGTTTTCCGTGGACAGATGTTTTTGGAGAAAATTTCAAAAACGTTCAAAAGTTAACAAATACTGGATATCCAACAACTTGGAGAGGCCATCAACTAAAATCGAATATTACTGGAACACCATTAACCTTAGATCAAATGGTGCAAAAAGCAAAAACTATAAAACTTCCAGGTGAGGTAACGGTAAGTTTTCCTAAAGGACCTAAAGGGGTATTTAGTGTATCTAACTTTAATCCTTCTGATTTAAACACCCAACAAAAAATACATTTTGATCAATACTCCGGTGAACCCATTCTAAAACTTACCTGGAAAGATGTAGGAGTTTTAATGCGCGCAAGAATGTGGTTTATGGCGTTTCATCAAGGTCAGTTCGGCATCGTTAATTGGTGGTTAATTCTTCTTACTGCGATCACGTTAACCATAATGAGTGTATCAGCCATTCTATCTTATTTATTAAGAAAACGAAAAAAAAGTTGGGGAGTTCCAAAAGTTCCTTCATCTTTTAAAGTTGGATATGGAATTATAATCCTACTTATACTACTATCGTTAGTATTCCCATTATTTGGAGCAAGTCTATTATTAATTTTAGGAATGGAATACCTAAGAAAAAAAACAATCTCGTAAAATTTCCTAATCTATAATATATCAGAATAATACATATTCAAAAAAGTAATACATTTGAACTATTAAAAACCAAGACCAATGAAAAGTAAAAACATATATTTCTTAATATTAATTACCGGACTTCTAACAAACTTTGCGTGTAACAAATTGTCTCAAGAAGAGCAAGAGTTCGATGCTTTGATGCAAAAAGTAATTGACGTACACGATGAAGTAATGCCTAAAATGGGATCTATGAGCTCTTTAATAAAGGAATTGGAACCTAAGATTGATACCACTTCCGTTGGAAAACCATATGAAAAAGCACAAAAAGATCTTAAGGATTCTTATGATTTTATGATGGATTGGATGAGTGATTTTAACTCTAAATTCCCACACGGCGAAGAAAATACAACAGATGACATGGAAAAGTTTACTGCAAAAATGAAACTGCTAAAAGAAGAAGAAATAGAAGTTAATAAGCTAAAAGAGCAAATTAATTTGAGTATTGCTAATGCCGAAAAGCTTTTGAAAAAGTCATAATTCTTCTTTCTACATATAGTTTCTAAAATTGTTTTATTTTTGCTGCTGCAACAAATCGCTTAAACCAATGAGAAAAATTATTTTATTAGCCTCTGTACTATTATTTACAAATTCGTTTGTACATGCACAAAAAAAGAAAGACCTAATTGCGGAAATTGATAAGCTTAGACAAGAACTAAAAAGCACCCAAGGAGAGCTCACAGAAGCCAAAAAGAATGAAAGAGTAAGCGAATCTAAGGTTAAAACTATGGAAGCGCAAGTAGCTGATCTTAAAGAAACCAACGCTAGTCTTTTGGCTAACATGAATAGTTTCACTGAATTATCAAATAAAAAAGCTACTAACTTACAAACGTCTCAAGAAATCATTAAAGCAAAAGATAGACAACTAAATGTTATTAATGATGCTATTACTGCTAATGATTCAACGAATTTAGCTGTATTTAGTCAATTTAAAAACGCTATTGGAGGCGATAATATAAAGATTAGCGGAAGTACTATATTTATAATTCTACCTAATACAACTCTTTTTGGAGAAAATGACAAAAATTATATTGTAGATGATAAAGCGAAACCAACTTTAGAAAAAATAGCTGCTACATTGAATGCAAATCCTAATCTTACTATTACAGTAGAAGGAAACAGCAATGCACTAAAGCTTGATGGAAAAAAACTAATTGACAATTGGGATTTAAGTTCTAGACAAGCTGCATCAGTAGTTAGAGTACTTCAATCTGATTATAAAGTAGATCCAAAACGCATGGAATCTTTAGGTAAAAGTGAATACGGTACGGAAGGTATAGAAACAATAACTCGTATTATAATTGATCCTAAATTTGATCAGTTTTATAACCTAGTTAAAGATAATATGAAAAATTAGTCTTTTAAAAGAATCTAATAATACAAATTAAAAAGCCCAACTAGTAATTACTAGTTGGGCTTTTAATTATCGTGATTAAGAATTTAGTAACTTATACTATGAATTAGTGAGTTTTCTATTTTTAAATTCTGTTGGATTCATAGTAGTATGTTTCTTAAAAAACTTAGAAAAATGTCCTGCTTCTTTATATCCCAATTCGTAAGCAATCTCTTCTGATGTTTTATCAGAATATAGCAACAATCTTTTTGCCTCTAGCACTATACGTTCATTAATTGTTGCCAATGGTGATTTATCACTGTATTTATTAAATAAATTAGACAGTGTCTTAGGTGATTTAAACAACAACTCTGCGTATTCCGCTACTTGATGTTTTTCTCGAAAATGTTGTTCTATAAGAATATTAAATTTTCTAATTATGTCTAACTGGTTATTCGGAATCTCAGATTCTGGTAAGTCTTCCTTAATTAATCTTCTCGATTTTATTAAAAACCTTTTTAAAAGTGTCTGAAGCATTTCTCCTTGGATCTGATCTTTATTTTCAAATTCTTCTCTAAAAGAATCAAACATCGTAGAAAAACTTACTTTTTCTTTTTCATCAAGGGATAATATTTGCGGAACTGAAGAACCAAAAAACAAAAAACCATTACAAGATACTTCTTGATCATGATCCCTTATACAATAAAATTCTCTATTAAATACCAGCGAAATAATTCCATCCGTATTGTTTTCTATTTCTAATACATTAAGTGGAGTACAAAAAATAATTTGATCTTTTTGTAATTCTATAAGAGATCCATCTATACGAAAACTCACTTCATGATCTTTACTCCATATAATCTTATACAACCCTTTATTTCTGAGTAAATCTAGTGAAGAAGAACAATTAAAATTCGTAAGAATAAATGAGCTCTCATCTTTTATACTTGAATAATCTAATCTCATATTCAAATTAACAAATAAATTTTATCAAAAAAGAAAAATCTACCATTCTTAAGGAATAATTATCATTACAGAACCTCTATTACCAGACTAACTTTGCATATATAATTAATCTTTAAATAAAATACATATGGAAACTACAATAGAAACCAATTTAAAACATGTTCATCAATTATTAGCTAAGGGAGCTTTCATCGAAGCAATGGAAACTTATTTACACGATGATGTAGAATTAAGAGAAAGCAATGACAAACCTAAAAAAGGAAAGGAATTCAATTTAAAATTTGAACAAGATTTTATTGATAACCAGCTTTCTGAATTTATTAGATATGAGGTTAGAAATTACGCCGTTAACGGAAATCATTCTTTTTATGATGCTATTATGGAACTGAAACTTAAGGATGGAAGCACAATGCTTTCTGAACAAACAGTAGTAACAGAATGGAAGGATAATAAAATCTATAGAGAGCGCTATTATCACGCATAAGAAATACTCTTTTTATAAAGAAAACTTGCAATATGTATTAAGATCCAATCAATTATTGATTGGATCTTAATACATCCATACTTTAATAACGATATTCTCTTCTAAATTCTAAAGGTGTTTTATCTGTTCTTAACTTGAATACCCTAGAAAAATAAGCATAGTCCTCATAACCTAAATTTTGCCCTATTAATGACAAAGAGTTATCAGAGTGAACTATTAATCGTTTTGCTTCTAACATAACACGTTCTGTTATCAAATCTGTTGTAGTTTTATTCAGTGTGGTTTTTGCAATTCTGTTTAAATGTTTTGGAGAAATGCTTAGTTTTTCTGCATAAAACTTAGCTGATTTTTCATTTTTATAAAACTGTTCTATAACCACTTCTAGAGAAGCGAGGGTTTTTAGGTACGTTGGAGTTGATGATGAACATTCCGTCTTTCTATTAATATACAAACGAGATAAATCTATATAAATTAGATCTACTAGACTCACTATTTTATCCTTATTAAAAACCAACGTTTGGTTATATTCTGAATTTACTTGTTCAAAATATGATTTAATTACAGGCATCTCATCTTTAGTTAAGTACAAATAAGGAGGGTTTTTATATGAATAATAAAAAGGAAATCGTAAAAGTTTTTTGTTAGAAAACTGAAATTCATAAAAATCTTGAGAATGAAAAAAGATATACCCCTCTGGTTGTTCTTGAAATTTCCAATAATGTGTCTGGCCAGGCATCAAAAAAAATACACTTCCCGGTTTTACAGTATAAGAATCAAAATCAACCTCGTGCAGACCAGAACCTCTCGAAAAAAACACACATAAGAAAAAATCATGCTTATGTGGCTTATGAAAGATGTTCTTGTTTTTAATTAAATGATTTTTTAGATCATTACTGTAAAAATCGGTTAAAGATTCTTCCTTATCAAATTGCGTTATATTTAATATTGGGATCATTTAAATATATATATGTCTTAAAAGTACAAAAAAATGCAACAAACCTATGAAAACAAAAACGACACGGATTACTAATTTTGTAATCAAATAATGCATTTAATCATTTTATTTTAAGAATGAGTAACAAATCACAAAAGTCGTTAACTTACAAATTAAGAGCAGATGAATTTTTTAAAAGGAACAAAAGCTTATAGTATCATAAAAGGAACTTGTCCAGTTTGTCAAAACGAAAGTATGTATTCTAAGAAAAATCCATATTTAATTAAGGATACGCTAAAAATGAATGAACGATGCAGTTCTTGTAATACAAAATATAAAATTGAACCTTCTTTTTTTTATGGAGCTATGTATGTTAGCTATCCAGTAGGTATTATATTTGCCGGCACCGCCTTTATTCTGTCTTATCTTTTACTAGGTATCAACCTGATACCAACCTATTGCATAATTGTAGCGGTTATGATAGTTTCTCTTCCCATAATTCTTAGAATATCTAGAAACATTTGGATCAACTTTTTTATGAGTTATAAATAACTACGGGTTTAACATACAACATAAAACAACAACCCGTAAACAGCTAGTATACTTGCAAAAAAACAGCTTTCACTGAATAAAACAATCCATTCACAGAAAATAAAAAGTCATCTAGCAATACTTACAAACGTTCTACTGAAAGCTCCATTTCCTTCAACAATATTAGTCGTAATTATCAAGTTATTTCTTTTGAATTCGCTTAGCTAAGTATTTAAAGAAATTTTGATTTTGGATCAATCTACATTGTGAAGATATTATAAATATCATTTTAGAATTCGACACTTACTTTTTTAAATATTATTTGACGTCGAAATAATATTTAGAAAGCCGTATTCTCCAATCAGAAATGATAGAGCACGGTTTTTTAATCTAACAATTAACTATACAATTTATGAAACTATCAAACTTTAGAATACTACTAGTATTCTCTATTACGGCTATTTTTATACAATCTTGTTCATATGACAATGAAGAAATAGACTCAGAAACATTGGATACTGAAACCATTGATGATCTAAACAAAAGTCCTAATGAATCTGATACCACTATCGATTTGATCACTGACTGGAACTCTTTATGGGTCGAATTAGATCAATACGCATTCGGGATGCGACCTAATGCAACCGCTAGAGCTTTAGCGTATATACACTTAGCAGCATATGAAACTACTGTGCACGATATGAGAGGATATCGTTCTATAGAAAATAGACTGGATGGATTGCAAATAAATGATCGCGAAAGAGATAGAAATATCAGTCTAGACTTAGCATTAAACACATGTTACGCTATTGTTATGGATCATTTTATGAATAACATTGATCCATCTATAGACAATAAGATAGGCCTACTACAATCTGAATATGAAGATCAACTTTCGCAAAGATTAAGACGACGAGATATCAGAAACTCTATCGAATGGGGAACCCACGTAGCAAAACAAGTTATTGCTTATAGTCAAACGGATACAGAAGCAGAAACACAAATTTTAGAACCACAACCACTTGATTACGAACCGCCTGTTGGTCCAGGTTTATGGAGCTATAGTGCAGAACCAGAACGTGGTTTATTTCCTTACTGGGGAAAAGTAAGAACTTTTGTAATTTCTTCTGAAGAAACTACTAGTATTCCTCCACCATTAAATTATAGTACAGATCCAAATAGTGATTATTTTGCAGAAATGAATGAAGTGTACACAGTAAGTACAAGAGCTGCAGAAGAAAATAATGAAGAATTATGGATCGCAGAATTTTGGTCAGATGATGTAGAAGGTTTAATGGTAAGTCCTCCTGGAAGACAAATTGCTATCGCTAATCAATTAATAGAAAAATACGATCTTGATTATGATAGATCATTAGCTATGCTCCTTAAACTAGGTTTTTCTTTAAATGATGCAGCTGTTTCTTCATGGGCTGATAAGTATGAGTATTTAGTAATGCGGCCAAGTGTTTATATTCAAGAATTCATTAACCCTGATTATCAAACAAACTTATTTAAATTTATTTTTTGGCCAAACCCTACATTCCCAGGATACCCATCTGGTCACTCTACATTTGCTTCTGCTGCTGCAGGAATATTCATAGATGAGTTTGGAAACGATACTAATTTCACGGATCGAACACACGAAGGTAGAACAGAATTCTTAGGTCAACCAAGACAATTTGATTCATTTACAGAAATGGCCGAAGAAAATGCTTTTTCAAGAATTCCACTAGGAGTGCATATTAGGATCGATTGTACAGAAGGATATCGTTTAGGGTATGAAATATCCGATGCAGTAAATAGATATCGATTAAGAAACTAATCATATGTTCAAACTTATTCTAATATAAATTGATCTTATATTATAGTTTCTACGTATTCTGTTTTAATGATCTTTTATAAAAGAAGAGATAAAAAATCCAATCAGTAATGATTGGATTTTCTTTTGTCGGGTAGAGAGGATTCGAACCTCCGATCTCTGGTCCCCCAGACCAGCACTTTAACCGGACTAAGCTACTACCCGAAATTTGGGAAACAAATATAAAAATACTTTTGTTATAGAGAAGGGTTCTTATTCTGTTCTAAAATTTTAATCATTTTAAACGATTTCAAGAGATGAAATAAACCCGGAAGAATAACCGCTCCACCAATAATTAATGATATTCCTAGTACATTAATCACACTATCAGGAGCTATTTGATCTAATAAGCTTATACTTCCATCTTTACTAATAATAATATTAGGAAAATGTGATATTAATGCAGCAAGTAAAATTAAAAAAACCTGTAATCCAGCAAAAAGTCTGCTTAGCACTCTCCTACCCTTTTTTATAGTAAACCAAAGAGGTATTAATAATATTCCCGAAATTATCATGGATACAATAGCATAAGGATCTGTGATAAAATTCTTTACAAAAAAATAATCATCGACATATCCATATATAAAAGTTATCAAACCCATAACAAAAACTACAATGGTCGCTATAGCTGCTTTTCTTATATAAATATTTTCTTTTCCATCTTCAGATTCACCAATAAGCAATACTGATGATAAGAATGCACATAAAGCTGCAAAAAACAATCCCACTAAAATACTAAAAGCATTAAACCAAGGTTTTACAAAAATCTCGTAAAAAGTTAAATTACTCACATCTTCGGAAAGCTGAATTTGACCGCTAATTAATCCACCAAATACCATCCCTAAAAATATCGGGGTAATCAAACTCGATATTTTAAACATAGCATCATACAATTTTTGAGAATTATCAATTATCGCATCATAATGTCTAAAAACAAAAGCAACTCCTCGTAGCGTAACTCCTAATAACACTATTGTTAGAGGAATATGTAGATTAACTACCAATATATTGTAATATGCAGGAAAAGCAATCCACAAAATAACGATCATAATGATAATCCATATATGATTTGCTTCCCAAACAGGCCCCATTACTCTATAAATTGTTTTCTTTGTTATTTTTTGATTCTCTTCTGAAGAAAACAGTTCTACAATCCCTGCTCCATAATCTGCACCTCCTAAAACCACATATAAATACAAAGAAAATATCAAAAAGAATAATACTACATACAACATAAACTAATCATTTTTGGCATTAAGAACTTTAATTTGGCGAATCATCAACCAAGTAACGGCAACAGATAGTGCTAGATATACTACTATATATGTGTAGAAACTAAAAACGATTCCTGGCATTGGAGTCACCGCATCTTTAGTTCTCATTATTTTATGAATAATCCAAGGTTGTCTTCCTACTTCCGTTACAATCCATCCAGCCTCTAAGGCTATAAAACCAAGAGGAGCTAACAAAACAAAGAGTATCCAATATTTATTATTATTCAACCATCTTTTCTTTTTTAAAGAAATAAAATATAACAGTCCAGCAAGCATTAATATTCCACCAATACTAACCATTGTCTGAAAAGCATAATGCACTATAGGAACATTCGGACGTTCATCCTCTGGAAAATCATTCAACCCTTTAACCTCAGCATCAAAATCTCCAAACGCTAGAAAGGATAGCATCCCAGGAATAGCAATTTTATATTTTACTTCTTGGGTATCTGCATCAACGATACCGCCCAGATATAATGGAGCACCTTTTTCTGTATTGTAGTGTGCTTCCATTGCCGCTAATTTCACCGGTTGTCTCTCCGCAATATCTTTTGCAGATATATCTCCACTAATTGGTTGTAATATCGCAGCAATCGCTCCGAATGTTAATGCAATTTTAAAAGCTTTGGTATGCAGTGCTACCTTTCTTCCTTTATATACTTGATACGCATGAATTCCTGCTACAGCAAAACCAGTTGCTGTAAAAGCAGCTAATGTCATATGTAATGCCTGGGTAAACCAAGCCGGATTTAGCATCGCTTGTACTGGATCAATATTTAAAAACTGACCATCTATATAATCAAATCCACTAGGAGAATTCATCCATCCATTAGCTGCTACAACCAAAATTCCAGAAGCGACTCCGGATAATCCAATTATAACACCAGTAAACCAATGAAATTTTTCTGGTAATTTATTCCAACCATATAGATAAAATCCTAGCGCTATTGCTTCTACAAAAAAAGCTGCCCCTTCTAGTGAAAAAGGCATTCCTATAATAGGACCCGCATGTTTCATGAATTCTGGCCATAATAAACCTAATTCAAAAGACAAAGCAGTCCCCGAAACTGCACCAGTAACAAAAAAAATTGCCACTCCTTTTTGCCAAGCTTTTGTTAGCGTTAAATAAATTTGATCTTTAGTTTTTAACCACTTATAATGTGACACCACCATAAAAAAAGGCATTACCATTCCAATACATGCAAAAACAATATGAAATATTAAGGTAAATGCCATCTGGAGTCTTGCTGCATCAAGGTTTTCCATAGAAAATTTTTAGAGAAAGAATGCTATTCTAATTACTCTATAAAGATACGACTCAAAGCCCATTCTAAGAAGAAAAACAGTAAGTCTTTTACTTTTTTTTCCATTAAATTTTAAAGCTTACAAATATTAAAAAAACATAAAATCAAACCCATTATAAATCTATTAACATCTTCTCATAAAACTCAATAACTTTTTGATGATTATAAGTAGTATTTCTTAAATACACTTATCTTTAATAACACTTTACACTGAAATCTTTATTTTCGTGGATAGACCAATTTATTTTACACAAATGTAATGGACATAATATCTATTAGAAAAATACTTATATGCATAACATTATGCTATTCTTTTCTTTGTATTGGGCAAGAATCGATTAGTATACAATTAGATAGTGCTATTGATTCTTTAGACGCTAATCCTAATTATTCTTATAGCGTTTTATCCAAAATTTCTAGAGATAAAGAACAACAAGATTCCATAAAATCTAAAGCCAAACTTTATCTAGGAAGCTACTTCAATTCCATAGGTGTTGTGGATTCATCTATGTATTACACAAGAGCCTCCTTAATCCACTTAAGAAATAAAAAACATTTAGCACAAGCATATAGATTATTAGGTTCCAGTTTTAGACGAAGCGGTAACATGGATGAAGCTATAGAAATGTTATATAGAAGTCTTAAGATTTCTGAAGAAATTGATTATATAGAAATGATTACTAAAGTCAAATCTGATTTTGGAATTTTAAACGCTAATAATGAAAACTATGATAAATCTATTCAGTTTTTTGAAGAAAGTAATGCAGCCACTACAGATAAAAAAATCATTTCATCTAATTACATAAATATAGGAGCTGTATATTTTAGAAAAAAAGATTATGACAATGCAGAAAAATTCTTTCTCAAAGCTTATGAAATGATTCCTCCTAACACCTCTCCAAAGGCCTCTGCTACGTTAGCTTTAAATATTGGAGATGTTTTACACGAAAATAAGAAATATGAAGAAGCTTTAGCATATTTTAATGATAGTAAAAAGATTGCTGATCTTCATGGTTTTAAAGACAAAAGTATCAATGCCATAGTCCACAAATCTAAAGCTATAGCTGCACTGGGAAAACCGCAGGAAGCTATTAACCTACTAAATAATAGCTTGGCTCCAGCAAAGCTGATCTCAAATTTAGAAATACAAAAAAACATTTATGAAAACCTAACGAATATTTACACTTCAATTGATGATTATAGATCCGCAAATCTAGCTTTAAACAATTTTCATACTTTAAAAGATTCTATTAGTGATAGTAGACAAAAAAAGACAATAACTGAATTAGAAGTAAAATATGAAACTGCAACTAAAGAAAAGGAAATTTTACTTTTAAAAGAAGATCAACTCTCTAGCGAAGCAGAAATAAAACGACAACGTTTATTAAGACGGTTTTATATTATTGGTTTTATCATTGTTCTAATCCCAATTATTGGTTTACTTCTAGTATATTATCAAAAACTACAAGTAAAAACAAAATATAATGCTCAGAAAGAAGAAATCAATCGCCAGAAAACTGCTTCTTTTCTAAATGAGCAAGAATTAAAACTGGCAAACACCTATGTAATCGCTCAAAACGAAGAACGAAATAGAATTGCAAGAGAACTGCACGATAGCATTGGAGGAAATATAGCAGCTATAAAATTACAGATGATTAACATCGAAAAAGATAAAAAAACACAAGCTACGATTATCGATCAATTAGATAATACATATCAACAAGTTCGAGAGATTTCTCATAATTTGATACCAAAAAAAATTAATCAAACTGCATTTGCCAATTATATACGAGAATACATCGATACTATAGAAAAAGTTACAGATCCAGACATTACATTTATACCACATCCAATAGAGAAAATTAATACAATTAATGATAATCAAAAAGTAGAAATTTTTAGAATTATACAAGAACTAATGACCAATGCTCTTAAACATGCTAAAGCAAGAGTCATTGAAATATGTCTTAATGCATATAATGATTCTATAGAAATTATTTTTGAGGATGATGGTATTGGTTTTGATTCTAAAAAGGAAACAAATGGTATTGGTTTACAAAATATAAAAAAGCGCTTAACGTTATTAAAAGCAAAAATCGACATTGATTCTGCTATTAATCGTGGAACGGCTATACGGATTGAAATACCCATTGTACTAAATGACAAAAAGTAATACATATAAACTAGTAGTAGCTGATGATCATAAAATGTTCTTAGATGGTCTCTTAAGCATCATATCACACGAATCTGATTATGAAATTGTGTATACTGCTAGTAACGGTTTGGATCTTAAGAAGTATATAGATATTAATACTACTGATCAAATTGATTTAGCAATATTAGATATTAATATGCCAAAAATGGATGGGGTAGCATTAAATCATTATATCAAAGAAAACCATCCCACTATTAAAACTCTTATTGTTAGTATGTTATCTGAACCTCAGAAAATTTATGAATTAACACAGGCATCGGTTAATGGATATATCCCAAAAAATGCTAAAAAAGAAGAGCTTCTTAAAGCAATTGAAACCATTTTAAAAGGTTCTAATTATTTTTCAAACAGTATCAAAGAAGCTTACACAAAAAGTATTTTTGAGCAAAAGCAGCATAACGAAATAAATCTCAGTAAGCGTGAGAAAGAGATATTACAGCTTATCGCAAAAGAATATACTACTCAAGAAATTGCGGATCAATTATTTTTAAGTAAATATACGATTGAGGGATATCGTACAAGTTTGATTTCTAAGTTGAATGTAAAAAATGTAGTTGGACTAGCTAAGCACGCTATTAAATTAGGTTTAGTTGATTAAAGATTAATCTCTAAACCTTTTACATACATCCTACACCAGCATCAATTACAATTTCAGTCCCTGTATTTACTAAATCACATACAGCATTTGGCATAGAAACAATGTTATTTTCCGAAATATCCAATACTTGTAAATTTATCAAATTACTAAGTTTAACAGGTATTTCTTCTATCATATTCGTTTTTAACAACAGGTTTTCTAAAAGAAATAAATCCCCTACGTTCTCATTAATTTCAACTAAATTATTTCCAGATAACTGAAGTCTTCTTAGATTGGATAGTTTTGTAATTCCTGCAGGAATAGTACTTATACCTGCATTGTAAATATCTAATCTAGTTAATGTCTCTATTTCTAAAACATGATCTGGTACGGATCCTAATTGATTGGAGGAGATTCCTAAACTAGTTAATTTAGATAGGTTTGTTATTTCTTGTGGCACCTCTAATAATTCGATATTATTAATGAATAATGTATTTAATTCCGAGAGTTCAAACAGTTCTGAAGGCAGTGTTTGTAAAGCATTATTAGACAAACTCAAATATCTCAGTTCTGTAAGTTTATTAATATCAGAAGGTATATCTACTAACATATTGGTATACATTCTTAGATCGGTTAGTTTTTCTAGACTAAAAAATTCTCCTGGAATTATTTCTATCTGATTTCCACCGAGATTTAATACTCGTAAGTTATTAGACAAATCTTCAATCTGCCTTGGTATTTCTGAAATCATATTGCCTTCTAACGATAATGTTTTAAGATAAAACAAATCACAGATTTCTGGCGGTAATATGGTAAGCCCTTTTTCATCTAACTCTAACCCTATTATCTTCTCATCTATAACCACAACACCTTCCCAAGTGGAAACGTCATCATTAGTGATATCCCAACCTAATGTATTGTCAGGGTTTTGATTAAAAATAGTAAGCAAAATTTCTTGATCTGTACTGGCAACAACGCGCACTCTCACCGTATAATCAGAAGAAGTGCCATCTTCTGCCATCACACTATAATTTAAAGGTTCAGAAAAATCTACGAAAATATCCGTGCCTTGAATAATGGATGCTGATTCTGAAATTTTAATACTTGGTTTCAATGCACTAATTGGAGTACCATATGGTAATACTACAGATATCAACTTATCGTTTTGATCTATACGAGCGTTAACATCAATCTCTAGTTCTTCATTATCTGATGAGAGAAATGTAAATTCTATTATATCTTTTTCACTATTAAGTAAAATAACATCTGACCCATCTATTTCTTTAGAACAAGAAAATACGATCAAACTGCATACAACAAGAAGCAGGTTTTTATAGGTTAATAAGCCCTTCATTGGTTTTGGTTTTATGAGTTTTAGAAGAATTGTGTGATCCATCTATATTAACCAAAAGTAGATTATAAAATGATAGTACACATCCATGATTTCCATAGAAAACACCCCCTGAAAACCACTGAGTTTTTATTAATATAACACTCAAAAATTATAATCAAACACTATCAAATAGATAATTCGAAAACTATATGAGTTTAATTTCGAAATCAAATTTTGAATTAATTATTTAATCTATTTCGAATGTACTTGGGAATTTGAGTTTTTTGTTCTTTACTATTTATTAACTCTATATATTTAGCATAAGACTTTCTTGCATCTTCTTCATTTCTTAAGCTCCAATATGCATCTCCCATATTCAAATAAGACTGAGAGTTTTCATGGTTCTGTAAAACAATTTTTGATAAAAAGATTGTTTCTGAATAAAGTTCTCTCCTTTTTAAATTGCCCTCTATTTGATTATAACTTAATAAATTGCTTTTTGAAACAGGGATTTCTCGAGTAATAATGGTTAATAATTTTTCATTTCCAATAATATCAAAATAAGATCGTTCTCTTAGACTATCTACAAGTGGTTTTAATACTAGCTCATTTACTGTCTGTAAATTATCTTTAAAATAAATTGGTTTTAATTCTAATGAAGCTAACGTATGTATTTCATAGTTATTTATTGATATTGTTTTTAGTACCTTAGAACCTTCAAAGCTAAAAGAATTTCTACTACTCCCATAAAACACTATTTTTTTCAGATAAAAATTATCAGCGTCTTCCTCCCCAATAAAATGATTAAATAATATATACTCATTACCAAAACTAAAAGTATAATTTATATTAAATCCACCACTAGAGCATTCAAGATCAATGTCTGGTAAGGAATCATAACCAAAAGTACTTCTGTTAATTTCTATATTTTTTTTAACAACAATTTTATTTTTTCTTTTTATAATCAGTTTCAAAATTAATTCATCTCCTATAATTTCTTTCTGAATTAAAATTGTTGACAACCTATTAGTTTCACAGGATAAAGTATACTGATTACCTTTCAAAACTGAACTAGAAGTGGTTTCATAACTATTTGTACTAGCACAATTAAAAAATGAACTAACTAACAAAATCAAAACAATCACAAAGGGCTTATAAACATTATTCATAGTAATCATTACCTATTTCTCATTTTGTTAAATCTTTCAGCCATATCTGTACCTCTTCTTGTTACTCCATAATCTTCTAAAATTGCAGTTTCATAAGTCTGATGATTATCTCCCCAATTTAATGGATTCTCAGACACATTAGGATTCCTTGCGAAAAAATTATTCAAGGAATCTCCAAGATCATTTCTAACATATGCAGGTCTATTTATATGATGATCTAAAGCGGTCGCTCTTCCTAATCGTGATATTAAAAAATCACCTAATGTATGAGAATAACCTCTAGGTACAATTGGCAAAACCCTATCTCTTAATCTTGAGATAAAATCTTCTATTTGTTTTACTTGAAAATCATTATCATTTACTGCATTAACTATAGGTTCTAGTGGCTTACATTTTATTCTGGAACCGAAAGTAGAGGCATCAAAGCCCTCCCTTATTTTACGCTTTAAATCGCTACCTGTAATTTTTTGAGCATTAGGATCATCCGGATCTTTATAGAACATAGTATTATTCTCTACTGTCCAACCGCAACTTTCAAAAAGACAAACATATTTCTCAGCGTTAGAATTTTTAAATTCTGCTACCTGAATAGGGAACTCTCCTTGTCCAGTAGGATTAATTGTTTTTTGCATTGCGCCAGCAGTAACTATTTCACTATCATATGATTGGACCGAATCAAGATTACCTTCGTTTGGAGACATAATTATAAATATATCTTTTTCCATACTAGTAACTATTCCTTTTGAAATTATTTCGTTCCATTTAGCATAATCTTTTAATTTGTAACTACCGTTATATATTGGTCCATATACTTTAACCGTTCTACCATATCTTGTGCATCTAAACTGTCCATCATATTTTTTCCCGCAATTACAAACCTTAAGCTTAAAATATGAATCGTTATTTTCATTTAAAAACTCCTCATCATAATCCTGTTTATCTCCACTTACTTTTACTTTTAACCACAAAAAATCTATTACCGGGGGTAATTCCGGCTTTTGATTAGAGGGTAGAGGATAATCCTCTGGATTAGTAGATACCTCTGACCCAATTTGTGGCACATCTGATCCAAAAGTTAGTGGAACAGACGGAGTAATTAGTTGCATTTCTTCTACAGAAGGAGGAGGGAGACTAATAGGTTCTTTAGGTGTAAATTTTTCTTTCCATTCACTGTAGATCGTATCTGGATCTTCTACTTTGGGACGAAATTTAATTTTTACAACAGCTTCTCCTCGATCGTTAAAAATAGCTTTTAGTTCGGTTTTATTTGTATTCTCATTTGGTTCTTCTGCTTCTATAGTATCATACTGAATAACTGTAAGTGGAATTTCATCCTCCATTAATAAAAATGGGCTCCTTTCAAAAATTTCTATAGTTGCTTCTTTATCTTTTAAAGCAAACCCTTTTACAAAAATATAAGCATCTCTACCTAAAACACCACTTTTAATTTCTATAAACTCTTCTGTTTCTTCTATTGTCATCACTGGAACCGAAAGTTCTGTATCTTTTGGGTACTCACCATTTTCAAGTACTGAAGCTACAAGTTCTTCTGTAGTATATAAATCTTGACTTTCTAAATTTTCATTATAATTATTAGTTATTGCTGTAACTATTCTATTATAATTTTCATCAGAAACAATTGTCATTCTACTTCTAAATTTATAAAGTTCAGAAGGAGATCCTACATTCTCAGTTCTACTCTTTTCTATTTTTCTTTTTGCAAAGTATGCGTCAAGTAGGCCTTCTTCAGCTTCATTGGTAGCAAAAGTAGTTTGATTCGCATAATCAGCCCAATTACGATTAATCTCCTCAATTCTTTTAGCACGAGCTTCTATCAATTGTTGTGCTGCATTAATTCCTTCTTTATGTCCACTCATTCTAATATTCTTTTTATTACAAATAGATGTAATAATTCATAAATTTAGATGCCATTTATTTCTAATCATCCTATACAATTTACAGATTTCAATTCTAGACGATTTTCATTAACTTTAAATCTGTAAAGAGTCATTGATTCTATTTCTTGGTCATTTGCCTTAACAGGAACTAAAAGAAGATTGTTTTCCATTCTCACTGGATCATAACTTCTTAGCACTTCCATTAAATCCACTGTAAATATTTTTTATTTAGTATTTTGTTCTTTAATAAATATCTCCTCTTTCATACAAATGCGCTAATTCAAGTTTATGAAAGTTATTTACCCAGCAAAATCTATTACCATTATTTTATATTTACTATTACTCTTATTAATTTTTAGGTATAACCCAGTTTTAAAGCCTATAAATACTTCCTTACAGTTTTTGTTTTTTAAATCATCTTTATAAAGAATTTCGGTATTTTTAGAGCTTATAGAATCTATTAAGATATCTTTTTCATTAAACACTTCAATATTGAATATGGAATTAAGGTTAGATTTTGAGTTTTTGAATTTTAATAAAAACTCTTCTTTACTATCAACTTTAGAACCTATAAATTTTAAAGGATAACTATTCTTTTCAGATAAAGCGATTAGATCATTACTATAAATATGATTAATATAATTAACAACAAATTCATTAACCTTTAAGCTATCTGAAAATTTAATACAGCTTTGATAATTTTTAATACTTCCTTTTTTTATTGTCCTTTTTTCACTGATGATCGAATTAATAGTTACGTTAGTGCAGGAACTAACTAACAATTTTATGATCAAAAAATAAAACAAGTATAATTTATTTTTCATAATCATTCTACCTCCTGTTTATCTTCAGACGGGATTATCCCCCATTCCGTATGTATTCTTGAAATGTCTATATTTCTGTCATTATCCGTTAATTGATCATTGAACCCTAACTCATAGTCAGCTGGGACATAAAATCCATAAAGTCTTTTACTTCCTATTGATTCTCCGTAAGGAGCTAGTTTTATAGAATTATCTTGATTTCCTCCTAAAAGGATGTAATCGCCATTAGTTGCCATTCCAAATAAAAAACCTGTATGACCTCTCCATTGACTAATGTTCGCATATACTACTATGCATCCATAAACAGGCACTTCTATTTGTTTGAAATTTTTATCAAAATTTTCATGGATTGGGGCTAAAGAACTAGCGCTTAATGCATAATTATGACCACTTTCTTCCATACACCAATTCATAAAAGCAGCACACCAGGGTCCATTTCTCGAACTTGTTGGTTCAAAAGGATTTCCTACAAAACGCAAGTAATTTTTGGCCATAGTATACATTGGTTCTATTCCTTCTACTATGCCTCTCGCCTTTTTTGCTTCTCTAATAGCAATTTCCATCCAAGGAGCACGTTTATTAACTTCTAATCTAAAATATTCTCCTCTTTCTTCAGGAAAGCGTCTTTCATAAGTGCCATTATCTCCAGCTACTTCTACTTTTAACCATAAAAAATCTATAATTGGAGGTAATGACTGTTTTGCCCCAGGAAGAGGAAAATTCGCTGATTGATTCGTAGGAGATAATACATCTTCTCCAGGAGTACCATTTCCGAAAGTTAATGGTTGTTCTGGCTCAATTATTTGTATTTCTTCTTGAGTCGGAGGCGGCAATGTCATTCCTTCTTCGGGTTCTTTGGGTATAAATTTCTCCTGCCATTCTAAATAAACTGTATCTGGATCCTCCTTTTTTGGTCTTAGTTGTATTTTTACAATTGCTTCTCCCTGATCATTAAATTGAACTTTAAATTCTGTTTGGTTTTCATTGATCAAGTCATCTCCTTCTGGATCCAAAGATCCATATTCTAAAAATGTCAACGGAGTATCTTCAGCCTCCATTAATAAAAAAGGACTTTTTTCAAAAACTTGAATTGTCGCTTCTTTACCTTGTAATGCAAAACCTTTTACTACAATATAGGTGTCACTACCCAAAGTTACTATGTTTGTAGGATTGTAATATACCTCAGTAATCATGGGAATTACATTTGGTATAATTAAGATATCTCCGACACCAATCTCATCAGCTGAATCTAACGATGAATTGGCCTGAACTATATCTTCCACACTTACATCATCATAACTATTCGCTATTCTACCAAGAGTATCGCCACTTACAACTGTATATGTTTCAGGTTCTGTTTCTGAAGAATCATTTGCTGGTACCTCCCGTTCTTTTTTCTCAGCAAAATACGCATCCTGTAGGGCTTCTTCTCCTTCATTAGTAGCTAAAGTTGTTTGATTTGCATAATCAGCCCAATTGCGATTAATCTCCTCAATTCTTTTAGAACGAGCCTCTATCAATTGTCGTGCTGCATTAATTGCTTCTTGAATATGTTCACCCATAATTTCTTATGATATAATATTATATTTCTTTATCTATAGAATCATAAAAGATCACCTCTTATTTCTAGAGAAGTATCAACTATTTTGTTATTTACCTTCTAACACTCTTCAAAGAATATTTACCAATTAGGAAACAGGTACAAAAAACTCTTTTTCAAAAGTTATCTTTGTCAAAAAAGGTTTATAACCTCTCACATGTTGTAAGAAAAACCATCCTCTAAATCCTGCTCCTAGTGAATAAAACTTTTGCATATCCGGTAAATCCAACCCAAAATGATCCCAATAAATCACCTCATATTTGATATCATAACCGTTTTCTTTTTTAGTATATTCAATAACACTTACTTCGTAACTCCAAATATCATTCACAGCAATTGTTAACCCCCTAAAAAGATTGTTATCTTCTCCTCTAGCAAATGAAGGAGAAGCACCCTGTCTTCTTTGCCATCTTATAGATGTATCTTCTGCCGCCGCAATATTTCCTCCCCTATTCTGTATTCGTTGTGTAATGTCATTTTCTAAAGCCGCACAAAATCTTTCGGTTGCAGAACTCTCGATAGCCGCTTGATTAAGTTCATCATTCTCATAAATCCCTCCTTCATTATTTTGAAACTTATCAATCATAGATGCTATATTTTCTCTTAATGCACCTGAAGAAAGTTGAAAAGCCATAATTCTAAAATCATCAAAGAGCATAAAATCAAAATTCAACCTGGTAAGATTAAATAAAATAGGTCTTATTTCTGTTATTTCTTCAGTCTTATATATTGCTTTATCTGTAATCCTATCTCCATTTGCGAACTCTATATGTTCTGTATCATTAAAACCATCCTGCTCATATTCTTGCTTGTAAGCTTGTATCTCCTCTTCTGAATAAATCAACGTACTAGGTACTCCTGAACCATAGGCCATATCATTGGCAATTGCACTTCCATCTTCATTTAATCCTGGTATTCTATAACGTTCTACATAAAAAGGCACTTCTATATCTTGTAGCATTGATTCAGGTAAATCAGTAGGGACGTCTATCTGAACGGTATCTTTAATTACGATATCTACTCCTCCCGTTGCACATCCAATTGTAGAGTCTTCTAACAACATAAACTCTCCATCGATTTCTAAATTACTAGCAACTCCTTGCCATTGTTTAGGAGCAATTACACCTGCACAGGGCGGTGGACTTTTTCTCCATTTTTTGCATACTCCTCCAAAAACAAGATTCGATTTGTTTCGATCTCCATTAGTCGCACATGGTGTATCTTGTAATTGCACTTCTGTATGTGATACAACAAGTACTCCATCACTAGAACAGAGCGGACAGCTTAAGGTAGCTCCGTTTTTTACAAATTGTCCAGACATGATTCATAGGTTTTAAGCGTATTTTTTTTACATAATCTTATTCTATATTGTTATTGTCGTACACCAAACTTTTATCTCCTCTCATAATATCCCATTGCCATTTAAAAAATGAATGCATATTCTCTTTATTTGGATTTGCACCTCCAATAGTATTAGGATCAGGGTGATATTGATTAAAATAATCCATGTGATTATCTGTAAAACCCTGATAAAAAGTAAATGGTCGTGCAAAATATTCCTCAAAAGTATGCGGTAATGACAATGAATGTCCTAACTCGTGTATCACATTAGAGTCATCCAAAAGACCAAAAGGGGTCATAAGCACAGAATTACCCCATCCTGGATTTGCTGGATTATTAAAATCTCCGATATAAGCCATTCCTCTTAAATCTTCTCCTGTATCTGGATGTTTTAGTTGAAAAGGTGTTAAAAATATATACGTTTTTTTAGATAGGTTACTATTTATCCTATGTGTTAACCCTGTGTTTCCATAACGATTAAACAAACTAAGAAATGCATCTTCAAAACCTACAATAACTTCTAAACCTCCTTGGATTATTCCAGAATTTTGTAAATAGGTGTTTTTAAAATCTAATACCTCTTCATTATCATCGGGTAATGAAGTAATATCAAAATTTGTCAAGGACATAACGACAGGTTGAATCATTGCTTGCGAAAAAGAATGCTCTAATAAAGGTTTTATAAAAGACGTACTCTTATTCTGGGGGGTTCCGATACTAACATCTACTATTACAATTTCCATCAAGGCAATAGCATCATTTTGATATATCATTAATTTCCCTACTTCTTCCTTTTCTCCATCCAACTCCGCATAGATTTTTATTTCTTCATGATTTTCCAAAGGATTTCCTTCACATTTTATTGTAATTACTTTTTCAGCTACGTAAAAAATCTTGGTAGTAGTGCCTAAATCCCTAGTTTGCTTTTCTCCCAAAAGTTCACTTAAACTTATTTGCGATGGAGTGACTGTAAGTGAATCATTAGCTGATTCAAAAATAATTTGAGTAGCATCATTTTCTAATGGTTCTATCTCTTCTATTTCTATATTTAACTTTACCTCATTTACTCCATTATAAGAGACATTAGGAAAAATGGATAACCATGCCGGATAATACTCTTCTCCATAAGGAGTAATCGGATTCACTACATCTTTTGTTTTATATTCATTCTTTAGATCCTCTACATTTTTACATATAGGTAGTTGTTGGTTTAAAGGTCCAGAAAAAGAATTCCTTCCATTATCATATACTATAGTTTCAATTGGATGAATATATTCTTCTCGTAACCAATCAAAACCATATTCGCCTTTATAATCATCTGGTCTTCTTATATTAACCAAAAACTTTTTTAGCACGGCATTCTCAGTATCTGGCAAATCTGTTGGAACATCCATCTGAGCAGTATCATCAATACCAATATCGACGCCACCAGTACTACAGGTAATTGTAGAATCTTCTATTAACATAAATTCTCCGTCAATTTCTACATCTGTCGCAATTCCCTTCCATTGAGTCGGAGCAATTACACTTGCACAAGGCGGTGGGCTTTTACGCCATTTTTTACAAACCCCTCCAAAAACAAGATTAGACTTAGTTCGATCTCCATTTGTTGCACAAGGAGTGTCTTGTAATTGCACTTGAGTATGTGATACGATTAATGTACCGCTACTAGAACATAGAGGACATTTTAAAGTAGCTCCATTTTTTACAAATTGCCCTGCCATTATTATAGTTGAATTATACTAACGGTATTATGATATTCTTGTCTGCCATATTTTTCTATACTAGAAATTACAGCTCGCTGCAACCAAGATTCAAGTATCCCTTTAAAATTATAAGTTCCGTTTACTGAAACATATTCTTTATTTTTGGGATAATGAGCTTGTAATTGTAATTGAATATCTTCTGTTTCCTTTGCTGATTGTAATAAAACATCCTCTTCTGTAGAGACCTTTCCGTATTTTGTAGATAAATACTGTGAAGTAATACTACAAGAATCAGAACTATATTTTTGATAGATCGATTTTATTAATCCTCCAAAATTATGATATAGAGAAATATCTTTTATAATCTCTTCTTCCGAATTTAATATCGCTTCTGTTTTTAAAATGAAACGCTGTATTTGATTTCCTTTATACTTACTTTCAAAGTACATTTTTATTTTATACCAATTCTCTTGTAGTTCTTCTATATTATCTATGGATAAAATTTGCCCTTTATAAGATACTTGTAAATTAAGTTTATTATAAACTGAAGCCGTTCTTTTTATAATATCTTGCATTGCAAAGGACCCGTCAGAGAATTGAAAATTATCATTTTCAATCTCAACATTCACAAAGCGAATGTATGGTTGGTCCTCATTGTATTCCATAGAAAGAGAAACTTCTTTCTTCCGAGAACAACGTATTTCTCCAGAATAATTAATAAAATTTGTACTTTCTATCAAATATTTATGCATTCCTTGTTTCGGAATATTTAATTGTATCTCTTGTGTTCTAAATCTATATTTACTTGGGATCATGACTTATGTGTTAAAAAAATACGTTTATCCTTTACTAATTTTTACATTTCCTCCGCCTTGAAAAGAAGCTGTTGCTCCACAAGCAATCTTCATATTTCTTTTACTCTGAATTTCTGCATTACCACTATTCTGAATTAAATCACCTCCTATAGTATTTTTCATTTTACTTTCTACTGTATTTGTATGATTAGAAGAAGAAGTATCAAAATTTCTTTCTGTATAAATTGTTGTATCTCTACCAATATTAAATGAAGCATCCTCTTTAACATTCATTTCAAAATTCTTTGCATTCAATGTCATGGTTTCCAATGCAGTGATGGTAATGTTATTATTTGCGGTATCAATATGAATTAGATTTTCATTCTTATCTTTTATAGTAATAAACTCCCCTTTATCAGTATCATTTAATTCAATGGTATGGCCACTTCGAGTTCTAATAGCTTTTACATTGTTTTTATCCGTTTTCCATCCTGATGGATTCTCAGATCCATTATACAATGCGCCCATGACAAAAGGCCTCTCTGCATTTCCTCCCTCAAAACCTATTAATACTTCTTCTCCTACCTCTGGAATAAAATGAAATCCTTTATCTCCTCCAGAATGCGGAGTCATTACACGAAGCCAAGGCGTGTAAACTCCCAGCGGTTTTTGCCAATTTAATTGTACTTTTATTCTACCTATTCCTTCTGGATCATCATTAGCGGTAACTGTAGCGACCTCAGTCTCACTTTTAGGTATCTTAAAGATATTTGTATTAGGATATACATCTTGATCTACTGCAATTCCTTCAAAAAGATTTATATACTTCCCATTTTCGGTTGCTGTATGCGTTATTTTGATAATTCTATAAACGCCTTGATCGTTATTTTTTTCTTTTATTTTTACTATTCTTCCTAAACTAACACCAGGATTATCACTTTTACCGGTAATAATTACCTGTTTAATTTCTTCTGCCTTTTTTTGTTCCTTTACTAAATTACCAAGTCTTTGTTTAGTTTGAGTATCATTATAAGTATTTAAAAATACTTGTGTTTTATGAGGGAACATTTCTTTGCTTTTATTCGAAGCAAATCCATTATGCCCATTAATAGAACTTGTAATTTCTGAAGTGCCAACTTCATGTTTCTCATTACTTAGATAATCATTAGTAAAAAAAGAATAACTATTAGATCTAGGCTGTAAACGTCTAGAAAATTCTTGAAGATCAAACCCATAAGTTAGTGCAACTTCTTCTGAATTTTGAGGTTCTCCAAATATTAAATTTTCGCCATCATAATAAAACCATTCTCCGTATTGAGCGGATAGCCTACTCGCAAATTGAAAACTACTTTCTCCTTGCTGCACACAATAATGCAATGGATTATTAAATCTTGTAGTTATTGTAGTATTTAATTTTGAACGATCATATTTCTGAAAAACATCCGTAAGAATGGATGTTAGGTTTTCGTCACTAAATGATGCATAATGAGGCCCATCATCTGTAAGTATAGAATTACTTTTAGCATTGATTAAAATAGAATCTCCCATGGATTGATGAAACCCATTGGTCACTTTTACTTCTGTAACAACGCCATTAAACTTTAATTCTTTATAAACATTAACGGAATCTAATGATGAAATAGAAATAATAATAGTTTGCCCTAAAAAATCATTGCTTTCATCCTCATAAAGATCAGAAACCTTTTCTAAAACATCTTTACGACATAAAATTTCTAGTGTATGATGATCGTCTATTTCTTGCTTAAGTGTAAGTTTCTTAAATGCTTTTATAGAAACTCCCCCAATAAAAATTTGGATATTAGATTGAAGTGCCATTGCTGAGTTTTAAGATTAATTTGTGTAACCAATTAAAGTAACAAGCTATTATTCTTATTAACTAAATGTATTCAATGACAATAAATTAGGTTTCGAAGAATAAACAATAGTTCTTTTTGGTTATTCCAAATTTAGAAAACAACACCTCTTAGATCAACCAGATATTCAGTGAAAATATACCCCTGAAAACCACTATGATTATCAACGGTTCGTTACTAAAAAAAATAAGGATTACCCGTAAAAAGATTAATTAGACTAAAAAAATAAATGAGAAATTATTTGATCCCAATCCAATAGAAAAGAAAAACTGGATATAAAATAGATTCATATCCAGTTGTTAAAAGTATGTAGTATACATTTTGTTTTGGGGTTTAAATTGGTAAAAGTCTATCTATGAATTGCATGACTACTAGCCGCTGGTAATTCTTGTAAAAACTTTCTTAATATACTCCAATTGATTTTTAATGAAATAAAATTTGTCATGATTTCCTTTTTTTAAATTAATAAACATTTTTCAACCGATATTTTTATTGCCCTATCAGTTGCTTAGTAATTTTCAAAACGCGTGCCAAACTTTTCCTAACTCAAACAAAACAAAAATAAACTACTGAAAAACAAATAATTACATCGTTAAAAAAATATTCCAAAATTACTTTACTAACTTAAAAAAAGTACTCATTTTAAAAACACACTTGATATTTAATCAAAAAAAAACCTGTTAAGGATATTCCCTAACAGGTTTCTATTTATTTCAATAAAATAATAATCTATTTAACCATTTTCATCACCTTCACATTCTTATTAGAAATTATCTTTAGAAGATAAATCCCTTTAGGAAGGTTTGCTGTATCCATGGTTATTGTATTTGTTTTGTTATCCTTGATAAGTGTAGTATTCGTATTCTTTCCTGCAAGGTTAAATATTTCTATACTAACACGATTATCATTCATATTTCCGGTAAAAGATAATGTCAAGGATTCAGTAAAAGGATTCGGCCAAGCTTTTACTAGCTGCAATGAGTCATTTCCCGGAACTTTATCGGAAAAAGAGCCTTTGATATCATCTACAGATGGACACTCATTGGGACAACTATCAAACCATTGATTATCATACCAACCATTACTAGTTCTAAATATGTCATTACTTTGTGATCCTCCATTATCATTAAAAACAATTCCTACTTCAACAGATTCATCAATTACATAAGAATACCAAGGGGATCCAATAATCTCATTCATCTCTACTCCGGGCCAAGCCGGAGCTCCAGATATCGAAGTATTTGCATTTTTATCATACAAATAAATAAAAGCAGTATTCCAAGAAGAAGGCTTTTTAAAATAAACATCAAATGAAGTATCAACAATTACTCCCGGACATTCTCCAGGACAGGTATCTGTCCAACTGCTATTATACCAACCATCTGTTCTTCTGACCAAATCATCCGTCTGAGATCCTCCGTTATCATTAAAAACAATACCAACCTCAACAGATTCTTCAATTGTATAAGAATACCAAGGAGAATCACTTAGTTGAGTCATTTGTATTCCTGGCCAAGCAGGAAACCCTGGAATTGCTGCATCCGCATTTCTATCATATAAATAAATATAACTTGTACTCCAATTATCAGGTTTTCTAAAATTAACCGTATATCCAGATACATCTTGGATAGTATAATTCTTACTAATTACTGCAGAACTTCCCGTACTATTTATAGCAATTGCATTTAATTCGGTAATTCCTACCTCAGATATTATAAAAGATCCATCGTACAAAGTACTTGTAACATCAGGAACTGATCCATCCAAGGTATAATATATAACTCCAGAATTAGTAGCATTCATACTAACTTGCACATTTCCAATAAATGTACCTGAGTCCGGAGAAACTGTCAACACTGGAGGTTGTGAAATAGTAGGGCATTCACTTGGACAACTATCAAACCATTGATTATCATACCAACCTTCTGTTACTCTTGTTAAATCGTCTGTTTGATCTCCACCATTATCATTAAAAACAATACCAACCTGTACATCCTGATCAATATTATAAGTAAGCCAAGGAGTACCTTCTACATTATTCATAATAACTCCAGGCCAAGCTGGAAATCCAGGTAGTGCATCTCCAGTATTTTGATTAAATAAATAAATATTTGCAGATGACCAACTAGATGGTTTTTTAAAATAGACATTAAACGGTTCTCCATCACCTATTACATAGTTACGTGTAATAACTTCTGATTCATTTCCTTCTGTATCGATAGCTATCGCTCTTATAATAGTCGTATTACTTATATCAAAAGATGAAGAATATAAAGTACTGGATGCGGTAGGATTAGAACCATCGGTAGTATAAAAAATAGATGTAGCCGAACCTGAAGCTGTTGTAGATCCATTCATTTCAACAGTTACAGTATCAGTATAAACTCCTGAAATTGGATTTACAGATAATGTAACAGAATCTGAAAGGTCAAAAGGCTCTCCAACCAAAACAATTCCAAAAGTTGTTCCAAAAGTTATAGTTCCGCCAGAGACTGTTGCCGTTGTATCAGAAAAATAATCCTTAAGTACAGTTCCATCTGGCCACATTCCGAAAACATTAAGTACTCCTTCGAAGTCATTATCTTGACCCTGGAATACTAATGCTTTATCATTTTGACCATTACGATTATATTCACGCTTAAAAATATAAGGAGCATCACTTAGTTTCTGATGTGAACCTCCACCGATGGAAATATGTTCTCTTCTAAACTTTCCTAATTTCCTCCAATGTAATAACATGGCATCATCTATAGAATCCCAATTCATATCAGAACGATAGCCAGCATCCACATATGTTGTAGCATTAAAAAACTGACGTCCCGATTCATCACCATAATAAATCTGCGCTCCACCTGGAGATAACAATAACTTTACAGCTCCTTCAAACATATTACCCGTGTAGAATTCACTAAAGTCATGAGATCTCAGATAGCTTATCATGTTGTACTCTCCGGGGGTACCAAAACCACCATCATTATTATTTAGTTTTGCAGCAAAAGAACTAAATATTTCTTCCTGACCTAAATCGGTATAAGCTTCTTTCGGAGAACGAAAATTAATCATACTATTGAATTTTCCTACGGTAAAATCATCTGGTAATTGATCTCCAACATTACCTATTATATTTACCCCAGAATGCTCTCCAGTCATGTAAAAATCTAAATCATCCAATTTTTTAGTTGGATTGTTTTGTTTCCATTCTTTTAACGCTGAAACAGCCTCATCTTTAAGCTCAGCCCAAGCATCAACACCTACATGTCTTTCGGTATCTACTCTAAATCCATCAATTCCATATTCTCTAACCCAATCGGTTAACCATTTTATTAAGTAATATCTCGGAGCTCTAGGTTTCCCTGTTCTAGCAAAATATGCATCCAATTCATCTATTTCTTGTTGCCTTCTGCCTTCTACATCCCACTTATCTAATAACCATTGCGGAAGATTAACTGTATTAAAGGATTCCGTTCTAATATCCGGTAAGCCAAAAAGAGGAGTTGTTAAATCATCACAAGGAAGCTCTCCATTCTCAGTTCCGCATTGTAATCGTACCCAATCTGAAGGATAATCTTCATCGACAAACTCTAACTGTCCATTTACACTCTTATATGTTCTATAGCCAGAATGATTCATTACAATATCTACCAATACTCTTATTCCGTGATCATGTGCCGTATCAATAAACTCTTCAAAATCTTCAGCACTTGTAAAATTAGGGTCAAAGGCTGTCCAATCATTTGTATGATATCCATGATATGGATAATCTCTGAATGCTGGATCATCTGCAGGTGGATTATTAAATCCATGTCTATTCTCTACAACTGGTGTAACCCAAATAGCACTAACTCCTAGCTCATCAAAATATCCTTCTTCAAGTTTTTGTGTAACTCCAGAAATATCTCCTCCATGGAAATCCAATTCATTGTTTCCACTATCCTGAAATCGATCAAAGTTAGAATCATTAGTAGTATCTCCGTTATTAAAACGATCTGTAATAAGGAAATAAACTGTAAGATTGTCCCAAGAAAATGGGAGATTTCTTTCTGACTGTGCACTACCTACTCTAGGTATACATAAGCACAATAATACCCCTAAATAGAGTAATTTTCTCATAATTAAGTTTGGTTTGTGTGTTAATAAAAGACGCTCTAGAAAACATCCCTTTTATAAGGGAATTACTCAAACGTTGTAATAAATATTTCTAAAAAAAAACGGGAAAATATAATTATCGAAGAATCGATTTTACACGAAAACGATTGAGTGTTGATATTTAATTCTTATAGAGTTAAAATTATGAAGAATGATTAAAAAATTAGCAAGGAATATAACAAATAATCTGTTTTGTTAACTCACAAACCTAGTTCTTAAAATTCTTTAATTATTGAAGTAAAGAATTAACAAATTATAAAAATAACAACATTAATAAACCAGTAAAAACAAGTTTTTAAGGATATCTAAAGACTATCTATAAGCTATTGACAATCAAATAAAAATCTTTTAATACTATAATTTTAAAAGACAAAAATGCGAGTATTAACTTATCACTTTTAACTTCGCAAATCTTAATAAAAGCTTTTTTATACCTCCATTCTCAAAATTAATTTCAGCTTTTTTATCTTGCCCTACTCCTTCTAATTGAAGAACCTTCCCTTTTCCAAAACGCATATGTTCTACAATAGTTCCCGGTACTAAATCTCCATCAAAAAGATTTGTTTTAGGAGTACTTGTTGTTCCATTAGACACAGGTCTTAGTTTTCGTAATTTACGTAGTTGTTCTTCTGATGGTTTATGAGAAACCGGAGGTGATCCAGAAACAGGTTTTTTAAGTCTTAATTTACTTTTATCAACTTCGCCAAAAATATCAGTATCCACTAAAGGTTTATAACGATAAGTATCGACTGGAGTGATATATTCTAAATATTGATCATCAATTTCTTCTATAAAACGGCTAGGTTCTGCATCTACTAATTTCCCCCATCGATAGCGAGATTGTGTATAAGTTAAATATGCCTGCTTCTCGGCTCTTGTAAGTGCTACATAAAACAGTCTTCTTTCCTCTTCTAACTCTGATCGGGTATTCATACTCATCCCAGAAGGAAATAAATCCTCTTCCATACCTACAATGTACACGTACGGAAACTCTAATCCTTTTGCTAAATGTATAGTCATTAAAGCTACTCTATCATCATCTCCAGTATCTTGATCTAAATCTGTAGCTAACGCTACATCCTCTAGAAACTCAGCCAAAGTTCCTGTCTCGTCAGCTAATTCTTTCTGTTCTTCAACAAAATCACGAATACCATTTAACAGTTCTTCTATATTTTCAATACGGGCAATTCCTTCAGGTGTACCGTCCTTTTTAAGTTCTTGTAGTAAACCAGTATTTTTAGCGACCATTTCAGATAACACAAAGGCATCGGAACTCTGATTAGTTACCTGAAAACTCTTGATCATATTCATAAAGTTTTCAAGTCTAGTTTTTGTACCACTGTTAATCTTAAGATTAATACGATCCAAATTTTCTATAACTTCAAAAATAGATCGATCATAATGATTGGCAGCTACTACCAGTTTATCCACAGTTGTAGCTCCTATTCCTCTTGCTGGGTAATTGATAACTCGCTTTAAAGCTTCTTCATCTTTTGGGTTGATAATCAACCTAAGATATGCTAAAACATCTTTAATCTCTTTTCTTTGGTAAAACGATAATCCCCCGTAAATTCTATATTTAATATCTCTTTTTCGAAGTGCATCTTCCATAGCCCTGGATTGTGCATTTGTTCGGTAAAGAATAGCAAATTGACCATTAGTCAGTTGATGCTGCATTTGATTTTCGAAAATAGAACTTGCTACATATCGACCTTCGTCCCCATCAGTCAACAACCTGTTTACTAATATTTTAGGACCAGGATCATTAGCTGTCCAAACAACTTTATCAAGTTTTGTTTTATTTTTGTCAATTATAGAATTTGCGGCTTCAACAATATTCTTTGTAGATCGATAATTTTGCTCCAATCTATACTGTTGTACATTATCATAATCCTTCTGGAAATTTAGAATATTATTAATATTTGCTCCACGAAAAGCATATATACTTTGAGCATCATCCCCTACTACACATATATTCTGAAATTTATCTGATAATGCTTTTACAATTAAGTATTGTGAATGATTTGTATCTTGGTACTCATCCACCAATATATATCTAAAACGATTCTGATATTTGGCTAGAACATCTGGAAAACGGTTTAATAATTCATTAGTCTTAAGTAATAAATCATCAAAATCCATAGCACCTGCTTTAAAGCATCGATCAACATAATGCTGATAGATTTCTCCCATTCGCGGTCTTTTTGCCATGGCATCTGCTTCCACTAATTCAGCATTCTGAAAATATGCTTTTACCGTGATCAAACTATTTTTATAAGAAGAAATACGAGACTGTACTTGTTTATATTTATAAATATCTTTATCCAATCCCATTTCTTTAATCACTGAAGAAATTAGTCTCTGAGAATCTTGCGTATCATAAATAGTAAAGTTAGATGGATATCCTAATTTATCAGCTTCTATTCTTAATATCTTAGCAAAAATAGAATGAAACGTTCCCATCCATAAATTCTTTGCCTCACTTGCACCAACAATATCAGCAATACGTTTCTTCATTTCCCGTGCTGCTTTGTTGGTAAAGGTTAGAGACAGTATATTAAATGAATCTACTCCTTGATTCATCAAATAAGCTATTCTAAAAGTAAGAACTCTCGTTTTTCCTGATCCAGCACCAGCAATCACAATCATAGGGCCATCTTTCTGCAGTACAGGAGCACGTTGTGCATCATTCAATCCAGCTAAATATTCTTCCAAGTTTTCTATGTTTTATAAGCCTCGAAATTTAAGTAAACTATCTATTTTATTGAACTAATATTAATGATACTTATAAACAAGTCATCAACGTCTTACCTAGATTGTCTCCAACCAAATTTAAATATCAAATGACACCTATTTCTTATAGTATTGATAATTTTTTAAGTAAAAAAATCGTTTAAATGCAGTTTTTGTAAGATAAAATACATATATTTAGCATAATTAATAATCTTAACAGATTATACAAACCCCAAAATTAACCTAATTTTTTTCCTATGTCCCCAAACATAAATCCCCAGCCTATAGAAAAAGAACAAATAAAGTTCCTAACATTTCCAAAAGAGGATGTCCTTAATAAAAGAAAAGATCAAATAGATAGAATTCTAGAATTACAAAGAGCACTATCGTTAGGAAATTTAGAGCGTCAAAAAGTAAGAATTGTATTTGTTGATAGTAAAGGTTTAAAAAAAGTAGAAACCACTATTTGGGGAATTACTGATAAGGAAGTAATTCTAAAACAAGCTACAATAATTCCTTTGGAAAGAATAATAAGTATCTCTTAAAAATTTTAAGTGTTATTGCCATGAAAGCTCTCAATATTTTCTTAATGATATATTGAGAGTTTTTATTTATCAATTTTCAAACAATAAACTCTTTTCAGAGATGTTATGTTGATTATTAATCAACGCATAACCATTTTACTAAAAAAACTAATAAACCTATACTAATTAATGATTTAAAGAAATCTAAAAATGATTAAAATCTACCTCAAAAGTTTCATCTCAACCCTTTTTATAATTAATACTTTTGCTACTTATGCGCAGCAAAATTCTTCACAATTAATTGCAGATAATGTGGAGGGTCTTATTAAAAATCTTACTACTAAATCAAGGTGTTTTTCTATTAGTTTACCTGCAAAAAATGCTTCTGTATCCTTAACAACTAAAGTAGAAGAGGTTCAAGATGATCAAACTACTTATATCGGAAGTATTGATAACGAAAAACTCTCCACTTTTACAATATATAAAACAAAAGATAAAATAGATGGGACTTTAGTGCTTAGAAATAATAAAACGGGGTATGAAATTTTCACGAATGATCTAGGAAAGGTATACATAAAAGAAGTTGATATTAATTCTCTAGTTTGTATAGACTTTGAAGCAATTAAAGAAGAAAATCAGTTAAACAAAAATGATACGTCTTCGAGAATGCCTCCTCAATTAGAAAGTCTTCCTGGAGCGTCAGGAATTATTTATTTAGATTTTGATGGAGAGGTCGTTTCTGGAACAAGTTGGGTAAGTGGAGGAACAATTAATGCGCAATCTCCAAATTTTTCTGATCAAAAAATAATAGATATTTGGAAAATAATGGCTGAAGATTTTAGTGCTTTCAACCTAAATGTAACTACTAGAAGAGATTTATATGATGCAGCTCCACAAAACAAAAGAATGATGTGTATTTTTACTCCTACTAATGACGCAGCGCCTGGTTCTGGTGGTGTAGCGTATTTAGGTTCTTTCTCTTCTACTAGGACTGATAATCCTTGTTGGGTATATAACTTATCTACAAGAGCCGCTGGAGAAACTGGATCACACGAAGTAGGACATACATTAAGACTAAGTCATGATGGTAGGCCTGGAGAAGAATATTATGCTGGTCACGGACAATGGTCTCCTATAATGGGATGGAGCGCCAGCAAACCAATAGGCCATTGGAGTATGGGAGAATATGATGATGCTACACAACAACAAGATGATATAGAAATTATCGCTGGATCACAAAATGGTATCGGTTTTAGAGAAGATGATCATAAAGATGTTCTAGCAGAAGCAACTCCTATTCTGGTAGATACGGATGGAAATGTCAGTGCTGATCAAAATTTTGGCTTTATTCATAATCGTACCGATAAGGACATCTTTTCTTTTGTAATTGAAACAGGAAATGTATCCTTCAATTTCAATCCCAGCCCAGACAACCCTAATCTTAATATACAAGCTCGTATTCTAAATGGTATTGGAGAAGAAATTGCTACTTCAGACCCTTCTGGTCTTAGTGCTAATATTGATTTAGATCTTACGTTTGGAACGTATTTTATAGAAATTGATGGTGTTGGCGAGGGTAATCTAAGTAATGGATATTCTGATTACTCTTCTATCGGTAATTATTATATATCTGGTAAATATATTCCGGGTGATAATAATCAACCACCAATAGCAAATTTTGAAGCAGCAACAAATTGTTCTACAGTTAATTTTAATAGCACCACAATAAATAATGTAAATACATATTCTTGGGATTTTGGAGATGGAAACACTTCTACAGAACAGAATCCAACTCATACTTATGCCAATAGTGGAACGTATAGTGTATCACTTACTACATCCAATAGTGCTGGTGAAGATACTAGACAAAGAGATGATTTTATTTCTATTAATATTCCGCAACAACCAATTGGCGAAAATCAAAGTATTTGTATTGGTGAATCCGCTTCTTTAACTGTTACCGGAAATAGTGAATTTGAATGGTATGATGCTCCAACTGGTGGAAATCTATTATATACAGGAGCAACGTATGAAGCTAATACTTTGCAAACAAGTCAAACGTATTATGTATCAGGGTCCTTTGATAACTGTACAACAAATACTAGAACGGAAATACAAGTAATTGTCGAGGAGAACCCACAACCTCCTACCCTTTCAATTCCGGACACCAAAAATCTAACAGTAGAATCAATATATGCACAATACCAATGGTATTTTAATGGTGTAATGATAACTGGAGCTAATGATTCTCAGTATAGACCCGATCAAATAGGAGATTATAGTGTAGAAGTTTTTAATGAAACTGGCTGTAATGCTATTTCATCAATATTCTCAGTAGATTTATCTCAATTAAATCTAAGTCAAGGATCCAGTGTTTTCAATTTTTATCCAAATCCTACAAGAGATATACTTATCATTGATGGACTAACTATTAACGAAAAAGATATAAGAATTGTAAATACATCTGGACAAGTCGTAATGAATACGATCATACAGCCTCAAGTAGATTTAACTAAATTATCTAGTGGACTTTATATGATTTTAATAAATAATAAATCTGTTGGTAAATTCGTGAAACTATAATAAAATTAAGCCAGCATCAAAAGCATATTTTTAAAATATAAAAATATGCTTTTTTGTTTCATAATGATCAAAAATGCATTTTAACTTTCCTTTAATAGATTTTTGAATATCTTTAGAAACCAAAATTACTAGGCTTGAAACACACATTTTTATTTCTCCTCGCTTTACTCCCTGGGATGCTTTTTTGTCAAAAAGAACCCATAAAAGGAACTATTATTACAAAATATGGTAAAACATACGATGTTAAGAACCCTGATTTTAAAACTGATCTCGCAAATGATTTAAAAGCAGTTTTTGATGTAGGGCGATCCTTTAATGATAGTACTAAAGTAAATCCTTTAATAAATACAGCTGCCAGATATCTTAACATGCATGTACATGCTGGAGTATCTGTAAAAAAACTTAAAGTTGCGTTAGTAATACATGGGAGTGCCGCTAATGATATATTAAATGATGAAAATTATAATTCGAAATTTGGTATCAATAATCCTAATACTGCTTTAATTTCTGCACTTGCAGAAAAAGGAGTTCAAGTTATTTTATGTGGGCAAACTGCGGCTCATAGAAACATTTCTAAATCTGATACACATCCAAAAGTAAAATTTTCGTTATCGGCAATGACTGCTTTAGTACAATTACAAAATAAAGATTTTAGACTCATTAATTTTTAACTCAACGTACTTTATGAAAAACAACATACTAATCGTCATACTTCTGTTATGTTGCGGTATACAGGCGCAAAAAATAGACCCTTCCATAAATTCTATGTCAGAAAAAGTAGAAAGTAAGGTGATAGAATGGCGAAGAGATTTTCATCAAAATCCAGAACTATCGAATAGAGAATTTGAAACAGCAAAAAAAATTGCAAAACATCTAAAAAGCCTTGGTATTGAAGTAACAGAAAATGTAGCTAAAACTGGAGTTGTAGGAATTCTAAAAGGTGGTAAAGAAGGAAAAGTCGTCGCTTTAAGAGCAGATATTGATGCATTACCTGTAACGGAAAGAGTAGAAGTCCCTTTTAAATCGACTGTAAAAACTACTTTTCTTGGTTCAGAGGTTGGTGTAAGTCATGCTTGTGGACACGATACGCATACTGCAATATTAATGGGAGTTGCAGAAGTTTTAAGTAAGAATAAAGAAAAAATAAGTGGTACTGTTAAATTTATTTTTCAACCAGCAGAAGAAGGTCCACCACCAGGAGAAGAAGGTGGTGCTAAATTAATGATCAAAGAAGGGGTTCTTAAAAACCCGGATGTAGATGCGATCTTTGGACTTCACATAAATTCAGGAACACCAGTAGGAATGATACGATACAAACCAGGTGGAACCATGGCTGCTGTAGAGCGTTTTGTAATCGATGTAAAAGGAAAACAAACTCATGGATCTGCTCCATGGACAGGAGTTGATCCTATTTTAATTTCTGCAAAAATTATTGACGGTTTACAAACTATTATTAGTAGAGAATCTCCTTTAGTAGATGAAGCAGCAGTTATAACAGTAGGAAAAATAACTAGTGGTGTACGATTTAATATTATACCAGAAAGTGCAGAAATGATTGGTACAGTAAGAACACTTGACCCAAGAATGCGTCAAATGATTATACGTCGTATGAATGAGATGGTTCCTGCTATTGCTAAAGCGTATGGTGGAGAAGCAACCATAACTTTTCAGAACAATACTTCTATCACTTATAATGATCCCGCTCTTGTAGCAAAAATGTTGCCTACCATAGAAGGAATTGCTGGAAAAGAAAATGTAATTTTATCAAAAGCTACTACTGGAGGAGAAGACTTTTCGTATTTTCAAGAAGTGGTACCTGGTTTTTACTTCTTCTTAGGAGGAAAATCACCAGATGAAAAAAAAGCGGCTTCGCACCATACACCTGATTTTTATATTGATGAAAGTGGTTTATTACTAGGTGTAAAAGTGATGTCGCAATTAACATTAGATTATTTAAATGCTCAATAATTTTAATTACTAAATGGATACTGTATTAGATTTTATTAGTTCTATATCTTGGTGGATGTGGATTTTAATCGCTCTTATATTCATTGCGATTAGAGATATATTCTTTAACAAAAAACATACGGTTAGTCATAATTTCCCTATCGTTGGACACCTTAGATACCTTCTGGAAAGTATCGGGCCAGAAATGAGACAATACTTTGTAGCTAATAATAGAGAAGAACTTCCTTTTAATAGAATTGAAAGAGGATGGGTATATGCTTCATCTAAAAATGAAAACAACTATGAAGGGTTTGGTACTGATCGAGATATTTATCAGCATCAACATATTTTTATAAAAAATTGTATGATTCCTTTTCAGATGAATACGGATCATCCTAATAAGCTTGATAAAACCTTTTTACCTTGTGCAAAGGTAATGGGAGCATATAATCAACGTAAAAAACCATATCGCCCCGCATCTGCAATCAATGTCTCAGCGATGAGTTATGGTTCATTATCCGCTCGTGCTATTGATTCTCTTAATAATGGAGTAAAAAAGGCAGGTGCTTATCATAATACGGGAGAAGGTGGATTATCACCATATCATAGTAATGGTGGGGATGTTGTTTTTCATTTTGGCACAGGGTATTTTGGTGTTCGTACAGAGGATGGAAACTTTTCTATGGAAAAAATGAAAACTTTAGTTGAAAAAAATCCATTTATAAAAGCCATCGAAATTAAACTTTCTCAAGGAGCTAAACCCGGTAAAGGTGGTGTACTCCCAGGTGCAAAAATCACATCAGAAATTGCTAAAATTAGAGGGGTAGAAATAGGTAAAGATGTCTTATCACCTTCCACTCATAAAGCTTTTAAAGATGTTCCAGAATTATTACAATTGATTGAGGATATAGCTTCAGAAACGGGATTACCTGTTGGGATCAAAGCCGCAATTGGTAAAACTGAACAATGGGAACTACTTGCGGAGTTAATGGTAAAATCTAATAGAGGCCCCGATTTTATTACAATTGATGGTGGCGAAGGAGGAACAGGTGCTGCTCCCCCAAGTTTTGCTGATCACGTATCGCTACCTTGGATTTATGGTTTTAGTGCTATTTATAAAATATTTCAAAAACACAATCTAACAGATAGAGTAGTTTTTATCGGTAGTGGTAAATTAGGTTTTCCTGCAAAAGCTGCCATGGCTTTTGCAATGGGGGCAGATTGTATTAATGTAGCTAGAGAAGCAATGATGAGTATCGGTTGTATACAAGCGCAAATTTGTCATACCAATAAATGTCCTGCTGGAATTGCCACACAAAGTAAGTGGTTACAAAAAGGAATAAACGTACCTCTTAAATCTGATCGACTGGCGCAATATTTTAAATCGTTTCGGAAAGAACTAATAGAAATAACCCACGCGGCTGGATATGAACATCCTTCTCAATTTACAATGAAAGACATTGATGTAAATGTAGATGATGGTGAGCTCACAAAAACCTTAGAACAATCTTTTAAGTATAGCAAAACCCCTGTAGAATTTACTTGTACTCAAGATTTAAAAGATTGCGCTCATCTTGGAGGAAATTATAAAGAAATAACTAACAAATAGTAAAACAATATACATGAATCTCGAAATCATTCCATTACTAATCTCACTAATACCTTCTCTCTTTATTACGATACTTGCACTCTTTTATTTCAAAACGCATACAGATAATGAAGAAAAGCGAAGACGGTTTTTATTACATCAAGAAAATCAAAAACAAGCACTTCCTTTAAGATTACAGGCTTATGAGCGCATGGCTTTATTTTTAGAAAGAATTTCTCCTGGTAAGCTATTACTAAGAACGGCTCCTATAGATGATGATAAAAAAAGTTATGAATCATTATTGGTAAATACAATTGAACAAGAATTTGACCATAATCTTACCCAGCAGATTTACATATCCGATGAATGTTGGAATATCGTAAAAGCTGCTAAAAATGGAACTATTGCTTTAATTAGAAAGACAGTAATGAAAGAAGAAATAGACTCTGCTAATAAAATGAGAGAATTTATCCTAACAGAGATCATAGAAAAAGGTTCGCCTAGTGATACCGCTTTATCTGCTATTAAAACTGAAGTTGAAGACTTATTTTAATCGTATTTAGAATTTCACATATAATCAATATCCTATTGACCTGAAACAAATAAAATCATATATATAAAACATTAAAATTATGTTGACTGATATTAATCCCAAGCTACCAATTAGAAATAAAAATGTTACTAAAGGTTTCTATATTGATAAATTAGGGTTTAAAGAGTTTGGGAATACTAATTTTAATGAATATTTAATGATCGAAAAAGATGAAATTCAAATTCATTTTTTTGAGTTTAAAAAAATCGATCCTAAAAAAAATTATGGACAAGTTTATATTAGAACTAATAACATAGAACAACTATATCAGACTTTATTAAGTAATAATGTAAGTATCCACCCGAATGGAAAATTAGAACCTAAACCTTGGGGACAGAAAGAGTTTTCTTTACTTGATCCAGATAGTAACCTTCTTACATTCGGTCAAGCTATTTAAAAAAAACGAATAAATAATGGCATATTATTATCTCTTCCCTTGTTGTAACTGTATTTTATATTATTGAAGTTATTTTTAAATGGATTTGAAATTATATATACCAAAAATTGTCATTCTTTTTATTGGGCTATTCATGTTTTCACTTTCCAGTTCAATGGTAAGCATAACCGGTCCATCTACTATTGAATCTAGTATTATACCAATTTCAATTAATCAGAAAGGGGAAATACTATGTAAAACACGTTTTTCAAAAAATGAAATGGGGGCTTATAGTCCAATGGAAATTCAATATGGATTTTGTATTATCACAAAGGATACAATTAATGAATTCATAACTAAAACCCTACTCCCTACTCCCGAATCATCATATTTTAAGCAAAAGGATTATTGGGATATCATCTTTAAATCAAAAACAAACCAACAACAACTGGACGAAATAAATAAAATAATACTAAAAAATAAATATAGCTTTTCATTAACGGATCTAAATATCTTTAAAATCAATAAAGTACTTTCTATTTCTAAATTTGAAAAGAATAAAAATACTTCGCTAAAAAACAACAAACAGAAAGGATTGAAGGGTGCAAAGAGTAAAGAATATTTTAGTGATAAAAAAATACGGGTATTGTATGATTTTGGCAACATAGTAATTCTTGAGAATGATAATAATATTGATCAAAACGAATTAGAATTGGGTGCTAATTTTGACTATCATAATTCTTCAAACATTACTACAGATAATAATGGTAACAATATAAGTTTAGGATTTGATATTAGTCAAGTAACGGGTATATTGATCATTAATAATATAAATCCAAAATGAAAGAAACTCTTTTAGGAATATTGATTATTATACATCTTGGATGTAAAGGGCAAAACAAGGAACAAGTTTTACATAAAGAGACTCACAAAACAACTAGAGCTTCTTATCAACAAAAAACCAAATACATACAAACATTAAAAGAACTAAAATTAGCAACTGATTCGTCCAAAAGTTATGAATCAATAAAAAGCAGCATACAAGCTAAAAAGCTAGATTACAAGGGATCATCAACTGATTCCTTATCTAATTTATTCACAATTTCTTTAGTAAATCGAATAATCCCATTTTGGGAAGGTACAGAATGGTCTTTTGAAGGACATACATCCGTCCCGAAGAAAGGGAAAATCGCTTGCGGGTATTTTGTTTCAACAACTCTAAAACATATTGGTGTAAATATCAATAGGTATAAACTAGCTCAACAAAGCCCAATTAATGAAGCACAAAGTTTAGGAGTGGAATCTAAAGTCTTGAAAATTTCAGAAAATTCTATTGATCAAAATATCTCTAAAATTAACTCGACTCTAACAGAAGGAATTCATTTTATTGGATTTGATACTAGTCATGTTGGATATATTCTAAAAACAAAAGATCAACTATATCTAATTCATTCAAATTACATTGATTCTAAAGGAGTAGAAATAGAAAGAATTGAAGATTCAGATGTTTTTGCTTCTTATTCCGTTTATTACATTTCTGAACTTAGCACCAATAAACATCTTTTAAAAAATTGGATACAAGAAACTGAAATTCAAGTAATCAGTGCAAAATAAAATCCAATAAGAAAGCACATAAAAATAAAAAAAGCACTCCTAACTTAATCACGCTATAAAAAGATGATCTTTTTTTCAATCTTGATACGTTTATAAATACTAAAAGACATTTTTTCTTGTTATAAAACATATGTTTTATTCTGTAAAACAATAGTACATACTCCTGTGTTTGATGAATTTGCTTAGAAGAACCCAGACACTCTTCTAATCAAGCTGTCCAAAACCAGAATATTTAATTGGAAGCTGTTCATCATTCTTCCTCCTTTTTACGCACGGGTATTTATAAATATCAAGAAGACTATGTTTTCTTGATAAGCAAGTCATTTGTATAAGTGAATCAAACCATTATCAACAAATTCAATATCAAGTCAAATGAAAAAAATTGCACTCTTAAAAACAAAAAACCAACATTATTTTAAACAAAAGCAACACAGCTTTTTAAAAATACTTAGTTTATTTCTACTATGTGTTTTTTATCATAATACTGCATTCTCGCAAGAAAATGAATCATACCATTTGGGAAATGAAAAGACTTTTACACAAACCTTTTGGAATAAAAAATCTGACATAATTACGCTCGACGTTTCAAAAGATATATCCTATAAAGGAAAGATCACCAAAACAGAAGGAAACACAGATACATACTCTATTATTGGAAGTATAAATGATGATAATACTTCTACATTTCATATTACAAAACAAAATAATATCATTTCTGGCCATATCGTATTATACAAAGAAAAAATAGCATATCGATACTACTCCGATGATGTGAACACTGTTCTCGTTCAAAAAATCGACATTCATAAAGTTCTTTGTATAGATTATGAAAAAGTAACTTCAGAAGAAACTAATACTAATAAAGCATCTTCTAGAGCACCTTTATTATCTAGTCTTCCTGGATCTGCATATACCGTATATTTAGATTTTGATGGAGAAGTAGTTAGTGATACCTGGTGGGTTAATGGAGCTACTATTAATGCACAACCAACAGGATATAGCGATGCTAAAATCACAGAAATATGGAGAATAATGGCCGAAGATTTCAGACCTTTTGATATTAATATTACTACAGATAGAACTGCTTTCGAAAGTACTCCAATCAATCAAAGGATGATGTGTATTTTCACACCTACCACAGATGCAGCTCCTGGATCCGGAGGTGTCGCATATCTCAATTCTTTCTCTAATACCAATATAGATAACCCATGTTGGGTATATAATAGTGGAACCAGATCAGCTGGAGAAACAGGATCTCACGAAGTTGGTCATACCTTAGGCCTATCGCACGATGGTGTGCCTGGAAATCAATATTATGCTGGTCATGCAGATTGGAGTCCAATTATGGGATGGAGTGCTAGTAGACCCATTGGACAATGGAGTAAAGGAGAATATGACAATGCAATTACACAAGAAGATGATATGGCAATCATATCAGGAAATAGAAATGGTTTTGGATATAAAGAAGATGACCATTCGGATGACATAGCACAAGCCACACCTATACAAGTAAGTACAGATGGAACCGTTAATCCATCATTACATCAAGCCTTAATTTCTACAAAAGGGGATAAAGATTTATTTTCTTTTATTACTGCTGGTGGCGAAGTGAATTTTAATATTGATCCAGATCCATTTTACCCAAATCTAAATATCCAGGCTAGAATAATTAGTGGTACAGGAGAAGAGCTTGCTATCTCTAATCCAACTAATAGTCTTAGTGCTAGTATTAATGCTACATTAGCGGGAGGAACATATTTTATAGAAATCGATGGTGTTGGAGAAGGAAATGTTTCTAATGGGTATTCGGATTATTCCTCTGTTGGTTTTTACGAAATCTCAGGATCCTATACTCCCGGAAACAATAATCAGCCTCCTATTGCTAATTTCGAGGCATCTATAAATTGCGATCAAGTACGTTTTTTAAATACGTCTATCAATACAATTACTTCGGTTTCTTGGGATTTTGGAGATGGAACTACTTCTACAGAACTGAATCCTACACATACCTATACGACAAACGGTACATATACGGTTTCACTAACAGCGACTAATACAATAGGGGAAGATACTAATACCAAAGAAGATTTAATCACGATCAATATTGCAATATTACCAGAAAACATGAACCAATCCATATGTCCTGGAAATACCACCACTATAACAGCATCGGGTAGTTCTGGTTACATCTGGTATGACGCTGTAGATAGTAATACAGCTATTGCTACAGGTGCTGACTTAGATGTTTCTAATCTTACAGAAGACCAAACATTTTATGTAGCAGGAACTATTGAACCTATTATATCTGCAGTAACTGGAATACAAGACATATCATCTAATTCTGGAGATATTCATCAAGGAGGGTTTAATCTAGTTTTTGATGTAAATCAGCCTATTATCCTTAAAAAAGCGAAAGTAATAGCAGAAGGATCTGGAAACAGAACATTACAACTTATTGATGCGGCTGGAACTGTACTAGAAACAAAAACTATAAATATTCCTGATGGAGAAAGTATCATTGATATCAATATGAATATTCCTGTAGGAACAGATTTGGAAATAGGTTTTCTTGAAGAGGCAAATCTTTTCAGAAGTAATGATAATATTAACTATCCTTATATTGTAGAAAACGTAATTAATATTAAAAGAAGTTCTGCTACCACTGCGCCAGAAGGCTTTTACTATTATCTATATAATTGGGAAATTTCTACTTTAGGTGGATGCCAAACTACAGAACGTGCAGTAGTCGAAATAAGTATCTCAGATGCTCCAGCATTACCAACAATGAATATTAATGCAGAAACAAATGAAATTTCGGCGGTAGAACCGTATACCTCATATCAATGGTATTTTAATAACCAAGAAATAGAAGGTGCTACCGGTTCTAGCTACATAGCCGAAGAAACAGGTACTTACGCATTAGAAGTATTTAACGATGTTGGATGTAGCATATTCTCTGAGAATATTGAAATTCAGCCATTATCTATTATCGATATTGAATCACCAGAAAATCAAATCATCCTATATCCTAACCCGGCAAGAGAAATCTTAAATATAGGTGGAGTATCTGCATTAGAAGATAAATATTCTCTAAAAGTAGTAAATAGTTTAGGTCAGACAATCATAAATAGATCTGATATTCCTGAAACTTTAAATACTAGTTCTCTTCCAGAAGGGTTATACTTCTTACTTATCAATAATAAATTAGTAGATCGATTTATTAAAACAATAAATTAAGAATAGTATCTAATAATCTTATGTAAACTAGGCCATACTAAGTTTCTTTATTTTAGACTTACTTAGTATGGCTTACTTATAGTATAAACACAGCTAGAAAATTACCCTGCCATATCAATATTTTTTAATTTATTTTCTTCTGCTTGCTTTGCTTTCTCAGCTGCATATTCGAATCCTTGCTGCCACCAATTACGCATCAATTTTTTATTAAACACTAGCGAGTTTTCTGTCAATTTAGAAGGTGTATAATATAAATTGAGTACTACATTTTTATTTTTTGCAGACAACTTTCCTACCACAGTATCGTGACCTTCTACCTGATCAAACATAAAACTAAACAAGTTTACCATTAAAGAAAAAGGATTCTTACCTAGTACTTTATTATGTTCCATATTTTCGGATTCTAGGATAACAGCATCAACTTCGGTAGCACCTCTTTTGATTGCTTCTCTAATAGGAACCATTGAACCAAAGCCACCATCAGCATATTCGCAACCATTTTTGGTTACTAAACTCATAAAAGGAACATAATTACAAGATATCCAGATCCAATCACAAAAATCCTCATAAGAAAAATCCTTTATAGACTTATACTCCGTAGTATTTTTTGTTAAATTAGATACTGTTACAACAATGTCTTCCACCTTTTTTTTAGCAAGTTCAAACTCTATTTCAGAAAAATTTCTACGAATATTTCTTCTAAGATTCTTGCTTTCTCCAAAGGTTCTTTTTCTCTTCAGGAATTGTACAACCGTGTTAAAGAAATTAATTGAAACGAATTCTCGATTCCCTTTCTTTCTGGTTCTAAAAGGATTTACACTAAAAATAGTACTTTGATTTACATTGGTATAGATATCATATACTTTATCAATGTTTCCTAATGCTAATTGAGGTATTAACAAACTTCCGGTAGAAGTTCCGAGAAAAAGATCATACTTCCTTCCTTCCTCCTGCATTAAATATTGAGCTACACCACCTGCGTATGCTCCTTTACTTCCTCCTCCGGATATGACTAATGCGCGCATATATTTTGATTATAGTCTATTTGATATATTTTTTTCTTTGGCAAATTCATAGCCTTTTTTCCACCATTTTTTCATTTTCTCTTTTTCAAATACTAATGAATTCGTGGTTAATACTGTAGGTGTGTAATATAAATCCATAGCCACATCTTTTCTAGTCGCTATAAATTTACCAATTCTAATATTTTGATGTTCTATAGTATCCATCATAAAATCTACCATACTCGTTATTAGAGTAAATGGATTTTTTGTAGGCATGCGATTAAGGTAATTAATTTCGGTTTCTAGAACAATCACATCAACCTCTGTAGCCCCTCTACGAATAGCTTCTTCTATAGGTACCATCGAACCCAATCCTCCATCAACATAATCACAATTGTTTTTCCTTACCAAACTCATAAAGGGTGGATAATTACAAGAAATCCAGATCCAATCACAATACTCCTGATATGTACACTCTTTAATAGATTTATACTCTACTTCATTGGTTGATAAATTTGTCACCGTAATAATAACATCCTTATCAGTTTGTTTAATTTTATGAAAATACGTTTCTGTTACTGATTGCTTAATAAGATCTCTAAGGTTTCTACTATCCCCAAAAGATTTATTACCTTTTATTAAATTTCGGAATACATTAAAATGATTAATTGAAATTTCATTGTACCCTCTTTTCTTTTTAATAACAAAAGGGCAATTTCTAAAAATTGAAGATTGATTAACAGAAGTATATATTTCTTTGATCTCTTGTATTTTAGCAAGAGCTAAATGAGAAATCAAGAGACTACCAGTAGATGTCCCTACATATAAGTCGTATTCCCTTCCTAAATCCTGAATTAAATACTGTGCTACTCCACCTGCAAAAGCTCCCTTACTTCCTCCTCCGGAAATTACTAATGCACGCATATCATAGTTTATGGGGTTAATTTCTTTTCTAAAAACTCTTGTTGCCTCTTCGGCAAATTATTCTTTAAATCTACATATTTCTTTTGAAAATTAGGACTCTTCAAAAGGTTATCCAAAACTTTTCTGCAAAAGTTTCGAAATCTCCAATTATAATGTACCGCTCCATCAACAAGATCTATAAGGGATTGGTCGGAAAAAGCCTGTAAACTTTCTAAATATGTAAAAGCATTTTCTCTTGTACTAAAATGATGTTTCGAAGATGAATACCCTGATAATTCTGTATAAAACTCTTGATGCTTCTCGCTTTGATATTCTTTGGTACTTAATGCTAAGACCAACCACAGAATTCGAACATTTTTATCATTAAATCCAATGATATCTTTAGTTTGCTCTAAATATCTACTTCGCTCCGAAGGAAAATTAGCCCATAAATGGTATAGTGCCGGTTCTATAGTAGCATATGATTGATCTTCTAATAAGGACTCATACTGTTTTTGTAAACTTTTAGGAATACTACTCATCGTATTGGCAATTGCTTGTCTAACATATATGTTATTAGTCTCAAACGCTTTTGTAAACAATGCCAATGCTTCTTGTGATGTATCTCCTTCTAATTGATAGATCACCTCTTGACCTAAATATTCGTTTATAGGAAAATCCAATGCTGTTGCTAACGTTCCCCATTTGCCCGCAATGGGTTGCGTTCGCTCTGCAGCAAGATTTAAATATTTTTTAATAAATGTAGACTTTGTCAATATATCTAGTGCTTCTTGCGAAGGAAACTCAATTGCTTCCAACCATATTTTTTGATATTCTGATAAATCTGCGCCACTTACTTCTTCAGCAATCGTAATAAAATCAGATGTGGTCACATTACCGTATTTATGTTTCTCTAAATAATTATTAATTGTTACCTTAAAATGCGCTTCACCAATATCATTTTTAAGAGCGTGTAGTGCCCAGGCACCTCGCTGATAGAACGTAAGAGAACTTGCCTTAGGATCTAATAAAGAAGTAGCATCGTTAGCTTTGGATTGCTCTGTAAGTTGTTCTGCACTTTCATATAATTTATACTGAAAATATTCTTCACCAAAAATTTCTCTTTCTGCTAGCAATGCGTAATACGTAGCAAACCCTTCTTGAAGCCAATGATGTTTCCCTTCTGTTTCTGTAACTAAATCACCAAACCATTGGTGCGCCAATTCGTGGGCATTTACATTGATATAATTACGATCATTGAAACCAATATTATCAACTACAAAAGCATCAGAAAAAATCGTCGTTCCTGTGTTTTCCATCCCCGCATATAAAAAGTCTTTAACCGGAATTTGCTTATAATTTTGCCAAGGAAAAGCATATCCAATCTCTTTTTCGAGAAAATCAAATAGCTGTTTACTGTGCTTATAAGTAGGTTCGAATTTGTCTTTATCCTCTGGATAATAATACATTTCTAATGGAATACCACTTTCTGAGGTTTCTACCACTTTTTCATATTTACCAATAGCCAATGCTAGTAAATAACTACTCATAGGGTGTTCCATATCATATTCCCATCGTTGGATAGAATCATTTACCGCTTGCTTGCTAACTAATTTACCATTAGCAATTACTTCATAATTTGAGTTATAATTGATTGTCAAATCAAATATGACCTTCTCATTCATATCGTCAAAACTAGGTAACCAATTAGATGTGTATTTACCTTGTCCTTGCGTCCATATTTGATCATTACCCTGATAATCATTTAAGAAATAAAGTGCCTTTTTAGGAGCAGCTATATACTGTATTTCGATAGTTTGTTCATCTCCTAACTTAAAATCAGAAGTGATTTCTATTTTTTTATCATCATATACTACTTCTATCTTCTCGCCATCTAATAAAACATTCATAATTCGCATGCTTTGTGCATCAATAAAAATAGATTGCGTAGGTTGCTTTATCCGAAAGGTATAAATTACTCTTCCTTCTACTTTTCTATAATTCGCATCTAGAAATATATTTACCTTTCCTGTTATAAAATCTACAGAGGATTGTTCTTTTTTTGTGTTTTCAAGTAAACTATCTACTTGCTGAGCATTGATTCCTATGGAAGCAACACTTATAATTAGACATAAAATAAATCGCATATCATTCAATAATCAAACGTTCTGCCAAAATAACGATTTTACTCTGGTTATGTGACAAATTTTACATTGAAGATTTTTATGATTAATAGTATCTTCGCTTTAATGAATCCTAATATTTTACAAACTCCAATTGATTATCTAAAAGGTGTTGGACCATCCAGAGCCGATCTATTGCGCACTGAGTTAGGAGTACATACCTATCAGGATTTAGTAAACTTATTTCCAAATAGATATATAGATAAAACGAATTACTATAAGATAAGTGAGTTACAACGTACTTCTGCAGAAGTACAAATGGTTGGTAAAATTGTTCACATTAAAATGGTAGAGCAAAAACGAGGAAAACGTTTAGTGGCAAAGTTCATAGATGATACTGGAGAAATGGAATTAGTCTGGTTTAGAGGTCATAAATGGATAAAAGAAAACCTAAAACTTAATACGCCTTATGTTATTTTCGGAAAAACTAAGTATTATAATGGTTTCAGTATGCCGCATCCAGAAATGGAATTACTTTCGGAACATGAAAAGAATCTGAAAGTGATGATGCAACCAGTATATCCTTCAACAGAAAAATTATCAAATAGGGGTATTACTAATCGAGTGCTGAGTAAGATGATGCAACAACTATTTTTGGATACAAAAGCACGATTTTATGATACACTTTCTGAAGAAATTAGATCAGAACTAAAATTAATTCATAAAAGTGAAGCAATCCTTAATATTCACTTTCCTAAGAATCAGGAATTATTGGCTAAAGCGCAATACCGATTAAAATTCGAAGAATTATTCTATATCCAATTACAATTAATTACTAAAAAGTTAATCCGTAAACAAAAGATTAAAGGATTTCCTTTTACCGAAGTCGGTGATTACTTCACAAATTTCTATAACAATCATCTCCCTTTTGAACTCACCAATGCGCAAAAACGAGTGATTAAAGAAATTCGAAAAGATATTGGCAGCAGTGCCCAAATGAATCGATTGCTACAGGGAGATGTTGGATCAGGTAAAACAATTGTAGCTTTAATGACAATGTTATTGGCTATAGATAATGGATTTCAGGCATGTTTAATGGCTCCAACTGCGATTTTAGCCAATCAGCATTATCAAGGAATAGTAGAACTAACCCAAGAATTAGACATCAATGTACGGTTACTAATGGGTAGCTCTAAAGCAAAAGAACGTAGAGAAATCCATCAAGAATTAGAAGAAGGAACATTACATATCCTTATCGGAACTCACGCTGTTTTAGAAGATAAAGTAAAATTTAAAAATCTAGGTTTAGCGATTATAGATGAACAACATCGATTTGGAGTTGCACAACGTTCTAAATTATGGCATAAAAACACCTATCCTCCACATATTTTGGTGATGACAGCAACACCCATCCCTAGAACGCTAGCGATGAGCCTTTATGGTGATTTAGATATTTCTGTTATTGATGAATTACCACCAGGTAGAAAATCTATTAAAACAGTACATCGATATGATAGTAATCGCTTAAAAGTTTTCAAATTCATTGCCGAGGAGATTCAAAAAGGAAGACAAATATATGTAGTCTACCCTTTGATTCAGGAATCAGAAGCTCTAGATTACAAAGATCTAATGGACGGATACGAAAGTATTGCACGCTCCTTCCCTACTCCCAGCTATCAAATCTCTATAGTACACGGCAAAATGAAACCTGCAGATAAAGACTATGAAATGGAACGTTTCGTAAAAGGCGAGACGAATATTATGGTTGCTACTACAGTAATCGAAGTAGGTGTTAATGTGCCTAATGCCAGTGTAATGATTATAGAAAGTGCAGAACGTTTCGGACTCTCACAATTACATCAATTACGTGGTCGCGTAGGTCGCGGTGCAGAACAGAGTTTTTGTATATTAATGACCAGTCATAAACTATCATCAGACAGTAAGACAAGATTAGAAACCATGGTACGCACCAATGATGGTTTTGATATTGCAGAAGTAGACCTAAAATTAAGAGGTCCTGGTGATATTATGGGTACCCAACAAAGTGGCGTTCTTAATCTTAAAATAGCAGACATCGTAAGAGATAATGATGTGCTGCAAACGGCAAGATATTACGCTATGAAAATTCTAAAAGAAGACCCAGCATTATCTCTAGAAAAAAATAAAGTACTATTATTTACTTATCAGCAACTTGCTAAACATAAAAATATCTGGAACTATATTAGCTAAGGCGTCCGAGCGGGCTATCCATTATATCTTTTTTTTAGAGCAGTGTTCTTCGAGAACCTAAGAATACTGCTCTAAAAAAAAGGATGCCATTCCTATCCCTGACGCAATTAAGCCTTATTCATATATGATTGCCATTGGATTAATACATATTTTTCTTTTTCATTCTCCCTAATAGTCAAAAAACCATATTCATAACAGAATAAGTATACCTGTCCCTTATTATTTTTCCAATAATGAGTGAAATACTTAGGATCGAAACCTTCTTTTAGAAGCTTTTCTTTACGAATAGTTACTAACCCAGCTTTATTATAGTATTTTAAAACTTTTCGATTCTTTTTTAATTGTTTGTCTATTTTTTTAAATAAAGAATATTCTTTCTCTTTATTTTTCTGATAATAAAAAGCAGACCTGCAATAAGAAGAACAGAATTTTTTTCCTACCCTTCCCTCGATTTGTTCTTTACAATACGTACACTGTCGTTCCATAACACATCTTTGTAAGATAGTGTATTCAAACCCATAAATGTTACCTATCCATCGAATTAAACGTTTAATAAACGTTTAATTCGATGTCTTATATTGTGATTGATTATAAAACTATACATCTTTGGAACAAATGAAACATATTAGTAAAAACATCACCTTAAAACACTTAATGATTGATCAACAAAAAATGATTGGTTTGCAATTTTATCCGGATAAAATAATCCAGGCTTTAATCAAAGAGCTACCTAATCCTAGGTGGAGTAATCATTTTAAAATGCCTTATATCATTAATAATCAAAAAAATATAGATCTAATTTTTGAGAAGTTTAGAGGTGTGGCTTGGATCAATTGTAATTATTTTTATAGCGATAAAGTGATTAACCATTCTAACCCAATTGCTAATATTCAACCACTTAAGAATAGAACGCTAGCAAGCACCTACAGAGTTTGTCCTGAAGAATATTTACAAAAACTATTATTAAAACGTTATTCTCAAAATACGGTAAGATCTTATGTAAATGCTTTTGAAGCTTTTATTAATTATTATACGGATATTGAACTTTTAAACATTGGTGAGCTAGAAATAAGAAGGTATCTTAGAAAATTAATAAGTAAAAAAAAATCAAACTCTTATATTAATCTGGCCATAAATAGCATAAAGTTTTATTACGAGATTGTTCTTAATATGCCAAATAGGTTTTATGCCATAGAACGACCTAGAAAACAACAAAAACTTCCTGTTGTATTATGTAAAGAGGAAATTTTATCCATCATCAATAATACCAATAACCTAAAACACAAATGTATTGTTAGTCTATTATATTCTGCCGGATTACGAAGAGCTGAGTTACTCAATTTAAAAATATCAGATATTGATAGCAAGCGAATGGTAATCAGGGTTGTCCATGCAAAAGGTAACAAAGACAGATATACATTATTATCTACTAATGTATTAAAAGATTTAAGGAGTTATTTCAAACAATACCAACCTAAACATTATTTATTTGAAGGGCCAAAAGGAAATCCATACAGTGCAAGCAGTGTAAAAGCAATTATAGAAAAAGCCGCCAAAAAATCTAAAATTACAAAGAGGATAACCCCACATACGTTAAGGCATAGTTTTGCTACACATTTACTAGAGAACGGGACGGACCTACGTTACATACAATCATTACTAGGGCATAGTTCTAGTAAAACAACCGAAATTTATACTCACGTCGCTACAAATACTTTTAGAATGATTAAAAATCCTCTAGATTTGTAGATGATAAAAGAGATATAACAGCAATAGCTGTTATAACATTGTTAGAGCATATTATAAATAACACTCATCTGAATTGAATATAAATTTCACAAGATTAATAACTAATGGAGAGTTTGGTTTTCTAAAAATCGGACAAAGCAAATCCGAAATTGAAAATCAAAACCTGGTCCCTGAATGTTGGCTGAATAAAGAGTCTAAAGAATCCTCTAGAATATGGAGATACGGGAATTTTGAATTACATTTTGATGATAAAACTCATCTGTCAGGAATATTCAATGATTACGTTAACGAACTTGACGGAGGAGAAAGTTTAAATGTTATGGATAATTGGATTCTAAAAAAAGGCATCCACCCTACTCTTGATGAAGTAACTAATGAATTGAATTCTAAAAAACTTAACTTTTCAAAGGATACGGACTCTTTAGGATTAATTACGATTAAATTAAACAACGGAGTATATATGATATTTGAAAATCTGAATGACGGAAAAGAAATATCGCAAGGAGATTACGGAATGACTGTTATCGGAAAAAAATAAACATGCTCTAACAACATATATGTGATCATAGCAGCAAAGTGATCAATCGGTTGGTTCTTGTATATTTATGATGACGCAATGCTTGCAAAAGTTAAAGTTAGCAACCAATGCGCAGATTTATCCAAAATTAAGGTAACATTTTGCGCTGCTACGACACATATATTAAACGTTA
>NZ_AUMK01000020.1 GCF_000430645.1 Aquimarina latercula DSM 2041 | reverse complement strand
ATCTGGATCAAACTGATCACTACCAGTGATCTCTGCTTGATTCAAATACTCATCAACAGCTCCCGTTGGAGCATCTACAACAGCATCAAAACTTAAGGTAACTGTATCGGTACCCACTGGCACCGCTAATCCTGTCCAGGTAAGAATATTACCAGCAGGAACTATAACAGGGACAATATTACTTATTCCGCTATATCCTCCAGGTACAACATCTGCTACTGAAACATTTGTAGCCGCATCTGAACCAGCATTACTTAATGTAATCGTAAAAGTAACAGTATCTCCCACATTTGGAGTAGGATCACTTACTACCTTACTAATACTTAAATCAGATACTTCTGGTGTTGGAATACTCGCAGTATCTTCATCATCCTCGCTCTGATTACCATCATCATTGTCAGGGGTACTATCGGGATCCAATTGATCACTTGCAGTAATCTCTGCAACATTATTGTATTCTCCAATTGCACCTGTCGGAGCATTGACCAAAGCCGTAATCTGTATACTCTCGGGTGAACCAACAGCTACAGTTCCTACATTCCAAACTCCAGATCCGGGAGCATAATTACCTCCACTATTATCACTTTGATATGAATATCCTGCCGGTAACTGATCTTCTACAACAACGTTAGTTGCTGAGTTAGCTCCTCCATTAGTAACAGTAATCGTGAACACTACAGAATCTCCAACATCAGCTGAAGCCGGCGATACTGTTTTTCCTAAACTTAAATCTGCTGATATTATGGTTACATTTGCTGTGTCTTCATCATCATCATCCGGATCAGCATCGCCATTTTCGTCGACAGTATTATCGGTAGAAGGATCACTATCCGGATCAAAACTGTCACTTGCTATAATCTGAGCCGAATTCACGTATGGTCCTGAAGAATTTACAATCACATCATACGTTAAATTTAAAGTATCCCCACTAGCAACATCCAATCCTACCCAAGTTATGGACAGATTTCCTGCATTATAAATTCCTCCATTACTTACTGTTCCCGGTACCAAAGTATACCCAAGAGGTATCAAATCTTCTACACTAACACCACTGGCATCTGATGAATTAGTGAGTGTAGTATTATTATTAAAAATAGAAACAGTAAATGTTACCTGATCTCCAATGTTTACCGAAGAAGGTGCTACTGATTTTGTAAGTTCTAAATCAGATACTGGAGTTATTATAATGGTTACTTGATCTGTAGCAGGATCACAGTCACCATTTGTAATTGTCCATTCAAAAACATAAGTACCTACTATCGTTCCTGTTACATCAGTTCCAGGATCAAGTGGATCATTGATATTAGCAGTATTGGGTCCAGATACTTGTGACCACTGCCCTTGTCCTATTGTTGTTGCTGTTGCACCCAAAGTAACCAAGGAAAGCTCTGGTAATGTTTGGTCAGGACCTGCTTCTGCTACCGCTGCATTAGATCTGACAATAATTTCCATGGTATCCACATTGGTACACCCTCCTCCTACTACTGTCCAAGTGAATATATAAGGATCACCTACTGGTGTAGGAGCTAAATCTATGATCAAACTTTCAGGATTGTTAGGAGCAGTAATTGTTGGACCTGCAGGACCTCCTGTTTGTGTCCAAGTACCAACACCACTTGTAATTGGATCAGCATCCATAAAAGTTTGTGTTTCATCACAAAAATCCTGATCCGGACCTGCTTCTGCATCAGATGGTGGAGCTCCTGTAAAAGTAATTGTAACAGTATCTACTTGTGTATCACATAAATTAGGAGATACCGGATCTGTAAAAGGATCTGTATTCGAATTAGAAACTGTCCAAGTCAATACATATACATCATCAATACCGTCATCGCCAACATCATCAGGAACATTTAATAGTCTAGTTTCTGGGTTATTAATACTTTCTATAGTTACGACTCCCCCTGATGGGTCATCTCCTGGGTTAGCAAATGACCAAACACCGTTACTACTATCAGAAGTAGCGGTTGCTGCCATTTGAACATCCAACTGACAAGCATTTGGTTGATCTGGACCAGCCTCTGCAGCTCCCGGCGCTTCGAACACCTCTACTCGAACGATACTAAACTCATCTGTACAGTTTCCTATTGAATAATTCCATTGTAATATATATACTCCTGGTACCGTTAATCCATTAAGAGTAGCATTTGGATTACTGATATCTCCTGCTGGTATCGAAGCAGTATTTGAAGGTTGTTCTATAATACTCCAGGTAGCTGTTAATCCTGGATCTGCTGGAGGAGTACTTCCATTTAAGGTAATGGAATCATTATTATCTTCACAAACAAAACGATTGGTACCGGCAGATGGCATAGCACTAGGACCGCCAGTAACTGTAATAACTACATCATCAGAATTATTACATATGACACCTGGTCCCGTATAATCTGTGGTAAACCTGAAGGTATAGGTATTACCAGGTGTAATCGTGGCATTGGCTCTATTACTATTAGAAGGAGATTGTGTAATTACGGATCCATTACTAGTAATTTCAGTCCAAGTACCTGTTGCTCCTTCTGTCGCTTCTAAAAACACACTATTTACATTACATAAATCTTGATCTGCGCCTGCAGTAGCTGGTGCGAATACATCAACTTGTATTTCATCAAAATCTGATCTAGGATCACAAACTGGTGATCCTCCTACAGTTGTCCATCTAAAGGTGTAAGAACCTGTTACCAAATCTGTAACTGTTATACTGTTGCTACTAGGATTATTGATAGTTGGATTGTTTGGCCCTGAAATCACTGTCCAAGTTCCTGTTTCGGTAACTGGATTATTTAAAGGGTCTGCAGTAATCACGGTATTGTCAGAAGCACAAACAACTTGATCACCACCTTGAATAACTGCAGGTGTTACTGGAATTCCCACATTAATAGTTACTTGATCGGTAGCCGTAGTACAGCTTCCATATTCTACTGCCCATTCAAATACATACGTACCATCTAATAGATCAGTGAAAGTAGCTGTTGGACTATTTATATCATCCACTGTAAAACCACCTATACCTGTTACCAAACTCCAAGTTCCTGTTCCTAAAGGTGCAGGATCAGTGGCAGCCATTGTAAATGAGGTAGCACATACATCCTGATTAGGTCCAGCTTCGGCCATGGCAGCGCCTGCTACAGTAATTTCTACAGTATCCGAAGTTGCCGTACAAGCTGGAGATGGAGGTATACTGGTATATTCAATTGTCCAAGTAAATACATACGTACCATCACCAGGTAATGTTACATCAGTATCAAATTGATTTTCGTCGGCAAAAACGACTCCTGCCAAAGGTGTTACTGTCCAAGTACCTGTCTCATCGGCTTGTTCTTGATTACCTGCCAATGTAATATTAGTAATTCCGGCTCCCAAACAAGTATCAGCTCCCGCATCGGCAATAGTTGGAGACTCATCAGCTGTTGTCGTTATAGTTACTGTATCTGTAGCTGCTGGTCCACAAAAAGTAAAATCATTTATTAAGGACCAAGTAAGTACATAATTTGTAGATGGGTTTACAAAACCTGTGGCAATAGCATTAGGATCATTAACATCTGAAAATACGATACCGTCTGGAGAAGACCATGTACCTGTTTGACTATCTGCAGGAGGATCTGCAGCCAAGGTTACAGGCGCATTAAAACAAACTGTTTGATCCACACCTGCTTCTACTGGATTATTATCTAAAGGTGATACAAAAATAGTTGTATCTGAAAAAGATGGAGGTGTACAATCCGGCCCTGCACTTACTGAATATCTGAAAACATACTCTCCGGGAATAAGACTAGATATTCCTGTATTTTGAGCATAGATGTCTGCTATTGTCGCTGAATTAGGCCCTGATATTTGCGACCATACAGATTGTCCTGTAGTAATCGCATTACCGGCCAAATTACCTCCTGATTGTCCACAAATAAAAGTTTGATCAGATCCTGCATTTGCTATTGTAGGTATTAAGGAAACGGTAACATTAACAAAATCTCTAGCCTCATCACAAGCCTGAAATAAATTCCCTGTTCTTCTTCTTATAAATTCTATCGTATATGTTCCTTCTACATCCAAATTTTCAATAGTCACAGGACTACTACCTGCTGATATAGGTCCTGTTGTAGATCCTGGAGGACCATTAACAATCTGGTATTCTGTTATATTTCCACTAGTAAAGTTAAAGTCAATATCAAAAGAAGTTTGCCCGCAAGTACCTATGATATCATCTCCCATCCCAGGATTTACATCAATACTTATGGGGTTTACATTGTAACGAACATTAACTATTGCTTCTTCATCACAATTAGTATTTGTATTTGTGATCGTATACCTAAATTGATATGCATTTGGCGAAGTTAATCCAGTAACTTGGGTTGTACTACTTGTCGGATCCACAATAGTAACCGGAGGATTTCCATCTATTTGTTCCCATAGTACTGTTTCATCTGTATTTTCAGGTACAGAACCTACCAAAGTAGTTTCCGTTACAGAAGGATCACAAAATCTTTGATTATTATTTTGAATTGTAGCGCCTGTTACATCCTGTGTCGCTTCATCGACAGTAATAGTAATAGTGTCACTTCCCGTGGAACAAGGCCCTGCTACTTCCCATAAAAATGTATAGGTACCTTCTCTTAAATTACCTATTCCTGTAGTATTCGAATTAGGATCATTAATCGTCGGTGTTGTTGGACCACTAAGAAATGTCCAAGTTCCTATCTGACCGCCAAAACCAGCTCCTCCAAAGGAGGCATCCATAGTAGTGGTTTGGCTTACTGTATAACAATTGTCTAAGGGTATATCTGGACCAGCACTCACTGGTTGTTCTCCACCAAAGTTCGTTACCGTCAAATCAGCAAAAGACTCACAAAACACTCCTGTGCCAGGATCTGTAGGTCCAGTGATTGTCCAACGTAGAGTAGAAACCCCAGCACTGCCTTCTGGTAATAGTATAGGTGTAGACGTAGAAGTAGGAACAGAAATAGTAACACCCGCATTATTAGCACCTACAATAGACCAAACACCTGTTTCTCCAGCATTACCTGGTGTATTTGCATTGATCACAATAGATCCAGAAGTATCTGGACACGATGCTATATCAACCCCTACAGCAGCTTCTGTGATTGGAAGCACTGTAATTGTTACATCCTGAAAAGGAGTATCCCCATTAAAACATTCCGCGGAGTATCTAAATCCATATGTATTACCTCCTATAAAACCTGTAATAACAGGATTATCAATAGTAGGGTCACTAATAACTACTGTTGGTCCAGAAATCTGAGTCCAAGTAGGACCATCTGCATAGGTATCAGGACTATTACCATCTAATTGCATTACATCATTAATACAAATAGTCTGGTTAATACCAGCATTCAAAGTACAACTTTGTGCATTCGTATTTGTAATGGATAAAAAGCTTATAAAAATAAATGATAATACTCTGAGAATACGCTTATTATTTTGAATAAAAAATAAGGATACAATAAAACACAAGTAATTTTTAATCATACCAAAATAGTTAGTTAGTGTAATGAATCCGAAAATTCAGTATAAATATTGCCCGTTTTTAAATAGTACAAAGGGGATGTTTTAGCAGAAATTATCTTAAAAATCGATGATGTGATTGTTTTTTCGACCAAATGCACAATAAAAAGGTTCAATAATCAGTTTATGAAGATAAAGACAATAAATAGTTTTTTTTGGGAATTTTCCCTCAAAATATATAAGGTAAAACCATTCTTTGTAACAATAAATTCTCCTAAAAAATTGATTGACAAATAATTGACATGCTGTATTCTATCGAGAAAGTATTTATTTCATCGATATACCTAAATAAATAAACCTCGAAAAATCACACTTCACTTGATATCTGATCTAAATTACCCCTCACTAAAAAAATGGAGTCATGTCTAGGATTAATCATACCGTACTTATTGATGACAATAAAACAACCAATTTCCTCAACAAATATTTGATGTTAAAATCAAAACGTTTTAAACGTATAGAAGAATTTATAAACGGAAATACAGTACTTGAGCGATTCGAAAAAGATCAATCTTTTGAACCAGATATCATTTTTTTAGATATAGACATGCCCAATATTAATGGTTGGGAGTTACTCGAAAGATTTGAAAAACTTTATTCTAAAAAAGTAAAGACAAAAATATTTATTCTTTCTTCGTCAATTAATAAAGAATATTCTCAAGTTTTTAAACCTAAATATTTCGCTCCTGAATACTTAATAAAACCACTAAATCTTACTATAATAGAAGCACTGTATCATAAATATTATCTTAAAGGTTAAAATATTTGATAAACTCTAGATTAATAAATGTTCCTTAATCACTGCGGTTAACTAACTAACTCTGATGGACTAATAGCAAATTGTTTTTTAAAACGTTTAGAAAAATATGACGGACTAGAAAATCCAGTCTGAAAAGCGATCTCCGCAATGGTATTCTGTCGACCAATAATCAATTCCTTTGCTCGATTTAAACGAATTGAAGAAATTAGTTGATTAGGAGACATATTAGTACTAGCCTTAAGTTTACGCTGCAATTGTCGTTCACTAACACCCACTTCCGTACAAAGCATTGTTACACCATAGTAGTCATTGCTTAAATGATGATTAATATTTTGAATCACTTTTTGTAACAAAGAATCTTGTTGTGGAGATTTATTTTTATAAATCAAAGTGACATCTGTAGGAAGATTTTTAGTCGCTTTATATAATAATAAGGAAGCCCCTAATTCAGTTTTAAAAATTGTTTGATAAGGTACAAAACTCATATTTACCCCTATTAATAAATTCTTTACCGTCTGAGTTACTATAATTTGATTAGGTGCACTCTGTTTAGTTACTAAGGTTACGAAATCCTCAGTTTCTTCACAAATACAATCTTTTATAAAACATTCCTTGATATCAACCCCAATAGATATCTGCGCATTGACGCTCTTAACAATTTTCATTAATTCTGAACTACAATAAACTGCTGTACTAGGCCCTTCAAAAGTTAATGTGAATGTATCATTATCATATATCGCTACATTTCCTCCATATCTAGCTACACATTCTCTTATGAGTTTATGTAGCTTATTATCTCGTTTTATTGGAGTGCTTATATGGCCAACCATAAAGGTATAGAGCTTTTTTTCATAAACAGGTTTAGGTTTTACATCGAAAACAAATGTCCTTATTTCCTGAAGAACCCGTTCCGTATCACCAACCCAAAAAAGATGATCATTTCCTTCTAACTCTACAAATTTTGCTCCCGAAATACGTTCAGCTATAAATCGTCCTTCTTCAATCTTTACATCGATATCATGCGTACGTTGTAATATGAGTGTAGGTACATTAATGGAACCTAAAATATCTATTATGTCTATTTGTGTATTTAATTTTGTCAACATCATAGCAGCACCGGGACTTGCTCCTGACCTAAAATAACTAGCTAACCAATCCATAAAATTTTTATCATTAGCCTTAGAAGGAGCAAGCGCCTCGAGATTCATATCTCCACTACCCCAATTATTTTCGATCATATCATACACCTCTTGGCGTTCCTCATTAGTAGGCGCCCATGGATAATCCGAACTATAAACTCTTTTAGCAAATATCCCAAAAGAAACTAAAGAAATGGTCCGTTCTGGATAAGTAGCAGCAAAAAGAGCTGATACAGAACCTCCTTCGGAGTGCCCAAATAATACCGCTTTTTTGGATCCAACAGCATCCATTACAGCTCTGATATCATCCATTCTTTCCTCTAATGTAGGATATGTAGCAATACGATCAGAAAGTCCTGTTCCTCGTTTATCAAATAAAATAACTCTTGCTATTTTTCCTAATTCTTGTAAAAAGCTAACAAGTTCTGGACAAGCCCACATATAATCAATATTTGAGATCCATCCAGGAATATATACCAAATCAACGGTTCCAGAACCAAAAACCTGATAAGCTATATTTACATGACCACTTTTAATATAGTTGGTATTAGGTTTCATAAGAGTATAATTTAATAGGTTTTAGAATACTCTAAAATTATAAAGCCTTAAGAAGACTGCAATTAAAAACACGTATACAATGTGTGCACCTAAATAAAAAAAGGATATATACAAGGGATACAATAGGTAGACAACAAAAATTTAAATATTTGATTTTCAAATATTTAAATTTTAAAACATAACATCTTACGCTATTTATGTTTTTTATTCTTCTAATTGTAATAAATAGGTGAGAATTTCTTGTTTAGGATCTAATTCTATTTTTTTTCGAAGACGATATCTAGCAGTTTTTACGCTCTCAGGAGATATCCCCAAAATACTAGCAGTCTCTTTTATATTAAGATTTAGCCTAATTAAGCTACAAATTTTTAAATCATTTGAACTTAAATCTGGATGTTTTGATTTTAATCTCACGTAAAAACCTTCATGTGCATCTTCAAAAAATCGACTAAAATCCTCCCAGTCTTTATCAATACTTAGGTTCTTTTTAATTATCTTATTTAAATCTGTAATTAACTGTTGTTTTTCTATAGAAGAGGATTTTTTAATTTTCTGAATAGTTTCTTGTAACTGCTCAACAATTTCATTTTTCTTTATAAAATTAAGCGCATAAGAAGAAAGTTCTTTATTCTTAAAATCTAATTGCTGTTGCAACTCTTGCTGTTTTAAAGCTAAGTTCTCTAAATCTTTTTGAGTAAGCGCATGTTCCGACTCTAACAGTTCTCGTTTTTTTAAAGCTAATAGTTTACTTTTTTTGGTTCGTTGCCTACTTATAAAATAGATAACACCTCCAAAAATTGATATAATAACAACACTTAGAAATAAAATCAATTGAATTAAATCATCTTTCTTTTCTTGTTCTTTTAGTGCTACTAATTCTTTGTCTTTCCCTTCTAACTGGTTCTCGAATTCTAGGTAAGCAATTTGTTTTGACTTTTCTAAATTTAAAAGAGAATCTCTAAGAAAAATAAATTTATCATAATAAGCCAAAGCTTCTTCTGGTTTAGACTGTAATTTTTTGATTTCCTTTAATTCTTCATATGCAAATAGTTCATATTTTTTCAGTTTGTTCTCTTTTGCAGATGTCAACCCTTTTTGAATTTCTATTGCAGCTTCATCAAGTTTGTTTGATAATCTTAGAATTCTTCCATGAATTATATGGTTATTAGTTAATCCATCAATATCATTGACTTTATTGCCAAGATCCATCGACTTTCTTATATGATAATAGGCCTGCTCTATTTCGTTTTTATGAAGATATAAAATCCCTAATTTATTATGCGCTTCTGCAATCCCATAGGTAAAATTAGCATCCGTATGCATCCTCAATGCATCGGTAAGATATTTTAATGCTTCTTCATCCTTTTGTTGCTCTATAAGAATAGTTCCTATTTTGCTAAATGTAGTTGCTATTCTTCCTTTTAAGCCTAACGCCGTGAATTCATTAATCGCTTCTTCATAAAAAATTAGTGCTTTTGTATATTCTTTGAGATCAGCATATACCATCCCTATATTGAGTTTTGTATTTGCTAACCCTACTTGATCCTCTATATTATTGTATAACTTATACGAAGTATTTAGATAGGTCAAAGCTTTATTTAAATGTCCTTGCGCCCAATAAGCTACTCCAATTATTCGGTTTGCTCTAGCTTGGCCTTTAGTAAATCCAATTTTTTTAGATATGCGCAATGCTTCTTTTCCAAAATTAATAGATTGATTTGCATCTACAATCCAATACTCAAAACCTATAGTATTAAGCAAGTCCACCTTTTCTGCATTCTCTTTATTATTAGTATTTATTAAATTACGAAGACTATCGACCTTTTCTAGTTTCTGAAACCCATAGAAAGAATTAGGCAATAAAAAAAGTCCTAGGATGATACAAGCTATTAAACTTGTTTTATATTGATACGGTCTGATTTGAAAAAAGTAAACTTTAGAAAAAGTCATTAAAAAGTATTTACAAAAGGTGCTATTAGTATTTTTTCAGTTTACTGTAAAACTACTCATCATTTCTCTAAAGAAACTAATATGAAATGTTAAATGAGGTATTATAAGATTGTATAACAATTCTTTAAAATTATATCATAAAAATCCGATGATTATATTTTATAATGAAACTCCAACCAGAATTCCAACTCCGATACCCGCAACACCGATAAGGATTTTTTCAAAAACGCCTTTTCTTCTTTGTCTCTTGGCAGCCTTATCTACAATATCAAGACTATTTGTTGCTCTCTCTAGACTGTTTATGGTATAATCTAGCGCTTTTTGGGTATTTAATAAAGTTGCTTGAGTCTTTTCATATACCTTCTGATCTAGGCTATCACTGGCAGCAAAATTAATTTGCAGACTACGTTCTAAATCAATATTTCTGCGTAATGTTTGTGAATATTTCTCTATCAATTCTTTGGTCATTTTATCTTGTTGTAAAGTACTTTGATACACATTTTTAATGGCTAAAAAAGATTTCTTATTGACTAAAAATACATCAGGAGTTCTAAATAGATAGAGACTGTCTTTTTTTACAATAAAAGGTTCTCCTTTATAATTAGCATAACTTTCCGGAATTTCAATTACCTTAAGAGAATCAATCTCCTGAGAAAAAGATACTGATGCAAATAGAAATAAAAAGATGAAGATGATTTTTTTCATGTGATAGTTAATTTACAAATAGCTAAATATTTTTTTATTGTTCTAATCCAAAAACTCCGTTTAATATTGCTCGGTCCTTTGCTAATTGATCATTCGTAAGTTTTATAGAATCTTTGATACGTTCTAACTCAGACCAATCTTTCGCATTTTTCCTTTTAAATGAGAGTATTAATGAATCTCGTTTATGAATAATTAAATCCTTTTGAGTCTTCATTTTTTCAAATTCTTTTCTAGAACTTTCTAATTCGGATTTGGTTGTTTCAATTATCTCTTTTGATTGCTTTAATTCTTCTTTTGCCTTGTTCAGTTCTGATGTTAGTATCTTCCAATTAGAACTAGAATTAAAGATCAGATAACCAATAACCACTAAAAAAAGTAGTGCTACAATCTGCAGGATTAAACTCGTAGTAGTATTTTTCACAAGGTCAAATTTTTATCAATTAATCTATTCGTAAATATATCGTAAAACATATCAATAAATCAACATAAGTATTTTAGAAATGAAAAAAATACTGGTTTCAATAATTTATGCTTTAGGTTTTGATTATTAGTTGAATTTCTAGTTATCTGCATATCATTTTGTTTTATAGTAATTCTTTAATTTTCTTCAATTTTAATCTTATATTTTTCCTTGTACAGGATAATTAGGTTGCAAAAAGAGATAATAAACCCAGCAGATAATAGGTAACAAAGGAATAGCATTATTATTAATTGAATTCTATTACTTACAATACTATCTTTAGTCCAGGCTTTTTCCGGATCTCCTAATAGGATCAACATGCGTTCTTTTCTTTCTGGTAAAAACCCATGAGATTCCTTAAAAGTATCAAATGGATTGTTCGCTATCAATTCACTACCAATCACAATATCATTATCTACATATGGAAGTGTATTTGCCTCTCTAAAAAAATGATAGGTCGCATAAATCCCAACAAACATTAGTAAAAATTGAAGCGATAATCGCATCCAAGTTCTAATCATTTTATGCTTTAGTGAATATAAAATCAAAAATCCAGCTAATGCAGTCGCGATAAAAACTCCAAATTTCATAAGAAAAGCAGTATTATCATCTGTAGCATACCAAGAAGGTAGCGGAATAATAAATGCTCCTGTAATAGATGCAATCCAGGTACTTAATAATGTTATCTCTTTCCAAACTTCTTTTAATCTATTTACTAGCATCGTATACTTATTTTGGGGTTTTTAATACTAGCTGTTTTTCTTCTTCACCAGAATTACTCATAATTAGATGGAGTTCTGGTTCTCCTATTAAACCATCTTTTTCTAACCAAAACAGATAATATCCAGGGACAAAATCTAGAGAAGCATTTTGTGTTGGTTGATTAAATCGAAAGCGTTTAATATCCAAATCCTGCTCATAAGATAATTTCCCGAAAACAAAAAAACCTTCATTTTCACTTGAGTTTACCATCACTTTAATAGTTGTCGTGGCATTATTTTGTGCTGTGTTTTTTATGGTCTGCAGTTTAGCTTCATAATCTTTTGATATTGCTTTTAAAACAAATGTTTTATCCGTTGTTGTTTCATACTGCTCATTTAGATTTCTTAAGGTATATTCCGTAGTTTCTAAAGTTGATACATACGCTGGAGTAAGCGCATATTTATCATTACACTTTTCTAAAACAGGAAATAGTGTAGCGCTCTTTTCTATCAATTCATTATAAGCTGCTTTTAGATTATTATCATTTGTAGTAGTTATTTTTCCTTCTAACCCACTTATAGCTTGCTGGGTCTTAGACAAAACCAAAGACAGGTCTTTATTTTTCGGACCATAGCTTGCACAACTATATAGCATAATTAATATGCAAAACTTAATCAAATACACATACTTATTTTTCATGTCTAGGGAGTTTTTATGAACTATTATAGGGATTATTCCAATTCAAAATTATAGTAAACCAACGTTATCTTGTTATGACAAAAACGGCTAATTCTAGTAATTTTCCGACTTTAAAAACCAAGTAAACCACTGATAATTAAATCCCAATCAAAAGCAGGACCTATATCCCATTTACCAGTAGATCTATAATTAACATGAGATGTAATTCCCCTAAAGTTTACCAACTCTTCTTCTGCCACTATATCATATCGTTTATCCTCCGGTAAAAACGTTGTAGGAATATCATATTCTGAAGTTAAATACCTAAGTAATACCAGTAAACTTTTATACTGCTTAGCGGTATATGTGGCAAAATATTGTTCCCCACGAAAAGGTATATCTAACTTTCCATAAAACTTAGTTTCGCTTACATGACAATACACATCAGTATCATTATATACGGTTACTAATTGATCTCCAATTCTTTTTAAAAACCCAATATTAGACATCTCGATTCCGATGGTTCTTTTACCTCCTTTGGTATTTCCTCCTATTGCTTTTGAACCTAAGTGGTACGCCCAATATGCAGAAGACCACAAGTTAAGTATGGTGCCATTTCTAGCAATAATAAAAGGCACAGAGACTCTGTAATTGGGCTTAGACAAAGCTGCTACATCCCCTTTCAAATAGCCCGCAGTATAATGTAATACTATTTGTTTTTTGGTATGTTTTTCCTGAATATAAAAAGATGTGTCTCCATTTTTAGGTCTACATTGTGTATAAGACATCATCTCCAATGCGCCTTGAATTGGAACCTCTTTATGAGTTAATAAAAATTCTTTTCCAGCTGAGTCTCGACCAGTATCAAAAAAGTTTTTCTCATGTTTGATTATACTAGTTGCCTTCATACCACATTTAATTTATGATTACTTACATCAAAATTACTATAGGTTATGTCTACAAACTATCTTAAAACCGCCAAATAAAGGGAATTTTACGACACTTTTAAAATTGAAATATATGATAAAACTAGATCGTATGCCTTAAATTTATTTTTAAAACAAAAAGCTTCTTATAACAAGAAGCTTTTTGTTTACTGAAGAATATATGATCCTGTAACTACTCTATTTTTGTAAAAGCTATATTAGCTGCTCTAGGAGCATCAAGATTAAAACCTATGATTTTTCCAGTTTTACTTCTTTCAAATCTTAACGTAAACATTCCCATAGCATTGAATTCATCTTTTTTAACGGCCTCCAAAGGAAGTTTTTGATTAAAAATTGGAAAAACAAGTTGATCATCTTCCATCTTCAACCTAAACTCTAGGTCTAATTCATCATTTCTGTATTTCTGGCTAAAAAGATTCAACTCACTAATATCCAATAATGTTTTAGTATAACTCTCAGCATGTAATGTAATTGGACCATCATTCCACACTATATTTTTCTTCTGAATATTTTTAAAATCGAACGTTAAAATTACATTTGGCCTGTCTTCAAAAGTTAACTTGTTTTCTCCCAGAGGAACTAATTTACTGGTAGGACCATTATTACGGACATAAAAAAGTTGATTCTGATTTCTTTTTATCGTTCTATGTTCATTAGTTTCTATAAAACGGTAATCTCCAACGAATTTATCCAATGCTACAGATGTTAATTTTATAGGTTTCAATTTTTGATTTTCTGCTGACTTCTTAGGTTTATCCTTAGGAGGAAAAAAAGAATTTGCTATCTGCATAGCATATGACCTTATATCATACCAGTTTTGATTAGCAAGAATTATTATAGATAAGTTATGATCAGGAAATCTAATTAAATCAGAACTGAAACCCGGATTTTGACCACTATGAGATATCATTTTCTGTCCATTTTGTTCTCCTTTTATCAACCCAGAAGCATAGGATATTTCCTTTCCGTTTTCTAGCATACCATTAGTTAGCATCATTGACCAAAATTTCTTGGAAAACAAATTCTGATTATGAAATTCATTTTCCCATAATACTAAATCATCAATACTAGAAACAACCCCTCCATCTCCCACAGTAGCTGCTTGAAAACGATATTCCTCTCTTGGGCAATCAGGACATTCACTCACATAACCTGCAGCTCTATTAGGAACCAATTGACCTGTTCTTTCTACATATGAAGTGTTTGTCATTTTTAAAGGCATAAAGATGTTAGCCTTAGCATAATCACCTAATGATTTTCCTGTAATTTTTCCCACTATTTCACCCAGAATCCAATAATTAGTATTAGAATAACTATGCTCTACTCCACTATCAAAAGAAAGTCCCTTCTGATTCGAAACTACATCCATAATATCACGATCCTCCCCAATAAAACTATTAAAGAAATCCATTTGTCTAGATCCTTTAAGCATTAAAAGAGACATATAATCTCTAATACCCGAAGTATGATTTAACAGTTGTCTGACTGTAACATTTCCAATATTTTCGGAAAATTCTGGAAAAAATTTTGACAATTCATCTTCTAATTTAAGCCTGTTCTGTTCTGCCAAAAGAATAATACAAGCAGCCGTAAATTGCTTGGAGGAGGAAGATAATCTAAAATTAGTTGAATTCGATATTGGTAGGTTATAGTCCAAATTTGCCATTCCTTTAGCTACTGAAAAGCTAAGTTTATCCTCTTGGACTATACCTATTGCAACTCCAGGACCTTTTGGATCAATTTCGGATATAATTGAATCTACCAACCTCGAAGAATCAAAAGATTGTGCAAATGTAAATAAGGGAAAGGCTATTAAAATTATTATAAGATGTCTCATGATAGTTATTATTAAGTATTGATTAAATAATTAAATAGTTTCTATGATTGCGCAAATAGAACTAAACAAACTAATTCTCTTAAGTATTAATTTTCTGTTTGTTAATCTGATACTTCAATATTCATAAAGGTTACAAATAATTGAATTTTATTTTTTCAACTTTTTGTAACCTTTAGCTAATTATGGGTATCCTATGGATATATATTAATATTAAAAATGAAAATAAAATGAATGATCCTGTAGCAATAGTTGTAATAGCATTGATAGCCGCCGCTGTATTTTCAATTTTCTATATCATAAAAAGTAAACACTTGGAGCGTATGGCAAAAATTGAAAGTGGAATGATTGACCAAGAGTTTAAGGATTCTGGTAATATTTTTTTAAACATTGGAATACTTTTATGTTCGCTAGCAACAGCTGTATTTACATCCTACTTATTCAGTATATACACTAAAATTCCAGAATATGTAATCATCCCGGGTTTTCTATTACTATTTGGAGGAATCGGTTTTCTGATTTCTTTTTATATCAGTAAAAAGAAAAGTAATTGAATTCTATACCAGACAAAGCGCATATAGATAAAGTACTCTCTGGAGATAAAAATGCCTTTGTGTATTTTATAAAGACATATCAGGAAATGGCATATTCAATTGCAATTTCTATGGTAAAAAACGAGTTTAACGCGAATGATGTTGTTCAAAATTCATTTATAAGAGCATTTAAAGCCTTAAGATCATATCGTTCTGACGCAAAATTTTCGACTTGGTTGTATAAAATTGTAGTAAATGAATCCTTAAAATTTATAAAGAAAAATAAACGGACACAGGAGTTCATTACGTTTATGGATGACCCTTTTGATTATTCAGTATCTTTTAATGAAGCAATTGAAAACTTTGAAAAAAAGGATCAAAAATTAGAAATTAAAAAGACTTTAAATCTTATGAAACCCAAAGAAGCTTTACTATTGAAATTGTTTTACTTACACGAAGAGTCTATTCCAGAAATAGAAAAAATTACAGGTTTCACCAAATCAAATATAAAAGTATTACTACATAGAGCACGAAAGAGTTTTCTTGCACTTTCTATTCAACATAATAATCTAAATAATGGATAAAACAGATCAAAACATACATAATACACTTACTGAATACAATCCAATTTATGCTACTCACCCTGAATTAGAAGATAATATTATGGATATAGTAAAAAAGGAAAAAAACTATCAAGAAGTATTGATAAAAACAAGACATAAAGTAAAAGCTGGACTTATTGTAAGTGTAATCCTTTTGTCAATTTATATCATTTTAACTTATACGGATTTATTAAACTCAATAGATCAGAATGAAGATAGTATAAAACTATTTTATCCTTCTATTCTTGCAACTATAGTTGTTATACTTGTCTACTTTCAGGGGATATTTGGGATTTCTATTTTAAAAAAGGAAAATTAAATCTAAACATTTTGATTTTTTAAAGCTTAGAATTGATCCCGTATCTGTAAAAATTCAATAAACATATATAACTAAGAAACTAATGTAAATAACAAAATTCACCTCTCTAAATTTTTAACACATAAGAGAGGTGAATTTTACAAAAAAATTAGGGAGAAATGCTACTGTTTAATCAGTTTCATTGTTTTTACTTCTTTACCTATTCTAAGTTTTAAGAAGTAAATTCCACTAGGAATACCATCTGTATCCCACTTCATATTTTGATTTCCAGAAGAAAGCCTTTCATTATCTTTCAATACGGCGATTTTAACCCCAATCTGATTATATATAACGGCATTGACTAATTTGTCTTTACCTAATTTGAAAGTAATAGTAACCTCTGAACTAAAAGGATTAGGATACATTTTTAAACTTTCTTTTTCAAGTAATTCTTGCTCTGGAGATCTTTGATCTAAGGCGTCTAAATAAGTTCGATGAGGATCTGAGAATCCAAAACCTGCAACAATATCCCAGTTAATAGACCAAGTCATTAGACCTCTAAAGTTAGCATATCCAGAAGGATTTCGCAACGTGTATTGTCCGCCAAAAGATTGTCCTTTGATAATATAATCTAATGCTTTATGCACTTCTGCGGCTGGTGTATATCCACTTCCCGCCGCCGATGGACTAGCTGGTAATCCTATGGCAACTTGATCAGGTCGTAATGCAGGAAACTGTTCTCCTGTACTTAATGTAAAGCCTTGCAATAATACTTCGGCCATCGCCACATGAAAATCTGCATTTCCAGCAGAATAAGCTCTGCCATCTAATCCTAACATGCTACCCGTATTATAATGCTGAACGTGAATGTAATCCATTTCAGTACGTAGTGCATAGATTAATGGAAGATATGCTCCCCAAATACCACCATACTGGCCAATCGCACCTTGTACATAGGCAGTTTCAGGAGCCATTGACAGAATAAATTTCGACATATCATATTGAGAAAGAATTGATCTAAAAGCAGTTATAAGATTTACAACTTTTGGAGAAGTCGGGTTTGATAAACTAGTATCTCCCGGTGCCAGAGAAATTGAAGTACCTTCAAAATCAATATCCATACCATCAAAACCATACTCATTAATAATACTGGTCATAGAGCTACTAAAAGCTTGCGCATCTGCTGGGCTATCTACATCTACCGCACCGGTAGCCCCACCCATAGAGATCAATACTTTTTTACCTCTACTTTGTAATAAAGCCACATCATTTTTAAATTCTTGAGCGTTTGAATAGATCTCTGGATCTGGAGTAAAAGTCATGGTAGCTCCATTTTGCACAGTTGGAATTGCAAAAGAGATATTAATCACATCCCATTTATCAGATATATCTCTTAGCTTTGGAATTGAAGATCCATTATTAAAATTATGCCAATATCCTACCAAGATTCTTTTTGGCAAATCTCCACCTGGTGGAGGTGGTGGTACAGATCCTACAGAAATATTTACTGTAGCCTCTCCCGTGGCATTATCATCATCAGTTGCTCTTGTAGTAAGTATATAATTTCCTGTAGAAGCATTGTTCCAAGTAAAACTATAAGGGCTTGTTGTATCTTCTCCTATTATAGTCCCATTTCTTAAAAACTCCACTTTTGTTACATTCCCATCACTATCTGAAGCTGAGGCATTAATTGTAATTGTGCTTCCTGCAGTAAATGACTGTCCGTTTGCAGGTTGCGTAATGGATACAGTTGGAGCTTCATTTCCTCCAGTATCTCCATCACCACACTCACCAATGAGAGTCCATGCATCTTGCCAATAGGTTCCTTCTCCAGGTGCATATGCCCACGCGGCTCCATTACACCATCCCGAGAATGGATAAGGTTTACACTCATATAAATTTCCAGCATTCTCAACTTGACTACCTGCAACATATCCACCATTTTCTACATATTGTGGTTCTGTACAATCTCCTCCTACTGCATTTCTTGTAACTGAAATAGAATTTGAAAAGTCAAAAGATCCTTGTAATCCTGAAACATTATTATCTGCGGATAATCCTATCAGACCATTTTCATAACTCAAATGCCATATTAAACAAATACCTACTCCTGCTCCGTCAAAATTCACTTGCTCTGGTGATGCCGGTAATCCCAGTATTTTTCCTTGTTCATCGGTAATAACCCATTGCGAATTCATACCACTATTACCACTCAGCATAATACCAGAAACATTATCTGCAATACCATCTCCTACTGTAAATACAAAGGGTCCTCCAGCTATAACTCCTCCTTCTGGATTATTATCTCCTACTGAATTTCTTGTAACTGTAATAGAATTTGAAAAATCAAAAGCCCCCTGTAATCCTGAAGTATTATTATCTGCGGATAACCCAGTTAAACCGTCCTCATAACTTAGATGCCATATTAAACAAATACCAGGTCCTGATCCGTCAAAATTTACTTGCTCTGGTGATACTGGTAATCCAAGTATTTTTCCTTGTTCATCAGTAATAACCCATTGCGAATTCATACCACTATTACCACTCAGTGTAATCCCAGAAACATTGTCCGCGATACCATCTCCTACCGTAAATACAAAAGGTCCTCCAGCTATAACTCCTCCATCCGGGTTATTCTCATCAGTACATGGTCCTAATAATTCCCAAACATTCTCTCGGTTCGTAACGGGATCATTATTTTGTGTCCACCACTTAGCACGATATTCATTTCCTTGATATGAGACTGTATCTCCTCCAACATATACTTGTCCATTTACGTATGGAGGAGCAGTACAACCTCCAGTATCACCAGAAGTAACTGTTACACTAACTTGGTTAGTCGTTGATGCATTATCATTATCCGTAGCGGTGACTACAATAGTATATGGCCCTTCAGAATCTGGAATCCAACTAGCTGAATATATATTATCAGAAGCAGTTGCTGAGATATCTTTACCTGCAATAGTAAATACGACACTACTTATTGTTCCGTCTTGATCAGAAGCCGTAGCGGTAAGGTTTATAGTTCCTAATTCGATATTTGCATTATTAGTCGGTGATGTAATGCTAACTACCGGCTTTATATTACCTGGGTCGCAAGGATCTCCTACAACCTGGTTAATCGCTGCTAAAAGAGATGTTTGTTGATCCGTTGTATCATGAGACAACTCCCATATCATAATACCTCCAGCTCGATTCAGCGCCATTTCGGTTTTAGCTTTTATAGTAGGAATACCATTATAATTATTTCCTTGGAAAGAATCGCTATTAGGGCTTGCTCCTTGAGCTAACAATGAAGCATAACTTTGTGCTTGCGGTCTGCTATAAAAAGGTACTCCTAATACTGCTTTTTCTTTTGGTAATCCACGACCAAGCCAATAATCTAATCCACCTTGAGCTTGAGTCATAGCTCCGTGATCAGGACCATCATATGCCATAATATTTAAGAAATCTACATCATCAAAAACTCCACTAAGAATCCCATCTGCATTCCAACCTGAAACGACTACGGCCGAGGTTAATAATTTCCCTCTACTATGCATTGCTTGACCAAGTTCTTGCATTAAAAGTTCAAAATTTTGAGGTTCATTACCTTCACGGGGATATTCCCAATCCATATCTACACCATCTAAATTATATTGATTTACATAATTCACCAGGTTGTCTATAAAAGTAGTTCTCGTCGTTGGATTTGCGGCTAATGTGCTAAACGGGGAATCATTACCATCCATCCATCCTCCTACAGCAATCAACACTTTAACTCCTTGTGCATGTCCAAGACTAACGATTTGTTGCATTTTTGCAACATTATCAAGAGGTTGTAGACTACCATCACTATTAGGGAGTAAGAACGAATAATTAATATGTGTTAATTTGTCGTACTGTATTGTATTTGCACTTCCTTGCCAGCTTGGCATATATCCAACTACTTTAAAATTATTTTGGCTATCGGAGCAATCTCCACCGGACACAAAAATAGAAATCGAAGAAGAAGTTGTATTCGCATTATCATTATCGTAAGCTTTAGCTGTCAAAGAGTAACTACCTTCATTAGCTCCATTCCAAACTACTTGATAAGGACTTGATATATCTTCACCTATTTTCTGAGTTCCAACATAAAATTCTACTTTAGTTACTGTTCCATCAATATCATTAGCATTGGCTTCAATTGTAATAGCATTCCCTTCTTCAAAATTCGCATTATCTAAGGGAGAACTAATAGCTACCGATGGTGCTGTATTTGGATCTGGATCTCCTCCATTAGCAAATACTTCATTCACTTTATTTATTAATGGTGACTTCACGTTAGACCATCTCTTCAACTTAGTTCCAAATGATTGAAAAGAGCCACTTATCTCCAAGTCTCCGAACACCGTCCATACAATTGTTCCAGCAAGATTATTGTCATTAATGTACTGTGCTTTAATCCCAATAGACTCTTCATCATCGTAACTAAGAAAAAAATTACCTTTAGTCAAATAAGGGACTTTTGCTTGGTCATCCCATTTTTTTGTCCAGCCATTTCCGCCTTCTGTTTTTTGTTTGATAAAAAAATGATTTGGCGTACCATCATATACATCCTGTGGCCAATTGGTATAATCTGCAGCTGTACTAACAGGACCATCTGGTTGTATTGTCACATTTCTCTTAACTGTTGGCGCATTTAACGTAGCATTACCATCAGTTACAACTCCTCTTCCATAAAATGGTATCCCGAAGTTGATTTTATTTGAAGGCACCCCCATGGATTGCATTGCAGTTAACGTAGACTGCCAATTAAAATCTGGTACTTCTGCACCATCATATGGATATACTGGAGCATTATGACCTGCTATATTAGACCACCCTCCATTAAAATCATAGGTCATCATATTAAAGTAATCCATAGAGTTATCTAGTCGGTTCCAATCAAATCCTTCTAGCTTTTTTGGATCTGCAGACATCGCAGCGGTAATCAATTTATCAGGACCTATTGCTGCCCTAATCTCTTCTACCAAGGATGCAAAATTTGGGTAATCTGCATTTGTTCCCGTAAAATTCATTCCAGGATAAGGACCTGGATATTCCCAATCCAAATCTATTCCATCAAACCCCATATTAATTAGTCTTTTACAATCTTCAATAAATCGAGCTTTTTTAACAGGGTCCGCCGCCATTTCAGGAAAATGCTTACACATACTCCATCCCCCTATAGAAGCCATTACTTTTACTCCATTTTCTTTTGCCAATTCTAACAATCCTTTTGCTCCACCTTCTTTAGGAAGCGGTAATGGTAATTGGCCACTCAATCCCCATCCAGGATGATTCCACGTAGCTCCACCCACCTCAACTTCAAATCCATAAGCCTCTGCTCTTTCTTTTACATCTGGGCTTATGTATTGTATTACTTCTAATTCTCCAAACAACAAATACATATCCCAGCTACTATATATATCCGTAAATAGAATGTCTCCGGGTTCCTGAATTGCTCCAGGTTGATATATGTTTTTGTTTCTTAAATCTCCACTGTGTAAAGATCCATCAACTGCTACACCAAAAAAGGAATAGTTAAGGATCGTATATTTCGAATAATCGATATTAAGCTGTGTTAATGCACCTGCAGAGGGAACTCCTGCACTAGCGGCTTTCCAGGCATCCCAATTTGTGATATATCCAATCACCTGCTTTTGATGATTTGATGTTGTTGCGGTTCCTCCTGTATTTACTTGTCCCCAGGTTAAGCCTACGAAAAAGGAACATAAGATTAGTAATGGCACTTTCCAAGAGCCAAAATGAAAAGGGTTTTTCTTTAGTAAAGGTTTTAATAGTTTCATGATGATTTGTGTTTTAAGTTTTCAACAGTTTATGTTAAACTGATCTTAAAGTATAAAGAACTATATAGGCCAAAAAACTAATTGGATCAATGACATCATTTTGTAGATATTATGAAGCAAAAATCCTATAACCGTAATTTTGATATATTTAGAAAAAATCAATAGGGTTTGTATAAAAAAGAGGAATAGCATTTAGATATCTAAATGCTATTCCTCTCTTAAAATTAAGTTCAATGTTTATTAGAATTAGACAATAAGGTCTTTACCTATTTTCCTCCAAACTCTTACCAATAAAACACCTGCAATTATGGTTCCTGATCCAAGAATTAATGATTCTTGTAAATTCCCATAAATTATGTGTCCTGTCGTAAACAATACTCCATAAACTAAGAAGCATCCTAATAATAATGCCAGAATTCCAGACGGCACACTCCATCCTTCTAAACTATTTACGATATCTATATTATTTTCTTTTGCCTTTGTAATAACATTCTTCCAACCAGGTCCTCCTGGTTGTATTTTTTTATAAAAATTTTGTAAAACACTATCGCTTTCTGGTTTTGTTAAAAATGTTACACTTATCCAAACAACTGTAGTTATAAACACTATACTCGGAAGTTTTGCCCAGCTTGACATAATTGCATCATCACCAAAAAAATAATCTCCAACAGGAGAAGCGAATATTAAAGATACCACTCCCGAAATAATCATCGCTGAAATCTCACTCCAAGAATTGATGCGCCACCAGAACCATCTAAGAATAAAAATAAGTCCAGTACCAGCTCCAAACATTATTATAATATCAAATAATTGTTTTGCATTTTTAAGATACAATGCAAATAATGCGCTTAATATCATAAGCACAACAGTCGAAATTCTTCCTACCATTACCAATTCTTTTTCTGATGCATCTTTCTTTATTTGTTGCTTATAAAAATCATTTACAATATAAGACGACCCCCAATTAAGATGTGTAGATATAGTACTCATATATGCTGCAATCAAAGAAGCAAATACCAATCCCAAAAGACCACTTGGCAATTTTGCTAGCATTGCTGAATACGCTAAATCATGTCCTAATTTATCCTCAGTTACATTTGGAAAAGCCTCTTGAATACTTGCTATGTCAGGAAAAACTATAAGCGAAGCTAATGCTACTAATATCCACGGCCAAGGGCGTAAAGCATAATGCATAATATTAAAGAAAAATGTTGCTCCTATTGCATGGTTCTCATTTTTAGCAGCTAGCATACGTTGTGCAATATAACCTCCTCCTCCAGGCTCTGCTCCTGGAAACCAAGAACTCCACCACTGAACTGCTAAGGGAATAATTAATAGTGTAATAAGTGCTTCCTTATCATTAAAATCTGGTAATAACGATAGTTTATCCGCCACATTGGGATGTGTTATTAAATTTTGAAGTCCACCAACTTCAGGAATATTTACTAAATAATATGCTGCTCCTATTGCACCTCCAATTGCTATGAAAAATAATAAAAAATCAGTATAAACTACTCCTTTAAAACCTCCTAACGCGCTAAATACTACAGTAATTATTCCTGCATAAACTATAGTTTCCCATGGTTCTAAACCAAGCATAATACTACCAATCTTAATCGCAGCAAGAGTGACACCAGCCATTGCGAAAACATTAAATACAAGACCTAAATATAAAGCTCTAAAAGACCTTAGGAAAATGGCAGGAGCTCCTCCATACCTTAATTCATAAAACTCAATATCCGTACTTACGTTAGACCTTCTCCATAATTTAGCATATATGAAAACAGTTAAAAGACCTGTAATTAAAAACGCCCACCACATCCAATTTGAAGAAACTCCATCTTTTCTAACAATATCTGTTACAAAATTAGGAGTATCGGTAGAAAAGGTAGTTGCTACCATAGAGAACCCTAGTAACCACCAAGGCATATTTCTTCCTGATAAAAAATATTCTGAGGTACTCTTTCCTGCTTTTTTCGATACTATTACTCCTATAAAAAGTGTAGTCAGTAGAATAACTATTATAATTGAGTAATCAAGTGTGCTTAGTTTCATGTGAATATATTTGCTGTATTATTGGTTATGTCAGTTGTATTAAAATTACAGATGTATTTTTATTATTAAAAGGTCTCTTTTTGTGCAATATAGATACTTATCCATTGAGTAGGTTCCCTTTGTTTTTTAATATTTGTTTTTTAGCGTGAATTGAGTAGTTACGACCGATTGGAATTCTCTTATCGCCAATCTCCACAAGATTACCTTCTACAGATTTTACTTTATCAATTGCTATGGCATATGATTTATGTATTCTAATAAAATTTTCGGAGGGTAGTTCCTCACTTATACTTGCTAAAGATTTATGAGAAATATAGGTTCCTTCTACACTACGCAACTTTATATAATCTTTTAAACTCTCTATATAAAGAATATCGCGAAGAAAAATCTTAATTAGTTTTTTATCTACTTTCAAAAAAACATGAGGGGCTTGTTCAAATTCAGCAAAAGGCTTGCCTTTGTCCAGTGTTATTAATCTAGCCATTAACTTATTTATTGATTTTAAAAACCTGCTAAAAGGTATAGGTTTCACTAAATAGTCAAGAACCTCTAATTCATAACTTTCGATTGCATACTCTTTATATGCAGTTGTAATGATGATTTGTGGATATTCTTTAAGTGTTTTTAAGAATTCTAAACCATTCATTCTTGGCATGTTTATATCTAAAAAGACTACATCAACACCACCATTCTCAAGCAAGGGCAGCGCTTCCAAAGGGTTTTTAAACACACCTATAACTTCGATGTTTTTGAACTCTTTAAGGTATGATTCAATAATACTTATTGCCAAATGTTCATCATCAATTATGATACTTTTTATGGTCATGTGGTTGGGATTTTAAGGGTAATCTTATAAAGGTTATTATCATTAGATACTATTAGCTCATAATTTTCATTATATAAAAGTTGTAATCTTCTTTCGACATTTTTTATTCCGATTCCATTCTTAGAATTTGAAGAAGCCTCTTTACCATAGCTATTCTCAGACACAAAAATCAATGTATCGTTATTTACTTCAAATGAAACTAATAGGCTCATCTCTCCTGTATCCTTAAAACCATGCTTAAAAGCATTCTCTACAAATGGCAGGAATAATAGCGGAGTTACTAATACATCATCTATACACCCAACGATGTTAATTTCCGTCTTAATCTCGTTTCCATATCTTATATTTTCTAACTCAATATAATTATCAATATACTGTATCTCTTGTATTAAAGAAACTTTCTTTTTACTAGCATCATATATAATATACTGCATAAATTCTGATAGTTTAACAACTACGTCTGATGCTTTCGAAGACTTTTGTATTGTTAACGCATATAAGTTGTTTAACGTATTAAAAAAGAAATGTGGTTGAATTTGTGCCTTAAGATATTGTAACTCGGTTTTATATTGTAATGCTATTAATTGCTGAGTCTTGTTTCTTTCCAGAATAAAGTCAACACTGATTTTTATAGAAAAAGTTAATGCAAGAACATATAATTCTCCTAATACTACCGCTATGATGTGATTAAGACCGAAGGGTGCATTCTCTCCTTGGGCTTCAGGCCAAATATTTTCTGTAATTAGCCAATAATTCAACCCTGACCTTACCACATAATGAACCCCTAAACTTAAAAGCAAAAAAGTAACATACATCGTATATTTTTTCTTCAATAAATAATTTGGGATAAGGTAATTTATATTGAAATAAACAATTACAAGGTGTAATGGAAATTCTACTAAATTGGATTTAAAAGAATACCAGTAATCATTAAAATAACTACCCCATCTTATCACATTAAAAAGAAAGTATGTCATCCAAAAATAGATATGATACTTCGTTTTAATTGTTTTTTCTTCCACATCTTCGTGGATTACATTTTTATCAGTTTTTAGCACAGAACAGTGTTAATTTTATTAAAAAACTGTGAAAAAGTATCATTAAATATCATAAAAAACAAAAAAATGTTTGGTTCCAAAAACCTGTAGCAACGGTTATCTATGGTTATATGTCGTTCATTATCAAAATGCTGTTGTTGGGATAAAAAAAAAAAAAGAAAACCTTCAAACTATTAATTTAGAACAACGCAAATAATCAATAAAAGGAAAACATGAGGCAAAAAAAATTAACTTTAATTTCATTTTTATTTTTAGTAATCGGAGTTCTCGCTCAGGAAAAAAAAATATCTGGAATAATAACTGATGCGGTAAATAACACACCCTTACCTGGAGTAAATGTTATTGTGAAAGGAACTTCTACCGGAGCACAAACCGATTTTGATGGTGCATATACAATTAATGCTTCTACAGGTGATATTCTGGTATTTTCTTATATCGGATTTAAAACCGTAGAAAAATCTATTGGCTCATCAAACACCATAAATATTGGTCTAGAAGAAGATGCAGAACAACTAGAGGATGTAGTAATAACAGCTTTTGGTATACGACAAGAATCAAAAAAACTAGGGTATTCAGTACAACAACTTAAATCTGAAACAATTACACAAACAGCAGATCCTAATATTGGATCAGCGATTCGTGGGAAATTAGCGGGTGTAAATATCAATTCTAACTCAGGTGGAATTGGTTCATCTGTATCAATTAATATTAGAGGAATCAGTTCTTTAGGAGCTAACAATCAACCTCTAATTGTATTGGATGGTGTTATTATAGATGATAATCAAGGTGGTCAGGGAGATTTTGCTTCTGGACTTGATTATGGTAACACACTATCTAATCTAAACCCTAATGATATCGAAAACATATCCTTACTAAAAGGTGGAAATGCTACAGCACTCTATGGATTTAGAGGAATAAATGGTGTTTTAGTAATTACCACTAAAAAAGGACGTTCTGACAAGCCCACTGTAGAAATAAACTCTTCGATTACTGCAAGTTCTATATTGGTTTCCCCTAAATTTCAAAATGAATATGGTCAAGGTTTGTTTGACACCTCAACAAATCAACTAGTATACGATATCACCAATGGTAGTAGTTTTGGACCGAGGTTAGATGGAACACAACGAGAGCGTTTTGATGGAGTTGGAACTGCCAGTTATTCTGCGAATGACAATGATTTTAAAGATTTTTTCAGGAGTGGGTTTTCTTTTTTAAATTCAGTTGCAGTTTCACAAGGAACAGAAAAATTTGATTATAGGTTTAGTTATTCCAGATTAGATGATGAGTCCATAGTCTCTGGAAGTAATTTAAAACGTCAAAACTTTAGTATCAAAGCTGGTGCTTCTATCACAAGTTGGTTAAAGATCCTCGGAAAGGTTGATTATATCCATCAAGATGCACGAAATCGACCTGAACTAACAGGAGGTCAAACCAATATTACTCGCGCTCTTTCTCTAAGGCCCAGAAATATTTCTAATACATTGTTAAGAGATAACTTTTTAGAATCGGATGGCACTCCCAATAACTGGGCAGGAGCTTTCATTACAAATCCATATTACACTTCTAATACACTGCTCAATGAAGATGAAGTTGATCGATATATCAGTCTATTAGAACTAAATATTGATATCGCACCAGGCCTAAAGGGATTAATGAGACTTTCTCAAGACCACATCACAAGTAGTCAGCAGATATTCAATCCTTTCGGTGCTTTTGACATTGCTGGTAACGGAAGATTTTCTGATACCAACTCTACTGCTAGAACCAATAATTATGATTTAATTTTTACCTACAATACAGACATAGGTAATAATTTTAACTTGGGAGCTACACTTGGGTTTAGTCACTCTGATGTCTCTTTTAGATCATTACAAGCTATTGGAGAAACTTTTTTACTTCCTAACTTTTTCTCTCTTAACAATTTTGAGAGTATTAGCGTAGTTCCTGGTAATGCCAAAAATTCTTCTAATTCTATATTCGGATCTATGACTATAGGATTTAACAATTATTTATTTGCAGAATTTACCGCGAGAAATGACTGGAGTTCTACATTACCAATAAACGATGCTTCATTTTTCTATCCATCTGTTGGATTAAGTTTTGTAGCAACAGATGCTTTCCCATCATTACAGGACAACGAAATACTTTCTAATCTAAAATTGAGAGGTAGTTTTGCGCAGACTGGTAATGCCACAGGTGCTTTTTCTCTTGTAAATACTTATAATGTATCATCTAATCTTTTTAACGGCCAGCGTTTTTTCTTTTTCGGAAATGCAGAAGAAGGGGCAGGAACTGGGCCAGAACTTAACAACCCCGACTTAGTTCCTGAAATATCAAATGCTCTTGAATTTGGTTTAGATGCCCGTTTTATAAACAACAGAATAGGGCTTTCTGCGACATATTACACTATAAGAACCGAAGATCAAATATTACGATTAACGCTTCCTCCATCAAGTGGAGCAGCAAATCAAATAATCAACGCTGGTTTAGTAACAAATAAAGGGCTTGAACTTTCTTTAGACGCTGATATTATAAAGACCGATAACTTTAAATGGTCTACAACCGTAAATTTCACAACTAACGAAAATAAAGTTGAAGAATTAGCTCAAGGAGTGGATAGAAACATATTAATACGTCAATTTAATGATGTGGTTCAAGTAGCGGCCGAAGTAGGCTCTAGCGCTCAAGGTTTATTTGGTACTACATTCTCGAAAGATGATAATGGAAATGTAATCTACGATACTAACGGATTACCAGTAATTAATACTGAAATATCTCAAATCGGTGATGTTGCTCCAGATGCTTTTTTAAACTGGGGAAACTCTTTTTCTTATAAACAATTCTCTTTAAGTTTCTTATTCGACGCAAGGTTTGGTGGGGATGTATTTTCCTTATCAGAAATACAAAGACATACACAAGGTACGGCGATCGAAACATTAGAAGGAAGAGAATTCTTTTCTGGCGGACAAGGTATCTCCTTACCTCAAAATGCAGTGATTGATGGAACATTAGATCCTAATGTACAGCAAAGAGGTGTAAACCCTCAAACATATTGGGGTAGAGTCGGTCAAATTTCAGAAAACTGGGTCTACGATGGAAGCTTCATTAAATTTAGAGAACTAACGTTTGGGTATACTTTTCCTGAGAGAACAATTAAAGGACTACATCTATCTAATCTATCTATAAGCTATGTAGGAAGAAACTTAGCCATACTTCATAGTAATACTGACAATTTTGATCCTGAAACAGGTTTCAATACAAGTTTTGGTGGAGTTGAATTTTTTGGAATTCCTTCTGCCAGTAGCCACGGACTTAGAGTAAATCTTACTTTTTAAAATAAATAATGTTATTAATAAACAAAGAATTATGAAAACTCAAAAACACATCATAAAACTATTTGTTGGTTTTCTTATACTAATTATTACAACTATTTCTTGTACTGAAGATTTTGAAGAAATAAATACCAACCCTATTGACCCGCAAACTGCAACTGTGGAAGGTATTATGGCTGGAGTACAATATTTTGAATTTGCTGAACCTCGTTTCTTAACCTGGAGAGGAAATTTAATCTATACTAGCCAATTTGCAAATCAATTTAGTTACAATGCAGAAGGATCTTGGTTTGCTGGAGATGCTTATCAAAACAATCAAGGTTGGACTAATGCGATATTTGATGCATCATATCAAAAAGTCTCCCTCAATATTAGAAATTTACTAGGTACTTATAATGATCTTGAAGATACTAATGGTGCAGCAGTTACCAAAATTATGATGTCGTGGTTTTATCAAAAAATGACAGATATTTATGGAGATATCCCTTATAGTGATGTAATTGGTGACGAATTAATTTTGACTAATCCTCAACCTACATATGACGCTCAAAAAGAAATTTATACCAGTATCCTAAATGACCTAAAAGCACAAATGGATGAGATTGGCACTTCATCAGAAATAATTGCTGGAGCAGATGGCGATTTCATTTATAATGGAGACCCTCAAAAATGGAAGGCGTTTGCTAATACCTTGCGATTACGTATCGCAATACGATCCAGAGATGCTTTTATACAAGCAGGTGAGCAATCCTTTATAGATACAGTTATTAATGATTGTCTAAGTAATACCCTCATAGATAGCTCTAATGAAGCACTATTAAAAAAATCCGAATCTGCGTTGATACTATCATTTCTTGATGGAAGTTTCGAAGATGTTTACTGGGGATTTGGAGGACTAGGTTCTAAATGGGTATTCTCAGATCGTTACTTGAATTTATTAAATGATAATAATGATCCTAGACTCCCACAGATAGCAGATCCTTCTCCAAATGACACTTTTGAAGGTACCGCAATTTCAATGAGAGGAATTATCCCAAGAGATAATCTTGCAATTCCATCTCAAAAAATCATCGGGACTTCGACAACTGATGTAGCTAACGTTGTACCAACTCAAATTTTAACTGCTGCAGAATCTTACTTTCTACAAGCAGAAGCAGCACTTTTAGGGTATTCTGGAAATCCACAAGGACTTTACGAAGAAGGAATTAGAGCGAGTATGAAGTTTTGGGATGTAGATGCTGGTGATATCGAAACTTTTATAATTAACGAACCTATCGCCACTTTATCTGGATCAACAGAACAACAATTAGAAGCTGTCTGGAATCAACGATGGTTAGCACTATTAATGAATGGATATGAAGCTTGGTCTCTAGTAAGAAGAACAGAACTTATCCCAACATTAACAGACAACGCTATTTTCTTTGTCTCAGAACCTAATAATGGAACAGTCCCAAAAAGATTACAATATTCAACCACAGAACTAGTCGCAAATGAAACAAAAGTAAAAGAAGCTATAGATAGACAAGGACCAGATACAATGACAACTTCTATCTGGTGGGATATTGAATAAGTATGTAATAAAAACTCTTATTAACCTTCCATAAATCAATATGGTACTATTAAAAAAGAAAAATGATTAAAGAAATTAAATTCAGACAAGTTGGCAAATTTGAAGATACCAAATTCGAAAAAATCCATAATGAAATATTTCAGGATTCTTCTTATGCTTCTAAATTGGCAGCTTTAGAAATTTCAGATTTAATAAAACAAAAACAAAAAGAAGGTAAGTCTTGTGTACTAGGATTGGCTACTGGATCTTCTCCAATAAAAGTATATGAAGAACTAGTTACATTATATAGATTAGGAGAACTCAGTTTCAATAACGTGATCACCTTTAATCTGGATGAATATTATCCTATGGATACAGATAATCAACAAAGTTATTATCACTTTATGCATCAACATCTCTTTGATCACGTTGACATAAATCCAGAAAATATCAATATTCCTTCTGGAAATATTAATCTAGAAGAAATTGATCAATACTGTATCGATTATGAAATGAAAATAAAAAAACTTGGTGGACTAGATTTTCAATTACTTGGTATTGGTAGAACAGGGCATATTGGATTTAACGAACCTGGATCTCATCGTAATTCTGGAACAAGGATTATAACATTGGATCATATAACTAGAAGAGATGCAGCATCAGATTTTAATGGTTTAGAAAATGTTCCCAAAAGAGCCATAACTATGGGAATAAGCACTATTATAAAAGCTAAACGTATTCTTTTACTTGCTTGGGGTCATAAAAAAGCATCTGTCGTAAAAAAAACTATTGAAGGCGAAATGACCCCTCAAATTCCAGCTTCTTTCTTACAGGATCATAAAAACATTACCGTTATTCTGGATAGTGAAGCAGCAGCCGATCTTACTAGAATTAAAACTCCCTGGTTAGTAGATCAGTGTATTTGGACACCGAAACTTAAACTAAAAGCAGTTACATGGTTAAGTGAGGAAGTGCAAAAACCTTTGTTAAAACTAACTGATAAAGATTATAATGATCACGGTATGTCCAGTCTTCTAACTTTAGAAGGATCTGCATATGAACTTAACATTAAAATGTTTAATCATTTACAAAACACCATCACAGGATGGCCTGGTGGAAAACCAAATGCTGATGACGCTAAACGTCCGGAAAGAGCCAATCCTGCTCAAAAAAGAGTACTAATCTTCAGTCCTCATCCTGATGATGATGTAATTTCTATGGGAGGAACATTCTCTAGGCTTATTGATCAGGGTCATGATGTACATGTTGCATATCAAACCTCTGGGAATATTGCTGTAACTGATCAAGAAGCCTTAAAATTTGGAGAAGTAGCACAACGTTTAGCTGATGGTAATAGTATATTTAAAAATATAATAGACGCTATAAAATCAAAAAATACTGGAGATATTGATTCTCCAGAAGTAAGATTAACTAAAGGTCTTATTCGAACAATGGAATCCTACGGTGCTACTAGATATTTGGGGCTTCCTGATCATAAAGTTCACTTTTTAAACCTTCCTTTTTATGAAACCGGCAGAGCGAAAAAAAACCCTATTGACACTCCCGATATTAATATTGTAAAGGATATTATAACTCATATAAAACCACATCAGATCTATGCAGCTGGTGATCTGGCAGATCCACACGGAACACATAAACTTTGTCTTGATGCAATTCTCGAAACAATATCAATAATAAAGCATGAAAAATTCATGAATGATTGTTGGCTTTGGCTATACAGAGGAGCCTGGCATGAGTGGGATATCCATGATATTGAAATGGCAGTACCATTAAGCCCAGATGAAGTAAATCGAAAAACAAATGCAATTCTTTTTCACCAATCTCAAAAAGATAAAGTAATGTTTCAAGGTGAAGACTCGAGAGAATTTTGGCTGAGAGCAGAGGAACGAAATAAAGATACTGCGGAACGATACGATAATTTAGGGCTAGCTGATTATGAAGCTATTGAGGCTTTTAAAAGACATTATTTTTAACACGTAGCATTGACTTTATTAACTCTTAAACTTTAAAAATGTGTGTTAAAAATCATGAACAAGAAGCTCTTAATTATAAAACAAACCATAAAGATTAGAGTCTATGATATTAATAGCAGATAGTGGTTCTACAAAATGTGATTGGATTCTAATGGACTCACAAGGAAAACAAGTATTCTCACAGACAACAATAGGAATCAACCCATTAAACACATCACAAAACAAAATTGAAAGCATATTATTAGAGATTTCCGAAGTTTCGAAAAAAAGAAATTTGATTAATGAAGTACACTTTTACGGAGCTGGATGTAACACAGAAGCATCAAATCAAAAAGTCAAATCATCTTTTCAATCTATCTTTAAAAATCTCACGGTAATAAATATTGAAGAGGATATTATTGCTGCTGTACACGCTACCACAAAGACACCAGCCGTAATTGTTATTTTAGGAACCGGCTCTAATTGCTGCTACTTTGACGGTAAAAAAATAATACAATATGCCCCTTCATTAGGATATTTACTAGCGGATGAAGGTAGTGGTAATTACTTCGGAAAAGAATTGCTTAAAAGTTTTTATTTACAAAAAATGCCTTCAAGCCTTGCGAAAGAATTTGAAACCAAGTTTGGCTCCAATTTAGAGCAACTCTTTTATAATTTATATGATCTTCGGCAACCTAATGCATACCTAGCCTCATATGCATTTTTCATGTTTCAACATCGAAATCATCCCTTTATAGAAAGAATGTTATACTATGGAATCAAAGTTTTTATAGACAACTATTTGACACTTTATTCCAAAGAATTAGAAAACAACCCTATACATTTTGTTGGTTCTATTGCATACTATTCCCAGGACATCATTAATAAAATACTGCTTGACAAAGGTTTTACGGCAAAAAGTTTTATCAAAAAACCTATAAACAATCTTATTAATCACATTATCTCTACTAGGAATACACTACAAAAAACAATATAACAAATGAAGAAATCCATTTTCTATATACTATCAATCATTATCTTTTTTATTTCTTGTCATGAAAAAAACACACCAACAACTGCTGTAAATACAAATCCCAGAATTACTCCAATGCCTTTATCATTGCTGGAAAAGCAAGGGACTTTTACAATTGACAAAAAAACTTCTTTCATTGTAAAGACCAATGAAACCCAGAAAATTGCTTTGTTTTTTATCGATGTTATTTATGAAAAAACAGGATTACATCTTAGTACATCAGATCAAAAAAAAGACAATTCCATTTATCTAGTTATAGATCCTTCTGTCGAATTAACCGAAGAAGGTTACTTATTAAAAACCTATGAAAATCATATTGAAATTATTTCAAAAACAGCGAAAGGTCTATTTTACGGAGCCCAATCTTTAATGCAATTACTACCATTTGTCTCTGATGACGACTCCCACGAAAATTTACAAGTCATAATTCCTTCAATAGATATTAAAGATGAACCGGCTTTTAAATGGAGAGGTGTATTACTTGATGTTTCTAGGCATTTTTTTACAGTAGAGTTTATAAAAAAACAGTTGGATTTTTTGGCAACATTAAAGATCAATAAATTCCATTGGCATTTGACCGATGATCAAGGTTGGCGTATAGAAATAAAGCAATATCCCAAATTAACAGAAATAGGTGCCAAAAGGGGTAATAAAAATAGCACCATTTATCATGGATTTTACACACAAGAGGATATAAAAGAAGTTGTTGCATATGCTAAGGAACGATTTATTGATGTGATTCCCGAATTTGATATGCCAGGACATGCTAAAGCAATTCTTGCATCCTACCCGGAATTAGCTTGTAAAGAAAAGTCTTTTGAAATAAGAGAAATATGGGGTGTGGATTATAACATCCTATGTGCAGGAAAAGAAGAGGTATATGTTTTTATAGAAAATGTAATTACAGAAATGGTAGCTCTATTTCCTTATAAATACTTCCATGTTGGGGGAGATGAAGTTCCTAAACGTAGTTGGATAGAATCTGAATTATGTCAAAAACTGATCAAAAAAGAAGGACTTAAAGATGAAAAAGAATTACAAAGTTACTTTATGGCTCGTGTAGAAAAAATTCTACACAAGTATAATAAAACAATGGTTGGATGGGATGAAATTCTAGAAGGAGGAATTACAAAAACTACCAACATTATGTCTTGGCAAGGAGAAAAAGGAGGTATAAAAGCTGCAAATGAAGGTCATGATGTAATTATGACTCCATTGGACTATGTATATCTTAATTTTTATCAGGGTAATAAACAAGTAGAGCCAATGGCATTTGGGGGACATACTCCATTAAAAAAAACATATTCGTACAATCCAATACCCCAAGCAATAAAAGAACACAGAAGACATCATATTCTTGGATTACAAGGAAATCTATGGGCTGAACAAACCGATAATGATAAAATCGCAGAATATCAATTATACCCCAGATTAATTGCTATTGCAGAAACAGGATGGACTATAGAGAAAAACAAGAATTTTAATAATTTCTTAAATCGCTTAAACAGCTTATATCCAATTCTTGATCATCATGAAATAAATTACCACATTCCATTACCAGAAGGTCCTTCCTCTGATCGGATAGTATTCATTGATAGTATATCCATCCCATTTAACACCACACATCCTGTTAAAATGGTCTATACAACAGATGGGTCTAATCCTACCAACAAAAGTGAAGAATACTCTAAAACACTCATATTTAATGAGACATCTATTCTAAAAATTGCATCCATATTACCACACGGAAAAATTAGTAAAACAAGAACTATTGACATTGTTAAGCAATCCTATCTATCGCCTATATCAGAATCAATGGATTTATCTCCTGGTTTAAAAACAAAAACGATAAAAGGTCACTTTTCAAGTGTAGATGATATCAGGAAAGAAACTCCATCAAAAATATCAATCGTACAAAGTATTAAAGAGGCAAATACGACCTTCGATTGGGGACATGAAGTTAAAAAAGAAAATTTTAAAGCAGTATTTCTAGAAGGATATATCGACATCCCAGAAGATGGAATATATTATTTTTCTAGTACACAAGATCAAATATGGATTGGTAATCAATTAGTGATCGATTACAAAAAAACAATAAAAAAACATCCTGAAGAGAGCTCTATTGCTCTTAAAAAAGGAAAACACAAACTTAAAATTGTATATCTAAATAATATCAAGAAAGGATGGGCATCTGATTGGAATACTGTAGAACTAAAATATCGAAAGGAATTAGATAAAGAATATAAAACTGTTAATGAAAAAATGATTTTTTATGAGAATTCTAATAGAAGTCTCTCCCTTAAATAGTTAAAACACTTTCAAATTAAAACCAATATAAACACAAACTCTTATGACACCATTTAAAAAAATCATTGGATGTATCTTCTTAATTCAGATACTATTCTTGTCTTGCACTAATGAAAGTTTTCTTGATGAGGAAAATCTTAAAGAAATCACTCCGGTAATCGATCGGTCTGCAATCACTGAACCTATTATTTTAGGGTACTTCCCATCCTGGTCAGAAAGTTGGACTACAACTGGACAAGGATCCAAACTTAGAGATATTCCCGAGCATGTCACTCATGTCTTTCTGGCTTTTGCAAGACCAAACTTACGATATCAAAAAGGATCTTTAGATATTACAGGAACCGGAATTCAAACTCCTTATGATGGCCAAACTCTAAAAGAATCTGTATCTATTCTTAAAACTAAAGGAATTAAAGTAATTCTTTCTATAGGTGGAGAAACTTACTGGGGCACAAATGCTGCTTACGACATCAATTATCAACAAATAAAAGATTTAGTAGATGATATTGGTTTTGAAGGTATCGACTGGGATTTCGAGCCTAACGGCGGATTTCAGACTATTGGGGAATCAATTAATGTGCAGCGATTTATTAGTTTTTTTAATGAATCTAGAGCACTGATGCCTAAAGGTCAATATGTAATTGCCTGCGCACCTGCAGGTGCAGGAGCTTTAGGAGGCCTTAACAATGATGATCCCTCTTCTCCTTTTGCTCATAGTAAAAGAAATACAGTAACTAGAGAATCCGATACTAACCTATTTAATGCCACATCACCAAATCAAGCAATAAGTTTATTTGGCTTTGCTTCTACAGGTCACATGATCCCCGTAATAAAAGCAGTAGGTGATAAAATTGATTTAATTGCTTATCAAGGTTATAATACAGGAGCAGCTAGCAACAGAACAATTATGTACGACTCTTATAAACATTATGCAGATCAATATGGATTCTCAATTGCGGCAGGTACTCATTATCCCAATGAACCCTGGGGCCCCTATTATACCTACAATTATCAAAATATGGCTGACTTATCTGATCATATTTCTTCAAAAAGTACGACAGATGGTATTATGATTTGGCAAATGTTACTTGAAGAAAATTCATCATCTGCCTATGGGTATTTATATGTGTCAAGTCAAGTTCTAAATGGAACTTCTCAAGCACAAGCAATTGCTAATGCTGAAAATTATCCCGAATCGCCATATACCGGAGATGGTGATGGTGGAGATGGAAATGGTTCTGGTTGTTCATCTAGTCAGTGGAATTCATCTGTTGCTTATACAAATGGTAATGAAGTAGTTTATGAAACTTCAGTATATAAAGCAAAATGGTGGACTCAAGGAGATAACCCAATAACTAATAGTGGAAATGGAAAGCCATGGGAATTTATAGAAAACTGCGATGGCGATACTGATGGCGGAGATGGAAATGACAATTGTAATGTAAACCAATGGAACTCATCCACTGCATATGTAACAGATAATGAAGTTTTCTATGACAATGTTATTTATAAAGCAAAATGGTGGACTCAAGGAGATATTCCAGTATCCAACACCGGAAACGGAAAACCATGGGAATTTGTTCAAAACTGTAATTAGCCACAATAAGAATAAAACACTTTTCTCAACTAATTGATTATCATTTTGATAATATTCGAACCGCCTGAAAACAGGCGGTTTTTTTATAACTTACAATATAAAAAAAGTAGTTACTGAATTCAGTAACTACTTTTAAAACAACTAATACTGAAAGTATCACAAATGGATAACCGCAGTGGGCATTTTACGGCTTTCTAACTAATTCAAACTTTTGCATAATTTCATTTTTTCTTTTTCAGATTATGTAATAGATAAGCGTCCTTTTAGTCTTTTATCAATTTTGCGCTTTTTCTCTGTAATCAATTTCATGATATCCATTAAATATGGATCTTTACTTTTCTTATAAATTTCGTTAATACTTAATACTAATAATTTCGCTTCTCTGGATGCAGAAACTCGATCACTTGTACTCATATTACTCATACTTCTTTTCTGAAAATCTCGTGCTTTTTTTAATAAATCCATAGAAATACATTTTAAATTAAACTTTCAAAATCAGCTAAAAATGAAAATTAATTAATCACTAAAAAATGATATTGAATTACTAAAAATCAATACCATTATAGTTTTTATTCATTTATTATAACTCCAATTTACTATAGATTTTTCATATATTTTTATTTATATTTGTTATCTTAGTCATTAATATTTTTTATGAATTATACATTGCATCAGCTTCAGATTTTTCTAAAAATTTCAGAAAAAGAAAGCATCACGAAGGCTTCAGAAGAACTTCATTTAACACAGCCTGCAGTATCTATTCAACTCAAAAATTTTCAAGATCAATTTCCTATTCCTCTTACTGAAGTTATCGGAAGAAAACTTTATATCACCGATTTTGGAAAAGAAATTGCAATTGCAGCTCAAAAAATAGTAGATGAAGTCAATCAAATTAGCTACAAAACAAAAGCGTATCAAGGCCATCTATCCGGTGTTTTGAAAATTTCTGTTGTATCGACCGGAAAATATATTATACCCTATTTTTTATCAGATTTCATGAAACAACACGAAGGTGTAGACCTCATCCTTGATGTAACCAATAAGCAACAGGTTGTTAATAGTTTAGAAAAAAATAATGTTGATTTTTCTCTTGTTTCTGTATTACCGAAACATCTACAAATTGAAAAAACAAAACTTATGGAAAATCAATTGTATCTAGTAGGTAACACCTCAGAAAAATTTACAAAGAAAAAATATCAAAAATCCATATTTTCCGAACTTCCTTTAATTTATAGAGAGTCTGGTTCCGGAACCAGACATACTATGGAAACCTATATAGAAAAAAATGATCTTCCTGTTAGAAAAAAAATGGAATTAACTTCTAACGAAGCAGTTAAACAAGCAGTAATTGCAGGATTAGGATATTCAATAATGCCTCTTATTGGCATCAGAAACGATCTAGAAGCGGGACGTTTACAAATCATTCCTGTACAAGGTTTCCCTATAAAATCAATCTGGAATCTAATTTGGTTAAAAAACAAAAAGTTTTCTTTAGTCGCAGAAGCTTTCCTAAAATATGTTGAGGAACAAAAAGATGAAATAATTAAAGATAAGTTTCATTTTTTTAATCAATAAGGTATTTATAGAAGATTATTACACATACCTTATAACATAATAAATAGTTATGTTTTTTATCATAAATATAAATAAAAATATATGCTAAATAATACTGATTTTTGTATATCAAAGGGTTAACTAAAATCCTTTATAAAATCACAAAAATGACCAAAGTATTTATTTCTAGAATATCCGAATATTTTCAAATCTCTATTGGTGTAATATTTGCTAGTATTGGATTAAAAGCATTTTTATTACCTAATGGTTTTTTAGACGGAGGAGTTACGGGTATCGCTATCTTACTTAATTCTACATTACATATCAATACTTCTGTTATCCTAGTTTTATTGAGTATCCCATTTTTGATTATAGCATATTTTTCAATTTCAAGAGCCATGGTAATCAAATCTATATTAGCCATCATTGGCCTCGCTATTTCTATACAGTTAGAAACTTTTGATGTTGTAACAAATGATAAGCTTCTTACCTCCATATTTGGTGGATTATTTCTTGGGTTAGGAATAGGAATTACTATAAAAAATGGAGCCGTTTTAGACGGTTCTGAAATACTTGGTATTTATGTCAATAATACTTTTGGTGTAAGTATTGGAAAGGTAATTTTATTATTCAATTTTATATTATTTTCAATAACTGCGATTATAGTCTCAAAGGAAACTGCTATGTATTCTATTTTAACTTTTTTAATAACTGCAAAAATAACAGACCTTACTATTGAAGGTTTTGAAGATTTTATTGGTGTAATGATTGTATCCAAAAAATCAAAAGAAATGAAAAACGCAATCAAAGAAAAATTAGGAGCCGGAATGACTGTTTTTCAAGGAGTAAATGGTTATGGAAATAATGGCCCAACAGAAAACTTCGAAGTAATCCAGACTGTCATAAATAGGTTTGAAATTAGAAAAATAAATAGAATTATAGACAATATAGATCCCGATGCCTTCATTATTGAATACGATGTAAATAAAATTAAAGGAGGTATTTTAAGAAGGTATCTTCATAAAAACAACTAATATCCTTAAGAATAAAAAAGGTTCAAGCTATTTAATCTTGAACCTTTTTAAAATGTATCCATTATTACTAGTTAAATATTTGTACCAAATACAGATATAATGGTAAGCCTATTGTAATATTAAATGGAAAAGTTACTGCTAATGCCATTGGAACATAAAGACCTGGATTTGCTTTTGGCGCAACTAATCTCATAGCCGCTGGCACTGCTATGTAAGAAGCACTAGCTGCTAAGATTGCCAATAGGAACCTATTTCCAATACTTTCGATAAAAGTAGTACTAATTAAGGCCACTAGAATACCATTAAACAATGGGATCACTATAGAAAACAATACTGCGAACCAACCTTTCTTTAAGAAAGAAGAAATCTTTTTTCCACTGGTAATTCCCATATCTAATAGAAATACAGCCAAAAACCCTTTAAAAATATCTGTTGTAAATGGTTTTATACCTGCAGCTTGCTCTTGACTTGCCAAAAACCCTACGACCAAACTTCCCATAATGAGTAAAACACTTCCATTAGTTAATGCGTGCTTTAAAACTTTTCCTAACGGAATAGCATCCTTAGTATTTTTATTCATTATCGACATTAAAAGAACACCTATCATAATAGAAGGCGCTTCCATAATAGCCATAACGGCTACCATATGTCCTCCAAAAGAGATTTGCTCCATTTCTAAAAAAGAAAGTGCGGTTACAAAAGTTACCGCACTTACTGAACCGTAGGACGCAGCTATTGCACCCGAATTTTCTATACTATACTTTCGCCTTAGAATAAAAAATGTGTATATCGGCACAACGAGTGCCAATACTACTCCAAAAATAAGAGACCATATTATCTCTAATGTTAATTCACTATGAGAAAGTTCTTGACCACCTTTAAATCCTATCGATAATAATAGGTATAGAGAAATAAATTTTGATGAGTTTTCTGGAATTTCTAAATCACTCTTCAGTCGTACTGCTATAATTCCTAAGAAAAAAAATAATAAGGCAGGATTAGTTAAATTATCAATTAATAAATGTAAATCCATAATAAAGACAATACTATCTATTTTTTAAGTTTGAATATGTTTAAAAATTATTGAATTATTTTTTTATTAAAGTAATTTGGATATCGCTCTCAATCTGCAACTCCAAACCTTCTCTTCGAGCTTCCATTATAGTCTCTCGTATTGATTCTTTTGCTTTCATTAATTCATCTATCCTACTATATAATTGAGGCGTATCATCATTACAATCTTGCTCAGTAATACATAATCTCTGTAGCTTATGAAAATTAATTTTCTTATCTATAAAAATGTTAAGAATATCTGATGCTTCTGATGGGCTAAAGACTCCATCCATTAGTTTAACTTTTTGATCTGTAAGTACCATAATTTCAATTTTTATTAATTACTATTAGTTTTAATTTCTAAATACTTTTTAGGTTTTGATTCTTCTTATGATTTATATTTTGAAAAATAAAAGCAAAGACTAGATATGCCTAGTTATTTCATAAATAATCCTGTAAACCTGTAAAGAGGATAAAAGGAGAATTATAAAGAATAAACCTGCAAGAAAAATTTTATTAATTATTTTTATATCAAATGATGTTTAGTTTACAATTACATTTCTGTTTTCAACCGAATAAAAATTCACTTTCATCAATATTTTAAGCAACGCTACTGGTAAAATTTTGCTTAACTAAAAACAAAAGTGAGAACATTTTTTCATATATTTTTATTTATATTTTCAATACAAAACATAAGATAAATTTATGTTTTAAAATATTTATTAATTCATAAAAATATACTCTCTCCTAACGCCTCTAGGAAAATAAGTGTAAAAAAAAGCCACATAGATATGTGGCTTTTTTTAAGTTATGAGGATTTAATTTCTAAAATCATAAATAATAAACTGTCTAGTATTTATAAATAAAAGTTTTTTTAGAAAAAAAATAAATATGTAGCTTTAAATAAAAATTTAACAAACATTAATACATAAAGACGTTATTTCAAAAAATTATTGTGAAATCAAAAATATATAAGAAACAAACACCTTGGAATACGGAAAATAGAATAATAACAGGTAAAGTAAATTTTTAAATAATATAAATCAATTATCTATGTCTAAAAAGAGAAGATATAACTAAAATACCTATTCTTGAATGTATTTATTAATTGTAAATACTTAAAATGAAGCATACCACAGATTAATTTATAATTTGGAAGGGTTTTTTATTTACTAATCGAACCATTTTACTTTCTCTTCGACTGGATTTCTTTTAGAAGATAACTCATCTTCTTTATCGTAATTACCTATATAAAGAAAACCTAGGCACCTTTCTCCTTCTTCAAGTTCAAAAAACTGGTCTGCATATTTTATTGATACGGGACTACTCCAATAGCATCCAACGTTATTAGCTGCGCATGTAAGCCACATATTCTGGACAGCCATAGCAGTTGCAGCTATTTCTTCCCATTCTGGAACTCGTTCTTTAGCATCTCTTTGCATACATATAGCTATAATAGTATCAGACGCATCACATTTATCTTTAATCTTTTTGACTTTAAATGGCGAAAACTTATCATCTGGTGTGATATCCGTATAGGTATCCGATAAAAAACTTCCTAATCTATCTTTTGTTCCTCCACGTACGACCTTAAAACGCCATGGTTCCGTTAAACGATGTGTAGGAGCCCAATTTGCATTCTCCAATAAGTTTTTAATAAATTCTTTAGAAACTGGCTTATTATTATATTGAGAAGGAAAAATTGCCCTTCGTTCTCGAATAACCTGATTTAAATATTCATTATTCATGAATTTTATGTTTTTAATGTAAAGTTATTATTAATATTGAGACCAATAAAAAATAAATCCTAATTTAGATCTTGAATTTGCGAATTCGTCTTCATACAAAAGAACAACTTGATAATTTATCGCTATCTGGAAAGAAATTATCAAAAGTATTAATAAGCTTAAAATTAATCAATAAACTGTTCGGAAATCACAAGCAGCTAGCTAAAAGCACTCTTGACTATTGTATTAAAAATCCTCAGAAAAAACCAATTCGTATTGTTGATATAGGTTGCGGAGGTGGTGATAGTATTTATAACGTTTTTAGCAAGCTTAATAATAATGGTATTCAAGTTAATTTTCTTGGAATTGATGGAAACCCACAAAGTATTAACCACGCTAATTCTTTATATGCTAAAGAGGATCAAATACAATTCGAGATTGGTGATATTCTAGATCCTGCATTTATAATTCCTGATTGTGATATTATCATAAGTAGTCATTTTATATATCACTTTGAAGATGAAGAATTAATTCAATTTATAAAAAGAATACAAGAAAAAGGAATTAAGCATATTATATTTAGCGAATTAAAAAGAAGTAAAACTGCTTATTTTTTATTTAAGTATTCAAGTATTTTTTTACCCATTTCTAAATTAGCCAAACAAGATGGATTAATTGCAATACAAAGGGCTTTTACCATTAATGAATTAGAAAATATTATTAATAAAAGTGACGTAAAAAAATATACTGTACACAAAAAAACATGGTTTAGAACCTTAACCAAAATAGATCTTTAATTATGAAAGAAATCCTTATTCAAAATCTAAAAGAAATAAAGGAAACTCCTAAAACAATGATCTTCACATATATTATAATATATTTTTTATGGGGATTAGGAATGAATCAGTTTGGTGCAGAAATGGAAATTGCAAGATTTAGTTATTGGTGGCAGGTAATCACTTGTTATATCTTGTATATGGTTCCGATTTCAATTTTATTAAAAAAATACAACTTCTTTAATCAATATGCATACGGATTAGTGGCTATGGGTATTCTCGAGTTTCTGGGGTATTGGTTACAAACTTCTTATGTATATCCAAATAACATACTAGACCTATTATTTAATCCTCAGAATTTTAGTTTGGGAATGGCTTTATTTTTTGCTTTATACTTTCCTGCTGGAAACTGGCTAGTTAACAAAGTTCATAGCCTAATTTTCAAAAATTGATATAAACTTTGTTTTTTACTTTTTAACCAGGATAAATTGCTGCTTGCCTTGTTTTTTAACTCGATATTTATCTTGAATATCTTCTGCACCTTTTAGATCCAAAGAATCCTTAACAAAAGTTATCCAATCTTGTCGATGCACAATCACATTATCTAAAACCACATCTGATAAATCAGCATCATCTAACTTAGTTCCCCATAAAGTAGCTTCTGTTAAATCTGCTTCTGTCAAATCTGCTCCATATAATTTCGCATTTGTTAAATCACAACTTAATAATTCTGAATTGGTTAGATCGGCATTAGTAAGATTAGCTCTTTTTAATATCGCATCGGATAGATTTATTCTTTTTAAATTAGCGTACACCAATTCCGCTCGCTCCAAATTAGCCGCAGGAAGATTAACTTCTGATAAATTAGAATGGTTTAAATTGATATACTTTAAATTAACTCCTCTACCCAAGAATATATCTTTAAAATATGTGTAACTAAAATCAGAAGCATCCAAAATCTCTCTATAAGATTGATCTGCTAGGTCACTTCTTATCAAACTAAATAACAATTGACCTTTTTCTGGACTGATTTTTTTATCAATAAGCTCCCCATCTTCTTCATATCTATAGGGTTTCATCGCTCTAGACAAGCTCGCTATTCTTGCTTCTAAAACGGGACTAATATTACGCTCACTAGAACCCTTATATTTTAGTTCCTCACTTAGATCAGAAAGCAAATTATCCATAATAAAAACTAAAGAGGATCTTCTCTCGGCTTCTATTAATTCATTTTGATTATCTACTAACTTATTCTGGTTAATTACCAGTTTTGTTTGGTATAACAATATAACAGAAGGTATAAGTGTCACAAACAACCCAAAAAGACCAATTCTAGTAATACGCCAGATAATATTAGAAGAAACATCAGAAACGGTATCGACAGAAACAGTTTTCGTTTCCTTGTACTCACTGATAGCATTAGTAATACTTTTCTTAAGTTTTATTCCTAAGAGCGGAACACTAGATTTTTTAAGTAACCAAAAACCAACACTTTTTTTCTTTTCTTTTCTTTTTTTAATCTGATCTAATCGATCCTGAAGTTGTTGTTTTTCCTTCTCTAGCTGCTTTATTTGTTCTTGCTCGGTCACTTTACTCTAGGGTTTGGGATTTTGAATCTCCAATATATTAAAGTTAAATGATTAATACCAATTAAAAAAAAGAAAGCCTTTTTATAAAAAAAAGGCTTTCCAAATCTAACATAATAAAATATAGTCCAAAAAAACCATACCCTTACTTTATATAATTAGAAATATCTTCTGTAATACTTTCTACCAACGAAGTTCGTTCTCCATCATCTACTTGATTAATAATCTTTGCTAAAAGCAGTAAGTAACTCGCAACATAATCACTTTTCTTATTCTCATTCACATACTCTTTACCCTCAACCGCTATGAAGGTAATTAGATTACGTATAACCTCTCTTAAATCCGAAATACTTAACTCCTCTTTCATTTTTCAAGTAGATTTGTTTCTAAATTTTATAATGAAAGTAAGGTTCTAACTTTCTAAAAATGAATATAAAACTTTAGAAAAATAGTAATTCTCGATAAAAGGCAACTTTTATCGATTTAGAGAATTTTGTAGAAATTTAAAGGAAAAATGTACAGTTAACGAAGGCTCATAAAAGCGCTATCATTAAAATAGTATAATTGATTAAAAGTTTAATCAAGTTGTTCTAACAACTCTTTAGCTTCTAGTTTTTTAAAATTCAAACCGTTATAAATCAATAATTTAAACTCATTCTTCGCTTTCTCCAACTCATTAATCTTTAAAAAACATAACCCTAAATACCAATGAGCTTTAGAAGAATCAAGACTATCATTGTTCAGTAATTTTGTAAAAGATTCAATTGCATCTTCATTCATATTTAGTTCTAATTGATTGGCTCCTAAATACAAAAGAATTTGTGAATTCAACTCTTGATTATTTTTTAACGTAAGTTTTTCTATCAAGATTAATGATTCATCGTATTTTTTACTTTTGAACAGTTTTTCTATATTGACTAACTCAGTAGCGCTATCTCTTTGAGTTAAAGAAGGCAGTACATTCCAATCTTTATACTCCGCATATAATTGACTATTATCAACATCTTTATTAAACTGCCCTAAAAGAAACAGTCCTGCGATAAAAATAGCTGCTATTCCACCAGCATAAACAAAAATGCGTTTCATTTTAGATGTTTGTGGCTCTTCGAAATATGATTGTTCTGCTTTACCAATTGCGTCTTTAACAGACCCTCCTTTATCTCCCTTAAAAAATTCTTCATACTCTCTTACTTTTTTATAAGAAGGCTTTTTATCCGTTAAGTTCCAATTTTCACTATCGTAAATGGTATTCATTTCTTGATAAAGAGTTAGAGCTTCTTTTGCATCTGGATTTCTATCTATTTTTTTTAGAAAAACGATCGTTTCCTCCTTGGTCATTTCACCATTGAGGTATTTCTCTATTTCCTGCTCCATAGTATTCAAAACTCTTTTAATTCGTTATAACGCATATCGGCATGTATAGCTTCTTTTAATTTCGATTTACACTTAAAAATCCGTTGTCTTACCGTATTTTCTGATCCATACCCTAGCTTTTCTGCTATTTGTACATAAGGTACTTTATTAAAAAAAAATGCTAGTACTTCTCTACAATTCTGCGATATTTCTAATAATTTTTCTTGAAATAACTCCCACTTCTCCTGTTCATATGTCGCCAAAGCTATTTCTCTTTCTTCATGAACAAGATCCATAACTCCTTCATTTGTTACCCTCATTTTTGATAATTTTGAAGCTCGTCTCCATAAATTCTTGCAAATAGTTATAAAGTACCCTTCAAAACTATAAGTAATCTTGAAATTTTCATCTTGTGCTCTGGCAGATAATTGTAACAATGCTTTTTGCATTACATCCTTTGCATCATCTTCTGATCCATCGTGACTAACTATGTAAGACTTTACTTTAGGATACAACCTATTATATATTTCCTTAATACCCTTATCATTACCTGATTTAAGGCTCTGTAATAGGTAATCATCAAGCTTTTTATTTGCCATGGAATCTCTAAGTAATTATAGAATAATTTCTATACGAAGAACACAAACATAACTATAATTCGTGAAACTTTGTTAGGGGAATAAGACTGTTTTTTTATGGGTTAACTGCTCTTATTAATTGACTTTTTAAGAAAGAAAAAGGGAAATATAATTATCTATAAAACGCACAAAAAATACTACTTAAACACGCTTAAAATCAAATAATTAACGTCAAAAAATAATTTCAAAGCCAAATCAAATTATACTATTTAAACAAATTATCTTAAATATTTGGGTAACATTTCTACTATTTTCGAATCCGGTCTATGAATATCAACTAAAAATGTGGTTTAGGAATATATCATATGACTTTACACATTTTAAAAAACAAACTAATTATCATGAAAAAAAGTATCATAATAGTAACATGGATATACATTGCATTAATCGGAGTATGGGGATGCTCCGTTGATGAAGATATTATAACTCAAAACACTGGTTTCGGAGAAGTTTTAGAAAAAAATATTCCTAACAATCCTATAGTACCGGAAATTATTAGAAATCAAGTTGTGGTAAAATTTACGGATTCCACTTTAAACGAGACCCAAAAAAAGAACCTGCGATCTGATCTTGAGCAAACTTATGATTTTAAAATATTACAGAAGGAAGTTTGTGACTGCGATCCCCAAGGGCCAGAATTATGGACAATAGATACCCTATATACAGATTTTATGGGAGTACAACACTTAGTAGAAAATCTAGTAACTAATTACGAAGATAACTCTGGTGAAGAAGAAGTTGAAGAAGGCAGAGCTATATTTGATTATCAATTCTACATAACTATTGCCAATAAGACTTTATCTGGTCACTACAGTAGTCGTTTAGGGGATAAAATAATATCATCAACCAATCCTGATTATGTAAATATTGCAATAGTGGACACAGGAATTGACTATGATTATTTTAATAACCCTATCTTATACAGTACAAGGGGTGAATCGAATGGAAGCTTTGGAGATTCTGGATGGGATTATGTGAATCACGATAAAGATATGAGAGATGATAATGGACATGGTTCTAAAGTAGCAAAAATCATTAATTCCGAATTAACAGCTAATCAAATTCCGCATCAACTATTATCTATAAAAGCCTTTGATGAGAATGGACGTGGTAGTTATTATGATATCGTTTGTAGTTTAAACTATATTTCGAAATTGAACAATATCGATATTGTAAATATGAGTTTTGGATGGTATGGTTTAAAAAAACAAAAAATTCTAAAAAACAGCATTGAATCTATGGAAAATAATGTACTATTTATTGCTTCTGCTGGTAATCGAGGATTAAATGTTGATGAAGAAATCGCTCATTTTCCATCTGGATATGCAATAAAGAATCTTTTGGGAGTTGGCGGTTATGAAATTGAGGTCAGTGAGCAAATGGAGATGCCAGATTTACTAGATTTCATATCTATAGTAGAATCAAATTATGGCCCATCGACTATAGACATAGCTGCACCAATAAACGGATATTTCTATACTATGGATACCGAATCAAACCTTACAATTAATCCTACAGGAACCTCTTTTTCCGCAGCCTATATAGCAGCTATAGCCGGAAAACTATATGACAAAGAACTCACTTCATTACAGCTCAATAACGCGATATTAAATAGCGCATATAGGGTACAAGGATTACAAAATTTTATTCAACAAGGTAGAGTGATCGTTAGAAGATAATATAAATGCATATGTCCCTACATTCAAAAATTTAAAAGCAATAAATCGTAGGTATAATTTCATTGCTTTTGTAAAGTGTAATTTTCATATTTTTAATGTATGAAAATTACACTTTTTTTCTTGCTACTAAGTATTATTCCTTTCACCATATATTCGCAACAAGACAAAGATGAGTTTAACAAACTATTGAGTTTATCTATAGATCTGGAACTGAAAGAGCGCAAAATAGATTCTTTCTTTGAACACACAAACGAGCAATATGATATAGTCCTTGCCGACAATTATCATGACTATGGAGTCTTTCTATTTAAAAAACGGAAAAAAACTAATGAAAGAAAAAACCTTCGTAAAGCAATTTTGTTTACAAAAAAATCCTTGTCAATTAAAGATAGCCTACAAATTAAATCATCCAAATCATTAGATAAAACATTATATAATTTAGGGTTTTTCAATTCTAGAATTCAAGAATATTTTAAAGCTATTACTTACCTCATACGGTTATCTGAAACAGGGCAACTTGATAAAAAAATAGTTGCTAACTCAGAACTTTCTATAGCATATAAAAATATAGGGGACTACCACAAAGCATTAAGCACTATAGAAAAAGCTATTGGGTTGTGTCCAAATAATTCTAAATATGATAAAAAAAGAGTTAATTTCTATTTGCTCAAGGCCGACATATACTCTTCTATGGGGTATAAAAGACATTCAAATAAAATTAAGTCAAGTCTTCAAAAAGCGGATTCTATACTACAATCCGTTTCTTACAACCCTGCAAAACAAAAAAACAGTATATTCCAAATAGAAGGAAACCTACTTCTTAAAACAGAAAACTATCGTGAAGCCATTACCAATTTCTCTAACGCCATTAGTAGATTACACCCTCTGGATTCAAACTATAGAGCCATAACGCACAATAGTTTAGGGCTTGCATTTTTAAAAATAAAACAATTAGATAGTAGCAAACTGCATTTGGAAGAAGCAATTAAATATAATCCCAGTTATACGCCTGCCTACGAAAATCTTGGTGATTTTTATATCACCAAAAAAGAATTCAAAAAAGGATTACTGTTCTATCAAAAAGCTATACAATATACTTTTGATCCAACTAAGACCTATGATTACAACAACATTATTAAAGAAGAAAATTTAGAACTAATACCTAATAAATACTATACTCTAAATCACTTAATCCAAAAAGCCAATGGTTGGATGCAGTATTATAACCACGACAAAAACCAAGATCATCTCATACAGGCTTTAAAAACTTTTAAAATTGCAGATAAATTAGTTGATATTATTCGTTTCGAGAGCTCTGAATATAAATCTAAGTTATATTGGAGAGAACAAGCTTCATCTTTGTACATGAAAGCTGTAGAAGTATCTTTTCTATTAAAAAAATATGAAGACGCCTATTATTTTATGGAAAAAAATAAGGCGATACTCTTATTAGAAGATATTACTAATGAACAAGCAAAAGAGAATGCTCAACTACCTTCGGAACTAGCTAGCAGAGAATATCAGCTAAAACAAAGTATCTATCTATCAGAAAACAAATTAAATATACTAGACAACACATCAAAAGATAGTATTCTCGCAGTGAAAAAAGAAATCTATCAACATAAGCGCAGCTATCTGATCTTTGTAGATTCTCTTAATATCAAATATCCCGAGTACGCAATTAACAAGCAAAAAGTTAAGGTTCTACCCTACTCGAATTTTACAAAGAAGTTTATTTCAGACAAAGAAGTTGTATTACAATACATTCTAAATGATGATCAAGGATATGGAATTCTTCATGCGAAAGGCAAATCCATAATTTTCGAGATTCCTAATCCAAAAGAATTAATTCGGGATATCAGTATCGCAAACCATCAAGTTACTAACTGGTTTAAAGATCAAGACCAATTAAGAACCTACCACAAAATAGCACATCATATTTTTAACCAACTTATTCCAGAGAATGTTTATTCCCTAATTAAAGGAAAAAATGTAATAATCATTCCTGATTATGCATTGCAACAACTTTCTTTTGAAACATTGATTACATCAAAACAAGAACATAGTTATTTAATTAAAGATACCGAAATTAGGTATGCCTATTCTATGAGTTATTTAGATCAAAATAAAAACAAAAACAGAAACCCTGAACTCAATTTTTTAGGTGTTGCGCCAATAGATTTTAATATAGATAATTTAGGTTCTTTAATTCATAGTAAAAAGGAAGTGACCAGCATATCTGACATTTTATCTGGAGATATTTTATTAAAAGAAAAAAGTCTTAAAGATAGTGTTATTAGCAATTTTGATAAATACAATATCTTACATCTATCTACACATGCTGATGTTGGAGCTATAACAAATCCTTGGATTGCTTTTAGAGATCAAAAAATGACATTACAAGAAATATACGCCACCAAAAATCAATCAGAAATGGTAGTGCTTAGTGCTTGTAAAACCTCTTTAGGAAAAATCAACAAAGGCGAGGGTGTAATGAGCCTAGCCAGAGGGTTTTTCTATGCAGGTACCAATAGCGTAGTCTCTTCTTTATGGTCTGTAAATGACAAAGCAAATCAGGAATTGATGATTGACTTTTATAAAAATATTAATCAAGGATCTACAAAATCCTCTGCTCTTCGAAATGCTAAACTACACTACCTAAACACTCATGATGGTAGCGAATTATCTCCTTTTTATTGGGGTTCGTTAATACTTATTGGTAATAACACTCCTATTTCCCTGGATCAAAATTCGTTTAAGCCTTATATCGTTTTCATTCTTTTGATGCTAGTAATTGGCGCTATAAGTCTTTATTTTTTTAAAAAGAAAAATAGAAAGGCTAAATAAATAGTATCATTTTAGCCTTTCTATTAAAAAATATAATTTCTTACTTACTACGACCCGAATATACTTTCGCCAACGGGAACCTTTTCAATCGTAATAGAATTATTTAAAACCTCATCATAATTATCAATATCATCACCTTCAAAGTAATCTTCAAATACCGTTAAAAAGTTAGTTGACAAATCCGGACAAGCACTACATAAAGTATTAAAGTTCCTTAACGTAATAGTGCAGCTGCAATAACTTCCTGCACCATCTAACCCTATTGAGGCCCAAAGATACGGTGGCAAATAAACAGCCTGAAAATCATCAATCAACACTCCATGTTGAAACACATAATCTTTTGGCACATTTACTTCTGTTGGATAAGGAATATATAATACATTCACTTTTGCTTGATTCTTTCTATCATCTACCTCTTGAATTAAAATAGCTCGACTATCTTCTTTATACAGAATCTCTTTAATAAAAGATATTTCCTCTCTTTCAATCGGTAATTCATTTAGATCAATAAATGATACTACATCTTTTCCTGTTATAAATTTAGGCGTTTTCGAAGTGCCAGGTACAAATCTAAAATCTGGATCAATAGCTTTAGCATATTGTAAAGCATATAAACTTGCAATTCGTGCATCCATACTAAACATAGATGTTACCTCTTCTGCTTCTTTACTAGTATTAAATTGTAAAGCGCTAGATTCTATTTCTTCTTTGTTACAAGAAAGAATGAAGCTTGCAAAAAGCACGCATAGAATTCCTTTTAAAATATTATGATTCATTTCCATTGGTTTTATTTTTAATGTTTATTTCTTGTTATCAATAAGCTAATACTAGTAGTAAATCCAAGTACCTACCGTATTAGGAGTAGCAGGATACCAATGCGACCAATGTTTTGTAACCCCTGATCTGGGAGTAAATTCTGCAGGTATAAAACCAGCACTCCAATCATATACATCTATGGCTTCATAACAGTTACAATAATTATGACTAGACTTTGATTTTATTCGAGGAGATACTTCAAAAAAATCTTGCGCGTACCAAGACGCTTCAAACTCTAATCTATTATCAGTTTTTACATCTTTCCAATCATTCCACCATAACACTTTTGACCATTCTTGCGTTTTTGTAACGGACCCTATCGAGCTATAAAAAGCCCAATGTCCATTCCATTGCTTAGCAATCATTCTCGCCTTTCTTCCATTAAATTCACGAATCACTTTTGTTGTAGAAGCTGATTTTTCAGTGATTTCTTCTATTTTATTTTCATGTTTAAATACTGTAAGATTTTCTCCAAAAGAGATCGTCTCACCGTCTTGGATTTGCACATCACCTTTGGCATTTGCAGCAATAAACTCATTAATTACTTTTCCAAATCCTCGTGTATATGTGTAGACAAAATCTCCATCTATTCTAAAGATTTTATCTTCTATTCCTATTTCTCCATTCTCATTTAGTAAAAAAAGCAACATACTATCCGGAGAATCCACCTTTGCTATATTTTCCCTTTTTAGACCAAGTTGTTCAGCCTCCTCTTTTTCTAAACTATTATACACTAACAATAATGATAGTCTTCCTCGTTCTTCGAAAGCAATTCTTGCTTCATCTAAAAGATTTTCTTTCGACTCCATTTTTTGAGCAATAAACTCTTTAAATTCATCTTGCGAATCAAAACTAAGCATAGAAGACTCTTTAGTTTCTTCTTTAGTATTAATACTAGTTTCTTCTTGCTGTAGAACAGTATCATCCTGCGTACAAGCAATCAACAACGTACTTAAAACTATTATTCTTAAAATATTTTTCATTTTTATTCTTTTATAAATATTAGTTACTTTTTAAAGTTTTTAAAACAATCCGGATATAATAAAAAACATATATCCCATCATTCAATTAAACCATTTGACAAACCATATACTTAATTCATCAAATGGTTGTTTTTAGTTTCTTATATTTCTATTGTATTGCTAACTGTTGGGTTATTACTTCACCAGAATTTCTTATAATTCTAACAAAATACATTCCTTTAGAAATCCTAGAATCAATCTCCAAAATGATATTCTCTTTCTGAACTGAAAAAGATAACGAGGTACTTTTTCCAGAAAGCTCCACCAGTTCTATACTTTTAATTGGATCATTAAAAGATCCCGAAATGGTAAGTGTATTTCCTGACTGTACCGGATTAGGATACATCTCTAACTTAGATAGATTAGTATCTTTATCATCTGAAGAATTCTCTCTTTCATATTCTTCATATAATTCATAAATAGTACCCGAATTAACTAACTCATTAATTTCTTTGGTATAAGCACTATCTGGCTCAAAAGGATACTCTTTAGTTTCTAAAATAAAACCTCCAATATTATTTTCACTTTCTTGTATCTGAACTCTAAAATATTTTCTGGTTTCTTGCCATTCTTTGCAATCATTCCAGATTCCGTGTTTCACATAATACCAAGTATTTATTAAAAGCCCTTGAAAAGAAGCTATATCAGAATTACAACAAAATCCACTGATTACATTATGGTTTACATCATACACTTGCCATCCATGATATACAGAAACTGGATTACTATCTGCCTGTACATTTACACTTACCTGACCATTAAAATTAGAACTTACACTTAATGCAAAATCAGTAGTGTATCCAGCCCAACTAACTGAACTAGGAATAATTTTTCTAGTTTCTTGCCACGGATAACAATTTTCATCAGCATCTTTCCAAACTCCATGTTTGATATAATAATTTTTAGTCCTACTTAGTCCACTAAATGTTACCGTTGTTCCACCTTGGATAGGTCCTATTTGTGTACCTCCATTAGCAACAGAAGTTGGTGTTTCGAATAATCCCCACCATTGATACGCATTTGGATTTGTTGCTGTTACCTGTACTGTAATAGTTCCATTACCAGCACAGCTAGTATTCATGATAAAATTAGAATCTAATCCTACATTAGGCAATACTGTAAATCGCTTGGTTAAAGGCAACCATCCGATACAATCATTACCCAATGCTACTTTGATTTCATATTCATATCCAACTTCAAAATTCACATTATTGCCTGCAAATAGTGTCGTTAAATTAACTGTTTGCAATTGTCCTGTAGTCCAACCTAATCCAGATACATACTGAAAACTACCTGTACTTCCTGTAGGTCTTCTCCACGCATCTATAAAATAACGAACCTCTCCCTGAGAAGCGCTTCCGTTTAAGAGAATTGTCTCTCCATCACAAAAAGCATCTTTAGTATTGGAATCTGAATCTTCAAAATGAAAATCAACAGATAAAGATTGACTTTCTTCTATAACGATATCATCAATTGCCATTTCTGCCTGCTTTACTCCTCCTGTATATAGCGGATTTATTAAAAGTCTAGCATAGTTTGCATTAGGTGTAAATGTAGTTGTAACCAAATGCCAGTTATTTCCTAAATATGTGCCTATGGTATTAGAAAAAATAGTTTGTTCATTAAGAATATTTCCATTCTGGAAATTAACTGCTCTTACATTTATAGTGCCGTGATCACTTATGTCCTGATTACCTCTATCATTAGTCCTTACTTTAAAAGAAACTGCATAACATTTTCCGGTCTCAAATGCGATAGGAGTTTGTATACTTTCATAATGATTAGTGGACCCTCCTGACCACATCCAAGCATGCGGATTAGACGATACGCCGTGCAATGAAGGACTCCCAGAAAAGGAGTTCCAATTAGGAACGCAATTATTACTGGTGGTAGTAAACGCAAAACTATAATCATTACAATTTGTATTGTAATTAGAAAAATCTCCGTTAGTAACTAAATTTTGTGCTACCCCCAAGTTAACTGATACTATTGTAAAAAATAGCATTAAAATAATTTTAAAATTCATTGTATTAGTTTTAAAAGAAATGCCTACTCATACGCTTTTCGGCTGCCGCGTTTTGCTTCACAAAAAATTATACAGGTTGATCAGACCTAGAAACAATTGCTTATTTGGTAGGAGGAGTATGTTTATCTCTAAATGTTACCCTGGGTTTTTATTTTTTTTTGAAATAGATGGTTTCCACTAATGAATCATCAGTGAGATACATCAAAAAATAAGTGAATCAATAAGGAGAAAAGAAGAGCAGAAATGAGATGAGTACGAAACCAGAATGTGGAATCATTATATTCGAGCTAAGTAATTATTTTGAATAAAATTTTATTTAGCTTACTAAATGTGTTCTTTTAAAATGGCAAAATACTTTACTGAAACGAAAAATACTTCAACCGAAAATTCGAAATGGAACAATATTGGTAACTATAAATAATACTGTTGTTATTAAGTATATTTATTACGAGAGGTTAAATTAGGTTATTAATGCCTAATAATATTTTATAAGTTTAACAAATATCTAAAGGAAATTGCTCTGCGGGCAGAAATTGACAAAAAGGTAACTACACATATTGCCAAACACTTATTTGATAATATTGCGGGTGATAAAATATCTCCGGAGATGTTACAAAAGCTTTAACGACATTCACACCTGACTACCACGATTGGATATCAAGGGAATTTTATTTATAAAGATACTGATGAAGCCTTAGATAGTGTTATTAATTTTTAGCTTTATAAATTTCCTCTGCCATAATCAAGGCATTATAGGCATTTACTATTTTACCGGATTTTGAAAGTTCCGAGAAAGGAATTAGTTTTTTAGTTCCGTCTTCTTGATCAATTTCCACATCAATATTATACTTTACACCTGAGTTCATAATGATTTCTTTGATCTTTAACATTTTAAGTGATGGATAATATCCTTTAATTAAAGCGGCAACTCCACTAACAACAGGTGCGGCAACCGAAGTACCTGATTGAAAATCGTATTTATTATTAGGTTCCAATGTATATATATCTTCTCCCGGAGCAAATATATCAACATTATTTTTACCATAATTAGAAAAAGAAGATTTAAGATTTTCTTTCAAAATATAAGAAGTTGAACCCACAACTATAAAATTATCCACTATTTCCTGAGCTTCATCATCAAAATCGTTAGGATGGATAACGCTTTTATCAATGTCAATATTTTCATTACTAGCTACACCAACAATTAAGACATCTTTTTTATTTGCATAGATAATAGCTTCTTTCACCCAATCCTCCCTAATAGAAAATTCTTTTGCAAAACTCATATTAATAATATTCGCACCATTATCAACAGCATATCTTATAGCAAGGGAAATATCTTTATCATATTCGTCTCCACTACAGGAAATACTTAATGGCATTATCTTAACATGGTCATAAAAACCATCAATTCCGATATTATTATTTCTTTTTGCTGCAATAATGCCCGCTACAAGTGTTCCATGACTATAACCATTCTTATTAATAGTCAAATCTCCCGTTCCATAATTAATATCATTAATATTATTGTAGTCATCTCCAATTTTTTGACGAGGATTATAGCCTATATTTAAAGACTTATTGATTTTATCATCAGCATTATTTTTATAATCTTCAATCCATTTTACTGAAAGATCATATTTTAAAAAATCAGACATAAAATAAACAAGTTGTGCTTTTTTATCATCAATATCTTTATATACATTATAAAGGCTATCAAGTTCTTTAATAGTATAATCTTCTTTAGGGAATAATTTTTTTAACAAATCCTTGGATTTTGGATAGTTATAGTAAAGAAAATCACCATATTCTTGATCCTTTTTCGCAGCAACTAGAGCTTCTTCATACTTTTTTGTTGCAATTTTGTATAATTCATAATTTTTCGGTTGACTTTTTTTAGAAATTTCCCCATCAACTTCGTCAAAAACAGGTTTAAATTTTCTTACTATTCGTACGAATTCAAAATCGGATCTAGCTAAACTTTCTCCTTTACTATTTACCAAATAATCCCAGCCATTAATATCATCTATATAACCATTCTTGTCATCATCGATTCTGTTTTTGTTTACTTCTCTTTTATTTCTCCATATTTTTCCATTAAGATCCTCATGATTTATGTCAATTTGTGTATCAATAATAGCAACTACAACTTCTTGTTCTGTTTTCACCGATAAAAAGTCTAAATTATATGCCTTGATTAAGCTGACTCCAGGTATTGAATCTTCAGAAAGATCTAAATGGCTCCAATTCTTAAGTTTATTTTTACTAACATTCTGTTGGTTAGGAATTACCGCAATAGATTGTGACGTATATAAAAATAATTTATCAGAACAACTAGTTATGAAAATCAATAATAATACTAATACTGTGTTTTTAGTAATCATATAAATTTAATTGACAATAAAGTCGAAGTGTAAAAACACTTCGACTTTAAGATATAATTCTATTATTGTTCAGGTTTTGTAGGACTAGTTGGTATAGTTGGACATTTTTCAGTCAACTTTGTTTTGGTAATAGTTTTAGTCACATCATCAGTATCATTTCCACCTAAAATAGTTCTAGGGTTATTTAATTTAGCAATTTGAAATTTACTCAAACTTAATTTGCCTTTCATTTTTTTTTTCATCTTAAAATATTTAAATAATTAATTTCCAACGCAAATTTAGATATTAGAATCGGGTTTTAAATCATTTTCAATTACACAATGGTCTGTTTTCATGAAACTAGACGTAATTATAAGTAAAAAAGACATATCCTAAAGACTTTCTTTTATTTCTATTTCTTTAATAAAATATGAAGGATAGATTCCCGTTTTTTTAAAGAAAGCTTTTGAAAACGATTCTCTGTTGTTAAATCCAATTTCTTTGGCTAAAGCATCAATTGTGTAGTTTCTTAGCTTAACATTATTTTTAAGTTCATTGACTACATAATTTATTCGAAGTTCATTTATATAGTTGCTAAAACTCATTTTTTTATTAGTATTAATCACTTTTGAAAGATATCTAGAATTTGTATTGAATCTTTTTGCTAAAAGAGCAGTTTGAATTTTTGAATTTAAAAACTCTTTATTTGCTTCAAACTGATCTAACTGTATTAAAATATCGTCAATTACCGTTTGAGAAATCCCTATTGAAACAGAATTTGCATTTTTAGTTTTAGTTTTAGTTTTAGTTTTTGAAGAAACATATAAGCTTTCGAACCTTCGCTTATACACCTTCTTTTTATGATGATCTAACACCCATAATAATAATAAAATTATACTTATAATTATAAGTACTATTATCACAGATGAAAAATGGTTCTTATCTTTTTCTAAAGCACTAATAATCTTCTGTTTCTCTTGAATTAATTGAGGAGTATCATATTTCTTAACTACATTTTTAATTAAATATCTATAATTACTATATAGAAGACTATCTACTTCAATTAATCTTTCTATATATTTCAACTGATTATCTTTATCATTTATGTGTTTAAAATGATTTATTAATATTTCATAACTTTCTCGAGTTTCAGGTAGGATTTCCTTAATGTCCTGAAAAATATCATCTACTTTTTTAAATTCATTTATTGATTCTAGATTCTTATTTAATAAGATATTTGTTTTGCCTAGATAAAAATGAGCGATTGCCTCATTAGCTCTATCGTTATCACTAAGAAAATTAATAGATTTGATTAGGCTGTCTTTTGCCGCAATAAAATTTCCTTTCTCATAATTATTAATACCTTCTAAAAACGTAAAATACGTTTTAAACTCATCATTTTTCAAGTCAATCGATTCATTGTACCCAACCTTGTTTATATTATAAGAAGAATCTAACTTTTTATTTCTTCTATATGAATCAGAAAGCGCAAATAATGTAGTCAAATAATCATAAGGAAACTCATTCTTATTTTGAGAATAATAACTCAAACACTCATTAAAGATTAAAAGAGCAGATTCATTTTCTCCTATTCTACTTTTTAAAATTCCTATACTTTTCTTACTATCATATATTAAATAGGTGTTTTGTGATTGTACTGCCTCTTTATTTGCTTGCAAAAAATTATCGAAAGATTCCTTGAATAATCCCTTTTCATAATAAATATTAGCTTTATTTAAATAAGCATAAGTTGGATAATTTTTTGTTTTGTTATTTTTTGTAATTATAATTATACTATCATTATACTCTATATTTGTAGGATCCGTACTTACTAATGACAAAAAAAAGTAACCATCAGCGATTTTAATAGGGTCACCGATTTTCTTTCCTTTATTTAAATATGCAAAAGCATATTTAGAAGAAACTACTGAATCAGATTTATTTTTATAGTATTCCCTTGACAGAAAATCAAAACTTTTATCTTCTAAATTTTCGTTAGCATTTTGAAAAGAAAACATAGTTAAAGAAAATAAAAACGGTATAAAAACAAGAATGTTTTTTTCTTTCATATTATAAAAAAGTATGAATAAAATAATTTTTAATATTATTATTTTATAATGGAGACAATTCATGAAATTCTACTTCATTATTCATGAATATAGACCACCTCTCCTTGCACTAACGTAATTCTCCAACATATATTTGCCTCAATCAAAATTTGATCTTGATATCAAATCAGTTACAAAACTAAAATAAAAAACTAAAGGGATAGTACAGATTTCTATAATTGATTACAACAACAAAACTAATAGCATACTAAAAATAGCTAACCTAAGGGTCTCACCAATTCAGCAGATCTAAATAATTCAAAAAAACATTCTACTGCAACTACAAGTTTGCAGACTATATAAACGGTGTTTACAAACACCGACAAGGTATCTTATGTCTAATTTAAAAGGGAAACACAACAATATGAACACAACAAAAAATCAACAAATCATAGAAGGAATCATTGCTGGAGATAGCACAGTTCTAAAATCATTTTATAAAAAAAACCTACCTCCTGTCAGAAAGCTAATTAGACAATATCAAGGCACTGCAGAAGATGTAGAAGATATATTTCAGGAAGCCTTGGTATTACTTTATCATAAGCTACGTTCTGGAAACATAGAACTACCTATATCTTCTATAGAAACCTACTTTATTGGGATTTGTAAAAATCTGTGGAGAAACAAATTACGCAAACAACGTTGGATAGAACATCAAGAAATTAACGAAAAGAATCTGGTAGATACATCAGATTCAATTTTAACCGGAATTACAAAAGAACATCAACTAGATCTCTTTCATAAACACCTTAATAACCTAAGCAATAGCAGTAAAAATGTATTAAACCTATTTTTTGAAGGGAAAAGCATGAAAGATATTGCTAGTAGTACTGGATATACTGAGGGATACACGCGTAAAAAGAAATGCATAATTAAAGAACGTCTATACAAAATGGTTCAAAACGATCCTGTGTACAAGGAATTGGTGGCTTAATAAAGAATTCAGCATATAAGAGTTGACATTATCCATGTCCTAAAACGTAACAAAATGCAATCACAATAAAAAAAACAACAATTCGAGGTAACATTTCGATTTGTAATGACACTATCCATATAGAAACCTCAAAGTACGAGGATTCGAAAAACACATTTTAAGGAAACAAAAACTAAATAGAATTATAACCATCAAATATCATTGTATGAGAAAAATTGTTTTGATACTACTATGCAGTATCAGTTTGGGGATCTACAGTCAGCAAATCCCTGGGGGAGGGAATCTCAGTGTAGATTATAGTGCAGAAATCACTAGGATTGCCGATGCAGCAAAAGCTCCAGAAGCAGCCACTTTAACCAAGTTCGGGAATACTCCAGTAAGTTTATATACAGGCACTCCTGAAATTAGTATACCATTGTATCAATATCCGGGACAAGAAGTAGGGTTGCCAATACAGTTAAGTTATGACGCACAAGGAGTTAAAGTAGAACAGCAAGCTTCTTGGGTAGGACTCAGTTGGAACCTAACTATTGGAGGTCGTGTATCTAGAATTGTAAATGGGATGCCTGATGATTTTATCAGTTCGGATTATCAATCCATTTTTGACAACTCGGTTAGATCCAAAGTATTAGAATATACTGCGAACAACTTCTCCTTTGATACCAGACAAAAAGCAGAAGATTACTTTTATTTCCTAGAGAGTGTAAATAAAGGATTTAAGGATATCGAGCAAGACTTTTTTAGTGTTAATGCGCCAGGTCTAAATGAAATGGTAGTTATCGATATGCAAACTTTAGAAGCCAGAGGACTAAAAAATCCAAGAACTAAAGTGGAGTATTATAGATCTGGATATATCCGTCATTGGACGATTACTAGTGAAAATGGAACAAAATATTATTTTGAAGAGCAAGAAGAAACGCATACTCAAGGAAACGATGCTTCTGCTACTGGTGGAGTTATTAAAGAATATGTTTCTTCTTGGTTATTGACTAAAATAGAATCACCTACCTTAAAAGATACATATGAGTTTAGTTATACCAGTACTGGATATTGGAATCAGCCATTTTCATCGTCACCTGTAAGTCACGCCTCTAATCCAATGCCTAATAACCCTGGTGGAAATACCTTTAGTAATCCTGGCGGATCTACTTTTCAACCAATTACCAAACTAAATCAATCTTTTTTAAGTCAAATACAACATAATGGGAAATTAATTGTATCCACGGTACTTAAAAACAGATACGATATGAATCTTAATGTTCCTAGTGGCTTAGATGAATTACATATCTATTCCCCACAAAGCACTTCGCCTTTAGCAAGTGTATTAAAAAAGATCAAATTCGGACATTCGTACTTTGGGATTTCTTCTACAGCAAATCCAGCTAATAGTAATTCGGATGATATTCGCTTAAAATTGGATACAGTAGAGATTACCGATGCAAACAACAATACTTATCAACAATATGCTTTAGCTTATGACAATGCGCCTGGAGTACCTTCTAGAAAATCACTTTCTCAGGATTATATGGGATATTATAATGGTAAGAATAATTCAGTACTATATCCTCAATATGTACGAAATGGAGACACCTATACTGGAGCAAATCGATTACCTGATTTCACAAAAGCCAAAAGAGGAATGTTAACTAAGATCACCTATCCAACAGGTGGTTATACTACTTTTACTTATGAACAGCATAGAGCTTCTGATGGATCATCCACAGGGATTGTAACCAGAGAAGTTGTATATGGTGGTGCTAGTTTAACAGGAGGGCTTGACCCTTCTAATAATAATGTTTGTGGTAATTATTGTGAGGATAAATTTGGAAGTGCTCCTAAAATTAATAGTACTTTGTTTACAATTACAGAACCTTATTATTATGAATTAGATTATACAACAAGTGGTTTAGGAAATAGGGAGGTTTTTATTTTTAGAGCACAAGGAAATCTTGACTTAGGAGATGATCGAGATGACAATCCTATTATTGATCCAGATTATGAATTTACTCCAATTCCGTACAATCAAATTATTAATCAAACTACAGGAAACTCGAGTGTTAATCTTTTATGGAGTAATTATGGTACCGCAGATAGAAGACAGATTCTTTTAGAGGCAGGTACATATCAAATTACACTTGTGAATTCTAGACCGGGAACGTCTAATGTGCGTGTTTTTAGAGAAGAACAAATTGATGAATCACAATCAGGGAGTGAATTTTTAAAAGCAGGATTACGTATCCAAAAGATAACTGATTATGATAGTAATGGTACAAAAGCATCTGCTAAAAAATATGTGTATGCTCCCGGTAAAGTAATTTTTAATCCAACCCTAGTATATACAACTGCCAAAGTAATCACTACAGAACCTGATAAACCAACGGCTTATACACTGCACCGATTGGCTGGAGCGTCTAGTAATCAACCACACGTAGTATATCCCAAAATTACGGTGTATGATGAAAGCAAGCAAAACACTAGTGCCGATAATGGATATACTATTTATGAATTCAATACAGGATCCGATGGTATAGTAACAGATGCTATTCGACCTTTTACTAATAGTTTTATTCCAAGATATAAAGTAGGAAAAGAACAACGTAATTTAGTGTTTACCGCTGCAAATGACACCATAGCATCTACACAAAATAGTTATGATAACCCTCTATATTTTTCTACAGCAGGAATTTCTCTTACACATAACGAGAATAATAGTATCAAATACATTCAAATCTATTATGATGCTTCGATTAATAAATATCGATATCGTCATTTAGAACCTGAATGGTTTGCAGGATTCATAGGTAGTGCTGGTGTTGGAGGCGTTGTTCAGGCAGGCAATAGAGCGTATACTCCACAACGTCCCGCAGGATGTGATGCTCCAGGAGCTACTTGTATTACACGTTTTGATCTGTCTACACTAGCATTAAAACGAAATCTAATGCAAGCGACTGCAGGAAATACTATCGAGGTAAAATCCACTCAGTATTTTGGTGATACACAAACTACTGTGGTAAATACGATGAGTTACGATTCTTCGGTGGATTATTTAATGCGTAATAGTATTACAACAGGAATTGATGGAGCTCAAGAAAAAAGTACGTTTTACTACCCAAAGGATTTTACAGATTCAGGAAGTCAGTTATTAGTAACAAATAATCGCCTTACAGAGGTGATACAGTCAGAAAGTAGTACGATTAAGGAAAATGGTACTACTAGTAAACTGGCAACCCGAAAAACCTTCTACAAAGATTGGGGAGATGGTATTGCATTACCAGAAAAAGTTCAGTTCGCTAAAGGAGATACAACCTTAGAAGATCGTTTGTATTATAAAAAATATGATACCAATGGAAATCCTTTAGAAGTAGAACAGCCAGACGGTAGTTCGATGATTTATGTTTGGGGGTATCATGATAAATATCCAATAGCAAAAATAGCAAATGCAACCTATACAGGAATGCCAGCAGATGTTATTAGTAGTATCAATCAAATACGAACGACATCTAATTCAGAGAATAGTACAGCTGCAGAATCTACTATGCGATCACAGCTAAATACGTTGCAATCACATTCATTTTTTGTGAATTCTCAAATGAGTTATTATACCTATGATCCATTGATAGGAGTTACAAGTATGACAGATCAAAAAGGGTATACAATGTATTACGAGTATGATCAATTTAACAGGTTAGAAAAAGTAAAAGATCAAGATGGAAATATTCTATCGGAAAACGAGTACAATTATAAAAATAACTAATACAGTCATAGAGATGAAAAAAATATTTTTAGCGATTGCTGTATTGGTAAGTACAGTAATTAGTGCACAGACACAAACAGAAAATTATATAAAATCTACCACCTACCAAACCGAAGTACAAGATGGGCAACAATCTCAGGTGCTAGAAAGTGATAAAATTGTATCGGTCAATTATTTCGATGGATTAGGAAGACCTAAACAATCCGTAGCGGTAAGAGCCGGCGGACAGCAACAAAATACTAATATCCTGGACTGGACAGATGATTGGACTGCGGGAGGAGGACACACATCGTTATTTAATATGAACGGTCAATCTTCTGATAACGAAAGAATTTTCGATACCAATCCCTTTGGAGAACAATCCTTATTATGGAAATGTGGTAATGATGCTGCCAGTGACGCAGATGGTGGTTGGAACACAGACTATATATCAGTGGATAAAAATGTAGGATATCGTTATGCTGTTTGGGTAAAACGAACAGGTTCACAGAATGGAAGTACCTATCATGGTACACAGAACGTAAATAATCTTAGCGGCACAGCTAACGGCAATCCTTATTTTGTTGTTGGAGACACACCAAATCTTAACCAATGGTATTTATTGGTAGGAATAGTGCATCCACATACTTATACAGGAAGCAATAGTGGAATTAGTGGGATGTATGATATAAACGGTAATAAAGTTAAAAACGGTACTGATTATAAATGGAGGAACAACACGACAACTGCTCGATTTAGAAACTATCTTTATTACAGTACAGATACTAATACCAAACAGTATTTCTGGAATCCAGTATTGACAAAAATAGATGGAAACGGAACGCCTATTAATCAGTTGATTCAGCAATCTAAACCAAAAGATATCATTACACATTTTGAGTATGATAACTATGGTAGACAAGCGAAGGAATATTTACCTTATGCTTCTGAAGAGACTCAAAATGGAACAATCTATACCAATCCATTGGCAGAACTCAATGCGTTTTACAATACTTCAAAATATCAGAATACACCCAATCCGTATTCGGAAACTATTTTTGAGTCATCTCCATTAAGCAGGCCTTTAAAACAAGCTGCTCCAGGATTAGACTGGCAGGCAACAGAAGAAGGAGATGATCATACTATTAAACTCGATAGAGCCTTAAACAGCGATGCCGATGATGTTGTGTATTTTAGAGTAAAATTTACAAATGGGAATACAGCAGTACCTACCTTAGAAAAAGTAGGTGATTATCCAGCACAAGAACTCTTGGTAAACATCACCAAAGATGAAAACTGGAAGAGCAGTGATGGTAATGATCATACTACAAAAGAATTTACAGATAAGCTAGGGCGTATGATTCTTAAAAGAACATACAATAATAACACTGCCCACGACACCTATTATGTCTATGATGATTTTGGAAATCTTACCTACGTATTATCCCCAAAAGTTACAGTTACCAATGGAGTATCATCAACCGAACTTTCTGAACTCTGTTATCAATACAAATACGATTACAGAAATCGATTGGTAGAAAAGAAAATACCAGGAAAAGGTTGGGAATACATAGTGTACAACAAACTGGATCAACCAGTAATGACCCAGGATGCTAATCAACGTTCTAAAAATCCAAAAGAATGGTTGTTTACCAAATACGATGCTCTTGGGAGAGTAGCGTATACAGGATCATTAAAAAATAATGAATCCAGAGCTTCTTTGCAAACATCTGCGGATACTAATGCTGTTTATTCACAGTTTGAGACTAAAGAAACTAGTAGTCGAACCTTAGCAGGAACAGCAATCTATTATACTAATAATGCGATCCCAAGATATTTTGATACGATTCTAACCATCAATTACTATGATGATTATACTTTCGATAGAGATGGAATGAATAAACCATCTACTTCGTATGGAATAACTACTACCAACGATACCAAAGGATTACCAACGGGATCAAAAGTTCGTGTATTAGGAACCAATAACTGGATCACCACAGTAAACGCCTATGATAGTAAAGGACAGAATATATGGACAGGTAGTAGAAATAGATATTTAAATACTATTGATAAGGTAGAAAGCAAATTAGATTTTACAGGAAAACCATTAGCGACACGAACTACACATAACAAAGATAGTAATGCCGCTATCGTAACTACTGATACCTATACGTATGATCATATGGGTAGACTGCTAACTCAAAAACAACAAATAGGTAGTTACCCACAAGAACTGATTGTACAGAATAATTACGATGATTTAGGACAGTTAGAAAGTAAAAAGGTCGGAAACGCAGAACAAGCTCCGCTACAAACTGTGGATTACACATACAATGTACGTGGATGGTTAACTGGTATCAATGATGTAGATACTATAGGTGATGATCTTTTTAGTTTTAAGATTAATTACAATACCGTTCAAGGATTTTATGATGTACCAGAACTTTATAATGGTAATATCTCTCAAACGATCTGGAAAACAGCCAATGATAACACTAAAAGATCGTATTCTTATCAGTATGATGATTTAAATAGAATCACTCGAGCAAATAGCTTACGAGGCTCAACCTTGATGACTGGAGATTCTTTTAGTATGTGGGGTATTGCATATGATAAAAATGGAAATATAGGACGAATCTCAAGAAACGGCAGACCGAATGGATCCACAACAAGAATAGATGAACTCTACTATACTTATAGTAACAATAAGTTAGAAAAGGTTAGAGAAGCCGTAACCTCGGTTCATAAAAACGAAGGATTCATAGATGGTACCAATACCAATAATGATTACGTATATGATGTAAACGGTAATATGACCATCGATCGTAATAAGGGAATTACTGGTATCACCTACAATCATTTAAACCTACCAACTACGGTAGCAATAAATGATCAAACACGATCTAATACAGGAAATATTAGTTATATTTACACCGCAACTGGAACAAAACTAAAAAAGATTGTTTCTGGTGGAAGTTCTTTAACAACAGAGTACGCTGGCAACTACATCTATGAAAATGGCAAATTACAATTCTTTAATACTTCTGAAGGATATGTAGAACCATGGTATAAAGGTATTGGTGAATACCAAACGATTATAGGTTATAATTATGTATACCAACTTAAAGATCATTTAGGAAATATTAGAATCTCGTATTCTGATAAAGATAAGGATGGTAAAATAGACGTTCTTAGAAATAATGCAGATGTAGATGGTGATGGAGATTATGCTCAGGAGATTATGCAGGAGAAAAACTATTATCCCTTTGGACTACAACATAAAGGGTATAACAACACCATTACTGGAAGGAAACACAACTATGGGTTTGGTGGGAAAGAAGAACAAGACGAACTAGGTCTTGGTTGGGTAGATATTACTGCACGTAACTATGATCCTGCAATTGGTAGGTGGATGAATCTTGATCCGCTAGCAGAAAAAATGCGCAGGCATTCTCCTTACAATTATGCGTTTAACAATCCTATATTTTTTATGGATCCTGATGGGATGATGCCTTGTCCTACAGGAGATTGTCCTGATTCGGGAAGTGGTAACCCTAATGACCATAGACCCATACCTATCGGTGATGGCACAGGAAACCACGGTAGTGCACCACCAGAATATGCATTGTATAATCCTAGCTCTGGTAGAGAGCCTATGCGAGGGTTTATTAATCCTGCCCCCGAAGGTGCATATTCAGACAACCCAGGTGCTGCATTAGTTACTGATATTACATTTATAGGTTTATCTTTAATTGGTTTAGATGCTCTTGATGAAGCTATAGTTTCTCAAGTGGATCCCGAAGCTTCTACAGGAGATAAAGTACAAGCAGCATTAAATGTTATACCTGCATTAGTTAGAGGTGGTAAAGGAAAAGGGACAACAAGAAGAGTTCAAAATGCAGGAGATAAAACATTTAAAACAGAAAGGGCAGCGAGAAGAGAAGCTTTTAGAAAAAATAATGTCCCTACTTCTCAAGCAAATAATTTTAAAAGAGAAAATGTACACGGAAAAAATAAAAATCTTTTAGGTCCGAATGGAGAACCATCTCAAGTTATAAAAACGAAAGATGTGAATGGAAATCCAGTTAATATAGATCACCACAGTAATGGTCATCGATTTAAAGATAATAATACTTTTGAACAACCTCATTATCATGGTAAAAATGGAGAAGGTCATTTTTCTTATCCCCAAAAAAAGAAGCAATAATATTAAAGCATGTTAGATAAAATAAGTTATATAATTAATCAGAAAAAATGTCCAATTAGGTTTAATTGGTTTTATGATCCAAGTTTTGAAGTATCCGAATGGGGCAGTTATTTGAATTTCCCTGTAGATGGTTATTTTGAGCCTGAACATATTGGTCCTATAAAAATAAATCAATGGAAATGGTTAGAAATTGATCCTGTTGAATTAATAATTATTGGAAGGCTAGTTTCTCCTAAGAATATTGATCATTCCTTGGAAATAATTAATTATTTAAATGAAAATGATATAGTCTTCTCAGAAAACGAAAGATACATAAGAATAGAAAACACCTCGTTTATTGCTGAGATTTAATACTGTTATGCGATAGTTTTTAACTTCGTAGGGGTAAGAGTAAGAATATAAATATTGATAAATCCACAGCAGCAATGTTGTGGATTTTTTTATGTACAAATATTAAGAAGAAATAAGGTTCGTAAGATTATCTTTTAGTTTTTTCTTAGAGATCGCCATATCAATCATTTTAAGCAATGCATTACGCTCTTCATCTTCAAGGGTATCAATTACTTTAATCTTTTCTAATAAAGGTAAATTAACCGCTTCTTCCGCATCATCACTTTTAAAAAACCCCCGCTCCCGCTAGTCTGCGACTAGTGGTGTCAAAGATTGGCAGGCAAGAATACTAAATAAATACTAAGAACCAGTTACATTGATGTAGCTGGTTCAACAAACAATTATATTAAAAGTTAGCCAAAACTTTCTAACCAACCCAAAACATCCTACTAATTTTGCGATATAAGTTATAAAATCATTTTAATAAGTAAAACTTCTTTTCTCCTTTTGATTAATATCAAAGGAGAAGATATTGGCCTATGCTTTAATTAAAACAAAATGAAACAAGAACAACAATTATTATATAAAATCATGCGTAATTTTGAAGGCATGCAAAGAATAGAAGTCTTTGATTTATTGCATAGGATAGAAATTTTATTGTACTATGCCAAAAGTCCTTTAAAATTAGACCATTTAAAAAGAATCATTACTTCTGATATGGATCAGGAAAGTGCGGTGGATCCTTTTGGGTTTACCATCCTGCCTAATGGGAACTTTTGTGAGTTGGAAGGTTCTAATGATTGGATTCATATTTATAAAGAAGTAAAACAAGGCTTCAGTAAGTGTAATCCTTTTACAACCTACTATTTCAAAACAAAATATGCCCCTTTAGAGCTTTTAAAATTAACAAAGAAAAACCTATTAGAAAACGTTCATAATACACCTCACGAAATAGAGATAGCGACTTTTTTATCAGTTCATACTATTTCAAAAAAGGATTCACAAGGAGATTTGCTGCTATTGGGATTATAAGAAGCAAATTAATACTAAACAAAACAACTTAAAAAAAGCACTATGAATACATAAATACAATTAAAAAAGGGAAAATAACCAATATCAGTTCTGATATAAAATGATCACCCAATTAAATTAAGTTATTTTGGTTTCCCCTGTCTTGTCCTGAAATAGGTTTACACAAAAAGTGTGAAAATATGGAAAGATATTCAAAAACATCAACAACAAAATGGCAAAATAGGTATAGTGAAGAGTTTAAAGATTTCGTTTGCAACGAATTTTTAACAGGAACTTTAAAGCGAAAAACAATTAAAGATAAATATAATCTGGGTCACGGAACATTAACAAGCTGGTTAAAAGACAAAGGATATGATTATACAAACCCAAGTATAGTATCTTTACCAGTAATGGCAAATCAATCAAATAAAACTTCAGACAACAAAAACGAATCTGTATCTCAATTAAAGAGGGAACTACAAGAAGCTCGATTATTGGCCGAAACTTACAGAAAAATGATTGAGGTTGCAGAACAAGAATTTAAAATAAGAATTGTA
>NZ_AUMK01000019.1 GCF_000430645.1 Aquimarina latercula DSM 2041 | reverse complement strand
AAAAAACAATAACATTGAGATTAGCATGACAGAAAATGGAGATCCGTTAGAAAATGCAATAGCAGAAAGAGTGAATGGTATTATAAAGGAAGAATACCTAAACGATTATCAAGTAGAAAACATACAAGAAGCTACAGAATTATTAGAAACTGTCGTGAAGTTATATAATAACGAAAGACCACATATGAGTATAGGAAACCTTACCCCAAACCAAGTACATCAAAACAATATAAAAACTGAAAAACTATGGAAGAATTATTATATAAAAAATCCTATTATTGTAAACCAATAATAGGATTAAGAATAAGTTGTAAATCTATTTTAGGATTAATATAAAATATGTAAACTCTTTTTAGGACGAGACAATCACTCTAGCGACAGAGGAGAACTAGTAGCTTGAAAAAGATTAATGATCCTAAAATGATCATCATTTTGTTGTTTGATAATTAACTGAACATCTTCAGGATCTTCCCATTCAATAGATTTCAAATTATCAATAAGCTTTTCTAAATTAAGATAGTTATAAGCTCCTATGAATATATTGCACTCCATATATTTTGTTCCACCATACCAAGCATCAGGTAAAGTTTTGTCATTAATAGAGACTATTTTAAAAAGCTTATTATCCATTTTAAATTGATTTATTTTTGATAATATCAATTTCTCTTTCTCTCCTGTAGAACAGGTTAAAATTAAATTTGTTACTTCACTCATAATTGATACAGAATTTTAGTTAGAAGTTCTAGTTATATCAAACCCGTTTCCTAGTACACGAACAGATTGTATTTTATCTGAACTTCCAAAAGCCCTATTTAAAGCTTGGTTAATCACATCTTGGCTAGCTCCTTTTTGACCTGTCACATCTATAATTAGATTACCAGATTGTGAAGTACCTGATAAAATTCTTTTCTTAATTGCATTAGATAGATTTGAAGATGTTATGTTTGATATCGTTTTTAATTCAGTTTTCACACCATCTACTAGAAAGTCTGCGGATTTAACTCCTTGTTCAGTAGATTCAGCAAGAACATTTACTACTTTTCCTTCCTGAGCTAAGAAAGTTGCCATCAACTTCTCCCCATCATTTGCAAATTCAGCGCCATTTTCTAAAATGATTTCACCTACTTCATCTCCATTTTTTCCAATAAATTGAGCAACATCTAGAGCTTCATCTCCAAATTTCAACCATTTAGTAAAAGGCAATGAAGCTGCTATTTCTAGTCCTACTTCTCCTTTTGAAACATCGTTTCCAAAAGCATCTTGCCCTTCAGTAGCTCCCTTGTAAATATTTGTAGCAGTAACAACAGGGTTAAAGCTTGCTAAAAACTCACCTGCTTTTCTACCGTATTTTCTAATAGCAGGTCCAGTAGTATTTTCTAAATATGAAAATGCATCATTTAAAAAACCCGGTAGTTTAGGACATTTAGGACAGTTTCCATCAGGATCAGTATAGTAAATCGGATTGTTCCAAGCATAAGCGTAAGGAGATTTATCGATCTGATTTGGATGTTCTGCTAGAGCATCTACCACAAACCATCTACCTAGCGAAGGATCATAGTTTCTAGCACCAAAATCATAGGTGTCTAAATTTAGCTCTTCAGAAAATTCCTTACCTCCATATCCGTAGTTATGCTCCCTTCCAGTAATAGTGTTATTGTATCCTTTATGTTGTAGTCCAAAGGGATAATAATTTTTCTCCTGCATAATCTCACGGGCATAATCTCCATCACCATCAACGTCCGCCTTATTTCTCAGTACATCTATTTTTCCATCTTTATCTTTATCAGAAAAGCTAAGTCTAATATTTCCTAAGTGATCTTTAAGTTGGTATACATAATCATATCCACTAGTTCCACTTGGTTCTACATACCCTTCTGATGTATTAAAGAACTTAAGCTGTCCATTTTCATAGATATAGTTACCTGCGTACTCTGTTGTTAAAGAACTTCCTTCTGATACGATCTTTTTTAGTTTCGCACCGGTGGCGGTGTAAATATAATTAATATTTCCTGTATTAGAACGTGCTTGATCATTTATTGCTACCGCAGTTGGCAGATTTAAATGATTATAAGTGATACCGGTAATTCCCTTATTACGATCGATGGTCATATTTCCATTAACATCATATACGTAATCATTATTGGTATTGGTACCATCTATAAATCCTTCGTTTTTATGAACCGAGGTTACCGCTTCTCTAACCTTTTCTAACTTATTGTTACTATAGGTATAGTAGAGTTCATCTATTCTTGTTGTGGATCCATTCGGTCTGCCGTTTCTGGCGATTCGTCCTATATTTCCATTTTTATCATATGCAATACCCCACATACTAAAAGAATCTCCAGTCATTAATGTTGAGCCTCGTAAGCTATTTGCTCGAGTGATTCTATTTAAATCATCATACTGATAAGAATACGATCTTTTAGTGTTATCATTGGCTGTTTTCCAGATCGTTTGAGAGATATTACCATTATAAAGTTCTGGTACATCATAAAATCCTTGAACGGTATTGTAATTAATCTTAAAACTAAAAAGATCATCACCCATAGTATCTACATCATTGATGCCTGTTAACCATCCACGTACATTGTATGTGTAATCCACCGTTTGTAGCGGAGCTTGTTCTGCGTTTCCGACCTTTTTACTTTCTAACTGTCCTAAATCATCGTAATTATTCTGTACAATCAGTTCTTGTGGGTAACTACCTATTTGTTGTTTTTGAGTTAGTAACCTTCCCATATGATCATACGTATAGGTATCAGTAGTTACGATAGCGGCATTACTATCTTTGTTATGTGTAGTTCGTGTCGCTACTGGTTTTCCTGTAAAATCTAATTTGCTTTCTACCTTATCAATAGTATTTAAATATCTATTTCTACTACCTGTCCATATATTCTGTCCTTTACTATCATAGGCATTTACTGTGGTGATCCAATTATTGGTTCCTAATACACGAACTTTAGCTCCTGTTGCTAATCCTTTGGTATCATTGGTAGTAGTTATTCCATACGAAGTAGATGGTTTATTCATTCCATCTCTATCGAAAGTATAATCATCATAGTAATTGATGGTTAGAATATCTAACGAACCACCTGTTTCAAAGGGGAAAGCATTATTAGTATAATAAGCAATTGTTCCATCAATATTATTTGAAGAGGTAGTTTTAGTTTCAAAAAGAGTATCGGTTTCATCATATGCCATTGCTTGCATTCCTATTCTTGTGTCATAATCTCCATATATACCTGTATAAGCAACCCTTCCATAAGCATCATATTTAGTAAACAACCATTCATTACGAGCTCTTTGATTAGCATCCTGGGTCATTACTGGTTGATCCAGTTTGTTGTACACTATGTATTCCCAACCTTTTCCTGGTATTTTCTTTTCTACCAATCGATTTCTGTAATCGTATTTGTATTGATAACAGAGTTCAGAAAGTTCGGTTGATGATACTCCATTGGTAACTGTAACTTTTGGGGATAATACGTAGGTAAGATTTCCAAAATCATCATAGACATAATAGGTGTCGTGGGCAGTATTATTATTGTATGTTCTTTTAAGAATCATACGCCCTAGCTTATCTGTAAATTCTTTTGTAGTATGATCATTACCATCACTGCTCTTCCAGTTTTCATCTTTGGTGATGTTTACAAAAAGTTCTTGTGCTGGATAGTCGCCTACTTTTTCTAAGGTAGGTACTGCTGTATTCCCATTTGTAAATTTTACTCTAAAATACACAACATCATCCGCATCGCTGTTTAAGGCTCTATCCAGTTTAATAGTATGATCATCTCCATCTTCTGTTGCCTGCCAGTCTAATCCTGGAGCAGCTTGTTTTAAAGGCCTGCTTAACGGAGAGGACTCAAAAATAGTTTCCGAATACGGATTGGGTGTATTCTGATATTTAGTTGTATTGTAAAACGCATTGAGTTCTGCCAATGGATTGGTATAGATTGTTCCATTTTGAGTCTCTTCAGAAGCATAAGGTAAATATTCCTTCGCTTGTCTACCATAGTTATCATACTCAAAATGTGTAATGATATCTTTTGGTTTAGATTGCTGAATCAACTGATTAATAGGCGTTCCGTTTCCATCTATTTTTGTCAATACTGGATTCCAGAAATACTGTTTGGTGTTGGTATCTGTACTGTAATAAAGATAGTTTCTAAATCGAGCAGTTGTTGTGTTGTTCCTCCATTTATAATCAGTACCGTTTTTAACTTTATTACCGTTTATATCATACATCCCACTAATTCCACTATTGCTTCCTGTATAAGTATGTGGATGCACTATTCCTACCAATAAATACCATTGGTTAAGATTTGGTGTGTCTCCAACAACAAAATAAGGATTGCCGTTAGCTGTGCCGCTAAGATTATTTACGTTCTGTGTACCATGATAGGTACTTCCATTCTGTGAACCTGTTCGTTTTACCCAAACAGCATAACGATATCCTACATTTTTATCCACTGTTATATAGTCTGTGTTCCAACCTCCATCTGCGTCACTGGCAGCATCATTACCACATTTCCATAATAAGGATTGTTCTCCAAAGGGATTGGTGTCGAAAATTCTTTCGTTATCAGAAGATTGACCGTTCATATTAAATAACGATGTGTGTCCTCCTCCTGCAGTCCAATCATCTGTCCAGTCTAGGATATTAGTGTTTTGTTGTTGTCCGCCGGCTCTTACCGCTACGGATTGTTTAGGTCTTCCTAATCCATCGAAATAGTTTACCGATATGATTTTATCACTTTCTAGCACCTGAGATTGTTGCCCATCTTGTACTTCGGTTTGGTAGGTGGTAGATTTTATATAATTTTCTGTTTGTGTCTGTGCACTAATTACTGTACTTACCAATACAGCAATCGCTAAAAATATTTTTTTCATCTCTATGACTGTATTAGTTATTTTTATAATTGTACTCGTTTTCCGATAGAATATTTCCATCTTGATCTTTTACTTTTATTAATCGATAAAACTTATCATAGATATACTGTATTTTTAGACCTCTTGGATCCTCTATTTCCGTTGGTTTACCTAATAAATTATATGTATAAGAAGTTACATGAGCTTCTGGATATACATCTAAGATAGAAGTAGAAGGAGTAACACTATCAGCCATATCTATTGGTACGCCCTGTATCGCCTCTGTTAAATATCTTCCGTTATATCCATAGGTGTATAGAAACAGTTTTTCATTTTCAATACTTATTTTAGTTGGTTTTCCTTTAGAAGAATATTCCAAAAATTCCATTCGCGCCTCATATGGATTCGTTCCTTTAGCCAACTTGATGGTTTTTGGATAAAAAGTATTTCCTACACTTTGATACGATGTGATCTTAGATGAAAGTAATTGTTGACCATTAAAAACATCTACTCGTATTGGCACAACATGCTTATTTTGATCCAATAGTCCTTCTACAGCATTAGTTTCTTCCGTATTAAAAATATCAGCATCAGGAAAATTATTTGTGGTTAAATCTCGCGGGTAATAAAAAACTTCTTTTGTAGTTTGATCTCCTTGAAGTTGGACTTTCCTTTCTTTGAGTAAATACTTTGAATGCTCGTTATACGTATAATACGTGTGTAATTTTATGGAGTCCGTGTCAAAATAACGAACCTGAGTTTCTGAACTCATAAACCCAATTCTACCATTAACAGATTTACCTCTGGCTTGCATCATAGCCGCTGTTTTGTCTCCGTTACATTCTATTAAGTTCGACGGACGTCCTATTGCATTTTCCGAAAGACATATAAAAGGCACACCTGCATATTCATAAATCACTCTATCTTCGCAACCATTCCCTAGACAACTAAGTCTCCCTTCTACCAAACCTGTATAGACCGAACCATTCTCAGACTGCAAATACATAAGATAATTATATCGGTTATTTTCATTATTATTTACTGAAATACCTGGAGAAGAGAAAACAGCAGCACTATCATAGGTATACTCAGTTTTTTGTAGAAGTTTATTACACATATTGAATATCTTCACACTTTTTGGCTTTCCCATTTTATAATCTGAAACATAATTATTGCTAAATGGAGCATAAGATTCTGGTACAATCCCATTAACACCCGCATTATAATTAGTTTCTACATATCCATTAGATATATCTACAGCTATAAAAGGGTTGCTCCCTTGTTCTAGGCCTTCCTCTACCAAAATAGGTCCACCATCTGGATTGTTAGGACAATCAGCCATAGATGTATCACCGGTTGCTGATTTCTGAATTTCAAAAACCTTTTCGTAGACTACATGTCCCTGGGGTGATTGCGCAGCTCCAGACCTTCTAACAACTCTATCCGTATCAGTAATAGTACCTGTGCTTCCATTAAATCTTTTTGCTGTCACAAAATCTATTAAAGAAGGACGATACAATTGTCTAGCACTTGAAAGCACACTGTTAATCTCTTTTGTATATCGATATTCTTTAACAGATAAAACATCACCTGTATGATCATAATTTTTTATTGATTGTAGACGTAATCCTGGCACAGGTTCTTGTACAATTTCGGTTTGGTTAAAATTTTCATTTATAATCTGTATACTGACGTTAGTACCTGTAATACTATTGGCTACGGTTAACTGATAATATCCTGCCGCAAGGTGCTTGGTTTCAGAAAATTCATTACCATAGGCACGAGACCAATAAAAACTAGAATTAAGTGGAGTACCACCTCCTAAAAAACCATCATATTGCTCTTGATTATTTCCTCTTTTGATCGCCCATACTTCGAATCCTGTACTAGTTCCATTTCCTTGATCAGATCCCGTTTTTTTAAGTTTCATAGTGTAAAAACCATCTGGCACATATACCATTTTTGATTTTACTATGGGAGACTCTACATATTTATCTAAACAAAGTCCATTACAAGGAAAATCACTAAAACCACCGTTGGCAGATAAAGAACCAATTATTTCAGGCTCTAAAGATTGTGACTTGCTTATTATATGGTTTTCATATTTAAACTCAGAGGCACCACCTGTAGGATAGATCACTTTTTTCAATGACCCAAATGATGAAACTAACGGATTTGCTTCTCTATATGCGCCTCCCATTGAAATACCCGGTAAATCTACTCTTGGGTACAATACGCTATTGGAGGCCCCATTGTAGTATCCTAAATAATCCCTCGCATAAGATGTTCTTGAGGGTAATTTATCTGGACTGTCATATTCAAAATTATAAGAGTTCATAATCTCACCATCTGGTGATTTAAAATCTATCCTATCCAATTTAAGTCGAATTTTTTTATGATTGGATCTAGAGACAACAGTGGGATTATTCGCATAGTTTACAGGCCCAAAATAGGTATGACTTAACTCCACACTTCTCCATAATTCATTTATTTTAGAGATCTCATTAAATCTATACATTTGTATGCCATCGATCTTATTTTTCACTCTACTAAATGTACTGTTTCCTGTATTTTTTTGCCAATGATCATATCGAGTCTGTAAGTCGATATCATATATCAACTTATCATTGTGAATGATTTTTTTCAGGAATTGTTGGGTAATCCTAATATCCGGAATGTATGAACTCAAATTATCTACTCCATAATTAGTTTGAAATTGTTTTAGAGTAGTAGAGGCAGTCTGGTATTCTGCTACTGTACCGATTTCACTGCTGTAGCTTTGTGCCTGATAAATAAAATCAAAAGAATCTAATTGATTTGGTGACACTACCTTAGTAAGTACCCAAGAATTATTATAATTTTGAGCAGGGCTGTTATCTACTCTATCATCAGCTTCTCTATAAGTTTTTTCTGTTTTAGTAAAAAAATACATACAACCGTTTTCAGCAGTTACTGTCCAGCTACTAATATCACCTCTTCCATTACTGGGTGTGACTGCAGAAACCTTCATTCTTGGGTTAGATATAACTTTAGGTTGCATATCCTCAACTACATCAAAAACAATAGTTTCAGTAATACCCATGACATTCAACTGATAGTAATCCGGGAATACATCCACTTTATTATCCCTGATATCCCTCAAGAAATAATAATTGTCCCACGCATCATCAATGGTTTCAAAGTTATTTCCAGTCGCATAGTATTTCAATAATTTATTTCGGGCAGTACTATCAAATATAGACTGCGGAACCCCATTATCTGGTAAACCATTAACTATTCTTGTTATTCTTCCTCCTACATTAAGGTTCCAACCTAATCCTGCCCCTGTAGCTAATTGGCTTACTTTAATACCAGGATTATAAGATAAGTTTACTGGCAAAGACATTTCATAACCATTATACACATCCAAAGGAACTGAATAATTCATTTGACCGGTGTAAGTATTTATAGGAACATCACCAAAAATTTTAAATGCTTCTGCTTCTGGAGACACTGGTGCCTTTACACTTTTCTCCAACTCTTGATCATAATTAAAAGAGGAGTCAGGCCCATCTTGCCCAAAAACAACTATAGTTCTAAAAAATACAATAAATAACAAAACAATTTTCCTCATAATAACATTACTAACTAATTAATGAATAATTCCTTTTTACTTTTATTCTTTGTTGTTGAATCCTCATACTTTAAGGTTTCTACATATATTATGTCATTAGGAATAAATATGTTACCCTGAAGTTTTACTTTTTTAAAAAAAATATTTCCTAACAAAAAATGAACACAAACTAAAGCACTTAAAATCAATTAATTAAATTTGATAAAAATTAAAATTTGTCTTTTAAACAATAAATACACTATAATCTAAAAACACATCTTTTTTTTACAAAAACTAAAAAAAGAACTAAACCGGAATAATTTTTGATACTCATTTTTACTAATTTTAACCATATGAAAAAATACTATCCTATCCTACTTCTGATTAGTATCTTAATCTTAGCGTCTTCCTGTTCTGACACCAATAAAGAACCTTATCAAATTCCGGATAATGCTGTAGATCTTATTGCAGGAACATCTGGAAAGACATGGAAAATTGCTAAACGACATAATGATGGTACCCGAATGAATATGGCTGGTTGTTTCTTATCATACAGAAATACTTATTTCCCAGACAGGACAGTTAAAGACAATAATGACAAACAAAGAGATTGTGGTCCATCATTAAAAGCTAATTGGGAAATCATTCAAAATAAAAAAGGTCACTATTTTATAAAGCTAAAAAGTGATCAACTTCCAGAATTGATGAACATAGAAAAAGATTACAAGTTCTTTCAGATCACTTATCTCAATAAAGACAGTTTAGAATTACGATATAGACATGCTCAATTTTCGGGTCAAGTACGCACCATTGTAGACTTATACGTAGAAGAAAATATTTTTGTCCCTAACAGGGATTTTCATAACAAATAATAGCAGTACACTACAATTATACAATCTCTAAAGTCATTTTTTCAAACCTATCTTTTGGAGCTTCACATAATGCACAGTGATAGGAATCTGGAAGCTCTGAAAATTTCGTTCCAGCTGGAATAGTGGATACTGCATCCCCAACCAACGGATCATATATGGTTTGACATTCTTGGCACTGAAACACCTCTATCTCCGTTTTCTCCTTCTTGGAAGTAATCCCAGCAAAACTCTCCTCATCTCCTTCTCCTAGATTCTGAAAATAAGTTTTAGTTAACTCTAATAATATTCCTGGCAAATCCATTTGATCAATATCCTGAGCATATACTATATATTGCCTAGTGTTAGGGTTAAAATTTTTGGCATATAAAACATTATAAGTAGGTCTTACTACAAAATCTTTGACTGCCTCAGGTGTTTTATTTTCTTCAATAACAACAGATGTAAAATACCTTTTTTGTTTGCGTCTAATACTAATAGAAAATGTCATTCCATAAGTACTGATATCATTTTGATCAAAATTCATGACCAAAAACTTTTTAAGATCCAATGCTTTCTGACTTCCTACCGGTAAATGCCAGTTTAGCTCTAAAGCAGAATGTCTTACATTAATACCAAACTGTCCCAAAAGTTTTTCTAAAGCTAATTTACATTCCTTCGGAATTCCTTTTATAATAAACGACTTCCATGGTGTCAAACATATTTTACCAATACGATATTCTATACAAAACTCGCACAGTGCTTTTAAGAATTTTAGATCATACTTATTGTTTCTCCAATACAACCCTAACCAATATTGATTAATTCCCATTTTATTCATTCCTTCATAATATGGAAATGGCTTAAAACCAACACTTAACGGTTTCTCGATAGTTCGGTTATTAGTATCTATACTTTCATTAAGGAATTGAAAAAGTTCATCTACGTTATTTACTTTTTTGTAAATATTTTCAATTTCTTGAGCTACCTTAGCTATATCCCAAGTAAAAATCAAAACTGGATAAAAAACTTCTTCCCAGCCTGGTAATTTTAAAAACAAGTACCAATAATCTTCTTGACTAGATGCAATAAAATTAAGATCTCCAGAAAATAAAGAAACCATCTGTTGCTGCGGATCAGTTATATTTATTTTTAATGTTGGTTTATACCTAAATTGTTCTAAAATATATAAATACGTAGTACCACGTAACCAAACCGTAGAATTAAAAATATCTATCGAAACATAAGAACAACTAATGTTTTGTTCGGCTTCTGGAGCAAAAAAATCCATATTAAAAGATTCATGTTCCGCCACTACAGTATTACTATTATCTCTAGAAGGAAAAATAATATCTTGTCTGGATCCAAAATGAAAAGTGTCTAACCCTAGTTCCTCTGCATACACTATAATCCGCTGCAACTCACTTGGTGATAAAATTCCTCCTTTAATATTTACTCTATGCATAAACTCTTCCATAACTAAGCTAATTGCATTACATTATTCAACACCTCTTTTACTTCAGGTTTACAGCTACCGCAACCTAATCCAGCTCCTGTTTTAATACATAATTCGGAGAAATCTTCGCATCCTGATTTGATAGCTTCTTCCAAGTTTCCTTCACCAACCTGACTACAAGAACAAATTAATTTACCCAACACAGGTTCATCGGGTTGGGATGATCTAAGTAATTCTTCTCTCTTCTCAGACAATTCTATCTTTTCTTCGATCAATCTTTTAAAATCTGCAAATTCACTCTTATCTCCCATCAAAATAGCACCTACCAACCAATCATTTTTAACGATACATTTTTTATAAAATCGTTTCCCAACATCCATGAAAATAACCTCTTCATATGATGGATCATCCTTAGGCATATCAATATTACCGATACTACATAGATCCAAGTCTTCGAATTTTAGAATATTCATAAATACCGACCCTCTATATATTGCACTAAAATCTCCTAAAATATACTTAGCTACAATATCCGCTTGTTGTTCAGCCGCTGCTGTTATCCCAAATAAATTACCTTCGAATTCTGCAATCTCACCAACAGCAAAAATATCTGGATCACTGGATTGCAAGTATTGATTTACTACAATTCCGCGACGACAATCAATACCAACTGTTTTTGCCAAATCAATATTGGGAATGGTACCAATAGAGTAAACTACAGCATTACAATTAAATGATTTTCCTGACTTTAGATTTACTAATAGGGAACCAGAATCCTGATTAAAAACCGTATCTACTTCATTATCAAAATGAATCTGTATTCCTTTTTCTCTAACATCTTCTGCTAACAAACGACTTGCGATAATATCTAATTGTCTTTCCATTAAACGATTACCTCTTTGTATAATCGTAATTTTCACACTCTTTTTTCGTAGTGCAGCAGCCAACTCTAAACCTAATAGTCCACCTCCAACAATTGTTACATGTTGTTGATTTTCTGGCAAACCAGTTTCTTCTAAGTAATTTTTCAACTTATCTGCATCTCCTCGATCTCTCATTGTAAATCTACCTGGCAAATGAATAGGAACTTCTTTTGGCACAAAAGCTCTACTTCCAGTAGCCATTAAGACAATATCATATTCATGTTTTTCTCCTTTACTATCAATAAGATATTTTTCTTCTCTATTGATCTCAGTAACCGGATTACTGGTTGATAAGGTAACATTAAGAGATTCCATACTGCCTTCCCTCATCTTTTGTAATTGTTCCCAAGTGAGTTCTTCACTTACATATTCTGGTAACAATACTCTATTATAAAAAGGATATGGTTCTTTAGAGAACACGGTAATGTCATCTTCTGTATTTTGTTCTCTATATGTTTGTATAAAACGGTATGCAGCCGTACCTGCTCCAATAATACAGATTTTTTGCTTTTCTTTTACAAACTTTGAAACCTGTACTGCAGAAAACTTAAAATCTGGTTCTTTAGAAATAGGGTCTATAATACTAGTGGTTAAGTTATTTGCTCTTCCGTAATCATTTCCTAAAACTTTACCCCAATGCATTGGTAAAAACACAACCCCTTTAGCTATTGTATCACTTACTTTTACTTTTACTTGTACCTTTCCTCTTTTACTTTCTACCACTGCAATATCTCCATCTTTAATTTTTCGGAGAAAAGCATCTACCTGATTTATTTCTAAAAATGGATGCGGAATATGTGTCAACAGTCTATTTACTTTACCTGTCTTAGTTCTAGTATGCCATTGATCACGTACTCTACCTGTTGTTAAAATCAAAGGGTGTTTATCCGTAAGTAATTCTGAAGTTGGTTTAGTAAATCTTGGCACTACAAACTTCGCATTACCTGTATCTGTATAAAATTTTTTATTTTGAAATAATCGTTCTGTTCCCGAATGATTTGTTTCTGGGACAGGCCATTGAAAACTACCTTCATTCTTTAATCGATCATAATTTAGACCGGTAATATCAATATTGGTTCCTTTAGTCAATTGACAATGTTCTTTATATACTTCTTCTACAGATGTATAATCAAAGCCTCTATATCCCATTCGTTGCGCAAATTTCCACAGAATTTCTGCATCTGGTAATGCTTCTCCAGGAGGATCCACTACTTTATTTAAATAGGTAATACGACGTTCACTATTAGTCATTGTTCCTTCTTTCTCTGCCCAACCTGCAGCGGGCAACACCAAATCTGCATATTCTAAAGTTTCGGAGCGATGCGAGATATCCTGAACCACTACAAACTTAGCTTTCTGAAGCGCTTTTTCTACTTTATTTGCATTAGGAAGACTGACCAAAGGATTGGTGCATATAACCCATACAGCTTTTAGTTTTCCACTTTCTAGTGCATCAAACATTTCCGTAGCAGTTAACCCAGGTTTTTCAGAAATCTCTTTTCCGCCCCAGAAATTAGCCACTTCGGTTCGGTGTTCTTTATTGCTTAAATCTTTATGAGCCGCTAATAAATTTGCCATACCTCCTACTTCTCTACCCCCCATAGCATTAGGCTGCCCTGTTAATGAAAAAGGACCTGATCCAGGTTTTCCTATATGACCAGTGAGTAATGAGAGGTTTAAAAGAGCATTATTTTTATTTACACCTATCGAGCTTTGATTTAACCCCATTGCCCAAAGCGTTATAAACCCTTTAGCATTACTAATATATGTAGCTGCTTTCTTTATATCGGCTGCTGTTATGCCACAGATTTTTGCTGCCTCGGTTAGTGAGGTGGATTGTAAAGATTCTTTCAATAATTCGAAATTATCAGTATGATTCGCTATAAAACTTTTATCAATTTTTTTTCGATCAATTAATCTTTTAGCAATCGCATTGTACAATACTACATCAGTGCCTGGAATTATCTGTAAATGTAAATCTGCAATATCACAAGATTGTGTTTTTCTTGGATCTACTACAATAATTTTTGTATTTGGATTTTTCTCTTTATGAGCTTCTATCCTTCTAAATAAAATTGGGTGACACCAAGCTGGGTTTGCTCCTGCAATCATAAAACAATCGGCAAGCTCTATATCCTCGTAGGCAATAGGAACACTATCTTCTCCTAATGCTTGCTTATAGCCTACAACTGCAGAACTCATGCATAATCTAGAATTAGTATCTATATTATTAGTTCCGATAAATCCTTTTGTAAGCTTGTTAACCAAATAATACTCTTCTGTAAGACACTGCCCAGAAACGTAAAAACCAACACTATCCGGACCGTATTTATTAATAATAGTATTAAATACTGCAACCGCACGATCAAAAGCTTGATCCCAAGAAACTCTTTGTAACTCGTGCCCTTTACTCCATCTCATCTCTGGATAGAGAATTCGATCGCTTTTATCCTGTACAACATGATGTAAATTCATTCCTTTAGAACATAACATCCCTTTGTTAACTGGATGATCTGGATCACCTTCTACTGTAATCACCCCTTTAGCATCTTTTTTAGCTATTATTCCACAACCAACACCACAATAAGAACAGGTAGTTTTATAAGATTTAAATGCAGTCATATATCGATTTAAATGTACTTAAGTTTACTACCAAAACTAAGTATTAATACGTATCAAACATAACTTCAGAACCTTTTTCTATCTAAGACTTAATAAAATTACGAATTCGATAAAAAAAACATCTTTAAAAAATGATTATTCGATATTACCTCTGTAACTTTTATCAAGTTATTTGTACAAAAAAAGCCGGCTATGACTTCTCATAACCGGCAACACAAGAAACACTTAAAGCTACTAGATCTTTAAGGTTTCAAACACTAAATTATTATTGGAGATTACCACCATATATTTTGAAGATCTTTCATTTCTCAAAAAACACTTATTTCAGCAAACAATCTTGTTTATCTGTAACTACTAAAAATAAGCTCTGTTTAACTAAATACTAGATTAAATATACCAATATTAGTTAAATAGAGCTTAAAACTTGTTCTTTTTTACAAAAAATTGTGAACTATTACGTTATAGCTTATGCAGCTTTTTCTATCCTTCTTAACAAACCGATTTCGATATACTCTCTAATCTTATCTGCTTTTTCTATTTTCTTAGTATCAATCGGAAGCCATCCGTCTATTTTAATCATATCATTTGGATTACTACTAAAGAACATTTCGTACTCATATGCCTCTAGATCATTAACTCCATAAGATTCAGGACTACTCTTTACTTTGTCGCTAATTCTCTTTTTAACAATCTCAATTTTGGATGCAAAATTGAGATTACCTGTATCTCCATTTACTTCTACATCTAAGAACTCAGTAATAGCTTCTGTAATTAATTCATTTACTTTCATAATTCATATTATATTTGGGTTATACAATTTTTTAAATGATAAAATCTACCCACACGCAACGTGATTACGTTAGATTTAATAACTAATGTTTGTTAGCTCAAAGAGCTTCCTATTCTTCTTAACAATCCAATTTCTATATATTCATTAATTTTATCTGCTTTTTCAATCCTACTAGTATCAATTGGAATCCATCCATCAATTTTAATCATATCATTTGGGTTACTGCTAAAAAACATCTCATACTCATATCCTTCGGATCCACTTACCATACCATATGCATCTGGACTATTTTTTACTTTATTAGTTATTCGCTTTTTTACAATTTCAATTTTAGAAGAGAAATCCAAATTTCCAGTATCCCTATGTACCTCAACATCTAAAAATTCCGTAATTGACACAGTTATCAATTCTTCAATATTCATACTTTTTACTTTTAAAAATTAAACCCCTGTTTTTTTAGGGTTAATACGATAAAAAACTTCTTTTAATAAAAAATACCCCTACATTTTGATACAAATCTATACATAAAAGATATAAAAACACAAAACACCCCTAAAAAATTAAGGGTTATCATCAAAAAATTATGTTTTAACAAAAAAATAATTATTCAAATTAATTATTCCGCAATTAGAGTAAGTAAAATTTTAAAATCTATCACATGTTACAACAATAAGATTCTACGTGCTATAAACTTATAATCATAGCTTATAACCAAAAAAAACACCTTATACCATTATATATATTAGATAATGGTATAAGGCGTTTTTGGCTTACAAAGTTCTTGTTAGATACCTTTAATGCTCTAAAAAGTTTATCAAGTGCTCTCTATATTTATAATAATCCGGGTGCTCCAAAACATCTTTTCTTAAACGAGGCCTTTCAAAATCAATATCTAAGATATCACCAACTTTAGCTCTTGGACCACTTGTCATCATAATAACTCGATCCGCTAAAAAAATAGACTCATCCACATCGTGTGTAATCATTATAGCGGTTATTTTTTCTTGATTCCAAACTTCTATAAGCACATCCTGCAACTCTCCTCTTGTTAAAGAATCCAACATTCCAAAAGGCTCATCCAACAATAAAACTTTTGGCTTAAGAGCAAATGCTCTAGCTATCCCTACTCTTTGCTGCATTCCTTGAGACAGTTCTTTTGCTTTCTTATGCATTGCATCTTCTAATCCTACTTTTGATAAATAATATTTTACAATATCATCTCTATCTTTTTTAGTTCCGTGTGCAAAAACTTGCTTAACCCCAAGCATCACATTATCATATGCTGTCATCCAAGGCAATAAACTCGGAGACTGAAATATAACTCCTCTATCTGGACCAGGCCCTTTAATCGTTTGATTATCCGCAACAATAGTTCCTCTAGATATAGGATTAAGACCCGCAATCATAGTAAGTAAAGTAGATTTACCACACCCAGAATGGCCAATTATTGATATGAACTCCTCATGTTTTACTTTTAAATCTAGATCATCCAAAACTACATAATCTCCTTTTGGAGTAGGATAAATTTTAGTTAATTGAGAAATATCTAGCATATACTTATCCTCAAACAGCCCATTATCCGATCTTCTTACTACTTCTTCTTTTTCTAACGTTTCCATTTCCATCTTTTTTAACTAAAACTTAATCTTCTAAAAGGTGCTGGTTTCATTTTTGGCTTAATATCTGGCAGTACATAATTAGTATCTTTTTTTGAAGCTCTCTGTTCTCCAATTTGTATAAGATATTCCATAATACTATTTCGAAGTTGTTTATATTCTTCGTTATGATTAAGCGCTGTCTTATCCCTTGGTCTCTCCAGGTTTATTTTATATTCTGGACCAAGTGTAGCCTTTGGGCCAGGTTTTAGGGGAATAATTCGATCTGCCATTAAAATTCCCTCGTCGACATCGTTTGTAATCAACAAAGCAGTCTTTTTATCTTTATTCCAAATTTTAAGAATCTCTTGCTGTAAATTCCCTCTGGTTAATGCATCTAATGCACTTAAAGGTTCATCCATCAATATTACCTCTGGACTCATAGACAAAGCTCTAGTTACAGAAACTCGCTGTCTCATACCTCCAGAAAGCTCTTTAGGAAGTTTACCTATTGCTGGCGAAAGATTAACCATCTTTACGTAATCTTCAACTCGCTTACTCCTGTCTTTTTTAGACATTTTTTTAAAAGCCTCTTTTACAGCCATCCCTACATTATTACGTACATTTAACCAAGGTAACAATGAATAATTCTGAAAAATCACTCCTCTCTCGTGATCAGGCCCTGTTACAGGCTCTCCTTTAAACAGGACTTCTCCTTCATCCGGCATCAATAAGCCAGAAATAAGATTTATTAAAGTCGTTTTTCCGCTTCCAGTAAAACCAACAATAGCTACAAACTCTCCTTCTTCAATTTCTAAATTGATATTGGACAACACCTTTGTACGATCTTTTCCTGTTCCAAAAGATTTGGATACATTTCTTAATTCTATATATGCCATACCTTATATTTTAAGCAGTTTCTTCTGTAAAAGTGACAAACTTCTGTATTGTTAACATTACCCGATCTAATAAGAACCCGATGATTCCGATAACAAACATGGCTACAATAATCTTAGAATTAGAATCATTTGCGCCATTTTGGAACTCTTCCCACACAAAAGAACCTAATCCAGGACTCTGTGCTAACAACTCAATTGCAATAAGCACCATCCAAGCCACAGACAATGTTATGCGCAAACCTGTGAAAATCAAAGGAAATGATGATGGTAAAATAATCTTAAATACTTTTTGAGCAACACTCAATTGAAGCACCTTAGCCACATTGATATAATCCTTATCAACAGAAGAAACTCCCATACTAGTATTCACCAATGTTGCCCACATGGAACATAAACCAACACTTATAAATGAAATAATAAACGAACTATCAGAATCAGAACCTCTAGTCAGTGTTTTTACAATCATAAAAACCAACAACAACCAAACAACTGGAGAAACAGGCTTAAATATTTGAATCAACCAGTTAACAGAGGATCTTAAAGTCTTACTCAATCCCAACATAATACCTATTGGAACTGCAATAAACAAAGCCAATAAAAAACCAGCAAAAACTGTTTTAAGACTTGTAAAAATCTGATCTACAAACGACGGTCTTCCTGTGTAAGTGATAGCAGCTAAACCCTGTTCTTTTCTTTTAGCATTAGTTGCTGCAACTTTATCAGCAAAAGAACTTTTTTTCTTAGATATTGCTGCATGATCTGCTAATAGTGATTTGTAAGCAGTCCAAACTTGAGCAGGTGACGGTAATGTATTTGGTTGACAGCTAATGTCTCCAGATTCTATACAAGTTCGCATTTCTAATGCTGCCGACTCTCCTTGATCTGCTAACGCTTTTTCTATTCTAGCATCTTTTTCAACATTATAAAGATATGTAGCACCAGAATGCCATAACAACAAAAACAACCCCACTGACAATATTGGTAATAATACCTTTTTAAGTAATGCGATTAAATTCTTCTTTGTTTCTTCTCCTGTAGCTAATCGTATAGCCGGCTCAAAAAAACCTAATCCTACAAAGTTCAGAATATGTATTGACCTATCTTTCATTTTATTTCTTTTAAAACTTATTTCTCTTTAACCACCATAACACAATACCTAGCAAGGCATTAGAGATTATTTAATTTTGTTATGGAAAGAGAAATAAAAAGAGAAAATCTCTTTTTATTTCTCAATGCTTGAAACACCTTCCACATTTTCTTTATTACCAATACCAAAACTATTGATGTACCCTATTGGATCTTTAGCATCATATTTGTTGCCATCAATGAAATCTGTGGTTACTGGCTTGTAACCATCTGTTTTTGGTAATTCTGAAGCTTCTAAATGACCTTCTTCCACTAATAGTTTAGCTGCCTTAGTCCAGATATCAGGACGGTAAATATCTTTAATAGTAGTATCATACCACTCTGCTGATTTACTTTCTGGAATCTGCCCCCATCTTCTCATTTGAGTTAAAAACCATATACCATCTGAATAAAAAGGATATGTTGCATCGTATCTATAAAACACATTAAAGTCAGGCATTTCTCTTTTATCTCCTTTTTCAAACTCAAAAGTTCCTGTCATAGAATTTGCTAAAACTACCTCATCAGCACCAACATATTCTGGCATTGATAATATTTTTACAGCTTCTGGACGATTTCCTGGAGTATCTAACCACTTACCTGCTCTAATCAATGCTTTAGTAACAGCTGTAGCAGTATTTGGGTATTGCTCCACAAATTTCTTTGTCATCACAAATACCTTCTCTGGATTATTTTTCCAGATATCATAATTTGTAGTAACCGGAACACCTATTCCTTTAAAAACCGCTTGTTGATTCCAAGGTTCTCCTACACAGTATCCGTATATTGTTCCAGCTTCGAGCGTAGCAGGCATCTGTGGTGGCGGAGTTACAGATAGCAATACATCTGCATCTATCTGACCTTGAATATTATCCTTAGAATACATCCCAGGATTAATACCTGCAGCGGCTAACCAATATCTTATTTCATAATTATGTGTAGAAACTGGAAATACCATTCCCATTTTAAAAGCCTTCCCTTCATTCTTATAAGAATCTATTACAGGCTTAAGAGATTCTGCAGTAATTGGATGAATTGGTTTTCCATCCTCTCCTTTTGGGACATTAGGTTTCATTTTAGACCAAACATCATTAGAAACCGTAATACCATTACCATTTAAATCCATAGAAAACGGTGTCACTAATTCTGCTTGTCTACCAAAACCTGCTCCAGCCGCTATAGGTTGACCCGCTAGCATATGAGAACCATCCAACTGACCATCTATTACACGGTCCAATACATTTTTCCAATTTGATTGTGCTTCTACAGAAACAAACAATCCTTCATCTTCGAAAAAACCTTTTTCCTTAGCTATAGCTAAAGGAGCCATATCCGTTAACTTTATAAAACCAAAAGTCAATTGAGGTTTTTCTATAGTTAGTTTAGACACCTCCTCTTTAGATTCCGTGGTACTAGACGCTATTTCTTTCTTCTTTTCACCACCACAAGACAAAAGAGTCATTGCGGTTAAGAAAATCCCTATTTTAAAATTAAGTTTTGTCATAATTTGTATTTTTTTGTTATTCAGCTAATAGAACACATCAAAACTACGTATAAATACTTAATAAAGAATGTTAAAATTACGTATTTAACTAAGTATTTTTATTTTACAAAAATTACAAGGGGAATATTATTTTATATAAAAAATTAACGACATATTTTTAACAGAATCGCAATGCCAACAAAAGACAACCTATCAAAACACTTAAAATCAACAAGCTATACCAAACAATAACGTAGCAATTGTTCACTTATAACTAGAAAAAGCTTTTAACTAAGTAGTATTCTACCCAGATAAAAGCCTTTCTTGATTATTATTTAAGATAAGTTAGTTCGGCACAGGAATAGCTTTCATTTCTTTCTGAACAGCTTTTTCATCTTCTGTAGAGAATTTTATAGCTAATGAAATAATTGCAGTTATCACTACAAAAACACCAATTAAAAAATACCCCTCTGATACCGCTTGTGAAGACGCAGCTGCTTGCGCAGCATTTACAGCTTCTTCTCCCATACCTTGACTATCCAAAATTGCAGTCTTCTCGGCAATTGCCGATTTTGATTTCAATACCATAGCAGCAACAAAGGCACCTACATTACCACCAGCTCCTACAATTCCTGAGATAGAACCAATTGCTTTTTTATTTATAAATGGAACTACAGAAAAGGTTGCTCCTTCTGCCATCTGAACCGAAAGACTAAAGCCTACCAAAAAAACAACTCCAAAAGTCAATCCATTCATTCCAGAAAACAAAGAAAGCATTACTCCCTCTATCGCAAGTATTACCGCAAGAAACAACACACGACCTCGCAACCCTTTTAACCTACCAAAACGATCTCCAAAAAAACCTCCTAACGTTCTAGCAAAAATATTCATCAATGCAAAAGACAATACTAGATTTCCAGCTGTAACACGTTCTAACTGAAATGTATTTTGAAGATAATCATCCATTGTTCCATAAACCGTAAGTTCCATTCCGAAACAAGCTGCATATATGACAAAAAGTATCCAAACGCGATAATCCTTAATCGCTGACAAAAAACTCACCTCATCTTTCTTTGATTGTGGTAACTCTCCCTTAACTTTTAGTTCTTTATAATTTCCATTAGGTGTATCTTGCGTAAAAAAGTAATACACAATCCCCATTAAAAAACAAACAACTCCCGCTATTACCATACAATACCTCCAAGCTTCTGTTTCTGCAATACCAAAACTTACTACTGCTGCGGCTATCAATGGCATCCCTAGACGATTTGCACCGCCACCTAGATTACCCCATCCAGCAGAAGTTGCATTCGCTGTACCTACTATATTAGGAGCAAACATAATCGAAGTATGAAACTGCGTTATCACAAAAGAAGCTCCTATAAAACCAATAAAAAGCCTACAAATTATAAACTGCATAGGAGTTTGCACCAATCCTAATATTATTACAGGAATCGCACCTAACATCAATAACCAAGTGTAACAAATCCGAGGACCATATTTATCACACATTTTACCTATAAAAAGTCTTGCAAATACAGTTCCTGTGACTGCAACAATAATTGAATTCCATTTTTGATCAGGAGTTAATCCCAAATCCCTAACAACATCAGGCATAAAGGGAACAATACCAAACCAGGAAAAAAAGCATAAGAAAAAGGCAATTGAAGTTATCCAAAAAGTTCTAATTGAGAGATTCTTGAAGTTTAAAAGATTTAGCGTAGTAGATTTCCCTAAGGCATCCATATTAATGTATTTTTAAAGTTTAAATTCTATATGTTATAAAACATGAAACAAACTACGTACTAATACTTATCAAAAACAACACTTAAGCTAAATTATTAAGTATTTATCTGTAAAATTACGTATTTAATAATTTCAGAACTTAATAATTATAGAATCAACAGTTTCGACTATCAAAAATCTAAAACGACATCATTAACATAGTACCAAAAAAACAAACATCTGATAAACAAATACTTAACTGTTTCACAATATCATAAATATGGCTATCCCATAACCTAAGCAATTCAATAAAACGCATTCTCCAGGACTACGTATTAAATATTTGGTTTTCTCGAAAAAAAATAAGTATTTTGGCAAATATATCTCTACAGCGTAAATACTTTTTTTACAAACCAAACCGCCATAAACCCCTATAAAATGGTTAACCCCAATGATAATTTAATAACAATGTAAAAACTTACTTATGAAAAAGAAGAGCACTACAATTTTATTGACAATCCTTATTACTCTTATATCAAATACTTATTTAACAGCTCAATCGAACAAATACGGAGCTATTAGTTACGCGAAGGCTATAAATATCTCAGGAAAACAACGAATGCTATCACAGAAGATTTCTAAAGCATATTTATTAACCGCTAAAGGAATTAATGATCAATCGATAAAAAAGGAATTAAACTCTAGTAAGTTTATATTTGAAAAGCAATTACAAATACTTACTAAAAATGCCTCTAGCAGCTCAACAAAGTTATCCTTAAAAAAAGTTAGAACATTATGGGACGATTTTAAAGCTATCATTGCAAGTACTCCAGACGCTCAAAACTCCTTAAGGATTGTAAAAGCTAATACCAATTTATTAAAAACTTGTAACGATGTAGTTATTAGTATAGAAAACAGTTATAACTACAACAATCAATTTTTTCAGAATAAAAACAAAGATTTAGCAAAAACAATAAATATATCAGGAAGACAGCGAATGCTATCACAGCGATTATGTCTATACTACACTGCAACTACTATGTTCAAAGGAGATAGTCCTGAGTATAAAAAAATATTGAATGAAACTTATGAAAAATTTGACAATACGATTGGAGAATTACTAATAAGTAGTTACAACAGCACTGATATAGAGGAAGAACTAGGTGTTGTTATGTCGTATTGGGAAAAATTTCAAACCAATAAAAATGGTTTATTAAATGGTGACTTTACTTTGCAAGACATGTTTGCTACTACAAACCAGCTAACAAAATCTTTTAATAAAATTACTAATTTATACGAAGATGTAGCTAATAATTAAAAAAACTAAAAGTCAGGGAATCATCTCATATTCTCTGGCTTTTTTACTTAATTCTAATACATTTTTAACCGCCATCTTTTTCATTAAGTTAAAGCGATGAACTTCTGTAGTTCTTTTACTTATATCAAGTTCAGCCGCAATATCTTTATTAGTCATCCCGGACACTGCCAACTTAAGTATTTGATTTTCTCTTTTCGTAAGGTCAAAAGGGTTACTCTTCTCCTTCTTACCTTCAATAGTTGGTTTTAAGGCTTTTTCTTCTACCTTTTCATCACTATTTTTAAGTAAATTTTTGACCAATATAGAAGAAACATCTCCACTAAAATATTTATTCCCTTTGCTTACGGTAGACAGTGCTTTCAAAAATTCCTCTTTACCCGCATCCTTAAGCAGATATCCATCTGCCCCCGCATTAATAGATTGTAAAATATACTCATCGGAATCATGCATTGATAACATGATTGTTTTAGAAGAAACAGATAGCGCCGTAAGTTCTTTTACAGTATCTATTCCGGACATTTCTGGCATTCTTATATCACATATTACGATATCTGGGCACAACGACTGCACTAATTCAATAGCTTCTCTCCCATCAGAAGCCTCTCCAATAACCTCATATTGCTTTTCATCCTCCAGAAGTGAACGAATTCCATCTCTAACTAAAAAATGATCATCTACCAATACAATACTTACCATACTTTATAATACTTAATTACCTACTCTTTATAAAAAAACTACTTACTATCCAAAGATAAGAATAATTCAAAAATACAATCAATAAATTAATAATCCAGAAAGAAAAACTACGTATTTTTATCTAATAAAAACATTAAAAATAAGTATTAATACTTAGATTTGTTACTCAATTGATACGTCAGCTAATAGGATTAATTGAAAAGAACATAGCAACTGTGAGAAATACTTATACTCACACCAAACAAATTTAAGAAATGAAAAATAAGTTATACTTTACCATACTATTACTAGTACTGGTATTTAAGGGGAATGCACAGGAATTAAGTATTGATGCAGATATAAGACCACGATTAGAGTATTTACACGGTTTTGGTAATTTAACTCCAGCTGGAGTAGATGCAGCTATATTTGTACAACAACGTTCTCGATTAAAATTTGGATATACTGCAGACAAGTTTTCTACATATCTTAGTGTACAGGATGTAAGTGTTTGGGGAGATACACCCCAGATAGCTGCAGCTGATAACAATAATAGTTTCTCACTAGCCCAAGCTTGGATTAATTTTAAGTTTGGTAGTGGATGGTCCACTAAATTAGGTAGACAAGCTCTTGTTTATGACGATCAGAGAATACTTGGTGGATTGGATTGGGCAATGCAAGGAAGATTTCATGATGCTGCATTAATCAAGTATAAAAATGAGAATGGTTTAAAACTAGATCTTGGTTTTTCTTTTAATCAAAACGGAGTAAGTAGAATAAATACTTTATTCGATCCTAATAATGATGGAAATGCAAGAGCCGTATTTGATTACAAAGGAATGGCTTATGCTTGGTTGCATAAAGACTGGGCTAAATTTTCTGGGAGTTTTCTTTTTGTAAATAATTCTTATCAGAATTTAGATACCGATGGTCAAACTCCAATCGATGGAACTGTAAATAGACAAACCTTTGGTACACATTTAGTTGCAAAACCTGCTAAAGGATTAAAAATAGCTTTAAACTTATATGCACAAACTGGAAAATTCACAGAAACAGTTGATTTATCAGCATATAACGCCGGTCTAGAGGTTACCTATAAACCAGGAAAAACTTTATTCGGAATAGGTGGAGAACTGCTTAGTGGTGATGATAATGGAGGAACAGATGGAGAGATCACTTCTTTCTTCCCAATCTTTGGAACGAATCATAAATTTAATGGATATATGGATTACTTTTATGTAGGGAATCATGCCAATAGTGTAGGATTACAAGATATATATGCTAAAGCTGTTATCAAAACTGGTAAAAGCAGTAGTTTATTAGCAAAACTTCACTATTTCTCTGCTGCAGAAGATATTGCTGGAACTGATGATACATACTTAGGTACAGAACTAGATTTAGTTTTTACTCAAAAAATACTACCATATGCTACCTTAAAAATAGGATACTCTCAGATGTTTGCTGGTGATAGTATGGAAATTCTAAAAGGAGTTGCTGATCCTAGCGGATTACAAAACTGGGGATGGGCAATGCTAGTTGTAAAACCAAACTTCTTAAAATGGAGTCCAAAACCAAAACAATAGCATATAATAACAATACCATAATTCAAAACCTGCGAAATCAGTTTCGCAGGTTTTTTAATGTATTATTTTGAAATTCTTAATTTACAATACTGATAATTACGTAATTCTTATTACTTAAATACGTATTAATACTTAATTTTGATATATAAATACGTAACTAATGAAGAAGGTAGTAGTAATAGGTAACGGAATGGTAAGTTATAAGTTCTGTGAGAAGTTTGCAGCATCAGAAAAATTTACAGATTACAAACTTATAGTTTTTGGTGAAGAACCAAGGCGAGCGTATGACAGAGTCCATCTTAGCGAATTTTACGATGGTAAAACTTCCGAAGATTTAAGCATGTCTACTGCTAATTGGTATGAAGATAATAATATTGATCTTCATACCTCGGAAATGATTACTGAAATTAATCGAGAAGATAAAACGGTAGCGAATCATAGAGGAGATATCTATCCCTATGATTATTTAGTATTAGCAACTGGATCTTCAGCCTTCGTTCCGCCAATTGAAGGTATTGATAAAGAAGGTGTTTTTGTTTACAGAACTATTGAAGATCTTGAAGCAACAGAAGCATATGCCAAAAAATTAAAAGCTCAAGGAAAAACTGAAGCTGCTGTTCTTGGTGGAGGTCTATTAGGACTTGAAGCTGCAAATGCAGTTAAAAATTTAGGACTTAATGCCCATGTCGTTGAGTTTGCTCCTCGTCTTATGCCGAGACAACTTGATAAAGGTGCTAGTGATATGCTTCAGTCTAAAATTGAAAGCATGGGCTTAAAAGTACACCTCTCGAAACAAACACAATTTCTTCAAGGTGAAAAAGCAATCGAAGGCTTACAATATGTTGATGATACAGAATTAAAAGTTGACATGCTTGTTGTTTCTGCAGGTATACGACCACGAGATGAAGTTGCTAGAGAATGTGGCCTTGAAGTTGGAACTCGTGGCGGAATTGTTGTCAACCAAAAAATGGAAACTTCTGATAAAAATATATTTGCTATTGGGGAGTGCGCATTACTAAATAGTATGATTTATGGTTTAGTAGCTCCTGGATACGATATGGCGGAAGTTGCCGTACAACAAATTACAGGTGGTGATTCAGAAATGCCAGAGTCCATTGATATGTCTACCCAATTAAAATTAATTGGTACTGAGGTTGCAAGTTTTGGAGATGCTCTTAATCTGTCTAAAGAAGATATTGATGAAATTATATATGAAAATAAACGAAATGGTATTTATAAAAAAATAAACATTTCTAAAGATGGAAAAAGGCTTTTAGGTGGAATTTTAATAGGTGATTCCTCTGATTATAATTCTCTATTCCAAATTTATATCAATGGAATGAAACTTCCTGAAGAACCAGAAGATCTAATATTAGGTAGTCGTGGAGGTGATGAAGGAGGCTTATTAGGTGATGTAATGGATTTACCTGATGCAGCTCAAATTTGTTCTTGCGAAAGTGTTACTAAAGGACAGATTTGTAGCGCTATAGAAAATGGAGAAGCTACAGATGTTGCAGGAGTAATTAGTTGTACTAAAGCAGGAACTGGTTGTGGTGGTTGCAAACCTATGGTAACTGACTTAACCAATGCTACCTTAAAATCATTAGGTATAGAGGTTAAAGAAGGGGTTTGTGAGCATTTTGATCTAAGTAGACAAGATTTATATAAAATAATCCAAGTAAAAGGATACACTACATTTAATGAGGTATTAGATAATCACGGAAATGGTGGTCACGGTTGTGAATTATGCAAACCACTCGTCGCTTCTTTAATGGCCACTATTCATGCTGATACCGCGAATGAAGAATACGCTATTCAAGATTCTAATGATCGCTTCTTAGCCAATATACAGCGAAATGGAACATATTCTGTAGTTCCTAGAGTACCCGGAGGAGAAATTACTCCAGAAAAACTTATCGCACTTGGAGAAATCGCTAAAAAATATGATTTATATACTAAGGTAACTGGTGGGGTGCGTATCGACTTATTCGGTGCTACTGTAAACCAATTGCCTTTAATATGGAAAGATCTAATTGACCATGGTTTTGAAAGTGGTCACGCCTACGGGAAGTCATTAAGAACAGTAAAAACCTGTGTTGGTTCAACCTGGTGTCGTTATGGAATGGACGAAAGTGTAAGTTTTGGTATTGAACTAGAGAATCGTTACAGAGGAATTAGAGCTCCGCACAAAATTAAAGGTGGAGTTTCTGGATGTATTCGTGAATGTGCGGAAGCACGTGGAAAAGACTTCGGATTAATTGCTGTAGAAGGTGGCTGGAATTTATATGTAGGTGGAAATGGCGGAGCTACACCAAGACATGCAGAATTATTTGCCGAACAAATTGATAATGAAACCGTAATAAAATATCTAGATAGATACTTAATGTTTTACATGCGTACAGCAAAACCATTACAAAGAACCGCTGCATGGCAGGAACGTCTAGAAGGAGGATTAGATTATTTAAAAGAAGTTATTATTGATGATAAACTTGGTATTGCTGAAGATTTAGAAAACGAAATGAAAACCTTGGTCAACAAGTATAAATGTGAGTGGACCCAAGCTGTCAATGACCCTGAAATAATGAAACGCTTTAATCACTTTGTAAATAGCAAAGAAGAAGACGATAATGTTGTTTTTGTTCCCTTAAGAGAACAAAAAATGCCTGAACCTTGGAAATAATAAACAACTTATAATTAAAATTAAATGGAAGAAATTCTAAACAAATACAAAACCATCAAATTAGAAGATGTAAAAATTTGGTTTAAAGCGGCGTCAATTCATGCTTTTCCAAAAGATGGAGGGGCTTGTATTAAATATAAAGATTTACAAATTGCAGTATTTAATTTTGAGAGATTAAACAACTGGTATGCATGCCAAAACTTATCACCTGAAAAAAACGAGATGGTTTTAAGCAGAGGAATGATTGGAGACCATAACGGGATACCTAAAGTTGCTTGTCCTCTTCATAAAAAAACTTTTTCTTTAGAAACTGGAGAAAATCTAAATGGTGATTTACCTCCCATTGCAATCTATCCAATAAAAGTAGAAAATGACAACGTTTTTATTGGCTTCGAAGAATAAAGAATTTTATTGCTAAAAAACATTACTTTAGCAAGTATTCTAATAATATTACTTTTATGCCAACCTTAAAAATAACCGAAGCATTCTCTATCATTGATGCATCAAATGCAAATGATCCTAATAAAGAAATCGTTCATGGAATATCTATTGCAAAAGAATTAGTCTATGGACAACGAATGAGTCAAACACTGGATAATTTTACTCCAGAAGCATCAGAAACACTTCAGTTAGCAGCTAGGGCTCAACATATCTGTAGATGGGAAATCCCTAGAAACAGTTACCCAATGGATCGTGTGGGGTATTTAAAATGGCGTGAAGAGCTTAAAAAATTCCACGCAAAAAAGGCTTCAGAAATACTTGAAAAAGTAGGCTATAATCAAGAGGTCATAGATCGAGTTTCATTTTTAATTCAAAAAAAGAAACTAAAAAAAGATCAAGACACTCAAATATTAGAAGATGTTATATGTCTTGTTTTTCTAGAATTTTATTACTCAGATTTTTATAAAAAACATGCTTCAGAAAAAGTCATAGACATTTTGCAAAAGACCTGGAGAAAAATGTCTGAAAAAGGACATCAAGCCGCACTAAAAATATCATATTCAGAAAAAGGATTAGATTTGATTAAGCAAGCCATCGCATAATTTTATCATATTGAACAAACTGGAATCATTAGATCATCAAACATTTAATCGCCTAAGTAAGATTTACATTATTGCATTAGGGGCGATTGCTTTATTTACCATTGGCGGACAGTTTTTTATCCAACGGTACCTTAACTCTCAAATAGATGATTCTAAAATTATTAATATTTCTGGTAGACAGCGAATGCTTAGTCAGAAACTAACTAAAGAAATTCTATTACTTAGCTATACGACGGATAACATATCTAAAAAAAGGTATATTGAAGAATTAGAAGCTACTATACAACTTTGGAAAACATCTCACGAGCGATTAAGAAGATATAATGATTCTATACCTAAAGGAAAAAATGATAGCACGGAGATAAAAAAAATGTTTTTGGTTTTACAGCCTTATTTTGAAACCATCTACGAGAATAGCACGGAGATACTTAGTTTAGTTAAAAATGACTCTGTCAACCAACAAATACTAAAACCACATCTGGACAATGTAACTTTTAACGAGCCTCTTTTTCTTAAACAAATGGATGCTATTGTTTATAGATATGAAAGAGATGCTCAGGAAAAAATATCAAGCCTTAAAAAAATTGAATATATAATTTTCGGCCTCATCATTTTGGTTTTAATTTTTGAATTTTTCTTACTATTTAGACCGGTAGCTTTAAGTATTAAAAAAACAATCTCAAATCTATTAATATCGCAAAAGGACGCTACTAACATGGCTGCTAATGCCGAAAAGCTAAGAAAAATTCAAAATGAAAATGTACAAGAACTTATATCACTTACTAAAGCATTAGATCAAACCCTTTTATATGCTAGAGTTAATGAGCAAGGAATTGTAAAAAACTTAGGAGAACGTTTTGCTAAAGTTTTAAATGTAGATCAAAAATTCTATCAAAAAAATCTTTCGGAACTTATGAAACTAAGTGAACTTCAATCCAATAGACTGCTTCAACTCATATCGCAGAATAAGGGAGGTGTTTTTAATGAAGAGTTTGAATTTGTTTCTGGTGAAGATAAAAAAATGTGGCTAGATGTTTCAATATTAAATGTTTTTAAAGAGTCTGGAACTGCAGAAAGATTAGTTCTTTGTTCTGATATCTCTAAGAGAAAAGAAGCACAACTAGAAATAGAAAGATTAAATGATTTAGAATATCAGCAAAAGGAGGAATTACAAAAATCTAATGCTAGTTTAATTGTAGAAGCCCAAGAAGAAGAGAGAAAGCGAATTGCAAAAGAAATACATGATAGTATTGGGCAAATGCTTACTGCTTTAAAATTTAATATAGAATCAATAAACACAAATAATATTGAAAAAACAAATCAAAAAATAGAAGGCCTTAAACAACTATCTAAAGATTTAATTCTTGGAATTAGAACAGCAACATTTAACCTTACTCCTCCTGAATTAAAAGACTATGGAATTAGTATTGCTTTACAAAAAATGGCAAAAGAACTCACAAAACTAACTAGTAAGAACATCATTTTAGAAGATAAATCGAATACTGAACTTCGTTTTGATTCTTTAGTTGAAACTAATCTATATCGAGTTACGCAAGAGGCTGTTAACAACGCTATCAAATACGCTAAATCAGACTACATACTAATATCTATTAATAGTTCAGAATCCATATTAAGTATTACCATAAACGATAACGGAAAAGGGTTTGATTTAACTAAAATTCCTAACAAACCAAAGAATAATGCAGAAGGTGGAATGGGCCTATTTTTTATGAAAGAAAGAATGAATTATATAGATGGTAGAATTTTTATAAGTTCCGCACCAGGAAAAGGAACAAGAATTAGTCTAAATTATAATTTTAATAAATAAAATTATATACTTTTACTTTGTATTTATCCCCCAAACGAAAAGAGTGAAAGTAAGTAAGGAAAACACGAAATATCTAATGAATTGGGATTCCAAAAAAATTTGGAAAGAAGAAATCATTAGTAAAGAGTTCATTAAATATCTTAAGGAGAAAGAGGTTTACGAACTGATTAAAGATAAAAATACTCAACTAGGTATTATCTCAGAAAGAGATATTATTAATTGGATTGAAAAAAAAGAAAATCAAAATTTCTGGGAAGACAAAATGGAACAACACATCTGCGAAAAGATCATAAAAGATGATGATGATTATTTTGTAGGTTGTGACTACGAAGACTTTAAGGATGGATACTTTTTTGTTGCCAGTTTATGGAAAATAGAAAAAGGAGAAAACTTGATAATATTAGAACATTATCATTGATTTCTCCCTCTCATTTTTTTATCTAAACATTATTTGGTTTCTTTTTTATTACATCATTTCTGTAATAATCTATAATACCATCGATAGGTCTTCTAACGATATTACCTACTGTTAAATGATATGGCCAAACTGCTGCTCTAATAATATCTTCACTAAAGTGCGCTATAGATCCAATAAAATGTACTGGAACATTCTGAGCTTCAGGAAAACATAATACTCTTGTTTCTACAAATTCTTGTATCCCTTCTGTAATAATTTTATAAAAATATCCATTACGCTCACTTGTAAAAATGAATTCTGCAAAAGAAGCTAAATACGTATTTGGATTTTCCTTTTTGTATAAATTTTCTTTTATACTATCAGAAGAAAGATCAAAACGTTTTTCAAATTCTCCTGCTACTTCTGGTGGCATTCTTTTATAATAGTAATCTCTAATTAATCGTTTTCCAAAGTAATTTCCACTGGCTTCATCCATCAAAATATACCCCAAAGAATCTACCGTCATTTTTATTTCATCACCATCAAAATAACAACTATTAGATCCGGTACCTAAAATACAAACAATCCCAGGTTCTGTAGTAGCAGCATAGACAGCTGCAACCATATCTTCTTTAACGAGAATATCATTTGCATTAGAAAAGTAATCCTCAAAAATCTTTGCCAACATCTGAGTTGGCTTATTAGTCCCACAACCAGCGCCATAAAAATGTACCCGATCTATCTTATTTCGATAAGAGGCAAGTTGTTCATTGTCCTTAAGTCTCTCTTCTAATAAAGATTTACTAAATACAGCAGGGTTTAAACCCTCTGTACGAGTTTTAAACACAATTTCTCCTTCTTCATCAAGAAGAATCCAATCACATTTAGTGGAACCACCGTCAGCTAATAAAATCATTTTAAAAATATGTTTGTTGTGTGTGTTGCAGTCAGCTAAAAAACCTCGATTACGTTTAAAATCGAGGCAATATACTATATTACTCCCTATAGATTACCTACATAAGATGAAAGGTCTACCAATTTAGAAGAATATCCATATTCATTATCGTACCAAGATACTAACTTAAAGAAATTGTCATTTAAAGCAATTCCAGCTCCAGCATCAAAAGTAGATGTATGGTCTTCTCCTACAAAATCTTGAGATACCACATCCTCATCTGTATATGCTAAAACACCCTTTAATTCATTTTCTGAAGCTTTTTTAACAACAGCTTTCAGGTCTTCATAAGATACAGATTTCTTTGTTTTTACCGTAAGATCTACAACAGAAACATCCGCTGTAGGAACTCTAAATGCCATACCAGTAAGTTTACCATTTAATTCTGGTATAACTTTACCAACGGCTTTCGCAGCTCCAGTAGAAGATGGTATAATATTATTCAATGAAGAACGTCCTAGTCTAAAATTCTTTTTAGAAGGAGCATCAACCACTGCTTGTGTTGCAGTTGCAGCATGAACTGTAGTCATTAAGCCTTCTTCTATTCCAAAATTATCATTAATTACTTTAGCTAAAGGAGCTAAACAATTTGTAGTACAAGAAGCATTAGAAACAATTGTATCTGTTGCTTTAGCTTCTGTATGGTTTACACCCATAACAAACATTGGTGCATCTGCAGAAGGTGCAGAAATAACAACTTTTTTAGCACCTGCCTTTAAATGAGCGCCGGCTTTATCTAATGTTGTAAAGATACCTGTACAATCCATCACCACATCAACTCCAGCTGCATCCCATTTTAATTCTTCAGGATTTCTTTCTGCAGTAACACGAATAGCTTTACCATTTACTACAAGGTTTCCATTTTCTACAGCAATAGTACCATCATATTTTCCGTGTACAGAATCGTACTCCAATAAATAAGCTAAATGATTTACATCTAACAAATCGTTAATAGCTACTATTTCTACATTCTCGCGCTTAGAAGCAATTCTAAATGCGATTCTTCCAATTCTACCGAAACCGTTAATTCCAATTTTTAACGTACTCATACTTAATAATTTAGTTGTTTTTGATTTAAAACGTGGTTATATTTATACTGAAGTAATATCAGCAACTTTAATTAATCTATCGTGTTTGTGTGTTCTTTTTCCTAAAGCGGTTGTTAAAGGAACTATTTGTACTTTTTTATGAACGATTCCTATCATTACCTCACTTTTCCCTTCTAATAAAGTCTCTACAGCCCCCACTCCCAACTTACTTGCTAGAACTCGGTCATAACAACTTGGTGATCCACCTCTTTGTATATGACCTAATACAGAAACTCTAACCTCATAATCTGCTAGGTTTTCCTCTACATATTCTCCTAACTCAAAAATATTCTTTCCAGATTTATCTCCTTCTGCTACAACTATAATACTAGAAGTTTTACCTGTTTTTTTACTTTTCTTCAAAGATTCTATAAGTCTGTCAACTCCCATATCTTCTTCTGGAATCAAGATCTCTTCTGCACCTGCTCCAATTCCTGCATTAAGTGCAATATCTCCTGCATCTCTTCCCATTACCTCAATCAAGAATAGTCTATTATGCGAACTCGCAGTATCCCTTATTTTATCTATAGCTTCTACCACAGTATTTAAAGCAGTATCATACCCTATAGTGTAATCAGTTCCATTGATATCATTATCAATGGTTCCAGGAATTCCCACTACTGGAAAGCTAAACTCTTCAGAAAGCTTTAACGCACCTGTAAAGCTACCATCTCCTCCAATTACAATAAGAGCATCAATATTATTCTTCACCAAATTATCGTACGCTTTTTTTCTTCCTTCTTCTGTACGAAAATCTTTAGAACGAGCTGATTTAAGAAAAGTTCCTCCTTTATTTATAATATTCCTTACCGAACGTGCGTTCAGTTTTTCCATTTCATTGTGAATAAGGCCTTCATACCCCTTATAAACGCCGAAACAATCTACCTGATAATAACTACACGCACGAACTACCGCCCTTATGGCAGCATTCATTCCTGGAGCATCTCCTCCAGAAGTAAGTACAGCGATATTTTTTACTTTCTTTGTCATTGAAGTCAAATCTATTGTTATTGACCACAATAACCTAATTTACCAAAAATCTAAAACGTTTTCGGTTAATAAATTCAGTAATTACTGACAAAAAATGTATGGTTTTAACACATTTTCATGAAATAAGTTAAGAAAAAAGTATTATGGCAAAATAATTTATCCCTGATTTTGGTATTCACAAAACTTATATAAACTAACAATTAAAGTCGAGATACCGTAATAAGCATACTTGCCTCATTCATATTTAGTATCTTTACAGGTACAAAAAGTCATAATTCACCCAAATTAATTTCATTTTGACATGGAAAAAAAGCCACTTATACTAGCTTTGTCAATAGTAATACTTATTTCATTCAAAGCTTTCTCACAAAACCAAAACAATTTAATAGATGCCCCAGGTGATATTGCCTTTGTAGCTTTTCACACAGATAATGGAGGTGCAGATCAAGAAGATGGATTTTCTTTTATTTTATTAGACGATGCCATCAACGGAACTACGATAACATTTATAGATGAAGAATGGGATGGAACTCAATTTTCGAGTCCCATAAATGAAGGAGATTTAATCTGGACTAACAATACTGGTAGCACTATTGATGCTGGAACAGTTATCAATATTACAGATGCAGATGGAAATACCGAAATGGCTTCCATAGGTATTGTTGATGAAATCAATGCTGGATTTGATTTGGCTGCAGCAGAAGATATTGTAGCAGTAACAGGAACAAGAGCAACTCCTGGTGTTTTTCTATCCGCTATAGATGGTGATAATGGTTTTCCTTTTGTTACAACAAACACAGGCTTATCTAGCGCTCAGATTTTATTAATTTCTGATCAAGGTATTTACACGGGTCCCACCACTTGTAATAGCACAATAGGGGATTGTTTAATTCAAATATATGATTCTGTAAATAATTGGAGTTTTGGAAACTATACACATCCAGATGATGTGATTGGTAATTTTACAGGAAGTGCTTTTTTAGGAGATTTAACACCTCCAACAGTTAATATTTCTCTTTCAGATGTTGCTCTCACAATGGGAGAAACCTCGACTATAACCTTTACTTTTAGTGAAGTTCCAGTAGGGTTTACATCAGCTGATGTTACAGTACAAAATGGTGTTTTATCAGGCTTTATGGTAACAGCCAACCTAGCTATATATACTGGATTATTTACCCCTACACCAAACATACAAGATGCCACAAATATTATTAGTGTCGGAACGGGATACACAGATGCTGCAGGAAATACAGGAGTTGCTTCAGAATCAGACAACTACACTATAAACACTATTCCTTCTAATTCGGCTCCAAGTTTTTCACTCCCTACTAGTCCCGATCAAACAATTCTAGAAGATTCTGGTGCGCAAACCGTAAATGGATTTGCTTCTAGTATTGATGATGGAGATGGAAATACGCAAACACTTACTTTTAATGTAACTAATGACAATAATACGTTATTCAGCAGTCAACCTACAATAGATGTAACTGGAAATCTAACCTATACTCCAGCTGCAAATGCTTTTGGAAGTACAACCGTTACTGTAAACCTATCTGATGATGGAGGAACTGCTAACGGAGGAGTTGATACTTCTGCGGATCAAACATTTATGATTACTATTAATGCAGTAAATGATGCTCCTAGTTTTTCCTTACTTGCTAGCCCAGATCAAACAATTGTAGAAGATTCTGGTGCGCAAACTGTAAATGGATTTGCTTCTAGTATTGATGATGGAGATGGAAATACACAAACACTTAGTTTTAATGTAACTAATGATAATAATACGTTATTCAGCAGTCAACCTACAATAGATGTAACTGGAAATCTAACTTATACCCCAGCTGCAAATGCTTTTGGAAGTACAACCGTTACTGTAAACCTATCTGATGATGGAGGAACTGCTAACGGAGGAGTTGATACTTCTGCGGATCAAACATTTATGATTACTATTAATGCAGTAAATGATGTTCCTAGCTTTTCTTTACTTGCTAGCCCTGATCAAACAGTTGTAGAAGATTCTGGTGCACAAACCGTAAATGGATTTGCTTCTGCTATTGACGATGGGGATGGAAATACACAAACACTTAGTTTTAATGTAACTAATGATAACAATACGTTATTCAGCAGTCAACCTACAATAGATGCAACTGGAAATTTAACCTATACTCCAGCTGCAAATGCTTTTGGAAGTGCAACTGTTACAGTAAACCTATCTGATGATGGAGGAAGTGCTAACGGAGGAGTTGATACTTCTGCGGATCAAACATTTATGATTACTGTTACTAGTGCCAATGACGAACCAACAGTAATTATTACTTCTACCGAAAGTTCTCCAACGGCAACTAATCCTATTCCTATTAGCATAACATTTTCTGAGAATGTATTAAATTTCGATATTAACGATATCACTATTACTAATGGATCACTTACTAATTTTTCTGGTTCTGATGCAATATATAATGTTCAGGTTATTTCCACTACAACCGGAGTTATCACGTTAAACATTGGTGCTAATATAGCCAATAGTGTTTCTGGCGATGGGAATCTATCTGCTGTAGAATTTAGTATTACCTATGACGAGCTACTCAGTACAGAAGAATTTGAAGAGGATACATTTATCATATATCCAAATCCAACTAAAGGCAAAGTATATATAAGTATTCCTATAGAACTAGTTACTGTCTTTGATTACAGTGGTAAAAAAGTACTAGAAACAACTAAAAACACATTTGATCTATCAGTATTAGAATCTGGTATCTATATATTCAATATACAGACCAATGAAAAACAGATAACGAGACGAATAATAAAATTATAAAAATAATATCTGAACGATACTATTCTACTCTTCAAACTTAAAGAAAAACAAAAAACGACCTATTCTCATAGGTCGTTTTTTAAATTTAAGCACTAAAATTATATATATAATTATAGGACTATTTTATAAACTGCTTAGTAATCACTTCGCCACTCTTCATAAATGTCTTTAATATGTAATTTCCTTTTGGAAATTTTTCAATATTAATAGTATTATTATAGTATGTTCCCAACAATCTGGAGTTTAGATCATAAATTTCATACTTGTTTACCTCTCCCTTTGATTGTACTTTAATTACTTTATTACCTGGAATTGGAAATACTTTTAAATCATTTTCAAAATGATTACCTATTCCATTTTCTTTCTTATCAGAAGATAACATATCACCCTCAGGTCCGAAAGCACCTGAAAAGACTTTGCTCAATTCATTATTTTCTAATCTAGATGAGCTGCAATCTTGCATTTCAATTGCCGTCCAACGGATTACCCAATCTCGATCTGCAGCAGTACTTGCTCTAAGAGGATTTGGAAAATTTAAAGACCCAACTGTTGGTAAATCACTAGGAGCATCGGTCCATCTTAAATACACCCTGAAACCCGTAGAAGTAGCGTTATAAACAGAAGGCACACCCGATATATACCAATGAAATCCTTTATTACTAATAGATTCTAATGTTACCAAATAATGAGGGGTCGTTGTAAACTCACAAGATTTTGTATCGACATCAACATATATACCTGTGGTATTATAATCTACCCAATCAGCTGGTGAAGTAACCCCTTGACCAATTTTTATTTGGGCATTAGAAATCGAATAACCAAAAATCAACAAAAAAGAGAATAAAAAAGTTTTCATAATTGTGTGGTTTTAAAATGAATTTTAATTAATAGAACATAGATTTAACTAAATCTTTATTCTTTAAAATTACTTAAATCGACACATACTTATTTACGGAAGCACCATTAAATTAAGGGAATTTTCCCTTAATTAATTCAATAATAACATGAAATGATAAATTATATCATTTTATAACCTTCTATTAAAATTTAACAACCTTTTCATACCCCAAATTAATTAAGCAACCTTTTAGCAACTATTTTGTAAAAAGTAAAAGGCAACATATAATACTATATGTTGCCTTTTGAAATTAAAAGTTTTAAAAAACTCTATTCCTGAATCAATATCAAATACTGCCAAGAATTTAACTCATATTCTTTTCCTTTAACACTATCTATATATTCTCCCGTAAGATAATCTTTAAATTTGCCCTCATATTCTGCTGTAAACGTTACCGGTTTTTTTGTCATATTTGCAACGAAAACAACTTTATCTCCATTTTTTTCCCTTTCAAAAGCCAACACTTTAGTATCTGCTGAAGTTTTAATTCTATTGTATGAAGCTGCATTTTTACCTCCATGTAATGCTGAGTTTTCATTTTTAAGCTTTCCTAATTTTTCATATAATGGGTAGAACACTCCTTTCTTTTTGATAATGGTATCCTTTTCAAAAAACAATAAACGCTTATCCATATCATATTCTTGTCCAGAATAAATTAACGGCATTCCAGGAGCTAAATATGATAATGCAGCAAATAATTCTTTAGAATCACCCATTCTTTCTTGCACAGTCCCATTCCAAGAATTCTCATCGTGATTGGAGGTAAAGTTCATTAAGATATCGTCTTTAGCATACATAGAATCCACTTGTACCATTCTTTTATCCCAAGCTTCTACAGTATTTTCTCCTTTAGCGATATGATTCATTACGTGATGCGTATCCCATCCATACCCCATATCGAATGCTTTTTCCATTAATTCTGGTTCCCAGCCTTCTGCTAACATAAATACTGGTTTAATTTTCTTAAGTTCTGTAACTGTGTTATTCCAAAAATCAACAGGTACCATCCCAGCTACGTCACAACGAAAACCATCTACTCCTTCTTGCTCTACCCAATACTTCATTGCATCTAACATTCCTTTTCTCATCTCTTCATTATCATAATCAAGGTCTGCAACATCCGTCCAATCAGTACCTACAGTATGCGTAATTTCTCCTTTATCATTTTTAGTATAAAATTCAGGGTGTTCTTTTAACCAAACATGATCCCATCCGGTATGATTTGCTACCCAATCTAACACAACATAAATTCCATTATCATGTGCTGTTTTCACAAGTTCTCTAAAATCTTCTAAGGTTCCAAATTCTGGATTTACTTTGGTGTAATCAGAAATCGCATAATAACTACCTAGTGATCCCTTACTTTTGGTAGTAGATATTGGATAAATAGGCATAACCCAAAGTATTTTTACACCAAGGTTTTTTAAAGTAGGGATATCCTTAGTAAAAGCTTTGAAAGATCCTTCTTCAGAATATTGACGAATATTTGCTTCATATATCACCGCATTTTCCATCATAGCGCCACTAACAGCAGCTAATCCTTTACTTACTTCTTCTACAACAGTTTCTGCTTTTGCAACTGTTTCTTCTTTTTTTTGCTTACCACAGGAAATTATCATACCTGCAAGGACAAGACAGAAAGTTACTTTTCTCATTATTTATAATTTTATTTTTTAAGTTTATTGTAATGTTATGATCATTGATGTTTTAGCAGCAACAATTATATTTTCGCTAACATCTATTATATTATCAGTAATGATATCTTTCCCCGTCTTGAAACTGCTCAACCCTTCTTTAAAGCGATTCATATCAAGCTCTTGACTCTCAGAATTATTATTAATAATAACCATTACCCTTTCTTTTTCAGTATACCTGAAATACACATATACATTATTAAAGGGTATGTATTGCAATAATTCTCCATTATGAATAGCATTGCTTGTTTTTCTCCAGTTTAACACCTTTTTTGTAAATAAATGAAATGCTTCTTCATCTTGCGTTCTCCCTTTTGTTTTACCTTTAGTGGTTTCTGAAACAAATGCACTTCTTGTATCATCAGGCCATCCGCCAGGGAAATCTCTACGAATATCACCATCTCCTTTTTTATCTTTATTACCTAACATTCCTATTTCATCACCATAATAAATCTGGGGAATACCTCTTGTCGTAAAAATTAGGGTCATAGCCATCTTATACTTACTAATATCACTTTGGTATATCTCATTAATTCTATTAGTATCGTGGTTACCAACAAACAATAATATATTATCAATATCAGGGTATAAAAAATCATTAGTAAAGTTTTCATAGGCTCTAATCATCCCTTTATCCCAAGAGTTACCATCTTCATCAAACATAACGGTTACCGCATCATGAAGCGTAAAATCCATAACCGAAGGTAAATATGAATTGTAGTTATCAATTGCTCCTATTTTACTGTCTTTTTGCCAATACGCCATCTGCGCTTGATCATGCATCCAAACTTCTCCTACTATATTAAATTTAGGATACTCATCCATAATCGCTTTGGTCCATTTTGCAATTCCTACTTTATCATTATAGGAATATGTATCCACCCTAAAACCATCCAAATCTGCATATTCTATCCACCAAATTGCATTTTGAGTTATATAATTAAGAAGTAATGGATTGCTTTGATTCATATCAGGCATTGTAGTATCAAACCATCCATCCATACATCCTTTTGCATCAATTGCAGAAGCATTGGTATCAAACTGAGTTGTCATTCTGTAATTACTTCTTCTAAAACCCTCAGGCCACTGATGAATCCAATCTTTCGTTGGCAAATCTTGAATCATCCAATGTTTTGAACCCCAATGATTTGTTACATAATCCATAATTAACTTCATATCCAACTTATGCATTTCATCAGCTAACCTTTTATAATCTTCATTAGTTCCATATCTTGGATCTATTTTATAAAGATCACTCTGTGCATACGTATGATAGGAATAAACAGGTTCATTATCTTCTAATAAAGGAGTACTCCAAAGTGCAGTTGCTCCTAAATCATATAAATAATCTAAATGATCTATCACTCCTTGTATATCCCCCCCATGACGTCCTCCTGGATTAGAACGATCTGCTTTTTCTGCAGTATCCTTCTGAGAATCATTATCTGGATTACCATTGGCAAAACGATCTGGCATAATTAGATACATTACATCACTGCTATCAAACCCTTTTCGATCTGCCGAACCTTTTCTTCTATTCTTAAATTCATAAGATTCTGAAAAAGCAATTTTATTATTCTCTTTAAAATTAATGACTATTTCACCAGATGGTACATCTTTAGTATCAACAGTTACAAAAACATAATTAGGGTTTTCTGTTTTGGTGACTTCATTAATTGTTATGCCTTCTATTTCTATATTATATTTAGATATTTCTTTACCATAACACATTAATTGTAATTGATTAGAATGCATACCACTCCACCAAAACGGAGGCTCTATTTTTTCTATCTGCCCAAAGGTTAATGAAACGATTAACCCAAAAAGCATGGTTAATATATTCTTCATTGATTTAATTTTGATTTGTATATTTTGTTTAGTTGTAAAACCAGAATTGAATTAAATACCCCAAAAACTTTGGTTTTTGGGGTATTTACATTTCACTTATATAAATGAATTATACGCTCATTAAACTATTCGGAGATATTGTAAATTCTTTTCCGTCTACATATATCAATAATTCATGTTCTCCTTCTAAGTTAAAAGTAGTACCATCTTGAGAAACATTTACTTTTAATATACTGTTCCTAAAGTTCACATTAAATGCATAGCCTTTCCATTCTTTAGGTATTTTAGGTGTAAATGACAATCTATCATTCTTTACTCTTAACCCTCCAAAACCTTCTACAATACTCATCCAAGTTCCTGCCATACTTGTAATATGCAGTCCTTCTTCTACTTCTTTATTATAGTCATCTAAATCTAACCTAGAAGTTCTTAAATAGAACGTATATGCCTGATCCATTCTATCAAGAGTAGCAGCTTGTATACTATGTACACAAGGTGAAAGTGAAGATTCGTGAACTGTAAATGGCTCATAAAAATCAAAATGACGTTTCAATTCTTCTTTAGTAAATTGATCTTCGAACATATAGAAACCTTGCAAGGTATCTGCTTGCTTTATATAAGGAGATCTTAGAATTCTATCCCAACTCCACTTTTGATTAATAGGCCTTTGCGATTTATCCAGATTATCAACAGTAATAAGTTCCTTATCTAAGAATCCATCTTGTTGCAAGTATACTTGGTGTTTTTCGGAATATGGAAAATACATTTTCTCCGCTACTTCCAACATTGCTTTTATTTCTTCTTGGCCAAGTTTTGTCTTTTCTATAATTCTATTATAATCAATCTCATATTCTGACTTAACCTTTTCAATATTTTCAACACAATACTCAATACACCATTTTGCTAAATAATTAGTATACCAGTTATTATTGATGTTGTTCTCATACTCGTTCGGTCCAGTTACACCTAGTATCACATATTTTTCTTTATCTGTAGAAAAAGTAGCTCTCTGATGCCAAAAACGTGCAATTGCTATCATTACTTCTAATCCCATTTCTGGAATATAACTATAATCACCTGTATATCTTAGATAGTTAAAGATAGCAAATGTCATCGCACCGTTTCGATGGATTTCTTCGAAAGTAATTTCCCATTCGTTATGACATTCTTCTCCATTCATGGTTACCATTGGATATAATGCAGCTCCATTAGTAAATCCAAGTTTCTCCGCATTTTCGATCGCCTTATCTAAATGATTGTATCGATATTGTAATAAGCTTCTAGCTACGTTCTGATTTTTGGTAGCCATATAAAAAGGTATACAATACGCTTCTGTATCCCAATAGGTACTTCCTCCATATTTTTCTCCTGTGAATCCTTTAGGTCCTATATTTAATCGTGCATCTTTACCTAAATACGTCTGATTTAATTGAAAAATATTGAAACGAATTCCTTGTTGAGCTTTTACGTCTCCTTCAATAACAATATCAGCCATTTCCCAAATTTTAGACCAAGCTTTCTTCTGTAAATCCAACAAAGCATCAAATCCAGAATCAGAAGCTTGTTTTAAAACTGCAGCACTAGCAGATGCTATGTCCTCTTGCTTATGATTTAAGGAAACAGTATAACCACCAAACTTATGTAATTCGGTAGTTTGGCCTTTTTCTACTCTTACTTCATACTTAAGACTTGCATATGTTTTGTTTGTTTCCACAGTAGGATAAACATCTTGTTTTTTACCATTTAAAAACAACTGATTAAGCATTCCAGAGCACACATGGAACTCTGTTTTCATTGTTTTTGAAGATATGTACGCTGCGTTTCCTTTATGCGATACTTCATATGTATCCCAAAATTTATCGTCCCAATTGGTATCTTCATTTGTGATTCCAGCATCTAAATAAGGGGTAAAAAGAACTGTAGCTTCTTTATTAAGAGGAGTAACTTCATATTTAATAGCACCAACCTCATCTAAATCCAAACTTAAGAACCTTGTAGATTTTACTAATATCTCCGTATTATTTCCTAAAACTGCTTTAAAAGAACGTTGATACCAACCTTCTTTCATATTAAGTTCTCTACGAAAATCTGATACAGTTTTACATTTATGAAGGTTTAGTTTTTCTCCATTAATCTCTACATCAATTCCAATCCAATTAGGTGCATTTAACACTTTTGCAAAATATTCTGGATATCCATTTTTCCACCAACCAACTCTGGTTTTATCAGGATAATATACTCCTGCGATATAACTTCCCTGAAAAGTAGGGCCTGTATATGTCTCTTCAAAATTTGCACGTTGCCCCATGGCTCCGTTACCTATACTAAAAAGACTCTCTGAGGATTTAACTCGTTCAACATCAAATCCTTCTTCAATTATAGACCAGTTATCTGGTTTAATATAATCCTGATTCATCGGTTCTCTTTTTTATTTTTAGTTGATTGAAACACCATGCAAAACATCCAGTAGAATATTTTGCTTGATATTCCGAATTATTCTTAATTTTTTCTGGTTGTAACTAATTGGTTAATGAACTCTTCTTTTATTTCTGTAAAATTTTTAAATACATAATCTGCTTCGTGAAGTACTTTTGGATCCCCAATACCAATACTCACCATATTAGCAACATTAGCAGCTTGAATGCCTGCAACTGAGTCTTCAAAAACAACACAATCTTTAGGGTCTACTCCTAATTTTTGAGCACCAATTAAAAACACTTCTGGATCCGGCTTCGCTTTAGAAACATCTGTTCCATCAACGATAGCATGAAACTTATCTCTAAGCAATACTTTATCAAGAATGATTCTTGCATTTTTACTAGCAGATCCAAGAGCAACAGCTTGATCTTCGGTTAAAAGATAATCTAAAACTCTTGGCACATCTGGAAGAACTTCTGAAGTGTCCATGGTTTCTATGTAATTTAAATACTCCTCGTTCTTTTTAGCCATCAAGGCAGTAAATTCTTCTTCTGAAATGGTTTTATTACCCCATTCTAAAATTTTTTCTAAAGATCGTACTCGGCTAACTCCTTTTAGTTGTTCATTTTGTTCTTCAGAAAAAGAAATATCAAGACCATTGGCTAAATTTTGCCATGCTAGAAAATGATATTTTGCAGTGTCCACTATGACACCATCAAGATCAAATATGAATGCTTTTTTTGTCATTCTAAATTTATTTTGGGTTATATGTGATAGCATCTTTGTTAGTAATCAACAAGTTACAAAAACCAGCTATAATTAAACTAATTCCTGCTACTATCATTGCGTTAATTGTTTCTTCTCCTATAAGTTTATATGTGTAATTTATTCCTCCCAAAGCGGCTATCACCTGCGGTATAACAATAAACATATTAAAAATTCCCATAATAACTCCCATTTTTTTAGGATCAACAGAACTGGATAACATTGCATATGGCATTGATAAAATACTACCCCAAGAAAAACCTATTAGCGTAAAAGAAAGGATCAACCAAGATGGGGATGGTATAAAATACATAGATATAAAACCTACTCCTCCTAATACCAATGAAAAAAGATGTACTAGCTTTCTATTAATTCTCCTTCTAGAAGTATAAAAAGCCAAGATCAAAGCAAAAGCCATTGATGATAATCCATAAACCCCCATATATTTACCCACTTCATTTGATGATTTTTGAAATGCAGTATTAGCTATCTGAAATTCATTTACAGATTCTTCTGAATCCATATTATAATTAGCTTCTACTGGTGCAGGTGTTTTAAAAACATGTTCTGTTAATGCAGGATTAGTTAAACTCCACATAGTAAAAAAAGCAAACCAACTAAAAAACTGAACTAGTCCGAGTTTTTTCATTGTTAATGGCATACTCCCTATGTTATTTAAAATATCAGGAATAAATTGATTTTTCTTTTCTTTTTCCCTTTTAAACTCTTCCATATCCTCTGGAGGATATTCTGTAGTTGTAAAAACAGTGTATAAAATACTTATGAGAAAAACAAAAGCTCCAATTGCAAAAGCAACCTTAACTGACATCGGAACAACTCCATTAGCTGCAGAATCACTAACACCTAACTGAGAAACCATCCAAGGAAGATTACTAGCTATCCACGTACCTATACCAATAATTAATGTTTGAATTACAAATCCATAAGATCTTTGTGATTCTGGCAATTTATCCGCAACTAAAGCTCTAAAAGGTTCCATTGAAATATTAATAGAAGCATCTAAAATCCATAGAAAACCAGCTGCTACCCACAAAGCTGGAGAGTGCGGTACAAAAAATAGGGCTATAGAACTAAAAATAGCTCCGATTAGAAAATAAGGTCTTCTTCTTCCCCATCTAGGGTTCCAAGTTCTATCACTTAAATATCCTATAACGGGTTGCACTAATAAACCGGTTAATGGTGCTGCAATCCACATGATTGGAATATCATGGATTTCTGCTCCTAACGTCTGAAAAATTCTAGACATGAATCCGCCTTGCAATGCAAATCCGAATTGTATTCCCAAAAAACCGAAACTCATGTTCCAAATTTCCCAGAAACTTAGCTTACGCTTGTTCATTAAGTAAATCTTTAATAATTACTATGATAAGCGCGTACACTTATCAAAACTTATGTTAGTAGAAAGTGAAAATATAAGTTCTGATAGGCGTCAAATATATTATAATATTTTAAATAAAATAATTTTAGTATGTTATTTTTTTGTGGATTGTCTTTGGATCAAGCTTGTATCTATGATCACTGTTTTATATTCTTCAGGAACATCTTCTTCTCCCTCAAGCTTATCTATAAGTAGTTTTGCAGCTCTAACACCCATCTCTTCTCCATGTTGGCTAATTGTTGTTAAACTAGGAATAAAATGTTTTGATAAAATACCATCCGTAAAACCAACTATTGAAACATCATCTGGTACTTTTTTCCCTTGATCATTAAGAACTCTGGCCGCTGTAACAGCAAAAAGTTCATTTACTGCGAATATCGCATCCACATCTTTATTTTGAAGAAAATTAGATATTTCGGCTTCACAGTTATCAATATCCTCAATTTTTAAGATATAATCTTCTCTAGCCGTAATATCATACGCTCTTAATGCTCTAAGATATCCATTAGTTCTTAACTTACCTACACTGATATAATCAACTGTAGTAAGAATTGCAATCTTTTTACACCCTAACGATAACAGATGATTTGTAGCTGTCTGTGCTCCTTTTCCATCATCAATAATAACTTTATCACATACTAATTCATCAATAATTCTATCAAAAAGAACGACTGGCATTCCCTGACTCATCGTTTCTTCTATATGATGGTAATCTTTTTTTTGCTGTGTTTCTTTTGCTACTGATAAGATGAAACCATCAGCACTACCACTAGCCAACATCTCCAGATTTATCACTTCTTTATCAAAAGAATTATTTGAAGAACAGATAATTACGTTATATCCTTTTTCATTAGCAACCTTCTCAACACCACCAATGACAGTGGTAAAAAAGTGATGAACTATCTCTGGAATAATAACACCAATTGTCTTTGTTTTTCTGTTTTTTAGGCTAAGCGCAATGTTGTTAGGCTTATAATTATACAACTTAGCGAAGGCTTTTACCTTTTGTCGAGTATCTAAACTAATCTCTACACTATCTTTTAGTGCTTTTGACACGGTTGAAATAGATACATCTAATTCTTTTGCTATTTGTTTTAACGTAACTTTTTGCTTCATTTCCCTCGAATTTTTTATTAAAAGTTAAAGTTTAGTGCGAAAATATGCGATATGATCACAATTACCCTTAAAATTTTAACAGAATTTTAAAAGTTATCCACACGCAAACGTTTGAGTAAGGTTACGGCTACACCGTAGCTGAAATTTAACATAGATTTTACATACTTTGGACTCCAGAAAGTGAAAATATAAGGCTAAAAACAATTAAAAACTAATTTAAATTTTTATGAAAACATTTACTAAAAGCGCATTGTTTTTATTGTGGTTGATACCAATGAGCTTTTTTGCACAGTCGTCGGTCAGTGGTACTGTTACCGATGCTGGAAATGGTCAACCTATTCCGGGTGTAAACATCATCATAAAGGGAACAACAAACGGAACTTCATCAGATTTTGATGGAAATTATGTATTAAATGGGGTTAACAATGGGGACATTATTGAGTTCTCTTATGTTGGCTTTATTGCACAGGAATTTACATACTCTGGGACAAGTAGAATTGATGTTGCATTACAAGAAGATGCTGCAGAACTAGAACAAGTAGTGGTCATTGGTTATGGATCCGTAAGAAAGAAGGACTTAACAGGTTCTGTTACTACCGTTACTGCGGATGATTTTAATCAAGGTGTAAATGCTTCTCCTGATCAATTGATCAAAGGACGTACAGCAGGTGTTACTGTAATCGATAATGGTGGTGCTCCTGGTGAAGGGTCTACCATTAGAATTAGAGGAGGGTCATCTCTTAACGCATCTAACAATCCATTAATTATTGTAGATGGTGTTCCATTAGATCCAGGACCTGGAGGAACAAGAAATAATCTAAATTCGATTAATCCAAACGATATCGAATCCTTTACCGTACTTAAAGATGCATCGGCAACAGCAATTTATGGTTTTAGAGCTTCTAATGGGGTAATTATTATAACAACAAAAAAGGGGCTAAACACAGATGGTAAGCTAAAATTTAATTATAACGGAAATGTTACATTTTCCGAAATAGTTGACAAAATTGAAGCTCTTGATGGGAATCAATTTAGAGAATATGTTACTGCTAATGGATCTCAAGCACAAATTGATTTATTAGGAACAGAAAATACGGATTGGCAAGATGAGATTCTTCAAAATGCTGTATCTACAAATCATAACATTAGTCTTTCCAGTGGTTGGGATTGGATTAATTATAGAGTATCACTTGGTTTACTTAGTGAGGAAGGACTTATTAAAAAAGATCATTTGGATAGAACTTCCTTATCGGCTAATATCCGAACGAAATTTTTTGATAATCATTTAAGAATTAATACAAATATAAAAACTGCTATTGAAGACTACACCTATGCAGGTCGTGATTCAAATGGAACAAGTATTGGAGCTGCATTAGGCTTTGATCCAACACAACCAGTTTTCCAGGATAATAATTTCGGGAATTACTTTCAATGGTTAGATGGCAGTGGAAATCCAATTGCATTAGCTGGACAAAATCCCGTTGCTTTATTAGAACAAAGCGATTTAACCGGTTTGGTATTTAGAAGTCTTGGAAATCTAGAAGTAGATTATAAATTTCATTTCTTACCAGAGTTAAGAGCTAACTTAAATGTAGGGTATGAAATAGCAAGCGCTAAGACTGAAGATATTATTTCCGCTCAATCAGTGGGAAATACAACAGGTTTACAAAATGATAGTTTTAGTAGATCTGATCAAAAAAGAGAAAACTTACTTTTTGATTTCTATTTGAATTACAGAAAAGATGTCGAAAACTTAAACACTGTTTTTGATGTAACCGCAGGATATTCTTACCAGAAATTTCTGGATAGCGGAAACAATTTTAGTAGAGGATTTGATCTTGTAGAAATAGATAACCCATTTAATAATCCAAGAGAAGTATTATTAGGTTTTTTCGGAAGAGCTACGATTTCTATTGCTGACAAATACATTTTTACAGGAAGTTTTAGAAGAGATGCGACTTCAAGATTTTCTGGTCTTGAAAATCAATGGACAAATAGTCCATCTGGAGCATTTTCTTGGAATGCACACAACGAGAATTTCTTAAAAGATTCTAATTTAATTTCTCAATTAAAGTTTAGAGTAAGTTATGGTGTTACACCACAACAGAGTATCGGTGATGCTACGCCATCTCTTGCTAGAATATTGACTAGTGACCCACAATCTCAATATCAGATTGGTCAAGAACCAGATGGAACCCCAATCTTTATCTCTACAGGTCTAGCACTTCCTTATAATCCAGATTTAACTTGGGAAACTACTACTCAGTACAATATAGGTTTAGATTATGGACTTTTTGACGGTAGAGTATCGGGTTCTGTAGATCTCTATAGAAAAGAAACTGAAGATCTTTTATTCTTAGCTGCTCTTCCTAGTGGTAGTTTATCAAACGAAGATGATGTTAACCTAGGTAACCTTACAAATGAAGGTCTTGAACTTTCTTTAAATGTTACTCCTATACAAACGGAAAACTTAAGGTGGCAAATTGGAGGTAATATAACTTTTCAAAAAGGAGAAGTTACAGAATTATTTGCTGTAGACAATCCTAATTTCGAAGGTTTCTTTAACACAGGTTTTGTTGGAAGTAATATCAACATCCAAACCGTAGGTTTTGCTCCTAATTCTTATTGGGTATTTGAACAAATATATGATGCGAATGGTGTGCCTGTAGAAGGAGCTTATGTTGATAGGAACAATGACAATATCATCAATGAAAAAGATAAATACATCTACAGAAAACCTGCAGCAGATTTCTTTTACGGTTTTAATACCATCTTAGATTATAAGAATTGGAACTTTAGTATGTTCTGGAGAGGTAGTGTAGGGAACTATAACTATAATTTTGTAGATGCAGGAAGTAATGGAAGAAGAATTTTGAATTTCCAGAATACACTTTCTAACACTACTACAGACTTATTACAGTCTAACTTTTTTGATGGTGGAGTTGATAGGTTTTCTTCTGATTATTATATCCAAGATGCTTCATTCCTAAAATTAGATAACATCTCTTTAGGATACACTTTTAAGAATTTCTTAAACTATAAGAATATTGATATGAAATTGTACGGAACAGTGAATAATGTTTTAATTATTACTGATTATACCGGTATAGATCCAGAAATCAGTAGTGGTTTTGATAGTACTATATATCCTAGACCGAGAACATACCAATTTGGAGTTAATTTGGACTTTTAAAAAAATTAATGCAATGAAGATAAAATTTAAAAACTTAGTAAACATTGGTATATGTGCCTTCCTATTATCTATGGGATCATGTACTGATGATTTAGATGTTGAAGTTAATGATGATCAGAATCAAACTACAGACGAATTCTTTAGTTCTGATCAAGCATATTTGCAAGCTCTTGGTAAATTATACTCTGGACTAGCAGTAAGTGGACAATTAGGGCCAGGTAACAGTGATATTTCTGGTATTGATGCAGGTTTCGGTCAATACTTAAGAGGGTTTTGGCAACTACAAGAATTACCAACAGATGAAGCCGTAATTGCTTGGGGAGATCCTGATTTACCTGTACTGAATTTTGGACAATGGACCTCTAGTAATGCTTTTGTAAGAGCATTCTATGATAGAGCTAACTTTCAGGTTTCATCAGTAAACGAATTTTTACGTCAAACGACTGATGGGAAATTAGATTCAAGGGGAGTTTCCGCTGCTCTAAGATCAGAAATTCAAGGATTTAGAGCAGAAGCCCGTTTCTTAAGAGCATTAAGTCATTTTCATCTAGTCGATATGTTTGGAAATATTGCTTTCTTCACAGAAGATAATCCAGTAGTTGGTTTTATTCCTCCACAAATCTCTAGAAAAGAAGCATTTGATTTTGTGGTATCTGAATTATTAGCTATCGAAGATGAAATGCCAGCACCACGAACAAATTCGTATCCCAGAGCTGACCAAGCTGCTGTATGGATGCTATTGTCAAAACTTTATTTAAATGCAGAAGTATATACCGGTGTAGAAATGTATACAGAAAGTTTAGAATACACTAATAAAATATTGAACGCAGGTTTTTCTTTAGTTGATGATTATCAGAAACTTTTCTTAGCAGACAATAATTTCAATGGTTCTCAAAGCGAAAGTATTTTTAGTATTGCTTTTGATGGAATTAATACGCAATCTTTTGGAGGAACTACTTTCTTAACACATGCACCAATTGGTGGAAATATTCGACCTAGAGCATTTGGTATAGATGGTGGATGGTTTGGAGTACGAACTACAGAAGCTTTTGTCGATTTATTTGGCAGTAGTAATGGATCTTTTGAAATCTATGAATATGATAATGATTTAAGGTTATTAGCTGAAGATGCTGGTACATTAAAAGCATTTGATGCCGACGGTGATTTCGAATACCTAGGATCTGATGAAAATAACATTAATCCTAACTTTGACTCAAACGAGGTATATAACTATGACTTTTTGACTGGTGTTATCACAAATAATGGTACTGAAGTACCAGCACCAGCGATGGCAGTTTCGATTGCCTCTCAACCACTTTGGAATGACTCAAGAGGAAAATTTTATTCTAGCGGTCAAACTCTTGAAATTGCAACGCTTTCTAATTATTCTGATGGGTATGCAATACAAAAATGGAGAAATGTTGGGGTTGATTTAGCACCAGGATCAGATGGAACAGGCACTCACGTAGATGCTGATTTTCACATGTTTAGACTTGGAGAAGTTTTCTTAAACTATGCCGAAGCTGTAGTAAGAGGCGGTACAGGAGGTACCCCTAATGATGCTGTAGGGTATGTTAATCAATTAAGAGAACGTGCTTATGGTGACTCTAGCGGAAATATAAATGCTGGAGATCTAACATTAGACTTCTTACTCGACGAAAGAGGAAGAGAATTATACTGGGAAGGCCAACGAAGAACGGATCTAATAAGATTCGAACAATTTACCGGAGGAACCTATTTATGGCCATTTAAAAATGGTGCAACCAATGGTTCTCCACTACCTCCACACATAAGCCTTTTCCCAATCCCGTCTACTGAATTAGTAGCAAATCCAAACATTAATCAAAACTCAGGTTATTAAAAAATTATATAAAATGAAAAAAATATTTTTAACATTAGCTATACTAAGTACATTATTTATTGGATGTACAAGTGATGACAACATAGAAGATAGACCAATTTTTGAATTAGCCGAAGCTCCTGTATTAACTGCTCCAGAAGCTGGAACTTCTTATGTATTTACTTTTGAAACTAAAGACCTGCTCGCAGAGAGGTTTACATTTACAGATGCAGATTTCAATTTTGATTCTGCTACAAACTATATTATTCAAGTTGACACTGAAGGAAATGAATTCGCATCTGCTCAAGAACTAGGGAGCGGTAGTTCATTACAAATTCCTGTATCCGTAGATTCTTTTAATAATGCAGCTTTGGCATTAGGTTTGACTCCTGGAGAACCTTCTAATGTAGAAGTTAGAATAGCTGCGAATGTTGGAGCTGGAGAACCTCAATATTCTGAATCAAGAATTGTTGTTGTAACTCCGTTTACTACAGAAGCGCCTAAGTTTTTTATAATCGGTAACTTCCTAAGTGCTGGTGGGTATGGTGACGATTGGACACCTGCGGCTACTTTACCAACTATTGAAGCTGCTGAGTTTGGAGCAACTGCTTTTCAAGGATATATTTTCTTAAACAATGCTAGTCCGGAGTTTAAAGTATTACCTACCAATACTAGTTTTGAAGGAGATTATGGAGATGCTGACGGAAGTGGATCTTCAGGAATTTTAGTACAAGAAGGAGAATCGAACATGAGAGTTTCTGAAGCTGGGTACTATAAAATAGATGCGGATTTCACCGATCCAGAAAACATTACTTGGACATCAAGAAAACAAGTGTGGGGTATTATTGGAGCTGCTACGCCAACTGGATGGGATAGTGATACAGATCTAACCTATGATGCTGCTTCTCAAACTTGGAGTATTGTAATTGATTTAACTGTTGATGAATTCAAGTTTAGAGCTAATGATAACTGGGATGATCCACAGGATAATCTAGGTACAGGTGCAGAAGATGGTCAACTAGGATTTAATGGAGGAAACCTTAGTGTGGATACCGCTGGAACTTACATGGTTACTTTGGACTTAAGTAATCCTAACAATTATACATATACTTTAACACCACAATAGTTAAATATAAACATAGAAAAGGCTGTTATTAAATTAACAGCCTTTTTGCTTTAAACATATAGCGTCATGAAAAAGTTTACTTTATTATTTATGTTCTTTCTAGGACTCATTATGTCTAATGCCCAACAACAAAATGCAACTTTTACAATTACTCCTTCAGCTTTTAACGAAGATGATGAAATCACAATTACTGTATCTGGAGTAGATCTTAGTGCATGGGGGACAACAGACTTATATTTATGGGCATGGTATTTTGATAGCCCAACTGCAACAGCTGCCATCAACTCTCCGAATAATGGTGATTGGACAGATTCATCAAATAGTGCTCAACCTCAGGTCTTTAATGATAATGGAAATGGAACGTATTCCATTACATTAACACCAACTACTTTTTATGGTGCTACTGGGATTGATCGTATAGGTATGTTAGCGAAAGCTCAGGATGGTACTGGTGACAATAAAACTCAAGACAATGTGGTTAACGTAGGTATCTTTCAACTTACTTTGGATGCTCCTACCGAATCCGTAAGCATCATTGATAATGGAAATGATCTTACTATTACTGCTACTTCTACTGTAAATGCAGATTTTGAACTTTTTGCTAACGGAACATCAGTAAACACTCAAGCAAATATTACAAATTACACTACTAATTATACAATCACAGAAGGAGTAGATTTTGAGTTAGTGGCTACAGAAACTGGAACAACAAACTCTTTATCAGAAACTTTTTCTGCTATTACTACCCCTGTAGTTACCGAAGCTCCTGTACCTGCTGGTATGAAAGATGGATTAAATCTAAATGGAACTTCTGCTACCTTTGTATTATATGCTCCTGCAAAAAACTATGTTCACTTAAAAGGAAATTTCAACAATAATGATTGGACTCTTGATAACACATATCTATTAAATAAAGATAGTACACAAGACAGGTTTTGGATTACTTTAGATAATTTAACTGATAATGCTGATATATTATATCAATATGTAGTGGACGCTTCTATTTCGGTAGCAGACCCCTACTCTACCTTAATATTATCTGAATTTAATGATGTATTTATTGATAACGTAACTTTTCCTGATTTGCCAAGCTATCCTACCGGAAAAACTAATGATGCAGTATCTTGGTTTAAAACTGGAGAAGCTGATTATATTTGGCAGACTACAAATTTCCAAAGACCTGAAGTAACTGATTTAGTTATTTATGAATTATTAATAAGAGATTTTGATGCTTTACATTCGTTTGATGCTGTAAAAGCAAGACTTGATTACTTAGAGGATTTAGGCATCAATGCAATCGAATTAATGCCTGTTTCAGAATTTGATGGAAACATTAGTTGGGGATACAACCCTTCATTTCACATGGCATTGGATAAGTATTATGGAACTCCTACTGCATTTAAACAATTTATAGATGAATGTCATGCCAGAGGAATTGCGGTTATATTAGATGTTGTTTACAATCATGCTACTGGTCAAAATCCTTATTATAGAATGTGGAATGATTGTAATGGTTGCTATAATGGTCAGGCGACCGCGGAGAACCCAATATTTAGAGAAACTGATTCTAATCCGACTTTTTCATTCTTTAATGATATAGATCACGAATCACAAGCTACAGAAGATTATATTGATCGATTAAACGAATATTGGTTAACAGAATACAATATTGATGGTTTTAGATTTGACTTCACCAAAGGGTTTACTAACACTATTGGTGATGGAGGGTCATTTGATCAAAGCCGAATTGATATACTTACCAGAATGAATACAGCGATTCAAGCTGTTGACGCCAATGCATATGTTATTCTTGAACATTTCGCTCCAAATTCTGAAGAAACTATCTTAATTAATGAAGGTATGCTTGTTTGGGGAAATAGTAATTTCAACTATAATCAAGCCACTATGGGCTATGGAGATTCTAATTTTCAATCCGTTTCTTATCTAGCACGTGGTTGGACTACTCCATCAAATATTAGTTATATGGAGAGTCACGACGAAGAACGTTTAATGTATAAAAACATTCAATTCGGAAATGACACTAATTCTCCAACATATGATATAACCGAACTATCTACTGGATTGGACAGAGTAGAACTCGCAGGTGCGTTCTATTTTACAATACCAGGACCTAAAATGATTTGGCAATTCGGAGAGCTAGGATACGAATTTAGTATCAATCGTTGTCAGGATGGAAGTAATAGTGATAATTGTAGAACAGATGCAAAACCAATTCGTTGGGATTATCTAAATGTAACAGACAGAACAGATGTTTATGATCTCTACGCTAAACTTATTAATTTGAAGTTAAATGAAAGCATCTTTAAAACAGATGATTTTACATTATCATTATCATCTGCCACATCAAAGAAAATTCAACTTACAGATGATTCTGCAACTGGTGATGAGATAAGATATGTAACCATTATTGGAAATTTTGGAGTTAGTACCATTTCTATCAATCCTACTTTTCAAGAAACTGGAACTTGGTATGATTTATTAGATGAAGCAGGATCTTCTATAGAAGTGACTGATGTAAACGCCGTTATTTCATTACAACCTGGTGAATTTAAAATATATGCGAATCAACAACGCAGTTTAAGTACTCAGGATTTTATTAAAGGGAATAGTTTTAACGCATACCCTAACCCTGCTAAAACGGTATTTAGTATTAATGAATCCGTACAAAAAGTTTTCGTCTACACGATTACTGGGTCTTTAGCAAAAAAATTTGAAGGCGATTTTGAACCAGGAACTAATTTTGAAATAGGAGAATTAGCCAGAGGACTGTACTTAGTACAAATCCAAAATGAAAAAGGAATAGCCACCACCAAGTTGAGTTTACGCTAAACGCTAAACTTTTAATTGTACTTTAAAAAGGAGTGTTTTTTTATGGAAACACTCCTTTTTCATTTTAGAAGCTTCAATAGTACTATTTATCGCTACCAAAATCTTTTTTTAAATACCCCTTTTTAAAAATCAATTAACCTTCTTCTAAAACCATATACCATCAAATTATGTTTTGATAAAAAAATAACATTTTAACTAACACCTGTATTGGTATTATGTTAAAAAACGGATAATTATAGCAACTTATCAACACTACAACGTTTAAGTGATTTTCTCCCTAGTAACATTTCTCCTTTTCATCGTATTATATAGTAATAGTATACTATCAAATCATTATTAATTTAAAATCATGTAAAATGAAAAAATCAGAAATTTTAAAAAAAATCAAAGGTGAAATCTTAGACAGAAAAGAAGCTAAGCAGATTACTGGTGGTTACGAATATGGGTCTTACCCAAATTGTCCATCTGGTAAAATGTATCCTCCTCATGGGTCTTGGATTAATGGTCAGTACTTATACTATGATACTGAACTGCACACTTGGTGTAAGCCTAACTACTAAGATTTATTCATCTTAATTTATAGAGGATGTTTAACAACATCCTCTTTTTTAAACACACAGTATCATGAAAATAATTCAAAGCTTTTGGACAAAACCTACATATCACAATTCAGATGATGCAAATGCTCGATTTAATGGTGGCTGGCCAAATCAAAAGTATGCATTTTACAGCTTCGCGTTAAGCGCACTAACTATCAATAGATTTTACAGGTCAAATGAACTATTTACTGACAAGAGAGGTAAAGAACTATTTGACGAAATGTTAGAATTACCTTATTCTGACATCTATACTAGTTTGGAAAAAATCAACAATTACCATCCAAAACTATGGGCTTTCGGAAAACTCGTTACCTGTGCAGAACAAAGTGAACCTTTTATACACTTGGATAATGATATTTTTATTTGGGACAAAATCCCTTACGACATCAATCACTATGATATCATTGCGCAAAATATTGAGACCAACTTTCCTGGGTATGCAAAAACATTTAAATATATGCTTGCCAATTTTGATTTTATTCCTAATGAGCTCATTAGTAATTACTACAAAAACGGAAAGATTTTAGCTCATAATGCTGGTTTTATTGGTGGAAAAAACAATGATTATTTTAAACAATTGTATACTACGGCCAAAAGTTTGATTGAAAAAAACCAACATCATTTTCCTCAAATAGATGTTGGGATTTTTAATACCATTTTCGAACAGCAATTAGGATATGCAATTACAGAAAAAGATAAGTTAAAAGTTCAATATCTATTTGAAAATGTACAACCAAATTTTGCCGAGATCATTGACTTAAGTACAGTTCCTCTTATCTCTAAATTTATTCATTGTATTGGGTTTGCAAAAAAATCAATCTTTGCATGCGAACAGATTGAAGCTAGACTTCAGTATCATTTCCCTGAGTACTATAAAAATATAAAGGCTAAACTTCATAAATTATTTCCTGATCAAGGTTTTGACATTGAGATTAAACCTTCTAGATTACAAAACATATTTGATTTTTATGATTTTGTAGAAAATATAACTATTGAAAAACTATTAACAACAAAGTTTGTTTTAAAAAAAGAGTGTATCATTGATTTTAATACAGATCCAATAACTATACAATTTACCATTCCGTATAACGGTAAAGTGGATAAAAAAGATCTAGTAGGTTGGCATAGTATTTTACTCTATTTTATGGAACCTGTTTCTGTACAGGAGCTATATGATGAATTATCAGAAGATGAGGATTTCCTAAAACAATTTGGAGAAAATATTGCGAATTTTAAAACTAAGATGATTTCTTTTGTACTAGAAAAAACGTTATTACTAGAAATTCTACAACCAGAAGAAATTAAAGTTCCGCAACCAACATAAAAATAATAGTTAAAAATAATTGATCTTTCATGGGTAACAAATTGCTAATTAGTTAAACTAATTCATGTAAACAATTTAGTATCTAATCAAGTTTGATAGTATAATCAAAAAGAATTACTTTTCTTTGTAGAACAACTCATCACTCAAAATTAAAACTTTTAATGCCTAAATTTCCTTTTTACAAACAAGCCGAATCAAAAGATTGTGGACCTACTTGTATTAAAATCATAGCTAAACATTACGGAAAAGTACTAAACACTCAGAAACTTAGATCACTTAGTGAAACAACAAGAGAAGGAAGTTCTTTACTCGGTTTAAGCGAAGCAGTAGAAAGTATAGGATTTAGATCCTTAGGAGTAAAACTATCCTTAGATCAATTATTAGAAGTCCCTCTACCATGCATAGTACATTGGAATAAAGTGCATTACGTAGTGGTTTACAAGGTAAAAACTACCAAAAAGGGAGGTATGACAATTTATGTATCAGACCCTGCTCATGGTTTAATTACATATACCAAAGAAGAATTCATTAAAGCTTGGATTGGTAATAATGCCGATCAAACTACCGAAGAAGGTGTTGCCTTATTAGTAGAACCTACACCAAAATTCTATAATGATAATATCGATGAGAAAGATGAAGAGTTTGGATTTAAATTTATATCTAAATATGTTTTTCAATACAAAAAATTCATTTTTCAACTTATTCTTGGATTAACTGCGGGGAGTTTATTACAATTAATCACTCCGTTTCTTACACAAAGTATTGTTGATGTTGGTATAAAAAACGAAGATATCAACTTTGTTTACCTAGTATTAATCGCCCAATTATCTTTGTTTATCGGAAGAACTTTAATTGATGTTCTAAGAAGTTGGATTTTATTGCATTTAAGCACGAGAATAAATATCTCTCTGATCTCAGATTTCTTCATCAAATTAATGAATCTACCCATCTCCTATTTTGATGTAAAAATGACCGGAGATTTATTACAGAGAATTAATGATCACAAAAGGATTGAACAGATACTTACCATGTCGTCATTAAACGTATTGTTTTCGATGGTGAATTTAATCGTTTTTAGTATCGTTCTTATTTATTATAGTTTCTCCATTTTTTCAGTTTTTGCAATTGGTAGTGCCTTTTATTTTGCTTGGATATTAATATTCTTTAAAAAACGTAAGAAACTAGATTATAAACGTTTTTCTCAAATCAGTGAAGAACAGAGTAAAGTAATTGAGTTGGTAAATGGTATGCAGGAAATTAAACTCCACAATGCTGAAAAAAGAAAAAGATGGAATTGGGAGTTTGTACAAGCAAAGCTTTTTAAAATATCTATAGAAAACCTTGCCTTAGAGCAATATCAAAGTGTTGGTTCGGCTTTTATAAACGAATTAAAAAACATATTAATTACTGTACTTTCTGCAGTGTTAGTGATTGATGGAGAAATCACTTTGGGTATGATGCTAGCAATTACATCTATTGTTGGCCAATTAAATGCTCCTATTACTCAATTGATTAATTTCTTACGAGAATTACAAGATGCTCAGATTTCATTAGAACGTCTTGGAGAAATTCATAATAAGGAAGACGAAGAAAAATCCGGTGAAGAAAAGATTCGAGAAATTCCTGATAACTCTGGTTTTGAAATTAAAAATCTTAGCTTTAGATATGTTGGGTCTGACAAACCTGTCTTACAAAATTTAAAACTCTCTATTCCTGCTAATAAAATAACAGCAGTAGTGGGTGTGAGTGGTAGTGGAAAGACTACTCTTATGAAAATTCTACTAAAGTTTTATGAACCTGATGAAGGGCAAATATTTATTGGTTCTCATGATTTACAGAACGTATCTCAGAAATCTTGGAGAGATCAATTTGGAGTTGTCATGCAAGAGGGGTATATATTTAATGATACAATTGCTAACAACATTGCTGTTGGAGAAGATTATGTGGATAAGAAAAAATTAGCTCACGCAGTAGATGTTGCTAATATCAAGGAGTTTGTAGAATCTCTACCTCTATCTTATAACACCAAAATAGGAATGGAAGGTGTTGGGTTAAGTACTGGTCAAAAACAACGATTATTTATTGCTAGAGCGGTCTATAAAAACCCTAAATTTTTATTCTTTGACGAAGCAACTTCTGCTCTGGACGCTAATAATGAAAAGGTAATTATGGAAAAGTTAGACACCTTTTTCAAAGATAAAACGGTTATGGTAATAGCACACAGGTTAAGTACGGTTAAAAATGCGGACCAGATTGTAGTACTTGATAAAGGAGAGATTATAGAAGTTGGAAATCATGAATCATTGATCAAAGAAAAAGGAAGCTATTATAATTTGGTTAAAAATCAATTAGAATTAGGAAAGTAACATGCCAGATAATTTAGAAGACATACAATTAAGAAGTGAAGAAGTCCAAGAGATTTTAACTCGAGTACCACATTGGATGATACGATGGGGAAATTTGTTGATATTAGTATTAATTCTATTATTATTATTTCTGTCGTGGATGCTTAAATATCCTGATACTATTCCTGCACAAGCTATTATTACTACAGAAGCTCCTTTACAAAAAGAACAAGCAAATGTTAGTGAAAAAATAGAGGCTATTTTGGTAAAAGAAGGAGATACAGTTCCTGAGGGTACTCCCCTCGCAATTTTAAGAAACACCGCTAATTATGAAGATGTATTTAAACTTAAAGCGATTGTTGATACAATTACTGTAAGCAATAAATCATTTAGTTTCCCTTTGGATGAACTACCAACATTAATTCTTGGAGATATCTTAACTGATTTCGCTACATTCGAAAATAGTTATTTAGATTACTTACTTAATAAGCGATTAAATCCTTTCTCTAATGAAGCTATAGCGAATAAGAACTCTTTATCAGAACTTCGTTTAAGAAAGCAAAATTTAATTGATCAGAAGAAGTTTTCCAAAAGAGAATTAGATAATAAGAAAAGAGATTTCAATAGACAAAAAGTGTTATTTGAAAAAGGTAGAATTTCTCAGCAAGAATATGAACAAAGCGAATCTGAGTACTACGGAGTAGAGAGAAATTATAAAGCAATTGATGCCCAAATTTCGCAAATTACTGAATCAATAGGTAATGCAAATAAAACATCTGTAAATACAGAAATAAACAAAACAAAAGAAGAAAATAATCTTAGACTAAAAGTACTACAGTCCTTTAATAGACTTAAGAAAAGCATTAAAGACTGGGAACTAAGGTATTTGCTGCAATCGGATATCGAAGGACGTGTTTCATTTTCTAATTATCGTTTTGTAAATCAAAATGTAACTGCCGGAGACATTGTTTTTATTGTAATTCCGATTCAAGAATCTTCTTCTTATGTGGCTAAAATAAAAGCTCCTACTCAGAATTCTGGAAAAATAAAATTAGGGCAAAAAGCGAATATTAAATTAGAAAATTTTCCGGATGATGAATTCGGAATGCTACAGGGAACTGTGGATTATATATCTATGTTACCAGATAAGGACGGATTATATCTTATCGATGTAAAACTTCCTAAAAACCTCATCACTACTTATAATAAAGAAATACCTTTCCAACAAGAAATGCGTGGTTCTGTAGAAATCATAACAGAAGATTTAAGACTTATAGAACGGTTCTTTTATCAATTTAGAAGCTTGATGGATAAGTAAACTTAAATTCAAGCGGCTTTTGGCAAAGAAACTGAAAAAACACTTCCTTTTCCTGGTGTACTTTCTACTTGTATCTTACCTTGATTAAGTTCAATCAATTCTTTACATATTCTAAGTCCAAGACCTGTTCCGGTTTCGTTTTCTGTACCTGTAGTAGTAAACGTATCTTCTGCAAATAATTTATTAATATTACTAGGATCTATACCTACACCAGTATCCTCAAAACAAATTTCATAATAATCTTCTTTTTCCTTAGATACTAGAGCTATAGAATCACCAGGATTACAAAATTTTATCGCATTAGCAATCAGATTCTGAGCCACGATCCCGAACATATCTTTATCAGCGAAGATGAGGGTAGGATCTAATTTATTAATCAGTTTAATATCCTTTTTCTCAGCTTTTGGCTTAAAAAAAGTGAACTTATTACTAATCACCTCTGTAATATCAAAATTGGTAGGTTGTGCATTAAGCTCTTTCATTTGTGATTTTGACCAATTCAATAAATTATTAAGTAAAATGGATGTTTGATGTGTTCTATTAGCTAATAATGGTACTATTTCTCTAAACTCATCAGTTGATATTACATCCTCTTTCATTAAATTAAGACTACTTTCTAACCCATGTATTTCATTTTTAAGATCATGAGAAATAATAGAAAACAGTTTGTTTTTTACCTGATTAGATTCATTGAGTTCCTTAATATATCTTTTTCTTTCTTTCCTTGTTTTGATAATAAGCACCATAAAGACTAAGATTACTGCAATGACTGCCAAACTAATAAATGCTAATAACCTATATCTGAACAATTCTTCTTTTGTTTTTTGTTCTCGCTTCTCTTTTTCATCTATCAATTTAAGTTGTTCTAACTCGGCTTCGTATCTAGATTTTGTGTTTTCTACTTTTTTTGTGGTAATATCGTTCATTCTCTTATCAGAAAGTTCCTGATATTTTTTTTGCCAAGCTATAGCGTTTAATAAATTACCTCTAGCCGAATCTAGTTTAAATGAATGTTTATAGTTTTTCAAAACTAGTGATGTAACATTTGATTTAACCAAATCCTCTCTTGCTATTTCTAAATATTTCTCTGCTTTATCATATTCTTGTTGTTCAAGTGCTATAATCCCTAATTGTTGTTTTGCATTTATCACTATTATTTTGAAATTGGCTTGGGTACCAACACATTGTGTTGTGTCATAGAATTTTTTAGCTTTTTCATATTCCTTTCCATACATCGCTACTTTAGCCATAATACTATATGATTGAGCCATATGCCTTAGATCATCTTCTGCTTTATTAATTACTAATGCTTCTTCTAAAAGCTTCTGCGCCTCTTTAAGCTTTCCTCCTTCTGTATATAATAAAGCTAAATTATTGATAACCAACCCTACACCATCGGTCTTCAATTTCTTACCCAAATTCATTGACTTCAAGTAATATTTTTCTGCATTTGGGACATCATTAAGTTCCTTATAAATGATTGCTAAATTATTGTATACGGCAGAAAGACCTACACTATCATTTAATTGTTCTCGATGTAGTTTGGCGTCTAATAAGTAGTTAGCAGCTTGCTCTATATTACCTTTATTTCTTTCGATATTGTATCTATCATTACTTACCATTGCTAAGCCGTTTTTATCATCAATTTTCTGAAAATTGAGTACGGCTTTTTCAAAACTTTCGTTAGAATCGATGCTCTTATTCAATTCGTTATTAATAACGCCTTTCAGCCTGTATACTAAACCTAATCCTTTAAAATACTTAATATCATGGCCAAGCTCAATAAGCTTGTTAGCGATATCATCTGCTCGGTCTAATTGATCTTCATTGACATAATGCTGTAAATCATTTACCGCACTGTTAAATAACAAAGAGTCTTTTACGTTTTCTATTTTAGAGAAATCAACGGCTGAAAATTGACTTTGCGTAAAACCAAGTAGGTTCATTGCGCAGAAAATCACAAAGGTTAAAATTGCTTTATTCATATGATCTATTTTGGGGCTAGAATCAGATTAAACACCAATTACACCAGTAAAGTACACAAAAATATCTTAAAAAATGTTATATTGTAGTATTATTCTTACTTAAATTTACAGATTAACCATAATTTAGATCCATTTAGATCAAAAAAATAGCCTTTCAGCGAGTGAAAGGCTATAAATTACGTATGCCAGATTAATATTAAACCGAATATCAACTCGTTTCTTTAGTTTCCAATGTTTTACGCTTTGATGCTATCCATTCATTCACTAATTCTTCAAGTATAGTAAGCGGTACCGCTCCATTTGTCAAAACTACATCATGAAACTCTCTTATATCGAATAACTCATTACCTAATTTAGACCTAGCACCTTCTCTTAATTCTAGAATTTTATTCATTCCTATTTTATAAGCAGTAGCTTGACCTGGCATTACGATATGTCTTTCTACCATTTTTATTGCATCACTCTCGGCATTTGGAGTATTATCCGTATAATATTTAATTCCTTCTTCTCTGGTCCATTTCTTAGCATGTATACCAGTATCTACTACTAATCTACAGGCTCTCCATAACTCCATTGCTAATCTTCCAAAATTAGAATATGGATCATTGTAAAGTCCAATTTCCTTTGGTAAAAATTCATTGTACAATCCCCACCCTTCTACATAAGCTTGATATCCCCCAAATTTTCTAAACTTAGGAACATCTTCTAATTCTTGAGCAATTGAAATTTGCATATGATGTCCAGGTATTCCCTCATGATAGGCAAGAGCTTCCATCTGATATTTTGGCATTGCCTCCATATCATATAGATTTGCATAATAAGTTCCTGGCCGTGATCCATCTGGAGTTCCTCTTTGATAAAATGCTTTTCCGGCACTTTTTTCTCTAAATGGTTCTACTGCTTTTACTACAATATCAGCTTTGGGTTTAGTGATAAATAACTCATCCATTCTAGATTTCATGTTATCAATCAACCCCACGGCTCTTTTAAGATATTCTTCTCTACCAACTTGGTCATTACTATAATAAAACCTCTCATCTTCCTTCATGAACTTAAAAAAGTCTTGTAACGTGCCTTCGTACTTAAGCTCCGTCATAATATCTTTCATTTCCTTATGAATTCTAGCTACCTCATCCAAACCAAGTTGATGAATTTGTTCTGCAGTCATATTGGTAGTAGTAGTTCGTCTTAAAGCATTATTATAAAACGCATTACCTTTTGGAAATTTCCAAGCTCCATCTTCTGTTGTAGCTCTTTGTTGTTGATCTTCTAAGAAAGTAATTAGTTGATCATAGGCAGTTTTCACATCTCCTTTTAAAGCCAACTCAGCTTTAAAAACCAAACTATCTTTTTCTTCTTCTGAAATCTCTAATTTCTCTATTTTAGATTTGAAATCAGATAATAATGTGCTTTCATTGTTCGAATCATCAAATGGTTTACCTGTTACTAGATTACGGCAATCATTAAGAACCTTAGCAAAAACGAACTTAGGAGGAACAATTCCATTCTTTTCCCTGATCTTAATATTTTCTGATTGCTGCGCAAATAGCTCATCCATTCCTTCCAGTCTTGAAATATAAGCATCTGCATCATTCTTATTTTCTATTTTATGCATATTGATCAAAAAAGCTGGGATTTCTGCCTGCATTCCATGCATTTGATTTATTGGATAATCATAAAAACGATATTGAAAATCATCTATTTCATTTCTTAAATCTTCTTTCATCAATCGATAACTCAAAGCAGTAGCTTTATTTAGTTTAGTAATATCAATTGAATCATTTAAATACCTCAATCTTTTTTTAGCTTTATCCAAGTCTTTTACTTCTTTTTTAGAAGAAACATCATCCCATTTACCATAATCTTCTGTTTTTACACCTAAATACGTTTGCATCATAGGAGATTCAGCTACTTCTTCTTGAAACTGAGTCTCAAACCAATCATTAAGTTTTTTGGAGTGTATCTCGATTTGTTCTTCAGCAGACACTAAAGGTTTAATCTCCTCACTAGTATTCTTACAGGCAGAAATAAATAGTAAGAAGCAAAAAGATAACAAAGTAAATTTTGCTTTAATCATTTCTAAAGGGGTATTAAATTTAGTTAGTTTAGTCTATTTTAACACGGAGAACTCGACTGACGAATCCTCAAAAACTTTATGCGTTTGTTTCTTAAAATCTGATGCTTTTGCTTTGAAAATATTAGGTACAAAAGTCTGTGGATTTAGGTCTATAAAAGGAAACCAAGTACTCTGTACCTGAATCTGAATTTTATGACCTTTTAGAAATGTATGATGTACATCCTGAAGCTTTATATTAACATCTGTTTTTTGATTTGGTATAAACGGCTCGGGCTTACTAAAGCTATTTCTAAATCTTCCTCTAAGCACTTCACTTCGGACCATCATATGATAGTTAGACATTTTAAGATACTTCTGTGTTTCTTCTGTATCTTCTGCATCAGCTGGATACACGTCTATTAATTTAACTACCCAATCAGCAGCAGTTCCTGTAGTTGCCACTTTTAACTTTGCCAAAATCTCTCCCGAAAGTGTCATATCTTCTGTAAGCACAGGAGTTTCATATACCAGTACATCCGGTCGTCTCGCTGCAAAACGCTGATCATCTGTCATATATTTTCTAGGTGTAAATACCATTTTTATATCTTCTGTGTACGGTACAGGTTTTTTTGGATCACTAACAAATTCTGAAAATCCATTGCCAAAAGTTTCTGTTAAATCATCACCAGATAGATACACTGTTTTCTTTTCTGCATTTTTTGGAGGCCAACTATCAAATGTATTCCATTCCTTTTTTCCTGTATCGAAAATCTGAATTTCTGTTAATCCACTTTCATTATCTCCTTCTCCTTTAAGAAAATGATTAAAGAATTTTGTTTCTATGTTTTGTTGAAAATTAAGAGAAATATCATCTCCAAAATACACATTTCCTATTGCCTGACGCTTTTTATTTCTTGCCCAATCTCCATGACTCCAAGGGCCAAAAACCATGATATTATAGTTGTCACTGTTTTTTTCTATTTTTTCATACGTCTCAAACGGACCGTATAAATCTTCCGCATCAAACAAACCACCAACAACCATTACTGCAGGTTTGATATCCTTAAGATGCTGAATAATTCCTCTTTTTTGCCAAAACTCATCATAATTAGGGTGTTCTTTGAGTTGGGTCCAGAAGACATTATCTTCTTTATAATATTGATCTAAAGTACTTAGTGGTCCAGCATCTAGAAAAAACTGATATTGATCCTTGGCCTTTAGCTCTGGAAATGTATACCAACTTTCTTTTATCGGCTCTGTTTTTTCATAACCAAATACCGCCGTTGCTCTCCAATAACTCAATAAATACGCTCCATTATGGTGGAAATCATCAAAAAAGAAATCACCAATACATGCCTGAGGAGACACAGCCTTTAGCGCTGGATGAGAGTCTAATAAGGAATATGTTGCATAAAAACCAGGGTACGAAATTCCCCAAACACCTACATTACCATTATTATTTTCAACATTATTTACTAACCATTCAATAGTATCGTATGTATCACTTGCTTCATCAAATTGTTTATCTTTTTTATTAGGAATGTATGCTCTCATATTGTCATATACTCCTTCACTCATCCATCTACCTCGAACATCTTGATATACAACAATATTACCTTCCTTCATCAAAAATTCATTCGGACCTATTTTAGAACGAAACTGATCCTCTCCATAGGGTCTAGAACTATAAGGTGTTCTTTGCATTAATATTGGATACTTTTTACTTGTATCTTTTGGTGAATAAATTGTAGTATGCAATTTGGTCCCATCCCTCATTACAATATCTACTTCCTTTTTAGAGTAAAATTCTTTTACATCATACGTATCTTTTTCTTCACTAGTTGTGACTTCTTCTTTAGTTTCTGTATTATCAATAGTTTCTGTTTTTTTATTACAGGATGTTATAAAAATAAAAAGACTCAGAAAAGATAATAGTAGTATTCTAGTTGATCGCATATGCTCGAGTTTAGTTGAACGCTGAAGATAAAAAAATGGAATGCTGGCAAACTCTATTTTAAGGAGATTTTAACAATCATCAGAAATATTAACAAATAGAGGAGCCTGTAGTGTTCACTCGTAATCGGCGATTCCAAATGTGCAACTTTTTCTTTTAATGTACGCAAATTTTTGAGCTCGAATTTTTTACAAAAAAATGACCCCGCTGAGATACTTAAATCTGAGCGGGAATTTGTCTATCTTTAGCCTTCAATATTAATACCTAAATTTACATGAATATTAAAAAATTTGCTGAGTGTCTTGAATCTGAATTTGACTTTGATTGCTATGAAAATGATTTTTATGAAAAAGCTTTAATAGCTACACAAAAGCAGTTTGAAAGCTCTACTATTAATGATATTCCTTTTGAAAGATATTATGCTAATGTTCTTCATAAAAAATTTCTTAGCTCTTATCTTTCACAATTGAAATTGCTTCTAGGAGCGATTCCGCCACAAGATTCGTCAATGTCTCTTTCAATTTGTGGGATTGATCTAAACTCTTACAGTGATCGCATTCATGAACTTCAATCTTCAATTCAGAAACTAGAGAGTTGATTTTAATTACTGTTTGTCCTTTCATTTTAAAGTGTTTTTAAATGGTGTTTAAATAGTTTTTAAATTTCCCAGTCTATCAGCATAATATCGCTGTATGATGACTGATAGTTCACAATATTGGTTCTGGAGATCGTCTCGGCATTATAAAATGGATTTACACCACCGGTATTCGTTTCAATCCATTCGCAAAGTTCTACTACATTACTCTTATTAGAAGTAAAATAGATATACCGCCCGCCTTTTAGGACCTTTAGAACGTCTAAATGTTCTTTAAGTTTCCAATAGTTTTTATAGGATCCGCAATCAGTTGATAAGTATGGCGGGTCTACAATAAACACAACCTGATCACTACCGTTATATCGTTCAAATAATTCGCGGTAGTCATAGAATACTACTTCCAACCCTTTTAGATAGTCTTTTGCTTCTGGTATTTCTGTGTGTCGTACTCTATTGTAGAATGTTTGCTTTTTTAACTCTTCTAAAGAGTTTACAAAGTTCATAGAGAACAGCAAATACGTGGATAAGGTAATATAATCCAGATACCCCGTTTCTTGCTCTATGCGCTCTATAATTTTGTTTTTAATGATTTGAGGAATACGTGTTTTTGCTGGTAGGTCCACTACCATTTTCCTAATATCATTTAGCACGCGATTTGTAGCCGGTATATGCTGTATTCTCTGTCTATAATTGTCATAATCGTTGTATACCACTGTTGCTTGTGGATGCACGTCTTTTGCAATTCTGCTTAATAGTCCAGAACCACCAAACAAATCGACGTACACTTTGGGTGGTGTACGTTTGTTTAATGCTGCTTTGAATTGTTTAGCTAAATTTCTCTTTTGTCCCTGAAATGGCAGCGGTGCTGCCATGTACTGCTTTGTTGTTTGCATAATTTTAGTTTTCCCTATTAATTTTTGTTATTGTCCCTGATATTGTATGAAAGCAAGCGCATAATACGGAGGTCTGTTCTCATGATCTTTGTTATTCCCCACAAATGATGTAACAAAATTATGATTATGCATACCCGCATTATTTGTGCTGACGGTGTGACTGTGTGACCCAGCTGCTCTCCCTTGTTGTCTTGTTCTATTATTTCCTTGAATTGTAAAATGCACTCCATTACCTCCATCGGGTCCCGTTTCGTTTGGCACTGAATGAGTATGCGATCCTGTTGTATTGGTTGATCCTGTATGTCTGTGCTCCCCTTTATTATCGGTTACCCCTTGGTGGGAATGCGAGGGCATTTGATCAGTGGTTAATGTGACCGTGTCCCTTCCTCCACGTTGTCCGATGGTGTAGTTATCGCCAGCTCCTACGATAAATTTATTGGTTAGGTTTGGGGTTCCGTTGCTACCATCACAAAGATGCCATCCTTGGGGAATGGTGGTACCGCTCCACATGATAATCCCACCTATGGGTGTCGATTGTTGGCTAAGCGGTGTTAAGGTTTTTAGTTCTGAAAAGTCAAAGGTTTCTATACCATCGTCCCCACACTTGGCATACCTGGTCACATAGGCGGGTTTTAGGTCGAGATTCCCATCGTTATCACTATCCTCATTGTAAGGTACTTCTTCTACATCTTCGTATATACTAACGGTTTGAGAAAACGGACCCGTTACAAAGGGTAAATATTCGCCATTATATACAATCGCTCCCGCTGCGATGTTTGTTCCATTTCTTTGGAGTCCTTTAATGATATATGAATCACCGCCTAACGCGGTAAGTGCGCCAATAGCGTTAGTATATGCTGATTGTAAAAAATCAAACGTTTTTGTAGTACCTGGGAATCCTCCTGTAAATAATCTTAGTTTATCCATTTTATACTGTAGGTTTTTGATGCTAGTTTATAGCTGTTAATAAGTGCCCTTGCATCACTGAGGTAACTTTCCAAAGCAATGCTGTTGTTAGGTTGTAAGTCAATGGGAATACACACCACAAAATCGGTGGAGTCTGATGCGATGTCGACGGGATCATAAAAATATTGTGTTTCAAAATACACGGGTCTCTCTTCAGGAGGTGTGTAGAAATACACAGGTTGTAATAATCGCCCATTTTGTATGCGTATACGTCTTAACGTATTATCAAAGGCATCATTAAGAACCGCCTGTAAATAACACACCTGCGAGTTATGCGTTAACCTATAAATTTTTGCTTTGCGGTATTTTAAAAAATCCTCGTGTAATACTACCAAGGGAGCGGTTAACATTTCCAACCATTGCAACATGGCGGGTTGTCTCCAATCGATAGGCAACAAATCGGCAACAAGTTTTGCAAAATTGATATTGTATATAAAACTAAAGTTCACGCGGAATATAATTTATTAGTGTGTTTTCGGTGTCTAATCTCATATATCCGGCTCTTGCGATATAGCTCACATCTAAAGGCTCATAGTCGAATGCTCCAAACTTTGTAAAAGCTTCACGAATCACAGGTATTTTCACGCCTTCTACGGTGCGTAAATGCTCTAAGAGTCTATCGAGTATGAGTTCCCCGTTAAATTCTAAATTGTACAAAAAGTCATTGATAGCTTTCTGCACGGGCTGGTTGTCGGTTCCGTCTTTTCGTTGTCCGTCACTATAGAGGACCAGCGGATCATAATAGATATCTAAGACAAGGCGTAAACTGTCATTAGGCAAGGAAATATATTCTATAAAGGTCCCTGCGTCTGCCACTAAAAACATATATCCTTGGAATGCTTCCATTTCCGGGGCGTTTAAAGGGATGAGTTCTCCATTGATTTCTTTTGCAAGTTTCAACTCTAAAAATCCTTTTCCTCCTGATATTTTACGAATCACTGATACGTGTTTTACAATCTTACGGTTTTGTATTTGCTGCACGGTAAGTCCTGTATTATCGTAGTAGTCTGTTTCAGGTACTAATGCCTGTCCGTACTGAAAGCTTAACGCCTTTTTTTTGTACCAGGGGAAGTTGTGAAGTTCATTTTCTTCAATTAGGGTATCTACTTCCTTCCTGAAGATGTCCCATAACATTTCTAAGGTAAAGATGACAAAGGCAACAATGTACACCCATACACGCCAAACACTTACCTTTGAATCACTGGTTAAGGCATCGATAGTATTTTCTTCATTGGTGGTTAATACCTCCAAATCCTGTAAGTTCTGGGCATCGATTTTTTTTGTAAGAATGGTTTGCTGTATTTCTTCTATAGTTCTGGGCATGGCAAAAGATTTATATTAGGATTCAAAAGACGGGTTTTTGAGTCTCCAAAAATTGAAATGATATAGTGCATTATGTTCAAAGGTGTTTTCACTTATTCCAGTCGCTGGAAAATTCCATACCTCGTATTTTGCATCGGATAGTTGCCAGTTGCGCTCTCGTGGTATATTGGTAATTCTTCCAATATCGCGTATCAGTTCTACACGGCACTTATCAAGATCATCAATGGAGAGACTCCCAAGCTTACAGATAAAATACACTGAACCGTTAGGCGTTCTGACCAGGTAATACTGAACAATAACGCTTAGCGCATCCAGTACTTCCTCAGCGTTGGTAAAATCATCATCGATCGTATTGATGTATCTAAAGCGGTCATAGCTTTCAACGCTTTGGGGTGGTTGTTGCTCTAATCCTGCTAACTTCTCTTTTTCTTCCTGAGTGAAATTAGCCTCTGATAATCCTTTACCGTCTTCCTTAGCTACTTTTAAGGTAATATCCTGTGCCATTTGATCTAAGATGGAAACTAAACCAGCAATAAAGCTAATCGGGCGTTCACTTGGCGGGATGTAGTTCTCTAGGCTTGCTAATTTTTCTTTTTCCGCCTGTGTAAAATTTGCCTGCGACAATCCTTTGCCTTCTTCCTGATCTACCTTTAAGTTGAGTTTCTGGTTCATTTGATCCAAAAGAGATTGTAAGTCGGTAATAAAACTTATGGGGCGTTCACTGGGCGGGTTGTATTTCTCAATTACTACAGTGCTGCCATCGGTAAAATCAAATTGCACGGTTCCGGTAGTGCTTACCGATATTTTTGTAATGATCGCTCCATCGTCTTTATGGTGAAAAGAATCGATTAAGTTTTCAAACTGGTTTTGCGTCGGTACGTCTCCAGTTTCGAAATATGTTTTTAATACGTGTGCTGCGGTTTTCATCCTACTATAAAAGTTTCTTTAATAATCATAGAACCAATTCCTTTTGATGGTTCAATGGTTTGTACTATCTGACTTACCTCTGTTACTGGACGTACTTTATAGGTGTTGTAATATTCCAATACTTCAGGGTCGGTTGCTTGCTGGTTCTCTGGTATCTCGATGGTAGTGCCCGCGGGTATGGTATCGGTAATACCCATCCCATTTTGCAGGGCTACCTGAAATACTTCCGTAATTGTTCCGTAGCCCTGCAAGGTGATGTCAAATACATTTTGTTTATCAATTACGTTGATCTTCATGGATATCAAAATGTTTGTAAAACTGCTTGTTAATGATTTTAAGTAAGGTGCTTGCGTAGCGATATCCTAGGGCGTCCAGGTTTTCTAAAAGCGATACCAACAATTGCCAAATAATAACTAACAATACCGTCCAGTACAACCATACAAACGGGTCTATTTCATAGCCCAATACGGAAGGAAATACCACTTCTTTTTGAAAGGTATTCAGCACATATACCGGAATCGTATAGGTGGCTACTTTAAGAATCATCCTTCCCAGTTTTCGGGACTCGTGTTTTTCACCGCGTTTTAAGGAAGCACGCAAGCCTGTTTGCCATTCAAAAATGATCAGCACCACATAAGCGATGGAGAAAAACGGAGTAATTCCGAATATCTCTGTAGTAATTGAGGTAATGACCGCTCCAATGGCAGCCAGGTTAATAATTTTGTCACTCATAAAACCAAAAGAACTGGTTTTAAAATCGGCATAGTTGATAAAGCCGAAGCCTTGTAGGATGTAGTTTAGTGTTTTCATAGGTCAATTTCGAGGTTTTTAAGGTTTTCATTTATGTTTATTTGGGCGTTGTTATACCCGTCGTTTGCTAATTGTACTTTTAAGTCCCGTAAAAAGCGTGCGGAATTCAAGGCGGTTTGCTTCAGGTAGGTGTCCGCTCCAAAACCCACTAAGGGATGCTCCTTAAATTCTCCTTTGTGCATCCCTACAATTGCCTTTACATTTTGCTGGTCACTATCGCCGATCACAAAATCGCCGTTGACAATTTTTAAATCGTTTTGCTCATTCAGGATAATATCTTTTCTTTCCATCTGTGTTATTGAATTATTCCGGTTCCGGTGACAGCTCCACCCGTGGCACTGGTTCCTGTTACCATTGTATTTCTTCCCACCACATACTGCTCAATAGCATTAGCGATTCTTTGCGCTTGCCTTTTTCTAGCCTGTACTGGATCTACTCTTACATCACTCTCATCATTGAAAGCTTTCTCTATCAAATCGGAAAGCTGCTGGGTGGTAATAGCCATACTATTTTAAAATTTTGTTTAACCGTTGTTTAATTATTGTGGTTGCTCCTACATTAATAGAGGTCCCGTTGATCACTAGTATTTTATTTACTTCGTCTATAAAGTCATTGAGCACCTGTTTAAGACTTTCGCCCTGTCTTTTTATCTCAAATCCTTGCTCATCGACAAACAATTCCGTTTGTTCTTTGATGAACTGTATACTATCCACTTCACTACAGGTAATGAGCACCGCCTGACTGATATTGTTTTCAATAATTCCGCATAATACGGGGCTTCCTTCTTTGGGCATCACCCGTAAAAAACTGTCAGGACCTTGCATACTGGCATGGTAGCGCACTCCTAACAAATCGGGTTGTCCTTCTCTTGTAACATCGCAAAAAGTATCTCCCACATTTTTGGCAATGCCAGCTGTTAGGATCATCTTTTCGTTTTGTTTTTGGTGGACGTTCATCAGTTGCCCAAAGACTTCTTCAAATCCCATAACTAATTGGTTACTAATACTCCCGTGGTAATGCCGACTGCTATTCCTGTTACTGCCCAAATCCAGCCATTACCGTTTCTTTTTCGCGAGGTTTTAAGCTGTGTTTTTAAAAGCGTGGTTTGCTCCTGGTACAATGCCCGCTCCTGATCCGCTAAAAACTCTTTGAAACGCAGGTATTCAATAAGGCTATCCTTTTCCTGTTTGATCCGTAAGCATTGGGACAGGTTTTGTTCTACCTTGCCCTTGATCAATCGGTCGTAGTCCAATAAATCCAAATTGATTTTTTTGGCAACTTCAAAAGATACCTTAACGGTGTCTGGTGTTTTGGTATCGTTTTGAGAGTATCCAGTAAAGGCTATCAGCATGATTAATATGCTGAGCATGTTTTTTATAGACTTCATATTGTGTATTAATTTTTGTTGCTGTATGTAAGTTGTTTTGTAATGAAATTTCTAATGCGCTAATATGTTCTTGTTTGATCGCAATGACATTTTGCATGCTATCGATCTGCTTTGTATACTGCTGGGTTGCTTTTTCAATCTCCAGGACTTGCATCTGGTGAAGCTCTTCTAAGACACGCTGGTGTTTTCGCTCTCTGATTTGACTGGATATCATTTGTATGATGATTACCAGTACCAATACGGCGATGACTGCTGTAAATAGTTTGATTTTAGCGATCATGATTATACGATTTTATGAGTTCACGAATCGCAAGGATATACATATCCTCATTGAAAAGTTCACAATCCTTTTTATTAGTTCCGAAAAACGGCTCTAAAATCAAGGTGGTAGGTTCAGGGTAGTACACGGCTGCAAATCCTCGTTGACTTTTTTTATACAATGGTTTTGCTCCTCTGTTTTTGATTCCTGTTCCCTGGTGTATCAACTCACAAAAATATTTCGCCCAATCCTTCGCACTTTTATTTTCAAAATAGTACAAGGCTTCACAACCATTGGCATGTGGTTTTTTGGATGCGTTAAAATGAAGTTCCAACACTAGGGAATAGTTCCCTTGGTTGATCTTCTTAGAAAGCTGCTGTACTCTGGAGGTGTAACTTGGATTGTATGGGTTGTAGTGGTAAATATCCGCTACATCTTGCAATTCTTCCGCGATACATTTGTTAAATGCCCATTCTCGTATCTTTAAAAAAGGACTATACGCGCCTTGTGCCAGCGTGGTATGTCCGATAACTATTGCTGTTTTCATAATGTAAGACCTAGTTTATTTTCGCGTAAAAAGCCGTCACTACTATTAAATTTTATGGTGACGCCTTCAATTAAATATGTTCCATTTCGTTCGCTATATGCAGGGTCGGTTACTTGTAATGCATCCCCGCTTTTAGTTCGTGGCTCTCCCCATCCTGGAAGCGTGCCCTGGTATCCGTCAAAACTCAAAGACTGGTAATTCTTTTGCGCCAGTTTTTTAAGTTCCTCTTTGGTTCTGTTCGCAAAATGTAAGGTGCGTTGTACGCCCCCTTTGTCTCCGAATTCCTGAAAAATTCGTTTCCCGTCATCATTAATACTAATCGCTTTTAGTAAAAGCTTTACATCGTCTTTTTTGACAAATTCCAAACTATTGGAGACCGCCCGTACATTTTTATTCATCACAAAGGAGTGTGTTACCTTTGGGGTCATACTAATGGGAAAAGCCACGTGCAAAACATCTTCTTTAAAAAAGGAATGCAAGCCATAATCTTTTCGTAATTGCTCCAAAACCTGAAAGGCGGTTTTATTGTCAATGGTGAATTTTCCTAAATCAATCGTATCGATAATATTATGCTCATATTCCGGGGCGATATATTGCAATAAACTTTTCAGGTTAATACTTTCAAAAGCCACTGAAAAGCTTTGCTTTTTTAATAGGTACATGGCATCCATGCAGCTAATGCGCAAGGGATGATCCGCGCCGATTTTATCTACATATCCGCGGAACTCTTCCTGAAGGTTTTGATCATACCCTAACCGAATGACTACCGGATCACCAACTTTTATATAATCGGTAATGTTGCGCTCTTTGATAGAGGTTCTTTTGCCGTTGATCTGTGTACGTGGAAAAGCACGGGGCAAGGTGATCACCGCCGTATCACTAATTTTTTTGATGGTGCTATCAATCACAACACTATGGACTCTGTCAAATGCTACGGAGCCTATCTGAATACGACATTCCATATTTTTATATAAATGTTTCATATCGGATTTGTTAAGGTGAACCCTACCGGGCTGATACTTCTGGCTAGCATTGTAAATTGTACGGTATCCTGAAACCCAGGAACGCCATTTACTTCAATATCCTTGTAATAGATACTGGCTATATTTTTTTCAAAGAACTGCGTACCGGACACATCAATGACCCCGTTGTATTCAAAAAGGCGGTATAATTGTTCCACTTTTGAAGAAGGATAGTGCCTGTTTTCTACATCGATTAACAATCCCCTGATACGAATGTCATGAGGACGTGTTCCCCAACGTTCAATCACTATGTTGTCACTATCATTAATAGGGGTTTCAATGAGTTGTTTTTGTCGGCTAAAACTGATCAAAGGTGGCGGGGCTAGTATCCCCGCTACCTCTGTATCAAAAGGCATCGCGCCAAATTTTATCGTCCTATCGGGATAGGTAAAAGTCACATCTTCAAAATCAGCAGGTCCACGGTCGTAAAATTCCAGGTTATAGTTACCACCGGAACGTTGTACAGTAGCACCACCCGGCGCATTGTCCTGCGATAACAAGCCGAATGCCGATGCGTAACGCTTACTTAAATCTATATTGACTCTCATAATTCTTTTTTCTTTAGTCCTAGTATTCCCTGATCTGCTAAAAACCGCACCTGCGCCCATTTTTGCGCCCAGGTGATATCGTCCAGGTGTTCGGGGTGCGGTATGTGTAAAAAATGACTGATGTAGGCATCAATTTTTAATACGATGTCTTTATGGTCTGAGTGGTGCAGTCCTGAACAATCCTGCCCTAGAAGTTTTTTATCCTTCCTTCTCTTATCGGGATGAGTTCTGCAATAGACGAAACCGCAGTTAAAAACAATGCATCGTCATTCATGACTACTTCCTTATCAGTAAGTAAACACTGCTTGATAATAATCTCCTGTGCTTTTTTAGGGTTTACATCAATATATTTCATATACTGAGATACTGTTGCGCGATTTGGTACACGCACCACAACTTCCATATATTCATTGTGTAAATCATCCTTAGGTAATTCCACAACTTTTAGGTTGTGCTTTCCGTATTCTTTGATAAAAGCGTCTTTCTGTTCTTTGGTTAATTTTGCCATTAGCTTGCTGTGTTTGAATTATTATATTGTATACCCAATACGAATAAATCGTATTGTTTGTTCAGTCCCATATCTCCGGTTACCTCGCGTCCTTGCTTCATAAATTTGCAAGTAATGGTATCGTTTACCACTTCGTTGTACTCATTGGCAAAGGTGATACTGATATCAAAAGGTTTTACCTTCAGTAAGTCTCCGTCCGCTGCACGCTCCAATAACACCGCATCATGCATCATTAGCGTTATGGATGCGGTGTGGGTTTTCTTACCCCTGCTCCAGGAACTAGCATCATTCTTTAGGGTATGGTTTAACTGGTGTTCTTGCTCGGAGTCGTAGGATATCTCGACAACGTCAATCGCTTCGGTGCCGATAAACACATCCACATCTCCCGAATCATAGGCTTTGTTGTTCTTAATTACGTTTGCCATTAGATATTAGTTTTAAGGTTAATCGTTCCAAATATTTCACCAATGGACCCGTAAGGCACGATTCTAAAGTCCACCTTTAAGGTTTTTTCTACAATCAAATCACTATTCGGATCTACAATGGTCACCCCTGCGGTGATCTCCTTGGCTGCGACCATTCTTCCCAATTCGGTATTGCCTATTCCCTCAAAGTTTTTAATCACTCCAACAGGAAGCTTTCCGGTGGTTGGGTCTACTGGGTGGGTGGATTTCACCTTTGGAAGTAAAGCGGTTCTGAGTAGACGTTTTGCTTTATCCAGGGTACGACCAAAAGCGATGGTATGTTCGTTTACATTCCCCTCACTATCCCGCACAATCTCGGTACAGGTATGGTCGTTGTTCCATCTCACCCCGTCCAGTCCTGTATAGGAAAGCCCGAAAATGAAGCCTTTATCTTCCAGAGTTTGCAGCTGGTTAAACACGTCCTTATTTTTCTGGTGACTAGAAAGCCCAGGTACTAACCATATCTTACGGGGGGCATTGGTTAGGTTAAAGGATTCGTTTTCTCCCATGTTCTGGTTGATACTCGCAGCGGATAGGGTCCCTAGCGCGGTTCCTACTTCGGCAAATAGTTGGGCATTTCCAACGCGCGTCTCAGCGTACTGCCAATCCTGCCCAATCACAAGGGAGACCTTGGTCGCCTTTACCGTCAAAGCTCTCAGGTCTGCTGCGGATAATGCAGGACCTTTAAAATGGTAGCCTTCTAAAAAGATTTGACACGGGAAATGGTGATCATATGCCCACAATGCCAATGCCTGAGCAGGCGCAATACTGTTATATACATCTATCGGCAAGCCGTTAAGGTGTATGACTCCAATAGGCGGGTTCGGATCATCAGGATCGATCGCCAGGTTAGGGGGATTTATCGCCACGGCAATTTGTTTTACTTCGCCATCGGCTTCAATTAATAGTTTTTTAGCGTACTGCGCGTCTACATCTTCACAAATACGTGACATGGGCGTATCAGCAGCTACTACCATACAATAGAGTTTTTTACCTTCCCCCGCCATACGGAAAAACTCCGATATATGACGGTACAAATTCACTCCATTAGCATCGTCAAAACTCTGGGTAATCCCTTTGCTTTCCGCATCAATGGTATTAAAAAAGGTAACCACTTCTCCAAATTCCAGTCCCTCGGGTTTTACACAGGCGACAATCAAGCCCGAAATACCATCCCCGTTGTTGATGGTATTCGCGCCGATTTTGCCTTTGCGGATTTTAACTCCGTCTAAATCTGCCATAATTTATTGGTCTTTAGGTTCGTGGTGGATAATTTCTTTTAACGCTCCTTTATCGAAAACAAAAGAGGTTTGTGGGTCCACTTTAAAAGTGCCTTGCGCGTTTTTATTTCCAATCTTGGCGTTATCACCTTCCTTGGGAGCGTCACCTTCCACAAGTTCTGAGAAAACAATTTTCTTATTATCGGTGGTGGTAATGACCAGTTTTTTGTCGCTAGGTTTTGGAGGCTCAAAGACAAATTCAGGGGTCAATGCTAAAATGCTCGTGCGGTCATTTTTTACACTGAGCATCGCCAAGTTTTCAGAGGTAAAAAACGCCCCGTTGACATTCACCCAAATTTTAGGTTCTTTTAGCTGTTTGAATACCTTTCTAGCACGTTCCTTTAAATCCTTTGTTAGTTTCACTTTGTTATCTTTCATAGGTGTTAATTTTTAAAGATGATACTTATACGTCTGCGGAGATCACCGCTCCGTGTGCGCGCTCTTTTCTTGGTAATACCACATAATTGTGTTTTGCATTGTACAACCAGGCGTGGTTCTGAGTGGTCGGCTCATCCGCATAGTTCTTAGTCATTCCCGAAGCACGGAACATATCACGCGCATAAAAAGACACCGTCCCCATCATATCCCCAGCTTCTACCACGGAACCGAACGGCTTTTTTTGTAGGCTGCTTAGGTTGTAGTATGGCATATCCAAGTACAACCAGGTTTTAAAGCCGTGTAAACGTTCTTTTAACATCCCAGTCTCACTATAGGAAAGATGCCCGTCTGATTTTTTTAATAGTTCACATTCGTACAACAAGTCTGCATAATGCTGCGCATTTAGTACCAGATTACGCCCCGCGAAAGGAATTTTTAACCCGTTATACTGAGCTGCATGGTTGATAATGTCCTTATTCGTACAACGTCTTCTACCCGTACCATCATCCTCACCAGTGGTTACGAGTATAGGTGTGTTGGTTGTTTGTTGACTGGCACCCAAGGCATGTACTGCCTTATGATGTTTGGTTTCCATGATCCTAAGCGCATGCTTTTCCTGTACCAGCCTAATTTTATCATAGGCAATGTATTGTATCTCCTGATCCGTCACACGGGTTGCCTTGGTAGTGTAATTATCCAGGGTAATTGCGATGTCCTTATCTTCCTGCTCTGAAAAGCCAATCGGATAAGTGGTATTATTGATGATCACTTCCGGGTCCGCGCCTACATCCACCAGATGTATTACTTCGTTTTCGCCACGGGTTGCTGCCACGTGTCTTGATTCGTCGGGGATTTCATTTAAAA
>NZ_AUMK01000018.1 GCF_000430645.1 Aquimarina latercula DSM 2041 | reverse complement strand
TAGTGGTTCTAATGTAGGAGATGTTATTACATACACTTTTACAGTTACTAATACAGGAAATGTAACAATTGATAATATCTTCATAGATGATATGCTAACAGGAAGTATTAATCTACCAGTGACACCATCTATTTTAGCTCCAGGAGAAACAGGAACGGCAACTGCTACTTATGCAATTTCACAAGCTGATATTAACAATGGAGAAGTGATCAATAGTGCAACTGTAATTGGAGATGATCTTGATGATAATGATGTTATCGATATATCTGATAATGGAGATGAGACTGTTGATGATAATGGAGATAATGACCCTACAAATGATGAGACGATTACGGATATTGAACAGCTACCTAATTTAGCTTTAACTAAGACAGGTTTCTATGTTGATGTTAATGGTGATGATTTGCCAAATGTAGGCGATGAGATTCAGTATACCTTTACGGTAGAGAACACAGGTAATGTTGATGTTACTAATATTATTCTTACAGATCCATTACCAGGTATTGTTGTTACTGGAGGTCCAATAGATCTAGCAGTTGGTGAGATAGATATGACCACATTCACTGCTACTTATGTATTAACGGCAGAGGATATTCTATTAGGAGAAGTTATAAATCAAGCTACAGTGACTGGTCAGGATCCAAATGGAGATGATGTTATTGATCTTTCTGATGATCCTACAGATATAACAGATGTAGATCTTGATAATGACGGAGATGCAGAAGATGAAACAGTGATCGAAATCCTTTCTGATGATCCAATAATAATCTATACTGGTATAACCCCTAATGGAGATGGAATTAATGATGATTTCAGGATTGTAGGGTTAAGAAACTTCCCAGATAATACATTAAGAATTTATAACAGATGGGGAGTTCAGGTGTTTGAAGAGGATGGTTATGAGCAACCAGGTGTAGAATTGTTTGCAGGAATAAGTAATGGAAGAGTTACTATTTCACAGAATAATAAATTACCTGTAGGAACATATTATTATGTTTTGGAATATGTCACAGAAACGGGGCAAACAATAAATAAGGTTGGTTATTTATATATTAATATGTAAAGTGAATATAACAGATATTCACAGTGGAAACCTGCAAGGGTTTTACTTGAATTTTTTAAATAAAAGTTAATGAGAAAAAAATATATACTAATTGTAACAGTTCTTTTAGGCTTCGTCTTCCAACAAAATAATTGGGCCCAACAAGATGCTCAGTATACTCAGTACATGTATAACACAATTAGTGTAAATCCTGCTTATGCAGGTAGTCGAGGGGTTATGAGTATAATGGGTTTACATCGTAGTCAATGGGTAGGACTTGATGGAGCTCCACGCACTCAAACATTAACTCTAAATACACCCATAGGAGATAATAATAGAGTTGGATTAGGCTTGTCAATTGTAAATGACGAGATCGGACCCACTGATGAAACATATTTTGATATTGATTTTTCTTATACGATTCCTACTTCAGATACTGGAAAATTAAGTTTTGGAATAAAGGCAGGGGGGCATTTATTAAATGTGGATTTTGATCGATTGTCACAGTTTGATACTGGAGATCCTCTTTTTAATAATGGAAATATAGATAATAAGTTTAGTCCTAATGTAGGTGTTGGTGTTTATTATCATACTGATAAGTTTTATTTAGGATTAAGTGCCCCTAATTTATTAGAGACAAATCATTTTGATGAAGAAGCCGAGATAGATAGTAATGGAAACTCCTCATTTATAGCAGAAGAAAGAATTAATTATTATTTAATAGCGGGTCATGTTTTTGATTTAAGTGATACTGTAAAGTTTAAACCAGCAATTTTAAGTAAGTTGGTTTTTGGAGCCCCGCTACAAGTAGATTTATCAGCTAATTTCTTGTTGTATGATAAACTTACTCTTGGGGTAGGATATAGATGGAGTGCAGCATTTAGTGCGATGGCTGGGTTCCAGGTATCAGATTCTTTAATGATCGGATTTGCATATGATAAGGAGTCTACAGAATTGGGTAGAACACAGTTTAATGATGGAAGTTATGAAGTTATGTTACGTTTTGAATTATTCAGAAAATATAACAGAATGCTAACTCCTAGATTCTTTTAGAAAAAATGATTAGGAACTTTATGAAATATATAATTTCTACATTTTTAATTTTTATGTTTTCATGTGCTTTGATTTCACAAGAAAAGCAGCTCTTAAGGGCGGATGAAAACTTTAAGAGATACGCGTTTGTAGATGCTCGTAAAATTTATTTGAATGTTGCAGAGAAAGGATATTCTTCTGCTGATTTATTCAAAAAACTAGGAGACTCTTATTACTTTAATGGACAATTAGAAAAATCTGTTATATGGTATGAAAAATTGGTGAATGAATATCCTGATGATATAGATACAGAATACCTATTTAGATATTCACAAAGTTTGAAAAGTATAAAAAAGTATGATGAAGCGGATAAGATCATGGAAATGTTTTATAACATAACCAATACGGATCAGCGAGCAGTATATTTCGTAAGTACTCGTGACTATCTTAGATTTATTGAAATGCAATCTGGAAAATTTACGCTAAAAAGAATAAATATTAATTCCGCTTTTTCAGACTACGCGCCTAGTTTCGATAACCTTGGAAATCTTGTTTTTGCCTCTTCAAGAGGAAACTATAGTTCTATGTCAAAGGTTATTCACGAATGGAATGAAATGCCATTTTTAGATCTTTATAAATCTGATATTGGAACACAAAAAAATGTGCTAGGACCAGCTAAAAAGTTGAAGGGTAAGATAAATACTAAGTTTCATGAATCCTCTACCTCTTTTAGTTCAGATGGCACAACAGTGTACTTTACACGAAATAATTTCACAAAAAAGAAACTTAAATCTGATGCGAGTGGAACTATTCTTTTAAAATTGTATCGAGCAAAGTTAGAAGGTAGTAAGTGGGTTGATATAGAAGAGTTGCCATTTAATAGCGAAGAGTATTCAGTAGCTCACCCAGCATTAACCGCAGATGGTAAATATCTATATTTTGCCAGTGATATGCCTGGCACTAGAGGGTTGTCGGATTTGTATAAAGTAGAAGTATTTGAGGATGGTACGTTTGGTGAGCCTATCAATCTTGGAGATAAAATAAATACAGAGGGAAGAGAAACTTTTCCATATGTAAGTGATTCTGGAAGACTTTATTTTGCGAGCGATGGACACGTTGGGTTAGGTGGATTGGATATATTCGTTACAGTTCCAGAAGAAGGTACTTTTTCTATACCATACAATATAGGAAGACCTGTAAATAGTTCGGAAGACGATTTTAGTTTTGTATTAAATGAAGAAACTAAAATAGGTTATTTTTCTAGTAATAGACAAGGAGGTAAAGGAAATGATGATATTTACAGTTTTAAACAAATAGATGAATTAATAACTACCTGTAGACAATATGTTTCTGGAGTAGTAACAGAGGATCCTACTGGTGAAATATTAACCAATTCTGATGTGATCTTATTGGATGGTGATGGTAACGAAATCAATAAAACAACAAGTGATAATAATGGAGTTTATACTTTTGAAGTAGAATGTGAGAAATCCTACATCATTAGAGCGCTTAAAGATGGGTATAATCCATCAGAAGAAATGCTATTGACCAATACAGCTTTAGAGTATACTCATCAGGTACCATTACAATTATCAAAAGGAGGTTTTAGTAATAAAGAGGTGCTACCAGGTGATGATTTGGCAAAAGTATTAGATCTTCAAATTATTTACTTTGATCTAGATAAATCTTTTATTAGGCCTGACGCCGAAATAGAATTGCAAAAGATAATAGCTGCGATGAAAGAATATCCTACTATAAAAATTGATGTTCGTTCTCATACAGATAGTCGTGCCCCAGATAATTATAATTTGGCTTTGAGTGAACGTAGAGCAAAAAGCACAATTAAATATATAGTAGAAAAAGGAGGGATAGATAGATCCAGACTCACTGGTAGAGGATATGGAGAGTCTTCATTAGTAAATAAATGTGACAATAATACTAACTGTAATGAACAACAACATCAGGAAAATAGAAGAAGTGAATTTATTCTATTAGAATGATAAACGATATTTTTTGATCTTTTTAATCATTAAGAGTATAGTTAGGCATAAATATTGAAATGATTTGATAAGTTTTATTTTAAAAAGAAATATGAGAAAGAACAATGTGATTTGTTAATGGGAGCTAATTTAATTTCAAAATATTGTGTTTTTTATTTTTATATGACGATGGGAATAAAAACGTTAAGCAACATTTTACAAAATTTTTGATATTATTTTGGTATGGCCTCTCTTATGTTTGGGTGACATTAGAGAGGTCTCCCTTATTAATAGTCTTTCTATTACCTTCTCTTTGCTTTTATTTCCAGAATAATCTTTGTAATGAATAAAGCAGGATCAATTTTTTTATCTCTAAATTATCAATGTTTCCTATTTTAGCAGTCTATGGTAGATCATAAACTATTAGCGTATTTAGAATCTTTTCTTACGCCCAGACGACAAGGCCTTTATAAAAAGGTAATTGAGGAACGTACTAATTATTTTACGGTTGCGGTAGAAGATGTATATCAATTACACAATACGAGTGCAGTAATTAGGAGTTGTGATGTTTTTGGAATTCAGAATGTACACGTGATAGAAGAAATAAATGCTAAACGTATTGATAGAGAGATTGCAATGGGAGCCCAAAAGTGGGTAGATATAAATAGATATACTACTTCTAAAGCTTGTATTGCTGAGTTAAAAAATAAGGGATATCAAATAGTAGCTACTACACCACATGATAATTCGATAGAGTTAAAAGATTTCGATATTAATAAGCCTTCTGCATTTTTCTTTGGGCAGGAACAAGAGGGATTAAGTGATATGATCTTAGATGAAGCCGATGTGAAATTACACATACCTATGGTTGGTTTTACAGAAAGCCTTAATATTTCGGTTTCAGCTGCTATTATTTTGCAGCAGGTAACATCTTTATTAAGGAACTCTAAGATCGATTGGAAGTTGTCAGAAGAAGAAAAATTAGAAAAAAGATTGGATTGGGCTAAAAAAGTAATCAAAAGCCACGAGAAAATTATTGCTAGATACAGAAAGGAGAATACCTAACAGATACTAAATAACTCATTACGAATTATTTTTAATAAGTTACAAATTCTAGATAAATACTGCTTTTATTTTTTGTAAGTAACTTATAAATAAAGGTTTACACGTAAAAGGTTAATGTGCTTAAATCAGAGGTTTTATTAATTAATTCGCTATATTTGATAAGGACTAATCGTTTTAACTCCCTAAAAACATGTTTGTCATGAGCAAAAAACAGTCGCCTACCAACAAGATTAAGTCACTTTTTAAACAAGTGAAAACAGGAATTAAACCTAATAAAACTACAATTAATTATACATCCGAAGTAGTACACGATATTTTTCAAAAAAGAACAAGTACTTCTTAATTCTATTTAAAACATAGAAGAAAAGTATATCCAAAGAGATTAAATAAGCCTTGGATATACCTCTAAAATCATAAGATTTACCTTTTGGTTAAGTATATGTTTTGTGTAAAATAATTGTTGTAGTCATAATTCTCTTTTACTTCAATGTTTCTTGAAAAATGCTGATATGCAACATTTGATACTTTTAATTCCCAGTTACCTCTTGGTAATTGCAGAGAATAAGATCCGTTCTCGGATGTAGTTGTAAAGTGTCTAATTCCGTTTTTAAAAACTTCAATTGATATAGGTTCTTGAATAGTTTGAAAAGTACTATTATTAAAAACACGACCCTTTACATTGTAAAAACTTTGAAGAATAGGTTCTTTTTTTGATGTTTTAGTGCCATTCCAATTATACCAATTTGGTGTGTTACCCCAAGTCCATTTACCAGAGAAAGAATTATTAAAATTAGAGTTATTCATTTCAAAACGAATTATCCCTTTTCTATTCATCCTGTAATTGTCAAAAGTTCCTTCAAAATATTCTTTACCATTTATATAATGTCTATATCCATAAATGACGCCAATATCTGTATAATCTCCATATATTAATTGTCCTTTTTCTACAAGTCTTAATTCTCCATAAGTGGAGTTCCAGGTTCCTACCCAGTTTATAGTATTGCTTTTTTCTAAAAGAGATATTTCATCTACAAATGTTATATCGTCTTCATTAGAACAGCTAAATAAGAATAAAGAAGTTAAGCATAGACAAACTATTTTCAATTTTTTCATGGTATGTATGTTATTTAAAAGTTACATCCATTAGTATTAAAAAATTAGAAAGGTTAACAGATAATTATTTTTTTATAAAACAGTTATTGGTTTTTAAATCTAATTTGTAATTTAAAGACTTAATTTTTAGATCAATAATTATGGTTACATGGTTTGAAATTCCGGTTATAGATATGGATCGTGCTAAATCCTTTTATGAAAAAGTTTTTGAAATAGAAATAGCTATCCACAAAGTAGAAGGGTTACAAATGGGTTGGTTTCCTAATAAAAATGTAACGGGTGAAGTTACAGGATCATTAATACTTGCGGGAGATCATTATAAACCTAGTGAAGACGGAGTTATGATCTATTTTTCTTGTAGTGATGTAGCTAATGAAATAAGTAGAGTAGAGGATGCTGGAGGAAAAGTATTATCTAAGAAAACACAAATATCAGAAGAACATGGGTACATGGCTTATTTTATAGATTCGGAAGGGAATCGAATATCATTACATTCCCTTCGATAAGATAATGTATTATTATTTTCTATCTAGAACTTTATACTCTTCATAGCATTCACTGATTGCATCAAGAATTTGTAAGTCATTAGCAAACTTTATGAAATCAGCAGAATAGTTACAATTACGTAATATTTCATCAATGTCAATACGTTCTACTTGGAGCAATGCCATAAGTGTAGCTCTATCGAATTTTGTTTCCAGTAGGTTCCTTATTTCATCATCTTTCTTCATCTTTCTTAGCTTACGCAGTTCATTAGACCGTTTACTAAAAATGTTATAGAGAAAGTCTGCGGGATTAAAAATAGCACCTAACACTTTATTAACAGCTCCAGGTTGTCTGCTACCTCCCTCATATCCAGAGTTTAAACCAGAAATGCTATATCTGTAATTATTATATACAGGGATTTTTTTCGCATCAATTTCTAAGTATCCAGTAAGTTGTACATCTGCAACGACAACTTCTTCAAGAGCGATACCAAGTTCAGTCATTTTGATTTTTACATCACCAAATTTTTTCCAGTCATTAGTAACTCGAACTCTAAGAGGTTTATATCCAATGTATGTAAAATATAGGGTGTCATTAACTTTAGCTTTAATCTCAAAATCACCTTCTTTGTTAGTAATGGTACCTATAACCTGACTTAGGTTTACTACGTGAACACTCTGTAATTTACTATCAGTAGAGGCATTCAGTACTTTTCCCGATACTGTTTGTGAATCAGTTTCTTGGGCATTAATACTGATGCCTACAATAAGTAATATGTATATTAAAAATCTTTTCAAAAGCTTATTTTTATAATTATTCTATATCGTTAACTACTATATATGACGACCAATCTATACGAACATAACATAAAAATCGGACCAAAAATCATATAATTTAGTTAATTCATAGAAAAATTATCTACGATCACTACGTTTTCTTCGGTCTCTTCTTCCATTACCTCCGCGGTCACCACCATCATTATCACGACGGTTTCTTCCTTTTGGTTTAAAACCATCACTTCTTCTCTTTCCTTTAAAACCGCCACCGCCGTTATTATCTCTTCTTCGTCTACCGCCTCGGCTTCGACCAGAATCTTTAGAGATCTCAACGTTAACTTTTCTACCTTCTATTCTAAAATCTTCGAAAACTGCAAGAATTGCATCTTGGTGTTCAGAGTCTGTATTAAAGAATGAAAAACTTTCCTTAACATCAACACGACTAACTCCATCTCTTCCTAATCCTAAGTTTTCTTTTAAGAAATCTTTTAGGGTCATCCAATCAAATCCATCTTTTTCACCTACGTTAATAAAATAACGCGTGCTTCCGTCTCTTCCTCTAGATCCATCTCCACCGCTATCTCTGGATGCATTTAGATCTTTAGAGTTTTTATAATAATTATGAAAACGAGAGAATTCTACAGAGAAGAATTTTTTAATAAGTTCTTCTTTAGTAAAATCTTCTAATACCTCATTAATCGATGGTAAGTAGCTTTCAATTTCGTCATTAATTTCCGATTTGGCAATATCATTTGCTAAATGAAATAATTGTACTTGACATATTTCTTCGCCACTTGGTATTTCTTTTTCTTCAAATTTCTTTTTGATGATTCGTTCTACAGACTTAATCTTTCTAAGTTCACTCTTAGAAACAATAACCATAGATACACCACTTTTTCCTGCACGTCCTGTTCTACCGCTTCTATGTGTATAGGTTTCTATCTCATCTGGTAGTTGATAATTAATCACGTGAGTAACATCATCTACATCAATACCTCTTGCAGCAACATCGGTGGCCACTAACATCTGTATTTGTCGATTTCTAAAACTCTTCATCACCAAATCTCGTTGGTTCTGACTTAGATCTCCGTGCAAGGCAGCTGCATTATATCCATCCTCGATAAGTTTTTCTGCAACTTTTTGCGTGTCTCGTTTGGTACGACAAAATATTACAGAAAAAATGTCTGGGTTTGCATCTGCTAGACGTTTTAAAGCAGCATAACGATCTCTAGAACTCACTACATAATATTCGTGAGAAACATTCTTAGATCCTGTGTTTTTGTGTCCTACAGTAATTTCTATAGGATTGTGCATAAAACGTTTTGCAATTGTAGAAACTTCTTTTGGCATTGTAGCAGAAAATAACCAAGTACTTTTATCTTCTGGTGTGTGAGAAAGTATAGAAGTTATATCTTCATAGAATCCCATGTTAAGCATTTCATCTGCTTCATCAAGAACACAATAACCGATATTAGATATGTCAACCATCTTTCTATTGATCATATCCTGCATACGTCCTGGAGTTGCTACAATAATTTGAGCTCCACGTTTGATTTCTTTAGCTTGGTCATGGATACTTGCACCACCATAAATGGCTACAGTACGCAATCCTTTACTAAACTTAGAATAGTTTTTTAATTCATTGGTAATCTGTAAACAAAGTTCACGGGTAGGAGATAGTATTAACCCTTGCGTGATTCTACTATCAATGTCTACTTTTTCTATTAAAGGAAAACCAAATGCAGCGGTTTTTCCTGTTCCGGTTTGTGCAAGAGCAACAATATCCGTTTCTTCATTAAGCAAAATAGGGATAGCCTTTTCCTGTACTTCACTTGGGGTCTCAAACCCCATTTCATTCACCGCCTTAATAATGGCTTCACCGAGGCCTAATGCTTCAAATTTGTTCATATAAATAAAAATAAGCCGCAAAGGTACGGTTTATTATCTGTCTATAATAATAACGAAGTACTTATTCTGATGTTACAAAAGAATTGTTTTAAATGTAAAATTAGATTAGGTGTTTGATTACTTAATTATCTCAATTTCAAAAAGTTTGTCCCAATTCTTGCCGGTAACAAATAATTGTTTCGTGTCCTTTTTGTAAGCGATACCATTTAGCACATCTAGATCAGAATGTTGACTCACCTTTTCTCTTAGACCAGATAAATTAATAACTGCTTCTACAGCTCCATTTGCTGGATTAATTACAGCAATTCCGTCTTTTTGCCAAGTGTTAGCATAAATTTTTCCTTCTATCCATTCTAATTCATTAAATTTTGACTTTACCTTGTTGTGAGTTGCAACTTCAATGAATGTTTTTTCAGCCAAGCTTTCTGCGTCTAATATCCAGATTTTTTCAGTACCATCACTTTTATATATTTGATTACCATCATTACATAATCCCCATCCTTCTTTACTCTTATTATAAGCAAAGCTTCCTGTTTTTTCTAGAGTGTTTAAATCGTAGATAAAACCTTCTTTAGATTGCCATGTAAGTTGAAACACTTTATCATTAATAATAGTAATACCTTCTGCAAAATATTTCTTATCGATATCTTTTTTGATAATCACTTTTCCAGTTTTGTAATCTACCTTACGTAATGAGGACAATCCATTTTTACCAGTACTTTCATAAAGTGTGTCACCAATAAATTCTAATCCTTGAGTAAAAGCATTTTGATCGTGGGGATATTCTGCTATAACTTTATACTTATATAATTTAGGAGGGACGTTGTTAAAAAAAGAAAGTTTTTGATAGATATCTTCCTCTTTTCCTTCATAATGAACAATAGCTTTTAGAAGGTGCTTTCCCAATCTCTCGTTATCGATTTTTTCTTCTAATTGATTCTCATTATTAGTTGTTAACCTAATATCTTCTAAAAAGTAAACGACAGAATCAATTTTGATTTTTTGGTCATTAACTATACTAGCTTTTATGGTTTCTCCAAGCTTATATTTGGTCTGGTTATTATCGGTTTTAATCGAAAAATGTTTTTTTTTCGTCTCAATATTACTACCACAAGAAAAAATAATAGCGCATAATGTAATGATGACGAAGAGGTTACGTTTGTTCATGATATTTGGTAATATTTAGAGCAAGATATTTATTTTAATTGGGTTTAAAAAATCATTGTTTTATATAGTAAAGATTGTATCTTTGCAGCGGCAAGTCCTACACAACTAGCTCCTGTTGAATCCTCCAGGGCGGGAACGCAGCAAAGGTAAACGGTTGTAGCAGTGTGATGTAGGTAGCTTGCCTTTTTTTATGCCTTTTAGTTTCGTCTTTTAAGTATTTTTAAGTTTATTTCGTAAATCTAAATTCATAATTCTAAATTCCGAATGTATATTTGCGAACATGAACGCAAATCAAAACTCTAAAGTTGTTTTAATAACCGGTGGTTCTTCAGGTATTGGAAAATCTATCGGTACATTTCTTACCAATAAAGGATATATCGTATACGGTACTAGTAGAAACCCTTCGCGTTTTTCAGATTTTAATGCTTTTACTTTGTTGCAACTTGATGTAGCGGATAAAAAAAGTATTTCTAATGCTGTTAGTATAATTGAGCAGAAACACGGACGATTGGATGTTTTGATTAATAATGCGGGAGCAGGAATTACAGGACCGTTAGAAGAAATACCAGAAGAAGAGATTATAAGGAATTTTACGACCAATTATTTTGGCCCTATCAATGTCACTAAAGCAGTGTTGCCTTTAATGAGGAAACAGCATAGTGGTTTAATTATTAATATAACTTCTATTGCAGGATATATGGGATTGCCATATCGTGGAATTTATAGTGCTTCTAAATCTGCCTTAGAGATAACCACAGAAGCTTGGAGAATGGAGTTAAAAGCATTTAATATTCATATGACCAATATTGCCCCTGGTGATTTTGCTACTAATATTGCAGCAGGAAGGTATCATGCTCCAGTTATCAGTGGTTCTCCTTACGAAAAATCATATGGTGATTCTTTACAGTTAATGGATGAACATGTAGATGAGGGTAGTGACCCGGATGAGATGGCTAAAGCAGTGTTTAGGGTTATTTGTACTTCTAGTCCTAAGGTACATTATAAGGTTGGTGCGTTTATGCAGAAATTCTCTGTGGTTTTAAAGCGAATTTTACCAGATAAAGTATATGAGAAATTACTAATGAATCATTATAAGTTGTAATTTTGACCGCATATTTTAAAAACATATTATAGTTAATAATCATAATAAATAAATCATAAATTTAAACACAACAATATGAAGTTTTTTATTGATACTGCTAACCTTGATCAAATCAAAGAAGCACAAGATCTAGGTGTACTTGATGGAGTAACTACAAATCCATCATTGATGGCTAAAGAAGGTATCACAGGGAAGGATAATATTATAGAGCATTATAAAAAAATATGTGATATAGTTACTGGAGATGTAAGTGCTGAAGTGATTTCTACAGATTTTGAAGGAATCGTTAAAGAAGGTGAAGAACTTGCTAAACTTCATGATCAGATTATTGTAAAAGTACCTATGATTAAAGAAGGTATAAAAGCAATAAAATATTTTAGTGATAAAGGAATTAAAACTAATTGCACATTAGTTTTTTCAGTAGGACAAGCTTTATTAGCTGCAAAAGCAGGAGCAACTTATGTTTCTCCGTTTATAGGAAGATTGGATGATATTTCTACAGATGGTCTTAATTTAATAGCAGAAATAAGAATGGTATACGATAACTATGGTTTCGATACACAAATCCTAGCAGCTTCAGTAAGACATACGATGCATGTAATCGATTGTGCAAAAATTGGAGCAGATGTTATGACAGGACCTCTTTCTTCAATAGAAGGTTTACTAAAACATCCTTTAACAGATATCGGTTTAGCTAAGTTTTTAGCAGACTACAAAAAAGGAAACTAATTTTTTTTGAAATAATAAAATTCTAAAAACTGTTCTTTTAGTCGAGAACAGTTTTTTGTTTTTCGATACTTGCCATTCTGCTATAACTCATCAACTGTTTTTCGAAAATTGATGAGAATAAATCAGCATTTGGATTGATTATTTTTCCTTGTTGATTAACCAAAATTACCTTGTTAGAATAATGAATAACCAATTCATCAGAAGAACATTTAGGAAACTTAAACTCATATTCATTTGATAGATCGTAATTATGACGATTAATCGTTTTTAGCCAATTGTCCGTTTGTTCATCATCCGTATTAATAGCGATAAAATCAATATCTGGATATATTTTACTTAAATGATCAGTTTTCTTATGTGCTTGGATATAATGATCTTTTCTTTCAATAGACCAGAAATATAAAGCAGTAATAGGCTTTTCGAAAAGAGAGGATAGCTTAGTCATTTCTCCGTTGGAAGAAATAAGATCCTGATCAGGAATAATACTATTTGGTTTCAATCTAGCAGTAGCTTTTGCTAATTTCACCAGTTCTTTTTGGATCTTTTTATCAGTACTTATAGATAAGTAATGATTAAGTACTTTTTGAGAAGTATAGTCATTTTTATTATCTAAAATAAAATTAGTCGTTATACCTCTTAAAAGATTGTTTTTGATGTAAGAATGTTCGATTAAACTATCTACAAGATCCAACTTATACATGGTATACTCAACTTTACTTTTAGAAAAAGATTTTTTATTCATGTATTTTGTGTAGGAAGAGTTGGTGAAATAATGATTAAGGAATCTATTATACGAGTATAACCTCATTAGATCATCATCATTAAAATTAACCTGCTTTCTGTAATCGAAAAAATCTTCGGAAAACTCTTTGTTTGGATCAAGATTTTTAAGTCTGTGGTATTGGTATTTATATAAATATAATTCATATCTCGAAAAGAAATCATACTCAAAACTAGATCTACATATTTTTTTCGAAAGATCACTTATGTTGTATTTACTGGTAAGACGATCAAATCTTTTGATTCTTATGTCTAATAAGGAGTCTTGTTCTTTCTTAAAGAATCTAGGACTTTTTTTAAATTTTCTTTTTTGTAATTGATTGCGCTCAATTTCATTTTGCAAAAACATATCAATTAGAAAATTATTTTTCCTAGCTCCTTTTCCAGTAAAAACTAAAGATTCATCAAATTCTAATGTGTTTAGACGCATTAGAATACTATCTCCTTTTTCTAGTAATATCAACTGAAATTCTGGATTATGTCTAAAGGAGTATAAACCTTCTTTAATACCTTCTATCTTATGTAAAAACCTATTGTTTTTATCTAAATAAATCGTGTCCTGAAAATCTTTGTCTTTATAAAGAACAATATAATCAGCATTAGGGTTGATAATCTCACCACCGAAATAGATATGTTCATTCGTTATCTCTGTAGTTGTTGATTCACAACCACATAAACAAAAACCAATAATCGAGATATAAATAAAATATTTTATCCTGAAGAAATACATTTTGGGTGCTATTATTAAACTGACAAACATTCAAAAATAAATGGAATGACCTCTAAGATTTGTTAAGAATACGTTAATTGTGTTATTATTAGGCAATTCGTAGGGAGCTTTAATAATTACTTATGTTGCGAAAGTATGATATGACAAGAACTTTTATTTGACAAACTCTCATTTAAAATACTTTTATATTCTTTCAAGTTCTGGATCCATTTTTCTACTTTTGCCGAAAATACAATTTATACCTATGTTATCAGTTTCTAATCTTTCAGTACAATTCGGTAAAAGAGTTTTATTTGATGAAGTAAATACTACCTTTTCGCAAGGTAATTGTTATGGTATTATCGGAGCAAACGGGGCAGGAAAGTCTACTTTTTTGAAGATTCTTTCTGGTGTTTCTGAACCAACTTCAGGTCATGTTCACTTGGAGCCTGGAAAGCGCATGTCAGTCTTAGAACAAAACCATTATGCGTATGATGAATATACTGTGTTAGAAACAGTCATCATGGGTAATAAAGATTTGTATAAGATTAAGACTGAAATTGATGCTTTGTATGCTGATTATACAGATGAGAATGCAGAGAAAATAGGGGAACTTCAAGTACAGTTCGAAGAGATGAATGGATGGAATGCAGATAGTGATGCTGCAACTATGTTATCTAATCTTGGGATAAAAGAGGATTTACATTATACAAGTATGGCAGATTTAGATACTAAACAGCGTGTACGAGTGTTACTTGCGCAATGTTTGTTTGGTAGTCCAGATGTGCTGATAATGGATGAGCCTACCAATGATTTGGATTATGAAACCATATCTTGGTTAGAAAATTTCTTGGCCAATTATGATAATACCGTAATTGTTGTTTCTCACGACCGTCACTTCTTAGATTCTGTGTGTACACATATTTCAGATATTGATTTCGGAAAAATTAATAACTATAGTGGTAATTATACATTCTGGTATGAATCATCTCAACTAGCTGCAAGACAAAGAGCGCAACAAAACAAAAAAGCTGAAGAGAAAAAGAAGGAATTACAAGAATTTATAGCTCGTTTTAGTGCAAACGTAGCAAAATCAAAACAAGCTACTTCTCGTAAAAAGATGATCGAGAAATTAAATATAGAGGATATTAAACCATCTAGTCGTCGTTATCCAGCAATTATTTTCGAAAGAGATAGAGAAGCGGGAGATCAAATCCTTAATGTAGAAGGGTTGGCAGCAAGTATAGAAGGAGATGTTCTTTTTAAAGGAGTAGATATTAATTTAGCTAAAGGCGATAAAGTAGTAGTTTTTTCAAAAGATTCTAGAGCGACTACAGCTTTTTATCAAATTCTTAATGAGAAACAAAAAGCAGATAATGGTACTTTTTCTTGGGGTATTACTACTACACAATCTTATTTGCCAGCGGATAACAGTGAATATTTTCAGAATGATTTAACGTTAGTAGATTGGTTGCGTCAGTGGGCAACTACAGAAGAAGAAAGAGAAGAAGTATTTATTCGAGGTTTTCTTGGTAAAATGATTTTTAGTGGAGAAGAAGCGTTAAAGAAGTCAAATGTATTATCCGGAGGAGAAAAAGTTAGATGTATGTTATCTAAGATGATGATGACAAGAGCAAATGTATTAATGTTAGATGAACCAACAAACCATTTGGATTTGGAATCAATTACAGCATTTAATAATTCTTTGAAAAATTTTAAAGGTACTATTCTTTTCACTACACACGATCATGAGTTTGCTCAAACCGTAGCAAATCGAGTAATTGAGTTAACTCCCAATGGAGTAATTGATCGTTACGCTACTTTTGATGAATATATGAGTGATAAAAAAATTAAAGAATTACGAGATAAGATGTATGCCGTTAATGTTTAATGAATACGTTTTTACTAAGTAAAAAAATCTCGCTGTTTGCGAGATTTTTTTGTTATTTTAATACCAAACCTTCGAACTTTATGTACATATATTCTTTGATTGCAGATTCTAAAGTTTGCTGATTATTATTAAAGAAAGTATGATCAGTAATAAGCTGCATGATAAAATATTCATCCAGTTTGATTAATAATTCGGGAGAAACTTCCTTAAACATCTTATTCTCTATTCCAAAAACATAAAAATGTTTAAGGTCATCTAATAAACCCTGTAAAAAGTCATTTACTATACTCCAGGCACTAGGATAATGCGTTTGTAATTGCTTTAGATAAAAAGGAGAAATATCTTTAACTCCTTCAGCTAGAATCTTTGCTAAGGTTTCATAATGGTAGTTTATAGTAGACAGTTCGCCAGAAATTTCGTTTTTATAAGCTTTAAGGCGATCAACCCTTATTTGAGTGATGTATTCAAAAATTTCTTCTTTAGTAACAAAGTATTGATAAATCGTAGACTTACTTTTGTTCATTAGTAGCGCTAGATCATCAATAGTTAGTTCTCCAAGAGCCATATTACTCAGTTTAGGAAGTATAGCTTGAGTCCATTGTTCTACCTTTTTAGTTTTATCCTTTCTTTCTCGATGAATTGATTTTCTTCCCATATTTGGTATTCTCTAATAATCGAACTATATTTGATTAAATAGTTCGAAAAAATAAATATCTTTTTCAAACATAACCATTTGACCTGTGAAAAATCAAGCAGTTTGGCAAAAATATTCGGGAAAAGTAGCCTGGCCAACTATAATTTTGTTTTCCATTTTATGTATTGGATATATTTTGCTTTGGAATTTTTATTTATTAGGGTTCTCACCAATATGGACCTCTATTATTGGAGCTTTGATAGCTTATGGGATGTTTACAATTGCCCACGAAGCCAGTCATGGTAATATTTCTGGAGGAGTTCAGTCGTTTGTAAAATTAGAAAAAGCCTTGGGTTGGGTATCTAGTTTCTTTTTGATATTTCCTTTTTCTGCATTTGTAGTGATACATCTTAGACATCACGCACATACAAATGATCCGGTAAATGATCCAGATCATTATGTTAATGGTAGTAATCCTTTGTCAATTTTCTTTCGTTGCCTAACATTGATCGGCTATTATTTCGAATTAGCGTTAGGTAAGGATAGTAAAAAGAACGAAGCAATGAACAAAATTAGAGGTCAATCTATTTTATTTTTATTTTTTCTTACTACGATCTTAAGCGCTTTGATTTTTTTGGGATATGGAAGTGCGTTGTTTTTTGTTTTTATTTTATCAGCACTTATTGCGGCACCAGTATTGGCTTTTTCTTTTGATTGGTTACCACATTATCCACATAATAATTTAAGTAGGTATCATAATACACGTATCATTACGATTCCAGGCTTAGAGTTTCTGTCACTATATCAAAGTTATCATCTAATACATCATTTACACCCTAGAGTACCCTTTTATAAATATAGAAGTTGTTTTTTGGATATGGAATCCGAATTATTAGAAAAACAATCTGTGATTGAGGGTTATAGAGATCAGGATTTGAAATTGTTAGACAAGAAAAATACATATGTAGATATTCAATTAGGAAAAAAATGGAATTACGTTTTATTAGTAGAAGAAGTATATAGAGAAACATCAAACACTATTAAACTTGTTTTCAAAAATTTAGACCAGATTCCTTTTCTTTATGAAGCTGGTCAATATGTAGTTATTTCAGACTTCGTTAATGAAGATTTAATAAGTAGGTGTTATTCTATTTGTGAGGATCCTGTTACAGGAAAGCTTGCGGTAGCTATAAAAAGAGTAGCAGGAGGAAAGTTGTCTAATCATTTAGTAAATACTATAAAGAAGAAGGATAAGCTAAGAGTTTCTGGTCCATTTGGTAAGTTTTTATTGCCAAAAAGTATTAGTAAACCATTTGTTTTTATTGCCGGCGGAAGCGGTATTACGCCTATCATGTCTATGATCAAATTTGTTTTAAGGACTTCAGAAGAAAAGGTGACATTACTTTATGGATCTAGGAATAAAGAAGAAGTAATATTTGATCAAGAACTTAAAGAACTTTCTTTACGCTATACAAACCGTATAGATATAATATTAAGTTTCGAAATATTGAATGCAGATTTACAACACAAATATTTATCAAAGTTATCGGTAGATTCCTATTTTTATATCTGTGGTCCATCGGCAATGATGGAAGCTTCTAAGAAAGTGTTAGGTGGGCTTGGAGTTTTGGATAATTTAATTAAAGTGGAAGAATTTTCTCAGAACGTTAATAAACTTTCTGGTGTAACACGTAAAATTGATATAACGATGAGTGGCAATCAATTTTGTTTTAATACCGATAGTTCTGAAACAATATTACAAGGGTCAATGAAAACTAAAAACACATTACCACATGCTTGTAAAATGGGAGATTGTGGTACTTGTAAAGCTTTATTGATAAAAGGGGAAGTAAACTGGAATTCTAGAGAAGATATTGTTCTTTTAAAAAATGAAATAAATCAAGGATATATACTTACTTGTATGTGCACTCCAAAAACCGATATAATATTAAAAGTATGAATATTGAAAAAGAGTATGATTATGTAATAATTGGTAGCGGTTTTGGAGGATCAGTTAGTGCATTACGTCTTTCAGAAAAAGGATACAAAGTTTTGGTCATCGAAAAAGGAAGATGGTATAAGCCCAAAGATTTCCCTAAATCAAATTGGAATCTTAGAAAATGGCTTTGGGTTCCTTTTTTAAGATGGTTTGGAATTATGAAGATGTCTTTTTTTAAACATGTTGTAGTAATTTCTGGTACAGGAGTAGGAGGAGGTTCGTTGGTTTATGCTAATACATTACCGGTCCCTAAAAGAGATTTTTTTACATCTGGTAGTTGGAAGGAATTAGCGGACTGGCAGTCAGAATTGAGACCATTTTATCAAACAGCATTAACCATGTTAGGAGCTCAGAAAAACCCATATTTGTTCGATGGAGATAAGGCACTTAAAGAATTAGCTGATAAAATGAATATTAAAGAGGGTTTTTCTAAAACAGATGTAGCTGTTTTTTTTGGAACTCCTGATAAAAAAGTACCTGATCCGTATTTTGATGGAAAAGGTCCTGATCGCACTGGGTGTAATTTTTGTGGTGGCTGTATGACCGGATGTAGGGTTGGAGCAAAAAATACATTAGATAAGAATTATTTATACTTGGCACAGCAATTAGGAGCTACTGTTCTTGCAGAAAATGAAGTTATCGATGTAACTCATTCCTTAGATGGATACTCGGTTAAGTATAAGTCATCTACCAGACTATTTGGTTCTAAAAAAGAATTAAAAGCTAAAGGGATTGTTTTTTCAGGAGGAGTTTTAGGAACAATAAAATTATTACTAAAACTAAAGAAAGAATCCTTACCTAATTTATCAGATCATTTAGGATCCGATATCAGAACTAATAATGAAAGTCTGATAAGTGTAACTAACTTAAATGGCAATAAAGATATGTCAAAAGGTGTAGCTATAGGATCTATTTTGACTACTGATAAGAATAGTCATCTAGAGATTGTTAGGTATGCTAAAGGTTCTGGATTTTGGAGATTATCACACTTACCTTTAACCCATGGTAAGAATACCGTTGTCCGGGTAACTAAAATGATCACAAGTTTTATAAGCCACCCAATATCTTATCTTAAATTATATACGGCTAAAGATTGGAGTAAGAGTACAGCTATTCTTTTGTTTATGCAAACATTGGATAGTACATTAAAATTTAAACGAAACTCCTTAGGGTTTATGAATACGAGTATTGCAGAAGGTAAAAAACCTAGTGCTTTTATACCACAATCACTTAGTTTAGCAAAACAATATTCTGAACTAACAGAAGGTAAAGAAACTGTTTTTGGACTAGAACCATTAGCAGGAATACCGTCTACAGCTCATATATTAGGAGGAGCAGTAATGGCTGCTACCACAGAAGATGGGGTGATTGATAAAAATAACAGAGTATTTGGATATAAGAATATGTATATATGCGACGGATCTATGATTTCTGCAAATCCAGGAGTAAATCCTTCTTTATCTATTACAGCTATAACTGAGCGTGCAATGAGTAAAATCCCGAAAAAGGGAAATTAGTCCGAAGTATTATTTTTATTTTGAAGATGTCTATAAATTAAAAAACCTCCATATAGGATAAATGAAATTGTAAGAAAAATTTTATAATTCCATTCAAATTCAACTCTTGTGCGCTGGTATAATCGAAAACTTCCGAATAGGACCAATGCTATTCCGATCATAAAATCCCAGTTTTTCCTTGGGTTATTGTTTTCTTGACTCATAATACTTTAAGATAAACTTTTTTCTATAATAGGAATAGCCTCTTCTACGTCTGTCTTTTTTACAAAGAGCTGAATGTGATCCGGAATTCCACCGCCAAAACCGGCTGCCATACCTGATTTCATGTCATCTCTAGTTATAGAATTAATACCGCTATCCTGCAGTATATTTTGAAGAAATTGTATATTAATTAGACTTCCCGTGTATACTCTTTCATATTCACTTTCTGGAAACATATGTGTTTTTTTATGCATTAAAATATTTACTATCCCAAATTGCAGTATTAAAATTCTTGCCTAATGCGAATCCATAAAATAAAACTACTGCAGCAACAGATTTAAACATAAAAAAGAATATCATGATAAATTCTGAAGTATTACTTTCTTTGCTAAATAAACCTTGTGGGACCATAAAGGTAACTAAAAGACTTACTAAAAAGGTAAGAATTAATAAGTTTTCAAAACTCTTAAAAAACCACATCATTATTTTACGAAATGGATGAAGATCATCACCCCATTTATGAATTAAATAATAGTAATCATTACCCATTGGGGCAAATAATAAAGGATCATCAGCATTAGCTAACTTAAATAGCTTTGACGGAGCTATAATTTTAAACCCTTTTAATTCTGTATTATGAGTTTTTTCTAACTCCTTTATTTGCGAAATAGCTTCTTGAGGAAGTTTACCCTTAAAATATTTAGTATCTAAAAAACGCAATCGATAATCAACACATATTTTTTTAATTTGATCAATATGATAAATTTTAGAACTTTCTGTATTATCAAAAATGAAATCATTTGTTTCAGACGTAGTGCCTTTTTCTAGAGTTTTAAGAATTCGGTGATCTTTTTTCTCTTCTCGTTCAAAAATAGACTCAACTTGTTTTTCCCAACTAGAAGGATTAAACTGCTTGTTCTTAAGTTGAGTTAACTTTTTTTCGATATTGGTTTTTGGAAATAGCATGTCTTTTTCTTTAGCTCCACTAAATTAAGTATTTACGATATAGATTACAAGATTTCATTGTTTTTAACAAATGTTGAATTAATTTCTAGATGCACTTTCTTTATGGTTGTAGGGAACATAGTTTTGCCATTTCCAAGGGGTGTAGATGTCCCCTAATGCAACTTCTAGTAGTTCTTTAAAAATACTTTCTCCATTATCACTATTGGTCATTATCATGATTCCTTTTTTAGCTTTTGGGAATAATATAGAATAATGTTGAAAACCATCACCATGTCCTTCCTTAAAAGCTCCTGTGCCATATGGAGAATTTAAAACTCCCCAGCCTAATCCATAGCCTAATTGAATGGCATCATTAATATCACTCTTTTTATGGGATAGTGGGCCAAATTGGGCTAATGTTCGAATTCTTATTTGTGGCTTGAACATTTCATCCCATGAACTTTTTGTAATAATTTTGTTTTGTAATACAGCTTCCAAGAATTTACTGTAATCTTTAGTGCTAGTTTCTAATGTTCCTCCACCTCTTGGTTCATTATCTTTATCTTTTTTAAATAGTTTTCCTTCCTTAGAATGTCCATGAGCAAAGTCATTTTCGAATTTTTTATTCCATTGGTAACTAGAATGATTCATGTTTAATGGTTCAAATATTTTTTCCTGTGCTATTTCCTCAAGCCCTTTGCCAAGTAGCTTTTCTAATATTACCTGTAAATAGATAAACCCTTCTCCAGAATAACTATAACGAGCCCCAGGCTCAAAATGAACTCTTAATTTATGATCAGGTTCGTACCATCTGTAATTATGAAAACCAGTTGTATGAGCCAAACACATCCTTGCAGTAATTTTATGATATAGAGAATCTGTTTGTAAAGCAGAGAAATCATCATGCCATCTGGTCATTGGTTTGTATTCGTATATTTTTTTTGGGAGGTAAGATTCTAAAGGAGTGTCTAGGTCAATCACATTTTCTTCTACGAGTTTCATTACTAACACAGCAAAAACAGCTTTGCTAAAAGATGCTCCATACATATTAGTAGAATCAGTTAGCTGCTTTTTATGGTTATAATTCTTATATCCGAAAGTTTTTTGATATGTAATTTGATTCTTATTAAAAAGAGTTATCGCAATACCATGGACATTCGCATCATATACTAATTGGTTTACTTTAGAGGTTAAGGAATCTTTAGTGATTACAGAGCCATCAAGCCTAACAATTTGTTTTGATTTGGTATCAGCACATCCTATGAATCCTATCGATATTAGAATGATCAAAAAGTTAATATGTTTTATTGATTTGTTTTTCTTTAAGAATGGAATTGATAAAGGATAATAAAATTTTTGAGAGTTTAGAACAGAAACTATATTGATAATCATTACAATAATACAAAATGGAATAACCGCAATAAATAAAAAGAAGCCAACACCTTCAATTGTAACTAAACTGATAAATGATAATAGGAACAATATTGTCATTGTTATCTGGAAGTTTATAATTGCTCTTCCGTGTACATCGTAGATTTTGTTGTCTTCTCTTTTGTGGATCCATAGAAAAACGGGTAATAGAATATTACATAGAGGAATCATTAGTCCTAAGAAGGGTGTAGCATGCAATAGTAATAGCCATTTTTGTTGTATAGATTCTTCTTTTGGATTTTCTATGGGTAAGAGGTCTTCTACCTTAATTTCTAAAGCTGTTGCTAATAGTTTTATGGTTTGTAAATGTGGAGTTACTTCTCCTTTTTCAATACGCTGGATAGTTCTTATTCCTACGGTTGTTCTATCCGATAACTCTTCCTGTGTGTAGCCTTTTAATTTACGTTGGTATAGTAAGTTTTTAGAAATAGATTGATTTTCCATGATTATGTTTTTTGTACAAGACAAAACTATTAATTGCTATTGGTATTTAGTACGCCATTTAGGTGTCACCTATCTGTCATTTACTACTATTATTGAGGTTTAAGGCTAAAGGTATTGTTTTATTAAATAAATAGTGCCTTTAAGAAACTTAAAGGCACTATTGTGATTTTTATAATGAGATTGCTTTTTTATCGTAATTCTGCTCCTAATTTGTTCTCAAAATTATACTGAAGCTTATTCATGATTTTATCAATTTGCTTATCTGTTAATGTCTTATGCTCATCTTGCAATGTAAAACTTACAGCATATGATTTTTTACCATCAGGCAAATTCTTTCCTTCATATACATCAAATAAATTAATGTTTTTTAGAAGTTGTTTTTCTGTTTGTTTCGCAATAGTATGAATTTCTTCAAAAGTAACAGTGTTATCTAATAACAGTGCAAAATCTCTCTTAACTTCTGGGAATTTAGGAATATCTCTAAATTTAATTTTACTTCGTCTAGCGAACTCTAATATTGTATCCCAGTTAAAGTCTGCAAATAATACTTCTTGAGAAATTGAAAAATGCTTTAATACGGATTTCTTTACAATTCCAAATTCTACTAATTTAGACTTTCCTAGACTATAAGAAACTCCTTCAGAAAAAATATCATTTTTAGCTGGAGCTGTTTTGGATCTTTTAATCCCTAAACGATCTAGGATTGTTTCGATAATTCCTTTTAAATAAAAGAAATCACTTTTTTCTTGTCCTATTTTCCAGCTTTCTTTCGTCTTATTTCCTGTAATTAGTAAGGTAAGATGTTTGTTTTCAATTCTTCCACTTTCATAATTATGATAGGTTTTACCAAACTCAAAAAACTTGAGATCAGAACGTTTCCTATTAATATTGTAAGAAACTGCTTCTAATCCAGAAAATAACAAAGACTGACGTAATACTGCTAGGTCATTACTTAATGGGTTTAGCATTTCTACATTATTATCAGCATTTAATTGTTCTGATAAAGAAATATATTCTGGAGCGGTTAGAGAATTTGCTAGCATTTCATTAAATCCTTGACCTACCAATTGGTTAGAAATGGTGTTTTGTATATTATGATCAGAAAATTTATCAATATTAGAGATGGATGCATTTAGTTTTTGTGTAAACTTAATGTTATTGTAGCCATATACTCTTAGAATTTCTTCAATAACATCTGCTTCTCGCTGAACATCATTTCGATATGCTGGAATGGTAAGACCTAGACCACCTTCTGTGACACTATTTACTTTAATCTCTAGTGAGCTTAAAATATCTTTAATAGTTTCTTGAGGAAGTTCTTCACCAATTAATTTTGTTGTATTTTCAAAAGATAAAAATACCTGAAAGTCCTCTGTCTTTTTAGGATAGAGGTCTGTAATTTCACTTGTAATATCTCCACCTGCTAATTCTTGTATAAGTAATGCAGCTCTTTTTAGTGCGTATTCTGTGATATTAGGATCTATACCTCTTTCGAATCTAAAAGAAGCATCAGTATTTAGTCCATGACGTTTGGCTGTCTTACGAACACTTACAGGATTAAAATAAGCACTTTCTAAGAAAATTGAAGTGGTTTTTTCAGTTACTCCAGAATTAATTCCACCAAAAACTCCAGCAATACAAAGCGGTTTTTCTGCATCGCAAATCATTAAATCTTCCGAATGAAGCTCTCTTTCTACCTCATCTAATGTGGTGAACTTTGTTCCAGCTTTAAGAGTCTTAACTTCTATCTTATTTCCTTCTATGTAATTGGCGTCAAAAGCGTGTAGAGGTTGTCCTAGTTCGTGTAGTACGTAATTAGTAACATCAACGACATTGTTTTTTGGAGTAAGACCAATAGCCTTTAATCGATGCTGTAACCAAGAAGGAGATTCTCCTACTTTTAATCCAGAAATAGAAACACCACAATATCTTGGTGCTAATTCAGGATTTTTTACATCGATATCAAATTTATGTAATCTGTTTTCTATTTTAAAATTACTAACAGATGGAGTGATCAGTTCTAAATTAAGATCTTTTTGCTGTAAACCCGCTTTTAGATCTCGAGCAGCACCCCAATGACTCATAGCATCCGCCCGGTTTGGTGTTAAACCAATTTCGAATACGTGATCGTTTTCTATATCAAAAATATCAGCAGCAGGTGTTCCAACGGGAATATCTTTGTCTAGAACCATAATTCCATCATGACTTTTTCCTAATCCTAGTTCATCCTCAGCGCAGATCATTCCATGACTTTCTTCTCCACGAATTTTACCTTTCTTTATGGTCCATTCTTCTCCATCTGGATTATATAGTTTTGTTCCTATAGTTGCAACTGGAACTTTCTGACCTTCTGCCACGTTGGGAGCACCACATACAATTTGCACAGGTTTTCCAGTACCTAAATCTACTTTGGTTACTTTTAATTTATCAGCATTAGAGTGTTGTGAACAACTAATTACTTGTCCAACAACTACACCTTGTAGGCCACCTTGCACACTTTGATAGGTTTCGATTCCTTCTACTTCAAGCCCCAAGTCAGTTAGTAACTCCCCAGCTTTTTCTGCATCCCAATCAAGCTTAATAAATTGCTTGAGCCAGTTATATGAAATTTTCATTAATGATGATTCTGAAATTAGGCGGTAAAGATAATACTTTGGGTAAAGCTAACAAACAAGAAATTTGGGATATATTTATGGAAATTAAGTATATTTATGATAGTATTAATCTAACCCTTATTATATGAAAAATGTCTTTAAGCTTTTTACTTTATTATTGTTTGTTGGAGTAATTTCTTGTACAGATAAAAAAAAGGAAGAAGAAGAAACAAAAGCTGCAGTCGAGAAAATTGAAGCGGTTGAGTCAGAGTTAGAAAGTGTTACAGAAGAAGTAACAAAAAAAGCTGACGAACTGGAGGACTCATTAAAAGATTTAGACAGTATATAAACCCTTTGTCTATTTTTAAATTATTCATACCCAAACTTTCAAAGTACTAACTATAAAATATCTAAAAATGAAATTAGTAAGAATTATTATGGTGTTGATGTTGATTTCCATTTGTGGTAATCATACAGCGTTGTCCCAAGGAAAATCAAAAGAAGCTAAAGAGAAAGTAGCTAAGAAAAAAGCTAAGGGACAGGAGAAAATGAAGGGAAATAAGGAAAAAGTTAAGGAAAAACTCGATAAAGAAAAACAAAAGGGAAAGGATAAAATAAAGGAATCTGAAGAGGCAGTGGAAAATGGACTGAAAGATGTTAAAGAAGAAGGTAGTAAGTTAAAGGGCGAGGCTAAGAAAGCCAAAAAGATGGCTGAGAAGGAAACAAGAAAAGCAGAGAAAAAAGCCGATAAAGAACTCAAAGGAAACGCATATGGTAAAAATAAGGATGGACTTACTGGTAGGGAGTATGGACAGGCAAGAGCCGCAGATGCTAAACTAATGGCGGCAAAGAGTGAAGAAAGTTTAAATAAAGATGAGGAACGGTTAAAAAAAGGAAGATCTAAAATTGATGCTGCTCGAGAACGATTAGAAAAAGCTAAGGCCAAAGAAGGTGAGGATGCAATGACACCAGAAGAAATTGCAGATAAAGAAAGTAAGATTGCTAAAGCTGAAAAAAAATTAAAAGCACTTGAAGAGTCCTTAGAAAATGGTAAGAAAAAAGTAAAAGAAGAAAAAGATAAACTGAATAAAATATATCAGGAGAAGCAATAAATATTGTTTAAATTTTTTAAAGCCTTCTTTTTGTTTTAGTAAAAAGGAGGCTTTTTCAATATACTCTTTTAGATTACAAGATGTTTAAGTAATTTAGATGAATTTCTCATTACTATGATTTTGAAATTATGTGGCATTACTAATGCTTTTACTTTGGCAAAGTAAACAAACAAGGTTTTTGGAATACCTGGAACAAAAATATTTTAGTTTAGAAGGTTATTTGCTAACTAGAGAATACTCTGATATTTTCTTTAAATAGCTATTAGATTTAGATTGCTTATTTTTGAATATTAGTTTTATTAAAATAATGCCCCTATGAATATGAAAACCCTACTTGTTATTTTTCTTTTTATTAATTGTTTTGCTTTATCTGCACAACATGCTGATGAAAAAGTCCCAAAAACAGAAAAATCCCAAAATACATTGGTGAAAGCTAAAAAAGCTGATAAAAAGAGTTTGAATACTAAGAAAAGAAGTAAATCAACTAAATTGAGTGCTAAAGAAGAACAAGATTTACAAATATCTCATAAAAAGCGCTTGAAAAAAAATAAAGAATTGAAAGAAAAGTCTTTGTCCAAAAAAAGGGGAAAAGAAAATATCAAAGTATACGATAAAAAAGACCCTGATAGTTTATAAATACTCTTCATTTTATTTTTTTAATAAATAACCAAATGCTCTACAATAATTTTTTAATTATCCAAGTAAATGATAAGATTCAATTTTCTTAAAAATGTAAGTAAATTATTTTTTTTAATGTTTTTAATAAACTTTACTTCTTGTAAAAAAGAAGTTGAGTCAAGAGAAATGTTTCTCAAAAGTGGCCTTTGGAAGGCTTCTTTAACTGTACAGGATAATAAAGAGTTGCCTTTTCTATTTGAGGTTTTTGAAGATCAAACATTGAAAGTTTTTAATGCAGAAGAAGTAATTGATGTTGATGAGGTGAGTATTAAAGGAGATTCTATATTTATTAAATTCCCAGTTTTTGAAGGGTATGTAGCTGCGAAATTTCAAGATTCTATGACGATTTCGGGAAGTTTTATAAAAGAAATTTTGGATAGAATCGTACCTTTTAAAGCAGAATTTGGTGTTAAAGATAGGTTCGAAGTGATTTCAAAACCTGCTGCCAATATAAAAGGGAATTGGGAATCAATTTTTAGTCCCGAAACTCCAGAAGATAGATATATAGCTAAAGGTGTTTTTAAGCAAAACGGAAATGTTGTAACCGGAACTTTTAGAACGACAACGGGAGATTACCGATTTTTAGAAGGAGTTCTTAACAATAATAAATTAGAACTATCAGCTTTTGATGGAGCTCATGCCTTTCTATTTACGGCACAAGTTACCGATAGTACAATGAATGGTCATTTTTATTCTGGAAATCATTGGAAAGAACCTTTTACAGCAAAACGTAATGAACAGTATGAATTACCTTCTGCAGATTCTTTAACTTTTATCAAAGAAGGATATGATAAACTAGAGTTTAGTTTTCCAGACGCTAAAGGAAATCAAGTTTCCTTAAATGATGAACGCTTTAAAGGAAAAGTAACGATGGTACAAATCATGGGAACTTGGTGTCCTAATTGTATGGATGAAACCAAATATTATGTAGATTATTATAATAAAAACAAGGATAAAAATATAGCATTTGTAGCATTAGCATTTGAGTATGCTAAAACTTCAGAAAAAGCATTTAAATCTATAGAAAGGCTTCGATCAAAATTAAAAGTAGAATACCCAATTCTTTTAGCTCAATATGGAACATCTGATAAAGAAAAGGCTCAGGAAAAGTTACCAATGCTAAATCATATTTTGTCTTATCCTACTACAATTTTTGTTGACAAAAAAGGAGAAATACGTAAAATCCATACTGGATTTAACGGCCCTGCCACTGGTCAAAAATATATTGATTATAAGAATGAGTTCGAAGGTTTTGTTAATCAGCTGTTAAAAGAATAATTGATTTAACAATTATTAGGACTTGTATCGTTAGTTTAACACTACGGTAACATCTTGATTAAGAATATCATCTTATTATTGTTTGAAGTGTATGACTTTTCTTTCATACAGAATTCAAAATATAATTCAAACAATTCAAGTCATGAAACAGACCAAACTTATAAGAGCATTTTTTGTGAGTGCAATAATGTTATTATCGATTCCGATGAATGCTCAGCTAAAAACACCAGAAGCAAGTCAACGAGCTCAAGTTACTCAAAGAGTCGGAATAACAGATATTACTATAGATTACGGTAGACCAAGTGTAAAAGAACGCGAGGTTTGGGGTAAACTAGTTCCTTATGGATATAATAATTTAGGATTTGGGACATCCACGGCAGCACCTTGGAGGGCGGGAGCTAATCAGAATTCTACTATAGAATTTTCACATGATGTAAAAATAGAAGGAAAAGATATTAGAGCAGGACTTTATGGACTTCATATCGCTTTAAAAGAAGGAGGAGGAGCAACAGTCATATTTTCTAAGAATTCATCATCATGGGGGAGTTATTTTTATGATGAAAAAGAAGATGCTTTGCGTGTTGATGTGCAATCCAAAGAAGTAGGGCATACAGAAACGTTACTGTTTTTATTTCCTTCTTTTGATGCTACTAGTACTACTGCAGCTTTAAGATGGGAGAAGAAAGAAATTCCGTTTAAGATAGAGGTGGACGTGGATGATATTGTAATGAAAGGGATTAAAGATGATCTCAGGAGTAATGCAGGATTTACACAATCAAACTGGGATAATGCAGCTAATTATGCTTTTAATTCTGGAGATTTAGATCAAGCACTTGATTGGGTAAACGCCTCAATAAGTGGTAATTTCTTTAGCAAAGAAACTTTTGGTAACCTATCTCTTAAGTCTAGAATTTTATCAAAACAAGGAAAGACAGTAGAGGCTATGGCAATAGTGGATAAAGCAACAACCAAAGGAAACGCTTCTCAGGTATTCCAATTAGGGAATGGACTTATTGGTCAAGGACAAAAAGATAAAGCTTTAGAGGTTTTAAAAAATAATGTAAAGAATAATAATGGCGTTTGGCCTTCTAATTATGGATTAGCTAGAGCTTACTCGGCAACTGGAGATTATAAAAATGCAATTAAATCAATGAATACTGCTATGAGTAAAGCTCCTGAAAGATTTAAAGGAAGATTATCTGGAGAATTAGAAAAACTAAAAAAAGGAGAAGATATTAATTAATGTCTTCCTAAAAATATAGATCAGTAATAAAAGGATTAGAGTTTTTCTGATCCTTTTTTTGTTGATTTAAAAGAAATAAAGTTAATGTTTGTAAAGCTTAATCTATTGATTATTTCTTGTTATATTACCTAGTATTATTACCATATCTTTGTACCACCAAATTTATATACATGAGTAAAGCTGTTTATATCGCTACTATCGAACCGAATAGTGGTAAATCAATTGTTGTTTTAGGGTTAATGAGAATGTTGCTGGGTAAAGTGGCAAGAGTAGGATACTTCAGGCCTATTATCGATGACCCAAAAGAAGGTGAGATAGATAATCATATCAATACTGTAATATCACATTTCGAATTAGACATTAATTATAAAAACACCTATGCTTTTACAAGAAGTGAGGTTCTTCAAAAATATAATCAAGGAAGATCTGGAGCAATTATAGATGGTATTATCCAAAAATATAAAAATTTAGAAGAAAAATTCGATTTCATTCTTGTAGAAGGAACTGATTTTTCCGATGAAGGTTCTATTATTGAGTTTGATATAAATGTAATTATAGCAAAGAATCTAGGAATTCCTTCGATTATTGTGGCTAGTGGAGTCGATAAAACTAAAGAAGAAATAACGGGGAATCTTAAGCTGGCATATGATACATTTACGAGTAAGGATGCAGAAGTATTAGCAATTGTTGCTAATAAAGTGGTTAATGGTTGTGAAAAAGAATTGAGTGCAAAATTAGATGATGATTTTGGTGCTGCTGTGGAAAAAATTATCATACCTAAAATTGGTTCCTTAATTAACCCAACAATAAGAGAAATTGTAAATGAATTAGATGGAAATGTTCTTTTTGGAAAAGAATTCTTAAATAATCAAGCAGGTAGTTTTGGAGTAGGAGCAATGCAGTTAAGAAATTATCTTACACATCTTAAGGATAATAGTTTAGTTATTACTCCTGGAGATAGAGCAGATATTATTTTAGGCGTTTTACAGGCAAATATTTCTGATAATTACCCTAAAATTTCAGGTATTATTTTAACTGGAGGAATAATTCCGGAAGAACCAATTCTTAAATTAATAGAAGGTGTTTCTCTATCTGTGCCTATTGTGTCAGTATCACAAGGCACTTTTTCTATAACTAATAGAATAGGTGCTATCAGATCGAAAATACACGCAGATAATTTACAAAAAATTAATACTTCTATTAGCACTTTTGAACAGTATGTAGATGAAGATCGTTTAGTAGATCCATTAATTACTTTTGAATCCGATAGTTTGACTCCAAGTATGTTTCAGTATAATCTATTGAAACGGGCATTAAAAAACAAAAAACACATTGTATTACCTGAAGGATCAGATGAGAGAATATTGAGAGCAACTTTTAGGTTACAGGCGTCAAATGTAGTTGATATTACTTTGATAGGGGATGAAAAGAAAATCAAGAGTAAAGCAGTTAAACTAGATATTCCTATTGATTTTAGTAAGGTTAAAATTATTTCACCTATAAATTCACCACATTTTGACGATTACGTACAAACATTTTATGAATTGCGAAAGCATAAAAATGTGAATTTAGACATGGCAAAAGATATGATGGCCGATGTATCATATTTTGGAACTATGATGATTTATAAAGGTCATGCAGATGGCATGGTTTCTGGAGCGGTACATACAACACAGCATACCATTCGACCAGCATTACAATTTATTAAAACAAAACCGGGAGTAAAAGTGGTTTCTTCTGTCTTTTTTATGTGTTTAGATGATAGAGTTTCGGTATTTGGTGATTGTGCTATTAACCCAAACCCAAATGCAGAACAACTAGCAGAAATAGCAATTTCTTCAGCTAAATCGGCTGCAGCATTTGGTATAGAACCTAAAGTCGCTATGTTATCATATTCTTCTGGAACATCAGGTAAAGGAGAAGATGTGGAAATAGTAAGAGCTGCTACTAAAATTGTAAAAGAGAAACATCCAGAGCTTAAGATAGAAGGTCCTATTCAATATGACGCTGCTGTGGATATGAGAGTAGGTCAGAGTAAACTTCCGGATTCTGAAGTAGCTGGACAAGCAAGTGTATTAATATTTCCAGATCTTAATACAGGAAATAATACATATAAAGCTGTACAACGAGAAACTGGTGCTTTGGCAATTGGTCCTATGCTACAAGGATTAAATAAACCGGTAAATGATTTGAGTAGAGGATGCACGGTAGATGATGTTTACAATACAGTAATTATAACAGCAATTCAGGCACAAGGATTATAAATAGTAAGATAATAACATGCGAATACTAGTATTAAACTCAGGGAGTTCATCAATTAAATTTCAACTCTTTAATATGCCTTCTGCTGAGGTTCTATGTTCAGGACTGGTAGAACGTATTGGTTTGGAGAATGCCAAAATAAACTATAAAACCAGCACCGATGATATCGAAAAAGAAGAGGCTATAGAGAATCATAAAATCGGACTTCAGTTAATTGCAAATTATTTATTAGACGCTAAAATTGGGGTAATAACTACAGCTTCAGAAATACAGATAGTTGGTCATAGAGTAGTTCACGGAGGAAGCACATATGCGGAGACTGTTTTGATTGATAATGAAGTAAAACAAAAAATAGAAAAACTTTCAGCATTAGCACCTCTTCATAATCCAGCTAACTTGCAAGGAATTTTGGTATCAGAAGATATTTTTAAACAAGCTAAACAAGTAGCGGTATTTGATACTGCATTTCATCAAACAATGCCCGTTGAAGCTTATAAGTATGCTATTCCTAACTCTTTTTTAGAAGAACACAATATAAGAGTGTATGGATTTCATGGTACTAGTCATAAATACGTTTCGGAAAAAGCAATTGATTTTTTAGAAAAAAAGAATACTAAGATCATTACTATACATTTAGGAAACGGATGTAGTATGACGGCAGTTAAGGATGGTAAAAGTATAGATCATACTCTAGGCTTTGCACCAATGAATGGATTAATTATGGGTACTAGATCAGGCGACATAGATCCAGCAGTTATCTTTTATATGGTTAATTCATTAGGGTATTCTTTAGAAGAGGTTAATTCATTATTGCAAAAGGAAAGTGGAATGCTTGGGTTAACAGGCTTTAGTGATTTAAGAGATATAGAGTCTGCAGCAGAAAAAGGGAATATTAACTGTCAGCAGGCTTTAGAAATGAACGCATACCGTATTAAAAAATTTATTGGCTCATATGTTGCTGTTATGAATGGTCTTGATGCTATTGTTTTTACAGCAGGAATAGGCGAAAATTCTGATGTGGTAAGAAATTTGGTTTGTACTGAATTAGAATCTTTGGGAATTGAATTGGATCAAGATGAAAATGCTATCAGATCTAAGGAGATAAGGGACATAAGTAAATCTTCTTCCAAGGTTAAAATATTGGTAATTCCAACGAATGAAGAATTGGAGATAGCTAGACAGTCCTTTAATTTAATTTCATAAAAATAAAAACGATTACCCGAGAACTGTTCGGGTAATCGTTAAAGTATTAAAAACATTGGTTTTTTAGTTATGCCCAAATACAACTTCCGTTAGGTTGACAATAACCAAAGTCGCAAAACTCAAAACCGTTGAACATTTGACAACATTTTCTAGGAGGTCCACAATAGACGTAGTTACTCCAAGAACCTTTTATTTGTTCTTGATCCTTTTTCGTTAATTTTTGAATTCCTTCAAGGTTTAAGATTTTTTTCATTGTGTAAGTATTAAAGTTATTTTATATCTACAAGATAGGGGGTTAATGAATTGAAATACAAACGGAATTACTTGATATTTATAAATTTCAAGAACTTTTGGTTATAGTTCAAAATTCATTTAGAATAGAGTGAAATATAAAAAAGAGGCAGTTTTCCCAGCCTCTTTTTATTTTATCTTTCAATATTATTGATACGCCGTTTAATAAAGAATACAACCTCCAAAACTTGTACATCTACCAGGTTCGCAAAAGCTTCCTCCTGGGAAACTAATACGGCATCTGTTTCCACTACCATTAATTGGATTTGGATTGCAACAAGAGATATATGTATTTGCCCCTTTTATTGATCTTTGTTGTCCTTTACTAAGTTCTTGGACTCCTGTTAATTCTAAGATTTTTTTCATTGTGTATTATTTTTGAGTTAAAAATATTAAGATGTGTTTTGAGAAAGGCATACTAGTTTTGATTGCCTATAACATTATAAACCTTATTCTAAATTAATATAGAATACATCTTCCGAAGCTATATGGATCACAATAACCAGGTTCGCAAAAACTTCCACCTGGAAAACTGATTTGACAACCTCTTCCAGAACTACAGCAGGATATATTACCCCATGCACCCTTGATAGATCTTTGTTGTCCTTTACTTAATTTTTGAATTCCTTGTAAATCTAAGATTTTCTTCATTGTGTAAGATATTTAAGTTAATCTCCTAAAAATAAGTGAAAATTCCCTAATTAAGCTAGGTTAAAAACATTAAATAAATGCGGTTTTGTAGTAGTTTTTACGTTGAATAAATTCTGCTTGTTGATTTTTGAACTGTTTTTGAAGTATTATTCTGATATGCTATTGTAGGTGATAACTTATTAACAAACATGGTTTTGTGTAAAATGCTGATTATTAATATTTTACAGCTAATGTTGGTTCTAATCAATACATTTTCAACAGGTTGGGTAATGATTTGGTAACATAACCTTCTAGTAAATTAAACAAAATAGTTTTAGTTTCGAAACTGATAAAACTTACTAACTTAACTCACAACACTCAATGAAAAAAATAGTACTATTACTAGTAATGGGGTACTCTTTGGCTAGTTTTGGCCAAATTCCTTCTTACTATAATGATGTCAATCTTTCTTTATCTGGTCAATCACTAAAGAATGAATTAGCGACTAAAGTAACTAACACACAAACAAATACTCTATCTTATACTCCTGGAGTTTGGGATGCTTTAAAGCAAACTGATCTTGATCCAACAAATTCTTCAAGAGTTATTTTAATTTATGGGTATAATGATACGGATGGAAATACTACAACGGATAGAACTAGAGGTGTAGATAATAATGGAGGAGGTTCTACGGATTGGAATAGAGAACATGTGTACCCAAAATCATTAGGTAATCCAAATTTAGGAACTTCTGGACCTGGTGCTGATGCGCATCATTTAAGGCCTTCAGATGTACAAAGAAATTCTAGCAGAGGTAGTCGAAAGTTTGCAGATGGTTCTGGTAATTCTGGACCAACCTCACAAGGGCATTGGTATCCTGGAGACGAGTTTAAAGGTGACGTAGCTCGAATGATGATGTTTATGTATATAAGATATGGTAATCGATGCTTGCCATCTAACGTAGGTATTGGTACAGCTGTTTCTGGAGATTCTGATATGATCGAGTTGTTTTTAGAATGGAATGCAGAAGATCCTGTTTCTACCTTAGAATTACAAAGAAATCCAATTATAGAAAATTTACAAGGTAATAGAAATCCATTCATTGATAATCCTGCTTTTGCCACTCAGATATGGGGAGGACCACAAGCTGAAGATCGTTTTGGAAGTACAGGAGGTGGTGGGAATACATTGTGTAGCTCTACAGTAACTACATTTCCTTATAATGAAGGGTTCGAAAACACATTTGGAGCATGGAAGCAAGCTACATCGGGAGATGATTTTAATTGGGCTACTCGTTCCGGAAGCACTCCTTCTTCTAATACTGGTCCGAGTTCGGCCAATACTGGTTCCTACTATATTTATATGGAATCTTCAAGCCCTAATTATTCAAATAAAAGGGCGATATTATATTCTCCTTGTTATGATATTACGAGTGCTACCCAAGCAACTATTTCATTTAAGTACCATATGTATGGAGCTTCTGCTATGGGAAGTCTCGCATTGGAAGCTAGTTTGGACGGAACAAGTTGGACCTCTATATGGAGTAAATCAGGAAATCAAGGGAATTCTTGGGAAACAGCTTCTGTAAACTTAGCAGCTTATTTAGGTGAAAAAGTACAATTACGTTTTAATGGAATTACAGGTACTATTTGGCAAGGCGATATGGCTATTGATGCAGTCAGTATATCTACTTCGGGAAGTACAGGAGGAGGATCCACAACTAGTGATGTAAATCTAAGAATTACTTTTGATCAGTATCCAGAAGAAACTAGTTGGGAAATAAGAAATGAAAGCAACCAATTAGTTTTTTCTGGAGGTACTTATGGGTCTCAGACTGATGGTTCTACGATTAATCTATCAAGAACGTTAGATGTAGGATGTTATACATTAGTAGTAAAAGATTCTTATGGCGACGGTATCTGTTGTAGTTATGGAAATGGTTCTTATGAATTAACAGATACTAGCGGTAGTGTATTGGTTTCAGGAGGCTCTTTTGGTTCTCAAGATACTAAGAGTTTCTGTGTTACTTCTACATCTAGAGTTGGGATTGATACTATTGAAGAGAAAGTAGAGAAATCAAATGTCTTTGATTTTAGTTTTTATCCGAACCCTGTGAAAGGTAATTTGAACTTACAACTGAATGATGCTGTTGAAGCAAACTATCAAATTGTAAATTATGTAGGTCAAATTATGAAAAAAGGAGAGCTTACTGCAGAATCAATTCAACTTAATGGATTATCATCTGGGATGTATTTTATAATTATAGATACTGGAGAGCAAAAAGTAAGTAAGAAGTTTACTAAAGAGTAGTCAGAATAACAATATGTTAAATATATCATCAATCCTGCTTTTTTAAGTGGGATTGATTTTTTGTATAAAAAAGATGTAGATGTTTTTTAAAGGCTACACTTGATGTTTTTGATTAGTTATTTTTTGCCATATGAACAGCGATATTTTGTAAAGTAAATAGAATAAAGGAATTCCTATAACTAAACTAAAAATGATTAATAAAAAAGCAAGTTTACCACCTATAAATGGAATCTTACTTACTTTCGAAATAAGGGTTACCTCGCTATACATGTAATACGCACTAATAACAGTTAATGTTCCTATAGTAACGTATAAAAGATCATTGACGAAATTAAAATTATTATATAAATGCGTAATTGTGGTAAATTGATATATATGATATAATAAACCAACCACTAAACCAATAGAAAGAATGTATATAAGTTCTTTCTGGTTTTTATATTGATCTCCGGTTAGAAAATTATTTTTTAAACAAGCAGCGCATAATGTTGGATTATGATGTATACAAGTATGGCACATACCCTTAAAACAATTATTACATCTACTTTGTGCAAAAAGATTAGGATGCGTATGGCAAAAATATTCTTGTTTTTCCTCCTCTGTCATGTATTTTATTTAGGGGAATAAATGTGATGTAAAAATATTAAAAAAGCGCAAAATAGTTAGTTTTGCGCTTTTTGATTTAGTCCAATGTATGTTATGAGTTTGTGTTACTTCAATTGGCCTAATAATTTTTCTGCAACGAGTTCAGAAGAAGCAGGGTTTTGTCCAGTAATTAACAATCCATCTTCTATTGCGTATGGCGCCCAATCATCCCCTTTGGAGTAAGTTCCTCCATTAGCTATTAACATATCCTCTACTAGAAAAGGTACTACATCGGTTAATTGAACTGCAGCTTCTTCTGTATTAGAAAATCCAGTAACTTTTTTTCCACTGACTAAAGGTGATCCATCATTTGCTTTTGTATTCTTAAATATAGCAGGTGCATGACATACCGCTGCAACAGGTTTAAGTTGCTTATAAAAAGTTTCAATCAATTTGATCGAATTTTTATCTTCGGCTAAATCCCACAATGGTCCATGACCACCAGGATAAAATATAGCGTCGTAATCACTAGCATTAATGCTCTCTAGTTTTACACTGTTTTTTAATTCATTTTGAGTTTCTTTATCTTCGTTAAATCGCTTAGTAGCTGGTGTCTGAAAATCTGGAAGTTCACTTTTGGGATCAATCGGTGGTTGTCCTCCTTTTGGAGATGCAATGGTGATATCTATACCGTTATCTTTCAAAAAATAGTAGGGGGAAGCGAACTCTTCGATCCAGAACCCTGTTTTTTCTCCTGTATTTCCTAAATCACTATGGCTTGTTAATACAAATAGTACTTTTTTCATTTGGTTTTTTTGTTTTGTTATTTTCTTACTTTCTGTTTCTTTCCCGCACGAAGCAAATAATACAATTATAGCGGTAAGACCGATGATCTTTTTCATGAATAAAATTCTTCTGTTGTTTATTAGAAACAAAATTAGAGTATCAGAAAAACCAAAAAAATGATCTATGGTAAGAAAAGTATTTATTTTTTGGCAATCTCTTTTCGAATTCTACTAAGACTTTCTGATGTTATTCCTAAATAAGAAGCAATATGATAGTTCTTTACTAATTGCTCGATATTAGGATATGTATTTACGAATTCGATATATTGTTCTTTTGCTGTTTTTGATAAATCTCCGATGATTCTCTTTTGAAAGGAACCGATATACGATTCAGTTTTTATTCTAAAGTAACGCTCTATTCCAGGGACCAAATCAAAAATTTCTTTCATATCATCTCTAGAGAGTCTTAAAACTGTAGCATCCTGAATACATTCAATTTGAAGAATTGCTTTTTCTTTCTTGAAAAATGCAGTATAATCACTAATCCACCAGTCTTTTATTGCAAATTGTATGGTATGTTCCTTTGCTGATGTATCTGTAAAAAAAGATCTTAAACAACCGCTTTCTACATAGTATTGATAAAAAGTGGTATCATTTGGATGCAATAAAGTTTCTCCTTTATTTATGGTTGTTTTTTTAAGCTTTTTACTGATAATACTTTTATGCATTTCGCTCAATGTTAAACCCTGAAAAATTTCTTGGAGATGCATATGGTATAGGTTCTAAATACGTTTTTTACTACTGTAAAAATATTAAAAAAGAATAAGCTTTATGAGCTAGGTATATACAAAATAAAAGAGTCTGACTATAAATGATAATCAGACTCTTTTTATGTTGTTTTTAGGTAATATGTACTAGTTGTTTAGCATTACGGGCATTACAAGCATGGTAACGCTTTCACCTTCATCTAATCCATCAGTAGGAGTTAAAATTCCGGCTCTGTTAGGTAATGACATTTCTAGCTGTACATCATCTGCATTAAGATTATTCAACATTTCACTTAAGAAACGAGAATTGAAACCAATCTGCATATCATCTCCTTGATAATCACAAGTAAGACGTTCTTCGGCTTTGTTAGAATAGTCAATATCTTCTGCTGAGATATTTAATTCTGCACCTGCTATTTTTAATCTTATTTGATGTGTAGTTTTGTTTGAGAAAATAGAAACCCTACGTACAGAATTTAAAAATTGAGTACGCGCAATTGTTAATTTATTTGGGTTTTCTTTAGGGATTACTGCTTCGTAATTAGGATACTTACCATCGATCAATCTACAGATTAACTCTGTATCTTCGAATGTGAATTTAGCATTAGACTCATTGTATTCTATTAATACTTCTGTATCACTACCAGCTAAGATACCTTTTAAAAGGTTTAAAGGTTTTTTAGGCATAATAAATTCAGCAGATTGAGATGCTTTTACATCTTCACGAGAGTATTTTACTAATTTATGCGCATCCGTAGCCACAAACGTCAAACTTTCTGTAGAGAACTGAAAAAATACTCCACTCATAACCGGTCTAAGATCATCATTACCAGTAGCAAAAATAGTTTTGCTAATCGCAGTAGCTAAAATATCTCCTAATAATGTTGTAGAACTTGGATCTTCTAATTCTACAGCTTTCGGAAATTCTTCTCCATCTGCATATGCCAATGCATATTTACCGTGATTAGAACTGATTTCTATAGTATTATTATCTCCTGCAACGAAAGTAAGTGGTTGCTCAGGAAACGTTTTTAAAGTTTCTAATAATAATTTTGCTGGTACTGCAATAATTCCTTCATCTGATGACTCAACTTCTAGTTTAGCAGACATAGTAGTCTCCAAATCAGATGCTGAAACTGTCAAGGAGTTATTATCTAATTCAAATAAGAAGTTATCTAGGATAGGTAGTGTGTTACTATTATTGATAACTCCACCTAATACTTGAAGTTGTTTTAATAAATACGAACTGGAAACTATGAATTTCACCCGTTTAATTTTTTTAGATTAGTACTGTTTTTACAGTAGCCATATATTAATGGCTAACGCAAATATAATTGTAATCTACAAGGATTTCATTATGCCAAAAACGTTAGTTATTAACAAACAGCTAGGAGTTATTGACTATGCTCGATGAGATGTAGATATTACCTTGAATATCTTATAAGATGATTCTTCAAAATAAACCATCGTTTAGTGTTAGTTTTTACTGTAAATATCGACGTATTAAGCAAAAATTTACCTTTAATACTTATGAAATCCAAGATCCAATTTATACTATGTCTGTTACTTACAAGTAACCTTCTTTTGGCTCAGAAAACAACTGATCCTTATAATCAAAATGAAGAATTAGGAAAAGTACGATGGTTGCGGGATTATGATACTGCAATAGCGCTCGCTAAAAAGGAAAATAAAGATGTGTTGATTTTATTTCAGGAAGTCCCAGGTTGTAGTACTTGCAGAAATTATGGGCATAATGTTTTAAGTCATCCTCTTATGGTGGAGGCCATAGAAAATTCATTTATACCTTTAGCTATATTTAATAACAAAGGAGGAAAAGATGCACAAATACTTCGTAGGTATAATGAACCTAGCTGGAACAATCCCGTAGTTCGTATTGTTGATAGTAATGGAGATGATGTAATAAAACGCATAGGAAATGACTATTCTGCATTGCGTTTGTGTGAAAGTATGCAACAAGCTATTGAAGAAAAAGGGCAAAAAATTCCTAAATATATCAATTTATTAGCACAAGAATTATCTGTAAAGAAAGCACATAAAGCTTACTATAAAATGTCGTGTTTTTGGTCTGGTGAGAAAGAGTTAGGTAAATTAACAGATGTATTAAATACGGAATCAGGTTTTATAAATTATAGCGAAGTGGTAGAAGTTACCTATGATCCTAAAGAATTGACCAAGAAAGAATTAGATACATATGCAACATCTAATGGGATGATCTTAATTGATAATCAACAATCGTATCAATCTTCATCAAAGGATATACATTACTATCTACAACAAACAAAGTTCAAATATATACCGTTGACCACGATTCAGCAAACGAAAATTAATAGTGCTTTGGGTGATGGTAAGCCTACATTACATTTCTTAAGTCCTACTCAGTTAAAATGGTTTAAAGCGATTAAAAATAATACAGATGAGGTATTGTTTCATATAAGTTTTGCTAAAGCCTGGACCGAAAAAAGCAAAGGAAAAGGAGCTATCTAATACTTGTTATAGTCTGGTAGTTTTATGAAAGGGAGATTTATAATATCACTTTTATCTTGAGGATACGATATTGTTTAAATTTATTCACCTTTCATCAACTTATCTGTATAATGTATTTTATGTTTTGGTTGGGCAAAACGTTTTGTATTATAAGATTTAGAAGCTCCTTTAGCAATAGATAATGATTTCCAAGGCTGCGTGCTAATCATTTTTCCTATAAATACGATTTGACCAATATGATAAGAATAATGAGCAAGTTGTCTATTGATTGCCTCTGTAATGGTATGCTCAATATTTCGTATATATATTGTTTGATCGAAATTGGTTTCATTAATAGTGTCTAAGGCATTAAAAAGACATTGCCATCCCTCGTTCCATTTGATTAATAATTCTTCTTTAGATCTTATGTCATTTTCAAACTCTTTATCACGCTCTCTCCATTTTTTTTCTCCATCAGAGGTTAGAAAATCTGTCCAGCGAGATTTCATATTACCCCAAAGATGTTTCACAATAATTGCAATACTATTGCTGTCTTCATTATGCTGCCAAAACAAATTTTCATCAGAAACTTGATCAATTGTTTTTTCCCCTAGAGATTTGTAGTACAGGAACTGTTTTTTGATTCCTGATATATATATAATAGTATCCATTGTTCTTATTTAATGATTAGAATATAATAAATTTTGAGCATATAGGTTTATAATGCTATATCATATTTTTGATAAATAACGGTATAAAAAAAGGCAGGATGGTTAGTGGTGATTTTAGTTAAATAACAGATTTATAACACTTTATTTATTTTTTAGATTGTAGTTTTAAAGGGAAAAATTATGTTAATTTTAAAATTAATGTAGTGCAGTTTAAAATCTTAAAACCTTTATTATGAAAAAAATGATGAATTCAATTTCTGGAATTAAAACATTACCTAAATCTTCTCAAAAAGAAATCAAAGGAGGAATGCCTATTTTGTCTGATTGCCAAAGAGGATGTTACAGATTTTATCTTGTAGATATTGATGGAATCAATTGTGCAGTTCCAAGTCCTAGTGGAGCAGTTTGTTTTGGTACTGTACAAAATGGACAGTGCTGTATTTAATTGATTAAATTAGTTGTTTTGATCAGAAAGCTCTTAACAAAGGGTTTTCTGATCGATTTAAAATGTAGCACTATTTTTGATACTTTCTTTTTCTAAGAAAAGAAAACCCAACTCCAAATAGCCCTAAAATTATTAGTGGAACCACGATGTTGATTATCTGCCAAAAACTTCTAGTTGCTACTACTTTTTCTATATTTAAGAAGGCAATGTTTATTTCTTTACCTCTTACTTGGGTTAGTCCAGAATCATCTAGTAAATAGTTAACGGTGTTTAATAAAAACTCCTTATTTCCGTATTGCAGATTTAAATAGGGGTCATATCCTAAGGTGATTGGCCTTCCTTTTCTAATGCCATTTTTAATCACATCACCATCCGCAATTACCACCATTTTCGTTTCGATACTTGTATCTTTTCCATCAATAATTTTAAATGGCTTTACACGATCTTTATATGCAGATTTAAAACTTCCCTCTAACAAGACAGCCAAGTTATGATTTCCTTCGGTATAACCAGTAATATCTGGTTTTTGCCCGATAATATTGTCAAGTCTTATTTCTGTTGGTATTCCTTCTAATTTTGATCTTTCAGAACTGGTTAATAATATGGTCTTAGTTAGATCATTTTTTAAAGTATCTATTTGGTTCGAAAATTCAAACTTCACAGATTCTATGTTTTTAACAATAGGATGATTTCCGCTGTTTTTTGTTAACGAAGCATAAAACCATGGATGTGGAGTAAATTGAGTATCATTTCCTTGGCCAGAGGCAAGCATTAATGGAGCAGAGTAGAGGTCATTTACTATAACCGGATTAATTCTTACTCCATAAGAAAATAATGCATCTCCAAGTTTTAAATCTTGCATAAATGCTACAGCCGATCCTTGAGATTGAGGTGTAAATAAGCTGTCAATCTCCATGCCAACTGATTCTACTAGCCACAGCGATTTTCCACCGTTCATAATAAACTGATCTAATACATATTTTTCTTTTTCAGAAAATGGTTTTGTTGGTTTTGCATTAATTACGAGATCAAACTTTTGTAAATCTTGTAATGTTTTTTCGGGATTGGAAGCAACCGAATCTAAAGTAAAGGCCCCAACAAAATAATACTCCTGAAGCGTTTTTACAAAATCTGCTATTTTTACATCAGGTAATTGTCCATTCCCCTTTATTACGGCAATTTTATGTTTTTTGGGATGGATTAGCTTTTTTAGAGCATCAGCAAAAACATATTCTAATTGTTGAATAGAGTTGTTGACTCTTTCTTCGGTAGTGGCTCCAATTGTATTTTTTACCAAAGCTACTTTAACACTTCGATTTTGATAATTCATAATGGCCCAAGGAACAACAGTTTCAATTTCGGTTTTCCCGCTTTCTTGGACACTAACTTCCATAGGAGTCAATCCTAATCTTTGTAATTCCTCTAAGGTCTCTTTTCTAAATTCTTCTTCCTCTATTGGGTTTGTAAAAACATACTGGATATTAGAGTTTATAGCATTAAACTCTTCTAGAATTTGTTTAGTTTCTCCTTGTAGCTTTCTAAATTCTGATGGAAAATCACCTTCTAATAAAACGTCTATAGAAATTGGGACTTCTGCTTCTTTTAGCAAGTTTTCGGTTGCTTCAGACAGCGTAAAACGATTATCTACTGTTAGATCAAAACGATTATACAAAGAATTTCCTCCTATGTTAAGTATAATAACTGCAATGGCAGCAAAAGAGGCAAATTTTAGAATAGTTTTTAAAGGATATTGTCGTAGTATAATGGTTGTGAGAAATACGAAAAATCCAATAATACTGATAAAATACACAATATCTCTTGTATCTATAATCCCTTGACTAATACGCTCGTAATGTAATTGAATTCCGATTTGTTCGATAGTGTAATCCGTAGCTCCAAGCAATTGGTAGTCTGCTAATCCATTAAATCCAAAATAAAACAGAAAGCATAAAAATACACCTACTAAGAATGCTACAATCTGATTGTTTGTTATGGAAGATGAAAACGTCCCTATAGCCGTATAAGCGCCGCAGAGTAATAAAAGAGCAATATAAGATCCTATCGTACTACCAATATCTATATTCCCTATTGGATTTCCCAACTGATGTACTGTGATTACATATAGTAAACTGGGGATTAGAGCAATAATAATGAGTAAAAGACTTCCAAAATATTTTCCCAAAACTATCTGCCAGCCTGGGAGCGGTTTTGTTATTAGAAGTTCTAAGGTCCCTTGTTTTCTTTCTTCTGCAATACTTCTCATGGTTATTGCAGGAATCAAAAACAACAAAATCCAAGGAGCAATCAGAAAAAATGGCGAAAGGTCTGCAAAACCACTATCCAAAATATTAAACTGCCCTTTAAATACCCATAAAAAAAGTCCATTAAGAACTAAAAATATACCTATTACTAAATACCCTACAGAGGAGGCAAAAAATGTATTGATTTCTTTTCTTATAACTGCAAGCATATTTTTGTATTGTCGTTTTTTATGAATTAGTTTACGGTGAAAATAAGAATTTAGTAGACTCTTTTTACCAAAGGTAGAAAGATACTATCTATATTTCTTGAACACTCCAAGCTTCTGGTTTTTGGTTAAACTTATTTTTGGTATTTGCCCAAACACCTTTAAATAACGAAGAGTTTCTGTAGTTATTGAGATGTTCTTCAGATTCCCAATGACTGTAGGTGAAAAATTGATTGGTTTTATGGATATCTCTTATTAGTTTTAAGTGTGTGCATCCTTCAAAACTTCGAATTTTATCCTTGTTTTGATGGAAATTCTCCAAAAAAGCATCGATTTGTTCTGGAATGAAACCTAATTTCACGATTCTTATGATCATTGTTATTTTAGTATTTTAAAATTTAAAAGAATTATGGATCATTCAAAAGTAATACTTACTGTATCTCGAAAGTGCAATCCAAACAGACTTGAGGCACCTCCTACAGTTTTTGGGTTACTTTTATAAATTGCTAATTCTAAATATCCAGATGAATTAAATACAGCTAATTTTTTTCCATCTTCTTCGCGTTTGCTTTTTTCTATATTGAAATTTATGGCATCACTATAGCGTTCATATATTGTACTAAATACAGCACTTCTTGCTGTAATTTTAAACGCTCTTCCTTTACCTATATCATCGAACAATTTGCGGGTAATATTTGTAATTAAGTTCCCGTAATTATCAATATATATTATGCTTCCTACGATCTGCTTATCACCAAGATTTACAATAGGAGTGATTCCTTTAATTAGTTTAATATCAGAAATAGATTTCCCAATAACCTCTAGTGTTCCCCCACGTGCAATATGACAAGCCACAGCAACAAAAACATCTAATACAGGGAAATTGGTTCCAATAGCATCATGTATATTTATCTCTACTATTTTCTCGGGTCTAAATTCTGAAGCAATTAATGAAATCAAACCGTTATTAGCACAGATGAAATAATGATCATCTAGTTGTACTGCAATATGTTTGTTCTCTGGATTAAGTTCGCTATCGATACCAACGATATGAATACTTCCTTTCGGGAAGCTTTTATAAGCGTTTTGAATAATGTAAGCAGCTTCAGTAATATGAAATGGTGAGATTTCGTGAGAAATATCAACAATTGTAGCTTCAGGTAATTCCGTATAGATAGCACCTTTAACCGCAGACACAAAGTGATCTTTGATTCCGAAATCAGTAGTTAAAGTTATTATTGGCATCTATAAGAATTGTTAATATCTTTTAATTATAAGCGCTTAAAAATATGTAAATTTGCTATGAAGTTATTCAAAGTTTTTTTGAATCTAGAAATCAACCAATAAAAACATATGAGTTTATCATTTTAGACCACTAATATTCTTTATGATCTTTAACAAAATCCAACTTGTAATACGTTTTTCATTTTTGATTCCCCGACAAAAACTTCAAACAATCCCAATAGCTATTGGGAGCACAAACTTAGTCAATCCAAAAAACAAATCATACTAAAATTTCTATAGCTTTTGAACGAACTTATTATTGAACTGACAGAAATCAATCCACGGGAGTTTTTCGGACTTCAGAATAGTAATATCCAATTATTGAAAAAATACTTTCCTAAGTTAAAAATTGTAGCTAGAGGAAGTAAAATGAAAGTATATGGTGATGAGGAGATGCTCGAGGAATTCGATGCACGCCTTAATATGCTTTTGGAACATTTTGGAAAATACAACAAACTTGATGAGAATGTTATAGAACGTGTACTTACTAGTGATACTAAGGCCGATTATGAAACTTCTGCTGTTAGTGGAGAAACACTGGTTCACGGAGTAGGAGGTAAGGCGATTAAAGCGCAGACAGCAAATCAGCGTAAGTTGGTGGAGTTGACATATAAAAATGATATGGTTTTTGCTATTGGACCTGCAGGAACTGGTAAAACATATACAGGTGTTGCTTTAGCTGTGAAAGCATTGAAAGAAAAACAAGTAAAGAGAATCATACTTACACGCCCTGCTGTAGAAGCGGGAGAGAATTTAGGATTTCTGCCAGGAGATTTACAGGAAAAATTGGATCCGTATATGCAGCCACTATATGATGCATTACGTGATATGATCTCTCCAGAAAAACTAGAAAGTTTTATAGAAAAAGGAGTAATACAAATTGCTCCGATGGCATTTATGCGAGGACGTACTTTGGATAATGCGTTTGTAATTCTAGATGAAGCACAAAATACCACGCATGCTCAAATGAAAATGTTCTTGACCCGTATGGGTAAAAATGCAAAATTTATGATTACCGGTGATCCTGGACAGATTGATTTACCGCGTAGAGTAACATCTGGTCTAAAAGAAGCATTATTAGTGTTAAAAGGAGTTTCAGGAATTGGAGTAATACACTTAGATGATAAAGACGTGATCCGTCATAAATTGGTAAAAAAGGTGATTGCGGCATATAAAGAAATAGAAAACAGAAACGATTAAGTACTTCATACTAGAGAGATACTACTCTAAAAAATAAAATATTAAAGTGAATACGATTACAGATACAAATTATAGTTTTCCTGGACAGAAATCTGTTTATAAAGGAAAAGTAAGAGAAGTATACAATATAAATGATGATCTGTTGGTAATGATTGCTACAGATCGTTTATCTGCATTTGATGTAGTAATGCCAAAAGGAATTCCTTTTAAAGGACAAATACTGAATCAGATTGCTACTCAGATGATGAAGGCTACAGAAGATTTAGTACCTAACTGGTTAATCGCTACTCCAGACCCTAATGTAGCTGTAGGACATCTTTGTGATCCTTTTAAGGTAGAGATGGTGATTAGAGGATACCAATCTGGTCACGCTGCTAGGGAATATAAGGCTGGTAAAAGAATGTTATGCGGTGCTCCTATGCCTGATGGGATGAAGGAAAATGATAAGTTTCCTGAGTCTATTATTACGCCATCAACCAAAGCTGATAATGGAGAACATGATGAAGACATCTCTAGAGAAGAAATTTTAGCAAAAGGCATTGTTTCTGAAGAGGATTACATAGTACTTGAGGATTATACTAGAAAATTATTTCAAAGAGGAACAGAGATTGCTGCAGAAAGAGGATTGATTTTGGTAGACACTAAATATGAATTTGGAAAAACGAAAGATGGAAAAATAGTCTTGATAGATGAAATCCATACTCCGGATTCTTCGCGTTATTTTTATGCAGAAGGATATGAAGAAAGACAGCAAAAAGGAGAAGCTCAAAAACAATTATCCAAAGAGTTTGTAAGACAATGGTTAATCAGTAATGGTTTCCAGGGAAAAGAAGGACAACAAATTCCTGATATGAGCAATGAGTACATCAATTCTGTGTCAGATCGTTATATTGAGTTATTCGAGAATATAACAGGAACTTCTTTTGAAAAAGCGGATGTTTCTAATATTGATAGTAGGATAGAAGAGAATGTGTTAGCGTATTTGAAGACTGTTTAATTTGTGCAGCTAAGTTAAAAATTATCGCAGAACGTGAGCATATGTCATTCCAGACTTGATCTGGAATCTATGGTAATAGGAATGTATGCTTAATTCTTAGTTCTTAATTCTTGTCTACGCATTGGCATTTGATCGATTTGGTCAAAAATTTGTGTAGATAATAATACCTTGTTTGACTTTAATTTTATACCGCCATCTAATCCAAGTAGAATAATTTTAAAGTCTTCGTTAGATGGATTATACTCCTTGTAAACAGCATTGCTTTTGGTTGATGTGTTTTTATCTATTCCTGTTTGATAGGAGGTAGGTGTTATCTGATATACTATTAGTTTTCTATCCTGTAGATTTTTCGATTTGTTTTTAAATTCCTTTAGTTGTTTAACTAATTTGGGGTTTTTATAGGAATCTGCTAAAACTAAAATCAAGCGATCCTCCCATCGATGTTTATCAAGATCTTGAGAGAAAGATAGAATTGGTAATAGAAGTAAAAGAAATACTATGTTTTTCATGAATATAAGATATGAAAAATATAGACTTCATATAGTTAGAATACTATTAGAAAGGTATTGCCATAAAAAAACAAAAAGCAACCAGATGAAACCACCTGATTGCTTTTTAAAAAATATATAACTAATATTATATGATCGTAGATTGTCCTACGTGTATATTTTCAAAATTGATATTAGAATCTTCTGGATTTAGTATGTAATCATAAATAAAGTCTCCAACTTTTTCGGTTGTTAAAGGATTCAGACTATTAAGATCAGGAGTGGTAATGTTAAGCTCTAGTGCCTTTTCTACAGCTTCTTTTATTGCGTTAGCTTCGTCCATAAGATCAAAATGCTCCAATAACATAGCTGCAGAAAGAATTGCCGCGATTGGATTAGCAATTCCTTTTCCTGTTGCTTGTGGATACGATCCATGAATCGGTTCGAACATACAACAAGTGTCTCCAACAGATGCAGATGCTAATAAGCCAATAGAACCTCCAATTACACTGGCCTCATCAGAGATAATATCTCCAAACATATTTTCTGTCAAAATTACATCGAATTGGCTAGGATTTAGGATCATTTGCATAGCAGCATTATCTACGAATAAGAAATCTAAATCTACATCAGTATATTCTTTTGCAATTTCTGTAACTACTTTCCTCCATAGACGAGAAGATTCCAGTACATTAGCTTTATCTACTAAGGTTAATTTTTTTCTTCTCTTTTGGGCTGCTTTAAACGCCAGATGAGAGATGCGTTCAATTTCTTCCTTGGAGTACTCACATAAATCTGAAGCAACTGTTCCTTCTTCATTTAGCTGCTTTTTTCCAAAATAGATACCACCAGTAAGCTCTCGGTATATCGAAATATCAGTACCTTCTATTATTTCTCTTTTAAGAGGAGACTTGTCTAACAGAGTTTCATATGCTTTTACCGGACGTATATTTGCATATAAACCTAATTCTTTTCGTAATCTCAATAATCCTTGTTCTGGGCGTACAGGAGCACTGGGATCATTATCATATTTGGGGTCTCCAATAGCACCAAAAAGTACTGCATCGGTGTCTGCACAGAGTTGTAGTGTTTTATCTGGTAATGGATTGCCAGTTTTATCGATAGCTATAGCTCCAACTAAAGCATCTTTAAAAGTAAATAAATGATCAAAACGATGCGCAATGGCTTCCATTGCTTTTACGGCTTGACCAGTAACTTCTGGTCCAATTCCGTCTCCTGATAATACAGCAATTTCTAGTTTCATAAGTAGTATGTTATATCATAATAAGCTTTATAATTTTATATGCCCTAATTATGATCTTTGTATATTATAATCTTGCTTTTTCGAAAGCTTCTATTTCTGATTGGTTACTAATTAAGAAATCAATGTCGTCATAGCCATTCATCAAGCACATTTTTTTATAATTATTAATTTCAAAATTTGCTGAAGATCCTGAAGAAAGAATCGTAATTTTCTGTTCTTCTAAGTCTACTTCAATAGACGTAGAAGGATCTTTTTTGATTTCTGAAAATAGTTCCTGAAGATATTCTGGCGATACCTGAACAGGTAATAGTCCATTGTTTAGTGAATTTCCCTTAAATATATCAGCAAAAAAACTGGATACAACCACTTTTATTCCATAATCATGAATAGCCCAAGCTGCATGTTCTCTACTAGAGCCGCAACCAAAGTTATCGCCCGCTACTAGAATACTACCAGAGTAATTGGTGTTATTTAGTGCAAAATCGGTATTAATACTTCCGTTTTTATGAAAACGCCAATCTCTAAAAAGGTTTTCTCCAAAACCTTCTCGATCCGTTGCTTTAAGAAAACGAGCAGGAATGATTTGGTCAGTATCTACATTTTCTATAAACAATGGTATTGCAGTGGATGTGAGTTTGATAAACTTATCCATAATTTTAATTTAGGTGTTTAGTGATATCAATAATTTTTCCTTCAACTGCTGTCGCGGCGGCAATTAATGGACTTGCAAGAATTGTTCTAGCTCCTTGTCCCTGACGACCCTCAAAATTTCTATTAGATGTAGAAACACAATATGCTCCTTCAGGTATTTTATCGTCGTTCATCGCTAAGCAAGCAGAGCATCCAGGTTGTCTTAGTTTAAATCCGGCTTCTTCAAAAATATCGTGTAATCCTTCATCAACAATTTGAGAAGCTACTTGTTGTGATCCTGGTACCAACCATGCTGTTACACTTTCTGCTTTTTTCTTACCTTTAATATAGTTAGCTACTACTCTAAAATCTTCAATTCTACTGTTTGTACAGCTTCCTATAAAAACGTAATTAATTTGTTGATTGATTAAAGATTGTCCTTTTTCAAAATTCATATATGCTAATGATTTTTCGAAAGAAGCGTTGTTTTCTGAAGGTATATTTTCTGTAACCTTAATTCCCATTCCAGGGTTGGTTCCATAGGTAATCATAGGTTCTATATCAGCTGCATCAAAATGGTATTCTTTATCAAAAATAGCACCTTGATCTGTAGGTAGTGTTTTCCAATACGCTACTTTTTTGTCATATGCATCTCCTTTTGGAGCGAACTCACGTCCTTTCACATATTCGAAAGTAGTCTCATCAGGAGCAATCATACCTCCACGAGCTCCCATTTCGATACTCATGTTACATACGGTCATGCGACCTTCCATCGACATCTCTTCAAATACATTACCTGCATATTCGCAGAAATATCCGGTACCAGCATTAGTTCCTAGTTTCGCAATTATGTACAGTATAACATCTTTTGGTAGTACACCAGATCGTAATTTTCCATTTACGCTTACTCTAAGGCTTTTAGGTTTTTGTAGTAATAAACATTGACTAGCAAATACTTGGGCTACCTGGCTGGTTCCTATTCCGAAGGCAATAGAACCAAATGCACCGTGGGTAGAGGTGTGGCTATCACCACAAACCATAGTCATGCCTGGTTGTGTAATACCAAGTTCTGGAGCCATTACGTGAACAATTCCATTATACTTATGTCCAAGACCATAAAGAGTGATATTGTTTTTCTCACAATTCTTTGTGAGTTGCTCTAGCTGATTTCGGGATAACGGATCTTTTATGGGTAGATGCTGATCTACGGTTGGTGTATTATGATCAGCAGTTGCAACGACTTGATTAGGTCTTAAAACAGGAATTCCACGCTGTTCAAGTTCATTAAATGCTTGTGGACTTGTAACTTCGTGGATAAGATGTTGGTCTATATAAAGTATTTGAGGGCCATTCTCTACTTCTTTGACGACGTGAGCGTCCCAAACTTTATCAAATAATGTCTTCTTCATATGTTATGTTATTCTGGAAGTAATCAGAAAAAAAATTATGCTACTGCGACAGCTTCTACTTGAACAGTTTTCATAATTTCATGAATATCATCATTAATCACTTCTTTCTTTCTATCGGCATAGTTTAAGAATTCTTTGTACACTTGATCTAGTTGAAGTTTTGTTAATTCGTATCCAATTTTTTTCGCTCTATAGGCCAATGCCGCTCTACCACTTCTAGCAGTAAGTACAATGGCAGATTCCGTAACTCCAACTTCTGCAGGATCAATAATTTCGTATGTTTCACGGTTTTTAATAACTCCATCTTGATGTATTCCTGAGCTATGTGCAAAAGCATTTGCTCCAACGATAGCTTTGTTTGGTTGTACCATCATTCCCATACTTTCAGAAACCATTAAACTAGTGTCGTATAATAATCTAGAGTTGATATCGGTATTAAGGTGTAAATATGGATGTTGTTTCATAATCATTACCACTTCTTCTAGAGCAGTATTTCCTGCACGCTCTCCAATACCATTAATAGTACATTCTATTTGTCTAGCACCATTGATAGCTCCGGCAATAGAATTAGCTGTTGCCAACCCAAGATCATTATGACAGTGACAAGAAATAATAACGTTATCAATACCTTTTACATTTTCTTTTAAATATTTTATTTTTTCACCATATTCTTCTGGTAGGCAATAACCTGTTGTATCAGGAATATTAAGTACTGTTGCTCCAGCTTTGATCATAGCTTCACAAACTTTGGCTAAAAACTCATTATCTGTACGACCGGCATCTTCTGCATAAAACTCCACATCTTCAACAAAAGATTTAGCATATTTTACTGCGGCAATTCCTCGTTCAATTACCTTGTCTTGAGTGGAATTAAATTTGTATTTAATATGTGATTCTGATGTTCCAATTCCTGTATGAATCCTTGGTCTTTTTGCATATTTCAGAGCTTCTGCTGCCACTTTAATGTCATTTTCTACGGCTCTTGTTAATCCACAAACAGTTGCGTTTTTTACAATTTTTGCAATTTCATTTACAGAAGTGAAATCCCCTGGACTGGAAACTGGAAACCCAGCTTCTATTACATCAACTCCTAGAAGATCCAATCGCTCCGCAATCACTAACTTCTGTTTCGTATTTAATTTACAACCAGGGACCTGTTCTCCGTCTCTTAACGTGGTGTCAAAAATTTGGACTTTATTATCGCTCATAGGAATTATGTGAATTGTTAATTTTGATAATTTCTTTTGAAAATATATTCTAAGATGTTTTAGTATTCTCTTACGAATTTATATTTTGGTTATTCAAAAAGAAGGGATTTAGCTACATGTTTTACAATGTTGAAATGTTTTTAAATAAACTTAACTCTTTTTTAATCAGTTAATTACAATATATTTTCTTACAATGACTAATGATCAAAAAGATCCTTTGTTTGTTTTAGTGAAGTCACTATCTAAGTCCGAAAAACGACAGTTTAAGGTATATGTTGGCAGGCTTGGTGTAAATACAGATTCTAAATTTTTAGCGCTTTTTAATCATTTAGATAAGAGTGAAACTTTAGACGAAGAATTAATTGTGGCTAAAGGGATTGTAAAAAAACAACAACTATCTAATCTTAAAGCGCATTTATATAAACAAATTTTGATCAGCCTTAGATTAAGCCCATTGCATCAGAATGTTAGGTCACAAATAAGAGAACAACTTGATTTTGCTACTATTTTATATCATAAAGGATTGTATAAACAAAGTTTAAAGATTTTAGATAAAGCAAAAACTTTAGCAAAAGAAAACGAAGAGAATAATATTGCCTATGAAATAGTAGAATTAGAAAAGGTAATAGAAACTCAGTATATAACAAGAAGTATCAATAGTCGTGCAGATGAGTTAACCATAGAAGCAAAGATGTTGAGCATGAAAAACGTGCTTACAAGTCGATTGTCTAATCTGTCACTTCAGTTGTATGGTTTGATGATAAAAAGCGGATATGTGCGAAATGATAAGGAACATAATGTAATTACTAATTATTTCGAAAGTAAATTGCCTAAGTACGATTGGAATATTTTAGGTTTTAGAGAAAAACTATGGTTATATAAAGCTCATTTGTGGTATAGTTTTATGGTTCAAGATTTTTTGTCTTGTTATAAATATTCTAAAAAATGGGTTGATCTTTTCTATGAAAACCCAAAAATGATCATTCTTAATCCGGTATTTTTTCTTAGAGGAAATCATTATTTGTTGGAGTCCTTATATCTTATTCAGGATAAAACACAATTAAAATTGACGTTGAGTAAGTTTGAAAAAACTATTAAATCAGATGATTTTCCGATAGATGATAATATTGAAGTACTTTCATTTCAATTTATTTATAATAATAGATTAAATGTACATTTTCTGGAAGGTACTTTTGATGAAGGAGAGTATTTAGTTACTGAGATTTTAGATGGTATCACCGAGTATAAAAATCGTTTGGATGATCATCATATTATGGTTTTATATTATAAAATAGGTTGTTTGTATTTTGGGATGGCAGATCATCGTAAGTGCATAGAATATCTGAGCAAGATCATTAATAATAAGTCACTAAAGATGCGTGAGGATTTAATGTGTTTTGCTAGAGTATTAAGTCTTGTGGCTCATTACGAGGCAGGTATGGATTATCATTTAGAAACCCAGTTAAAAGAAACCTACAGATTTTTAATTAAAATGGATGATCTTTATGAGGTACAAAAGGAGATGATTAAATTTCTGAAAAACCTTGGAGATATATTTCCACATCAAATTAAGGATGAGTTTAGAAAACTCCATAAAACTCTAAAACAATATGAGGATCATCCTTACGAAAAAAGAGCATTTTTGTATTTAGATATTTTATCTTGGCTGGAGAGCAATATCGAAAGTAGACCAGTTGCAGATATTATTAAAGAAAAATCAAAAAAGTTAGTTCGCTAACTATATATTTTATGCCAAAAAATTCTCATCATCTACGTAATATTTTAGAATTAAACCTCGCCATGCTTTTTATAAGCACTTCTGGTGCATTGGGCAGGTATATTGATATGCCAGTTCCAGTAACTATTGCCTTTAGAGCTATTTTGGCTGGAGTTATACTGTTTTTGTTTTGCAAATGGAAAAAAATATCTTTTGGAATCGCTTCTTCTGATCGATTTACAATTATTATCGGAGGTGTATTGATGGGGTTGCACTGGATTACATATTTCTATGCTCTAAAAATGTCTAATGTTGCTATCGGTATGTTATCTTTATTTACATACCCTGTAATTACTTCGTTTTTAGAACCAATACTTTTGAAGACTAAATTTCAGAAAATGCATTTGGTTTTAGGAGCTTTAGTGTTATTAGGAATTTATTTTTTAGTTCCAAATTTTAGTTTAGATAACTCTTATGCCCAAGCCGTTGGGTTTGGAGTAGTATCTGCATTATGCTATGCACTACGTAACTTAATCATGAAAACTAAAGTAAGTAATTATCATGGTTCCGTGCTAATGTGGTATCAACTTGTTATTATTAGTATTATGTTATTGCCAACACTCTTTATAATGGATAGTTCAGCGATTGTAACACAGTGGCCTTGGACATTAGTACTAGCAATTCTTACTACAGCAATTGGTCATACACTATTTTTGTTTAGTTTAAAGCGTTTTTCTGCAACAACAGCGAGTATTATAAGTAGTATACAGCCAGTATATGGTATTATTATAGGCATAATTTTTCTTAAAGAAATACCTGTTTTAACAACAATTATTGGTGGGATGTTAATTCTAACTTCAGTGGTAATTGAGAGTGTGAGATCATATAAATAAATCATTTAACTCGTAAATATGTGTTATCACGAATTATAATTTTTTTATTCGACTAGTTTTGGGGACGTATCTTGGAGCGATCCATTTTTTGTAAATAAAATATTCTAATAGGGGAGTAATTAGAATTAGAAATAATAGTATTAATAATGATTTTACCATTCCACTATATTGAGAACTAATTGCTAATGTAAACCATTCATTTAGTTTGCCTAAAACCACTTTTTCTATATCCCTATATCCTACTTCTAATAATAAATCCATTACAGTACTAAACTCCTCATACGGTAATGCTTCAGAAAAATCGATATGTCCTCTTCCTGCGGATGTTATAAATGCATACACTGTTAATTTATAAAGGTCATCACTGTAATGATTAACAATATATTTTGCTAATTTGTTTTTTGTTTTATTGAGAACAGAATTTCCCGTATTATGGTTTTTTAGATAGTTTTCGAAAATGACTGCATAATCTTGCGAACCTGATTTTGCTTGTATAGCAAGTCCTTGTATTGAAATTATAAATTTATTTTTGGCTTCTTCGGATTCAAATACTTGAGACATAGATCCTTCGTATACTTCTTGTACAATAACCGCTTTTTCGTTATCTAGTATTTTATATATACCTCTTAAAAACCCCCATTGTCCAAAGATGTATAGTATACCAATTAGCAATAATGGAATATATAACTTTACTGCCCAATTGTAATACCGCGGAGTTCTTTTTAAAATACCTTTACGCCATAATAAAATACAGTATATAGTTGCGATAATCAACCCTAGAAATAAAAATAGGATGATATTAAAAATCAAAATTCCAGAATTAGGAAGTACAATATCCCTAATAATACTCCAGATAAAATTCCAATCAATGTTTTTAAATAATTCTGATGAATATGAAACATACTCCATGTATTCTTAATTAGCAATGAAATAAAAAAATGAGTTTTCTTTTGCCTATTAGTATAATAATTATTGGAAATGTTACTACGAATAAAATATAAGTAAAAATACCGTTAAAAACAGTCATTCCATATAGAATCCAATGGAGGAGGAGCTATTATGGTGAGCGCTTCTTTTTTTACAGGATGTATAAATGTAAGTTTTCTTGCATGTAAATGGATACTACCATCTTTATTGCTTCGATCTGCTCCATATTTTAAATCTCCTTTAATTACAGATCCAATATATGATAGTTGAGATCTTATTTGATGATGTCTACCAGTATGAAGGTCGATTTCTAAAAGACAATAGTTGTTTAGTTTTTTTATGATTGCATAGTCTAAAATAGCTTTTTTGCTATCCGTTACCTCATTTTTATGAGCATATGATTTATTTTGTTTAGGATTACGTTTCAACCAGTGTATAAGCCTATCATTTTCTTTTGGAGGAGGTTTTTTTACAATTGCCCAATATGTTTTTTTAGCTTCCTTATTAGCAAAAAGTTTATTAAGTCTTGGTAATGCTTTACTTGTTCTTGCAAATACTACAATTCCACTTGTTGGTCTATCAAGTCTATGAACTACGCCTAAATAAACAGCACCTGGTTTATGATACTTTTCAGCAATATATTCCTTAACCACTTCACTTAGAGGTTTATCTCCTGTTTTATCTCCTTGCACAATATCTCCAGCTCTCTTATTAACGATAATCAGGTGATTATCCTCATAAAGAACCTGAAGATTAGTTTTGTTAGAAATTATTTTTTGAGACAATTTTCTTAGGGAATAAAACTATTTTCGACTAACAACTAATACTGTTCATTATCATTAGGGAAGTCTAACGATTTTACATCAGAAACATATTTTTGAAATGCATTTGTCATTTCTGTATATAAATCTAAGTAACGTCTTAAGAAACGAGGGTTGAACTCGTGAGTCATTCCAAGCATATCATGGGTAACCAATACTTGGCCATCTACTCCATTTCCAGCACCAATACCAATAACAGGGATGGTAAGGCTTTCTGCAACTTCTTTTGCCAATTTTGCAGGTACTTTTTCTAATACCAGTGCAAAACACCCTGCTTTTTCAAGCATTAAAGCATCTTCTTTAAGTTTTTTGGCTTCTTCTTCTTCTTTGGCACGAACAGTATAAGTACCAAACTTATAAATAGATTGTGGTGTTAACCCTAAATGTCCCATTACAGGAATACCTGCGTTTAAAATTCTCTTAATCGATTCTTTTACCTCTTTTCCACCTTCAAGTTTTACTGCGTGTCCTCCTGATTCCTTCATAATTCTTATTGCAGAACGCAACGCTTCTTTAGGGTCACTTTGGTAACTACCAAAAGGTAAATCTACCACGATTAATGCTCTGTGTATTGCTCTGATAACAGAAGATGCATGATAGATCATTTGGTCTAACGTAATAGGTAATGTTGTTTCGTGACCAGCCATAACATTAGATGCAGAGTCACCTACTAAAATTACATCAACTCCAGCGCCATCTACAATTTTTGCCATCGTATAGTCATATGCAGTAAGCATTGAAATTTTTTCTTTATTGGCTTTCATCTCGACTAGAGATTTTACAGTAACACGCTTGTAATCCTTTTTTGCTGTAGACATTTTATAAGTTAATTTAGTGTCGTAAAAGTAATCAATTAGAAAGATCGTAACAAGAGTATATTATTTTTGATTTAAATTTATTTAAAAGAAGTATTACTTATATTTTTAATAGAATAATTAAAAGCCTAATTTTAGGTAAATTAAAGTTTGATTTGTTATGTGTAGATTCTTAATTATATGTCTTTTGTTAATTTCTGGTAATGTTGCTTTTTCACAGAAAGAATTAAATACGAATCATAAAAATGCGAAACAAGCTGTATTAGATTTTTTTGAAGGATTTCATAAAGGAGACACTTCTATGATTAGAAAAACGATATCTCCAAGTATTGCTATGCAAACAATTGTTAGAACAAAAGAAGGCAAAACAAAGGCTATTAATACTGATATGAGTAAGTTCTTAGCGGTTATACATAATAGACCAAAAGATCAAAAGTGGTTAGAAAAATTGTTGGACTTTAGGATTGATGCTGATGCACATATTGCGCAGATCTGGACTCCTTATGAATTTTATGTAAATGATCAGTTTAGTCATTGCGGAGTTAATATTTTCCAATTATTTAATGATGGAGATACCTGGAAAATAATAGCTATAGCAGATACTCGAAAAAAAGAAGGTTGTAAATAACTTAGTATCTGCTACTTATTATTAAAAACACAACTCCATTATTAATAGCATGTAAAAGTATCGGCCAAATCATATGGTTGTTTTCTATTTTTATCTTACCAAACATGTGACCTGCAATAATTCTAGGAACAATTAGTAAAAACAAAATACTATCTATTCTAAAAGAATCTACATAATTGAAAATGTGCAAAAAACCGAAGATTATTGATGTAACCTGAAGTGTAATTGATTGATGTTCTTTTAAGTAAGTAACAACTTTTTCTAAAAAAGATTCTGATATTATTTTTTTATAGACGAAAAATAATAAAATCACAAAAAAGGTTAATAAAAGGAATCGGTAATACCATTCAAATTCAATTGTAATAAACAGTCCGGTTAGAAAAAGAGACCAAGAGGTTAAAAATAATATAAGATCCGAAGTTTTTGGTCTTAACAATGTTCTAAACATCAATTCTTCTATAAAAGGAGCAAAGATCACCATTGCAAAAAATGCTTTAAGCTTGTTTTCTTTTAGAATTTCGAAAATACCATCTTGAGAATATTTTTGTAAATCTAAATATGGGAATATGCTCTGAAGTAATGCTACGCAGATAAAGAATAGTATGTATAATCCGAATAATCGAAAGTAGCTTACAAATAATGTTTTTACTTTATGAAATACAATTTCTTTAGACATTAACTTATATTAACAGTCGCTTAAACTTACTTTAATAGCTAAACCTCCTTCACTAGTTTCTTTATATTTAGTATTCATGTCTTTTGCTGTTTCCCACATAGTTTCTATCACTTTATCCAATGGGACCTTTGCATTTGCTGCATCAGAGTCTAAAGCCATTTCGCAGGCATTGATCGCTTTTATGGCTCCCATTGCATTACGTTCGATACAAGGAATTTGTACTAATCCACCTATAGGATCACATGTTAATCCTAAATGATGTTCCATGGCAATCTCACTAGCCATTACTACTTGTTCAGGTGATCCTCCCATTAATTCGGTCAAAGCCCCTGCCGCCATTGCAGACGAAACTCCAATTTCCGCCTGACAACCACCCATCGCAGCAGATATTGTGGCTCCTTTTTTAAATAAACTGCCAATTTCTCCTGCAACTAGCATAAATTGTTTTATATCATCAAAATTGGCATCGTGATTTTCAATAACCATATAATACATCATAACTGCAGGTATAACTCCTGCACTCCCATTTGTAGGAGCAGTAACTACTCTTCCCAGAGATGCATTTACTTCATTTACAGCGAGAGCAAAACAAGAAACCCATTTTAATATCTGACGAAATTTCACTTCAGTATCTCTAATAGATTCAATCCATTCTGTTGGATTCGTATAGGTGGCAGAATCACTAATTAATTTCTTGTGTGTATCAAATGCCCTGCGTCTTACATTTAATCCTCCTGGAAGTGTTCCTTCAGTATGACAACCGAGGTACATAGATTCTAGCATAACATTCCAAATATCACTTATTCTAGCATCTATTTCTTCATGGGGCTGAAGAGAAAGTTCATTTTCTAATACAATTTCGGATATCTTTTTATTTTTCTTTTTACAATATTCTAAAAGATCTGTAGCTTTTTGAACTGGAAGAGGAAATTCTCTAAATGCTTCCATTTTTTTCTTTTCTCTTTTTCGGGTTTCCTGAACTACAAAACCACCACCAATAGAATAGAAGGTTGAAGCTATTTTTTTTTTATCCTTGAGAGTAGCTGTAAATGTTATGGCATTTGGATGAAATTCTTTAAACTCTCTGTTAAATACAATTTGAGTTTCAGGATTAAAGCTAATAGCTAATTCTTTATTAAATACTAAAACTTTATTCAGTTTTATATCTTCAATAATAGAAGAAATAGCAGCTACATCAATTGTTTGGGGATCATAACCGCACAAACCTAATATAGAAGCTATATCGGTAGCATGACCTTTACCAGTAAGGGATAAAGATCCGAATAGATCAACTGTTATTGATTCTACCAGATGAAACTGGTTGTTTTTTTTAAGTTCCGCAATCCAACGTCGTCCGGCTCTCCAAGGGCCAAAAGTATGGGAGCTAGAAGGGCCTACGCCGATCTTTAACATATCAAAAACACTGATACATTCCATAATTCTTAATTGAGTGTAAAATTATGTTGGTAAATATAATGTATTGATAAAAAAGAACGCTTTTTTTTATTAAATAGTTAGATTGTTTATTTGGTTTTATTTTTTGAAAGTATTTCGAATATTATATTACTTAGAATAAAGTAATGACATCCTGTCAGATAAATTGTCGTGGCATAATCATTGACTTAAGTGGAATAAATAATTTAGAACAACACTAAAACATTTATATACTAATATGAGTAAGATAATAGGAATAGATTTAGGGACAACAAACTCTTGTGTTTCTGTGATGGAAGGTAATGAGCCTGTTGTTATCCCTAATGCAGAGGGAAAGAGAACAACTCCGTCTGTAATTGCATTTGTAGAAGGAGGAGAAATTAAGGTGGGGGATCCTGCAAAGCGTCAGGCAGTAACTAACCCTACTAAAACAATCTCTTCTATTAAAAGATTTATGGGGAATAAATTCTCTGAATCCGCAAAAGAAGCAGATAGAGCTGCATATAAAGTAGTAAAAGGAGATAATGATACGCCTCGAGTTGATATCGATGGTCGTTTATATACGCCACAAGAATTATCTGCAATGACACTTCAAAAAATGAAGAAAACTGCAGAAGATTATCTTGGACAGGATGTAACCAGAGCTGTAATTACTGTACCGGCTTATTTTAATGATGCGCAGCGTCAGGCTACTAAAGAAGCTGGAGAAATTGCTGGTCTTAAAGTAGAAAGAATAATCAATGAGCCTACTGCGGCTGCATTGGCATATGGCCTTGATAAAAAAGGTACTGATCAGAAGATTGTAGTATTTGATTTTGGTGGAGGAACTCATGATGTATCGATCCTTGAATTAGGAGATGGTGTATTCGAAGTATTATCTACTGATGGAGATACACATTTAGGTGGAGATGATGTAGATCAAAAGATAATAGACTGGTTAGCAGAGGAATTTAAGAGTGAAGAGGACATGGATCTACGAAAAGACCCAATGGCACTTCAACGTCTTAAAGAAGCTGCAGAAAAAGCGAAGATAGAATTATCTTCTTCTTCTCAGACAGAAATTAATTTACCATATGTAACGGCTACAGCTAGTGGTCCTAAGCACTTAGTAAGATCATTGACAAAAGCTAAATTTGATCAATTGATTGATGATTTGGTAAAACGTACTATCGATCCTTGTCGTACTGCACTTGATGCTGCAGGTTTATCTACAAGTGATATCGATGAGATTATATTAGTAGGAGGTTCTACTCGTATTCCTGCAGTTCAGGAAGCAGTGGAAAAGTTCTTTGGTAAGGCACCAAGTAAAGGAGTAAACCCGGATGAGGTAGTTGCTGTTGGAGCTGCTATCCAAGGAGGAGTTCTTACAGGAGATGTAAAAGATGTATTGTTATTAGATGTAACACCACTTTCTCTAGGTATTGAGACAATGGGTAATGTTATGACTAAGCTGATTGAAGCAAATACAACGATTCCTACGAAGAAATCACAAGTTTTTTCTACAGCAGCAGATAATCAACCTTCTGTAGAAATTCATGTGTTACAAGGAGAGCGTCCTATGGCGGCGGATAACAAAACGATAGGTCGTTTCCACTTAGATGGAATTCCACCTGCGCAAAGAGGTACACCACAGATCGAAGTTACTTTTGACATAGATGCTAATGGTATTATCAAAGTTTCTGCTACTGATAAAGCTACTAATAAGTCACAGGATATTCGTATCGAAGCATCTTCTGGATTAACAGAAGAGGAAATCGAGAAAATGAAGCAAGAAGCAGAAGCGAATGCTGAAGCAGATAAAGCAGCAAAAGAAACTGCAGATAAGTTGAATGAAGCGGATGGAATGATTTTCCAGACGGAAAAACAACTTAAAGAGTTTGGCGATAAAATCTCTGATGATAATAAGAAACCAGTAGAAGAAGCTTTAGAAGAATTAAAGAAAGCTTACGAAACTAAGGATCTTGCAATTATACAGCCAGCACTTGATAAAATGAATGAAGCATGGAAAGCAGCTAGTGAAGAAATGTACAAAGCACAAGCCGAAGCGCAAGGTGGTGCGGCAGGTCCAGAAGCTGGAGCACAACCAGAAGGAGGAGACTCTGAAGGAAGTGATGTAGAAGATGTAGATTTTGAAGAAGTGAAATAACATTTGTTATTCTATATAAAAAAAAGCACAGTGAAAACTGTGCTTTTTTTGTGTTTATATTTATGAATAACAAAAAAAAGTTTACTTTTATCAAGGCTTAACAATACCCCTGTTTATAATTTTATTCACACACAGTTATTCTTAATAGAGGAAATCGCTATACTACCTATATATAGGGTTAAAGTAATGGAATATACTAATGAATCTATCACAAGTTTTTCGTAGAAAAATCTTTTGGTTTTTTGATATTCTTAAAGGAAATGATATCAAAAGCCATTTTAAGGATATTAAAGAATTGATTGAGAATCCAAATTCTCAATCGGTTCAAGCTAAAAAAGATAGATATCTTCAGAAAATACTCAAGCATGCTGTTAGTACTACCTGGTTTTATCAGAAATATTCAGGTTATAATTCAATTTTAGATTTTCCAGTAATTAATAAAAACATAATTCGTGATAATTTTGAAGAATTTAAATCTTCTAAATATAAAGCGAAGAATTGCGTGTTAGTTTCTACTAGTGGTTCTACGGGAGCTCCATTTTCTGTGTTACAGAATATGAGTAAACGCTGTCGTAATACAGGGGATAATTTATATTTTTCTTATCAATCGGGATATGAGATCGGGCAAAAATTAATTTATGTAAAAATTTGGCCTGATAATTACAAGCATAATATACTTTCGAGATTTTGGTGGCAGAACATATATCCTAAAAGTGTTTTCCAACTTTCGGATAAAGAAATAGAAGTTTTTATAAAAGAATTAAGATTAAATTCTTCAAAAAAGAGTTTTCTGGGATACACTTCTGCGTTTACTAAAATTTGTCAACACCTTGATAAGGTAGAGGCAGATCCTGTAGATACCAATGTGCAGTCAATTATTACAATGTCAGAAGGGCTTAATGATTATGTGAGAAATCGTATGAAAAAGTATTTTGGAGTTTCACCAATTTCGAGATATTCTAATAATGAGAATGGAATTTTAGCCCAAGAAGATAGACAGGGACGTTCTAAATTTATTATCAATTCCGCAAGTTATTTTATTGAGGTTTTTGATTTCTATAAAGATGTTCCAGTGTCTCCAGGTGAAAGGGGGAGAATTATTGTTACTGATTTACATAATTATGCAATGCCAATAATTCGATATGATACAGGAGATATAGGAGTTGTAAGTTTAGATAAAAATAATATCAGTTATCTCTCGTCAATTGAGGGTAGAAAATTAGATTTGATTTATGATACTAAAGGAGGTATAGTTCCTTCTCATGTTTCTTATAAGCTATGTAAATATGGTGATTATAAACAGTTTCAGTTGGTTCAGTATGGTGAAAAGAGCTATAAGATCAAATTAAATACGGATAAGAAAGTGGATGAAGCTACTATGTTAGAAGAATTTAAAGGGTATTTGGGTCAAAATGCTCGTATAGATATATTGTATGTAGATGAAATCCCCTTGCTTTCTTCTGGGAAAAGAAGAGAAGTTACAAACACCTATCATTCGAAGTTATAAGGTAACAGCTGCTTTTCGAAGTATTGAATTCATTAAATAGATAATGTTTTACGATAAATAAAGCCAATGAAATGCATCATTGGCTTTTTGTTTATTTTTTGACCTTAATATTTTTTAATTCTGTTATATTTTATCTAATAAATTTTAAGAATTTCGAATCAGATCGTGCAATATATAACCCTTTTGGGAGCGTTGATAAGTTGATATTTGTGGTGTTTTTTACATCTTCAACTTCATATACTTTTTTACCTATAATGTTATAAATACTTAAAGACTTTATTTCATTTACATCATTGATTACTAAAGATGCCGAAGTATTATTAAAGTATAATTTATCTCTATCGAAAGTGGTGAAATCACTAGTGCTAAGTACAGGTGAAATAGTAATTTCTGGGTATTCTCCAGATACGCTCCAATCCGCATCAGAACTAGCATCTGGATTATCTGCAGAAGACAATTTTCCAAAAATGTAATACTTGGTTCCTGAAAGTGATGCACTTATTGGGAGGTCTGACGGTATGTCAAGAGTAACTGTAGTTGATATATCTGTTCCTGCTACAACAGTCGGAGTAACAATTACAGCAGTACCGTTTGCAGTAGTTCCGCCAAAAATACCTGGAACATCAGCCTCGAAAATTTGAAATTGTGTAGCAACATCCATAGATGCTGTATATGTATAATTTAATGTAATAGATTCTCCAGCAGCTACAGTAACTGGATTTGCAGAGTCGTATGTTATAGAATAAGGAGGAGATGTAACTATTATTGAAGGATATACTCCTCCAGTATCCCAGGTTACATCCGCTGTAGCATCAGAGTTTGCTTCGGAAGATAGTTTTCCGAAAATACGATATTCCGTTCCGGAAAGGGAAGAACTTAATGGCAAATTGGCTGGGATATTAAGAGTAATTGTACCCATAACATCTGTTCCTGCATCTAGCGTAGGAAATTCAGCTACTGCGGTTCCTATAGCTGTAGCGCCTCCGAAAATACCTGAATTATCAGTTTCAAAAATCTGAAATTGAGCACCAACCTCCATGGATGCCGAGTATGTATAATTTAATGTTATAGATTGACCGGCAACAACAGTAACAGGATCTGCAGAATCATAACTAATAGAATATTGCGCGGTTACGCTAAAAATAGAGCATAAGCATAGTAGGAGTGAAAATAATTTTTTAATCATAATTACATATTTTAAACATTGTATTTTTTTAAAATCTGTTTACGTTTTAACAATGTTAATTAAGTTTCCACTAATGTATTCTTAAGGATAAATCTCTAGTGTAATAATTGTTGCAATTAATGATAATATTGTTGCATTAGCTCTGAATAAAGGGCTATGAAGTTTGTTTTTGTTGTGATAATTTAAATTTTTTAACTTTTTTTATAGTAATAGTGGTGTTTTATAGTTAACAAGTTTAGAATAATATATGGTTTTTGTTTTTTGGTAAAACGAAGATTTGATTTTAAAATCCAACTGCCGTATCATCTCCGCGTTTATCAGCACCTCCTTCTAAAGTTCCATCAGATAATACTAAAATGCCATCTACTTTACCAATAATTCTACTTTGTTCTTCGTTTGTCTTGTATCCTTTACTTCTTAAGCTATCTAGCACATTTTTGTCAAATGAATTAGGTTCAAAAATAACAACATCTGGCAGCCATTGGTGATGAAAACGAGGTGCATTTACTGCGTCTTGCATGGTCATTCCATATTCTTTAACATTTAAGATAGTTTGTAAAACTGATGTGATAATAGTAGATCCTCCAGGAGTTCCAACGGACATCCATAATTCACCATCTTTTTCGACTAGGGTTGGAGTCATTGAACTAAGCATTCTTTTTTCTGGAGCAATTGCATTAGCTTCAGCTCCTAGAAGCCCAAACATATTAGGAGTTCCAGGTTTAGCACTAAAATCATCCATTTCATTATTTAGAAAGAAACCTAGTTCAGGAACAAAAAGTTTAGAGCCATACGCGCCATTTAATGTTGTAGTTACAGAAATTGCATTTCCGAATTGATCAACGATAGAATAATGAGTAGTCTCACTACTTTCATATCCAGGAATACTTCCGTAGCTAAGATCTGTAGATAAAGTAGCTTTATCCATATCGAAATCATTCATTCTTTCGGATAAGTATGCATCACTTATTAAAGTGTCGATTGGAATTTTTACAAAATCTGGATCACCTAAATAGAAGCTTCTATCTGCATAAGCTCTTCTTTCTGCTTCTGTTATTACTTGTATCGATTTTAAAGAATTATGTCCGTACGTACTAAGGTCGTAGGGTTCAATCATCTTCATGATTTGCGCTAAGCATACTCCACCACTAGAAGGAGGAGACATTGATATGATATTTAAATCTTTATATGAGAATTTAACTGGATCCCGCCATTTAGCTTGGTATTTGCTTAGATCCTCCATAGTCATTATTCCACCTTGTGATTGGATATAAGCAACTAATTTTTCTCCCGTTTCTCCTTTATAAAATTCATTTTTTCCATTCTTAATAATTCGCTCAAGTGTTTTTGCTAACATTGGATTTTTAAGGGTGTCATTTGCTTTAATTGTCTGAGCATAAAGAATGGTGTCTTTATTGGTTTCAATAAATAGGTCTTTAAAGTGGTTAAGCCGTTTTTCTTGATTTTCTGTAATTACATACCCTTTTTTAGCAAGTTCTACCACAGGAGTTAACAGCTCTTCTATAGAGAGTGTTCCAAATTTTTCGTGTACTTCGAAAATACCAGCGATTGTGCCAGGAACACCTACAGCTAAAGAACCTAGTTGACTTTTTTCTGGGATTGGATCTCCATTTTCATCGAGATACATATCTTTAAATGCGGCGAGAGGAGCTTTTTCACGATAATCAATAGCGCCAGTTTCTCCATTAGCTTTTCTATATACCATAAACCCACCACCTCCTAGATTACCGGCATACGGGTAAGAAACTGCCAATGCCATTTCTGTAGCTACCATAGCATCAAATGCATTACCACCTTTCTGGAGAATATCTTTACCAATTTTAGAAGCTTCTTCTCGTGCAGATACAACCATCGCATTTTTTTCAATTACACCAAAAACAGGTTTTGTTTCAGAAACAATTTCTTGTTCTGATTCTGGATTGGTCTTACATGAGATAACTAGAATAAAAAGTAAAAGATAAAGTAATCGCATAGTGTTAGATGTTTTTTTAGTAATTAATTTCTTTAATTGTGTTGTTTTTTTTATCATAAAATTTCCAATAACCCGAAGGTTTGCAATTATCTATATGTCCCTCAGACTTTACATTTCCATTGGTGTGATATTCTTTCCAATATCCTTGTTTTTTACCGTTTTGATAATGCCCTTCTATTTTTACATTTCCGTTTCGATAAAAATATTTCCAAAAGCCTTGTTTAATTCCGTTATTATAATGGCCAAGACTTTCTAAGTTTATTGAATTAGGATAGTAATTTTTGGTATATCCATTTTTAGTAGTTGTAATGACTTCTTCATCACATATGTTTTTTATTGTAACATTGCTTTCTCTTTTATTACAAGAAAATATCAGGAGCAATAAAAAAAGATATAATATTTTCACAGCGTTCTCATTTCATTTTTTGTAAACAACTCTAATTCTTCAAAGAAAGATCGGAATTCTTTTTCGAACTCATTGTAATACTGTTCTAGTTCTACAACGGCAAAGTTCATTTTTGATTTGTTTTTAGTGCGATGGTTCATTTGATAAAGAATTCTTCCTATCCCTGGAATTGTAGCATAACTAAGTAGCCAATTGTCACGAAACATATAGGGAAGAAAATCCTGTACTCGTTTTGGAAGAACTTCATAATATTCTTGTAATAACGTATAGAAATCAGAGACATATTTATCTAATGGAATTTTAGAATAATCACTCCAATATGCAGCTAAATAATGATCATATAATATGTCCACGATAACAGTGCTGTAGTGTCCATATTTTGGGAATAATCTCAAAACACTTTCTCTTACAATTGGATGACTATCGGTATATGAGTCTATTTTACGATGTAGAGTAATACCTTGTTGTATCCGTTCTGGGAATTGAGCAAACTTTTTTCCTTTAACAGAATCGGCAATAAAATTACCTATTTTAAGTTCTTGATCTTCTCCAGAAAGGTAGATATGGGCTAAAAAATTCATTAGGTGAATTTACAATTTTTTAGAAAGTTGTTATTGTTTTTATGTAAACTTTAATCATAGGGTTGTGGTAATGACTTGTAGCACGTACATTTGTTAAAAACAAAAAATAATCAATCGATATATGACATTAATCAAATCAATATCTGGTATTCGCGGAACTATTGGGGGAAAAGTAGGAGATAATTTAACACCTATAGACGCAGTTAAATTTGCATCAGCGTATGGAAGCTGGCTAAAAGCAGAGACCAATAAAGAACATCCTATCGTAGTTGTTGGTAGAGATGCCCGTATTTCTGGATCAATGATTCAGCAATTAGTAATGAATGGATTAATAGGTTTAGGTATTCATGTTGTGGATTTAGGATTGTCAACCACTCCTACTGTCGAGGTAGCAGTTCCTTTAGAAAAAGCAGATGGAGGAATCATCTTAACCGCAAGTCATAATCCAAAACAGTGGAATGCACTTAAGTTATTAGATGGTAAGGGAGAGTTCTTGAATGCAGAAAATGGAAAAAAGATTTTAGACATAGCAGAAAATGATGATTATCATTTTGCAGAAGTAGATGACTTAGGTTCAATAACAACAAATGATACTTATATTGATAAGCATATTGAAGAGGTGTTGAATCTTTCTTTAGTGAACTCAGAAATCGTTAAAGAAGCAGGTTTTAAAGTTGTTGTGGATGCAGTTAATTCTACTGGGGGAATAGCTATTCCGAAACTACTTAAAAAGATGGGGGTTGAGGTAGTAGAACTTTATTGTGAGCCTAATGGCCATTTCCCACATAATCCAGAACCTCTAAAAGAACATTTAACCGATTTATCAGAACTTGTTGTAAAGGAAAAAGCAGATTTTGGTCTTACTGTAGACCCTGATGTTGATCGTTTAGCATTTATGAGTGAAGATGGAGAAATGTTTGGAGAAGAATATACATTAGTTGCATGTGCGGATTTCGTACTAGGTAAGACGCCAGGTAATACAGTATCTAATTTATCTTCTAGTAGAGCATTAAGAGATGTTACCGAAAAACATAATGGTACTTATGAAGCCAGTGCAGTAGGAGAGGTGAATGTAGTTTCAAAAATGAAAGCTAATAATGCAATCATTGGGGGAGAAGGAAATGGTGGTATTATTTATCCAGAGTTACATTATGGAAGAGATTCTCTAGTTGGTGTTGCATTGTTTTTAACACACTTGGCAGAGAAAAAGTGTAGTGTAAGTGCGTTACGTAATAGTTACCCATCGTATTTTATGAGTAAAAATAAGGTGCAATTAACTCCAGAATTAAATGTTGATGAAATTTTAAAAGGATTTCATAATAAACATGTAACGGAAGAAGTTAGTACGGTTGATGGTGTAAAAGTGGATTTTAGTGATTCTTGGGTTCATCTAAGAAAAAGTAATACAGAACCTATTATTAGAATATATACAGAAGCTTTAAGTCAGGAAAAAGCGGATCAATTAGCAAATGATACAATCGCTACTCTTAAAGAAATAGCAGGAATTTAATATTATTTTTAGAGCACTCTTGTTAATCCAATTGACAAGAGTGTTTGATTAATGTACTGTTGCATCTTTAGGTATTTCTGCATTACGATGTTTCCATCGCTTGTGTGTCCACAAATAATATTCCGGAGCTTTACGGATTTGTTCCTCTACCATTCTTAAGTAAGTTTCCACAATATAAAAATCTTCGCAGTTTTTTGCATTTTCTGTAATTGGAATAAATCTAGCTTGGTAATACCCTCTCTTTATTTTTTCTACCTGTAAATAGGCAACGGACATGTCTAGTCTTTTAGCTAATACAGCTCCACCAACATGGGTAGGTACTTTGATACCCATAAAATCGGTCCAATATGTTGCTTTTGTCAAACTTGGTGATTGATCAGATAAGAATGCATAAGAACATAGTTTACCATTAACCTTATCTCTTGTAATTTCTTTCATAGCGTTATAACTAGCAATAAGTCGTGCATCATATCGCTTTCTTATGCGATGTACAAGTTGGTCAAAGTATTTGTTTTTAACTTGTTTATAAACACCGACTGTCGGGAAATTAATTAATAATTGTGTAACTGTAGCCCATTCATAACTGGCATAATGCGCCATTAGGACTACTATACTTTTGTTTTTTGCTTCTAGTTTTTTAAGAGATTCGATATCAATAATTTTAAACCTATCCAGAAGGTCCTTATCACTTATAGAAATTGATTTAATCATTTCTAAAAACATATCGCACATATGTTTATAAAAAGCTTTTCTTATTTTGGAGATCTCTTCAGAAGATTTTTCAGGAAAAACCAGTGTCAGGTTCTCTGTTACAGCTTTCTTTCTATATGCAATAATGTGATATACAAGAATGTATACACCGGTAGAAAACATATAAAACAGACGCCACGGTAGTTTAGAAATAATCCATAAAATTGGATACACAAGGCGATATACCAATAGTTGCATTATGTTAATTTAGCCTACAAATATAAAATTATTTGAGGTTCAAAAATCTTAGTATAATCTTAAATAAAAGTGAAATTTTAAGCAATTACAGCATCCTTAGGAGGTTTAGCATTGCGATGTTTCCATCGTTTATGAGTCCATAAATAATTCTCCGGTTTATGCTTGATTTGTTCTTCAAGTAGTTTTGTGAATTTCTTGGTAATAGCATATTCATCTTCATTTTTTGGATCTTCAGAAATTGGAATCAAAGTTGCCTCATAATACCCTCTTTTTATCTTCTCTACGTGAAGATAAAATATACTAAGACCTAATCTTCTAGAAAGAACTTCTCCTCCTACAAATGCCGGTACCTTTATTCCCATAAAGTCTGTCCAGAATGTTGCATTATTTAGTTTAGGTGATTGATCAGAAATTAAACCATATAAACTTAATTCAGGATTCTCCTTTCTTTGATCCATCGTCATTTCTCTGAAAACTTTAGCGCTTGGAATTAATCTAGAGTTAAATCTGCCCCTAATTCTATGTACTAACTTGTCAAAATATTTGTTCTTGATAGGTTTGTAAATCCCAACGCATCTAAACTTACTTATTAAATCAATCGAATTGGTCCATTCATAACTATTATAATGCCCCATCATCGCAATGATACTTTTATTTTTATTCTCTAAGTCTACTATAGCATCTAGGTTGGTAATATGAAAACGTTTTACGATTTCTTTTTCACTTATAGATAAAGAACGAATCATTTCTAAGAACATATCACACATATGTTTATACGAAGCTTTTCGAATACGATTTATTTCCTTGGTATCCTTATCGGGAAAAGCTAAGTTTAGATTTTCTGTTACTGTTTTTCTTCGATACCTTACAATATGATAAGTAAGGATGTAAACACAAGTTGAAAACAAGTAAAATAATCTCCAAGGTAGTTTAGATATGATCCAAAGTATGGGATATACTAAACTATAAATCACTAATTGCATTAAATTCTATTTTTAGCGGCTAAAGATAATCTATTTTAGCTTACTATTACTAAACTATAAAATCATCTTATTTCTAAATAAATTCGATACTCATTGGGTTGAAATATATATTATATTTGGATGATAAAATATTATGTATGCTAAATCTTGATGTAGTAGTAATTGCCATTATATTGGTAAATGTGCTAGTTTCTTTAAAGGGATTAAATGATTTTTCTTTTTTGGAACGCTATAAGTTTAATATTGGAGGTATAAGACGTGGTGAGCAAATACGAATGCTTACTTCTGGTTTTTTGCATGTAGATCATATGCATTTATTTTTTAATATGTTTACCTTATACTTTTTTGCACCAGTAGTTCTTAATGCATTAGGAAATATTAAGTTTCTTGTAATCTATTTTTGTAGCTTGATTGTAGGGAACTTGTTTTCTCTCTTTTTTCATAAGGATGAGTATCATTATAGTGCTGTTGGAGCTAGTGGAGCTGTTTCTGGAATTATTTTTTCAGCAATATTATTTCAACCAGGAATGAAATTGTATCTGATGTTTATTCCTATTCCTATTCCTGCCTATATTTTTGGTATTGGATATTTGCTATATTCAATTTATGGGATGAAGAGTAGGTCTGGTAATATTGGACACGACGCCCATTTTGGTGGAGCAGTTGGAGGATATGTAGTGACATTAATTCTTGCCCCTTTTTTGTTTCAAGAAAACCTTTTAATGATAGGGTTGTTAGCAATCCCCATAATTGTTTTGTTTGTCATGCAACGACTCGGGAAACTTTAAATAAAAAAAGATCTGATTATCAGATCTTTTTTTATTTAAATTGTTATCGTTCCGAATCTACAGAGATTCTTCTCCTAATAATTCTGAAATTTTTGTTTCTAAAGCAGGTCCTCTAAGGTTTTTAGCAATTACGTTCCCTTTATCATCGATAATAAAAGTAGCGGGGATTGATCTTACTCCATAGGCTTTTGCTATTGGATCTTGCCAAAATTTTAGGTGGGATACGTGATTCCATTCTAAATTATCTTGATCGATTGCTGTTGTCCAATGGTCTTTTTTTCTATCCAGAGAAACTCCTATAATATTTAACCCTTTATCATGATATTTATTATAAACTCTAACTACATTAGGATTCTCTGCTCTACAAGGTTTACACCAAGATGCCCAAAAATCAATTATAGTAATTTTACCCATGGATTCTTTAAGAGAAACCATTTTTCCCTCAGGATTAGGAGCAGAAAAATCTTCAGCCTCACTACCTATATCTATTTTACCAATAGAAGCTGTAATTAATCGATCTAGGTTTTTACCTAATCGTGATGTTTTTAAGGTGTCCTGGACAGTAGCATATATTTTTTTAATTTGTTTTGCGGGAGCAGCTTTTAGATTTAATAAATCTGTAAGCGCCATTACTGCTACTAACGAATTTGGATTGTTTTCAGCAATTTCTCTTCTGTATTTATTTTCGTCAACACGTATCTTTTGCAATTTTCTAGATAAATTAACTGTTTTTCCTGTTTCTTTTAACTTAGAGGCTATCTGATATTGATTACTAAGTTCTTGTTTTTCTTTCCCAAAATCAATCATCTTACTTAAGTACTTGAAAAATAATTGATTTTCAGGTCCTCCCTTAATAATTGAAGATCGCAAACTATCCTTGTAGATAGTCATTTTAATGGGATTGTTTTCAGCAAGGAATAATACATTTTGCGGCGTCCCATTAAAGGTTAAATAATTAAAATCATTATCTTCTACCACAGGTAATGATATCGAAAATTTACCTTGCTGTATCGTAGTAGAATCTATGATAGTAGGTCTGTTTGACTGGTTTATTGCATTCACATATACTGTAACTCCATCTTCAAACCCATTTGTTTCAGCTGTAATTGAATATCCCTTTTCCTCTTTTTGACATGCTGCAATTAACAATACGAGAGCAAGCAGTACTATTTTTTTCATTCTATTTCTTTTTTGATCTGTAAAAATATGTAATATGGACCTTAAACCCCAAAAATTAACTTTTAAATATAAGTATTTGTTAATATTTAATTTGTATTCTGAAAATAAAGGAGATAAAAAAATGTAATAGGTGTAACAAAAACCATTTGTTTGGAGTCTAATGAGATAGATAATATGGGGTTTTGTTCTGAAATTACTAAGAAAATTATTTTTTTGTTGTTTTTAGTCCTAGTTGAACATTAATATTCGTCTATTAATTATTGATAAATGTCTTATAAAGTAAGCTTTTCAATTAATTAATTGTTAATACCGATATTAAGTGACAAGGTTTTGTGTTATTTTTGTTAAACTACCGTAAATAAACCGTTATGAAGGTGCTGGAGCATGAATTTCCGTTGGATATTAGGATAAGTTTCTCTTCATTCTTTGACCAATACAGAGAGTTTTTAAAAAGTGATAATAAATTACTGCGTGATCGTGCGGAAAGTATTTTAAAAATTGCTGAAGATTATCCGGAGTTAGAAGAAGGGATAAGAACAGAAGAACGGGTGCAAGAGTTGTTGCCGCAAATAGAATTCGTTTTGGAAGATTCTTTTGCTCAAATTTTACAAAAAAATGAAATAAAGATTGCAACAATACCTTTTAATAATACAGTAGTAAAATCTACTGAACGTTACAAGAATATTGTAAAGGCAGCGGGTTCTGATTTTGAACCACAAATTAAAAATTTAGATGAAGACCATTATTTTATAATGGGTTGTAGTATAATTTTGAGTCAATATTACGGTTATAAAATTGATTTTAGAAGACCTTTCTTTTATGATATACCAGATGCATCTGGTATAATGCGTCATTATAGAATTTTGTACAACGGTGATTTTATTGAAGTAATTAAAACAGATAATGCAAGAGATATTACTGATGAAGATGTTGCTGTTTTAATTGATAATTTTGATAATGTAGAGATTTGGAAAGAAAAGTTTCCTCCTAACAGTTGGATATTTAAAGGAATTGTTATCGCAAATTTATTTGATGTAACTGCGGATGTTTCTTTATCAGAATTTAAAACAAGTCTTTTAAAGTACGATAAGACACAAGGAGATTTTATAGGAAGTTTTCAGAATATTTTTAGAGGAATATTTAACCTTCCTGAGATTAAAGTTGGTTTTTCTAACTATAACGAGGAAGAAAGAGTTTTAGAACGAGTTCCTTTTAAAACTATAGATAGTTATATTCTATATGATAAGTTTTCTGACTGTTGTGAGACAGCATTGTGTAAAGGAACTTATCAATATCTATTTGAAAAATCAGAACCTTTCGCAGTTTCTAATATTCAAAAAATACACGATGCTTATCCAGATGAACTTATGTACAGCAATCTGGCAAAGCAAAATATTAAAAGCGCAATTATAGCGCCAATCGAGGATAATGGAAAGCTTTTAGGAGTTTTAGAAATTGTTTCGCCTAATATTAAGGAGTTAAATAGTATCAATGCCAACAAATTGTTGGATATTATGCCGTATCTAGTAGATTCCGTTTTAAGATCTAAAGCTAAAGCCGAAGATGAATTAGAGCTGGTTATCCAACAAGAATGTACTTCTATACATCCAAGTGTATATTGGAAATTTAGACAAGAAGCTAAGCGTTTTATTTTATCTAAAGTAGAAGAAAATCCAACTTCTTTTAGAGAAGTGGTTTTTGAAGATGTATATCCTTTATTTGGACAGATTGATATCAAAGGATCTTCTGAGGCGCGAAATGGTTCGGTTCAAAAGGATTTAATTCTTCAATTAAAGGCTATTGCCAAGGTTATTAATAAGGTTAGAGAAATAGATTCTTTACCAATTTATGATCAAATTAAATTTAGAATAGAGAATTATATAAATTCAGTTTCTTCTCAGTTACAGGTAGATACAGAACAACGAATTCTTAATTTTATAAAAAATGAAATTAAGCCGTTATTCAAACATTTAAAGGGAACTAATATCGAACTAGAGGGATTGATAAATCAATATAATAATTCATTAGATAAAAGTACTAAAATGTTATATAAGCATAGAAAAGCGTACGATGAATCTGTTATGTTGATTAATAAAAAGATGGCAGCATTGTTAGATGAAAAACAAAAGGAAGCCCAAAAAATGTACCCGCATTATTTTGAACGATTTAAAACTGACGGAGTAGAGCATAATATGTACATAGGTGAGTCTATTACTAAACAGAATAGTTTCAATAAAATATATCTTTATAACCTTAGGTTATGGCAGTTACAGGTAATGTGTGAAATGGAGAATGAGTACTACCAACTAAAACAAGATTTACCTGTTCCGTTGGATGTAGCTTCTATGGTACTGGTTTTTAATGCTTCATTATCAGTAAGATTTAGAATGGATGAAAAGCGTTTTGATGTTGATGGTACTTATAATGCAAGATATGAAGTAGTTAAGAAAAGAGTAGATAAAGCTAAGATTAAAGGTACAAACCAGAGAATCACTGAAAAAGGAAAATTGGTTGTTGTCTATTCTCAGCGTACTGATGAAAAGGAATACATCAAATATATCAACTTCTTACAGTCCAAGAATTATTTAGAAGATGAGATAGAAGTGGTAGAATTGGACGATTTACAAGGTGTTACTGGGTTAAAAGCATTGAGAGTGAATATTCTTTATAACAAGAATAAAGAGGATAAAGAATATTATACCTATGAAGATTTAATGAAAGAAATTAATAAATAACTTCTTTTATTGTAATGTGTTGAATGCAATTACAAAGGATAATGCCGAAGTAATAAAGCCAATCATAAAAACGGTATAAGTAATTCTGAGGATTTTATATTTTCTATGTAGTACCTTACCCAAAAAGTATAAATCTTTTATCATTGTATCATAAATATACTCCTTGTCATCCATAAGTTCATGCATCGCCGATTTGTAATCATTAAGAGGCATTTTATGAAAATTACCAAAGAATAAAAGATTAACCTTCTTTTCTTCTATTTCCTTGCGTGTAAATTCTCCACTAGTAACATTAGGTCTTGTAGCCAATACCGATAATAACATCGATATTATACTAAATACGATAAATATTAGTGTTGGATAAATTAAATATTGGTTAGAAGGATTATCTAGTTTAGGAATTAAATTAGATAGTGCTAATGAAATGATAATAGCATTGACAGATAATAAGATATTCGCTTTGGTATCTGCAATATCACTTAGTTTTAAATGGTTTCTAAGAGTTACTCTAAACAGGGTTTGTATGCCTTTTTCAGGACTTTCTTCTTTAACTAACTTTTTCAACTTGGCTTTTTTCTTTTTCTTTTTTAAAGCTGTTTGTTCATTAAGTATTTCTAATAGATGTTCTTCTTTTTTTGGTTGCCAATTCTTTAAAGCATATTCTGTGTAAAATTCGTGTTTGTTTTTTAAGAAATCGATATTAATCTTTAACCAGTCAGCGCTACTATATTTTTCTTTGTTGCTAAACTCAAATTCCTGTCTTAAAAATTCACTAGTTTCCTTAAAATACCCTTTAGCCAAGTGAGAAGCATCGGCATCTCTAATAATTTTCTCTAATAAATTATTTGGTTTGTGCTCCATTTTTGTTGCCAATATCAAAGAAGATACTTTATTAATAATATCGTCAGAAATATTTTGTTCTTTTAAAAAGGCTTTAGAGATAATAACACTGTGTTCCTCGTGATTATCAAGGCTTTCAGAATAGCCTGTATCGTGAAGTAATGCGGTCAATAATAATATATCTTTATCTTCTTCTGAAATATTAGTATTGTCAATGATTTCTTTCGTACTTTTAAATACTCTTTTGGTATGTGTATAATTATGATAGATACAGGTTTCAGGAAGTTTTTTAGTAAAAAGTTCAGAAACAAAATTATCAGTTTTTTCAACTAACTCGTTCATGTTATAATTTTTCAGTAACCAAAATAATTAAAAAAAATGAATGTACTCCATTATGAATAAAAATATACAAACGTTCTTAATCATTTCAATTTTATTATTAAACTCTTGCGCAACATATCAGACTCAATATTTAGACGAAAATTTCCCAAAAAAATTACCTAATAAAGAAATAGAAAAAAGTTTCTATTTGGTTGGAGATGCAGGAAATGCCTCAATGAACCAAAGCACAGCTGGATTAGAAGCGTTAAAACAAATTGTAGAAAAAGAAAATACTGTTGACGATTACCTTATTTACCTTGGGGATAATATATATCAGAAAGGGATGCCCGAAAAAGGATCAGAATATAGAGCCTTGTCAGAGCATAGGATAGATGCACAGGTAGAAGCTGCTGATTCTTTTAAAGGAGATGTAGTTTTTATTCCGGGAAATCATGATTGGTACAATGATGGGGTAAAAGGTTTAAGACGAGAAGAAAAATACGTAAGAAAAAAGTTAAGTAATAAAAGATCTTTTTTACCCTCAAAAGGATGTCCTATTGAGAGTATCGAAGTAAGTGACCAAATTCAATTACTTATTTTAGATACGCAATGGTATCTTGCTGATTGGAATAAAAACCCTACAATAAATGATAATTGTGAAATAAAAACTAGAGATAAGTTTTTAAATGAAATACAAGGTGAGCTTAAAAAGCATAATGGAAAAACTGTTTTAGTAGCAATGCATCATCCGATGTTTACAAATGGCCCACACGGAGGGAAATACAGTTTTAAGAGTCATATATTTCCTTCTAAAAAGAAAATTCCTCTTCCTATCTTAGGTTCTTTGGTTACTCAAATAAGGTCACAAGGAGGTGTTTCTCCTCAGGATAGGTATAATGAAAGTTATAATAAATTAATGAGAAGATTATCCACTATGGCGAGGGATAGTGAAAGAGTTATTTTTGCTTCTGGACATGAACATTCATTACAATACATTGACAGTAAAGGGTTAAAGCAGATAGTTTCAGGATCAGGATCCAAAGCTTCTGCAGCTACTTTGGGAAAAGATGGATTGTTCTCTTACCCAAATCAAGGTTTTGCAGTTTTAGATGTTTATAAAGATGGCTCCTCAAATGTACGTTTTTATGGAAATGAAGAAGGAGAAATAAAATTGGTATATCAAACAGATGTACATAAACAACCAGAAAATTATGATAGTGGTAATTTGAGTAATTCTTTTGATAATGATATTTCTGCAGCCATATATAATAAAGAAGAAACAGCAAAGTCTAATTTTTATCAATCTTTATGGGGAGATCATTATAGAAAGGTTTACAGTACAGATATTAAAATTCCTATAGCTACACTAGATACGTTGTTAGGAGGATTTACTATTGATAGACGAGGAGGAGGACAAGTTACTAGATCACTACGTCTGATAGATAGCACAGGGAAACGTTATAGTTTAAGGGCTATGAGAAAAAGTGTTACTCAGTTTCTGCAAAAAGGAGCATTTAAAGATACATATTTAGAAGACGATTTTGATGACACTTTTACAGAAGAACTTCTATCTGATTTCTATACTTCTAGTTATCCTTATGCATTTTTAGTTGTTGGCGGATTGGCGGACGCAATCGACGTATATCATGCAAACTCGAAAGTGTATTATATTCCTAAACATCCAGCATTAGGACAGTACAACAAAGATTTTGGTGATGAAATGTATTTTCTGGAAGAAAGACCTGGAAAAGAACACAAAGATTTAGCGTCATTTGGTAGGCCAGATGATATAGAAGGCACAGATGACTTACTTAAAAATTTGAGAAAAGATGAAGAGTATCAAATGGATGAAGCACATTATATCCGAACAAGATTGTTTGATATGATTTTAGGGGATTGGGACAGACATTCTGATCAATGGAGATGGTCTCGTTTTGATACAAAAAAAGGAAAATTATATCGTCCAATTCCTAAAGATCGAGATCAAGTCTTTTCTAATTACGATGGTGGACTTTTAGGTGTTATAAAGTTTATTGTTCCTATTACGCGTAAGTTTCAAGTATATCAAGGCGAATTAAAAAATGTAAGATGGATTAATGAGTCAGGAATTAGATTAGATCGAACTTTTGCACAAAATTCTGGTAAGAAAATATGGCTAGAAGAAGCAAATTATATTAAAGATAATCTTAATGACGAAGCTATAGATAAAGCGTTTAGTAACCTGCCTGTAGAGTTACAGGATGCAACGATAGAAAGAATTAAAGGCTATTTAAGAAAGAGAAGAGATAATATTGAAGATATAGCAGAGAGATATTATAAATACCTTTCTAAACAGGTGATTATTAGAGGAACGGATAAAGACGATCGTTTTGAAATAATAAGAAACGATAATAGTACAACCGTTAAAATTTCAAGGATAAAAGATGGAGTTCCTCAAGAACCATTTTATGAAAGAACTATTTTATCTAAAGAGACTAAAGAAATATGGATATATGGTTTGGATGATGATGATGAATTTATAGTTACCGGAAAAGGAAGTAACCCTATTTGTACGAGAATAGTCGGAGGACAAAATAATGATAAATACACAATAGAAAATGGGCGGCAAATAAGAGTTTATGATCATAAGTCAAAACCTAATACAGTTGTTAAAAAAGGTGGAGCTAAATTTATCTTTAGTAATAATTATAATCATAACACCTATGATTATAATAAGTATATAGATAAGACAAATACATTGACACCACTAATAGGGTTTAATCCAGATGATGGAGTTAATATAAACGTTACCGATGTTTATACAGTAAGAGGTTTTAATAATAATCCCTACCAGAGTAAGCATACGATTAAAGCAGCGTATTATTTTGCTACAGAAGGATATGATATCTCTTATAAGGGAGAATTCTTAAATGCAGTAGGAGATTGGAGGTTAGTAATTGGTGGAAAATATACAAGTGAAAATTTTGCGCAAAACTTTTTTGGTTTTGGTAATAATACAGTGAACCTTGATGATGATCTTGGCTTGGATTATAATCGCGTCAAAACGGGTATTTGGGGTCTAAATGTTGGAATTGGTAAAAATGGTAGATACGGTAATGGCTTTACTGTTACAGCATCCTACGAAGGCGTAGAAGTACAAGATTCTCAAGGACGATTTATTACTTCTGGATTAGGTTTAGTAACATCGGATCCTGATTTTTTTGAAAGAAAGTTCTTTGCTGGAATTGATGTTAATTATGAGTATAAAAGTTTTGATATTAGTGCTAATCCAACTAGAGGTATGTTGTTTAAACTTCAAGGAGGTTCTAAAATGAATTTAGATGATACTGATAGAACTTTTGGATATATAAGTCCGAAATTAGGTTTTTATAACGCGATTACTAAAAATAGAAAATTAGTATTAAAAACTGATGTACAAGCAGAATTTCTGATCGGAGATGATTTTGAATTTTATCAAGCGGCTACTTTAGGAGGAATCAATAGTTTACGCGGTTTTAGAGAAGAACGTTTTACAGGAGATAAAGCATTAGCATTTAGCGGAGATCTTAGATATAGTTTTAATAAATTTAAAACAGGTTTGTTGCCATTGCAATTAGGGGTTTATGGAGGTTATGATATAGGTAGAGTATGGTTTGATGGTGAGGATGCGGATAATTGGCACGATTCAATAGGAGGAGGATTTTGGGTCAATGCTTTGGATACAATTGCCGGACAATTTAATTTGTTTAGTAGTGAGGATGGTTTACGTTTTACTTTTGGATTAGGACTAAGTTTTTAAAAACCACCTAAGAACTAAACTCAGGCGGTTTTTCAATAATCTAATTTATTATTAACCAGAAATTAGGTTGTGCACTTGATATTTTTGTTTGAGTAGGTTGAGGATTCATTTATATGATTGGATTTTCTATAAATTTATAATAAAAATAGTTATCTGTTATAGTAGTATTATTTTGTAAAACATGGTAATAAATAAGAAACTCCCAATATAAGATGCGAAATATTAGGAGTTTCTATTAAGGAGCAATGAATTGCTCACAAAACAAATTATTATTTTAAAATAAATCTAAAGTAGTTCTTGGTATTGGTTTCGTTGATTTATTAACAGGTTCTAAATTAGTCTTAACTTTTTTATTGTTTATTTTGGTTTTCTCAATCAATTCAACTTTTCTAATATTAGAAGAAGCTAATTTTTTTTCGACAGTTTTTGAGTTATTATTTATAATTTCCTGTGTTTTGTATTGATGAACTTTGTTAGCATCGTTAGTTACGTTTTGTTGAGAAAAAAGTAAACCAGATGAAAAAAAAGATATCATCATGAGATAAGCTGGATAAGCTTTCATATATAGATAGGATTTTGGGGTTATATAGAGAAAAATAGTATGACGATATAGTATTCTTCAATAGCTAATTTACTAATAAAAAAATCTATAAAGTGCTAATAATCAACATGAAAAGCGTATTTATCTCTTGTTAATTGTTAAAAAGTAAGTTTTGTACTACTTTTTTTGATTTGTTTGGTGCTGATTTTACTGTTTTTGTCGATTAAAAGTTAAACCTTTAGTTTAAGTACTTAAGTGTTAATAACTTTTTTGTTTATTTTGGTAGTTTAGAGTTTGTAAGTGTTCTTGTATAATCTATAATTTAAATTATTTTGAAAGAGTTGGAGTTATTTACTGATCGATTACAATTAAAAATTGTTGATACGTCAAATTTATCTAAAATTCATGAGTTGCTCTCTGTTCCAGAAGTTGATCTTTATAACGCTTTGGGTATACCTACTAATAAAGAAGTCACAGATGTATATCTTCAAGAATGGATAGATGATTTCGAAATGAGAAAAGAGTTTGTTTTTGCAATATATATACAATCAAGTAAAGAATTCATTGGTTTAGTTTCTCTAAAAATTGGAAACCCTAAGTATAGTATAGGGTTCATTTGGTACAAGTTACATCCTAATTATTGGTCTAAGGGATATGCTACGGAGTCAGCTAAAAGAATTTTAAAATTTAGTTTCGAAAAAATTGGATTGCATAGGGTAGAAGCTGGTTGTGCTATAGATAATATAGGTTCTGTGAGAGTTTTGGAAAAAATAGGGATGATTAGAGAAGGTCATAAAAGAAAAGTGTTGCCACTTAAAACTGGTTGGTCAGATAATTATGAATTTGCTATGCTAGAGGAAGATTGGAATAACTAAGTGTAATTATTTTTCTAGCTGATATTGATATATTTTTCCTTTGGAATTCTTTCTTCGCTCATCGACAATAAATAAGGTAGAGTCATTTTTAAAACAAATCCCTTCTTTTTGAGAGAAGTGATTAAGTTTTATCTTTTCAATTTTTCCATTAAATAGATGATCACCTTCAAAGTCTGATAAGATAAATATTTTGTTATAAGTAAGAAGAGCAATTTTATTTCCTTTGGAATTTATGGCGGCACCAGATATAAAACAGTCATTAGGGTCACTACATGTTTTATACGTACCAATTAGTTTAGCAACTTGCTTTTTTCCAGGTGTATTTAAGAGTTTGTATAATTTTGTTTCACCATTAAATTTAGTACTCCTGTTTTTAGTAAAAAGATAGAAGCTTCCATCTTTATATATGAAAGCTTCTATATCAAAATTTCTTTTCTTTTTAGAGGGTGGAAACTTTTTTTGATCTTCTAGTGTAAACTCTATACTGCTTGTTTCAGGAGAATTTGATGTAATTCCTGATACAGTATAAATGGTAAGCTTCTTTCTCTTATTTTCATTATTCCCAAAATCTCCTATGTATAAATTATTCTGATGATCATAGGTCAAATCCTCCCAATCAATATTCTTGCTATTTGGGATTTTGATCTCATCTAAGATTTCTCCATTTTCAAGCAAACGAAAAAGTGTATGATCATTTCCAGAATCATTAATAGCATATAGATGTGAGTCATTTGGTAATCTGGTTACGCCAGATATTTCCTTTAAAGAATTTGATAAATGATTTACACTTAAAAAATCATGTTGACTTTTCTTTTGGCAACTAACAGATAGGGTAATACCTATTAAAAAAATGGAAATTTTTAGTTTCAATATATAAGTTTTAACTTTTTTGATTCCAGGCGTCTAACATCCAACTTGTTTTTTCTAAATCAGCAATATATGTGCCAGTAATATCTAAGGTACCTTCATCTCCAGCTACTTCAGCTTCTTTTGTTACAACTCTTAATTGCTTTAAAATAGTATCATGATCCTTAAGTATAGTTGTTACCATTTCATGATCTATTAAATTAGTTTCAGCTTCTTCTAAAGATGAAGTAGTTAAGTAAGAACTATAATTACTAATAGGTTTTGCTCTAAGAGTCAAAATTCTTTCAGCAATTTCGTCAATTTTTAGTTTAGCATCTTCATATAGCTCTTCAAATTTTAGATGTAATTCAAAAAAATTACGCCCGGTAATATTCCAATGAAAGTTTCTTAGCTTTTGATAGTACAAATGATAATCTGCTAATAAGACATTTAGTTCTTTTACGGTGTTGTTATTTAAATTTTTCATAGTTTTTATTTATTGATTTGTTTATTTCAATACAAAAATACTATAGTTTAAATGGTTTCAATTGAATTTACGATAGTTAGTAGTAATCGCGGCATTATTGGAATCGATTTGTGATTTCTTTAAGAATGAAATTATAATATTCGATATCATGAGGCACATATTCCTTTTTTATTTCTAAATCCTGCAGATGATTTTTAATAACTTGAATAGGAATTAATTTAACATCACAAACCTCTTCTTTCTGCAATGTAAGGTGCTCTATTGGCTTAGTTAATTTAGCTAAATACACATAATGAAATTCATTATCTATTATATGAACGTTCGGTTGCTTTTCTGATAGATAATTTCCAATAAACTCTAAGTCTGTTTTTTTAAGAGATAACCCAATTTCTTCTTCAACCTCACGTATAGCAGAATCTTCTTTAAATTCTCCGGCACCAATATGCCCAGCAACAGAAACATCCCAAAGGTTTGGATAGGTATCCTTATTCCCAGCGCGTCGTTGGACTAAAACTTTTTTATCTATAGTATATAACCATATATGAACACTAGCGTGATATAATCCTAATTGATGTGCTTCAGATTTTAATCTAACTTCTCCAGTAGATTCAGCATTTTTATCTAAAATATCTATTAATTCGTCTGCCATTTTTTTGAAATACGATTGTACTAATTTCCGATAAAATCATTCGTTATTATGAATTTTATATATAAATAACATTTATTTTTAGTATTTGTTGGTGTTTAATGTAATTGTTTGTTAAATTTTTATTGCTAAATTAATATATTTATGCAAATTTAATATATATGAAAATCGAAACCTGCCCAAACTGTGGATCTAACAAATATATTAAAAGTGGAATAGTTTCTAATAGACAAAGATACAAGTGTAAATCCTGCAATTATTATTTTTCGGTAAATAAGATAGGTAAGAAAATCGATGATTATTATGTTAATAAAGCGCTGCAACTGTATTTAGAAGGGTTAACTTATCGAGAAATCGAACGGGTTTTGGGGGTGTCTCATGTTAGTATTATGAATTGGGTAAAAAAATATAATATAAAGAGGCCTTATAATCATAATTATCATCCTACATATAAGATTCTCAGTGGATCAGAGTTGTCGATTTACTTTCAAAACTCTACTAATTTATCAGGAGCAGGTTTCGTAATTACAGAACTAGGAGATAAATTTATGTTAATAAGATGGGAACGATTTAGGAATTAGATATATTAAATTAACAAAAAAGTATAGTACTTTTTTGTTAACTCATTCTTTTTATGAGATTAGCAGTGTGCACACAATCATTTTAATACTAATCTAATCTCTAAAACTTTATGATAAAGCAATTTATATTGCTGGTTGGGATTTTTCTATTTCTCTTTCAGTATTCATATTCACAGGGGTCTCCAGACTATACTGGTGGTTTAAAAGTGAAACTTAATGAAGATGGGTCTAAATATTTCAGAGTAATATCGTGGGCTCAATTTTGGGCTCAATATAATGATGATGTCCCCGATGACGTAAGTAATACTAATTTTAGTATTAGACGTGCAAGGATACTTTTGTATTCGCAAATCAATAAAGACTTTCTTATTCTTACTCATTTTGGGCTTAATAGTTTAAATGCGGATAATCAAAGTCCAACCGGACTGGGCGAAAGTTCTCAATTATTCTTCCACGGTGTGTGGGTGCAATATAGTTTAGGAACAAATCATGCAATAGGAGCAGGGTTGCACTATTGGAATGGTATTTCTAGGTTAAATAATCAGAGTACTTTAAATATAATGACTTTAGATAATAATCGACAATCTTGGGCAACTATTGGTTTATCTGATCAGTTTGCTCGACATATTGGAGTTTATGCAAAAGGATCCTTTGGTAATTTCTCATATCAAGTATCCGTTAATGAGTCTATAACAAACAACCTTCAAGAAGCGGTAGATCCAGTAGTCAATGGTTCGGCAGTTTATGCAGGACGCAGATTATTGGGATCTAAAGATGCAGGTAAAAACTTTGCTGGATATTTTGAGTATAATTTTATGGATAAAGAATCAAACTTCTTACCTTACAAAGTAGGAACATACCTAGGTGGTAAGAAAGTCTTTAATGTTGGTGCTGGATTCTTCTATCATCCAGATGGTAGCGTACTTGCTAACGATGATGGGACATTAGAAGGAGAAGATGTAGCTATATTAGCTGTGGATGCTTTTTATGATGCACCTATAGGAAGTAATGGCTCTGCAATTACGGCATATGCAACCTATCAAAATAATGATTATGGAAAAGATTTTACTTTAGGACAAACGTATGAAACAGGATCCATGTTGTATAGCCATGTTGGGTATGTGATTCCTAATACGGATAAGAAAATAAAGTTTCAACCTTATGCATTGTTTAAAACCAGATCTATAGATGCTATTGATGATAATGCTACAAGTTTTGGAATTGGAGCAAATGCATATATCAGCGGACATAACTCTAAATTAACACTAGAGTATCAAAACACAAAATATGGCGATAATAGTGCCCAAGGATTATTAACGTTGCAAGCAATGATTTATCTATAAAATCTAATATTATGACAGAAAAAAGGAAAAAAGCAAAAGCGTACTGGAAGGAAAATGTAAAATACCTTTTTATACTACTTGCTATCTGGTTTTTAGTTTCTTACGGAGCAGGAATTTTGTTTAAAGATGCTTTAAATAATATTCGACTTGGAGGTTTTAGGTTAGGTTTTTGGTTTGCTCAACAAGGTTCAATTTATGTGTTTGTGATCTTGATTTTCGTATATGTTCGGTTAATGAATAAGCTAGATAAAAAGTACGGATATGATACTGATTAGGATTTTGTTGTTGTGGTTAAAAATTAAGCACACACGTTGAATGAGGCTTTATTGCTCGTAACTAACCTTGGTGTTTAATAACCAAAGGTTAAATAAAATTAAAATAACAATTTAAGATATAAAATTATGAATGTTCAATTATGGACTTATATTATCGTAGGAATTACGTTTGCATTATATATAGGTATTGCAATTTGGTCAAGAGCGGGATCTACCAAAGAATTTTATGTTGCTGGAGGTGGAGTATCACCTTTAGCTAATGGTATGGCAACAGCCGCGGATTGGATGAGTGCTGCTTCTTTTATTTCCATGGCGGGAATCATTGCTTTTGCGGGATATGACGGTGCGGTCTATTTAATGGGATGGACTGGCGGTTATGTGCTGTTGGCATTATTATTGGCACCATATCTCCGTAAATTCGGGAAATTTACTGTTCCAGATTTCATTGGCGATCGATATTATTCTAAAACGGCTAGATCAGTAGCGGTGTTCTGTGCTTTGTTGGTTTCTTTTACCTATGTCGCAGGACAGATGCGAGGCGTGGGAATTGTTTTTTCTCGTTTTTTAGAAGTTGAGATTAATACAGGTGTAATCATTGGGATGATTATAGTTCTTTTTTATGCGGTATTAGGAGGAATGAAGGGAATTACATATACACAAGTAGCACAATATTGTGTTTTGATATTTGCTTTTATGGTTCCAGCAATTTTTATCTCTATTCAAATGACAGGGAATCCAATTCCTCAATTAGGATTTGGAGGTACTGTAACTGACGGCTCCGAAATGTATTTATTAGATAAGTTAGACGGACTTAGTACTGAACTGGGTTTTGCAGCTTATACTGATGGTTCTAAATCATTATTAGATGTTTTTGCAATAACATTGGCTTTAATGGTTGGTACAGCAGGTTTACCACACGTGATTGTTCGTTTTTTCACGGTAAAGCGAGTAAAAGATGCTCGTAAATCGGCGGGATATGCACTTCTTTTAATTGCAATTTTATATACAACTGCACCGGCAGTTGCGGTTTTTGCAAAAACCAATTTGATAGAATCAGTTCAGAATAAGAAGTATGAAGAACTGCCAGCTTGGTTTAAAAACTGGGAAGATACTGGTTTATTAGGATGGGTAGATAAAAACAAAGATGGTCAAGTCCAATATTCGAGTGGTCATGCAGTGGAAGGAAATAAGAATAAACCTGTATTTGATGGAAAAAATCGCGGCGAAAAAGGTGAACGAGTAATTACAAATGTTAATGCAGCTACGAAAAACGAACTTTTTGTAGATAGAGATATTATGGTTTTAGCGAATCCTGAGATTGCAAATCTACCAAACTGGGTAATAGCATTAGTTGCTGCAGGAGGATTGGCAGCTGCTTTATCCACAGCAGCTGGTTTGTTACTTGTGATTTCTTCTTCAGTATCTCATGATTTGATAAAGAAAATGATTAAGCCGGATATTTCTGAAAAAGGAGAGCTGATCGCTGCACGTCTTTCTGCAGTAGCAGCGGTATGTGTTGCTGGTTATTTTGGTATTAATCCACCTGGATTCGTAGCAGCAGTAGTAGCCTTGGCCTTCGGCTTGGCAGCAGCATCATTTTTTCCAGCGATTGTATTAGGTATTTTTTATAAGAGAATGAATAAAGAAGGTGCAATAGCCGGAATGGTAGTTGGTATTTTATGTATGCTGTTGTATATGATAAAATATAAATTAGGTTGGTTTGATGAAACACTTCCTTCATCTAGTGAATGGTGGTTTGGTATTTCTCCAGAAGGTTTTGGTGCAGTAGCTATGGTTATTAATTTTATAGTTTCTATAGTAGTCTGTAAACTCACTGCGGCGCCACCCCAAGATGTTCAAGAAATTGTAGAAAATATTAGAATACCGAGCGGAGCAGGAGAAGCCGTAAATCATTAATAAAAGATATAGAGGCCTATGTGAGTTTTGTTAATCGCATAGGCTTTAAAAGCATAATAATATTGCATGAAAAAACGACATCAACAAAAATTGATCATACTATCATTAGTGTTGTTATTACTTTTTAATATCCCATTGGTGTTAATATTTAACCATTCAGGAAGTGTATTGGGGTTTCCTATAATGTTTTTTTCTATTTTTTTGATTTGGGCTATTGGAGTTTTAATAGCTGCAATTATTTTAATGAAGTATTATGAATAATTATATTTTAATATTCATAATTATAATATACCTGGCACTTTTGTTTGGGATTGCTCTATGGGCAGAAAAAAAAGCGAAAAGTAGTTGGGTCAATAATGCATATGTATATACTTTATCATTAGCGGTTTATTGTTCAGCTTGGACATATTATGGTAGTGTCGGGATTGCAGCTACATCAGGTATAAGCTTTTTGACAACATATTTGGGGCCGGTAATTGCATTTCCTCTATGGATTATAGTATTAAAAAAGATAATAAGAATCTCCAAGGAACAAAAGATATCAAGTATCGCTGATTTTGTTTCTTTACGCTATGGTAATAACCGATTCTTGGGAGCGTTGGTGACTATAATTTGTGTGATCAGTATTGTACCATACATTTCATTGCAATTAAAAGCAGTATCCGAAACATTTGCGATTATTTCTATAGATACAAGTCTTTCTTCATCTTCAATTTTTCAAGACACTACGTTTTACGTAGCATTATTATTAGCTGTTTTTGCGGCGTTTTTTGGAACTCAACTTACTGATGCTACCAGAAGAAGACAGGGAATTGTGTTTTCTGTAGCAGTAGAATCAGTTTTAAAATTAGTTTTCTTTTTAACAATTGGGATTTACGTCACTTATTTTTTATTTGATGGAACCACTGATATTTATGATAAAATTTCCAAAGTTGAAAATTTTGAATCACTTACGACACTTAATGGTTTAGAAGCCGGTATTAATTGGTATTTTATGATCGCATTGTCGTTTTTTGCTATTTTTCTATTACCGAGACAGTTTCAGGTTTCTGTTATAGAAAATACATCAGAAAAGCACCTAAAGAATGCAATTTGGTTATTTCCATTATATCTTTTGTTATTTAATTTATTTGTAATATTTGTTGCTTGGGGAGGAAAATTAAGTCTTGGCGATAATCTTAATCCGGATTATTATACATTGTTGTTGCCACTGCAAAATGATAACATATTTCTGGCTACTTTGGTCTTTTTAGGAGGATTTTCTGCAGTAATTTCTATGGTAGTAGTTTCTACATTGGCATTATCGGTAATGCTAAGTAATAATCTAATTATTCCTTATGGTTTTCTTGATAAATTTAGTAGAAGTCATCCGGAACGAAATGCTTATTATATTAAAAACATTAGAAGAACTGCAATCTTTATATTGATCGTTGGAGCCTATTTGTTTTATATTAATTTTAATGTGCAATTATCTTTGTTTTCAATCGGACAAATTTCTTTTGTAGTTATATCGCAATTAGCACCAGCATTTTTTATTGGATTGTTTTGGAACAGAGGTTCGGCGATTGCCGCCAAAGCATCGATAATTACGGGAACATTGATAACAGTGTATACATTAATCTTACCATTCGTAATGGATATTATATTGGGCGATACTGGTTTTATTCGCAATGGAGCTTTTGGGATAGAACTATTAAAACCGTATGAATTATTTGGAATAGATTTTATGACACCGGTTACTCATGCATTCTTTTGGAGTTTGTTTTTTAATACCTTGGTGTATTTATCAGTTTCTCTTTCTAGAAAAGGAAATTATAGGGAGCGTAATTATGCCGAAATGTTTGTGAATAATAGTTATAATTCTCTTCAGGAGAGTGCATATGTATGGAAAGGAGAAGCCTATGTTTCAGATATTAGAAACCTATTAACTAAATTTCTTGGTACCACAAGAACCGAAAGAGCTTTGAAATTATTTTATAAAAAATATGGTTTATCTATTAATGAAGAAAAAGCAGATGCCCGATTAATTAATTTTTCAGAAAAACTATTAACCGGAAGCATTGGAGGAGCTTCTTCACGAATCTTGATTGCTAGTGTTGTAAAGGAACAACCTGTTACGTTGGTAGAAGTTTTAAAAATTTTAGAAGAAAGCAAAAAAACAATTTCAACAAATAAATTTTTAAAACAAAGATCAAATGAACTTATTGAACTAACGGAAGAGTTAAAACAAGCGAATGAAGAATTGAAACTTCAGGATAAAATAAAGGATGAATTTTTAGATACAGTAGCGCATGAACTTAAAACTCCGATTACATCTATAAGAGCAGCGGCAGAAGTTTTATTAGATGATGAAGATGATATGCCAAGTGAATTGAAAACACAATTCTTAAGTACTGTTCTAATGGATGCAAAAAGACTTTCTCGATTAATACATAATATACTTGATTTAGAGAAACTTTCTTCTGGTAGAGAAATTTTTGATAAAAAGAATAATAATTTGGTTGATACCTTAAAACAAATAATTACTGGGGTATCAACGATAACAAAACAAAAGGAAATTAAAATTATTACCTCTGACTTACCTGACAAAATTCTTGTTTTTTATGATGAGGACAGGATGCAACAGGTCTTTACTAATGTTTTATCTAATGCGATTAAATTTGTAGAGAATAAAAATGGATTGATAACAATTACACTTTCAGAAGTTGATAACCTTGTTAGAATAATAATACAGGATAACGGGAAAGGTATTTCCGAGGGAGATAGAAAATACATTTTTGATAAGTTTTACCAGTCAAATAATCAAAATATTAAGAAACCTGTTGGTAGCGGATTGGGATTGGCTATCTGTAAACAAATTATGGAAGGGCATTCAGGTAAAATATGGATTGATGATTCTTTTAGTAAAGGGGCTAGGTTTATTATTGATTTGCCACAAAATGTAATAAGCTAATTTTTAGAAATGAAATAAAAAGAAATTTTATCTTACGAAAGGATAGAAAACCTACGACAAATGCAGAAAAAAATATTAATAGTAGATGATGAGCCTAATATAGTAATGTCTCTAGAATATACTTTTAAAAAACAAAATTATGAAGTTTTTATCGCTAGAGATGGAAGTGAAGCTATTCAGATTTTAGAAACACAGATACCGGATGTAGTATTATTGGATATAATGATGCCCAATGTGGATGGATATCAAACAATTGAATATATAAGAAAGAATCCAAAAACAGAAAATATTAAAGTAGTGTTCTTAAGTGCTAAAAACAAAACTGCTGATATAGAAAAAGGATTAGAAATGGGGGCTGATAAATATTTATTAAAACCATTTTCGGTTAAAAAAGTAGTGGCAGAAATAAAAACTTTAATTGAATAAAAAAAACAGAGTATTAGATGTTAAAAAAACATAAGTAAATGTTTTTTAGCAACAATAAAGTGTTGTTTGCCTAAATAATTATGTAAGGTAAAATGATTATTAAGAAATTGAATATTAAAAAAATATAAAACCAACTATAATGAGTAATTATCACATAAAACATCTTGAAGAATATTTTCAGGTATATAGAAAATCTGTTAGGAATCCAGAGCTTTTTTGGAGTGAAATAGCAGAAGAACATTTTTTATGGAGAAAGAAATGGGATAAGGTACTGGAATGGGATTTTACCAAACCAGAAGTAAAATGGTTCCAAGGCGCAAAATTGAACATTACAGAAAATTGTATAGATAGGCATTTATATGTTCGAGGAGATAAAACGGCCATTTTGTTCGAACCTAATAATCCTAAAGATCCTACAGAGCATATTACATATAATCAATTGCACGAACGAGTGTGTAAATTTGCGAATGTTCTTAAAAGTAAAGGGATTCAAAAAGGAGATAGAGTTTGTATTTATCTTCCAATGATCCCAGAATTAGCAATTTCAGTTTTAGCTTGTGCTAGAATAGGTGCTATTCATTCTGTAGTATTTGCGGGGTTTTCTGCCACAGCATTGTCAACTAGGATTAACGACTGTGATGCTAAAATGGTTATTACCTCCGATGGATCCTATAGAGGAGCAAAAACAATTGATCTAAAAAGTATTGTAGATGATGCATTAGAAGATTGTCCTGGGATTAATTCTGTTCTGGTGGTAAAAAGAATAAAGTCTGATATACAGATGAAACCAGATCGAGATGAATGGTTACAGCCTTTACTAGATAGTGCAGATACCGAATGTATTCCTGAGGTCATGGATGCAGAGGATCCTCTATTTATATTATATACCTCTGGTTCTACAGGAAAACCAAAAGGTATGATGCATACTACTGCGGGTTATATGGTCTATACTGCATATAGTTTTAAAAATGTTTTTCAATACAAGGAAGATGATATTTATTGGTGTACGGCTGATATAGGATGGATTACAGGACATTCCTATATTGTATATGGCCCATTAGCAAATGGAGCGACAACAGTAATGTTTGAAGGAGTACCATCCTATCCCGATTTTGGAAGGTTTTGGGATATAGTCCAAAAGCATAAGATTACTCAGTTTTATACTGCTCCAACAGCTATAAGAGCTTTGGCGAAGGAAAATTTAGATTATGTTACTGAGTACGATTTATCAAGTCTAAAGGTGTTAGGTACGGTTGGAGAACCAATAAATGAAGAAGCTTGGCATTGGTATAATGATCATGTAGGTGAAAAGAAATGTCCAATAGTAGATACTTGGTGGCAAACTGAAACAGGAGGAATCTTAATTTCACCTATTCCTTTTGCGACACCAACAAAGCCTACATATGCAACACTTCCAATGCCTGGCGTACAACCGGTACTTATGGATGAAAATGGAAATGAAATTGAAGGAAATCAGGTAGAAGGAAGGTTGTGTGTTAAGTTTCCTTGGCCTTCCATAGCAAGAACTATTTGGGGTAACCATAAGAGATATAAGGATACTTATTTTTCTGCGTTTAATAATAAATACTTTACTGGAGACGGAGCTTTCAGAGATGAGGTTGGGTATTATAGGATAACCGGTAGAGTAGATGATGTGATTATTGTATCCGGTCATAATTTGGGAACTGCACCAATAGAAGATGCAATTAATGAACATCCTGCGGTAGCAGAATCGGCCATTGTCGGCTTTCCGCACGATATTAAAGGAAATGCTTTGTACGGTTTTGTAATTCTTAAAGAAGTTGGAGAATCTAGAGATCGTGATAATTTGAGCAAAGAGGTGAATCAACAAATAACTGAACGTATAGGACCGATTGCTAAATTAGATAAAATTCAATTCGTATCCGGATTGCCTAAAACCAGAAGTGGGAAGATTATGAGGCGTATCTTGAGAAAGATAGCTTCTAAAGATACATCGAACCTTGGAGATACGAGTACATTATTAAATCCAGAAGTGGTTCAAGAGATAATGGATAATGCACTGTAGTATTTTCTGTATTAATTAAAAAGCCTCGCAAATGCGAGGCTTTTTAATTTGTTATTTTTTTGATTTAGCTCTTGCTCTAGGTTTAGGTTTTTCAAAATAACTAAAAGTTTCTCCCGATTTTATAGAAAGCAAACTTTCGTAAATAAGACGTATAACATTTTCTACATCATCTCTATGAACCATTTCTACAGTAGTATGCATATAGCGAAGAGGTAAAGAGATTAATGCCGATGCAACACCACCATTACTATATGCAAATGCATCAGTGTCCGTTCCTGTTGATCTACTTGATGCCATGCGCTGAAAAGGTATTTTCTTTTTTTCTGCAGTATCAATCAACAATTCTCTAAGTCTATTTTGTACAGCAGGAGCATAAGAAATTACAGGGCCATCACCAATTTTGGTTTCACCTTCAGTTTTTCTTTCTATCATAGGAGTGGTTGTGTCATGACAGACATCCGTTACGATAGCTACATCGGGTTGTATAGTATGCGTGATCATTTCGGCACCTCTAAGACCAATTTCTTCTTGTACAGAATTAGTAATATAAAGACCAAAATCAAGTTTATCCTTGTTTTCCTTTAGTAAACGAGCAACTTCAGCGATCATAAAACCACCCATTCTGTTATCTAAAGCACGACAAACAAACTTATCATTATTAAGAATAAAAAACTCGTCAGGATATGTTATTACACAACCAACATGAACTCCAAGAGCTAATACTTCCTCTTTGGTATTGCACCCAACATCAATACATATGTTACTCAATTTAGGAGCTTCTTCTTTAGCTTTATTTCTTGTGTGGATTGCTGGCCAACCGAATACGCCTTGTACAATTCCTTTTTTTGTATGAATGTTTACGCGTTTTGATGTCGCTATTTGGTGATCACTACCGCCATTTCTAATAACATAAATTAAACCATTGTCCGTAATATAGTTTACATACCATGAAATTTCATCAGCGTGCCCTTCAATTACTACTTTGTATTTAGCTTTAGGATTAATGACAGCAACAGCAGTTCCATATGTATCAGTAATAAAATCATCTACATAAGGTTTTAAATAATCCATCCAGATTTTTTGCCCTTCCCATTCATAACCTGTAGGCGCCGCATTGTTCAAATACTTCTCAAGAAAAGTCAAAGACTTTTTATTTAGTATACTTTTTTTAGCCATTTATATAAATTTGTTTTGTACGAAGTTAATAATATTCACAAAGATTTTACAGTTTACAAACTGTTTATTGTTAATTTTGGAATGATTTTAGAAGATCAATATCTATTATGCAGAAAAAAATAATGTACATATTAATGATATTATTTCCATTGACGGTTTTGTGTCAAAAGGAAATAGATTCAATAAAAACTGATTCTACGGGGTATGTACAATACTATATTATAGAAGGAGATACGATTCCACACGATGCTATTGACCTTGATGAAGTGGTGATATTGGGTAAGTTGAAATTTAAAGATAGACTAGCAAGAAGAAAGTATCTTATATTAAGACGCAAAACAAGAAAAGTTTATCCATACGCAAAATTAGCATCAGATAGGCTAACAACGTTAAATGAAAGATTAAAAAATATTAAGTCTAAAAGTGCTCGTAAAAAATATGTAAAAATACTTCAGAAGTATATGGAAGAAGAATTTACAGCAGAGTTAAAAAAGATGACGCGTACGGAAGGACAGATTTTAGTAAAGTTAATTCACAGGCAAACTGGTCAGACAATGTTTGATTTGGTAAAGGAATATAGAAGCGGTTGGAAAGCATTCTGGTATAATAGTACAGCTAAACTTTTTAGCATTTCCTTAAAAGAAGAATATGATCCTATTAATGTAGAGGAAGATTATTGGATCGAAGATATTCTACAAAGAAGTTTTCAATCTAATATATTAGAAGAACAAAAAACGGCATTGGATTTTAGTTTTTATGACCTTAGAAACAAATGGAACGATACAATTAAAACTACTGCCACAAAGAATTAGTGTTATTATATTTCTTTTATTTAATAAGTACTCTTTTTAATACTATCTCCTAGAAAACTTCTGATTTATTGATATTGATAATCTAAGTTTTAATTTAAGATGTTGTAGTTGTGGTTGTTATGGATTTAGGGAGTGAGAAAAGCTGTGCTTGTATTGTTAAAAACTTTTATCCTTTATTTTGATTTATTTTATTATCTTCGCTTTCCAACTTTTTAAAAACCAGTAAGTTCAAAATTTCTTTAAAAAAATACTTATTTTTTTGTTGTTGATTAGAAAAAGGGTTGTATGTTTGCACCCGCAAAACGGGATATTGTTTTGTTGTGTTCATTGAGATTGATTTTGTTTGTTTGAGTTAGGTTTTACTGGGGTTTAGATGCTTTTGTAGATTTGGTTCGGGGTTCAAAAAAAACTTTAATTTTTTTTCAAAAAAAGTTTTGTGAAATTAAAAAGAGGTTGTATATTTGCACCCGCTTTGAGAAACAAGCGAAGTTCATAAGGATAAAAGTTATACTGGAGTAGAGTGATTAGGTTCATTTATAGGGTTCGATTCCTTGTTGATTTTCGATTAACAACTGGCGATGAAGATTGTTTTCAGTTAGTTAAAAAAGTTCA
>NZ_AUMK01000017.1 GCF_000430645.1 Aquimarina latercula DSM 2041 | reverse complement strand
ATGGGTGAATACCAACAAGCCTATGACCAAGCAAAAGGAGTGATTGATAATGAAGGAACCTATAACCTAGGATTAGAACCAGATTTTCAGGATCTATTTGACTCTTCACTAATAGACACTTCCTTAGAACCAATTTTTACATTGGATTTTATTGGGGCAAGCAATGGAGATGATGGAAGAGATTATCAAGCAGCATTAACAGGACTTAGAGATGATCAACAATATGGTCTTGGAGGTGGTTGGTCTGTAGGAGTTCCTTCCTTAGAAGTATACAATACTTGGGATGGTAGAGATTACAGAAAACAAGTGAGTTTAGATACCATAGGAGTTTTTAATATCACAGATCCTGTTACAGGAGTTCAGTCGTTAGAAGAGCGACCATTTACTGTTTTTAAAGAAAGTGGTGCTGGTAGAGGTGTGAATCGTCCACATATTGCAAAGTATACTCGTTCTATCGGAACAACTGCTACCGGAAATGGTAGAGGATCAGAAGCAAATTATATGATGATACGCTATGCAGAGGTGCTATTAATTGCAGCCGAAGCATTAAATGAAGTAAATCCTGGATCAAGCGAAGCTCACGAGTATGTAAATAGAGTAAGAGCTAGAGCAAGAAGTGGAAATGGTGCTACTTTCCCTGAGGATGTTTCTGGATTATCACAAGATGATTTTAGAACCATCGTATTAGAAGAACGTAAATGGGAACTAGCATTTGAGTTTAAAAGATGGTATGATATCGCTAGAAGAAGAATTGGTAGTGAAGTGTTTAGTGCTTCAGGGTTAGAAGGAGAAAAAGCAAACTTTGACCCTAATCAAGATTACTTATTCCCATTACCAGCAGAAGAATTAGCTAGAAATCCAAACTTAGAACCGCAAAACCCAGGGTATTAATTGATGATATCTATGATAAAAGAAAAAAGAAAAATACTTTTCGGATTAATTATCACTTTACTAATATGTTTTACCGCGTGTAAGGATATTTCTTCGGATTATAAACAAGAAGATACAATAGCTGAAGAGGATAAGATTATTCAATATTCAGATAGGCTTTCATATTTATTAGAGTATCCAGTAGATTCTTTAGCTTTTCCAAGAAGTGCTGATGATAATGGGATTATTAAAAAAGTCCCTTCAAAGGATTGGACCAGTGGTTTTTTTCCAGGTACTCTTTGGAAAATTTATCAATTAACTGGTGATGCTAGATATAAAGCAAAGGCTAAAGAATGGACAACTTTTATTGAAAAAGAAAAGTATAATGATAGAACCCATGATATGGGATTTAAAGTGTTCTGTAGTTTTGGAAATGGATACAGAATGACGAATGATGAATCTTATAGAGTCATTATTTTAGAAAGCGCAGAAACTTTATCGACTAGATATAACAGTATTGTCGGATCGATTCGTTCTTGGGATTTTAATAAGGAAGAATGGCAGTTTCCTGTGATTATTGATAATATGATGAATTTAGAATTGCTTTTTGAAGCATCTAATTACTCAGAAGACCCTAAATATTATAATATAGCCCAACAACACGCTAACACGACTTTAAAAAACCATTTTAGGGAGAATAATAGTAGTTATCACGTAATAGATTATGATACCATAACCGGTAATATTAGAACAAAGGTAACTCATCAAGGTTTTAGAAATGAATCGTCTTGGGCAAGAGGCCAAGCTTGGGGACTTTATGGTTATACGATGGCATATAGATATACTGAAGATGTAGAGTTTTTAGAACAATCTAAAAAGATTGCTTCTTTTTTTATGGAACATAAAAACCTCCCAGAAGATGCTGTACCATATTGGGATTTTGATGCTCCTAATATTCCTAGTGAACCAAGAGATGCTTCGGCTGCGGCAGTTATTGCTTCAGGAATGATAGAATTATATGAATACACCAAAGACAAAAAATATCTGGAATTTGCAGATGAAATTATAACAAGTTTATCATCAAAAAAATATGTAATCCAAAAAGAAACTAATGTACCCTTTATTCTAAATCATAGCACGGGAAATTGGCCTAAAAATGATGAAATTAATGGGCCAATTAATTACGCCGATTACTATTTTTTAGAAGCAATTTTAAGGAGAAAGAATCTTAAGTAAAGCCTATAAGTCCTATGAATAATACTATTTTTTCTTTTTTAAAATTGACACAGTTTATAGTGTTACTTTTTTTATCCTCTTATTGCTTAGCGCAAATAAGTAGATTAAAAGAAAATATAAATGATAATTGGGAATATTTAGAGTTGAGTATCGAGAATATTGATCAAGTTTATAAACATACAAATTGGGTCTCTATTAACTTGCCGCACACTTGGAATAATTATGATACTATGGATCTTGATCCAGGTTATCGAAGAAGTGCAAGTTGGTACAGAAAAAAACTTAAGTTCGAAACAATAAATCAGGATGTTGCTTATGTCTTGTATTTTGAAGGTGCAAATATTACTACCCACGTATATGTAAATGGTAAACTAGTTGGAGACCATAAAGGAGGCTATATAGGGTTTTCTTTTGATATTTCTAAAGAGCTAAAAACAGGAAATAATGAGATACTTGTTAGGGTTGATAATAGTTATGATCCCGAAATAATACCTTCACAAAAAAGTGACTTTTTTATATATGGGGGAATAACCAGAGACGTATGGTTACTTCAAAAACATAAAACTAATATTTCGAATCTAAAAGTAAATACTCCATTCGTTTCTCCTGAGAAAGCTTCGCTAAAACTGGATGTAAACATTGCAGATCTTAAAGAAAATGAAAAATACGAAGTAGAGGCTAGGCTTTTTGATCCAAATGGAAATGAAATACAAGTGGTTAGGGAAAAGGTATCAACGAATCAATTGATACTAGATTTTAAGGATACTATTAAACCATTGCTTTGGGGTATCGACACTCCCTACTTATATAGCGTTGATATTGCATTATTAAAATCTGGGAAACACATCGATAAATTGTCAGAAAAAGTAGGCTTCCGCTGGTTCGAGTTTAAAAAAAATGGACCATTTTATCTTAATGGGAAAAGAGTATTGTTACGAGGAACACATCGTCACGAAGAACATGCAGGATATGGAGCAGCAATGCCTAATGAATTACATCGCAATGATATTAAAGCTATAAAAGAGATGGGTGCTAATTTTATTAGGTTAGCACATTATCCTCAGGACCCAGAAGTTTATAAAATGTGCGATGAGTTAGGAATTTTAGTTTGGGATGAATTACCTTGGTGTAGAGGAGGAATTGGAAATGAAAATTGGAAGACCAATACCAAAAACATGTTATCCGAAATTATCAATCAAAACTATAATCATCCAAGTGTTATCATATGGTCTTTAGGAAATGAAATTTATTGGTTGCCAGATTTTAAGGATGGGGATAATGAGAAGAAATTAAATGATTTTTTAGAAGAATTAAATACACTATCACATACATTAGATCCAACAAGAAAAACTGCTATCCGTAAATATTATTCAGGATCAGATATTGTAGATGTATTTTCACCATCTATCTGGTCTGGTTGGTATTCTGGTAGTTATACTACCTACGAAAAAGCTTTAAAAAAATATATAAAAGAATATGATCATTTTCTCCACGCTGAGTATGGAGGGTCTAGTCATTATGGGAGACATACAGAAAATCCAATAGACGGTAGTGGAGCTATGGATCCGGATGGATGGACAGAAGCTATTACACAAACTTCTGTTACTAATATTGCCAAAATAGGTGATTGGAGCGAGAATTATATTGTAGATCTTTTTGATTGGCATTTAAAGATAGCAGAAACTAATCCATCTTTTGTAGGGAATGTACAATGGGCGTTTAAAGATTTTGGAACACCGTTAAGACCAGAAAATGATATTCCATATGTTAATCAAAAAGGGATTATGGATCGAGAAGGGAACCCTAAAGATGCATACTACGTTTTTAAAAGTTATTGGGCAAAGGATCCATTTGTATATATAGAATCTCATACTTGGACAGAAAGACAAGGACCTAAAGATACCTCACGAACCATTAATGTATTTAGTAACTGTGATACAGTAGAACTATTTTTTGAAGGAAAATCTCTAGGGCGAAAGAAAAAAGATATTAATAAATTTCCAGCTTCTGGATTAACCTGGGACCTACTTTTTAAAGAAGGTACTAACCAGCTAAAAGCAATTGGATATAGAGATGGTGAAAAAGTCACAGATAGTCTTAAAGTAGACTACAGGTATAAGAAAAATGATGTGGCTAAGTCTTTATCACTTTCCTATAAAGAATTAAAAAATGGTAATTATTTAATTACTGCTGTTGCAAAAGATAAAGAAGGATTGATATGTTTAGACTATGAAGAGCGAGTTTATTTTCAATGCTTATCTGGAGGAGTTAATAAGAAATACCTAGGCACACCAATGGGCAGTGAATCCATTAAAATGTCTAATGGGAAGGCACAAATTGAAGTTGTGCCAAATAAAGAAAACTCTACTGTCGAAATGATGGTGTTAAATCAAAGTTTTAAAGGAACTTATTTAACCATATCAAAATAATAGTTAGAGTTTACATTTTGTTAGTTTTTGAATTGTTTTTAGGGGAGGTGTTTTGTGATGCCTCCTCTATTGTTTGTTAAAAAGGAAAAAAGGCTTTAGCATTATGGTAACAAATGTCAGAAACAATTTTACCTAACCATTTTTCATCCTTAGGTAATATTCCATTTTTTACATCACCTCCAATCAAATTACAGAGGATACGACGAAAATAATCGTGTCGCGGAAAAGATAAAAAACTTCTTGAATCAGTTAACATCCCAACAAAACAACTAAGCATACCTAGACTAGACAATGTATTTAAATGTTTTTCCATACCATCTTTTTGATCTAGGAACCACCATGCTGCACCATATTGAACTTTTCCTTTAACAGTTCCATCATTAAAATTACCAACCATAGAAGCAAAAACCTCATTGTTTGATGGATTCAAGTTATATAGAATAGTTTTTGCAAGTTGATCTGTTGTATCTAAAGAATTTAAAAATCCACTTAAATTTTTGGCTTGGGAATAATCACCAATAGAATCAAATCCCGTATCAGGACCAAGTTTTTTTAGAAGCCTCCTATTATTATTTCTAATTGCACCTAGATGATATTGTTGAACCCATCCTCGTTTATGATAACAGGTGCTTAAAAAATATAGAACTTCAAACTTAAAATAATTAATTTCCGAAGTGCTTATGGATTTTTGATTTTTAATTTTTTTGAAAATCTGTTCGATATTATAGGTTCCTTTTTTAAAGTGATATAGGTTCTCTAAACCATGATCTGATAATCTACAACCTGTTTTATGGAAGTAATCAATTCTATTTTCGAGTGCAGCTAAGAGATCTTCAAAGTTTTTAATTTGGATATTGGATTTGATCTCTAACTTATTTAGATACTTTAAATAACTTTCGATATTTTCTACCGCATAGGACTTATCCGGTCTAAAAGTTGGTAGTAACTTCATTATTTTTTCCTTACCTGCATACGTAGTATGATGTATTAACGTATCTATAGGGTCATCTGTGGTACAAACTACCTCCACATTATTCATCTTTAATAATCCTTGTACGGAGTGGCTGGAACGTTGTAATTGTTCATTGGCTGATGAGTAAATTTTCTCAGCTGTTTCTGGAGATAATAATTCAGAGATAGAAAAATGCTTCTTAAGCTCCATGTGTGTCCAGTGAAACAATGGGTTTCTAATGCTGTAAGGAACTGTCTCTGACCACTTCAGGAATTTATCTTTGCCACTAGCTTTACCTGTAATATACATTTCATCAATACCTAATGTCCGCATTGCACGCCATTTGTAATGATCACCTTCTAACCAAATCTCACTTATAGTCTTGAATTTTTTGTTTTCACAAATATCTTTTGGAGATAGATGATTATGATAGTCTATAATGGGTAGATCTTTGGCATAAGAATGATAGAGAATTCTTGAAAATTCATTTTGTAATAAAAAGTCATTATGGATAAAGGTAGAAGTTGCTTTCATGTTCCCTAGCTAGTTTGAATTAAAACATAGTTGCAATATAACTACCGTAAGGTATTCAAAGATTTTTTTTTGGGTAATGAATTGTTCAATTTCTATGATATTATTTTTTCGATAAAGAAGTAAAGTAAAGTTTATAAATGGTTAGATTGAATTCCTCTTTATTTTTTTGATAAAAAAAAGGCCTCAAATTATGAGACCTTGTTATACTTCATTTATGTAAATATTATTTTACATTATGAATATGTACATCTCTTTGAGGATAAGGAATTGATATCCCTGCAGCATCCAATGCATTTTTAGAATCCTCTAGCGCACTAAAGTAAACATCCCAATAATCTGCAACAGTCGATTGCGGTCTTACTACAAGGTTAATAGCATTATCTCCAAGTTCGCTAACTGCAACAGTAGGAGCTGGATTTTTTAAAACTTTTGGATTATCAGTAAGAACTTTCATAATAACATCTTTTGCTTTTTTGATATCATCTCCATATCCAATTCCAATGTTAAGATCTACTCTTAGTGTTCCTTGAGAGGTGTAATTGATAATATTTCCGTTCGACAAAGTTCCATTAGGAACGATCGCTTCTTTATTATCTGGAGTTGATAACTTTGTGGTAAAAATTTCAATCTCTTTTACGACTCCAAGAACACCTTGAGCTTCTATTAAATCACCAATTTTAAATGGTTTAAAGATCATAATAAGTACACCACCTGCAAAATTTGCTAAAGACCCTTGTAAAGCTAAGCCAACCGCTAAACCAGCTGCGGCGAGTATTGCTGCAAAAGAAGTAGTTTCTACCCCAACCGTACCAAGCACAGCAAGTATTAATATAATTTTTAGAATCCAACCTAAAAGATTAGTCAGGAATTTTTGAAGGCTTTCATCATATTGTCTAACCTCCATTACTTTAGAAATACCTTTCATTAGTTTTTTTATGACCCAGGAACCTATGATCCAGATCAGAATAGCACCTATTACCTTTGGTCCAAAATCAACGATAAATTCAATACCTTTATCTAACCATTTTTGAATATCCATATACAAGTTTTTTAAATTAGTGATTTGTAAATCTTAAAATTAATGATTTATGCTTTTGATAGCTTAATACAATATGTAAGAATGCTAAAAATTCGATAAAGGGTGATTCAATTCCTTTAAAAGGTTGATAATCCTAAATTTTTTATAAGAGTTCCTACAAAACTTCTACATTCTTCATTTTAATTGTACATTACGCAACCTCAAAAAACAAATTTATGTCAGAGTTTTTATACTTTTTTAAAGAAGGTTTCTTTCACGTTTTAGATTGGCAAGCATATGACCATGTTCTATTTTTTATAGTTCTGATTATCGCTTATACTTTTGATGATTGGAAAAGAATATTAACCTTAGTTACTTTATTTACTTTAGGTCATACCATTTCTTTATTTTTAGCCGTTTATGATATAGTTTCTGTAAATTCAAAATTGGTTGAATTTTTGATCCCGATTACCATATTAATAACCGCTTTGTTTAATGTGTTTACCGCAAAGAATACAACTAAACAAGATAAAATAGGTGTGTTATATGCAACCACCGCATTTTTTGGGCTTATTCATGGATTAGGTTTTTCAAGTTATTTTGATATGATTAGCAGTGCTAGTGATTATAAAGCTCTGTCAATTTTAGAATTTGCTCTTGGTATTGAAGTTTCTCAAATTATTGTAGTACTAATAGTTTTGATTATTAGTTTCCTTGTTCAAACAATTTTTAGATTTTCTAAACGCGATTGGATATTGGTAGTTTCTTCTATAGTAATTGGGATGGTAATCCCTATGATAATTTCAAGTAAAATATGGTAATTAATTATCAATTAGGGTTGTATTTGACACATAGTCATAATATATTCGTACTTTATTAATAATAAGTACTATCCAATTTATATATATGCCCCAAAATAAGCAATTAAAATATGATAAGGCCTATCTTAGAATAGCAAGAGAATGGGGGAAGTTATCTCATTGTGAGAGAAAAAAAGTTGGTGCGGTTATTGTAAAGGATAGAATGATTATTTCTGATGGATTTAATGGAACTCCAACTGGTTTCGAAAATCCTTGTGAGGATGAAGAGGGATATACGAAATGGTATGTGTTACATGCAGAAGCAAATGCAATTTTAAAAGTTGCTTCTTCAACACAATCTTGTAAAGGAGCTACGTTATATATTACACTTTCTCCTTGCAAAGAATGTAGTAAGTTAATTCATCAGGCGGGAATAAAAAGAATTGTTTATCAAAATGCCTATAAGGATAATTCTGGGCTTTTGTTTTTAGAAAAAGCTGGTGTAGAAATAGAAAAGATTACTGATTTAGACGATTAATGGGTTATTCAAAAAAATACTTGCCATTATTTATTGGTTTGGCGATGGGAGCGGGAGTTTTTTTAGGAAGTAAACTCAATTTTAGCAATCCATCTGCTAAGCTATTTTCCTATAATGCTAAAAAGGAAAAACTAAATAGGCTTATCGATTATATAGATTATGAATATGTTGATGAAATCAACACAGATAGTATTGTTGATGTGACAGTAAATAGAATTCTCGAAAACCTTGACCCTCATTCGGTTTATATTCCTCCAGAAGAGTTAGAAGGTATTACAGAAAGTATGCAGGGAGATTTCATTGGAATAGGTGTGAGTTATTACCCTTATAGAGATACTATTTCTGTTATTAATACAATTAAAGGCGGTCCTAGTGAGCGATCAGGAATTTTAGCTGGAGATAGAATCCTCATGGCGGATCAGGATACGTTGTATGGAGAGCGCTTAAGAAGAGATGGATTAGCAGATAAATTAAAAGGAGAGCTAAATAGTCAAGTACAGTTAAAAGTATATAGAAAAGGTACGGGGATATTTGATGTAGTGGTAAAACGTGGTCGAGTACCATTGAGAAGTGTGGATGCTAGTTATATGCTAAAAGATAAGTTAGGGTATATAAAGGTGAATCGTTTTGCAGAGACTACCTATAAAGAGTTTAAAAAAGCATTAGATTCTTTACAAGATCTTGGTGCAGAGAATTTAGTTGTGGACCTTAGAGACAATGGAGGAGGTTTTATTGCCCCTGCGTTAAAAATGGCTGATGAGTTTTTGAAAAATGATGAATTGATCATGTTTACTAAGAATAAAAAAGGAGCCATAGAAAATAATTATGCCACACGTAATGGAAGTTTTGAGAAAGGAAACGTCTATGTGTTGATTAATGAAAATTCTGCTTCTGCTAGTGAGATTTTTGCTGGTGCAATACAAGACAATGATAGAGGAACTATTGTCGGACGGCGTTCTTATGGAAAAGGTTTGGTGCAGAGAGAAATGGCGTTAGGAGACGGTAGCGCGATTCGATTGACAATTTCTAGATATTACACACCAACTGGGCGATCAATTCAGAAGCCTTATGAGAATGGTAATAAAGAGTATTTTAATGAATATTTAGAAAGATATAAAAACGGAGAATTACAGAATGCAGATAGTATACAGGTTGCAGATTCTTTGAAATTTAAAACTCCAGGTGGTAAAACGGTATATGGGGGTGGAGGAATTATACCTGATATTTTTGTTAGTAAGGATACGACAAGAGTAGGAGAAACCCTAGATTATATGCTTAGATCTGGAAGAATGGGAGGGTATATTTTCGAGGAATTGGATAAAAAGAGACCATTTTATAATGAATTGACAGAAGAGCAATTCAAAGAAGAAATAAGAATAGACGATGATTTTGCAGATGGATTTCTTGTGTATACAAGAAAAAATGGAATAGATATTAATTTAAAAAATTATCGAGAACAATTAAAGAAATATTTAAAAGCTATTATGGCCCAACAACTATTTGGGACTAGTGAATTTGAAAAAATTATTAATGAAGATGATAAAATGATTCAAAAAGTTTTATCTATTTCTGATTAAAAACTTAAATCTAATATAGAAATGGAATCATTACCTGGTTTTTTAGCGATTTCTTGTTTCTGTTTTTTCTTAGTAGCAGCTGTAATTACATTGATCAATAACAGTGCAGCTATTTTATTAAGTCATGGGATTTTTGTACAATCATCTTATCCAGCCACTTCATTGCTAAAAAGACATATAAAAAGTACATCAGATATTAGGTTTAAGAAATCACTGAAGAAAGCTTTAGTGTTAAGAAAATTACACCAACTATTTATAATGTTTTCATTAATATCTGGAGTTTTTCTGGTAATATTAACATTTAAATGATATTTTTAAAAACAGAAAAAGACCTAAGAATCTTATCTCGTCCCCAAATATGCCTGAATTAAAAGAATATTTATTAGCAATTGCGCTTTGCTCTCCACTTTTTTTCTTTATCGTGGCAGTAGGGTTTCGGTTGTTAGATAGTAGTGCATCATTATTTTTAGATAATGAGATTTTGGTAGATTCTTCTTACGTATCAGGTGATTTAATTAGAGAACATATCGAGAGTACAGAAGATATGAAATTAAAAAAATCACTAAAGAAAGCATTGATATTTAGAAAACTGCACAATCTTTTTATGATTCTGGCGGTAATTTCATTACCACCAGTAATCATTGCTTGTTTTCTTGTAACCTTTATAGCCTAAAATTTATCCGTTTTTGTGTTTTTGTTGTATAGCTCTGGAGACCAAAAGTATCGTAAGCAATACAACCACACATGCCGAACCAAGAATACTGATTAATGCTGTTTTGCTATCTCCTTGCAGAATATTGCTAAAGTCTAAAACTGTAGCATTATAAATAATCAAAGAAATGGCTATCACGATTAAGGCGTAAATAAAGTACTTCATTTAAAATAGTCCTTTTATATTAGTTGCAAATAACTTTACTGCAATTGCAAGCAAAATTACACCAAATATTTTTCTAATAACATTAATTCCTTGTTTACCTAGTACTTTTTCTATTCTTCCAGAAGCCTTTAATACAATATAAACAAAAATAATGTTGACAACAATAGCGATTACTATGTTTATAGGTTGATACTCTGCTCTAAGGGATAATATAGATGTCATCGTTCCAGCTCCAGCAATAAGTGGAAATGCTAAAGGAACTACTGCCGCAGTTTCAGGTTCATCATCTTTATATAACTGAATTCCTAAAATCATTTCTAATGCTAAAAAGAATATGATAAAAGCACCCGCCACAGCAAAAGAATTAACATCAATCCCAATAAGATTTAGAATCTCTTTACCAACAAATAAAAATAATATCATCAAAATTGCTGCTACTAGAGACGCTTTTTCACTTTGTATGTGACCTACTTTTTTACGAAGGTCAATAATAATAGGAATGCTACCTACGATATCGATTACCGCAAAAAGTATCATACTAGCAGTCAATATTTCCTTTAAGTCAAAGTTCATTTTAGCTGATTTTTTATGGTTAGTGCCAAAGTGCATGGACTTAGCAGTATAAAAGTAGCATAAAAAGATAAATAATCAGTAAAATTTATCTTTCATAAAAACTATCTTCGCAATATGTTTCAGTTAGGCAAAACCATCGTTTCAGAAGAAATCATCGAAAAAGATTTTGTGTGCAATCTTTCTGCTTGCAAAGGTGCTTGTTGTATTGATGGCGAAGCAGGCGCTCCATTAGAAGAATGGGAAACCCAAAAATTAGAAGAAATTTATCCTATTGTTAAGCCTTATTTAAGAAAAGAAGGTATTGAAGCAGTTGAAAACCAAGGAGCTTTTATAAAGACTGAACAAGGTGATTTAGAAACTCCGTTAATAGAGGGAGCAGATTGTGCGTATGTTATTTTTGATAAAAAAGGCACAGCTTTATGCGCAATAGAAGAAGCTTATAATCAAGGAGAAGTAGATTGGAAAAAACCAATATCATGTCATTTATATCCAGTGAGAGTGCAAGATTACACAGAGTTTTCTGCTGTTAATTATCACAAATGGGAAATATGTGATGATGCATGTACACTAGGAAAAGAACTTCAGGTACCTGTGTACAAATTTGTAAAACAAGCATTGATACGTAAGTTTGGAGAGGACTGGTATATGGAGCTAGAAAAAGTAGCAGAGGATCTTAGAAAATAAATTTTCTTATTTTTATTGTTATTAATGTTTACCTATTAGGGAAAAGGAATACTAACATTAAAACCAAAACAATAATTTTATGAAAACAATTCAAGTATGTATCGGACTATTTATGCTCGCTGTTGTTCCTTTTGGATGCAGTGATGATGATATAGTAGATGACATCGTTGTTCCGGATGCAGAAGAAACAGGAACATTCTTAGAGCAAGATCTTCATCTATTGCATTTAAGTAGGCAAGATGATTTGATTGCAGAAGAAATTGCATCAGTTGAAGAAGAGCTAGCTAACGATCCTAATAATTTGGATTTACAAGGGCAGTTAGAAGAATTAGAAGGAAGAAGAGAGGCTAATACAGAGCAGATCGATTTTCTGAATGAACAAATAGAAGAGGTTGTAGGTGATCTTGCGGTACGACCAAGAGTACCTAGACTTCCGCCAGTTCCGCCACCACCGCTTCCTTGTACGTGTTTTACGGATGTAGAATTTAGTAGGTTAGAACAAATTTTATTGGCAGGAAATGCAGAAGGGTTTGCAGTAACAGTTTTTACAGAAAATCAAGAAGTAATAGCAGAATTTGGTAATCTTACAGATTTTGAAGATACAGGATTGCAGGTAATTTCTTTGAATGAAGCCATAGATTTTCAAGGAAATGTGACAGTTCAAATTTCTAAGTTCTTTGAACCAATTGGTGATATAACTACCTATTCTATAGAAGGGAGTATTAACCTTTAGTTACCTTCATAAATAATAATTAAATTAGCTCTCAATCACTTGAGAGCTTTTTTTATGAAATATATTCTTGTTTTAGTAGCCATTTTTACTGGATTATCATGTTATTCTCAAACAGAAGAACAATTAGCAGATTATGAGTATTTCTTAAATAAAGGAGGTACTTTTTTGTACGCAAATAAAGATAGTGCTTATGTATATTTATCAGAAAGTTATAAAGTTGCTGATGAAAGTAATTATCTAGATGGTAAGTTAAATACGTTAACTTACTTAGTCCAAGCAAATGGATACCATTTTGATTTAAAAAAATTAAATCAGAATTTAAAAACTTTTGAAGAGGTGTTAAAAGATGAAGAGTCGGTTGATACCCTAGAGTATGGAGCAATTTATCAAAGAAGATTTTTATTAGAAAAGGGACAATACTTTTATAAAATTAATAATTACCAGACAGCTTTAAGATATTTTAATAAACTAGTTAATGATTTAACTGATTCAAAGTCTAACGGAGATGATTTAATGAATGAATTAAATGAACTCTATTCCGCATATTCTTTTATAGCAGCTGTGTATGAAAAAACCGGAAAATATAGTTTATCAAAGGAATATCATAATAAAACCTTATCCATTACCGAAGCATATCCTGAAATAAATTGGAGCAGACATATTCTTAATACTAGAATGAGATTGGCTAGAGTTTATGAAAATGAAAGTGATTATTTAAGTGCAAATGGGCTATTAAATGAAGTACTACCGGTTTACATTTCACAAAAGGAAAACCCAAGATTTAAGAATAACATTCTTTCTACGTATCAGCGCTTATCAAGGAATTATTTATTGCAGGATAGTATAACAAAAGCAATAGATGTGCTTAAAGAAAGCGAAGTGTACTATTCTGAAAATGATCCTTTTAAAAGATCTGCTGATATGCTGTATGGTGATGTTTATTTAGAAAATAAGCAATTTGATGAGGCCGAAGCTTTTTACCAATCATATCTAATAAAAACAAAATCTTATAGACAGAATGAAAAACATCAAGATATAGCAGAGGCTTTTTCTAAATTAGGGCAACTATATGTAGCTAAAGATAATCCGAATAGGGCATTAGCATTTTATCAAGAATCTTTGATGCAGATAGCACCAAACTTTAACGATAAGGATATCAAAAATAATCCTGATCCTAAAAAAGTACTGTCTAAACTAGAGCTGGTAAAAGTGTTGAAAGAAAAGTTAGAAGCACTACGATTATTGTATCAAAAAAGTAATAAAATTGAAGATCTTAAGATAGCCTTTTCCACTTCTCAGGAAATTATCAAAACACTAGATTTATTAAAACCTGAGTTTGAAAGTAAAGTGGATAAGCAGTTTCTGATATCGGAGATGTATCCAGCTTTTCATAGTATGGTGGCCGTTGCATATGATCTTTATCAGGCTACTAAAGAACCTATATATATTGATAATGCTTTTTATTTCTTTGAAAAAAGTAAAAGTGTATTGCTGTTAGAAGCAGCGAGAAGTACACAAGCTAGTTCTTATGGTGGAGTTCCAGAAGATATTGTGGATAAAGAGCAACAGTTCAGAGCAAATATTATTCATTTAGAGAAAAAATTCTTTAATCAAAAATCCAATATGGTAGTTTTTGATTCCCTATTCCAGCTTAAAAATAAGTATTATAATTTCATTTCTGATATAGAACAAAAATACCCTAAATATTATGATTTAAAGTATAATGCGGATGTAGTGAGTTTAGAAGAAACAGCCAACCAGTTAATAAAAAACAAAGCACTATTAAGTTATTTTTCTACAAACACAGATTTGTATTTGATTACAATAGAAAAGAATAAGAAAAACATCTATAAAATACCTTTAGGCTCTGAAGATCAAGATAGAATTACGCGTTTTTATTCTCTATTGTCAAAGGTTAATATTAAAGATGTATCCGAGATTTATAAAACAGGAAATTTAATTTATAATCAGATTTTAAGAAGGCCTTTAGAAGAGATAGAGGCTAAGGAGCTTGTAATTATTCCTGATGGAGTTCTGAATTATTTGCCGTTTGAAGCTTTATCCGCATCAAAGGATATAGCAAATTACTTAATCCAAGAGTACCAAATCTCTTATACTAATTCTTCAACATTACTTAGAGAGCAACAAAATAAATTAAAGAGTGATAAAAATAAGTTGTTAGCATATGCTCCAAGTTTTGAAATAGTGGATAAAAATATTTCACAAAACAGATCTGATTTTGGACCGTTGCTATATAATAAAGATGAAGTGGATCAAATAACAAAATTCTTTGAAGGAAAAGCTATTACGGGTGATGATGCATCGCTAGTATCATTTTCGGAAGATTCTAAGGCATATAATATGCTTCATTTTGCTACACACGCGGCCACCAATGATGAATATCCAGACTACTCTTATTTAGCGTTTGCTCCAGATGATAAAGGAGAGGCTAGTTTGTTGTTTGTTAAAGATTTATATGGTTATAGTATTAATGCTGATTTAGTGGCATTAAGCGCTTGTCAAACAGGTTTAGGAAAACTTCAAAAAGGAGAAGGTATGCTTAGTTTGGCGAGAGGTTTTAGTTATGCAGGTGCTAAATCTTTGGTTACTACATTATGGAAGATCAATGACCAAACCACATCAGAGTTGATGCAGGAGTTTTATAAAAACTTGAATAAATCGTTATCGAAGGATCAAGCACTAAGAGAAGCTAAGTTAACCTATCTTAATAATGCTGATGATGAATTATTAAAACATCCATATTATTGGTCTGGATTTATGATTTCTGGTGATACAACTCCGCTCCAAAAAAAGACCTCATACCTTTGGTGGCTGTTATTGCTTGGTATTCCAATTTTAATCGTAGTAGTAAGAAAAATAAAAAAATAGATCGTGTAGACTTATTTTAATTGACTTAAAAGTTTGTCGACATCACTTTTCTTAAAACTTCCAGTTTTAGACATTTCTTCTAATAAATTAATAGCTTCTTTTTTTCTATTCTCTTTTAGATAGGCTAGTGATAAATACCACTTTCCTCTTTCAGATAATTGATCTCCTAAAGAAATGTGTTGCTCTAATAATGGAATTGCCTCTTGGGTTTTATTAGACGCCAATAATGAATTTGCTTGGTATAATAAGAAGTAAGCACTTTTTGTTGTTTTAAATAGATTTCCAAATTGCTCCGCAGCTAATTCATAATTTTTACTTTCATATGAGGTAAATGCAATAGTCTCTTCATTGGTAGCTTCATCTCCACGAACAATAGGAGTAACTACATTTTTATAGGGTTCAAAATTTTCCGCATACAATTGATTGGTATCCACACCAAAAGGTTTTAGAAATGTAATGCCGCCAATAGCAACTACCAATAATATAGATGCAGCTACTAATAATTTTTTATAATTAAATAGCGGTATTACTTTGGTTTCCTTAGCTTCAATTTTAGCTTCAAAACCTGCTAGGCTATTTCTTAATCCATCTCTGTCTTCAACTCCAGCAACTAGATTAAGATCTTTAAGAAACTCAACATCTTTTCTAAAAGTAGTGTCGTTTTCTAAAAGATTGTCGAACTGATCTTTTTCCACAGGAGTCAGTTCTGATTGTAAATACTTGTCTATTAACTCTTCTCGTTCCATTTATGCGGGGGTTTTAATTGATTCTTTTAGGGATTTTAAACAACGGGATTTTTGGCTTTTTACTACGTTTTTGTTCTCATAGCCTAAGCTTTCAGTAATCTCGTCAATGGTTAGTCCCCGATAATAGAATAAGGTTAACATTTCTTGACAACGTTTTCCTAAATTTTTGAAATGTTGTCGTAATAATTCTTGTTGTGGAGTTAATTGAGGCTCCTCAAAAACCTCTTGAACATCAGATGTTTCTTTATAATCTACACTATTTTCATAAGAAACTGTTTTTTTCTGTTTTTTGAGTTGATCATAGATCATATATTTTCCAATGCTAAACAAATAGGTCTTAATAGAACTTTTGATAGTGTCTAGTTTACCATTAATAGCATGTTCGCGTAAGGCTATAAAAGCTTCTTGATATATATCTACAAGAGAATCATGATCTAGATCATATTTTTTTGCAAACTGCAAAAAAGCGTTGCGATACTCTGTGTATATTTTTTCTAAGGCTTGATTATGTCCTTTTTTTAACGTTAAGAGTTCTTCCTTCATACTTTGTGACCTGACAATAGGGTAATAGGTTCATCTTATTTTCCGAAGATAAAGTTAACCTTTTTTCTAAAACGTACACAAAGAGACAAAACCAAACAATTAGTATTATGAAAACTACAAAACAAATAATAGGAATAGCAGTGTTGTTTTTTATGATGTGTATACCTCAGAATATAGAAGCACAGTTTTGGAAAAAAGTAGCAAAAACTGCAGAAAGGGCGGCAGAAAAAACTGTTTTAAAGAAGACAGAAGAAAAAGTATCCAAAAAAACAAGTAAAACGATAGATGATACTGTTGATGGAAAACCTAAAAAGAAGAAAAAGAAGAACAAGAGCAAGAAAACTAAAAAGAAAAAGGGTGCTGTTATTTCTTCTGATAATGAAGTAGAACATGAAATAGGCGAAACAGATACCAAACCTTCTTTTGCAGCATATTCCAAGTTTGATTTTGTAGCTGGCGAAAATGTAATAGCATTCGAAGATTTTAGCCAAGACGAAATAGGAGATTTGCCTGCACGTTGGAATTCTTCGAACTCAGCAGAGGTTGTAACTTTAAATAATACAGAAGGACGTTTTATACAAATAGGTGCCGGAAAGGGGTCTTATGTTCCTGAATTTATAGAAGAGTTTCCTGAGAATTTTACTTTAGAATATGATGTAGTGTTTGATTATGATGTGTCTGAGTATGCGTATCAACGTGATTTAATGGTGGTGTTTTCTGATGTAGAAAATTCAGGGTATGAATTACAAGACCATACTCCAGGTAAAAATGGATTTGCTTTTGCTATTCGTGGAGGAAACAGCTATGGCGGAAAAGTAGATGTGCACAAATATTGTTCTGATGGTAAACTAAACTTAAGTTCAGATAAACAGATAGCTCAGTTGGATAAAAAGAATAATAGTAGAGGAGAAAAAATGCACATCTCTATTTGGAAACAAAAGCAACGAATGAGAATATATATTGATGAGAAAAAAGTATTTGATATTCCAAGAGCATTTGAGAAAACTACTGTGCTTAAAAATGTAAAATTCTTTTCTCAAACAAAACCAGAAAACACATTCTATTATGTTGGTAATATAAGATATGCAGTGGGAAAACCTGATATGCGTAATAAATTAATTACAGAAGGGAAATTAGTCACTTACGGAATTACATTCGATACAGGAAAAGCATCTGTGAAATCTGCATCATATGGTACAATTAAAAAAATTGCAAAGATTCTTTCAGATAATCCTACTATCAAAGTGTCAATAACTGGTCATACAGATAAAGATGGAGATGAAGTTTTTAATCAAAAACTATCTAAAAAAAGAGCTGTTTCTGTAAAAAATGTTCTTGTGGATGAATTTGGGATTGATAGATCTAGGTTAGAAACCAATGGTAAAGGAGAAAGTGATCCTATTTCTAAAGAAAATACACTCGAAGCTAAAGCTAAAAATAGAAGGGTGGAGTTTAAAAAACTTTAATTTTTTTGAAAAAAAGTATTCGAAATGTTTACCTAAGTGGTTCGATGAATACTAAGAAGTAAATTATCTAACAATTAAAAGAAAAAATAATGAAAACAAAATTTAAAAGTATAAGTGTAATAGTGATGATGGCAATTGCAATAATGTTTCAATCCTGTAGCAGTGAGGATGATGGGGTAATTATTGAAAATGAAGATCAATTAGAGAATATTCAAGGTCGTATAGAACAGTATCAAGAATCTATTGAGAATATTGAGGCACCTGATGATATGGAACAATATGCTCAACAGAATACGTATGCTTCCAGTGCAGTATTTACGTTGTCGACTTTACAAGTACAAGCATTGGCATATTCGTCGGTTTTTCTTTCAATTCCAGGTGATGCAGAACAACAAAGTATTATAGGAAAAAATGGAAGAAATACTCGTACTTGGGTTTGGAGTTATGGTGGGGTTACATTGTATTACACGGTAACATCAGATGCTACTTATGATTATTTTACATACGATATAGAGGAATCTGGTGTCCGTAGAACCTTCTATGAAGGTAAAATAAGTAAAGATGGTAATTTCTATGATGTAAGATTCAATGGAGAAGGAGGAGACTTCGTATTAATGACATTTAGTAAAACAGGAAGCATTATCAACTTTAGCATAAAAGATCAGAGTGATAATGGGATAGAGCTTGTGTACAATGAAGTAGATCAATCAGGATCTATAAAAGCATTTGAGTTAGGAGTATTGACTGAAAGTTTTGTTTGGTTATCTGATGGGACAGGTACATATACAAATCATGCTACTGGAGAAACTTTTTCTTGGCCATAGAAGAAATAAAATAATAAAATACTGTTTTGGAAAAATCATATGTGAATAACGCATATGATTTTTCTTTTTTTTATTGTTTTAAACAATAAAAATTGATTTTTATTTACAATTATTAAGATGTGGTTTTGCCGTAAAATTGCTTGTTTTTTGGTTTTGTTTTTTTAGTGTAAAAAAACCTCGGTAACAGGTGAAAAATAAGTGGTTTTTGAGGTTACTAACAACGATGTTTATATCTTTTTTTTAACGATTAAATAATTGATTGTCAATATTTTAAATAAAACATATGAATTGTTGATTTTTATAGGTTAATTCCCTTCGTGTTGAAAACTTTGTTGAAAACGTTTCCTAATTTTTTGTGAAACTTCTAGAGCATTTTTTGATCTTTGTTAGTCCGTAGCGGAAACAAAAAAACATAGAACTAGCTTAAAGAAAAAAAGATGAATGCAGTAGAGCCAATTTTACAAGAAAATAAAGACAGATTTGTTATTTTTCCTATCAAACATCATGATATTTGGGATTGGTATAAAAAATCAGAAGCTAGTTTCTGGACAGCTGAAGAAATTGACTTACATCAGGATATTACTGACTGGGCAACTAAGTTAACAAATGACGAAAGATATTTTATTAAACACATTTTAGCATTTTTTGCAGCTTCAGACGGAATTGTGAATGAAAATTTAGCAGAGAATTTCGTAAATGAAGTTCAGTATAGCGAAGCAAAATTCTTTTATGGTTTTCAGATCATGATGGAGAATATTCATTCAGAAACATATTCGTTACTAATCGATACGTATGTAAAGGATGAAAAGGAGAAAGATATTTTATTTAAAGCAATAGATAATTTTCCTGCAATTAAGAAAAAAGCGGATTGGGCATTAAAATGGATCGAGTCGGATTCTTTTGCTGAGCGATTAATAGCTTTTGCAGCGGTAGAAGGTATTTTCTTCTCTGGAGCATTTTGTTCTATTTTTTGGTTAAAGAAACGTGGTTTAATGCCAGGTCTTACTTTTTCTAATGAACTAATTTCTAGAGACGAAGGAGTACATTGTGATTTTGCAGTACACCTACACAATAAACATTTAGTTAATAAAGTACCAAAAGATAGAATTAGAGAAATTATTGTAGATGCTCTTAATATAGAAAGAGAGTTTGTTACAGAATCTCTTCCGGTAAGTTTGATTGGTATGAATGCAAACCTAATGACTCAATATTTAGAGTTTGTTACCGATAGATTGTTGTCCGAATTAGAATGTGAAAAAGAATATGGAACTGCAAATCCATTTGATTTTATGGATATGATTTCATTGCAAGGGAAAACAAATTTCTTTGAAAAACGAGTGTCAGAATATCAAAAGGCAGGAGTTCTTAATAAAGATACAGAAGAAAATAAAATAAGTTTTGATGCTGATTTTTAATCTTTAGAAATCATTTCAAATTAAGGATATATTCATTCTGAGCTAATTAAGAATAGTACTTCTATTTAAATAGCGATTAGCTCAGTTTGATAAAGCTTTCTAAAAGCTTACAAAGAAACAAAAGAAGGCGAAAGTCATATAGTTATATTTTAATTAATGAGAATAACTCTGATTATCATAATACAGAGGCTTCATTTTAGTATCTGATTTCGGGGGAGATCAATTATAATTATAGCTTTCAAGAAAATAGAGGAATATAAACACAAATTAACACCATAGTTCTTCAGAAGAAGAATTTTATAAAAACCAAAAACGTATGTATGTAGTAAAAAGAGACGGTCACAAGGAGCCAATTATGTTTGACAAAATTACCGCAAGGGTAAGGAAGTTGTGTTATGGGTTAAACGCTCTCGTTGATCCAGTAAAGGTAGCGATGCGGGTAATAGAAGGCTTGTATGATGGTGTAACTACTAGTGAACTGGATAATCTTGCTGCAGAGATTGCTGCGACTATGACAATAGCACATCCAGACTATGCTAAGTTGGCTGCACGTATATCAGTTTCTAATTTACATAAAAATACAAAGAAGACATTTTCTGAAGTTGTTACAGATTTATATGAATATGTGAATCCAAGAACTGAGAAAAAAGCACCACTGATCTCGGATGAAGTATATGATGTGATCATGGCAAATAAAGAAAAGTTAGACTCTACAATTATTTATAATAGAGATTTTGGTTACGATTATTTTGGTTTTAAAACATTAGAGCGTTCTTACTTATTAAAAATTAATGGTCAGATTGCAGAACGTCCACAACATATGTTAATGAGAGTTTCAATTGGAATTCATCTAAATGATTTAGATGCAGCAATTGAGACCTATGAATTAATGTCTAAAAAATACTTTACACACGCTACACCTACGTTATTTAATTCCGGAACTCCAAAACCACAAATGTCATCTTGTTTCTTATTGGCAACAAAAGATGATAGTATTGATGGAATCTATGACACGTTGAAACAAACAGCGAAGATTTCACAATCTGCTGGAGGAATTGGATTGTCTATACATAATGTTAGAGCTACAGGATCTTATATTGCAGGTACTAATGGGACATCGAATGGTATAGTTCCTATGTTACGTGTATTTAATGATACCGCGCGTTATGTAGATCAAGGTGGAGGAAAGCGTAAAGGTTCTTTTGCTATTTATGTAGAACCATGGCATGCAGATATATTTGATTTCTTAGATCTTAAGAAAAACCATGGTAAAGAAGAAATGCGTGCTCGTGATTTATTCTATGCAATGTGGATTCCGGATCTATTTATGAAACGTGTACAAGAAGATGCAGAATGGACATTAATGTGTCCTAATGAATGTCCAGGATTATTTGATATTCATAGTGATGAATTCGAAAAAGAATATTTACGTTTCGAAGCAGAAGGAAAAGGGCGTAGAACTATAAAAGCGCGTGAGCTTTGGGAGAAAATTCTAGAATCTCAGATTGAAACTGGAACTCCATACATGTTGTATAAAGATGCGGCAAATCGTAAATCTAATCAGCAGAATTTGGGAACTATTCGTTCTTCTAACTTGTGTACAGAAATTATGGAGTACACTAGTCCTGATGAGGTAGCAGTATGTAATTTGGCATCTATTGCGTTACCAATGTTTGTAAAAAATGGAGCATTTGATCACGAAGAGCTTTTTAGAATTACAAAACGAGTAACAAAAAACTTAAATAAAGTAATAGATCGTAATTATTATCCTGTAAAAGAAGCTGAGAATTCTAATATGCGTCATCGTCCTATTGGATTAGGAGTACAAGGACTTGCGGATACTTTTATTCAATTGCGTATGCCTTTTACTAGTGATGAGGCTAAGAAACTGAATCAAGAAATTTTTGAAACTTTATATTTTGCTGCAGTAACAGCGTCTATGGAAGAAGCTACTGCAGATGGTCCATATCAATCTTATGAAGGATCACCAATATCTAAAGGAGAATTCCAACATAATTTATGGGGAATTAAAGATGAAGAATTAAGTGGACGTTGGAATTGGGCCAGTCTTAGAAAAGAAGTGTTAGAGAATGGGGTTCGTAACTCATTATTAGTTGCTCCTATGCCAACAGCATCAACTTCTCAGATTTTAGGAAATAACGAAGCGTTTGAGCCTTACACAAGTAATATCTATACAAGACGTGTGTTATCTGGTGAATTTATTGTAGTAAATAAACATTTATTAGAAGATTTAGTAAAATTAAATTTATGGAGCGATGATCTTAAGGATGCTATTATGCGTGCCAATGGATCTATCCAGAATATAGATATCATTCCTCAAGACCTTAAAGAGTTGTATAAAACAGTTTGGGAATTGAGTATGAAGGATATTATAGATATGTCTCGTCATAGAGGATATTTTATAGATCAATCGCAGTCGCTAAACTTATTTATGGAAGGTGCTACGATGGCAAAACTTACTTCAATGCATTTCTATGCTTGGAAGAGTGGATTAAAAACAGGTATGTATTACCTGAGAACAAAATCTGCAGTAGATGCAATTAAGTTTACGCTTAAGACTGAAAAGAAAGAACAACCACAAGCGGAGCAAGTAGCAGTGGCAGCGGCTCAAGTAATGGAAGCGCAATCAGCTTCTAAAACAGAAGAGCAGCCAGAAGCTGTGCAGGTTTCTGCAGAAGGTACCTCCTTAACTCCAGAAGAATTGAAAGCGTTAATAGCGCAATCAAAAGAAGCTGAAGGGGATGATTGTTTAATGTGTGGGTCTTAATTAAGACCATTTAAATAGGGCAAAAGGGAAGTTTTCTGTATAGAAGCTTCCCTTTTTTGTTTAATTGTAATTTTTATTTCTAAAATAGCGCAGTAACAAATCCATTGATAATGACACTTACGTAAGAGAAGAGCTTCTTTAATTTATATATAAAATTAAAAAGTATCTTGTGATTAATACCCTTAGATTTATATAACTTACGATTATGGAAGAAATAACTATCCAACGACCATTATGTTCACAATGTAATACCGAAATCAATTTAGAATCTAAATTTTGTACAGAATGTGGTTTTCCAGAGAATGGTGATGAAAAAGAAAAAGCCGTTTATCATGCTCGAAAGGCGATGAAGAAAAATCAAATAATGGATGATCATAAAAGGATTAATTCTGCTAGAAAAACATTGTATTGGATGGCCGGAATTAGTTTTGTAGTTGGTTTAATTTATTTTTTTAGAACTCAAGATACTGGAGAGTTAATAGCACAAATGGTAATAGCTGCTATATATTTGGTGCTCGCATATTGGTCACAAAAAAAACCTTTTGCAGCAATTTTATCAGGATTGTTACTTTATCTTACCATTTTGGCAATCATAACTATTGCAGAACCTACGACAATTTTTAAAGGTATTATATTCAAAATTGTTATAATCGCTTTTTTAGCAAAGGGAGTATATTCTGCTTCTCAATACTCCAAGAAGTAAGTTAAATAATATGATTTGTAAAACGTGTAATACATCTTTGGATAATGTTAGGAATTTTTGTCCAAATTGTGGAGCTTCAATAAAAAAAATAGTACAAAAAGAAAAAAGTCAGCAGCTTAATTTAGTGATTGCTTTTTATATAGTGATGCTTCTTTTTCTTGTGATTAATTATTTTGTATATCAAGATGATACTTCTTTGATTCAAGAGATCGCAGTCGAAAGTGTTTTTGCACTATTGATGATTGGTTTTGCTTTTTTCGATTTTAAGAATATTATAAAATTATATAGGTTTCCCAAAATTCAACCCTTAGCTCTTTTAGGATATCTATTAGTACCTGTAGCCAGTGGTTTTGTGGTGTATTATGCTGTAGAGTTTATTAATGTCCAATTATCTGATGAATCATATAATTACTATTTAGGATATATTGATTATCCTAATCCTATGTTTTGGGCAATTCTTTTTGTTGCGATCTTTCCACCAGTTTTTGAGGAGTTAGGGTTTAGAGGTTTTTTATACAATCAATTAAATCAAATAACTAGTACCAGAGTTACCATAATTCTTACATCCTTTATTTTTGCATTGATTCATTTTTCTATAATATCATTATTATGGATTTTTCCATTTGGGCTTTTGTTAGGTTATTTAAGGCATAAATACAATACTTTATGGATAGGGATGATAATTCATTTCATACATAACTTCATAGTGTTATATTTGGACTATTATTATTACAATAGTACATTGTTAGAATTCTGATTGTATGATGAACTGGGAACAGCTCCTATCCTTAAAAAGACAGGGAGATACGAATAAAAGATTACGTAAAGAACAAGATGAAACTAGATTAGGTTTTGAGGTAGATTATGATAGAATTATATTTTCTTCGGCATTTAGGAGTTTACAGGATAAAACTCAGGTAATCCCTTTGTCTAAAACTAGTTTTGTTCATACTAGATTAACCCATAGTTTAGAGGTGTCCGTAGTAGGTCGTTCTCTAGGCAGAGTAGTAGGAAAAAAAATTTTAGAAAAACATCCGCATCTTTCTACCATTCACGGATATCAATTTAATGATTTTGGAGCTATTGTGGCGGCTGCTTCTTTATCTCATGATATCGGGAATCCTCCGTTTGGACATTCGGGAGAAAAAGCGATAGGAGAATATTTTGCTACCGGAAAAGGTAAAATGTATAAAGAATATTTGACTCCAAAACAATATCAAGATCTTATAGATTTTGAAGGAAATGCAAATGGTTTCAAGATTTTAACAGAATCTAGACAAGGTATAGAAGGAGGTTTACGACTATCATATGCTACGTTAGGAGCCTTTATGAAATATCCTAAAGAATCGTTGCCTAAAAAACCAACCTCACATATTGCACATAAGAAATTCGGCTATTTTCAAAACGAAACAAGCTTTTTTAAAGAAGTAGCAGAAGAAATGGGGTTACTTTCTCAAAAAATAGGAGATGAAATCACCTATAGCCGCCATCCATTAACTTTTTTGGTAGAAGCTGCTGATGATATTTGTTATACCATTATTGATTTTGAAGATGGTATTAATTTAGGATTGATACAAGAAGAGTATGCGCTAGAATATCTTATCAAGTTAGTAAAGGATACAATCAATACATCAAAATATAATAGTCTGATCACTACAGCTGATCGCCTAAGTTATTTAAGAGCATTAGCAATTAATACCTTGATACAAGAAGCTGCAAATATCTTTTTAGAACACGAAGAAGAGATACTAAAAGGAGATTTTGATGAGGCACTTATTGATAAGAGTAAGTATGAGGCACAAATCGATGATATTATTAAAATTAGCGTTGCTAAAATTTATCAAAGTTCAGAAGTAGTGGAAAAAGAAATTGCGGGATACGAGATTCTCGCTACTCTTTTAGATAGGTACTGTACCGCAACAAATCATTTTATTAATCAACAGGCTTCTAATTATGATAAATTAATTCTAAAAGCAGAAGGAAGTAATTTTGACTATAAAAGTGATGATCTATATACTAGACTAATTAGTATAAGTAATTATGTGGCAAGCCTAACAGATGGTAATGCATTGTTAAAATTTCAGAAGATTAAAGGGTTACAAGTTTAGAATAAACCTATCGGAATAGATGTCCAATAGGTTTATTTTTTTAGCAATGAAGTTATAGTTTGGTATATGTATCTACATATGTATACGTGATACCTTCTTCTTCTTCTTCTGTATATCGTAATCTTAATGTAGTAGAACTTAATTCTATTATTTCTTCGGATTCATCATACGTATCAATATCTTCTATACCTGTATTTAAATTATTTCCAGATAGAGCCCACCAGTAATCAACAGATGTAGATTCTTGGCAATTACCGTTTTCTGTGTACCCTTCAACAAATGTTGCAACATTTTCACCATTTGCATCTGTGGCCAATGTCATTCTATAAACGCAAGAAAAAGGCTCATAGCTTTCTCCATTTTCTGTTCCTGAAGTAAGGTCCCAAGTCCCAATTAGATTGGCTTCAGTAATTTCAATGTTTTCAAGTGTACCATCATCATCACTTCGGCATGAAAATAATGTAATAGTCAATAATAAGGTTAAGAATAGATTTAGTTTTTTCATTAGTAATACTTTTAGTTTAATTTTAAAAATTTTGACGAATTAACATTTTTTTAGGGTGTAAAACAATTAAGTGAATTTTTTATTTTAAAAAAAAGAAGGAATAAACTTACTTTTTGTTTAATTAATACATCATTTTATTAAGTAGTTCATAAAATTGTAAAAATGTTACCATTAAATTTTAAAAACACTTATTAACGAGTAATAATTTGTAAGGATTAGCTTGTAGATTTATTAATGTCATGAACTATCTCGCGAGGCTCCAAGATAGAAGTTACTTGTTGAAATTTTAAAAGATCGAAGGATTGATGATGTATTCTTTTTAGTTTGTTCTTGCGAGAGACAACTTATTAATTATTTTTGTGGAACAGCTTATTAGGGAAATATTTAGTTCTCGTATTTATAATATAATCCTTTTATCAATTTCACAAACTCAATTTAATTAAACAATGAAACAAATTTATTTTAAACTTTTAATACTTGTATTTGGGCTTAATCTTGGATTTTCTCAAACAGAGAAAATGGACATTATTAAAGATTATCTATTAGATTCAGGAATTAGTACAAAAGATATAAATAGTCTTAGTATTCAATCAGAATCTTTTTCTAAAAGTATGAATGTGAGTACAACTTACGTTATACAGCAATATAAGGGAATTCCTATAAAAAATGCAATTGGTAGTTTTGCAATTAAGAATGGAAAGGTAGTTTCTTTTCAGGGCAATTATGTAAAGGATATTTCGGACAAAATAAATACAGTAACACCTTTGTTATCTGCAGAGGATGCTGTTGTATATGCAGCAAGAATTTTAGGTTTAGAAGGTCTTAAAGATGTGAGAATACTTCAAAAAAAATCTTCTGAAGAAAATTCGTTTGTAGTCACTAGAAGTAATATTTCTATGGATGAAATACCCGTAAATTTGGTTTATGAATTGAAAGAAGAAAGACTTTTTCTTTGCTGGGATTTGAGTATTCATACTAAGGATGGAAAGAACTGGTATAGTATTAGATTAAATGCTGAGGACGGTAACTTATTAAGTCAAAATGATTGGATAGTTAAGTGTTCTTTTAATACTCATGTTCATAATGAAAATTTAATTACTGGAAGTAATTCTTTATTGGAATCTGAATTGCAAGTTCCTGTTGTGTTGCCTATGGATACCCCGGTATATAATGTATTTCCAATTCCTTCCGTTGAAAGTCCTAATCATGGTGATAGACAATTAATATCTGGTCAAGAGGATGATAATGCTTCGCCTTTTGGTTGGCATGATACCGATGGAGTAGAAGGTGCAGAGTTTAATACTACAAGGGGTAATAATGTAATTGCTTCTGAGGATTTTGATGGCAATGATGGAATTGGATACATGCCTGATGGAGGAGGAGGTCTAATTTTTGATTATCCCTATTTAGATGGTGCCTTAGTAGCGGATAATGAAGATGCATCTATCACTAATTTGTTTTATGCAAATAATGTAGTTCATGATGTATGGTATCAGTATGGTTTTGATGAAACCTCTGGAAATTTTCAATTTAATAATTATGGAAAAGGAGGTTTTGGTGGTGATGAAGTTTCTGCTGATGCTATTGATGGATCAGGGACTAATAATGCTACATTTGGGACACCACCAGACGGTGCTAACCCTAAAATGTCAATGTTTTTATGGAATCCCCAGGCTAGTTCTGATGTTCAGGTTTTTAATGTTAATAATACTTCTTTGTCAGGAGGATACCCTGTATCAGATAACAGTTTTGATCCTGGGCATGTAGATGCCCCAAGTGCTCCCGATGCAATAACAGCTGACTTAGCTTTAGCGGTAGATGACGATGCTACAATAGATGAAAATGATATTTGCTCTGAACTTATAAATAGTTCTGATTTAGATGGTAAAATTGCGGTTGTTAGAAGAGGTGAGTGTAATTTTACTGATAAAGTATTTCGATGTCAGCAAGCGGGTGCTCTTGCGGTATTAGTAGTTAATAATGTGGGAGGAGATCCTATCCCAATGGGAGGGGAAAATAATGCGATAACTATTCCTGCTGTAATGATTAATATGACAGATGGAGAAGATATTATTAATGCTATAAAAAGTAGTTTAATTCCCGTTAATGTTAGTCTTTCAGATGCTGGAAAAAATATAATTGCCGAAGATGGTTCTTTTGATAATGGTATCGTGATTCATGAATATGGTCATGGTATTTCAAATAGACTTGCTGGAGGTCCATCTGCTGCGGGTTGTTTAGGTAATGCAGAACAAATGGGGGAAGGATGGTCAGATTGGTTTGCATTGATGATGACTATCGAATCTGGTGATAATGGAACAGATAGCAGAGGTATAGGTACTTATGCTACGGGACAGCCTACTTCAGGTGCTGGGATTCGACCGTTTCCTTATAGTACAGATATGAATGTTAACCCTGTTACTTACGATAATGTTAAAGATGATCAAGATTTTTCGCAGCCTCATGGGATAGGTTCAATTTGGGCATCTATTTTATGGGATATGACTTGGGCTTTTATTGAAAGAGATGGTTTTGACCCTGATTTATATAATGGCACAGGAGGTAATAACTTAGCAATGCAATTAGTAATTGACGGATTAAAACTTCAAGCTTGTAACCCTGGATTTGTGAGTGGAAGAGATGGTATCCTTGCAGCAGCAGAATTGCTTCCTAATAACGAAGCAAATAAATGTGTTATTTGGGATGTCTTTGCAAGAAGAGGAGTTGGTTATGGAGCTTTGGAAGGTTCTACTGATGATCGTTTTGATCAGATTGCTGCATTCAATCTTCCTCCATCAAGTGAGTTAGATTGCTCTACATTGAGTGTTGATAGTTTTAATGAAAGCATTTTTAAGATAGAGCCTAATCCTTCGCGAGGAATATTTAATATTAGAGTTTCTGAAAGCTTAGGGGATAGTAATATTTATATTTTTGATATGAATGGTAGAATAGTATATAAAGAAAGGGTAAGTCTTACAAATCTTTATAGAGTAGAAACGGGTCTTAGATCAGGAATCTATCTGTTAAGAATTGAAGCTGAGAATGGAGAAGGAATTTCTACTTCTAAAATTATAATAGAATAGATTCTATAAATAAACATAAAAGAGGCTGTTTTATAAAAATAGCCTCTTTTTACTTGTCAGGCATATTTTTAAAAATAGTCTCTTTTATCTTTTCTACAGAAATACCACAAATTTCTTGTAATTCTTCTGTAGTTCCTTGATGTATAAAGTGATCCGGTACTCCAAGGGTGATTATCCTGTTTTGAAAATTATGATGATTCGCAAAATCTATAATAGTACTTCCAAAACCTCCTTTGATAACACCATCTTCTACCGTTATAACAGTAGTATGTTTTTGTAGTATTTCTTTTAATAATTCAGAATCTAAAGGTTTTATAAAGCAAAAATGGTAGTGACTTATTGTTTTGTCGATGTGTTTTAACGCATCTATAATGTTATTCGCTATTGTTCCTGTCGATAAGATAGCTATTTTCGAAATTTCATTTCTTAAACACTTTCCTTTTCCTATTGAAATTTCTGTCATAGGAACTTTCCAATCTATTATTTTTCCTCTACCTCTAGGATATCTAATTGCTATTGGATTTTTTAACCCTAATGTACTCGTATAAATAAGGTTTCTTAACTCAATTTCATTCGCCGGTGCTGCTATAATCATATTAGGAATACAGTTCAGATATGCAATATCAAAAACACCGTGGTGTGTTGCACCATCTGCTCCAACTAACCCAGCGCGATCAATACAGAAAATTACAGGTAGATTCTGTAATGCTACATCATGGATTAATTGATCATAAGCACGCTGTAAAAATGTAGAATAGATGGTACAGAAAGGTATTAATCCTTGCGTTGCCATTCCAGCAGCTAACGTGATTGCATGTTGTTCGGCAATACCAACATCAAATGCTCTATCTGGCATTTCTTGCATCATATATTTTAAAGAACTACCGGTTGGCATTGCGGGTGTTATCCCAATGATCTTTTCGTTTTTTCTAGCCAGTTCTAGAATAGTATACCCAAATACATCTTGAAATTTAGGAGGTTGTTGAATATTTTTTTTAGGAATTAATTCTCCCGTATGCGCATCAAACTTTCCGGGTGCGTGATAAGTAACCTGGTTTTCTTCTGCTTGTTTAAGCCCTTTTCCCTTAGTAGTTATAATGTGTAAGAGTTTTGGACCTTTTATAGTCTTTAATTTTTCGAGTGTTTTTAATAAAGTTGGTAAATCATGTCCATTTATTGGGCCAAAGTATTTAAAATTCAAGGCTTCAATAATATTATCGGTTTTAGGTTTGTAACCAACTTTGGCTTTGGTTAAGTATTCTTTTAAAGCTCCTACACTCGGGTCAATTCCAATTGAATTATCGTTTAAAATAATTAGCATATTGGCATCAGTGACTCCTGCGTGATTTAATCCTTCAAAAGCCATTCCACTGGCGATAGAAGCATCTCCAATCACCGCAATATGTTGTTTGGCACTATTGCCTTTCAGTTTTGAGGCAATAGCCATTCCCAAAGTGGCAGAAATAGAAGTAGAAGAATGTCCAACACCAAAAGTATCATATTCACTTTCACTTCGTTTAGGAAATCCACTAATACCGTTTAATTGTCGATTGGTATGAAATAAACTTTTCCTTCCTGTAAGTATCTTATGAGGATATGCTTGATGCCCAACATCCCAGACTAATAAATCATTTGGAGTATCAAAAATGTAATGTAAAGCAATGGTAAGCTCTATAACACCTAAACTAGCACCTAAATGTCCTTCTTTACTGGCTACTATATTAATCACAAAGTTTCGTAACTCTTTCGCTAAATCTGGTAATTGATTAACTGATAGTTTACGGAGATCTTCTGGATATTCAATATGCGAAAGTAGTGTGTCTTTCATTCAGTAAAAGTACTATTTTGAAATGAGCTGTAACAGTCTCTAATTGGTAATTCTAATGAGATCTCATAAAATTAATTGAGATAGTTTCTTATAAAGCTGAATACATTGAAAATAAGAAGGATTATATTTATTAGTTTTACTTTAAATTAAAATAAATTTATGTTTGATCCATACGACGACTCACATTTTATGAGAAAGGCACTTCAGGAAGCCGAATTGGCCTATGAGAAAGGAGAAATACCTATAGGAGCGGTGATAGTAGTTTCTGATAGAATTATTGCTAGAGCACATAACTTAACAGAGCTATTAAATGATGTAACGGCTCATGCCGAAATGCAAGCTATTACGGCAGCTGCAAATTTTTTAGGTGGGAAGTATTTAAAAGAATGTACGTTGTATGTGACAATAGAACCATGTCAAATGTGCGCCGGTGCCTTGTTTTGGAGTCAGATCGGTAAAATAGTATACGGAGCAAGGGATGAACAACGCGGGTGTATAAACATGGGGACAAAATTACATCCTAAAACCAAAATGACAGGGGGTGTATTAGAAGAAGAGTGTAGTGAAATACTTAAACGCTTTTTTATTGAAAAACGTAATTTAAATTGATACTAATGATATCTTCATGAAAAATACAATTGCAGAACGAATTCAGGATTTTTTGAAACAGTTTCCACCTTTCAATATGTTGAGAAAGGAAGAATTATTAATGATTTCTGGTCAGATTCGAGTATTGTATTTAGAGAAGGGAGAGTATGTGTTTAATCAAGGTGAAAAGTGCCACGATGAATTTTATATAGTAAGAGAGGGAGCAATTGGATTATACAGAAACATTGGAAACGAAAAGGATTTAGTAGATATATGTGATACCGGAGATCTTTTTGGGCTTCGTATCATGATTATTAAAAAGAATTATAGAATGGCCTCTTTAGCCAATGAAGAGTCTATAGTGTATGCAATTCCATCATCAGTTTTCAAACCCTTTATTGATCAGAATAAAGACGTAAATACGTTTCTGCTAGAAACATTTGCAACCCATGCGAGAAACTATTATACGGAGACAGAAAAGGGGAAAAGAATAGATAATACGATATCCATTGATACGGCAAATGATCTTTCTACTTTGAGGACAATTTCTTATCGCAAAAAACCACTAACATGTAATTCATCTACTATTGTAAAGGATATTGCTTTAGAAATGAACAAACGTAAAGTAGATGCAGTAGTCGTTGCGGATGAAAATAAATACCCAATAGGTATCGTAACTGATAGTGATCTTAGAGCAAAAGTAGCTACAGGTTTGTTTCCGGCTACCGCAATGGTTACAGATATTATGAATACTCCAGTTAAAACATATGCTAAAAAGTTGACCGTAGCAGAAGCACAAATTGCGTTAATCAAAAATAATATTAGTCATCTTTGTATAACTAAGGATGGAACTCGCAGTTCAAAGCTAGTTGGCGTTTTTTCTAATCATGATTTGTTAGTGTCTTTTGGAAATAATCCTTCCGTATTGATTAAGGAGATTAAGAGAGCTAAAAAAATACAACGACTTAGATATATTAGGAAGCAGTTAGAAAGATTGTTAAAAACATATTTAGAACAAGATATTCCAACATTACATATCTTAAATCTTATTTCAGAAGTTAATGATGCATTGGTAATTAGAGCAATCGAATTATCATTAAAAGAAATGCCAGAAAAACCACCAGTGAAGTTTAGTTTTTTAGTTTTAGGTAGTCAAGGAAGAAGAGAACAGTTGTTGTTAACTGATCAAGATAATGCCATTGTATTCGAAGATGTTAGCGAAGATATATATGAATCAACTCAACGCTACTTTTTAGAATTAGCGCGAATAATTACTAAAAACTTACACACAATTGGTTTTGAGTATTGTCCAGCAGAAATGATGGCAAGTAACCCAAGATGGTGTATGTCTGCTATGGAATGGGAAATGCAGTTTAGAAATTGGATGACAACCCCAACGGAAGAAAGTACCTTATTGTCATCAATATTCTTTGATTTTCAGTTAGTATATGGAGATCCATATATGGTAAATCAGCTATCTGATGTGGTTTTTGATGGAGTTAATAAAAGTAAAAGGTTTTTAGGATTGTTGGGAGTTAGTGCATTACAAAAACCATCGCCTTTAGGTTTTTTTAAGCAGTTTTTGGTTGAACAAAATGGAGAACATAAGGATACTTTTGATATCAAAACAAGAGCTATGATGGTATTGATCGATGGAGCAAGAATTTTATCACTATATCATAATTTAAAAGGAGTTAATAATACATTACTTCGGTATGAAAAACTTGCAATACTAGAACCAAATAACAAGGAGCTTTTTGAGAGTTGTGCAAAGGCCTTTAGAGTGCTACTTAAGTTTAGAACACGTCAGGGGTTAATTCATAAAGACTCTGGGAGATTTATTAAATTAAATACATTGAGTAAAAGTGATAAACTAAAGCTTAAAAGATGTTTTAAGCCCATACGGGATATTCAAGAGGTGTTAAGAGTACGTTTTCAGTTAAAAACATTAATGTAGTGATGAGTTTATGGTCTCTAAATAGAAATAAAGAGCTTCCAGATTTCTGGAATAATTACCTTTCACTTTTTGAAAATCGTTTTCAGAGAAAAACTATTGATGAGGTTAGGTTTGTTGCATTTGATACAGAAACTACTGGCTTTGATTATAAGGATGATAGGATTCTATCTATTGGATGTGTTGCAATTAATAATGTTGCAATTGACGTGGCAGATCAATTGGAATTATATCTAGAACAAGATGTTTTCAATTCTGATACAGTAGAGATTCATGGGATTCGAAAGAATAATAATTTTGATACGATATTAGAATACAGAGCAATTGAGTTATTCATAAAATATATAGGAAACGCTATATTAATTGCACATCATGCAGATTTTGATCGCAGAATGATAAATAGTGCCTTAAAGAGGCATGGGTTAGGGACATTAAAGAATAGGTTTTTGGATACTGGAGTACTTTTTCGGAAAACTAAACATATCGTATATCATACCCATAGAAAGCATCTTCATTATAGTTTAGATGAATTATGTGATGACTTAAAAATATCCAAAAGCGATCGACATACAGCCTCTGGAGATGCTTTTATTACTGCAATAGCTTTCCTTAAAACGATAGCAAGATTAAAAATTCTTAAAACGGATAAGGTGTCTAATCTGTTTTAAGATTAAGGTGTTTAAACAATACTTGCAACTGTTTTTATAGATCTCAGTCTTTTTTATAGAATCAATCAAAATGCGAAAAGAACTATATGTTATTATTTCTTTAGTGAGCTCTGTTGGCTTTTCTCAAGATAATGAGATTTTAAGAGGTAAAATACTCACAGATACGATTCATCAGAAGTCGGTAAATATTATAAATATTAGCCAAGGTATAGGAACAATAAATGATAAAGTTGGTTTTTTTGAAATAAAAGCCAATAAAGGGGATACGATCATTTTTTCATCAGTCCAACATTACCAAAAATCACATATAGTTACTAAACAAGATCTAAAAAAAGCGAATCTAACTATACAATTAGAGGTTAAAGTAAATGAATTAGACGAAGTCACTATTTCTCGGTATAATCTTTCAGGAGAGCCTAAGGAGGATATAAAGAAAATTGAAACAATTGAGGATAAATTACCAATGTTTAATGCAAAACTATTGGATACTACTCCTTTTGTACATGAAAAAGGTGCTGCAACTGTTAGAAATACAACTATTGATCATAGAAAAAATGCTACCGCTTTTAATTTTATAGCTACAGGTAGGATGATTGCTAGTCTTTTTAAGAAAAAGAGACCTAAAAAAGTAGTTCGTATTCCAAAAGTGTCAGATTTTTATAATGGTGATTTTTTAGTGAATGAATTAGAAATACCTGAAGTTGAAGTGTATAATTTTATAGATTATCTAAATCAAAAAGTAGAAACAAAAGAGGTGCTAAAAACAAGAGATGAGTTAAGGATATTAGAATACCTAATTAATCAAAGTAAAGATTTTAATACTAAAATTCTACGAAAAGAGAAAAACTGAAAATGTATTACACTATTTGAAGAAACAAATGCAAAAAAATATTTTCCACCTCTTTTTTTTGATCTCTTTATTAAGTTTTGGCCAGAATAACTCTTGGTTAGAAGGAAGAATTGTTGTAAAAACATTAGAATTAGAAGCAGTTAATATTGTCAATCTTACCAAAGAGATAGGTACTATTAGTAATGCATTAGGATATTTTAAAATAGAGGCAGAACCAGGAGATCAAGTTGTGTTTTCATCAATTCAATTCCAATTAGAAAAGCTTGTAATTACTAAAGAAGATTTACAATCGGATAATTTTACGGTTTTCTTAGAACCAGAGGTTAATGAATTAGATGAAGTAAGAATATCAGAGTATATTTTATCTGGAGATATACAAAAGGACATCCAAGAAATACCAACATACGAGGATAGATTACCATTGTGGAATGCAGCTCAGATCAAGAAAATGAGGATTGTTTGGCAAGATGATGCCCAATCACCAGTAAAAAATATCGCTTTAGGACAGGGAAGTAGCCAAGCTTCGGTATCGATTGATATAGGAATATTAATTAATCTAATATCCGGAGCTTTTAGAAATAAATCGAAACAGATTGAATCTAAAGCCCAAATAACAGATTTTTATAAAGAAGAGTTTTTTATAAAAGAATTGGAAATACCCGAAACAGAATTTTATAATTTTTTGGATTTTTTAAATGAAGAGAAAAGTTTAAAAACTGTTCTTAAAACAAATGATGATTTAAAAGTTTTAGAATTTTTAATAATGCAAGTAGAATTGTTTAAGAAAAAGTATAATGTAAAAGAATAAAAAAGGCGCTATGATTAGCGCCTATGAAACTTAGAAGTTTTTTATCTTAACCATGAATTACGCGAACCTGAGCTGCAATAATTCCTTTTCTTCCTTCTTCTTCTTCATACTCTACTTTGTCACCTTCATTAAGCGCTTCACCATTTAATCCTGAAGCGTGTACAAAGATGTCCTTTCCTGTTTCATCGTTGGTAATGAACCCGTAACCTTTAGATTCATTGAAAAATTTTACTGTTCCTTCCATTGTAATAAGATAATATTATGAAACATAAAGGTAACTTTTAATGCAAAAAGATTTGTTATTAAAATGTAAATATTTGCATAATTTTAGTTTTTGTCAGTTTTTTCCTCTTTACCGTGATCTCTCATTTTTTGAAGGTTTTCTTCAGTTAACATATAATCTTTAACCTTTTTATCTTTCCATCTGTGATATATGAATAAAGGCATTAATATAAAGGAAGCACCTAAGATTCCGAGACCAACCCATTTGTCTCCTGTAAGATGATCTCCAGAGTTTTTATGATAATAACCAATAGCGACTAGGGCGACTACTGCAATGAATAATATTCTAATAACATATTTCATCTAAGAGTTTTTTTTGGTGATTTAAGTACAATTTATTAACAATCAAAGGTTTTCGTAAAAAAATCATCTAATAGTTTTATAAAACATACGTTTTCTAAGATCTAAGGTTTAAATGCGCTCTAAAAGCTTTTAGACCTCAACAAATTAAACTTATACGTATATCAAACACAAACAAAACTTAAAAAATCACACAATGAAAAAGAGTTTACTAATTGCAGTAACTTTAATGCTGTATTTCTACAGCGCTAGTTATGCACAATCAGAAAGGGATTTGCCATTTGTATGGGAAAACGCAACAGTATATTTTGTTCTTACGGATCGTTTTGAAAATGGTGATCCTTCTAATGATATTTCTTATAGTCGACCACAAGATGGACCGCCACTAAGAAATTACGAAGGAGGAGACTTATTAGGCTTAATTAATAAAATAGAAGAAGGATATTTTGATGACCTTGGCGTAAATGCTCTATGGATTACACCGCCAATTGAAAATATTTATGGATCTGTTCCAGGAGCCGGATACGGTTTTCATGGATATTGGGCAAAAGACTGGACCAATATAGATGCAAACTTAGGAACCAATGCTCTTTTTGGAACTTTTGTAGATACTGCGCACGAGCATGGAATTAGAGTTTTGTTAGATGTTGTATTGAATCATGTTGGCCCTGACACAAGTACAGATCAAAATCAATCATGGCCGGATGAGTGGGTGCGAAGAGATCCTGATTGTAATTTTCAAGGTCCTAATGGTACAATACCTTGTGAGCTAGTAGATAACTTACCAGACATTAGAACTGATTCTAATGATAATGTAAGCTTGCCAAATTGGTTATTAGAGAAATGGAATCAAGAAGGGAGAAGAGAACGAGAAGAAAATGAACTGAATGATTTTTTTAATAGAACAGGTAAATCTAGATCTCCAAGAAGTTATATCATTAAATGGCTCACAGATTATGTTAGAAAATATGGAGTAGATGGTTTTAGAGTAGATACTGTAAAACACGTAGAAGAAGCTGTATGGAAAGAGTTGGAGGCAGAAGGTATCATTGCTTTAAGAGAATGGAAAACTAACAACCCTAGCAAAAAGTTAGACGATCTTGATTTTTGGATGACTGGAGAAGTCTTTAATTATAATGCTCCCACAATGGGAAGAAATTTTACAGGAGATGGTTTTAATGTAGATTATTATAACAATGGGTTTGCAAACTTAATCAATTTCGAGTTTAGGTTTAATGCGGATGAAGGTTTGGAAAGTATTTTTAGTAGATATGATAATCTATTACAAAATCAATTAGGAGAAGGAAAAAGTGCAATGAATTTTTTAACCAATCATGATACTGAAGAAGTGTTTGATAGGAATAGACAAAAGACTTTTGAAGCTGGTACCAAATTATTATTAACACCAGGGCCAGCACAGATATATTATGGAGATGAAACTGCTAGAACACTTACTCCAGGTGGTGGTGCTACAGGAGATGCTACATTACGCTCTAATATGAATTTTGATGAACTTACTAATCCGAATTCTGTTGCTTCGCTAACATTAACACATTATCAGAAAATTGGTAAGTTTAGAAGAGAACATATTTCTGTAGGAGCAGGAAAACATACAAAACTACAAGACACTCCTTATACTTTTAAGAGAGAATATGATAAAAATGGCTTTCAGGATAAAGCTCTTGTCTACACGGGTAATGATAATGACTTTACTGGAGTTTTGGATGTATTTGGGATGTGGGAAGACGGAACAGAATTACAAGATTACTTTTCTGGATCGTTAGGAACAGTTACCAATGGTACCGTTAGTTTTGGAACAAGTTTTGGATTGGTATTAATTAGCGAGCCTATTTCTCAAACTTTAGGAGTAGATACGATTGATTTACCAAATCTAGCTTTTGCAAAAGTTTGGCCAAATCCTTTTACAAACTCTGTAAAAATTTCTTTTCAAATGACTAATGTAAGATTAAAAGATGTGCAAGTAGAAATATATAATATTCTAGGAAAAAAGGTAATGAGTAATGATGGAGTAGAGGTTCAAGAGAATATTATTAGTATAGAAACACCTAATCTGGTTCAAGGAATGTATTTGATAAAAATAATTTTGGATGGACGGAATGAAATTGTCCAATTAATCAAAAAATAACATCTCTTTTTTTTGATGTTTAAATCCCACTAAGAATTTATCTTAGTGGGATTTATTTTATTATCTAAATTCTTTGAAAAGGTATTTATCTAGTGAAATTAATAAGTTTTCTTCGATAAGCGGTTAATAATTTTGATTTGGAAATAAAGCCATAATACCTTCCGTTTTTAACTACAGGAAGATTCCAAGCCCCAGTGTCTTGAAATTTCCGCATTGCAGTTTTTGCATCGTCCTCTTCATAAACAATCATAGTTTCTAGTTGGGTCATCAACATAGCAACGGTAGTTTTATGGTACAGAGAAATATCAAACATAATATCCCTGATATTATCTAATTTTACAATCCCTAATAAAGTATTAGATTCATCAACAACAGGAAATAAATTTCTATTGGATTTAGCAACAGCTTCACTGAGTAGATGTTTTAAAGTATGTTCAGGATTAACAGGAATGAAGTTAGTTTCGATACAATCATCTAATTTCATAAGCGTAAGAACGGTTTGATCTTTATCGTGTGTAAGTAATAACCCTTGTTCTGCAAGCTCTCTTGTATAAATATTATGCTCGATACTATTTTTTGAAATAATGAATGATATAGCTGTTGTAATCATCAATGGTACAAATAATTCATAACTAGAAGTAATTTCAGCTATAAGAAAAATAGAAGTAAGAGGAGCGTGTAATACACCGGCTATAAGGCCAGCCATTCCTAATAAAGTAAAATTGGCTTCGGATACTTGAATACCAATACCGAGATTATTGATTATTTTGGAGACTACATTGCCTAATGCGCTTCCCATTACCATAGTGGGGATTATAATCCCTCCAGAACCACCAGCACCAAATGTTGCCGTCATCGCAATTGCTTTAAAAATTGTTATACCTGTAAGCAAAGCAATGATCATCCAGATGTTGTCTGTCATGGTATCAAAAGGAGTATTTCCAATAGCTGCAAGGTGATTTCCATTTAAAAGATCATTAATAAAACTTAATCCTTCACCATAAAGTGGTGGAATAAAATATAGCATGATACCAATAGCAAAACCACCAATAAGTAAACGATGAATTTTTTTAGGAAAACGATCGAAAAAATGAAGAATTCCGAAGTACATTTTAGTAAAATAAATAGAAGCAACTGCTGTTCCAATTCCGAGAATAATGTAAAAAGGAGTATCGTAAATATCAAATTTTTCTAGAACATCAAAACTGAACAATACTTCATCTCCTAAAAAGAAATAAGAAGTGATAATCGATGAAACGGAAGCAAATAATAATGGTAATAATGAAGTTAAGGTAAGGTCAAGACTAAATACTTCTACGGCAAATACTAAACCGGCAAGAGGAGATTTAAAAACAGCGGAAATCGCTCCTGCAGCAGCACATCCAATTAATAAAAAACGCGTTTTGGTGTCTAACTTAAATAATGAGCTAAGATTTGAACTTAATGTAGAACCCGAGCCCACAGCTGGGCCAAGTAATCCTACAGAACCTCCAAAACCTACAGTAATAGGAGATAGAAGGAGTGGTAAGTAACCACTTAATGGTTTTATTTTTCCATCTTTTTTAGAAAGAGAATATAAAATCATTGGAATAGCAGATTTTACACTCTTTTTGACTATAAATTTTGTAATAATGTAAACGATCAGGAGCCCAATCATTGGAATAATAAAATAAAAAGATGTTTGCCATGAGATAATATCACTTTCCAAAACTACCTGTATTAGGTGTGTAATGTTCTTAAGTAAAAGAGAAATGAGACCAGCACAAAAACCAACAAAAACACTTAAAATAAGAACAAAGTTTTTATTGGAGATATGACGATATCGCCAAATCAAAAACCTATGTAGTAGCGTCTTTTTTTTAGCTGGCATCTATGGATATTCAAGGTTTAGATTAAAGGTAATAAAAAATCCCGCTTTCGGCGGGATGTTTTATTTTATAAATCTAGTTTTATGTTTAATTCCTTGAGTTGTTCTTGATCAATATTAGCAGGAGCGTCTATCATTACGTCTCGACCACTATTATTTTTAGGGAAAGCAATAAAATCTCTAATGGTTTCCTGACCTCCAAGTATCGCTACCAATCTATCAAATCCAAAAGCTATTCCTCCGTGTGGAGGAGCTCCATATTGAAAGGCATCCATTAAGAAACCAAATTGTTCTTTTGCTTCTTCGGGAGTAAAACCTAGATGGTCAAACATTAATGCTTGCGTTTCTTTATCATGAATACGGATAGATCCACCACCAATTTCGTTACCATTTAATACCAGATCATAAGCATTTGCTCTAACATCACCTGGTTTAGTATCTAAAAGAGGTATGTCTTCTGGTTTTGGAGATGTAAAGGGGTGATGCATTGCATGATATCGTTCTGTATCTTCATCCCATTCTAAAAGAGGGAAATCAACTACCCATAATGGAGCAAATTCCTCAGGATTTCTTAATCCTAATCTTTCTGCCAGTTCCATTCTTAATGCACTTAACTGTCCTCGTACTTTAGTTGCTTGCCCTGATAGTACACAAATAAGATCTCCAGGTTTTGCACCAGTAGTTTCTGCCCACTTGGATAAATCAGATTGGTCATAAAATTTATCCACGGATGATTTGTAACTTCCATTTTCATTACATTTTACATACACCATTCCTAGTGCTCCTACTTGTGGACGTTTTACCCAATCTATTAGTTTGTCAATTTCTTTTCTAGTATAAGAAGCTCCTCCGGGTACAGCAATTGCAACTACTAATTCGGCATCATTAAAAACTTTGAATTCTTTATGTTGAGCTACTTTATTTAGTTCTCCGAATTTCATTCCAAAACGGATATCTGGCTTATCATTACCATACGTTCTCATGGCTTCGTCATAAGTCATTCTTGGAAAATCAGTAATGTCCTGACCTTTAATGTCTTTAATTAAATGACGAGTAAGTCCTTCAAAAATAGTAAGAATATCCTCTTGTTCAACAAATGCCATTTCGCAGTCAATCTGAGTAAACTCTGGTTGTCTATCAGCTCTTAAATCTTCATCTCTAAAACATTTTACAATCTGAAAATATTTATCCATTCCCCCAACCATCAATAGTTGCTTAAAAGTCTGCGGAGATTGAGGTAAAGCATAAAATTGACCTTCATTCATACGAGATGGAACAACAAAATCTCTAGCTCCTTCTGGGGTTGATTTTATCAAATAAGGCGTTTCTACCTCTATAAAACCATCTTCTGATAAATAGTTACGAACTTTCATAGCAACTTGATGACGAAACATCAGGCTATTTTTTACAGGGTTTCTTCTTATATCAAGATATCTATACTTCATTCTGATATCTTCACCTCCATCAGTTTCATCTTCAATGGTAAAAGGTGGAACTAATGCTTCATTTAAAATTTGCAATTCTTGCACTAAAATCTCGATATCACCAGTAGGGATATTTGGATTTTTAGATTCTCGTTCTATTATAGTTCCTTTGACTTGTATTACAAATTCTCTCCCAAGAGTTTTTGCATGCTCCATAACATCCGAAGATGTGCGTTCTTCATCAAAGATTAGTTGCGTTATTCCATAACGATCTCTTAGGTCTACCCATATCATAAATCCTTTGTCTCTTACTTTTTGGACCCATCCAGATAAGGTTACTTCTTTATTGATATCGGAGGTGCGTAATTCACCACAAGAATGACTTCTATACATAGTTGTTTGTTAAGGCTGCAAAAATAAGAAGTTTAATATTAATTGTAATTGAGTTTCTCTGAAAATGAATAGTATAATTATTAATAGTTTATCTAAAAAAAGGACTACGTGTTTACTGTATAATATTTACGGTTTAAGCTTATAACTTATTGATAATCATTGTTTTCTGAACTAACATATGTTAGTTTTAACTTTTTTTTATAAGAATGTTTTAATAGATTTAACCAAACTTATAAACAAATCATTATGAAAAAACAAACACAAACTAGCAAGGGGCTTTTGCTATTCTTGTTTTTCTTTCCTGTCATGCTTTTTGCTCAGGAAACTATTACCGGAAAAGTAGTTATTGAAAGTACCGGTGAAGGAGCACCATTCGTAAATATCGTAGAGAATGGTACGAATAACGGTACTGCTAGTGATATTGATGGTAATTTTTCAATTACCGTAGGTTCATTACCGGCACGATTAAGAGTATTTGCTCTTGGTTTTTCGACTAAAATGGTAGATGTTTCTCAAGCTGGTAATATCACAATTCAAATTAGCGAATCTACTGAGTCGTTAGAAGAAGTTGTGGTTACTGGATTAGGTTCATCTATAAAAAGAGCTAATCTTGCTAATGCTGTTTCTACTGTATCTTCTGAAGAACTAGTTGGTAATACAGGACAAACAACTGTAGACGGTGCATTATATGGTAAAGTAACAGGTGTTAATATTACTGCCTCCTCTGGAGCACCAGGTGGTGGTACTGCATTAAGGTTAAGAGGTATATCATCGATTAACGGAAATAATCAACCTCTATTTATAGTAGATGGAGTATATATTAATAATGTAGAGATACCTTCAGGGCTTCGTTTTGCATCTGGAGCGAATCGAGGTAATGAGGAAAATGCTGGAAACCGACTGGCAGATATAGATCCTAATGATATAGAAAATATTGAAATATTAAAAGGGGCTTCTGCTGCAGCAATTTATGGAACGAGAGCAAATGCTGGGGTAGTAATTATTACTACTAAAAAAGGAAAAGGCGGAAAAACTAAAATTAGATTTAGTCAGGATACAGGGATCAATGTTATACAAAACAGATTAGGATTGCGCCCTTGGACAGCTACAAGTGTATTTGATGCATTTTTTACACCTAATCCTGATGATCCAGAGGCTGAAGCAAGGTCAAGAGCTGCGGCTGAAGCAGAAGTTGCTGCTTTTAATAATGCTATTCAGAACGGTGGATTAATTGATTATGAAGATGAAATTTATGGAAATGTAGGTTTTATTTCTGAAACAAAATTAAGTGCCAGTGGAGGGAATGATAAAACTAGATTTTATATAGGTGGTTCTTACCGTGATGAAGAAGGGATTATCCAAAAGACAGGTTTTGATAGATTTTCTATTCGAAGTAATATAGATCATAAAATCTCGGACATTTTCGATGTTTCTTTATCCTCTAACTATGTAAGAAGTAATTCTAGTAGAAGTTTTACAGGAAATGAAAATGAAGGAGGATTAAGTTTTGGGTATACATTAGCATTTACAAGACCTTGGAATAATTTATTTCCAGATGCTGATGGGAACTATCCTAATAACCCAAACTATCCTGGGAATCCAATATTTGTAAGAGATCAAGCTAAGAACGAAGATTCTAATAATAGATTTATACAAGGTGTAAAATTTACTACTAAACTATTGAACAAAGAGAAAGATAAGGTAAGGTTTGTAGTAAATGGAGGTATCGACTATCTGGCAAATGAAACATATGTATATGTACCAGAGACCCATCAAGCTCAAGTAGGTAATCAAGAAGGTTTTGTCGCTGAGGGAAGAAACAATTTTACTCAATTTAATTTGTTAACTTTTGCCGTATGGGATCATACTGCACTCAATGGTGATTTGGGTCTTACTACACAAGGAGGAGTTAGTTATTTAGAACAACAAGCTAACTTAGTGAATAGTAGAGGTTCTAATTTATTTGGAGGGCAAACAAGTGTAGATCAATCGGTAAATCAGGTGATTGACCAGACTAGATCAAACCAAAAGGATTTTGGATATTTTGCTCAGATAGAAGGTAACTATAAAGATCAAATAATTGCTACTTTGGGGTATCGTTTAGATAAATCCACATTAAATGGAGATCAAAACAAGTTATATGGTTTTCCTAAAGCTTCTCTTGCTATTAATATAGCAAATTTCGAATTTTGGAATGTTGAAGGTATCAATCAATTAAAAGTAAGAAGTGCTTATGGAGAAACGGGCTCATCTGCAGCTTTTGGTTCTATATACACAAGATTGAACCCAAGTAATATTGGAGGCAATGGTGGTCTTAGTGTAGGAACAAGAGGAGATACGGATATTGAACCAGAAACTTCGGCAGAATTTGAAGTAGGTATGGATCTTGGAATATTAGATAGTAGAGTCTCTTTAGAAGCATCATATTATAATAGAAAAGTTAGTGATTTGATATTATCTAGAAATGTACCAGCCTCCTCTGGCTTCACTACAGAAACCACTAATCTTGCCGACTTAGTGAATCAAGGACTTGAATTGGCAGTACGAGGAGATGTTTGGAGAGGTAATAATTTCTATTGGAATACTGGAATTCAGTTTTATTTTAACAGATCCGAAGTGACTCGTTTAGATGTGCCTGCATTCGCGCAACCAGGAGCTGGATTTGGAACAGGTTTAGGTACGTTTTTTATAGAAGAAGGACAACCAGTTACACAGATTGTAGGAAATATAGATCCTGATGGAGATGGACCGATAGAAGGAAGTTTGCAGCAAGTAGGAAATGTAGAGCCTGATTTTCAAATGGCTTTTAACAATCAATTCACTTTATTCAAACAATTGGATATTTCCTTTTTATTACAATGGAAGCAAGGAGGAGAAAACCTAAACTTATCCAGGTTTCTTACTGATCTAGGACAAACTTCTCCAGATTTGGAAACTCCAGAAGGACAAGCTCGACTTGGAACGGCAGCCAATGCCGAACGTTTTATAGAAGATGCAGGATATGTGAGATTAAGAGAGGCAGCGATTTATTATAGATTTCCTACCAATATTGTAGAAGGACTTTTTGGAGAAGTAGTAGAGGGTGTAAAATTAGGAGTATCAGGAAGGAACATATTTACTATTACAGATTATAGTAGTTATGATCCAGAGGTATCTGTAAATGGAGGAGCAGGTTTATCCAGTGGTATAGAGGTAACACCGTTTCCTAGTTCTCAACAATTTTACTTTCACCTAAATGTTAATTTTTAAAATAAGCAATAATGAATAATAGAATAATAATGAAAACGAAATATCATCTGGTGCTTGTTTTACTTTTTATGGTAACAGTATCATGTTCTTTTGATGAAGACATTGACCCTAATGGACCAAGTCTTGAAGGGGTAGAATCTAATGCTTCCTTACGACAACTTAATGAATTAGCAATTGGAATTCAGGCTAGTTCTAGAGATGGTCATGGTATAGAAACGACGGCCAGTGGTACATTGGCAAGAGAATTATACTTATTTGACGCAGATCCTAGAAACACAGGAGATTTGTTGGGAAAAAATGGAATTCAATTAGATAATAATTCATTTTATAGTACCGCTCAATTTACTGGAAGCTATAGATGTATTAAAAATGCAAATGTACTATTAGCCGCTTTAGATAATACACAGGCTATAGAGGAAATGGATAAAAATGGATATCGAGGTTTTGCTAAAACTTATATTGCATATGAGCTTATTCAGGTTTTGAAATCCTATGGTACAGCAAGAATTGATGTAGCAGATCCGGATAATCTTGGTCCTTTTTTAGAATTTGATGCCGCACTTGTAGAAATTAGAAACTTGTTAGACGAAGCTGAAAATGATTTAAGTGGATTTACATCTTTAGATCAATTTTTATTTCCTATTTCAGGTTTTGGTAATTTAATAGATGCATCGGGTGAGATGGGAGATGATGTACGTGATGATAATAGTCAAATTACTATTGATGAATTCATTTTATTTAATAGAGCTGTTGCCGCCCTTGCTGCAGTATATGCAGGAGATGGAACTAGTGCTCTTTCAGAATTGTCAAACTCTTATTTTGATCTTATGGGAAGTTTAACCAATGGGCCTAAATATGTTTTTGGATTGGGAGCTGGAGATCTACCTAATGGTGTTTTTCGTTCACCTTCAACATCCGCTGAGGAACCAAATAATGCGGATCAGATTATTGTTCACGATAGTTGGATAAATGATGCTGAAGCAGGTGATACACGAGTAGCATCTAAAGCAGCGGTTAGACCAATGCCAAGTGCTCAGGATGGACTCAATGGAACACATGAAACGAGATTATATGCATCGAATGTAACACCAATTGACATTCTAAGAAATGAAGAATTAATTTTAATATATGCAGAAGCGAGTATATTAGCAAGTAATTTACAAGATGCAGAGGACGCATTGAATGTAATTCGTAATGCAGCCGGTTTAGTAGATTATGCTGGTGCTCAAACATCAGGAGATCTAACAACGGAACTTTTAAATCAAAGACGTTATTCTTTATGGGCAGAGAATCATAGAATGTTTGATTTAAAAAGATATGGATTGTCTAATACGTTACCTATTGATAGAGCAGGAGATCAAGTATTTAATGTTTTACCAATACCTTTGTCAGAAAATCAATAATCATTTTATATTATTTTGAAATTAGAAACGCCGCAAATCTGCGGCGTTTTTTGTATAATTAAGTTTCACTTATGTTGTAGATGGTATAGGAATTTCACCACCCTCATCATCTTCAAGATCTGGTTCTTCAGTGATTATTGTTTTAGCATCTCTTTTTTTACTAAACCAAACCTTTATCTTGTGTACCATAAAGAACAAACAGGGTACTATAATTAGAGTAAGGAAGGTAGCTATAATTAATCCATAAATAACAGCCCAAGCTAAAGGTCCCCAGAAAATCACATTATCACCACCGATATAAATCTTAGGGTCAAAATTGGCAAATAATGAGAAGAAATCAATATTAAATCCAACAGCTAAAGGAATCAGACCTAATACCGTTGTAATCGCAGTAAGAATTACAGGTCTAAGACGAGCTCTTCCTCCCTTTACGATCAGTTTCATTACCTCATCATTATCAAGATGCTCATTTTCTGGAATATTGAGTTCTACTTTCTTACGATCAATCAATAATTGGGTATAATCAAGAAGTACCACCCCATTATTTACTACAATCCCTGCCAGAGATATGATTCCCATCATGGTCATCATAATTACGAATGCTGCCCCAGTGATTAGAATTCCTCCAAATACTCCAATAAAGCTTAAGAAAATTGCAATCATAATAATTGTAGGTTTTGAAATAGAGCTAAATTGGAAAATAAGGATTAACATAATAAGTCCTAATCCCGCAAAAAAGGCACCCATTAAAAACTCCATTTGTTTATTCTGTTCTTCAATCTGACCCGTATAGTTAATTTTAACACTGTTTGGTTTACCTGTAAAACTTGCCATCTCAGTTTCTATTTGTGCTACGATAGCACCGGCATCAGTATAACCAGGTTGTAATCCAGAATATACAGTAACCACTCTCTTAGTATCACGATGTTTTATAGCACTAAAAGAAGAAGTATTCTTCTTAGAAGCTACTGCAGAAACAGGAATTTCTTTGAGTCTACCAGTTGCTTGATCTCTAAACGTAATATTTTGATTAAATAGAGCGCTGGTATTATAGCGATCATTTTTATCAAAGCGTACATAGATATCATAATCTTCTCCTTCTTTTTTGTAAACACCAGCTTTTTCACCAAAAATAGAACGACGCAATTGATTACCAACCTGACCAGCTGCTACACCTAATTCACCAGCTTTTTGTCTATCAACAGCTACTTGCATAGCTGGTTTCCCTTTATTAACATCTATTTTTAATTCTTCGATACCAGGAATATTTTTTTCATTGATAAAGTTTCTCATACGTTCTGCAACGTTAATCAACTCATCATAATTTTTTCCTTCGATTTCGATATTGATTGGATATCCAGCAGGGGGGCCTACTGCATCTTTTTCAACAGAAATAGCAATACCAGGATAAATTCCTTTTAATGCTTTTTGTACTTTAAATCGTAATTCTTCAGAATCTTTTCCTTTTCTGAATTTAAACTCTCTCATAGCGGCAATGATCTTACCACGATGCGGCATTTCTGCACTACTACCACCATCTGTTTGAGGATTTCCGGCACCTTCCCCTACTTGGGACACCGCAGCTTCTACCAAAAAGTTGTGATCTTCACCTTCGATATATTCTTGATCATTTATGATGGCATATACACGATTCTCAATTTCTTTAGTGATTTTATTTGTTTTTTCGATATCCGTTCCTTGTGGATATTCTATATATACAATGATTTGATTTGGGGTGTTATCAGGGAAGAATTCTACTTTAGTTCGTTGACTTCCAATCGAAGCACCAAATGCACCAAATACTACAAAAAGTAGTAAGAATGTTCCAATTATAAAAGCATAAGTTCTCCATCCTCTTAACGCAAATGAAAGAAAGCGTTGATAAGTGTTTTCTAACCAAGTTAAAATTTTGGTTTGGAAAAAAGTAGCCATTCTTTTTAAAAGGTACTTATAAATCCAGAACATGATCGCGGTAAATATCATTAAAGTACCAAGTCCTCTTGCTGGACCGCCAACAATCATTATAAATATTCCAAACCCACCAAGAATTAAACTTAGGCGTATCAATTGTTTTACTGTTAATTCTTTTTCACCAATGTCCATGAATCTAGAAACTAACATGGAGTTAAAAAAGATAGCTACAAATAATGACGAACCTAATACGACCGATAATGTAATTGGAAAATATATCATAAACTGTCCCATGACACCTGGCCACATACCTAGAGGAACAAAGGCAGCAACTGTTGTTAGTGTAGAAACAATAATAGGAAATGCAATCTCGCCAATTCCTTTTTTGGCTGCTTCGATACGAGACATGCCTTCTTCTTCCATTAAGCGGTATACATTTTCTACTACTACAATACCGTTATCTACGAGCATTCCTAATCCCATAATTAATGCAAAAAGAATCATGGTATTCATAGTATATCCTAATAATGATAAAATCATAAAGGATATAAACATTGACATGGGTATTGCAAATCCAACAAACAAGGCATTTCTAAACCCTAAGAAAAACATTAATACACCCACAACCAGAATAATTCCAAAGATGATATTGTTTACAAGATCATCCACTTGATTAATGGTTTTAGTAGATTGATCATTAGCTATACTAATATTTAGATCTGTAGGGAATACATTTTCTTCGGCGTCTGCTACGATTACTTTAATTTGGTCTGCAGCTTCTACCATATTCTTTCCAGAACGTTTTTTAACCTCTAGCATTACTACATTATCTCCAAATTCTCTAGCATAGGTAGTTTTGTCTTCTTCTTTAAAAGTAACTTTTGCAATATCTCTAAGATATACAGCTCCGTCTTGAGATTTTACTACAAAATTATCCAGTTCTGAAGGTTGATCTATCTCACCTAGAATTCTGATTGTTCTTCGTTGTCCGCTAGTGATCATATTTCCGGCAGACATAGTGACATTTCCGTTTCTAATGGTATTAATGACATCATCAAAACTTACTTTAGCAGCCATCATTTTATAAATATCAACAGCTACTTCTACTTCCTTTTCTTGGGCGCCTCTTATGTCAACACCTTTGATCTCTTTTAGATCTTCAATTTCATCCTCTAGATATTCTCCAAATTGTTTTAACTTATCTACTGGATAATCACCAGTTATATTGATATTCATGATTGGAGTTTCTTCTGAGATACTCAAATCAAAAACATTTGGTTCTACCTTGGCTCCATTAAAAGTTGGCCAGTCTTCGTTAGATTTTTCAGAGTCTACCTCATCTTTTACCTTTTGTTTTGCTTCTGCAACAGTAAATTTTTCTTCGAACTCTACTGTTATAATTCCATAATCCTCCTGAGATGTAGATACTATCTCTACAACTCCACCAAGGTTCTTTAATTTATCTTCTAAAGGATCAACGATAAGTCTTTCTATATCTTCAGAGGTATTTCCTGGGTATGGAACGCTAATGTAAATTTTGGTTTCATTAATTTCTGGGAAATTCTCTCTTGGCATAGAAAAATATGCCGATAATCCAAGAATGAAGAAAATCGCCATCATTACATAAATGGTAGTTGGGTTGTCTATGGCCCAAGACGATAATCTAAATTCTTTATCTACTTTTTTCTTATTTACTTCCATAAGATATTAGTTTATAATTTCTACTTTCTGACCATCTTTAACACTTCTAGCTCCTTCACTTATGATATCATCTCCATTAGTGATTCCTTCTAGGATTTCTATATAGTCTCCTTGAGTTTTCCCAGTTTTTACGATTGTACGTTTTGCTTCTGCTATATTTTTAGCATCTTTTCCGGAAGTTACATATGCATACTGATCACCTTCAGAATTTTCTGAAATAATACTTTGGGGTATCAAGATTGCCTTTTCGCTAGTATAATCATTGATTTTTACTTTAGCGGTAAGGTTGGGTTTAATAATCCCGTCCTTATTTGGTACTGATACTTCTACAGTAAATGAACGATTATTAGGATTTATATAATTACCTACTTGTCTGATTTTTGTATCTATAGTTGTTCCCAATATTGGAAAATGAACTTTTGCTTCTTTTCCTTTCACAATACTAGAAATATATGTTTCCGGAACTTCGATCTCAATATACATATCGTTTAAGTTAACGATACGAATTAATTCTGTTTGTCCAGGAGCAACAACACTTCCTTGTTCTGCGATAACATCATCAACGATTCCAGAAAATGGAGCGGTCACTACGGATCTAGCCAATTGTCGTTTCATCTGATCAACTCCGTTTTTAGAAGACTCATAAGTTGTTTTTGCTTGTAAGTATTGAATTTCGGAACCTATTTTTTGTTCCCATAATTTTTTCTGGCGCTCATAAGTAGTTTTAGCTAATTCTGCCTGCACTTCCATTTGAGCCACTTGTTGACTAAGACCACCATCATCAATTCTAGCCAACGTCTGACCTTTAGAAACACGTTGTCCTTCTTTCACAAATACTTTTAGAAGTGTTCCAGAAGTTTCTGGATATAGAACAATATTCTTTTTTGTTTCTACACTTCCTTGTAATTCTAAATAGTGATTAAATAAAGTATCTTTTGCTTGTATTGTAGTAACCAAAGGAAGTTTTTTGATACTGTCTAAGGACGCTATAGCTTCATCTAATTGCTTTAGCTTGTCAGCTATAGCTTGTTGTTCTGCTACGATTTCACTTCGTTTTGCTCTGATCGCGGTTAGATCGCCATTTTCTATTACTTTTTCAATAGATTTTCCATCTTTTTGACCACAAGAAGCAAAAAGAAGAAATACAGAGAATATGGTAAGTATTTTTTTCATGAGTATGTCTAGTTATTAGGTGTATTTTGAATTGATTCTAGTTTGGCTTTATTGTTTATAATAGTAAGCATTGCTTGTAACACTTCTTGTTGTACACTGTACAATTGTAATTGTGCTTGTCTTAACTCAAAACTGGATGCCAATCCTTCGGTATATTTGATTTGGTTTTTATTTTCTATTCTTTCTGCTAAGGCAAGATTTTGCTTAGAGGTTTCATATGTTTCTAGAGAAAGTTGATAATCACTTACTGTAGAATTGTATTGTAATTGAATTTGTTGTTGTACTTCTGTAAAAGATGTATTTGCTTGTTCAAAAGCGATTCTTGCTTGTTGTGTCCTTGCACTTCTTCCTAAAGAACTGAAAATTGGAATATTAAGACTTACTCCTAATATTGAGGATTGAAACCAGCGTTGTTCGTTCTCTAAGAATGTAAAAGAATTACTATTGGCTTGGGTTCCATAATTTACAAAAGCGGATAATGTAGGCAAGGCTTTACTTTTTTCTAATTTTAGTTCCAATCTTCTTTGCTCTGTTAATAAATATCCTAATCTATAATCAACATTATTTTCTATGACAAAAGGTTTTAATCCAACAGATGTATCTACATTTTTAATAGTTAAAGTATCAAGGTTGTCGGACAAAACAGTATTAGAATCAACATCTACTCCAATAGTGAGGTTGAACATTTGTAATGCTATTTTAGATAATCGTTGTGCATTATTTAGTTGATTAGTAATCTGTAGTAATGTGATTTGTAATTGTTCTACATCTTCTTCTTCTGCTAAACCATTTTCGAAAATCTTTTTTCGTTCTTCATAATTCTTTTCTAAAGCAGTTTTATTATTCTCAAGTATTTTTACACTTTCATTTGATACCAAAACACTACCGTAGGCATTAATAACACTTTCGCGAACATTAAGTTGCGTTTTTTCTTGAGAATCATTAGTGTACTGCAAGAAACTTTTAGCAGCCTCTAAACCAACAAGATAAGATCCGTCAAAAAGTAATTGAGATAATGTAGCACTTGCAGTTAGTTGTTGTTTAGTTCCAAAAACTACTGGTATAAAACCTTCAAGTGGGTCGGGAGAACCATTAGCGGTTAAGTCAAAGAATTCTTCAACGGTATTAATAGTACTTTCTCTACTGTCAAAAGCTGATGCTGGTAACAAAGAAACTGGTTGCTTTAATTGATTTTGATAATCAATCGCAGCATTAATTTGTGGTAAACCGGTTGCTGTGGTTTCCCATTTTTGCTTTAAAGCTTTAGCTACATCTCGTCTAGCATTGATAGACTGATAACTATTTTCTAATGCAAATTCAATTGCTTCATCCAATGTAAATGAATATTGTGAAGAAACGGGTGTTTCTTGTGCAAAAGAAATTGTTGTAAATAAGCTAAAGAAACATATCGACCAAAGGTTGTTTCTCATAATTTATGGTTGTTTTAATAGGTTGTCTAAAATTTTTAATCCTTTTTCTGTGGCGATACCACGTACATGATATTCTAAATAATCTGTCATTAATTTTGATACTGGAAATCGTTGGATAGGAAACATTTCTTGATCCTTTATTCCTGTCATTCCCATAAAGTATAATCTTGAAATAGTTTCAGTATCGATATTTTCTCTAAAAACTCCTGTTTTTATACCTCTTTCCAAATTTTCTATAACGCATTCTTGCATTGTGTCAAATTGTCTAATTTTTAGACTACTGTGAATTTTTGGATAATATTTTTGAAGCTGATATTGAGGGGATGTCTTTTCACCTTTAAGGTGATGCATTACAAATGCCTTAATGGCGTATAATTCTTCTATGGGTTCTTTGTTTTCTTCTAAAATAGCGTCGATTCCATCGCTAACATTACAGAATAAATGATCTGTAGTAGCCTCGACTAGCTTTGTTTTATTCTGAAAATGTGCGTAAATCGTTTTCTTAGAAATTCCCATTTCCGAAGCAAGGTCATCCATTGTAACACTCTTAAAGCCAAGGTTTAAGAACATGTCATTTGCTTTTTCAATTATTTTTTCCTTCATCTAGGGTTTAAAATGTACATGAGGAAACTTTAAAAACATTAAAAGTTTCCTAAGTTTCACAATTTTTTAACAATGAAATAACTTGAACCGTCACAATGCAGGGTTGAACTGTTTTAATTATGCTTTTCTTTTTTGAATAAAACGAAAAAGGCTGTCTAATTTGGACAGTCTATCTTATAAATTACAAAATCTTAATTTATTACTTTAGATTTAGTTGATGTATAGTAGTGTTTATTTTATAGTTTTTAGGGGGATCTTTCATATGCTCCGAAGCTATTATTAGGTTTTGTGCTTTTACAAGTATTAGATATTGTTAATATTATGGTGTAGACAAAGGTTTTAGAATTATTTTTTTTATGATTAAGACTGTTTTAGGTTAATTTTAAAGAATTACTATCATGGATTTTATAGGTGTCCGAAGACTTTTAGTTTCAATAAAATAGCATATGTTTATTTTGACTAGAGATAAGGTTTTTAACTAAACAGATTTTTAATTTTTATTTTACCTTAGCGCAAAAAAATAGTGGTGAATAGCATTTCAGATTATCAAGAATATTTTTTAGATTATTTATCAAAGAATACTATAGACAAGGAACCCAAAAATCTATATGAGCCTATTTCCTATATCCTTACACTTGGAGGGAAAAGATTAAGACCAGTTTTGGTGTTGATGACATCTGAAATTTTTGGTGGATCCTACGAAAAAGCCCTTGATGCGGCACTAGCCATTGAAGTTTTTCATAATTTTTCTTTAGTCCATGATGATATTATGGATGATGCCCCGCTAAGAAGAGGGAAAGAGACTGTTCATGAAAAATGGGATATTAATACAGGGATTCTTTCGGGAGATGCTATGTTGATTAATGCCTATCAACTTTTTGAAAATTATGAAGGAGATACTTTTAAGCAATTAGCACAATTGTTTACTAAAACTGCAATTGAAGTTTGTGAAGGGCAGCAGTACGACATTGATTTTGAAACAAGAGATGATGTTACAATTCCAGAATATCTAAAAATGATTGAGTATAAAACTGCGGTACTGGTTGCTGCAGCGATGCAAATGGGTGCAATTATAGCAGATGCCTCAGGTGCTTGTAAATCTGCTATTTATGATTTTGGGAGGTTGCTTGGTTTGGCTTTTCAGTTGCAAGATGATTATTTAGACGCTTTTGGTGATCCTGCTACTTTTGGAAAGCAAGTAGGTGGAGATATTATCGAGAATAAAAAAACCTTTTTGTTACTTAAAGCAATGGAGAATGCAGATGATAATGTGAAAAAGCAATTAGAAGGACTTTTTTCTTTAAACCCAGAAGATCCATCGGAGAAAATACAAACTGTTAAGAGTATTTTTGAAACTACTGGAGCAAAAGAAAAAACAAGAATAGAAATAGAGAAGTATACAGAAAAAGCTTTTGAAGTTTTAAATAATTTATCGATTTCGCAGGATAAAAAGAAAATTTTACAAATTTTTGGAGAACAATTGATGAATAGAAATGTATAAAAAAAACCTGATTTATAATTAAATCAGGTTACGCTTAGTTGAGGCAAAAAAACTGCGTATTAATATTAATAAAAGTAGTTGTAGGTTACTACGATATTAACTTCTTTTGTTTTTTATAATTTTTACTGAGTTAAAATTAAAATCAGTATTAGCGATAAAGTTTTCTCCTGTTTTCACATTCATGAATTTCCATTGATATCCTTGTTCGGTCTCTTTTACATCTGACCTAGCTATAGAAGAAATTGGTACGCCTAAATAATTCTGAATTATACTATTAATTTTACGGTTAATTTCTTTGGATGCATAATTTATGCTAGCTTCGTTTTTACGAGCTTTTTCTGGTGCGGATGTTACGGTATTTGTTTCTTTTAATGTTTCTTTAGAACTAGAGCAACTAATAATGGAAAACCCTAAAAGAGCAATGAGTAATTTTGTTTTCATAATGAGTTTGTTTAATAATTCAAAATTACTGGTTAAACATAGTAAAATTGTGTTTTAAGCATAAAATTAAAATGTAATATTGGTTGATTTGTTGATTTTTTCGATTAAAAACAGTTATTAAGAAAAAAAGCTAATCTGTTGTAACCTAATTGTAAGTAGTTGTTGTTATGAAAATATTTCCACTTGTATTATTATTGTTTTTCCTAAGTGTTTCAAATGGACAGGAAAGTTTTGATGATGTTAATGATTCCTATGAAACCTTTTTAAAAAGAATTACAGCAAAGGATACTTTAATAAAAAATAGAACAAAATATTATAAATGTTCGGAGGATTTATCAGGAAGAATAGAGCTTTATTATTTGAATGATAAATTGAGATTGATGACTCATGTTTATAAGCAAGGTTTTGGTAATGATACGTTTTTAGAAAATTATTTTATAGATGAAGATAAATTAAAGTTGAAGACTTCAATTTCTGAAATCATGTATATGAATACACTTTATAAAGAAAGTAGTCAGGGAGTGTCCTCTACAACTGCAGAAAAAGTAATTGAAGTTACAGAACAAAGGATGTACTTTGAAAATAAAGAGAATTCAGGCTGTTTCGAAAGAAAGCATAGCGAAAAACTTGTTGATTGGGATCATGAATACTTTAATACCCTTGTATTTAAAAAAGGTATTTGTATTGAAGATACCGCTGAAGTAAGCTATAAATATAAACTTTTAAGAAAAGCAGAACAGAAACTACAGAGTTATTCAAACAGAAAACGACAATGTATTTTTCATATCTGGTAGAATACAATAATATCTTTTAAAAATCAGATACTTGAGTATTAGGTTTCTTCTTGTTCTTTGTTATTTTAACAGACTCAAATTTAAGATCAGTAGATCCTATAAAACTTTTACCGTTTCTTACATTCATAAATTTCCAGTGATATCCAGAATTAGTAAGAGTAATTGGTGATATGGCAATAGAAGATATTGAAATCCCGAGATGTTTCTCGATAATTGTATTAATTTTTCCTTGTATTTTAGGATCGTTTACTTCGGTTACTCCTTTTTTTTCTTTTTTTACGTAATAAGGATTGTTGTTAGGATCGAATTTTGTCGTTACCGTTTTTTTGTTGCTAGAACACGAAGATACTGCTATCGCAATGGATAGCATTAGTAAGTAGTTTTTCATTTTATTTTGGGGTTTTAATCGTAATTGATATTAAAAGTAGAAAAAATACAAGAAAACTATGGCGCTTCCGCTATATATTAGATAACCGGTATTTTTTTCTAGATAAAAAACGTATTTTTTTCTGTAGTATTGTGGTTTTTAGAAAAATACTCTCACGAAAGGAGCATAAGCGCTGGCATAAATACTTTTGTTGTCATCGTATAAAACATCATATCGTAAACCAACACTAACAAATCCTACTCTATAGCCTGCACCTATAAATAAAGCGGGATACCAATAATTATCATTTATATTGGGTCCTTCAATTTCAAAACTTCTACTTACTCCCATTTGTTCAAACTCAGCAGATAATTGTAATGAAGGAAAAGGATTGTAAAGAGTAATAATGCTAGCACCATAATTTGTTGCCGTAAAATTACGAGAATCAGTATATCCAAAATTAAGACCAAAACCCATACTGAATTGATTATTAAAATCATAGACAGCAGAAGGAGCTAGGATTCCGTTAAAAGTATCGTTTGTAAACCCAATACCTATGTTACCTCCAATCCTCACTCGAGACCAAAAATTGTCTTCCTGAGAATAACATTGTTGTAAGGAAAATAACATTGCGGATACTAAGAGTATGATTTTGATTTTATGAATAAGAAACACTTTCATTGTTAAAATGGTAAAAAAATGTTACAATAAATATATATAATTCCATACTCAATATACTGTAATTATTGTATTTTTGTGATGTTTTATAATAAAAAGACGGTTGAATACTTACATATGGATAAATATTCATTTTTGAATGCGGCTAATACCGCATTTTTTGCAGATTTATACGATCAATATTTGCAAAGCCCAGATAGTGTAGAACCTAGTTGGAGAGCATTTTTTCAAGGATTTGATTTTGGATTAGAAAGTGCAGATGGCTCTGGGGAAACAATTTATATAGAAAAAGATTCGGGAGATACTGCTGTAGCTGTTCCCGAAAATCTTCAAAAAGAATTTCAGGTTGTGCGTCTTATCGATGCCTACAGAACCAGAGGTCATTTGTTTACCAAAACAAATCCAGTAAGAGAAAGAAGAAAGTATCATCCTTCTCTTGCTCTAGAGAATTTTGGTTTAAGTCAAGGGGATCTTAATACAGTGTTCAATGCCGGAGAGATTATTGGAGTTGGACCTAATACATTAAGTAATATAATTGTTCATTTAGAGCAAATATATTGTGATGCTATAGGTATCGAATACGTGTATATTAGAAATCCTGAAGAGAGGCAGTGGATACAAGATCGTGTAAATTTTAATACCAATAGGACTAAATTTTCTACTGATCAGAAAAAACATATTCTTAAGAAACTAAATCAAGCAGTATCTTTTGAGAGCTTTTTACATACTAAATATGTAGGTCAAAAGCGTTTTTCTCTAGAAGGAGGAGAGTCTTTAATACCTGCATTAGATGCTTTAGTAGAAAAAGCGGCTGGTATGGGAGTAAAAGAGTTTGTTATGGGGATGGCACATCGTGGTCGTCTTAGTACATTGACCAATATTTTTGGAAAAAGCCCAAAAGATATATTTAGCGAGTTTGATGGTAAAGATTATGAAGAGGCTGTTTTTGATGGAGATGTAAAGTATCATTTAGGATGGACTTCTAAACGAAAAACAGATTCGGGTAAGGCAATTAACATGAATATTGCCCCTAATCCATCTCACTTAGAAACTGTAGGAGCGGTAGTAGAAGGAATTACTAGAGCTAAACAGGATAAGTATTATAAAGATAATATATCACAGGTTTTACCAATTGTTGTTCATGGAGATGCAGCTATTGCTGGACAAGGTTTGGTGTATGAAATTGTCCAAATGGCACAATTAGATGGTTATAAGACAGGTGGAACTATTCATATTGTCGTAAACAACCAAATAGGTTTTACTACGAATTACTTAGATGCACGTTCATCTACGTATTGTACAGATGTTGGTAAAGTAACCTTGTCTCCTGTACTTCACGTAAATGCTGATGATGCCGAGGCTGTTGTGCATGCAACAAATTTTGCGCTTGATTTTAGAATGAATTTCGGACGTGATGTATTTATAGATTTGCTAGGCTATAGAAAATACGGTCATAACGAGGGTGATGAGCCTCGTTTTACACAACCTAAGTTATATAAGGCAATAGCTAAACATAAAAATCCTAGAGATATTTATGCAGCGAAATTAATTTCTGAAGGAATTATAAATCAGGATCATGTTTCGGATCTTGAAAAAGAATATAAAGCATCTCTAGAAGAAGAGCTAGAAGATTCTCGAAAACAAGAAAAGACAGTAATCACTCCTTTTATGCAAGATGAGTGGGCTGGATTTACAAGAGTTCAAGAGGATGAGATGATGGAAGTTGTGGATACCACATATTCTAAAGAAGCACTAACTGAGATTGCAGAGATTATTACTAAATTACCGTCGGATAAGAAATTCCTTCGTAAAATAGAGCGTTTAATTGATCAACGACATAAAATGTTTTTTGAGAAAGATCAGTTGGATTGGGCTATGGGAGAATTACTAGCATATGGATCACTGCTCAAAGAAGGGTATGATGTTAGAATGAGTGGACAAGATGTCGAGAGAGGAACTTTTTCTCACAGACATGCTGTTGTAAAGGTTGAGGATAGTGAAGAGGAAGTATTGCTATTGAATAACCTAAAAGGAGAACAAGGAGATTTTTATATCTATAATTCTTTGCTTTCAGAATATGGCGTTGTTGGGTTTGATTACGGATACGCTATGGCTAGTCCAAAATCCTTGGCAATTTGGGAAGCTCAATTTGGAGATTTTAGTAATGGAGCGCAGATTATGATTGATCAGTATATTTCTTCTGCAGAGGATAAATGGAAGCTTCAGAATGGATTAGTAATGTTATTACCACATGGATATGAAGGACAAGGAGCAGAACATTCTTCTGCGAGAATGGAACGTTACCTTCAATTATGTGCTAAAGATAATATGTTTGTAGCAGATGTTACTACACCAGCCAATATGTTTCATTTGTTAAGAAGACAAATGAAAGCTACATATCGAAAACCTTTAATCATTTTTACTCCAAAAAGTTTATTACGTCATCCTAAAGTAGTTTCTTCTGTAGAAGAATTTGCTAATGGAAGTTTTCAAACTGTAATAGATGATCCAGTAGCTAAGGCAAAAGATACTAAAACATTGGTTTTCTGTACAGGTAAGTTTTATTATGACTTATTAGAAGAAAAAGAAAAATTGGATAGGAATGATGTTGCTTTGGTGAGATTAGAGCAGTTATTTCCACTTCCAGCAAAGGAAATGGATACATTAATTAAAAAATACAAGGCTACCGATGTTGTTTGGGCTCAAGAAGAACCACGTAATATGGGTGCGCTAAGTCATATTTTAATGCATTATGATGATGCCAGTTCATTTAGATTTGCAAGTAGAAGGCCTTACGGGGCACCTGCGGCGGGTAGTGCTACTAGATCTAAAAGAAGACATCAAGAAGTAATCGATTTTGTTTTTGATAAAACAAAGGATAATCAAAGAAGAAAAAGAAAATAGTAAAGTAACTATAAATAGAAATATTTTCGCGAAAGCGATATAAAGTATAAATTTAGAATTATGGCTTTAGAAATGAAAGTCCCTTCTCCGGGAGAATCCATTACAGAAGTAGAAATAGCTCAATGGCTTGTAGAAGATGGTGATTATGTGGAAAAAGATCAAGCAATAGCAGAGGTAGATAGTGATAAAGCAACGTTAGAGCTTCCTGCAGAAGCTAGTGGTATTATTACACTAAAAGCAGAAGAAGGAGACGCTGTAGCTGTTGGTGAAGTTGTGTGTCTTATTGACACAGATGCAGCTAAACCAGAAGGAGGTTCTTCTGCATCTAAAGAAACTTCAAAAACGGAAGAAAAAAAGGAAGAGGCACCAGTACCTGCGAAAACAGAAGCTCCAGCTAAAACAGAAACATATGCAACTGGAACTGCTTCGCCAGCTGCTAAAAAGGTGTTAGCTGAAAAAGGAATTGATGCTTCTCAAGTAAAAGGAACTGGGCGCGATGGACGTATTACCAAAGCAGATGCAGTTGATGCAAAACCATCAATGGGTACTCCAGGACCTGGAAGTAGAGGAGAATCACGTAAAAAATTATCTATGCTACGTCGTAAGGTAGCGGAGAGATTAGTTTCTGTGAAGAATGAAACTGCGATGTTGACTACTTTTAACGAAGTGGATATGCAGCCGATATTTGATTTAAGAAAACAATATAAAGAAACATTCAAAAGCAAGCATGGAGTTAGTCTTGGGTTTATGTCATTTTTTACATTAGCTTGTGTAAGAGCTCTAAAAATGTATCCAGCCGTTAATTCGATGATTGAAGGTAAAGAGATGATTTCTTATGATTTTCAAGATATCAGTATTGCCGTTTCTGGACCAAAAGGATTGATGGTTCCGGTAATTAGAAATGCTGAAAACTTAAGCTTTAGAGGAGTTGAGTCTGAGGTTAAAAGGTTGGCAATTAGAGCTCGTGAAGGTCAGATAACGGTAGATGAGATGACAGGAGGAACTTTTACAATTACTAATGGAGGAGTTTTTGGTAGTATGTTATCTACTCCGATCATAAACCCACCGCAGAGTGCTATTTTAGGAATGCACAATATTGTAGAAAGACCAATTGTAAGAGACGGACAAATAGTTGTAGCACCGATTATGTATGTGGCATTGTCTTACGATCATAGAATTATTGATGGTAAAGAATCTGTTGGGTTTTTGGTAGCTGTTAAGGAGGCATTAGAAAATCCTGAAGAATTATTAATGGATAATAATATAAATAAAGCCCTTGAACTTTAGTCGAAGGTTTTCTTACTAAAAAGATAAAATCACCCTATTTAATTATTAAAATTAAATAGGGTGATTTTTTAGTTAGAGTTTGTATTAAAATTGTTTTACTTCTTTGCAATTTTAGTTGTATAACTTTGGTTTTTAGTAGTTACTTTAACTAAATAGAGTCCTGTAGTAAGGTTACTTATATCTATGCTGGAAGAAGTAGTGTTTATTTTTTTTGACAAGACTTTTTTACCTCGAAGCGAGTAGATTTCGATATTCGAGGATGCTATGTCTGTTGGGAATTTTATATTTAAAATGCTACTTGAAGGATTTGGGAAAATCTTGACAGAACTTATGTTCTCTTCTAGCTCATTTATAGATAATGTAGCTGATTCTTTTTGATAGAAATCTAAAGCGTGCATTGCATAGACTAGAGGGGCGTTCCAATTAATAGTAATTTCATTGGTAGAATATGAACACCAGTGGTCTACATATTTTGAAGCTGGCAAATTAGAAGGGAAATTAATTCCAGAACCTGTGCAATCACCTGTGTCTGGGTTGTTTTCATTTTGCGGTCCTCCTACAATCATCCCAGGAATAGGAGCAGAAATACCGTCAGCATCAGATATTCTGTGGTGAGGTTCGAATACTTGTGTATCTCCAAATCCAGTTACATAAGAGTATCCAGTTCCGTTTCTACCAAAAATATAGTCCATCGCTGTATAAGCAGCGTCTAAATAAGACTCATCTTGAGTCAACTCATATGCTCTGATCAGTAAGATTAATTGATTTCCTACTGCTCCATTACTACCCCAAGAATAGTCGTTAGTAGACATTGTAGTTTTCATTGGAGAAGTATTAACCTGATTCTTTAACTGATCAGCTGTGCTTATTAAAGTGCTATTGGCTGCAGTAACGTTAATTGAACTTGCTAAACTGGTAGTGTATTGAGCGATTGAAATTAGTGCAAGAGGATCACTATATGGCCAGCTTGGAGTTCCCCCTCCAATAGAACTTACATCAATGTCATCTCGATAGGTATTTTCTCTAGTTGTAATAAATAGTTCTACTGCTGCCCATTGAAATTCATCGGTAACATTCGTATCTCCGTATTCTCCGGTAGAAATATCGGAAACAGGTGTTCCGTTCCCTTGGCTATAATAAATAGCAGGATTAGCTTTTGCCCAAGAATAGGCATCTTTTGCTGCTTGTTCTAATTGTGCACTAAATCCAGGTCTTACGCTTTCGTAATCAGAAAATATTCTTGATGCCATTGCGGTTACAGCAGCAAAATTTAAAGCTGCTGCAGTTGATTTTTGTACAACAAATCTTTCTAAATTATATGCGGCAGGCATAACTCTTCCAGAGAAGTTTTTAGCAGTTAATTTATGGTATACTCCACCATCATTCGGGTCTTGCATGTCTAACATCCAATCTAAATTCCATAAAACTTCATCTAAGATATCAGGTAAATCTCCGCCTTGTTCAGGAATATTATATTGTAAGCTTTGCCATTCCGTTTTATAATGTTCATATGCAGCTAATAAGGTATATGTACTAATTCCACTATTTACTATGTATTTGTTGTAATCTCCTGCGTCATACCATCCTTTTGGCGCAGATATTACAGTCCCCTCTGGTCGTGCAGACGTTGCTGCTGATGAATGCACACGAACGACATCATCTGGAGTTCCTGCTGGTCTTGCATAAATACCTGCGTGGGTTGACTCTAATGCCGTAGAAGAACGGTTGTAATAATAGTACTTAAAAGCTTCTTCTCTAAGTTCCGCATATCCATCTATACTTACATTAAAGGTAATTTCTTCAGTATCTATTAGAAAACGATATGTTCCTTCGGTGTCCACTTCAGAAATATCTACATTCACAATATGTTCTCCAGAATCACTCCATAAAGATGATGCTCCTGTCGTTCCAGATAATACTGTATTATTTGAGCTATCTAGTATGGTGTATGCTTGATTGCTAAAACTACTTTGAGCTACAACACTAATGGTTTTATTTCTGCCTGCTATATAAGATACTTGATTGTAGCGAACTTCATATGCAGATGGTGGAGGGGGTGTTTCTAAAGGTTCTCCAAAAGAAATCCAATCAATTTCAATAGTTCCTGAGTATCCTCCTTCTGCAGCATTTACAAAAAATTGAACAAAAGCTATTTTAGATGGATCTACGGGACAAGGAGCTGTAGCTTGTGTGCAATCAGAACCTCCATAACCTCCATCCTGTAAATTAGAAGAATAGTCTAGTTCGTAAATAGTGAACTCATTAGCTATTCTGACGGACAATGGGCTTAAATTAGATACAAAACCATCTTCATCTTGGATATCAATTCTTAAATCCGGATTCGAACTACCCATTACTTTAATATATAGTTTGGTTTGGTTTGATATATTTATTGATATATCAGAACCATTGTTGTGTAGTATATATTTAAATGGGCTAAAAGCTCCTGCTGTACCATTAGCATTGATTGATAAATTATCATTAGATAATGATACGGCATATGCAGAAGTAGGCTCTACACTTAATATGTTTTCGTCAAAATTATCACTATAGATAATTTGACTATTGCCTACAAAAGCAATTAAGAATGAAAGGGCGATGGTAAACAGAATTCTTTGTTTCATTGGGACAATTTTTTTGAATTTTAAGGGTTATTTTTCATGTTTTGACTTGAGAAATTAATGAGATATTGTATTTAAAAGAAGTTAAGTTATTGTGGAGTTGTTTAAAAGATAAAATTTAAAAAGTCACGAAAACTTTGTGCTCAATTTTAAGTAACTTTTTCTTTCTATAGATTTTGTGATATGTGTTACCAACCTATTTAAAGCTTCATTTAATTATTTAATTCATTAATTTCTCAAGTCAATTATTAAAGATAACGCAGAATAGTGGTATTGTATTTATATCGCAATCTTTACATTTTATGAACACGATGTTTTGAATGATGATGAAGATGTAAAAACTCTTCTAAACACCTAGCTTATAGGTGATGTTTTGAAAAATATTAAAGGTGTAAAAAACCTGTATTATAGATATTTTATATAGAGGAACGAATGTCATTTACTAGTAAAAAAATGCAAATCATCCATTTTTCAAAAAAAACATTACAGTACCATTTTAGAATAAGGTATAATAGTTTTATAACCTTTATTAGAAAAATAATTCATATCAGAAATAGTTCCAGTAGCTAGGACAAAATCTCCACCCCATCCACCAAGGCTTTTTATACTTCCCGAATAATCCGAAAATAAGGTAGATTTTACGGTAGGCGTTTTAATAATTTTAGATATTGTTTGTTCGTGTAAATCAATAAGGTCACAAAATTCTTCTAACGAGGAGCAATCAATTAGTGAATTGGTAATTTCTTTAATTTTTTCCGAAGCTACATCAAAATCCTTAAGCGGCAAAGACTGATAGTGTTTGATGGATTGTTTGCTATCTTGTTTTTGATTAAGATAAACAAAAAACAAATGATCTTTAAAAATAGGATCAAATTCTGCAATGCTAATTACAGGAGTATCTTCTTTTCGGATATATAAGATTGGTGTAGTGTGTTGTGCGCTAGCAATATCATAACCGCTTCCTCCAAAGCTTTTTTTTAATAATGTAAAAGCATTGACATCTGCCCATTGAGCAATATTATTTATAAGTGTTGAAGAAGAGCCTAATCCCCACTTGCGATTAAACTCTAAATGGGTTTTTACGTAATACCCTTTTTCGCCAGAAAGAAAATCAGGATTTAGTTCCTGAGCTACTTTCAGTATTTCTAAAAGTGTTTCGGAAATGCCTAAACCTTCTTCGTCTGTTAAAAAACTGGTGTTAGATGAATTAGCTTCAGAAATTGCTAAAGGGAGTTTAATAATCGTTTCGAACCAGCAATCATCATCTTTATCAAAGCTTTTCCAAGAAATATGATCAGAATCATTTTCTTCAACTTTTAACCATTGTCCAAGTTTTGTTGGTAATGCTAGTGCTTTGATGCCATCAAGAACAAGGTATTCTGAAGTTAGGAGAAGTTTGCCGTGACTATAAAATGATTTTTTCAACATATAATTTTGTCTTAACCAGAAACAAATTTACTTTATTACTGCATTTAATAAATAAGAATACTCTAAATATATTAGTTATTAACTTATGTTGAATACAGCTTTTCGTAATTGAAGAGAAAACCTAAAAACTACTTAAGTAACCATAGCCAACCAGTTCGGTAGGATTTTTAATAAGTGTAGAAGTGCTATTAGTTAATAGATATATATCATCTGATATGTCAAGAATATGACGATACATATGATCTGTTAGGATGATAATTTTATTTTTCTTTTCTTTCTTAATAAGTCTTATAAAAATCTCTATATATAGAGGCGCAATATTTGAAAAAGGTTCATCTAATAATGCTATTTCTCCTGGACTCATTAACATAAGATATGTTTCTATAACTCTTTTTTCACCTCCCGAAAGATCATATATTTTTGGGTTTTGATACTTTTGAAATGGTTCGAATATGATCGTAAAAGATTCCCAGCTGAGGTTAAATAAACTAAAAACTTTTTCGAGAGAAATATTTTTTGGAATTGTATCTTTTTGGGATAAATATTTTACTTTTCCTGAAAGATAGAGAGGTCTGGCTTTGTTCTTTTTGTTAATACGAATCAATTTGTTTTGAGGTTTTAGATGCCCAAATATTATCTTTAGCAAGCTACTCTTTCCTGAGCCATTTCTTCCAAGTATTCCTGTAACTCTTCCTTTTTCAGCTTTAACATATACTCCATTTAGAATGAATTTATTGTTATATGATAATTCTACGTTGTCAATTTCTAGGATCATCTTATGAAATATTGAAATGAGTAAAAAGTCATAACAGAAGCTATACTATCAAATAAAAATCCAAACAAAAAAAGATGTAAATTATGTAGTCCTAGGTTTTCATAAAAGAAGAAACGATCAGTAAACGAAACCTCCATATTTGTATAAGAGACTAATTTATGCCAAATTTTTAGTCCTAAGAAATACACAAACTTTATTAAAATTATAAAAGCGAGCGTTGTGTTTTTTTCTTTAAATAAAAGTAAAAGTGTAACAAAGGTGAGGACGTAAAAATGCTTTTTATAGAATGAGAAAAGTAGATATAGTTTTGTCTGCATAGTTAAAATCAGAAACGCAATTTAGATGAATGACTTTAGTTGTTGACCAAACCAAAATCCAAATACGAGTTTTAATAATAAACGGTATAATTACCCTAGTATGACAAACTATTCCAAAATAAGAAAAGTAGAAGTAGGTTTAATTTCGTAGTTTTTCGATTTGTAGTACTACCTCACTATGTGTTACGGTATTAGTTTTAAAATGCTCAACTAATTTTTCTTTTTCATCATTAGTGGCTTGAAACTGATTGAGGATATTCATTAAATGCATTTTCATATGGCCTTGTTGGATCCCGGTAGTAATAAGGGAATTGATGGCAGCAAAATTTTGAGCAAGTCCTGCTACTGCGGTAATTTCCATAAGTTTTTTTGCATTGGGACTTCCAAGTAAACTTAAGGCGAGTTTTACTAGTGGATGCAATGTAGTTAAACCTCCAACTGTACCAAGAGCTAAAGGGATTTGTATTGAAAAATGAAATACATTATTTTCAATTTTAGCCGCTGTTAGACTAGAATATTTACCATCTTTAGAAGCATATGCATGAGCTCCCGCTTCAATAGCTCTAAAATCATTTCCTGTTGCTAATACAACCGCATCAATACCATTCATGATCCCTTTATTATGAGTAACAGCCCTGTATGGTTCTATTTTTGCAATTTGTACAGCTCTTACAAATTTCTGAGCATACTGTAAAGAGGTTAAGTTGTTTATACTTGGTAAATCATCAATGGAGCAAGAAACAGAAGCTTTAACTATGCATTCTGGGACATAATTAGAAAGTATGCTCATGATAATTTCTATCTTTTTTTCAGCTTCAGAAAATTCGTTATAGGTAGTGGCTGCATTGGTTAGGAAATCAGCAAACTGCTCTAAACAAGAGTTTATAAAATTTGCTCCCATGGCATCAACAGTACTAAAAGTACAATGAAGTTGATAGTAGTTTTCTAGTTTTGATGATTTATCTCTAAGCTCAATATCTATAATTCCGCCACCTCGTTTTTCCATGTTTTTAGTAATATGGGAAGCTGAGGAAATAAGATCAGACTTGATATTTTTAAAGAATCTTCTTAGCTTTTCATTGTCTCCAGAAAATGTAAAATGTACCTGTCCGACTTTTGTAGTAGATAATACTTCGGCATTAAAACCACCTCTACTTTGCCAAAATTTAGCTGCTTTGCTTGCTGCAGCAACTACAGAACTTTCTTCTATAGCCATTGGAATAGTAAAACGTTCATTATTAATTAAAAAATTTGGAGCTACAGAAAAAGGTAAATAATAATTGGATATAGTATTCTCCGTAAACTCATCGTGCAACTGCTGAAGTTTTTCATCAGAATTCCAATAAGTTTTAATAATATCGATGGTGTTTGTGTCATTATTAAAATGATGTTTAACCAACCAATTTATTTTTTCGTCTTTAGAAAGCTTAGAAAAGCCAGAAACTACTGGAGCCATATTGTTTTTTTACTATAAGGGGTCAAAGATACTATTCTGTTTTGTTTCAAACGATTTTTATGAATTCATAAATACAATATCCCGTTATTTTAAAAGTATATTATTCTATCTATTCACAAGGTTTTATTAATGATATGCTAATAAATATTCGTTTCTCGCATTCCATTTTATGGTATTTAACGTCAATTGTTGTATTTTTCACGGATTTTTTAGTATTCTTGGCGCTAACATTTTTTTATTGAAATTAAGATATGAAGATTACCCGATTGTTTTTTGGAATAGCATTTTTTATAAGTTTTGTTACTATAGCGCAAGACAAAGCATTTATATTAGAAGAAATATGGGGAGGAGCATTTACAACTGAAAGGTTACAATCCTTGCATTCCATGAATAATGGTACGCAATATTCGGTTTTAGAAAGAGATAATACTTCTGGTGAAACTTCTATCGAAGTTTATGACTATGCCACTGGAGAAAAGGCAAATACATTAATCAAATCCTCTTTTATAGACGACCTGAAGTTTTTTCAAGGGTATGAATTTAGTAAAGATGAGAAGAGAGTTTTACTTGCAAGTGAGTTAGAACAAATCTATCGTCGTTCGTCAAGAGGAATTTATCATTTGTTTGATGTGGCTTCCAATAGTAGTTTTAAGATTAGTGACAGTAAAATACAATCACCTGCGTTATCGCCTGATGGAAATAAGATAGCATATGTATTAGATAATAATATATATGTCCTAAATTTTGTTACCGGAGAAGAGATTCAGTTAACAGATGATGGAAAAAAGAATGAAGTTATCAATGGTATTACCGATTGGGTATATGAAGAGGAATTTGCATTTGTAAGAGCATTTGATTGGAGTTCTGATAGTAATAAGGTAGCATTTATAAGATTTGACGAAAAAGAGGTTCCAGAATTTTCAATGGATGTATACGGTGCAGAATTATATCAAAAACAAGATGTATTTAAATACCCTAAAGCTGGAGAAAAAAATGCTAAAGTTTCATTACACATAGCCGATTTAGGAAGTATGTCTTTAGATAAAGTGAAATTAGGAGAGTATAAAGATTTTTATATACCAAGAATTAAATGGTCTACAAATCCAGATATTTTGAGTGTACAAGTATTAAACAGGCATCAAAATAATCTGGATTTAATTTTTGTAGATGCGAAAACGAAAACTCCAAAAATTGTGCTTAACGAGAAGGATGAAGCGTATATTGATGTTACCGATAATCTTACCTTTTTAGAAGATAATAGTTTCATTTGGACTAGCGAAAAGGATGGGTACAATCATATTTACCATTATAAAGAATCAGGAGAATTGATTAATCAAATTACTAGTGGTTCTTGGGAAGTAACAGATTATTATGGATACGATGCAAAAAATAAAAGTATTTTTTATCAAAGTGTAGAAAACAAGAATATCAATAGAGATATCTATTCAATTGGTTTAGATGGAAAAAACAAGAAGAGATTAAGTACTAAAGAAGGGACTAATGAAGCAGATTTTAGCGCAGATTTTAGTCAATACATCAATTATTTCTCAAATACATCTACTCCTTTTGAATTTACTTTAAATAATGCTGCGGATGGAGCAGTAATTCGTGAGATTAAAAACAATCAAGCATTAAAAGATAAACTTGCAGAATATGATGTAAGACCAAAAGAATTTTCTACGATAGATATTAACGGCGAAACATTAAATATGTGGACAATCAAGCCAAAGGATTTTGATCCTGCTAAGAAGTATCCACTGTTTATGTATCAATACTCTGGACCAGGATCTCAATCAGTTAGTAATTCTTGGAATAGGAGTAATGATTATTGGTATATGATGTTAGCACAGCAAGGATATATTGTTGTTTGTGTAGATGGAAGAGGAACAGGGTTTAAAGGAGCTAAATTTAAGAAAGTTACACAAAATGATTTAGGTAATCTAGAAGTTCAGGATCAGATCGCAGCAGCAAAACAACTAGGAGCTTTAGATTATATTGATGCATCCAGAATTGGTATTTGGGGGTGGAGTTATGGTGGTTTCATGTCTAGTAATTGTTTGTTTAAAGCGCCTGATACTTTTAAGATGGGTATTGCAGTTGCTCCTGTTACAAGTTGGAGATTTTATGATACAATCTATACGGAACGATATTTGATGACCCCACAGGAGAATGCGAAAGGGTATGACGATAATTCTCCAATCAATTTTGTTGATGGATTAAAAGGAAAATTTTTACTAGTGCACGGTAGTGCAGATGATAATGTACACGTTCAAAACACAATGCGTTTGATCGAAGCGTTGGTACAAAAAAATAAAGATTTTGATTGGGCAATATACCCGGATAAGAATCATGCAATTTATGGAGGTAATACACGATTACATCTGTATAATAAGATGACTAATTTTATTAAAGCGAACTTATAATCATTAAACAACTTATAAATTTTACTAACTTAATAATTGAATATGGAATTTAAATTTGGAGGTTCAGAGATAAACCAAAGAACCGTTTTAGGACATCCTTCAGGGCTTTTTGTACTCTTCTTTACAGAGATGTGGGAACGTTTTTCGTACTATGGAATGCGTGCTTTACTAGTTTTATTTCTTGTAGCTTCGATCGTAGATGGTGGCTGGGGCTGGGAAAGAGATAGTGCACTATTGCTTTATGGATGGTATACGGGATTGGTTTATATTACTCCAATTTTAGGAGGTTTGATAGCTGATAAAATTATGGGGTATCGAAATGCCGTTGTTTTAGGGGCCTTATTAATGACATTGGGGCATGCATCAATGGCTTTAGAAGTTACTGCTGATTTATTCTTTTATGCTGGATTAGGACTTTTGATTATTGGTAATGGACTTTTTAAACCGAATATTTCTTCAATGGTTGGTCAGTTATACAAAACTCAAGGGAAAGAAAAAGATGCAGGGTATACCATTTTTTATATGGGAATTAATGCAGGTGCTTTTCTTGGAATTCTTCTTTGTGGTTATATTGGGGAGAAAGTAGGATGGCATTATGGTTTTGGTTTAGCTGGAATCTTTATGTTTATAGGAATGTTACAATTTTATTTTGCACAGGGAATTTTTGCCAATATTGGTCTTTCTCCAAAAAAGATGGAAGATTTAGATGATGTAATTGAAGATTCTATAGAAAATACACAAGATGCAATCGAAGATATTATTGATGAATCTAAAAAATCTAAAGTTACTAGTGATAGATTAATCGTAATTGGTGTTTTCTCTTTCTTTGTTATCTTTTTCTGGTGGGCTTTTGAACAGGCTGGAGGTTCTATGACAATATTTGCTTCTGATTATACAGATAGGGTTCTTGAAGGGAACGGAGCTATGATCTTTAAAATATCAAATACTGTATTGACAGTAGTACCTATGTTAATAATAACTTGGGTGCTAATGTTATTATTTAAACAAACCTTTGGAAAATATTCTTTATCTAATATTTTACTAGGAGCAGGTTTTGCAATTATATGGGGTATAGTGATCTGGATGTTACAGAGAGAGTTCGTTGCTGACTCGGCAGATGTTCCTGCTTCTTGGTTTGGTATTCTAAATTCATTCTTTATTATTGCCTTTGCACCACTTTTTTCTAAAATATGGCAAAGTAAGTATAACCCAACAGGACCTGTTAAATTTGCAATCGGATTAATATTATTAGGTTTAGGTTTTGGAATATTAGCGTTTGGATCTATGGGAATACCTTTAGGGGCTAAAACAGCTTCTGTTAGTATGATTTTCTTAATATTGGCATATTTATTTCATACCCTTGGAGAGCTTTGTATCTCACCAGTTGGACTATCATATGTTAGTAAATTAGCTCCTGTAAAGTACGTAGGGTTAATGTTTGGAATCTGGTTTGTAGCGAACTTTATTGCTAATACAATGGCTGGTGTAACAGGTAGTTTTATTGATCCAATAGTAGAAGAGTACGGAATGAGTGTGTTCTTCTTAATGTTTACTATAATACCTGCAGGTGCAGGAGTTGTTATGCTTGTTCTAAATAAGACCTTATTGAGAATGATGCACGGAATTCGTTAATACTAAAACACTACTTTACCCGTTACCCAAAACGGGTGAAGTTTTTAATAAGGAACAGTTTTTGTTTCGACTAATATGTAAATACAAATTTTGAACAGATGAAAAACCTACTTTTACTATTTGGATTTCTACTTGTTTTGCAATCCCAGGCGCAAGAGATCAATTGGATGTCGATGAATGAAGCATTGGAGGCGCAAAAGAAAAAGCCAAAGAAGATTTTTATGGATGTATATACCGATTGGTGTGGGCCGTGTAAATTGTTAGACAAAAAAACTTTTCATAATAAAGACGTAGTAGAATACGTTAATTCTAATTATTATGCTGTAAAATTTAATGGAGAAGGTACTGAAGAGATAAAGTATAACGATTTTACCTATACCAATCCTAATCACAATCCTGATAGAAAAGGTAGAAATAGTCAACATTTTTTTGCTAATGCCTTAAAAATAAGTGGATATCCTAGTATTGTTTTTTTTGATGAATCAGGCAATTTGATTGCTCCAGTGGTGGGGTATAAAACACCACAGCAATTGGAAATTTACTTAAAGATGATTCATACTAATGATTATAAGAAATTAACAAGTGCAGAGGCTTGGCAGCAGTATGAACAATCATTTGTAAGTACATTTAGTAATTAAAGAATATATTTTAATTATAGAAAACCCTCTTGTCTATCTGATAAGAGGGTTTTTTGATTATAGTTGTTTGGCTTTGTGAATGATATGGATTTGTTTGAAGTTTATATGATAACAGAGGTAACATTTTATTGTTTTTAGACACTTATAAGGACGAATAAAACTAAACATCATAAAATGAAGAAAATTATATGGAGTCTTGTACTCTTTTGTACATTGTTTACTAGTGGAACAGCACAGGAATTAAATTTAATTGGTAGGTTAAATGGAAGTATCGGATTTAATTATGAATCGATTGATTATAATGGAGGAAGTTTGGCTTATAGTCCAGGAGGTGGAATGGGACTTGAAGTTGGTGCAGAATATAGGTTTTTTAACGGGTTATCAGGTTACGGAACATTAGGATATCAGTATAATTTAGCCCTTCAATTGCAGAGTGGTACAAACGGATCTAATAAAAGCTCTGTTACTTTTGGCAGAGCCTTTTTTACTTTGGGAATAAATAAGTTTTTCAAATTTTCGGAAAATACGTTACACGGGATTGTAATAGGTGTTGGGGGTAATTATAGTATTCCTGGAAAATTAAGAATTACTGAAAATGATTTTTCTGCAGATCCGATTGAATATGAGACGAATTTAGGTTTTCATATAGATGCCAAACTAAGATTGAAATTGTCAGATGTGATTTTTCTAGAGCCAGGTATTAGATATAGGCAATTAGAGTTAGAAGCAAAATCATTTGGACCGAATACCATAGACGCGTTACCTTCTCATTTACGAACATTAAATACTTCTGGGGTTGAAATTTCTGTTTCCATTATCAAAACAATATAACAGATAGTATCTTACCGGTTATTAATTTTAAATTCTCTTTTGTCTTATTGATGAGAGGGAATTTTTTTAGTTATATACTGAAAATAATACGTTAAATAAACTAGGAATAATTCCTAATTTTGTATCTTTGTTTTGGAATAATTCCTATTTATAGATTCGTTAAACTTCATTAAAAGAATCTTAAAAAAGCAATCTTGGAGTGTGTTTTGTTATTGTATAACAAAATATACTATATGCGTAACACCAATACCTAATTGAAGAAATTTACCTTATGAGTGGTATTAAGTATGAAATACAGAACAGGAAGCTTAGATCATATAAGCACACATTTGATTATAACTTTTGTAAGCAAAAGTATAATGAGTACGCTATGATGGAGTTAAAAGAGTTTAAAAAATGTCTAAAAAGACCTGATAAGCTAGGTGAGATAGGGCATTTGTGTAGTTTTATTCTTTGGGTGAAGAATAAAGAGCAAGATGAGTATAGAGATTGTCTAGGCGATTACGGTTTGATTCATTTATTATTTCATTGTTTAGAGAGTAAGCACAATGCAGATATCCATGCAGAGTATATACATATGCTTTTTAAAGAAGATATTAAGCTGTCTTAATATTATAATTCTTTTTTCGAAAGTTTTTTCCTTCATATGAAACCCTTATAAATCCACATAGCGGTTAAAAAGTGTTAAAATTTATAATAAAATGTATTTCAACGATGATATTTGCATATAATCGTTATATTTGGTCAGAATTGAAATAATTAATAAACCAAATCGTTACATAAAAGTATTAAGAGTCTCCCCATTTTTTTGACTTTAATATTTTACTAGAGCTTAACCTGATATGAAAAAACGTTTCATCATTGCCCCTTCAATGTTGCTGTTAATTGCATTGCTTTTCCCTCTTATCTCTGCTAATAAAATAGAGAAGACCAAAACGACTAAAGAATTAAAACCAGTAAAAGTACAAGCTTCGGTAGATTTTTTTAAAAATCCAATATCTGATAGACAGAAAGAGCTGTTAGTTGAAGCCGTAGAGAAATATTTTGATAAAGCATTAAAACAACACAAAATTGTAGGAGCAGGAGTTAGTATTGTAAAATGTGATTCTGTTATTTATTTAGGTGGTTTTGGAAAAAGAAATGCTTCACGAAAAGAAACGATAGACGAAGAAACCATTTTTAGAATAGGTTCTGTTTCTAAAGGTTTTGCTGGAGTACTATCTGGAATATATGTAGAAGAAGGTTTGCTTAGTTGGGAGGATAAGGTACATGATTATGTTTCTAATTTTGAGTTGGCTAATAAGAAATGGACAGACAGTGTAACCTTATCACATATTTTATCTCATTCTTCTGGCTTACCATATCATAGCTTTACAAATTTGGTAGAAGATGGGATTGATTTAAATACCATAGCGGGTCAGTTTAAAAGTATCAGAACTATAGCTAAACCAGGCAATATTTATAGTTATCAAAATGCAGTATTTGCTCTGAGTGGAGCAATGATAGAGCAGGTGAGTGGGAAGTCCTATGGAGAAGCGATTGCAGAAAAGATTTTTGAACCACTAAACATGTATAATGCATCTACAGATCATAATTCTTTAAAAACCGCTTCTAATGTAGCAATGCCACATAGAAAATATGGTAGACGCTGGAAATCTCTAAAACTTAATCAAAAATACTACAACGCAATTCCGGCTGGAGGCGTAAATGCCAGTGTAGCTGATATGGCGAAATGGATGCGATTTTTATTAGGACATAATCCTAGTGTAATGAATTCGGATGGATTAAATAAAGTTTTTAATCCAATAATTAATCTACCAGGAAAAAGTAAATATTACCAGAAATGGGCGGGTCATAAAGAATCTCAATATGCACATGGATGGCGTATTCATGATTTTAAAAATAGAAAAACAGGGGAATCAAGCAGAATGATTCATCACGGTGGTCATGTAAATAGTTTTAGAAGTGAAATAGCTATTTTTCCACAAGAGGATCTCGGAATAACTATTCTTTTTAATAGTCCAACAAAATTAGCAAGGACTGTTGTCCCAGATATCCATAAAATTGTAAAAGAAGTAATGGATATTCCAGTAGAAGAATTACTTGCAGAGGTATCCGATTTCTAGAATAATTTATAAAATTTTAGTTCAATATAAAAGCTCCCTTTTTGTCTGTGCGATGAAAAGGGATGTTTTGTTTTAAACAACTCTTTTCCCACTGATCGAGATAACTTTTATAATTACTACCATCTGCAACGATTAGTGTTGGTTGTAAGGTTTGAATCATTCTCTCAATATGAAGTTTTGGAGAATTAGTTAGAACAATTATATCAGGGTGTAATTTTTCGAGTTTATAGATTCCAGAGTTATCAATTACTAATATTATTTTAGTCTTATAATAATAGATGTTATTTAGCTTTTCGGTACTGAGAAGTTTGGAATCATTTTCAATTAGATAGTTTTTTAATAAGTACGTTTTAGTGCTAATGGAAATAGAATCTTTAGAGAATAATCTTAGATATTGATTTTGTAAAACGCCTAATGTAGAGTTCCGATAATTATGGAAGATAATGAGTTCTTCTTTACCTAGATTTAGATGTCTTTCATAAATTACAGTTGATAAAAAAAGAAGACTACTTATTAATACAGTCAAAACTCTTATGGCACATCTTTTCTTGAGTAAGAATATTAAAGAAATAATACAACCATATGCTGTAATCAGCATTTTGGATGAAAAATAAATATTTGTTATTATAAACTTTTCTTGTTCAGAAACTTTATGAACAATAAAATTCATTAGGTTAATAAAGTTTCCAAATGTAAGGGCTATCCAATCTGTTAACAAATGCATTTCTGCTAAGAATATTACTATTATTCCTAATCCGAGAATAATTCCTAAAAAAGGGATGATTATAAGGTTAGAAATAAAAAATAGTAAAGGAAATTGATGAAAATAGAATAGTAATAGCGGTAATAAACCAAGTTGTGCTGCTATTGTAACTGTAAGAGTTTCCCATAGTTTTTTATCAATAAAGAATCTAGGAGTATATAATTTAACCAATGATGGTTGTATCCAAACTATTGAAAATACTGCTAAATAACTTAATTGAAATCCAATTGAGAATAATAATAACGGACGCAAGCATAATAGAATAAACATGGAAACAATTAAAGAATTGTAAATGCTTGTTTTTGATCTAATATGCATTCCTATAGCTACAAAAGAGAACATGGTTACTGCTCTAAGTACTGAGGGAGATAAACCTGCGATAATAGCAAAACACCATAAAAGTAAAATAATGAATATGGTTTTAACCACTTTACCATTTTTAGTAAAGTAATCAAGAGGTTTTAGTATCGAACTTAGAATAATTAATAAGATTCCAATATGTAATCCAGAAATAGCTAATATATGAATGGCTCCGGCATCACGATAATCTTTAAAAGTGGCAGAATCTATATCTTGTCTTTGACCTAAAAGGAGTGCGTTAAGAATAGATAATTGTTTATTACTAAAATTATACAATGCGAGTTTTTGATATATATCCGTTCTAATGCTATGTGCAATTCGGTAAATTGAAAATACAGGAGAGTTTGTGGGGATTAATTCTTTGTGCTCTAAACTTATTTTATGAAAAATATATTGTTGCTTTAAATAGTTAGCATAATCAAATTGATTCGGATTTAAAGAAGTAGGTATTGACTCCAAAGTGTTAAATGTAATATAGGAGTCACCTGTTATCAATTTATGATTTACACTATCTTTTACTATTTGTAATAGAAATTCTCCATTAACGTTCTCTTTATTTATTGATGAAAGACTTACAATATATTTTTCATAATATGTACTTGGTTTTAGTCTTTCCTTTATGTGAAAATTTAGTACCGTCGGATTGTTGTCTTGTTCAATTAGATGGGTGTAATGTTCAGAGTTATTTTTTGGATTATTAATTTTAACCATAGTAATCCCAAACATTGTAAAAGTAATAACTACCAAAAAACTGAAACTAATAGAGCTTCTGAATATTTTTTTTGCATACCACCAGGAACTTAGTAGTCCTAGTATTGCAATTATTTGACATATAAGAATAAATCTCAATCCAATAGTAGTGTATTGACCGATAATAATTCCTGTAATCAAGGAAAGGGTTAAGAATAAAAATGGAATGTTACGTAATTTATACACCTATTGATAATTAATAGGCTTTTAGGACCTATAACTAATCGTGTCGTATAAACTAAATATGTTACCTGTAGATTTTTGTTTTCTTGGTATTTTAAGCTAACCTAAAACATGATTCCCTTAAGAATTGATAGGTTTTGTAAAGAAATTGCTAAAGGTAAAATTGAAAAGAATTATTTTCTTATTCGGTTTCTTCTTCTAATGGCTCCGGAAAGTTCTCTCTTCTTGTCTTTTATAGTAACTTTACCAGTGTCTATTTTTACTGTGTAATCGGGATGTGGTCCATGTGGATCTACATCAAGGAGAATATGTAATTTTGAATTATTTGTAGGTCCAAAATTATATGTTTCCTGATATCCTTCGTGTGTTAGTGCATCTATTCGTTTTCCGTCATGACGAATAATCATTTCAAATTCACCTCCAATACCAGTCTCTTTATCTGGGCGCAAAAATTTTCGACTATATGGTTTCATACCGACTAAGCTTCCAAAATAATTAGATTTAGGTGTGTGATACCAGTTCTTAAACCTAGGAGCTTCTTCCCATATATATCCTTTATTATCTCGAAACTTATTACCCATATAATGAGTTAATGTAGTAACCTCTTTTTTTACATTAAAAAGATTTCTATTAAGATGATAATAGATGAACTGATTCTCATCAAATTCTTGCCCATTTACTTTAGCATCAATAACTTTTTTTACTTCTAAGGGATCTAATGAGTATTCCATGATAAATGAATGATTTTTAATACACTAATTTAAAATAATTATGGGGAATTTAAGGTCAATAAAGTAAAAAAGTAAGAAAACAGAAAATAATTTTATAAGATTCTCCTAATTCCGGCAAAACAATTGTTCCAATATCTTTCATCTAAACTTGATATAGTAACTCCCTTAGATGTAGAGGCATGAATAAACTCTATTCGTTTTCCAGTTTTTACTACTAGGCCAACATGATTTATTGCGTTTTTATTTTTGTTTGTTCTAAAAAACAAAAGATCTCCAACAGTAACATTTTTTAGAGATATTTTTTTTCCTTGAACAGACATAGCTCTAGAGGTTCTCGGTAAGACAACCTCTTCCTTTTTAAAAGATGTGTAAATTAACCCAGAGCAATCCATTCCTTTTTTGGTAGTGCCACCATATTTATATCGAGTACCCTCAAATGTCTTGGCATAATCAATAATACTATTGATCTTTTTGTTTTTGGGTGTTACTCTTTTAGTTTTAGATGTGTTTTCGGTTTTTCTTGAAACAGTACTTCTCTTTTTAGCACCTCCACAAGAGGTGAGTGTAATAGATGCTACAAGTAAAAAATAAAATAACTTATTATTCATTTTGGGGCTTTTTATTTTATAGTTTCTACAATTAAATTGGCAGTTTTATCACTAGCTCCTTTACCACCAAGTTTCTTTTCTAAATCATAGTATTCTAAGAACATTACGGCTCTCTTATAATCATCTAATATTTTCGTAAGCTCTTCTTTTAATTGTTTTTTATTAAAATCACCTTGAATTAACTCTTTAACCACAGGTTTGTCCATTATTAAGTTTACCAAAGAAATATATTCTAGATTGATAATTCTTTTGGCAATATGGTATGATATTGTATTTCCTTTATAGCATACCACCTGTGGAACTTTAAATAAAGCTGTTTCTAATGTTGCTGTTCCAGAAGTTACTAAAGCAGCATTGCTCAAACTTAAAACATCATAGGTGCGATTCATAATTAAATGTACCCCTTCCTTTTTTATAAATGGCTCATAAAATTTTTCGTCTTGACTAGGAGCTCCAGCAATAACAAATTGGTAAGAAGGAAAATCATCCACCACACTGAGCATTACTTCAAGCATTTTTCTGATTTCTTGCTTTCTACTTCCTGGTAATATTGCAATTATCGGGCGCTCATCTAAATGATATTGTTTTTTGAAATTATCTGGCATTACTTGAGTATGATCCGCAATAGCATCGATAAGTGGGTGTCCAACAAAATTAACCTCGTAATCATATTTTTTATAAAAATCTGAGACAAAAGGTAATATTACATACATATGATCAACATTGGCTTTAATGGTCTTGACTCTTCCAGCTCTTGATGCCCATACTTGGGGGCTTATGTAATAATGTGTTAGATAGCCTTTTGGTTTTGCCCATTCGGCAATACGAAGATTAAAACCTGAATTGTCGATTAGAATTAATGCATCTGGATTATATTGCTCAATGTCTTTTTTACATTGTTTTATAAAACCTAAAATCTTAAATAGATTTAGAATAACTTCAAAAAATCCCATAAAGGCTCTTTCTTTATAATGCAGAACCATGGTACCTCCCACTGATTGCATTAAATCTCCTCCCCAAAACCTAAATTCTGCTTCGGGATCTTCTTTAAGAATAGATTTCATAAGGTTTGCACCGTGTAAATCACCAGATGCTTCTCCTACAATAAGATAATATTTCATCTCTATATACTTTCGTCGTGTGTTAACTAAACTTACTAATCGCAATACTTACTGCAGCAATTAAAGTAGCAAGAAGTACGCCACGCGCTCTATATGGTTTGTTTTGTTTTAAAAATAGGAAGAAAATAATAAGATTTAGAATGGCTCCTAAAGCAATCAAATTTCCTAAAAAATTATTTTGCTGGGCTGCTTTTAAAGTTTCTTTAATACTTAATTCAGAAAATAACAATATGTATAAAATTATTCCAATTGCATTGGCAAGTATTCCAGTAACAAAACCGAATAGAATTTCTTTTTTAATCATGTAACGACCAGTTGTTTAATTCTTGTATAAAATGATGTGCGGTAAGATCAAATTTTGTGGGAACAATAGAGATGTAACCATTGTGCAGAGCCCACTCATCAGTATCTTCTCCTTTATCTTCATTAATAAATTTCCCAGAAAGCCAATAGTAGTCTCTACCCATAGGATTTGTTCTTTTGTCAAACTCTTCTACCCAATGCGCATTAGCTTGTCGACATATTTTAATGCCTTTAATGTTTTCTTCTTCTAATTTTGGGATATTAACGTTGAGGACAATACCTTTTGGCAATCCATTCTTAAGCACATTATTTACAATATTTTTTATAAATTTTTTAGAAGGTTCGAAATTAGCATTCATACTATAATCAAGTAATGAAAATCCAATAGCAGGAATTCCTTCAATTCCAGCTTCTACGGCAGCACTCATTGTACCAGAATAGATAACATTGATAGCAGAGTTAGAACCGTGATTAATTCCACTTACACATAAGTCCGGTTTTCTATCTAGAATTTGTCTTGTTGCCATTTTGACACAGTCCACAGGTGTTCCAGAACAACTATATTCCCTCTGCGGTCCGTCTTTGTCAATAGTAATAGGATCACAGTACAAGGTGTTGTTTATTGTAATAGCATGACCCATAGCACTCTGTGGACTGTCAGGAGCAACAACAAATACATCGCCAATTTCATTCATTATGCTAATTAAAGTCCGAATTCCAGGAGCTGTTATGCCATCATCATTGGTGACTAAAATCAAGGGTTTTCTTTGCGGCATAGGATTATTTTTTTCACTGGTAAAAATACATTTTTTTTATTCTAAATATATTATTAGTAATCAGTAGTGTACATTATTAGTTCTTTTAAGAAAAATTTAGTAATATTACCTATTATTGGCACGATTTTTAATGTATTTTGCCGGAACACCCCTAAATTAAAAATGAGCGTATGAAAAAGAGTTTTTTGGTATTGATGCTTACCGTAATTGTATCAGCTGCGTCTTGTAGCTTTACAACAAAAATTGATAATGACCCTGATAAGGATCGAATACTAATCGACCTTATTAGTTATGTGCTAAGTAAGGGGCATTACGATGCAAAGGATATTAATGATGATTTCTCAAAGAATGTTTTTGTTGATTATATTGATGCTTTAGATCCATTGAAGCGATATTTTTATGAGAGCGATATTGAAGAATTTAGAAAATTTGAAACCTTAATCGACGATCAGATAAGAGATAAGGAGATTGATTTTTTCAATTTAACGTACGAAAGATTGCAGCATAGAATGACTGAAGCAAGATCTTTGTATAAAGAAATCTTAGAACATCCTTTTAACTTTGAAAAAGAAGAGTCGATTAATACAGATTATGAAAAACTTTCTTATGCTCGTGATAAAGATGAAATGAGAGATCGTTGGAGGCTACAACTTAAGTTTAATGCTTTATCTAGTTACTATGATAAAGTAGATGAACAAATAGATTCCATTACAAAAAACAAAGAGTTTAAGAGAAAGTCTGCGGTTGTTTTAGAAGAGGAATCTCGTGATATAACTACAACATCATTAAAAGAATATTTCGAATTTGCTGATGACTTAGAAAGAAAAGATTGGTTTTCTATTTATATAAACTCAATTGTAGAAGAATTTGATCCTCATACATACTATTTTGCTCCTCAAGATAAAGATCGTTTTGATATTGCTATGTCTGGTAAGTTAGAAGGAATAGGAGCAAGACTACAAAAGAAAAATGATAATGTAAAAATCATTGAAATTATTTCTGGAGGTCCAGCTTGGAGAGGAAATAAAGTAGAAGTTGGAGATTTCATTATGAAGGTAAAACAAGAAGACGAAGTTGAGCCTGTTAGTATCGTAGGAATGAGGTTAGATGATGCGGTAAGTCTTATTAAAGGACCTAAAGGAACTAAGGTAGTTCTTACCGTAAAGAAAGTAGATGGAACTATAGAAAATGTTGAAATCGTTAGAGATGTTGTTGAATTAGAAGAAACCTATGCTAAATCTTCTGTGGTTAAGAAAAACGGAAAGAATTTTGGAATAATAAATTTACCGAAATTCTATTTTAATATGCAGGACTATAATCAACGTAATGCTGCAAAAGATGTAAAACAAGAAATTATACGTCTTAAACAAGAAGAGATGGAAGGTCTTGTAATTGATTTAAGAGATAATGGAGGAGGATCTTTGCAGACTGTGGTTGATATTGCTGGATTATTTATTGATAAAGGACCAATTGTTCAGGTAAGAACAAAAGGGGAATCTCCTGAAGTTTTAAGTGATAAAGACAGAAATGTTTTATGGGATGGTCCATTGGTTATTTTAGTAAACGAACTTTCTGCTTCTGCGTCCGAGATTTTAGCGGCTGCTATGCAGGATTATAAAAGGGCAATTATTATCGGGAGTAAACAAACCTATGGAAAAGGAACTGTACAGAATGTGATGGATCTAAATCGATGGATGAGAAGTAATGACTTTGGAGATTTAGGTGCGTTAAAACTAACTACACAAAAATTCTATAGAGTAAATGGTGGATCTACTCAATTAGAAGGTGTAAAAAGTGATGTTGTTGTTCCAGATCGTTACAGCTATATTGATATAGGAGAAAAAGATCAAGAAAACCCATTGCCTTGGGATAAGATTCCAGCAGCTGATTATACTTTATGGGATGGATATATAGATTTTGATCAAACTATCAATAAGAGTAAAGCTCGTATGGCAACTAATGATCAATTAAAATTGATAGAAGAAAATGCAAAATGGGTGCGTGAGAAGAGAGATGTAAATGAGTACTCTTTAAATTATAGTAAGTACAAAGCGAATATAGAATTGAACGAAAAACAAGCAGAACGTTTTGATCGTCTTAATGATTATAAGACGAACTTGACTTTTGAATCTTTACCATACGAAAAGGATTTAATGAAGAAAGATTCAATTCTTGAAGAAAAAAGAAACAGATGGCACAAAAGCTTAAGTAAAGATGTATATGTAGAAGAAGCGTTGAGTGTTTTAGAGGATATGAAAATTAATAATATTCGTAGATCTAAAAATCCACTTACGTTGAAGAACTAATTTGCTTTAATGCAACAGACTACATCAAATTCACTGACAAAGTTAGCGCTCCAAAGATTTAAGAAAAATTTTTGGGGCGTTTTGAGTTTTTGGTTTATTTTGATTTGTGCACTTATCGCAATTTTAGCGTATGTGCTAGCGCCTGATAGTTCTAAGAATGCAAATCAAATGCATTTATCCATTCATTCAAAAAGCCCAGGCTTTTCTGTAAAAATGTTAACCATACCGTCTGGCAGTGTATCTGATCAATCTTATTTTAGTGAGATGTTTTTTGGTACAAAAAATATGGATACAGAGATTCCTATAGAATCTTTTAGTTTTGATAAAGATATTATTAAAGTTATTCCTTACACAGAAGGAGAACTTATCGGAATTTCTAAAAGTATTGAACTTAAAAGCTTTCCTGAGGAACATAACAATAAAGAAATAGAGCAAAATTTTATTAGTGATCGCACTTTTATTTTAGGTACTGATAAATATGGTAGAGATATGCTTAGTAGGATGCTAATTGGTATTCGTATTTCTTTTTCAATAGGTTTTGTTGCTGTGCTTATATCTTTAATATTAGGAATATCTTTAGGAGCTATTGCTGGGTATTTTGGTGGGAAAGTTGATGTGCTCATTATGTGGTTGATTAATGTAACCTGGTCGATACCAACTTTACTTCTTGTTATTGCTATCACATTAGCCTTAGGGAAAGGTTTTTGGCAGGTTTTTATTGCTGTTGGTCTTACAATGTGGGTAGAGGTAGCAAGAGTCGTTAGAGGGCAAGTTTTAAGTATAAAACAAATGCAATATGTTACTGCGGCAAAGGCTTTAGGTTTTAATGATTTTAGAATAATTACAAAACATGTTTTACCAAATAGCTTAGCGCCAGTAATAGTGATTTCTGCGGCTAACTTTGCTGCAGCAATTTTAATAGAAAGTGGGTTAAGCTTTTTAGGGATTGGAGCACAACCTCCAATGGCTAGTTGGGGAGCAATGATTAAAGATCATTATTCATATATTATTTTAGGCAAAGCATATTTGGCTATTATTCCTGGCTTGGGAATAATGAGCCTTGTAATGGCATTTATGTTAATTGGTAATGCATTGCGAGATGCTTTAGATGTAAAAGGATAATTTTTACATCGCAAACTTCGGGTAAAAAAATATTGATTAACAAGTGATTAACTTTTTTTTTGATTGATTATATTTATATTTACTAATGTAGAGAAAAGTATATATTGTAGGGCTGTCATTCTTGCTTTTTGATATGTCTTTTGTAACAAATTACTTTAAGTTTTTAATAGGATAGACTTGTTTGAATATAATAAATATTTAAAAGTTTTAGATGAAAAAGATTCAATATTAAAGTAGGGGATATGAAAAAAATAATTTTGGTTTTTATAATGATGTATTCGGGGATACTTTGCAGTCAGACTAAAGTAGAACTAAGTTCATTAATTTTTGATAGAGTTTTGCGAACACCTATAGCATATGCTAATGTTGGTTTTATAGATAGGGGAGTAGGTACAGTAACAGATAAAGAGGGGTATTTTGAGTTTTCATTTATGGAAAGCCATGTTACTAATAAAGATACCTTGCAGATTTCCGCTCAAGGGTATTATCCTTTGCGTATAGCTTTCTCTAGATTACAATCTGTTTTGGATAAGACTAAAGTACTTTACTTATCGAAACTGTCTGATGAAAATAAAAATTTGAGACATCTTTCTGAAAATAGTTTGGTTAAAGATTATGTTGGATCAGTAGCTGATTCAGAAGTTACCATTGGTTGGTCGGAAAAAGATAAGAAAGGAGCAGAGCTGGCTAGTTTGATAGATCTTTCATCTAATGTTACTAGTTTAGAACAATTAAAGTTTAGAATTGCAGAGCATAAAGCTGACAGTACTTTAGTAAGAATTAATATATATGATGTTGGACCAGATAATATCCCCGGTAAAAAAATAGTAAAATCGATATATCATATTATTAAAAGAAAAGAAGGTGAAGAATTAGTAGCTATTAATGCAAAAGAAGTAATATCCAGTCCGAAGGTGATTGTTGGCATAGAACGATTAGAAAGCTTTGGAGTTAAAGGAAATCAGTTGCAATTCATAATGTCTACTGATATAGGGACATCTTTTGTAAAGTCCACAAGTCAAGATAGTTGGGAGATACTACCCTTTAATTCGATAGGTTTTTTATTAGATGTATTGAATATGGGGGATGCTGGAGATGTAAAAAAGCGAGTTGTTGAAGAGTCTAAGGTAACAGGGGTTGTAACCTTATTAGGTAGACCTTTTCAGGGTTGTGAGGTAAGAATAAAAGATAAATTAAGTTATGTACAAACAAATAGAGATGGATCTTTTAACATAGCCGCTATAACTGGAGATGTACTAGAATTTAGGTCCTTGTTTACCGAGTCAAAAAATATAAAGGTTGAGAATCCACAAAAAATAAATGTATTTTTAAAATTAAAGTATGATTCATTATCGGAAGTAGTTGTTAATTCTTATAGCAAAGAAGATCAGGAAATTGTGTCAGGGTTAGGGGTTGGTCCCCAGAAAAAGAGAAGCTTGGGATATTCAGCTCGGTCTTTGGGTATTGATGAATTTAATAAGTTTGCATTAACTTTTGAGGATTTAATTAGAGGAAAGTTTCCGGGTCTTTCTGTAGGCACTGGTATAGGTAGAGGTCATTCTAGTTTTACTCTTTCTAACAAAATAGCTGTTGTTTTGGATGGAGCTGTATTCGTTGGTGATACAAACCTAATTAGTCCTAGTATTGTGGCAAACATTTCTTATGTTCCTGGTCTTGCGGGTAATACAGTTTATGGAAGTAATGGAAGAAATGGAGTGTTGTATATTACAACCAAATCAGCCATGCAAAATCGAAAACTTTTAGAGGAAAAAGAAATAGTAAATTCTTTATTGGTAGAAGGGAATGACTATGATGGTTTAGCAAAACGATATGAGGCACCTGTTTATTTTAAGACAGTTGCATCAAATTTGGAAAACTCGTCATCTTTTGAGGAAGCTAAAGCTGTTTACTTAAAAGAATTAGAGTTAAATTTATTAAACGTAAATTTTTACAAGGAGGCATTTATTTATTTTAAAAAATGGGATGAGGAATATGCCTATGATATTTTGAATATTGCAATATCTATTGCAAATCATAATTCAAAAGCGTTAAGAAGTATTGCTTTTATTTTTGAAGAGAATGGGAGATTCGGAATAGCACATGAAATTTATAAAAGAATAGGAGAATTGGAACCAAGAAGATCGCAATCTTATATGGACCTTGCTCAAAGTTATACCTCTATTGGTGAATATGAGAAAGCATTCTCTTTATATAAGTTGATTTTAGATAACAAAATTCCCGGAGTAGTCTTTGGGGATACTGTTTTAGAAATTGCTGTTACGGAAGTAAAATATTTAGTGACAAAACATAAAATAGATTTAGATTATAGGGATTTACATCCTTCGTTTTATAGTAAAGCGCAGGATTTAGATGGAAGAATTGTTTTTGAATGGAATGACCCCCTTAGTGAATTTGAAATTCAATTTGTAAATCCAAATAAAAAATACTTTACATGGCAGCATACTTTAAATTCTCAGCCTAAAGAATTATTAAAAGAACGTGTTCAGGGATATAATACTAAAGAGTTTGTTCTAGAAGAAAGTGATCCTGGAATTTGGTTGATAAATATTAAAGGTTATGAGGTTGAAGAAAAAAATAATCAAATCCCACGTTTTGTTAAATGTACCTTATATAAAGATTACGGAATGCCTGAAGAGATTAAGCAGATAAAGGTCATAGAGCTACGAGATATATTTGATAACAATTTCTCAATAGCGCGTTTGGAGTTAAACTAAAAAAGTTTCCTGCGTATTATAAAAAGGCTACTTGATTAAGTAGCCTTTTGGGTTTATTTGAATAAGTTTAAATAAATTTTAGAAACAAGGAGGTCCTTGTACCCAAGTATATCCATTGTGATAACAGCAACTTAGTGCCGGATCACAACGTCTTCTTCTGTTACTTTGGTTAGTTAATACATAAATACCTCCATTAACATCTTGTTGTTGTTTTTTAGAAAGAGTTTTTGCTCCTTTTAATTTTTTAATTTGTTTCATAATATTTAGGTTTTAAGAGTTAAAAAAATATTCCCCGAAAGTTTAAAGACATTCGGGGAATGTCTGAGTGAGTGTGTGAAGAAAAAGAGTTTTTAATACGTCTTTTTACTATTAAATAACTTTTCTATTTAGAAAAGGTTGTCTTGATTCTATTTTAAAAGAATCTTTATGTGATTGATTAAGCCTCAACTGGTTTTTGTTCCACGTTATAATCAGGTTCTTGCTGGTTTTCAATCATCATACTAGTGAAATGGAAGAACTCATCATAGCTATACTTTTTAGGGTAAATAGATGTGTTCATTAAGGAAGCAGGAGTATAAAACAAATTATTGCTTTCCGCCCATTTAGATTGTGTTTTTAAGGTTTCTACATGTTGCATATTGTTTTTCGGTGCGCCATATTTTTTTATCCAATTACTGTGTGTTCTATCATTAAACCATTCGCTGTAAGCTTCTATAAACTTACTCGATCCATCGGTATGGTATATTTCCATTAAGCGCAAACTAATCTGTGTAGCTTGATTATTAAGATCGTCTAAGGAAACTTTTAATCGTATGATTATCTGAAGTTGATCACTCATTGTTCTTAATACTCTTGCATACGCTTCAAAAGCACCTTTGCAATAACCACACATAGGATTGGTTAAGCTGATGATTTTAAATTTTGAATTCGGATTACCTAATATAATTTCATTGGTAATTGTACTATTGTCAGTTACTTTTTCTGATAAGCTTAATAAATGTTCAAATATTTGTCGATCTCTTTTAAATTGATTGAGTTTTATGTTTTCATTTTTATAATCTTTATTTTCTACCATGCTTTGTTTTACGTGCATATAAGCAAGTGTTCCTAGAGCAGAAATCATAATAAAAGAGGCTATGGATACTAGGGAAAAGCTAAAAGGCAAACTGTATAAGGCTATAGCGATTAAACCAGAGGATATAGCGCTTATAGCAATGCATATAGCACACCATTTTTTGATTACAAAAGCTTGTGAATAGATAGAGTAAATAATAAAAGGAATTCCTATAAGTGTCGGTAGCAATAGCGTGCTATTATATCCGTAAAATAGCTGATATATTATAAGAATCCCAAAAAAAGCAATACTAGCATCTGCTAAGGAGAAATCTTTAAATAATTTACCAGTGTTGTTATTTATTACATCACCACAGTTGGAATTTCCAACAGTAGTGCAAAATTGATGCATTGTGTTGGATTGAATACCAAGACTTTCTCTAACTGCAAATAAGCTGAAAATTATACCCGAAATAGATAATAACAAAAATAGGATTTGGTAAAGATCAAAAGGTCTAAAAACAAGAGTTGTCAAAGCACCTAGTAGAAGACCTCCAAAAAGAATATTTTGTACAAGTGTTTCTTTTGAAAAAAGAGCACTGTTTCCGGTATTATGTTCTACTGCGATTACTTTAGGAACCCATATTTTTTTAAATTCTTCATGCGTAAACTTCTTAGTGTCGAGATCCGTGTGTTTAAGTTCAATATTCCCATTCTTATTAATTATCGAAACAATTTCTTCAGAATTTTCTTTTTTTACTAGAGAAACAAAGCTTTTTGGTAATTGATCTAAAGCGTCAATTGGAACTTCTACTGCTATGTTATCTATATCAAAATAATCTAGAGTATCAGTAATTGATTGAAAACTTGGATAGTTGGGATGTATTTGTAATTGTAGTTCTAAATCTTTTTTATCATAATTATTAATCCTGTTTTGGATTAGAACTGTTTCAACTATTTTTTCAATACTATTTTTCATGAATCCTTTAAGATGTTTGTTTTGCGTGCTTTCTTCTGATAAAGATAATATAAGTTGATTCCCCTATATCTACTTAAATCTATAATTTTTCATTAATAATAAAAAAAATGAAATTTCAATTCAGAATTAAAAGCTTCCTAAATTAGATATTTTAAAACATTTTCCGGACGAGGATATTACATAAAATAGAAGTGGAATAACCGTAATTTTATAATTTATTTATGTTAATTTAAAGAGTTAAAGTATTAATTTTTAATTGTTTAGGTGTTTTCGGGGTATTCAAAAGAGGTGTTCATTAATTTATGTTAAAGTTTAATTTGTCATATTAAATAGCGGGTTCGAAGCAATGAATGATCTATTTTTTATCAATTTCTGTTCTTTGTACTATATGATATTTTATAGTTATTCGAATTTGATACTTTTGCAATCAATCTGTGAATAATTAAAAAAGATAAATTTGAAAAGAAAGTATATATATCCGTTGATGGTTTTGATTGTTACGGTTAGTTTCTATTATACTGAAAAATACCTAGACGAAACGAAAGGTGATTATACTAATGGAAAGATTGAAGATAAAGAATTGGGTTTTTTCTATCTTCCAACATCTACAACGAATGCAATAATCTCTCACGATAATTATATATTGTCCTATTCTGAAAAACACGAACAACCAGAGTGGGTGGCTTATGAGTTAAAAAAAGAGCATCTCTCTAAAAATGAATTTAAAAGACCTTTTTTTGAAGTTGATGATAAGGTTAGGTCTTCATCTGCAGATTGGAGAAATTATAAAAATACTGGATATGATAAAGGTCACCTTTGCCCTGCATCGGATAGAAGATTTACCTATGATGCATTTGAAGAAACTTTTCTAACATCAAACATTTCTCCTCAAAATCATGAGTTTAATGCTGGGATTTGGAACCAATTAGAACAAAAAACGAGGTATTGGGCAAAAATATATAATGGGGTTTATGTAATAACCGGAGGGATTTTGACAGATGATCTTAAGACAATTGGATATGAAGCAGTTTCTGTACCGAAATATTTCTACAAGGTAATTTTGGATTACAGTTCTAAAAAACCAAAAATGGTTGCATTTTTAATTCCTAATAAAGATACGAATAAGCGATTATCTAGTTTTGTTGTTACCACCGATAGTATTGAGAAATTGTCGGGAATTGATTTTTTCCCAGAATTATCTGATGATTTGGAGAATAAGCTAGAGGCATCTTCTGCTGCAAATGGTTGGAGGTTTTAATGGTTTAATTAGAACTATTGATTTATGCTGGTTTTACCATTCATTTACTCTGTTAGAGTCAAGCTTAATGAAAATAAAAAGTAACAACGTAAAGCCCCATAATCCCGATCCACCATAACTAAAGAACGGTAATGGGATTCCAACGGTAGGCAGTAAGCCTGTTACCATTCCTACATTAACAACAAAATGGATGAATAATATTCCTGCAACACTATATCCATAAACTCTGCTAAATTGTGATTTCTGTCTTTCTGCTAGATATAAAAGTCTTATAAGAAGTCCAATAAAAAGTATAATTACTGCAGTGGCACCAAGAAAACCCCATTCTTCTCCAACGGTTGTAAATATATAATCCGTATGTTGTTCTGGCACAAAACCACCTTTGGTTTGGGTTCCTTCTTTCCAGCCCTTTCCTGTCCAGCCTCCACTACCTATAGCTATTTGACTCTGATTGGTATTATATCCAATACCTTTAGCATCTACTTCCTTTCCTAAAACGATATTAAAACGGTCACGATGTCTTTGTTCAAAAACATTATTAAAAATATAGTTTACAGAGAAACAAAATCCAGTAATTACAATAATTGTTAATAGGTATCTAGCGTATTTTGGTTTGTGTTTTCTATTTCTAATAAGAATTAGCAGCATTATAGTTGCGATACCGAGAACAACCCATAAAGGAGTAAACAACAAAGTGAGAATAAACAAAGCTGCGGCAGAAGCTCCAATAATTAGATATGTTGCTGCTAGTCCTTCTCTGTATAAAGGAAAGAAAAAAGCTGCATAAACTAATGCGCTCCCAGGATCGGGTTGAGGTATGATTATTAATGCAGGTAATGTTATAATTAAAAATGCTCTTAGTTGGTGATTAACTAAATTAATATTGGTTTGCATATCACTTAAGAATTTGGCAAGTGCTAATGCAGTTGCGGCTTTTGCAAATTCTGATGGCTGCAATCCTACGGGGCCAAATGCGTACCAAGAAGTGGCTCCATTTACATTTTTTCCAAATAAAAAAAGTCCTAATAAAGATACTAACGATATTACATAGATCAAGCCAGCAAATCGTTCATAAAATTTAGTTTCTATTGCTTGTGTTATAACTATGATAACAATGCTTAGTACAATCCAATACAATTGTTTGATATAGGGTTGGGTAAAATCAGTTATAGAGAAAACTTCATCACCATAAGAAGCAGAGTATATATTAACCCAACCAAAACCTATCAATAATAAAAATAAAAGTACAGTTAGCCAATCTATTGCTCCTACCGCCGATCTAGCCATTATTGATTGATTTTAAAAGGTTCCCCACTATATGGTTTTGCATATTCTTCTTCAAGACTGTGTGTTAACACCCAATCTTCAAGATCGGTTCTAGAGATAGATTGGTTAATATATTTTTCTATCATTAAACTAGCAATTTTACCAGCATATCTAGCTCCCCAATAACCATTTTCAATGAATACAGTTAGCGCAATTTTCGGATTATCTTTTGGAGCGAATGCGACAAAAACTGAATGGTCAGTTAATTGCATGCGTTCTCCATCAATTACAGTGTAGTTCTCTGCAGTACCTGTTTTACCGCAAATTTCTATATCTTTTACTTGTAATGATGCTGCAGTACCTTGTACATATACTTGGTGCATTCCTTCGATTACCGGCTCAAAATGTTCCTTATCAATTGTAGTGTATTTTGGTTTGGTAAAGTTTTCAATCTCTATAGGTTGTCCGTCAATAGCTTTGATAATATGAGGTGTATAGAAATAACCTCTATTAGCTATAGCGGCGGTCATATTAGCTAATTGTATGGGCGTAGCCAACACTTCTCCTTGTCCAATAGCATTAGATATTGTTGCGGTTGGATACCACTTATATTTAGGGTAATTATATTGTCTGTTGTAGAATTTAGAATTTGGAATTAAACCTTTACTTCCGCTTGACAAATCATTACCTAGATAGTTTCCTAGTCCAAAACTTTCTACGTGTTTTTCCCAATTGTCGATACCTTCTTGTGGAGTGTCATACTTATTAATACTTCTTAGGTATACGTTGGCAAAATATGCGTTGCAAGATTGAGCAATTCCAGGAATCATACTCAAGGGACTTCGATGGGAGTGACAACCAAGTTTAGCCTTTTTGCCATATCGAAATCCATGATTACAAGAAAAACTTTCTTTTGTGTCAACAACTCCTTCTTGCAATCCAATCAATGCAGTAATTGCTTTAAAAGGAGACCCAGGAGGATATTCACCTTTTACACCACGATCAAATAAGGGTCTAGAAATAGAATCATAATGCAATCTAGTGTAATTGGGAGATCTTTTTCTTCCGACTAATAATTCTGGCTTATAACTTGGGGCGGTAATTAAAGTTAGAATTTCTCCTGTAGCTGGGTCTAATGCTACGATACCACCTCGTTTATTTTCCATTAACTTTTGACCGTATGCCTGTAATTCTTCGTCAATAGTTATCGTAAGATCTTTACCATTAACAGGAAGTGTATCATATTTACCATTTTTATACGGACCAATATCACGATTAAACCTATCTTTCTGGATTCTTTTTATTCCTTTTATTCCGCGAAGTTGATTTTCATACTGTTTTTCTACTCCTTGCATTCCAATTAAATCACCAGAAAGGTAGTATGGATCTTTCCTTATTAATCCGTCATTTACTTCGGCAATATATCCAAGTACATTCGATGCGTTTACCGTATGATAATCTCTTAGAGAACGCTTTTGTATGTAAAACCCATCAAATTTCCGCATTTTTTCCTGTAGGTATGCATATTCATCTTTAGTTAATTGCGGTATGACTACAGAAGGGACACGCGGAGAATACACTCTCGCTTTTTTTAATTGCTTTACGAGTTTTTCTTTCGTTATTTTAAGTATCGAACAAAACTCTAAAGTATCAAATGGCTTTAGTTCTCTTGGTATTACCATAACATCATAAGAGGGTTGGTTAGTAACCAAAAGTTTACCATTTCGGTCGTAGATCGCTCCTCGTTGCGGGTAATCATACAATACTTTAATGGCATTATCTTCTGATAATGCGGCAAAGGATGTATTGTAAATTTGTAGATAAAAGAGTCTTGCTGTAAATATAACACCAGTGCTTATGATAATAAGATATAGTAATAATTTTCTCATGAATCTTTCCTTCTAAACAATACTAAAACAATCATAATTACTACAATTGAAAATAGACTAGAAAATAACGTTTTTTTAGCAATTAATAGTGTATGAGAAAAGTTAAATATTTCTAATGAAAAAAGTATAATATGATGTATGAAAACTATTAAAGTTACGTATGCTAAACGTTGCCCAAAACCTACTTTACTTAATTTTACTGTTTGGAACTCATAACTCAACCCAAAAACAGATCTTAAAATTACAGGACGTAAATATGCAATACATATACAGGCTGTAGCGTGAATACCGCCAGAATCACCAAATAAATCTAGGGTTAACCCTAAAACAAAACTTAAAAAAAGAAATAAACTTTTATTTATATTTATCGGAGCAAGTAGAATGAAAATAATGTATATATATGGGTTTAGGTATCCTAAAAAATTTATATGATTAAGAATAAAAACCTGAACCAGAATCAGACTTAAGAATCTACCTATGTATAAAAGAACATTGTTATTCATCTATTTTAGGGTTTTCTAATAACTTAATTTCTGTGGCGTCATTACTTTTTATTGCATAAACAAAGCCTATATCAGTCATATCATTAAATAATTGTATATCAATTAAAAAATAACTTTGATTTTGATCTAATTCATAATTTAGGATAGTTCCAATTCCTATTCCACGCGGAAATATAGTAGAACGTCCATTAGTGATAATAGTGTCTCCTTTTTTTAAGATGGCTTGCCTCGGAACTGTTTCAAGTTGTACTATATTCGGGTCTTTTCCATTCCAAACTAAGGATCCATATTGGTTAGATTTTTTTAATCCTGCATTAATTCTAGAATTAGTATTTAGTATAGAAATCACCCTGCTATAGTTTTTAGAGGTGTTTTCTACAATACCAACAATTCCCCTGTCTGTAATAATACCCATATCAGCTTTAATACCATCTTTCTCTCCTTTATTAATCAAAATATAATTATCAGCTTTGCTATAATCATTTTTGTAAACATTCCCTTTTATAAAGGTATAGGGTTTACCAAAAGAAGTAGTGTCGGTAAATGTTGTTGCTATTGTATCCTTAGTTAATAAGCTAAGTTGATTTCTAAGTGATTCATTTTCTTCAAGTAAACGTTCATTTTTGTTTTTTAGGCCAAAATAATTAGTTATGGAATATCTCCATCCGTATACACCTCCGGAAAGAAAGTTAGTAGAACTTATAAATTTGCTTTTGTGATAGCTATGAGATTGAATGGTAAGGATTAATGAGAAAAATAAAAGCAGCAAGAATAATAGGAAGTTTTTGTTCCGTATTAAAAAATTAATAATCTGCTGCATGTCTTATGGGGGTACTAAATTCTAATAATATTATGTTTTTATAGTGTGTTTTTCACTTGTTTAAAAACAATTAAAGCACAATAACGTTAAAAATTAATTTTAGGTATATTCTGCTTACAATTTTTCTGAAAAACTATTATTTAATCAATACACTTTTGTATCTATTAATATTTTTAAGAGTAATTCCTGTTCCTCTTACAACAGCTCTTAAAGGATCTTCTGCTATGTAAACTGGTAAATCAGTTTTTTGAGAAAGTCTTTTATCAAGACCTCTTAGCATAGAACCTCCACCAGCAAGGTAAATACCTGTATTGTAAATATCTGCTGCTAGTTCTGGTGGTGTTTGAGACAATGTTTCCATTACAGCATCTTCAATTCTAAGAATAGATTTATCTAAAGCTTTTGCAATTTCGCGGAATGATATCTGAACCTGTTTAGGTTTTCCGGTAAGAAGATCACGTCCCTGTACATTCATTTCTTCTGGTGGCAACTCTAGATCTTCGGTAGCGGCTCCAATTTGGATCTTTATTTTTTCTGCAGTTCGTTCACCGACATATAAGTTATGCTGCGTACGCATATAATATATGATATCGTTAGTAAAAACATCACCCGCAATTTTTACAGATTTGTCACATACAATTCCTCCTAAGGCAATTACAGCAATTTCTGTGGTACCTCCACCGATATCTACTATCATATTTCCTTTAGGTTGCATAATATCTACTCCGATACCAATAGCTGCGGCCATTGGTTCGTGAATAAGATATACTTCTTTTCCGTTAACGCGTTCTGCACTTTCTTTTACCGCACGCATTTCTACCTCTGTGATTCCAGAAGGAATACAAATAACCATACGTAATGCCGGAGTAAAAATTTTTTTCTTTAAAGCAGGAATATCTTTGATAAACATGCTTATCATTTTTTCACTAGCATCAAAATCTGCAATTACTCCATCCTTTAATGGTCTAATGGTTTTTATATTTTCGTGTGTTTTTCCTTGCATCATTGCAGCTTCTTTACCAGCTGCAATTATTTTTCCAGACATAATATCTCTGGCAACAATGGATGGACTGTCCACCACCACTTTGTCATTATGAATAACTAAGGTATTTGCCGTACCTAAATCTATAGCAATTTCTTCAGTAAAGAAGTCGAAAAATCCCATATAAAACGATAAAAAGGGTTAGAATTGAGTAAATGTACTAAAATTAATGTTTAAAATGACGTGTTCCGGTCATTACCATAGCAATTCCGTTTGCATCACAGTAATCGATACTTAATTGATCCTTTATAGAACCTCCAGGTTGTATAACTGCTTTGATACCCGCGTTGTCCGCAAGTTCGACACAATCAGGGAATGGGAAGAATGCATCACTTGCCATAACGGCTCCATTAAGATCAAAATTAAATGACTTTGCTTTTTCTACAGATTGTTTTAAAGCATCTACTCTAGATGTTTGTCCAGTCCCGCTAGCTAATAATTGTTTTCCTTTGGTAAATACTATGGTATTAGATTTAGTGTGCTTACAGATTTTTGAAGCAAATAGTAGATCTTCAATCTGTTCTTCTGTTGGACCAATTTTGGTGGCAATATTTAAATCAGATTCAGTATCCGTTTTTAAATCCTTATCCTGTACTAAAGAACCATTAAGACAAGAACGAACTTGCGTTTTTGGTAACGCTATATTTTTTTGAATTAAAATAATTCTATTTTTCTTCCCTTTTAAAATTTCTAATGCTTCATCACTATATGAAGGAGCGATTACTACCTCACAGAATAATTTATGAATTTCTTCTGCAGTAGCAGCATCTATTTCAGAGTTGCTGATTAATATGCCTCCAAAAGCAGAAACAGGATCACCAGCTAATGCGTCTACATATGCTTGATGAACCGTAGAACGTTGCGCTAAACCACACGCATTATTATGTTTAAGAATAGCAAAAGTAGGAGCTTCTTTTTTAAATTCACTCATTAAATTTACCGCAGCATCTACATCAAGAAGATTGTTATATGATAATTCTTTACCGTGTAATTTATCAAACATAGCATCAAAATCTCCAAAGAAAAACCCTTTTTGATGAGGATTTTCTCCATAGCGTAATACTTTTCCTTTGGTTTCACTAATCTTAAGTGACGCAATCTCTTGATCAGTATTGAAATAATTAAAAATTGCACTATCGTAGTGAGAAGAAACATTAAAAGCTTTTGCAGCAAAACGCTTACGATCTTTTAAAGATATGTTACCATTGCCTTCTGAAATAATTTCCAAAAATTCAGCATAATCTTCTACAGATGCTACACAAGTTACATCTGCAAAATTTTTAGCAGCAGCTCTAATTAACGAAATTCCTCCGATATCAATTTTTTCAATAATATCTTGTTCAGGCGCACCTGATGCAACTGTTTTTTCAAATGGATATAAATCAACAATCACGATGTCAATTTGTGGAATTTCATATTGTTCAAGTTCTGCGACATCGCTATCGTTATTTTGGCGATTTAGGATTCCACCAAATACTTTTGGGTGTAATGTTTTAACTCTTCCGCCAAGAATAGAAGGGTAAGAAGTAACATCTTCTACTGGAATAACATCCACTCCCTGATCTTTTATAAATTTTTCAGTACCACCAGTAGAATAAATAGTAATACCAAGTTCATCTAATTTTTTAACGATAGGTGCTAACCCGTCTTTACTGAATACAGAAATTAAGGCAGATTTAGCGGTTTTTGTGTTGCTCATGACAATTTTTAGTTAGTAAAACGCAAAAGTAGCAATTTAGTTATCAATTAGACAACCCATTGCGCGTAATTGTTTTGGATATTTTGTAACAAAATTGCAAGGAAAACGTCCTATCTTTATATTGTCCAAAAAATAGCACATGCTTATATATCTTAGAGTACTAAAAGAGAGTTTTAATTTTGCAGTTAACGCTCTTAGAAACAATAAATTAAGAACCTTTCTTTCTTTGTTAGGAGTTACTATTGGTATATTCTCCATTATTGGGGTTCTTGCCGCTGTAGATTCTTTAGAGAAAGAAATAAAAGGAAGTATAAGTTCTTTAGATAATAGTACTATATATCTTACTAGGATTTCTTTTGGTCCTACTCAAGTTCCTGATTGGAAAAGAGAACAGTTTCCGGATGTAACTTTTGAAGAGTATCAGCATGTGAAAAGAACTATGCCTGATTTAAAAGCAGCAAGTTTTTTATTAAATGTTGGACAAGAGACTCTAAAATATAATGATAAGAGTATTAGTAATGTCGATATGGTACCCGTTACTAATGATTATTATGATATCGAGGAGTTACAAGTAGTCCAAGGAAGATTTTATAATGAACAAGAATCGGTAGGAGGAGCTCCAGTAATTGTAATTGGTGATGAAATAGCCAATAGTCTTTTTGGGTCGAGTGATCCAATTGGAAAAAAGATTCGTGTTTATGGTAGAAAATTTACGGTAATTGGTGTTTTAAAGAAAGAGGGGAGTGGTCTTTTTGGCGGTTCTAAAGATACTGCTGCAATATTACCTGTTAATATAGTGAGAAGACTTTATGGAGATAATAATAAGTTTACATTTCCAATGATTATAATCAAGCCAGAATCAGGTAGCGATGTACCTGAATTTGTAGCTTCTTTGACTCAAAAGGTTCGTTCTTATCGAGGTTTAAAGCCAGATGAAATAGATGATTTTTTCGTAAATCAATTACAAGGTTTTACCGATTTTATTGATAACATAACAGGGACGATGTCTCAAATAGGTGGTTTTATAGGTATGTTTTCTCTGTTAGTAGGAGGTTTTGGTATTGCTAATATTATGTTTGTTAGTGTAAAAGAACGAACGAACCTTATAGGAATTCAGAAAGCTCTGGGAGCTAAAAGAAAATTTATATTACTTCAGTTTTTATTCGAGGCAGTTATTTTGGCTGTATTTGGAGGATTAATTGGTTTGATATTAGTGTGGTTGATTTCTAAAGGTGCCTCTAGCATGACGGGTGATTTCGAGTTTATACTTTCTACCTCCAATATGTTTTGGGGAATGTTTTGGTCGACTTTAATAGGTCTTGTTGCAGGTATTTTTCCTGCTTGGATGGCTGCTAGATTAGATCCAGTAGAAGCAATTAGAACTGGCATGTAGAAAGTGAATATATTTTTGCACTACACAAACCGAAGCAATAGATAAATATTCATTACTAGGGCAATTAATATAATTACCAATACGGCAACAGGAATTAGCTTCATAATAATATTTCTTTTTTTCTTTGGGGTCATTATAACTGTTATCATAGGGTAAAAGTACTATGAATAAGGAGGTTGTGAAATAGGTAGAAATACTTGTTTGTATTAATCAATAAATTTTATCTAAATTTTCAAAAAATATAAAACAAAAAAGCCGAAGTCTTACTTCGGCTTTTTTTATTAAAGTGAAATAGTTTTATTTTTTCATTACCCTTTTCATTGTGGAACTTGTTTTTGAATATATTCTCATTAAATACAAGCCAGAAGGTATTGAAGAGATGTCTATAGTGTTTATAATACTACTAGGATCTAACTTTTGCGAAAGAATTAATTTTCCACGAATATCAAAAATTTCAGTACGCTCTATATCTAAATCAATTGCTCCTGTGATATTTATAATATTATTGGAAGGAGTAGGATATACAGTAAGACCATTTACTAGAGTTTCGTCGTTAACATCTAGTAAATTATCATATACGATACTGAATTGAGTCGCAGCGATATTTCCATTTCCTGAAAGATCATTTACACTGTTTGCGTTAATATCTACGGTTATTGTTCCTGGTGTAGTTGCTGTTATTGTAGCTGTATAGGATAATCCTCCTCCAGAAAGATTAGCAGCTGTACCATTTCCAACAATGATATCGCTAATATCAAAACCTGTGATATCTTCATTAAAATTTATAGTAATTTCAAATGAGGAGTTGTTTGTAGGATTAGGTTCTGAAGAAGTAATGCTTACCATAGGAGGTGTAATATCTGAAACTGTAATTGTAAATTGTTGTGTTGCAAAAGTATCATCACCACCATTTGCAGTTCCTCCATTGTCAGATAGTATTACATCTACTATTGCTGCTCCAGTTGCGCTAGCAGCAGGTGTATATGTTAAGTTACCAGATACATCAATAGCCGGTTGAATGCTGAATAGTGCATTATTATCATTGGTTACTGTAAAAGTAAGCGTCTGCATGGCTTCAGAATCTCCATCATCAATGGCGGTTGCCCATCCGTTTACAGTTTGTGCACCCGCATCTTCGTTAACAGTTTCATTTGCTCCAGGAGTAAAACTTGGTTCATCGTTTACGGCATTTATAGTAATAGTGAATTGTTGTGTTGCAAAGGTATCATCGCCACCATTCGCAGTTCCACCATCAT
>NZ_AUMK01000016.1 GCF_000430645.1 Aquimarina latercula DSM 2041 | reverse complement strand
GTCTGCGACTAGTGGCGTCAAAGATTGGCAGGCAAGAATACTAAATAAATACTAAGAACCAGTTGCATTGATTTGTAGCTGGTTTTTTATGTGATAAATTTAAGTTTTACTACTTTATAGACAGCTAGTACTCGTTTATAACGAATGTTGTCAAAGATCATTATACCTAACGATAATATGTAATAATCAAAAAAACTTTAGGATACAGTATAGCTTTTTGTATTTTGTAATACATAATTAATTAGTTCGATATTAAAAAGTCCATCACAGAAATTAATGGAGTAACTAGACTAAGTAAAATCAACAAAGCACGCTCGCAGGAGATAATGAATCTTCATGGCATTACAATTGTTATCCAAGGTATGCTTCCTATGATGATTGTTATTGGGAGTTTTATTAAGCTAAAAAGAAAAATCTGTATGGTTTATAATTTAGACTCTAAGTGTTTATCGAGTAAACATGGACATCTTCTTAATATTTATTCCTAAGTTCGCATGGAATCATTAATGGATTGTATCCCTATGAAAGCTGCCACGGTTAGAGAGTTAAAAATAGAGTTAAACAATTGTTCACAGCAAGAATTGGTAGCGCTATGCTTGCGATTATCTAAATTTAAAAAAGAAAATAAGGAGTTATTTACCTATTTGTTATATGAAGCTTCTGATGAGGATAATTATATCGCCTCGGTGCAACAAGAAATTACCAAAGAGTTTGGGCTGATTAATACCAGTAGCTATTACTACATCAAAAAAAGCGTTCGTAAAATCCTACGTATTAGTAAAAAGTATATTCGATATTCTGGTAAAAAAGAAACAGAGGTAGAAATATTATTACATTTCTGTTCAGAGTTAAAAAAGGTACGTCCTTCTATTAAAAATAATAGAATGCTAACCAATATCTATGATAGACAAATCAATAGTATAACTAAGACCATACGAACATTACACGAGGATTTACAGTATGATTATGAGTTAGTTTTGGACTCATTGGTATAATATCATTTTGTTTCAACAGTTTTTTTGATAAATTGGGGAATTTTACATCTTTTTTTATCAAAACACGGGAAAACACTTATAGTATATTATGTTGATTTTGAGTTAGTTTGTATGTGCACAAAAAATAAGTACTAACAATTTTAACTTAAATTAATCATTATGGGTATTAGTATTAGTATTGTTGCTGGACAAGATCAGGCAGCATCTAGCGTAAATGCAAGTGGATCCGTTCAACACGTGATTACCGATGAGGAAAGAACAACTTTTAAATTGGGGGATAAACAATTAAAAGATGCAGTAAATAAGTATTTCGGAAAATCTCCTAATGATGCTTACTTACATAGCCCAACGCCATGGGGCGATTTGTATAAAAAATATAATTGGCCACAGGTACAGATGGTTCTGGTGGTACAAAGTGCAGAGATATTAGGAATTACATCAGAACCGGTGATTGTAAAAACACAAGATTTTACAAACAACAGTAGTATAAAAGGAACATTTAATGTTGCGATTTCAGAATCATTAAACAATACTACTTCGTCTAATTGGAGTACAGGAGGTACATTAACCATTGGTCAGAAGTTTAGTTATGGAGTAAAATTTCTTGGAGCTGGAGCAGAAGGAGAAACCTCATTATCTTATAGCCAATCATGGGGAGTTGGTGGTCAAGAGTCTAAATCAATTACCGTAGGTTCTACATCGGGAGTAAGTGTAGAATTGGATCCTGGAGAATCTGTAGTAGCAGAACTTTCTGCTAGTAGAGGAGTTATGAAAGTAAGGATTAGATATAATGCTTATCTGATAGGTAATACAGCGGTAAACTATAATCCTACATATAAGAAACACCATTTCTGGAGTTTAGGAATCGGTGGTGTCATGTCTAAAGGAGGAGTTTCTAACTCAGTGCAATCCACAGAAGATATAGAAATTGGATACTATTCTAATTCTAAAATTGAACTAAAGAATAAAATAAGCGGTAAGATAAAAGCGAGTCATGCATTAGCAGATGCTACTGCTGGCGAACTTACATTAGCTTAACAGGTATATTAATTTTGTTTTTCCCGACTTCGATAGGGTAGTATACTATTATACTGCTTTGTCGAAGTTTTTTACCCTTTTATTAATTTAAAAATATAATCAAGTTGACTATCCTTGCCTTTAATAAGATCCTCTACAGAAAATAGTATCGTGCGATCAGGAATTACACCAGAACCTTTGGGTAGGCTATTGTCTTTTACATAGTGAGTAATTCGTTCCATAGACATTACCATAATAATCTTAGCGTTAGGTAATTCATAATACACAGGAAACTGTCCGGTATGAGCGTAGTAACCACCACCTGTTTCTTCGCCAACCAAAAGAATATCTGGATCGTTTTTAGCTAATAAGGCAAGTGCCGATCCAGCAGAAAATGTAGTGCCACCTGCCAACATATACACCTTGCCCTTAAATCTATTTTTGTTAGGTACCATCATAGTCTCTAAATCATCAAAATCTAGTTTCCAGCCATCGTATTTTGGATGGTTATAAAACTTGTCTTTCAAGAATTCTTTTTCTCCGTACGTTCTAGTTACATATGTACGTTCTGGGATTTCTAAAGAAGATACAAAAGAACTAGTTCGTTGTTTGTATAGTTTATCTGTGATAAAAGAGAAAAGATGTACTGAGTTGGGTCTAAAACCTCCATCATTATTTCTGATATCGATAACTAAATGTTTTATTTTCTTTTTCTTAATTTCTTTAAATAGTTTTGTTAATCGTGATTTAAACGCTCTAATATCTACGCCAAAAGAGTTAGCAACCAATACAGCTGTTTTTAGATCATCTCTATAGTAAACAAAAGGTTCTTTGGTATTAACATGCTTTGAAAAAAAAGCAACTTTATCTGTAGCATTATGATATTTAGAAAAATAAGAGTTACGGTTGATATTTCTGTGTTTGGCATTTACAAAAGATTCTGCAGCTAAGGTGATTGTCTTTTTACTGCCATTAGGTGTTATGTAATCAACTATATATTCTTTTTGTACACCATATTCGTACATATAGAATAGTCCGAATTTTAATTCAATGTCTCTATATTTTCTAGTAAGATTATATCCATCAGTGGGAGCATATTTTTTTAAGGCTTCTAAAATAGTTGTAGTCGGAGTATTATTGATAGTGGCTACTTTTGACCCAATCGGTATATCAAAATCATCCGTATCTATATAAAACTCTGCCTGTATAATTTTTAGTATTAGTGGAAAATAGTATTGTGTAGTGTTTAATGTGTTAGGAGCAAAAAGTAATAGATGACCATCTTTTATTTGATCAGTAATTTGTTGCATTTTTTTAAACAGTTCAATATCTGCAATATCTTCGGATAAAGATCCTTTTGTAGTACTTAGTATAGAATCTAGTGTTACTTGATCAATATATTCATAGAGTGCAGGATGCCCCTGTTTTAATATGTTTTCAAAGATTTTAAAATCTTCTTGCGCTTTTTCTGGTGTGAGCGTTTTTTGAGCAAAAAGTGAAGTAGATATAGTAATTAAAAATACAATGCACCAAATGCGATTCATGTGATAAATTTTGATATACAATTTTTAAAGACGTCACTTAAGAAAAAATGTGACAATCTCTTGTTTTCCCTTAGGTGTAAAAATAAGAAATTACATACGAGCAACGATTATTTATAGACTAAAAAACAGGTGCTTCGTTAGCACCTGTTTTTCTATATTGTATGTATAAAGTATATTAATTTAATTTTCGTAATTGTTTCTTTATTTTTCGAATTGCGGATTCGATAGACTTTTCTGGTTCAATTACATTATACTCTCCCCAGAATTGTGGGTCAGAGAAACCAGAGGCTTCATCACTAATTACTACAGATGATTTTAAACGATCTTTAGGCCGTAAATTTTCGTTCTCTGGATTCTTTTTCCAATCAGTAACAGCCATTTCTATATTTAGCTTATAGGTAGAGTTAAATAACTTCTTTTTCCAGTTTACCTTAAAAACTAAATCGATTTTACCGTATCCGTAGTACCATCTTCCATTCTTTTCTCTATAATTCATGTTATAAGTAGCAACGGTAGGGTACACTTTGGCTCTGGTAGGTTTTTTTCTAACAAATAATTTACTTGCTTCTTCTCGGTCATCTAACTTAAGACTAAAAACAGCTTTTGTTAATGCTAATGTTTCTGAATCTATATATAACTTTCCGTAGTAATAAAGATCTTTGATATAAGGTCTTTGCTTAAACTTAAGAACATAAATATAGCGATCATTAATTTTAGTGGATTTATCAAAGCTGAATTCATAAATTTTCAATATATCTTCTGTAAACAGAAGGTCTGGATTTTTCATTACATCAATGAATAAGGTACTTGATGGTCCACCTTGAAGCTTTAGTGTTAGTGTGTCTAACTTTTTGTAATCAGCGCTTTTTCTGGCTTTGTATAGTTTAATAACATCATTTTTATCAGATGCATAAGGCTTTTTATATACATCTACAACCGCTTCGGAAAGCGAAACATACGTTCGTCTCCTTTTTATAGTTTCTCTGTAAAAAGCTGTCATAATTGTATTATCACTTTGATAATTAGCACCACGTTTTTTCATTACTGCTTTAATAAGAGCTTCTGGATCTCTAGGGTCAATATTTATTTCTGTAAGTTCTGTGATTGATGCAGATAGTTGGATTTTTGTTTTACTACCTTTTAGTGTGGACAGTGATACTATTTTGTCCTTATACCCCAAGAATGAAACAGTAATATTGGCACTGGCGTTACTTTTTGGAACTTTTAACAAAAATTCACCTTCGCTATTTGTAATCGTAGAAATGTTAGTTCCGTTAAGAGAAACTGTTGCAGAAACCAAAGGCTCATTATCGGTTTTGTCTACTACAAACCCTTTATATTCATTGTAGTTTGCTTCATTGGGGATGCCAGTGTCTTGAAAAAAGCTAAACGCTTGAAGACTATTAGAATACCCAATAATTAAAAATATACTAAGTAAAAAGGTAAAACCATTTTTACTTAAAAAAGTACTTTTTTTATTCATATCATATTCGTTCAGTTAATACTATAATTCTTAAATTTTTGAGGTAAAATGTAAAGTATACAATATACTAAATTTACGAGTGAATTTTAATGTACAATAGTTAAAAATGAGCTAATTATGAGTTTGTGAGTGCTAGTTTTGATAATTGCAAAGCATTAGATTTTAGTAAATTATCATTAAAAAAGAATTCTATTAATGAGTATTTTTCTTTTTAAAAAGAAAAATAAGAATGATATTTTAGTGATATCCACTATGATCACCAAACCAATTTTTGAGCTTTATATTTAATATTTCTGTAGTAAAAGGTTTGGTAATGTAATCATCGAGTCCTTTTGCAATAAATCGCTCTGCATCGCCAGGCAATGCGTTAGAAGTAATGGCAATTACAGGAGGTACTTTTTTATATCCTTGTCGGATTAGTTTACAGGTTTCTACACCATCTAGTTCTGGCAAGTTGATATCCATAAGAATAAGATCGTATGTGTCTTCTTCAAACATTTCTATTGCTTTTCTACCTGTTTTAGCAACATCAGCAGTACATCCCAAATATTTAAGTATTTGTTTAGAAACGATAATGTTTGTTTCTGAATCTTCTACTAGTAAAGCATGAAGATTAAATTTTTGATCATTACTTTTATCAAAAGCTTTCTCCGTAGATGGTATAACAGCGTTAGATATTTTTGTTTTAAAAGTGAACCAGAAGTTACTTCCTTTTCCGATTTCGCTTTGCACTCCTAGTTTACCATTCATTAGGTCCACTAATTTTTTGCTTATTGTTAGTCCTAACCCAGTTCCTTCACCCACAAGAATGGCTTCGTTATGTACTTGGCTAAATCTGTTAAATAATGATTTTTGGTCCTCTTTACTTATACCAATTCCAGAATCTATAACTTCTATCTTAAAGGTTAATTCGTCATTTTTTTTAGAAACCAACGAAGACTTTACGGTAATGTTACCTTTATTGGTAAATTTAATAGCATTACCAATTAGATTAGAAATCACTTGTTTTAATCTATTATCATCGGCATAAATTTGTTCTGGTAATGTGTCCGGATATTCAGAAATTAAATCAATACCTTTCGCTTTGCTATTAGCAAGGAATAGGTCAATATTTTGATGTATTAATTTTTTAAGATTAATACCTTTTGGGGATAAAGAAAATTTTCCTGCTTCCATTTTGGATAAATCCAGAATTTGGTTTAGAATATCTAATAAATTCTGTGAGGATTGGTGGATAGTACTTACATACTCCTTCTGTAAATCATCTAATTTTGTGTTTTTGAAAAGTAAATCAATCATACCAATAACTCCAACCATAGGAGTCCTGATTTCATGACTCATATTAGCTAAAAAATCTTGTTTAAATTTTGAGGCTTGAAGAATCTGCTTATTTGTACCTTTCAGTTTATCTAAATTACGTCCACCAAACATAGCAAAAAGTCCTAGAAATATGGGTGCAGTATCTATTATATAATGTATCGGGTGTTTTTTTTGTACGAATAGGATAGATTCCAATGAAAACTCTAAACCTAATTTAGAAATATCTATACTGGTAGCAACAATCGGAAACATTAGTCCGAATAACATTCCGTAAAAGGTATATTTTGCGGCTTCAGATTTTAACCATGATTTTTGATTCATAGATGGTTTTTTGACTACGATCTTACGTTAGTTAATGATCCGATAAGGTTATTTTGGGGCCTTACTGGGATATATGCTAAATATAGTGGTTTTTTTGTAAATGAATAATATCTGTTTTTTTCGATTACTAGCCGCCGATACTAATCATGCTTCTATTTTGAGAATGAAGTTCAGGGTTTTCTAGTTTATCAGAAGTATCCATTCCTCCTCTAGAAGCAAATTTATGCTGTAAAGCAGATCGTATCGCAGGAAGTATTGATTGGTTAGCCCTAAGTGGTTTTAATAAGGAAAACTCATTATTAGAAAATAAACAGTTTTTTAGTTTCCCATCTGCTGTAATGCGTATTCTATTACACGTATCGCAAAAAGGATTCGTAACAGAACTTATAATAGCAAAACTACCTAAATGCCCATCAATTTTATAATTTCTAGCAGTGTCATTAGGTGAGTCTGTTAATCTTTTCAGTTGCAACGGGAAAGTATAATGTACTTTGTCCAATATCTCTTGCTGTGTCACTAATTTATCCATATTCCATTGATTACCATCAAAAGGCATGAATTCAATAAATCGAATAGTAAGATTTTGATTCTTTGTTAGATTAATAAAATCAATGATTTCGTCTTCATTGAAATTTTTTATTAAAACAATATTTAGTTTAACATGAAAACCTTCCTTTTGAAAAAGTTGAATGGTATTCCAGACTTTATCGAATTCATTTCGGCGGGTAATCTTCTCAAACTTATCTTTATGCAGTGAGTCGATACTTATAGTAATTGTAGTAACATTGTTTTCTTTTAGTAATGGAAGAAAACGATCTGCTAATATCCCATTGGTAGTAATTCCAATCTCTACTGGGAGTGCGGCTAGATTTTCTAAAATTAAAGGGAAGTCTTTTCTTACCATTGGTTCTCCGCCGGTTAACCTAATCTTAGTAACACCAATATTAACAAATTCTTTTGCAATTGTATGGATTTCATCTGATGTCATTAGATGTTCTTTCGGTCTCAATGGTATTCCATTAGCAGGCATGCAATAGGTACATCTTAGATTACATCTTTCTGTCAAAGAAATTCTAAGATATGTGTGTTTTCGACCGAGATTATCTGTTAATATGTTCTGATTATTTATATCCACTTTCAATTAAGATTAGTTTCCATCGTGTTTAGCTCCTTTTAATATTCGAAAGGTATGCAATACAGCGGGGAAAATAGCTTCCATAGATTCTTTTGCTCCATTTGTTGATCCTGGTAATGCAAGTATTAATGATTCTCCAATCACACCGGCAACACTTCTAGAAAGCATAGCATATGGCATCCGATTTTGACCATAAGTTCGGATTGCTTCTTCTATTCCAGGAATTCTACGTTCTACTAAAGGAAGCAGTGCTTCTGGTGTTACATCCCGCGGTGATAATCCGGTACCACCAGTAAAAATGATAAGATCATTTTCTCTTAATTGCTTTACTTGCTGTTGTATTTCATTTATCTCGTCTGGGATTATTGTATATGTGCTAATAGTAACCCCACACTCTTCTAATTTTTCTATAATTGCTTTACCTGCTTTATCTTCTTTATGACCCTCAGAAATTGAGTCGGAACATACAACAACTCCGGCTTTAAAAGGCTCTCCGTTATCTTTGTAACTGGATTTTCCTCCTCGTTTTTTAAGCAATTTGATATGCCGGATTTCTACATTTTTGTCAACGGGCTTGAGCATATCATACATTGTGAGAGCTACTACAGATACTCCATGCATTGCTTCAACTTCTACACCTGTTTTATAAATGGTTTTTACCGTCATTTCTATAACAATTTCTAGATTATTAATTTTATAATCTATACTAGTGTATTCAATAGGTAAGGGATGACAATCAGGAATCATATCGCTGGTTCTTTTAACAGCAAATAAACCTGCAGTTTTAGCCATTTCAAAAACATCTCCTTTAGGAATACTTTTAGAGATAATGGCTTCTATGGTTTTGGAATTTCCGACTTTAACAATGGCTTGAGCTACTGCAGTACGAAGAGTATTATTTTTATGTGTGATGTCTACCATTCTTAATTATTTACTTTCCAAACATGGGTTTCGTCTTCAAAAATTTCTTTTCCAAATACAGGGACATCTTTTTTTATTTCTTCTACTAAAAACTCCAATGCTTCAAAAGCTGCTCTTCTATGCGGAGAAGATACAAATACAAAAAGACAAATTTCGCCAGCTTTTACTTTTCCTAAACTATGATAAATATGCATACAGGTAAGATCATATTTATCAAAAGTAGCTTCACGTATTTCGTGAAATTTTTCTTCGGCCATATCCTTATATGCAGAATATTCAATCGCTTGTACAGTATTACCTTCAATCTCATCTGCTCGTACTTGACCTAAAAAAATATCGTGAGCACCAATGGTTGTCTTAGTTTGATGTTTTTCGATAGAGTTTGCTATAAAACTTGGACGTATCGGTCCTTCTACAAAAACAGTTTTTCTTTTTTCCATGTATTACTTTTTTTAACCACCAGAAAACGGAGGTAATAATGCTATCTCACTTGCGGAGCTAAGTAGTGTATTATTTGACTTAATTTCTTTATCAATCGCAATTTTAAATGATAATCCTTGCAATTTTTGATATTTGTTTTTCAGTAAATTTTCTAATTGATCTACTTTGCTACCTTTTTCTAAAGAAATAATTTCTTCTTTGCAATTAGTAGCTTCAGCAATCATCCCGAAATATAAAATCTTTAATTCCATTGCGTTGCCTGTTTATATTGTTGCTGTGTATTTATGTTTTTTACGTACGGAGCTATAGTATCTTCTATAGGAATACTTTTTACTTTTAGTGTAGATAGTGTTTTTCTTAGGCTTAAACGTTTTTTATTAATACTTTCTAGAAAAGTATTAATAACAGATTCATTATATAACGTAATCAATGGAATATCTTGGAAAGTGATTATATCAAAATTAGGTTCATACGCTGAAATTAATTTATCTAGAACCATATGATTAACAAAAGGAACATCACAACTAAGTACTAAATTCTGTTTTGTTCTAGTATGTGTTAATCCAGTATAGATCCCTCCAACAGGTCCTAAATCAGGAATTATATCCGAAATACACTGATAACCAAAAATAGTATAAGCTGGATTATTAGTAATGATTAGAATTTTGTCTGTAATTGATTCTAGTGCCTTTAGAATATGAGCTATAAAAGGTTTTCCTTTGTGCAGTTTTAAACCTTTATCTTCTCCCATTCTACTACTCTTACCACCAGCTAGTATAATACCTGTTATGTCTAAACCTTTTAGAGAACTCATAATTGTAGCTCTTTTAGTTGTTGATCTAAGAAATCCCAGCAATTTTTATTTATGTTTTCGAATGCATTAATCATTTTTAGGCCGTATTCAGTTATTTCTGTACCACCACCACCGCTTCCCCCTGTATTTGTAATCACAACAGGAGTAGAAGCATTTTTATTAATGGAATCAACTAAATTCCAAGCTTTCTTATACGACATCCCAAGAGATTTTGCAGCTTTAGAGAGAGAACCTTCAGTTTTTATGGCTTTTAGAATTTTAATTCTTCCTTCTCCAAGAAAAACACCCTTCTCACCTTCGATCCATATCCTGCTTTTTATGTGGTACATGCTAGCCGTTGTTTCCTGCAAGATATAACGAAAAAAATAAAGAATACACTCTTTCAGAAATTTTTATGATTTATTCAAAATAGAAAGAGTTTGATAAGGTAAATTGAAATTATAGTTGTGTTCTTTTTTGAAAACATAAAATTAATCAGGTAACAAAATAGTTTCTACCAAAGAATCTTTATCAACTTTACTAATATTTTCTGGAATAAAAACTAAAGCATTTGCTACAGCATAGGAATATAACATGGCAGAACTTTGACCATCTAGAATTTCTACAGTTTCATTAGAAACTTTAGCTTTTAAAAACTGTGCCCGATCTCCTTTTTTGATAAAATCTTTTGTTAAAGATTTCATAGTCCTTGTAAGACCGTCAGAAGAGGAATCACCCATTATTTTTTGAATAATAGGAATTACATAAATATAAAAGCAAGTAAGAGAGGATGCAGGATTACCGGGTAAAGCAAAAATGAATGTTTCCTTATTTTTTCCAAAAAACAATGGTTTACCAGGTTTTTGTTTGATTTTATAAAATAATTCTTCGGTGCCAAGTTCGGATAAAGCTTCTTTTACAAAATCATAATCACCTACAGAAATTCCTCCACTGATTAATACTAAATCATTGTTTTCAATAGCTTGCCTGATTGTTTCTTTTGTACTTTCATATTCATCCTGAACAATATATTTATTAATTTCTTTTATTTGAAATTGCTCTAGAACAGCTTGTAGTTGAACAGAATTACTTTCATAGATTTTTCCTTGTTGTAATTTTTGTCCAGGCGCTATTAATTCATTTCCAGTTGTTATTATCGCTACGCTTGGGGGAATAAAAACTTCCAAATCAGTAATCCCTAATCCTGCTAAAAATCCAATACCAGCAGGAGATATTTTTGTTCCTTTTTCTAATGCAATATCTCCTTTTTTTATCTGTTCTCCAGTGGCTCTAATATTTTGGTTTTGGTGTATTTCTTCATTTATGGTAATAGTGTTTTCTGATCTTATTACCTTTTCTTGTATTACTATAGTATTTGCATTATCAGGAACTCTTGCACCTGTAAAAATGCGAACTCCTTGTCCTGGCAATAATGAATAATCATCTGCATCACCTGCTTTTACTTCACCAATAATTTGATAGGTGTTTTTATCATGAAGTAACAAGGCGTATCCATCCATCGCTGATTGACGGAATGGTGGCATATCTATGGGAGTAGGAATATTTTTGCTAAGCCTTAATCCATTAGTATCTTTTAATAAAACGGTTTTTGTTTTAGGAGTATAAAGTACTTCAGAGATTATGGACAATGCTTTTGATACAGAAATCATTTTAAAATTATTTTATATCAAAAATATTGCTTTGTTTGGAGGTAACCTAAATTTTATAACGCATAAAAAAAGCACGGCAATAAATACCGTGCTATCATAAAACCTTACTTTTTATGATTGATTTAACCTTTAAAAACGATTTTTTTTAGTTTGTAACCTTCAATTTTGATGAAGTATGTTTTTGGATCTCTATAATTATGAATGTAATCATCAATTATACCGTGATCTAATAATCTACCTGTTAGTGTATAAAGACTATAGTTAAGACCTTGGGGAACTTCTTTAATGTCTTTAAATGTTTCTAAACCAGTACTCTGTTGACAAGTTGAATCTGCTAGAAATCTATCGATAAAGGTAACTCGTCCTTTTTTCTCTCCTTCTAAAGTAACTGTTGCTGATTCGTCTACGTCAAGAATTCCGCTTCCAGAAATATCTCCTAATATAATTAAGCACGCATTTCTGATTTTAATTCTTGCACCGTTTTCGATATGTAAACTTTCTGTTATAAAAATAACACCTTCTTCGGTATTCTCGTCTAAACCATTAATTATGGTGTTCTCAGTCACTGACATTAATTTATAAGAAATGTCAATTTTTACATTCGCAAATGCAACACTTGCGAAAAGTAATGTTAATAGGGGTAATAATTTTTTCATAAGGTTCAGTTTTTGGGTTAAACTGCAATTAAAAAAGTAAGTTTTTTCTTACTAATTAAGTGTTTTAATCGTTGTAAAACACATAATCAACGACAAGATACAACTTTTTATGTTAAAACCGTAATTTTTCGCATTTAAATATTGATTTTATTACCATAGATTTTGCAAAAATTCTCATTTAACCCATAAACACTGGTGTTTAGACAAATGTTAAATTTTAAAGGTTTATTAACAAATTGATTTCCAATTTATTGCTTTTAGTGATTTTCGCTGTAAAATGATAGACCCCGTTTTTTTTAAGTTTATTTTTAAATATTGGTATATGATTTAAGGATATTTAATTTTAAATTTGATTATAATGATGATCAAACTATTATTATTTTCCCAAGGCTTTAATATTTGGTTTAAAAACCTACTAAGAGAACTTTCTAATAATATAATCAGTCTTTTTTTTATTGGGTCTGTTTATTTAGCTTTATGGCACTTTCCGCAGACAGTAGATTTATTATTAATTCTAAATCAAGCAGATGCTTTTTTACTAGAAGTTCCATTATATTTTACGCTACTTATTATTGCTGCATTTTTAATTTGGAACGCTCCTAAGTATTTTTATTTTCACAATTATAAAGACATTACTCTTACTAATCTCATAGGGTTTATTCCTAATCAACATTATAAATTTCAGGATAGAAGTGAATCTGCTAGTTATGCTTACATGACTAGAATTCATATGAGAAAAACATTACCAAGAATTTTAGCAATTTTATTATTAGCCATATCTGCATTGAGTATTCTTAATGCAATGGAGTTATTTGGTTTAGAAAACACATATACGGAATTTTTAAATCCTACAAATACATTAGTCTTGATTGTTTTTTTGCTATTGTTATTGTCTGAACCTAAACTATACAAGGTGCTAAAGGATTTTCTAAATCGAAGTGCTAAAACTAAAGTTTTTATTTTTATAGTTTCTATTGGATTAATGATTTTAATTATATCATTGGGAACACTAAATACTCAGACAGAGAAAGATTTAGGGAATCTTTTTCTTTCTAATAGTGCATTGGTACTGTTGTTTTTTACTTTGTCATTTAATAGTTATAAGTTCTTAAAGCATTTTCCTAAAAAGTTCTTTTATACTTTTATTCTAATGTCTGGGTTCATTATGTTAATGACATTTCTATTATTTAATTTTTATCCTAGTCTGGTAACCGGAATAAATCCATTATCCGTTTTAATTCTTTCGCTTTTAAGTCTTTTCATGATTTGTTTTATATTGATTTTGATCGGGAAAAAAATACGCCTTCCTTTATTATCAATTGTAACGGTCTTTTGTATTTTCTCTGCCAAGTTTTTTTCAGACACTTCGGATCATTATCAACTTAATTTGATGGAAACAAATGTTGATAGACCTTCATTAGATATTTATATATATTATTGGTTAAAGAGTAGGGAGAACATCATTAATGATAGTGAAACTACTTTTCCAATTATTATGGTTTCTGCTGAAGGAGGAGGGTCGAGAGCGGGACTTTGGGCTTTTTTAGTACATAGTTATTTATATGAAAACACAAAAGGGGATTATTTTGAAAAACATTTACTTTCATTAACAGGAGCCTCTGGCGGTGGTGTTGGTAATTCCATGTTTTTTGCAGAAGCTAGAAATACCAGTTTAGAAGGAAAAAAATCAAGCTTTAAAATTGATGAGAATGCTCATAAACCTATTGTAAAGTATAAAGCTAGTGGTATTTACAAGGAAAATTATTTATCGGTAGCATTGTTGTCTTTATTAGGACGCGATTTATTTAAGGAAGTCACTAGTTTATTTAAATTTAAAAATAGAGGGCAATTATTAGAAGAACATTGGAATCAAGCTCATGAAAAATACTTTTTGGATTCAAAAGGTAGGAGTATTATAGATAAAGAGTTTCTATCTTTTTACGATAATATTTTTACCGGTGATACCATGGATTTGATTTCTCAAAAAATACCACCTTTATTGTTTGTCAATACTACACATACGCAAACAGGAAATTATAATATTATTAGCCCAGTAGAATACTCTCAAGTAAAAGAATTCACGGGAATGAATGATTTTTTAAGTACTATACAGTCTAGTTACCCTAATAATTCCATTGCACTTTCGACTGCGATGAGGATTAATGCAAGCTTTCCATTTATTACTCCTGTTGGAGAAGTTAGGAATAGGACACAAAAGGATATATTCATTTCTGATCAATATGCAGATGCAGGATATTATGATAATATTGGAGGGAGAGTATCTATTGGTGTTGAAGAAGTGCTTAAGAAAGTATTAAATGATTCTTTTCCTTTGTTGAGAAAGAAAGTGAAAATTAAACAGTTGATTATCACTAATGAAGAAGAACTAAAAATAGCGAAAACAAGCACCCAACTTTCAGCCCCATTAACAACTCTTAAAAATGTTAGATATGGTCATACAAAAGAGGTTATGGAAAAATTGGGAGATGATTATGTAATTAGTTTAAAACAAACAGAAATTATGCCTTCCTCCATTAATTTGTTAGCAAGAGATATTAATAAAGAAGAACTTTTTATAAGGCCAGTACTGCCGCTAGGGAGATATTTATCTACCGTAGCAATTAGGTCTATGGAAGCTAGATTGGATTCAGTAAAAGTGGATTTGGATTTAATTACACAATAAGCAAGTCAATTGTCGTTTTTTTTTGTACATTTGTCAATGTAAAAAATTCTTTTGGTTATGAGCGCAGTATCACCGTTAGATTATGATGGTTTAGAAAGTAAAGGGTTATTGAGGTACCTAAATATTGATATTCCTTTGCACAATGTTTATGATTTTATTGAACTATCTCGTAATGGTATTGATAAGCGAGCATTATTACATCTTGCTAAAACGATAGATTTTGATTTGAGTGAGTTGGCCCATGTGTTGCATTTGTCGGAGCGCACGATACAGCGTTATGAGCTCAATAAAAAGTTAAGTACCGAAGCAAGTTCAAAAGCTTTGCAATTGGCAAAACTTTATGCGAGGGGAGAGAATATTTTTGGAGACTTAGATCGTTTTAAACGGTGGATGGAACATCCAAATGTTGCGTTAGCAACTAAAAAACCCAAAGAACTTCTTGATACCACTTTTGGATTTCAGTTATTAAACGAAGAGTTAATTCGTATAGAGCATGGAATTTTTGCATAATGTTGGTATATAGAATTGCTAAACAAAAGTATATAAAAGACCTTACCGGTATTGGAGCTAAAACCGTTGGAGGCAGATGGAACCCAAAAGGGGTTGCTGTCCTATATACAAGTACTACTGCGGCTCTTTCTGTTTTGGAAGTTCTAGCACATTTACCAGCTGCATATTTTCCGGATGATATGGCTATCGCCACCATCGAACTACCGGATGATAGAATTTCTACAATAGATATTAAAGAATTACCAAAAGATTGGAATAAAATACCACCTTCTACAGGAATTCAACATTTTGCTTTAAATTGGATATCGGAAAATATAAATTTAGGATTAAAAGTTCCCAGTATTATAGTACCAAGAGAGCAGAATCTTCTTATTAATCCATTACATCCAGATTTTAATTTGGTAAAGCTAATAGAGATTGAACCTTTTAGTTTTGATACACGACTACTTAAATAATTTCCTGTATTTAATTTTTAAAATCAATATTTACAGACTTAATTCTAAAAAATAATGATCATTATTAATGATGTTTTGTAGCTAATTTTTTGTTAATAAGATAATATAACTTACGGTTTAAGCATTGTTTTTCAACGGTTTAATGGTTTTGTTTTTGTTTTTGATTAGTTAAATTTTTAAAAAGAGCTTCCTGTATTTTTACAATTTGTCTAACTTGCAAGATTGGATATGAGTAACGAATCCTCAATTTTTACGTCTTATTCCAAAGAACTAAACTTAATTTATTAATAAAATGAATACAAAAATGAGAAAAGTGTATTTTTTGGCTGCATTCGTCATTGCATTTGTCGGTTGCAAGAATGAAACCAAAAAAGAGGAAGAAAAGGAAACCGAGGCTGTGGCCGAAGTTGAAAAAGTTCCAGGTATCGTTTTGGACAATATGGACCCCACCGTTAGTCCAAAGGAAGATTTTTATAACTTCGTTAATGGTAGTTGGATGAAGAATACAGAAATTCCGGAAGATAGAACTAGCTGGGGTGGTTTTGGTGTATTAAGAAAATCTACGGATAATGATGTTTTAGAAATCTTGGCTAAAGCAAAAAAGAGTGGAAAATATAGTGCAGATACTGATCAAGCTAAGGCTTTAGCAATTTTCGATACTAAATTAGATACTACAGCTAGAAATGCTGCAGGAGTAAAACCACTTCAACCAGCATTAGATGCTATTGCGTCTATTAATAATCTAGAAGATCTTCAAACAGTATTGGCAAAAAACCCTTCAGTTTCTTCACCTTTTATTGGATTGGGAGTACAGGCAGATCTTAATAATAGTGCTATGAATGCAGTATATCTTGGTCAAAATGGCCTTGGTTTGCCAGATAGAGATTATTATTTAGATCAGGACTCAAAATCAAAAGAAATTCGCGAAGAGTATAAAAAGCATATTGTAAGAATGCTTGGGATGTTAGGAGATACTGAGGCTGATGCAAAAATTGCGGCAGATAAGATCCTAAAGATGGAAACTCAACTTGCAGAACCAAGACTAAATAAAGAAGAGAGTAGAGACGCTCGTAATTATAATAATCCAAGAACGCTTGAAGAAGCGGATAAAATGTTGTCAACTTTGGATTTAAATAAAATGATCTCGGATCTTGGTGTAACTAAAAAATTCGATACTATTATAGTTGCTCATTTGAGATATACAAAGTCTTTAGATGGTTTTTTTAAAAATACACCTATAGAAGATATCAAAACACTTGTAAGATGGGATACCTTTAATAGCGCTACAGGTCTTTTATCAACTGATATAGAAAAAGCAAACTGGGAATTTTACAGTAAATATTTAAGAGGTCAGAAAGAGCAAAGACCGGCTGATGAGCGTGCTTTAGCAACTGTTAATGGAACAGTAGGAGAAGCATTAGGTCAGTTATATGTTGACGAAAAGTTTCCGCCTGAAGCAAAAGAAAAGGCAGAAAAAATGATTGCTAATGTTATCACAGCTTTTAAGGCTAGAATTGAGCGATTGGATTGGATGAGTGATACCACAAAGGTAAAGGCAATAGAAAAACTTGATAAATTTACAGTTAAGATTGGATATCCAGATAAGTGGGAAGATTATTCTAAGATGACAGTTTCTGCGGATAAATCTTATTTTGATAATATGGCAGCTGTTAGCAAATGGGCTCAGGATAGACAATTTGATGATATTGGAGAACCAGTAGATAAAACTAAATGGGGAATGTCTCCACAAACAGTTAATGCTTATTTTAATCCTCTTAATAACGAGATTGTTTTTCCTGCGGCAATATTACAACCTCCATTTTATAACTATACTGCTGATGAAGCTGTAAATTATGGAGGGATTGGAGCTGTTATTGGTCATGAAATTTCTCATGCTTTTGATGATTCTGGTGCTCGTTTTGATGCAGATGGAAATTTATCTAATTGGTGGACAGAAGATGATCTTAAGAAATTTACCGAAAGAGGTGATGCTCTTGCTGAACAATATAGCGCAATCGAAGTGTTAGATAGTGTATATATCAATGGTAAGTTTACTCTTGGAGAGAATATAGGAGATCTTGGAGGTGTATTGGGAGCTTATGATGGATTACAGATGCATTTAGCAGAAAATGGGCGACCTGAGGATATTGATGGATTTACTCCAGAACAACGATTTTTTATGTCTTGGGCTACTGTTTGGAGAACGAAGGTTAGAGAAGATGCGTTAAGAACGCAAATTAAGACAGATCCACATTCTCCTGGAACTACTAGAGCAATTCAACCATTGTTAAATGTTCAAGCATTTTATGATGCTTTCGATATTAAACAAGGAGATAAAATGTATTTAGAGCCGGAGAAGAGAGTGAATATTTGGTAAACAAATAAAAATAAATGAAAAGCCCTGATGATATCAGGGCTTTTTTTATTGAAGATTTTTAATTCTCTTTTATTTCATTCATTAAAAGAAATGCATCATTTACATATTCTTTTTCTAAAAAAAGAGTGAAGTAATTAGAAGTCGATATAATTTCAAAAACTGGAATTCCTTCATATGCTAAAAGCTTAAATATATAGAAATATAATCCAATCGATCTAGAACTATCATCAGGAAGAGCAATAGACATAGAAGATAAATCATCTTTGACGGATATACATGTTTCATCCTTAAAATGATCTTCAACCACTGACTTAAGGGATGAAGAAACAAGTATATTACTTTCTTGGAAATTACTAGAATATGTGAAATAGGTTTTTGATTTATCTTTCACAGTATTTAATAGATTAGATTGACTGGTAAGAATTGTATTAGAGTTTAGAAAAGCATATTCTGTAATTCCTGACCTTACCACAATATCGCCTAAGCTTCCAAGATTTTCTGAATGTTTAATTCTTTTAGGATGATATCTTCGTAAAGCCATTACAATGGAACCTGACTTTACTGGTTTTCTCATTTCTTTTTCTACTTGCGGCAATAGATCGGTAGCGAGTGAACTAAAATTAATAATATCTCGTGATAGTGCGTCTTCCAAAAATGGCTGATGCCTCAGTATATTGTGAACACAATCTGTAATAGTTTTCATTCTGTTAGATATTTAACATATTGTGTAAATATATACTTTTTTTATCAAAATATTTATTCTTTATGCTCTATTGTCTAATTATGCATTGTAAAAAATAAAAATTGCTATGAAGATTTTAAAGTTTGGAGGAACATCTGTTGGGTCTGTAGAGAATTTGTATAAAGTTAAGGATATACTTATAAGTGATAATGACCAAAAGATCGTTGTATGTTCTGCGATGTCTGGAGTTACTGATCAGTTGGTAAATTTAGTAGCATATATAAAACTAAAAGATGCAGAAGGTATTACTAGAAATCTTCATAGATTAGAGAATAAACATTTAGAGGTAGTTGATACCTTAGTAGATGACTTAATGCTAAAAAATAGTCTTAAGGATGGAATTTCTTCAATGATAACAGAAATGTTAGAGTTGTCTAACCAGGAATATACAGAAGTGTTAAATGCTAGGGTTCTTACTTTTGGTGAGACATTGTTAACCTATATTTTCTCGAACTTTTTGAGTACTATTGGAGTTACCAATCAATTAATTTCGGCAAAGGATTTTATGTGTGTTGATAATGTGGATAATCCAAATATTAAAAAGGTCTCTCAGAAATTAAATGAAGTTCTGGAAAGCAATGAAACTTCTAATATATATATAACGCAGGGATTTGTTTGTAGAGATCATTTACATCAAATTAGTACGCTTAAAAGAGGAGGTAGCGATTATACCGCTACTATTATAGGTGCTGCACTAAATGCCAGTGAGATTCAAATATGGACAGATATCGATGGGTTACATAATAATGATCCTAGATATGTAGAAGGTACAAACCCAATTGCTCATCTTACATATAATGAAGCTGCGGAATTAGCATATTTTGGAGCTAAAATTTTACATCCACAAACAGTTTCTCCAGTTGTAGATAAAGATATTCCTGTACTATTAAAAAATACGTTCGATCCTAAGGCAGCTGGAACAGTAATTTCTAATAAAACATATAGAAAAGGATTAAAAGCCATTTCTGCGAAAGATGGAATAACAGCCATTAAAATTAAATCAAATAGAATGTTGATGGCACACGGATATCTTAGAAGGATTTTCGAAGTTTTTGATAATTATCATACATCCATTGATATGATTACTACATCAGAAATAGCAATTTCTTTAACGATTGATGATGTTACTCACATTGATGAAATAGTAAAAGAAATAGAGGGGTATGCAGAGGTTACGGTTGAACAGAATCATAGTATTATTTGTATTGTTGGAGAATCTGTAATTAACGATAAAAATTCTCATAAACTTTTTGAAATCCTTAATTATATACCTGTTAGAATGATTTCTTATGGCGGGAGTAATAATAATATATCTATTCTTGTAGAAACTAAAGATAAAATTCCTACCCTTAGGTTTTTAAATGAGAGGTTGTTTCTTTCTCATCAGGAAGCAGTTCTCTAAATTGTTTGTTATGTAATATGATGAGTCTTAAGTAAAAGGAAAAACGCAGTATTTGTATTGTTTTTTCAAGACAATAAAATTTTACTTTTATAAAGATTATTATTTTTTTATTTAATCCCAACAATTAACCAGGTTGGGATTTTTTTAATAAATATAGGGTAGAAAGATAATTAGCTGTTTTATATATAAACCAATAAACTTAAACCACTTCCAATGTTAAAGAGAATCGTAGAAAAATACCGTCTAGAAATTGTTTTGTTTGTTTTTTATTCGGTTGTTACCTTTACTTTTATTAAGTTGTTTTTATTTTAAAGTAATTCGTATCAACGCATCAATTTTAATAGGACTGATTATTTTCTGTTTTTTTGTTGATTGTAAGTTTCTATATTTTGGGTGGTAAAATTCCTTACAACTACTAATTAAATATTGCCTTTTCGTAAGTCCTAAACAATAGTATTTATAGGGTGTAATAATTAATACAGATCTAATCTGTAATCCCTTTTTATAACAAGTTTTTAAAATTTTTTGAAAAAAATAGTGATTTGCCAGTAACATATAGATCGGAAATGACATATACTTATAGCGATGGTATCACATAAGGAGATATTCTAGTTATAATTTAAAAAAAGAATATGCTTATTAAGGTCTTTGGAAGTGCCGTTTTCGGTGTTGAGGCTACGACAATAACTGTAGAAGTTAATATAGATAAAGGGATTGGATATCATCTAGTAGGATTGCCTGACAATGCTATTAAAGAAAGTAGTTTTCGAATTGCAGCTGCACTACAGAATAATAATTATAAACTTCCAGGTAAGAAGATTACCATTAATATGGCTCCCGCAGATCTTAGGAAAGAGGGATCAGCATATGACCTAACATTAGCTTTGGGTATACTGGCTGCCAGTTCTCAAATTAAGGGAGAACATATTTCTGATTATTTAATAATGGGAGAATTATCGTTAGACGGAAGTCTTCAACCTATAAAGGGAGCTTTGCCTATTGCTATTAAAGCTAGAGAAGAAGGGTTTAAAGGATTTATTTTACCTACTCAAAATGCAAAAGAAGCGGCAATAGTGGATAATTTGGAAGTTTACGGTGTAACAAATATTAAAGAAGTTATAGATTTTTTCGATGGAAAAGGAACTTTGAATCAAACCGTTGTGGATACTAGAGAAGAATTTTATAAAGAACTAGATAATCCAGAGTTTGATTTTGCGGATGTAAAAGGGCAAGAGAGTATAAAAAGATGCATGGAGATTGCTGCTGCAGGTGGTCATAATATTATTTTAGTTGGACCTCCAGGTAGTGGAAAAACAATGTTGAGTAAGAGGTTACCAAGCATATTGCCTCCAATGTCTCTTCAAGAAGCATTAGAAACGACGAAAATTCATAGTGTTGTTGGAAGAATAAAAGATAATGTTGGATTAATGGCACAACGTCCTTTTCGTAGTCCTCATCATACAATATCTAATGTTGCTTTAGTTGGTGGAGGTAGTTATCCGCAACCTGGTGAGATTTCTTTGTCACATAATGGTGTTTTGTTTTTGGATGAACTTCCTGAATTTAAACGAGATGTATTAGAAGTTATGCGTCAACCATTAGAGGATAGAGAAGTAACAATTTCTAGAGCTAAGTTTACTGTGACTTACCCATCCAGCTTTATGTTAGTAGCAAGTATGAACCCAAGTCCTGGAGGGTATTTTAATGATCCCGATGCGCCAGTGACTTCTTCTCCTGCAGAAATGCAACGATACCTTAGTAAAATTTCTGGACCTTTATTGGATCGAATTGATATTCATATCGAAGTTACTCCGGTTCCTTTTGATAAATTAAGTGAAGAAAGAAGAGGTGAGAGTAGTGTTATGATAAGACAACGTGTTATTAAAGCTAGAGATATACAAACAAAAAGGTTTCTAGATTTAAAAAACATTCATTATAACGCCCAGATGGGTGTGAGACAATTAAGAGTTTATTGTCAATTAGATGATGCTTCAAAAGAATTATTAAAAACCGCTATGGAAAGATTAAACCTTTCGGCTAGAGCGTATGATAGAATATTAAAGGTTTCTAGAACTATCGCAGATTTAGAGGGTTCTCAATCAATTAATGGAGATCATATTTCTGAAGCAATACAGTATCGAAGTTTAGATCGTGATGGGTGGTTGGGTTAAATTTTATTGGATAGGCAGAAGTTTTTTTACATTATGAGTAGGGTAATTTTTGCTAAAACTGTTGTAACTAGACAAGACATTTTTTTGAATTAAATAATTCTATATATTTTAAAACATTTATTAATCTTTTGCACAAATTATGAAAAATTTTTATCTCTTTTTCGCTCTACTTTTTTTCGGAATAATTAATGCTCAATACAATCAAGATGCTCCTTGGATGCGGAACCTGAAACAAAGTAAGACCAACAAGGAATTAAGACCTACTTTTCAAGAAATTCAACAAGCTTTTAATGATTATTGGGAAACAAGAGACCCTAGTAAGAAAGGTAGTGGATATAAACCATTTAAAAGATGGGAATATATTTGGGAGGATGTTGTTGATGGAGAAGGATACTTGCCAACTCCTGAAGATAAATGGATTGCTTGGGAACATAGGAATGAAATAAATAATAAATTAATATCTACAGATTTAAGTAATTGGGAAGCCATAGGACCTTTTACCCATACAAATACAGGGTCTTGGTCTTCAGGTCAAGCTAGAATTAATGCTATAACTGTAGATCCGAATGATGCAAATATTTGGTATGTAGGTACTCCTGCGGGAGGATTATGGAAATCAGTTAACGCTGGAAATGGATGGATGCCTTTAACAGATAATTTACCTCAAATAGGGGTTTCAGGAATTGCTATAGATTATTCTAATTCTGATATTATTTATATCTCCACAGGAGATGATGATGGAAATGATACTTTAAGTGCCGGTGTTTTTAAATCTACAGATGGCGGACAAACTTGGAATCCGACTGGATTGGCTCCAAGTAATACACCATTGTCAATGAATGAAATTTATATACATCCAACCAATTCTAGTATATTATGGGTAGCTACTAATACAGGAATTTTTAAATCAATAGATGCAGGTGTAACTTGGAATGTTACTTTACCAGGAAATATTAAAGATATTAAATTAAAACCAAGCGATCCTAATGTAATATATGCTGTAACTCCTAGCGAATTTTATAAATCGACCAATGGAGGAGATTCCTTTAATATTATTACCAATGGAACTCCAACAGGTAGTGGTAGAATGGTAATTGAGGTAACACCTGCAAATAACGAATATGTCTACATATTAAGTGTTAATGCGGACGAATCTTTTCAAGGTGTATATCGCTCTGAAAATAGTGGAGAGTCTTTCTTAGAAAAAAATAGTTCTACGGATGTTATAGAAAGTCAACAAGCTTTTTATGATTTAGCCTTAGGTGTTTCACAAACAGATGCTGATGAAGTATTTGTAGGTTGTCTTAATGTTTGGAAGTCAGATGATGGAGGTACATCTTTTAGTAAATTAAATGAATGGTCTTTCCCTCAAGGTGCTTCTTATACGCATGCAGATATACATATGATTAGATCTTTTGGAGGAACTGTTTTCGTATGTTCGGACGGAGGTATTTATTCATCTACTAATGGTGGGAATGTTTTTACAGATCATACAGCTGGTATTCAAGCAAGTCAATTTTATAAAGTGGCTGTTTCTCAAAATGATCCAAATAAAATGGTTGGAGGATTACAAGATAATGGAGGGCACGCATATAATAATGGAAATGGAAATTGGCTTAATTACTATGGTGCAGATGGAATGGATACAGCAATTGATCCAACAAATGATGATAAGTATTACGGATTTATTCAAAATGGAGGAGGGCTATATTTGTCTTCGAATGCAGGTAGTAGTGGTTCAGGAAGTGTGCCCCAACCAGCTGGATCTAATGGGAATTGGATAACGCCATTAGCAATAAACGCAACAGGAGAGTTATTTGCTGGTTATGATAATTTATATCGTTTAAATGCAGCTGAAAATGGATGGGTACAATTAGCGGATTTAGGAAGTTCAGCAAGTCAAATGGAAATAGCGTCATCTGATAATGCAATTATGTATATTTCAGTAAGTAGTACGCTTAAGAAAACAACTGATTCAGGAAATAATGTTGTAGATGTATTTAATTTTGGAAGCAGAATAAGAGGAATAGCTATTCATAATACAGATCCTAATATTGTATGGGTTACTACGGCATCTGCCGTTCATAAGTCAATCGATGGAGGAAATACTTTTAATAATATTTCTTCAAATTTACCAATAAATGACAATTACTTTTTTATAAATGATATAGTGCACCATTCTGGTCAATCACAAGATCCAATATACATAGGTACGAGTATTGGTGTGTATAGGAGTGTTAATGATGGATCTTGGACTCCATTTTTAAATAATTTACCAACTACTATAGTTAATGATTTAGAAATTAATATAGCTGATAATTCCATTACCGCAGCTACTTATGGAAGGGGTATATGGAGATCTTCACTTCCTAATTGTCTTACAATTACTGCAAAACAAGAATTGTCAATAGATAATGGAGCTGTTGAAGAAGGGTCCTTAGTGGGCTTATGTACTGGACAATCAATCAAATTTCAATTAGATGTACTTACAGGAGCTAATCCAACTTATGTTTGGTCTGGACCAAATGGCTTCTCTAGTGTAGATGCGTCTATAACAATTAATGATCTATCCTTAAATGAAGCAGGTCAATATTTGGTGACAATTGATTCAGATGGAACGTGTGGATCAATTGAGTATGCATTTTCGTTAGACTTGGAAGAAGCTTTACAACCTTTAGTTTCTGATATTGATGTTTGTGCTAATGATCAAGCAACACTTACAGCCTCGGGGAGCACAGATTATAAGTGGTATACTGCGGCTACAGGAGGTGCTGAAATAGCAACAGGGACATCTTTTATAACCCCAGCTATAACAGGTCCTACTACTTATTATGTTTCAGGAGTTTCTTCAGTAATAGTTTCAGAGAAAACACCTGCGCCAGATATTAGTACAGCTGCTGATTATGATTTTTCTCAGGGGTTGATTTTTAATACGAATGATGATATTACTATTGAGTCTTTTATGATGTCAGCTATGTCTGCTGGATCTAGAACTATACAAGTTGCTGATGCAGCTGGAAATGTAGTCGCTTCAACTACTGTAGATATTCCATTAGGGGAATCGTTAGTAATTGTAAACCTTAATGTTCCTAAAGGGAATAATAATATAATATCTGTAACAAGTGATTTAGTTTCATTAAGAAGAACACCTGCAGGAAATGGAGTTAGTTATCCTTATACTTCACCTTCCAATGTAGTTTCAATTGTTGGAAACACAGTAAATGCATTAGAATTCTATTACTTCTTTTATGATTGGAATTTTACATCAAAAGGAGGGAGGTGTGAATCGATTCGAACACCTGTAAATATTAACATTGCAGCTGATACTCCTGATTTATCGGATGGAGACACAGTATATAGTATTGATGGAGGAACAGCAGTATCATTTAGTGACGGAGAAACAATTGAAGTTTTAGAAGATTTAAATATAGAATTGACAATACCAGCTTCTCCGTTTAATGCTTCGGTAGTTTGGACTGCACCTGGAGGTCAAACATATAATACCGATAGTATTAATTTTGATAATATAGAACTTAATGGGGATGAAGATGGAGATTGGACAGTAGAAGTTACTTTTGGAGCAAATTGTGGGGTAGCACAACAGGTAATTAATTTTACTTTAAATGTCGAGCCTACTACTCTTAGTGTTGAAGATTTTAATTTAGATACTATAAAAATCCATCCAAACCCTACTCGAAGTAGGTTGTACATAGATAATACAGTTAACTTTGTTAATCCTACTATTACAATTTTTGATATAAGAGGAAGGAAATTAAATAAAACTCTTGATATCCAGAAAATAACTTCCAAGCAGGTTGAATTGAATATATCATCTTTGTCACCTGGAGCTTATTTTATTGTAATAGAAAATGATCAAAGAAGATTAATTAAGAAAATGGTTAAAGAATAGTCAATACTTAATTAATTTTTATAATTACGAATTATAAAAGCTTTATATATTTTGTATTGTTATATATAATATATAAAGCTTTTCTTTTTTTAAGTTTAATATGGAATGAGATATAGAGTAATGTATTTATAAAAAAAATATTATAAAGGGATTTATATTAGGATCAACAGTTAAAATAAATAAATCTTAAAATTTTAATGTATACAGAAGCTTTTTTGAATAAAAAACGACCTTTTTAACGTTTTTTTAATAATATAACAATATAAATACTCATTTCCTTAAACTACATTTAAACCTTAATCAAAAAAATAAAACATGAAAACTCGAATATCTAGGACGCTTTTAGTAGCATTATCCTTTTTATTTGTTTCCGTTATTTCTTGTAAAAAAGAAACAGCAGAAACTAAATCAGAAAACGAGGAAGTTGGTAAATTATCTATCGATTTCGAAAAGTACGAATTAGAAAATGGCCTTCAGGTTGTTTTACATCAAGACAAATCAGATCCTATTGTTTCGGTTGCTATACAATATGGTGTAGGATCTAATCGAGAAAAAACAGGAAGAACAGGGTTTGCTCATTTATTTGAACATATGCTATTCCAAGAATCGGAAAACGTACCTCAGGATCAGTTTTTCAAAAAGATTCAGGATGTAGGAGGAACTCTTAATGGAGGTACTTGGCAAGATGGGACTATATATTACGAAGTGGTTCCTAAAAATGCAATGGAAACAGTAATGTGGTTAGAATCTGATAGAATGGGATTCTTGATTAATACAGTTACCGAAAGTGCTTTTAATAATCAACAAGAGGTAGTTCAAAATGAAAAAAGACAGCGAGTTGATAATAACCCTTATGGTCATACAAGTTGGGTAATTGATAAAAATATTTTTCCAGAAGGTCATCCTTATAATTGGCAAGTGATAGGGGAGTTAGTAGATCTTCAGAATGCTACGGTAGAAGATGTAAAGGAGTTTTATGATAAGTATTATGGTCCAAATAATGCCACACTGGTATTAGCAGGTGATTTTGAAACAGCTGATGCTAAGGCAATGATTGAAAAGTATTTTGGTGAAATCAAAAAAAGACAACCAGTAGAAAAACTAAAAGTTCAGAATGTAACTTTGTCAGGGACAAAGAGGTTTATGCATGAAGATAATTTTGCTACAACTGCTCAACTTAATATGGTATGGCCAACTGTAGAACAATATACAGATGATGCATATGCTTTAGATTTTTTAGGAGAATTGTTGTCCGAAGGAAAAAAAGCTCCATTGTATAAGGTGTTAGTTAAAGAAAAAGAATTGACATCGGATACAAATGCTTGGAATCGTTCTATGGAAATAGCCGGTAAATTTAGAGTTAATGTTACCGCTAATGAAGGAAAAAGCTTAGCAGATATCGAAGCTGGAGTTTTTGAAGCGTTTAAGAAATTTGAAGAAGAAGGAATCACAGATACGGATATTGAAAGAATAAAGGCCGGTCTAGAGACTCAGTTTTATAATGGAATAAGTAGTGTTTTAGGAAAATCTTTTCAGTTAGCACAGTATAATGTATTTGCTGGAGATCCTGGATTTATTACCCAAGATATAGAAAATATCAAAGCGGTTACCAAAGAAGATGTATTGAGAGTATATAATAAGTACATTAAAGGAAAACCTTATGTTATTACGAGCTTTGTTCCTAAAGGGAAAGTTGATTTAGCAGCCAATGATTCTGAAAAAGCTGCTGTTGTAGAAGAAGAAATCAAAGAGAATGTAGAAAAAGCAGTGGCAGAAACAAAAGAAGAAATAGAAAAAACACCATCCGCTTTCGATAGATCTGTAGCGCCTAAAGAAGGAGAGTCTCCTAAGCTTAATATTCCATCTTCTTGGAATACAACATTAGCTAATGGAATGAAAGTATACGGAATGGAACAAAATGAACTTCCTTTAGTGAATTTTAGTTTAGTGATTTCTGGAGGTCATTTATTAGATTCTTTTGATAAGGTTGGAGTTGCAAACCTTATGACTGACATAATGATGGAAGGAACTGCAACTAAAACTCCAGAGCAGTTAGAAGAAGAAATAGAATTGTTAGGAGCTTCAATTAATATGTATACTACAAGAGAAGCTATAATCATTAGTGGAAATACATTAGCACGTAATCTAGATAAAACGATAAACCTTGTAGAAGAAATTTTATTAGAACCTAGATGGGATGAGGAAGAATTCGCAAGAATTAAGACTAAAACTATTAATGGAATAAAAAGATCAGCTGCCAACCCTAATGTTGTTGCAAGAAATGTTTATAATAAGGTATTGTATGGAGATAAACACATGTTTGCATATCCAACTAGTGGAACAGTAACTTCGGTAGAATCTATAACTATTGATGACTTAAAGCAGTTTTATATAAATAATTTTTCTCCATCCGTAAGTAAATTTCAGATAGTAGGTGATTTAAATAAAGATAAGGCTATAGCTTCACTTAAAAACTTAGAGAGTAAATGGGCAAGTAAAGAAGTTACTATTCCTGAGTATGAAATTGTAAATAATAGAGATAAAGCATCTTTGTACTTTGTAGATATTCCTAATGCAAAACAATCAGTTATCAATATTGGGTACTTATCTATGGCTCGTACAGATGAAGATTATTTTCCAGCTACGGTAATGAATTATAAGTTAGGAGGATCTTTTTCCGGAAACGTTAACCTAATTCTTAGAGAAGAAAAAGGGTATACTTATGGTGCAAGATCAGGGTTTAGTGGAAGTAAAATTCCAGGAACATTTACCGCTTCTTCTAGTGTACGTACCAATACCACTTTTGAATCAGTAAAAATATTTAAAGATGAAATCGAAAAATATAAAAGTGGTATTTCTGAAGAAGATTTGACATTTACTAAAAATGCTTTAATTAAATCAAATGCGCGTAAATTCGAAACTCAATTCGCATTATTAGGAATATTACAAGAAATGGGAAGATATGACCTTCCTGCTGATTATATAGCTAAAGAAGAGTCAATTATTGAAGGAATGACTCTAGAACAGCATAAAGCACTGGCTAACAAATATCTGGATGAGTCTAAAATGGCATATTTAGTTATAGGAGATGCTGCTACTCAGTTTGAACAATTTAAAAATGCTGGTTTTGACGAAGTAGTAATGTTAGATAAAGATGCTAATGAAGTAAAATTATCTGATGTAAAGATGTAATTATTATATCAACATATCATATTTGGATAAAGGAGAACTTTAAGTTCTCCTTTATTTTTATTGACTATTATGTTTGATTTTTATTTTTTGCACTAATCGACAAATGTATTTTTTAAATTCCATATTTCTTATACCATAACCATCCAATCCAATTAACTCAACATTTCTTGAGTCTATTGATTTTAAAGAAATATAAAACAGAGAGTATCCATCCCTTTTGAACCAGATTTCATTTTCTTTTCTTAAAATCTGATAAGAACTACACTCTTCGGAAAAAGGAGATTCTTTAATTAAAGAATAATTTTCATAATTTATACATTCATAATGTTGCTCAATTTTTGTCCAATAGAATTGATAATATATTACTATAGCAGTAACAATTATGGTTAGTAAAACGATTGCTAACATGATTTGTGAGTTTCTGGAAGAAGTATTAATAATTTCCAATGGATTGATTTATAGAATAAAAGTTTAAATCTTTAGATTTATCATCTAAAATTAATTCTCGCTTTTCTATATCATCTTCAAATGTTACTATTTTTCTTAATTCTCCGAATTCGTTATATGTTTTCCAGGTACCTTGTCTCTTACCTTTAGTAAATGCTCCTTCAATTTTTATTTTTCCATTAGAATAAAAAGCTTTCCATATCCCATCTTCATCACCGTTATTGTAGTTTTCGATAAATATTAATCGTCCTTTTTGATCATAGATTTTCCATTGACCATGAATTTTATCATTATTAAATACCCCTTCTTTTTTTAATTGGCCATTATCATAAAATAATTTCCAGGTTCCATGTAACTTGTTGTTACTTGTTTCTCTAATTTCTTTTATAGAGCCATTGCTGTAGTAATACGTATTACTATTACTTTTTGGTTTTATTATAGTTTTTGAAATACCATTAGTAGAAGTTCCATTGGTTAAAGGTAATGACTGCTGCGCTTTGACTTTATGAAGAAATATTAAACTAATGGAGAATATTATTTTAATTAATGTGCTTTTCATAATAAAAATGCTTTTTGTTTTTGAACACTACAAAGGTTCGGAATAAAACGTTTTTTTCTTACACCTCTTTTAGTGAAAATGTATTCACGGTTTTCAGGGAAGAGCACTCTGGTTTTGTAAACTATTTTGTTAACGATAGTATAGTAATACGGTATTACAAAACAGTAATCTGTTAGGGATATTTACCCCTATATAGTAAAGTTGTTTTCCTTTACAGATTCCGTGTTTTAACTATACCAAATGATCTGTCTAAAACATAATTTTATAACATCTTAATCAAACATATAATTCCCTTTTATTGGTTGAGAATATTCAAACCCCAATGAATTAGTAACCTACCCCGAATTCTTTAATTTTTTTAGTATGCAAGCGATTTTATATATCTAACGCTAGATGTAAAAGATTTAGATACAAATCAGTTAATTCGATAATAAAAGGATATGATATTCGAAGTGTTACAGATTATTACAGAGGAGGTTAATAATTTTTTCAACATAGAAATTGAAGAAAAACCAGTTTCATTAGATAATATAGCTTTTGTGGAGTCTGAAGATGATGAACCCTCGGATAGCAATAATATTGTTCTTTCGCTACTACATACAGAAGAAGAATCCACCTTAAAAAATATTCTAAATCATAAAATAGAAGGCACAAAAGTGGTCTATAAAAACAACAAAGTTAATTTGAATCTTTATATAATGTTTTCGGCAAATAGGAATGATTATAAAGAATCATTAAAAAGTATTTCAAGAGTGGTAGAATTTTTTCAATTCAAGAAGATTTTTACACAATCTAATACAAATTTTGACAGGGATTTGGATGGAATGGATCAGATAGGTGATTTTAAGTTTACAACAGAGCTTTTTACTCCATCATTTGAAGAAATGAACTTTATCTGGGGAACTCTAGGGGGTAAACAATATCCTTCAGTAATATATAAGGTTAGTGTACTGGAGATAGAAAGAGATGTAACACAATCCGAAGGTAGTTTGATAACAGAGATTAATGGAAGTTTAAAACGTAATTAATTGGCTTTTAGTATTTTATATAAAGAGATGTTTCAGGTGCAGCTGCATCATTCATATTTTCTTGATAATGGATCTATTTCATTTACCTCGATGAATAATGAAGAGAAGGTTATACGATTAAATAAGTATGTTTTTAAAGATTTTTTGAAAGTGGTTCCAACAACTGCTACGCAAAAGGTTTTTAGAGATCATAAAATTATTATGAAAGAGGGGACGGATGGTTTTATAGTACTTAACAAGGTTGTAGAAGAAAATGATGATTATAAATCAACAATTTTTCTCGATGATAATCTAGGGTTTACATTCCTCATATACAACAACGATTACCTATTTGATAATTATACAGAGTTACCCAAAGAGAAAAATAGATTGTACTATTTCTCAAATATAAAACCAAGTACAGAATCCGATCCATATACATATATCCCTTTAAATTCATCTAACGATCTAATAGATCAGGATTATTTGTTATCAGAAGAAGGTTCGCAAGCAATTTGGTATAACATATTGCAGGAGAATGGTGATGCAAGTACCAATCCTTATTTAGAGCTATTGGCAGAAGTTGAGGAAGGTGATTTAGTAACCGATGAAGCTAAGCATCTATTAAACCAAGCTATACAATCAGAAAAGAGTAAAGGATTGCTCGGCATTATTAAACTTCATACGATAGGGGATAATAGCATGGATCTTATCACAATAGATAACTCAGATCCTAATGATGTGAAAAACTATTTATTAGATCCTAGTCCTTCTTATAAGCTTCATTTTGATAACAGAAAAACAATTTGGAAATATATTAAGAAATCTGATGATGAGGAATTAGAAACTTCTTCTGTTCAACCTTTAACCAAAAACGGATTTATCGAAATTGATCCTGATGCTGATATTGTACCTCCGCTTCCATCGGATATTGAAAAATATACTTTTCCGAATCCAACAGCAGATTTGATAAAGCAAACAACAGATGTAAACACAAATATTACAACAACATATTCTGAAATTTTTATTTAAAAACAATTAAAATTATGGCAACGTACAAAACACCAGGGGTTTATATAGAGGAGATTGTTAAATTTCCTCCATCCGTAGCCCAAGTAGAAACAGCAATTCCAGCTTTTATAGGATACACTGAGAAGGCAACAAAAAAGGTAGCAGATGATTTGTTACAAAAGCCAACCAGAATTACTTCTATGTTAGAATATGAAACATACTTTGGATTTGCATTACCAGAGGTAAATATTGAAGTTACAATATTTGATGCCTTAGTAAATGGAGATATAGAAAGAAATATTACAATTGATAAGGATCAGGTTGTAGCTAATAGACAACCCTATTTAATGTATTATGCCTTACAGATGTATTTCGCAAATGGAGGAGGACCTTGTTACATTGTTTCTGTAGCTGATTATACAGGAGGAAATGTATTATTTAGTGATTTAAATGATGGATTAGATCTTCTTAAAAAAGAAGATGAGCCCACATTGTTATTGTTTCCTGATGCTACTGCAATTGCAGATCCAAACGAATTTTTCGCATTATATAATAATGCCTTAACTCAATGTAATGATCTTCAGGATCGATTTGCAATCATAGATACCTATAGTTATGATGATACTAGTGATGCTCCAATTGTAGCATTGCGTTCAGGAGTAAACCTAGAAAAAGATTACCTAAAATATGGTGCTGCTTATTACCCATATTTAGAAACCATTCTAGATTATAGTTATGATGAAGCTAATGTTGCTATTAGTCATACCAGCGAAGATGAAACTCCAGAGAGTATTACTGCAATGGCAACAGCTACCCAGAGTACTTCAGACATACAAACTGTTTTAAATGGTATTCCAGCTTTAGTCATTGCGTTAACAGATGCAGATACAGTTTTACAAGCAGGTACTAATGGAGAAGCCAATACTAATCGAACTACTATTACCGATACAATCCAACCTATTGTTGATGCACTTAATAGTGTAGTTAGCTCTGGATCCAGTGCAGCGACTGATGGTAATGTAGTAGGAGAAGCTGGAGTGACTGCCGCTGCAGGAGCATTGGATGCAGCAATAACAGGAGCGAGTGCTATTCCAACATTAATCACAGCTTTAGAAGGACATATTACTGATATTAATGGGGCAGCCAATAGCGCACCTGGTGGTGGAGTAGTAAAAACAGAATCTACAGCAGCCGTTACAGCCGTTGCGACCATAGAAGCAGATATTCAGGCAGTGATAGCATTAATAACACCTGCATTAACCGATGCAATTACCGCAGCACAAGCAGCTGATGGCGTTATAACTGGTTCTCTTGATGGTCAAAATCTAGCAGCTATTGAGAATATAGATAGTGCAACTTATAACCTAATTAAAGTAGAATTAGGAATCCTTCCTCTTGAGTTACCACCAAGTAGTGCTATGGCAGGGGTATATGCAAGAGTAGATAGTGATAGAGGAGTCTGGAAAGCGCCAGCAAATGTTGGAGTAAATTATGTAATCAAACCTTCTATAAAAATAACCAATGAAGAACAGGATCGATTAAATGTAGATACTGTAGCAGGAAAATCTGTAAATGCAATTCGAACTTTTACAGGAAAAGGAACTTTGGTTTGGGGGTCAAGAACCTTAGCAGGTAATGATAAGGAGTGGAGATATGTGCCAGTAAGAAGATTTTTTAATATGGCCGAGGAATCTATCAAAAAAGCTACAGAACAATTTGTTTTTGAACCTAATGATATGAATACGTGGGTTAGAGTAAAAGCAATGATCAATAATTTCTTGACACTACAATGGAGAGCAGGAGCATTAGCTGGTCCTACACCTGATAAAGCATTTTATGTAAATGTGGGATTAGGAGAAACGATGACAGCTGATGATATTCTTGATGGAAATATGATTATCGAAATCGGAATGGCGGTTGTTCGTCCAGCAGAATTTATCATTCTTAAGTTCTCTCATAAAATGCAAGAAGCTTAATCAACTTATAATAATTTAAATCAACAATATAAAACATAGAAATCATGGCAGAATATCCATTACCAAAGTTCCATTTTAAGGTAACAATTGGAGGCGACACCGAATTAAATTGTACCGAAGTATCTGGTTTAGACTTTGAAACTGAAGTAATAGAATATAGAGGAGGAGCGGATAATGACTACTTCAAGAAAAAACAACCAGGGATGACCAAGTTTGCTAACATAGCAATCAAAAGAGGAACTTTTGTTTCTACAAAAGGACAGTTCTATGATATGTGGAAGAAGAATGTATTCTTTCAAGAAGGCGAAGAGAAGTTTAGAAGTGACCTTACCATTAGCTTGTTAGATGAAAAACATGAACCTATATTAACTTGGGAAGCACAAGATGCTTGGTTACTTAAGATACAATCCACAGATCTTAAGGCTGATGGAAATGAGATTGCTATTGAATCGGCAGAATTTGCAATTAACAGTCTTAAAATAGCATCTTAATGGCAACCTATTATCCACCCGTTGGCTTTCATTTTAGTGTCGAGTTTACTGGTTTATCAACTAGTGAAGTAGATCATCAATTTCAGTCTGTAGCTGGATTATCGGTAGATGTAGAAACAGAAGATGTTACTGAAGGTGGAGAAAATAGGTTTAAGCATAAAATTCCGGTTAGAACAAAATATCCAAACTTAGTTTTAAAAAGAGGCTTATTGGTAGATTCTAAAGTAATCAGTTGGTGCAAAGATGCTGTCGAAAACTTTGAGTTTGAACCTATAGATCTTATTGTTAAACTTTTAAATGAAAAGCATGAGCCGTTGTTGTCCTGGAATATTGTGCATGCCTATCCAATTAAATGGTCTATAGCTGATTTTAATGCTCAAGAAAGTAAAGTGGTTATTGAAACCATAGAACTGGTGTATAACTACTATAATACAATTTGATAATCATGGGAGCGATCGAAATTAAAGAATTACATATCAAAATAAATGTAGACAATGATCAGAAAAATACGGATGCCCCAAAAGGAGATAAACCATCAGGAAATAAGGATATGATTGTTGCAGAATGTGTAGAACAAATCATGGAGATCATTTCAAAACAGTCTGAACGATAAACAATGAGTACTGGAGAATTAAAAAAATTAAAGGTTGTAGCCTATAGTGATCCACAATTTAATGATAAAGTTGGGGATGGTGAATTTACCACCTTGGTAAATCCAGAAAAATACACCTTTAATTATAAAATCGAGCAAAACGAGGATCAAGCTTCGGGGACGAGTGATTTATCTCCTAAGTTTAATAAAAAACTTCCAGAAGATCTTGAATTAGAATTTTTATTTGATAGATCAGGTGTTATAATTCACTATGGTAGTGATCCTGGGAGTAGTTCGGGTAATAAAGTTTTTAAAGACGAAGGTGATGGTATCATTGATGATATCGAAAAGTTTAAAAAAGTAATCCTAGATTACAATGGGGACGAACATAAACCAAACTATCTAATGATTTCGTGGGGGACTCTTCTTTTCAAAGGGAGTCTTACCGAAATGAGCATAGAATTTAAACTATTTAAACCTGACGGTACACCGATCCGTGCAGTAGCAAAGGCAAAGTTTCAAGGTTTTGTAGAAGATGATCTTAGAGTAGCAAAAGAGAATAATCAATCCCCTGATTTAACACATGTACGTGTGGTAAAAGAAGGAGATACGTTGCCTTTAATGTCGCATCGTATTTATGGAGATTCTAAGTATTACTTGGAAGTAGCAAGAGTAAATGAGATCACTTCATTTAGACAATTAGAAGTAGGAAAAGAAATTTTCTTTCCTCCAATAGAAAAAACATCATAAAAATGGCTGAAGGCAGTGTAATACAGACATCAAAAAACGCAGACCTTGTTACAAGCAAGGTACTTGTCAACGGAGAAGAGTTGTCTAAGGCCTATCAGGTTAAAACAATTTCTATCCAAAAGGAGGTTAATAGAATCTCTACTGCTAAGTTGATTATAACAGATGGAGAACCCTCTAAGCAAGATTTTGAATTAAGTAATCAAGAACTAGTTGTACCGGGAGCAGAAATCGAAATTACCGCTGGATACCATTCTGATGAAGAAACGATTTTCAAAGGAATTGTTATTAAACATAATATAAAAATAAGAACTAATGGTTCTTATCTTATTGTGGAGTGCAAGGATGAAGCTGTCAAACTTACAATAGGCAGAAAAAGCAAGTATTTCTATGATAAAAAAGACAGTGATATTATCGAAGAAATTGCGGGCGATTATGGTATTGCTAATGATGTAGAGGCTACCAATTATGAGCATAAAGAGTTAGTACAGTATAATGTGTCGGATTGGGACTATGTGGTTTCACGAGCTCAAGCAAATGGCAAGCTTTGCTTTGTAGACAATGGTGAATTAAAGGTTGCTAAACCAGATTTTAGTACAGATCCAGTTGAAACTGTAACCTTTGGAGCAACTATTTTAGACTTAGACGCAGAGATAGATGCAAGACATCAGATCGATAAGGTTACTTCTTATGGATGGAACTATTCTGATCAAGAAATTGTCGAGGTAGAAGCAAATGATCCATCAGTTTCTTTAAACGGTAATTTATCTGCTTCAGACCTTTCTTCGGTCATTGCTTTAGAAAATCTAGAATTACGTCATGGAGGATCGCTTACCACAGAAGAATTACAGGATTGGAGCGATGCTAAGTGGATGTTTCAACAATTGTCAAAAGTAAGAGGTAGAGTTAAGTTTCAAGGAGTACCAGCCGTAAAACCAGGAACTTTGTTAGATCTACAAGGAGTAGGAGATAGGTTTAATGGTAAGATCTATATCACAGGAGTAAGTCATCACATTGCAGAAGGAAATTGGACAGTAGATGCACAATTTGGGATCAACCCTAAATGGTTTTCTGAAACCTATGATATCAATGCATTACCAGCATCAGGATTACTATCAGGAATTTGTGGATTACAAGTAGGAATCGTAAGTCAACTTGAAGAAGACCCAGATGGAGAAGAAAGAATTTTAGTTCAGATTCCAATCATCAATAACGAAGAACAAGGGATTTGGTGTAGAGTTTCATCATTGGATGCTGGAGAAAATCGAGGTGCTTTCTTTAGACCCGAAATAGAGGATGAGGTGATCGTTGGCTTTATAAATGATGACCCGAATGATGCTGTGGTACTAGGAATGTTACATAGCAGTGCTAAACCTTCTCCTATTACCGCAAGCGATGATAATCATGAAAAAGGATTTGTTACCAGAAGCGAAATGAAAGTACTTTTTGATGATGATAAAAAGTCTATAACTATTGAAACACCTGCAGGAAAAAAAATAGTGTTAGATGAAGATGCAGGTTCAATTATTGTCGAGGACGATAATTCGAATGTAATTACAATTGATAGTTCGGGTATAGCAGTAGAAAGCGCTGGAGATATTAGTCTAAATGCATCAGGAGATGTTAATATCGAGGGAACCAATGTAAATATAAAAGCAAGTGCAGAATGCAAAGCCGAAGGAGGAGCAGGTATAGAAGTTTCTTCAAGTGCAATTGCAACCCTTAAAGGGTCACTAGTACAAATTAATTGATAAGATTTAAAAAGAACCAATAATTATAAACAGATAGACAATGCCATCAGCAGCAAGAATTACAGATATGCATACCTGTCCATTAGTGACAGGAGTAGTACCGCACGTAGGAGGACCCATATTACCACCAGGAGAACCTACTGTACTTATCGGAGGGTTGCCAGCAGCACGAGTTGGCGATATGGCAGTATGTGTAGGACCACCAGATACAATAATTATGGGGTCTGGAACAGTAATGATTGGAGGGATGCCAGCAGCAAGAATGGGAGATAGTACTGCTCATGGAGGAGTAATTGTACTAGGATGTCCTACAGTAATAATAGGAGGTTAGTTATGGAAAATAAGAATTCTTTTTTAGGTACAGGCTGGGGATTTCCACCAGAGTTTAATAAAACAGCAAAACATGTGTTGATGACCTCTAATGAGGAGGATATCAAGAAGAGTTTAGAGATTTTATTGACAACTAGATTAGGAGAAAGAATTATGGTGCCTAACTATGGATGTAACTTAGATGAGCTTCTTTTTAAACCCCTTGATAGAACCTTAAAAACTTTTGTAATTGAACTAATTAAGACAGCAATTCTCTATCACGAACCAAGAATAGATGTAATTAAAATTGATATCTCTGAAACAGATGAATTAGAAGGAAAATTGCTCGTGAAAATTGAGTATTTGATTAGAAGTACAAACTCAAGAAGAAATGTAGTTTTTCCTTTCTATAAAGAAGAAGGAACCAACATATAATGCGCTAATAAATCTATGTGTAACGACGGGAAACATAAAGACAATATAATTTTTAAAAGAAATGGAACCGATCAAGAGGAACGTTTTAATAGCGTCTTGGATCCAGCTAATTTAGAACTTCATGACTTTGATCTTGAAGACTGGTTATTGTTTGCATACAATTTTGCCAAACACATAAATTTCTTTGAAACAAATGATAATCAAATCCCATCTGGTGATTGGCAAGAACTTTTTAATCATTTCGATTTTACTAATCAAGACATTCCTAAAAGAACAGATAGCGATTATCAACTACTAAAAAATAAGATTTCCAAAACAATTGAAGATCTGGAAGCTCAGAGTAGTATCACTCCTCATATGACATTGTTTATATGTTTTTTAAGGTTATTAGAGTTTTCTAAACAACGATTTAATAGGATTACCAAAAGACATCTTGATTTTTTCTACAAAGAAATATTACAGATAGAAAAACTTCCAGCAACAGAGGATAAAGCTCATATTATTTTCGAACTGGCTAAAAAAAGTGTAGAAGAAAGAGTAATAAAAGAAACTGCATTAGATGGTGGTAAAGATGCCAATGGTAATAAACTCATTTATAAAACCACAGAAGAACTCATTGCCAATAAAGCTAAAGTTGGACAAATAAAGAGTTTATATAATGATATCAATCTGGGTGAGATCAAGTATAGTTCAATGGCTAATTCGTTAGATGGACTAGAAGAGGCTTTACCAGATAATGCAAACTATTGGCTTCCGTTTGGATATACATCAGGAGAAAAAGGATATACAGAGTTACCAGATGCTCGATTAGGTTTTGCTATAGCATCACCAATGTTTGATCTCAAAGAGGGAGAAAGAAATATAGATATCACGATTACTTTTACAGAAAACATAAATACTACAACACCTCCTTTTACTCAAGATGATTTATTAGAAAATCTTGAGATACAATGTAGCGGAGAAGAAGGTTGGCTAGGAGTTTTTCAACTAGGTAAGGATGTTCCTTTTAATATTAATGGTACAGATACCAATCGATCATCAGGTATTTTCGGGAATCAATTGCGGTTAGTTTTTCAAATTTCAAAGGATACTCCTCCAATTTTGAAATATGATAACGAAACACTTGGAGAAAATTTTACAACTACTAATCCTATTATTCGGTTTTTAATAAAAACAGATAATCAAAAAGGGCATGTACTGTTTAGAAAATTAGTTAAAAAAATAGTTTCGGGAATCAAAATACGTGTTGATGTAAGAGATATAAAATCGCTAACCTTAGATAGTGATACAGGAGTTCTTAATGCAAATAAACCCTTTTATCCTTTTACAACCCAACCTGTGACTGGATCTTCTTTTAAAATGAATTATCCAGAGGTTTTTTTAAAGAAGTGGGAGACTATTAACGTAAATATTAAATGGAAAAATACACCTGATTCTTTTGTGAAGCTTTATGAAGCATACAAGTCGGCTTATCTTGAGGGTACCAGCAGAAATATCTTTATGGATGGAATGTTTATAGATCCTAATGCGGCGAATTTATCTGCTAACCAACCAGAAGATGGTATTGATGACTTGACAACAGAATCCGCAGAAACTGATATTGTTCTAAATACAAATGTTGAAGACTTAATAGTTCAGGGTGACGATCATTTTAAAGCTCAACTGGCGGTTTTTCATAAAGAAGAATGGGATAATGAGAGCAATCCAGAAAGTGTGATTTTGTTTGAAGATCTCGTTGATGATAACCTTTATGAAACAAATTTCTCTGTAGATGGTAGTTCATATGAAATTGGAAAGAGCGGTCCACTACGATTAACATTAAACCAATCTTTTTTACATTTCCTATTCCCAAGAATTTATACCTTGGCATTATCCAGTGATAATGATGAAACGCTGATACCTAATGACCCATATACACCTTTTGCCGATGTTATAACCTTTAACTATTCTGCCGAAGAAAACACTGATTTTACTGCAGACGGAGAAAACGAATATGGGAACAATCGGATACAACTATTTCATGAAGATCCATTTGGACAGTATGAAGAACATTCATATTTAAAAATACAAGCACAAAAGAAGAGTATCTTAACTAAAAATGCAGATACTGGTAGCTGGATTGTACCTGATTATTGTCATGGTGGTGAATTATATATCGGATTAGAAGAAGCAGAAGTTTCACAGCAAATTTCCTTATTGGTTCAAATTTTAGAAGGTAGTGAAAATCCAGATGCAGATTCATTTGTTGGAAAACAAAGAGTAGAGTGGGCAGTACTCTGCAATAATCAATGGATGAACCTAGAAGAAAGCTTGCTGAACAATGGTATTGATAATTTCCTAAAATCGGGTATTGTTAAATTTAGTATTCCAAAACAAGCCACCAAAACCAACACCCGACTTCCAAAAGATCTTATTTGGATTAGAGCCAAAATGCACAAAGATTATGATGCAGTTTGTAAAGTGATTGACATCATGGCTCAAGTAGTATTAGTTCAATTTGAAAATAATAATAATGAACTGGCACATCTCTATAATGGACTTCCGGCAGAATCTATTTCAAAACTAATTAGTAGGGTTCCACAGATAAAAGGAGCTTCACAACCTTACAATTCTTTTGATGGAAAGCCATTGGAATCTGATGATGAATATTACAGAAGAATAAGCGAAAGATTGCGACATAAAAATAGGGCCATTACACTTTGGGATTATGAACATTTAATTATGCAAGAGTTCCCAGAAGTGTTTAGAGTGAAATGTTTGAATCATACTTCGAATGACTCTTTTTTATCTCCTGGAGATGTAACCTTGGTTGCTATTCCAGATATCGTAGACAAAAATGTTTTTGACATATTCGAACCTAGACTAAGTACAGCAACCCTTAATAAAATTCAAAACTTCATTAATCAATTAAACACCATGCATGTAGAAGCAGTGGCGATGAACCCTCAATACGAGCAAGTACTAATTAGATTGAATGTAAAGTTTTATGAGCAATACGATGAGAATTTTTATCAAAAACAACTAAACGAAGATCTTGTTAAATTCCTATCTCCATGGGCATTTGATACCTCACAAGAAATTGTTTTCGGGATAGAATTAAATCGTAGTACGCTTATCGACTATGTAGAGAAGCTATTCTATGTGGATTACTTATCCGAATTAGAAATGGCTAAGCATCCTGATGGAGTAGAAGTTCCAGAAAACCCAAAGGATGAAGACTATCTAGAACAATTAGAATTTGTTCAGGTACTTTCTCCAACTAGTCCAAAACATATTTTGGTATCAGCAAAAAATCATCTGATATCAACCGATATTAAAGTTTGTGATCCTATTATAATTGAAGAAGCAGAAACATGTCAGTACTAAACGAACATATTAGCATACCGAAAAAAGTCGCTACACAAGACGATTTAGACTTTTTCTATTTAAAAGAAAAAGGCATCGAATATATAGAACAATTAGGGGGTAAGTTATGGACAGACTTTAACTCGCATGATCCAGGAATTACAATGCTCGAAATGCTTTGTTATGCTATTACTGATTTAGGAATGAGAATTGAGCTTCCTATAGAAAATGTACTAGCATCTAACGATATTACTAAAAATGTAAAAACTCAGTTTTTCAAAGCTTCAGAAGTACTACCCACCAGTCCCGTGACGGCATTGGATTATCGCAAACTTTTTATAGATATAGAAGGAGTTAAGAATTGTTGGCTGGCAAAACATACAAAGAAAGTATATGTTAATTGCAAAGATGATCTGCTATCCTATAATCCAGATGATTTTAGTTTGATCCCAAGCGGGCAAAAAAAAGAATTTATACTCAAAGGGTTATATGATTTATATGTTGATTTTGAGGAGCTAGATCAAGCAGGTATAGACCAGGTAACCATAAAAATAAGAGAACGCTATCATGCGTATCGTAATCTTTGCGAAGATCTAGTTACAATAGAAAAAATACAAGAATTCCCTGTAAAAATTTGTGCTGATATAGAAGTAAGTACAGATGCGGATGAAGAAAAAGTACATGCGTTGATGTTAAGAGCAATTGATGCATATTTCTCAACTACGGTAAATTTTTATTCATTGACTCAAATGCTTGATAAAGGATATTCAACTTTAGAGATTTTTGATGGTCCAGTTTTGCAAAATGGTTTTATAGATACTAATGAACTTATAGAAGCAGATTTACGCAGCGAGGTGAGGCTATCTGATATCATGAAAATTATTATGGGTATTCCAGGAGTCACTAATATAAAAGATATCTCACTTGGATATTGTGGAGATCAAGCTACTGATACTAATGAATGGGTAATATGCTTGGAAGAATATGAAAAACCAATTGTGTGTGATAAAAGCGTTTTTAACTACAACAAAGGATTATTACCACTCAATATTAATAAAAAACAGGTTGATATTTATCTCGAAGAATTAGAGAAAGAAGAACAAGAAGCTATTGCTGAAGCTGGAGCAGATAAAGAACTTGAAATTCCAAAAGGGAAATATCTTAAAACTGATAGTTACACAACTGTTCAAAATGATTTTCCTGATACTTATGGAATTAGTGAGGTAGGATTACCAGCAAGATCATCTACTGTAAGAAAATCACAAGCCAAGCAACTTAAGGGATATCTATTATTTTTTGATCAGATTTTGGCTAGTTATTTTAAACATTTAGGTCAAGTAAAAGAATTACTTTCTGTAAGCGGAAATTTAACACAAACGTTCTTCACTCAGGCGATACAGGGTATAGAGAATCTAGATGAATTAGTTTCAAGTTATCCTATGGATAACGATGAGTATTTAACCAATGTTCTATATGAGGATTTAGATAATAATATTGAAAGAAGAAACGAAATTCTAGATCATTTGTTAGCGCGATTTGCCGAACGGTTTACTGAGTATTCTTTTATTATGAAGTCTATTTATGCTAATACTACCGATGAAGTAGTACTAAGAAATAAAGAAGATTTTTTAAAAGATTATAAAGTAGTTAGCAAGGATAGAGGTAATGCGTTTAACTATTATAATCAACCTCCAGAAAATCTTTGGGATACTTCTAATGTTTCAGGTGTGCAAAAAAGGATAGCTCGTCTTTTAGGTATTAAAGATTATAACAGAAGACATCTCACCGATTCTTTTGTAGAAATATATGACCTAATCAATAGTGATAATCAAAAAGTGTATAGATGGAGAATTAGAGACCTGAATAATTCTATCGTATTATCTGGTACTGAAGAATATTTTGATGCTTCTGCTGCAAATAGAGAACTGTTTTTTGCTGTTCTTCAAATTATTCAAACTAGAGAATTTAAAGTTGAAGAAGTTTTTAAAGAAGGGTTCTCTGATCATGCGGAGATTGATAATATACAGATTCATCAAGCTGATTCGGGTAAATATTCTTATGACATTATTAATCCTGCTATAGAGAATGAAAATGACCCCGATAGAATCATAGCAAAGCGATTTACCTATTATCAAACAAAAGGAGAAATAAAACAATCCATTCTAGATCTTATAAAATTTATGAAGGAAGATTTTACAGAAGAAGGATTATTTATTGTAGAGCATATGATGCTTCGTCCAGATATTAATCAAACAGATGTAAATGAGGGTGTTTTTATGCCAATTTGTACAGATGAGTGTACCAATTGTGAGCCGATAGATCCCTATTCTTATCGTGTTAGTATTGTATTACCTGGATATACACTTAGGTTTTCTAATACAGATTTTAGAAACTATATGGAACGAATTATCAAAGAAGAATTACCTGCCCATGTGCTAGCCAAAATATGTTGGGTTGGGTATAGAGAAAATGAAATAGAAGACCCCAACGATAACGAATTATTACAGTTTGAAAATGCATACAAAGCATATCTTCTGGCAAATACATCTTTTGACCAAGAACAGCCAGAACCAGAACTAATTGAACTTATTGAAGCATTATCTGGTCTTAACAATGTATATCCAACAGGAAGACTATTTGATTGCGACAATGAGAATGAAGAATTATACGGAAGAATAATTCTAGGAAAAACGAATTTAGGATCATTATAAAAAATCATTAAAATGTCAACCAAGCTTTCAACTATAACAACACAGTACCGAAGATTTACAAAAAATCAGGTGCTTACAGAAGGACACCTTAATGAGATCGTAGACTTTTTTGATGATCAAGATCGCTTGAGCAGAATTTGCCTTAGCGGTGTTGGAATTGTCTGTGGATTTAAGGTATCGTGCGATGATGTAAACAGTACAATTTCTATTTCGCAAGGAGCAGGAGTTACTACTGATGGAGATCTTTTTCATCTGTATCAAATTGATCAGGTAGAAGGGACAAAAATAATGGACATAGAAGCTAAAGAATATACTCATTATAAAGTCTACAATAATGAAAAGGCAAATTATACACCTTTTTTCTATGATGGTGATACGCAGCTAGAGATTTTTGAATTGCTTACTGCAGAACAAGCCGAGATAGAAAATGATGATTATTTTGTACTTAGCGCACTTCAAGGTAATACTGGCTTGGCAGTAAAAGAAGGAGTGGTATTACTATATCTTGAACAATACGAAAAAGAACTTGATCTATGTGTTAGTCTGTCCTGCGATAATCAAGGACAAGAAATGATCGGTAACTATAAAGCGCTATTAGTAAGCAAAACTGTTGCAGAACAGATTAATGATAATGACCCTATTATAAGTAAAACGAATTTCTCGAATTTGTTTCATCAGTTGCCCGATGTAAGATCCAATCGGGTAGTATGTCAACCAGAGGATTTTATACATTATCAAGAGCTTAAAAGAAGCTTTACTAATAGCTTGTATCAAAATAATGTAGTTGGTGATCTTAGATTTGGTTTTCAGACCTTATTAACAGCAATGCAAATGCCAATATTATTAGGAGCTATAGAAAATAATCTTGAGTCCCTATATTCTTTTACAGGAAGCAATGTTCCGCCTGATTTTCAATATAGACATGATTTACTTAAAGATGTTATAGACACCTACAATGAGATTAAGGAGCTTCTATTTAATATGGATTTTACCTCTTGCTGTCCTGATATTATGTCGTTTCCTAAACATCTTATGCTTGGAGAGGTTGAAAAAACAGGACCATGTTATGAATATAGACATAGTTTTTACAAATCACCACTGCTAACAGATCAAAATGTAAGCACCTGTTCAGATTGTCTTACAGCAGATGGATTAGCACAACCTGAAAATGATAACACATTAGAAGAGTTTATTATCGATCTTGAAGGTAATGAGATTGATATGTGTTATGGCGAAAACTCAGATGAGCAACGATTACATAGTCTCATAAAAAGGGCAGTTCAGTTATTAGCAAATTATAATGCCAATTATACATTTATAAAGATTACTCCTTCTTTTGAACTTGGTAAGCTAAGTAAAAAAGCAATACCTTTTTATAACAACGTTGGCGATCATTTAATTCAATTATGGGATTATGATAAAACAGTGCTAGGTAAGCATAGAAATAACTTAGGCTATCACAGAGATTTATTAAATATAAAACGCCCATTAGAAATCTGTATGGATCATGACTTTTATAGAATCGAAGGACATCAGGGACGAAACTATACAGATGCATTAGAGAGAATACAGGATATCAGAAGAGAACATGGTTTAGGCTTCAATGTCGTAGTATTAAAAATTAATGAGTCTGATGCTCAAGATTTTGTCGATAATTATACTACATTTTATTTGAATAAGAATCACGGATTCGAACATAAAGGAGGTGTTGCTCCCGGCGGCACATTTGTTATGGTTTATGTAGAAGGCGAATTTAGATCCTATCCGTATCCTTATGGATATGGGTATCCCTATCCATATCCCGGTCCGTCATTAGCTGGTGATTTCGAAGGCGAAGTTGATGAAGAAGGAAGAGAGGTTCTCAATCCCATAATTGCTGATTTTACATTACCATATATGTGTTGTGATGAAAACTTTATAACACTTAGTTTACCTACTAGAGAGCTTTGTTTTGATGAAACTACTGAGCCATTACCGTTTCATATAACACCAACTGGTGGATATGTAGAAGCGCAAGTTCCGATAGGACTTCATGGAGGAGTTACTGTAAATCAGTTCGGTGAGTTTGTTTTTGACCCTAATCTAGTTAGTGATGAGTTGATTGGAGAGACAATCACATTTACTGTAAACAATTTTGCCACAGAATGTGAGATTGTTATTACCAGAAGACCAGAATTTGGAATTGAAGTTGCTAATATCTCGGAAACAACCGAAGACAATCAGGTAACGGTAACCTTCAATATTACGGGAGATAATCTTGAAGAGAATTTGGAGTACACATGGGATTTTGGAGATGGATCGGATCGCGTTGAATCAACCGAAACTAGCATAGAACACGCCTATAGATTTGAAACTTCAGGAGTATTCACATTTACAGTTATAGCGCAAGGAGGAGTAAATGATTGTGCTAATCGAGAAGAAATAGAAGTTGCTATTGAAATCGTAGAAGAAATCGTGGTAGAAATTGAACCCACTACTATTTGTAGAGGAGATGATGTATTCTATCCATTTACGGTACAACCAGATGGAGCACAAGTAACAATTACAGGCAATGGGGTTTCTTTTAGAAATGGTCGTTTTGTGTTTAGAGCTACAGATGTACCATCTTCTGTAAGTTCGGTCCCAATCTTGGTGAATGGAGAAGCTTCAGGAATTGTAATAACAATAGAAGAACAACCATCAGCACAGTTTACACATTTGATTGAAGAAAATACTTTGGTATTAAATAATACTTCTGATATAGCAGATCGATATCTATGGAATGTTGCAGGAGAAGAAATTGAACGTACCAATAGATCACAAGTAAGAAGATCTTTAGATCTATATGATGCATCTTCTATAGAGGTTTCTCTAAGTGCTATAAGCGAATTATGCGGAGAACGATTAGATGGTCCAAGATCTATTAGTATAGGTTCTGATGAAGGAGAATTCACTTGTGTAGATATAGTAAGTGGTTTTGTTAGAGGTATGATAGCGGAATTTGAGACAATTCGAAATTCTGGAGCACTAGAAGGATTTGGAGAAGAAACTATTTTGGCTTTTGATAGCATAGAAGAACGGTTTAATGCTGTGATCCAAGATGTAGAATCTTTTACATCAGGTGATAACAACAATTTGTTGTTTGATATGTTTGATGAAAACACTTACAGGGCTTTATTAGAAGGAGTTAGGGGAGCAAGAGCAGAAGAGGAATTAAGTGTGTTAAGAGTGTTGATAGAGGTGTATACGCAATTATTCTATAATATATTAAGATGTCAAAGCCCAACGCTTCTTCAAGAATCTATAGAACAAATCTCTTCTATAGCTAATCTGATTAACACCACTTTTGAAGAATTTAGAAACTTAGAATTTAATCCAGATATAGATGGTACACTTAAAGAGTTTTTAGAAAGTATAAAAGAAGCATTTATAGAGTCAACATTTTTAATTAGTCAAATAGATCAGCAATTAGAAACATTAGGAGGACGTGGACGTAGCTAAAAAACATATTATTAATAAAGTTTTTATTGAAGTAAGTACTAGTTCTAATAAAAGAGCATATTACTTCAAGGATAATATTGACCTATTTATTAAAGAGTATGTGCTACCACGTCTACTTATCTCCTTTGATGATTTAGGGAATAAAGATCCTGATCATTTTACACAGCTAGAGCGACTAGATGTAGAACTTGAGATAAAACCTAGTCAAAACCTGAAAGGATTAGAAGAAGATATTGCTCATCAGATTACAAAAAAAATATATAAACTAAGAGGAGAAAAACCGTTTAAAGCTAATAAAAAGCATACTTTAAGATTATTAAAAAGAGAAGAAAGAAGATTCGAAAAATTCCTTCATTTTTTAGAAAATGGTACCCATAGCTGGTTTAATACATCTGATGAGTTATTAAATTTTAGTGAAAATTTATCCATATTTAAAGATGAACGTAGGTTTAAAAAACTGTCAACAGTTATTCAAAATCCTCTTTCGCGAAAAAGGCTGATTTTACAGTTTACGGATGATGAAATTCAAAAGATTTTTAATCATTTTATAACAGACAATCAATGCGAAAAAGAAGCATCACAGAAGCCAGATATGGTTAAAGAGCTAATTTTAAAAGGAAGTATTGATGGCAAAAAGTTTACGCTAAAAGAAAGGTTTTTTATTTGGGATATTGTATTCGATGTACTTATAGAAGAGGTTGATACGTTAAAAATTTCAAATAAGTTCACCCAATTAGTATTAGAAATTACAAAATGGGAAATAAGTAAAAATAAAAGGTATGTAAGCACCTATTTTCTTGAATTACTTACGACAACACCAGCACTAACAATAATCCAGAATTTACCAAAAGAAATTAAGAAAATATCCCAAGTATTAGGTTCTTATCAAGACAATATAGCTCAATCTAGTGAGAAACATAAACATACGGATAGGGAAAGTTCAATAGAGGAAAACATCCAGAAAGATGAGATAACATCAATACCTTATAAAAAGATACAAAAAGGAAATGAAGACAAACTAGATACTACTCATTTTAATCCTATAAAATCAGAAGAAAAAGATTACAATATGGATGACAGTCTTGAAATTCCTGAAGATTTCGAAGACGTATATGTAAACCATGCCGGTCTTGTACTTGTGCATCCGTTTTTGAGTCAACTTTTTAAGAGTTGTGAGGTAATCAATGATCATAATGAATTTTTAGATAAAGAAAAAGCAGTGCATATACTGCACTATCTTGCTACAGGAAAGGAACAACAGCTTGAAAATAATATGGTGTTCGAAAAATTTCTATGTAATCTTCCTTCAAAATATCCAATCAATCGTTTTGTACCACTTGAGCCTAAAGTGAAAAATCATGCAGATCAAATGCTAACGGCACTGATAGGGCATTGGGAGGTAATAAAAAACTCTTCTAATGACTTGTTAAGAAACGAATTTCTACAACGTTCTGGAAAGTTAATGCATACAGAAAGCCGTCTCCGAATTATTTTAGAAAGAAAAACTCAAGATATACTCATAGATAAGATTCCGTGGAATATATCAATGATAAAACTGCCTTGGAAAAATAAAATCATTTTTGTGGATTGGTAAAATATAATTTATGGAATTAGCGATAGAAAACATATCATATGAAGAAGAAGATAGAGCCAATATCTATTTAGAACAACAAGCTGTATTTGAGAAAATTTTTCAATTATTAGATAGTTCAAAGATTGCTTTTGTAGGAGGTGTTGCGGATTATATAAACCTAAGATCTTATTATGAAATGCCAGTTCACGATTTGGACATAATTTACCAAGATGAAAAGGATTTGACACCTGTTATTGAGAAGTACAATCTAAGACGACATGGGATTAATTTTTATAATATAAATGAATCCAGAGAAGTGCTGGTTTCTGAAATTTTTATAAATAAAAAGAGAGTTCATATTGACTTTTTTAAACGAAATTTTTCTAAGATGAGATTACAGGAGTCTTACTTACTTGGAACCAAAGTTCTTCATACTTCTTTTGATGAAATGATGAAATTTCATAATGATCATATCCCTTTACTAACTTCGGATACAATGGGGGCAAATTACGAATGGAGAAGACTTTATAAACATAGTAAAAAAGCCTCATTGTATAATAATGTTCGCTACTTAAAAGAAAAAGGATTACTAAAGCGGTTAACAAAGTAACTTATGATTGAACCACGGATAATATTCAGTTTAAACACCGCTCCTATTGTACAGAATAGATGGAACATGGGAAATAGGTTTAAAGAAACGATCTATATGACTGCTCTGAGTATATTATATTGTCATTTATGGTATAAAGATGTAGAATTATATGTAGATGAGAATGCTTATAGGTTTTTATATATGTTGCCATGTCGTGTAACAAAACTCCCTTTTTTCCATGATAAAGATTTATGGTCTGCATCAAAAATAAAAGCCATTCAACTGCAGAATAAACCCTTTGTTCATCTAGATACAGATGTGTTTATCAAAAGTAAAATAAACTTCAACTTTGATAAAGTATTATTAGAAAGAAAGGAAGGAGGATATGGCATACATTATAAAAAGCAGGTTGAATTTTTTAATCAATTCGTTATGGATCAACCATTTTGGAATAATGACCTTGGATATTCTTTTAGTTGCGGGGTACTAGGTTTTAATGACCTTTCATTGTGTAACAAATTTGTCCATGCATATTACGATATAGAAGAAGTATACAAGAATGTTAGAGAGCAATTTAAACCTTTAAAGCGTAAAGGATACGAACCTGTTATTTTAATAGAACAATATACGCTTGCTTGCTTATTGGATCATGAAAACACAAAACCATCATTGCTGCTTAACGGAAGAAGTATTGCAGAACATTCTAAACAAGCTGAAAAGATCGGATATAGCCATCTTTTTGGAGTAACCAAGTATAAGAAACATATTATAGAAGAGATAGAATACAGGTTGTTTAAGATCTTTCCGTACTGGTATAGTCAGGTGAAAACAGCATTAGAAAAACAAAAAGTAATTCAAAAAAAGCACTCCAATAGCAAGGTGGCGTAAACACTATTCGGTAATATCTGAACTTAAAAAACAGTATTATGAGGTTACAAAAGAGAAGAAAATCGAGCCCCAAACAGCAGCATGAAAAGCCTTTCATTCAACCAAAACTCAAAGTTGGAAAACCAGGCGATAAGCATGAGGTAGAAGCAGATCAAATGGCCGATCAGGTAGTGAATAAAACTAATGATGCAGGAAGTGCTGTCCAGAAAAAAGAGGCTACGGAAGAAGATAAGGTGCAAGCCAGTATGTTTAAAGATAGAGGAGAAGGACAAGTAAGAAGAAAAGAAGAAGAGGAACCAGTACAGAAGATGGAAGAAGAAGAGCCTGTTCAGAAACAAGAAGAAGAGAAACCTGTGCAAGCTATGGAGGAAGAAGAACCTGTTCAGAAACAAGAAGAAGAGGAACCCGTGCAAGCTATGGAGGAAGAAGAGCCCGTTCAGAAACAAGAAGAAGAGGAAGCAGTACAGAAGATGGAAGAAGAGGAACCTGTTCAGAAAAAGGAAGAAGAGGAACCTGTCCAAGCCAAGGAAGAAGAAAAAGTGCAAAAAAAAGGAACGAATGAAAATGGGAATACCAATATAGAATCAAGATTAAAAAGTAGAAAAGGTAAAGGAGTAAAGCTCTCAAGAGAGGTGAAAACAGAAATGGAGTCAGGCTTTGGGGCTGATTTTAGTGCTGTAAACATACATACAGATACAGAGGCCGTTAAATTGAGCGAAGCTCTGGGAGCACAAGCTTTTACACACGGTAATGATATCTATTTTAATGATGGTAAGTTCAATCCAAATTCTAAAAGAGGGAAACATTTACTTGCTCATGAGCTTACGCATACCATTCAACAAAAAGGTAAAATAAAAAAGAATGTACAAAAACATTGGAAAAAATCTCAAAAACACAATGTAGTAAGTAGCAAAAAGGTAAAGGTGGATATCGATTTGGATTTTAAAGGAGCGGTACTTAATAAAAGTAGCAATGCAACATTAAATGCATCTGGATTAGCAAATGCGGCAAAAACACAGATAGAGAATAGTTTTAAAGGTAGTATGACCAAAAGCATGTTCGGATTAGAATTTGAATACGATATCAAAACTACGGCCAATGTTAGGGTAATTAATAAATTGATGGATCTTCAATTTACAAAAGAACATTTATTTGTTGTATTAGATGATTCTCATCCCAAGGTCAATGGGACTTATGGAAGTGGGCCTTTTTATGGGACTTTAGTATATCTTAATGAAAAACATACTCCCGGAATGATATCCGGAGCTGATATGAATACAATTCCGCACGAAGTAGGTCATACTTCTGGGCTTAAGCACCTGATAGAAAAAGGAGAAGAATCAAATCTTGTAGGAAAAATTATTAAAGAACTACATCATAATATGAATAATGATAATATGATGTGGAGAGGAGGAGGTCACCCTACGTATAACGCCGCACAATCAGATAGCAACCTCGTAAAAACCAATGAGGAGCAGCTATCGACGCTTACGCATAATATTAATTCGGGAAAACTCAATAAACTCGATTTTTGGGAATTTATGAATATAATGAAGTAAAAGAGATAAATGTCTAATTAATTTAATATAGAAATTATGAAGGAGTTGATGAATGATTTACACTTATATGAACTAGTGTTATTAGGTTTAGGGGTACTATTGTTTTTGATACTTAGTGCTGGATTAGTCTATTATATTGTAAAGAAAGAAGAAATAAAGAAATTATTGTTCTTTTTTCTAATTCCAATTCTAATGATTGGATATCCAAGTATACAAGAATTTAGTATCTCCAAAGATAAAATAGCTTTTACCAAGTATCATGATGAAGTAATTAGTAACCCTAAAGATTCATTAGCAAAACAGAGGCTTTCGGAGGTAACAGAAAAGCTTCAAAAAAGAGCAAAAACACCAGAGGATATAATAAAAATAAGTGAAGCTAAATTATTATTAGGTAAATCAGAGGAAGCGATTAAATATGCAGATAAAGCTATTCAAAAGCAAGAAGAAGAAAATGCAGAAGAGCGGGCAACTGGTTCGAATACTGATGATAGTATACGAACGAAAACAGCGGTCAAAGCAGTTCAGTTGAAAAACCTAGCAGAAATTCAAAACATAAATATAGAAGAGGTAGATAAAGGGACTCTTCAAAACCAATTAAAAAGTATCACAGTTTCTAGAGATCTAGAGGCCGTAAAAAAAGTAGTTGCAAAAAAAACGTTGCAAAAATATCGGAGAAGTAATAATTAAAATTTAGATAAAACATTTTTATAAAATATGTTTCGATCTGCATCGCCAAATACAGCAAGTGCTAAATCAGGCAATTCTTCCTTATTTCAGAAAGATAAGAATGAGGATGCTTTCGTACAGCCTAAACTTACCGTTGGTAAACCTAATGATAAGTATGAAGTAGAGGCAGATAGGGTTGCAGATACTATTGTAGCTAAAGGGAATGAACAAGGCAATTCTTTTTTTAGCCCAGTTCCGCGTGTTCAAAAACAAAATGAAGAAGAGTTTCAGCAAAAACCAAAAGTAGAGCGCATAAGTCAGTTGGTTCAAAGACAAACAGAAGATCAATCAATCCAACAAAAAGAAGAACAAGAAGAGGTACAAAAAAAACCAGAGGAAGAAGTACAACAGCAAGAAATTATTCCAGAAACTACAATTCAAGAAAAAAAAGATAGTAGTAAGATAACTTCTGATATACAAAAAAAGGAAGAAGAAGTTCAGGAGAAAGAAGAGGAAGAAGAACAGATATCAACTCTTCAAACAGTTCAGAGGAAGTCAAATGAAATTCCGAATACAAATACATCTATAGAATCTCGTTTAAACAGTTCTAAGGGAGGAGGTTCACCATTACCTAAAGAAACTAAGGTACAAATGGAATCTGGTTTTGGTACGGATTTTAGTAATGTAAGAGTTCATACAGATTCAAATGCCAAACAAATGAGTCAGGATATGGGAGCTCAGGCATTTACGCATGGAAATGATATTTATTTTAATGAAGGAAAATTTGACACCTCTTCCAATTCAGGGAAACATTTATTAGCTCATGAATTAACCCATACGGTACAGCAAGGAGCTTCTACAATTAGGAAAAAGCCAGTAGAGGTTATATCAGCTCCCAAGATGATTCAAAGATCAATCTTAGATTATATACCGGATTGGATTCTTGATAATGCTCGTAATATTCCAGGATACTTATTGTTCACTGTAATTATACAATACGACCCCTTGCGAGGACAGCGCGTAGAGCCAACACCAACAAATCTGATAAGAGGTCTTATAGGTTTAGTACCATTTGGGGTAGCAATATTTGATAAGCTTCAAGAATACGGAATTCTCCAAAGAGTATTTGATTGGGTCACGGGAAGGTTAAGCGAGTTGAACCTCACAACCCAAGGATTATTAGATTTGGTGCAGGAGACTTGGGAAAATAACGCTGCAACCTCATTCATTAGTGGGTTAAGAGAAGAATTTAATGATCTCGTGGATAGAATAACAGTATTTGCAAGTTCATTAGTTAATCAAATTATTGATTGGATTAAAGAAGCACTAATTGATGTTGCAGAACCCATTTTAGAAGAAAATAGAGCTTGGTCATTGATTAAAAAGATCATACACTATGATCCACTAAGGGACGAAGAAGTAACCGCTACTACTGTAGAAATTCTGGAAGATTTCTTAATGCTTATTGGAAAGGAAACGGAGTTAGAGCAAATGCGAGAAAGGGGCACCTTACAAGAAACAGCGGATTGGCTTGATACTCAAGTAGGAACCTTCATGGCATTATTAGGAGAGTTAAGAGGATTAATAAATGCTGCGTGGGAAGCAATTCGTCCAGCGAACCTAACGGAAATCGCAACAAATTTAACCGCAATGTCAGGGCGCGTTACTGGTTTTTTAGAAAGAGTATGGGCATTTGCGTTAACAGTAGCAATCGAAGTGCTTAAACTGATTAAGAAAGCATTATTAAGTTGGCTTTCTTCTGTGGCAAACGAAACAAGAGGATTCTCGTTGATTAAAGTAATTATTGGTAAAGATCCTTTTACGGACGAACATGTACCAAGAACAGTTCCGAATCTTATTAGAGGTTTTATGAGTCTAATGGAAGGAGGAGAAGCACAGTATGCGCAAATGGAAGAAACAGGTGCGATTGCTAGAATTGTAGGAGAGATACAAGCTGCAGTCGATACTTTAAATATGACTCCTCAATCCATTGTGCAGTTATTTGTAGATCTCTGGAATTCTTTTTCTATAGATGATCTTCTGAATCCTATTGACGCTTTTGTCAGAATTATAGATCAATTTGGTGAACCTATCAGTAGATTAATTGCTTTTGTAGCAGAAATAGTACGAATTGTAATAGTGGCTATTTTGGAAATTATGAATTTCCCTTTCGAGTTGATCGGAAATATTATTACCCGATCACTTCAAGCTATGGAAGACATCAAGAGAGATCCAATTGGTTTCCTGAAGAATATACTAAGAGCTATCAAGGAAGGCTTTGTGAAATTCTTTGATAACATCGTAACCCATTTAATTAACGGTGTGATGGGTTGGTTAATGCGAGAATTAAGAGATGCCGGTATTCCAGAACTTACAGACTTCTCTCTGCAAGGAGTAATTAGTTGGGTCTTAGAAGTATTAGGGCTTTCTATGGAACGCATCTGGGAAAAACTGGCAGAACATCCACGAATAGGACCAGAAAGAGTTGCCAGAATACGAGGTGCTATTAATACATTAGAAGGTATCTGGACATTTATCAAAGATGTTCAAGAAAGAGGTATTGCAGCCATTTGGGATAAAATACAGGAACAGCTTAGTAACCTTTGGAATATTGTAATTGATGCTGTAAAGAATTTTGTGATGACTAGAATCATTACACAAATAACAACCAGATTATTGAGTATGTTGGATCCAACTGGTATCATGGCGGTAGTCAATGGAGCAATGGCTTTCTTCAGTGCAGTTCAGAGTTTTATCCAATATTTGCGAGAGATGCTAGAAGTGATTAACTCATTTGTGAATGGAGTAGCCGATATAGCACAAGGAAATGTAGCAACTGCAGCAGATTATCTGGAACGAACCATGGGACAATCTATGCCTGTAGTTATTGGATTCCTTGCCAATCAAGTTGGGTTGGGTGGAATAGGAGCTAGAATAGCAGAAATCATAGGTTCTGTAAGGGCATTAATAGATGAAGCCTTAACCTGGTTGGTAAATAAAGCGGTAGATACCGGTATGGCATTGCTGGATAGGGTGATGGGGAGAAGTGGTAATCAGGAAGAGGATTTAGATGAACAATATGATCCTGAGAAAGCCGATCAAATAAGAGCAGGGTTTAATACGGTTGCTCAAGAGGAGCAGAATTTGATTACTGAAGGTAATATTAGCAGAGAAGAAGCTGAGCAAGTAGCGGCTCTTGTTAGAGCAAATCATCCAGTTTTTACAAGATTTGAGGTAATTGATGGAGGAGATAGTTGGAATTATTTATACGCAGCAAGTCCTGAAAACACACTTGATACTCAGACAGGGAAAGAAGAGGATAATAGGCCAGATCCTCCTGCACTAGTAAAACCTGGTTTTTCAAATGGATCAAAAGCGAGTGGGTTTAAAATAGAATATTTAAAAACGGGTAGGACAAGTGGAGGAAGTGCTGCAAATACTTATAATGGAGCTACGCTTCCAGGCTGGAATGAATTGGTTGTAGCAGGATTAACTACAGGCACCGTTTGGGTTAAAATGCATTTGCTTACAGAACAATTAGGCGGCCCAGCGGTTGATACTAATTTAACACCTGCTAGAAGCACATTAAATACTCATTATTATAGAGCTATTGAACAGCATGCAATAAGTGCGGTTGGTAGTGGCCATGTTATTTGGTATGACTTAGATATTTCATATCATGGAGGGACTAATAATGATTACATTAGTTATATTAAGATGGAATGGGGGCCTTACAATTACGAAAATAATGCTTGGCAGGAAAAAGAAAGAGGATTTGTTATTAATGGAAGGGCTATAGGGGGGAAAGAAGAGCAAAGTCCTGCAGTTCCTGATATAAACGCTGTGATGAATATTAATGATGAAGTTAATACTGGAAGAATCAAAATTCAAGGAGTAAGTTCTATGTTGGATCGACCTTTTGCGGAATTCGTGCAACGAGTAAGGAGTTCCCTTCCTCATGGGTTTAGATCAAAAAATCATTTAGAAAATTCTTTGAATACAGCATATCAGAATAGAACCACAGAGATTAGTGATTTTGCTAATAAGGTAACAAGTTTTAAAAATGCACATACCAGTGGTGCCTATACTTTTGGTACAAAGGTTGGTAGATAAAAATAATTATATGGAACTTATTAATAGATATATCAAGAACTTTAATGAGATAGTTAAAAACCTTTCTTTTGAAATAGATAATGGTAAGTGTAATCTATCTGATAATCTTTCTTTTAAAGAAGAGTTTTCTAAAGTTGATTTGCAAGAAAGAGATCTTAAAATCCTTAATATATTTTCAGAAAATTTTTCTATTTATTGGGAGTATAAATCTATTGATGATGATTATCAAATAGGAGGTGAAATTAATTATATTAATCCTTTTAGAACATCTTTAAATAATACTTTAAATTATTTAACCGATTCGGGATTATCTGAATTACTGATTTTTGAGAGTCATCCTTTAACAGGAGATGGTGTTTTAATTGGTTTTTTACCTCAAAAAGAAGGAGGAATTTGGATTATTGACAGTAATGGAAATCCACTTAAGGTCAATCTTAATTTTATAGAATATTTCAAGAAGAATATCGAATTTAGAGGGTATATCGATTGGCAATATCTTTTTTGTGATATAGATATCCAAAAGGATTATTTCATTTTTGTAAATCAAAGGCTGAAAAAACTCTTTAAAGATCTACCACTATTTTTCCCTGATTTTAATAAAAAAGAATATTTAGATCGATATTTTAATATAAATGGTGATGCTTCTATTTTGAGTAATGATTAAAATAAGTTAATAAGAAACTAATAGGAAAAAACCCCTAAAAAGATGAGTCTTTTAGCTCATGGAAAACCAGTTGAATTGAGTTAACTTTATGTTTTTAAATAAGGTAGGGTTATGAAAAAAACAGCATATCAGAAAGAATTAGTAATCAAAGCCACTCAAAAAAGAAGAGGAACCGATAATAATAAAAAAGATGTGATGAAAATTCAATCTTGGTTAACTTTATTCTCTATTCCGAACCCTAGTAGTGGAACAGCAACAGAAATTGATGGTGATTTTGGCCCTGCTACAGAAAGAGCGGTAAAGAATCTTCAGAGTTTTCATAACCTTGCAACTACGGGAATTGTAGATCAGGGACTATTTGATCAGTTATGTTTTGGGTTAAAAGAAGCTTTCGAAAAACCTTTGCTTGGTAATAATCTAAGAGATTTGATGGTAGAAGTAGCTGAAAATCATTTACGTCAACACCCTTTCGAACTTAATATCCGGGGACAATCCAATAGTGGACCTTGGGTACGAAGTTATATGGACGGTCATGATGGATCTCCTTGGTTTTGGTGTATGGGATTTGCACAAGCAATATTAGATCAAGCGGCAAGCGCATTAGGCAAAAACTTCAAAACACTAATGCCACTTACCTATAGTTGTGATACAGTAGGTAACACAGGTTTAGAAAAAAACTTACTTTCTAGATATCAAAAAATAAGAAGAGATCCGTCTGTAATAAAAAAAGGAGATATTTTCTTGATTCAAAAATCTCGTTTAGATTGGACACATACTGGTATAATAACATCTATAGATGGTGATGTTATAGAAACTATAGAAGGAAACACCAACCATCAAGGTTCTAGGAATGGAGTAGCGGTTATGAAAAGGACTAGAAGCTTTAGAAGATCCAAAATAGATGTGTTTTCTATTGAACCTTTAGTGTGAAAAGATGAAAAATACCTTAGCTCAGAATACAATTCATTTTGACAGTAAATTATCATTTTTAAGAGAAGTGATTGAGTATCGCTTGAAGGATAATTATACTAGTGAAATACCAGTTTTTCCAAAATTTGATGATATCGTATCTGATGGATCATCGTTTTCAATATTTGTTAGAAAAAAACAATTGTCTTTAGAAGAAGTAATTACTTTATTATTGGCTATTGTTCCTCATATTTCTCCGAATTTTTTTACAACTATTTTATCTGATTTTTTACCAAATGGAGGAGAGTTACCAGAGTTTGGGGGTGTAAAAGGTAAAAACCATCGAGGGGTGATACCCACAGGAGAAACCGTACAGTTTATAATAGGAGGTAGTGATATCCAAAAAAGAATACAACTCACAGAGATGTTCTATGAAGATCATCTTTTTATGAAAGAAGGAATTATTTATTTAGATACAGTTCCAATGGGAGAACCCAAAATGAGTGGGCGTTTATTGCTGGAAGAAGAATATGTATCATTATTTACTACCGGCAAAGTATTAAAACCTACTATGAGCAAAGATTTCCCTGCGGAACGAATAGAAACACAATTGGATTGGGAGGATCTGGTGCTACAACGTAAAACCTTGCATCAAATAAAAGAAATAGAGACTTGGTTGCAGTATAATGATGTGGTATTACATGATTGGAATATGAAATCTAGAATCAAACCTGGGTATCGTATTCTTTTTTCAGGTCCTCCAGGAACTGGAAAAACATTAACTGCAACTTTATTAGGGAAGTTCACAGAAAAAGATGTGTACCGTATTGATTTATCTATGGTTGTATCAAAATATATAGGTGAAACTGAAAAAAACTTATCTAAATTATTTGATAAAGCGAAAAATAAGTCTTGGATCTTATTCTTTGATGAAGCTGATGCAATTTTTGGAAAACGAACTAATGTGAGAGATGCTCATGATAAATATGCGAATCAAGAAGTATCTTATTTGCTGCAACGAATTGAAGCGCATCCGGGTTTAGTTATCTTAGCTACAAATTTTAAAAATAATATCGATACAGCATTTACGCGTAGGTTCCAATCAATTATAGAATTCGAAAATCCATCCTTTAAAGAAAGATTATCACTTTGGAAGAAAAACTTACCCGATAAAATAGCCTTAGACAAAAGTATTTCTTTAGAGGAAGTCTCTAAAAAATATGCTTTAACAGGAGCGAATATTATCAATGTAGTACAATATATTTGTCTTAAAACGATAGCTTCTAAGCACGAATCAATTCTCCTCGAAACCATATTAGAAGGTATTAAAAAAGAATACCTTAAAGAAGGTAAGATGGTAACCATATAAGCCAATTTTAAGAGGTTATAAACTATTTACTTATGTTATTAACAATCATGTAGATTAACACTGGGAAATCAATATTTTTAAAAAGGAATCGTCTTTTTAGATGAGGAAATTTTAAAAGTATTGACACATGAATCGATTAACTATTTTGTTTTTTTTGATGATTATTGCGGCTTGTAGTACTTCAGAAAAGGATGCTAATAAGGAAGTAGAAGAAACACCTTTAATCAAAAAAAATACACCTAACGTTGTTGCCGAAACACCTCTAAAACTAACAAAAGAACAAGCAAATACTTTGGTAGAATTGCCCTTAGCTTGCATTCATACCGAGTATCCAAATAAATTAGGACAAACCATAGGAAGCAAAGAAGATCTAGGAGAGCCTAAAGTTTTACATCCAGCATTTTATGGTTGTTTTGACTGGCATTCTGCGGTTCATGGACATTGGTCACTAGTAAAGTTAGTAAAGTCCTTTCCAGAAATAGAAAAAGCTACAGAGATAAAAACCAAACTAATAGAAAGTATTTCTAAAGAAAATATAGAGGCAGAGGTACTATATTTTAAAGGAAAACATAATACATCTTATGAGCGCACATATGGATGGGCATGGTTACTTAAACTTGCCGAAGAAATTCATACGTGGAATGATCCTGTAGCAAAGAACCTTGAAGAAAATTTGCAACCATTAATAGATGTAATAGTACAACGATATATCGAATTTTTACCAAAACTTAAGTATCCCATCAGAGTAGGTGAACATACCAATACAGCATTCGGATTATCTTTTGCATTGGATTATGCAAATACGTTTGATAATACTAAGCTCAAAAATGTTATCGCTTCTTGTGCAAAAGATTTTTATACTAAAGACGCGAACTGTCCGATAGGTTGGGAACCTAGCGGATATGATTTTTTGTCACCTTGTTTAGAAGAGGTTGATCTTATGAGAAAGGTATTGGATAAACCGTCTTTTGATAAGTGGGTTGACGATTTTATGCCACAACTTAAAAAACCTGATTTTGCAATACCGGTTGGAGAAGTCTCTGATCGTACTGATGGTAAATTAGTACATCTAGATGGGCTTAATTTTAGTAGAGCTTGGGTATTATATGGATTAGCAAATCAATACCCAGAATATGATCATCTTATCAATATCGCTAATCAACACGTAAAGTATTCATTACCCAATCTTGTAGGCGATAGCTATGAAGGAGGACACTGGTTAGGGTCTTTTGCAATTTATGCACTTGATGATCGGTCTTAATAATTAAATCAATCCAACCTTTAAAGGTTCTTACTTAACTAATAACTAAAAATACAAGCGTGTGAAAAAATGGTTTTCTAACATAGGTCCAGGAACCTTAGTAACTGCAGCTTTTATAGGACCAGGAACAGTAACTGTATGTACATTGGCAGGGGTTCAATTTGGGTATTCTCTATTATGGGCTTTGGTATTATCAATAGTTGCCTGTATTGTATTACAAGAGATGTCAGCACGTTTAGGAATCATTACCCAAAAAGGATTGAGTGAAGTTGTAAAATCACAATTCGATAATAAAATAGTACGATGGATATTGATAGGAGTTATTCTTTCAGCGATTTTTATAGGTAATGCTGCTTATGAAGCTGGTAATATTAGTGGGGGCGTATTAGGATTGTCTACTATTTTAGGATCACCAATAGTTCAATTTGGGACTGTTTCGGTAAACTATATGAGTATTACCATCGGGGTAATTGCTTTTATACTATTGTATATAGGTAATTATAAAGTTCTAGAACGCAGTTTAGTCGTACTCGTATTGTTTATGAGTATTGCTTTTATCATTACTGCAATGGTAACAAAACCTGACCTATCGTTGCTTTTTAAAGGTTTTGTGCCGGACTTATCAGCCGATAAGATACTCACTATTGTGGGATTAATTGGTACAACAGTAGTGCCTTACAATTTGTTCCTTCATGCGGCTATAGTAAGCGAAAAATGGAAAACTAAAGAAGATCTCCCTGCAGCTAGGAAAGATACTATGGTCGCTATTGTATTAGGTGGTTTAGTCTCTATGGCGATTATAATTACGGGTGCAGCTATTCAGCAAACTGAAGTAAATAATGCTGCTGATTTGGCAAAAGGATTGGAACCAGTTTTTGGATCTATGGCAAAATACGTACTGTCATTAGGATTATTTGCTGCTGGAATTACCTCTGCAATCACTGCCCCTTTAGCTGCAGCTTATGTCGTAAAAGGTTGTATGGGATGGCAAGATGGATTAAAAAGTAATTCCTTTAGAGCAGTCTGGATGTTTATACTTTTTTTAGGTGTTTTGTTTTCTTCTTTAGGTATAAAATCAATAGTGATTATTCGATTTGCACAAGTAGCAAATGGATTACTATTACCCATTATAGCAATCTTCTTATTATGGGTTATGAATCAAAAAAATATACTGGGGAATTTTACTAATTCTATAAAGCAAAATATACTTGGTTTTTTGATTGTATTTATTACTTGTTTTTTAGGCTTTAGAGGTATTTGGAAAGTTATGATCAACATGTAGGAAAAATAATTTGTAAAAGTAGGAATTTTGAAAAAAATAATATTGAATGCTGACGTTGGAGAAGAGGCTGGTTTTGATGAAAAGATTATGCCGTATATCTCTTGGTGCAATATAGCTTGTGGAGTGCATGCAGGTAATGATCAAGTGATTCAAAAAACAATTGAATTAGCATTACAGTATCAAGTAAAAATTGGAGCACATCCTTCATATCCCGATCGCGAAAATTTCGGAAGAGTAGTTGTAGATATTTCTTATGATGATCTTGTCCATACATTAACGGATCAAATCCGGAAGGTAAAACTTTATACGGAAAAACTAGGTGGTAAATTACACCATGTAAAACCCCACGGTGCTTTGTATAACGAAGCAGTGAAAAATGAAGAGGTAGCAAATGCAGTTATTCAATCTGTTAAAAATATCGATAAAAGTTTAAATATAATAACGACTAAAGAATCTATGATTTCGTATCTTTACAGAGATGATGTTAAAGTGAAATATGAAGTTTTTGCAGATAGAAATTACAATGAAGATTTGACGTTGGTTTCGCGTTCTAAAAAGAATGCAGTGTTGGTAAATCCAGAAAATATTTTGTCCCATGTGTTGCGAATGATTTCTGATAAAAAAATAAGAACAATAAAAGGAGAGGAGAAGTTGATTTTTTTTGACACGATTTGTGTTCATGGAGATAATCCAAAATCTGTTGAAATTTTGGAGTGTTTATATAAAGAGTTTTTAAAAAGAAATTTTGTTTTAAAATGAAAAAATCAAGCATTAAATTTCGGTATAAACGCTACAATGAAAATGCAATTTTGGTTCAAGGTCCTCAAGAAGTTGATGAAATTTTGTTAGAATCGTTGATTTTTTATAAAAAATCCATTGAGAAATTTTATGGTAAACTAATTGTTGAAGTAATCTTATCATATAACTCGTTATTAGTTTACTATATATCTAGTATAGAGAATGTCTATAGTGAGATTTTAACGTTAAAATCTTTGTTTTTAGGTGATTTTAAAAATATGTCGTTTAAAAAACGTTTGTGGCAAGTGCCTGTTTGCTATGCTCTAACGCTTGCTCCTGAGTTACCTTTTTATGCATCAAATAAGTTGATGAGTATTGATGATGTAATCGCCTTGCATACTACTCCATTATATACTGTTTACTTTATTGGGTTTTTGCCAGGTTTTTTGTACTTGGGTGGTTTGGATAAAAAGTTAAGTGCTCCAAGAAAATCTATTCCTAGTTTTAAACTAGAAAAAGGATCGGTTGCAATTGGTGGAGATCAAACGGGAGTGTATCCATGTGATAGTCCTGGTGGATGGCATGTGATAGGGCGTACTCCTTTGAATTTTTTTGATATTGATTCTAAGGAATGTTGTTTTGTTTCTCCAGGAGATAAAATTCAATTTATATCGATTAATGAAAATAAATATAACGATATAAGTTTACTTGTTTCTAGTAATAATTATACCCCAAAATTTAAACTTTTATGAAAGGAAAGGTAGAGTTGTTGTCTTCAGGGGTGTATACAACTATTCAGGATGGTGGGCGTTTTGGTTATTCTAAATATGGAGTGCCAAAGAGTGGAGCTATGGATTTACGATCTTTCTTTTTGGTAAATGCAATTTTAAATAATGAGGAAAATTCTGCTGTTTTAGAATGGACATTGGTTCCGCCAGTTTTAAAATTTCATCAGAACACTATTGTTTCGATTACTGGTGCGATTTGTGATCCGTACCTAAATGATGTTCCTTGTAAAATGAATTCGCAAATTAAAATTGAAAAAGATGATGTTTTGAAGTTTAAAAATGTTCGAAATGGGGTGTATGGATATGTAGGAATTTTTTCAGGTTTTTTGTCAGAATTTGTTTTGAATAGCAGATCTCAATATAATCAAATAACCAAGTTTTCAAGGTTGTTTAAAAATGACATGATTGCTTATAATGGTTTTAGTCGATTTTCGACATTAAATTCTTTAGTTTCTAGTACTGTTTTTTGGAATGAATTAGATAGTTTACATGTCTATAAGGGACCAGAGTTTGATATGTTGTCTGATACGCAAAAGGACATATTGTTAAATCATGATTTTACGATTTCAGATATTAGAAATCGGATGGCTATAAGTTTAGAAGAAGCATTAGAAAATGATTTATCATCGATGTTATCATCTCCTGTTTTACCAGGTACGGTTCAGTTAACTCCATCGGGTCGGTTGATTGTTTTGATGAGAGATTGTCAAACTACTGGTGGATATCCTAGAATTTTACAATTAACAAAAGAATCTATTAATGTTATAGCACAGAAGCGGACTGGAGATAAAATAGATTTTGATATGATTAATTGAGTCGAAATTCTATCTAATATGTGATTTTTTAATGCCTTTAGAAGTGAGCGATATAATCTGTAATGGATTGGTTTAATTGTTTTTGTGAAAATTAGTTAGGGGTAAAATCACCTTTTGCAGTAGGGGGAAAAGCCCCTTTTGTAGCTTTTTTTATTTTTGCGTATCATTAGTTAATTCACTGTAAAACAAGTGGTTGAATATGTGGTTTTGCCGTAAATTAATTCTGTAAAAGGGTCTAGTTATTTGTGTAAAACTTAGATTTTTAAATATATTAGCAACGATAACCCAATAAATGATATTATTATGGCAAAAAAAGTACAAAAACCCCAGAAGTGTATTAATGTAGATGAAGCTAGAGAGCTTCATGATAACTGGTGTAAGAAAAGAGGAAAACGTCTACAAAAGAAATTAGGATTTGAAGATGCACGTGAATTTCATTGGTCGGTTGCTGAGTTAGAGGAATATTTAGCTTATGTAAAACAGAAATCAGAAGAACAAGGAATTAAAGATCCGGGAATCAGAGTGTATTTAGGTGCGTATTCGGAGTCCAAATGTAAAATGAAAAAGGGGTATTCTACTTTATTCTTTGCGGCAACGGGATCACGTCCCGGTGCATCTGGTAAAGATGGTGGTGATCCAGAAAATAATTATGATATTCCTGCTTTTAATAGAGGTGGTAGTGGTAACCCTCCCTTTGATTATTAAATCGTTATTTGGATGTACGATCTGGTTGTTACTACACAAATAATTATTAATGTCTTTGAAATATTAGGTGCAGTAATAGGAATTTTTTATTTAACAAAGTATCGTGATGATCAATTATCTCGGTACTTTGTGTATTATTTGTGGTTTACTGTTTCCGTGGAATTAGTTTTTGGGTGGCTACCAGCTAGTATTTTTTATTTGGATTTTTTTTCTTTCTTAAGAGGGACATTATTTGAGGATAACATTTGGATTTATAATATATATCAGGTAATAAGTTATGGTTTTTATCTTTTTTACTTTTCATCGTTAATAGAGGATAAGAAGAATGCTAGGTATGCAGGTTTTTTATTTATTATTTATCTTTTCTTAGCTATTTTAAACTTGATTTTTTCAGGAATTTTTTTCGAGGCTATTTCATCTTTTACTGATATTTTGGGTACATTGTTATTATTGTTTTCTGTTATTTACTTTTATTTTCAATTATTAAAGAGTGATAAAATACTTAATTTTTATAAAAACATACCTTTTTATGTCTCCATTGGAGCATTGGTGTTTCATTTAGTAGTTAATCCTATTTTTATCTATGACACGTATTATAGTAATTCTAAAAGTGAGGAATTTGTTGAGATTCAAAGAATAATTTTGACATTAGCTAATATTTTTATGTATACTTGTTATATTCTAGGTTTCATTGTATGCTCGAAAAAGAACAAATCTTATTATTAGTTTATTTTACTGCTATTATCTTATTCTTTGTGATATTCGGTATTATATTTTTTGTTGCTTTCCAGAGACGAAAAAACAAACTTTTGTTAGAAAAATTTAAAGCACAGCAACGTTTCGAAGAAGAACTACAAAACTCCAAATTAGAGATCCAAGAACAAACATTAAAAAATGTAAGTTGGGAGCTGCACGATAATATTGGTCAGTTGTTATCTACTGCAGTGATGCAGATCAATATCCTAAGCTCTAATCTAGAGCCTAAAATCAAGGAATCTGTGCAAGATATAAGAGGTTTGGTAGGCGACAGTCTACAAGAAATAAGAAACCTATCAAAAACCTTAAATCATGAGGTTATCCAAAATATAGGGTTAGAAAAATCCATCCAAGTGGAATTAGACAGATTCAAAAAACTGAATTTTTTAACTCCCGAGTTAATTGTAGATGGAGAAGAAGTGCTTATCAATCCTAAAGATGAAATTATTATATATCGTATTGTTCAGGAGTTTTTCTCTAATACTATTAAGCATGCAGAAGCATCACATCTACTAGTAAAATTAAATTATACTCCTCAGGATTTGACCATTGTTATAAAAGATGATGGTGTGGGGTATGATATGGAATCAGTACAAGCCAACTCTGGATTACTAAATATGAAAAGTAGGGCGTCTCTTGTTAATGCAAGTTTAGATTGTTTTTCTGAGTCCGGTAAAGGAGTATTGCTTACCTTGCGATATCCATTTAAAGAAGAGGACAAAGTTTAATAAAACTTAAACGGAAATGAAGAAAAAAACGGTAGTTATTGTAGATGATCATCTTCTATTCGCACAATCACTAGAAAGTCTTATTACTAATCTAGAAGGGTATGAGGTGTTAGCTATTTTAAAAAACGGAAAAGAACTAACACAATATTATCTACATAAAAGAAAGAAGCCCGAATTAATATTGCTAGATGTAAAAATGCCGGTTATGGATGGTATCCAGACGATGCAATGGTTAAAAGAAAATCAACCGGAGCAGAAGGTGTTAGCATTGACGATGGAAGATGATGAGGAGACTATTATAAAAATGCTAAGAGCAGGAGCGAGAGGATATTTATTAAAAGATATTCATCCTGAGAACTTCGAGTTTGCTATGAAAATGGTAATAGAGCAAGGATTTTATTATTCTAGTAAAATAGAAACGGCGTTAAAATACTCTGAAAAAACGGATGCAGATATTGGTCAAAATCTAGCAGATAAGTTAACTGATAGAGAGTGGACTTTTTTAAAGTATGCATGCTCAGAATTAACATATAAAAGCATTGCTGGCGAAATGAATCTTAGTCCTAAAACAATTGAAAATTATAGGGAATCGGTATTTAAAAAACTTCAAGTTAAGACTCGAGTTGGTTTGGTTATATATTGTATGAAAAATAATTTATTTAAGTTGGATTAATATCTTCGTTTATTAAATACAATTTGTTTTTCAAAAATATATTTCGTTATATTTACGGCATACATGAAAAAGAACAACACTAATATTATTAATATCATTATCAACGTCGTGATTATTTCACTGCGATGAGAAGGGTATTTGTAATTTACAATATATTAAAAATCCCTTCTTAATTTAGAAGGGATTTTTTTTGAACCATATTTAAAAATGAAAATACAAATACAAAATATCATTATTGTCAATATTATTAGTATCGTGGTGATTATTTCATCAGGATGATAGGGATATTGATCTTACGTATTAAACAAAAATCCCTTTCGTTTCTGGAAGGGATTTTTTTTGCTAGAATCTATAATAAAATAAAAATTTAACAAATAGTGATTGTAAATAAAATGAATATAAACATCTGTATATCAATTGTTAAGACATGTTTAGTGGTAGTTGGATGTTGTAAGCTTATTGAATAAAATTCAACAGTTTAGTCATTACGAAATAATTTTATGCTAAGGTTTATTTGATTAAATATGAATTTGATAAAAAACCAGTTAAAATTTTAGATAATTATCAAAAAATTCACATTCAAAAAGGATGAGTATTAATAAATATAGTAAACAGGTAACACAGGACGATACACAACCAGCAGCGCAAGCAATGCTTCATGCAATTGGCTTGACTGATGAAGATTTTAACAAGCCTCTAGTGGGAATTGCAAGTACAGGTTATGAAGGTAATCCTTGTAATATGCATCTTAATGATTTGGCAAAATTAGTAAAGCAAGGAACAAAAGAAGAAGATGTTGTTGGTCTAATATTCAATACGATTGGTGTTAGTGATGGTATTTCTATGGGAACTCCCGGAATGCGTTTTTCGTTACCTTCTAGAGATGTAATTGCTGATTCTATGGAGACAGTTGTTCAGGCAATGTCTTATGATGGTATGGTCACTGTAGTAGGATGTGATAAAAATATGCCAGGTGCGTTGATGGCTATGATTCGATTAAACCGACCATCAATTTTAGTGTATGGAGGAACTATAGCTTCTGGATGTCACGAAGGAAAGAAACTGGATATTGTTTCGGCGTTTGAAGCTTGGGGAGAGAAGGTAGCTGGAACTATGGAGAATAGTGAATATAAAAGCGTAATTAAAAAAGCCGTTCCCGGAGCAGGTGCCTGTGGAGGAATGTATACAGCAAATACAATGGCTTCTGCAATCGAAGCCTTAGGAATGTCTTTGCCTTATAATTCTTCAAATCCAGCAATTAGTAAAAATAAAGAAGAAGAAAGTATCGCGGCAGGACGTGCGATGCGAACTCTTTTAGAAAAAGATATTAAGCCATTAGATATTGTAACCAAAAAATCCTTAGAAAATGCGATTCGTTTGGTAACTGTACTTGGAGGTTCTACGAATGCGGTATTGCATTTTCTGGCAATAGCTAGGGCTGCAGATGTAGAGTTTACGTTAGCGGATTTTCAAAGAATAAGTGATGAAACTCCATTCTTAGCGGATTTAAAACCAAGTGGGAAATATTTGATGGAAGATGTGCATGCAGTAGGAGGTGTTCCTGCAGTACTTAAATATTTATTAAAGAAGGGGTTATTGCATGGAGATTGTCTAACAGTAACAGGAAAAACACTAGCCGAGAATTTATTAGATGTTCCAGATCTTACAGAGGGGCAAGATGTAATAAAACCATTAGAAAATCCAATCAAACCAACAGGTCATTTAAGAATTATGTTTGGTAATCTGGCTGAAGATGGTTGTGTTGCTAAAATTACAGGAAAAGAAGGACTTCGTTTTCAAGGGAAAGCAAAAGTCTTTAATAGTGAATATGATGCTAATGATGGTATAAGAGATGGATTAGTAGAAAAAGGTAATGTAGTCGTCATACGGTACGAAGGTCCTAAAGGAGGTCCCGGAATGCCAGAAATGTTAAAACCAACAGCGGCAATCATGGGAGCGGGCCTTGGTAAAGATGTTGCATTAATTACTGACGGAAGATTCTCTGGCGGAACGCACGGGTTTGTAGTAGGGCATATCACTCCAGAAGCACAAGAAGGTGGTTTGATTGCATTAGTAGAAGATGGAGATGTTATTACAATCGATGCAGAAACAAATTCTATCACAGTCGCTATAAAAGAGGAAGAAATTAAAAGAAGAAAAGCTTCTTGGGTTCAACCACCATTGAAATTCAAAAAAGGAGTTTTGTATAAATATGCCAATACAGTTTCATCTGCATCACGAGGATGTGTTACAGATGAGTTCTAAAGAACATTTCAGCATGACTGAAATATAAAAATATATAGCGTAATGGAAACACAAACGCAGACAATAGAAAAAGAAGCAAAAGAAACCACGGGTCATATGACAGGTGCAGAAGCAGTAATACATTGTTTACTTGCAGAAGGTGTGGATTTAATTTATGGATATCCTGGAGGAGCAATTATGCCAGTTTATGATGAACTATATAAGTTTCAAGATAAACTTCATCACGTGCTTACCAGACATGAACAAGGTGCGACTCATGCCGCTCAAGGATATGCAAGAACAAGTGGAAAAGTTGGAGTGGCGATAGCTACATCTGGTCCAGGAGCAACTAATTTTGTGACTGGTATAGCAGACGCTCAAATAGATTCTACACCGATGGTTTGTATTACTGGACAAGTGGGATCTCATTTATTAGGATCTGATGCCTTTCAGGAAACGGATATTATAGGAATTTCTACGCCAATTACTAAATGGAATCATCAGGTTACTAAAGCTGAAGATATTCCTTCTGTGTTAGCCAAAGCATTTTATATTGCGCGCTCAGGTCGTCCAGGACCTGTTCTGATCGATATAACTAAAGACGCTCAGTTTGGTGAACTTGATTTTAAGTATCAAAAATGTAAAGGAGTACGAAGCTATAAACCGATTCCTGAAACGGATCCTGAAACATTAAAACAAGCTGCGGATTTAATTAATGAAGCAAAAAAACCGATGATTGTTTTTGGTCAAGGTGTAATTCTTGGTGAAGCAGAAGAGGAACTAAGAAGTTTTGTAGAAAAAGCAGGTATTCCTGCTGCTTGGACAATTTTGGGATTATCAGCATTACCAACTTCTCACGATTTAAATGTAGGTATGGTAGGGATGCACGGTAACTATGGACCTAACAAGCTTACTAATGAATGTGATTTGTTAATAGCTATAGGAATGCGTTTTGATGATCGTGTTACTGGTAATTTAGAAACCTATGCTAAACAGGCAAAGATTATTCATTTTGAAATAGATCCTGCAGAAGTTAATAAAAATGTAGAAGTAGATGTTGCTGTTATGGGTAATGTGAAGAATACGTTGTCGGATATTCTTGATTTAGTAAAGTCTAATACTCATAAAACTTGGTTACAAGAATTTAAAGACTTTGATACTATTGAATATGATAAAGTAATCAAAGAAGAATTATATCCTTCTAAGGATGGTCTTTCTATGGGAGAAGTACTTAGAGGAATTAATGAAGAAACTAAAGGAGATGCCGTGATCGTGTCTGATGTTGGACAGCATCAAATGATTGCTTGTCGATATGCAGAATTTGTGAGAACAAAAAGTAATGTAACTTCTGGAGGTTTAGGAACTATGGGATTTGCCTTGCCAGCAGCGATCGGAGCAAAAATGGGAGCTCCAGAACGAGAAGTTGTAGCCATCATAGGTGATGGTGGGTATCAAATGACCATACAAGAATTGGGAACTATTTTTCAAACAAAGGTTCCTGTAAAGATTGTGGTATTAAATAATGACTTTTTGGGAATGGTGCGTCAATGGCAACAATTGTTTTTTGACAAAAGGTATGCTTCCACGGAAATGGTGAATCCAGATTTTGTAACGATTGCAAAAGGGTATCATATTGATGCGAAAAGAGTTACTAAAAGAGAAGAGTTAGGAGATGCTATTAAAGAGATGATAGCTTCAAAAGAACCTTACTTTTTAGAAGTATGCGTAGAAAAGGAAAATAATGTATTTCCGATGATCCCAACAGGAGCATCGGTTTCAGATATAAGATTGAGTTAGTTATGGAGAGAGAATGTTATACCATATCAGTATATACTGAGAATAATATAGGATTGCTAAATAGGATATCTGCAATCTTTCTAAAGCGTCATATCAATTTAGATAGTATGACTGCTTCAGTCTCAGAAATTAAAGATGTTTTTCGGTTTACCATTGTTGTAAAAATAACAGAAGAACAGGTTAAGAAATTAGTAGGTCAGATAGAAAAGCAAATAGAAGTTATCAAAGCTTTTTATCATAAAGATGATGAAACAATCTATCAAGAAACTGCGCTATTCAAAGTTGCTTCTAAATTATTATTTGAAGAACGACAAATACAAAACGTTATTAAAGAAAGTAATGCCAATATTGTAACTGTTACGCCAGAGTTTTTTGTATTAGAAAAAACAGGAAGGCGCAAGGAAGTAGAAGAGTTATATGATAAGCTAGAGCCTTATGGGTTAATGCAATTTGTACGTTCTGGTAGAATTGCCGTGACAAAAGAAAAGATGCATATATCTAAAATAATCGAAAGCTTTGGAATAGAAGTAGCTTGATATTTACAAAAAGAAAAACAACTAGAAATCAAAATTAAATAGATTTCCGCAAAAGCGGAAGTAACCACAAATTAGAAGGAAATGGCAAATTATTTTAATACGCTATCATTAAGAGATCAATTAACACAATTAGGGAAATGTAGATTTATGGACTCTTCTGAATTTACGGATGGAGTCAATGCATTAAAAGGGAAAAAAATAGTAATTGTAGGTTGTGGAGCTCAAGGACTGAATCAAGGTCTTAATATGAGAGATTCTGGATTAGATATTTCATATACGCTTCGCGAAGCTGCAATCAAAGAACAGAGACAATCTTATAAGAATGCTACAGAGAATGGTTTTGCTGTAGGAACTTATGAAGAATTAGTTCCTAATGCAGATGTGGTAATTAATCTAACACCAGATAAACAACATACTCAAGTAGTAAATACTGTAATGCCTTTAATGAAAAAAGGAGCGACATTGTCGTATTCACATGGATTTAATATCGTAGAAGAAGGAATGCAAGTACGTGATGATCTTACGGTTATTATGGTAGCGCCTAAGTGTCCAGGTTCTGAAGTTAGAGAAGAGTATAAAAGAGGCTTTGGAGTACCAACATTAATAGCAGTGCATCCTGAAAACGATCCGAAAGGTTTCGGGTTATCACAAGCAAAAGCTTATGCCGTAGGTACTGGTGGTGATAGAGCAGGTGTATTAGAATCTTCATTTGTAGCAGAAGTGAAATCTGATTTAATGGGAGAACAAACAATTCTTTGTGGTCTTTTGCAGACCGGATCGATCCTTTGTTTTGATAAGATGGTTGAAAAAGGAATAGATGCAGGATATGCTTCAAAACTGATTCAATATGGATGGGAAACTATTACTGAAGGATTAAAGTATGGTGGAATTACGAATATGATGGATAGATTGTCTAATCCTTCTAAGATAAAAGCATTTGAATTGTCTGAAGAATTAAAAGAAATAATGCGTCCATTGTTCCAAAAGCATATGGATGATATTATAGGAGGACATTTCTCTAAAACCATGATGGAGGATTGGGCAAATGATGATAAGAATCTATTGTCTTGGAGAGCGGCTACAGGAGAAACAGCTTTTGAAAAAACACCGGCAGGAGATGTAGAAATTTCTGAGCAAGAGTTTTATGATAATGGAGTGTTAATGGTAGCTATGGTAAGAGCAGGAGTAGAGCTTGCTTTTGAAGCAATGACTTCTTCTGGTATTATTGAAGAATCTGCTTACTATGAGTCTTTACACGAAACACCGCTTATCGCAAATACAATAGCTCGTAAAAAATTATTCGAAATGAATAGAGTGATTTCTGATACAGCAGAATATGGTTGTTATTTATTTGATCATGCGTGTAAGCCTTTATTAGGAAACTTTATGAAGAAAATAGATACCGATGTAATCGGAAAAGCATTTGATCAAGGTAAGAACAATGGAGTAGATAACGCAAAGTTAATTGAAGTAAACGCTGCTTTAAGAAATCATCCAATAGAGGTGGTAGGAGCTAGATTGAGAGCTTCTATGACGGCTATGAAACGAGTAATTTAACAATAGTAGGTTATCCTAAATGATTGTTTACGAGTTCAATCTGTCAACTAAAACAATAGAAATAACAGATTAAACCAATAGTATAATAATTTATTTGTCTAGCTGGGTCTGTCGAAGTTTTTTGAGATGTGTATTGTGTAATCTTTGATGGACTCAGACTGGCAGATAAAATATGAGAGTATAGAAAATGAATACAGAAGTGACGACATATTTCCCTCAATTAGAAGACATCAAAAAAGCATCTTCTAATATTAAAGAGGTTGCTATGGTTACACCTCTGATGAATAGCATTCGGTATTCACGTAAATACGATGCTAATATTTTATTAAAAAGAGAGGATTTACAACGTGTTAGATCCTATAAAATAAGAGGCGCTTTTAACAAAATTAGTTCTTTAACAAAAGAACAGTTAACTAAAGGAGTTGTGTGTGCTAGCGCTGGAAACCATGCACAAGGTGTTGCGTTTGCTTGCCATCATCTAGGAATACAAGGGACTATTTATATGCCATCTGTAACTCCTAAACAAAAAGTAGAACAAACTCAAATGTTTGGCGGATCAAAGGTGAAAATTGTTTTGGAAGGTGATACTTTTGATGATGCATCAAAAGCAGCAAAGAATGCTTGTATTGCAGAAGGAAAAACGTTTGTTCATCCATTTGATGATCCTAAGACAATAGAGGGGCAAGGAACTATTGGTTTAGAAATATTTGATCAAGTGGATCAACCTATTGATTATATATTCGTAGCTGTTGGTGGTGGTGGTCTCGCTTCCGGACTATGTGGTGCTATGAAAGCATTATCTCCTAAAACAAAAATTATTGGTGTGGAGCCGCAAGGGGCGGCTTCTATGTTAACTTCTATAAAGGAAAATAAGAACACCGAAATTTTTGATATTGATAAATTCATTGATGGAGCAGCTGTACAAAAAGTCGGCGATCTTAACTTTGATATTTGTAAATCATATTTATCGGATATGATGACAGTTCCAGAGGGATTGGTATGTCAAACTATTTTAGACTTGTATAACAGAGATGCCATTGTAGTAGAACCTGCGGGAGCATTAACTTTAGCCGCTTTGGAATTCTATAAGGAAAAAATAGTAGGAAAAAATGTAGTTTGTATTGTTAGTGGAAGTAATAACGATATTACTCGAACAGCAGAAATTAAAGAAAGAGCCTTATTGTATGCTGATTTAAAACATTATTTTATCGTTCGTTTTCCTCAAAGAGCTGGAGCCTTAAAACAATTTGTAGGAGAAGTTTTAGGACCAAACGATGATATCACTCACTTTGAATATTCAAAGAAGTCAAGTAGAGAAAATGGTCCAGCCGTTGTTGGTATAGAACTCAAAGATAAAAAAGATCTAGAGCCTTTAATTTCCAGAATGAAGCAATATAGCTTTTTTGGTGATTACCTAAATGATAAACCAGACCTGTTTCAGTTTTTGGTATAATGAATCCAATTTATTTAAATAGGATTATTGTTCTAAAAGACCATCTGCAATCCAATCCTCTACAATATCAATAGTAGCTTGCGGCATTCTTCCTCCATTATCTGAAGGAGGCATTACATTAAAAGCATTGTTTGTAGTGATAAAACTAAATAGATTTCTGTCATTTACTGCATTCACTACTTCCTGAAAAGTTTCTAATGCCATTGGAGCAGAATTTTGTAACGGAGTTCCGTGACATTCTGTGCAGTTACTGTCAATAATTGCTTTTACATGACCAACATAAGTAGAAGTCTGACCCGGAATTGGATCTGGATCTATAGGTACTTCTGGCTCTGTAGTGCCATCATCGCTACTACTGCAACTAAATAATGTAAATACGAGTAATGTAACTAATAGTATTGGGGATTTCATAGGTATTATTTTTTTCTTCAATATAGCAAATATTCCAGGAATTAATAAGATTCCTGATTTTACAAGTATAACGCTAAGATTTTGGATAAATTATAGATCGATCTGAACATTATATTCTTTTAGTAGTTCTAAGTGATCTTCTAGTTGAAATTCTGAAGCTTTAAATCGATCTCTTCGTGATTTTGCATCTTCTTTACGAATAATGCTTCTTACAAAACGTCGTACTGCTGTTTCATTTTCTAAAATTAAACCAGGAACGGGTACACTACTTCCTTGGTCATTTTTAGCAACCATTGTAAAGTAACTAGAGTTACAGTGTTTTACTTTGCCAGTCATAATATTTTCGGATTCTACTCTTACACCAACAACCATAGAAGTCTTTCCCACATTATTTACAGAGGCTTTCATAGTTACTAATTCCCCAACTTCTATTGGTTTTAAGAAATCAACTTTATCCACACTGGCGGTAACGCAGTATGCTTCGGAATGTTTAGATCCGCAAGCAAAAGCAATTTGATCCATTAGTGATAAGATATAGCCACCATGAATTTTACCACTGAAATTAGAATGGGAGGGAAGCATTAATTCAGAAATGACAACTCTGGATTCTCTAGCGGTTTTAAATTTTTTCATTTCTGTTTTTTAATAAAGAGTTATTTTCGAGTATTATTTTCTAAAATGAGGCGATTCTTCTTCCTCTACATCAATTACAAAATACTTAGAATCTCCTAGCCAAGAAACGGTAGCAAAACGTTCTTTGTACTTTAGCTTTACATATCTTCCTTGATATTCTTCTAGTTTTTTAATGACTTGATCATTCCTGTCTTCCACAGAAAAACTAAATATTTGAGCTCCCGAAATCCCTTGACTGATCTCACCTTCCCAGGTTTTAAAAACAATACCTTTGTTACTAAATTTTATAAGTTCACCGCTACGTACACCTTCACTATACGTGGCAAAATATACAGAAGTATACCATAAGGTAAACAAAAGTACAATTCCTAAAATTATGAAAAACAGCGTTTTTTTCATCAAAAAATATTTACTAAAATTCTGGTGTTATAATTCTGATACTATCATCTGTTGATATATAAATAATATCATTTTCTCCAACCAACAGACCTCTAGGGTTATTAAATGTAGCTATAGTTGGAACACCATCCATAAAACCAATTTCTCCGGTACCTGCAAGTGTGCTTACGATACCTTCTGGGCTAAGCTGGCGTATTTTTTTATTACCAAAGTCTACAACAATAATATTTCCTTCAGAATCAATATCTAAATCAAGTAGACCATCAAATTGAGCGATATCGCTTTCTCCATCAACATCACCATCAACTCCCGTACCTGCGATTGTAGATACCACTCTTTCTGGAGTTACTTGTCGTATCCTATTACCATCACCAAATATGAGATTACCGTCATTATCAAACTCCATTCCTGTAACAAAACCAATTTGAGCTACATCGGCAGGACCATCTATAGAACCTACCTCTCCGGTTCCTATAAAGGTACTAACGACATTGTCCGGCGTAATTTTTCGGATAGTAGCAGCTGAAAAATCACTTACATATAGGTTTCCAGAACTATCAATAGCAAGCCCAATAGGGGAAGAAAATTGAGCGATACTGCCAATTCCATTAACCAATCCGAATTCTCCAGTTCCTGCAATAGTTTCAACTGTTTGATTAGTGAGGTCTATTTTTCTAACATTGTTGTTATTGAAATCAACCAATACAAGATTCCCGTCAGGATCTATGATCATACTTCTCGGATTCGAAAAAGTAGCTTCGGCTAATGTGCCGTCAACTGATCCGGTAACTCCTGTCATTCCGGCAACGGTACTTACAATATTGTTGACATCAATTTTTCTAATTTTATTATTACCATAATCCGTTATATAAATAGCACCTTCATTATCTTCTGCAATATTCCATAGAGAAGAAAAAGATGCTTCTGCGACAGGTCCATCTACATCACCAGATACTTCACTGCGTATTAGCGTGCTTACTTGTGCTGGTGTGATTATATATGTAAACTCTGGTCCTAAGGTTTCTTCTCCTTGCGTCACTACTTTGACGATTCCAGTTTGTGCGCCTCTTGGAACAATAGCCTTGATTTCTGTAGCTGTAATAGAGTTTATAATAGCTTCTGCATCATTAAAAAAAACAGAAGTAGCATTTTGATCGGTATCAAAGGCAATACCAGTAATTGTAACTTCGGTATCTCCTGGCCCACTTTCTGGAGCGATACCTTCTATAGAAGTAATAGCGGTAAACGTAAGATTGTCTGCATCTTTAGTGCAACTTGTAATTCCCAAAATTATTAAAAAAAGAACGGCGTAAATGCTGTTTTTTTTTGATACAAGTGTGAAACATATCATAAGCTGAGTTTTAAAATTACTACAAATATAGAGGTAAAATTTTTAGAAAGAATCATAAATCTTAGTAACGAATTCATCTATTTTATTGGGTTCTAACCATCTAGTTACAATAACAATATTTTGTATTTGATCGACTACAATAAAATTACCCCCAAATCCCGCAGCATAAAATAGATGCTCCGGAAGCCCTTCCCAATGACGAGATCCTTTTTGGTTTAACCACCACATAAATCCATAATTCGAATTGGCTTTAGAAGATTTAGTAGCTTCTGTAATCCAATTTTCTGAAATCAATTGTTTGTTATTCCACTTCCCATTATTCATAAATAGTAGTCCGAAACGAGCGTGATCTTTAGTGTTGATAAATAAACCACCGCCAGAATGACCGCCACCACTTACGGATTGCATTTGGATACCATCAATAGTAACCCAAGAATTATCATATCCATACCATCTCCAAGTAGTCGAACCTCCAATAGGGTCCATTATTTTTTCCTTAAGAATTTGTGGTAAAGGCTTTCTCCAAATGTTTAGGAGTGAATAGGATAATACGTTTACTCTAACATCATTATATTCGAAAACGCTACCTGGTTCTTGTAGTTTTCTGAACTTCCAATTATCGATGTCACCTGTTTTTGGAGGACGATCTGCCCAATCATAACCACCCCATAATTGTCCGGACCAATCAGATGATTGTGTAAGTAAATGTCTCCAGGTAATTTTTTTATTATGGTTACCATCATATGTGTTATCCCAAATATAGTTGTAGGCAAAATCATCTGCAGAACTAATTAACTTATTATCTAATGCTAAACCTGCGATGGTTGATAGGTAGCTTTTGGTAACACTAAAAGTCATGTCTACACGATCTATATCACCCCATTTAGCAATAATATATCCGTCTTTTAGAATTAAACCTGCTGGAGCACCTCTTTTTTTGGTAGGTCCCAAAATTTTATGATAGGGTTCTCTTTCAAAACCTTTTAGTATTGCTTGTCGTAGATCTCTAGATCCGGAATATTCTTGATCCTTGGCATACTCAACAGCTTCGTTAAGCTTTGCAGAATCGATATTAAATTCGGTAGGACTCTTTTCATTCCAATTTCCTCGTTCTGGGAAATAGAGCTGTTGCGCAATACTTGTTTCGGTAAAAAGCCCAATAAATACTAAAAAAATGAGTGTGTGGATCGTTTTCATGAAGTTAATGATTTTGCTTTGATCACTTTTTTCATTAAAAGAAATACCCCAACAGCAAATAGTATACTTCCAATAACGGATACGATGCTAATAGCTGTTGTTATGTAGGAATAAATAGTACCTTCCCATTTTTGATAAAAAGCAAATTGTATAAATAGTATTCGCCCAATAACGATACATAAGAATATGATCACATTACCTGCTAAAATTAGAATACCGTCAATTTGAGATCCCATTTTTAGTAAATAATAGATGCTTATTATAATAAAGAATAATGTTGGAATTGCATATGCTAATCCAATGAATAATTGTATGATGATCTGAGTAATGTCTGCTTCCATAAGTGAAAATTAAATGTCGTTATCTTCAGAGGCTCGTTTTATAATTGCTTCTGGTAGGGATTTCTTAGCTTTCGCTCCCATTTTTTTAAGTTTCTCTACACTGGTAATCAGATTACCACGGCCTTCTACTAACTTATTCATCGCAGAAGAATAATCTTTTTTAGCATCATCGATCTTTTTTCCTACCCCAGTCAGATCTTTAACCAACCCTTCGAATTTGTCATAAAGTGCACCTGCTTGTCTCGCAATTTCTATCGCATTACGTTGTTGTTTTTCGTTATTCCACATAGTATCAATGGTGCGTAACGTTGCTAAAAGTGTAGATGGAGTTACAATAACTATATTTTTTTCAAACGCTTGATTGTACAGTTTACTGTCTTCATTAATTGCAATAGCAAAAGCGGGTTCTATAGGTACAAAAAGTAATACGAAATCAGGTGATTCGATATCGTATAAATCCTGATAATTTTTTTCTGAGAGTTGATCGATATGACGTCTTAAGGATGTGATGTGTTCTTTTAGATATGTAGTTCTTAAGTTTTCATCATCTTCATTCACATATCGTTCATAGGCAGTTAGCGTGACTTTAGAATCGATGACCATTTTCTTACTATCAGGTAAGTGAATCACTACATCCGGTAAAACACGTTGGCCATCGGTAGTAGTAAAACTTTGTTGTACAAAATATTCTCGATCTTTTTCTAGTCCAGATTTTTCGAGTACACGTTCTAGAACCAGTTCCCCCCAATTACCTTGCATTTTACTATCACCTTTTAAGGCTTTGGTCAAGTTCGTAGCTTCTTTGCTCATCTGTTCATTGAGGTCTTTCAGTCCTACAATCTGTTGTCGCAATGCAGCATGATAATCGATACTTTCTTTATGAGTTTGTTCTACTTTTTTTTCAAAAGTGTTGATTTTTTCTTGCAAAGGATTCAGAATGTTTTTAATATTTTCTTTATTCTGTTCCGTAAATTTATTGGATTTTTCGTCTAAAATTTTATTCGCTAGATTTTCGAATTCTTTTGTAAATTTTTCTTGCAGTTTTCCAACTTCTTCCTTTTGTTCTTGGTTTTTGAGTTGTAAGTTCTCAAACTCGGCATTACGTCGGGTAAGTTCAGTATTGAGAAAATCTTTTTCTCTCCGAATCTCATCTCTTTCCTTAGCGGTGTTAGAAAGTTGTTTTTCTAAAGCTTCTTTTTGTACTTGCTGTTGTTGTTTTGCGAGTTCTAGCTGTTGTTCAGAAGTTTTTTTTGCTTCTTCTAACTGTAATTGTAACTGATTAGAGCGTTCGTTTAACGTACTTTGATCACTTTTGTTTTTAAGTGATGCCACGTATTTACCTATAAAAAAACCTATTATAATTGCAACGACTGCAACGACTAGCAATATGTATTCTGACATGTAATTTTTTGTTTACTCGATAATCGAGATTTTGATTTTCCGAGGCTTGCCTCAAGATAAAAAAATAAGTTTACCACAAATGCTCAAGAGCTTGCCTTAAGAGTAGTTTTTTCAAAGATAAAAATTTAGCCAGTATAAGTCGAAAAGAAGTAAGAGTAAATAATCAAATTATGATTGTTCTTCTAAATCTTTTAATGTTTTTAAAATATTAACAATATGTCTCTCAGAATGATTACGCATAATAAATTCAAAATACCACAAAGCATCTTTATCACTTGTGTTTTCGAATCTCCATTGAACCTCCATTAGATCTTTGATAATATCAGATAAATCATCATTAGCATCGCCAAGTCCATTATCGGGCTTGGTCATTTCAAAAGGATCTAAAATCATTTGATAAAATCCTAATTTTGGAAAATTAGATCTAATAGTATTAGAGATCTTTTCGAAATTAAATTCTGGAGCTTCTGGATATTCTTGTTCGTCTTCTGGAGTATGTCCTGCAATCGCTAGATATTCTTGATATAAAGATATCATAGTTTGTTTTAAAACAAGTTCTTTATTCTCAATAGGAAGTTTTGGAGTAGTCCCCCATTGTACAATTTGAATGATAATTTCTTTGAGGTTTTTCAAATCAATAGTTTATTACAAAATTAAGTAAGAATCTGGATACAACCATTTCTTTTTAGTTATAAAAATAAATGGCTACCCGAAAAACGAATAGCCATTTAAAATATATATAAGTGTTATGGTTATATCTGAACTTTGATGTCAAGAGTGATCGATCCGTCGTTACCATCAGTTCCGGTAATGTTTGTAACTTTGATCATACCCTTTTTTCCATATTGATCTGTAAATTCTAAAACATCTCCCATTGATAGACCTGTAACTCTTTCTGTCGTTGCCTGAGTTATTACATCTAGATCAGAGGCACTAGTAATAGCATCAAAATCAATAGTCGAAGTAGCAATATAGAATTTATTTAATTCATCTTGGGCTACACCGGTAAGACCAGATACCGCAGCGTCAGCAACATTGTCATTATCAGTGTCAAAAAGCTCAGGATAGTTTGAAGTTGAAGCAAGGGATGCATTTTGGGTAAATCCATAATAATATCCAAAATCCCATAAAGCAGCTGTTTCTTCACCTTCACTTATTTTGTAAACTTTATTGTTAAATACAGACATAAAAGTATCAGAAGAACCATCACCAAGAGGTGCAGCTAATAGTGTACTTGTAAATGTTTTTATACCATTAGCAGTACTTGTTCCACTACCAGTAATAGTAATAGTTCCTATAGCAGTATCACTAATAGCATTTCTTTTAGAGATATCTCTAAAGTCACCACGACCAGTTGTGGCCCATATAGTATATACAATGTTACTATCCGCACTAGTAGGCACTGGGAATGGAATTGCAAATTCGAATGCATCACCATTATCAGATGATAGATCTAAAGAACCGTCTTTTTTATCATCTACAGTTACACCTGCAACCGAAAAATCGTAAGGTGCCGCTCCAAAACCAGAGACATTTTGAGTTACATATAATCGTCTCATTGTATTACTAGAGGATTGAAAAGAAACTTTTACAGTTGCATTAGTTCCAGATACATTAGCTCCGTCGATAGTTACTGTGCGATTGTCATTTCCTGTTTCGAAAACAGAAAGTTCGCCATCAAAAGTAGTAGGGTCAGTAGGATCAATAAAAATATCATCATTACTATCAGAACTACAACTTGTAATAAATAGTGTTACAGCAGATAATAATGCGATTGATTTGAGTCTAAAAATTTTGTTCATTTTGTTAAGGTTTTATTTGAGCGGCGAAGGTATTGGTTTTAGGTATAAAATGGCCGAGTAAACCACACAGAAATTATACGTTTTTTCTATAAAAGGGTTGTTTATTCGATGAATGTCTTTGTGATTTGTACTAGGAAAGTTAGTGCCTAACTTTATAACTTCCGGTTTCCGGATCAAATAAAATAAGGTCTTCTGGAAATAGAGCGGAAAATGCTAGACATTGGATTAGTTCTTTAGGTCGGCCAAATTCGAAACCTTCTGAATTCATGACTATCATTTTATCACATAACTGAATTGCAAAATCAATCTCATGTGTGGAAAATAAAATCGTCTTTTGAGTTTCAAAGGCTAAACGTTTTAATAGCTTTAATATATATGCTTTATGATAAACGTCTAAATGTGTTGTCGGTTCATCTAACATAATAAATGGTGTGTCTTGCGCAATCGCTCGAGCTATAAGAACTTTTTGTAGTTGTCCATCACTTAATTCGAAGCATCTTTTGTCTACGAGTTCTTCTATATGAGTAACTTCTATAGCTTTTCTTATTTTTTCGATATCTTCCTCGAGTAGTTTACCTACCCAGTTGGTATAAGGTTGTCTTCCTAGTGCAACCAATTCTTTTACAGTTAGGTTTTTTGAAGCAATCTGTTCTGTTAATACGATACTTAATTGCGAGGCTAATTCTGAAGTTTTATATTTTCTAATTTCTTTATCAGATAAAAATATGTCACCACGTAATGCTGGCTGTACCTTAGATAGTGTTCTAAGCAAAGTAGATTTTCCTATTCCATTTGCACCAACTAACCCAACAAGTTCTCCTTCGTATAATTTAAGATTGATATCTGCTGCTACAACTTCTAGATTATTTTTTTGACTATAACCAATAGAGAGATCTTCCGTTTTTAGAACGATATTTTGATTTTCAGTATCTAATGACTCTATTTCCATAGTAATGTACTCATCTAATATAGTATCGAATCTTTTTAGGTACTCTATACTATCTTGATTTTCTTAAATTAAAACAACATTTTTCGTTTTCTTACTAATAACCAGATGACTACTGGAGCTCCAATCAATGATGTAATAGCATTTATTGGTAATGTATATTCAGTTCCGGGCAATTGTGAGATAATATCACAAACCAACATGATTAAACTACCTATTAGCATTACTGCAGGAATCAATGTTTTATGGTCCGAAGTATGAAATAATTGTCTTGTTAAATGCGGTACCGCTAGCCCTATAAAAGCTATTGGTCCAGCAAATGCTGTAACACTTCCTGCTAATAATCCAGTCGCTAAAATAATCAAGAAACGACTTTTTTTAATGTTTAGTCCAAGACTACGGGCATAATTTTCTCCTAGTAATAATGTGTTTAAAGGTTTTATTGCAAAAACCGCTAATACAATTCCTAATAAAGCAATACAAGAAAAAATTAATACATCGATCCAAGATAAATTTCCTAAACTTCCAAATCCCCAAAAAATGTAACGCTGCAATTGCTCTGCCGGCGCAAAATAAGAAAGTACACTTACGATTGCTCCAGTGATGCTACCAAACATTAATCCTATAATTAGAATTGCCATTGTATCTCTAACTCTAATTGACACCAACATCACCATAAATAAAACTAATATACTACCTAGACTAGCGGCAACTACTAAGCCCCAATTAGATACTAAAAATAGTGCCGTGGTTCCACCTATTAATGCACTTCCTAAAATCAATAAGGCTACGCCAAGACTTGCACCAGAGCTGATACCAAGAACAAAAGGTCCAGCTAAGGGATTTCTAAATAATGTTTGCATTAATAGTCCAGATATCCCTAATCCACTTCCTACAATTACGGCAGTAATAGCTTTCGGTAATCTATAATCTATAATAATATGTCTCCAAGATTCTTTTTCGACCGAAATGCCTACTAAACTTTTTAGGGTATCCAGCCAAGGAATTAATACTGATCCAAGACTTATATTAGCTACAAAACATAGTAAGAGTACTATGATGATGATGATGAAAACACTTTTATATGATTTATTTGGGGTCAACTAGTTCAGTTTTTCGAAAAAATAAGGTTCGTAATCTGTTAATAGTTCGGGATGTGCTATTTGGATTATATCTTTAAGAATTAAATCCGGACGCATTGGACCTAATTCATAATATATCAACCCACCTTTTGCACCGGTTTTTAACGTAGAAGAATATACGGTTTTATTTTTAAATGCTTCAAAAAAAGTATAGCGATTGTTTTTTTCTTTTAGTTCTGAAAGAGATTTAGAAGATCCAGAACCAATCCAAAGATCTGCGTTTTGAGCTTTCTCAAGTACACTTTCAAAATTTAACGCAATGCTTCCTGTTTTTGGTGTTTCCTCCCATAAATATTTTGTGTTAGCATCTTTTAAAAATTGTGCAACGTAACTATCTCCTCCAGGGACATACCATACATCTTTAAACATATTTCCGGATAAGATGGTTGGAGATGTTGGAGAATTTTTGGCTAAAGTAGCTGCTTTATTATAATCTTTTTCAATCATCTTAAAAATGCTGTCAGCTTCTTTTTCTTTGTTATAAAAAGCTGCTACAAACTTTATCCATTCTGCACGACCCAATGGATGCTGTTCCATCCAAGATCCGTTCATAACAACAGGAATCCCTGTTTTTTCTAATAAATCATACGTTTTGGTATCACCGGTAGCAGAGTATCCAATAATAAGTTCTGGTGCTAGTTCTAATGTGAGTTCAGTGTTTAGATGACCATTGTTACCTAATTCAGTAATAGAACCATTATCAATTAAATCCCTCGTTTTTTCTGAGGAGATATAATCACAATGAGGAAAACCAATTAATTTATTCTCTAATTTCAGATATTCTAACATTGGTATATCTGTGGTAGAAGTAACTACAGTTTTATCTACTGGAATTTGGATATACGAAACTTTTCCGTTTACTGTTGGTTTTTCAGTTCCTTTAGGATGCAGTATATATGTAAATGAACTTTTGGCATCTGGCCACGGAGAGGTAATCTTTATTTCTTTATAGGTCTCTTTGTTTTGAATAGTAAATCCTATTGCGTACTGGACTTTTTGTTCTACAAGTTTTTGTGTTGCTATTGACACCTTTTCTTTATTTTCCTTTTTACATGATTGAAAAGAAAGAAATAATGCAAATAGGATATAGAAATGCTTCATGTGATTTAGAATATTTTTCAAACTTCGATATATTTTTTGAAAACGTATAATGATTTACCGTTAATTTGTACAGATAAATAATATGACATGTCATTTTTGTGTTCTTGGAGTGGAGGGAAAGATAGCTGTTATGCAATGCATATTGCTATTGAACAAGGCCATGAGCCTGCGGTTTTATTAAATGTACTCAATGAATATGGCGATCGGTCTAGATCACATGGAATTCCAAAAGAAATATTGGGAGCGCAGGCAAGTGCTATGAAGTTACCTATCCATTTTTTTGAAAGTACATGGACTGATTATGAACGATTGTATATCGAAAACTTAAAAGAGCTAACCGATTTATATGATTTAAAATCTGCTGTTTTTGGAGATATTGATATTCAATCTCATAGGGACTGGGAGGAGAAAGTGTCCAAAGCTGTAGATTTAAAAGCAATGTTACCTATCTGGCAACAATCGAGAAAGCAGTTGGTGCTAAATATGATTGATCATGGAATTGAAGCCCTAATTGTTTCTTGTAATCATACGTTAGGACCGGATTTTTTAGGAAGAAGTATAGATAGACAACTTATCAAAGATTTAGAAAATTTAGGGGTGGATGCTTGTGGAGAAAATGGAGAGTATCATACATTAGTGGTAAATGCTCCGCTGTTTAGAGAACGACTTGATGTTCATGTAGTGGGAAAAGAAACTTCTTCTAACTATAATTTTGCGACACTACGGTTAGGTTAGATTTTAATTACATCTCCATAATTTATTTTTATTTTAAAAGAATCTTTGAGGTCTATTTGTCTAATATGAGCAAGTAAAGCTCTTATGGCTCCCGCGTGAGCTACAATTATTACTTTATTATTTAAAGAATGATCTAGAGATTTGTAAAACTGGATCATACGATGCTGTAACATAACATAAGATTCTCCATTGGGGACCTTAACATTTACAAAATCTTCCATCCATGGATTTAGTTCCTCTTGCGGAATGTCATTCCAGTTTTTTAATTCCCAATCACCAAAATCTAATTCCTGTAATCTGTTATCAAAAATAGTTTCGATACAGAATGTTTCTGCTAATACTTTACACCGTTTTAGTGGACTGCTATAAATCTTAGATATTTCTTTGGTTGGTATTTGATTATGAATTTTAATAACCTCAGATTTAAAAGTATCTGTGATGTCTAGGTCACTTTGTCCATAACATATTCCCTTTTGAATATCAGGAGTCGTATGTCTTACTAGATATATTTCCACAATGCTAATATACTAAGGTAAAATACTACTTCACTAAGCTGTTGAACCGCACCAGCACAATCACCAGTTTGGCCACCTATCCATTTTTTAAATTTAGCTGCTAGAAACATTTTAGAAAGATACATAGGGATCAATGTAAGAAAGACTAAGGGATTTAGAAAAAACACTAACGGAACAATCCCAAAAAAAGCACTAATCATAAGCATGGAAATACTCATGCTCTTTGCTGCGGGTTTAGCTTTGCTATCATCGGTATCACGAACATATGGATGTGTAAAAATAAGTGTGGTCGCTATAAACCTACTAAGACTATGACCAGAGATTATAATTAACGGAATATATACGGGAGCTATTTCTCTTAAAGCAGAAAATTTAATCGCCAGTAATAACAAAATTCCAATAGTTCCATAGGTTCCTAATCGGGAATCTTTCATGATCAAAAGAATTTTTTCTTTAGTCCAACCACCACCAAAACCATCGCAAACATCTGCAAATCCATCTTCATGAAATGCTCCTGTGGCATAAATAGTACTAAACATAGAAAGAAGTAAAGAGATTTCTAGTGAGAACAAGAAAGAGAATCCATAGAATATTGAAGCTCCAATTCCTCCAATTAAAATACCGACTAAAGGAAAGTACTTAGAACTCTTACGTAAATACCCTGGATCGTGATTGACCCATTTAGGACAAGGGATTCTTGTGAAAAACATAAGAGCAGTAAAAAATATATGGATCTCTTTTTTCATAAATATTAACTCTTAGATTTTGGTGTATATTAATGTTTTTAAAATAGTTTTAAATAAAATACTTCCAGAAATTTATAAAGACGGAGATGAATAATATACTAGCTAGTATTATACCTACTATTCCAATTTTACTTTTCTTTAAAACACTCACAATTCCTAAATAAAAACTTAATAATGAGATGCTTATGATAACTATTTTAAATAATTTTCTAAATGATGCTAGATCATTAATAAAAAGGAAATTTATTTCCTTTCCAGTGATAAGACTATTTTGTATTTCATACATTAACGTATGATATTTATATGTAAAGAAAAAACCAATTGTAGCGATCAATATGGATAAGACTCCTTTTTTCATTTAGAAGTAGGTTTTATTCGTTTGTAGTAACTTCTGCTTCTTCAAAACTAGCCATATTATTTAGGAATGATACCGCAGATTCTAAAATGGGGTATGCAACCGCTGCACCAGTACCTTCGCCTAATCGCATTCCTAGATTTAATAAAGGTGTTTTTTCTAGAAAGTTTAATATTTTTTGATGCCCTTGTTCCTCGGATGAATGTGCAAAAATACAATAGTCCAATACGTTTTTATTAATTGCATTAGCGGCCAATAGGGCTGCAGTTACGATAAAACCATCTATAAGAATGGTCATTTTCAATTCTGCAGCTTTAAGTATTGCTCCAGTAATCATGGCAATTTCGAAACCTCCAAAAGTAGTGAGTGCTTCTATAGGAGAATTGGGATTGTGCTTTTCAAAAACAGTTTTTAAAATCCTTTTTTTTGTTTTAATAGCGTCTCCTTGAACTCCAGTCCCTGCACCGACACACTCCATAATTGGAATCTTTGTAAAATGAGACATCAATAATGCAGCTGCAGAAGAATTACCAATTCCCATCTCACCAAAACCTATTACATTACACCCGTTTTGAAATGTGTCCAAAACGATACGAGACGCTTTAGCAATAGCATTATTACATTGATCTATTGTCATTGCTGGTTCTATTTCATAGTTTTTAGTTCCATACGCTATTTTGGCATCAATTAGCCCCTGAACATTATCAAAATCATGATTTACTCCTGCATCAATAATTTCTAGATGTATCTTATTTTGGATGCAAAATGAGTTAATCGCTGCACCACCATTAAGAAAATTATACACCATTTGCTTCGTAACTATTTGCGGGTAAGGATTTACCTCACCTTTTTCTGCGATTCCGTGATCTCCAACAAAAACAAGAATTGTTGGATGTTTTAATTGTGGATTTGTTTTATGCTGTATTAATCCTATTTGCAATGCTATTTTTTCAAGCTTGCCTAAGGACCCAACGGGTTTAGTTTTTAGATTAATTTTATGTTGTATTGCGTTTTCTAAAGACTTATCTAATGGAGAAATTTCGAAATTCATTTATTTTATTTTTACAGGTATTCCTGATACCATTAGTATTGCTTGATCAGCGTGTTTTGCTATATGTTGATTCATCCAACCTTGTAACTCTGTAAATTTTCTACCAATCTCTGTCGAGGCGTGGACTCCCATTCCAATTTCATTGGATATTATGATAATAGTAGCGTTAATTTTTAAGAGTTTATCAAACTCTGCTTTTGCTTGTAATAAAGAAAGTTCAATGTCATTTTTGGTATCTACAAAGAAATTAGTAAGCCATAGAGTTACGCAATCAATAACCACTGTGGTATCATCATCGACAACTTTAGATAGCTCTTTTTCTTCCTCAATGGAGACCCATCTATTGTCTCGATCAGCAATATGTCTATCAATACGTGCTCTATGGTTTCCATCCCAAATCCTAGAAGTCGCTAAATATGTGGGATTATCCGAGAGTTCTAATGCGAGATTTTGGGCATAACTACTTTTGCCTGAGCGTTCTCCTCCTGTTACGTAATACAACATTTGTGGTTTTTAAGAGTGTAAATATACTAGTATTACTAATTTATTTATTAAAGAGAACACATTTTCGAAGAAATATGATACATTCGCGCAGAATTTTGGTTTTAAGACACTTTCAAGTGTTAAGAATTAAAAGGGAATCAGGTGAATAAATTATAAATCTATAATGAATGAATCCTGAGCTGTTCCCGCAACTGTAAACTTTGCCAAATCGAGACTGATTGTTATTTCAGTAACGTAGTAGGCGCTTATTGTTATTTCTTTATAACCACTGTTTCGACATTTTCGGAATGGGAAGGTAAACAATAAGACGTAAGCCAGGAGACCTGCCTAAATTCGATATGTCAAACTTTCGGGATAGAAGTTTAGGTATGGGTAAACTGCATACTTTTTTCCGGTAATTGTAAAATTAAGTCATTTAGGAAATGAACAAAAAAGTGTTTTTTGGGGCTACGCTAATTATGTTAGGAGCTCAGGTTATTTCAGCGCAAGAAGTAAACCAAGAAGAAAAGGTAAACGAATTAGATGAAGTGGTAATTTCTGATTCGAAATTTAAATTAAAGAGAGAACAAAGCGGTAAGGTAATTACTAAAATTAGCTCAGAGGAACTTGAGCGCAGCCAAGGACAATCTCTTGCTACTGTATTAAATAGGGTAGCCGGAATTGAAATTAATGGTAGTAATAGTGGAGCCGGTAAGAATTTAAATTATAATATCAGAGGAGGTTCTAATCGTCAAGTGGTTATTAGAATTGATGGTGTTACGGTTAATGATCCATCTACAATATCAGGAGAATTTGACCTTCGGTTATTAGCTTTAAATCAAATAGAATCTATTGAGATTCTAAAAGGTGCTTCAAGTACACTATTTGGCTCTGGAGCGGCTACAGGAGTTATAAATATAATAACGAAAAAAGAGAGCAAAAAAGCTATTTCTGCACAATTTTCTTCTAGTCTTGGAACGAATCAATCCCAGGAAGATCAGGAGTATGATGTGAATGAATTTGTAAATTCAGCGTCTATAAATGGAACTATTGGAAAAGTTAACTATTTGGCCAGTTTTAGTAACCAATTTACAGATGGATTGTCTGAAGCAGAAAAACTGGATGAAGATACATCATCACAAGAATTCGAAAGTGATTCATATTCTAAATATAATGTATATGCTAAGCTAGGATATCAATGGAATAAAAACTTTAGGTTTCACTTTTTTGGTAATATAGATGATTACAAGAATGAATTTGATGTTGGAAACGGGATTGATGGAAACAATAATGGAACCAGTAGGCAAGTAAGAGGAGGAAGTTTTTGGGAAGCTAAATATCCTAACGGAAGTTTTACTTTTGTGGATAGTTATGCATTGTTAGAAAGAGAATTCTTGACGGATTTTCCTTCGAGAAGTGAGAGTAGAGTATATACGTTTGATGCATATAATAAGTATAAATTTGGTAACTGGTTGTATACTGTAATTGGTGCTAATGGATCATATAATGATTATAATGGATTTAGTGCGTCTGGCAGAGGAGAAGAGTTTATTCAGACCATTAATGACCATCAGGCAGATTTTGATATTATTGATCCTTATGTGAATTTGGTATACGTATCTGATTTTGGTTTTCAAGTCAATGCAGGAGCAAGATTGAATATTCATAGCGCATATGGTAATCATATGGTGTACAATGTTAATCCATCATTTACATATACTTTTGGAGGAAATTATATTAAAGGATTGGCATCGTATAGTACCGCCTATATCACACCATCATTGTTTCAGTTGTTCTCACCGAGTTTTGGGAATTCTGATTTAGAACCGGAAGAGAATAGTACTATTGAGGTTGGTGCTGAGTTATCCTTAGATAAGAAAACTACAATGAGCGCAGTGTATTTTACACGTAATCAGGAGAACGCGGTTGATTTTATTGATACAGGGAATTTTGTTTTTCAATACCAGAATATATCAGAAGAGTTTACAACCGATGGATTAGAGTTTGAGGTTAGTTCTAAGTTAATGAATGATAAAATGGTATTAAGAGGTAATTTTACCTATACTAATGTGGATGAAGAACTTTCCAGAATTGGTATTCCAGAAATTAAATTTAATGCTAGTATTGGGTATAATATGTCATCCAAATCTTTTGTGTCACTAAGTTATCAGTATAACGATGAAAGAGAAGGGCGTTTTACGGATTTTACAACTTTTGCATCAGAATCAAGAACATTGAATAGTTATGGGATATTAGATTTTTACATTAGTCATCAATTAATGGATAACCTTAGCATTTATGCAGCTATGAATAATATAACGAATGAAGACTATCAAGAGGTTTTTGGTTTTAGCACCAGAGGGAGGAATGCTCGAATAGGATTTAATTTGAAGTTTTAAACATATTTTCTTTACTAAAAAAAAGGTCCCAAACTTAAGTTTGGGACCTTTTTTTATAAAATCTTATATCAACTATTTCTTATCAAAGGTTTTATACATTCTTTCGTAGTCAGGTTGATGCATATTACTGTCTCCCAATTCGCTAAACTCAATATTTTTGTTCTGTATGTTGCTTCGATTACTCAAGATAGCGTTAATAGCAGCATTAAGAAGTGGTTCATCAGGATCTCCAAGTACTCCCAGGTTACTATAGTCCTCTGGATTACTTATTTCGGGAGTAAATCCATTAAAATAATCCGTAAAACCAACGGAGTTGATAGTTTTTAAAATCAAAGGTTGCATTGCATAAGTATGACCAAGATTCAAATTTGTACCAGATCTAAAATAATTATCAGAATCATAAATGGTAGTTGATGCTTGGAACTTACCTCTAGTTACATCTCCTATTTGAGTTACTGTAATATAAGGGTCTAAACCATTTATTATTAATTCACTCGCAGAAGCCGATCTATTCGTGGTTAGGATGTATACTCTACTAAGGTTAAGACTATTGATTCCATCTCCATTTCTTATCTGATTGTCAAAACGATTGGTGTCCCCAAATTGTGGTTGTCTATCAGAATTCCACTCTTCTGTAGTAAAAACTTCGCCATTAAATTGTCCTGTAATCATACTAGCTAAGTCCTTAGTGGTTTCTGTATCACCTCCACCATTATATCGTAGATCTAATATAAAATCAGTAACGCCATCAGATTTAAATTGACCAAAAGCATTATTAAGTTCTGCTTCAAAATTAGATCTAAATCCATTATACATTAGATATCCAACAGGGTTTCCTCCCACATTTAAAGTTTTGGCTAAAAAAACTGGGTTTTCTGTATACTGCGTTTTTGTTAGAGAAACAGATTCTCCTGTTGGTGTAATGTTAGTTCCATCAAAAGTAGCTAAACCAATAGTGTATGACTCAGGAGATAGTAAGGTGGTTGTATTTGAATCTGTGATTTGAGTTCCATCGATAGTATTAAAGATATCTCCTCTTTTTATTCCTTTAGCTTCAGCATCTGTTCCGGGTAATACATAACGAACGTATCCAAAAACTTGTGTTGGTTCATTTGGGTATCGAACTAATCCGAATTCCATTCCATTGTTTAATGTAATGCCATCTAACAATTGTTCTAATGCAATATAATCACTAACAATCCAACTAAATTCATCTTGATCTGCAACTAAGTGATCAAAAAATGATTCTGGAGAATTAAAAGAGTTTAAGAAATCGGTGTATTCTCCATTAGAAGAAAAGCGATCATCTGCTAAATCTGGGACATCTTCCTTATATAGATACCATACATTCATTCCTCTTCTTATAAAATCTTTAATGTCGAGATCAGAAGAAGGTTGTATTACATCATCATTATCATCAAAACAACCGGTAACTATACTTCCTAAGAAAAGAAGCGCAGTAAAATATTTTAGCAATTTCATAAACTTTTTTTGTTTTATATAACCCTAAAAATAGGGACTTTATTATAATTTTAAAAAAATGTGTAACAAATTATAGGTATAGTCGTCTCCCTTATATAAAGCTAACAAGTTAGTTTTGTAACAACCAACCAACACAATATGAAGGAAAGAGCATTTATATCGCTTACCAATGGTTTTAAAGACAAGCTGTACAGGTTGGCTAAAAGATTGTTGGTGAGTAATGAAGAAGCAGAAGATGCTACGCAAGAAATATTACTAAAGCTATGGAGGAATAAAACAAAAATGGCTGAGTATAAAAATGTAGAAGCATTTGCGATGACAATGACTAAGAACTATTGCTATGATAAGTTGAAGGCAAAAGAAAGTGGAAACTTAAAAATTGTACATAGTAATTATAAAGATGAACGTCCCTCATTACAACGACAAGTAGAGGCTAAGGATAGTCTAGATTGGGTAGGTAAAATTATGGATGGATTACCAGAACAACAACGTATGATAATCCAGCTAAGAGATATAGAACAATACAATAATGCAGAAATTGCCGAAATGTTAGAGATGAATGAAACAGCGGTTAGAGTAGCATTATCGAGAGGAAGAAAAATAATAAGAGAAGAATTATTAAAAAAACACAATTATGGAGTTGGCTAAACTAGAAAAACTACTGGATAAGTATTTTGAAGGAGAAACGACACTTTCTGAAGAAAAAGAATTAAAGGTTTATTTTACCGGAGAAAGCGTGCCGTCACATTTGGAGAAATATAAAGATTTGTTTCAGTTTTTTTCTGAAGAAAGTCAAGTAACTGCTAGTTCTGAAATTAGTTTAAATACTAATACAAGTAGAGTACCCTGGTATACCTGGATAGGTGTAGCTGCATCAATAGCCTTGATTGTGGGGCTGTTTATAAAAGATATTCCTGCAGGAGTTGATCCAGAAGGTGTATATGGTACCTATGATGATCCTGAATTAGCATTGCAGAAAACCAAAGAAGCCCTTGATTTGGTAGCTAGTTTAATGAATGAGGGCAAAAAGGATTTGGTCTACCTGAACGAGTTCGATACAGCTAAAAAAGAATTAGTGTATTTAAACGAGTTCGAAACAGCCAAAAATAAATTAATAAAATAAAAACGAATATTATTCCTATAACAAAGGAATATCTTAAAATGAATTAATTATGAAAAAGTTTGTAATCATACTATTAGTAGCATTTGTACCATATATTTCTATTGCACAAAGCAATTTTGATAAATACGAAGACATGAACGATGTGTCATCTATTGTAGTAACTAGTAAAATGTTTAAGTTATTAAGTAAGATGGATCTAGAAAGTAATGATCCTGAAATCAAAGATTATGTAAACCTAGTAGAAAATATTGAAAACATTAAAATCTTTGTTACCGAAAAAAATGAAATAGGTCAGAAGATGAAAGCAGATGTGCAAAAGTATCTTAAGAGTACTTCATTAGATGAACTAATGCGTTTTAAAAGCGATGGAAAAAACGTAAAATTTTACTCTAAGCCTGGTAAAAATGATAATTACGTTACTGAATTATTTATGTTTTTAGAAGGAATGGAAAATGATGGAGGCCCTAATACAGTAGTAATGACTATTACTGGAGATATTGACCTAAGACAAGTTTCTAAAATTGCAGATCACTTAAATGTTCCTGGAGGAGAAGAACTTAAGAAAGTGAATAAGAAAAATTAAGCTTATATTTTAGTTTAAGTTACACCCAAGCTTCTTTAGGTAGAAATACCTAAGGAAGCTTATCATCAATCAAATCAACCTGTTCGGCTAGTACGAATAAAAACCAATTAAAATGAAAAATATAATAAAACTAACGTTAGTAGTCTTCGGGATGCTATTTATAAGTTGTAACAGTGAAACATCACTCCAAAGGTATTTTGTGGATCATCAAGGTGATGCAGATTTTGTTGCAGTAGACCTAGCAACAAGTTTACTAGATGCTAGAACTAAAAAAGTAAATCTTTCTGATGACGAGAGAGAAGCGCTAGAAAGTATCAAAAAAGTTAATTTTTTAGCACTACCTCTTAAAGAAGGAACAAAAACAAGATACGAAGAAGAAAAAGCAAAAATCAATACAATACTAGAAGCTAATAAATATGAAACCTTAATGCGGTTTGGTTCTAATGGAACCAAAGCAGTGTTAAAGTTTCAGGGAGAAGAAGATAATATTGATGAGATGATTGTGTTTGCTTCTAATGGAGATCGAGGTTTGGCTTTAGTGAGAGTGTTAGGTGATGATATGAAACCAGGAAACGTAGCAAAACTGATGAATGCAATTGATAAAGGAGATGTGGATATCGGTGCTATAAAAGATATTTTAGGAGATGTAAAAATCGATTAATAGTTGTCTATATATAACAAAAAAAGCTTCGACTTACAGGGTCGAAGCTTTTTTGTTTGACTTTATTTGATAATTCTAATGAGCTATATTCCTGTATAATTAGATGGAGTGATGGCTTTTAGTTCTGTTTTTATAGTATCAGAAACCTCAAGCGTCTCTATAAATTCTGAAATAGAATTTTGATTTATTGCAGCATTCGTTCTTGTAAGTCCTTTTAATGCTTCGTACGGATTTGGATATCCTTCTCTTCTTAGGATTGTCTGAATAGCCTCTGCAACTACAGCCCAATTATTCTCAAGATCTTGAGCAAACTTTTCTTTGTTAAGCAATAACTTGTTTAACCCTTTTAGAGTAGCCTGAAAAGCAATTAATGTATGCCCAAAAGGAACACCTACATTTCTGAGTACAGTACTGTCTGTTAGATCTCGTTGTAATCTACTAACTGGTAGTTTGGCAGATAAATGCTCGAATAATGCATTAGCAATACCAATGTTTCCTTCGCTATTTTCAAAATCAATAGGGTTTACTTTATGCGGCATAGCAGAAGATCCAACTTCGCCTTTCTTGATTTTTTGTTTAAAATAATCCATAGACACGTACGTCCATACATCACGATCCAAATCTAGTATAATGGTATTAATACGTTTTAATCCATCAAACAAAGCTGCCATATGATCATAATGCTCGATCTGTGTTGTAGGAAAAGAGTGATGTAATCCTAGTTTTTCTTGTACAAAACGAGTTCCAAAATCTTTCCAATCAATTGAAGGATATGCAACTTTGTGAGCATTGTAGTTACCTGTAGCTCCACCAAATTTAGCAGCGCTAGGAATATCATTTAATAAATCAAATTGAGCTTCTAATCTTGTTACGTATACCTGAAACTCTTTTCCTAATCGAGTAGGAGATGCAGGTTGTCCATGTGTACGAGCTAACATAGAGACATCAGACCATTCTTCTACTAATGATTTTAGTTTAGCTAATAATTCTAAATATTGTGGAATATAGACATCACCAATAGATTCTTTAATACTTAAAGGAATCGCCGTGTTATTAATATCCTGAGATGTTAAACCAAAATGTATAAACTCTTTATATTCCTGTAAACCTAGAATGTCAAACTTTTCTTTTATAAAATATTCAACCGCTTTTACATCGTGGTTGGTAACTTTTTCTATGTCCTTTATTGCTTGAGCATCTTCAGTAGAAAATTCTGTGTAGATTTTTCTTAGTTTTTCAAAAATTGCTGCATCAATATCTTTTAATTGCGGTAATGGAATCTCACATAAAGCAATAAAGTATTCTATTTCTACCAATACACGATACTTTATTAAGGCTTCTTCGCTAAAATATGTGCTTAATGATTGTGTTTTAGAAGCATAACGACCATCAATTGGCGAAATAGCTTGAAGAGGAGATAATGACATAACGTTGATTTTTTGAAAGGTGCAAAGATAATTTATTTAATAAGGAATAACGAAGTACAAAGAACGATTTTTTGATTGTCTACATATCAAAGATTAAAATTGAAGATTTATATGAATTTCATAATTATATAGATAGAAATTATGATTTATATTAATTCTCTATATCTTTTTTAAAATCATTCGGGATCGAGCTTTATAAGCAGCACTTCCACTATGGTAGTTGTTTTCTAATATAATCTTTAGTTCTGGGTGTATCCAATCGAACTCCGTTCCGAGAAGGTATAAACTGGTCATGGAATAAGCCTTAGGAGCTACTTTTTGATCAGAAATGAGCCAATCAAAACAGGTTTCTGTTATTTTTTCTAAATGTAATGTTGAGAGCATTTCACGAACTACAGGTAGTTTCTCTTTATAGTAGGCGAGTATTAGGTATTCACATATTTTTGCCATGGGGCGTACTGCAGGATCTTGATGAACTTTAGGGATGAGTTCTACAAAGGCATCTATATAAGGTAAAATAGCTTCTAACTTTTTTTTACATAAAAACTCTAATCCCCACGAAGCTCTACACGAGATCTCATCATCCACTTGATTACAGATTTCGATAAGTTGAGGTAATAACTCAGGGTTTTGCAAGATTAAGTTTGCAAAATGGCTTCGTTTTTCTCTAGAGTGGTTGGTGTTTTTAATTTCCTCTTCTAGATTAATCATTAGTTTTAGGTTATTATTTGTTTACTATCCAGCTAATTCTTGTACCACTTTTGGGACACCAATTGTAGCTTTTTCTGCTAATATGGTTAGATTTTCTTTTGGAGAAATAGCAGGTTTAGGATCTATAAAATATATAGGTGTATCCGTAGGAGCAAATTGTACCAAACTAGCGGCCGGGTATACTTGCATAGAAGTTCCTATAATAATTAGAATATCTGCTTGTTCCGTAATCTTTATAGCCTTATTCAGCATAGGTACCTCTTCTCCGAACCATACAATGTGTGGTCGTAACTGAGAATTATGTTCACATAAGTCACCAAGATTAAGATCTGTTTTCCAATCTAAAACTAGATTCTCATCAAATTGACTTCGGACTTTTAAGAGTTCTCCGTGTAGGTGTACCACATTACTACTTCCTGCACGTTCATGGAGATCATCAACATTTTGGGTGATAACTGTTACGTTATGAGTTTTTTCTAATTCTACCAGCGCTAAATGGCCTTTGTTGGGGGCTACGGTATGTAACTGACTTCGTCTTTTGTTATAGAAGTCTAATACTAATTTGGGGTTGTTATTCCATCCGATTGGGGAGGCGACTTCCATAATATCATGACCTTCCCATAATCCATTAGCATCTCTAAAGGTATTAATACCACTTTCTGCACTAATTCCTGCGCCCGTGAGCACAACTACGTTTTTCATTAGAATTTGTTTTTCTAAAACTATTTAAAATATTTTAATTAGTAGATCTGTTTCTAAATAAAATAATAGAATTCATGGATAGAATGATTTATAAAAATTAGATGTAAACTGTAAATGTTTGATTACTAGTAATTGTGCAAAACATTGGTTTATCCTGTGTTTTCTAGGTTAATTTCACTTTTTTTAGGTCATATATACTAATTCTTTTCTTTTTTCGTTTAGAGAATCTAAACCCCATAAACCGATAACATGCAATATATTTCGATCAAAGAAATCCCCTTAAACCCCGTAAATAGTACGGCTCCGTATTAATATTGTGGTTTTACCGTAACCTTGATATTATTAAAAAACATAACTTGTAGTCAGTAAATGTGTACAATTTTTTTTTGAATACTGACAGTATTTAATAACCAACGCTAACCTTTAATTGTTTACCTCATGAAATACCCTTACATCATTATTGATAATGATCAGAATTCTGCACGCACAATTCAGATCGCATTAGAAGATCACAATGATTATATCTGTACCGGAATTGCTAAAAATGAGCAAGAAGCGTTGGACTTAATTTTAGAAAGAAAACCTAGATTGGTTTTTCTTGAACCGGAAGTTCCGGGAGTTCAATCGTCCAAAACGCAGTATAATTTATTGTCAGAACTAACTAAGTATATGACAAACTTGCCTGAGTTTATCATTATGACTAAAACTACCGAGTATGCTATAGAAGGTATACGTAATAGTGTGCTGGATTATATCCTAAAACCTCTAAGCAAAAGTGATCTTATTAAAACCTTATTAAGGTTCGAGAAGGACTTTGATGAAGTGTTGGATAATACGCTGTGCTTTAAGTCTTATGGAGATTATCGCTTTGTTAATATCGATGAGGTATTGTATCTGAAAGCAGATAATAATACTACTGATTTTATGATGAGTAGTGGTAATAAGGTAGAGGCGTTCAAGACGCTAAAGCACTTTCAGAATCTATTACCAGATCATTTTGTTCGCATCCATAATAGTTATATAATCAATACTAAATATGTATCTAGGATACATTTTGGTAAAGCAAAATGTGCTATTAAGAACACTAGTGATATGATTCCTTTTTCTAAATCTTATAAGACAAACGTAGAAGAGATAAAGGATACACTAGCAAAAAATAGTTTCTTATATGTGTAGTAAAAAGCACTAAGAGACTGATAATAATGATTAGGATGTTATTTATAAGTATCTAGTAAATGTGTATGATGACAGCCAAATTGTTTTATTTGATAATATATCACACAATATCATTTGTATAATAAAACGCAGGTCTAGAAAACCTCCCAATTCGGGGAGGTTTTTTTGTTTTTAATAGAATTTAGTAATAATAAAGGAGGAATTTTCTGTCTGGATTATTTTTGTTTTGATTGATAATTTTACTTGTTTATAGTAAATAAGTGAATTTTGTGGTTGTAGAATTCCCTTGTTTTTTCGGATATGGTTTGTGGCACTTTGCTTTTTTAGTTTTATGTTTCCGTATTATAATTATATGGCAAGAGGGTTATTTTTTGGATAAAAAAATTCCCGCTACTATCTAGTATTTATTTCTTGCTGTATGGTTTTTGGGGAGTGGGGATTTTTTCGATTTATTTTGAAGCTAAATACTTACATGTGTTCAGGGGAATTTTTTTGTAGAAATTCGGGGAAAATCTATAACTCTTTATCTTTCAGTGGTCAAGACGGTTTAATTTGTAAAAAGACACGATACTTCGTTTTATCTGATTTTTGTTTTTTTTAAGCTTTTTTTATGGTTTATTTACCGGAACTGAATCGGTAATCTATTTCCTACACTTTTAAGTGTTTTTTAAAATCGGGTCATCCACTCGTATAATCTACCCATCTACTTCCTAGAGGTATCCATCTACTAAACACACCTTAATATATTAGGCGCGAGGGGGCAATCTCCCTACATTTGTAGTGTACAATTAAGGTTATCAACCTATTACACATTTACTAAAAGGATATACAAAGAGAAATCTAAGTATTAGCTGGCCAGCGAAATCCTTAACAACAAAAATTAGAGTGGACTAAAGTCCATTCGAGCAGGGCAAAAAAAGTCTTGAAAAGGAAAAATTTTAATAACAAATAATTACAAACCAGAATAAAATATAATTATAAAAGATAAACCGTTATGAAAGCTATAAAAACAATATTCGCAGTATTATTCGTAAGTTCAATGTTCATCGCTTGTGAGTCAGACAGTATTAATGAAGAAGTAGGAATTGATGAGGTAGAGTTTGAAAATTTTGCAGGTGAAGAAGATGATGATGAAACAGTACGAGGAAACTAAAAATTAAATATAAAATATATTTAAAAGCTGTTTGTGATATGCAAACGGCTTTTTTATTTTTCGTATTTTAGTTTGATAATTATACTTACAAAGATTTTAAAGCGAAATGAACTTCCTTTCAAGAAATAAATCAATTCTATTTTTCATTGTTGTAATCGTTACTTTTTGTTCTTGCGATACAAAAACTACCGATTTCAAAGATGAAGAGTTAAAATACAAGTTAATAGATTCACATATAGAAAAATCTAAAGATGAAAGTAAAACTTTAGGAGAAAGAAAGCAAAGTGCTAATACAGCCTATGGATTATATTCCACTCTTGAAGGAGATACTAAATTAAAACTAAAAAGAATAGAGGAAATTTCTACAATATATTATGATCTAGGGGATTATGAAACTTCTTCAGAAATGGATCAAAAAATGTTAGATCTGGCTATTTCTATTAAGGATTCATTGTCTATTGCTAAATCGTATTGGTTTAGAGGTATATATTTTAGGAATAGAGAATTGGATAGTGCCTACAAGAATTTTTATCGCTCTGATAAAATATATAGTGCTTTAGATAATAGTAATTCAATGAATCCTATGGATTATGCTTTTGATCATGGTACAGTTCTTATTGACTTAGCAAAACTATGCAGAATGGTTAAGGATTATGGGCAAAGTGAAGACCTCACTATCAGAGCAATCAAAAAATTTGAACTGTCAGGAAATCTTTCTTATTTACCGTTATCATACAATAATTTAGGAATCGTTGCTAAGCATATGGAGCGTTATGATGATGCTGTAGAGTATTATTCAAGAGTTATAGAATATGCAAAAAACACGGAAAAGGAAACGTTGTATGCTGCCTTAGGAAATAATAATATAGGAACTGTTTATAAAACAATTAAAGAATATGATAAAGCGGAAGAATATTATAAAAAGGCATTATCATTTAAAGATTTTTTGGACAAAAGACCTAAGAGATACGCTAGGTACTTAGACAATCTGGCTTATGTTCAATTTTTATCAGGGAAGAATGATGAAGATATTCTTGAGGTGTTTAATAAAACCCTCAAAATAAGAGATAGTTTGGAGGATCTGGTTGGTATATCGACCAATACATTGCATTTGGCTGAATATTATCAATTAAAAGGTAATGACAGTATCGCAAAGACATTTGCAGAGAGAGCGCGAGATGCTTCTTCCAAGGTTAATAATAATGTAGAGTTATTACAGTCTTATAAATTACTCTCCCAGGTTTCGGGTAGTGGCGAAGGATTGGTGTATGCTCAAAATTATATTAAACTAAATGATAGTCTTCAAAGAGAGGAGCGTTTGTTTAAAAATAAATTTGCTAGAATAAAGTTTGAAACTGCAGAAAAGGTTGAGAAAATTGCAGCAATAAGTAGAGAAAATCAATATTTAATTTTTGCAATTCTAGGATTGTCTGTCTTATCTTTATTAGGTTATGTGATTTTTAAACAGCAACAGAGCAATAAAGAATTATTGTTCGAGCAGAATCAGCAGCAATCCAATCAAGAGATTTATCGTTTACTACTTAGTCAGCAATTAAAATTAGAAGAAGGCCGTAAATTAGAGCAACATCGTATGTCCGAGGAGTTGCATGATGGTGTGTTGGGTAGGTTATTTGGTGTGCGGTTAAGTCTTGATGGTATCAATCAGCGAGCAAATGATGGATTTACGGATGCTAGAAATAAATACATAGATGAGCTTAAATCTATAGAACGAGAAATTAGATTGATCTCTCATGATCTTGGTACAGAAACCTTATCACCTGATATTGCTTATGTGGATGTAGTAGAGAGTTTGGTGAGTGATTTATGTACGGTACATAAAATGGATTTTGCATTTGCTAATGATGAAAACATAGACTGGGAGACGGTAGATGATCAGAAAAAAGTAAATCTGTTCCGTATTATACAAGAGTCCTTGCAGAATATATTTAAGCACGCTCGTGCAAAAAGCGTAAAAATAAACTTCGATTATGTGGATGATAAAATAAATCTTACTATTTTAGATGATGGAATAGGATTCAAAAGCAGTAAGGTCAAAAGGGGAATTGGTTTAAAAAATATTACATCTAGAGTTACTCAAATGGATGGTGTAGTAGATTTTATAAGTAATCAGGATTCAGGTACAAAAGTATCTGTTGGTATACCAATTTAATTAATGTAAAAAGTTGTCTGATCTGGTTTTCCATATAATAATAGGTGATAACTATAGTTACTACTATATAGAACCGATAGGATAACAACTGACACACAAAATTTTAAAGATGAAGAAAAAGTTAAAAGTTCTTATGATTGATGATCATCCAATGATTATTGAAGGATACAAGAACACCTTATTAGGAGAAAATCAAAAAGAATATCAGATTAAAATAGATATCGCATCCAATTGTGATGATGCATATGATAATATTCTAAAATCTTCTAAGACGACTCCTTATGATATGCTTTTTGTGGACATTAAATTACCACCTTCTTCTGATGGGAAAATTACATCGGGAGAGGATTTAGCAAAACATGCAAAAGAATTATTACCTAAGGCTAAGATTATTATTCTTACCATGCATAGAGAAGATCATAGGATTCATAATATATTAAAGAATATAAATCCATCAGGATTTTTAATAAAAAGTGATCTTACTTCTAGTGAGTTATTATTGGCTTTTAATAATATAGTAAGTGGTACTCCTTATTATAGCGCTACGGTGAATAATCATTTTAGAAAAATGATGACTAATAACTTCTCGTTAGATGAGAAAAACCTAAAGATTTTATATCATTTATCTAGAGGTGTAAAAACGAAGAATTTACCTAATTACGTAAGTTTGTCATTGAGTGCAATTGAGAAGCGTAAGAATCAGATAAAAGAAATGTTTTCTATTGCAAAGGCGGATGATCAAAAATTATTAGAAGAAGCACGTAAAAGAGGTTTTGTATAGGATATAAAACACTTTTTTAAACTAATATGATAAGAAGGATAGCTATTTGCTATCCTTTTTTTATTTGGTAATATATTGATAGAGAGCAAAATATTGTAATACTACCAAGTTGACATAAAAAAAATCGAATAATCAAATTTTTATACAGGGGATTTTTCCCCTTTTTTTGAATAAAATTAACTTTTTTTTATGATCTGTAATGTGTTTTTCTTGATTAGCGTTAATTCTGTTGTTAATTGAGGCAAAGCCGTAATGGATACAATGTATTTATATTTGATTTTCAGTAGATTAGCATCGTATTAATAATGTACTTTAATACTTCACACAAACTTTCTTTTTATAGTTCCTTTTTCTGAAATCATAAGATATATGATGTTTTTTAGAAGAATATCATAATATGGATTTTCGACATAATCTGTAAGTGTCGTAAAATGTTTACAGAAAAATCAAATTTATTTTAATTATGAAAAAGTTATCAAGTTTACAGGGTGTGAGTGTTTTAAGTAAAAAAGCGCAAAAAACCGTTCATGGCGGGGATTATGTTATGGCTAGCTGCAGCGACTATTGCCCAGGAACAGTGCAGGGTAATATTTTTACCGGACAGTGCACTTGTATTACAGGAGAGTAATCAATATACCCCATATCCTTTAATATAAACCTAAAATTATTTAATTATGAAAAATCTAAAAAGTGTTATCGGTGTAACTGTATTAAGTAAAAATGCACAAAAAACAGTTCACGGTGGTGATTATGTTATGAGTAGTTGCAGTGATTATTGTCCAGGAACTGTTCAAGGAAACATCTTTACAGGGCAATGCACATGTATTACCGGAGAGTAATGATCTAGACAGTATTGTGTCATATAAATATTAGTAAAACCTTCCTTGATCGGAGGGTTTTTTTATTGAAAGTAATCATTAAAACTAATACAGTATAAATATTTATTAAAGTTTGAGCTTCATTGTAAACTGGTATTGGTTGTTCATTAATTAGACTTTTGTTACAAATTGTTTTTAAGATGTAATATTCCCCGTATTTTTTAAAATTAAATTTTTGATTATTTTTTTTGTTTAACGGGGAATTTGTGTGAATAATTTATGTATTTTTTAAAGGGAAATATCTCTTAAATGTGTTTTGCTATTTTGTTTTAGAATTTAATCCTGTTTTATTATTACGGTTTTTAAGTATATATTTTGAGGTTATTGTTTGTTGATAATCAAATTAATATAAGTAAATTTAAAATGTTAAAAATTTATAAAATGTTTTTTTGGCGTTTGATGATGATATGTATAAGTTTTATGTTAATTTTTAACACGTTGATTTTCGACAATTTTTAACATTTTAACATGTGCTTTTTTAGTCGCTATTTAAATGTTTTAACTGTTGTTTGTTTTGAAATTAATATTGTCTTTTTTTGACGTGTTTTTCAATTAAAATTGAATCTATATTTTTACTATTTAGTATTACTTTATTAATTGGTTAATTAAAGGAGTAAACTCTTAATAATAGGTGTGTATGAAAATAATTACTTTAAGGAATAAATTATCATTACATATATATGCATATATAACTATGATTTTCTGGTTAAGTGACTTTTACTCTTTTTTTATAAAAAGTTTTTTGAAACTGAAATTGGTTAGATTTCTAAATAAAAGAAATATTAAGAATCTCCGTAATATATGTTGGAAATTCTTTTTTCAGAACAGACCGCAAAAGAAAATATTTTGTTTTTTTCAATTACCACCTAATGCTGCTATACTTCATATTAGGAATTCTCTAGTAAACCTACTCCGTACCCATATATATATAATAAACTCTAAAGTACTTGATCTATACAAAAATGCTTTTCGACTTAAGATAACCACAGTTTTATCGATAAACAAAAATTTTCTAAAGTGGTTTTTTCTAAGTTTAAGGATAGGAAAAGCAATTAAATAGTCAAGTCTTTATTAGGTTATAGACGTAAGTAGAAACTTCTATATAAACCCTAACCGAATTAGTAGTAAAGAATAAATAACTGTTTGTCTTTACTATTAGTTGAAATTGTTATTAAGAAAAATATTAAAATCTAAGGTGTACTGATGCAAAAAGTAAATAATGAAACTATCACTAATCAACTAATCTTTTTAGACAAAAAAAATACAAAGGTTAAATTGCAGTATAAAAAAACTAGAAAATTAACATTCTTTTTATCTGTTTTATATTTAGTTTGTTTTATCAATCCTACGGATATTTTTTCTCAGAAGGAATTATCAATCACAAAAGTTGAAGCATATCAAAATTTTTATCCACAGGACCAAGAAAACAGGTTGCAGGGTAATGATTTATTGCTAAGTAGATCAAAGGTAGAGTTTAAGACAGAATCGTTACCGGTGTTTTCTAGCAGGTCATTTTCTTCGAGATCGCCATTGGATCCACCTACTTTAGATTTGGATGGAATTACCGTGGGAGATGATTATGAGTTTTTTCTAGAACCAACTACAGGTAATGTTTTCCCAATCTCTAGAGGAGAGGTACAGATTACATCGGATACAGGTACAATTTCAAACGCTACGATTATTGTTTCTGGAAATATAGATGCAAGTGAGTTATTAGCTATAAATAATGGAGCTGGTTTTGATTTGTATTTTTTTACAGCAAATAACACATTTACATATGATCTAGGAGGAGGAATTATTTTAGAAGTAGCACAAACAGGAACTAGTTTTGTGATAACTGAAACAACGAATGATCCAATACCTAATAATATATTAGAGGATTTTATACAGACAATATTTTATGGAGATCTCACATCACCCTACACAGAAGGGGTTAGAACATTAGATGTAACACTTAATGATACTACCGGAGGTTCTTCTACTTCTCAAACTATTATAAATATAGTGGTAAATCCTGAAGCAGTAGACGATAGTAATAGTATCGCTGCAAATGCCATAGTACCAGTTACAGGTAATGTTCTTACAAATGATACGGATGCTTCAGCAGGAGGGGATGTGTTAGCTGTGTCAGAGGTTAATGTGTTTCCTGGTTTTGTTGGAGTTCCCTATAACACATTATACGGGACATTAACGGTACAATCAGATGGCAGTTATTCATATACAGTAGATAATGACAATCCCGCAGTCGCTGGTTTGATTAATGGAACTAGTTTGGATGATATCATTGCTTATACGGTTGAGGATAGTACAGGAGCTTTTGATTATGGAATTTTAACAATTACGATAAATGGAGTGGATGATCCACCAGTAGCAGTAGATGATTTTAATAGCGTAACTGTAGGAGTTACGAATACCGCAACCAGTAACCTTATAGAAGGTGATGGAGTTAATGGGCAGGATCTATTAGATAGACCATTATCCATGCTCGTTTGGGAAAGTCAATTTACCAATGGGCAAGAAGTGAATGGTTTATCAAGAACTATAGATGGAATAACATTAGATTTTACCGAAGCGGATCCTAATAATATAGGAACTATTAGTAATCTTACTTCTCAGAATACAGCTACTAATGGAGGTCATACAGGATATTTATTGTTTAATATAGATCCTGCCACAAATCCAAATGCTGATACTTCTATCACAGTTGATTTTGATCAAGAAGTTTTTAACCTTGGTTTTTTAGTAGTAGATATTGATTATTCACAGGGAACAGCTTGGCAGGATCAAATGACGATTCAAGGGTTTTTGGATGGTGTCCCTGTAACTTTTACTAATACTATAACTGGCGGAATTGTAGATGCCGGTGGAGATGCTTATTATGGAACAGGTTCTGCTGTACCTTCTGATGCTACGGGTAATATTAATGTGGCGTTTGATGGGCCGATTAATCAATTAGTATTATCATACAATTACGGTCCAGATGCAACTGCAGCTGATCCTGGTGGACAAATAGCAGGTATTTCGGATATTTTTTGGCAAGGAGATAATGGGGTAACTGTGATAACTATTAATGGAACTCCTGTTGTTGGAGCAACAACCGTGGCTACCACCTATGGATTTATTACTGTTAATCCAGATGGAACATATACGTATACAGTAGATACTACAAACCCTGCAGTGGCTAATTTGCTGGTAGGGCAAACTCTTACAGACACGATTCCCTATGAATTAAGAGATGCACTTCTTAGTATTGATGATGCTAATCTTATAATAACGATTAATGGGTCCGCTGTAGATACTGATATGGATGGAGAACCAGATTGGACTGATTTAGATGATGATAATGACGGTATACTGGATGAAAATGAATGCTATGTAAGTCAAGTACTTATTGGTAATCCTGATGGGGTAGAAGATGGTAGTTTTGGAGTAGGGTATTGGGACACTGAATATTATAGTGGGCATTTTGCAATTGTAGGTTCTACTTTTGGCAACAGTAATCAGAATAGTACACTTAATGGTTCTGTGGGTACACCTACTTTTGTTGGAGAGGCTTTTTTAGGTGGAAATTCTTTAAGCTTTAATGAATCAGGATCTTATGCTGAGACTTCGCCAGGAGTTTTTGATACAAATACGAGTACAGGTCTAGTTCCTCCAAGTTATGTAGGAACAAATATAAATGATGTAGGTTTTCAGCCTTATTACCAAACGATATTCAAACGTGAAGCTGATATAGATGGAGTGCTAACCTTTGGAAGCACTGGATTTAGTGTTGATGATGTATTCGAGCTTTTTATTAATGGAACCAGAGAAGTTTTTGCTTCTTTTTGTTGTGGAGCTTCAGATTCTCCAAACGATTCTTTTAGTTTTAATGTTACTAAAGGAGATGATTTAGAAATTAGGTATACTAATTTAGGTTTTGTAGGTAGTTTTCAATTTAATTTAGAATTAACGCCTTCTTGTAATATGGATGTTGATGGAGATGGCGATCCTAATGGACAGGACTTGGATAGTGATAATGATGGTTGTGATGATGTCATAGAATCAGGTGGAGTTGATACAACTCCAGAAGATGGTGTTTTAGATGGTACAGGTTTTGATGGAAATGGTCTAGTAACCGGTGGTACCGGTGGTTATAATGGAGTGACTGGTAATGAGGTTGTTGCGACACAATTGACGGTTACAACTACTCCGGGAAATGAAACGGTAAATGCTGGAGAAACGGCTACATTTAGTGTAACTGCAACTGCCGAATCTACAACTACTTTTGTTACAGGGACACCAAATTATACAATTCCTCCTGCGACAAACGTTTCTGGAGCTATAATTTATCAATGGCAAAGAAATGGAACTAATATTGATGGTACTACAGATGGTGGAGTTTATACAGGATTTAATAGTGCTACTTTAACAGTTACAAATCCAACCACAAGCCTTAATGGGAATACATATAATGTAATTGTAACGCACCCTGATAATGTATGTATTAATGAACAGAATAGTGCAACGTTAACGGTTAATCCAACTAGTGATTTATCGCTTAGTAAAGGCGTTGTATTAACAACAGATGCAGATGGTAGTACGACTGCTACTGCAGG
>NZ_AUMK01000015.1 GCF_000430645.1 Aquimarina latercula DSM 2041 | reverse complement strand
CGGATACATCTGTTACATCATCCGTGTTACCTGGACTACTTCCTGTAGCGGTAGCACTATTTACTACTTCTCCATTGTTAATATCACTCTGCTGAATGTTATAACTCCCTGTGAATGTACTGGTGTCACTAGCGCCAACAACTAAATCAATTGGACCGCCTGTTAAACTACCATTCGGTGCAACTAATAATGGATCACTAATCGTAATTCCTGTCAAGTCAACATTACCATTGTTGGTTACTGTAAAACTATAGTCAATTCGATCTCCGACATTAACAACGCCATCGCCATTCGCATCAACATATAATCCCGCCTTTAATAATGCAATGTTTGGTGTATCTGGTATCTCCGTACAAAAATCAAACCCTCCTATTGCAGAACCGTGCTGAACTGCAGGATTACAAGTAGTACAATTTTGCCACACAATAGTTATACTCGCTATTCCATCTAGGTCCTCAAAATTGACACCTATTTGGTCATCTTGATTATTTACTGAATTCGCATTAGCATCAATAACTCCAGTACCACTATTAGAAGTATAAGAAGGTGTTCCTGAATCAGTGAATGTTGGAAAAATTGTATTCCCTGCACCATCTGTAGCAGTAACCGTAAACAAATCTCCATTTCCAGAACCATTAGCATTGATATGATAAAGATCAAATCCTACAGAATATATATCCGTACTAAATGTTATTGTTTGTGTAATCCCTGTTGCTCCAAAGCCATTTGTAAAATATTCTAACACTTCATCACCTAGGTTTGCTGTTGCATTAGAATCTACACTAGGACTTACAGTAGAACCTGTTGTAGGCCAAGTACCTAAAGTCCCCGTTTCTCCAGAAAAAGTATGCGTTATATTTATTCCTGATCCATCTACATCAGAAAACGTATTTGTTAAAGCTCCATCAGGAGTCCAATCGAATTGATCTACTCCATTAGGTACGAACCCATCCCATATTAAATTATACACGGTATCCGTACAAGCTGGACTTTGGTGTAATGTTACTGATGCAGGAGCTGTACATATATTTGCTCCACCAGCAGTAACATTAGCATTTGTTCCTAACGTATAATCTACACCTGTTTCAGTTACTAATCCTGTAGAATTTACAGTTGCAGGATCTATCGAACCAAACTGTCCACCATCACCTCCATCTGCATTCGCATCGTTGTAAGCCTCATTAGCATCACTACAATTATCATCATCAGAATCTAAATCTAGATGATTCGGAATATCATCTCCATCCGTATCTTCATAAGTACAATAGGTAACATTAGAAAGTAAAAAAGTTATTAATCCATTATTCGCTACATCACCATCTTGCCTTGCTTTCCCTGTAGTAATTTGAAAAGATGATACTAATCCCTCTATAACAATATCCGAATAATTAAGTGTCGTATCGCCCGAACCATTAGTATAAGAAGTTATGGAAGGAGATGTACTATCGTTATTTACAATAACATGAGAACTTCCAGATGAAGTAATTGTATAACTCCCACTAGGAAAAGTTGTTGGATTCATCAAGGATCCCAAATTAATAATTTGACTTCCCGGACCAGTAGCATTTACAGTTACTTTATCGCCGCTATCTATTCCAGACCACCTAAACTTAACACCAGTTACCGGCTCACTGAATGTAAAAGTATACACTAAGCTTTCAGATAATCCGTCATCTATTTCTTCACCTTGAATTCTAATAGTAGTTGGATCATCAACCTGTAATATGTTTAAAGCTCCTCCATCTACTTGATTTATCGTTGTAGTAATATCAACATCTACTCCATCAAAGTCGAAGATATCATTTATAGCACCTACTCCATTCTGATTTCCTGAAGGAGCCGTTCCAACACTAATTGATGAAGATGCACAATTCAACCCTTCATCAGTGTCTAATATCCCGTCATTATCATCATCACTATCACAAAGATTACCAACATTATCAGAATCTTGGTCAGCTTGACCTGCATTAGGAATCGTAGGACAATTATCTAATGGATCACCTGTACCATCTCCATCTGTATCTATAACGAATCCGTCAGGGACAGAAGCTGTATTTGAACCTGCAACTACAACTATACTTGTTGGATCATCTCCTTGTGTTTGGATAGCATTAACTGGTAAATCCGTATCAGAATCCAAAATATCAATAGTAGCATTACCAGGAGGTAAAGTAGCACTATATGTTCCATCAGGATTTGTTTGTATCGTCTGAGTATTTCCATTTACATCTGTAATAGTAATGGTAACACTACCAATTCCTGATTCGCCACTTTGTACACCATCACCATTTGCATCGTTATATACTACTCCACTTATTGTTCCCGGATTAGAACAAGTTATCGCTCCATTACTTATACCTGTAACTGATTCACCACTTGCCCCACTTGTAGCTCCATTTGTTGGAAATTCGGTTACGGCACCACTATTAGTAATACCGTTAGAACCTCCATTTATATTAATAGTAGGTGAGCCTGCAGAAATTGCCACAAAACCAGCACCACCACCACCACCAGGGCCTTCACTTTCATTATTAGTAATCAATTGGTCTCCTCCATCTCCTCCATTAGCAGTAAGAATCAAGGTATTGGCTATAGAAGAAGCTCTTAATACAATACTTCCTCCTCCTCCTCCTCCTCCAGGTGCATCATTATGATTTGGAACTGTTGGTAAAGCATCAGCTCCATTAGCAATTATGTTACCAGAACCTGTAATAGAATTTGCACCAAGCAAAATTATACCACCTCCATTAGCAGCATCTTGACTTGCGCTATTATTTCTATCACCGGCTCCTCCTCCTCCTCCGAGAAAGATTCTATTTTGTTCGTTTGCAATAAGAGGTCTACCACCTAATCCACCAACTGGATCTCTTAAATCTCCTCCCCAAGCAGCACTACCTGGAGCAAGAGTCAAAGCGTTTTGATTACTACTTCCAAAAGAATAACCTCCTCTTCCTCCACCAGAAGAATTCGTAAGAGCATTTCCATTAGCAATATAATCAGGATCTAAAGTCCAAGCTGTGGCTCCAGTACATCCGGAACACATTACACCTGATCCATTAAACCAAGTATTACCATTATTCCCATTAGATCCCCCTCCTCCACCGGAGTTATGAGCGTTTCCACCTCCACCACCATTGGCGGGAGCACCACGGCCATATCTACCACCTAAAACATCATAATCCGCTTGATAACCTACTATACTTTCACCTTTTTCTGCACTCAAACTGGCTAAAGTTGAAACATAATCGCTATAAACAGTCGCATTAGCTCCTGTAGTACTGTTTTCTACCTCACCGCCTCTAAACCCAAGACCAGATGTATCTATATCTCCTTCTATGTCAATTATGTTCGCAGTAATAACAACTACACCACCTCTTCTACTACCCGCAAAATCTTCCCAAGCCAAAGATGTTACAGAGGCACCTGCTTGTATTGTAAGTGTATCATATTGAGGAACTTTTACCATCTGAGTTCTTCCTGCTACAAAATATGAGTTTGCAATTTCACATGTTAAAGTTATAGTATTTGTTGCTACAGAAGAAACATATGCAAACTCATACACACCAGAACTTCCATAATCCGTAATATCGCCATAATTAACGGTATTTGTTGTATTGATAGATGCCCCTTGAGCTTGATAAATTAAGACTAAATCACCGCTAGAAAGACCTCCTAGATCAGTTGCAACACTATTCACATCAATAGATGTATCACCAGCTGTTATGTCCGAAGTTATAGGACTGTAAGTATTAAGAACCGTATTTGCAGCAGTTACCGTAAGATTACCATCTTTTCCTTCCTGACCAGAAGCGTTGTAGGTAACTAAAAAGATAAAGGTCAAAAGAGACATAAACGCACTTTGACCCAACAAGACTTGGGTAATTTTTTTCATATGACGATGGTTTACAACAGTATATAAAAGCTTGGGTATAACCTTTATTTACCATTCATAAATATCTTAAACAATATTTATATTTTAAAAATACGTGACAAAGTTACGGTAAAACCGTAATCTATAATTTATACAAATATGGCACACATTAGAACAATTAACACTTAATTCCCCAAATTTTTTTCGTTTTTTCGATGAAATACACTTTTCGAACGGCGAAAAACAGTCAAAAACTATAACATTTCAAAATAACGTAGTTTTTAAGTCTCTTATCATCATTGTACATTTATATAGTATATTTGCAAACTTTAGCAATAGAACTACAATGAAATTCTCAGAAGAAATAAAGCGACGAAGAACCTTTGGTATCATTTCTCATCCTGATGCAGGTAAGACAACATTAACAGAAAAATTACTTCTCTTTGGTGGTGCAATTCAAGAAGCAGGAGCTGTTAAATCTAATAAGATCAAAAAAGGTGCTACCAGTGACTTTATGGAAATCGAACGTCAAAGAGGGATTTCCGTAGCTACTTCTGTATTAGCATTTGAATACCAGGGTGTTAAAATAAATATTTTAGACACACCAGGGCATAAAGATTTTGCAGAAGATACTTTTAGAACTTTAACTGCTGTTGATAGTGTAATAGTTGTTATTGATGTTGCTAAAGGTGTAGAGGAACAGACCGAAAAACTGGTTTCGGTGTGTAGAATGCGAAATATCCCAATGATTGTTTTTATCAACAAACTGGATCGAGAAGGAAAAGATGCTTTCGAGCTTTTGGATGAAGTAGAACAAAAACTTGGATTAAAGGTAACTCCTTTAAGTTTTCCTATAGGAATGGGATATGATTTTAAAGGTATCTATAATATTTGGGAAAAGAACATCAATCTTTTTAGTGGAGATAGTAGAAAAAACATTGAAGAGACCATTGAAGTATCCGATTTATCGTCTCCTGAACTTACTACTTTAATCGGAGATACAGCCGCAGATACCTTACGAGAAGAAATTGAATTAGTAGATGGTATTTATCCATCATTTGATAAAGAATTATATCAAAAAGGAGATTTACAACCTGTTTTTTTTGGTTCTGCATTAAATAATTTTGGTGTTCGAGAATTATTAGATTGTTTTATATCCATAGCACCTACTCCAAGAGCCAAAGAAAGTGATATAAGAGTTGTACAACCTGATGAAAAAGATTTCACGGGGTTTGTATTTAAGATCCATGCAAACATGGATCCTAAACACAGAGATAGATTAGCTTTTATTAAAATAGTATCAGGAACTTTTGAACGTAACGTACCCTATTTACATACACGACATAACAAAAAACTTAAATTCTCGAGTCCAAATGCATTTTTTGCAGAGAAAAAAGAAATTGTCGACATCTCATACCCAGGAGATATCGTGGGATTACATGATACTGGTAATTTTAAAATTGGTGATACATTAACAACAGGTGAAAAGTTAAACTATAAAGGTATTCCTAGTTTTTCTCCAGAACATTTTAGATATATTAATAATGCAGATCCGTTAAAATCCAAACAATTAGCAAAAGGAATTGATCAATTAATGGATGAAGGTGTAGCTCAATTATTTACATTAGAACTAAATGGAAGAAAAGTGATTGGTACGGTTGGCGCCCTACAGTATGAAGTAATACAATATAGATTAGAACATGAATATGGTGCAAAATGTACTTATGAAAATCTAAATGTACATAAAGCTTGCTGGGTAGAAGTTGAAGATGAAAGTAATGATGAATTCAAAGATTTCAAAAGAGTAAAAAGTAAATTTCTTGCTAAAGACAAACAAGGGCAATTAGTATTTTTAGCAGACTCTTCTTTTAGTTTACAAATGACGCAACAAAAATATCCTTCTATCATTTTTCATTTTACATCTGAATTCTAAACTTATTTTAAATAGCTTTTTAGAGCAATTAAAAAGATAAACTACATAACTTATGCTTTTAAATTAAAAACGGATGAAATGCTTTTTATTTGATCCGTTTTTAATTTGTTTATCAATAAAATTTATGAAAAAAAAATATTTATAATCAAAAACTATTTTAATCTTTCGAGCTATCAAACGCTCGTTTTCCCAAAAGAATTTCAAAAAATAATTTAAAATCTGAAATCAAACTCCAAAAAGGATATTTAAAAGTAGCAGGTTTATTCTTTTCAAAAAAAGCATGACCTACCCATGCAAATCCATAACCAACTAAAGGAACCAAAAACCACTTCCAACCCCATCCATTATATATAGCAATGCCTATAATAATAAAAACCAAAAAGGTCCCTACAAAATGCAAAGTCCTACTTGTCCTATTTTGATGTTCGGTAAGATAAAATCTATAAAATTCTGAATATGTTTTAATTCTTTCGGACATATTTTAATACGTTAAATAAAAGAAGGTTTAAGATACTAAAAATATACTTCCATATCAAACTCTAAAATATTCATGAAAAAACCCACTGTTAAAAAAAACAATGGGTTGTATATAATTTTATAACAATATGTTATTATGCCTGTCCTGTAGGCCCAAAATTTAAAGGAATTGGTGGTTGATCATAATCCTTTATTTCGCCATGAGCAGCTTCAAACCTTGACACATTATCACCTAAAGCTTTTAATAATCTTTTAGCATGTTGAGGAGTTAAGATAATCCTACTCTTTACTTTGCTTTTAGGCCGTCCCGGCATAATATTAACGAAGTCTACCACAAACTCGGATACCGAGTGATTAATAATTGCCAAGTTACTATATACTCCATCAGCTATTGCATCATCCAACTCTATATTTAACTGATTTTGTTTTTGTTTCTTTTCCTCTGCCATTTTATATTATTTTACAAAAGCCAATAGCTTTCTAAAAACAGAAAGCCTGCCAATTGGCAGGCTTAACTGATTAATTATAATTTACTTCTTGTCTTTGTTCCATTCGATCTTCGAATTCTTCTTTAGAACCAACTATGATACTTTCGTAGTCTCTCATACCCGTTCCTGCAGGAATTCTATGTCCAACGATTACATTCTCTTTTAACCCTTCTAAATCATCAACTTTACCACTTACGGCAGCTTCGTTTAATACTTTAGTAGTTTCCTGGAATGAAGCTGCAGAAATAAATGACTTAGTTTGAAGTGACGCTCTTGTAATACCCTGAAGGATTGGAGTCGCCGTCGCAGGAGTAACATCTCTTGCTTCTACTAAGTTTTTATCTTCTCTTCTTAATATAGAATTCTCATCTCTAAGATCTCTTGGAGAAATAATTTGACCTGCTTTTAGGTTTTCACTATCTCCAGCTTCTTCTACCACCTTCATTCCGAAGATAGCATCGTTTTCTTGGATGAAATCTGATTTATGAACTAATTGATTCTCTAAGAAAATAGTATCACCTGGATCTTGAATTCTTACTTTACGCATCATCTGACGTACTACAACCTCAAAATGCTTATCATTAATCTTCACACCTTGTAATCGATATACTTCCTGTACTTCATTAACTAAGTACTGTTGCACAGCTGAAGGTCCTTTGATCTTAAGAATATCTTCTGGAGTTACAGAACCATCAGATAATGGCATACCAGCACGAACAAAGTCATTCTCCTGAACAAGAATCTGATTAGACAACTTCACAAGATACTTCTTGATCTCACCTATCCTAGATTCTACGATAATCTCACGATTACCACGCTTAATTTTTCCAAAAGAAACTACACCATCAATTTCACTAACTACAGCAGGATTAGATGGATTACGTGCTTCAAATAATTCCGTTACACGTGGAAGACCTCCTGTAATATCACCAGCTTTTGCTGACTTACGAGGAATTTTTACTAAAATCTTACCAACATTAATCTTATCATTGTCATCAACCATTAAGTGGGCTCCAACCGGAAGGTTGTAAGAACGAAGAACTTCGTCATCTTTACCCATAATTAATAGCGTTGGTATTTTTTTCTTATCACGAGATTCTGAGATTACTTTTTCCTGGAATCCAGTTTGTTCATCTATTTCTACTTGATAAGTAATACCTTGTTCAACATTTTCATAACTTACTTTTCCTGCAAATTCTGAAATGATCACACCGTTATATGGATCCCATTGACAGATACTTTGATCTTTCTTAACGGTATCTCCACTGTTAATAAATAACTGCGAACCGTAAGGGATTAAGTTTGTACTAAGTACGATCTTAGTTTTAGGATCTACAACCTTAACTTCAGAAGTACGAGAGATTACCACATCAATTTCATTTCCGTCAGAATCTTGACCTTTAACAGTTTTCAATTCATCTATCTCTGCCTTACCAGCAAATTTAGACTTCAATTGATTTTCTTCAGAAATGTTACTTGCAATACCTCCTACGTGGAATGTACGCAATGTAAGCTGAGTTCCAGGCTCTCCAATCGATTGAGCTGCCACAACACCAACTGCCTCACCACGCTGAACTGTTTTACCAGTTGCTAGGTTACGACCATAACATTTTACACAAATACCTTTTTTAGCCTCACAAGTTAATGCTGAACGAACTTCTACAGATTCTACTGGAGAATTCTCAATGTTTTTAGCAGTTACATCATCAATCTCAACTCCTGCTTCTACAAGCACTTCCTGAGTTAGAGGGTTTATAACATCTACTAATGAAGTCCTACCGGTAATTCTAGCAGCAAGACCTTCAATAATTTCTTCATTTTTCTTCAAAGGAGTAACCTCTACCCCACGTAATGTTCCACAATCTTCGATATTAACAATAACATCTTGTGCAACATCAACTAAACGACGTGTAAGGTATCCAGCATCCGCAGTTTTAAGTGCAGTATCCGCAAGACCTTTACGAGCACCGTGTGTTGAGATAAAGTACTCAAGAATCGAAAGACCTTCTTTAAAGTTAGAAAGAATTGGATTCTCAATAATCTCTCCACCAGCTGAATTCGATTTCTTTGGTTTTGCCATTAATCCACGCATACCTGTAAGCTGACGAATCTGTTCTTTAGATCCCCTGGCTCCAGAATCAAGCATCATATATACTGAGTTAAACCCTTGCTGATCCTCTCTAATACGTTTCATTGACAATTCTGTCAATTCCGCATTGGTCGATGTCCATATATCAATTACCTGGTTATAACGCTCATTATTAGTTATAAGACCCATGTTATAATTAGCAACTATATTGTCTACCTGACCGTTAGCATCAGCGATCATTTTATGCTTCTCTGCAGGAATAATAATATCACCTAAACTAAAGGATAATCCTCCTCTAAATGCGAAGTTATATCCTAACGTTTTAATTTCATCTAAGAAAGCAGCAGTTTCTGGTACACTAGTTACTTTTAAAATACCTCCAATAATATCTCTAAGAGATTTTTTGGTTAATACTTCATTAATATAACCAGCTTTTTCAGGAACTTTTTCATTAAATAAAACTCTACCTGTAGTAGTTTCTATAATTTTAGTTACCACTTCTCCATCTTCGATATCTTTTGTTCTAACCTTAATATTAGCGTTAATATCAAGACGTTTTTCGTTATAAGCAATAACTACTTCTTCTGGAGAATAGAACGTTAAATCCTCACCTTTAATTTCTAACTCAGGTGTTGATCTACGTGATTTAGTCATATAATACAGACCCAGTACCATATCCTGAGAAGGTACAGTAACCGGCGAACCATTAGCAGGATTCAGAATGTTATGAGAAGCTAACATTAATAATTGTGCTTCCAATATTGCTTCTGGTCCTAATGGTAAATGCACCGCCATTTGATCTCCATCAAAATCGGCATTAAATGCTGTACACACTAATGGGTGTAACTGTATTGCTTTACCTTCAATAAGTTTTGGCTGGAATGCCTGAATACCTAAACGGTGAAGCGTAGGAGCACGGTTTAGTAATACTGGATGTCCTTTAAGAACATTCTCCAAGATATCCCAAACTACAGGCTCTTTTCTATCGATAATTTTTTTAGCAGATTTTACTGTCTTTACAATACCACGTTCTATCAATTTTCTGATTACAAATGGTTTGTATAATTCTGCTGCCATATTCTTAGGAAGACCACATTCGAATAATTTCAATTCTGGTCCTACAACAATTACAGAACGAGCAGAATAATCCACACGTTTACCTAGTAAGTTCTGACGGAAACGTCCTTGCTTACCTTTTAAAGAATCCGAAAGCGATTTTAAAGGTCTGTTAGAATCAGTTTTAACTGCAGAAGCTTTACGAGTATTATCAAACAAAGAATCTACAGATTCTTGTAGCATACGCTTTTCATTACGTAAAATTACTTCTGGAGCTTTGATTTCCATCAAACGCTTCAAACGATTGTTACGAATTATTACACGACGATATAAGTCATTTAAATCTGATGTAGCAAAACGACCACCATCTAATGGTACTAACGGACGTAATTCTGGCGGGATTACCGGAACCACTTTAAGAATCATCCATTCTGGACGATTTTCTCTATTCTTATTTGCATCACGTAAAGATTCTACAACCTGAAGGCGCTTTAAAGCCTCCGTTTTACGCTGCTTAGAAGTTTCATTATTTGCCTTATGTCTTAACTCGTAAGATAACTCATCAAGATCAATTCTTTTTAGAATTTCGATAAGACACTCTGCACCCATCTTAGCGATGAACTTATTAGGATCTGTATCATCTAGATATAAGTTCTCTTGAGGAAGACTATCTAAAATATTAAGATACTCTTCTTCTGTAAGAAAGTCCATTTTCTGAACTGGCTCACCTTCTTCATTCTTTGCGATACCTGGTTGTATTACTACATAACGTTCGTAGTAAATAATCATATCCAGCTTCTTAGAAGGAAGACCTAATAAATATCCTATTTTGTTAGGTAGCGAACGGAAATACCAAATATGTGCAACTGGTACAACTAAATTAATGTGACCAACACGATCTCTACGAACTTTCTTTTCCGTTACTTCTACACCACATCGATCACATACGATCCCTTTATAACGAATTCTTTTATATTTACCACAAGCACACTCAAAGTCCTTAACAGGTCCAAAAATACGCTCACAGAACAAACCATCACGTTCTGGTTTGTGAGTACGATAATTAATAGTTTCAGGCTTAAGAACCTCTCCTTGCGATGCTGCTAAAACAGACTCAGGAGATGCCAAACCTATCGAGATCTTATTAAATCTCTTTACTGCATTCTTATCATTATTTCTTGCCATAATATATGGTTACTTAAGAATTATTGTAATTTAATTTTGAATAACAAATAGTGTAAACGTACCCTTTGATTACTCTCGGGGTACGATTTCCTAATCTATATTATTCTTCTAATCTGATATCTAGACCAAGACCTTTCAATTCGTGCATAAGTACGTTGAATGATTCTGGTAATCCAGGTTCTGGCATAGGCTCACCTTTAACAATACTTTCGTATGTTTTAGCTCTTCCTATAACATCATCAGATTTAACAGTCAATATCTCACGAAGGGTAGCAGAAGCACCATATGCCTCTAATGCCCAAACTTCCATCTCTCCAAAACGCTGACCTCCAAACTGAGCTTTACCACCAAGTGGTTGCTGAGTAATCAATGAATAAGGACCAATAGAACGTGCGTGCATTTTGTCATCAACCATATGACCTAACTTAAGCATGTAAATCACACCTACAGTTGCCGGTTGATCAAAACGATCTCCTGTACCACCATCATATAAATATGTATGACCAAATCTTGGAATACCAGCTTCATCTGTAAATTCATTAATCTGATCTAAAGAAGCTCCATCAAAAATTGGAGTAGCATATTTTCTACCTAATTTCTGACCAGCCCAACCTAGTACAGTTTCATAGATCTGACCAATATTCATACGAGAAGGTACCCCTAGTGGATTCAATACAATATCTACTGGTGTTCCATCTTCTAAGAATGGCATATCTTCTTCTCTTACGATACGGGCAACAATACCTTTGTTACCGTGACGACCTGCCATCTTATCACCTACTTTTAGTTTACGTTTTTTAGCAATGTAAACTTTAGCAAGTTTTATAATTCCAGAAGGTAATTCATCTCCCACAGAGATCGTAAATTTCTCTCTACGCAAGTTACCTTGTAAATCATTTTCTTTAATCTTAAAGTTATGGATAAGATCCGCAACCATCTTATTAAGACTATCATCAGTAGTCCAAGTCCCTTTAGTAAGATGAGCATAATCATCAACACTATTAAGCATTTTTTGAGTAAACTTCTTACCTTTTGGAAGTACTTCTTCTCCTAAATCGTTAATAACTCCTTGCGAAGTTTTACCTCCAACGATTACGAATAATTTATCTACTAACTCTGCCTTTAATAATGCAAATTTAGCGTCATACGATCGCTCTAAGATTGAAATATCTTCTTTATCCTGAGAACGCTTACGCTTATCTTTTATCGCACGAGCAAATAATTTCTTATCTATAACAACACCGTGTAAAGATGGTGAAGCTTTTAAAGAAGCATCCTTAACATCTCCAGCTTTATCACCAAAGATAGCTCTTAATAATTTCTCTTCTGGTGTAGGATCACTTTCTCCTTTTGGCGTAATCTTACCGATAAGAATATCTCCTGGCTTAATCTCAGCACCAACACGGATCATTCCGTTTTCATCAAGATCCTTAGTCGCTTCTTCAGAAACATTAGGAATATCGTTAGTTAATTCTTCATTCCCTAACTTAGTATCTCTTACTTCTAAAGAGTACTCATCGATATGAATAGAAGTAAAGATATCATCTCTAACAACCTTCTCAGAAATTACGATTGCATCCTCAAAGTTATATCCTTTCCAAGGCATGAAGGCAACCTTCATATTTCTTCCTAAAGCAAGTTCTCCATTTTCAGTTGCATAACCTTGACATAGAACCTGTCCTTTATTTACTCTATCACCAACTCTTACGATCGGTTTAAGATTAATAGAAGTACCTTGATTCGTTTTACGGAATTTAATAAGGTTATAAGTTTTAGAATCACTATCAAAACTTACCATTCTTTGTTCTTCCGTTCTATCATACTTAATAGTTATCTTTTGTGCATCTACATACTCAACAACTCCTGCTCCTTCTGAGTTAATTAATACACGAGAATCTGAAGCTACTTGACGCTCTAGTCCTGTACCAACAATTGGTGCATCAACTCTTAATAATGGTACTGCCTGACGCATCATATTCGATCCCATCAATGCACGGTTCGCATCATCATGTTCTAAGAAAGGAATTAAAGATGCAGAAATAGAGGCAATTTGATTAGGAGCAACATCAGCATAATTTACAGATGATGGTTCTATCACCGGGAAGTCACCTTCCATACGAGCAATTACCTTATCACTTTGAATCTTACCATCTTCTTCTAACGGCAAGTTCGCTTGCATTATTAATTTTTCTTCCTCTTCCTCCGCACTTAAGTATCTAAACTCACTTAAATCTACTTTTCCATCTTCAACTTTACGGTAAGGAGTTTCTAAGAACCCCATTGAATTCACTTTGGCAAAAACTGCTAGTGAAGATATTAATCCAATATTCGGTCCTTCTGGAGTTTCAATTGGACATAAACGACCATAGTGTGTATAATGTACATCTCGAACCTCGAAACCAGCACGCTCTCTTGATAAACCACCTGGTCCTAAAGCAGAAAGTCGACGCTTGTGCGTAATCTCTGCTAATGGATTCGTTTGATCCATAAACTGAGATAACTGATTCGTACCGAAGAAAGAATTAATTACAGAAGACAATGTCTTTGCATTAATCAAATCAATAGGTGTAAATACTTCATTATCTCTAACATTCATACGCTCACGAATTGTACGTGCCATACGTGCTAGACCAACTCCAAACTGTTGTGATAATTGTTCTCCTACAGTTCTTACACGACGGTTAGAAAGGTGATCAATATCATCAATCTCAGCTTTTGAATTGATTAACTCAATTAAGTATTTTATAATAGTAATAATATCTTCTTTAGTAAGCACTTGCTTATCCATTTCAATATTAAGACCTAATTTTTTATTCATTCTATAACGACCTACTTCACCAAGGTTGTAACGTTGATCAGAGAAGAATAACTTGTCAATAATACCCCTTGCAGTCTCCTCATCAGGCGGTTCTGCATTACGTAATTGACGGTATATATGTTCTACGGCTTCCTTTTCAGAATTCGTAGGATCCTTTTGTAATGTATTATGGATTATCGCATAATCACCTTTCTGATTATCTTCTTTATGAAGCAAAATAGTTTTAGCTCCAGAATCCACGATCTCATCTAAGTGATCTTTATCAAGAACAGTATCACGATCTAATACAATTTCGTTACGCTCTATAGAAACAACCTCTCCTGTATCCTCATCTACGAAATCCTCATGCCATGTATTTAATACACGTGCCGCTAACTTACGCCCTAGTACTTTTTTCAATCCAGATTTAGAAACTTTTACTTCTTCTGCAAGATCAAAAATTTCTAAAATATCCTTATCTCTTTCAAACCCGATAGCACGGAAAAGAGTAGTTACTGGTAATTTTTTCTTTCTATCAATATATGCGTACATAACGCTATTGATATCTGTTGCAAATTCTATCCAAGATCCTTTAAAAGGAATTACTCTTGCAGAATATAGCTTAGTTCCATTTGCATGGAATGATTGTCCAAAGAAAACACCTGGTGAACGGTGTAATTGAGATACAACAACACGTTCTGCTCCATTAATACAGAATGTACCACTAGGAGTCATATAAGGAATTGTTCCTAAATATACGTCCTGTACAATCGTCTCAAAATCTTCGTGTTCAGGATCGGTACAGAAAAGTTTTAGACGCGCCTTAAGCGGAACACTATATGTAAGACCTCTCTCTATACATTCTTGCAAATCATATCTTGGTGGGTCTACAAAGTAGTCTAAAAATTCAAGTACAAATTGATTACGTGTGTCCGTAATCGGGAAATTTTCCATGAAGGTATTATAAAGACCTTCATTTCCTCTTTCTTCTGACTTTGTTTCTAATTGAAAAAAGTCTTGAAAGGATTTGATCTGTATATCCAAGAAATCAGGATAATCAGGTCTATTCTTTACGGAAGAAAAATTCAATCTTTCAGTTTGCGTTGCTAACATCAATGGACGGAATTAAATTAAAATTTAAAAAACAGCGTATTTTAATACATCATATTTATATACGCAAAATGGTTTAGACCTTAGAGAAAATTCTCCAGGTCTAAACCTCTATGTCAATATTTGGTAAGCTTACTTAAGCTCAACCTCTGCTCCAGCCTCTTCTAATTGAGCTTTAAGAGCTTCTGCTTCATCTTTTGCTACTCCTTCTTTGATTGCACTTGGAGCACCATCAACTAATCCTTTAGCGTCTTTAAGACCTAGACCAGTTAATTCTTTTACTAATTTTACAACTGCTAACTTAGCACCTCCTGGAGCTTTAAGAATTACATCAAATTCTGATTTTTCTTCTGCAGCTTCACCACCACCAGCACCACCAGCAGCAACAGCTACTGCAGCAGCAGCAGGCTCAATACCATACTCTTCTTTTAGTATATCTGCTAATTCATTAACTTCTTTTACAGTTAAGTTAACTAATTGTTCTGCGAAATCTTTTAAATCTGCCATTTTCTATCGTTTTAAATAATTTTTTTTTAATTGAAATATAATTTGTTAAAAAGTGCGTACACGCTTAGATTATCCTTCTTTTTCGGATAATGTTTTAAGAATACCAGCAATAGTACCACCACTTGACTTTAATGCTGAAATAACATTCTTAGCAGGTGATTGTAATAAGCCAATAATATCTCCGATAACTTCTTCCTTAGACTTGATATTAACAAGTGCTTCTAGATTCTCATCACCAACAAAAATCGCTGACTCTACGAAAGCTCCTTTTAATACAGGCTTCTCAGATTTCTTACGAAACTCTTTAATAACCTTCGCTGGTGCATTTCCAGTTTCGGAAAACATAATAGAAGTATTACCTTTTAATACCTCAGGTAATTCTCCAAACTCCTTATCTGATTTCTCCATTGCCTTAGCAAGGAGCGTATTCTTAATTACTTTTAATGATACGTTAGCTTTAAAACAAGCTCTACGTAAATTTGAAGTTGTTCCTGCATCTAATCCTGAAATATCAGCTAAATAAATATTAGAGTTTTCAGCTAACTGAGCAGTTAAGTCTTCAATTACTTGTGATTTTTCTTCTCTTGTCATAATCGTATATCTTAATTACCCAGCAAAGTGCTTAGAATCAATTTCTAAACTAGGGCTCATAGTAGAAGACATATAAATAGATTTTATATATACACCTTTAGCAGCCACAGGTTTTAACTTCACCAATGTTGTTAATAATTCTTTTGCATTTCCTGCTATCTTATCAGCAGAAAAAGATGACTTCCCAATTGCAGCGTGAACGATTCCTGTCTTATCAACTTTGAAATCTATCTTACCAGCTTTAACATCAGAAACAGCCTTAGCTATATCCATAGTTACAGTACCAGTCTTTGGGTTAGGCATTAAACCACGAGGTCCTAAAACTCGACCTAATGGACCTAATTTACCCATCACACTTGGCATAGTGATAATCACATCTACATCAGTCCATCCACCTTTGATTTTATCAAGATACTCATCAAGACCTACAAAATCAGCACCAGCTTCTTTAGCTTCAGCTTCTTTATCTGGTGTTACCAATGCAAGAACTTTAACATCCTTTCCTGTTCCGTGAGGTAAAGTTACCACACCACGTACCATTTGATTAGCTTTACGTGGATCTACGTTCAAACGAACTGCTAAATCTACAGATGCATCAAAATTTACGTTTGTTATTTCTTTTACTAAAGCAGAAGCTTCGTCTACTGAATATGATTTATTCTTTTCAACTTTAGCTCTAACTTCTTTTTGCTTTTTAGTTACTTTTGCCATTTTCTACACGTTTTTGGATTAAAAAGGAGCTTGTCCTTTTACAGTTACACCCATTGAACGAGCGGTACCGGCTATCATTTTCATAGCAGATTCAACAGTAAATGCATTCAAATCTTGCATTTTATCTTCTGCTATTGCACGAACTTGATCCCAAGTAACACTAGCTACTTTCTTACGATTTGGCTCTCCTGAACCCTTTTTCGTTTTTGCTGCTTCCAGTATTTGAACTGCTGCAGGTGGAGTTTTAATTACAAAATCAAAAGATTTGTCTTTGTAAACATTGATAACAACTGGTAATACTTTACCAGCCTTATCTTGTGTTCTACCATTGAATTGCTTACAGAATTCCATGATATTCACTCCGGCAGCACCTAAAGCAGGTCCAACTGGTGGGGACGGATTAGCCGCTCCTCCACGTACTTGAAGTTTTACAACCTTACTTATCTCTTTAGCCATTTTTCTAATTTTAAATTAGAATTGTTCTATAAAGTGGAAGCAATAAGAACAATTCAGGATATATAATGTAACAATTATTATACTTTTTCTACTTGCATATAGCTTAATTCTAATGGTGTTTTTCTTCCAAAAATCTTTACCATTACCTCTAGCTTACGCTTTTCTTCATTTACTTTCTCTACTGTACCATTAAAACCATTAAATGGACCATCAATTACTTTAACCGTTTCTCCAACAGTATAAGGAATTGCAACATTATCAGTTTTTACAGCAAGTTCATCAACCTTACCTAACATTCTATTAATCTCTGCTTTTCTTAAAGGAACAGGATCTCCACCCTTTACTTCTCCAAGAAAACCAATAACTCCATTAATAGACTTTATTATATGAGGAATTTCTCCAGATAGGTTAGCTTCTATCATAACATACCCAGGAAAATACACTCTTTCCTTATTTATTTTCTTTCCGTTACGGATTTGCACCACTTTTTCAGTAGGAACTAAGATCTGAGAAACATAATCCTCCATACCCATATGAGCGATTTCTCTCTCTATATAGTCTTTAACCTTATTTTCTTGACCACTTACAGCACGTACTACGTACCATTTCTTTGTATTACTAACTTCAGCCATACTAATTTATGATTTAACTAAAGTAAAATAATACTCTATCAAATTACTGAATACAGTATCCACTCCCCAGATAGCTAAGGAAAAAATAACAGAAAATACAATGGTAACTAAAGTTAGTCTTTGTGCTTCTGCCCAAGGAGTCCAAGTAACGTGGTTTTTCAACTCGCTATATGATTCCGAAATATAATTTATTAATCCAGCCATCTTTCTATTCTTTTTAACGACAAACCTGTCACTTGAAACTTATCTTAAAATCATTATGCTTTTAAGCATATATAATTCAAATTTTCTAAGCACGGGTTGAGAGGCTCGAACTCCCGACACCTGGTTTTGGAGACCAGTGCTCTACCAACTGAGCTAAACCCGTATACATAAGTCAAGGTATTCGTCGTAACGAATACCTTTCCTTATATCATCTATATTATTAGTCTAAAATTTCAGTTACCTGACCGGCACCTACTGTTCTACCACCTTCACGGATAGCAAAACGAAGACCTACATTCATTGCAATTGGCTGAATAAGCTCAACAGTAATAGTTAAGTTATCTCCAGGCATCACCATCTCAACTCCATCAGGAAGCGCAATGTTTCCAGTTACATCAGTTGTACGAACGTAGAACTGAGGACGGTAGTTATTATGGAATGGAGTGTGACGTCCACCTTCTTCTTTCTTAAGGATATATACCTCAGCTTTGAATTTAGCGTGTGGAGTTACAGATCCTGGCTTAGTAATTACCATACCACGAGAAATCTGAGTTTTCTCAATACCTCTTAATAAGATACCAGCGTTATCTCCAGCTTCTCCTCTATCAAGGATTTGACGGAACATCTCAATACCTGTTATAGTAGAAGTTAATTTCTCAGCACCCATACCGATGATCTCAACAGGATCTCCAGTGTTAGCAATACCTGTTTCTATACGACCAGTTGCTACAGTACCACGTCCAGTAATAGAGAATACATCTTCGATCGGCATTAAGAAATCCTTATCGATTTCACGTAATGGCTCCTCAATCCAAGCATCTACTTCTTTCATTAATTCTAAAACCGTATCAACCCACTTTTGTTCTCCATTAAGAGCACCAAGTGCAGATCCAGCAACTACAGGTCCATTATCTCCATCATACTCATAGAAAGAAAGAAGATCTCTAACTTCCATCTCTACTAATTCTAAAAGCTCCTCGTCATCAACCATATCCACTTTATTAAGGAATACAACGATTCTTGGAATACCTACCTGACGTCCTAAAAGGATGTGCTCACGAGTTTGTGGCATAGGTCCATCAGTAGCAGCTACCACTAATATAGCACCATCCATCTGCGCAGCACCAGTTACCATGTTCTTTACGTAATCGGCGTGACCTGGACAGTCAACGTGTGCATAGTGACGGTTAGCTGTTTGATATTCTACGTGAGATGTATTAATTGTAATACCTCTTTCTTTTTCTTCTGGAGCGTTATCGATAGTATCGAAATCTCTAGCCTCAGAAAGACCAGCATCTGCCAATACCTTAGTAATAGCAGCCGTTAAAGTTGTTTTACCGTGATCAACGTGTCCAATAGTACCAATATTTAAGTGCGGTTTGGAACGATCAAAAGTTTCCTTTGCCATAATTAATTTATTTAATCTTAGTTATATATTAGTGTTCAATTAATGCTTCTGAACCAAGAGCCAATGACGAGATTTGAACTCGTGACCTCTTCCTTACCAAGGAAACGCTCTACCCCTGAGCTACACCGGCTTTTTAAAGTACACAATGATAAACCAGAGTCCTTTATTTAGCATAAAAAGAAAACCGATTCATCACATTCTATTTTAAAAATCCAATGCTAATAATGCATCAAGATTAGCTCTGTATTTTTTAAGAGCGGGAGACCAGGTTCGAACTGGCGACATTCAGCTTGGAAGGCTGACGCTCTACCAACTGAGCTACTCCCGCGATTTACAATTTTGAAATCAAAATTGAAGGTTGTGGGGAGAGCAGGATTCGAACCTGCGAAGTTAAAAAACAACAGATTTACAGTCTGTCCTCGTTGGCCGCTTGAGTATCTCCCCAAAAAAAATCATTATTTTAGAATGAACTTCTAAATTTCGAAGCGCAAAAGTAATCAAATATTTTACAATTCAAAATTTTACAAAAAAAAGGTTTATTTATTTTCAAACTTAACCTTTTTTTGAGCCGATGGAGGGACTCGAACCCACGACCTGCTGATTACAAATCAGCTGCTCTAGCCAGCTGAGCTACATCGGCTTTTGGTTACTTTTTTAAGCATAAAAAAGTCCGCTATTTCTAACGGACTGCAAATGTATAGAATTTATTTATTACACAAAACATTTTTTTAAAAAAAATCATCAAACATGTGCATTTAATTTTTCCTTGCGTTTCCTTAACTGTCTCTCCAATGAACTAACACACTCATCCACACCTTCTTCGAAACTTTTATTTATTTTTTTGATTATAAACTCATCTCCTGGCACACTAAGCAAAATTTCTGTGATTTTATTTTCCTTACCACTCGTATTCATAACTTTTAGAAAAACATCAGCATAAATAATACGACTAAAATGATTTTCCAACTTATCCAATTTTGCTTGAGTAAAATCTATCAACTTCTGATCTACATTAAAATTTACGGATTGCAAGTTCACTTTCATAGGTGTTATATTAATTGGTTAAACAAATACTTAAAACCTAAAAGAAATTAACAAAGCAGCTTATAGTTTATTTTTTATTCCTTGGATGGGATTGTTTATACACTTTTGCCAACTGTGCTATACTTTGATGCGTATACACCTGAGTAGCTGCTAAACTAGAATGACCTAGCAATTCTTTTACAGCGTTTAAGTTCGCGCCTTCATTAAGTAGATGTGTCGCAAATGAGTGTCTCAATATATGCGGACTTCTTTTAACTTTTGAAGATACATTACTAAAATAGCCATTTATGACTCGATAAACAAGTGTTTCATATATTTTAACTCCTTTTTCTGTAAGTAGTAACGAAGAATCTCCCAACTCTTTAACTACATCTTTACGCAACTCTATATACTGCTCTATAGTTTTAATAACCGAAGGGATTAATGGAACATACCGTTCTTTATTTCGCTTCCCTAAGACTTTGATCTGCTTAGATGAGACATCAACATCTTTAAGCTTAAGATTCACCAATTCGATTCTACGCATTCCAGTTGCATAAAATAACTCCACAATTAACCTATCCCTAACACTTTTAAAATCCACACCACTAGACAACTCTTCTAAAACGAGATCAACCTCTGCATCCGAAAATGGTATTTGAAGTTTGTTAGAAGCTTTTAACGCCTTATGTTTAGCTAACGGATTCTTATCTATCTGCTCCGACTTAAGCAAGAATTTAAAATAAGTCTTAAGAGAAGACACTTTTCTATTAATTGTTCTATTCGAAACTTCTTTATCAACCAGACTAACTATCCAAGAACGGATTTGAGTATAATCCGATTTTGAAATATCTTTTACATCGTATTCATCTTCATAAAATTGAACAAAAGACAGCAAATCCGCTTTATAAGCAGCAACAGTATGTGTAGAGTATTTTTTCTCTAAAAGTAAATAATCTACAAACTCTTTAATAAACATAAAAAAAAACCATTAGACCGCAAAAGTATAAAACTTTTACATCTAATGGTTCAATTTATATATACTGAAAAACGAAGTTCGATTTCTATACAAGAAATCAAAACATACAACGTTTCAACATTTTTTAAATTTCCTCTTGATCTCTTAAGTGCTGAATGTACTGCGCTTTTTGAACTTGAGCTCTGCGCTCTACAGAAGGCTTTGTGAACGCCTGACGCTTACGCAGCTGACGCATAGTTCCTGTTCTGTCGAATTTACGCTTAAAACGTTTTAACGCTCTATCTATATTTTCTCCGTCTTTAACTGGTATAATTAACATAGTGTTACCTCCTTTCTTTAAAAATTAGGGTGCAAATATAACACAAAAGTATTATCTACAAAGCTTTTTCTTCACGAAGTTAATTATTCTTCATTTTTTATTGTAAACATTCGAATATCATCATAAAAAAAAACAGCTCCTCTATCTATATAATTATTTAATAGAAATAGGAGCTGTCCTTGATTTATACAGTATCTTTTTACACAAGTAACAATATACCCAATCCTTACTTAAGAGACCATACAGTATACCCTTTCGGCGGAGCTTGTATTTTAACCCATTTCCCTCCTTGAGTTACCGGCTCCCAGCTCGAATTACCTGTATAATCTTTTATTCTTCGGCTAGACCAGTTTGTCTGAATCCATCTTTCTTTCCACGAATTAGAATTATTGATATACACAATTAAACCATTCTTTCCTCCACCACCATTTCTTCTAGCAATATACTCATCGTTATCTGTCCATAAATTTGAAGTATTACCTCCGGCCAAGTTATTATGAATCCATATAAGATTGTTCAGCTTATTTTTATCCAACCAGTCTTCGTAATCCCTATAAAAAAGTGCAGGATATCCTTCGTGAGTTAAAATATAAGCGTATGCTAATAACTTATTGGTATAAATTTCATCAGTATCATGATTAGCTACAAAAGTAACAGCTCTACTGGCATTTCTTTTCCAAAGCATATCTCCACTAAGTGCATTTAGATTATTACCTACGAACGCGTCCCGCATTTTATAATAGCAAGCAAAATCAAATGCGGACATCTGTGCTTCATTTGTCCACCAATCCAAGGTATTTACATTTCCATCCCAATATTCTCCAACACCAAAGCCACCTGTTGACTGACGAAATTCTTTTGCAACCCAAGGAGCAAAACCTTTTACATAATCAAACCTATATCCATCAAACCCCATAGTGTTAGTATAATACTTCGCCACAGAGTTACTTCTCTTCCATAACCAGTCCTGAACATATGTTTTGTTATGGCTTAAATCTGGGAATCCTCCAAAGAAACCACTATCAGAATTATAGGCTTCATTTGGGTGAAAATCATACTTTGTTCTATTAAACTTATTAGACAATGGATTAAATTTTGTGTACGTCTCTTTTCCTGCAAATTCATTCGGTTCTAAATCCCCACCGCTATTATGATTAATAACAATATCAGCAATCACACTTAAACTGTTACTATGAGCCGTCGATATAAGACTTTCGAGCTCGGATCTTGAACCAAATCGTGTCTCGGTACTTCCCATTTGGTTATATTCTCCAAAATCATAATAATCAAAGGGATCATATCCCATAGAGAATGGCCCATTCTGTGCTTTACTTACTGGCGGTAGCCAAATAGCATCAACACCTGCATTACTCCAAGCATTAACTTTTCCTTTTACAACATTCCACCAAGTACCACCTGCAGGAACATCCCAATAAAAAGCTTGCATCATCACCCCAGATCCAATAGCTTTAAGACCTGCTCTAGTAGAAGTTGATTCCTCTGGTTTGATCGACTCAGGCTCTACTGAATCTAGAACCTCGTCTTTACCGCATGAAACGATAAAAAATACCGTCAACAGAAAATAAACGAATTTAATAGTTTTCATAAAAAGTGTTTTTTGTGTTAAATTTCTCACAATGTAATATTTTTACATACACGAAAACGTTTGAAGAACCACTCAAACGTTTTCGTGTTAATAAAATTTTATCATGTATTCAAAAATGAGCGCTAAAAAGTAGCAAATTGTCATTTTGTAAAGACAATAAAAAGAAAATTCTCAGTTCGGACTTAATTTTCATCTCTAGATCAAGGATTTTAAACAGTATAGATGAAATATTTCGGCAATAATCTCTCTTAAGATTATGGAAGTCTTTCCGTCTATTGTTTCATTTTAGTCTTGGGTTATAAAATCCAAATCCTATGTTTTACCTTGCTATTCATTTTAAAAAGAAAATTCAAACTTTCAAAATAGAAATATATCAGAAACCCCGAAGCAAAACCTTCGGGGAGTCATGAAAAGTAAACTTGGGGAAAGGGTTTTAGGGCAATTACTATAAATAAGTAGGTAAGATTTACAGAGACATAATACTCAACAAACTATTATTGCAGTACTCTAACTCCTGAATAATCAGCTTCAAAATCATCAACCTCTCTAATTCTTCTATACACATTTCTTCTCCTCGCATTCAAATCATTTAAATACATCATAAGATCACCTTCTTCATTAATTAGCAAAAGCTCTTCTACTCCTCCTAAAAAACGTATTACAGCCGCAGCTCCTATTTTATTAAAACTGTCGTTACCTTCATTTTTTAGTAATACCGATAAATTTTGCGTTTCTACATTATCCATAGCTGTACTACTGGAAAAAAGGTTTTGCATAAACTCTGGCGACCCATCAGAAAAAACAATAGAAGTCATTCTATTACCATCAGCCAAGTTAGAAGGTAATCCTGCAGCCGCCGAAACACCTTCTGCAGAAAAAGGGAAAGGTGAATCAGAAGTACTTAAAATAGTATCGACATTTTCAGTATTGGAAGCATAAACTCCAATTGGATTTGTATCATTAATATCAAAATTTTCATTCACAAAAAACCGATGTGACCTAATCCCTCCATTATCAATAAATATCACAGTGTTTTCAGGAAATCCTTTATCAGTTTCTGTATGTTTGAAACCAGCCCCTACGTTATCCAAATCACTAACTCCTAATGGACCATCAGGATCATTATGATCAAATACTCCTAATACTTCTGCTAATCCTGCGTCATAAATAGCGTATCTATCACCTGCTTCATTATAAACACCTATGACGGCATCTTTAATATTGAAAGCTGCTCCTATACGATCATCGGTACCAAAAATATCAACCAGATTTTGATAAGCTCTTAGTGGTAGTTGCCCTTTTAATTCGCAAGTAGTTCTACAGAACTCTGTAGCTAAATCTACACCAACAATTTGATCAGGTCGTTCCACGCTTCTTACCACATAAGAAACCGGCAATGCAAAACGTAAATCAGAAGTTTCTCCTAATGCTGAAGCAATATCTCGAATATTGGTTTCACCAATCAACTCAAAAGCACCACTAGAAGGCCCTCCATATGCAATTACCTTTATTTTTAAGTCATTTAAGCTTTCAACTGAAGAAACATCCAAGCCAGCGGAAGCATTAACCGCAAGACCTCTAAAACTCGCATTGATACTTGCATCCATTTCTTGACGAGAAGAAGTCGATTCTATCAACATGTAAAAAACACGTCCAAAAGTTACAGAGGAAATAAAAGTTGCCGGATTATCACCTTGTACAAATGGTGCTAAATCTTCAGGAGTAACACTTTCGCCAAAAATTTGCCCAATTTCGGTAGGCAAATCAAAACTCATTGTATACATACTTTGGTCTAATTTAACTAACGTACGATTAAATTCTTTTTCTGTGCTAAAACTAAAATTGCTAGAAACATTCACTCTAAATGCACGTACATTAATACCTAATTCTATCGCCAACTGCTCTTCAGACTCTACCTGCTCGATGTCCACTGTAAAATTTGCTGGAGCTTCTTCTCCTGATGTGCTGATAATTTGGTTTATAGCATCTTGAATCGTACTTCGTTTCACCTCATCTACTTCTACAGAAGATTGTAAATTTCCGTTATTAATATTTATAGAAATAGTTCCTCCTGCTCTTTCGACTACAATAGGAGAAGGCGTAGGCTCGGACAAAGTTTTTCCTTGTAATAAATTACCTGGAAATATTACATCTGCATTTGTATCAAATAAATTAAATTTTCCTGTTCCATCCTTCAAATCTATAGTTTCGGTAACGCAAATAAATCTCGAAGTGGTTCCATCTGCATTACTCTCATCTAATGCAGTTTCTTCTATAGATATAACTTCCTCTATTCTTTCTTCATTAAAAGAAGGAATCTCGTTTCCGACAGAAAACACATCTTCATATGTCAAAGGTTCTTCTCCAACAATCGAGTTTTCTTCATCAGATGAATCATCATTACTACACCCAAAAGTGAGACATAAAAAAAACAATGTGTTGAGTTTAATAAAAAGTGTTATTAGCTTTTTCATAATTAATTAAAATATTTTTAAATAAATGATTTGTGACGCAATACTACAACCGCAGTACGCTGCAAAAAAAAAGAAGTAAGATGAAGACGAAAAAAAAGCGTTTAGAAGGAAAAAAAAAACGGTTAAAGGGAATACTATAATACCTCTACTGATTTAGGATTATCGTATCTATATCAGGGATAAAGTTTACAAGTTGGTGTATATTGATCCAATTTACATTTGGAAGTAAAAAAAATTATCAATCCTTCTTTTGATTAAAAAACTTGTACTATTTCATATAAACACTAGCTAGACAATAAGAAGAAAAAAGGCTTTTTATATGTCTTAAGTTTATAGACATATAAAAAGCCTTTTAAAATTTTATAAGCAAGCGAAACATCTTCTTATAATTACCATTTTGGCAAATTAAAAACAATTTTCGCCAAAAAAGCAACCTATAATTATGATTTCACAGCTGGTTTGTATTCTTTCTTGTCGATTACCATTTTGGCGATAATCTCTCTTAAAATTTCAGAAGTACCTCCTCCTATTGGTCCCAATCGGCTATCTCTAAAAAGTCTTGCTAATGGATATTCTTCCATATAACCATATCCTCCTAATAATTGTAGACATTTATAAATCACCTCATCAGCTATTTTTGTCGACATTAACTTAGACATACTTGCTTCTTTTACCACATACTGCCCATCATTTAATCTTTTAGCTATAGAATAATTAAACTCTTTACACATTTCTAATTCACTAGCCATATCAGCTACTGAGTGACGAAGAGCTTGAAACTTATCGATTGTTTTCCCAAAAGCTTCTCTTTCGCTCATATACTTGATTGCATAATCTAAAGCATATTCGGCTCTTGCATGAGCATTGATACCCATTATCAATCTTTCTAATGCAAAATGCTGCATAATATATGAGAAACCTTTGTTCTCTTCTCCCATCAAGTTATTTCCAGGTATTTTAACATTATCAAAAGCTATCTCCCCAGTATCGGATGCTCTCCAACCTAATTTATCTAATTTAGTAGCAGAAATACCCGGAGTTTCTCTATCCATTATAAAAATACTAATCCCTTTATTACCAAGTTCTGGAGTAGTCTTAGCAGCTACTATAAGATAATCACTATAAACTCCATTGGTAATAAATGTTTTAGAGCCATTAATAACATAAGAATCTCCTTCTTTTACCGCAGTAGTCCTCATACCCGCGACATCAGAACCACCAAATGGTTCGGAAATACATAGGCATCCTATTTTTTCTCCAGAAATACTAGACCTAAGATATTCTTCTTTAATTCTATGATCTCCTTCTTTATTTACATGAGTCATTGCCAAATAAACATGTGCCCACATAGCCGCAGCAAAACCGCCAGAATTTATTTTCTGTAACTCTTCTAAAAATATTACGGTATAAAAAAGATCTAGTCCCAATCCTCCATATTCCTCTGGATAAGCTATCCCAAAATAACCCATTTCGCCAAACTTCTCCCAAATGAAACGTTCAATATCACCAGTCTTTTCCCACTTTTCTATATGTGGGACTACTTCTTTTTGTAAAAAATCTTTTAGACTTTCTCTAAATAATTCGTGCTCTTCTGTAAAATACATGTTGTTTAAATGATAACTTTGATTTATATAGCTAACATATTACCATAAATAAAAACATAAAAAACTCTTCTAAGAATTTACATATTATCAATAATCACGGTAATTTTTTCCGATTTTTAATTTAATTCCAAATATAATGCTATTCTATCTATTTTTTCTAAAGAAAAACCCTCAATTTTTCCTAATTCTTCAAAATTAGAAATCCCTTGATGTGCATCTATAAAATCTTTAATTTCTAACGCAGTCTCAAAATCAAAATAAGGAACTTCCATTAATTCCTTTACTGAAGCATTATTAATATTAATCTTTTCAAATCTTCTTATTTCTTTAACAGTATATAGAGATAGAATTTTTTTACGCTGATTATCATACAAGCCTTCAACATCTTTAAGCTGTACATCGCTTATAAAGCCACCTAATCTATCTCTACATTTTATAATCCTCTCTGCAATAAAATCGGGCACACCAATAATATCTTGAAATTCCTTAGAAGTAACACCATTAAGATCCTCTTTTTGAGCAAAAGATTTTATAGGATATCGTACATTATTATAAGGTTTTGATTTTTTAGAATTTTGTACCCAATCAGGAAATTTAAATAAAGGTGAAATTACTGCTAATAATGAATCAGAAACCCCAGTAACCCTTTTAAAATCTGATACAGAATTTATCCATTTATCTTTTTTTCGATATGCATAAAGTTTATCCAATTCACCTGTCGTCATTCCCAAAACGTATCCTTTATAATCCGTTATGAAATTTGGATTAAACTGCTTTAATTTATACTCCTTTTTCTTTTTAAGTGCTTCCTTTTTCAATGAATCTATCTGTACCTGATATTCTGTATAAGCTACAAAGTTGTCCTCACTACTTATAGTGTTAGGAAAAAAATACAACACTCCTATTAAAAAGAACATTAATAGTGCTAAAAGAAGAATCCCATTTCGGAAACGTCTGTGTATCTCGAAATGGGATTCAGTATTTTTCATGTTAAGACGATAAATAAATCTTAATTTTTAGAAGCTTTTATAGCATCTCTATACTTTTTCAATTCTTCTCTTACTCTAGGCAATAATAAAGAAACTCCTATTAAGTTAGGGACAGCCATTGCAAAAATCATTGCATCAGAAAAATCTGTAACTGCACCAAGACTTATAGAAGCGCCAAGAACTGTAAACAAACAAAATACTATTTTATAAGTCATTATATTCCTTTTGGTTTTTCCAAATAAGAACAACCAAGATTGTAATCCATAATAAGACCAAGAAATCATAGTGGAAAAAGCAAACAATACAACAGCAATAGTTAATACATAAGGAAACCAAGGAATGGCACTTGCAAAGGCATTAGAAGTAAGTTGAACTCCTGAAGCTGCACCTGGATCTAAATAATTACCTGTTATAACAATTACTAATGCAGTAATAGTACAAACAACTACAGTATCAATAAATGGTTCTAACAAAGCTACTATACCTTCACTAGCAGCATAATTTGTTTTTACTGCGCTATGAGCTATTGCTGCACTTCCGACTCCTGCTTCATTAGAAAAAGCCGCTCTTCTAAATCCTTGAATCAAAACTCCAACAAAACCTCCAACAACTCCATCTGGAGCAAATGCTCCATTAAAAATAGCAGCAAATGCACTCCCAATTTCACTGAAGTTCATCCCAATTACTACAAACGCAGCTAACAGATAGATTCCAACCATAAAAGGAACCACTTTTTCTGTAACCGAAGCAATTCTTTTCAACCCTCCAATAATCACTATACCAACAAATATAGCCATTACAATTCCGAATATTAATCCTGAACTACTTCCATCAAAACCAGCAATTTCATTAAAAATTTGTGCAGCCTGATTACTTTGGAACATATTTCCTCCACCAAAAGAACCACCAATACAAAATATAGCAAAAAGTACTGCCAAAACTTTTCCTAATCCAGCGGCACCTTTTTCTGATAAACCTTTTTTAAGATAGTACATTGGACCACCATATACCGTTCCATCTTCTCCAACGTCTCTATACTTAACCCCTAATGTACATTCTGCAAATTTAGAAGTCATTCCTAATAAACCAGCCACAATCATCCAAAACGTAGCACCTGGTCCACCTATCGTAATAGCTATTGCTACACCTGCTATATTCCCTAAACCAACTGTACCAGACAATGCAGCTGTTAGCGCTTGAAAATGAGAAACTTCTCCTTCTTGACTTTCATCTTTAATAGTATCCACTATATCACCATCAACAACATTAACATTAGTATCTTCTGGTTTACCGTGATCATCAATTTCATCGTACTTACCTCTTACCACATTAATCGCTGTTGCAAATCCTCCAATATTAATAAACTTAAAATAGAATGTAAAAAAAGTTGCAAACCCTAGTAACATTATTACTACCCATGGAATACCAACACCTTCAGTTATTGGTATTTGATAAAAAATAGCGTTAACAAACCAACCTGTATAATCCGCAAATACCTCATTTATTGTTTCATCTAAACCTTTTTCTGCAGTCTCCTGCGCAAATGTTAAAAATGGGATTGTGAGTGCTAAAATTGAAAGAAGAATTCTCTTCATAATGTGTGAGTTAATTGAATTTAGTTTTTTAGAAGTGAGCAAGATGCTAAAAAAAACCATTGTTTACAATAATTTAACGATTAAATCTTTTATGCTAATCTAAATATTAAATTCTTTATTCAATTGATTTACCTGCTCAGGTCTTCCTAGGACAACAACTTTAGAACCTGGCTTTAAAATGGTATCAGCTTCTGGGTTTACAATATATTCGCCTTCAGGAGACTTATAACCTATGATAGTACATCCTGTCCTTGATCGCATAGCAATCTCACGAATAGTTCTCTCTTTTTTATCATCAAACAAATCTTCAAAAGAAACCTCTTCTATATTTATAGATCGCTTACCAACTATTGATAAATTATCTAAAAATTCGATTAAATCCGGCACCACAACTAAAGAAGCCATATGATCTCCTCCGATTCTATCTGGCATAATCACATTATCTGCTCCTGCCAATCTTATTTTCTTATAAGAAGCATCTTGTGATGCTCTACTAATAATTTTAAGGTCCCTGTTAATTTGTCTTGCGGATAACACTATAAATAAATTATCAGCATCTTCTGGTAAGGTACAGATTAAACAAAAGGCTTCTTTTATTTTAGCGTCTATTAATACATTATCTTCTGTGGCATTTCCTTCTAGAAAAAAAAGCTCATCACTTTGATATTTTTCGATTACTGCCTTGTCATTTTCTATAATAATAAAAGGCTTATTATATGCCAACAGTTTATCTGCAGCTTGTTTACCATTTCGACCATAGCCGACAATAATGATATGATTTTCTAGTTTGTTCATCATTTTTTGCAGTTTTCGATGTTGTACTCTTTGAGGATCACTTTTCCCTACAATATATTCTGTTATTACGGATAAGGAATATCCTAAAATTATTGCACTTGTTGTTATTAAAAAAACCGTAAATAACTTTGCTGTATCATCTAGTGGTTCTACTTCTCCGAACCCTACAGTAGACATTGTAATAACGGTCATGTACAAGGCATCGATCCAAGAATAATCGGAAAAAAAACGGAAACCTATTACTCCTACCGCAACTACAGTAATTAGTAAAGCTAAGGCTATATATATTTTAGACCCAAATCGCTTTAACATACTTATAAATCAAAAACTGAAGTTCTTTTAGTATACACCAAATCCTTTAATTTTAACCAAAAGGCCATATTAAGATAAATCACAAACCCTAATCCTGCCGTAGCAAAGGTTAAATAAATAAAGAACAAGCGTACATTTTTAGCACGCATTCCTAACCTGTCTGCAAGCCTACTGGAAACATAAAATCCATTGCGCTCCAAAAAATGTCTTAAATTATAAAGCATAATGCAAAATAATTATATTATCCTAAACTACCTTCTCTATTCAATAAATAATTACCTATGGAACATTTTAAACAAGCTTTTTTATCACAATAATTGTTTTTAAGTTCAATCATAGATTGTGAATGTAATGCATCATCCATACGCACTCCCAAATCAATAAAATGATTCGTAATATTATTCTTTTCACAAGGTAATTGTGACATTAATCCAAATATTTCCTCTTCTACATCTTTTCCAATATCCCTAGCATATAAAAATTTCAAAGGAATAATCGTATTTATCAAAATCAAGTTTATAAATGACTTTGTTATTTTTTTACCTCTCGAACTGGATTCCTTATCAAAAGTATAATGCGTTTCCCAGAACTCACTCGCACTTACATCAAATAGTTCATAAAACATATCGAGATTATTCATACTCATAACCTCACTAAAAAGTTGGTTATTTTTAAAATAAAGACTTGCTAATTGAGATATTCGAATTGTAGGAAAATTAGAAGGTCTTAATCTAAAAAACTTAAAAGGTATCACTCCTTTATTTTGTAATTTAAATTTATTTTTCAAAAAGGCATACTGTTTTAAAAGCTTCTGTACATATGGAACACTAGAGTCTACATCTAGCAAATTAGCTTGTCCAAAAAATAGCGCTTCTAATTGTTCTACATTTGTACTACATTTCCTTAAACAAGGGAACCCAAATGAATTAGCTAGACTTAAAAATGCATCACCATTAACTTTTAACCCAAAATTTTTTGCTAATAACTTAAAAAGCACCTCTTCCCAATCGTTTGATGATTTTTTTAATAATTCTCTAATTTGGGATGACTTATACTCCAAACGTTCTATATATAATCTTTCTTGCCAATTAGAAATTGTAAAACTTGACACTTCTGGAAGTTGTTTCTCGCACTGAATCCAGTTGGTAGTTTTATTCTGAAAAATTTTTTGATACTGAATAAGTAAAGATGTACCTACATAATCTTTAAGTTGCAAAGTAGGTAAGCGAGAATTATCGTTTCTAAAAACTTCGATATCATCATTCCATACCACATGCAATATAACATTATCGTATGCCGGATCTATCTCATGATGATGCACATACCAATCACTAGACTTTATATGAATCTCTAAATTTCCTGCCCATTTCTGATCATTAATTATTAATTGTGCATTAAAAAAATCTGGCCCAGAATTCAATTGATTATGATCTCCAACCCTAAGAAGCACTAAAGATTGATTATCAGTAGTTTTTAGATTCGAAAAATTGATTTTTTTGTATTTCCAGATATAATGTAGAAAATCTTCATTCATAAATAAATCATTCATTTAAAAAATTATCACAGTTGATATAAACATTATCATTTGTTCATATACTTTAGATGTGTCTTAAAAAGATGAAATGTTACCCTGCTACGAATAACTTATAAAGAATATTACATAATTTTACTCTTTTATTGTAAGTGAATTAACGCTACTAAGACTACTCACAAAACAATTACATGAACAGTATATTAAAATCTATTTTCATTACGCTCCTACCCTTATCGGGCCTTTACTTTACCATACTTGGCGCAATACATATTATTAAACATGGGCTACCTGCTCTTCAATTCTTTGGACAAATAATAATAGCATCAACTATTACACTGTTTTTTGTTTTACTTTTTCTAAAACCAGTAGCCAGAACCGACAAGAATTTAAAAACCCATACTACGTTAATTATTATTGGTCTTTTGATAAATCTTGGGTTTAGTATTCTTAGAGAAATAAATCTAGGTGAAATATTACCCAGTCTAGCTATGTTTTTAAGCTGGATTTTATATTTAAAATGGTATTCGATTTTTAATAACCGTTCCGAAAATGCCATATTAAAGAAAGGCGCACAATTTCCGAAACTTGATTTTTTAGATATTAATAAAAACAAAATCACTACAAGTACATTTTCGGGAAACCCTACTATATATCTATTTTATCGTGGTAACTGGTGTCCTCTTTGCATGATGCAAATCAAGGAAATTGCATTACAATATAAAGAACTGGAAAAAAGGAATGTACATGTTGTTTTAATAAGTCCGCAACCCCATACACTTTCTAAATCTTTAGCAGAAAAGTATGAACTAAACTTTCATTTCTTACAAGATTATAAAAGTGAAGCATCCAAAAAACTAAATATTTTAGCAAAAAATGGATTACCAATGGGCCTTCAGGTATTGGGGTATGATAATGATACAGTTTTACCAACAGTTATTATTACAGACTCTAATCAAAAAATCATCTTCGCAGATTTAACCGATAATTATAGAGTAAGGCCAGAACCGGATACTTTTATAAATATTATTGACAATATTAACTAGATAGCACACTAAAAAATAACAAAGTGCATAACACTAATAGACGAAATTGTCTCTTGAAAATTTCTTGAAATCACCTAAACACTCTTAAGTACTGACTAAAAACCTATTACGGGATATTTCAAACTAAAAAGTTAAAGAAATCTCAAAAAAAATCACACTATTCACCTACCAATAGTACGGTTTTACCTTTGTTTTTCTTAAAAAAATCACAAAAATTACAAAAATGTACTATTGGTAAGATTTTATGTATTAATGGAAATTATTACAACCTTATCATTTCTTTTCTTTGTTAACGAAATAGGGAAGATAATTTCAAAAAAAATATATAAAGATTTCAAAATCCTAAGCTTAGTTGAGTTTGTGTTAGGTTATAGATGGTTGTCATTTTTTGACGACCATCTTTATTTTATATACTTTTTTTTCAAAAAAACTTATCGAATTTGTATATCTGGATAAACATCAAATTTATTGAAAAACGCCTTTTTAAATTTTGATGAATTCGAATAATTAAGATTATCCATAACTTCTTTGATAGTCAACCCTTCTGTAAATATCATATTATAAGAACTTTCTAATTTTTTATTATTAAAAAACTCCAAAGGTGTTTGATCATGAATCTCTTTAAACATATTAAAGAAATTTGTACGACTCATATGAGCCATCGAAGCCAAATAATCTACCCCTACAAAAGGTTCATGGAGGTTATGTTCTAAATAATTACTTACCTTATAAATATTACCAACCTGAGCACTATTTATATTAAAAGGATTGCTTTCTGTCTCCCACATTAGGACATCTTTCCAGAATGTTTCGAGTAAGCGAATTCCTCTTGCAATAAAAAACAGGTAATTTTCAACTTTCTTTATATCCGGGCATACTATCTGGTCAAATAAAAGAGATTGTTTATACGAAAGGTAAAACTTATTAATATGCTGATGGGAGTATCTAATATATTGATCTACTTTATCAGCCATATTACTATTCTTGAGAAAATAAGGTTTTGTATACTTACTTTTCAATACTATCATAATTGATTTCACCTCTGCTCCCTTGGTTATGTAGACCCTCTCTCCCTGTTGCGCATCCATACATCTCATATTTCCGGGAGTATATCCATCAGAATATGAGCTTATTATTTCATTTTGTTCAATCTGATGATCTAATGAATATTTCCTAAAATGTAAGATAATATCTTTTTCTCCGATAGGTTCTCTTACATATTCTATATCTACGTGTGCTTTATAATTATTGATGAAAAGAAAAACCTCTGGAGATATTTTATAATAGCTAAGATATCCTTCTCCAATTTCTGAAGGAAAATAAATTCTATCCGTAGTACCATCAGGATCCAATTGGGATCTAAAATAGCTCCTTAATACATCTATATCAGAAAAGTCAAATGAATATTTTTGCATACACCCTCGATTTTATACGAATCTTTTCTTTATAGATTGTTTTTTTTGCATAAAGTTGCGCACAAAAATAAAGAAGTTCAGATTTTGGTATAAAAACAACCCCTAAATCAGTTTAAATACTAATAAAGGGGATACCTTATATGATATAAATATAAATAATTTATTTTATATGACTTATAACATCATATTTTGTAATGATATGATGCTTTCCATTCTCCAGTGCAACTAGAACAGCAGGATTACCATTTTTGATTAAACTTGATATCTCATCTAGTGATGTATTTGCTTCTACAATTGGGAAAGGGTCATTCATAATTTCTCTGATTGGAGTATCCGCAGTGTTTTTATCATCCAAAAACGCAGAAAATAAAGCACTTTCATCTACCGACCCTACAAAACCTTCGCTATCTAAAACTGGTATCTGCGAAATTTGAAATTTACGCATACGTTCTATTGCATGAGAAACCAACTCTTCAGTTTTTACTGTAACTAAAGGTTTCTCTTCATGATTTTTTACCAAATCCACTGCTGTCGACACTTCTTCTTCCAGAAAACCACGTTCTCTCATCCAATCATCATTAAACATCTTACCAACATATCTACTGCCGTGATCATGAAATAGTACAACTACTACATCATCCTTTTTAAAATGATCTTTTAATTGTAATAATCCTTTAATAGCTGCTCCAGCACTATTTCCAAGGAACATTCCCTCTTCTTTTGCAAGTCGTTGTGTATAAACTGCAGCATCTTTATCAGTTACTTTCGTAAAACCATCGATAATAGAAAAATTCACATTTTCTGGTAAAATGTCTTCTCCAATACCCTCTGTAATGTACGAGTACACCTCATTTTCATCAAATATTCCGGTTTCATGATATTTCTTAAATACAGAACCGTATGTATCAATACCCCAAATTTTGACATCTGGGTTTTTCTCTTTTAAATATTTACCAACACCAGAAATTGTTCCTCCTGTTCCAACTCCAACAATAAAATGTGTTACTTTACCTTCTGTCTGTTCCCATATTTCTGGACCCGTACTTTCGTAATGAGCCTTTGCGTTAGACGGATTATCATATTGATTAACATACCAAGAATTAGGTGTTTCTTCTGCCAACCTTTTAGAAACAGAATAGTAAGATCTAGGATCATCTGGTTCTACATTAGTTGGACACACCATTACTTTAGCTCCTACAGCTCTAAGGATATCCATTTTTTCTTTGGACTGTTTATCCGCCATAACGCAGATCAACTTATACCCTTTTACAATTGCAACAAGAGCAAGTCCCATCCCGGTATTCCCAGAGGTTCCCTCTATAATTGTTCCTCCAGGTTTTAATCTTCCATCAGCTTCAGCATCCTCGATCATTTTTAAAGCCATTCGGTCTTTTACAGAATTCCCAGGATTAAATGTCTCGTATTTAGCTAACACTAAAGCATCAACATCTTTTACCAGAGCATTCATTTTTACCATAGGTGTATCCCCAATGGTTTCCAAAATATTATTTGCGTACTTCACAAGCTTACTAATTTATTAGAGTCTCTTTAATTGTTTTTTATGCGGTGCAAAGATACAAATACAAAGCCATTAAGTTAGAGGAAGATGTACTAATTCATGCTACTGGAATCGAATAGCCTTAGAAGGCGATATTTTAGCAATCACATATGATGGAATAAGAAGCATGATAAGGCATAAAACCATGGTCCCCAAATTAAGTAAAATTATATAACCAATATCTATATAAATAGGAGCTGTACTCACATAATATGTAGCAGGATTCAATCCAATTATACCATAATATTTCTGTAGAAACAACAATCCTACACCTATGAGATTACCCCAAAGCAATCCTATCAATATTAAATATCCCGCGTTATATAAAAATACTTTTCGAATACTCCAGTCATTTGTTCCTAACGATTTTAAGATACCAATCATAGGCGTTCTTTCTAAAATAAGAACCAGTAATGCCGTAATCATATTAATTCCAGCAACTAATATAATTATACTAATTATACCGATGATATTAAGATCAAAGAGTTTTAACCATTCGAAAATACTACCATATTTTAAAGTAATCGTTACGGCTTCTAGGTCCGAAGGAATATTTTCATAAATCTGTCTCCCTTTTTTGTCAATATCATCAAAGTCATCAATAAACACCTCAAAACCTCCGACTTGATTCTCTTTCCATTTATTCATTTTCTGAATATGCCGGATATCTGCAAAAATAAATTTCTCATCAAACTCTAGAAAACCAGAATCATAAATACCAACAATCTTAAAAGCTCTAATATTGGCCGGGATGTTAGAACTAGAGTTTTTCTTCAAAAAAACAGTATTTGCATTATCCCCAATCCCCAATCCTAACCTAGAGGCAGTATATGCGGATATTAATATTTGATTATTTCTAGGATCTGTAAAATCCGGTAAAGTACCCTCTATCAAATATTCTTCAAAATATGACCAATTATAATCTTCTCCAACTCCCTTAACTACAATTCCTTCAAAGTCATTCTCTGTTCTAATAAGTCCGCCCTTAGTAGCAAATCCTTGAACATGTTTAATTCCAGAAACGTCTGTAAAATTAGGATAGAAATGCTGATCTTTTTTAATAGGGATCATAGATTCTAAGCTGTTATTATTATCAAAACTGGTAATAATAACATGACCATTAAATGCAGCAACTTTTTCTCTAATTTTACGTTGTAACCCTATACCAGTAGCTACAGTTATCAACATCATAACCATACCAATGGCTATAGCTAAAATGGCAATTTTTATGATTGCTGATGATATGCTACTTTTATGTTCCTTACCTTTGATAAGGCGTTTGGCAATAAAATATTCGAAATTCAAAGTTACTTATGGTTTTTATAAGAAATGCATTCAAAAATACGTTTTTATTCTTTTTTACACTGCTTATTTCTTGCGGAAGCGGAACAAAAACATCATCACAGACCACTTCTGATCAAGAAAAGTCTGAAATAAATAAGAAAAGTGTTATTTCAGAAAACCAACAACAAGACTCGCTAAATGTTTTAGAACCTGTTATAGTTGGAGCAAATCAAACTGAATTATACTTACCATTACTGCAAAATAAAAAAATTGCAATCGTAGGGAATCAAACTTCTGTAATTTTCAAATTTCCTAATATCAGTCCATTATTACAAACTGAAAAAGTTGCTACAAACACTTTAGGTCAATATACACATCTTGTAGATTCTTTATTATCCAAAAACATTGACATAAAAAAGGTATTTGCTCCTGAACATGGTTTTAGAGGAAAAGCAGATGCCGGAGAGCTCGTTGCTGACGAAAAAGATATAAAAACGGGATTACCGATCGTATCATTACATGGTAAAAGCAAAAAACCTTCTGCTGCCTCGCTTTCTGATATTGATGTGGTTGTTTTTGACATTCAGGATGTAGGTGCTAGATTTTACACCTATATTTCTACACTTCATTATGTAATGCAAGCCTGTGCAGAAAATAATATTCCTTTATTAATTTTGGATAGACCGAATCCCAATGGGCATTATATAGATGGACCAACTTTAGAAATAGAACATAGCAGTTTTGTTGGGGTGCATCCAATTCCATTAGTTCATGGGATGACAATCGGAGAATACGCAAAAATGGTAAATGGAGAAGGTTGGTTAGGAAATGACCTAAAATGCGAAATCCAGATTATCCCTGTTAAAAATTACACACATCAAACTTATTATAGTTTAGCAATACGACCCTCACCTAATCTACCAAATGATAGATCGATAAACCTATATCCCAGTTTAGGTTTTTTCGAAGGTACTACTATTAATGCTGGTCGAGGTACGGAAATGCAATTTCAGATTTTTGGATCCCCAGATTTCCCAATTGATCAATACGATTTTGCTTACACTCCACAACCTAATTTCGGTGCTAAATACCCTAAACACAAAGGAGAAGTCTGTTATGGAAAAGATCTTAGAAAAATCAAAAGACTTGGCAGTATTAATATACAATGGCTCCTTAACGCATATAATAATTCTAAAAACAAAGAAGGTTTTTTCAACAATAAATCATTCACTATACATGCAGGAACAAAAAAGCTACAACAACAAATAGAACAAGGATATACTGCTCGGGAAATAAAAAAGACGTGGATAAAAGATCTAGAAAAATTTAAAAAAATAAGATCTCAATATCTTCTGTATAAATAACCCTAAAATAGAGATCTAAAGTTCCCTGTTTTCAGGGATATTGATGATTTTTGAAATTAATATCTTTGACTATAACAAATTATAAAACATTGTAAAATAGATATTTCAATATAATTTTAACTTTAAAAGTTATTTATCATAACGAAATAGAAAAATATTCTCCCCAGAATAATTAAAGCAAAAATGAAGTTCGTCAATTACAATATATTATCTTATCTAAAAAACAGTATTGCCATAGTCACGCTACTGTTTTCTTTAAATATTCAAGGGCAAATTGACGTTAAAAAAACATTTCCTTATTCTTATAAAGGTGAAAGGGAAATTATAAATGAACTAAAAACTATATCTAATATACCAGATAGAAGAAAAGAAAGTTATCTTATTGCTAAAGAACAACTACATAAAAAAGCTGTTAAGAGTGATCGATTTAAAGCTGACTTGAGCTTAATTATAAGTTCTTATTTTAGAAGTATATCCCAGATTGATTCGGTAAAATACTATGGACAAAAAATACTTGAACTAAATAATTTCAAAAATGACACTCTTAAAAATAATATTTATGGTCTTGCATATTTCACTCTAGGCCAAGCTAATAGTTTTATTGGCCTGAACGAAAAATCCAAAAAATGGTATTTTAAAGGAATTAATATTTCACAACAACATAATGATGAACGTATTTATTATGTAAATTCTTTTGGTTTAGCTAATGTCTATATCGCCACGAGTGAGTATGATCTCGCTCTAGAGATCTTAGAAAAATGCCAAGAGTATAAGAAAAATCCAGAAATGGTATTTGGTTCCATTGTAAATATTGCCAACATATATGGCTATAAAGAAGAATTTGACAAAGCTATTGAATATTTCGAAAAAGCCAGAGAAATTTGTATAACAGCTAATAGAACAAGCTGTATCGGGACAATTTCTATAAATATGGGTATTACCTATAAAAAAATTGGAGCTTTAGATAAATCATTGGTTTCTTTCGATAAGGCCTTAGAAATTGCTAAAGCCAATAATTTTGAACGAATGCAGATTATTGGTAGTGTAGAAAAAGGGCGACTTTTAAATGAATTAAAAAGATACCAAGAAGCAGAAGACATTACGCTTTCTGCGTTAGATATCGCAACAAAAATAGGTTTCTTAAATGAACAAGAAAAAATCTATTTCCGCTTAAAAGAAATTGCAGTTTCTAAAAATGATTATAAAAAAGCATTAAGCTATTACGAACATTATGATCAAATCTCTGATTCTGCCCGAACACTTGATAAAGATAAAGAGATTAACGAACTAGAAGTAAAATATAAAACATTACAAAAAGAAAAAGAAATAAGGTTTCTGCAAATTGAAAACACCAATAAACAATTGGAATTAGCGAATCAACAAGAAGCTATAAGTAACCTTAAACTTGTACAAGAGATAGAAAATAAAGAATATGAAATTCTTAGAAAAGAAAATGAAAACAAACTGTTAACTTTTCAAAACACTACCGAAAAAGCATTAAAGGATAATATTATTCTAAAGAAAAACCAAGAACTTAAGGATGCGCAATTAAAAATCCAACAAGACGAAACTGCAAAACAAAAAGTTTTTAAAAATATCATACTATATTCTTTTTTAATATTACTCGTACCAGTAATTGGGTTATTAGTGACTTACTATCAAAAAATTAAAGTACAAAGTGAGCTTAATCAAAAACAGAAAGAAATAAACGAAACAAAAATTTCATCCTTATTAAAGGATCAAGAATTAAAAGTAATCAAAGCTTCCGTAGAAGGGCAAGACAAAGAAAGAAAACGTATCGCTCAAGAATTACATGATAGTATCGGTGGAAATCTTGCTGCTATTAAACTTCAATTGAACAACTCTGATCAAAAAAACCAAAGCACATTAAAAGCTGTCAATACTCAAATTGATGACACGTATGAATTAGTCCGTGATCTTTCTCATAACTTAATTCCTAAAAAGTTTAGTAAAAACAATTTTTCTGATGTACTAGAAGAATATTTTAGTAATATTGGAGGGGCAAGTAAGCTAAAAACTGGATTTAGTGTGTACCCAAGAAGAAGAGTTGATCTCCTAGAAGAAACGTTACAAGTCGAAACTTTTAAGATCATACAAGAATTAGTCACTAATAGTATTAAACACGCAAAAGCATCCTCTATTGCGCTTCAAATTAATTTATTAGATAATGAATTGAATATTCTTTTTGAAGATGATGGAGTAGGATTTGATGTAAATAAAAATACCGAGGGTATTGGATTCAGAAATATAAGGAGTAGATTAGATAAAATTGATGGAACGATAGATATCGATTCTAGAATAAAAAGAGGGACAATTATTAATATAGCAATAACCAGCTTAACAACAACCACAGATGAAGTACAACCTAATTATAGCTGATGATCATAAAATGTTTTTAGATGGATTATTAAGCATCTTAAATTCTGAAAACGATTATAATATTCTTTTAACAGCTAAAAACGGCAAGCATATTGCTAAATACCTAGAAATCAACCCTGATGAAAAAATAGATTTAATCATCACTGATATTACTATGCCAGAAATGGACGGTATTGCTCTAAACAAGATCGTAAAAGAACGAAGTTCTACTATAAAAACACTTGTCGTAAGTATGCATAACAATCCAGATATGATTGATAACCTAATCGAACATGATGTGGATGGTTATGTTCCTAAAAACGCTGAAAAAGAAGAACTTCTAAAAGCAATACAGACTATATTGAGTGGAGAAAAATATTTTTCTCGTGAGATAAAGGATATTTATATGGAAAATAAGTTTTCCAAAAAGAAAGATGAAGAAATAAAACTTACTCAAAGAGAAATAGATGTTATTACATTAATTGCTCAAGAATTCACCACTCAGGAAATCGCGGATAAATTATTCTTAAGTAAACATACTATAGAAAGTTATCGAAAGAACTTAATTGCTAAACTTAATGTAAGAAACCTAGCAGGTCTTACAAAGTATGCTATAAAAATGAATTACGTAGAGCATTAAAATTCTTAAGACAAAAAGTTAAGTTACTCTCATACCAATCTCTATTTATTTAAATATTTCTTCCCCATTATTACGCCCATCCTATTGTTGGTGACACTAGGTGTGTACCCAAAACGGCACACACTTCTCTCCTATTTTCAGACTTAAAAAAGTAATACATCCCTGTTTTCAGGGTACTCATTTTCACCAGAAACTGTGTTTCTAACAGCTTATATAAATCACATCTTTGTACTGTAGTTATTGATAAACAAAATATCAAAACGTACAGCATTAAACTAATTACTAACCCTATAAAACCATAAAGACATGATCTGGGGAATCTCATTAATTTTATTAAGTATTTTAGCAGTACCATCACTATTGCTTTCAAAAAAACCAAACGCAAAAGAACTTTTAGAAAAAATAGAGCCTTATCAAGGATGGATTGGTCTAGTATTCTGTTTCTGGGGTGTTTGGGGAATTATTTCAGCAATCTTAAATCTAGGATGGCTTACTACCTATCCTATCTGGTGGGTGACTTTATTAGCCGGTAATATCATCTCTGCAGTACTTGGATTTATGTTAGGTTTCGGACTTATCAATAAATTTTTCTTATCCAAAAATGAAGCAGCAAAGGAAAAAGCAAACGAATTGAGAGCAAAACTAGCTCCTAAACAAGGTAAACTAGGAGTATTTGGATTGATCGTTGGTGGATGGATGATCGTAGCATCATTCCTTTTCTTTACATAAAATGTTAGTTAGTTGAAGAATGGGGAGAGAACATCGTGTTTAGAGATATCATTCTCTCCTCAATTCTGAACAACCAAAATTCATAAAAATAAATATCAAACTTATACTCGTACCATGATAATCTTCGGAACAAGTTCTTCTACAATTCATCCTGCAAAGCTTGATGGAGGTTGTTGTCCTTTTTGCAAAACAGAAAATCAAATGTGGATTCAAGGATATAGAAAGTACTTTCACGTATTCTGGATTCCGTTCTTTCCACTGTGGAAAAAAGTATACTCTGTGTGTAGTCACTGCAAAGGTGCTTTTGAAAAACAAGAATTCGACAACGAAAAACTAATTAATAGCTTCGAACATTTTGAAAAAAATCGAATCAAAATTCCGTGGTATCATTTTACAGGTATAATCATCTTTTTATTACTAATTACACTAATAACAGTGTTACCATTATTTACTAATTAAACAAATTTAAATTACACAAATTACTACATTATGAAAACAAAAGTTTTATTTCTATTAAGCCTTATTGTTCTTGGAACTACAACCACTTTACAAGCTCAAAAGTTAAAAAAATTCGGAAGCTCTATTGAGAAAAAAATAGGTCCAAAAACAATTAAAGTACCTTATACAGATGTTGTATCATATCTTGGATATGCTGCTCCAGGAAATGAGGATGAAGTAAAAGATGGAAAAAAGTTCTATTATATTTATGTATGGGTTCCTGCAGTTGCTCCAGAACTTGGAGTAAGAATGATGTCTCCTGTAGGTAAAGCTAAAGTAAAAAAAGCAATCAAATCCGAAGCATATACTAAAAATGCAAAATCCGGAGATTATTTTGACACATACATTACATTAGAAAGATCCGATATCATTAGCACAGCCAATATCAGTCAAGATGCTGTAGATGGTGCCAACTGGACAATTTTAGAAAGAAATGATGATAGCGGTGAAATGCCAAAGCAACCAAGTGGTAGCTCTTACAACTCCCTATTGAGATATAAAAGCGATGTTAATGATCCTTTAAAAGCATTAACTGTTGGTTTATACCGTATCGGTTTCACTACTTACAAAACTGGAGAAGTAAAAGGTACTTTCTTAGCAGAAGTTGCTGCACCGGTAAAACTACCAGGTGTAGTAATGGCCAAAACTATTAAAGATTTAAAAGCCGGATTAAGCAAATAACATATTGCTATTAGATGATATAAGGAGCTGTTATTCCTACATGGATTTATAACAACCATGTAGGGATAACATCCTGAATTTAATCGCTTACCTATATGGAAGAAGACAACAATAAAGATGAAAAAAAGAAAAAAAATATTCTAGATGACATCTTAGGGAATGCTATTTCTTCCACAAAAAAATATGAAGAAACGAATGCTGGCTTAGAAACAAAAAAATGCATAAGCTGTGGTGCTGCAAGACCAAGTGACACCGATCTCAAATATTGCGATTTCTGCGGAAATCAATTCTATTAAAACCTAACAAATTCAGATAATGTCTTTTATTTCTACGCAAAACAGATGGGATACTTTTCTTTTAAAAATAAAAGATAGATTTCACGAAGTACTTAGTAAAACAGAAGAAGCATTACCATTACTATTTGAAGCTACAGATTTTGAAACTATCACATTTCAAAATGCTTGGCAAGGAATATACTCGCAGGCATCTGATTTGATATCAAAAATAGATGATACCTGGTTTGATAAAGTAGAACAAACATTTTTAGATTCAGATTTAGAATATGGTTCAACTAAATTTATCAATGAACGAAATAAAGGATTTAAGTTACAGCACGATTTAAATCAAGAGCTAAAATCATATGAAGTACGAATTTTTGAAAAAGCTTCAAAAAAACTATTGTCATCTGTAAAAGAAACATTATCAGAAGATTTTTCGTGTACTCAATGTCAGGCAAAACTTCCTGTAAAAAGTAATTTTTTCAGATCTTATTATAGCACCTGTGATTATTGTCAAACTGTAAACACCTTCGAACCAGGAACCAAAGCAAGAAACATAGAACATTTTGCTGTTGATGCATTAGGACAAGCAGCAGCGCTTAAACATCACCTAACTTACGAAGATCTTAAGTTTCAAAACTACCTAAGCGATCGAGATATAATTAGTAAGGACGAATTAATCACTCAATATCGAAAATACATCGAAACCTTTCTAAAAAAAAGAATAGAAATCATTCCTGATTATCAAGATAGGTACGAAAAAGATCTCACGTCAAAAATGTCATTTCTAATCGATTATATATAATTCAAAAACAAAAAACATGTCAAACTCTTTTAGCAATCAACTGCGCTCAGTTATTGAATGGAATAATCCAAAATCTGATATACTTTTTGAAAAGTGGACACAAAGTGGAGATGAGATTAAAAATGCTTCAAAACTTATTGTCGGACCAGGACAGGGATGTCTTTTTGTATACGAAGGTAAAGTTGAAGGCTTTTTTGAAGAAGAGGGGCTTTATGATCTTAAGACAGGTAATATCCCATTTTGGACTACCATAAAAAACCTTATGTATAAGTTTGAATCTGCACATAAAGTAGGTATCTTTTTTTATCGAAAAGCAGAAATGCAAAACATACGTTGGGGTACACCTTCTCCTATAACCTATAAAGATCCTGTTTATAATTTTCCTGTAGGTTTAGGTGCATTTGGAAATTTTTCCTTTAGAATAACCAAAGCTGTTGATTTCTTTACCAATGTAATCGCAGGTGATGACTACTATCCGGTGAGATCCATACAAAAAGTAATTTTATCAAGGATTACACAACCAATTAGTGATTTTCTTGCCAAAGCATCTTTTAGCTATATTGATATTGATAAACATCGCAACGAGATTGCAGAATTTTCCAAAACAACTAGTAAAGAAATTTTTAACGCATTAGGATTCGAACTACTTGATTTTAGAATTGAGGGAACCAGTTTTGATCAAGAAACAAAAACTAGAATCGGTAGAATTTCGGACATGAGTGCCGAAGCACAAGCAATGAAAGAACTTGGTGTAAGTTATCAAGATTATCAACAGCTAGAGGCTCTTAAAAACATGGCAAAGAACGAAGGTGGTGGAAATTTAGGTATGCAAATGGGAGCTGGACTAGGAATGGGACAAATGATGGGAAATATGATGAACAGTCAGAATCATCATCAACAATCTTCACAACAGCAACAAAATACTACTCCTGCACAACCAAATCCAAACGATCCAATGGAAAAACTTGAAAAACTAAAAAAGATGTTTGACGCTGGATTTATTGACGAACAAGAATACAAGCAAAAAAAACAGGAAATCCTGTCTCAATTTTAATAAAAACCAATCACAAAAATTTAATAAAATGAGTAACATACACAAATTCACGGATCACGATAAAACAGAACAAGGTCAAAAAGCGATCGCCTTAGGAATAAAAAACAAACAATCTTCATCAGAGATTGATTATGATTATACTTCTCAGGAAGCTGCAGATTTTAACTGGCCAGATATCAATCCTGATCTTATTGGACATATAGAACCTTGGTTATGTTATGACAAGAAAAACGATGGAACTACTGGTGGATGGGTAGATCTCAATCAGTTTGCGAATGGACAAGAAAGAAAACTTAATGCATGTCTACAAACATTAGGTTTTCCAGAGGCTTTAAATACAGATTCTGATAGCGCAAGAAATATATTAGATGAAATTAATAATAGTGAGAACTTCGAAACTGTAGCGAAGCAATATGGATTCAAAAATAATCAGCACTTTTCGTTAGAAGATCACGTAGCATCTACTCTTATAAAAATAGAAAAAGCAGAAGGAAAAGCTTTTGACGCTGCAGACGACTTTTTAAAAGAACAAAAGGCAAAACTTGATGCGCAAATGGATGCTCATATAGAGGCTGCCACAGAAGGAGGCTTACTTGATCCAATTAAAGGGATCGATATGGAAACTTGGGCCGCTGCAAATGCAAAAATCGCGGGAGGTATGAATCTAGAAGAAATGCTAAAAGTAGTAGGAACCGAAAAACCTATTTGGGATGAAGTTTCTGCAGAATGGACTGCTAGAATGTCTCAAGATACTACATTTGCCATCTCAAAAGTATATGGAGATGCTTTTTTAAATTCTGATATCGGTAAGTTCGCATCGACAGCAACAAATGAAACTACAGAAGCAAATACTTCAAATGGTGGAAGCGCTCTTGATAAAGTTACCGAAGATTTTGAGCTTTATATAAAGATAATGTGCCATCAAAATATGGGAGCGTCACAAGGAAAAGATGCAGCTTCTATACTTGGTGAATATGGGCTTAGTGTAACCGATTGGAGTTCAGTTGGAGCACAATGGAGTACAAAAATGGCTACTGATACCCGTATGGCCTTAAAAATGGGAGAATTAATGGAAAAATACAACTCCGAGTTTGCTACTGCGGGTGCAGGAGATGATATAGATTTCTAGTAGTATTGATTTATAGAGAACAATGGCCTGATAATAATCAAGAGGGTTTCTTGACATTAGATATAGTTTATACTTGATAAAATCAGGTCATTTGTTTTATGAATTAGCAGTATATTTCTAATCCTTATAATTAACATTAGGAATTTTCTAAACGATCAATACAACAAACTCAAAAAATGAAATCAGTTCTTTTATTAATTCTACTATCTATTCAAGTGACATATTCTCAAAATGCCAAACCAAATAAAGAAGTCGAGCGATTAGTTAAATTAGGAAGAGAACATATTATTGAATCTGCACTAAAAGAAATAAATGAATCAGAGGTGCCAAAAATTAAAAAAGATGATTTTCATTTTATTACGGTAAAAGCAAGTGATCAGAGAATACTTGTAGAATTTGGGTATAACGTACTATATCTGCCCAAAAACACCAGCTATTACTCGAGTATTATTGTCGAATTGCCTTCAAAAAATGTATCTAAAAGCTCTGAAAGTAATGGAAGTCAAAATACTGCATTTTATAATCCAACGGCAGAACATCTTAGAGTAATTAATCTTATACTAAATCCAAACGGAAAGAATTCTGATATTTTTCATAAAGGAACGCCATATTCTCCAACGATTATTTATGAAGAAGAAAAACATTATAAAGTAGATTTTTCTTCTAGAGATCCTTATCTAGGTGGAAGTTTTTCTTCAGAAGAAATAGATAAGGAGACTGGAGAAATACTTTCTACTATCAGCGGACATTATGAACCTGCTCCAATATTTCCTGAAGATACAATCGATCAAGAAGAGTTTACAGAAATAAAAAATTAAAATATTACTAAGTAATGAAATTGAAACTTAAAACCTATAAATTTATTTTCTTCATACTTGCTAGTATAATTATTTATGGATTTAACACCTACCCATTAGATAATACTAATACTCCTATAAAATCAACTAGTATAACAGCTGAAAAATATCAAAATAAAATTCTCTACATAGAAGGTACTGGAGAAGGTACTGGTGCAGAAATACGTCTAAATGACATTCCTATTGGATATCTTTCTCCTAAAGGAGATTCTGAAATGAAACACATCCAGGTTGAATTGAATATAGTAACTGGAAAAAACAAACTATCTGTTTATCCCTCGTCAAATAAAGGGAATATTGCAGTACGACTAGTTAGGTATACTGAAGGAGATTGGATAGACGGTGTAGGAGGAGAAACTTTGCTATTGATCAAAACCAAAAATGATGATTCTCCAGTCCATAAAGAAATAACGTTATCAGGAAAGAAACCACATTGGTCCTGGTTAAATGCTGATGTCATATCTGATCCTAAAAGTCATAAGGAAGCCATTGCTTTTGCAAAATCATTCTATAATAATCTAAAAGATTTAGAAAATTTGGATGAAATTATTACTGCATTGAATCCAATATATTATGATATGTCAGCCATTGATCCAGAAATAACACTATCAATTAGAAATAAAGAGCTAAGAAAAAGTCTTTTAGAGAATTCTAAAAAGAACATCTGGCAATTTGATGATATTGACACCTTATCATTTACGGCAATTCCAGTGGGTAATGGTAGATTATATGATCTTCGAAGAACTGATGGATCTCCATTAATTCGTACAAATCAAAATAGTAAATGGGATCGTATCACATACAGAAATATAATAGGACGCAAAAATGGCATTTGGCAATTTTATAGATAATTATGCACGTCTATTACTTTTATGCTCTAAAGGCATAACTTCTTTCATCTTTTCTACAATATTATACGCTGCCGGGCAAACAGTAATATTTTGCATAGTTAAATCAGAAATTTGATGAAACTTTTTTCGATCTGTATGTGGAAACTCTTTACAAGCTTTCGGTCTTACATCATAAATCAAGCAATAATTATCAGAAGCCAAAAAAGCACAAGGCACTTCCTTAAGAACAAAATCACCGTCTTCATCCTTTTTTAGATACTGTTCTTCAAAATCATATGATTTCATTTTTAAATGCTTAGCGATTCGATCTACATCAATATCTGTAAATAAAGGTCCTGTAGTTTTACAACAATTAGCGCACTCTAGACAATCGGTTTTCTGAAACTCTTTAGTATGTAAATCTTGCATAAACCTATCCAAATTCTTTGGTGGTTTCTTTTTTAGCTTTGCAAAATACTTTTTATTCTCGTTCTGTGTATCTTTGGCCAGTTTCGGTAATTGATCTATGAATTCTTGCATAGCGCAAAATTACGAATTATGAATCACGAATTTCGAATTGAGAACTATAATGATGAACAAAGATATTTTTGGAGAAGCTATTAAAGATTTTTACAATAAAAAACATCAAGAAGATATTGTAGTCCAAGCTCCAGATTTTGATGATGATATCATACCTGTTTCTTATTTATTTAGAAATTATTCTGAAATGCCTAAAATCGAACAAAAAGCATTAGAACTTGCTTTTGGAGAAGTCCTCGATGTAGGTTGTGGTGCAGGAAGTCATAGCTTATTTTTATCAGAAGAGAAAAAACTAAAAGTACACGCAATTGATATTTCTGAAGGAGCCATAGAGATTTGTAAAAAAAGAGGAATCATAAATGCTAATGTTCAGGATATTTTTGATTTGAAAAAAACACAATATGATACCCTTTTGTTTTTAATGAATGGAAGTGGAATCATAGGGAAATTAGGAAGTATTGATCGTTTTTTTTTACACATTAAAAATTTATTAAAACCAAATGGTCAAATACTTATTGATTCTTCTGATATCTCTTATTTATTTGCAGAAGATGACGGAAGTTTTTGGGTAGATGCTTCTGCAGCATATTACGGAGAAATGCAGTACAAACTAAAATATAAAAATTTAGAATCTGATTGGTTCGATTGGTTATATGTCGATTACAATACCTTACAAAATGCTGCAAATGCTAATGGATTTATTTGCGAACTTTTACTAGAAGGAGAAAATAATGATTTTTTGGCTAAATTAACTATGGCATCTGATATCCTTTAGTCTTTAATTTCTTAATAGTCTCGGTATATAAATCTCTACTCCATAACTCACTAACCTCAGCAACCATTGTTCTTAATGAATCACCTTGATTCTGAACTTTTTGACCAACTTCGGAACTAAAAAAATCCGACAATGCCACTTTTTGACTATCGCTAAGCTGTGTTCTATCTTTTACCATCTGTTGTCCTGTTTCTGATTCGTAAAAAACAATAAGCTCTTTTATATCTTCATGAGAAAAATTACTGCGATATGCAGATACTAATAATGATTTAATATTTCTTAATGGCTCTGTTTTATCACCCATTAGTTCATTCCAAATACTATCAGGAACATTCTGGGAGCTATATTGCTGTTTTAATAATGTAAACATTTGATCAATCGCTTGATCATATTGTTGTTCTGTTCCGTTTAAAGAAAAGTATCGCATCGCATCTTCATGGTACGATCTTTGTGCAAAATTTGCAGTAACTGTTAAAAATAACGTTAAAACAAAAACTAAGTTTCTCATAAATTCGTTTATTTACTAACCAACACCTCTGGAAAATCAAATTTTATGCAAATTACAAAATTCTTAAGTATTCTTTTATTCGCTTCTTTCATTCTTGTTGGATGTTCTGATGATGATGATAATACGCTTATTCCAGACGGCGAGTCACCTAACACACAGCCTTTAGGAACATCTGCCAATGATTTATTAAGTGATGCTAATTTTAGAGGATTAACAGTAGAGATTGTTTCTGTAGAAGGGTTTGCTCCAACAACTACTGCCGTAAATACTTTTAGAACTTTTTTAGAAGAACGTCTTTTTAAGCCAGATGGGATTACAATAAACCAACGTACTGTTTCTTCTTCTGGATTATCTCCATTTAATATTGATAAAATAAAAGAAATTGAAACTACGGTAAGAACTGAATTTAATGAAGGTGATGAAATTACGGTTTATATCTATTTTGCAGATGGCACTAATGATAATGATGATGGATCTAGAGTTACCCTTGGTACTGCTTATTTAAATACTTCTATTGTTATTTATGAAAGCACACTTCGTAATCTAAGCAGTAATCCTAACGCTCCTATGCTATCTACCATAGAAGCCGCTACACTAAATCACGAATTTGCACATTTACTAGGACTTGTTAATATTGGAACACCCTTACAATCGCAACACGAAAACACCGTGTCTAGAGGACATTGTAATGTACAAAACTGCCTTATGGAAGCAGCTATCGAGTTTGAAAGCGGTATGATGGATATGATGGGTAATGGAGTACCTGAACTTGATGCACAATGCATAGCAGACCTCCAAGGAAATGGAGGTCGTTAAAAGCTACACTAATTTTATCAATTATTAATATACTTTTTCTCCTCCTACATAGGTAGCATTCACCTTAATATTAGGGATTTTGTCTTCATTGATTTCCATAATATTTTCTTCTAAGATCACAAAATCGGCAAATTTACCAGTTGTAATGCTTCCTTTTTCAGATTCTTCAAAATTACTATAAGCAGCCCAGATAGTCATTCCTTTTAGGGTTTCTTCTCTGGTTAGGGCGTCTTCTTTTTGAAAACCATCTGCTGGGTATTGTTTTAGATCTTTACGAGCTACTGCTGCATAAAATGTATAAAATGGACTTACATTCTCTACAGGGTAATCAGTCCCTAATGCTAATTTACCTGTTTTATTAAGTAATTGTTTATACGCATATGCTCTTTTAATACGTTCCTTACCTAATCGTTCATCCGCCCAATACATATCGCTCGTAGCGTGTGTTGGCTGCACACTCATTACTAAATTATCGTTTAGTATTTTAAATTCTTCTGGAGCTACTACTTGTGCATGTTCCACGCGCCATCTTCTATCAGACTTATCTTTTAATACATCATAATAGGTGTTCATCACTACGGCATTAGCAGAATCTCCAATGGCGTGTGTATTCATCTGAAAAGGAGAAGCCGCTAATTTCACTGCTAATTCCTTAAATTCTTTTGTCCCAATAACCATTGCACCATAATGATCATGTTTATCTGAGTATGGTTTCTTCAATACTGCTCCTCGAGATCCCAATGCTCCATCTGCATATACCTTAAACGAAGACACATTAAGCTTATCTGTTTTATGCACCCCCTGCTTTAAATAATAATCTACATATGCAGGTACATTACTAACCATAGCATACATCCTTATTTTTAGTTCTTCAGCTTTTTGTAAACTGTCAATAACCTTAATAACATCTGGACTTAAACCTGCATCATCTACAGTTGTTAATCCATAACTAAAATTAATTTTTTCGGCATCTTTTAGCGCTGCTACTTGTTCTGCCACTGTAGGCTGTGGAAAAATTGCTTCTACTAATTCCATTGGATTATCAATCAACACACCTGTTAATTTTCCTTCTTTTTGGATAATTTCGCCACCAGCAATTTTTGTGTCAATAGTGATTTTTGCTAAATCTAATGCAGCTTGATTAGCAAGCATTGCGTGACCATCTACTCTGGTCACTGCTACAGGGATTTCTGGAAATAGGCTATCTAGTTTCTCTTTGGTTGGAAATTCTTTAACTTCCCAATCATTTTGATCCCAACCTCGACCAGTTATAAATGATACTTTCTTTTTATCCTGAAAATCTATAATACGGGATAATACATCATCATAGCTAGTAGTACCTACTAAGTTTACTTTTTGCTGTTGCAGTCCTAATCCATAAAAATGACAGTGAGCATCTATTAAACCAGGAACTACCGTCTTACCTTTTGCATCTATAGAATCTGTAAAGGAATATGTTTTACTTACTTCTTCTAGATTCCCAACTGCTATAAATTTATCATCTTTAATTACAAAAGCTTCTGCTTTAGGTTTTGATTCATCCACCGTATATACATTGGCATTAAAAACGAGTAAATCTGCTATTTCTTTAGGTTGTTGACAAGAAATAAAAACAAGCGCACTAAACGTACCTAAAAGTACTTTTTTCATGATGTGTTGAGTTTGAAATGTGTTATCGGATAAAAATAAAGATAAAAAAGATGATATTCCTTTTTTTTCAAATTCTTAACTTTTGTAGAGCTATGGAAATCATTGTTTAGTTAGTAGTACTATTTATAAATTAACCACTCTTTTATAAATAATCCCTTCTGATCTATACACTATCATCAGGACATTAGTTCCTTGTCTATTATATAACTCGGGACTACTCGTTGTTTTCCATTTTATTTTTCTTTTCTCAATTATATCATTCATCCAATCTTTATCATCTTTACTAGATAGAATCTTCTCCATTCCATCTGTCCATGTATTAACATCAGATGGATTTATCTTAATTACAAACTTATAATCCCAAGAAGATGCCCCTGGTAGTACAATTCTACTATCTGAAAATCCATTTACATTAAATAATTCGAACTCTGCGTCTTCAAAATCGCTAAAATATTTAATTTCTTTTTTTAGAATTTCTACGCGTTCAATCTTAGAGTCATATTCATCACTATCTAATATAGTAGTATTAGGTTTTGAATTCGATGAATCAAAACAACTATTAAATATGAAAATTATTAGTAAAAGTAAAACAGTTAATTTCGTCATTACAATCAGAAGGTAAATCGCTAGATGCTATGTGTTATGACAAATCATATATACTACAAAAATATTTAATAACTAATGGTTCAAAATATCATTGCGCAGTGAACGTATTTGAATGTTGTCATCAGCAAGATTTAGGAATTGAGTTTTATTCATGATGACTAAATTAATGTCGGTTAATCCATTTGGTCCATAATTATTTTCTGTAATAAACTTTCCATTATCCAATTCTAATATTGCGCTGGAATCGCTTATTTGCTCATCATCCAAGAATTTAAAATGTATATCTTTTATCTGTTTATTTCTAAACATTAGTCTAGATGTTAGACCGTATCTTTGAGCTTTTTCAAAACTGACACGTTTATTGTTTGAATAATCTTCTATTAAATCAAGATCATCGTCTGGATGCTTAGGCAATAAAACAACTTTACCACTGGATAATCTAATCTGAGACTGAAACTCTTGCATTCCCTGTTCGTTTTCGACTGTATAATTAAATCGAATTTTTGAGATTTTTTCATCAATTAAATCAGATAGTTTCATGGCTTAGTGTAGTATTAGTTAATGATTTGTGTTTTAACATAGTAAGCTTAAATATAATAAATTTTCGAGTCAACGCATAACTCAATGCTGCGTACCTGTATTCTTATATAGTATTCTAAAACATCAAATTAGAAATACTTCTCTAAATAATAGCAACAGACCTAGTAAATACAATCTTATTTTTATAATGCTTATAAAAAAACTCTATTAGCTCTTGTAGTATTTCACAATATAAACATCCTCTATTCCAATTACGAGCTCTTTCTTTTCATTTTGAGTAAATTGAGCGTAGCTTTTCAAACAAAGAATTAATAAGGTTTAAATCACATCACGGACTTACTCCTAAAAAGTTTCAACAGAAATTTGCGAGTTAGATCTCATTAAAAATTCTTTTGGACGCTATTAATTGGTTCAATTCTTTATAAAAATCAGATTTATTAATGAAATCCCCATGATTGCTATAAATTCCTGTCATTGAATTTAATTCTTCCATTTCTTCATTGTACACATCTATATTATCCACAAAATTAAGATCTCCTTTTACAATTCTTTTAGAAGCAATAGCTATATGAATTCTTTTATTACACCTACATTTATTAGCAGTGTTATAAACACCACAATTAGAATTTAAAAAACTACCAATTAGTTTCCTAGATTTTTGGAGTCGTTTCCTAAAATTTTCGGGAGAAATTTCGATTATCTCACAGGCAACATTACTTTTTATTTTAAGAATACTGCCTAGTATAAAAACTATTCTCAATTCTCTGGATAAACATTGAAGCATTGCTAAAGTGCACCCTGTTTTCATCTCCTTTTCTAACAAACCACTATCAGGCAAGTCATAACTCACAGGGTCATTAATCGAGTTTAATTCTTCTGAGAACTGACTAAATGAGATAGGTCTTTTTTCGAACGAAGTTTTCTTTTGATTAATTAAATAGTTTGTTGCAATTCTATAAACCCAAGTATTAAACTTACTTTTCCCTTGATATTTACTCAAATTAGTAATTACTTTTAATAAAATTTCCTGAGTAGCATCTTCAGCATCAGCCTTATTCCATAAAAACCGTATTGATAGATTATACACTAATTGATCAATGGACTTAATAAGTTTTTCAAGACTCTTTTTATCACCTTCTAAGCAAGATTTTATAAGTTGTTCTTCCATAATATATAGTAAAAAGGCTAAGGCTTACCTTAGCCTTTTTTTGTTTTTCTTTAATTCGCTAAAATTGTCTGTAACAATAGTAGTTCTTCTTTTAACTGACCAATTTGTGCACTTAATGTACCTTCCACTTCCTCTAATGGGACTGGAGGAGCAATTAATACGAAAGAGTAAATTGCATTATTGTCTGGTCCAGCTGTCACTCTGGAATACGCAACTCCTATACTATTGTCAGGCATTGTCATATACCAATCAATAGTCCCCAACTCTTTATTTGTCTTTGTTTCTAAACCAATTTTAAGTTCACCATTAGGGGTTACTAATAATGCTGATTCTTGATCAGCTTCTTTAAATGCGCCAGTCCATTTAGAAAGATTAAAAGGGTTTGCTATATAATCAAACGCCTTTTCTGTTGATGTTGTTAAATTAATGCTCTGAACATCATGATTCTTTATTACCATCATTCTTATATTTTTTAATAACCAATTTATTTTGGCTACATTATATTAGACAATCAAGAATGCGCACTGTGAAAATTTTTTACGTTTTTTTTCTACAGGTAAAAAACTATAGTAAGAATGACTGTATTTTTAAACTAAATCAAGATAATTCATAATCTTCTTTAAGCTGAGGTATCTATTATTTTTCAGAAAAATAGTTCTTAGAATTTTCTTCTATTAATTTTTTTAGATTTTCTAAATTTTCGTCTTCTTGCGTTTTCATAGAACTTGGCATAAAAGAAAGTAATGATTTTGCCCACATACTATTCCCCTTAATGTTGGATTTAGAAGTAATTATTGTCTTTCCACCTGCTTCTTTAAAAAACATTTCGTAATCTATATCCATAAAATCCATCGTAAAAGTCATTGCCATATGTTCATGAAGTTTCATGGCGGTTATAGTCTCTTCCATAATCATTTCTTCTCCACTATTATCTACATATACATTAGAAACTGCTCCAACCGTATTAGGAGTACCACTAACTAATTCTGTTCTTTTAAATCCCTTAATCCACTTAGGTAAATTAGCGACATCAGACATCACTTCCCAGGATTCACTCGCCGGTTTATTAACTGTTATCTCGTTTTCATAAGATACAGATGGCGTAAAAAAACCAATTCCAAAAAACACTAACGTTAATACAATAATTAGATATAATAAATATTTTAAATACTTCATAATCAAAATGTTTTGTGTTCACTATAAATTTATCAAATTAAATCTAAATAGTTCACACACAACATCTATAAATCAGCACTATATCTCAATTAGAATAATCACAAGCTTCTGGCACTGAAATGTATTTATTTTTAATATCCAAAACATTAATTAATTTATAGATGTATTCCTTCCCATTCCTCTTTATCGCATATTGTTCTTTTATAACACCTAAATCAAAATTATCTCTATTGATCATTTGTCTCCAAGTTAGGTACACATAATTAGTTCCAAGAAATGGATATTCTTGACTCTCATTCTGATATGTAATAAAGTGAACATCATACTCTTTTCTTTGTTTAGGAGGTGTATGTTTCTTGCTTTTTCTTTTGAATAGTATATGATTAAATACCGTATCATTGATAATAGTATCTTTCAAATTTTCGAAAATAAATTTTCTAGAATACTTAAGATCTCTTTTTTTTATTTTAACCTTTTCAACCAAATCACAATCCAGATTTATCCTATTAGCTTCTAAAAAGGCTTTCTTGTCTAAATAAAAAGTAGATTGTAAATTATTACGTTCAAGAAAATATAGTTTCAAATTGTTTTTCCCATCGTCTCGAACCAAAAGAAAGTAGTCATTATTTTTAGAATTTGTTAAAACCAATTCCTTTACTTTTGGTAAATCGAGAGACTCTTGATAACTAAACTCAAACAATTTGTCAAAAGTATACGTACGCTGAGCAGAAATTAATTGTATTGAAAAAATTGTAACTATTAATAGTAATATCTTATTCATTTTAGCTTTTCCAGTTATAAAGTCAAAACTAAGATATTTTAACTTTCTACACAGGTATTAAAATGTATACTCTTCTTTATCTTTATTCCAAGTTAAATCAATTTTAAAACTAATAAGATTTAATATACCTCTTCCTTTCTTCTAATTCTAAGAATTGCTTCCCATTACCAACAAGAAATTTTGTTGGAAGTGTTTCTCTATCATTAAATCGCTGTAGAAATACTATAAAGTGAAGATGTGGTCCTGTAGACCATCCTACATTACCGCTATATCCAATATGCTGTCCTTTTTTGATGACTTCACCTGGAGTCACTTTGGATCCATTTTTTTTGATATGCGTATATTCTGCAAAAGTACCATCAGAGTGATACACTAGTATATAATTATTAAACTTAGCACAATCGGCACCTGTACACGTTTTATTATTCCCTTGTTCTACTAAAACCACTTTCCCTTCTCTAGACGCATAAATGGGTGTCCCTACAGGCATTCTAAAATCTAATGCATATTCATTATGATGAGATATCTTGCCATTATAACCTTGAGTTACCATATGTTCCGTACCTTTTTTAAATGGTAAGTGATATGGATAATCAGTATCATAAGATTCTTGTAAATGATTTCCATGATTATAGCGAACACTAAACCCTAAACGAATGGCTTTTTTTCTATCTACCACTGTTAAATCAGCAATATAAAATTTGGTTGTTTGTTCAGGGACTTCTATGATCTTGATATCCCCAATATTTGAAGTAAGATTCTCTATCCTAAAATCTATCTCTACCGAAACTGGGCAAAACTCCCAATTATCTGCATAAATTGTATATCCATTATCTGTTTCTTCGTAATAGACTTTAAAATTATCTTGACTAAAAGTAGTTATCCATAATAAACTTACGATCCAAAATACAGCGCTCCTCATATTCAATTCATTTCCAATTACTAGCAGAAAATAAGCTTTTTATTTTGGAATTACTAATGGATTATATTTTTAATAAACCTAAACAAAAGTTAGATTAATAATTAAACTTATACGTTACTCCACCTAACACCTGTACTCCTTGTACAGGAAAGTTCACCCAACGTTCATAGTTTTGACCCGCAAGATTATTACCTTTTATAAAAACAGAGAGTTTGTCATTAAATCGATATCCAAGGTTCACATTAGCATCAAAATAGCTATCTAATGTTATGGTAGCTTCCGGTGTTGGCGGAGTAAAAGCAACGGCAGTATTGATATCCTTTCGCTCACCGACATAAAAAAGTTGTGCTCCAGCGAACCATTGATCAGTAATCTGATAATCTAATAGCACAGATGCTTTTAACTCTGGTAGATTCCAAGCTTCTTGTTCATCTTCGGTATTATAGCTGAAGTATTCTCCAGAAACTCCCAATTTAAATTTCTTATTGATATTAAAATTTAACTCTCCATATCCATTCAGTGTTAGAATATCATCATATCGATATGCAAATGAATTACCAAAATCATACCCTTCTAATTGTAATATTTCTGGTCTATTATTTACAAACAAAGCCTTATCGTTTTCTGATGTATATCCTCCTCTAAAATTATAGCTTATTATATCAGAGATTTTTCCTTTTAACCCTACGTATGCATCAAATTGATTATGAGTAGGAGTCAACACCAATGTTGGAGAAACATATGGATTTGCCTGTACCGCATCTCTATATGTGTTTTGTTTTAATCCTCCTTCTAATCCTCCATAAGCAATTACTGCTTCATCTAATAATCGATAAGATGCTGTAACTTTAGGATAGATAAAAAAGTCATTATCATTATTCTGGCTATCAATACTATAAAAAACTGAAGCACCCAAATTTAAAGTTAAATTATCTCTTAGCACTACAAGACTTGGTTGTATTCCTAGATTAAGAATACTAAAATCATTTGGAGTTTGTAATACCTGATCTAATGGTCGATCAAAACTTCCACCCAAATAATCAACGATGAAATCCGTAGTAATTAATTCATCTACAATTTCGAACTCAAATGTAGGTGTAAAAACTGCATGATGTTCTGTAGAGCTTAATGCATCCCCAAAATATCTATAATTTAACGAAGCTCTTTTAAAATATAAGTCATCAAACTGCAATTTGCCCCCCAACTTGGCCCCAAAATAATTTTGTTGAGGGTCAATTGCATCAATTTGTGCCTCTGTTAATGCAGGAGTTTCGGGTAAACCATACCAATTATACAATTGATGCTCTGCTCCTACTTCTATTCCATATGTAAAGTCCTTGGTTCGTGAAGTATAATTAAGATCCAAAAACGTATTATAAAATTTATCGTCTAGCGCTACATCTTCTATTCCTCCCTGAGAAGAATTATGATGTAAGTACAATCCCATATTATCTGTACGATTTATCTGAAAATTGCTATAAAACTCCGCTAATACAGATGTAAAATTACCAAAACCTAAAGTAGCATAATTATCATACAATGGTATTTTCTTTGGTTTATCAATACTAGCCGCTCTTCCTTTTGCAGGAGTAAATGTTGACGCTACCGGAACTGAAAAAATACTATATCGCAGCTGTTTTTTCTTTTGGGTAACAGAATCATTAAGAATCGGTGTAGACTTTATTTTAAATGCATCACTAATCGTAGGTGTATATGTTTTAACAATAACTACACGTTCTGTTTCTATGGTTTCCTCTTCTTCTTTTTCTTGGGCCACTATTGCGGTAACACTAAACGCAAAAACACAAGTAAAGGAAATTAATTTCTTGATATATCTCGACATAAATTGCTAAGAGTTTATAACTGATTATTATTGTTCGGTTTGGATGGATGAATTTGTTTTTGCCTCTTCAGCTTTGATTTTTTTGAGTTCGGATCGTGCTTCGTCAATTACATCTTGATAATCAGTAAAGTTTTTAATAACACTTTCTAAAATATAAGTTGCTTGATATGCATCTTCTAGTCCGTAAAAGTTTTTAGCCATTAACACTAAACCTTTAGCACCATATAATTTATATCCTGAAAAATCTTTTGCTAATTTTTGTACAGTTTCGTTTGACTCTTTATAGTTCCCTTCTTTATTTTTAAAATACGCTTCATAATATAAAGCTTCTGCGGCTAACTCACCTGTGGCAATTTTTCTAACTTCGGCATATGCTCTTTTTGCTCGAGTATCATCTGCGGTTTGTAAAGCAGCACGAGCAATAAAAATCTGAGCATCACTTTTTACATCATTCTGGATTTTTGGATTACTCAATACTTTTTCTGCGTATGCAATTGTTTCTTGATAATGTACTAGTTGATAATGCGATTTCATCAAATTAGATTGCGCAAATATAATGTTCTGAGGAAAATCGGCTGATTTTTCTAATCGTTCCAATACAGGAATTGCTTCATTATAATTACGATTCTCTAAATAGATCTGAGAAAGTCTAGCCAATGCTTGCTCCGTAAACTCCGTTCTATCTTTTTCTAATACATATTTATAATGCGGGATGGTTGCTTGTTTATCTCCTTTTTTATAAAACAATTGTGCTATATAAAAGTGACTTTTTAATGCATGTAATCCATTAGGAAACTCGCTTAAATATTTTTGAAAACCGGTAATTGCAGCATTATCATTATTTTCCAAAAACTGTTTTTCTGCTGCCTCATATGAGGTATTATCTAGATCTGCATCTGTAACATCCACAAAACTCAATCCTTTTACCCAACTCGAATACTCATCCGTTCTACCTAAATCTACATGAATCAATCTTGCGGTATTAACGGCTTGGATTGCTTCCTCTGTTCCAGGATAATCAGCAACTACACTCTTAAACTTTGTGAGAGCCCTATTTCCCTGATCTCCATTATAATAAATCAATCCTTGTTTTAACAAAGCCTTTGGCACGTAAGAACTTCTCGGAACTTCTCTGATTAATCGATCGTATGCTTCGATACCTCTCTGTGTATTATTCTCTGCCACATATGTATTTCCTAAAGCAAACATTGCATCATCGCGATATGTGGATCGTGTATATTTTTTAATAAAAAGCTCTAGATCACTAATCTTCTTATCATTCTTTTTTACAAAACCATAACTTATTGCTTTCTGATAATGTGCATAATCAGAATCAGCACCACCATTTTTAATTGCCTTATTATAAGCTTCCATTGCTGGCCAATATTTTCGGGAAATAAAATGACTATCTCCTAACCTTAAATAAGTATCAGTTAATTGTGTTTCATCTATACCCCTTTTTTTAGAATAGGTATCAAAAAACTCTGCAGCCTGTGGGTATTGTTTTAGTTTAAAATAAGTATAACCAATATTATAATCTATTCCTTCATATTCAATTGTTCCAGCAGCTCCGTCTTTTCCTTTAAATTGTTTAAATCCTATAAGTGCTTCTTCAAAACTATTTTGCAAATAATCACATTCTGATTTCCAATAAATTGCTTTTGCTGTAAATTTCGGATCTGTTTGTTGTGCCAACGATTTATCAAAATACAATTTCGCCTCCGCATAGTTCGCTTCATTATACAACTCTATTCCACGAAAATATGCTACTTTTTGATATACTACTTTATCACCAAAATCGCGACTTCCCTCTAGCAAATCCATGGCTTCCTTATAATTCTTAGAAGTAATGTAGGAACTAATTAACAATTCCTGAATTTCTTCTTTAAACTCAGAATTAGGATATGCTTCTGCATAAGACAATAATACTTTTGGAGTACTCTCATATGAATTACCAATCTCATAACTTAGCTTAGCGTAGTTATATAAAGCATCTTCTTTTATCTTAGCTTCAAAATCCATTTCTGAAGCATTCTTAAATGCGTTTAATGCTTGTTGTTTCTGATCTGTTTTTAAATAAGATTCTGCTAAATGATAATATGCATTCTGTGCAGTTTCATTACGCCCATCTACTATTTTATTAAACTCTGAAATAGCATTAGTATAATCTCCACCTTTATAATACGCATACCCTAATTGATAATAATCCGTATTATTCCATTTCCCTTTTCTACCTCTATATGCCTTTAGATGTGGAATTGCTTTATCATATTGTCCTAAATTAAAATAACTTTCTCCAATGATTTTATTCAATTCCGACTTTTCCGAAGGTTTAGATCTAGAAAGTTGACCTAACCCATCATTAATTGCATCCTGAAAATTTCCAGATTTAAAATTCATATCACTCTGGAAATAGGATAAATTCTTATTGTATTTATCGAGATCTTTAACCTCATCAAACAATTTATCGGCTTCCTGATAATTATCTCCTTCATATGCGATGAAACCAAGATAGTACTTGGCCTGCGCTCCATATTTATCCGTTTCTTCTACTTTAGTTAAGAATTTTTTAGCTTCATTAAATCGTTGAATTTTAAAATATGCATATCCGTTATTAAAGTTGAACTTTTCTTTTTCGGAACGACTCATATTCCCCTCATCTACTTTGTCATACCATTTACGAGCATATGCATACTTACCATTATCAAAATAATAATTTGCTACATCCAGATATGCTGCATTACGTTTTATACTTGTCGGATACTGTACCACAAATTCTTCCATCAAATCGTCCGCACCTTTTTGATTTAGCCATACAGCACAATTTGCTATATAATAAGTACATTCTGCATCGATATTTTCATCGTCTACCGCATCTCTTACTTTATCAAAAAGATTTTGAGCAGCTAGAAATTGCTTATTGTTATAAAGTTCTAATGCCTGATTGTACAGTACTAGTTCATTTGTGTAAATTGCTGATTGTTGTGCAGAAATCTTCGAAGATAGGACCGCTACAAAAAGCATCAAAGTGATGTATTTGTTCATGTAAATATTTCTTTCAAAGTTTAGACTCTGGATAATACCAAAGTTCCAGTTTAATAGAAATCTCAAGGATTGACCTTGACCAATTTTTCTTAAAGTAAATATCGTTTCCCGCGAATAAATTTTGTGTTAAAGATACCCTAATCTTCATACTAATAACGAAATATTTTGGAGATAATTACATTAACCCTCATTTTTTGGATCAGATATAATTTGATTTATGATTTTAGTATATTTTTTTGCCCCTTTATGATTAAGATGATCAGGGTCATAAAAATCTGTATCTTCTATCCTAATATCTTCTCTTAAGTTTATATAAGTTACATTCTTATAATGACTTGCTAGATCTTTACACGAATTGGTAATTTTCTCTAATTTACTTGGGTTAAGTAGTTTTAAATACCCATTATATACTGGCATATCAACTAAATAAACATTGCATTTTATTTTTTTGCAATACGCTATAATCGATTGAAGTCTAATTAAGTTTTCTTCGAAATCCATTAAAAAATCCTCATGTCTTTTTGCCGTAGCTCTACTTCCTTCTACTAAAGGTATATTGTTTGTATTTTCATAATATGTCCCCCAACCCTTATCATCACACCCGATAATTGTTTCTTTATACATATAATCGTGAAATAAAGTAATCGATTTATCAAAACGACGAGTCAATGAGAGACTATATTTTTTCAGATCTAGTGGATTAATAATGGGAACATCTAATTCCATTTGATGATGGTAAAAATATTTACGCCATCGATCTTCTTTTGTATTCTCCAATTGACTTAAACTATAATAACCGATGGTAATAACTACATTTTTTAGATTAGGAAGACTATCTACATGTTTATCAAACAACAATTGATCAAAATACAAGCTCTGACTTATATTAGATACATTAAAAGTTTTGGTATCCATAAATTCTGGATTAATACCGAAAAAAGCATGGGAATCTCCTAAAACCAATGTCTCTATGTCATTATAAGAGTTACTAATCATTTTATGCTTATAAGAATAATTAGATTCTACAGTTCTATAAAAACACTCTAGTGCTACCCAAATAAAAAGCAGTGGTAGTAGAAATAAGAATATTTTTTTTATAAAAACCTTCATAGTTTAGAATTGAAAATAAATAAAGGTTTGTAAATCCCCTGCATAGTAAAACACGACGAATACCGTAACATAATAAATTAGATATCGAATGCTTTTAGATGATATATACTGAATATCCAATAAGTGTTCTCTTTTTTTCTGAAACCATTCTATGCCTAGATATCCAATCAATAAAATCAAAAACAACTTATTCCCTTGTGGAATAGAAAAAAGTGTTGATGAAAAAATACGATCTAGATACCCAAAGGCTTCCGTGATTGAATCTGCTCTAAAAAAAACCCAAGCAATAGTAACTATAAAAAATGTAACACTCATTCTTAAAAAATCAACTATTATTGAATTTTGATTTTGGAGAAAAACCTCAAATTTTGTTTCATTATTTATAAAAACTGTAAATATCAATATGATTCCATGAATCAATCCCCAAAAAATAAATGTAAGATTAGCTCCATGCCATAATCCACTTAGCAGAAAAACAACAAGAATATTAAATACCAATCTAAATTTTGAAACACGATTACCTCCCAACGCAATGTATACGTAATCTCTAAACCAAGTAGAAAGCGAAATATGCCATCGTCTCCAAAACTCAATTAAGTTCTTTGATAAATAAGGGAAATTAAAATTTTTCTTTAAATCAAACCCTAACAATCTTGCAGAACCAATAGCAATATCCGAATAACCTGAAAAATCTCCATAAATCTGAAAACCAAAAAATATGGCACCACATAACAAAGTGCTTCCTGAATATGCTGTATAATCTTCGAACAGTCTATTAACTATTACCGCACAATTATCCGCAATTACCATTTTCTTGAACAAGCCGCCCAAAATTAATCGCAAACCATCAATACTCTTACTATAATTAAAAACTCTACTTTTATTAAACTGAGGCAAAAGATTAGAAGCTCTTTCTATAGGTCCCGCAACTAACTGTGGAAAAAATGAAACAAATGCAAAAAATGAAACAATATCATTAGTAGCGCGCATTCTTTCTCTGTATACATCTATCGTGTAACTCAATGTCTGAAACGTATAAAAACTTATCCCTACGGGTAAAACGAGTTGCAATGAACCATAAGATATTGGCTTACCAAATAACAAAAATGCTTCTGTGAACGTTTCTATAAAGAAATTAAAGTATTTAAAGACGAATAAAACACCTAGATTAAAGAATAAGCTAATTCCCAAAAGTATTTTTTTTCTAACTCTAGTTGTGGTCTGTAATTGACTTGAAACCAAAAAATCAATCATTGAACTTAAAAATATAAGCGATAAAAATCTCCAGTCCCAAAAAGAATAAAACAAGTAGCTTACCGTTAGAAGAAAGATATTTTGAATCTTTTTTGAGCTGTTAAAGACGAACCAATAGAAAACAAAAACGATTGGAAAAAACAACGCAAAATCAACGGTATTAAATTGCAAAATATGAGCATATGAATTCTCTGGAAAAATACTTAAAATCTACGTGGATAAAAAAACATTTTTAATAAATACATTATTGCATAAACTTTTTACTTTTACTAAAATTAATAAAATCAGAATTTCATACTATGTCCGATATGGTTTTAAGCCTTAAAAATGCTTCAATTTATCAACGAGAAAATTTAATTCTTTCAGATGTTAATGTCGAAGTTAATAAGGGAGATTTTGTATACCTGATCGGTAAGACCGGTACAGGAAAAAGTAGTTTCATGAAAACACTTTATGGAGATATCCCTCTAATAGAAGGAGAAGGAAGTATTGTTGATTTTGATTTAAGTACTTTAAAAGAAAATCAAATTCCATTTCTTAGAAGAAAATTAGGAATCGTTTTCCAAGATTTTAAACTTCTTAATGACAGAACTGTAAAGGATAATTTATTGTTTGTACTAAAAGCGACTGGATGGACAGATCAAAAAGCGATGGATAGTAAAATTGATGATGTCCTTGATAAAGTAGGCATGAAAACAAAGGATTTTAAATTCCCATACCAATTATCTGGTGGAGAACAACAGCGAATCGCTATTGCCAGAGCATTACTTAATGATCCAGAATTAATACTTGCCGATGAACCAACTGGAAATTTGGATCCTCAAACTTCTGTAGAAGTTATGGAAGTACTGCAGGACATCAATAAAAATGGTAATACAATTTTAATGGCCACTCATGATTATGCACTGCTATTAAAATATCCATCTAAGACTTTAAAATGTGAGGGTAACAAGGTTTTTGAAGTGGTTCAACGAAAAGGATAACTCTACAAATTAATACAATAATGCGACTAGTAACCCTCGATGATTTTATAGAGACTTACACTAAATTTAGACAAAGAGGGTTGTCTTTTATTACCTCTAAACTAAACATTAATAGTATTAAAAGAACTAAAAGCGCTTTTAATGAATTAGATATACAATCCTCTAATTGGTGGATCATTCCTAAAATTCAAGAACGATGGAATCAACTTATTACTGGGGACTCCAAAGTTGAATATGAAGACTTTGTGATGAAAAAGTTCTTATCAAATTCTAAAGATCTAAAAATGCTTTCATTAGGAAGTGGAATTTGTAGTCATGAACTCACATTTGCAAGCTATAAGAATTTTAAAGAGATCGTATGTATTGATATTAACGAAGTACTTTTTGATGCCGCAAAAAAATCAGCATCAGAGCGAAAATTAGACAATATTAGTTTTAAGATTCAAGATTTGTATTCCTATGATTTTCGAGAGAATTATTTTGACATTGTTTTTTTTCATGCTTCATTACATCATTTTAAAAACATAGAAGAGCTCGTAGGACAAAAAATAAAAAAAACCTTGAAAACGGATGGAAAGCTCATAATTAATGAGTTCGTGGGACCAAATAGATTACAATTCCCAAAACATCAAATAATGGCAACAAATAATGCTATAAAACTCATTCCTAAACCCTATAGAAAAAGATTCAAATTGAATTTATTTAAAAATAGAATTTATGGCTCAGGCATTATTAGAATGATCTTGGCTGACCCATCAGAATGTATAGAATCAGAAAAAATACTACCTGCAATTCATAAAAATTACACAACTATTTATGAAGCTTCTTATGGTGGTAATCTTTTAGCAAATGCGCTTAAAGACCTATCGCATCATTTCTTAGAACTGGATTCAGAAAAGGAAGCTGTACTAAATAAACTATTTGATTTTGAAGATAATTATTTAAGAAACCACTCTAGTGACTTTGTATTTGGAATTTATCAAAACACAACTAATTGATTGATTAGACTAATCAATCATCTTTCTTATATACGTGTGGGTTTTCTCGAATTCCCTTTTTAAATATTTTTCGAACCCCCATCCGTATTGATGAATCGATTTTCAATATTTTATCTCTAAAAAACTGACCTGGCCAACCTCTAAAAGTCGTTACATGAAAAGATCTTTTTGCATCTACTGGTTCTGTCGAAAAATAATAATTAGAAATACAACATCGTACCTTATCTACTTTTACCTTACCAACAGAATGCCAAGAATCCTTATGAGTAGACATAACCACTAATCTATTATAACGAGAATTTATAGATACCGGTTCACTTTTTAGTCCTTTAGGCCATAGTTCTAAGTTCCCTCCATTTTCTGGCATCCAATCTGGTGTTACGTAATATAATAAATTAAGTACACGCCATAGTTTGACATCCTTATCATGAGAATTATCCAGATGTGGATTCAAATAATTTCCTTTTCCCATCATCGAAATTCCTCCTGCATATAAATCTCCATCAGGTTTTACACTGCAATATCCGCATATTTTGGAGATTAAATCAACAATCCTCTTATCCTGAAAAGCATAAATAGTCTCCTCTAATAAAGGGTGATATCTATTCATTTGGGCAGCTACATATTTATACTCTCTCAGACTCCTTTTTACCTTTATATCCTTCGTACTAGGAAACTTATCAAAAATTTCATCAGTTAAATGTTTTGGTAGTAGATCATCTAAATAAAAATACCCAATACCCTCACTGGTATGAGCAAAGTGTTTTTTTAAAACTTCTTCATTATCTTTGAGCTTTAAAAAAATGAGATCAGCAATTTTATCTCTATTAGGGTGATTCATCTATCCAATTACAATTTTGTCTTAAAAATAATTATAAACTTCTAGTAAAACATCTATAAATGTTATCAATTTTGATCCCTGTCTATAATTATAACATTATTCCGTTGATTAAAGAGGTTCATCAGCAAATTTCATTACGTAACGTCTCTTTCGAAATATTAGTGTTTGATGATCATTCGGATCATTTTATAAAAGAAAATAATGATGTTCATGAATTATCAAATTGCTCTTTTAAGAAATTGCCAAAAAACATAGGCAGAAGTGCTATTCGGAATCTACTAGCTTCCGAAGCAACATATGATTCCCTTCTCTTTATTGACGCTGGGACATTTCCAGAACGCAAAAACTTTATTAAAACATATCTAGATAATATAAACCATAAGGTTGTAACAGGAGGAATGACTTATTTAAAAAAGCCTCCCAACAAACCTTATCGCCTTCGATGGATGTATACCAAAAAAAGGGAATCTTTATCCAACAGAAATAAACGATCTATTGTTTGTTCATCAAATTTCTTAATTCAAAAAGAAATCTTTGAAACCATAAAATTTGATGAATCTTTAGAAAAATATGGATGTGAAGATGTAGTGTTTTTTGATGCTATTGCTAAAAAAAACATTCCTATTACATATATTGACAACCCTGTTGTACATGATGCTAATGATAATGCAGAGGCTTTTATTATAAAAACAGAGCAAGCCATTGAAAACCTAATTGTTTTAATTAATACTAATAAACTTTCTTATGACAGATACAAGGTTTCTAGTATGTACTACAAAATGAATAAAATAAAAACCGACAAAATCATTTCTTTTATCTTCCGAATCTCAAGAAATCTTCTTAAAAGAAATTTCAATTCCTCTTATCCTTCTATAGTATGCTATGATTTTTATCGTTTAGGTTACTTTTGTTTAATCAAAAACAAAATATAGTGCCTTTTTTCTCCATCATTATTCCACTTTACAATAAAGAAAAAAATATCGAGAAAACGATACAATCCGTATTCGCTCAAAACTACACGAACTATGAGATTATAATCATAAATGATGGTTCTAATGACAACAGTGAAAAAATCGTAAATACTTTTAGCGATGAAAGACTGCGATATTTTTTAACAGAAAACAAGGGAGTTTCTAACGCTAGAAATTTTGGGATTGACAAGGCGAATGGTGAGATCATTGCCTTTCTGGATGCAGATGATTATTGGTATCCCAATCATCTCGAAATATTATTCCAATTATACAAAAAATTTCCCGATGCTGGTATATTAGCGACATCTTATGAGAAAAAATTTAGCACAAATTCTATCTTTTTAGCTGACTTTAGGAACATAAAAACAGATAGTAATTCTTTTATAATTATAGATAATTATTTTGATTCTAGTTCCATTGATGCTATTGCATGGACTTCGGCCAGCGCAGCTCCTAAAACTGTTTTAAATGCAATTAAAGGTTTTGATTCTTCTATAACACACGGTGAGGATACAGATCTTTGGATTCGTATTGCATTAAGATATAAAGTAGCTTTGGCAACATATGTTACTGCCACATATAACCTAGATGCCAAAAATCGATCAAAAGAAATAAACATAAAGAACAAAAACTTTATGAAGTTTGAAAAATTTGTAGAGGAAGAAAAGCATAACCGTTCTTTAAAAATATATCTAGATGCTAACCGGTATTCTATAGCATTAGAATATAGAATTGCTGGAGATTATTTGACTTCGAAAAAATATTGTGAAAATATTAATTGGAAAAACCTACATTGGAAAAATAGGTTTTTAATAAAACAACCTAAAATAGTATTACTCTTGTTTAAAAAAGTCCAAAGTAGTTTAATTTCTATTTTTAGGCTAAAACTATCTAGTTTTAAATAGTTTAAATTCAGTGAATTTTCTGATATAATCTTCCTCTTTATATACATCAGAAGCTAATACTAAACAAACTGATCCAGAAGAAAAATTTTCTAACTTTCTCCATATTCCAGATTTAATCAATAACCCCTTATTAGGTTTATTAAGAGTTATTTTCTTTTGATTTTCCCCGTCATGCAAAATCACATCAAAACTACCACTTAAAGCGATCAAAAACTGTTGTAAATTTTTATGCGCATGACCTCCTCGACTAGCATCACTAGGGACATCATACAAATAATATACTCTTTTTGTTTCAAAAGGTATAACATCCTTCTCTACCACCGCAATATTACCCCTAGGATCTTTTATTTTAGGAATTTCAATAATTTCACAATCCTCGGCGGTTGTCATATTTTCTATTTTTTGGAAGGAAGTATTGCTTGCCATTGTGGTATTATATTTTCTATTTCAAATTTTGAAACGCTAGAGATCGTACCATTTTTACATTTTTGATAAAAAGCTTGATCTTCTATCATTTTATTTAAAGCTTCTGTAAAAGCCATTTCTTTATTTAAAGGCACTAATATACCATTCTCACCGGTAACAATCACTTCTGATGGACCTGATTTACAATCTACCGACACTACTGGCGTCCCCATAGCTAAAGATTCTATTAACACCATCGGAAAACCTTCGTAGTTACTGGTTAATGTTGTATACAAAGCTTTTTTTACATAAGGAAATGGGTTTTCCGAAAATCCTTTGAAAACCACATAATCTTCAATCTTTAATTTTTTAACCAGATTTTGAATCTTTATTTTATCAGGCCCATCACCTAATATAAGAAGTCTTACACCTTGTTTCGGCAATCTTGATGCAGCATATGATTCTACTAGAAAACTATAATTTTTGGAATCTTCAGAAATTCTACCATAAGATAAAATGTAAGGATAACTAGGTGTCTCTACATTTACCTCAGACATCGTATCCCAACGTTTTCTATCAAATGCATTATAAATACAACTTCCTTTACTTAAACCATATTTTTCTTTAAAATGACATACTGCTTCTTTAGAAACTCCAATCAATTCATATGCATCCTTATATAACAATTTTCCTAAAAATCTATTATCAGGAAAATAAATACCGATATTATAACTGTGAATGATAAAGACTGTATCCGTCTTTTGATACACAAAAGTATTAATAAACCATTGTCTAAACCACCAAGGTCTTGGAGCTGCATCGATGATATAATCAAACTTATTTTCTTTAATAAGTTTTCTACTAATTACAAATTTTCGCCAACGTTTGTGCAAACCCTTATTAGAAGTAGTAAGCAATTCTAAATTTACTAGGTTTCCTTTATAATCGTAAACAATATCATCAAGAATACTAACAATCGTAACATCATACCCAGAATCTTCTAGCATTCTCGACAAAATAGCACTTGATCGTTCGGCTCCTCCCGCGCCTAAGGAAGAAACCATCAAACAAATTTTTATTCTTTTGTTTTGAGTCACTAGTTAAATTTTCCTATCAGGTCCAAAAAATGATTTTCTAAACACTAAAATCAACAATAAAAAATAAACGACATAATTAAAAAAATACGCCATAGAAGCACCAATAAATCCGAATTGGTTTATAAAATAAATACTTGCAAAATATAAAAATGTAAACGAAATAATTTCTGTAATTATATAATACCAAAACATTCTTTTAGCCAAAAATTGATATGCTATCACCAAAGATGCTATTTTGAAAAGATCTCCAAACAACTGCCAGATAAACAAAGGTTCCATTGCAGTAAAATCATTTGAAAAAAGAATTCCAATTATGATATTTCTCAAAAAATAAATAATCAAAAACCCAATAACAAATATTGGTAAAATCGTCTTGTAAAAATTAAATACTTCTAATCTAAAACTTTTACTACTATTTATTTCAGATAGTCTAGGTAATAAATATATAGTTAATAAAGTCGTTATAAATAACATATATTGACTACTAATACTCTGTATTGCTTCCCAATAACCGGCTTCTTCTAAACCTTCATTAGCAATAATAAAATTTCTTATTCTGATCAAAATAGCGGGTAAAACGGTTACAGAAACCAATGTCATAACAGCAAATGAGCTTAATCTTTTTAGATATTTTGGCGATATCTTAGTAGATGGCAAAAATTTAGTAACATCTTTTTTATTCAGTATGATTACAATGGTAAAACATAATGATACCGCTGGATTTATGATAATAGCCCAAAATGCACCTTCTAGTTTATATTCCCAAACTAAGAAAACCGTAATTAGTAAACCTAAAATACTACTAACAATATTAAGTAGTATATACATCTTATATTTAGAATATCCGTTAATTATTGCCAAACACAAGGTGTTTACTGAATAAAAAGGGAGTGCTATTGCTATGGCTTTAAAAACAAAATTATACTGATAACTATTTCCAAAAACCAGATTATTCCAAAACGTTGGAAACAAATAAAGCCATGTAGACAAGAAAATGATTATTATTAAACACAAAAGATAGGAAGTTGATAACACAGATCTAATTTCCTTTTTATCACTCTTAAATTCTGCAATATATTTTACAATTCCATTATATAAACCTAGGGTACCAATCGATTGAATAGAGGTCAAAACATTTCGAAGATTACCAATCAACGCTAACCCTTCTGGACCTAAAAATATTGCAACTACCTTAAGACTTATAAAGCCAGTTATCATTTTTACGAATACACCTATGGCATTAAAAGAGCTAACTTTAATTAAAACATTGTTTTTTAGTTTATCAAAGTATGAATCCACTCCTTTAGTATTCGTTTAAGGTTTTTATAATCTTACTAACCTCCTGATCGGTTAAGCCCGTATTAAGCGGAATACTAACAACTTCTTTGTGCATTCGTTCCGTTATCGGTAATGAAAGTTCAGAAAACTCTTTTAGAGCGTTCTGTTTATGCGGAGGAATTGGATAATGGATATGATATCCAATTCCTAAATCATCTAAATATTGACAAAACTCTAAACGATTTTTGACTCTAACCACAAAAAGATGAAATACATGATTCTCTGAACCATCCCAACCAGGCAACACAATTTTATCATTTTCAATTTCTGACAGATACCTTTTAGCAATTTGTCTTCGCCTTTGATTATCTTCTTTCAGGTCTTTTAACTTCTCCAATAAAAATGCTGCTTGCAGTTCATCCAATCTAGAATTAACCCCTAAATAATCGTTTTGATACTTTTTAGAAGAACCATAATTCCCAATACTCCTAACAACATCTGCTAATTCTTTATTATTAGTAGTTATTGCGCCCGCATCCCCCAATGCTCCCACATTTTTTGCCGGATAAAAACTAAAAGAAGAAGCATTACATAAATCACCTACCAATCTATCATTGTTATAAATTGCTCCGTGCGCTTGAGCGGCATCATCAATTACAAATAAATTATATCTCTTAGCGATTTCATTGATTTCTTTCATTTTCGCTAGCTGACCATATAAATGAACAGGCACAATCGCTTTGGTTTTATTAGAAATATGTTCTTCAATTCTATTAATATCTATATTAAAAGTATCTCTATCAGGTTCCACCAACACAGGTTGTAACCCAGCATATTTAATAGATAAAATTGAAGCTATAAATGTATTTGAAGGAACAATTACTTCGTCTCCAGAATTAATTTTTCCAAGTTCAATATACCCTTTAAGAATTATTGTTAACGCATCTAGTCCATTACCAACACCAATACAATACTTAGCTCCACAAAACTTAGCATAAGAATCCTCAAACTCTTTAACAAAAGTTCCTTTAATGTATCTACCTTCATCCAAAAACTTGGAAAAACAATCTTTATATTTTTCATGATAACGACTATTAATTTTATGAAGATCTAGAAATGGAATCAACTGTTTAGGGTTTGTCATTATCAAAAATATCTATCTACATTTATGAATTATCTTGTACAAAAAGAATTCAGTAGGATTCAGTTTTTATTATTACAGTATTAAAAATACCTTTACAGCAAAGATATTTGTTTTTGTGAAAGCCCATAAAAACGTATGATAATTTTTTAAAGTCTTTAATATAGGGACTTAACGTTACTTGAATGAAAATATTATTAGTAGGAGAATACAGTCGATTACACAATTCGCTTAAAGAAGGTCTAATAAAAAATGGACATGAGGTAACTATTGTGGGTAATGGTGATGTGTTTAAGAAATATCCAATTGATATAGACGTTGATGGAAGTGTTGTAAAAAACAATTTTGTGCTTAATAAGATTAGACACTTAATTTTTAAAATTACTTCGATTGATATTGCATCTGTGGAATCCTACATTAAATTCAAAAAAAACAAGGCCTCTCTATCCAATTATGATTTTGTTCAATTAATTAACGAAACTCCTTTTAATATTGGACAATATTTCGAGAAAAAACTCTTAAAATTTCTTTTTCAAAACAACAAGAATGTTTTTTTACTTGCTTGCGGCGATGATTTTAGATTTATTTCTTATTTACTTTCTGGAAAATTTCCATACAGCACGGTAAGTCCTTTTTTAAAAGACAACACTCTAAAAAAAGAATATAAAAACACTTTGAAATTTGTTTCTAAAAAACAAAAAAACATACACGATTTCGTCTTTAAAAATATAAAAGGGGTTATTCCAGCAAGTGTGGAGTATCATATTGCTTATAAAAACACTCCTAAAGTATTACCACTGATTCCAAATCCTGTAAATATAGACTCTATCAAGATAATTCCTTTCGTAAAGCATAAAAAGATAAAAATACTTCACGGAATCAATACTTCAAATTACATAAAAAAAGGAAATGAATATTTTGAAAACGCCTTAACTACCATTACAAACAAATATCCTGATAAAATCGAATTAATTACCACCAAAGATCTCCCGTATAACCAATATATCAAACACTTCTTATCTGCAGATATTATATTAGACCAAGCTCAGGCACATGATCAAGGGTATAATGCCTTAGAAGCCATGGCAATGGGCAAAGTGGTTTTTACAGGTGCTGGAGAAGACTTTAGAAAATATTATAATCTTAAAGATGTCGTAGCAATCGACACATCTCCTGATAGTGCTAAAATAGCTCAAAACCTAGAAAAATTAATTCTTAATACTGATATGGTTTTTGAAATAGGAAAAAATGCCAGAGCATTTATCGAAAAAGAGCATCATTACATTAATGTCGCAAAAAAATATATTGAAACGTGGAAGACATACAGTTGACATCTAAACGACCAACTCATAAAAATCCTGTGTATAGATTTCGCATCCTAACTCCTCCTTCTGTTTTAACAATCCAAAATTATTTTCAGTAACTGTACCCATATCGAAAAAACGAAACCCTTCTTTTCTATATTTATTAATTAAAGAGATAAAAAGAAAATCCAACGCTCTATATTGTTCACCTTTATTGGTCACAGCTCCATATTGGGACTTTACTACTCCTTCACTTTTAAAAATGGTAATTCCTGCAAGAACTTCTTTATCTAAACTTATGACAAATTGTTTTATAGATTCGGGAAACCTTTTCTTTAATAAATCAATCTCTTGCAACGTATGAACAGGTTTTACATTATGCTTTTCTTTCAGCCTTGGTATCAAGACACTATTCCAGAAACCTGAAAAGTCATTTACTTCTTGTATTTCAAAACCAATATCTTTTCTTTTTTCATAATGCTTAAGTTTACTCTTATGAATGCTAGATGGTAGACTATAATCTATAGCTAAATTTAGATCTCTACGATAAATTTTCCCTCCATGTTCTGACAAAAAAAATGTAAACTCATTGGTTGGTTTTTTATTGTAAAAAATTGGTATAGTCTTAACAAATAGATTACGAACTTTATAAGAATCAAGAAATTTAATTATTTCAGAAAGAATATTTCTTACTTTTTCTCCTCCAATACTCTTTTTAAGAATTATACCTCCATAGGTTAAGCCTTGATGTGAATAAACCGCTTCATTCTTGATGTTAGCGGGAAAAACAGCTATCAACGTTGAATTATTAAAAACTAATAAAGAGAAATCAAGGAATCTATCAGAATGATATTCCATAAAATCCCGGTTAAAAAGAAAAGTACCATTCTTAGAGTTATCTATAAAATCATTCCATAACGAATAATCTTCTTTTTGATATTTTTTAATTGTATACGTTGACAAAATAAGTATTTATGAAAGTGAAAATAGCTAATTTGTTTGAGTATCTGGAATATAAAACTTACTTTTAGATGATTAAGTAAGAAGTTATGCTTCTTTTCTTAAGAAAAGGTAATAAAAGTTTATACCCGCAATTGCTGTATTAGTAATTATTATTGGCAATGACCAGTTGAGTAAGACCCCATAAATTACAAAAGCCACACACCCCACAGTATTTATTAGACGAAGTTTTTTGATATTACGCATCAGAAACGATATAAGCACCATAAATGATGCAAAATAACCAACCAGTTCTATTACTAAATTTTGATCTAAAGACATAAAAAAATGTATTTTATCGATAAAAAATGTATTTTACCGTTATTTTAAAGGATTTTACAAGTTTACAGTTATTTCAAAAAATTACATTTGCGCGGACAAAAAAATTATACTAATAAACAATTACTCCTACAAACGAATTAATCCCAAAACCACAATTACCCCAAGATTTCGACAAAAAATCCCGAGTTACCTCGGGATTTTTTAATTATATATTATAAATAAGAAGTTTTAGACTTATACAATTTTATTTCTCTTACGCTCAACTTCTGTTAAGAATACTTTTCTTAATCGTAAATGATTAGGAGTAACTTCTACATACTCATCTTTTTGAATATATTCCAAAGCTTCTTCTAAAGAGAATTTAATTGCAGGAACGATCTTAGCTTTATCATCAGCTCCAGAAGAACGAACATTACTTAACTTTTTAGTTTTAGTAATATTAACTGTCATATCATCTCCTCTAGAATTCTCTCCTATCACTTGACCTTCATAAATATCCTCACCTGGATCTACAAAAAACTTCCCTCTATCTTGTAATTTATCAATAGAATACGGTATTGCAGAACCTTTTTCCATAGATACTAAAGATCCATTAATACGACCTGGAATATCACCTTTAAGTGGCTGATATTCTTTAAATCGGTGCGCCATAATCGCCTCTCCAGCGGTAGCCGTTAATAACTGATTACGTAATCCAATAATACCTCTAGATGGGATCATAAACTCACAAACCATTCGCTCTCCTTTGGCTTCCATGCTTAACATTTCTCCTTTACGCATTGTTACCATTTCTACCGCTTTACCAGATACATTCTCAGGTAAATCAATAGTTAATTCTTCAATAGGTTCGCATTTTACACCATCAATCTCCTTAATAATTACTTGCGGCTGTCCGATTTGTAATTCATATCCTTCTCTACGCATTGTTTCAATAAGTACAGATAAGTGAAGTACACCTCTACCAAAAACCAAGAATTTATCCGCACTATTAGTTTCATTAACTCTAAGTGCTAAATTTTTCTCTAATTCTTTTTCTAATCTTTCTTTGATATGTCTCGAAGTAACAAATTTTCCATCTTTACCAAAAAACGGAGAATCGTTAATCGTAAATAACATACTCATCGTTGGTTCATCAATTGCGATCGTTTTTAAACCTTCTGGGTTTTCGATATCAGCAACGGTATCACCGATTTCAAATCCTTCTAAACCAACTAAAGCACAAATATCTCCTGCCTCTACTTTATCGACTTTCATTCTTCCTAAACCTTCGAAAGTATGAAGTTCTTTTATTTTTGATTTCTTTATTGTTCCATCACGTTTTACTAACGAAACCTGCATTCCTTCTGTCAATGTACCTCTTTGTAAACGACCAATCGCTATACGACCTGTAAATGAAGAAAAGTCTAATGATGTAATTAACATCTGTACTGTCCCTTCTTGGATCTTTGGCGCAGGAATATGCTCCATCACCATATCCAATAATGGTTCTATACTATCAGTTTCTTTCTGCCAGTCATCACTCATCCAGTTGTTCTTTGCAGAACCATAAACTGTTGGGAAATCTAACTGCCACTCCTCTGCTCCTAATTCAAACATTAGATCAAAAACTTTCTCGTGCACTTCATCAGGAGTGCAGTTCTCCTTATCTACTTTATTAACAACTACACAAGGTTTTAATCCTAAATCAATTGCTTTTTGAAGTACAAAACGTGTTTGCGGCATTGGCCCTTCAAAAGCATCTACTAATAATAGAACACCATCAGCCATATTTAATACACGCTCTACTTCTCCACCGAAATCGGCGTGACCTGGTGTATCAATAATATTGATTTTTGTTCCTTTATAAGTAACAGAAACATTCTTAGAAGTAATTGTGATTCCTCTTTCGCGCTCTAAATCATTATTATCTAAAATCAAATCTCCTGTATTCTCGTTTTCACGAAATAATTGACAGTGATACATAATTTTATCTACCAAGGTAGTTTTACCGTGATCTACGTGAGCAATAATAGCAATGTTTTTTATAGCAGTCATATACGCCTGAATTTAAGGGTGCAAATGTACGTTATATTTTAATAGGTTGTATATTAAAACAAGAATAATAAAACAGCTTCAAAATCAAACACTTAAACCTCTCTTGTAAAGCTTCTTAAATTTCAGTTAACAATTAAGTATTCGAACAATAATATCTTGGTAACATAGGTTAAGACGACTAATATTCAACATGATAATAGATACAAAACTTCTTGATAGATAATCTTTTCATTCAATCATTAAAACGCATATCTTTGCATTCTTAAAATATTGATATGGAACTTTCAAAGATTAAAAACCTAAAAAACCTTGATGCTAATAATTTTTTCCTTCTTGCAGGACCTTGTGCTATTGAGGGAGAAGAAATGGCTTTAAGAATTGCTGAAAAAGTAGTAGAAATCACTTCTAAACTTAAAATTCCATATGTTTTCAAAGGTTCTTTTAAAAAAGCAAATCGAAGCCGTATTGATAGTTTTACGGGTATTGGAAATGAAAAAGCGTTAAAAATTTTACGTAAAGTAGGAGAAACTTTTGAGGTTCCAACAGTAACTGATATCCATGAGAATGATGATGCAGCTATGGCTGCAGAATATGTTGATATTTTACAAATTCCTGCATTTTTGGTAAGACAGACTGACCTAGTAGTTGCCGCAGCCAAAACTGGAAAAACAGTAAACCTTAAAAAAGGACAGTTTATGAGTCCCGAAGCAATGCAACATGCAGTAAGAAAGGTTAATGATAGTGGTAGCGACTTAGCTATGATTACAGACAGAGGAACTATGTTCGGATATCAAGATATGATTGTAGATTTTAGAGGAATACCAACTATGAAACAATATGCTACTACAGTTCTAGATGTTACACATTCTCTACAACAACCTAATCAGACTAGCGGAGTAACGGGTGGAAGACCAGATATGATAGAAACAATAGCACGTGCTGGAGTGGTAACTGGTGTTGATGGTCTATTTATGGAAACGCATTTTGATCCTTCAAATGCAAAAAGTGATGGTGCTAATATGCTAGACCTACAATATCTAGAAAAGTTACTTAGTAACTTGGTTGCTATTAGACAAACCGTTAATTCGTTATAATTTTTTTATTTCTATGTAAATATGCTTGCTCAAGGAGGTCAATAAGCATGTCTTCTTCTATTTCCTTTGGCTCAAAATAGCGTAAAGATTTAACGTATTTTCTTTTATCTGACACTAGCTTATCCAGGTGCTTGGTAAAATATTGTGCTCCCCAAAAGCCAATATCCACATATCCTTTAGTTACATTTAGATAGCAAATAGGACTTTTATCTATGTAATAAAAAGGAACTTTCCACTTAAATAGCAATTGTACCTCTGGCAAAGTAGTTTCAATAAGTACCTGTAAATGAAGTAACATAGATCGAAATGGTTCCGGTTGGTTAAGAATATAATTTTCTGCAGGATTCAATAAAAAATGGTATTTTTAAAATAGTTAATTTTACAATTATTAACCCCAAGATATCTAATCACATTGAAACCTCAAAACTCAATTCAATTAATCTTCTTTTTCCTTTTTTTATTACCTGGACTAGCTGAAAGTCAGATAAAAAAAAAGAAACAAGAAACATATACCATAGAAGCAACTGTTCTGGATAAGAGCACCAAAACTCCTTTGCCTTTTACGAATGTTTTAATTGACGGAACATCAATAGGAACTATAACTAATGAAGAAGGAAAATTTGAGTTAACTATTAGTAAAAAATATGAATCCCGTAAAGTTGTATTTTCTTTTGTAGGTTATGAAAACAGTAGTATATCAATAAAAAAATTAAAAGATACTTCTAAAAAAGTATACCTAAATCCAGTTTCTACCTCATTAGATGAAATTGTTGTAACGGTAAAAAACAAATACAAAGAACTGATTGATCAAGCTATTTCATTAATTCCAGAAAATTACTCTCAGCAATCCACTGAACTAGAAGCATATTACAGAGAATTAACAAAAATAGATAACAATTACACAAAATTCTCCGATGCTGCGAGCCTTATACATTACTCCGCTTATGATTCTAATTTTGATTATTTATTATCTAGGACAAATTACATGCAGTTTAATCGTCTAGAATATAATATTAACCAAGTTCCTTTTCCTGAGCCCCAAAAATTTGTAGCTGACACCAGAGACAAGGCCAAAATAATAGCCTTAAGAAAAAGTAATAATCTACAAGATTATAAAATTTTAGAACAATCAAAGAAATTAAAATCTATCGACACTTTAAATCTAAAATGGTTGGAAAATAATGAAATAGGTGGAGGTCCTCTTCGATTAACTGGAGCAGATAAAGTAAAAAGGAAAGAAGATTTCTTTGATTCTCAAATAAATAACAAATATCTTTTCACCCTTTATGGAAAGAGCACTTATAATAATAAGTTAGTTTATATTATTTCTTTTAAGCCAAAAGATTTCTCTGATATTGAAACTCCCTATATTGGTGAAGTGACTATAGAAGAAGATAGCAAGGCAATTATTTCATATCAATATAAACTTACTAACGAAGCAAAGAGTACTTTAAACCAGCGATTCGCAGCCCAACTAAAAACTCCAGAAGTTATAGAAAAAAGTAGCAAAAAAGCATTTATTACGCGCATTACCAGTCTAAAGAACTATCAAGTTTATGTTACATTCTCTGACTATAAGAGCACTTGGTATCTAAAGCGAATTAAAGCAATTAATTCGTATGAAAACACAGGTGATTTATTCGAAAACTATAAAATAACTACAGAGTCAGAATTAATAGTTGGCGCGGTTAATATTGAAAAAATTTCTTCTTTTACTAATGACGAAATTTTTAAAAATAATTTTTCTAATGCCCTATTTAACTACCCGCTTTCCTATGATAGCAATTTCTGGAATAACTACAATACCCTTATAGCTACTGGTGTTGTAGGAGAGGCATTAGAAGATTTAGAAGTTAAAGGAAGTTTAGAATCACAATTTAAACGTAAAAACTAATTCCGGATTAAGTTCAAAAAAATTTGTGAGTTTCAATATTTTAATTTTACTTTGTATTTCAAAGTACTTTTAATATGAGCACAGAAGATTATTTAAAAGATATTACGGAGATCAAGGATATGATGAATAAATCATCACGATTTTTCTCCCTTAGTGGTTTATCAGGAATATTAGCAGGTATATATGCAATCATAGGTGCAGCAATTGCTTATTATCTTGTTAGTGTCAGCGGTATAGATTATGTTATCGCCGAAGGAAAGATATTTAACTATATTCTAATTGACCTTGCAGCAGTAGCGCTTTTAAGCATTATAACCGGTATCATATTAAGCAACAGAAAAGCTAAGCAAAATAACGAAACCCTTTGGAATGGAACTTCCAAAAGATTACTCACTGCTTTTTTAATTCCATTGGTTACTGGTGGTATTTTTATTATCATCAAAGTTTATAATCATCATTATGGCCTTACTGGATCATTAATGCTAATTTTTTATGGATTAGCCTTAGTAAATGCGTCAAAATATACTATTGGAAATGTAAAATATTTGGGGTATGCAGAAATTATATTAGGTTTGGTGTGTTCTGTATTTCCAAATTATGGTTTCTGGTTTTGGGTTCTAGGGTTTGGGATAATGCATATTGTCTATGGTAGTTTAATCTATTTAAAACACGATAGATAAAATTCTTCGAAACACTTAAAATTTAAGCTTAAAAGCTAAGAAATGAGCAGTATAATTGGCAACATAAATAAAGCATTTGATCACCGAATACGACTAGGTATTATGTCCGTATTGGTGGTTAATGAATATGCTGATTTTAAAATGCTAAAGGAATTGTTAGGTGCAACGGATGGAAATTTAGCTAGTCACACCAAAGCGCTAGAAAAATCGGAATATATATTGGTTGAAAAATCATTCATAGGAAAAAAACCAAACACGCGATATAGTGCCACTAAAAAAGGGCGTGATGCCTTTAAAAAACATGTAGAAGCTATTGAAAAATTACTAAAGCAATAGCTATATTTTTTTATTTATTTACTTTGAATTTCAAAGTACTTTTAAAAATTAAAAATGAGATCAATATTATTAGAAATACTATATGAATGGAGTAAAATTCCATATCAAAAATGGTTCAAAAAAGAAGATCCTTGGGGTATTTCAATATCACAACTGTTAAGATATCCTAAAACAAGTCTTGGATTTCACTTAGGGAGCTTTTTGCTACAACATGATTTCACACCTCAGCCTAAATTAGAAAATCATGATGTATTTCACGTACTAACAAAAACTGGAATTACAGTTCCTGAGGAAATATCAATGCAGTATTACCTTCTTGGTAACGGTAAAAAGAGTGCATACTTATATACTGTTATTTTCATAGGAACCTTACTCTATCCTGATAAGTTTAAAGTATTTAGAAATGCATTTAAACAAGGGCGTAATGCCTATTCATTTCATCAATTGGATTTCAAAAAATTACTAGATCAATCACTGGACACCATAAGAACAACTTTTTTAATATCTACACCATGCAAATAACACAATCAGCAAATCGAAACGCCCTTATGATAGCAACCTTTAGCTTTCTTTTAGGCACGATACTCTTATTACTACATCTAATTGTTCCATGGGAACAAATAACCACAATAGGTCTATTTTATGTTATAATTGCCGTTGTTCTTAACGGAATAACTTTTATAGGATTATTAGCAAATACAGTTATCAATTATCACTGTTACAAGGAAAACTTAACCACTGTATTAGTTTTCTTATTAAATATTCCTATTGCTATTGGATACTTCTTAATCGTTATCAATAACCCTTTTCATACTATTATTTTATAATGAATTCTTTACAAAAACAACTCCCGTTTATTAAAGGTTTTAGTATAGCCGTAGCATTTAGCATAACACTTTTAATTATTAGAGTTACAAAATTAGATTCTGTTTTCTTTCTATTTTTAATCTGGAACTTATTTCTAGCCTGCATCCCATACGGAATAACAACCGTGCTTAGTTTTGACAGAATACACAAAAATAGATTTCTATTCGGATTAGGTTTTATAGCCTGGTTAGCTTTTTTACCTAACGCGCCTTACATACTAACCGATTTACAGCATATTAGACTTAGTTCTCTACATTCTGTATGGTTCGATGTGCTTCTCATCTTATCTTTTGCCATTAACGGATTAATAATTGGATTTGCTTCTTTGCGAACAATGCAGCGACTACTTCGGGAACACTTTTCTAATAAGGCCACCAATTTCATCATACATCTAACCCTATTATTATGTGGGTTTGGTATATACATGGGACGTATACTTCGATGGAATAGTTGGGATCTCATTCAAAATCCATTACATATTCTAGGTGACATATTTAGGCGAATAATATCACCTATCGAACATATACATACTTGGGTATTTACCATTGGTTTTGGTAGTTTTTTAATCATCACCTATCACTTAATACAACATTATCACAAAGAAAATAACTAAAAAGACAATCATTATAAATTTAAACAGTCATGGAAAATCAAAAACCAAAAAAATCCTTTGGACAATGGATAAAAACCTCAATTACCATTCGTATGCTTATGGTAGGCATATTAATTTTAGTTCTATTGATTCCACTTTCTTATATCAAAAGCCTAATACAGGAACGTTCTATAAGACAAGAACAAACGGTAGTAAGTGACATCAACCAAAAATGGGGGAATCAAGTAATGCTCTATGGGCCTATTCTAAAACTTCCATATCAAACTCATAATATCAAAAAAATATGGGATGAAAAAACTAAATCATATACTGAAGAAGACATTATTACGGTTCGACATGCTTTCTTCTTTCCTAATTTATTAGATATCAAAGCAAACGTTACATCTGACACACTAAAAAGAGGTATTTACAAATCTCCAGTATACACTTCTGACATGAAGATTAAAGGATCATTTACAATACCATCTTTTGATACTCAAGATATTCCAGAAGAAGATATTTTATGGGATAAATCTACTATTATTCTTAACTCTACAAATCTAAAAGGAATAAAAAGTAATCTCCAATTAAAACTCGGTACAGAAAATTACTTACTCCAATCAAAATACTCAAAAGATTCATACACCAATACGTTAGAAACTAAATTTCTAAACGAAAACTCATGGCCAAAAGAAAAAGCAATTGACTTTAACCTAGATCTTATCATCAACGGAAGTAATCAACTAAAATTCATCCCGGTAGGTAAAGAAACTAATGTAAGTATAACTTCTGATTGGGCTTCTCCAAAATTTGATGGAAACTATTTACCAGATCCAAAAACTAAATCAATTACCGAGAAAGGTTTTAAAGCTAACTGGAAAGTATTACAGGTGAACAGAGAATTCGAACAAGAGTTTTTTGGAGAGTTACCACATATTAATTCATCTGCTTTTGGAGTAAAATTTATTGTCCCTGTAGATGATTATCAAAAGAGTGAAAGAACTGCCAAATATGGATATTTAGTTATAGCACTTACCTTCTTAGTCTTCTTTTTAATACAAACTATTAGCAAGATAAATATTCATCCATTCCAATACTTAATGATAGGGTTAGCACTGACCATGTTTTATACTTTACTGATATCAATCTCCGAACACTCAAGCTTTTTATATGCTTATCTAATTGCTGGTATCTCCGTAATAGTATTAATTTCTGTATATACTAAAGCAATTCTTAGAAGTTTTAAGTTTATGGGCATGATATCAGCATCTTTGACTGCTCTGTACGCCTTTATATTTGTAATTATTCAGTTAGAAGATTACGCATTATTAGTAGGTAGTATTGGATTGTTTTTAATACTGGGAACCATTATGATGGTATCTAGAAAAATTGATTGGGGGAATGATGGAGGTTAATTTTTTTTTATATAAATCACATAACTATTTTTTAAAATAACAAACAAAAATGCTGGTTAGTTAGTTGAGAAAAGTCGTGCTTCGAATTTTTGAAGTGCGGCTTTTTTTTAACAAAGATTTGTTTCTTTTAGAAATTGTGTTTCACAAAGAAAACCGTTACTTTTCGTTCTTAAACAGATCTTAACTCATATTGGACCAACAAAAAGAAAATACTAATGAAAAAAAACATATTTGTGTCAGTAATACTGGTTTTCAGTTTATTTATTTTCTCTTGCAAAAAAGAAATCGATAAAAAAATAGTCACAGAAGAGATAAAATTCACAAAAGAAGGAGAACTATCTATTTATAACTTACAAGATTCAATCCCAAGTCAAATTGTTTCGTTAGACATAGAAATCGCGGATAATGATTATGAAAGAGAAACGGGACTGATGTATCGTAAAACTATGGAAGAAAAAAGAGGTATGTTATTTATTCAGGAGAAGTTTAAACTACAAAGTTTTTATATGAAAAATACATTGATCCCTTTAGATATTATCTACATTGATGATCAATATAAAATCGTGAGTTTTCAAAAAGATGCAAAGCCATTAGACGAAACATCTCTTCCTTCTGGAAAACCTGCTAAATATATTTTAGAAATAAACAGTGGGTTATCTGATCAATGGAATTTAAAAATTGGTGATTCTATATCCTTTAAAAGAAACTAAACTTATCTGAGTCAAATAAAAACCCTTGAAAGATTATTCTTTTCAAGGGTTTTACCCAGGGATAAATCGGAAAAATTATTTAATAATCTTCACAACCTTATTAATAGTTTTACCACTGAATTTCACAAAATATATTCCTTTTGTCACATTAAGAGGTATTGATATCACTCCATTTTTACTTGATATCACATCAGAATAATACAATCCTCCTTTTATATCTCTAATCGTAACACTAAGAGACCTATCCTCTCCCGATATATTAAAGTTAATCTCATCTTTAAAAGGATTAGGATAAGGTGAAGAAATCCTTACCGCATTTTTTTCTGGTTCTTTATTTAAAGGCTCATTTACCCAACCATTATCATACCATCCTTCACCGCATATTTCTAAATCTCCTGTTTGTTGTTCTCCATTTATACTAAAAATAACTTTTGCACATGTTACCCCAGATAATGTATACTCATACCATCCATCTCCATCTATATCCGTCATTTGGGAACCAGGCCAAGAAGTAGTCAAAGATGTGGGAGTTGTTTCCCAGTAATATAATGTTACAGAATTCCAATTAGTATTGTTATTATTAAAATGAATTGTCAATTCATCATCAGAAACATCGCCAGGACAAGCTGTTGGACACTGATCATACCATTGATTAGTAGATGAATCATACCATCCATCTACTTCTCTCATCAAATCATCTGATTGCCCTCCATTGTTGTTGTTGTTAAACACAATACCTATGTCAGCATTTTCTTCGATCAAAAATGAGTACCACTGTGAGGATTGTTCTCTATCCATTGATCTACCTGGCCAATTCCAACCAGGTAATGGTTGATTTGTATTTTTATCAAATAAATACACATATACATCATTCCAGTTAGACATATTTCGATAATAAACAGTAAATGATTGAGCCTCGGTGATATTATAATCTTCAGAAATAATCGATGACTGACCGCTACTATTATAAGCAATAGCCCTTAACGTAGTATCTTCTGTAAAAATCAATTCATTTTGATATAAAGAACTAGAATCCGAAGGTTCTGATCCATCTACGGTATAATAAATTACTCCTTGATTGGTAGTCGATAAATTAACCGAAACGCTTCCTTCATAAGATCCTCCTAATGGAGTAACTGACAATTCAGGCAATCCTAAAACTCCCGGACAATCCGAAGGGCATTGATCATACCAAATATTTTCTGAATACACATACCAACCATCTACATTTCTAAATTGATCGTCTGACTGTTCTCCATTTCCATTTGTAAAAACAAGACCAACCTCTACTGACTCCGCTATGATTGTAATGTACCAAGGCGAATCCTGTTCTTTAGTCATTAATTTACCTGGCCAATTCCAACCAGGTAATGCTGCATTATTATTTTTATCAAAAGCGTATACATAAACCTGACTCCAATTAGAAGTGTTCTTAAAGTGAATACTATAAGAAGGCAAGTCACCAAATGTATAATTCCTAGTGATTACTTCGGAAGAATTTCCATCTTCATCAAATGCTATTGCTTTTAAGATGATTGGTTCACTATCAGCACTACCAATATCGAATGAATTCGAATATTCAGTACTTGATTGATCAGGATCTGATCCATCTATAGTATAATAAACAACAACCCCATCATTAACAGATGTTGTTGAAGCTTCTAACACTACTTCAATCGTATCATCATAATTTCCAGAATCGGGGGTTACAGTTAGAGTTACCTGATCACTACTATTAAATTCCCCAACATATACATGTTGAATAGGGGTCTTAAACACATTCCCCTTGGTATCCACAGCTTCTACATAATAATCTACCAATACATTAAAGAGGCCTTTAATCTCTGCATAACATAAATCTGCAATAGCTGTTGGTTCTATAAATAAATCAATTTCTGGATCTTGTGTTACATTACCTTTTGGAAATTCTTTCTGTATCATAGAGATACTATTCCAAGAACTCACACCTTCACTAGTTGAATATACGTCATTCACATTATCAGAAATAGGATTTACGCCATCATTATCTGTTCTATATTTTAACTCTACTGAAGCCAGACCATTTACATCATGTGCAAATGTCCAAACATGAAAATCAGAAGTATTCTGAACTTCTTGATATGCATAAATAGGCCCAAACCCTTTACCTCCAGGATTATATGGAAAACGTTGTGGAATAAACACAGATGGTGGCGTATTGTCTTGTTCTGGGGCGTCTCCAATTTCTGCTTTCGCATGTTCTATTGCAATATTACCCGCTAGCGTCTGCTTAACCTCCATATCAATTGCTTTCCCATAATACATATAACCACTAGTTAAAGATGGTAAGAAAAAATGCCAAGCTTTTTCCGCATTGGAAGCCCCGAAAGAAGGGTCAATAACTTTTGCAAGATCAACACCTCCACTATTGTCCTCTGCAGTTAAAACATAGTTTTCTGCAGCAGTTATTACCGCCCAATTTCTAGCATCCTCAGTCCATCCATCCGGATTAAACGTATAATCTGTGGTATCATACAAAGGCCATAACCAATTAATAAATTGAGGGTGTCCCCAATCATTAGCAGCATTTACCCAAGATCCATCTTCTACTCTCACAATATCACTTTCTGGAACTGGGTAAGAGTTTAAGAATTGTTGTATTGTAGTGGGATCATATCCTTTAGAAGCAGCTTCATTAGCAAATCCAGGAACAGACTCTTGGTAATAACTATCTCCACCACCCCAAGCATTATCTCCATCATGAGCAAGCAATACAATCGATGGCTGACTTGCGTTACTAAAAGGAGCAATATTAGCATCTATTTCCCCTGTTCCCATAGAACTAAATCCGTTCTGATAACTCAATAAATCTGCCATCGGTACAACATCCATTTTATATGCTTGACCAGTTTCTGGATCAATATATTGCGCTTTGTGTGCTTGATAACAATATGGAGCGGCAAAAGTTCCTCCTCTCCCGTCTATTTGACCTTTCCACCAATTCTGTCCATTGGTAGCTACTTTATCCGCAGCATTAGGTGGGTCAATATTAACCCCAGAAGTTCCATAATCCAATGGGTAATCGTTTAAAGTACGTGATAAATGGCTATTAGCTACAACAGACCATTGAAAACCCTCTTCTACCAAAACCTTTATGATCCTTTCGGAAAAAGAACATTCTGCTGGCCAAAAACCTTTAGAATACTCTCCTCCAAAAGTTTCAGTCATTATTAATTTATGCGTTTTCAATTCCATTCTTAAAGCACGTTCACTTATTAATGGTGCTAATGCATGATGAAACGTAAATCCCGTTAGATCCATCCTAGGCTGTCCACCAGATGTTTTCCAGTTTTTAGCTTCTATAAAATTATTTTCCCAGCCCTGGCTATAACCCCAAACTCCAGCATTTCCTAGGCTATTTACATTTTCTATCAAGCAACCAGAATAATTAACCTGCGCACCACCATTTGGTAATCCCAACAATGTTTGAACAGAGTTCTTTGGTCCATACTGATATGCTTTTACACGATCATATTTCCCAAAAATTTCCTCCAAATTATTTAATGGATGACTTATTCCATCATCATAAATATTCCAGGAGTCACCAGAAGTTTTTAGATTATGAGACTCTAGAACAGTCTGATAGCGGTTAGGATTTTCTTTACTTTTCTCAGGCCAATAATTGGGCTGTTGCATATGCCACAAATAAGAAGTGTGGACTTGTTGTGCTACTATCCCCGAATAGACAAATAGCAATACCAAAAATAAGTTAGTGTTTTTCATGAATATTGTGTGTTAAATATATAATAGTGTTATGTTGTAAAACAACATTTATATATTCCAACGACAACTAACCCCTGCAAAGAAAATTTTCCCAGATCTTGTATTTGCAAACTACCTATAGATACTTCAGCGTCATTATATGTTCAAAAAAATGAACAACTAAAACTTTCGATTATGTATAACTACATAATACTAAAAAGTGGATAGCTGCTATTTTTACATCACACTCTTAAACTATCAATTAGTCAAAAAATTAACTATTTAATAGTGATATTTTCAAATGTAGGTAATTAAAAAAAATAATTTCTTACTCCATTATTACGCAAACGATATAGTGTTAACAAAAAGACAAAGATTCATAAAACCGTAACCTATCATTAGGGAAAATTCAAACAAAAAAAGAGTTGCATCCAACAAAGGACACAACTCTTTTTTTCAAAATTTATAGAAAACTTACTCTTCAGTCTTCTTCTTTTCTTTTAAACCTACTTTCTTCACCGTATCATACATTACAGGAGTTGCAATGAATAATGAAGAATACGTACCTACTAATACACCAATAATTAATGAGAACATAAACCCTCTTAATGGTTCAGCAAAAATAAAGATTGCTATCAATACTAATAAAGTAGTTAACGAAGTATTTAATGTACGACTTAATGTACTATTTAATGCTCCATTAATATTCTTGTCTAATGACCAACCTGTGTGTTCCGCAAAATATTCACGGATTCTATCAAACACAACCACCGTATCATTCAGAGAGTACCCTACAACCGTTAATATGGCTGCAATAAAGGCTTGATCAATTTCCATATTAAATGGCATAAATTTCCAAGTAATTGAGAATACACCTAATACAACTAAAACATCATGAAATACTGCTGCTACTGCACCTAAACTAAACTGCCATCTTCTAAATCTAAATAAGATATACAAGAATACTACAATTAAAGATCCGATAACCGAAACAAATGCTGCTTGCTGAATATCATCTGCAATAGTTGGTCCTACCTTTCTAGAAGACATAATACCCACTTGCTTATCTTCATCTCCATTAGAGAATTCCGCATAAGTCATACCATCTGTCAAATAAGGTTTTAAAGCAGTAAATAAAGAATTAGAGATTTCAGAATCTACTTCTTCACCTGTTTCATCTACCTTATATTTTGTTGTAATCTTTAATTGATTATTAGCACCTAAGGTTTTTGCTTGCGCACTACCAAAAACAGCTACCAAATCCTTTTCTACATCTGTAGGCACTACATCCTGAGCAAAACGAACAGTATAGGTTCTTCCTCCAACAAAATCTACACCTTCATCTAATCCTTGTCCTGGAGTAAATAGTGATACAAGACCAGCTACTACGATAATACCCGAAATCACATATGCAATCTTTCTTTTTGCAAGGAAATTGATATTTATATTCTTAAATAAATTCTTAGTAGCCGCAGTAGAAAATGCTAGTTCTTTACCATTTTTACCATATCCATCAATAAATAATCTTGTAATAAAGATTGCAGTAAATAAAGATGTAAGAATACCAATTAACAAAGTTGTTGCAAATCCCTTAATTGGACCTGTACCAAAGAACAAAAGAATTAAACCTGTTAGACCTGTTGTAATGTTTGCATCTAATATAGATGACAATGCATTATTAAAACCGTCTTTAATTGCATCTACTTGAGATTTCCCTTTTGCAAGTTCTTCTTTAATCCTTTCAAAGATAAGTACGTTCGCATCCACAGACATACCAATCGTTAATACAATACCCGCAATACCAGGTAATGTCAATACAGCTTTTAATCCAGCTAGTACTCCAAAAATAAATAGAATATTTACTACCAAAGCAACATCAGCAAAAGCTCCAGCCTTACCATAGTAAAAAATCATCCAGATTAAAATCAACACCAATGCAATACCAAATGACATCACTCCACTATCAATAGCCTCTTGTCCTAAAGACGGTCCTACTATTGCACTCTCAATAATATCTGCAGAAGCTGGTAATTTACCAGCTCTCAATACATTTGCTAAATCTTGTCCTTCTTCAACAGTAAAGTCTCCAGAAATTTCACTTCTACCTCCAGAAATTGGTCCTTTAGAAACACCCGGTGCAGAATATACTATATTATCTAAAACGATAGCAATCTGACCTCTGGTTTGCGAAGCCCTTCCTGTCATTTCTTCCCATTTCTTAGCTCCTTTACCATCCATCTGCATGGTTACTATTACATTATTAACCTGATCATAAGTTTGTGCAGCATCCGTAATTACTCCTCCACTTAATTCTGGAGTACTATCACGGTTTCCTTTTAATGCATATAAATCTACTCTCTCGCCTTCTTTCTCAGGTTTACTCCAAGCAAATTTTGTGTACCTCAAAGCTTGAGGTAATAAAGCTCTAATGTCTTTTCTATTTAAATACTCATCAAATTGCTCTACATCCTTAATTGCAACTGAGATCAATGCTCCTCCAACTGAAGGAGGACCGATTAAATCGTTTATTGGATTTACCTGTGTTTCTACATCTGTAGAATCTTCTGAATCTGCTAATAATTTTTCTATTTCAGCATCTGCATCCGTTTTAGTTGTATCTGTCTGAACGGTATCTAATACTTTTTCTGATTCCGTAACCTCATCAGTTACTTCTTCTTTAACTTCTACACCATCTTTGGCTTCTAATTCTTTCTTAAGTTTCTCATTCATTCTGCTTAAGAAAATACCAAGCTCTTGAGCATTTTCTACATCCCAAAATTCTAATTGTGCAGTACTCTGTAAAAGCTTTTTTACACGATCTACATCTTTAGCTCCTGGCAACTCTACTAAAATACGCCCTGACTCTCCTAAACGTTGGATATTAGGTTGTGTAACCCCAAACTTATCAATACGCTTACGAAGTACTTCGAATGCTGAAGTTACTGACTCGTCAATTTTTCTTTTTAAAACTGGCTCTACAATGTCGTTAGACATATCAAAAGTGATATCATCACTTAAATTTTTATTCGCAAAAATATCCGGAGAAGCTAACTGAGCATCCGGTATTTTTTCAAACTCTATAAAGAAATCTTCAACATATGTATTCTGACTATTTTTCTGAGTCTGATCTGCAGCATCTAACGCCTGGATAAAAGCAGGATTTTTAGAATTATTAGCCAATCCTTCTAAGATATCTCTAACAGAAATCTGAAGAATTACATTAATTCCTCCTTTAAGGTCAAGACCTTTATTTAGTTCTTTTGACTTAGCATCGTTATAACTAAAATTTGCAAAAATTGGATCCTTACCAATAGAATCTAAATACGTTTTTTCTGCTGTATCTCTTAATGCAGAGGCATCTGCTTCTGGATGTTTAGCTAAGGCATAAGCTTCAGCTTCTTTTTCTTTTGTGTATGTTAAGTACGTAAACGATAATTGGTAAATACATACCAATCCAAATAAAATCGCAAACACTCTAACAAGTCCTTTATTTTGCATTATTATTTATTTTGGTCAAACCCTTTTAAATCAAATAGGATTCAACAATTATTAATTTATTAGAATTTCATTATTGGAAAGCTCTATCAAATCTTAGACAGGAGCTATATTAAAAAGTCAAATAGGATTTAGAAAAAAACAACTCAATTACTTTCTTCTTATCTGACTTCCTAAAAATTGGAGATGTAAGGAATATTAAAATTAATATATCCTTAATTAAGAAATTGGTCCTGCTCTTACCTCAGGAATTTTATAAGAAATATTATCTATTGTGATTGCAATAGATTTATTAACTTTTTGAGCTAATTTTGTTAGTCTAGCTAAATGATCAATATCATTTTCGGCTACAAAACTATGTGCATAAAAACCTGAAGCTCTATCCTGTTTTTGTTTAACCTCTAGAACAAAAATTCCATTAAAATCCGTATTGGAGTCTGTACTTTTTTGAATTTTATAAACATCTAGATTATAGTCCGAAGAATTTTTGTTGAACGGAAATTGGTCGTCTGCACTATTCTGATCAAATAAAATATAATTTAAGGCAACACTTTTTTCTTTAGACAGTATTTCTTTGATACTTTCTACATCAGCATCACTATAATAAGCTATCTTAAGCTTACCATTATTTAAATCCTTTGAAATCCGAGTGTTTCTAACCCCAATAGATTCCAATTGTTTTTTCACAAGTGCAATTGCGTTTTGCGCTTCTGAAGAAGTAACCTCAACATCAGTAAACTCAAGAACAATTTCTTGATTAGGCACTACAGTTTGATGCTGCATCACAACCAATAGTGCAAATGCAGTAATCAAAATTTTGAAGTACCATTCTTTTTTCATGATCGCAAATATAAAAAAATTAAAACTGCATTTCTAAAGTCTTACAATAAATGTCTTATAAAATAATAATCAATGTAAAATATCTTTTTTTACAAATAAATCGTTATTTTGATTTTGAAAATTTAAACAACGAAATCTGTGAGATACATTTTTATAATATTGTTATTAGTAAGCGTTCACTGGAGTCAAAAACTTATTGGGCAAGAACAATTCCCGCTTTCAACTTTAATAACCGTAGAGGGAAATGAAATTAAAATTGAGGATAAATTAACAAAATTAACTGTTATTGATCTTTGGGCTACGTGGTGTAAACCTTGTATTAAAGAAACACCATACCTGGAAGAAATTAAAAAACAATATGAAGATAATATAGATATTATTTACATATCCTTAGACACTAATAAGGATAGATGGTTACAGTACGTTAAAAAGAAAAAGAATACTGAAAATCAATTTTGGGTACCACAAAACAGTCCAATACTAGCATTTATTTCTGAAACTATAGAAATGGGAGGAGTCACTTCAACATCTTGGTCTATTCCAAAATTTTTCCTTATTGATGCTACTGGTAAAAAAGTGAGTCGCTTTTGTCCATTACCGTCTTCTGGAAGATTACAGGGTTTAATTGACAAAAATTTATAAGAAAGTGATTTTATAATTTATCAAAAAAAAAGAGCCGCTATATTAATAGCGGCTCTTTTTTTATAGATGAATGAATTATAATTCTAATAATCCATTAGTTTTCTTAACTCCTTCTGCACTCTCTGCAAGTTTAGCTTTTTCAGCATCACTAAGTTTAATTTCTACAATCTTTTCGATTCCGTTTTTACCTAGCACTACAGGCGCTCCTATACATAGGTCATTTAACCCATACTCTCCTTCTAACAATGTAGAACAAGGGTATATTTTTTTCTGATCACAAGCAATAGCCTGAACCAATCCTGATACTGCAGCTCCTGGAGCATACCAAGCAGAAGTTCCTAATAAACCAGTAAGCGTAGCTCCACCAACTTTAGTATCTGCTGCAACCTGCTCTAATCGCTCATCAGAGATATATTCTGAAACTGGCACACTATTTCTAGTTGCTAGTCTTGTTAAAGGAACCATCCCTTTATCACTATGTCCTCCAATCACCATTCCATCAACATCAGAAATTGGAGCTCCTAATGCTTCAGCTAATCTATACTTAAAACGAGCACTATCTAAAGCTCCACCCATACCAATAATTCTATTCTTAGGAAGATCTGTAGTTTTATGTACTAAATATGTCATTGTATCCATTGGATTACTCACTACAATAATAATTGCATTTGGAGAATGTTCAATCAAACTAGAAGAAACTGATTTTACAATCCCTGCGTTAATACCAATCAATTCTTCACGTGTCATTCCAGGTTTACGCGGAATACCAGATGTAATTACAGCAATATCACTTCCTGCAGTTTTAGAATAATCATTTGTAGTTCCTGTTATCTTAGTATCAAACCCGTTTAAAGAAGCTGTTTGCATCAAATCCATTGCTTTACCTTCTGCATATCCTTCTTTAATATCTAACAATACTACCTCTGAAGCAAAATTCTTAATGGCAATATACTCGGCACAACTTGCACCTACTGCACCAGCTCCTACTACTGTAACTTTCATTATCTCTATATAATTTTGATTAATATTATCTTGGTATATTGAATCTCTTCAATATCAGCGCGAAAATACAAATTCTTTAACGATTTTGTTTGTGAATTCTTAGTTAAATTACCAACCAAAATTCAATCCTATAGAGAGATTTTGATAGTTCTGAAGCGTATAATCTAAATTGGCTCTAAAAAAACCTAATTTCACATTAGCTCCAATAGTGGCTTTAAGTCCAGAAGCTTTATTATTTACAGAAATTGGATCCTTAACAGTTTGACTAGCTAGTGGACCTCTTTGAATCTCATAAGTACCCAAAATATCTGCTTTACTATTTCCTGCATAATACCCAAAACCACCGTAAAAATTAAATTTAGGAAGCTTCGTTGAAATAATACCACTAACCAACCATGAATTAGACTTCAATCGTATTTCCTGATCTGCCCCATCAATCTGACTATCCGCGGTAAAATCATAAAACCCTCTAACATTAGTATACCCTATTAATCCAGAAAATCTAAAAGGAAGTCTTTTCCAAGAAAAAATCCAATCCGTCAATTCATGCTGAATTGCCAATCCATAAAGAAAAACTTCTGTGTTCTCTCGCACAGCAATTTTTGGTAAAAATCTTGCTTTAATCTCTGTGCTTCTTGATATCCCCATAGACCCCTGAAGAAATCCTGTGGGTGCAATATTTACTTCTTTTCCACCAATCCCATCTGGAAGTGTAATTTCCACTTGCCCTAATTGTCCTTGATCCAAAACCACCGAAATATCTCCACGATTTCCACCAAAAGCATTAGCCACCAACTGACTCGAAGGACCTTCACTAAATTCTAAACCTTCATATTCTGCTGTATTGAGAATAAATGACTGCTTTTCTTCTCTTACAAAAGAAAGATTTCCGATAAAACCTACCTCAAAACGCCACAACTTTTTTACTTCGGCAGTTTTATACCAACCATTAGACATACTATTTACCAACAATTCTCCTGCCGGAGCAAAATAATCAGTACTAAAACGCTGTGCATTTTCTATACCTAATTCTAATAACTGATCTACATTAGTTTGAGAATATGACACTTTAAACAAAAGCATCGTAAAAAGTAGTATCGTTTTTTTCATCTGTTTCTATCTATGGTTGTTCAATAATCAGATGGAATGCACATAAACTAATATTTGAAAAAGTATTCAAACATTTTAGGTCTGTTCATTTCACAAGATTTGGGTTTAATAGGCGGAACAATATATAAAAAAATCCGCTATACATAGTATAACGGATTTCATTCTAAATTATTTAATAACACTTACATTACGCATCAATGTTTGCGTAAACGGCATTTTTCTCAATAAATTCTCTACGTGGCGGTACCTCATCTCCCATTAACATAGAGAAGATTCTATCCGCCTCTGTTAAATTATCAATTGTTACCTGACGCATCGTTCTAAACTCTGGATTCATAGTAGTATCCCATAATTGTTCAGCGTTCATCTCTCCAAGACCTTTATATCGTTGAATTTTAGAATTTTCCCCAAATTCTTTAACAATCATATCTCGTTGATCATCATTCCAAGCATATTGCTTTTTAGCACCTTTCTTAACCAAATATAACGGTGGTGCGGCAATATAAATATGACCTGCTTCGATCAATTCTTTCATATAACGGAAAAAGAATGTAAGAATCAGAGTTGATATATGACTACCATCCACATCGGCATCACACATAATTACAATTTTATGATATCTTAATTTAGAAAGGTTAAGTGCCTTACTATCTTCTTCTGTACCAATAGTAACTCCAAGAGCCGTGAATATATTTTTTATCTCTTCATTCTCAAAGACTTTGTGATGCATTGCTTTTTCTACATTCAAAATCTTACCACGTAGTGGCAAAATAGCTTGAAACATACGATCACGTCCTTGTTTTGCAGTTCCACCTGCAGAATCTCCCTCGACAAGGAACACTTCACATAAAGCTGGATCTTGTTCTGAACAATCAGATAACTTTCCAGGCAACCCTCCTATACTCATTACCGTTTTACGCTGTACCATTTCACGAGCTTTCTTAGCTGCGTGACGTGCTTGAGCTGCTAAAATTACTTTCTGAACAATCGTTTTAGCATCTGAAGGGTTTTCTTCAAGATAGTTTTCTAACATTTCAGAAACCGCTTGAGAAACTGCAGAAGTAACTTCTCGATTTCCTAGTTTAGTTTTTGTTTGCCCCTCGAATTGCGGCTCAGCCACTTTTACAGAAACGATTGCTGTCAACCCTTCTCTAAAATCATCACCTGCTACTTCGAATTTTAACTTATCAAGCATACCAGAAGCGTCTGCATATTTCTTTAAGGTAGAAGTAAGTCCTCTTCTAAAACCTGAAAGATGCGTACCACCTTCGTGCGTATTAATATTATTAACATATGAATGAAGATTCTCTGCATAAGAGTCATTATAAATCATAGCAACTTCTACTGGAATATCATTCTTCTCTCCTTCCATTGAAATTACATCTCCAATGATCGCATTACGACTGGTATCTAAGAATTTCACAAACTCCTTTAATCCTTCTTCGGAATGGAAAGTTTCAGAAACGTGATTCCCTTCTTCATCAGTATGTCTCTTATCCGTAAGAATAATTGTAATACCTTTATTAAGGTATGCCAACTCACGCATACGACTTGCTAAAGTATCATAATTATACTCTAGAGTTTGCTGAAAAATAGTAGGATCAGGTTTAAAAGTAACAATTGTACCATTAAAATCAGTATCTCCAGTGGATTTTACAGGGTATAAAGGTTTTCCTCTTTCATACTCTTGTTCCCAAACCTTACCATCTTTATGTACAATAGCATGTAAATGATCAGATAGTGCATTTACACAGGAAACTCCTACTCCGTGCAAACCACCAGATACTTTATACGAATCTTTATCGAATTTACCACCAGCTCCAATCTTAGTCATTACAACCTCTAAAGCCGAGACACCTTCTTTTTTATGTATCCCTACAGGAATACCACGACCATTATCTTTTGTAGTAATGGAATTATCTTCATTTATTGTAACATCGATAGCATCACAATGACCAGCCAATGCTTCATCAATGGAGTTATCCACAACTTCATATACCAAATGGTGCAAACCTCTAGTCCCTACATCTCCAATGTACATGGATGGACGCATGCGTACATGCTCCATTCCTTCTAACGCCTGAATACTATCGGCAGAATAATTATTTTTCTTTGCTTCTTCGCTCATAAATCAGCTTTATTTATTACAATTTTTGGTCAACAAACAAAGATAAAAAAACAGCTAAATGTTCAAAGGGTTTTATAAGGTATGATTTAAAGAGTTATCAACAATTAGTTAAGAACAAGACTAGGAAAAGAAAAAAACTCCTTAAAAGTGATTAAAACAGCCTTAAAATCGATTTAAGATTAAATTAATACTTTATATAATTCTCCTAAAACAAATACAATGCTTTGTAAACAAACACTTTAACATCAAAAAGAATCTTTTACAAAAATGCAGATTTATTTTCTTCATCAGAAAATAAATCTAAAAGCAAACAACAATATTAAAATAATGTTCTACCTTAATATCTTTACGTTTTCTCACCCAACTCTTACGAATAATAAACGCCTCTTAATTAAAGGACGTTATTCACAATAATACAACTTACTTCCGTTAAACCAACCAGACTACAGATGTAGTCGAATTAAAGGAAATACACACAATCAACAAATTTAATTTTTAAAAATGAAGACTAAAAATTTAATGAATTTAGGCAAAATTGCTTTTATCTGTCTAGGACTAACAATAGGTTCTTGTACAAATGAAAATTTTGATGAAGAAATTAGCAATGAGGAAAACAATGATATTGAACTTCTAAAAAAGTCCTTTCTAGGAGAAGCTATTTATGTTCAAGACTTAGGCAATGGAGAATATTTATCTGGTGACACTAAGTATTTTGAAAGTCAATTTGATAATGGTAATTTCAATGAAGATCCTGTACCTGGTGAAGAAGTTGAAAGGCTTGGAGTTTTTCCTGGAATCACAAAATGGCCGAATAACACTGTGATTTACGTGTTGGATAACAGCTTAACTTCTAATCAAATTTCAGTCACTATAGCATCTATGGAAGAATGGTCTTCTAAGACCAATATTAGATTTAAAGAAAGAACTAACGAAAATTACTATGTAACTATTCAAAATGATGGTCAAACTTGTAATTGCGGAAGAGCAAATCTTGGTGTAAATGGAAACAGAGGAACAATCACTATAGGTACCAGAACAGGCACCGGAGTCATGATTCATGAAATAGGTCATACTCTTGGGTATATCCACGAACAAAATCGTAGTGATAGAGATCAATTCGTAAACATACTACCTGAAAACATTCAGAACGGAGCTATAAGCCAATTCAGAATAACAAACAATTCTGTTAATCCTGGTGCATTTGATATAAATTCTATCATGATCTATAGCAGTTTTACATTTAGTAAAAATGGGCAACCAGTTATGCTTACGTCTGCAGGAAATCGCATACCTTTTAATGGTCGTTTATCTACTGGGGACATCGAGGGGACTAATATTATTTATCCAGCTGGAGATGGTGATGGTGATGGTGATGGTGATGGTGACGGAAATGACATCTGTGATGGAATAGACGAATGGTCTAGAAACATTAGATACAGTGTTGGAGACAAAGTTACTTATCAAGGTTTTTTATATGAAAGAGATTTTAACAGCTGGAATCGTTTAGGAGAATGTGGAGAAACTCAACCAGCGGACATCTGTGATGGTATTGACGCCTATAACGGAAACACAAGTTACTCACCTGGTGATCAAGTTACGTATAACGGATATTTATATTTACTACAAAGCAATAGAAGATGGTCTAATCAAGGCCGTTGTGGAAGTTAATAATCACTTTACTTACCTAAATAAAACAATAGGGCTACATTGCAATGTAGCCCTATTCTTATTTGATATAATTCAATAAATAGTGATTATTAAATTATGTACAAGAAATAAATATTATTAAAAATTAGGACAAATAGGATCTGTCCCATCCAAACAAATATAGTCGCTTTGTACTCTGCACACTTGTCCATTAATAATACACGCACAAGGACCACCGAAAGGTGGTGCCCCAGGGAAAGTACACGCCGATGGTATAAACCCTCCGTTAATTGCTTGTTGTTCTTTTTTACTTAATTGTTGAGTCGTATTGAGCTTTAAAATATTTTTTAACATAATAGAAAATTAAAATATGCCGCGAAAATTTCAAAGATGTTCACGACTTACACCCTATTAACAAAATTGATAGTTTGATACTTGACAACTTAAAATGTTTTAGTATTCGATAACTAATACACAAAATAAATTTCTCATAAATCTAATTATAAAAACACGGTATATTCCCCAAAAAATAGTTAAACTTATTATTTTAACAGCCCTAGATAATTAATTCTTTTTATAAGAAAATCACTAACTACAATGCAGTTATCTCTATCTTCAAAAAATATTTATTGATTACAAACATGTAAAAAACCCCAAGAAAATTCTTGGGGTTTTACATCTCAATTAACTCAACTTTCAGCGACTCAAGCTGAAATTTTTAAATTTCTTTTTATTCTATTACTATTGTGCAACTTCATCTAATAAATATGCATCGTCATGAACATTTGCTACTGCTCTTCCGCTAGGATCATTCATGTTTTTAAAAGCTTCATCCCATTCCAATGCTATTTTTGTACTACAGGCGACAGAAGGTTCTTGAGGAACACTCAATGCCGCAACATCACTTGGGAAATGTCCTTCGAAAATTGATCTATAGTAAAATTCTTCTTTATTCTGTGGTGTTTGTATTGGAAACCTAAAATGAGCATTAGCCATTTGTTCATCAGTTACCTCAGCATCTACTACTTCTTTTAAAGTATCTATCCAGCTATACCCAACACCATCAGAAAATTGTTCTTTTTGTCTCCAAGCAACGCTTTCCGGCAAATATGATTCAAAGGCTTTACGAATAACCCACTTCTCCATTCTTTCTCCGTTAATCATTTTATCCTGTGGATTGATACGCATAGCAACATCCATAAATTCTTTATCCAAAAATGGTACTCGTCCTTCAATTCCCCATGCCGCTAAAGATTTATTTGCCCTTAGACAATCATACATATGTAACTTATCCAACTTACGCACTGTCTCTTCATGGAACTCTTTTGAATTTGGTGCTTTGTGAAAATATAAGTATCCTCCAAATATCTCATCCGCACCTTCTCCAGACAACACCATCTTTACTCCCATAGACTTAATAACTCTTGCCATTAAATACATAGGTGTAGACGCTCTGATAGTTGTAATATCATAAGTTTCCAAATTATATATCACATCCTTAATAGCATCCAGTCCTTCTTGAATTGTAAATTTTATTTCGTGATGTATTGTTCCTATATGATCTGCTACTTTTTGTGCAGCCTCCAAGTCTGGCGATCCTTCCAAACCAACTGAAAAAGAATGTAATTGAGGCCACCAAGCTTCTTTAGTATCACCTGACTCAATTCTTTTTTCTGAATATTTTTTAGCTATTGCTGAGGTAACCGAAGAATCCAATCCTCCAGAAAGTAATACTCCATAAGGAACATCTGACATTAATTGCCTATGAACTGCGGCTTCCAAAGCTTCTCTTAACTCATCGATACTAGTTTGGTTATCTTTTACAGCTTCAAAATCAGACCAATCTCTAACATACCATTTAGTTAATTCTCCTTTTTTACTATCTAGATAATGACCAGGTGGAAATAATTCTATTTTAGTACAAACACCTTCTAGTGCTTTTAATTCTGAAGCAACATAAAAAGTACCATTCTGATCCCAACCCATATACAGAGGGATAATCCCCATGTGATCACGAGCTATTAAATATGAGTCTTGCTCAGCATCATAAAGTGCAAAAGCAAAAATACCATTTAGATCATCTAAAAACTGAGAGCCTTTTTCCTTATATAGAGCCAAAATAACTTCACAATCAGATTCTGTCTGAAAATTATAAAAACCATCAAACTTTTTACGAATTTCTCCGTGATTATAAATTTCGCCATTAGCAGCCAAAATCAACTTATTATCTTCACTAAACAAGGGCTGTTTACCAGACACAGGATCAACTATCGCAAGCCTTTCATGAGCCAATATAGCTTTATCATCTGCATAAATACCACTCCAATCCGGACCTCTATGTCTTATCTTTTTTGACATTTCTAATAACTGAGGTCTTAACACATCTGCTTTTTCTTTTAATTCAAAAGCGCAAACTATTCCACACATATTCTTCTTTTTCTATTAATTGAGAAGTCAAAGATGCGTTTTTAACTACATTATTTAAACATAAAACTTGTTTTTAGCTTCAAATTAAAACAAATAAACACTTATTAGTTAAAAAATAAAACTATTACAACGCAAAAAACCTATCAAAACTATCAAGTTGTTATTTAACTCTTTTAACAGAATTTAATGAGAGGATTAACATTTCCCATGTATGTTCCTACATATCTTTACGACAATTAAGAAAATAAAATCACGAATTATGAAAAAATCACTCTTCTTCGCTGTTGTTATGTTTTTAGGAACAATCAGCACCATTAATGCTCAAAAATTCGCAGGACTGCAGAAAAGTCCGACGGATATCTCTTATGCAAAAACAGATAGAAATGCAAAACCAGATATCAAAGTAATTTATAGTAGACCCCAGAAGAAAGGTAGAACTATGCTTGGAGACAAGGTGTCTTTCGGAAAAGTTTGGAGAACAGGAGCTGATGAAGCTACTGAGATAAAACTTTTTAAAGATATGAAATTAGGAGATGGAACAGTAAAAGCTGGCACATATTCTTTATTTACTATTCCTGGAGAAAAAGAATGGACTATCATTCTTAATTCCGATCTAGATGTATGGGGAGCATATTCTTACGATGAAGGTAAGGATGTCGCTAGAATTAAAGTACCTGCGGGAAAAGGTGATGAGTTAGAAGCTTTTTCTATTGCTTTCAAAAAAGTAGACAAAGGATACCATATGGTTATGGGGTGGGAAACTACTAGAGTAGAAGTTCCTTTCTATAATTAGAAATAATACACAAAAACATATTAAATAAAAAAGAGGTTGAAAAATTCAACCTCTTTTTTATTTTTAATAACCTTCTGACTAAAAAGGTTAAATTATTTCACTGAAATAATAACTATCTGTGGATAGCATTACTAGATGCCCCCGGTAATTCTTTAAGAAAGTCCATGACAATCCTAAAAGTTAATCTGAATTTAGTGTAAAATAGCCCCATAATATTTCCAATTTATTTAGTTACAAGATAACATCTAAAAGACTTTAAATCAACCTTTTTAACAAAAAATGTAAGAACTTTTAGATATAAAGTGAAATTTTACCGATTAAAAACATGTTTTTCAATTATACTAGTAAAATTTATTCCTACTTTTTGGTGTTACTATTAAATCTATATCAAATTATATTACCAATAGATTTATAGTTTTATAGAATGATTAGCATTCAATTTTAAATAACCTTGTTTCCCCAACTATATAATACTAACCGATTATCTATGTATAGCATTACTACTAGCAGATGGTAATTCTCTCAAAAAACTCTTCAATGAATTAAAATCTATTTTGAATATAGTGTAAAAGTATCTCATAATTATTTGATTTTTAATTTGTTATGCAAATATAAACCGCAAACTCAAATCAATAAAAAAAATTAACACCTAGAATTCAATATTTTAGACGTACAACTTATTTTACACGACATAACAACAAAAAACCATTTAAAACAACTATTTTAAAAGGAATTAACCTACAACCAAAAGAGTAAAACTAGGGGCTAATCCCCCTAATGTCGATTAGTTATTTTTATTTCTATCTCATCTTTACGTGGACAGGTTAATATTTTTAATTATTTACACCACCATAAACAACTTAAAAACAATTAAATAAATAACTATTAAGATTTTGAAGAGAAAACAAGTGTAAACACACATATTGAACATTACATTTACATAAAATGTAGTTCATAAAACTTTTTATAAAAAACAAAAGATTACAAATTGTTGTAATCTTTTACTTATAAATTAATACGGGATGTTGAACTTAAAATTATCTACGCATTGCATAACGGGAAGCACTCGGAAGATCTCTCACAAAATCAATAAACATTCTAAAATCAAGCCCAAAAATAGAGTATAAGTTTTTCATAAAAATCTGTTTTTAAATTACTTACATAAAATTAAAAACATCTTTCTATAAAATCAAAAAAAAAGATAACTATCATTTAACAATTAGTTAAACACTTGTTTATATACGTTAAAAAACGTAAATCAAGGGAGGCTAAAAAATAAAAAAGAAAGTTTTATCTTACAAAATTACATTTCAATAGAAGGGAAAAATCCTACAAAACTACGGTCTAACCATAATCATTAACATACAAAAGAGCACAGACCATCGAAAAACGTCAAAAACCATAAAACACCTGTGTTTTTATATGACCTAATTAAGGAATATTCAAGTACTTATGAGTTTGTAAAGACACCTTCCATTTAGGGTTTTTCATCACATATTCTACAATTAGAGGAATTACCTTGTCCCTAACACTCCATTCCGGCTGTAAATACAATACGCAATCATCCGAAACCTGAGAAGCTTGCTCTTCAGCAAAATCAAAATCACTTTTATTATAAACAATACATTTTAATTCATGAGCTTCACTATATATTTCTTTAGTAGGAAGTTTTACTTTTTTAGGAGAAAGACATATCCAATCCCAATTACCTGTAAGAGGATACGCTCCAGAAGTTTCTATATGGGTTTTAGCACCTTTACTCTTTAAGCCTTTCGTAAGTTCAGACATATCCCAAGTAAGAGGTTCTCCGCCCGTTACTACAATTACATTGCTATATTTTATAGCATTATCTACAATTACAGCAGTAGAAGTTGGTGGATGAAGAGCAGCGTTCCAGCTTTCTTTAACGTCGCACCAATGACATCCAACATCACATCCTCCAATTCTAACAAAATAAGCAGCAGTACCTTTATGATACCCTTCTCCTTGTATGGTATAAAATTCTTCCATAAGAGGAAGCATCTTTCCCTCATTCACCAATGTCTCTGTACTTTCTTGCATAAGGATGCAAAGGTAGATAATGAATTAGTAATCCTAAAGTAAGTTTAGGAATTCTTTCATCCGTATTAAGTATTTCTTTTACTTAGTTCTAGCTGCAACACATTCTATCTCAATCTTTGCTCCCACCGCTAATCCTTTGGCAGCAAACGTAGTCCTTGCCGGTTTATTAGGGAAATACGTTTTATAAACCTTATTAAATGCTGTAAAATCGTTAATATCAGAGAGAATAACTGTACACTTTACTACATCATTCATATTCATATTATGATGTTCTAATACCGCTTTTATATTTTCTAAGGTTTGTTTAGTTTCAGCTTCTATACCGCCCTCTACCAATTTACGTGTTGTATGATTCATCCCTACTTGTCCAGAAAGGAAATACAAATTACCTACTTGAACAGCATCAGAAAATGGAGCATTCACTTTTTTAGGCTCATGTGTGTCATGAAATATAATTTCTGTGTTAGAATTATTTTTTTGATTACAACTATAAAAAATTGAAATTAAAATCGTGAATAAATATATCTTCTTCATTATGTTGAATTATGTGTTTCATCAATAAAAATAAACTATAATTTTCTACACTGACTCTTATTGATTTAAAAATTATAAATTTACCTAAAACAAAATCACAATCATTTCGATAGAATAGACAAGATTGCTATTTTTATCAAAATTTACATTAACTATGAGTAGTAATCAAGAATTCCTTGACCATATAAATAAAGGATATACTACCAAAGGCGATTTCATCACCTTAGGAGCTGCAATGCATAATGGAGAAACTGTGACAGATGCACACGTTAAAATTCCTCTAAAGACATTAAATAGACATGGGTTAATTGCTGGAGCAACAGGAACTGGTAAAACAAAAACATTACAAGTCTTAGCAGAAAACTTGAGCGAACAAGGAATACCTGTGCTTCTTATGGATATCAAAGGTGATCTTAGTGGTTTAGCAGCTGCAAGTCCAGGTCATGCTAAAATTGATGAAAGACATGAAAAAATTGGAATTCCGTTTGAAGCAAAGAATTTTCCAGTAGAAATTCTTTCTTTATCAGAACAAGATGGAGTACGCCTTAAAGCAACTGTAAGCGAATTCGGGCCAGTACTATTTTCAAGAATTTTAGATGTAACAGAAACACAAGCAGGTATCATTTCAATAATTTTTAAATATTGTGATGACAACAAATTGCCATTATTAGATTTAAAAGATTTAAAAAAGGTTTTACAATTTGCGACTCGAGAAGGAAAAGAAGAGCTAGAAAAAGATTATGGAAGAATATCTACTGCATCTACTGGCTCCATATTACGTAAAATTGTTGCTTTAGAACAACAAGGAGCTGATATCTTTTTTGGAGAAAGATCATTTGACGTACAAGATTTATGTAGAGTAGATGACGATGGAAGAGGTTTTATAAATATCTTACGATTAACCGACATACAGGATAGACCAAAACTATTTTCTACATTTATGTTAAGTCTTCTAGCTGAAGTATACAGTACCTTTCCTGAGCAAGGAGATAGCGGAAGACCAGAGTTGATTATTTTTCTTGATGAAGCTCATTTAATATTTAAGCAAGCTTCCAATGCATTAATGGATCAGATCGAAAGTATTGTGAAATTAATAAGATCAAAAGGAGTTGGACTATATTTTGTAACTCAAAATCCTACGGATGTACCGGATGGGGTGTTGGGGCAACTCGGGCTAAAAGTACAACACGCCCTAAGAGCATTTACCGCTAAAGATCGTAAAGCAATTAAACTTACTGCCGAGAATTATCCTATATCAGAATATTATGACACAAAAGAAGTACTAACAGCTTTAGGAATTGGAGAAGCATTGGTATCAGCTCTTGACGAGAAAGGTCGCCCTACTCCTCTTGCTGCGACGATGTTAAGAGCTCCTATGAGTAGAATGGATATACTATCCAAAAGCGAATTAGATGATTTATTAAAAAAGTCCACACTTTCTGACAAATACAATGAAGATATAGATCGAGAAAGTGCTTATGAAATTCTTAATGAAAAAATAGAAAAAGCTGAAGCAGAAGAAGCTAAAGCAGCAGCAAAAAAAGAAAGAGAGAAACTAAATAAAAGTTCTTCTCGTTCTAAAAGTAGAAAATCTAGTACTACGGAAAAAGCTGTGATTAAAGTTTTAACCAGTGCTACTTTTATAAGAGGAGCATTAGGTGTACTAAATAAATTATTGCGCTAAACTAAACACAAAATCAATCATTGTTTAACCTTGGGAATAATTAACAACCTATTATGATTAAAAAAATCAGCAGTATTTTACTTGTTTGTATAAGTTTACTGAGTTGTCAAAATGACAAAAAACAAGATCCATTCGAAATCTCTTATAACAGAATTGGTCATTTAACTAACACAATCAAAGTGAGTCAATTAGACTCAATCTATGCAAATGATTCTATAGTAAAAATGTCCAAAAATGACAATATTATGGATGTTGCAAACACTATTGAAATTTATGAAAAAGGAGGAGCTAAATTATTATTATTGGAACCTAGAGAAGAAAACAATCCTGAATCCTCTATTGAAAGTATACAAGTAATTGATCCAAGATATAAGACTATATCGGGACTATCGGCAAATGGTGTTTTCAAAGATATCAAGGATAACTATTCTATCACTAAGATTACTAATACACTTAGTGCAGCGGTTATATTTGTAGATAGTATCCAAGCATCGATAACTATTGATAAGAAAGAATTATCGAGTGAGTTAAAATTTAATACTGACAAAAAAATTGAAGCTTCTCAAATTCCTGATTCGGCTACAATTAAACACTTTATTATTAATTGGGAGAATAATTAAAATCTGTTATTAGATATTTATGAGTAAAAAATATCAAATTCAAAAATCACCTTTTGTGGTACCAACTACAGATGGAAAATTAATTGAAGAACATTTTGGCAAAGCCACAGATGGGAATTCTCAGGTTAGTATAGCGCATATGGTAGCTCCTCCAGGTTGGAGCGAACCATTTCAAACACCGGAATTTGATGAATACACTTATATTATTCGAGGAAAGAAAAGATTTATTATTGATGATGAAGAAATCACCTTAGAATCTGGACAATCTATTAAGATTAAAAAAAACACCAGAGTACAATATTCTAACCCATTTGAATCAGCATGTGAATATATAGCGATTTGTCTTCCTGCTTTTTCTATAGATTCGGTACATCGAGAAGAATTATGAAAGAAACATTAAAAAAGTACATCCCAATTTTTATTGGCAAACGACTTTTATTGCTCTTCTTTTTTAATAAAAAAAAGGCTTTGCGCAAAGCCTATATCTTATTTAGCACACCGCTTAAAGGAAAGATACTTGCAGATCAAGAATATTTTCTAGAGGAAGCCGAAGATGAAATCATTTCAGTAAAAGATAGGTTTTTACAAACCTATAGATGGCCCAATATGGGAGAAACTGTTTTGATGGTACACGGATGGGATAGTAATAGTCATAGATGGAAAACACTTATCGAAAAACTACATCAACAAAATTATAATGTTATAGCATTTGACGCTCCAGCTCATGGTAACTCTTCTGGTAAAACACTCAGTGTTCCGTTCTATGCAGAATGCCTTCAAAAAATGATAGAATTATACCGACCTAATTACGTTATTGGACATTCTGTTGGCGGTATGACAACTGTGTTTCATCAATTTAAATATCCAAACCTTGAAATAGAAAAACTAATTGTTCTTGCACCTCCTACAGAATTATCTGTAATTATGGAAGGCTATCAAAAAACGCTCAAATTATCTGATAAGTTTATGAAAGCCTTAAGTCATTATTTCAAGGAAAAATTTGGTTTTCATTTCGAAGAATTTTCCATAGCTGAATTTGCAAAGAACTTAACTCACCCAGGCTTACTCATACATGACAAATACGATGAAATTGCCCCGTATACGGGAACTGAAAAAATAAGTAAAAACTGGACTAATGCAAAATTCATTACTACAGAAAACTTTGGGCATTCCTTATTCTTTGATGAAGTGGATGATATGATCATTCATTTTTTGAAAGATTAAATTTTATGAGCACCTTTGCACCGTGGAAAATTCTAAGCTTACAAGACTCAATAAATTCCTTAGTGAAGTTGGTTACTGTTCTCGTCGTGAAGCAGATAAACTAATTGATCAAGGTCGCGTAACCCTAAATAATAAAATTCCAGAAATGGGCACCAAAGTGGCTCCTGGAGACGAAGTAAGGGTCGATGGTGAATTGATAAATAAGCCTAAAGAAAAACACGTATACCTTGCTTTTCATAAACCTGTTGGAATTGTTTGTACAACTGCACAAAACGAAAAAGACAATATTATTGATTATATCAACTATCCAAAACGTGTTTTTCCAATCGGCCGACTAGACAAGCCCAGTGAAGGATTAATTCTATTAACCAGTGATGGTGATATCGTAAATAAAATTTTAAGAGCAAGAAACAACCACGAAAAAGAATACATCGTTACGGTAAATAAATTAATTAGCCCACAATTCATTAAAAGAATGGGTAATGGAATTCCTATTCTAGATACTATTACTCGTAAATGTGAGGTAGAACAGATAAATAAATATGATTTTAGAATAGTTCTTACACAAGGCTTAAATAGACAGATACGAAGAATGTGTGAGTATCTTGGATATGAAGTAACAAAACTAAAGCGAATTCGTATTATGAACATTAGTTTAGATACTCCAATAGGCCAATGGCGCTACTTAACAGAAAAAGAACTACAAATTATTAATAAAGATGTAGGAGATTCTAGTAAAACTGAAGAAGCATCTGTAGTCGAAGAAAATAAACCAGTAAGAAGACAAAACAACAATAAACATTTCTCTTCCAAAAATAAAGATGGAGCAAGTAAAGAAAAACGAAATAGTACTGCCTCTAAAAAAAGAAAAAGAAGTGATAGAAAACGTTAAAGCATCTATTTTCAAACTCTTAAAATAATCCCTTTCAATCAACGTAAATAACTTATGGAACCATTATCTCCCTTTCATCTTGCAATCCCAGTAGATAATTTAGAAGTTGCGCGCGATTTTTACAACAAAACACTTAATTTAAAAGAAGGGCGAAGCAGTGAACACTGGGTAGATTTTAATTTTTTTGGGCATCAACTGGTTATTCATTACAAACCAAAATTAGAATTAAATAATCATCACAATACCGTAGATGGTAAAGAAGTTCCTGTGCCGCATTTCGGAATAATTTTAGAATGGGATACTTGGCAAAGTTTTGCACAAATGTTATCTAATAAAAAAATAGATTTTGTTATTGAGCCCTATATTAGGTTTCAGGGAGAAGTAGGAGAACAAGCAACCATGTTTTTTTATGATCCTTGCGGAAATGCACTAGAATTCAAGTCTTTTAAAGACCCATCTCAGATTTTCGCGAAATAACATACACCGAATTTCAAAAGAACCGCGTCTTCATTTCAATAAACAATCGTTAAAAACATACTTTTTTTACTTAAAAAAGTAAAATGTTAAACTTTTACTGCAAATTCTTATTATATTCTGCCCCAATTAGAATACAACAAAAAGAAAATGGATTTTATACAGCCCTTAAAATATGGCGTACCTTTATTTCTAGTACTTATCGTAGTAGAATTAACGTATAGCAAAAATCACGACGAACATAAAAACCTTTATAATTGGAAAGATCTATCTGCCAGTTTCACAATGGGACTTGGATCAGCATTTTTAGGTCCTTTTCTTAAAACAGTTTTTTCTGTTGTTCTGTTTACGTATATGTACAATGTATTTAATCCTGAAGTTGATGGTGTACGAACCAATATCATGGGTTGGGAATCTTTTAGCTATGCTTGGTATGTATGGCTATTATGTCAATTAGCTGATGATTTTACATATTACTGGTTTCACAGACAAAATCATATGATAAGAGCTTTATGGGCTGCTCACATAGTTCATCACTCGTCAGATAACTTTAATCTTGGAACAGCAGTTCGTAATGGGTGGTTTACTCTTTTATACAAACCACTATTTTACATGTGGATGCCGATTGTAGGATTTCCTCCAGAAATGGTAATTGTCTGTTTGGGAATAGAAGCTTTATGGCAATTCCAACTACACTCTGTTTTCATTCCTAAAATGGGTTTTATAGAAAAAATATTTAACACCCATACAATGCATCAAGTGCATCATGCCAAAAATGTAGAGTATATGGACAAAAACCATGGAGGATTTTTAAATATTTTTGACAAGATATTTGGAACTTGGAAAGAACTTGATGACGAAATTGAAGTACAATATGGAGTTACTCACGCGCCTAATTCTTACAATCCATGGGTTATTTTGACGCATGAGTATAAAGACATTTGGAACGACACCAAAAAATCTAAAAATTGGTATCATAAGTTCATGTATATTTTTGGTCCTCCTGGATGGAGTCACGATGGAAGTACATTAACCGTAAAACAAATGCAGAAAGAGCTAGAGTTAAAGAAACGTATGAGCACAGGATCATAATTCTTTTATAACCTTGTTATATTTGTCATTATGAACTATCAGGAAATCATAAATACTCAAAAAACTTTTTTTGACACCAATACTACTAAAGATATATCTTTTAGAGTAAAGGAATTAAAACATTTAAAAAGTGTTTTACAAAAAAATGAAGATCTCTTATACAATGCTATTTATAACGATTTTAAAAAATCAAAATACGAAACTTACACCACAGAACTAGCGATCATTTATCACGAAATTGATCTTGCAATAGTTAATATAAAAAAATGGTCTAAAAGAAAAAAAGTAGGCACTGGATTAGCAAATCTTCCTGGTAAAAGTTACGTCATACCTGAACCTTTAGGAACTGTTTTAGTAATGGGCGCATGGAATTATCCTTTTCAATTATCCTTAGTTCCTGCCATAGCGGCTATCGCTGCGGGATGTACAGTTATTCTTAAGCCTAGTGAAATTCCATCGCATTCTTCGTCGATAATGGCTAAAATTATCAATCAAAATTTTAATGAATCATTCTTTAGAGTTATAGAAGGAGGTGTACAAGAAACTACTGAATTATTAAAATTTAAATTTGATAAAATATTTTTTACTGGAAGCATACCGGTGGGTAAAATAGTTTATCAAGCTGCTGCAAAACATTTAACTCCTGTTACCTTAGAACTTGGAGGAAAAAGTCCCGCTATTATCACCAAAGACGTCAATATAGATATGACAGCAAAACGTTTAGTATGGGCTAAATTTCTGAACACTGGTCAAACCTGTATTGCTCCTGATTATATAATGGTAGAATCTACGATACACGATAAGCTTTTATCTGCTATAAAAAAACATATTGAAAAAGCAGATTATAAAGTAGAAAACCAAAATTACACTCAGATAATAAATCAAAAAAACTTCGAGAGATTACAAGCTCTTATCGAAAATGATAAAATATACTTAGGAGGTCAATGCGATGCAGAAAATAGAATTATAGCACCAACCATCCTTACGGAAGTTTCTTTTACAGATAAAGTAATGCAAGAAGAAATTTTTGGTCCTATACTGCCGATTTTATCTTTTGACTCTATAGAAAAAGCTATCTCGGATATAAAAACATTATCAAAACCCCTATCCTGCTATATTTTTACAAAAAATAAATCAGTCAAAAACAAAATTCTTAACGAAATTTCTTTTGGTGGAGGAGCAATAAATGATGCTGTTATGCATTTTATGGAACAAAACCTACCTTTTGGTGGTGTTGGTGATAGTGGTATTGGTAATTATCACGGTAAAGCAGGGTTTGTAGCATTTTCTCATTACAAAAGTATTTTACAAAAATCCTTTTTGATTGAGTTAAATCTAAAATATTCTCCCTATACTAGCTCGAAGTTAAAATGGTTGAAAAGACTTATCGGATAACACGACCTTTATTTAATTATCTCATACGTATTTAGACCAGCAATTATTCGCTTTTCCACCTCATCACTATCCCAAGTGTTTTCAATATCTTCTATTTGCATGATTTCATCCATAATAGCAGCTTGTTGATCTCCTATTTTCAGTGCTTCTGCATAAGGTCTATGTGTAAAGGTTACTCTCGTATATAGAGGAATCCATTTATCAGGATGTTTTTCAGAAAAATGCTTTTCTATCTTCTTTCTCAAAAGAAAGTTAGCGTCTGCAGTTTTACTACTCATTTCCATAAAATTACGATATGAGAGTTCTGCAATTGCATCAGTACTTGGTTTTCTTGTTTCTTGATATTTCTCAAAAATTTCTTGCCAATCACCACTTCTATCTAATTCAATAATATCATCTAGCACGGAAATATCTTCGAAACCAGCATTTATTCCTTGACCGTAAAACGGCACAATTGCATGAGCAGAATCTCCTACCAACGCTACTTTATCCCAATAGCTCCAAGGATAACATTTCATGGTAACTAATGCACTGGTCGGATTATTCTTAAAATCCTTGAGTAAAGTAGGCATTAAGTCTATAGTATCTGGAAAATTTCGTTCCCAAAATTCTTCTACATCATTCTCATTAGTCAAACTTTCAAAAGAATTTTCACCTTCGTGAGGCATAAATAATGTACAAGTAAAACTTCCATCTAAATTTGGCAATGCAATCAACATAAACTTACCTCTTGGCCAAATATGAAGTGAATTCTTATCTAATTTATGAGTACCATCTTCATTAGCAGGAATACCCAGTTCCTTATATCCAGCATCAAGAAAATCCTGAGAATAATCAAATCTACTTCTCCTTTGCATTTTATGACGCACTCTAGAAAAAGCTCCATCACAACCAAAAATCATATCATACTGATACTCCTTCCACTCACCTTTTTCAGTTTCTCCTGTATATATCTTTGCCTCTGGCAAATTGACATCCCAGACTTTTTCATTAAATCTAAATACAACTCCGGATTCTTCGGCTAGACTAATCATTTTTCGATTCAATACTCCTCTAGAAATAGAATATATAGCTTCTCCTTCTTTTCCATAATATTGATGATATTCTGGTTGACCATTAACGTGCATCGCTCTTTTGTCCATCGGAATAGCTAGCTTCCTAATCTCTTCTCCAATCCCAACTTTATCTAATGCTTTCCAACCTCGAACAGACATCGCAAGATTGATGGAACGACCGCTAAATTCTACTTTTCGAATATCTGGTCTTCTATCGAATACTGTAACCTGATGATTACGTTTCTTTAAATAAATTGCTAACAGTGAACCTGCTAAGCCACTTCCTACGATAGCGATATTTTTTGCTTGCATACTTTTTTAGTAATTCTAGTTTGCCAAAGTATGAAAAGGAACTACATCATTAAGATCCGAGTCCTAATGTCCTTGACAAACTAGCTCCATAAATCCTGAAGCTTATGCAAACATTAAAACCTTCAACAAATGTAAAAAAATTATCAAAGAATTGTTACTTAAAAGCTTTAATCGCAAATAGTAATGGAAATAATTTATCCGAACTCTCAAACATGCCATTTTTATTCTTTATCAAATCCGGAAAAACATTATAAGGAGATTCATCATATTCTCTCAAATATTCTATTGTTAATCCTGCTTCAGATAAGGATGAAATTACTTCGCCCAACCCATGATTCCAACCATACTCTTTACTTATCATCTTAGAATTATTATCCGCATATGTACCTTCATACTCTTCATAGATGGCTTCTTTTTGATGATATCCATATTTTATTCTTGGTGTTTCTTCTAGATAGTCAAACATCCAAACTATAGGGTGAAATTCTACCATATAAAAAGTACCTCCTAATTTTAGACGTTCTGCTATCATTCTGCCCCAAGGTTTTAAATCCGGTAACCATCCTATAACACCATAACTTGTATAAACAATATCAAACTGTTTCTTTATATAATTAGAAGTATCTAGGACATTACAGCAAACAAAATCAGCATCTAATTTTAATTCACTATTTAATTGTTTTGCTAATTCTATACCTTTTTCTGAAAGATCAACTCCAGTGCACTTAGCTCCTTTCCTACTCCAACTTAATGTATCCTGACCAAAATGACATTGTAAATGCAATAATGATTTTTCGGAAACATCTCCTAAAGCTTCTAATTCATATTTCTTTAAAGAACTCTCTCCTTTTTTAAAAGATTCTAAATCATAAAAATCACTAGATGCATGAACTTCAACTTTTTTATCCCAAGTACTTTTATTTATTTCAAAATACTTTTGCAAATCACTAGACATACCCTTACTATTTAATAATTCCTAAATATAATAAATCTCATTACTACCATTTCTAAACCTAGACTCTTCTTTAAAGAAAATTAAAAGAGACGCTTATCTACTAAATGGATATAAACTTTATAAAAACCTTAAGAGTTGTTCCATCAAAAGGTATTGGAAAGAGGTATTTTATTACCTAAATTTAAACTAATGAAACTTAGTCTAGAAAATCTTCAACAAGTTCAAGAGTTTACCCAAGTTCCAGATAATCAATTACAGTGGTTAATCGATAAATCTTATGTCCAATTTTTAGATAAGGGTTCTTTCTTATTTCAGAGAGGAGATCCAATAGATAAATTATTTATTGTATTAGATGGGAAAATTGAAATCAAAGTTCAACAAAACGGGAACTATAAACATGTAGCACTATTAAACATAAATCAAATTGGTGGTTTGCTTCCTTTTTCTAGAGCAAGTTCTGCTCTTGGTTTTGGAGAAGTGATTGAAAAAAGTCAGGTCTTAATACTTGAGAAATCTTTTTTTAAAGAAATGATCTCTAATCATTATGAGCTTACAGAATCCTTAGTGCATAAAATGACATCAAGAGTTAGAGAATTCACCAAAGACAATGTCCAAGCAGAAAAAATGATGTCTTTAGGCAAGCTATCCGCAGGTTTAGCACATGAGCTTAATAACCCGGCATCTGCAATGGAAAGAAGTGCTAAAGCACTTAAGGAACATCTTGGTAATGTTCCTGAGAAATTTAAGAGAGTAGTTTCAATCAGAATGGAAGAACAAGAAATTGATAGCATTAACAAAGTGCTTTTTGATAAGTTGCAAAATCGTCCAGAAAATAATATGAAACTAATAGAGCGCAATGAAAAGGAGGATGAATTAGAAGAATGGCTAGAAGATCACGGAGTAGATAACGCATATGAATTGACGGATACTTTACTAGATTTTTGCATGGATGTAGAAGCTATGGAGGGTATTTATAAAACTACAGGTCAAAAAAACTTTTCTAATGCGATTGAATGGATAGAAAATGTATTAACCACAGAAAAAATGGTCGACGAAATTGGTGAAGCTTCTAATAGAATTTCTAGTTTGGTGCATTCTATTAAAAGCTATACACATATGGATCGTGCACCTGAAAAAATAGCTACAAATATTCATATAGGAATTAAAAGTACGCTGGTTATGCTTAATCATAAGCTTAAAAAGAAAAATATATCCTTAGAAAAAGATTTTAACGATGATCTTCCTAAAATCAAAATTTTTGTGAGTGAGATAAATCAAGTATGGACCAATTTAATTGATAATGCTATTGATGCAATGGATCACTCTGGAATATTAAAAATTAAGACGTATAAAGAACAAGATTTCTTAAAAACTGAAATTATTGATAACGGAAAAGGAATTACCGAAGAAAATCTCACAAACATCTTTGACCCATTTTTTACCACAAAAGCTATTGGAGAAGGAACAGGTATGGGATTAGAAGTGGTACAAAGAATTATTAATCAACACCAAGGTGATATTACAGTAAAATCTAAAAAAGGAGAAACAATCTTTACTGTTTGCTTACCTATTACCTAATTACACTTATGAAAAAAATAACAGATATAAAAGGAACATTTAAATTACACAACGGAGTTGAAATGCCTTACTTTGGTCTCGGTGTATATTTATCCGACAATGATAAAGAAGTAATTGACGCAGTACAATGGGCATTAGAAGAAGGGTATCGCCATATAGATACAGCAAGTATTTATAAAAATGAAGAAGGAGTTGGAACAGCAATACTTAATAGCAGTGTTCCTAGAGATGAAATTTTTGTAGTAAGTAAGGTATGGAATGCTGATCAAGGCTATGAATCTACTCTTAAAGCATTTGAAAAAAGTTTACAACGACTGCAATTAAACTATTTGGATTTATATCTCATTCACTGGCCTGTAAAAGGAAAATATATCGAAACTTGGAAAGCATTAGAAAAATTATATAAAGACGGAGTCATAAAAGCTATTGGAGTAAGTAATTTTTTAGAACACCATCTAGAAAATCTCATGGAAACATCCGAAATTAAACCAATGGTTAATCAAATGGAGTTTCATCCTCATCTTGTTCAACAAGATTTGATTGATTTTTGCAACAAACATCACATACAATACGAAGCCTGGTCGCCAATGATGCAAGGAAAAATTTTTGAATTATCTATATTGGACAATCTTTCTAAAAAATATAATAAGACAGCCGCACAGATTGTTTTGAGATGGAATTTACAAAAGGGAGTAATTACTATCCCTAAATCCTCTAAAAAACACCGAATTATTGATAACGCTAATCTTTTTGATTTTGAACTTTCTAAAGAAGATATCAATTATATTGATTCTTTAGATAAACATCAACGATTAGGACCGGACCCTGATAATTTCAATTTTTAGTCTGCTTTAACTTATAGAAACGATGAAAAAGCCTATCATATTTGCACTCGATGACGATCCACAAGTATTACGTGCAGTAACTAGAGATTTAAAATCTGAATATCGCAAAGAATATCGTATTATGAGCACTGAATCTGCCAACGATGCTCTAGAAGCTTTGGCAGATTTAAAGAAAAAAAATGAAGTTATCGCATTATTTCTAGTAGATCAAAGAATGCCAGAAATGCTGGGAGTAGAATTCTTACAACAAGCAAAAAAACTATTTCCTAATGCTAAAAAAGTACTCTTAACTGCATATTCAGATACGGAAGCAGCTATTAAAGCTATTAACGACGTACAATTAGATTATTATCTGACAAAACCTTGGAGTCCACCAGAAGAAAAATTATTTCCTACTTTAAATGATTTGTTAGATACTTGGTTAGTTAACTTTCAACCAGAATTTGATGGAATAAAAGTGATTGGTTATCAATACTCTCCAAAGTCTCATGATATAAAAGATTTTTTATCGGGAAACCTATTTCCGTTTCAATGGTTAGACGTGGAAACTAGTGATAGGGCTAAGGAAATTATTGAACTTCATGGTCTTACGGCAAAAGATTTTCCAGTAATTTCGCTACAAGATGGAAGTTGCTATAAGAATCCAGATATTATTGAACTTGCTACTGCGCTTGGTTTGAACCCACATCCTAAAGACAATTTATATGATGTAGCAATTATTGGTGCTGGTCCATCTGGGTTAGCCGCTGCGGTTTATGGAGGTTCAGAAGGTTTAAAAACACTATTAATTGAAAAACACGCACCTGGTGGTCAAGCAGGAACTAGCTCTAGAATCGAAAATTACCTAGGGTTTCCTAATGGATTAAGTGGTCAAGAACTAACTCATAGGGCTATTACACAAGCCAAACGATTTGGGATAGAATTTTTATCTCCTCAAGAAGTTACCTCTATAACTGAAAAAGATGGGTACAAAAGTATATCACTAGCTAATGGAGAATGTATTAGCACCAAGAGTGTAGTTATCACTACAGGTGTCAATTATAGAAAACTAGAGGCAGATGGGATAGAGAATTATACAGGAGCTGGTATTTATTATGGTTCATCTATGACAGAAGCTCAAGCTTGTTCTAATAAAGAAGTATATATTGTAGGAGGTGGTAATTCTGCCGGTCAGTCTGCTGTTTACCTCTCTAAATTTGCTAAAAACGTTTACATTACGGTTCGAAAAAAAGATCTTACAAGTAGCATGTCCAGTTATCTTATTGATCAAATTGATGCTATTGATAATATCACATTGCTAGGCCATACAAATGTCACAAAAGCATTGGGAGAAAATGACAGACTTACTTCTTTAGAAATAAGCAATAGTACTAATGGGGAATCCAAAATTGTCGATGCAGATGCTTTGTTTATTTTTATCGGTGCTAAACCCTATACAGATTGGATTGAATTAGACATAATTAAAAACGAAAGAGGTTTTATTGAAACTGGTCGTGACCTAAGTCGATATGATGACTTTAAAAAGGTTTGGAAAAAAGATCGAGAACCCTTCTTATTAGAAACTTGTAGTCCTGGTATTTTTGCCTCGGGTGATGTCCGAGCTGGCGCTATGAATAGAGTAGCATCTGCTGTAGGAGAAGGTGCTATGGCAATAAAATTTGTTCACGAATATTTAGCTGAGATGTAATATGGGATTTAACACAAAAATTTGCGACCATTTAAAAAGTTTTGACCTACAAAATATCAAAAAAGATGATACTTATGAATGCGCTATTTGTGTACAGAATGGGGATAACTGGGTACACCTAAGAACCTGTCAGGAATGTGGTATTACTTTATGTTGTGATTCCTCTCCTAATAAACATGCTAGTGAACATTTTAAAAAACATGAACACCCAGTAATAATTTCTGTCGAGCCTAATGAAAATTGGGCTTGGTGTTATGAACACAAATCTTTTATTCAATTCTAAAATTTATAAACCAATTCAGGTATATTTATTTCATCGACATTGCAAAAATACATTCAAAATAATTAGATTTTCTATAACATATTTTATCCTATGTAATTACTAAATTTGTATAAAATTACAATCAGTTTCTAAATTATTGTTTTTTTTATTATCAATCTAATTTATAGATAGTTGCTTTTTTTAAAAACACTGATTTGTAATTTTACAAAATCAATTACGACTAATTCGATATATATTTAAAAGTTCTTTTATTTCTTTTTAATTTATTCAATATAACAAATGGTAATATTGACAATAATTAAGGAAAAAATTACCTTTTAATCTATATGTTTTTGCCCCAACTTTGTAGTATATTAAATACGGAATTTATTTCGTGTAAAAAACATTTCATTATGAAGACTTTACGCAATCACATATCAATAGTTATAACATTATTTTTCTTCGCTATATCTTTTTCAGGTCACACACAAGAAAAAACATATAAAACTCAATTAGAAACAGTATACCTTAAAAATACTAAAGAAGTAGTTTATAAAAACACTTTTAGCAATTACAACGAAAATTTAATTGCTCTCAATGAAATTAAATTTAAAAAAGAAATAAAAAATTCTAAGGGAGAAAACACCTTTTTATCTTTTTCTTCTAATAAAAACAATGTAGAGTTAATCACTTCTTCTTATCTGAAAATCATACGAAAAGCAGCTAATAGAAGTAAGAGTCCCGAAGCATTTCAGGCTTTCTTGATGAACAATTTACCTCAATTATCCAATCAATTTGCTAATGATAACAACCTTGAGGAATTGTATTTTATTTCTAGAAAGAATACCTTTAATGGAAGAATAGACGCATTACCCAGTGTTCTATAGTAACTAACACAAACTCTAACATATTAAAATGAAAAATGCCTTACCCCTGGTATTAAGAATAATTGTTGCTATTATTCTTATACAAACCCTTAGATTTAAGTTTACTGGACATCCTGATAGTATTTATATTTTCTCAAAAGTTGGCCTAGAGCCATATGGAAGAATAGCTACAGGGATTGTAGAACTTATTGCAGGAGTTTTATTATTAATCCCCAAAACAGTTTGGATAGGTGCTACAATAACCCTTGGAGTTATCGGCGGTGCCATTTTTATGCATATTACAAAACTTGGAGTTGAAATTAATAATGATGGAGGTGTTCTTTTTATCACTGCATTACTAACTTTTGCTCTAAGTGGCATTATTCTATGGATGAAACGAAAAGAAGTAAAGTTTTTTTAGAATAAAACATATCATATTATACTTTCTATAAACCTCCTTAATTGGAGGTTTTTTTATTTCGGGAAAAATTGACAAGTAGTAGGGAAAAACAACCATTCTAAAACCTTCATTAGAGCCTCATCTTTGTACTATTAATTTAAAACAATATAAAAATGATAACTAATAATAAATCCATATTCAATTTAATAGAGATTTTCCGTCAGGGAAAAAGAAAAATTGTAAACACTCTAAATGCCAAAGCGCACTGTGATCAAAGAAGTCACCACGATTTTTATTGTGATGTAGAAAGACCTTTTATAAGCACTCGAAAATAAGCTAAGGGAAAAATTGACAAGTAGTCGGGAAAAACGGCCATTCTAAAGTCCTTAATCCCATCGCATCTTTGTCCTGTCAAATTAAAAGACAATTAAAATTAAATATAAACTCATTCTGAAAAATAAATTCAGGATACTAAAAACATAAAATCATGGCAACATTTAATGTACCTACAAGAGAAGAAGTAAATGCAACAAATCAAGGGATTTTTGACAATCTTAACAGCGCATTAGGTTTTGTACCTAACTTATATGCAACTTATGCGCACAGTGAAACTGCATTAGAAAATTACTTAACTCTATCTAACGCAAAAACATCTTTAAAAGCTAAAGAAAAAGAAGTTGTTAATCTTGCAGTTAGTCAAGTAAACAATTGTATTTATTGTTTATCAGCACACACAGCAATTGGAAAAATGAATGGATTTACTGATGAGCAAATATTAGAGTTAAGAGCAGGGCACGCATCTTTTGATAGCAAATTAGATGCATTGGCAAAACTTGCTAAGAATATTACAGAAAATAGAGGGCGTACAGATCAGGATGTAGTAGATAATTTCTTTGCTGCAGGATATGACAAAGGAAATCTAGTAGATACCATTGTATTAGTAGGAGACAAAACTATTTCGAACTATATCCATAGTACTACTCAAGTCCCTGTTGATTTTCCTGTAGCACAACCACTAGAAACTACTACAGTATAAATCACTCAACCACCAATAAATACATTCAAGAGTTCTGAGGAGAAATAACATTATAAAATATGTTTCTCCTCAGAAAAATTAAAAATAATTTTCAACAATAATCATAAATATTAAAAATCATGAAAAAGTTAATCACATTATTTACATTTATTTTCGCAATTACATTAAGTACATCTGCTCAAGAAGTTAAAACGGTTTCTTTAGAACAAACAAAAGGAGAATTTACTCAGAAACAAGTAACATTATCAGAAGGTAGTTACGTTTTCAATATATCTAACAACAATTCTGGAACTGATGTTGGATTCGTATTAGTCCCTGCTGGTAAAGATGCTTCAGATCCTAAAAATCATATTCAATCAGCGTATGTAACTAAGGTTGTAGCCGAAGGGAAAACTGAAAGTTCTAAAACTGTAACATTAAAAAAAGGAGAATATAACTATTTCTGCCCTTTAAATAAGACACCACAATACAAGTTGATTGTAAAGTAATTGTACATACAAGAACAAATAAAAAAAGCTTCCATAACAGGGAGCTTTTTTTATTAATACCTAAAACGATGTTAATTCAATTCATCACGAATTTTGTTTTTTTATTTTAGCGAAAAACTCAGTCAAGATGAAAAATGTAATTAGCGTATTCCTACTTTCTATGTTAGTAATAGCTTGCAAGCAAGAGACTAAAAAAGAATATCAATACGAAGAGGATGCTGAATTAAAGGAAACCGAAACAGTTCTGCATAAAATACCAACTACGGCTGAAGCGATTGCCAATGCGAATGGCTTTAAAAACTGGGAAAAAGTTAAAGAAATAAAATTCACCTTTAACGTTGATAGAGATAGTAGTCATTTTGAACGTTCTTGGAATTGGAAACCAAAAAAAGATGAGGTTACAATGATTACTTCTAAGGATACCATTACCTATAACAGAACTAAAATAGATAGTACTACACTAAAAGCAGATCAAAGCTTTATTAATGATAAGTATTGGTTACTAGCTCCGTTTAACTTAGTATGGGATGAAAATAGTTTCTCATCAGAACATGAACTAAAAGCAATTGCACCTATAAGTTCTAAAGAAATGCAAAAACTTACCATTATTTATAAAAATGAAGGTGGGTATACTCCAGGAGATGCATACGATTTTTATTTTGAAGGTGATTTTAAAGTAAAAGAATGGGCATTTCGTGAAAAGAACAAAAAAGAAGCTTCCTTAATAACATCATGGGAAGATTATGATGATTTTAATGGAATTAAAATTTCAAAAACTCGCAATCGGAACGAAGGTAGTTGGAAACTTCATTTTACTGGCATAAAAGTAATTACAGAATAATATTAGAAGAATATATTATTTAATAGCTCTTTTTGAAATAAAAAATGTAACAATTAATGCAATTAATGTTGCTATCAACAAGGCTGTAAAACTAAGTTTTAGGCTTTCTATTTTGGACAAAAAGCCAAGAAATGGAGGACTTATCAAAAAACCGAGATAACCAAATCCTGCAACGAAAGAAATTCCTTTCGCAGAAGAAACACCTTTGGTCTTACCAGCTAATCTAAATAACTCTGGAATAATCACAGAGAAACCTAAGCCGATTAATCCAAAACCAGTTATTGTTAGAACCAATGAAATACTTAATACAGCTAAAAAACCAAGCGCACTGATTAAAGATCCTCCTATAATTATTGCAAAAGACCCAAAATGTTTACTCACAGCATCACCAAAAAAACGACCTAGGGTCATCATTAAAGAAAAAGCAACAAAACCAAATCCAGAAATCTTCTCCGAAGATATTTTTACCACATCCTGCATATAGAGTTTACTCCAATGCTCTATTGCTCCTTCGCTACCCATAATTAAAAATGCAATAATTGTAAGTCCTAATAAAGGTTTGATAAGTTCTAAATCCAACCGTTTATTAGAAGATTCTTCTTTTTCTCCCTTTATGGTTATATATTGTTTACATACTAAAAAGTTGGTTAAAATCACAAATATTGCGGCATACAACATATGTAATAATGGAACCTCAAAATAAGTAATCAAAAAACCACCAATACCTGCTCCAATAACACCTCCTAAACTAAAAAAACCATGAGAAGCAGACATAATATGTACATCATCTTCCTGTTCTATTTCAGATACCAATGCATTCATTGCAATATCGGTTAAGCAAGCAAATAACCCTACAACGAATAACACAACACACAATACCAAATAACTTGGAGCAACAATTGGCATTAAAAAAAGTAGAGAAAAAATTGAAATCCCAATAATTGTGGTCTTTCCTACACCAAATTTTCCAATAATAAAAGATGATAAAGGTATCATTGCCAGCGTACCTAAAGCGAAACAAAAAAGTGCTATTCCCAGTTGCGCATCATCAATTAGCAACTTAGCTCTAATTTTAGGTATATACAACACCCAAGTACCTGTCATTATATTAAGCGAAGCAAAAACCCAAGCAGGCCCAAAATATCGTAATTTAGTAAGAATAAGATATAAAGAATTCAATTCGTGTAGTTTAAACAATTAATATCATATCAAAATTAACTACAAAAATAAATCTAAGGTAAAACAAAGTATTCTAACAATAAGTCAATTTATTCTATAAATAGTAATTATCTGTTTAATTATGATAATTTTGTTATATGAAGCCATCCTATGAGCAAATTTATCTGGAACAATCCAAGTCTTTAAAAATAGAAAGTTATACTAAGGATTCACTTTGTCACGAAATAAACTGGCATTTACATCCTGAATACGAAATTGTTTTTATTAAAAATGGAAGTGGTATTATTCAGGTAGAATCTCATCTTGAAAACTATCAAGATGGATTACTCATTTTTCTTAGCCCCAATATGCCACATATGCCTTTTGGTAATAAGGATTTTAGAGACAATGTAGAGGTAGTAATTCAATTTAATGAAGATTTTATTGAAGAAAAACTATATCATTTTCCGGAGTTTTCGATAATTTTAGATTTCATAAAGAAATCTCCTAAAGGTTGCATCTTTTCTCAGAAAATTAAAGATGAATTATCTGCGTCTTTTTTAAGACTTTATAATCAAAACAATATCGAAAAGCTATTAAACTTTATTAATATTCTATATCGACTTTCTATTTCTAAGAATTATAGATCAATTATAAAAACAAATCATCTAGAAATTGACAAAACTTCTTTACCCAGAATATCAAAAGTTTTTGAATATGTAAATAAAAACTACGCTAAAAAAATCAAATCAGAAACTTTGGCTAAAGAATTAGGGTTGACTACAAATTCATTTTGCAGAATTTTTAAATCCTCTACAGGAAAGAATTTTATTAGTTTTTTAAATGAATTTAGAATTAAGAAAGCGCAAGAACTTTTCTATAATAGCAACAATATGTCTATCTCAGAAGTGTTATACCAATGTGGGTTTAATGATCCTTCTTATTTCTGCAAACTCTTTAAAAAACAAACCGGTCTTTCACCTTCCGCATATATTAAGGCATTAAAATAAGGGACTCAATTTATACTTTTTGCAATATCCCTTTCTTAAGAATTTGACCAAACTCGTACATATCCTCATAAGAACAATAAAAAGGTGCTGGAGCTAGTCTAATTACATTTGGTTCTCTCCAATCTGTAATTACTCCATTTTTCATTAAATAATCAAACAACTTTCTTCCTTCTCCATGAAGAAATACAGAGAGTTGTGTCCCTCTTTCTTCTTGACTCGAAGGAGTTATTATTTCGAAAGTACTTTCTACTTCTAAATCAATTGATTTTAACACAAATTCTAAATAAGCAACAATGAGATTTCGCTTTTCAATAAGTGCTTCCATCCCGACTTTTTCAAATAATTCTAGTGAAGCCAAATACGGCGCTAATGATAAAATTGGTGCGTTACTCAATTGCCAAGCATCTGCATTAGGCATGGGTTCGAACTCTGGTTCCATCAAAAATCTAGACTCTTTTTTAGTTCCCCACCAACCTTCGAAGCGTGGAATATCTTTTCTGTCATGAAATCGTTCATGTACAAAGCAGCCAGAAGCATTTCCTGGACCACTATTCATATACTTATAACTGCACCAAGATGCAAAATCCACATCCCAATCATGTAATTTTAATTCAATATTACCCGCGCCATGTGCAAGATCCCACCCAACAAAAGCTCCGATATCATGACCTGCTTTAGTAATAGTTTTCATATCAAAAACCTGACCTGTATAATAATTAACACCACCGATTAAAATCAAAGCACACTCCTCTCCTACTGATTTAATAGTAGATAAAATATCTTCTATCCTAAAATTATGTTCTCCAGGGCGTTTCTTAATTTCTACAATAGCATCCTTTGGATCATATCCATGAAATCTAACCTGACTATGTAACATATATTGATCACTAGGAAATGCCTTTTCCTCGCATATAATCTTATATCGTTTCTCTTGAGGTCGGTAAAATGAAACCATTAGTAAATGAAGATTTACTGTTAAGGTATTCATAACTGTAATCTCAGAGGGATTAGCTCCAACTATTCTACTTAGGGGTTTGGCTAAACGTTCGTGATAGTCCCACCAAGGCTTATCTGCATAAAAATGTCCTTCAACAGCAAGTTCTGCCCAGTCTTTCATTACTTCATCGACATACTTCTTTGTGTTTTTAGGTTGAAGTCCTAAAGAATTTCCTGTAAAATATATGACCTCTTTCCCATTAACTTTAGGAAAAAGAAATTGATCTCTATAAGAGCTTAAAGGATCTTGTTGATCTAACTTTTGAGCAAATTCTTTACTGTTTTCAAATTGCATTTTTGAATTTTGATTCAAAAATACAGATTAGAAATGAGATTATATAATGTTTTAAAATGCTGTTAAAAATATTGGGGAAATTACCGCGTATAATTACTTTCATAGCTCACAACAAATTCGTCGTAAAAATTGTATAAAAAAAGACATAAATCCCGAGTATCTTTAAATGTTCGAACATACAATATCTCTTTAACTCATATTTTAATGAAAGAATTAAAAAATTAGACGGTGTACAAGAAATTGGTAAGAAAGTTCAGGAAAATGTAAACGGTGGGCATTGCACTCCTTGCGGTCCTGGATAATGTGGACAGATTATTTTCCCCAGGCTAGATTGATTTTTCGCACCTTATTAATCAACAGGAAACAGAATTTTATATTGTTAGAAATATAGAATAAGTATTGCAGCGGTTTATTCAAAAACTACTGCATTTTTTTCAAAAGAACTTTTGCTTCAGCAAAATTATAATTCCCCTAATCTAAAAGAATATTTATAAAATTATACTCTTTAAATATTTAGTTCCCAAAATTACTAGCTTTGCAAAAAAAACAACACCCTATGCACTTCATACCAGAAGCATTAGATACTTATGTAGTAAATCATACAGAAAAAGAACCTGAGTTATTGGAGCAATTAACTCGTGAGACCTACCAAAAAATATTACAACCTCGTATGCTAAGTGGACCATACCAAGGTCGTGTATTAAGTATCCTCTCTAAACTAATTAATCCGAAAAATATTTTAGAAATTGGCACTTATACTGGCTATTCGGCTTTATGTATTGCCGAAGGAATGCGAAAAGATGGAGAACTCCATACCATAGATATTAATGAAGAATTGGAAGATTTCCAACGAAAGTATTTTGACCTTTCACCTTATGGTAATCAAATACATCAACACATAGGTAATGCTACTGAGATTATTCCAAATCTAGCTATGAAATTTGATTTGGTTTTTATCGATGCAGACAAACCAAACTATCCTACTTATTTTGATTTAATTATTGATAAAATGAATCCTGGAGGTGTTATTTTATCAGATAATGTTCTATGGAGTGGTAAAGTTATTGAGGATATAAAAAAAGACGATCTTTCTACAAAAGCTCTGTTAGCATATAATAAAATGTTAGTAGATGATAATCGTATCGAAACCGTATTATTACCTATTAGAGATGGATTAACAATTAGTAGAGTATTATAAAAAAAAGTGGAATCTATAAAGACCCCACTTTTCAGATGTATTAGTAACTACAATTGCTAATTCATTAATTATTGCACTGCTTTTAGTGCGTCGATATTACCGTAACCAAATTTACTATTTCGATTAGGATAAAACTCTCCTGCTCTTTTTAACTTATCCAATACTTGCGCTCTAGACATATTAGGATTACGTGACCAAACTAATGCCGCAATACCAGCAGTCATAGCTGTTGCTACAGAAGATCCGCCAACATAAGATTGTGCTCCATTATTAAACCCTAATACTGGTACAGTTCTACTAGTGTTACTAGCTCTTTGCATAATAATAGTAAAATCAATTTTACTACCATCATGACAGATATCACAACGATTATATCCATTATCTTTTAATCCTGTTACTGCAACAGTTTCACTCATACTTGCTGGAAATATAACACCATACCAATTGGTAAAAGTAGTAGATGTTCCTCCGGCTGCCATGATCATTTTACCTTTTCCGTACGCATACTTAACAGCATCTTTTACATTTCCTATAGACCAAGGATATCCTACTGACATGGAAATTATTTTAACATCACTTCTATTCCCTAATGCTTTTAATGCATTACTCACTCCTTTGCGTTCGTGATAATCGTTTAAAACAACATCTTCTGTTCCTCTATATGCTACCAAATTAGAATTGTATGCAACACCAACTGGCATAAAATCATTATTACGTGGTGAGGCAATAGCAGAAGCCATCTGAGTTCCGTGCCCACACTTATCGTTCGGGCCATCAACATTATTAGACCACCACCAAGGAGAGTCAATAAATGTTCCGAAACGCTGTACAGATCTTCCATTAGAAGCTCCATCATTAAAACCATTTCCTAAAAGATTTTGGTTAGCTGATAAGCCAGTATCTATAAGCCCAACAGTAATTCCTGCTCCAGTACTCAGGCTCCAAGCATCATCAATATTATGATTTTTATAATTCCAAGGTAATCTCGCATTAGGAGAAATCACGCTATAATCAGCACTGTTAATAGATTGTCCACTTTGAGAACAACCTGCAGATTTTTGTTGCACTTCTTCCTGTAAATAAAACCCATAACCATTAGGTTCTAAATAACGAATATTATCCATTGCAAGTAACTCTTCAATTGTTTCCAACTTGGTTACTTTTAAATCTAAAACATTCAATACATCATCTTCTGTAATTTGAAAATTAGAACGTTTTTCTCCTTCACTCTTCTGAACAGTACCATAAATATCTTCTACAATAATATTTAATCTAGACGATCGTTCTGTTCCTTCAATAAAACTTTCTCCTTTTTCTCCGAAACCAATTGTTAATACTTCACCTCCATGCATCACTGCACTATATAACATATGTGCTGATGCATCATTAGCCCAATCCAAATCACCATTTTGCTTAAGCTGTGTCTCAATAAAGGAGTTAATCTCTTCGATGGATAGAATTTTCTGAGAATCCTGACTCTCGTCAATAATTTCTTCAGGATTATTTTTTGAACAAGATACAACAAGGAATAACCCTAAAATTAGAGGAATAATTTTTTTCATTTTAGTATAAGATTAATGAGTTTGTGTGTTAATGATTTCTAAGGTCTTTATTTCCTTAAAAACATCAAATAATTATCATTTAGTTAATTTCTGTACTAATTTATTAAATAAAATCTAAATATTGATACATTATATTGAAAGAATCTTAAAAATAATTGCGTTCCTATGCTCGCATAGGACTAAAAACTGGTTCTAAATACCAATGTTTATAAGGGTTTTACAGAAAAATACTACAGAATGAAGTAAACTTAAAAAACAAAGGATTTTTTTAAAGTTTGTTATAAAAAAGGAAGGTTTTTTATTGAAATACTAAAAAAAGGTGTCGTAAAGTTAGAATTTACGTTTTACTGGACCAGTAACATCTTCGATATCACTTTTAACTTGATTTATTTCTTTCTTGATATCTGAAGTAATAGAAGAAGGAATATCTGTATCTATTCCGTGCTTTTCAGCGCTTTTGGTAATTTCAGATTTGATATCATTGGTAGCATCTTTTACAATTCTCATACCTTTACCTAAACCTCTTGCTATTTCAGGTATTTTATCTGCTCCGAAAACCATAACCAAAATAAATACTATAAAGGCAATTTCTGTTCCGCTTATAAATAAAGGTAATACAATCATATCAGTGCAAATATAGCTACAATAATGTATACAAAAAAGCCGTTCGTGATCACGAACGGCTTTAATCTATAATTTAAAGGTTTTTTAACTATTGCCCTTTTACCTTATTTTTAAACTTATCAAATTTTCCTAATTTTTTATTCTTAGGCCAGCTATTATTAGAAGTATCGATATCAGCAGTCTCTTGATTAGGATCTACAACAATTTTAGAAATTGCTTTTTCTGAAGCGATCGCTCTTTTTACAGCTGCATCATTTTTTCTCCAAATCTCCGCTGGATACGTTATAGTCTCTGTAGTACCATCTTCATAAGTATACTCTACTATTAATGGCATTACTAAACCACCAGGTTTTTCAAAGGTAACTTCATAAAAATATTTTGGCTCCTTAAGAACTTCTCTTTCTTCTACAGAAAAATTATCAATCAAATATTCTTTTAAGGTCTTAGCATTGTCAATGATATTACCATTCTTTTTGATTTTTTCATATTCCTCACTACCTTCTTCTACCATAAATACCAATGGCCCAAAATCTTCAATTTTAGCTCCTCGTGCAGCTGCAAAATCCTTTGCTCTTTGATTTGGTTCTTTCGAAACAACATATTTCTTAACATCTTTAACACCGATATCTGTGTAATCTGTAGTATAGAACCATCCTCTCCAGAACCAATCTAAATCCACAGCAGATGCATCTTCCATAGTTCTAAAGAAATCTTCTGGTGTTGGATGCTTAAACATCCATCTTTGAGAATATGTTCTAAAAGAATAATCAAAAAGATCTCTACCCATAACAGTTTCTCTAAGAATATTTAATCCCGTAGCCGGTTTGGAATATGCATTAGAACCAAATTGATAAATATTATTAGACTGAGACATAATAGGAGATATAAAACTCTGGTCTCCACTCATATAAGGAACTATTTTAGCAGCTGGTCCTCTTCGAGAAGGGTATTTTTTAAGCGGTGCAATTGCATCTGGATACCATTCTCCAAAATCTTGCTCGGCAACATATTGAACAAAAGTATTAAGACCTTCATCCATCCAAGTCCATTGACGCTCATCACTATTTACAATCATTGGAAAAAAGTTATGTCCAACTTCGTGAATAATAACACTCATCATACCAAATTTAGTACGATCACTAAATTTTCCTTTTTTATCAGGTCTACCATAATTCCAACAAATCATAGGGTATTCCATACCTTGATTCTTAGCATGTACAGAAATAGCTTTGTGATATGGGTAATCAAAGGTCATTCTACTATACGATTTTAAAGTACTTGCTACGGCTTTAGTTGACCAATCTTCCCATAAAGGATTTCCTTCTTTAGGATACATGGAAACCGCCATTACATCTTTACCTCCAATTTTTACCGCCATCATATCCCAAATAAATCTTCTAGAAGTGGCAAACCCAAAATCTCTTACATTTTTTGCACTAAGTCTCCAAGTTTTTTTGCTTTCGGAAAATGTTTTTTCTTTAGCTTCTGCTTCTTTTTGAGTTACAATAAGAACTGGTTTATTATATGATTTCTTAGCCTTTTCGTAACGACTCATCATTTCTTTAGTAAATACCTCTTTTCTGTTTACCAAAACTCCAGTCGCATCTAAAATATGATCCGCTGGTACTGTAATATTAACATCGAAATCTCCAAAAGGAAGTGCAAACTCTCCTCTTCCCCAGAATTGGTGATTCTGCCATCCTTCTACATCATTATAAACTGCCATTCTAGGATAAAACTGTGCGATAACATACGCTCTATTTCCATCTTCGAATTCTTCATAACCCGATCTTCCTCTTCCATTAACGTGATCGTTAATGTTATACCACCAATCTATAGAAAACACAAATTTACTACCAGATGCTAAATCTTTAGGCATCTCTACACGCATCATTGTTCCATTAATAGTATATTCTAAAGGTTTACCCGAAGCATCTTTAACAGCCGTGATATTAAATCCTCCATCAAAAGACTCTCCTAAATATTTACCTACAAATCTATTTGGTGGATCAGTTGCGTCCACTCTAGTTGGTTGAATTAATGGCGTTTTTGATTTTCTAGATCGCATATTCTGATCTAATTGTATCCAAAGAAATTCTAAATTATCAGGAGAATTATTAGTATAGGTAATAGTTTCTTTACCTGTAAGTTTTTTGTTTTTATCATCAAGCTCGATATCCATTTTATAATCTGCTTGCTGTTGATAGTAAGCAGAACCTGGAGCTCCAGAAGCAGTTCGATACATATTAGGTGTAGCAAACTCATCATACATTTGCTTAAACTTATTCTGATTTGTATGCCCCAACTCACGAGCTTCCTCGCTGTTTTTTTCATTTTGAGCGTACAGTCCTAAGCTAGAAATAAAGAACCCTACTGTGAGAATAAAAAGTGTTTTTTTCATTAGAGTGTAATTGTGTTAAGTAATAAATTGCAAAATAGTTGTTTTTTAAAAGTTTAGTGATTTATTCACTAAACTTTAACATGCCTTGATCTTTTTCTTTTTCGAGTATAAGGCTTTTACGTTTTTCTTGTTTTTTGACATGTATGATATTCTGCTGATCATCAAAGAAATGCATCAAAACTTGATTAGAAACAACTATCGTTTTTAAGGATTCTACATTTTCTACCTCTAGATAACACAGGACTAAATCATTATCATATTCTTTCCCTATGAAATTAAAAAAGACTTCCTCTCCATTTACTGTAATAGATAGCTTTTGTTTTAAATATGTAGTTAGATACTGATCTACCTTTTCTTCCTGTTCATTAGAAACTAACTCTATCGTCTCATCATATCTTTTTCTAAGAACTTCTTCTATATCATCGACAAAAATCCTGGAAATAATCTGCAAAGATTTCTCTTCTTCTTTATATTCTATTTGTGTTACACTAACATAGAATTTATGTAAGGCGGTAAACGAACTCAATGAAACCAGAAATACTGATAAAATAATTAATAATTTCTTCAATTTAAAATAATTTATACGATGGTAAATGTACTATTTTGACATAAAATATTATGCCAAAAATGTTTTATTAAATAAAAAGAAAGTTATTTATCAATTTCTTTAAACTCTTTATAGGACTTTGCTTTGGTCTGAAAAAACTCTAATAATGATAATTTTTTAGTGTTTTCTAATAAGTTTTCAAAATAGCTATCTTCCGCGCAATAATACATAAAATCAGATATTAGATCTTCTGACAATCCCAAATCATTTGTAAAAAATGTAACACTAAATGAGGTTTCACCTTTATGAATTAGTTTATCTAAATCCTGAATAGATTTTATTTTTTTTAATTTTTTTAGCGTTCCATTTAAATAATTAATCGGGCGATCTATAATTCCAGATTTTGCAGTATAGATTCTTCTTTCTACTTGGGTAGGTTGTTTTATATCTCTAAATGGGAGCCCCAAACTCTTATTACTTACAAAAGGTTTTGTCTTAATACCTTTAGTATCTTTATCAATATTTCCTGAAAGATTAATGTTACTAACATTTACTTGATCCAGTTTTCTTACAATAGGAGTCAGTTTTATTCGAAAATCTTCGTTATTTATATCAAAATCTCCTACAACAAGAGAGACTATCTCATATTGGACAGAAGAAAAAATAATGGAATCATTAATTGATACAGGAATTTCAAAATAACCTTTGTCATCATTGGTAGTTCCTATCTTCTTAGTATAGTTTACAATATTTATGGCAAATCCATCTAATGAATCAGCAACGATAACTCCCTTTAATCTTTGAGATTGTCCAAAAGTGTTAGTTATAACAACAAAAAATATAAGAATAGGTAAAATTCTGGCCATATGATGAATTAGTTTTATGACCCGATTCGATATGTTTTCTTATGGATAAACCTAGAAACCCTGTCATACTAATTCAAAAGACGAAAGGTCTTTAAAAATGTTGCGCTATTAAAAACGTTATTTACGATCTTTATAAACTTTACTTTGAGACACCAAAAATTCGAGAAGATTCAATTCATTACCTTCTTCTAGGTATGATTTATCTAACCCATTTTCTTCTGCAAAAAAGATAAAATCATTAATTTGATCCATTTCTAACGCTAAGTTTGTTTTAAAAAACTCATCATTATACATTTTTCTGACCTTTACATCAATATCAGCAGGGGTCTTATCATCATTATTGTCTTTATTTTTAAAAACTACTTTAAAAAGGTTTACAAAATTAAGTCCATAAATCATCCTATCCTCTAAAAAGACTTTGTTTTCTAACTCAGATAATTCATCCGCTGTCCAATCATAATCTGTATCATTAATTCTATCGGAGGTAAGTCTAGCAACATCATCTAATCCACTCTCCGAAACATCAATTTTTTTAACATCAATAGAAACGTTACCCAACAGATCGTATGGAGTAACAATAACTTCATCTAGTAGATTAACGGATTCATTCAAAAAAATATTCAATCTCCTATTATTTAATACCCCTTTATCAATTAATACAACAAACTTTTGATATTGCATCGCAATTACCTCTATTTTATCATTGGTGCCAACACTTATCCTAAAATTACCTTTATCATCTGTAATAGTCCCTTTTTTAGTAGTCAAATTATAGACAACAACACCCTCTACATCATCACCAATGGGGGCACTCACGCGACCATCAATCATAACTCTCGAAGTTATTTGGGCAAAAGAAAAACTAATTGTAAAGCATATAAATAGTAGGGATAATTTCATTTTCATAGTTAGCTGGGTTAAATTTGTATGTATTGAAGATACTATATTTTTTCAATATGTTTTGAAGATTTCTCTATAAGAAAACGTTAAACTACCTTTACTAAAAACAATTATATGCAAAACTGTGTCATTGCAAGTACCTCTACCATCCATGGAAGTGGTCCATTAGAATATTTATTTGATACTTTAATTGAGCTTTATAAAGATTCTGAGCAAATTTTGTTTATCCCATATGCACGTCCAGGAGGGATCACCCTAGATGAATATACCATAGGAGTTAACAATATTTTTAAGAAAATAAATAAAAGAATACTTGGGATCCATATGTTTTCTGATATAACGGAAGCATTCGAAAATACACAAGGAGTTTTTACTGGTGGAGGAAATACGTTCCTACTCGTTAATCAATTATATAGAAATAATGTACTAGAACCTCTTAAACAAGCAATTGACACAGGTGTTCCTTATCTAGGCACCAGTGCTGGAAGTAATATTTGTGGGCTTACCATGCAGACCACTAATGATATGCCTATTGTACATCCTCCAAGTCTTAAAACACTAGGGGTTATGCCTTTTAATATAAACGCACATTATTTAGACCCTGATCCAAACTCTACGCATAAAGGAGAAACTAGGGAAACACGTATTAAAGAATTTCATAAGTTAAATCCACAACCTGTAGTTGGACTTAGAGAAGGGAGTTGGTTAAGAATTCAGGAGAATGATATTCAATTAAAGGGAGAATTCTCTGCTAGGGTTTTTGAACAAAACAAAACTCCTTATGAAATAGAGCCTGATAGCTCTTTATTAGGTTTAAATTAAACTTTGTATGCAGTACCAAAAAATTCTTGACACCATTCAAGAAGAATTATCGAATAAACAAAATAATGGAAAGGTAGCCTCCTATATTCCTGAATTGGCTAAAGTGGATCCAAATAAATTTGGAATGCATTTATATTGTATTAGCTCAGGTCATTATGGTTTTGGAAATGAACAGGAACAATTTTCCATTCAAAGTATATCTAAAGTATTTTCTTTAACACTAGCGATGTCTTTATTAGATGATGAATTATTTGAACGTGTAGATGTAGAACCTTCTGGAGATCCTTTTAATTCTTTAGTACAATTAGAATACGAAAACGGAATACCAAGAAATCCTTTGATAAATTCAGGTGCTCTGGTTATTGCTGATGTCTTAGTTTCGACGCTAGAAAACCCCAAGAAACAACTTTTAGAATTTATTCGTAAAATCGCGGGAAATACAACTATTGATGTTAACTCGAAAGTTTTTAATTCTGAAATGAAATATAGTCATAGAAATGCTTCTCTACTGCACTTAATGAAATCTTTTGGCAATATCAAAAACGACATAGAAACTGTATTAGACTTGTACATTTACCAATGTTCTATAGCTATGTCTTGTAAAGAATTAGCGACCGCTTTTATGGTTTATGCAAATTCTGGAAGAACTCTATTTGATGAAAAACAAGTGATTTCTGAAAGAAAAACAAAACGTATTAATGCTATTATGCAAACTTGTGGTTTTTATGATGAAGCAGGAGAGTTTAGTTTTAGAGTAGGTTTGCCTGGCAAAAGTGGTGTTGGTGGTGGAATTGCTGCTATTCATCCAGGTCAATATGCCGTTACAACCTGGAGCCCCCCATTAAACCCAAAAGGAAATTCTGAATTAGGAATGTATGCATTAGAAAGATTAACAACCTTAACTGGGTTTTCTATATTTTAAGTGATATCGGCCTTCCGGCTGTAATGGTCATATAATTGAACACAAATAATCACCAATACAAAATAAACGAATAATGAGTTATAAGTAGTACCTTTTCCTGAATGTACTATAATAGAAGTAGCTGATAAAGGAAGAGAAACTATAATAAGCTTGATCCAGTCCCAATCTTTCCGCTTTACCAAAAAATAAAAAACTGGAAATAACAATAAACCTAAGTAAGGTACAGGTATTGTTGTTGTTAATGTCCTAAATATTCTTTTTACTATGATATTAGCATACCAAAAACGATCATTTTTTATGTCCGTCAACACTTTTTCTTTCACCACTTCTTCATAATGTGATAATTCTTCTGGTTTTTTATAATACAACCTATAATCATCGTAGTAATCATCTGTCTGATATTTACCCGAATAATGGATATTCATACTATACCTATTATTTAGAATAGGAATTGCATAATTGTATGCTTTTATATCATTCCATTCATACCCATATTTAGTATCAAAATCTCCTAATCCGCAAAACATAGGGTGCCAAAAATTATGACCCTTAATTTTAGCTCCATTATACACATGCCCTCCATAAAGACTTACTAAATGACTGGTCTTTTCAAACTTTAGATTAAACTCATTTCTAATATATGACTTACAAGAATTAAAGAAAAATACAACTGTTAAAACTAAAGTTATTTTCGGAATTAACTTAATATGTTTAGACAACATATAGATCAATAACAATGAAACTAAAACTACTGAAATTTCATTTCTAAATTCACTAAAAAAACCAATCGTTATCCCAGAAATTATTGCCGTCAAAATTAATTTAAAATAATCAATAGATGCAGAAAACAATACATTTACATTTAGCCCTAATATTATAAAAAAAACAGAAGCCATTAATCCAAAAATATTTTCATGGGAATACACTTCATAAAGAAAAAAAGGAGTGCTATTGATTAAAACACACAAAAGAAAACCAAACATTGGTTTTCTTAGTCTCCAAAACCCAAAGAATAATAGTAACAGCCCAATAGTAAACACGAAAGCATTAAACAATTTAATAGAAGGGTTTTCTGGAGAGCCTTTAAGATAAGCATTCGGTAAATAAGCTAAAATTCGAGCACTTTCACCAAGTCTCGACCAATGCTTATATTCCATAATCAAATCCTTACCTCTATTGGTTATTTCTTTATTTGCACCTTCTTCAGAATATTTTAAATCAGTATTTAATGTAGCTAAAGGGAAATGACCTGTGTAGAAATAAAAATAAGCAAATTTATATGCTTTATCGTGGGAGAAACCTGAAGCATCCCTTCTAGCTTGAATTGAAGAATAATCACTATAACTAGATTTTACATACAATCCAGTATTAAAAACAATTATTGACAACAAAATTGTGACAAGCCCTTTTTTACTTTTTAAAAACACTTCAAAATGACCAGTTATGTTCATCAATAAATTCATACTAATCATTTTTTTGCTTAATAATATAAATAGGTCTTTTACGCATTTCTTGTATTAATTTTTCGAAATAAAGTGACAAGATAGAAAGTGTAACAAACAGAATTGAAAAAGAAGCTGACATAAAAATTATAATAGTGTTATATCCTGACGGAGCTGAAGTTCCGTTTAAATAAGTATATAATGTATACCCTATCATTCCTAAAGTAAATAAAATAAAAACAGCCGACAACAAAACACTAATTCTCAATGGCTTATTAGAAAAAGAAAATATTGCATTAAAGGCTAACTTAAGCAACATGAGATAAGAATAATTACTCTCTCCATATTCTCTTGCAGGTGCGCTGAACGATAATTTACTTTTAGAAAAACCTAATGATTGTATAAAACCTCGTATAAATCTATTACGGTCCCGAAAATTAGAGGCAAGTATAACTTTAATACGATTAGAAACTAAAAAGAAATCAGTGGAATTTTCTTCAAATTTAATGGCTGACAAGTAATTTATTATTTGATAAAAGAATTTTGAAAATTTCTTTTTAACATAGCTATTATCACCTCTTTCTAAACGCTGCATTAATACAATATCATTTCCTTCATTAAAAGCATTAATCATCTTAGGTATTTCTGCTGGCGGGTGTTGGCCATCAGAATCTATACAAATAATTGCATCTCCAGAAGCATTATCAATCCCTGCTATCATTGCAGATTCATGCCCGAAATTTTTAGAAAACTCAATGCTAATATTTTTAATATTATTCAATGATTTTTCTTTTCTTATTTCATCAATTAACCTTTGCGTTCCATCAGTACTTCCATCATTTACCCATATAAGTTCAAAACTTCTCTCTGGCATGGAAATCAATACGCTCTCCAACGAATTCCAAAAATGAATCACACCCTTCTCTTCATTAAACAATGATATTACAATTGAGATATTTTGCTTATTCATTTTTGGTTATTGAGATTCGACATTATTCAAAACAAGAAATCTAAATTACTTTCTTCACAAAAGGGTGGTAATCTTCTTTTAAAGAAACAATTTCAGCATTTCTAATATCATGGACAATTTGTATTGAGGTTTTAGCATCCATAAGTCCATAACCTTTACCTTCTAATATACTCTTATAACTACGTGTATGTAACTCTGTAAACCCAGTACTAAACTCTATTTCTTCATTATCAATGGTAATTGAGCGATATGTTCTTTTTCCTTGTGCTTTAATATCTTCTGGAATATTCTCGTAATTAATAGATAAAAACCAACGAACCCTAGCTTTTTCGAATTCTAAAAATCCAGAAGCACTATCATCTGTCAATAAATGAACTTTGTTTCCTTTAACCTTTCCAAAAACCCAAGATAACATATCGTAAAAATGAACCCCAATATTTGTTGCTATTCCACCAGATTTAGAAACATCACCTTTCCAAGAAGCGTGATACCAATTACCGCGAGAAGTTAGGTAAGTCAAGTCGAAATCATAAATCTTATCTTTAGGACCATTATCTACATTCTCCTTTAATGCTATAATACTTGGATGCAATCTCAATTGCAAAATAGTATTTACTTTCCCTTCAGATTCTTTTTCAATCTCAACCAATGTGTCTATATTCCAAGGATTAAGAACTAGTGGTTTCTCACATATTGCACTTGCTCCTCTTCTTAATGCCATTCTAATATGAGAATCATGTAAATAATTTGGTGTACAAATACTAACATAATCAAGTTGTATATTTCTTCTTCTCTTTAATTTTTCTATATGTCTATCAAAACGTTCAAATTCCACGAAAAAATGTGATTCAGGGAAATAACTATCAATAACACCAACGCTATCGAATTTATCTAGTGCAGCTATCAGATTATTCTCTGTATCCTTAATTGCTTTTAAGTGCCTTGGAGCTATATAACCTCCAACACCCATAATTGCAAAGTTCTTATTTTTCATCTATTAAATTTTAAAAACGCTTCCTCCGATAAGTTCATATTTCTCTTTACTTTCTGGACAGACAGCTATATCATCCGCATTAAAATCCAGTCTATGTCCATATTCGCTCATCCATCCTATTTGCTTGGCAGGATTCCCAACAACTAGGGCATATGGTTTCACTTCTTTTGTAACAACCGTACCAGCACCTATAAATGCATACATACCAATATTATTGCCACAAACAATAGTAGCATTAGCTCCAATAGTAGCTCCTTTACCCACATGAGTTTTGGCGTATTCATTTTTCCTACTTATAGCACTTCTAGGATTGGTAACATTAGTAAAAACACAAGAAGGTCCCAAAAAAACATCATCATCACAAACAACTCCCGTGTACAAAGAAACGTTATTTTGAACTTTTACATTATCCCCTAAAATTACTTCTGGTGAAACCACTACATTTTGTCCTATGTTACATTTTCTACCTATTACGGAACTAGGCATAATATGAGAAAAATGCCATATTTTACTACCTTCTCCTATAAAACATCCATCACCTACCACTGACGTTTCATGAGCAAAATAATTCTTATCCATTTGGTTAATTTATTTCTGTAAGAAACTTTGTTAGTCTCACTATACAGAATATGTGTCTCCCAAATATAAAATAATTCATTTTGTTTATTTGTTTTAGAAAAAATACTTTTTTAAAGCCTAATTATTTTCGATTTAAATTCATCAGGGTTATTTATCAAACAAATAAATACTTAACATAAACAAAAAATATTTATCTTCAATACAATTAAAAAGACATAAAAACAACTATATTTAAACCCATTAATACTAAAAACAAAGGATACTACAATCCCAGATCTTAATAAACTATAAGCAATCCAATCCCCAAGTACAATTAAAATTTTAAAGCTAGATGTTTAAAAATTTTACTTCCAAAAAATTCGAATTAAAAATCTTAGTAGTAATACTAATTGCTACTTTTTTTATATACATCAACCATTTCGACAATCCCTTTATCTTCGACGACATGCATACAGTCGTAAACAACGATTCTATAAGAACTTTAGATAATTGGCTTGTTTTTTTCAAGGATGCAGATACATTCAGTTCATTACCTGGAAATAGAGCGTACCGACCTATAATCACATTGATGAACGCTATCGATTACAATATTGCTGGAAAATTGGATTCTAACTATTATCATTACCACATCTTTTTATGGTTTTTAGTATTAATTGTATTAGTTTTTCTGTTATCGAAACATATCTATAAAACATCTCTAACAAAAAATAAGTTTGTTGGGCTAACTGCATTGTTCGCAACCGCTTGGTTTGCGTTTCATGCTGCAAATGCGGAAACTATTAATTATATATGCGCTAGGTCAGATTCTTTTTCAACATTATGTATTGTAGCTTCTCTCATTTTATACATAAACACTACAACTAGAAAATGGCACCTTTATCTTATAACTATGGTTATTGGAATATGGACAAAACAAACTGGGGTCATGTTTTTTCCTATTTTAGTATCTTACGTAATACTTTTTGAAGAACATGAAGTTTTATCTCCTTCTAAGAAAAATATTCTTACCAAGCTCCTAAAAATTTTAAAAAAAACTGCTCCTGCTGGAATTATAGCTTCTTCTCTCTTTATTTTAAATCAATATTACCTAACTCCTGAATCTACAGATTCTACTAATTATTTTGTTACAAGATTTGAATATTTCAGCACACAATGGTACATTATCACACACTATTTAAGCAACTTTATTTTACCCATAAACCTTAGTGCAGATCCAGATTTCACTATTATAAAGCCATGGTACAGCTATAAAACACTATTTGGATTAAGTATAATAATTGGAATGTTATTTACAATGGTAAAAACAGCTTTAAAAAAAGAATTAAGACCTATTTCATTCGGTATAGCTTGGTTCTTTATTGCTTTATTGCCGACAACTCTAAATCCTCTTTTCCAAATCGCCAACGACCATAGAATGTTTTTTCCTTTTATTGGACTTTTTATTGCTGTCCCATATGGATTACTAAAAATTATTGAAAAACAAAAGACCATAGAGAAAGAAAAAAAACAAAACATTTACATCATATCTATCATTGCTTTAATTCTTTTAGGCCACGGATATGGTACTATTCAAAGAAATAAAGTTTGGAACTCCATTGAGTCTATTTGGCTTGATGTGGTTATCAAAAGCCCTAAAAATGGAAGAGGACAGATGAATTATGGTTTGACCCAAATGCAAAAAGGAAATTATGATATAGCACTCAATTACTTCAATAAAGCCTATTCATTAAGTCCAAATTATTATGTTTTACATATAAATTTAGCAATTCTTCACGCTGCTAAAAAAGATTATAGTAAAGCTGAAGAATATTTCAATTCTGCAATTAAATTAAGTACAAGCTCTCCTTCTGCCGACTATTATTATGCAAAATTTCTTTTTGATCAAAAAAAATATTTAAAAGCTGAAAAGCACGTAAAAATTGCGCTTCAAAAAAGCCCTAATCATACTCTATCTAAGAACCTTTTAAATAACATTTCAAAAAACTTAACTAAAATACAAGAGGAAATAAGCTCATTAAAAAATCAAACAAAAAACACCAAAGATCCTATAAAGCTTTTAGATCTAAGTTTAAAATATTATCAAATAAAAGAATATAAATTAGTTATAACAACCTGCGAAAAAATATTACAAATTGATCCAAAAAATGCTTTTGCTTATAACAATATATGTTCTGCGTACAATCAATTACAAAAATGGAAACTTGGAGCCGAAGCTTGTCAAAAAGCAATTAAATTAAGTCCAAATTATTCATTAGCAAAAAATAATTTAAAATGGGCAACGAGTAATCTCAAAAAAACAAATAAAGAATAAAACCAAAATATAATGCTTGACAATAAAACAGTTGCAGTAGTAGTACCCTGTTATAACGAATCTCAACAAATAATGATGGTTCTAGATAGCATGCCTTCTTTTGTTGATAGAATTATTGTAGTTGATGATGCTTCGAAAGACGATACTGTCGGAACAGTAATAAAAAACCTAACCGACAACACATCAACTCTTGAACTAACTTCTAACCTAAACAACGAAATTGCTCCTAATATATATAATCGTGCGGATATTGAGGTAAAGCGAAAAAGCATTGATGAAATTCAAAAATTTACTCCTTCAGAAATTCTTAATAAAAATCCCAATACAGAAAAAATAATTGTAATTAAACATCTAGAAAATGGAGGTGTTGGGGCAGCTATTGCGACTGGATATAAGTGGTGTAAAGATCATGATATTGATTGCACAGCAGTTATGGCTGGAGATGGACAAATGGATCCAGATGAATTAGAATCTATATGTAAACCCGTTATAGCAGAAGATATTGATTATGTTAAAGGAAATCGCTTGATTCATAAAAGCGCTTGGGTAATTATCCCAAGAGTACGTTTTTTAGGTAATTCAATTCTTAGCATACTAACCAAAATTGCCTCAGGATACTGGGGTGTGTCAGATACCCAAAGTGGATATACCGCAATATCAAACAATGCCCTAAACTCTGTACCTCTTTATGACATATATAAAAGATATGGAATGCCTAATGATTTATTAGTAAAACTTAATATTGCATTCTGTACTATTAGAGAAGTAAAGATTAAACCAATATATGGTGTAGGTGAAAAATCAAAATTAAATATTATCAAAGTATCTTTACCCATACTCTTTTTATTAGTTCGTTGTTTTTTCAAAAGGCTTCAAACAAAGTATTTATATAGAAGTTTTCATCCGTTATATTTACTTTACTGGGTAGCTTTTATTATTTGTATCATTAATAGTTATTTCTTCTACCAGTTAATAGCTAATTTTTTTGTTCCAAATTCTAAAACGCCAACAGATTACCTAATCATATTTATCTTCCTAACCATATCAGGGTTTCAATCTTTGTTATTCGCAATGTGGATGGATATTCAGGATAACGAAAGGTTATCCAAATAATAAAATTACTATTTCATTTGTCTTAAGTCTTTTAAACGTATCGGTGATAAATAAAACAAAATAGCTCCGGGAATAAATGAAATTAATTGAAGAATAAATATAATTAAAGATAATGCTATAGCATCTTCAGCCGAAAGATCATACAATTGAAAAATAAAAATTAAAGATGTTTCGCGAACTCCAATTCCTAAAACTGTAACGGGAAGTAATGTCAGTATTCCCAAAACAAAAGTCCCTAAAAATAACCCTAAATGATCAATCTCAATATCCATAGCCCAAGCAACATAATTAAAAATTCCGTATATCATAATCATACTAAGACAGGTAATTACGAAACTTAGTATATTTTTTGACCACCCAAGATTATGAGAATTAAACGCTCTTCTCCAAGGCTTAATAATTCTGTTAAATTTACCTCTAAACCCGTAAATAAATAAAAAAAAAGATATCACCCCTATAAACAAAAATACCAGCCCTTTATAGTTATTTGGTAGTTTCAGAATATCAAAATTAAACTGATAATAAAACAACGCTAATAAACTAAAAAACAACAAACTAATTAAATCAAAAAGACGATCCATAATCAAGCTAGACCAACCTATTTTCTGAGTAGGTAATTCATCCTTAATATAAAGTAACCTCCCAAAATCTCCCAATCGTCCGGGAGTGATATTAGCTAAAAAAAGACCAATAAAGAAAACTTTAAAGGCTTTATAGTGCACTAAAGGAATTCCGTATGAATTCGAAATAATTTTCCATCTTATACTTTTTAAATAAAAAGCTAACCACAAAATAAATACTGCAATAATGATATGAATAATAGAAATCTTTTTAATTGATTCAAAAGTTTCTTCCCAACCTACTTTATATATCAAATAAAAGAATAAGATTATTCCAATAAATTTTAACCAAAAGCCAATATTTAACAAATACTTCTTAGTCATTAATTTAAAATAATACTTTTTTCCTTTTCCATATTACCTATAAATACTAAGTCACCATGTACTTTTTTACAAGAATAAAATTTCATTTTCATTTCTTGTTCAAGCATCCATTTGTAAGGAAAAAACCGCACATGCTCATCTAATGTATAATAATAAGCTCTTTGACAAGGAACTACTACACATAAAGTTTTTTTAGTAATTCTCTTTAATTCTCTAACAGCTTTTTCAAAATCTATAACATGTTCCAAAGTATGCGTAGAGAAAACCACATCAAAGGAATCATCTTCAAAAGGCAAATTTTCTATATTAGCTTGAAAATACTCACTATGCGTAAAGCTTTTACCGTCTATAATATCACATCCAGTAGTTTTAAAACCTTTTTTGTTCGCATAATCAAGTAAAAAACCATTTCCGCATCCTACATCAATAAACGTTTGATTATCAGACTTTATCTTTTCAAATACATGTTTTAAACATTGTTTAGACATATCAGTCGGTCTACTATTAGAAAACCGAGTATCTCTTTTAGAGTAAAAGTCAGAAAACTCTTCTTCTGACCACTTAAAAATTATGGATTTCAAGTTCATTACCGTTTTTATATTCCTTCCCTTATATGCATAATAATAGAACGGAAACATAAAAAATTTAGAATCTCTTATAGCCGGCGGTAACCATTCATCCATAAAATATCTAATAATATTTGTAAATCCTCTGCTATTCATAAATAAAATAATTAATTTTTGGAATCAGTTATCACGAATGTAAGTATTACTTAACAAAACCTCTATATAGGAAATAAAAAACATATTGAATTATTGAAAATCAAGAAAATATTAAAAAAAAAGCTTCATCTTAATTAAGATGAAGCTTTGAGCGGGAGACCAGGTTCGAACTGGCGACATTCAGCTTGGAAGGCTGACGCTCTACCAACTGAGCTACTCCCGCTTTTGCGCTGGCAAATGTATTATATTTTATTAAAAATAAAAATATTTTTAATTTTATTTTTATTTCTTATTACAATTTCAATTGATCCTAAGATCAAAAAAATCATTCTTTAACATTGAATAATTATACCTTATATCCAAGTTAAAATAGATTGAAAAAAGTATTTTATCGAAAAAAAATGCATTTAATCGGATTAAATGTGTATTTTTGTAGTTAAGAAAATATTAATATATTAGCAACTTATCTATATTAGCTTAGATAGAAGGCTAGTTTTGTTTAAACAAAATAGTTACGTGATAACCCCAAACAAAGAGAGGTAAAACTCTTTTTTGAAAAGAAATTTCCTACAGCCTATGAAGGTAAAATTACTTCTTTTTATATGTATACTTTCATCTTTGAGCCATGTATATGCACAGGTGAAAGTTGGTGACAATCCAAATCAAATAGATACTTCATCTATTTTGGAACTAGAAAGCGTGGATAAAGCTTTCGTTTTAACCAGAATCAATACGAATCAAATGAATGCACTCACTCCATTAAATGGAGCCTTAGTGTATAATACAGATGATGAATGTATTTTTCAATTCAACAATAATAGTTGGTCCAGTCTATGTAGTGGTAACGATAATCAAGTATTATCGTTTAACCCAATTACTAACGTATTAACATTAGAAGATGGTGGATCAGTCGATTTAACCTCTCTTATCAACGACCCTGATTCTGACCCAACGAATGAAATCCAAATATTAAGTCAAACCGGCAATACTATTACCTTGTCCAACGGTGGAGGAAGTATTACTGAAACCATATCTACACTATTAGATAATGGAGATGGTACATTTACCTATACATCAGAAGATGGAACAATAACAAATATTGGTACCA
>NZ_AUMK01000014.1 GCF_000430645.1 Aquimarina latercula DSM 2041 | reverse complement strand
ATGGGTGAATACCAACAAGCCTATGACCAAGCAAAAGGAGTGATTGATAATGAAGGAACCTATAACCTAGGATTAGAACCAGATTTTCAGGATCTATTTGACTCTTCACTAATAGACACTTCCTTAGAACCAATTTTTACATTGGATTTTATTGGGGCAAGCAATGGAGATGATGGAAGAGATTATCAAGCAGCATTAACAGGACTTAGAGATGATCAACAATATGGTCTTGGAGGTGGTTGGTCTGTAGGAGTTCCTTCCTTAGAAGTATACAATACTTGGGATGGTAGAGATTACAGAAAACAAGTGAGTTTAGATACCATAGGAGTTTTTAATATCACAGATCCTGTTACAGGAGTTCAGTCGTTAGAAGAGCGACCATTTACTGTTTTTAAAGAAAGTGGTGCTGGTAGAGGTGTGAATCGTCCACATATTGCAAAGTATACTCGTTCTATCGGAACAACTGCTACCGGAAATGGTAGAGGATCAGAAGCAAATTATATGATGATACGCTATGCAGAGGTGCTATTAATTGCAGCCGAAGCATTAAATGAAGTAAATCCTGGATCAAGCGAAGCTCACGAGTATGTAAATAGAGTAAGAGCTAGAGCAAGAAGTGGAAATGGTGCTACTTTCCCTGAGGATGTTTCTGGATTATCACAAGATGATTTTAGAACCATCGTATTAGAAGAACGTAAATGGGAACTAGCATTTGAGTTTAAAAGATGGTATGATATCGCTAGAAGAAGAATTGGTAGTGAAGTGTTTAGTGCTTCAGGGTTAGAAGGAGAAAAAGCAAACTTTGACCCTAATCAAGATTACTTATTCCCATTACCAGCAGAAGAATTAGCTAGAAATCCAAACTTAGAACCGCAAAACCCAGGGTATTAATAAAAGTCACAATATTATAAATATATAACCACTATGAAGACATATAATCTGATAAATGATGAATTGAATTAGCCTTTTAAAATCATCGTCGAATTAGTTTATAAAGCTTCAATTAGTGAAATAAATGCAATTAATTAAAATTAGTAAAAATCCTGGATACTAAAGTTGTGTGTGTATAAATAATAAGTAAAATTATTGTTTGTTATGTATCCTTTACTCCATTGATCATTAGTTTGATCAGTGGAGTATTTTTTTTTAGAAAAACATTACAGTCAACTATTATAATGATCAAGTTATCGATTGATTTATTAAAATGACCTGTTTACGTTAAGATGTTTGACAAAAGGGTTATATATTTGTTACGAACTAGCGAAGTTGTATGATTACGATTAAAGAAATTACCTCTAAAGCAGATTTAACTACATTTGTTAAGTTTCCTTTTGAATTATATAAAGACTCTCCCTATTACGTTCCTTCTATTATTAAAGAAGAGTTAGATGTAATGAATCCGGCTAAAAATCCTGTTTTTAAAAATGCCGTAGCTAAATATTTTCTTGCATATAAAAACAATAAAATTGTTGGAAGAATAGCGGCAATTATCAATTGGATTGAAGTAAAAGAACAACAAAAGCCAAAAATCCGTTTCGGATGGTTTGATGTTATAGATGATCTTGAAGTAACCAAAGCTCTTCTCGAAAAAGTTGTTGATTTTGGTAAACAAAATTATTTGGAGTATATGGAAGGACCTGTTGGTTTTTCCAATATGGATAAAGCAGGTATTTTAATAAAAGGATTTGAAGAACTTAATACCATGATTACTTGGTATAATTATCCATATTACCAAAAACATATGGAACAATTAGGTTTCGAAGATGCAGCTACTTGGGTAGAATATAAAATAAAAGTCCCTACTGAAACTAAAGATAAAGTAATCAAGTTCGCTAAAATAATCAAAGAACGCTATCAACTTCAATTACTTAAGTTCAAAAAAAGTAAAGAACTTTTAAAATATGCTGATGATATGTTTGATTTACTTAATAAAACATATAGTAGTTTACAAACATTTGTACCGATACAACAGTATCAGATTGAAATGTACAAGAAAAAATACTTACCATATTTAAATCCTGAATATATCACCTGTATAGCTGATAAAAATGGAAAATTAATTGCTTTTTCTATTGTTATGCCTTCTTTTTCCAAAGCCTTAAAAAAGATGAATGGCAAAATTTATCCTTTAAAATTTTTGCATATTCTTAAAGCACAAAGAAGAAATGACACTGCAGCTTTCTATCTTATCGGAGTAGATCCCGAATATCAAAACAAAGGAGTTACCGCTCTTATTTTCAAGGAAATGAATGAAACATTTATACGTAATGGTATAGAAATGGTAGAAACAAATCCCGAATTAGAAGAAAATAAAGCTATACAAGCTTTATGGAATGATTACGAGCACGAGCAACACAAAATGCGCAGAACTTACCGAAAAAATCTATAGATAAAACAAGTCTTAAATTATATTAAATCTTTTTTAGCAAACATTTAATACAAAAAAACTATTATTTCCCCGATATACTGTTATTTTTAGACAACTAATTTTTACTCTAAAACCATAACATTATGATCAAAAAAATTTTAAACTTACAAGGAGTTAGCGAACTTAAAAAGCAACAAAAATTATCTATCAACGGAGGAAGTAGTCCATTTTGCAGTTTTGGACCATTGACATTAGATTGTTCTACGAATATTGATGGACGATGTACCTGTGTTAATGGTAGATGCGTTAAAGGTCCTGAATATCATTGTAGATAATAAAAATCATAAAAAAACAGCTGCTTTAAAAGAGTAGCTGTTTTTTTATTCTATTTAAAGGTATTTTTATTCTCCCATCGCTTCTGCTAGGGCCGCAGACATCTTTTTATAAGTACCATTTTCCAATGTTTCTCTTATCGCAGAAAAAGCATTTAATGTATCTTCTATATCCTGCATAGTGTGAGAAGCCGTGGGAATCAATCTTAATAAAATCATTCCCTTTGGTATTACCGGATATACAACTATCGAGCAAAAAATTCCATGGTTTTCTCTTAGATCTTTAACTAATGCCATTGCCTCAGGAATACTCCCTTTTAAATAAACAGGAGTAACACAGCTCTGAGTTGTTCCTAAATCAAAACCTCTATTACGCAAACCATTTTGTAATGCGTTTACATTTTCCCAAAGTTTCGCTTTTAATTCTGGCATTGTTCGCAACATATCCAAACGCTTAAGCGCTCCTACAACTAATTGCATTTGTAAGGATTTTGCAAACATTTGAGAACGTAAATTGTACTTAAGATAATCAATTATCTCTTGATCAGCAGCTATAAATGCTCCTGTACTAGCCATTGATTTCGCAAATGTAGCGAAGTAGACATCGATATCATCTTGCACTCCTTGCTCCTCACCTGTTCCAGCACCTGTTGCTCCAAGAGTACCAAAACCGTGAGCGTCATCCACAAATAATCTGAAATTATATTTTTCCTTAAGCGCAACTATTTCTTTCAACCTTCCTTGCTCACCTCGCATACCGAAAACACCTTCAGAGATTAATAAAATTCCTCCTCCAGTTTTTTGAGCCATTCTTGTAGCTCTCATTAAATTTTTCTCTATGCTCTCAATATCATTATGTCGATACGTATATCGTTGTCCTTGGTGTAATCTAACACCATCAATAATACACGCATGTGCATCTACATCATATACTATAATATCATCTTTACTTACTAATGCATCAATAGTAGATACCATTCCTTGGTATCCAAAATTTAACAAATAAGCGGCTTCTTTATCTACAAATTGAGCTAATTCATTTTGTAATTGCTCATGCAAATCTGTATGACCACTCATCATTCTAGCTCCCATTGGATATGCTGATCCATAAGCAGCTGCAGCTTCTGCATCAACCTTACGAACTTCTTCCATATTAGCAAGCCCCAAATAATCATTGATACTCCAGGTAACTACTTCTCTACCCTGAAACTTCATTCTATTTGATATTGGCCCTTCTAACTTAGGAAAAACAAAATATCCTTCTGCCTGATCTGCCCATTTTCCTAAAGGTCCTTTGTCTTCGTATATTTTATCAAATAAATCTCTCATCTACCGCTAATTTGATTTCTTTAAGTTTGCGAAAATACAGAAAATTGATGTGATTGCATAATTATATTCTAAATCACTACCTCTACCTATTTTTTCACAAAAAAAGCACCTGTAAAATATCAGATGCTCATATTTTTACATTAAATAATTTTACTTAATAAACTGAACTTTTGTAGCATCCTCTTCATGAACACTATCAAAAAATCCTTGTTCGGTCATCCATTCATCACTAAAAACCTTGCTCATATAGCGAGATCCGTGATCGGGTAAAATAATAATTATATTACTATTTTCGTCAAATTCTCCTTGTTCAGCTAATTGCTTTACTCCTTGAATAGCTGCTCCACTAGTATATCCTAGAAACATTCCTTCTGTTTTCACCAATTCTCTAGCCGTATGCGCACTATCTTCGTCACTTACCTTTTCAAACTTATCAATAACATCAAAATCTGTAGCAGTTGGTATTAGATTTTTACCTAAACCTTCAATTCGATAAGGATAAATTTCCTCTTCATCAAACTCTCTAGTTTCATGATATTTTTTTAATACCGAACCATAAGCATCGATACCAAGTACTCGAACTTCACTATTCTTTTCCTTTAAGTATTTTGCAGTTCCAGAAATCGTCCCGCCCGTACCACAACATGCCACAAAGTGGGTAATATTTCCATTTGTCTGGTTCCAAACTTCTGGTCCTGTTGTGTTATAATGAGCATCAATATTCAGTTCATTAAAATATTGATTTATATAAACTGAACCTTGTATTTCTTCGTGAAGCCTTTTGGCTACTTGGTAATAAGATCTTGGATCATCCGCACTAACGTGTGCTGGACACACATAAACCTTAGCTCCCATGTTTTTAAGCATGGCAATCTTATCTTTTGATGATTTTGAACTAACTGCAAGTATGCATTCATAACCTTTAATTACACTTACCATCGCTAAACTAAAACCAGTATTACCACTGGTAGTTTCTATAATGGTATCACCAGGTTTTAGAATACCTTTTTTTTCGGCTTCTTCTATAATATAAAGTGCTATTCTATCTTTAGTGGAATGCCCAGGGTTAAAAGATTCTATTTTAGCATAGAAATTACCTGGATAGCCTTTCATAATTCTGTTTAATTTTACAAGTGGAGTATCACCTATAAGCTCTAAAACATTATCATAAGCCTGTATATCTTCTCTCATAAGGTTGTGTTTTAAACAAATTTATAGAACTGAAAAAGGGGAGTCTACAAACCGTCACAAAAACGCTACGAAGTTACGTTAATTTTTTTAATTAATTCTTTATACCTTCCAAATCTAATAAAAATGCATATTCTTCTGCAACTTCCTTCAGAGCTGCAAACCTTCCAGAGGCTCCTCCATGACCTGCTTCCATATTAGTATGTAATAACAGGAGGTTTTTATCAGTTTTTAACTCTCTTAATTTAGCGACCCATTTAGCTGGTTCCCAGTACTGAACCTGAGAATCATGTAAACCTGTAGTCACCAACATATTTGGATAATTCTGAGCTGTAACATTGTCATAAGGAGAATACGACTTCATATAATCATAATATTCTTTTTTATTTGGATTACCCCATTCATCATACTCGCCTGTGGTTAAAGGAATACTATCATCTAACATCGTGGTTACTACATCAACAAAAGGAACAGCAGCAACTACTCCATTATATAATTCTGGAGCAATATTTACAATAACTCCCATCAATAAACCTCCAGCGGAACCTCCCATAGCATAAAGATGATTTACATTAGTATACCCTTCCGAAATCAAAAATTTAGAACAATCAACAAAATCTGTAAACGTATTTTTCTTTTTAAAAAGTTTTCCTTCTTCGTACCAAGAACGTCCTAGATATTCTCCTCCTCTTACATGAGAAATTGCATAAATAAATCCTCTATCTAACAAACTTAATCGAACACTTGAAAAATACGGATCTATAGTAGAACCGTAAGATCCATAAGCATATTGGAGCAAAGGATTAGTTCCATCCTTTTTAATTCCTTTTTTATGGACTAAAGATATCGGTATTTTTGTACCATCAGTAGCGGTAGCCCAAACTCTTTCTGATACATAATTACTTTTATCAAACTTACCTCCTAAAACCTCTTGCTCCTTTTTTACCTCTTTTTCTTTAGATTCCATATCAAAATCAATAACCGAATTTGGTGTCGTTAAAGAGTTATATGCATATCTAAGAACTTTAGTATCGAAATCTACATTTGTACTTACATAGGAGGTATATGTTTCATTATCAAAAGGAAGGTAATAATCATCTGTGCCATCCCATCTTTTGATATTAATTTTATTCAAACCATTACTTCTTTCACTTATAACAAGATAATCTTTAAAAATATCGACGTCTTCTAATAAAACATCTTTACGATGAGGAATAAGGTCTATCCAATTTTCTTTTAAGGTATTCTTCTCAGAAACCTTCATTAACTTAAAGTTTTTAGCTTCATCGGCATTTGTCAATATATAAAAATCTCCACTGTAATGAGCTATACCATATTCTAACCCTCTAATTCTGGGCTGAAAAACAACAAAATCTCCATTTGGATCGTCAGCTTTTAAAATATGGTATTCTGATGTTAATGTGCTACTAGATCCAATTACTATATACTGTTTAGATTTTGTTTTATAAACAAAAGTATTAAAGGTATCATCTTTCTCCTCATAGATCTCTACGTCTTCTGATGAATTTGAACCGAGGCTATGTCTAAAAATTTTATGTGATCTTAAAGTAGCTTCATCTTTCTTAGTGTAAAACAAAGTTTTACTGTCGGCAGCCCAAGTACTTCCACCAGAAGTAGTTTCAATTACTTCTGGATATATCTCACCAGTCACTAAATTTTTGATACGAATTGTATACTTTCTTCTACTTAAAGTATCGGTACCAAAAGCAATTAATGTATTATCTGGACTTATATTTAGTCCAACCATTTTAAAATAAGCATGTCCTTTTGCTTCTTCATTACAATCAAATAATATTTCTTCTTTTGCTTCTAAGGTGTGTTTTTTTCTAGAATAGATAGGATAATCCTTTCCTGTCTCATATCTAGTAATATACCAATACCCATTCATTTTATATGGCACTGATGCGTCATCTTCTTTAATACGTCCTTTCATTTCTTCAAAAAGACTTTCTTGAAAATCTTTTGTATGCCCCATCACCCTATCGTTGTAATCGTTCTCACGTTTTAAATAATCAATTACTTCTGGATTTTCCTTATCATTAAGCCAAAAATAATTGTCGACACGGATATCTCCATGTTTTTCGAGATGTGTAGCTTTTATATCTGCAGTTGGGTTTTGAACTTCTATCTCCAAAGTATTTAATTTATAATAGTTACGCAAAGTTGCAAAAGTAATCGTTAGTAACAATATAATTCATAGAGTTTTCACAATAATCTCTTAGTTTATTAACAGTTAAAGCAGTAATTTTGTTCTTAATAAATCATTAAAAAAAATATCAATGTTTGGAGATATGATGGGAATGATGGGTAAACTAAAAGAAACCCAGAAAAAAGTAGAAGAAACAAAAAAAAGACTAGACACTGTTTTAGTAGACGAAAACAGCACTGATAATCTTCTTAAAGTCACAATAACCGCTAACAGAGAAATAAAAAGTATTTCTATTGCCGACGAGCTACTAAATGATAAGGAGCAGTTAGAAGACTATTTAATTCTTACACTAAATAAAGCTATTGCCAAGGCAACTTCTGTAAACGAAGCTGAATTAGCAGCAGTAGCAAAAGAAGGAATGCCCGATATTCCTGGTCTGGATATGTTTAAATAAAACATAATAAGCACAAAAAAAAGGAAGCAAATTGCTTCCTTTTTTTTGTGCTTATTAATAAAGAACCTATTAGTTATTAATTAATCTAAACTCAGTTCTACGGTTAGCTGCATGCTGACGCTCTGTACAAGAAACACCATCTGCACATCTATTTTTTAATCTGTTTTCTCCGTAACCATTAGCTACCAAACGACTTCCATTTATTCCTTTAGATAATAAATAAGTAACTACGGCCTGTGCTCTTCTTTCAGAAAGACTCTTATTACTTGATTTAGAACCTCTAGCATCTGTATGAGAAGCGATTTCCATTTTAGCTCCAGGGTTATTTGCTAATACCGGCATTAACCTAGTATCAATAATACTCTTAGCTTGAGAAGTTAAGGTAGCACTACCTAGATTCCAATTAATTGGTAATGCAGAATACTCAACTAAAGAACACTCTACTTCTTTCCAAGTAGTTAATCCTCCCTTTTGTGTTAACACTTCTTTACTTACCGATTTAAACGTAGCAGGAACTACAACTTCTTCAGAATAAGCATCTTTAACCATAACAGTCTTAGTTATTGTAGCATATTCTGCTGGTATAACTTCTTCAATTGTTCTAGCTGGCTCAGAAACTACTCTTTTTGTATAAGAACTTGATTTTTCAGCTATAGCATTACTAGTTGTAGTAGCATCACTACTTAATGTTTTTATTGGAACTGTAGTAAACTCTGCAGGATATCCTTTATAACACCAGTAGCGGCAGTCATCAGGGTTACTTGATGCACAATCAGGTGCAGGAGATCCAAGCTCCCATTGAGCATACGCTGGCTTAATTTCTACCGTTTCTGCTCCTGTTCCGAATTTAGCAGGAATTACTTTTAGTGCAGATGCTTTTTGCTTTTTGATAAAAGTTACTGTTTCTGTTTTATATTTTGCAGGTATTACAGTTAACTTCTTTGATTCTTCTTTAACTAATACTTTTTCAGTTACTGTCTCAAAAGTAGCAGGATAAGTTTTTAGCTTTCTATACTCTGGTGTAATTTGAACTTGTACATTCTGATTTTCGTAAACATCAGGTGTCGTACAACGTACATAGCACTTTCCTGGTTCAGGGTTAGCAGGCAAATCTTGAGCCTGAGCAGAAATTCCAGCGATTGCAAGAAGTACTAATAAAAAACGATTTTTCATGTTTTGATGATTTAGTGGTTATTATTATGTTACACTTAAAGTTACGAAATTATATATATCAAAAGGAAATGTTAAAATGATCATTTAGAAAAACTATCCGTTTTTCGACGTACTGTTTTTTTTCTCGATAAAAGGCTTAAAAAAACTTATTTGAATTTTAATCTATTTTTCTTTCTGCGTATTATTCTATATTTTTATCAAAATCATTCTAATATTCTTTAAAAAACTCGACAATATGTTTGAACTCAAAAATAAAGAGGGAAATAGTTACCATTTTACTTTAAAAGCTAAAAATGGGCAAGTAATTTTAAGTAGTGAGGTTTACAATAGTAAAGCTGCAGCTGTAAATGGAATTGCATCCGTACAAAAAAATGCTGCTGAAGATGGTAGATATGAAAGAAAAACTGCTAAAGACGGTAGGTTCTTTTTTAATCTTAAAGCAATGAATGGTCAGGTTATAGGAAGTAGTCAGATGTATTCTTCTGAATCTGGAATGGAAAATGGCATCAACTCAGTAAAAGAAAATGCTCCTGGCGCAGATACTAAAGAGGTATAGAGTTTATTAAATAAACATAAAAAAGCCACTCATTTATTATGAGTGGCTTTTTTTATATAGCTTTTAATTCTTCTAAAAAATACTCATGCATTTTCTGAGTATAATCTAAATGGGTAACAAACCTTAACTTACCTTGTCCCATTCCATAGAAATGAATATTTTTTTCCGCCATTTTTGTAATAAATTCTTCTTCATTTCCATCAATAGTAAATATAATAATATTGGTATCTATTGGCTCTACGTTAGTTACAAAAGACAATTTTTCTAGAACTTTACCAATCTCTTGAGCTTTTTTATGATCTTCTTGCAATCGATCTATATGATTATTAATAGCATATAATCCCGCTGCAGCCATATATCCTATTTGACGCATACCACCGCCCAAAACTTTTCTAATCCTAATTGCTTTTTGCATGATTTCTTCATTACCAATCAACACAGATCCCATAGGAGCACCTAGTCCTTTGCTTAAGCATACGGAAATAGTATCAAACAATTGTCCATAATCCTTTGGAGTTTCATTTTTAGCTACCAAAGCATTCCATAACCTTGCTCCATCTAAATGATAGCCCAAATTATGATCATCACAAATCTTTTTTATTTTTTTTATTTCTTCAAAATTATAACAAGCTCCTCCTCCTTTATTAGTAGTATTCTCTAAACACACTAAACTGGTCAAAGGGCTGTGGTAAAAATCCGGCGGATTAATTGATTCTAAAACCTGGTTAGTAGTAATCATACCTCTATGCCCATCAATTAATTTACAAGAAACTCCACTATTGAAAGACACTCCTCCCCCCTCATAATTATATACGTGCGCATACTTATCAGCGATTAACTGTTCTCCTGGTTGCGTATGCATTTTAATTGCTGCTTGGTTAGCCATACTTCCTGTTGGAAAAAACAGTGCATTGTCCATACCAAACATTGTTGCTATCCTTTCTTCTAAAGCATTGACCGTTGGATCTTCCTTATACACATCATCACCAACCTCGGCTTTCATCATTTCATTAAGCATTTCTGGAGTAGGTTTAGTGACTGTATCACTTCTAAGGTCTATTATCATGTACTACTGTAATTATTTTATTATTAACACCTGTTTTTTTTAGAAACTACATTGAAAACTTCCAATTGGAGATCCGTCTGGGATTTTTGGCGAAGGTAATGCTTTGAATTTTTCAGGTCTAGAAATAAAATCATCAATTTGCTTTATATAATAATCATTATATATTTTATTTACCCCTTTTTGTTTTTCAGAATTAAGCAAAGTTCTTATTTTCTTTAGAGTTCCAAATGCAACCGCATTCACCTGCGGATAAGTATTCTTACTATTTGTAAGATTCATTAAATGTTTAAGTACATTATTTTTTACAACATACCTAATTTCATTGTGATAATTATTTTTGGATGCAGTTTCAAAAACTGTATTAATAATTTTATCGAACATTTCTTCAGCACCTAAACTATTGGATTCTAAGCTTTTTTGTTGAATCAATCTAGAAATTCTTTCTGGATGTAGCAAAAGTGATAAACTCATATCACTTGCAGTCGAAGCTGCACTCAATGCATCGAATCCAACTCCTGTTTTACTTCCGAAGGATTCTCTGGTACGATTATATCCAAAAGCTCTTGGAGGAAACAACTTTAGTTTATCCTCTGGAATAGCTAATACTTCCGGCGACAAAGTTTTTAATATTTGTTCTAGGGCATCTTTCTGTTCTTTTGCAGAAATAGTTTCTACAATTGTTTGTTGATCTCCTTTGATAGCATAATTATAATTTAGTCCTCCTACTAATTTTACTGCCGCTTCTGTTTGATATCTATGAAAAAAATATAGCGGAACGAATACATCTTCTAAAACCGAATATGGTTCACCAGTTCTTATATTATCTTTAGAAAAGTTATCAATTGCTTTTGCTCTTACTGACAAGAGATTCTCTAATTCAGCAGAAGCATTTTTCCCATTATCCCATAAATGAGCTAAACCATGAGCTCCCCCTTGCGGTCTAGCATCACTATCTGATATAAAACGCAATCCAGAAGCATAAGCATTATCCAAAATTCTATTTAATGTTGATTCTTCATCTGCATCTTCTTTAAATTCAGAATAGCTATATGCCACTGTTACCTTATCCCAAGAACCTATTTTAGTATCGTAAGCTTCAGAGAAAACTATCTTATCATCATTTATTCTTATCAATGGGTGGGGATAATCCATTACGGAAGCTCTATCACTTGAACTAGCCGCAAAGTTATGAGCAAATCCAATAGTGTGTCCCACTTCATGGGCGGATAACTGTCTAATTCTAGCCAAAGCCATTTCTAACATTGGTTGATAATCATTATCTCCGTTTGCATATGGTTTATCAGATAACGCTTGAGCGATTAAAAAATCCTGACGAATTCTTAAACTACCTAAACTTACATGACCTTTCAATATTTCTCCAGTTCTAGGGTCCACTACACTTGCTCCATAACTCCATCCTCTTGTAGATCTATGCACCCATTGAATCATATTATATCTTAAATCCATTGGGTCAGCATCTTCAGGAAGCATTTCCACCTGAAAAGCATCTTTAAAACCAATCGACTCATACGCTTGATTCCACCATCTAGCACCTTCTAACAATGCAGATCTTACTGGTTCTGGTGTTCCAGGATCTAAATAATAAATAATAGGTTCTTTTGCCTCACTAATCGGTAATTCAGGATTTTTTTTCTCTAACCTATGTCTTTTAATATATCTTTTAACTATTGGTTCTTGTATTGGAGTTGCATAGTCTAAATAAGATATAGATAATGCTCCACTTCTTGGATCAAATTTGCGTTTCTTATAATTATTATCAGGTAATTCTACAAAAGAATGGTGCTGCGTTACTGTAAGCAGTTTTGAATCAGGCGCTACTGACCAAATATTACCACGCTTAGGCGATCCTTTATATGTTATCAAAGCTTCAAACTCAATATTTTTAGGAAAAGCCTTTGTTCTCTCTAAACTCAACGCACTTTTCGATTTATCTATACCATAAGAGCCTTCATTCTGAGCTTGTAATCGATTTATAATCCCATGAGTATCTTGCAATAAAAAAGGTGTTAAATCAATAATATAACTATCTCCTTTTTTTTCTTTTATAGGAAAACCAAACAAAACAGACTTTGCAAATGCTTGCTCTACACTTTTTTTCTCTAACTTATTTTCTGTTATTGCTCTGTATCTTTGATTAGGTTGTACCAATAATAGTTTATTTCCGGCCTTCTTAAACTTTACTATAACTCCATCTCCGATCTGCCCTCTATCTAAACCAATATCATTAGATCCTAAACCGGTAGCAAGTGAATGAACATATAAAAAATCTAAATCCAATTTATTTACCTCTAGATATATTTCGTCCTTACTTTGATTGTAGTAAAAATTAAAATAACCTTTAAAAGTTTTCAAATCTTTTTGTTTTTCTAAAAACTGTCCGGAAAGAAAGTGACTAACTACTAAAAATAAGCAGGTGATATTTATTTTCATTGAAAATGATTTATGTGATTTGCAAAAGCATTAAAACTATAAAATAATAGTAAAATTATTTCCTACTGAAGTGTTAAATCCTATTTTTGTCAAAAATAATTAAATTATGATTAATACTGAGACTTTACAGGATCTTAGGGAGCGCCTGGTTGCGTTAAGGAGGTATCTTTGACATTGATGCCAAATTAATAGAAATAGCGAACGAAGAAGAAAAAACTTATGCTCCTAATTTTTGGGATAATGCTCAAGAAGCAGAAAAATTAATGCGCGCATTAAATGCTGAAAAAAAATGGGTCTCTGAATATGAAAAGAGCGTTACTCTTGTTGACGACTTAGAAATACTATACGAGTTTTACAAAGAAGGTGATGCTACCGAAACAGAAGTTAATGAACGTCATTCCCTCGCTTTAGATCTTATAGAAAATCTTGAGTTTAAAAACATGTTAAGCGAAGAGGGAGATAATATGAGTGCCGTTCTTCAGATTACGGCCGGTGCAGGGGGAACAGAAAGTTGCGATTGGGCTAGCATGCTTATGCGAATGTATATGATGTGGGCAGAAAAGCAGGGTTACAAAATTAGAGAACTTAACTACCAAGGTGGAGATGTTGCTGGAATTAAAACTGTAACATTAGAAATTGAAGGAGAGTATTCTTTTGGTTGGTTAAAAGGTGAAAATGGAGTACATCGTTTAGTACGAATTTCTCCTTTTGATAGTAATGCCAAAAGACATACCTCGTTTGCCTCTATATATGTATATCCATTAGCAGATGACACAATTGAAATTGACATTAACCCTACCGATTATGAAATCATAACATCTAGATCAAGTGGTGCTGGAGGACAAAATGTAAATAAAGTAGAAACAAAAGTACAGCTTACGCATTTTCCTACCGGAATTCAGATATCTTGTTCAGATACTAGATCACAGCAAGAAAATAGGTTAAAAGCATTACAAATGCTTAAATCACAACTTTTTGAACTTGAACTCAAAAAACAACAAGTGCAACGTGATGAAATTGAAGCTTCTAAAATGAAAATTGAATGGGGATCTCAAATTCGTAATTATGTTATGCATCCTTATAAACTAGTTAAAGATGTAAGAACTGCAGAAGAAACTGGGAATGTAGATGCAGTAATGGATGGTAATATTGACGCTTTCTTAAAAGCATATCTTATGATGATGGGGCAAAAAAATGAAGACTAAAAATTAAAACTATGACAACAATTTATCATAATCCAAGATGTAGTAAATCTAGACAATGTCTTGCAATACTTGAGGAAAAAAAAGAAGATTTAGAAATTATCAAATATTTAGAAACTCCAATAACTGAAAAAAAGCTTACCGAAATAATAACCCTTTTGGAAATAAAGCCTATTGATTTAGTAAGAAAAAATGAAGCTATTTGGAAACAGGAGTTTAAAAATAAAGACTTGACAGATTCTGAATTAATTCGAATTATGTGCGAGAATCCTAAACTAATTGAAAGACCAATTGTAATAAAAAATAAAAAAGGGATTATTGGGAGACCACCCGAAAATGTAATCCAGATCTTATAAAATAAAAAAAATGCTGAAAACATAAGTTTTCAGCATTTTTTTTATTGAACTATTCAACTATATCATTATTGGGGTATTTCATTTCCAGGCCCCATGTTTTCATTAAATGTCTCTCCAGCTACCTGAATACTAAAACTGGTTCCACTATTTATACTTGTTCCATCTGGAGTATGTGATCCTGTGAAATTTGCTATTCCGTCTGTGGGCATTATAAATGTAAATCCACTTGTTTCATCGCTGCCATCTCCATCAGCATCTAAACACTGAGCTCCGCCAGTTAACCCCCAACAAGTAATTCCAATACCCAAATTAGTATTATTTGTACTTCGAGCTTCTATTACAGCGTTACCACTTCCTGTTCCTCCAGAACTCATTGAAACTTGGACCGTTGCTCCAGCCGGCGCAGTAAGAACACCTGTTAATCTATTAAAATTAATATTAGATTCTACTATTATTGTTCTAACTACCTCTATCGCATTATTTCCTGCTGCATCCTGTACATTATATTCTATTGTATAAGAAGCTGGAATATTTACATTAACACTACCTGTTGTAACTATTTGAGCAGTTATGTTTCCATCAACATTATCCGAAGCAGTTGCTCCAGAATCGGTATAACTACCTCCTTGTAATATTGTAATAGTAGACGCCCCTACCAAAGTAATAACTGGAGGGATATTATCAATAACTCTTACGGTTCTTGTAATTGTAGCAGAGTTTCCAGAAGAATCCTCCACACTATAAGTCAATACATAATCTCCCGGTGTATTAACATCAACAGTTCCTGAAACTGTAATATTCGCTGTTAAATTACCATCAACATTATCATTTGCATTTGCTCCTGGATCATTAAATACATTACCAATATTTACTAGAAAAGGATTAGTACCTTCTAAAGTGATAACTGGACTTGTGTTATCCACAACATTTACGGTTCTCGTTACTTCTGTAGTATTACCAGAAGAATCACTTACACTATATGTGATAATATACCCTCCAAGTGTATTAACATCAACAGTTCCCGAAGTTTGTATCTGATCAGTAATATCACCATCGATATCATCTGAAGCAGTTGCTCCAGGATCACTAAAAGCCACTCCAAAACTTAATTCTAAAGGATTATCACCTACAAGAGTAATTACTGGTGGATTATCACTAATAACATTAACCGTTCTTGTTTCCGAAACTTCATTACCAGCAATATCACTAACCATATAGGTTAACACGTATTCGCCAACAACATTTACGTTAACAGAACCTGTTAAAGTAATACCAGAACTTATATTTCCATCCACATTATCAGTTGCTGTGGCTCCAGGATCGTTAAAAGCATCACCTAACCTAACCACAAAAGGGTTATCCCCAATAATTGTAATTACAGGAGGAATATTATCCACTACATTAACAATACGCTCAACTGAAGTTGTATTTCCTGATGAATCCTCTACACTATATACTAAAGTATATGAACCAGGAACATTTGTATCAACCGAACCAGAAACTGTGATGTTCGCAGAAATATCACCATCAATATCATCACTTGCTGTAGCTCCAGGATCTGTAAACGAATCTCCAATATTAACCGTTATTTCACTAGAACCAATTAATTCTATAACCGGAGGAGTTCCATCAGGGTCTCTGAAATTCAAAATTAAAGATGCTTCTCTTGATACTGTTACAGTATTAGAATTATCAACTCTAAAATCCAAGGTATGCTCACCTTCTGAAGTTCCTATATAAGTTCCAATACTTGCACCAGCTTGAATTGGAATATTATCTCCAGCTTGATAAGTTTCTCCATTATACATTATATTACCTGTATTAGAAGTTCTATAATTCATTACATAACTAGATGTACCTGTAGTTTCTGTAATAACAAAATTTATAACAGCACCTGAGTTTGTTGTATATACTGTATCACTATCTAATGTTGCGGTAAACGTAAAATCTGGTGTATCTCCAATTTCAATTTGAAGCGTTTTAGTCTTAGAAACACCTAAACTGCTAGTTACAGTAAATTCTATTTCTACCATTCCAATTGTAAGACCTGTAAATTGCCATGAGGTATCACCTACAGGAATTTCTACTAAGGTTTCTGGTTCTATTAATGTATCATCAACACCAATACTACCTGTACCTTGCGTACTTATATCTACAGGAGCATTAAAGACATATTGTACTTCATAAGTAGCTTCGCTAATTTCTGCTATACTTAAGTTTAAGTCAATCTCTCCATTTACATAGGTTCCTTCTTCTGTAGGTACTACATCAAATGTAAAATCAGTATCATTTACATTATATGTTAGTATAAATTCCTCTTCCCTATCTAACCCATCTTTAATTGTAATTGTAACTTTATTCGTACCTATTGATGTTGCAAGATATTCTATGGTATACTCAGGTCCTTCAGGCAAGTCTACAAATTCATTTTCTACTACTTCAATAGTATTTAAAAAATAAGAACCTGTACCCTCTGTTACATTATATTTTATTTGATAATCTCCTGCCTCTATATCTCCAGCACCAACAATTGAAAAACTTGATTCTTCTTTAGTATCAACGAAAGCATCGATATTAGTTTCACTAAACTCAACTTTAAAAAAAACAACTAAATCCTCAGTAATTTCTTTAGTACAAGCAAATACTAAAAATACAAAGGTTAGTCCTGATACTATATATTGTAAAGACTTTTTCATCTCTTATTTATATTATAATTTTAAACAATTTTATTAAAACAAATCTTCTAAATACTTATTTCAATATTAATTTCACTCCAGCACCAAAGTATGGAGTAAGCTCCCCTATTTCACTATTGAAATGATATGTTTCCTGAATTTTTATGTTAATGGCTACCGTAGGAATTAAGAAAATATCCGCATCCAAACCTGCATAAGCCCCGAAAACTAAACTACTAGGTTCTATATTTAATTTTTCTCCGGTTTCTAAATCTTCATCACCATTATTAATAACTTCACTACCTACAGTACCTCCTGCTCCTAATGAAAGTGCGAATGTTCTTTTATTATTCCTAAGAACATCAAAAAAGAAACCTGCATTAAATGCGTAAAGGTTTACCGGTATTTCTATCTCATTAAAATCTAAATTTGTAAAGTTGGTTTGGACACCAAATTGTAAATAATCGAATTCATTTACTTTATAATCCAACGTTACTAAACCTCCAAAACCTCCGTCGACATAACCACCTGTTAAAGACAGCGCCATTTTATGACTTTGAGCATACATTGAAATCGAAGAACTAAGAATAAACGCTACTACCAATAGAGACTTATTCGTCAAAAGTTTTTTCATAAACCCTAATTTATTAATTTGTATTACTATCTATTTAGCTTTTTTTTTAGCAAAATTTGTTTACAAAACTAAAAAACCCTAACGTATTTCACACTATAATTATTGCCTCATTATTGTAACTAAATTCGCTCAAATCCCAATAAATATGCAGTATAATCAACTTTTTGTTAAATTAACTTAATTATTATAACTCATAATGCTTTGATTATAAATAATATACATTATTTAACACGTATTTAACCCTTATGCATATAGCCTAATTATATTTTTGGGCACCCAATCAAAACAGAAAGTATGAGAAAATATATTTTAGTGTTATTAGTCGTATTTTTAGGATTTTCGTCTTTTGCGCAACAAAAAGAAGTAAAAGTAACAGGAAAAGTCATTGATAAAGAAACTAATGAACCTTTAGAATATGCAACAATTTCTTTCTTTAGTATTAAAGAGAATAAAATTGTCACAGGTGGAATTACTCAAGCCAATGGTAGTTTTAATATTCAAGTACCAGCAGGAATATACAATATTTCTATAGAATTTATCTCATTCAAAACAGAAACACTACTAAAGCAAAGAGTCTTTAAAAACACTGCTCTAGGAACAATTGGTCTAGGACTCGATACTGAAGCTTTAGATGATGTTGTCGTAATCGCAGAGAAAACTACAGTCGAAATAAAACTTGATAAAAAAATATATAATGTTGGTAAAGATCTTACAGTTAGCGGAGGTACTGTAAGTGATGTTTTAGACAACGTTCCCTCTGTTTCCGTTGATGTAGAAGGAAATGTTGCTCTGCGTGGAAATGATAATGTACGGATATTGATTAATGGAAAGCCATCTGGTTTAGTAGGATTAAATAGCACAGATGCTTTAAGACAACTACCCGCAGAATCTATAGAGCGTGTAGAAGTTATAACTTCTCCTTCTGCTCGTTATGATGCCGAAGGGACTGCAGGAATCTTAAACATCATATTAAGACGAAGTAAATTACAAGGATTAAATGGAGCTCTTACATTTAACACTGGCTATCCTTTACAAGCTGGTGTTTCGGGAAATTTAAATTATAGGACAGGAGACTTAAATTTTTTCACGACTTCTGGGTACAATTATCGTGAAGTTCCTGGTAATTCATTATCTGAGACACAATTTTTCAATTTTGATTCTGATACTCAGGTTGATGAACCCGATACTTTTTTAAATGAAAAAAGAGATTTCGACAGAATACGTAAGGGTCTTAACACTAATGTAGGATTAGAATGGTATATAAATGATAGCTCATCCATTACAGGGTCCTTTTTATATCGTTCTAGTGATAATGAAAGTAACACATCTAATTTAATAACAGAACCTGATGCTAATGGTAATATTTTAAGCAGTAACCTGCGTTTTGATCCTGAGGTAGAAGATGACATCACTAAACAATATTCTATTAATTACAACAAAAATTTTAATGACAGTGGTCATAAATTAACTTTTGATTTTCAGATAGAAAACAGTGAAGAAGAGGAAGACTCTAGAATTACTCAACAAAATATTTCTACCATAGAATTGGTAAATACTTTAGAAAAACAAGATCGTATTCTTATCCAATCCGATTACGTATTACCTATAGGAAAGAAAAGTCAATTTGAATTAGGTTATAGAGGAAACTTTAATGAATTAGACACTGAATTCTTGGTTCAATTTGATGATAATGGTATTGTAACAACAGATACTAATTTATCTAACAATCTAATTTTTAAAGAACAAGTAAATGCTGCTTATACTCAATTTGGAAGTAAAGCAGGAAAATTTTCTTACTTACTAGGACTTCGATTAGAAAGCACAAGAATAACTATCGATCAACAAACAAGTGGTGATTTTAATAAAAAAATATATACCGATATATTCCCTACCATAAATTTAGGATATAAATTATCAGAAAAACAGAGTGTAACACTTGGTTATAACCGAAGAATAAGAAGACCTCGATCTAGATTTATCAATCCTTTCCCCTCTAGGTCCAGTGCTACCAACATATTTCAAGGAAATTCGGATCTAAATCCTAGTTATTCCAATGTATTTGATCTTGGGTATTTAAATAGAATGGGAAAACTTACTCTTAATTCATCTATTTATTACAATCGTTCTACCCAAATATTTACTTTTATCGCAGAAGATACTGGTGACACCGCTACTATCGGAGATGGAACTATAGTTCCTATTATTAGAAGAAATCCTATAAATTTATCCAGTTCTGATCGCTATGGATTTGAATTTACCTTAACCTATAATCCTAGCAAGAAATGGAGAATTAATGGTAATTTTAATGCTTTTCAAAACAACATAAAAGGAGATTTTAATGGACAAAATTTTGATGCAGATAATTTTAGTTGGTTTGCACGTTTAAATAATAAGATTACCTTGCCTGCTAAAATAGATTGGCAAACTACTGCCTTTTATGCTGGGCCTAATGAAAATGCTCAAACCAAAAGCGAAGGGTTACTAAGTGTGAATTTGGCATTTAGTAAAGATCTATTTAAAGAAAAAGCTTCCTTAACTTTTAATGTTAGTGATTTATTTAATAGCAGAAAACGCCAAAGTGTATCAACTACCGAAACGTTTGTTACAGATAGCGAATTTCAATGGAGAGAACGAAGCTTTACCATGTCATTTACATATAGATTTAATCAAAAAAAGAAAAGACAACGATCTAGAAATAATTTCAATGGTGGCGGCGAAGAATTCGAAGGAAGGCCATAATCAACTGATCTAAAAACAACTCTAGTATTTATAAATAAAACCAAAATTCAATAAAATTAAAAAGAGGGAAATGATTTAATCATTTCCCTCTTTTTAATATATAACTAAGTCTATTATTATCTAAGCTTCTCCTCTAGCCTTTCTTTTAGCCTCTTGCTTTAATTTAAAGTTTTCAATAGTAGCTCCAAAAATCCAATAAGGAACAACAAATGTTAACAAGAATATCATTAACCAAAATCCAATAGTAAGGATCGTTAAAAATGCTAAGAAACCAAGGTATTGATCAAATTCGAACATAATAGTAATCTAATTTCAATTTTTGCCAAAGATAACAACTCTTCTTTTTATCTCATAGCATTAATATAAATTATTTTTAAAACTAAAACTTTAATCAATTTCCTCTCTAAAAAGTACATTCTTTATTCAGAAAAAGCTCTACAAATTCTTAAATTTGCCGTTCGAAAAACAAATCATCATTGCTATGGAATATAGAATAGAAAAAGATACAATGGGCGAAGTAAAAGTGCCTGCTGATAAACTTTGGGGAGCACAGACGGAACGTTCCAGAAATAATTTTAAAATTGGAGCACCTTCATCAATGCCATTAGAAATTGTATACGGTTTTGCTTATCTAAAGAAAGCTGCAGCTTTTACAAATTGTGAATTAGGAGTTCTTCCGATAGAGAAAAGAGATCTTATCGCGCAAGTATGTGATGAAATTCTAGAAGGAAAACACGATGATCAATTTCCTTTAGTTATTTGGCAAACTGGTTCTGGTACACAGAGTAATATGAATGTAAATGAAGTTATTGCTAATCGTGCACATCAAATAGCTGGTAAAACAATCGGTGAAGGTGAAAAAACAATTCAACCAAATGATGACGTAAATAAGTCTCAATCCTCTAACGATACTTTTCCAACAGGTATGCATATTGCTGCCTATAAAAAAATTCTAGAAGTTACAATACCTGGTATTACTCAATTAAGAGATACACTTAAAAAGAAATCAGAAACTTTTAAAAATGTTGTAAAAATTGGACGTACTCATTTTATGGATGCTACTCCACTTACAATAGGTCAAGAATTATCTGGTTATGTTTCTCAGTTAGATCACGGACTTAAAGCTCTGGAAAACACATTACCACATTTAGCAGAAATCGCTTTAGGTGGAACTGCTGTTGGTACCGGTTTAAATACTCCAAAAGGATATGCTAAAAGAGTATCTGAGTTCATTGCTCAGTTTACAGGATTACCGTTCATAACTGCAGAAAATAAATTCGAAGCACTAGCAGCTCACGATGCTTTTGTAGAAACACATGGAGCATTAAAACAAATAGCTGTTTCTTTAAATAAAATAGGAAATGATATTCGTATGTTAGCTTCTGGACCAAGAAGTGGAATTGGTGAACTTATCATTCCAGCGAATGAACCCGGAAGCTCTATTATGCCTGGAAAAGTAAATCCTACTCAATGTGAAGCATTAACTATGGTTTGTGCGCAGGTTATGGGTAATGATGTAGCTATCAATGTTGGTGGAATGCAAGGGCATTTTGAACTAAATGTTTTTAAACCCGTTATGGCTGCAAACTTATTACAGAGTGCCCAGTTAATAGGTGATTCTTGTGTTTCTTTTGATGTTCATTGTGCGCAAGGAATAGAACCAAATCAAGCAAGGATTACAGAGTTATTAAATAATTCATTAATGTTAGTTACTGCTCTTAACACAAAAATAGGATATTACAAAGCTGCAGAAATTGCTAATACTGCTCACCAAAATGGAACTACTTTAAAACAAGAAGCTGTTGCATTAGGTTATGTTACGGAAGAAGAGTTTGATCAATGGGTTAAACCAGAAGATATGGTTGGTGCACTGAAATAATAAATTTCACATCATAAAATAAAGCCAGATTATCAATAAAATCTGGCTTTTTTGTTTTTTCTAATTAAAAAAATTAACATCATACTAACTATCGTAAAATATTCGTTATTCTAGAAATCAACTAACTTGTAAATCTAAGTTCACACAAAATCAAAAAATAATATGTTCTCTTTTAAAACCAAAAAAAATAATCTAATTCAAAAAAAAGCCACCAATTTCCTTTTCATATTTGGTTTTTTTATTGGTGGAATTGCTCAACAAACTATAAACAGCACTTTAGAACATGACGGAATAACAAGAGAATACATTTTATATGTTCCCGCATCATATAGTAATGGATCTTCAGCTCCTTTAGTCTTTAATTTTCATGGATACACATCCAACGCTAATGATCAGATGTTTTATGGAGATTTTAGACCTATTGCAGATACAGAAGGTTTCTTAATTGTTCATCCCATGGGTACTGTCGATAACTCCGGAAATACTCATTTTAATGTAGGTTGGGGTACTAGTACTATTGATGATGTTGGTTTTACAGAAGCATTAATTGATGAAATATCTTCAAATTACACTATAGATGCTAGTAGAATTTATAGTACCGGAATGTCTAATGGAGGTTTTATGAGTTATAAATTAGCTTGTGAGCTTAGTGAGCGTATTGCAGCTATAGCTTCGGTTACGGGGACAATGAATAAAAACCAACCAAATACTTGTAATCCATCACATCAGATTCCAGTAATGGAAATCCATGGAACATCTGATACAACTGTACCTTATGAAGGAGCAAATTGGATAGAATCTACTCCGGATGTAATGAGTTTCTGGGCAAATTTTAATAATTGCGAAACCTCAGCAGAAATTACTAACCTTGCTGATACTGCTCCCGATGATGGTTCTACTGTAGAATATCAAGTATTTAAAAATGGAGATAATGGAGCACGTGTTGAACATTATAAAATAAATAATGGCGGACACAAATGGCCCGGTTCTAATTTCAACTCATCTGGAACTAATTACGACATTGATGCTTCTGCTTTAATTTGGGATTTCTTTTCGAAATATGATATAAATGGTGAAATTACAACATTGAGTATTGATGAAGTTAATGGTGATAATAGAACATTACGTATTCATCCTAATCCCGTAGGCTCTATTATTACGGTAGATTTTAAAGTACAGGAACCTTTAGATTATTCTATTTTTACAATTGAAGGAAAACTAACTTCTAAAGGAACTATATCAATTACAAATAATACCATTGATGTTTCGCATCTTGTATCGTCGACGATTTACTTTTTAAATATTGGAAATACTAGTATAAAGATTCAGAAAAAATAAATATCATTTTTTTCTAATCGGCTTACTAAGTACTGGTTAACTGATCTAAATATTCTTTCAGGCTTAAAGATTCTGACACGTTCATTTTCTTCTTAATCCTACTTCGAGAAGTCTTTACTGTATCAGCAGATACGCCAAGAATACTTGCTGTTTCTTTAGTGGTTAAATTAAGTTTTGTGAATATGCAATATTTAATCTCTGTATTTGAAAGCTGAGGATGAACACTTTTAAGACGAGTAACCATACCTGGATATCTCGATTCTATTCTATCACTAATAGCAGATAAGTTATCTCCAGACACCATTAAGTCCTTTACTTTCTTTTTTAAAATTTTTGTGTTTGGGTCAAATTTATCAAACTTATCAATTTCTTTTTTGATCTCTGCAAACATCTTTTGACGGTTAGCTATTGCGACTAAAGTCATATGCAACTCATTTTCCCTTAATTCAATCTTATCTTCTAAAAGTTGTTTCTCGTTCTTTTTTGTCTCCTTCAATTCTCTATTAACTTTAATATTTTTGAGTAATAAGAAAAAACATAAAACTCCTATTAATGATATAATTGCTACTCCTGTAATTATATTGCTCTGCCTTTTATTTTTTGAAATTAAAAGCTTATTCTCTATATCCAGTTGTTTGTTTAGTAATTCCTCTTCAATAAGTTTAAAACCGATCTCATTATTTTTGATAACAGTTTTATTATTTAATGAAGTTAAACTATCCTTAATAGCATAATATCTATCTTTGTTTTCTTTAGCCTTTTTCCACAAATTTTCTTTAGAATAAACTTCTGAAAGCTTTAGATAGCTCTCCATGCTTTTCCGGTCATCTTTTTCTCTTTCTATATGCTTTAAAAATAGTATCTCCGATTCTTTCAATCTATTCATCCCTAAGTAAATCATACCTAAATAGAAATCTTTGTCCCAATTAAAATCATTACCAACTAAATAATAAACTCTTTCTGCTTCTTCACTTTTATTCATAAGTAAATAAACATCACAAAGGCTAATTAAAATATTATTCTTAATTAGATGATGCTGATACGTTTCTGAAATCACTAAACCTTTATTTAACCAGATTAAAGATTCTTCATATTTTTTTTGTCTCTTTAAATTCAAAGCTATATTTTGATGTAATTGACAATAATGAATAGAACTTTTTTCAAAATCTGGATCCATAAGATTTTGCATATAATAATTGTTAGCTAGCTCATAATCTCCTAACAAACTATAAGTAGAGGCAATATTTATTTGTAATGCACGTAGTATGACATTATGTTTATCATTACCCTGTTTCTTATAATAATTATATGATTTAAGATAAAACTCTAATGATTTTTTATAATTTTTAATTCTACCATATATACTTCCCAATGATAAATAGGAATTGTACAGTTGTTTATCTAAGTTATTTTTTTTGCTGATTCTTATAGAATTATTGATATGGTAAAAAGCACTATCAATTTTATTCAACTTTCTATAATAAAAACTTAGTATTAGATGCATTTTACTAATTCCCCTAGGGTAATCTATTTTAGTACTAGCATCAAGAATATTGTATAACTTTTTTGGTTCATTATAATTTTTATCGAGTACAGATATCAAACTATCAATTTCATTAGTTTTAATGATATTATTTCCTGTTTGTGCAAACGAAAAAGTGGCATAAAAAAACAGAAAGAAAATCACTCTCAATCTTCCACTATCTTCTTTTTTTTTATTTAAATGATATTTCTTTTTGATAGTATGCTAGTTTTCGAATTATCTTTTTATGAAGATATTCCTTGTTCTATATTAATAAAGTAAAAAAGTCATTTTTATTTTCAAAAAAATACCAAAACAAAACTAACAATCAATAATACACTAATAAACAGTGTTTTACACGCCAAAAAACAATCTTTTGTTTACCTTTTATCAACTCCAATGAATCATTCTGATTACACAAAATCAACCTTTTAATAATTGATTTTCTTTTAAATACAAATAGTTTTACAATTCAAGTAATTATCTATTATTAAAACCAGAATTAATTTTAGTTAATCTCTTCTACATCATTTAACTATAACATAATGCCTATGTAAAAAAAAATAAAGCTTACAAATACAATCTTTTCTCCCTCTAGTATTAAAAAGTATTGAACAATCTGAATATAGTTAAACTTAAATAATTGCTATGTTTTTATTCATTTAATATGATTGTTCTTTTCAAAATTCATTAGTCCTTTTCTATAAGGATCTTAACATTAATACTAACGTTTACAAAATCATGAAAAAAACTAATCTCAATAGATATTTCTATCTATTACTTTCCCTAATCTACTTCTCACCTTCGGGATATGCACAAATGATCAATATGTCGGATATCATTCCTGACAATACTGCAACTCATACTTCTATGAAAACTGGCGATTGGAATGACCCAGATACCTGGAATACAGGATCTATACCTGGTTTATCAGCCATTGTAGTAATCAAAAAGGAACACACCATAACATACAATGTAAATAGTAATGCCCACATATTTGCTATAAGAAATGAAGGTAAAATGATATTTAGAGCACCTTCTAATACTCCAAGGAAACTAATTGTAGATACATTTTTCTGTGGTATGATGTCTGAGTTAGATATAAAAGCTAACCTACCAAATGCCGGTACGATTGATATTCATTTTAAACCTTTTGATATAGAAAGTAAAAAACGAGGAGATATTACAGGTACACGCTGGAACAATCAAGCAAGAAGTCACTATTCGGATGGAAAACTTATGAATGATCATTTTAATAATCGACTATTTAGTGATGGCCCTGGTGTTTTAGGAAGATACGAATGGGATCCCGAACAAGCTAGTTTAGGTTTAATGACCATGGGAAAAGTAACAATTTTAGGGCAAGAAAAAACTGGTTTTTTAAGAACTACAGAGGCAACTCTTCGAAGAAAAAACAATGTAACATTAGAGTCCATACCAGAAAACTGGGAAGTAGGCGATCAAGTTGTTTTATCTGGGACTCAATCGATTTTCAGGAACTCTGTAGCTAACCCTACTAGAACCCAAGATGAGGAGTTTATAATCACATCTATCGATGGTACTAATATTACTTTTGATGACCAAACTATTTATGCACATACTGGTATTGTCGAAGAAAACCTTTTTTGTCATTTATCAAATTTAACAAGAAATATTACCTTTAAATCTATAAATTTCACAGACGGAAATAACAATAAAAATGATGATGTTACGCGTCGCGGTCACACCATGTTTATGAGAACAACGGATGTAAAAATACACAACGCATCATTTAAAGACCTAGGAAGATCAAATAAATCGAATATTCTTGATGATTTTAAATTTGACTTAAGAAGAAGAGGAACTGACGGAGATGACTATAATAAACCTATTGTTGAAATAGAAAATTTTATAGAAGAAAAAGCACTACCCCAAAACATCGAGAATCAAAGAGGAAGATATGCAATGCATTTCCATAGAATGAAAGATTCTCAAACCAGAATGGCAGAAGCACATGGATTAGCCGTTTGGGGTTCTCCTGGATGGGGTATGGTACACCACGATAGTCACGCATCATTTAAAGATAATGTGGTTTATTTTATTAATGGAGCAGGTATGGTAGCAGAAAGTGGTTCTGAAACAGGTATTTGGGAAGATAACCTCGTTACGACAGCTAGGGCCGATCATCCCAATTATTATTTTGCAGAATTACATAGAGATGAACCCAGCACTATTAATGCAGCAGTAGAAAGGATTTTAGATGATGATTTCAGAGGTGGTGAGGCTTATGCACTTGTTGGGAGAGCCGTTAGAATGATTAATAATATAGCCGCTTCCTCTAGAGAAGCATATGCATACGATGCTGCTGGTACCGTTGTAGGGTTAAGAGATAAAGTAAGAGCTAATGTCTATCCAGTCGATATGTTTCCTTTACAAGAATATGTAGATCGAGCTGCAGTTCCATTATTAGAGTTTAGGGATAATGAAGCATATGGTTGTAGTAGTGGATTTAGATCCAAATTTAGAGCTGAACAGGCATATCATCATAATTTATCAATAATAGATAATCATAGAGTCTGGAACACAAATAGAGCTTTATATATTACGACTAATTTTGGATATATGATTCGAAATGGAAAATTTTGGGGTGGTAATGCAGCTGGTCTTCTAGGCGGTTCTACAGATAATTTATGCGTAGTAAATACAACCTACTATGATTGGGGAAATGATGGTTTTACTGATGGTTCTGGAACTCAATCGACTCCAGATCATCAATTAAATTTTGTTAATGTAAAAATCCCAGGGTTTACAAGAAATAAAATATACAGGAAATTAGATAACACTAATGAAGCAATATATAGCTCAGATGTGTTCGACACCGACACGAGTATAGACTTAGAACCTAATGCACAAATGGATACTCAAATTAATGTGAATAGAGGAGATTTTATAGTAGCAGTAAGCGGAACTATAACGGATCGTTTAGGAGCATACCCGTTTGGCCATAGCTATTTTCGTCGTTTTCCTACTATAAGAAACAGAACATATGACTTTACAAATAAGGAAACTCTAGAAGAACACATAAGAAGATATGGTATAGAAGAAGATTCTAGAGGTACTTACACTACAATAACAGAATTTATATCGGATAGAGCAACCGGGGAAACTTTTGGTATCGATATTAGGATTAACATTATAGGACTTAATGCCGAAGACTATCGAACAGGTGATGAACCAGAATTAACTGTTCTGCAACCTACGGAAGCAACCACACTATTCGCTGGAGATGATCTAATAGTTAGAGCTGATGCCAATGATCCTGATGGTATTAGGGAAGTTAGATTATATCTCAATCAAGAATTAATCAGAATAGACACTGAAGCTCCATATGGTTGGGGAGGAAACCCTCTGTTACAAAATGTTGCAGAAGGCCGATATAGAATTAAGGTAGTTGCTATAGATAATACAGGCCAAAGAACCAAAAAAATTATAGTATTAACAGCTTTACCAAAAGCACTAAAAGATGTAGGATTTGACAAAGAAAATACAGGAGCTATTGTTGTTACTCCAAATCCTGCAACTGGATCAAATATTACTATATATCAAAAAGGAAATCTATACCTAAGATTGTATGATATTACAGGAAAAAAAATAATGAAATTAGATGTAAATTCTCAAGAACTAAACATAGACATATCAGAACTATCTAGCGGACTATACATCCTTAAATCGGATAAAACTAGTAGGAAATTTATCATTCAGTGATTTAAGAATTGAAGAAAATAAATAAAAAACCGGATGCATAAACATCCGGTTTTTTGTCCCCATTATTATAACTAAGTATTAGAATTTCCCCCAAAATTCTAATATACTGTTTCTTCCAATTGACAATCACATCCTATCTGTGTATCGCATGGCTACAAGCCTTCGGAAGTTCTTTTAAAAATTTTTTTAAAAATTTGAAATTTATACGAAATGGTTTCATAATATTTTGTGTAAAATTGTTTTATATGATCTGAATTTTTATTTAAAAATAAATTTAAGTGGTCTTTTTAATCATATGAAATAATGATATTATTTATTATTTCATATTTAGCTATTATATTATCTATGAATAGCGTGACTGCTTGCTTTAGGTAGTTCTTGTAAAAAATCTAAAATAAAACGAAAGTTAATGCCCAGTAAGTTCATAATGCTGTATGTGTAAAAATTATTAGTTTGTCCTTATTAATTATTTCCGGTACAAATATACTTCAGGAATACAAACAGCGCAATGGGGGAAAACACCCGAAATGCATAGTGAGATATCCCCTAACAACAAACAAAACACTAACAAACAGCTGTTTACGTTGTTTTATTGTATTAAAAAAATATTTAAAATAGCATCATTTTTATAAAATCTATTATAATTTCAGGTGTTTTAATGAAAAACATAAAGCTATTTTTATTTATTATGTAAGTAATTCTAAAATATTATGAAGAAACTATTCTTTATCATTAGCACACTTATTCTTTTGATCAGCTGTAATACTAATAACGAACCTGAGCAAAAGAATAGAAGCCCAATACAATCTAATAATAGTAGTTACATTAGTGATCGTCAATTACAAAATCAGAAATTCGAAAATTATAGCTTTAAAAAAGAATCACAATGGGATAGTTTACATAAAAGAGTACACAAAAAAATAATTCACAAAAAAGGAAAGGTGCATCCAGATATAAAAACATTTGGCTGGCATATATACGCTAACGGCTCTTCCTATAAAAATTATAATTTTTCCATGTTATGGGGACTCTCCTATTTTTCTTATGAGATACAATCAGAAACGGGCTGCTACAAAAGTATTCATCAATGGAAAACTACACCGTTAATTGATAGTGCTAAAACAAAAGGCTGTAAAGTGTTCTTATCAGTTTCTAATTTTGGTGGTAAAAACAACGGTACATTCTTAAAAAATCCAAAAGCTCAAAAAACACTAATAGATAGTATATCAAGTTTACTCGCTTTTAGATCTGCGGATGGTATAAATATTGATTTTGAAGGAGTATCAAAAGAAGATAAAGAAAACTATACTAATTTTATTATCGAAATTTCTAAAAGCCTAAAACAAGATAATCCTAATTATATGATATCTCTATGTCTTTATGCAATTGACTGGAATGATGTTTTTGACATACAAGCTATTGATCCATATATAGATTTTTATACATTAATGGGATATGATTATTATGGTAGTTTTAGTAAAACGACAGGACCTGTAACTCCTTTTAAAACAAGTCAACTATTTGGAAATGGCTTAGAAACATCTGTTGATTATTATAACAAGAAGGGGATACTCCTTAGTAAACTAATTATTGGATTGCCTTACTACGGAGCTGAGTGGTATACTAATAGTTCTGAAATAGGTGCAATAGTTAATAAATTTAAATCCCATCCAAGGTATCATACGATAAAGAATATATATATGGACTCACTAAAAATACCAGTTCAGTTTGATAAAAAAAGTTCTTCAAGTTACCTGATTATTGAAGATAGCAGCAAAAAATACAGACAATTATTTTTCGAAGACACTACATCGCTATCGATTAAATATGATTGGATAAAAAGCAATAAAATAGGAGGCGTTGGTATTTGGGCACTAGGATATGATGATGGTTATACGGAATTATGGGATTTATTAAATGAGAAATTTTCAGAATAACAGTAAAATATAAAAACCCAGACACTTTGTACCTGGGCTTTTTAACTTTGGATAACTATTTTTAAACAGTTTCTACTTCTAAAGCATTGGCTATATCAACCTTTTCCAATGCTTGCTCTAGATCCCATATCAAATCTTTAGCACTTTCTACTCCAATAGACAATCTCACTAATTGATCCGTAATATTCATCTGTTGTTGCTGTTCTTCGTTTACACCAGCATGTGTCATAGTTTTAGGATGTTCTGATAAACTTTCCGTCCCCCCTAAACTTACTGCTAGTTTCATTAATTTAAGATTATTAAGAAACATAAATGCTTCTTTCTCACCACCTATAATATCAAAAGAAACCATTGCTCCTGGAGCAGAACATTGTTTCGTATAAATACTATGCGCCTCTGTTCCTTCTTTTAACAATCCTAAATAATACACTTTTTCTACTTTAGGATGTTTATCTAAATAATCAGCTACAATCTGAGCATTCTTAGTTTGCTGATCCATACGTACTTTTAGTGTTTCTAAGCTCCTTAACAATAACCAAGCTGTATGCGGACTTACCATATTACCTAAAAAAGTACGTAAAGTTTTAACTCGGATCATTAATTCCGCATTTCCTAAAACCGCTCCAGCAATAAGATCACTATGACCTCCTATATATTTGGTAGCAGAATACAATACCAGATCCGCACCACACTGCAATGGATGTTGCCATAAAGGTCCCATATATGTATTATCAACAGCAACCAGTGCTTTTCGATCCTCTGTATTATATTTAGCAGCAATCTGACTAAATTTTTCTATATCTACAATATCATTGGTTGGGTTTGCCGGGGTTTCTAAATAAATCATAGAAAGTTTATCTGCCTTACCCGAAGCTTCTATCATTTGCTCCACTTCTTCTATACTCTGGTTTGGCATTACCCCAATAGTATCAACTCCTATTTTATCTAAGAAATGATGAATAAAGTGATCCGTTCCTCCATAAACTGGATTACTATATACCAATAAATCACCTGGCTTTAAGAATTCTAATAATACCGTACTAATAGCAGACATTCCACTCTCAAATACAGCACAATCATCTGCTTTATCCCAAAGACATAATCGGTTTTCCAAAATTTCTAGATTAGGGTTATTAATTCTACTGTAGATCAATCCCAATTCTTCCTTTTCTGATTTCTCTCTTAGACCATAAGCTAATTCAAAAAATGCTTTCCCCTCTTCTGCTGTTTTAAAAACAAAAGTTGATGTTTGAAATATTGGGCATTTAATGGCTCCTTCAGACAATTCTGGCTTATAACCATATGTCATCATTAAACTCTCTGGATTAAAATTGTGATCTTTCATTTCTTTGGTTTACTGTATTTATTAATTGTTCTAATGAATTTCTATAGAAGAAATAATTAGCGTTTATAACTATATAAAATTAGTTATAAAAGAAATAAAAACTATTTTAATGTCAAATTTTAGAATTAAAACACATTATTATAATTTAAAAAGAATTTTATTCTATTTTTGATTACTTATGACAATTGAAAAAGAAAAATATTATGGATAAAACAGATCGATCTATTCTAAATTTATTACAAAAAGATGGAAAAATAACAATCAAAGAGATTGCAGAAAGATTAAACCTTACTACCACTCCTATTTTTGAAAGAGTAAAAAAATTAGAACGTGAAGGATTTATCAAATCGTATAAAGCGATTCTCGATAGAAAAAAAGTTGGTTTACAACTGATGGTATTTTGCAATGTAACTTTAAACCTTCACCAAACAGATTATCTTAAAAAATTTGAAAAAGACATTCAGCAATTTCCAGAAGTTGTAGAATGCTACCACGTAGCCGGAATGTTTGATTATCTAATTAAGATATATGCAGAAGATATGGAAAGTTATCAGTATTTTCTTTCTAATAAATTAGCTTCACTAGAAAATATTTCTAAAGTACAAAGCTCGTTTGTGATGACTGAAGTAAAAGATTTTTCGTTTTTACCAATTCCTTAGAAAATGCATCTATATTACCTCTGCAGCAGGATTCTCTATTGTCTTAGTATTCCTTGTTCGGATATAATTTATAAACAACAAAAGCAGAATCACTAAAAATATCCAAGAACCTATAATAAAAATAATTACTCCTATACTTTCAAACATAATTCCTCCTAGAACAAGTCCGAATATACTTGCTAAACTTCCCATACTATTTCCATATCCCTGAATTGCTCCTTGCATCGTTGGATTCCCTGTTTTTGACAAAAGGGATAAAAAACTTGGCCACATAAGTCCATTTCCAAGTGACAATATCGTATTTGCTATATAAAGCACAATTAAGTTATTAAAGGAGAGAAAGAAAAAGCTTAGAGATAAAAATAGCGCTCCGATAATAATTAATATGATATTAGAAACCTTACCTGACAAGAAAGACAATAATGGACCTTGTACTAGAATCATTATAAAACTAGAATACGCAAGAAACATTCCTAAATCAATTGCTGTCCATTTTAATGTGGTAGAAGCATATAAAGGCAAACCAGCATAAAATAAACTAAAGGCCAAAAATGTCAAAAAATAAATAGTAAATAATAATGGAATTCCTTTTTGCTTTAATACTCCTTTCAATGTATTATTATCGCTACCCTCTTCTGCAGAATTATTTACAAAACAATCTTTATGCTCTACTTGAAAAAACTTTCTGAAAGATTTAAAGTTTAAACTTCCTGTGTCTACCATACACGGATTGCTTTCTGGCAATTTGATAAAAATAACTAGAATTGCTATTAACGAGATAATAGCGGCTAAACTAATAGGTAATATTTCTCCTAAAACTGTGGAAGCTAAAAGGCCTGCTACAGCAGGTCCTAAAACAAAACCTAAGCTTGTGGAAGCACCCATCATTCCGAAATTCTTATCTCTATCTTCATCTGTTGAGACATCTGATAAATAAGCATTAGCAACAGATACATTACCTCCAGTAAAACCATCAAAAATCCTTGCTAAAAAAAGTAAAACCAATGGCAGTGTCATAATATAATTACCACTAAACCCAGAATCAGAAGACCATAATGGTATTTTTGGAAGAATTAATGCTATTAAAAACAATAACCAAGCTATAAATGTACCTGCTTGGCTAATTACTAATACTTTTTTTCTTCCTATTTTATCAGAAAGTCTACCTAAAATTGGAGCTCCAATAAATTGGAAAAAAGGATACGTAGCACCTAAAATTCCATAAACAAATCCATTGCCCCCAAGATCCGTAACGATAAATATAAGAATAGGAATGACAATACTATATCCTAATATTCCTATGAAATTAACTAAGAGTATTGGAAAAATTGATTTCCTAAAGAAACGAAACATTTTCATTTATTAAATGTAATTGATTCAATTCCTAATTTAGTTAAAATACCATTAATTAGTATTAATATGTATGTTTCATAAAAGATCAGAAAATAGAATACTAAAAAACATAAAATTGTTTGGGATAATTTTAAAAGTTAAAAAGTACATACTCAAAAAGACTGATTTTTTATTTTTACAGGTAAAAGCATAAAAAGTAAGTCTAAATGAATTCAAAAATTACTATATCTCTATTTTTAATTTCTTTAATAACTATTTCTAACCTATTATCCCAGGCTAAGAAAGAAGCTTTTAAATCAGAATTAAAAGTGATTGTAGACAACGATATTTTTGCAGTTTTTCGTGATTCTGATCGATACTATTCTTATGGTATGGGAATAGAATATAGTTTTAACACTACCAAATTCTTAGGACTACAAAAACTATTTAAAAATAAAAAAGATGTGTTTTATTCGCTGGGTGCAAAAATTGAAGGATACACTCCGTCGTTAGTAAGAATATTTGCTGCTACTCCAGAAATAGAAGATAGAGATGATTTTGATCGTCCATTTGCTGGACTCTTATATGTATCATTAGGAACAACGTATACCTTTGAAAGATCTTTCTTAAAATCTGAAATTTTGACCGGTATCATTGGGCCGTCATCACAAGCTGGAGAGATACAAACTTGGTTTCATGAAAATATTACTGATGATCCCGTGTATGATGGTTGGCAGTTTCAATTAGAAGATCAATTCATATTTAATTTAAAAAGCTCTTTCACCTATGACTTACACCCTAATTCTAAATGGTTTAGTACCTACGTGGGTGGTGATGCTTATCTAGGAAATCTATACATTAGGGCTACTCCTCAGGCTGGTTTTAGAATTGGAGAATTTGAAAGTGTTACTAAATCTAGTAGTTTTCAAAACTCATTATTATTACCTAAAAAACATTCCGAATTATTCTTTCAATTTAATGCAGAAACACGTTTTATTGCATATAATGCAACTATACAAGGTAATTTATTCGATGAAAAAGCTTATGGGATAGATGATCTAAATAATATTTCTTGGCATCTACGAAGTGGGTTGTATTATTCCTTGAATAAAATATCAATCAATTTTATTTATCACTGGTCAACAGGAGTATTAAATAGTACAGAAAATCATGGATATGGTACATTTAATATCGCATACCGTTTCTAATAAACGAGCAAAAATTTAATTCATTATTTTTACAAGTAATTCTTTCAGAATATCTCCTGGAGGAAGACCTGTAGCTCCTACTCCTTTACTTTTAACATCTGCTTCTCTTAATAGCGCAATAATTTGACTCACCTTTTTCATAGGATAATTACGACTGGCATCAGAATAATCACTTACAAAATATGGATTGATTCTTAGTGCACTGGCAACACTACGCTGAGATTTATCCGGTAATCCATGATACTGTAAAACCTGAGAAAAAAAACTATAAAGCAATGATATGGTAACTACTAATGGATTATCTTTAGGGTTCTGGGCAAAGTAATTGATAATTCTAAATGCCTTCATAACATCTCTAGTACCTATCGCCTTTCTTAATTCAAAATTGTTAAACTCCTTACTTATTCCAATATTTTCTTCGATTTTATCAGCTGTAATAGGTTGCCCTTTAGGAATAATCAGTTTTAGTTTTTCTAACTCGTTATTGATTTTGTTTAGATCTGTCCCCAAAAACTCCACTAACATCTGAGAAGCTTTTGGTTCTATAGTGTATTTTGATCCAGCTAAAACTCTTCTTATCCAATCAGCTACCTGATTTTCATATAGTTTTTTACTTTCATAGATAATACCATTCTTAGCAACTATTTTATATAGTTTTTTTCGTTTATCTATCTTTTTATATTTGTAACAAACTACTAAAACTGTAGTTGGCTGAGGGTTTTCTGCATAATCCGCTAATTTCTCAATGGTTCTAGAAAGATCTTGTGCTTCCTTTACAATAACTACTTGACGTTCTGCCATCATTGGATATCGCTTAGCATTAGAAACGATATCTTCTACGCTAACATCACGACCATATAAAACCATTTGATTAAAACCTTTCTCCTCTTCTGCAAGCACATTTTTATCAATATATTCTGAAATTTTATCAATATAGTATGGTTCTTCGCCCATTAAAAAATAAATAGGCTTAATATTTCCATTCTTAATATCGCTTACTATCTGTTTTACTTCATCCATTCAGAAAAAATCATCAAATTTGTGCTATGCAAAACCTTAACTTTCCAGCATATCAGTTCAGGTTCAAAAGTAGCGAAAATAAAGTTTCTATTTTTGACAGAATACGCAAAAAATTTATCATTCTTACTCCGGAAGAATGGGTAAGACAGCATACAATTCATTATTTAATTGAAGAAAAGAAATATCCAGAAAGCCTTATTAATGTAGAAAAGCTGATCAAAGTTAATGATCTTAACAAGCGTTATGATATTATTGTTTTTAACCCAGATGGCAGTATCTATTTGATTATTGAATGTAAATCACATTCTGTAAGAATTACGCAAGAGGTGTTTGATCAAATAGCCAGATACAACTTAGTATTGAACTCAGAATATCTTATGATCACTAATGGTCTGGACCATTATTATTGTCAAATGAATTATCAAGAAAAACGTTACACTTTTCTAAAAGATATTCCTGATTATAAATAGCTATTTATTATTATTTGCTTTTTATTTGCATCAGTGAATATAGCTATTGTCATATTAAATTGGAATGGGCGTTCGTTATTAGAACAATTCTTACCATCTGTTGTAAACCATTCAGAAGGAGCATCAGTGTATGTTGCTGATAATGCATCAACTGACGATTCTATAGAATATATTAAAACATCATTTCCTGAAGTACAAATTATCCAAAATGACAGCAATGGAGGATATTCTAAAGGATATAATGATGCTTTAAGCAAGGTCGATGCTGATATTTATTGCCTGCTAAATAGCGATGTAGAGGTTACTAAAAATTGGCTTACCCCTATTGCTGAAGCTTTTAAAAATTCTAAAAAAATTGGTGCAATACAACCAAAAATTTTAGATTATAAAAAGATGAACTATTTCGAATATGCAGGTGCAGCAGGAGGGTTTATTGATAAATTCGGGTACCCTTATTGTAGAGGAAGAATTTTTGATACACTTGAAGAAGATAAAGGTCAATATGATGATACTTTAGATATATTTTGGGCAAGTGGCGCCTGTTTATTTATTAGAAAATCTGTTTTTGAGGAAGTTGGCAAACTGGATGAAGATTTCTTTGCGCATCAAGAAGAAATTGATCTGTGTTGGCGAATACAAAATAATGGCTACCTAATTAAATATATAGGAACATCAAAAGTATACCATCTCGGTGGTGCTACACTAAACGCTATGAATCCAAAAAAAACATTTCTTAACTTCAGAAATAGTTTACTTATGATAGTAAAAAACACTTCTGGAGTTTTTAGTTGGTATATTATTTTAGTTAGATTACTGTTAGATGGAATTGCAGGTGTTAAATTTTTATTAGAAGGAAAACCCTCACATTGTTTAGCAATTCTTAAAGCTCATTTCAGCTTTTACAAAAATTTGCCAACTTTTGTTAAAAAACGTAAAAAATCAAGGGCTACAAGGAAATATTATTCCGTTTCTTCCGTTGTATGGCAGTATTATATTTTAAACAAAAAACTATTTAACCATTTGTAGGGTTATATTCATTAAATTATTGTTAATGGTACGATAATGCGTCACAATTTTAATAATTTTGAGTTATATAACCAGAATAAGACTAAAAACAGATTTTCTAATGAAAAAAGTAATGATTATCGGAGCTTCAATGGCTGTATTATTATCTTCTTGTGTATCACAGAAGAAATTTACAGATCTAGAAGCCAAGCAAAAAGAAACCCAAGATCTTTTAAATACCGCAACAGTTAAATTAAATAATTGTTTAGAAGAGAAAGCAAGTGAAAGTTCTGAATTAAAAGTTTTAAGAGATCAAGTAAGTAATCTTAAAAATCAAAATTCAGCCCTTTTAAATAATGTTGGTAATTTAGCTACATTATCTACCAAAGAGGCTGAGAACCTAGAGAGATCTTTAGAAAGTATTAAAGAAAAAGATCTACAGATAAAAACAATGAATGATGCACTGAATAAAAAAGATTCTGTAACATTAGCATTGGTTACTAGTTTAAAAGGAGCTTTAGGAAACCTTGCTGATGAAGATATTGAAGTAAATGTGGAGAAAGGTGTAGTTTATGTATCTATTTCTGATAAATTATTATTTAAGAGCGGTAGCTACAATGTTTCTACAAGAGCAAAAGAAGTATTAGGTAAAGTTGCTAAAGTAGTAAATGATAAACCTGATATCGAATTCTTAGTAGAAGGACATACAGACAATGTGCCAATTAAGAACAAAGTGTTACTTGATAACTGGGATCTAAGTGTAAAAAGAGCTACTTCTGTAGTCAGAGTTTTACAAAAAGATTTTGGTGTAGATCCAAAACGTATGACTGCTGCAGGAAGAAGTTATTATGTGCCAATAGCTGATAACAATAGTGCAGCTAATAAAGCTAAAAACAGACGTACAAGAATTGTTGTACTTCCTAAATTAGATCAATTCTATAATATGATCGAGGATGGAATGAAAAAAGCAACCGAAGGCGGTAATTAAAAAAATATAAAGTATTTTTGAAAAGGGTTAATGTTACTATTAACCCTTTTTTTATTCTTTATTTTAAGAATGGTATGAAAATTGAATTTTAGTGAATAAAAAAGCCCTTGAGCTTATTAGTTATTAATATTTATAAAAAATAATGAGAAAATTATTTATTGTCGCACTTCTTCTTTGTTTTACAACCATAAAAGCTCAGAAGAACTCGAACACTTCTATCGGTGAAAATGAAAAACTTGTATACACCGCTTCCTATAATATGTCTGGTTTATTAACTAATTTGGCACAAGTAACCATGCAAACCACTCGTATTAATACAGGAAAAAGCAATTATCTTAGGTTAAAATGTAGCGCTTCTACTTATTCTAAATGGGACTCTTTTTTTAAAATTAGAGATGTATATGAAGCATATGTAAATCCAGCTAATCTTACACCTTATTTATATAAAAGGGATATCAATGAAGGTGGATATATAAAGAAGGAAAAATATGTTTATAGTCATAAAAAAAAGACTATAAAAGCTACTATGCAAAAGAAAAAAGAACCTAATACAAAGGTTTTAAAAATGAGTGGTAGTACGTATGATGTAGTCTCTACTTTATATCATATTCGTAATATGGACATAGAAAAAGCACCGGTAGGTACTAACCAAAAAATAACAATTTTATTTGATAGAAAACCTCAAACTGCATATCTAAAACTATTGGGTAAAGAAACTATTAGCACGAAAACAATGGGAAATAAAGAATGTTATAAAATAGCAGTCAATAATAACTCCCTTAAAGGAACTAATAAAAACATTGTTTACCTTACTGCGGATAATAATAAAGTTCCTGTATTAATTAAATTTAGTATTCCAGCCGGAACCGGACAACTAAGCCTAACTCAAGCCTCTGGATTAAAAAATTAAATCATATGAGAATTGTACTAATATCTATAGCTGCCATAGCTGCTCTTTTAGGAATTATAATGGCAATACTGCCATTTGGAACTATAGGTGTATTGCCTGGTATTGTTTCTTTGTTAGCTGGTATTGGAGCTTTTTATATTTCTAAGAAGAAACAAAAACCACAAAAACTATCACTCCTATTTTTAACTATTGGAGTTTTAGTAATTGTAGCTAGTGGATCTAAATCATTATGGGTAAAAGATGAAATTGCTGTTGATGAAGAATTTGAGCAAAAAGAAGAACAAAGTAAAGAAGAAGCTATAGAAGAACTTAAGGAAATAGAAAATGAACTTGAAGAGATCGAAGGAGATCTAGAAGAAATTGAATCTGAATAATCTATACCTAAAGATCTTCTATAACTAAAACTTATATTATTTAGCTAAGTCAATAACCATTGCGGTATGCTTAGCTAAATTTATTTGTTCTAAAGTATCAAACTTTTTTCCTGATAAAATATCTTTTCCTTGACTATATCCTTCTAATGATTCTTGAAAACGAGCTAACTTAAAACTCTTATAATCTTTATCACTATTATTAATAATAATCATTGTGTTTTCTGTATCTGTATATCTAAAATATACATATACATTATCAATCGGTTGGTAATGCACTAGTTTTCCGTTATGAATAGATGATGCATTTTTTCTCCAATTAAGAATTGTTTTCACATATTCAAACAGATCATTTTCTTCTGTAGTTCGACCTTCTTTAGTAAAAGCATTTCTACCATCTTCTTTCCATCCACCAGGAAAATCTTGTCTTACTTTACCATCTGGTCTCCTATTTTTCATTAGAATCTCATCTCCATAATATATCTGGGGAATTCCTCTAGTAGTAAGCGTAAACACCATACTTAGCTTCAGTTTATTTACATCATTATCTAATAAAGCCAATAAACGATCTACATCATGATTACCATTAAAAACTTTATTATTTTCAGGGTTTCCGTATACAAAATCTTCTGCTAGTGTTTTATACAACTCAGAAATATCTCCATTCTTTCCAAAAGCTCTTAACATTGAATAATATAAAGCATAGTCGCTAACACTGCTTACATTAGAAACATATCCATCTCTATTAGCTCTATCATTATTCCAATAAGATAAATAAGATGCTCTTTCTGCCCAGGTTTCTGCTACCATATAAAAGTCAGGATATTCTTTTGTAAGCGCTTTCATCCATTTAGACATTGCTTGTTTATTAGGATATGGATATGTATCTAATCGAATTCCATCTATTTTGGAATATGCAACCCACCAAATAGAATTCTGAATCATATAAGTAGCTAGAAATTCATTTTCTAAGTTTAGATCCGGCATATTAATATCAAACCACCCTTTTGTTAGTAAATTAAAATCACTTTCAGAAGCATAAGGATCAGAAGCGGCTATATTTGTAAAATTACTTTTAGTAAACCTATCCCATTGGTTTACCCAATCTTTTGATGGTAAGTCTTGCATCCACCAATGTCCGGAACCACAATGATTAAAAACTTGATCCATAATTACTTTCATACCTTTTTCATGCGCTACATCAACAAAGGTTTTGTATTCTTCATTTGATCCTAGACGAGTATCTGTTTTATAAAAATCAGAAATTGCATATCCGTGATAAGAATATGTTGGCTGATCATTTTCCAAAAATGGATTTAACCATAATGTAGTAACTCCCAGTTCTTCTAAATAATTAAAATTATCAAGTATTCCTTTCAAATCACCTCCATGTCTACGATCTTCATTATTTCTCTTTATCTTTTCCTTGGTGTCTTTTGTAGAATCATTCGAAGTGTTTCCGTTTGCAAAACGATCTGGTGTAATTAAATAAATCACATCAGCAGGTGTAATTTTTTGTCCTACTTTTTTATCTTTTACCTTTTGTTTTAGTTCATAGTTATAACTAAAAAATTGATCTTTATTTTCAAATTTTATGGATATAATTCCAGGCTGAGTATTCTTAGAAATGCCAAGATCTATAAACAAATAATTTGTGTTTTCTACTTTATTGACTTTTTTTAATTGAACTCCAGGGTATTGAATTGTAACGTTATAAGCACTAATATTCTCGCCATGTAACAATAATTGTAAATCAGGGTTTTCCATTCCTACCCACCAAAATGGCGGTTCTACGTGAGTTAATAATTCCGATTTCTGTGCTTGCCCTAAAAAGGAAACTAGGGTTAAAAGAAATAAACGTAAAAACACTTTTATCAAGTATGTACTCATAAATATCATTTTTTTAATTAATAAACAGCTAATTACCAAGCTTCAAAAAAAATGACAACTTCATTATACAGAAAGCGTGATCTAAAGTATAAACAGTTAAGAATTAAATAAATGATTGAAATATAAATTTTTAGCGTTTTCGAAGAATAATTAATGTTGTACGTAATAAATTGAACGTAATTCGTCCTTAACTTTGTTATTTCATTAAAATTTTTGAGACTTTAGCTCTTCGTAAACAACTTAATGACAAACACATTTTTTAAAAATATATTTTCTCACAGATTATCTAAGCATATACTTTACTGGGTAGGCCTCATCATATTTTTTGGAATTACTTGGGGAACATATGATAATGATTATGTTCGTTCATTTACTATTCAAACTTTTGGTTTACCAGCAAGAATGGTACTTGTCTACATATCTATATACATGCTAATCCCCAAATTTCTATTAAAAAGAAAGTTTATTTCTTTTATAGTTTCTTACCTCATTTTGTTATTAGTAACTAGTATTTGCATCCAAAGACCTATAATTTATTTTTATGTAGAACCTATCTACTTTCCTAGTTGGAACAGTGAAGGCTATTTTACAATAACAGAATTAATGAATACAATTTTAGATGTTAATATTGCCGCTATCATTCCCTTAGGTTTTAGTTTTTTTAAATTCTATTATAACTCACAACAAAGAACCTTAACTCTAGAAAAAGAAAAAATTGAAACCGAACTTATACAATTGCGTAATCAAGTACATCCGCATTTCCTATTTAACACACTTAATACTTTATATGCATTAATCATAAAAAAATCGAATACAGCAGAAACCGCAGTATTAAAATTATCGAAACTCATGCGATATATGTTATACGAGGCCAATACCCCTAAAGTCTCATTAGTAAAAGAAATAGAATATTTAAAAAATTATATAGATCTTGAAAAATTAAGGTTCGAAGATTCTATAGATATTAGTTTTAACTCTGAATCTGACAAAGATTATCAAATATCACCGTTTTTATTGATCCCATTTGTAGAAAATGCTTTTAAGCACGGAACTTCTTCTTCAAAAGGATCCTGGATTGTCATTAATATATTTACCAAGAAAAAAGAACTCATATTACAAGTAGAAAATTCTAAATTTAGCGATACCAATACAGATCATGATTCAGTTGGAGGTATCGGTTTTAATAATGTAAAAAAGAGATTACAATTGTTATACCGTGATCAATACTCATTAAAAATAGATGATAACGAATTATCATATGAAGTTATTTTAAAATTAAATCTCACTAAAAATCTCTAGATGAATACCAAAATAAAATGTCTTATCGTCGATGACGAACCATTAGCTAGAGAAATAATTGAAAATTATATCTCTAGAATTAATCATTTAGAACATATAGCTTCTTGCGCTAATGCATTAGAAGCATTTAATATTATTACTAATAAGAATATTGACTTAATTTTTCTAGATATCCAAATGCCGGAAGTAACGGGAATTGATTTCTTAAAAGATCTAACTCCTTCTACTCAAGTTATTTTTACAACAGCATATAGTGATTATGCAGTAGATGCTTTTAATTTAGAAGCTATAGATTACTTATTAAAACCTATAGATTTTTCACGATTCTTAAAATCAATTAATAAAGTATTAAAACGTTTGGACTCTGCTAATAACATTCCACCAACAATTAACAATACAGAAGAAATTGACTATCAAGATGTTTTTATTTATCTAAAGGTGGAAAAGAAAATGCAAAAAATATTTCTAAAAGATATCTTTTATATAGAAAGTCTAAAAAACTATATCAAAATTAAAACCTCTGAGAGAGAAATAATAGCGTACAAAGGTATTAGTACCATAGAAAATACACTTCCTAGTAAAAAATTTCTAAGAGTACATCGATCTTTTATCATTGCTATTGATAATATCGACGCTTTTTCTACTACTGAAATTGAAATTAAAGGCATCAAAATTCCGGTAGGTAGAAACTACAGAGAATCTGTAAAAGAAACACTTGGATACTTTTAAAAATACTAGGGTTAAATTAGGTATTATCCATTTAAAAATTCATCCGTTTCTAAAGAAAACTCTTCTATTTCAAAAGAGAACTCATTTACTGTATTAGAAAAAGAAACTATAAAAATTGCTGCTACTACTAAATAAACTTCTACTACTTTATTCATAATTATACGTTTTTATCGATTCATTTATCTTTTAAAGGTACTTTATATAGCATAGAATAAAAACATCAAAATTGACCATTATCTATGCTATTTTAACCAAAATATAAAATGAAAAAAGCAGCGTGGTTAGTGCTGCTTTTCAAGTGGTTGAGTTAATAATAAAACAATTAAATACTAACTTTCTTTATAAACGTTCTGTCCTTTAATGCGAAGTAAAACTGATATTCTCCTTTAGGCATTTTAGAAAAATCATATGTTCTTTTTAATACTTCTTCTTCATTTCCTATTACTTCTTCCAATACTCTAAACTCGTTATCATAGATGGTAAGATTAACTGGTGACTTTTCAGTATTATTAAACATTACTTTAATAAATTTACTTTCTGCGCGAACTAATGGTTTAAATACTGTTACTGCTGACGTGTTAATCAATGAAACTCCTTTTTGGTTTTTTAATAAAGGGGTTACTTTTATTTCATATTCAGCTTCTGTTTCTACAAAATACACTCCATCTGGTACATTTCCTAGGTTAAAGTACTTCTGATAACTTGGTGTTGCTTCTAAAGTAACATTGAATAATACTTCACCGTGGTAATCCTTAAGGAATAATTTTTCTCCTTTTATAACTTCTGTCAATGATACATTAACCATCGACGAATTAGTGATCTCAACTGAAACTCTTCCTGCTGCGTTAGCAACACTGCTTGTAATGATTACTAGTGCAATCAAACATAGGTTAATAACTCTCTTCATAACTTAAGGTTTTTGTTGTTGTTAATATTTTACACTGCAAATATATGACAGAGAATATGTCTATAAATACATCTATTTTTGCATATATATGTTCTATATTAACCTATAAAAATCATAAAAACCCCCTTAAAGCTAATTTAACATATGATTTCACATATTTAACAATAAATTAATACTTTAAATATCTTATATTTACAAAAATCTAATATGGAGAAAATTCCCTCAAAATGAAAAAAAGTATTAAACCTTCTTTAGAAAAAATTCTTCCTGAGTTTGGTAGTTCATTTTTTTATGAAAACTTCTCTCAAGAAAAAATGAACAAAGCCCCTATTTGGCATTACCATCCAGAAATTGAAATTGTATATGTCAATGGGGGTACAGGAAAACGTCAAATAGGTAGCCATATGTCCTACTATAGGAATGGAGCTTTAATGCTCATTGGTTCTAATCTACCTCATTGCGGTTTTACAGACAGTCTAACCCTAAATAAGAGTGAAACAATTATACAAATGTTACCCGATTTTTTAGGAAACTCTTTTTTTAATATCCCAGAAATGGCTGGAGTAAATCAATTACTAGAACAGGCAAAAAAAGGTATTGTATTTCATGGAGATACTAAACGTAGAATTGGTGCCCGCATTGAAGCTTTAGAAATGTTAGATCCATTTGATAGGTTATTAGGGATATTGAAGGTATTTAAAGAAATGCAACAAACTAAGGACTACTCTATTCTTAATGCAGAGGGTTTTGTAATTGAAACCTCTTTGCAAGATAATAATCGAATTAATCTAATTTTTAATTTTGTACAAGAAGAATTTACTAGACCAATTCCACTAGAGGAAATTGCCGATAAAGTAAGTATGAGTGTACCAGGATTTTGTAGATATTTCAAAAAAAACACTGGAAAAACTTTTATTCAATTTGTAAATGAATATAGATTAGTACACGCTGCAAAGTTGTTACACGAAAAACAAACTAGTATTACAGATATTTGTTATGAAAGTGGATTTAGTAATTTTTCACACTTTAATAAACTTTTCAAACAATTCTCAGGAAAAACACCTAGTACTTATAGAAATGAGTTAAAATATGTAGTCTCTTAAATAATATCAATTGCCCCTTTTCCTTCTCGCACAAGAACAGGTTCTCCACTAGTAAGATCTATAACGGTAGATGCCATATTACCACCATATCCACCATCTATAACCACATCTACTAGATTATCCCATTTTTCTAAAATCAGTTCTGGATCAGTAGTATATTCTATAACTTCATCTTCGTCATAAATAGATGTAGATACTATAGGATTCCCTAAATTTTCTACTATAGTTTTACAAATATTATTATCTGGAACTCGAATCCCGACGGTTCTTTTCTTTTTAAAAACTGTAGGTAAGTTATTACTTCCGGGAAGTATATATGTATAAGGACCTGGAAGTGTTCTCTTTAACAATTTAAATGTGCTATTATCTATTTGTTTTACATAATCCGATAAATTGCTAAGATCACTACAAATAAATGAAAAGTTCGCTTTAGCCAGCTTAACTCCTTTTATTTTTGCAATACGCTCTAAAGCTCTATTATTCGTAATATCACAACCTAAACCATATACTGTATCCGTAGGATAAATTACTAATCCACCACTTCTTAGGCTATCAACAACCTTTTGCACTTCACGAGGATGAGGATTCTCGTTATATAATTTTATTAGTTCTGCCATATTACCAAAAAGTAGATAAAGATACGGTTTTAAAAGAAATCACTATCTCAAAATACTTGTATATATTAACTGAGTCGTTTATCCTAAGGGCACGAAATACAAAATTTTAAGTCCAATTATAAGATTAAAAATATTATATTATTCGTGTATTGTTATTTATTGATATCAAATAAATTACTTTCGCGTATAAAATTAGTATAATAGTGACTTTTAGAGATCTAAATTTAAGTACACAACTCCTAAATGCATTGGATGACTTGGAGTTTAAAACCCCTACTCCTATTCAGGAGCAAGCATTTTCTGTAGTAATGTCAGGAAAAGACGTTGTAGGAATTGCACAAACGGGAACTGGTAAGACATATGCTTATATGTTACCTATTTTAAGAATGCTAAAATATTCGGTACAACAAAATCCACGAGTTTTAGTATTAGTTCCAACAAGAGAATTGGTAGTTCAGGTAGTAGATGAAATTCAAAAACTTTCTACATATATTAATGTTAGAGTTACCGGAGTATATGGAGGGACAAATATTAATACTCAAAAACAAGCGGTATCAGAAGGTTTAGATATCGTAGTAGCTACGCCTGGACGTTTATATGATCTAGCAGTAAGTAGAGCATTACAGCTAAAATCTATTCAAAAAATAGTGATAGATGAAGTCGATGTAATGTTAGATCTTGGTTTTAGACATCAATTAATGAATATTTTCGATATACTACCTCAACAGCGTCAAAACATCATGTTTTCCGCGACTATGACGGAAGAAGTGGATAAAATGATTTCTGAGATATTCCGAGATCCTAAAAAAATATCAGTTGCCAAAAGTGGTACTCCTTTAGAAAATATTAAACAATTTGGATATAAAGTTCCAAATTTCTATACCAAAGTAAACCTATTAGAACACTTATTAGCTGATAAAGAAACTTACCATAAAACATTAATATTTGTCGGGTATAAAAAGATAGCTGATCGTTTATTCGAAGCATTAGAAAAAAAATACAAAGAAGAAATTTGTATCATACACTCTAATAAAACACAGAACTATCGACTAAGAAGTATTGAGCAATTTAGAAAGGGTGAAAATAGAATTCTTATTGCTACGGATGTAATGGCCCGAGGATTAGATATAGAGAATGTAAGTCAAGTAATCAACTTAGATACGCCTGAATATCCAGAAAACTATATGCATAGAATTGGTAGAACTGGTAGAGCAGAAAAAGAAGGAGTTTCCTTTGTTCTTACTACAGAAAAAGAAGAAGAGTTCTTAGATGCAATTGAAGGGTTAATGGAGATGGAAATAGCACAACTACCTCTGCCTGATTCGATAGAAGTATCCGATCAATTGACACCTGAAGAGCAACCTAAAGTTAAAGAAATATACAATCCTCACAAACGTCCTAATGATGATGAAGCTGGTCCTGCATTTCACGAAAAATCTGCAAAAAATAGTAAAGTCAATTTAGGAGGAAAGTATAAAAGAGAAATCAAAAAGAAGTATAAAAAACCGAAAACGAAAGGTGATAAAACTTTTAACCTGAAACATAAAAAAAAGAAAAAATAATTTCTTGAAAGAAAATTAATGAATTCCTATAAACCAATATGATTAAATAAATGATGATTGTATGAATGAAACTAACAGTGAAAATTTGCCTCCTAAAAATCCTAATAATTGGTTACAACGATTAAAAGATGAAAGTTGGGAAGCTGAGCTATTAGTCTCTGCAATAGCAATTTTTGGTACATTCCAATTATTTAAAGTTATTAATTGGGTAACAAATATGTTTATTGATTGGTTAGTCCCAGAGCAATATATTGTTGGTTATTTCATATCATTTATGGGACTTTTAGCCGTGAGTATTCTAGTATCCATGTTTGTAATTCATTTTTTACTAAGAGCTTATTGGATTGGATTAGTAGGATTAAACTCAGTATTCCCAGATTATAGTCTAAAAGATAGTGTATATTCAGAAATTTACACTAAAAGAATATTAGCTATTCTACCTAAATTAAAGGATTCTATTCAAAAAATAGATGATTTATGTAGTGTAACCTTTTCTGCTGCTTTTGCAATCTTACTCATCTATACCTATTTGGCAGTACTCACTACTTTCTATTTATTTCTTTATAACTTTCTTGTAAAATTCATACCTCCTAGTATCGCTCTAATTCCAGCAATAGCTTCACTTTTTTTAGCATTATTTCAATCAATATTTGTAATGGTTGCCAGTTTAAAAAAATATAAGCAAAATGAAAAAATGCAAATATGGCTTTTCAAAATTGTGAAACTAACTTCTATCATAATATTAGGGCCACTTTATAAGTATCTATTGCAGATCACCATGAGTTTTGCTTCTAATTTCAAACAAAATAAAGCGCTAATTCGCTATGTTATTTTGTTTGTACTATCCGGAATTTTTGTTGCTTCTTATCAAATTTCTAATACTAATATTCTATATCTGGCCAAAACAAGTTATTATTTCGATAGTACAAAAAACTACGCCGGTTATTATGAAACCGAAAATAAAAATATAGACTTTCTATTAACTCCAGAAATCAAATCAGATATCATAGAAAAAAAAGTTTTAAAATTGTTTATCCCAATATTTGAACACGAAAAAACAATAAGAAAAAATACTTGCCCTGACTTTGAGAATAATGATAGTATTTCAAAAAAAGAAAACAGTTTAAACAACAAGATTAATTATCTCAATTGTTATCATTTATACAATGAAGTTTTTCTAAATAACATAAAACTTACTCCGAAATATCGAAAATATTATCACTCTCGAACAAATCAATTTGGTGTTTTGGCTTATATAAAGCTTTCAGATATTGAGGAAGGTGAACAGATAATTACAATTAAAAAAAACTACGAAGACAAAGAACATAACTCCAAATGGAATATCCCTTTTCAATATATAACAAATAATTAATGGCTTCAGTATTTGGACATGCATTAACAGCCTATGCTTTTGGAAAAAGTTTCAATAAAGAATTAGGAACATTTAAGCTTTGGGGATTAGGTATGCTCTGCGCTATACTCCCGGACGCTGATGTAGTTGGTTTTAAATTCGGAATAGCCTATGAAGATTTTTGGGGGCATCGAGGGTTTTCCCATTCGCTTGTATTTGCATTAATCCTTGGCTTTTTAATAACAGTACTATTTTATAATAAAAAACTAAACTCCAGAACTGGAATATTTCTTATACTCTATTTTACTATTTGTACTGCTTCACATGGAGTTTTGGATGCTATGACCTCTGGTGGTTTAGGTATTGCTTTCTTTTCACCTTTTGATAATACAAGATACTTTTTTCCATGGAAACCGATACAAGTATCACCCATTGGAGCTAGTAAATTCTTTAGTACTTGGGGCATTAAAGTATTGTTAAGTGAATTAGTATGGATCGGAATTCCGTCAGGTATTTATATATTAGCTATGCGTTTTTTAAAAAGAAAAAAGTCCTTTTAAATACATGACTAGACAGCATATAAAATCGATCACTTATATATTACTTGTATTTATTATGTCCTGTAAACCTAATGAAGAAGGGGATCTTATAAAAGTTTCTGATAACTTAAAGCTTGCCAAAATAAATGATCATAGCTATGTTCATATTTCTAAAATTTTTCTAGATAATGGCAAGCAATATGATAGCAATGGCTTTATATTCATAAATGATGACGAAGCATACGTATTTGATACTCCTGCTAATGACGTTGCTTCTAAACAATTAATAAACTGGCTACAAAAAGAAAAAAACACAACAATAAAAGGAGTTGTCTTTAATCACTTTCATAGAGATTGTAATGAAGGGATGGATGTCTTTAAAAAATATGGTATTCCATCTATTGCATCAAAAAAGACAGCTAATTTAATGTTAGAAAAGAAATATAATCAACCGGACGAAGTCTTCGAAAATGAATTGATTTTAAACGTTGGAAACAAAAAAATTGTAAACACCTTTTTTGGTGAAGCGCATAGCAAAGATAATATCGTTTCCTATTTTCCTGAAGATCAAATTCTTTTTGGTGGATGTATGATAAAAAGCCTGAAAGCTTCGAAAGGAAACCTTCTGGATGCCAATGTTTCTGAATGGTCAAACACTGTTCGTAAAATAAAAAAAGCGTATCCTAATATCGAAGTTGTAATTCCTGGACATGGTTCATATGGAGACCAAAGCCTTTTGGACTATACTATTTCCCTTTTTAATGCCGAAAACTAACTTATGAGAGAATTCCAAAGCAATAACACTTCCAACGATAAAAAGAAACCAAAAGTTACTATTTTACAAGCATTTAAAACTATTATTTGGCCCAGACGTGGTTTAGTTTTTATAGGGTTAATATTAATTTTTTTTAATCGAGTTGCCGGTTTAATTTTACCCTGGAAAAGTAAAACTTTATTAGATGACGTCGTTCCAAGTAAAGATATGGGACAATTGTATGAATTACTTATCATTGTGGGTTCTGCAATATTAATCCAGGCAACTACATCATTTTTACTAACTAGAGTTTTAAGTGTACAGGCTCAATATCTAATTTCTGAGCTTAGAGCTCAGGTTCAGAAAAAAGTACTCTCCCTACCAATCAGCTTCTTTGACAATACTAAATCCGGTGCTTTAGTATCTAGAATAATGAGTGATGTAGAAGGGGTTCGTAATTTGATCGGAACTGGTTTGGTTCAATTAGTTGGTGGCATATTTACAGCAATTGTATCTGTAGTCTTACTTGTTGACATCAACGGATGGATGACTCTTTTTGTTCTTATTCCTATAACTTTATTTGGTATTGTAGCTCTAAAAGCCTTTAAATATATCCGCCCTATTTTCAGGAAAAGAGGTGTTATTAATGCCGAAGTGAAAGGAAGATTAACAGAAACACTTGCTGGTGTTAGAGTTATTAAAGGCTTTGGTGCAGAAGAACAAGAAAGTAAGGTTTTCGAAGAAGGTGTTGATCGACTGTTTCAAAATGTAAAAAAGAGTTTGACTGCAACTGCATTAATGACCAGTTCTTCTACTTTTTTGTTAGCTGGTATTGCCTCTACAGGAATTATGGGTATTGGTGGTTATTATATGATGGAAGGAACTATGACTGCTGGTCAATTTCTATCTTTCACTATGTATTTGGCTTTTATGATTGCTCCTATTGTTCAAATGAGCAACATAGGATCACAACTTACAGAAGCATTAGCAGGTTTGGATAGAACGGAAGAATTAATGAATATGGACCCTGAAGAAGATGAAAAAAATCGAACGATCAAACTCGAAAATATAAAAGGAGATATTATTTTCGATAATGTATCCTTTTCATACGAAGAAGGAAAAGAGGTACTACATAACATTAGTTTTAAAGCATCTTCTGGTTCGGTTACCGCTTTAGTAGGAAGCTCTGGTTCTGGTAAATCTACAATTGCGGGCTTATCTGCTACTTTCCTTAATCCAGAATCTGGTCTTATCACAATAGATAGTCACGATATTTCTAAAGTGAACCTTAGCAGTTATCGTCGTAACCTAGGAGTAGTATTGCAAGACGAATTCTTATTTGAAGGTAGTATTAGAGATAATATTCTTTTTCCGAGACCTAATGCTACTGAAGAGGAATTACAGCAAGCGGTAAAAGCTGCTTATGTAAATGAGTTTACTGATCGATTTGATGACGGGCTGGATACGTTGATAGGCGAACGAGGAGTTAAATTATCTGGTGGTCAAAGACAACGTATAGCTATAGCACGTGCTATTCTTGCAGATCCAAAAATCATTATTTTAGATGAGGCTACATCCAATTTAGACACTGAAAGTGAAGCGCTGATTCAAAAAAGTTTAAACGAATTAATGAAAGGTCGAACGACATTTGTAATAGCTCATAGATTAAGTACTATCAAAAAAGCGGATCAAATTTTGGTTATTGAATCAGGAGGTATTGCAGAAAGAGGAACTCATGAAGAACTTATCCAAGCAGAAGGAAGATATTTTGATTTATACACCTATCAGGCTAGAATCTAAAATATTACATATAAAATACTAAATATTATTACCTGTATAGACTTACATTATTAGGCACAAACAGAACATTAGATATACTTGCCTCCGATGCATTAAAAAGTGTCTAAATACACCTATTGATAATCTAACATATAATACATAAGAACATAAATACTAAAATTTATCAAAACTTGTCGTGATTAACTAATTCATGCGACTGATTTAGAAAATTGGTCCGATGAAAAATATATTTATAATATTACTTGTTTTATTAAGTCATAACATTCTAATACCTCAACAAAGGACACTAAAGAAAGTTCCCAAAGAAGATCATCAATATTTTTTAGACTTCTTTACATCAACAAACCCCAAAGTACACAAGCTTGCTATAAAACATATTGAAACTAACTGGTCAGAAAGTTTTGAGATTCTAGCTATAGAATCTCTTTATTTCCTTAACCATCAATCAACTACTTTGAAATTATTTAATATTCTAAATAAAAAAACTAGAAAAAATTATGGATATGATTTTAATAAATGGTATCAATATATCTGGAATAAAAAACCTACATATACCAAAGAATACTATTCCTTTAAAGCAGCATTGCACAAATCATTAGATAGTCGATTTAATACTTATTTTTTAAATCGTGAAAATTTATCTACTATTAGATTAGATGAGGTTCGATGGGGAGGTGTTATACAAGACGGAATTCCGCCACTTAGAAACCCTAAAATGATTAGTGCAAATAACGCAAGATATCTTAACAACAATGATATTGTTTTTGGTATTTCTGTTAATGGAGATGTCCGAGCATATCCTAAACGAATTCTAGCTTGGCATGAAATGTTTACTGACATCGTTGGAGATACTCCTGTTGCTGGGGTATATTGTACACTTTGCGGAACTGTTATTCTATACAAAACCGAAAAAGATGGTATCCAATATCAAATGGGAACCAGTGGCTTTCTCTATAGATCAAACAAACTAATGTATGATCAAAAAACACAATCTCTTTGGAATACTCTTTGGGGAAAGCCTGTTATAGGACCATTAGTAGAAAAAGGGATTGAACTAGAATACTTAAGTGTAGTTACTACAACCTGGGGAGCTTGGAAAAAGCGACATCCTAATACTACCGTTTTATCTTTACAAACTGGCCATAAAAGAGATTATGGAGAAGGTGTTGCTTATAAAAACTATTTTTCAACAGATCAACTAATGTTTTCCGTTCCCAAAAAAGATAAACGATTAAAAAACAAACAAGAAATACTAGCAATAAGATTACCTACTGAAACTGATGAAAACATTGCAATTTCTTCTAAATTTCTTAAGAAAAACAACATATATCAAAATCAAATTAATAATAAAAACATTACTGTATTTACGGATAAAAGTGGATCACATAGAGTATACTTCACAGCAAAAACTAAATTTATCTCCTATAATAAGCAATCTACCGCTACCGATCAAAAGGGAAATACCTGGACCATATATGAAGATCGTTTAGAAAATAATAAAACTAAAGAAATAGCATATCGTTTACCTACACATAATGCGTTTTGGTTTGGATACAAAGCTGCTTTTCCCGATACAAAATTGATTAAATAACAAGGCCTCCTTTTTTAGGAGGCCATTTTTTGATTAAGATTACTTCTGACTAAAAAGAACTAAACCGCTTGTAACGCTTCTTTCCTCAATTGTTTAGCAGCACCTACCATAGTTTTAAGAGCTTTTTCTGTTTCTTCCCAACCACGGGTTTTTAATCCACAATCTGGATTGATCCATAATTGATCCACAGGAAGGTATTTTTGTGCTTTATGCATTAATTCTATAATCTCATCTTTATGAGGAACTCTTGGCGTATGAATATCATAAACGCCTGGTCCTATTTCATTAGGATATTTATAATCTGCGAAAGCATCCAACAACTCCATTTGAGATCTAGAGCATTCAATTGTTATTACGTCTGCATCTAAATTTGCTATTTGATCAATAATATCATTAAATTCAGAATAACACATATGGGTATGTATTTGTGTAGTATTGGATACTATAGATGAGGCAATTTTAAATGATTGAATTGCCCATTCAAAATAATCACTATGATATTTACTCTTTAAAGGAAGACCTTCTCTTAATGCTGGTTCATCAATCTGAATTATATTAATCCCATTATCTTCTAAATCCTTTACCTCATCTCTTATCGCTAAAGCAATCTCATTACAAGTTATAGATTCAGGTTGATCATTTCTTACAAAAGACCATTGCAAAATAGTTACAGGCCCTGTAAGCATGCCTTTTACCGGTTTTGAAGTTAATGATTGTGCGAATAAAGTCCAATCTATCGTCATTGGATTTGGTCTCTTTACACTACCATAAATAATAGGAGGTTTTACACAACGAGATCCATAACTCTGGACCCAACCGAATTTAGTAAAAGTAAAACCATCTAGCTTTTCTCCAAAATATTCTACCATATCATTACGCTCAAACTCCCCGTGAACTAAAACATCCAATCCTATTTCTTCTTGCCAACGAATTACTTTTATGATTTCTTCTTTTATGTATTCTTCGTACTGCATTAAAGAAATATTTCCTTTTTTATATTGATATCTCCAACTTCTTACTTTTTTTGTTTGTGGAAACGATCCAATAGTCGTAGTTGGGAAAACAGGTAGGTTTAAATTTTTATGTTGCACTTCTTTACGAAGGTTAAAAGAATTTTTTCTTACTATATCCTGCTTCGAAATTGCTTTGACTTTTTCATCAACCTCTGAATTATGAATTCTTTCTGAACTACTCCTATTCGCATGAGAAATTATGTTTTTTTCTAATTCTTCAAATACTTTATCTTCTTTTTCTAAAAGAGTAATCTCCTTTAAAGTAACTACTTCTTTTAATTTTTGTTTTGCAAAAGATAACCAGTCTTTAACCTCTAAGGATAATTTCTCATTATTTGCTTCTAAATCTAAGTCACATGGTGAATGAAGTAATGAACAAGAAGGTGCTATCAAAACAGTGTTTTCTTCTCTCTTTTCTTTCGCTCTATTTATATATGATAATGACTCTTGATAATTGTTTTTCCATATATTTCTTCCATCTACAACCCCTAATGAAAGATGTATCCGTTCGGGAATACTATCCAATACACTATCTAATTGTTCTGGACACTTGACTAAATCAATATGAATCGCATCAATAAGAAGTTTATTTGCTATTAATTCTAAATTATCTTGGATACTCTCAAAATAGGTTGCTATCATTATTTTTAAATCCGGAAAAGAGCTTTTTAATTTAAGATATGCTTGTTTGTATACTTCTTTCTCTTTTTTGGTTAGATCAAGTGCTAAAAAAGGCTCATCGAATTGTATCCATTCCACCCCTAAAGAAACCAATTTCTTTATTAAATCTATATATACTGGTATTAACTTATCCACTAGATCAATTGTTTCAAAACTTTCTCCTTTTGCTTTTCCTAATAACAGATAAGACACAGGACCAATTAATACTGGTTTTGTTTGTATACCAATTTCTTTTGCTTCATAAAACTCATCAATTACTTTCGTAGAAGACAAGGTAAACTCTTGATTTTTATAAAACTCTGGAACAATATAATGATAGTTAGTATCAAACCATTTTGTCATTTCCATCGCTGTAATATCATAACTATCCTTTTGATATCCTCTAGCCATTGCAAAATACAAGTCTAAATAACTAAGCTTATTAACTAATAGGCTCTGATATCTTTTGGGGATCGCTCCAACCATCAATGACATATCTAAAACTTGATCATAAAATGAAAAATCATTAGACGGTATTAAATCTATACCTGCTTCTTTTTGTAATAACCAATTCTCTTTTCGGATGTTTTTTCCTACCTGTAGTAAATTCTTCCTACTAGTTTTTCCAGACCAATATTGTTCTGAAACTTTTTTTAATTCCCTTTCGCTACCAATACGCGGATAGCCAAGATTGTGTGTAAGCATAACTTTAAACTTTTAAAAATTAATATTAATTTTTAAAGCTCTTTGTATAAATTAGTGTGCTTATAGAAATGAAGAGAATTAAAATAATGCATATAGTTATATCACCAAAAAAGTTAAAAACCCTTTTAGTGTGCATCAAACTTAACCAAAACTTCAATTCGCGAAAGCATAGTCAATTCAATAATAGGCAGGTCTCCTGACTTATAACATTTTTATCATCCTTCCCATTTTTTATAATAAAACAGTGGATATAAATTGATAAAAACTATATGGTTACTTACAGTTGCGCGACAGCTCGTGATTCTCACACGATTCCCTATTAATTCACAATTAAGCAAAACCTATATTGGTTGATATAAAATTTTATCTAAAGAACTTTAATTCTACATAAAAATACTTTAAATAATCTGATGACACTCCTAAAACAGCATTAAAAGAAGATTATTTAAACATTCTTAATTTAAAATCAATCTTAATTTAGGAATTAATAATTTTAATATCAAAATAATTAAGATTATGGAGAATAACATACGAGGTGGTGACTCACCAGTTCCTTGTGAATTAGAAGCTAATAAAAATTACGCCTGGTGTACCTGTGGTCATAGTGAAAACCAACCTTTTTGTAACGGAGCGCATAAAACAACTGGAGGCACTCCTCCAACTATTTTTACTGTGGAAGAAGCAAAGGAAGCATATTTATGTACCTGTAAATTAACTAGTAACCCACCATATTGCGATGGATCACATAAATAATAGAAAAACCTCTGTTTATTATTGTAACTAGAGAAACAGAGGTTTTTTTTATATTATTTATTTTCTTTTAAAAGATACTTTATTTCCATTTAACTCTAGTACCATTGTACTTTCATCTGTATTAAAGTTAATAGTCGCTCCTGCTCTATCTGATTTAAATCCATTCTTCTGATATCCAACTAATGGAAATGTAGGACCATCTTTAGCACTGGCAATCAACGTTGTATTTTCTTTTGTAAAAGTAATTTGAAAAGGGAAGGACTTGCTAATATAAACCCCTAAAAAAACATCCAATTCTTCTGTAGCAAACTCTAATGGTGCATTAAACACTGGAAGTTTATAATCCTGATCATAATAGCTTTTTAATACATTTACAATACAATTATTTGGTGACATTACTACTCCATTACCTATATAAGAAACCACTATTTTTTCCTCTGGCAGGTACATTGTAAGGGATTGGAAACCATCAATACCTCCATTATGACCATAGGCTTGTTTTCCAAAAAAGGTCTCTCCTCCTAGACCGATTCCCATTCCTGTAGATGTATCCATCATAATTTCTAAAGAGGCATTTGATACTAGTTTCCCAGAAAATAAACTATTGTAAAAAATATTAACCTCTGTTGGTGTAGATACTATTGCTCCAGCTCCTATCGGCACGCTCATATCAGTATGCTTTTCTATTTTAACCCACTTATTATCATTCTTAACATAAGAAAGAGCTTCATTGTTACTTGTATCAATATTTTTTCCGTAAGCAGTTCTTTTTAGACCTAAAGGGTGTATTATTCTCGACTGCAAAATTTCTGAATATGTTTTACCTTCAATTTCTTCGGCGATGTACGAGAGTAACAAATAATTCGTGTTAGAATATGCTGTCTTTTCTCCAGGTTCAAAACTCCCTTCTTTTTTCAACAATCTATCTATCATCTGTTTTCTAGTATTAGGTACAATCATCCATTTCATAAAATCTTCATCCTCTGTTAAATTAAATAAACCGCTACGATGACGCAACATATGTCCAATTGTTATTTTATCAGCATTAGAAACTTTTGGGAAATAATCACTTAATAAGGTTTCTAAATCCAACTTATTATCTTCTATTAATTGCATGATTATTGTTGCTGTAAAAGTTTTTGTAATAGACCCAATTCTATATATCGTCTCAGAATTTGCCTTTGTTTTATGTGCTAAATCAAGATAACCAATGGAATTTTTATAGATTTCTTTTCCTTGTCTATAAATAGAAATGCTTCCCATACCTTTATCATTAGCATCCAATAATTCAAAAAAACTGTCTAATGTAGATTTATTAAATGTTTGTGCCTGTATGGTCACAATGTTTATCAAAAGAACTGTTATTATTACTTTTCTAATCATATCTATCTTATTTATTTGTTTGAAAAATAACACACGTTAATACCTGATCAAAAAACATTTTGATCTATAATAACATCATGTTTATTAAGTGTTTTTGATATTGATAACCTAGTGAGGTTATACTATTTTTGGTAGGTAAGGTTACTGTTATTTATTCGGATTCTTTACTAATCCAAGTAAATACTATAGAAGCCGCTCTAGAAATTATAAATACACAAAAACCAAAAATTGGAGGAAGTGCGGATACTTTTAATCCTCCTGCAAAAACATCAGAAGATATTTCACTAATTGCCTCCATTTTGTCAAACATACCAACAATACCGATAAGTTGTCCAAGCATACCCCATACTACAGAAAAAAGACCAATCGAATTTAGTAATTGAATATTCTTATTAAGTCCTACATGATTTTTACGAATCGAAATGATTGCTTTAACAATTAAAAAAAACACTAGTAATAACATGATTAGAATAGGAAACATAAAAAACATCCCTCCTTCCTCTAAACGTTGGAAAAATTGAAAAAAAAGAATTGGATTTTGTGATTGAATAATGGATAATGATATCATCGTGTATATTTTTTTAAATTAAACATACTCAAAACTAGTATCTAAATTCTCTGAAATATTTTTTTTGCGCTTGTTTACCAAATTTGTTGTGTTTTTAACATAATCAATACTTACTAGAGAAACATCCATTTTTATTATGCTATAACGGTCATTAAAATGGTTATTCGCCCAAAAATACATTATGAAAAGTAAAAAATACTGATATTGTACTCCAATATGATCTCTAAAGATACAATTCTTAAAAAAATTGCTTCCATATTACTACACGTTATTTTCTGGGTGGTAGTATTGTTTTCCTATACCTATTTTTTTGGTTACAACACTGATGATATCAGTTATGTTTTCTCCTTTTCTCTATTTCTAATGCCAGTAACAATAGGAACTACATATGCTGTAACAGACATCTTAATACCTAAATATTTAATTAATGAAAAATATATTCTATTTATAATTTATTGTATTTATACAATTATCATTTCTACCTTTTTTATAGTAATTTCCTTTTTTTATGGATTGATTTTTTTATCATCACTAAAATATGAAGGAATGGCACCTATGACCAGAAGTCCTTTTTTCCTATTTATTGCAGTCTATTTTGTTGTTTTTATAGCAAGTGCATTAAATCTAGCGCAACATAACTATAAGTCCAGAACAGCTAATCAAGAACTTAAAAACAGAATTCTAGAAGCTCAACTAAAACTAAAGGAGCAAGAATTGAATTATCTAAAGATGCAGATACATCCTCACTTCTTATTTAACACTTTAAATACGTTATATGGATTTGCACTAAAGAAATCCGATGACACTCCAGAAATGATACTAAAACTATCTAATTTATTAGATTATTTATTGTATCAATCCGACAAACCTTTGGTTTCATTACAAGAAGAAATAAATCATATTGAAGACTATGTAGCCTTAGAAAAAATGCGATTTAGTGATGTTCTAGACATTTCTTTACAGGTAGAAAACATAAAAAACACTATACAAATAGCTCCAATGCTATTAATCCCATTTGTAGAAAACAGTTTTAAGCACGGTCAAATTGTAGATCAAAAATTATCTATCTATATCCATTTAAAATATATCGATAATGAAATTCATTTTTCAATAAAAAATTCTATTCACTCTTTTACAGAAAAAAGTAAAAAAGGAATTGGGTTAAATAATATAAAAAAACGATTATCATTAGTATATCGGGATAATCATGAACTTACCGTTTTAGAAAATCAGAACTGGTATACTGTACAATTAATATTAAAAAACTTAAAAGCACCTACTAATGAGTTCTAAAATATCATGCATCATAGTAGATGATGAACCTACTGCTCGAGATATTATTGCAAGTCATATAGCAAAAATCGATCGTTTAGAAGTTGTTGCCATATGCAATAGCGCTTTAGAAGCATTTAATCACATTAATTCGAAACAAGTAGATCTTATTTTTTTGGATATTAATATGCCTGAAATATCCGGAATTTCATTTGCCAAATCTATCAATAAAGAAATTAAGATTATTTTTACTACTGCTTATAGAGAATATGCCATAGAAGGTTTTGATTTACACGCAGTAGATTATTTACTAAAACCAATTTCTTTCGAACGATTATTAAATGCAGTAAATAATTATTTTGAAACTCATCATAAAGTATCCTCCACAAAAACTCAAGAAACAGTAGTAAACGATTTCATTTTTGTAAGATCGGACCGAAGAATGAAAAAAATAGATTTCTCAGAGATTATTTATATAGAAAGTTATAATGATTATCTAAAAATTCATTGCGATAATGCAACTATTGTTACCAGAGAAACTATTAGTAACATAGAGGCTAAACTGCCCGTAAAACAATTCATGCGAACCCACAGATCATTTATTATTTCCATTAAAAAAATAGATTCTTTCTCTAATGAAGAATTAGTTCTTAATAACAAATCAATTCCTATTAGTCGAAACTATAAAACTGAAGTTCTAAATAGATTAGAAAATATATAAAAAATCCCACTTCAAATTAAAAGTGGGATGATATATAAGATTTAAAAAAAGCTCCTTTTAAACATGCAATGCTCTATTATCTGTTGCAGCTAAAGCCGCCTCTTTAATAGCTTCTGTAAAGGTAGGGTGCGCGTGAGACATTCTACTAATATCTTCTGCAGATGCTCTAAACTCCATAGCTGTGACAGCTTCGGCAATTAAATCAGCACAACGTGCGCCAACCATATGTACACCTAATACCTCATCTGTTGTCTCGTCCGCAAGAATTTTCACAAACCCATCTAAGTCTGCACTTGCTCTTGATCTACCTAACGCTCTAAACGGGAATTGTCCAGATTTATACTTAATTCCAGCTTCTTTAAGTTCTTCTTCAGTTTTACCAACTGCAGCAACCTCTGGCCAAGTATATACTACTCCTGGAATCAAGTTATAATCAATATGTGGTTTTTGTCCAGCTAATATTTCTGCAACAAAAACTCCTTCTTCTTCTGCCTTATGAGCTAACATTGCTCCTTTTATTACATCACCAATGGCATAGATATTACTTACAGAAGTCTGTAAATGATCATTTACTTCTACCTGTCCTCTATCCGTTAACTTTACTCCTGCAGCTTCAGTATTTAATCCATCGGTATATGGTTTTCTACCAACAGAGACCAAACAATAATCACCTTTAAACTCTACAGGATTTCCTTTTTTATCATCAGCAGTAATCGTTACTTGTTTTGCTGTAGCCTTTACTCCAGTAACCTTATGCGATGTATAAAACTTCACTCCTTGTTTTTTCATTACCTTTTGTAGTTCTCTGGATAATGCTTTATCCATTCCAGGGATAATTCTATCCATATATTCTACAACAGAAACCTCAGCTCCTAAACGACGATATACTTGTCCCAACTCCAATCCGATTACACCTCCACCGATAATAACCATATGTTTAGGTACTTCTTTAAGCTTTAAAGCCTCTGTAGAAGTGATCACTCGTTTCTTATCTAACTTGATAAAAGGTAAAGAAGATGGTTTAGAACCAGTAGCTATGATTATATTCTTAGCTTCAATTGTTTCTACAGAATTATCAGATTTCGTAATATTTACGTGTGTAGCGTCCTTAAAAGATCCAACACCTTCATACCTATCAATCTTATTTTTTTTCATTAAGAAATCAACTCCACCTGTGGTTTGATCAACTACAGCTTGCTTACGAGCAATCATTTTTTCTAGATTGATCTTTACATCACCCGGAATTTCGATTCCATGATCAGCAAAGTGCTTTACCGCATGCTCATAATGATGAGAAGAATCTAGTAACGCTTTACTAGGAATACATCCTACATTAAGGCAAGTTCCACCAAGTGTTGAATATTTTTCGATTATCGCAGTTTTCATTCCTAGTTGTGCGCAACGGATAGCTGCAACATACCCACCAGGTCCAGAGCCAATTACGGCTACATCATATGTACTCATAAGAGATTTTTATGTTGGCATATTAAATTCGAATAACAAATGTACAAATGTTTTGCTTCTTACAGAAGCGAAGATCTTGTCAAATTTTTATTAAAAAAGCAATATTAGTAGTGATTAAAAAGTTATACATTTAGTCCATTGATAAACTTATTAGAAATTAGTAATTTCTCTGAGTAGGTTTGTCAATCAAATTTTAATAAAAAACAGCTATTAAATAATGCGCTACTTATCATCTCTTTTTCTTCTTGCTATTATAGTTTTGTGGAGTTCTTGTCGTAAAGATTTTGAATCTGGACCAAGTACCGGAAATCTCCAATTCTCTACAGATACTCTATTTCTAGATACTATTTTCACTAATATTGGATCTAGTACGTATAGTTTTAAAGTGTATAATAGAACTAATGATGATTTTACAATTCCTAACATTGCTTTAGAACGAGGAGAAACTTCTAATTATAGATTAAATGTAGATGGAATTCCTGGTAAATCTTTTGAAGATATTCAGGTTTTAGCTAAGGACAGTATTTTTGTTTTTGTAGAAACCACAACGGATATAACACAACAGACAGGGGATTTAGAGTTTATATATACAGATCGTATTCTTTTTGACCCTAATGGAAGTCAACAAGACGTAGATCTAGTTACTTTAGTTAAAGACGCTGTATTCTTATTTCCCTCTAGAGATGAAAACGGTATTGTAGAGACATTGCTTTTAGGAGAAGATGATAATATGGAAGAAATAAGGATAGAAGGCTTTTTTCTAGAAGATGATCAATTAAATTTTACTAACGAAAAGCCTTATGTAATTTATGGTTTCGCGGCCATACCTCCAGATCGAACCTTAACTATTGATGCAGGAGCAAGAATACATTTTCATGATCAGTCTGGAATTATAGCAGCTAATAACTCCACGCTATTGGTAAATGGTGATGTGAGTAGTGATCCTGATTTGTTAGAAAATGAAGTAATTTTCGAAAGTGATCGATTGGAGCCTGGTTTTAGTGATATTCCTGGTCAATGGGCATTTATCTGGCTCACTGCAGGAAGTACTGGACACCTTATTAATCATGCAACTATAAAGAATGGCTCTGCAGGTATTATTATGGACTCTAATGATGGAGGAGCAGATCCGACACTTACTATCACTAATTCTCAGATTTACAATAATTCTGCGTATGGAATATTAGCACGAACTGCTAATATTTCGGGAGAAAATTTAGTCATCAACAACTCAGGAATAAATTCATTATACGCCTCTTTTGGTGGTACTTATAATTTTAATCACTGTACATTTGCCAACTATTGGAATACTAGTTTTAGGGATACTCCAGCAGTAGCATTTGATAATATATTTGTGGTCACAGATGAAAATGGAACTATAACGGATATTCGTACAGAAAACCTTTTAGAAGCAAACTTTACTAATTGTATTATTTATGGCAATGAAAATATTGAATTAGGTATCACTAGAGCTGAGGGAACAATTTTTAATTACAATTTTACCAATTCTCTTATCCGTTTTGAAGATCCTACAGGACAATTCTTAGATAACCCCTTGTATGATTTCACAAACAATAGTTTATATGAAAATACTATTTTTAGTGAAAATCCTGACTTTAAAGATCCATTTGATAATCTATTAAATATCGGAGAAGACTCTGCTGCTAATGGGCAAGCTTCTACTCCTACTATGGGTACAGATATCTTAGGAACTATGCGCAGTGCTACCGCTCCGGATATTGGAGCCTATGAAAGTGTTATCTTTGAAATGGATGAGAATTAAACAATGTTAAAAAACAAGCATCAAGAAAAAGAATAACATTAAGTGTTTTTGGAGATAATAGATATTCTTCAAAAAATAACATTAGTATCTGATAATTCATTTTTGATACGTTCTTTTTCCGTTTGGGAAAAGTTATTTTTACTTAATTCTAAAACCTTAAGCGAAGAAAATCCCTTTAAATCTTTTGGCAAAAACTTCAAATTGTTATCTCTAAGTAACATCACTTTAATATTTGGACAGTCTTTTAAAACAGTAACTAATTTTGAAATAGAAAGATTAGGATTATTGTCTAACATCAAACCTTCAAGACTGTTTAAAGAATTTAATTTTTCAGGAATTACAGTAAGATCATTTTCAGATAATGCCAAAACTTTAAGCGAATTAATGCCACTTAAAACACTGAATACTTGCTCTAAATCTAGATCAGGATTTTTTTTAAGATGTAATTCTGTAAGTTTATTTAAATGCATAAAATTGCCTGGGATATTCTTTAACTTATTTTCGCTTAAATATAGAAAGTCAAGATTTTTTAGCCCTATTAGAACTTCAGTAGCTTGCGCTATGTCTAAATCCGGATTATTAGCCAAATCAATTTCTCTAAGATTCGATAACTGAATCAAGAATTTAGGTAATTGTTCTAATTTATTTGCTCTTAAATTTAATACTGACAACTGATGTAATTGCCTAAATTCTATGGGTACCGTAGAAAGCTTATTACCTTTTAGGTTTAAGAGTTTTAACGTATTCAATCGTACAATCTGCTTTGGGATTTGCGTTAGATTACAGTCAGTCAGATATAAGGATTGTATATGTTCTAATTTCTTTATTTTCGTAGAAAAATCCTCCAACTCATTGCAATCGAGATATAAAGAGGTTAGTTGACCTCCTGCACTAATAACTTCTGCAATAGATGTTTTTTTATCAACCTGCGCGAAACATATAATTCGAAATAGAAAGAAGCAAGTAACAAATTGTAATTTTCTCATTAATATGTTCTTATTAAATATTTCTTTTCCATAACCGTTAATCATCAAATATAATATCTTTTATTCTCAATTATCGAAATTATATGTACCTTCTCATTCTTTATTTTTAGTGCCCATGAATTCATATTTATTTCAATCAGAGAGACTTGGTTTCCGAAACTGGGATGTTAGTGATGTAGGTGTTTTTTTTAGTGAAATCAATAACGATGACGATGTCATGGAATTCTTCCCGTTTAAACCTACACGAGAACAAACAAAAGAATTTATTTTACGTATGCAACATATGTATAGTAAAATCGGTTTTTGTTATTTCGCAGTAGACTTATTAGAAACTAAAGAATTAATTGGTTTTATCGGTCTAAGCGAACAAACTTACATAAAAGAACTAGGAACTTTTGTTGATATTGGTTGGAGGCTTAAAAAATCAGTTTGGAGAAAAGGATATGCTACAGAAGGTGCAGTAGCTTGTTTACAATACGGTTTTAAGCATCTAGGGTTGAATACAATTTATTCGGTAGCTTCTGAGACAAATATAAACTCCATTGCTGTAATGAAGAAAATTGGAATGCAACAAATTAAAACATTTGACCATCCTAAATTAGTTAACTATCCTGATTTAATATCTTGTGTTTTGTTTTCTGTAACTTCATAAATTATTCTATTATGTCTTCTAAAAACTACTCCTTATTTTTAGTTATTACTTTTCTAACAATTGTTTTTCAATCCTATGGACAAGAAGAAATATTCCATCAAAAGATTAATCAAGATATGTATGGTAATTTTTCTGAAGCCTTTAAAAATTTAGATTATTCTTTATTTGCTTCTATTCATAGTAAAGAAATGATCAGAATATCTGGAAGTGGAGGAGAAATTAAAAAAGTGCAAGATTACCTAAATGGTTATCAAAAAAGATGGAAGAATCCAAAAACAACTATTTCACTTATAAGTTTTAGACTGTTAGAAAGGATAACTTCAGATACTTTAGTTTCTGATCGTGGAATATATAGAGCATCATATACCAATGACAAAAACGAAACGAAATTTTTCTATGGAAAGTTTCATGTATTACTACGACTAGAAAATAATACCTGGAAGATACTAATCGATTATGACTCTGATGAAAAAGGTACTATAAACCAGCAATCTTACGATGCAGCTTTTTCTCTTTCAAACTATAAAAAATATTGGAAAAACAAGAATTAATGGTTTCTTTCTGATACATTTAATAAATTATCTCGTTACTTATTATATGAAAAAAATAAATCGAAAAATAAGAATTCTACTTATACTATCTCTAGTAATGCTTAACATAGGTTGCGATCAAATTTCTAAAACCATGGTAAGACAGACCATCGCTCCTGACCAAAAAATTGAAGTATTTAAAGATAATTTTATTTTAACTAAAGTAGAAAACAGTGGTGCAGCTTATAGTCTGGGGTCTGATTTAGCACCTTTATTAAAGATCCTTTTATTACAAATACTTCCAGTAATTGTAATAATATTTTTATTACGACTAATATTAATCAAAACTAACTACTCTAAAGAAACTATATTAGGTTTTACATTTATTATTGGTGGTGGTATAGGTAATCTATACGATCGCATTATACATGGATCTGTTACAGATTTTATGATTATGGATTTGGGTATTATAAAAACTGAAATATTTAATATGGCAGATGTTTCTATAATGATAGGATCATTTATCATTATTATCGTATCCATTTTTAGTAAACAAAGTTCTTTTTTTAAAGAAGTAAACAATTAATATGAGTTGGATTAAAGAAATCTCATTCGAAAATGCTACTGGTCAGTTAAAACGAATATATGATCGGGTCAAAGGACCTAATAATAATATTGATAATGTACTATCAATACATAGTCTAAGACCTCATACACTAGTTGGACATATGGGATTATACAAAAATGTATTGCACAATGCCAATAATACCTTGCCAAAGTGGTATTTAGAAACACTAGGCGTATATGTAAGTAATTTAAATCAATGCGAGTACTGCGTAGAGCATCATGCTGCAGGTTTAAAACGTTTGTTAAAGGATAACGCTAAATACGATATGGTGATTGATTCTATTAAAAAGAACCAAATGGATCTTGTATTTAGTGATCAGTATTTAGAAGGAATACGATATGCTTACAAATTGACATTATCGCACAGCACTATAACCCAATCTGATATCGAAAATCTTAGGAATCATAAACTAACAGATGGAGAAATATTAGAAATTAATCAAGTAGTAAGTTATTTCAATTATGTAAATAGAACCGTAGTTGGGCTTGGAGTAAATACAACAGGAGATATCATTGGTTTATCTCCTAATGATAATGATGATCCAGAAAACTGGGGACATTCGTAAAAATATATAGCGTTTTGCAAGGTTCGGTTTAACTAGAAAAAATATTTTCCATCTATCAACTAGATTTACCTTAATTATATATCTATTCGGCCTTTTTTTCTAGTTTACTTGAGTTAGGTTCTTTACACCCGCATGGCAATTCGTCGCGATAATCGCAGTATAAGGTGATATACATTTTTTTATCCTTTTTGTGTTTGTTATAAAATTCTTTTAAATTAATAGAATACCTTTTTTCTCCATCAACCTTAAAATATATTTCGTGATGAAAAAGAATATCATTCAAAATTGTCACTTCAAAATCTAAAAAATGTTTCTCTTGATTAGTAATAAAATTATCTTCATAATAAGGCAAAAACAAATTTGTTAATTCAGATATTTGCCTGTTCAAAGAGCCAATCCCAGAAGCATTCCTAGCATCTTCATAAAGTTTTTTATCTAGCCAAGGAAAATCCTTACACGTTACCGTAAAAGGTACAACATCAACATTCCACAAATCAAAAGAAGCATCAAAAACAACAGGAATATATACTATTTTCACAAGTTTTAGAATATTATAATCTAGATATACCTGCTGTACCGGTTTCTCTCCTTCAAAAACAAATTGATCTGGTGTCACAATACCAATGTCGTATTCTGTGTTTTTTGTAGGTTTTCCATTTTCATCTCTATGAAAAACTGGTGGTGAAGCGATGTAATATTTAGAAACATAATAGGGTGCATTTGTTTTTTCATCTATTTGATACCCATAAGGTAAGTTCTTAAATACCTGATCCTTCTTGTTCCAGTCTAAACCGCTTGGAGCACCACTCCAGTATTCAATATCTTCATTTGAAATAATAGTATTACATCCTAATAAGGTTACTCCTTGTTGTTTATATTTTTCTTGTGGTATAATTTCCGAAGCACCAACATTAAAATTTACATATGCTGTGGTTTTAGATGGAAGAGTATTCTGAGCAATGATCCTCGAAGAAAATAGTAATATCATATATAGATTTTGATAATTCATAAAGTCAGTTTTATATTTCACAAATTATGGTAATCAGTAGTTATATTTTTTTTAGTGATATCCAAGGTAATAAACAGGTATATGAGAAGCTATGAGTGTTTATACGTGTTTTTCTAACAGGAAATTACAACATAGAGTTAAATGAAGTTATTTAGGCTATTAACATCTATTTCAGTTTACTATTTCATTATAATTTCATTGTTTAGGTAGTCTTCTTAACCCATATTTATAAACATACGCCATAAATCCAATTATTATCAACATTCCCAGAGCAGATGGAATATACTGACTATGTGGTTGATATTTTTCGAATACTGTTCCGATAAACGCTGATAAAATCCCTGCAAAAGCGCTCGTCATTTTATAAATATGTTCATATACCCAAATTCGATGTTTCTTATATTTTTTCTTAGGAATTAGATACCGTAAGAAATCATAAGTAACGATAAATAATAATGCTCCTACTGTACTATAAATTATGATTGGAGACCAAATCATTCCAATTGACTTAAAATAATATAGAAAATAAGCCAAAACCAAAACACTAACTATGGCAACTATAACATCAATTATTTTAGGAGTATTTGACTTTAATAGCAATATTCTATATCCAGAAAAAGAAACATAGCCGCTTAATATCGTTACAACAAGTAAGAATGTGTTTCTCCCAAAAACGAAGACTCCAATCAAACCAGTAAAAATAACTATAGAAATAAATCCTAAAAAATACTTCCCACTTGTATTGTGCCTCTTACCTCCTTTGATCGTTACTAAAGCGATAATCCCCAGTAACAACGCTATTGAGCCTGCTACGATATGAAGCAGAATGTTTGACCTGTGTAATATATCCATATCTTAAACTTATTTAATTAGACTAATTCGTCTTCAATGTTAAACTGAGTCTAAACAACTAAAATATAAACAGTTGTGAAAGTTAAATATGGTGAATGGTCGAAATTATTGGTGAGTGATATATAAAGTTGGGTGGACGATTTTAATAAAATTAATAATATCTCACCAAAGAGATTTTTTTTCTTTTAATCTTGTTATTCAATTTTAATTAACTTTCGAATTGTTGTCGAATATCCTTTGCTACTTATAATGGAAGCTAACTTACTCTCAAATATGATCATATACCGACCATTTAAATGAGGTTTTATTTTTCTAATATGACTTTCATTAACAATATATTTTCTATGCACTCTAGAAAAATTTTTACTTAATCTGTTTTCAAGAAAAAGTAACGAATAATCACAAAGCCTTTTTTCTCCTGTTGAGATATACACAAAAGAGTAATTATCAGAGGCTTCAAAATAAACCACATCCTCAATTGGAAATAAAAGAATATTATCTCCTTGTTTTACAGGAATACTAGTAATACAGTTTTCAGAATCTAAAAGTTCAGTTTCCTTGCTTTTCAAAGTATCTAAAGGCACTTGATTTTCAACAAAATTGGAACTTTTATTTTTTACTAAATTATTTTTAAAAAAACTAACACCTAAAACCAAAGAGATAATTCCATTATACAAATACATTTTACCTGAAGAAAAGAGTAGAAATTGTTGACTTTGGAAAACTAATGATCTGATAATATGTTCTATCTCTGTAGCTAAAACACCAATTAGAAAAAAAGTGATAAGTATAAATATATATAATTTACTTTTTGATTTAAAATAATGTTTAAGCCACGATTTATTCAATATGATAACTACTAATGTATATCCTACTATAAAACTTGTCGCTAAAGCCTGAATACTCCATTGAATCCAATTTAAATTACCATTCATGATATAATTAGCTGTCCCAATACCCAAACCGACAAATACAATGTGTAGTAAATATCTGTTCGCTTCTTTAAACTGAAATGGTACAATAATCATTATTAGATAATCTAGTTAGTGTTTATAATTAATTTATGTTAAATATTTATATAACTATCGTGTTTGGTTAAGCTTATCTTATATTTTTAAGTTCGTTAGGTTAGAACCAATCAAATAAGTTTAAATAGACAAAGTAAAAAAAATAAAACTTAGAGAAATTCTAAAAACTACATTAAGTTTAATTATCGTTAAGTAACTTTTATAAATGATCAACAGAAATTTTACTGTTGTTAATATTATTTGAATGCAATACTCTACAATCAATTATATAATTTATAAGCTCAAATATTCCTTTAAGATTAATTATCAATTCATCACCTTTTTTTTCAATTAAATATATACAGTTTTCATTTTTAATTAATTCTGTTAATTTATTCTCTCCACTAGGTTTATTCTTTTCTACAACACATATAATACCTAAGGGTTTTCCACAGTGGCTTGGTTTTATTTTATTGAGCTTGGTAAGTTTTTTTTTAAGATCGTCTAATCCTTTATCATAATCCGTTTTTTTTATTTCAATAATACTAAAAACACTATTTTTAGGTACTAGGGCAAAATCGTATATTTTAAATATTGGAGGTAATGGATTTGAAGAATATATAATAATGTCTAATTGAGGTAATTTATCCTTTTGAAAAGATTCAGGAGAAATAATTCCACCTGTACATAATTTTAAGGGTAATATTGATTTTTCAATGAATTCCATAACAACTTTTTCAGTGTACTGTCCAATTAAGGCAGTGTTTTTGGTAAATTTCATTATAGAATCAACTGAACGAAGGGATTGACCTAAATTTTCAGCATATTCTTCAAAATATTCCTTAGTCATCATAATTTTAACAATAGTATTACAAATGTAATATTACGGATATTTAACCTATATATCTAACCTTATCCATTGGTCATTGTATAATTAGTTTCTTATTAATGGGTAATTCTTCTATCAAAAACCCCCTAAATTGAAAAAATAAAGGGGGATATTCTTATTTAAAAATTTAATTACATCAACAAAATGGAAATAAGTCCAAGTTTTTGAAATGTAAGCAACTATTACTTAATTCTTAATTAATCCTTGGCCTTCTATCCAAGGTGCACCAGCAATTTTTAACTCATTCTCAAGCGCTGGTAACGTAGAATCTATAATGGGTTGTAATTTAGCTTTCACTTTCTTTAACTGACTCTGCACTGTTTTCAAGAAAGTCTTATGTTCTTCTGTTGGACCATATGTATTACCTAAAAATCTTCCTAACGAACCTCCATTACTAGCCGTAGGATTAGATCGTTCTCCAATTTGATCCTTTATTTTATCACCGTTAAGTTCTTTATCAATGTCTAGTAAAGCTATTTTAGTTTCATTTAATCTCTTATACAAATCATCAGATGAAGTAGTTGCTTTGTTGAAAGCTCTTAACATAGCAGCAACTGTTTGTTGGCTCCTTGATAATGAGATATTGGTTGCGGTTAAATCCTGTTGGAATGCAAAGGTAGCTTCTCTAAACTTATCCATTTCTTCATATGGTTGTCTAGGTAATGCCCCTTCAAACAAAGGAGTTACATTAAATGATTCCGGACCTTGTAATACGGTAGTGACACCATCAATTCGCTTTAATAATGTCACCGTATAATTTCCTGGTGTAACCATAATTCCTCCTCTACGAAATCCACCACGAGTATTTCGTGGTGCTCTCAAACGTTCTCCATTTTTACGAGGATAGGTTAAATTCCAGTTAACACGATTAAAACCTTTTTTGTTCGTGCCTTTTACAGTATTTACTATCTTTCCATTTTCATCTTTGATAACCAATTGCAATAAAGGACCATCCTGTCTTTCTTCATCTTCAAGAGCTTTCCATCCAGGAAATTTAGCATTTCCTTTTTTTTCTTTTTGTTTTCTTATCTCTTTTTTAGACTTGATTTTAGCTGGCATATAATACGTAAAATTAGCCCCAAAGGGTGGATTTTTAGCAATCCATTCTGCATCACCTTGACTGCCAACTCTACTTGCTTGTCGATACCAATCTACTTTCTTAACAGGGAATAAAGTAGCTTCTGTAGTATTCATACTTTTATTAAAATTACGTAATGGCGTAATGTCATCCAAAATAAATATTCCTCTACCAAATGAACCTGCTACCAAATCGTTTTCGCGTCTTTGGATTGTGATATCTCTAATTGGAATTGTTGGCATCCCTCCTTCTAATTTAGTCCAATTAACACCGCCATTAGAAGTAAAGTAAACTCCGAACTCAGTCGCAGCAAACAATAAATCTCTCTTAACATGATCCTGAACTAATCGCCAAATCAGTAATTTATTTGGCAAGTTCCCATTAATTAATGTCCAAGTTTTTCCTTTATCACTACTTTTTATAATATAAGGTTTATAGTCACCATATTTATGATTATCCAACGCAGCATAAACTACATTAGCATCAAAAAGGTCTGCCCTTACATCATTAACAAAAGGAGTCGTAGGTAATCCTTTAATTGTATTTAGTGTAATTTTTCTCCAAGAAGCACCTCCATCTTCTGTTACCTGAATTAAACCATCATCTGTACCTGCATACAACAATCCTTCTTGTTTTGGAGATTCTGCTAATGAGGTAATTGTATTATAATTAGACATTGCATAAACATCCCAGGCATTATCCCAACTCTGTGGTTTATCATAATACGGAAAAGTAACACGTTCTTGATTCAGCGTTAAATCTTTGGATATAAGTTCCCAACCATCTCCTCTATTTTCTGATTTCCAGACACGTTGAGAAGCAAAATAAAGTCTTTTGGGATTATGTGTACTTACTACGATAGGAGCATCCCAATTAAAACGTTCAAATGGATCACCTTCTCTCGCTTGAGGTTGAATAAAGACAGTCTCTCTTGTTTTACTATCTATTCGCCACAGAGCACCCTGTTGAAATTCTCCATACGTTATATCTGGATTTCCAGGTTCCGTAGCAGTCTGCGCCCCATCTGCCCCTAATGTTTTCCACCAATCTGCACTTGCGATACCATTAGAAATAATAGTTCTAGATGGTCCTCCATGAGATCCATTGTCCTGAGTACCTCCATAAACATTATAGAAAGGTAGAGCATCATCTACCGCTATTTTAAAATATTGCGTAATTGGTAAATTTCTAACATATTTCCAACTTTTGGTATGATCAAAACTTTCATATAAACCACCATCAGTTCCGATTAATAAATAATTAGGGTCAGATTTTTTAAAAACCAAAGCATGACTATCACTATGCTGATTAGATCTAGGCATATTCGTGAATGTTTTCCCGTGATCTGTTGAAATCAAAGCACTATTATTCATCATAAAAAGTGTTCCTTCCTGATGAGGAGATGCAATTAATTCTTGATAATAATGAGGTCCAGTACCTCCAGAAACAGCATCTGATTGTTTACGCCAAGTTGTACCTCCATTAGCAGACATATATACACCTCCTTTTCTTCTATCTAATTCGATAGCTGCATAAATAACTTCGGCATTAAATGGAGACATTGCTAATCCTATTTTACCAAGATTTGATTTAGGAATTCCATTCTTGAGTGGTTGCCAAGTTTCTCCTCCATCGGTACTTTTATGAAGCCCCGATCCAGGACCACCTCCTAAATAACCAGCGACTGTTCTATGTCTTTGCCAAGTTGCTGCATACAAAACATCTGGATTATTTGGATCTATAAGCATATCGGTAGCACCAACCCATTCTTGATCTCCAAGTGTACGTTTCCAAGTTTTTCCACCATCACTTGTTTTAAAAACACCTCGATCACCACCCTTACTCCAAAGTGGACCTTGGGAAGCAACCCATATAATATCAGAATTTTCAGGATGAATAATGATCTTCGAAATATGTTCAGAGTTTTCTAAACCCATATTTTTCCATGTTTTACCGTCATTATGACTTACATAAATACCATCACCAAAACCAACATGACGTCCACCAACGTTTTCTCCGGTACCAACCCAGATCGTATTAGGATTATTAGCATCAATAGTGACACATCCTATAGAGTATACCTTTTGTTTATCAAATAAAGGAGTCCAAGTTGTTCCAGAGTTTGAAGTTTTCCATACACCACCTGATCCTACAGCTACGTACCATATGTTTTCATTTTCTGGATGAATAGCTATATCTGCTATTCTTCCTGAGGTCATTGCTGGACCAATATTTCTAAATGCTAATCCACTAAAAGGATTTCTGGATTTCTCCTTAAGTTTTTCTTGAGAATGTACATTAAAAGTTATGCTAAATGTTACTACAAAAAGCATAATGAATTTGAAAAAAAGATTCATTTGTGTGAGTTATTTTGGTTTTATTAGTTGAATAAAATATGCTGCTGAAAAGAAGCGGATTTGAAATTACAAAATAAGTATTAAGGATCTCTTGGACACCTTAAAATTTAAGAATACTTTCACTTCCTATAGTATATGTCTGTTCCCGCGGGAAGAAGAAACTTAAAATCACTCTTACAAAAAAATGCGTGACATCTAGCCACGCATTTTAAAAATACATCTTTTTAAGAATTATATTATACCACAAATAATGGTTTATCAGCCATCATTGCATTTACATCATTTGCTATATTGTGCAATTCTTCTTCGTTCTCTACATTATTTATAACTCTATCAATCAATTCTACGATTGCCAGCATATCCTCTTCCTTTAATCCACGTGTAGTAACAGCAGCAACACCAATACGGATACCAGAAGTTACAAATGGTGATTTATCATCAAAAGGAACCATATTTTTATTCACAGTAATTTCTGCAACTCCCAATGCTTCTTCTGCTTGCTTTCCTGTTACATTTTTATTTCTAAGATCAATCAACATCATATGGTTGTCAGTACCTGAAGAAATCACTTCATATCCCTTCTTTACAAATGCATCTGCCATAGTAGCCGCATTTTTCTTTACCTGAATAATATAATGTAAAAACTCATCCGTCAATGCTTCTCCAAAAGCAATTGCTTTTGCTGCAATAATATGTTCTAAAGGACCACCTTGATTTCCTGGGAATACGGCACTATCAAGTAGAGAAGACATCATTCTTTTCTTCCCACTCTTAAGAGTAATTCCAAAAGGATTTTCAAAATCTTTCCCCATTAATATTAGTCCACCTCTTGGTCCTCTTAATGTCTTATGCGTTGTAGTAGTTACAACATGACAGTGAGGAATAGGATCTGCTATTACTCCTTTAGCAATCATACCCGCTGGATGTGCTATATCTGCTAATAAAATAGCTCCTACACTATCTGCAATCTCTCTAAATCTTTTATAATCAATCTCTCTAGAGTATGCAGAAGCTCCCGCGATAATTAACTGAGGTTGCTCTGCAGTAGCAACTTCCTGAATTTTATCATAGTTTAATCTTCCTGTTTCCTTCTCTACTCCGTAAAAAACAGGATTGTATAATTTACCAGAGAAATTTACTGGAGACCCATGAGTAAGGTGCCCTCCATGAGAAAGATCAAACCCTAATATTTTATCTCCTGGTTTTAAACAAGCGTGATACACTGCTGTATTTGCCTGTGATCCAGAATGTGGTTGTACATTTGCATATTCGGCTCCGAACAATTCCTTCGCACGATCGATTGCAATTTGTTCTACTACATCTACTACGGAACATCCTCCATAATATCGTTTTCCAGGGTACCCTTCTGCGTATTTGTTTGTTAATACCGAACCGGCAGCCTCCATAACTTGTTCACTTACAAAATTCTCTGAAGCAATCAATTCTAATCCATTAATCTGACGCTCTTTTTCGTCCTGTATTAAATCAAAAATTTGTTCGTCGCGTTGCATGTTTATTCTTTTATAAAATAGATGCCCAAAAATAGGAACATTCCTTAAAATAAGTTAATGGAATATTAATAAATATGAACATTTTCTTCACAATTAGAAATATCACATTTTTTAATTAACTTTCACATAAATAACATATCTAAAACATTCTAAAATTATATATTTGATCATAAGAAGTACCAACAACTTATTAAAAAAACGACAATGCCCATAACTGCAAATAACCCAAATAGAAAAACCTGGATAAAAACTCCAACGAATACGGATTTTCCTATTCAAAACATACCTTTTGGAGTCTTTCTTACCAGAGATGATGTAATAACTATAGGAACCAGAATCGGAGACACTGCTATTGATCTTGGCGCTCTTCATCAACTTGGTTATTTTGATGAAATTCCATTGACCGATGACATATTTTTACAGGATTCTCTAAACGATTTCATCTCTGATGGAAAAAAAACTTGGAGATTAGTTCGTAATAGAATAGCTGAAATTTTTGATGCTGAAAATGATGCATTAAAAACAAATAAAGAACATTGTAAAATTGTACTTTTTACTTTGGATGAAATAGAAATGCAATTACCAGTTACTGTAGGTGATTATACAGACTTCTATAGTAGTATTGAACACGCTACTAATGTAGGCACAATGTTTAGAGACCCTGATAATGCTTTACTTCCTAATTGGTTACATATACCTGTTGGATATCACGGTCGTAGTAGTTCTATTATTCCTTCAGGAATTCCCGTACACCGACCACAAGGTCAAAAATTAATCAACGGAACAGAAAAACCAATTTTTGGGCCATCCAGATTAGTTGATTTCGAATTAGAAATGGCGTTTATTACTACAGATGCTAATCATCTTGGAGAACCCATTCCGATTGAAGAAGCTGAAGATTATATTTTTGGTTTAGTTTTATTTAATGACTGGAGTGCTAGAGATATTCAAAAATGGGAATATGTTCCTTTAGGTCCTTTCTTAGCTAAAAACTTTGCTTCGTCTATATCACCTTGGATCGTAACCTTAGATGCTTTAGAACCATATCGTGTTGCAGGACCAAAACCTCTTAAAGAACAACTTCCTTATTTACAATATAAAGGAGATAAAAGTTTTGACATTAATCTAGAAGTTGCGATACAGCCAGAAAAAGCTAAAGAAACAATTGTTTCTAAAAGTAATTTTAAACATATGTATTGGAATATGTCTCAGCAATTAGCACATCACACGATAAACGGATGTCCTGTTAACTCCGGAGATATGATGGGTAGTGGTACAATATCAGGTCCTACTTCAGATTCTTATGGTTCTATGCTCGAGTTAAGCTGGAGAGGAGAAAAACCTGTACAACTAAAAGAAGGTGGTAGCCGTAAGTTTATCGAAGATAATGACACCGTTATTATGAGAGGACATTGCGAAAAAGATGGTGTCCGAATTGGGTTTGGCGAGGTATCTACAAAACTGCTTCCTGTATTCAAGAAATAGAAAAAACTATCATTAGAAAAAAGACCTCAAAATTTACTTTGAGGTTTTTTTATTACCTTTTGGCATCAAAATTGAATAGGTGTCCCCCAAACGTATTACATTATGAAAAGAATTCTACTTTTATTTTTAGTTACAGTTTTTACATTTTCTTGCGGAGTTAAGAAAGGTGCTTTTGAAAACCTTGACTCTGGTAATTATGATCAGGCAATTAATACTTCTATAAAAAAACTGAGAGGAAATAAAAATAAAAAAGGAAGACAAGACTACGTTATTATACTAGAAGAAGCATTCGTAAGAGCTGTTGATCGTGATATAAATGCTATTACTTTTCTTGAAAAAGAAGGAAATCCAGCTAATCTAGAAAAAATTTATAATTGTTATAATACATTAAAAAATAGACAAGAAAGAATTCGTCCATTATTACCTCTTTATCACGTAGAACAAGGACGTAACGCTAATTTTACTTTTGATAATTATGATCAAAGAATTTTAGATACTAAAGAAAAATTATCTACCTATTTATATGATAGTGCGAAATCATTGTTATCTAATGCTAAAAGAAAATCAGACTATCGTAATGTTTATAATGATTTAATATATCTAAATAAGATAAGCCCAAATTATAAAAACACAAATGATTTAATAGAAGAAGCGCACTATAAAGGAACTGATTTTGTTAAAGTAGCTATGAAAAACAACACCAATGTTATTATACCTAGAAGACTAGAAGATGACTTATTAAATTTTAGTACCTACGGATTAAATGACCTTTGGACAGTGTATCATAATGAACCGCAAAATTCTATTCAATATGATTATTTAATGGAAGTTTCTTTTAGAGAAATAAACATTTCACCTGAGCAAATTAGAGAAAGACAATTAGAAAAAGAAAAACTGATTAAGGATGGGTGGGAATATCTTTTAGACGAAAATGATGAATTTGTGCGTGATGAAGAAGGTAATAAAATTAAAATTGACAAAATGGTAACTGTACGATGTGAATATTATGAGTTCATACAGTTTAAAGAAGCACAAGTAGTTGGCAACGTTCAATATAAAAACCTTAATACCAAACAATTACTAGACGCATTCCCTCTTTCGAGCACCTATGTTTTTGAACATGTGTACGCCAATTATAATGGAGATAAGAGAGCTCTAGATGATGATTTAATTCGTTATTTAGGATTACAGGCAGTTCAATTTCCTACGAATGAACAGATGGTTTATGACTCTGGACAGGACCTAAAGAATAAGTTAAAAGGTATTATCACAAGGTATCGTTTTAATTGATCTAAAATAATTATAGCGAATGATATCAAAGGACATCTTACTAGAAGCTGGAGCCACCTTAAAAGAATATATCCGTGGTGAACAGCTTTTTAAAGAAGGTGATAATGCGCGTTATTATTTTCAAGTATTCTCCGGAGAAATCAAAATGAATAATTATAATGATGATGGTAAAGAATACATACAAGGTATTTTTGATACAGGGAAAAGTTTTGGAGAACCTCCATTATTTGCAGATTTCAGCTACCCAGCGAATGCAGAAGCTATTTCGGATGCAAAAGTATGGCTATTGCCGAAAGATACATTTCTTAAAGTTTTAGAAAACAATCCATCTATTCATCATAAATTTACCAGCACACTTGCTTTACGTCTTTATTATAAGGCTATGATGGTGTCCGAAATTTCAACCCAAGAACCGGAACACAGAATTCTAAGAATTTTAGACCATTTCAAAAAAAATAATCAGGATGGTTCTACAAACTCTTCTCTTTACAAAATAGAGCTCACTAGACAACAATTGGCAGATTTAACTGGCCTAAGAGTTGAAACTGTGATTAGAGCTGTTAAAAAATTAGAACAAAAAGAAGAATTGGTAATCATAGAACGAAAAATATATCGATAATCTTCTTCCCTTTATGATTGAGATCATAAATTGGAGCTCCTTTCCTGAAATAACTTTGCACATAACTTTAAAACAATACGTTATGTATTCCAAATTATTAAAAGATTTCAGAGAAATGTATATGGCCTATATACCATTAATGATCATTTTATCTAGCTGTTTAGGATCTGTAGCTGCGATGTATATCTTAATGCAAGAACGATCCTCGATGCAAGTAATTGAATTAACCATCTGTGTTATTATTTGCATGACATTTAATGCATCTATTCTTGCTCAAATGAAACCAAAACTCGTTTTTAATTTACTAATCGCTAGTCTAACAATCAATACACTTTTAGTACTACTAAACTTTGGGTATTATTCTTAATAAGATAATATTATGAAACAAATAGAAAAAAGAGATATTGAAACCAGAGAAGATATTTTTAACCTAGTATCACAGTTCTATGATAAAATAAGAAAGGAAAATATATTAGGCCCAATCTTTAATCAAGTAATAAGTAATTGGGATGAACACCTTAATATATTAACTGATTTCTGGGAAACTAATCTATTATTTGTAGCCAAATATAAAGGAAATCCTATCCGAGTGCATCAAAAAGTTGATGCAACTTTTCATGGGAATATAACAGAAAAACATTTTGGTATCTGGTTAAATTTATGGTTTGCAACAATTGATGAATTGTATTACGGAGAAAAGGCCCAAACTGCTAAAAGAAGAGCAAGGAAAATGTCGACACACCTGTATATAAAAATGTATGAATCCAGAATATTACAAAAAACTACATGTCCTTTTCTTAACGAAAAGAACAACGGCATTTCTTAAACAAATTGATGTAAAACTTGTGGTGTAATAGCACTATGCGAAGCATGGTGTACTGTTATTCCATTACGAATTATTATGAATTGAGGAGATTCATGAAATACCTGAAACTTAGCCGAAATCTCTGAAGATATATCTCTGTGATTTAATAAATCTAAATAATATAAATCAACCTCATTTTCGGAAAGATCAAAACTACTTTCAAAATTTTTAATAACCATTCTACTAATTCCACATCTAGTAGAATGCTTAAAAATCGCTTGTGTTTTAGTCACAGAGGCTTTAGCAATCGTATCTAACTGCTCTAATGATTTCAACTCTTGCCAAGGTAGTGCTTGCTTTTCTTCTTTAGGTTCTTTGTCCTCTGATCCAAATATTTTACCAAATAATCCCATACATTTCTTTTCTTAATACAGCTACAAACTTAATTAAATGATTTCTATTTAATTGATAATTATGCTTTTTTGTCGAAACAGAATCAGTAACTTTACAATAAGTCAAAAAGTCAGCAAAAACAATAGTTTTAAAGACATTTTGACATCTTTTTTTCATCGGAATACTATTTGATCCTACTGAATCAAAATAAAAAGATTACTCATGAATTTTAATAATTTCACTATAAAATCACAAGAGGCTATCCAGCAAGCTCAGCAGCTTGCTCAAGGTTATGGCCATCAACAAATCGAGAACGAACACATTTTTAAAGGCATATTTAATGTAGATGAAAATGTACTCCCTTTTCTTTTGAAAAAATTGAATGTAAATATCAATATATTACAACAAGTATTAGATAGTACATTAGAAAGCTTTCCTAAAGTAAGTGGCGGAGATATCCAATTATCACGTGAGGCTGGAAAATCTTTAAATGAAGCCAACATTATTGCTAAATCCATGGAAGATGAATATGTATCCATTGAACATTTAGTAATTGCCATTTTTAAATCTAAAAGCAAAATTGGTCAAATTTTAAAGGATCAAGGTGTTACCGAAAAACATTTAAAAGAAGCCATAAATGAAATCAGAAAAGGAGAACGTGTAACTTCGCAAAGTGCTGAGGAAACATATCAGTCTTTAAGTAAATATGCTAAAAACCTTAATGAATTAGCAGAGAATGGCAAATTAGATCCGGTAATTGGAAGAGATGAAGAAATTCGTAGGATTTTGCAAATTTTATCCAGAAGAACAAAAAACAATCCCATGCTGGTTGGAGAGCCTGGTACTGGTAAAACAGCTATTGCTGAAGGGCTAGCACATCGCATTATTGCAGGTGATATTCCAGAAAACCTAAAGGAAAAACAGATTTATTCATTAGATATGGGTGCCTTAATTGCTGGCGCGAAATTTAAAGGAGAGTTTGAAGAACGATTAAAAGCAGTCGTAAAAGAAGTAACTTCTAGTGATGGAAATATCGTATTATTTATTGATGAAATACATACTTTAGTTGGCGCCGGAGGTGGACAAGGAGCAATGGATGCTGCTAATATTTTAAAACCAGCTTTAGCACGTGGAGAATTAAGAGCTATCGGAGCAACCACATTGGATGAATACCAAAAGTACTTCGAAAAAGACAAAGCTTTAGAAAGAAGATTCCAAAAAGTTGTTGTTGATGAACCTGATACAGAAAGTGCTATTTCTATCCTTAGAGGAATTAAAGAAAAATACGAAACACATCATAAAGTAAGAATCAAAGACGAAGCAATAATTGCAGCAGTAGAATTATCTCAAAGATATATCACCAACAGATTTTTGCCCGACAAAGCAATTGATCTTATGGATGAAGCTGCCTCTAAACTAAGAATGGAAATTAATTCCAAACCAGAAGAGTTAGATGTATTAGATCGTAAGATTATGCAATTAGAGATTGAGATAGAAGCTATCAAACGTGAAAATGATGAATCAAAATTAAAATCTCTCAACGCTGATCTTGCAAATTTTAAAGAAGAAAGGAATGAAATTTTTTCTAAATGGCAAAGCGAAAAAGAAGTAGTAGATGCTATTCAGAACACTAAAACGAATATAGAAGAATATAAGTTAGAAGCAGAAAGAGCTGAACGAAACGGAGACTATGGACAAGTCGCTGAACTACGTTACGGAAAAATTAAAGATGCTCAGGAAAATTTAGAAATATTACAAGAACAACTAAGTCAACAGCAGAGTAAATCTTCTTTAATCAAAGAAGAGGTTACCAATGATGATATTGCAGAAGTAGTTGCTAAATGGACTGGAATTCCAGTAACTAGAATGTTACAAAGTGATCGTGAAAAGCTTTTAGTTTTAGAAAAAGAATTACAAAAACGAGTTGTTGGGCAAATAGAAGCTATACAAGCAGTAAGCGATTCTGTAAGAAGAAGCCGTGCAGGACTGCAAGATCAAAAAAGACCTATTGGATCTTTCTTATTTCTAGGAACAACAGGAGTTGGTAAAACCGAATTAGCAAAAGCATTAGCTGATTATCTTTTTAATGATGAAAGCGCAATGACTAGAATTGATATGAGTGAATATCAAGAACGTCATTCCGTAAGCAGATTAGTGGGTGCTCCTCCTGGATATGTTGGATATGATGAAGGTGGGCAACTAACCGAAGCAGTAAGAAGAAAACCTTATTCTGTAATATTATTAGATGAAATCGAGAAAGCACATCCGGATACTTTTAATATATTATTACAAGTTTTAGACGAAGGCCGATTAACCGATAATAAAGGTAGAACAGCTGATTTTAGAAATACTATCATAATTATGACTAGTAATATGGGGAGCCATATCATTCAACAAAAATTTGAAGCTGTAAAAGATGTCGATATCGCTATGGAAAGTGCTAAAGTAGAGGTCTTAGGATTATTAAAGCAATCAGTACGTCCAGAATTCTTAAATAGAATTGATGATATTATCATGTTTACGCCATTAAATGAGACACACATAAAAGAAATTGTAAAATTACAATTAAGAAATGTATCTCAGATGTTAAAGGAACAAAACATAACTCTTGATGCAACTGATGAAGCTATTAATTTTCTATCTGTAAAAGGTTTTCAACCAGAGTTTGGTGCTCGACCAGTAAAACGTACTATACAAAAAGAAGTGTTGAATTCATTATCCAAAGAAATTCTAGCCGGTAAAATATCCACAGAAAGTATTATACTTCTTGATGAGTTTGACAACAACTTAGTATTTAGAAATCAAACAGATCTTGTACTATAATTGATTGAAATGTTAATTAAATCATAAAGAAAAGAGCTTGTTTTCTGTTGAAAACTGGCTCTTTTCTCTTTTTTTTAAGAAAAAGAACAATAGCATAACCTATCACAGGGTCAATTTATTATGGTTTTACCGTAGTTATTAACAGATGTATTCTTACACGGTTGATAAGTATTTCTTACAAAAAACAAACTTTTAAGTAAATTGCTCCCTAATGAAACCAACTTTTGTATTATACTTTTGTGTACTTTCTTTTACCCTATCTTTTGGTCAAGACCAAAAGCAAATTCTCGCTGATATAAAGAGTAAATATTCTCTTATTAGAGAACTTGTGGATAATAATACGCTTAGACAATATCATACAGATTATACCTGCGAAGAATCCTTAGAAAAAGGTGCCATTACTTTCTATTATAATAGTCGTGAATTAAAGCATATTATTCATCAATATACCCAGGGACACGTTTCTTATAAAGATGAATACTATATTTGGGATGATCAGTTATTCTTTGAATTCTCTATTCATAAAGTAAAATATAAAGATTATGAAAAGAATAGAAAAAAGAGAATAGAAAAAGTGGATGTTGTACTTACATTAGAAGAACGATTTTATTTCGATAATTTCGTTCCTATAAAATGCCAATTCAAGGATTTTGAAACTAGAAGTAATCGAATAAAAAATCCTAAAACCAACTACGTAAGAAATCAAACTACGGATTGTGATCAATCGAGTAGAATAATCGAAAAATATTACATCCTACTAGAATATCAAGATCTCGATATTGTGGACGCTTGTGCATTACCAAGAAGTATTTCGAAAATTGTGTCTGATGATATTATTTATAGCAGTTTAGGTAAGAATTAAGACTATATCACTTCACGATAATTCTTTTGATCACAGAAGTATTATTATAATGAAACTTCATTAAGTAAAACCCCGAAGATATATTTAAATTAACCTTCGTTGTTTCATTAAAAGATTGAGTAACTAACATATTACCTAAAGTATCATATATTTCTAAATCTCCTTGTTTCCCTTTGGCAGACACCATAATATAATCATTAGCTGGATTAGGATATAATAAGAACTCTGACACTTCATTTTCATCTATAGATAAGGTATTAGACCAAACTTCTCCTATATTGTTACCCCATATATATTCTACAAGATCTGGTTGATCGATAAATGGATTACGATTGAACTGCCAATTATAAATAACATTATTACGATTCATTTCAAAATCATCTGGAGGATCGTTTCTATGCCAATCTAACAAGGTAGTCAAATCCCCAAGTTCAGATATCGTACTATCCGTATCGTCCGGAAAACCATTAACAACTTGTAGCGCTTTATACCTAGTTACAAGGAAAAAAATACCTCGAGCTACATCACCTTTCCAACTACCTAGATTACCTGTTGGGCCATTGTATTCTCCATAATGCTGATTTCCTCTAGAACTATTCTCATTAGAATCTGTAGCTCTTAAACCATGTGCATCAGAATTAGCGTGACGTAATGAATCTGCATTTGTTGTAACAAAACCAGAAATACCATCCGCTATATCATCAAACTCTCTAAAATCTTGAAACTCACCTCTAGATCTAGGATACGTATGTTCTCGGTTCCAAGTTTCATTTATATCGGTTAATCCTGCAAAATCTAATTTAGGGCGTTGTTGTTCTGTATATAAAAGCCAAACTTGATTACTGTTTTCTGGACTTTGATCTGCGCTACCTAGAATTTCTACAATATCTGCGTACGAATGTGTTCTTACTGTAGTCGGATCAGCTATAATATCCTGAATAGCCTGAACCAAAGCCGCATCTGCTAAACCTTCTAAAGAATTATAATAATCTAATGGTGCCGTACTGGCTACAATACCAAATGTAGGATTTAAAGGTGTTCCCCAAGAAGCAACAGTGAAATCGTTATCTATAACTCGTAGTTCTTTATTATCATTCAGACGAATAAAACCTGATGGAATGGTACCAAAAGTAATTTTCATAACTTCATCTCCTTCATCATCCACATCATCAATCAGTTGAATTGTATTAGTCACTGTATTCGTTCCTGCAGCAATAGTTACGGAAGTATTACCTGAATAATCTGCCATGGTAAAGCTTTCATTAGTAATAGTAACATCAAAGGTAAGGTCACTCGTTACATTTGTTTCTGTCGTAAATACCATATCAACATTATCTCCTTCATTATATTGATCAAAAGAAGTAGTTATTGAAATACCATTAAATTGAGTACCACTTCCATCATTAAGTGCTCCTGGAGTAGGAGTTTTTACTTCGTATGTGCCATCATCCTTACGTTGGATGGATTCTGTAGTTTTATTATTATTCTCATCCTCATTGATTTGTTCCATAACCCCCAATAAAGTCATAAGGCCTGTATCATCAGCATCATCCGTGTCATGAATTAGTGCATCTAACAAATTAGTAGTCGTTGCAATAGTTCCTTCGGGAAAATCTGTATCATTTCCTATATAAATAGCTACTGCATCTGCCCCATTCTGTATAATATTCTCTGATAACAAAACATCAGGTACCGGAGAAACTTCAGGGCCACCAATTAAAAAAATCCCGTTAGCATCTGTGGTATATCCATCAAGATCCAATGTAAAATAACTTGCATCTCCTCCACTTGTTGAACCATTAAATAAAACAACAACAAACCCATTTAAAGAAAAATTTGGAGCATCGGATTTCAATTCTATAAATTCTTGAGTATCTGTACTAGGTGTATCAGCATCTAGCTCGTTAATTACAACCTGAGCAAAAGAAAGTTGTACGAAAAGCAGTATAACAAAGAAAGCATAAAGATTTTTCATAATCGTAAAAATTAGCATAGCAATATAGGCATAATACTTAGTGTACTAAGTTATCTTTATATTAAAAATTTGATTCTCTAGAAACAATAAAACTAAAATGTAATGTTAAAAGAAAGTTTTAAAATATACCAAATGGTATATTTTAAGTATATTTGACATATTAAACTTCTTTACATGCTTACCAAAGCCGAAAAAACTTCAGAATTTATAGTTCAAACGGTTGCCCCTATTTTTAACAAAAATGGATATGCGGCCACTAGTTTGAGTGATATTACTAAAGCAACTGGTTTAACCAAAGGTGCCATTTACGGAAATTTTAAAAATAAAGAAGAATTAGCTATTGCAGCATTTACGATGACCGTCAAAAACATGCTAAGACGTATAACTGATCATCAGACACTTAGTAATTCCCCTATTGAAAAGCTATTTCTTATTACAGATTTCTACAGAAACTATTATAATTATAGTCAAGAATTAGGAGGATGCCCTGTACTTAATATGGGAGTGGACGCAAAACATCAAAATAGTCCTCTCTTTAAATATGTGCAGTACACAATAGATAAAATTCAAAATAATCTTGCACTACTCATTGACCAAGGAAAACAATCAAAAGAAATTAAATTTGATATAAATTCTATAATCTATTCAAAAAGATTATATACCATGATAATTGGAGCGATATTTATGACACATACCATGGAAGATAATAGTTATTTATTACAAACTATGGACCAAATAGACACTATGATTCTTAATGAATTGAAACTATAAACATTTTTTTTAAATCAAAATATACCAATTGGTATAAAATTAAAAACATTATGACAACATTACCAAAAACCTTAGAAAGTAAAGCAAAAATCAGATTTCAACATTGCGATCCATTCAACCATCTTAATAATGCAGAATATATTAACTATATGATTAATGCTAGAGAAGACCAAATAATTAACTATTACGATTTAGATCTTTTTAAAATGGCACAAACCCAAGGTGTAAGTTGGGTTGTAGGCAGTAATCAAATCGCATATTTACGCCCCGCATTGTTGATGGAAGATGTTATCATTAACTCTCAACTTATATCATTCTCAGAAAATGAATTACATGTTGAAATACGCATGTGGAATCATAACAAAACTGAACTAAAAGCCGTTATGTGGAGTTCTTTTGTGCATTTTAATTTATTAAAACAAAAGCGTTGGAATCACACTCCAGAGCTGATGGAATTGTTTAATTCTGTATTAAATCCATTAGAGGCTAATACCTTTAATCAAAGAATTTTAGAACTAAAACCACAAAAAGTGTAACATATAGTTAATTAAGGAGTCTTATATATACATCAATCAACAAAATCTAACCATTATGAAGACTTCCGATGATCTTGGCTCCTCTCACAAGAAGAGAAGTTCATATTTTTTTATTGCATTTTTTGTAATTGCAATATTTTCTATGGCAATAGTAGCGTGGAAATTAGGAGTATTTGAATAACTTTCTAATAATTTAGAAAGTTATTCAAATACTCCTATTATATAATATTAATCAAAAAAAGTAAAGAAATTAAAAATGGCTCTGTTATGATAACAGAGCCATTTTTAATTCTCTTTTATTACATCCCTAAAATAGAAGAAAATTCTCTCCTGTAGGTCTTACATTTAATTTTTAATCCTAATAACTTATTATTTCATCGAAAAGCTAATATTCGCTATACTAAATAATAGTTTCTATCGTTTCGCTAAAATCTGGTTAACCAGCAACAATTAAATATATTCAACTCCTCAAAAACAAATTATGAAACTTAACTTTACACGTCAAAAACAATTATCTACCCTAATTCTCTTTTTAATTTTTAATTCTTTTAGCTATGCTCAAACAGTAGTCGAAAGATATGGTAGGCTGCAAGTTAATGGAAGCCACGTTACTGCAGAAAATGGAGAAAAAATCAGTCTAGCCGGTATGAGTCTATTCTGGAGTAATGCTGGTGATGGTGGCGATTTTTATAATAGTCAAACAATAAACCATTTAGCCGATGATTGGAAAAACCCCATCATTAGAGCAGCTCTTGGTGTTAAAGAAGATTGGGATGGAAGTACTGGTTATATAGATAATACTGCAGCCCAAAAAGCTAAAATTAGAACTGTTATAGATGCTGCTATTGCTAAAGGGGTTTATGTAATCATTGATTGGCATACACATGCTGCGGAAGTGTATAAAGATGAAGCTGTAGCATTTTTTACAGAAATGGCAGAATTATACGGGAATAATGATCACGTTATCTATGAGATTTATAACGAACCTATAAATCAATCTTGGAATGATGTTAAAAATTATGCTAATGATGTAATTGCCGGAATACGCTCTAAAGATCCAGATAACTTAATTATCGTTGGAAGCCCAACTTGGTCACAGGATGTAGATCAGGCTGCTGCCAACCCTATAACTGGGGATCCTAACCTAGCTTATACTTTACATTTTTACGCTAATACTCATAAACAGTTTTTAAGAGATCGAGCATTAGCTGCAATGAACAGTGGGATTGCACTATTTGTAACAGAATGGGGTACTACCGATGCTAGTGGAAATGGTGGATACAATCCACAAGAGTCCCAGGTCTGGTTAGACTTTATGATTGAAAACCACATAAGTTATGTCAATTGGACAGTTTCTCATAAACCAGAAGATTCTTGCGTTGTAAGTCCTAATATGGGAGTACAAGGATTGATAAATGGAAACCTAACAACATCGGGTATTTTTATTCGAAATCATTTACTAGCACGAGCAGCAACCTTAAGTGTTGATGATTTTACTATTAACAATGAAAAACTATCACTGGATCAAAATCCAGTAAACGAAATTCTCTCTATTAATTCCAATACCGTAATAGACGATCTAACCATTTATGATATGAACGGAAGATCTGTTTTTCATAAGGATACAAATGAGAACAATCCTCAAGTTAATATTAATACTCTAAATTCAGGTAATTACATTTTAAAAGTAAGTTCTAATAGCAATACGACTACCACAAAATTTGTTAAACACTAGTTTTATTAAATAACTTATAAAAATTTTACTTGTAAAGCCTCTAAGAACTATCTTAGGGGCTTTACTAATTTTATAATGAATACTTTTATTTTGCGCTTTATTTTCATAGTTCTAATTACAAAAATTCTAGTTTCTTGTGCTAGTATACCCAACAACACAGTTAGTAACTCTCTAAAAATAAAATATCTGGATGAACACGTAATCTATAATGATTCTATTTTTGAAGGAAGTAAAATTGGAGGGCTTTCTGCTATAGAATATCATAAAGAAGAAGACACCTACTACCTTGTCTGTGATGATGCAAAAAATCCAAGATTTTACAAAGCCAAAATTTCTCTTGATAATAATATTATTAATAGGATTGATATAAATCAACTAATCAAAATAAAAGATCAAGAAAATCAATTTCTGGAGAACAATGTAGCTGACTTAGAAGCTATCAGGATATATGATAAAAATAAATTTATATTAAGTAGCGAGGGATCTATAAAAAACAAATATGATCCTACCATTTTTATAACAGATATTGATGGGAATTACAAAAGTAAATTGCAACTTCCCTCCTATTTTTTAACAGGTGATAATTCTAGAAATCAACCAAGACATAATGGAGTTTTTGAAGGACTTGTCAATGATATAAATAACAAAGGGTATTGGGCCGCAATGGAGCTTCCGTTAGAACTTGATGGCGATGAACCAACTTTTGATAAATCTGGAGCTCCCGTAAGAATTACTCATTTTAATGTAAAAACAAAAACAGCTGACTTTCAATTCACTTATCCACTAGATAAACTAGCGAAAGATCCTAAAGGAAAATTTGGTGTAAATGGAGTTACAGGCTTATTACAACTTAATAAATCTCAATTTATAATTATAGAACGAGGGTATGCCGCAGGTTATGGTACACAAGGTAACACGGTAAGAATATATTTAGCAAATATAAAAGACGCTACTAATACCGTGGCGTTTGAATTTTTAAAGAATAAAAAATATCAATTAGCAACTAAACAACTACTTTTTGATTTCGAAACTATTAGAAATCAACTAACAAATCAGATTGTTGATAATATAGAAGGTATTACTTTTGGCCCTATATTAGCAAATGGAAATCAATCGTTATTGTTAATTTCAGACAATAATTTTAATCCAACTTCGGAACAGATCAATCAATTGATATTACTTGAAGTACTGAAAAACAAATAATCATGAAAACTAAATACATCTCTACAGCTATTTTATTAATAGGTATTGTTTTTTCGAGCTGTGCTCAAAAGAAATCTGAAAATGTTAGTACCACTACTTATATTTTGGTGAGACATTCCGAAAAAGATCTTAGTGATCCAACCAATAGAAACCCAAACTTAACTGAAGAAGGAAAAAAAAGATCTGAGAACCTTGTTAGTATACTAGCCGATTTTAAAATTGATAACATATACAGTACGGACTATGCCAGAACCTTGCAAACTGCCAGTCCTATATCAAAAGACCGAAATATTGAAGTGTCCATCTACGACCCTAGAAAACTGTATGATGATAAATTTCAAAAAGAAACACTAGGAAAGACATCCATAATCGTTGGCCATAGCAATTCAACTCCAACCTTTGTTAATAAAATTATGGGAGTTGAGAAATACAGCGCTATTGATGAAAAGAACTATAGTAAGCTTTTTATTATTAAAGTAACAGGGGATGTAATAACAGATACTGTTCTTAATATTAATTAACAACAATCATTGTCATCATAAACATAAATATCATCTAGTTCTATTTTAGATAACAGTTTTAATTGATCCTTATCAAACATGGAATCTAATTCTGATAAAGGTGTCGATAAATTGCCAGCCTTATAATTATTATAATCAACGAATCTAATTCCATTAACTACCCTAGCATTGTATGCTTCTCTAAAACGAATTCCTCCTCCATCTACTGCATATTTATATGCTAAATAATCAATTGTGAAATTTTCTTTATGAATCCAATACATGAATTCATCTTCATAATCAGTACCTCCACCTTCTTGATCAAAAGTAACTTTAATTTTATAGTAAGCCGAGCCTTTTAACTTAGATTCGCCTACAAGTTTCTTATGAACAGCTGGGGCATTTAATCCATATGGTAAGTTTGCAAAATAATGCACCGAATTTACACCATCACTAATTTTAGTTACCATCGAATCCACAACTTTAACTTTACAACTTTCAATAGTCCTAGACAAACCTTTATTGCTAAGAATATCATGAGTCATACCATCATTGCTAAACACTACTCTTTCTAGTTGATACTGTCCATTACTACGTGCGCTCCTGTATTCTTTTCCTCTAAAAGAAAACCTAATCATGACATTATCAAATTTTGCACCTCCTGCATTCTCTATAGCTTTATCCACAATTTGCTGGGCATTATATTGAATCGTAGGTGTTGTAAAAGAAAGTAAAAACAATATCCCGCATAAAAATGAAAATTTCTTCATAATTTTTTTATTAACTTAAAGACTAAAATAGTTGTTACACTATCAATAATTCCAATAATTTTGTTAAACTAAAGACATAATCGTACCATCTATATGTTCATAAATAGTAATGTCGTATTAGGCGAATTCTAAGCACAAAACTTTCATCGAATGCTTCAATTTTAAGTTTATTTTTTTTTTAAATATTCAAAAAGATAATTATTTTGCAATCCCTAAATCTTATAAATACTATGAAATATATATTATTGCTTTTGGTTTGTATCGCTTCGCAGCCCTTATTAGCTCAAGATACTGCCACTTATGAGAAGACAACTAAAGCCTTCCAGGAAAATTTTAACGCGCAGAACATAGACGCAGTTTTCGACTTGTATTCTGCTGAAATGCAGGAAGAAATGACCAAAGAAGGTGTCACTCGTTTTATAAAAGGATGTCACTCACAATTTGGTAATTTAAATACGCTAACGTTTATTGAGTCTGCTGAAGGAATCAATAGTTATACAGCAGCTTTTGACAATATTAGTTTAGTGATGGAATTAAAATTAAATTCTGACGGTAAAATTGCTACCATACAATTTCAAGAACCTTAAAACTTTTTACTACAATATAAATAACAAAGCTTTCTTTAGGGAAAGCTTTTTGTATTTTTGTAGTCTTTGCAAACTTTTTGCACATATAGATTATGAATAAGAATAAAATCAATATACTTAATAGGAAAGCTAAATTCGAATACGAATTTTTAGACAAATATACAGCTGGAATTAAATTAGTAGGGACAGAAATAAAAGCTATTAGAGAAGGAAAAGCAGGTATTGCAGAAAGCTTCTGTGAGTTTCATAATAATGGGGAACTCTTTGTTATCAATATGAATATTGAAGAATATTCTCACGCCACCTACTTTAACCATAATCCTAAAAGTGAACGAAAATTATTACTAAACAGGCAAGAATTAAAAAAGCTAGAGAAAGAAGTTAAAAATTCTGGTCTTACCATTATACCTACTAGATTATTTGTAAATGATAAAGGTTTAGCCAAATTAGACATCGCCCTTGCTAGAGGTAAAAAACTTTATGACAAGCGTGAAACTATTAAAGATCGAGACAATAAACGTGCTCTAGATCGCATTAAAAAGGATTATAAGTAATCTTTTTAGGTAACAACCTTATTCACTCATCATATCACCATATGCTCTCTGTTCCTCTAACTGCAATTTAAGGTTTTCAGGATCTTGATCTAAACGTTTTACTGCTTCAATATAACCTGGATGATCGCTATACTTTAAACTTAAGAGAGCATAAGAAGGTAACGATAAAAACAAATACCCTAGAAGAAGAAAAACGATAACTCTAGGTAATAACCTTTGATAAAAAGGTCTTTTTTCCTTTATAATTTTAATAAACCCTATTATAAAAATAACGTTCAGTAAGTTAACTCCAATAATCAGCATTTCTTTACCAAATGGCCAACGAAACATTTTAAATAACAATCCTATTAATAAAATAGAAATTGAAACTCCAGTTAATATCGCTCCAATTATCCTCCAGATCGAAATACCTTGGTAAGATTCCTTTTTAAAAACTTTTCGAAAAGGTACTTCATTAAAAATAGCAAAACCGAAATAAAAATATAGACAAGAAAATCCTAATAAAGAAATAATTGTGATGGTACTCCCAAAAGGATAATCAAGCAAATAAATTAAAAAACCAATACTAATAGTAATAGGTAAAATATAGAGTTCTAATTTTCTCATTATCCTGTACTAATTCTTATCCTCTAACAAAGGTACAAAGCGAAACTCTCCAAATTCATGTTTTTCAAACTTGGTTTCACTTTTACGTATAAATAAAGTCATTACCTGTGGATCGTTACCAACAGGAATTACTAACCTACCTCCTATTTCTAATTGAGCCAATAATGGTTTAGGGACATAAGGAGCACCAGCTGTTACTATAATACCTTTATAAGGAGCAAACTGTTCCAAACCTTTATATCCATCTCCAAAAGATAAATGTTTAGGGCGATATCCTAGTTTTGGTAAAAACAGTTTCGTTTTTTTAAAAAGCTCTTGTTGTCTTTCTATACTATAAACTTTACAGCCCAATTCACACAAAACAGCAGTCTGATAACCAGACCCTGTACCTATTTCCAATACTTTATCACCTCGCTCGACTTCCAACAATTCTGACTGAAAAGCAACAGTATATGGTTGAGAAATAGTTTGGTCAGCCCCAATAGGAAATGCTTTATCCTGATAAGCGTGATCACCAAAACCTGAATCCATAAATAAATGCCTAGGTATCTTACGTATAGCAGTAAGAACAGATTCATCTTTAATTCCTTTGTCGATTAACACATCGACTAGCTGTTTTCTTTTTCCAGCGTGTTTTAATGTATCTTTAGATTTCATTAGGGTAGATTAACTCCTCAAAGTTACATAAACAAATGGTATCACAATAGATAAATTCTTTGATTATTTACGTATATAATGTTTCTTATTATTTTACCAAAGAAGCAATTTTATTTTCTAACTCAGGAACTGTATTTGGTCCGAAACCTGATTTCCTTAAAACAGTTTTTCCATTTTTGTCAATGACCATATTCGTAGGAAACGAACTTACATCATAACTGGAAATAATTTTCTTACTCTGTGGAATAATCTGATACAAGAAACTGTGTTTTTCTAAGAAAGATTCAATATCAGATTTTCGATCAAATGAAAAAGCTAAGAAAACTACATCTTGATTATTTTTATACTTTTCGACGATTTTATTCAAACCTGGCATTTCGTAGACACAGGGTTTACATCGTATAAACCAAAAATTCATAACTACCACTTTACCTTTAAGATCGGATAAAACATATGATTCATTATCCATATCTACTGCAGAAAAATCAATAAACTTTTTACTCAGATTCTTCTTTTTCTTAGCTTTTAGAATCCTAAGACTCTTAAACTTAGCGCCAGCTGAAGGAGTTTTGTCTGACATTTTTTTAATCATGATCGCAACAACCTCATTATTTTTATCTGTATAAAACTGTGGAAAATAATTATTAGATGCTAAAAATGAATTGGCTTGCTTCATATTTATGAGATTTCCCTGCAAATCATAAAAAGATACATCTTCTATATCTTTCTTAAAATCAATTCCATTTTGAAGATCTTTTTCCCCTACCTCTATTAAATTACTCAATGCATCCTGACCTATTACATGTAAGCAAAAAATCATTGAGAATAAAAAGAAGCATAATACATTTCTATTTTTCATCTCTTTTTTTTAAATAATAACATAATTTTTAATCTTTTCAAAATTTAAATTCATTGATCCTTTTATAGTTTACGATATTTCAAAAAAAGAATACTCTAAATTCATTATCAAAATCTTAACAATTTAAAATTGCGATTTTCAAAATGGATCATCGCTTAATTTATAAATAATACTATTTTTGTGTAAAATCTTGAATTATGCTCAAAGCCGGAGTACTTGGCGCAGGACATCTTGGAAAAATTCATCTACGTCTCCTGAAACAATCTAAAAATTATGAACTGGTTGGTTTTTATGACGCCAGTGAAAAACAAGCAAAAGCTATTGCAGAAGAATTTGGTTATCAATTATTCAATTCTGTAGAAGAGTTGATAGCAGCTGTGGATGTTGTAGATATTGTAACACCAACTTTTGCTCATTTTGAAGTAGCCAAACAAGCCATACAAGCTGGAAAACATGTTTTTATAGAAAAACCAATTACCAATACGGTTGAAGAAGCTGAAAGACTAATTGAGCTTGCTAATATTCATAATGTAAAAGGTCAGGTTGGCCACGTAGAACGTTTTAACCCAGCATACACTTCCGTTTCTAAAAAGATTGATAATCCAATGTTTATCGAAGCACACAGATTGGCTGAGTTTAATCCAAGAGGAACTGATGTTCCGGTTGTTTTGGACTTAATGATTCATGATATCGATGCAATACTAAGTGTTGTGCATTCTGATGTAAAACATATCAGTGCCAGTGGAGTATCTGTAATAAGCGAAACTCCTGATATCGCAAATGCTCGTATCGAATTCGAAAATGGCTGTGTCGCTAACCTTACTGCAAGTCGCATATCTTTAAAAAACATGCGAAAAGCAAGATTTTTTCAGAAAGATGCCTACATCTCTGTTGATTTCTTCGAGAAAAAATGTGAAGTAGTAAAAATGAAAGATGCGCCAGAAAAACCTGGTGATTTTGATATGATCTTGCAAAATGCAGAAGGGATAAAAAAACAAATCTATTTTGATAATCCAGAAGTTCCTTCGAATAATGCAATATTAGATGAACTAGATACTTTTGCCGAAGCTATTAATAACGATACGACTCCTATTGTATCCTTGACTCAAGGTAAAAAAGCACTAGAAGTAGCATTACAGATTATTGGATGTTTTAAAGACGACCAACAATAAAAAGCATAAACAAACAAAAATACACCATAAAGGTGAATCACAACAACTATAATTCATGAAAAACGTAGCAGTAATTGGTGCTGGAACGATGGGTAATGGAATTGCCCATACTTTTGCACAAAAAGGTTTTAAAGTTCAATTAATTGATATTTCTCAGCAGTCATTAGATAAAGGATTGGCAACAATTACGAAAAATCTCGATAGAATGATTGCTAAAGAAAAAATTTCTGAAGCTGATAAAGAAGCTACTCTTGGTAATATTTCGACATATACTAGTATCAAAGAAGGTGTAGAATATGCTGGTCTTGTGGTAGAAGCAGCTACAGAAAATGTTGATTTAAAACTAAAAATTTTTAAGGATCTAAGTGAAGCGTGTCCAGAAGACACAATCTTAGCTACGAATACTTCTTCTATTTCTATTACTCAGATCGCAGCAGTTACAAAAAGACCTGATATGGTCATTGGAATGCATTTTATGAATCCTGTGCCAATCATGAAATTGGTAGAGATTATAAGAGGTTACAACACATCAGATGAAGTAACTAGTACGATTATGGAAATGTCTAAAACGTTGGGCAAAGTTCCTGTAGAGGTTAATGATTATCCTGGTTTTGTTGCGAATAGAATTTTGATGCCTATGATCAATGAATCTATTGAGACTTTATATAATGGCGTTGCTGGAGTATCTGAGATCGATACAGTTATGAAACTAGGAATGGCTCACCCAATGGGGCCTTTACAATTAGCTGATTTTATAGGATTAGACGTCTGCCTTTCTATCCTTAATGTAATGTATGATGGTTTTAAAAACCCAAAATATGCTCCTTGTCCATTGTTAGTTAATATGGTAATGGCAGGAAAACTTGGAGTAAAAAGTGGTGAAGGTTTCTATGATTACTCAGAAAGCAGAAAAGCAGAAAATGTAGCAAAGCAGTTTGTATAAATTGGAAGTAAAAGATATGATTATTTTATGAAAAAATATCTTTCAATTACTTTAATCGTATTGCTATCACTATCGTGTAAAAAAAAACATATAGTAGTTTCTAAAGATACTTCATCTGTAAATAATCTAAAAACTAAGATTCAGGTTCAAAATAAATATGTAGTATACGATTCATTATTCAAACAACAAGAAGAATTTATTTCCAAAGACTTTGATTTTCCTGTAGGTAAACCGAATGCTAGAGGATATTACAACGCTCAGAAGTTCACAGAAAATAATCATTTAGGTGACGATTGGAATGGTGTTGGGGGTGGTAATTCTGATCTTGGAGATGCCATCTTTTCTATAGGAAATGGATATATCTCTTTTGCTGATAATATTGGTGGAGGCTGGGGAAATGTAATACGTATTATTCATCAGTACAAAGGCAACTATTACGAATCTGTATATGCCCATTGTCAAACCCTCAAAGTAAAAAAAGGAGACCTTGTTAAAAAAGGAGGATTAATTGCAACTATTGGAAATGCTGATGGTATGTATTACGCGCATTTGCATCTGGAGATAAGAGATGATATCTTTATGGACATTGGTGGTGGATATTCTGAAGATACGAAAGGATATTTGGACCCTACTAAATTTATAAACAATAATTAATGGCAAAAATAAACCCGTTCAAGGCAGTTCGTCCTACAAGAGATAAGGTAAGTTTGATTGCATCGCGATCTTACCAAAGCTATACTCCAGAGGAAAGGGATTCTAGAATGGATTATAACCCTTACTCTTTTTTACACATTGTTAATCCCGGATATAAATATCATAAAGAAATCTCAGGAGAAGAACGATATAAGCTTGTTCGTAACAGGTATTTAGAATTTAAAGAAGATGAGATCTTTATGCAAGATGAAACTCCATGTTTCTATGTATATAAAATTGTGAATCGCGAGCAAGAATCCTTTTGCGGGATTATAGCCGCTGCTGGTACCGAGGATTATGAAAATGACATCATCAAAAAGCATGAAGATACATTAACAGAAAGAGAAACTACGTTTAAGCAATATCTAAAAACCGTAGGATTTAATGCCGAGCCAGTACTCCTAACCTATCCAGACAACGATACCATTACAGAAATAATCGAAAAAGTAATTCTAGAAAGAGCAGAATACGAATTTACAACCACCTATCGTGACACACATTATTTATGGAAAGTAGAAGATAAAAAAAGTATTGAGCAAATTCAGTCGACTTTTGACACAATGGAAACCATATATATTGCTGATGGACATCATAGGTCTGCTTCTTCATATTTACTTTCAAAAGATTTAGCATCAACTAACGATAAACATAATGGTGCTGAGCCTTATAACTTCTTTATGAGTTATTTAATCCCTGAATCAGATCTAAGAATTTATGAGTTCAATAGATTAATTAAAGATCTTAATGGATTATCCAAAGAAGAGTTTTTAATTCGTTTAGACGAATGGTTTAGGATAGAAAATCGTGGTATTGAAGTATATAAACCATCGAAACCAAATCATTTTAGTATGTATTTAGATGGCGAATTCTATTCATTATACCTTAGAAAAACTATCTATGAATTCACAAATGCACTAGAGGAACTAGATGCGCAGATTTTGTTTAAAACAGTATTAGCTCCTATACTTGGTATTCATGATCTTAGAACAGACACCAGAATAGAATACTCTCACGGAAAAAATGATATTGTATATGTAAAAAGTAAAATAGATCAAGGAGAATTCAAGGTAGGTTTTGGGTTATTTCCAGCCACTGTAAATCAAATGAAGAAAATAGCAGATCAAGGTTTAAAGATGCCTCCAAAAAGTACATATATTGAGCCAAAGCTAAGGAGTGGTATTACTATTTATGAATTCTAACCTGCTGTATAAAGTTATAACTAGATAGAAACTAATCGTTATTTAATTTTGTAATTTTAGGTATCTTTGTACCTTATGAATTCTATTGAGGAGAACCTAAAACACATCCAAAAAACACTTCCAGAAGGAGTTACTCTTGTTGCTGTATCTAAAACCAAACCAATATCTGACTTAATGGAGGCTTATGAAGCCGGCCAAAGAGTTTTTGGAGAAAATAAGATCCAGGAAATGACTCAGAAATGGGAAGAGTTACCAAAAGATATTTCTTGGCATATGATCGGTCATGTACAAACCAACAAAGTGAAATACATGGCACCTTATGTTGATACTATCCATGCTGTAGACAGCCTAAAACTTCTAAAAGAAATTAATAAGCAAGCTCTTAAAAACAATAGGAATATTAATTGTTTTTTACAGGTCAAAATAGCGAAAGAAGAAAGTAAATTTGGACTTAGCGAAGCAGATGTAATAGCACTATTAAAATCAGATGATATTAAACCATTAACCAATGTTAACATAAAAGGATTAATGGGAATGGCAACTTTTACCGATAACAAAGAACAAATCATAAACGAATTCAAAAAAATTCAATCTCTCTTTAATGACCTTACGACCGACAATCCTACTTTTAAAACATTATCGATTGGTATGAGCGGAGATTATAGACTTGCCATCGACTGCGGTAGTACTATGGTTCGCATCGGAAGTTCTATTTTTGGAGCTAGAAATTATAGTCATTAAAAAATAGTACTTTAGATCAAAAATAAATGAATTTATAAAGACTACCCCACAGAAACCTATGATGTATGCGATTTTAGATATTGAAACTACCGGAGGAAAGTATAATGAAGAAGGAATTACGGAAATTGCAATCTACAAATTTGATGGTCATAAAGTTGTTGATCAATTCATTAGTCTAATCAATCCCGAAAGACCTATTCAACCATTTGTTGTAAATCTTACAGGGATTAATAACAAAATGCTTAGAAATGCTCCTAAATTTTATGAAGTAGCTAAACGAATAGTAGAAATAACAACTGACTGTATTATCGTAGCTCATAATGCATCTTTTGATTATCGTATTCTAAAAACAGAATTCAACAGACTTGGTTTTGATTTTGAGCGTCAATCCCTGTGTACTGTAGAATTATCCCAAAAACTTATTCCGGATCAAAAATCTTATAGCCTAGGTAAACTAGTTCGTAGCTTGGGTATTGCCATTTCTGATAGGCATAGAGCTACTGGAGATGCACAAGCTACCGTAAAGCTTTTTAAATTACTATTATCAAAAGATCTAGAAAAAAACATTCTTAAAGAAACAGTAAAGTTAGAAACCAAAAGAAAGGTAGATGATAAACTACTTAAGCTTATAGAAATTGTCCCAGCTTCAACCGGAGTTTACTACATGCATCGAGAGGATGGTACTATTATTTATATAGGAAAAAGTAAAAATATCAAAAAACGAGTTACACAACATTTTACTAACGACAACAGAAAATCCAAAAACATTCAGGATGAAGTAAGTAATGTAACGTATGAAATTACAGGAAGTGAATTACTTGCTCTTTTAAAAGAAAATGAAGAAATAAAACTTAACCGCCCAAAATACAATCGAGCTTTAAAAAGAAATAAATTTGATCAGGCACTATATCAATTTACAGATGAAAAAGGATATAAAAATCTCGTGGTAAAAAAAGTAGATCGGAATAAAAAAAGCATTACCACTTTTACAAACAGACAACAAGCCAAATCATTTATGCATCGTTGGACCGAAGAATTTAAGTTGTGTCTTAAATTAATGGATCTGGACAGCAGTAAAGGGAATTGTTTTAACTATAGTATAGAGAAATGTAATGGTGCTTGTTTATTAGAAGAACCAGCTGATGATTATAATATTAGGGTTCAAGAACTTATATCTCTCAATTCTTTTGAAGAGAAAAGCATGATGATTATTGATCGTGGTCGAGAGATTGATGAGCAAAGCGTAATTTTAATTGAAGAGGGTAAATTTATAGGAATCGGGTATTTTAATCTAAACCATCAGATTAATAATATCGATATATTAAGATCTATAATCACTCCTATGAACCATAATCGAGATGCTCAACACATTATACAGAGCTATGTAAGACAGCACAAAAGATTAAAAGTTGTATTATTAAATAAAAACAAAATAAATTCTGAGGAGTAACATTTCTTTCCTAAAGCCTAATAACATTCAAAAATCACACGACAACAACAATAAAAAACTAGTTATTTTTTTAGTACTTTAGTTAAAATTATCAATCTTGAATCAGAAAACACACACCAGAAATTGGAAAGAAAAGTTACACGAAGTCATCTATGAAGCTGATACTCCACTGGGTAAAATATTTGATGTAGTGCTGTTAATCCTAATACTTTTGAGCATTATTTTTGTGATGATGGAAAGTGTTAAAGGGTTATCCGAAAAAACTTATGAATTCTTATATTATGCAGAATGGATCATTACGATTTTTTTTACATTCGAATATATTGCGAGAATAATTTCTATAAAAAAACCTTCCAAATATATATTTAGCTTTTATGGAATTATTGATTTTTTATCAACTATACCGTTGTATTTATCCTTTTTCATTGTCGGATCGAGTGCCTTACTTACCGTAAGAGCATTAAGATTACTTCGTATATTTAGAATCCTCAAAGTCTCTAGATATGTCGGAGAATCAAATAAATTGGCTAAAGCCATTAAAGATAGTAGAGCGAAAATATTGGTGTTTTTATTTGCTGTTGTTGTTGTCTGTATCATTACAGGAACTTTGATGTACATCATAGAAGGAGAAGAAAGTGGTTTTAAAAGCATACCGATTAGTGTTTACTGGTGTATTGTAACACTAACAACGGTTGGCTATGGAGATATAGCTCCTGTTACACCCGTTGGTCAACTTCTTGCTGCGCTTATTATGATTATGGGATACGGAATTATTGCGGTGCCTACCGGTATTGTTAGTGCAGAATATTCTGCAAGTCAAAAAGCAGCTATTGTTAATATAAACTCTCAAGTTTGTTCAAATTGTAACACTAGCAAACATCAAGATGGAGCTAAATTCTGTCATAACTGCGGACATACTTTATTCAATGACTAATACTCTGATTGTAGTTGTAGGTCCTACTGCCATAGGAAAAACTAGCTTAAGCATTAAACTAGCTCAAAATCTTGATTGCGAAATTGTTTCTGCAGATAGTAGACAGTTTTATAAAGAAATGTGTATTGGTACAGCAGTTCCTAGTTCCGAAGAACTGCAACAAGCAAAGCATCATTTTATACAACATAAAAGTATACACGAAAATTACTCTGTTGGAGATTTTGAGAAAGAAGCTTTAGAAAAATTAACGGAACTCTTCAAAGAAAATAAATATGCCATTTTAGTAGGAGGTTCTGGATTGTATGTAGATGCAGTTACTAAGGGGCTAGATAGTTTTCCTAAAGTATCGGGAGCTATTAGAGAAGCTTTAAAGGAACAATATCATAAAGAAGGAATCGAAAGTTTACAACAAAAACTAAAGCAGCTAGATCCTTTCTATTATGAAAAGGTTGATATCCATAATACACATCGTGTAATGAGAGCGTTAGAAATTTGTATTAGTAGTGGAAAACCTTATTCTTCTTTCATCACCAAAACACCAAAAAAACGATCTTTTAATATTATTAAAATTGGTATTACTGCAGAAAGGCAAATCATATACAACAGAATAAATGAAAGAGTTGATATAATGATTAATGAAGGTCTACTAGAAGAAGTGAAAAGTTTGTATCCCGATAAATCCTTAAATGCACTAAATACAGTGGGCTATAAAGAAATATTTGAATATATGAATGGTAAATCTGATTTAGATTTTGCTATTTCTGAAATCAAAAAAAATACCAGACGTTTTGCTAAGAGGCAACTTACCTGGTTTAAAAAAGATGAGAAAATAGTATGGTTTGATTATCTATATAATCTTGATAACATATTATCATATATCAAAAAAGTCGCTACTGAGCTTGGCTTGTAGCGACTTTTAATATATTATTACCGTTATCTACGACTCATCACTACGTACAACAAGTCTGAATCCTTCTCCATGGATATTCAAAATTTCCACATTTTCATCCTTCTTTAAATATTTTCTAAGTTTAGCGATATACACATCCATACTTCGAGACGTAAAGTAATTATCATCTCTCCATATCTTTGTAAGGGCTAGTTCTCTTGGCATCAAATCATTAAGATGTAATGCTAGCAAACGTAATAATTCATTCTCTTTAGGAGATAGTTTTATAGGATCTTCTTCTCTAAAAGTCAAAAATCTTAATTTTGAGTTTAGATGAAATCCACCAATTTTAAATTCAAATTGCTTACTATCAGCAACCGACTCAGTGCTTTTGCGCTGCATGATTGCCTGTATCTTCATTAACAAGACTTCGCTATCAAATGGCTTATTTAAATAATCATCTGCTCCAACTTTATATCCTTTTAAAACATCTTCTTTCATAGCTTTTGCTGTTAAGAAAATGATAGGAACTTCTTCATTTTTATCTCTTATCTCTTTTGCTAGTGTAAAACCGTCCTTATAAGGCATCATTACATCCAGGATACACATATCATAATCATCCTTTTTGAATTTTTCGAAGCCTTCCATACCATTTTTAGCATGTACGACATCATAATCATTCATAACAAGGTAATCCTTTAGTACTGTTCCAAAATTAGGATCATCTTCTACAAGCAAAATCTTTTTGTTTTCTGTTTCCATATTTTAAGATATTAACGGTAATTTAGTTATAAATGTGGAGCCTTTTCCCCGTTCGCTCTCCACCCATATTTGACCGTGATGGTCATCTATAATTCGTTTTACATAGGTTAATCCAAGTCCGTGACCCTTTACATTATGCAGATCACCAGTATGCTCTCGAAAGAACTTCTCAAAGATTTTTTTCTGAGCCACTTTACTCATACCAACTCCTTGATCACGTATCTTAAGCACTATACTATTCTTCACATTTTCTGTATAGATATCAATTTTAGGTGCTCCTTCGGAATACTTAATTGCATTATCTAAAACATTTACTACTACATTAGTCATATGACTATCATTGGCTAAAATAGAAGATTTCAATGCTCCTAAATGTGTTTTTATATACCCTTCTCTATTCTCGACAATTAAAGACACATGTGTTATTCCATCTTCAATAATATCGTGTAATTCGAGTGGTTCTTTCTTTATATTTAATTCATTTTTTTCCAACTGCGATATTCGTAAGACATTCTCAACCTGTGTTAACATTCTCTTATTCTCTTCGCGAATCATCGTCATATATCGCTTACGTTTATCTTCATCATTTGCAATTTTGGGGTTTTTAATTGCATCTAACGCCAGATTAATAGTCGCTATGGGCGTTTTAAGCTCATGAGTCATATTATTTATAAAATCTGTCTTTATCTGCGATATCTGTCTTTGTTGTAATAATTGAGATAAAGCACTCGAATACGCTACCACAATAACCAACGTAAAAATAATTGACAAAATCGCCATCCCTTTTATAGTCGATAATATATATCTATTCTTACCTGTAAAGTTCACATATAACTGATACAAGCTAGAACCATCTTCATTATTTACAAACAAAGGCACTGCAAAAGTGTTCCCATCACTTTCATTCGCACTAAAATCATCAGAACGTACTCTCGTAGCTAATGCATTACTATAAATTGCATATTCGAAATCTACTTTCATATCTCGTTCTGCTAATTCCTTTTTAAGTAATCTTCTTACTTCTTCTTTTTTCACTCTTCGATGAATAGGGATAAAGTTTGCTAACTGATCTATTACAATTTCATAATCTCTTCTCTGTAGATCTGTAAGCGTACTCAACCTATCTAACTTAGACTTGGATCTATATCTTTTCTGATAATTTTCTTTCTCATTATCTATCAATTCAGCATTCCTATTCAATATATCTTTAAGCCTTACCGTATCTATATTAAAGTCTATAAATGACGAAAACAATTTAGAATCTTCTTCTAAAACGCCATCACCAAAAGCAAACGATCCTTTATCAAAACCTATGTTTAAGAGCTGTTGAATTGTTTTGTTATCCGGTTGTTTGATACTATCTAATATCTCTTGTAAGGGATAATACATTTCTTCAAACTCACGATACTCAATTTTATTAGAAACAGAAATCAATATTTGCTTAGCATTAAAAGAAAATTGTTCTCTATTATTCTCTACTGTATTCTGTATCCAATATCCCTGAACAAAAATAATCCCAATTAAAGACAAACTCATCAATAGGATCAGCAATGCGAATAACCTTTTATTCATAGGTCAAAAGTAAGACTTTAACATTTAGCTACTTTAGGGTTTAACCAAATGTTAACAAAATGAAAGATTAAGAAAATAACACAATTAAAGGATAACTTTATTATGGATTTTTTTAACTTGAAGCCATGTTTCTTCTAATTTCGTATTAATTATAACGAAATCTGCCAATGGAATCTTTTTTGAATCCTCCCATTGATTTTTAAGTCGTGCAAGAACCTGCGATTTTGTAGTATTATCCCGCTTTAAAACTCTCTGTATTCTGGTTTCTTTAGGAGCAGTTATCAGAATTGTGTAATCACATTGCTTGTATCCACCATTTTCAAATAATATAGCTGCTTCTTTTATAACATACTCGGATTTCTGCTCATTTTTCCATTTAATAAAATGATCAGCAACAGCTGGATGCACTATACTGTTCAGTTGTTTTAGGAGTTCCTTATCATTAAAAACTTTATCAGCAATAAATGGTCTATTTAATTTCCCATCGATATAAGATTTCTCTCCCAATAATTTTACTATGTGATTCTTAACCCCCAAATCTTCATTCATCAATTTTTTAGCCTCATCATCAGCTATATAAACCGAAACCCCAAGCTCGGCAAACATTTTTGCCACCGTAGATTTCCCACTTCCTATTCCTCCCGTAAGACCAACTACTTTCATACATTAATTTAAAATAACAAATTGTACTTGTTTATCTTGTAAACGAACATCATGAATAGATGTTGGCATATCTACCAATTCTAGAATTAAAAATGGACTATCGGCAGATACCTTATTATAATCAGCTATAACCCTGAAATCTCTTAAACTAATCTCATTGTATTTATCCAAACCAACTCTATAAACTACTTTTACTTCTTTAGGAAAGATCTTCACCTCTTTATCTTCAGGTATATTCATTAATGTTATAGGTATCTCTTGGCTTCCTTCCGTAAACTTACTTACCAAAATATTAGCTTCTATTTCCTTTGGAACAACACCAATTCTAGAAGGTAAACTGTCTGTTTTAATGGACAATGTAGTATTATAATCAGTATTTAAACCTTCTAACTCTAAATTCTCCGTTACTACATAACTTATAGTATCTATTATTCTTTTTGGACCACTAATAGTTATTGAATCAGGAGAGAGAACAACTCCTTTATCACTTCCATATCCTGGTGCATATAAAAGTTTCTTGGATATTCGTATAGGAATTTTCTTTTCTAGGTTAATATCTAGCTTAACTTTTAAAGTATCTTTTTGCACAGAAAGTATTCTTCCTTTAAAATTTAATTTATTCTTTAAAGACTGATTTGCTTTATCTACATAAAAATAATAATCATTACTACTTTCCGTTTCTACGGCACTTGTAATATCTAATTCTAATCTAGGTTTACTCCATGTATGATTAATTAACCTAAAACCATTTCCATTTAAAGTAAGTTTTAATGTTTGGTCACTATCTTCATGTAGAATTCTATCATTTGGAATATTTGTGTATTCGATATCAACCTCTACTTCTTGTGTGTAATTTTTAGAAAATTGTATAAAAAGCCATAAAATAGAGGTAAATGCCAAAAAAAACAGGAATGTTTTGACATTATTTCTTTTTAAAGAAAATCTATTCAATTTGGTCTTAGGCATAGGTGATTACTTTAAAAAAAACAACTTCTTAAATTTTTGTTCAGGATTTTTTTTGAGCAGATGAATATAATAATAAGATTTCAAGAAACCTTTTCCATAACCATAAAATTGAACCCAAACAGCCATAACTGATTGAATTCCTATAGAAAGACTGCGGTAATTAATAGTGGCATTTATAAAAATAATTACAAAATATAGTATCCAGAATGCAATGAAATACCAGAATCCTAACAAAGCTGTAATCATAGCAAATATGGTATACAAAACAAATAACGTAGGAAACCAATAGGTAATTTTAGAAGTCTCAGGATGCCATAAATTTAAAATTGGACGTACTAATCCAAATTTATTGACCTGTATATAAAATTTGTTCCAAGAGATTCTTCTTTTATGAAATACCTTAGCGTCTGGTATCAATGCCGTATCGTACCCCAATTTCCAAAGTCTAATTGTAAGATCTGGGTCTTCTCCAGGATGGATATTACCAAAACCTTCTGAAGCTTCAAAAGCTTCTTTAGATATCCCCATATTAAAACTTCTGGGCTGAAACTTACCCAACGTATTTTTCCTACCTCTTATACCTCCTGTAGTCAGATAAGAAGTCATACTAAAACTTATTGCTTTCTGTAAATTCGAGAAGTTTTTATGGGCATCATCAGGACCACCAAAACAATGCACAAAATTTGTAGACAAAAAATCTTTTACTTTACGTAAATAATTCTTTGGTAAAATCACATCACTATCCAAAATAAGGAAGTAATTTCCTTTAGCTTTTCTCATCCCAAAATTGCGAGAATCACCAGGCCCCGTATTATTTTTTTGGTAATAACTAATTTGCAATTGACTGTCATAAGACTTAATTACCTCCTCTGATGTCTCCGACGAACCATCTTCTATAATTACTACCTCATAAGCTTGATCGTATTCTAATTCGATCATGCTACTTAACAACTCGTCTATTTCATTAGGCCTATTATATACAGGTATAACAAAAGAAAAAGAAATATTCATTAGGCAAAGGTAAGTAAACAAAACATCCTATGTAATATAGAAATTAGGATTTTGATCTATCAAGGATAATACTAAAATTAAAAAAGCTTAATCCATAATGAATCAAGCTTTTTGTTATATTTAAACGTAAATCAATACTATTCTTCGTCGACAAATTTTTCCATCACCATCTGACTCACTCCCATGTTAGAAAACCCTCCATCGTGATATAGATTTTGTAATGTTACCTTTTTTGTTAAATCAGAAAACAACGTAATTGTATAATCTGCACATTCATCCGCTGATGCGTTACCTAGGGGAGACATTTTATCGGCGTATTCAATAAAACCATCAAATCCTTTTACTCCTTTTCCTGCTGTAGTAGGCGTTGGTGATTGTGAAATTGTATTCACTCTAACCTTTTTATCTCTACCAAAGAAATAACCAAAACTACGAGCTATCGATTCTAGATACGCTTTATTATCAGCCATATCATTATAATCAGGAAAAACTCGCTGAGCAGCCATATACGTAAGAGCTACGATACTACCCCACTCATTCATTGCTTCTTTCTTGTACAATGTTTGCATTGTTTTATGAAACGATAATGCAGATACATCCCATCCTTTTTCACTCCAATCATAATTTAGATCCGTATAGTGACGTCCTTTTCTAACATTAACTGACATCCCGATAGAGTGTAAAACAAAATCCAATTTTCCTCCTAAAATCTCCACTGATTTCTCCACAAGATTTTCTAAATCTTCTAACGATGTTGCATCTGCAGGTATAATTTGAGAATTTGTTTTCTCTGCAAGGTCCTTGATAGCTCCCATACGCATCGCAACTGGAGCATTTGTTAGCACAAAAGTTCCTCCTTCTTCAAAAACACGTTCTGCTGTTTTCCAAGCGATTGAATTTTCATCAAGTGCGCCAAAAATTATCCCTCTTTTACCTTTTAATAAATTGTAAGACATTTAATACTCAATTATAAAATGATTTATGAATGGTAAAGATAACAAAACGCCCTAAACCTAAACCATACTCTATAAACTTTAGTTTAATTATTTAACAATGATTTGGCATGTGTTAAAGCAGAATCAGAAATGTCCTTACCACCTATCATTTCAGCAATTTCACGGATTCTATCTTCTTCATTTAATAATCTAAGTCTAGTGACTGTAGTATCATTTACATCTTCCTTGTAGACTTTATATTGACTCTGTCCATTTGCCGCAATTTGAGGTAAATGAGTAATACTAAACACTTGAAGATTTTTACTCATAGCCATCATCAAATCCGCCATTTTATGTGCAATTTCTCCTGAAACACCAGTATCTATCTCATCAAAAATTATTGTCGGTAATTGCGTATATCTAGAGAGTATTGCTTTAATAGCTATCATAATCCTAGATAATTCTCCTCCAGAAGCAACTTTCTTTAACTCTCCATATACACCTCCTTTATTGGCAGAAAATAGAAACTCTAAAACTTCTTTTCCATTAGAGAAGTATTTTTCTTGTAAGGTTAAAGCTGTTTTAAAAGTGGCATTGGGCATTCCCAACGCACTTAAAATACCTTCTAATTCAGATATTAGTTTTGGTAACGCTTTTATTCTTTTATTATGAATTCTAACTGCGAGCTCGTCTAACTGTTTTTGTGTAGTTGTTATATCTTTTCTAATATTTTCTATAGTCTCAGAAAGCGATTCTGTTTTAGCTACTTTTTCCTGTAAGTTTTCTTTTATTACAATCAATTCTTCAATGGAGGATACAGTGTGTTTCGTTTGAAGGTTATGAATAATTTGTAATCGTTGACTCAGTTCTTCTAATTGCACAGGATCTGCATCTAAACCTTCAAGTTCATTCTGCAAAGAATCATGTATATCTTCTAATTCGATAGAAACACTTTGAATCCTATCCGATAACTCTTTTAAAGTCCCAGAATACTGGGCCACTTTAGAAAGACTTGCTTTTATTGTATTTAGAAGGTCAGAAACCCCAACTTCTTCCGAAGAAACTAATGAAACAGAAGAAGACAGTCGCTCTTGTATCTCTTCGATATTATTTAACGTCTCATAGCGCTCTTCTAACTCAGCCAGCTCTCCTGGTTTAAGCTTTGCTTCTTCTAATTCGTTCAGTAAAAAAGAATTGTAATCGTGTTCTTTTGTTAGCTCCTGCTGACTCTCTATTAATGCTTTTTCTTCTTTTTCTTTAATTTTTAATAAAGATAAGCCACGTTTATAAGATTCTATTTCTCTACCACAATCTGATAAAGCATCCAGTACTTCAAACTGAAAATCATTGGTAGTAACTTCTAAGGTTTGATGCTGACTATGAATATCAATTAATCGGACCCCTAACTTATTTAAAGAATTTAAAGTAACTGGTGTATCATTAATAAAAGCTCTTGATTTACCAGACGGCAGAATCTCTCTTCTTATAATAGTTTCTGATTCATAATCTAAATCTTCTTCTTCGAAAAACGTTTTAAGTTTATACTTTTCTATATCGAAAACACCTTCGATACTGCATTTTACGGAATTATCTTTGACACTTGATAGATCGGCTCTTTTCCCTAACAAAAGCCCTAAGGCACCTAAAAGTAAAGACTTACCTGCTCCGGTTTCTCCAGTAATTGTAATTAAACCGGCATCAAAAGAAACCTGTAGTTGTTCAATTAAAGCGAAGTTTTTTATTGAAAGACTTCTTAACAAAGGATAGTAATATTTTTATTATTTATTAAAGAAAGTAAAGATACTATAGTTTTAAAAAGATTTCAATTTCAAGAAGAAAAACTTATAATTTTATCTCTGCCCAGTTAGTAGCATAGGTTGGTGCTATTCTACTTAGTATCGACATAGTCTCTGCAATATTCATTGAAGGTCCTCCAGAAAGGATTTTTGAAACCTCATCCGCTTTTGCATCAAAAAACACTCTCATTATATATGAATTAGGCCTGGTTCTATGTAGTCCTTCGAGAGTTTTCATTGATTCTAAAATAGACTCTTTACCTTTCTTAAGATCATTACTCATAATATCCAGTCCTTCTCTGTGATAAGAATATAACGCAGTTCTATATCCATCAAAAGTACCAGATAATAAATCATCATTTAATCTAAATCTAGTTTGGGGACCATCTTGACCGTTCCAACCAACTGTATTACCTCCTTGAGCGTTCCCTACTATATTTTTAGCTTCTTGATAATATGCAGTTCCAGAATTTAATTCGAAAGAATCCGCATCAACTCCCAATATGGTATACAAATAAAAAGCAACTACAGAAATAAGGTTTGATTCAAAATTGTTAGGATTATAATTTAAAGGCTGGAACTCTAAGTACTGAAAATTAAACTGTTTATCATTAATATTCAATATAGTAGTCTTATAATTAGAACCATATATAGGTCTAGAAGCTTGAACTTGCACCGTAGCATTAAAACTATCATTGCTATTTCCATTAATGGTAATAAAGAAACTGCAATCTATTCGTTCTTCAGTTCGATAATCTAACTCAGTCCATTTTGTATTATTAATAAACTCTGTAACCGATCTTTCTAATGTCTTATAAACTTGTAAATTTGGATTTCCTGTTTGTTCTGCATTTACCACCACTGTGGCATTAAACTCTTGAGCATTAACTATAATACCAAATAACAGTATAACAAATGGAAAAATTTTACGCATTACGTTGTTCATTAATTTCATTAAAAATATCCTGTGCAACCTCAGTCTTGGTCTTTAATTCAAACGCTTTAATTTCTAATTTATGATTAATCAGTGTTACTTTATTTGTTTGCCCTTTAAAACCTGCACCTTTATCATTAAGAGAATTAAGTACAATTAGATCCAAGTTCTTCTTCTCTAGTTTGCCTTTTGCATTTTGTTCTTCATTCTCTGTTTCTAATGCAAAACCAACTAAAAATTGATCTTTTTTCACAGAACCCATCCATTTAAGGATATCAGTAGTGCGCTCTAATTCAATGGAAAAGCTAGTATCGGATTTTTTTATTTTTTGATCAGAAACATTCTTTGGTCTGTAATCTGCAACCGCCGCAGAAGCTATAGCTATATTGCAATTTTCAAATTCTTTAGTTACCGCTTCATACATAGAAGCTGCACTTACAACAGGTATTACATTTATAAAGTCGTGAGAAACCTTAAGTGAAGAAGGCCCCAATATTAATGACACCTCTGCTCCTAGATTAGCCGCTGTTGTCGCTAACTCTATCCCCATACGTCCACTAGAATGATTTCCTATAAAACGAACTGGATCGATAGCCTCATATGTTGGGCCTGCTGTAATTAAAACTTTTTGCCCTTTTAAAGGTAATTTTCCTAAAATATCCTCTTCTATAAAACGAACTATGGTCGCAGGCTCTGCCATTCTACCTTGTCCTACTAATCCACTTGCTAGCTCTCCTGATTCTGCTGGAATCATGATATTACCGAAAGACTGAAGCTTTTTGAAGGTTTCGTGTGTTGATGGATGATTGTACATATCTAAATCCATTGCCGGAGCAAAATACACAGGGCATTTTGCAGATAGATAAGTTGCCAAAAGTAGATTATTACTACTACCAGTTGACATCTTAGATAAAGTATTAGCTGTGGCTGGTGCTATAAGCATGATATCCGCCCATAACCCCAACTCTACATGGTTATTCCATTCTGCGTTCTCATCTTCTTCATCATAAAAGGATGAATGCACTGGATTCTTAGATAATGTAGAAAGTGTAAGTGGCGTTACGAAATCTTTTGCTGCAGGAGTCATTACAACCTTTACTTGTGCGCCTGATTTAATAAAAAGACGCACCAATGAAGCTGTTTTATATGCAGCAATACCAGCGGTAACACCTATAAGAATTTTTTTACCGCCTAATATTGATGACATACTTATAACGATTCAGAATCTGTCTTTGTATTTCTGAAGTATATTTTACCATCTAACCATTCTTGCGCTGCAAGAGAATGTGGCTTAGGTAATCTTTCATAGAATTTAGAAACTTCTATCTGTTCTTTGTTTTCAAAGATTTCTTCTAAACTGTCATTGTAAGTAGCAAACTCATCTAACTTTTCTAAAAGCTCTTTTTTTATATCAGTATTAATTTGATTGGCTCTTTTAGATATTACAGAAATTGCCTCATAAATATTACCTGTAGGCTGATCTACTAAATTCTTATCAATTGTAGTAGTATTAACAGGCGCATTACTTTTTTTCAAATCCATCTTCTCCTAAATTTTCTATTTATATTGTTCTAATCTTGTCTTGATATCTTCTGATATTTCTTCTGCATCCGCAGTAAACTCTCCTTCTTTATAATACTTTTTATAATTATTATAAAAACCATTAGCAACTTCAAGTCGTTCTTTTACAAGTACATCATAACTCCCAATTGCAAGTAAATATTGAGATTCTAGCTTGTAATATAATGCTTTTTCTCTAAAAGTAGAACCAGGATAATCTATTAAATAGTTATCAAAGGCATTAATAGCTACTTTATAATTCTCTCTATGATGATAGCGTTTTGCTATTTCAAAAGCTTTTTTCTCCTTTTTATTTCTTAATTCTGCAACTAAGCTATTAGCTTCCTCAAGATTTTCACTATCCGGAAAAGCATTTATATATGTTTGTAATTTTTCTAAAGCTTCATCTGTTTCCGTCTGATCCAAACTATATCTTGGAGAAAGGTAATAATAGCTTTTTGCTCCTTTATAAGAAGCCTCTTCTCTTTTATCACTATTAGGATACGACTTAGCAAATCTTTCAAACTGATAACCTGCAAGATAGTAGTCTTCCAAATTATAATACGTATCAGAATAATAATACATCACTCTTTCTGCTTGTGGTTTTCCTCTAAACTGAGGTACAATCTGTTCAAAAAGTCGTAATGCTTTTTTATACTTCCCTTCTTTATATAACTCTTCTGCTAATTTATATTTAGGTCCAACTTCTTCTGCTTTGAGCACTCTTTGATACTCACTACAGGAACCAAAAGCTATCACTAAAATCAGCAAAAACAAAAATTTCTTCATATCTTAAAAAACATCTGGCAAAAATAGATATTTCTGCCGTATTACAAAAACTTTAATTCATCTATTAAAGAACTAAAAAAAGACGGGGTTGTTGCAAAAGAAAAAAGAAAAAAAGAACCTTACTTAATTTGTTCATTACAAGGTTTTTGTTTCTCCTATTTTATCATGATCTAAAACAGTAAAGCCCTCTTCATCATAATGAAAAGCTGGGATAAAAGCTTTGTCAATATTTAAATTGTGTAACATATAAGAATGCACTTGATGTACTTCTTGAGCAAAAGACTCATCATAATACGTAACTAATATTAAAATTTCTCCGTGTAATTGAGGTAATTCTTCTTTTTTAAATTCTGATAAAGGACTCGATTCATTAATTGGATGAACTACTGTCCAAGTTGTTGGTAAATATGTAATTTCATTTCTTTCTAATTTTAAATTGTAAAAGTTATTTACATATTTATCATTTTCGGTTTTTTGAGATAACGCCAATGTAACCTCAACTTTTGGACGAATCATAACATTTGTACTCCTGCTCATTAATCTAAACATAATACTATTGACATTATTATGTTCTCTTAAAACCATAATATCGCTAAACCTAATACTTGATTTAGGCTTAGAAAATCTTCCATACAACAACCCAGTAATAAAAGAAAAACTTAACAACCCTATCAAAGCCTCAATCGAAGAAATAACACCAAAAACTACTCCTTTTGGAGCCATTGCTCCGTACCCTACAGTAGTTACAGTCTGAGCAGAAAAAAAGAAGGCTTTCATAAAATCTCCTATAATACTTCCGGTTGGAACTGTTATCGCAGAGATTCCAACTAATACATATATAATAGCGAATACTGAATTTATAAACACATAGCCTAAAAACACCCAACAAAAGAATTTAAACCAAGATATACTTATCAAGTAATTATAACTCCTAGAAATGGATGTACGTCTATTGAGATGTTTTATATTAAAAGAACCATCTTTATTAATAAATCGTTTCGCTCTTTTATTAGACGAAAGACCAATACCAGGATCTTTTATTTTCTTGGCCATAAAAGCTTATTAATTATTCTTTATATAATCATCTATTCTATCTGCTAAATTTTTAGAGACCGGAATTAAAGGCAGACGCAAATGATCATCACAAACCCCTTTGTTCTTTAAAATATTCTTGATTCCAGCAGGGTTACCTTCTTCAAAAGCATAATCTAACACTGGTAATAATTTATATAAGATTTCAAAAGCTTGTTGTGTATCTCCAGAAAGTCCCAAACGGATCATTTCTGAAAACTCTTCTGGAAACCCTTGACCAATTACACTAATAACTCCATCTCCACCAGCAGTAACTGCTGGTAATGCTAAAGCATCATCCCCAGAAATAACAAGAAAATCCTTTGGACGATCCTTTAAAATCTTTAACACTTGTGTAAAATCACCCGTTGCTTCTTTAATTCCAACAATTTTATCTAATTGCGCTAATTTCAAAGTCGTTTCGGCAGCCATATTGGTTCCTGTTCGGGATGGAACATTATATAATAAAACTGGCAATGGTGATTGATCATTAATAATTTTAAAATGTTGATATATACCTTCTTGAGTAGGTCTATTATACATAGGAACCACAGATAATATCGCATCAAAAGCTGACAATTCCGTGTCTTTTATTTCTTGGATAATTGACGCAGTATTATTTCCTCCTATACCAATTACTAAAGGTAATCTCTTTTTATTTACAGTAACAATATGATCTACTAAAGCCTTTTTTTCGTCCTTAGAAAGCGTAACTGATTCTGCAGTCGTACCCAATACTACCAGATACTCTACTCCACCATTAACACAAAATTCTACTAAAGATTCAACTCCATCAAAATCAATTGAACCATCATTCTTAAAAGGTGTAGCTAATGCAACACCAGTTCCTTTCAGAAAAGCACTCATATTATATAATCTGTAAAATTTTTAAATATTTTTTTAATTCGGAAATAAAGAGATTTATGTTCTGATCTGCAGAACCAATAACTAAATCATTTATGCGGTTATCAATTTCTGCAAAACCAACTTTAAACTTGGCCTTAGAAGCTGCCGCTACATAATCTAATTCTTGTTTACTTTCTGAATAAAAGTTGATCAAAACATCATATTCCTCATTTATAAAATCTTTTAAAGAATTACTTTTAACAGCTCCACCAACACCAAAACTTTTATCATTATAATAGGCTGCATCTTTATCATCAGAAATTTCTTTCTGATCTTCTTTATATCCCATTACTTTTAACCTATCAGATTTAACGCCTAATTCATTAGCTAACTTAACTAATGACAATACATTAACAGATTGAGAGGCATCAATTAAAACTGCTAAACTTTTAATACTAGAAACCTCTTTTGCTCTAGATTTTCTAGACTTGATATGAGATTCAATGCTTTTTTTTAGTGCATTACGTTTAAGACCCTTTAAAATCATTTATAAAAAAGATTAAGTGACAAATGTAGCTATTTTACATCTTAAATTCATGTAGAAGAGCATAAGAAAATTGAAAAAAACTAAATAATTTAACTTTTAGTTATATAATTAACATTAGTGATAAATCTGTTTTATTCCTCGATTCATCTAAAGGTTTAGACATCCTTTAAATAGTTATCCTCTCTATCTAGCAGTCTTGCTTCTATTAAAAATTGCAAGAAAAAATACAACCCTGCAATCTCTGCAATATTTGCTAATATTGTAAACTCCCTAGCATAATAATAAAAATGATTAATTAATAACAAAGCATTCACAAACAAACAGCAACTCGCTGATATAAAAAGTTTAAAATTGCCTTGATACCTATCTGTAATATAAATAAAGAAACAGACCCCTACAAAAAGAAGGACTGCAAAAAGAATTGCGAAGAAAGTAACAATAGAATCCATAAGAACAGGAAGCACTAATTGAGACACCGAAAAAATCAAATATGATATTAAAATAGAACTTATAATAATAGGAAAAGAAGCTAACTTCTTTAATTTAATATCAGCTAGAGAGATATAACTTCTTAATAAAAATATATTTATCAAATAAAAAGAAATGATCAACATCCCAACTACATTAAAATACTTATCAAAATCAGCATAAACTAATGTATCATTAATAGCAATAGCAATCATACTAAGGATATAAAAAACATTTACAACCTTAGTCTTAATAATATAAATAACTATAAGAGAAACTGGAACTAATGGCTTGACATATATCAAATGTATTCTTTCACAAAAAAAAGCAACCAAAATAACCACAACATAAGAAAAATAAAACAATACATATGACGGGCTAATGGGTCTCAATATTTGCAAATGTTATTTTTAGTGAATATTAATATCATTTCAAAATACTAAATATCAACAATTAAATTAAAAAAATTCTACATCATCTGGTTTCAAGTCCTCTTGCTCCACAAAAAACTTAACCAAAAAATAGTGCCCAAATAATTGTAAAACATTTGTAATAACTACAAACACATCGAGGTATACATACATTTTATTTAATATCGTCAAAATATTTACAATAAGAAAGCAAGATGCCGCTATCATTAAAGATGAACTCACTACAGTTTTACTATTTAAGTAGATATAATAACAAAAACCAATAAATAATATAAACAAAATTATAAGGATATTGAGATAAAATTGATCATCTCCAACATTTAGAGAAATCATATCTGCTACTGAGTAAACTACATAAGTAATTAAACTCATGGTAATCCCTAATTGAATGGTAAAAATTCTTTTCAGTTGTATTTTCACTTTCTTTAAACTCTTCCATAATAACATCATATTAAAACAATAATAAAATGACATCAGAACATTAATTACTCTAAAATATTTTTTGAAATCTATAACAGACAATACCTCTGATATTAAAACTATCATTAGCGCTATTAAAACTAGATATCTTATTTTTTTTGCAGCAACTAAATAAAAAAAAGACAATGAAATAACGACAAGAGTTTTGGTATAGACTAACCAAGGCTCATGAAAAATAGAAGTCAGTAATAACATAACTCCTGAAATATACAATAATCTATATGCTAATTTTATTTTATCCAACTATACTTCTTTATGCTTTCTAAAAGCCTTCAAACTCTTCAGATTTCAAATATTCATATTTTGTAATCATATAATTCACTAAAAAAACAAGAGCTAAAGGCTGACATATTAAGCGAATAACTTTTAGCTCGCTAGATTGAAGATAAAACTCATCAATCAATAAAATAAAATCACTAAATGAAAAGTTTAAAATTGCCAAAAAGAACCATAAAGACTTTTCTGATCTTATATTTATATAATGCATTGCCCCTACGATAAGCAAAACATACAACAATAATAAATGTAGAAAACCGATTAAACTTAAATCCCCCATTGGCTCTCTAACTACCGAATATGTAATAAAAAAAATTACTGTATATAATAGACTTCCTAGAACTAGCGTAAAAACATCTCTGCGATTATACTTAAAAGATTTATGATTATAGTAAAGAAAATAAAACAACATAATGTATCCAATTATACGGACAAGCATCCTGTGTTTTATTGTTCCTATTTCAGTTATTAAGTGCATTAACTCCGAAATGAAAAATAAAAATAGCACAAGAATATGCACCGGTTTTATTTTCTTACTTTCTAGTATATATTTAAATGCTATTGATACAAACAATAAAGATGTACTGGCGCTACACAACAAAGAATTCTGAAATAAGAATCCTAAAACCTGTAGCACAACCAAAAAAGAAATTATAAATTTTAGTAGTTTTCCCTCATTCATTCGATTTAGGCGGTATAAAAAAAAGGGAGAAATCCCCATCATACACTATATTAAACAATTTTTCCTTTTGTTAATATACTAAATTTCAATTAAATAATTAAAAACAAACAAACTACTATGTTTTAATCTTTAACGAATCTGAACTAGAAATCTTAAACTTCACCAAAAAGAAAACCGCTAGTAACTGATAGATAGAATTAATTATTTTAAGCTCTAAAGAAGGAACATAAAACTTGTCTAATGCGAAGCAAGCATCACTGATAATGAAATTTAAAATAGCAATGGTAAACCAAAGAGATTTAGGAGATCTAATATTTACATATTGAAATACTGCTCCGATTAATAAAAAATATAGAATGATAATATACACAATTCCAAAAGACCTTATACCCCCCATCGACTGATTAGTGACAGCATAAATTTGATAGACAATAACCGTCCAGACTACTAAAAAAACGCCTAGATAGACCAAGTCTGTTTTATTATAATCTATTTGCTTATGATTTTTAAACAAGAAATAAAAAAGAATAAAATAACTTAAGGTATAACTCAATAGAACATACCTAAACCCATTCTCTATTCCTGTTAGTAAAAATATATCTCCCATAAAACAAAGAAATAACACTAGTACAAACAGGGCATCAACCTTTTTTACATGAAACCAATACAACATAAAAAACAAAGGCACTGTCATTGGTTTTGAATACAACTCTATAGTTTGATTTTGTAGTATCGTACTCAAAACACATAAACTACCAGTAATTAACAGTAATATTTTTATGAGGGTTCTTATTTTCATTATTCAATTAAGTTGAGAAAATCATCTTCACTTATAATCACAATTCCCAGTTTGTTTGCTTTTTCTAGTTTACTTGGCCCCATATTCGCTCCAGCAACGACATATGTTGTCTTTGAAGAAATTGAGCTAGAAACTTTTCCTCCATTATCTTCTATTAATTTTTTGAGTTCATTCCGAGATACTTTTTCAAAAACTCCAGATACTACAAAAGTTTGACCTTTTAAAGTCTCTGTTTGATTAGCCAATTTATCTGCAGAAATTTGCAATTGGACTCCGTGACTTAAAAGCTTCTCTACAAGCGTTTTATTAGATTCTGAATTAAAAAATTCTCGCACACTTTGGGCAATTTTAATACCAATTTCATCTACATTAACTAATTCTTCCTCAGTAGCAGCAATAATTGCATCTATAGTTTTATAATGTTTAGCCAACTTTTTTGCTACCGTTTCTCCAACATATCTAATCCCCAAACCAAACAAGACTCTCTCAAATGGAATTTCTTTAGATTTTAAAATTCCTTCTATTAAATTATCCGCACTTTTCTCAGCCATTCTCTCCAAAGGAATGACTTGTTCTTTTGTTAATTCATATAAATCCGCATAATTAGTAATCAGACCTTCTTTTACCAAAAGAGCAACTGTCTCACCTCCTAAACCTTCTATATCAAGAGCCTTACGAGAAATATAATGCTGTATTCTTCCAACAATCTGTGGAGGACAACCATAAATATTAGGACAATAATGCTGTGCTTCTCCTTCTTTCCTTATCAAATCCGTACCACATTCTGGACAAGATGATATATACTGAGTAGGAATAGAATTATGGTCTCTTTTAGTAAAATCAACACTTACAATCTTTGGTATAATCTCACCTCCCTTTTCTACAAAAACAGTATCATTTTCTCTGATATCTAATTTCTGAATTTGATCTGCATTATGCAATGAAGCTCTTTTTACAGTTGTTCCTGCTAATTGAACAGGTTCTAAGTTAGCCACAGGTGTAATTGCTCCTGTTCTACCTACTTGATATGTAATCTCATTAAGTTTAGTAACCGCCTGTTCTGCTTTAAACTTATACGCCATAGCCCATCTCGGAGCTTTAGACGTAAACCCTAACTCTTCTTGTTGTTGTAGATTATTTACTTTAATTACAACGCCATCAGTCTCATAAGGTAATTCTCTTCTTTTCTGATCCCAAAGATTAACAAACTCTAAAACCTCATCTATAGAATTAACTAAACGAGATTCTTGAGGCACCTTAAACCCCCATTGCCTAGCTTTTTCAAGACTTTCATATTGTGAAGAAATACCTAATCGATCCCCAGCAAGATTATACAATAAACAATCTAAAGGACGTTTAGCGGTCTCACTACTATCTTGTAATTTTAAACTTCCTGAAGCTGTATTTCTTGGGTTCGCATAAGGCTCTTCTCCCGCAGCGACACGTTCTTGATTCATCTTTGCAAAACCCTCATAAGGTAATACGATTTCTCCCCGTATATCAAATTTAACCGGATAATCACCTTTAAGTTTTAAAGGAACCGATTTAATCGTTTTTACATTTGTGGTAACATCATCTCCTTGGATCCCATCACCTCTAGTCACTGCCCGAATTAATTCTCCATTTTCATAAGTCAAACTAATCGAAGCACCATCATACTTTAGCTCACACGTATAACTTACATCTCCATCCACCAACTTCTTAATTCTAGTTTCCCAATCCAACAAATCTTCCTTAGAATAAGAATTATCTAACGAATACATCCGTTGTTCATGAACAACTGTATTAAAATTCTTAGTAACTTCTCCACCAACCCTTAATGTTGGTGAATTTGGATCATAAAACTCAGGATGTTTTTCTTCCATCTCCTGAAGCTCTTTCAGCTTCATATCAAATTCATAATCACTTATCGTTGCTGCATCAAGCACATAATAATTATAATTATGTTGCCTTAACTCTTCTCTTATTTTATTGATTTGCTGCTCTATACTCATTACGCTGCTATCCGTATTTTACTTTATTTTTTATGTCCCTTCAGGTTTTAACCATTTCGGTACCTGAATAGGTTTAAACGCTTTCATTTTTTGCAAAAGACGATCAATATCATCTTCTACTATCAATAAATCATAATTACTCTTTTTTAAGAAACCATTATGAACCATATTTTCTAACATTAACAACAGGTGATCATAAAAACCATTGGTATTCAAAAGACCAATCGGTTTTTGATGTAAACCCAATTGAGACCAAGTAATAATCTCAAATAATTCTTCTAATGTTCCAAAACCTCCAGGTAATGTGATAAAACCATCACTAAGCTTATGCATTTTCATTTTACGTTCATGCATATTATCAGTAGTTATCAATTCTGTTAATCCTAAATGGACTACTTCCTTTAGCTTAAGAAAATCAGGAATAACACCAATTACTTTACCATTATGAGCAAGTGCACCTTCGGCTACTTTACCCATAATACCAATCTTTGCAGCACCATATACCAATACTATATTTTCTTGAGCTAGCTGTTGCCCTAATTGCAAAGCTTGCTCCACAACGTCAACATCATTCCCTTCACTACTTCCACAAAAAACACAAATAGAAGTTAAATCATTCATAGATTTTTAATATTTTTTTTAATTAAACCTGCTTGTATCATTCGATCATTTCCGTATAAATCTTTACGAAGATTAACAGCTTGATATCCCTGTTCTTGGATCATTACTTTAGTTTCTTTTCCAAGATATTGATTAATTTCAAAATACAACAAACCACCCAAAGCCAATGAACTCTTGGCTAATTCGGTAATTTTTTTATAGAAAATTAATGGGTTTTCATCTGAAACAAAAAGTGCTAAATGAGGCTCATTATCCAGCACATTAGGCTGTATTTCTTTTTTTTCAAGTTCTCTAACATATGGAGGATTAGAGACTATAACATCATAATCACCATCTAAACTATCCAATTCAAGAGCATTTGCTTTAATAAAATTTACCTCCACATCATTATCAGCAGCATTTAACCTTGCAATCTCCAATGCTTTTTCTGAAACATCTATGGCATATACTTCTGAATTTGGTATGTTTTTAGCAAGAGAAATCGCAATACAACCACTACCGGTACCTATATCTATAATTTTTAGTTTTCGATTTCTTTTTTCACCTTCTTGATTCTTTATAATCCAATCTACCAACTCTTCAGTTTCTGGCCTAGGAATCAATACATTTTTATTAACTTTAAATAACAATCCATAAAATTCTGTATCCCCAATGATATACTGAATAGGATCCTGATTAAACAATCTTTCTTTTGCAGTAGCAAAACAAGATATTTTATCATCATTAACCTCATTACCTAAAGCCAAAGCGATATCAACACGCCTCATATCTAAATACTTTTCGGAAAGCATATAAAAAAAAGATTCTACTTCTTCTCTATTATAAAGCCCTGCCAAAGAATCTATAAAATCTTTTCTAAGATCTTTAATTTTCAAACCTACAAATCTTTAATCATCCAAGCTTGACAACTATAATGTCCTGTATCCCCCATCGGTGCATCTAAAGCTTTAAATCCTACTCTTCCGTACAACTTTCTAGCTTCTTTCATATAAGGCATAGTCTCCAAATAACATTTAACAAACCCTTGTTCTTTTGCAAAATCGAGACATTTACTCATCATTTGCGAACCTAAACCTTTTCCTCTTGCTTCTGGTAGAAAATACATTTTTTGAAGCTCACATATTTCTGAACTTCCTTTTTCTAATTGGGCAATTCCCGCACCGCCAATAATCTTACCATCATCTTCTACAACAAAATATTTTTTTCGAGGAGCATCATAAGTTTCATACATTACATCTAATGCTTCGTCCTCATAAGCTGTCCCGACCTTAGGAACTCCCATCTCAATCAAAACATCTCTAATTACTTGAGCTAAAGCTTGGTTATCTTCTGGTGCAACTGAACGAATTTTTATCGTACTCATTATAATATTTAAATACTACTTTTGTTAATCTAAAAATTAATGACTTTCATCTTTTTATATAGATGAAATATACGTTAAATCCATACAGTAATCAATGAAGAAGCTTTTATTATTATCAACAATATTTCTCATAATTTCTAGCTGTTCTATATCTAAAAAACCCGAGTTTAAATATATTACAAATATTGATGTTAAAAATGTCAGTATGCGTAATATAACAATACAAGCAGATGCAGTTTTTAATAACCCTAATAACTTAAATGGTAAACTTTCTATTGATGACATCAGAGTTTTTGTTGATAACATAGATGTAGGTTCTATTTCTTCTAAAGAATTTGATGTCCCATCTAAAAAAGAATTTACGATTCCATTAGAAGGAACATTTTCACTTTCTAAGATTTATGAAGAAAACAAAAATAGCCTTCTTAATAGTGTAATTAAAATGGTACAGACAGATTCTCTTCTTATTCGTTATGAAGGAAACATTAAATATCATTTCGGAAATTTTTCTTATCCGTATAAGATCAATAAAGAACAAGAAGTAAGTTTAAAATAGTTAGAGTGAATACACTACACGAAAAATACATAAGACGTTGCATTCAAATTGGAAAAAATGCATTAGGTAATGCCAGACCAAACCCGATGGTTGGTTGCGTTATTGTTCTTGACAATATGATTATAGGAGAAGGCTACACTAGTCCATATGGAGGTAGTCACGCTGAAGTAAATGCAATACAATCGGTAAAAGACACAGCTTTATTAAAAAAAGCCACTCTATATGTAACTCTGGAACCATGTTCTCATTTTGGAAAAACTCCTCCTTGTAGCGATCTTATTATAAGGCATCAAATACCAAACGTAGTTATAGGAACAATAGACACACATAGTAAAGTTTCTGGAAGAGGTATCGAAAAACTTAAAAATGCTGGATGCAATGTGACTCTAGGTGTTTTAGAAGTTGAATGTAGAAAACATCACAAGCGTTTTTTTACATTCCACAATAAAAAACGCCCCTATATTATTCTCAAATGGGCACAAACTATAGATGGATTTATTGCTCCAGAAAAAACAACAAAAAGAGCTCCCGTGTGGATCACAAATTCTTACTCAAGACAATTAGTTCATAAATGGAGAGCAGAAGAACAAGCTATCCTTGTTGGAAACAAAACAGTAATAGAAGATAACCCAAGACTTACTATTAGAGATTGGTCCGGCACCAACCCTGTAAGAATAATAATTGACCTTTATAACAAAATCCCAAAAGGTTCTTCTATTTTAGATAAAACCGTAAAAACAATTGTAATTACAACTAGTGATTACAAACAAGAAAATGAGGACACAGTTTTAACATATGAGATGATTGATTCTAAGAACAATGTTCCTCAACAAATTTGTAACATCCTTCATACTCATGAGATTCAATCCGTAATTATCGAAGGAGGCAGTTACACCATCCAATCATTTATCAATGAAAACTTATGGGATGAAGCAAGGGTATTTACAGGAATGAATAGTTTTCTAAAAGGATTAAAAGCTCCTTCACTTGAATCTAAACGAACCTCAGAGAAAAAAATAATTGACGACACCTTAAGAATATATTATAATGATTAAAACTATTATTTTTGATTTTGGTGATGTCTTTATAAACCTAGATAAGTCAGCTACATCAAGGGAACTTACAAAACTTGGATTACTTCCCTTCACAAAGGATCTAGAACACTTAAATGAATCCTATGAAACTGGAGAAATTACAACTAAAGAATTTATTAACCATTATCAAAAATTACTTCCCGATGCTTCTGAAATAAAAATAATAAATGCTTGGAATGCTATTCTAAAAGATTTTCCAAAACACCGCTTAGAGTTCCTTCAAAAATTATCTAAAAACAAAACATATCAGTTAATTTTATTAAGCAATACAAACGAATTACACATAAATTGGATAAAGGAGAATATCCCATTTTATTATGATTTTAAATCTTGCTTTCAAACATTCTATCTTTCACATGAAATCAATTTAAGAAAACCTAATTTAGATATTTTTCAATTCGTATTAGACAACCATCAATTAACTCCATCAGAAACTCTTTTTATTGATGACACTTTTGCTAATACAACTGCAGCTCAGGAGCTAGGAATTAATATATGGAATAATGACCCCAAAAAGGAAGATATTACAAATCTATTTACCATAAAATCTAATTTGTTTTGATATATCTATTACTAAGTATACTCGCCTCTAGTTGGATTTTAATAACTTTTAAATTATTCTCTAAATACAACGTAGACACATTACAGGCAATTATCATTAATTATATTGTTGCTTCATTATCTGGATTAGTCGCATACCCTAAACCGATCACCATAACAACTATCATAAAATTTGATTGGTTTTATGGAACGATTGCCTTAGGGCTTATCTTTATATTAATCTTCAACTTAATGGCAATTACCACTCAGAAGAGTGGTATATCAGTAGCAGCTGTAGCAACTAAAATGAGTGTTGCTATTCCTGTTGTATTCGGGATACTTATATATAAAGAAAGTACTGGAATATTAAAAATAGTAGGAATCACATTAGCTTTAGTTGCTGTTTATATGACCTCGATAAAAACTAACGATGGGATTTCTATAAAAAAAGAAAATCTAATTTACCCTTTTCTAGTTTTTATAGGAAGTGGTATCATAGATACAAGTCTAAAGTTTATGGAAAAGAATTACGTTTCTGAAATAGATACAGCAATTTTTTCATCATCTATTTTTGGTTTTGCAGCAATAATAGGAGTATTTGTATTAATTTATAAAGCAATTACTTCTAAATTAAAAGTATCTATTAAAAATATTATCGCAGGAATTTGCCTAGGTATCCCAAACTATTTTTCAATATATTTTTTGATTCAAGCATTACGTAATCCTAATATGGATAGTTCTACTATCTTTATAATTAACAATGTTGCCATTTTATTAGTGTCTACATTTGCTGGAATTTTCTTTTTTAAAGAAAAATTAATTCAAAGAAACTGGATAGGGATTATACTAGCAGTTATAAGTATTTTATTAGTTACTTTTTCTATTTAATATCAAAAGAATTGAACACTACAGACACTTACAAGACAATAACTGAGCCAGGAGAAGAGGTTTTATTTAAGGACAAGAACAGTAAATTCTTTGGATACTCATTTCCTATAATTTCGGAAGAAGAAGTAAAATCAATCATAGAATCATTAAAAAAACAACATCATGCTGCTAGACATTGGTGTTATGCTTGGCAACTTGGCACCGAAAACATAAAATACAGAAGTAATGATGATGGAGAACCTTCTAACTCAGCAGGCCAACCAATTTATGGACAAATTCAATCCTTTCAAGTCACAAATATCTTAATAGTAGTTGTTAGATATTTTGGTGGTGTTAAGCTTGGTGTTGGAGGGTTAATTAACGCTTATAGAACAGCAGCACAATTATCTCTTCAATCTTCTAATATTTTAGAAAAAACAATCGATATTAAATTCTGTATCACTTTCGAATATAAAAACATGAACAAAGTTATGCGAATTATAAAGGAGCGTCAACTTAAAATTACCAATCAAAAATTAGAATTAGACTGTAAAATGTTTATTTCTGTAAGAAAAACAATAGCTAATGAAATAAATGATCTTTTCTCTACGTTGTACGGAGTAGAAATTAAACGAGTAGACGATTAAACTCTTTTTCTATTATGTTTAGTAAGTAAGGTGGGCATAAAATTGGTTTTCTGGTTTCGGCATCTACAAATACCAATGTTGAAGAAGCAATTGTTAACAATTCTTCATCTTGATTGTAAATTTTGTAGTCAAAAATGATACGAACTGTAGGAATTTTCTTTAAAAAAGTTTTAACAGTTAATTCGTCGTCAAAGAATGCAGATTTCTTAAATTTAAAATCTAATGTAAAAACAGGAAGCATAATACCGCTTTCTTCCATTGATTTATAGGAAACACCCAGTCTTGATAGCCAATCAATACGGGCTAACTCTAAATATTGTGCGTAGTTACCGTGATGGACTACTCCCATTTGATCGGTTTCGGAATACCTAACTTTAAATGATGTTTCTGAACTGATTGACATTTATTTTATTAAAAAAGTATGATTAATATAAAATTGCAATTATCTAAGTATGCGAAAAAAATAATTAAAATTCAACCCCAAAATCGTTTTTTTTTTACATTTTTTGTTCACATATTTGTCTTGCAAAAAAAGAAGGAACTTTTTCAACAATTTTCCGTTAATAACCTAATAAAAGTAATCTAACCACTCTAATGAATATAACTGCGCAATCAGTTTGGGATAATTGTCTGTCTTTTATAGAGGATAACATTACCCCGCAAGCTTTTAAAACCTGGTTTGAACCTATTAAAGCTGTAAAGCTTACGGATAGCGCTTTGAGTATTCAAGTACCCAGTAAGTTTTTTTATGAGTGGCTAGAAGAACACTACGTAAACCTTCTTAAAGTATCTTTAACCAGAGAACTAGGAGAAACTGCAAAGTTGGTATACATTATTAAAATGGAAAATACGTATGGTAACAAAAAACCATTTACTGAAAAGATTCCTAGTGCTAATAGAAAAGCAGTGAGCTCTCAGGAAGTTGATGTGCCAATCAAAAGCAAAAATCCTGAATTAAAAAACCCATTTGTAATTCCTGGAATTAGAAATGTAAAAATTGAATCTCAGTTAAATCCAAGTTATAATTTTGAAAATTTCTTAGAAGGAGACTCTAACAGACTAGCAAGATCAGCAGGAATGGCTGTTGCTAACAAACCTGGAGGTACTTCTTTTAACCCTTTATTAATTTTTGGAGGAGTAGGATTAGGTAAAACCCACCTAGCTCATGCCATTGGAGTTAACATTAAAGATAATTATCCCGAAAAAACAGTCTTATATATTTCTGCTGAAAAATTCACTCAGCAGTACATCGAGTCTGTAAAAAAGAATAATAGAAATGATTTTATTCATTTTTATCAAATCATCGATGTATTAATAGTAGATGACATTCAACTATTATCGGGAAAAGCTGGAACACAAGATGTATTCTTTCATATATTTAATCACCTACATCAAAACGGTAAACAAGTAATTCTTACTAGTGACAAAGCTCCTGTAGACATGCAGGATATTGAACAACGATTACTTTCACGTTTTAAATGGGGATTATCTGCAGAGCTGCATCAACCAGATTTTGAAACAAGAATCTCAATTATAAAAAACAAACTTTATCGTGACGGTGTAGAGATGCCTGAAGATATTGTGGAGTTTTTAGCAAACAACATAAAAACCAATATCCGCGAATTAGAAGGCGCTATTATATCATTAATTGCTCACTCCTCTTTCAACAAAAAGGATATCACAATAGATCTTGCAAAAGCTATTGTAGACAATTATGTTAAAAACACAAAACGAGAAGTATCCATAGACTACATACAAAAAGTAGTTAGTGACTATTTTCAAATGGATGTAGAAACATTACAATCCAAAACACGTAAACGTCATATAGTACAAGCAAGACAGTTAGCCATGTTCTTTGCTAAGAAGCTAACAAAGGCTTCATTAGCAAGTATTGGAACACAAATAGGAAAAAGAGATCACGCTACTGTACTTCATGCTTGCAAAACTGTTGACAACTTATCCTCTACAGATAAGCAATTTAGAAAATACGTAGAAGATCTAGGTAAGAAGCTTACCCTCTAAAATCCTGATTTACATGAAAGTTAAGATCTTAATGGTATGTCTAGGAAACATATGCAGGTCTCCCTTAGCAGAAGGCATTCTAGCATCTAAACTAGATTCTGAAAAATTTCAAGTAGATTCAAGCGGCACAAGCAATTACCATATTAGAGAACAACCAGACAGAAGATCTATTGAAACTGCCAGAAAACATGGGATAGATATTACAAATCAAAGAGCTGCTCAGTTTAAAGTCAGTGACTTTGATCATTACGATTTCATCTATCCAATGGATAATTCTAACTACCAAAACATAATAAAACTTTCTCGTAATGAAGAAGATCGTAAAAAAGTAAAGTTAATTTTAAACGAATTACAACCGTATCAAAATCTAGATGTTCCAGATCCGTATTATGGAGGAGATCAGGGTTTTGAAAATGTTTATCAAATGCTAGATAAAGCATGTGACCATATTGTTACAAAGCTATAAAAAGAGACCTAGCCTAGAAAACAAAGTTTTTGTATATTTAGAAACAGTTAACCTAATTTAAATATACTATTCTTTGAAAACAAAATTAACTTTTCACCAATACCCACATTATTTCCAAAGCATATCCAAATTCATCATCTGGATCACAAACCCTAAGAATAGCACACAAAATTCAATTAATCAAAAATTAGCTACTAAATAAACATTATGGAATCAAAACCCCTAGATCCTAAAGGAAAATTATATTTAATCCCAACTAGATTAGGAGACGACGTACCATTAGAAGTACTACCTATCTCTATAAAAAAAGTACTAGAACAAGTAAATCATTACATCGTTGAAAACGAAAAACCCGCAAGACGCTTTATAAAAAAAGTAAGCCCTAGCAAATCACAACGATCCTTAATTATTCATTCAGTAAACAAATACACTGATGCTTCTGAAATACCAAATTACTTAGCTCCCTGCCTCAATGGAGAATCTATTGGATTATTATCAGATGCTGGATGTCCCGGTATTGCTGACCCAGGAGCAGAAGTAGTAAGGTTAGCACACGAAAAAGGAATTCAAGTAACACCTCTAGTTGGACCATCATCTATATTTCTGGCTATGATGAGTAGTGGTATGAATGGACAAAATTTCAGCTTTAACGGTTATCTGCCAATTGATAAAAACGAAAGAAAATCTACTATTAAGTTTCTTGAAAAAAATTCTCTTGAAAAAAATCAAGCTCAAATTTTTATAGAAACTCCTTACAGAAATGATAAAATGTTAGCCGACTTATTAGCCATTCTTAATCAAAATACTAGATTATGTATCGCAAGTGATATCACGTTAACTACAGAGTATATAAAAACTAAAACTGTAGAAGGATGGAAGAATGAGCAAATTGAATTACACAAAAAACCTACAATATTTATTATCCAAAGAGATTTCTAGTAAAAATTAAGCTTTTGCCTTTCTATTAGGAACAACGAACGATGTATCAAACCCAGAAAAACGCTTCATGTAATATCGGATTGTTGTACCAAAAGCATCAGCAAAACCATCTACTCCACCGCTGCGAAGATATTTTTTCACTGCACCTGGTCCTGCAAGGTGTGCTGCAGCAAGTACACCAGACTCCGTAATCATAATACCATTCATTCTTTTACCAGCAAACCATTTAAGATCTCTGCGTAAAATCCATTTATTCCTAGAAAGGTTTGCATAAAATGCTCTTTCCTGTAATTCTGGAGTAGAAAGAAAAATATTTTTATTTTTTATACCGATCAACTGAAGAGTTCCTATACCAAATTGATACTTTCCCATGTATCCAAATTGATTTACAACACCGTAGTCTCCTCTAGACTCTTTAAAAGCTACAGCTTCTTTAAAACCTACATACGACTTACCTAACTCTGGATAAACGAAATTACTTATTAGATCATCGTTAATTTCATTGTAATCAAGATCATCCTCTATTTCATTAAAATTAGGAGCGATATAATAAAGATCTAATCCAGCGGTACTATACGAGCTTAGATCTGTGCTATTTTTTGGTTTAAAACTTACTAAAACGATTCCCCCGATTGTAAGAATTAAAAAAAGTCCAATTATCCTTTTTATCATATAAAAAATTTCTAAGTAGACATCAAAAAGATGTTCCCCTCTACTTAAATTTTTGCGGTGCAAATATACAGCTTTTTTTCAAACCAAGCACTATAACATGTTAAACTTATTATAATACTGAAAAACAGGTGTTTACACATAAAAAAGAGTTAAAAAAAGTGCTAAAAAGTCAAAAAAACTCTTAAATATTGCACTTAAACGTCAAAGTAAGAGTTTTGATCGATTAAAATCACACAACAAGTTTGTTAGGTAATTAACAAGATTCGAAAAGAAAATGTTGATAAGTTAACACTAGAAAACGTTTTTATCTACAATCCGGAATGATTTTTTCCTACAAAAAGAACCTTAGAAATTCTATCTATTTACTCCTTGTTTATTAATCCAATTGATGTATTGTTTTTTATTTCTATTGTGTTGAGCCATTGTTTTAGCAAACTTATGATATCCAAAGTTTTCTACATTAGCCACAAAGAAGTAGTACTCATGATTTTCATAATTAAGCACTGCATCAATAGAAGAAATATCTGGCATAGTAATAGGTCCTGGAGGTAAGGTGCTGTACTTATAAGTATTATAAGGACTGTCTAACTCTAAATCTTTATAAAGTACTCTTTTAATAACCATATCCCAGTCATCTCTATGTTTTTTCAATGCGTATATAACTGTTGGATCTGCATCGAGTTTCCATCCATTTTTATATCTATTCATATAAACTCCTGCCACCCTTGGTCGTTCATCTACCTTAGCTGTCTCTTTTTGGACAACAGAAGCAATAGTAGTTATTTCATTAAATGTTAAACCAATACTTTTCGCCTTACTTGTCCTATTATCATTCCAAAACCGTTTATACTCTTTCAACATTCGGCTTCTAAACTGCTCAGCAGATGTATTCCAAAAAAACTCATATTTATTCGGAACATACATTGCTAGTGCATTATCAATTGTAAAACCTTGTTCAGCTATAAAATCCGCATCTTTAAAAGCTTTTAATAAAGACAAACTATCAGCCTCTATCTGTTGAGCAACTCTAGCCGCTAGGTTTTCCAATCTTTCTTGATTATTAAAACTTAGTTGAATTGGTGTGTTTTTACTTCGCAATAAACCTACAAGTTCATTATTGTTTAATCCTTTTTTAAGGATATACCTTCCTGCTTTCACTTTATTAGTATACCCTTTTTTAGCAGCTATTTTATCAAAACTGGAAGGGTCTTTTAATAAAGGATGTATAATTTTTCTTAATTCTGGATATATTGTTCCCGAAGGTATAAATACTGTTGTAGTTTCAGAATCAAAATTTGTATTAGGAGAAAAAACTGCCTGATACACATAATACGCAAACAACCCACCACCTATTAAACCAATTAAGGCTATTATTAATAATATTCTTTTAATGTACATATATATGTTGATATAATAATTCATCCTTGTACATACCAGATACAAGGTTCCATTCTTTCTTTACTCCTATATTTATAAACCCTTCTTTCTCAAACAACCTTATACTTGCAACATTATCTTCTGCAATGTTAGCGTATAATTGATGTAACCGTAAGTGTGTTTTACCGTAATTCTTAATAATGCGTAGAGCTTCTTTACCATATCCTTTTCCGCGGTGCTCTTTTTCTGCTATTAGAATACCTACTCCTGCCCTATTGTGAGTTGGGTTAAAATCGAACAAATCAATAAGTCCTAATGTAGCTCCATCATATGAACAAATAACGAGTCGTAATTGTTTGGCATCATAAATATCCTGATGTGCATTCTCTAAATATTGTTTAATCAAAAATCTAGAGTAAGGAGTTTGAGTTGTACTCATCTCCCATATTTGCTCATCGTTTTCAATTAAATAAACAAAATCTAAATCTTCAGGTTCTAATGCCCTCAGATAAATATGCTCACCTTTTAATGTCAACATGTGATCTCTCCTTTAAAAACTTGTTCTGCTGGACCAATAAGAAATATATCTTCATAACCATTAATAGTTTCCTTAAAAGTTACCCTTAATTCACCTCCAGGAGTTTTTACACTAACTTCTTCTTTATCCGTCATTTTTGTTCTATGCATAGATAATGCAACTGCAGTTACACCTGTCCCACATGATAAAGTCTCATCTTCTACCCCTCTTTCATAAGTACGTACAGAAAATAAATCATCAGATTCTTTTTGCACAAAATTGACATTACTTCCTTCCTCAAAATACGGAGATCCATTTCTAATTTCACGACCAATATTGGGAACATCATAAGAAACCAAATCATTTACCATAGTTACATGGTGTGGAGAACCGGTATCTAAAAACAAATGTGAATCATATTGTTCGATTTTGGAAACATCCTGCATTTGCAAATAAACTACCCCATTCTTTATTTCTGCCTTATGCTTTCCGTCAATTGCGGTAAAAGTAGCCCTGTCGTCAACTACATCTAAAAAAGCTGCAAAAGCTACCAAACACCTTCCTCCATTACCACACATGGTACTCTCATTACCGTCTGCATTAAAATACACCATAGTAAAATCATCTTCTTCATTTTGAGGAAGTTCTAGCAACATTAAACCGTCTGCTCCTATTCCAAATTTTCTGTCACAAAGTCTTGCGAATAATTTGGTATTATTTTTGGACAAAATTGATTCTCTATTATCAATGATTACAAAATCATTACCGGTACCTTGATATTTATAAAAAGTAAGGTTCATTATTTTATTCAATTATAAAGAGCAAAGGTACAAAGAAAGTAAACATATAATCGTTGTTAATGGTCCGTTAAATATCTAAAAAAAATATACTATAGTTGTAATTTTAATAGTTATTAAGAGTCTATATTATAGTACTAGTCAAATTAAACGAAAAAAGAAAAGAAGATGAAAAGATTTTTTAGCTTATTGGTTGTAGCTATTTTAGCAGGAGTAATGACATTGGGAGCATATAAAATGTTTCTCGAACCTGAAGCGGTTGTTATTACTAAAAATGAGACCACACAAAAAACAAATTTAATCCCAACCGCGTATACTGCAACTAACATAAATACTGCGGGCACCAATGTTGATTTTACTGTTGCTGCAGAAAAAACAGTAAATGCCGTTGTTCACGTTAAACAATATGGAATTTCCAAGACACCAAGGAATCTGATGGAATACTTTAGAAATGGAGGAACTACCGAAAGAAAGATTCAAGGTGCTGGATCTGGTGTTATTATTACAGAAGATGGATACATAGTTACAAACAATCATGTAATAGATGGTGCCACTGATTTAGAAGTTACATTAAACAATAATAAATCATATAAGGCAGAGGTAATAGGCACTGCTCCACAATCAGATATTGCATTAATTAAAATCGACTCCGATGAAAAATTATCCTATATCCCTTTCGGAAATTCAAATACAGCAAAAATTGGAGAATGGGTGTTGGCAGTTGGTAACCCTTTTAACCTTACATCTACGGTTACTGCTGGTATAATTAGTGCCAAATCAAGAGATTTAAATGAATATGATGGCAATTTCCAATCATTTATACAAACAGATGCAGCCATCAATCCAGGAAATAGCGGTGGGGCTTTAGTAAATATACGAGGAGAACTAATAGGTATAAACACAGCAATTACATCACAAACCGGAAGTTATGTAGGATATGCTTTTGCTGTACCCTCTAATAATGCTCGAAAAATTGTGGAAGATATATTAGAATTTGGAGATGTACAAAGAGGAATATTAGGTATAAACGGAGATAATCTTACTAAACAGGTAATGGAAAAATATAACATTAATGAAACTCAAGGTGTTATCATTACAAATGTAGGTGAAGATAGTGGCGCTAAGAAGGCTGGATTAAAAGAAGGTGATGTTATTAAGGAAATAGATGGATTAAGAATTAAGAAGTTTGCCGACCTAACAGGTTATGTAAATAGCAAAAGTCCTAATGACATTATTAATGTGAAAATAATTAGAGAAAATGAAGAACTTAATGTACCTGTAACTTTGTCCAAATATGTTATCCAAAGATATAGCATTGAAGATGTCGGTGTAGAAGTAGCGAATCCAAATCCAGACTATTTAAAGAAATTTGATTTGGACCATGGAGTAATCATCAGCAAAGCACTAAGTCCAAAAATGCAACGATATAATCTAGAAGGCTTAATTATAAGTGAGATAGACAGCAAAAAGGTAAAAGATGTTTTACAAGTAAAACAAATTATAGAAAGCAAATATCCAGAAGAAGACATTACTATCAGCTTAATTGATCGTAATGGAGAAAAGAGAGAGTTTGTTTTCCAAAATTAGAAGGAACGTGAAGTAAAATCAACAATCCCATTACTAACAAAAAGTAATGGGATTTTTTTATTTAAAAAACTTTACGAAAACGTTTGAAATTCATACTTTTGCGCGAAATTTCAAGATTCTAAAAACACAACACATTATGAGTTCTAACGAAGTTTATGAGAAAGAACTTGCCTTTCAGGCAGACAGACGCCGTGCTACGGTAGCATTTATTAAAACTGTGAGTGACCTTTGGTACGATAATTCTATTGAGTTAGTACTATTTCGTAATCAATTAATTGATAAAAATGTAAGCGAAATCCTTAATCTGCATGAATACGCTGGTGAGTTTGTTCAAAAACCAATTTCGATTTTTGATTCTGTAGAAATTGCACAAGCAATTAAGTTAATGGATTTGCCTCCTGCAAAATTAGATATCGGTAAACTTACTTATGAGTATCACCTTGCGGGTAATGAATATGATTCTGCGACTAGCTTCGTAATGAACAAACTAAAAGATGCTAAGAAATTTAAAAACATATCTCCAAAAGATGTAGTTCTTTATGGATTTGGAAGAATCGGGCGTTTAGTTGCTAGAGAACTTATGACTATTACTGGAAAAGGAAGTCAATTAAGATTAAGAGCTATCGTAACTAGAGGATCGATTACAGAAGATGTTTTAGAAAAAAGAGCTTCTTTATTAAGAAATGATTCAGTACACGGAGAATTTGCTGGATTAGTAGAAACAGATATTGCAAACAGTTCTTTAATAATAAATGGTACTACAGTAAAAATTATTAGTGCTAACAATCCAGAAGATATAGACTACACTTCTTATGGAATAGACAATGCCCTATTAATTGACAATACTGGAGCATTTAGAGATAAAGAAGCTTTAAGCAGACACTTAATAGCAAAAGGAATAGATAAAGTATTACTTACCGCACCAGGAAAAGGAATTCCTAATATTGTTCATGGAGTAAATCACCAAGAGCACAATCCAGATAAGGTAAATATTTTCTCAGCTGCTTCTTGTACTACAAATGCAATTACGCCAATTTTACAGGCGGTAGATGAAAGTTTTGGAGTAATCAATGGACATTTAGAAACAATACACGCATATACCAATGATCAAAATTTGGTAGATAATATGCATAAAAAATATAGAAGAGGACGTGCAGCTGCATTAAACATGGTAATTACTGAAACTGGAGCTGGCAAAGCAGTTTCTAAAGCATTACCAAGTTTTGAAGGTAAACTAACTTCTAATGCTATTCGAGTTCCAGTACCTAACGGATCATTGGCAATTCTTAATCTTAATTTAGAGAAAAACACCTCTAAAGAAAGTATGAATGCTATTATTAAAAAATACGCTTTAGAAGGAAACTTGGTTGAACAAATCAAGTATTCATTGGATAATGAATTAGTATCTAGTGATATCGTTGGATCATCTGCTCCATCAATATATGATAGCAATGCAACAATTGTAGATGCTAAAGGTAATAATGCTGTGCTTTATGTTTGGTATGATAACGAATATGGATATAGTCATCAGGTAATCAGACTATCTAAATATATAGCAAAAGTAAGACGTTTTACATATTACTAGTAGTTCCAACTATTATAATAATTCTTAAAAAGTCGTTATCCTCAAGATAATGACTTTTTTGTTTTATAAATCTAACAAACACACGGTTTGAAAAACAAAACTTTTCGTAAATTTCAAAACGCTAAGAAATATGAGTAACTATACTCCTTTTTAAATCTTTTAAATTACCTACAATATCGTATATTTATTACCGTTACAATTAATTAAAGACTAACGTAAAAAAGAATAGAATCTTGAAAAGTATATTGATAACTTCGTTAAGCAAGTAAAATAAAGTTTATGTAATATACTCAAGGTTTTAATCAACCATTAAAAACAACTAAAACTCACACATGAAATTACCAAAGTACCTATTAGTTTTCATAGCTCTATTCCCCATCTTTGAAACCATTCAGGCACAAGAAGATAATCTTACTGCAGAACAAGCATTACAAAATGAAAACATTAAAACTCAATTTGATGTAGTCATTAAAAAATCTGGAAGATATCAAGAATATAAGGTTGTTAAGCGTGTTTGGCTAGACAAACTAAAAGGAAATACAATAGATTCACTTAAAACATTAGAAGATAAATTAAACAGTTCTAATCAAAAAATAACAGAACAGCTAACCTCCATTTCTAATCTTGAAGCTTCTCTAGCCAAAACCAATGAAAACCTTACTACGGTTACAGAAGAAAAAGATAGTATGACATTTTTAGGAATACCGTTCACAAAAGGTAGTTATAAAACTATGATGTGGACTATTGTTGGTGCACTTGTAGCGCTTCTTGCTTTCTTTGTTTTTAAGTTTAAAAATAGTAATTCTGTTACTGTACAAGCTAAAAAAGCTTTAGCTGAAACAGAAGCTGAGTTTGAAGATCATAGACGCAGAGCTTTAGAAAGAGAACAAAAAGTGATGCGTAAACTTCAGGATGAAATCAACAAACAACGTAAAACCGGAGCTAAGTAATCCAAATATCTGGATTTTACCATATTTGTTTTGCATCTTTGCATTCTTAATAAGAAAAGATGCGCATAGACATAATAACCGTTGTACCCGATATTCTTAAAAGCCCTTTTGAAGCTTCAATTATGAAGCGATCAATAGAAAAAGGTTTAGTAGAAGTACAGCTCCATAATCTTAGAGACTATACCACTGATAATTACAAACAGGTTGATGATTACCAATTTGGTGGTGGTGCCGGCATGGTAATGATGGTAGAGCCAATAGATAAATGTATTTCTAAACTAAAAGCCGAAAGAACTTACGATGAAATCATTTATATGACTCCGGATGGAGACACGTTAAACCAAGGAATTGCAAATCAACTATCTCTAAAAGGGAATATAATAATTCTTTGTGGCCACTATAAAGGTGTTGACCAACGAGTTAGAGATCATTTTATCACTAAAGAAATATCAGTTGGAGATTACGTACTATCTGGCGGAGAATTAGGTGCTTTAATACTATGTGATGCAATCATTAGATTAATCCCCGGAGTATTAGGTAATGAAACCTCTGCGTTAACAGATTCTTTTCAAGATGACTTATTAGCTCCTCCAATATATACAAGACCTGCAGATTACAAAGGATGGAAAGTCCCTGAAGTACTGACATCCGGAAATTTTCCAAAAATTGAAGCTTGGAGAGAAGAACAAGCATACCAGAGAACAAAAGAACGAAGACCAGACTTATTAGACGATTAGTTTCTGATTTTTAATGCTGATAAATCTATAAAGCATTTCAACTAAAGACAAAAGATATATCACTGAGATTTAGACAAATAATCAAATGTCATCTTTACAAACAATATTACCAAAAATACTTGCAAATCATTAAATAATAGTTATTTTTGCAGCCTGATTGAAACAACCTCTGGCGAGAATCGTGAATGTTGCTTTAATAAAACATAAGTAAACTACTTCAAAAATGGAAGATTTAGTAAAATTCGTACAAGACGAGTTTGTAACAAGAAAAGAGTTACCTGAATTTGCAGCAGGTGATACTATTACAGTATATTACGAAATTAAAGAAGGAAACAAAACACGTACTCAGTTTTTTAGAGGTGTTGTAATCCAAAGAAGAGGTTCTGGTTCTAGTGAAACTTTTACTATCAGAAAAATGTCTGGTACAGTAGGTGTTGAACGTATTTTTCCGATTAATTTACCAGCTCTTCAGAAAATCGAAATTAATAAAAGAGGTAAAGTTCGTAGAGCACGTATCTTTTACTTTAGAGAACTTACAGGTAAGAAAGCTCGTATTAAAGAAAAAAGAAGCTAATTCTTTCATCTTATATAATATTAAAGGTTGTCATATGGCAACCTTTTTTTATGAACAAAAGTTAATAAACTAGGTTCATAACCAGTTGACAACTAAAAAGATACAAGATGTCAATCACTTGAATCTTTTTTCTTAACTTTAGTATATAGAAATAATATAGTATAAAGAGATGACACAAGGATTCTTAATATATTTTTCTAAACTCGTTCTTTGAACATTTTACATAAACCATCTTAAGATTAGGATAAATATAAAACGAAAGTTATTTTTTTGAGTACATCGTTGAAATCACTTTAAGGGTTCTCTTTAAAATCATTTCAGAATGAAATTCATAAGAAAAAATTAAGTTTTGACACCTTTTTAATTTTAAGTGGCATTAGACTATTCGGATGAGAAACTAAAAAATTACATAAGTAATTTAGATACAACAGCGTTCGCAATAGTCACCTGAGTAGCATTTTCTAGTATGATTGTATTTTCTTTCGTAAATTAAAGCTACTCAAAAACAGAGGTAACAGTTTTGGTATAAATTAACGCAAGTTATTATTTAATAGCGGGTAAAACAGCTAACTAAATTATTATTTCTGAACGAAAGCCATATCAAGATATTCGTATTATGATATGGCTTTTTATATTTAAAATTATTCTCAAATTAAACTACTTTTTTTACGACAACCATTTTTTACCCCCATTCTTTTTCAAAGATTTCTAATTCAATCTCTTTAACTCAAAACTAACAATGTACCGGTTGCATTTGCTACCCTATATTTGTATCTTCGCGCTCGGAAAATCTTACAGCGAATAATATTTTTATACACGTAGTGTTCCTCGAATATTTTTAGAAAGGTTAATATTATTTGTCCAAGAAAAATTAAACGACTAATTGTTTCCTTAATAGATAGTATAATACATAAGGTATTTTACCAAAAGTTCTGATAAATATCTTATTCAAAATCAAAAAATATGGGAATTGAATCCTCAAAAATTGTTTACACAAAAACTGATGAAGCACCTGCGTTAGCTACCTATTCTTTTTTACCTATCGTAAAAAAGTTCACCAAAGCCGCAAATATCGAAGTTGAGACTAAAGATATATCTCTTGCAGCAAGAATTCTAGCTATTTTTCCTGAGAACCTTTCGGATAAACAAAAACAAGCAAATGCATTAGCTGAACTTGGCGAATTAGCTTTAAAATCAGAAGCTAATATCATCAAGTTACCCAATATTAGTGCTTCAGTTCCTCAATTAAAGGCAGCTATAGCAGAGTTACAATTACAAGGTTTTGATATCCCTAGTTATCCTGAAGAACCAGAAAGTAATACTGAAAAGGAGACAAAAGCTAAATATGATAAAATTAAAGGAAGTGCTGTAAACCCAGTATTAAGAGAAGGAAATTCTGATCGTAGAGCCCCTAAACCAGTAAAACAATATGCTAGAAAAAACCCGCATTCGATGGGTGAATGGAATAGTGATTCTAAAACACACGTAGCCACTATGGCCAGTGGTGATTTTAGGTCTAATGAAAAATCAGTTACAATTTCTAATGCTGGAGATGTTAAAATTGAATTCGTTGATGATAATGGTAATACGACAGTATTAAAAGAACAGACAACATTACTTGCAGGAGAAATTATTGATGCTACAGTAATGAGTAAAAAAGCACTGATTTCTTTTCTAGAAGAACAGATTGCTGATGCCAAGCAAAAAAATGTCTTATTTTCATTACATATGAAAGCGACTATGATGAAGGTGTCAGATCCCATTATTTTTGGTCATGCGGTTGAAGTATTCTTTAAAGATGTATTCGAAAAGCATAGTGAAATTCTAGAAGAAATAGGTGTTGAAGTCAATAATGGTTTTGGCGACCTTGTTAATAAACTAAAGAAAATATCAGATGCTAGCAAGAGAGCAGAAATAGAGGCAGATATCAAAGCTTGTTATGAAAATGGTCCTCAACTAGCGATGGTTAACTCTGATCAAGGTATTACCAATCTCCATGTACCAAGTGATGTTATTATCGATGCCTCCATGCCTGCAATGATCCGTAACTCTGGACAAATGTGGGACGCAAAAGGTAATACTCAAGATACTAAAGCTGTTATACCTGATAGTAGTTACGCGGGAATATATCAAGAAACTATAGATTTCTGTAAAAAACATGGAGCTTTCGATCCTACAACTATGGGAACTGTCCCTAACGTTGGTTTAATGGCTAAAAAAGCCGAAGAATACGGATCTCATGATAAAACATTCGAAATAAAAGGAACGGGTACCGTTCGTGTTGTAGATGGTGCAGGTACTGTTTTAATAGAACACCCTGTAGAACAAGGAGATATCTGGAGAATGTGTCAGACCAAAGATGCTCCTGTAAAAGACTGGGTAAAATTAGCAGTAAGTAGAGCAAGAGCAACAAACACTCCTGCAATATTTTGGTTGGATAAAACAAGAGCTCACGATGCTAGTCTGATCGAAAAGGTAAATACTTACTTACCAGAACACAATACAGAAGGATTAGACATTAGAATTATGTCTCCAGTAGAAGCTACAAAGTTCTCTTTAGAAAGAATAAAAGATGGTAAAGATACTATTTCTGTTACCGGAAATGTATTACGTGACTATAATACGGACCTCTTCCCTATTTTAGAACTTGGAACTAGTGCAAAAATGCTTTCTATCGTTCCGTTGATGAATGGTGGAGGTTTATTTGAGACTGGTGCGGGTGGATCTGCTCCTAAACACGTCCAACAATTCAATAAAGAAGGACACTTACGTTGGGATTCTCTAGGTGAGTTTTTAGCATTAGCGGTTTCTTTAGAACACTTAGGAGAAGTTAATAACAATCCAAAATCGCTCATAATTGCTGAGGCATTAGATAAAGCAACAGAAGAGTTTTTAGAGAATAAAAAATCTCCATCAAGAAAAGTAAACGAACTTGACAATCGTGGTAGTCACTTTTATCTTGCTTTATATTGGGCGCAAGCACTTGCTGAACAAACAAAAGATAATGATCTAAAAGATGAATTTGCTTCTATCGCCAAGGAATTAGGAGAGAATGAATCAATAATTATTCAAGAATTAAATGATGCTCAAGGAAGCGCTGTTGATATGGGTGGTTATTATTGGCCAGATGTTACTAAGGTTTCTAATGCAATGAGACCTAGTAATACATTAAACAAAATCATAGGATAATATATAAATCAATCTTATAATCTAAAAAGCCTGTAAAACAAATGTTTTACAGGCTTTTTTAATTTTTTAAAATAAAAAAATAAAAAAGATGCAACCCTTTACTTTTTGTCTTGTCAATAGTAATAACTAGAAAAGAAAAGTAACTTTAAAGAAACTTACAATCAACTCTAATTAATTGAAAACTAATATTCTTTATACACATAAAGATTTGATAGAAAAAAGCAAATCTGGTGATCGAAATTCGCAGTATAAGCTATATGAGTTATATGTAGATGCCATGTACAATGTAAGTATGAGAATAGTAAGTATAAGAGAAGATGCAGAAGATATTATACAAGATAGTTTTGTTGATGCTTTTAAAAACTTGACATCTTTTAGATACGAAAGCACCTTTGGTTCTTGGTTAAAAAGAATAGTAATTAATAAAAGTATTAATCATTTAAAATTAAAAAAGATACCAATTACTCCAATAGATAAGCATGAATATCATATTACAGAAGAAGTTAAAGAATCTATTAACACTAGGGATATAGAAAAAATAAAAAAGGGTATTACAAAATTGCCAGATGGGTACAAACAGATTATTAATCTGTACTTAATAGAGGGATATGACCATATTGAGATTTCAGAGATATTAGAGATTTCTAGCTCTACTTCTAAATCACAATATCATAGAGCGAAGAAAAAATTAATTCAAATCATAAATACACAAGCATAAAATGGATGATTTTGAAAAACATATAAGAGAAAACAAACTTCAGTTTGATGAACATAAAGCAGATAAAGCTAAACTTTGGGAACGTATCGAATTAGAGCTGGATACTACTTCTAAAACTAAAAAGATAAAAACCTTAAAACATTGGAATTCTCCTTTTCTGAAAATAGCGGCAAGTATTCTTATCGTTCTTGGAGTGTTTTCTTTAATGAATCTATATACAAGTTCTACAAACAGCATAACAAAGCAAAATCAAGCAGTTAATCAAGAACTACAGGATATTGATACCTATTATAAAGGACTTGTTTCATTTCAGGTTGAGTTAGTAAAAAAGAATTCGAAACTAACAGAAAGCGATAAAGAAGATTTTCTTTCTTTCATGGATGAATTAGATAAAGAATATCTATTGCTAAAAGAAGAAATGAAAGAGAATCTAAATAACGAGTATATCCTTGAAGCCATAGTTCAGAACTACAAAAAAAGAATTGAATTAATAGAGAATCTTCTAGAACTAATTAAAGATTCGAAAAAATCCGATGAAAATGAAGGATATATTTTATAAGAAACTAACCATATTAGTCTTAATACTTTTTGCCGGGCATTATATAAATGGTCAGGAAAAGTTATCTAAATCAATAGAAAAAACCTACGATTTTTCAAATGCTGGAGAATTACAATTAGAAAACAAATATGGGAATATCATAATCAACGGATGGAACCAAAATAAAATCAAAATTACTATTGAAATTACGGTTACTAAAAAAGATAAAGAAGATGCAGAGGAGCTTTTAGAAAGAATACAACCTTTTATAAACACATCTGATGATTTCCTAACCATATTTTCAAATATTGAGGAAAAAAGCGACAGTTTTTTTTCTAAAATATTTAATCGTGTTAATCCCTTTGATTTTGACAAAGGAAATATACAAATTGATTATCAAATTAATCTTCCAATAAATGCAGAGATACAATTAACCAATAAATTCGGAGATATTATTATCAGTGATTGGAATGGAAAATTAAAGACTGATTTACAACATGGAGATATGTGGATTAATAATGATGTTGTGAATGCTAATATTAAAATGAAATTTGGCAAACTACATACAAAATCCATTACCTACGGTAAGATTGATCTAAAAAATAGTGAATTTGATCACGAAACTTCTAAAAACCTTAGAGTAATAAGCAGCGGATCAACAATCGCTATAAAAAAAGTTAATGATCTAGAAATATACTCTAGTAAAGACAAAGTTTCAGTAGATGCTATTGAAACGATTAAAGGTGAATTGGAATTTACTAATATTATAATTGAAAAGTTGTTTGATAATATTAATCTTACGATGGATGTAGCAGACTTTAGAGTAGAACAAATCGTAAAATCGAATGCAGATATAACTATAGATCAAAAATCTTCAGAAGTTAACATCAATATTTCAGAACTTAATTTTGATTTTAATGCTTCTTTAGAGCAAGGTTTATTACGAATTCCTAAAACATTCAAGAATATAAAAAACAAAGTAATTGACAGTAAAAAAAGACTACGAGAAATCCAAGCAACATATGGCATAGAAACAAACAAAGGAACTTTTCAAATAACTGGTAGAAAAGGAGTAATCATATTAAAAGAATAACCAAAATCATTTATCAATCTAATAAAAAACAAATCAATACTCATGAAAAAAACAATCAAAATACTTATTACCTTTTTATTAATTAATATAGCTAATACGTATTCACAAGAAAAAAACGATGGCAATTATTTAGAATTTAATGACCGTAAAAATATTGTACATGGAGTCTATCTTGGTTTTAGTGCTAGTTATGGAGAAATTGATGGAGAAGACACTGGGTTAATAGGACTTAAATTAGCTTATGTAGCTAACAGAAAATTCGAAATAGGTTTTGGTATGAAAGGTTTTTACTCTCAACAAAATCTACCAGGAATATCCATTTCTAACGATGAAGACCTAATTGGAGGATATGCAGGAATGCACTTAGAACCTATATTCTTCAGTAAATCAAGAGTAAATTTATCATTCCCTTTACTAATTGGAGTTGGAGGTGTTGGTTATATAGACGGTCAATTAGATGAAGATGATGAATTTAACGAGAATGAGTATGACTGGGATGCTGTTTTTGTAGCTGAACCTGGAATAAATCTACTATTTAATGTTTCTAGGTTTGTACAACTAGAGGCAGGTGTAAAATATAGATTCTCTAGTAAATTTAATATCCATCCTAATGGTATAGATCGAATCAATGGATTTTCTGCGGGAATAGGTGTAAAAGTTGGCGTATTTAATCTAGGTAAGAATAGATACAGAAAAAATGCTCCTAAAGAATAGAATAACCTAGTCTCAATGCATCTTAGGATCAAAACTCATCCAAATGAGTATCCCAAAATTTAAATATAATCTATGAAACCATTGTTTATGAAACATATAAGAAGATTTTTAGTAGCTTTAATTATACTAATAACAAATCAAACAAGGAGTCAAGAAACTGACAACAAAGATTATATAGAATTTAACGATCGAAAAAACATCGTACACGGTGTATATCTAGGAGTTGACGTGGGATATGGTCAAATTAAAAAAAATGAGACTACCTCAGCCGGAATTAAATTAGCTTATGTAGCTAACAAAAAAATGGAACTAGGAATAACGGCAAAAGCTTTATTCTCTGATTTAAGTTCTGTAGATCGTTCTTTTGGAGGAGATTTTGATTTATTAGTTATCTATGGAGGACTACATTCAGAAAATATCCTACTTAGTACTTCAAAATTCAATTTTTCGTTTCCTTTTTTAATAGGTATGGGATATGTAGAAGGTTCAGGGCCTTTATTCAAAAGTACAGATATAACATTGATTGTAGAACCAGGTGTAAATATATTATATAACCTCTCTAGATTTATACAATTCGAAGCAGGAATTAAGTATCGATTTTCAACACCAATCGACCCAATACCAAACATTTTAGATAATATTAATGGATTTTCTATAAATATTGGCTCTAAAATTGGAGTATTCAATCTAAATAAAAACAGATATAAAAAACAACCTCCTATAAATTAACTAAACAAAAAAACATTCAAAAAGAGACATTAAATCAATAGATAATCCCTATTGATTAGGCTCCGTATTGACTTTAAAGTATTAATATAAATTTTATTCCAATGAAAAAAAGCGCATTATTAGTAGTAATCCTAATTTCCTGTTGTCAATTATTTTCTCAAGACTCTAAAATTAGTTTTGAACTCAACTATCCAATTCCATTTGGCGACAACTTTCTTGGCGACAATTACGTTGGAATTATTGATGTTGGTGCGGATTATAGGTTTGTTAAATTAACACCTGTAAAGATAGGAGCTTCACTAAATGGTAACATATTAATAAATGATAAGTTCGAAACCTCTGAAACTACGGCATACATATTACAACCTAGAATATTTGGAGAGTTAACTATAGAATCAATTAAAAAACTTCGCCCTTCAGTTGGAATAGGATACACCGTAATGATATTAGATTCATCAATCACAACAAATACTGGAGAATTAAATGATACTGAAACTTTAAATGGATTTAATCTCAATGTCGGAATTGCGTATAATATCACTAAAAAGTTTTTTGCTCAAATTCAATATGATTTCATTAGGCTTTCTGAAGAAGATAATGTACCAGATATTGCATTTAATAGAAATGCAAATCTTTTAAAAATAGGATTAGGTTATAGACTCTAAAAACCAAAAACCATATTACTGGATAACAGCTATTTAAACCAAAACAATTACTATATCAAGAATATACAAATACCAAAAATAGATTCTATACATCCGGTTTTTTTAGGCACAAAAAAGATTACAAACATAATTAGGCACAAAAATTGATACAATGATTTTATATAAGAAAGAAATGTTACCAAAGCCCCAAATGAAAAATAAAGTTATTCTAAGAACCAAAAAAATAGATACTAACTATGTATTTTCAGAAAACAACCAAGTATATCTTAAACGCAAATCAAGTATTAAATCCGCAAATAGTAATACTTTATGCACCGAAGAATGGTTTCCCATTAGTTTTTGCTGGAAATCTTAACTAGAAGCGACATATTACAATATATTTATATTCTCTAAATACGTAACATATTTTAGATTAGAGCGTCTACTCTATAAATGCTACTGAAAAAACTTTCTTTTGAAAAAATATCTCACTCTTAATATATGGCTAGTACTACTATGTTTACTAGCCAATAGTACCTTGATAGCTCAAGAAAAATTTACGATTAACGGTACTATTTCGGAACAATCTAGTAATGAAACACTAATTGGTGTTAATGTACTTTTTCCAGAAATGGGAAAAGGCGTGGTAACCAATGAATATGGATTTTACTCTATCACTTTGCCAGAAGGAACCTATAAACTACAAGTCAGCTACCTAGGCTTTAAAGATATTGTACAAGAAATTATACTAAATGAAGATAAAAAACTGAACTTTCAGCTAGCGGAAGCTTCCGAAATGTTGGATGAAATAGTAATAACAGAAAATATTGAAAAAGTAAATATTAAGAATCCTCAGATGAGTCTTAATAAACTAACCGCAGGAACGATCAAACAAATCCCAGTTGTACTCGGTGAAGCAGATGTAATTAAATCGATTGTACTCCTTCCAGGAGTAACTAGTGGTGGTGAGGGTGCTTCTGGTTTTAATGTTCGTGGTGGTGCTGCGGATCAAAACTTAATTTTATTAGATGAGGCCACTATTTTTAATTCATCACACTTATTTGGATTTTTCTCCGTATTTAATCCAGATGCAATTAAAGATATTAAACTCTATAAAGGAGGAATTCCCGCAAAATATGGAGGACGAGTTTCTTCTGTTTTAGATATTTATCAAAAAGAAGGAAACAGTAAAGAATATCATATTAATGGTGGACTTGGACTTGTTTCCAGTAGGTTATTAGCAGAAGGTCCTATTGTAAAAAACAAAGGAGCTTTCTTAGTTGGAGGAAGAGCATCATATGCACATCTTTTCTTACCACTAGTAGATGACGGTAATGATAATGTTGCATACTTCTATGACCTCAACACTAAACTGAACTACAAAATAAATGAAAATAATAATCTATTTCTCTCAGGATACTTTGGTAGGGACGTCTTTGCTATAAGTGAAAGTTTTAGAAACACATATGGGAATACCGTTTTAAACCTAAGATGGAATCACTTATTCTCGGATAAATTATTTTCTAATTTATCACTTATCTATTCAGATTATTTTTATGGATTAGAACTTGACTTTGTTGGTTTTGAATGGGATTCTGGGATCAGAAATTTTAATTTAAAGTATGATTTAAAACATTATTTAAGCGATAATTTTCAACTTAATTATGGAATTAATAATATATACTATCGATTCAATCCTGGTGAAATAAAGCCTAATAGAGATGACTCCGGAATTATCAGAGATAAATTAATTGATAAATACGCTAATGAATTAGGCGTATATATTGATGCAGAACACAAGATCTCTAATAAGTTATCATTACAATACGGTATCCGTCTTAGTAACTTTACAAGGTTGGGTCAAGATGAATTAAATATTTATGAGAATGATAATCCTCTGTTATTTAATGAAGAATTACAAATTTACGAAGCCGCTAATCCGATAGGCACAGAAAGAATTAGTAGAAGTGATCAAATTAAAAACTTCACTAATCTAGAACCTCGTTTAGCCTTAGCGTATATATTTAACGATAATACTTCGATAAAAGCTAGTTATAACAGAATGGCTCAGTATCTACATTTATTATCGAATACTAGTTCCCCTACTCCGCTTGATGTATGGACTCCTAGTGGGAAATATGTAAAACCGCAATTGCTCAATCAATATGCTTTAGGTTTTTTTAAAAGTATTAAAAATGATGCATACTCTATAGAAACAGAAGTCTTCTATAAAGACATCAAAAACAGGATTGATTATATTGACGGCGCAGAACTAATCGCCAATGATGCCATTGAACAAGAAATACTTAATGGTGAGGCTAGAGCATATGGTTTAGAACTTTTATTAAGAAAAAATGAAGGCAAGTTCAAAGGATGGTTGGCCTACACATTGTCTAAATCAGAACAGCGGACAGTTGGAAGAACTCCTGTCGAAACAGGTATTAATAATGGCCAATGGTATAACACACCTTTTGATAAAACACACGATATTTCTTTTAATGGGAGTTATGAGTTAAACAAAAAATGGACGTTTAATGCTAATTTTTTATTCCAAACAGGGCAACCTACTAATTACCCATCTGGACAGTTTGAGTTTCAAGGGTTGGTAGTACCAATTTATGATGGATTAAGAAATGATCAACGACTTCCATCTTATCACCGAATGGATATTTCTGCTACCTTAACACCACGAAAAAATAAAACTCGTAAATGGCAAGGTGAATGGGTATTTAGTATTTATAACCTATACAATCGCAGAAATGCTGCATCTATAGCCTTTAGTCAAAATACAGAAACTCGGGTAAACGAGGCTGTAAGAACCTCCATATTTGGAATCGTACCAGCTATCACCTATAATTTTAAATTTTAACACAATGAAAAAGTTATTATATCTTATAATCGGACTTTCTATAATCACAAGTTGTGAAGATGTTATTGATGTTGATGTTCCAAATGGAGAACCAAAATTAGTTATAGACGCATCTTTTGAAATTTATTTAGATGAAACTCCTGTTGATGCCTTAGGTGGAGTGCGACTTACATTATCAGCTCCTTTCTTTAATGACGGTGTTCCTACCGTAAGTAACGCAACGGTATTTATTACCAATCTATCAGACAATTCTGTTGTTAATTTTATAGAATCATTAAATGAACCAGGATTCTTTATTCCAGAAGACCCAAATTTAATACCAGAATTTGATATAGATTACGAACTTACGGTGATCTATGAGGGAGAAACCTATAAAGCCACTACACAATTAATACCGACAGTTGCGATTGATAATGTGGAGCAAGGAGATGGAACTTTATTCGACGGTGATGAAACTGAAGTTATTGTTTTCTTTACTGATGAAGGGAATAGAGAAGATTTCTATCTATTTGATTTTGATTTTAATTTATATCTTCCGAGCGAAGATCGTTTCTATCAAGGTGAATCTTTTAATTTTTCCTATTTCTATGAGGATATGGTTGGCGGAGAACAAGTAACTATAAAAATTCTTGGAATAGACGAACGATACTACAACTATTCTAATATACTAATCGAACAAAGTGAACAAGATGGAGGAAATCCGTTCCAAACACCTCCTGCGCAAATACGAGGAAATATTATAAACACCACGAATCCGGATAATTTTGCTTTAGGATATTTTAATCTATCTGAGGCAAATCGTTTTCAATTTACAATTGAAGAGTGATCAGGAAAATCAGTATTTTTGAAGCATGAGTTTTACTAAAACAACCGAACAGGCTTCAAACTACAACCATCTGGAAAAGATGAGTATTTCTGATTTGTTATCAAATATCAATAAAGAAGATAAAACGGTACCAGATGCTGTAAAAAATGCGATCCCGCAAATTGAAAGTTTAGTTTCTAAAATTGTTGAAAAACTAAAAAACGGAGGAAGACTCTTCTATATGGGAGCTGGAACTAGTGGTCGATTAGGTGTTGTGGATGCAAGTGAGTGCCCTCCTACTTTCGGAGTCTCATATGATTTAGTTATTGGGTTAATTGCGGGTGGAGATCCGGCTATCAGAAAGGCTGTAGAATTTGCAGAAGATGATACAGAGCAAGGATGGAAGGATTTAGAAGCAAATAAAATCTCAGAAAAAGATGTTGTTATTGGTATTGCAGCATCAGGAACTACACCTTATGTAATAGGAGCTTTAGAACAATGTAATGCCGCAAATATTATTACTGGTTGTATTACTTGTAATGAAGGAAGTCCTTTAGACAAGACAGCCCAATATCCAATTGTAGTAACCGTTGGTCCAGAATTTGTAACTGGAAGTTCTAGGATGAAAGCAGGAACTGCACAAAAATTAGTATTAAACATGATATCTACAGCTACTATGATACAACTAGGAAAAGTAAAAGGTAATAAAATGGTAGATATGCAACTTAGTAATAATAAACTAGTAGATCGAGGTACACGAATGATTATGGATGAGCTAAAAATAGAAAGAACATTAGCTACAGAATTATTAAAGAAACATGGAACTGTTAGAAACGCAATTGATAATTATGGAGCCTAAAAGAACAGATAAAGAATTATTAGGTAAAGGTATACAACGTATGGCAATTGCGTTGATTTTTATGTTTATTAGTCCAGTGATTATTCACTCTGCTTTTAAAAACCAAGATCATTCCTATTATTATCCCATATTAATTTTGGGATTAGTTGGGGCTGCATTCGCTATATTCATGGCATTTAGAGGATTAAAAACTATTATGGATTCTATTTTTGGTAAAAAATAGAATCCATAATAGTTAAACTTTAATTATCAAAAAAAGGTTAGTAACCTCCTACAATTTTATTATTCTCGATCCTCTCTTTCAGGTCACTAATATATTTTAATGCATTTTTATTTTCGTAATCTGTATAGGCTCTTGTAGCCCATTCAATAGCCTTAGTATAATCTCCTTTTATTTCATTGTAGAAAGCCATGTTAAAGCAAGCCTGTCCGGCAATTTCTGGATCTGAATTACTAGTTTCTTTTTCCCACAATTCAGCTGCTCCATCCCATTGCCCTGTTTCTACTTTTCGTTTTGCAATTTCAAAATTCGGCGTCGCTTTCACATAATAATCTCTATATACATTATCCTTATAGGGTAATAATCTCAACGCATAATCACTACCAATTTTCTGACTAATTTGTAGGACTGATTGTTTTCTATTCGTAGCAGCCTCAATTGCTTTTATTGGATTAATTCCTTTTCCTACAGATTTCGTTTTCTCATTAACTGATAGTTGATCACTGATTTTTTTTCGAATAGGATCATATATACGCCATCCCGTTTTTATCTTAGTTTCTATATTTACTTGGTGTTCTACACCAGGAAGTTCTAGTCCTAATGGTCCTTCAATCTTCTTTTTTTCTACGGTGTATGAAGCTTTAGCATCAGTATCATATATGGCTAAAGTAAAAATCGCATCTACATTATTCGTTTTACAAAGTTTATCAATTTGGTCCCAACTTATGGGTGATGGAAAAATACCTCCTCCAGGATTTTCTTTTAATGACATCGGTAAGATCGTTACTTCTGTAAACCTAGGATTTTGAAGTAATGCTGTTTTTAAAGAAATAATGGCTTGCTTAGCTCCATCCTCATCGAGTTTTGCTCCTTCAATCGATAATATTTTATCTAATTGATCTAATCCTACATTATCATCAGAAGGTATGCTTCTATTAAAGATTCCTATTTTCTTAACAGATGGATCCAACGTAACAATTGGAGGTTTTATGACCTCTGTCTTTAATGACTTTTTACTTCCACAGCCAACACTAATAAGTAAAACTAAAGTTGAGATAATAATTTTAGATGTGAGTATATTTTTCATTTTTAAGTAAATTATGAGTTAGACATATATCATCAATAAGAAATACAAAAAATGGAAAGAGTGGTTTTCCCCAAAACCACCCTTTCCCTAGAGATATTAAAATAAACTATTAATTTGTAGAAAATGCCCAGGTATTCCCATTGTTGGTCGCTCCTACGGCTAAATCTCCATCTTCTACTGAAATACCAGTTGTAGATTGACCCGCAGAGGCAGACACAAAATTATTTCCAGAACCGGCTAAAAAAACAAGTCCACTAATTGAAGGTACCCCATCACTAAAACTAATTGTATATGTATTACCAGATACTGCAACAGTAGCAGTACCACTTGTATTAATAATTGGACCTGAACCATCACCAGGAGTATAAACTAAGTTACCTGTATAAGATGTTAGTACTTGTGCAGGAAGTGTAACAAATTCCTCCGCAGGTGTTCCATCATCATCACTACCACAAGATGAAATGAATAAAACAGATAATACTAATACTACTCTACTTAAGTTTTTCAAAAAATTGTTTTGAGTTTTCATTGCTTTTAATTTTAAATAATTATTAAACCTGAGGTAAACTTAATTTTATTCTTATCTAATAAAATTAAGCTGTGGACATTTGAAGAGATTTTGTTGACCAACAGTAAATCTTAAAGGAACATTGTTATCTCACTATATACTTTATCCTAAGTGTTCAGTATATTATTTAAAAACACATCATTATTTATTATCTATGAGATAATTACAAAGCATTTCTTTAAAACCACAAAATTTACTACAAACGTCCTGCTTTAGTAACCATTCATCCTCATTCCAAAATTATTTCCCTCTAATAATCTTAAATTAAACTAGTAAACTGGATAATTCCGATATCAATATAATTATGGCAACTGACACACAAGTACAAATATTTATAGATGGTGATCCCATTCCCGCATTTAAAAAACTCTCTCTTTCTCAAGAAATAGATGCACATCATAGTTTTGAATTAGTCTGTAGAAAAGATGTGCTAGAAGAAGTTACAGATCATATCTCTGGAGAGAGCATTAATTTTTTGGGCGCTATATTTCTATTAAAAATACAATCCGTTAATGGCTTTTCTGAAAATGATATATTAGAATTTAAAGGTATCGTTACATCCATTAATACCGTAAAAGGATTCTATCAGAAAACCGGTGATCTCATCCATATACTAGGCAAAAGTTGTAGTATAATTACGGATGATGGTCCTCATTATGCATCTCATCAAGATATAGGAATTTCAGAGATTTTAGAAAAAACGTTTACTGGATATGATAAAGGAATTCTACAGTATAACATTTCTCCAAAAAAAGTTACTCCAATACATTATAGTGTTCAAAAAGAAGAAAGTGCTTTCCAGTATGCGAGTAGACTAGCTGCACAGTATGGAGAATGGTTTTATTATGATGGATCTAAATTAGTTTTTGGAAAACCTGAAAACAAAGAACCTATAAAACTTCGATATGGTTATGATCTATTAGAGTTGTCCATGAAATTAGAAACTATACCTAACAACTTTAAATATTTCACCAATGATTACCTAACAGATAATTTTCACGAAGTAAAAACCGCAGAATTGAATTCTAGTTCTAAAGGTTTTATTTCTACAATTAATCAAAAAAGCAATAAACTATTTCAAAAAGAAACCCAGATTTTTGTGAGTGCTCATGATGATCCACAGATGAAATCACGTATAGATGATCAAATATTACATCAAAAACAGGCTAATGAAGTAAATCAAATAAAAGTATCCGGAAAAAGTAGTAATCCAAGTATTTCTCTTGGCAGCAAAATATTAATAGATGGAGAAACCTCTTCATATGGAGGCTATAGAATCACCAAAATAACACATAATTGTGGAGAAAATGGCAGATATGAGAATAGTTTTGAAGCTATCACTGCAGAAACGGATGTATATCCAAAAACTTCTATTAAAGCATATCCAAAAAGTAAATCACAGACAGCTGTTGTAGTGGACAACGTGGATCCAGAAGGAATGGGTCGTGTAAAAATACAATATGCTTGGCAAAAAGAAACAGGAGAAACTTCTCCTTGGATTAGACAAGCTAGTCTAGCTGGTGGACCAGGGCAAGGAATGTATTTTGTACCTGAAAAAGGAGATGAAGTAATCGTAGATCACGAAGGCGACAATGCAGAACTACCTATTGTAAAAGGTAGTGTGACCAATGCTTCTTCTGTTCCAGAAAGTTTTAAAAGTGGTAATAATCATTTAAAAGCCATCAAAACGCGAAGTGGTAATCAAGTAACACTTAATGATGCAGATGGTAGTGTTACCATCGCAGACCCTAGTGGTAATACAATAATAATGGGTGGAAATGGAGAAATTACCATTAATGCACCTAATAAAATTACCTTCTCCTCTACTGACATTGCCATAGAAGCTAGTAATAATTTAACGATGAATGCAGGTAGCAATGTTGCCGCTAGCGCCGGTAGTAATTTTAGTGCTAGTGCTACTTCCAGTATTCTTCTTAACGCAGGAAATAGTCTAAGAGCTAAAGCTAAGTCTACAGCCTCTCTAAGTGGTAAATCTGCAAGGGTAACCGGTAAACATGTTTCTATTACTGCCTCGGTCATGGCAAATATACAAGCAACCATTGGTTTAACACTAACTGCTCTAGGAATTGGTGTTATTGGTGGAAAAACTAAAGTAATTGGAAAATCAAAATGTTCCGTAGATGGCGGAGAAGTTTCTATAAATTAAAATATATGGCTAGACAATATGTTTATAATGGTCAAAAGATTAAATGTTCTTTCGGAAAAGGACCCGCTAATTTAATAGCTAACCCAAAAAACATAAAAATATCAGGCGCTATTGCTGCCACTGATAAAGATGTTATCTTCGAACGTTTTGGTACTTGTACCTGTCCGAAAAACACATTACGTCAATGTGTCCCTCTATTGAACAAATGGAAAACCAATACTGTTACAGAAAATGTAAAGAATGGCAGTTCAGGGTTTTTACTTAGTTCTAGTCAAACTACTTGTAAAACCTATCCGGAAGGTATTGTCCAAATCGATCTAGAAGATATCTCTGAATCAGAAAAACATGATAATTTCGCAAATAAAAATCCTGAAGATTCAGAACAAACAGATGTCCAAAAACCTTCAGAAACGGATAAGAAGAAAAAAAGTCTTGATGAATACTCAACAGAAGACTTTGTAAGACCAGCTCAAAAAGCTATAGATAATGGAGAAGAAGTAATCACTGATGAGAGTAAAAAAGAACAAGAAGCTTTTTGGGATAACGCTGGAAAGGAAATAAATCGTCAAAGAACGAGTGCTCAAGCTTTAGATAATAAAAGTAAAAATCCAGATCCATCATCAAGAGCACAATGGGCTAGAGATCTTGAAGCTGGAATGCCTCAAAAATCGGTGTATCTGGAAGCAGGAGAAAGCGTAGAAGGTTATTTTAAAAGATTAGGAGGGTATGGCTGGGGAGCTGCAAAAGAAGGATTTTATGAACCAGTTGTTGGTGGAGCTAAACTTGTTGTTGGAGTAGCTACATCTGTTGATGATATGGCAGCTTTTGCTTTTTATAGAGACCCCAGATATCTTGCATATTTGAATTGGAAAGATACTGATGCATTTTATGATCGATTAGCACAAAATGAATTACAAAATCAACTCATCAAAGAACAGATAAAAAATCTACCTAGTGACATAAAACAAAAATATGTTGATGATTATACAAAACTCAATGACGTAATGGTCACAGGAGATGACTTTGCTGCTGGAGAGGCTGCTGGTCAGATGGTTGTAAAAACTATTGTTCCTATCTCTGGAGTTTTAAAAAAAGGAGCTAAATTATTCGACCCTGAATTTTTAAAAAATCTTAATCTAAAAACTGCGTGGTCTGGTGTTAAAGGTGAAATTTTCAACCAAGTAACCGGAAACATTTATGGTACATTACCCTATGCAAAAGAACTAAAACACGTTTGGAATACAGCAAAAACTTCTAAGGAAAGATACCAACAAATGAGAGAGGTTATGAAAGCCTTTAATGAAGGTAAAGATCCAACTCAAATACATAAAACAAACGCTTCTCCTGAAACCCCTAAACAAAAGCCAGAAGAGACTACAGACGGTAAGGCAAATAATCCTGAAAATTCTCAAAACGGTTCACAGAATACAAATAAAAACAGTGTATGTAAAGGCGATCCGGTAGATGTAATTACCGGTGTAAACATCTACGATTATGTTGATTTTGAAATCCCTGGAAATATTCCCATCAGCTGGAAAAGAATTTGGTACTCAGACTCTGCTTATAAAGGTCCTCTAGGTCATGGTGTACATCATAATTATGATATACATCTTACCACAAGACCAGAAGATATACTACTCACCCTTGGTGATGGAAGACTTGCTTTTTTCTCTTTACTTAACAATGAAAAAAAATCAGAATTCAATAGAACAGAAAAACTTCAACTAACCTATATTAACTCCTCTACTTATCACCTTTATGATTATAACGATCAACTTACTTATGTATTAACTGATCACTCGAGAACTTATAAGATTTCCAAAATCATAAAGGATGGGCAAACCAATATCCAATTTAATTATCAAGATGATTATCTCGATGAAATCGTAGACACTGCTAATAGGAAAATCAAGATTCATTATGATACAGCACAAAGAATAATAGAAATCACCCAACATCATCGATCTGAAAAACGAACTCTGGTAACTTATGGATATAATGAAGCTGGAGATCTAGCGAAAATTACAGATGCTTCTGGTAAATCGGTAATCGCAGTTTACAAGAATCATTTAATGGTTTCTAAAACGCATCGTGAAGGAGCTACCTGTTTCTGGGAATACGAATCTTACAAGACGGGAGCCAGATGCACACGCACCTGGCTAGAAGATGGAACTTTGGACTATAGCTTTGAGTATCAAGATGGATATAACTATGTTTGGGATTCTTATGGAAATAAAACCACCTATTATTATGAAAATGGTATCCCTGTAAAAATTATTGATCCTTTGGGTGGTATTACAATTAACGAGTATAGCGAATTTGGTGAACTGATAAAAACAACTGACCAAGAAGGGTTCCAAACACAGTATAAATACGATGATAAAGGAAATCAAACATCCATCCGATATCCCGATGGGGGCGATATAGAATTTGCTTATGATGATGAAGGTCGTTTATTATTACAAACATCATCAGAGGGGGCTATGTTTTCTAGATATTTCAAAAAAAATAGGTTAGATACTATTATGTATCCTGACCAAACCATGCGAAATTTTGAATATAATAAGTATGGTTTAGTTTCAAAAATCACAGATGCCAATGAAAACACAACATATCTTTTTTATGATGAAGATCGTAACCTAAATCGAATAGTTTCTCCAAACGGAGAAGAATCTTTTTGGGAATACGATGCTTGGGGACGATGTATTAAAACCATCAACCCTGCAAAACATCAACAACTATTTTCTTATGATCCGTTAGGTAATTTATCTACAATAAGGTTACCCGATAAAAACAAGATACAACTAGAATATGACAGTTATGGAAGAGTTAGAAAAGCAATTGATAATGGAAGAATTCTTACATATGAATATACATCTCAAGGAAATTTGAAATCCAGAGAACAAGACGGTCGAAAAGTTTTGTTTAGATATGATAAAGAAGAACAACTTATTGGAGTAATTAATGAGCATAAAGAATCTTATAGTTTTACCAGAGACGCAATGGGTAATATTATTAAAGAAGAAGGTTTTGATTATATTACTAGAAATTTTACACGAGATAAGGCTGGAAAGATTATTAAAGAGGAAAAATCCAATGATAAATTCAGTATCTATGAATATGATAAAGGAGGTCGTATTTCTAGAATTGAATATCATGATGATTCCTGGGCTACATTTGATTATAATAAAGATGGATTATTAACACAAGCGGTCAATCCAAACTCAATAGTAAAAATCAATAGAGATGAAGCCGGAAGAGTTATTTCCGAAGAACAGGATGGGCATACGATATCCTTTAGCTATAATGACAAAGGACAGCAATCTAAAACACAAAGTAGTTTAGGTGCTTCCATACGCCTTAAATATACAGAACTCGGAGAAGTTTCATCCGTAAAAGCTAAAAATCACGATAATAACATATGGAAAGCTAATTTTAAATACAATAGTCTGGGTATGGAAACTGAACGTTCTTTACCAGGCGGAATAAAAACTAATTGGAGTTATGATCAGGCAGGACGACACAAACAACAGATTGTTCAAAAACGAGAGGTCGAAACTAGACGAAGAACTTACACTTGGGATGTCAATCATAAACTAAAGAAAATTGTAGATAACCTAGCTCAAGGAATTGTCAATTTTGATTACGATGATTTCAATAACTTGGCTTGGGCTCAATATGAAGACAAATCCTATGATTATAAATTACCAGATGAAGTTGGTAATCTATACCGAACAAAAACTCAAAAAGATCGTACATATGGTGCCAATGGTCAACTATTAACCTCTGGAAATAAAACCTACGAATATGATGATGAAGGAAACTTAATTAAGAAATCCTCTCCCAAAGGAACTTGGAAATATGATTGGAACGGTAATGGAATGCTTAAAAGTATCTATCGTCCAGATCGAAGTGTTGTTGAAATGGAATATGATGCACTGGGAAGAAGAACAACAAAAATTAGTAAACAGCATCCATCAAAGAAAACAGAAAACAATCCTGACTTAATTACTCGTTTTATATGGAATGGGAATGTCCTCTTACATGAATGGCACTATAATCTTAAGAACAAACCTAAATTAAGTATAGATGCATCTGGTTTATTATCAAAAGATAAAAAAGAACCTATAAAAAATCTTATTACTTGGGTTTTTGATCAAGGTGGATTTAAACCTGCGGCGAAAATAACAGAAAATGACACCTATTCTATTATAACAGATCATCTGGGAACACCGGTAGAGATGTATAATAGTAAAGGAAAAAAAACCTGGCATGCAGAATATGACATCTATGGAAAAATTCGTAATCTTGTAGTAGGTACATTGAATGATTGCCCATTCCGTTTTCAAGGGCAGTATGAAGATTCTGAAATTGATTTATATTATAATCGTTTTCGATATTATAATCCTGAAGAAGGAACTTATATTTCTCAAGATCCAATACGATTGGCGGGTAATAATCCTACGATGTATGCATATACAAAAGATGTAAACTTATTTATAGATCCATTAGGATTACATCAAGATCCTCTAGGAACGAAAGGCTTTTCTGTATATGCACTTTATGATAAAGGATCAAACACTCCTTATTATATTGGTATTACAAAACAAGATATTCCAGCTAGAATGGATGGTCACATGGATACGGGAAGATATACAACAAATACATTCCATAAAGTATTGCATGATGATATAACCATTGAGAAAGCCTACGGTTATGAACAGCATTATATTGAAAAATATAATACTAAAACAGGAATTTATGGAGAAGAAATATCGGAAACTAATAGAGGTAATAAGAAAAATTCATTTGATAAAACAAGAACCGATGAAAGAAGAAAAGCATATAAAGCTGAATATGATAAAATCAAAGCCAAACCCTGTTAAATAAGATTGTAGAATAATGAAGTACTTCGAAGAAAATTCAGGAAATTTATTTATGATTCCTTTATTCTTACCTAATGATATAAAGAATAACAGAAAAAACTACTCTCGAAATTTATTTGATCCTACTAAAAAATATGGTTTTGGTAGATTAATAGAAATTAATAAGTCTTCAGGAGATTTAATCGAAGTATTTAACTACGTAGGCGAAATACCTATAAATAAAAAAGTAATTACGGAATCAGGACTTATGTTCAAACCATTAAGATCAACAATGGGTTTTTTCAAGAAAAGATGGAGGTTTGTTTTTGAAGATATTGATTACGACAAAGAAGAACATTCTAATTATTCGGAAATTACTTTTTTACTTGGAGATATTGATACTCCAATATTATGGAAAGGTGGATTAAAGAAAAATATTGATTTTTATGATAACAAATTATATAGTGAGTGGATTGTATATCCACCAACTGAAATAGAAGATATGATACGAGAAGTAAAGGGTATAAATCGTAACTAAATAGTTTTTCATGAAAACCTATCTAAAAGATATCGTAAAAAAACAGCACCTTAATGGCATCTCTGCTAATAAAGGTGAAGTAATTGGATATTTCAATGATTTATCACCTGATGAAAACTCATTTATTAGTATCATCAATGATAATAATGATGTTTTAAGATTCTCTTGGGTAGCTGAACAAAAATGGTTAGTGGAATTTCCTATTATTACAAATCAAATTCATCAACAGCGATATGCAAATGAAACGCAATGTCTGGAATTAATACATCAGGTTGATGCAAGTGAGAATTTTGATAATTTCGAAGGTTTCATTGAAGTCCCTGTAGAGGATTTTTCATTAGATGAAATGCTAGAGTTCAAAGCAGAAGATGAAGCTTTATTAAAAGAAGAAGAGTTTCCTGCAAAAAAAACGATTACTCCTACTACAAATAAAATCAAAATCAACAATACTAAAAAAGTTTCTAAACCTTCTAAAATTCTGGGCGATATTGAAATTCCCAAACAAGAACTCAGAACCAAATCTATTACTAGGGTTTCTACTAAAAAAAAGAAAAAAATATCACCTTTAAAACAGTTTAAGGAATCTACAGAACAATTAAAAAAAGAAAAACAACAACCTAGTACAACTAAAGTTCCTATAACACCAGTAACTAAAAAAGTTCCTAAACCTAAACCAATCAAAGATAAAACTAATCATACCAGTCTTCTAAATCTTGGAAAAACTACAAAACCTAAAAAAGATAATAAACCTTCTTTAGTAATGGGAGAACAAATTGGTAAGGATCAAAAATACTCTAACCCTCCTACTCCACCCAAAGTAAAAACTAAATCCAATACAGTTGATAAAAATAAACCAACGAGTAATGACAATAGCCTATTTAGTATCTAAATAGTTTTATATCCTATTTCAAATTATATTTTAAAAGCTAATAATAATTCTCTTTTTTATTCTAAAATTACTTAAAGTTTTCGGATACACTTATCAAACTTATAACTACAGTTCCGTTCTTTTAGAAAACTCCACATTATATGGTAGTTCGTCCACAAGTTCGAACTAAAAACCCACTATTAAGATAATATCACTTTTCTAACTAATATATTAAATACACTTATTACATCGTGTAATAAACTAACTTAATATTTTACATCATGATAAATAACTTATCAAACTTAGGAACATCTTTAACTAAAGAACAACAAAAAACAATTAACGGAGGATTATTACCATGCCATAATAATAATGATTGTATAGATCTTACTGCTAGTTATAATTACCAATGTGTTTCTGTTCCTAGTTCGCCATTTGGTAAATTATGTATTTTAAGATAATGAAAAAAACATATTAAACTTAGAAGGAGTAAAAATACTCAACAAAGAAACTCAGAAGACAGTACGTGGTGGATACGATGGACGCTATTGTGGAGTGGTCACTAATATGCCATTCTTTTGTCCACATAGAAATTGTAACTAAAAACGTTGTTTTTTGATCAAATAGAAATGTAAAACCCTCATTAATTTTAAAATTAACGAGGGTTTTTTATAATTGACTGATGATATCAAATTAAAATATTATATTATTCTAAAACCATTAGCTCATATGCAGGTAAATAGGTTTTTACATTACTAAACTCTGTATTAAATAATCTTACACGATATGTTCTTCCTTCTGGTAAATCTATATTTGGTACCGAAGGTGATATAAGTTCATACGATAAATTATTAGTTCCATTAATGAATTGCTGTGTCGCAGTCTGGTTAACAAGAACCTGATCTGGAGTATCTTCTCTATTTAATACATCTTCAATATTCACTTCATGGATTTCAAAACCTATTTCTCCAAAATCTAAATCAAACGGGCCGTCACCATCAACAAAAACGGGATCAATAACCGCATCCAAAACAACATCTATAAAAAATAGAGAACTAACACCTACTTCTGTGGTATTAAAACCGTATTCAGAACTTACTCTCAGATCTCCACATTCTCCCTCGCTAATAATGATAGCTCCTAGATCTTGTAATTTACAAACCTCCTCAGGAATTTCGTTAAGCATTAAATTTCCAGACACATCCAATATATCCAAAATCGTTAATGCGCCTAGTTCCATAGGGATATCAATAATCTTATTATTACGAAAATTAATTGTTTTTAGATTTACCAACTCACCTATTCTAGCACTAATTGAATTAATATCGTTATTCTCCAAATTTAAATCCGTTAGTTGAGATAACATCCCTATTTCATCAGGAATAATACCGTCTTCATTAGTTAAAAAACCTATATTGTTATTGGATAAATCTAGTTTTTTAAGTGTCGTAGCTTCAGAAATACTACTAGCAAATTTTTGTATTCCTTCACTTCCCGTTATTGTCAATGAATCTAATTTTGTAAAAACTCCAAATCCTTCCGGTATGGTAGTAAGGTTATTATTATTAACAATAGAAATACTTTTCAAATTTATTAATCTAAAAAAACCTTCAGGTATTTCGAAAAAATTATTATTTGTAAAGTTTAGTTCCTCTAAAAGTGTAAGTTGCCCTATATCGCTAGGAATAACATCTAAAGGAATATCTTCTAAAATTAACTTTTCTAATTGGTTCAAAGATCCTATTCCTTCAATTTCGTTAATTCCTATATGATCTAAGCTAAGCTCCTTTAAATTAGATAAAGAAAATAAACCTGGTAAAAAATCATCTGCTTGTATTGTTAAATTAGTGCTTCCGGATAGTGATAAATTTTCTAGTCTTTTTAGATCAAACAACTCATTTGGAATATTACTTAACTCATTATTTTTAAGTTTTAAAACTGTTAGATTTTCTAATAAATTAATTGTTGGAGTAAGTACCTTAATCCCTTTGTTTTCTATATCAAGTCCGATAAGTTTATTATTCTCAATAACAAGTCCTTCCCAGTTATTAATATTATCTAAACTATTACTCCAATTAAGGGTGTTACCTGGATTATCCTCTACTATTTTTAATAACACATTATTTACATCCTCGAAATCATCTTCTATGATAGTTGTAATTAGGTCTGCTTCAATTTCTTTAGTACACGAAATAATTAAACACGTACATATTGTAAAAACTCTCAAATATAAATTTCTCATAAATCAATATTTAGTTTAAAGACTCCTTCTTAAGTACAAATATGTTTGAAAAATTGATCATTTATTTTGGTTAGTGGTCTAATGACACGATTTTGTGGATGAACGATTCTTTTTTTTAAACATAGAAATATCGATATCTAACAGCAAAACATCTAAAACACAAAACCCTAAAAACTATACATTAATCCATAAAATCTAAACCAAAATCCTCAAAACAATACGTGACATTATAATAAGTTTTTAATTCGTTTTCTGAATGCTTCCTTAAATTTTGAAAAACAAAATAACACGAATGAATAATCAGAGAAAAATTAAGAAACAATTTCTGTATACACTATTATTACCTCTTGTATTATGGTCATATTCAAGTTCATTATCAGCTCAGAGTCATAAAGTAGCTTTTTCTATAAATGGAGGTATTGTCCAAGATGGTTTTAGCGGAATGATTTCGGGAGATTACAAAGTTAATGAGTTTGATTATATCCAATTCAATTTACAAGGTAGTTTTACAACTTTGGAACAGAACAATATAGATATTCCTGTAAATACATATTCATTTAATGCAGGATTCTTTTTTGATATCCTAAGAAATAATTCAAGAACCTTTGCATTTTCTCTAGGTGCTGGAGGTACAGTTGGATATGAAATCATAAATGATGGTGATAGTTCTATAGAAAATAATCAAATACTAACTATAGAAACAAAAAATATTATTTATGGAGCATATGCGGGTATAGATGCCGATATTTTTCTTTCTCCTGTAATTACTTTAAACGTAAAGTTAAATGAAATCTATCATATCAATAGCGAAATTGGTGAGCTTACTCCTTATGCTGGTTTAGGAGTAAAGTTAATCTTAAAATAAGAAGTGAAACTGAAAGCTTTTCTTACTATTAGTAAAAAACTCTTGTTTGTGTATTGAAAAAGATTCGCCAAACTAAAATCATCTGTTTGACGAATCTTTTTATAGTTTTATATAATTCTTATTCTTTTATAGAGCTCTTCTTTATATGTTCTACCAATTGGAATATGATGATTTTGAATTTCTATAGTTTGATCTTGCTCATAAAACGAATCAATCTTATTCCAATTTATAATATAGGATCTATGAGTTTGAACAAAAAAACTACGGTTTAATGCTTTTAATAAACTAGTTATGGAATGACGCACTGACAATTTTTTATGATCCGTAGTGATAATAGAACAATAGTTTTTAGAATCTGTATGAGCAAAAATAATAGTATCAATTGCTACTTTAACTAACTTATTTCCGCATTTAATAAATAAATGAGTCGACGGTTCCTTTTTATTTTCTTTTACCTGTCTTGTTTCTTGTGGTTCAGGAAACGTTAATGAATTTTTATAAAAAGAATTTACTTTTTTGGTTAATCCTAAACCTGCGTGTTTGGATTTAATATAAAATCCAATGACAATGCCGTCATCGGTATGTTTAATTATCTGTTTTTGTATGGTAAGTGATGCATTAAGATTACTTAGCGATGTGTTTTTCAAATCCTTAAGATCAATATCTAAATCTTTTAAATAAGCATCATCCGACTCTACGTTATAGGGTTTCATAGTACTTGCTTTTTTTGATGTTCACTTTATCAAATCTAATCAGGATATAAGCTAGAATACAAATACTTATTATTGGCATTTATAAATTAAGAGTTGAAATTTATAAATTTCAACTATCTATAAAACACTATAATTATTTCTTTAGATCACTATTAAATCTTTACATTCGTATGATATAATTTATTGTCGAAAAAACATTGTTGAAAAGGGCTCTACTAATGAAGATCAAAAATCTATCTATAATTTATGTAATCATATTGTTATTGACAGGTGAATTTGTGGTTGCGCAGGATAATTATATCGAGCTCATAAATCTTATAAGAAAAGAAAAAGTAGACTCTTTAAAAATAAAAATTGCACAAACACATCTTAATAGTGCTATTCATAGGTCTGACACATTAAATATGGCTAATGCATACCTATTCTTATCTCTTTATCAACCTAGTAAGAAGGTGGCCTATATAGATAGCGTCATTAGTATTACCAAGGATAAAAACTATTTCAGATTCCCATCTGTAAGTTATTTACAAAAAGGTGTAGTTAAGTATGAACTAGGACAATATATAGAAGCTCTAGAACTATATATAAAAGCATCCGAAGCTGCTAAAAAAAGCGGCAATGATAAAATATATTTGTTAGCTAAATTTAATATCGGATTACTAAAAAATATGTCTGGTGACCGTAAAGAAGCACTAACTATTTTTAATGAATATATAAACTTTATAGAACAAAAGCCCGAACATCACGATCAATTCAATTATAATCGGGTGATATTTGCACTGGCAGATTCTTATATTCATACTAAAGAATTAGCGCTAGCAAAAACAACTATAGATAAAGGAATAAAAGAAACCTTAAAAACAAATGATTCTACAGTTTACTCATATATTTTAGTAACCTCGGGAATACATCAATACTTACTAAACAATTATAATAAAGCAATCGACAGCCTTAAAAAAGGGAAAAAATTGATTGCCAAGTTTGATGATTCAGAAACAAGAATTGCAAACTGTGATTACTACATTGGCAGAAGTTATAAGGATTTAGGAGATGAAGAAAAAAGTATTTTTCATTTTAAAAAAGCGGATACGATACTAAGAAAAACAAAAGATGTAATCCCTGATATTATTAATATTTATGATTATTTAAAGGCTTTTGCAAAGTCCAAAAATAATTTTGAATTACAACTAGAATATCTTAATACACAATTAGAGCTGGATAGTGTTAGACATGCAAATCAAGTAAACCTGACAAGAAATATCACTAAAAAATATGATGCTGCAGAACTAAAATCTGAAAAAGAAAAACTAATAAAACAATTTGAAAGAGATACTTTTTTAAAGAATAATACAATTAATTTTTTAATTACATTATCCATAATTTTAGTATTAATTGCTATATATGGTTTTAGAAAAAGTTATCTAAACAAGATACGCTTTCAGAAATTATTAAAAGAACAAAAGCAACCTAAAGCAGATCAATCAGAGATTATTAAAAATGTTAATAAAGAATTAACTAAAAAACCTGACATAGATATTCCAACTGATGTAATAGAAACAATTTTAAAAAAGCTTCATGATTTTGAAGATAAAAAACAATTTGTTAAAAAGCATTATACACTTAATTCTTTAGCGAAAGAACTACAAACCAATAGTGCATATTTATCCAAAATTATCAATGTCTATAAAAATGTAAATTTTGCAAATTACCTGAATAATTTAAGAATTGATTTTGCTGTTGATCAACTTAGTTCTAATAAGTCATTACGATCTTACACTATACAAGCTATTGCAGAAGAAGTAGGTTTTAAAAATGCGCAATCATTTTCTTCTGCTTTTCATAAAAAAACAGGCATATATCCGTCCTATTTCATAAAGCACATAAAATCCTAATGATCAATACGTAAAACACTTTTTATTATCTTGAAATTTATAAATTTCAAGAATATTTACGTGTATTATTATGACTAAAATTGTAGATTGTGAAAACACAAATCAAAACAACATGAAAAGGGGAAAACTTAAAAAATTGAGTTTAGCCAAAGTCAAAATTGCTCAATTAAATAATACACATGTAATTTGGGGTGGCTCTTTACCTCCGACTTCAACTGAAATTCCAACTATCACGGAACTTACTGGAACTCATACCAAAATGTGTGATGAAATTGGCACGCATACTTCTACTAAAACAGCTGCTGGGAGTAGTATTTCTATCTGTGTCGAGTAAATTTTTTATATCTATATTATGAAAAACAGAAATAAATTAAGTTTAGATAAAGTTAAAATCGCTAAACTAAATAACCTAAGATACATTGTTGGAGGATCATTTCACGATTTACAAGATGGTACGGTACCTATCGATCCAAATGATTTAACGACAATTGGAGATACAAAAACAACTTCTACAAAAACAGGTGCTGGTAGTATCAGTACTACCGCAATTGGCACTAATATTTGAAATAAAATTTGGAGGTTTTTTTATTAATAAATATCCATTAATAGGATGGATTATATACTTTAACTTTTTGGGGAAATGAAAAATAGTCAAAGAAAAAAAATAAGTCTGGATAAAATAAAGATCGCTAGATTAGACCATCTTGATAAATTTAATGGAGGATCACAAGACACAACAGATCAAGTTACTACTGGAGACGCTTGTTTTACAAAACCAATAGTTTGTAAAACTCAGGGAGATTGTAATGTTTCTACTAAAACTATTGCTTTAAGTGGTGATATCCATTGTTTAACAATTTAACTAACAAGAAAAAAAGAAATATTCTTTATAATAGTAGAGAGGTTAGATCACCTTTAAACGTTTATAAATATACTCCTTAAACGTTCTCCCTATGGGAATATGATGACCTTGTATCTCTATGGTTTGATCATACTCATGTAATGAGTCTATCTTATTCCAATTTATGATATAAGATCTATGTGTTTGTACAAATTCTAAGCTTTGTAGTTTCTTACTTAATTTTAAAATAGAGTATCGTACAGATAATTTCTTATGATCTGTAGTAACAATAGAACAATAATTTTTAGAATCAGTATGCGCAAAAAGTATCGAGTTTAAATTTACTTTTATTAGTTTATTTCCGCTCTTTACAAATATATTCTCCGGTTCACTAGTTCCGTTCTTTTCTGAATTAATCTCTTGTTTCTGAGCCAAAATCAATGCAGCTTGTAAATCATCTTTATTTATAGGTTTTGTTAGATAAGCTGCCGGATTTATAGTTGCAGCTTTACTCATTACATCCTTATCATTATCAGAAGTAGCAAAAAACACTGGGATTTCATACAAGGTTTTAATTTTATACCCCAGCGCAATACCTGACTCTTTACCATTTAAATGAATATCTAAGATTACTGCATCTGGCCTTAATTCTCCAATTTGTTCTTGAGCTTCGAATGGATCATCTGAACTACCAACACAGAAATACCCTAACTCTTCTAGAGAGATTTTAATATCTTCTAAATGAAATATATCATCTTCTACTATATAAATATTCATGATCTGTATGCTTTATTTACGCTGATAAAGGTTTAGAAATTGCCCCTTCTTCTTTGGTCAACGATATGGTTATGGGAATGCTTAAGTCAAAACGTGTGCCAATTCTTTTTTCCGAAGAAACATTGATAGTTCCATTATGCATTTTTATAAAGCGATAAACTAGGTTAAGTCCCAGCCCTGTTCCTTTTTCACCTTGTGTTCCTATGGTTGATTTTTTTTCTTCTAAATTAAAAAGATTTTCGAGTTTACTCTTAGACATTCCTACTCCTGTATCAATTACAGAACATAAAAAAATATCATTTTTATTTTTAAATTCTATTCGTATATTTCCTTCTTCTGTATACTTTAATGCATTACCTATTAAGTTTCTAAAAATGACATGAAAAGCTCCTTTATCAAAATTAATAGAAAAATCATCTTCATATTTTAATTCTATTTTGGTTTTCTTATATGTAGCCTGTTGTTTATATGATGATATGATCTCTGTTAACTCTTTATTCACAGAAATTGTCTGAGGATTCATTTTATAACCATTCATCTGTTCCAGTGACCAATTCAATAAATTATCGAGCATATTGGATAAACTCTCTGAGTTTTGTTCTAATGCTTGAGATAGTTCTATTGTTTTTTCATTATTCCCTTTTTCTACATGATATTTCAATATTTTACCTGATCGTTGGAAAGGAATTATCATTCCTCTAAGATCGTGTGCTATAATAGAAAAAAGACGATTCTTTACTTGATTTGTAGAAACTAATTCTTTCTGTTGTTTTCTCAATTTTCTAAAAGCCCAAGCTCCAATTCCTAACAACAAAAACAAAAATGCAGCTGCTATTAAATACAAATTTTGTTGGGCTTGCGCTTGTTTCGTTATTTGTTCTTGCTCTTCTTTTTGTTTGTTAAGAGTCGCTATAGCAAGTTCTTTCTTTTTGGTGTCATACTTCTTCTCTAAATCTGCTACTTTAGTTTTTAATTCTTTATTAGAAATCGAATCTTTAATAAAATGATATTGTTTAAAATGAACTAAAGCTTTATCAGGATTTCCCGTATTTTCAAAATAATCACTTTTGTAGTAATGTAGTGCTTTTTCAAAAATTAGTATTTTAGATTCTTTACTTTTCTTTTCTAATAAATCAATAAATTTTTTAGCCTCACTATACTTGCCGTTTTTAAGGTTTATTTTTGCCATTCCATCTATTGCAGAAATTAACATCATATTATCTATCACCTTAATAGATTTGGCATCTAAAACATATTCATAAGCTTTTTTAAAATAGATTTCTGCTTGATCATAGTTTTCTACATTTTCAAAATAAATTGTTGCTTTTGTGTGAAGTCCATCTGCGATAAAACCTTTATTATTTAACTTTCTTGCTATTCCAATTGTAGAATCTACAGAAATAAGAGCTTCATTAGTTATATCTAATTTTCTTTGTACATCAGCCATTCTTGAATAGGTAAGCATTCTTATAAAGTTATTTTCGGTTTTATAAGATTCTTCTATAGCTTTTTCAAAATATTTTATAGCTATATCATGTTGTTCTAATCTTTTATAAGCCGAAGCTAGCATAGAATAACAAGCATCCAACTGAGATGATTTGCTTTCCTTTTCTAAAACTTCAACAGCCTTTAGAAAACTATCAACAGCATGCTCATACTGAGATAATCTCATAGAATATGTCCCTTTATTACCATAGCAGGAAGCTAAAAACTCTTTAAGATTATTACGCTCGGCAATAATTACAGTACTATCCGTATGACTTAAAGCTCTTTTATAATCTGCATCTATATCTGCGAGATATGCATGAGTTTGATGATAAAATATCCAATTTTCATTTTCTGGATAATCGACTAATATTTTTCTTGTCTTTTTCAGGAGCAATTCTGCTTCCTTTTTATTTCCTTGAAGAGCAAAACTATAAGCTTTCTTACCATATGCAGATGATAATAATTCTGAATCATCGACCTTCTTAGCCAGCTTAATACCTTTATCTAAATAATAAATAGATGAATCTACATCTCTTTGATTCAAAAACATATAACCCCTAGATATTTGTATTTCTGCTTTGCATTTTTCATCAACTTTCTTAATCATTTCTCTACAAAACTTAAATGCTACCTCATAGCTTTGGATAGTATCCATTGTTTTATGCCACCGTTTGCAATGCTCATTCTCTGTTTGAGAGTATAAAGAGAACGATACTAAAAAACTAAATAGTAATAACAATAATTTTTGCGGTATCATATCAAGTAGGTATTTGGTTTTAAGAGTTTTATGCAGAGATTGCCGTATGATCTGTTTTTTCGTAAAGTTTATATTTTATCAAAGGGAAATTTAGGTCAAATCGCGTACCAATTCTTTTTTCTGAAGAAACACTAATCGTTCCTTTATGCATTTTTATAAAGCGATAAACAAGATTAAGCCCTAGCCCTGTTCCTTTTTCACCTTGTGTTCCTATAGTTGATTTTTTTTCTTCTAAATTAAAAAGATTTTCTAGTTTACTTTTTGGCATTCCAATTCCAGTATCAATTACCGAACATAAAAACTCTTCATTTTCGTTTTTAAATTCTATTCGAATATTTCCTTCTTCTGTATACTTTAAAGCATTACCTATTAAATTTCTAAAAATTACATGAAAAGCTCCTTTATCAAAATTAACGGAAAAATCTTTTTCGTATTTTAGTTCTATATTAGTTTTCTTGTAAACAGCCTGTTGATGATATGATGATATGATCTCTGTTAATTCTTTCTTTATAGATATTATCTGAGCATTCATTTTATAGCCATTCATCTGTTCTAAAGACCAATTCAATAAATTATCAAGCATATTGGATAAACTTTCTGAGTTTTGCTCTAATGATTGAGATAATTCTATTGTCTTTTCGTGATTGCCTTTTTCTATATGATATTTTAATATTTTTCCTGATCGTTGGAAAGGAATAATCATTCCTCTAAGATCATGTGCTATAATAGAAAAAAGACGATTCTTAACTTGGTTTGTGGAAACCAATTCTTTTTGTTGTTTTCTCAATTTTCTAAATGCCCAAGCTCCTATTCCTAATAGCAATAACAAAAAAACAGCTGCCAATAAATATAGATATTGCTTAGTCTTAGCTTGTTTTGTTATTTGTTCTTGCTCTTCTTTTTGTTTGTTAAGAGTGACTATTTCTAATTCTTTCTTTTTAGTGTCATACTTTTTTTCTAGATCAGCTACTTTAACCATTACTTGTTCGCTGGATATAGAATCTTTTATTGAATAATATTTTTTTAGTTGATTTAAAGCTAGAAATGATTGACCTGTTTTTTGATAATATCTACTAGAAACTTGATAGAATTTTTGTGTATAATGTATACTATTAATCTTATTAGTTATATTCTCAAAAGATTTCAAGTAACTTTTTACTTTTTCATATTCTTTTTCGTGAAGATAAATTTCTATTAAACCTCTAATGCTAGCATATAGTGTTGAATCATCTTTAGATTTTTTTGCTATTTGGTAAGCTTCTTTAAAATATATCTCGGCTTTATCGTTTTGTTTAAGATATTCGAAGTATATCCATCCTTTTTCCTTTAATAGTTCAGACATCTGAACATAATCTTTTTGATCACGAGCTAATTTTAAAGCATAATCAGCAACTCTAATAGCATCATCATTTTTATTTAATTTCTGATAACATTTAACCAGTTCTGAATGACATAATAATAAAACATAGTTATCTCCTCTTTCCTTTGCAATTGGAATACTCTTATTTATATATTTTATTGCAGTATCATAATGTTCCCATCTTAAATAAGTACGTCCTAAAAAATAATATATATCCTCTAAATCTAAGATATTATTTTGACCTTCTTTAAGCTGAATTGCTTTTAGTAAATTTTTAGCTGATTCTTCATAATTAGATAAATTAAAGTGATACAAACCTATGTTTTGATATCGAGTTGGTATTCCAATTTCATTATTAGTTTTATTTAAGAAACTGATAACTGAATCTGCATATATGATTGCTTTATTATATTCGTTACTTTTTCTTGCTATTAATTCTTTCGTATTATAATAAAGAATCCACCCATCATTTTTAAAATCTTTATCCAATATCTTTTTAGCTTCATCTAACCATACATAAGCTTCTTCATTTTTATGATTTTGAGATAATAAAATACTAGCCTTTTCTATATACAAACTTGAAAGTGATTTCTCTTTTTTGAGGCTTTCTCCAAGCATTATAGCTTGATTACAAAATCTTAATGCTTCATCAAACTTTTCGATATACTTATATGTGTGAATCAATGCTAAGTAAATTTCTATCTTACATTCATCATTTACTTTAGAAATAGCTTGATTACTAAGTCTAAACAATGATTCTGAGCTTGAAATTGTATCCATTTGTTTTCGCCACAACTCACAATCATCATCTAAATTCTGACCATAAATAACAACACTTGTAAAGAAAGCAATAAATATGTATTCTAATCTAACCATAGTAACTACTCTTATTTACCTCTTACATATTATTATATATCAAAGATAACCTTAGAAATTTATCCTAAATATATTATGCAAACTTTTTGATAAATACATTTAAGAATAAAAACTTCTAAAAAAATAATCTTATCTATAACTTTTAAAATTAGTACATTACTGTGTGACAACTATATATTTCACATAAAACATCTAATATTATATTGTAAAGCAATAGAAAATAAGTCTTTCTAATTACCAATATATACATTATATAAATAAAAATATCACTTATAAAAAACAGAATAAATTATAAATAGAATAAATTAAGCAAGTTACGTTCTTCTATATTAGATTCCTTCTCGCTTATTTACAGGAGTAGTAGGATTATAGCCAAATCCTGAGATTTTAATTTCTACATTAAGTTGATTAAGAATATACCCTATTGTAGCATAGTGATGAATTGCATGGCTATTTGCGTGCGCAAGAATGCTTTCTAAAGTATAATTGACTGTAACTTTTCCTTGTCCCATATTATCAGTAACGTGAATCAGGTAATCCGTATTTACATCAACATAAGAAAGTAACGTTTCTTGTAGTGTATATATATGATCTTTTGTTGCTTCTATATTTGTAGATAAAATTTCATCTCGCTTACGAGCAGTAAGATCAATGTCATTAGTATCTAATCCATTAATAATACAATCAAAAAAATCCAATGTATGTCTCATATGAGAACCTATACTAGAATAGTATGGCCCTACAGAAGCATTACAGTAAGTTTCTAAAGTTATTGCGTCTAATAAAGCAATAGCATTATTTAGATTATGGTTTATCGAAGATATGATAAGTTCTTTCATAGGGAATTATGGACGTAATATACATAATAAACTTACATAATAACTTTTGTAAAACGTTAAAATTATAATTTACATAGGTACTATACAATACGTAACGACTAACTTCGTTATGAGTGAATCAAATGATGAAAACTCTCATTAAACAGTAGGATATCTATCACTTTGTTTATGGGTAACCCATAAAAATTAAGATAAAGTGCGCATTTCATCGATTAATGACGTTTATTTTTGGATGTTACTTAGAAAATATTGTATACTTGTACTGTTCATTAAAAAGCCCCATAAAAATGAAAAGAATAGCATCCATCTTATTTTTACTTTGTTTTATTCCCCAGGCCAATGCCCAAAATCTTTATGAAGATGCTTTAACTGCTGCTAGTTATGCATATTCACATTCTAAGAAAGCGCACGGAGCTAATAATGTATTTCACACTCAAGAATATGCTGATAAAGCAATAGAAGCTCTTGAAAAAGTAGAAACTCTTGCTGATAAATGTGGTTGTGAAGAAGCTAATGAAACAGCTTATGAAGCTAAAACTAATATGGTAAGTTCACTAGATCAAGATACTTATGAGCGAAGCAGATATTATGCAAAACAAGCAAAAGATCTTGGTCCTAAGTTATTAGAACAATTAACAGACTGCCAAGCAAATAATGGTAGTAGTGACTCTTATGTTGTAGAGACTGTTAGTGAAGAAGAAGAAGCTATAGCAGTTGCTTCTGAAGAAGTAGCACAGAAACAAAAAGAATTAGAAGAACAAAGACGTCAGTTAGCAATAGAACAACAAAAATTACAACAGCAAATTGCAGAACAGCAAAAAGCTAAAGCAGAATTTGAAGCTCAACGTGCGGCAGAACTAAAAGAACAAACAGCAGTAAAAGCTAAAGCAGAGCAAGCGTTACAAAAATTAGAAAGTGCATTACAAGAATTAAGTATAGCTTTTGATGATGAATCAATCTTCGAATCTCAAAAGGATTATTTAAGAAGTGAAAATGATTTACAAAACGAAACTTTAAATGATACAAAAAGTTTTTATGTAAATAGAGCTAAAGAACTTACTAAAAGTGCTATGCAACAATTCGCTGGATATACAGAAAATTAATACAATTGAATTTTATTTTGTAGCCCCAAAATAAAATTTTTTAGAAGCGACATCTTAAATTAAGATGTCGTTTTTTTTTGATCTAATGTGAATAAAATTTAAAGCCATACATTAAACATTATGGAAATATTCCATAAATTTGGAAAAACTCCATAAAACTGAATATTGAGAACTATATTACATCTTGATCTTGATACATTTTATGTATCTGTAGAACGTCTTATTGATAGTTCATTACAAAAAAAACCTTTACTAGTAGGTGGTATTAGTGATCGTGGTGTTGTAGCAGCCTGTAGCTATGAAACCCGAGCATTTGGTATACACTCAGGAATGTCTATGAAGATAGCGAAAGAACTATGCCCAGAAGCTACAATCATAAAAGGTAATGCGGGTACATATAGTAGATATTCTGATCTAGTTACAGAAATTATTAAAGATAAAGTTCCTGTTTTTGAAAAATCAAGTATCGATGAATTTTATGCAGATTTATCAGGAATGGATAGGTTTTTTGGTGCTTATAAGTATGCCTCAGAACTTAGACAAACAATCATATCAGAAACCGGTTTACCAATATCTTTAGGTTTTGCTCAAAATAAAATAGTATCTAAAGTAGCTACTAATGAAGCGAAACCTAATAATCAATTAAAAATTGATTTTGGTACGGAAAAACCTTTTCTAGCTCCGTTATCTATAAAAAAAATCCCTATGGTTGGTGACAAAACTTTTCAAACACTTCGTAATCTAGGAGTACGGCAAGTAAAAACAATACAAGATATGCCTGTAGATGTTATGAAAAGAGTTTTAGGAGTAAATGGATTAACTATATGGAAAAGAGCAAATGGAATAGATAATACTCCCGTTATTGGTTTTTCTGAACGTAAATCTATTTCAACAGAAAGAACATTTGATAGAGATACCATAGATGTTTACAAACTACGTAACATTCTTATAGCAATGACAGAAAACCTTTCTTATCAATTGCGTAGAGGAAATAAACTATCTGCATGCATTGCAGTTAAAATCAGATATTCTGATTTTAATACATATTCCAAACAACTTAAGATTCCATACACCAGTGCTGATCATATTCTAATTCCTAAAATTTTAGAACTATTCGAAAAATTGTATCAAAAAAGATTATTAGTACGATTAATAGGTATCAGATTTAGTCATCTAGTAACTGGAAATTACCAAATAAACCTATTTGAAGACAATGAAAAACAACTTAATCTATACAAAGCATTAGATCATATTAGAAGTCAATACGGAGATCGTAGCGTAATTAGAGCTGTAGCCATGGGATCTAAAACTATTGGCAGAATGCAAAATCCATTTAATGGTCAACCTCCAATTGTATTAGCACATAGAAAACAATAAGCATGTACCTTAATTGCCATTCGTATTATAGTTTACGGTTCGGAACTTTTTCCGAAATAACATTATTAGAACTTGCTAAAGAAAATAAAGTAAATGCTATAGCTTTAACAGATATTAATAATACATCAGCTTGTTTAAACTTTATTAGAAAAGCGAAAGAATATAAAATCAAACCTATTGTAGGTGTTGATTTTAGAAATAATCATCAACAACTATATGTAGGTATTGCTAAAAATAACGAAGGATATAACGAATTAAATGATTTTTTATCCTACCATTCTCACAATAAAATTGAATTTCCTAAAAACGCTCCACTATTCAATAATGTTTTTATCATATACCCTTTTAAACAAATTATAGAAACAAAAAAAAATAATTTTTCATCAAATGAATTTATAGGTGTTTCTATAAAAGATTTAGCTAAACTTAAGTTTTCAAAGTATCTAAAACTAGAAAGCAAACTTGTTACATTACAACCTGTAACTTTTAGAAGTAAAAAAGATTTTAATGCGCATCGTTTACTAAGAGCTATCGATAATAATATTCTATTGAGCCGTTTACCAGAGAATCAACAAGCATGTTTTTCAGAAAAAATGATCCCCAATAATGAAATTAAAAAACAATTTATTGAATTTAATTTTATCATAAAAAATACCGAAATCATACTAAATCAATGTAATGTAAATTTCAACTTTTCTAAAAACAAACCATCATTAAATCAAAAAACCTATACTGGAAGTATAGAAGAAGATAATCTCTTATTAAAAAAATTATGTGATAAAGGGCTTCCATATCGATATAAAAAACCAACAAAAAAAGTACTAGATAGATTAAAAAAAGAACTTCATTTAATTACTAAAATGAATTTTGTTTCTTATTTTTTAATTAATTGGAGAATTATTTCATATGCTCAGGAAAAAGGATATTACTATGTTGGTCGTGGTAGTGGTGCCAATAGCATAGTAGCTTATCTTCTAAAAATTACAGATGTAGATCCTATCGAATTAGACTTATACTTCGAAAGATTTATAAATTCACATCGTACTAGTCCTCCAGACTTTGATATTGATTTTTCTTGGAGAGATAGACAGGATATTACACGATTCATATTTTCAGAATTCAAAAATGTCGCATTACTCGGAGCATATGTAACTTTCCATTATAAAGGAGCTGTAAGAGAATTAGGTAAAGTATTTGGTTTACCTAAATTCGAAATCGATAAACTTAGTGAAGGTAATTACGATTACAATTCTTTAGATCATATCCATAAACTAGTAATTGTTTATAGTCAACTTATACAAGGAATGCCTAATTATATAAGTATTCATGCAAGCGGTATATTGATTAGTGATAAATCACTTCATAATTATGCAGCTACCGATGTACCGCCCAAGGGTTTTCCTACGGTACAGTTTGATATGATCATTGCAGAAGATCTTGGACTATATAAGTTTGATATTTTGGGGCAACGTGGACTTGCTAAGATTAAAGAAGCAATACAGATTATTAAATACAATCAACCAGAAAAGGCAAACTTTGATATTCACGATATAGATAGCTTTAAAAAAGATCCTAATATCAATGGTCTAATAAGAGATGCTAAATGTCTCGCCTGTTTTTATGTAGAATCTCCTGCAATGCGTATGCTCTTAAGTAAGCTCAAAACCGATAATTATTTAGGATTAGTTGCTGCAAGTTCTATTATACGACCTGGAGTTGCTAAAAGTGGGATGATGCGTGAATATATCTTACGAGAACATGATATCGAAAGACGAAAAAACTCGCATCCTATTATGTTAGATCTCATGAAAGAAACCTATGGAATTATGGTATACCAAGAAGATGTAATAAAGGTTGCTCATCTTTTTGCGAAACTAACCCTTGATGAAGCTGATGTGCTACGCAGAGGAATGAGTGGTAAATTTAGATCTCGTAAAGAATTTAAAGAAGTACAAAAAAAATTCATTCAAAACTGTAAAAATGAAGGGTATGAAGATAAATTAACTTTTGAAATATGGAATCAAGTAGCCAGTTTTGCTGGATACGCTTTTCCAAAAGGACATTCTGCTTCTTATGCAGTAGAAAGCTATCAAAGTTTATTTCTGAAAGCCTATTTCCCTCTAGAATACCTTGTAGCTACTTTAAATAATGGAGGCGGATTTTATCGGCCAGAAGTATATCTACATGAAGCAAAATTATTAGGGGCAAAAATCCTAACTCCGTGTATTAACACTAGCAAATACGAGCACATTCTGATAAAAAATCATATTTATCTAGGATTAAACATGTTACGCAATTTAGATTATAAGACTGTAGAACTTATACTATCAGAACGCAAACGTCACGGAACTTATTTATCACTTAACAATTTTGTCGATAGAGTACCTATAAGCATTGAACAAATAAGTATACTGATAAAAATAGGTGCATTTGCATATACACAAAAGAACAAACACGAATTATTATGGGAGGCACATTTTAAATTGTACACTACGCTACCTGATCATAATCAACCTGTTTTATTTAAAGAAAAACACACTGAATATCAATTACCAAAGTTTCAAACATCAAAGCTAGAAAACGTTTTTGAACAAATTGAATCATTCGGATTTCCAATTTGCGGATATTATGAAATAATGGCATCTAAACCTGTGAATCAAAATCGAGCTAATCAATTCAAAAACTATATTAATAAAAAGATTGATATCTATGGATATTTAATTGCTATGAAAAATACCCGAACTTCAAAAGGTAAACGTATGGCATTTGGTACTTTTTTAGATCAATTTGGAGATGTTTTTGATACGGTATTATTTCCTCCTGTACAGGAAAAATATAAACTTAGACATAAAGGAGTCTATCGTATGTATGGTAAAGTGGTAAAAGAATTTGGTTTTTTAAGTATTGAAATCATAAAAATTGTAAAACAAGATTACATTCAAGATCCTAGATACACATAGGCTAAACTTTCTACAACACTATATTACAATCTCATTTTTTAAAATGATGTATTTGCATCTGGAAGTTTTTTTAAATATTCTTAGTTTTGTAAGTAATCTATCTTCATAAGTTCTGTAAAATAAGTTTCCAACAGTAAAGCTTGGATTATTATCTAAAACCTATATAAAAACATAATTGAAATATTCTTCATCTTACTTATCATCCTATTCTTGTACAAAACATATATACTTTTCTCCCTCATAATGAAGCGAATGAGCAAAAATTAATGAAAATTATAGAACCTCTTGCCTTCAAGTATTCGGAGCTTCTAAGAGGTTATCTATTTTATTATTCTACATCCTTCTATTAAAAATAAGGAATCCAATAACTGACGACATGTATCTTCACTAAAATCGTTCAGTTATATATCATTCTATTATCATGTGTAACCATAGTTTATGTAAAATCTTCTAATTTCTATGCTGTGTATCTCATTTTCGGGTATAAAAAAAACCCTTCAATTTAGTATTGAAGGGTTTTCAAGGAAGGCGGCGACCTACTCTCCCACGATTGTAGTACCATTGGCGCTAACGGGCTTAACTTCTCTGTTCGGAATGGTAAGAGGTGAGCCCCGATGCTATAACCACCTTAAGCTGTTGGTTGATTCTTAATGATAAGAGATCAACTAATATTGTTGACATATTGATTTAAATAATAAAATACGATCTAAAAAAGTAACTAAAAAGAAGCTATCAAAGCAATTCTCCGTCCTGCTAATTGCTTAGCAGGACGTGCGCATAAGCCTATGGGTTATTAGTACTACTCGGCTATGACATTACT
>NZ_AUMK01000013.1 GCF_000430645.1 Aquimarina latercula DSM 2041 | reverse complement strand
GCAATAGCAGAAAGAGTGAATGGTATTATAAAGGAAGAATACCTAAACGATTATCAAGTAGAAAACATACAAGAAGCTACAGAATTATTAGAAACTGTCGTGAAGTTATATAATAACGAAAGACCACATATGAGTATAGGAAACCTTACCCCAAACCAAGTACATCAAAACAATATAAAAACTGAAAAACTATGGAAGAATTATTATATAAAAAATCCTATTATTGTAAACCAATAATAGGATTAAGAATAAGTTGTAAATCTATTTTAGGATTAATATAAAATATGTAAACTTTTTTTAGGACGAGACACCCCCGCTCCCGCTAGTCTGTGACTAGTGGCAATAACGATTGGCTAGTAAAATTAAATAATAAAAAGAGAAATCAAAAGCTACTATCATATTCTAGTAGCTTTTTGTATTTTGGTAAAATGAGTAGAAACTATAAATTTCATAATAAGTCGGGATTATATTTTGTGAGTTTTGCTACCGTTTATTGGATAGATGTTTTTACTAGAGAAAAATACCTATCTATTCTTACACAAAGTATTGATTATTGTAGAAAAGAAAAAAGTATGGAGGTATATGCATATTGTTTTATGCCCAGTCATATTCATTTAGTTTTTCGTTCTGGTAATAATGATCCTTCTGGGTTGATACGCGACTTTAAAAAATATACGGCCAAAAAAGTAATACAAGCTATAGAAGACAATCCACAAGAAAGCAGAAAAGAATGGTTGTTATGGATGTTCGAAAAAGCAGCTAAAAATAATGCTACAGTTACCAATAGACAATTCTGGCAGCAGCATAACAAACCTATAGAGCTATGGACGGATAAGGTGATACAGCAAAAAATAGATTATATCCATACTAATCCAGTAGAGTCTGGTTTTGTTCTTGATCCTGTAGATTGGAAATATAGCAGTGCCAAAAATTATCAGGATGATCATACTATTTTAGAAATTGATAGTGATGGTTTTCTGTTGGAATTAACTAAATAGGAACGCCACTAGTCACAGACCAGCGGGAGCGATGGGAATTTTTTTCCGTGTGAAATAGTAAACTTAAAGTTCAATAAATCGACAATTAAATAACTATAGATAAGATACTATGATAAAATTAAATCAGTTTTCAAATTTCGAAATAATTAATAAACAGTCTTCAAATAAAATTAAAGGTGGGAATCACGAAACTCGAAAATTTATTGAATTCCCTGGTATTCCAATTAATGAATCATCTTTTGAAACAAATGAAGGAGGGTGATTTTTAAATCCATAGTTGTATAAAGCAATGATTACTCGATAGAAACATAAACAAAGTTCAATAAAACAATAGAAACATACAGAATGATTAATATTCACACTAGAAAAGAATTTATTAATTTTCTAGAGGGCCTCTTAAAAGAGTATCAAGAACATCCAGAGAATTGGGAAAACCATAAGATGGAAGATTTTTTAGAAGCTATGATACGATATTCTGATGCTGTTCAGCAATATTATAAAAACACAAATCAAGGTATTAATGCAGATGTAGCCCAATGGAAAGTATTTGCAGATATTATCAAAGGAGCTTCTATATATGAATAATCAATATATTTAAAATAAGATGTTATCAAAACTACTAAAAAAGCCATATTTACTTTTCTGGGGTATTATTCCTTTATTATTGCTTCTTTCCTATTATGAAGCTGATCAAACATTGGATATAAATATTCATGACACTTATTATGTTTTTTCGCAACAACAATTAATGATTTTAGTAAGTATCCTTTTTGGCCTAACTGGTTTTATATATTGGTTGTTAGAACGTTTCAATTTTAAAACTGTAACCTTATTAAATCTCTTACATTTAATTTTTACGATTGGAATTATCTTGATAAATAGCATCCAAGAATTTTTAGTAGAATATTTTCTAGGCAAAAGCTACTATATGAACTCTCATGTTCCCAATTCATCCATTTGGCTCTTTATTTTGATTATCAGCATAGGACAAATCATTTTTGTAGTAAATATTTTTTTAGCTATTCTGAAAGGAAGGAGTTATACAACTAAAGTCTAGTAAACTGCCTATGTTGGGGTCTTCTGTTCTTGAAAGCCTTACCTAACTTACCGAAGTGCATTTCTCCCTAAATCGAGTAATCGATCTAACGATTTTTTTCAAAACAAGAAAGGCTTAAAAACAAAAAAGCCTTCAAAATCAAAAGATTAAGAAGGCTTTAAGTACTCGGGACGGGACAGATATCGAACTTTTTACCTGAAGATTGTGACCTAATACTACAACATTCTACTACACTAAGAAATGCCTGTTTTCTATGAAAAAATCATAGAAAACAGGCATTTCCTTTTTATCAATCATTCATCAAAATTCATCGATTATGAAAACTTATTTTAATCAACTTGACATACACACTAATCATATATTTGACTTTGAAACCGATTGCTATTTCATTGAGCCAATAGAATACGAGAAAAGACAAACTCGTAGAATTATTGTTCAACTTATCGAAAGATTAAACATTAAAATAATTTCTTCTGTAAAATCGACAGAATCCCCCGATAACATACACTTTAAAAATATTACTATTACATCAAAGCATACTGATTTTGATTATTGGTTCGCTTTAAAATTGAGACAATATCAAATGAGTCTAAAAAACATTCCTAAATTTCTAGATTACCATCTTTCAAAATCCTTCAATAATGACAAGAAGCACTTCAATGAATTTTTAAAGCTTACCCTTTTACAGTATCAAAAGATATTTTTCAACAAAAAAGTTTCAAAAATGGTTAAGAATTATCTTAATACTAACTTGGTTTCAATTAAACACACATTTCAAAATAACAAACCACGAAAGCCTAAAACTAATTACCAAACGTTGATTTTAAAAGGTTATCAAAATGATACTTCATTTATCAAAAACAACATAGTATATTTTGTGGATATATTGTATACTCTAAAAAAAGAGAACTTTATCCATAAGAAGACGTCTTTCGAAAGTTTTAAAAACATTTTCAAAGATCAACCTATTGAATCTTCAGATAGAATCAAATGGACTGGCACGATCAAGGAGCTACAGTGGTTTGTTAAATATCTGGTATATGATTCAAAAAAAGTAGTGGATCTCGATAAAGATATCTGGTTGGTCACAATGAGATGTTTTGTTAACAAAACTGGAGAAGAATTTACAGAATCCCAATTAAGAAATGCTTCAGGGAATAATATCACTCGTAAGCGATTACTGGAATCAATCTTGGTTACTATTTAAAAAATTACAGAGATTTTGAGAAAAATCTCGACGTAACTAGTTTTATACAAATACTACCATGAATATTAGTAAACAAAACTTATTTTTGCTGTAAAATTTCCAATGTTTCAATGTCATAATAACGATTCATAACAAAATTATCTTCATATGCCTTTAAGAATAAATTGACTACTTTATTTTCATCTTCATCAATTAGTAATCTATCAAAAGCATCGAACCGTTCTTTAATAGCTTGTTTATCTAGTCCAGATAAAAGCTGATTGTCGTTTAGCTGATATCCAATACTTGATTTACCTCCTCCAGCAATTGTAAAGTAACTACTTTTCATACATATCCAAATAAGTCGGACTAAATCTTTATCTTCAACAATAAAAGATGGAAAATGTTCATCATATAAATCACTAAAATACATTTTTGTGAATCTAAGTATTGAAAATAGTTCATCCTCTCCTAACCCTCCTTTATCTTCAACTTCTTCTAAAAAAACTGCCTTAATAGCTTCTTTACGAACCTCGTTAGCTTTCTCGATGAACGCGTTATCTTTATCTTCCCTATTATCTAAAAAAAGATCATTCCACATATGGTCTTGTCTTAATTCTCCTTTATCCTTTCTGTCTTTAGCTAGAATTAAACTATCGCTAGTGAAAAAAGAAGAGAAGCTGTAGTCTTTTTCTTGATCAGTAATATGTCTTAAAATCACTCTTTTTCTTTCAGAAACTTCGTAAAATCGTGATAACATTCTTGAGCAAAATCTTTGAACAGTCATAAAATCTGAATCAAAGGCAAAAATAGATTCTTTTGTATAAGTCAACGATTCCGAAAAAGTAAAACATCCAAACATTATTTCTTCTATTTGTGATATGTCTGATGACTTACTTTTAATTTCTATCCAACGTAAAAATTGAAATAATCTATCGTTATTATGAATCTCACTGAGAATTTCAACTTTTACCTCGGTATCTGTACTATTAATAAACTTATCGAAAATTGCTTCCTGGATATCCAGATTTCCAAGTTGCAAATTAAAGTATCTGTCAAAATAATTTTTATTGGCAACTCTCTTTCCCCTAATTAAATCTTCTTGTGATGTAGAACTAAAGAAATGACCATTCACTTCGAATAACCTACTTAACAGACCTTTAGTTGTAGGATCAAAACTTGTTCCTTCAATTACAGAATTTACTGTTTCTTCTTCAACATTATTGTTATTAAAACGATAAGTTTTTACTACAGAATCATCTTTTTTGTAGATTAATAGACCCTTATTTTCAATAATAAATTCATATGCTTTTGGATTAAAAATCCTTAAAGCTTCTACAATAAAAAACTCAGACACATTGAGATCATTGTACACAGAAGCAAATCTCAATTTTATACTATTAGTAAATCTATATATGTCGCGGATTGAGGAAAAAAACTCAACAAACAATTCTTCTTTTAAACTGTTAATCACTTCGGAGAGTGTCTGTTTTACATCACCATCAGAAAAAAGTTGCAACAAACTATCTGCAAAAATCCTTTTAATATTTTCATCTGATACAGCTGGCAATGTATAATCAACTTGTACAATCTTCTCAATATATTTTTCTCCGTGATCTCCAAATTGTTCATTTAAAGCAGCTGTTACAACATCACGATCATAAGCCAGTATGAAAATCGTGTTAGCAAAATTTCCATTTAGTTTTACCATTTGGAAAATATCAGTTATTTCTGAAGGCGTTAACCTGTCAATATCGTCTATAGTTATGTATAATTTAACACCCGCTTTGATTAGTAGGTTATCAACTTCCTTTTTTAATTCTGATAATTCCTTTTTCTTGCCAGCCCTCTTCTTAAAGATTCCTTTTAAAGCACTCACTAAAGTTCCTGCACCGCTATGGAAATTTTTTATCCAGTCAAAATATTCTAATATATCAGCTATCTTCTCAGATGCTTCTTTTAATAACGTCTTGTCATTTCCAAGTTTTACAAAAAGTTTAGAAAGGAAGATTTTTTGAAGCTCTTGTTGTCCAGAAAACATCCAAGGGTTAAAATGTAATGTTATAGCGTGCTTCTCTTGTTCCAATGAAATTCTCTCTACCTCTTGAACTATGAAATTTATTAATGTTGATTTACCTGTACCCCAAGTACCGTTAATTCCTAATACAATACTATCATTATTATTACCGAAGGAATTCACAAGACCTGAAGCTATTTGCGTAGCAAATGGAAATCTTCCAAGTTGATCATCTTCACTATTTATAAGTGGTAAATCCGTATGCATTCTTTAATCGTTTTCTAGATTGTCTATGTCTTGGTAAATCAATAATTCAGTTTTATCTGCTTCTTGCGGGATAATTCTTTTTGTAAGCTCTTTACTTATTCTGTTCAATCTTGAATTGAAAAATTGCTCATAATTGTCATTCCATATACCAAATCCATTTATATCATCAATAAGATGCGTATTCATTGTTTCATTTAATTGGGCATTACAATCTTTAAACTCATTCATATACCTAGAAGGAGCTTTAGCACGAATCTTATTCTTATTTAAATACCCATCTACAATAGTAATATTAGCTATATGATTATATAGCCAATATTCCCAATCGGGCTTATTTTTCTTCATGTAGGACTTAGGAAAAAAATGATGATAGTTTTTAGATGTTGCTATTTTAAGCCAACTATTATCAATGTTCACATCCAGATGGTTATCGAAAGATTTAGGCTTGAATATGGTATATAAACATAGAATTGCTTTTGTAAGAGATTTTCCAGTGCTGAAATAACCATTGTTCTTTATGAAATCAGGCGTAGTATTAATACTCCATTCATAACGAGGGTGTTTATTTTTTAGAATCTGGTCAATCTTATCTATGTCCTGCACCAACTTACCTTCCACAGCAGATGAATATCTAAACCCTAAAGAAACTCTCCAAAAAAAATCTTCTAGAAGTTTAAGTGTCTGCCCAGTAGGATTGATTGGATGATGATAAAAGAAATAACCAAAAGGAACAATTAATGCATTGTACGGTAATAATTTTGAAACAGGTATGCCGTAACTTCTGAAAAAATCTACAGCACCTTTAACACATTCAACCGCCTTATACCAAGTATCTATAAACTCTTCTTTGCCAAGCTTAAGTATTGTTTTTCGCTTACATTCTCTTTTAATTAATAAAGAAATTAGTTGTAAAATGCTTGAAGCTGATAGTGTATCGTATTTAGATTGTGCAAGCTCACTTCTAAGCCCTTGAAAACTTTCATAGAGATCAAATTCTCTATTTGGATCATAAGTTTTTGCAACCATAATCTCAAATAGCGTAAGATCCCGCCCTCCAACATTAAGTCTTGTAAAAACTTCTGTTGCAACATCTATTTCGGCTGCTTTCAAGTTAATTCCTTTAAATTGATAAGACTGTAATATCTCTCTATACTTATCAATTACATCATCATATTTTTCCGGAAAATCATTAAAAAAACGTCTTCCTTGATTCATTAAGTCTGTAAGTTTAACGAAACTGTATTCTTCCTTTTCAGCAATTTCTATAATTACAATTTCGTCATCGTCTTTTGCTTCTAAATCAATGTAGATATTAGAGAAATCCTCTTGTTTACCATTTTCGCGTATGATAATTTCTCCTTTTAAAGATGCAAAAAGGGATGTAATTCTTTGTTGACCGTCTAGAACATAATTTACAAATTCTCCCTTTTTCGGCTCCGGAAGTTCTATATTACCAATATCTCTTACTGCTCTTAAACGTTCATTCGTTCTCCAATATATCAAAGTCCCTATTGGGTAACCCTTTAAAATGCTGTCTATCAATTTCGCAGAAGAAGATAAATCCCATACAAAATGTCTCTGGAATTGAGGTATTTTAATTTGTCCTGTTTCTATTTCAGTTAGTAAGCTAGAATATTTTTTATCTCCATTTTCAATTATTGCCATAAGTTAATGATTCAATATCAATAAGAAAATTATTTTCAAAAAACATTAATAAATTTGAATTTTCCTCAAAATAAGAAAGTTATAAGAAATATTCGAAACAAATTATTCTTTTATTCAGAACCTAACAAAACCTGACCCGAAAATGAAGTTTAATCAAACAATCATATAATTGTTTTCAAAGTTTTCACTTGTAATAGATCTTTCAATCCTCATTTTTCGGATAAGAAGTATATTGTTTAAAACAAAAATATAATCCTCTAATAGTTTAGTATTTCTAATAGCCCTTTCTGAAAGAGATTTTTTAATCAAGAGGTTCCAGAATCCAGCTAAGAAAAAACCAAATAACATAATAATTAGAAGATACTGATATAGTTCTTTCAATACTTCAATTAATGATTGCTGTTGGTAATAATAAATCATCAGACCTATTGATATAAGATATATATTCTTAGCCAAAAATTCAAAAGCTTTTATCATATGGTATTCTGGAATTTTTTCATAGCGCTGTTTTTGAGTTTTCGCTATTTCCACAAGTTGTTGTAATACTTCTATCGAGAATATTTTATATTCTGGTATAATTCGTTTAACTCTATCATTCTCTAGCTCATCACAATTCCATTTATAAAATTCCCACGCAAATGGAAGTCCTTTACTTTTTAAACTTCTTCGAATGAAAAATAGGTCTAACAAATTAGCAATTAAAAAAGAAACCATTATTCCCATTACGGGTAAAACAAAAATTGGTTTTAACTCTAATAAGGCTAAAGCTACCCCTATCACCAAAAAACTTGCAAATGAGTAATAAAAAACATCATGTTGTTTTGAGTGACCAAGTCTTCCTTCAGATTTAACATATAACATTCTTGGAGTTAAGTTCTTTTTGAAATAGCTAAAGTCTTCGAAAAAGGTTTCTCTGGATTCTTTCATGGTTTTAAGGTTTACGTATTATAACAATATACGTAGGGTATTTTCCCAATTTGTTACATCAATGTTATCATAATTTCGGCGCTACACCAAGAAAATCAAGTAATTCATAGTACTATCCAATATAGTCACTCCACGCAGAGTGCTATATTTTCACAAACATTCAATTTGTTCTTTTCCTTGTAAACACTGAATTCACACTACATTCTTTCTACATATTCACTCTGCGCAGAGTACTATATTTTTTGTAAAACCTTGATTCTCTTCGTTGTTTTGAAACAGATATCTAATAAAACAAAGCATTGCGCAATGCTCATTATTAATTATTAAAATGACAAAATAATGAGTAATCTATCAAAACCATTATACTCACTAACATTAGAGGAGTATATACAATTAAACAGAAGAATCATTAGACAGCAATTACAAGAAGTGCTATCTAATGAAAAAGAGTCAACGCTTCATAAGGCCGAAAGAGATATCATCTTTATCGATGAAGCCTGCGAACTTACTGGATACAGTAAACCTACAATGTATTCTAAAATTAGTAGACTTGAAATCCCTGTACTTTCTAAAGGGAAGCCATTGACTTTTTCTAAACAAAGTTTGATTGAGTGGATACATCAAGGCAAGCCTAATGTTCGGTAACGGAAGTTAAATACAATCAAAATTTAGATAAAATATGAAAACATATATTAAGACAGAGACAGAGCTTATTAATCCTGATGCCGAATATTATAGCCTTAATGAAATCAGGAAGTTGTTCAATCCACCAGTTTCATATACAACTATATGGAGGTGGAGAGAAAATGGAATTCTAAAATTAACTCCTTACACATATGGCAATAAAATGTATTTCCATATAGATGAAGTCAATGAGGAGTTAAAAAGACATAAGCAATTAGAAAAATAGAAAAATGAGATGTCTTATCCATGTTCAGAATATAAAATAGAGCATCATAAGGCATCTCAAAAATTTAAAAATGAAAAAAAAAGATGAAAACAGATATATTAACAAAAGAAAATATCCTGAATAAAATAGATGTACAGGATGCTTTTAATCATTACCTACAACAGTATCATAATAAGGGCATTTTAGAACACGGAAAGCTTATTTCTAATCCTTTTCTTACTCGAAAACAAAAATCTCCTTCTTTCAATATTTATAAAACCAAAAACGGAGATTGGAGATATAAGGATTTTGCTACAAATGATGAGGGAGATATTTTTGATTTGGTCATGCGATTAAAGCGATGTGACTTTAGAGAAACTCTTATTATGATCAATCAAGATTTTAGTTTGAACCTTTCCTATAGCAACACTAAAATTGACTTTGAAATACAGCATAAAAAAGCGTGGCAACCTGAAGATTTAGAATATTGGTTGCCGTATGGAATCAAAGCTTCGATACTTAAACATTTTAGCGTATCTGCCTTACAAAATTATACTAGAATCAACACCCAAGGAAAGCGTATTTCTTTTAACGCTACTTCGCAAAACCCTATCTATGGGTATAAGATTTCTGGTGACTGTTACAAAATCTACTGTCCGCTTAATACTCGCTTTCGTTTTGCGTGGCTAGGCGACAAACCTGAAGCCTATATCTTTGGATACTCACAACTACCGAAAACAGGAGATCGAGTTTTCATTACTGGTGGTGAGAAAGATGTACTCTCGCTTTATAGTCGCAACGAGTCTGCAATTTGTTTTAATAGTGAAACAGCTAATCCGCCTTTAAAAATTATCGATAACCTAAAAGCTAGATTTACAGAAGTAATCGTTTTATACGATATCGATAATACGGGTATTAGTCAATCTATAAAATTATCAAACAACTATGGTTTACAGCGAATGATACTACCTGAAGGACTTATTAAAGATAAAGGAAAAGATATCTCAGATTTCTTTGCCCTTGGTCACACATTAGATCATCCTGAAGTTGTTACGGAAGCTCCAGTACCACAACAAGAAATTCAACTACTATCTACCAAAACCATTGCAAAAGACAACGACTATATGCCTTTATTATTAAAAACTCAAAAAGTACTTACCGAGCGCAAAGCAAAGCTCATTCATAAAGTACCGCCTTTACTCTTTCACAAAGATATAGGAATCGTATATCCAAGAACGATTAACGTAATCCAAGGAAAAGCAGGTGTTCACAAAAGTAGACTGGCAGAAACTATCTGTAGTTCCTTAATAAAAAAGGATACCTATGATATGGATCTGTTAAGCTTCAGAAAAAACACACAACAGGAGGTCACTATCTGTTATGTAGATACAGAACGTAACCTCACAGAACAATTCCCGTATGCCTTACAACAAATATTAAAAAAAGCTGGGTATCAGAGAGAAGATACTCCGGAGGATTTTGATTACATCTCATTACTTCAAGTTCCCAGAAAAGATCGCTTTTCTGCACTTACTGCTTATATAAAACGTGTCAAACAAATGTATACGGGTCATGTAGTGATCATATTAGATGTAATTACAGATTGTATACAGGATTTTAATAGATCAGGGGATAGTATGCAACTAATTGATTTAATGAACGACAGTATTAATTCTGAAGATGTTACTTTTCTGGCAGTTATTCACGAAAATCCTGGTAGTACAGATAAAGCTAGAGGTCATTTAGGCACAGAACTCCTCAATAAAGCAACTACAGCTATCCAGATTGGATTTGAAAAAGATAGTAATAGACGACCTACAGATTTGATTGTTTTGAATATTTTAAAGTTACGCGGAGGCAAACGACCTGAACCATTCTATATGAGATATTGTGAGCAAACGAATGGACTTGTAGAAGCTGATGAAGATTTTATAGATGAATCTGCCAGATCAAGAAGAACAAAAGCAGATATATTCGAAATTCAACAACAGATATCTAAGATGCTAAGAAGCTCCATTCAAAGTAGAACTTTAGTAGAAGAACTTGCTTCGTTTTTTGATTGTAGTGAACGAACGATTCGTGAACGCTTACAGGAGTGCATCGATAAAAGAATTCCTATAGCAAATGGAAAAGGCATTCCTTCGGTATTACAAAAGAAAAAAGAAGGTAAGGAAGTATTTTATAGCCTTATTCCCATACAAAGAGGTCAAAAACAAAAGACAATGCAATTATAGTAAAGTTACAATGGAAGTTAGAAATGCGCACATATATAGTATTTCTGGCTTCCATTGTTTTTAACTCATTGAATTTCAGTTGTTGTAATTTCAATCCTTAAAATCTCATTTTTCCTCTTTCCAACGTAAGATTTTTTCAAGAAAATGTATGTTATAGGCAAATTAAAATAGATTGACATAGATTAAGATTCATTGAACATAGATTATGTTACATAAATATATATTGGATGTAATAAAACTTGTGTTACCATAGGTTTGATGTAAATTAATATAGATTAATTTGGATAAAAATAGATTTTAAAACATAAAACACTGTAAACAATAAGTTTAACCAGCTTAAGTCTTGATTAAGCTTTATATTGGAAGATAGAAATCATAACTCACAATCAATCAATACATATATTTTTGATTTTCAACATCTTATACATTATGGAAATTGGAAACGCTATATAAGCGTACATTTCTGACTTCCATCAAATACTTCTCTTGTAGAATTCTTCTAAAATATAGTAATCAATATTAACTTAGATTAACTTGGTTTCACATATCTATTTTCAACGTTTTCTATCATTATTTTTATTTCAAAATATAATGATATGGATCAAATACAAGATAAGTTAACAGGAGAACCTTTTACTCCTACTCGTAGTGATCAGAAATTTGCCACCCGCGAAAATCAAATTCGGTATAATAATCTTAAGGCTCGAAAAAAAAGAAGGGCTAAAGCAGAAATCGATCGCACTCTTGATACGAATAGAAACATTCTTAAAAGACTTTTAGAGGAAAAAAAAGAAGTTGTTAAATCTCGTGATTATCTGTTGGGAGCAGGATTTCATTTTGGTATTAGCACTCATAAAATTGAAAAAAATGGTAAAACATGGAGCTGTGTTTATGAATATGCATTAATGGGTCTCAAAGATAACCGCCTCTTAATTACAAAAGCATAAGACTATCTTATTATGAAAAACCAAAATATCATAGACTGCTATAAGTTAGACCTTGTTAAAGATATTCCTGAAGAACTCAAATTAACTAAAAGCCATAGGAATGATCTTTTTTTAAAAAATCAAAGACTTAAAAGCATAATCTGGACATTAGGTATTAGTTTAGGATGCCTACTTGCCTACAACCTACTTAAAAATCATGGAAAGAAGCAGAAAGAACATCAGGGTAAATCCATCTCAAGAGAGAATGAAACAGAATATTAATACCATTAAAAAAATTACTAAAGAAAGTGAACCTTTCTTTAAAAAACCAATTGTAAAAACAGTCACTAACACCATCGTAATTGGTGGAACTATTTTTGGAGTGCTATACCTCTCTAAGTACTTCTTTAACGCCACTGCAAAAATGATACGATCATTTAAAGAAGTACGTGATGCTTGTAGAGAGTAAATTTATATTAGAAAAATCACTATAAAATGAATAAAATCTTAGGGAATACTCCTGAAAAAGATACTATCACAACTGTACTGAAAATTGTATCTGCTGTTTATCTTGTAATGAATACCATTAGATTAGGTATAGATTTACACGAAAAAATTATAAAAAAAAGCAAGCTAAATCAACACAATATTAACATAGCAAAAAAATTAAACTAGTTTTTGCAAATTTATACGCTTAAGGAAATAGTGTCAACGATGTCATTCACTTAATCAAAAGTTATGTAGTCAAGTATTACAACTTTAACTTGTTTCTTTTTATTAATGGCTGGTTTCCATTTAGGCATTAAACTTATTAGCCTTACTACTTCTTCATCATAATCAGTACCAATAGATTTAATTATTTTATAGTCATAAACTTCGCCTTTTTCATTTATATATAAATTGAAATATACAGACTTACTAGGAACTTCGAAATCCTTTACTTTAAATTGAGAATTGTTTTTGTAGAATTTAAATAATTCGGATTCTCCACCTTTAAATGTTGCTTTTTGATCTACGACTTCATTATTGTATGTCTTTACTTCATTTTTAGGTTTATTAAAAAAAATCTCCTGTTCCTGGTTTACCTGAGATGTACACGCTATATTGCATAAAACACAGACTATAATTAAAAGTATTCTTTTCATGAAAAGTTATTTTCTAAACTTATTAAAAGATCTAATTTTTTTCTTTTCTTCAATTAACCAAACAAAATAAATCAAACTTGGTATAGCTATTCCTATTGGTAATACAAATAAAGAATAAATACCTCCTTTATCTAAGTATTTTAAAAGAAAATTAGCAATAATAATTGTCCCAATAATCATACCAATTAAAAAGATCAAATTTAAAATACCATTTTCTGCAAACACATCGTTCAAGGAACGTTCTTGAGTTTTTAAACAATGCTTACAAGTCAAAATAAGTGGACTACCTTTTTCTTTAGCCAACTCCACTCGATCAGAAGCATAACTATTTATTTTATTGGATTTCGAGCAATATTTACAATAGATTCTTAATATCATTCTAACAACATGCTTAAATTTAGAAATTCAATATTTATACTTTATTATACAAAGTAATAATTCATTACAAATCTATACAAATAGAATCAGATCTCGCCTTCATATTTCTAATTTAAGATTCCTGATAATGTCTGTCCCTGAAATATTAATATACTAAAAATCCTAATACATTAATATTTCAAGACAAACATTTGTAAAATTAGTTACTTGTATTACTCTGAAGTCTTTTATAATCCTTCGATGCCTTTTGCAACCAATTCTTACCAGTATAAGTTCCTTTAGTAAGATTTAAAAAACTGTTCCAAGAATTCTTTATTACTTTAGCTTGAGCCTTACTCGTTGCATTCGAAACGGGTTTGCTTACAGACTTGCTTATAGAACCTGATTTGGAAGTTGTACTAGCAGATATTGACTTGAAAGCTGGTGCACTGCGAAGTGCTGATTTGGAAGAATTTCTTAAAACACTTCTAGCTGATGACTTAGATCCATCTAACGCGTCTCCCAAGGAAGAACCGTGCTTTCTTAGCGCATTATAACCTCTTTGGGCCACTCCTCTAGTCCCTCCATCCGGTGAAAAATAATGTTGAGCACCAAACCAGAATGCAGAATTAGTTCCCCATTGTCGTTCATATGCATCAACTGCAGTTTTACTATGGATAGGTTCAGCATTCCCTGAAGCTTCATTTTCTCTTATTTGCCCCCAAAATACGCCTCCTAATTCTTTTAATTGATGTCTTTTCTTGAGGTCTAATCCTGTATAATGATATCCTGATTTTGAATTATATCCTTCTGGTATATCGGAAGTAGCATCGTAACTAGATACAAAAACACTATTTTCAAGTTCGGTTACGTGAAATTCATTTCCAGTAACAGAAGCCATTCCTAAATTATCATTATTACTATTAGTAATCCCTACAAACTGGACTTCACTACCTCCAACATCACTTACCCAGGTTAACTGATTAGAATCAATATCATATAGCCAAACATCATTTCCATCAGGATCAATAAAATAGTTGGGATTGTTAAGAACATAATTGTAAGGACTCCATTCTAAATAGTCTTCACTCATATTATCGATATTCATCCACCTCCCTATAGATGAATCATAATTTCGAGCACCGAAGTCTAACCAATTTAATCCTAACTCATTTTGCTCTTCTTTGCCGCCAAATCCATACTTATGTTCTGATACAATAAGATCATTATATCCTTTATGACTCATACCAAAGGGATAATAATTCTTCTCCTGCATAATCTCGTGCGAATAGTCCTCATCACCATCTACGTCTACGTTGTTTCTAAGCACATCTATTTTTCCGTCCTTGTCCTTGTCTGAATACAGAACTCTTATGTTTCCGAGATGGTCTTTAAGCTGGTATACATAGTCAAAATCATACAAAATAAGGTTATCATTTTTATCTGTATAAAACAAAGGTTCGGTATATCCTTCGGCATGATTTGAAAATTTTAATTGGAAATTTTCATAAATATAACCACCATCATATTCAGTTGTAATTCCACCATCTCTTGGATTTGATAAAACGAACTTTTTTAGTTTGTTACCAGAAGCATCATACCAATATTGGATATACTTAGTGCCATTTTTATTAAAAGTTATCTTTTCAGGCAGATTTAAGTGATTATAGGAAATATTAAAAATCTCTTTGTTACGATCAATTATTAAATTTCCATTATCGTCATAAACATAATCATCATTAGTATTGACACCATCTTTAAAACCTTGTATTTTATAAACTGATGTGGTAGCATCTCTTACTTTTAAAAGCTTATTATTCTCATATGTATAGTAAAGCTCATCTATTAGTTGAGAGGAAGATCCTGTAGGTCTTCCATTCCTTGCTATCCTTCCGATATTTCCATTTTTATCGTAAGCAATACCCCAAACGCTATAGGAATCCTCTGTCATTAAATTATTACCTCTAGATCTATGTCCTCTGGTAATTCTATTTAATGCATCATAGTTATACGTATAAGATCGTTTTACATGGTCATTGGCTGTTCTCCATATAGTTTGTGATATATTTCCATTGTATAAGGAAGGTGCACTATAACTCCCTTCTACAGTATCATAATTAATTTTGAAGGTAAACAAATCGTTTCCAATCGCATTGACGTCATTAATATCTGTAAGCCATCCTCGCACATTGTACTTGTAGTCTACTATCTGCAATGGTGCTTGTTCAGCATTCCCTACTTTTTTACTTTCTAACTGTCCAAGGTCATCATATAAATTCTGAGTAATTAACTCTTCTGCTAAGTTATTGATTTGCTGTTTTTGGGTCAATAATCTCCCCATATGGTCATAAGAGAAAGTATTAACTGTAACAATAGGTAGATTATTATCCTTAACATGAGTTATTTTTGTCACCAAAGGTTTACCTGTAAAATCTAATTTAGTCTCAGTAATATCAACTGTTTTTAAATAAGTATTTGTACTATGCACATAAACTGGTCTTCTTTTCTCATCATAATAGGTTACTGTAGTAATCCAGTCATTAGTATCTAAAACTCTTACTTTAGATCCTGTATCTAAGCCCCTTATACTAGTACTTATATTTTGTCCATAAACAGATCCTGGATTAGGAGCATTATGGTCAAAAGTATAATCATCAAAATAATTTACAGTAAGAATCCTATCCATAAATCTTGGGATAGCATTGTTAGTATAATATATATTGGTACCAGCAACGGGGTTAGCACCAGTCTGTTTATCCTCATATTCTGAATAAAATGGATTGTTCGCAGAACCTTGTAAAGCTAATCGATCGCTATCATTTTTTATAATCCCTGTATAGGTTTCTCTACCAAAGGCATCGTATTTAGTGAAAAACCATTCTTTGACAGGTTTTAATCGCTGATTTGCATCCTGTGTTAAAACTGGTTGATCCGATTTATTATACACTATGTATTCCCATCCTTTACCGGGAATTTTCTTTTCTACTAATCTATTAAGGTAGTCATAGATATACTGATAGCAAAGTTCGTTTAACTCGTTAGTGTCTATACCATTACTAGTATCTACTTTAGGAGGAATTACATAAGTCAGATTCCCAAAATCATCATATACGTAATAAGTATCGTGAGGATCATTATTGTTAAAAGCTCTTTTTAAAACAACTCTTCCTAGCTTATCAGTATATTCTTCTGTAGTATTATTTTTATCATCTGTACTTTTCCAATTCTCATCTTTAGTAATGTTTACATACAATTCATTAGCTGAGTAATTCCTAACTTTAACTAAAGAAGGTTTTTCAGTATCCTCATTAGTGAAATTTACCTTAAAAAATATTACAGCGTCATCATTGTTATTGGGTCTTCTGTTAAATTTAATTGTATGATCGTTTCCACTAGATTCTGCAATCCAACTTAACCCTGGTGCAGCTTGCTTGAGAGGCTTATTTAAAGGGGAATCTTCAAAAATAGTTTCTGAATATGGGTTTGGGGTATTCTGATACTTTGGGGTATCATAAAAAGCATTCAACTCTATCAATGGATCAGTATATATTGCTCCATTTTGCGTCTGCTCCGAGGCATACGGTAAATATTCTTTAGTCTGTCTACCATGGTTGTCATACTCATAATGAGTAACGATGTCTTTAGGTTTAGAAACTTCGATGAGCTTAGCTATAGGCTCTAAATCATAATCTGTTTGTACTGCTATCGGATTCCAAAAGTATTGATGTGTATTTACATCGGTACTATAGAAGAAAAAACTTCGAAAAGAAGTATAATTATAATTAGATCTCCATTTAAAATCTACACCGTTTCTTACTCTATTTCCATTGATATCATACACACCACTCATCCCAGTATTATCTCCTACATAATTATGCGGATGTACAATTCCTACAATCAGATACCAAGTATCTAACTGTGGCAAATCTCCAGACCAGAAATAAGGATTATTATTAGCAGTTCCGTTCATATTATTTACATATCCGGGACCGTGATACGTAGTACCGTCTTGGGATCCGGTGCGCTTTACCCAAACGGTATATCGGTAAGTGACTGTATTATCAATAGGGATATTATCGGTATACCAACCTCCATCTCTATCGCTCCAAGAGTCATTACCACATTTCCATAACAGAGATTGTTCTCCGAAAGGATTTGTTCCTATCAACCTTTGATTATCTGATTCAGGACCATTCATATTAAACAGAGGAGTAGAACCTGTTCCTACTTTCCATTCATCCGTCCAATCTAAAACATTGGTGTTTTGCTGTTGTCCACTAGCTCTTACTGCAACAGATTGTTTGACTCGTCCTAATCCATCAAAATAATTAACTGAGATAATTTTGTCACTCTCCAGTACCTCTGATTGTTGCCCTTCTTGCACTTCTGTTTGATAGATTGTTGTTTTTACATAATTCTCCGTCTGTGTCTGTGCTCTTAATACTGTACATACTAATACAGCGATTACTAAAAATAAGTTTCTCATTTTCATTATTGTATTAGTTATTTATATAATTATAATCGTTCTCTGACAGTACATTTCCGTCCTGATCCTTTACTTGTTTCAATCTATTAAAATCATCATAATTGTAATAAACTGTATATCCCGTAGGATCGGTCATACTAGTTATTCCAACCAAGGGATCGTAGGTATAAGTGCTTATAATAGCTTTTGGCAAAGAAGCTCTAAGTTTATTTAAAGCGGCTCTCAGTTTACCTTCGTTTCCAATATTTCCAATTGTTCTATCATTATCTTTATTAGATGTTCCTTTCAGGTTAAGATTACCCATAAGTGGTATTACTTGATCGTAATTAGCATTTTCTATCTTGGCTATAGGATATGTGTCATTATAACCCCAAACATAGAATGTATGAGCTCCTTTTGGAGATGAGGAAGTTTCTAACAAGTGACCTGTTTCATCATATTTATAAAATATATCTCTATTAATAAAAGTCGTATCTGCTTTTGCAAACTGAGATGCTTTAACTACTACTTGATTAGTATTATTTTCATTTTCCTTGTAAAGGTGTCTGATTTTAGAAGTTTGTTTACTACCGTTATTCTCTACTATTAAAACTGGTTCCATTCGATTTAATAGTTTTAAATTATTTAATGCATCTTTTTCTGCATTCGATAAATCGTTTATTTGGTAGTCATCTAGAGGGTAATAAATCTTACTTCGCCTAACAACATTATCACTATTTATTATTTCGGTATCTGTCACTTGCATATGTTTATTACTATTTCTTTTATATGTCATAGTCTTCTCAGTATAATTATTTCCTAGCAAATCATATGTTCTAGTCTTGCTTTTCTTCAAATACGGAAACCAACTTTTAACTTCACCAATATCAATTGTATACTCAGGAAAATCACCAAAGAAAGTTCCAGTATTGATATCATACCTTGTCGTATAATCAGATACTCTCTTGACCTTTATTATATTGTTTCTATGCTGATTATGATTTGTAGGATTGTTTTCATATTCATTAAAAGTAAGAGAAACTATATCTCCATTTTTATTGTAGGTTGTTATACTAACTGGAAGTCCTCGTAAAGCGTCTTTAGGAATATGCATATTATCGTGATAAAGATCCGATCCGTTTTTATCACGTTGAGGATATTTAATTTTATTAGCTTCTTCATCTGGATAATCCTCTGGATTTCTGAATGTATAAACTATCTTTCCATTCCCTAATTCAGCAACCGTAACTTTATCATATCCCACAAGCCCCCCTTTAGTTCTTTCAAAAGGATACATATTATGAGAACTCCTTTTTACAAAAAGATGTCTATCCCAAACACTGGAAAATTTCCAATAAGTAAAATACGCATCTTGCTGAAAATGCCTCCACCAGTTTATATCTAAAAAATTAGTTGATCTACCAGAAGAAGCATTAATCTCGCCATAAGCATAATTTTTTATAATATCATTTTGAGAAGAAGAACTGTCATGAGTGATAGTTTTTGAAACTCTTAAACCTCCCATTGGGCGATTTAATCTATATTCCCTATCTCTATAAGTATTTATCTCGTAAAATATTTCTGAGTGACCACCGGTTGGATATATAATTTTTTTAAGCATTGCTGTTTTCATTCTCGTTTCATCTGGTTTTCGATTTGCTCCAGAAAATGAAACTCCGTTTCGTGAAGTCGCAGGAATTAAACTATTTATAGAATTATTATTATAATACCCCCAGTAATCCTGTTTAAAGGAGCCTCTTGAGGGTAGATTCAAAGATTCTTCATATTCAAATGAAAATCTTTTACTCTCAGATTCTGTAATAATCTCTTCAAAGCTTTCTAGCTTTAGTCTAGTACTTTTTTCTGCATTTATATAAGGCTGAGCAATAAAAGAATTATAGTTAAATTTAAAATTTTTTATTTGTTTGTTAAAATTATCGAAAACAATAATTCTATCTAAAGCCTTATTTTCTTTCATATCGATTCTTTCATTATCTGAAGGATAAAGTTCGACTTTTCCATTAGAAAACCTAATACGTTTTATATACTTTGGGTTTTCGATAGTTCTTAAAAAAGGATTCCAATAAGATTTACCTGATTTAGCAAAAGTATTATAAGCGGGGCTATTCGTTGGGAAACTTGTAAATGAAGTTGTAGTATTTTCTATTTGCTGTGGATTACAGGCATCTATATTGGTAAAAGAATCTGTAAAAGATTTAACGTATTCCATCCTTTGTTCCTGAAGATGATAATTTTCTATAGGACCCTGTGAGTCATATTCAAAATTGATTTCTTTATCATACTTTGTAGATTTCATCTTAGACACATACCAAGTATTTATAACTTTATTTTCAAGTCTAGAATTACATATAGTTCCTCCCGGGACTGGATTATAAGTAGGAGATATATCTCGGCGTTTGAATTGTTCTTTGGTTTCTCCTTCGAACCCCCAAATACTACAATGGTTTAAACCTAAGGAAGAATTTTTAGTGGTTTCTGTAAAACTTTCGGTATTGGGGAAAGTATAAACGACACCCTTATTAGATATGATTTCCCAACCAGAAGAATTTGCTAGCGGTCCAATAGCTGGTCTTATCACTACATCTGTACTTCCCTCAAGAATTATAGGATTGCCTGTTCTGTCAAGAATAAAAGAACCAAAAGCTGTAGGAGTGGAATAATGAAATACATCTGGCTCCGTGTCTCTATGCTTATTCCAAAATGTTTGACCACTTCTTCCATCACTCGCTATAATCTTATCAACAAGTTGCATTTGGCAATATTCACCACAGTTTTCTAAATTTCCATTCTGTTCCTGTTGTAAATCGCAACTAAACAAATCATTATTGACAATCATGTCTACATAGTCATCCATAATTAATGTTCCTCCAGTATTGCCTAAAGGAATTTCATTATTAAAATTTTCAACGTCAATTAGACCGTAAAATCTTCCAAAATTTTGATAGTATACATTACCTTGTTCACTAATTGCCGTAATAGGTTCGTCAGGATTTCCTCTTACTTCTCTTCTGATATAACCTACTCCATTAAGTTGCCATCCGAGACCAACCCAACTAGCATCTTCTTCTACTAGTATTCCATCTTTCTTATAGTCTAAGAATAAATTAACACTTAAATCGGCTGATTTAATAGTATAAACAGGTATGCTTACATCAACCATACCTGTGTATAAATCAACAAGTTCTGTATTAGAATAGTTCGAAAATCCTCCGGTAGAAGGATTTGATAAAAAGCCTTTTGTGTTATCAACTCCAGGTAAGGCAGAAAAAGACTCTTGAGATTTTGCTGTATTAATTAGTAACAAATAGAACAAGGCAAATATGCTTGTCCTCAGTATTTTGTTAATTGGGTTTTTCATAATTAATGGTTTTTGAATAAAAGTTATATGATTTTTAAGATTCAGTTATTTTGAGTTTAGGCAGTTCTATTCCAGGCTTTCCAAAAGCTATTTTTTTATTTTTTTATTTTTTCAAAAACTGGATGACACTGTTAGAACTTACATACTAATTCTCGTTGCGTATAAATCGGTTTTTAATCCTATTGTTAATATTTGTATTTTATTATTTTTCAGCTACTAAAATGTTATTTTAAAGTTTGTCGTTAAATACATATTTTGATGCTGTTTTATTAAGTGTCATTAATAGTAGATTTGTTACTTGCTATTTTTTATTTTTTTTAAATTTTAACATTTAAAATGCTTCTTACTTGATATTTAGCGCAAAATAATCCTATCATAAAGTATTTAGAAACCAATCGAGTAATCCATCCTATAGTTACAGTAAATTATTTTTAAATTTTACCCTCTTAGAATTACTCAAATATTAATTTAGACTACAATAGTACTTCATATATTTTGTCCTTGGTTACAGAATTCCGTAATGTGCCTTCATTTTTTTATTTTAATATAGTGTGTCGTGAAAATTCCCCACCCTTCAAAACGTTTTTCTGTTAAGCAAAAATAATTTTAGTTATACATTTCTAAAACCAAATCAAAGAGTCGCTCCCGTAGTTGCAGTAAAATTTATTTTTAGAAGTTATTTTGCTTCCTTATTATTCCTGAAAATCATACCCCTTTTTCATTTAATTATAGTGTTATTTATGGATCAACTTTATCCAATAATTCTAATAACAATAATCGACCAGTCTTGGGATTTCTGTCTAGTACTAAATGGGTTTGTGTAAATTCATATATAATGTTTTCAATAATGGAACCTTTAAAACACTCCAATAAACTATTCTTATCAAGAATATGTACTTCATGGGTACTGGGTCGTGAAAAATATAGTTGTTCTTTAGATTGAATTTCAGTGTTGGAGTAATTATATATCAATAGGAATTGACACGAATCATCAAGATAGCAGTACTCTCTATCTCCTATGGATACTGCATTCTTAATGATAAATTCAATCCTTGCTGTTTTTTTGAAAATAGTAGCATTAACAGGCGAAGGATGATCAAGTAACAGCCCTTCTATTTTTTGCAATAAATCAAATGCTTCAATTTTTGCAAGCCCGTCAAGTTGATCTATTATATTCGCTATGATTTTTTCTTGATATGTCGACATAATTTGAGCGAATGGGTTAATTATTTAGCTATAAATTCTCTAAAGTTGTATTCTTCTCTCTATTAAGAAGTTCTAAGAAGTCAACAGCCATTGTTCCTATTTTAAACGAACCATACAATTGAGTTGCTATCATTCTTTGTATATACTCCTGCACTAGACGTTTTTCTTTAAGATTTGATTTTATGTATAATGGATGAAATTGAAGCTTATCAGCAATTTGATGATACTTTTTTATAAACCCTCTTTTTCTCTTAGCACAACACGTAGCATTCTCACTAATTTCTTTGAAAACTTTTTCAGAGACCATTTCATTATTGCTATTAAAAATGCTCACTATATCTGTTGATTGTTTTACAAAGTTTAATGAATTTAGATACGTATTACATTCAAGAAGGTTTTGAATACTATAATAGACTACATCCATTAAACACTTAATTTTATAGTTATCAGGTACACGTATCATATGGATTCAATCATTATATTTGTTAAAATGAGGATTTCTATATTTTTTGTAAATTTGAAAAGTATTAGACACAAATTTAAAACATGTTTTAAATAAAAACAAAAATGTTTGTTTTTATTTTCAGATATTTTGGTTTTATGGAACTACCAGGCTTAAACAATAGAATACTAAAACTAATAGAAGAAGAGACTTTTGGAAAGGTGAAGCCATTCGCTGAACTAATTGGTTTTGCGCAGCCTCAAAAACTAAATAGATTATTCAAACCCGATAGCCGTAATGGGGAATACCCAATTCCAAGTACAGATATCTTATTAGCAATAGTAGAGAGGTTTTCTGATATTAGTTTAGAATGGTTGCTATTAGGTGAAGGAAGTCAACGCAAGTCAAGTACTGTTCGTTCAAGTCCAGATAGTCCAGACACCCCTAGTGAAGGGGATATTATGAAAGTAATAGAAATGATTTATCTGCACGAAGACGTGTTAAAAAACAACAAAATGTTTTTAAATTGGCTTAACGAAAAGGAAAATCAAGTAGAAAATCGATTGCTAAAAAAACTCAAAGCCATGGAGAAAATAAAAAGCAAATAAAAAGGATTTCATTTCTTCCCGTAATGCGTGATCAATTCATTGTAGATTTTTTGATTTTCAAATCTCAAAGTATTAAGATTTTCCTCTAAAATTTTCGCCTTCCTATTAATTTCAATTAATTTTTTAATTTCTTTTGAATAAACATACAACTCCTTGTCTTCCTTAGCTATATTCTGCTGAATTTTAGAATAGTTTTCTATAACTTCATTCAATGAATCTAGAGCATCTACATCAGAGATTGAAGATTCTTTAACTAAAGACCTAATTCTTAACATTTTATGAATACTATTTTTAAGCATCTTTTAAAATTTTTCTCTTTAGTATTTCTATCGTTTCCTTGGTTTCTTTTATAAATTCCTTATTTTCATTCTCCCTAAGAATATGATAATTTTTCAATTTTTTAAATAAGTATAATAAGGAAACAAATAACAAACATGTTCCAATCGCATATGTTTGTAACAAAAAATCATCAAATTTAATAGCAGGTTTAAAAACCCAGTACACTTGGATAAAATAGATGTATACCGGTATAGCATAAGATGATCTATAGGGTTTAAGCAAGGTAGCAAATGCCATAATAAGAGGACCTAAAGATTGGCTTAATACCCATATAAAAGTTTTGGTAGATTTAAATCCGTAAGTATTGTCAAGAGAAATATTAGTTACTTTATCGGTAAACAAAATCAACCCTGACAAAATAACCAATACACTCCCAAGTATTTTTAGATTTAACCCAAAACTCAATCTAGCTCCCACCTTGGTCGCCAGGTCTTTCAATCTCATCTCTATCCACTGCGATAATTTCATTTAATTCTAAATTTGATGTTTCTTCTTCTATTGTGGGGGTTGCACAAGACATAAAACAAATTGACACTAAAACCGTTAAAACAACTATTTTTTTCATAAGATAAATTTGATAAAGTTAAAATTGTTCAAATTTACCTATAAATAAAATTCACTTGTTTTCAATTTCTTTTAACAAGTAATTCTATTGACACAAAAATATCAAACATTTTTTAAATTTTTTATTAGTAATACCTTGAAATACATACGGTTTAAACGTAATTTATTTAATACAAAGAAGGGATATTTTAGTAAAACACATCTATTTTTAAGATAATACAACTATTATAAAGCAACTTTGTTGAAAAACGGAAAATTTATTTTATCGCCTTTATCTTTTTCGTAAAACCAAAAATATTCTTTGTAATTCCTTGTTTTTTAAACAATAATGTTTTTACCTTCGTAATTCACATTTCAAGTCATCATTATGACTCTCGATACAAGAGAATAATGATTTTAATACCAAAAAAAGAGGTTGGCTTGATCTATAACCCTTCCGTATTCCCACTGCGATGAAACAGACGAATACGACCTAAAACATTAGCAATTATGTTAGTGAAAAAGGATCGTATTGATCGTTCAGACCATAAAACTATATTAAAAACCCCTAAAATGACCTCAGCGTACCTGCGGTCTTTTCAAGGATTTGAATCTATAACCGATGATGAAGCAGAAAAAACAATTCTCATTCTGGAACAGTTTTGTGAGATAGTTTTGAAACACACTTTATCATCTCAAAATCAAGAACAGCAATGAAAATAAATTGTATAATAACCTCTATTTAACTAGATATATGTATCAATACTTTGATATTTTTTGGATTTTGTAAGAGAAATTGCATAAGTTTGTATGAGACACAGGAAACTACAGTTTCGCTTTTAAAAGTTAAACTTGGTGTGTTCTAAAAAAGACAGACGGCCGCTACAAGCCGCAGTAATATTAATCTTATACGTGTTCTTACCGACGCTACAATCGGATTTTCACGACTGAAAAACATTAGCAACTATGTTAGTGAAAACAGATCGTGTTCAAATAAAAGAACAATTAAAACAGATCCAGAAAATTAAGAAAATGACCCCTGAACGTTTAAGATCGTTCATTGGTTTTGAAGATTTGTCTAACGAGGAAGCCGAACAAACCATTATTATAATGGAAGAATTTTGTAAAATAATGTTTAACCACATTACAAAGGGAAAATAAAAGAATATGGAAAACTTAAGAGTATTTCAAAAATTTGCTAAAAAGCCAAGCACCCCTAAGATAGAACAAACAAACAGAGCTGTTATCTATACGAGGGTATCGACAAAAGAACAGGCAATGAACAATGCCAGTCTGGAAACTCAAAAACAATACTGTGAAGATTATGCCGACAAAAACAACCTGCAAGTAGTATCCTATTTTGGTGGAACCTATGAATCTGCAAAAAAAGATGATCGCATAGAATTTCAAAAAATGCTACGCTACGCAAAAAACAAAAACAACAAGATATCATTCATACTGGTATACGCTTATGACCGCTTTTCAAGGTCTGGTGCAAGTAGCATAGGATTAAGTGAGGAGCTTAAAACCAAAGGTATTTTGATTGTCTCAGTAACCCAGCCTGTCAATTTCAATGACCCAATGAGTAGTGTGGTCTGTGAAAACTTGTTTCACTTAAATAGTCATATTACTAATATGGGAAGTAGAAACAGAATTATCACCGGAATGAAATCCAAACTTTCTAAAGGACATTGGCTGGGTGTTGTTCCCTTTGGATACACAAACTTAAATCCAGGCAAAGGAAAAGTTCCAAATATTGTTATCAATGAAGATGGCAAGCTTTTAAAACTAGCTTTTCAATGGAAGCTTCAAAAAAACATGACTTACAAAGAGATTGCTGAAGGGTTGGAGAGGAAAGGATTAAAAATAAGATCAAAAAAACTAAGTGACTATTTTAGAAACCCTTTTTATTGCGGCGTTATAGTTCATAATTTACTTGATGAACCTATTTTAGGAAACCACGAGCCATTAGTCTCGAGAAGTGAATTTGCGAAGATTAACGATCTCTTATATCAAAACGGAAAGAAATATACTAAGGATGATGAAAACCTGCCTTTAAAACAATTTATAACTGCCGCTTCTTGTGGAACTAAGTATACAGGATATTTAGTAAAGCGAAAAAATCTTTATTATTATAAAAATAACCGCGTGGGAAGCAAAGAAAATCGGAGTGCCAAAATAATGCATCAAAAGTTTGAGGAGGTTTTACATCAAATCCAGATTAAGGACAAAAAGTATATTGCTCCAATGAAGGAGATTATGAAATATATTTTTGTTCAAGAACATGAAGAGCAACTTAAAGAATATGAAATCCAACAAAAGAAATTCGACCAAATTAAAAGTAAACTTGATATCCTTGAAGAAAGGCACGTATTTAGAGAAATTTCAGATGAGCAGTTTCATAAATTTAATACTAAACTAAAAAAAGAGTTAGATACGATTCAGGTTTATAACGCTAAAAACAACTTTAATTTATCGAACCTTGAAAAATCCATTAATCTGGCATTACGCTTTTCTTATAACTTGCAAGAAATCTGGAGTTTAGGAAATCTAGAGACTAAAAAATCGATTCAACACATGGTGTTCCCTGAAGGAATTCTGTTTGATTATGAAAATGACTGTTATCGAACTCAGCGAATTAATTCGTTATTTGGCGTAATACCTTCATTATCAAATAATTTTACATCAAATAAAAACGGGATAACATCTAAAAAAAAAGAGTTATCCCGTTTCGTACTCGGGACGGGACTTGAACCCGTACGTCCTAATGGACATTGGATTTTAAGTCCAACGTGTCTACCAATTCCACCACCCGAGCGTGGTATATTTCCTCAGAGCGAAAGACGAGATTTGAACTCGCGACCCTCACCTTGGCAAGGTGATGCTCTACCCCTGAGCTACTTTCGCAGTAATTTTATGAACTTCGCAATTCGTTATTGCGGATGCAAATTTAAAACATTTCTAGTAATACCAAAGTCTTTTCGCAAAAAAGTGTAAAAAACTTTACACTGTAGAAGCTTTCTTCCTGGTTAACATACGTTTAATCTCATTTAATTTCATCAAAGCTTCTACAGGAGTAAGCGTATCAATGTCAATATTTACAATTTCATCCTTAATTTCTTCCAATAGTGGATCATCTAGATTAAAAAAGCTTAATTGTAGCTCATCCTCTTCCTGAATCCCTTTTATCTTATCCGTAAGCTCTTCGCTACTATGCGATTTTTCTAACTTTTTAAGCATCTTATTTGCTCTATGCAATACTTGTTGAGGCATTCCTGCCATTTTAGCTACATGGATTCCAAAACTATGCTCACTGCCTCCAGGAACTAGTTTACGAAGAAACAATACATTATCTTTTAACTCTTTTACCGCTACATTATAATTTTTAATCCTCTTAAAGGTTTCACACATTTCATTAAGCTCATGATAATGTGTAGCAAATAAGGTTTTTGGTCTCGCTGGATGTTCATGAAGAAATTCACTAATTGCCCAAGCAATAGAAATCCCGTCATAGGTACTTGTACCACGTCCTATTTCATCAAGCAATACCAAGCTTCTGTCCGAAATATTATTTAGAATATTTGCGGTTTCATTCATCTCTACCATAAACGTGGATTCTCCCATAGAGATATTATCGCTTGCTCCTACTCTAGTAAATATTTTATCTACTGCTCCAATTTTAGCCTCATCTGCGGGAACAAAACTTCCCATTTGTGCTAATAAGACGATTAAGGCTGTTTGTCTCAATATTGCAGACTTACCACTCATATTAGGTCCCGTAATCATAATCATCTGCTGATCTTCCTTATTTAAAGAAACATCATTAGCTATGTACTGTTCTCCTGGTGGTAATTGTTTTTCAATTACTGGATGACGTCCATTTTTAATTTCTAGCGTATAGGAATCATCTATCAACGGACGTGTATAGTTGTTTTCTTCAGCTAATTGAGCATAAGAACATAAACAGTCCAATTGTCCGATCAAACTAGCATTTAATTGCACCGGCTTGATATACTCATTCATCCAAATAATTAAATCACTAAACAACTGTTGTTCTAGCATTAGAATTTTTTCTTCGGCTCCAAGAATTTTAGCTTCGTATTCTTTTAACTCTTCTGTGATATATCTTTCTGCATTAACCAGTGTTTGCTTCCGTATCCAAGTTTCAGGAACTTTATCTTTATGGGTGTTACGTACTTCGATATAATACCCAAAAACATTATTGGAGGCTATTTTTAAAGAAGTTATTCCGGTAGCTTCTGTTTCCCGCTCTAACATCTTATCTAAATAATCTTTCCCAGAAAATGCAATCGAACGTAATTCATCTAATTCGTCTAAATAACCATCCGCTATGGAATTACCTTTAAGGATATTTACAGGAGCTTCTTCATTCAGCGTTTCTTTTATTTTGTTACGCAACAATTCGCAATCATGCAAGGTATCCCCTATTACTTTTAAGGCCTCATTATCACTATTAGTTGCTTGCGCTTTTATGGGAACTATTGCTTCTAAAGAGTTTTTTAATTGAATAATTTCTCTGGGATTGACTTTTCCTGTAGCAACTTTAGAAATCAAACGTTCAATATCTCCAATTTGTTTAATCTGATGTTGGACCTTTTGGTGTAGTGTTCCATTATCTAAAAGGTATTGAACTACTTCATGACGTTTTTGAATACTAACTACATTTTTAAGTGGTAAAGCTAACCAACGTTTTAGTGTACGTCCTCCCATTGGAGAAATTGTTTTATCAATAACATCTATTAACGTTACAGCATTGACTGCATTAGGGTTATACAATTCCAAGTTTCGAATTGTAAAACGATCCATCCATATATACTCATCCTCTGCAATCCGTTGTATGGAAGTAATATGTTGTAATTTATGATGCTGCGTTTCTCCTAAATAATGAAGAATTACCCCAGCCGCTATAACACCTTCTTGTAAATGATCTACTCCAAAACCTTTTAGAGATGTCGTCTCAAAATGAGCATTTAATGTCTCATTTGCATAATCCGTTTTAAAAACCCAATCTTCTAGAAAAAAAGTATGAAAATCATTTCCAAAATCATTTTGAAAAGCTTGTTTTTTAGGTTTAGGTATTAACACTTCACTTGGGCTAAAATTACGTAGTAATTTATCCATCTGTGCTACATCGCCTTGAGCAGTCAGGAACTCTCCTGTAGAAACATCTAAAAATGCAACACCTAATTCTTTTTTACCATAATGCAGCGCACACAAAAAATTATTAGTTTTACTCTGTAATACCTCATCATTTAGAGCAACTCCAGGAGTTACCAATTCAGTCACTCCCCTTTTTACAATCGTTTTTGTCTGCTTAGGATCTTCTAATTGGTCACAGATTGCTACTCTTTCTCCAGCCTTAACTAATTTAGGCAAGTATGTGTTTAGAGAATGATGCGGAAATCCTGCCAATGCAGTTTCGTGTTCACTTCCATTACCTCTCTTGGTCTGTACAATATTAAGAATTGCTGCTGCCTTAATAGCATCTTCTCCAAAAGTTTCATAAAAATCACCTACTCTAAATAGTAATAATGCATCCGGGTATTTAGCCTTAATAGCATTATACTGCTTCATTAGCGGTGTTACTTTCTTTTCTTTTTTTACTTTTTTTGGTGCCAAGAGTATCTAATTTTTCTACTGTGGCTAATGTAGGTATTCTCCATTTTTTTTTGAAACCTAACCAACAGGAGTTATTCATTTTTATTCACAATTTCTCTAAAGGAGAGGGCGGTATTAAGCTAAGAACAATCATCAAGTAACATATCACCCCAGCGTAGACTGGGATCCATTATATTAATCAAGCGATTTCTATATTTTGGATTCTGACCTTCGTTAGAATAACAATAAATAATACTTTTGCTGTAATGAAAGAAAATAGAAAACTAAAAAACAGCGAACTTGATCGTAAAACGGTTGCTGAATTCAAAGAAGCTAAAAAAACTCCTTTGATAATCATTCTAGATAATATTAGAAGTCTCAATAATATTGGATCTGTCTTTAGAACTGCAGATGCTTTTTTAATCAAAAAAATATATTTATGCGGTATTACTGCTACTCCACCACATAAAGACATTCAGAAAACTGCATTAGGAGCTACAGAAACTGTAGATTGGGAACATGTAAAAGAGACTATAGATCTGGTTGCAAAATTACAATCAGAAAACATAAAAATTCTATCCATTGAACAAGCAGAAAATGCTACTATGTTACATGATTTTAATCCTGAATCTAATCAAACCTACGCGGTGATTTTTGGAAATGAAGTAAAAGGTGTTCAACAAGATGTAGTTTCTGCAAGTGATAGTGTTATAGAAATCCCTCAGTATGGTAGTAAACACTCTCTAAACATTTCGGTTAGTACTGGAGTAGTAGTTTGGGATTTGTTTTGTAAGTTTAAGGCTCACTAACTCAATTATTATTTCATAATGAAACACATCTCTATACTATTGGTCATCTGTTTAACTTTAATTGGTTGCAACCAAAAAAAAGAAGAACCTAAAAAAGAAGAATCTATGACAGAGGCTCAACTAATCTCCAAGGCAAAAGAAATACATAAGAATGTTATTACATTAGACACTCACTGTGATATTAACATAAAAAACTTTACCGACTCTATTAATTACACGCAAGATTTAAACTCTCAGATTACATTACCAAAAATGAAAAAAGGTGGTTTAGATGTAGCTTGGTTTATTGTATACACAGGTCAGGATTCATTAAATGCAGAAGGTTTTAAAAAGGCTCATAAAATTGCTATGTCAAAATTTGATGCCATCCATCGATTAGTTGACACTCTAGCTCCTGATCAAATAGCATTAGCAAGGAATTCTGATGATGTACGCAGCATTCATAAATCAGGTAAAAAAGTGGCTATGATAGGTATTGAAAACGGATATCCTGTCGGAACCGATATCAGCAATGTAAAAAAGTTTTATGACCTTGGTGCCAGATATATGTCATTATCCCATAATGGTCATAGTCAACTGTGTGATTCTAATACTGGAGAAGCAGACGACGTTTGGCTACATAACGGACTAAGTGATCTTGGAAAAGAAGTTGTTGCAGAAATGAATAAATGGGGTATTATGATTGATGTGTCTCATCCATCAAAAGAATCTATGCGCCAGATGATCGAGCTTTCTAAAGCTCCCATTATAGCTTCTCACTCATCAGCTAGAGCTTTATGTGATCACAGTAGAAATCTAGATGATGAACAACTACAATGGTTAAAAGAAAATGGCGGTGTTGTTCAGACAGTAGCTTTTACCTCATATCTTAATACAGAAAAGTTTGAAAAGAGAGTCGTTAAAGAAGTAGAAATCGGTAAACAGATAGCCGATTCTATGGGAGTAACTTGGCTAGAACGAGAAGAAGTAATGAATCTTAGTTCTGAAGAAAAAGAGACTTATTACGACTTTTTAGGAAAAATGGCAGCGATACGAAGAGCTAAAGTTAAAACAATGAATGATCTTCCTCCCGCTGTTGATGTTGTAGATTTTGTAAATCACATAGATTATATGGTTGATAAAATTGGTATAGAACACGTAGGTATTAGCTCTGATTTTGATGGTGGTGGTGGAATTGAAGGCTGGAGTGATGCTTCAGAAACTTTTAATGTAACCCTAGAACTAGTAAAACGTGGATATACTGAAGCGCAAATAGAAAAACTTTGGAGTGGTAACTTACTTCGCGTTTTAGACGAAGTTCAAAAAATTGCTAGTGACCTTCAAAAAGGATAATTTAATCTTTTAATTGATCTAAAATCCAGATATAATCTAATCTGTTTGAAATAAAATCCCTTTCGGATATATCTATAATCTTAACATTAAGGTGTGACTGTGCTTTTATAAATCGCAAATACCCTTTATTGATTTTATCCAGATATTCGGCAGGGATTTTCTGCTCATAATCACGTCCTCTTTTTTTAATGTTTTCAAGCAAACGCTCTGTATTTTGATACAAGTATACATAGAGACCTGGCTTAGGTAAATCTCTGTACATTATATCAAAAACCTTTTTGTACAATTTATATTCATCTTCCTGAAGCGTTACTTGGGCAAAAATCAGTGATTTAAAAACATCATAATCACTTACCACAAAATCTTTAAAAAGATCAAACTGACCAATATCATCCTGCAATCGCTGATATCGATCGGCTAGAAAGGACATTTCTAAAGGAAAAGCGTATCGCTCCATATCCTCATAAAACTTTGGTAAAAAAGGGTTATCCGCAAAACGCTCTAACACCAATTTTGCATTAAACTCTTCTGAAATCAAATGAGCTAAACTTGTTTTACCCGCACCAATATTACCTTCTATGGTTAAATATTGAACTGCAAATAATGAGTATTCATCTTTTGGATTTAGTATAGCCTCCTTTATCCTTGTTACCTCGGATGCGTCCTGAGTACTCTCTAACAATTGACTCACTGTTTGTTCTAAAATCGGATGTTTATATCCTCCTGATATTTCTTCCAGAGGTTTAAGCACAAATACTCGATCTTGCATTGATGGATGTGGAACCACGAGCTTTTGAGTTTGTATAATTCCTTCAGAGGAAAAAACAACGTCTAAGTCTATTGTTCTAGCTTCATAACCTTGTTTATCTGTTCTGTTTCTTCCTAAAAAGTTCTCAATCTCCAATAATTTATCCAAAACTTCTTCAGTTGTATAAAAAGTATTTATTAAGACACAAGCATTATAAAAATCATCACTACTAAAACCCCAGGCTGGAGTTTGATAAACCCCAGAAATTTTCACAACATCACCTATAGTATGATAAACAGCTTTTATGGCTTTTTGAAGATAATCTAACCGGTTTCCGATATTACTACCTAATGAAATATGTATATGATTGGGTGTTTTCAATTTCGGGTTTTTTATATTCTGATAATAACTCCGTATTTTTAAGAGCAAATTAAGGAAAACAAAACCACTTCACCTTATTTTTGCGCGAAGTATTATGAACTAATTGTATTTTGAATAACACTCCTCTGAATCTAAAAGACAAAATCGTAGCATACAGAATTTACTTAATTCTTGGAGCTTTATTTATTTCCTCATTAGTAGCCTCAAACCTTATATTTCAGAAGTTTTTTTATTGGGATTTTTTCGGTGTGTATACTTTCGAGATTTCTGTTGGAATATTACCGTATCCTATTACTTTTTTAATAACAGATATTATTAGTGAAGTATATGGAAAAAGAAAAGCTAACCAAATAGTTACCGCAGGTATTTTTGCTTCTTTCTTTTCGCTACTAATTATCTATGCTTCTAAAGAAGTTCCTGCAACCAGTTGGTCACCGATCAATGATGAAACATTTACAGAGGTTTTTGGTGCAACCGCAATAGCTGTTTTTGCATCGATGATGGCATATCTTTTTGCTCAATATATAGACATTCAGGTTTTTCACTTTTGGAAAAAAGTTACGAAAGGAAAACATCTTTGGATCAGAAATAACTTCTCTACATTTTCTTCGCAATTTATAGACACACTTACCGTCCTGGTATTATTATGCTCTACAGGAATCATCGATTGGGATCGTTTTGGAATACTTTTACTTAATGGTTTTTTATTTAAAATATTAGTAGCCGCATTAGACACTCCTATTCTTTACCTAAGTGTTTTTATACTAAGAAAAAGGTTCAAATTAAAACAAGGAGGAGAATTAGCATTAGAAATTTAAAAAATCTAACAAATAGTTAACTCAAATACCGCAACATTGTACCTTTGTAAATCGTTACTTTACACAAAAAGCAATCATAATGGTTAAAAAAGTCCTCAAAATCTTCGGTATTCTTATAGTTATTCTTGTAATAGCAGTTATTTCTATTCCTTTACTTTTTGGAGGAACCATTAAAGATAAAATACGATACTTAGCAAACGAACACGTAAATGCAAAAGTCGATTTTGCAGATGTAGACATTAGTTTACTCAGAAGTTTTCCGAAAGCATCTGTAATCATTGATGAGCTTTCTATTATTAATTTTGCCCCTTTTGAAGGAGATACGCTAGCGTATGCTAAAAAGATATCTCTGGACATGTCCATAAATGAACTTTTTAAAGGCGCAGAAGAAGCTATTAGTGTTCAAAAATTCATAATCGACGAAGCCAATATTGCTATAAAAACAGACTCTTTAGGAAATTCCAATTTTGATATAGCAAAAGAATCAGGAGAAACAAAAACTACCGATAACGAACAAGGAGGTTCTTTTACTTTCGAATTAGATCATTACGAAATAAATAACAGTAAGCTATTGTACAAAGATGATGTAGGAAAGATTGCTTTACTTATGACTAATGTAAATCACAGTGGTGACGGATCTCTATCTGGAGAAAATATTATATTAGACACTGAATCTAGTTCTGAAGTCTCTTTTAGCTTAGATGACACCCAATACCTGAATAAAAATGCACTAAAACTTGATGCAGAATTAGAACTAGATCTAGAAAATCAACGATACGCTTTTAAAGAAAATAAAGCACTGGTAAATCAATTGCCATTAGAATTCGAAGGATTCGTGCAATTATTTGAGAAGTATACCGATGTTGATCTTAGTTTTAAAACACCAACTTCAGATTTTAAAAACTTTCTAGCGGTTATACCAGAAGTCTATGCTAAAAACCTAGATGGCGTACAAACCACAGGAGATTTTTCGGTTAATGGTGTTATTAAAGGAAAAGCTGATGATGTATATATCCCAAAAATGGATATCCAAATTGCCTCTCACAATGCTTCTTTTAAGTATCCAGATCTTCCAAAGAGTGTTCAAAACATTAATATCGATACTCAAATAAAAAATGATACTGGTTTAGCAGATGACATCTATGTTAACATCGGAAATCTTACTTTTAAAATTGACCAAGATACTTTTGCTGCCAAAGGAAGCCTAAGAAATGTTACTACAAATATGATTGTGGATATGGCAGTAAACGGGACTTTAAATCTTGCTAATTTGGATAAAGCATACCCTTTAGAACTAGAACAACAACTTAATGGAATACTTAAGGCAAATGTAAATACGAAATTTGATATGCTATCTTTAGAAAAAGAACAATATCAAAACGTAAAAAGCGCTGGAACCATTAGTTTGGATAAGTTCACGTATGCATCACCAGAATTACCGAGTGAGATAAACATAGAAAAAGCAAATGTAAATTTTAAACCAGAGACCATTACACTGGATAAAATGCAAGTGACTACAGGAAAATCGGATCTTGCTGCTCAGGGAACTATAAACAACTTAATGGGGTTTCTATTTTCAAAACAAGATCTTAAAGGAACCTTTGATGTTACTTCCGAAGTTTTTGCGGTAAATGATTTTATGGTCGCTGGAAATGAAACAGCTGAAGAACAGACTGAAGAAGAAACATCAAGTGACCCTCTTAAAATCCCATCTTTTATTGATGCTACGTTGAATTTTGATGCAAAAAAAGTAATTTACGATAATCTAGAATTACGAAATACCAAAGGGAGTGTAAAAATAAATGACGAAACAGCATATTTACAGAACGTAACATCTAACCTTTTTGATGGTGGATTAGCGTTTAATGGGAAAGTATCTACTAAATCCGAAACTCCAAATTTTGGGATGAATCTAGATCTAAGTAAAATAAATATTGCCAAATCATTTTCAAGCCTAGAGCTATTGCAAGGTCTAGCACCGATCGCAAAAGCACTAACAGGAGCATTAACAACACAAATCAATATAAATGGTAACCTAAACAATGATCTTACTCCAGTTCTTAATTCTGTAAAAGGAAATGCACTAGCAGAAATATTAAATGCTAAAGTAAACACTGCGCAAACACCACTACTATCTAACTTAGATAGTCAGTTAAATTTTTTAGACCTGGACAAGCTAGACTTAAAAGACATTAAGACATCTCTTAGTTTCGATGATGGAAACATCAATGTAAAGCCATTCGATTTTGATATAGAAGGTATTAAAATAACTGCAGGAGGAAGTCACAGTTTTGATATGAACATGGATTATAACGTATCATTGGATGTCCCTGCAAAATATTTAGGTAACCAAGTTGGTGGATTACTCTCTAAACTTAGCGATCAAGAATCTAAAGACATGACAGTAGCACTTCCGATTGGAATATCAGGAAATTTTTCGAACCCGAAAATCAATCTTAATACTGGTACAGCAGTTAAGCAACTTACACAACAAATTATAGACAAACAGAAGGAAAAAGCAACCGGCAAAATCGTTAACGAAGGAACTAAGGTACTTACAGATTTATTAGGTGGTTCTAAAAAAGATAAAGACTCAACAAAAACGACTACGGACAAACCAGAAGATAAATTAAAAGATGCAGCCAAAGATATTTTAGGAGGTTTTCTGGGCAAGAAAAAGAAAAAAGACACAACAGGAACTAAGAATTAAACTTGTTTTTATCTATCCTATATAGAAGATTCTTATCATTTTTTTAATTATAATGTGCTAATACTCCATTTTGCATAAAAATTACTATTGGAATTAACCATCATTAGTAATAAATTTTTTTTATGTTTATTTCTTAGTACATTAGTACTGGGAAAACTACAAAAAAGCATGGGATTTTAATTGGATATAGCAATATTTATAAACCTTTTAAAATCAAAATATTAAAACTTCGCAAACGATATCTCGTATATTAAAAAGTTATTTCATTAAAGAAATAATGGTTGTCGCACAATAAATTTGTTAAAATTGGATTAACTATTTAGTAAAGTTAGATCCAATACCTCTAATTCTTATAATTATAATTTTACCCGAAAAATAAACCCCGCAAAAAGTTATGAAACCAGCTATTTTCCCCCTTGCATTTCTTATATTTTTCCCTTTGTTTTTATCATCTCAAAACGCAATGAATGATAATCCTATGAAATGGACAAAAGGATGGACCAACTTTGACCCTAATCACGAAGCATATCCAGAACCTGATAGCGACATTCCCAATATCATTGACAGAGACACTTATTTATCAAATGATTCAGTATACCTATTGTCTGGTAATACTTATGTAACCAACGGAGCTACGCTAACTATTCAAGAAGGCACAATTATTAGATGTGATAATGAAACCTCTACAAGCTTAGTAATTACTAAAGGATCGCAACTAATAGCAAGCGGACTTAAGGGGCAACCTATAGTTTTTACATCTAGCAAATCTCCTAAAGCGAGAAAAAGCGGAGATTGGGGAGGAATAGTAATTGCGGGATCTGGGATTATAAACTCTCCATCAGAAGCAGGAATTATTGAAGGAGATTTTCTTCCTCATTATTCATTATATGGAGGAAACGATGATCAAGAAATGACTGCAATTATGACTTATGTGAGAATTGAGTATGCAGGAAAAAAAATCAATCAATCAAAAGAGTTAAATGGATTATCTCTGTATGCTTTAGGAAAGAAATCTATTCTAAACAACATTATGATTAGCCATTCTGCCGATGATTCTTTTGAATTTTTCGGAGGTACATTTAATATAAATAATCTAATTTCTTATAAAGCCAAGGATGACGATTATGATTTTACCTTAGGATATAGAGGAGAATTATATAATATTGTAGCCGTTAGACACCCTTATATATCAGATGTTAGTGGATCTTATGCAATTGAGATAGATGGATATGATAAAAAATTAGGGTTGACCTCTAAAAAACTCTCTTATGTAAAAATTTCGCAGGCTACTTTAATTAATCTCTCTGACAACAGCAATTACCAACATACTACTGCTGCGATTTCTTCAAAAAATTTAGCAAAACTAAATTTTCTAGATTCAAAAATATCGGGATTTGCTAATGTGGTAAAATTTGACAATTCTTATAGATCTTTTACTGAGTTAGCTAATTCATTTTCTTTAGAAAATAGTATCTTTAACGTACACGATGCAAATGTTTTAACCAATTTAGAACCAAAATCAGAAGCGCAGAAATTATTAAAATATAATATGTTTACAACACAGTTTAGAAATGTTTCTGATCTATTTGAGAAACCTCTAGACAATAAAAACCCAGAATTTACATTAAAACAAGCACGTGATAGTTACACAGTAATGCAGTAAAATAAAATTTACGCTATAATTATTTAACAACCTAATGATGAAATCGATTACTAAAATATTTTTTTTCCTTTTTATAGTTACTACCAGTTTTGCTCAAACTAAAAACAATATTCTTTTTGACCAGAGCACAATGATTAACAAGTTTCACACTATTGATGAATTAGAAAATCTAAAAAAGGGACAACTTGTTAAATTATATATAGAGAGAGCAAATGAAATCATTACCGTACTTCCATATATAGCATTAACTAATGAAGCTAATGTTAGTCTTTCAGATATTGGAATAAAAGAAAACTCGGACAATCAAAAACTTCTAAAAAAACATCACGAGACAACTACGGATGCCTTTGGAAGAACTAGTAATTTAATAACAGAGTTCGTGCCTTATGCTGATACTGAAAAAATAATATGGTCCATTTTATATTATGAAGAAATGATCAAAAAAATTCGGATCGGAGTCAACGGAAATTTTTAGAACAATATTAAAAACAGCCTGATGGCTGTTTTTTTTATCCCAAAACCCCCTATCCTATCTCAACTAATCTCAATTAAAAAATCTTGTACTATAACTTAGAAACAGTGTAGTCAAGAATCCTTTCTACTTGCTAATTCTTACAAAAAAATGTTAATAAATCATTTTTTCTGTAATCTTTATTACGTCTTATCGAACTAAATGGTGTTACTAGTTAACAAACCTTGATAGAAAAACTGATCAACTACAAAAGATCTAGTGAAGGTATAACTTAAAAAAAGAAGTTATGAAGACAAGAGCAATATTAAGTTTATTTTTAATTATTACAATATCAGTTTCGAGCTTATCTCAAAATGATTTCAACCCAAATACCATGAAATGGATGAAAGATTGGACCAATTTTTCACCAAATAACACCAATTACCCAGATTACGAAGAGCAATTACCAAACATTATCAACGAAGACACCTTTTTGAGTAGTGATATTGTCTACTTTATTTCTGGTGATGTATATGTTGTAAACAATGCCACTTTAACTATAGAAGAAGGAACACTAATAAAAGCAGACACTGAAAAACCAACAAACCTCATCGTATCTAGAGGAGCTAAACTTATCGCCAATGGAACTAAGGCATCACCCATCGTATTTACCTCTAACAAATCCAGAAACTCAAGAAAAAGTGGAGATTGGGGTGGAATAACTATTATTGGATCCGGTAAAGCCAATACTGTAGAAGGAGAAGGAAGTATCAAGGGTAAATTTAATCCTCTATACACCATATTTGGAGGAAACAAAATGGAAGAAGAAACTACAATATTAAAGTTTGTAAGAATCGAATATGCAGGTAAATCTACAAATGGATTATCCTTATATGCACTGGGAAGCAAGTCTGTGGTAGAAAATGTAATGATAAGTTATTCTGCAGATGATTCTTTCGAATGGCACGGAGGAGCCTCTACCTCTAGAAATCTAATCTCATATAAATCAAATGATGATGATTTTGATTTTACGCAAGGATACCGAGGAGAGCTTATCAATATTTTAGCAGTTAAACACCCATATATCACAAGTAATAATGGATCATATGCAATTGAAGTAGATGGTTATAATAAAAACCTAGGTTTTGACAATTCCAAAATATTATCCAGTATTGATATCACCGGAGCCACATTAATTAGTTTAGCAGATGAAAGCAATTACAACCACACTAGAGCTGCAATTTCAATAAACAACTTAGGTGAGCTTTATCTTAATAACTCCAATATATCTGGATTTTCTGATGTAGTAAAACTAGATAAAACATTTTCTACCCTTAGAATGATAGAAACGGCTTTTAAACTAGACAATAGCTTTTTTAATGTACACAAGGAAGGTGTAGTTACCCATAACAATATCAAAGATGACACATTTAACCTTTTGAAATACAATCGATTTACTAAAACATTTCAGCAACCAGAAGAAATATTTAGTGATCCATTAGATAAATCAAACCCAGATTTTTCATTAAAAAACTCACTAAATAATTACATGGTAATCCAGTAAGTAATCCAACCACAAACAAAAAAAAGAACCATGAAAAAAACATCTATACTATTACTATTAGTGCTTACAATAGGTACTTTAAGTGCACAAACTAAAAAGAAGGGAGTCCTCTATAATGATGATAAACTAATTAATAGATTTCATACTATAGATGAACTACAAGATCTTAATAAAGGAGCCTTAATTGAATTATACTTGGAACGAACAAGAGAGATTTTTATAGTACTACCATACTTATCGTTATCGAATCAACCGGGAACTAGTCTAAGTGATATTGGTATTAAAGAAGACTCTGATAATATTAAAGTTGTAGAAAAAAATAATGAAATAGCGGATAGAGCTTTCGTTTATACTACAAACACTGTAAAAGAATTAGTCCCCTACTCAGATACGGATAACATTATATGGGCAATCTTATATTTTGAAGAAATGATTAAAAAGATGAGATTAGGCAAGGATGGAAATATATAAATTATTGCTCAGCCAAAAAGGGAATTAATCATCGACAAAAGGTGCAAAAATCACGTTTATAATTCACTGAATTAAACGTGATTTTACTTTTTTAATAATGAAACATTTACATAAAAGAGAAAAATTAATCAAATTTCAAAAAAACGTAAAAAACATAAATACCTAAAAATCAATATTTTAAATAAAAAAAGATTTTGAAAATAAACTAAAAAACTCTTTAAGATCATTATTGTTTATCTTTTTCATTAAATACTTAAACAATACATAAAATACTGAAAATCAACATCGTAAAATCTTATTAAGTAGGAATAATACTCTTAAAATTTTCATAATTACATGTAAAATGACGACGAACGTACATATTTTACGGTAAAAACGTAACCAACTATCAGAAAAGTATATTAACTTAGTGACCCTAAAGTAGAAGAGAGAATTTTCTTCTAAATTTTAACCCCAAAATTAAACTTTTATGAAACTAAGATGCGCCTTAATTACGTCTATTCTTTTATGCATTACTATTTTAAACTCTAACGCACAAGATTTCAATACTAATGACAGCAAATGGACTAAAGGTTGGACCAATTTCACTCCAAACAGCACAAACTATCCTGAAGCAGAAGAAAAACTTCCAAACATTATAGCAGAAGACACTTATCTAAGTAATGATACAGTGTATCTATTATCTGGTAATGTATATGTAATAGGAAATGCAATATTAACCATACAAGAAGGAACCGTAATAAGAGGAGATCATGAAAATCCTGCGAATCTAATTATTAGTAAAGGTTCTAAACTTATTGCGGTTGGTACAGAAGCCTACCCAATTGTTTTTACCTCTAACAAAGCTCCTAAATCAAGAGCGAGTGGAGATTGGGGTGGTATCATAATAGCTGGCTCTGGAAACGTAAATTCAGTTTCTGGAAATGGTATTATAAAAGGAGACTTTAACCCTCAATATGCCGTATATGGAGGAAATAATCCAGATGAACAAACTACAGTACTAAGATATGTTAGAATAGAATTCCCAGGTAGCAAATCAAAGGGAACTGATCAATTAAACGGTTTATCGTTATTCGGAATTGGTGCCGCTTCTATTGTAGATCATATAATGGTTAGCTATTCAGGTCAAGATTCATTTAATTGGACTGGAGGTAATAACAACATAAGAAACATGATTTCTTATAAAGCAGAAGACGATGATTATCAGATTTCTGAAGGTTTTAAAGGAGATCTTGATCAACTTATGGCAGTTCGTCATCCATACATCAACAGCCCAAAGGGATCTTTTGCTATAGAGATTGACGGATATGATAAAAATCAAGGATTCTTAAAGCCAAATGCAATTACTGATGTAACTATTACTAATTCGACTTTTGTTAATTTATCTGATAACTCGAATTATATGCATACGGCGTCTGCCATTTCTGCAACAAATTCTGCTTTGGTGTATTTACACAATTCTAAAATTTCAGGATTTTCTAATGTTGTAAAATTCGATGAATCATATACTTCTCTAGCTGTACTAGAAAGAGCTTTCAAAATGGACAACAGCTTTTTCAATATTCATGGAGAAGGTGTAGAAGTAAGCTACAAACCAAATGCTGGAGTTTTAAATATTTTGAAATACAATCGATTTACTAAAGACTTTGTTAGTGTTGATAAATTGTTTGAAGACCCTACAAGTAAATCAGCACCAAAGTTTCATCTTAAAAAGGCAATGAATAATTATATGGTAATGCAATAGATGCTGACCATACCTATTAAAAATAACATTTTTTTGTCCCAGGTTCCCCAAATCCTGTAAACGAATTTAATCCGGCAATACAAATTATGCTTAAATCAAAACTATTAGTAGGTTTCATCTTTTTCTTGTCCATCCATTATATCAATGGCCAGCAAAAAGATGAAGCCGTTTTTTTCAATCAAAGAGACCAAATAACTAAATTTCATACTATACGTGATTTAGAAGATCTAAAAAAAGGACAACTCATTCAACTTTATCAAGATCGTATAAAGGAAATCATTACTGTTCTTCCGTTTCTATCTCTTACTAATGAGCCTGGAGTTAGATTAAGCGACCTAGGAATTAAAGAAGATTCGGGACACATAAAATCTCTTAAAAAAAGTGTAGAAACTAACAAAGAAGCAATCAACGTAACTCAGAATTCTATAGAAGAACTGGTCCCCTACGCGGATACAGAAAAAATCATACTAACAATTTTATATTTCGAAGAAATCATAAAGAAAATGAGAATCGGAGTTACTAAAAACTTTTAACTTGAGGTTTAAATAAAAAATTAAGAAAAAGACAGTATTTATACTGTCTTTTTCTTTTGCAATAGATAAAATATCGTATATTATTGTAAGGGTATTTTAGAATTCACTACTAAGAAAACATGATTACATTTTATCTGTTTTTGGGAATATTAACTTCGATCGCTGGCGCGCTTCCACTTGGAGCTGTAAATATTGCTGTAATCAATACTACTATTAAAGAAGACACAAAAAAAGCTTTCCGAATAGCTTTAGCTGCTGGTGTTGGCGAAGTACTATTAGCTCTTTTCGCATTACATTGTAGTATGGAATTGACAGATTTTTTTGAAAACAATCGATGGATTCAGATAGTAATTATTTCTATATTCTTAATTATCGGAGTTTATTTTTTAGCAAGAACTAACAAAACAGAAACTGTCAAAGAAATTAAAAAAAATAAGTTTGGAAAGTCTAAATTCTTAACCGGTTTTTCCCTTGCCTTTCTAAACCCACCTGTTATCATATATTGGATAGTAGCAATATCATTAACCAATAAACATCTATTTGAGCTTACGCTATACACACCACTAATTGCCTTATTTCTTTTCTTTTCTGGTATATACTTAGGTAAAATTGGAACGCTTTATTTATACAGTAAATGGGGTAATAAAATGGCAAGTAAATCTAACAACTCTAAGACTAAATTATTTAAAATTATTGGAATTGCTTTAATAGTAATTTCAGTTGTTCAGGGATTAAAATTCTTCATAGTCTAAAGGCACAATTAACATATACTTTTTTAAAACTGTTTTATACCTATTTTAATATTCAAAAACAGTCTACATTTGCATACGATTTTGATAAAAAGATGCAATGAAGGAAAACCACCTAAATCCAGAATTAATATTGTCCAAGGATGATATGACACAATATGGATATACAATAATAGATCATATAGTAGAACATTTTGACAATCAAGACTCTAAAAAACCAGTAGCAATAGCAACTCGCGAAGAAATGGATAATCTACTAACTGAAGATATTCCAACCAATCCTACCGATGCCAATAAAGTTCTTGATTTTGTCATGAAGGAGATTATACCACAAAGTACGATTGTATCCCATCCAAAATCATTTTCTTTCGTTCCGGGACCAAGCAATTACATAAGCGCAATGGCAGACACGATAGCCACGGGTTTCAATATCTTTTCAGGTGGTTGGGCGGCTTCTCCGGCAGCAGCAGAATTAGAAATTCTTACCATGAATTGGTTATTAGAAATTTTTGGGTTTGGTACTAAACAAGGAGGTGGTATTTTTACTAGTGGTGGATCTATGGCTAATCTAACTGCTCTAGTAACCGCAAGAAGAATTAAATGCGGAGATGACTTTTCTAAATCAGTAATCTATTTATCGGATCAGGCACACTCTTCGAATATTAAAGCGATCAAAGTAATTGGCTTCAAAAAAAGTCAAATAAGGATTATACCGACAGATCTCGAGTTTAAAATGTCTTTAAACAAATTAAAAAATGCGATTGCCAAAGATCGTCTACAAGGGTTAGAACCTTTTTGTATGATAGCTTCTGCAGGAACCACTAATACAGGAACCGTAGACCCATTAGACGAAATTGCAAAAATCTGTACCAATGAAAAGCTATGGTTTCATATAGATGGAGCCTACGGAGGAGCTGCAATATTAGCTGATAATGGGAAAGAATTACTAAAAGGTATTGAAAAAGCAGATTCGTTAACAGTAGATCCTCATAAATGGTTTTTTCAACCATATGAAATGGGATGCTTACTTGTAAAAGACCACAATTGGCTAAGTGGAACATTTAGCGAAAAACCTGAATACTTGCGAGATGTCGAGGGAAATGAATCAGAAATCAATTTTTATGATCACGGGATTCAATTAACTCGCCGTTTTCGTGCTCTAAAATTCTACATGTCATTAAAAACTTTTGGTTTAAATTCTTTCAAAAAAGCGATACAATACAATATAGAATTAGCAGAACAAACTGAAAATATTCTCAGAAAAAGCTCTAAATGGGAAGTAATTTCTCCAGCTACGTTAGCCGTTATTAATTTCAGGTATCATCCAATTGACAAAAATTTATCTGAAAAAGAAATTGATATTATCAATCAGAAAATCTCTGAAAAAATAATGAACTCCAGAGAAGCATTATTAGTTACAACAGTGCTTTTAGGGCAAGTAGTATTAAGAATGTGTTTAATAAATCCTAGAACTACAATTACTCACATAACTGAAACCATTGAACAATGCGAATTATATGGAGATGCTTTACTTTCCTTAGAGGAAGTCAATTAAAGCATGGTTAACTGTACCACATACCCTTCATTATTTCTAACATTAAAAACGGTATCATCTTCAAAAATTAGATATTGACCTTTGACACCTTTCAGAATTCCTGAGTATTCGGGTGTTTTCTCTAAATTTAAACTTTTTAATTTATTAGGGTAGTCCAATACAGGAAAATCAAGTTCTGTTTCTTTATTATTATCTATAAAATATTCCTTAGCCTCTTCGGGTATGAATTCTTTTAGCTTATCACGGTATTCTTTTAAATCCTTATCTTCAATCTCATTCTTAAGCATTTTACGCCAATTCGTTTTATCAGCTACATGATCCTTAAGAGCAACTTCGGTAATTCCGGCTAAATATCTATTGGGAACCTCAACAATCTCTATTGCCTCGTGCGCTCCTTGATCAATCCATCTCGTTGGCACTTGAGATTTTCTTGTAACTCCCACTTTTATATTACTCGAATTAGCTAAATACACAATATGAGGTTGAAGTTGAGCTTTTTTCTCAAAATCCAAATCTCTATCTTCTATCCCTAAATGTGCCTTACTTAATTCTGGACGCATCACCCAATCTCCAACCTGAGGTTGATTATAAAAATCATCATAACAATATCCTTGTCGATAAATTTTTTTGTTTTTGCCGCAAGCCAAACATTTATACCCAATAAATTTTATGCTTAAGGATTTATTCAATAACTGATTTACATGGATAAAGTCCGAATCAAACACTAAATAATACTGAATTGGACTCCCTATCTCTGTCTGCATTTTAGTAAGTACTCCCTGATATTGCATAAAAAGTTTAGTTATAAGTTAAATCTTATAAAAAGAATGTTATTATTTTTATTATTTTAGTTTCCGATGAAAGTCAATCACACAATCATATTAATGCTAATTTCAGCTCAAAGATACATCAAAAAATGCCAATCCCTTTAGTCAATTCTATAGCTAGCTGGTTCTTAAAAAAGCGTTTTCACCAGATGGAGCTCTTCCTTAAGTACCCCAATGAAGTACAGCTAGAATTATTACATGTTCTACTGGAAACAGCCAGAAATACTGAGTTTGGCAAAACCTATGACTTTTCTTCTATCCATAATTACGAAACCTTTAAAGAACGAGTTCCTATTAGATCTTATGAAGATTATGAAGAAATGATCGAACGGAGTAGATTGGGAGAACACAATATATATTGGCCTACCCCAATTAAATGGTTTGCCAAATCTAGTGGAACTACAAATGCAAAAAGCAAATTTATTCCTGTTAGCCAAGAATCTCTAGAAGATTGTCATTATGCCGCAGGGAAAGATCTATTATGCATGTATCTTAATAACAACGAAAATTCTAAGCTATTTACAGGAAAAAGTCTTCGGTTAGGCGGAAGCAAAGAATTATATAAAGAAAACGGCACCTCTTTTGGTGATCTGTCAGCTATAATCATTGATAATATGCCCTTTTGGGCAGAATATAGCTCAACTCCAAGCAATGAAGTTTCTTTAATGAGTGATTGGGAAACGAAGATGACGGCGATCGTTAATGAGACTATTCAAGAAAATGTTACAAGTCTAGCTGGAGTTCCATCTTGGATGCTAGTTTTATTAAATCAAGCACTAGAGACCACCGGACAAGAGCATTTATTCGAAATATGGAATAACATAGAAGTATACTTCCATGGAGGAGTTAGTTTTGAACCATATATTGATCAATACAAAAAAATATTGCCAGGAGATTCCTTTAAGTATTATGAAATCTACAACGCATCAGAAGGTTTTTTTGCAATTCAAGATCAAAACGAATCTTCCGAGCTTTTATTAATGCTCGATTATGGAATCTTTTATGAATTTATACCTATGAATACCTATGGCACAAATAATGAAAAAGTAATTTCTTTAAGTGACGTAGAAATTGGCATCAATTATGCCGTTATAATTACCACTAATGCAGGTCTATGGAGATACAAAATTGGAGATACCGTACGTTTTACTTCTATAAATCCTTATAGAATTAAGGTCTCCGGAAGAACTAAACACCATATTAATGTGTTTGGAGAAGAATTGATTATAGAAAACGCAGAAGAAGCTTTAAGAAAGACTACAAAAGATACTGATTGTGAAATTGTGGATTATACAGTAGCTCCTATTTTTATGGAAGGTAAAGAAAAAGGAGCTCATGAATGGATGATTGAATTTAAAAAACAGCCTAAAGATCTTACGCTGTTTACCAAAATCTTAGATCAAAACCTTCAGAATATCAATAGTGATTATGAAGCTAAAAGATATAACAACACTACTTTAAATATATTAAAGGTTAACAAAGCAAGACCTCAATTATTTTATGATTGGCTTAAGAAAAATAACAAATTAGGAGGTCAGCATAAAATCCCAAGGCTTTCTAATTCTAGAAAATATCTTGATGAGTTATTACAATTAAACAAGGTAAATTCTTATTCGATTTAAGGATGTTATAAATTGTAATTTAGCGAAGTAAATTTCCCAGAACCTATTTTTTAAAATACGGTTTTACCACAAAAACAATACGTAATAAATTCTGTTTTTTGTTAAAAAACAAGTATTTCATCGGCAAAAAAAAACGATTTGTCTAAAAAATAAAAAATATCTTTCGTACCCTTTATTTTCATATTAAATTTGTTTTCAGTTAGTTACAAAACAAACGTCCCAAATATGAAAAAGTTTTTACTCAGTATTGTTTTTATTTCGTTCTCTATCGCTGCAAGTGCACAGGAAATCAACACAGAAAAAAACATTGAAGAGAATACCACTTCTAAAGAGTTACCTTTGATAAGTAATCATATATCTTTATCGACAATCAATACTACAGCAAAAACTACAAAACTAGATAATGTATGTTACGGAGAGACTTCTAAAGTTGCATTTTATGAAGTTTTAATATCTAAAAATGGTTTTGATATAAACCTTAAAGATAGCACTGATCTTGTTATAAAAAACACTGAGGAAATTATTTCAAAAAAAATAGAAGAGACTTTATATTCTGAAGAAGAAGAATAGTAACCAACCATATATTGTAAAGCACAATAAAAAACTCCTTAGATGTTAAATCTAAGGAGTTTTTTATTTCTATTAGGTAAAGAACTTACTCTATGAAACTGCTTTAAGTTTATTGATAGTAGATTTATTTAGTTTTTTCTCTGCATAATCTTTAGTTACCCTTAATTCAGTTTCTTCACTTTCTGGTAACTCATACATTGCATCTGTAAGAATCGCTTCGCACAATGAACGTAATCCTCTAGCTCCTAACTTATACTCTACAGCTCTTTCTACAATATAATCTAAAGCTCCAGGTGTAATCGTAAATTCGATATTATCCATTTCGAACAGCTTTTTATACTGCTTTATGATAGCATTCTTAGGCTCTGTTAAAATTGCTCTTAATGTATGATTATCCAATGGATTCATATGAGATAATACTGGAAGACGCCCTATAATCTCGGGAATCAACCCAAAATCTTTTAAATCCTTAGGGATTATATATTGTAATAGATTATCCTTCTCTATAGTATCCTCTGACTTAGATGCGCTAAAGCCCATGGCCTGCATATTCAATCGCTTCTGTATAGCATTTTCGATACCATCAAAAGCCCCTCCTGCAATAAAAAGGATATTCTCTGTATTTACCTCAATAAACTTTTGATCTGGATGCTTTCGTCCTCCTTTTGGCGGAACATTAACTACAGTTCCTTCTAACAGCTTCAATAAAGCCTGCTGCACTCCTTCTCCAGAAACATCTCTTGTTATACTAGGATTATCACTCTTCCGTGCAATTTTATCAATCTCGTCAATAAAAACTATACCACGCTGTGCTTTTTCTAAATTATAATCGGCAGCCTGCAATAAACGCGTAAGAATACTTTCTACATCTTCACCAACATATCCTGCCTCAGTAAGAACAGTAGCGTCAACTATTGCTAATGGTACGTTTAGCATTTTAGCGATAGTTTTAGCTATCAAAGTTTTACCAGTACCTGTTTGCCCTACCATAATGATATTACTTTTCTGTATTTCAATATCATCATCAGTACTTGGCTGTAATAAACGTTTATAATGATTATATACGGCAACAGACATCACTTTCTTAGTGAATTCTTGACCAATTACATATTCATCCAAAAACTTTTTAATAGCCATAGGCTTACGAAGCATTAATTCAGAGCTCAGTTCTCCTGTCTCTTCATCTCTAGCCTCTTCAACAACAATTCCGTGAGCTTGAACAATACAACGATCACATATGTGAGCGTCCAAACCTGCAATCAATAAATTGGTCTCTGGCTTTTTTCTTCCACAAAACGAGCATTCTAAATCTTCTTTCGGCATAATTATCTATTTCAAAAACTTGTTTGCTATTCAAAATTATAACAAACATTACTAGGGGCGCAAAATATAAACTTTGCTTTTATTTTAATTATATATTATTCTCTTGTAAGTATTTCATCAATCATACCATACTCAAGAGCTTTATCAGCTTTCATCCAATAGTCTCTATCACTATCTTCATAAACTTTATCATATGTCTGACCTGAATGTTTTGCTATAATTTGATATAGTTCTTCTTTTAATGTCAATATCTCTCTAGCAGTTATTTCGATATCACTTGCCTGACCTTGGGCTCCTCCAAGAGGCTGATGAATCATTACTCTACTATGAGGTAATCCAGAACGCTTTCCTTTTTCTCCAGCACATAATAATACAGCCCCCATAGATGCTGCCATTCCTGTACAAATAGTAGCCACATCTGGTTTAATAAACTGCATTGTATCGTAAATCCCTAAACCTGCATAGACACTTCCACCAGGAGAATTTATATATATCTGTATATCTTTAGAAGAATCAACACTTTCTAAAAACAAAAGCTGCGCTTGTATAATATTCGCTACCTGATCGTTAATACCAGTACCCAAAAAGATAATACGATCCATCATTAATCGAGAGAATACATCAAAAATGGCCACATTCATTTGACGTTCTTCTATAATATTAGGAGTCATACCTACTGGATACATACTACTTATAATTTGATCATAGTAATTACTATTGATACCGTGATGTTTCGTAGCGTATTTTTCGAATTCTTTTCCGTAATTCATATGTTCTTTTTCTGAAATTTTGTTTTTATAAAAAAGGCGTTAACCAAAACTTGGTTTAACGCCCTAAATATAAGTATAAATTCCTTATTAGTATGTGTTGATTATTTGTAAACTTCTTTTACAAAATCATCAAAACTTACTTCTTTTTCTTTCAATTTAACATTCTCTTTATAGTATCCAAGTAATTTCTGGCTCATAAGTTGCTCAGAAATCCTTTTTACCTCATCCTGATTAGATAAAATTCTTGCTGCTATATCTTCTAACTCTTTATCTTCTGGAGACATTTGACCAAACTGAGCCATTTGTCCTTTTATCAGGTTTTTAGCGAATTCTTTTAACTCTTCAAAAGTAACCTGAAGGTTATTATCATTGATTAGTTTTCCTTCGATTAACTGAAAACGTAATCCTTTCTCGCTTTTCTCATACTCATCTTTCGCCTCATCCTCTGTCAAAGGTTGCTCTCCAGTAGCTTGAATCCACTTTTGTAAGAACTCAGCAGGTAAATCAAATTTAGTGTTTTCAAGTACACTTTCTGTCACATCATTTAGTAACTGCTGATCCGACTGCTGAACAAACTGGCGATCTGCATCTTCTTTGATCTTTTCCTTAAGTTCAGTAACAGTTTTTACTGTATCCTTACCGTAAATTTTATCAAATAAATCTTGATCTAATTCAGCTAACTCTTGATTATTAATTTCAGAAATAGTAAAAGTTACTTCAACTTCTAACCCATTAGCATCCTCTTGACTCAATTTTAACGCATTTGCCAAATCTTGATCATCAGAAAACAGACCTTTTGTTTTCAAAGTAAGTACATCACCAACTTTAGAACCAATAAACTTATCTAAGTTTCTTTTTCCTTTGATCTTATCTAAAGAAATAGTAGTTTGATTGTTAATTTCTTTTTCTTCGTTAACAAAAGCACCAGCAATTAAATCATCCTTCTCTGCAGCATCCTTTGGCACTAATTTACCATATTGCTTTTGGATTGTTTTGATTTGATTATCGATCATTTCGTCACTAGCTACAATCTTGTAATGTGTTATAGCTTTCTTACCATTAAGTTTTACCTCAAATTTTGGCGCCAAACCTAATTCAAATTCAAAAGAATAATCATCAGAATCCCAGTCAAAGTTTTCTTGCTCTTTCGGTAATGGATTTCCTAAAACATCTAATTTCTCCTCTGTTAGATACTTATTTAGAGCATCTTGCAACAATTTATTTACCTCATCTACTAAAACTGCTCTCCCATATTGCTTTTTTACCAATCCCATAGGAACATGGCCTTTTCTAAAACCAGGAATATTGGCATTTTTGCGATAATCTTTAAGAATGTTATCTACCTTATCGCTATAATCTGCTTTTGCAATATCTACTGTCACTACAGCATTTAAATCGTCTAATTGCTCTTTTGAAATATTCATTATCTCTACTTTTTTGTACTAAAAATCGGGTTGCAAAAGTAATACTTTTTTACAACTCAACAAAGTTTTAACTTCCTGAAAAACAGTTAGCTTTTATCTTTCTTTAAAATAGAGTACAATATAGATTGAAACACGGATAACAAAACACTAAATATTAATGCCCATAACCAACCGTTAACTCCAAAACCTGAAACAAAATGATCTGCTATTAATATTATCGCCGCGTTAATTACCAATAAAAACAATCCCAAAGTAACAATAGTAACTGGAAGCGTTAAAATAACCAACAAAGGTTTTACGACAGCATTTAGAACTGCCAAAAGTACCGCCACAATAAGAGCGCTAACATAACTATCCACATTAACTCCCGGTAAAATCTCTGCCAACACCAATACAGCAATTGCACTGAGAATCATTTTTAATAAGAATTTCATTATATATAGGTTTAGATTGATTCTCAAATTACCAAAAAACAATACAATAAAAAAACCTGCTATTAAAATAATAGCAGGCTTATATATTTTATATAATAACTTAAAGCAAATTAATTCACCTCATTACTAAGTGTAACAGTTCCGTAATCTCCAGGATTAACAGAAGGCAAAGTAGCTCCATAAGTTTCTTCGATTTCTTCTAACACTGCATTCGTTAAAATCGCATGTGCTCTTGGTGTAGGATGTACTCCATCTAAAGAGAATCCACCACCAGTTACAAAAGTTGAAGTTACAACTCCAGAATCAAAAGGAATACCGCTACCCGCAGCCTGACTTAAGATTGACTTTACATCTACAAAAGCTAGACCATTAGCAGCCGCTAATGCTCTTATAGTAGTATTAAAAGAATCCTGAGCACTAGTTACAGCAGCTTGTTCTGCTTCTGTCAATACATCAGCATCTCCTAAAGGAACAGAAACCCCAGTAATCAAACTACCGTCTCCTGTAAGATCAACACCTATATTACCTGCTGATGTTAATGGAATTAAATCTGAAGAAGTAGCCTGTCTTAATTGACCTAAAAGCCCAGCTGTTTGAGCATCTAAGTTAAAAGGAGCTCCTTGTATAATTGTTGAGATATCAGTTAATGATTCATCTACTATAGTTACAAAGTTCTGACCAGCTACAAAATTAATTTGTCTGCTTCCAGCTTCTTCAGCAGTTATTACACCAAGTCCCGCCAATCCAGGAAGTATTTGAGTATTATAAGCAGCAAATTGCGAATTTAAAAACGCAGCAGTCTGCGCATCCAAAGGTACTGCATTAGTTGGTACAGTTGTAAAAAATGGAAGTGATGTTACACTTGGCAAATTAAGAACTACACCTTTTGCTCCATTTGCAGTAAGAGCATCTAACAAATTACTATAAACAGAAGCAAAAACATTACTATTAGTAATATCACTTCCTCCATAAGTAGTAGGATCTATATTTCCAGTAACATTGTGATCTTCTCCCACACCTCCGGAAGTAGCATAACTTAAGATGTCATTATTACCTATCCATAAACTAAAGAATGTTGGACTTTGGGCAACTGCATCTGCAATAACTGTAGCATCAGCAGAAGAAGCAAATCTAGCAAAATAAGGGTTTGCTAAACCTGCAGCAACACCTGCAACATTTCCATATCCAGAAGCAGCTAAATGAAAACTTTTAGCTCCTGGAACACCCATGTTATTAAAAGAAGCACCTAGGTTATTTGATATTTCAGTTGTCGGCATCGCGCCTGTATAAGGTGTTGGGCCTGGATTACCATCTGCATCAAAAGCTAATACCAATCTATTTCCTAAAATCTGAGTCCCTCCCAATAAGGCTCCACCAGCATTATCCGCCATTAAAGGCTGGGTAAAGTCTCCTCCACCTGCTAAAGCAAATTGTTGAGATAATATGTTTGGGTATGAATTCTCTTGCCCCGTTATATACAAAGCATTATCTGCAAAACCAGCAGTTAGCGAATTTCCTAAAGCTACATAATTAGAAAAATCAGCTTCTCCACTAGTATAAACACCAGCATCATCAATTGGATTGTCAAACTCTGGCTCACAAGCTACTAAACCTAATGCCAGAATTGCTAAATATTTTATATTGTTTTTCATCTTCATTTTATAATTTATAAGTTAAACCAAGTCCTGGCGCAAATGCGCTTGATTTATATGTTCCTCCAAATGGAACATTCTGCCCATTTTCTTCATAAAAATCGTAGGATGCATCAACCTCTTCAAACCTTAGATAAAAGAAAGAAGCGTCAATTGCTAACTTAGGAGTAATTGCAAAACTTACACCTCCTGAAAAACCTTGAGAATCGTTACGAGGTGTTTCTGGTGCAAAAAATCCAGATTGAACAGGAGATTCATCAATATAGTATCCTGCACGAAGTGAAATCTTAGAAGTTGCGTCATATTGCAATCCAAAACGATAAACCGAGGAGTTCTTATAATTACGTGGATTAATAGAAGTTGCTCCATTACCAAACTGTAAATCTAAAGATTCGTACACATCCCAGAACTGTCTGTTATAATCAAAAGCAAACAACCACTTATCATGGAACTGATAAGAAAGTCCTACTGTCAATTCCGCAGGCAATGGCAATTCTGCGTTAAAAGTAGTAGTTCCATTTGCAGGAACACCGGGAGCAGTAGTAACAGGGAAATTAGAAAAAGTCGCCTCTCCACCTTCTGCTTCAAGAATAATTTCACTACGGTAACTAAATCCTAATCTAAAATTTTCTGTTGGGTTAAACATAGCACTTACGCTCCAACCCCAATTATTAACTCCAGAATCATCTATAGTAATATTAGCACGATTTCCATCAATATCCGTAGTCGTTCTATTAGCATTTCTATTAAAATTCACAGAACCTGTAACAAAAATAGGTCCTCCCCCAATACTAAACTGGTCAGATAATTTAATAGAAACTACAGGCTGAATATAAATTGCAGCTAATTCAATATTATTTACTAAATGAGAACCAGCCCAATCTGTAGGCCAAGTTACCTCACTACCATAAGGAGTGTACACCCCAAGTCCTAGTGCCAACCAATCATTTACCTTATAAGATCCATATAAGTTAAGTGGCGTACCGACAGAACTATCAGTTTCTGAAGAAATCCCAAGATCTGAATTTTGATAAATAACGTCAGTAAAAATACCGCTCGCACCAGCACTTATATTCAGCTTATTTTCTAAATATACAAGACCAGCTGGATTAAAGAATACTAACTCCGCACTATTTACCACGGCAACACCTGTGTGCCCCATAGCCATAGCTCTCTGTCCTTGCACACTAACTCTATATCCACCGGCATATGTGACCAATGTCACTAAGGCGAATAGAACTAATAATAGTAGTTTTTTCATAATAAATTAAAATTGTTTTTGTTTTTATAAGAATAAAGCACCAAATTTAGTAGAAAATACCAATTATCCAACTAAATCATTAAAATATTATGCATACATAACATTTTTTGTTCAATTTTTGAGAAATTCCAACAAAGTCAATAAAAATTCTGAAGGGTTCTCGGCATGCAACCAATGTCCAGCGTTAGAAATCTCCCCTATTTTTGACTTAGGAAACTGTTTCTTTATAAGATCTATATCTTCGTCTATTATGTAATTAGATTTTTGTCCTCTCAGGAAAAGAGTATCGCCAGCGTACAAGTATTCTTCCGATAACGCAACCCCTATTTCAGAAGAATTACGAATCAAACTATTTAAATTCATGCGCAAACCTAGTCGACCTTTTTCTTTCCAAAACAGATTTTTCATTAAAAACATACGGACACCAGCATCTCTGACATAAAGCTCTAATGCTTTGTCAACATCTCCTCTACTTTTTAAAACTTCAAAATCTAAAGAATCCAATCCATCTAGGATATCCTGATGATGTAACGGATAATATTTCGGACCTATATCCGCTACCACCAATTTATCAACAATGTCAGGATACTTCGCAGCAAAAAGCATTGCCGTTTTACCACCCATAGAATGACCAAGCAACACTATATCCTCAAGCCCATGATCTCTACAATACTCCAACAGATCTAAAGCAAGAATTTCATAATTAAACTCATCACTATGTGGACTCCGCCCATGATTTCTCTGATCGATCAAATGTATTTGATAGCCTTGTTCAGATATTTTCTTAGCTAGGGTCTTCCAATTATCTCCCATACCAAGAAATCCATGTAATATTACAAATGGAGTACCTTCTCCAAAAACATTTGCATGTAACTTCATTATTTATTTGAGTTTATGTAGATACATATTTACCACATTTTCTAATCCAAGATATAGTGATTCACTTATCAGAGCATGTCCAATAGAAACCTCAAGCAAACCAGGAACATTTCCTTTAAAAAACTTGATATTATCCAGCGAAAGATCATGACCTGCATTCACACCTATATCAAGATCCATAGCAATCTTAGCACACTCCGCATATGAACTAATAACACTTTCATCTCCCTTTGTATACGCTGATGCAAAATCTTCAGTATATAATTCTATTCTATCAGCTCCCGTTTCTTTTGCACCTTCTACCATATTCTTTATTGGATCCACAAAAATCGAAGTTCGAATACCATTTCTTTTAAATTCTGATATAACTTCAGACAAAAAACTCTTGTTTTTTATAGTATCCCAGCCTGCATTACTAGTTATAGCATCTATTGAATCTGGAACTAATGTTACTTGCGTAGGTACAATATCAGTAACCAATTCTATGAATTTTGGAATTGGATTCCCTTCAATATTATATTCTGTATGTACAATTGGTTTTAAATCATAAGCATCCTGATATCTTATATGTCTTTCATCAGGCCTAGGATGTATAGTAATACCTTCTGCCCCAAAATTCTGAACATCAGCAGCAACTTTGAGTAAATCTGGAGTATTACCTCCTCTAGAATTACGTAATGTTGCAATTTTATTGATATTAACACTTAACTTTGTCATAGTTTTTGATATAACTTTAATAAATAACAAAAATACGAACTTGAGAGTGCCTCGGTTACATATTTTTGATTAATTTGCACAAAAAGCCCCGGGAATATGAAGACAAGTTTATACATAGTAAATGAAATAGCGCCACTTGCCACTTCTGCTAAAGTTGTGGATGCACAATTATTATTTAATGAGCTTACGTATACTCATTTCCCTGTTTTGAATGACAAAACGTATGTAGGTTGTATTTCTGAAGCAGACGTTAGGTGTTTCGAAACTGAAAAAAAATTAGAATCCTATGTATACGCTTTGGAAGGTTTTTTTGTTAGAACTGATGCTAATTGGCTTGATATATTAGAATCATTCGCTCAAAACCACTCTAATATTATGCCTGTTCTTGATGATGCAAACAATTATCAAGGGTATTTTGAATTAAGAGACATCATGAATCTCTTTAACGAAACTCCATTTCTTAGTGAACCAGGCAATATTTTGATTGTAGAAAAAGGTGTTTTAGATTATTCTTTTAGTGAGGTTTCTCAAATTGTAGAATCTAACAACGCTAAATTACTTGGACTTTTCATTTCTAATATGGAAAATGATGTAATTCAGATTACGTTAAAAATAAATGACAGTGACATCAATAATATTGTACAAACCTTTAGAAGATATAGCTACAATATTGTTTCTAAACACCACGAAGATTCTTTCCTAAACAACCTTAAAGAAAGATCTCAATATTTAGAAAAATACCTTAATATATAAATTAAGACATCGAGTAATAACTTAAACAAACTAAATTATAATGAAGATAGGTATTTACGGCCAGTTCTATCATGAAAAATCTGGGATATACATCCAACAATTACTCGAAGCTCTGGACAAAAATAATATCGAAGTAGTAATTGAAAAGAACTTTCTTGAGTTAATTGATCTTCATGATGATATTGACAAAAGTTACTCCCATTTTAGCACGTTCGAGGAATTAGACCATTCTTATGATCTTTTCTTTAGTATCGGTGGAGACGGAACAATATTAAGGACCATTACTTATGTAAGGGATTTAGGAATTCCAATTGCCGGTATTAATACGGGAAGATTAGGATTTTTAGCAACTATCCAAAAAGAAGAGATAAAAGATACTATTGATTTAATTCTAGATAAAAAATATTATATATCACCAAGAACAATTGTAACTATAGATACCGTTCCTCCTTCTAATAAATTCGGAGTGTTAAATTTTGCTATGAACGAAATTGCAGTCAGTAGAAGAAATACAACTTCTATGATTACTGTACACACAAGTCTTAATGATGAATTTTTAAATTCATATTGGGCTGACGGCTTAATTGTATCATCGCCTACAGGCTCCACAGGATATTCGCTTAGCTGCGGCGGTCCAGTCATGATGCCAGATGCAGAAAGTATGGTACTTACACCTATAGCTCCTCATAATCTTAATGCTCGGCCGTTAGTTATTCCTGATGACAAAGAAGTCAAACTACAGGTTTCTGGAAGAGAAGACACTTATCTCGTATCGTTAGATTCAAGAATACATACCTTACCAAATGAAACCACTGTTGTTATCAAAAAAGCTCCTTTTAAGATTAATATGGTAGTTTTAGAAGGTGATAGTTTCCTAAAAACATTGAGAAAAAAAATGCTTTGGGGTGAAGATAAACGTAATTAAACAATAAAATCTACTAAAAAGTGTTTTTTAATTCATACTATTTTACTCAAATTCTTGTGTAGTAAAGTTAATTGTTATATTTGCAAACTTTTGAAAATCTATGAGATACTTAGCATCCTTTGTATTAATTTTGTTTTTTGGACAAACTATCAACTGCCAAACCTATGAGGTTGGGCTAATGCTTGGTGGTTCTAACTATATTGGTGATGTAGGATCTTCCTATTATATAGCACCAAATGCGCTTGCTATTGGAGCAATTGGAAAATGGAATAGAAGTAAAAGACATGCTTTTAGAGCATCCTTTTTATACGCTAATCTAAAATCAAATGACGCTAACGGTGATGATAGAAGAGTCCAAAGAGGTTTCAGTTTTAACAATTCTGTAAAAGAATTTTCTTTAGGATTGGAGTTTAATTTCTGGGATTGGTATCTATATGATTCTCAACCACAATTTACTCCATATCTATATACAGGTTTAACCGGTTTCAATTATAGTGCAAAAGCAGTTGATCCTATCAATGGAAATCAGATTAGCTCCTACAGCGAAAGATGGAGCGCATCAATTCCTATGGTAGTTGGAATTAAGAAAACAATTGGAAGGCACTGGGTACTTGGTGCAGAAATTGGAGCAAGATATACATTCACTGATAATTTGGATGGTAGTGATCCAGACAGTGCATTTGGGACAGGATTTGGTAATTTGGATAATAATGATTGGTATGTATTTACTGGAATAACATTATCCTACACATGGGGAAGAATACCATGTTATTGTGCATTTTAAAATAATGATTAATAAAGAACAACTTAACTCTAACATTCCAGAACACGTAGCCATCATTATGGATGGTAACGGAAGATGGGCTAAAAAGAAAGGGCTTTTTAGAGCAGTAGGTCACGAAAATGGAACAAAAGCGGTTAGAGAAGCAGTAGAAGGGGCTGCCGAAATAGGTATTAAATATCTTACACTATATGCGTTTTCTACTGAAAATTGGAACAGACCAAAGTTAGAAGTAGAGACTTTAATGAAGCTTTTAGTAAGTTCTTTAAAAAAAGAAATTAAAACGCTACAAAAAAACAACATCCGCTTAAATGCAATTGGAAATCTCCAATCTTTACCTCAAAAAGCAAGAAAAGAATTACTGGAAGTCATTGAAAAGACTAAGGATAACAAGCATATGACACTTTCATTAGCACTTAGTTATGGTAGCAGAGAAGAGCTAATAAAAACTATTCAAGATATAAGTATTAAAGTTAAAAATAATGTACTTTCGCCACATCTTATAAATGAAGCAGTCATTAATGAGCATTTGTATACCAAAACACTACCAGATGTAGATTTATTAATACGTACCAGTGGAGAACAACGTATTAGTAATTTCTTATTATGGCAAATTGCGTATGCAGAATTATATTTTACTGAAATATTATGGCCTGATTTTAAAAGAACAGATTTGTTTGAGGCCATTTTAAATTATCAACAAAGAGAGAGAAGATTTGGAAAAACTAGTGAGCAGCTTAGTTAAAAAGATGACAAAAAAATTACCTTTTACGTATTTAGCATTCATTGTAATCTTATTAAATACGGTATCAATTTCAGCACAAAATTTGCCTGGAACTTCAGGAAAAGAGTATATCATTGGCGATATAAAAGTTACAGGTATATCTACTTACAGTGAGAACACTATTATTACCTTCACAGGTCTTAAGAATGGTGAGCGAATTGCATTACCTGGAGACAAAATAAGTGCGGTAATAAAAAAATTATGGGATCTTGAATTATTTAGTGATATTAATTTTTACATCACGAAAGTTGAAGGAGAAAAAGCATTTCTTGAGATCAATATTCAAGAGGTTCCGGAATTAAATCAAGCAAGAATTGAGGGTGTTAGAAAACGTAAAGCTGAGGATTTAGTAAAAGACAATAGTCTTAATCCAGGAGCTAAAGTAACAGAAAACCTAATTACTACCACTCGAAATTTTATTACCAATAAATATCGTAAAGATGGTTTCCTTAATACAAAGGTTATTATTAACACTACTCCTGTAAAAGACACTATACCTACCAATAAAGTTAATATGTTGGTTCGCATAGATAAAGGCGATAGAGTAAAAGTTGATAAAATTAGAGTTGAAGGAAATGAGCAATTCTCTGATGGTAAGGTGAGAGCAGCGATGAAAAATACCAAGCAGAAAAAATTCTGGAGATTCTGGAAACGCTCAAAGTATATCAAAAATGACTATCAAGATGATAAAGAAAGTATCATTAGCAAGTATAAAGAAAAAGGATATAGAGATGCGCGAATTACTTCTGACTCCTTAATCGTAGAAGACGACAATAGTGTTTCTTTAAATCTTGCCATAGAAGAAGGGAACAAATATTATTTTGGAAATATTAATTTCCTAGGTAATAGCGTCTATACAGATAATCAGTTAGCAAGACAATTGGTAATTAAAAAAGGTGATGTCTATAATGGGGTTTTACTAGAGAAACAGATTGCAGACAATACCAAACCAGATGCAAATGACCTTACCAATCTATACCAGAACAATGGATACCTATTTTCTAACATTGATGCGGTAGAGACGAATGTAAAAAATGACACTATCGATTTTGAAATACGAATTCGAGAAGGAAAATTAGTTCACTTTGATCATATTACTGTAACTGGAAATGACAAAACAAATGATCATGTTGTTTATAGAATCTTAAGAACAAAACCTGGTCAGATTTATAGTAAAGATTTAGTTGTTAGAACAGTTAGAGAAATTGGACAATTAGGATTTTTCGATCCAGAACAATTAGAACCTCAATTTCAAAATGCAGACCCTCAAGCAGGAACTATAGATATTAATTATCCTGTTGTTGAAAAAGGAGCGAGTCAGATTGAGCTTCAAGGTGGTTTTGGTGGTGGAGGTTTTGTTGGAACCTTAGGTTTAGCCTTTAGTAACTTTTCGATCAGGAATATTTTCAATAAAGAAGCATATAGTCCTTTACCAATGGGAGATGGTCAGACGCTTCGTGTTAGAGCTCAAGCCAGTCAATTCTTCCAAACATATAGCTTATCATTCATCGAACCTTGGTTAGGAGGAAAAAGACCATTTCAGCTTTCTACCTCTTTTTCTCATACGATTCAGTTCAGATTAGACCCAAGATCACGTGATGTAGATAGAGATAGTAAGTTTTTGATTACTGGTGGATCTATTGGTATTGCAAAAAGATTAAATTGGCCTGACAACTACTTTACTTTATCTCAGGCAATAAGTATACAACATTACAATCTAAAAAATTATACTACAAGAGGATTATTCACCTTTGGTGATGGTGCATCTAACAATCTTGCATACACTATAGGGATCAATAGAAATAATACAGCTGTAAATCCTATTTTCCCAACATCCGGATCAGAATTTAATCTTATTGCTAAACTTTCTCTCCCCTATTCAATATGGGATGGTACTGACTATAGTGATTTAGCAGAGAGACGAAATCAAATTATAGAAGAAAATCCAAATATTATTGCTAGTCGAGGAGCATCAAACCCTGAGGCATATCAAGAAATCGGCGAAATAGATCAAGAACGATTTGATTGGTTAGAATATTACAAGATAAAATTTGATGCTACTTGGTATACAACTCTTGCCAAAATAGGAAAACAACCATTGGTATTGAGAACCAGAGCTGAGTATGGTTTTCTTGGAGCTTATAATAATGATCGAGGAAATATTCCTTTTGAAAGGTTCTTCTTAGGAGGAGATGGATTAGGAGCAACATCCTTGGACGGAAGAGAAGTTGTAGCACTTAGAGGATATCCAAACGAATCGCTAATACCATTAAGTAGAGCAAATGATCCAGATTTTATAGAAGATGGGGCAACAATTTATAATAAATATTCGTTAGAGCTTCGTTATCCTATTACTCTAAAACCATCAGCTTCTATTTATATGCTGACGTTTTTAGAAGGTGGAGCATCTTATGATAGCTTTAGAGGATTCAATCCATTTCAATTAAATCGTTCTGCTGGAGCAGGTTTACGTATCTTTATGCCAGCCTTTGGATTGCTGGGTATTGATTTTGGGTACGGTTTTGACCCAATTCCAGGTACGACAGGAAATAATGGATGGGAGACTCACTTTATCATTGGACAACAATTTTAATTTTGGCACGATTATTTCTATAAACAAAACAGGATCATGAAAACAAAAGTTCTTTTAGTATTAGCAGCTATCCTTTGGTTATCTTTCTCCAATACAGCTGAAGCTCAAAAAGGTATAAGAGTCGGATATATCGATATGGATTATATTTTAGAAAATGTACCTGAATATAATGAAGCCTCTGCAGATTTGGAGACAAAAGTTCAGAAATGGAAAGTCGAAATTGAAGCTGAATTAAAAGAAGTTGAAGAAATGAGAAAAGACCTCAATAATGAGCGTGTTCTTCTCACTAAAGAATTAATCGAAGAAAGAGAAGAAGATATTTTCTTTAGAGAAAAAGAGATCCTAGAATATCAGCAAAAGCGATTTGGTCCTAATGGCGATTTATTTATTCAAAAGAAACGATTAGTGCAACCAGTACAAGACCAAGTTTTTGTTGCAGTACAGGAAGTAGCAAAAAATAAAAAATATGATTTCATATTTGACAAATCGGCAGACTTAGTAATGCTTTATTCTGCTGACAGACACGACATAAGTGATCAAATATTATTAAGAATCAATAGAGCTTCTAAAAGAAAGCAAGTAAACAGTAAAAAAGAGAAGAAGGCATTAGAACGAGCTGAGAAAAGAAATTCTGAACAAGAAAAAGAAGTAACAGATAGAGAAAAGTCAACTTCTAAAAAACAAGCTGAGAGAGAAAAGCTATTAGCCGAAAGAAAAGCTGCAAGAGATTCTATCAGAGCAGCAAAGAAAAAAGAATTTGAAGCTAGAAGAGCTAAACTGTTAGAAGCGCAAAAAAGAAAAAAAGATTCTATAACAGCATTAAAAGAAAAATTGAAAAATGACTCTCAATCTGACGATGATGATAATAAAGATGGAGAAACTAACGATAATTAGAGAAATTAATTTTTAAATTTATAACACACTTAATATTATTAAAATGAAAAAGTTTAGAACCCTATTAGTAGCTTGTGCATTAATCCTTGGAGCATCAAGTTTCGTAAATGCACAATCCAAAGTAGCTCATATTGCATCACAAGAGCTTGTGGAGGCAATGCCTGCTTTTAAAGCTGCCAAGAGTGAAATTGAAAAACTAAACAAAACATACGAAGCTGAAATCAGAAATATGGTTTTGGAATTACAGAATACAATGAAAAAGTACCAGGCAGAAGCTCCTTCTAAGACAGAAGAAGAAAACGCTAAAAGAGCACAAGAAGTTCAGGCTACTGAAAAAAGTATCGGTGATTACAGACAAAATGCTTTACAAGATCTTCAGAAAAAAGAAATTGAATTGTTAAAGCCGATATATGAAAACGCTCGTGTTTCTATCCAGAAAGTTGCGAGAGCACAAGGATTTCAATATGTATTAGATTCTACAACAGGAACAGGAGTTATCCTAGCTGATGGTAAAGATTTAATGGCAGATGTAAAAAAAGATTTAGGTATCTAAAAAATTACTTTTAGAACATAAAATAAAAAAACAGTGAGTCCAAATACTCACTGTTTTTTTTATTTTTGAGAAGTACATCATTATAAAAATGAAAAAACAAGCAATCGGTATTTTTGATTCAGGAATTGGAGGGACATCTATCTGGAAAGAAATTGCAATTGCGCTTCCGAATGAAGACACAATTTATTTAGCTGATAGTAAATTTGCCCCCTACGGAAAACGTAGTAAAGAAGAAATAATATCATTAAGTATTAAAAACACAAAAAAACTCTTAGAGTTAAATTGTAAAATAATTGTTGTGGCCTGTAACACCGCGACGACAAATGCTATAAAAACTCTTAGAAATCAATTCGATGTCCCATTTATTGGCATAGAACCGGCAATAAAACCTGCCGCTCTTAAAACAAAAACTAAAAAAATAGGCATCTTAGCCACTAAAGGCACCTTATCTAGCGAACTCTTTGCTACTACATCAGATTTATACACTAATAACACAGAAGTAATAGAAGTAATCGGAACAGGCTTAGTAGAACTCATTGAAGCTGGTAAAATCTATAGCGAAGAAATGCTTACCCTCTTATCTTCCTACATCCAACCTCTTGTAGAAAAAGACATAGATTACCTTGTATTAGGTTGTAGCCATTACCCCTATCTAATTCCGGTTTTAAAAAAGATTCTTCCTAAAAACATCATAATTATCGATTCTGGTGAGGCCGTAGCAAGACAAACTAAAGTTATTTTATCAAATAATGATTTATTAAACGAAAACGCTTCAGAAGGATCACATATATTCTTTACTAATGGAAGACTTTCGGTTCTTCAAAATATCCTTAAAAAAAGTAATATCTCAACAGACACTAATCAATTAGAGTTTTAAAAGTATCTTAATTAAAAATCTTCTTTTTAATAATTTTAGTTAAAAAAAGCGCATTTTGTTGATTTTTAACACTTCATATATTCATTAAGATTATTTTTTTGTTTAATTCGATAATCTATTAGTTGTTAAACACTTACAGCCAACAAGATATTAATAAACCTTTTTACCCCTATAGTAATTATGAAGAGGAGCATTATAGCGCTTTTTGGATTATTATTTTGCGCAAATACCATTATTGCTCAAAATGATGTCAAAATTGATGGAAGACTGAAACCACACTTAGATAAATTCTTTGAATATTGTAAAGAATACAATATTCAATATTACGATAAACTATTTAAACTTAAAAATATTGATATAGTCGATACTCTTACCGTCTCATCCAAAGGATCTACACTAGGTATGTTAACCAGAGATAAAAACAACAACGTAGAAAATATAATAATTAACTGGATTACAATGTTAGATCCAGAAATATTGAAAGTAGTTGCATTTCATGAATTTGCACATTATTTTCTGGAGTATCAAAAACATATTTGTGATGACTGCAACCAAATTATGGCTGTAGTAAATACTAGTTATTTCGATATTATAAAAGATTGGGATAATCAAGTAAAAACATTATTCTTAGATTCTCCTGCTTATAAAACAAGAAAAACGGTAGCATATATTGAACCCTACAACACCAAAAACACCATAGCTAATTGAGTCTATTTTACTTAAAGTAATCGAGTAACGTACCTTTTTTAGAAGAAGATACCATAAGCTCTTTTCCTGATGATAATTGGACACTACCTCCTTTACCCTTTTTATATTTTACTATAGTGTTTACATTAACCAAATAACTCTTATGGATTCTAACAAAACCGTGTTCTTTTAAAGAATCCTCGAAATACTTCAATGTTTTGCTGACCAACTTTTGTCCTTGATTGAGAAATATCTTTGTATAATTATCATCGGCCTGACAATATAAAATTTCGGAAACTTTTAATACCTCAAAGCCATCTTGTTGTGGTATCGTAATCTTGCCATCAACTGTAGGAGATATTTTTGGAGTTAATACTTTATCTTGTAACTCCTTCTCACGTTCTTTTATATGACCAACATGATCTACTGCCTTTATTAGGTTATCAATTGCTATAGGTTTCAATAAATAATAAGTAGCTTGTGCATTTAAAGCATCTACAGCATAATGATCATAGGCAGTTACAAAAACAGTTTCGAATGTTCTATCTGGTACTTGCTCCAATAAATCAAAAGCATTTCCATAAGGCATTTCTACATCAAGGAATAACAAATCCGGATTATTAGATTCCAAAAGTTTCAATGTTTCCTGAACACTGGCTGCCTCTCCCAAAACCGTCACAGATGGGCAATATTTATTCAAATAATTTTTAAGAATCGCTCGGCTATTTGCCTCATCATCCACTACAATTGCTGTTAAATTCACAGTTTTAATTTATTTATAAGTTATTTTTTTTTTAATCAATTATCCTTGTTAAGTAATAATTTAACTTTAGTTCCTGCTCCATCCTCCTGATGAGCTAAATCGGATATAAAAACATCAACTTTATCTTTATACATAGTATTGAGTATCTGAATTCTTTTTTTGATATTACTCATCCCTTGTGATTTCTGCTTCTTTTGGTTTAGTGTTTTTAATGACATTGACTTTTCTCTTCCAATTCCATTGTCTGCTATTATTATTTCGATAGTATCGTTATCCTTCTTTTTAAAATCTATAGACAACAACCCTTTTTCCGATTTATATCGTAATCCATGCCAAACAGCATTTTCCACATATGGCTGTAATAACATTGGAGGTATCATATATTGTTTAATATCTATTTCTGGATCAACATCTATCCTATACTCAAACTTATCCTGAAACCTAAAATGTTCTAATTGCACATATAACTCCAGTAATTCTATTTCTTTTTCCAAGGGAATAAAATCTTCTTCACTATTTTCTAAAACAGCTCTCATTAACAATGAAAAATCAGTAAGATATCTATTTGCTGCTCTTTCATCGCTGGTTGCTATAAAAGTGTTAACAGAATTTAAAGCATTAAAAATAAAATGAGGATTCATCTGAGAACGCAAAGATTTAAGCGCTAATAAATTATTAGCATACCGTTGTTGTTTTATGTTTCGGTACATTAAATAAGCAGCAAAAAACAATAAAACAGATAAACCAATCAATGAGTAGATAATTACTTTTTGTTGTTCAGCTAATTCTTGAGATTTAAACGCTAATTGATACCTACTCTCATTAAGCTCTCTATCCTTTTCTAAAGTTGCTATACGATTAGCTTTTTGAACAAGTTCGCGATTAAATCTTGTCGCTTGTGATATTTCTTGTTCTTTTTGAATATATAATTTATCTATGATAACTTCATATTCTTCAAAAGCTTCAGAAGCTTTTCCTAATTCTCCCTTTTCTCTATAAACCTCACCTAATTTCCTTGTAGCATCTTTTTGAACAACAAGATCATTTTCTGAAGCAGCTTTCTTAATACTTTCTTCTAAATAAGGTATCGCTTCATCATATTCTGATTGAGCAGCAAATGCATTTGCTATTTTATAATTCTGAACCTGCGAAGTAATTGCTCTGTCCTCTGTAGCATTAGATTCGAGTGTAACACTATCTTTTTTGATTGGACTAAACGCTTCTTTCTCTTCTATATCCTGAATATCCTCTAGAGCTTCTTTACGTAACTGTATCTCTTTATCAAAGCTATTATTCTTATTATAAAAATCAGCGGCTTTTGCCCGTTGTATGGCTGAAGATTTTTTACTTCTTTTACTTGCAAGCTGCACGGAATTTCCAAGATATTCTTCAGCATCATCAAGATTTCCTTGAATCTGAAGCATTACTGCAAGTTTAGAATTTAATTCAATAACATTGTCTTCGGCATTGTTCTTTTGAGCAAACGACAGTGCTATGTTATAATTACTAATTGCATTCTCGTTATCTCCATTACCTTTATAACTATCTCCTAATCCTCTATAAATTTGTATTCGTTGTGTCGCGTTTAATCTTGATTTCTTTAACTGATTAAAAGTTCGCAGAGAAGCATCATAATCTTTAATCTGTAATTGAGCGTTTCCTAACTTAATTTTTACGTCGGCGTTAAACTTATTACTTAAACTAGTTATATAGTTAGTTTCTGCTAAATCCGGTTGTTTCCAATATGCATAAATATCACCCAAAGTCTCAAAAAGTTCAGCCTTTTTCTCATCTCCAAAAGTATCACCATCTTCTATGGTTTCTAAAGCTTTTGTTACATAATCAATACTAGTGGTTGCATCTTTTTTCATAGAACTTCTTGCAGCAGCAAGATGTAATCCATATTCTGCGGATAATTTCTTTTGCTTTCTATCACTTCCTCTACTTAATGATTCTGGATCTTCTTGAACTTTTACATCAATTCTTTCTCTACTTTGAATAGTATGATAAACCGTGTTAAAATTATCGTGACTAATAATAATCTGATCTCCTATTTTAGCTTGTATTTTAAAATCCCCTAAATTATCAGTGCGGTATGTCTTACCACCTATAACTCTAATTTCTACATTTTTTAAAGGACGCAGACTTTCATCTTCCTTTACAGTACCTCTTATTGTAACAGTATTATTACTGGCATTCTCAAGTGTTCGTGCATTATCCTGAGCGTACTCAACATTTGGCAAAAACCACATTATCAGTAAAATAAAATAAAATTTATTCATCATATATTAAATAGTCAAGGTAAACTTAATCCAATTATATGGGATATTAAAATCCGAATTTGACGAGAATTCCTATTTTCATCCATTTCTATATAAAAAAAAGATACTTCCCTAACTCAATAGCGTTTTTCACTCATCCATAATAGTTTCTTACTCATTAATGATTTTTATCTAAAAAAGATCATCATAGTTTTAGCCTAAATTAAAAAAAGTAACAATTATGAAAACAATATATGTATGGAGTCTATTATGCTTATTAATCGTTCCTATCTCCTGTAATGCTAAAAACAATAATGATTCTAACCTAGCATTAAAGACCGAAAAATCATATGAAATTTACACTACTAAAACAGATCCAGATACAAGAAACATTCAGGTTGCTCTGTTATTAGACACTAGCAACAGTATGGATGGTTTAATTGATCAAGCAAAAGCTCAATTATGGGAAATCGTAAATGAGTTATCCTATGCAAAATGTGGTCATTATAATATAAAACTTCAAATTGCTTTATATGAATATGGTAACGATCGTTTACCTTCTCAAGAAGGTTATATTAGACAGGTACTACCTTTTTCTGATGATCTAGATGAAATATCTAAAGAACTTTTTTCTTTAACGACGAATGGAGGAAATGAATATTGTGGTAAAGTAATTAACACATCAATAAATCAACTTGATTGGAAAAAAAATAATGATCACCTTAAATTAATTTTCATAGCGGGTAATGAACCATTTACTCAAGGTCCAATAAATTATAAGGATGCTGCCACTAATGCAAAAGAGAAAAACATTACTATTAACACTATATTTTGTGGTAATTATAAGCAAGGCATCCAAACTAAATGGAAAGATGGAGCCAACCTTACTAATGGAGAATATAGCGCTATTGATCATAATAGAGAAACTATACATATAGCTACTCCTTATGACGATATTATCTTACAACTAAATAGAAAACTAAACAATACATATATCTACTACGGTAACGAAGGTTCTAAAAAAATCGGTTTACAAGCGGAACAAGATCGTAATGCGAGATCATATAGCGCAGCTAATGCTGTTAGTAGAACTATTAGTAAAAGTTCTGGATTCTACAAAAACAAAAGCTGGGATCTTGTGGATGCAGCCGAAGACAAAGATTTTGAATTAGAAGAAATTGAAAAGGAAGAACTACCACAAGAGCTTAAAGATAAATCCAAAACAGAAATAAAACAATATGTAGCTCAAAAAAGTAATGAACGAAAAGAAATACAGAAGAAAATACAAGAGCTAAATAAGAAGCGTTTGGTGTATATCAAAAATAATAGCAAAAAAGATGATGCCAATTTAGAAGCCGCATTAATCAAAGCGATTAAAAACCAAGGAGAAAGAAAATCTTTTAGTTGGAAAAAATAAAACATATGAAAACGATAAAAAAAAGTCTAGTCATTTTACTAATCCCAATAACTATGATCTCTCAAAAAAACAATGAACTACAACACTCAAAAGTTGATTATAATTCATTTATAGAAATTACAGAAGAAGTTATGGAACATAGACAATCGAGATTAATACACTTAGATACGTTCCTTGATTTTGCCACCGAACCAAATACCATTTTATTAGACACTAGATCCGAAGCAGCTTTTAACAAAAAACATCTAAAAGGAGCAGTCAATTTAAATTTTTCAGATTTTACTAAAGAAAAATTAGCGAAACTCATCCTTAACAAGGAAACCAGAATCTTAATCTATTGTAATAATAATATCGATGGGGATACTATAAATTTCCCTTCAAAAAGTATTCCTTTAGCGTTAAATATCCCTACATATATTAACCTATATGGATATGGTTATAAAAACGTTTATGAATTATCATCTTTGGTTCCAATAAAAGACAAACGACTAAAATTTACCGGAACAGACGTTAAATAAAAAAAGCAAGCTTTGAAAAGCTTGCTTTTTTGTTTTTTATCAATGTAAATATTCTTAATTGTTAACGGCAGGACAATGACAATTCCATCTTTCTTTTCGTTTGCCAAAGTCATATCCTAATGTCAGCTGATGAAAACCTCCATTACTTAAGACAACTGAATTGGATTGATAACTATAGGTGTACCCTACCATCCAATTCTTATAATTTATTCCTAGAAAAGGAGTTATATATTGAAGTTTTTGACTTTCAATTTCTACACCTGTTTGAGAAAATTCTGCACCATCAAAACTTCTTCTATAAGACAGTCCTCCCCACAATGTAGCCAATTCTCCAAATCTTCTATATACTTTTAAATTTCCATCTATCGTACTTTCTTTAGTTTGATCTGTTGATTGATATAAAATTGATGGCTCTAAGCTCCAAGGACCATTTGATAGTCCAAACACATATCCTACCGAAAAAATATATCTTCTCTGGTTATTTGATTCTAGGATAGTATTATTAGCATTATCAAAAATTTCTCTGGTAGAAGGTAAAATATTCTTAACCGTAAAATGAGCATACCAATCAAGATAATGGTAAGACATACCTACATCCAAATTAAAATATCCACTTTTTTGTTCTCTTCCAATAATAACAGGATCTGGATCTAATGGATCATCTAGTCCTCTTTCATCTACATTAGACTGTATAAAAGCTCCACTAATCCCAAAAGACAACATATTAAGATCAGTTCGATCTCTCGAAAACAATAGATGATACGCAAAAGTCGTAAATACTCCTGTTTGCGAGAAACGCCCATTCTCATCTCGATATACAATAGCTCCCAGACCGACTTTATCACCAGTTCTAAAATTAACATTAGCCGATTGTGTACTAGGCGCATTATCAACATCAAACCACTGTTTTCTAGCAGTAAGTCTTATTTTATTCGCATTAGAAGCTCCTGCCATAGATGGATGAACCAAATATAGATTGTCAGAAAGATAATCTGCATAAACTGGAATTCCTTCCTGAGAAAAAATAAGTTGTGAGGTCAATATAGCAAACAACAAATAATATTTCTTCAAATTCATTAGAGGCTTTAGGTTTAAAAAAAAGGAAAAACTAGGTTAATTATTTCAATATAAACTATTTAATACAGCTTATATTGTGGGGCTTTAATATTTCTTTTCCCAAATTAAAATATTATTTCTTGCCAGCTTCAAATATATAAATTTTTACAAGAACATATCTTTAAAGCCCAGTATTAAAACATTCTTAATCTTATAAACCCTACTCCATATGGAATTACTTTTTAGTAAATTTGCCAAAAATTAGATTATGGAAAAGATTTTTGAAATAAAAATAGAACCAACTTCTAATGCAAGTATTATAAAGTTTGAGGCCAATTATTTTTTAACTCAACATACTAGCTATGAATTTGAAAATATAGATCACGCCAAAAATTCTCCCTTGGCACAGCAGTTATTTTACCTTCCTTTTGTAAAAAGAGTATTCATTGCTCAAAATTTTATTGCCATAGATAAATTCGATATTGTGGAATGGAGTGATGTACAAGACGAAGTTGCAGAACAAATAAAAACCTATTTAAATAGCGGGCAACCTGTTATTAGCGAAACTTCTTCAACAAAAAAAGTACCTATTACTATTTATGCAGAAAGTACACCTAACCCTGCGGTACTTAAATTTGTAGCAAATAAAAAATTAGTAACAAGTGGGCACGAATTTAAGAGCATTGATGATACTAAAGAAGCTCCTATCGCAGAAAAACTATTCCATTTTCCTTTTGTAAAAGAAGTATACATTGATGAGAATTATATCTCAATTAATAAGTACGATATGGCAGATTGGAATGATATCACCTTAGAGATAAGAGAGTTCTTAAGAGAATATCTAGAAGAAGGTAAAGAAGTTTTATCAGAAAACGCTACTTCATCAAAAAGCCAAGTAGAGAAACAGGCAGAGGCTGATTTTGAAAAACTAGATGACACCTCTAAAGATATTGTAAATATTATAGAAGAATATATTAAACCCGCTGTTGCTAGTGATGGAGGTAATATTATGTTCGATTCTTATGATCCAGAGAGTAAAGGTGTAAAAGTAATTTTACAAGGAGCCTGCAGTGGATGTCCATCCTCTACTTTTACATTAAAAAATGGTATCGAAAATATGCTAAAAGAAATGCTAAAAGACAAAGTAGAGTTTGTAGAAGCTATAAATGGGTAGTTTATCGAATAATCTTTAATGATATCGAAAAAACCATAAAAATAATAGCGGTAAATATTAAAAAAAGAACAAAGTATCTTGTATATTAGAGATTCTTTTATAAAATATTAACCAAAAAATTATTAAAATGGCAATTGTTAAAGTAATAGAAGTAATAGCATCATCAGAAAAAGGTTGGGAAGATGCAGCTAGAAACGGTGTCAAAGAAGCTAGTAAAACAGTTAAAAACATCAAATCTGCTTGGGTATCTGATCAAAAAATGATTATTGATGACAATCAAATTAAAGAGTATCGAGTAATTTTAAAGATTTCTTTCGAAATAAAATAATTAATTACTTCTATATTATAAAAAGCATCTCACAAATAATGAGATGCTTTTTATATATCTCATTAAAAAGATATAAATCTATTTCATTCATTCAATTATCAAAAATTTAATTTTTTTTAAAAAAATATATTATTAATTCAATCCTATTTTTATAGCCTCTCGTAATATTTGTTTTAATAAGTAAATCAAGCTTTTAGCTTTTTATTTGAAGTTTTTTCTTACAAAATAACATCGTTTTCGTTCATTTTTTACTGTTTTACCACAGAAAAACGATGCTAATTTTTTAATAAAATTCAATATTTCTAATTGATATACCGTAAAAAATGTTATTCTATTAAAGAATTGATAAAAATTATGTATTAAAACTTATATTTTTGCATTTAAACTCCCTTTTCATTAAGTTTAATTCACCTAAATCAATATACCGTGAGAAAAATATTACAATTTCTATTTCTAATAATGTCCCCGGTTTTATTTGCACAATTACCGCAATCTTTATTAAAACCAGCCAAGAGAGTTACTACTTTTGATGAGTATGATGGTTCCATATTTAAGAGCCTTAAATACAAAAATGCAAGTGTCATAGATGAAAAGTCTGGAACTTTTGACACCAAGCTCCGTTATAATGCCTATAATGATGCTTTAGAACATAAAAAAGGTTCAGAATTATTTGAACTATTAAAGAATCCAACTGCCCATGCGAGGATAGACGGAGATTATTATTACTACTGCAACTTTAAAACCCAACGAGGTTTAAAACGAAGTGGATACTATGTTCTTGTTGAACTAAATGAACAATACAGAATATATAAAAAGTATAACGTAAAAATTACTGAACCGGATAAAAGAGGATCAGCCAGTGGTACGGCTACTCCAGGAAAGGTTCAGATAAAAACCAAATACTATTTAGAAGAACGTGGTGTAATCATGGAACTTCCCATGAATAAAAAGAAGGTTTTAGCCGCTCTTGGCGATAAGGAAGAGGAGTTAAAAATGTATATGAAAAAGGAAAAGATAAAGGTTAGAAAGGAAGAAGATTTAATCCGTCTCGTTTCTAGATATAATGCACTAAAAAATATGGATGGCAATCCTTCGAGAAGTCTCCTAAGCACTAGAAGTAGAAGGAATTAAAAACCTTAGAAAAATATAAGCTCTAATAATTTAGAGTAAATAATTAAAAAAGCTGTCTATGTAGATGGCTTTTTTGTTTATTATATCCTTTCACAACAATTAAGGAATGGTATATCTATTAACCTGCGACAAAATCTTTTAAGTAATAAGGCTCAAAATAACTAACATCTTCAAAATCCTTTTCTAAAAACTTAGTATAGCCTAAGATTCCCATCTCCACAGCGGATGGTAACTTATCAGTTATAAACTTAGCATTCTTATGATTACAGATCTCTTCGAACTTAGCTACCCCATTACCTATAAAAAATACTTGCTTGTTTTCTAAATACGTACTAAAAGAGTCCTCTGAAAGCACTTCTGCTTCAATGGTTCGTACTTGTTTATAATCACTTGAAAAAACCGCAGAATATACTTCCATTCTCCTTGCATCTAGCATAGGAACAACAAAACCTTCCATTGATTTTACTTGTAAAGCAAGTCCTTCTAATGTACTAACAGATATTAGAGGAATATTTAAGCCAAAACACAAGCCTTTTGCAGCAGAAACACCAATTCTAAGACCTGTGTACGAGCCGGGTCCTTTGCTTACAGCAATTGCATCAAGTTTATCTAAAGCTATCCCAGCTTCTTTCATGACAATTGTTATGAACTGATGTAAACGTTCTGCGTGAGAATATTTAATGTCGTAATCTTCCTTAAAAGCAATTACTTTACCATCTTTAGACAAAGCAACCGAACAATTAGTTGTAGAAGTTTCTAAACAAAGAATATAAGGCATCTTTTAAAAAAATTTATGCAAAGATACCCTTATTTATTATATTATTCTTTAGTCTCTTTCTTATCGCTTTTAGAAGATACTTTATCGCCTGTTTTTAGTGTTTTGGTCACGACATTATAAGGTCCTATAATAACATCTTCTCCAACCTCTAAACCTTCTGTAATTTCTATATTACTATCGTCCTGAATACCTGTTTTTATCACTCTTAATTTAGCCGCTCCTCCATCTTTCACAAATACACATTCGAACTTTTCATCAGACTCCTTTAGCTTTTCTTTCGTATAAGATCTCTTCACATTACTAGAAGTGTCACTTTTTATAACTATCGCACTGATAGGTACACCGATCACTTGTTCTCTTTTATTGGTAATAACATCCACAGTTGCGGTCATTCCTGGTCTAAAAGGAGAATAGCTCTCTGGTTTATCTTTTATTAAGTCTTTATATGATTCTTCAAGAATACGAACCTTTACTTTAAAATTAGTAACCTGATCTGCACTCAATGTGCTTTCTGCAGAATTTGCAATTTCCGTAACTAACCCTTTAAACTGCTTTTTAAGATAGGCATCAACCTCTACTATAGTAGAATCACCTAGGGATATTTTTACAATATCATTTTCATTAACATCTACTTCAACCTCCATGTTACTTAAATTGGCAACTCTCACTATTTCCGTTCCTGCCATTTGTTGTGTTCCTACAACTCGCTCACCTAATTCTACAGACAATTTAGAAACGGTCCCGCTCATTGGAGCATAAATAGTTGTTCTACTCAGGTTATCTTTTGCTTCATTTACGGTAGCTTGAGAACTCTTTACGCTATAAAAAGCCGACTGTTTTGCCGCTTCGGCCACTTCATATGCAGAAACTGAACTATCCCATTCTGCTTTAGAAATAACTCCTTTATCAAACAACTCTTTATTACGATCATAACTTAATTTTGCTTCTTTAAGACTAGCCTCTGCTTGTCTTAAACCAGCTCTCGTATTTTCTAAAGCCGCCTGAGATCTATTCAATCCTGATTGGATAATATCTGGATTAATTCTAACTAACAAATCTCCTTTATTTACTTGTTGTCCTTCTTTAATTGGCAAATCAATTATTTCACCCGAAACCTCAGAGGATAACTTAACCTCTACTTCAGGCTGAATTTTACCTGTTGCGGAAACAGTTTCAATAATATCAAGTTTTTCAATTGTTGATATTTCCACTTCTTTCAAGTTTCCGTCTTTACCAAACAATCCCGCCTTTTTACCAAAGACCAATCCTACAACCAAAACGACAACAATTATTAATATGATTAGTAAAGTTTTTCTACTCATGGCTTACTTTAAAAAATTAATTCTATTGGATGAAATTACGATCTTTTGGGTAACAGCCCAAATAGACCATTATTTATTTACAATTTAATATCTGCTATTTTTATTCCAAAATAAAGCTCTAACACCTTAATTTTGAATATATAATCAAACTTTGCTTGCACCTCATTACTTTGTGCATTTTCTAATCTAAACTTTGATTGACTAAAATCAAAGGCATTAGTTCTTCCTACATCGTACCTATCTTTAGCGTACTCATATGCCCTTTCTTGAGCTTTCACTGCAACAAGAGAAGCTTCATATGCTTCTGCGGATCCCTTGGCATCTAAATATGCCTGATACACATTACTATCAAGATCTAATTCTGCCTGCTCTAATTGAAACTCAGTTCGTTTCACATTGATTTTACTTCTTTTTACATTATTTCTAGTAGCAAATCCATTAAAAATTGGAACAGAAAGAGATAGCCCATAAGAGAGTGCATCATTCTGATAAAGCTGCTTTATAAAAGGTGTTGGACCAACTTCTTGAATAAGAAAATTTGGACTGTTTTGGAAAACCGCTTCTCCCGAGCCTCCTACAAATCCTATTTCTTGAACAGTGATAGGATTATCTGGATCAAGACCTCCATTAACAAATGAATTATTCCCTACTTCGCTTGTATTGTACCCAAACGAACCACTTAATGTTGGGTAATAAGCTCCTCTTGCTATTTGCAAATCTTTCTCTGCTATTAATTTATTCTGTTCTGCTATTTGAACTTCATATCTCGCTGCTCTAGCACTAGACCTAATTTCTTCAATCGGCTTATTAAGTATAGAAGCTGAAGGTATTAGATATTCCTGTTCTGCAATATCAAATTTCTCATAATCCTTAATTAACAACGTTTGTGCTAACCCAACACGAGCAATCAATACAGCATTTTCTGCCTGTACTATACGTGTTAATTCATCTGCCGAAGTAGCCTCTATTTCTAATAAATCTCCTTGCGGTAACACACCAGCTTCCACCAAGTCCTTAGTCCGCTTAAGTTGTTCTAAAGTAATATCATGTTGCTTTTCTATAACTTTTAATGACTCTTTATTTAAAAGTACTTGTAAATAACTATTAGCTACAAACAATGCAATATCATCCTTTGATTTGCCAAGGTTATATTGACTCAGCAATTTATTTAGTTTGGCTCTCTGAAATTGTTTTACATTTCGTAAACCATCAAACAGAGTGATTCCGACGTTTAAACCATAAGATGAACTTCTAAAAGTTTGCGTACTATTAGTGTTCGTAATTGGGTCAGTAGCTAAACCTGATCTCCAGAAATTTGAAATTGAACCATTTAAAGACGGTAAAAAATTACCTAGGGCATCGCTTTTATCTATAGCTGCATTTTCTACATTAAGGGCAGATTGCTTAATTGTAATATTATTTTCTAAAGCATATTCTACACACTCCCTTAACGTCCACTTTTTTTCCTGCGCTTGCATAGTGATCATCCCAAGAAGGATACAGCAAATAATTGAAATTTTAACTTTCATCCGTTTTTCTTTATTTTAAGAGGTCAGAATGGAGGCTCACCAAAAACAATAAAGTTTTTTAGTTTACTTCACAATACCTATTTGTATACTATTGATTGTTATTGTTACACTTTTTGTTAAAAAAAATTAATTCCCAAACTCTGGCTTCTTAATTTGATTCCAAACTTTGATTTTATCTTCTTTGGTAATTCCACTTTTTACTTCAACATTAATCCCGTCACTAACACCTAACTCTACATCTCTATTTTCAAATTTTTGTTCTCCTATAGCTACTTCTACAAAAGGTTTTTGGGTTTTAGGATCATATTGGATAAGTGATTCCTTTAAAGCCATCACGCTATCGACTTTTGCTAAAATTATGGATGCATTAGCACTTAATCCAGCTCTTATAAAAGTTGTGTCTTTTTTATTTAAAGTTCCTTTTATTTCAAATTGAATTGCTCCATTTTCTTCTTTTCCTTTTGGTGCAATATAATCTAAAACCGCATCAAATTTTTTATTCTCTATGGCTCCTACCGTTATTTCTAAAGGTAAATTTTCTTTTATTTTTCCTACTTCACTTTCGTCAACATTACCCTCAAAAATCATCTGACCTACATCAGCAACCGCGGCAATTGTAGTTCCATCATTAAAGTTATTAGACTCTATAACCTGATTTCCTTCTTTTACAGGAACCTCTAGAATCATACCTGTTACAGTCGAACGAATTAAAGTATTTGCCGCACTTCCCAAACCTCTGGTAGTACCAGTTCTTACAATCTGATAATTCTGTTGAGCAGCTTCATAGTTCTGTTTTGATTGTTTGTATGTAACATCTGCACCATCAAATTCATTCGCCGATATTACTCCTTTGTCAAATAGTTCTTTCTGACGATTAAAAACCTTTTCTTGATTATCTAAATCTATTTTTGCAGTTTGTACTGCATTTTTAGCACTCTGTAAAGAAGATACATTAGGAATCACCCTAATTTTAGCTATTAAATCTCCTGACTTAATCTGATCACCAGCCTCGATATAAATTTCTTCTATTATTCCAGAAATGTTCGGCTTTATTAAAACCTCTTCTTTAGGAACTATACTTCCGGTTGCAACGGTTTTTTTTATAATTGTTTCTGTCGTGCTCTGCTCTGTTTTATAGGTAACAGGATCTTCTTGGTTTTTTTGATATAAATAATACAAGGCCCCTCCGAATATAACTACAATGAGAAGCAAAATAATAACAGTGATTGTTTTTTTCATTTTCAGTATTTATTGATTCTTTACTATTGTAACAGTAAATTTGATTGATTTTACATTTAATCTGCTCTTAAAGCATCTATTGGTTTAGTTTTTATAGCTACTTGCGCTGGTATCAAACCTGCTAACAGCCCACTAGAAATTAAAATTAACAAAGCTACGAAAACCACTGTAAGGTCCACACTAGGATTAGCAAACATGGTTTCATCACTTGCCGGCATTCCTTCTAACAGTTTATTTACCAAAAATATAACACCTGTAGAAACAGCAATACCTGTCATTCCTGATATGATTGTTAGAAAAATAGATTCTAATAATATTTGCCCTCGCACGGACCAAGGTGACGCTCCCAAAGCTCTACGAATACCAATTTCTTTGGTCCTCTCTTTTACTACAATCAGCATAATATTACTAATTCCAATGATCCCAGACAACAACACTAAAGTTCCAACAAAATATGCTACTCCCCTAAGTGCTATAAAAAGTCCATTAATTTTGCTAAATTCTTCATACAAATCGAAATTTCCAACTGCTCTATTATCTTCTGGGTGAATTGTATGATTCGTTTTCACAACATCGATAATACTTTTTTTAAGACTTGTAATTGAGTTATCATCCTCTGCGGTAATTGCCATCCAACCGACATTATCTGCACGATTAAAAGCTTGCGAAAAAGAAGTAAAAGGAACAAATATCTCTTTCTGACCTTGTTCACGGTCTCCATTATTAGATTTTTTCATGTAAGTTCCAATTACCATAAAACTTACTCCTTGTATTTTTATATACTCTCCTATTGGTTCTTCCCCAAATTTAAATAGCTCTTTCTTCACTCCTTCTCCAATTACTGCTACTTTTCTATTATTATCTATATCACCATAGTTAATAAACCTGCCAGAAGTAATTGTTATTGGATCTTGATTAATTATTTCTGGATAATCTCCATATACATTGAATGCACCTGCATTAAGACCTCTAATAACATTGTTTGTCCCACCAAAACCTCCTAATTGGTTTCTGGGTGATATATATTTCAATCCAGGAACCTTTTCTCTAATAGAGCCAACATCTCCTATCTTAAAATTATATCTTCTCCCTTTTGGTAATCCTTTATATGGCTTAGAAGCAACTTGAGTCCACATAAACATCGTATTAGTCGCTATATCTCCAAAACCGCGCTTAACACCATTTTCCAAACCTTTACCTGCTGCTAATAAAATAACAAGTATAAAAATCCCCCAAAACACTCCAAAAGCGGTAAGTAAAGTTCTAAACCAATTCGCTGTCAGCGCCTCTATAATTTCATTCCATCGATCTCTGTTAAACATATTATTCGTCTCTAAGTGCTACAATAGGTTTAATTTTTGCTGCTCTCCAGGCAGGAAAAAACCCTGCAATTGCTCCTGCAAAAATCAATATAAATACGGTCGTCAAAGCGACATTAAAATTAACCGAGGGACTAGATATAAAATCAGTTTTAATCATTGGGCCTAATAGCTCTAATAAAATTAATCCAAAAATTAATCCTGTAAACCCAGCAATAGCGGTCACAAATATTGCTTCGTGTAAAATCATCCCAATTATAGAAGAAGGCATTGCTCCTATTGCTTTGCGAATACCAATTTCTTTAGTTCGTTCTTTAACAATAATAAGCATGATATTACTTACACCTACTACTCCTGCAATAATTGTACACACACCTACCCACCAAAAAAATGCCTTAATCATAAAAATTAGACTATAGAACCTTTTAGCTTGTTCCAAAGAATTCCCTATACCAATAGCTCGTTCATCCGTAGGTGCTATTATATGCTTATTTTTCAAATATGTAGTTATTCCTGCAACGAATTCTTCTGACTTAGCAACAGCCGTTTCAAAATCTTTTTCTGGTTTAAGAGTATAAGACAAGTTGTTGATATTTTGCCCTCTATTAAATACTTGTTGCGCTGTGGTGGATGGAACAGAGACCTGTTCTTCTTCGCGTTCACCACCTTTATCAGTATATACTCCAACTACTTTAAAAGGGATATCATTTAATTTTATATACTTTCCAATAGGATCTTCATCATTTTTGAATAAAGCTTCCTTTACTTTGTTACCAATTGCTACAATTTTCCCTTTTTCATTAATATCTTGTTGATTAATGAATCTACCTGAAACCATTGATTGATTTTCTATAAATTGAAAACCCGGAAAAATCCCTTCTATCCTATAATTCCCTGACTCCTTTTTGTAAGAAATAACCGAATTCCATATTCTAACTCTAGAAGATTCATACTCGATCACATCCTCATTCGTTTTATGAATAAAGTCAAAATCCTCATTAGTCATACTAAAAAATCTCCCTGGATTTAAGCCTTTGTATTCTACAGAAGTTGGTCTTGTCCAAACCCAAATACTATTGGATGCATCCCCTTCAAATTCTTGAGAAATTCCATTCTGCATTCCCTGACCTACTCCAAGAAGAATCACTAGAATAAATATCCCTGAAGCAACTGAAAGTCCTGTTAAAAAAGTACGTAGTTTATTCTTAGCAATCGTATCAAATATTTCTTGCCAACGCTCTATATTAAACATATGAATTTGCTCTTACTTGTTCTACTATTCCATCATCAATGATAAGACCATCCTTAAGATTTACTATTCGTTTACTCATATGAGCTATATCTTCTTCGTGGGTTACAATAAGAATAGTTTTCCCTTCGTCATTAATTCCTTGTATTAACTCCATAACCTCATAAGAAGTTTTAGTATCGAGTGCTCCTGTAGGCTCATCTGCTAACAAAACCTTTGGCTCAGAAGCTAAAGCTCTAGCAATCGCCACACGCTGCTTTTGTCCTCCCGATAACTCATTCGGAAGATGAGTTGCCCAATCAGCCAAACCAACTTTTTCTAAATAATGAAGTGCTTTATCTGTTCTTTCTTTTCTCTTAATACCTTGATAATACAATGGCATTGCTACATTATCTAGCGCATTTTTATAATTAATAAGATTGAATGATTGAAATATAAACCCTAAGAATTTATTCCTATACCTAGCTGCTATTTTTTCATTCAAGTCTTTAATAGGTATGTTATCCAAAAAATAACTTCCTGTATCCGCTTCATCTAACATTCCAAGAATATTAAGCAACGTAGATTTTCCAGAACCCGAGGATCCCATAATAGCTACAAGCTCACCTTCTTTAACATTAAAATTGATTCCCTTAAGGACATGAAGGGAATTGCTTCCCATTTGGTAAGATTTATGTAAGTCTTTGATTTCAATCATAATACTAGATTAAGATTTAATAGACATCAAATGATGCCAGCTTCAATTTAAAACAAGACTTACACTATACGGTGTAATACATTATAATTGATGAATTTCTAGTCTCCCCTCTAGAAATAATTTAAATTGGTTAGTGTAGTCTTATACCATAAGACTTCTCCTACACCACATTCGTTACACTTCAATATGTTATGAATATGTTAAAGATTTAAAATCAAGAAAAATTAAAATAAAATCAGTCTTTGACAGGCTTCTTTTTATTTCTGTAAATGAAGTACCCTACAACCCCAATAAGAACATAAGGAACAATCATTAAATACACGATTCCATTGTTAATCCCTTTAGCTGTGTTTTGTCCTTCTTCACTTTCTAATACCGCTCTGCACATAGCACATTGCGCATCCATTGAAACTGTAAAGAATAACAACAAAACTAATATGTAGAATATTTTTGTTCTCATTTTGAAATATTATCTAAGTGAATATGATCAATTAGACTTTTAAATTTACGTATAATATGGTGAAATCATCAAATAAACTATTACCCCGGTAATTGCTACATACAGCCATATCGGAAATGTAATTTTTGCAATCTTCCCATGTCTATCAAAATTTTTAGCCAAAGCTCTAACATATGTTATTAAAACAAATGGGATCACAACAATAGATAAAACAATATGTGTAATTAGTATGAAGTAGTAAACATATTTAATCAATCCTTCTCCACCAAACTTTGTAGAATCACTTGTCATATGATATGCTACATACATCACTAAAAACAAAACAGAACATGTAATCGCAAATTTCATGAGATTTTCGTGTAATTGCAACTTCTTATTTTTAATAGCCCAAAGTGCTGCTATAAGAACCACAGCAGTCAATCCATTAATACTCGCATAAATTGGTGGCAAAAAGGTAAGCGGTTCAACATCATAACCCAATTTACGAAGGTTTACACCAAATAATGCTGCTACAGCTAGCGGTATTACTATGGACAATATAACAATCCATTTATTATATTTTTTTTCTACCTCAGAAGTACTTTTACTCATTTTCTTTTAATAACTTTTTAATATCCTCCAATAGGATTGTTACCTGTTCTTCTTCTCCGTTTTCGTCCTTTTTTTCATCAACTCCGATAGTTCCTCTATAATAAATGATAGGGTTTCCGGAGGCATCATAACGTGATCTAATGTAACCTTCTTGATCTATTAGTGCAAAATACCCATTATGTTCAAATCCTCCTGGAACCTCTGGGTTTTCTGCTGCATAAATATTAAAACCAGCATTAGCCAATTCATATAAATCTTCTCGCTCCCCTGTGAGCAAATGCCAATCTGGATTTACTATTCCATAATTCTCTGCATACTTTTTAAGAATCCGTGGTGTATCTCTTTTGGGGTTAATCGTAAAAGATGCAATTCCAAAATTTTGATAATCTTTAAGTTTATTTTGTAAATAAACCAGATTGCGACTCATTTTTGGACAGATAGTAGGGCAGCTAGTAAAGAAAAAATCTACTACATATACCTTTCCTTTATAATCATGATTAGTAATTAACAAACTATCCTGATTTAAAAATGCAAACTCCGGAACTTTTCTAGGCTTACCATTAATCTTTATGTATGAAAGTTTTTCATTAGCCACAGGATTATCCGCACTCATTCTATCATTTTTAACAATAGAAGTATCCTTTACTCTATTTACAATTTTAGGGATAAAAATGATCCCAAAAATCAGAATTATAAATGATATACCAACGTATGAATATTTTTTCATCCCTTATTTTTCTTTTCGATCTGCTTTATATTTCTTAAGAGCTAAACGGTACTCAGCTAAGATAACTTTTACGTCATCAACCATTACATTATTTAAATCCGCAACAGAACTAGTATCATATCCATAGACCTCTAACTCATTTTTCTCTTGATTCTCTTCTCTACCCCTTAGATTTACATTCTTATCTATAATAAAAACAAAATTAGAAGCATTTTTTTGATTGAGTTTATAAGGCGTCTGAAGTCCTTTAAACAAGCGTTGTACACTCTCAGGTGTTCCGAAAACAAATTTCCAACCGGATACATCAGTAATGTCATCTAACTCTTCTAAAAGATCTTTTACTGCATTCTCGCTACCATATGGCAATGCCATTACTAATTGAAAATCCCTGAATTCGCGATTTTTATTATAAATCTTTTGATTTAAATTAAAAACATTTCCTTTTTTATCCTGAATATCTTCTCCAAAAAAACCTAATATTGTAATCTTATCTTCTAATGTAATTTGTTCTCCTGTAAGGCTTTCAAAATCATCCAAATTTCCTATAGACTCTTTTAGCACAGGAAGTTTAGAAAAATTATCAACTGCTGAAGCAAAAAACAGATACATCACTATTGGTAGTATAAACAGTATTCCAAGAACTAAAAATTTTTTCATTAAATCGTTTACTTTACTTCGATTACAAAAATAAAAAAGACGGCTGAAAACAACCGTCTTTTACTATCTTTTATTATGCTTTTAACTTAAAAACACAAACGGATTTTAAATTAAAAGTCCCAGCTTTTGTGTCCAGCTTTAAATACTTCATAAATATAATCACCTTCTGTTAATAATATAAATATTAAATAACTGATAAGGAATACTGCTGTCCATACTACTGCTCTACGCAAACCTTTAGTTTCACCTTCCATATGCATAAAAGACCAAGTAATATAATACGCCTTATATATAGTAAGAATTATGAAAATCCAATTAAGTAATTTCATACTAATTACTGTAGTCTCTATCAAAAATGCGGGTTTAATAATACCCAAAATTACTTCTACTATCGTAACTACAGATAATAAAATAAATACTTTCCAGATTTTAGCCGTATTCGATTCGTGATGTGCTGTATCGTGTGCCATAATATCTATTATAAATTCTTTTAATTATTAAACTAGGTAGAAGAACGTAAATACGAATACCCAAACTAAATCTACAAAGTGCCAATAAAGCCCTACTTTTTCGACCATTTCATAGTTCTTCCTTCTCTCGTATGTTCCCAAAATCACATTGAAAAATATGATGATATTAATTACAACACCTGATAATACGTGAAATCCATGGAATCCAGTAATAAAGAAAAAGAAGTTAGCAAATAGAGGTGTTCCGTACTCGTTATGAACTAGGTTAGCTCCTTCTACGATACCAACAGCATCCGTATTCAATCTTCGTAAAGATTCTTCTCTAGATAATATTGTTTTTTCTCCTTTTTCAGTAAGTATCTGCGTTCTTATAAGAAGATCACTTCTTTTAGAAAACCCTTCTCTGATCTCATCAACAGTATATGTAGGTAGTGTACCTTCCTTATCATACCAAACACCCAATTTACTTTCATGCTGAAGCCTTTCTTTGTGATTATCCACTACAGCAATATCATGTAATGCCACTCTATGACCATCTTTATCAACAAATTGTAGTATTTGACCACCCTTTGTTTCGACAGCACCATATTCTCCTTTAATGAAATTTTTCCACTCCCACGCCTGTGAACCAACAAAAATAGCTCCTCCGATAATAGTAAGGAACATATATAGTATTACTTTCTTTTGTTTCATTTGATGGCCAGCATCAACGGCTAACACCATAGTTACAGAAGAAAATATCAATATAAATGTCATCAATGCAACATAGTACATTGGTGCATCTACACCATGAAGAAACGGAAAGTGATTAAACACTTCATCCGCTATTGGCCATGAATCAATAAATTTAAATCTTGAAAAACCGTAAGCAGCAAGAAACCCAGAGAATGTAAGCGCATCAGACAGGATAAAAAACCACATCATCATCTTACCATAACTCGCCTTGAGTGGTTGATTGCCTCCGCCCCAAGTTTTACCTTCTGTACCTGTATTAGTAACAGTTGTTTCCATATAAAGAATTTGGTATTGTTAAATTTTCCACAAAAGTAATCAATTTTATTATCTCACGAAATATAAAAATAAAAAGAGATAAACCCACAAAACATCTACGAAATGCCAATACATAGCACCCAGTTCTAAACCAAGGGTTTGCCCTCTTTTATACTTTTGTTTAAAATGATTATAAATTACGACTAAAAGTACTAGTAGCCCAACAATTACGTGAACTATATGTAATACTACAATGATATACAAAAAAGTTGGAACAATGTTAGCAGATGGCCCTGTAAAATAATAGCCTTGTGACATAATATCTTCAAAGCCCTGAAACTGCATAAAAACAAACAGTACTCCTAAACCAAATGTAGTTAACAATAATAATGTTGCTAAACCTCGGTTTTCATTATCAATAGCCTTTTTAGAAAGAAAAAAGGATATACTACTAGCTATAATTATCAATACACTTAAAATAAAAGCATTTGGAAAAACTAAGTCTGTTAACCAATCTTCTCTTGTTTTACTTACTACATAAGCACTGGTAAGACCAGCAAATGTCATGGTCATGCTAATCATAGCAAACCACATCATGGTCTTTTTTGCTCTTTTTTGTTTTTCGCTTGTTGTTCCTTGGGTTAAATCCATGCACGAATAAATTTATCTGCTACATATATAATCTGTAACAATGTAATATAAGACACACTAGCTAACATTAATTGTTTTGCTGTCTTAGCATCTTTGACTTTATATAAACGAATTGCATATCGCAATAAAAAAGCTCCTAATATTAGTATCAAAACTCCAGAAACAGGAGTAATATATAATTTACCAGTAACACCAAACACTGGTATTAGTGAAGTTACTACTGTCCAAACAGTATATATAACAATCTGCGTTGCTGTACTTTTATCCCTTTTACCGGTAGGCAACATAAAGAAACCTCCTTTTTTATAATCATCAAACAAGAACCAACCTATTGCCCAAAAATGAGGGAATTGCCAAAAAAATTGTATCATAAACAAGGTGCCAGGTTCTATTCCAAAATCATTAGTAGCTGCAACCCAACCTAACATAAACGGAATAGCACCAGGAATAGCGCCTACAAATACAGACAAAGGCGTTTTCGTTTTTAACGGTGTATATAGACTTACATAAATAAATATAGAAATCGCACCAAACATTGCTGTTTGAGGATTAATAAAATACAGCACGGAAATACCAGAAATAGTAAAAACCGCTGCTATAATAAATGCGGTATTAACAGACATTCTTCCAGATGGAATAGGCCTATTTTTGGTCCTATCCATTAAAACATCTAAATCTCTCTCTATAATTTGATTAAAGGCATTAGAGGCTCCAACCATAAAATATCCTCCTATTGATAAAAGCAGCAGTGTACTCCAAGAAATAGTATCTACTCCTAAAAGATAACCAGCTACAGAAGAGAACACTACACTTAATGCCAAACGCATTTTAGTGATCTCTTTAAAATCCTGAATAACAGAAACTTTGGCAGTATCGACTTGGGTTATACTCAAATTTTGCACGTTAACTAAATGTCTTTTTAAAAAAGTTGTGCAAAGATATGCCTTAAATGGATTATAGACAACTTATAACTATTTATAATTCACCTTTTAACAACTGTTTTATCTTAATACAGTCATTTAACCTTAATTAAAAGACTAATTATGAAGCATGATTAACTTTTAGAAAAAATACACTTTTAAAGAAAACCCATCTATCCAAGACAAATGGGTTTTTAAAACTTAATTTTGAATTTTAAATGTAATTGGTAAAATATATTTAACCTTAACAGGCTCTTTTCCTATCTTCCCAGGTCTCATATTCGAGAATTTTTTCACTACTCTTCTTGCTTCTTTTTCTAAAGCCGGGTGTGGCGCTCTAACCATAACCTCATTTATAACACCATCTTTATCCACTTGAAACTGAACGTGAATCCTTTGCAAACCCTTAAGACCATAAATTGCTCCTAGATCAGCATTAAACTTTTTTGAAACGATTCGTTTAATTTTACCAGAAAGACAAGATATTCTTTCATCATTAGTACTTAAACCTTCACATCCTGGATAAATAGGTGCTATTGCAACTTTATCAATGTCATAAATAATTTCCTCTTTATCAACTACATCAGAAATAGAATCAACCGGAACTTCTTTAGAGTTTGAATCACCTCCTTCTTCGATTAGTGCTTTTTCAAACTTTTGCAAAACAATATCATCATCGACCTTTTTTAGCTTTATCCAATCCGGCTCTTTTATCGTTTTTGTTTTAACTACAACCTTTTTCTCAGTCTTTTCTTCGACCTTAAAAACATCCATTGTAAAACTTACATCTTCCTTTTCGTTAGAGGCAACATCAGGAGGATCTACAACAGAAATAGAAGTATATGTCTGGAACATCACATAAGTGAATAATAGGCTTGCTATAAGCCCAATTTGAAAGTTTACCAATGTACTTTTTCGTACATTCGCATCATGCTTGTTACTCATACTATTTAGTTTTAACGTTACAATTAAAATCTGGATCAACAAGCATACCAAAAAAGAATCCCGTTTACGATTATCGTAACGGGATTCTCATATTATATATCAACTATACTTAATCCTGAATCTTAAATACTATAGGCAATTGATATTTTACCGTCACTGGTGTTTGACGTTGTTTTCCAGGAGTCATTGTTGGAAATAAACGAATTACTCTCTCTGCTTCTTTTTTTAGTTTTGGATGTGGGGCTCTTACTTGTATATTCTGAATCGTACCATCTGCTGCCACATCAAATAAAGCATATATTCTCTGCACTCCACTAAGTCCATAATCACTTCCTATACCCGTATTAAATTTTCTAGAAATGATTTTACTAATCTTCTCAGAAAAACAGGCTGCTTTTTCTTTATTCGTTTTTAAGCGTTCACAACCAGGAAAAATAGGCACATCCTCTACTACTGAAAAAGGTACATTCTCAGGAATTTCCTCCTCTTCCTTATCCTCTATTGCATCCGGATTAAATGAAGCTGTCTCCTCAGGCTCTTCATTCTTAAACTCTTCCGCTACATCATCTAAAGTCACATCATCTTCTACAACTTCAAAATCCGTTGGATCCGGAATAGGCACAGGTTTCTTTTGTGCAACCACTTTTTGCTCTGGCTCTTGATAAACCTCAAATGCTCCATCCCAAACAAATGACTCATCTTCTAAAACTACTTCTTTATCTGAAGCTTTATTGATAGGCTGTGAGGTGTACACCTCAAACATCACATAAGTGAATAATAGACTTGCTACAAGTCCAATCTGAAAGTTTACCAATGTACCCTTTCGCACATTAGCATCATGCTTGTTACTCATATTATTTAGTTTTAACGTTACAGTTAATTCTAAACACAACAAGCATACCAAAAAAAGAATCCCCTTTGCAAAAATTACAAAGGGGATCTAATATTTTAAAAAAGTATTTTACTTAATCCTGAACCTGGAAAACAATCGGTAAAGAATACAGTACACCTACTGCTTTACCTCTTTGCTTACCTGGTGTCATTTTAGGTAACATTTTTATAACTCTTTGAGCTTCTTTTTCTAATCTTGGGTGTGGTCCTCTCGCTTGAACACCAACAATCTTACCAGTTCTATCAATTTTAAAACGAACATATATTCTGTTCACTCCAGAAAGACCTAGTTCACTTCCTAATTCTGTATTAAATTTACGGTTAACAAATTTCTTAACCTTATCACTCATACATTTCTTCTTTGCAGTATTACCAGCTTCTTTTTCACAACCTGGAAAAACTGGTACGTTTTCAATTACAGCAAAAGGAACGTCCGCAATTTCTTCTTCCTCTTCAACATCTTCTACTTCTTCTACCTCAACAATCTCTTCTTCCTGATTAGTTTCCGTAGATTCTATAATAGTTTCCTCTACCTCTTCTTCATCCTCAACAACATCAATAATTTCTGGTGCTGGTGGTGGAGGTGGTGGAGGTGGTGGAGTATTTAAATTTTGAGTAATAGGAACTTCCTCTTCCTCTAATTCATCAAGGTTAACTTGACCTATGTCGATATTACTTCTATCATAGGTTTTCCACTCTATACTTTGCCAAGTGACAAACAAAACTAAAATTAGTCCCAATTGTAAAAATAAGGCACTTTTTTTGGTCAAATCTGCTTTCGGATTTTTCTTCGGTTCCATACTACAATGTTATTATATGATTGCTAAAATAGCTAATTTCTTTTGTAATTTCCAATTAAACGTAAAAATGTAAACCTAAAAATCCATTTTTTAACTTTTAAGCACACATCATATCTACTTCATAAAACGTGTAAAATGCCACAAAATCAATATTTACGACACTTTCATCCTAAAGCTAACTAATTTATTTTTAAGCACTACCATTACTATTACTGCCAAAATAATGCCAGAAGTATTTGCTAAAACATCATTCCAATCAGAATTTCTGTAGCTTGTTAATACAGCTTGAAAAAATTCCATTAACAATCCAAACAGGAATCCAAAAATAGCTGATAACCATAAACTCTTTGAAAAACTCATTGGTTGCTTTCTTGAAAAAAAGAAAGGTAAAAACCAAACAATTGCAAATACAAAATATGCTAAAAAGTGTCCGATTTTATCACTTCCTTCAACCTTAATATCAATTGGAATAAAAACTTTTGCTAAAGATAACCAAGTTATCACACAGGTATACAATACCGCTAGCACAAGCAAATATCTACGCACCGATAAGCTCTTTGTACCCATCAGCAGATAAAAGATCATCTATTTGAGATGCGTCTGCTATTTTAATTTTTACCATCCAACCATCACCATATGGATCATTATTAACTAATTCAGGATCGCTCTCTAAAGTCTCATTGAATTCTGTGATTTCTCCTGTTAATGGTAGAAATAAGTCTGAAACTGTTTTAACAGCTTCTACTGTTCCAAAAACTTCTTCTTGCTCCAGCTCTTCACCAACTGTCTCAACTTCTACATAAACGATATCACCTAATTCACCTTGTGCAAAATCAGTAATCCCTACTGTAGCTATATCTCCATCAATCTTGATCCATTCGTGATCTTTTGTATATTTTAATTCTGAAGGAATATTCATCCGAAATAGTATTTATATGTTGTTATTATTTTGAAGACGAAAATAAATTTATTTTATCAAATTTTAGAAAAACAGCTTTAAAATTTATAAAAATTTAATTATTCACTGATTGAATAGAAAAAAAGCAACAAATCTTTTCTAATATATTACAATCTATCCTTATTAGTTTCCAAAATTATACCTTAATGTAAAACCTCCTCTAATTGTAGTTTGCGGGAAAGCTGTAGAAATTGAATACTTAGAAAAAGTATGATCATAAAACAGTAACGCCGTTAAGTTTTTACTTAATGCGTAATCTGTGGTAAACTTAATACCATATATATCCTGTCCCGCAGTAACTTGCGTATTATCTATATCTAAATATCTAATTATCGTTTCATTCTGACGCAATGATAAATCAGCTCTAAAATTAAGATCACTTTTTAAAGTAGTCTTTTTCCCAGCAATCTTAGTAACAAAAGTTAGATCTTGCACCCTATACCCAAGACCTATAATATATTCATTACCCTGAATCTCCGTAAGTAAATTATTATCAAAACTTAGTGAAAGCGCTCGATCTTTTTTCCATTCGGCAAGAATTTTTATAGAATTTTTCATTTCCATATCTAGCCTAATCAATGGACTAAATTGCTCCGTAAGATTAACATTAGCATATAATTCAGGATTCTTAAAATTATCTCCTTGATCTAATTCATCTGGATTATTAGGATTAAATTCTAGGTTTGTCTGAAATTGATTAATCGTATAATTAGCGCGATATCCGTGTGCCATTGAGAACCTCTTGAAACGTTTTTTAAACCATTTTAAGTTCATCAAACCAGTATATTTAATATCCCAATTAGGTAGAGGAACATCTCGGAATGCTCCTTTCTGAACATTTTGAGGATCTGCTCCTGTATACGCTGCTAGGAACGCAGGCAAAAGAACCGCTTGATTCGTAGGACCTAGACCAACCGGAAAATTATTTCCAGTTCCTGGATCTATTCCTCTTTCCAGCGCTAAACGCCTTGCTATAATGAGCCTATTTTCTCGAAACTTATCGAAAGTTTCTGAGTTAAACTCGTCACTTTTCTTAAACGCAGTCCCAATTAACAAAGTGGAAACAGTATAGTTACCAAAAGTATTACCTGTTAAAGACGAATATGGATTATCTAAATTCATGTTCCCATCAAAATTATCCTCTACATCTAAATTAACTCTATAATTCTCCGTATATGTTTCGGAATAATTTCTATTGGCACTAATATCTATCTTAAGATCCTTAAGCAAGTCTACTGAAGCCTGTATATTCAATTGTCTTCCTTCTACCTCTCGATATTGCTGATTAAAATCCTGATACAAGGTTAACCATCCATTTCTTGCAGCTAAATCCCTTATCTCTGCTTGACTACCAAATGTAAAACCAACCGTAGGTTTTAAAGTTCCAACAAATCCTGGTTCACGAACATAACCTGGCAAGAAAATACCGTTATCCTGTTGATAATTAATATTAACTTTCTTAACCGCAGTCACCAGACCTATTGCAGTATTAAGCACTTTATCTCCTATAGTAAGTTTACCAGATTTCTTTTTAGTTCTTTTCTTGGAATCAGCTAAAGCCGGTTTAGCAGTATCTTTACCATCAGCTTCTTTTGATTGCTTCTTTTTCTTTGCTCTATTCCTTCCAGGTTTCTTCTTGGTTAAACCAACATATTTATACAAGGTTCCCATATCTAAAGAACCATTTACAGTATGAATATTTGCATTCTGTATTGTATTACCCAAATCAGGTATCCCATCCAGATTCTTCAGAGCTTCACTTCCTTTAGTCCACTGAAAATCTGCAGAATAAGAATATGTTGTTCTCAAGAATTTTAACAATGGAATTTTATTAAAAGGAATCTCATAATTAACCTGCAACTGTTGACTATGGAAGTTGGGATCTCCTACATCAAACAAACCACTCCAAACACCAATAGAATCATCTACATTACCATCATCATCGATAAAATTCTTTACAATTCTATTATTCGCCGAATTAAAACTAAAATTAAGTGATTTTGTTAAGTTGTAATTAATACCGAATTGCCAATCAAACAAGAAATTACGTTGAGTAAGTGCAGGCAACCTTAAATCATTTGGGCCTAGTGTTATATCTCTAAACACTTGCTCATTAAACTGTCTGGTAATATTAGAGTTAACTGAAATACTAGTCGGCAAAAGATTAAAGTTAAAATCCTTAATTAAATCAAAATACTTACTCCTACCTAAAAACTTTATCTTTTTAAAAGGTTCAACTTCTTTCGGCTGAAAACTAAAATCATATGTTCCACCTAAACGAACACTCTGATCCAATGAATTTTCTATTTCAAAATCATGATGATCAGTTTGATTGTATGTTCCCGAAAAAGCTAAATTTTCTACATCATAAGGCATTGGCTTACTATCACCAGTTCTATCTTTTCTAAGCCCTATAACATTAAAACTTTGTCTTTTTGTATAATTTACAGATTGTCTTCTTATTCTTTCTTTTTCTTCCGGATCTGTCTCATTATCCAACCTATCTTGTAATTCTAAATCTAAAAATTCTGGATCATATTGTGGTGTAATTAACTCTTCTCCTCTACTATAGTTAAAAGGCACTTGTAATCCCCATTTCTTAGGTAGTAATTGACCCAAGTTTACATTGGTAGTAAGATCGTACTGTTTAACATCTTCAATACTTCGTTCGTTTGGTCCTTGTTCTATACCCCCAAAACCTATTGTACTAATCCTACCAGAAGCACTAACGGTTGCAAAATCAGCTATATTAGCATCCATACTACCCACAGTAGCCCAACCTCCACGGTTTTTAAGATCACTTAAACGCATTTCGTTAAACCAAACAGAACCAGATTCATTTGTATTACTAGCGTTCTTAACTCCAACCATCATCACCTGAATATCACCAAAATTTGGATTTCCTTTTATTCCAACTCTTAGATTATTTGGTCCATCAAAAAAGTTAAGATTTGAACTATTTAAAGAACCATCTCCTATTACTGTGGCTTTTACTTCCTGAAGGAATTCTAAAGGAAGGTTTAATCTATTCCCTTCAGGCCATACTTGATCAGGAACCCTTGTATTCAAATCAGAAACTTGAAGCGGTAATTCTATCTGATAAAAGTTATTCGTAAAGTCATTACCCATCCTTACAAAAGCGACTAACTCATCATTTGCTAATGAAGATTGCCCAGAAAGGTTTTCTGCATGTAAGAATAGCTCAAGGTTTTCATATTGACGCATGTCTACATTAAAATTCTTGTAAACACCTCTAGAATCATCAGTTTGTAGATCATTTACTGTTAAAGCTAATGATCTTTCATCTTCTCTTATTGTGGTATTATTATTTATCAACTCTTCCCTTCTTACTCCAGGAGGAGTCACATAATTAAAAGTCTCTTCCTCACTAACAGAAGTTACCAAGACTTCATTATCCCCAAAAATATTTAATCCACTTGTAGGATCATTCGTAACATTTCCAAGCTGAACGTACCTTCTATAATCTCCTCGAACAAGATCCAACGTCGCAAATCTTAATATTACCGGCTCATCAAAATCAGTAACTACCATACGCATAAACCTGATAGACCTAAAATCACTAATATTCCTAGCATTCGTAGGCTCATAAATTGGAACTTTAAAACGAATCCACCTAGTTCGTCTATTTACACCATTAAGAATTGATCTTTCATTTATATCAGGTACATCATTACCTACACCCATGCCAGGGAAGATTGGTATTTCGTACTCAAAATAACTATCGATAGTATTCATAGTATTATCGCGATTCACATCCTCTGCTGTTGGAAACGTAGTATTACCCCTATCTTCATTAGAAACGCTGGTTGGCGAGTTCCCTTGTGTACCATTATAATCATTATAGCGCTGCACTATATCTCCTTCCGCTTGCAAAAAATATCTGTAATTATCATTTGCCGGATCATTAGGATCGAAATTGGGAAATGAAGCTATTTCTTCTGCATCACTCAATCCGTCATATCCAGCATCTTGATTTACTCTTGCTTGACCTTCTGAATCAAACGCATAAATCAAAGATTGACTAACCGGAACCTTACCAAAATCCGTAGGAGAAGTATCAGTATCCGTGCCATCTGCAGGGAGTCCATTTTCGTATTGCTTTCTTCCATCTTTTAAAACATCCTCACTAATATTACCAAGGTTAAAAACAATTGTACCACTTGTAGCTTGAGTTAATGGCTCTTGACCATCTCCCGGATCAAAAAATGGATCCATCAACCAAAATTCTATAAACTCAACATTAGATTGTTCAAAATTAGTAGATGTCAATTGACGAGTTATTCCTGCAAAATTATCTTCAGGATTCGGTAATATATTATCAGAAGCAGCTTGATCATTATAATTATAAGGACCACGTTCTGATGGTCTATAATGAAGATCTAAAGGGAATAACGACAATGTCTGTCCAGGCGGCCTATCTGTTTCAGGGAAAATTTCATCTAAAAAAACCCTTCTTGCTGGATTAAATTCTTCATCTTCATCGGAAATACCACTAGGCCTATCATTTGTATAAAATATGGGATCAACTGTATACCAAGATAAATCTGCTCTTCTAAATCCTGATTCAATTCCATCTAGAACTGCATCACTACTTCTAGAATCAAAACCAATTGGCACACTAGATAATTCCCAAGATAATGCAGAACTCACATCAATTTGTGTCTGCGCTCCTTCAAAATCATCTATATAAGTCGTTACTTTCCCTCCAAAATCCGCACCTTTGGGAGCACCAGCAATCAAATAAGCACCTTCTGCTCTAACAGAAACATTAGAAGGTACATCTGTATCTATATTAGGTAACTTATTAACCATCCTAGTTAGGAATGGAACTTCCGTAGAGTAATTAACATTAAAACCTAACAAGGTATTGTTTATAGGTTCAAAGTCGTAACTAGATTTCTGAGTAATCGGCCTTTCATTAAGATTTAAATAGGTTCCACCAAGAATAAAATTATCACTGAATTTATGCTCTATATTAACTCCTGTAAAACGTTTAGTTTGCTGTCCAAACACAGCATTATTTTCGGTAGAAACCTGAATTGGAGTATTAGAAGCCAATAGGGCTTCATCTAATATATTAACCCTACCTAATTGATAGTTTACAGTATAATCTACACCTTCTTGTAGCGTTCTTCCACCTGCAGTAACCGTAACAGATCCCTGCGGAACATTAAATGCTCCTAAAGGTATTCCATCTTGCCCAGAGGATTTATACCTACCTTTTAGTTGAAAATATTTATTTTCGGCAGCTTGTTGATCTGCTATTACTTTTGTCTCTGTATATAATTCTCTAAATACATATTTACTTTGATTTCCATTATAATTTAATGGATTATTATAATCATCAGGGTTAGTAATTCCGTCATTATCTAATTTATTAAAAAGATGCTGTCCGAAAGGTTCTACGGTTGTAAAAATCACTCTTCCATTTTCTGGATCAATGGTTAATCCAGGAACATAATCAAAGAAACCATCTCCCGAACCATCAGCTCCCTGCACTGGGTCATTATTAGGATTTAACCTATCCATATTAAAAACACTCAACAACCTTGTCTCTGCAACATCATCAGGAAGCACTGTTGTTGCACCCTCTGCCTGTGTAATATAATTCACTGGAGACGGATTGGTATACACTATATTTAATCTAAAATCTTCTGAATTTAATCTAAAAGCTCCTGTACTGTAGATGTTTTTCATCATCAGATCCCAAATCGGAAGATCTACATTAGTTATAGGACTTTTTAGCATTTTCACTACCAAACTATTACTAGAACCTGCTTCAATACCAGTACCTGAATCATCTCCGATAGTAGCATCCACACCATCATTTGCGAACTCCCCTACCTGAAACACTTCTCCTCCAACGGTGTATTGAAAAGCAACAGCGAGAACTTCGTCGTTATTTAATTTTTGATTTAAAGATATATACCCCAATTGTGTATTTAGCGTATACTCGCTTTGATTTAATTGTCGCGCATTTTCTAAAACCGCATAATCAAATCCCTCGTTAAATCCTGAGATTGCACCTGTAAAACCTTGTTGCACAGTTGGTATCTGACGAACAGCATCCGTAATAGGTCCTCCAGGACCTATTGCAGAAGGATCTAAATCATTATTTCCATTATCAGGAAAAGATCCTGCTGGCTGATTAAACAAAGAAACTGGTATTGTAAAATTACCCGTATCAGGAGATTCTCCTAAATCCTGAATTGCAACAATATTTCTCGCATCTGTTAGCGTTTGTGCACTCGTAGCTCTATTCGTTAACCAAACCTCTATCCTAGTAATTTGAATATTATTATTAATAAAAGGATAATTAGTTAAAGCTTGATCATAAGTATCTCTAAAATAATGAGATAAAAAGTAGTGCCTATTATCATCATACTCTAAAGCAAAAATTTCAAAATCTTCTACGGTTCCTCCTCCCTGAACATTTACGGATCTTGTTTCTGACCTTTGTTCAGAATATACAGCAGTAACACTAGTTTTACCAAACTGCAATCCAAGTTTTGCTCCAAAAAGACTCTGAGATCCTTGAATTAATGAGTTATTAATTGGCATTGTAACATTACCAATTTCGATACTTCTTATGATATCATCTTCCGTAGGAGTATATTCTAACTTTATTTGATTTTGAAAATCAAAGGTTGATTCTGTATCGTAATTTGCGGTAATCTGCAATCTTTTTCCAACTTTACCCAACAAACTAAGACTAATTCTTTGATCAAAATCAAACGTAAAATTACTTCTGTTTCTTGGTGAAAACGCTGGATTATCTTGTTTTGTATACAAAATTCCCAAATCCATTTCAACAGATCCCTGGGGTATTATCTCAATTTCATTTCCGCCGAAAATCGATTCAAAAAAGTTTGAGTTTACATAAAAAATAGGGAGAAGATTTTTACGCTTCTCTTCGCTCCCGTCTGTTTTTCCACTAAAAGCGCTTATTTTTTCTTTAAAGTAATCTCTTCTTTGTTCTTGTTCAACTAGAGCTTCAAATTCTTCTGGAGTAAGAAATAAGGGATACCTAACATTAAACGACCCTAACATTTCACGATATATATAGCGATTTGTTATTGGATCATACTCATACTTGGCAACTATACTATTAGGATCTGGTAAAGAAATTTCTCCTAAAGAAAATGTAGTACTTGTGGAATCTCTTACTGTTTCATTCTCTTGACCGAAAAGTACTCCCCCATATAGTGCGATTAAACAAACTAGTCTTTTCAAAAATTTAAAATATAAGGAATGTAATGAACTCAATGTTTTTATAAATTTTTTAGTGCTTGTTTAATAATATTTTCTACTGTTTCGTCGGGGCTAACCTTAAGAATTTTATCAACAACTTTTTCTGATTGTTTTCTATTAAATCCAAGGGTTTCTAATGCAGATAACGCTTCATCTTTATTAGTATTGTTTTGGGATACAGAAAGTTCATCAATATTATAAACTTTAAGAATTTTATCTTTTAGATCAATAATTACACGTTGGGCCGTTTTCGCTCCAATTCCTTTTATAGATTGTATGGTCCCTACATCATTAGATGCTATAGCATCTTTTATCTGATCTGGATGCAAAGAAGAAAGCATAGTTCTTGCTGTACTTGCCCCAATTCCGGAAACAGAAATCAAAAGTCTAAAAATCTCACGTTCTGATTTTTCTGCAAAACCAAACAATGTATGAGAGTCCTCTTTTACCTGTAAATGTGTATATAATTGTAAAACTTCCTGATCTGGAATTAATGAGAATGTATGTAACGAAACATGTAAAAGATATCCGACACCATTACAATCTATTACTACGTCTGTTGGATTTTTTTCTACAAGTCGCCCCTTGATTTGTGTAATCATTAGTCAAATGAGTGTTAAGCATCCAAAAGTAAGAAAATTATCCTACAAAACCGTTTAAAAAAATAAGCTTCAAAAACTTATATTTTTTGAAGCTTATTTTACTATTAAAATTTTGTAAATATCACTTAACAACTATACATCACTCGACGTAAGTGAGAACATCTCTTTTTCTCTTTTTTCCTTTTCTTGGGCATCTATTACAGCAACCGCTGCTACATTAACCATCTCTTCTACACTAGCACCTAACTGAAGTATATGAACTGGTTTTTTCATTCCCATCATTATCGGTCCTATGGATTCTGAGTTATTTAATTCTTTCAGCATTTTATACGTACTGTTGGCAGAATCTAAATTAGGAAAAACTAAAGTATTCACTTTACGACCGTTAAGCTTAGAGAAAGGGAATTTATCTTTTCGCATATCTCGATTTAAAGCAAAATCCATTTGCAATTCTCCATCTACAACTAAGTTAGGATAATAACGATGTAAGTATGAAACTGCGTCTTTTACTTTAGAAGCATTAGGATGTTTTGAAGATCCAAAATTAGCGTAGGATATCATCGCTATAACGGGGTCAACACCGAACATCTCTACTGTTCTTGCCGTCATTTGAGCTATCTTCGCTAACTCCTTAGAAGTAGGATCAATATTAATAGAAGTATCGCTAATAAACAATGGTCCTTTATTCGTCATCATTACATTCATGGTAGCAATCCTAGTAGCTCCTTTTGCCAATCCAATAAGTTCTAATATTGGCTTTAATACTGTTGGATAACTTCGAGAATATCCTGACAACAATGCATCCGCATCACCTTCATTAACCATCATCGCAGCAAAGTAATTACGCTCTCGCATCAATCTTTGAGCTCCATAAAGAGTTATTCCTTTTCGGCTATTATCTTGCCAATATTTCTGAGCATACCTGTTTTTTCTATCAATTTCTTCATCTGCCTTAGGATCGATAATCGTAACTCCTGCAGGATCGAAATCAAGCTCCTTCATTAACTCTGCAATAATATCTTTACGACCTAATAATATTGGAAAAGCAATTCCTTCTTCCTTTACTGTTTGTGCTGCCTTTAAAACATCTAAATGATCTCCTTCTGCAAAAACAACTCTTTTTGGGCTTAGCTTGGCGCGATCCATTAACAATCGCACCAATTTATTATCATTCCCCATTCGTTCTAAGAGCTCACTTTCATACTTATCCCAATCCTCGATCGGTTCTGTAGCTATGCCACTTTCTATTGCAGCTTTAGCAACTGCTGGAGGAACTTTGGCTATCAATCTAGGATCAAAAGGCTTTGGTATAATATAATCCCTACCAAAATTAAGTCTAGTTTCTCCGTATGCTATATTTACTTGCTCTGGCACTGGTTCCTTAGCCAAATCCGCCAGCGCTTTTACAGCCGCCATTTTCATTTCTTCATTTATACCAGTTGCCCTTACATCTAATGCTCCTCTAAATATAAATGGAAAACCAAGAACATTATTTACCTGATTAGGATGGTCACTTCTTCCTGTAGCCATAATAATATCCTTACGCGTTTGTACCGCTAAATCATATCTTATTTCTGGATCAGGGTTTGCCATGGCAAATACAATAGGGTCATTAGTCATTGACAACAACATTTCTGGATCCACTAAATTAGCCATAGATAAGCCTATAAACACATCAGCATCTTTCATAGCATCTGCAAGGGTATCAAGATTTCTATCTGTTGCAAATTCTGCTTTTTCTGGAGTTAGGTTATCTCGATCTTTACGAATTACACCTTTACTATCAGTCATTACTATATTTTCAGCTTTTGCTCCAAAAGCTTTATATAGTCTTGTACAAGAAACTGCTGCAGCTCCAGCTCCACTAACCACTATTTTAACTTTATCAATATCCTTTCCAGCGATTTCTAGTGCATTTAACAAGGCTGCGGCAGAAATAATAGCTGTTCCATGTTGGTCATCGTGCATTACCGGAATATCTAGTTCCTCTTTTAGACGCCTCTCTATTTCAAAAGCTTCTGGAGCTTTAATATCTTCTAGATTGATTCCTCCAAAAGTAGGTGCTATATTTTTTACTGTTTCAATAAATGCATCTACATCTTTAGTGTCAACTTCAATATCAAATACATCAATATCTGCAAAAATTTTAAACAACAACCCCTTTCCTTCCATAACAGGCTTAGAAGCTTCTGGACCAATATCACCTAGTCCCAAAACAGCAGTACCGTTAGATATTACCGCTACTAAATTTCCTTTTGCAGTATACTTATATACATTTGCTGTATCTTTTTCAATTTCTAAACAAGGTTCTGCTACACCAGGAGAGTATGCCAATGACAAATCCCTTTGAGTTGCATATTTTTTTGTAGGTACTACTTTGATTTTACCAGGAGTGGGTTTCGCATGATAAATTAGCGCTTCTCTTCGTTTACTTTCGATACTCATATTATATCAATAAAATTGTGTGCTATACAAAGGTACAAGTCTATGCGAGATGCAAAAGACAAAACTAGGTAATCTTTAAAAAAATTAAGGTTTCAAAAAACTTTGTAGTTTTTTGTGAATTATATTGTAGATTATATAATTATTTACCTCTTTTACTAAATATATCGTTAGGATCTACTAACTGATCTAATTGGGATTTTAGTTTTTCATCTAAAATATTTAATCCTAATTGATAAGATGCGTTCATCCACCCAAATCCACTTGGAGTTATATAATCAAATTCTGTCCCGACATTGCCATATTCTGCATATACTTTATGCGTACATTTTACTACATCATACTTTTCGGGAATAGTTCCGTTATAATTAACGGCGTTTTTTGTAATCATCCATAACCAGCGATAAACCAATTCTTGAGCTTCTTTTTCATAACCATAGTTTATAAGACCTCTCCATATCATCATCTGATGTGGTGCCCAACCATTAGGATAATCCCATTGACGTTGTGGTGCATTCGGATCTTCTTTATTAGAGATATCTGTAGTTGCTGCAACACCCCCTTTTTGAACTAAATTATTAAACAAACTTTCTACCAAAGAAGCAGCCTGATCTTTACTACTTAATCCAGCCCAAAGCGGATAATAATTAGTTGCTGATTCTATCTTTTGTTGTGTTTTAGACACAAAATTATAATCATAATACACCTTCTTTTCTTCATCCCACAACAGATCATTCATTATCTTTTTTCTTTTCCCTGCTTTTTCTAACCAAAAGTCAGATGAAAATTCTTTAGAATCAATACTAAACTTATCCTGAAATGCTTCTCTTATCAAATATGCTATATCCTGTTCGTATTTATACAAAAGACTATTAATCCCTACAGTATTTAAATGCACACACACATCATCTAATCTATTAGAAGTATCATGTCCGCTTTCTCTCATTGATCTATCATGGGTAAAATACAAATCAAGTTCTTCATCTATAATTTCGCCTGAATCATATTTCTCTACAAACTCATCTAAATTAAGCTTATGTTTTGCTGCATACTTATTTAATATAAAATCAAAATGTCCTTTTTCTGTTTCTGGTGGAATCCCAATTCCCTCTCCATAGAAACGACTTAACCCAGTACTTGTTAAACGAACATCTTTTTCTGACCAAACAGTTTCATATTCTTTAATCACCATTTTTAGATTATCTGACAACCAGTTTCTTGATACGTTTGGATTCTTCTGATATATTTCTCTTACTAAAGAACTAAAAAATGGAGGTTGTGTTCTGGTAAGGTAATAACTTCTATTAGCGTTAAGGATTTTACCATAATGTTCAATCTGATACCCAAAATTATCTGCCATAGACATGGCTAAATCTTCTCGACCATCAATTAATAATCCAACAGACTCAAAATAGCTATCCCAGCCATACATTTCATTAAATCTTCCTCCAGGAACTACGAAAGGTTTTGCTTTATAATTTCCGCTTTCATCTATCTTATGGGCTAGATTTAATATTCCAGAAACTTTATTTAATGTTTTTACATATGACGGAGTAATATTCTCTGGTAGCGTTATAACTTTTAACTTTGGAATATCTGATTTTATAGTTTCGAAATAAGTAATTGCTTCTTGATCATTAAATGGCACATAAAGCCTAAAAGTATCAGTTTCTGATTTAGTATCCTCTAATACTTTTGCTAATCCTTTTTTATCCACTGATCTTGTTAGATTATCCCAATATCTAGTTTTAATTAATCTTGAAATTCGACTACTTGGAGACTCAATAATTCGATCCAAAGAAATAGTATCGTTCTGATCTGCAATAGCCAATTCCTGAAGCAAATTAGACAAATGATAAGTACCTTCTATCAAGTTTATTTCTCCATATGAATCAATAAATTCGAATTGTTTGGGGCCTTTATCATCAATGGTTATTTTCTTATCACCATCTGTATCTTCTTGTAGAATCAACTTGTCAAGTATTTTTTGATGACCCAAATATTCAATTTTCTTATCTTTATTACAATTAAAAAGGAGTACCGAAAGTAAACACGTAATTAGAACCCTAAACTTAAAATTTCGCATATTTAATTATTTAATTTACCAGAAAAAACCGACTACAAGAGCCGTTATTACCAAAAGTATTACAGATAAAATTCTATAATTTTTATACCAAGGTAAACCTATTAGCTCCTTAGATTCTTCTTTAAACATTTCCTTTTTATAAGTATACTCCTTTATTTGCTCTTCTGATTGTGCTCTTGTCATCAAACTTACAATCATATGAAGAATGACACATATAACAAATAACCAAGTAGCTTTTGCCAAGAAATGTAATTCATTTATAACAGGTATCCAATCAAAAGTTTGTGATAAAATCATAAACACAGCCAAAGAAAAACCTGTTAATAAGCTTACAATTGAACCGTTTCCATTAGCCCGCTTCCAAAAAAGACCTAATACAAAAGTAGAAACTGCTGGAGGACATGTATAAGCAATCACTAACTGCAAATACGTCCACAAAGAATCACTTACACTTTCGATAAATGGAACCCAAGAAATAGCCAAAACTACTAAAATGACTGTTGTAATTTGTCCAACTCTCACTAGTTGCTTACTGGTAAGTTCAGGTTTTAGCTGTTTCACAAAATCCATAGTAACCAAAGTTGACGCAGAATTAAATGTCGCAGAAACGGATGACATCATTGCTGCCATTAGTCCTGCTACTACCAAACCTAACACTCCCACTGGTAATAATTGAAATAATAAAACTGGATATGTAAGATTTGGACAATCAGAAAGGTTGTTACAAATAGTTCCATCGGTTAACGTATAGTTCAAACTAGTAATATCCAAAGTACTAAATAGCAGTAATGCTAATACACCCGGAACCACCATAATAAAAATCACTGGTAATTTTAGAAATCCTGCAAACAATGCTCCCCAACGACCATGATTAAGGTCCTTTGCTCCCAAAACACGTTGCACCATAAATTGATTATTTGCCCAAAAATAGAACCCTAATAAAGGGACTCCTGTTAACAAACCCCACCAAGGCATAAACTCATCATTACTAGGCCTGACTAAACTAAATACTTCATCAGCATTGGCTGGTATATATTTCCCTTCATCTAAGCGATTCCCAAAATTAACATCTCCAGCAGATAACATAGTATCCAATTTTGCCATCATTCCTGACCATCCTCCTCCTAATTGATCAAAAGCAAAATATGTTAACAGACAGGAACCAATAATAAGCAATATTGCCTGAATAACCTCTGTTTGAATTACAGAATTCAATCCACCTGGAATAGTATATGCTGCAGCCGCAACTGCCAAAATAACCAAGATTAATGTAGAATCCATGGATGGGAACAATAGTGTCAATACAATTTTACCTACATAAAGTCCCGCTGCAGTATCCACTAAAATGTTACCGACTACGGTGATAAATGAAAAATAATAACGAGACCTCTTATCATATCTTCGCTCTAAAAATTCTGGCATTGTATAAACTCCGGATCGTAAATAAAAAGGAAGAAAGAATATTGCGAAAAAAATCAGTACTACAACCGCATACCATTCATAATTATAAACATTAATGTTGGTCTGATAAGCATCAGATGCAAGTCCAACTAAGGTAGAACTAGAAATATTTGCAGAAAACAATGCAATACCTACAATTGGCCAAGTCATTGTTCTTCCGCCTAAAAAATAATCTTCTGAACTTCCCCTTTTTGATTTTGATATTCCGTATATAATAATTCCGATGAGATACACTACAATTACTGTAATGTCGATATAAGATAATTCATTCATGTGTGAAATGTTTAGTACTTGATACTGTATTAGAATCTTAACTTAAACAATAAGACAAGTTAAAATTAGTCAATATTTTAGCTAAAAATCCAATGAATATACAAGTTTCTTAAAAAATTATTAACGTTTTGATACCAAAAACAGGTAAAACAATATATACAACCGTTTGTATTATCAAATCGTCAAACAATCAACATATTTATTTTAAAAACTGGATGTTCCTATGTAAGCCAGAAAATTTAGTTCGTTTCACTGCGGATTTTTGAAAAACTTTAGAAAAAACTTCTTGGGTAACTTCTTCCCAATCTTTCTTTGTCATCTCTAACAATTCTGGTTTAGGATTAAAAAGCGGTTCACTATGTGATTTAGAAAAACGATTCCAAGGACATACATCTTGGCATATATCACAACCAAACATCCAGTTATCAAATTTTCCCTTATAGTCCGAAGGAATCTCTTCTTTCAATTCAATTGTAAAATAAGAAATACATTTACTACCATCTACCACATATGGATCTACAATAGCCTGAGTAGGACATGCATCTATACAAGCAGTACATGTTCCACAATGATCTGTAACGGGTGTATCATATACCAACTCCAAATCAATAATCAATTCTGCTATAAAATAAAATGACCCAACTTTTTGAGTAAGCAGGTTACTATTTTTACCAATCCATCCTAATCCACTTTTTGCTGCCCAAGCTTTATCCAATACTGGAGCGGAATCAACAAAAGCTCTTCCGTAGACATCGCCTATCTCTTCCGAAATAAATTCTTGGAGTTGTTTCAGTTTTGATTTAATCACATGATGGTAATCTTGACCGTAAGCATATTTGGAAATCTTAGGAGCATCTGAATCTTTTTGCGTCTCGGAAGGAAAGTAATTAAGAAGTAATGATATTACACTTTTAGAATCCGGAACTAACTTTGTCGGATCGAGCCGTTTGTCGAAATGATTCTCCATATATGACATTTGCCCGTTCATATTTTTATGCAACCATTTTTCTAACCTAGGTGCTTCTTCTTCTAAAAACTCTGCTTTGCTTATACCACAAGATAAAAAACCAAGGCGTTTAGCTTCGGCTTTTATCAAAGATGCATATGTTTCAGATTTATTAATCATAAGCAGTATATCAAAACGTTTTTGAAAGCTTTAAATATATGGCAAGTTGTCTATAAAATAAACGATTACTTCCGGTTTAGCTATAAGTTAATTTTCTTTATTTTATTTTTTTTTATTCTTCTCTTATTAATACCAAATCATAAAGATTTGGATAATTTGCAAATAACCCCTAATCTTTTGGCTGAAAACTAACCTCTCTATCAGGGAACTATAGTTTAGCTTGTAAGCTTATTTCTTTTTACAAAGAAGTATTACTTCTTTTTCGTACTTATCGTCCGAGTTACACCATTCCAGTTTTTCATTCACTTCTTGAGGAACAACCTCTTTTTGATGTTTCTTAAATCCAAATTTGGAATAAAAACCTAGTAGATTTTCAAATGGTAAGCACCAAATTACAGACTCTTTATAAGGATTTTTGTCACATAGATTGCTCACAATATTTTCAGCAACCTTTAAACCTCTAAAATCAGGAAATGTATAAATCCCCCCAAGTTCGATATTGTTTTCATCAATCTTTACTAACCTTCCAAGTCCAGCGTTATTATTCCCGACCTTAGCAATAACAATAAATTCACTATAGTAATTAGATTTTACAAAACCAATTTCAGCATACTTCGAATTAATCCACTCGATTTCATTTTTGTCAGCTTGAACTACTGTGACTGTTTTCATATTTACTTGACTTACATACAACACAAAGATAAAACAACTCTATATTCATTTGGCAAATTGTATCTTTAGACATCAATTATTCAAGTACATGCGACAACTCTTTTTATATACTTTCTTTTTTATTATACATTTTGGTTATTGTCAACAAGAATTTCCAGCTTCTGAACAAGATAACTATTTTGAATTCTTACACCGTATTGCTAGCAAAGATTCAACAATTAATAATACATATAAGAGATATAAGTGCTCCGAAAATTTCTTCGGAACCATCGACTACTATCGAGAAAATGAAAAACTTCGTTTTATTATTCACGCCTATAAGCCCCACGCTTATGAGGATACAATTCTTGAATATTATTATATAGAGAATGACTCACTAAAAACAAATGCTGTGTTCAACTATATCATTAAATACAACACAAAAAGTTTTGAAAGTAAAAATGTTCAAAAATTTGGAGCTGAGAAAATTACAGAGATTCAAGAGGACCTAAGTATTTTTAGTCCCAAAATGAATTCATTAAATTGTTTTACAAGAATGCTCCCAAGTGATGGAGAGTCTTGGATTAAAGATGCTTATTTAAATAAGCTTACCCTTTACAAAAAAGCACCATGTAAGGAGGCTGCAGTCGAAATTCTTGACAAATATAACCAATTACGAAAGGCTGAAAAGAAACTAATCACTTACCATAGAACACTCGGATGTTTGTTCCATCTATGGTAATTCTTTTTAAAGATACTACTGATTTATTATTTATTTCTTGGAGTAAACTTCAGAATTGCATTTACTGGTTTCAAAGTAATCAATGGCTTAATCTCAATTTCTGATATGGATGTAGAAATTTTATATTTTCTGATTAATTCACTAACTGCATAAATCATTTCATACATCGCAAAATTACTACCTACACACATCCTTGGTCCTGCACCAAAAGGAAAATACCAATCAGAATATTTCTTTTTATTATCAGGATGAAAACGATCTGGATCAAAAACAGTAGGATTCTCCCAGAAATCTTTATGTCTATGTATCTCAAAAAATGAGATAAGCACTGTCGTACCTTTTGACAATTCTATATCATTAAACTCATCTTTCTCAATATTTACTCTATCCGAGAAATATGCTGGCGGGTACAAACGCATAGATTCTTCAATACATTGAGCAACATATTTACTCTTCTCGAATTGCTCCATTAAGGATAATTCTTCTCCGTCATATTTCGCAATTTCTGTATATGCTGATTCCTGAATTTCGGGATGTAATGCCAACAAGCTTAAACAAAAAGATAATGCATTAGAAGTAGTTTCGTGTCCTGCAACAAACAAAATCAATATCTCATCTATCAATCTTTCATTATCCATCGAACTACCATCTTCATATTTAGAACTTAACAACATGTCCAAAAGATCATCATATGTATCTTCAGATCTTCGTCTTTCTTCAATAATGGTATTCAATATATCTCTTGCTTCCTGGGTTAACGTAAGTGTGCTTTTTATTTGACCACTAAGATAAAACCACCATCTTTTATATGGCTGTCTAATTTCTCTAATTAAGGATTTTTGCGCAGCTTCCGTTATATGTTGTAATCTAGCCATAGTATTCCCAGTATCGGTATAGCTAAACAATGATTTTGCTACTACCTTAAAAGCCAAATCATTCATTAATGGATAAATATCCATAGAAACATTAGGCTCTATTCTGGACAGTTCTTCGCATATGGTTTCTCTAATGGTTTTTGCAATTACATCTATTTTCTTTTTATAAAATGCTGGCTGTATCAGTCTCCGTTGTCTTAACCAATGATCTCCATTGGAAGTTAACAAACCATTACCTATATACTTTCCTAAGTCTTTAGTTTGTAGTGGAGATTTATAATATTTTCTATGTTGATTTTGCAACATATGTTTTGCAAAACCTGCATCTCTGGTAAAAATAACAGAATTACCAAATCCTAAATTAACTTCGAAAATATCTCCATGTTTTTCAAAATTCTTATTATGAAATGGCAATGGGTTACTAAGAATATTTTTAGCATTCTTAAGAACTTTAAAAAAAGAGACTTTAGGGACTGGCATATTTTTAATACTTTTTATTATGAGACTAAAACAATCCTCCTTGGATTCCTCCTTTTACTCGTCCTAAATGTTTATAAGCTGCTTCTGTAACCTCTCGACCTCTTGGTGTTCTCATAATAAACCCTTGTTGAATCAAAAAAGGTTCATAAACTTCTTCAATAGTTTCAGCACTTTCACTTACAGCTGTAGCCAACGTAGTAATCCCAACCGGACCACCTTTAAACTTATCTATTAATGTCGTAAGAATTTTATTATCCATTTCATCTAGTCCATGAGCATCCACATTGAGCGCTTTAAGAGCAAATTTAGAAATCTCTATATCAATCTTACCATTACCTTTAATTTGTGCAAAATCACGTACTCTACGCAATAACGCATTAGCAATCCTAGGAGTCCCTCTACTGCGACCTGCTATTTCTATAGCCGCTTCTAATGAAATAGGAACATTTAATATATGAGCACTTCTTTCGACAATCGTGGCAAGTAATTCGGTTGTATAATATTGTAATCTAGATTGAATTCCGAAACGAGCTCTCATAGGTGCTGTTAAAAGACCTGACCTAGTTGTTGCTCCAACTAATGTAAAAGGATTTAAATTAATCTGTACTGTTCTTGCATTAGGACCACTTTCAATCATTATATCAATCTTATAATCCTCCATAGCCGAGTATAAATACTCTTCAACTATTGGGCTTAATCGATGAATCTCATCTATAAATAAAACATCTCGATCATCAAGATTGGTTAACAAACCTGCTAAATCACCTGGTTTATCCAAAACTGGCCCGGATGTTACCTTTATACCTACTCCTAATTCATTGGCTAAAATATGCGCTAATGTAGTTTTACCTAAACCTGGAGGGCCATGAAACAGTGTATGATCCAAAGCTTCATCTCTTAAATTAGCAGCTTGCACAAAAATCTTTAGATTCTCAAGAACCTGATCCTGTCCCGCAAAATCCTCAAATGCAAGAGGTCTTAATGCTCTTTCTATATCAAGATCTTCATTAGAGTAATTTTCACTTGAAGGATTCAAATTTTCGTTCATTACTAAAAGTATATTTTTTAAAGTGAATTCTGAATTATATTAACCGCATAAACAAATATACTAGAAAAAGAAAGATCGGCTTTAATATAACAATGCTTTACCCACTTAATTATTAAATTCAATATATAACAAATGAAATAGCTTAAAATTATACCTTGTAATAGATATCCTATAAATTATATGCTAAATAAAATTAGATCCTTTAGTTTCTTCCATTGGCTTAGTACTTACCAAGAACTTTAGATAAAATAACATAGCAATTACATCTACAGAATATATAATAGCTTCAAAAATGACATTGTTATAATATAACTCTTGAATAGGAACTAAAGCATTAACTAAAGCACAACTACTTGCTGCAATTAGTAGGTAGTAAGAATATTGATACTTATTTCTCAAGTAAATAATAAAACAACACCCTAAGAAGTAGAGTAGAGAAATAACTATTATTACACCATAACCAATAGCATCTTGAAAGCCAGGCATGGTCATATTAAAAATAGAAAGAGTAAGATAAATAACTAATAATACACCTATTACCACAGAAGGAGAAAGCATTTCTTTATACTTAATATCTTTTAAAGAAATAAACGGCAGTAACAAGTACGAGCATAAAAAGTAATACAACATCAATAATATGCTTATATATTCAAAATAAAGATCAAAATTCTTTAAAACAAGAACATCATTTATAATAATGATACCGATAATTAATGGATACAGCACACTTACCTTCTTCCTATTGTCAAAATAAATCCAAATCAGTGTTAAAGAAGAGATTGGTTTTATAAAAACCAACACTGAGTTCCCATAAAACAACCCACAAAAAAATACTACTACAATACTTATATAACAAAAGACATATGCCGGGGATAGGTAGCTCAATTTTGAATTTTCTATTTATACTCTAAAATAGCATTAAAATTATACTTAACAAACTACTTAAGTATACTTCTATATACCATTAATAAAGTAAAATAATATCCTCAAAAATAAATAAGCCCTTTTGAGATTAACTCAAAAGGGCTTATTTATTTTTATAATAGATCAGTTAATGATGCATTTCCTCTTCTCCGTCCTGTAATGGAGTGATTTGAGAAACATAATCCTGTCCAGGAATTACATACTCACCATCTTCTCTAGTTTTACTATAATCATAAGGCCATCTATATACATGTGGAATTGCTCCAGGCCAGTTTCCGTGCATATGCTCTACAGGTGTTGTCCATTCCATAGTATTAGATTTCCATGGGTTTTGAACCGCTTTCTTTCCGTAGAAAATAGAATGTATAAAGTTATAAAGGAATACCAATTGTGCAGCTGCTGTAATCAAAGCAAATACAGTAATTAAAACATTGGTATCCGCTAAATCATCAAAATATGGGAAATTACTGTTTGTATAATAACGACGTGGCAATCCAGCCATTCCAATAAAGTGCATTGGGAAGAAAACTCCATATGCCCCTATTGCTGTTACCCAAAAATGAACATATCCAAGATTTTTATTCATCATCTTACCATACATCTTAGGGAACCAGTGATATACTCCAGCGAATAAACCATACAATCCCGAGATACCCATCACCAAGTGAAAATGCGCTACTACAAAATATGTATCGTGCACATTAATATCAAGTGTACTATCTCCAAGAATAATTCCCGTAAGTCCACCTGTTATGAATGTAGATACTAGACCTATAGAAAATAACATTGCAGGATTGAGTTGTAGATTACCTTTCCATAATGTCGTAATATAATTAAACGCTTTTACCGCAGATGGTATTGCAATTAATAAAGTTGTAAACGTAAATACTGATCCCAAGAACGGATTCATCCCTGAAATAAACATATGGTGACCCCATACGATAGTAGATAAAAATGCAATTGCCAAGATTGAAGCAACCATGGCTCTATATCCAAATATAGGCTTACGCGCATTCGTTGCAATAATCTCTGATGTTATACCCAAAGCCGGTAATAATACAATATATACTTCTGGGTGACCTAAGAACCAAAATAAGTGTTCAAAAAGTACAGGTGATCCCCCTTGGTTATGCAATACTTCTCCGGCAATATAAATATCACTTAAGTAGAATGAAGTTCCAAAACCTCTATCCATTATTAATAATAATGCCGCCGAAAGTAAAACCGGGAAAGATACCACACCAATAATCGCTGTTACAAAAAATGCCCATATTGTTAATGGCATACGCGTCATTGACATCCCTTTTGTTCTTAAATTAATTACGGTTACCACATAATTTAATGAACCTAATAATGAAGAAGCGATAAAGATTGCCATAGATACTAACCATAACGTCATACCAGTACCAGAACCTCCGATAGCTTGCGGTAAAGCACTTAATGGCGGGTAAATAGTCCATCCAGCAGATGCAGGTCCTGCCTCTGCAAACAGAGATAAAACCATTATTACACTACTTAAAAAAAACAACCAATACGAAACCATATTTAAGAAGCCAGAAGCCATATCTCTAGCACCTATCTGCAATGGAATTAGAAGGTTACTAAATGTACCACTTAAACCTGCCGTTAATACGAAGAATACCATAATCGTACCATGTATCGTCACCAAAGCAAGATACATACTAGGGTCCATTACACCATCTTCTCCAAACTTACCTAATAAGACCTCAAAAACAGTAAATTTATGATCAGGCCATGCTAATTGCATTCTAAACAATAAAGACATTGCAATACCAATGATTCCCATAATCAATCCAGTAATCAAATACTGCTTGGAAATCATCTTGTGATCTTGACTAAAAATATATTTAGTTATAAATGTCTCTTTATGATGATGTCCGTGATCGTGATCTTCTGCGTGACCATCTACGTGTGCTATTGCTGACATACAGTTATTCTTTTAATAAAAATATAATAATTTCTCTTTTTCTCTTTCTTAGTTGCTTGCTTGAGCAGATAATTGCTCTTTAAATGTCTGTTGTGTTTTTAACCAAGCATTATAATCTTCTTCTGATTCCACTACAATCTTCATTTGCATATTGTAATGAGAAGCACCACAAATCTTGTTACATAATAAGTAGTAATCAAATTCGTAATTTTCTAAAGCTTCATCTCCTGCTGCAACCAATTGTTTGCTCTTTTCTCTTCTAATCTTATTAATAGTGGCTACTTTTTCTACCATAAACTCACTATTACGCATTTCATCAGAAGTTAATATCGGTGTATATGCAAACTCTGTAATCATACCAGGAACTACATTCATCTGTGCTCTAAAAAACGGCATATAAGCAGAATGTAATACATCCTGAGAACGCATTTTAAAGATCACTTTTCTATTAACAGGAAGGTGTAGTTCATTTACTATTTTATCATCCATCCCATAAGAATCAGATGCATCTAACCCTAAAGTATTAACACCTTCTATAAAACGAACATTAGCCTTTCCTAAAACATTATCTTCTCCAGAATATCTTGCTCTCCAATCAAATTGATATGCATATAATTCTATAATTAACGGATCACCTTCTTCCTCATCGATATTCATAATATCAGTCCAAGTAAACAATCCATATATAATCAATCCCGCTAAAACAATCACAGGAATAATAGTCCAAATAAACTCTAACTTATCATTATCAGCAAAGAATAATGCTTTGTTATTTTTATTTCCTCTATACTTATATGAAAAGAAATGTAACAATCCTTGAGTGATGATCTGAACAAACATAATCAACACCATAGATATTAACATTAACCTATCGTATTCAATCCCGTGCTCAGAAGCCGATTCTGGAAGGAAAAAACTATTATATTGAACAAAGCAAAATATGGTTAGGATATATATGAATACAACAAAAGCAAGCATTAACTTACCTTGTAAGTTATTATCCTTGTCGTTAGCTACTTGAGAGTTATCAGCTCCTTTAACTTGAGATAACTTCAATATTTTAGACATCTGCCATAAGGAGATTCCTATAAGTGCTATAACTACTATGGTTAAGAATACAGTCATTTTTTATCTATCTTCTTTTTTACGATCTAATTTTTAATAATGAAAGTGTTTACTTTCTTCAATATAAGGATTCCCTTTAGCTAATAATGGTGCTTTAGTAAGTGCTTTGAATACTATGTATAAGAATAATCCTAAAAACAACAATACCGCACTAATTTCCGTAACACCAATAAACCAAGATTCACCTACTGTAGCCGGCATTACCATATTAAATATATCAACATAATGTCCACATAAAATAATAATACCTGCCATCACTACAAACCAGTTAATACGTTTATAATCACTGTTCATAAGAACTAATAAAGGGAATATAAAGTTCATAACTAACATACCAAAGAATGGTAATTTATAATCCTCAATACGAGTTATAAAATATGTTACCTCTTCAGGAATGTTAGAATACCAAATCAACATAAACTGAGAGAACCAAAGATATGTCCAGAATATACTAACACCGAACATAAATTTCGCTAAATCATGAATATGACTATTATTCACAAATTCCATATATCCTTTAGACTTAAGGTAAATAGTTATTAATGCAATCGTAGTTATTCCTGAAACAAATAAACTTGCAAAAACATACCATCCAAACAAAGTACTAAACCAATGTGGATCAAAACTCATAATCCAATCCCAAGAAGCCATAGATTCTGTATAAATAAAGAACACCAAGAATCCTGCTGAGATTTTAAAACTCTTTTTATACCACTTGTTTCCAGTAGCATCTTCATCTTGTTTTCTAGAGTATTTTACCGCAAAATGACGATACAACATCCATCCTCCTAAGAAAATAGCCGCTCTAATTATAAAACCAGTTCCATTTAACCACCCAGATTTACCTTGAATTAATTTATCATGAGCAACTACCTCAGGATCGGCCCAAACAAATAAATGATTTACATGAAACCCTGATAAGGCCAGTATTACAAATAATATTATACCTCCAGGCACCAAATATGCTGTGATCGCTTCCATAACTCTAAAAAGTACCGGAGACCAACCTGCTTGCGCAGCAAATTGAATTGCATAAAATGCTAACACACCTAACGCAATCATAAAGAAGAAAAAAGCAGCTACATATAATGCTGCCCATGGCTTATTTTGCAATTGATGTAACGTATGTTCATAATGTGAATCTCCTCCATGCGCATCTTCTTTACCATGGGTTTCGGTTCCATGACCTTCAGATGCGTGTGAATCAGTTGTTGCCTGCGTATCACCATGTCCACCTCCGTGAGCATCGTGTGCTGCCATCATTTCTTTTACCTCTTCGATAGTATTAGGAGCAGAAAGGAAACCATAAGTTAGCCCTATTGCACCAATAACTACAAGAATGATAGAAAATAATCTTAATTTACTTGATAGCGTATACATATTTATATAATATCGTTATTCTTAACTTTTAACAAATGCACTAATGTGCGTTATCGTGGTTCTCTTCTGTTGTGTTGTGAGCAGTCTCTTCTACTTTTGCAGAAACCACTTCTGTATCAATACGAGCAGGTTTCCCTTCAAGATCAGCCTTTAACTTTTGTACATATTGTACAATCTGCCAACGTTCGTTCTCATTTGTCTGAGAAGCATATGATCCCATAGAATTAATACCATAATACATTACGTGATAGATACTCCCTTCAGTAATTGCTCTACCAATATCGTCGTAACTAGGAACACCAAGAATTTTTTCCCTTTTTACCAAGGTTCCTTTTCCATCTCCTTTTTCTCCGTGGCAAATCGCACAGTAAATATCATACAATGCTTTTCCACTCTCCTCATTCTCCTTAGTATATCGAATAGGGTTTCTTAAAGAATCTTTAGCTAACTGATATCCCTCTGGTGCATTCTTATAATCATAAGGCATCCAACCTCTTGGAACAGAACCCTCCGCAGGTAACATAGCTTCTTGACCTCCTGGAAAAACTCCATACTGGCCATAAGTTTCATAACCTACAGGCTCATACATATTAGGCATATATTGATAATTAGGTTTTGAATCTTTTTTACAAGAAACAATTGTAATCATCATTATTGCAACTACTATTATATTTAAACTATTCTTCATTATTACTAATGGTTATCTTCTTGCTTATCTATTACTTTAATCTCTACAGCTCCCGTATTGCTTAAGAAACTTGTCATCGCATCTACATCTTGATGACTTGCATCTATTTCCATTAAGAAATGATCATCTGTAGTTCTTACATCCGGATTTTCTGCTTCTTTAAATGGCCATAGTTTACTTCTCATATAAAAAGTTATAACCATTAAATGCGCTGCAAAAAACACAGTAAGTTCGAACATGATTGGAACAAATGCAGGCATGTTTTCGATGTAGCTAAAACTTGGCTTACCACCAATATTTTGTGGCCAATCCTCTATCATAATGAAATTCATCATAGTAATCGCTACTGTGAGTCCAACACACCCATACATAAAGGATGTTATTGCAAGTCTAGTAGGAGCCAATCCCATTGCTTTATCAAGACCGTGAACAGGAAAAGGTGTGTAAACCTCTTCAATATGATAATGTTCTCCTCGAACCTGCTTCACAGCGTCCATTAGGACATCATCATCCGTATATAATGCATGTATAACTTTAGATGCCATACTTCTAGTTGTTTTTTAATTTTTCAGCTTGCCCAGCCCAATCGTCACGTTGTGCTCGTCCTGGGAAAGACCCTGTAATACTATCTAATAAATTGTACTCTGTTTCGGTCATCTTACTTACCTGATCGAAAGTATAGATTCCAATTTCATTCAATTTTTTCTCCATTACTGGACCAATACCGTTCACTTTCTTAAGATCATCAGCTGTCTGTGTAGCCGAATCAAAAGTTCCTAAGTTACCTAATAAGTTATTGATATCATCTTGACTAGTATCCTCTAGATTCTTAACTTCTTCAGACACCTCTTCAACTATCTTTTCCTCAGATGTAATCTTAGCAGCTACTTTAGGCAACTCATCTCTATGATCAATACCAGCCTCTCTTAGCTTTTTATATTTCTCTCCAGAAGATTTCAATATTGTTTTTACTTCTGCTTGTGCAATTACTGGGAATGTACGTGCATACAATAAAAATAATACAAAGAAGAATCCGATCGTACCTATAAATATTCCAATATCTACAAATGTAGGAGAGAACATTGTCCAAGATGATGGTAAATAATCTCTATGAAGCGAAGTAACAATAATCACAAAACGCTCAAACCACATTCCTATATTTACTACGATAGATATAATGAATGAGAACATTATACTTCTTCTCAATTTTGGAAACCACATAAACTGAGGAGAGAATACATTACAAGACATCATCGCCCAATAAGCCCACCAGTAAGGACCAGTTGCTCTATTTAAGAAAGCATACTGCTCATACTCTACTCCAGAATACCAAGCAACAAACAGTTCGGTTATATACGCAACTCCAACTATTGAACCCGTAATCATTATTACAATGTTCATTAATTCTATATGTTGTATTGTAATATAATTTTCTAGGTTCGACACCTTTCTCATTATAATAAGTAATGTGTTTACCATTGCAAATCCAGAGAAAATTGCACCTGCCACAAAATAAGGAGGGAATATAGTTGTATGCCATCCAGGAATAACAGATGTTGCAAAGTCAAAAGATACAATTGTATGTACAGAAAGTACTAATGGTGTTGCTAAACCTGCAAGTACTAAGGAAACTTCCTCAAAACGCTGCCAATCTTTTGCTCTACCACTCCATCCAAAAGAAAGTATACCATATATTCTCTTATTAAATGGTGTAATAGCACGGTCTCTTATCATCGCAAAATCAGGCAGTAATCCAGTCCACCAGAAAACTAAAGAAACTGAAAGATATGTAGAGATCGCAAATACATCCCAAAGTAATGGAGAATTAAAGTTTACCCATAAAGATCCGAATTGATTCGGAATAGGTAATACCCAATATGCCAACCATGGACGTCCCATGTGAATTATTGGAAATAAACCTGCCTGAATAACCGAAAATATGGTCATCGCTTCTGCAGATCTGTTAATCGCCATTCTCCATTTCTGACGGAATAACAATAATACAGCAGAAATTAATGTTCCTGCGTGACCGATACCTACCCACCATACGAAGTTGGTAATATCCCACGCCCATCCTACTGTTTTATTAAGTCCCCAGGTACCAATACCTGTGGAAATTGTATAAATTATACAACCTATTCCCCAAAGGAAAGCAATAAGCGCGATAGAAAAGACAATCCACCAAGATTTATTTGCTTTTCCTTCAACCGGTGCAGCCACATCCACAGTTACATCGTGGTAGGTTTTATCGCCAGTTACTAAAGGTTTTCTTATAGGTGCTTCGTAATGAGACATAATCCTTTATAATTGAATTGATTCTTTATTTAGTTAATTAGGCTTCCGTAGTATTTCTTACTTTCGTTTGATACATAACATTTGGTTTAGTACCTACGTGTTCAAGTAAATGATACATACGATTATCCTCTGTTAATTTAGCGACTTTACTATCCTTATCATTTATATCACCAAATGTCATTGCTCCAGAAGAACAAGCAGCCGAACAAGCAGTTTGGAATTCTCCATCCTTAATTGCTCTTCCCTCTCTTTTAGCATCCAAAATTGTTTTTTGAGTCATTTGGATACACATAGAACATTTTTCCATAACCCCTCTTGAACGAACAGTTACATCTGGATTTAATACCATACGACCTAGATCATTGTTCATATGATAATCAAATTCATCGTTTTCATTATACAAGAACCAGTTAAATCTACGTACTTTATAAGGACAGTTATTTGCGCAATATCTTGTTCCTACGCAACGGTTATAAGCCATATGATTCTGACCTTGTCTTCCGTGTGATGTTGCCGCTACTGGACAAACAGTTTCACAAGGTGCGTGATTACAATGCTGACACATTACTGGCTGAAATGCAACTTCTGGACTATCAGAAGGAACTTCCATTTCACCAAATTCAGATAAAGAACTACCTAAACCAGAAATAGCATCTTTCTTATTATTATCACCTTCAAAACTTTCTTCTGAAGAATAATAACGATCAATACGCAACCAATGCATATCACGCGATCTTCTAATCTCAGACTTCCCAACTACAGGAACATTATTCTCAGCATGACAAGCAATAACACAAGCTCCACATCCTGTACAAGCATTTAAATCTATAGAAAGATTAAAATGATGCCCAACAGAACGATCAAACTCATCCCAAAGATCAACTTCTGGCGAAGTAACATCAAACTCAATATGATCTTTACTTACCTGAGGCATCTTGTTCCAATCTTTTGGATTGCCCGTATTAAATATCTCAAGAGTCGTTTCTTTAATAATATCTCCACGACCCATCAATGTATTATGTAACTGTACACAAGCAAATTCATGTGTACCCTCAGCCGCTGAAACAGAAACAGATTGTACCGCATTTTGATTCTGGTATAATGCAAATGCATTAACACCTACTTGCATTTCTTCTTTTACACCAACTATCTTACCGTACCCTAGAGCTAAACCAATAGTTCCTTGTGCTTGCCCTGGCTGAATGATTACCGGTGCAGTCACATTGACTCCATTCACGGTAACAGTTGCATAACTACCATTTAAAGCTCCATTCGCGACATTTTCATTCATCAAGCCATTAGCCTCTGCATCTGCTCTTGAAACTGTTAGATAATTATCCCAAGAAGCTCTGGTTATAGGATCGGGCATTTCTTGTAACCAAGGGTTATTAGCCTGTTGCCCATCACCTAAAGCAGTCTTCGTATATAATGTAAGTTCTAATCCATTTGATTTTGCAGTAGATAATCTCCTAGCAGCTGCACCAACATTAGGTCCAGCAGGCACCGCATCTACAACTTCTGCATCACCCTCTGGAGTAGCTATTGCTGTTTCCAAAGATTCCTTAGCTAGTACTGGTTTCACCAATACTCCATCGTGTAATGCCTGATTCCAAGAAGCACCTCCTAGTACACCTGTCCAAGCATCCTTAATATAATCGTTATAAGCAGCAGTATTACCTGTCCACTTCAATAGTGTTTCTTGAAATTGTCTAGTATCGAATAAAGGACGAATAGTAGGCTGCATTAAACTGTAGCTACCTTTCTTTAATTCTACATCTCCCCAAGACTCTAAATAATGAGGCGTAGTCGCAACATAAGTACACTCAGATGCTGTGGCATCATTATGCATACTAAATGCAACAGAAACGTCTACTTTTTTAAGACCTTCTTTAAACTCATTTGCATTCGGAAGAGAATATGCTGGATTAACACCTGCTATTAAAAGTGCACCAACAAGTCCTGCATTCATATCCTTCACCAACTGAGCTACCGCCTTAGCATTACCTTGACGAATTTTTCTTGGTGTAGTTTCATTAAATGCTTTACTACTAATATGCTTATTAATAGCTAAAACTAACAATTGAGCATCCACATCTTGAACACCAGAAACTACAACTGCATTGCTCCCTGCTTTCTGTATATGTTTAGCCGCTTTAACAACTTCGGCATCCAAACCAGCATCCAATGCTCCTTTGGATCCGGCACCAGTAACATATTTATATAAAGCTGCTAACACCTGTTTTTGCTGAGTAGGTGTTGCCTTTACTCGTTTATCTGCATTTGCTCCAGATAATGACATATTTGCTTCAAAATGGATATGTTTTGACATTTTTCCATTTTCAGGAACACGTCCTTGTGCATATCCACTGTCATATCCTCCTCCTTGCCAATCTCCTAAGAAATCGGCAGCTATACTTACAATAGTATTTACTTTAGAGAAATCATAATCGGCTAATGCTCTTTCTCCATACATCATTTCGTAAGCGTCTAATGCTTCACTATACGATATAGCATCATATACAACTTGAGAAACATTAGCATATTTTGCTTTAAACTCTGATATCAATTTAGATGTAGAAGGACTAGCAAATGTCTGAGTTAACAATACAATTTGTTTTCCCCCTAAACTATTAAGCTTGGATCCAACCTCTTTATCAAGGACATCCCAACTAATATCTTCATCTCCTTTTTTAGGACCTTGCAAACGGGTACTATCATACAATGATAATACTGAAGCATGAACTCTAGCATTTGCCTCTCCATTAGAAGTAGCCAGATTATTATTCTCTACCTTGATTGGACGACCTTCTCTTGTTTTTATTAAAACACTTGCAAAATCATAACCATCTGCAATAGTAGTCGCATAATAATTTGCAACACCAGGAACTATTCTTTCTGGCTGCACTACATATGGTATTGATTTAATTACTGGTCCTTCACAAGCTGCTAAAGATGCAGCCGCTGTACTAAAACCTACATATTTAAGAAAGTCACGACGTGAAGTCGAAGAACTTTCCAGAGATGACTTATCTCCTAAAAACTCATCCGCAGGAATCTCCTGAACGAACTCATTTTGTTGTAGCGTCTCAACAATAGAGCTATTTTCGTTTAGCTCTTCAACACTTTTCCAGTATTTCTTGTTTGATGACATATATAATTGATATTAGCTTCTTACTTATTTTTTCGCTTAAACGACGAATAAATCATTTTATTAATAGTGGCACTTACCACATTCCAGACCACCCATCTGAGCAGCTGTTAACTTATCCACTCCATACTTCTTAGACAACTCTTTGTGTATCTTATCATAATACTCATTGCCTTCCATTTTCACATTAGTCTCTCTGTGACAGTTGATACACCATCCCATTGTCAATGGAGCATGTTGATACATAATTTCCATTTCTTCTACAGGTCCGTGACATTTCTGACACTCTATACCCGCTACACTTACATGCTGAGAGTGATTAAAGTATGCAAAGTCTGGTAAATTATGGATACGCACCCATTTTACAGGCTCAGTTTCGCCAGTATAAGACTGAGAACTCTCATCCCAACCAACAGCCTTATATAACTTCTTAATTTCACCGTCATAAAACTCCTTCGAGTAATCAGCTGTTGCGGTACCTTCAGCAACCTCACTAATTGATTTGTGACAGTTCATACAAACATTAAGCGATGGAATTCCTGAATGTTTAGAAACTCTAGCAGAAGAATGACAGTACTTACACTCTATCTTATTGTCTCCTGCATGTATTTTATGAGAATAATGTATTGGTTGAATTGGCATATATCCCTGATCAACTCCAACTTGCATAAAATAACCATAAACAAAGTATCCACTAGCAAGCAATACAAATATTGCAGAAACCAATACTAAAAATTGATTTTGCACAAATGCTTTCCATATTGGAGTTCTAGCTTCTGCTTCAGGTAATTGTACACCATTTGCTTCTGCAAAATTTCTAAGTGTTTTATTAACTAAAAACAACACCACTACCAACATTAGAAACACTAACGCTAAAGCTGCTAAAATTAAATTAGAAGACACTCCGGAACCACTAGATTGACTTGTAACTTCACCAGGTGGCGGTGGTGGCGGATCAGCTTTTGGCACCATAACATATGCCAAAATATTATCAATATCCGTATTTGTTAATTGAGGAAAGGCATTCATCGGAGTCTTCTTGTACTCTTCAAAAATCGCAACTGCATCTGCATCTCCAGAAGCAATCATTGCCGCACTATTCTTAATCCAAGAATACAACCATTCTGTATCTCTTCTCTCGGTAACTCCAAACAATGCTGGACCTGTCATTTTCTTATAACGCTTGTGACAAGCAGCACATAGCGATTTAAATAACGCTTCTCCCTTTGCAACATCACCACCAGCAGTAGATTCCACAGCAGCGGCTTCAGTTAACACAGCTTCTTCCTGAGCAAAAACTGGATTCAATAAAGAGAACAAAAAAACAGTTCCTAAGAGTAGGAGTTTTGAGGCTGAATTTCGGTATTTCACCTGTTTCATATTATTAAGTAGAATTATCGTCTAAATTTTGGTATGGTTTTTTCATTATTTGTAAAAAATGATACAAAAACCACGTCCATTTAATTCGACAGCAAAAGTACTATAATAAGTCGATTTTAGAAATGTTAGCGAAGTGTTAAGTGGTAATTTATAATAATTCTAAATAATATTTTTAAAGGATTTTGAGTTATTAAACTTTACCTTTGTATCAAATCTATTTGTAATGAGAATTTTAAACAAAAAAAACAACCTTTTATTATTAGGTTTTTGTTTTACAGGAATCACCTATATAAGCGCACAAGATTCTACTAATTTGGATAATCCAACGGTTTTTACCACTGTAGAGATGACTCCACCAGCCGAACCAACCATTACTATCAACCAAGATCCACGAATCAACCAGCTGCTAAACATTAAAACCAAAATGGATAAAGACGGTGTTCTCAGTGAGAACTACAGGATTCAACTATATACAGGGGACCTAAAAAATGCAAACACAATTAGAAACAATGCAGAAAAGTCTTTCCCTCAATGGAGAGCAGACATCGTTTATGAAACTCCAAATCATAAAGTATGGATAGGTAATTATCGAAGTAAATTAGAGACGGATCGAGCATTAAAAGAGATAAGAGAAGAATTTCCTAACGCATTCCCTTTTAAACCAGAAAAAAAATAAATATCAAAATCCATATCACAAACATAAAAAAGCCTGATCAATATTGATCAGGCTTTTTTATTATAATCCTATATGTATGTCGGTTTTATAATTTTTTCTTCACAGCAACTTCCTGGAAAGATTCTATTACATCACCTATCTTAATATCATTGTAATTTTTAACCTGCAATCCACAATCATACCCTTTAGAAACCTCTTTCACATCATCCTTAAATCTCTTTAAAGAAGCAAGCTCTCCAGTATACACAACTACACCTTCACGTATTAAACGAATTCCAGCGTTACGTATAATTTTACCTGTTTGAACCATACAACCAGCAATTGTTCCAACTTTAGATATCTTGAATGTTTCTCTAATCTCAGCAGTACCAGTAATTTCTTCCTTCATCACAGGAGAAAGCATACCTTCCATTGCATCTTTTAGATCATTTATCGCATCGTATATAATCGAATATGTTCTGATATCGATTTCTTCTTTATCAGCAACCTGACGGGCATTACCTGCAGGTCTCACATTAAATCCTATTATAATAGCATCAGAAGCAGATGCTAGTAACACATCACTTTCTGTAATTGCTCCTACTGCTTTATGGATTATATTTACATGAATCTCTTCTGTCGATAACTTCTGGAATGAATCCGTTAACGCTTCTACCGAACCATCAACATCACCCTTAAGAATAATATTTAATTCCTTAAAGTCTCCAAGTGCAATTCGACGTCCAATTTCATCAAGCGTAATATGTCTCTGTGTACGTACTGATTGTTCTCTATGCAACTGAGCTCTTTTAGAAGCTATATCTTTTGCCTCTCTTTCATCTTCTAAAACACTAAACTTATCACCTGCCTGAGGAGCACCATCTAGACCCAAAATAGATACTGGTGTTGAAGGACCTGCTTTCTTAACGTTCTTACCACGTTCATCCTGCATTGCTTTAACCTTACCACTATTCTTTCCAGCCAATACATAATCTCCAACTTGTAGTGTACCTGTTTGTACTAAAATTGTTGACACATATCCTCTACCTTTATCTAAAAATGCTTCTACCACAGTACCAGATGCCAATCTATCCGGATTCGCCTTAAGTTCTAATATTTCTGCCTCCAGAAGTACTTTTTCTAAAAGTTCTTTAACTCCTTGTCCCGTCTTAGCAGAAATATCATGGGATTGAATTTTTCCACCCCAATCTTCTACCAATAAATTCATAGAAGCTAATTTTTCCTTAATCTTATCAGGATTAGCTTCTGGTCTATCTACTTTATTTATAGCAAAAACAATCGGAACACCAGCAGCTTGCGCATGACTGATCGCTTCTTTTGTTTGCGGCATTACGTCATCATCTGCAGCTATCACAATAATTGCTAAATCCGTTACTTGAGCACCACGAGCACGCATTGCTGTAAACGCTTCGTGACCCGGAGTATCTAGGAATGCGATCTTTTGACCATTTTCTAATTGAACACCGTACGCACCAATATGCTGCGTAATACCACCACTTTCTCCTGCTATTACATTCTCTTCACGAATATAATCTAACAGAGAAGTTTTACCGTGATCAACGTGTCCCATTACAGTAACAATAGGTGCTCTAAGTACAAGATCTTCTGGAGCATCTACTATTTCTTCTATTGATTCTTCAATATCAGATGTTACAAAATCAACTTCATATCCAAATTCATCTGCAACAATAGAAAGGGTTTCCGCATCCAAACGTTGGTTCATAGTCACCATAATACCTAATGACATACAAGCTGATATTACTTGAGTTGTAGGAACATCCATCATCGTCGCCACCTCAGAAACCGTAACAAACTCAGTTACTTTAAGAACCTTACTTGCTTGTTCTTGCTGAGCCACATCATCTTCCACTTTTTGGCGATGCTGATCACGCTTATCTCTACGATATTTAGCTGCTTTGGATTTATTTGATTTCCCTTGAAGCTTCTCAAGAGTTTCTCTTACTTGTTTTTGTACTTCTTCTTCACTAGGCTCCTCCTTAACTACAGCAGGTCTCTTTCCTTTTCCTGGACCTCGGTTTGGACCTCGATTTCCTGGACCACGCCCACGATTACCACCTTGTCTATTACCTGGTCCTCCAGATTTAGCTCCTCCACCATCTTTGCTAATTCTTCTACGACGTTTTTTTGGATCGCTATCCGAAGACTTCGATTTATCTTCTTTCTTTTTTGGAGGCTTCTGAAACTTAGTTAAATCAATTTTTTGACCAGTAAAATTCGGACCATCCAACTTCTTATACTGAGTTTCTACCTTTACAGGTTCTCCCTGAGGTTCCGGTTCTTTAGAAGCAGGAGATTCCTTTTTAGCCGGCTGCTCTGCTGGTTTAGAAGCTTTCTTTTGTTCCAGATCTATCGCTGCAACTTTAGCTATTTTTATACCTTTTTTAGCAGGCCTATTAGAAACCACTTCAGGAGCCTTTTCTTTCACTTCCTCTTTCTCCTTTTCAACTTCTTTTACCTCTTCTTTCTTAGGAGCTTCTTCTGTTGCTGCTTTTTCTTCGGGCTTCTCAACAACTTCTTCTTTCTTATCCAATTCTATTTTACCTACTTGTTTCGGTCCAGTCAATTGGGCTTTGGCTTTCACAACTTCACGAGCTTCAGCGCGCTTACGTCTCTCCTCTTGTTCCGTTTCAATCTGCACTCTGAGCGCTTCTTTCTCTTTTCTTTTTTCCTCACCAACCTCTTTTGAAGCTACCTTCTTACTCTTGTCTGTCTGGAACTCATCAAACAACAGCTGATAGATCTCCGAAGAAATCTTTGTGGTAGGACGCGAGTCTATCTCATGACCTTTTGAATTCAAAAAGTCAACAGCCCGATCTAGCGAGATATTGAATTCGCGTAATACCTTATTTAATCTCATTGTTTTTGCTTCAGCCATAAATGCCTTATTATTTTATGCTCAAATATAAATTAATTGAAGTTATTAATCTTCAAATTCTGATTTTAATATTCTAATAACTTCACTAACAGTCTCTTCTTCAAGATCTGTTCTTTTTACTAAGTCTTTAATATCTTGCTCCAAAATACTCTTAGCTGTATCTAATCCTATTTTAGCAAATTCTTCTATAATCCAAGAGTCTATTTCATCAGAAAATTCTGATAATTCAACATCTTCTTCAACCCCTTCTCTAAACACATCAATTTCATAACCTGTTAATTGACCAGCCAATCTAATATTGTGTCCTCCACGTCCGATTGCTTTAGAAACTTCTTCTGGCTTCAGCATAACTTCTGCTCGGCTACCCTCTTCATTAAGCTTAATAGAAGTTACTCTTGCTGGACTTAAAGCCCTAGTAATAAACAACTGAAGGTTATTCGTATAATTTATAACATCAATATTTTCATTACCAAGTTCTCTTACGATACCGTGGATACGAGATCCTTTCATACCAACACAAGCTCCAACTGGATCAATTCTATCGTCATAAGAGTCTACAGCTACTTTAGCTTTTTCTCCTGGTATTCTAACAACTTTCTTAACAGTAATCAAACCATCAAAAACCTCTGGAATCTCAGACTCGAACAACTTCTCCAAAAACAATGGAGATGTTCTAGACATAATAATTGCTGGTTTATTACCTTTTAACTCCACAGATTCAATAACCCCTCTTACATTTTCTCCTTTTCTGAAAAAATCTGAAGGTATTTGTCTATCCTTTGGTAAAATAATCTCATTACCCTCATCGTCTAACAAAATAATCGCTCTATGACGAATATGGTGCACTTCTGCAGTATATATCTCTCCTTCTAATTCTTTAAATTGCTTATAGATATTAGTGTTATCGTGTTCATGAATTTTAGAAATTAAATTCTGACGTAAAGCCAAAATTGAACGTCTACCTAAATCTATTAACTTCACTTCTTGAGAAACGTCTTCTCCTATTTCAAAATCTGGTTCTATTTTTTGCGCTTCAGAAATTGATATTTCCTGATTTCCATCCTCAACTTCACCATCAGCAACAACCACACGGTTTCTCCAAATTTCTAAATCCCCTTTATCAGGATTTATAATGATATCGAAATTATCATCACTACCAAATTTCTTTTTTAATGCATTTCTAAACACATCTTCTAAGATCGCCATTAGCGTAACACGATCGATTAACTTATCATCCTTAAATTCTGAAAATGACTCTATTAATGCGATATTTTCCATATCAATTTATAATTAAAATGTTATCATAACTTTAGCTTCCTGTATTTCATCATAAGAAACAGAAGCCTCCTTTATTACCGTTATTTTTCCTTTCCCTACTGGTTTTGGCTCTCTTGCTTTCCAAACCAAATCTATACTATTATCAGACACAGAAACCAACTCTCCTTCAATAGTATTACCACCTTCGGTTTTTACCTTTAATTTTCTACCTATATTCTTTTTATACTGACGTCGATGAACTAAGCCTTCAGAAACTCCAGCAGACATTACTTGTAAAGAAAAATCTTCTTCTTCTCGGTCTAAATTATGCTCAATCGCTCTGCTTAAAGCTATACAATCCTCTACAGTTATACCACCATCACCATCAACAATAATCTCTATGATGTTACCAGGATGTATTTTTTGACTGATCAAGAAAAGCGAAGGCCTTTCTTCTAGGGCTTCTGCTAATAAACTTTGAACTTTATCTTTTAATAACATAGGCAGATAAAAAGAGGGGACTTTTCGTCCCCTCAATCTGGTTTTTTAATTTCAACGGTGCAAAGATAGTAATAATATCTTAGATTCAAAATCTACTTAAGAATGAATTTATTCGTAAATTTAAATGACTGTTAGCTTATTACAACCTAACGATTTTAAGAATCATAGGGGAAATACATTTTTTAATCTACAGTTTACACAAACAAAAAAATAACTAACCTAAACCAAGTGCTACTTGGATATTGATAAATTTCTCTTAAACACACTTAACCATGATTAAAAGAATTCTAGTACCTACTGATTTTTCTACTCAAGCAGAAAGCGCCTTAAAGGTAGCAGCGCAAATCGCTAAAAAGAACGATTGTCAGATCTATCTTTTACATATTTTAGAAATGCCAGTTCATCTGGTCGATTTAATGTCTTCTGGAGCTTCCGCTTCTGCGCCGGAAGCCATATTTTTTATGAAACAAACACATAAGAAGTTTGAAGAAGTTTTAGCTAGTGACTACCTAAAGGATCTAGAAGTAATCGAAACTGTTAGTTTTGAAGATGTTCTCCGTGGAATTATGGATTCGTGTGACAAGAATGATATAGACATGATTATAATGGGTTCCCACGGATCCTCTGGGTTTGAAGAATTATTTATTGGCTCTAATGCCGAAAAAGTAGTTCGAACTTCAGAAAAACCTGTGCTTGTAATTAAAGAAGATTGTGACATCTACAATGTTAACGACCTTGTGTATGCTACTAATTTTGATGATGAAGATAAACCATCATTAATATCAGCGCATGAATTTGCTAAACAACTAGAAGCAAAATTACACTTAGTGTGGATAAACACAGCAAATAGTTTTAAAACAACTAGAGAAACGGAAGAAAAAATGAATCTAATGATTGCTGATCTACCTATTGACAACTACTCACTAAATATTTACAACGACATCAATGTAGAAAAAGGAATTTTAAATTTTGCAAATTCTGTAGATGCAGGCCTTATAGGAATTAGCACACACGGAAGAAAGGGATTATCTCACTTTATTAATGGAAGTCTTGGAGAAGACGTGGTAAACCATGCTAAAAGACCCGTTCTAACCTTCAAAATATAATTTAATCTTACTTATAAATAAAAAAGAGCTACACATTATATGTAGCTCTTTTATGTTGGTCTACTAGGGCTCGAACCTAGACTCTTCTGGACCAAAACCAGACGTGTTGCCAGTTACACCATAGACCAATGCGTCATTGCGGGTGCAAATTTAATATATTCTTTTTGGTCTGCAAACATTTTTTTAAAAAAATATTCATTCTTTAGTTTTTATCCTATTTATTGAGCCAGTTTTATTTATCACTTATCCAAAATATAAACTTCTGTTAAGCGTTTGCTAAAAAAACTAATAGAGAAGTATTTTTATTACTAAATTCGCCACACGTTATAACAGTTATATCTTATGAGCACATTCAACTTTAAAAAGTGGAATAAAATATTAGGATGGGTAGTTTTTGGAATCGCCCTTTGTGTATACTCCTTAACCGTAGAACCAACAGCTAGTTTTTGGGATGCAGGTGAGTACATAGCTACATCTTCTAAATTACAAGTTGGACATCCGCCGGGAGCACCTCTATTTCAAATGATAGGCGCTTTTGCTTCCATATTTGCATCAGACCCCACGCAGATAGCGCTTGTTGTTAATATGACTTCTGCTTTCGCTAGTGCTTTTGCCATTCTTTTTATGTTCTGGTCGATCACTATTCTTGTCCAAAAATTAATTATAACGGAAGAAAGTTTTACAGATGGTAAAGCTTTAGCAACCTTAGGAAGCGGTTTAGTTGGGTCTTTGGCATTTGCTTTTACCGATAGTTTTTGGTTTAATGCAGTAGAAGCAGAAGTATACGCAATGGCTACTTGTATTTTATCTGTATTGTTTTATTTAGGATTACTCTGGGAAAGAGACATGCACAACCCGAGAGGTAACCGATGGTTAATTTTAATTGCTTTTATTGCTGGACTTTCTTTTGGAGTTCACTTTATGGGATTACTTTCCATACCAGCAATAGGGTTGTTATATTATTTCAAAAACTACAAAGTTACTATCAAGAATTTTATTACTGCTAATATCGTAGTAGTTGCAATACTCCTATTTATATTTAAGTTACTACTTCCCTCCACGTTAAAATTGTTTGGATGGTTTGAGGTTACTTTTGTGAATAGTTTTGGAATGCCATTTAACTCAGGGACTATATTTTTAGGCCTCATTATAGCAGCGGCATTTTATTTCATTCTTAAATACACGCGCAAAAAGGAATTCCCTTTAATCAACTCTGCTGTACTATGCGTGTTATTTATATTCATTGGTTTCTCTTGTTGGATCATGCTTCCAATAAGAGCTAATGCTGGAACAGTCATAAATGAAAATAATCCAAACAATGCTCGTGAATTACTCGCTTATTATAACCTAGAACAATATCCAGAAACTCATCTATTTTATGGACCACAATTTACTGAAATATATGCCGGACTCGATGAAGACGAACCTTATGAAGATGACAAACCTAAATATGAGAAAAATCTAAAAACTGGGAAGTACGATATTGTAAACGACTGGAAAAATGCTAGACAAAACATAGATGATGATCATAAGGCATTTTTACCAAGAATGTGGAGTACCGAGCATATTTCCAATTACATGGACTTCACCGGACCGATTAGGTTCACTATAAAACCAGAGTACCAAGATGAATCCGAATTACTTGAAGCTGTTACGCAATTTAGAAGAGAATATGCGGTAGGTAAATTAGACAATGACGACTACAATGAATTCTTACGCTCCTTTGGTGATTATTTAAATGTAGAAAAACCATCTTTTGCATCTAACGTTTTATATCTCCTTGAATATCAAATAGGATATATGTATTGGAGATATTTTATGTGGAATTTTGTGGGTAGACAAGATGATAATCAGGGAAAATATAGCAATCTAGAAGGTAATTGGCTTAGTGGAATTAAATTTATTGATGAAATACATTTAGGATCTCAAGACAATTTACCTGAGGATGTATTAAAAAACAAAGCTCGTAACACCTATTACTTTTTACCATTATTGCTTGGTCTCATTGGTTTTGTGTTCCAAGTACAAAAGGATAAGAAAAATTTCTGGGTGCTATTAGCTTTTTTCTTATTTACAGGATTGGCCCTAAAAATATATCTTAACGAAAGACCTTTTGAACCAAGAGAAAGGGATTATGCCTTAGTTGGTTCATTTTATGTATTCGCTATATGGATAGGTTTTGGAGTATATGCATTATTCGACATTCTTAAAAACTCATTAAAACCAAAATTACTAGCTCCTCTAGTAACTACAATATGTTTACTCGCCGTACCCGTTTTATTGGCTGCTCAAAATTGGGATGACCACGACCGTTCGAATCGATATACAGCACAAGCTATGGCAAAAATGTACCTTCAATCATGCCAAAAAGACGCTATACTTTTTACAATAGGTGATAATGATACATTTGCATTATGGTATGCTCAAGATATAGAAGAATACAGAACTGATGTAAGAACAGTAAATACTAGCTTATTTGCAACAGATTGGTACATCGATCAGATGAAAAAAGCTGCATATGATGGTAAACCAATCCCATCTCAGTTAACACACGAGTTCTATAGGTTTGGAAACAATGATGCTATTTATTACAAACCAGTCACTAATGATACTATGCTTATCAAAAACTGGATGCGATGGATTGAGACTGATGATCCTAGAACCAAAGGTGACTTACAAAATGGAAAACAAGTAAACACTTTTCCAACGAAACACATAAGAATTCCTGTTGATAAAGAAGCCGTTCTTAGAAATGGAATCGTATCACAAAAAGATGCTCATCTTATAGTTCCTTATATAGATATACATTTAAAAGGTGATCTACTATTTAAAAATCGATTGCTAATGTTAGACATGATTGCTAACAATAACTGGGAAAGACCTGTATATTTTACTGGTGGGAGTTTTGGTGATGATGATTATTTATGGATGAAAGATTATTTACAATTAGATGGTGTTACCTATAAACTAGTTCCTATTAGAACTCCAATAGACAAACGAAACCCTTATGACATGGGACGTATTGACACAGATCTTATGTATAACAATGTTACTAGCTGGGATTGGGGAAATAGCGAAAACCCCAACATTTATCATGATCCTGAAACTCGAAAAAACGCTATTACTTATCGTAGTAATCTAGCTAGATTAGTAGAAGCATTGATTAATGAAGGCAAAAAAGATAAGGCTAAAACAATTCTAGACCTTGGGATGGAAAAAATGCCAATAGAATTCTATGAGTATTACACGCTATTAGAACCATATGTAAGTGGATACTACGAAGTAGGAGAAAAAGAAAAAGCGCGTGATTTATGGAATAAAATCGCAAAAAAATATCAAGAACAATTGACATACTTCGGGAGCCTTACTTTAGAACATCAATATGAATATGCTAGTGAGATAGTAAGTAATGTAGAAAGATATAGAAGTGTTGTAGATCTTCTAATAATCAATCAAGACAAAGAAATGATTGAAGAAAAGGCTGAAGAATTTAATAGATACCTAAGATTATTTACAAGACTTTATTCTGAAGATGAAGAGTATGACAATCAAGATGTTTTGGAAGATCAAGAGCAAGATTTGCAAAAAGAACTTCTAGATAGTCAAAAACCATTAGACACTTTAGAAGAACTACCAAAATCATAACACAACTGAGCCTTTTAACTAAGGCTCTTTTTTTTGATAAATTTGGATTTAATACCTAATAAAACGCCTAACAGTATTAAGTTACTATTCCCCAACTATACTTGGGATTTCTACACTTGCGAAGAAAAGAAGATTTATCTAACCTTTGATGATGGCCCTATTCCCGAAGTAACCGATTTCGTATTAGATCAACTAAAACTGTATAACGCAAAAGGCACTTTTTTTTGTATTGGTGAAAATATTAGGAAAAACCCAATGATTTTTAAAAGAATAATTTCAGATGAACATAGTATTGGTAACCACACTATGAACCACTTGAAAGCGAGGAAAAATAGCTTTTCTACATACATTGAAAATGTTTTAAAATGTGAAAATGAAATTTTAGAACACACTAAAATTAACCACAAACTGTTTAGACCTCCTTATGGACAATTAAATAAGCGTAAATTATCAGAGTTAAGGAAACTAAACTATGAAATTATATTATGGGATGTGTTATCCAAAGATTGGGACAAAAATACCTCACCAGAACAATGCTCTATTAATGTCGTTGCAAACGCAAAAAAAGGTAGTATTGTTGTTTTTCATGATAGTATTAAAGCATTTAAAAACCTTAGGGTAGCATTGCCTAAAGTACTTAAGCATTTTTCTGAAAAAGGATTTATATTTGAAAAGATTTAATCTTAATCAATCTAAGAAAGTTCTTTTTTAAACATACTCTTTCATAAGACCTATAAGCGTGTTCGCATCTTGCTCTCCGCTTTGTCTCCAAACCATTTCTCCTTCTTTATAAATCATTAATGTAGGAAGACCTTTAATACGAAGCGCTGTAGCCAACTCCTCATTTTTATCCACATCTATCTTTATCACTTTAGCTTTATCGCCAAGAGCAGCAGCCACATCCTTTAACACAGGATGCATGGATACAGAAGGTTCATTCCATTCAGTATAAAAATCCAGCAAAACCGGAACCTCAATACCTATTAACTCTCCAAACTTTGACATGTTCTAAAAATTTTATTATCTAACTATGCTATACTAACGAACAAAGCTGATATATAATTGTAAATATAACACTTTCTTCGAATTATGCGGGTTTAGGACCTTTTCTCAATTCTATAACAGTAATTTCCGGCCAAATCCCTACTCTTCCGGGAAAGGCATGAAAACCAAACCCTCTATTTACATTAAGATAACGCCCCATATCATTATACATACCAGCCCATTGTTTATAAACATACTGTACAGGACTCCACTTTAAAAACCCAGGGATTTCTATTCCAAACTGAAATCCATGAGTATGCCCACTAAGCGTTAAATGATAATGATTATCATGCTTTTTTACCTCATACTCCCAGTGAGATGGATCATGACTTAATAAAATTTTAAAATCTTCTTTGGAAACACCATTCGATGCTTTTGCCAAATCTCCTGCCTTTTTAAAATTATGCCCCCAATTCTCCACACCGACTATAGCTATTCGGTCATCATCTTTTTCTATAAACGAATTATCATTTAACAACAATTGAAAATCAATTTTAGAATGCACTTCTTTAATAGCTTCAAAATTAGCTTCTTTTTCTTCTTCTGAATCCCAAGTTACATATTCACCATAATCATGATTTCCCAAAATAGAATATTTCCCAAAAGAAGGTGTTTTTAAACCCTTAAAAATATCAATCCAATCATCCATTTCACTAGCCATAGTATTTACAATATCCCCAGTAAAAACTAATAAGTCAGTTTGCTGCTGATTTATTAAATCTACAGCATATTCAATCTTTTCAACCTCATCAAAACTACCAGAATGAATATCCGATATCTGAGTTAACCGAAAACCATCAAATGCATTTGGTAAATCATCAAAATATAGAACATGATTAATAACTTTAAAATTATACTTACCTCTAAATATACCATGCACTAATCCTGCAAAAGGTATTGCAGCTACCCCTAAAGCTATTTGACTTATAAATTTTCTTCGACTTGGTAAATATTGAGTCGCATTTCCGTCAAAAAATGTATTTGTAAGATAAGTATACCCTGCTACGCAAAGCCTTATAATATCCTCCCCAAACATAAACAACACTAAAATCAACTTAGGAACTAAGGTGACTAACAACAAACCACTTGCTCTTAATGAATATTTTGTAGGACCTACACTTCTATCGTAGTTAGCAAAAACATATATAACATACCCTATTATGAGTAATGAGATAATCAAATATACTATTTGGATCCATTGATTTTTTGATAAAGTGCGAATTACTTGATAAGCATATAATTCTATTAAAACATAAAGCACTAAAGGAATAATCCAACGCATATTAATTCTAAGTTTTATTTACTTAACAAAACTATCTCACCTTTTGTCAATCATAAGTATATTTAAGTAAAAATTAACTGTTTATCACTGAATCATTATAAAATACTATCATTACTAAGATACACATATATCAAACACCATAAATCTTAGAATTTTCTTTCATATGTATAATTTTTATTCGTACCTTCGTTCAACTATTTAACTATAGGGATGTACAAAAAAAATCTACTTTATTCATAAAATATTACTATCGTATTTATAGCAATTGATAACATTGTTATCAATTTTATTTTGGGGCGAAATGCCGTCATTCATTGACGGCATTTCTTATTTAGTATAATTTTGAAACGATTTTCAGCAATCTTCTTTTTATATTGCATTTCTAAAAACTGAACATACACTATGTCACAAAAACGTCTTTTTCTTCTGGATGCATTCGCACTTATTTTTCGCGGATATTATGCTTTAATTAAAAATCCAAGAATCAACTCTAAAGGGCAAGATACCTCAGCAATTATGGGGTTTGTAAATTCACTTTTTGATGTAATCAAAAGAGAAAAACCAGATCACTTAGCAGTTGCATTTGATAAACAAGGAAGCAAGGATCGTTTAGAGATATTTCCAGAATATAAAGCTAACAGAGACGAAACTCCTGAAGCTATAAAAATAGCTGTTCCTATTATACAGGAAATCTTAAAAGCAATGCATATCCCTATTATTGAAAGAGCTGGAGTAGAAGCTGATGATTTAATCGGAACCATTGCTAAACAAGCCGAAAAAGAAGGGTACCAAACATATATGGTTACACCTGATAAAGATTATGCCCAATTGGTGTCCGAAAACATTTTTATGTATCGCCCAGCTCGCATGGGCAATGGTATTGAAATCTGGGGAATACCCGAAGTACAAAAAAGATTTGAAGTAGAACATCCAGAGCAGGTGATTGATTACCTTGGAATGATGGGAGATGCTGTGGATAATATTCCCGGCTTACCAGGAGTTGGTGATAAAACTGCCAAGAAATTCATTGCTGCTTATGGATCTATGGAAGGTCTTTTTGAGAATATAGATCAGCTAAAAGGCAAGATGAAAGAAAAAGTAGAAGCTAATCAAGAGTTAGGGCTTCTTTCTAAAAAATTAGCAACGATTATCCTCGATTGTGATGTTACTTTCGATGCAAAGGATTATGAAATTTCTGAACCGGACGCAAAAAAAGTACAGGAAATTTTTGAAGAGCTCGAGTTTAGAAGATTGACTGATCAATTCACTAAAATCTTCTTTCCATCTGAATCTTCTACCCCAACAAAGACTACTTCTTCAAATAAGCAATCGGAACAAGCTGGTGCGGGTCAATTTTCATTGTTTGGTGGCAATCAAGATACCAATACTGCTACAGATTCATTTTCTAGTAGAAAAACAATTGCAAATACAGAACATTTTTACCAGAGTGTAGCTCCTGGAATGGCAATGAAATTATTTATTCAAAATCTACTTAAGCAGAAAAATGTTTGTTTTGACACAGAGACAACTGGACTCGATCCTCTTACTGCAGAATTGGTAGGAATCTCATTTTCTTGGGAAGCAGGAAAAGGGTTCTACATTCCTTTTCCTGAGAATCAAAATGAAGCTCAAGAATTAATCGAACAACTAAGACCTTTTTTCGAAGATGAAAATATTACCAAAATTGGTCAAAATTTAAAATACGACATCAAAGTATTAGCCAAATATAATCTAGATGTAAAAGGAAAATTGTTTGACACTATGCTAGCTCATTATCTAATCAACCCAGATATGAGACATAATATGGATGTCCTTTCAGAAACCTATCTTAATTACACACCAGTTTCAATAACTGAGCTGATAGGAAAAAAAGGGAAAAACCAATTATCTTTCAGACAAGTTCCACAAGAAAAGCAAACGGAGTATGCAGTGGAAGATGCCGATATTACATTTCAACTTAAAGAACACTTTACTCCAGAACTTAATGAAGCTAATATATTATCTCTTTTTGAAGACATAGAAGTTCCTTTACTAAGAGTTCTAGCAGCGATGGAGATAGAAGGAATTAATCTAGACAATGAATTTTTGCAGTCATTATCAGAAGAACTGAACAATGACATTAAAACGTTAGAAACTGACATATATAAAGAAGCTGGAGAAGAGTTTAACATTGCTTCGCCTAAGCAATTAGGAATCATTCTTTTTGAAAAAATGAAATTGGTCGACAAACCAAAGAAAACAAAAACTGGTCAATATTCTACCGCAGAAGATGTTTTATCGTACCTAGCTAAGGATCACAAAATCATTCAAAACATACTAGATTATCGTGGGTTATCTAAACTAAAAAGCACCTATGTAGATGCATTACCTAACCAAATTAATGAATCTACAGGTCGTGTACACACAGATTATATGCAAACTGTAGCCGCAACTGGGCGACTTAGTTCTAATAATCCTAATTTACAAAATATCCCGATTAGAACAGAAAGAGGAAGGCAGGTTAGAAAAGCATTTATTCCAAGAGATGCTGAACACATTCTATTAGCAGCCGATTATTCTCAGATAGAATTAAGAATCATTGCTGCATTAAGTGAAGAAGAAACGATGATCAATGCTTTTAAAAGCGGAGAAGATATTCATGCATCTACCGCAGCAAAAGTTTTCAATGTACCTATTGAGGAAGTTACTAGAGAACAACGTAGTAATGCTAAGACTGTAAATTTTGGAATTATATATGGCGTCTCTGCATTTGGACTGAGCAATCAAACCGATCTTTCTCGAAGTGAAGCCAAAGAACTTATTGACACCTACTACAAAACCTATCCTAAACTACGTAATTACATGAGCGAACAAGTAGATTTCGCTAGAGAAAATGGTTATGTCCAAACAGTATTAGGAAGACGTCGTTATCTTAAAGATATTAACTCCGCTAACGCCGTTGTTAGAGGAGCAGCAGAACGAAATGCAGTAAATGCACCAATACAAGGTAGTGCTGCGGATATTATCAAAATTGCAATGATCAATATTCACCAAAAATTAAAAGAGGATAATTATAAGACAAAAATGCTACTGCAAGTACATGATGAATTGGTTTTTGATGTATACAAACCTGAATTAGCAAAAATACAATCTCTTATAAAATCAGAAATGGAAAATGCATATACACTTGCAGTTCCTTTAGATGTAGATATGGGGTTAGGAGAAAATTGGCTAGAAGCCCACTAACCTGTAACTGCACTTAGTATTATTATATTCATATTTAATAACATAACCAATCAACACTTATTTTATGGAACAACTTTTTACCGTTGAAAGTCTCATTACCCTATTAATGCTTGTACTACTGCAAGCGGTTTTAGGATTTGATAATCTCCTTTACATTTCTTTAGAATCAAAAAAAGCACCTCCAGAAAAACAAAGTTTCGTAAGAAAAATGGGAGTTGGATTAGCAATTGTACTTCGTATAGTTTTGCTTTTTGTACTTATGTCTGTAATACAATTTTTCCAAGAACCTTTCTTTAGTCTTCATGACAATAACATTCTTGAGTTCGAATTTAATGTCCATAGCTTAATTGTTCTTGCAGGAGGTGTATTTATTATATATACAGCAATCAAAGAAATTTGGCACATGATGTTACTTAATGAGCACGAAGAAATAGAAAAAGATGATAAAAAAGGTTCTATAAACAAAGTTATCTTATGGATCGTAATTATGAACTTGGTTTTTTCTTTTGACTCTATTTTAAGTGCAATGGCGTTAACTAGCGATATGGAATATGTACCGCAACTTGTTTTGATGTCTATAGCAATTGTACTAGGCGGTGTTTTAATGATCGTTTTAGCTGATAAAGTATCTAACTTTCTTCAGAAAAATAGAATGTATGAAGTATTAGGGCTTTTTATATTATTCATAGTAGGTATTATGCTATTATCAGAAGGAGGTCATTTAGCACATCTCCATATTTTTAATAATGAAGTTACACAAATGAGTAAAACAACATTCTATTTTGTAATTGTTGTACTTGTAATTGTAGATATTGTGCAAGGTCGTTATCAGAAAAAACTATTAGCAGAAAAGCAACACCAAGAATCACTAGCAAAAAAAGACAAGTAACTCCTTTTTTTAGTAAAAAGAAATAAAAAGCGCTTCCCTGTTTAAGGAAGCGCTTTTTATTTTAACCACAATAACAAATAACTTATTGACGCGTAAAAACTAAATCTACAGCTCCTAAGTCTTCAACTTCATCTGTAAAAGAAAGTGTTGTCTCTGTAAGTGTAATCATCACTGTTCTTGGATCCATTCCAGTTGGAGTAAATGTTAATTGACCACTTGCTAGAGCCCATTCACCTGTTACCTCAAGTATAAGACCTGTGCAGTCAGCAGTAACTACCGGAGGTAAATCTGGAGTTACATTAACATCAATCTGTGTGACATTTTGATTATATGTGTTATCATCACTTACCACAATTGTATCTTCAAAACAAGGCAATTCTTCTAATAAATTAGTAGAAGCATTTCCGTCCATATCTAAATCAACTGGCAACGCTCCAGAAGCAGAAGTAAGCTCCCAAGTTCCAACTAATGAGACCATATCCGGGACCACATCCTCTCCATTGTCGTCATCGGAACTACAAGAGGTAAAAAACAATGCAATAGAAATAGCAAAAAGAAAAAAAATTAGTTTTCATGATTTTTGAGTTTTAAATATTAATAACGATTTATTGTTCATTCTAGCATTTGTAAAATACACCTTATTTACTTGAAAAACAATTCATTACTCACTACCCTCCTATTGTTGCAGTAAAAAAATCATAGTAATTTAAAAATGTTGGTATTACTGGACCATTAAAAGTATTAGGCCCATTAAACAATACGCAAACGCCTATCTTATTTTCTGGGTCTATCATTAATTGCGTTTTATACTGATTTACATTTCCTCCATGATAGACAACCTTTCTATCTCTGTAATCTAAAACCCTCCATCCTTTTGCATAATAAGAGTCAGAAACACCATCCCACAAATTCACGTACGTATCTTTATCACTTGTGCAGATCATCGGATTAAATATTTCTATTAAGCTTTCTTTAGAAATAATATCAGGACGATTTCCAAGTAGCACTTTTAAATATTCTGCCATATCAGAAATAGAAGCATTAACCCCTCCAGCGGCAGCAACATTATAATAGTTTTCATGAAGATTTGTTAAATAATATTTCTTAGAATAATGATTCCATTTATGTGGTAACGCAACATTAGGGTTTTTCTTAATATCTGAATAACTACTGGATGCATTTTTCATTCCTGCAGGCACAAACAATCGTTCTCTTAACAATGCTTCAAATGACTTTCCCGTATTATTCTCCATCACCTTCTCTACTACAGAAAAAACAGCATTCTGATATTCATATTCAGTGCCTTCTTTAGCTACAACACCATTCCTTTTAAAGTTTGCAATAATGTTCTGCAATGACATCCCTTTATGAATCAATTTAGAATTAGTATACTTATATAATCCTGACGTATGAGACAACAAATGATTAACAGTAAGTCTTTCTGCTTGTGCTTTATCTCTTAAGTTAAATATACCTACTGATTTTTTAACATTTTGCTTCCACTTAATCTCATTATTATCAGCCAAATTTCCAGCTAGCACTGATGTAACTCCTTTTGATAGACTTGCTATTCTAAATACCGTATTCACATCTACAGAATCAGTTGTATGGATCTCTTTTACACCAAAACCTTTTTTGTACACAACTGTAGAGTCTTTAACAATCACTATAGCAGCTCCAGGACATTCTGAAATATTAAAATTAGTTGCAAAAAACTTCTCGTAATGATCCAAAAAAAGTGACAATGAATCTTTTTTAGTTAACACAGGCTCTGGATCAGTAACAACAACCTTTTTCTGTTCAGTTTTAGAAGTAGTACATCCGATAATACATATAGAAACAAAAAGCCCTAAAATTTTTTTCATATTATAATCTTCTTAAGTATTGCAAAATACACGTAAAAAATCTTGATGAAAAACTTTCTTAAAACCTTTTTAAAAATTTTATAATACGAACCTATAAGTAGCCTTAATCAAAAATGTGTTTTCTGGTTGCTGACCAAAAATCTGATTGTCTAAACTCCTAAAAAGATGATCTCCTGGATCACCCAAGCCATTAACTCCTTGTGACCATACAAGAAAAATCTCTGATCCTGGTATATACTCCCAACGTAAAACCAAATTCGATCGAAACTGTACAAAAGCAAAATCAGGATTATCAATAGTATAATCTATTACGCCATCTAAGTTTTCATCCACAGAGTATAAATCATCCGCAAAAGAAATTTGATTATCATTATACAATGTAACTCTCTCATTTAAATCCGAAGCAATAGGATTATTCACATAATTAAAATCTGTATAGGTACCTCTGGAAATAAATGGTTGTCCATAATATTGAATAGTAAGATTAGGGTTGATATTATAATTTAGACGAACACTTGCGCTTAATGTCTGCTGATCGATTCTAGCGGTTATATATCTTGGGGTACCTGCAAAATCTACTTCTGTTACATACTGAGTTTTATTAGGATTCCTCTCGAATTCTGGATTTAAGGAAATACTTAATGCATTAAATGGTTGGTATCTCATCCTTAACACATATCTATGAAAGGTAAAATTATTTTGTCTAGCGCCAGAATTAACATACCCCATAGTAAAATTAAACTTTTTCCTACTGTCCGAACCAAAAAACAGAAAGGCAAAATTCTCTTCAGAAAATCTCCAGCGAGGACCCCCTCTTAATACTGTGTTTGTATAAATTCTGGGCTTATGAGCTGCTCCTACTTCTGTCCACCAGTTATTTTTATAGTTAATAAAACCATTAAACTCATATTGAATTCTATTAAAATTTCCTTCAAAATCAAATGCCGAAGTTTGCTCAAAATTCAGATTTGCTCTTCTATAAAATTTAGTAGGTTTTAAAAACAAATATCTAACATTAGCAAATTGTCTGATATCATCAGCTTGCCTTAAAAACCCAACGTCATTTAACTCTAATTCTGGCGACCTCCAAAAAACCCCTCCGGTATACCTCCAATTTCCACCACCTGATTTACCACCGATAAGCTTACCGCCAGTACCCGTAAGTGAAGTTCTATTAGGATCTACTTTTACATGATCTGCATCTACTCTTTGAAAAAGATGTGTTAATTCATTTTGGGTCGCTTCTATGGCTTCTTTAGACCCTTCTACATGACTTGTTACTAAATTTCCTTCGACAAAATACTTTCTATCTTTCCAATTATGTCTAAAATCTAATCCTGCGGTATATGCTGATTTTCTTAAAAAATTTAGATTATTTTCTCTTAACCCAACTAATTCTGAAGTCTCATCGGTATTAGGATCTTCATAATCAATATTCAAAATATCACCGAGATTTCTATTCGTAGCCGTAAAAATACCTCCAATATACGTATTACGATCATTAAAATCTTTCTGAACTCTACCAACAAAATAATTTGTCAAAGGCTCTACAATAGTTTCGCGCCTGTTACCATCGGCGTCTTCTACTTTCGCTATTTCTCGCTGTGTTACACTTTCTAAGACTCCGATTGACCAACCATTCTTTGTTTTTCCACTAAACTTAGCAGCACCTAATATTGTTGTATTAGTTGGCCTATCAACAAACTCTGTATTAATAGGACTAGATCCTATAGAACCTTGTGGACTTCTTCCAATTCTTCTGGAATAAAAGACATTATCTTGACCATTCGCAAAACGATAATCAAAAATATTTTTATTCTCCACAAAAAACGGTCTTTGCTCTCTAAAAAATATCTGAAAACCATCCAATGCTATAGCCGCAGGATCTGCTTCTACTTGTCCAAAATCAGGATTCACCGTTAAATCCATTGTAAGATCATTAGTAATCCCAATTTTAGCATCTAATCCTCCATTCAATTTAAAATCATCTCCATCTCTAAAGGGGTTACCATCTTCTTCGGGGAAAGTGTCATATTGAGTAACAACAAACGGTTGAATCTCTAACTGTTTTTGCGGCTCTATATCAATTAATCCGTGTAACTCGCCAAACTCACTAACCCATCCAGGCGCATCCTGAGGTACTCGCTGCCATACAGATCGCTCTTCTTTTCTAAAAAATCTTCTGTTTACCTGTAAACCCCATATTTGTTCTTTACTCTTACCAAATTTTAATTGACTTAAAGGAATCTTAACCTCTGCTGTCCATCCTTGATCATCTATATTAGTTGCTGTATACCAGATAGGATTCCAACTACCATCCCAATTATTACCATTATCAGATATAAACTCATCTCCTTTTACACCTGCGGCAGTAATTGTAAAAGAGAAGCCTGTTCGTTTATCATGATAACTATCTAAATTAATTTCTACCCAATCTCCAGCAAAACCATCCCTTCTAGATAATCTCTTTTCTATTTTGTCGGGTTCTGTATCATAACATCTATAAGCGATATATAGGTATTTTTGATCATACAAAATTTTAAATTTTGTTTGTTGACTTGGAGGTGTATTCTCATCTGGCTCATTTTCAATAAAATCTCCAGACCATTCTACCAGATCCCAACTAGATTCTTCAATTAATCCATTAATTGTTGGTGCTTCTGAACCATTTAGAGGTTTCGTAGTATAAACTCTTTTTTTCACCACTGTAGAATCTTGAGCATTCGAAAACAGTGTAAAAAGAAGGAATCCTAGCACATGGATCGCGTACTTCATGTTGATTAGTTTTGTTGATTGATGTTTAATACAGGACATAAATTATGAATCTTTGTCACAGTTACTATCTATATTTAGTAAAAAATTAACACCAAAAAGATATTTTAAGTTTAAAACCCATAAAAAATCATCAGAAATTGATCTATCTGAAAACCAACGCATCATAGACACAAAATAATATCAATTACCTGTTTGCTATATAAATATATAATTGTACATTTGCACCCCTATTTTATATAGGAAAGGAATGTTTAATTAGTAAAATTAGTTAGTGTGGACACATTAAGTTACAAGACAGTATCTGCAAATAAGGCAACCGTTTCTAAGGAATGGTTACATATAGATGCTGAAGGACAGACTTTAGGACGTCTATCTTCTGTAGTAGCAATACTATTAAGAGGAAAGCATAAGCCTAACTTTACCCCACATGTTGATTGCGGTGATAATGTAATTATTACAAATGCCGAAAAAATCAATTTAACAGGAAAAAAGTGGACTGATAAATCGTATATCCGTCATACTGGTTACCCTGGAGGGCAAAGAAGTCTTACTGCTCAGGAGTTATTTGACAAAAACCCAGAGCGTTTAATCGAAAAAGCGGTAAAAGGAATGTTACCTAAAAACAAATTAGGAGCAGCTTTATTCCGTAATTTAAAGGTACATGCTGGAGCAGATCACAAGCAAGATGCTCAGCAACCAAAAACTATTAACTTAAAAGAATTTAAGTAATGGAAGTTATTCACAAAATTGGTCGTAGAAAAACGGCTGTAGCTCGAGTTTACCTTAAAGAAGGTTCTGGAAAAGTTACGATCAACAAAAAAGATCTTAACGATTACTTTCCTACCGCTACATTACAATACAAAGTGAACCAACCTTTTGCCCTAACAGACAATGAGGAAAAGTTCGATGTAAATGTAAACGTATATGGAGGTGGTATCACAGGACAGGCTGAAGCAATTCGTCTAGCAATATCTAGAGCGATGTGCGAGTTAGATCAAGAAAACAGAGCAACCCTTAAACCAGAAGGTTTATTGACAAGAGACCCAAGAATGGTAGAGCGTAAGAAATTCGGACAGAAGAAAGCTCGTAAGAAATTCCAGTTCTCTAAACGTTAATTTATTAAAACAGTATTTGTTGTTATCCCCGATTTTAGGGAGGTTAGTTTAGCATCTAAATATTCAAGGCCTTATCAAAAGCGATAGCCACTTGAATATTGCTAATTCAACAGAACGTAAACTATTACAAAAATGGCAAACAATATCGAAGTAAAAGACTTACTTGATGCAGGTGTACATTTTGGTCACCTGACAAGAAGATGGGATCCTAATATGGCACCATATATTTATATGGAGCGTAATGGAATCCACATCATCAATTTATACAAAACAGCTGCAAAGATTGACGAAGCAAGTGAAGCTTTAAAGAAAATCGCAGCATCTGGTAGAAAAATTCTTTTTGTTGCTACCAAAAAACAAGCAAAAGAAATCGTTGCTGAAAAAGCAGCAAAAGCAAACCAACCTTACATCACTGAAAGATGGCCTGGTGGAATGCTTACTAATTTCGTTACTATCCGTAAAGCCGTAAAGAAAATGGCTGCTATCGATAGAATGAAAAAAGATGGTACTTTCAACACATTATCCAAGAAAGAACGTTTACAAGTAGACCGTTTAAGAGCTAAATTAGAAAAGAACTTAGGCTCTATCTCTGATATGACTCGTCTACCTGGTGCATTATTTGTTGTAGATATTACTCGTGAGCATATTGCGGTAAAAGAAGCTCAGAAATTAAACATTCCAATTTTTGCAATGGTTGATACTAACTCTGATCCACGTCAGGTTCAGTATGTAATCCCTGCAAATGATGATGCTTCTAAATCAATCGACAAAGTAATGACTTATGTAAGTGATGCTATTATCGAAGGATTAAGTGAAAGAAAAGCTTCTAAAGAAGCTCCTAAAGCAGATGCTTCAGCAAAAGCTGAAAAAAAGGCACCTGCTAAAGCTGAAACTCCAGCAGCACCTGCTGTAGAAGCTCCAGCTAAAGTTGAGGAAGCTCCAGCAGTAGCTGAAGCAGCCAAGCAAGAAGAAGAATAAACATTCATTGATTGCTTTCAATCATTAAGAATCATATTATTAAAGAATAAGTTACAAAACTTAACTTTAATATAAATTAATGAGTCGTTTAGTTCTTTACTTTCACAATAGTAAAAACTAAGCGACTTGTTTTTTACACAAACACATTAAATATTTAAACGATATGGCAAAAATTACAGCCGCAGAAGTAAGTAAATTACGTAAAGCTACAGGTGCCGGAATGATGGATTGTAAAAAAGCACTTGTTGAAGCTGATGGAGATTTTGACAAAGCAATAAAAATCCTTAGAGAAAAAGGACAAAAAATAGCTGATAAAAGAGCTGACAGAGAATCTTCTGAAGGAGCAGTTATCGCAAAAGTTAATGACGCTAAAAATAAAGGTGTAATTGTTTCTCTTAACTGTGAAACTGATTTCGTAGGTAAAAACGACTCTTTTGTTTCTTTAGCAAAAGAATTAGCAGAATTAGCTCTTAACAGTTCTTCTAAAGAAGAATTATTAGCTGCTGATTTTAACGGAATGAGTGTTCAGGACAAGCTTATTGAACAAACAGGAGTAATCGGTGAAAAAATCGAAATTGGAGACTTTAAAGTTTTAGAAGCTCCTTTTGTAGGGTCTTATATCCACGGTAATAAAATTGGTGCTCTTACAGGATTATCTTCTAGCATTGATTCAGCAGAAGCTCTTGCTAAAGATATCTCTATGCAGGTTGCATCTATGGGTGCAACTACATTATCTTACAAAGATTTTGATCCAGAATTTGTAGCATCAGAAACTCAAGCTAGAATCGCTGCTATAGAGAAAGAAAATATTGAGCTTGGTAGACTTGGTAAAACATTAAAAAATGTTCCTCAGTTCATCTCAAGATCTCAGTTATCTGATCAAGTAATAGCTGAAGCTGAAGAAAAACTTAAAGCTGAACTTAAAGCAGAAGGAAAGCCAGAGCAAATTTGGGATAGAATCCTTCCTGGTAAATTAGAAAGATTTATTTCTGACAACACTACTCTTGATCAAGAGCAATGTCTTCTTGATCAAAACTTCATTAAAGATGAAAAGAAGACTGTTGGAGACTACGTAAAAACATTAGGCGATGTTTCTGTAGTAAGTTTCGAAAGAATCTCTCTATAGTCGAACACTAAAAATAAGGATTAATTTCCTGTGTTAAAAATCAAAAACCGCTTCGATTGAAGCGGTTTTTTCGTCATTTTTCGAAATACTTTCTAGTAGTTTCCGAAACATTTTCTTTAACATTTTGGACCCCTCCAAAATGCTACCCCAAAAAAGACTAACTCCCCAATCAGTCTAGAATACAAATCACACTTTCGTGAATTTGTAAGTTCAAAAAACGCTTCTTCACTATTTCAAAAATATTCCTCATCTCCCTCTGTTATGTTTTCCTTTGGCAAACCTATGACATTCTTAAAGACCAATCAATAGGGGCGTCAGGGGAAAAGAACCCTTTTTTATTAGTCATTCGATATTTACAATACTCTAAAGCTTTTATTTTTAGATTTACCTTTACTTAGTAAAGTATTTTCTAAATTAAGAATATCATTATATTTGCACCACAGTTCAAGCAAATGATGAAATACAACAGAATATTACTAAAATTATCAGGAGAAGCCCTGATGGGAGAACGTCAATACGGAATCGATCCTAAAAGACTAGCAGAATATGCTAACGAAATCAAACAGATAACTGATAGAGGTGTAGAAGTTGCCATTGTTATAGGAGGCGGTAATATTTTTAGAGGTGTTGCAGGAGCCAGCAAAGGTATGGACCGAGTGCAAGCCGATCATATGGGAATGCTTGCAACTGTAATTAATGGATTAGCATTACAAAGTGCTTTAGAAGATGCCGAAATTCCAACAAGGCTACAATCTGCAATAAAAATTAATGAAGTAGCTGAGCCGTTCATCAAAAGAAGAGCGATTAGGCATTTAGAAAAAGGAAGAGTTGTAATTTTTGGTGGAGGAACCGGTAACCCTTATTTTACTACAGATTCTGCAGCAGTATTAAGAGCTATAGAAATTAACGCCGATGTTATTCTTAAAGGAACAAGAGTAGATGGAATCTACACAGCAGATCCCGAAAAAGATTCTCAAGCCACTAAATTTGATTTTATTACATTTGATGATGTTTTAAGCAAGGGACTTAAAGTTATGGATACAACCGCCTTTACGTTAAGCCAGGAAAATGAATTACCTATCATAGTTTTTGATATGAATAAAACAGGAAATTTATTAAAGGTCATTTCTGGAGAATCTATCGGAACAAAGGTAAATCTGTAACAAGACAAAAAGTGGCTCGTTTTTTGATCAACTAAAAAAAGAAAAGAATTATATTACGATGAACGAAGAAGTAGATTTTATTCTGGATTCAACTAAAGAATCTATGCAGGGTGCTATCGCCCATTTAGAAAAACAACTAATTGTTATAAGAGCAGGAAAAGCATCACCAGCAATGCTTAGTGGTGTTATGGTTGAGTATTACGGAAATCCTACGCCATTAAACCAGGTAGGAAATGTAAATACACCAGATGCAAGAACAATTACGATCCAACCATTCGAAAAATCTTTAATTCAAGAAATCGAAAAAGCAATTTTGATAGCTAATCTTGGTTTTAATCCTATGAACAATGGAGAAAGCGTTATCATTAGTGTACCGCCTCTAACCGAAGAACGTCGTAGAGATTTAGTAAAACAAGCGAAAGCAGAAGCAGAAGACTCAAAAGTTGGTGTACGTAATGACCGTAAAAATGCCAACAATGAAATTAAAAAATTAGAAAAAGATGGTTTATCTGAAGATATGGCAAAAAATGCCGAATCAGATATTCAACAATTAACTGACAGTTACATCAAAAAGATTGATGAAATGTTATCAGTTAAGGAAAAGGAAATTATGACTGTATAATACTTTTTCAAAAACAATAGTATACAAAAGTGTTTTAAGAACAAAACACTTTTGTATATCTTCAATTACTATGAATCAAATCGGATAATGCAAAACAAACTCTTCTGTTTATTATTTTTTACTCATTTTGTTGTACTATCTCAAATTAGCATTACCGGAAAAGTAATTGATCAAAGCACCAACCAAGCATTACCGTTCGCTACGGTAAAAACGGATCATAATTCATATGCACTAACCTCATCGACTGGAGAATTCGTAATACGATGCGAAAGTTATCCAATAAACTTAACTGTTAGCTACATAGGGTACACTACCAAGAACTTCTCCATTAAATCAGAAGATATTGTTAAGGTAGAAATACAGCTTTCTCCTAAATCAGAAAATCTAGCAGCAGTAAAACTTGATATCCCAGGAAGCGTTGCTTCTAATATTATCAAACAAGCTATATCAAATAAAACAAAAAACAACCCTAACAAGGCATTAAAAAGTTATAGCTATAAAACTTATAATAAATTTAAAATTACTGAAGATAATCAGGCTACGTTTGAAACTCCGGACACTACAAAAGTAGATATGGAACGGATTTTTAATGACGCACATTCTTTTCTTTCAGAAAAAGTTAGCCTACATGAGTTTAATAAGGGGCGTGATGAAAAAGAAAGCGTTCTTGCTTCGAGAATGACAGGTTTTAACAAACCAGTTTACAATGTTCTAGGCATTAAAATTCAATCCAATTCGCTGTATAAAGAAAACTATGTAATCTTTAATAACAGATATGCTGGACCTTTATCCAATAGGGCCCTCAAAAACTATTATTATAAAGTTTTAGATACTACCCAAGGAAAAAGGCCTGCATACGTAATTCTATTCCAACCTAGAAGATCCAAAAGAATTGCCAGTTTAGAAGGTGTTTTATACTTAGACATGGAAACACTTGCTATCCAAAAGGCAGTAGCAGAACTAAGAGGAGAACTCAATGTCCTAGTAAATCACGATTTTAAATATGATCCAAAAGAAAAATTATGGTTTCCACTAAATCAAGAAGTTACCATAAGACCGGGGATCGGAAAACAGAAAGTAACTTTGTTTGGTGGACAAATATCTGTCGGTAGATTAGGGAATGACAAGAAAAGTTTTACCGGCAATAATGATTTTCTAATTTCAAAAACAGATTTCTTTGACTACAATACCAAAAAAGATGTCAAAATTAAACTGCAACAATCTGCTATAGAAATAGATCCTGAAGCCACTACCAGAGATGAAGATTATTGGAATAAATATCGAACAAGTGCAATTACAGCAAAAGATCTAAATTCTTTTTCAATAGTAGACAGTATTGTTCAAGCTCAAAATATTGAAAGAAGAATAGACGTTATTCAAAGTTTTAATATTGGGTATTATCCCGTTGGTTTTTTTGACTTTGACCTAACCTATCCTATAAAATATAATAATTTTGAAGGTTTACGTTTAGGAATCGGAGGTTTAACCAATGAGAAATTCTCTAAACGATTCCGCACCGAAGGATACTTAGTTTATGGATTTCGAGATGGAAGGTTTAAATTCGGTCTTGGCGGCGGTGTTTTACTTAATAAAGATTCAGGATCTTGGTTAAACATAAATTACACAGATGACCTCAAAGAAGTTGGAAGTTTCTTTTATCTAACCGACAGACGTGTTTATTCTTTATTTGAACCACGCTTAGTAAATATTGATTTTTATTATAAACACAGAACCTGGAGCACAAGCTTACAACATAGAATTTTACCTAAATTATTATCCGAAACTCAATTTTCTGTAAGTAACATTGATCAAACAGGAGGCTATACATATCTCAATAATGGTAATTCCTTCTCCAGCTACAAAACAGCAGAATCCACAATTGCACTTAGATGGAGTCCATTTAGTAAATTCTTAAAAACTCCTAGTGGATTTAAAGAAATACAAGATGGTTATCCAAAAATAACAGCTCAATACACCCAAGGATACAAAGGCGTATTTGATAGTGATTTTAACTATAGTAAAATTGGAGTCAAAGCGGAATACATTATTAACCGTCTTAATCAATCGAGCACTAGTTTACTTCTTGAAGCTGATATTGCCAGCGGAGATATCCCATTAACACATTTATACCACGCATATCCCAATGCCCCAACAAAAGAAACTATCTTTCAGAGGTTTTCTGTTGCAGGACGAAGAAGTTTTGAAACCATGTATTTTAGTGAGTTTTTTAGCGATAGATTAGCTACACTGCAGGTCAGACACCGATTAAGGCCTTTTAAAATAGCTAGTTGGCTAAAACCTGAAATGGTTTTAATAACTCGATACGCTATTGGAGATGTAAGTAATCGTGATAAGCACCAAGGAGTTAATTTCAATTCCCTACAGCAAGGATATCAAGAATCTGGATTCGAAATAAATAAGCTTTTTGCTGGCTTTGGGTTGAGCTTTGCCTATAGATATGGGGCATATCATTTACCAAAACTAGAAGACAATATCGCTTTTAAATTCACTTTTTACTTAAAGCTTTAACTCATTATTATTTATTCATTTTCTTTTGAATATTTTTTAAGTATTAAAACCTCAAATTCTTACATTTGCACAAGGAAAATAGAGAATGGCAAAGTTATTAACTTTCGGGTTTTGGAATACATTGGCTGGAATTATACTCCGTAATAGAGCAGCTATATTTATAATTATTATTGGAATTACAGTTTTTCTAGGTTTTCAATGGAAAAATATGCGATTTTCTTTTACAGAAGCAAATCTTCTTCCAGATGATCATGAGGTAAACATAAAGTATCAAGAATTTCTAGAGAAATTTGGTGATGAAGGCAACCTTATTGTTATGGCCGTAAATGATAGTTCTCTATTTACTCCAACAAAATTAAAGGCCTGGAATGATTTTAATAATTCATTCAAACAATATAGTGAGATTGACCTCGTGATTTCTGTAAGCGATCTAAAAACGCTTAAAAAGAAGGATAATCCAGCTAGATTCGAGCTAGTATCTTTTATAAAAGATAGTATTTATACAGATGAGAAAGTTTCTGCATATCAGCACGAACTCTTTAACAAATTACCTTTCTATGAAGGATTAATCTACAGCAACAAATCAAACACCATACAGAGTGCTATTTATTTAAACAAGGATATTGTTAATACAATTGTTCGAAAAAAGTTTATTGAAAATACTTTAAATCCAAAAATCAAAGAATTTGAAGAAAAATTCAATATGGATATAAAAGTATCTGGTATGCCATATATCAGAACTATGAATTCTCAAAACATCATGGATGAGATTCAAATATTCATTTTAGCAGCATTGCTAGTCACCTCCTTAATCTTCTTTTTCTTTTTTAGATCGTTTAGAGCCACTTTTATTTCGATGACAGCAGTTATCATAGGTGTTATGTGGGCATTTGGTCTACTAGGCTTATTAGAATACGAGATTACCGTTCTTACGGCAATTATCCCTCCTCTTGTAATCGTTATTGGAATTCCCAATTGTATTTTCTTAATAAATAAGTATCAACAAGAAATAAAAAAACACGGAAATAAAGCTAAATCATTACAACGTGTTATTACCAAAGTCGGGAACGCTACCCTAATGACCAACGTTACTACCGCAGCTGGTTTTGCAACCTTTGCTCTAACGGAGAGCAAACTACTAAAAGAGTTTGGTATTGTCGCTGCGCTAAACATTGTTGCACTATTCATATTATGCTTATTAGTAATAACCATTATTTACAGTTATATGCCTCAACCAAAAGAAAGGCATTTAAAACATCTAGGTAAGCGATGGGTAGAACGACTTGTAAACTGGATGGAACACGCTGTTAAAAATCGAAGAATCACTATATACACATCCTCTTTAATCATCCTTATAGCTAGCATAATCGGTATTTACACGATTAAAGTTTCCGGAAGTTTACTAGAAGACATGCCTAAATCGGCTGGGTTTTTCCAAGACATTCAATTTTTCGAAGATGAATTTGATGGTATCATGCCATTAGAAATATTAATCAACACAAAACGTAAGCAAGGGGTTCTAAAATTACCAACCTTACGTAGAATGGAGCAACTGAGCGAATTAATCGAAGAAACACCAGAATTATCTAAACCTATATCAATAGTCAATTTAGTAAAATACGCTAAACAGACTTATTATAATGGAAATCCAAAATACTATCAGTTACCAACAAGTCAAGAACGAAATTTTATTCTGCCTTATGCCAAAAGCTTTGAATCCGAAGCTGGAGCTATGAATAGTTATGTAGATTCAACAGGGCAATACGCCAGAATTACCACATTCATGAAAGATGTTGGAACTGAAGAAATGGAAAGAATAGAGGCCAATCTAGCACCAAAACTAGAAAAACTATTCCCAAAAGATAGATATGAAGTTACATTTACTGGTAAAGCTCTAATATTTCAGAAAGGAACCACCTATTTAGTTTGGAATCTTATCTTTTCATTAGGATTAGCAATTGTCTTGATCGCACTTTTTATGGCATGGATGTTTAGGTCATTTAAAATGATCATTATTTCCCTTATCCCAAACCTACTACCATTACTTATGACAGCAGGTTTAATGGGGTTTTTAGGAGTTCCAATAAAACCATCTACAATATTGGTTTTCAGTATTGCTTTTGGTATCTCTGTAGATGATACAATTCATTTCTTAGCTAAATACAGACAAGAATTAAAATCTAACCATTGGAGGATTCGTAAATCCGTTTTTGCTGCTTTAAAGGAAACTGGCGTAAGTATGTTTTACACATCCACAGTTTTATTCTTTGGATTTTCGGTATTTATGATCTCAAGTTTCGGTGGAACTAAAGCACTTGGAGGATTGGTATCTGCTACATTACTTTTTGCAATGTTAGCCAATCTTTTACTACTCCCTTCTTTATTACTTTCTTTAGAGCGAAGTATAGCAAATAAGAAAACCTTAAAAGAACCTGCTTTAAAAATTATCGCAAGTGATGAAGAACTTCTTGAAGAAGAAGAACAATAATATTGCTATAATTTAATCTAAAAAAAGAAGTCTCACTAGTAAACTAGCGAGACTCTGTGTAAGATAGATTACCCCAAAACCTATCGAACTAAACTTAACGTAAACACAATCGTCATAATTGCATATGCAATATACATCCCCTTTTTGTATTTTGAAACCCATTCATGGGGGGGAATTCCCCCTTTCGATAAAATAAACAAAGGTTTAACTTTTTTTTTGTAATCCAAAATTGGATTAAAAAACCATAATCACTTTGTAACTAAATACTTAAAAAAAAATATTTTGTAAGAATTTTTCACCTTCTTTTTGAAAAAAGCAATAAAAAAAACTATTTTTTCCCCAAAAAACTATACTTTTACGGTTTTTACATAGAATTCATCTAGAAAAAACCGTCGGATTATATAATCGCTTAAAATCACTCTATTTTTGTTATCACAAAAAAATGAAATTCAAGATCTATAGAATTTAAGTATTTTTTGAAGAGTAAGACTATGCATCAATTCGATTAAAAATTTATCTTTGCTACCTTGAATTTTTTAACGGATAATCTGGAATAAATTCAAATTTAGGTAGTTCCCTAAAAAGTATAGAAATAAAAAGTAACGCAACTATATTATTAAATAGATAATATTGATTGTGTATTGCATCCAATAGATGTAAAACATACAAAAATAAGATTGATGAAACATACTAAAGTAATAGACGTACTACAAAGTGATCAGCTATTGCAGCCTGTCTGTGTAAAAGGATGGGTTCGTTCTTTTCGTAATGATCGTTTTATAGCGATAAATGACGGATCAACAATTAAAAATATTCAATGCGTAATTGAAGATAATACAATAGATGCTTCGATTATAGAAAAAATAAATATCGGCGCTGCACTTTCAATTACTGGTACGTTAACAGAAAGTGAAGGTAAAGGCCAACGTGTAGAAATAAAAGCTACAAGTATTGAAATTGAAGGCGAAGCTGATTCTGAAGAATTAAAACTAACTATCCTTTCTCCTAAACGTCATAGTTTAGAAAAATTAAGAGAGCAAGCTCATCTTAGGATTCGTACCAATACATTCGGAGCAATTATGCGCATGCGATCGAAACTATCGTTCGCTATTCACGAGTATTTTCAAAAAAATGACTTCTATTATGTACATACTCCTGTAATTACTAAAAGTGATGCAGAAGGAGCAGGAGAAGCTTTTAAAGTAACGAACCTTGATCTTAACAACATCCCAAAAGATGGAAATGGCGAAGTAGATTACAAACAAGATTTCTTTGGAGGAGAAACAAACCTTACAGTATCTGGTCAATTAGAGGCAGAAACTTACGCAATGGGATTAGGTCAGGTGTACACTTTTGGACCTACATTTAGAGCAGAGAATTCTAATACTTCTCGTCATCTTGCAGAATTTTGGATGGTAGAACCTGAGGTTGCTTTTTGTGATTTAGATGGTAATATGGATCTAGCAGAAGATTTTATAAAATATGTTATTCAATTTGTTTTAGATAACTGCCAAGACGACCTTGCATTTTTAGAAGAACGATTAGTTCAGGAAGATAAACAAAAACCTCAAGCGGAAAGAGCAGAAATGCTACTTAGAGATAAGTTAAAATTTGTTTTGGAGAATAATTTTAAGCGAGTTAGTTATACTGAAGCTATTGAAATATTAAAAAACTCTAAACCTAATAAGAAAAAGAAATTTAAATTTCCAATTAACGAATGGGGTGCAGATTTACAAAGTGAACACGAACGTTTTTTAGTTGAAAAACATTTTAAATGTCCAGTAATATTATTTGATTACCCAGCTGATATTAAATCTTTTTATATGAGACTTAATGAAGATGGAAAGACAGTGAGAGCAATGGATATTTTATTCCCAGGAATTGGAGAGATTGTAGGAGGTTCTCAGCGTGAAGAAAGACTTGATGTGCTTAAAGAAAAAATGGCAGCTTTAAATATCCCTGAAGAAGAATTATGGTGGTATTTAGACACACGTCGTTTTGGAACTTGTAAACACAGTGGTTTTGGACTAGGTTTCGAAAGACTTGTATTATTTGTTACTGGAATGGGTAATATTCGTGATGTAATACCTTATCCAAGGACTCCATTAAATGCAGAATTCTAAAAACATAGTTTAATTTCTATGTTTCTTTAATAAAATCTCAGAAATTAGATCATAAATCACCTTTTGATTACCATCTAGTTCCTGAGATTTATTTTTTGCTTTTTGAATTTTTTCGTAATGTGGGACCTTTCCTGTTTCTGCCAATAACCTCATTGCATCCTCAAAAAAGTCATCCAAAATAGGCATTACGTACTCACTTGCGGTATTAGTATCCCTAAGTCGAATAAACTTCTTTGTATACGCCAAAAACATCTGGGGATACTTCGCAAAAGTAATAATTGCTTCCGTAAAATTTTTCTTGACCTCCTCAGAGGTAACCGAATTTCTAAATTTTAATTTTGTGTTATCAATATGCTTTAGAGTATACAGAAGTGCACTTTCTTTTATAAAATTACCATAATCATTTACAGAGTAATAATAAATCTCCATACCGACATTGGTATTTATTATTAATACTTCATCTCCAATACTATCTTTTAGAAACGACTGAAAAGTAGCTACAGTGGATGAAGACATTAACAAACGCCTTTTTATATCGGTAGAACGAATATTAACGGATTTTATATATTGTACAACTGAATTAATACTCATTAAATTACATTCGATAATTCTGAAAAATCAATTCCCTGATTCTCAGCATGCATTGCTGCAGTATATCCATTATTATCCTTAACACCAACGTCTGCTCCATTTTGAATCAACAATTTTATAATTTCTTTCTGACCAAAAGTTGCTGCAAATATTAAAGCGGTTGCATCATTATAACTTTTGATATTAACATCAGCACCTGAAGAAATCAATAGTTCTGCAATATCATAATGCCCTTTAAAACAAACACCCATTAAAGCGGTGTTTCCAGAAGCATCTTGTTCGTCTATATTTGGATTATAACTAATAATAAGTTTAACAATATCCAGAAAACCGTAATAAGTAGACAACAAGAGAGGCGTAGATCCTCTTTGGTCTTTTGTGTTAACCAAACTACCATCTTTAGCAAGAAAGGTTCGAACACTTTCTAAATTCTGTGATCTGATCGCATCAAAAATTGTATCCATTGAAATAAAGTTGCAATAATTTTAACAAATAAGCCAAATACGCTTAATAACAACTGAAGATATCAAAAAAAATATCAGCAACATTCTAATTAGGAGAAATTTATAATTTACAAGGCAAAACTTAGGCTAAAATCTATTTTTAAAATGACTCTCTATTGTTTCTATATATTCTATATGCACTATTTGACTCCTATTAATCCTAAAAAACTTTTTAGGGTTTATCTGATCAGTTAAAACTCCTATTTTTTCTAAAATCGGGTGAGTTTTACCTGATGAATCAGTCGCTACACAAAAATTCCAAAAAGCTACTATCAAACTTACATCGACAACATTTAACAACTGAATACCTTTAGCACTTTTTATAATGAACCGCCAGTTATACTAATTTTACATATATTTAATTGCTGATCTTAATATATTTTTAAAATCAGAAATGTTATCATTTAGAAATTTTTCTCCTTCCAAAACAGAATGGGATCAATAATGAAAAATAGATTCTAAAATAAAAAAGAGGAGCATTCACTCCTCTTTTTTATTTACGTGTTATGAATAAAATAATTATCCTAATTTTTCTTTCATCCTAAATAATTCTTGTTCGATCATTTGCAACTTACCTTCCATACCATCTGCAAATTCAGGAATACGTTTGCAAAACACATAGCGTACTCGCCACATTTCTTTTATTTCTGAAATCGGATACTCGTCATCCTCAATGTTTTTATGATCTGCGCGTAATACCACGCTATTTTTAGTAATATATAATCTTCTAAAGATTAATTTCGAGTCCGTTAAAGCAACTACCAAAGTTCCATTATTCAATTTCTTAATAACATCTGATGGTACTTTTTCTCCAATCACGATATCTTTTGGATAAAATCCTTGATCATGATTAGTCATTTCTAAATTCAATACGGTATACCCTCTAAAAACCTTAGCTGGATTTAACGGTAATTGAATCGTAGGAAGCTCTTTTATAAAATTATCTTTATTATATAATGATATATACTCCCCAGATGTACTTTCAGTAATACAAGGAATTAGTGCAAACTGTTCACGTTTCACATCTTCTGCGTATGTAGTTAGATCTCCCTTAAACTTTAAAAGCTCATTTACGGTCAGTTCACTAGTTAGCAACTTATCTATTTCAATGCTAAAATAATTAGCTATTTTAATAATCGTATCTATCTTCGGTTCACTCCTACCTTCCTCATAAGCCCCTAAAGTGCCTCTTTTTAAGTCGAAAAGCTCCGCAAAAGCTTGCTGACTTAAACTTTTTACACTTCTAATTTTTTTAATATTTTTTCCAAAAAATGACATTTTTGCTAATTTTATTTGCAATTATAAAAATTTATCGTACTTTTACACTAACAATATTAGCTAATATATTTAATAAATGCTAATTTTAGTAGAAATACTTTTAATAAGTGTATTGATTTTGGGCAAAATCAAAAAACATACTAAAAATTTTAGCAAATAACTAATTCATTAATCATAAAAAATAACATACCCATGATATCCGCAGTGCAATACATTGTCAATTTAGCCGTCGATATAGTAGAAAAGTTATCGTACTTTTTGTAATATTGATATAAGGTCAGAAACAAGAAATAAATTACTAATAATCAATCAAAACAACCATCACATGCAAGATCACTTCCAACTGGTGAAAGATTACTTATTGAAACTTAATTTTAACATTATTCACGAAAATAGTGGCGATGGAATTATTATGATCAGTAAAGAAAATGAAGGAATTAAAAATCTAATTATTGGTGTCGCATTACCAATTTTGATTATTGAACAACATATTTTCAATATAAAAAACAAAAACGAACTAGTATACCGCAGTTTACTTCAAAAAAACAGGGATATCGTTCACGGAGCATTTGTTCTGGATGAAACTGGAGAAAAAGTAATCTTTAGAGATACCCTACAGTTAGAAAACTTGGATTTAAACGAATTAGAAGGAACCCTAAATTCTTTAAGTCTACTATTAAGTGAATACTCGCAACAAATTATAAATTTTTCAAAATATTAATATTATGAACTTTTTCAAAAGACTATTTAAAATAGGTGAAGCAGAAGCACATTCTGCTATAGATAAGATGGAAGATCCAATCAAAATGACTGAACAAGGAATCCGAGATATGAAGGTTGATCTCGAGAAAAGTCTAGAAGCTTTAGCACAAGTAAAAGCTTTAGCTATTCGATCTAAAAATGATACCGAAGAGTTTGCTGCAAAAGCTGAAGATTATCAGCAAAAAGCTATGCTTATTCTTAAAAAAGCACAAAGTGGAGATTTAGAAAGTGCAGAGGCCGATCGATTAGCAAAAGAAGCATTGATTAAAAAGGAAGAATCTTTACAACATGTAACTCGTGGTAAACTTGAAACCGAAAAATTTGATAGTTCTGTATCTCAATTAGAAAAGAATGTAGGCGAGATTAAACAGAACATAAGCAAATGGGAAAATGAGTTAAAAACGCTAAAAGCAAGAGTAAAAGTGTCTGCTGCCACTAAAAATGTGAATAAACAAATGGCAGAAATCGATAGCTCTAGTACAGTTTCTATGTTAGAAAGGATGAAGGATAAGGTAAATCAAGAAGAAGCGTTAGCAGAAGCTTATGGAGATATTGCCAATGCATCAAAATCTATTGATGAAGAACTTGACAAAGCAGTTGATATCACAAAAACAAATGCAGAAGATGATTTAGCGAAGCTAAAAGAGCAATTAGGTCTGAATGATAAAAAGAAATAGAAGTGATTAATAATCAGCTACTTTTAGTCTAATCAGCAAAGTATTAACAAAAAAACTAATAAATCATGGTAACATCTACGACAGAAAAGATACCTAATAAAGAAGTAATTCAAATTTTAGGAATAGCAAGAGGAAGTACAGTGAGAGCAAGAAATATTGGTAGAGATGTTTTTGCAGGGCTAAAAAACATAGTTGGTGGTGAAATTGAAGAGTACACCAAATTGCAAGCACAATCTAGAGAGCAAGCATTACAGCGAATGAATCAAGATGCGCAACGATTGGGAGCAGACGCAGTTATTAATGTTAGACTCACAACCTCAATGGTAATGCAAGGAGCATCGGAAATCTTAGCGTATGGGACAGCAGTAAAACTTAAATAATTGGGTTATGGAAGCACTATTTGTAATACTGTTTTGGGCATTCATCATAGTAACCCTGGTATGTTTAGCGATTAGAAGAATTAAGATATATCAAACGGAAGATTTTGAAAAGAGGGATAACTAAAGAACTATTAATTAACTAAACAACTAAAACATTGAAAGAATTAGTAGAAATAGCTTTTTCGCCGGTTAATATTGGACTAACAATTTTTGTAATTGTTCTAATTCTTTATTGGATTCTCACCATCCTATCTGGCTTAGACTTTGATCTAGATTTTGATGTGGAAGTTGACATTGATGTTGATGCAGATATAGATATTGATGCGGACACAACATTAGACTCAGGAAATGTTTCAATTGATGATTTTGCTAACGCAGAGTTGAAGAAAGAAACCGTTGTTGGAGGAAGAAGACGAAAACTAAAATGGTGGCAAATCATTTTAGTCTATTTCAACTTCGTAGAACTTCCTTTTATGTTCACTTTTACCTTCTGGATATTTAGCTGGTGGTTTTTAACTTTTATCTCTACATATTACACTAATACATATGCAAATAACATTGGTATTATACTCTTTATAGCAATGATAATACCGGCTTTGTTTATAACCAAAATAGGAACATCTCCATTTAAAAGCTTCTTTAAACATTTAAACAGAAAAGGGGAAGAATCTTTGGATCTTTTAGGAAGAATTGGAGTATTACAAAATAAAATTCAAGGAGATAAAATCGGTACGGTTAAAGTCAGAATAGACTCAAGTCCCATCAAAGTTGACGTTAAATCTATTGACGGTAAATTAATCGATGCTGACGAAAAAATTATAATAATAGATCATAAAAAAGAAGAAAACATTTATCTAATTCAATCAAACAAAACCATTAACATATGATAACACTAATCACAGGAATAAACATTGTCGTTGGAATAGTAGTTGGGATACTATTTTTATTTATCGTTTTCATTGCAATTATAGCAATGTTTTATAGGAAAATACCACAAGGAGAAGCTATAGTTAAAACTGGATTTGGAGGAACAGCTGTAGCATTTGACAAGGGGATGTATATAATACCGGTACTTCATAAGGTGGAAATCATGGACATCTCAGTAAAAAAAATTGAGATAGATAGAATGGGAGCTGATGGACTTGTTTGTAAGGACAATTTAAGAGCAGATATTAAAGTGGCATTCTTCATAAGTGTTAACAAATCAAAAGATGATATTATTGAAGTAGCGCAAACAATAGGGTGCGAAAGAGCATCTAATATTTCTACTTTAGAAGAGTTATTTGGTGCTAAATTCTCTGAAGCACTAAAAACGGTAGGAAAAAAATTCAACTTTGCTGATTTGTATGAAGCAAGACTTGAATTTAGAGATGAGATCAAAGAACTTATACGAAAAGATTTGAATGGGTATTTTCTAGATGATTGCGCAATTGATTACTTAGAACAAACACCTGTAGAATTCTTAAAGCCTGACAACATTCTGGATGCAGAAGGTATCAAAAAGATTACAGAATTAACAGCTGCTCAGAATGTAAAATCTAACCTCATCAAACGTGATGAAGAAAAAGTAATCCGCAAACAAGATGTAGAAGCTCGTGAGGCTATCTTAGAATTAGATAAACAATTAGCCGAAAAAGAAGAACAACAACGAAGAGAAATCGCCAACATCAAATCTCGTGAAGAAGCAGAAATACTAAAAGTGTCAGAAGAAGAACGTTTAAAATCAGAAACTGCACGTATTGCTACAGAAGAAAAAGTAAAAGTTGCCGAAGAAAATATGCAGCGCCAGATCATCGTAGCAGAAAAAAACAAACAGCGTACTGATGCCGTAGAAACGGAAAGAGTAGAAAAAGATAGAATGTTAGAGGCTACAGAACGCGAGCGTATCGTAACCTTGGCTCAGATCGAAAAGGAAAAAGTAGTAGAAGTTGAAAAGAAAAACATTCAAGATGTAATTCGTGATCGTGTTACCTTAGAAAAAGGTGTGGTAGAAGAGCAAGAAAACATGAAAGATATAGAGGCTTTTAAAACTGCTGATCGTGAGAAACAAGTAAAAATTACTATAGCAGAAGCGAATGCAGAAGAAGCATTGATTACTACAATCAAAGCTGCTGAAGCGCAAAAAGAAGCAGCTAAGCAAAAAGCAGAAGAAATTAATATCGAGGCACAAGCACAAAAAGAAGCTAGTGAAAAAGAAGCTGAAGCTCGTAAAACACTTGCTGAAGCAACTGCCAAAGAAGAAGCGACTATTGGTATGTCTGAAGCACAAGTAATGCATGCAAAAGCAGATGCTAACGAACGTCAAGGATTAGTAGAAGCAAATATTATAGAGAAAAAAGCGAAGGCTGAAGCGGCTGGTATATTAGCTAAAGCTGAAGCAATCAAGGAAGAAGGATTAGCAGAAGCTGAAGTAATTAAAGAAAAAGCAATTGCAGATGCTGCCGGAATCGAAGAGAAAGCAGAAGCTATGAAAAAACTTGATGGTGTTGGTAAAGAACACGAAGAGTTTAAATTGCGATTAGACAAAGAATTACAAGTAGACTTGGCTGAAATAAACATCCAGAAAGAAATTGCAGATGCACAGGCAGAAGTAATCGGAGAAGCACTTAAAGCTGCTAACATCGATATTGTAGGTGGAGAAACTATGTTCTTTGATCAAATAGTTGGTCAAATAACTAAGGCCAAAGGATTTGATAGACTGGTAAAACACTCTGATAATATTCAGGATGTAAAAGATGCTATTTTAGGAAGTGATGATGTAAAAGGAAATCTTTTAGAAAAAGTAAAAGAATTTGCTACCAAATACGGAGTATCATCAAAAGATATCAAAAACCTTACAATCGCTAACATTTTGATGGATCTAAAACAGAAATCTAGCAATGAAGAAGAAAACACTTTATTCAGTAACCTGTTTAATCTAGCAAAAGGACTAGGGTTATCAGACCAGAAATTGAAATAACATTCATAAAAATTCTCCTCCCTTATTTGGAGGAGAATTAAATCCGCTTAAATGTGGAAATAAAACAGTAGGAATCTGCAATACTTTATGAATACCATCATAAATACATTTTTAGACCCATAAAAGTCAATCCCAGAAAGTCTCGAACTCCCTTTGGGGTAGCGAGTGATTGACTAGATGGGATTTGTTTAACTTTTAAATACGGTTTAATTATGAGCATAGCAGCCATGGTTGCTTCGATTAAGTTTAATGATCGAAGAAATAGAAGAGAAGCCTTTAGTAATATAAGCGGCACTATAGACACCAAAAGTCAAGGCATTAAAATAGAACCCGTTTCTGAAGAAACTTTGAAAGAAATCAGAGATAAGCTAAAAAAACAAAGATTAACAGTTTTTAAAAAGCAATTAATAGTTTCTGTGTTTTTGGTAGTTCTTATTACATCCTTCATAATATACATAGTTTAGTTATGGGAGGATATGGCCATAACTTAAGCAATCTTCTTAAAAACAGTAGAAGAAAAGAACGAAAAGCCTATGATGGATGGACAGAAAGTGACGAAGAAAGTCAAGCGATCAAAGTAGAACCTATTTCTGAAGAACAATTGCAAGAAATTAGAGATAAATTAAAAAAACAACGACAAGCACTATTTAGAAGAAGATTGATTGGTTTTGGGTTGATAATGCTTTTGGTTGTTGGAATTATAGTTTATACATCTATTTAAAAGATAAAATTATGAACAAAAAATTTATAGGATTAATAGCAGTTTTATTAATGGCAATTGGAGTTTTAGCATTCAACACCTATTATAAAAAAGAAGGGTTGATAAAAAATGGCACTAGCACAATCGCGGTAATAGAAAAAATTTCGACAAACAAAATTGACAATGAATTCTCACCCACTGTAGAGAATATTCATGTCAAATATAAATACACAATTAAGAATAAAGATTATACGAAAACACAGGAGATTTCAAGACATGAACACGATTTGTATTTCTCTAAAACTGGTAAAATAGGAGATTCTGTTATGATAATCTATGATTCTGAAAAACCTACGAATTCTAGAATTGAAAAAATTAAACTCAAGAAATAGTTTTGTAAACTCAGCGTGACATCGGAACTAAAGATTAAATAAAAATCTTTACAAAAATAAGAGATATGAGAACTGACATTCATTATACAGAGAAGCAAAAGTTTAGCCAATCTTGGTTATGGCTGTCAATACTCGTTTCTGGAATCGTAGCTTTACTCTATCTATTTAATAACAAAGATGTAGGAACTACTACCCTTGTAATCACTGCTTCCTCTTTTGCATTAGTAATTTTAATTTTTGCTTTAATGAAGTTAGAAACGCAAATAAAAAATGACGGAATTTACATCCGATTTTTTCCATTTCATATTAAATTCATACAGTATGATTGGGGTAGTATTAAACAATTATATATTAGAAAATATGACCCAATATATGAATATGGTGGATGGGGAATAAGAATGAATATTAGAGGAAAAGGCAAAGCCTTTAATATTTCTGGAAATATAGGATTACAATTGGAATTCCTAAACAACAAAAAATTATTAATAGGTACCAATAAACCTGAGAAACTTTCTGAAGCTTTGAAAAAAATTGGCAAACTTTAATCGACGCTAAAAACACGTAGAGTAACAACTATGGAAGAAACCAACACAAATAACATACAACTAGACGGCGGAACCTACGAGATCATCCAAAACCGTTTGCAAAAACAAAAAGGAGAACTCCAAAACCGTTTAACACAATTAAATGATGCAAGAAAAGAGGTTTTTGGTAGTGTAGAAACAAAGCTTATTGCTAATAATCGTATCAATACAGAGAATAACTGTATTGCAAGAGATATTGTAACTATAGGAAAGTTTTGTCTTTTTGGATACAATGTACATTTTGGATTACGAACGGAGATAAAATTAGATGATGTATTTAGTATTTACACATACGCTGATGATCACTTTATAAATAAAAAATTAGATCTTATCAACGATGCTGTTTTTATTGATGATTTCACCAACTTATATAAATACTACAGAAACACCATCTTCTCCAAATTCGCTATTGTTGGTAATTACCTACACATGGTCTTTCAGCTAAGCGAAAGTGTTTCTGACATAAAAACCTTTAAATGGTTAATAAACGAAGACACACTTACCTATGTGGATAATCGTAGTGAACATGAGTTTAAATTTCCAAAACAATATGAATTCGAATGGGTCGAAGTCACACGTGATATGCATCGGTATGGAACACACCCACATATTTCAATTTTAGACAAAGTATTTGTAGAAACTGTAGGTGGAGATCTTACCATTAAAATAGAAGATAATACCGATGATGGAAAAGGAATATATGATGAAGCCGTAGAACACGTAGATCAGACACTTGATGATGGTCAATATCGATATGCCAATCTTGGCAATTTAATTGCGTTAGAGATTAAGCCGTTCCAGGAAGCTCCTAGATATTTTGTGTATAATCATAAAGTACAAGAGGTTAAAAAAATTGAATGCATTAAGGATGCCTGTGTATTACTGCCAGATGATCAAGGAATTATATATCCTAATGGATATTACTTACAATCTGGGGAAGTAAAAATATTCACCAATGAGATTTCTGATGTACAATTTCAGGAAAAAATCAGCTCCCCTAATGGAGAGGATTTCTTATATGTATTCTATGAAAGTGAAAAAGGGTTATATACCTTAATGTCCTATAATGTTATAGAACAAGAAGTAAAAACTCCTATTATCTGTAATGGTTTTACGATTTTACAAGATGGCGAGTTATGTTATTTCAAGACGGAAGATGAGCAAACTAAACACCATGTTATTCAGATATGGCAAACACCGTTCTTAAAAGGAAATGAAATCCCTTCAGAACATACAGATACTTTATTATATAAAATTGGTAATAAAGATATTGTAAAGGCAATGGCAGAATGTCACGCCCTCATTACATTATTAAATAAAGAGGATAACTATGATGGATTGTATGATGATTTGGCCAAATCATCCAGTGATATTATAGATAGTTATTATTGGATTAGAGAAGATGATACATGTAGATTAGATATCCCATTAGGAGAAATTAGTAATGCGGCTAATGCGGCTATAGATGAGTTCGAAAAAGTAGTACAGCTTAGAAGAACCGCTGCCAATGTAACTAAAGAAACAAAAACAGCCGCTGAAGGTATTTTTGGCAAAATAAAAAGTAGTTCTTTTCGATCTATTGATGATTTTGTACAAGTATTATCTCAACTACGAACTTTACGTGGAGAAGTTATTGGTTTAAATGATATAAGGTACATTGACAAGCAATTTATTACCGATCTTGAAACCGAAATTGCAGAACAAACTGATAAAATCTCTAAGCGTTGTGTACAATTTCTGCTTGATGATAAAGCATTATTACCATACCATGCTCGCGTAGAAGAAAAGCAACAAGAGTTAGAAACCATCAAAAAAGTAATAGATGCTAAAAAATTAGAAGATGAAGTAAATCAAATTGCTAAAGATCTGGAAATGTTGATTGATATTGTGTCAAATCTACAAATCGAAGACACTTCGCATTCTACCAAAATTATTGATAATATCTCTTTAATTTTTGCAACTATTAATCAGCTAAAAGCTGGTATCAAGAATAAAATAAAATCATTGGGAAGTAAAGAGGCTAATGCCGAGTTTGCAGCTCAGTTAAAACTTGTAGATCAGAGCATTATTAACTATCTCGATATAGCAAATACTCCCGAAAAGACAGACGAATTATTAAATAAAGTGTCTGTACAACTAGAAGATTTAGAAGGAAGATTTGCCGATTTCGAAGAGTTTATTACTCAGATCATTGAAAAACGCGAAGAAGTATACAATGCGTTTGAAGCTAGAAAAAACAGCTTGATCGAAGCTAGAAACAAAAAAGCTGTTGCCCTTGAAAACGCGGCAAACCGAATATTAAAAGGTGTAACCAAAAAAGCATTAAGTTTTGATTCTACAGCCGATATTAACGGATATTTTGCATCTGACCTAATGATCAACAAACTCCGAGACATCATTACGAATCTAATGGAGTTAGACGATGCAGGTAAAGCAGAAACTATTGAAACTGCTTTAAAAGTTGCTAAAGAGGATGCAACAAGAAAACTAAAAGACAAACAAGATCTTTATGAAGATGGTGAAAATATTATCAAACTAGGAAAACATAAGTTTGGTGTAAACAAACAACCATTAGATCTAACAATTGTATATAAGGACAGTACATTACAATACCATCTAACAGGGACTGATTTTTATCAAGAAATTAAAAATGAAACCTTACTAAAATCCAAAAAGTATTGGGGTCAAGAATTAATTTCTGAAAACCAGGTGATCTATCGTTCTGCATATTTAGCGTATAAATTATTTACTACTAAAAAAGACGAATTAGCAAATTTAGGAGAGAATGAATTATTAGAACTTATAAAATCCGAAAGTAGTAAGAACTATGCAGAAGGGTATGTAAAAGGAGTTCATGACGAAGATGCTGCAATGATTCTAAAAGTTTTGGTAAACAAAAACAAGGATCTTGGTTTATTACGATATGACTCACTATCTAGGTCGTATGCGCAATACTTTTGGCATAGTTTAAATACTGAAAAGAAATCCTATTGGAATGAAACTATCAAAGCCTCTGGAGAAGTTTTAAAAATCTTCTCAGATAGTACAGAATATAAAACTGTACTTAAAGATTTAGAAAACGAAATTGTAATTTTCGCTGATGAAGCAAAGTTATTTGACAAAAAATATAAAAATACTATTAGCAATTATCTTTTTGATGAATTACAAACAGATGACATCTTTTGCATTAGTCAAACTGCAAATGAATTACATGATTCCTTTTTAACTGAATTAAAGAAGAAAAAGGTACTTACCAAATTTAAGAAGTCATTAGAATTAACAAATGAAAAAAGTCAGAAAGATTTAATACGCTTAACATTACAATGGATAACCGCCTATCTAAAAACACATCATCCTAAGAAAATTGAGTATGCACAAGAAATTGTTTGTGTTTTATTATATAAAAAGGAATCAATTTCAGAAGTAGTACATGTAAATCCTTCACAAACTATAGAAGGTTTAAATGGAAGTCACCCTACTATTAATGATGGTAACTTTGACTTTAGTTATCACCAATTTATTACTGAATTATCAGATTTCGCTACTATAGAAGTTCCAGCATTCGAAAGATATCGAGAAGCAAAACACACAGTAACCGAAAACTTGAAATCAGATCTTAAACTTGAGGAATTTAAACCTAGAGTATTATCATCTTTTGTGCGTAACAAATTAATTGATCAAGTCTATTTACCATTATTTGGTGATAATCTTGCCAAGCAATTAGGAAGCGTTGGAGATAATAAACGAACGGATAGAATGGGAATGCTATTATTAATTTCCCCTCCAGGTTATGGTAAGACGACTTTAATGGAATATATGGCTAATCGATTAGGATTAGTATTTATGAAGATTAATGGTCCTGCTATCGGTCATGAAGTTACCTCTGTAGATCCAATGGCAGCTAATAATTCTGCAGCAAGAGAAGAGTTAAAAAAATTGAATTTAGCCTTCGAAATGGGCAATAACGTAATGTTATATTTAGATGACATTCAACATTGTAATCCAGAATTTTTACAGAAATTCATTTCACTAGCAGATGGAACTCGTAAGATTGAAGGCGTCTACAATGGAAATCCTAAAACCTATGATTTACGCAGTAAAAAATTCTGTGTGATTATGGCAGGAAACCCATATACAGAAAGTGGAGACAAATTCCAGATTCCTGACATGTTAGCCAATAGAGCTGACATTTATAATCTGGGAGATATTATTGGTGATACAGCAGATTTATTTAAGTTAAGCTTGATCGAAAATGCATTAACTTCCAATCCAGTGTTGCACCAGTTGAGCAGTAAATATTTCGAAGATATTTATGGCCTAATTGAAATGGTCGAATCTGGAACGCAAGAAGGCATAGAATTACAAGGAAATCATACCAAACAAGAAGTACAGGATTATCTAGCGGTATTAGAAAAAGTAGTGACAATTCGAAATACAGTGATGCAAGTAAATGCCACCTATATTAAATCAGCAGCGATGGAAGATTCTTATCGAACTGAACCTTCGTTTAAGTTACAAGGATCCTATCGTGATATGAGTAAACTAGTTGCCAAAGTAGTTCCTATTATGAATGAGAAAGAATTACAAACCTTACTCCTATCTCATTATGAAAATGAATCTCAGACATTGACTAGCGCCGCAGAAGCAAACCTTCTTAAATACAAAGAATTAACTAACACTATTGTTGATGAAGAAACTGTACGTTGGAAAACCATCAAGGAAACCTTTGTAAAAAACAATAAACTAAAAGGGTTTGGTGATAAAAACGAAATGGCGCAAGTATTAGCCCAGATGATGCAATTTAGTGAACATTTATCTGGTATTCAGGAAGTATTAAAAAAGGGATTAGAAAAATAGTAATATGATAAGGTTTAAAACAATAGTCGGTTCCGTAATTTTGTTTGTTTGCATTTGTTCTCTAAACGGTTGTACCAGAAATGATAACACACAATTAGTTAAAGATTATTACAATCAACTGAACCAGAGTAACTATTCTGAATTATCCGAATTTATTGGAGATAGTATAACTATTAGCGAAGGTGATTATAACATGAACTATTCTACAAACGATTACTATCAATTCTTTCAATGGGACTCTGTATTCAATCCTAAATATGAAATATTAGCCATTAAAGAAATTGATAACAAAGTAGAAATAAGTATCTCCAAAACATGTACTCGAATTGAATTTCTAAACCAAAAACCTCTCATCTCTACGGAAATAATAGAAATCAAAAATCAAAAAATTTCCAAAATCAAAAATATAGAAATGGACTCTGATTTTAAGCTTTGGAATATTAAGAGAGGTCAAATGGTAACTTGGATCAAAAAAAACCATCCAGAATTAGACGGTTTTATATATGATCAGACCAAAATAGGTGCACAAAACTATTTAAAAGCAATAACGCTATACAAGAAATCTAATAACTGAAAGATTTTGGAAACAAAAAACGAAATAGTATAAGTATTAATACGAATCGTATACTTCAAGAAGTATTTAATAAAAACCTGAACAAGTAATCAAGCTATAATAGTATTATTTTAAGCTTAATTAAACAACACAACTACTCATATGAAAAATTGATGATATTTTTAATCCCAACCTAAGCTGGGGTGACAAAATAAACCTCAAACAATCATAAAACTTGTCATTCCGGCGAAGGCCGGAATCCATAACACATACGCATGTTAAAACCGGAACATCAATACTCAGTATATATTCTCTCTAATAAGAAAAATGGAACTATATATATTGGAATAACAAATAATATAGAAAGAAGAATTTTTGAACATAAGAATAAATTAGTGGAAGGTTTTAGTAAAAAATATAATCTAAATATTTTAATCTATTTTGAAGTTTTTAGAAACGTTAATGAGGCTATATTAAGAGAAAAGAGATTAAAAAACTGGAATAGGCAATGGAAAATAAACTTAATAGAAAAAGAGAATCCAAATTGGACTGATCTAGCAAAGGATTGGTATCCGTAAAATAAATTATGGATTATGGATTCCGGCCTACGCCGGAATGACACTAATTTACACAATGTGGTTTCATTTATAGCTTTTAATCATTAAAGATTATTCATCTAACACTATTAATACACGATTACCTTATCCTTAAAAGAATTTTCCTTTAGATTTTTATAGATCAAACATTCGATACTTTGCAGAAATTGTAGTAGAATTTGAGTTTGAAAATAAAACTAAAGGGAAATAAAACAGCACTTTTTTCTTAAAAAAAGTGTAACCAGATTTCTTTATTTCAAATACATTAATTTACCACCTTATACTAATTCTTATATGATATTAGCTTAGATGGAATTAAACTATTTTGAAGTATAAATTAAAAAGAAACGATATTACTTTATTATTAATTTATACACATAAAAAAAAGGGCTGAAATTACTAGTAATTTCAGCCCTTTCAGAAAAATAGTTAGGTAGTTAGTTACCTCTACTGTTTTATAAACTTTAATGTATTCTGATTTTTCCCATCTCTTAGTACCATAAAATAAACCCCAGAAGGGATTCTAGATATATCAACAGTATTACTTTCAGATTCCGAAATAGTTATAGAAGACATAACTTTTCTTCCCGTAATATCGTAAATAGCCGCTTTTCCTTTAGTCAGTCCTTGTATATTAATAATATCCTGGGCTGGATTAGGATATAAACTAGATTCTTGAAGATCAAAATCTTCTACGGATAATGCACAGTCAACCAAAACTTCATCCGGTCCTGTTCCCGTTGGTTTGGTATAAGTTTGCGATAATACAAACTTATCCATTTCTACTCCATCTTCTCTCATAGAAAAAGAAATAGTATGTATTCCAGCAGATGGAACATCTATATATATTAGTTCGGCTTCTCCACAATGGTTTGCATTAGTTCTTTGTTTACTTTCCCAAGTCCATTGATTTTTTCCAGCACACCACTGCATTCGCTGTCCTGATGCTGGCCAAGTACCATTAATTCCAACATGAATTCCATTATCTTCGGATCCTGTGGAATATAATCGTACCCATACAAAATACCTTCCAGGAGTAGTAAATTTCACTTTGTAATCCAAAATACCAACCACACCAGGTGTATTAGAAAAACTTTCTCCATTAACTAGTGGATCATCGTGCGTAACTCTTGTATCTGGTAAAATTTCCAAGTAACCATCTCCACTAGCAGAAGCATGGTGACTAGGGTCTGGATCTGGTGTTGGCGTAGAAACAGTTCCATCTTGAAAATACCATTTTCGCTTATCCGTTTTTGACTGGCTTTCAAAATGCTCTGCCTCCACAGCAACGATTCCGTTCTCTTCTAGAGCCACACAACTATTACTTCCATCTCCATCTCCACCACCTCCGTCGTCATTACAATCTAATTCTAACATAAGTCTTGGAGCATTCGAACCTTCTTTAGATGAAAAAGAAACATCATTCCCTCCTGTTTGTTTAATTACCAAAGAAACTGTTTCTCCTGCACTAATTCCAGATAAATTCCATTCATACGATTGACCTTCACTATATGTTGTATTCAAAGAGCCTAAAAGAGCTCCTTCTTCAGGTTTATTGCTATTCGACAAGGTACTTTCTGTCCAGTTATTTGATGTTCCTTTATACACTTCGATAAGTCCATTACCTCCATCTGTACTAACAGAAAGTTGAAGTTTTACTCCCGTAATAGTTTCTGATGGAGTTGGCACCACAAACTGTAAATAAGACACTCTATTACCACTTTCTACTCTCAAGTCTGAAGTATTAAACAACGTAGTTCCTTGCAAATAAGCATCCTGAGAAGCCGAAACATTTTGTAAATTATTACAATCTGTTCCATCAGATTCTCCCTTAATTAAAGCTACCCAGTCATTATTGTCTGGTGCTGAGATCGAACTAGACACTGTAGTTGCACTACTTAAACTCCCACCTGATCTTGGGTTATACCATTGCACTTCCCATGTTCCTGAAGGCAAATCAATATTAGTAGATCCTCCATCAGGGAGATATACGGCATAGACTTCACCAGCTTTAGCAAAAACATAATCATTACCATTAGAAGTAATTTCATCTGCACTTATCATTTCTGTCAAGTAAGGCTGTAAATAATTATTGAAGAAATCAAGAGCATATCCTCCTTCTTTATACTTATTACCTCGTTTCCTATGATCATTTCCATTGATATCTCCATCATCATCTGTATAACCACTATAATACTCTACTCCTGTTCCTCCAGCCATTAATGTAGCCCATAAAACATCTTCTCTTACTTCTTTGTCAGAAACTCGAATTCCTTCTCCAGCGCTACCTTGTTCATCATTAGCAACGATCCATTTTTTACCAGCATTTCTTGATTTTTCAAGCCATCTTCTTACATCATTATGCACATTACTTTTATTAGTCTGTATGGATGCTCCTGTAAGCTCAGAACTAGATCCTAGTAATGGATCATATCGTTGATCTTGTTGATTCGGGTATGTATGTATTACTATATTGTGATCATAAGGGTCTAAGTCTTTAATGTAACTAGCTGTACTTTTTGCAACATTATCAGTAAGCGTTGTTTCTTCGGTAAGGTTCCAATTAAGTGCTAAATGATGCCCAAAACGAGCAATCAGCTCTCGATAATATAATTTTCTTTCTCTTCCAAAACCATTTCCATCCATCAAATTATCATTTTCAGTTTCCATGGTTTTAAAATGTAGATAAATACCTTTTTTATCAGCATATTCCATCACTTTTTCCCATTGTGCCATCTTAGAAACATCAAAACGATCTTTATTCACTTTACTCCACTGCTGATTTCGCGCAGTATTTCCATATTCCTCAAGAGACACTTGTAAAGTATGCGGAAAAACTGCTCCTCCATCTCCACTCGAGTTCCAAGTCAAAAAAGACATTACATTAGCACCTTGCTCGGAAAGATAGTTTAACATTCCTAAAATCTCTGTTCCCTTATCATTGCCCCAAGTATAAGTGCTTGCATCTGCGGCAACATAATCTTGTTGATGTGGTTGCCAGGTTTTACTTCCTATCTTGTTTAAATTATTATTATAACTAGGTGTAGCATCAAAATCTACATAATTCAGCGCATTTTCTGGAGAGTCAGCTCCTGCCTTTATAAACCAAGGACCATTAGGGTTATCTGGATCAGTTCCTATATGCTTTAAGTAATGTTCTCCTACATATTTTAACCTTCCTAGGTCTTTACTTCTAAAATCCCTTCCTAATTTATCAGATTCTATCACGTTAAAAGACCCTGTCACTCCATCCATAAATCCAGCACTAGATCCACCGGCATTAATAGCCACATCAGATCCTGTAGTAAACTGGGCGGACCAATTCCAAGTTCCTATTTGACTAGGACTAAAATGTACTTGCCAGATATTACCCGCATCACAACTGGAATCAGCAGCATCAGAACATCCCGCATAAAAACCTGGAACTACATAACTCAAACTTCCATTAGTAAATGTTACATCCAATCTATAATCCGAAAATGGATTTGTAGTTGCAGATTCTGAAGTATTAGGCCCTTCAAAAGATAATGTGATTTTATGCCAACGTTTTAGTTCTCCTTGAGGATCTTGGGCACTGACAGCAAGTACACTAAATACACATAGTGCAATAAGTTTTAATCGAGTTGAAATAATCATTGTGTGGTTAATTTTAATATTGAGTTCTTTTTAATTGACTCCGAAAAATTTACGAATTTAAAATCCCTAATTCTCAGTTATAAGTTCAGTTATATTCAAAAAAAGTGTAATTAAACTATAACGTAATCAAGCACACTATAGTGTGCTTTGTCTACCTCTAAATAGTATTCGTAAACAAAAAACCAATATTCGCAAACATTTGATTATTATTCGAATAGAGCCTATAAAGATCTGTTTCTTCAGAAAAATCTAACTAAAAAACTTGTACCTCTTTAGATATAAAGCAATTCATATTTTTTAATAGTTCTAAAAAATGTTTACTTTTACATAAGCACTTATATAAATACTTATGAAAGATTCTTTACAAGAATTTGGAGAATTAGGTTTAGGTTCCAGATTAAATAGATTAAGTGAATACTTAATGAAAGAAACTCAAATTATATATAATAGATTACAGATAGATTTTGACCCCTATTTATTTCCAATTTTTAAAATTATCGTGGATCAAAAAAACACTACAACTTCAGAAATACAAGAACAATTACAATATACACAACCAGCGATCACACAAGCTATAAAAAAGCTTCTAACAAAAGGGTTAATTAAATCCGAAGTAGATAAAACCGATAAAAGAAAAAAACTTTTCCAACTATCTCCCAAAGGTAAAAAAACACACGTCCAGCTCATTCCTGTCTGGGATGCTATTGACAAACAAGTAAAATGGCTTACCGAAGGATCTTCTATTAGTTTAACTCGTCATTTAACGTATATGGAAAATCAGTTTAAAGAAAAATCTTTAAGTAAACGCATATTAGAAAACATAAAATAATCACTATGGACTCCAAAGGACAAATAGAAATCATCCCGTTTGACTCAAAATACTCAAAAGACTTTTCAGACCTCAATGTTGCCTGGCTAGAAAAATATTTTGTAGTAGAAGCTCACGACGTTGATCTTTTAGAACGATGTGAAGAAACCATTATCCAAAATGGAGGATATATTTTCTTTGCTAAGTCTAATACTACAATTGCAGGAACATTTGCACTCATCAAAAAACAAAATGGAATTTATGAATTAGGTAAAATGGCCGTTTCACCAGAATTTCAAGGACAACAAATAGGGCAAAAATTGATGTCATTTTGCATAGATTTTGCAGAAAAACAACACTGGACAAAAATACTTTTATACTCTAACACTGTCCTAAAAAATGCAATTCACATATATAAAAAATTCGGTTTTGTAGAGATTGATTTAGAAAACGATTCTCCTTACCAACGAAGCAATATTAAGATGGAATTAAAATTTTAAATAAAATAAAGCCCGCCTTACAAACACACATGTTAGGCGGACCTTTTCATTAGATAAACGTCTCTACTTAATTACTAGAATTTATGGTTATTGTATAATTTTTTCCGTAATTATTATCCCAATATTCCTTCCCGTTTACTCTGTAAACTACCGCATATTCCAGTTGATTTTGTGAAGCATTCAACCCCACATACCCTTGCCACCTTTCTATACCAAAATTGTTAGGACTCTGTATTGTATAAAATGGGCCATTTGACCAAAACTGTCGATATATCAATGGCAAATACTTTTGGGTTTCCCATCCATCAGAAGAATAAACTACTCCAACTTCTTTGTTAGGAGCTAGATTTCTAACGTCTACCGTAATACTGAACCTATTTTTATCTTCATAAGGAGAATACGAGAAGCTTGCAAAATCAGTATCTACGCTAACATTAAGGCTTGCGTCTGCAAAGAAAGCACCTTCTGTACGTGACATTGAATAATTAGACCCATTATTGTTATCCCAATATGTAACTCCATTAACATCGTACCTTATAACAAATTCTTTATCGTATACTTGATCAACACTATATCCTCCTAAACTATATGTGCCAGACCAAATCTCATTTTGACCATTATCTATACTCCTATCATATGCTAATGGTATTTCGTCCCAACTTCCATCTAATTTTTGATGATATACATTCACATTCTTATCGTAGGCCAAGTTTGCTACTTTGACCGTAAATTTTCTAGTATAGGACTGATAACCTCTATAGAAACTATAGCTTGTCCAAGCTTTTGTAAGCTTTACAGGACTTAAGTTTTTAAGAAGCGGATCATTCTTAGTTATAGTGTCTTTTTGGTTGTCAATAAAATCATCTTCTGTGTTACAAGATAGAACGACTAAACTGATAAATAAATAGAAATACTTTTTCATTATAAATGATTTGTGTTTATATAGTTGATTAATAATTAACTTTATTTAAGGTGTAATTATTTCCATAATTATTATCCCAATATTCTTCTCCATCCACTTTATAAACAACAGCAAATTCAATAGATTGCACATCATCCGGGACTCTAATAGATGTATTATAAATATCAACATCAAACTGATTTGGACTCATAATATAATGCGCATAGCCAACCCTAAAATATCTTTGATACGTTAGTGGAGCAATACTTTTTGTTACCCAATTATCCGTAGTGTAAACAACCTCTGCTGTAGCCACTGCTCCATAATTACGCTTAGCATTTATATTGATAACAAAAGATCTTCCCGCAGATCTTGTAAAACTTTTATTTATCTCAACTTCTGTTTCTGAAGATAAATAACCTCCAGTATTTACCAACATACTGTAGTTCTTACCTTGATTATTATCCCAATATGTTTCTCCATTTACTGTATATTTTACTACAAAATCTGTACTATAGATTTCATTGTCAGGAGTAACCTCTCCAACCCAAATCTCCTCATCATCTCCAATAGATTGTTCATATGCAAGGGGAATATCAGTCCAATTACCATCATTCATTAGATGATGAATGGCTACTTCTTTTTGATATGCTAAATTTTTGATCTTTACTTTAAACTTCCTTTGATAATTTATCTGCACAGGACTGCTTCTATTCGCTGTCCAAGCACTCAATAATTTTACGTTCCCAGAACTACTTTTTGAAGCTAGTTCAATCGATTTTGATTCAAGGTTCATAGTATCTATATCCGAAGTACAAGAATATAGAGCTAGAATCACACTTAGTACTACATAAATTTTTCTCATAATTTTGGTTTTAAGTTTTTGTTGTTAAGACGATAATTGCAAAAAATACTTTTCGAAAAGTTTAGTTCTTAGCTTTTGCAGCTACTATGAAGTAAGCGAAGAAAAATTCCCTTAACAATTTCAAGGGATATTTTTAACATATTTTTTAACGAAAAACGTTTTCGAAAAGACTAGATTTTAACTTTTTTTTGTGCTTTGTTTTTTTGGAATTATGGAGTGTAATTATTTCTGCTTTTTAAATAAGAAAACTATTGTTGATATCGAAAATATTTCGTCTTAATTCCGAAAATATTTAGTAAGTATACCCAATAAAAATTGGCAAAACGCAAACAAAATTAGTTTTATAGTTCTTATCAAGAAAAAATACTCCTACAATAAAAAACCACCGTTAATCCACTTTTTATCAAAGGGGTCTTTCCCCCTTTTTTTCAAAAAGACAAAACAAAACACTATCCATTTTAGCGCAACAAAGCCACTGTAAATCAAGACTTTCTTTAGCTCAATTTGCAATTGTAGCCGTTCTAAATTTTTTAAAACTATTTAAAATGGTATTTTTAATTCATAAAGCTTAACAAAAATTAAGTTTTAGCTAACTAATATTTTGGTTAAAACCAAAATCACACAAATACTTATTAAACCTATCAAAAAAATGAAACTACAAACTAACCCTATCAAACAGTTCCTGATAATTGCTTTTGCATCTTTATTAGTGATTTCCTGTAAAGACAGTGTACAGACTAACACAGCAGAGGTAGAAAAATTTAAAACTACTATCAAACAAAAAGACAGTGTTATTAACGAGCTAAAGAGACAATTAGGCAATATCTCTAATGACAAAAGGGCTCCTGAAAACATCATACAGTCTGGTTTTGCTAAGAAGATTTATCATTTATACAATGACAGAGAAGATCTAATTAACGAAGTTGTTGGAAAAGATGGTGTAGGTGAACCGTTTAAAGCAACACGATCATTATTTTATGACATCGATGAATTACAAAAATACATTCGATATGTAAAAACAAAGTCTCGTAAAGCTGGAGAGAAACCATCTGGATTTAGATTCTATTTTGCATTATACCCAGAAGATTATGTTAGAAATAAAGAAGATAAACGATATGCTAATAGACAAACTTTTTTCATTGCACCTACGAAAGCAGTAAAGGATGCTGCAGGAAACATAGAACACTTAGGATATACACTAGACAACAATTTTAAAGTAGAATTATTAACCGAAAAAATTGGGTTGGATAGCAGAATCGACAAAGATGGAAATATCCAAAAAGGAAGCTTTTTTAGCTTCAATACCGCGATAGAGGATGAAGAAAATAGCTTGATTGCAAATGAAATGGCAGGTTCACCACCTAAAGGAAATAAACAATAAAAATCTACAATGTTAAGTAATGATTTTCTAACTTTTTTAATAAAGATCTCTGTAGGGTTTGAGGTATTAACAGCAATAATTGGGATAATATTTTATAATAAATATAAAAATGATTCATTCCTCAAATATTTCATCTTCCTCATTTCCTATGTCGCTATTAATGAGGTTGTTGGTCTTTATATTAAATTAGATAATGATGTAAATACTACAATAATTTATAACATTTATAATGTAATAAATTTTACTTATTTATTTTTTCTTTATCGACATTTTTTAGTAAGCACAAAAAGAAAAAAAATTGTTTTAGTATTTGCATTATTATATATCGTTACTTTTATTATTAACGGTTTTATTTTTGAAAATTATTTAAGGGAATACCAAAGATTACCTTACATAGTAGCAGCAATATTTTTATTAATAACTATAATCTACTATTTTATTGAAATTTTATATTCGGAAAAAGTTTTACACGCAAAAAAAAATCTTCTTTTCTGGATAAGTGTTGGGTTTCTTATTTATTTTGTAGGTAACCTACCCTTTAGGATTCTAAGCAATTATTACACTCAACTTACTGATGCAACAATATTATTTCTAGTTAAATTTACTTTAACCATGATTCTGAACACCTGTTTTATAATTGGATTTATATGGAGCGACAAGAAATAGCCTTATTAATTGCCAGCGTAGTACTTGTAGTAATTATCATTTTAATGATTACACTATTTCTAATTTTCCAAAAAAGAAAAAACAGTTTATTGCTACATCAAAAAGAAGCAGAAAAAAAGTTTGAAAGAGCTATTGCTGAGACCCAAATAGAAATACGAGAAGAAACTTTGCGTAATATCAGTTGGGAATTACACGATAATATCGGCCAACTACTTACCTTAGCAAAAATACAGGTAGACGTAGCTAAAGAAGATCCTAAAAGACTTCCCGAAGTAACGGAAACGATCACTAAGAGTCTTACAGAGTTAAGAGCTTTGTCTAAATTGATCAACCCTGATGCTATTAAAAGTTTAAGCCTTACAGAAGCAATCGCTCTTGAGGTAGAACGTTTTAATAGATTACAATTTATTGAAGCTACCTTAAGCAGTAATACCGAGGTAAGAGCGTTAGATGATAAGGCGGAGATAATTATTTTTAGAATATTACAAGAGTTTTTTAGTAATACCATCAAACACTCTAAAGCCTCTAAACTTAATGTAAACGTTCGGTATGATCAGGAAAAACTGGTCATTGATGCAAAAGACGATGGCGTAGGATTTGACATGAAAGATCTTAAATCAAAGAAAAAAACTGGTATAGGATTATGTAATATGCAAAATAGAGGTAAATTAATAAATGCAGAAGTTAGCCTAAACTCTGCTAAAGGTAAAGGAACAGCTATTAACTTGATGTACTATTATAAAAAAATAGAAACAGAAGAGGAAGACAACTTATAATAAAGCCTAAACAACAGGTTTTTCACACAAAACATATACCCATGAAATACTCAGTAGTTATTGTAGAAGATCATATCTTATTATCCCAGGCATTAGCAGGGTTAGTAAATGGATTTTCTAAATTCAAAATATTGTACCTGTGTAAAAACGGACGCGAACTACTCACGAGACTAAAAGATCCAAAAAATATCCCAGATATTGTACTTATGGATATCAACATGCCTATCATGAATGGAATCGAAACCACAATTGCACTAAAAGAGGAATATCCAGACGTTAATGTACTCGCTCTTTCTGTAGAAGAGGATGAAAAAACAATTCTTAAAATGCTTAGAGCTGGTGCCAAAGGATATTTACTAAAAGACACTGAAAAAAGTATTTTAGAAAATGCATTAGTCGAAGTACAAGAAACAGGCTTCTATCACACCAAAGATGTCACTAATTTATTACTAGGTTCTCTAAATCCTAAAAAAGAAAACAAAGTTGTACTAAAAGAGCGTGAAATGGAATTTATTAAACACGCCTGCACGGAAAAGACGTATAAAGAAATAGCTAGCGATATGTGCTTAAGTCCCAAAACAATAGAAGGCTATCGGGATTCTATTTTTGAAAAACTACATTTAAAAAACAGAACTGGTTTGGTAATTTATGCAATAAAGAATAAAATTTTTATTCCGTAATTTCTGTAATCTATCATTATAACGATTGTAAAAAATCTTCTTGATTAAGGTAATAAATCGATTTTGGCGCGTTTATTGATCAGTTGCATAAAATAGTTTTATGTAACACATATAAAACTATCATCTTTTTAAGAAAACTAACCATCGATTACCTACAGAAATACGCCGTATTTTGTTTATTTTTGTGAGTATAAGAACATTGACATTTTTATGCTAAAGCAACAATTAAATTTTAAACTTTCTCAAAAACTTTCACCTCAACAAATACAGTTGATGAAGCTAATTCAGCTTCCAACTCAAGCTTTTGAACAACGTTTAAAGCAAGAAATGGAAGAGAATCCTGCGCTAGATAGCGGTAAGGAAAAAGCTGATGAATACGAGGATGCGTTTAGCAACGAAAATACGGGTGAAGACGATTACGGTAACGAAAAAATAGAAACCGACATCAATGTAGATGAATATCTTAGTGATGATGAAATCCCTAGTTATAGATTAAGCTCCAACAACTATAGTGCTGATGACGAAGAAAAAAATGTTCCATATGCATCAGGAACATCATTTCATCAACATTTGGTGAATCAATTAAATACCTATCGATTTGACACAGAAGAGCGTGAAATTGCAGAGTTTTTAGTAGGAAGTATTGACGAAAGTGGTTATATCAGAAGATCTGTAGCTGATATTTTAGATGATCTTGCTTTTACTCAAAACGTATATACTACCGAAGAAAAAATTGAAAGTATTTTCAAAACGGTACATCAATTAGATCCGGCAGGTGTTGGCGCAAGAAATCTTCAAGAATGTTTGTTGATCCAACTCAATAGAAAAGAAACTACCATACCGATCAAATTGGCAACAATGATCTTAGAAAAATCTTTTGATCACTTTAGCAAAAAGCATTATGAAAAGCTTTTGACTAAATTTGATATCAACGAAGATTTATTAAAAGAAGCAATTGAAGAAATCGAACACCTTAATCCTAAACCTGGTGGAGCTTACGCAGGAAACAATAAACTCATAGAGCATGTAGTCCCAGATTTTACTATTAGAATTGCAGAAGGTGAGTTAGAACTTACACTAAATGGTCGTAATGCTCCGGAATTACACGTATCTAGAGAATATAACAATATGCTTCAAGGCTATAAAGCTAGTAAAGAGAAATCAAAATCTCAGAAAGATGCGGTCATGTTTATTAAGCAAAAATTAGATGCTGCCAAGTGGTTTATTGAAGCGGTTAAACAGAGACAGCAAACACTTTTTTTAACAATGAGTGCAATAATGCACTACCAACAAAGTTATTTCTTAAGTGGAGACGAGCGTAATCTTAAACCTATGATCCTAAAGGACATTGCTGATGAGATTGATATGGATGTAAGTACAGTTTCGAGAGTAGCGAATAGTAAATATGTGGATACACCATACGGAACCAAATTAATTAAAGAATTTTTCTCCGAATCTATGACCAATGATCAAGGAGAAGAAGTTTCTACAAGAGAAATCAAAAAAATACTGGAAATTACAATAGGAGAAGAAGACAAGAAGAAACCGCTTACTGATGAGAAGTTAGCTAAAATTCTAAAAGAAAAAGGATATCCTATTGCCAGAAGAACTGTAGCCAAGTATAGAGAACAATTGGATATTCCTGTTGCCAGGCTACGAAAAAAGATTTAATGAACTTTTTACTAAAAAGTATTTCTTATATTTTTCACCCTATATTGATGCCAATAGCAGGCTCAGTTATTTATTTTATTACCGCTCCAAGGTTTATTCCAGAAAATATTATTCAAGCTAAAATTTTTGGACTGGTGGTAGTCACAATACTTATCCCAATCGTGCTTTATTTCTTTCTTCGTACAATTGGTGTTGTAACCTCTATCCACCTAGAAGATGTAAAGCAGCGTAAGATTCCTCTACTTTTACAATCATTAATACTACTTTTAGTAGTTAAGATGATTATAGATGCATACAATTATCCTGAATTATACTTTTTCTTTCTTGGTGCATTATTGTCATCTTTAACAGCAATTTTTATTGTATTTTTTGATATAAAGGCTAGTTTACACATGATTGGTTCTGGCGCAGTAACCATGTTTACTATTGCGTTGAGCATTCATTTTGAGACAAACCTTATACTTCTTATTGCAGCAATGATTTTTGCCAATGGTTTAGTAGCCACATCAAGATTACATTATAAAGCGCATACGAACCTTGAACTCACATTAGGTTTTCTGATTGGTGTAATTCCCCAATTGACTTTAATTAATTTTTGGTTATAAGATATAGAACATCAGACCTATCTTAGCAGTAGTTAGACCAACTTCTTCATTGCCAATCTTTGCATTATCATTAAATAGAGGGTTTAGACTATAATAAAAATGAAAATTAAATGTATTCCAACCAAAAGTAAAGGTTGCGCCTACCCTCCAACGATTTAATTCATCGATTTTAGTTTGTCTAACTCGATTTCCCGGTTGTTCAAATTTAGCATCAAAATAATAAAGGTAACCAATCCTTAGCCCAGTATAAATTCTCCAAAACTTATGAGTTTCCGGCACAGATGTTCTCCACCTAAACTCTAATGGTGATTCTACGATATGAGTAACGAATTTATTTTTATCAAAATCAACACCATCAAGACTACTAAAAATACTCTGTCCAGAATCTAAGTCTTCACCTATAAAAAGATTTTGACCATATGTATTTACAGAATATCCTAACCCTAACCCTATAGCTATATTTCTTTTCTTATTTATTGGCATATCCCTAGTATACCCCAAATGCAAGCCTCCAGAAAATCCTGATTGACTTATATCAGAAGGAGTATTCCAAAGCAAATTAAAAGTAAAACCCGCATAAAATTGATCTTCTCTATATAAAGAATCTAGCACTTCTTCTTTTTGCAAACCTAGCGTATCCACCTCTTGAGCATATCCAGAAATCGTAGCTATAGAAGCACACACAACTACCAATAGTTGCTTAACTTGATTAACATATTTATACATCAAACTCATATAGTTCACTAAAATAAATCTATTTCTTTAGAAATAATGGCACTTTTTAAAAAAGAATAAGAATTCCACGAGTACTCATGGAATTCTTATAAACATCCTTTACTACATCATTCTAAATTTTTAATCGCATCACCTGTTTGTGTGGTATAATTAATCTTAAGCATTTGAACGGATCTTAACTCATTTTTGATATCACCTACAAGTCCCATTTTAGTACTCTTATCAACTTTTAAAGCGGTCGTTAAATATGGTCTCAATTCTTTTGGTTTTGACTTCATCTCCTCCAAAACAAAAGGTTGGATTTCTCGAATATCAGCAAATTTATCATTAAGCTGAACTCTAGCTTCAGTACCAATATTTTTATATCTAGAACTAGGTTTTCCTGCATAAATATGTATTACCATATTCTTTTTATCCAACTTCTCTACCTGATCAGCATATGGTAATTCGTTTTTAACAATCAACGTATCCTTACGCATAACAGTCGCAACCATAAAGAAAAACAGTAGCATAAAAACAATATCTGGTAAAGATGCTGTAGAAATTACTGGTAAGCTTGCTTTTTGTTTATTTTTAAATATAGACATAATCAATGGTTTTTAAATTATTATAATGAAGCAGTAACTGGTTCAGCTTCTGAAAGCTTTTCTGGATACATTAACCTAATTTGTTTTATTTGATCCTTAAGAAGTGTTTTATCACCGGAATAATTAGCATCCTTAAGATATGCTTTCATTAACTTAAAAGACATCCCATAGACCCTAAGAGCCTCCCTATTCCTTAATTCCTCATATGCACTTATAAGTTCATTCTGAACTGCTATATAAGTCTCATAGTTCGTCTCTCTACTATTTACAAGAGATATAACTGCTTTATCAGGATTGTCCGAAGACTTAGGGTCTCTTGCCCCTTTGCAATAGCTACAAGACTCTGCTTCTACTCCACCACCGTTATCTAAAAAGGCGATTGCTGCCGTTTTCAGATCTTTTAAAGCCAAAGGTCTCTTCTCTACAAATAATTCATTTAATTGATTTAGCTCTACTCGAAACAAATTTTTCTCTTTAATAAGGATATTACTCTGTTTATCCTCTGGTGGCGGAGGCAACCTTCTACTAATACCATAATCAGTCTCAATCGTAGTACTTACTAAAAAAAAGATCAATAATAAAAAGGCGATATCCGCCATGGATCCTGCGTTTACTTCTGGTGCTAATCTTCTAGCCATAATAATTTATATTTAGTTAATAATTACTTACTAAATCACAGGTGATATTATTAAAAACAAGTATTTGGAAATCCAACAATGCTACTCTACAAAATCACATAAGAGCAATTCGTGTAAAACATCAATTAGATTGTAACCGTATATTTCTATCAATTCAATATCACAATTTGGAAGGTTAGATATTGATCATATGAGCAGATCACAGTTACATCATAAACAACAATTGTTATGCCACTATAGCGTATTAGCAGAGAAGAATATCAAAATAATTATAAACCCTTAAATATAAATAGCAAGTAAAACTATAGAAGATCATATTGGTTTTGAAGAATATAATGGCTAATTTATGAGGTATTAAACAAAAAAAAACCTGCTACTAGAGCAGGTTTTTTTTAATATATTAAAGTAAATCTTTAACCGTTACTGTATATTACCGGTAGCTTCACCTTGTCTTGTGGTATAGTTAATTTTCAGCGCTTGAACTTCTCTCAATTCTTTTTTAATATCGCCAACAAGACCCATATTTGTTTCTGTATCCACTTTTAGAGCAGTAATCAGAAAAGGAACTTCCTCTTCCCTTTTAGCAGCTCTTTCAGCTAAAATAAAAGGTTTGATATCACTTACTTCAGCAAATTTATCATTTAACTGAATTCTCGCCTGAGTACCAGCACTTGCTGAATATCTCGAACTTGGCTTTCCAGCATAAATATACATTACTAAGTTTTTCTTATCCAACTTTTCTGTCTGATCAGCTTGAGGTAATCTATTTTCTATTTTAAGATTATTCTCCCTCATTACTGTTGCAACCATAAAGAAAAACAGTAACATAAATACGATATCAGGTAAAGACGCTGTTGAAATAGCGGGTAATTCACCACCTTTTTTCTTTTTAAACTTAGACATAATTACGTTTTTATGTTTTACTTATTTCTTTGGTTCTGCTTCAGATAGTTTTTCAGGAAACATTAACTGTATCTGTTTAATCTGATCTTTAAGTCTGTCTTTACTACCTGAGTAATTCACATCCTTAAGTTCTGATTCCATCTGAGTAAATGACTTTCCATATAATCGCTCTGACTCTCTATTTCTTAGTTCTGTATATGCCGCAACTAATTCATTTTGCACAGCTATATACGTACCATAACTAGTTTCCCTGTTATTACGTAGAGAGATTACAGCTTTCTCCGGGTTATCCGAAGAACTTGGACTTTTTTCTCCTTTACAGTAGCTACAAGCTTCATCACCGCTTCCTCCACCATTATCCAAAAAGGCAACAGCAGCAGCACGTAAATCCTCCAACTTCATTGGAGCTTCCTCTACTAAAAGGTCATTATTTTTGTTCAATTCTACCACAAAAATATTTTTTTGCTTAAGAATTGGAGGCTCAACGGTTTCGTCCAAAGGCGGTGGTAACTTACGACTAATACCTCTATCCGTATCAATGGTTGTAGTAACCAGAAAGAATATAAGAAGTAAAAATGCAATGTCCGCCATAGATCCTGCGTTAACCTCAGGTGCTGATCTTCTTGCCATATTATTTACCTATTAATTTTTTAACTCCAGATAATGCCATCATACCGACAGCTATTGCTGCTAAAAAGTAGAAGGCATAAATACCAGTTCCTACTAATTTAGATCCACTTGCTGAAAGCACTTCTCCGTCTTTCATCGGTGTTTCAACTCCTTCAGCCATAGCGTATCCTATACCAATCACTACCAAAAAAGCAACGATTCCTATACCAGCTTTCTTAAGACCTGCAGGGTTTTTAGCTAATGCTGAAAAAACTGCAACTAAAGTTGCTATTACAATAATAACAAAAATTACTAAAGTAAGATTGTACATAGGGCTAACCAATGAAGTAGCTTCTGCGAAAGCCGATGAAGAAGTATCTTTCACCAAATCCTTCGCTTCTGTAATACCATAGTTATCCATAAGTGTTGTAAAATTACCATTCATTAAGAACAATAATATAGCACCTATTGCACCTACCGCGAGAACAACGTATGATAATATTTTTGAAATTTTCATGTGACTAATTTTTTACTGAGCTGTTATTATACATAACAACTATATAATTAATAATAAATGTTTTTATACTCTATCGATTTTATTAATCTGAAATAAAATCTAAAAAGGCATTTACTATTTTTTGTTTTTGTAAGCTACTAACATATCGATTAAAGTAATCGATGCATCTTCCATATCATTTACTATACTATCGATCTTAGCAATAATGTAGTTATAAAATACCTGAAGGATAATTGCAACAATAAGTCCAAATACCGTAGTAAGAAGTGCTACTTTAATACCACCTGCTACAAGAGATGGTTGCATATCTCCCGCTGCTTCAATTTTATCAAATGCATCAATCATACCGATTACTGTACCCATAAACCCAAGCATTGGTGCAAGAGCAATAAATAAAGATACCCAAGATACATTCTTCTCTAATTGTCCCATTTGAACACCTCCGTAAGCTACTACTGCTTTTTCCGCAGCATCAATACTTTCGTCAGCTCTATCAAGACCTTGATAATATATAGATGCAACAGGTCCTTTTGTATTTCTACAAACTTCTTTTGCCGCTTCTACTCCACCACTATTTAAAGCATCTTCTACATTTTGTTGAAGTTTCTTACTATTCGTAGTAGATAAATTTAAAAAGATAATTCTTTCAATTGCTATCGCAAGACCAAGAATCAAACATAAAAGAACGATTCCCATAAAACTAGGACCTCCTTCTATAAAACGTTTTTTCAGGTTTTGGTGAAAGGATTCCTCCGCTGCTGCAGGCTCATCTGCATCCTGAATAGTTGTTGTTACTGGAGCAATTAATAATTGCACGTTTGCCGTTAACTGGGCTGGAGCAGTAGCTGCTTGTATATTTCCAAAAGCCATTACTGTTGCGATTGCCAGAATAGAAAATAGTCTTTTCATTGCGCTGATTCTTAATTTTAATTAGTTAAAGGGTTAAAGATAAAAAAATATTACAAAATCCATTAAAAATTTAATAATAATGCAGAGAGGAAGGGATTCGAACCCTCGATACGCTTTTGACGTATACACACTTTCCAGGCGTGCGCCTTCGACCACTCGGCCACCTCTCTAAAAATTTTTGCCTAAAATGGTTGAGCAAATAACAAAAAAAATGTTAACTACTAAAATTTGGGGCGTTAATTTTCTGACATTTCACCTCGCAATGAGGTTTCATAAATGGTTTTGAGGACTTTAAGAGGTAATTTTTCTCCTAGTAAATACATTAGTTTCGCTATTGCTGCCTCTGTTGTTATGTCTTTTCCTGATATAACTCCTACCTTTTTTAACGCAACGCTAGTATCATACTTCCCCATTTCCACACTTCCACCTACACATTGTGTCACATTTATTACAGGTTTTCCTTGTTTTATCTGTTCAGAAATAATATCCAAAAACCAAGATTTCGTCGTTGTATTTCCTGACCCATAAGTCTCAATAATTGCTCCTTTTATCGATTCTGAAGAAAAAATACCCTGTAAGATGGCTTCATTTATTCCAGGAAACATCTTAATCACTACAATATTATTATCAAAATGTGTATGATATACCATTTTCTTTCTACGATTAGTTACTCGTAAAAAAGAAGTGTTCACTTTTAAATGCACTCCAGATTCCACTAATGTAGGATAATTAAGAGATTGGAACGCCTTAAAATGCTCCGCATTTATTTTTGTGGTTCTATTTGCTCTAAGCAATTTATACTCAAAATACAGTCCTACCTCTGTCACTACAGGCTTTCCTTTTTTTTGTAAAGCTGCTATCTGCACCGCAGTAATTAAGTTTTCTTTAGCGTCTGTTCGAAGATCACCAATTGGTAATTGTGATCCCGTGAATATAATTGGTTTCCCAAGATTTTCGAACATAAAACTTATGGCAGAAGCCGTATAAGACATCGTATCACTACCATGTAGTACCACAAATCCATCATACATTTCATAATTACTATTTATAATACCACCTAATTCTTTCCAACGCTCTACATCCATGTCGGAAGAATCAATTGGCTCTTTGAAACTTTTAGTTTCAATATTACAATCTAGCTGTTTTAATTCGGGTATTTTTAGCAGTAGCTCATCAAAATCAAAAGCAACTAAAGCTCCTGTTTCGAAATTTTTAACCATACCAATAGTACCTCCAGTATAAATCAATAAAATATTTGGTGAATTCTTCATTGCAAAACCTCCATTTGTTGGTCTGACAAATGAACAAAAATAAAATTAAAACACATTCACTATATACCGAATATATCCTTGGAGTTTTTGGTTGTTATGCTTGCTATTTCTTCTGGTGACTTCTTATAAACATCGCATAATTTTTCTACAACTTGAACTAAATAAGAACTCTCATTTCGTTTACCTCGATATGGAACTGGTGCTAAATAAGGGGCATCTGTTTCTAGAACAATATGTTCTAAAGGAAATTCATTTAAGAATTTATCAATTTTTCCATTTTTAAAAGTCACAACACCTCCAATACCTAATTTCATATTATATCCTATTGCACGTCTGGCATCATCAATTGTACCAGTAAAACAATGAAAAATCCCAAACAAATCTTCGCCTTTCTCGGATTCTAAGACCTCGAAGACTTCTTCAAAAGCTTCTCTACAATGAATAACTATTGGCAGTTTATATTTTTTAGCTAATTGAATTTGAGATCTAAATGATTCTTGTTGTTGTTTAATAAAAGTTTTATCCCAATATAAGTCTATACCTATTTCTCCTACAGCATAAAACTTTCGATCACCCTCGTTATCCAAACGTTTTTTTATCTCTTCTTCTACATGTTGAAGTTCTTCTTTGTAATTTTCTTTAACATGAGTTGGATGCAACCCCATCATTAAAAATACATTATTAGGATATTTTTTTTCAATATCATACATGGATTGGGTGTATCCCGAATCAATAGCTGGCACAAAAAAACGTTCTACTCCTGCAGAAATTGCTCTTTGCATCATTTGATCTTGATCTTCTTCAAAAGACTCACTATAAATATGGGTATGCGTATCGGTAAGTATCATGCCGCAAAAATAACCAAAATTTACACAAAGAATTTTGCATAATTACAATTAAAGCATGCTACGATTTAAAAACGAATACATAGTAAATTAAATCATATTTGTTTAAGCAACTCTTGGGCTTTCTGATAATCTTCGGCTTCATTAGGTAATTGTTTCAATAGTGACTTACATTGATCTTTTTCTCCTTGTTTCAATTGGTTCAAAGCCTCAAACCAAATCGCTTTATACCTATATACAGACTTCCCATTTTGTAATTTACCAAAAACCTCGGAAGCTTTTTTATACTTATCCTGTTCTACTAAGGTAATCCCTAAATAAAAATTATACTCAGAATTATCAATATCATTTTTCAATAACTCAGAAAGATGTATCTCTGCTTCTGAATACTCTGCAGAATTAAATGCATCTTCAGCTTTTTTAATCAACTCATCATCAACACCTCTCTCTGTGATTGATAGTTCCGGAATTGATACAAAATCATTATATGAGGAACCCGTTTTCACAAAAGTATACACACCTAAAAGAATTGCTAAACTTGCTGCCACAGCATATCCCCAAGAAGGAATTTTTAATACCTTGGTTTCTTTTTGAGTTTGTTTCTTTTCAAAAAATGATTCTCCTATACTTTTTAGGTTATTTTCCAAATCAGCTCTTTCTTCATCAGCATTAACGTTAGCTTCTAAATAAGAGCTCCATCGTTTATAAAGTCTAAATTCTTCAGCTACAGATTTATCTTGCTCTAAGATTTTAGAAAATATTTCTTGCTCTTCTACAGAAAGCTCATTGTTAATTTTACCTTCAAAAAGCTCGTATTTTTTTTCTGGGGTCATAACAAGTTTTTTATTTTATTATACTTAAGAGAGCTTTGCATCATTTTTGTTAATTGACCGATACATAGAGATTTTTTCTTTCTGACATACCCATAAGATTGTCCTAATTTTTCAGCAACTTTTTCCATTGATTTTATAGTAAACGTTGCTTTTAACAATTCTTTACAAGCATTTCCTAATTCGTTAAATATCTCTGCAAAAAGTGCATTCTTAGCTTCAAAAATCATTGTTTCTTCTACATACTGCATGCTCTCATCATTTATAGATACAACCTCTTCGTTAATTGTTACCTTATTTACAGAATTCTTTTTTAGTTCATTAAGCCATTTTCTCTTGCAGAGCAAAAAGAAATACGCATCAAAGGGACAAGTAAGTATTAATTTCTTTTCTCTAGCCTGATTATATATTGTAATCAACGTTTCCTGAATGATGTCCTGAGCATTGGAATCATCTCCACTATTCTTTTTTATATAGTTAACGACTTTTGGTGCAAATTTTTGATACACCTCTTTAAGCACGATACTATCATTATCCAAGAGCGCTTGTATATATTTTTGATCTGAATGTGCCTGGTTTTTTTCCATAAACGATTTGTCTGGACAACTAAATTAAAAAAGTTTTTAAGAAAAAGGGTAACAAAAAATCAATGGTGTTGATATGAAGATGTAAACAATAAAAATAAGAAAGTCCGAAACGGATATTAAAAACAAAAAACATGAAAAAAAATAGTACAACAATTACTTTACTGAAAAATAGTAAGAAAGTAAAACAGACAATGACTCATTTTTTATTCTTGGGGTTCTCTATTTTGCTATTGGCCAGTTGTAGTAAAAATGATGATAATGACATTATCATTACGCAACCAATTTTAGGAGGATTAGAATTACAAACTGAAATATTAGAAAATAGAGAAGACGCTTTACAAAGTTTTACCTTAAACTCTGGAGGTGCTGGAGAAGTATATGGAGAAGACGGTACCATTTTATATTTTCCTGCTAACAGTTTTTTAGACCAAAATGGAGATCCGGTAACAGGAGTAGTAGATATAGAATTAATTGAAATCTATAACAAAGCAAAAATGTTACTTACTAAAATGCCAACTAATGGAAAACGTCCTAATGGAGATGTAGAAACACTGGTGTCAGGTGGAGAGTTTTACATAAACGCAACTCAAAATGGAGAACAATTAGAACTTGCTAATGACTTTATGCTTTTTGCTCCAGCAGATGAATTTGATGAGGATATGAGAATATTTAATGGTGAAGATAATGACTGCGATGGTGAAAATTTAGAATGTGATATTGTGTGGGAAGAAGATGAGCAAGCAGGTTTAGAACCAATGCAAAGAGAAGGTCCTAATGGGCAAGGAGTAAGCGGATATGGAGGTTTTCTTAGTAATTTTGGATGGACAAATATTGATCGTTGGTATAATGATCCAAGGCCAAAAACAATGCTACAAGTTGATGTACCAGAAGGTTTTGACAACACCAATAGCAACGTATATGTATCCTATGATGGAGAACCTACTGCGCTAGCCTTATTAGACATCTATGATCCAGAAACAGGTCTTTTTTCTGAGCATTACGGATTAATCCCTATAGGCTTAGAAGTTCACATTATTTTCGTATCCGTTCAAGATGACCAGTATGTTTATGCAATCCAAGGAACTACTATAGAGGAAAATCACTTAGAAATAATTGGAACTACAAATACTGGAACCGAAGCAACATTAGTTGCATTAATAAACGATCTCCCGTAAAAAACTCACACTGGAATATGCATATTAGGTAATGGGGGTTACAGCAAATTTCAGCAAAAATTCCGGAAGGGTTTACTTTCCGGAATTTTAATTCACTAAGGATATAAACTTAAGTGATTTAACTTTTTGTTTATCTTTATTAACACTAACAAAAAATCATGAACAAATCTGCGGCTTTAATATTCATTATATTTTTTCATTTTTTCTGTAATGGACAAACAATAATTAATGACACTATCGCCAGAATAGCTCCAATATCTCACGAAATACAGGGCAATCAAGTAATTTATGGAGCAAAAATGCCCGTTCTTAATCAAATCGCTGGTGCACCAAAAGCCTTTTACACCTATTATTGGGAATTCGGTGATGGCACGTATAGTTTTAAAGAAAAACCAACACACTCTTACAAAAAAAATGAAACCTACACAGTTAAATTATGGGCCACTAATAATTATGACAATGGAAAACCGCCCATTAGTAGACCAAAATCTGTAACAATTACAGACACAAAAGATGAAGCTTCCATTGAAAACACATCTCCGTTTAAAGAAGATCAAGATTTAATATTAAAACGAAATCGTGAACCAATTCCTAATCAAGAAATGGTGTTTATTACTAGCTATAAAAACAATAACAATTATGCTTCTAGCGGAAAGCTTTACTTATTTTATAATGATCGTCAATTTAAAAATGACAATTTCATATTAGAAGATACTCGGTTACATCATGGAGAACGAATTACACCATTAGATCTTATTTCATCTAATCTTCCTGAAAATGATAGCCATACTTTTTTAGCTTCTAACAACACTTCTTTTTTGTATAACAAAACTCTTGTTGCACAGGACACCACTAAACGAAAAAATCTACCGCTTACATTAGAAGAATCAAAAGCTTTATATCGAAATTATCAAATAATAGAGTTTGACGATATGAAACCTGGAGAGGAACGAAATATTTTCCGAACATTGCAAACCACTCCAGAAATGATTAAAGACACTAGTGCAATTGTCACATTAAAAAGTGTCTATGTTCCTGATAATAATTTTGATAACCATACTGTAAAAGACACTGAAATGGAAATTGTCACTTCACATGACCCTAATAAAATGTCTTCTAATGGCTGGTTAATGAATTATCGATTAGTAAGGTTTAAAAAGCTAAAATTCAAAGTACGATTTCAGAATAACGGAGAAGGTCCTGCTAATACTATTAAATTAGAAGTTGACACTCCAGAAATGTTTGACAAGTCTACTTTAAAAATAGATAGCATGTATCCCGAATGTCCAATTTGTCCAAAAGAACGGGAGGTGAACTACAGCTGCTTAGATACGATTCTAAAAAAGGATAAAATTATTTTTCAATTTAATAAAATCTACCTTCCTGGAAGTGAGCAAAAAAACGTAGAGGAGATTGACTCCACCAAAGGTTTTGTAAAGTACTCTATGAAGTTTGGTAAGAATTTTCATAAAAAAAAGACCCGAAGCAGAACAGCAATATATTTCGATAAAAATGAACCTATTATTACCAATTATGCCACCACTAGATTCTCTCCAGGAATTTCTATCGGAGCAAAAGCCGGTTACATCTTAGTTCCTGAATTAAATAGACAGAGAGAATACTTCGTTGGCGCAACGCTATCGCCATTTAAATCCTACCGAATGTACTATCAAGCAGAATTATTATTTTCTTCTGCTTCTTATGATGATATCCAAAATTTTGAAACTAATACCATAAATCCAGATGGATCCAGAAACTTAGTAAGATTTTCAGAATTAAATCAATTTAACAATATATCTATATACGCCGTACCAGGATCGATTAGATACAATTTTAATAATTATCTAGCAATGGGTGCTGGTTTACAATTAAAATTAGATATGACCAGCAGTAATGACCAAGAAACCACAGGAGAAGCTTTTATTATCGGCAACAACGGAGATCTCAACCCTAATCCAGATCTAAACTCTTTTGTAGAAAACACTATAGATGATAGTTTCACAAATCTACAAACAGGAGTATTCCTAGGTATGAATATCGGAGCTGTTCGTATCGGCCCCAGTATTGGAATTCGATATGTTTATAATTTTGATACTCCAAACTCTCAAATTCAATTCTATGGAATTTGGAAGTTTTAGAAGCATCATTTTGCTGTTTATTTTACTATACTTTGGAGATTTTGCAGCTTATTCACAGCAAAAAAACAAAACTTCGGATTTTTTATACCATCAATTAGACCAATTCCTTTCGGATCCTACCGCTTCTAATTTAAATAGACTAACTAAAATAATTAATTCAAAAGAAAACCAACTACAGACTACCGAAGATAAATTAGCCTGGATTATAATAAATACAAATATCGGTTACTATAACACACATTTTAATAATCTATCAGTTGCAATAACCTATTATGAAAAAGCCTGGAAAGTTTTTCAAGACAACAACATTAAAAACTACGATATTGTTGAAAACTGCCTGCAGCCTTTAGGAAACTTATATCTTAAAATCGGTGATTTACAAAAAGCAAAAAACACAATAACAAGCTATTTATATTTAGCAGAACAGCAACAAAATTTACCTCAGGTAATTTCAGCAATTACAAACTTATCAATCGCATACAATAATCAGAGTAATTACCAACAAGCTATAACAATACTTCAAAAAGGAGAAAAAATTGCTTCTAAAAACGTAAACATTTTAATCAATTTAGCGACGAATTACCTAGATATTAACGAACCAGAGAAAGCCCAAAGCTATGCCCTAAAAGTAATAGCTATTGATCCTTCGCAAACTAATGCTTATCAACTATTAGCAGCAATCGCGTTGGAAAATAACGATATACAAAATGCTCAGCATTATATAAACAGAGCAAAAGTTCAACTATTAGAACAATCAAATACTACAACTAGAGATCTTGCAAAATTACAATTAGCTTTTGTAGATATTTTGCTTTCTAAATCTTCATTTACCGAAGCAATAGAAATTATAAAAGAAATTTACAGTATTCTTTTACCTGCATATTCTAAAAAAAACGATATCCCCAAAAAAAAACATCTTATTGCAGACAGAATTCTCCTTAAAACTCTTGATGTACAAGCATATATTTACGAACGATTAAACAAACCTATTTTTGCAATTGAGTCTTATGAAGCTGCTTTTATAGTAAATTCTAAATTAAACACAGTATATCCATTACAGGACACAAAAATAATTCAGCACAGTCAAAATCGAAATCGGACGGAACAGTATATAGATATTTTATATTCTTTGTATAGGAAAACCAAAAACATTAAACATATACATAGAGCATTTGAAGCAGCTGATAATTCTAAAGCACCTTTTGTAAACGAAGCACAACTATCAAAACAATTACTATCCGCATATAAAAATGATTCTTTAGTAAAGAAAAACAAACAACTAACATATCAACTTGCATCCTACGAAACCAGCATCTTACAAGAAAAACAACAAGCTGATAACGCTGATATTGAAAAAATTCAAAAATGGACCAATCTACATAACAATAAATCTATTAAGCTTAAGGAATTAAAGACCATATTAAAAGAAAAATACCCCGAACTATTACCCCCTCATAACACCATATCTATTCAAAAACTCCAAGAAAAGCTAAAACAAGATGATATTACTTTAATCGAATATTTTTTCGGAAAAGAAACCACATATCAGTTTAGAATTGATGCTCACTCTATCAGTTTACAAAAAATTGGTAATAGTGAAAATTTTAGAAAAACTATTAAAAGTTACATTTCCTATTTTAATACCCCTTCAGCTATTAACGATGATGTGATTTCATTTTCAGAAAGCAGTTTTAATGTGTATAAAATTTTAAAAATCCCAAGTTCTAAAAGAATACTAGTTGTTCCTGATGGATTGTTAAATTTCATTCCTTTTGAAACATTACTTACTAAAAAAACAAGTTCTTTTAGTTTTCAAAACATGCCATTTTTATTAAAATCTAGTGTTTTGGTTTATGAAAACTCCGCCAGTAAATACGTGAGGTCTATTAAAAACACAAACAACGATAGAAGCATATTAGGGATATTTCCTGTTTTTGAAAAAACCAACCTAGAACTTCCTTTCTCAATAAAAGAGCAACAATATATTGAACAAAAATTTAATGGTACTTTTCTCAAAAAAGAGAATGCGACTTATAGAAATTTTCTTAAAGAATCCAAAAGCCATACTGTTTTACACCTATCAACCCATGCTGAAGCTGGAAATTTTTCTAGACCTGCTTCTATACAATTTAGAAATCAAAACATCCCAGTAAATCAATTATATGGACTAGCATTAGAAACAGACTTAGTTGTTCTTAGTGCTTGCGAAACTGGCATAGGTACTCTAATTTCGGGAGAAGGACCTTTGAGTATCGGTAGAGGGTTTCAGTATGCAGGAGTTCCTAACGTGTTATTTTCGCTGTGGAAGGTTAATGACAAAACTACTTCTGAACTCATGAACTATTTTTACCAAAAACTATACGCTACTAATTCGAACGCAGAAGGATTACATAACGCAAAATTAGACTATCTCAATTCTAAAAAAATCTCTAATATTCAAAAATCACCGTATTACTGGGCTGCATTCATTTATTATGGTGCATACCAGACTCCAACCTCAACCAATTATAACTGGATTTGGATAACAGGTGTTTTCTTATTAATTATACTATTTTTGTTTGCGATCCGACAAAAAATAAAATGACTACACTACGCCAATTCCTAATTAACAAAGAATATCAACGTATCAGACTTGTATACACCAAAACAAATCATTTTGAGGTAAAAGCAAAGCTTAATGGTATAGAAGGAAATTTTATTTTAGATACGGGAGCGTCTAATTCATGTGTAGGTTTTGATGCTGTGGAAAAATTTAATCTTTTTGCTCAAGATAGTGATGTAAAAGCAGCTGGTGCTGGCGCGACCGATATGGTTACTCAACTTTCTAAAAAAAACACATTACAATTAGGCAAATGGTCAAAAAACAATGTTTCCCTTGTTTTATTTGATCTAACACATGTAAATACTGCTTTAACCGCTCATCAAGCCGAACCTGTTGATGGAATAATTGGCGCTGATATTTTAAAAAAAGGAAAAGCAGTAATTGATTACGAACGAAAGTGCGTATACTTAAAATAACCTACCATTCCACTTATTAGATCATTTTTCTCTACTACATATTTGTCTGGTTAGCTTAACCGATCTTCCTAAACTTTCTTAAAACAAGAATACACTCCTAAGTATTTTTCACCACAAAGAATTGCTTAATAGGATTTTTTTAAATTCAGGTGATTCTACGTATACCATATTTTTTATTCTTCACATAACTTTGATTCAAAGGGAAAATTACAACTATCTATTTATGAAAACAATTCTCATCGGAGCATTTCCAATTTGCCTATCTATCTACAAATATCTTTCTGAAAATGAAATGTTAAGCGCTATCTGTTTTGAAGAGTTGGTAGGACAAAATTCAAACAATTTTTGGTCCAATTCCATACAAAATGAAGGATATGAAACATATAGAATTAACAAACAAAATATTCATACAGATTTTAGAGAATGGTTAAAAAATAAAAATCCTGATTTAGTATTAGTTTGTGGTTTTTCTATTAAGGTCCCCGAAGATATTTTGGCAATTCCAACATACGGGTTCTTAAATGTACATTTTGGGAAATTACCTGAAAATAAAGGCCCTGATCCATTATTCTGGTCTATAAAACAAGGAAAAAAACAAACTGCAATTACTATTCATCAAATGAATAAGGATTGGGATACTGGTAAAATTCTATTAGAACAACCTGTTCCTATAATTCCCGGCGAAACGTTGGGAATGGCTAATTCTAAAATGAGTTACATGCTTGGCGAGCTAACTAAAAAAGCATTAGAACTAATAGTAGATGCTAAAAATCTAAGATTACAATCGAATGAAGGAATAGCATACTATAACAGACCTACCGAAAAAGATACCACAATATCTTGGGAGACACAAACTGCTGACGAAATAGAAAATCTGGTGAATGCTTGTAATCCCAAATATGGTGGAGTAACCACTTACTACCAAGGATCACCGATAAAAATAATAGAAGTTTCTCCGGTAGATAGTCAACCCATATTTGGTAAAACCGCTGGAGAAATTGTACATGCACATCCTCAAGAAGGACTATATGTATACTGCAAATACGGGAAAATATTAAGAATAAATATAATCAGCTCGGATGCAGGTGTTTTATCTGGAGCTAAATATGTTCACCTAGGTATAAAGCAAGGGCATTACTTTCAAAGCAATTTTGAACAAAAAAAAGAATTAATAATCAAATAATCGATACTATGTACACATTAAATGTAACCAATAATTATAGCTATAATGTACCTGCAAGTAATGCTAAAACAGTAGCTAAAGATGGGGGAAAAACAACTTTTGAAAAACAAGGAAGTCTTCTTTTAGAAATTCCTGGAATAGGAACTCTAAACTTTATTGATCTAGGAGATAAGAAATTAGAAGGTCATCCCGATATTACCGAAACTTGGGGAGTTTTAATTAGAGCAATAACAACTGAGGCATACTATAGATACGAAGGAAATGGTGTTTTGAACCTTGAAATAGACAAATTGGGAACTTCAACTTTAAACACTGATAATGGTTCATTGGTACAAATTAAACTTAGAGAACTTAGCATTGAAACAAAAATGAATCTAGCAATATAACAAATAAAAATAAATACTAAATACATACAATTATGGAAGGAACAATAGGGCAAATAATGCCTTGGGGACCTAATTGGGCTCCAAGAAACTGGTTTTTATGTCAGGGACAATTATTATCTATATCACAGTATAATGCTTTTTTCTCTCTTATAGGAACCATTTACGGAGGAGATGGAAGAACAAGTTTTGGTTTACCTGACTTAAGAGGTCGTTCTGTAATCGGTAGCGGTAGTGGACCAGGATTACAACCTTATAACATAGGTGCTAAAGGAGGGGTCGAATTTGTAACCTTAAATCAACTAGAAATACCAACGCACACCCATACAGCAACATTAAATGGCTTATCTGCAAGCATCAATGCAAATGAAGAAGATGTGGATTCCGCTGATCCAAATGGCAGATATTTTGGAGTTGCAGAAACACCAACTATATATAATAGCACAGCTCCTGATGGAACTATTAAAATGGGGCCAAATAGCATTAGTATCGATGGAAATATATCTGTTGGATTAACGGGAGGAAATCAATCTCATGAAAATCGGGCACCTTTTCAATCTTGCAATTATATTATTTGCTATCAGGGAATATACCCCTCCAGAAATTAATGTTTTAATCCCATGTAAGCTTGTTTTTCAAAAAAATAAGCTTACATTTAATACAAACAAAACGTAAATGAAAACAATACTACTTAAAATATTATGTCCGTTTGCACTTGGATTAATTTCAAGTATTTGTTATAGTCAAGTCGGCACTAATTTTTCTGAACCCACGGCAGTTTCTGCCGTTTACTCTGATCCTAATACCACCACACATCAACTTTCTAATAATGTTAGTCAACCAACGGTAGAATACGTTTTTGGAACAAATGGATCTACAGAATTAGGTTTTAAAACAAGATTTATAGCTACCAGAACTGGTACTTCGGGAAGTTCAGGTTTATCAGATGGTGATCTAATTGGAGTGGTTCCAGGGACAACATTTCAAAATGGTGCGCCATCTACAACCGGAGCAGCTGGTTTCTTAATTGGATCAGGGAATGTATTTATGATCGAAGATCCAGACGGTACAATTCAAATAGAATTCGACGAAGTGGATCTTTCAAGTACCATAAATCCTCAATTGAGTCTAAAATATGGTATAAGATCTGCTACTTATGAAAATACTGATGGAGCAAATGATCGTTTTTTTGTAGCATTACAAGTTGATGGCAACCCAAACTTCGTAACAATTGTAGATTCTGATGGGGATGGAACAGAAGGGGGAAATAACGCTACGGGAAACGATATTGACGGACAACTTACAGAAGGAAGTGAACAAACAATCAATTTTAGCTTAGTACCGTACATTGGAAGTAAAGTCAAACTTATTATAGAAGCCGACTTTAATGCTGCTAGCGAAGAAGTCGCGATTGATGACATTGTCTTTTCTGAAGGGTCGATTGCTACGAGTAACAACGCTCCAATAGCAACAGCGCCATCCGCACCAACAGTATTAGAAGACGCTATTAATGTTGCTTTAGCAGATAATATTCTGGTCGCAGATACTGATGGAGATGATCAAACTGTAACTTTTACCATTACAGGTGGAACGGTTACATTAGGTACAGCAGGAATTACTTTTGGCGGTAGTGGTAATGGATCTGCTAGTTTTACCGCTGCAGGAACCTTAGCAAATATTAATGCTGCGCTAGATGCCGCAACCTTTACACCGACTCCAAATCTTAACGGCACTAATGCTGGAACAATTTCGTTTACTACTAATGATGGTACGGATACATCTAGTCCCGCAAGTGTAACTTTTGATATTACAGCAGTAAATGACGAACCAAGTTTTACTGCAGGTGCTAATGAAACTATTAACGAAGATGCAGGTGCACAAACCGTAAATGGATGGGCAACTGCCATTGATGATGGGGATGCAGATGCTACACAAACACTTACCTTTACAGTAACAGATGACAACAATGCTTTATTTAGTGTACAACCAGCTATTAATGCAACGGGTAATCTAACTTATACTCCTGCCACAAATGCTAATGGTTCTGCAACCGTAGATGTTGTACTCTCCGACAACGGAGGAACTGCTAATGGTGGTGATGATACGTTTGCAACACAGCAATTTATAATAACAGTAAACGCAGTTAACGACGAACCTAGTTTTACTGCTGGAGCAAATGAAAGTATAAATGAAGATGCAGGTGCACAAACTGTAAATGGATGGGCAACTGCTATCGATGATGGAGATGCCGACGCAACACAAACGTTAACATTTACAGTAACAAATGATAACAATGCACTGTTTAGCGCTCAACCGGCTATCGATGCAACTGGAAATCTAACCTATACACCTGCTGCAAATGCTAATGGATCTGCGACAGTAAGCGTTGTACTATCGGATAATGGAGGAACTGCTAATGGTGGTGATGATACGTTTGCAACCCAGCAATTTACAATAACCATAAATGCCGTTAACGACGAACCTAGTTTTACTGCTGGAGCAAATGAAAGTATAAATGAAGATGCAGGTGCACAAACTGTAAATGGATGGGCAACTGCTATCGATGATGGAGATGCCGACGCAACACAAACGTTAACATTTACAGTAACAAATGATAACAATGCACTGTTTAGCGCTCAACCGGCTATTGATGCAACTGGAAATCTAACTTATACTCCTGCCACGAATGCTAATGGTTCTGCAACAGTAGATGTTGTACTATCGGATAATGGAGGAACTGCTAATGGTGGTGATGATACGTTTGCAACACAGCAATTTACTATTACTGTAAACGCAGTAAACGATGAACCAAGTTTTACTGCGGGTGCTAATGAAACAATTAATGAAGATGCAGGTGCACAAACTGTAAATGGATGGGCAACTGCTATCGATGATGGAGATGCCGACGCTACACAAACATTAACATTTACAGTAACAAATGATAACAATGCATTGTTTAGCGCTCAACCGGCTATTGATGCAACTGGAAATCTAACTTATACAACTGCTGCGGATGCTAATGGAACAGCAACAGTAGACGTTGTACTATCAGATGATGGTGGAACTGCGAATGGTGGCGATGATACCTTT
>NZ_AUMK01000012.1 GCF_000430645.1 Aquimarina latercula DSM 2041 | reverse complement strand
AGTTTAGCAGAGGGTATATCTGTATTTGTGTTTGTTGGAGTCCAAGCATTTAATATATCTGTAGTGGCATTAGAATCTCCGTTAAATAACTGTACATTGGTAAGATTCATAACATCGCCACCATAAGCTCCTTGAAAAAAGATGCTTAGATCAATGTTTTTGTAAGTAAATGTGTTTGTGATACCAATGGTAAAATCTGGATTAGGATCTCCTATTATTTGTTGATCATCGGTGGTAATTACGCCATCTAAATTACCATCTTCATCTGGTAAATCTGTAAATAATTGATCTCCTGCTTCGCCTCCTTCAAAAATAGCGGTTCCTTCTGGTAAAGCTCCACCTTGGTAAACACCTCTATATTCATATCCCCAAAAAACACCTACAGCTTCTCCTTCTCTTAGGATATGCGTACGATCTATATTAAAATATCCAGGAGAAGCATCTTGGAATATATCTTCACCATTTAATAAACTAACAAACTCATTTTTGTTTGTAGACCAATTAAGATCTGTAGTCCAACTGAAGTTTTCGGTACTAACATTTCTGGTATTTAAAGTAATCTCAAATCCTTTGTTATTAATCTCTCCTACATTTCTTAAACTTGCAGCAGTTAGAAAACCTAAAAATTCTGGTTGACTAGAATCTGCAATGATAAGATCCTTGGTGTCTATATTATAGTAATCCAATGACAGTGAAACTCTATTAGAAAATAATCCTAAATCTAGACCAAGATTGGTTTGATAGGAAGATTCCCATTTTAGATCTGGGTTGGCTACTTGGTTTGGTGTTACATTAATAACAGTCTGTCCATTGATAGGAGTAAAGACAGATGCAAAACTAGCAAGTGATCCATATGCTGCAATTGCTTGATTACCGGTTACCCCATAACTGGCTCTTAACTTTAGATTAGAAACCGTTTGACTGTCCTTTAAGAAGTTTTCATTTGATACTTTCCAACCAATGGCTCCTGATGGGAAAATTGCATATTTTTCATTTTTAGCAAAATTCGATGATCCATCTCTTCTAACTGTAGCTGTTAGTAAGTACTTATCATCATAATCAAAGTTTAGCCTACCGAATTGAGATTGAATCTCTATTTCAGAAAAAGAAGAAGTAGGTATCAATTGAGTAGATCCTGTTTGTAATGCGTGGTAAGAAAAAGAATCTGAGGTAAACCCTTCAGCTCCTGCAGAGAATCTATCTGTAGAATTCTTTTGGTAAGAATATCCTGCTAATAAAGTAAGATTCCCTCTTCCTATTTCTGCATTATAGGTTAAGTAGTTTTCACTTAAGATACTTGTACTCTTAGAATTTGTGATGGTTGCTCTTCCGCCTGTACCAGCTCCAGCTGTAGTAATTAAAGTCGATGGACTAAATGTCCCTTGAGTACCATTAATGGTACTAAAACCAAATGTAGTTTTGAAAGTAAGGTTTTCAAAAATATCGTAATTCGCATATAAATTGGCTCTATAATTATCTGTTTTTGTCTCATCGATTCCCTCAGTAGCAATGGCAAATGGATTATCTACATTATCTCCAACAGAGTTAATTGTATTAAGGCCATTGGCATCCTGTACCCCAAGATCTGGTGCAAATCGAAATAATAATGAAACCACATCATCTCCACCACCATTTACTGTAGCACCGGTTGATTGTGTAGGAACTCCATCTTTATTTCCTCGACTACCAAATATATTAGCTCCCAACTTTAACTTATCAGTTACCTGTGCATCGATATTTGATAAAAAAGAAATTCTTTCGAATTCAGAATTTATAATCACACCTTCTTGCTTAAAATAAGTAGCAGAGGCATAAAAATTTATCTTATCACTTCCTCCAGAAAAAGAAAATTGATGATTGGCAGTACTACCACTACGATACAATAAATCTTGCCAATCTGTATTGGCAGATCCTTGAACATATCCAGGATTGATGGTTTGCTGATAAGCTGCAAATTGATCCGCATTTAATAAATCTAGACGATTGGCTGTATTTTGAATAGAATATGTAGTATTTACCTCTACAGATAATTTACCCTTTCTACCTTTTTTGGTGGTTACTAAAACAACCCCATTAGAACCTCTAGAACCATAAATAGCGGTAGCAGATGCATCTTTTAAAATCTCAATAGATTGAATGTCATTTGCCTGTGGAAAGATACCTCCTACAAATCCATCTACAACTATAAGTGGGGCACTACTAGCATTGATAGAAGTATTTCCTCTAATCTTTACATTGATAGGGGCACCCGGTTCTCCACCATTGTTAGATTGAACTACTACACCTGCTGCACGACCCTGAAGCGCCTGTGCTGCATTCAATACAGGAAAAGCATTTAACTCCTCCGTCTTTACAGAAGATACAGAACCCGTTACATCACTCTTACGTTGTGACCCATAACCGACAACAACGATTTGCTCCAAAGATTCTATTGATGCAGATAAAATAACATTGATACTTTTTTGACTACCAACTAATATTTCTTGATCAGCAAATCCGACATAAGAAAATACTAAAACAGCTTTTTCATCTGGCACCTTTATAGTATATAAACCATCAAAATCAGTAGTAGTACCAATAGGTTTATTTTTTACGCTAACGTTAGCACCTAGAATAGGAACTCCATCTTCTGATGTAACTGTTCCTGTAATCTCAATTTGTGCGGATAACGCAGACCCCATCATTAATAACAAAACTTGAATACATCTTTTCAATACTTTTAAATATGTAAATTTTTCATTCATGAGTGATTGATTTATGTTAGTGTACGCTTCTGTTTAATACAGATATATAATTAGAAGACAAAAAAATATGATACACAACGAAAAGAAGAGTTGTAAAAAGATATATCTGCTTTGTTTCCTATTCATACTCAAACCTACTTAAAACGATATATCTAAAAGTCCTAAAAAGGGTATATTTCTGTACTAAACATTGGAAATAAGCACTTAACAGACCCTATCATTGTTAAAACGATCTGTTTTTAAGAAAAGAATTTTGATGCGTATTCTGAGGGAGTCTGATCAAAATGCTTTTTAAAACATTTTGTGAAATATTTAGGGTTTCTAAAACCTACTTTATAGCAAACTTCTGAGATATTTATTTGACCTAACTCTAATAATTGAGAAGCTCTTTTCATTCGGATAGAATGAATAAATTCATTCGGTGTTAAATTGGTCCAGCCTTTAATTTTAGAAAATAACATGGTTCTACTTACACCTAACTCCGAGCTAAAGTATGGAATATCAAAAGAAGTATTGCTTATATTTTCTTCAACAATTTTCACCGCTTTTTTCAATAACTCTTCATCTATAGAAGTTACCGTAATGTCCGATGACCTAAACTCATTAGATGAAAATTTCTCTTTTTGTTTTTCTAAAGATGAAAGAAGGTTTCGTATGGTTAACAAAAATTCTTTTACATTAAAAGGCTTATTTATATAAGCATCTGCTCCAGACTCCAAACCATCAAACTTATAAATTAATGAGGTTCTAGAAGTCAATAAAATAAAAGGAATATGACTCGTTCTAATATCATTCTTTATTTTAGAGCACAGTTCAGTCCCTTCCATTTTAGGCATAATCACATCACTAATTATTAAATCTGGAACTTTTTGTATTGCCTTTTTAAATGCTACCTGCCCATTCTCAGCTTTGATTATCTGATAATAGTCTTTAAGCATATCTCCTATGAAATCTCTCAATTCATCATTGTCCTCTGCAATAAGAATCAATGGCTTTTGGTCTTCTTTAAAAACCATTTCCATATCTAGTTCTTTATTTTTCTTAGCTGTAGAAATTTGATTTTTATATTGAGTAATATCATCACTAATCTTAAAATCCTTTATAATATCTGTTTCGTTTAAATGAGCTTTCCCTTTTTTAAGACTTACTCTAAAAACAGTTCCTTTTTCTAATTTGGTATCCATAACTTCTATAATACCTTGATGTAATTCGACAGCTTTTTTTGCTATCGACAATCCAATCCCACTGGCTTGATTAAATTGTTTCTGATAATCTTTATCCGCAGCTACTTCATAAAAACGATCAAATACTTTGTCCACAAACTCTTTATCAACTCCTTTACCTGTATCCTCTATTTCAACAATCGCATTATTGTTATTCTCGAAAATTCTTACATGAATCTCTCCTCCTTCTGGAGTATACTTAAATGCATTAGAAATTAAGTTATAAAATACCCTCTCCAATTTATATCGATCAAAGTATACTTCTATCATATCCGAAGAAGTTTCAAATGTATAGGTATACGAACCTGCTTTAGCAAATTCATTAAATGACAAGTAAATTTCCTTTAGGTACTTTACCAAATTCCCTTCTGCAACCTGTAATTTAGAATGCTTATTTTCAAACTTTCTAAAATCTAATAATTGATTAATCAATTTCAATAATTGATCCGCATTACGTTCGATAACTAATAAACGTTTATACATCTTGTTACTACCTTGATAATTCTCTATCAATTGTTGTAAGGGTGCTATAATCAGTGCTAATGGCGTTCTGAATTCGTGAGAAATATTTGTAAAAAACTCTAACTTAGAACGATTCATTTCTTCTTTTCTAATATTTTCTAGATGTTCTAAGTCTAATTCATGTTTTAGTTTTGTTTTTGCTTTGTTAATTTGGTTTAATCCAAACAATGCTAAAATTATTGCTATGACATATCCTGCAAAAGCAAGGGGACTCTTCCAAGGAGCCGGTTTTAATGATATTTTTAGTTTTGTAGGCTCATCATTCCAAATATTATCATTATTCGCCCCTTTTACCTCAAAAGTGTAATTACCTGGTTTTTGTATTGTGTAATTTACTTCGGTATTTTTGGTATACTGCCATTGATTATCTAATCCAACTAACCGATACGCGTATTGATTATTAGAAGAATTAATAAAATTAGGCATTGCAAAACTAATCCCAAAAGAAGCTTGATCATGCAATAATGTAAGTTTATCCGTATAGGAAACACTCTTTTTTAGTACTTTTTTATCTCCATAAGTGTCAATCTTTTTTCCTTGAATATTAAAATCTGTCAAAACCACTTTGGGTACAAAAGTATTTTTCTTTATCTGATTAGGATTTAAAAATGAGACTCCAGATGGTCCTCCAAAATAGAGACCTCCATTTTTAGCTCTTAAACATGCATTATTATTAAATTCGTTACTGATTAAACCATCAGTTTGGTTATAAAGAATCGAAGTTTTTTTATCAGGATTATATGCTACAATACCTTTATTGGAACTCATCCAAATAACGTTATCATCATACTCTACAATACTAAAAACTGTACTAATCTTTGTCCCTACTACATTAAGTTCTAATTTATTAAATGTATTATCATCAAACTTATATACACCATTTGCTTTGGTCCCAACGTAGAGAATTCCTCTTTTATCCTCGTATATGCTTAAAATATCATCTCCGGATAATTGTTCTTCATTAAAAAAGAAACGTTTAACCGTAATTATTTCTTTATTATTTAACTTACTTCTTTCTATAAAATTAAGGCCATTTTGTGTGCCAATCCATAAGTTAGAATCTTTATCAACAAGTAAAACTCTAATTCTATCATTAGAAAGTGATTTTTTATTTATGTCATTATGATCTATAAATCTAAAATCTTTGTTTGTTAAACTATATTGAATAAGGCCTTTTCCAAAAGTCCCTAAATACATAAAATCTCCAGATTTTTTAATCGTATACACACCGACATCTTTAAGAAGCACTCTTAAATCCTTGCTCAACAAATTAGAAACAAATTTCTTAGCCTCTATATCATATAAAGCTACACCAGCATTATAAGTTCCAATCCAAAGTTTTTTGTCATCAATAAATAATGATTTAATACTAAGACTAGGGAGTTTATTTTCTGAAATCTTCTGTATATCAAGAGATTGATTTTTCTTCAAATCTAATATACTAATCCCTTTTCCTTCGGTTCCGAAATATAAATTATACTTATCATCTTGCACAATACTGCTTACTACGCCGTATTCAATATCATCAGTAGAGTTTTTTCTAAGCGATATAAAATTAGAATTGGATTCATCCCATATGTTAATTCCTCCATAATAAGTTCCTAGCCAAGCAGAACCTTTTCTATCTATAAAAATTGTTTTAATCGAGTTTCTGCTAAGACTTTTTAAATTGTTCTGTTGATGCCTAATAGAAATAATAGAGTCATCATTGTTTTTAATACAAAGTCCATCATAAGTTGCTATCCAAAGTACTCCCCGATTATCTATAGATAAACTTCTAACATCTTTATTAATTGTTTGGTTTTTATTAGTCTTCCTTACACGACCAAAGGAACTAGAAGTTAAATCGTAGTAGTTAAGACCTCCATATTTAGTTCCAATCCACAATCTATCTTTATCATCTTGTACAATAGCTTGAATATAAGAGTCACTTAAGCTATTTGATTTTTGATGACTATAAAATCTCTTAAATACAAAATCTTTATCATTCCTTGTTTTTAACTTATTTAAACCATTTGCTGTCCCTATCCAGATATCTTTTTTATTGTCTTCGTATATACTTAAAATATAATTATTCGAAAGACTTGAAGCATTCACTGGGTTATTTTTGATTGTAATAAATGAATCTGATTCCCTATTATATACCATAAGACCGTTAGAAGAACCAAACCAAAGTTCTCCATTATCCAACATATGAATAGACCAGATTGTATTGTCTGAGATACTTCCTTTTTTACTAGAATGGAAATATGATTTAAATATATTAAGTTTTGGATCGTATCTATTTAATCCATTGTATGTTCCGATCCAGATAAAACCTTCTTGATCCTCTTGTATAGATAAAATGTCATTATTACTAATTGAAGTGGAGTCATTAAGTATATTTCTATACACCGTAAAATTATCACCATCATATTTATTTAATCCATCTCTGGTTCCTATCCACATTCGACCTAATCGATCCTGATGAATAGCAATTACTGTACTTTGTGATAATCCATCTGAGGTAAAAAGATGTAAAAATTTATTATAAAAATTATCTTGAGCAATAGACAAAGTTGAAATAAAAAATAATAGTAATGCGTATATATGCTTCATCAATTCCCTTAAAATTTCCTCCTAATAACGTTTTAAACTTCAAAATATTAAATAAATGTTAATAATTTAACGTTTAAGACCAATTCATTTTTGCTTTCTAATTTTTTAATTCTTTAACCTTCTCTTAAGTTGATACTTATATAACGAAGGAATTAATTTTATGTCTTTATTTACAAAACCTACATAGGCATCTGGATTATAGTTAATTACTATCTTTTGATTTCCCCAGACACCTACTAACCTAGCATTAGGCCCATCGTTCATTCCATCTAAACGTATGAGTTCTTCATGCTCTGGAGTATTCAAAAAATTTACTTTAATATTCCAAAAAGTACTATATGATGCATGTGAAGGTTTCCAATAACCCGCTCCACCACCTGTAAAAAGAGGATATGAGTCATTTCCTAATGTATTTAAATGAACAGTTATTAAATCAAATAAATTTTGATGATTCACACCTGAGTGTTGATCCAAAATTGGATTTTTTAGAACTTCACAGTTATGATAAACGCTTTTAGTAGAAAAAGTATTAAAGCTTAAAGGATGCATTACATCATTATGAACAGATAAATTCTTAACTAAAACATTATGCACTCCTCCCATTTGTACTGTATAATGACCTTTCTTTTTCCCGGTAGTCTTAATATCTTTAATGGTTACATTAGCAATAGCTTCTGTTAATATACCACTGTCAGAATTTTCTATAACCACATTTTGAACCCAACTATTAAAAACTCTAGTCAAGTAAATTCCATTATATCCTTGTTCTACGTGATGAGCTATACGATTAGAAAAAGGAAATGTAATTTTGAAATTCTGAATCCCCACTTCTTTTAAATGATCCCATTTTATTATTCTCACCTCATATTCCGGAATAATGTCTGTTAATAATGGAGATTTAATTGTAACTTGATTTCGAACTATTTCTTCAATTTGTGCCTGTTGACGAATTAATGGCAGATTGGTATAGTTCCAATGATGAGATCCAATTTTTAAATTTTCAGTATCTCCATATAATTCTCTTAATATATTTGCCTCTTTGCCCTTTTTATTAAACCATTGTATCTCTACAACGTCCCCTTTATTTAATCCTAAATCATTATGAACTTTAAATGAGACTGAACCACGTTTTGCATTTTCAATAGTTCCCAAAACTTTAGGCTCTTTATCGTATTTTTTAAGATAGGATTTTACCCTAGCACCAGGAATTCTGGTCCAAAACATACCTCCTGACCAAGAATATTGAGAGAAAGGAAGGAAAATGTTCTTTTCTTCTTCTTTTTGAATTTTATCTAGTTTAACCAGATATTCTCTAAGTTCTTTTAAATCATTAGGATCTTTTAAGTACATCATTGGTCTTGGGCAGAAAATTTCAGTTCCATTATTTTCTACTCCCTGACCATTAAGTACAATGTTGCTCCTTTCGAAATATAATACTTCACTTAAAATTATCCTTCCTGCAGGTAATTGAATCAATACTGGTTCTTTTATCTGATGAGCTTTCTCAAAAACTCTCAATAACGCTTTGGAATCATCTTTTTCATCATTTGCAACAACCCCAAAATCAGTTGCGTTCAGTACAGTAGTAATATCATCTGAAATTTTTATCTCCTTCTCTCCAAATTGATACCCAGCATAACTATAATTAGGAATATAAGGACCTTTATTAGCAACTAACTCCGACAAAGAATATTCTTCCTGAGAAGAAGCTCCGATGACCTGTAATAGCAATAAAAATAAGAAAACAGTACTTGAATTGTTTTTGTCATTTATTCGCATTCTATATTTCTTTTTATAGTCCTAGAAAAACTTATTTTATCATTATTATATGTTATCAACAGTACTCATACATTTATAAGTTAAAACTTAAAATGTACCTCTCTATTCTAAGAATAAGTTTATCGATTATAATCTATTATGAAAAATAGGTTGTTTCAAAACTATTAAAACCTACTATCCTAATAGTTCGGATTAAGGGCGCTAATTGTTCGAATAATTCAAAAATTGTCTTCAAAATTTATCAAAAACTCAACATAATCCTTTGAAAACAAACAGCATATTCAATTTTTTAAGAAAATTTACATTTAAACCAGTAAAAAATTAATACACTGAAAATCAATTCATTGTACTTTTTTATACTTATTTCCGTATGATCCTTCTCTAAAATTTAAATCTTAATTGTAATAAAAGTTTCAAATTTGAAATAGATGAATTCTTTCTATTGTAAATATGGATAATAAGGTAGTAGTACTCACTGGTGGCGGTGGAGTTTTAGGGAAAACAATAGCATTAGCATTGGCTAAAAAAGGAGCACAACTTGCTATTTTGGATTTAAGAAAAGATGCAGCAGAAAAAGTTGCACAAGAGATTAAAAAACAAGGTGGTTCAGCGATTGGTATTGCTGCAGATGTACTTAGTAAAGAATCTTTATTAAAAGCACAATCCGAGATTAATTCAAAATTAGGTAGCTGCGATATTTTAATTAACGGAGCTGGTGGAAATCACCCAAAAGGGACAACTTCGAACACGCACCTTAGATTAAAAGATTTGGAAAATAATCAAAATGATTTTAAAAGTTTTTTTGATTTAGATACAGAAGGAATTCAATTCGTTTTTAATCTCAATTTTATAGGGACTTTATTACCAACCCAAGTTTTTGCAAAAGAAATGGTGGGTAAAGAAAATTGTTGCATTCTCAATATATCATCCATGAATGCATTTACTCCATTAACCAAAATTCCAGCGTATAGTGGAGCAAAAGCAGCGATATCAAATTTCACACAATGGCTTGCTGTACATTTTGCGAAAGTGGGTATTAGAGTAAATGCTCTAGCACCTGGTTTTTTCTTAACGGATCAAAATAGATCGTTATTAACAGATTCTGAAGGAAATCTAACCCAAAGAGGTAAAACTATCATAGAACAAACTCCAATGGGCAGATATGGGAACCCCGAGGATCTTATTGGAACTACAGAATGGTTATGCGGAGAAGGCTCCAAGTTTGTAACTGGTATTGTCGTTCCCATTGATGGAGGTTTTAGCGCTTTTAGCGGTGTTTAATATATAATATATGAAATTAGAAAAAACATGGCGATGGTATGGACCTAATGATCCAGTATCATTATCCGACATAAAACAAGCTGGAGCAACTGGTATTGTATCCGCTTTACATCATATCCCAAATGGAGAAGTTTGGATAATAGAAGAAATACTAAAAAGAAAGGAAATCATTGAAGCATCCGGATTAAAATGGTCTGTTGTGGAAAGCGTTCCAATTCACGAAAACATAAAAACCAGATCTGGAAACTATATTAAATACATAGAAAATTACAAAACTACAATACAAAACCTTGGTGCTTGCGAAATCAATATCATCTGCTATAACTTCATGCCTGTTCTCGATTGGACCAGAACAAATCTAGAATACAAAGTTTCGGATGGATCAACTGCATTACGTTTTGACGCAACTGAATTCGCAGTTTTTGATCTATTATTACTTAATAGACCAAATGCACTAAAAGAGTACACTGATACACAAATTAAAAATGCTAAGATATTAGAAAAACAAATGTCTGAAGAGCAAAAGAAACTCTTAGTAAATAACATAATCGCCGGTTTACCAGGTGCAGAAGAAGGATATTCGTTAAAAGACTTTAATGCCATTTTAAATACTTATAAAGATATTGGAGCTAAAGAATTAAAAGAACATCTCTTTTCATTTTTAAAAGATATTATACCTACAGCAGAACAATCCGGAGTACTTATGTGCATCCACCCAGACGATCCTCCATATCCAATCCTTGGTCTACCACGAGTAGTAAGCACAGAAAAAGATATTATGGATTTATATAACGCTGTAGACTCTACCAATAATGGGTTAACATTTTGTACCGGATCCTTTGGGCTTCGTCCTGATAATGATTTACCAAATATGATAGAACGTTTAGGAAGTCGAATACATTTTATTCATTTAAGAAGTACTAAAAGAGATGAAAAAGGAAACTTTTATGAAGCTAATCATCTAGAAGGTGATGTGGATATGTATGAAGTAATGAGATCTCTAATAAATGAACAAAAGAAAAGGAAGAAAGTTGGTCGATCCGATCTTAATATTCCAATGCGACCAGATCACGGTCATAAAATGTTAGATGACCAACATAAAAAAACAAATCCAGGGTATTCAGGAATCGGAAGATTAAGAGGTTTAGCAGAATTAAGAGGCTTGGAAATGGGAATTAGAAAATCAATACTATAACAACTAAAACATAAAATTATGGCTACTGCTTACGAATCCAGATATGCATCTCACCCTAAAGCTGTAAAAGCAATGGATACTACAGAATTAAGAGATGAATTTTTGATAGAAAACCTAATGCAGTTAGGACAAATAAATCTTACATATTCGCATTACGACAGGTATATCGCTGGATCGGTGGTGCCAAAGGATACTTTAAAACTAGAACCTATCGATCCCATAAAAGCGGACTATTTTTTAGAAAGAAGAGAGCTGGGAATTATTAATGTTGGAGGAAAAGGGGAAGTTATAGTAGATGGAACTTCTTATGAACTAGAATACAAAGAAGCTTTATATGTGGGAAAAGGAAATAAAGAAGTAGTATTTAAAAGTCAGAGTTCATCAAATCCTGCTAAATTCTATATCAATTCTGCACCAGCACATCATAGTTATCCTACGGTAAAAGTAACTAAAGAAAAGGCCAATAAAATAGAATTAGGCTCTTTAGAAACTTCTAATCATAGAACGGTGATACAGCTTATTGTTGGTGGTGTCGTAGAAACTTGTCAATTACAAATGGGAATGACAGAATTAAAAAAAGGTAGTGTATGGAATACAATGCCAGCACATTCTCATGATAGAAGAATGGAAGTATATTTCTATTTTGAAGTACCAAATGATCAATCTGTCTGTCATTTTATGGGGCAAACACACGAAACCAGACATATCTGGATGCAGAATGAGCAAGCTGTAATTTCACCTCCTTGGTCTATACATTCTGGTTCAGGAACCTCTAACTACACATTCATTTGGGGAATGGCCGGAGAGAATTTGGATTATGGGGATATGGATACATGTAAAATTACAGATCTTAAATAAGTCACATTATGTCACTATCACTATTTGATGTAAAAGATAAAAATGCTCTAATTACAGGATCAACACATGGTTTAGGTATGGCTATGGCCAAAGGATTAGGACTTGCAGGAGCTAAAATTATCGTAAATGGAAATTCCTCTCAAGAAAAAATCAACAATGCAGTAGATTCATATAAAGAATTAGGAATAGATGCTCGAGGTTATAAATTCGATGTAACTAATGAAGAAGAAGTAAAAAATGCTATTAAACAAATTGAAGAAGAAGTAGGTCCTATCCATATTCTAATTAATAATGCGGGTATTATAAAACGTACGCCTCTAGAAAAAATGGAAGTTTCTGATTTTAAAGAAGTAATTGACGTAGACCTTGTTAGCCCATTTATAGTTTCTAAGCACGTAGTTCAGGGAATGATCGAAAGAAAATCAGGGAAAATAATTAATATCTGCTCTATGATGAGCGAATTAGGGCGTAATACTGTTGGTGCATACGCTGCTGCGAAGGGAGGATTAAAAATGCTTACTCAGAATATGGCTACAGAATGGGCAAAATACAATATACAAGTGAATGGAATTGGTCCAGGATATTTTGCTACGGAACAAACAGCACCAATCCGTATAGACGGACATCCGTTTAATGATTTTATCATTAATCGTACTCCAGCTGCTAAATGGGGCGACCCTAGCGACTTGGCAGGTACAGCTATATTTTTAGCTTCTAAGGCAAGTGATTTTGTAAATGGGCATATTCTCTATGTAGATGGTGGTATTCTAGCAACTATTGGTAAACCTACAAACGAAAAGTAATGAAACATCTATGCATCATTATTTCCTTAACGCTTACAGTAATAAGTTGCAAAAAGGAATCCGTATCTGATCAAGGTAAAAAATATATCAGCTTTACAAATAATTCTTCTATAGATAGAATGGATGAGAGTATTATTATTCCCAAAGACATAATAATAAACAAGTTAGACAGTATCTCCGATAATAGAGTTCCTATAATTAAAGATTCGTCTGGAAGAATCATTCCTTTTCAATTAGATAACCTAGAAAAAAAGGAGGAGTGGGATGAATTAAGCTTAACCCTTGACTTTAAAGCAAATCAAACTCAAAAACTAGAATTAACAACAATAGCTACAGAAAGTATTCCTTCGTTTACTCCAAGAACAAATATTAGGTTCGGAATTGGAACTAATAAAAATACTGTAAAAGAAGTTTTAGAGCAAAAGCGAACAGGTGACCCACGAACCAATGATAGTATTTTTTATCAAATGGAAGGACCAGCTTGGGAGAATGATAAAGTAGGCTTTAGATTCTATTTTGATCCACGAAATGGTATTGATATTTTTGGAAAAAACACCTCCGAACTTGTATTAGATCGCGTAGGTTTAGGAGAAGGAAATTATCATGAATTAGATGACTGGGGGATGGATGTCCTAAAAGTTGGAAACTCTCTTGGAGCTGGAGCATTGGCTATAAAATATAATGACTCACTGATCAGGCTTACTGGTAAGGACCAAGCAGAATTTAAAACTGTTATGGAAGGGCCTATAAGATCAGTTTTTGACATGATTTACAGGAATTCAAAAATTGGAGATCAAAATATAGATGTTGTCCATAGAATTACCATTTGGAAAGGACAATGGGGGTACCAGAGTCAAGTGTTTTTTAGAGGTGCAACCAATCAAATGGATTTGGTTACCGGTATTGTAAATTTAAAACCTAACGATAAATACTCTAAATCCTCAAAAAAGCATTTCATTCTAGAGACTTTCGGAGCACAATCAGAGAATAATGACTTTCTTGGTATGGCGATCATAGTCCCTGAAAAAGATTTTATCAACGAAGGACAAACTCCTAAGGAAAATACAGATATTACTACAACCTACTACACTGTAATGAATGCCTCAGATAAAAAACCTACCACTTTTTACTTCCTTGCGGGATGGGAACAATCCAATGCCCAATTCAATACCTATGAAGGTTTTGATAAAATAGTTTCGGAAATGAGTGAAAAATTATCAAATCCAATATTAATAAAATGAAAAAAAGAGTTGTCACTTTAGGTGAGGTTCTAATGCGTCTTACTACTGCTACGCATGAGCGATTCGAGCAATCGAATACATATAGGGCGCATTTTGGCGGAACAGAAGCTAATGTTGCAATCTCTCTTGCACAATGGAATGTCAGCGCTACTCATATCACTTCATTTCCAAATCATTCGATAGGAAAAACTGCTTGCAACTACTTAAAAAAGTCAGGAGTTGACACTAATAACATAAAATTCAATGATGGAAGAATGGGACTTTATTTTTTAGAAAATGGTGTTATGCAACGATCTTCTAAAATCATATATGACCGTTTTGATTCTTCCTTTTCAAAATTAAACCCTACTATTTTTAACTGGGATGAAATTTTAAAGGATGTAGATTGGTTTCATTGGACAGGAATTACACCGGCGATCTCTGAATCCGCAGCTCAACTATGTCTCGATGCTTTGACTTCGGCGCAAAAATTAGGAATAACAGTAAGTGGAGATATTAATTATAGAAGAAACCTATGGCAATATGGGAAATCACCTTTAGAAATAATGCCTGAGCTTATTAGCAAAACTAATGTTATCGTAGGTGGGCTTACTGATTTTGAAAATTGCCTAGACATTTCAGCAAACAACTTTGAAGAAGGATGTAAAAAAGTACAGCAGAAATACACTACTGTGCATACACTATCTAATACCCAACGAGAAATCATTTCTGCATCTCAAAATAAGTTATCGGCAATACTTTGGAGAAATAATAAATACAATGTCTCTAAAACTTATACTATGGAAAACATTGTAGATCGCATTGGCGGTGGTGATGCTTTTATGGCAGGATTAATTTATGGATTGATGCACAAAGAAGAGGATGATGCTCTTGAATTTTCCGTGGCTTCTGCAGTATTGAAACATGGAATTCTTGGAGATGCAAATTTAGTTTCTGTAGAAGAAATAGAACAACTAGTACAAGGGGATAACATTGGAAGACTATTAAGATAAATGAAAAACTCTGCAGAACACATCATCACAATAATGGAAAAAACCGGATTAATTCCTGTTTTTAATCATCAAGATATTGAAGTTACTAAAAAAGTATTAGATGCTTCATATGAAGCAGGTGTCAGAGTTTTTGAATTCACAAATAGAAATGAAAAAGCACTCTCCGTTTTTACTGAATTACGAAAATATGCATTAAAGTACAATGATCTAATTTTAGGTATAGGAACCATTTTTACTAAAACTGAGGTTGAACAATTTCTTAACGCTCAAGCAGATTTTATAGTTTCTCCGGCATTAATCCCTGAAATCGCTAATTATTGCAATAAAAAAGAAGTGTTATGGGTCCCAGGATGTGCTACCGTTACAGAAGTTTATAGTGCTCAACAACTAGGAGCAAAATTAATTAAAGCCTTCCCTGGTAATGTTTTAGGTGTAGATTTCATCAAAGCTATTAAAACTGTTTTACCTAAAACTAAAATAATGCCTACCGGAGGTGTACAACCTTCTCTGGAAAATTTAAGATTATGGTTTGATTCTGGAGTAAGTTGTGTTGGAATGGGATCTCTACTTTTTAGTAAAAACAATATTAAGAACAACGATTTCTTAAAACTTTCTTCGGATATAAAAGAAGTATTGGTGAGCATTAAAGAAATTAAAAACAACTAATATCATGAGAATCAAGATACTATTTCCACTTTTTATAGGACTATTAATAATAGGATCTTGTTCTACGAAAAAAGAAGTCAAAATACTAAGACTAGCGCACACATTAGACACCAAACATCCTGTGCATAAAGCAATGATTATTTTAGGTGAAAAACTTAAAAAAAAATCAAACGGAACTTTACAAGTTAAATTATACCCAAGTGGTCAATTGGGTGCAGAACGTGAATGTCTTGAATTACTACAAATTGGAAGTCTAGACATTACCAAAGTTTCTGCAGCTGTCTTAGAAAACTTTATCACAGAATACAAGGTTTTTAGTATTCCATATCTATTTAGAGATAGACAACACGCTTTTCAGGTTTTTGATGGAGCTATTGGAGATGAAATGCTTACTAAAGGAGATAAATATCGACTAAGAGGGTTAACTTTTTATGATGCAGGAAGTCGTAGTTTCTATACAAAAGAGAAGCCTATAACGACTCCAGAAGATCTTAAGGGTTTGAAAATAAGAGTTCAAAAAAGTAATATGGCTGTTGCAATGGTCAATTCTTTAGGAGGATCTCCCACTCCCATTTCATGGGGAGAATTATACACAGCTCTACAACAAGGTGTTGTCGACGGCGCAGAAAACAACCTGCCCAGTTTTTATACCTCTAAACATTATGAAATATGTAAATACTTTAGTCTTGATCAACATACTGCCGTTCCTGATGTTTTATTAATTGGTTTAGATACTTGGGAACGATTATCGGAGCAGGAACAAATCTGGTTAAAAGAAGCTGCGAGAGAATCTACAATAGAACAACGTAAGTTATGGGCTGCATCAGAAAAGGAATCCTTGGATATTATTACCACATCTGGAGTCGAAATTATAACTCCTGACAAAACTTTGTTCGAACAGGAGACAGAAAGTATTCAAAAAATGTTTCAAGATAATCCTGATATGCTATCCTTAATTAAGAATATCAAAAACACAAAGCAATGAGAAAAACAATAGATACATTTTTAGAAAAAGCGCTAATTCTAATATTCTCATTGATGTTATTTAGTGTTATATGGCAGGTGTTTTCAAGGTTTTTATTAAAATCCCCCAGTACTATTACTGACGAGATTTCGAGCTTCTCCTTAATATGGCTAGGCCTATTGGGAGCGGCATACGCCACAGGAAAACGCTTACATCTTGCCATAGATCTGATACCTTCTCATATTGTAGCTAAAAGACAAAAATTATATGAAAGTATTGTGCAAGGATCTGTTTTAATTTTTGGATTTCTTGTTATGGTTATCGGAGGAGTAAGACTTTGTTGGTTAACATTTGTGTTTCAGCAAAAATCAGCTACACTAGAAATTCCTTTAGGATTTATTTATTTGGTAATTCCTATAAGTGGCTTATTGATCTGTTATTATTCTTTAGTCATACTATTACGTAAAAAAGATCTTGTATTATGAATTATACTGAAGTTTTGATCCTAACATTAAGTTTTCTTGTATTACTCTCAATTCGAGTTCCCGTAGCGTATGCCATTGGTCTATCCGGACTATTTACCCTTATTGTAGCCATGCCATTTATGCCATCAGTTACTACGTTAGCGCAAAGGATGGCAACATCTTTGGACAGTTTTACCCTTTCTGCAATTCCTTTTTTCATACTAGCAGGTCAAATTATGAATCGAGGCGGTATTGCAGTACGACTCATAAATTTCGCAAAAGCTATTGTAGGACCTTTACCAGGAGGATTGGCTTTTGTAAATATATTTGCTTGTATGCTTTTTGGTGCAATATCCGGTTCCGCCGTTGCAGCTGCTTCTGCTATTGGTGGGTTTATGAATCCAATGATGGAAAAAGAAGGGTATGATAAATCTTTTAGTGCTGCTGTAAATATAACTAGTTCTACGACAGGTTTATTAATCCCACCAAGTAATGTTTTAATTATATATTCTCTAGCTAGTGGTGGTGTTTCTATTGCTGCTCTATTTGTAGCTGGGTATGTCCCAGGTTTATTGATTGGATTTGCTTTAATGTTAGTCGCTGGTATTTATTCGGTAATCAAAAAATATCCTACAGAAAAACTAGTTAGTCTTAAGGTTTTTCTTAAACGATTTTTAGATGCATTACCAAGTCTTCTTTTACTTGTAGTTGTTATTGGAGGAATCGTTGCCGGAATTTTCACAGCTACTGAGGCTTCTGCAATAGCAGTTATTTACACTTTTATATTAGCTCTTCTGTATAAAGAAATTTCACTTAAAAGCATTGCTCCAATATTATTAGAAACTATAAAAACCTCATCAATCGTGTTATTACTAATTGCAACCTCTATTGCAATGTCTTGGGTAATGTCTTATGAAAACATTCCTCAAGAAATTAGTAATGCATTACTTTCAATTAGTGATAATCCAATTATTATTTTAATACTTATCAATCTAATTTTATTATTTGTGGGAGTCTTTATGGATATGACTCCAGCAGTATTAATTTTCACTCCAATTTTTTTACCTATTGTAACAGATTTAGGAATGAATCCTATCCACTTTGGTGTTGTTATGATTCTAAACCTTTGTATCGGACTATGCACGCCTCCTGTGGGTTCTGTACTTTTTGTAGGATGTAGTGTAGCAGAATTAAGTATTCAGAAAGTAATTCGCCCTTTGATGCCTTTGTTTTTAATTATGATACTTGTATTGGTTTTAATCACCTATATTCCTGAGTTAAGTTTATGGCTTCCTAGGTTATTTGATTTATAAAAGCTTATACAATATATAAACAACCTCAAGGAAAAATACCTTGAGATTGTTTATCATTCTCTTTAATTTGTTTTTACAATTTTATATATCATTAAATCTGATCGACGATTCTCTATATCTATAATTCGCACCATATAGACTCCTTTGGACAGCTGGCTAAAATCAATCTCATTTTCTGATTCATCCAAAGATTGACTAATCTTTTCTGCACCTAACAAATCATATACCTTAATGACTTTGGAAAAATCCGCACCAGAAACACGTAAGATATTCTTTACTGGATTTGGATAAAGAATAGGGTCGTTATCATCAACGTTGTCAGGATTTTTATTCTCTAAATAAGTAATTACCAATTTTGGAGCTCCTGTAGTTCCATTTTCCTTGGATCCAAAAGCAAAATCATTGCCTCCATTCATTTCTAAAATAAGACTGAGTTTCTCATTAGTCAAAACTTTAGAAAGATCTACCGGAATTTGTATAATAGAACCTATTGCATATGCACCTGTTCTAGAACCTATAATCTGTGCTTTTGTGGCAGGTTTATTTTGAAGAGAGAGATTGGTCTCTGTCCATCCGTTATGTGCTGCCTCTTGGACTAGTACTTCTCCATTTCCTGCATCACCAAATACTTCAAATTCTAATATCGCATCAGTAATCTCTCCATTAATTCCAGCTAGATCAAACATTAAATATCCGGTACGTCTTCCACCTTCTAATCTCACCATAGTATTATTAAATCTTGTACTATTATCTAAGTAAGCATCGTGAATTGGAGAAAGGCTTGTAGTTGTTTCCACAAGCGAAGGTTTTGTAACTTCAACTTTATCAAAATTAAACAAATAACCAGCTCCACCAGTGTATACCAATCGTAATGTTTGGTTTCCACCGGAAAGTGAAATAGAACTAGTATGTGATTTATATGAATGCCAATTACCATTTCCTGGGATCTGTATAGATTCTTTTAAAGAGTTATTCACATAAATCTCAATGGTACCACCATTAGTGTTACTTGAAGTAAACACTGTAAAATCATAGCTTCCAGAATCCTCAACATCAATCTGATACTCAGTATAATTATTATTTAGTATGAAACCAAGGTTTTGTCCTCCACCAGGTGTGTTCTCTGCACGAACACTGCCGGATATATTTACAAATGCTTCCGCTTCAAAACTCCCCGGTATTGGAATTGCAGTTCCATTTACATCATTTACAATAATCGTTTTGATTTTGGTGACAGTTTCACCACTGGCAGAAGTTGCTATAGCCTTTAACTCATAAGTTCCTGCCGCAAGATTTAATAAAGTATTATCATTTTGGTTGGTATTTGCTGTCCCCCATTCATAAGGAGCTCCTCCTTCTTGTCGTACCAAAACATCATTTAGATAAAGTCTAATATTTGAAACACTTCCATTGGTAACAGAGACTACTACACCTAAATCATCACCTTCTTCTAACTCGTTATTTGTAGGGTTTGTAAATACAATTTCTGGTGAATTATCACAAGGGTCATCCGATGCATTTGGTCCATGAATATAATCAACCCAATAATGACTAGATCCAGAAGGATTTCCAGGAAAATCTAATCGAAGTTTGGTAATGGTTTGCCCCATCCAGCTGTTGAGATTACTCATATCAAACACAAGTTCTTCAAAGACATTTGTGGCTTGTGGGGTCACTGTTACTGATCGAGCAGCTGAAAAATTATTCTCATTAATTGTAGTCCAAAATAGTTGATATGACCCAGTTGCCTCAGACTTAGTTCTAATTCTTAATTGGGAAACCTGATTGCCATTAAATTTAAATCCACTTCTTACAATATAGGGATCATTAGAATTATCAGCTCTTACCAGCCAATGTTGATCACTACTGGTATTAGCAGCGGCAATATTGAAACGTTCAAAATTTTCATTAGTATTACTAAATCCGAAATTTAAATCAGAGGCATTGTTCGGATTGCCACAGGTATCTATTTCAGTAATATCAGGTCTTCCATCCCCATCACTATCTAGAGCAGTAACTCCATCAAGGTCATTTGTTGTACAAGGAAGATTAGTGGGTTGGAAACCTCCATTATTATCCCAATTTAGGGTAACATTTACTCTATCATCTCCTCCGACAGCTCTAAATTTGATATACACATCTCCGTTTCCAGCTATAAAATATCCATTATTTGTAGCATTCTCTACTGCTGCTCTAGAATTTAGTAGCGGAGCACCGTTTACTCTAAAATTGCCTAGTTTTCCCAAACCCTTCAGGCAAGCCAATCCTAAATCTCCAGCATCTCCCCGATTCCAGATAAGTAATATACTTTTATTTGCTGGGGCTTTATCAAAATAATAGGTATACATGAAATCTTCATTAACAATCATTGGAAATTTATAGGTTCCAGATGAAGGTGATCCAGATTCATAAAAACAAACATCTTCAGTACCTGGCTTAGATCGAACTACAGACATGCGAACTCCACTTGCATTGATTCTTGCCATCCATAATCCTGCAAAATAATAATCCGATCGTGCTGCATTTCTCCAAGAAGAATGTCTATATTCATGTCCATCTCTAAGAAATGGAATATCTCTAATCAATGTACCCTTTTTTCCTAACATCGTTCCATCATAATCTTTGAAAAATTGTCCTATTTTTCGAGTACGAGTATCAGTCGTATTTGGCAATTGAAAAAATCTAAATGGGAAAGGTTCAGAAAATCCTTTCGTAGTTCCTCTAAAAGTAGGGTTAAAATTCTCAGTTGCTCCACCACCTGTAATTTGCTTAATCATTTCGGCATTAGACCGGTTCCATCCTTCAAAATGACAATCAAAATGTCTACCAGGACCATCATAAAATCTAAAGAATTCTCGTACACCCTCAAAAACACCTAAATCTGTATCAACATTAAAAAGACTATTCTCTATCGTAAGATCACCCGCAAGCATAGAAACGGTTTTATTATCACTAAAAGCACAATCATAAAAAACTGTATTTTTATTTATACCTCCTACACCTAACCCGCTATATAAAGCTTGATCATTTCCATAAAACAAACCATCTTTAATAAGTTGTCTAGAATTAACTTTCCATCCAAAGTTCTTTTTTATTGAATGATCAGGGTTCAACTGATCAAAAACATCCCAACCAGTCATACAAGTATGTGCAACAAAACCATCGAATCGTCCTAAAGGTTCTGTTGTTGGATTCATCCCTTGGAAATAAGCTAAATTACCAGAATCAAACATAGGTTTTTCCGGAAAAGCAAACCAAAACCCTGTTCCTTCTGTACCCGCGGCCACATTATTTTCGAAATAATTATTAGGATTCGTAATCCAATAAGATGCTGGTGTTCTATTTTGTGCTTCATTAGCTTCATTATCAGAAGGAGTCAATTCTTCACCTGGTTTTGGTCTTCTAGTAACAAATACCACATTATTTTTAATCGTATTAAATCGTTCTCCTCCATCTTCTAAAAAAATACCGTGACCAATTTGATCGTATGCAAATACACCATCAACAGTAACGTAATCTGTACCGTGTATAGTAACAGCTCTATTAAATGATTTGTGTACACTACTATTTCTTAGATAGCTACCATTTGACTGATCTTCATTTAAGTGCCAGTGATAAGGGTATCTACCTAACACACCTTTTTGCCCCATTTTATATAACTCTATATTTTCTGAATGAGAAGTAGAACCTTTCATGAGCATAATATGACCTCCAAAGCCAGTTTGCTCATTATTTCCATCCATTTTACCCTGAATTTTAATATAGTGTGATAACAAACCAACTTCTCCTTGGATATTTACATCCCAAGTTTTTCCATCTCTGTCTCTAGTATATGTCTTAGATCCTCCAATATGTTTAAATTTAAGAGGCGGTGATAGTGTAAGTGTTCTTTTATTACCGCTAATAGCAGTTATTGTAGCTTCATCCACATTGTTCCAAGCTTTTGATTGCGAACTGGCCAATCCTGTGGCAGTAAGTGCGATCTTATCCCCTACTTCCCAATCTACCTGATCTTTTAGGGTAATTTGCGTTGCTCCTACATTTGCAGTACTTGCTAGATTGGTCCAACTTATTCTTTTCTTTCCATGCAATTCTAAGCGGCCTCCGCCCATTACCATAATTGCTTTATATGATGCTGCCGCATTAGCAATCTTGTTACCCGTAAGTGTTATTTGACATCTAATGCCTCCAGGGCCTTTATCTGCATAGTAAGGCTGATTTTCAGTTCCTACTTCCATATATCCTCCGTTAGCAACCATAATACTTTGTGCTTCTAAATCTATCCAAGCACCTGGAGATTGATAGTTTACTGCACCAAGTTTTCCTTGTACAGTGATGTTTTTGGCTCTACAAGTTCCTACCATAGTTAAAGTTATTCCAGGAGGGACAACTATATCATCATTTGCTGTTGGTAGATTACCATTGGGCCAAGTTGATGCCTGTGTCCATAATCCAGATTGAACAGGTCTAATAGTAACCAAACTAATAGTAGGTGGAGCACAATCAAAAGATGAGGTAATTTTTGTAGGTGTATCGTTAGAAGTAGCAAAAATTTTACTTACACAAAATATAAGGAACATCAATAAAATTAATGTAGCGAAGCTGCTGTGTTTTAATAGGTATCGCCATTTATGGAGGTAACTTTTAGTTGTATTCATAATTTATTAGGTTTTAGTTGTGAGTTTGTGTTATGTTATTGAGCACCTATAGAGACAATAATTGATCTATAAACACTAAGCTTATTATGGTGTCTTATATCTTTTCTAAGTCTTTATTTTAATTTATTCTAAAATTGTATTTGCTATCATTAATTTTATTAATAAGGTCAAATCCATTTAATGAAATAAATCACTATACTAGAATACATATTAGTAACCGAATTAAAATATTAAAGATCTAAGGGAAGAAATATTTTAAGAGTCAAATGCTAGTTATCACTTGATATTTAGAACAGTTGTTTTTGGAATGATTATTATCATAAATAAATTTTTAAAATTATAAATTAAAATTCCCAATAATATTTGTTCAATGCTTCTTAACTATGATATAAAAAATTTAACAAGAGCGTCTGGATTTTCTTATTAAATATTATCATACAATAGTATTGAATTTCGAAGAAAAATTCAAGTTTTAAACATGAGTGAAAATTCACTTAAACAACTGACAAACATTTATTTACATTAAATTTTTATAGATACTTTATAGATATTATTAAGGTTTTTATTATAGATTATTCTTTCCTACTACACTCGTGTCGAAAAATATCAAGTTTTAATTCTAAATATGATCTTTAAAAAGATAATACAAAATGATTTTCATATAGTTAGGACTAATAAAACTAGGATATTTTGATCTCAAAAAATATCCTAGTTAGCTATTACCAATCTTATTTTTTTACAAACAATAAAGATTCTTTAAATCCTATCGATTTAATAGATAAGAAATAGGAACCAGATGGTAATTCTGAAACATCCACAGTTTCTATTTCTTTTTCAGTCATAAACTCTTTTACTACTTTCCCTTCAATACTAATTATCTGAAGAGTTTTTAATTCTGATGACATTCCAGAAATGGTTAAAAAAGAATCCGACAAAGGGTTAGGAAAAGCTTTAATCTGCGAAACATCAATTACTGGATTAGACCTATTACAATTTGGAGCAGATACCGAATTACTGAAATATATCGTATATCCTTCAGATTTGGAGACCAGTGCAAAATTAGCACCGTCTCTAGCTATCCAATAAGAACCATCTAATCCATCAAAATCCGTATTCATTAATGTAACTTCTGGATTAGAATTCTTCAACTGAAAAGTCATGGAACCTTTAAAATCTACGTACCAATCCGGAGATCCATTATTTGTATTAATAGCAAACTGATATAAACCATTACTATCTGGCACCCAATTAATCGTAAATTTTCTGAAGTTCCCTAATTTAGGCCCGTTATCCCCTAACACATGTACATTAGAATAGGTTACCTTATCCATAGCATTAAGACCGCTATTGATCGGAGTACCAAATGAACAGCTATTATTGCCATCTCCATCACTTCCATTATCATCGTCTCCTTCTACAGTTAAGGTAAAAGTGGCTTCACTTTGTTTACCATCATTATCAGTAGCTACAGCTTTAACCGTATACGTCCCAGCAGATCTTCCATTTACTTCTTGTGGATTAGGGGAACTATTATGACCCCACTCATATGGTGCTACATTCTCTTGACGAACTAAACTGTTATTAATATATAATTTTACATTAGAAACACTTCCATCAGAATCAGAAGCATTTGCAACTACGGTAAGATCATATCCCTCTTCTAAAGTAATGTTACCAGATGGTGAAGCAAATGAAACATTTGGAGCTTGATTACTAGTTGGTGACTTAACAATTACCGTTCTTGAAACTTCTGTAGAAAGCCCTTCTTGCCCTTCTTCAAAAGCTCTTGCGCCTATTGTATATGTTCCTGCTACTGTTGGTGTCCAAGTAACCGTATAAGGAGCTGTTTGATCTTGATCATAATAGCTACCGTTTACTTTAAAATTAACTCGACCTACATCGCCATCAGGATCCAAAGCGTTTGCTCTTAAGACAATTGTTTCTCCTAAAGTAAACTCTTGATTATTCTGAGATGGATTCGTTAAGGCTACTGTTGGTGGTTTATTAGAATCAGAAGAAGTCCCCGAAGGAGTTGCAGCTGCTAAAGTTGTTGCGACTCTCATTTCGTCATAATAAGTGCTAACATCAAAGTTGCACGCATTAGAGTTATATGATCCCCATTTCGGATATACAACAGTACCATCAAATGTTTTATGATATGCTCTCTTACCATCCGAGGACAACGTTACTTTATAATCCTGAAATCCTGAATTGGTTAAAGTTTGTTTCTCTCCATTATACCAGAATTCTATATATCCTACATCTTTATTTCTAGACAGTTTTATTTTTATGACAAAACTCACCCAAGTATTTTCTGGAATAGATTTATTCCATAAAGTAGTTTTGCGTCTGCTAATAGATCCACTACAAGAATTCCACGACGGATAACAAGGACCCCAAGCACTAAGACTTAAGTTCCCATTGCCATACCCCATATTAAGAGGGTAATTTTGAGTGTTATTTTGATTACCAGCATCAGTTTTCCACTGCCACACAGCGATTCCGCTAGTAATGTTAGGTGTTGAATTTATTTTCCATCTCCATCCATAATATAGTACATCCCCATCCTTAGGCACATGATTATTAACCGTACCCGTCGTTCTGGCAAATTCCCCTCTTTTCTGACCTTTCGGTTTACGAACTCTCCAAACTTTTCCATATTCCGAATCATTCGTAGTAGTAGCTGTAGATGAATTATTAGATTGATTATTACAGTAATCTCCAGCATTACCAGAATCAAATCTTCTGAAGCTGCTATTCACACTCTTATTAGGATCTCCATACCAAAGCACTTGGCTATGTGCATAAACCCCTGCTAATAGAAATATTATTATAAAAACCGTATTTCTAATTTCATTTTTTTTCATAATTCGCGATGGTATTAGTATATACAAATTGATAATCTTATTATTAACTTATATATGTATTTAACTAGTTTAGTTAGTGTTATACCTTTTTTCTTATTTAATAAACAAAAAGGATTGTTTCGAGTTCTTACTTCTACTAATCAGCAAATATGGACCAGAAGGAAGTTCTGAAACATCCATAGTTTCTGAAGTGTTTGTAGAATTTAATTCTTTGATTATTCGTCCTTGGAGATCAACAATTTGTAAGACCTTAGTCTTTGTAGACAAACCACCAATGTAGATAACATTATCCTTGACAGGATTAGGATAAACAATCATCTTCTCTTCAATATTATCAATACCTGAAGATCGATTACAATCTGGAACAGATGATGAGTTACTGAAATATATAGCGAAGTCCTTTATCTTAGAAACCATCACAAAACTATTAGCTTCTTGTGTGACCCAATAAGATCCATCTAAACCTTCAAATCCAGTATTGTTCAAAGTAACTTCTGGATTAGAATTCTTCAACTGAAAAGTCATTGTAGTTTTAAAGTCTACATACCAATCTGGTGAACCATTATTTGTATTGATTGCAAACTGATATAATCCGATATTAGAAGGAACCCAATTAATAGTAAACTTTCGAAAATTACCAAGTTTTGGACCATCACTTCCTAAAATATGAACATTAGAATACGATATCTTATCCATAGCACTAAGACCGCTATTGATAGGTGTACCAAATGAACAACTATTATTACCATCTCCATCGCCTCCATTATCATCATCTCCTTTTACAGTTAAAGCAAAAGTGGCTTCACTTTGTTTACCATCATTATCAGTAGCTACAGCTTTAACTGTATACGTCCCAGCAGATCTTCCATTTAACTCTTGTGGATTTGGAGAACTATTATGACCCCACTCATATGGTGCTACATTCTCTTGACGAACTAAACTGTTATTAATATATAATTTTACATTAGAAACACTTCCATCAGAATCAGAAGCATTTGCAACTACCGTTAGATCATATCCCTCATCTACAGTAAGGTTACCAGATGGTGAAGCAAATGAAACATTTGGAGCTTGATTACTAGTTGGGGACTTAACAATTACCGTTCTTGAAACTTCTGTAGAAAGCCCTTCTTGTCCTTCTTCAAAAGCTCGTGCTCCTATAGTGTATGTACCTGCTGAAGTCGGTGTCCAAGTTACAGTATAAGGAGCCGTTTGATCTTGATCATAATATCCACCATTAACTTTAAAATTAACTCGATCAACATCTCCATCAGGATCTGATGCATTCGCTCTTAAGGTAATCGTCTCACCAAGTGTAAACTCTTGATTATTCGATGATGGATTGGTTAATGCAACTTGTGGTGGTTTGTTATCCTCGCCACCGTCTGGTGGGTTACCGCATCCTGTCCAAACTTTAAAATCATCAAAAAACGTATATTCTGTTCTTGGAGAATGCCAAACAGGATCTGTTCTACTTCCTCCACGATAGGTATTCATAATTAAAGCATTGATTTTTAAGCTGCTTTTTCCTGAGTTTCGAATTTTCGCATTGTTATCACGATACGTTTCTACTCCATCAATCCACATGATTACTTTACCATTTTTTTGGCCTGGTGTATTCATTTTGATGTACTGACGGATTGTATACCATTTATCATCTTTCAGATTAGAAAAAATTCTTTTTCCGTCTCCACAATCTCCATCTTTTCTAGCACTCCCATCTTGTTTTTCGGCAAAGTAACTGTAAAGAATAAGATAAGGTGCATTGGTTTGCGCCCTATTTCTTCTCCACATCAAACGTGCAGACCATCCATTTGTATTGTATTTACATCCAGATGGAATAGTTCCACGACCAGTACTTTCACTATTAATCCCGCTGGTAGAACCTCCCAATCCTGGCAATTTTCCACCAGTAGCCCAGAAAAAATTATCATCAAATTTTACCTTATATTCTAAATACGCTTCATCTACGGCATCAAAATAAGGATCAAAGAGAAAACCACCTGATCTACCTGAGGCATCATTTTTTAAATACTGCGCTCGTAAAGTTCCATTAACAATCCTTGTTTCTTGCGGAGTATTTTCTATCAAATTACTTGCAGCGCCGGGACCTTCTACTCCTCTATATGTAGATGCAGTCCAAGGTTTGACTTTATTATTAAAATCATTTTTGATATCTGCAATAGAGTATCGTCTGTTGTTCCAATTATTGAAATCAACATCGATTATAGTATTACATTGAGCAAAAGTGTCTTGATTATTAAAAAGAAGTGCGATCACTATCAAAAATGATAGCGTAAAAACATTCTTATTTATATACCGTTTATAAACAATCTTTTCTTTCATGATTATAAAATTTTTAATTAGTTAATTAGTTGAGTTTGGTTATTAATTCTTTATTAGTTTATATCTTTTCGATGCTACCTTGAAAGATTTTAACTCGATAAAATAAAGTCCATTCTGTAATGAAGTAACATCAATTGAAATCGATTCTTTCTTAATTGGCTTTATTGATTTAACTTTCTGACTATTTATATTATAAATCACTATTTCGCTAATAGATGGATCAACACCGCTTAGCAAAATTGAACTATTGGCAGGATTTGGGTAATAAGAAAAGGAATCTACCTTTTCTAAATCAGGTTGGGATTTATTATCGCAAGAAGGAAATTCATTAGAATTACTGAAATACAATGTAAATCCTCTAGTCTTAGAAACCATTATAAAATTATCTTGATCTCTAGCAATCCAATAAGAACCGTCTAATCCAGAAATTCCAGAATCATTAATTGTTATTTCAGGACTTGATTGTCCCAACGTATGAGTTACTTTATTTTTAAGATCTATGTAATAACTAGGAATTCCATTATTGGTATTGATCGCAAATTGATATAAACCATTATTCGTGGCATTCCAATTAATAGTAAGCTTTCTAAAATTGTCTAGTGCAGGTCCATTATTTCCTAAAACGTATGCTTCGGAAAAAGACGTCTTTTCAATACTTGAGATACTATTATTTACAGGAGTATCGAAGGAACAATTATCACTATTATCTGTATCTTCATTTTGTACAGTAAGCGTAAATATAGTTTCTGAAGTTGCCCCATCATTATCTATTGCAACCGCTTTAAAAACATGTGAACCAACAGGCAAATTATTTACTTCATCTGGATTTGGCGATGAAGCATGACCCCATTCATAGGGAGCAACACTTTCTTGTCTTATAAGAGTATCATCTATATAAAGTTTTACATTACTAACACTCCCATCGGTATCAGAGGCATTAACTCTAACATCAAGAATATAACCTTCATCAACGGTAATATTATTAGAAGGTGTTGCGAATGTAACGACTGGTGGTTGATTTGTATTATCTCCGTCTCCATCATTATCGCTATCATCTCCTATTCTGGTTGTCGAAACAATGAAATCATCAAAGTAGGCTTCTAGGTCTTTGGTAGGCTGGAAAGTTTCATCACTACCTCCAAAAAAGGTTGATAAATAAATAATATTAAGATGAATATCTTCTTCTCCAACTTGCCTGTAATCACCATTATCTGTAATATCTATCGCAAGCTCTCCATTTAACCAACCTCTCATTATTCCATCATTCTGCCCAGGAGTATTTAGCTTATTATACATTTCTACATGATTCCACTGCCCTTTTTTAAACTTCACCTGATCCGCCTGAGGTTCTCCATTAGGTTCTTCATAAGGATCTGTTAGACTCCAATTAATAGATGCATGCCATCCATCCCAAGTAGGTTCTGTATTATAATGCACATAGAACTCAACCAGTCCATCGTATCTCCACATTAGACGTAAAGACATATTCCTTTCTGAAGTCTGATATGCTAAACCAGGTAATTTACCCCCTGCTCGAAATTCAAAATCTTCTGGAAAGTATATCCAATAACTAATATATAATTCATCATACTCTCCTTCTACATCAAATGGTACTTTAGTATGCATACCACTTTCTCCGGTTTTAACCTGTCCTTTTGGATACTTAACATCTAGTACTTTTCCTCGATTTTCAAAATCAGAAATATGTACTCTACCTTCATCTGCTCCTTTACAAAAGGAAACATTTAGTGCTTCTTTTATCTGATCTCTATTATATTGCCCGGAGGACAAATGATCAAAATCATATTGATATACATAGTTTTCTTGAGCAAATAAGAATGAAGTAAGGCTCAATAAAATAAATGTAAAACTATTTTTTACGTATTTATAATTCATGATGTATGCGTTTTGAATCATTAGAATCATCATCAGATAACTTAGTCAGCTACCTGATGATGATGATTGGCTAATACTATTACTGTTTAGTAAATAGAATGGATTTTCTGAATTTTAATCCTTTAACAATAAGAATATACATACCTGATTTTAGCTTAGAAACATCTAAACCTACTTCTGTATTCTCAATATACTCTTGAAGTACAATCTTACCTTGCATATCAGCAACTTCTAACGTAGATTTTTCCTGAGCTATCCCTGTAACATTAAGTATGTTATCACTAACAGGGTTTGGAAACAATTTAATATTGGTTAATTTATCTTCATCTACTGGTGATTTATCATCATCACAGTTAGGAGCTGTATCAGAGTTACTGAAATAAATTGAGAAGTTTCCGCTTTTAGAGACCATAACAAAATTATTTCCATCTTTTGCAACCCAGTAAGAGCCATCTAAACCACCAAGCCCAGAGTTAGTTATTGTTAACTCAGGATTACTAGTGTTAAAATTGGCATTACTAAAAGGTCTAAGATCAACATAGTAATTAGGAACACCATTGTTTGTGTTTATTGCAAACTGATATAATCCATTATATTGTGGGTTCCAGTTGACACTAAATTTTCTAAAGTTATCCAACGCAGGACCACCGCTTCCCAACACATGTACTTCTGTAAAAGATACTCCATCAAACGCTGGTAAAGCACCACTAGAAGGAGTTCCAAATGAACAATCATTGCCTCCACCAGTATCTTCACCTGTTACTGTTAATGTAAAGGTGGTCTCGGAAGTAGCCCCTTCATTATCCGTAGCTGTAGCTCGAAATGTATGATCCCCAGCTGCTAAACCAGTTGTTTCTGCTGGGTTAGGTGATGTGCTATGCCCCCATTCATATGGATCGAATCTTTCTTGTCTTATAAAATTACCATTGATATAAAGTTTTACATTATCTATGGTTCCATCACTATCGGAAGCATTTACTTTGATATAAAGGCTACTATATCCTTCATCGACTGTTAAATTACCAGAAGGTGTTTCGAAAGAAATTGCAGGAGGCGTATTATCTCCTCCATTATCGCTAGATACCGTAATATTTACGTTGCCAGAAGTTGTTGTTGCTCCATCATTATCCGTTGCTTTTGCAGTTAAATTATAACTACCTGCTTGAGCATTATTGATATTATACTGGTATGGAGATGATGAATCTTCTCCCAATTTTACAGAACCATTATAAAATTCAACTTTTGTTATACTTCCATCTGAATCTGATGCATTAGCTATTATTGTTATATTATCTCCTTCTTGATATGATTGTCCATTAGTAGGAGATGTAATATTGACACTTGGATTTTGATTTCCTCCACCGTCATTACAAGGAACGATGTTCCAACTTGGGCAAGATTGTGTAACAAAATTCGTAGTTCCATCACTTATAGGGAAATCTGCAGAGTTTGGATTACGCGTATTATTCCATACGTGAATTTCTGAAGGGTCTCCTTGTTTTTTTCTTGCTGTTTGAATTTCGTTAGCTCTACTACCTAAATTAAAAGTATTATCAAAAATTGCATTTCTAAAACCAGTATTGAATCCAGTTCCTCTATCTAAAAAATCAACTCCAGCATTAATAATCGTAGATCCATCCAAATTAAAGGTGTTGTTATATACAAAAGCATAAGCTCCTTTAAGATCAATAAAAGCATCTGCACTATTTTCTCCAGATATCCCTTGCGCAGAGAAAGTACAATTACGGATAATTGTATTTTTAGTTCCTTCTTTTACATCGACACCTTCTGCTGTTACATTAGGCCCTACAATACAACCATCAATAATATTATTATTACATTCTCTTTCGTAATCATCATGCTGTCCTTTATCAGATCCCACATATAAACCTTCTCCAATTCCTGGTTTTTTGATACCCACATTATATACTCGACAATCTTTTACAAGGTTAGAACTCGACCCATCTCTTAAATGAATTCCTTCTTCTCCTAATTCTCTAACTGTTAGATTTTCTAGGATTCCATTATTGGCATTATCCAATACAATTCCTTTAGAACCTTCTTCAAAAATTATATTTTTTATTTCCCAATAATCTCCTAGCATGTGCAATACATATCCATCATACTTCCCATTTTCACCTTTTAATATTGGTGGATTGGAAGGGTTTTGTGCTCTCATAATGATAGGTTGCGAAGCTGTACCATTTTTATCTGAAGCAAATCTAGCTGCTCTTCCTCCTATATTAATTTTATCTGGAGCCTCATAGGTTCCTGAAGCAATTATAATTTCATCTCCTGGTTGTGCATTTTGCATAGCATTTCTAATACAGTCTACTGTATTACAATTGATGGTACCACTAGGCCCATCAGGATCTCCTCCATCATCTTCTGACCAGTTTTTTATAAGGTCTTTTATGTAATTTCCTGTTGGTGTTAGTTGATTATTTTTTAATCCATCAATCCCCTTTCCTAATTCTACTACAGAAGATCTTTCAGCTCTTGTAGGATCATTGTTACTAGGTTTATCACTAACTGACCAATTTACGTGGCTAATATTATTGTCTTTGAAAAATTGCATCCATCTTTCTGTTTCTGGAATTTCTAAAGCTCCATCACCACTAGCATCAACCGCTCCCCATTCTGTAACAAATAATGCTATACCATTGTTCATAGCTGTTGTAGCTTTTTGTCTTAAACTATTTGTATGTGTCCCTGAATAAAAATGTAAAGTGTATGCTGTATTAGCATCACTTATTGGATTATTTGATGCTACATCAACATCCTGAGACCAAGTAGGAGAACCTACGATAATAAGATTATCCGGATCTTCAGATCTAATAGCTGCAATTACCGTTTCGGAATAACTTTTTACTATTGACCAAGATTGGTTAATCGGCTCGTTATATACTTCATAAATAACATTAGGTTTATCTCCGTATAATTGTGCCATTTCCTTAAAAAAGTCAGCAGCTTCCGAAGTATATTGTTCAGCTTCATGAGTATGCCAATCTATTATCACATAGATTCCTTCTGTTATCGCTGCATCAATTACTTTTCTAATTTTATTTTTTTGGAAATTAGGACTATCAATGTAACCTGTACCTCCATCCCAGTTTTCTTTTACTCCCATAGCTACGCGGATGATTGAACTATTCCAATCACTGGTAAGATGTGATACGGTTTCGGCATCATAAAAATCCGATGTATCTCCCGCATTACTCCAGAATAAACTATTTCCAGCCAGACTGACCGGATCATTATTTTTATCAACAATTTGATTTCCTTGTACTCTTAATCTTCCATGTTTCTGTACAACTGTTTGAGCTACTCCTCCTGCCCAAATAAATAATAGTAGTGCTAACCATAAAAAACGGTTTGCTGAAAAATGTTTCTTGTGTGTGTAATACATTTTCATAATTACGTTAGTTTGTGTGTGTTATGTTATTATAATAAATGATCCGAAAATATAGGCCTACAGCTTTATTCATATAGGTTTTCTATACATCATATACTTTACCTAAAAAATCTATTGCTCTATTTAATGAAGATATAATCCTAAGTCACTACGCCAGATTAATTTTTCTTATCAGTATATAAGTACTGAAATAAGCATATATGCATAGATTGGACTATAATGATATAATCATTAGTAACGAGCCAGAAATTCTTCTGGTACGATCCATTATTTAAAAATGATATGTCCAAATTCCGGAAGGGTGGGAGATAGAATTTAGATATCGAACTTACTTGCAATTTTATTTGATTTTAATTATTGATATTTTCGTAATTGGTCTTGGTTCATTAACCTTTTACTTAAATCAATTTATTAATATGAAAATCAAATACCTTTATTTAAATTTCTATTTTATAAAGGAGTAAATCATACTTTTATTTATAAGTTGCCTAAGATTTAATCTAGACAATTTTTATTAACTCTTTTTAATTGTTTTTAGTATTTCATATCTCTGGAATTTCTATCAGTAAAATGAATACTAATTACCATAATCTTTAATTATTCTATTACATTAAAAAAACAATGTTTTATACTTATTTTAGTTTTTCTGGAAAAACTATACTAGATATATTAACACGATTTAATTAAATAGATTCATTAATAAAGTGTGCGTGCATCATAATAGGTTTTAAAATTATTGCAGGATAATATTAGTATTAAATACGTTTTTAATAATACGCTTTTGGGGGTAAATAAATACAAGTATCTGATTATTAGATTTTTAATTTTATAAAATTCAATATAAAAAATGGCATTAACATACCCTCCTTACTTAATAAACACATCAATTAATCAATACTAATTCAATAGAATTTCGCACCAAAAACCATTCTCCATAATTTACTACAGACAAAAGCTGATCTTAGAAATATAATTTATTACCGCTCAGAAGAATCCAGTATAATATTGAGGTGGTCCAGATTATAAAAGATATAATTTTAATTTATCTCTACCCTAGATCAAAATCCTTCTCCGGATTTGTATGTAAGAATAAATCCATTTGTATTATTAAATGGAGTATTTCTATCAAATGCAGTATAACTATAGGCAAAACGCCAGTTCTCCAGAAAATAAAGTCCAATAAGTCCATTAAATGATGAACTGCTTCGATAACCTCCTCCGACTTCTATTCTATTCTTATAATTAACAGATACATTAAAATCAAACTGAGCAGGCGCGTCAGCCTCAAACTTAACTAACATGCTTGGCTGTAGCCGTATTTCTTGGAATCTACTGAGATACAATCTATAACCACCATATAAATAATATGGCGTTTGAATATTTACATTTTGGTCAGAAGCAATACTATCAGAGAACAAATTTTGCACAGAAAATCCAATATAAAGTTTATTATGATTATAAAGAGCTCCAAAACCAAAAGTTGGAACAGTCACGTTAACATCATTTTCAAAGTTTGGATCTCCTTGTATATTTAATCGTGATAGATCTTCATTAAAGAAAAGTACTCCCGTAGTTAATCCAAATGATAATACATTAGGATTATAATTCCACCAACGTGCTCTATTATAATTCTCATCTAACAATATTTTGTAAGCATAGGATCCAAAAATCGTTGTTGCAGAAGTGACTCCAATTTGATCACTTATAAAACCACCACTTATCCCAACCTTATCATCAAAAACACTTGTATTTAGAATTCCTGAAAACGTTCTTGGGCTTCCCTCAAACCCACTTAGGTATCCAAAATTACTTAAGCTTACCTCTGTATCCGGACTATATCCAGAATGAGCAGGATTGATTAATACTGGATTATAATAATAATCAGAAAACACTGGTGTTTGCTGAGCTTGTATAGAGTTCTTGCATACTAACAAAATAAGTATTGTTAGCACATTATATATATGCTTTGTCATAAAATTATCGTTTTAAAACTAAAAATCCTTTTAGTTTTTTTAGAGAATTACTTTGGGGGATATTAATACTAAAGAAATAGGTGCCTTCTGGCAATGCACCACCACCAAGATTGGTTAGACGATTTGCATCACCTCTAAAAACCCTTGAAGTATTATTGTATCCTGAAATTTCAAATACCATATCTCCCCAACGATTATAAATAGAGACAGTATTTCCAGGGTAATTTTCAATTCCGTCAATTTCCCAGAATTCATTAATTCCATCACCATCTGGAGAAAACCCGTATTTGGTATCATCCTCTACAATAATTATCGGATTTTCTGTGATAAAATTCTCTTCAGAACATCCTGTAGCATCTCCTAATATGTTGTATGGGGTAATAGTTACAAAAATTGTAGTATTCTCTGGTAAATCAATTGGCAAATCAAAAGTTGTAACATTACCAATATCCTGATTATTTATAATATCCGTAACACCAGAACTCGTCCCAACTGTTAGTCTATATCCAGTAGCATCAGAAACTGCATTCCAACTTATGTCTGTATCTACAGAAACATCTGTATCTCCACTTAAAGGATTAGATAATGTAGTACAACTCGGAATCGTTGCTAAAGTCTCTGTAGTAAAACTCTCTTCTGAACATCCTGTAGCATCTCCAACTGCATTGTACGGAATAATAGCAACAAAAATCTCAGTATTCTCCGGTAAATCAGTTGACAAATCAAAAGTAGTTACATTACCAACATCCTGATTATTTATAATATCACTTCCGCCAGAACTTGTTCCAACTATTAATCGATATCCTGTAGCATCAGAAATTGAATTCCAGCTTAAATCCGTTCCTATAGAAATATCAGTAGCTCCATCCAAAGGAATCGATAAAGTAGTACAACTTGGAATCGTTGCAACAGTTTCGGTAGTAAAACGCTCTTCTGAACATCCCGTAGCATCACCAACGGCATTGTACGGAATAATGGCAACAAAAATCTCAGTATTCTCTGGTAATTCTGCTGGTAAATCAAAAGTAGTTACATTACCTACATCCTGATTATTTATAATATCACTCCCACCAGAACTTGTTCCAACTATTAATCGATATCCTGTAGCATTAGAAACTGCATTCCAACTTAAATCCGTTCCTATAGAAATATCAGTAGCGCCATCCAAAGGAATCGATAAGGTAGTACAACTTGGAATCGTTGCAACAGTTTCGGTAGTAAAACTCTCTTCTGAACATCCCGTAGCATCACCAACGGCATTATACGGAATAATGGTAACAAAAATCTCAGTATTCTCCGGTAAATCTGCTGGCAAATCAAAAGTCGTTACATTACCAACATCCTGATTATTTATAATATCACTTCCGCCAGAACTTGTTCCAACTATTAATCGATATCCTGTAGCATCAGAAATTGAATTCCAACTTAAATCCGTTCCTATCCCAACGTTAGCAGCTCCATCTAAAGGAATCGATAAAGTAGTACAACTTGGAATCGTTGCTATAGTTTCTGTAGTAAAACTTTCTTCTGAACATCCAGTAGCATCACCAACCGCATTATACGGAATAATGGTAACAAAAATCTCAGTATTCTCTGGCAAATCTGCTGGCAAATCAAAAGTCGTTACATTACCTACATCTTGATTATTTATAATATCTGTAGCACCAGAACTTGTTCCAACTATTAATCGATATCCTGTAGCATCAGAAATTGAATTCCAACTTAAATCTGTTCCTATCAAAACGTTAGTAGCTCCATCCAAAGGAATTGATAAAGTTGTACAACTTGGAATCGTCGCTATAGTTTCTGTTGTAAAACTTTCTTCTGAACATCCTGTAGCATCTCCAAAACTATTATAAGGAACTATTGTAACAAATATTTCTGTCCCTTCTGGCAAATCAGCTAGTAAATCAAAAGTAGTAACATTACCAACATCTTGATTATTTATAATATCTGTGGCTCCAGAACTTGTTCCTACTGTTAATCGATATCCATCCGCATTAAAACTGCTGCTCCATGTTAAATTACTACCTATTGCAATGTCTACAGCTCCATTTAAGGGAATAGTAAGTGTGGTACATGCTGGAGGATCATTTAGTGTAGATTCTCCTGTTCTAAAACTTTCTTCCATACATCCAACTGCGTCACCAACATCATTATATGGTATAATTGTTACATAAAAAGTTCTGTTTTCAATAAGATCCGTTGGAAAATCATATATAGTTACATTTCCTACGTCAATACTATTCGCTATTTCAATACCGCCTTGAGTGATTCCTACAGAAACCAAGTAACCTGTGGCTCCATCAACACTATTCCAACTTAAATCTGTATCGATTGCTACATTAGTTGCTCCATTTAAAGGATCCGAAATCGTAGTACAAGAAGGCACAACAGGAATCAACTCTGTAGTAAAACTTTCTTCTGCACATCCAGTTGCATTTCCTTCTTCGTTATACGGGGTTATAGTAACGAAGATTTCGGTATCTTCCGGTAAATCATTTGTCAAATCATAAGTGGTAACATTGCCAACATCTTCATTATTTAAAATATCATTCCCACCTGTAGATGTACCTACTGTTAAAAAATAACCATCAGCATCAGCAATTGCTTGCCAAGAAACATCGGTTGTTATAGTAACATCAATAGTTCCAGCCAAAGGAGTTACCAATATTGTGCAATCTGGCACCGTAGCAGGATTTGTTGACAGAAAAAATGTTTCGGCAACACAACCTGTGGCGGTACCTTCGTCATTTCTAGGCTCTATAAGAACTGTTACGCTAGTAGAACCGACAAGTTCATTAGCCATAAATTCATAAGATTCTGTAGTAACAGTTGCATTAATTATGGTTCCACTTGGTTGAAGCGTAATTGTAAGCACATATTCAGTTGCATACAGAACTGGTTCCCAAACAAGGTTTGTATTTATTGGCACATCTACATCGCCGTTTTCAGGCGATGTTAGCTGTGTACATACTGGAATCGGACAATCCCGAATATCATCTGTAAAAATCCATCCATAGGTATCGATCATGGATTGTCTTTCATCTATACTATCACAATAAAGCAATGATTCTGCACCTAAATTAATTCCTGTAGTCAATGCCTGTTCTGACCAAGCAATTAATGTACTATCATAATTTTCTCTTGTTAATGAAGTATTATCCAACATATCTAACATATTGCTAACGCTACTTATATTCCAATCACCGAGAAACTGATCAAAGGCCGTAGCATTTTCTAACATAGATTGCATACTAACACTACCTATATCCCACATATTCATTTCTTGATTATAACTACTGGCATTTCTAAACATATAATCCATATTCTGAACTCCACTAACTCTCCAATTATTTAATAATCGATTGAAAGAAGTAGCTCCATCAAACATATATGCCATCGTATTTACTCCTCTTACATTCCAACTGCTAATAGCTTCATTAAAAGAAGTAGCACCCTGAAACATTCCTTCCATCGTAGTTACCGAAGCTACATTCCAAGAATCCATTGCTTGGTTATAAGATGTAGCGTTTCTAAACATTTCTTCCATAGTCGTTACAAAAGAAACGTTCCAAGAATCAATATTTTGATTAAATGCAGTAGCGCCACTAAACATTTCCTGCATATTCTGAACCTCTCCTGTATCCCAACTATCTAATGATTGATCAAATACAATTGCATCCTTAAACATAGAATCCATATTTGTTACCACAGCAACATCCCAAGGATTCAAATTCTGATTAAAAGCTGAAGCACTTTCAAACATAGAAGTCATAAGTGTTACAGAACTCACATTCCAATTATCGATGGGTTGATTGAATGCATTAGCTCTTCTAAACATAGAAGTCATGTTGGCAACTGCACTTACATTCCAAGCATTTAATGGTTGATCGAATGCTTGGGCATTTTGGAAAGTAGAAACCATACTTACCACAGAATTTACATCCCAATTATTAAGTGGTTCATTAAATGCCAAAGCATCCTCAAACATGGACTGCATAGTGATTACATTGGTCACATTCCAAGAATTTATATCTTGATTAAATACAGAAGCTTCATGAAACATTTCTGACATATCTGTAACATTTCCAACATTCCAATTATTTAGAGGTTGATCAAATTGAGGACAATACGCAAACATTTCTCTCATATCGGTAACATTGTCTACATCCCAATCGTTTAAAGATGCATTAAACTCCATATCTAGAAAAAAACCATTAAACATCTCTGCCATATTAGTTACATTGCTAACATCCCAAGCATTTAAAGATTGATTAAAGATCAATGCTCTTTTAAACATTCCTGCCATATTGGTTACGTTGCTAACATCCCATGAGTCCATAGGAGAATTATATAGTCTAGCACCCTCAAACATTGATGCCATATTTGTTACCGACGAAACATCCCAACCATTAATATTTTGAGTAAAACTAGTTGCAGATCTAAACATACTTGACATAAACTCTACATTAGATGTATTCCAAGCATCCAAAGGTTGATTAAAACTAGTAGCGGCAGAAAACATTCTCGACATATTCGTAACATTATCAACGACCCAATTGTCCAGAGGTTGATTAAAAGCAGTGGTACGATTAAAAAGACCACTCATATCTGTAACATTACTCACATCCCAATCATTAATATTTGCATCAAATAAAACAGCCCCATCAAACATCTCGTTCATACTTGTCACCTGTGATAAATTAGGTATGTCCGTAGCATTGTAAATCATATTTTCGCAATCATTACAGGCTTTTTCCATAGATAGATATTCGAATGTTCCCCATCGATCAATAGAAAGTACTTTTTCGCCATCTCCAAAAACTCCAAAATAAGGATTAGGGAACTCTCCTATAATGGCTACATTATATATTCCAGGAACATCATACGTATGGATAATATCAGAAGTTACATTATTATCATATTCTCCATCTCCCCAATCGATATTTATATTATAGGTAAAATCATTATTTGTTTCTACTTCAAATTGATCTAAAGGTGTTGTAGCAAAACCATCTATTCGGGTATCAATCTGTATTCTATATGCATTAGGGTTATTTTGCCAAGAGGATACTACCGAAAAACTTATTTCATCACAGTTTTCTGCAGGTCCTTCAGCATTATAAGGAACGACGGTAATGTATACAACATCTCCATCCAGAAATTCATTAGTAAACGTGATACGAGTAACATTTCCCAAATCTTCATTGTCATAAATCACTTGTGTAGCACCACCGTTTTCTCTTCGTAAACTTACTAAATAACCCGTTGCTTGCGGGGCAGCATTCCATACAATATCAGAATTAGCTGGCACTCCTGTTGCACCATCTAAAGGAGAGATTATTTCTGTACAAAAAACATTGGTACAATTAACAATATCACCTGTAATAGTCCAGTTAAAATTATCTATTAGTTCTTGCCTAGCAATTCTACCATCACAATAACGAATATTTAAGGCTCCCAAAGAAACATTTGATTGCACTGCTTGTGATGCCCATCCTATCAAGATATTATCATAATTTTCTTGCGACAAACCCGAATTAGACAGCATATTACCCATTTGCGTAACCGAGGTAATATTCCAAGAAGCTAAATTTTGATTAAACATTTGGGCTCCACTGAACATTACATTCATATTAGTTATGTTTTGAGTATCCCAATTTGTTATGTCCTGATTAAAACTTGTTGCTCCACTAAACATTGCTTGCGTATTCGTAACAGTAGATATAGCCCAATTGTCTAAAGGTTGGTCATAAATCGTGTTACTTGCAAACATTGTTGACATATTTGTAACGCTAGATACGTCCCAATCATTAATATTTTGGTTAAATGCTGACCAACCAAACATACCTGAAACATTTACAACAGCAGATGTATTCCATTGATCTAAGGGCTGATTAAATGGTGTAGTAAAAGAAGTATTTCCACCAAACATTCTAGACATAGAAGTTACAGAACTCACATCCCAATCATTTAATGGCAGATTAAATAACGCTCTATTAAACATTGAATTCATAGAAGTAACCCCGCTTACATCCCATTGATCCAATGGTAAATTAAAAACTGTAAAAAAGAACATCGTATCCATATTGGTAACTGAAGATACATCCCAATTATTAATAGGCTGACTAAAATTACGATTAACAGAAAACATTGATGACATATCTGTTACAGCTGAAACATTCCAATTATCTAAAGGTTGGTTAAAATTAATACATGAGAACATCCCGGACATATCCGTAACATTATCCACTATCCAATTATTAATATTTTGATTAAATGAATTAGCATCATCAAACATCTGAGACATATTGGTAACATTAGAAACATTCCAGTTATTCAGAGGATTATTATATGCACTAGCATCAAGAAACATTCTTGACATGTCGGTAACATTTGACACATCCCAATTATTGATATTTTGATTGAAACGTTCAGCATCATCAAACATACCTTGCATGTTGGTTACCGTTGCTGTATTCCAGTTATCTAAAGGTTCATTAAACAATTCTGCATCCCGAAAAGTTTCGGACATATCAGTTACATTTATTACATTCCAATTATCTAAAGGCCTATTAAATATTTCTGCGTCATAAAACATTCCCGAGATATCTGTAATTGTACCTATATCCCAATTATTAACAATACCGTTAAACGAAAGACACCCCCTAAACATATTTTTCAACGAGGTTGCTTGGGACAAGTTTGGAGAATCTATCGCGTCAAAATTAAGATTTCTACATCCATAGAAGGCATTCTCCATGGTTAACCATTCTATAATTCCCCACTCCAAAATTTCTATAATCTTTTCTCGATCTCCTGAATTATTAAAATAAATAGCTGGAAAATCACCACTTATTTTTACAGTATATATTCCAGATGTAGCATAGGTATGAGTAATATCGGTTGTAATACCAGTGTCCGAAGATCCATCTCCCCAATCTACTGTATAATTATAGGTATATGCCGGATTAGTAGGAATCGTTATTTCATTATCTAAAGAAGTTCCTGGTTGTGTTGTATCCCAAATCGAAGTAAACTCTCCAACAAAACTGGTAAACTCAGATTTTTCTATAGTATGTTCTAAAGAATATCCACCAAATAAAGGAACTATTAACAAACTATAACTCAGCAAATACAGTATGGTACGTAAGTGTATTTTTTTTATCATAAGAAATTTTTAAAATCAATTTTTCCTTGTAAACCAAATTAAAATCAACCATTACTAGGGATGACCTTATATTTACGCAAACAAAACTATGGTCTCTTCTTACCCCAGACAACCCTGAAAACCGTTGTTTTTAATTTAGTTTCCAAAATGAACCTAAATTGCATAAGCAAGATTCATTTCATTTTTATCAAAACTATGTATTAATGTTAGTGAAGACGTTTCAAATTATAATTTGAAACCTATAAATAATGTTTTTGGTGTTCTTTTCTTGCACAAAAAAGGATAGAAAATATTAAAATTGAGTATTAAAAAACCTGATAAACATCTATTTATCAGGTTTTTTTGTACTCAAGGTGGGAATCGAACCCACACTCTCGAAAGAACTGGATTTTGAATCCAGCGCGTCTACCAATTCCGCCACTTGAGCAACTTTGAATGAATTGGACGGCAAAATTAAAAAAATATTTTATCACATCCATTAAATAAGTAATAAAATACGAGTCAGAGTAGAAATAAATTTTTAAATTTGCACCTTGTTTTTAAAAAATAAGTTTTAACTCATTACAAAACAACATTTTACCCTATGCCTAATTTAATTACAGAAGCAAAATTTTTTGCTTGTAACCAAAGTACTGAACTCGCAGAACAAATTGTGAAAGCATATGGTGCGAAATTAGGTAAAGTCATTACATCTACCTACAGTGATGGTGAGTTTCAGCCTTCTTTTGAAGAATCAGTAAGAGGGTCTAGGGTATTTATTATTGGATCTACACATCCAAACTCTGATCATTTAATGGAAATGTTGTTAATGTTAGATGCTGCTAAAAGAGCTTCGGCAAGACATATTACTGCTGTGCTACCATATTATGGATGGGCACGTCAGGATAGAAAAGACAAACCAAGAGTTCCTATTGCTGCAAAGCTTATTGCTAAAATGCTAGAAACTGCAGGTGCAACAAGAATCATAACTATGGACTTGCACGCTGATCAAATTCAAGGATTTTTTGAAAAACCAGTAGATCATTTATTCGCATCAACTATATTTTTACCTTATTTACAATCGTTAAATTTAAGTGATTTAACAATCGCTTCTCCTGACATGGGTGGTTCTAAGAGAGCATATGCATATTCTAAGGCTTTACAAAGCGATGTAGTTATTTGTTACAAACAACGCGCTAAAGCTAATGTGATTTCTCATATGGAATTAATAGGAAATGTGACCGGTAAAAACGTAGTATTAGTAGATGATATGGTGGACACTGCAGGTACACTTACTAAAGCTGCTGATCTTATGATGGAAAGAGGAGCAAAAAGTGTTAGAGCAATATGTACACACCCTATTCTTTCTGGAACAGCTTATGAAAGATTAGAAAACTCAAAACTAGAGGAATTAATCGTAACTGACTCTATTCCCCTAAAACAAAAAAGTGATAAAATTAGAGTAATTACTTGTGCTAATTTATTTGCAGATGTTATGAATAGAGTTCATAACAACGAGTCTATTAGCTCTAAATTTATAATGTAAATTAATAATTATTAATATATTTTAAAATGAAGTCATTAACAATCAATGCATCTCAAAGAGAAAGCGTAGGTAAAAAAGCAACAAAAGCCTTACGTAATGCTGGACAGGTACCTTGTGTTATTTATGGTGGAGACACTATTATACACTTTGCAGCGCCAGAAATTGCTTTTAAAAACTTAGTGTATACTCCAGACGTTCATACCGTGGTAATAGCGTTGGATAATGGTACAAAAATCAATGCCATCTTACAGGATATTCAATTTCACCCTGTAACTGACAGAATTTTACACATCGATTTTATTCAGATTTTTGATGATAAGCCAATCACTGTAGAACTTCCTTTCAGAACAACTGGAAACTCTCGTGGTGTTCGTAATGGTGGTGTTTTACGATACAACTTAAGACGTATCAAAGTAAAAGGTTTAGCATCTAAATTACCAGATTTAATTGAAGGAGATATCACTGAGCTTAAAATTGGAAACAAATTATATGTTACTGATGTAGCTAGCGAAGATTTCTCTATTCTACACCCAGAAAACACAGTAATCTGTATGGTTAAAACTTCTCGTACAGCGGTTGCTGATGATGAGGAAGAAGAAACTGAAGGAGAAGCACCCGCTGCAGAAGCACCAGCTGCTGAAGCGTAATCTTTTCTTTGCAGAGATAACAATCAAAAAGCATTCTGATTCTATTTTCAGAGTGCTTTTTTTATTTTTACCAAAAAGAAACACCAATGTTATCTCTATTTAGAAAAATATTCTCTAATCAAACTCAAAATACAAAAGAAGAAACCCAGGAAGATCTCATGAAAAAATTTCTTATTGTAGGTCTTGGTAATATTGGACCTAAGTATCATAACACTCGTCATAATATTGGCTTTAAAATTCTTGACGCTCTGACAAAAGAAGAAAATCTTGATTTTAAAACCGAGAAGCTTGGCGATGTGACAACTTATAAGCACAAAGGACGCACCATCTTACTATTAAAGCCTAATACATATATGAATCTTAGTGGAAAAGCTGTAAGATATTGGCTAACTAAAGAAAAAGTACCTATTGAGAACCTTTTAATTATAACCGATGACATCAATCTTTCTTTTGGTACGATCAGAGTTAAGGCAAAAGGAAGCGCTGGAGGACATAATGGACTAAAAGATATTGAAGCACAACTTAATACATCAAAGTATTGTAGATTTAGGTTTGGTGTTGGAGCAGAATTTAGCAAAGGCAGACAAGTGGATTATGTTCTTGGAGAATGGAATTCTGAAGAAGAAGCTGCCATGCCAGAACGGTTAGATAAAGGAATTGCGCTTATCAAATCCTTTGTTAGCGCAGGATTAGCTAACACAATGAATACCTTTAACGGAAAATAAATAGTAGATCTCACAACATTTGCTTAATTTTATAGCTAACAATTCTTACTACCAAGACATTGTAATAAGAATTAGATAAATGTAGATGAATCCTACACGGTTTTAATTAAAATAATCTTCTTGAAACAAAATACATATACTCAATTGAAAGTAATTATCGCGTACAATTACGAATTCCGTTTTACTAAAAAAATAAATAAAAATTAACGGATGAAACGTTATACCGACGCTAACACATATGATAATCACACTCCATCGGTTGTTACCATTGGAACTTTTGATGGTGTTCATATTGGTCACAAAAAGATAATTGAACGATTAGTAGATGCTGCTAAACGCGATAATCTAGAATCTGTTATTCTTACCTTTTTCCCGCACCCCAGGATGGTTTTGCAAAAAGATACAAGCATAAAGCTCATTAACACAATTGAAGAGCGAATACAAATTTTAGAAAAAACTGGGTTAGATAGTTTAGTAATTCATCCATTTACAAAAGAATTTTCTCGTCTTTCTGCAAAAGAATATGTGGAAGAAATGTTGATAAACAAACTAAATGTTCGCCACGTAATTATTGGCTACGATCACCGTTTTGGACGCAATCGCAATTCTAATATTACAGATCTTGCTTCTTTCGGAATTCAGAATGATTTTACTGTAGAAGAAATCTCCAAACAAGATATTGATGATGTTGCTGTGAGTTCTACTAAAATCCGAGAGGCTTTACTCGAAGGAGACATTATTAAAGCGAACAAATACTTGGGGTACAATTTTATGCTAACTGGTAAAATAATAAAAGGCAAAGAATTAGGACGCAAGCTAGAATATCCTACGGCCAATCTTCATATAGAAGAGGATTACAAACTGATTCCAAAAAAAGGAGTATATGTTGTAAAATCCCATATCAATAACAAGATGTATTTCGGGATGATGAATATTGGGAATAATCCCACAGTAAATGGGACACATCAAACTATTGAAACTCATTTTTTTGATGCTTCATTTAACCTTTACGAAAAGAAAATACAGATCGAAATACTCATTCGTATTAGAGATGAGAAAAAATTCGATTCTATCGAAGATTTAAAAAATGCAATGCAAGATGACGAAGATTTTTCTAGAGATTACATAAATTCTACGGTATGATCAATCGTTGGTTATTTACACAAATAGACAATAGTGCTTTAATAATCTTTAGAGTATTTTTTGGGTTTCTAATTACTGCAGAATCTTTTGGTGCTATTCTTACCGGTTGGGTTAGAAGAACTCTTGTAGAGCCTCAATTTACCTTTAATTTTATAGGATTAGATTTTCTACAACCACTTCCAGGAAGCGGAATGTACTATTATTTCGCCCTTATGGGAGTTTTCGGAATCTTTATTATGATAGGTTTTAAATACAGCTGGAGTATGATTTCTTATACTATTCTTTGGGCTGGTGTTTATTATATGCAAAAAGCTTCTTACAACAATCATTATTATCTCCTGTTATTACTGTGTATTCTTATGAGTACATTACCTGCCGGAAATTATTTTTCTTTAGATGTTAAGAAAAATCCAGCACTTAAACGAATCTCTATGCCTAGATGGTGTATTCTATTCATAATAGTGCAGTTATGGATTGTTTACACATATGCTTCTGTTGCTAAACTATACCCAGATTGGCTAGACTTTAGTGTAGCTAGAAACTTAATGTTATCTAGAGCAGACTATCCTATTGTTGGAGAAGTATTACAACAAAAATGGGCTCATGTAGCTATTGCATATTTTGGAATTTTATTTGATTTACTAATCATCCCCCTACTGCTATGGCGAAAAACACGCTTAGCGGCATTTATTATTAGTATCTTTTTTCATCTTTTTAACTCTATTGTATTTCAAATTGGAATATTCCCATACTTATCACTAGCGTTTACGGTCTTTTTCTTTTCTAAAGAACGTATTCATAGTCTTTTTATGCCTAAAAAAGAGTTCTACTCAGCAAATGAGTTAATTGTTCCATCATACAGAAAATTATTAATCCCAGCATTGGCAATTTGGTTTATAATTCAACTTACTTTACCAATTCGTCATTGGTTTATTCCAGGTGACGTTTTATGGACAGAAGAAGGACATAAGCTAAGCTGGAGAATGATGCTACGAGGCAGATCAGGATATACTAATTTTTATGTAGAATTTAATGACAATACTTGTAAGAGAGTTAAAATAGACAAGAATCAGTATTTATCAAAAAAACAACGCCGTATCGTAAACACAAAGCCTGATGCAATCTGGCAGTTTGCTCAATTTCTCAAAAAAGAACACCAAAAAGAAGGAAGAGATATAGCTGTATATGTAAAAAGCAGAGTTTCTGTAAATCGTAAAAAATCGAGGGTACTAATAGATCCAGATGTTGATCTAACAAGTGTAAAATGGAATTATTTTGCGACTAATCCCTGGGTTATTAAATATGACAAAGAATAGGTGTTTTTATATTGATAACATATCTTCAATGTAATATTATGGGTATTTTAATTAAGAGGTTTTTAATATTAATTATACTAGTTTCATTTTCTAGCAAGGCTCAGGAAAAGAAAGACTGGTATTCTTCTTTTGGAAAAATCCCTAATACCGTAGACAAATATTACTATAAGAATCTAAAAAATGCAAAAGATCTTCTAGAAAAAGTTAAGTTTATTGATACGATTGCCGCAATCCATATAGAGTCAGGAAATACAGACTCTATACTGCATTACGGAGAACTTCTAAAAAACGAGATTCTTATAGAAAAGGATAATTTTTCTGATTACAATCTCTATCTATCCAAGTCTTATAATATCCTTGGTAAAGGTAAACTAGAAAAAGGGTTATTTGATGATGCAATGAAACATCATTTAGATGGTATTGCTATTTCTTCGATTTCTGAAATGAATAGGATGCATTATATTCATCAATTAGGGTTAGGAACAGTGTATTTGCATCAAAAAGAATATGACACAGCTTTATCTGTATTCGAAACTTGTATTCAAAAAAGCAAGGATAATGATGTCCAAGTACTAGCAAAAAAATTATCTGCAGACGTATTCTTTTTCAAGAAAGATATTTCTAAAGCAAAATCCACATATCTTGAAGTTTTAGAAGAATTAAAAATTTACGAAAACAATAAAATTCGACTAGAGACTCAATTAAAACTTGGTAGAATTGATTTTTTTGAAAATAACCTAGAACACGCGCTCGAGTATTTTAGATCTGTAAAAGACATCGCGTTAGAAAGTAAATTCTATGATCTCTATATAGATGCGGTGATACGAATGGGAATCGTTTATTACAACCAAGGGCATGTTAAAGATGCAGAAATGATCCTGTCCACTGCCTACGTAAATACTATGCAATGGAATAAACTTGAGCTACAAAGAGATGTTATTATGGTACTTAAAGACATTAAGGTAGCGGACAAAGATTATGAAAATGCTTATAATTTGATGACTCAATATTTATCTATTTCTAACCAAATTCTTAAGAATCAAAATAAAGCGATTGTAAAGGAGATGGAAGTTAAGTATCAAACTTTACAAAAGGAAAAAGAAATTCTATCACTTAAGGAAGAAAAGCTACTTAAGGAAAGTGAACTTAAAAGACAACGAACTATTAAAAAAGCATTCCTTATAGGGTTTTTGGTAGTATTGCTACCAGTAATAGCATTGTTATTTGTATACTTCCAAAAATTAAAAACACAAATTGAATTAAACAAATCTCAGAAACAAGTCAATTCTCAAAAAGTTCACGGGTTGATGAAAGACCAAGAGCTCAACCTGATAAATGCCACTATGGATGGCCAAAACAAAGAACGAAAACGTCTTGCACGAGAATTACACGATAGTATAGGGGGAAATTTAGCTAGTATTAAATTGCAACTTTCTAGCTCTAATGACAACGGAACGTTACAAACAAAAATTATAAAACAAATAGATGAGACTTATCATCAAGTCAGGGATTTATCACATAATCTAGCTTCCAAAAAGTTTCAAAACAATGGTATTTCTACGCTTATAAAGGAGTATGTAAATAATATCCAACAAGGGAGTAATCAAAATATATCCTTCAACCCTCATCCAGAAGAAAAGATCAATGAAATTGAAAGCCCTTTAAAAGAAGAATTATTCAAAATCGTTCAAGAACTATTAACCAACACTCTTAAACACGCTAAAGCCGATCATATAGATATTTATCTAAATGAGTACCAAACTTCATTACAGCTTCTTTTTGAGGACAATGGAATTGGTTTTGACACCTCTAAAATAAAAGACGGAATTGGTTTTAAAAATATCAGAAACCGACTAAGTCCTTTATCTGGTAAAATGATGATAGATTCTACAGAGAATAGAGGCACCGTAGTTAATATAGAAATCCCTGTATAAAATTAAAAAACATGTAAGAATTCTTACTACGTATTACTTTCTAAGCCACGTATCCGGGTCTAGATAAAACATTTTACGATTTCCTTGTATAACTTCTGGTTCTCTTAACCACCAATAAGGAAACGGTGTTGTGATCGCATAATGTAAATGAGGAGGTTTACCTAAAGCATTACCAGTATTTCCTACTGTTCCTAATTTGGTTCCGGACGCTACTGGTTGAAACGGAAAAGCATCAACCTCATCAAGATGGGCATAATAATGAAATCGCCATTTAGGACCCAAAACCATGACTGTCTTCCCTCCTTTTCCTCCTTCATAGGTATACATCACAATGCCGTGCGTAGATGAAATTACATCGGTGCCTTTTTCCTTGAAAATATCAATCCCTTTATGCGTGACTGAACTTCCCCAAGGATATGCCCAGAACGAATGGTCATCCCAATCCTTTATAGTAGCTCCTTGTACAGGAATTATCATTTTTTGGGGAACCAAAAATCCTAATCCAATTACAACCAAAGGGATTAATGTAAATTTTCGGGTTCTTTTATTTCGATATAATGAACCTATTAGAATCAAAAGTGAGGCTAAAAAACGACGCGTAGCACTGGTGATCATATATTAAATATACGATATATACTCTTAGCCATTGAGTCAATTAAAACTAAAAAAACGAGGCTCCCTTTTCAGACAACCTCGATAATCATTAATTTACAACAAACAATTCCCCATAAAACAGCGAACTGGACACCATTGATTAGTGGTATGTGAATTACCTCCTGCACACCAGTAGATATTCCCTTTTCCGTTAATTTGTTGTTGTTCCGATTTGCTTAACGCTTTACCGAAATCTAAAATTGATTTTTTCATCATTAAATTAATTTTACATTAAACACAGCACATTCCATTTTGTACACTTCCTAAACAACGACCTCCTGGAAAAGGATCTCCCCATGCAGTACCATTTGCAACAAATGAACACTCGCTACCATTTACAAATTCTCCTCCTTCTAAAATATAATCCGAAGAACAACCGCACGCCACAAAACCTCCTCTTCCTCCGTGAATGTCTTTTTGTTCCGATTTGCTAAGTGCTTTCCCTAAGTTTAACAATGATTTTTTCATAAGTAAATAATTTAAAATGATTAAGTCCTTGAACATTTTACGACACTCAAGGTTTGTGTCAATACATTTATACAACCGGTAGTTGTTTCTATATTTTCATTATTTCTAGTCTATAATAGCTGTGGATTCATAAAACTGCTTTAATAAAAGCATGTTTTCATAAAAACCTATGATGAAATACATAAGAAAGATGACTTTGTTTTAAAAAAAATCGATGCTTCTTTATTGCAAGAGACCTTATTCTCTTTAAAATATTAACGTGATCATATGTAGTATCGAGTCTTTCAAAATGAACTTCATTTCTCCTAACTCTTCATACTTTTATGATTTGTTACCCATTTTTTTAAAAAAAATAAAAATAAAAAAGATAAAAATTAGAAATCCCATGATATAGTAGGGAACGAAGTTGTTTTCAAAAACTTGATCAGTATCACCAATCAGCACAAAAGAAGCCCAATAATATGGGGACATCTCAGATAATGAATGTTCTTTTAGGTATTTTCGTTTAGCATTACTTAAGGCTTCTACTTTAGATGAAGAAGCATTTAAATCTTCATAAAAATATTTCATAATATTAGAAGTAGAAGTATCATTAACATTCCATAAGGATGAAATAACGGTATTGGCCCCAGCATAAAAGAACCCTCTTGCTAAACTAAAGACACCCTCTCCTTTATTAATTTTCCCCAGGTTAGTTTGACATGCACTTAACACTACGAGATCTGAATTATTTTTATATGTGTATAACTCATGAAGCTTAATAGTATCTTTAAAAAAGTAAATCTCAGGCTTTTCTCCAGAATTTGCATGAGTAGCCAAATGTATAATTTTAGCATCCTCACTCATTTTTAGAAACATTTCTTTACTTGCCCGATCCGACAAGTAAGACTCTCCTTTTACAATAGTATTTATCGACGAAACCTCTTCTTCGGTAGTACTTAGTTCTGGAAGATTGGGATTTGAAAACTGAATTGGTGCAAATCCAACAAAATTAAGCTTGGTTTTTCTTTCGGTTTTACTGTTATGTTCTAAAAAGGATGCAGAATATGTATAACTAATATCATTTTGCTCAATTAGATATTTCAATGATTCCGCACTTACATTAAAAGCTTCAAAAGGGATGTTTTGCATAGCAACATCAGGAATAAACACCAAATGTTTATTCTTAATCATTTTTTTAAAATGCTCTCCAGGAAAAAGTTGTTGATAGATAGCGTAAGAAACATCTTTAAAAGATATCAATTCTTTTTTCTTTTTTAAGGGCCTCGATATTAACCTTCGATACTCATCTAAATTAACCAATAAATCATTGGCGTTTTTTACTTTGAAACTGAATGTATTTTTAGAAGTGATTACGAGTCCAAAAACACTTTTCTCTTCAGCATTTTGTTCATCGAGGGTATATGAAATAATTACTGTATCCGAATCTAATTTTTCCTTTACTTGTGAAAGTGCAAACGGCTCTATTCTTAATTTTTTATCAAAGTATTTTGGATTTACCATGTAGAGCGAATCATTAAAAGCTTGATATGACTTTTTAAATTCGAACAAGGAATCTTTTTCTTTACTATAGATATCCTGATTTTGATTTATGTTATCCTCTAGACTTAAAATATTCTCTTTTAGCCGTAATCTTTTGTCCAATAATTCTTTTGGCAAGTCATATTGAATCGTATTTTCTTTAACACCTTGTATTAGCAATAAGCCCTTGTTTTTTTCCATAAAACGGAATATAGAAGCATTATCTCCCAAAAGATAAGCTGCTCGTACTCCCATGGTATAGGTATCAGAAGCCTCTTTACGCCATAATAATTTTGTATTAATCTCGAAACTATTCTCTATAATTACAGTAACAAGTCGATCACTAATTGTTACTGTATTGATTACCTGTTCTAGGTACTTAAGATTTTTAGTTTTTTCGTATAAATCAAATAGAATTATTATTTTACTTCTTAACGCTCTAAAAACATTTCTTCTATCATCCGTGTCGAACAATTGTAGTTCAGATGGCGTGGGATTAGTTAGCTCACCATTTAGTCCAAAACTCCAACCCAATGAATTTTCAATATTTCGAAGAGCTAATTTATAATTCCCTTGTTCTCTAAAATAGTTTGCAATATTTCTATAACTTTCAGCCTTTCTGTTTTTATTATTTTTATTAAATATCAAACTACGTTGCAGATAGAATAGCGCACTATCTTTTTGGTAATCAAAATACAATTCCCCTAAATTCACATATGAATTAGAAATTACCGAGGAGTCTTTTTGTTCTATTCCTCTTTCTAAATTCCTAATGTAATAATATTTGGATTTGTTAAAATCATTCAGGTACGCATTAGCGTATAAATTTGCATAAGTAGCGTTTAACGAATAAAAGTTTTTTTGTGAAAGTAGTTTTTCGTTTAATTGTATTAAACTATCCGCATTTTTTAATAATTCAACACCTTGCCTAGAGGATGTTTTGGTATCTAACTCATCGCAAATAATCGTAGTGTTGATATACAAAGATAAAAGACTTGATTCTAACGAACTTTTCTTACTTGAATCTGTTTCCAATAAGTAAATTCCTTTTTTGGAGTAATTTAAAGCTTTATATAATTCTCCTTTTCGTCTATAATATTTACCTAACTCTCCATATGATCTCGCTACTTTAATTCTTGTAATATTAGCTTCTATCACATTATTAAAACACCAAACTCCCTTAGTAAATTCTCTATTTTTAAAATAAAATCTCCCTAAATTATAAAGCGCATTTTCATAAGAAACACTTTTTTTTAATTGATCATTAAAATGACTTATCTCAATCTTCGCATACTTTATCGCTAGATCATATTTTTTTTTATTGTACCACTGTACAGAAAAAAAATGAGACATTTCTAGAATATGGGTCGTATCTTTTGTTAAGCCCAAAAGATGATCACTCTCTATCTCCTCAATTATCTTTTTACTTTCTTTGAGTTCTACAAATTGTTTATAATAATTTTGGCTACTTATAGGCAGAATATGCCCAATAAGTAGCCAAAAAAAGATTTTATATTTCTTAATCTTAATCTTCAATATTTAATTAATCGCAAACAATATTTGGATCATTAATTGAATATGTTCTATAATCAATTTTAAGAAGTACAGATTTTTCTACCGGATCTTCTGCTTCAATAGGATCCGTAGCTCTATGATTCAATTCCTGATATGGGGCATCTTCCCAATTATGAATCACCAAATCTCTATAACTCCAGATTTCTCCATTAGGATTTAATGAACAGGAAGTTACATTAACCTGGCCGTATTCAGTCGCGTGCCTCGCTCTAATTTCAGCTTTCTGAGATTCTGTAGTTCCTACTTCATAAATAACCACAACTTCTATATCTTCGATGGTATACTGAACAGGAGTTCCATCTACAAAAGTTAAATCATCGAATTTAGCGTTTCCTTCGATTTCTGTAGGTTCCTCATTTTGCTCACAAGCAAAGAAGAACAAACAACTTAGTACTCCTAAAATAATGTTTTTCCTCATTTTTTTTACGTTTTTTATTTTCCTATTCTTCATAAAAACTTAAAATGTTACCCACGTAAAAGTATAAAATTTTATTTTTGCTTTTTAACATTTACATATGGACGGTAATTTTTTTTTAAAAGAGCTCGTAAAAGAAGATTCAAAAATAATTGCTCAGATATATAATAAAAACTTCCCTTCAATTAAAAAATTTATCCTTCTAAATAGCGGAAATACGGAGGATGCAGAAGATATATTTCAAAAATCATTGATTCAGATAATAATTCGATACAAAAGAGAAAAGTTTAGTATTTCGGGAGATTTTGATGCCTATTTAATGGCAATTTGTAAAAACTTATGGCGAAGAGAATTAAATCTTCATAAAAAAAGGGTAACAAATGTAGAAAAAGTTGAAGTACATGATGAATATATAGATAGTTCATTTGCCCTTCTAGAGCAAAAGAGACAAGAACTGTTTATTGAAAAATTTGCAGAAATTACCGGAAATTGTAAAGAGATTTTAACACTTTTTTTTGCAAAAACTCCATACGAAGAAATTGTTGCCAACACAGAATATTCCTCTGAATTGGTTGTTCGACAACGCGTGTTTAAATGCAAAAAACGTTTGGCAGAATTAATTAAAAAAGATAGTAGATATAATTCATTAAAAGAATTATGAGTTTAGAAGAAGACATATTAATTGAACGCTTTTTAAGAAATCAACTTTCTGAAAAAGAACGGAATGATTTTTTGGATACCATTGCCAATGATCAAAATTTTAAAGAAAAATTTCTTTTAGAGAAGCAAATTTTTGAAACTCTAAATGAAGAAGAATGGAGTTATGTTTCAAAAATAGATGTAACAGAAGTAGAAGAATATACCACTTTATATCGAAATAATGCAGATAGATTAAAACAAGTAATACACAAGGCTACAACCAGTAACAAGCGTAAGAATAAAATAAGAAGATTAACCTATTTTTCTGCTGTTGCTGCTGTTGCGCTATTTGCACTGCTTATCAATTTTTACCTTCAAAAAAACCAAAAGACTATTGAGGAAATTTACACTAATTACAGCACTTATGAACTACCTTCCTTAGTTACTAGAAACCCTAATGAAGTAGATCCTGATTTAGCTTTGGCGGAGAATAATTTTAAAAATGAAAACTATCAAGAAGCAATAATTTATATTGACAAATTACTAAAGAAAGATAAGGATAATAGTACTTTATATGTATACAAGGCAATATCTCATTGGGAACTAGGTGACTATTCTTCGGCTGAAGAGAGTTTAGATACTTTAATTAATAGTGACCTTATTGACTCCGAAAAAGGATACTGGTACAAATCACTCCTATACTTAAAAACAAAAGATTTAGATAAATGTAAAAAAATACTCCAAGTTATTATTAAAAACTCATATTCTAAGAATAAAGAAGCTAAGGAATTATTTGAAGAAATAGTTAATTATAAAACTTAATTATTGATATAGGGAAATACCGCATATTAAATAAGACAAATTTTATCTAGTCCTTATTTTTTCAAAATCGCTTTTAGAATGTAGGTAATGAAGCTTGTAATACCGTTGACTCATAATGAGTAATTTTATTTTGATCAGAAAACTCAAATTTCATAATCATAACGGATTTTTCGGCTTGCATGATGTATGACGTTTCTCCATTCTTTTTTGAAATTACTCTACAGTCTTCTATCATGCCTAATGTCTTATTATGGCTTTCTAAAAATTGATCAATATCATCAATAGTTTTTGTCTGCTGATATTTTTCATCTAATAAATCAAAAATCGTTGTGGGAGATAGATAATTATATCCTTTAATAAAATCAATGATAACGGCGTCGTAATCATCTATATTCTGAGCAGAAATTGTGTGAATGAAAAGTACTGTAAATAAAAAACAACATAGTTTCATAAATGGTATCTTTAATTCATTCAATAAAAATGTAGGAAAAAACCTCCAATAATAAAAACATTACATAGATTAAGTGCGTTTTTAGCAGCTAATAAGTATATTTAAAACGAGATTATCTTAAATAAGACAATCTCGTTTACAATTAATTTACAAAAAACAATTACCCATAAAACAAGGAACCGGACATCTAGGAGCATTCGGCTCGCTATTACCACCTGGACAATAATAACCTCCACTTTGTCCATTGATTTGTTTTAATTCCTCTCTACTTAAAGTTTTTCCGATGTTTAAAATTGATTTTTTCATATGTGAAATATTTAATGATTTGTAAGCCCTGAACATTTATCGACACTCAAGGTTTGTGTCGTTTGATCACATCATTTCTTATACTATTTTATGTATCACTTACTTCTTACTTACTTCATTAATTAGAAAATCATCTCTAATCAGTTAATAACTTAAATCTAAAAAGTGTTACTCAAGCAAAGTTTCTTTTCGTTAAGAGTTGATATTAAATCGATAAACAGCACAAGAAAATTTAATTTATTTTATAAAAATGGGGAGAATTCCTCAAAAAAATAATAACCCAAAACGTCTTCAAGGAAAATGAAACAAATCAACCTCATCACTATAATTTCCTTTGGGCGATAGAAAATTAGATTTGGTCTATAGAAACTATACTCCCACCTAATCTTAAGAAAATATTGAAAAGACCTGTAGTATTTTTACATCAGAGAAAATAACAAATTAGTGTTGTTTATATGAAACATAAAATAAGTAACCGAGAGTTGCCTCTAGAAAGAAACATATAATCCATACATAAAAAATATTGATCCCCAAGATCCCACATCGTCATATTACCCAAAAGCTATGCATTGTTGCATAGCTTTTTTTATTGTTTACCCCAAGTAATCACCGAATAATATCATCTATTTTAAGTCTAGAAATAAGTCTAAAAAATAAAAGGTTCATCTTTTTTAAAAAATTCATTCTTTCTCATTCATACAAAACCAACCTTTTCTTTAAATTTGCTGCTTTAATGCGAAAGGGATAACAGCGACATCCTTTTGTTTTATCATCCTGAACTTGTAGAAGGAAAAACAAAAGATATAGCGGATAGCCCGACCACGAGGAAGCGAGTGGAATCGCCCAAAACAAAAACCATGTTACTTGCACAACAAATCATAGCACATAAAGAAGAATATATTGCTGCATTAGCCAAAAGAAATTTTGATGCTGCTCCAATTCTAGAAAAAGTAATCAATTTAGATGAAGAAAGACGTGCTACACAGTCCAAGTTGGATAATATCAAAGCAGACTCTAACAAATTGAATAAAGAAATTGGAGTTTTGTTTAAAAATGGAGAACAACAAAAAGCTAACATATTAAAACAAAAAGCTTCTCAAATCAAGGAAAGCATGAATACTTTAGAAGATAGACTTCCAAAAGTAAAAGCTGAACTTATTGAGTTATTATATACAATTCCTAACATTCCACATTCTTCTGTTCCTGATGGACAAACTGATGAGGATAATGAAGAAGTCTTTAGAGAAGGTGATATCCCAACCTTAGAAGAAGGAGCTTTACCGCATTGGGAATTAGCAAAAAAATATGACATCATAGATTTTGAACTAGGAGTAAAAATTACAGGTGCCGGATTTCCAGTTTACAAAGGAAAAGGAGCAAGATTACAACGTGCCCTAATTAGTTATTTTCTTGATAAAAATACAGATGCTGGATATAAAGAATATCAAGTTCCTCATTTAGTAAATGAAGCTTCTGGTTATGGTACTGGCCAATTACCGGATAAAGAAGGCCAAATGTATCACGTTACAGCAGATGATTTATATTTAATCCCTACGGCAGAAGTTCCGGTAACCAATATGTTTAGAGATGATTTAGTAAATGAGAATGATCTCCCAATTTGCTGTACTGGATACACTCCTTGTTTTAGAAGAGAAGCAGGTTCTTATGGAGCTCACGTTCGTGGGTTAAACCGCTTACATCAATTTGATAAAGTAGAAATTGTACGTATCGAAAAACCTGAAAATTCTTATCAGGCATTAGATGGAATGGTAGATCATGTAAAGGAAATTCTTAATGAATTAAAATTACCTTATCGTATATTAAGATTATGTGGAGGAGATATTGGGTTTACAGCTGCACTTACCTATGATTTCGAAGTGTTTTCTACCGCTCAAGATCGTTGGTTAGAAATAAGTTCTGTTTCTAATTTTGAATCTTATCAAGCCAATCGTTTAAAACTAAGGTATAAAGACGGTAATGGTAAAAATCAATTAGCTCATACATTAAACGGAAGTTCTCTAGCATTACCAAGAGTATTAGCTGGTATTTTAGAAAACTATCAAACGCCTAAAGGGATTAAAATACCAGATGTTTTAGTACCTTATTGTGGGTTTGAATATATCGACTAATTCTTTTAGAGCTAGATAATCAGCTAGTTTAACAATACTTATAACATAATATCAAAGCGCATTTTGCTATATTTACAAAAAAACTTGCAGCATGCGCTTTATTTATCTTTGTATCATTTTTCTTTTTGCTATACCCATGTTTGGTCAATCCGAACAGCTAGCAAAAAACTATGTACAACAAGGTGAATATGAAAAAGCACTTTCCGTATATAAAAAATTACATACCAGAAACCCTAATCGGATTACCTATCTCCTAGGTCTGGTAGAATCTCATCAACAATTAGAACAGTTTGAAAAAGCAGAAAAAATTCTGCAGAAGCAAATTGAGAATAAACCAAAGAACGCACAACTACTTGTTGAGTTGGGTCACCATTACGAAGTTCAAGGGAATTCTGAAAAAGCCACTACCTATTATAATAAAGCTTTAAAAGTTTTTAATAGTAATAATGTAAATGCGGCGTATTCACTAGCGCAAACTTTTGAAAAATACAATCTTTTAGATCAAGCAGCCTTAATTTATGAAAAAGGAATGGCATCTAACCCAGGAGCTAATTTTAATGTACAACTTGCTAAAATTTACGGAGAACAAGGTAAACTAGAAAAAATGTTCGACAGTTATCTTTCATTACTACAATTACAACCAAATTATAAAAACATTGTTCAACGTAATTTTAATCAATATATCACAGATGACCCATTAAATAATGCCAATGTTATTTTCAGAAAATTATTAATCAAAAAATTACAACAAAATCCTGATATTATATATAATGAGATGTTAAGTTGGCTTTTTGTTCAACAAAAGGACTTTAAAAAAGCGTTTGTACAAGAAAAAGCAATCTATAAAAGAAAAGATCAAGGGTTACAAGGTATCATTGGGCTTGCCCGAATTGCTATAGGCGCTAAAGATATAAAATCCGCTACCCAGATTTTAGATTACATACTAAACGCACCTGCTGGGAATGATATGAAATTGACAGCTCATAAAATCATTTTAAAAGCAAAAACCGATCTTGCTGATAAAAAGGATTACAAAGAAATCAAACAACAGTACGAAGAAGTATTCGAAACCTATGGAAAAGGCTCGCAAACCATCGGTTTACAAATAGATTACGCTCATTTTTTAGCATTCAATCAGGATAATAAAAAAGAAGCAATTGAATTCTTAAAACGTCTATTAAATCAAGAAAGACTTTCGAGATTTCAATCTTCTAGAGCTAAAATGAAAATTGCAGATATTTTAGTTTTAGATCAAAAATTTAATCAAGCACTTATCTATTATACGCAAGTACAGAATGCATTAAAAAATAACTTTCTAGCCCAAGATGCACGTTTTAAAGTAGCTAAAACTAGTTATTATAAAGGGGATTTTGCTTGGGCGCAAACTCAGTTAGATGTACTAAAATCATCTACCTCTCAATTAATTGCTAATGATGCTATGGAATTAAGTCTTATTATAAGTGATAATTCTTTAGAAGATTCGACGCAAACAGCTTTAAAGATTTTTGCCAGAGCTGACTTGTTAGCTTTTCAAAATAAAAACCAAGAAGCAATCACTAAATACGAAGAAATTTTAGTGAATCACAAAGGAGAAAAAATTGAAGATGAAGCTTTTCTTAGACAAGCGAAATTATTTGAAAAAGAAAAAGAATTCGAAAAAGCAAAAGTAAACTATCTCAAAATCATCGAATTCTATCCTGATGACATATTGGTAGATGATGCCTATTACTGGTTAGCAGAATTATATGTAAACATTCTGGGTGAACCTGAAAAAGCAAAAGAATTATATGAGAAGTTAATCTTTAATCACGCGGACAGTATCTATTTTGTAGATGCTAGAAAAAAGTATCGAACACTGCGTGGTGATGCCATCAATTGATTCTTTTTAAAATATATTTTCCTTCTATATATTATTCTATCCAAAACTCAAATAACAATGTGATCGTTATAACAGGTCTAAGCTTCTTCGTAACTTTGTAAGTTAATTATAAAAGCATTGATTCCCTTTAATCAATAAAGACAATTACGAATATGTATATTTACAATGTTACTATTAATATAGAAGAGACTAAGCACCAAGAATGGTTATCCTGGATGAAAAATGAGCATATTCCTGATATGCTCGCAACAGGGAAGTTTAGTAAAGCCTTAATGAGTAAGGTGTTGGTGGAAGAGGAAATGGGAGGCTATACATATTCTGTACAATACACAACGGATAGTAAAAGTACCTTAGAACAATATTATAAAGTAGACGCAGAAAGATTAAGAGCTAAAACAAATCGATTTGCAGGACATTTTGTTGCGTTTAGAACAGAATTAGAAATTATTAGTGAACAATAATATGAAACAATATAGACCAACATTACTGTATGCTATTAAGATTTTTGGTCTTATAGTATGTGCTGGTTTTGGGGTTTTTATAATTAGTGTTTTTTTAAATATTGTTTCATTTTTTATAGCAAGCTCTATTTTCGAAAAAATTATAACTGTAGTTCTTATTGCTTTATTTATAATATCCGCATTTTTAATAATACGTTCTAACAATCCTGGTATTACTACCTATGAAGATTATATAAATATCGGCAACCAAGATATACCCTATAATTTAATCCAAAGTTTTTATCCTGCTAAGGGTGGTTCTGAACCTTATGTTATTACTACAGACGGAGAAAAAATTGATCTTGAAATTTCTTGGCTTTCAAAAAAAGATAGAATAGAAATCGAAAAGACAATCCTAGAAAATATAAAACCATTAACAAAACAAGTTTAGGATGTCCTCTAAATTTAAAAAAAATAAAAAGCAATCATCTAACGATAGAGTTCGAACAGAAAAAACTGCTGTGCGTGCTAAAAAACATTTGGGTCAGCATTTCCTAAAAGATGAAAATATTGCTAAAAAAATTGGAGACACATTAACACTAAACGGTTATACTAATGTAATTGAGATAGGTCCAGGAATGGGTGTACTTACTAAATATATACTACAAAAAGATGTAGATTTAATTGCTATGGATTTAGATACAGAATCTATAGATTACCTCAATACTAGTTTCCCTTTAGAACATCCAGAAATTAGAAATGGAAAAGGAGCTTTTAAAGTTATCGAAGCAGACTTTCTTAAATACGATTTAGATACATTATTTGACAATGATCCATTTGCTATTACTGGTAACTTTCCATATAACATTTCCTCTCAAATTGTTTTTAAGACATTAGAAAAACGAAAACGAATTCCTGAGTTTACCGGGATGTTTCAGAAAGAAGTAGCCCAACGTATTTGTGAAAAACCAGGAAGTAAAGCCTACGGTATTTTATCGGTATTAACCCAGGCATTTTATAATGCTGAGTATTTATTTACAGTTCCTCCTTCTGTTTTTAATCCTCCGCCCAAGGTGGATAGCGGAGTTTTACGATTGATTCGAAAATCAAATCACACACTTCCTTGTGATGAAAAACTTTTTTATAAAGTAGTCAAGACTTCTTTTGGGCAACGAAGAAAAACATTGAGAAACAGTCTTAAAACATTTCAATTACCTGATGAAATAAAAGAAATGGAAATACTAACTAAAAGACCAGAACAGTTAAGTGTTGATCAATTTATAGAACTCACTTTGTTGATTGAAAAATCAAGAATTTAATTCATTTAACGTCAATCTAAACTGCAATTCAATTCTTTGGTTATCTTTGTGAGCGTTTGTAAAGAAATCCCATAAACAAGTACACTATGTCATTCGAGATTTCAGATGAGCTTATCGATCAAGTAAAGCATCTTATTGAAGATGTAAGCGATACTCGTTTACAAGAAATGCTCGATGAAATCCACTTTGCCGATATTGCCGAAATAATCGGTGAGCTTAACTTATATCAAGCAACTTACTTAATTAAATTATTAGATAGTGAAAAATCTTCGGAGGCTCTAATGGAGTTAGAAGAAGATTTCCGAGAACGTATTCTTGAAAACCTATCTGTAAAAGAAATTGCAGAAGAGTTAGAAGAAATGGACACGGATGATGCTGCAGATATTATTGCAGAACTTCCTGAAGATCGTGCAGAAGAGGTAATCGCTGAGATTGAGGATGAAAAACACGCTGAAGATATAAAAGAACTGCTGCTGTATGAAGAAGATAAAGCAGGAGGATTAATGGCAAAAGAACTTGTAAAAGTAAAAGAAACTTGGACAGTTGCCGGGTGTGTTCGGGAAATGCGTCGTCAGGCAGAAAAAGTAACCAGAGTACATTCAATCTATGTAATAGATAAAGAAGGAAAATTAAAAGGAAGATTATCTCTTAAAGATTTACTTACTGCTCCTACAAAAGCATATATCAGAGATGTTTATATCCCTAAAGTAGACTATGTTAATATAGAAACTGAAGGTGAAGAAGTAGCAAGAATTATGCAAAAATATGATCTCGAGGCCATTCCTGTAGTTGATCATGAAACGGTTCTTGTTGGTCGTATCACAATTGATGACATGGTTGATTTTATTAAGGAAGAAGCAGAAAAAGATTACCAAATGGCAGCTGGTATATCTCAGGATGTAGAAGCCGATGATAATGTATGGGAACTTACTAGAGCACGTTTACCTTGGTTAATTCTAGGGTTATTTGGAGGTTTAGGAAGTGTTTTTATTATGCAAGATTTTGAAGATGTAATGACCAATCCTAGAATACGAGATCTATTCTTTTACACACCTCTTATTGCAGCGATGGCAGGTAATGTGGGAGTTCAATCTTCAGCCATTATTGTGCAAGGTTTGGCAAATGACAATGTAAAAGGCAGTCTTTGGAAACGATTATTAAAGGAAATTGGGCTTAGTCTAATAAATGGAGTTGCTCTAGCTCTTTTAGTGATACTATTTGGAATTGTTATGAGCTACGAAATTTCATTTAGTTTAACTATCGCTACAGCGCTTATGAGTGTAATCATAGTAGCCGCTTTGATAGGTACATTTGTTCCTATAATTCTTGACAAAAGAGGTATTGATCCAGCTATTGCAACTGGTCCATTTATTACTACTAGTAATGATATTTTTGGAATTTTCTTGTTTTTTTACATCGCAAAATTAATACTTGGGTTTTAAGTTTTAGAACTCCATTAATTATAATTAGTACTACTCTTATTATGAACTCTGACGTATTTCAATATACTATCACGGTACCAAAATCCGCAATTGATGATATGAATCATGTAAATAATGTTACCTACTTGCATTGGGTACAGGATATTGCAAAAAAACATTGGGAAACAAAAACAACAGAAACGATTAGAGACACCTACGTATGGGTAGTTTTAAATCATTTCATAGAATATCACAGTCCAGCCGTTGAACATGATGAACTAACAATCCAAACATGGATTGATCATCATCATGGTGCAAAAAGTGAACGACACACTAAAATAATAAAAACTTCTACTCAAAAAGTAATAGTTACCGCCAAAACCATGTGGTGTTTACTCCATAAAGAAACGTTAAGACCTACCAGAATCAATAAAGAAATAAGTACCTTGTTTTGACATAATTAAGTTGAAAACATGGAAGCAATTAATATTAAAGATAAACTATCTCAATTTAACAAGCAATGGCATCCACATCGCATAGCAATGGTGGATAACAATCAAGTTTATCTTGCAAAGTTAAGCGGTGATTTTATTTGGCATAAGCATGACGACGAAGACGAACTTTTTCAGGTCGTAAAAGGTACACTTTTCATGAAGTTTAGAGATAAAACTGTTAAAGTTAATGCAGGGGAAATCATTGTTGTGCCAAAAGGAGTGGAACATTGTCCTTCTACAGAAAATGATGAAGAAGTTCACGTTCTATTATTTGAAAAAGCAAGCACTAAACATACCGGAGAAGTAGAAAGCGAAAGAACTGTTTCGCAGTATATTGATATTTAAATTTCGATATTGTTTTAATAGATTTTTCCTCTAAAAAAATTTAATAAAATAGGTTTATGAATATAAATAGAAGGTCATTTATCCGAAATATTGGGTTAATAGCGAGTTATAGTCTTATACCATCCACACATTTATTTTCTAATACTCCAAATAAAAAACTAGGAGTATGTTTAGTAGCATTAGGCAACTATAGTACTTCAGTCCTAGCACCAGCATTACAATTAACAAAACATTGCCAATTGACTGGAATAGTTACTGGAACACCATCTAAAATACCTATCTGGCAAAAGAAATATAATATTCCAGATAAAAATGTTTATAACTATGAGAATATGGACCGTATTGCGGATAATCCAGATATAGATGTAATATATATTGTACTACCTACCGGTTTGCACGCAAAATATGCAATTAAAGCGGCTAATACAGGAAAACATGTATGGTGTGAAAAACCGATGGCAAAAACCGAAAAAGAATGTCAATCCATCATTAGTGCTTGTAAAAAAAATAAAGTTAAACTATCTATTGGATATCGAATGCAACACGAACCCAATACACAACAAGTTATAAAATGGGCTACTACCAAACCTTATGGAAATATTAAAGAAGTTTATGCTGAAATTGGTTATCATGTAAGAAATCCAGAAAGAAGCTGGAGACTAGATGCAGCTTTAGGAGGAGGAACTATGTATGACCTAGGTGTATATTCATTAAATGCGGCGAGGTATGCAACCGCAGAAGAACCAATATCTGTAGTAGCTGAACAAATGACTACAAGACCAGATATATTTACTGAAACCGATGAAACAACGCATTTTACATTAGAGTTCCCCTCAGGCGCAATAGCCCATGGAAAAACAAGTGTTGGACATGATATGCATCGGTTACGCGTAAACACTAATAATGGATGGTATCAACTACAACCATTTTCAATGTATGGTGGCGTACAAGGCGAAGCCAGTGACGGAACTTTATTAAATACATATATAGAAAACCAACAAGCCAAACAAATGGATGATGATGCTTTATCTATAATAAATAATACTGATGTCTTAGTTCCCGGTGAAGAAGGTATAAAAGACATTAGAATTGTAGAAGCAATTTATAAATCTGCTAAAGACAAAAAGAAAATTAAACTAGTTTAATAAGTACTAAAAAAGACATAGTTTTTACCTATTAAGCAATTTTACCAATTATAATTCGTCCTTACAAGATCTAATTGCCTCATAAAACAAACGATAATCTGTGGTTGTTACAACCTCTCCTTTTGTGCTTAAAGTAACAGTACCTTTTTCTGCTATCTCACTATAAGGAATCTGTTTTTTAGCGTATCCCTTATAAACAAACTCAAAATAACTATCAGCTTTTAACTTACTTGGATTGATTAAAAAATCATATAGACCATCTTTATCTGTATAAGCCTTCATACAAGTATTTTCATCTACAACTAACTTAACAGCTACATATTCCATTTTCTTCTTCCTTTTACCTAACACTTTTCCTGTAAGTAATTCATCTTCTGCTATAGCCTCAATATCCTCGTTTCCACCTAAAGATTCTCCTTTTTGTTGAGTTTTACAAGAAAACAAAAGGGTAACAGCAAATAATAATAGTAGTGATCTCATCATATTTTAATTTTGGGTTTTGAATTATTATACATAAGCAAAGTCATTTAACTATACTTTCTCATAATTTTCAGTCAATTTACAAAATAAAACTACTTGTTTAACATAAGTATAGTAGTGTTTTTTTATAACACGCTATTATAATGGTATTTCCTAATAAATATATAAAAAAAACTCCCCAAGTATCTAAGCAATTTCTGGTTTTATCAAATAGAATGATATTTAAACTTTGTAAATAATCTAACTATCTCTATAATATATTAAAAACAACATTTATTCTGGCGGTTAGATTTATAGAAAAATGCTAGCTTAAAAACAGGTATAAATACTATGTTTTTTACTGATTATAATTTTATAGTTTTAAAGTACTAAATAACTATCGATAAATTCTTAACACCATGGCAACTGCAACTAACATCAGTAAAGCTACCGATAAAACAGTAAAAACTATCTCTCCAAAACCTGAAATAGTTCCTGGAATTTCTAAAGAAATCATTCATAAGCTTAGTAATGAAATAAATAATATGCTCTCTTATGCTATTTTTAATGGTATAACTATAAATACAGAGGTGAATACGCTTATTCAAAATAGTACAGTAGATGATCTTATTAATTCTCATAACATATTATGCAAAAATATTTCACCTGCTACACCAAAATCTATTGAGTACACTAAAAAACTTAGAGAAGAAGAAAAAGGAAAGACATTGTTCAGCAAATTACCTTTGGTAAGAAACTTAATCATATTATCTATAATTTTTCTAATCGCATTTATCATTACTGGACTTTCTCCAGAAGTAAATAACGATTCATTGGACAAAGGTATTATGGATAACCAAGGTCTTTCATTACTCCTAAATTTAGGTTTTCTAACTGCTATATCAGGTTTAGGAGTACTTTTTTATTTACTAAAAAATGTAAGTACGGCAGTAAAAAATGGCACTTTGGTTCCAGAAGATACGATCTACTACGTCGCATTAATTATCTTGGGAGTTATTGCTGGGCTAATTTCTTCGGAGATTATTTCTTTTTATCAAAAAGATGCTCAGCAAATTAATCTATTCAACAAAGGACTAATGGCACTTATTGGTGGTTTTTCTTCTGATGCAATCTTTAGCATCCTACAGGGAATTATCGATAGAATCAAAACTGTTTTTATTCCATCAAATTCTGCAATTTAATCATCTAATAACTTTAAAAGACGATATCCGATATTATTATACTTCCATTAAAATTATTTTATCTTTTATTAGTTATTTTTGAAATACTAATAATATCGTTCATGAAAATACTGCATATAGATGCTAATCATCCTCTCTTAATAAACCAATTAAATAATTTAGGGTTTGAAAACGAAAAAAGTTATACGTCTACAAAGCCTGAAATCGAATCAATAATAAAAGAATATGATGGAATCATAATCAGGTCCCGTATTAAAATTGATAAAGATTTTTTAGATAAAGCTACAAACCTAAAGTTTATTGGTCGCGTTGGTGCAGGTTTAGAAAGTATTGATACCGATTATGCAGAAAAAAAAGGCATTAAACTCTTTTCTGCTCCCGAGGGAAATCGTAATGCTGTAGGAGAACACGCTTTAGGAATGATTTTATCACTATTCAACAAATTAAACACAGCAGATCGTCAGGTAAAGAATGGTCATTGGAACCGCGAAGCAAATCGTGGAATTGAACTAGATTTAAAAACTATTGGTATCATTGGATATGGTAATATGGGAAGGGCATTTGCCCGTAAATTGAGAGGTTTCGATGTAGAAGTAATTTGCTACGATATCAAAGAAGATGTGGAGAATAGCGATGCTACTCAAGTTAGCCTAGAAGAACTTTTTGAAAAAACAGATGTTTTAAGTTTGCATACACCTTGGACTCCTTTAACCAACAAAATGATAGACGCTAAGTTTATCGATAAATTCAAAAAACCATTTTGGCTCATCAATACTGCTAGAGGAAAAAGTGTAGTTACCAAAGACTTGGTAGATGGGTTACAATCAGGGAAAATTTTAGGAGCAGGATTAGACGTCCTCGAATACGAAAAATCTTCTTTTGAACAATTATTTTCTTCAGAAGCTGAAATGCCCAAACCACTAAAAGACTTAATAAAAATGGACAATGTAATTCTTAGTCCTCATATTGCTGGTTGGACAATTGAGTCTAAAGAAAAACTTGCTCAAACAATTGTAGATAAAATCAAAGCTGAATTTTGCTAGAAGAAATATTCATACAACTGATTACCAAATATTCTGAAAATCAAAAAATTTCCAGTTCTCTATGGGATTATGTAATCAAAAATCACAATAAAAAAAGTCGATATTACCATAATCTATCGCATCTAGAAAATTTGTATCAAAATTTACTTTCGGTACAAGAAGAAATTGTAGACTGGGATATTGTGTTATTTTCATTGTTCTATCATGATTGCATTTACAACGTTTTAAAACAAGATAATGAAGAACGAAGTGCACAAAAAGCTGAAGAAGTATTATCCTCATTATTTATTAGTTCAGAAAGAGTTGAGCTTTGTAAAGAAATAATTTTAGCAACCAAAGGCCATCAAATTTCTAAAAACAACGATGTTAATTATTTTACGGATGCTGATCTTTCAATTCTAGGAAGTCGTTGGACCGATTATGAAATGTACTTTAAACAAGTTAGAAAAGAATATAAATACTACCCAGATTTTATGTACAATAAAGGCAGGATCAAAGTACTACAACACTTCATTGAAATGCCTAAGATTTATAAAACAAGGCATTTTTATAGTATACTAGAAAAACAAGCTAAACAAAATCTTCAAAAAGAGATTGACTTGCTTTCTAAATAATTTGTTTAGTAACCCAAAAAAAACAATCAATTACATCTTGTTTTAGTAAATTTATATGGTGAAGAAAACCATATTCATCTTCGGAGCATTAGTTTTAGCATTACTTCTACTTTTTCAGTTAAGTAAATACAGTCTTGTATCTGGTCACACCTCTATAGAATTTATTATTGCAGGAATAGCCATCGTTTTTTTTGTTATTGGAATCATAATTAATAAAAAAGTACTTCACAGAGAAAAAAGTAATTCAAAAGAAATAGATCACGAAAAAATCAAAACATTAGGTTTAAGCAAACGGGAATATGAGGTATTATGCGAAATAGCATCGGGATTATCTAATAAAGAAATAGCAAAGAAACTTTTTGTGTCCGAAAGTACCATCAAAACACATGTATCAAACATCTTAGTCAAGTTAAATGCTAAACGCCGTACACAAGCCATACAGATCGCCAAAGAACTTCGAATTATCCAATTTTAAGGCTTTTAGCACAAAAGTGCTATACAATTCATACTTTAGTATGAGTGATTTTTTGATTATCGAAACTACTTTTGACTAAATCATAAAACAAAACACAAATGAAAAATACAGTTGTACGTTATGGAATATATGGTGCAATAACCATATGTATACTATTTACTTTAGCATTGACTCTTGGAAAAAGTTTATCCTATTCCCTACAAGAAGTAATTGGATATGCCAGTATGGTAGTATCCCTTATTTTCGTATACTTTGGCATAAAGCATTACAGAGATATAGAAAATAATGGTACAGTATCTTTCGGAAAAGCATTGATAATTGGATTATTGATTTCTTTATTTGCCGCAATCGCATTTGGATTATTAGATGTAGTTTATATAAAGTATATCAACCCTAATTTTTCTGCAGAATATTATGGTCACATTATAGAAGAAATGCGTACTACTCTTTCTGAAGAAGAATTTAAAATAAAGCTTTCAGAATTAGAGACTCAAAAAGAATTATTTTCAAATCCTTTAATGAATTTTTTATTGATGTCTGTAACAGTCCTTATCATCGGATTTATTATTTCACTGATTTCAGGACTCATGCTACATAGAAAACCATCTCAATAATTAAAACATAAACAGTATGCAACACAAAGCAAACACACCAGATGAATATATTGAAGCTATACCCGAAGAACGTAAAGAGGTTATGCAAAATTTAAGAAGGGTGATTTTAGATAATCTCCCAGAAGGATTCTCTGAAGTAATGAATTATGGATTAATAGGATATGTGATCCCCCACGAAACATATCCCAATGGATATCATTGTGACCCAAAATTACCGTTACCATTTATGAATATTGCATCTCAGAAAAATTTTATTGCTGTATATCATATGGGGATTTATGCGGATAAAGAATTAATGGATTGGTTTGTAGGGGAGTATCCTAAATATGTAAAAACTAAGTTAGATATGGGTAAAAGTTGTATTCGTTTTAAGAAAATTGATCAAATTCCTTTACAACTAATTGGAGAATTAGCTGCTAAAATGACTCCCCAAGAGTGGATTAACATATATGAAACTAATATAAAAAAGAAATAAAGATAGATGAAAAGAGTAACAGGGCTAGGAGGTTTTTTTTTCAAAACAAAAGATCCAAAAACAACAAAAGAATGGTATGGCAAACATTTAGGGTTACCTGTAGATGATTATGGATGTACTTTTTGGTGGAAAGACAAAGATGGCAATGATTGTTCTACGCAATGGAGCCCTTTTAAAGAAGACACCAACTATTTTTCTCCTAGCAAAAAAGAATTCATGATGAATTTTAGAGTAGAAAACCTAGTAGAACTCTTAAAAGTTCTAAAAGAAGAAGGGGTAAAAATAGTTGGTGAAATAGAAGAATATGAATATGGTAAATTTGGATGGATTGTAGATCCCGAAGGCAATAAAATTGAGCTTTGGGAACCTATAGATAAAGCATTTTTATAAGCTTACAATCTAATTACAGCTTTAAAAAAGGTTTTAACAGATCATATTTGAAGATTTTCATTGTGTTACCTTTTTTATAATGATTCTATATAATCATATTTTTTTGTAACTTTCTACGCACTAATCAATTGTATATAACAAAATTATGAGTGAAGAAAACAACAATTTGGGAGATGATCTGAAAAAAGGAGCTGAAGAAGCGCTTGATGCAGCAAAAGAAACAGCTAGTGAGTTTGCCGAAGGGGCCAAAGAAACATTTAACGAAGTAACAGGTGATAACAAAAAAGTTCTTGCAGGTATCTTAGGAATACTTTTTGGATCATTAGGGATTCATAAATTTGTTTTAGGGTACAATAAAGAAGGTATTATCCAATTAATTATATCAGTAGTTACCTGTGGTGCAGGTGGTATTGTAGGATTAATTGAGGGGATTATTTACTTGACCAAATCTGATGAAGAATTCTACCAAACCTATCAAGTAGGTAAAAAACCTTGGTTCTAAAAAACAAAAAAGCCAGAAAATATTATTCTGGCTTTTTTGTTTCATTTTAATATCGTAATATTGCGATATTAAAATTACATTATGGGTATTACCAAAACTCAAATATTCGATCAACAACAAAACGAACTAGCTCAAACTTTTAAAATACTTGGGCATCCTGCGCGTATCGCCATACTTCAATATATAAGTAAACAAGATGCTTGTATATGTAATGATTTGGTAGAAGAAATAGGTTTAGCACAAGCTACTATATCACAACATCTCAAGGAATTAAAAAGTATCGGCCTCCTAAAAGGAGAAGTCGAAGGAAAAAGTATGTGTTATTGTATCAATATTGACAAATGGAATGAATTACAACAAAACCTCAATTCATTTTTTAATACCACGAAACAGAACTGTTGTTAAACAAAAAAATAAATTATTATATTATGAATACATCAGAATTTATTTCATTATTAGGAGAACATCAAGACAAACCTTTACTGTTTGAATATGCGCCTGGAATGCTGGTAGGTGCTAATTATCATATTACAGAAGTAAAACATGTAACCATAGACTCTGTTGATTGTGGAGCAGGAACAGATTCTTGGAAAGAAACAATCATTCAGTTATGGGAAAGTCCAAATGAATTAGGGAAACGAGATTATCTAAGTTCCTATAAGGCATTAGGCATTCTTAGAAAAGTAGGAACAATGACTGCTTATGAAATGGATGCTCCAGTAAAAATCGAATACGGAAATTCTATGTTTCACACTGCACATTTACATATTACTGGATTTAATATAAATGATGGACAACTAATAGTAAAACTTGCCGTAAACCCTACCGATTGTAAAGCGAAAGAAACCTGTGGAGTTCCAGAATCATCTGCTGTCGAAGCAAATTCTTGTGCACCAGGAAGTGGATGTTGCTAGATGAAACCAAAAATAGAAATATTAACTTTTAATGAAGAAGATTGGCAAGATATTGCTAAAATCTACAAAGAAGGAATAGATACTGGTATAGCAACTTTCGAAACCAAGATCCCAAAATGGGAACAATGGAATCAAGTTCATATTGGATCCTGCAGATTAAAAGCTGTTCTAAATAATGAAATTATTGGTTGGGCAGCTTTAGCTCCTGTCTCTACAAGAGATGTTTATAGAGGCGTTGCAGAAATTAGTATTTACATAACATCAAATCGTAGGAATTTGGGAGTCGGCAAGTTACTTTTGACTAAATTAATTGAAGAAAGCGAAAAAAAAGGATTTTGGACCCTACAAGCAGGAATATTTAGTAATAATAAAGCTAGCATTCATCTACACACATCCCTAGGATTTAGAGTCATTGGATATAGAGAAAAAATAGGCAAATTGTCTAACATATGGTATGACAATATCATTTTAGAACGTAGAAGTAAAACAATAATGTAACCACAAAAAACACCACAATAATGAACATTTTAGTATTATGCACAGGAAATTCCTGTAGAAGTCAAATGGCAGAAGGCTATTTAAAACATTTTGCAAAAGATAGTGCAACGGTTTATAGTGCCGGAGTAGAAACTCATGGTGTAAACCCTAGAGCTATCGCCATTATGAAAGAAGATGGAATTGATATCTCTAATCATACATCTAACAACCTAGAAGAATATTTAGATCTAAAATTCGATTATATTCTCACAGTTTGTGATAATGCAAAAGAAAGGTGCCCTTTTTTTCCAGGAAAAGCAGAACGCTTGCATTACAACTTTTTTGATCCTTCAAAAGTAGAAGGAACTGAAGAAGAAATTCATGCAGCTTTTACCAAAACAAGAAATCAAATTAAAGAATATTGCCACGATTTTGTAAATAAAAGCGTTTTACAAACTACATAGGTTTTAATCAAATTACTTGTCAATCTTAAACCCTGGTTTAGCATAGTTTTCAGGAATGTTCGAAGGCGGAACTGCCAGATTGTTTCCATCTCTTACGGCATGATAGTGTGGGGATAGAATTTCTATTCCCGATTGATGTAATTCATTTTTAATATTCTCATGTAGTATCGAATAAATAGCAGCTGACTTTTCTGGATTTTTGGTGTAAACATTTAATTCATAATTTACGTAAAAATCATCCAAACTTTTAATCAAAACAAAGGGTACGGGTTCGCTTAAAACCTGATCCGTATTCTTTGCTCCTTTTTTTAATGCCTCTATAACGTCATTACTAGACACATCATATCCAATGGTAACCGAAGTATGCAGAATAACACCTACATCTTCTGAAGCGTTCTTAGTAAAATTGATAATATGATTTCCTAAAATTGAAGAGTTAGGAATTGTCACATCCAGGTTTTTTATTGTACGGATTCGTGTTACCAAAAGACTTCTTTCTGTAACATCTCCAATAGTATTTCCTATCTCAACCCTATCACCTACTTTAAAAGGTCGCATATACGTTATCACAACACCTGCTACAATATTAGATATCGCAGAGGTGGATCCCAAAGAAAATAAAATACCAAAGAAAATTGACAAGCCTTTAAAAGCAGGAGAATCAGAACCTGGTATGTATGGAAAGACAATTATGAGTGCAAAAGCAATTATAAAAACACGTAACAAGTTAAAAGTCGGTCTTGCCCAATCTGCATGAAAACCATCTAGACGCACTGCTTCTTTTTCTAATTCTGCTGTTACATATTTTAAAAACCTTATTAGATATTTAGTCACAAAAAAGATAACAATAATAAAAAATAAGTTCGGTATAAAACCCACTAACCCTTCATATAAAAACACTAAAGGTTTCTTTATATACCCTAAAACAACATCAGCATACTCCTTCGTTTGTGGAACCAGACTAAATAGAAAAGGAAGATAGAATATGAAAAAAATAAAGATTACAGTTATCTTTAAAAGCCTTATAATGAACGTAAGAATATGTCTTTCTCTTCTAGGAGTTATAAATCTAAAGAACTGAGAGAATTTAGTTCTTCCAAAAAAAATATTGTTTTCTAGTTTACTTATTTTGCTTTGTAACCACTTAAAAAGTCTTTTATTAAGAAAAAGAAATAATATAACGCCTAATAACGCAATAGCAAAGTAAATATATTGTACAACCACTTCAAGATATTTTAATCATCAAATTAGTGAAATATATCAGTATTCTAAAAGAATAGAGTAAGAAAAAACGGGAATTTTACGATTAACTACACAAAAAAACTACCAATTACCGATTATTTGTCGGCATTTTTAAAATACTTCTGTTCTAATTCCGCCTGAAACTCTTCCATTACCGGTTTAACCGTGCTATCAGGCAAGTCTGCTATTCTTATATACATCAATCCATCCACAGCATTATTAAATAATGGATCAACATTAAACGCTACAACCTTAGCGTTTTGTTTAATGTATTTTTTTATCAAAACTGGTATACGAAGACTTCCAGGTTCGATTTCATCAATAATTTTATCAAATTTATTAAGATCACTTCTACTCTCATCAAACACAAAATCCTTATCCGCATCCTTAAGTTTAACCTTAAATTCTTTTTTAGGTCTAACATATTGTGCCACATAAGGATCGTAATAATGAGATTTCATAAACTCGATCATCAATGATTTAGAAAAATTACTAAACTTATTACTTATACTTACACCACCGATTAAATATTTATGATCTGGAAAACGAAGTGTACAGTGCACAATCCCTTTCCAAAGTAAAAATAACGGCATCGGACGTTGTTGATATTCTTTTATGATAAATGCTCTACCCATTTCAATAGATTCACTCATCATTTTATGTAATTCTGGTTCGAACCTAAATAGATCTTGTAAATAAAATCCATCAATTCCAAAATTCGAATAAATTTCATTCCCCATCCCCATTCTATACGCTCCAGCTAGTTTTTTAGCCTTCGCATCCCATAAAAACATATGATGATAATAATCATCAAAAGGATCTAAATCGATAGATTGATTTGTTCCTTCTCCAATCTCTCTAAATGTGATTTCGCGTAATCGACCAATTTCGTGTACAACATTCGGAATACACTCTTTTTTAGCAAGAAAAACTTCATAATTTTTACTCGCTAATAAACGCATATCATTATCACGACAAAATGTAAGTTCCGACTCTATAGAATTAATACTTCCTTCTACCGCGATTTCTTTCGGAGACTTTGGTATTTTTAAATTCTGAGGAATAGATTCCATCAATGTTTTCTTCTCATATGGATTAGCTAACATATAAGTTTTTTTACGCAAAAAATTTGTAAAATCTTCTATGTTACCATATTCTTCTTGATCTTTTACTGAAACAGGGTTACCTATCCTTACTTTAATGACTTTATTTTCTTGAGAAAAAAGTTCGCTTGGTAATTTAGCTGTTCTTAGCGTATCATTAATAGAAGCCAATTGATAAAAAAGCCTACTATTTCTTGCATGAAAATATACCGGAATTACAGGTACCTTAGCTTTCTTAACTAATCTCATTGCTCCTGGCTCCCAAGGTTTATCCACATAATGCTTACCCTCCTTCATTGTAGACACTTCTCCTGCAGGAAATATTCCCAATGGTTTCCCTTCCTTAAGATGCGAAATTGCTCCTCTAATTCCTACAAGACTAGATTTTACTTCCTTTCTATTTTCGAAAGGATTAACAGGCATAATATATCGTTTCAAAGGAGTGAAATTATGCAAAAGAAAATTAGCTATTATCTTGTAATCCGAGCGGTGTTCAAACATTAACTTAAGCAACAATATCCCGTCAAGCCCGCCCAGTGGATGATTAGATAGTGTAATAAAAGCTCCTTGTTTAGGCAATCTTTTTAGATCTTCAGGTGGAATCTCAAAAGTAACACCATACATATCTAATACACTCTTTACAAACTCCTCACCCTCTAAGTGACTAATACTATCGTATTGACGATTTATTTTTGATAACCGTGTGATTTTAAGAATCATCCAGCCAACAAAAGTGCCAATAAAACCAAGTTTATCCAATTTAAGCCCTTTGGCTACTTCTTTAGAGGTGACTACCGCCATTAAATACATTTTGTGCTAACTACAAATATAGCAAAATCATTGAATAGGGCATCTTATTGTTTTGCAACCATTTGATACGTTTCTTTTGTGCTTTGTTTAAGCAATATATCCTTATTTTCTTCTAAAAAAAGAATTGCTTCTTTGTTGAAATGTCTAATGGTAAATAAAGACACGTTCTTTTGGTACGTGACACTAAATTTTGCTTTTAAGTGTATTAATAATTCATCAAAATTATTGAATTTATCATCTAAACATACAGAAAAACTAATTGCAGAGTTCTGTATAAGATCTACTTTTAGGTGAAACTTATGAAAAAGTGCAAAAACTTCACTTACGTTCTCCTCTACAATAAATGAGAAATCTAAAGAAGAAAGGGATAAAAGTATTTGATCCTTTTTTATTATATAACAAGGCAAATATGGAACCAATCTTTGTCCTTTTTTAACCGAAGTCCCTTCATTTTCGGGATTAAGAAATGATTTCACATATAACGGGATCTCTTTTCTTTGCAATGGCTGCAAGGTTTTAGGATGAATTACTGAAGCTCCGTAAAATGCTAATTCGATAGCTTCTTCATAAGAGATTTGCGATAATAATTTAGTGTTTTCAAAAACTCTTGGATCTCCATTTAATACGCCGGGTACATCTTTCCATATTGTTACACTTATGGCGTTTGTACAATACGCAAAAATTCCTGCTGTATAATCACTTCCTTCTCTACCAAGTGTCGTTGTAAAATTATTAGAATCAGAAGCTATAAAACCTTGTGTTATTGTCAGACCTTTTTTATTTACTGTAGCATCAATACTTTTTTGAGTGATTGCCCAATCTACAATAGCGTCGCGATAAACATCATTTGTCTTTATAACATCTCTGACATCTAATAATTCATTTTTGTATCCATTTTCTGACAAATACTCACTAATAATTGTAGTAGATATTAATTCTCCATAACAAACCGTTTGATCATATACATAATCGTATTGATTGGATTTATTTCTATTAAGCATAGTTTCCATATCCAAAATAAGGGAATCTATCTTATCAAAGATTGGATGATGTTTATTTACAAAAAGATCTGTAAGTACTTCGTGATGATATTTTTTTATAAAGTCTATGGCATCTTTAAATTGGTCACTCTTGTTAAGATAATGTTCTACAACTGTTTCTAGAGCGTTGGTTATTTTCCCCATAGCAGATACTATAATTACAATATCAGAATGCCCAACTGTTTGTAATACACGAACTACGTTTTTTACCGCTTTTGCATCTTTTACAGATGCGCCTCCAAATTTAAAAACCCTCATCAGTTACAATAATTTCGTTCATAAACGAATGTATTCATCTCCATATTACATCTTTGAAACAAATGCATTTAATCCAGATTCATCCATCTGCACAACCTGCCAACCTTCTAAAATTTTAGCACCACTCTTTAGATAAAAATTAACTGCGGGCTTATTCCAGTCCAGAACATTCCACTCTACTCTTTTAACTCCTTTCTCAATTCCGTACTGCATAACTCTTTTATATAATCCCATTCCAATACCAGAACCTCTCATAGACTCTCTAACAATTAAGTCTTCTAGATGCACAGTTCTTCCTTTCCATGTAGAAAACCTAAAATACACCAGTGCTAAACCTACTAACTCATTATTAATTTCTGCCACAAAACAATGAAACAATGGCTTTTCTCCAAAACCTTCATTAATCAGATCTTCTACCGTCACTTCTACGGCATCAGGTTCTTTTTCAAAAAGAGCTAATTCTTCAATTAATGTAAGTACTTGAGGCATATCCTCTGCTACAGCATCTCTTATTATATAGTCCATAAGTCAAAAGTTTATCAAAACTATAAAATATGTATTAGAAACCAGACAATTTTGTAATCTTATACTGATCTAATTTTGGTTTTACTAATTCTTAAAAAAGTTTCACAAATTACGGTTACGAAAACGTTTTAGTTATTTAAAAAATAATATTTTTGCAGAAATTCAACATAACCAAAATGGCTAGAAAAAACCAAACCTTAGGAGAATTTATTATCGAAAACCAAAAAGACTTTCCGTATGCTAGCGGAGAACTTTCTCGATTGATCAATTCAATTCGATTAGCTGCAAAGATGGTGAACCATGAAGTTAACAAAGCAGGTTTGGTTGATATCACTGGAGCTATAGGTGAAACTAATATACAAGGAGAAGATCAACAAAAACTTGATGTACTAGCAAATGAAACCTTTATCAACACACTAACAAATCGAGAAATTGTTTGTGGTATTGCTTCCGAAGAAAATGATGACTTCATTACAATTAAAGGACAAAAAAGTGATCATAGAAACAATTATGTGGTACTTATGGATCCATTAGATGGTAGCTCTAACATAGATGTGAATGTTTCTGTAGGAACAATTTTTTCGATTTATAGACGAGTTACCCCGACAGGAACACCTGTTACCATGGAAGATTTCTTACAACCTGGTAATCTACAAGTTGCTGCTGGATATATTATTTATGGAACATCTACTATGTTGGTATATACTACTGGTCACGGTGTTAATGGATTTACATTAAACCCAGCTTTGGGTACATATTACCTATCACACCCAAACATGACTTTTCCAGAAGATGGAAACATCTACTCTGTAAACGAAGGAAACTATATTCATTTTCCACAAGGTATAAAGGACTACATTAAGTACTGTCAAGAAGAAAAACAAGATCGCCCATATACATCAAGGTACATAGGTTCGTTGGTTAGTGATATACATCGTAATATGATAAAAGGCGGAATTTATATGTATCCAAGCACTTCTAAATCTCCAAACGGAAAACTTCGTTTACTTTACGAATGTAACCCAATGGCCTTTATTGCAGAACAAGCAGGTGGATCAGCAAGTGATGGATTTAAAAGGATTTTAGAGATAAAACCGACAGAATTACACGAACGCACTCCATTTATATGCGGTAGTAAAAATATGGTTTCAAAAGTAGAATCATTTATGAAAAGTTCCGAATCATAAATACATCAGTTTTACTTATGATATAATTTATTTAACTATCAAGCGAGTAGTTAGATAATGGTGTATTTATAAAAAAAGCTTATGAATACATTGATTGCAATTAATTTTCACTAATCTTGCAATCAAACGATAAAAATAAAAGAGTTTCTCCCTCCAACCAACTATTAAAACTCTATAAATTAAACGTATTACATTTGTTGTAAAAGCAAGTAACTTTAACATTATTGTTCTGTGAACTCTTATTTTTAATGTTTTTTATGTTAAATTTACCTGAAGCTCATAGAACAACAATATAAATTACCAAAAATGGCCAAAGAAAATAAAGCTGCGCAAGAACAGGTAGTAAATGATCCTTCTTCAAAAATAGAAGCAATAAAGAATCTAATATTTGGAGAAAACATTGCTGCTTATAATTCTGAATTTGACTCAGTTAAAAAAGATATTTCTTCTAAGAAAAAGGAGCTTGAAGATTTTATTGAAGATACTCGAAAAGAATTAAATCAGGCAATTGACAATCTTAGCACTGATATAAATATTAGAATCACTGAATTAGAAGACAATCTCGCTGATAAAATAGATACACTAGATGATAAAAAGGTTGATAGAAAAACATTAGGTGATCTTTTAATCGCTATGGGAGAAAAAATTAATAAGTAGTAATCTGTTTATCCAACAATATGGAAGAACAGGATAAATTAAAAATTCTCAAAGAACTACTTCTTACAGAAGAGAAGGAGTATGCGGAATCCATTGCCAAAAAAGTTGATGAATTAAGTAAAATTGTTCATCAAAAGCAGCAATTATCGTATAAGGTAGATCCTATTATAGATGATAAATTAAAACAATTTGTTGAGGATATACCGAAAACTTTAGGACCCACAATTACAGAAACTTTAAAGGAAGAGATTAAAAACTCTCAGGACGCCGTGGTAGAAGCATTATTTCCGATAATCGGTAAAATGATTAAGAAATATATTGCTCATGAGATGAAACTGTTAAGTGAAAACATTAATCGAAAAACTAGGCAAGCATTCTCATTCAAAAACTTATTTAGAAGAACTAAGGCAAGGGCGCAAGGAATTAGTGATGGCGATCTGGCTATTACAGATTATGCAAAACCTAGATTAATACAGATGTTTGTTATTGAAAAAGATTCTGGTTTACTAATAACAGATTACAGCCCGTTGTCAGATAATACTGTTGATAAAGATATGGTTGCAGGTATGTTAACTGCTATCAAAAGTTTTGTAGAAGATGCTTTTCGGGGAGGAAACCAAAATCTGGAAACTATAGAATACGAATTATACACTATACACGTGCAAAATTTTTATTCTTATTATATTGCCGCTGTAATTTCTGGCGCATATAATATGATGTTTAAAGAAGTATTAGAAGATCAAATTATTAACTTTGCACAGCATCACATTTCTAAAAGAGACTTAGAAAACAGTGAACTTTTTACTAAAAAATTAAAAAAACATTTTGAAGATGAAATTGTCTAAAAAAGTAGTGCTTTTAGGACACTTTGGTGTAGGAAAAACGTCTTTATTCAGACGTTTTATTGATAACGAATTTTCTGAAGATTATAAAGTTACCTTAGGTGTTCAAATTAAAAAGAAAGTAATCGAAATGCCAGATGGTCGAGAACTTTCTATGATCATTTGGGATACCGAAGGGCATACAGACATAGAAGACACCAGAAAGTCATACCTTCTAGGGTCCAACGCCTTTATTTATGTATTTGATCTTACTCGTATCGACACCTATAAAGATCTCAACCAAGATTTAGAATATCTTTCTAAAAATCATTCTAAGGTAAAAGTAAAGGTTATTGGCAATAAATTAGATCTGGTTAATGAAAAAGATGTAACAAAAAAATTCGAAGAACTAAATATAACTGTTGATTGTTTGACCAGTGCAAAAACCAATAAAAACGTACAAGATTTCTTTACAGATCTTGCTAAGGAAATAACTGCATAGTACCATGACATATCAAGAAGAAAAGTTACTATTTAATCAAAAAACGCAGTGTACGATTGTTCAACACGATGGAACGATTAAAGAAACCGACGGCAATATTTTCACATGGAAAATAGGAACATCTATCTATGATGCACATCCGTTTTTCGAGATTATAGAAGGTTTTATTGCGGTTTTTGAAAAAGAAGAAACTACCTATAATTTCCCTTGTATTCACTTAGAAGAAGGGAAACTTGATAAAATATGTGATATCACAATTAAAATAAATTCTGAAGAAGTTGTTATTCTCTTGTTTGATTACTCTACCAAGTACTACGAACTAAATAAAATAGCACAACAAAAAAATGAGTCTATTTTAAGGGCAAAAGAGTTAGAGCTTAAAAATCAGTATTTACTTGATAAAGAACAGTTCAAAAATAGTTTTATAGCCAACATTAATCATGAAATTAGAACACCTTTGACAGGTATTTTAGGTTTTATCGAGGTATTAGAAAAAACAAATTTAAATTTTGAACAAGAAGAATTAGCTCGAATTATTAAGAGACAAAGCATACACCTCAATGCTCTTATAGAGGATATGGTAGATATTTCTAAAATAGAATCTGGAAAAATAAAAATTATAGACGAAAGGTTTCTATTTATTAACCTATTAGAAGGTTTCGAAGAAACATACGCCAAACTTGCCGAAGAAAAAGGCATCGAGTTCGAAACTTATATTGATCCAAATATTCAGGAATATCTTATTGGAGACAGAACCAGAGTATTTCAAATTTTAAATAACATTCTTAACAATGCTTTCAAGTTTACCGAAGAAGGCAAAGTAACTCTATCAGTTACTAAAAACTATCAACGTACCAATAAAATAAGTATTGGTTTCAAGATTGAAGACACTGGTTTAGGAATTCAAGAAGAAAATCTTAAAAACATTTTCAACAGATTTACGCGTTTTAATGGGGATAAACAAATTTCAGGCACAGGATTAGGATTAGCTATAGTAAAAGACTTGGTAGATCTCCTAAATGGAGAGATCAAAGTTACTAGTGAACCAGATAAAGGGACAGCCTTTGATATTAAGTTACCCTTCAAGTTTGATGTTACAAAATCTATCCCAACGAAGAAAAAGAAAAAATACAGCCTTCCAGAAACTAAAAAGAAATTTAGAATATTAGTGGTCGAAGATGAAGAAGCTACTCAATTCTTATTAATGAAAATATTAATTAGTCACGGAAGTTTCTTTGTAGATGTTGCTATTAACGGTCAGGAGGCAATTAATTATCTAGAAAGAAGAAACTATGATCTTGTTTTAATGGATTTAAAACTATCAAAAGTAGATGGTTATAAGGCAACCCATATGATCAGAAATAATTATGGAGACAAAATGATATCCGAAGTTCCAATCATAGGTTTTACTGCAAAAGCAACTGAAGCTGAAAGAGACAAATGCTTACGTTCTGGAATGGATGATTTCATAGCGAAACCTTTTGAACAAGAAGATTTAATCTATAAAATAGTAAAACAAATAGCTAAAAAAGCCGCTTCATAGAAGCGGCTTTTTTTATAATATTGATTATCAAAATTTGATTATCGATTCATATTTTTAATTTCATCTGCAAATGTATCTCCATCCACATTTTGATCAACTAAAAAAAGTGCTTTATCAACTACATATTTAGCATTGTCTGATCTAAAACCTAATCCGATACATAACTTCTCTAATAACACAACCTGATCATCTCCTTTTATATTATCAGCATATACCATTCTTGCTAAATCAAACAATCTTTCTAATCTAGCGTCATAACTTGTAGGAGGATTAATAGGACGAGAAGCATAATCTTTTAATATTTCTTTATAATCATTTTCAGAGATACTGAGATTTCTAGCTAATCGATCTAAGAAAGCGCTCTCTTCATCAGTTATCACTCCATCACTCATTGCTACTCTAACAATTGCAGCAAAATGATCTTGATTTCTCTTCTGAAATCCACTATCAAATAAATCAGATATTGACATCATGTATTTTTATTTATTTTCCGCAAATATAACCAAACTATACTCCTTTTAAAATTTAATAAGCGAGATTTTTTTATCGATCCAATTCAGAATAAAAATACACTAATTCAATTCTAAAAACGACCATCAACAACTCCTAATATTTCTATAAACACTTTCTCGTCCACATAGTATTCCGTAATTTCAATAAATTAAGTTATAATTACCATTTATGTCATATCGACCGCTTTTAGAATTCACAGAAAAGGGAATCTATTGTGATGTTGCCAAAGTATATCTTGATCCTTGGAAACCGGTAGATAAAGCAATTATTACACACGGACACGCTGATCATAGTCGATGGGGACATAAACAATATATTACGCATCACACGAATATCCCAATTATCAAACATAGATTAGGAAATATTAACGTTAACGGGAAAGAATACGGAGAAACTTTTATAATAAACAATGTAAAATTTAGTCTACATCCCGCAGGTCATATCATCGGAAGCTCGCAAATCAGAGTAGAACATAATGGAGAAGTTTGGGTTTTCACAGGAGATTATAAAACAGAAAATGATGGGATTTCGGTTCCTTATGAACCCATACGATGCGATACTTTTATTACCGAATGCACTTTTGGGTTACCCCCATTTAAATGGACACCTCAAAAGGAAGTTTTTAGAGATATTAACCAATGGTGGGCAAAAAATAAATCAGAAGGCAAAACTTCTATACTCTTCGGATATTCTCTTGGAAAAGCGCAACGTCTTTTGAAATATTTAAATCCTGAAATTGGAAGGATTTATACACATGGAGCCATAGAAAACATGACCAATGTTATTAGACCAATGACCGACTTCCCTAAAACTACTTTGGTAACGAGAGAAACTAAAAAAGAAGATTTTATCGGGAATATTGTAGTAGCACCGCCTAGTGCTCATGGCAGTACTTGGATACGGAAAATGGTTCCTTATGTAACTGCTTCTGCAAGTGGATGGATGGCCTTTAGAGGAGCACGACGACGACGAGCAATTGACAAAGGGTTTGTACTCTCTGATCATTGTGATTGGGATGGTTTATTAACGGCCGTTAAAGAAACTGGAGCTACTAAAGTTATAAGTACCCACGGATATACAGAAATATTCTCGCGATATCTTAGGGAACTTGGCTATGATGCTCGTACAGAAAAAACACAATATGAAGGTGAACTTGCAGAAATAGAAACTAAAAAAGAAAGTGAGGTTACAGAATGAAACTATTTGCAAACCTCATCAAAACTTTAGATAGCACCAATAAAACCAATGTAAAAGTAAGTGCATTGGCTTCTTATTTTAAAAATGCTCCAGAAAATGATAAAGTATGGACTATTGCTATACTCTCTCATCGAAGACCTCCAAGACCTGTAAATACCACATTACTTAGAACCTGGGCATCAGAATTAGCGAACATTCCTCTTTGGTTATTTGAAGAATCATATCATATTGTTGGAGATTTAGCAGAAACCATAGCGCTTGTAGTACCTACTTCAAAAGAAAGTTCCACAAAAACCCTAACGGAATATCTACAAGAAATGATTGCGCTTAAAAAACAATCAGAAGAACATAAACGCGCATATCTTCAAAAAAATTGGGGAGTATTAAACTACTACGAACGTTTTGTGTTCACTAAACTAATTACAGGCGGATTCCGGATTGGAGTTAGTCAAAAATTAATGACTAGAGCGTTATCTAATGCTACACAAATTGACGAAGATATATTAGCATATAAATTGATGGGTAATTGGGATCCTAATACTATTTCTTTCGAAGACTTAATCTTAAAAGAAAATGAATCCGATTTTCTTTCAAAACCTTATCCATTCTACCTAGCATATGCAGTAGAAAATAAAATTTCCGATCTAGGAAATGTAGCAGATTGGTATGCTGAACATAAATGGGACGGAATCAGAGCCCAAGTTATTATTAGAAACAACGAAATTTTTGTCTGGAGTCGTGGAGAAGAATTGGTAACAGATAAATATCCAGAATTTCAAGAACTCTTAAAAATCATACCCAACGGAACCGTTTTAGACGGTGAAATTCTACCATTCCCAAATGGAACAATAGGAACTTTTAATGATCTACAAACCAGAATAGGGAGAAAAACAGTTTCTAAAAACTTATTACAAAAAACTCCTATTATTCTAAAAGCATACGATATGCTAGAATGGAAAGGAAATGACATCAGAAACTATCCGTTTTCTGAACGTCGTGAATTATTAGAAAAACTATTTCTGAACGTCTGTGATTCTGAACTTTATATAAAACAAGAAACACCATTACATCTATCTGAAAAAATGACTTTCAATTCCTGGTCAGCAGTTGCTGATGAGCGCGAACGATCGCGAGACGTTAGATCAGAAGGTTTAATGTTAAAAAAGAAAGATTCACCTTATTTAGTCGGTCGCAAAAAAGGAGATTGGTGGAAATGGAAAGTAGACCCACTAACTATCGATGCAGTTTTAACATATGCTATGCGAGGACATGGGCGTAGGTCTAATTTATTTACAGATTATACTTTTGGACTTTGGAACGAGGATAAAACTGAATTAGTCACTTTTGCAAAGGCATATTCTGGTCTTACCGACGCAGAGTTTAAGGAAGTTGATAAATTTATAAAGGCAAATACCTTAGAACGTTTTGGCCCAGTAAGAAGTGTAACTCCTCAGCTGGTTTTTGAAATAGCTTTTGAGGGAATTGCTTTATCCAAAAGACACAAAAGTGGTGTAGCAACTCGATTCCCTCGCATTTTAAGATGGCGACAGGATAAAAAAATTCAAGAAGCAAATACATTAGAGGATTTAAAAACATTGATCCCCAGCCTAACGAAGGAATCATGACCCAGAAAGAACTTTTTACCATAGCAGAATCTTGGTTTCAACAACAACAATGGAAATCTTTCCCTTTTCAAAAACAAAGTTGGAAAGCATTCTTACAGGGTAAACATGGATTACTAAATGCACCAACAGGAAGTGGAAAAACGTATTCTTTATGGGTTCCAATTGTTCTGAACTATATAAAGGATAATCCTGACTATCAAACCAAACATAAAAAAGGATTGAAAGCAATATGGATCACACCTCTAAGAGCACTTTCACAAGAGATTAAACAAGCTACAGAAAGATTTGCTAAAGATCTAGATACACAATTTACAATAGGAATAAGAACAGGAGATACTTCTCAAAAAGAAAGAGCAGCACAAAAACGTTCTATGCCAGATTTGCTCATTACCACTCCAGAAAGTTTACAATTACTACTTGCTTCAAAAGGATATGATAAAACTTTTAAAGATTGCACTGCCATTATAATTGATGAATGGCACGAACTACTAGGAACCAAGAGAGGAGTTCAAATTGAATTAGCACTATCTCGATTAAAAACAGTTTCTTCTAAACTTAGAATTTGGGGAATATCAGCTACCATCGGAAACTTGGAGCAGGCACGTGAAGTTTTATTAGGATATCAATCAGATGCTTTACAAAACTCGGTATTAATCAAAGCTAACATCAAAAAGAAAATTAAGGTAAAAAGTATTATTCCCAAAGAAATGGAAACCTTTCCTTGGCGGGGTCACTTGGGAATTCATTTATTAGACGAGGTTGTACCTATTATCAAAACAAGTAAAACAACATTACTTTTCACTAATACTCGTAGCCAATGCGAAATCTGGTTTCAGAAAATACTACAAAAATATCCTGAATTCGCAGGAGAAATGGCTATGCATCACGGTAGTATTAACAAAGAAACAAGGCTTTGGGTAGAACAAGCAATACGTAATGAATCTTTAAAAGCAGTAGTCTGCACTTCTAGTCTTGATCTAGGTGTTGATTTTGCTCCAGTAGAAACTATTATTCAGATTGGAGGGCCAAAAGGAGTGGCACGATTCTTACAGCGAGCAGGTCGTAGCGGACATCAACCTGGTAAAACCAGTGTAATCTATTTTTTGCCAACACATGCTATAGAATTAATTGAAGCATCTGCTTTACAGCAAGCTGTAAAACATAATACCGTAGAAGATCGAATTCCGTACCTAAATAGTTATGATGTACTGATTCAGTATCTTACCACACTAGCGGTTTCTGATGGATTCTATCCAAAAGAGATTTATCACGAAATTAAAAGCACTTTTTGTTACCAAGCTATTTCTGAAGATGATTGGAGATGGATCCTAAATTTTATAACTATTGGTAGTCAAAGTTTACAAAGTTATGATGAATATAAAAAAGTAGAAATTCTAGAAGATGGATTATTCAAAGTAAATAATCGTGGTATTGCAATGCGTCACCGCTTACAGATAGGTACCATTGTTAGTGATGCTGTGTTAACGGTCAAATACCTTAAAGGTGGATATATTGGAAGCATTGAAGAATGGTTTATTTCAAAATTGAAACCTGGAGATGTTTTTACTTTTGCAGGACGAAACCTGGAACTTGTTAGGATAAAAGAAATGAAAGTTTTGGTAAGAAAATCTTCAAAAAAAACTTCCAAAGTTCCTAGTTGGATGGGTGGTCGATTGACACTAACATCCCAAATGTCTGAATTACTTCGGAAGGAATTATATAAAGTTTCATCCAAAACTGACGAAAAAAAATCTTTGGAATTAAAAGCACTATCACACATATTTCAGAAACAACAAGAAGAAAGTATCGTTCCAGGGTCCGATGAATTCTTAATAGAAACCTTTAAAACTAGAGAAGGATATCACGCGATTTTTTATCCTTTTGAAGGTAGATTTGTCCACGAAGCTTTAGGAAGCTTGTTGGCCTATAGAATTAGTCTTTTATTTCCTATCTCCTTTTCCTTAGCATTTAATGATTACGGTTTTGAACTGTTATCAGACCAAGAAATTGATATGCAACAGGTAATTGACAACAATCTTTTTGCTACAGATCATATGCACAATGATCTTCAAAAAAGCCTAAATGCTACAGAAATGGCAAGGCGCAAATTTAGAGATATAGCCGTAATATCAGGAATGGTGTTTACGGGATATCCCGATAAAATATTAAAAAGCAAACATTTGCAATCTAGTTCGCAATTATTATTCAATGTTTTTAGAGATTTTGAGTCTAAAAACCTCTTATACCAACAATCTTTTATTGAAACATTTGAACATCAATTAGAAGAAGGAAGATTACAAAAGGCCTTGGAAAGAATAGAAAATCAATCTATTGTTTGGAAATCCTGTAAAAAAGCGACTCCTTTTTCATTCCCTATTATAACAGATCGATTACGAGAAAAATTATCCAGCGAAAAACTTGAAGATCGTATTAAAAAGATGGTAGCTTTGTTGTCTAAATAATGAATCCTTGAAATTCCAAACCGTACAAATACAAAATCAAACTTTTCTTCTGCATCCTACAGGCGCAATGTTTTGGAAAGAAAAAAACATCCTTTTGATAGCGGATTTACATCTAGGAAAAATATCCCATTTTAGAAAACACGGTAGCGCGGTACCTCAAGAAGCAATTCTCAAAAATTTTGAACAATTAGACGCAGTTCTCGAAACCTTTACCCCATCTAAAGTTTGTTTTTTGGGAGATCTTTTTCATAGTTTCATTAATAATGAATGGATATTGTTTTCTGAATGGGTATCTAAAACTAAAGTAGAGCTTCTTTTAATCGTAGGAAATCATGATATCATCTCTCCTATTAAATATGAAGAAATAGGCATAAAACTAGGTTTAGAATTAATTTTAGATAATTTTTTACTTAGTCATCATCCTGAAGAAAGAGAAGGTCTATTTAATTTTTGTGGACATATTCATCCTGGCGTACTTTTAGAAGGCTTAGGCAAACAACGTTTACGCTTGCCTTGTTTTTACCAAAAAGAAAATCAACTTATCCTCCCTGCTTTTGGAGAGTTTACTGGTAATCATATACTGGAATCTACAAAAAAAGTTAAAATATATGCTATCACAAAAAAGGAAGTTATTTTAATAAATTGATTACTTAAATAACAAGAATCAAAGCCCATCGATCCTAAATCTTTTCTCTAAAAAACTGGGCCTCATTAGTTATTTGATCTTAAAACTTATATTAAATTTAATTGCTAAATTATCTTCAAAATCTTCATTTGAATAAAAACCATATCTATAAAACCCGCCTAAACCAAATCCTAAATAACCTAAATTGAGGTAATTCACTTTAAATAAACTCTTTAACTCTAAACCACTTTCTAAAAACACCTCATCCATTGTGTTAAAAGGAACAAGAGCGTTATTGTTATTAATAAGATTACCCCAACCTATATTTTGATGCACTACGATATCAGGTTGAAATTTTCCAATTTTAAACAACAATCCCTCGAAATTGTGAGCAATAAAAAGGTTAGCGTATCTATCAGACACGAATTCGTATGGAGTCATTGTCTGAAAAAGATTTTTACTAAAAAAAGGGTAGTCAGTATCGTAATTACCTTTTCCTGTAAACGACAATCCATAAGGAACTGCATTATCTATATAGCCACCCTCCATCCTATAACTAGTCTTTCCAAAGCTTTTAGTGTAAAAAGAATGATCTAGAGATACTTCGATTTTATTATAATCCATATCTCCATCAAGAATATCATCAAATCCTTTGGAAAACGAAAAACCAATAACCGGGTAATCTGTTCCCGATGTGAATCTTTGGTTAAACGAATTAATCATTTTTTCCTTATATGCATATCTAAGATTAAGAGATAAACTGCTATTGGTATATTCTCTAAAGTTTGTTGTTTCACTAATGAATTCATATTCGTACTTAGGATTAACTGAAGTATGATTAAAGGATAAATCAGCTGTTAAATATTTTAAACTTCTGAAATGAACATTTACCGAATGCTCTCTTATCTTATCAAAGTTAAATCCTAAATAACTTCTGAAATTTAAAAACTCTAAATCTTGTTGTTGCCTATTGTAATTACCAACTTCTCTTAAGTTTACCTGATACTGATATCCTATGGATACTTCGTTCTTTTTTGACACCAAGTAATTTACTTCTCCACCATATTTCCAATCTTTATCATCAAATCCATATCCCACAAAACCACCTAAACTTAATCGATCATCAAACTTATCATTTGTATACAAGCCTGTTCCTAATCGAAAACCTTCAAATTGATTCATGATTATTGTTTTATTTATATCAATATCTACAATACCAACTGGAATTTTACCTCTAAAAAGACTCTCTGATAAGGTTAAAAACTTATCTAAATCCACCTTTTCTCCAATACTATCTAAAACTCTATACGTAATCTTTTCTTTTTGATTTAAGACTGTATTTCGATTTAGGTTCCAGAATACACTATCCTTTTTAGTAGCACCTTCTGCAATACTAACAACCTCTATTGGAAAATCTCTTTTTTGTAACAAGGTATCTAAAGAAATATTAGTAATATAACTTTTACCATTCATCACTAAATTATTTTCTTTACTTGGATACTCTGGCATAGACAATTTATAATTCAATTGTTCAGGAAACCATATAGAATCTCTTAACAACGCATACTTTTGTTGAATTTTTAAATCAATTTTTCCTTTTTGATATGGAGAAGCTGTAACATTCTGTATTGCAAATTTATTAGTGTTTATATGGATTATTCCCTTTAACCCTTCAAAGTTTTTATTTGCCTTTGGCTGAAAAGAAATCACATGTATTGTATCCTTTTTTACTGGTATACTCTCTTCAAGAAAAAATTTATACTTTTTTAAGCTTCCTTTAGATATCGGGTTTAAGTAATTAACCTCGAACAAATTTATCATATCAGTATAAAAAGAAAAAGGTTGAATATCTGTAGCTAGTGATGCAAATTGAGGATTTCTAAAACCTGAAACTTTAGTTCCGACAACTACTTCATTACTTAAATCCGGTTCTAAAAATTTTCTTCTAGTAATACTCTCCATGATCATCATATGCCCACCTTTAAGTCTTTTTACCAATGACACCGAATCTTTATTTTTTTTTGAGCGGACATCAAAAATAATTTTATTGTAAGAGTTATATGCAAAAGACTGCAACTTCTCTGGATCATTTATTTCCCTATTTTTAATCGCGTTTCTTATAATTCTATTTGCTGGATTCTCGGTTGAAGAAATAACAACTTGATCTAGTTGATTTTCTTTCGGTATTAATTCAATAACTATATAAGTAGTATCTATTACATCAATAGTTTTTTTATTGTACCCTAAATAACTACAAACCAAACTATTAATGTCTGTATCAGAACTAAAAACAAAGTTTCCGTCAATATCAGTAATAGTACCTAATGTTTTGTTGTTATTAAAAACGATAGTAGAAAACGCTAGTGGCTCTTTTGTATTAAAATCAAGCACTTTTCCTTTTAAAGATTTTTGAGAAAAAATAGAACTCCCAACTAATAAAAAGCACCAAATTACTATTCTGTACATATATTATGTTTTTAGTATTTGACTCTACGTATTAAATTTTGTTACAAACATTTATTTCTTATAAAAGTTAAAGAATTCTTAGTAGCTGAGTATGAATCAATTTAATATTCTAATTTGCTTAAACCTAATACAAACCAAAAGTATAAATCACTTACTAATGCAAAACCAAAAACACCTTTTTGATCTATCCCAAGAAATTACCTATTTAAATGGAGCCTATATGGCTCCACAATTAAAATCAGTTACCGAAATTGGTATGCAATCTTTACAAAAGAAATCACATCCTAATGAAATCTTACCTGAAGATTTTTTTAATGATAAAGAAATTTTAAAACAGCGTTTCGCAACATTAATTGATGCTCCAGATTATAGAAATACAGCTATTATTCCTTCCGTTTCATATGGTATTGCCAATGCTGCAAATAATATTCCTTTACAAAGTGGTGATGAAATCATCTTAGTTGATGAACAATTTCCTAGTAACGTATATATCTGGCAAGAGGTAGCCAAAAAAAACAATGCCATTATCAAAGTTGTATATCCTCCAAAAGATTTTAAAGATCGTGGTATGTTATGGAATCAACATATTTTAGATGCTATATCTCCAAATACTGCGGTTATTGCTTTGCCTCATATACATTGGGCAGATGGAACTTTATTCGATCTAAAAGCTATCCGTGAAAAAGCTAACATGGTAAAAGCTATGTTAGTCATAGATGGTACACAAAGTGTTGGCGCATTGCCATTTTCTGTTCAAGATATTGAACCTGATGCTTTAGTTTGTGGAGGTTATAAATGGTTATTAGGTCCCTACTCTATCGGAATGGCTTATTACAGTGATGCTTTTAACGATGGAACACCTATTGAACATAATTGGATGAATAGACACAATAGTGAGGATTTTTCTGGACTTACTAATTATGAAGATCGTTACAAAGAAAAAGCAGCTAGATATTCTGTAGGAGAATCTAGCAATTTTATATTAACGCCCATGTTGATAAATGCTATAGAGCAATTGATTGCATGGCAACCAAAAAACATTCAGGAGTATGCAAAAAATATCTCTAAAGATACCATACAAAAGCTTAGAGAATTAGGTTGCTTTATTGAGAATGACTCTTTCAGAGCACATCATCTTTTTGGCATCTACCTTCCTAATCAAATCAATTTAGACGAACTAAAGGTTCGATTAAAAAGAGAGCAAATATTTGTTTCATTTAGAGGGAATGCCATACGAGTTTCTTGCAATGTATATAACTCTGAAAAAGATTTTGAAAGACTACTACTTCAATTCTCTTAATAAATCAGACGTTCTTTTTTGGATACGTTTATATAGCTGTTATATTTGCTACAAAATCTTCGCTACGTGAGTCAAATCTTAATCACGCAAACTTTTGCACAGTCTCAGCAATTGCAGAAACTGGGAAATGCTATTGCCCAATCCGAAAGTAAAATTCATTTACAAGGTCTCATTGGATCTTCATTATCCTTTGCAATTGAAAATGCTTTTCTACAAGCAGAAAAACCTTTTTTATGTATTTTTAGTGATAAAGAAGAAGCAGCCTATTACCTAAATGATTTAGAACAATTATTGGGTGATAAAAATGTGCTTTTTTACCCTGGTAGTTACCGAAGACCTTATCAAATTGAAGAAACTGACAATGCCAATGTTTTATTAAGAGCAGAAGTATTAAATAGAATTAACTCGCGTAAAAAACCTGCTCTGATCGTTACCTATCCTGATGCGTTATTCGAAAAGGTAGTTACTCGGAAAGAATTAGAAAAAAACACCTTAAAAATATCTATTGGGGATACTTTATCATTAGATTTTGTAAATGAAGTATTATTCGAGTATCAGTTTCAAAGAGTAGATTTTGTCACTGAACCTGGTGAATTTTCTGTACGTGGTGGTATAGTAGATGTATTCTCTTTTAGTAATGACGAGCCTTATCGCATAGAATTTTTTGGTGATGAAGTAGATAGCATCAGAACCTTTGATGTAGAAACTCAATTATCGACAGAACAAATTAAAAAGATCACTATCATTCCCAATGTCGAGAATAAAGCCATGCAAGAAACTCGTGAGAGTTTCTTAAAATACATTGCTTCCAAAACCGTCATTTTTGCAAAAGACATTGATCTTCTTTCTTCAAGAATTGATAAAAATTTTGAAAAAGCCAAAGAAGCCTTCAAAACACTTTCTGAAGATATCAAGCATGGTACACCTGAAGAACTATTTGCTTCTTCAGAATTAATCAAAAAACAACTACTAAATTTTACATTAGTAGAAATAGGAAACAGACCTCTAACTAAAGCTGATTATGCCATAAAGTTTGATACAAAACCTCAGCCTTCCTTTAACAAGCAGTTTGATTTATTGATTAAGAACCTTAATGAAAACCACGAAAAAGAATATAAGAATTATATTTTCTGTGTAAGTGAACAACAAGCTAAACGTTTCCATGATATTTTTGATGATGCTGATCTTGATGTAAAACAATACGAAACAATTGTATTTTCTGCATTTCAAGGGTTTATAGATCATAATCGTAAAATTGCTTGTTATACAGATCATCAAATTTTTGAGCGCTACCATAAGTTTAGTCTAAAAAGTGGATATGCCAAAAAACAAGCTATTACATTAAAAGAGCTTACTAATTTAGAAGTTGGTGATTATGTAACTCATATTGATCATGGAATCGGAAAATTCGGCGGACTCCAAAAAATAGATGTAGAAGGTAAAAAGCAGGAAGCTATCAAATTGATTTATGGAGAACGTGATGTATTATACCTAAGTATTCATTCTCTTCATAAAATCTCTAAGTTTAATGGTAAAGATGGTAAACCACCACAAATATATAAGCTAGGTTCTAAGGCTTGGAAAACGTTAAAACAAAAAACAAAAGCAAGAGTAAAACATATTGCTTTTAACTTAATTCAGTTATACGCAAAAAGAAAACTTCAAAAGGGATTTCAGTATAACCCTGACAGTTATTTACAACATGAATTAGAAGCATCTTTTATATATGAGGATACACCTGATCAAAGTACTGCAACAGAAGCTGTAAAAGCTGATATGGAAAGCGAAAGACCGATGGATCGATTAATTTGTGGTGATGTTGGTTTTGGTAAAACTGAAGTTGCCATAAGAGCTGCATTTAAAGCTGTGGATAACGGAAAACAAGTAGCCATATTAGTCCCAACCACTATTCTTGCTTTTCAGCATGCTAAAACATTTAGAGAACGACTAAAGGATTTTCCAGTAGTGGTAGATTATGTAAATCGTTTCCGTACTGCCAAACAAAAAAGAGAAACACTAGAAGATTTAGCTTCTGGAAAAGTTGATATCATTATAGGAACCCATCAATTGGTAAATAAGAATGTCAAATTTAAGGATCTTGGATTATTAGTAATCGATGAAGAACAAAAATTTGGTGTCTCCGTAAAAGACAAATTAAAAACAATCAAGGAAAATGTTGATACGCTTACATTAACAGCTACACCTATCCCAAGAACATTACAATTTAGCTTAATGGCGGCAAGGGATTTATCTACAATAACTACACCTCCGCCAAATCGATATCCGATTGAAACCAATGTTATTAGATTTACTGAAGAAACGATTAGAGATGCGGTGAGTTATGAAATTCAACGTGGTGGACAGGTATATTTTATTCACAACAGAATAGAAAACATTAAAGAAGTAGCTGGGATGATACAACGTCTAGTTCCTGATGCTAAAGTAGGTATTGGGCATGGTCAAATGGATGGTAAAAAATTAGAAAGCTTGATGCTCTCTTTTATGAATGGAGAGTTTGATGTACTTGTGTCTACTACTATCGTAGAAAGTGGATTGGATGTACCCAATGCAAATACTATTTTTATCAACAATGCTAATAACTTTGGGCTATCAGACTTACATCAAATGAGAGGTCGTGTTGGTAGAAGTAATAAAAAAGCATTCTGTTATTTTATTACACCACCCTATTCTGCAATGACAGAAGATGCAAGAAAACGTATTACTGCTTTAGAAATGCATTCTGATTTAGGTAGCGGATTTAATATCGCTATGAAAGATCTAGAAATTCGTGGAGCAGGTGATTTATTAGGAGGAGAACAAAGTGGATTTATTAACGAGATTGGTTTCGATACTTATCAAAAAATATTAAATGAAGCTATAGAAGAATTAAAAGAAAATGAGTTTGCAGAATTATATGAAGATGATAAAAAAGAAAAAGCATATTTAAAAGATACACAAATTGATACCGATTTTGAATTATTATTTCCTGATAGTTACATCAACAATATTACTGAGCGACTTAACCTATACACAGAACTTAATGGTATTAAAGATGAAACCGGATTACGGGAATATGAAAAGCGATTAATCGACCGATTTGGAGAATTACCCGATCAAGCAATTGATCTTTTAAACTCCGTACGCATCAAATGGATTGCTACATCAATAGGTATTGAGAAAATAATCATGAAACAAAATAAACTTATTGGATATTTTATTAGTGATCAACAATCTAGTTTTTACCAAAGTCCTGCATTTTCAAAAGTACTTCAATTTGTACAAAAGAACCCAAATGTCTGCAAAATGAAAGAAAAAAACACAAGGAATGGATTAAGGCTATTACTGACTTTCGAAAATATTGACTCTGTTAATACTGGTCTTAAAGTATTGCAACCATTAAAATTTACAGCTAGTGAATCTGAAAATTCTTAAGTACTAATTAAAATATAAGCGTTAAAATTAACTTTAAATATCACAAAACTAAATTACCGTTCATCGATTTAAAAGTGCATTTCAACGTCATTTTAACCATTTTTAACTACAAAAAACGATTAATATTATTTTAAATTTCTAATTTCATTTCAGATTATAAGTACTAAACCAACTTAAATTATGAGACGAAAAGAAAAATTCAGTTTTTTAAAAGGATCTTTATCGAGAAAGATAAATATGGATACTAGGAATAATAATAAACTTTATGCTATCAACTATTCAAATGTAGAAAGAAGGTTTGCTGAAGAATTAGAAAACTACAAAAATCACCCTGAACTTATCGATATAGAAGAATTTTCTATAAACTATTCGTTTGGTTACCATTACAGTAATGATATTGATGACCTTCATAGTAAAGAAGCTATGTTTATAGAGGTTAAGAGTTATCTGCAAAATCTAAGAATGTGCGCTTAAATCTAAAAACTACAGTTGCAACAATAAAATCTCTACTGTCCTAATTAATTATCTTATATAAAGAATACATCTTATTCCAAAAACATAGGTTTTTGCATTAGAATAATTCCTATATTTCATCTCCAAAGGGATTTACTAAAAACCCTTCAAAACCCTATTATACTTGAAATGTCAGGTTAATGACGGGTCAAAGTCAAGTCAAAAAATTTGAGATTTTATCTCTTACAACTAATATTGCTGTATCAAATGAAAACAAGTTCTAGTAATTCTACTGCAGGGAATACTACTTCACAAGAAACGAAAAACTTAAAAATCATGGAACAACCAGCATTAGGTATTAAAATATCCGAATTAAGAAAATCTAAAGGACTTACACAGGAAGAGCTCGTAGAACAATGCAATATTAGTGTTCGAACTATACAACGCATTGAGGCGGGAGAAGTAACTCCAAGAAGCTACACAATAAAAACAATCTTATCGGCACTGGATTATGACTTAGAAAAAATACAAACCGAAAATTCTAAAGTAGCTAAAGAATTTAAAAAACTTTTTCTTCTTGATATTGATGACAGTAAAGAAGCTAGTTTTTTAACTAGACAACTGACCATATCTTGGATTAGTGGTATTGTATATTTTATTCTTGGATTTGGAGAATTTGCATTGGACTATTCAAGATATTTTGGTAGTGAAATGTTAGTCTCCACTGCACTTTACAGTGTATTAAAATTGGTAATTCTAGTAGCAATTATACTTTTTATGAGAGGTTTCATACTATCTGGCAAAATTTTTAAAAACTACTTATTGAGAATAACTGCTTTTATATTTACATCTATGACAATTATTTTCTATACCTATGATTTAATATCCTTACACATAGGTGAGTTAGATTTTACCTACATAATTGGCGCTCAAGCTGTCACTTTTGGAGTTATTGGTATTCTTTTAGGAATCTCGGTGATTAGGCTTCAAAATGCATTAGGAATGTTAGCAAAAACTACGGGTATCTTCGAAATTATTGCTTATGGATGTATGGCCACAGTTATATTAGGGTTTCTTGGGTATTTCTTACTTACTCCTACCATTATTCTTGAAATAATCCTTTTGTATAGGATCTCTGAAATGATAAAAGCTAAGCAACAAGAAACAGACTTAGCGTAATCCCTTCTTCATTTTAAAAATACTCATCAAAATCATTGAATTAACTTTCTATGACAAGGAATTCTATGTCTAATCTCAATTAAAAAACATGAAAAAATACATTAAAATTTGTTCTATTTCTATTCTAGCTTTAGTCTTAGCATATTATCTTTTTGAACCGATATTTGTCTATACCATCGGTTGGAAAAACAAGCCTAACACTTCCAATATTCAACCGGTTCAAATACACAATGACCTCATATTAAAGAAGGCAGATAGTATTCTTAAGGCAATCTACACAAAATTAGATGCGCCAGCTGTATCAATTGCAGTTGGTCAAAACAATAAAGTCATATGGTCTAATGTTATCGGATATCAAGATATTGAGGATAAAACCTTAGCAGATCTTACCACTAAATTTAGAATAGGAAGCACCTCAAAAGCAGTCACTTCTTTAGGAATAGGTGTTTTACTTCAAAACAATAAGCTTAATTTAGACCATCAGGTAAAACAGTTCGTCTCATATGTAGACAAACCTCTTAAAGATTTGACTTTAAAACAATTAGGATCGCATACTTCTGGGATAAGAAATTATGGAACTTGTCTTTGTTTTCCTATTTGGGAATATTACAATAACGATTCTTATTCTAGTGTAGAAGAAAGCGTTTCATTATTTAATAATGATGAATTATTATTTACCCCTGGGAATAATTTTAGTTATAGCAGTTATAATTATACACTTCTTAGTGCAATGATTGAAGAAGCTTCAGGAAAACCATTTCCTGAATTCATGAAAGAATCTGTATTCGAACCATTACATGCTACATTTATTATTGAGGAAACTTCGGAAACTATAAAGGATGCCGCAGAGTTTTATGATGTAACTAATCAAAAATATAAAAAGGTATACCCCGTTAACAATAGTAATAAATGGGCTGGAGGAGGTTTTTTGGCATCTCCAACCGACCTCATCAAACTAGGAAATGCTTTTTTAAATAATGAATTATTCGATAAAAACACTACTGATCTCCTAACTACACCAGTAATGCTCAATAATTCTAAAGTTAACGAACAGAATTATGCTATTGGTTGGAGGAATGATGCCAAAGATATATTTAACAACGGTACCACAATCAGGGTTTGGCATCATGGAGGTATTGCTAATGGATCCATCTCCTTATTAGCATTATTTCCTGAGCATAACTTATCAATATCAATGCTGGCTAATAAAAATGGCTCATCATCGGATTTATTCGAAAATGTATATGCAATTGCAAAAAATTTTATTAATCAAAAAATTTAACAAGATGAAAAATATAAAAAAGGTCAGAATTCTAAATTCTGACCTTTTTTATATTTGAATTAGCCTTAATTAAATACCTACTGCGGACTAAAATGGTCCTCCAACAGGTCTACATAAGCATCCAGCACAGATTAACGGATAATCACACTCGCTATCAGAATGACATTCGGAGTTTAATCCTCCTCCTCCATTGATTGTTTGTTGTTGTTCTTTGTTTAATTGTTTTACTCCTTGCTGAGTCAAAATCGATTTTAACATGATGAATTTATTTTAAGATTAATTTGTATTGTGGGTATAAGTTACAAAATAAAAAAGAGAAAATTTCCCTGTTTCTATTTAATAACTATAAATTAATGTTCAATACCACTTTCTATGATTCTCAAATTTTTGGTCCCAGCATCAGAAATATATAGGATTTTCTGATTCTTGCTAGCTAATATTCCATTTGGAAAATTAAATGTCGCTTCAGAAACATCTCCATCTTCGTTACCCAATACACTTCCTGCAAATACTTCAAAATCATTTTCTTTGTTTGGATTGATCTTATAAATCTTATGTTCCCCTATTTGAGTAGCAAAAAGAAAACCTCTAGCATACGTCAAAAACCCTAAAAAATTAGCATTAGGTGCTTCTGCGGGTAACTCAGCAATAAAAGTGAGTTCACCGTCTTTAAATTTATAGATTTTTCTATCATTAAAGTTACCAATATATGAATCACCTCTCCTATCGAATGCAATTCCAGCTGGTCCATTAATTGGTGATCCTTCATATAACTTAGTGATTGTATTATTTTCTGATAATAAATTAATCGTATTCGTATTATATTCGACGAACAACATATCGTTGGTCCCTGGTATTCTTTTTATACCTGCCGGAGAAATTGCCGGAATACTATCCAATTGCGCACCTTCTTCTGAGTACTTATAAATAGTATTGCCAAAATGATCACAAACATAAATTTCATCATTTTTATTAATACCAATCCCATTTGGAGAAACCAGACTATCTACAAAAACTGTTACTTCTCTAGAAGGAGTCATTTTATAAACTGTATTTCCGACAAAATCAGATCCATATAAATTCCCTTTACGATCTATTGCCAGTCCATCGTGAAATGAACCATCTGTCACCGTATCTACCGTGGTTACTATATTGGGAACTTCGCCCGGTCTACAAGAAGTAACCAATAGCGATAAAACAAAAATAGAAGGGGTAACATATGAGCATATCGCTTTCTTTATTGCTGAAAAAAAATTAACTGTTCGTTTCATTTGATATAATTTTAAAGTTATACTCAAAACTGAGTCAAAAAACTTTAAAAATCGACCTAATGTATACGCTGAAACTTCTTTAAGAGGTTTGTAATGTTTTTATATAATTACTTGGAGTGTCATTCTTAATCATTTTAAAAGCCTTATTAAAAGTTGATTTCGAATTAAAACCTGAATCTAACGACAATGCTAAAATAGTATGATTAAAATGCTCTCCTTTTTGGATTTTGGAGATAAATTCTTGAACTCTATATGTATTTACATAATCATAAAAATTACATTGATGTATATTATTGAGTAACCAAGATATATTGTTAGTAGAAGTATTGAGTTCTTTAGAAAGATCCTTTAAAGTAAGTTCATTATTTAAATATATCTTTTTATTAACCATAAGATCCTCTAAATTCTTTTTTAATATTTCCAGTTCTTCTCCATTCAACCTTTCTTTTGAAACAGTTTTTTTCTTACTAAGTGGAACCCTAAATATTTCGGGTTGCTTTAAACTAAAAAATCCAACAATATAAATAAATACGGGAATTGACATCCAAATTAGATGATAACTTATAAAATACAACTCCTTAAATCTCATAAAATAATTAGCATAACTTATGATCCATAAAATCATAAAAACTGAAATTCCAAATAAAAAAAACCTTAGGAAGATTTGTACTTTCTGCGAATAAGAAAGGTTTGTTTTTTCTGCAGTTTTATAGATACTGAGCAAATGATATGATTTAGCAACATATACTACATTACTTATTAAACCTACAGTCTCTACAATAAAATAAACAAAATTAAAGCCACCTTCACTGATTATAATTTGTAATTCTTCTCTAGTATAAAATAACGTCCAACTAAAAAATACTACATGAAGAAAAGCAGGAATAAAATGATACCAAGGAGTTTTATAACCCGGAGATTCATTAAAAGTCAATCTTCTTATGTACGTATATAGCAAAGGTCCAAAAATAAAAATCAATGTATCCACAAATCCTGCTATTCGGAAAAATAAAACTCCAGAAAATCTCGGATAAAACACCCTGCCTACAAGCATCAAACAGGCTATTAATAGTATAAAAGATAAGATCCTATTAGCTGGTTTATTTTTATTATGAAGCAATGAAAGAGTAATCGCAAGAAAAACTCCTTGACTAATTCCTAAGAATAATAATAAATCAACAATTCCGAATGAATCCATATAGAAGTTTAAATATTCCCTTTTTCAAATCTAATCAAATTTAAAAATTAGAAAGACCGTTTGGGTACACTCGTACTTTTTATATCAATCTATCTGTCATTTTTATATAATAATGGCTGAATAATGTTTTGAAGATAGTTAAGTTCTTCATCGGACAACTGCTGTATTTCTAAAGCTTTTATACATTCTTGTAACTGATGTTCAGTTCTAAAACCAACAACAGAAGAAGTAATAGATTTATGATTTAAAACAAACTGAATTGCTATTTGTCCGATAGTCCTATCCTCATTAGATAATTGTTTTAACTTTTTAATAACAATATCAACATCAGAAGAAATATATTCTAAGTACTCTTTTGCCTTTTTCCCTGCTAACAATCCCTTTGCTATCGATCCTCTCGATAAAACAGCTATGTTATTTTTCTGTAATAATTGTAAACAGGATTCTTCTGGTCTCCTATCCAAAAGACTATATTGCATCATTACACTAGAAATTCTAGAGTGTTTTATATATTCTCTTATTACATTAGGTCGAATAGACGAAATACCATAGTATCTTATTTTACCTTCTGCTTTTAATGTTTCGAAAGCATCTATAGTTTCTTCAATAGGATCATCAATAGTTCCTCCATGTAATTGATAAAGATCTATATAATCAGTCTTTAAGCGAGTTAAACTCTTTTCTACAGAATTTATAATATATTTTTTACTTGGATTCCAATCCCAGCCTTCTCCATTTTCTCTAGGTTGATTCCCAACTTTTGTGCCTATAATAATCTTGTTTCTAAAACTTTTAACGGCCTTACCTAGCATTTCTTCGTTGTTACCATTTTGATATAAATCAGCTGTATCAAAATAATTAATCCCTTTATCGAAAGCCAAATGGATTAGTTCTTTTGTTTTTTCAAAATCTTCTTCAAGAGACATACAACCAAAAGATATTTCACTAATCTCCACATCCGAATTACCAAGTCTGCGATATTTCATTTATTCTTTTGTATTAAGACTAATTATTAAAAATGATAAAAAGCATCTTCAAGATGCTCAATTTCCGTTCGCAACTTATTTTTAATTATTGCTATAATATCAAAACGTATCTCTTCATCGAAATCATTTTCCTCTACGTAGTGATTTATCGCTTTGATCAATAATTGTATTTGTTTCTGTTTTACAAAATCCTGTGGATCACCAAACTCTGGTGTGCTTCTGGTTTTTACTTCGACAACCACTATTGTATTACTTTTCTTGGCTATAATATCAATTTCAGCCTTTAGATATCTATAATTTTGTTCTAGAATTTCATATCCCTTTTTTTCTAAAAACTTAACAGCTAATGTTTCTCCTTCCTTACCAAGTAAATTATGCTCTGCCACCCCTACGTATACTTTAAGGTTACAGATTCCTTTTGTACTTCCAAAGAAATTTCTGCCCCCATAATTAATGCTCTATTATCTTCAATATGCCCCATCGGAAAATCAAATACCACAGGAAAACTATAATCTCGTACAATTTCTAAAATAATTTCTTTAGCATTTTTTCCAAAAGAAATATTATTATCGTGCATCTTAGTCATCCCCCCAACAATTAAACCGGACAATCCATCAAAATATCCATTACGTTTTAAATTCTGGAGCATTCTATCAACATGATATAAATATTCGTCTAAATCCTCAATACAAAGTATTTTTCCTTTACAATCAATAGATGATTTAGAACCACAAATAGAATATAAGATAGATAAATTACCTCCAATAACCTTTCCTTTACAATTTCCTGTTTTATTCTTTTCAAAAGAAGGAATATTATACTTAATCTTTTTTCCAAATAAAGAATCATATAGTGATTGTCTTGATTCTTCGCTACCTTTATGAATATCTATCGGCATTGCGGCATGAATTGTAGAAATTCCTAAATTGTGAATATGTGCGTGTAATACTGTAATATCAGAGTAGCCAACAATCCATTTTGGATGTTTCATAAATATAGAAAAATCTAATAGGTCTATAATTCTTATTGTACCGTAACCGCCTCGAGCACACCATATAGCTTTTATTTCATTATTATCTAACATTCTTTGAAAATCCTGCCTTCTATCATCATCTGTCCCTGCAAACTGGTTATACTCTAAATCAATAGTTGATCCCACAACAGGAGTTAAACCCCATTTTTCTACAATATTAATAGCCTCACTAATTTCTTTATGACTAATTTTTCGTGCAGTGGAAACAATGGCTATTTTATCTCCTTTTTTAACAAAATTAGGCTTCAACATTTCTTAAATTTTTCATTTTAGGATACTAATTAACAAATGTTTTCGTTCTAAACTATTATATTACGCTGAAAATCGTCCCTTAACACTAATTAAACCTATTGCCTATGATCTCTGATACTTCTTGTAACTTAGCATCGTTAGACCCTTATGTACCCTCGGCTGAGAATCCTTGGAACGTAAGCAAAATAAATCATTTATACCGAAGAGTAGCCTTTGGAGCTACTAAAACACAGGTTATCGATGCATTAAATCAGAACAACCCCTCAGCATTAGTAGATTCCTTGATTGATGAAGCAATTGCCTTAGTTCCAACTGCTGCCCCAGAATGGGCTTTTTGGAATCGAGATCAATTTGAAGCCGCTGAAATGGCTAACGAGGACAATGATATTAATTTTTATCAAGATGAGGGTAAAAGACAAATGATATATGATTTTGTGCAAAACGGATTGAGAGATCGTTTAACACTATTTTGGAGTAATCACTTTGTTACTGAGGATCAATCGTACAGAAGTCCTGCTTATCAATATCAATATTATAATCTTCTTCAATTTCATGCATTAGGTGATTTTAGACAATTTGTATATGATATCGGTATATCTTCTGCTATGTTGGTATATCTAAATGGAGATGAGAACACAAGAGACAGACCTAATGAAAATTATGCCAGAGAATTATATGAATTATTTACATTAGGTGTAGATAATGGATATAATGAAAATGATATTATCGAAACTGCCAAGGCTATTACCGGTTGGGTAGAGACTAATGATATTCCTTGGGGACCTATTACTTTTAATCCTGGTCAATTTAGTAATGACACAAAAGATATTTTTGGTCAAACCGCTAACTTTGGATATTATGGACTTGGAAGCCCTGATGACGTAATTGCACATTTGTTTGCGCAACGAGAAACATTAATAGCTAATTTTATTTGCGGTAAACTATATGCTTATTTCGTAAGTCCTACTTGTAACGAAGCAATTGTAGCCGAAATGGCACAAACATTTATAGCAAATAACTTTCAGATTGCACCAGTGTTACGTCAGCTTTTTAAAAGCGAACACTTCTTTGATCAAGAAGCTATAGGTGCCATTATTAAAAGTCCAATTGATCTATTTGTTACTCATTTTAAACAATTAAACTTTGAATCTCCTCCTACACTAGCAACTTTAAATTCTTTATTAGGGAGAACTACTACAATTGGTCAAGAAGTACTAAATCCAATTGATGTAGAAGGTTGGCAAGGAGATGAAGATTGGATTAGTCCTGACTATTTAATTGGAAGATGGGAAGGTATTCAAAGTATCATAAATACTTTTTATTCTCAGAATCAAACACAGTTCAGTGATTTCCTAAATGGTCTTCCCATTGGAACTTTAGCTGATGGTTTTGTAAATAACACATTACAAGGAGAACAGGTTAATATCGTGGTAAAAGCAATTCTAGACTATTTTCTGCCTAGAGGATTAGAAGATCAAACATTGTTCGATGAAGCATTAGCAATATTCAAGGAATTTTATCCTGAAAATTATTATGAACCTGATGCCGTTGCTCCTATTTTATGGACATTAGATTTATCAGGAGTTCCTGATCAGTTTTATGCGCTACTAAGTCACATTGATGAATTGCCTGAATTCCAACTTAAATAATTAACCTATGTGCGATACACACCACCCCAAAAATATAAAAACAAACGTTAAAGAAGGCGTTTGTAATACTGATGATCACAAAAAATGGAATCGTAGATCTTTTTTACAAGCATTAGGACTTGTAGGAGGAGGATCTATGATGCTGGCAAACACAAATCTTACCGTTTCCAGACCGTCTCCTCTATCCGTAGCTTTAAGTCAAGCAGAAACAGATAATATTTTAATCATATGCAGACTTGGTGGAGGTAATGACGGTTATAATACCATTATTCCAGTAAATCAATATGATATTTATGCAAATGCCAGACCTTTAATAAAAATACCCCCTAGTGAATTTATTAATCTAGAAGAAAACGAATACGCAATGCCCAAACCTATGAATAAATTAGAAAATTTATGGGGTGACGGGCAAATGAAAGTAGCCCATGGAGTAGGATATGAAGATCAAACGTTATCACATTTTAGAGGTACGGATATATGGGCGAATACCAATTTAACCGAAGAAGAACGTTCAGGTTTTATGGGTAGATATTTTCAAAGATTATATCCTAGTTATATTACAGACCCACCACCAAGTCCGCCTTCTATTCAGATTGGTAGTATTGGTAATCTAATTTTTAGAGGTCCAGAAAACGATTTTTCTTTTGCAATTTCAGATCCTAGAAGATTAGAAGCTTATATCGAAAATCAAGGTTATAGTTTGGACCCAGCTCCTGATTGTACATATGGTGATCGGTTAAATTTTATTAGAGAAAGTACAAACGTAACATATACATATGCAGAGGCAATATCTGAAGCATTTAATAGATCTACAGATTTCGGAGGATATTTAGAAGATGATAGTTTCGCTAGACAAATGCGTATTGTTGCTCGTTTGATAAAAGGAAATCTAGGAACCAAAGTGTATATGGTTACACTTGGAGGATTTGACACTCATAACAATCAAATACAAAGACATCAACAGTTACTAAACTCTTTCTCTGAAGGTATTAGTAATTTTTATGCAGATTTACAAGCTTCTGGTTGGGACGATAAGGTTCTTACTATGACGATTTCTGAATTTGGGAGAAGACTAGTAGAAAATGGTTCTTTAGGAACTGACCACGGTACCGTTGCTCCAATGATGTTTTTTGGAACAGGACTTAATGGTAATGGTTTTATTGGAGAACATCCGGACTTACCAGATAATCCTAGTGTTGGATTCAACGCAGAAAGTACTAATGATTTTAGACAAATCTATTCTACCGTTATGAAAGAGTGGTTGTGTATTGATCCAAGTACTGTAAGCGACGCCTTACTTGGTGAAGAGTTTGAGTCTTTAGACTTAGGGTTCACCTGTGGCGGAGTTAGTCCTAATATCCCCGGAGATGGAGAAACACTATCCCATATAGTTACTTATGATGGAGGGCAAACTTTTATAAACATTAATAACCCAGAAACTACACATGTAGATATAACATTATTTAACATTATTGGGCAAAAAGTAGCCACATTAAGAAATGAAATGCTATTAGAAGGAGAGCATGTTATTGATGTAAAAGAATCTGCTGGAACAAGATTAAGTACAGGTCAATATGTATACCGAATCGAAACCGGAGCAGGTGAGTTTAGTAAATCACTGTTAATTTCTTAATATAGTAAAAGTTATAAAATAAATATATAATAAATCCCTTAGTAATAATATATTTACTAAGGGATTTATTTTGTTATACCGTTAACTCCAAAAAAATTCTAAACGACATAAACAGATACTAGTTAATCACAAACGAATACTAAAAGAGTAGCAAGAAATCGATCTAAAATATTTAGTTTAAAATCATTTTTATTGCAAAAATTGATATTAATAAACAATATCAAAAATTATCATAATTATGACTAAATATTTCTTAACAAGAAACTAACTGTCAGATAATTACGTTTCGATAAAAATAAACTAACGTAAATTCTTAACTAACTCAATCTATTTATGCTAACAACAAATACTTCGTGTAATGTTGCTTCATTAAACATCTATTCCCCGACAAACTCAAATCCTTGGAATAGACAAAAAGTTAATCATTTGTACAGAAGACTTGGTTTTGGTGCTACTCCAGAAATGGTGAATAATGCGCTCAATCAAAACCCTTCTGACCATATTGATAGTCTTATCGATGAAGCTTTGAACCTTAATCCAACTCCAGCACCGGCTTGGGGCTATTGGATAAAAGATGACTTTGACGCAAGACCAGAAAACCCTTTTGAATACAGAAGAGATTGGAAAAATCAAATGGTGGCAGATATGTTTCAGAATAATCTTAGAGATCGTCTAACTTTATTTTGGAGTAATCATTTTGTAACAGAAGATAATACATATCAAAGCCCTGCATATATGTTTCAATATTACAATTTACTACAACTTCATTCTTTGGGGAATTTTAAGGATTTTGCAAGTGATATGGGACTTTCTTCGGCTATGCTTATCTATTTAAACGGATATGAGAACACGAAAAATAGACCCAATGAAAATTATGGACGAGAGTTATATGAACTCTTTGCTCTAGGAGTAGACAATGGATATACTCAAAATGATATTGTTGAAACTGCAAGAGCTTTAACAGGTTGGAACGAAAGAGAAGAACGTTGGGGTCCAATTACCTTTGATGCTAACAAATTTGATAGTGATGATAAAACAATTTTTGGTCAAACTGGAAATTGGGATTATTATGATGTAATTAGAATTTTATTTGAGCAAAGACCACAACAAATAGCAGCATTTATTTGTGGTAAACTCTATCGCTACTTTATTAGCCCAGCAACCAACGAAACTATTGTCAATCAACTAGCTCAAACTTTTTTAGATAATAATTTTGAAATAGCTCCTGTACTAAGACAACTGTTTAAAAGTGAACATTTTTTTGACCAGAAAAGTTTAGGTGTTCATATTAAAAGTCCTGTTGATGTACAAATCAACTTTTTTAAAGACTTAGGTTTTGAATTACCCGCGGATTTCGAATTTAACAACAAAATACGTGGAGGATGTCAAGAATTGGGACAAGAATTATTAAAACCAGTTGATGTTGCTGGTTGGCAAGGAGATAAAGATTGGATAGATTCTAGTACAATTACTACAAGGTGGGATAGAATTGGTTGGTATCTATGGAGAGCTTGGAGGCATAACGAAGAGCAATTTAGAGTAATCGGCAAGGCTGTAAGTGATGAAAACTCTAATGATGTTGAGTTAGTATCTCGACAAATTATGGATAATTTTTTGTCCAAAGAGCTTATTAGCGCTACAGAATATAGCCAAGGTTTAGAAATTTTTAAAGATCAAGTTCCTGAAAATTATTTTGAAGATGGCACTTGGAATCTTGATTGGGAAACTGCTCCCAAACAGGTCTATAGCCTTTTACAATTTCTAATAACAATCCCTGAATTCCAACTTAAATAATAACATCATGTGCGATACTCATTATAAAAATTTCACACCAAAATCTGGTAGCTGTAATAATCAAGAACATAAGAAATGGAACCGTCGTTCATTTTTACAAGCTCTAGGAATCGTTGGTGGAGGTACTATGGCATTTGCTAACACCGCTTTGTCTGTATCAAAACCTTCTCCACTATCCGCTGCTCTAAATGAATCAGAAAATGATAGAGTCCTAGTAATTGTAAGACTTAAAGGTGGAAATGACGGATTAAACACAGTAATCCCAATCAATCAATACGACACATATGCCAATGCACGCCCTAACATAAAGATTCCAGAAAATCAATTATTCAACCTTAATGATGATTATGGAATGCCGAATTATGCTAATAAATTTGAGAAATTATGGGGAGATGGTCAGATGAAAATTGTGCATGGAGTAGGATATGAACAAAGTGCATTATCACACTTTACAGGCTCCGATATTTGGGCAACCTCTGATGTAACCGATCAAGAAAGTTCTGGTTGGATGGGAAGGTATTTTGAAAACCTATATCCAGACTATCTATTAAGTCCTCCAGATCGCCCTGCAGCTATACAGATAGGAAGTAGTGGGAATCTTATATTTAATGGAGACCAAAACAATTTTGCTTTTTCTGTAGCCGATCCAAGAAAACTTTATGAAATAGCTCAGAATGGATCTCTTTATGACCTAAGTAATCTTCCTGATTGTACACATGGAGAAAAAGTAGGTTATCTAAAAGGAGTGGCAAATACTACATTTACATATGCAGGAGTAATTAATGATGCTTATGAAAGCACTTCTGATTTCGGAAATTATCCTGACAATAGATTATCACAACAATTAAGTGTTGTTTCTCGTCTTATAAAAGGAAATTTAGGAACCAAAGTATATTTTGTTACTTTAGGTGGTTTCGATACCCACAATGACCAATTAAATAGGCAAGAAGAATTGATGACTCAATTATCAGAGACTATGTCTTATTTCTATGATGATCTTAAAGATGCTGGATGGGATGATAAAGTAGTTTCCATGACAATTTCAGAATTTGGAAGAAGAGTAAAAGAAAATGGCTCTCGTGGAACAGATCATGGAACTGCGGCTCCTATGATGCTTTTCGGAACAGGATTAGATGGAAATGGTTTTATAGGAGATCATCCTGATTTGTCAAATTTAAATAATAACGGGAATCTATATAATACCAATGATTTTAGACAAGTGTATGCTTCTATTATGAAGGAATGGTTATGTATAGACGGTAATATTGTTGATCAAACTCTTTTAGGTCAGCAATACGATCCATTGGATCTTGGTTTTGGCTGTAATAGTTTAGGTACAGATGAAGAAATCCCAACCTTCGAAAATTTCGGTCACACAGTTACGTATACAGATAACCAATCATTTCTTCATATTACCAATGCGCAGGCTGGTCATGTAAATGTAGATCTTTATAGTATGAGTGGGCAAAAAATAGCAAACCTAAAAAATGAAATGCTATTAGAAGGAGAACATGTAATAAACGTAAAAGAAGCCGCTCAAACTAATCTATCCGAAGGGTTTTATGCTTATAGAATAACTAAAGGCAAAAAACGATATAGCAAACCCGTTATGATCTTATAACAATTTTAATACAACAAATTATTTTAAACAGTATCAGGATTATTTCTTGATACTGTTTTTCTATTAAAAAGAATGTTATTTCTAATTAAACCTAGTCAGAGACACTAATATAAAAGCATAAAATAAGATTAGTATTAATTAGATAAAGCTTTCTTATTTTATATAAGTGTTTATTACCTTTGTGCCTCATTTTTATAAGCATTATGAGCGCACCTAAGAGATATACAATTACATCAGCTTTACCATATACAAATGGCCCAATTCATATCGGGCATCTTGCAGGAGTTTATGTTCCTGCAGACATATATTCTAGATATCTTAGAATTACGGGAAATGACGTGGCCTTTATTTGTGGTAGTGATGAACATGGTGCCGCCATACCAATGCGCGCTAAAAAAGAAGGAGTTTCTCCTCAGGTAATTATTGACAAATACCACGCAATCATTAAAAAGTCTTTTGAAGATTTCGGAATTACCTTTGATAATTATTCTAGAACCTCTGCTCCTATCCATCACGAAACGGCTTCTGATTTTTTCAAAAAATTATATGAAGATGGAAAATTTATTGAAGAAACCTCAGAACAATTATATGATGCAGAAGCAGATCAGTTCCTTGCAGATCGTTTTGTAACTGGTACTTGTCCAAAATGTGGATACGAAGAAGCTTATGGAGATCAGTGCGAAAACTGTGGTAGTTCACTGAATGCAACAGATTTGATAAATCCAAAATCTACAATTTCTGGGGCAAAACCGACATTAAAACAAACCAAACACTGGTTTTTGCCATTAGATCAATATGAAGATTTCCTTAAGGAATGGGTACTAGTAGGTCATAAAAAAGACTGGAAAACCAATGTATATGGTCAAATCAAATCCTGGGTTGATGATGGATTAAGACCAAGAGCAGTAACTCGTGATTTAGATTGGGGAATCCCTGTCCCGGTAGAAGGAGCAGAAGGAAAAGTGCTATATGTTTGGTTTGATGCACCGATTGGATATATTTCTTCAACTAAAGAATGGGCAGCAAGAGAAGGAAAAGACTGGGAACCTTATTGGAAAGACAAAGACACAAAACTTGTACATTTCATCGGTAAAGATAATATCGTATTTCACTGTATTATTTTTCCAAGTATGTTAAAGGCAGAAGGAAGCTATATTTTACCAGAAAACGTTCCTGCAAATGAATTTTTAAACCTTGAAGGAAACAAACTCTCTACTTCTAAGAATTGGGCTGTTTGGTTACATGAGTATTTAGAAGATTTTCCAGGTAAACAGGATGTGCTTCGCTATGCACTAACCGCAAATGCTCCAGAAACGAAAGATAATGACTTTACTTGGAAAGATTTCCAAGATAGAAATAACAACGAACTAGTTGGTAATTTTGGAAACTTTATCAATCGTATTGTTGTGTTAACGAATAAATATTACGACGGTATCATTCCTGAACCAAATGAATTGTCTGATGTAGATCAACAAACCTTAAAAGAACTAAGAGCTTATCCTGATGTTATCAGTAGCTCTATTGAGCGCTATAGATTTAGAGAAGGTTCACAAGAATTATTAAACGTTTCGAGATTAGGTAATAAGTACTTAGCAGATGAAGAACCTTGGAAACTTATTAAAACAGATCCTGAGCGTGTTAAAACCATTATGTATGTTGGTTTACAAGTTGCTGCTGCTTTAGCTACTTTATCAGAACCATTTTTGCCTTTTACATCTCAAAAATTAAAGAATATCCTTGCTATCAATTCTGATGACTTAAAAACCAACTGGAATGATATTTCTACAAAAGAAGCACTTCTTCCTGCCAATCATAAGATTGAAAAAGGCGAACTATTATTTTCCAAAATTGAAGATACTGATATCCAAAAACAGCTAGATAAATTAGAAGCTACTAAAAAAGCAAACCAAGCCGAGAACAAAACCGTAGAACCGCAAAAAGACACAGCTACTTTCGAAGATTTCACTAAAATGGATATGCGAGTTGGAACTATTGTAGAAGCTGAAAAAATGCCAAAAGCAAAAAAGCTGTTAGTATTAAAAGTAGATACTGGAATCAATACTAGAACGATCGTTTCAGGCATAGCAGAACACTTTAAACCAGAAGACCTAATTGGTAAAAAAGTGACTGTTTTAGTAAATCTTGCTCCTAGAAAATTAAGAGGTGTAGAAAGTGAGGGGATGATCCTAATGACTGAAACTCCTGATGGGAAACTAGTATTCTTAAATCCAGATCAAGAGGGTGTCAATCCTGGCGCTATGATTAGCTAATGTTTGAATACTTTTAACTACTTGAATTTTCTTCAATATCTTTTCTGAGGTCTAATTTCCTAAAAGCTGGAGAAACGATAGAAGTAAAAATAACAGTTAGTAATGTCATACTACCGCCAAATACAACGGCTGTTACTGTGCCCATGTATTTGGCAGTAATACCACTCTCAAAAGCTCCTAATTCATTTGAAGATCCTACAAACATGGAATTAACAGAAGAAACTCTCCCTCTCATATGATCAGGAGTTTTAAGTTGTAATATTGTTTGTCGTATCACCATTGAAATTCCATCCGTGATTCCGCTAAAAAATAATGCTATTACAGAAATCCAAAAAACAGAAGAAACACCAAAAATTATAATACTAACTCCAAATCCAAAAACAGCTAATAACAGTTTTATACCTGCTTTTTTATTAATCGGAAAATATGCAGTGGTAAACATAATTATAAAGGCCCCTACAGCAGGAGCAGCCCTTAGAACACCAAAACCTTGTGGTCCTACTTTAAGAATATCCTGAGCAAAAACAGGTAATAAGGCAATAGCACCTCCGAAAAGAACAGCGATCATATCTAAAGTAAGTGCCCCTAAAACCGCTTTGGTCTTAAAAACAAACGTTAACCCTTCTTTCAAACTCTTAAATATAGGTTCACCAATATTAGGATTCATTATTGGTTTCTTAGGAATCCTAAACAAACAAATGAAAGCTATTAACGCCCAACCAACAATCACTAACATCGACCAATGCACATCAATAAAACCTATTGTAAATCCAGCAAGTGCTGGTCCAGCAACGGCTCCTATTTGCCAAGTGGAACTACTCCAAGTGGCAGCATTAGGGTACACCTTTTTAGGAACTAACAACGCTAACAAGGAAAACAAAGTAGGACCTAAAAAAGCTCTAACAATACCTCCTAAAAAAACGAGAAAATAAATTCCATACAAAATAGTAGATTCAGCCAAAGAACCTGAAATACTAGGCCACGTTAATAGTAACAAACCTAAACTAATTCCCAAAAATCCTAAAATACACGTAAGTAGTAAGCTTTTCTTCTCTTTTTGATCAACAATATGACCTGCAAATAAAGCCAAAGATACTGCCGGGATAACCTCCATTAAGCCAATAATACCTAAAGAAAGTGGATCTTTTGTAAGACTATATACTTGCCATTCGATTACTATAAATTGCATAGTCCACGCCATAACCAGTGACAACCGTATTAATAAAAAAATTGTAAACTCTTTATATCGTAATGCTGAGTAAGGATCATTTTTCATCAAAAAGGTAATTGGTTGTTTAGCAAAGATAGTATCTTCGTATTCATTAAGTAAATGATTAATGCCTTATCTAAATGCTAAAAATAGCATACCATCCTATATACAAACATCCGTTACCAGAAGGGCATCGTTTTCCGATGATCAAGTATGAGCTATTGCCTAAGCAATTATTACATGAAGGTACTTGCAATCAAGAACACTTTTTTATCCCAGAAATACCTGATTCTAAGCCTATCTTAGCAGTTCATACCACAGAATATTATCAAGAACTTACTGAGCTTACATTAGATCGAAAAGCGATACGTAAGATTGGTTTCCCGCTATCGCAGGAGCTCGTTGATCGAGAAGTGATTATTGCTGATGGCACTATTAAAGCTTCAGAATATGCAATGAAGTACGGTATAGCTATGAACATCGCTGGAGGAACACATCACGCTTACAGTAATCGTGGCGAAGCTTTTTGTTTATTAAATGATCAAGCTATTGCTGCTAGATATTTATTACGACAGCAAAAAGCAAAGAAAATACTAATCATAGATCTTGACGTGCATCAAGGAAACGGCACTGCAGAAATATTTAAGAATGATCCAAATGTATTTACATTCTCCATGCACGGAGCAAACAATTATCCTTTTAAAAAAGAACAGTCTGACCTAGATATTCCACTTATTAATGGAACAGAAGATAAAGACTATCTAAAAATTCTGAAAGAAACACTCCCTAAACTTATTAAAACACAAAAACCCAATTTTATATACTACCTCTGTGGAGTTGATATTTTAGGCTCCGATAAATTGGGTAAATTGGGGTGTACTATAAAAGGCTGCAAAGAAAGAGATCGATTTGTAATACAAACTTGTAAGGATCATTCTATTCCGATAATGTGTTCAATGGGTGGAGGATACTCTCCAGATATTAAGACTATTATTGAGGCGCATGCTAATACCTTCAGATTAGCGCAAGAAATCTATTTCTAATACAAACAAAACTTGCAAGTTTTTAATAATATAAGTTTTATACTACACCTCCTTATCATAGTATACCTACAAACGAAAAATCCATGTAACAAATTCTCATTTAACATAAAGTTTTAGTGCATAAAACTTTAAAAATCAATACCATTAAAAGCTTTTTAATAAAAATGATATTTATCAAAAATAGAATCAATAATGAAATACTAAAAGTTTTTACGCAATCGTTATAGCTGTTATACAAATCATAACTAAGCTTAACTAAAATGAAAAAAATTTACATCCTATTTCTGATGACAGTTTTAATGTCATCAAAATACGTTATTTCTCAAGAAGATTGTCCCGGCAATTGGTTAACTGTAAACGGCAACAAATTATTAGATGCCGATGGTAACGAAGTAATACTAGCAGGTGTTAACTGGTTCGGATTCGAAACACAACTCAGTAGTTTTCATGGAATCTGGTCTCGAGATCATAAAAGTGTACTACAACAGTCTAAAGACCTTGGTTTTAATTGCTTTAGAATACCTTGGCATAATATGATGTTAAGAGATGGTGCTTCAATAAACATTGGCTCTTATGGTTCTGATCCTTATACCGGAGTAACACCTATGAATGAAGAAGAATCAACTTTTACAACTCCATTAGAGCTATTAGATAGAACAATCCAATGGTGCCAAGAAAACGATATGAAAGTAATCCTAGATTGTCATTCTAGAAACCCTGATGCATACCTCGTTGAAAAATTATGGTATACCGATAATGTACCCGAACAACAATGGATTGATGACTGGGTGTTTATAGCAGATCGTTATAAGAATTTTGATGCCGTTATCGGAATGGATATTAATAATGAACCAAACGGTAAAATTGATAATCCAGAAGGTGCTAGATGGGGAACTAATGATGCTTTCGACTGGCGATTAGCAGCCGAAAAGTGTGGTAATGCTATCCTAGAAGTAAACCCAAATGTACTAATCATGGTTGAAGGGATTGAAGCATACACAAAACCAGATGGTACAGAAACATCATATTGGTGGGGAGGAAATCTGCAAGGAGCCAGAGATTACCCTATTACGTTAAGTAATCCAAATAAATTGATGTATTCACCTCACGAATATGGTCCTACCGTATTTGAACAGGAGTGGTTTTCTGCACCAGATTTTCCTGATAATATGCCGGGAATCTGGGAAGAACAATTTAACTTCTTAAATACAAACGGAACTTCTCCTCTACTCGTTGGAGAATTAGGAATTAAGGGGCAAGGAGGATTAGATGAAATCTGGTTTGCCAAGTTTATAGATTTTATCAAAGAAAAGAAATTACACTTTACGTTTTGGGCATTAAATCCTAATTCTGGTGATACTGGAGGTATTTTGGCTGATGATTGGAGCACAGTAGTGCAATGGAAAATGGATTATTTACAGCCCATTTTATCAAATCCAATCCCTAATTGTTCTGCAGGTAACGTATTAGCGGTAGATGATCTTTCTGATATTTCTTTTAGCGTATACCCAAATCCAGTATCTCAAACATTAAATTTCAACTTTAAACAGGGTAGTATTAATTCTATCAGTATTTATGATCTTAATGGCAGAAAAGTGGATCATATTGCACAAGAAATTTTATCTTCTGATAGCTATTTATATGATGTTTCTAAACTAACTGCTGGAGTATATCTTTCTAAAATCACTATTACTAACTCCAAAGAAACGTTCACTAAAAAAATAATCATTCAATAATAGATCTTTTATCATATCCAATAAAAAATGGAGTATACTAATTAGTGTACTCCATTTTTTTAACCCCTATATTATCCATTTACAAACGATTAAATCGGATTATTGTATATTGCTATCAAATAATACTTTATGCAAAAAGACTGTCCAGAATGTGGTGAAAAAATTATTGGTCGCGCTGACAAAAAATTCTGTAGTGATTATTGCAGAAATGCCTTCAATAATAAACTTAATAAGGATAGTAAAAACTTAGTACGAAATATCAATAACCGCCTTAGAAAAAACTACCGCATTCTAGAGGAACTCAATCCAAAAGAAAAAACAAAAACTACCAAATCAAAGTTAATTGCTAAAGGGTTTGATTTTCAATTTTTCACCAGTATTTATACTACAAAAGTTGGAACAGTATATTACTTCGTTTATGATCAGGGATATCTTCCTTTAGAAAACGAATACTATGCTTTAGTAAAAAGAAATAACTAATATGTCTTTTTTAAAACTTCAATTAATGGCTATAGGAGATAGTGGATTCTTTTTCATTTTTCTATTCGGCATTATCGTTTTTTTTATTCTATCTCAAGTTTATAGTAAGAAAAATAGGATGCTAAGGAAGTTAAAAAAACACTCTTTTAAAAAAATCCCTCTTTGTAAAGAAAACGAATACATTAAAGTTAAGGGTAAAGCTTTACCTATTGATCAACATTTAATTTCGCCTATTGGAAAAAGAGAATGTTTGTATTATAAAATTCAGGTAGAAGAAAAAAGAAGTAATGGAAAAAACAGCTCTTGGAGAACAATCATTACCGAAGAAAAATATCAAAATTTCATTCTAGAAAGTGACGGAAATAAGGCAATTATTGACACAAATATCCCGAAAAAAAGTAAAATCACATACCTCGATCAAGATGTTGAATACACTTCTGGAACTTGGAAAGATGCACCTGCTTTTTTAGAAAAGTTCCTTCAATCTCATGGAAAAGAAAGCACAGGGTTTTTAGGCTTTAATAAAAGTATTCGTTATAAAGAAGGAGCGATAGAAATAGGTGAAGAGATTACAATATTGGGTATAGGAAATTGGAAAGAATCCGATCATAACTTTGACCGATATTCTTCCAAAAGTATGTACATATCAGGTGATAGCGAACATAAACTTATCATTACTGATCTTTCTAAAGCAAAAAAATCAAAAAAAACGACTTAAACTTACTTATACGTCTCTCCAGTTTTGGCCTTTCATCTGTAAAGCTGCTTTCATAACATCTTTTTGACTTATCTGTCCTACTAACTTACCATTTTCCAATATTGGAAAACGCCTTCTTTTACTCTCTAAGAATTTATTAGCAGCATCAAAAATACTAATATTACCGTCTATGGTATCCACATTTTTTGCCATAAACCTTTCTACATTAGCATCGTCAATTGGCATATTGTAATAACGACTTTCGTTTAGTTGTTTAATACAATCTCCTTCAGAAATAATTCCTAACAATTCATTTCGTTCATTAACTACTGGACCTCCAGAAATTTTATGTTTTATTAAGGTTTCCATCACTTCCATTACAGATTGTTCTGGAGAAAAAGTGATCAAGTTTCTGGTCATGTAATCTGAAACTTTAATTGGAGTATTATCCTGCTTTTTTACCTTGGTTCTCGCGCCCTGAAAACTTATAATTCCCATAATAATAGTGATTTAGTGAATCTTAAATATAGTCATTTTCAATTACTTATTCAATAGCATTTTAACATTTACGATGGTAAAATCTGATTTTATTACCTTTATCAAAATTATTCGAATCATCAAAATTTAGATATTTCCTAAAAAAATATGGTTCGCGTAAACTATCTTAAAGGATATTAAACAAATGAGGGAAATAAGAATCAATTTGACAAAAGTGAGTTTATTTCTATTACTTATTAAAAACTTGTCTTCTTCTATTCAAATCTTAGACGATATACTTTTATCTAGACTAACAAAACAAACTAAAAACTGATGAAAAAAATTCTTTCAGTAATCACGTTCATATGCATTCTTTTATCTGTATGGTATACCTTTTACAGTAGTATGCCTCAACAAATATCAGGTTTGGACACACCAGAACAAGAGTTCTCTACATTAAGAGCATTAGAGCACGTTAAAAAAATCTCTAAAAAACCACATTATTTAGGAAGCTCAGGGCATGAAGAATCAAAAAACTATATCCTAGAAGAACTTAAAAAATTAGGTTTATCTCCAGAAATTCAAGAAGGATTTTCCTTGGGCGATAAAGGGACAATGAGTAAACCCCAAAATATCATAGCAAAAATAAAAGGTGCCAAACCTGGAAAAGCTTTACTCTTATTATCACATTACGATAGTAGTCAACACTCTTCTTATGGTGCGAGTGACGCGGCAAGCGGTGTTGCGACCATTTTAGAAAGTATTAGAGCATATTTAAGTCAAAATAAAACTCCGACTAACGATATTATTATTTGTATTTCAGATGCAGAGGAATTAGGGCTAAATGGTGCAGATTTATTTGTGTCGGAACACCAATGGGCAAAAGATATCGGATTAGTACTTAATTTTGAAGCTAGAGGAAGTGGAGGAAATTCTTTTATGTTAATGGAAACCAATGGTAAAAATGGTAAAATGATTGAAGAATTCATCAAAGCCGACCCTAAATTCCCTGTAACAAACTCTCTAGCCTATAGTATTTATAAACTACTTCCTAACGATACGGACCTAACCGTTTTTAGAAAACACGGAAATATTGAAGGGTACAATTTTGCTTTCATCGATGATCATTTTGATTATCACACAGCAAATGATACTTGGCAAAACCTTGACCTTAACACATTACAACATCAGGGTAGTTATTTAATGCCATTACTAACCTATTTTTCTGATGCTAATATTTCTAACCTAAAATCAGAACAAGACTTTTTATATTTTAATATTCCAATATTCAAAATCATTAAATATCCATTTAAATGGATTTATCCTCTACTTGGAATAGCCATTTTTCTTTTTATTGGACTTATTGTCTATGGAAAGGCAAGGTTTCGTATTAATTTTAGTGAAGTAGGAAGTGGATTTTTAGCATTTATTATTTCAACAGGATTAGCCGGAGTACTTGGTTTTGGGCTATGGAAATTAGTGCTAATAATATACCCAGAGTATCACGACATATTACATGGATTTCCATACAATGGATATTACTATATAGCTGGAGCTATATTCCTTGCTATAGCAGCATTTTTTAAAGTATACAGTATCTTTAATAATGTAGAAGAACTGCCAAGTATATTAGTAGCTCCATTATTTTTTTGGATACTAATCTGCGGAGCTGCTGCTGTATATTTAGAAGGTGCAAGCTATTTTATCATTCCGGTATTATTATGTTTATTATGTCAATTTGTATTGATTAACCAAAAGAGACCATTTCCTTTATTGATGCTAATTCTATGTCTACCTTCTATTTTTATGATGGCACCTTTTATTGCGACTTTCCCTGTGGCCTTAGGATTAAAAATAACGTTTGCTTCTTCTGTACTTACAGTTTTATTATGTACATTATTATTACCAGTGATTGGTTTTTATACTAAGAAAAGTATGTTGGGTACAGTTGCTTTCGTAATTGCTTTAGCCTGTCTTGGTACATCTCATTTTAAATCAGATTTTACCAAAGAAAGACAAAAACCTAACAGTTTGGTTTACATCATACATGAGGACAATAACAAAGCATATTGGGCATCTTATGATCATACGCTAGACTCTTGGACTAAAAACTATATTGACCGCCTTAAAAACATTGCTAAAGATTGGAATCAAAACACTATCGAAAGTAAGTACAGTAATTCTTTTAACTATGTTAACGAAGCTCCTTTAAAAAACATTAGTTCTTCGAAAATAGAAACTTCTTTTGATAGTATACAAGGAGATACAAGAATTTTAGATTTATGCATACGACCACAGAGAAATATTAATAGAATGGATTTATTTATCCGAAAATCTTTTAAATTTAATAAGCTATCTGCAAATGGAATTTCTGCTAAAGATATAACTGGCAAAGATGGTTTTGTAAAAAACTCTTTTACTGAACGTACTGGTAATCGCTTACTGACGTATCATCTAAGGAATAATGAATCACTAGAATTAAAAATGGAATTTCATAAAGATTCAGTTCCAGAGATTGTTCTTTATGAATCTTCTTATGACCTGCTAGAAAACGATTTATTTTCTATTCCTAAGCGTTCTGAAACGATGATTCCAAAACCATTTGTATTAAATGATGCCATAACTATTAAGAAAACATTGACATTAGAATATGTCGAAAAAATCAAAGATTCCGCATCTTTGCAAACCAATCAATCTTCAAATCTATCAGAAGATAATGAACAAACAAATTAGTGTATTAGGAACTGGGTGGCTAGGATTATCTTTAGCCAAAGCTCTTTTAAAAGAAAACTACATAATTAAGGGATCTTCTACAACAGAAAGTAAATTAGACAACCTTAGAAATGAAGGGATTGACTCGTATCTGTTAGAAATAACTGAAAATGGGCCTAAGGGCAACACTCAGTCTTTTCTCGATGGAAGTGACATATTAATTATTAATATCCCACCAGGATTACGCAGAAATCCTGAAGGTAACTTCGTAGCTAAAATTAGAAAATTAGTTCCTTTAATTGAAACATCAACAATTAAAAAAGTAATTTTTATAAGCTCTACCTCCGTTTTTTCTGACGAAGATGGTTTCCCTCTAATTACGCAAGAAACTACTCCTAATGCTATTACAAATGCAGGAAAACAGCTAATAGAAGTAGAAAAACTATTACAAGAAAATAAAAAATTTCATGTTGTTATACTTCGTTTTGCAGGTTTATTTGATTCTAGAAGGCATCCGGCAACAATGCTATCTAAAAGGAAAAATATTAAAAACCCTCTAGCCCCAGTAAATCTTATCCATCGGGAAGATTGTATTGGAATTATCGAAAAAATTATCAAGCTCGACAAATGGAATAAAACCTTTAATGCATCTTACCCTGATCATCCTGAAAAATCGGCCTATTATAGTGCAATCTGTAAACAAATGGAATTACCCGTTCCCGATTATGATTTTGACACTCCGTCAAAAGGAAAAATTATTGATTCAAAAAAATTACAACACGACTTGCAATACAGCTTTAAAAGAAACCTGTATTTATTTAGTTAAGCCTGATAAATCTAAACGTTTGATTAAAGAATCAATTAATTGTTCTTGTTTATATGGATTAGGAAGTGTAAATCGATTACCAAATTTCATACGATGAAACCTTTCTAAATAAAATGAAAAACTACCGGGTTTAAGATCTTCATTTAAGTAAGCATTATACAAATAGGTAAAGTTTCTTTGCCTTGACTCAATGTTTCCTGAATGATGAATAACGATCCAGGGAGTTCCAGCCGCTAGTTCTCCTAGTGTATCTTTAGACGGGTGCCCATATTCCTGCAAATACAGTTCAATTTTTTGAAGATTAATTCGATCATTTTTAATCATCCGCTGTATCGCTCCCTTTTTCTCATCACTATCATACCCAAATTCTAGCTCTACTTCGGCAAGATTCTTACGAACTTTTTGATCTTGTAAATGTATTTCCTCTAAAAAAGCCATCTTCTCATCATTAGTATACAAAGACTTAACCTCAAGAACAATTTCTTTGCTTATTTTATCTTCCTTATTACAACCTAATATTAATATAAAGATCAAGCAATATATAACCTTATTCATGATACTTCTTTAATATTGAAACCCTAATCTATTTCAAAAACTAAGGTAAATTATATTGTTTATCGAATTTTGAAGTGTAATATTTACCTAAAAAAACTGAAAAATTGCTTGGTCCTAAATCTCCATGCTTATATGCTTTATAGAGATGCTCAAAATTTCGCTCTTTAGATGCTAAGTTTCCTGAATGATGAATTATAATATAAGGAGTTTTTGCTGCCAAATCTCCATGCACTGCAGCAGATGGATGGCCATACTTTTTTAAATATAATTCAATTTTTTGTAGATTAATTTTATTAGTTTGTAACATCAATTGAAAAGCTTCTTTTCTTTCTTTACTATCATAACCATATACCATTTCAATATCATTAATCTGTTTACGCATCTTCCAATTCACTTGCTGTATTTCTTCTAAGAAAAACCTTCTTTCATCATTTGTAACCAGACCTTCTACTTCTCGCATAATATCCTGACTTACTGCATCCTTTTCCGTACAACTAGCTGATAGGATAAGTAGGACAATTAAATAGAATATAATTTTATACATTGCATTCGGGGATTATCTAAAAACTCCAAATATTAAGCTATTTGGAGTTTTAGCGTTTAACAAAATTTTACCTATAGCGTATCATAATATGCCACCAATCTAACTAAATCCACTTCCTTCTTAAAGTTTAAACCTTCTTTATTTATATAACTTTTTAACTCACTTTGTTTGCCAGGAAAAGATTTTACAATCTTTCTTTTATTCATTTTAAGATGCACCATCTTACCATCAATCTCGATATAATATTTTTCATGATCCATAAACTTAGCAGGCGAATTTACTCCATAATTATATAAATCATTTAACTTAACGTATCATCTATTAATTAATGTCTTTAGTTCGAAAAATGTTACCACAAAAAACATTCCTTTTCAAAAAAAAACTCCAAATCAATTGATTTGGAGTTTTCCTCTTGTTTATGTATGTACTTAATAAACTATCCTTTCAAGCTTGCTTTTAGATATTCTCGATTCATACGTGCTATATTCTCTAAAGAAATACCTTTAGGACACTCTATCTCACAAGCACCTGTATTCGTACAATTACCAAACCCTTCTTCATCCATTTGATTTACCATAGCCATTACACGTTCAGTCGCTTCTACTTGTCCTTGTGGCAACAATGCATATTGAGATACCTTTGCTGATGTAAATAACATCGCAGAAGCATTCTTACAAGCGGCTACACAAGCTCCACAACCAATACAAGTTGCTGCGGCAAAAGCATCATCTGCATTTTCTTTATTTACTGGAATAGCATTCGCATCTATAGTGTTTCCAGAAGTATTTACCGAAATATAACCTCCAGCATGTTGAATTCTATCAAAAGCACTTCTATCTACCATTAAATCCTTTACGACAGGAAATGCCTGTGCTCTAAAAGGTTCTATAAAAATAGTATCCCCATCATTGAACTTTCGCATATGTAACTGACAAGTAGTAACTAATCTATCTGGTCCATGAGGTTCTCCGTTAATCTGTAAAGAGCAAGCTCCACAAATACCTTCTCTACAATCGTGATCAAAAACTACAGGCTCTTCACCTTTGGTAATTAATTCTTCATTTAACACATCTAGCATTTCTAAAAAAGACATGTCTCCTTCAATTCCAGATATCGGATACTCTACTATCTTTCCTTTAGATTGAGCATCTTTTTGACGCCATATTTTTAATGTAAGATTCATAGCTTTTATTTATAAGAACGTGTTTTTAATTCAATGTTTTCAAATACTAAATCTTCTTTATGAAGTACAGCATCTTTAGGCTCCCCTTTGTATTCCCAAGCAGAAACATACTTAAAGTTTTTATCATCTCTCAATGCTTCTCCTTTTTGTTCTCCAGATTGTTCTACAGACTCTTCTCTAAAATGTCCCCCACAAGATTCATTACGGTCTAAAGCATCTTTGGCAAATAATTCTCCCAATTCTAAGAAATCTGCAACTCTTCCTGCTTTTTCTAACTCTGGATTCATACTATTAGCATCTCCAGGAACTTTTACATTTTTCCAAAAATCCTCTCTTAAAACAGCAATTTCATCAATTGCTTCTTTTAATCCTTTCTCATTACGAGACATTCCGCATTTGTTCCACATGATTTTACCTAATTTTTTATGGTAATAATCAACAGAATGCTCTCCAGATCCAGACATTAACTTTTCGATTCGATCTTTTACATCCTTCTCTGCTTGATCAAACTCTGGAGTATCTGTAGGTATTTTTCCTGTTCTAATATCATGTGATAAATAATCTCCTATTGTATATGGTAATACAAAATATCCATCAGCTAAACCTTGCATTAAAGCAGAAGCACCTAACCTGTTTGCCCCGTGATCAGAAAAGTTAGCTTCTCCAGCTGCATAGCATCCAGGAACAGTTGTCTGTAAATTATAATCTACCCAAAGACCTCCCATTGTATAATGTACTGCAGGATAAATCATCATTGGTGTTTTATAAGGATTCTCATCTACGATCTTTTCATACATCTGGAATAAGTTACCATACTTATCCTCTATTACTTTTTCTCCAAATTCCAATATCTGTTCTGCAGTTGGATTATGAATACCAGAAGTTAATGCTTTTTCTTTTCCGTATCGTTGGATTGCAGCCGCAAAATCAAGATATACAGCTTCACCTGTTTTATTAACTCCAAAGCCTTCATCACAACGTTCCTTTGCAGCCCTAGAAGCTACATCACGTGGAACTAAATTTCCAAATGCAGGATATCTTCTTTCTAAATAATAATCTCTTTCTTCCTCAGATAATTGTGTAGGTTTTAATTTACCTGCACGAATAGCCTCAGCATCTTCTTTTTTCTTTGGAACCCAAATTCTTCCATCATTACGCAAGGATTCAGACATCAGTGTCAACTTCGATTGATGATCACCTGATACAGGAATACATGTAGGATGAATCTGAGTATAACAAGGATTTGCAAAAAAGGCTCCTCTCCTATGTGCTCTCCAAGCTGCCATTACATTACTACCCATTGCATTGGTACTCAAGAAAAATACATTTCCATATCCTCCAGTTGCCAATACTACTGCATGTGCAGAATGACGTTCGATTTCTCCGGTTACCAAGTTTCTGGCTACAATACCTCTAGCTTTACCGTCTATTTTTACAAGATCTAACATCTCGTGACGATTGAAAGCTTGTATTTTACCTCTATTAATCTGGCGATTCATTGCAGAATATGCTCCAAGTAATAACTGTTGTCCAGTTTGTCCTTTAGCATAAAAAGTACGAGATACTAATACTCCACCAAATGATCTATTATCTAACAATCCACCATATTCACGTGCAAAAGGCACACCTTGTGCAACACATTGATCGATTATATTTCCTGAAACCTCTGCTAATCTATATACATTTGCTTCTCTTGATCTATAATCTCCTCCTTTTACAGTATCATAAAAAAGGCGATAATTAGAATCTCCATCTCCTTGATAATTTTTTGCAGCATTAATTCCTCCTTGTGCTGCAATAGAATGTGCACGTCTTGGAGAATCTTGATAACAAAATGTTTTAACGTTATAACCAAGTTCTGCCAACGTAGCAGCAGCACTTCCACCTGCTAATCCAGTACCAACAACAATAACATCAATATTACGTTTGTTTGCCGGATTTACCAGGTTAATTGTATTTTTATGTTTTGTCCACTTATCAGCCAGTGGACCTTCTGGTATTTTAGAGTCTAAAATTGACATAATAGTGGTTTTAATGATTATGATTAAAATGAAGAACCAAGGATATGATTATAAATCCAAGAGGAATTATAATAGCGAACACTTTAGCAAACTTAGTCGCTCCCACAGAAAATTTATTATTAAAACCAACTGATTGAAAGGAAGACGCGAAACCATGCCAAAGATGTAATGCTAAGAAAACAAATGAAAGCACATATATTCCTGTGCGTACTGGACTTACAAATTTCTCTAAGAGCTCGTGATAATAACGAGTTGGATCTTCTGGTGCAAATTCTACATATTTATGAACCATTTCTGGAATCCAGAAATCATAAAAATGTAATCCTAAAAATGCTAAAATTACCAAACCTGAAAGAATCATGTTTCGTGACATCCAAGAAGCATTAGCCCCACCGCTATATTTTGCATATTTAACCGCTCTTGCATTTCTATTTTTTACTTCCAAAATAAATCCCATTACAAAATGGAAAACTACTCCAAAAATTAATACGGGTTGCAGCGCAAATTGAACCAAAGGATTTGTACCCATAAAATGAGACAACTCATTAAAAGTATCCGGACTAAAAATAGAAGTAAAATTGATCGTAAAGTGCTGTAATAAGAAAAATACTAAGAAAAGTCCCGAAAGTGCCATCGCAACCTTTCTAGCTATTGAAGATTTTATCAATCCACTCATTATTAAGAATGTTTAAAAATTTGATTAGCAAAAATAAGCTTCAAACTTGTTTTTAACAAGATTTTGATACAGTAATGCAGTATTTATAATGAATTAAAATAGAATTCAAATTTTGTTGAGGATTCATTACGAAATCGTTTGAAATATAGTGCTAACTTTGAACAAAAGACAATACTGCATTTTATAATCATATTAATTTTATCTCATGCGACACATACATTCCAAACTTCCAGAAGTATCCACCACTATTTTTACTGTTATGAGTAATATGGCAAATGAATATAAAGCAATTAATCTGTCTCAAGGTTTTCCAAATTTTGAAACGGATAGTAAACTAACGAATTTGGTTACTAACGCAATGCAAAAAGGATATAATCAATATGCTCCTATGCCTGGCCTGGTATCTCTTAGAGAAATCATTGCGGAAAAAACAAATACTTTATATAATAGTAATTATCACCCCGATACTGAAGTAACCGTTACTTCAGGTGCAACCCAAGCGATCTTTACTATTATTTCTGCTTTTATCCGCCAAGGAGATGAAGTTATAATATTTAAACCTGCTTATGATTCTTACGAACCTTCAGTAAAACTTTTTGGGGGTAAAGTTATTCCTGTACAATTATCCACTCCTAACTTTACCGTTGATTGGCACGAAGTAGCTAATAAAATTACTTCTAAAACAAAGATGATTATTATCAACACACCTCATAATCCTACAGGAACAATTTTATCCAAAGAGGATATGCTAAAACTAGAAAACTTATTAAAAGGCACAGATATTATTTTACTTAGTGACGAGGTATATGAACATATAATTTTTGACAGTCAACCGCATCAAAGTGTTGCCAGGTTTCCGGGATTATCCGAAAGAGCATTTATCACTTCTTCTTTTGGAAAAACATTTCATACTACTGGTTGGAAAATGGGATACTGTATAGCTCCTAAAGAGTTGATGGAAGAATTCAGAAAAGTACATCAATTTAATGTGTTCTGTAGTAATCACCCTATGCAATACGCCTTAGCCGAATATTTAAAAACTCCTGAAAATTATATGTCTTTACCTAATTTTTATCAGAAAAAAAGAGACTTATTTTTATCATTAATTAAAGATTCTCGATTTTCATACGTCCCAGCTGCCGGGACTTATTTCCAATTATTAGATTACTCCAATATTACGGATGAGGGAGATGTAACTTTCGCAGAAAGGTTAACAAAAGAATACAAAATTGCTTCTATACCTATTTCAGTATTTAATCTAAATCAACAAGATGACAAAGTACTTAGGTTTTGTTTTGCAAAAACGGATGATACTCTAAAAAGCGCTGCAGAAATATTGTGTAGTATTTAATCTTATCTTAATATATAAGCACTAAAAGCTCAATTTATAGAGTAACATTTTAACATAAAGTGTTACTTATATAAAATCTAAAATTATTCTGAGATGCATTTATGCTAATCATTTACTAAAAACAGAGCTTTATGAAAATTAAATTTATCCTTTTTATTACGATCACAGTCTTAACTTTTTTATCATGTTCATCATCAGATGACTCGTCACCTGAAAATAGTAATTATGCAATGACGGCTAAAATAAATGGAGAAGATTTCCAAGCCAATAATCCTTTTGGAAATAATGAACCGTCTAGCACAACTATTTTCAATTACTTCCCAAAAGAAGACTTTGTTTTATTAATTGGTCGAGAGGGAGGTGTTATAGGAGGTAAAGAAATTAAAATTTGGTTAAAAAAGAGTGATATTATAGTTGGTTCTTATGAAACAGGTCCTGAAACCTTCGACACCACACCTTCTCACTTTATCGACTTTTTAGACCTTACAAACGAAATAGATGAATCTACGAAAAATGGCACAATTGAGATCACGGAAGTAAATACCTCAACAAAGACTGTAACCGGAACCTTTTCATTTACAACAGTGGATGGAACCTTTGACCCTTCATCACCCATTGATTTCAATATAACCGATGGAACATTTAAATACATATATGAGTAAGAATCATCATTAAAAATTGAAAAAGTAAAGGTCAGTTACTTAGCTGACTTTTACTCAATTTTATAACTGGTTCCTATAGTAATACTAAAAAAAGGACTTTGCTAAAAATCAAACCTGAGCTGTATAATCTCAATTTCTTCTTTTTCTTTCTTTTTTTGATCTTTATTTCCGGTATTCAAATTAGACAAAGAAATTCCTAAAAGACGTACAGAATTTTTCATTTCTGACTGGTACAATAGTTCTTTCGATGTCTCTAATAAAATATCAGCGTCATTAACAAAATATGGTAATGTCTTACTCCGTGTCTGTAACGTAAAATCACTATATTTAATCTTTAGAGTAACCGTTCTTCCAGCAACTTTACTCCTTTTTAATCGTTTTTGTAATTCTTCGGCAATATTTTCTAAGCGTTCTAACATATATATCTCAGAGGATATATTCTCATTAAAAGTTCTTTCGGCAGCTAGTGATTTTCTTTCTCTATTCGGTTTTACTTCACTTAGATGAATTCCTCTGACTATATTATAATAGTGCCCTCCAGATTTACCAAAATGCTCAGTAAGGAATTCTTCAGATTTTGTTTTTAAATCCTTACCTGTATAAATACCCATCTGATACATTTTAGCTTGTGTAACCTTTCCTACTCCATAAAATTTTTTGACATCCAAATCTTCCAAAAAAACCAATACCTCTTCAGGATTTACAGTTTTCTGTCCATTTGGTTTGTTATAGTCACTAGCAACTTTTGCAATAAACTTATTAATAGATATTCCCGCAGATGCCGTCAATCCAACTTCTTCTAAAATGCGATGTCTTATTTCTTGGGCAATCAAAGATGCACTTGGATTCCCTTTTTTGTTTTCGGTAACATCTAAATATGCTTCATCTAAAGAAAGTGGTTCTACTAAATCTGTATAATCAAAAAATATCTTACGGATCTGCTTAGAAATTTCTTGATATCTATCAAACCTAGGTCTAACAAACAATAGATCAGGACATAGTTTTCTAGCCGTAAATCCAGGCATTGCAGAACGCACACCAAATTTTCTTGCCTCATAACTCGCTGCACTTACCACACCTCGTTTTCCACCACCACCAACCGCTAAAGGTTTTCCTTTAAGTTCTGGATTGTCCATTTGCTCAACAGATGCATAAAATGCATCCATATCAACATGTATTATTTTTCTATCGTTTTTCATTCTTGTACACTACAAAAATAGTAGTTATAAATCATTTAAAATAAACCACAACATACTGGCTATCAACTAAAATTACACGGTTTAACGAGTAAATATTTGACTCTTAAATACTTCTAAAAAATGATATTACTATATTTGTATAGATTTTATGAGATAAAAATAATATCTTGCTTTATTGATCCCAATCAATTTGAACTAAATTATATTTAAAAAATGAAAAATTACACCCTACTTCTACTCTTTGCATTTATCTGTTGTAAATCGGAAAGTAAATCTTCTAATGAATTAAAAGAGAATAAAACTAATACTACGCAGGTAGCTAAAGATTTAGATACTGAAACTAAAATCGTCAATACCATTATTGCTACCAAAACATATGTTGCTCAACAAAAAGATGCTAATGGTAGTTACTCTCAAAATTTGTTAATCTCCTGGATTTCTGACAACATCGTGGAATATACACTTACTTGGAACAATAATTCTTGTAAAAAAACCATCAAAGGAAGAGCCAATAGTATTAAACCAAAAAAAGAACCTTTTATGAGCAGCTATAAGGGAGTTTCTTTTGAAGTTACTAAATACAAAGACAGTAAATCTGATTATAGTATCTTGCTACAGTTAGATTCTACTAACAAAGACAAAGCGGTCGTAGAGTTAACTTCAACTGCTGATGGAGATAACGAAGATTGTAGACCAGAAAGTGTAGTTATGGTCGAACAAAAATAATTTTCTGTCAAATAAATACCGATACAGCGGATAAGTGAGTACAATGTTACTACCAAGTTTACTTATGAAATATTTATTCCTTAGGGGATATTAAACGATAACTGTAAAAGGTTCCTATTTCCTAAAAAACAAAATCAACATGTCCAAAACAGCGATCATACTTGGCGCAACAGGATTAACAGGAAGGATTCTTTTAGCATCATTACTTGATGATAGTCGTTATACTAAAATCAAATTGTTTTCGCGAAAAGCAATAGGCATTTCGCATTCCAAAATTGAAGAACATTTGATTAACGTACTGCAACTAAAATCAATCGCAGACAATTTTAAAGCGGACGAAGTATTTTGTTGTATAGGAACCACAAATTCAAAAACTCCAGATAAAGGTCTTTATCGTTCAATTGATTTCGGAATCCCTGTTACCGCAGCACAGCTTTGTGTTCAAAATAAAATTGAGACTTTTATTGTAATTTCTGCATTAGGTGCTGATAGTGATAGTAAAATCTTTTATAACCGTACCAAAGGTGAAATGGAAGAGACAATATTAGCATTTGAAATACCTAAAACACATATTTTACAACCTTCACTTATTAGCGGAAAAAGAAACGAAAAAAGAGCAGGAGAATATTTTTTCAAACAATTCATGAAGATTCTAAATCCTCTACTCTTTGGACCTTTAAAAAAATACCGTTCTATTCATCCTACAACAATAGCGTCGGCAATGATATGGTTAGCAAATAACTCTTCTGAAAAGAAAAGAATAGTTTCGGATGAAATACAAACAATTCACACTAAAAAACAGCTATAATTAGTTCACATACCGTATGCGTATGTTTCTAAGCCCCTATTATTACTGAGTATTTGTTTAAGCTTCTAAATTTGTTCAAAAAAGTACAAACAATTAAAAAATGACTAATTATGAAGTTATTCAAAAGCTTAATCTTATTTGCAAGCTGTTTATTTACACTAAATCTTTTTGCCCAATCTGACATTAAATCTTATGACTTTAAAAAAGGTGAAATTCTAGATATTCTATTATTAACTACTAAACCTGGAACCAAAAAAGACTTTGAGAAATACAAAAAAACAATCTTTCCTGTTGGCATCGAAAAAACCTACAAACCATTACCCGGTTTCGGTATTTCAGAAACAACTCAAGGCAACATACAGCCTTCTAATTTTATATTTGGTAAATGGAAAGATTTAAAAAATCGTGAAGAATTCATAGCTCAAATTGAAGGTATTGTTCCTGATTTTCATGTACAAAGAAGAAATATTTGGTCACTATTTAATTTAACATACTATGAAATGCCTCAAGACATTTCTTTCAAAATAGATAAAACCAAATACAATGTTGCCACTTCATACTGGAAAAAAGAGACCACATCTTTCAAGAAATTCAAGGAGCAATGGTTACAAAAATCATCAGCTAATGGCGGTAAGAAAATTATAGAACTCACAAACGGAAAATCAGTTGTAGGCTATTATCATAATCCTGATTTACTTGTTATTACTCAATGGGAAAGCAAGGCTGCATTTGATTCTTTTTATAAAGAAAATCTTAAAATGAATCATAAAGGTATCTTGCACGTAAATCAGTTTGTTTTAAACTAGTATATTAAACCCGAAAAAGATCTTGTTTATATGCAGACATTCCTAAATCAACTTGTCTATTTTGGATATTTTCAAAGCTTGTTTTTGCTGTTTATTTATATTTTTTCTAAAGACAAAAGAAAAAACATCAATAAGTACATAGCATTTCTGGTGTTTGTACTTTCCATTGGACTAACAGGACGCGTTTTGTATATATCAGGTTTTTTCGGTGATAATTATCGATGGGTTATTTTTTCAGAATTTTCAACGCTATTATTTGGAGCTACTATTTATCTCTTTACACGATCTAGTTTATTAAACCAACCTTTTTCGTATAAAGAATTACTTCATTATTTACCTGCTGTGGCATATAACATTGGTGTTACTATCGCATTTATAATACCATCAGATAAGATATTACAAACTAGAAATACAACAGGAGAGCAATTTAAAATCACTTTAGTCTTTATTGCGATAGGTTTACTATTCAATATTACATATTGGATTATGAGTCTCAGAATTTTTCTAAAATTTAAAAAAGACATTCAAAATGAGCTAAGTTATCATATCAAATCTCAGTTCTTCTTTAATTTTCTGATTGCGATAGGGATTTGTTTGATTTGTTGGTCCATCATGTTTATTAATTGGCTTCTAGACTTGGAGTTATTCAATAGAACAAGTTGGCAAGTTATCTGGATAAGCATTGCGCTAATAATATTATTTATAACTTTTTATGGTATGAAAGAACCTGATTTATTTAAAGTTCCTTCGCTACTAACGCCTAAAAAATACGCGCAATCTAAACTATCTAATTTAGAATTGGATAATTTAAAATCTAAATTGGAACATTTAATGATAGATAGAAAGCCTTACTTAAATAGAAAATTACTAAAATCAGAACTGGCTGAAATGCTTGGAGTAAGCAATCCAGAGATAGCTCGTTTATTAAATGAACGTATCGGGATGAATTTTTTCGAATATGTAAACTATTATCGAATCAAAGAATTTATTGCATTAGCAAAAACTGATCAAGCTAAAAACATGACCTTTTACGGTCTTGCGCAAGAAGCAGGTTTTAATTCTAAAACTACATTTAACAAATCATTTAAAGGTTTAATGGGTACTACACCAAAAGAGTACTTCTCAAATCTATAATCTTATTAAAACAACATCATGTTCAAAATATTTTTATTCAGTATAATTACTGTCGCGACTGTGAACGCGCAACTTAAAGTTCCTGCACTAAGTCCATCTTCTAAAACTACACAAACCGTTGGATTAACAGAAATTGAGATCGAATATTCTCGACCTAGTAAAAGAAATCGAATCATTTTTGGAGAAAATGGTATTATTCCCTTTGGTGAGTTATGGCGTACAGGTGCAAACGCTGCTACTAAAATTTCGTTTAGTGATGATCTAACAATTTCTGGAATAGCACTAAAAAAAGGGTCCTATACTATTCTTACTAAACCCAACGAATCTAATTGGCAAATATATTTATACACTTATAAATCAGGAAATTGGACTACTTATGTAAATCAAAAACCTATAGTAAGTTTTACAACCAAAACCATTGAAAAAAAGGAGGTCTCAGAATCATTTTTAATATATATAGATACCATCACTCTTGATAGTGCTGAATTAGTGTTTTCTTGGGGTACCACAAAAATAACATTACCATTAAAATTTAACACACACAAAAAAACAATGTCTAATATAGAGAAGGCACTTTCTGGTCCATCAAATTTTGATTATTTCCAAGCGGCATTATATCTGCACGAGACACAAAAAGATCTAAATACTGCACTAAGTTATATCCAAAAAGTTACTAAAGCAGAAAATCCTTTATTCTTTCAAGTATATCGTGAATCATTAATCTTGGCTGATATGGATAGAAAACCAGAAGCTATCGCGGTAGCTCAAAAATCTCTGGAATTATCAAAAAAAGCAGGAAATAAAGATCTGATTAGATTAAATGAAAGAAATATCAAAAAATGGTCTAAATAAGGACTTTTTTAAATTTCTAGGTGTAGATTTGAAAATAATAAATTTTTATAATTTTCAAATCTACTCTTTTAGAGAGAAGATACTATTATACAACATTAATGATTGAAATTGAACGCAAATTCTTACTAAAATCTACTTCTTTTAAAGATATAGCTCAAAAAAAAACCAAAATATCTCAAGGGTATCTAAATTCTAATCCCGAAAGAGCCGTAAGAGTTCGAATCAAAGGAGAAAAAGGTTTTTTAACTATCAAAGGAAGAAGTAATGATTCGGGTACTTCTCGCTTTGAGTGGGAAAAGGAAATTGATATCAAAGAAGCGCAAGCGTTATTAAAATTGTGTGAAAAAGGTATCATCCAAAAAACCCGATATGAAGTTACAGTAGGAGATCATACGTATGAAATAGATGAATTTTATGGCGAAAATGAGGGTTTGATTGTAGCAGAAATAGAATTATCTGATGAACATGAAAAATTTCAAAAACCAGATTGGTTAGGAAAGGAAGTTACCGGAGATTCTAAATTCTATAATTCGCAATTAAGTAAGCATCCATTCAGAAATTGGCAAAAAAAAAGATCGTAAACTGACTATTTTTCAATTAACAAATTTGTAACATTTTTAAATGTAATTAAAGGAGAATTATCCCCGTCTAAGGAGAATTATTAACCATTAATAAAATATTTATGTTACACAAATCTAAAAAGTCTCTTTTAGAGACATTACTCGTATTATGTCTATCTACTCCGATAGTTGCACAAACAGAAGTTAGTGGATTCTATCCACAAAAAAATGAGCTCACCATAGCTCCTAGTTATTCCTACAAACAATATGATCGATTCTACCGAGGCAATGAACTTACTGACGGAAATCCAGCAGGGTTGGGTGCAATATCTTCATATATTGTGAATTTATATGGAGAATATGGAATCACAAATTGGTTATCCGCTTCTCTTAATATGCCATATATTTTTATAGAAAGTGAAAATGGAGAACCAGATCCTGTTCAAGGAACTTCTAGTGTTGAAGGGATTCAGGATCTAAGTATATTTATAAAAGGAAGAATACTAGAAAAGAATGTGAAATCCTTAGGAAGATTAGGATTAGGTGCTGCGGTTGGAGCTAGTATTCCTGTCGGCAATTATGAAGCAGAAGGTGTTCTGTCTTTAGGGAATAATGCAAATAGTATTCATGCAAATGTTTTAGCACAACTAACTACGAATGTTAATTTTTTTACAGAACTTCAGTATGGATATAGTTTAAAAGATAATAGTGATTTTGATGTACCCAATGCTCAAGTATATGGCATTAAGATTGGATATTTTAACAGTCATTTTTATACCCACGTACAATTAGCCGTACAGGATTCTATGGATGGATTAGATATCGGAACGCCAGAATTTGTTGAAGCTGGCGGTCCTCGAGCGCTCCCTCAAACGGAGGTTGATTACACCAATTTAAATCTAAATCTATACATCCCTCTATATAAAAATGAAATAGGTGTCTCTACAGCTTATAATCACAACCTAGATGGTCGTAATTTTAACAAAGAAACTTCTTTTTCTTTTGGTTTAGTTTACAAACCATTGTAATCAATTATTTATCAAAGAATAAGTTTATATCTAGTTCAAAAATTAGGATATAAACTTATTCTTTGATCTCTATTTTCTTCTTTAATTCGTTCCCATTCTCGTCTAATACAGTTATAACATGTTTTCCTGGACTTGGCTGTACTGGCATTTCATGAAATTGCTTGGTAACCCCCACAAAATGATTATCGATATACCAAAACACTCTTGTCTCTGGTTTCGTGTGAGCAATTTTTAAAACTACTTCGTTTATTTTACCATCAAACCCTTTAGGTAGATAAACACTACTATTACCTTTCGGAAAGATAAAAGCCATACTTGCCAATAAATCAGTACTACAATCAGATCTAAAAGGAGGTAGAGATCTATAATCTGCATGCTTATTTTTATAATAATACGCTTGCAAAGGTGGTAATACAAACCAAGGTTGATGTATCATTCTATCAACAGATTCACAGGAAGAATTAACTCTGTATTCCTCTACAGGATCTAAGTGAACTAATTGATGATAAGGGCAAGGTTTGGTTTTGGTTCCTGCCAATGGGACATAGACATCTTTAACAGGACATTCTTTTGACGCTAAAAAACCGCTTTTAGCACAAACTTTGGCCATTACTAAATCATCATAAGGTATGGGAAACCAATTAGAATTAGGTAATAAATTCACCACATCAAATAACAAAGGTGCTGCAGAATTTAATCCGGTAAGATCTGGTCTTCCTTCTCCATCTGCATTACCAATCCATACTCCTACGACATAATCCTTACTTGCTCCGATAGCCCAAGCGTCTCTATTTCCAAAACTCGTTCCTGTCTTCCAGGCAATTTCTCGCGATGAATCATAAAATTCCCAAGCCTCATCCCCTTGAGGACGGTTAACTTTTTTCATAGATTCAAAAGTTAACCAAATACTTCCTGCTCCTACAACTGGTTTTTGTTTCACTTTTTTTCCGAAATCAACTTTTTCATTTGCTAAAATAATTGGTTCTGTAAATTCATTTGTAAAATATTCACTAGAAGAGTTTTCATAATGATTGAGCGTACCCGAATATCCCGCGTACGTTTTACATAAATCCCAAAGATTACCTTCTGCCCCACCAACAATTAGTGATAGACCATAATGATCAGCACTATACTTAAGATCTTTAATCTTAAACACACTTAATTCATCTCGAAAACGCTGTAATCCATATTTTTGTAATAGTCGCACCGCAGGTATGTTTAAAGACCTAGCTAACGCAGTACTAGCCGACACTGCTCCACTAAAAGTTTCATCATAATTCATAGGAGTATATCCAGCAATTACAGTAGGCACATCAGATACCAGTTGCTCAGGTAATAATTCCCCTTTATCCATCATAGCAGCATATAATAAGGGCTTGAGTGTACTTCCTGTACTTCTTGCGGCTCTAATAACATCTACATCTTTTTGATGCACCTTATCTGTTGGTGAATTACCTACATAACTCATCACTTCTCTAGTATCAACATCCAATACCAATACCGCCATATTATGTACTTCATTTTGACGTAACAATGTATAATGCTGTCCTACTAATTGATTTACTCTTTGTTGCAAAGATCTATCAATAGTCGTCCGTACCCTTTGCCCTCTATTCGTATGAGCAACACGATCTAATAAATGTGGTGTTTCTTGCGGAAGACTATATGGTTTTTGAGGTAAAGATTCGCTTATGGATAACTCATAGGTTAGAGAATCAATAACTTCTTTCTCTAATAAGGTTTTCAGCAATCTATTTCTTTTGCGTAACAATTGTACCTGGTTTTTTCCAGGGTAAATTAATGATGGAGCATTAGGCAAAACTGCTAAAGTTGCGCTTTCTGACCAAGATAATTGATGAGCTGGTAATCCGAAATATCTCCAAGAAGCCATATCGATCCCTACTACATTACCTCCAAAAGGAGCATTGGAAGCATATAATCTTAAAATCTCTTTTTTAGAAGCTCCAAACTCCAATCTTGTAGCCAAAATCAGCTCTTTCAATTTCTCGAAATAGGTTCTCTTTTTCCCTTTTCGAGAAAGTCTTATGACCTGTTGGGTAATAGTACTTCCTCCTCGAACTATTTTGCCCGCTTTTATATTTTCACTAATAGCTTCAATCATCGAAACTGGATTAAAACCGAAATGCTTATAAAATTGTTGATCTTCAAATGCAAGAATACAATGTTCAAACTTTTTAGACACACTATCAGTTTCGGGAAATCTCCATTGTCCATCCTTTGCAATTTTAGCACCTAATAACTCACCAGATCTGGTTTCTAAAACGGTTGCCGTAGGATCATCAAATAATGGTTTTGGTAAGGAAAAATAATACCAAATAAGAAAAACTCCAATAAGAAAAAATTTCTTAGGATGCTTATTCACATAATTTCTGAATCGGCTAAACAATTTTCTTACAATTAGTACAACGCTGAAATTTATGTAAATGTCTTTAGATATCCGAAAAAACGATACTTAAATAAATTGCAATAACGACTTAATCAATAATTACAACAAATATATTTTCTAAAAAAAAAGCGTAAATCTCCCCGTTTTATCAAAAATTAAGAGTCTTCGACACTGAATTTTCTCTTAGATCTTAACAAATAAACCCCATAATTTTATTAAATTATATCACTCTTAAAAACAATTAGCTATGAATACATTGGCTAAATGATTAAAAATATTGGGGCTTAGAATGTAAAAATGAAATTATATAATGCAACTAAATATGTTATTGCATCGAGTATAATCATTTTTAATAAAAGTTATTTTACGTTGAAAAGAAATCCAATATATATATATTTTGTCTTTATTTTTTCACTTGCCTCTTTCTCCCAAGAAAAGCCTCTATTTGAAAAAATTGATACTTTAGATGTTTTATTACGAACTTCGGAGAAATTAAGAGTCGCTAATGATATGTACGCCTCATTAGAATACGCTTTTAAAGTGGTTAATTATGCTCAGGACCTAGGACATAACCACTATTTATCACACGGATATTTATTGATGGGAACCGTACAATATGAAATCATTGACTATGAAAATGCTACGAAAAACTTTCTAAAGTCATTAGAATATACGGAAAAAACAAAAAATAAAGTTCTTTTACCATATGTACTGAACAGTTTAGCAAATGTATATTATGATGGTAACAAGGACTATGAGAATGCTTTAAAATATTATAAAAGAGCTGTCAAACTAGGAAAAGGAAATCCTCATATCCAGCAATATCAGATACCATTACATAATTTAATATGGACATATATGGATCTAGACAGGTTTGATGAAGCTGCAATATATTTAAGAGAAGCCGATAGTATTGACAGTTCAATTCCGGATAGTGTACAAACAGATCGAAGTTCGCTTTACCTCTTAAGAGCGAGAAATTATGCTCATAATAACGACATTATAAGAGCTGAGGAAAACTTCGATAAATCCTTCGAATACTTAAAGGATGAAACGTATTGGCCAAAAGGAAAAAGTTACTTCTATCGATATAGATCAGAGATGTATGAAAAGATAGGTGATCATACAAAAGCGATTAATGATCTCAAGTTATTGAATGAAAATGATCAGAAAGTTTTTGAAAATGCAAGATCTAAAACCGATGAGACTACCAAAATGAGGTTTAAAGTAGATCAATATGAACAACAGCTAGCAATAGCAAAAAGAGAGAAAGACCTATTATTAGATATAGATAAAAACAACAAAAAGATTATTTTTATTTCCACTACGGCACTTTTATTATTAGCAGGCATAGTTTTCTTCTATTACAGAGGATATCGATCTAAGAAAAAAATCTCCGAAATATTAGAGTTTAAGAATATTGAACTATCCGAAGCTAAATCTCAAGCTGAACAATTAAGTAAAATTAAATCCCAATTTATTTCTACTATTAGCCATGAACTGCGAACTCCTCTATACGGAGTGGTAGGTATTTCCTCTATTTTACTTGAAAATGACGCTAAATCAGAGAAAGATAAAAAGCTACTTAATTCACTTAAATTCTCAGCTGACTATTTACTTGACTTAGTGAATAAAGTTTTAAAGGTTAGTAAAATTGATTCGGAAGAAAAGGAACTTATCAAAACACCAACAGATTTATTTTCATTGTCCCAAAATATATTACAATCTTTTGAATATCAGTCTCATAAAAAAAATAATATCTTGATTTTGGATCATAATCACAGCATCCCAAAATTACTTTACATAGATGCCTTAAGAATATCTGAAGTTTTAATCAACTTAATCGGAAATGCTATTAAATTTACCCACCAAGGAAAGATTTGGCTTAGGGTTAAGCTACTATCAACTGATGATAAGACCGTTACCATAAGATTAGAGGTAGAAGATACTGGAACTGGTATACCTGAAGATCAAAAAGATTATATTTTCGAAGAATTTTCTCAAGTAGGAAGTGTTTATGATAATAAACAAGGAACTGGTTTAGGGCTTTCCATTGTTAAGAATTTGGTTCAAGTAATGGGTAGTCAAATCTATTTCGAAAGCAAAAAAAACATAGGATCTCTATTTTATTTTGATTTAGAATTAGACATTGCCGAAAGCTTAAATGATCTAAACAATCAGTCCGAAAATAAGGAAAGTACAACTAATATTTCTGCAAAGATTCTTGTTGCAGAGGACAATAAAATCAATCAATTAGTAACTAAAAATCTACTTAAGAATATTGGATGTAGTTGTATAATGGCAGAAAATGGAATAGACGCCGTACAAATTCTAAAAAAGGAATCTTTTGATTTAATCCTAATGGATATTAATATGCCCATTATGGACGGAGTTCAAGCTACAATAGAAATTAGGCAATTTGATACTACTACTCCAATAATTGCATTGACTGCTTCGGAGCTTAGTGAAGTCTCTGATGAGTGTAAAAAAGCAGGAATGAATGATCTTATCAATAAACCATTAAACAAAGAAGACCTAAGAAACTGTATTGCAAAACATCATAAATAATTTTTAACTAAAATTTCCCCAAAAAATTATATTCTTATAAAATATTAGCGATAAATTTGCAAAAGCTCTTTAATTATATTTTTACAGTAAAAAAATTAGGGGTTTGACATAGTTAATTGTTTTATTATAAACCCCTTTGTATAAGATAAAAAAAATACCCGCACAAATTACTCAATTCAAAAACTCAACTCCCCTTGAAAAAAATTACATTATTGTTTGCAATAATTGCACTCCCCTGCATATTATTCGCACAATCCAGACAAGAATTTAAAAACACTAATGATTTAACCCTTTTAAACAAATTATCCGATAGCTCAGAATTTAAAAAACAAAAAGAAAAAGAGTTTCTACATAGCATTCAATCCAATATTCACGAAGTAGAAAAATACAAACGTCAACTAAAAGTTAGTCAACGAGAAAAGGATTTATTGGTTAGTATTGATAAAAATAACAAAACGATCATATACATAACAATTATAGGGCTTATACTAGTGTTTGGTGTACTATTCTTTTACTTTAGAGAATATCATGCGAAAAAGAAAACAAGTGATATTCTAAAACTAAAAAATATAGAATTATCTGAAGCAAAAAATCAAGCAGAAACATTAAGTAAAATAAAATCCCAATTTATTTCTACTATTAGTCATGAGCTAAGAACTCCTTTATATGGTGTTGCGGGAATATCTTCTATGTTATTAGAAAACAAAGAACGACCAGAAAAAGATATAGAATTATTAAATTCTTTGAATTTTTCCGCCGATTACTTACTTAGCTTAGTAAACAAAGTTTTAGATGTTAGCAAAATAGACTCCGAAAAAGTAAACCTAATAAATTCTAAAGTAAACCTACTTTGTCATGTAAAAAGCATTATAAAAACTTTAGAGTATCAAGCTTCTCAAAAAAATAATCAACTTAAGCTAGAGTATGACCATATTCTTCCGGAAATTATCAATATTGATACGATCAGAATTTCTGAAGTATTGATTAACCTAATTAGTAATGCCATTAAATTTACGGAAAATGGGACCATCTGGATTAGAACAAAGCTTATAGATAAAAAAGCAAATACCGCTACCATACGATTCGAAATACAGGATACAGGTATAGGAATTCCAGAAGATCAAATTGCATATATTTTTGAAGAGTTTACCCAATTAGGGAGCGTCTACGATAACAAACAGGGTACTGGACTAGGGCTACATATTGTCAAAAAAATATTAAAACTAATGGATAGCGATATACATTGTCATAGTGCAAAAAATATTGGCTCCAATTTCTTTTTTACTATTACTGTTGGTATCCCTGAGGATTCTTTTTCGGAACCAAATAATGATGATAATATAGACATCTCAAATTTATTTCCAACAAAAATACTAATTGCAGAAGACAACAAGATCAATCAGATAGTAACCAAAAATCTACTAAAAAACATTCATTGTCAAAGTACCATTGCAGAAAATGGTCAGGAAGCTTTAGAAATATTGCGAAAAGAAACATTTGACATTGTTCTTATGGATATTAATATGCCAGTATTAGACGGTATGCAAGCAACACTAAAAATTAGAGAGTTTGATACCTCTACTCCAATTATTGCATTAACCGCTTCTGAACTTAGTGAAGTAGAAAAAGAATGTATAAAAGCTGGAATGAATGACTTAGTAAACAAACCTTTAAACAAAAACGATCTAAAAGACGTTATTTTCCGAAATCTGACGATTGATAGTATTGACATTAATAATTAATGCATTTCACAAAACTTTCTACCTAGAACTATATCATTTTGCTAAATGCGAAATTTTAAGTTATTTTTAGAATCTATAATTGAAATAGCCATAAAACAATACATCTTTGTAAATCGTTATAGACAATGAAATAAGGTGATAGATGTTATAATATTATTATAACTTGATTGGCATTCTTTAATGAAACAATCTTGATACGCTCTGTTTTAATAATATTATTTATCTTCTTTTACTCATCGAATGTCTTTGCTTGTAGTTGTGCATTTGCCTGGAACGATTCATTTAGTAGAACTATAAAAAACTCGGAGTTCGTTGCTTTAGTCAAAATAATTTCCTTTGACAAATACCTTGACGAAGATATCTTAGGTCATAATGGTAAAATGCCATATTCAATGACTGTTGAAATAATAAAAAAATATAAAGGCAACGAACAACGAAAGAAAATAAAAATATTAGGAGATAATGGTATGTTATGTCGACCATACTTATCTAATTTTAAAATTAACAGTTATTATTTGGTTTCGCCTAATGCATTGGATAATTCTGCAAACACTGAATATGACTTTTTTTCCTGTAGAACAGAATATTTAAATGTAGACATTGATTCAAACGTAGCTCTAGGAAACTATTCCCTGATTAGAAATCAAATTAACCTTGATAAGTTTGAAAACAAAGTAAAAAATGGAGATTGGGATATCTTATTACTTAGTTTAATTTTAAGCTCAATAATTCTACTATTACTATTTATGCGAAGAAACATAAAACGAAAGACCAATAGAAGTTCTGACTAGTAACGTCTTTCGAAGCACCTAAGAAATAAATCAATCAAACAAAAGATGATGAACAAAGTATTCTCAATATTCGCGCCCATTATTTTACTATTAATTTTAAGTTGCAAAGACTCTAAACCTGATAATTTTAATCAAACCACAAAACAAACAGTTGACATAGAACAAGAAAAAAAAGCTATACTAAAAACGCTAAATAATGAAACCAAAGCTGCATTTAACAGAAATTACGAAAGCTGGAAAAAAACGTGGGTACATGATCCAAAAATAACAAAAACTTATATCAACTTTGCAGACAGTACTTTTTCGGAGTCTGTGGGTTGGAATAAAATAAGCTTATATGTAAAAACTTTTATTGAGGAACATCCAGAACCTGAACCTATACCAAAACTACTAAAAGACATAGACATACGTCTTTACGGCAATGGTGCTTGGGTAACATATGAATTAAAGGACTCTTTACGTGGACTAAAACGTGAAACAAGACTTATGGAAAAAATAAATGGGTCCTGGAAAATTGCTGGTATGCAAACCACTATTTACGGATTTGAAACCAATCATAAATAGTTTAACTTAATGAAGACAGTCACGCTACCGGATCAATTAAACCTAAATCCTTCTATATCGATTACTGTTTTTGCTTATGAAAGCAATAAGGAAATAGATAAACAACAAGTCTTACTAAATAAAAATACATTTAGTTTTCTTCAGGAAGGTAGTAAAGAAGTATTTTTTGATAACTCTTCCTATGCAATTGATAACTCTCAGTTTTTATTAATGAAATCAGGACATTGTTTAATGACTGAGAAACTTTCTAATGATTCAAAATTTTATAAAAGTATTTTACTATTCTTTTCTGAAGAAGAAGTATTAAAGTTCATACGAAAATTTAAACTTCAAGCTCCAAAAGCCAAAAAGTTTTACTCTACATATTCAATTAACTATGATGACTATATACAGAGATTTGTAAACAGTCTCTTGGATATTTCTAAGCTCTCTAGTGCTATTCAAAATAACATTTTACTTACGAAATTTGAAGAAATAATGCTATATCTTATTGAGCAAAATGGAGTAGATTTTTTATATTCTTTAATTAAAAACAATGATAATCAAACGCAAAAATTCATACAAACTGTTGAGAGCAATACATTAAATAAATTAACATTAAAAGAACTTTCTTTCTTATCTAATATGAGCGTATCCACTTTTAAGAGAGAATTTGAAAAACAGTTCCATAGTTCACCTAGTAAATGGTTTCTGGATAAAAGACTTGAACATGCTGCTTTTCTATTAAAAAATAAATCGAAACGTCCGTCAGATATATTTGAAGAGATCGGATATGAAAATCTTTCTAATTTTATTCAAGCTTTTAGGACAAAATTCGGTGTAACTCCAAAACAATATCAATCAACTTGAGCTTTTACCAATACTTTTTGAACTAAACTCAATATAGAATATTACCCTTCACATCATAAATTTGTTCTCGAAATTAAAAACAAATATTATGAAGAAATCGAATTTAATTTTAGCGATTATAATTACTTTTTCAAGTTCAATTTTTGGTCAAAACACATTTACTTTATCTAGCAAAAATTTGGGTGGTGAAGCCACTATTAATGAAGAATTTAATGGTTTTGGCTGCACTGGTAAAAACCAATCACCACAATTATCATGGAAAAACGCTCCCAAAGGAACCAAAAGTTTTGCTATAACTATGTATGATCCAGATGCTCCCACAGGAAGTGGGTGGTGGCATTGGCTTGTATTTGATATACCAGCAAATATTAATGAATTAGTATCTGATGCAGGAAACACTAAATTAAAGTTAGCACCTGATGGAATTATCCAAAGTATTACAGATTATGGGACAAATGGCTATGGAGGTCCTTGTCCTCCAGAAGGACATGGTTTACATCAATATATTATTACAGTTTATGCATTAAAAACAGATACTCTTGGATTAAATGAAAATACTAATCCCGCTGTAGTTGGGTATTATTTATGGAATAATACGCTTGCTAAAGCAAGCATCGTGACATACTATCAAAGAAGCAAGAAATAAAACTATTTATAACTATATATGCAAGTCATTAGACTTGCATATATAGTTATTGTGATGATAAAACATCAACTCTATTCTGTTATATTCACTTTATAACTTCAATCCATTTTCCTTTGGTACGTACAAGATAATCATTGTCGTACATTGCTTCGCATTGAATTCCTGGTAAGTAATACTTTCCTAAATAAGAAGCATTTAATAATAAAGTTACTGTTTTACTTTCTCTTGGTTTTAAATCAAAATAAAAGTTAACACGATCATCACGAATATCCGTATATGTAACTTTATTACTTCTGAATGAACCAAAATCTGTAAATCGTGTATTCACAACTTCCCAACCCGAAGGAAAAATCTCCGTAAGCGCTATATCTTTCACTTCAGTTCCAGAAGTATTAGTTATAGTTACTTCTGCGACAAAATCCGTTCCTTGTGATAATCGAGTAACATCAATAATTTTTCCATCTCGATTCTTATAATCTACGATAGCTTTAAAATTACTTTGTATTACTTTTTCTTGCCCTACTGGTAAAATTCCACTTGTTGCCAACTGTACAAAAATAGTATTGTCTTTATTGTTTTTAAGTAGTAATTTATTATTCTTAATAATAGACAACTCTCCAGATGACTGCAATGTTTTATCTGTATTGGCATTATTAGATTGCCCATTAAGTGTATAATTTACATCGATTCCTTTTCCACCTACATAAGCGGCATATTTAGCCATTGCCATTAAAGCATAAGAAGTAGTTTGGGTACTCATCCATTGCTTAGAAGATAACTCTTTAGCTAATTCTTCTGCTATCTTTTGTGCTTTTATTTTTTCATCCAATAATACTAATGTCTCTAAAGCCATTGCTCTGTTTCGATTAGTAGACCCATATGTATAATAATGATTTTTCCTTGGCTGAAAATCGATATTAGCGCTATTCAATAATTTATCTGCAGCACTCTTCTGACCGATAAGACCATAGGCAGCTGCCAATCTTAATTTTGCATTATTAGACAAATTCGATGTTTCCCTTAATCTATTCATAGAGGATAAATCTGGACTACCGGCTAATGCTAAAGTATACAGTCGATATGCCTGCGCCAAATCACTACCACCACTTCTCCAACGTTTAGCCTGTTGCTGCTGATAATTAATCCAATTACTTTTAAATCCAATAGGCAATACATATCCTTTCTTATTAGCTTCTAATAAGAAATGTCCCGCATATGTTGTCCCCCAATCATTAGAATTACTATATCCAGGCCAATAGGACATCCCTCCATTAGGCTGAATAAAACTTTTTAATCTATAAATAGCAGCTTCCATATGACGCTGTATCTTTTTCTTTTTATCTGAAGGTAATGTAAATACATCATTTAAATATAACTGCGGAAATGCTCCAGAAGTTGTTTGCTCTACACATCCGTGAGGATAACGTATCAAATACTTTAATCTACCTTCAAAATTCATTGGTGGTAAAGAAGATAATTCAATTGTAGTACTATTGCTTCCATCTACTCCAAAAGATGTAAAATCTACTTCTTGTTGACTATTTGGTTCTAAAACTATGGTGGTAATCTCTGTAGTCATAGGATTAGGATTAATAATATCAATTGGAATACTGTAAGAAGCTTTTTCTCCGTTACCACTTGCTACTACTTCAATATTAGTAATAGATGCACCATCGATTACTTCTATATCAAAATACACCATCTTTTCATCTGGTTGAGCAAAAGAAATCTGTTTCGTAGGCTCTCCAATTACCGTAAATCCTTTATTTGGTTTTAAAGTTACATTCACATCCTTCACCTTTTTTTCCATCGCAAAAACTGTGACGGGAATGGTAACTTTTTCACCAGGAGTTATTTTTCTAGGAATAGATGTTAACACCATTAATGGTTTTCTTACTGGTGTTGTTTTCTCTGTACTTCCGTAGGCAGCATTATTAGCATCAGAAGCAACAATCATAGTTCTAACAGAACCTATGTACTTTGGTATTTTAATTTTATGAGACTTTGTTTCCCCATTTTTTAATTCAAAAGGTCCTTTATAAACAACCATTGGTTTAAATCGGTTGGCTTTTTTTGCCTTTCCTCCTCCGGCTTCGGCATCACCTCCAATACTAAAAATTTGGTTGATACTTCCTCCATATGCTCCAATAATATCATCATACACATCCCAGGTTTTTACTCCCAACGCTTCTCTAGCATAAAATGTATTCCATGGATTTGGAGTTTTATATCTTGTAAGATCCAATAAACCTTCATCTACAATTGCAATAGAATAGGTCATTGCTTTACCATTTGTCTCACTAATTTTAACATCAATTGTTTCTTCTGGACGCAACACATCAGGCATCTTTACTATTGGTTCAATCCTAGTTGCTGGATTTTCGACAGAAACTGGAATAACTCCATATAGTCGAATCGGCAAATCATTCGCTGTAGCGTTATGCGCTTGCAATAATGTTATATGTATATATACATTTGGTGTATATATATCTTCAATAGGCAATTCGAATTTAGTTTCTCCTTTTTGCGGTGTAACCCAAAGAGAAGATAGTACTTCGGTACCGTTTTCTACAGTTACTAAAGCTCTTCCTCCTTCGCTAGAAGGAAATGTAACTGTAGCCGTCTCTCCAACATTATATGTGTTTTTATCTGCTGAGAACATAAGCATCGTAGCAGCAGATGGATCATTCTTGTTAGCTCTACCTGCCCAACCAGGCCAATCGATATAAATCGCTTTTCCGGTAGCATGCCCACCATTAGGATCTACTACTCTTACTAAATATCTACCCCATTCTGGATGCTTAATTTCAAAATTAAAATTGGCTTGTCCCTTACTATTCGTGGAAACTTTAGTTTTAAATACTTCATTTTGATACGATCCACGATTGTAGGAAGAAAGATTATCCTCTGAGGTATCCCACCACCATCGCCAGTTCACCTTATAAACATATACTTCTAGGTCTTTTACCGATTTAGGTTTTCCTTCTTTATCAACGGAGACTACCTCAAAATTATGTGTTGTATCTGTTAACAACATTCCACGCGCTTTATCTCCTTTTGGAACATTAAGTCCTATATATGTGTTATATGGTGAAAAGTCTTTGGAAATAACATCTGTACTAAAATCACCACCATTTTCATAGACTTTGGTAATAAATGAGGCTCGTAGCATTCCGGCAGCTTTATTTTCTAATTTAGGTTTTATGGAAAAACTGGCTTTACCTTCTCCAGAAATCTTACCATTAAAAACTTCTAGCTCTTCGCTACTAAATCTTCTTGAAGGATCATCGAAAATATACCCCGGAAATGTTTTAAAGTTTGTTCTTTTAGAATTAAAACGAACATTAATATCTGTTTGCAAATTCTTAGCTACCGCACCATGTAACCACAACACTTCTAAATCTCCATTGATACTTTTATTTGCTCCTAATACCTCATCATCAAAACTTGTTTTTATTTTAAGACGATTTGGTTTTATAGTTTCTATTTTTAAAGCTTTAGAAAAACTGGCTCCTCCTACATTAACTTGAGCTTGCCAATTTCCAGTGGGTGCATCATCAGACGTTGTTACACTAAACTTATAAAAATTCCCTATTCCTTCTGTTTTAGTTTCTTGATAAATTACTTTTCCATAAGGATCCTTTAATTTGAATTTTACAGGATGCCCTTTTGGTAATTTATTAGCATTATCATTAAGCATAAAAGAAAGGAATAAGGTGTCTCCAGGTCGCCATACACCACGCTCACCATATATATATCCTTTAATACCTTTTTGTAATCGTACTCCAGAAACATCAAACTTACTTACAGATAATGCATTCCCATCATTAAGTTTTACATATGTTTGTTGTTTTCCAGATTGAGCAATCGCAAAATATGCTTGTTTTTCTGCATCAAATCCAGACATTCCTTGCGCATCTGTGGTAGCAACACCAATCTCTTGTTGTTGATAGTTATAGAAAGTAACTTTAGTATTAGGAACTGGATTAGTGGTGATGATATCATTAACTGTTACCATATACGAATTATTCAATCCCTTTTTTATAACTACTCCTAAATTAGAAGCTAGTACATTAGCAGCTATTTTCTTATTTCTATAAAAAGAATTACTACACGGATTATCTCTTTCACTCCAATCATAATCATAATAATCCTCATAATAATATTGTGAGCTATCCCAAAAACTAGACTCTTCTTCACTATCATAATTCTCTGATAATTCATTGATTGGAGTATCATCTGCACTCGAACCGTCACATTTATAAAGAGAATACGCTTTTCTGTACCTTAACTCAATTCTATAAATTGCCCCCGGATCCGGCGAGATGAGTTCTTTTAGATCTATTGCAAAAGCATTCCATTTACTCAAATTTAAAGATGTATTCTCTTGCAGATTAATTAGTTTTTTAGCGATTGGTCGAGCAACGCTTCTTAAGTTACTTGCTCCATTAAGATCATTATTTTGTAAAAACTGAAGTACATTGTTTTCAAATACTTTGACTACTTGTACTTCTACTGCCCGCAAGTTAATTGCCTCAAAATTAAATTTCAGATTCTCTGAAGTTGGTAAAATAACCCCGCTTTGTAACAACCTAACTTCTGGCTTTGGTTGCTGAAACGAGATATTTTCTGAATAGGTACTTTTAAGTTTATAATTATCTACACTCTTAATACCTTCAAAAATGGTTACTTCTAACGTTCCTTTTAGTTCCTGTTTGGGGTATACTTTTAAATTCTGACCTATTACAGTATACTTTAGTCCTTTTGCTCCTTCAATGGCAACTAAACCATCAAAATTTTGATTTTTTTCCAACGGATCAGAAAAATTAATCTCTACATATTGTCCTTCAAAATTGGAAACAGATACGCTTATTACAGAAAAATTATTTTTCCCAGGAATGTTCAATGTGTTTTCACCTTCCGTATCGATATCAACTGATTTTCCGGACCATTTTACAGTCACCTCAGAATCATCTTCAAATCTTTGTATACTATCAATTCTAAAACTAAACTGACGACTTTTATCTAGTGATTCTCCAAAATTAATTGGAATATTTTTTCCTTTTTGAGTAGCAGTAATTAGTTGTTTTGCCTTTTCAAAACTTAATTGATCACTGGCCGTAATGGTACCATTTACATATTGCCAATCTTTACTATAGGATTGAAGATTTTCTGTTAGCACGGAGAACTGCTGCTTTAACGTTTTAACACTGAAGACAAACTCTTCATCTAAGTCTTCTTTTAGATCCTTAACCAAACTTTCTAAATTCAATGTAAAGGTATACTCCGTATCTTCTTTAAAACCATCTTCTGGTTTAAAAGCAATAGTTTGATTATTAACAGCAAATACTTTTCCTTTTACTTTCGGCGAAACTGAAAGGATTTTATCAGAAAGTTCTTGATTATCATCCCAACCCTCAACAGGTGTTTGCAACACTACATACACATTATCTAATACCGAAATTACACCGGTAGAAAGGTCCGAAACATAATCTTGATATTTATTTAGTTCTGAAGTATTTGCTTCAGCTAATGATTTAGCATCTTTCTTTTTACAAGAAAATATAATCGTAGCAAATAAGAAGAAGCATAGAATCCGTGATGATCGCATGTTGAATGATTTTAGTTGACCATATAAATGTAAGACATTTTTACACGTACTGATCCCCTGAAAATGGTGATTTTTTGGATTTTAAGTATAAAAACCCCATTTTCTCTTCAAATATGCTCACATACTTCTGTCTTTATAAAAATCAATTAAAGCAATTCTTGCCTGAAAAAACCTAAACGTTAAGTATACAATATTACCCTTATTATCCTCTAGAGCAATTGATTTATTTAATTCAAAATCATAGGGTTGATCTTTTCCTCCTTCAATAGCAATATTATCCGCATACAATGACAAGTTCTTATCAGACTTTAGTACAGGTTCTATTTTACCAGAAATCCCAGGGATTTGTCCTGATTTATTGATAATAATCGAACCTGAATTATTAGTTTTTTCAATAGTAACTTCTACATCTTCTTTTGGGTTCATACTATTAAAAACCACCGCTGGATATTCTGAATGGGCGATAAGAACTGTATATAATTTTCTTGTTCTAATAACAAAATGAGCTAGACCGTTCTCATCTGTAAATCCTTCGAGATATGTCGAATTGTTTGCTACTAAAACTACCTTCGCATGCTTAATCAGTTGCGACTTTTCATCAACTACCTTAATTGTAAAAATAAACGGTTTGGGGCTAATCATGGTAGAGAGTTTCGACCATCGGTTTTTTAAAAAAGTTTGATCCTTTTTTAATTTATTCTCAATTAGAACGGCTAATTCTTCTGGAGTTCTATTTACCAGATTAATATAACCGATAGTTTTAAGAATTCCAGGGATTTCTGTATCAGAAAATCTAGCAGGTAATATATATTCCCTACTCTCCTGAAAAGCTCTTGCTTGCATCGAAACTCTCTCATGATTCGTCCATAATTTTTTATTATAAAAACTAGATACAAAAAGCACTGTATACCTTGCTTTATTCTGATAAATTTCTGACAAATACTCATATAAATTCTTTCCCCACAAATTAGCCTCTTCAAACAAGTCATAAAACACTTTAACTCCTTTTGTTTTTAAGCTATTCGCTACCTTCTCTACATAGGCCCTATTCTCTCCTGCAAAAGATAAAGCCACATCATATTCATAACTTCTATTCTTCATCACTGACTATTTTTTTAACCTAAAACTGACTTATACAAAATTACTTTCTTTATTTGGAAATATTCCATTTTTTATTGGAAATATTCCAACAAAAGTTTTACTTTTAAACCGTAATTTTTTACAGTTTTGACTATCAGCACCTTAAAACAAAAAGGTGCAAATAAGAGGAACAAAAGGTGGAATACGATACCCGAAATCAATATAAACAACTTCTGATTTGAAAATATTTAGAAATAGTCTATTCATAAATTAATAGAACTATTTAGAATAAAAAAGCAATACTTCAAAAATAAAGTGATTGGTAAAATTTCTGATTTTTTAATGGAATTGCTTAAGGTTTTCCTAAAAGTCTTTATCATAATTATTATCAAAATAATTAAAATAGGGGTTCAGGCCATATAGATAAGTTCAAAAAATAGGTTTAATAAAACACTAACAGATAAAACAGAGGAGATTTTTCGATATTTAAAAGAGCCTAATTTTTGTCAACCAATAATAAATCTATTAGTCAAATGATTGCATAGTCACTAAATTTTGATAAACTCCATTTTTAGAGATTAACTCATCGTGTGTACCTTTCTCCACAATACTGCCTTTTTGCATAACGACAATCAAATCGGAATTTTTAATTGTCGATAATCGGTGTGCAATTACAATACTGGTTCGATTTTTCATCATGTTTTCCAGAGCAGACTGCACCAGACGTTCACTCTTAGTATCCAGAGCAGAAGTGGCTTCATCCAGAATCATGATTGGAGGGTTTTTTAATACAGCTCGTGCAATAGATAAACGTTGTTTCTGACCACCACTTAGTTTGTTACCACTATCTCCTACATTGGTTTCTATCCCTTTAGGTAAATCTTTTACAAACTCCCATGCATTTGCAATTTTTAAAGCTTCCATTATATCTTTATTAGAAGCATTTTTATCGCCAATCAACAAGTTATTTTTAATAGTATCATTAAACAGAATAGAATCTTGGGTTACTAGTCCCATTAAGCTTCGTAAAGATTTTTTTGTAGTATACCTAATATCAATACCGTCTATCTTAATAGCACCTTTATTGATATCATAAAAACGCGTGACTAGATTAGCAATGGTAGATTTACCACTACCTGATTGCCCTACTAAGGCTACAGATTTTCCCTTTGATACATTTAAAGTGAAGTTTTTGAGGATATATTCGTCTTCATATCTAAAAGAAATCCCATCCAATAAGATTTCTGAATTAAAATCATTTTTCTCAACTGCTTCTGGTTTGTCTTCCAGAGGCGATTTTATATTTAGAATTTCTAATACCCGTTCTGCTGCTGCGTTTCCTTTCTTTACACTATAACTGGCTTTAGAGATAGCTTTGGCAGGGGTTAGTATCTGGTAAGCGAGCCCCATATAAACAATAAAAAGACTTGGATCTAAAGTTTTTTCAACCAATACCATTTGTCCTCCATACCATAACAAAATGGCAATGACCGTTATTCCCAGAAATTCACTTGTAGGAGATGCAAGGTTTTGGCGATTTAATAAGGAATTAGAAAACTTAAAAAACCGTGAAGTTGACTCTTGAAATTTTCCTCCGAAAATATTTTCAGCATTGAATCCTTTTATGACTTTTAATCCTCCAAGCGTTTCTTCTATAATGGAAAGGAAGTACCCTTGTTCTTTTTGTACTTTATCAGACTTCTTTTTTAATGTTTTACCAACTAGAGAAATCAAAAAACCTGATACTGGAATAAAAATGAAAACGAATATAGTTAGCTTAACACTTATTATCACCATTGTAAAAATCGTAAATAAGATCATCAAAGGTTCTCTTACAATAAGTTCAAGAATAGACAAAAAAGAGTGTTGTATTTCTAGAACATCAGTTGATATTCTTGCTATGGTATCGCCTTTTCTTTTTTCAGAAAAGAAAGAAAGTGGTAAAGAAATCGTTTTCTCATATAGCTCGTTTCTTATATCTTTTAGGACGCCATTTCTCAAGAAAGTAATGAAGTACATTGCAAGGTAACCAAAGATATTTTTAAGAAAAAACATTGTAATTACTAAAATAACCATAAACATTAACACATCGTCATTGCCTTGCTCTGCCTTTTGCGTTACAAAATAATTGAGATAACCTTCTCCATATTCTTTTGCATTTAATACTCCGTTCCATATTGGCTTTTCTTTTATCCTTTCTGTTTTTCCAAATAAAACGCTTAGCATTGGAAATAATGACACCATGGCAAGTGTACCAAATAAAGCATAGAAAATGTTTGATATGATATTTAATATTGCATAAGTTCTATAAGGCTTCGCAAAGCGAAGAATTTGCTTAAAATAATTCATTAATTATACTAACAGTTAGAAATGTCTTTGGAAAATATTAGACTATCAATTTATAATAATAACGTTTCTAATAAGAAAATTAACTAAAAGAAATAAGTCGATTAATTAGATATTCTCGATAGTAATTATTTCTTGACTAATAAAATCCTTAAGAAGATTAGTGATTTGGTCCTTATTAGCTATATCAAAACCTTTCTTTTTCAAAGAATCTAAAACTTGAGCGTAATTCTTAGAGCCATCAATTTCCCTGAGTATTTCAATTACTGGAGAAGCTCCTTCAAAAGCACCGGTTGGGAGTTCTAAAACAGTATCTAATTCTTTTTTCCCCTCAGAAGAAATAACACCCTTTGTCTCAAACGATAGTGTTCTTGTTATCTTCAAAATTGAATCATTTTCAATCTGAATATTTAAAGCTTTTTTTTCCTGTTTTTGAGCTACAAAAAACCAATTCCTGTAAACTTTATAAGTCATTGAATTTTCGTCCTCTAAATGCGGGGTTTCTATTACTTTATCCACCAAAGTTGTATAGCCATTGTTTTCAAAGAATTGTCTAAACTCTTCTGCAGTAAGCATTTCCATTTCGGAAGAGAAAAAATAATCCAAAGGACCGAAGTGAATAAAAATCCCATTATCAGTCAATGTTTTGTTAACTTGATTATACCATAATTTAAGGGCAATTACATCAGTGAAATAGATAGAAAAAATAGCATTAACCGTCTTTTCTTCAAAAGGTAAATTCAAAACATCAGATACGAAATAGTTTACCTTATTTGCTTTTGGTAAATCTTTCTCTGGAATCTTCGCAGAATATTTTTGAGCTACATTTTCTAGCTTTAAAATGTTCTTAGTTTGAGGTTTATAAAAATCTATGCTTTTACCTTTTAATAATTCTTGGAAATGCCAGACCATCGAAAAAGACTTATCTGTTGCATACACTTTATCAAAAACATCAAGTAAATCAACTGCAAATCTACCCGAACCAGCTCCCAAAAGTAAGGCATTAGAAGTGTCAAATTTTAATTTTGACAATTCTGTTTTTATCTCCTCATTGATTTTATTTACTTGATTCTCACCACTATCCAAATCGCTCCAGTCTCTACTTAAGTAAAAATAGTCCTTTAAAAGCATCTGAGTATCATCCGTTTTATTAGGTCTAATATTAGTATAAGCCGACAAATCAACATTTGAACCTAGTAAATCTACTAGCTTAGTAATTTCTTTGGCATTGTGAGAAAAAGCCTTGTAAAGAAGTTCGTAATATTCTGTGCGGCTTTTAGGAGTTTTTGAGAACTTGTTAATATTATAATGTAAGTACTTTAAATGAGAATTTAAAAGATAAAATGATTCTGCATAATAATTATGTAAATCTTTTTCTTCTAGGTAAACAGATACATCACCAAAGGATGTGCATTCTTTATTAAAAATCATATATGATTACTTTATTGCTAAAAATCCTTCAAATGAAACGTACTTCATAATAGATGTGACATCTACAAAACCAGCTCTTTTGAGTAAATCTAAATTACCATTAGTCGAAAAAGGCTCCAAAACGCCTTTAAGACTTCTTGTTTTAGACACTATCTCTTCTTCGGTATACCCTTGTTCTAATTTGTAATCGGTATAAAGTGCTGTCATTATATCCTGAAAACGTGCATCACAAGCTCTTACCTTTTCGAAAAGAATAAAAGCTCCGCCCCAATTTAAGGATTCATATATTTTATCAAATATTAATTGACGTATTCTAGGTTTAATAAATTGAATCGTGTAATAAGAGACGATTAAATCAGCCTTTTGAAGATCTAAATTCAAAATGTCATCACAGACAAAAGATACATTAGGTATATCCTTACACTTTTCATTGGCAACATCAATCATTTCAATTACCGGGTCAATTCCAATAATCTGAACATTTTTATGTTGATTATGTAATGATATTTTCTTTGTTAATTCCCCAGTACTACTCCCTATTTCATAACAGATGGAGCCATCTGATATAAAAAAATCACTCAATCTACAGGTCAAATCATGACCTTGGTTATAAAGAGGTACTGATTTAGATACGTGATTATCAAAACTTGTAGGAACTTTACCAGAAAATGACCAAGCTGCATTTTTTGTTCCTATTTTATCTCCTGCATTCATTTAAAATCAATTTAAAAAATATCTACTTATGATTCAGTACCAAATAATTTTTTTTATACCTTTCAGAAACTCGCCATATTCTACAGAGTAGTGAATTAAAAAGAGGTAAAGCTTATTACAAAAGAAAAAAGAAGGAATCCCTCCTTTTTCTTTTGTTAAATAACGGATATTACTATTTAAGAAGATCTTCTATTTTATCATGCAAAGTTTGCAAAAGGTTACTATATCCTTCTGCTATCATCTCAGCATCCGACGGGTGACAAGCACCTAAAATTCCACCTGTAAGGTTTTCTAATTCTTCTGATTGACTAGTTTGCGCTTTTGCTTTAAAAGCATCTAATGATAATCTACTCATAATTTAATTTTTAAAAGTTAAAATAATTATTTCAAGTAGCAATGATAATAAATTTTATTAGAAAAAATAATATTATTGCTCGCTTTATATAAGTGTCTTATTCTTAAAGAATGTTACCTGTAAATTTTAATTTTTTTAAGATTTTTTTGAAAACAACTAAATTTCACCTAAGTTCTACTGAGATATTATAATCTTATTTTTTTATTTTAGCACCTTATTCCTGAACAACATTATTATAAACTGGGCAAAAGTATTTTTTCAGTTCAAAAATTTTTAACAATAGCTCAAACAAGGGATCATAATAATGTTTAAGATCAAAAAATCCAGAGAAACTTTTTTCTCTGGACTTAATTAATTGTAGACAACTGTCTAACTATTCCGTAGAACTAGAAAAATATATTTCTAATTATTCAAATCATCCAAAATCTCTTCGATAATTTCGGTGAACCAGCTTTTTTCACCAGGATGACAGGCACCTAAAATACCACCTGTAAGATTTTCTAATTCTTCTGATTGACTAGTTTGTGCTTTAGCTTTAAAAGCATCTAATGATAATCTACTCATAATTTAATTTTTAAAAGTTAAATAATTATTTCAAGGCACAATTATAATAATTTTTGTTTAGAAAATATATTATTTACGCCTCTTCTCATTTATTAGTGTATTATTCCTAAAAAATGTTACTATAAAGGATTTATTTTATTTGCTTTATAATTTTATAGAAAAATCTTTCAATCAATCTTAGGTTTTCTGTAACGATTTCGGCATTACCTAATAATTCATTTTTTAGTTCTAATTCTTTATCATATGTTGTGCTTAAACCATTTTCCAACAAAACATATCCTGTGTAAAAATTATTATCCGAGACCGAGGTAATTTGTTTAATTTTACCCAATATAACACCATACTCCTCAAACGGATAGCTATTTAACTTGATGAGAACTTGTTGATCTTTTTTAATCTTTCCCGCATTTTGTATAGGTATTTTAACCCTTGCAAAAACAGTGTCTTGGGTAATAGGCGTAATTATTGAAAAATTATCTCCTTGTTTGACAAATTGATTTTTGCTCCAAAAATTAAAAAAGTTAACCCTTCCCTCTATCGGAGATTTCAGAACATATTTTTGTTCCCAATTATCAATAGTCTCGATCAATACATAATAACTATTTACTAAGTTAGTCTGATATTCGAGAACAAATTCTATATCATTCATGCTTAGCCCAGAAGCTTCTCTTAAAACTAAATTTACTTCAGTTTCTAATCTAGCTAATTCAGAATCAATATTCTTAAGACTTTGCTGCTGTTCTAAAAGAGTGATTTCTTTGTTTTCAAGTTCTTTTTTAGAAATTACTCCTTTTTTGAATAGAATTAGGTTTCTATCATAATCCTCTTGTAAAAGTTTTTGCTTTTTGGAAGCGAGCTTTTTTTGCGAAAATAATTCTTGTTTTAAAAGGTAATATTTCTTAAGCCTTTGTTGATTATACTCATTTGAAACAAGTTGCGGTCTGTTCTTAATAAAATTACCGTATTCTTTGGCTGCTTTTAAAAAATCATTATAATTTTGTTGTATTTCTCCAAGATTAAGATTAGGGTATTTTAAATTCTCCACGCTTTTAAATAATAGTGAATCGTTTAACAATGTTTTTTTTGGCAATAAAAATTCCTTCAACTTAAGTACATCCTTATAATCTGCTGTATTTTCTATTATACAAAGCCATTTGTTCTCCTTTGCAATTTCATTTTCGGAAATAAAAAGATGTTGTATTTTCCCATTATTTTGGGCAATAATTTTGATAGAAGGATTTGAAGAAGTGATTATAGCTTCGCTTAAAATCACATCGGGGTATTTTATTAGCCAGCTTAATAATAGTAATAGTCCTATGAATAATAAAAAAATAGTATTACCCCAAGTTATGATCCAATTGGGAGTTTTGTATAATACTTCTTTCACAAAATCACTTTTATTATCAAACAGATCAATTTTCTTTATTTTCCTACCAGACATACCTAATTCCCTAATTCTAATTGATTTTTCACTAACGTATAATATACACCCCTTAGGTTAGTAAGTTCTATATGAGTTCCTTGTTCAATAACGCTTCCCTTGTCCAAGACAATAATTTGATCTGCATTTTTTACAGTACTTAATCGGTGGGCTATAATTAAAACAGTTCTATTCATAAAAAATCTTTCCAAATTCTCCATTATTACTTTTTCATTATTAGCATCTAATGCCGATGTGGCTTCATCAAAAAATAATATATCAGGATTTTTATAAACAGCGCGAGCAATCAATATTCGTTGTGCCTGTCCTCCACTAACACTTACTCCACTAGTTCCAGGTGGTCCAATCCTGGTATTATACCCTCCTGGAAGTGACTCAACAAAACCTTCTATATTAGCTATTTGAACAGCTCTTTGTAATCTCTCTTTATCAATAAGTCCTTCGGAATTTGATTCCGTTATATTACGTGCAATTGAATCAGTAAAGATAAAACCATCTTGCATAACCACACCACACTTACTTCTCCATTCTTTTGTGTCAAGATTTTCAATATTGGCTCCTCCTATTTTTATTGTTCCTGAAGTTGGGTTATAAAGCTTAAGTAGTAGTTTTAATAAAGTAGTCTTACCACTACCACTTGCTCCAACCACTGCCGTAACTTTTCCATTAGGAATCTGAAAACTTACATCTTCTAATATAACTTTTGATCTAATTCCTCCATATTGAAATTTTATCTTATTCAGAGTAATATCATCAGTGGGTATATTTTTTTGTGAAATTTCTAAATTATTTTCATCCTCTAGCCCATGTACTTCATTAATCCTTTTAAGACTAATTTTAGCATCCTGCATATCTTTAAAAAACTGCACTAACCCTATTAATGGTGCATTAATTTGACCTATGATATATTGCACAGCCAGCATCATACCTAATGTCATAGACCCCTCAATTACTGATACTGCCGCTACATATGATATTATTATGTTTTTTAATTCATTAAAAAAACTTGCTCCATTGTTTTGTATTTGAGCTAGTTTCAAACTTTTTATAGAAGTTTTGTACAATTTTATTCTTTGTTCTTCCCAATCCCATCTTCTTCTTTTTTCTGAGTTATTAATTTTTATTTCTTGAATACCATCCACAATTTGCAACAAATTGAAAGAACCTCCTGATGATTCTTGAAATCTTTTATGGTCTATTTCTGCTCTTTTTTTCATAAAAAGAAATATCCAAAGAAGATAAAGACTAGCACCAAGCAGAAAAATTAAGAAAATAATGGGACTATAATAAAAAAGAATAACTGAAAAAATGATCATGTTGAATACTGAAAATACAGTATTTGGAGAACTTGATAAAAAATTTTCTATCCTTGATGAATCCTGAACCCTTTGTAAAATGTCACTAGAGATTTTCGAACTAAAAAATGATACTGGAAGTTTTAATAATTTAACCAAAAAATCGGCCGTTAAAGCAATATTTATTTTTGACCCGGTATATACTAAAAGCCAACTTCTAATAATATTAACACTAGTTTGCGAAAGGAACAGGGTTAATTGAGCTATTAATATGATGTAAATAAAATTAAGATCTCTGTAATTAATTCCACGATCTACAATGGATTGGGTTAAGAATGGTAAAATTATTTGAATTACACTTCCTACAACTAATCCTGCAATTAATTGAAAATAATACTTTTTATAATTGGTCAAATAAGGGATGAGAGATTTAAACCCTATTTGCTTTTCTTTGACATCAGAATTGCTATGAAATTCTGGTGTCGGCTCCAATAAAATAAGCAAACCTTCATCATCTTTTTCTAAATATTTTGTATTCTGCCAAGCTTTAATGAACTGCTCCCGAGAATAATTCAAAAGACCGAAATTTGGATCTGAAATGTATACTTTGTCTTTCTCTACCTTATAAACAACCACAAAATGACGTTGCTTCCAATGTGCAATACAGGGTAACGGCACTTCCTTTTCTAAAGAATCCCAGGTTACATTAACAGGTAATGATCTAAAACCAATTACCTCTGCAGCATCAGAAATGCCCATTACTGTGACACCTTCTCGCGTTATATGACAAAGTTCTCTCAAATATTGCGGAGAAAACACTTTACCATAATATTTAGCAATAATTCGTAAACAAGCGGGTCCACAGTCTGTATTATCGTATTGTTTATAAAATGGAAACTTCTTTTTTAGCATGGTTAAAATATGTGAGGCAAAAATAGAATAAAATATTACTTTTGTATGTTTTGAATAAAATAAGTATGAATGATTTCACTGAACGAAATATCGCGACTAGGTATTGGCACCTATAGGATGTCTTTAAAAAATATTGAACACTGGAAAGCTTTAGAATATGCCATCGATAATGGCATAAATCTTATTGATACAGCTTCCAATTATTCAAATGGATTATCAGAGAAACTTATCGGCAATTTATTTGAGAAAAGAAAAGATATTTCGAGCAAAAGTTTTATTATAACCAAAGCGGGATACATTGGTGGTGTCAATACGCAATATTTCCATGAAGTAAAATCAAAGAATCAACTTAACTATCTTGAAACTGGCAAGAATTCGTATTATTCCATAGATCCAAAATACCTTTTGTCTCAAATTGAAACTTCACTTAAAAGATTGGGGAGGGATTATATAGATTGTTTTATGCTTCATAGTGTAGAGCGTTATTTTTTAGATTTAAATAAAGAGCCTCAAATATATGATGATATCGTTTCAGCAATAGAGTTTTTGAATACTTTAGTCCAAAAAGGGATTATTAGATACTTAGGTATTAGTTCAAATACTTTTGCATTACCAGAAAACAATAAGTTTGTAGATTTACAAAAAATAATGGACTTATTGACAGAAAAGAAAGTAGACGGAAATCTTAAATTCATACAATTTCCTTATAATCTCAATGAAACTGATGCAAGTCAGAAAAAATTTAATACTAAATCTCTACTAGAACTTATCCATAAAAATAAAATGATTTCGGTTACCAACAGGCCTCTAAATACAACATTCAATAATACTGTTGTAAGATTAGCTACCTATGATGAAGAAATAAAAAAATTAAATCCTAATATAGAGGAAAAATTATTCAGAAATTTTATAGATGTTTTACAAATTCAATTAAATAAGATCAGTAAAGAAAAGTCTTATATATTTTCTTTTGCCCCTATTAAATTCTTTGTTGAAAATAGAAAAATAATTGCCAATCCTGAAGCTTTAGATGTTGCAATTAATCAGCACTTGATACCATTTATAAATGTTTTATATCAAGAAAAAATTGACAAACCTGTATTAATTTTGCTTAATGAACTCAGAACACATTGGTATACATATACTAAAAAACAATTAACCGAAAACGCATTGAGGTTAAAGAATGATTTAATCAACAGAAAAATAATTTCTGCAAACACAACAAAACCATTGACCGAAATAGCATTAGACTATTACTTTAATAAATCTGGAATAAATCATGTTTTAGTGGGAATGAAAAATATAAAGTACATTGATCAATTAAGAAAAATTAATGAATCATGAGTAAAAAAGAAGTTCTCGATTACCATTTTAATAAGGGACAAAATGAGTTAAGTGATAGTATTAGAACTCTTATATATAAAAAAATTCAAAAACTATTTGATCTTCTTGATTTTCATGATGACAATGTGTTTTTAGAACCATTATTATTTGGTTTCTTCACTGGTAATCATACCAAAATGACTTTGGAACAAATTCTATTTGGTTATATACATCAAGATAAGAGACCCTCTGAAATAACAGTATTTGTAGATAAATTTGGGGTTATTTATTTACCTAAACTTGGATATCTTAAAATCAAAGATTTAAAAGAAAAAAAGTTGCTGTTAAAATGGGACAAAGAAAGAAGTGAAATCAGTCTCTTTTCCAAAGAAAAAGAAATGATTTGTTTTGAATTTGAAAATTTATTGTTTTTAGATTCAGCACCTGGTATTGAGCTTTGTGTTTACTCTAATCCTATCTACACTGAAATTCTTGATGGTTGGGAAATTATTGAACGAAATTCAATAATCAAATACAATTCTATTCCGAATTATAGAGAACAATATAATGATCAGTATGACTACTTAAAAACTTTAAAAAAAGAGGCTCTTCTAATTAAAAATAGACTGGAAAAGTCGTTTTCTATACTAAAAGAAATTGCCCCAGATCAGTATCAAAAGTATCTTCAATCTACTAAGAAGATATTCTGTTTTAATAATCCATTTATGAGAGGTTTTGTGACTAAAAATATTCATGGCACTTCATTTTTTAGTGTAGAAAGTAACAGTAATGAAACATTTTTTTTAGATGAAGTTGTACATCAATGTTCACATAATGTTTTTAATGCTATTACGTCAAATCTAAAAGAATACATTAATATTAATCCTAGTACTCCACTAAGAGATTTGATACATATAGATAAAAGCGGACATGAAGTTAGAGGCTTCTACGATGCATTTCACGGTTTATATACAGTAAGCACAGGTGTTAGAGTATTAACTAAAGTTTTTAGAAACTATAGTTTTGATACTGAGATTAAGAATGAATTACTGGGGCGACTTGCAATTAAAGGTACAAGATTTAGAACTGGAATAGAGAAAATTAAGTTTGAAGAAGTTTTAACAAAGGAAGGTCAGGAAATTTATACTTATCTCGATGAAAGTTGTTATGAAATCCTTTCCTCAAATACCGATATTTTTTACCGATATGATTTTTCTAATCAACCATTTGTTTACTCTTACCTAAAGTTTAAAGAAATAAACGAATTACCAAAATGAAAAGATTAAAATATTATTTTTTCCCGTTAGTCTTGAGTTATTTATGTTTAAATTGTAGTGATAAAAAAAAATCTTACGAAATATGGATGGGTGCCGGATCTTATTATAAAGACGCAATAGAATTCCCCAACCCAATAATTTTAAATTATTCCCAAAAGAAACTATTAAATATAAATTCAAAAAAAGAAATATCGTTTTCGTCAATTGATACTCTAAAGATAAAGGGGAATAATTTTTTATTAAATTATAAAAAGAATAACACCTTAATGTATAGATCTGTCAAAGACACAAACATAACATTATTATTTCACAAAGCGATTAAAGTTCCTAAAATCAAATCATTTAACGATTTATACGAGAATGTTTGGGAAGAAAAAATTAATAAATCTAAAGAATCTATAGATTTTATTATTGAAAACACTTTTGATACTAATAAATGGTTGTTAAGCCGTAAATATATTCTTAATGGGAATGATTTTTTTTTAGAAAATGAAAAATATGATATAGATACCTTATCCTACCATGGATATAAGTTTTTAATACAGGAAGGAAAAAAATATCTTAGAATATACCAACTAACAAAATTAACTGAAAAAGAATTATCATTTATTAGCAATGATTCTTTTTATAGTTACCAAAAACGATTAATATCAACTAGAAGGAATAAAAGAGGTATAGATAGTGATTCGTCTTTTTCAATTTGCAATGAGCATCAAATTGGAGAATACTATTATGGAAATAGAGGTACAAGATATAAAGGGGGTAAGAGATTTTTAAGTGAGTATTTCTTAGAAAAATATTCATCCCCAATTGACTCATCACAAAACGGTTATGTCCGAATAAGGTTTGTAGTTAACTGTAATGGAAAAACAGGGAGGTATAGTATACAAGAGACTGATGTTCATTTTAAAGAAGTTAAGTTTAATCCGGAAATAGTTTCGCAGTTATTCTTATTGACTAAAGACCTTAAAGAATGGATTCCTAATAGTTCTTATAGAAAAGAAGTTATTGACACCTATAAACACCTTACTTTTAAAATTAAGAATGGTCAAATAAAAGAAATACTGCCATGATTCGTAACTCTCATAATATAAACATATTAGTCACATTTGTTTTGTCATTCTTTCTGCTTTGTTGTTCGGAACCAAAGAATGATAAATCTAAAATGAATTATTTATTAAAAAAAGGAGCATCTTATGACTATGTAAGACAAGGCTCTGAAATTCAGAAAATTTATTTTGATAGTGTAATATCTATTGATTCGACTTTAAGCGATGTCTGGTCCGAAAAATCTTCTTGGTCAATAAAAGAAGGAGATTATATTGATTATTTTGAATTCATGAATAAAGCAGTTAAGTATAATCCTAATGTACATATTGGCTGGAGGGGAGCTGTTAGACTTTATTACTTAAGAGATTATGAAGGAGCAATTAATGATTTTAATCAATTAATTAAATTCAATCCAAATGTTAAAGGCTTAGCAGCTAGAGGAGAACCCGTACTTTTTTTATTGGGAAAAACCTATTGGCAAATGAAAGAATATAAAAAAGCTATAGAATATTTTGACATTTATATAGAAGAAGAAGTAAATAGCTCTGGAGAAGATTGGGTAAATGTTGATACTTTTTTGTATAAAAGTATTTGCCTTTATGAAATAGAAAAGTATAACGAAGCTTTAGAAAGTATTAATAAAGCTATTAAGTACTATCAAACATTCCCAGAAGCTTATTATCATAAAGGTGCGGTTTTGAAAAAACTCCAAAAAAATAAGGAAGCGTGTGAAAATTTTTCTTTAGCTTTTAATTACTCTAACTATATAAAAAATGATGCATTTAGAGAAGTTTTCGGACAACTCTACAAAGAAGATATTTCAGTTGCCATTAACGAATTTTGCAAATATTAATAAGCTCTTTACTTAAAATAGGCTTCGATAGTAAAATAAGACATAAAAACTAATATGAAAAGACAAACGATTCTTGGGATCAGTGGAGGACCAAATCTAGTAGATTGGAATGTATGTAAAGCTGTAACTCCTTATAATTATCATGATTCTTCCGCTGTACTTTTAGTGGATGGTGAAATAATTTCAGCATATGAGGAAGAACGTCTTTCTAGAATTAAACACACGAATCTTTTTCCGATAAACGCTATCAAAAAATGCTTAAAGTCAGGAAACTTTTCTTATAATGATATCGACTATTTTACAATAAGTACGGAGGAAGTTCATCTTGATGATGTTCTTAAAAAATTTGGTTACGATTTAAAAGGGAAAAAGTTTATTCAACTTTTGCTTTCGGATATTTTTGATCAAGAAATAGATTCTTCTAAAATAAAATTTTATAATCATCATTATGCACATGCAGCTACGGCGTATTTTCAATCAGGATTTAAGGATAGTTTAGTAGTTACTTTAGATGGCATGGGAGATGGTATTTCTGGGTCTGTTTATAAAGGTATTAATGGGGAATTAGAACACTATAGAACCATTCAAGGCGCTGATTCACTAGGTAGTTATTATAATTATTTTACTAAGTTTTTAGGATTTAAATTCTTTGATGAATACAAAGTAATGGGATTAGCACCTTATGGTAAATCAGAACGTTTTTACAGTATATTTAAAGAATTTTACACCCTTCTACCTGAAGGTAAGTATTCCATTAATAAAGAGAATTTTAAGAAATTAGAAGAGATATGTGAACCAAGAAAAGCTGGACAAAAAGTTGAACAGTTACATATGGATATAGCAGCATCTTTGCAAAAATCACTGGAAGAGATTGTTGTTCATCTAATTTCTTACTTTCAAAGGGAAACGGGTATAAATTATCTATGCATGTCGGGGGGTGTAGCGCTCAATTGTAAACTTTCAGGAGAACTCTTATATAATAATTTCTTTAAAGATATTTTTGTTCATCCGGCATCGGCTGATAATGGACTGTCAATAGGTAGTGCTTTATTATGTTATCACGAAGAAAATAAAAAACAGGAGTATAGTTTTTCAAATTTGAAAGATATCTATTGGGGTTCTGATTGTGAAAACTCTAATGAAATAGAAAAGATATTAAAAACTTGGAATGACTATATTAATTATGAAAAAAAAGTTGATATATGCCAAGATGTAGCAAATAGTCTGGCTGAAAATAAAGTTATTGGGTGGTTTCAGGGTAAATCTGAATATGGCCCAAGAGCATTAGGCAATCGAAGTATTCTTGCAGACCCAAGACCTAAAGAAAATAAAAGTCGTGTAAATGCCATAATAAAAATGAGGGAAGGATTCCGCCCATTTGCGCCTTCAATTTTAAAAGACTCAGTTGAAGAATTTTTTGACATTCCCAATGAAGAAAAAAAGGACTATCCCTTTATGACTTTCATACTAAAAGTTAAAGAGAAATATAGATCTATCTTAGGCGCAACAACTCATATAGATGGGACATCCAGAATTCAGACAGTATGCAAAAAATCTAACCCCAAATATTGGAAGCTAATTAGTAAATTTAACGAGATTACTAACATTCCTATTTTGTTGAACACTTCGTTCAACAACAATGTCGAGCCAATTGTTGACTCTGCTGCAGATGCTATTAATTGTTTCCTAACTAATCAGTTAGACGTCTTAGCAATTGATGATTTTTTCATAACAAAGAAAGGGAATATATTTGAACAAGGCGGCGTTTTTCAAATTTCATTACCTAATCATATTTTACTTGCAGAGTCTCAAGAAAATTCATATTTACATAACACCTATTGGAACAACAAAATAGAAATATCAAATAAGCTTAAAGAACTAATTACAAATAAATCGGTTAATATTGAACTTCTTAATAATGATACCAAAAATGAGTTAAACAGACATTGGATGTTAAGAACACTAACTCTAATTCCTGAAAAATAAGACATCACAAATGGTAAAAGCCCTTATAAGAAACGTAGTGTGGTTTTTTGCTAATAAAATGTAAACATGTTTTCCACTTTTGGAAAACATGCTCTTTAAAATGAAGTAAACCCTTGTTTTGCTTGGATTAAAAGGTCTTCATTATTTTGGAAAACATGTTTACATTATTTTTTTACGATGTATTCTGCCTTTTTTGATCTTTTTTTATTCAATTCTTTTCCTAATCTAACAATATTCATAACCAGATACACAGCAGAAAGAACTTTTAGAACTGTTGTTATGACATCTTTTTTTGATGCATTTTCTATTACTCTATTCATAATCTTATAATTTCAATAAAATATTAAAGTCGATGAGCATCCCTTAACTTTTTGGTAGCAGCCACCACTTCCGCATATTCCTTTATGATGTATTTTGAGATAAAAAGCACCCCGTAAAACGCTCCTACAATAGCAATACCTTTTATGATAGGATTCTTTAGTAGTTCTTTAGATTGATCTGTTAAAGTTCTTTTGGTTTTGTCTTTTAATAACTGAGTATTTTTAAGCTGTTTCCTTCTGATTCTTTTTCTTCTTTCCATAATAATTATTGCTGTTAATATGTAATATTTCATTGAATAGTTTTACAAGTAGCACTTGTGCTTCCTTGTTCTAAAGATTGGATGTTCTGGATATTTTTTAGAATGACTACCGATGAAGTAGATTAAATTTCTGAAAAATAAATAGCATACACAAATCAAAAAAAATATAAACGGTACGTATCGTTGCGTAACCATATTCTTAAAAAAAGCTCAAAATATCTCGTACTCCAACAATACCAATACTTGCGAATTTATACCCCCTATAAATTAAGCCTACTAAAACTGTAGTAAAAGAGGTACAAAAATAAGTTGAAGGTAAATTCAACTTCATTATTTCTTTGATTCATAGAAAAGTAAATCAAGGCTATGCAATGGTTAGTAGATACAGTTCATCCTTCGTTTAAACGTGTTTTAAGGGTTTCTAAGAGCTTTAATAATCAAAACAGAGAAGTAGTAAACTAAGATGTTTTTGAAGCTTTTATTCGCTTAAAATATTGAAAATCTCACTCAACGAATTTTGTAAAATACTAGATTCTTAAAATACATTCTTTGATTATCAAAAGTTGCTTTCGTTCGCTAAAGATTCGCAAGAGAATGCAATACTTTTCTAGTTTCTAATATTGTCGTAATGAAACTATTCCTTATAATGAAAAGATGTAGCTCACTCCTATAGAGAATAGCTGTGTCTCACCCCTATAGGGAATAGTTGTAGGTCACTCCTATAGGAAATAGTTCTAGCTCATTCCTATAGGAAAAAGTTACAGCTCCTTCTTATAGGGAATAGTTGCAGCTCACTCCTATAAGGAATAGTTGTAGCTCCTCCCTATAGTAAAAAGTTACGTGTATCATTCTTATAGGAAATACTTGAAGTTATTGCTATAGTAAAAAGTTACGTGTGTCATCCCTATAGGAAATACTTGAAGTCATTGCTATAGCAAAAAGTTACGTGTGTCACCCCTATAGAAAATACTTGAAGTCATTACTATAGTAAAAAGTTACGCGTCATTCCTATAGGAAAAACTTACTTCCTACCATTAAAAAAGTTAAGTTATAATCTAATTTAGAATTTTCAAAAAAGAGTACGTAGTGTTATGAAAATAATTCTTTAAAACCTTCAGATTCCTAAATCTCAATCAGGATGTGTATTCTTGAAAAATACAGACCCCAATGGGATGTGTATTCGATTCTCAATCGGGATGTTTATTTTTCAGTTCCAAAAGGTACGTGTAAAAATCGTTAGAAAGCTTCTAAGCCTGAAAATTATATTTACCTAATGATAGTATTGTTAGGCTCGATCTATCAGTAAAAAATCAATTAATTTATGTCCATACCATTACAGTATTAATCACAATCATGAGAACATACATAAACGCATATTAATTTGAATTGACTTATAGTTTGATGATTTGAATTTACCCTATCAATAAAACCAAAACCTAAAAAAAAAGGAACTGCGGGTTTTGAGGTTATTGAGGTTTTACTCTTTTTGTTAGATTTTACCACTAAATAATTGAAAGAAATAGGCTTCATTGCACTCAAAACCTCAAAAACCTTAAAAACCTCACTAGTCTATTTTGAGGTTTTTAAGGTTTTCTAAATTTCGTTAAATAGTTTAATCTTCTTTTTTACCTGTATGAAGATACTGCCCATGACCGATACGTTGTAGATATCCTTTTTCAACAAACTGCTTTATGTAACGTTCCGCAGTCTTATCCGGTATTTGAAGCTTATTCGCTATACTTTTATATTCCTGAGCAGAAAAAGAGCTGGGTAATCCATCCAAATAGTTTTCTTTTTTGGTTTTATTTTTTGGCAATACTTTTTTCTTTTGTGGTAAATAACGATACACCTGCTGGGTATGCTCCAGTAAACCTTCCACAACAGTAATCGCATTTTCCATATCAATATCCTGACAATACAACACATTGGCAAGTGAATTATTTTCTAAAGATCGAATGATAGTAAATATCATTACGATGCGATAACAGATCAATCCCAACCGCAATAAAGAAGCTTCTAGCCCTGTTTTCTGTAAGAATAAGAACTTGTCATATTCTTTGCTAAAGAAAGCATTGAATCTCTCAATATGGTGCAATTGTAAACTTACTTTTATTCCTTCGTTAAAGCCTTCCAGTATTTGGTAGTATTGAAAATATTGATTACCAAGCTTATCAAAGATGCTATCTAGTGATTCCTTATCGGTATTAACAAATACATTTTTCCATTGTTTTTGCCGTTGCATTTTGTAAAATATGAACCTACTGAACAGTCCATTTTCTGAATCTGGCATTAAAGACAATACTTGATCCGGTGTGCCAGAAAGTACAGCGGATAACTGAGGACTTTTAATATCTACATATTCACTTGCTGTGCGCCTATAGTAACTAATTTCTTCGTGATGGAAGGCTTTTCTAAACCCATCGCTATAATTCCCGTGTTCGCTTTTAAATGCTTGTGCAAGGGTATCGCCCTCGGTTTCAAAAATCAAGCCTTTGCCGTCATTATTTGCCAGTAATTCAAAAGCTCCAGTAGCACTATTGTTAGCAGGGATAAATAACAACTGGTCTCTTGGTTCTTCAGGTTTTGGCGGAGCTTCCCCTTTTTTACTTTTCTTAAGATCAAAATACTCACCCATTTCTACTTCATACTGTGTTTTTTGAGAATTGGTAGTATCTCTTTTTTGTTTATGGATAGGATACACTAATTTTCTGCAAAGATTGATTCTTCCTTTTCCAGAAGAAGCCGGAGCAGTCACAAATAAAAATAGATTTGGATATACTATACTTTGATCATAGATCCCATATACATTTGGTAAGCAGCTGCTGATTACTGTAAGGCTTCCCAACAACAATAAATCCCTTTCCTGATTACTTGTTGCACAAGCTGTTACTTTTTTGAAAAAACCAGGTAGTCGTTTGTAAACGGATAGAGGTATTGAAGGTAAAGAAGGTTCTTCCTCCTGTAATTCTTCTTTTTCAGAAATATGTTTTTTGGGTGTAGTTAATGAAAGTACCTTCGGTTTATGCTTTGAAGGCGTAACTCCGGCTAATTTAGCCAAGTGGAAAAATGTGCCTAACGTAGCTCCTGAATTGTTACTCTGTAAACATTTTTGGTATTGTTTGCGACAACTATCGGCATTGTATTCTGGATAATTACTACTCACACTTAGAAATAATTCCTCTCCCATATTACCAAAAGCATCTGCAAAGGCAAACCCTATCACAATCCAATCATTGTAGTTTGCAGTAATATCAATTCCAGAAGTTTCCAGTATAGTGACCACTTCTTTTACCTTTTCATAATCATCAATTGTCAAAGCCGCTTCAGAAACTTCCGAATTCTTTGTTTTTTTATTTTCAGCTTCTGATGCTGAAGGCAGGTATTTTTTAGGTTCAAATTTCAACATCAGTTTTGTATTTTGGATGGATATAAGTTTCAGGATCATAAGGTAGAAGACATCCCCGGCTTACATCACTACCCGAAATGTCTATCTGGATGCTATAGGTTTCTTTGACATAGTTAATCACAGCCTGAAAGTATTCTACATGGGAAACTTCATCTAAAGCTATTTTAATAACCCATTTCAGACCATTTCCTCTTGGGGAAACAAATAATAGTTGAGATGGAAGGCGAGGGTCTTTTAGCAAAGTTTTTCTAATATCCAGTAATTCCTGTTTGTTAGGAATTCCATCAATATCAAGAGTTAATAACTTAGAGTGTGTCCTTAGAGAGCTGTTGTTACGTTTGGTAAACACTCCTGAAAAAGTAACATAATCAAAGTGTTTTTTCTTATAGTCTTTTTGTTCTTTTTCGGATGAGAGCTTGCGCAAGTATTCCGTATGATGCTTACGGGATGTGTCCGTAAGCATCTGATATACTTCTAATAATCCAATAGTTTTGGTTGGAGTAAGGTTATACAGATTTTTAGAAAAATAGCTAAACCTTGGCTCCCATTCTGTATCTCCGATACCATCCAGCAAATTCTGAATATCCTCTTGCCTTAGATCATATGTGGATAGTTTTGTTTCTAAATTCAGGTGCATAATGTCATTGATCTTAAGCAACAGTTCTATTTCGGTATCTTCTTTAAAATAAAGCTGTGCAAAGTCAAATACATCACCTTGGAATTCTTTGCTTTCCAAATCCTGATAAACAGCACTATTGTTCACTATTGTTATTTGTAAACTTTTCCTTCGATGTGCAGCAAACGGATTGAAGGTAGGTTTGCATTTACTTCCACTTACCCGTAGTACCGTTTCTTTAGTATAATACTGCCGAAGGATATAGGCAAATATCTTTAGTCCGTAATGGGTTTTACGCAAAATCGTTTCTTTCGTGACCATATCCTTTACATATTTCTTTTATTCAAATACGTATTGGCTTCTTTCTCAAGCAAGTTTGGTTTACCTTGATGTATCCACTGAATTATATCTTTTCTTGAGAAAGTAAGAGGTTTTCCTCTTGAAAGCACAGGGATTTCAAACCTGCTAATCTTGGAATATAAAGTAGGTTTGGTATATCCTGTTAGCTGGCATACATCTTCTAAGAAAATGATATCATTATCTTCTTTTTCGTGCAACTTCCCTGTATTGTTTTCCAATAAATCTTTTGCTTGTTCTTTGAAAATTTCCTTTTGTAATTCTTTATACTCTCCTACAGTTAGGGTGTACAAAGGTTTTGATAAATTGCTCATATACTACTTATTTTAAAATGAAATGAGCATTACGTAATGCATTGTTTATTCAGATATCTGGGACTAAATAACAAAACATATCAAGGCATTTTTTGAAAAAAACGTAGAGGATAGAGTTTACAAAATGTTTACTATCAAGATTCTTGGATGAGGCTTGTAAATACAGGTGGTTTATTTTGCTCTTTTATGTCAAGAAAAATCGTAGAGTGTAGAGGATAGAGTGGACTTCTATTGTATCAAAATAAGATTCAGCTCATTTAAGATGTTCTATTTATCTGTAGTATAACAAGGGAAAACACTATTTATCTCTAATTGAATTTGTTAGTGATTTGTTTTTTTAAAATTCTTTCAGAATTTTCAAGAATATATTCAAGATAAAAATTTCTGTCCCAAGTAGTATCCTTGGTAATACTTTTCATCTGTCTTAACATTTTTGAAGGTGTTTTAGTTGTATCAATCAAGGTGTAGTTATAAGTAGCACTTTCTGAATATTCTACTTGATGGATATCTACTGATTCATCGATTAATTTCCATTCTTCCTTATTTTTGATATGTAATTTATGAATATTTAATTCATTAGAAGGCTTGTATAAATCAGTAAAAAAATTGGGGATACCAAACAAATTGACTAAAAAGGTATTTCTAACCCCGATAATACCTTTTTCACATTCAATACTTTTACTGTTCAATTTTTTGGTAAAAAGATTAAAGGGCTTAGGAATTAAAGAAGTTATTTTTTCAAGATACTCATCTTCATTATAATTATAATGAAAATAACCACAAAAGGCATTTTCCAAGTTCATTCTTTTTACAAAACTGTGATCTACCTGAATTGCTCCCGCCGAAGACTCCGTAAACCAAAAACGATTAACCAAAGAGTTTCTTAATTCTAGCCCATTATTAAAAACGTAAGAATTAAAACTAATATCATCAAAATAACTTTCAATTGCTCGGAACCTTGAGAAGGTACAATCTCGAAAATTAATTACATCCGAAAAAGTATAATCAAAAGTAGAATATCCAAAACTGCAATATTCAAAATTGACATTATCAAATATAGAATAATTAAAGTCAACCCTTCCAAATGGAATATCTCTTATCCAAATATCTTTTAATTCTAAATACGTAAAGTTCCCTTTTTCAAAAATCTCCTTGTATGTTGAACTTCCAAGTTTTGAATTAACTAAGGTTATGAATAGTTGCGATCTTTCTGGACTAATTGATTTAGTTAGGGTATCATTAGAAAGATATCGGTATGGTTTTAAACCGCGTGATAATGCAATAATTCGAGCGATTAATTGACTTGATAAATTGCGTTCAGAATTCGTAGTCCTTTTTAATTCCTTATCCATTGCATCCAAGATATTAGAAAATTGAAACACTAAATTGGATCGTCTACTAGCTTCTTGCAAAGATTTTTGTTGAACTAAATGATTATTTTGTGTGTTGATTAGGTTGTTCTGCTTATCTAATGAGATATTCTGCGTGTTTATTAGATCGTTTTGTTTATCAATAGATATATTCTGAGTATCAGTTTTTATATTTTGATTCCTGAGTAAATTTGTTTGTATAACTACAAATGTCGTTGTAATAACAGCCATTAAAAATCCAAAGAATTGAATACGGGTAAATCTCTTTATAAGACTAGAAGTAATATTTGAAACGGAATCTGAAGATAATTTTTTATTTTGAGAATATTCATCCAAACCTTGTTGTATACTTTTTTTTAACCCTAAACCAAAAAATACACTAGAAACAGTTTTACCAATCCAACCAAATACTTTCTTTTTTTTCTGTTGTGATGTATTAAACTCATCCAACTTTGACTCTAAATCTTTGTTCTTGAGATTAAGTTTATCTACTATAGATTGTAGTCTTTTAACCTCATTTTCGAAATTTTCCTTATTCAATTCATTTTCCATTGTAATAAATAAAAGTATTTTGAATTCTCTATAAGTTAGATTTGTTAATCACTTTCGAAGAAGTCTTCTAAAGTCATCCGAAGAACTTATTTGCTCATATTTATCTAAAAAGGTTGATTTTTCCATAAATTTTATGTTTTTCCTGACATAGTTATATAATCATCGTTTTATTTAACTTTAAATTCCACAGTGATTATTCATTTCATTTTCTACATTGTTCATACCAATTCCTTTCTTTTTACAATATTCAATTAAATCAAGTTCAATTGAGATCTTCAATTTATGAGCTTTTGATGTTATAGGTTTTATTTTTTCAAATAGCTTATTAAAATAAGCATCTGATTTAAAATCATTTTTATTACTTGTAATGCTTTCATGAATAAGCCAATTTCTTTCTATTAGAGGTTTTGACAATTCAATTTCCAAATTTTTGGGTAGTAACGATTCTTTTTTGGCTATGCCTATGGCCTTACCAAATGTGTAAAACCTTTGTTTTTTTAAAAGATCATCTGCCTCATCCTTTTGATCAGGTTCTGTTTTTTTTAAAACAATCGAATGGCTTAGCGCGTCCTCTAATATTTGAATTGCAGATAGAGATTCTCCTAGTAAAATGTAAAGAGATAATTCTTTTTGAGAGACTTTTTTAAATCTGTATTTTTTCTTTTCAATCATTTTATTAATATTTTAGTATTAGGCAGATCAAAATTAAATACTAACTACGTAATAGTTTTACGCACTAGATCGATTTATTTAACTTTAGTTTTGAAAAACTGACACTTCCAAAAGGATTTTCATATCGAATTAAAACAGTTACTATTTTCAGCTAATTAATAAGATATAGTCAGTCAAAAGTTTTAAGATCGACAATAAATTTATTCTTACTCTTCTTCTGACACCCTCTCAACAGGAGGCATCATAGACATCCAATGCATCATGTTGGATTGATTTCTTAACATCTCGTTTACAGTATTCAAATCTAATCTTCTATTAGGCAAATAACGAACACGTTCCAAGTGCGGTATAGTAAACACCATTCTATTTCTAATTAACTCTAAATTATTTTTATCACTCGCTTCAAAAACTTCTTCCAAAACTAGATTTATATTATGCTCGAACTCTTTTCTAGTTTTGGGTGGGGGCATTCCATATTTACTCTTCTTCCTCATGTTGTCTATCTTGCATCTGTCCAGCTGTATTAGCTGTCAGTCTTAACAACTCATTAACCGTATTAAAATCAAATCTTTTGTTTGGCAACTCCCGCGCTCGAAGCATACTTGCTTTTGTTTGTTCTATATCATCTAAGCTTTTAGAAAACTTTATTTTACCATTAATCATCAATTCCCTTAATATGTTCAGATTTCTTTCAAATTCTTTCCTAGTCTCAACATGAGCTCTTTTAGTTTTCATAAAGGATTATACATTAATTAATTCAAAAACTCTATCCATATTTTCTATGTTAACTATTGGCATTATACCATCATTAAGGCACAGAATAGCTCTATCCTTATAACTATTACTAAGAGTTCTAGATTCTCTAAAACTTTGCCTTAAATAGTGATTTGATTTCATTAACAGTTCAATATCTTGATTATTGAAACCATTTCTAACCGCTTTTTCTAAATTCTTGCAGACCGAAGGGCTAAGGAAATCATTTTCAACTAGGTCTTCTATTACAAAATCTATACAGTCAAATCTATCGTCTTCAAAGAACACATCCCTCGACTCATCATTTTTAACATTAAATTTATTTACTATTTTATCACTTAATTCCTTAAAATCAAAACTTTTCAAAACAACTCCTATATCTTTCAAAAATTTAGAGGATATCAAATCCAAATTCTCCATTAAAGACGTGATACCGATATTAGAAAGAGCATTGTTAACTTCATTTGGCTTACTATACGCAACATCTAATATCATTTTAAATAATTTAATACGAAGGTTTTTTGAGTCACTACTTTTAGCCTCTTTTATAGCTATTGTAAGAAAATTTACATCACTAAAATCAAAAAGTTGATGAACAATATTATTTGTCTTATTTCTAATTTCATTATCTGGATAATCCATTAACCATAATAATAATCTAAAGATTTCATCATCAGAATTATTAATTAATTCATCTTCTAACAACCAACTATATCTATCTTTCATAGTCTTCTTTCTATAAACTAATAAATCTATATGGTTATAGATATTATCCTGAATACTTTCTATTTCTTCATCAGAAAATATTTCATTTCCAAACCATATTAAGTCATCCGCAATTTCCCAAGCTTCTTCATCTATATTTTGAAGATAATGATTAAATATTTTTAATAAATGAGATGAGTCTTTAGTGTTTTTCTTAATAATACTTCTTGTTATTTTTGAAGATGTTGACCATCTTCTGCCCATCAAAACACTCATTTTCTCTTTAGAAAATACTAAAGCAGCTTCTTGCATAATCTGAGAATCAGTTTCAAAAAGATTTTTTTGATATTTTTCATTAAATTCATCAAATGCATCTAATTTCTTTTTCCCCTCGTCTTTTTCTTTACTTATAGACTCTACCTCAACTATTTTGAAATTAATATCTACTGATTCTTCATTAGCCCAAGTATTAAAATCCTTCTTAAGCATATTTGACAGTACAGAATCAATAGCATTAATAAAGTTTTTTTCTTCTCCTTTAATTTTTGAAGAATTAGATATTTCAAAAATCCAACTAAAAACAACTCTCTTTAAATCAACATTATCTATAAGGTTTAAATTACTCCCTATTGATTTTCCAAAATCATTAATATGTCTAAAAACCTCATTATGTAACGCAAAAATATACGCAAGTGCTATTTTTAACTCAGGTCTTTTAACATCACATTTTTTTATTAATTCTAAAATCCCCGCCTCAATAGCTATGTTATTGCCTCCATATGAGTACCCAGATCCAGATCGAATTAAATCAAAATCATAAAATTCAGCTCCTTCAACTAAAGCTTTATTTGGAGGAACAGTTTCAAATTTCAGTAATTCAATTGCTTTACTATAACAACCTTTCTCAGTTAGTAAACCAATAAATGATTCTTTTGATTGTCGAACGTATCTTTGAAATGTCATCTCTCCAGACGCTTCATTTAATAGATATGCAACTTTACTAGCATTAGTAATAACGTCGTTACCTTTAGAAGATAACGAAAAAGCTGTGTTAAGAATTGAGAATTGAGATTCTTTATACCAAGAAGGTCCCATAGATGTTTTTATTGCTTCTTTATATATATTATCAGCTTTTTTGTGTTCTCCAACTAAATTATAAAACTGATTAACTAATAGAAGCTCTGGTGTTCTTTCCCATCTGTTTTCTATATTTTGAACTATAAAATTTGATAACGCATCTATTATTAAAACAGTTTCTTTTTTTTCAATATTGAAAAAAATAAACTGTTGAATTATTTTTATTAATGTAGCTCTGTAACCTTCATTATAAAGTCCTAACTGGTCATCGTATCTTAATTTTAAGTAATCAGTGTACCATTTTAATTTATCTAGAAAATACAGCAAATACAAAGATGTTATTTTAGAGAAAATGATAGGTAGAGTATCTTCAGGGATTAAATAACTTCTATCCCAATATGCTCTTTCTGATAAGTTAAAACTAATTGAACTAATTATATTATTTAGATGATTATAACAATCTATTAATTCATAGCTAGAACTATGTTTTTTAACCCTTAGAATTTTACCTTCTAACAAATGAACCTCCTTAAAAATTGAAAAAAGATAACTCTCCCAATCACTATTACTTAATTCTAATTCGTTAAAAAGCTTTTCCTTTTGAATAAAACCTTCACATAGAAATTTAAATTCATTGGATGCCATCTTTTCAAAATTTACGTCAACTCCATTTTTACTTTTCAACAACCCTTCAGAAGGATTCTCAGATTCCAGAATACTAGTAATAAGCATTTCAACTATATCAGTCCTAGAACTATCATTAATTAAAGCTTTTAAAACAATTTTTTTTAAGCTAATATCATCTTCTATTTCATGATTGTCAATTAGCCATTCAATATCTTTAATAAGATTTATGTAATTTTCAGCTTCATTATACTGAACAGTGTCATAGTCATCAAAATCATTATAAAAAATGACAGTTAGAGCTATCATTTGAATCCAAGTCTTATTCAATGTATTTTTTGGTAGCTTCTTAATTTCATCGATTGGAGTATAGTAATCGAAACACCTCAAAGTGTAGGCATTCAACCAAGCTGACCCTATCGCTCTGGTATTTAAAAACACATCGGACAATTCAAAAGCTTTATCCTTCAATGCTGCATCTTGAAATCTTTTAAGATCTTCCGTTAAATTTAGACAGTACGATATTGCTTTTTTTCCTTTACTATGTACAGATAAGGCAAATGCTTGCATCATAATTTGAAATGGCATCAATGAAAACCCTACTTCCGGTTTCTTAAACTCATTTTCTAAGTATAATCTGAATCTACTTTCAAGAACATCAAGTAATTGATCTCCTTCTTGGATTGCATTATTCTCATAATACTGCTGTAAGAAATATAATGCATCATAATCGGTTACTAATAAATTATCTTCTCTAACTAAATATCTAAGCGATGCAGAAAACTCTCCCATCGAAATCATACTCTTACATAACTCAAAGCTATTCTCAGCAAATAGACTATCATACCTAAACTCTATTCTTTGTAGTAGCAATAAGATTCTAACAACTTCAGATATTAGCTCAAAATCAACGGCTTTAGAAACAGAAACTTTTATATCTTCTATAATCAGCTCTGGATTGATATGGTTAAAGCATAAATAATCTGCCCATTCTTGATTACAATCTCTAACTGAATCTCGAGATTTAGTACTATGCTGCTTATGAAATAACCAGTTTTCAATAGAATAAACATCTCCCTTATTCAAATCACAATAATCAAATATATTATCATTAATAATTGGTAATATTTCTGGAACTTTCTTACCTATAAAATTCTTAAAAGATCTATGATATAACTCAAAGTTTTTACTACCATTAGTTAAATATCTAATCTGTGGTAATTCAGAGTAGAAAGAATGTTTATGTTCTTTTGGTAAACAATTAATCAGTAATTTTTCATTTACAGGATTTCTGAACTGAGATATTGTGGAAATTATCCAAAGCTTTTCTTGAGACCTAAAGAACGAATCCCAAATACTATGATAATATTTTTCAATATCTCCACCTATACTTGGATTATTACTAATCCATTCCTCTAGTTCATCATCGTTTATCTCTAATGCATTCAAAGAATTTATAAGATAATTAAGGTATAACGGATGTCCTTCGGACTTAATAGCTAGTTTCTGAATTATTTCAACACTCACTTTCTTTCTTTTCAGCTTACTTTTAATATACGTCTCGCAATCACCTAATTCAAGTGGATCAATGCGTATTTCGTTTTCATTCTCTATCTCATTCTTAATATTTGACGGTAGAATATCTTTATTAGTACAGGAAATAATTATCTGAATATTTTGGGGGATATTAATTGGAAAAATTCCAAGAAACGATTCTATATTTTTAACTTCATCTAATCCATCTATTATGAACAAATATCTCTTTGAAACACCAGAAATTGATAAAGTTGAAAGCAATGTTTCTACTCTTTTTATTCGATCTTCTAGCTTATCTAATAGATCTATATTATTTCTAAGAGCTTTTGAAATAGAAACTTCGAGCCAGCTTAGGATTGATCTAACAGATGTTCTAACCTCTATTGGCTCTTTGTCATTAGGAATCTTAATAAAATATTTACCACATATTAATATCTCTTCATTGTAAGGTTTAAAATTTGCTGTAAAAGTTGTTTTGCCAGATCCAGGAGAACCAGAGCAAAGAAGCCATTTATATTTATCTTTGATAGCCTTGTTTAGCTTATCAGATGTTTTATAATTTGCTACAGAAGAAACAACACTATCCTCAATCTCTTCTGGTAGATCCATAGTTTTGGGATCTTCAATTACTCTTATAGAATTTGAATTTAGAAACTCTTTTGCTTTTATAAATGAAACAACACCGATCTCATCATCAATTTGCATCCTCGCTATACCGATTAGTTTTCCTTCTATAATAACAGGAGCACCTGATAATCCACTATAATCATAATCTTCAATTCCTTTTATTTTTAAACGTATATCATAGGGGCTATCTTTAGGAAGTGTGTTTATCTTGCCATCAAAATGCTCTCCACTTTTATCACTGTAATTTGGGAAACCGTAAGTACTACAATCTTGTTTAAAAAAAAGTTGAGTAATAATTAATGACAAATAATTAAGATTTTTAGTCTCCACTTTAATTAAACACATATCCAGCTTAGCGTCCTGAGCCATGATAGCTTTTGATTCATATTCGATATTATCTATACCAATAACAACTCCTTTATCTATTGAATCAATAACATTATGTCTAGCTGTTAATACTATGTCTTCTCCGATATAGAAACCTGTCCCGTTAACATCTCCACACTTTATTATTACACAAATTTGCTCAACTTGTGATTTGCTAATTATCTTTTCCATTCTAAAATTTTATATCTAACGGAGTTTCACCAGTTCCTGCATTTATTTGAAATCCATATTTCTTTCTAAGTTCTGAATTATCGAACATAGTTGACGTTTCTGACTTGTAATTAAAATATAGTTTCAATTCTTTATTTTTTTTTGAAATAATGTTTGCTATTGTTTCTTTATCTGGATGCCCGTGACCTCTTCCATTAGTTGAGAATATCATTTTATCTGAGTTAATTAATGAGAAAAGCTCGGGACTATTGTTTGCAAAACTTCCATGATGAGATAGTTTTACTAAATCAAAATGAATAGGAAACTCATACGACTTATAATATGCTTTCAAGGAATTACAAATCAATGAAGGATGTGAATCTCCCAAAAATAATACTCTTTTATTACACCCTTCTAGTATAAACGCAATGGATGATCCATTCGATGCAGAATCATCTTCATTAAACTTTAATGACAATAAACTATCAACTTGATCTATTGAATTAGAAATGTCCTTTGCTCTAGGTTTTTTTTTACATTTCTGCTTTGACACCATTATCTCAAAAGCATCATCAAAAATTACATTCTCTAATACTTCGTCTAAAAATCCATATTTCAACAACTCTTTTTTCCAATAATCATATAGTTTATCAATTTTATCATTGTTCGGAGATAATAAAATAAGTTTTATATCTTTTGTTATATGGACAATTGGATTATTATTTATTGAAATGGCTTTCATATCAAATGCAGCATTCCAATTATACCCACCTTCATTAATTAATCTCGCTAATGTAGAGCCTTGTATAGCACTAATTTCATTTTCACCTTCTAATTGCTCACGTAAATAACTTTGTGATGTTATATTTTCAATAATTGGAGATATATTTTCTTTTGCTTCACCTCGTTTAACTCTCAGGTGTTTAAGTGAATTATGCCAAACATTATCAATTTTAATAAATGTTGATTGATTATTTTCTTCTACTAACTTATTTATACCTGAAATATGGTCTTGGTCTATATGAGTTACAATTAAGTAATCTAACTTGCCCGTTTTTTTCTGTAATTTTAATAAATCATCTTTAATAAAGCTCCTATATGTATTAACATACCCGCCATCTATTAAAAATGTAAAACCAAGAAAATTTAATAAAAAACTATCTCCATTATTTGCAGGATAAACCCTTAAACTATTTTCTTCCATATATTAATTCCATAATTTACACTATTAAATGAAAAAAAATCTATTCCTTTAAAAGTAATAGGATACAAATTTGTATTCCTTTTCTAATAATATCTCCATACAATTTTTGATAGTTATTTAGCATAATTCCTTGTCTCCCTATCCACCAATCATCGCTATTAATTATACATTAAGAAATTCGAATATTCTATAATAGCTTGGTCAGAGTCATCGCTTCGTTAAACTATTTTTTAGTTGATAGAAGGTTTTAACTTAGTGTGTTTCCCGGGGTGTTTTTATTATCCCTCTGTCTTCTATCTGGTTTTCCTGTAGATTTTGCTTTTCTTTTAGGTCCTGGTTTAAGTGTCATAATCTTACTCTTTTATATGTATAATATTTTATCGTTTTATTGAACTTTTAATTCCTTCCTTTTATAATTGACAAAATAATATTTATAATGAAAACAAGTTGCCCAATGAATATGATAAATATACACAACCATATAGACGAATCGGGAACATAAGTATTTGTATAATATCTTTCACCTAAAAAATGATCACTTACAAGACTTCTAATTCCATTTGTAATAAATATACCAATCGTTAAAATAACGTGTAAACTATTCAATAAAACTGAGGTTTTAAACCTATATCTTTCTAGGGTCCAATATATAAGCCCAGTAAGTCCAAAAAACATACTTATAAGTATCAAGATTTGTTGTTGAGAAAACACAAAATAAGTATCGTGAATATTGATATCTAATGTTTGATCATCCTGACAAAATGATAACAGCAATAACACAAGAACAAAACTCCAGAATATTACATATGTTTTCTTTACCAACCTTATTATCATCGTTTATTTAGACTTTAAATTTCGTAATGTTTATTCATTTCATTTTCTACATTACTCATGTCAATTCCTTTCTTTTTGGAATATTCAATTAGATCAAGTTCAATAGAAATCTGTAATTTAAGAGCTTTTGTCGTTATAGGTTTTATTCTTTCAAATAGCTTACTAAAATAAGCATCTGATTTAAAATCATTTTTATTACTTGTAATGCTATCGTGAATAAGCCAATTTCTTTCAATTAGAAGTTTTGACAATTCAATCTCCAAATTTTTAGGTAATAAAGATTCTTTTTTGGCAACCTCAATCGCCTTACCAAATGTGTAAAAGCGTTGCTTTTCTAAAAGATCATCTGCTTCCTTCTTTTGATCCGGTTCCGTTTTTTTTAAAACAATCGCATAGCTTAATGCGTCCTCTAATATTTGAACTGCACTTAGAGATTCTCCCAATAAAGTATAAAGATGTATTTCTTTTTGAGAGGCTTTTTTGGATCTGTATTTTTTCTTTTCAATCATTTTATTAATATTTTACTATTGGACAGATCAAAATTAAATACTAACTACGCAATTATTTTACGTACTAGATCGTTTTATTGAACTTTTAATCACTGTCTCCCTAATATTGGATTAATTTTATTTCTCAGTGTTGATTCTATCTATAAGAGGCATTATTGAGTCATAATTTTTTATATCAATTTTAATAGTACTTAATCTAAAAACTTCATTGTACAAATTGTCTCTTGAATTAAGCTTGAGAGTAAAAGTTGTCTTTTTCAATTCTTTAAAAATATGTTCGTGAACACATCCTTCAATTATCCTTGATTTTCCTATATAAATAGGAATTCACTCATCTAAAACTTCATGATCCAAAACACGTTTTTTTGTCAAATTAGGGGTAAAAGACTTAACGTATTTAGGTTGCATCCATTTATTTTTAAAATTAGACACCCAAGAATGAAAATCTTTGTATAGATTATTGTTTTTAATTTTAAATAAGTATATTCCAATATATTGAAACGTGTTCCAAGAAATCTTTTCTATATGATTCTTATCTAACCTAAACTCGCATAGCACATTTAAATTTAATTTATCTGTCTCTAATATTATTTCGTCAACATAATTGCTAATTTATTTATCTATATTAAGTATTTTTTTTATCATTTATTTAAAAATTATAGGGTTGTGCAACGGTTACCGTTGTTAGTACACGTACTTATTCCGTTTTTCAATTCAAAAGTCCAACTCTTTATTCAAATAACAGTCACAACCAATATGAAAGGGTACTTTCGGTGGTGAATTTTTAGAATACTTTTTCTTGGAACATTGAACAGCCTTTGGACAAGCATTTTCGTTATGCAAAGGTTCAACTGTATAGCCTTTAATATACTCTTTATCCTCTTTCAATTCACGCCAAGAGTAAAATGAATTTCTAAAAGTTTGAGTTAATAACTTAACTTCTTCTTCATGGTGTCGCCAGGTTTGAGAAAGTTCATCAGGATTGATAGAATTGTATTTTTCTGGTAATGGATTTAATTTAAAAAGCTCTCGAAGAGAAATCTTACTTCCAATAAGTTCTTCTTTATTTCCTTGCTCTAAAATGAATTCTACAGCTTGTTTTTTTCTGTAATATTTTTTTTCCGGATTATTTGCTATTTCGTTTAATTTCTTTAGGGTTAAAGTCAATAATATTTCATCATTTGGTATTTCATTTCCACGTTTTGCTAAACCTAATTCTGAAAGCTTTTCAAACATTGGTCGAGCATAAGCATCTGCAGATATAAGACGAACTTTGTCCAATTTGTCTGCATAATTTAAATATGTTTGAATATTTTCAAATCCGTATTCTTTTATTAGTTCATCGTCAATGGTTATGTCTTTTGGCTCGTATTCAAACAATACTTCTAAATCGCAGTTTGCTCTTTCGTAAAGTTCATTGATGGCCTCTTCTCTAAAATCCACGAGCATATCTTCTTTGTCCTTAATTCCTGAAATCTCCCATTCTTTTGATGACTTTTTTAATTCTTCGATTTTTTCAAAATATTGTTTTGCATATTTTGATTTATAAGATTCTATTTCTTTAATCCGTAAATTGTGTAACGCGAATAGTTCGACAATTTCTTGTTCTTTTTTATATCCACGACTCTCATCATCATCTAATATCTTTCGTATTTTTTCCGCTGTTTGCTTTTCAGCGTTCTGTAAGGTAATTTCGAAAGGTGATTTGGGATTTAAAATCCAATCTTGATTTGCATCTTGTTTAATTGGCGGAAATTTTTCTTCTCGGTATGAACTCGAACCTGAACTATATGAGGTTTTTATTTCAACTGTTATTGGATTTTGTTCCTTTCTGTTATTTTTTGGTTGCTTATTATTCTTCGAAGACTTCGCAATTAAAACTATAATTGCTCCAATAATAACTAAAGTAATAAATGTTCCCATAGTTTGTTTTTCGTATGTATGCTAACTGCGATGTATAACAGTCAGTTACGGGTTTATATGCATTGATTTTCGGTTTAGCACAGACTTTAGCAATTCCGAGTGGATTCGTGGGGTAGTCGAATTCAACATAATTGCGATGATACAATGTTGGCGACTGGCTTTTTATTGCCACCATACTTTGTTTTTATCCATAAATATTTTGCTTTTCGGTGCTGACAGTTTATCATTTTCCAGTTCAAATGATTTTCGGTCGTCAAATTTAAAGTCCGTTGTTAAATCAACAACTTTTCCTAATTCTGGTTTTTTAACTCTCAAAAATGGTTTGTCGTAACCACCAGCAGTTTGTTCTTCTCCATTTTCGTCAAACCAAGTTGTTTCCTCAATCCATCTTTCAGCCGTTCCCAAATGTACCGGAATTAATTTTGTTCCATTTCCTTTGTACCAATAATATATTCGACCATAATACATTGTATGTAAAAAACGCTCAAATAATCGTGGTCTAAAGTTTTCACTTCCTAATTGTTCCGTTAGTGGAACAATCCACAAAATGTAGCCTCCACGTTTAGAATATTGTTCAGTTCTATGCAATATTTTTTTGACAGATAAGGTACTCTTTTGGATTTCTATTATTACTCCTTTGTTATTTATTTTCCCACTTAAGTCAGGAATAACTTTTTTATAACCTTTTTCTTTATTTTCTGTGAAGTTTTGTCTTTCAGCTTCCCATTTTCCATTTGGAAAAGTTTTTTGAAGCAATTCTAATAATTCATTTTGGCATTCTGTGTGTAATTCACTTTGTCTTTTTGTAATTGGACTCATTCTAGCTTTATATGCAAAATGGTCAATTTTTTCAATGCACTTTCTGACGATGAGTTCTTCAAAAGTTTCATCACAGTAAAACGGACCGTCTCTTTTGGTAACTTCTGAAGCGTGAACTAGCTTATTGTCAGCAACTCTTTTTGCTGTCGTTTTAGATGTCGATATTTCAAAATCTTCTTCGTAGTTCATTTTTGAGCTTGTTGCCAACAATAATATATAGGATATATGCCCTTTATATTCCACATATTTTCAATTAGTCTCTAATAAAAAAAAACATACCCGAAGAAATCTTCAGGCATGGGGTGATTCATAATTTTTTGTTGCTTCTAAATTAACAAAATAAAATTAATAGACTATTTTTTCCCTGATTTTTTTTGTAATCCTTCTTTTACAAATCAAATTCTGAGAGAGAGTAATAAAGGAGCATATCCAAATAACATACTAGTTCATTTAAGTGTTAATTCATAAACTTATAAAATAAACCGATTTATTGAACTTAATAGGCTTAGAGGTAGAATTTATGGGGTCCCGTCATGGGGCGGGATTAGTTCAACTATCTATTTTGATGCAGCCCTATGCACTTTTCAAAATAGAAGTTTCACTAAAACCACCCTTAAATTTATTCTAAAAATATCGCTATTCTCTTTGACTATATTTGATTATTACCGAAAATCATAATAAGTCTACTATACCATATAAGATTTCTATTTTTTTATCAGTACCACCATTGGCATACTGAAGTTGAGAGGTCTTAAATTCTTCTCCATTTTTATTTAAAAAACACTTGATAGTTGTAGTCCAGTTTTCATTACCCATAGCTTCAATTTTTTGGGTTTTCAACATGTAGTGTACAAATAGTTTAAGGTATATAGCTCCTCCTGACCAAATAAACCGCTTTGATTTCGTCACCCCTCTACCAGAGAATATTTTTTTAAAATTATCAAAATCTAAATCTATGTCTGCTTTAATAAATTGATGTGAAACTAGTTTCTGAAATGCATCATATAGCCCATTGGAATTCTTTTCTAAATAAGTAGCTTCTTTCTGTAGAATTGTAAGGTAATAAGAATTATAGTTTTCTCTAGTTCGAGGTCTCTTATTACTTTTCCCATTAGACTTTATCAGATAAACATTCTCTTTCTTTTCTATAGTAGTTTCTACATTTTTCGTAAAACTTTCCAGATACTCTAAAACTGTTACTCGAACTCTTGAAGAAAAAAAGATATTCTCATATTGTCTAAATACTCTTTTCATTAAAAAATCAATAAAATAAACAAGGTAATCTTCAAAAGAATGCTTTAAGTGATGCTCTAAAAAACCATCTATATGATGCAGACCTAGTTCATATTGTCGAAGCTTTAAAGAAAACCAATAGGCAAAGTCAGTATTATTGCTAAGAATTTCTTTATTGACTCTATACTGATACCCATTATTATCACTAAAAAAGTAGTTCAACCTTATATAATTACTAAAACTCCCTGAATTTATAAATCTATCAGATTTACTTTTATAATAGTTTCTTGAATCTTGATCACCATTTATGTAATCATCAAAAGTTATAAAAGGTCTTGTTTCTAGGATAGCAATACTTTGAATTTTTTTACAGAGTTCTTCCATAACTCTGATAGCAGAAAAATTCTTAAATTCTATAAGTGGATTAAAAAAATTATCATATTCAAAATCCCAGATATCTACCGTATTAATATGATAATAAGAAAAAGAAGGTTCTAGCATTTGGATTAAATAAATAGGCGTATCGCATCAGTGACTTATTAACATCTTTATATAAGTGTCAATAAATCCTAAAATGTTCTATAATTAAGTGTTAATTTTATCACAAATCATTATTAAAAATTTAGATTCGGAATGATATTAGCAGCTTCTACTTTCTTTTTATCTATTATTTTAGCATATACTTGAGTTGTTTTAAGATCCCTATGCCCTAACATTTTTGATAAGGTATATATATCTGTTCCTAAAGTTAATTGTAAAGTAGCAAATGTATGTCTGGCACAATGAAAAGTGATCTTTTTAGTAATGCCACTTCTATCCATCCATTGCTGCAGTTTTGTGCCAGTCCACCACGTATATTTCAAACCAGACAATACTAGTTCTTCAGGATTTCCGGAATCCCCTAAAAGCTCTCTAGCTTGTACAGATATAGGAAGTGTTTCAACTCCTTTTGTTTTCTTTTGTCTAAACCTTATGTACCATCCTTGTTCTTTAGAATATTGTACTTCCTGCCAAGTTAATTTAACAATATCAGACCAACGTAAACCAGTCAAAGCACTAAAAAGAAAAGCTGTTTTCAAAACGGGAACCTTACATCTTACTTTTGTAACCGCCTTTAATTCTTCTAATGTTAGAAATTCCCTTTCAGATTCTTTTCTGGTTATTGCCTTAATATCCAAAGTAGGATCTGTTATAATTATCTTATCCTTTATAGCTTGTCTTAGACACGCTTTTAATTTATAATAATATGCGTGTACTGTATTCTGTGACATTTTCTTTCCATAAGTCGAAACCGCTTCATTTTTTAGATAATCGATAAAACCTTCAATCCACCTAGTATCTACATCTGAAATTAAAGGTCTCTTACCATCACAATAGGATTCGATCTGTCGTAATGTACTTTGCCAAACACCATAAACTGTAGAATTTTTAACTTTATCGGTTTGAGATCTAAAATAGGCGACAAAACATTCATCTGAAGTTTTTTTAGTATCTTCGATTAAATGGGAAAATTCATATTGTTCGTGCTGTAATGCAAGTAGTCGCTTAGATCGAATACTTTCTGCCAAAATCAATATTTTTTTATTATGTTCTTTATCCAATCGTGTTTTTGGATTCTTGAGCAAATACAACTTTAAAGACTCTTTTTTTCGTGTTTGTTTCGCTTTTGGTACATAATAATCTAAATACAAACTTTCACGACCATCCTTTAGTTTTTTCCTTCTTAAAGTAACATTCATTGTAATCAACTTTTTGTGCCCTTTCAAAATAAAGGCACAATTACGGGACAAACATAATCAAAAAAGCACAAAATTTAGCATAATTAAATTAGAACAATAATTACAATACATTGTTAAACAAGGCTTATTCTCTGATAAAGTTTGATATTTTAATGTTGTTACACTTTTAAACCGTAAAAATCAAAGCTTTTGAAACCAAAAAGAATTATAACAGGAAGAGGTGCTCAAGAAAAAATTCATAATCGTTTTTCTGCCAATCATTATGAACTAAGAGATGACTTTCTCAACTATCTGCAAAAAGAAGGTGAACCGATTCAAAATAACAAGACAACATTCATTGAAACTTTTCCTAAGACTATTATCAATAAAGTAAGTAGTCCGGATGTTGGCATGCTATATTCCCTCAATCCATATCAGGGTTGTGAACATGGTTGCGTATATTGTTATGCCAGAAACTCACATGAGTATTGGGGATATGGAGCAGGTCTAGATTTTGAAAGTAAAATTTTAGTAAAAAAAAATGCCCCAGAATTATTAGAAAAAAAACTTAAAAGCAAACATTGGAAAGCATATCCTATTGCTCTTTCAGGAAACACTGATTGCTATCAACCAGCAGAAAAAAAACTTAAAATAACAAGACAACTGCTTAAGATATTTTTAAAGTATAAGCATCCTGTAGGTATTATAACAAAAAACGCTTTAATTTTAAGAGATATAGATATCCTTTCTAAACTAGCAGAAGATAATCTTGTATCGATTTTTCTTTCTATCACTTCCTTAGAAGAATCTACTAGAAAAATACTGGAACCAAGAACAGCAAGTATAAAAAAACGATTAGAAGCTTTAGAGAAATTAAATCAATTGGGTATTCCAACTAATGTTATGATGGCCCCTATTATCCCATCCATAAACAGCCACGAAATTCTGGCTCTTTCTAAAGAAGTATCTAATAGAGGGGCAAAAAGTATTGGTTATACAATTGTCCGTCTAAATGGTTCCATTGGTCAAATTTTTACTAAATGGCTAGAGCATACATTACCTGATAAAAAAGATAAAATATTACACCAAATTATGGAATGTCATGATGGTAACCTTAACGACAGCGAATTTGGTAGAAGAATGAAAGGAAGTGGTAAAATAGCTGATCAGATCCATCAAATGTTTACCATTGCTAGGAAAAAATACTTTACCAAAAAAAACAATATTCTTTTGAATTGTGACTTGCATGATTCTCATAAAGATGGGCAATTAAAGCTATTTTGACACTATTTTGGTTATTTTTGGTCCTTCACCCTAAGCTTATATGAGATTGCATCGTTTATTCATCTTATCTATTCTTTTGTTTTGTAATACTTTAATTTCTCAGGTTGAGAATATTATTGTTACAAAGAATGAAGAAGATATACGTCTTCAGTTAGAAGCACTTGAGGAAAGTAAAATAGATGAAATCATTTCCTTAAGTAATATTTTATATAAAATAGCCTTTGAAAACGATGATCCAAAAGGAATGATAAATGCTCTGGAACATTTAAGTATTGCCAATCTTAATTCTGGAAATAATAATTTAGCTATTGAGTATCTCGACAACGCTTCTTCTATTGCATCCAAAAACGAAATGTACCAGAAACAGGTACAGATAATGAATCTTAAAGGAAATCACTACTTTGACATTGAAGAATACGATAAGTCAAGTTCTGCGTATTCAAAGGCATTATCTAAAGCAGAAGAGATTAACAATCCTTCTTATATGTCTGTAATTAAAACTAACCTTGCATTTATAAAACTAAGAACAGGTGATTACAAGACTGCTCTTAAAGAACTAAAAGATAGTGAAGAAGAACTTTTAATAAACCCATATAAAAGAAGTCAGGAAGGAGTTAATATAGGGATCATGTTATTTAATGCTCGAATTTCTGAAGCTTATATAAAATTAAATAAACTAGATTCTGCATTATATGCTAACAATAAAGGATTATCGTATACTGAAAAAGTAAAAGTTGATAATATACATATTGACCTGTTAATGCATCGAGGTATTATCTATAAAAACAAAAAGGATTATACCAATGCGCTTACATTTTTAAACCAGGCAAAAGAGCTGTGCTATAAGGCAAATGATATTATCTTTCTAGGAAAAATTCTCAATTTACTCGCAGAATGTAAACTAGATTTAAAAGAATACAAAGGAAGCATTGAAGTATTACTCGAATCTGAAGAAATTCTTACCAAGAAATATAGTAACTCTGACGAAATAAGCAAATGTTATAAATTACTTGGTCAAGCCTATAAAATGGATGGTGACTTAAAAAAATCTAATTCGTATTATGAAAAACATATTTTAAGTTTAAGTAAACTCAATAATAAGAGATCATTAGCATCTAGAAAGGTTCAAGACATAACCATGAATGATTTTCAAAATGAAATAAACGATCTAGAAAATCAAAAAAAGAAACAAAAAAGCAAACTCACCTATTCTCAGATTGGATTAGTTATTGTAGTTTTTGGACTTATCTTGGTAACCTTCTTTTTTCAGAAAACAAAGAGAAAGAACAAAGAAAAGTTTGAAACATTACTCGCTGAAATTGAAAGAAAAGAAAAAGCAAATACTTCGGAAATAACTGTTAATGACCTTGCAATTAACGACCCCATTATCGACACTAAAGATAAAAAATTAGAATCCCGATCCAGTGAATTAGATATAAGTGATGATTTATATGAACAAATACTTATTGGATTAAAAAAAATAGAATCCCAAGAATATTATCTTAAAACAGATTGCAATCTATATAATGTAGCCAAGAAGATCAATACAAATACTTCTTACCTATCTAAAGTAATTAATGCACACTTTAATAAGAATTTCAACACCTATATCAATGATCTAAGAATAAACTATACAATAGTTCGACTTAAAAACGATTCTAAATTTAGATCTTATTCTATTAAATCGATTGCTAAAGATGTTGGCTATAAAAGTGCCGATTCTTTTTCTAAGTACTTTAAAATTCACACAGGACTACTCCCATCTTTCTATGTGAAACAATTAAATTCTAAAAATTGATCCATTAACTTTTACAAAAAAAATGAACAAATTACCCTAAATTTATAAAAATAGGGCTCTCAGTAATTTTTGGAAACCAAACTTCTTGTTTTATTATAAATAATTGATATTAAATTATTTATAATAATAAACCATACCCGTTTTTCTTTAAATTGGGTTTACTCCTCTTGTTATTACGGTTTTTTTAAAGGTACTTTGATCAAGCAATCAATTAAATAGTGGTTGTATCAAAATCTGATGAAAAAGCAACTTGTTTTATTTTCTATAGGAATTTTAGCCGGGATTTTAGTTTATGCTATGTATGTCGGAAATAAAGTAGAGGATAAATCAAACGCTATTCTAAAGGTATTACAATCTCATTGCGACTGTGATCAGGTAAAACAATTTTTATATGTAAAAGGCTTAGCAAGTTCGGAAAAAGGAATTTCTACAGAAACTGCAGAGTACGAACTAAAAAATTGTAAATATTCTGACTTAACCACAGAGGCAAATAGAATCAATGAATTATTAATTAAAAAAGTTGATGGATATCAAGAAATCGACAGGTTTACACTAGAATTTGTCAATCGAAATTCATCAAAACTAGTAACAATAAGTAACGGAAACATAAATCACTAATCATGATAGCACTTACAAAATTATTAATCGACTTTATTTTGAACTATTTTCTTTTTATAGTTGAATTTGTAATCAGCATTTTCGCATAATCAAAAAACGGACAATCAAATTCTATCAAAAAACGAGCATTTGGAATACAAAGAAGGTGGACAATTCATCAATGTCCACCTATATACTTTATCCAAGTTTTAAATTTTTGTAAAAGATTATTGTGATTAACAATTTATCTATTTACCCCAAAAACTTTATTGTCTAGAGGATTATTACTATCCTAATTACTTCTTTTTAAATCCTATTTCTTCTCACAAATACCTAATACTTCCCTCGAATCATTCATAAATAGGCTAACAATTATTTAATACTATTTTGCTTAATTATCATAATAAAAACGTAAATTTGGTCAACCAATTTAACAATTATTAACATTACACTAACCTCAAAACTCTTACAATGCAAAACCTCGCCTATCCCTGCCAAAATTTATGTGCTAATCTCAATTTAAGTTAGTACTTAATTCCTAGTTTCAAATTCTAATTAATACTTAAATAGAATAAAACTATTTCTGAATACATCCGAAAATTAACTTGAAGGTATGATCTGAAAAATGTTCTTTATCAGATCCTTCATTTTACAAACGTTTTGATCGATTTATAGTAATCGGTCCTATTTACTATATAAAATATATAACCCTTTTAAGCATCCTTTTATGAAAAACTAAAATCAATTCAAAACTAATAATACCTTAAAACCTAAACTTATGAAACGTATTTTTACTTTGCTCATCACCTTATTGATGACATTACCTTTTTTTGCCCAATCCCAGAATATCAAACCTAAACATCAGATAACTTCTGCTAAATTATCTGGAAAACATTTTGAAGAAATTTCTCTTTTTAATCTAAAATCTAGTAAATCAAATGTGATCATTCCAAAAGAATTTAAAAACTATTCAATTCTTTCATTACGGCAGTCTGCTATGAAAAAAATTGGCGCTGCTCCTGAAGCTTTAAACCTTCAATTACCTAGTGAAAAATCATCTATGCTTCTTGAATTAGTTAGAGTGACTATCGTTTCTGATGATTTTTCGATTGTAGAAATGCCTTCGGGAAAAGTGATCGAACCATTAAAAAACATTACACATTATCGTGGTATTGTTAAAAACAGTCCAAACTCTATTGCCGCAATTACTATTAAAGATGGCGAAATATCTGGAATTATTAGTCTTAGTGATGGACAGGGCAATTTAGTACTTGCTAAATTGGATACTAGTGACGATCATATTCTATACGAAGATAAAGATATCAATCATCTAAATGATTTTGTTTGCCAAACAGAAAATTTACGTTCGATAGAAACTCCGAAAAAAAAAGATTATCAAAAAAATGCTCCCGCGGCTAATCAAACTAAATGTCCTGAGATATTTTTTGATATCGGAAATGATATTGTTAGAGATAAAGGAGGTTCACAAGCTGCTTCTAACTATATCCAATCTATTTTTAATCAGGTTGCAATATTATATAACAACGAAGGAATAAAAATAAAAATATCGGGTATAAGAGCCTGGACATCCTCGGCTCCATTTAATAATTTAGATAACTATCGCAGTTATAGAAACCAAAATGGATTTAATGGTGATCTTGGTCACTTTGTTACCTATAACTATTCTGGTGGTGTAGCCTGGTTAAATGGATTATGTGGATCGTATCGATATGGTTTATCCGGTATTAATAGAAATTATAGTAATGTTCCTGTTTATTCCTGGACAGTAAATGTCATTGCACACGAACTAGGTCATAATTTTGGATCTAATCATACGCATTCTTGCGTTTGGAACGGAAATAATACCGCGATCGATGGTTGCTACAATACAGAAGGTAGCTGTGGCAGACCTGGAATTCCATCAAACGGCGGAACCACCATGAGTTATTGTCATTTAACTAGTGCAGGAATAAACCTAAGTAAAGGGTTTGGAAATCAACCTGCTGATGCAATTCGCAGAACAATCAATCGAGCTAATTGCGTAGACACTTGTAACACAGATGGCGGAGGCGGAAATGGTGATGAAGTTAGTTGCGCAGGTATAGATGAATGGTCAGAAAATGTGACATATGTTGCCGGAGATAAGGTTACATATCAGGGAAATCTTTTTGAAAGAACCACAAACAATGATTGGAACACTTTAGGAGTATGCAGCATAGATCCTTGTTTTGGAGTAGATGATTGGAATGAAAATACTACTTACTCACCTGGAGATCTAGTGATATATCAAGGAAACTTATTTAGACGTAATAACAACCAAGATTGGGATAGCCTTGGATCTTGTGAAAATAATGATCCTTGTTTTGGAGTAGATGATTGGAATGAAAATACTTCTTATGCTGTCGGAGATAAAATCATATATCAAGGTAACCTTTTCGAATGGACTGCTAATGGCTGGGAGCAATTAGCATCCTGTAGTAATGCTTCTCGTTCTCTTTTTCCTGGTGAGGTTGATGATTCTGCACTCCCTCCAAGTTTTAGTATATATCCTAATCCAGCAAGTGATGTTTTAAATATTGAAGCTAATAACTCAACGAATAAGGTTGAGCACATTTTGATAAGAGATATTAATGGTCGTGTTATAAAAACAATCAAACCCAAAGAAAAACCAAGCTATTTATCTTTTAAACAAAGTATTGTGATAGATGAATTAGTAACTGGAGTTTATTTTATTCAGATAATTAATGCGGATAATATCAGCACCAAAAAATTCTTCGTGCAATAAAAACATAATGGATACTGAAGATTTTTCAGTATCCATTATCAAACTATTCTTTTAACCAAAAAAAATATTATGATACTTTATAAAACCAGATATGCACTACAAAAAAGGCAGGTATTTCTCTTACTGCTATTTATGAACATATGTTATATACCATTAAAAGCACAAGAATTTTTCCAAGTTATGGAAGAAGAAAACGTGAAAATAAAAAAATTAGAGCGCATAGGAAAACGTCATTTTGAAAATAGAGATAAAGGAAAAGGAAGTGGTTATAAGCTATTTATGCGAAATCTATATTGGGCTAAGAGAAATGCTGACACTAATGGATATATAATAAGTGACCGCAAAGTAGTAGATGAAACTGAAAAATTTCTAAAGAACACAGAATCATTAAATAAAAATGCTCAACAAAATAGTGGTTGGACCGAACTTGGACCTTTTAACTGGACACGTACCAGAAGCTGGTCTCCTGGATTAGGGAGAATTACAGCAATAGCTGTAGAACCAAATCAACAAAATACAATATATGCAGGATCTCCGGGAGGAGGGATCTGGAAGTCCACTGATGCTGGTCAAAACTGGAAACCCTTAGGAGATCAAATGGCAAATATGTCTATATGGTCAATCGCTATCGATCCAAATAACAGCAATATTGTTTATTTAGGAAATTCTGCAGGTCAAATTATGATATCTACTAATGGTGGGAATTCCTGGTCACAAATTTACAGGGTAAGTGGTACACCAAGGACTATCCTTATTCACCCCAATAGTGATATTATATTTATCGGTACTACAAAAGCACTTTATAGGTCCACCAATGGTGGTGCCAATTTTAGTAATGTTCTAAATACTCGTTCTGAAGATGTTGCATTTAAACCTGGAAACACAAATATAGTGTATGCCTGCGGAACAAGTTTTTATCGATCTACTAACAGTGGAAGCTCTTTTAACCGAGTTACCAGCGGTATTGCTAGTAGTGAACGTATGAAGATGGCTGTGACGCCAGCAAATCCAAACGCTGTATATCTTGTACAGAAAAGAGGAAGCGGTTTTGGATATCTATATAGATCTTTAAACGAAGGAACCAGTTTTAGTATTCGTGCAAGCTATAATAATATTTCCACTGATCAGATTTATTTCACTCAGGCTTCTCGTGATATGGCTATCACCGTATCAGACACTAATGCAAATGAAGTTCATGTAGGAGGAATGAATTATTCCAGATCTTTGGACGGTGGTTCGAGTTTTACCACCTTAGCAACTTGGAGTTCTCCTGGTGATCGTTCCTATGTACATGCTGATATAGAAGTAATGCAGTATGTAAAAGGTTCCATATATATAGGCTCTGACGGTGGTATTTTTAGAAGTCGAGATAGAGGAAATAATACAACCGATCTTACCCAAGGTGGATTAGCAGTAAGACAATATTATCGCATTGGAGGTTCTAAAACGGATGCTAATATGATCGTAGGAGGTGCTCAGGATAATGGAACTAATATTATGAGCGGTTCTAATCGTCAATTTAAAGAATGGTTAGGAGCTGATGGAATGGAATGCTTCATAGATCATAAAAACAAAAATACTGTTTACGGAACTGTTCAATTCGGATCTCTTTATAAAAGTACTGATGGTGGAAATAGCATTGGAAACATAAGTAAACCAGGAAACTTTAGTGGAGAATGGGTAACTCCCTTTATGATGGATCCAATTGATAATAAAAAGATATATGTTGGTTATAACGACTTATACCGGAGTAATAATGGAGGTAGTAATGGCAGTTGGAGAAACATTACAGCAAATATCAATATTAGTGGTAAACTAGATGAAATCGCAATTGCAAACTCTGACAATAACTACATTTATATAGCTGAAGAAGGAAGAGTATGGAGAACCAAAAATGGGCAAAGTAATAATCCTTCTTGGACTGAAGTAAGTGATTTTAGAGGAGATGTAAACTTTATCTCGGTAGATCCTAACAATCCTGAAAGAGTAGCTATAGCCGCTACAGGATCCAGAGTATATATTTCTACAAACTCAGGAAATACTTGGACAAACATAAGAGGAAACCTACCTAATATTTCTGCTCAATGCTTAGTTTTTGATGACACTGCTGTCAATGGATTATATGTAGGAATGCAATCTGGAGTATATTATACTAATGACACTCTTGATTCTTGGATACCTTTCTCTACAAAATTACCAAGGGTACAAACCTCAGATTTAGAAATACACTATCCTACTCGAAAAATTCGTGTTGCTACCTACGGGCGTGGAATATGGGAAGCTGATCTTTTTGATGAAGGTACCGACACAGATGAAATCAATCCACCAAGTGAGTTAAGATCTCAAATTAATCAAAATGATATAACCTTAACCTGGACAGATAATTCTAATAATGAAAATGGTTTTACTATTGAAAGAAGTAGTGGTAACTCGTTCGAAAGGATAGATTATGTAGGGACTGGTGTAACCAACTATATTAATAAAAACGTAGCAGATGGAATTTATTCATATAGAGTTAGAGCTTATGATGTAGATAGTTATTCTAATTATTCAAATTTGATACAGGTAGAAGTAGGAACTATTGTTAATCCTCCTGATATTATTGACAATTGTGAAGGTTGTATGGTCTACGATACTAATAGTGAGGAAACGACAAATGCTGATCATGCCAAAGAAAAAGCAGCAGATGGTGACCCAAACACCTATTGGCACTCTAATTGGTACGATGATAATACATCGCATCCTCATTTTATTGCCATTGACCTTGGTGTATCGAGGGACTTAGTTGGATTTTCTTATCAAGGAAGACAAACAGGTACCACTGGAATGGTAAAAGACTATATACTTTTTGGTTGGGATGGTAACGCTTGGATTCAGTTATCTGTAGGAACTTTTCAGAAATCTACTTTAAAACAAACAGTAGAGTTTGACACCTTTAATTGTCGCTATCTTTATTTCAGAGCACTTTCTGAAGTCGATGATAAACGATGGGCATCTGTTGCAGAATTCACGGTTAGGTATAACACATCAAAACAAACCGATATAATGCCTGCAATTCAAAATACTGATATTACTCCACCATTGGTAGATCTTACCGATTTTGATGGAATCAAAGTATTCCCTATACCCTTTACAGATAAGATAACCATAGATGGAATTAGCTCTAAAAAAACAGCTCGTTCCATTCAGCTTATCGGATCAAATGGTGCTGTTCAGAAAACTAAAGTTTCTATCAATGGAAAACAGGCAACAATTGATACACAGAAATTAGCAAAAGGCTTCTACATCTTAAAGATGCAAAAAGATGGAGTACAGAAAAATATAAAGATTCTCAAACAATAGTAAGCTATAAGCAATCGTCATATTTATGCTTTTTTAAAGTACAGGGTAAACGCAATTTTGCTTTCGACTCTGTACTTTTTTTATAGCAAGTTTATACGCAAAAAATACACTTTTTACTGCCCTTCCCACTCTCTATAGAACTGCTCTAAAAAGACCTCCATAAAACGATGTCTTTTTTTTGCCATTTCTCTACCAGTTTTCGTGTTCATTCTATCTTTAAGCAATAACAATTTCTCGTAGAAATGATTTATCGTTGGAGCAGTAGAGTTTTTATATTCTTCTTTGGTCATATTTAAATTAGGCGCTATTTCCGGATCGTATAGCGTTCTATTTTTAAATCCCCCATAATTAAAACAACGAGCGATTCCAATAGCCCCAATAGCATCTAAGCGATCTGCATCTTGTATAACATTCAATTCTGGGGATGTAAATTTCTGCTCAGTATTACCTCCTTTAAAGGAGATATTTTCAATAATAAGTACTACGTGATTAACAATATCTTTTTCTAGTTGAAGACTTTCTAAAAAGTTCCTTGCGACTTTTGGACCAATCGTTTCATCTCCATTATGAAATTTGGAATCTGCAATATCATGAAGTAATGCTCCAAGAGAAACTATAAAAACATCCACCTCTTCACTTTCGGCGATGGTTTTTGATGTTTTAAAAACCCGTTCGATATGAAACCAATCATGTCCTCCTTCAGCATCTTTCAGCGTATTTTTTACAAAATCAACAGTTTCATATATAATCTGCTCTTTGGTCATATACGCCATAATAATTTATTTCACTAAAGCAGGTTGCACCCATTTAAATTCAAAAACTTCTTCTGGAATTACCAATCTCTCACTAATACGTTGCATTCTAGCAGGTAATCTCATTACAAAATCACGTGCTTTTTCTGCCTCATCAGTAAGATCAACAAGTTTGTCAATTTCCCATTTATCGATCAAACGTTGCATAATATCAATATAATCCTGAGAAGTATATACTCCTATTCGTTGAGCGGCATTAGAAAACTCTTCAAAAGCACTTCCGATTGTATTTCCGGATTCTCTTAAAAAAACCGCTGGCATTACAATTTTATGCTTCATCATATCACTAAAAGCTACCATCATTTGACTTGGGTCTACTTCGAATATGTTTTTTACAAATTCACTATATGCATTAAAATGACGCATCTCGTCACCAGCAATAATTTTACACATTTTAGCTAGAGATTTGTTTGAATACCCTTTTGCCAACTTTGCCACTCTAGTATGCGAAATATTAGTTGCCAACTCCTGAAAGCTAGTATAAACGAAGTTTTTATAAGGGTCTCTATCGGTTCCGATATCAAACCCATCATTAATTAAATGTTGCGTTGTACGTTCAACTTCTATCATATTTACTCTTCCTGACAAATACAAATACTTATTTAAAGTATCTCCATGTCGATTTTCTTCACTAGTCCAATATCGTACCCATCTAGACCAGCCATTTCCTCCTTCTCCTTCGTGTTGATTTACCCCTTCTACATCCATTAACCAGGATTCATAGGTAGGAAGTGCTTCTTCTGTAATCGTATCTCCAACTAAAACGACCCAAAAGTCATATGGAAGTTCTTTTGCCAACTCTCTTAACTCCTTTACCTCATCAAAAAATGTATCTTCATTTTGTGAATCAGGTAAAAAATCTGTTGGCTGCCATACTTTATCTATCGGAATCAAAAATTTATCGATAAAAGATTCTATTTTCTTTTCCAATAATTGCATTACTTCTAATCTAATATTATCTATAGCCATGACTACTTATTTACGTTTTTATGGTAGAGATTACTCTCTTTTCTGCAATATCTAGTATTTCTTCTTTAGTAACTCCTTCTGAATTTATAGGTTCTTTGACTTCTAGAGTAAGATGTATTCCTACTCCCATAGGGAAATTACCAAATCTAACCAACTTCCAACTGTTATTAATAGTTACCGGAACTATTAAAGCTTCAGGAGCATTTTTCATTAATATTTTTAATCCTGTATGGGCAAAACTTTTAGGTTTTCCATTTCTACTTCTAGTTCCTTCCGGATAAATTACAGCTGAAAAATTATTTTTGGCAATATACTTCCCAAACCTAGAAATCTCTGGTATCGATTGTTTCGCATTTTTTCTATCTATTAAAGCATGACCTCCATTTCTTAAATTAAAAGAAATACTCGGGATTCCTTTTCCTAACTCCATTTTAGAGATAAACTTTGGTCGATGTTTATGCAAATACCAAGATATCAAAGGAACATCAAACATACTCTGATGATTTGATACAATAATCAAGGAACGATTTTTAGGTAATTTAAAAGAATTTTTAAAGCTAATTCTTACTCCTAAAACGTGTAAACAACGAAGCAGACAAAGGTTCATTAAATTAACCACACCTCTGTGTCCTTTTGCTCCGCCCAGTTTAACTCCCAACCATTGTAAGGGATGAAAAACTACTAATGTTAATCCAAAAAATAAATAGAAAACTATCGAAAGCGGATATGAAATTATCCTTTTTAATGCCCCCATAACTTCTCTTAGCAATTAATAATTTTGACTTGTGTTACTGCAGTGCAAGGTCTGATATTATTTTTTGTTTAGCAACAGTTTAAAGAACTAAAATCAAATCAATCAGTGAACTTTCTATTTACTACTGAAAATTTTTAGGTTTTTTTAATGAAAATATGTGGTAAAAGAAATGTTACACACCACTTAAATAAAACTTTTTTAAAAATTTCAGGCAACATTTTGGGGGAAATAATCATTAACATATGGACATATGCTTTGTGGATCTATAATTATTCAGAGTATTATATAATTTTAAAATTTACAGTATGTTACACAAAATCTTAAAACTAGAAGGAGCTAAATTATTAACTAAAATGCATTGAAACAAGTGCTTGGAGGAACTGGATGTCAATGCGATGGATACTCTAATGATAGTGGAAATGAACAAGGAAGTATTGAAGGTAGTGATTGCCAACCATGCAAAAAAAGAAATAAAAAAATCCGGTACTAACCGGATTTTTATTTTTTATCTAAATATATTAGCAGTGCTCATTATAAGCATCTTTAAGGTTTTCTGCAATCATATCAGCAGGTCTCCCTTCGATATGATGACGCTCTAACATATGAACTAATTCTCCATTTTTAAATAACGCCATTGAAGGTGATGATGGAGGAAATGGGATCATATATCCACGTGCTTTATCAGTAGCTTCGCGATCCACGCCCGCAAATACTGTTACTAAATTATCTGGTTTTTTATCATTTGCCAAAGAAGCTTTCGCTCCTGGTCTTGCATTCGCTGCAGCACAACCACAAACAGAATTTACAACGACTAAAGTTGTTCCTTCTTTTGCAATCGCAGTTTCTACATCAGCTGCTGTTTGTAATTCATCAAAACCTATATTTGTTAGGTCTTCACGCATTGGCTTTACTAAATCTGCTGGATACATATTTCTTAACTATTTTTTATTTAAACTTTGATACAAAGATACAAATAATGTACCATATCAATATGACTGCCAAGTAGTCGTAAAACATCTTTACAACTATCTAACAAATCATTTTTTCGTAACATTTTTAATGAATATGTTACTAATTAAGTATACTCTAAATTGTGTAAATAATTCAATTATCTTTACACCCTCAAAATTGACTATGAATGATTAAATGGATTGCTGCTTTATTAGGAGGTATTTTTTTTAGATTTCCAGGAGCCATATTAGGTTTTATACTAGGCAGTTTGTTAGATACTACTACCAAGAGTAAAGGAAGTGGAGGATTTACTCAAGTATTCTCTCAAGAAAAAAAAGTAAGTCCCGGAGATTTTGAATTAAATCTACTTTCTCTTTCTTCAATTGTAATAAAAGCCGATGGTCATGTAAATCAAACAGAACTAGATTATGTTCGTCAGTATTTCGTAAGTGCTTATGGAAAAGAGCGTGCTAATGCCACGTTTAGAACCTTTAATGAAATTATAAAAAGTAGAGAGATTTCTGCCCAACGTATCTGTTTGTTTCTTACCCAACGCACTCGCTATGCAGCAAGGTTACAAATTCTTCATTTCCTATTCGGAATTGCAAATGCAGATGGTAATGTAAGTAACGCTGAAGCGATAGAAATTCAGAAAATGGCTGGATTTATGCGAATAAATTTTAGTGATTTTGAAAGTATTAAAGCCATGTTCTTTAAGACCGGAAATCACGCCTATAAAATTCTTGAAGTTGAAAAAACCGCTACTGATGCAGAAATAAAAAAGGCATATCGAACCATGGTTAAAAAATACCATCCTGATAAAGTACAACATATGGATCCTGTGCATATAAAAGGAGCAGAAGAAAAATTTAAAGAAGTACAAAAGGCTTATGAACAGATCCAAAAAGAGCGTGGTCTAACATAATCATCCGTTTCTCTTTCAGAATAAAACTAATAGTTGTATATTATTTGGTTTAATATTTGATGCTAAAACAATATGCCTAAGCTAGTATTATTTATTTTATTAAGCCTATTATCTGCTAGTCAATCCTACAGTCAAGATTTTGATAGAATTGAAGCTATTGTACATTTATACCCTAAAAAATATAAAACTCCTAAAAAACTAGCAGAACAGATCTCCAAGGATTTTGACTCTGAAATAGATAAGGCCAAAGCCCTATATTCTTGGATTACAAAAAACATATCCTATGATTATAAGGAATCAGGAAAATATTACACTGATTATGCAAATTCTTATAAATCAGTCCAACACAACCCCTTTCCTAGCTTTCGTTCTACCAATTATATAGATTATCATAGGGATAAATCAGGATCTAAAAAGCATCTACAGACAGAAAAAAAATATAGAGAAAAAATATCTAAACGTGTTATATCTAGTGGTATAGCAGTTTGTGAAGGATACACTCAACTTTTTAAAGATGTCTGTGATCACCTTGGAATCATTAGCTTCTACGTTTTAGGAAATGGTAAAAATCAAATTCATCATATTGGAAAAGAATACCGCTCTGATCACGCCTGGAATATTATTGAAATAGATTTTAAAAAGTATTTAATAGATGCTACCTGGGGTAGTACAGGATATTACGATGTCGATACACAAGAATTTATCGAAGAACCTAATTATTTCTATTTCGGTACGCCAGCCGAAGTTTTTATTAAAGGGCATTATCCAAATTTTTATGAAAACAGCTTGTTAGTAGATAATATTAGTAAAGAAGAGTTTTCTGAAGCTCCATTATTTTACCAACATGAAAAGTCAAAAGATTTTAGCCTAATTTCTCCATTAACAGGAATCCTAAAAAAAAGAGATGCCGTAATTCAAGAGTTCGTTATAGAATACGATCAACCTGTGCACTCGATTGTTTATTTGGTTAATAATCAACAATTCAATTACAAAGGAAAAATAGCATATAATGACGGGAAAATTAGTTTTAATGTAGACTTATCACACCCTAATGCAAAAGAGCTTGTTATATTTATAAATGAGATTCCTATGGTAGGATTTAAAATTGAATAAATAAATCTACTTAATCAATCGATTCCAGACCATTTTAAGAAATTTACTAGTAGGCATTGTTGACATTATCTTTAGATCTTCTATCAATGAGGTTTCCTCATTTAAAAATTTCAAGATTTTATATGTATTATTTTTTCCGAATAATCGTGAAAACAAAATAGCACCATTCTGATTTTCTTTTGATAATAGATCTAAAAAGAATAAATCATAATACCAAAATTTAGTTCGTTTCTCAAATTTGGATAAATCCCCGCGTCTTTTAAGAAACTTGATGAGTTTTTTTACCTTTTTTTCTGTATTCAGAAAAGTAAATCCAGTACTAGCTTTTGTCCATCCACCAGCCGTTCCGATATGAATGATGTTCCTAGAATTTTGTTTTCCAAACTCATACGAAGTCATAGGAATACATCCTATTTCTTTTTCTATAATACTGTACTCTTTAATCCCGGTCGCATGTAAATATGCTTTAATTTCCTTTTCGTATTCTTCTTTAGAAAGAAGATCTTTAGAAAACAAGGTGTACTCAAACAAAGCTTCTGTTTTAGACATCGGCAATACATACATAAATCTTGTATTCCCTTTTTGATCAATGTCAAAATCCATAAAGGTAGCTATCTGACTATCAAAAGTATGGTTTTCTACCTTTATAAACCATCCTATAAAATGTTGATTTAATAAAGGGTATTTTTTTTGTGTTTTAAACTGTTTAGAAAATGGTATACTATTAAAAACCTTACCGCCCAAATACATTCTTTGATCAGTCTCTACCTCTACTATACTACCCTCATCTACAAATCCTATTACGGTTTCCTGTACTATAGTGATATTCGGTTTTTTACTTAATTGCTTAAAAACGTGATTGTAAAAATCTTTACTCCGAATCATCTTATATTGATATGGAGAAATATCTATTGTATCTGAGAAATCAGTACTCCCGAAAAAGATATTATTCCATTTTTTACTTACAACAGAATCCCAAGTTCCTTTTCCTTCTTCCCAAAAACACCAAGTACGATCATTTTTATTTTTTTCCTCTTTATCAATTAACAGTATTTTCTTTTGATCAAAAAAAGTATCATTAATTAAATAATAAGCCAATATCAAACCTGATGCTCCGGTGCCTGTAATAATATAATCATATTTCTGCATCTAGTAAAATAAGAATGTGGTAAAAAAGATAAATATAGCAATGAAAATATGAACCGAAATCGTGTATTGCAAAGTTTTATATACTTTTTGAAATAAAAAATGTGCTACAAAGGAAACTACGACCCATCCTATATAATTCTGAATTGGTACTATCTGTCCTTCAAACTCCCAAAAATCAAATCTTGGAGCGGAAACTTCGATGATAATATCCAATGCCACCATCAACACTGCACCAATAAAAGAAGAAATAGCTATGTTTGTGTGTATCTTTTTTGATATTGCTGCTGTACAATATACTAGTAATGCCCAGTTTACACCAATAATCCATGGTACTCCTAAAATTTTACTTCCCAAGTTATTACCGTATTGATAGTTGCCAAAAATCAATCCATAGTTAACTCCCAGATACTCCGTAATCATTCCAATACCAAAAGGAATTAACAATGCTAAAATCAATTTTTTATTAATTCTAGAATTCCAAATCATTAAACCTAAATACAATAGTAAATTGAGAGGCGTTAATGGCAAGAACCAACTTTCATATCCTATCAGAATTCCAATTATTCCTGAAATATTAAACAACCAAATTAAAATTATGGATATAAGAAGTTTTCTTTCTAGACGCATAGTTTAATCATTAAAATCTTTTTCAATTAACTCAGAAACTATCTTACCAGACAATAAACACAATGGAATTCCTCCTCCAGGATGCACACTTCCTCCACAGAAATAAAGATTTTTAATATTTTTAGAAAAGTTAGGATGTCTTAAAAAAGCTGCATATTTATTATTGCTACTGGAACCATACAATGCACCTTGATAAGATTGTGTTTTGCTTTCAATACTTATAGGATCTAAAATCTCTTCAATTTCTATTAACTCTTCAATATTTACTTTTAACAATTTTGATAATTTATCCAGAATATTTTTTCTAGACCGTTGTATTATTTCTTTCCAGTCTTGTCCTTCATTACTAGGAACATTAATCATAACAAACCAGTTTTCGGATCCTTCAGGAGAATCATTTGGTTCATTTTTAGCAGTAATATTTATATAAACGGTTGGATCATTACTTACTTCCTTCTTTTCAAAAATATATTCAAATTCCTTTTTATAATCTTTAGAAAAAAAGATGTTATGTAGATCCAATTCAGGAAATTCTTTTTTGATTCCCCAATAGAAAATTAAGGCGGAGCTTGATCTTGGTTGTTTCAGAGTTTTTTTCGGTGCTTGCTCATTTGGAAGTAATTTACGGTAAGTAGGAACTACATCCATATTGGATATAATTACATCCGCTTCTCGTATAAAACCATCAACAACTACTGCTGTTGCTTTTTTATTTGTAACAACTATTTGATCCACTTCTGATTCAAAATGAAATTTTACATCAAGATCAACAGCCAACTGATAAAGAGCTTTTGTAATACTATACATTCCTCCTTTTGGAAAAAAAGTTCCGTAGTACTGTTCTAAATGCGGAATCATAGACATAATTCCAGGCGTAACATAAGGAGACGAACCATTATAAGTTGCAAATCGGTCAAAAAACTGAACCAATCTTGCATCCTTAAATATTTCATCATTATAACTGTGTAATTTCTTATCTATTCCTAGGCTATTAATTCTAATAATAGCTTTTATAGTGTCCAAAGACAGATATGTGGATAATTTATGTAATGATTTTTCTAGAAATAAAGTAGAGGTCAAGTCATATTTTTGCTTACTAGATTTAAAATATTTAAAAATCTGATCCCTTTCTACTTCAAACTTCTTTTCTGCTTCTTCTGCAAATTTTTTAATATCGGCTAACGCTGTAAATCTAGTTCCGTCTTCATAAAAGTAATTACATACTATTTCTTTTTTGGAATACTCAAAATAATTCGAAATTGATTTCTTAGAGATAGCGAACAACTCTTCTAAAAACTGAGGCATTGTAAACAAGGATGGTCCGCAGTCAAAACGATATCCTTCTTTATGAATTTCGGCTAATTTTCCTCCAGGATAAGAATTAGTCTCATATACTTCTACACTAAAATTTTGACCGCTTAAACGGATTGCAGAGGCTAAACCGGCAATACCAGATCCAATAATTATTGCTTTCTTGTTTGACATATTATGTGCATAAAGATATTATGAAAAATTATAAAGCGAAGACAATTGCCATAATTTAGTATGGATTTTTATATATCTTTAATTTTAAACATATTTAAACTAACTTGTATCTAATAGATTTATTAGTTTGGAAAATCAAAAAATTGAAATAAGAAAACTCGAATTATCTGACACATTACAGTTGGCAAAACTAGCTAACAATAAAAACATATGGAATAACCTAAGAGATTATATCCCTTATCCTTACTCAGAAAGTGACGCCGAAACTTTCATTAATTTTACTCAAACACAGGATCCTCCACAAAGTTTTGGTATTGAATGTAACAATGAGCTATGCGGAGTAATCAGTTTAATCATACAAAACGATGTTTATAGAAAAAGTGCAGAAATAGGATACTGGATAGGTCAACCATATTGGGGAAATGGAATAGCCACAAAAGCAGTGAATCTAATAACCCATTACGGATTAAAAAAACTAAATTTAATTAGAATTTATGCTGGTGTTTTCGAAAATAATATTGCCTCTATGCGGACGTTAGAAAAAAACGGGTATAGTAAAGAAGGGGTTTTTCGAAAAGCGATTATTAAAAATGGTAAAACTTTAGACGAACACAGATATTTTATATTAAGTAAAAATCAAGAATAAAAATCCTCATAATGAAACAATTCATTTATCTACTTTTAATATTCAGCCCTATTTTCATAAAGGCTCAAGACACGAATAAAAAGGTAAAAACTCCTCAAATAGTTACCAAATTAAAAACTGGCAAAAAAGCTAATTTTGGAAATAAAAGTATACATTTTATAAAAGTATTAGAAGATTCTCGTTGCCCAAAAGGAGTATCCTGTGTATGGGCAGGACAAGCAAAAATTTTGATTGGTCTCTATGAAAACGATACACTTTTAGAAGAAAAAGAAATCTTAATCAAGGCTCCTATTAAAGCAAAAGAACTATTAAAGTCATTGGAGAAGACAGTCTATAGTCACAATCTAAGTCCTTATCCAATTAATTCTGAAAAAATAGATCCCTCGAACTACTATCTAGAACTATTGGTTAAATAAATAGTGCTAAAACCATGAGAGTACTTATCTCTATATTTAGTTTCTTTGCCAAATGATTTCTAACAAAGCCAAAGCTCATATTGCATTATTAAGTGTAAATATGATCTATGGAGCAAATTATCTTATTGCAAAAGGTTTAATGCCTGATAAAATAGGTGCATCTGCCCTAGTATTTCTAAGAATAAGTGGTGCTGGATTGTTATTCTTTATTTTAAAGTTTTTTGTAAAAGAACAAGCTCAGAAAAAAGATATTCCAAGATTAGCACTTTGCGGGCTTTTGGGTGTAGCAACAAATCAATTCTTCTCAATGAATGGATTAAGTTTAACATCTCCTGTAGATGCCGCTATCATAGTTACTGCCATGCCTGTTTTTACAGTGATTATTAGTTATTTTTTGTTAAAAGAGCCTCTTACTTTATCTCGTGTTTTAGGTATATGTATTGGAGGTGGTGGCGCAGTATTATTAATATATTTAGGCAACTCAGGTTTAGGAACAGGATCGTTAAAAGGAAATATTTTTATAGGTTTAAATGCATTATCATTTGCTTTTTACTTAGTCCTAGTGAAACCATTAATGCAAAAATATAAACCAATTACTGTTATTATCTGGACTTTTTTCTTTGGATTTATCTTTATGTTTCCATTTTGTATTGGTCAATTATTAGAAACAGATTTTAATTCTTATAAAACGACCAATTGGATATCATTATGTTATGTAATCATAGGCCCAACGTTCTTAGCTTATTTATTAAATATGTTTGCTTTACAATTTGTAAAACCTACAGTTTCTAGTAGTTATATTTATGTACAGCCCGCAGTAGCCATGTTGTTGGTTGCAGGAATTGCCTATTTCATTATTGATAGTGAATATAAAGGAGATATAACAATAGTAAAACTGTTATGTTGTTCTTTAATTTTTGTAGGTGTTTATTTGATTAGCAGTAATAGCTCTCTAAAATGGATACGAAGAAAATAAATTACTTTTTGATAAGATGCACCATCAATAAGTGGACAAAACTATAATAGATATTATTAATGGTCTAATTGACTAGTGACAACCGCAGCCGTTCTTTCCACAACTTCCAGGCGTCTTTTTACTTGAAGTAACTGGCTTTGGTTTCCAAATAAATTTCTTAATCAAAAATCCTATTGCTATAGCAAAAACAACAAATACTAATATGTTCTGGACAAATAAATTCATAATTTCTTAGTCGAATAAAGATACAAAAACTTATTTTAAAATCTGATATGCCACCAATGCAACAGTATACGCTAAAACACTCATAAACACAAGCTGTACCATAGGCCATTTCCAACTGTTAGTTTCCCTTTTTACAATAGCTAGTGTACTCATACATTGCATTGCGAATGCATAAAACAATAACAGAGATATTCCACTTGCCAGGTTAAACAATGGGGTTCCCGTTACAGGATGGACTTCAGAAGCCATTCTATTTTTGATGGTTTCTTCCTCATCACTTCCTACGCTATAAATAGTCGCCAAAGTACCAACAAAAACTTCCCGTGCTGCAAAAGAACTAATGATCCCTATTCCAATTTTCCAATCATATCCTAACGGAGCTACAATAGGTTCAATAGCTTTACCTGCATAACCAATAAAAGAATATTCTAATTTATAAGAAGCAATTTTCTGATCTAGTTCTTCTTGAGAAAGATTAGAGTGCTCTGATGTTACTATTTCTTCTGCATTACTAAAGTTCTCATTAGGTCCGAAACTGGCTAAAACCCATAAGATAATCGAAATGGCTAAAATTATCTTCCCTGCCCCAAAAACAAACGCTTTAGTTTTTTCAATAACATTAAATATTACATTCTTAAACAAAGGCATTTTATACCCTGGCATCTCTATCACGAAGTAATTATTGCTTTTTATTTTTAGAATTTTATTTAAAATCCAAGCAGAACCTACAGCGGCACCAAAACCTATAAAATATAATAACATCAAAGTCAGACTTTGATAACTAAATATCCATCCAACCTTTTCATCAGGAATTACCAGTGCTATTATGATCAAATAAACAGGTAGTCTTGCAGAACATGTCGTAAATGGAACTACTAGAATCGTTATCAAACGTTCTTTCCAACTTTCAATATTCCTTGTAGCCATTACAGCAGGAATTGCACAAGCTGTTCCAGAAACTAAGGGAACAACACTTTTTCCACTTAATCCAAATTTTCGCATTACCCTATCCATAAGGAACACTACACGACTCATATATCCACTTTCTTCCAAAATGGAAATAAATAAGAATAAAAATGCAATCTGAGGTATAAAAATAACAATACCGCCTAATCCAGGAATTATACCTTCGGTTATTAAGTCTATAAAAGGTCCTGACGGCAAAGCTGATTTTGCAGTCTCGCTTAACCACGCAAATCCTTCGTCTATTAGATCCATTGGGTATGATGACCAATCATAAATAGCTTGAAAAATCAACAACAATATGGCAAAGAAAATAAAGTACCCCCAGAATTTATGAGTTAATACTCTATCTAATCTAGCACGTATACCGGTTGCCGCTTTTTCATCAATTATCAATCCTTTTTTTAGAACTTGATTAATAAATTGATATCTTTTAATAGTTTCTTTTTGCTGAAATCGCTTGAGCTCACTTTCCGATTTGATCTCAAAATCTGGCGGAACTTCGGGCTTCTTTTTATCAATTTTTCTAAAATTGACATCTTGTGTAATTACTAACCAAAGTTTATAAATAGATTGATTAGGAAATGCTTTCTTAAGTCTATCAAAATATTCAGGAGCAAAAGTCAATGCATCTACACAAGGTTTAGTAGGTATTGAAGCATATGAAAGAATCAGCTTTTTAAGTTCATCTATTCCTTCATTTTTTCTAGCACTTACTAAAGCAATTTTAGTATTTAACTCTTTTTCGAGTAGTGGAATATCAAGAGAAATCCCTTTCCTACTCATTCGATCTGCCATATTAATGACTAGAATCGTGGGAATTTCTAAATCCTTTATTTGGGTAAATAATAATAGATTTCTTTTAAGGTTTTCTACATCACTTACGACTACGGCCACATCAGGAAAATCCTTATCTTTTTTATTAAGTAGAATTTCTATAACTACATTTTCATCTAAAGATGAAGCATTAAGACTATATGTTCCTGGTAAATCAAGAATATGTGCCTTAACTCCTCGTGGCAATTTACAAACCCCTTCTTTCTTCTCTACAGTAATTCCTGGATAATTGCCGACTTGTTGGTTTAATCCAGTTAGCAAATTAAAAACAGATGTTTTACCTGTATTTGGGTTTCCGATAAGTGAAACTTTAATCTGCTTGGCCATAAAAAGTAATCCTATTAAATAATTTCAATCTCAATTTGTGAAGCAATTTCTTTACGTATGGCGAGATGGCTACCATTGATTGTAAGATACATTGGGCATTGAAACGGTGCGGTTTGTAATAATTGCACCTCATTACCTGGCAAGCATCCCATTTCCAATAACTTTAATGGAATAGTATCAGAAGTTATTTCCTTAATCAACGCACGTTGACCCCTTTTGAGATTTGCTATAGTAATTTTCAAGCCTTTATTTAGAATAATTTTAAACAAGGCAAAAGTAGTGGAAAAATATCTATTGAAAAAACTATCTCTTAGAAAAACCTATTACGAGTTGTTAAAATATTCTTCCTGTCTTTTCTTTTTAGATTTCATTAATAAAAACAGTTTTAAACCTATTCAAAAAAGGGTTAACAACCCAAAAAAAGTCCAAAATCATTGAAATTCAAATTTTTCGGATATCTACGAAGGTATGTCGCTTTAATTTCATCATATCTAAATTTAGAAAAAGGTGGAAACTAAAAAGCCTTAAATAGAATAAAGTCTAATTAAAAAATTATAGAATGAAAAATTATAAAAAACTATTACTTCAAGCATTAATGATCTGCTTGGTTGCAATTATTTATTCTTGTGAAAAGAATAATTTAGAACAAGAAAGTTTGGACATATCTGGTCAAAATAAAAACGATAAAATCGAAAAATATGATCAATATACAGTTAGAAAACCTAAAAAAGATGGAGTTTATCTAGTTGCAAAAAACGAGCATACAGGTAGTCAATTATCTTACAAACTACATAATGCACATATCACAAGTTTTCAAATTCTGCAAAGAGATGGAAATACTATTATATTTGATAAACTAGTGATCCCTACAGCAGAAAATTTACCTCCTTGGAGACCAGATTGTCCTGATGGATGGGACGAAAAATTAATTTGCTACGTAAACAAGGATGGTGTTGCAGTTTCCTATACACGATGTACTCCTACCTCATTTACAATTGGCCTGGAGCCTGAATGGTAATATTATGGATAGAATTCATAAGATCACTTATTATTTTTTCCCTAGAAAAACACAGTTGTTTTTTAAAAACCCGAATTTTACACAAAAAGCAACTGTGTTATTTTACTCCTTCATTTTTTAAGACTTCTATATCTTCTAATAACCTTTCAATTTCTTCTAAATCAGTTCCGTCATAAAAGCCTCTAATACGCTTTTTCTTATCAACTAACACGAAATTTTCGGTATGAATCATATCATAACGCCCACCATCACCATTCGATTTTGCTACTAAATATGATTTGCGTGCAAGATCATAAATATGCTTTTTGTCGCCAGTTACCAAGTTCCACCGAGTATCATCAACTCCTTTTCTAATTGCATATTCTTTTAATTGTGGTACCCCATCTGTTTCTGGAATTACCGTGTGAGATAATAGCTTAATATCTGGATCATTTTTTAATCTTCCCTGGATAAGTTTCATGTGATCTGTCATTATTGGACATATAGTCTGACATGTTGTAAAGAAAAAATCCGCAACATAAATCTTATCTTCATAATTAGACTGCGTAACTTTCTCACCATTCTGATTTAGAAGATTAAAATCTGCTATTTTATGGTATTTGCGTACATGCTGAACCGTACTATCTACTAATTCTAAACTCACCATATCTGGTTCATATACCTGTAAAATTCTTTTGGGTTTTAGAATTGAATAAATTATTGAAATAATAATCGCAGATAGTATAAATAAAACTATGGCAAAGAATTTGTACTTAGCAAAAAATCGAAGCATACTTACATTTTAGAGTTACAAAATTACAAGGTTTATCTTTTACAAAATTATGGTTTTCGCTAAAAAAATATTAAAACCGGAATCTGTATCCTTGATTTCTTTCATAAACTACTCTAAAAGGTTACTTTTGCGTGATTTAATTTTGAATAAGACCATATGAGTCCGATAATTATAAAAGCATTACAGCTATTATTAAGTTTGTCTATCCTAATCGTTCTTCACGAATTAGGACACTTTATTCCGGCAAAGCTATTTAAGACACGAGTAGAAAAATTCTATTTATTCTTTGATGTAAAATACTCGTTATTTAAGAAAAAAATTGGAGAAACAGTTTATGGAATTGGATGGTTACCATTAGGTGGGTATGTTAAAATTTCTGGAATGATCGATGAGAGCATGGATAAGGAGCAAATGGCTGGACCACCACAACCATGGGAATTTAGATCAAAACCAGCTTGGCAACGATTAATTATTATGCTTGGGGGTGTTACAGTAAACATCATCCTTGGGTTTTTAATATATATGGCAATTATATACACTTGGGGAATTTCTTATGTTTCTTCTGATGATATTCCGGATGGATATGAAGTTGCAGAAATATTTGAAGAATATGGGTTTAAAGATGGTGATAGAGTCCTTAAGGTAAATGGTGAAGATTTTAAAGATGCAAGAGATGTAAATATGTATCTTTTCTTAAGAGATGTAAAAAACATTACCGTATTATCAATTGATGGAAACACTAAAACTATCGACATCCCGGAAGACATTGGCACAACCATGTTTGAAGAAGGTGTTATGGAACCTTTTGGAATAAGACTAAAACCTGTCCTTGATACCGTAGTTGCTGATCGGCCTGCATATAAAGCGGGACTTAGAAATGGAGATGAAATTTTATCTGTTAATGGTAAAAAAATTAGTTGGTGGCATCAGTTTAAGAAGGAAGTAAAACCAAAAAAAGAAGAAGAAATTCAGGTTACCTTTCTTAGAGATGGATCGGAACAAACTATTTCTATAAAAACCGATGAAGAAGGTACTATTGGCGTATTACCTGTTTATTATAAGATAAATAAAGATGAGTTTTCGTTTGGAGAAAGTATCAGTGCAGGATTTAATTATAGCTACTGGAAACTTCACGATTATATTGCGCAATTTAAGTATGTCTTTACTAAGAAAGGAGCTACTCAAATTGGTGGATTTGCTGCCATAGGTAATTTATTTCCACCTGTATGGGATTGGGCTGCCTTTTGGAGTACAACAGCCTTTATTTCGATTATTTTGGCTTTCATGAATATTTTACCAATTCCTGCATTAGATGGAGGACATGTAATGTTTTTATTATATGAAATCATTGCTGGCAGAAAACCTAATGATAAGTTTATGGAGTATGCACAACTTGTTGGTTTTGTTATACTAATCGCTTTGTTACTTTTTGCAAATGGGAATGATATTTATCGAGCTATCTTCGAATAACAATAAAAAATCAAAAAAATCTTTTTGTGTTTTAAAAAATAGTATATATTTGCACTCGCAAAAGAGAAAAACACTTCTCGATTGTAAAGAGATATTCCTCCTTAGCTCAGTTGGTTAGAGCATCTGACTGTTAATCAGAGGGTCCTTGGTTCGAGTCCAAGAGGGGGAGCAAAAAAAGCCTAAACTTAAAGTTTAGGCTTTTTTGTTTTCTTATCTAATGTAAATTTACTCTATTAACCAAAATAGAATTGCTTGGTTAGCACTAAAAACAAACGAGTTCTTATTTACAAAAAATTCTCAAGAGAAAAAATTATGCAGATGTTTTAAGAATATTTAGAACTCTTCTCCATAAAATATCTGAAAAAACCTCAGAATCTTTCAATCCTTCCATTATTGGAGCTAGCTTTGCATATGTAATATTGCCTATAGCCATTTCAGAACTTTGATTATCATCTTCTGCTAAAAAAGCCATAGACCAATCATCAAATATACGCTTTGTCTTTACACCTTGCCAAATTAACTCTACATCGAAATGTCTATTGTCTTGTAGAAGTTTTCTATAAAGCTCAAGTATGTTAGACTTAGGTCCTTCGATAATTTGAAAAAATACCTTTTTGTAAAAAACCAATGCACCTGTAATAGAATTATCTAAATTTTTAGATATTGATTCCGAAACGATATCCTCTATACTTGAAGTGGTTAATCCTGTTATGGCTTTAGACGTATAACATAGCTCAAAAATCATTGCTCCATTATCAATAGACATTTTAAAATTCGAGGGTAACATACCAAAATATTGTTCGAAAATTTTAGAAAAATAACTTCTACTAGAAAATCCTACTTTATAACAAACCTCAGATACCGAAAATTCTGTGTTTTGAAGTAATTGCCTTGCTCGTTCAACTCTTAGTCTTTGAATTAGGTTTCCCACAGATTCACCATAAAGATAATTACATCCTTTTTGTAATTTATGTGGGCGTAATCCCGAAATATTAGTCAACTCATCTATATTTATTTTACGATCAATGTTTTCCTTAATATAAACACCAAGATCAATGATCTTTTTTAAATCAGATTTAGATATTCGTTTTGGCTTAATTTTCTCTCGATGTTCCTCATGATTAATCAACTGGGATGCTAGTGTGTTTAATATTGACCCTTCGGTAATTAACATACCTATGGTATCTATCCTCTCATTTCGAACTAGAACTTCTGCAAATTGAGAAGTTTCTAAATTTATCTCACCAAAATACTTTTTGTTTTCGTCAAGCTTAAAGTTCTTAGCAAGTTCCTTAAGAGCAGAATCTAAACGTCTCGCTTTTCGATTGTCAAGTTTTTCAAATTTACTAACGTTTAAAAATAGAATGCTAATCTCAAGATCTACATTGCCTGGAAGAATAATTTCATGACCATCTAATTCATTACCTGAAAGAATAACATTTTGACTTTTAGAAATCTTCTCTAATGAATCTTCATTTCCAAATTTATGAAAATAATACCCTTTTACACAGTATATAAAATAAATGGGATGCTCTCCTTTTTCATTCTTTATAAACTTTAACTCTTTATTAAACCTTACATTATAAGTTTTAGCCACTAAGCCTGGAAAAACTTGATAAGTAGATATATAACCCTTACCACGTTCATTATCTAAAACTAACTTTCCAGAATTATAATATTCCTTAAAGTCCGCTCTAAAATGATTGGCCATTTGACGCAATTGCTCAATCTCATCATTTTTTTCTATACGAAGCATTCCTCAACAAATTTTCAAGCAATTTTAAACTATTTACTCAAGAAATAATAACAAAATTGAAACTAATACTAACAAATTTAAGCTGTTTATCCATCAGTACAAATATGATAAACAAAAAAATAATTTCATTTAAAAAACTATTATTATTGAACCAGGCAAATACATTTTAGTTCTTCAATCCTAAAATTTCATAAGAGTAATCTGCTCTTAAAAACCTAGGATTCCTTAAACTATCCGTCATATAGCTTTTACGTTCAGCGTTAAGGGATAAGCCCGTTTTATCTTCATATTTTGTATTAACAATATAACTATAAGTAGTCCCGTGATGTACCATATTACCGACTAATTTATACGTTAATACATCAAAATAATACCACCAAGTATTCGCAGAAGAACCATCATCATTAAAATAAGTAACTTTCACTATGTAGACTTCCTTACTATCTATTGTATCTATTCCAACGTAAGATAATATGACTTCCTCATCTAACAATTTATAAGGTTGCCAGATAACATAGTGTGCTGCAATAACAGATTTATAGTACTTTTCTTTTAAATCTGAATCACCTTGTATAACGTTATCAAAATACACACTAATTTTATCATCCTCGAATACAACTTTCTTTTGAACAGTATTCTCTACCCATACCATTTCTGCCCTAAATTTTGGACTGAATGTATTTTTATGGGTTTGTATAATTTTCTTCTCTATAGCTCCAAGACTATCATATAAAATAGTAGTTTTTTTATAAGAGATCTCCTTTACACTCTTCCATTTTTCTAACCCACCATGTGCCTCTAATGATTTTAGTATTATTTCCTTAGGATTCAGTTCATTTTTACAAGACTGCAGAGACAATAGTATAACAGGGATAATTAGGAATACTTTTATGACCTTTAACATCATTATATTTTTTAAAATAGTTGAATTAATCTTTAGACTATATTCTACCTTATCACAAAGTAAATTATTAATATAACTTTATTTTGTTAAACAAAAACTTAATTATTAGTTTTGCCGAAAAGTAATAAAGGAAAAAATTATCTAACATCCCCTCCCCTAGATAATTACAATACTATTCTTAAAACCAAAGGCAACGAGATATAAACAATTCTCGATTATGTGCCTTTTATGTAATTGGTTTTTATCAATAATAGTATTATTTAAAAAATTGTAGAAAAAAGCTTTAAAATTAGGCTCTAGATTTTATAGAACTAACCGCTATACTTGGAATAAAATGATAAAAAAATTAATTTCTATTTATTTACTCCTTATGCTAGGGAATCAACTCTTATTTTCCCAAGTTGATCATGTAAGTTGGGAGTTTAGAGGAGGAAGTCTTCTTAATAATCCCAACGGAACATCTACAGGACCAGGACCAGTACCTGCAGGATTAGATGTCGCAACAATACCAAACACATCTATCACAAGAGGCCGTTTACGATCCGCAATATTGGGTGACCTAGATAATGATGGGGATCTAGATTTTATTTCTGGTAGCCAAGGAGGTACAGTACACTATTTTAAAAATGAAGGTACGATTACATCTCCAAACTGGGTATCGGCATCTATACCTACTTTAGATACTATTTGGATTGATAGAAATTTAACAGTAAGAAACCAAAATAGACCTCAACTTGCAGATATTGATGATGACGGAGACCTTGATTTATTTATAGGTACAGATTATGATTATGAACGCGACCGAAATAATGACGTTCTTTTTTATAGAAACATCGGCTCCCCTGAAATTCCTGTATTTGAATATATTCCGGATGGCTTATCGGGACTTGATAATCAAGAGATAGCCGAATTTCCTGGTTTAGGTTTTGTAGATCTTGATAATGATTCTGATCTCGATCTCGTAGCACTAGGTAGTGATAAACTAACTTATTATAAAAATATTGGAACCAAAAATAATCCCATTTTCGAACGGCAATCTGAAGCAAATAGTCCTTGGGTTGATGAAAGTGCTTTTAATAATATGGATGTTCCAATACCCGTTTTTGAAGATTTTGACAAAGACGGAGACTTAGACATGTTTTTTATGATTGATACTGGATTTGTTAGATGGTTAGAAAATACCGGAACATCTACAGTTCCTAATTTTGCTTCAGTTCAGAATATGTTTAATGGTGAATTAACTCGTGGAGAAATTGGAAGTTTCGCTACTATTGATTTTGGAGATGTTGATGGAGATGGTTTAAAAGATGCAATTCTAGGTAGTTTTAATGTAGCAAGGTTTGCCTGGTTTAAACAAATTCCAGTATGTATAGCTCCTAGTATTCCTAATATTTCTGCAACTACCGAGTTATGTGAAGGTGAAACGACTAATATCACCATATCTGGTGATCTTAATATTGCTTCCACCTGGTCTATTTATACGGACTCCTGTGGAGGAAATTTACTAGGAACTACCACCACAAACACTTCAACGTTCGAAGTGACTCCAACTGCCCCCAGCACTACATACTATATAAGAGCAGAAGATGGTAATATCACGTGTATAGATGAAACGACAGCTAATTGCTTAACAATTACAATAAACGTTAATCCTATTGATGATCCTAGCTTTAGCTATGACCAAGTAATATATTGTGAAAATCAACCAAATACAACTCCTTCTATTACAGGTCTAACTGGTGGAACATTTAGCAGTACAAC
>NZ_AUMK01000011.1 GCF_000430645.1 Aquimarina latercula DSM 2041 | reverse complement strand
CACAGGAAATGTAACACTTACTGGAGTAACACTTACAGATACATTTGTCGATGGAAATGGAAACACCCTTACCCTAGACAATGGACCTGACTTTGACAATGCATCTCTTGGTAGTTTAGAAGGTACACTACAAGTAGGTGAAACAGCAACTTATCTGGCAAGTTATGTAATTACCCAAACAGCAGTAGATGCTGGTGGTGTTAGCAATAGTGTATTGGCTGAAGGAACATCTCCACAGGGAACTGATATTAGTGATACCAGTGATGATGGTGATGATACCGATGGAAATACAACAGACGATACTACGGTCTTTGATATCACACAAAATCCTGATTTAACATTAGTGAAAACTGGAGTAGCTAGTGGTTCAAATGTTGGAGATGTGATTACCTATACGTTTACTGTTACCAATACTGGTAATGTGACTGTTAGTAATATCTTTATAGATGACATCCTTACTGGAAGCACAAATCTTGCGATTACTCCTTCTACATTGGCACCAGGAGAGCAAGGTACTGCACAAGCAACTTATGTAATTACACAGGTTGATATTAATAACGGAGAAGTTATAAATAGTGCAACTGTGATAGGAGAAGATCCAAATGGAGATGATGTGATTGATGTTTCAGATAATGGAGATGAATTAGTAGATGATAATGGAGATAGTGATCCAACAAATGATGAAACGATTACAAATATTAATCAGTTACCAAATTTAGCACTTACTAAAACAGGTATCTATGTAGATGTTAATGATGATGGTCTTCCAAATGTTGGAGATGAGATTCAGTATACCTTTACAATAGAGAATACGGGTAATGTGGATATTACCAATATCGTATTATCAGATCCGCTACCAGGAATTGTTATAAACGGCGGTCCGATTGATTTATTAGCAGTAGGAGAGATTGATACAACCACATTTACAGCTACCTATGTGCTAACGGCAGAAGATGTTCTTTTAGGAGAAGTAATCAATCAGGCTACAGTAACAGGTCAAGATCCAAATGGAGATGATGTGGTTGATGTTTCTGATGATCCTACCAATACAATAGATGTCGATATCGATGGTGATGGAGATGCAGAAGATGAAACGATTACATCAATTGGTCTAGGAAACGAAGATATAGTCATCTATGATGGTATCAGTCCGAATGGAGATGGTGTTAATGATGAATTCAGAATAGTTGGATTAAATAACTTTCCCGATAATAACTTAAAAATATTTAACAGATGGGGAGTAGCTGTATTTGATCAGAATTCATATGAACAGCCTGGCTCTGAACTTTTTGCAGGATTTAGTAATGGTCGTGTAACTATAAGTAAAAATAGACAGTTGCCAGTAGGAACATATTATTATGTTTTAGAATATGATAATGGAAATGGAGTAAAAAGATCTAAAGCTGGATACTTATATATAAATAGATAATATTAATAATTCACCCTATGGCTAACCATAGGGTGAATTACCAACTCTTATGCTTATGCAAAAAAAATATATTTTTTTAATTACCATTATCTCACTTGCGTTTTCCTATCTCAATAATATCCAAGCACAGCAAGATGCACAATATACCCAGTATATGTATAATACGATAAGTGTAAATCCAGCATATGCTGGTAGTAGAGGTGTTATGAGTATCATGGGGTTGCATCGTAGTCAATGGGTAGGATTGGATGGAGCACCAAGAACGCAAACCTTAACTCTAAATACTCCAATAGGAGATAACAATCGAGTTGGGCTAGGGTTCTCTATCGTAAATGATGAAATCGGACCTACCGATGAAACCTATTTTGATATTGATTTCTCATATACAATTCCTACATCGGATACAGGAAAGCTAAGTTTTGGACTAAAAGCTGGAGGACATTTACTGAATGTCGATTTTCAAAGATTGACACAGTTCGAAATAAATGACCCTAATTTTGAAAATAATATTGATAATAAATTTAGTCCTAATGTTGGTGTTGGAATCTATTATCATACAGATAAGTTTTATGCTGGATTAAGTGCTCCTAATTTATTAGAGACAAATCATTTTGATGAAGATGCTACAGTAAATAGTAATGATTCATCAACATTTATTGCTGAAGAACGTATTAACTATTATCTGATAACAGGATACGTTTTTGATTTGAGTGATACTGTTAAGTTTAAACCAGCTCTTTTGTCTAAATTAGTATTTGGTGCTCCTTTGCAAGTGGATATATCAGCAAATTTCTTATTATATGATAAAATAACCTTAGGAGCAGCCTATAGATGGAGTGCGGCTTTTAGTGCTATGGCAGGTTTCCAGATTTCAGATTCTTTAATGATTGGATTTGCATATGATAAAGAATCAACCGAATTAGGAAGAACACAATTTAACGATGGAAGTTATGAAGTAATGCTACGTTTTGAATTGTTTAGAAAATATAATAGAATGCTAACTCCTAGATTCTTTTAACCAATAAGATTGTTATGAAAGTTATAAAAACCCTTATGAGTCTATCTTTATGTGTTATTGTATTTGGAGGAATAGAAGCACAGGAAAAAAGACTGGCAAGAGCAGATGAGACTTTTGCTAAATATGCCTTCGTAGATGCTAGAAAAATATATTTAGATGTAGCCGAAAAAGGATACACTTCTCCTGATTTGTATAAGAAAATTGGAGATTCATATTATTTCAATGGAGAATTAGAAAAGTCCATTGATTGGTATGAAAAACTAATGAAGGAGTATTCGGATGATATGGATGTGGAATATTTATTCAGGTATTCACAAAGCCTCAAAAGCGTAAAGCGTTATGATGATGCCGATGCTATCATGGAAATTTTCTATGAGAAAACAAATACCGATAAAAGAGCCGTTTATTTTGTGAGTACACGAGATTATTTGAGATTTATTGAGATGCAATCTGGAAAATTTACACTCAAAAAAATAGATATTAACTCAAGCGCTTCTGATTATGCTCCAAGTTTTGATAATAGAGGAAATCTTGTATTTGCATCCTCTCGAAGTCAATATAGTTCCATGTCTAAAATAATTCACGAATGGAATGAAATGCCTTTTTTAGATCTTTTTATTTCAGAAGTTGTAGAACCTGATAACAAATTAACTCAACCAAAAAAAATAAAAGGTAAAATAAATACTAAGTTTCATGAATCTTCTACTTCTTTTAGTCCAGATGGACAAACAGTATATTTTACGAGAAATAATTATACCAAAAGAAAAATAGGTTCTGATACAACAGGAACAGTGTTGTTAAAGTTATATAGAGCATCCTTAGAGGATGATAAATGGAAGAATATAGAGGAATTACCATTTAATGGTGAGGAGTATTCTGTAGCGCATCCAGCTCTTACTAAAGATGGGAAACAATTATACTTTGCCAGTGATATGCCTGGTACCAAAGGAATGTCTGATCTATATAAGGTAGATGTGTTACCTGATGGAACCTTTGGTACTCCAATCAATCTTGGAGATAAGATAAATACCGAAGGAAGAGAAACTTTTCCCTATATAAGTGATACAGGAAGACTATATTTTGCAAGCGACGGGCATGTAGGATTAGGAGGTTTAGACATTTTTGTTACGGTTGCAGAAGAAGAAGGTTTTTCAGTTCCTTATAATATAGGAAGACCAGTCAACAGTCCGGATGATGATTTTAGTTTTGTATTAAATGAAATAACTAAAATAGGTTTCTTTTCAAGCAATAGAAAAGGAGGAAAAGGAAATGATGATATATATAGTTTTAAACAAATAGAAGAGTTAATTACTACTTGTAGACAGTATGTGTCGGGTGTTGTTACAGATGCCGAATCTGGAGTTATTTTGTCAGAAGCCGATGTACTTTTACTAGATGAAGATGGAAATGAAATATCCAGAGTAGCAAGTGATGCTAAAGGGGTATATAATTTTGAGTTGGAGTGTGAAAAATCATATATTATTAGGGCGCTTAAAAACAGCTACAACCCATCAGAAAAACTTTTAGAGACCAATACTGCATTAGAGTACACTCATGATGTACCTCTGCAATTGTCTAAAGGAGGATTACAAGAACAAGAAGTGAAACCTGGAGATGATTTAGCTAAAATATTAGACTTGCAAATAATTTATTTTGACTTAGATAAATCTTTCATTCGCCCAGATGCAGAGATAGAACTTCAAAAAATTATTGCCACCATGAAACAATATCCAGATATAAAAATAGATGTTAGATCACATACAGATAGTCGAGCTCCATATAGTTATAATATGGCATTGAGTGATCGTCGTGCAAAAAGTACTATAAAATATATTGTAGAAAAAGGAGGGATTGATAAATCCAGACTCACTGGACGTGGATATGGAGAATCAGCATTGGTAAATAGATGTGATAATAATGCGCAATGTAATGAAGCTGAACATCAAAAAAATAGAAGAAGTGAATTTATTATAATTAATTAATCATGTTTTACTTTTTTTGAGGTTACCTTTTACTCTCGCTATGATCCCTTTCCTGATTGTTTTGTAACAATCACAATATTTGATTTATTTAAAGCCTTCGAACTTAAAAAAAGCTTGAGCATTTATGTCGTAAGAAATTATGAGTTTAGTCGATTATGCTATTTGACCAGACAAAAGTTTAATAGGATAATATTTCAATATTAACAAAAGTAAATAAGAGTGTGATCTTTATTATTCTATTAATGATTTAGAATGCGTTTTTATAAATACTTCTAATTTAAGTAGATTGTCCATAGAGAGGTTAGATATTTCAATGTCTCCCGCTAATAAGCTTAAGTAAATCTTTTCCTACTATACCTCACTGGGGTGCTTAAACTTCTAGACGCTGAAAATCAAAAACTTGCATGTTATCACGAATTATATCCAAAAACCGAATCCCTTGCAAATAAAAGTATTTACAAGGGATTTGCAAACACATTATAGTTTAAGAAAGATCATAAACTAACTTACAATTACTTAAAAAAAGAAAAATCACCTTTTTCGGAATAAAAAAGGAAACAACTTCCAGGAAGGATTCGAACTTTTTTGAATTGATTTTCAAACAGTTACAAAACACCTAAAAATATTAAATCCTTGAAAATCATTTGATTTTCAAGGATTTAACCAACTAAAGTGACCTCGGAAAGACAAATGTCGAAACAATTTGAAAATGAATTATTGAAAACCAAAGAGTTAGCAGAATACTTTAAAGTAGCTTAACAAAACTTTATGGTTCGGTATACTCCGTTAAATACTGTTCCTTAAATAAGTCTATTAATTCTGTGGTTTTAATGAAACTCGAATTTGAGAAGTCTGAAAAGACGCACTCAAATCCGTAAGTTGAATTAATCTCGCCTATCCGGCGGGATCCCATAAATTCTACCTGAAAGTCGATCAAGTTCAATAAAGCGGTTCATTTTTTAAGTTTACAAATTAACACTTAAATGAACTAGTATGTTATTTGGATTACGCCCTTTGATACTTTCTCTCAAAATTTGATATAAGAAAGGAGGATTATAAAAAATTGAGGGAAAAAGTAGTCTTTTTGTTTTATTTTGCTAACTTAGAAACAACAAAAAATTATGAACCACCCCGTGCCTGAAGATTTCTTCGGGTATGGGGTATCGTTTATTAAAAACTAATTGAATATATGGGATATAAAGGACATATATCCTTTATACACTTATTGTGCTATATGTTCAAAACCATCAATATAAACAATGAATAAAATTTACTCTGACTGGTTTAAAGTCGACTTACATATTCACTCTGACTTTAGTAATAAGACTAAAACTAACGATTACGATGGTAGTTTTAATATTGACACCCTTAAAGAAAAACTTATTGAAAACGAAGTCAGACTTTTTTCACTAACCGATCACAATATTGTAAACGCTGAAGCTTACAAAAACTACTATGATAGTTTTACTGATGGAGATCCCGTGCTACTTGTAGGTTGTGAATTCGATATTAAAGTCAAACAAGATGATGATAGTTTACTGACATATCATACTCTGCTAATTTTCGATGAAACGACAACAAAAAAAGCAAATGAAATTGCGTCTATAATTGAGAATCATTTCACAGGCACCGGCATTAAAGCAAGGAGTATCTCAGAAGATGAAATTTTTGAATTATTTCATCCATACCATTTTTTCTACATACCGCATGCAGGAGGACATAAAAACATTATTGATGCCTATAAAGGCACAGACATTAGAAAAGCACAAGAAATGGTCTTATTAATGGAATGTGCTCATGAAAAAGTAAAAGAGAAGCATAGGCTTCGACACCATCAAGAATTTGATAAACTAAAAGACCCAGATTTTCGAAACAAGAAAGAAGAGGCATTCATAAATTTCTCAGATAATCATAATTGTGATGTATATCCAAATCCGAAAAATGGTGCTCCCCACGAATTTTATTGTCTAAAAGGAGAACCTACTTTCGAAACATTAAGATTTGCTTTTATTGACCCACAATCTAGAATCCGAAAACAACAGGAAGTTGACCTTTTAAAAAATGTGAAGAAACACATTTCTACATTAGATATAAAAGGAATACAAGATGTTGATGATTGTACCATTGAGTTTAGCCCTAATCTAAATGTTATTATAGGTGGTGCTTCATCTGGTAAAAGCCTTCTTTTTAATCTGATCGGTAAAAAAATAGAGAACAATAAGCACGACTTCCAAAAATATGGGTGTGACGATTCAGAAGTTTTAATAAAGGCTTCAAATAGTCAAACCCCGCAATCAACATTACCTTTTAACGATGATGAAGTAATTTACATTAATCAAGGCGACATCGTTAAATACTTCGAAACTGGTGACTTAAAGGAGTTAGTTGTTGACTCGGGAAGAGAAACTGAACTTTCGGAGGCTAGAGAGAATTTACAATCAAATAAAAATCGCTTATTGATTGAATTTGAAACGTTTAAAAGTAGATTTGATCGATTCAATTCTTCTTATAGCAAAGATTTTATAATACATGAGGGTGATTTTGAAAGTATGACAAATGACAAGTTCCATTTTGTCGAATTTACACCTTCGATTGACCATATAGATTTTGTAGAAAAAGAAGAGCTATTAGAAAACATTTCAGGTAATATTTCCAGCTTTAAGAATGATGAAATATTCGAATTCAATGATGGTGAAAACTCAATAATAGAATCTTTTGAAAATCTTATTGAAACTAAAAAAGAATTAATACTTCAAAAGAAACTCACAAGTGAATCGATTGATCATTTTATTGAAGGTGTTAAAACAGTTATTGATGAAAAAAACAATAATCTGGAATCAGCATCTAGAGCAAAAATAGAGGCTTTTAGTAGAAAACAATCTCTATTAACGACTTCCGAAACATTATTCAAACAAGCTGTAGAATTTGATGAATCTTGTAGGATTTTAGAGGAATACAAATGTAATAACAAGGAAGAAATTGAAGTTACTGAATCCGTAAAGCTGATTCTAGAAATAGAAAATAATGATCAGTTAAGGCAAGGTATTACTAATTGTATAAACGGTGGTCAAATAGAGAAATCTATTTATAAAAATTACTTACTGCTAGTTAATGATAATAGTAACCTAAAAGATTATCCAGAATATACTGAGCAACGTCTAATACAGAAACTCAAAAAAGAGACGAATCAGGTTTTAAATAAATATGATTTCCCAAGAACATTTTTGGACTACGGTGAAAATGGAAATTCAAAAAATAAGTCTCCTGGATTCAACGCAGAAATGTATTTAAAAACAATTTTACAACACGAAAAGTGTAAGGTCGTAATGATTGATCAACCGGAAGACAATTTAGGTAATACTTTCAAAAATGAAGATCTAATTAATTTGTTGAGAGATTTCAAATTTTTAAAACAAATAATACTGGTTACTCATAATCCTTCAATTGTTGTCTATGGAGATGCAGAGTCAATTATTCTGGCTGAAAATACTATTGGCCAAATTTCTTACAGACAATTGTTCTTAGAAAATAAAGATTTTCAAAAATTGATAATTGATAATCTGGATGGAGGAAAATCAATATTTGATATGAGATCAAGAAAATATAACATTAAAAAACTTCTCAACACATGATAAATGTAAATAATCAATTTCACGAGAATAATTTAAAAATTAAATTTTCTGGTGACACAATAGAAACAAATCAAATTACCATTTCCGTTTCTAATGATGTCAATTTTAAACCAGTTATTGACTATTTAATACAATTAATTCCGAATAGATTCAAACTTACTTCGACTTTTGAGAATTTAGATCAAGAAGACAATATTGAAAAGCTAGCTTTAATTCAAGAAACAATATCTGGAATTTATGAAAAGTTTAATTCGTCAATTGACCATCGTGAAGCATCAGAAAATACATTAGAAGAGCCTATAGATGAGAATAGTTAGGATGATTTGTTATTCTAGTAAAAAAGATCTTGATAGCGGAAATGTTTTCCTTCCGGTACAACGAACGAAAAATTCAATAAAACGATGAAGTATAAAGATAAAGAGTTAGACAATTCAACCCGAAATGATGTAGTTACAGGTAAAAATAATAAATACGAATGCTGGTCTTTTGGTTACAGAAACATTTATGATAGTAATGAATGTCAAAAAGTGGTGTGTGTTACTTCTTTTATTAGTCCAATATCAAATAATAGAAATGAAATTCTAAATTTCAAAAGAAATTATTTATCTGTTAATTACTATGATGATTTCGAGGATTATAAAAGCGAAAATCACCAGGGTTTTGTTCCTACACACGTATTTATAATTCCAGTGAATGGTATTGATAAAGAGTTTATAGATATAATTATTAGGGATATTAGCGATAAGCATGATTTATAATCTTTTTATCTAATTAAATGTAAAGTTTAAATAACCGATAAGTATATTATGCAAGGAAAAAGCACAATAAAAATCTTTTCTTCAAATTTTATATGAAATACAAGAACAACCAGATTATTTATAGCCCTTCAGATTTATCTTCTCATGGCAGCTGTAAACACCTTACCCAACTCAACAAATATCACGCACGGGGTGAAATAGCAGATCCTGAGATGTATAACAATCGTGTGTTGACGATGCTTAAAGAGAAGGGTATTGAATTTGAGGCGAGCCACTTACAAAAATTAAAAGATGAAGGTAAGACGATTGCTGAAATAAACAATGAAGATCCACATGCTGAAAAGCATACCATTGATGCCATGATGGAAGGTGCTGACGTTGTCTACCAGGCTCGTTTAAAGGAGGATGGTAAATGGAGCGGTTGGGCCGACTTTTTATTGAGAGTAGACACGAAAAGTAATCTTGGCGAATGGTCATATGAAGTTTGGGACACCAAACTGACCAATGAAACCAAGGCGGGGACAATACTCCAAATCGGCCTTTATTCCGAGCGCGTTGGCAAGATTCAAGGAAAGTCACCAGAATACATGGGAGTTATTAAGCCGGAGGGCGAAGAGACATATCGCTTTGATGAATATGCAGCATACATCCGTTTGGTGAAAAGGAACTTGGAGGATGCTATACTAAATGACTATGAAACTTATCCCGATCCCGTTAGTCACTGCGATATTTGCCGATGGTGGAAAACGTGCAATTCGATTAGACGTGAAGACGACCACTTAACCTTTGTTGCTGGTATGGGTTCGTCTCAGACTAAAGAGCTTAATATTCAGGGTATAAACACCCTTGAAAAACTAGCAAACCTGGCATTACCTGTACCATTTGAACCTACAAAGGGTGTTAAAGAAACATTCAACAAGTTGCGCGAGCAAGCACGGGTACAGAATACAAGCAGGCACAATAGCTATGAACCGATCTATGAAACCCTCGAGGTAGAAGAAGGTAAAGGACTGAACAAACTTCCTGAACCCTCTGAAAACGATATTTATCTCGATTTTGAGGGCGACCGAATGGTTGAGCCTGATGGACTGGAGTACCTGATAGGTTACGTTCATAAAGGAGAATACCAAGCGTTATGGGCCAAAAATGAAACAGAAGAGAAACAAATATTTGAGCAATTCATTGACCTTGCAGTCAACCTCAAAGAAGAAGACCCTTCACTTCATATTTACCATTATGCACCTTATGAGATCACGATGTTTAAACGATTAATGGGCAAGTATGCGTCCCGTGAAAATGAGATTGACACTTTCTTACGCTCTGATACGTTTGTTGATCTCTATGGAGTAGTTCGTCAATCCATAAGAGCTAGTGTAGAGAAATATTCCATTAAAGACTTGGAGGTTTTCTTTGGTTACGAGCGTAAGATGGATTTAAGAGAGCTTTCAAGTCACAAATCGCAATTAGAGTTGCTCCTACAAACAGGAAATATGGACAAGCTTAGCAAAGTAACCCAAGCGGCCGTTCAATTGTATAATCAAGACGACTGCGAATCTTTGGTTCGGTTGCAAGCATGGTTGGAGGAGATTCGTAATGACCTAATCAAAAATGGTGCGGATATTACCCGACCAATTGACGGTGAAGGCGCGGCCAGCGATAGTATTACAGCACATCAAGAAAGCATAAAACCCATTATGGATGCCTTGTTGGAAGGCATGCCTCCTATCCGAGCAGAACGAAGTAATGTGCAGCAGGCACAATTTATTTTGGCACATATGCTCGACTGGTATCGTAGAGAGAAGAAATCTTTTTGGTGGGAATTCTTCCGGCTTAAAGAGCTCCCAGAAGATGAGTTATTGGAAGAACGAAAAGCCCTTTCTTTTCTTCAATTTACCGGTGAGCGTGTACCCGAGAAAAGAAGCGTAGTTGATACGTATACTTTCCCCTATCAAGAATGTGATCTCCGTATAGGTCAATCGCTGGAAGATCAGGAAGACAACAAAATTGGTGTGATTCACTATATCGATGTCGATAGCCGCTTGCTCAAAATCAAGAAAGGGCCATCGAAGATAGACTTATCACATCCAGTTACTGTCATGAGCCTGGAAAACGTTAACTCAAAAACAAAAGAAGAATCTTTAATTAGTTTAGCGGAATGGGTTGTAGACAATGCTATGGAAAGCGATTTAGAAACTTACCGAGCAGCCAGACAACTGCTCATGAATGTCGCTCCAACGTTCACCGAAGAAAGAACTCAATATGAGGATATCACCGAAAAGGCTTTTGATTTTGTGTCCAAATTAGACAATAGCTATTTACCTGTTCAAGGACCCCCTGGTGCTGGCAAAAGTTTTACCGGAAGCCACCTGATTGTCAAACTTGTGCAAGAAGGCAAGAAAATTGGGATCACTGCTTTAAGCCATAAGGTTATCTCGAACTTACTTACCAAGGTTTGGGAAGTTGCTAGGAAACAAGACCTTTCAATCCAAATGCTACAAAAGGTAAAAGCGGATTATGATGAAGCTGTGCCTTGGCAAGTGACAACGGGCGATGATGCCATTCAGTCTGCTTTGGGTAACGCAGATGTTATTGCTGGAACATCTTTCATGTGGAGTAAGCCACCTTATACAGACGGTGTAGATTACCTGTTTGTGGATGAAGCAGGACAACTATCCCTAATTGATACTTTAGCCGTTTCCCATTGTTGTTCCAACCTTGTGCTACTTGGTGATCCACAACAATTGAAACAACCCCAACAAGGAGTTCATCCTGATGGTACAGAAGTATCAGCATTAGAACATGTGCTTCAAGACGAGAAAACCATTTCAGATGAGCAGGGTATCTTTTTACCTGAAACCTGGCGCATGCATTCATCCATCAATGCATTTGTTTCGGAACTCTTTTATGAGAACCGGTTGAAATCAAAAGACCATCTTGATCAGCAGCAAGTTTTAAAATCTAAATATTCTGGAGCGGGATTATATCTTGAAGAGATTGAACACAACGGAAATACCAATTCATCAAGTGAAGAAGTTGAGAAAGTGGTTGAGATTGTGGATCAACTTGCAAGCGGTGAAACCATATTCATAAATCAGAAAGGTGAAAAAGCCATCTTAACAACTTCGGATATAAAGATAATCACGCCTTATAATGCCCAAGTACAAGCTATTAAACAACGACTGCCAACTTTAGAGATTGGAACTGTAGATAAGTTTCAAGGTCAAGAAGCTCCGGTCATCATTTACTCGGTGGCCACGTCCAGTTTGGAAGATGCACCGCGTGGCATGGACTTTCTTTTTAGCCCTAATCGCTTTAACGTGGCTGTATCAAGAGCGCGCACGTGCTTTATCATGGTTGCCAACCCTGCTATTTTTGAAGCTGAATGCAAAAGTCCGCGTCAAATAAAATTGGCCAATGCCTTTTGTAGGTTTATGGAACTTTCACAGTGAACCCAAGTATAATAAAACAATAATACCGTTGAACTGAGAAGGATTGCATTCTGGGATGCAAATACAAACAAGGTCTTTGAGTTTATCTCCAACAATTTTTTGATCAGTCCAGATGAAATAGCAGCCATATATAAACATAGGTGGCAAATAGAAACGATGTTCAAGAGACTCAAACAGAACTTTCCGTTGAAATACTTCCTTGGGGACAATCAAAATGCAATCGAAATACAGATATGGTGCGGACTTATAATACAATTGTTAATGCTTGTAAAACAAAGAAAAACCAAGAGAAGGTGGGCATACTCCAATATGGTTTCCTTGATACGCTTTCATCTAATGACCTACATTGACCTGTTCAAGTTTCTTGAAGACCCCAATAAACAATGGATGGAGCTAACTACAAAACCGCCAAACGAACAACTAAACTTATTTTGACAGACCACCCTGCTATTGAGAAAAAACAAAAATCAAGCAGTTTTATTCGCGTTAGAGAAACATATTAAGCATAATAGTATTTTAGTCGGACACTAATGATTAGTTATTGAAAAGACTAAGTTTTAAGAGTAAAATCATAGTTTAAAACCAGTAAATAATTTTTAAAATCTGGTTTACAACAAACACTCTTAATACGGTAAAACCATATTTAAAATAAGGTTTTATATTACTGAAAATCAAGCTTGTAGATTAAAAATAAGACAAGGTTTTAGTAGAAAAATTCTCTAATCTGACGTTTTTGACCTTAATTTGGTGCTAAACTTCACCACTACAACCTCTCGTAAGCCCTGTTTTTTCGTTTTTTTCGGTGCAAAATTACCTAGAAAAAACAAGAAATTTCCTATTATATTTTTCAAAATATATACCTAGTTTTGATTTGTAAATCAAAGACTTATGAGGGATTTTTCCACTCATCTGTAAAATTTTTAAATTTCAAAAAAACGATTATGAAAATCAATTCTTCAATTTTGACATTACTTTTTTTATTTTTATTTGCTATCGTTATAGCAAGCTGTGAATCATCTGATATAGAAGATGAAGTTGCATTAGATGAAAAACAATTAAATGAAATTTTGGAAAAAAACAATGCTGAAACTTATCTCGTGGATAAGGATTCTGATAGACCGGGAAATCAAGGCGGGAGCGGGAATTAATAAACCCACAAGAATTATTGGTACTATTATTATAATCTTATCGGGATTAATGTTATATCTCGATAAGATTTTTGTTTTATTAGATATAAACTTAGAAAACACCTACGGTTGGAAAAATACTGAAAATTTTATTTGGCATTTATGTCAAACTATTTCTCCTATTCTTATAATGTATGGCATGTATTTAAGAGCATATACATTGTCATTAATCATACCTATTTTTTGTTACGTACTTCAATTTATGTTTGTAGTCGACTCTTCCACAACAGTTGATCACGGCAGTACTTGGTTCTATGTAATTGGCACTTCCATTTGCATAATGATCTTCTTTGCTATAGTTAAGTATAGTTTAGCTCGGATTGGAAATGCAAAAAAACTAGAATTTGAACTAATGGAAGAAATTATAAAGACTGATAATGAAATTCTAGACGAAAAAAACAATCAGTTCGAAATTGAAGATGAATTGTAAAGTATATCTAAGTGTCCAATAAGTTAAACTCAAATACCGATATCATTAGAATGGCTTTCAAAGAAGCTAAGACTTTGTTGGGTGAACAAAAACTTACTGCCCTGGAATATAGGTCAATACTAAATATTCTCTTAAATGAAGTCAAGGAAATAGATGAGAATTACAATAAAGAAGACATGAAACAAATCTTAGATAAGCTTTTTAATCAGAAAAAAGATAGAACCCAATAAGTGCTAGTGTGACTTATCTTCTTCTTTTTCATTTATGATAAGGTTTACATTTTTGATTTCTTCATTAAGCTCATATTTCAAATCAGTCAAATCTATTTTTACCAGTAATTTGGTTAACAAATCATTTATTGGTTTCATTTGTTCTTTCACAATACTTTTTAGATAATTATCTAATAAATCAATAGATCGATTATGCTGTTTAGATGAAATCAAATTCATTAAATTCTGATTCTTTTCTAGCCTGTTCTCAAGGATTTCTTCAATTTGTTCTTCGGTGCAATCAGAAAGATTGAGTCTAACTAAAAGGTCGATTGAGATATTAAAGATCTCAGAGATTTTCGTTATACTCGTCAATGGAATTGTACTTTCTCCTTTTTCATATGTTGCGATTTGTTGTCTAGTTAATTCTAATTTTGCCCCTAAGTCTCCTTGAGAAAACTTTCTCCTACTTCTTAATACCTTAATATTCTCCCCTATTTGCTTAAACATAATTAATTGTTAATCATCATTTGCACTGTTAATTATTTATTGCTATTTTAGCAATCTATTATTTACAAAAATATGAATTTTTTATTAGATAGTTAAAAACCCTATTAACTACTTTATAAATTAGTCAAGTAAATAACATTGTTTATTTAGAAGAAATACTTAAATAATATAAGTGCCTTTAATTGGCATACCCCCTAATATGCTTGGTGCAGTTGATATTTTTTAGATTTTTCGTTTTCTAAATATCATATTTACCTTACAAAAGAGAAACAACCCCACTTCGGTTTCGCTTTTAAAATACACATACGTCATATAGTTTAGATGGTTTGACATATTTATACTAATTTATGAAAAGAAGAAGCAAAAGAACAAGAGTAGAGCAATTTTTAACCAAATATAAAGAGTTGTTGAAAATAACAGCTTGGGAGAGAGAAATTTATTCCTCCAGAGGAGCAATTTCTAAATTTTTTAAGAATAAAAATCCTAGAAAACTAACAACTAAGGAGGTTAATGACATTGATGATATAATCTTAGATATTATAGAAACCTATTACGATAACAAATGAAATATTTGATGGTATTTAACAAAGGTTATTAAATCACAAAAGAACAGATTATGAAAAAATCCGAACTGGAGAAAAACAAATTCCTCGCATTAATTGTCAAATCACTTAGAATTACAGAAAAAGAGTTTAAGCAAAACTTAGACAAGAGAGAAAATTATGAAATTACCATAAATCAATGGTCAACAAATCTTTTTAATGAAGGTAAAACTTCTGAAGAGGCAATAAAAATTGTTAACGAAAGAATCAGCTTAGTTTTATGCAATTCGAAAGAGCCAAAACCTAATCCTCAAAATTTAGTTCTCATTAAGAATCATCAAAAAGTAATGGATTTACTTCAAGTTAATCCTATATATAGTTCTTTAAATACGGATGAAAAACACTCAATACAAAATAGAATTGATGCTTTTGTTAAAACAGATTTATACACTCCAAACGATGTGGTCAATATAATTCTTAAAGTGATACAAAATACTATGCCAGACAGAACTGGACAAGCTAATAATGTTCGAAATATAAATGACCTTGCGATTATTTCTAGAGTAGATAAAATTATGAATTATAAAACTTTGAATAATAGCACCCTTTTCAAGCGCTCCATTGCGCATTCCAACTGGGACTAGTTTTAAATAAACATGAAAAAACATTCACTATCGCGATTAATGATCAATCTATTATTAGAAGACTTTCTTATAGGGATATTCATACCATTACTATTTTTAGGAATATCCAAATTCCTATTTGACACTTTTTATGATACTATCATTGAAATTCCATATGTGAGCATAGTTCTGTATATTATGTATGGGTTTATTGTGTATTTCATTCTGTTATTTCTAGTAACATTATACTTACTTGTAAAAAGCTCACCATTAATAATCAAAATCTTTAAAAATAGTAATGAAATTGATAGTGCTTGCGAAAACGTATTGTTAAACCTATTGAATCCTGAAGATAAGAATTGAATAAAATAATAAAATCGTAGAATGATACATATAATTACAACTGGGGGTACCATAGGTGGACGAGATCTTAATCGAAATGAAGAAAAAGCAGATAATTCTCAAGTGAATATCGCTTCTTTTTTAGAAAATGCCAATGTATCTTTCAAATACCATATTGATCAGGTATTTGACAAGGATAGCCGTTTAATAGATGCAAATGATAGAGAACTTATTTCGAAAAAAGTAATGCGCTCTGAACAGGATAAAATTTTAATCACTCACGGAACATTTACTATGGATAAAACTGCCAAATATTTGGGAGAGCTAAACATAAACAAAACTATTGTTCTGGTCGGCTCGTTTGTTCTAGGAAATAATCTATATACCGATGCCCCTTTTAATTTAGGGTTCGCATTCTCATCATTAAATTTTTTAAATAAAGGCGTTTATATTGTTATGAATGGTACAATCTTCGGTTGGAAAAACGTCCATAAAAATATAGAAAAAAATAGGTTCGAATCCTTAACTTAACCCTTATTACATGTTTGGAACTTCGATACATTGGACTACATTTTTCTATTTGTTAATAGATTTTTTTATCGTTTTATTTGTAGTTAGCAGATCCTACAAATTAAAGTCCTTTAACCGAAAACGATACGTTCTTTTAGGTGTTTTATTCATACTTTATAATGCTACAGGAGGATTTTTACCTCTAAATAATTTTCCAGAAACGTTTATAATACAATACATTGTAACCTATAGTGTAGCTATCGGTCTATGTATATTTATCATATACTATTTGTATAAGGAATATGACATAGTTATCATTCAATTCTACTTCTCCATTCGTAATATCATTATTTTACTTGCCTCTTGTTTTTTTATACTATTTCTGCTACCCTATTTTCTTACAAACTCCCTATTTATTGCAAGGCTAAGCTTCACTTTACCGATTGCTATAATTGGGTGCTACTTTCTATGGGCGTTTTATCATAAGGTTATGCTATCGAATGAAATAAATAAATTTATAGTTAGACGCAGCAATCTTTCAATTATCAGTGTTAGTGCCGTTGTACTTCTTCCCTTATTGACTGTTATTGGGGACTATCAATGGATTACTTTCACAATTATGAACATTTCTTTTTACGCCATTACGACAATGGAAATTGATAGATATCTTTATTTTTTAGAAAATAAACATAAAATAGTAGACTTATCCACCGTCAAAAAACGGGATGAAAATAAGCTTGTTGAATCAACACTTATGTTTTATGATTTAACTCCACGCGAACTTGAGATAGCACTATCCATTTTAGACAACAAATCTTATAAAATAATAGGAGAAAATTTCTTTATTGCTGAAAGAACAGCCTCCAAACACGCCTCGAATATATTCAAAAAGACAGGGACGAAAAACAAAGCAGAATTTCTTAGAAAGTTTGATAACAAAAATGACAATAGGCTAAACGTTGAAAATAAAAAACAAAAACACTCAACCAACTGATTATCAATTAAAAAACATAAATTACGTATATAAAATACGCCTTTATACGTATGCAAATACGTCATTATTTCTCTCAATTTTGTAATCTTTAATTTAGTTTTATTCCCCTAACATTTTTGTTAAAACAGCAATACAATTGATTCTGGAAACGATAAAATTCAAGAATTATTTAGTTTTTTTCCACTGGAATTTAACAGATCTGAACCTAATGATTAGTACATAGAAAATACCATGAACAACAATATAGAATTGAATAACAAACGTAATAAATTTCTTCTTGTCATTATTACTTCGATGCAAATAGAAATGGACGATTTTATGAGAAGAGTTGCAAGTGAAGAGTGTTATGAAGTATTGATTTATAAATGGGCTAATCAACTCTATGAAAAAGGAACAACAACAGATTATGCTATTCGTGTCATCCATAAGGCAAGAAGACTAGTATTAATGACTAAAACTTATCATCAAAATAGATATACAACGAATCTAACTTTAGAGAAATTACTTACTATAATGAATGAACATCCTAAATACAACAAACTTGATGCAGAAGCAAAACTAATTGTTCAGAAAAAAGTAGCAGAGATGTTTAATAATAATGCGCGTATAGAAGCCATAGAAGAAGTATTAGAAAAAATAAATCCTAATGTATCGGTTGATAAACAAATGAATCAAGTGGCTTTTATTAGAGTTACCGTTAATAAAATAATGAGTGCTGTTAGAAAATGGAATCTAAACGAGTATTGGGAAAACAGAAGAAAAAGAAATCCCAAAAAAAATAATTAGTGTTGATACCCCAACCAGAGATATCGGGTACTTATATGTGATTATTTTGCATCCCCCCATGTACACTACTCTAAAGTACCCGGATATCTTTTATGAATTTTACAAAAATAAATAAATATGCTAACTCATCAAGATCACATGATACAAAAAGTACTCCAACAATTTGACGGGATGACCAAGATAGAAGTCTTCGATATTTTGCATCAAATAGAAATTCTATTGAATGAACAAACATCTCCTATTCAATTTAACTGTATAAAAATGACCCAAGAAAAATTATTCCTAAAAAATGCCATACTCCCAGTGGGTAATCAGGGATATTGTTATTTGATGGATGATTGCAATTATTTAAAAGTATATGAGTTTAAATCCACGTTACCCACTTATATTACAGGAAAAACCATCTATTACACCTTGCCAAACGAGCATAAATTAAAACCATTAACCAATCGAAATATAGAGGACACATTTAAAAATACGCATCTAAAATATGTGATCCTTCAGTTTCTAAAAGACAATAAAGTAAGCAAGAGAAATTCAAGGACCAAACGGTTATTGCTTATGGAATTACTTGACCAAATTGATCCTAAAAATTCCCGAAAAACGAAATAATATATAAAATACGCAAAAGTTGTTGTGTTGAATTTGTATTAGTAATTATGGAGTGCTTGATATAATGGAATACTGAGAGGTATTATATTATTTGGGGTTATAAATAATAAAGTCATTTTCAAGTACTCCTTTTCATCATAAGAAAAGACCTTTGCTACACAAAATAGGTGATCTAGAATAAAACAAATGGTAATTTAATGTATTAACCAAAAAATAAAAAAACACAACACTCGAAAACCACAAACAATTGAATATCAATTAAAAAACAGAAAGCACGTATATAAAATACGTCTTTTTACGTATGTAAATACGTTGTTTTTTGTTCAATTTTACAATCTTTAATCTACTTTTATTTCCCCTAATATCTTTAGTGTAATATTAAATTAATTGTACAACAATCTTTACATTAAAATAGGTGTAAGCCGAAAAACCTAAAAAAAGAGTAGGCTAAATTAAACAGTGAATTTTATGAAAAAAATCAAATCATTGAGCGAATTCAAAGAATCTAGGTTCGCATTAGACACAAGACAAGGTAGGTTCATTATGGGAGGTGGAACGCATTGCGTTATCATTACCAACTGCGGTGAAGGAGAAAACGAAGACACCGAAATCGATGAGCAACATTGCGAACCAGCGGAATGTTAATCATATCATTATTAAAACAAATCAAATGAAAAAACTACAAAAATTAAAGCTTGAAAATTTCAAAGAATTTCAACTTAAAAAAACCAACCACATTTTTGGGGGAGTTGGAACTTGTTTCGGAACCTGTTGTGGAGAAAAAACAGGTTGCGAAGATTGGGAGGATGATCCAGAGGATTCAACTTCAATTATTGCATAAGGATTAATTACTAAATTAATTTAAAACTATAAACCTAAATTTTGAAAAAGATTTAGGTTTATTTCTCATTCATATGATATTAATTTTATCCAAAGAGCAAGAAGAATCCACCAATAGCGTGATTGACTGGTTGGAATATAACAGTGCTGAATATATAAGGTTTAATGGAGATAATTTTGACCTAAACCAGTTTTATTTGGAGATATCAGAATCCAGTAACTTTTTAACAGGTTTACACTGCGATATTTCTGATGTTAATGTTGTATGGTATAGAAGGTGGGGGAATCTAGGTAAACCAATGCCTTTTGTAAAAATTAAGGATGATACTGATTTTCATAAAACGCTTAATAATTATCTATTAGATGAAAACAAACATCTATCACTGGCTTTGTTTTCTTTGTTCCAAAATTCATATTGGCTATCAAAACCAAAAAGCCATATAATAGAAGATAAGTTTCTCTATTTATCAGCTGCCAAGTCATTAGATATAACAATCCCGGATACCTTCTTATTAAATAATAAAAAGAAGTTAAGAGATATACTGAAGTCAGGAGTTAAACTCATTACTAAAAGTCTCGGAAATGCCCACAAAATAAAATATAACAATAAAACACATATTCCTTATACGGATGAAATTACCGAGAGTGATTTAGAGAATCTGGAAGAAACATTCTTTGTCTCTTTGTTTCAGGAGAAAATAGAAAAAGAGTATGAGATCAGATCATTCTATTTGGATGGCACATTTTATAGCATGGCTATTTTTTCTCAATTTGATAACAAAACAGAATTAGATTTCAGGCGATATAATTTTTCTAAACCAAATAGAACGGTTCCGTATAGTTTACCCAAAGAACTAGAAAAGAAACTAATAAGGTTAATGGAGAAATTTGACTTCAATACTGGATCTATAGATATTATAAAATCAAAAAACGGGAAATACTATTTTTTAGAAATTAACCCCATAGGTCAATTCGGAATGACATCAATTCCCTGCAATTTTCAAATAGAGAAAAAAATAGCTGAATTCCTCATTTCTAAAGATAAGCACATATGAATCACGAAGAAAAAATATCTGATTATATCAAAAAAAATAAATTATCCAAAGAGGTTCCTGTGATCCTTCATAAAATTGAGAGTGTAAACCTAAACGACAAAGTAGTCATAAAAACTTTCAAAAATTCAGTATTCAAAACCAATAAAATGGTATGTTTTTCATTCTATAAAAATATCTTTTAATGAATCAGATTCAACGCAACAGTTATTTTAAATTATTTAGCAATTGTATTCTTGTACCTGGAGCTACAAAAGCTGCTATTTATGATTTACAAAGAGAACAGTTATTCCATATACCTATGAGCTTTTATGAGATTTTGACTTCATCTGAAATAATAAAGGTGTCAAACTTGTATGATGAGTATCCACAAGATCACGAAACTCTAAGCGAATATTTTGATCTTCTTACTCAAAACGATCTGATTTTCTTTATGGAAAGTAAACAAAGGTTTGAGAATTTCCCTGAAATAGATTTCAGCTTTAATTACCCTACTCTTTTGTCTAATGTTATTATTGCCCTAAAACCATCAGAATCGATACTAAAATATGCCGAAAATATTATAGCTAATGTAGTTGAAACGAAATGTAAATATCTTCAGTTAAGGTTTAGTATTGATTTTGATTCTTCCACTTTTAAAAAGGTGTTAACTCTATTTTTCGAGAGTACCTTTTTTAAAGGGTTGAATTTAATAATACATCAAAGCATATTTGACAACAACGATTCTAAGGAAATACTAAAACATCCCCTTGTCGGTCAAATTATAGTATTTGGAACTGAGAACAATTCTAGTGAAAATTCAGATCCTAATAAGCTTGTTTACTACGAAAAAACAGATTTTCCAGAGTTCACTGGTTTAAATGAATTTCGGTTTAATCATTTTCAGCCAAACATCATATCGTATTCAGAAGCAAAAAGTCATAACTTGTATTATAATAAAAAAGCGTATATAGCTCCTAACGGTGAAGTTTTTCAGTCTCCATTTGCGAATAATTCAATGGGTACTATTTTTAAAAACTCATTAAAAGAGATAGTTGAAGAATTAGAATTTCAAGAACTATGGGACATTACAAAAGATGAAATTGACACCTGCAAAGATTGTGAATTCAGATATGTTTGTAATGATGGTAGAATTCCATTAAAAAAGGAAAAAAAGTATTATTTTGAAGAAGCTTGTACTTACGATCCATATAAGGAATAATTGTTATTAAAAAGTATTGAAAATAAATAGAACACATATAAATCGTAAAGAATTCGTACTGTTAAGCAGCAAGCTTGCTTTGTTTTCTATGATTGCGCCCTACCAGAATGTTATACCAAATTCAAAAGTTGGTAATGACATTGAATTAAAGCGTCAATTAATTGGGGATATACAAACATTCTTTCAGAGTAAAATGAATTTTACTACGAAAAATTTCTACAGAAATTTTACTCGAAGTAATCAAATGACTGAATATTTATATATTTCAAAACCAGATAAAATTCAAGAAACTAAAGAATTCCCTAAATATGTATATTATGGGAATGCATCTGAAAAAGCTACTACGAAAAAGAAAGAACTAGATGCTTTAGGATATCATACGTTGTTATATAAAACAGCTGGGACAATGTTAACGCTATTAACGGATAGATTACTATCCTACTCAATGGAGAGCATATCTTTTATCGCTTTTCACGAATTGACCCATAAGTATATAAAGAAGAATAGTACGATCCCTTATGAAATTGAAGAAGCTACCTGTGATATCATTGCAAATTATGAATCACTTGATTTCTCCAATAATTACAGAAATCTAAAAACCGAGAAAGTTAAACATCACATCAAGTCAATTGAACAAATAAAGAAAATAATTAATCGGTTTTATTCTCATATCAATTCTCATAAGGATGGCAAGGATTTATATAAAATCTGCGAAAATGAAATCTTTGATTTAACCAAGGATAAAGGTTTATTCCTACGAGATAGATATCAGTATCCAGTAAATAATGCTTATTTTCTCAGAACTAAAAGTTACAGCCATGATTACTTTACATTAAAAAAACTATTCCAAAACGAAAGCAGTACTAAAGAATTCCTTAATCTTATTATTGCTCTACCAAATGACTATAATCATGCAATAAGCACCGTTAAAAACTTGTTAAAATAACACCTTGAAATCTAAGACAACCTAATTATGAAAATGACCTGTAAAATGCTTTTATCTTTTCTAACACTTACTATGTTTGGTTGTAAACTGGACAAAAAAGGATATACTTTAGTAGAGGAAGATGGCATTCTTGTAGAGGTATTCGATGAAAGTAATAAGGATGAAAACAGGTATACCCAAAATAACAAAACGTTCAGGGATCAAAACGAATACATCTATTCATATAAGCATATCAATTCTAATGATCAAGTCTATTTGTTTGAAGAAGATTACACTGTTTCGGATAGAAGATATTCTTGGAAGTTTGTTCCAATTGACTCCATCAACAATAATACTATTCGAAAAGTAAGTATTAAGGTACGTAAAGGGTTATTTCCGATGATTGAACAAAATCCTGATTATAACCAAACGATCATTCAATATGATTACTTGATATCGAATAATCAGGCTCCTTTTAATTCTGTCTCGGGACTTATAGAAAATGAAAAGAATATTTGGATGCATCCTCCAAGAGACAAGTATTTTAGAATTCTAGAGTTAAATCCTTTTCCTTTTATAAAAGCTCCCTATAAAATTGGAAACAAATGGAATTGGACTCTTAAGATCGGGAGCGCTTGGGGAGATAAAAGATGGAAAGTATGGCAAGGAGAAATAGAAAACAAGTACGACTATGAGATTATTGGTAAGAAAAAAATCAAAACAGAATTTGGAGTTCTGGAATGCTTTGAAGTTTATGGATACGCAAATAGTAGAATAGGTAAAACAGAACTGACTGCATTATTTAATAATAAGTATGGTTTTGTTAGTTTAGAATACATCAATATTGATAGAAGTAAAACTGTTTTGTCCTTAACTGAATTTAAACAAAGTAAACAATATCCAAATTGATTTAATATAAATAGATATGTTATTAAACGAATATACAAGTTACTTATCGAAAAGATTAAGTTTTAACAGGGGGAATGCCCCCTATTGCTATAATTCAATACAATAATAACTGTAAGTTTGCATTATAATATCCAAATTTACAGGTAACAAATTATTAAATTAAGACACTTATATATAGAACCCGAAAACAATTATACTTAATATGGCACTACAAACTTCTACCCAAATATTTATTGCAGGAACACCGGTTAATGCATATATCAACCTTAGGCTACAACAAGAAATTAGTGCGCATCACACACTAGAATTAGTATGTAGAAAAGATGTGGTAGAAAGTGTATCTAATGAACTCGTTGGTGAGAGCAAGGATTATCTGGGTGAAATAATTACCGTAAATATTAGTTCGGTTACAGACCTAGGTGGATACAAAGAACTAGAATTCAAGGGTATTGTTACCGAAATTAAAGCTACCCAAGGGTTTGAGTCTGCAAAAGGAGATTTAGTAACCATTATCGCCCGTAGCACTTCTATTTTAGCAGAAGATGGAGCGCATTATGCTTCCTTCTCAGATGTAAGTTTATTGGAAATTTTGGATACCACATTTCAGGGATATGATCGTGGGGCTTTAGAAACTAGTTTCACTCCTAGAATGAATGAAACCATACACTATAGTGTACAGTACAAAACTAGTGCCTTTGAATATGCGAGTAGGTTATCAGCCTACTATAACGAATGGTTCTATTATGATGGACAGAAATTGGTATTCGGAAGTCCAGGAACAAACGAAACCGTTCTAACCAATGGTGTTGATCTGCAACATTTCTCTCTGAAACTAAAAACCGTTCCGAATTCATTTGAGTATTTTACTAATGATTATGAAAATGATCAGACACATAATAAAAATAGTTCAGAGGTTAGCCTGAACAGTGATGGCTATCTTGGTTTTATGAATAACAAATCAGAACAGTTATACAACAAAAAATCACAAGTATACCATCATCCATATCAAGATACATCGCTGCAATCAAGGTTTGATACACAAATAGAACAATACACTCGTTCCAGAGCCTTGAATCAAAAAGTAGCCGTAGGAGCTTCTGATAATCCTGGAGTACATCTTGGAGAAATTATTAACGTTACAGGTCATGGCAGTTACAGAATTACCAAAGTAACCCATACTAACATAGAAGGAGGATCATATAAAAATCAGTTCGAAGCTGTACAAGCTGGTAACGATGATTATCCACTTATGGATATCCAGCAATACCCCAAAAGTGTAGGGAATGAGATTGCAACAGTAGTGGATAATGCAGATCCTGATGGTATGAGTCGTATAAAAGTTCAGTGTATATGGCAAAAGCAATCTGGAGAAACAACTCCATGGATACGAGTAATGACACCACATGCTGGAGGTGATAAAGGCTTTCATTTTATCCCAGAAAAAGGAGAAGAAATTATTTTGGGATACGAAGCAGGTAATATAGAACGACCATTTGTTATGGGAACAATGTATAACGGCACAGCAAAACCGGACAGTTGGCAAACCGACACAAATGATATAAAAGCTATTAAAACTAGAAGCGGTCATCTTATAGAATTCAAAGATACAGACGGAGCAGAAAGTATTACAATTACTGATAAAAATAGTAATGTAATTAATATTGATACTGCAAATAATAATATAACTGTGACGGCATTAGAAGAAATGACCCTCAATGCTAAAAATTTAAAAATTAACGTTCAGGAGAACTTTGATGTTTCTGTTGGTGAAAATAAAAATGAAAGTATAGGGAATAAGCAGACACTAACAGCTAAACAAAGCACCATATTGATCGATGAAAAAGCGCAATTTCAATCTAAGGAGTTAGAGAAAAATGCTGAAAAAATAACTATAAATAGCACCAAAGATAATTTGGATTTATCAAGTGCTAAACAAGTTGTAAGTAATAGTTCTGAAAAAAATATTCTAATCTAAAATGAGAGATTTTGGATTAGACATATTAGACGAAGAAAAGAATACATCTCTTTCAAGTCAGAATAATATATTAACTCTTAACCCTAAAAAAGAGATAAATCAATATAATGTTTGCCTTAAACACTTTAGCGGTACTGATTTATCGGAGACTAAAAGGTTAGATTTTACCGTTTCTGTGGAGTTTACAGGTGAAAGTGAAAATTCTTATGAGTGGAGAATAAATAAGAGTAATTTTTTCTTCAATCAAAAAGAAGCTACGTTGCTAGTTGAAGAAGTTTCTATTTTTTTCGTCAATACCTTGTACCCATTAGATATAGCAACAAATGTTAGTGGAGAAATAATAGGTATTAGAAATCACTCAGAAATTATTGAGCGATGGTCAGTAATAAAGGAAAAATTAATTCAAGAATATCGCGGTGAATTGATTTTAAAACTGATTAAAAAATTCGAAAAACTAATTAAAAATCCACTTAAATTAGAAATATCACTTTCGAAGGAAATTTTTTGGAGTGTATTTTTTACCAAAAGATACCAGAACTACGGAGAGACTTTTAAAAAATCAAGTTTGATAAACTTACCTTTAGAAGCTTATCAACCCCCATTGAGCTATAATGGATTTTTGAAATTAATTCCTGATAATTCTGCTAAGAATCCTCTGAAGTTGATTTTTCAAGGAAGTACCTCCATTCCTTCGTCAAGTAAATGGCACCTTAATATGAAAACTGATAAACTTACCTCAGGGCTTGATATAGAATATATTCTGGATAAGAATTCAAAAATTCCTGTAAACATAAAGGTGTTTTGTGATGTTTTTAATGAAACCAAGAAAGAAGATATTATTCAAATGGAAACATTAATTATTAGAGATGAATCCGCAAAGTTAACACCTAAAACCAAAGTTATTATAGAAAAAGAAGAAGTTACAAATGAGAATAAAAGCCCTAAAAAAAAGAAAAAATGGTTTTCTTTTGGAACTAAATAGATAAAAGAATGAGTCAAAAAAAAGTTGTTTGCCATGGAGCTTTGTGTAAATGTCAATTCGGAGATGTTCCAGATACTCTTACCGTTTTAAGTCAGCAAAAAAACTATATAAATGATAATGCAGGGAGTCAGAAACTAATCGCAACAGATAAAGAATTGGGCATGCCATTTCAGGCAAAAACCTTCGGGCAGTGTAAATTACAACCTACTGGGAGTAGTTTTAAGCCTTGCATGCCAAATATTACCAAATGGGATGGGGGTTTTCAAAAAACACAGTTAAAGGCTAATCAAGGATTCCCGTTATTAGAAGATAGTAAAGCTACCTGTGCCATTGCGGGTTCTCCTTGTATTGAAATAACATTTCACGGTCAAACCGCTGGTGCTTCTTCTCAAAATGCAGAAAATGCTGATGAAGACTTAATGAGTCAAGTATTGCCAATAAATGTCAAGGAAATAGATAAAATTTCTCCTTACGATATTATAACCGTGTCTAATGAAGATTCAGATACTGAAGAAGGTGAATGTAATGCCGGAGAGCCAGTTGCTGCTTCAAAGAAAATTATAGGCTCTTGTTATTATTATAAGTGGAGATTTGAAAATTTCATGGAACGTCATAGTAATGAATACTGCGAACATGACCCTCCTGATTATTATTATGGAATCATGAGAGAAATAGTCGGGGGATATGGTATTATTGATGGCTTTAAAGAGTGGTGGACACCATCACTGGAAGAAGAAATGGGAAAGGAAAAATTAACTGAATATAAGCGTAAGAATGGAACATTTAGACCCGTACCTTCTAAAAGTTATGGATACAAATACTGTATGCGGTTTACCAATATACTAATGCCCAAATTAAGCCCAGAAGGGAAAAAATGGCTCAAAAAAGCTAAAATATTGCTGCAAAACTATTTGGAGCAAGGTGTTATAGACAAGAATTACACATCTGTTTATAATATATCATTTAACAAAAGGTACGGATTAAAAAAGGAAGAAAAAATGGTTTCATTTTATACAGATGTTGAGCTTCGCAATGAAGAGTTCAGGGATTTTGCCTTTGCTACACATCCAGATGCGTACCTTAAAGCTGGTCTTGCTTCTATTCCTATTAAAGATAAGATAAAAGTTAGTATGACTCCTGATTTCAAAGAATGGGGATCTGGAGCTACATGGGAGCAAGCAATGATCGTATTAGAAGAGCAAATAGATCATTGGTACGAACAAGCCAAAGAGGGGGGTAAAGAAGCACAGGAAGTGATTGAGAATGCGATTGAAGAAGCAGAAGAATACCTAAAAGTCTTTAACGATGCTCGTAATCTTTGGAATAGAGCCAATCAATTCTTAGATAAATATAGAGGAATGCCATGGTTAGAATAACGTATATACGTACAATTGCGATAAGTCTACTATTCTTATCTCTAACAAGCTGTAATTCACAGCCCAAAAATATAACTTTAAAGAGTGACCCTATGAGTTGGCATACAACGACCCTAGAAAGTGAAACAGGAGAACCTAGTTTTGACTATGATTTTGAGCAATACCTAATAATCGATAATCTTACAGGGTTTATGATAGGAAACAATATGGGAGCGGAAGTAAGTAATTCTGTTAATCAAAATCGCTCTTCAGAAAAAAGTAACTATGAAACTGTTTTATTTAAAACCTTAGATGGGGGGTTGTCGTTTCAAAAATCAACGCTCGGTAAAGGTAGTTTGGAGCAAATTGGAAAGGATTCTCAACAAAACCTTTATGTCATTAAGGTTAGTTATATGAATGATGATGTTAATACAAAAAAATACAGCATCCAAAAATCAACTGACTTGGGGATATCCTGGAAAATGATTAGTGACTTCAAAACTAGCCTAATTAAGAATATTCAGTTTTTCGATAATAATAATGGGATCGTTTGTGTGAAAAAAAATAAGAATAAATATGAATTACTAAAAACTGCAGATGGAGGAAAATCTTGGAATATTTTTCCAATTCATAAAAAAGAAATAAATATTCTTAATTTGAGGTTTATCAACCAAAATGAGTTGTACTCTACAGCGATTTCTGAAGACAAAATACAGACGGGAACTGTCAAATTTAATACAGGTGAAGTGCAACTTCACGATTGTGATTTACCTAAAGGATATGAACTCAGTTCCTTTTTTAATGATGGAGAAATCTTATATTCAGAAGTAAGCAAATATGCACCCGATGAATCCCATCAACTAATGCTTTACAACCATAATACCCATAAACTAATTGAATATGATTTTATAAGTAGTGGTAAGGAACTTATTTTAGGTGTTACTGTATCTGGAAATTATATTGGAGTATTAAGACAAGACAACGGAAAAACCTATTATTTTTATAGCAATGACACAGGAGAAAACTGGCTAAAGGAAGAACTCCCTGATTCTTTGACTTCCGGACACCCAGTTGCGGTGTATGGAAAAGGATTAGTATGGGTTCGTAATGCAGTACGAAACCTGTATGATATTCAAGTTAGACAACCAGAACAGTAATACTATAGAAAGTAGAATTTTACACTTAATTATTTTACAAGCATCATGGCCGATAAAACAGAAAACCCACCAATAATAGTAGATACCGATGGAGTCAATGAAATAAAAGTAGGGGCTGACTCTAAAGTGGCCGTAGTAAAAGTTGGTGACAAAAAAGAACTACACATTGATAAAACAGTCAAGCACCATAAGCCTGTAAAATGGGTTTGGATTGCCGCGGAGTATTTAGAAGAGGCCAAAAAGATGGCGTTGGGTCAGGTCTTTGACAAATGGGGAGAGTGGAAATCCAAAAATGCTACGGAATCTATTGATAAATTTGGTATCGGGAAGCAATATGTACTTGCCAATGCGGTAAACACTAAAACTTCTAAAAAGGATCTGACAGAAGGGACTATCTATTATTTCGAACCTTTTGTTGGTGAACCAACACTGGATAGAGGTACATATATAGCGACCGTTGATAAGCCTAAGATTTTATCTGCCTATTTTGCAAGATATAAAGACGAATTTAAGTATCCGGGAGAATCTGGTAGTAGTAATGTACATACCTATAAGAATACTATTAAACTCTATGTTTTAGGGCATATGTTACCTGATTATACTGTAGGGTATCATAATTTTGCATTGTTTGAAGTTATGATATTTGATAATGAGGGTAACAAAGTAACTATTGATAAAGAAAAAAATGAAGATAAGCCTTTACGATACTTCCAGAAATATCATCCTAATACATTTTCGGTGAATACCATGACCGAATTGGATTTTGTGATCGATGAAGAATGGCGAGAAGAAAGTAAACACGAAAAAGACACTATAAAAACATATCACGCAGTTATCAAAACGACAATCTACAGTAACGAAGATGCGTTTACAGGAGAAGAAGTTGATAAGATAAATGATCAATATATTGTTAATGCCAACGAAAACCCAAGAAACAACAATCCCCTTCTTAGGTCTACCAATAAATTTAAAAGCGTTGCCCCTAATCTAGATACCATTGGTGTAAAATATACAGATGAAGACGAAAAAGCAAGTAATTCTGTATATTTTAAAGTGCTTGGGATGAAGTTCAATTCTGGAAGAGATGTGGCATACGGAAAGAGACATGCAGCAAAATATAACACAAAAGATTTGGGAACGTATGACACCAGAAAAGGAACAGTTCTAGAGAATCAACAAGTATCTTTTGATGTAAAGTACGATACCATGGACGTTATACTGGATAAGTATGAAGCCAAGAAAAATAATATGTTTGTGGTGGTAGGAGATGTGGAATATAGTAATAAAAATATTGAACCTTGTAAGTTTTCTAGTATCGAGATTAGCCATAAAAGCAGAAAAGATCCTTTTGTCTTATTCGATGAAGACAAGAAGACTTCCAAAGTTATAGACCAAACCAATCTGGCATTTGGTATAGTAGCTGGCGATAAAAAAGAAAAAATTACTATTACAGCTAAAGGGTTAGCCATACAGAACTATCAAGATGAAGGACTTGAAAAACCAGAGTGTTATGGGATCACTACCTCTAATCGTAGCAGAAAAGGAAGATTAGAACGTAAAAAAGTAAAGCATAAAAAAGAAGTTGAGTTTAAGCACAATTCTTCTAAAGATGTTTTTTCTATGGAAAAAGCTTACGTTCTGTATCCAGAAGGAACACCAAGTGAAACCACAGGTGCAGAAACCTTGGATATTAGTGGACAACAAATCAACTATGAACATAAAGACAATAGTGTAGAACTAGAAGTTGGATATTTGTATAATAAAAATTATGATAACAGGGTACTTAACTTTTTAGGTCATAATAATAAATACCTTAAACAGCATGATATCGTAAAATCGCTTCAAAATTTGTGGGCATTTAGATATCTTTTACAAGTAATCAAAAAAGAGAAATTATACCAATCCTACTTTGTACCTGTAAGTACCTGTCGCTATCCCAATCAGGTTGTTCAATTAAGAATATATCCTGATATTAAATGGTCTATAAACCTTAATTATAATATAAAAACTCCTTTGTATTATGATAATTCTAAAGGGATGTTGAAGCATTATGATAAAGCACAGGCTAAAGGAGAAGAATTCCCTTTATTAAGTGATGATCCATCTAAAAGAATTCAGAAACAAAAAGAAGCCTCTTTAAAGAAAAAAGCTACTACGGATAAGGCAATAGAAGATAGAAAACATAAATCGAAGTTTTCATTGCATTTTGAATGTGAGGCAGCTGGGGGAAATCAAATAAAACTAGGATCTGATTTTGCTGAAAAAATACGCGTAATGCTAGGCCCAATCATTGAGATGTATGAGTTGGTAGACAAGGTTACTGGAGCTAGAAAAGCTAGGAAAGCGGAGAATGAATTAAAAACTAAACCTGCAAGGTCTTCTAAACTAAAAGGGATATTAAGTCGTCTTAATCGTGCTCCTATGACACTTACCTTACATCCTCCTGGAATCGGCACTGGATTAGCTATTGGTTACATGCCGGGAGAAGATAGTCACATTGTAGGGCATCAGTTAGATGGTTTTGTAAAGTTAGACCCTATCATTGGAGGTGATATACGAATTGATTTACTAGCTCTTGCCGGAAAAATACCAGTATATGGTAAACTAGTAGATGCATTAGATTTAGCTAGTTGGTTACTGGATTGGCTTAGTAATGGCGCCGTAGAACTATCCTATAAGATAGATTTAACTTTTTATGCGAATCTAAAGTTGCCTAAAGCCGCAATTTCTTATAATTTTGGAACAAATGAGTTTGACTGGAGTGGTAGCGTAGAAGGTACATTTGGGGGTAAATTAGAAATGAATGTTGAATTGAGTGTAAAAATTGAGAAATATAAAAAAATACCTCAAGTAAATTTTGAAGCAGGTGTTGAAGCCGATTGCTATTTTAAAATCACTGTAGACCCAACTAAAAAAGAGACTTTGGAGGTCAAATTTTCTGGTTTGCTTGTTAAAGTATATTACAAATTGAGTATCAGTAGTAACAGAGATAAAAAGAAGCCTAAAAAGAAAATTGATCCAATAAAACTTATACCGAGCATAACTAGAAGTATGCCTATTAAGTTTGATTAAATTTTAATCTATAAGGAATACTCTTAATTATATATGAAAAATGTTTTAATAATCTTGTTTTCTGTTTTGTCCTTAACATCTTGTAAAAATAGAAATGTGGATGATGCAAAAAAAACGAAAAGTGAAACTCCGATGAATTTTAACCAAGAACAAACCTATTATAAAATAAAACTTTCTAGTTCTTTACCTTATAAACTTTTATTAAATGATTTAATAATTGACGAAGATAACGGTGAAGAAGGTGGTGCTGTAGAGACAAATTTATTTGCAAATAATCTTATTTTGAATTCTGGTATTCAGCATTTGAAAATTGTTCTATTTCCTAAAAAAGATGAAGACAGTATTACCCAGAGAAGTCTCGACTATATAAAAATTGCATTGGTCAAATTGAATTTAATAGATTCTAAAGATTCGGAATTGATTAAAGAATTTAATATAAAAAATGCTAACTCTGGGTCAGGAAATAGCTACCAATGGGAGTTCATTTCTGTTATTCCATACAAAATAAATGGTTGGTCTAATTCTGTTAATTTAATTAAACAAGATCAAAAAGAATTATTAAAGGAGGTAATAGAATTCTATAAAAAAACTTATGATGTACTGAATTCGGGAGATTCATCTAAGTTTCTGGATATGGTGTCTAAACGAAATGAAGAAACTGCTATTGCATTTTATAATAACCCAGGAGTATTACAAGAGAAAGAAGAACTTGCTCAAAGGGTTAAAGAAGCTAAAGGAAAAATGAATCCATTACAAGATTTTACAATAAAATTCTATGGTAATGGTCGGATAGTAACTCTTGAGAATAAAAATGGAGATTCACCTCTATATTATTCTACAGAAGACTATGATGATTTCTTTAGTATTCAATTACACCGACCAAAAGATGGAGAACCTTTAGAAATAATTAGATAGCTAGTTTCTTGAAAAAATGTGATTTTTGAATTCAATTTCCAAAAATAATAACGGTGCTTGTCTATTTCTAATAATTATCATGGCTACTTTTTTATTTGGTGGCTATATGAGTTATGTCGGCGGGAAAAGATTAATTAAAGGTATTTATTACAAAGTTAATGGAGTAAAGACCAAAGGCGAAATTATTCGCTACAATGAAAGATGGGATAATGATGATGAGCAAACATATTATACACCAGTGATTGAATATTATGATCATCTAAAAAATAGATATACTATTATCTCATCAAGCTCTAGTAATTCCAAATCTTTTTTTGATAAAAGGACAATATTATACCTAAAAAACAGCCCTAAAAAAGCAATAGAAGGAGGGTTTTTAATTTTGTGGTTTTATCCGATTTTAATTTCTTTTATGGGCTTTATCGTATTAAGTAGTGGCATCATTATGGTTAAGAATAATAATGATCAGATAGAATGGTAAATTATAAAGAAAAAAATGGAATCAAATATTGACATACAAGAATTAGTCAATGAAATAACACAGCCTAATGTGGTATGCGCAATTGACAATAAAGTCCCTAAAAATCCAGAAGAACGTTCTTTACACATTTTGTTTAGCTTAATGAACATTGTAAAGGGCTGTATTCAAAAAGATATGTACCATCCATATATTCATATTAAAGATGTAGATGGTAATTTATTATTTAATAATCGTATAGAAATAAATAAGGAAAGTATTAATCAAACGGCAATTAATAATCCCGGATATTGTGATATCAATCTAATAAAAGAAAAAGACTCCATGAACATTTATTATTGTGCTACAACTCCAGATACTTTGGTAGATAACAATCGTTTTTATATGAGCTATATTAATTTTACCAACGGGAAGTTAGACAAAGTTGCTTATGAAAAAGCAGCCACAACAATATTAAATATGGTTAAAGAGGGTGAAGGAATTGATAAAAACACTCCTATAGATACTAGTGTTACAGTTCATAATTATCACCCGAACTCTAATTTCTGGACCATAGAATATTTTGCCAGAGACGTATCCGGTTCGAAGTTTTAGAAAAAAGGATATAGTCTCAAATAGATCATTAGTAATTCTTTCTCACTATGGATAACATTGATTTTTAAAAGTTAAATGGATAATCAATAATCATCAAAAAAGCATATAAAAACACTTATGTAGGATTAACATTTCCATCATACTTTCACATCTAAATATAGCAGATTATGAATCTTTATCTAATTTCAAAACGTGATTAATATACATGGGTAATCGTGATTATAAACTCAACATAGCTAAAAATAGAATAGCAAGCATTAAAGAATCGATAAAAAGTAATCGCCCAATTGATAGTTCTGATAAAAAATGGTTACGAAGTCAAAAAAAATTATATCAAAATAACCCCAAAGGTTTCGATAAAGAAAGAATAATCATGTTGAATTCATTGATCCCTCTATTAGGTTATGACTGGAGGAAAGGCAGAAATTATTTTCACAATCTTAGAAAAGAAAATATAAAGGAAATTCAAGAATTACTAAACCACGAAAAACCTTTGACTCCTCATCTTCTATCTTGGTTGCGACGAAATCGAAAACAATATGAAGAAAAACCAGAAAGGTTTAGTAACGAGTATATTGCTTTGCTAGATAGTTTTATACCTATGGGCTATAACTGGCGAGAAAATAAAAACGATATAAAGAATAAAAAAATACAAGAAAGAAATGTAGAGGAAATTCAAAAATTATTAAAACAAGGAAAACCTTTACCAGCTCAACTTCTGTCGTGGTTGAACCGTCAGCAAATACAATATAAAGAAAACCTGGAGAATTATGGTAGTGAACGTATTGCGCTGTTGGATAGTCTGACCCCTCTTTTAGGATATTCCTGGAAACAACGCTACCGCAAACGGGAAGAGAAAAGTGCGAAGATGATTAATAAAATATCTTCTGCCTTAAAAAGCAAGCGGAAACTACCTAAAGATGCCAGAGAATGGCTTAATAGACAACGGCAATTATATAATGCCCACCCTGAAACCTATTCTCAATCTAACAAAAACAAACTAGATGCATTGAATTCCCTATTAGGGTACGATTGGAAAATTTTTCAAAAACCAAGTGTCTTTTTACCGTTCTCTGAACGTATTGCCCTTATAAAAAAAGAGCTAGAGTCTGGTAATGAGCTACAATCAGCGGACAAAAGTTGGATTGCTTCACGCAAGAAGATGTACCTAAAAAAACCTTCAGACATTACAATAGAACAATTGGCTTTACTCAATGAACTCAACCCTTTTTTAGAAAAACCGTGGAATACACCCCCCGAACGCCCAAAACCAAAATCAAAAACATTTCTTGACTATATCAAAGATATCAAAGAGCAAAACATTCCATACGAAACACTTACTACAAGACAAAAAGGATGGCTTCAGAAACAGCGCAAAGAATACCATAGCAATAGAGAAGGGTTTAGTAAAGAAAAAGTAAAAATATTGAACACATTGATACCTATACTTGGACGAGACTGGAAAAAATATGTGTTAAAGAATAGAGCATTAAGAAGAACCTTTGATCAGATTATCAAGGAAATCATAAACAAAACGGAGGTGAAAATGCCGTTACATCAAAAAGAAAAAAGTTGGTTGATAGAAAAACGAAACGCTTATAAAAAAAATATGATTTCACAGGAACACATTGAAAAGTTAGATGAACTCATCCCTTTGTTAGGATATGACTGGAAGGTAAAACAGCGACACGATGCACCTCACAAAACATTTGAGCAATACATAATCGACATTAAAAAAGAACTTACTACCAGCGGAAAAATATCAAAGAAACAAAGAAATTTCCTAACAAAGCAACGAAAATACTATCAACGTAACCCAGAGCAATATCCTCTTTATAAAATCAAAGAGTTAGACAATTTATCAATATTACTACAAAAGGACTGGAAAATAAGTAAGATTTCATATCCGAAAACACTTAGTTTTGAAGAATCTCTTGCTAAAATAAGGAATCAGCTTATTGTAGGGAAAGCACTCAATAGGAAGCAACATGCGTGGCTTAGTAGACAAAGACTCCATTTCAAGAACCACGACCCGCAACTTAGTCAAGAAAGAATAGTTTCTTTAGATTCTTTAATTGTATTATTGGGATATGATTGGAAAACATACTTTAAAGAGCGGTAAATTTAATTAATTTGTAATAGTTAATTGTAATAGTTAATACTCAATCTTAAAGGCGGTAAGAAATAAATTCTCATTACTCCCTACCGTCCAGTATGGAAGTAATACTTCACTATCACTAGGCGAATCTAAAAACCATTGACGTAGAAAAAGTACATTCCTATCAAAATTTAAAGGATCTACTTCTGATATTGTCATTAATGTCCTAGTTGCGCTGAAATCATAATTCAGTTTATAAAATTTAGACACTTCAAACGAAGCTGTACCACCAATATCCTGACTCCATCGTCGATATCTTGATCCTCCGCCGTACATCTGATTTGCCGTACCGTTAATTAAAAACAGATGGGATTCTGCTTCAAATAAAGGATCAGTACCCAAATTGCTCACATTAATATCAAACCCACTTATTCCAAAAAGACTTATTCCTTCTGGTTCACTTAAAGTAAATACGATACTAAAAGAAAGATCATCACATCTTTTCCAAGGGAAAGCTCGGAATTTTACGACACCTTCAAATTCACTACCTCTGTTAATACCCCATAACCCTTTTTCCAAGTTACAGTTGACAATTACTCCTGGACTAATTTGTAATCCTAGATCAATAACAGAAGTGGTTCTCAAATCAACCCACACTGGATTGACTACTACAATAGCTTCATTTCCCGTATCACCTGAGTTTAGTTCACCGTTACGTACTACAAGATTAAATCTACCTTCAGTATCTCCTGCAAATACTACAGCTTCTAATAAGGTAGGGTTGATAAATTTTACTTGACTAACAACAACCTTTAAACCGTTATTCTTAAATTCTGTACTAGTATTATCTCCAGTATCTACAGTTGCATTTGGAGTAAAGTAATATCCTTTGATTTGTACCCTTCGTATTCCTTTTACTCGCATTCTAGCACCACATACTTCTGAGATAAAAGGAGCTAAACCATTTGTAGCATTCTCTTCAATATTTTTAGTCGACTGACTTCCTCTTACAAATCTTTGTGTTCTAATCGTTCTCATAGCATTTATTCAAATTGTGCTGTTTTGTAAAATTGAATACGAATCACTGGAGTCGCATTTTGTTGCACTCCAATCGCTCTAAAATTCTTAAGATTTGTAGCACCCACTAGCTCAAATATATCCCCGTTTCCTAGTCCAAAACCTGAATTAATACTCGGTTGTGATCCATTTTCTTTGAATCGTATGACTGCTGAGGAATTTGTGCATGATAGTTCATTTAAATTTAAAGCTAAGGAACGTTTACTTTTATCAACTTCCACCGTAGCTACTATTGACTCTGTTTCATCCGGATCAGGATCTGTTATGATGGTAACTATACCTTCTTCCACCATTAGTGTTGCAGAAACAGCTTCTTCTGGCACTTCTAAGGAAATAAGCTCTCCAAATGAAAGAAATAGATCCTGATAGCCGTTATTATTTTGATCTATTGGAACAAGTCCTACTTCTTTGGCATTAATAAGAACTAATTCCTCCAGATAATTTAAAATGGTCGCAGTATTCCTTCTTTGCGGGTATGTCTGTTTCTGTATTCGATCTCTAAGCATATTATTTCTGTTTTTAGACAAAAGGATTGATCGGTGGCTTTGTTCCTGAAGGATATCCCCACGCTACATACTGCTTTTTGGTTGTATCATTATCCAAATGCACAAAGGTTTTACCAACTCCGATACGTTTAAATCCAACTAATTTTGCAGCTACTACAATTTTATTTCTTATAGTGGTGGTAGGTGCTTTGATATCTGCTGCCTGACATTTGGGTATCTTATGTGATGAGTTCGAAACACCTCCAACTTTTGCATTCCAGTAAGATGATCTTGCGCCAGAGTTAATCATATCAAAAATGGGTAGTTTGGTAACTTTAGCCAACTTTTGTAGCATCTCAATAAATTCCTTATCCATACATCTGCCAGATCCTTTAATATCAGGGCTGTCAAATTTGGTAAGATCAACTTTTTGTTTTGGTTTTGATTTTAATCTAGTAATAGCAATAGCTCCTATAATGACTACGGAAGCTGTTCCTATCCCAAACCATATATACTTATTCTTTATCCCCACAATTACATCTTTCCTCGCGTTTACCTTCTTCTTTTATCCTTCGATTACGATCTTGAATATTCCCATATATTCTAATGATATTTACGACCAAAAAAACACCAAAAAGAACGTTCATTGTTATATTTCCTTTATCTGCTTTCATTTTTTTCTTCGTGCTTTTTTAATTTATGTTCTAGTTTTTCGGTGTATACTTCGAGGTCACTTATCCGTTTACGTTGTTTAACGATAATGGCCTTCATCTCCTTATTATTCTTCTCTAATTCGTCAATTCTAACTTCCATTTTTTCAGACCACTTTAGTAAATTGGAAATTACCACATCATTTGCCTGTACATTTAGGTTGTTAATTTCAGCTTTTTTAAACTTTTTTTGTGTTCTGTGCTGCAATAGGGTTTCTGCGAGCTTCCACAAACCATGCGCTCCTAAAACGACACTTGCTAATTTTAAATACTCCATACTATTATTGTTTCGAATTACTTTTAAACACAGCAATAATGATCACAATGACACTCATCCCCATAATTGCCATTGGAAGCACAATGCTTACTTCTTTTTTATCTAATTTCTTCAGAACAACAATCTGCTCGATCTCTTTCATAATTCTTTTGACCTTACTGGCATAGTTCGGATCTGTAGCGTATCCAGCTTTGGCTACTTCATCTGCAAATCGATACGGGTCTTTCCTATATTGCATCGCAAGGCTATATCTTCTGTTCTTAAATAACAACCCTGCCCAATCGATAAATGAGAAAAATGGATTGGGGTAGGCTCTAAAAACATCTTTTATTCTATACTTCCATTTTCCATTGGATTGCTGAATAGGATACCCAGGATAAATAAAAGGAAAGTGCCGTGTCGGCACGGACGAATACTCCGTGGTTGTAATTAATTGGCTGTGACCCTGCCACCCTCCGTAATTTCTTCCTGATCCTTTTTTTATTCCAAACATCATATTTCCCTTCGCCGATTTCCCCCAACCAGATTCTAAGGCACTTTGCGCTAATGCAAAGATCACTGGGATTCCCGTTTTTTCTGAAGCCTTTTTAGCATACGGATAATATCGAAGTACAAAAGTTTCTTTAGCAGATGACATAGCGATATGTTTTATGGTACTGGTGGAACGTTAAACACTGGAGTAGCAGGAAATTCCAAAGGGGTTTTGGCAACATAGACCGGAAAGTTAATTGCTACTTCATCCAAATCTGAAGTAAACTCTCCAGTAATACTTAGCGCTCCAAATCCACTTAACTGACAAAAAAAGAAATTACCTTCACTTGAATGTGTAGTCCAAGCTATTGTTCCCGCAACATCTAAAGCTACTGGCATTTTTAAAACAATCCCTCCACTTGCAGTACCACCTAATTGTCCAGCTCCGCCAACCCTTCTTAATCGAAGGTTTTGAGGTACAATCAAATTCCCATTAACTACTGCATATTTGTTCTTATTGTTTACATAAAAAACATCATCAGAATTAATATTCTGATCAATCACTTCTAATACTTCCAAGCTGTTTTCACTAATTCCAGTTGATAAAAAAATCCCCGTTAATACCTGAAAACAATCCCCATCAAAAACTAACTTATAAATCAAGTCTGTTTTTAAATCCCCATTTACAATAGGAATCAATGATTCCCCATCAAACTTTTTTAATGGTACGGCTCCTTGCTTGTCAATATTTAGTGTAGCTTCATCGGTATTTGCTTCGTGAAATTTTAGTTCCAATGGTAATCCTACTGCATATTCTTTAGTTAATGGTGGATCTAGTACCAATTCATATACATTATCATCCGTTCCTGTCGTAACTCCATATCCACCCAGACTATTTTCTAGAGGTACATTGTCTTCTCCTCTTATAGCTGATATTCTGAAATCTGATTGATATCCTTCCATTTCCTCACTTATTTGCTAATTAATAATGTTCCAAGTGTCACTATGCTTATTCCGAGTAGAATCTTGTGTAGCTTACTTCTTTTAATCTTTTTCTCTTTTCGTTTGATACTTTGTTCCAAAAGCATAATAGTTCGATCATTATTATCTACCATTACTGCATAATTCTCCAATTGGTCGGACTGGAAAGAGATAACACTATCCTTATTTTGGGTTACAAGTTCAAATCTTTTAATATTCTTTGATAGACTGTTTACAAGAGAATCATTGTATTTTCCAAGTTCCAGTAGCTTCGCTATCTCACGAGATTGAGCAATGGTAAAGCAATAGTGTTTTTCATTTTCTATCAGTTGTACCTTTGGTACTAAATCTTGAGAAATACTGATAAAGCTCATCATCAGTAAAGTCATTAATAACACTAACTTTTTCATCTTTTCTTTGCTTTAATTTTTCTATTACTTGGCTATCTACGTTAATCAAAACCGTTAGGCTATCTGCCATAGATTCTAATAGCTCAACCTTACTATCTAATAATTCATTAGTTTGTATAAGGGTCATATTTTCACGCTTCAATTCTTCAATCTCAATCTTTTGTATCTGATTAGTTACATCATCCTCTGCAGGAATGATAAAGAAGAGCGCTACAACGATCCCTATAATTGCTACTAGGGGTAGTATCCATTTATAATGTTTCATATATATCATTTAAAAAAGTTTTCAAATGCCTATTATGGGCTTTCTGTTTTCTTCTTTGGAAGAAACCTTTCAACTACAACTTGAAGCAGAAACTTGTAAAATGCCGTAGCAAAAAGGAAAGAGATAAAAAGGCAGAGTACGTTTGATAGTTCATATCCTCTAATACAAAAGACTACCACAGCATATATACATCCTATGATGAGTACCTGGTATCTGTTTCTCAATTTAATCCCTAATCCTCTACCTACAAACTCAGGTATTTTATAATAGTTTATGACATAGGTAAGAAGCATAAAAGAGAAGATGTACGCCCAATCAAGGGTATTTAAAAAATTTGTAAACTGATCCAATACGATTTCCATAATTCTAAGATTTAAGGGTTTGTTTAATTTTTAATACTTCATTTTCTATTGCTGCCAATTGCGAGCTTGGAAATAGGTTTTTAACCATATTAGCCACCACAACAATGGCTACACCAGCTAACAGCATTCCTAATATGATTTTTAGTAAGGTCTGATTGGTCAGCGTAATTGTTACCTCCGTTTTCAGTCCATCCTTGTCTACTAGTGCATCTAATAGGCTATTTAGGTTTCTCTTTCTTCCTTCCATGACTCTTAAGCTTTAATCAATTCGTGAATCGGAATCCCCATTTGATGTTTATCATAGGTGGCTCTGTCAACACCTTCGGTTTTAAAGCGCTTCTTAACCAGTCTATCGGTCTGCTCATCATAAATGCCTGTTACAGGCCCTTTCCAACCGTGATGTCTTAAGAGCCAAATCTGCAACCTTTCAACTTCTTTTCCTTTACTTCCTTTTGACAACATCCAAGTTTTCTTTGCTTCCTGTTTTGGAGTAACATAATTGGTTTCTGGCGTTACCTTTTTAATAGGTTCAGGTACTATCGTTTCTTCCACAATTTGTCTTTTCTGCAATACAGGTGCTACCTTTTCAGATTTCTTTTTTTGATCTTTTATCAGATACACCGCCAAAATGCTAACACCAATGCCAACTCCTGCAATAATCAAATCATTTGTACGTATCATCTCTTTATCATTTTAATTGCCGTTCTCATTCCATCGATATCTTGTTTATTAAAAGATGTTTTTTGTAAATGTTTTTTAGCTGCCTTATTAGTTTTATTTCCAAACATCCCATCTACTCCATCTTTATTGCTGCCGGAACTCCCTAAATCTGCTTTATGGATTTTACTTAAGTAGGATTGTAAAATCTTTACATCTTTGTAACAAGTACCATACGCTAAAGGATATCCGCTACTATTACACCTAAACCGTGTTGGTCTTCTTGTTATAGTGGATCTTCTTGTTGTATTATTTGCAATGGTACTTGCTATCTCACGATCAAGATCTTCCGCTCCACCAGGGAACATCGCTGATTTTTTTTTGCGTTTTCTGTAATACCAATAACCGACTCCACCCAAAACGAGTGTAGTAACACCGATAATGATCCATAGACTTTTGTCATCATTCTTGGGCTTCTTAACTACTGGTTTTTTATGCTGTATCTTCATATTATTTTTTATTAAAACTCTATTGATTACTATCTTGTCAGACGAGTCTGTAATTTGGCAGCCTTTGAACAGGATCTTTAACTAACTTTTTCATCTCACTATCACTTAAAAAACTTCGAAGATGCTGCCACATATCTTTTTTACCGTGATTAAAATAAAATGCTTTGGATAAACTGGCTACTTGGGTTTTGTCTTGTAAACTCCTAAATACACGTTCAACTGCTTTTTCATCATCATCAAATACACCTTTGGCATTCTTCAATTCCAGCGCATACTTTTGAGCAGTAGATGCAGACAATTCCTTGATGCGTTTTGTTCCCAACCATTTTTTAACATCTTCTATATAATTCATATTAAAAGGTGCATTCCAATTTGGTTCTGCCACAGCGGTGGCACTGCCACCTTGTATTACTTTCACAGGCTTTCCTTTATTTCCAATGCTTGAGAATGAAATCTTGGTATTACTTTTACCTTTCTTTACAAAAAAGTAGATACCAACACCCAACCCAGCTACTCCTGCACCTCCAATTACCCACCACATTGTTTTTGTCATTTTCATTATTTTACTTTTATACTGTTCTGTATTCTGGTAATCTCCCGATAATTCCTAATACCTTTTTGATTTCATCTTTGTCAAAGCGATCCTTTAATTGGTCTCTTAGGGATACCTGATAATCTCTTTGATATGCTTTAGCCACCTGAGATACTTGTACTTTATCCTTTAAGTTTCTAAAAACACTATATATCAATTCTTCATCATCTCCTCCTATATACCATGGTTTAAAACCTTGGTGAATCTCATTCGCATATCGTGTTGCTGTAGACTTCTTTAATACTACTATTTTTCCAGACTGAGAATTAAAAACCCTATCCACATATTTAACATCTAAAGCCACTGCACGCTCTAATCCTTCCCCATCAGGGTGTAAACTTTTATTTAATTCGCCCAATAGACTACTGGCAAGTTTATTTCGCTTTTTAGTACGCCAAGCGATATACGTAGTACCAACTAATATGAGTCCTACCGCGGATGCGGTGATCTGTAATCCAACTACCTTTCTCATTTGTTCAAAAATTTGATTCCAGCTCCGACCGATCTACCCATTGGTGTAATTGCTGCAAGGTCAGTTACATCTGCTTTCTTTGCTGTATTCCAAAGAATCAAGGCAATGATTGCCAGTAAAAAAGTTAATGTTACAGGTACCGCAACGGATGCTATTTTCGATAGGTTCTTTCCTAAACCCATAAAATTGCTTCCTATCTCTGATGCATCCGCAATAGCTCTTGTTGCTGCACTCGACACATCTATTTTGTTTTTCTTTAGCCACCGATTAAAATCTCCATTTGTGGTACAACTAGACGATCCGTTGGTCTTCCAAGTCACTAGCCAGATTGTCCTTGCGTTATTTGTGCCCAAGGCAGCCTTTAGGCTGTTAAAATAACCTACCCACAATTCACAAGGATCACTTGGCTCTGGCACTAATAGTGCTTTGTTTTGTATGTTGATTTCGATTGGCATAGTATTTATTATCTTCTTAAAATGTGATTGGATTGTGATTTGACTTCTCGCTTTGAGAGCCCAAGCTCCTCTAAAGTATCCATCAATCTTTTCCTAACTTGTGCTTCTTTGAGGCTGGCTTCTTTCTTATCATACTTTTTATAAATATGCCTACCAATAAGAAAACCTACACCCAATGCTAAAATGGTGTTCTTCATCACTACTGCTTTTTGATTTTCTTAAAAATGTTGATTTCTGGAATGCCAATTTCTTCTAACCAAATGGACACATCAAAGGCAGGGTTTTCCTCTCCTTTTTTTGCAGGAGCTTCGCTTAACCCGAGCACTTGAATTTTTGGGAATTTAAGGACGTAAAACTTGACAATAGCCTCTAAGCTTTGTTGCTGCGCCTTAGTACGGCTATCTTTTGACTTCACCTCTTTTTCTGTTCGCCCACCTGCATATGCAATATGTTTACAGATCCCTATTATCCCTTGCTTTCCTTCAGAAATCCCCCATAGGTCAACAGTGGTTGGATTGTCTTCTGAAACTAAGGTTTCCATTGTTCCATCTGGCTGGATCAGGTAATCAATACCTGGACGATTAAATCCATATCCTCCTTGTCTTTCAGCCGTAGTATGCAAATCAATAATATCCGCTTTACTTACTGGAATCCCTTCGCCTGATTCTGTACTTTGAATAATTAAATAATCTACGTTTTTCATCTCCTATCTTTTTAAATGTTCATTTTTATTTTGTGCCACTATGCAGCATCCAGTATGGGTTTGAATGTATTTTTAATACATCTGAATCCCAGTAGTCTATAAGTAGGATATGGCTTAATACAAACCTTATTATTTTGGTTTCCACCTAATACGTAGATGTACTTTTTATCTTCACTATAACCGATAAAAAAACCAACGTGACCTTTCCAACTAGATTTACTTTCTCTCCAAAAGACCACTACACAGCCAAGGGCAGGGCTAGCTATTTTTTTCCCAACCGTTAACCAAGATCGTGCGGTAAGCTTACCACTACGGGCGCAGCCCGCTTTTAAAGCTACCCAATTGACGTACGCGCTGCACCAAGCTGTTTCGTCCGTTGTAACCCACCTGTGACCGATCTCTTTGAAATATGTTAGAATACGAGAGTTATGATGGTCACCGACCACTTCTGTAACTCCGTATTCTGCCAAGGCTATATTTAATACATTATTCATCTTTCTTAGTTTTAGATTATTTGGTTTAAGATGCCTCTATCTCGCTGTTTGTAATAGGTGAGTATAGTGATGGTTTGCTTTCCAGCTATTTTAAATACCCATCCGTTTTTACCGTCAATGATAGCTCCGTTCATCTCAAATACTTCTGCTACATTTCCGAAGTTTTGAGGGCTATTATAGCTTGAAAAAGAGAGAGGTTTTATACTTGTTTTTCCCGTAACTGTTTCTTCTTCGAGTTTTAATACCCTAAAGCGCTCAGTACCCGATAACACAAACTTGACGTGCTTTACAATGGCGGGGCTAAACGTAAAATCCTCTCGTTTTCCATAGTACCCATCATTAATAAGTACCTTATTACTTTCCCTGCTATAGCTAATAAGGTTTATAGCACCGTTAGTGCTATCACTACTATAGATCCTATCACTAGTAGGATCTATGGCTAAACCTGTACCTACAGCCCCTAAAAAAAGCGTATCAATGACTGTATCGTTGATATCTATTATAGAATAGGAATCATCCGCTCTGTTCCCTACATAGAGTAGTTCATTAGTAGGATTGTATACAATACGATACGGATCAGCTCCAACTGCTATTTTATCTCTAAGGGTCTCTGACCCCAGATCGATGGGGATTACTGTATTGTCTCCAGAGGAAACCACATATAGGCTATTGTTTACTGGATGGTATGCTGCTGTTGTAAGTTCACTTCCCATAGTATCAATGGTACTGCTTACCTGATTATTAGTGTCAATTACTGATATACTATCATCACCAGAATTGACCACATAGACCGATCCGGTACTTGCCACAATAGCTATATTCCTTGGCGCTTTTCCAACTCCTATCGTTTCTATTACCGTTTCTGTAACAGTATCAATGACACTAACCGTATCATCAGCAATATTAGCTACATATACATTTGAATTAAAAGGATTGAAACTTATACCAATAGGTCTTTTACCGACTTGTATCGTATTTTCTACCTCCAATTGTGTATTAATCACCGTTATGGTATCTCCAACTACGTTTGCCACGTAGACCTTACCAAAGTTTGGGGAACTAAGCTGGCTATTCACGGTAAGGTCTACAGGCCCCCAGCCATAGGCTGGATTTGGCAAACTACTGCCATTAGCAGTGATGGGTACAAGGGAAATTAAAACCCCTTCAGTATTGAGTACACTAATATTTTGGGATAACTGATTTGCTATATAAGTAAATCCATTAAACGGGTTGACAATAATTCCTTGCGGATAGATACCTGTTCCTAAACTTGAACTGACGTTTACCGTCCTAAAAATATGATCTGCTACATCTCCTGGTAATGTTGGACTTAAGGGAGGCTTTTTATTACCTGCCCATAACCGAACTTCACGTTCTACATCAGAGGTGTTTGTAATAGTTAATTGTGTAGTTTCATAGCTATCTTGAAGCGTTTTATAAAAAGCTTCATTGTTTAATTTTATAGTACTTCTATCTAAACCTTTAAATATTCTTTTTGATGTTTTTTTAGCAAACGGACGATTTACTTTCACAAAAGAATCGTTCTGATTTGAATGTATCACTTCTGCAACCATAACATCTTCTTTTTCTTCAGAGGATACATCATCATTCTTCTTCGTAGTATCATTCCCATCCTTATCATCACGATCAAATAAAACCCACCAAAGCGCTGCAAGGGTAATCCCTGTTGTTATTAATACTATTTCGGTGTTTCTTTTCATTGCGCTAGTGTGTATGTATCTATAAACTGAACAATTTCTTTGGTTCTATTAACTTGTGTTGCACCCACCAATTCAGGATACTGACTAAAAATTTTTGTAGCTGCATACACCGCTTCTATCTTAGGGAAACCATAGTCTAAATAATGCCGAATCCCGCATAAATCTGCTGTTGTCTCACTACGGGTATTTAAAAACCAATGGCATCCCTCGTGAGCTAATATGGCTACCCTAACAGGGATCGTATAGGTTTTAAATAAGCGTTGTGATATCTGAACTCTTGGCATTTTACGATGTATCCGTGCCGGAGTAATCAGTTCCTTTCCAAAAGCATCAACAATGCTAGGTAAATATTGAAACAAAAACTCACCTTGTGAGCTATCATAAAAACCTGTTGGAACATACCCCGCCTTCTGGGCAAACTGAATAGCAAACTCCATAAACCGCTGTTGTTCCGGAGTCGTCCAAATCTTAGGTTCGTCCATCATCACTACTTTAAAATCGAGTATATCAATACCCTTATCATCGCCTGTCTTTTTATCATATACCTCCAATTCCAATTCATCCGGAGAAACAGGTAAAGGAATTTTAATACTTCTTTTTTGCCCTTTCTCCAAATAGGCTTTCCGACGGAAATAGTGCGTGTTTGGGGATAAAGGATCATATACTTTAAATCCAACGTGCATTGCTCTTTTTACCTTTATAGTAATAGCAATAGTAAATCGTTTTCTAAGCGAAGGAATGGGAATGATCATGATCGTTAACTTTGATTTCTGTGCTGGCCTCTATTTCTTCTGAGTTTTGTAGGCTAATACTCCAATTCCTCCTACCACAACGACTCCTATAGCAACATACAGTATTATTGTAGTGGTATCTTTTTTAGGAGTCTGGTTAGTGGCTTCATTTCTTAACCCTACTCTGAAATCAGAAGAAGTATCTCCTTTCTGATCTGCATATAATTCTGGCAGTGGTATCGGTGTAGGTTTACTGACAATAGTATCTATTGCCCCACCAATAGCTGCACCACCTCCTAAGTCCCTATAAGCCTGTCCTAATTGCGAGAAGAAGTTTTTTCTCTTTTGTCTTCTAGCAATTCGTTTAGGATTAGATCGTCTTTTGGCTCTCCTTGCTTTTCTGGCAGCACGTCTTTTAGCCCTTTTCTCTTTACTTCCAAATATGAACTCATCATAGGCTTCATCGTCTAAGTGATCTGCCATTAACATTTCTGTTTCTCCTGCTATCATAATAGTATTCGTTTAGTAATTCTTATTAAATAATATACATCACCTGTAAGGTGGAATCCAATGGATCGAACGATTTGGCATTATGTGGCTTTCCAACAAAGGGATATGATTTTGCATCTCCCGGTGCCAATGGCACATTATTTATGATTACTTCGGAATTCCCAATGTTTTTCACCGATGCAAATAGAAACCCTAATGGGATTTCTCCTGCTTCTGTAAAAGCCTGTTCTATAGTATCAGCTAGTACGTCCATTTGTTGCTGTTTTCATTTTCATTTTATATAGTACAAATCCGGTTACTACAAGTCCTAAAGCAACAACTCCGATGATGTTTTGCATCTTTCTTTTGTTATTAGGCTTCTCTGGTTTTTGTTCTTTTTCATCTATTACTTCCATATTTGATGCTATCATATCTTGTGCTACTATCGGCAATTCTTCCTCTAGCGTTGATATCGCTTCTTTCGAACTTCTTCTGGGTGTAACAGGTGCTACGCTACCCTTACGACTACCATATCTTCTTTTGTATGGAATGACGATATCTTTTGATACTTTTGGTCTTCCCTTCTTGTTGGGGACAGATATAGGTGGTTTTCTTCGGTTCGAAGGATCGCCAGGCATTATAGGCGTTCCCTTATAAAGTGGCTTTCTTATCCCTATTTTTGAAATCCTTCTATTTTGTTCTAAATCCCGATGTATCGGGTTTCCAAACTTGATAGGTGGCATTCGAAATGGTTTTTTAATAGTACCCTGTCTTGATAGCTGTCTATTTCTATCGGGGCGACCAATTGGTCTGCGATATCGCTTGTCTAGTGTTCTTATGGGGCGTCCCACTGGACGGGTTCTACGCCTTTTTCTACCAATCCCTATGGAACGTAATATTCTTGTTTTAGGATGTTTACGAAAAAGCTTTTTTAACCGTCTTCGATTCTTCTTTTTACGAAGCTTATGACGAATCACATGATGTAAAAACGGATCATACTCGCTAGTGTCATTTTCGTCTATAGCTATTGGGTATTCAATCATATCTTCTTTGATTTACATCATTAAATTATCTATTGGAAATAGGCTGCGGGGCTACATAAGGAGCTGTCTGTCTGGGGGAATTCGATTTAGCCATTACAAAACCTACAATCGCTAAAAGTACAATTCCACCTCCTGCCATCAGCATCGTATTAGTTTGCCTTTTCTTTGCTGCTGCTTCTCTTTCTCTTTTGGCTTCTTCCTCTCTTCGTCTCCGTGCTTCTTCTTCTCGGCGTCTGCGTTCAGCTTCTTCTCTCCGTCTACGCGCTTCTTCTTCTCGGCGTCTACGTGATTCTCGCATTCTTTGCGCCTGTAATTGCATATCACGTTTTGCTTGTGCTGCTTGTGCAGCAGCAGCATTTCCTCCACCACGGCTTCTTCTCCTTCTTTTCTTTTTTCCTAATAAACCTCCAACAATACCTATTGCACCTTTTGCGAGCGCCCCCCAAAACTCATCTTCGTCTTGGTCTCCATCATCGTAGGAACTGAAATCACTTTGCTCTAAAGAGAGCATTTCCTTACCTTGATACTGAATATGAACCGTTAACAGATTTCCTAAATCATCTTCAAATTTTCCATTATCTGATTTTAGTAGTTCCACCACTTCATCGATAATTTGATTTCTACTGGGTGTTCCTTTAAAAACTATTCCATGTGTAGCCAACAAACCAATAACAGGCTTGGGTTTGGTTAGTATCAAGTGACTGATTAGATTGATCGAATCATTATATTTTTTTTGAAAACTCTGTTTCATCTCTTTCTTTTTTTAATTATGAAGTACCCATACGGGTAGCACCAACTAAATATCCTGCGATAAAAACCACACTTAAAAGCACTAGTTCATCTTTTCCTAATACAGATGCTTTTTGAGTTTCTGAAACAACAGGAGTAGCATCTTTATCTTTTTCAGTCAATTTTCTCTGGCGCAATTCATTCCAGACCATTTGTACTTCCGATGCCAACTTCTGATCTTCTGGATTGGCATTAGATTTCTTTACAATACGGTCATAATAGCTTTTAACCTCTTTGTCACTTGCATCTGAAAATTGATCTAAGAAGCTATCTTCATCTCCTGATCCATTGTAGTTGGAATGCCCACACTCACCACAAAAATTATTTTCACCATTGTAATTATGATTGTTGCAAGAATTACAGGGTTTTTTCTTTTCCTTCTTGTTAAGAGCTAGTATCGCTTTCTTATCTGGATGATGCTGTAGTACTTCTGAAATTACCGTAGTGCCATTTTTTTGTATCAGCTCTTTAGTTGCTTTTACAAGAGTGTGCAAATCTTTTGGAACTTCATATCCGCATTCAAAAATGATCTTACGTATGGGTTCAGGATTACTCAGAACGATATAGTCAATGCTATTTTGCGCTAAGCCTTTGTGTCTATGTCTCTTCGATATTTTCATAAGCTTCTTTAATTAAGGTCTCAATGAGACCAGCCAAAGCCTTGGAATATTCCTAATCGCTTTGGCTGGATCTTGGTTATTAAAAACAGGTGTTACCTGTGCTTATAGGGAACTATCGAAGTCTACGTCTACGTAAACTGGATATCGGATATCTGTTTACGCGTCTTGGTCTACCATATCTGCGTACAGGTCTTCTTCGAACGCGTCTTCGTCTACGTGGACGGATTCCAAAGGCTGTAGATCGTTTTCTTCTACGGATCAAATCAATCTGTGGTAACCCTGTAGTTCTTGGAACTCTGGACAACTCTGCTACATTATTACCTTTTAACAGGTTACCCATGTTTGCTCTTGCCTTGATGGTAAAAGTGAATACTGCCGTAGTATCTGGATTTACAGTTACACGTAAAGAATCCTGACCCGTAACATTAAGTTCGAAGTTATCATCATCAATAAGTTGTTGTGTAAAGTTCTGTGGTGATGTGGCGTTACGTGGTTGATAGACACGAATGGTATTCGATCCAGTAGCTGTTCGTTTGGTAAGCTTAAGTACATTATCGAATTGTAAAGGATTAGATACGGAGTATTTCATCCCCGATATCTTGAAAGGATTCGCTTTACTTTCTTCCTTTACCTCATTGTGGCTGGATTCCTCAACATTAACAGTAACTCCAGCAGGTTGTGCTGCATTTTCGTTCCCACCAAAAACAATGGCTTCAGCAGCCTCCGCAGATGTATTTCTAACAACTACGGTTAGCGTTCTATCATTGGGATCAATTTTACCTATAGAAGTACGGGTGTAATCGTCATAATCGTCCTCTTCGTAGTCATCTACATATTCATCTTCGTATTCTTCATCATAGTCATCGTACCCATCTTCATTTCCTTCAAAACCTGAATCGAAGTCATCTTCCTCATCCTCATAGTCGTCATACCCGTCATGCATTTCCATATCTCCGTCATAGTCATCATAACGATCTTCCGCATCGTCCTGATATCTCATTAATTCATCATTGTAACTCATTTTCTTTAATTTTTGCTGTCATAGACAGCGTTTGACTTTTCCTCCCTCAAATCCTATCCAAATTCTAATAACTAATGGCATCCGTGATGCCCCTCTCTAAAGGGTTACACTTTCTTGTTTGGGACTTGTGGGGCTTTAGCAGCTGCTGCTGCAAGTTTTTTAGCTTTTCTTTTTTCTAGTTTCGGAGCTACATAGAATGCGCCGACTGCCATTCCAACTAATAAACCAAAGACCGCTGTGGCATATGCTGCTTTGTAGTCTAAATCTTTTGTATGTGCCATTTTTCTTACTGTTTTTACGTGAATATTTGGCTTGGTATCTAAACCTTTGACAGCTAAATTCTGAAGGAAATATGGAATATCCTCGTACGAAATTCGTACCCCTAGACATAGAAAAAATGAGTTGTAGTGATATCAAAAGCTATCGAAAGAGGAAGGGGTACGAAATTTTTTAAGCCATGTTTTTAAATATTCTATGCATTAGCTGTTTTGTTAGATCACCAGTACTTTTCTAAGTTCAAAAACTTATCATATAAAACAGAACTTTTTAAAATCTTAACTTATTTTATTTTTATTCAAAGATTAAATGAGGAAGGTTGAAAAAGGGTGTTTTATCTTATTCAATTCTTACATACACCATTGTTTCTTTTTATCGATAAAAAAATAGTACTATTTTTATCCCTAAAGAATACTATATGCCAACACTTAACTGGATAGGAAAAGAAAAAGTAATTAACCACCATCAAGATGTACCCTATAAAATTTTAGAACCTCAATATACCTTTACTAATGGTAAAGAAAGTAAAGATGCTGCTTCTGAAAACAAAATTATACATGGAGATAATCTAGAAGCTTTAAAAAGCCTATTACCAGAATATGAAGGAAAAATAAAATGCATCTATATTGACCCTCCTTATAATACAGGTAATGAAGCTTGGGTATATAATGATAATGTAAGTCATCCTAAGCTAAAAAAATGGTTAGGGCAAGCAGTAGGTAAAGAGAGTGAAGATTTATCTCGACATGATAAGTGGTTATGCATGATGTATCCTAGATTAAAACTTCTTCATAAGCTATTAACTGATGATGGTGTAATTTTTATTTCTATAGATGATAATGAATATCAACATTTGAAATTAATTAGCGATGAGATTTTTGGTAGGAAAAACTTTATTACAACATTCACATGGAGAACAGATGGAAATTTTGATAATCAAGCCAAAATCAAAATTAATCATGAATACATCTTATGCTTTAGTAAAAAAATAGAAGCTTTTGAATTTCCAGAGCTTATTGATTTAAATGTTGAAGAAACAAGTAAACTTTTTAAAGATAAAATAGTTAATACTATTGTTAAAAATGGATCAAAAAATCCAGTAAGTAAAATTGAGCTACCTATTGGTTTTAAAGCCTCTTTTAAAGAAGGAGTTATACCAAAAAGAAGTAATTCATTTCCACATTTTCTTAGTGATGCCATTATAAAGAATTATGAACTTCAAAATAATGTTATTGTTGAGAGTGGCTGGAGTTCAAAAAGAATTTTTGAACTGTTCTTAGAAAATAATTTAACTCCTGTTATTGATACCAAAGAGCAATTAACAAGTTTTTATTTAACAGAAAATGGAGCTATTGAAAGTGAGAAAATAAGAGGAAAACAGAGTCACGTTATAAGCTCTTTAATGAATATGGGGAGTACTCAGAATATGAGTAATGAACTAAAAAATATGGGATTTTCATTTTCATTCCCAAAACCAACCACATTAATTAAATATTTAATTTCTATCTTCAATACTAAGGATTTTTATGTGCTTGATTCCTTTGCAGGATCGGGTACTTCTGCTCACGCAGTATTAAATCTAAATAAACAAGATGGAGGTAACAGAAAATTCATTTTGATTGAAATGGAAGATTATGCAAAAGATGTAACAGCAGAAAGAGTAAAAAGAGTTATTAGTGGCTATGGAGAAGACTCTAAAGCAGTTGAAGGTACTGGTGGAGATTTCACCTACTATGAACTAGGGGATCCATTGTTTTTAGACAATGAACTATTAAATGAGGTAGTTGGTAAAGATAAAATAGAAGAATATGTCTGGTATTCTGAAACCAGAAGTCCTTACCAAGCACAAAATGAAACCTATTTACTAGGTACAAAAAATGATACGGCCTATTATTTTTATTATGAAAAAGACAGTCTAACCACATTAGATGAAAGTTATTTAAGAAGTCTAAAAACAAAAGCACAACAATATATTGTATATGCAGATTTGTGTTTGTTAAATAAAGCTATTATGGATAAATACCACATAGTTTTTAAAAAAATACCTAGAGATATTACCAGATTTTAAGCAATAAAAAAGAAAATGGAGTTAAAACCATATCAACATAAAGTAATACAAGATTTAGAACAGTTTCTTGCCTATACTCAAAAAGAGGAAACACCTAAAAAAGCATTTGACCAATATTGGGAGGATAAATTAGGTATGCCCTACACACCGCAGTTAGATGGTTCATTTTCTGGTATGACACCTTATAAAGATAATATCCCTAATGCAGTACACATAGCTATAAAAGTACCAACTGCTGGAGGTAAAACATTTATAGCTTGTAATGCTTTGCATACTATAAACAAACATTTTAATCAAGGTAATGTAAAAGCAGTGGTTTGGTTAGTACCTTGGTCTAACTTGCTACAGCAAACCGTGAAAAATCTATCTAATCCTAATCACCCGTACAGAGAGAAATTAAATAGCCTATTTGGTAATAGGGTTGAAGTGTATGAAAAAGACCAACTATTACAAGGGGCTAATTTTAACCCTACTTCTGTAACTGAACAACTCAACATTTTTGTATTTAACTTTAGTAGTTTAAGAATAAATAGCAGAAAAAAGGATGACAGAAAAGTGTTTCAAGAAAATGGTGCATTAGAATCTTTTAGAAACACTATTGTTGATCAAGATTTGGTATTACCAGACACAGATGAAACTGCATTAATCAATGTAATAAGAAGTTTAAATCCTATTGTAGTAGTAGATGAAAGCCATAATGCAGAAAGTGATTTAAGTGTAGAAATGTTGAATAATTTAAACCCTTCTTTGGTTTTAGATTTAACGGCTACTCCAAAAGCAAATAGTAATATTATTTCCTATGTAAATGCTTTAGCACTTAAAAAGGAAAATATGGTAAAGCTACCTGTGGTAGTATATAATCATCATAAAAAAGAAGAAGTTATTACTTCTGCTCTGCATTTACAAAGACAGTTAGAACTTATAGCTAAGGAAGAAGAAAAGGAAACAGGTAAATATATAAGACCTATTATTTTATTTCAAGCGCAGTCTAATATTAAAGGAAAAGACAATACCACATTCCAAAAAATAAAAGAACAGTTGGTAAAATTACAAATACCTGAAGAACAAATAAAAATAAAAACCAGTGGTATCGATGAATTAAAGGGGATTGATCTAATGTCTAAAAATTGCCCTGTAAGGTACATTATTACCGTTAATGCTTTAAAGGAGGGTTGGGATTGTCCTAATGCGTACATTTTAGCTTCTTTGGCAGATAAATCTTCAGCTGTAGAAGTAGAACAAATTTTAGGGAGAGTATTAAGACAACCATATGTAGTTAAGCACGAAAATGCCTTACTAAATATGTCTTTTGTACTTACAGCATCTTCAAAATTTAATGATACTTTAGATAATATAGTTAAAGGTTTACAGGAATCTGGTTTTAGTAAAGATGACTATTACGCAGAAGAACAACCAGAAGAAGAATTAACACCTAATGAAATACTTCAAGGAAATATTTTTGAGGATGATAAATCCACAGAAAATGAAGTACAGTCTGATGAAGATTTTAATGTAGAAGCTATTACCTTTAATCCTAATGAGGAAGTAACCCTTGAAACCATCAAACAAAGTAATCCGTTACTAACGCAAATCACAGAAAAAGCGGAACAACAAGGTACAGAATTTGAGCAAAAAGTAAATGAGTTAGAAATTGATGATAACACTTCCATATTTACAGAAGTTATGAAAACACAACCGCCTATCTATAAAATGGACACCCAATTTACTGCCATTGCAAGCCAACTAAAATTACCTCAATTTCATATAGAAAAGAAAGATGATTTACAAAGTGATTTATTTCCAGAACTCAATGCGGAATGGGAACTATTGCACAAAAATAGTTTATTAGATGGGTTTAAATTATCAAATTATAATACAGAGGTAACTTTTGATGAGATTTCAAAAGATATCATTGCTGTAGATTTTGATGAAAGCAAGGGTACTGCAACTGCCAGAAAAGTAAATGCAAGGACAAAAACAGTATTGGTAGACACTATACTTTCAAAACCTAAAGAATCTCAAATAAACCAAGTAAGTAGTATTGTTGTTAGTAAATTAGGAGATATGACACCTATCTCGCACCAAGAACTTAAAAAGTATATAGGTAGAGTTTTTGAAAACCTAAACCCTGAACAAATTAGAGATATCGTAGAAAATGATTTTATCTATGTAAAGAAAATCAAGGATAAGATTAAAAAATTATCAGATACTTATGCCAAAGAAAGGTTTAAGGTTTTGATAGACAGCAATAAAATAATAGTACGAAACAGTTTTGAATTTCTAGAAAAGATTACTCCATTAAGTTTAAGTACTAACATCAATAAATCCTTATATGAACGAGAGGGTAAAATGAATAACTATGAACAATCTATGATTTTAGAGGTTGCTTCATTAGAGAATATTGTATTTTGGCATAGAAATTTTGAAACCAATAAAGGTTTTCCGTTAAATGGCTTTAGTTCTAACCATTACCCTGACTTTATCCTTTATACCGAAAAAGGGAATACTATTTTATTAGAAACTAAAGGAGATCATCTTGTAAATGAAGATAGTCGAAACAAAAATATATTAGGTAAAACATGGGAAAAGTTAGCAGGAGAAAAATTTAAGTATTTTATGGTTTTTCAAAGTGAAAAAGTAGAAAATACGTATACAGCACATAGCGTAATTGAGGTTTTAAAGGGATTATAAAAAAACACTGCTAGTGGTGAATTAGTGATTTATATCAAGCATCCAATAAATTGTACTACTTGATTTTTCTATAAGCATCTGCTCATAGAATTTAATATGCGTACCACGAATACTTACAGATCTGATATCAGATACTCCTACAGGAATGTCACTAGTCGATTTTATAGTATACTTCCAAGTAGGATCCAAGGCAAAAGCATTTAACTTTTGAAAAGTTCTAGGATTCGTTTAAATTAGCAGTATGCATACGGCATTTTTCTCCAATAGGGGAATTAAAAAAAATGTCAACTACGTCAAATTCAAAATTTAACAGGAATTTTCTTCATTTTTATTTTTCCACTTTGCAAGACCCTCGTCGTACTAATAAAGGAAATTTGAGACATTGTATGTCTGATATTCTATTACTTACCGTTAGTGCTGTGTTGTGTGGCTGCCAAGAATGGGATCGTATATTGATGTTTGGGGAACACGAAATAGATTGGTTAAAAAAATATGGTTCCTTTTCTAATGGACTTCCATCAAAAGATACTATGCGTAGGTTCTTTATGGCCTTAGACCCATCAAGCTTTCAAAATTGTTTTAGGAACTGGATTGATTCACTTCGTAACCCAAATAGTTTAGAGGTTATAGCCTTGGATGGAAAAACTGTTCGGGGCGCAAAAAACTTATCAGCCCCACAAAGTATAACTCCACATATTGTAAGTGCTATGGCTACAGATCAAGGTTTATGCCTAGGTCAATTTAAAGTCACTGATAAGAGTAACGAAATTAGTGCCATTACAGAGTTACTAGATGTATTATTCATTGAAAACAGTATTGTTACCATTGATGCGATGGGTTGTCAAAAAACAATTGTAGAGCAGATAAGATCCAAAAATGCCAATTATATTATAGCGGCTAAAGCAAACCAAGGAACACTTCATTTAGCTATAAAAGACACATTGCAATTAGAAAAACCTATCGAAATAACTCAACAAGATGATTGTGGTCATGGAAGAGTGGAAAAGCGAATTTGTAAAATTTACACGAATTTAAGTCATCTAGAAAATTCTGAGAAGTGGAAGGATTTGAGGTCCTTTATAGTGGTCGAAAAAGAAGTCTATCATAAATCATCACAAAAAACAACTAATGAAACTCGTTTCTATATTTCAAATCTATCGAACGATGCTACAGCTATAAACAATGCTATTAGAAAGCATTGGTCAATAGAAAATCAATTACATTGGGTCCTTGACGTGGTATTTAGTGAAGACTCTGCTAGAAAAAGATGCAAAAACTCCGCAGAAAACTTCAATATCATCTTAAAAACAGCATTAACTCTTATCAATAAAGAAAATACACTTAAAAAAAGTAAAAACAACAAGAGATTCAAAGCGCTGATTAATAAAGACTATCGAGAAAAAGTTCTAGGGTTTTAAATGCTTTTGCCCTGAAGTAGGATCTGTAGTCTTAAAATATTCCAATAATATTTTTTCGAGTCCGATGATATCCATAATTTTTCCAGCAAAGAAATAAGAATTCGTAAAATATGCCAAAATTTTGGCATATTAATTGATTGCTTTGAAAACATAATTTTAGGGAATATTCAAACCATCAATTATATTTCCAAAACTCATTAAAATAATAAACCGATCCTCACACGATCATTGAACTAACTAATTATGATTAAAACCACAGCACTATTGTGTATTTTCTTGGTACTAATCTCCTGTGATAAAGGAGAGTTGAGCAAAAACAAAGCAAAAAAACTTATTGAAAAGTGTGAATCCAATCCTTATCTGAATGATTACAGTCTTTTGGATCTAGGCAGGGTGAACTTTAGATATGACAAAAAAAAGAAAGAAAAATATGATAAGCTCGTAGCAGAAGGTTTACTTTCTATGACCGGAACAGGTAAAAAATTAGAAGTATCTCTCTCCGAAAAAGGCAAAACATACGTTACAACTAAAGATGTTGCCAATGATTCTGATAAATTTATGGGTGCTTTATTTGGGAAGTCTAAAGGGGCTTATGTACGACTAGCAACGTATACCATAGATGAAATATTAGAAATTCAGGAAATCCCACAATTCAACGCTGCCAATGTGCGTGTAAAATTTAAAGTGGAAGAGAAAACACCTTTTTTTATACTGGGGCCAGATAAAGATCGAAATACTTTTATTAAAAATCTAGAATTTAGGAAAACTACTGATGGCTGGAAATATTGCAAAAACGACCAGTAGCTTTTGATATATTAATTTCACACAATTTTAAACTTATTAATACTTATTCCCTATGAAAAAAATTATAGTAACATTAGCAATAAGCCTTATTTTGATACCGATACAAGCACAAGAGGAGTGTAAAGAAATCATAGCACAGAGCGAGCTATTAAAAAAAGAGATTATAGCGTTAAAGAACATTTTACTGCTTACTAAACCCAAAGCTGAAATTAAGTCAAAAGACATTCAAGTTAAATTACTGAGTGTTACTGGAGAGACTCGTGAGCAAAGCGTAAAAATTGAAGTTTTATTTACCAATTCAGGGGTCAATATAGATAGAATGTCAACAAGTGTAAAGTCTATTATTGAAGCTGGAGGTAATGAAGTGTTACTTCATAAAGCATTTTTGGGAGCAACTGAAGTAAAAGGATTTTTTGGCGCAAGTACCGCCCTTTATCGTGATACCCCACTGAAATGCACCTACATTTTTAAAGGAGTTGTTCCTGAGACAACAATTATTAAAGGATTTCCATTACCTTTTAAATACCATAAAGAAGGAACACGTAGCTCCGATATGATAGAAGACAGGGTGATTTTCAACGATATAAAAATTGAGTGGAGTAAGTAAAACACTTTTTTATACTGTAATGATGAATAGTGTTTTAAGATACTATTCATCATTTTTAGCAGTATCAAAAATTCCATCTCCAATAGCAATTTTGCCTTTAGTCTTGTACTTCAATTCATATTTTCTAACAGATTTTTCTAGTACATTTCCTTTTTTAGTAGCTAATACCACCTGAAAACTGGCATTCTGATCTTCTAGCAATGAAATTGATATTTCTTGGTAACCTGTAAATGATACAACCAGTGTTTTAGGATGAAGCTTTTTACGGGCTAATATTTCTGCTTTTCCGTCTTTCCCAGTAGTTACCATATTTGTTGTCAATCCAAGGCTATCACGAATTCCAATGTTTACAAAAGGCATTACTTTGTGATCTTCAGAACGAACAGTTATTTTATAAACTGCTGCATCTGTTTTAGTTTTAGATGTATTTGAACTACTAATTTTTGAACTAGTGGTATCCAGAGATACTCCATCAAAATAAAAATAAATGCTGTCTTTTATCTTTTTATAAATTCCTTTACCATATGCATTTGAGGATGCCATATCACTAGAAAAATGATAGATAAATCGATTGTTTTCTAAAAATGTGTACTGTTCACTCTCAAAACTAGCAATATCCGGTGGGAACTCCTCAGAATATGTTCCTACTAGTGGTTTAGTAGATACACAACCCAAGCATATTACGGATATTAGCAACAAACCTATTTGACTACCCCTCAGTATTACTTTTAATTTCATTGCTATTGGTTATTCTATCCATCATTTGATGTATTCTTGTTTCAGCTTCTTCTTTGGAGATTCCATTATAGTAATCTCGTATAAAGGGATGATGAAAATCATCGTGAGGAATTATTTCCGGTCTAGTATTTCCTTTTTTTGTATGCACAGTCATAGGGATACTTTCAAAAAAATCATACTGAGGGATATCATTAGATAACCATCCGAAATATTCAGTTTGATGTTCTTCATTATTGAAATTCTCCTTGTAATCATTAAAACTTTTTTCACTTAAAGACACCCATACTCCATATTCTAAATCCTGTGAATAATCAATCACTTTTTGCGACAATACTACTCTGATAAATCGATCAGTCTGTTCTTGGTTTTCTATAACACAAAAATCAGTATTTAGTTTTCCAATGGTCTTTTTTTCGTGATCTGTTAACTGGTGATAAGGCGTTGGAGATTCATAGGTCAATGCAGGCCACATATCGTGAATTACCCCACATTGGGAACATTCGAATACATTATTTTTTTTCTTTTTCTTCCAAAACATCTATTTGACATTAAAAAAATTGTATCTTAGGTTGAGTTCAATACTACTGAATTAAATTGAATTTCACATTTTAATTAATTTTTTTTTTTGTCCCTAATTAGCTAAAGAAATGAGCATCTATTCTTATTGGAATTATGTTCATTTTTTGTACAACAACATCTATTTCATTAATCCGTAGCTACTTCTAATTCGAAATTATGCTGACCGAGACTTAGTTTTGCTATGTTTTTATTCTCTCCAAGGGTAATTCTTCCTTCTCCGTGAGCGATGACTTCATCGAATTCTTCTCGGCTGACATACCATTTAAACGCAAAATTATCTGATACTTCATATACCCAGAATTGTCTTTCGCTAAATTCTCTTGTCCCATCTTCGTTTTCTGTATCCTTATTATCCCAGAAATCAAAAAACTCAAAAAGTCTATCCATTATTTTTTTCTCTTCCATAATGTAAAATGTTATATATAGTAGTGTCGTATTCTTTTAAAATGTTACCTCTATAATTGTCATAATTTTGATAATATAGACCAAATCCTACTATTTTTATGGTCTAAATACCACAAACTCCGCTGCATTCTTCCAATAATTCAGGGAACATATTGAGTTGTTGTGATGCTAATTCCTTTCCTTTCAAGAGATCAATAATTACTTCTTTAAGCGGTCTGCAAGAGCGGTGCAAAAAACAAGCATCCCCAATTCCTGGATAGTGTCTTATTTTTTCATCCAATGCTATTGCTGCCTCAAAACTCTCTTTGTCATTTTCGTAAATCCATATCCAATACCGATCTGAATGATAGGGGCATACCACACAACTAGAGCGGACAGGTACAGGAATCCTATGCGCTTTAAAATTTCGGATGCAGTCAATACGCTTAATCTTGTGTTCTATTAACGGAAATCGGTGGGTGAGCCATTTCACATTAGCGGGTTTCATTCGTTCCATTTCTTCATAACTGATCCCAAGCCAAAGGGAGACTTTATCTCCTTTCGAGGTGATCTCTCTTATCCGTCTTCGAACGGGTCTAATTTTATAGTATCCCGTGCATTGTCTTTTGAGGATTGCTTTTTTACCAGTCTTTAAGTTTTTGGTGTAATAAGGGATGCCTTCTGAACTGTTTCGATCTCCTTGTAAGTAGGTTAGTGCATCATCGTATATATTTCCTGCAGATGTCACTTCAATAGTAAAGTTATATGCTCTATCTACGTATTTAATAAGCCACTCCAAGTAAGTATACACTCCTTTGGGTTCATTTCCAGTATCAGAAAAAATTGCATGAGAAGGTACTTCACTAAATTCGCCCCTGAGTCCTCTAAGAAGTAAATCAGTGGATTGCATTCCTGCTCCTAATGATAGTATCTGCTGTTTCACAAACTAAGTTTGATTAAAAATTATATATACAATTACTTTGGTCCTTGAGTTCTCGGGTCGTGGTACAGCGTATAATCACAGATCATCTTAATAATGGCAGCATTACGATCTTTATATTTGTGTTTTCCTTTAAAATCGCGCTCCTGCAATAACATCCGCACTTTTTTGCCTTCTTCTTGATCAATATATCGCTTACAAGCCCTTATAAAAGCAGAACGACTACATCCCATAATCTTACGTTGTCGCATATTGACATACACAAAAAAGCTTTTTAATACTTTGTATTTGTCTTCAGATATTCGTCCTTCCGCGAACGCGCGTGAAGCTAGATCGTACTGTTCATCTACGATGTGCTGTGCTATACGTACCATTTGATATTTAGGGATACGATCCCGATATCGGGTCACATCATCAACCTGATGATGCAACCGAAGCCATGTGCAGTTTTGCCATTCTGAAGTGGTAATTTTAGCGACTGATTGATGCGTAAGCAGCACATCAATCCCTTTATGACGTACTGTACACAAAGCACCAATCATGGATTGTCCTTTAGCTCCCGCCATATAATGATCGATATCATCCAGTACAATCATGCCGTTTTTAAAATGCTTCAAAATCTTGTCCACTACACCTTTTTTATCAGTATCATCCATAGCCGATCCATCGGGATTAAAGGGACGTATTCTTCTACTGGATACTGCGGTCAATGCATGTAAATAATTTGGGTTTACCGTTCTAAATTCCTGATAATCGTCATCATTAGTATCGAAGGCAAGTACTTTACGACCTTTCTTTCCTGTTGCAGGATTATCAGTCATATATTTTTGAATCTCCATCTTATTGCGATAGGTTTTTCCAACGCCTGTTTCTCCGCATACCAGCATTATCATAGGTTGACGTTCCAAGTCTTCCTGTTTATAGACAATTGGTTTTCTTCCTTTGGAAGGTTTATTTTTTTTCGTTCCCATAGCTATTTTTTTATGATTCCTCTTCTGCTATCTCTACAATGCTATCCATAACAGTTGGAGTTTCATCGTAAGTCTCTTCGTGTTCTAAAGTAGATTCCGTTGACTTGCCTGATGGCTTTTCTATAGGATCTGGTTTTCCATTGATCTCTTCATAATAAGTATCTAGCGTATCCTTGTCATCTTCCAAATCTTGTTCAGAGTAGCCTTTTTCTTCTCTAACGATATCCAAAATGCGATCAATCAGCATGTCATTTTCTGCTCGCACCTCCATCACTAGCTGTGCTTTTTTCATCAGTATAGAAATAATAGCACCTGTTAATTGTTGCTCCGGAGTTAGTTTTTTAGCTTTCTTTTTTAAAATGGCAACAATAAGAGGTTTGAGTAGCACCTTATCTTCCTTGTCGAGTTTAATACGCTCGATATTCTTGGAATTCTGCTGATCAATCAGCTCCACAATCTCATCAAATTCGTAGAATTCCTTATGCTTTCGAATTTTAACGAAATATCCACCACCGATTCCTAGAAAATTATTGGTCATCCCCAGAATAGTATCCGCAGCTTGCTTTGCAGTAGCCGTTGGCAATTCAAAGGTGTTATCATTATCATTAGCAGCAGTATCACTACTGCCCGAAGCATCTCCCGTTTCAAAATTAGTCCCTTCGGTAGTATCGCTACCGATATCCTGTTCTGGGGCATCATCTTTTTGTATTGCTTCATTTTCACCTTCAATAGCTGCGCCTAAAGACTTTTTTTGTGCTTCCAACTGCTTTTCTAAAGAAGGACTTGTATTTGGATTGCCACCTTTCCAGACATTCCAGTCTTTTTCGGAGGTACTGGTGTCATCCTTTTCAACAACTGCTTGGTTTAAAGGGCTAAATTCCTCGGATTGCGGAGTCTCAAAATCAATCGCTTCCGAGTCTTGTGTTAATACGTCTACCACTTGTTTTTCTATATCTTTCATCTCGTACTAGTTTATTGGGTAATGAATTCGATCACATTTTCTTCCACGCTTTTATAAATTGCTATAAAAACTTTATGGAACTGGGGAACCGATAGCATCTCTTCACAATTTTTATAATGATAAATCACTGCTCTTTTTGACTGTCCAAAGGGTTTTCCCATTTGCCGATAACTAAGTCCTGTATATTTTTTAGTTAGGTGATAGGCAGTCATTCGTGCATCGCTAAATTCTTTGCTAACCAGGGCAGAAGGAGTCTGCATTTCACTATCAAAAAGGCGATGACTCTCGGAAATAATAAAAGCCATCACTACTTCTGCTCTTTGCCCTTGTTGTTGTTCACTGGTTTTTTGCCCTGTCAATTGCCTTATAATCCCTAAGGTTTTAGACATCCCGAATTTGCTGATCAACCTATCGATACCCGTTTGTAAATCAGCATAGCTGATCGTTTCTTTTTTTTGATCCATAGGTGTTTATTTTTCAAATGCTACCACTGGTTTTTTAGATAGGCGAATGGAATTTAGAAGCTCTTTTATCTTTAACCGCCTTGCAATTGGTACGATGTAATAGCGAGTACCTAAATCGTGAATCCTAACCAATTTGAGTTTTCCAAAAATGGTCGTATTCCAAAACAGCGGTGACTCCAAGCCCATAGCTCTTAGCTCACTTTCTTTGATATCTGTAGTCCATTTTATCTTTTTTAATACCTTTAAAATCTCCAGATCATTGTTAGCACTTTTAACTACTCTTTTTATTAAATGCTCTTTTATAGACCTAAGGATCTCTATATCCTCTTGTATTAATTTTTGCTCATAGCCCTGATACACACTTTTGATATTTTTTTTGGATACCTGTGGATGCATTTGATTTTCGTAAGTAGTGATCTTATTTTTTATGGATCGGTGTAAAAAGTATGTACTGATGCCATTGTTGATTAAAAAATCCCTAAACTTTGACTTTTTGTATTTCATATGTAACTGTTCGATTAATGATTGATGATGATTTAATAAAAAAGACCTGATCAGTCTACGACCTCAATATTATAGCGGTAGTACCAAATAGAATTTCGCTTTAGAAGAAACTTCCCAATCTTGGTTTTCCATCCCAATACTGTCTTGATCCCCAATTCGTGTAATTCTGATTTCCCTATATTGGAGGTTCTTCCTATAGCTACCAGTTCTTGTAAAATGGTTTGATCAGTTCGTAATTTTTCTACTACTTTCTTCTTTATCGATTTTTTAACTGTAGGAGATTTTAGTAATTCTTCCAATCGGTCATTATTCTCCAATTGATCTTCATACTCTTCTTCTATGTCTCCTAAAATTTCATAATCGAGCTGTTCCAATTGTTCTAGTAATTCCGATCTATCGGTATCCTGAATGTTTTCCAGAATAGCATGTAGCTTCCAGAACAATCCAATTTTTTCCGTCAGTGGTTCAGGTAATTCCGTTTTCTTGATCTGATTGACCTGTAAAAACACCTTAAATTTTACTTCTTTCATTAGTTGTATGTTTTAAAATGAATATTCCCTTTTTTTTAGGCTACTACTAAGTTTTCAGCAGCTTTGGCTTCTAATGATTTTTCTATTTTATAGGACAGTAGTGCTGTTAATGCCGAGGTGGCGAGTACGACTGCCATGTTCTTGGCAAGTTCTTTTCCCTTGGGAACACCAAATTTGAATTTTTTGCTTTTGGCATTTGTACCAAGATTGTAGTATACTAGTGCCTCTGCAAAGCCAATGGCTAATCCTACACCTGTTACAATGACTACGGTTTTGTCTACTTTCATATCTTTTCTTTTTTTACAATTGTTATGCTTCTAATTTCTCTTCTATTTTCTCAAATTTCTCCTTGATTTCTTTTTGATCCCTGTCGATGTTCCGAAGCGAGGTCATATTAAAAGTGTTCAGGAGTTCTCTGTGCGCTTTGATAAGCACTCGTTTGGTTTTCTTTTGAGTGTCCAAATCATCTTTAAGCCCGGGAGGAATGAGTCTTCCAAGAGCAAGGATGTGATTCCTAATCTTGATATATCGGGAGACAGGTTTTTTTTCAGGCTGGTTTTTGCGCCTTTCTTCATTGTACTTTTTAATTTTAATTCGACATTGTTGGATTTCCTTATCCAATCCTTTCACATCCTGTAAGGTCATCTTCGTGGCACTGGCAGTGTCATTGCCTCTTTTATTATTTTTGGTGGCATCGCCACTTTTATTTTTCCTGGTTGTAGTACTACCTTTATTTTTTTTAGTGGCATTGCCACTTTTCTTTTTCTTGGTTGCAGTGCTACTTTTTACCTTTTTGACTGGATTTTGATCAGTGATCTCTTCACACGGGTTTTCCTTTGTTTCTTTCTGAATTGCATCAGGAGCAAATTTCTCAACCAGTGTGTATGCCTGATCGATGGTAGGCTGATATACACCTATAAAATCCTCTTTGTCTTTTGCCTCTTTGTGATCACTTATAATTTGTTGTACTTGCTCTTGGAGCTTTTCGTTACCAATCTTGGATATATCAAGTTGTAACAAATCTTTAATTGTTGCCATAAGTATATGATTTAATGGGTTATGCACTCTTTGGTTTTTCTTCTTCCAGTTCCAATTCTAAAGCTAGTAATGCTAGTTTACTGGCTTGTTGTTTTTGACGGATACGTACTTGCTCTTTCGATAATGGATTGGATGCTGTTTTGTTTTTCATCTCTTTTTTTCCTTCTTCTAAAGGAGCAGGAATACCAAATACATCCCATAACTCCGTATCTTTCTCCGAAGTGATGACGCGCTCTGTTTCTTCCTCAGTATTAATTGCAAATACTTCCTTGTTTTGCCTAAAGCGTTGTAAGGCCTCTTCTTTGGATAGCAATTCCCATACGGTGCCGTCGCTCATCGTATAGCGCCCCTTTCTGATATCTACTGCCTTTGGTTTTCCACTCACAAGGGCATATAGCAAAGCATCCGCACGCTGTGCTTCTACATCAGCAGTCGTAAATCCATTACTGCGCTCTTTGATGATTTCAAAGGCTTCCTTCAGATCTAGTTTACTTCCGATTTCCTGTTCGATTTCCTCTTGATTCGTGATCTCAACCTTTTCAAGGTCTTTGGGCTGTAAGTTTTTTGTTTTGTACATACGTTTTATAGTTTATGATCCATAGCACACTGTTGAGTGTATAGAAATTCTAGGTTCTCAAAAAAATCATTAGATTCTTGTTGATTTGCGTAATGAATAGAACAATGCTGTGGTGTTCCATCCATCTCAAAACACTCATAGCGATAGTGTTGTACAGGACGATCTTCATCGCTGATATCGATGGTTGTCCATCGAAGGATCAGCGTGTTTTGATGGTGTTTTGAGACTAGGATTTTAAAATCCCTGCAATGTTCCGTGCAATTTTGATCAATCTGCATAGCCCTATCCATAATGCGTTTAATAACGATTTTGGAAGGAGACTTTTGTAGCTGTTTCGATTTTTTCATCTTTTAAAATTTTTCGTGTATCGGGTAAGTATTTCAGTAACTTCTTTAACAGCATCATCCATCGCATAGCTTTGCTCAAAAACCGCGTGTCTTTTTGGATTAATGGCCGCTATAAATTCTTTACCTATTCCTTTATGAAGCCGACCCAAGCCCGGAGGCACATCCCTTTCTAAATAGTTGTTAATCGCCATAAGCGCTTTAAAACCTCGGTATCGATAGTATCTTGGATCACTACTAAGCAGCAACAGTTGGTTGGTATCTATGGGGTCTTCAAAACCTTTCATCCTAACAATAGCAAGCGATGTTGCAGTGTCAAAATGAGTTCCTATAAGCAGATTTACTTCTGTGGCTACGCCACGCAACTCCATAAAGGCTACGAGCTCCGCCAAAGCAAGACCGATGTATAACAACTGTTTTCCCTGAACTTTAGCGTTTGCACCTGCCACCACATATAATTGTAATACGGGAGATGTAGAAGACCGATTTTCGAAATGAGTAAATACATTTTTAATCGTGGTTGCTTTGTTGTCTACATCCAATTCAATTTTTAACTGACTGGTGATTTTTTCAATAGGGGTATCTTTTGCTGTAGGTTGGACCCTATACATTCCCATTATGGCTCTGTCAAAAGAGAATATCCCCAGTCCCTTGTCATTATGAGCTAGTTTAGGTTTGGGCAGTGTCTGGCTTTGGGTAAGTTTTAGATACTCCGCTAAACGCTCTTTAATTTTAGGCGCTATTTCACGCGTGAGATGCATTCCCAAAAAGTAGTTGTGCGTATCTAGTTCTTCCAGTGTTCTGGGTATAGGAAATCCATACCACTCACTTTTTAACTGTAAACGGTCTTCTGCTCTTGCCATAACACCTTGCCACTGTTTTGCATTGTGCGGATTTAAACGCCCCATCTGATCCTTCACAAAGCTGTGGAAATCGGTGATACTACCAAACCTGATGTAGGAAACAGCAGTAGTACTTCCTTTTAAATCGATATGTTCTTTTGTAGGATGTATCATGTCTTTTCCAGCGTATTTCTGCGCTTATATTCTTTTATAAAATCAGGTTTGCTTGCTGCTCCTTTATATGAGTTTAGAAAGCTTTCCAGATCCACCTCGGTTTTCACATGGTGGGCTTTTTCTTTTCCCATCACATTAAAAAAACTTTCCAGACAATCCCGCAAGGTCTTTCCATTTTTCACAGGACGTCTGGTACTCCCAAAAACATCTTTAATACCCGTATCTCGAAGTAATTCCTGTACGTAGATTCGCTGGAAATTAAGCATGGTTCTAAGGGTCATAATATCTTCCATATCCCCGTCATTGCCCTTGCCAGCTTCATAATCCAGAATGGAATTTCGAATGCTAATACAGATATCAGCCAATTTTGGGTAGATCAGACTACGCTCCAACGTTTGGTTAAAACCAATCTCATAGATACTACCGCTAAAGCGGTCAAGTAGGGAGCTATCCTGTCTATTGTTCCCGACATAGGTACTACTGATCCCTTTACCCAATACATTTCCTGAAGCAATGCACCCAAAGTCCGGATGCTTTATAACAGGCTCATTTAATCCATTGAAAATGATGGCTTCTGATTTTGCACTTTTTGCCAAGGCATCATTTAAGAGCCCTGCGGTGTTTGGATCAAGTTTTGGTATTTCGTCCAGAATCAGAATTTTACCATCTCTCCAAGCCTCTATAAGCCCGCCTTCTTTATAGCCTGTAATGGTTTGTCCGCCCTTGATATCAATAGGAGAGGTATATTGATTACAATTAATAATCACAAAGGGTAGTGCCTTTTTATCATTTTCACCGCGTCCAAAATAGGCATAGGCTGCTTTTTCAGCTAAAGTGGTTTTCCCTGTCCCTGCAATGCCTTTTAAAAACACATTGTTGCCTACACTCAAATCATCGAGTATTTTCATAAAATTGGGAATCTGATCAAATTCAGGGATATTTAAGGTATGTGTGTATCTATTCATCTTGTATCGAGTTATGATGCGAGTAATTCAAAATATAAGTTCAGTTTATCAATCACGATGGTCAAAGGATCGATGATCCCAATCATATCTTCATAGCAGATTTTTCCTAACTCCTGTGGGGTATAGTCCCCAAAAACAAATTCGATGTTTCCATCTTCATGGGGATGATTGGTAATAAAATAACCAAGGATATCGATGGCTTTATAAACCGGAGCTGTTGTTGCCTCTTGGATGCGCTTTTTAAAATCATCCGCTAGTGCGGTGTTTTTAATACTGTTTTTCCACTCCAGATACGGGACTTCTATATTTTTAAAAATGGGAATTAGGGAATAGTTGTATTTTTCCTTATCGCTTAGTTTTCTGTTATAGGTAACCTTTCCGTAAGGATGACTACTATCTGCCTCTGTATAATTGAGAAACCCTGCTCCGGGATTACTTCCCTGTCCGTAAGGTCTACCGAGCTTATAGCTGAACTGTAAGGTACTTTTGAGCGTTCGAGAATTCCAGTCTTCCTTATTTTCCAGTTCCCAGTCTTCCAGTTCTTTGGCTTCCCCTTCAATCTGGATACCATAGGCATCCAAAACATTTAAAAAGGCTGCTGCATTTCTTAGCGGTAATGCCCCTGTCATATCCCCTGCATTTTGAATAAAATCAGCCAGTTCTTCCTCCGGTTGTCCTTCCTGTTTCCGGATAAGTCTGCGAAGTTTAGGGTCTAATGCAAGTTTGTAGTGTTGCTTTTTTTCCAGGTATACCTGAAGGTATTGCTGTCCGATTCTTTTAAAGGTAATCCCTAATTGATGGTCTTTTAAAAGGGCTTCCGGTTCTAAAGACTCCAATCTTTCCAGCCCCTCTGAAATAGGCATAAGGGCTTTATGGTCTCCTTCTTTTCCATAACTTCTGGACATCAGAATCCCGTTTTTGATGGTTCCCTTTTTGGTATTGTACTTGATCAGTTTGCTGGTGGTACCAATCTGATCAGAAACCGCTAGAATATTCTCTGTTAAAATCTGTCTGTTTTCACGCTTTGCGGAAGCCTTTTTTATAATGTCGTTCCAATCCCTACGAACCATTGTTTTTTGTTCCTGAGTAATATCAGCGCTTTCTGCATAGATGCTGCTTATAAAATCTTTCTCGGAAGGGGTCAAATTAAAGGTGAGGGTTTTTCTGGAATCTGCTACAGCAAAAGTGAAAGTAATGTTACTGGGGGTATAGCGGTTCTGGGCATTTTTTCCAATCCGAACTGCTAGAAAAATCCCCCAGGAAGACTCACTGAGCGAACCAAAAAGAGGCACTTTAACCACATCACCAATCCTCCAATAACCAAGGAATCGAAGGATCATTACTTTAATAGCTTCTAATTCCTGCAGATAGGTGTCCAAGGCGTTTTTTTTCTGAACTAGTGCTGCTGATATCGCGCTGTGATCTTTTTCTATTTTCTGATTGACTACGGGATCTTTTGCGGATCCTTTTTTTGGTAAACCTTCGAGTTCTTGGTTTAATTGATCAATAGTCACCATTCGCTTTTGCGCTCTGGATTCGATCAACTTTGGGTATTCTTTTTCAATCTGTAAGCGCATAGATTCCTGCAAAAAGGCTGCATCCTTGCCTTCTAGTATGTCCAGTAGTCGCTTTTCAATTTCGTTTTGGGTAAATGGGCGCTTTAGATTATTGACAATGGTCACCTCTCTCACGGTATCTTTCCCAAAAGGAGTGGTCCCCCCAGTTCCTTTTCGCAACAAAAATCGTTTTTTTACTTCTGCATCCAGTGGCAAAAACTCTGTTTCCAGATCATAAGTACCTTGCTGCTTTTCGATAATGATTTGATGCTCATAGCGCTCCAGAAGTTCGTTGTACAAACGCTCCTGATCGGCTACTTGCAAAAGCCCTGCGCGTCCTGTGAGTTGTCGGATCGCTCCTTCCTTAGTTGGGTTACGCTCATAGACCATTTGCCCTGTTTCTTTATCCAGCGTTTTATAATAGGTAGGATATCCTAGTTGCTCCATCATGTCTTTATTTTCACTCACCCATTCAAAGGCTACCACATCCCCATATTTATTTAGAAAATCTGCGCTCTGAAAGGTATCATCACTGGTTTTTTGTGATCCTGTGGAATTTGCATCTAAGGATTTTAGCTTTGCTTTGAGCATAGTGAGCAGCCGTACTTCCATAGGGATATCGGTGATCATAAAAATGTATCCGGGAAGGTTTACCTGTCCGGTACGATTGACACGCCCTAGAATCTGCATCACAATATTGATATCCAGATCAAACTGATGGATGATCATTATCCGCTGACGCCTATCTTTAAAATCTTTAGAGGAATGCGCCGAAGCTCCCGTACTTCCGCTTTGATTGATCAGCAGCACATCATAATCCCCACTATTGAATTCTCGAAACGATTTCTCAGCATCACTACGAAAAGAGCTTACAATGGCTTCCTCTTCTTCAAAATATACTTTTTGATTCCTACCCGTAATCTCAGCCACCTTAAAATGTGCATCGGTATGCCCACCTAATGCGAGTGGTTTTTTCTCTTTTTGAATTAAATGAATGAGTTGATCAATAGGAGTAATACTAAGTCCTGATCGTTCACTTAGCATCGCTTCCTTAATACGGTTATATTCATCAATCCCGCTTTGCGGAAGTTCTTCCAGTAGCACGCGCCTGCGGGTTTTTTCTCCGTAGATATCCGTATGGCTATAGTTGAATACACTATCCAATCCTTTAAGAAGGGTACGCACAAAATCCAGCTCGCTAGCCTCAATAATATCACCACTCGCCAGATTTAGGTCTTTTAGAAATGCACCCATAGTGGATTTAAAACCTATCACCACCTTTTTATCCTCTTTTAAAAACTCGATGGTTTTTCTGGCTACATCTTCTACTTTAAGCGCGAAAAGCATTTGATCAATGATGGTAAATACTCTGGAGAAGTAGGGTGCTTGTTTCACTCCTAATCCCTTAGGTTTTTGTTTAACGCTCTCATCGGCTCTTTTGGCATCCGCATGAATACCACTTAAAATGGGATCGAGGTATTGCTTTTCAAAGCGCACTACGGCATTCATAAGGGTAATAATCCGATCCACCCGCTGCCTGTGCAAACTGCGTTGGGGTTCCTGATCTAAGGTTAGGTATTGGATCTCTATGCCCTTATTAGAGCGCTGTCTTCGAATAAGTTGTCCGCTTTCTGCCAGATTGGAAGCCACAATTTCTTGAAGGGCAAGCCCTCCTTGAGTCATTGCAGACACCAAATTCTCATCGGATTTGTTTGCCTCCAAAATCGCGGTTTTCTTGCCATAGAATGGCATCACCTCAGGATACTTGGCAAAGGTGGCACTTAAAAAACAACAGGCTCTGGTATGGGGTAATACCGCTCGCATCCAAGTTCCAATAATGGATTCAAAACCTCCTGCCAGATGGGATTCATCCAAAATAAACACTACCTCTTTGAATTTCTTCCTTCCTTCCATACCTGCTTTACATACTTGTGCTAACCAGTCTCTTTTGTAAGGGTGTGCAGCTTGTACTTGGGAGTAGGTGGTAAAGATCATATCGTAGGGAGCAGGTAAGTGATCGATACCATAGGTAATCGTAACAGTAGGCGTGGTCTCAGGATCAGGGAGACTTCGCTTATTTTTCTTATGCCAGTCTAAGGATTCTGCACTCTCGGTAGCATAGGTCTCAGTATAGGTTAATAGCTCCATTTGGTCGGCAGAAGAGAGGGGAGTAAAAATTACATTTCCGTCTGCATCTTTTATTTTTGCCTTGGTATCGTTATTGACAATACAAGGCTTGATATCAGTAAGACCAATGGCGGTTAAGTCCCTATACATATCGCTAAACAAATTTGGGGATTTGGTGAAAAAAACGGGGAGGTATCCGTTTTTAACTGCATGACGTATCACCCCAGCTGCCTGTCTGCCTTTTCCAATTCCTGTTTGATCAGCAATAATAATCCCTTGACCCCTTTCGAATTGCTTTAGGTATAACCCTAGTCCATCTACTTGTTCTGCTGCCAGAGATTTCCACAGGGTTGCGGTAGAGATATATTTAAGACCATCGCGCACATAATGATCGATATTGCCTTTTTCTTTTACAATACGGTTCAGCGCTTTTTGTACCTCAAATGCCATATTTCTTGGGATCAAGGTCTCCATTTTATAAGGCGCTTCGGATTTCGGCACATAAGAAACAATAGCTGTTTGATCGGCAGCCAACGCTGCCATTTCTTTAGCATCTGCGCTAAATTCTTCCGGGTTGTCTTGTATGATCTTTTCTTCCATAGTTGTCCACGTTTAATGCGGTATATTTCATTTAAAAAAGGCTTAGCCTTCTTTATGCGTTGATGGTTCCTAGTGTTTCCAGATAGCTGCGTAGTGTTACTTCTGAATAGAGATGTAAGGCTTCTTTTTTATTCATACCACCAACTTCTATAGATTCCGCTTCAAGATTGGTGTCCAGATGTCTCCAATGCTGTTGAAGGGTAGTGAGCGAGGCTACCATGGCATCCTGTTCCATTAGAAAAGTTGCCAGTTCTTCAGGGGATCTTCCACCAGTATAGATCGTATCCAAATACGCTTCTACCAGCAGTATAGGATCTTCTCCTTCTTGCATAGCGCGCTCTATAAGCTCGTGTAACTGTATGTAAATCCCTGCCTGATGATCCTCAAAAGAGATAAAGGCAATTGGGTTATTGACCATATAAAGGATGGCACTTTCTCTGTCCGGCATTAATTGTGCATTAAAAAATATCATATCTATTTGCTATTTTAAGTTGTTGAATAAGTATTTGTATAGGGGTTCGTATCGATTGACTAATGCGCTCCCAAAGCATTTCAAAAGAATCTACCACTTCTTCCAGATGGGGAGCTTCCTGTTTTTTTGGAGCAGTCCCTTTGGGTTTGGGTTTACGTCCGTTAATCAGCACCAGCATCGTTCTTGCCGTTGCTCCTTGTTTATTATAGAGTTTAAAGCTGTTCATATTGATAATATCATCCACTCGATAATGACGGTAGAGCCAGTTGAAAAAAGGGCGGTATTTAGCGATGTAGCCTTCCGCATCAAAAAACACATGTCCGATAATAATAAGTGCTGCTTTACCGCTATCTTTCAGAGTGTGCAATGCCAGTCCACTCATAAGATGCTCCAATCGCATATAACTGGCAATCCTTCGGTGGTTATGAAAATATTTTGCAACCATACGCTCCTTATCAAAAGGATCGGCATCCCAACTGGCAAAAGGAGGATTGGTTACCATCACATCAAAACTTTTATGTAAGTGTTCTGGGAACGGCTCGGCTGCATTCAAACTGGTGATGGTAGCGAACTTTTGAAATTCCAGAGATCCTAAACGACTTTTATCAATTTCATTGACATGGGTCTTTAAAGGGTCAGCCCCCAATACTAATAATCCATTACCCGCACTCGGCTCAAAGACGGATTCCGCCTTTGGCATAAAAGTATATTCGGAAATCATCGCTGCAATAGGACAGGGAGTGGAATATTGTTTGTATTGCTCTTTACTGCTATCAGAGTAAGCATAGGTGGGTTGTACGTTATCCCAAAAACGGATCATCGCACCTAAACGGTTCTCAAAAGGAACTGGCTCGCTATAATACATCTTGTACCACAATAGCCAGCTGAGTTCTACTGCTTCCCATAACATTCCCAGATTAGGAGTTCCCGTGCTATCTTTTAATAATTCTATTTTTTTACGACTCAGATGCGTGGCTTCGATATAGTGATTGTGCATAGTCGCTACGACCTTATCTATATAGGAGTCACTACCTTTATTTGGTATTTTTGATAACTTATTTCGTTTCCTTTCAATGAGCATATCATCAATTAGAAAAGCTGTTTTCTCACGCACAGGAGTGGTATCGCGTTCTTGAATTACGACATCTCCCAATAAGGTGCGCAGAAGTACTTCCTGAAATTCAGAGATTTCCTTGTCATTAGGGGTAAGCCGTTTTTCTTCCACTTTTTGCATAGCAGCTAAAAAAAGTTCATCCTGAAATACCTGATGCTCCTTGGCTAACTGTATGCGAATAGCAGCCAACTCATCATCATTACTCTCATTGAGAGTTTTAATTATTTTTTCATCAAATACCCGTTGTAAAACCTGCTTGCGAGTAGCTAGTTTGGTAAGGGTAAGGTTGCGGGCAAAGGCTTCTGTTCCTGTAAAAGGAATATCAAATCCGTTGCTTTTAAAATCCTTCCGGAGCTGCTTGGCTTTAGAAAGAGGGATTCTTAAAAACCCATCGTATTTTGATTTTTCTGTAGGTGGTTCTGATGGCTGTTTTTTCTGAGTGGATTGATACTGCTCAATAACGGTTTTAGACTTTTCGAAAGATTGTATCTCCCAGAGATGATCCCTTTGGATTTCTTTATAAGCACCTTTTACTTTTCCGGTTTTTGGATTCAGGAATTCTTCATTGACAACCTTCAAGGGTTGAATCAACCTATCAATTATACCCAGTGCTTTTGACAGGTCCGCAATAGGTCTGTAATGCTCGACCACACTCCACCATTGATTACGATTATCTCCTAATATTTGCTCAAGAGCATCGACACTTTTATATCCTATATGTCTATTAACATAGGGGTACTGTAAGTCCGTAGGATACCCCAATTCCTCAAAGATTGTTTTTCCTCTTTTCTCCCACTGTTTCAGTAGTTTTGCCCGGTGTACAGGGATTCCATAATCTGTTGGATGTGATAGCTGGGATAACTCAAATAATTCTTTAGCCGAGGCTGTATCCAAGGTGTCATCACTAATATCGTATAAGTACCCAAAAGTATTTTGTAAGTCTTGCTTATCAGAGATACCAATACTTCCTGAATCAAAAGGAGATGTAATGACCGTTGGGATCAGTACATTCTGAACCAAAGTATCACCACTTATTATATCCTTTGTCATTACTAATTCAAAAGAAGTAGGTTTTTTAGGAATTTCAATCTTTGGTACTGTGGTTACTACATCATTTTTCTCGGTAGGAAAATCTTCCGACACCAGAGAATCTTGATACTGTTTTACTACATTTCTGGAGGCTTCAATGTCTTTTAAGATGCTAGCTGTATCTTCAATGTCAGCGACCAGTTTTTTTATTGCAGTTTTGGTAATTGCCTTTTTTGACTCCAATTCTTGTAATTGCTGCTGATATTCTTGCGCTTTAGTATCCAATTGTTGTAGCGCCACTTTCATATCGGCTATTGGACGATATCCTCTTGCGATAGTAAGCCACGAGCTGTGCTTTTCTATAAGATCTTTGAGCGTTGTTATATGAATATTTCCTTTGTACAGGCTTACATATGGATAAGTAGTTGCTGTTGGGAATCCTAATCCGTACCATAGATCTTCTCCACGTTTTTCAAATTCAGCACTAAACACATCTTTTTGAATTTTTAATCCCATTGTATCTGGACTGGGCAATTGGGCAATTTGGAATAATTCTAATGCGGTAGCCTTTTGAAGATTGATGCTATGTATCTTAAACAAATGAGGATACTCCTTTCTGATGGCATCCATAGCTGAAACAGGAATCCCTCCAGCATCAAAGGGAGGATAAATTCCAGCAGGAATCAGAACATTAGGGATTTCAATTCCAAACGAATGAATCGTTTTACCAACTTCGATCTGAGGATGCTCGTCATTATGTGCTATTCCTTTTTGGGTAACATTGGTAGCGATAGTATGTTTAGCATCTCTCTTTTTATAAGGGCTACTCTTAGATACTCCTACTAGTTCTTGTAAAGGGGTCAATAGCTTATTGTATTTTTTCTGGATATATGTGTCCTTAATTTTCGAAATCCAATAGGACTGCTCTTGGACTACTTTTTTTAATGCTATTAAAAACTGATCTTTACTTTTTATAGCCAATACATCCTCAAAGGCAATTCGTTCTGTTTCGAGCAGTGCGATGGTAGCACGATCTTCTAATCCATCACTGAGCGATCTGGATTTTTTAATAAAGGAACGTATTGTCTTTCGATAGGTTTGTGCTGTATTGTTTTTAGTTTTTTTCTTTTTATTGATTGGTTTTTTAGCATCCGTTGTGGGTGTAGTAACCGAAATTTTAGGAAGCACTACCTGATGTTGTGTTCCAAAATCAGCAATAGCTTTCATAGCTTTTAAGAGCAACTTATGTTTGCGCTGTTCATTTCCAAGGATGGTATCTTTTGTGGTTATATGCTTTTCAAGCCCTGCCCAGATTTCTAAAAGCGCCTTGGAAATAGCCGTCTTTTTATCCTTCACTACGGGGCTATCTGAGCTTACAGGAGAACTACTACCACTAAAATCTCCAAAAGTTTTTCGATAGCTGCTAGCAAATCGAAAATGATCCTTTGGGTCTTCGACAATATCAATAGCAGCTTCATACTTAGCTGAGACAGGAATAGGAACCTCTATAGTCTGATACTGATCTTTAGCAGTTTCTTTAGTATAAACACCTTGCGAATTGGTAAGAGTTATTGGTTTTTCTGGTTTGGGAGGTGAAGTAGGTGCATTTTGTGACGTGTTTTGTGTAACAGATTCTTCGCCAGATACTATGGGAGGTATCACCTTATTAAAATCCAAGAGCTTTCTGGAGGCTCTTTTTTGTCCTCTAGGTTGTACTTCTACCGATTTTACTTTTTTTCCTTCTTGTGCCTCGCCATACTGTAACGCAATAGCTTCTGCAATTTTGGCGTGTTGATCGAAAATCACATAATGCTCCTTTTGCTCTGATTTTTCGGTGAGATAGGTGATCGTTACATAACTGAACTTATTATGGGTAATATTAGAATCATAAGCGGTGTGAGAAGGCTTTATCATAATATCCTTATAATTCCCTCCATCGGTTAATACCTTTTTAAGATCTTCTGCCAAATATTTATAAGCATCTTGATTCGGTCCGTGGAATAACCTTGGCTTTGTATTATGAAACCGAAATCCTAATCCCGTTAAATACAACTCCAACGCCTTATCAGGTATTTCTGAAAAAAGCAGTTCCCAACGATTAAGTGCTTTATGTAATGTTATTGAAATCTGCATTGCTTATTTTCTTTACTATCTATTTTTTTTAAATTATTCAGATGGTTCCGTACTGTTTATAATCCTTACTTCTATGCTGTCTATACCCCCAACTACGCATCACCGTGGTGATGTGTGTACTGCGCGAACACTACTGCTGTGTATGTTGTAGACAAGACCGCACAGACAGCATCAAAAAAAGTAAGATGCCTTTACCACAAAGGGCTAATCGGTCGTGTCTATAAAACAACAGTGCTGTCTATAATGGGATATACGCAAGCACATGGTGGTGCGCGTACCATAGACAACGGTGCTGTTTACTTTATAGACAGCACCGCTGTCTGTAACTGAAACTACGTACCCCTTTTACTTACATCAGCTTTCCACGATATTCTCATATCCTAACCCGCAATGTGCCCACGCACGGGTTTATTAGTATGCATAGTGAATTGCATATGCACTGAAAAATAATGGGTTGTATATGAGGTAGTAACAGGACGTATTTATGCTCTGTCTGGTTAACACTAATAGCTATAAGGATCAAGTATACTTGATCTCCATTGAAATTATGCAGTTCAAATAGGACTGGTACAAAGGTCTTTCGTACTGTTTATAACAACTAATTGTATGCTGTCTATACACCGCACAATGGCACTGTGTGTACTTTGCAAACAGTAGTGGTGTCTGCGTATTAGACACCATACACTAGCGCGTATCATAAAAGTTCGGATGTCTTTATTGACAAGGGATCAGTGGTCGTGTCTGTATTATAATGGTGCTGTCTGTATTGTAAAGTTCACAACACCGGGTGGTGTGTACTTTATCATAAGCACACTTGTTTGTACTATAGACAGCAGTGCTGTCTATACCATATTTTACGTACCGCTTAAAATTGTCAATATCAAAGTGCTTCTGCATCGGAAGTCACCAGTGTAGAACGTAACTCGCCCCATATCGCGGGAACTATATAATTTGCAATACAAACTATATTCAGAGTTTTACTAGTACCCACATTGTGAGTGTTGGTTTATAGACACCCTTAAAAAAGCTTAAAACATAATGAGCTTTCTTGTTATTAGGTATCTATACATACTGGAAATGGCTGTTTTCATTGGCAGTACATCTGCCAGTACGTTGTATTTTCTAATCAAATATAAGAAGTCTTTTTTACTTTTTTTGGATAAGAAACCCTCCAGAGGTACGAAGGCTTTTATAAAAGCACTTATAATAAAAGAGTGATCCTATTAAAAACAATACTTTCCAATTTATACCCCTACATAATTAAGCTACACCAAGGGGTACGAAATTAATTATGTAGGGGTATAAATTAAAAAGTATAAAGGTCATAGGTTTACGTTATAAATAAGGGAGTTATGATCAGGCTTCTGTTATTATAAAAAATAACCTGCATCACTGACGTGAATATGATAGATCATATCCTTTCCCTTACGCTCGAATTCTACTTTTTCTACGATCCATTCGTGTTCATTTTGAACCCACTCAAAAACGTTATGCTCCTTTCCGTGATAGATAAACGTATCCTGTGGATCGCAACATTTTTCAATAAAAGTAAATAATCGAATGACACTCCCTACAATAGGAAGGCTTTGGTAATTCCATTCTAATGTAAATAGACGCTGCCCTGCGTCATACAATGATGTTGTTCCCCATTGTGCTAATAGCTGCACTGTAACTGCCATAAAGTTGGTTTTTATGTTAATGATTTGTATTTCCGTTTTCCCCTAAAAATTATGTTAAAGCCTCAAAGAATATGCCATTAAAAGACGGCAATTCTTATAAAGTATTACTAAAGATTCTGGTATCTTTTGTGGTTTTCTAATTGCCAGTCCCCATACTGATCTTCGTTCCATTGTTTTTGTTTTTTATGTGATGAAATATGTCCGTTTAATTTCTTTTTATCTGCAAAGCTTTCCCCACACTCAGGACATATAAAAGGTTGTGCCTCAAAGTGTACTCCTGCTTCCATAGCGTTGTAGAGCTGCCATACCTGATCAGGAATCGGTGTAGCAGCAATATCACTTGTAGATACGACGGGTTTGTTTTGTAAAAATAAATGTGTCAATGCGTATATGGTAGCAGAAAGATTCACTCCAATAAGAAGTCCACTCCAAATGCTTTCTGGATAGTAGAGATATACAATATTATGCGCTAGTGTTGCAAAGAAATATGCCAGAGCCGTGCGAAGCCATCCTTTTCTTGTAAAAATTAAAATAGCCGTATCGATCCCTATAGCATAGCAATATGCAAACCAGGGATGATCGTACCGACTATTGACCTCAAATACATACAGGGTATGCGCCATTTGAGGGATCAGCAGCAGCAGTATGACAATTGTTCCGGCTATGTTATCCTTGGATATTTCTTTCATATGTAAGTGTTTTTTACAGAGGTTTTGTTACCACCTCCCTGTATTGATTTAACATTTATTTAGCATTAGTGAAAGAAAAACAGCTCAGAAAAAGAGTCCTTTTGCTCTTCGGTAAAACTATGGTTTAACCAAGCTTGCTTTTTGGCAATTCCAGCGATCTTCTTACGGAAATTGGAATCCGTGATCATCCGATCTAGTGCAGCCTCCCATTCAGCATCATACCCAGCTAGCAGCCCAGTTTTTCCGTGCATGATTACCTTGTCATAGACCACTCCGCTAGAGGCGATGACCGGAATCCCTGCTGCTGCAAATTCAAGATATTTAGTGTCCGAGCTAAAGCGAGTGTACGCTCCATCACGCAACGGAAGTAGTCCTATATCAATGCATAGGGATTCAAGCTTTTCGAAATACTCTAAAAAGTTGACCCCATCACGGAAATCGACGTCTAATCCCTGCCAAGGCTCGCTGCCATCCGCTAAAAAACCATCCCAACCAATCACCACAAAAGTGACTTTTTCTTTATATTTTTCCTTTATCTTCCTGATCACTGGAGTGAGCAGTAATAGGTCTTTTACAGATCTAAGGTTTCCCACCATACCAATACGTAAAAATTCTCCATCATTTTCTCTTTTAACTGGTATCCCTTGATATCCTATTTTGGAAATCAGGTTTGGGATCAAATAAAACAGCGGTGTTAACCCTTTGTCCAATTTACGCAGTAAATCGTCGTGGAGTTCCAGTAATTCTTGGTTATGGGAAGTGATAATATCAATATTGCATAGGTTCGCTAAAAATTGATGTTTCATTTGTGTGGTTATCTTTTTTTCCAATGGATCGTCGGTATCCATGTAAAATAAAGAGCTTTCTAAATCCATAATAAGTTGCAATTCCGGATTGATGACTTTACAGGCTTTAAAAAAATAACTGAAATCAGCCGTTATAATGGGAAATACTATATAATCTGCCCATACAATCCACTCATCTAACAAGGGAACTTCAGCGATCTCAAATGGTTTATTAAAATCTTGTTTGGTAAGACCTATAAAATGTCCTCTGAACCAAGAGGTCTTAGATAATTCCAAATGCGGTAATAGCATCCGGTAATACCCACTAGAGCTGACTTTAGGAGCTATGTAGAGTACGCGAACAGTATTGGTGTTTTTGGTCTCTAACAGTTCAGGAGTATTAGGAGGTGTGGTATGTTCAATAGTTTTTAATAATGCTTTTATTTTTTCCATTTTTTACTTTTTATGTGTGAATTCATTGTGTTTTGCATTTTGTACTTTACCTTTTTTAAGGATCATCATCAAGATCTATTTCATCCCCCTCATAATACTTTGCTACTATGGTATCGGATGCTCTGTTATAAATCACGATTTTTTTTGCATCCTTCCCCCATTTTCGCATCAATTTTCGATAATTTTCAAATCCAATATTAGGGTCTCTGTTTTTAGAATACGCATGTCGCCAGTCAACAGAGTAGCGCGTTATCTGCGTACCATCATCGAAAGTGACTAGCATTTTATGAAACGAATCCCTTATCAGTTTCCACCCTTTACGTTTTCCTTTTTTGTTTGTTTTCATTGGGTAAAATGTTTAATCAATACTCCCAATGGAATATCTGCGATAGTACGGGTCCTGTATGCTCCTTTTACCCACACCTTGTGATCAGAAGACAGAATACAGATATGTAATTGTTCCGAAGAAATATGATGCTCCTTAGAAAAATCAGTGATAAAAGTGCGGATACCCCGGATTACTTTCTGCTCTAATTGTGGTAGCCCTGTGGCATCAGTGCTGGTAAATAAACAAATAAGCTCGGTAATAGATATCTCTTTGGCAAGCCTGCCATTACGATAAACCCGCGATCGTACAGTATCACCGTCCATAAAAATGCGAACAATAATTCCAGAAGGTTCTATTCCGGTTTCTTTGCTTAAGCGATTAAAATAGGCGATGATATTTCGTGTCACATTTTTTTCATATCCAAAGATATCTACCTCAATCCCCTGAAGTGCAGCCTTTAATTTATGCCCTAAATTGAGGCGTTTTCTGTAGGTTCTATTTCCCATAGTTATATAAAATTTAATTGATGAATCTGAATATTTTTTCCCAATACAAGCCCGTGAAAAGCCGTTGTTAGTTTTGGAATCCCCACTGCTGTAACTTCCTTGCTGCACTTTGTAAACACCCCTAATCTGGAATCGCCATCCCCAGTATCACACTGCTCGCTACGCTTTATTTCCTGTACTTTTTTTCTTAAAAAATGCTGCAATTTCCTGTTGAAATATTTTTTTTGAGCCTTTTTAAACCAGTCTTTTGTACCTCTAAAACCATCGGGGTTTTCCAGATCAAAATAGATGGATGGAATCGGAATGAAACGGTTTTGACGATCCCTTTTTACATAGCTGCTTACCATCTTGATTCGCTTCACGAACTGGGTATGGGCTTTTTCAAGGTGAGGTGTTTTTACAGCTTTGTAATACTGGTAAATTAGATCCACAGCGATCCGGTGTTGATTTTTAACCAGTCGTTTGTCTGGATAGAGTTCTTTTTGAGCCAGTTCCCACAGTTTTTTTGCATAGGATACAAGGAAAGAGTGGCGGTCTGGGTCGCGCTCAGGGCTAGTTATCAACAATGTAACGGATTTTTCTGCGCCCGGTGTACTGGGTTTGCTTGAAAATCCGCCCCTGTTTACTTCCACATTCCGCCGGGGCTCTTTCAACTGTGTATCTTTTTTTTGTGGGTCTTTCAACTGTGTGTCTCCAGTAACGTCGCCTGTGACGTCGCCAGTCTTATAAAAGGCCGTTTGCGGTAGCAAACTCCTTATTGTTTTAATCGATTCTGTAAAACCTGTATCCTTTAATGCTTCGCTTTTCCACAATTTTCTGTACTTATCAACAGCTATTACTTTATTCTTTTTGTTTCTAGTCAAGTCTCCAGTATCCGATTGAGGACAGTTTGTCTTTTTTGTTTTTTTAACCACTTGTTTTTCAAGGGATAAACTTTTTTTCAATACCTTGTCAAAATCAGGCTCTTTATAGGTTATAAACCGACTTATCCACAAAATTTTTGAGGTTATCCACAATTCATAATTTCTCTTACGACCATGGGTCACCTTTTTAGTAATGATCCCTGCTGCTTTTAGTTTAATAATATGACGTTGTATGGTTCGTCCACTGGTTTTGGTAAGCGTTGCCAGTTGTATATTATTGGTGCGTAAAGAAGGAATCGTCTCTGGTGTAAAAGGCTGTCTTTTATATGCCTTTGAAAGAGAAACTGCATAGATACGCATGATCTCTTTTAGGGTATGCAGCAAAGGACCTCTTAGTTGGCTGCCCAGCGCTTTCTGATCTTTGTTGTAGTGTGCTGCATACCCATCGATTTGCTTTAAGGTAAGACTATAATTAACTAACATACTGATTGTTTTTTGATATAGGATTGATGATAAAAGTGATCGATAAGAAATAGTGACAAGGCATCTCTGGTAAGTAGTACGCCAATCAATGCCAATAGCCCCCATAAATAATCTAGGATGAATTGTTTCGTTTTTTGATAATACCTTTCAATGAAACCCGATGCCGATGCATTCCGAGTCGATAGGCTACACTGGGCGAGTGACCATCTTTACTTTTAATAAAGTGATCGCAAATAGTAGTAGCCCGCTGGTTTTTAATAAGTGTGATTTTCATGCTATTTCCCCAAATTAGCTGTGTGATACATCCTATTTTTGATGCTTTACGCTCTCAAATTCCAATTGCGTTTGTAAAATTCGTGTACTTTCTTTTTTTAAGTACAATTGACGCTTCTGATGCGCATCGAGAAGCTCCAGACAGCTTGCAAAAATGATATCTGCAGTATCCTGCCGAACAGGCGTTCCTGAAAAATAACGATGGATCGTACTTCTACTAAGTCCTGTTTGTTGCCTGATTTTTTGTAAAGGATTGGCAAAATTCTGCCGAACCCTATGAAGCACCCTCTGAATATCGTCTTCGCTATACATAGTTCGTTTTTTAAGGATTGATGATTCCTGTTTGTGAAAAGCAATATTGCAAGAGCATAGTGTACCAGAAAGGTGTCTTACTGGGTTACTTTAGGGTTAAATTTTAACTTATTTTAAAATACTTTTTTGACGAATACAAAAAAATTAGTTACTTTTGACATCGAAATAAAAGTTTAAAATACTTTTTATTTATCCCTAAACTCATAAAATATGTGATCCTCTTTTTGTTTAGGTCAAATTTATAGAATAATAATTGAATTACACTAATAAAAAGAAGTAAAAAATACTTTTATTTTGTAATTTACAGATTTACAACAAACTAACTTTAATAAAAAAAGTAAAAAATACTTTAATTATGAAAAATCATCCCGCTTTAGACTGTATTGATCATCAATTTATTCTTGCTGTGGATCAGATTAAGGCAGCTTATAAAGAGAATAAGAACACAAAACATATTAGTGACCACGGAATAGGAGGGATTATTTATCCAACTAATAAAACGATTGTAAAGAATGTAAGAGATCGAGAAAAACACCTGCCGCATTTAGTCATGATTGCTTTTGCAGAACACTTCAATATAGAGATCGGATATTTTTATGACAAAAACAAAACCTTTACCTTTTCCTTTGAGCAACATGACCCGAATAATTTTTTATCCAATATCAATGAAAATGGAATCGATACTTTTATCACAAATAAAATTACCTTCTTTTTAGAAGAGTTAAAAGAACAAGGATACACCACCTGTGATCAAATTAGTGAGAAGCTAAACGAATTTAAAAAGACAACCATTGAACGCTTAATAGGAATTCCCTACGAAAAAGCGCTGGGAGCTTTAGACTCCTTTTTTGATTTAGCTTTTACCGAGATTAGAAAAAATTACAAACCCACCGCTAATAAAGAAATACAGCCCACCGATAACCACAACACAAATGCAGCAATGCACCATGTGAAAATTGATCTATTAGAAGATTTATTAAAAGCTACCAAAGCAACTATTGCTGCTAAGGACAGTGAAATAGAAACCCTAAAACGCTATAACACAACACTGGAAGGGCTTGCTAAAACAGTACACAATAGCTAACCTATGGTAGAAAACTACTATAATTAAATTCTTTTTTGTTAAAAAAATAAAATAAGTTACAATATTGTAACTTATTTTATTTATATTCGCTGTGTTGGATTATAAAAACACAGATATGGATACAGAACAACATTCTCTGGATTACCGCATGTATCATTTATTATTAAATGAAAAACAGTTCGGAATTAAAGAGGTGGGAGACATTAGTAAACGAGTCTTAGTACATTGGAGAAAAACAGGACTCTTAGAAGATCATCGCGAAAATCAAAAATCCGGACACCGAAATTACTTTAGCGTGGTGGATCTTATCTGGATTAGCATCATCGGTGATTTAAGAAAGATGCAGATTGAAGCCAATCGGATCAAAAAATGTAAAAAGGGGATTTTCGCTATGGTAAAAGCAGAAAATGGGATTTCTTATCCTGCCCTAGAATATTATATAGCCCACGTCATTCAAACCAATGTGCCCGTGTATATTATACTTACCGATACTGAAGAATTATTAATAGTAAATGATTTAGTATATCTGGATAAATTAAAATCAGCAGAAATCCAGAATCATACGGCAATATCCCTAAACAAGCAAATAAAGGATACCTTATCCGATGTGTATGAAGTTCCGGATTTCGATGAATTTGCAGGATTATCCATAGAGGAAATACAAGTATTACATATCATCCGCTCCAAAACCTATAAGTATATCAATATTACGCAACAGGACGGTAAAATCACCCGATTAGAAGGTGTAGAAGAAATAGATGGGAAATTTAGTATTGATGATGTAAAGGCACTCCTTAAAAGCGGGAAATACCAAAATTTTGAGATCAAGCAACACAATGGGCAAATCGTTTGTGTTCAGCGAAGAGAACGAAGAAAAGTAGTAAAATAGAAATATAAATAACGTATCGTGGCCAATGAAAGCCAACCCAATACACACCCGTGTTATGACTGCCAGTGAAGCAGAATACCACGAATTGTATATAAAATGTTATCAATTGAACATTGCAGAAAAAAATTAGAGAAATACGGAAAAAAATATACAGATAAGGAGATCGTAGCTATCAGGGAGCAATTGTATCTTCTTGTAGATGTAGAGTTAAATCACACTATAAAAAAAGCTAAAAAATGAACAACGTAATTATTTATACAAGGGTTTCAACAGATGATCAAGCTGATCATGGATTTAGTCTTCCTTATCAAAAAGAAGTACTCGAGCGTTACTCTCAAATTAAGAACAAAAATATTATACAACACTTCCAAGAGGATTACTCTGCCAAAACGTTTAATCGACCAGAGTGGATTAAATTAATGGAATACTGCAAAGTGAACAGAAAACTGGTGGATGAAATTATTTTTACCAAATGGGATCGATTTTCTCGAAATACTGGAGAAGCATACCAGGTAATAGCTATGCTTAGAAAAATGGGGATCAAGGTGAACTCTATTGAGCAACCCTTGGATTTTGATCAACCAGACAATAAGATTATGTTAGCTATATATCTGGCTGTTCCAGAGGTAGAGAACGACAAAATATCCATTCGAACAACAGAAGGTTCAAGAAGAGCAAATAAGGAAGGGTGCTGGACTTCAACCGCTCCAATTGGATTTAAAAATCAACGGACTCCACTTGGAAAAGCATCTCTTATTCATTCGGAAAAAGCGCCATTAATTGAAGAAGCCTTTACATTAATGACCAAAGGTCTTCCAGCTGATGAAGTCCGCAGGATGATGTATAAAAAAGGGTTAAAAATATCCCGATCACGTTTTCATTTGTTAATAAGGAATCAAGTCTATATTGGTAAAGTGAAGGTGCCTGCTTATAAAGATGAAGATGAATTTTTTGCAGAAGGATTACACGATGCAATTGTTTCTCCCGATCTTTTCTGGAGAGTGCAGGATATATTAAAAGGCAGGAAAAGAAAAACAAAGGAATGGTCTACAAAAGATGAAAATCTGCCATTACGAGGGCATATTACTTGTTCTAAATGTGGTAGACCTTTAACAGGTAGCGCCTCAACTGGAAGGCACGGAGGTAAATATTATTATTACCACTGTAGGCTAGGTTGCAGAGAAAGATTGAAAGTAAAAGATGCCCATCAAATGTTTGATAAGATGATGGAGAAGTGCACCATAGATAAAGGAATGAGTGAGCTATACTACGATGTGTTTGAAGAGAAATTTGGAGAGGACAAAAAAGTGAGAACACGGAAAATGAATAAATTAAAAGAAGAAATTCAAGGATTAAAGGAGATAATAGATAATGCAGAAGACAAACTTTTTCAAGGTACTATCGATTTGGTAACTTTTGAAAAAGGAAAAGCTAGATATGTAAAAAAAATAGCTGATTTAGAATATGAATATAATGAGCTAAAAAGTTTTGGAGCCGGATTTATGAAGCGAATTAAAATAGCGCTAAAAGTTTTTGAGAACCTCAAAGAACTCTACGACAGGGCGACTTGGGAAGGAAAACAAATGATACTTGGTTCGACATTTTCAGAAAAACTAATTTTTTCAAAAAATGAGTGTCGAACCCCTAAACTAAACATAGTTCTTGAAGATATATTATTGAAAAATAACATCTTAGACAAAATAAAAACAGGACAAAATTCGATAATTTCGAACTTGTCCTGTCGAGTGACCCAGGAGGGATTCAAACCCCCAACCCTCAGAGCCGAAATCTGATGCGCTATTCAGTTGCGCCACTGGGCCCATTATTTTTTTAAGACAACTTAGCTTTTACAATAGTAGAGATCGTTTTTCCATCAGCTTTACCAGTTAATTGTCCGGACGCCATTCCCATCACTTTTCCCATATCTTTCATACCAGAAGCACCAGTTTTAGCAATTATATCTACAATTACCTTTTCTATTTCTTCCTCGCTCATTTGCTCAGGTAAAAACTGCTCGATTACTTGTGCTTGATCAATTTCTGGTTGCGCAAGATCATCTCTTCCTTGTTCGGTAAAAATACTTGCACTATCCTTACGTTGTTTTACTAATTTCTGTAGTAGTTTTAACTCTTGATCTTCTGTTAATTCCTCTTTTGCTCCACTTTCGGTTTGAGCTAGTAAAATAGCAGATTTAATAGCGCGCAATGATGTTAAAGCATTAGTATCTTTGGCTTTCATCGCTTCTTTCATGGCTGTCATTACTTTGGCCTGTAAACTCATAACTAGTGGTTTTAATCTTTTGGATTGCGAAGATAAAAAATAAACCGATAATCCATTTTAGATTATCGGTTTATCTTAAAAACTATTTCTTTAATTCTTAGTCTACATTATCATGTAAAAAGGAATTGTTTTTTCGTAATTGAATATCATCATTGCTATCTGTACCTAATGAAGTTCTAGACAATTCAGACGACCCAGGCTTAGAATCTACATCTAATCCGGCACGTTTATAAGCAGGTTCTTTTTCGATATCATCAATATTAGAAGCATTATTTCTAAACTTATAATTAAACTCCTTCATTTTAGCTCTGCGTTCTGCAGCTCTAGCTTTTAGAGTTTCTGAAATCGGTTGATCTACAGGATCAGCGTTTTCTGAAGGTTCTTGTTCTGGAGTTGGAGCAACAGTCTTCTTTTCAAAAGCTACTTCCTTATCCTCCTCTATTACCTCAGCTGCAGGTTTAGCATCAGTAAGTCTTTTCTCTTCTTCCATGTACTCTTCAAGACTATACTTACGAACTCCTCCCGCTACTGTTTCGCTTACTGGAACTACTTCTATAGGTTCATTTACCTCAACTTCTAAAATATCATCTGTTAGATCGAAAACAATTGGTTTTTCTTCTTCTTCCTGTTTTACAACAGGAGGTGTAGGATCAATCGCTTCTATATTTTGCTCTTCATTTCCACTTACAGGCATATCAAAAGCCAATGTAAATTGGTCTTCCTCCTTCTCCTGTTCTTCCTTAGCTAATGCTATTTCATTTGCGTCATTAACCTCTATTTGATTAATAATATCTTGAGCATTAATAATCACAAAATCACTATCTACGGAGAAAGGGCTTACCTCTTCATGATCTACAACATCTATATTCTTTAAAAATTCTGTTGTCGGTAATAACAAAGATTCATTAATGTCCTCTTCCTCTTCTTCTATTAACTCATGTTTAATAATTATCGGTTCTTCCTTAACCGCTTCTTTTTGTGGTACAGGAGTTATCTCAGGAGTACTTTTAGAAGTTGATTTAGGTGTTAAATCTTGGGTTGTTGCTCTTTGTTCTTCTTCTAATGTATGAATTATTCTTTTTGTTTCAGTATTAACAATTTCATCTTGTTGTTCTACATCAAAACCAGTCGCAATAACAGTTACAGAAATTGCATCTTCTAATGACTCATCTTCTCCAACTCCCATAATGATGTTGGCACCATGACCAGCTTCTTGTTGAATATGATCATTAATTTCTCCAATTTCATCAATAGTAATTTCTTCTTTTCCAGAAACAATTAGCAATAATACATTTTTAGCTCCTGTAATTTTATTATCATTAAGTAATGGCGAATCCAATGCTTTTACAATAGCATCGTGAGCACGTTTAGCTCCTGAGGCATTAGCAGACCCCATTATTGCTGTACCACTATTACTAAGTACTGTTTTTGCATCACGTAAATCTATATTCTGCGTATAGTGATGTGTTATTACTTCTGCAATTCCTCTAGATGCTGTAGCTAATACCTCATCTGCTTTAGAGAAACCTGCTTTAAAACCTAAGTTACCATATACTTCTCGTAGTTTATTATTATTAATAACAACTAAAGAATCTACGTGCGCACGAAGTTTTTCTACACCTAACTGTGCTTGTTCATTACGCATTTTTCCTTCGAACTGAAACGGAATAGTAACAATCCCTACCGTTAGAATATCTAACTCTCTTGCCATTTTAGCAATAATAGGCGCCGCACCTGTTCCTGTTCCTCCACCCATACCAGCAGTGATAAAAATCATTTTGGTATTAGTGTCTAACATTCGTTTTATCTCTTCATAACTCTCTACAGCTGATTGCTCACCCACTTCTGGATTTGCACCAGCTCCTAATCCTTCTGTAAGAGACACTCCCAACTGTATCTTATTCGGAATAGGACTATTTTCTAATGCTTGCGCATCTGTATTACAAATAACGAAATCAACTCCTTTGATCCCCTGCTGGAACATATGATTAATGGCATTACTACCACCTCCTCCAACTCCAATAACTTTAATTACATTTGATTGATTCTTGGGTAAATCAAAAGAAATGTTTTCGAACTCCTCGTTGTCACTCATAATTGCTAATTTTCTTGTTCTCTTACTTTTATTTTTAAATATCTTAATTTTTTATTCTAAAAAGAGGCTTACTTATCTACATCTTCAACGCTCGGTTTTACTCTGCGTTATCAAGAAACTCCTTGAACTTTTCCGTCCATTTCTCCAGAATATTTTTTCTAGGTCTGCTATCAACTACTGGCTTTTCTTCCTCGATACCTTCTCCCTCAATAGTTGCTGTTTCTTTTTTCTGCTCCTCTTCTACTACAGCTTCTTTTACCGCTGCTTTTTTCTGTTTACTAATATGTACAAGACTATCCATAACCAAACCAACTGCTGTCGCATACATTGGACTTGTAGTTTCTGGATCACTATTACCTGCTAAATGCTCATTTGGATATCCAATTCTGGTATCCATACCTGTTATATATTCTACTAGTTGTTTTAGATGTTTTAATTGTGATCCTCCACCTGTTAATACAATTCCTGCAATTAACTTTTTCTTTGGTGACTCATGACCATAATTTTTTATTTCTAAAAAAACCTGTTCTATAATCTCCACTACACGGGCATGAATAATTTTAGATAAATTTTTTAACGTAATCTCTTTTGGTTCTCTTCCTCTTAATCCTGGAATGGAAACTATTTCATTGTCCTTATTTTCTCCTGGCCAAGCAGATCCAAATTTAATTTTAAGCAGTTCTGCTTGTTTTTCTATAATGGAACAACCTTCTTTTATATCCTCGGTTATTACGTTCCCTCCAAACGGTATAACCGCTGTATGACGTATAATTCCATCTTTAAAAATTGCTAGATCTGTAGTTCCACCTCCTATATCAATTAATGCTACACCTGCTTCTTTTTCTTCTTGACTTAACACAGCGTTTGCAGAAGCTAGCGGCTCTAACGTAACATCCGATAATTCTAATCCAGAACTTTTGACACACCTTCCGATATTACGAATAGAAGTTACCTGACCAACTACCACGTGGAAATTAGCCTCTAAACGCCCACCATACATTCCAACAGGTTCTTTTATTTCTGCCTGCCCATCGACTTTATATTCTTGCGGAAGTACATGCAATATTTCTTCTCCTGGTAGCATTACCAGTTTATGAACCTGATTACAAAGTGTATCAATATCATCTTCATCAATAACCGCATCTGCATTAGGACGTGTGATATAATCACTATGCTGTAAACTTCTTATGTGTTGACCAGCTATTCCTACTGTTACTTCACTTATTTTTACTCCAGAAACACTTTCTGCTTCCTGAACCGCTTGTTGTATAGATTGTATTGTTTGTGTAATATTATTTACTACACCACGATGTACCCCAAGGCTTTTGGACTTACCAACACCTAAAACTTCCATCTTTCCATACTCATTATACCGCCCGACCATAGCAACAATCTTAGTTGTTCCTATATCTAATCCTACCGCTATTTCATGTTCTTCTCTTGCCATATTGGTATCATTTTATTGTACACACAACTTGATTCCTAAACTGTAAACTAACTTTCTTATATTTTTCTAAGCTTTTATCTTTTAAAGCTTTTTGATAAAAGGCTTTAAAATTTCTAACCTTACTACCTAAATTTTCAATTTTTCCAAAAACTACGTCGAAATCATAAACACGCAATCCTAATTCATAATGTCCGCTTACATTTCGATAAACACTCACTACGTGTTTTTTTAAAAACTCATCTTTCTGAATTTTTCGTAATAATGGAAAAACTTCTGAAACTTCTCGTTCTGAAACATTGCTTACTAGAGGAACATGAGCTGAATAATTATCCGATAATGGCATCGTATTTCCAGTAACATCAACATAAAAAGGAATAACCGCATTTACCCTAGCTATTGGAGTACGCTGTTTAATTCTCGCCTTAAGTTGCCCGTTTACTGTAAGATACACATCTGAATCTTCTATCATTTTGTGTGTATCCAGCCCCTTCTCTACAATATTCAAAACTAAAATTTCTTTACCTACATCCGTCACCCCTACCTGATTTTGTATTAACAATTTATTAACCGTTAATTCATTTATGTAAGGATTCTGTTCTTCAACGAATTCTATTTCTACTTCTTTTATCTTTCTTTTCTCGTTTCTACCCCCTGTAAAAGCAAAAAGAAATATGATCAATCCAACGAGACCAATAAACTTTGCGTATGTCAAAATCTTCTTCATACCGTCAACAATGCTTCTTTTATAACACTTACTTCTTCTCCTATATCTCCTGCTCCAATTGTGGTAATCACCTGAGCATTACTTTTCAAAATTTCATCTACTAAATGATTCTTTTTTACTAATTTTTTATCGTCGAGATGTATCATTTCCAATAACCATTCTGAAGTCACCCCCTCTATTGGCAATTCTCTAGCAGGGTATATATCTAACAATAATAATTGATCAAATTGCCCTAAGCTTTCTGCAAACTCTAATCCAAAATCTTTTGTTCTGGTAAACAAATGTGGTTGAAAAATTGCCAAAACTTTTTTTCCAGGATGCATTTCTCTTATCGCTTGATGTAGTGCATTAATCTCTGTAGGATGATGTGCATAATCGTCTACAAATACAAGATCATCGGATTTAATTTGATAACTAAAACGTCTTTGAACTCCTTTAAATGAAAATAAAGCCTTTGCTAAGGCAGCGGTCGGGGAGCCGTAAAGCATTGCCATAGCAAAGGCTGTGATAGCATTTAACAAGTTATGTTTACCTGGCAGGTTTAAATGCAAATCCTTAATAACTTGAGTTGGTGTTTTTAAGTCAAAAATATAGGTTCCATTATCAATCTTAATATTTTGAGCACAATAATCAGCTCCATCTTCTACCCCAAATGTACTGCCCGATAAAGGCAAACCATTACAGACTAAAAGATGATCCTTAGCTCTAGAAGAAAACTCAATAAAGGATTCTTCTAATGCATTTGCTTCTTTATAAATATCAAGATGATCAGCATCCATAGAGGTAACAGCTACAACATCTGGATACAACTGTAAAAATGACCTATCAAATTCATCTGCTTCTACCACTACCACATCATTTCCTTCTAGAACTAGGTTCGAATTATAGTTCTCACTTATGCCGCCTAAAAAAGCGGTAACTTTTGCTCCACTCTCTTTTAATAAATGTGCTAAAATAGCAGTGGTTGTTGTTTTTCCGTGAGTTCCAGCCACTGCTAACGTATACGTTCCTTGCGTAATAACACCTAAAACTTCTGCTCTCTTTTTAATTACAAAATCATTACTCTTTAGATAATTTAATTCTGAATGAGTAATAGGAATTGCAGGAGTATAGACAACCAATGTTTCCTTAACATTTAAAAATGAGTCTGGAATTGCCTTGATATCATCTTCGAAATGAATAGAAATTCCTAGATCTTCTAAATCTGATGTTATTTGTGTGGAGGTTTTATCATACCCTGCCACATTTTTTCCTAAAAACTTAAAATATCGAGCAAGCGCACTCATACCGATACCACCGATACCGATAAAATATATATTCTTTATATCTTTTAGTTCTTTACTCATTATTCAACCTAACCATTATCTTTTCTAATTAGTTGCTCTATTTCATCAACTATATCTTTCGTAGCATTTGGTAATGCCATTTTTTTTATTGCGTGTGTTAACTTAATTTGCATTGCCTCTGATGACAGTAATTGAGAAACAGTTTTCTGAAACTTTTCATCTAGCTCAATTTCTTTTAACATCTTAGCCCCATTTTTACTTACGATTGCATCAGCATTTTTAGTCTGATGATCCTCAGCTACGTTTGGAGAAGGAATAAACAAAGTTGGTTTTGCTACAATACATAATTCTGAAACAGAACTAGCTCCGGCTCTAGAAACAATTACATCAGCTGCCGCATATGCCAAGTCCATGGTATCTAGAAATTGGTGAACCTGAACATCTTTATTACCATCGTATTTTCTATATTCATCGTAGTACAACTTTCCACATTGCCAAAGTATTTGAACTCCTTTTTCCTCAAAAAACATCAATTCTTTCTCTACTAATTGATTCACCCTCCTAGCTCCAAGACTTCCTCCGATCACCAAAATTGTTTTCTTTTCAGAATCTAAATTATATTTAACAATCGCATTCTCTCTTTTACTTTTAATTTCTAACAAATCTTGCCGAACGGGATTGCCTGTTTTCACTATTTTATCTTTAGGAAAAAAGCGATCCATATTATCGTAAGCAACACATATTTTATTAGCCCCTTTTGCTAACCATTTATTCGTAATACCTGGATAAGAATTTTGTTCCTGAAGCACTGTTGGGATTTTTGCTGAATTTGCTTTCTTTAACAAAGGTCCACTTGCAAATCCACCTGTACCTATTACTACATCAGGAGCAAACTTTTTAATAATCTTTTTTGATTTCCAAAGACTACTCAACAACTTAAAAGGAAACAACAAATTACTCAATGATAATTTACGTTGGATACCACTTATCCACAATCCCTCTATCTCATAACCCGCTTCTGGAACCTTTTGCATTTCCATACGATCCTTAGCTCCTACAAATAATATAGCCGCTTCTGGGTACCTAGCCTTTAATTCATTAGCTATAGAAATTGCAGGATAAATATGTCCTCCTGTTCCTCCACCTGATAATATGATTCTTGGTTGTTGTTTCATATTGCTTCGCTCAACACCTCTAACGGGTTTTGTTCTTTAGTATCTAGATTATCTTTTACAGTATCATCAGTAGTTCCTTCTTCTTCTGACACACTTCTTTTACTACTTATACTTAACACCATACCTATTGCCATACAAGTCATCCAAATTGATGTCCCTCCGCTACTAACCAAAGGAAGGGTCTGACCTGTAACTGGAAATAATTCTACAGCAACGGCCATATTAATTAATGCTTGAAATACGATGGGCAATCCTACACCTATTACTAATAATTTCCCAAAAACATCTTCACTTTTATGGGCGACAATAACCAATCTAAACAACAACATTAAGTAAAGAAACATTAGAAAAACTCCTCCAACTAATCCCCACTCTTCTATAATAATTGCATAAATAAAATCCGAAGAAGATTGTGGCAAAAAATTTCTTTGCACACTTTTGCCAGGACCTTGACCTATTACTCCGCCTCTTGCAATAGCTATTTTTGCTCGTTCTATCTGATAATCTTCTGGCGTATCCTTATCATTAAAAAAGTTTTCTGCTCTACTTACCCAAGTATCAACCCTATTAGGAAAAGCATCCGGAAACGCTTTTGCGGTAAGAATAAAGAATGTTAGTGCTAACAAACCTGTTCCTAATACAACCACAATATGTTTCATTGGATATCCTCCCAAAAAAACCAACATGATTACCATAGAAAAAATAATGGCAGCAGTAGAAAAATTAGCAGGTAAAATCAACATCAAAATGACAAATACAGGCAACCAAAGCGGTATTAACGACTCTTTAAAAGTTATTTTTTTATCTCTTATTTTAGATAAATATCTCGCCACATAAGCCATCAACACAACCGCAGCTAAGGTGGAAGTTTGAAAAGTAACACCAACAAATGGCAAACGAATCCATCTACTTGCATTAGCACCTCCGATAGTATTATTCTGAGCCATAGTAAACAACAACAAGACTACAACAACTGGCAACATAATAATCGAAAGTCCTTTAAAATAATGATATGGGATCTTATGGACCCAATACATAATTCCAAACCCTAAAAGCAAATGTGCAAAATGCTTTACCAAAAACACAAAGGTGTTTCCATTCCCATATAAATATGCTAAGTTACTACTCGCACTATAAACAGGTAGAAACGAAAATAATGCCAACAGAGCAACGATTGCCCATATTACCTTATCCCCTTTTATATTTCTTAAAACCTTTGTCACTTTATATTTCTATTATTTTAATATTACAATTCTCGAACTGCCTCTTTAAACTGTCTACCACGTTCTTCATAGTTTTTAAAAAGATCAAAACTTGCGCAAGCAGGCGATAATAAAACATTTTCGTTTCGTTCCGCAATCTTATACGCCATATTCACAGCTTCTTTCATAGACTGCGTCTCTACAATATTATCTACGCAATTACCAAAAGCATTAATTATTTTAGAATTATCTACTCCAAGACAAATAATTGCTTTTACTTTTTCGTTAACCAAAGGATACAACTCTGTATAATCATTTCCTTTATCAACACCTCCAACTATCCAAACTGTCGCAGACTTCATGGCATCTAATGCATAAAAAGTAGCATTAACATTTGTGGCCTTCGAATCATTCACGTATTGAACATTATTAATTTTCAATACATTCTCTAATCGATGCTCTACTCCATGAAAATTCTCAAGACATTCTCGTATAGTAGTCTTTCTTATTTTCAATAATTGTGATACAGTGGCAGCAGCCATAGCATTTTTCACATTGTGATTTCCTTTTAATGCTAAATCTTTTGTTGGCATAGTAAATTCGTTGTTGTCTATTGTTATTGTTATTTTTTCTCCTTCCAAATACGCTCCATTTTCTACTTTATTTCTTAAAGAAAATGGTAGCAATCTTGAACGAACAGGATGTTTTTCTATATACTTTTTGATTACTTCATCATCTCCATCATAAATAAAATAATCCCGCTCTGTTTGATTCATCGTAATCCTAAATTTTGAAGCGATATAATTCTCAAATTTATAATCATATCTATCCAAATGATCAGGAGTTATATTAGTCAGTACAGCAATATGAGGCGCAAAATCTTTAATACCATCAAGCTGAAAACTACTTAGTTCTAGCACATAACATGGAGCATCATGTTCTACAACTTGTTTAGCAAAACTATCTCCAATATTTCCTGCTATATTCACATCTATCCCTCCATTTTTAAGCACATGATGTGTAAGCATTGTGGTGGTAGTTTTTCCATTACTTCCAGTTATACCTACAATTTTTGCAGATGTAAATTCTGAAGCAAATTCAATCTCTGAAATTACTGGAACTCCATTTTGATGTAGTTTTTTTATCAACTCTACCTTATCCGGGATTCCAGGGCTTTTCATGACTACATCGGCAGTAAGAATTTTATCTTCTGTATGCTTTTGCTCTTCCCATTCAATTTCAAAACTTCTAAGAACGTTTTTATAATGATCTGTAATTATTCCTTTATCAGAAACAAATACCGTAAACCCTTCTTTTTTACCAAGAATAGCCGTTCCAACCCCACTTTCTCCTGCTCCCAATACAACTAGTCTTTTCACCTTATCTAACTTTTAAAGTAATCACCGCTATAATTGCCAGAAAGATTCCAATAATCCAAAATCTAGCTACAATCTTACTTTCATGAATTCCTTTTTTCTGATAGTGATGATGCAATGGTGACATTAGAAATATTCTACGTCCCTCCCCATATTTTTTTCTTGTATACTTAAACCAACTCACTTGCATCATTACAGATACGACTTCTATAAAAAAGATTCCACATACAATAGGGATCAAAAACTCTTTTCTGATAGCAATCGCGATCACAGCTATTATTCCTCCTATTGTTAAACTCCCCGTATCGCCCATGAAGACCTGAGCTGGATATGTATTATACCATAAGAAACCTACTAAAGCACCGGCAAATGCAGCAATATAAATGGTCATTTCACCAGAATTTGGTATATACATAACATTTAAATAATCCGAAAAGACGATATTACCAGATACCCAAGCAAACAATGCTAGTGTGAGCACAATAATTGCAGATGACCCCGCTGCTAACCCATCAATTCCGTCGGTTAGATTAGCGCCATTAGACACTGCTGTCACAATAATAATTACGATTGGTATAAACACCAACCAAGCATACTTACCTAAATCAGGGCTAATCCAAGTAATTAAACTTGAGTAATCAAATTCATTATTCTTAAAAAAAGGAATTGTAGTTTTTGTAGATTTAAATGCAGGATTAAAATCCGATTCTCCATCTACATTAGTAATTTGTGCAATATCTGCTCCAGGTTTCTCTTCTTTAATAGTGATATCTTCGTGGAAATACATTGTACAGCCTACGATAAGACCTAGACCGACTTGACCGATAACTTTAAACCTACCTGCTAAACCTTCTTTATCCTTCTTTTTAATTTTTAAATAATCATCAGTAAACCCTATAACACCCATCCATAAAGTTGTAATAATCAACAAAATGATATAGATATTATCCAGCTTAGCAAAAAGTAATGCAGGAACAAGTGTGGCTAAAATTATTATTATCCCACCCATTGTTGGCGTACCTGCTTTTTCTGCTTGCCCTTCTAACCCAAGCTCTCTGATACTTTCCCCCATTTGTTTTTTTCTCAAAAAATCAATGATACGTTTACCATATATAGTAGAGATCAATAGCGATAAAATAATTGCCATGGCAGCTCTAAATGTGATAAACTGAAACAAAGATGCTCCAGGAAACTGGTACTCATTTTCTAAATATTGAAATAAATAATATAACATATGTATCTTTACCTTTTACCCTAATTCAAATCAGACTTAATGCAAAGGATTTATTTATTTTCCTATTTTTTTTAGTTCTTCTTTTACTATTTCGAAATCATTAAAATCTATCCGTTCTCCATTAGTTTCCTGATAGGTTTCATGACCTTTTCCTGCTATTAAAATAATATCATTCTCTTCGGCAAACTGACAAGCAGTTCTTATTGCTTGTTTTCTATCGGAAATAGATATTATTTTTTTATAATTCTGCGGCTCAACTCCCTTTTCTATATCTTCTATAATCTGCTCAGGATTCTCCGTTCTAGGATTATCACTAGTAAAAACAACCTTATTACTTAATGTTGTAGCGATATTACCCATTACTGGTCTCTTTCCTTTATCTCTATCTCCTCCACAACCTACTACCGTAATCAAAGTTTCGTTATTAGTACGGATGTCATTGATAGTCTCCAAAACATTTTTAAGCGCATCTGGAGTATGAGCATAATCTACTATAGCTGTAATTTTTTTACTAGAAATCAAATATTGAAATCTACCACTAACACTCTCTAGATCACTTAATAACTGTAGAGTCTCCAATGTTTCTAACCCTAGCAATTCTGCTGTTCCAAAAATTGCAAGAAGATTATATGCATTAAAGCTTCCTATTAGTTTCGTCCAAACATCATTATCATTTATTTTTAACAACAATCCTCCAAGACTATTTTCAAGAATCTGCCCTCTAAAATCCGCATAGGATTTAAGAGCATAAGTATATTGTTTTGCTTTTGTGTTTTGAAGCATGAAGCTTCCATTCTTATCATCCTTATTAGTTAAAGCAAATGCTTTGTTACTTAACTCATCAAAAAATACTTTCTTCACATCTCTATATTCTTTGAAAGTATTGTGGTAATCCAGGTGATCATGTGAAAGGTTTGTAAATACTCCTCCTTCGAAAACCAATCCAGATGTACGTTTTTGATCAATTCCATGAGAACTTACCTCCATAAAACAATACTCAACTCCAGTATCATTCATTTCCTTTAAATATTTATTGATAGTCAAAGAATCCGGCGTAGTATGTGTCGCTTTATATGGGGTATCATCTACTAAAATTTTTACCGTAGACAAGAGACCAACTTTATAACCTGCTTTCTTAAAAAGCTGATACAATAATGTAGCAATAGTTGTTTTTCCATTAGTTCCCGTTACTCCAACAAGTTTTAAATTTTCTGAAGGAGATCCATAATAATTAGCAGCAATAATAGCAAGTGCCTTTTGAGCGTCTTCTACTTGAACATACACCAAACCATCTACCAAAAATTCCGGCATGGTTTCGCATACAATAGCAATAGCTCCTTGATTGATTGCTTTCTCTATATAATCATGACCATCTAAAACAGTTCCTTTAATTGCTACAAAAACATCGTCATGTTCAATTCTTCTAGAATCAAATTCTACCTTATTAATACTCGTTGCTGTGTTTCCAACAACGGCATTCATAGAAACTTTATATAAAATATCTTTTAATTCGATCACGATAATTCTACCCTAATAGTTTGATTTATTTTTACTTTAGTGCCTGGTTCAATTGATTGACTTTTCACTTTACCAGAGCCTTTTACCTCTACTTTTAATCCCATATTTTCTAAAAGAGAAATTACATCCATCGCCGGCATTCCTTTTAAATTTGGCATTATGGTTTTATACTTTCTTGCTTTCTGAAAGTACTCCTCATAACTCTCAGATATCTCTTCACTTTCTACGATATTAGCAGAAACTTCATCAATTACAGGTATATCATTATACACTTTTAAAGCAATGGTTTTAAATACAGGCGCTGCCACTATATTTCCGTAATACCCTTTTTCTTTATTTGGTTTATGAATAACCACAATACAAGAATATCTAGGATCATCTGCTGGAAAATATCCAGCGAAAGAAGATATATATTCTCTTTCCTTATCTTTTCCATAATTACCCCAACAAGTCCCTGTTTTTCCAGCTATCTGAAAACTCTCTGTATGTATATTATCAGCAGTTCCTCTCACTACAACATTCCTCATCATCTCCTGAACAATCTTTGCTGTTTCTTTAGAACATATTGCTGAGTTAAGAACTTCCTTATCAAATCTTTCTTTGGTTTTATCCCAAGCTTTTACTTCTTTTATAAACCTAGGTTTCACCATCTCTCCGTCATTTGCAATAGCATTATAAAAAGCTAATGTTTGCAGAGGAGTTACAGCTACTCCATATCCATGAGCCATCCAAGGCAATGTAGTACCGTACCAATCTTTATCACCTGGATATGGAATCTTTGGCTTACCTTCTCCTTTAATAGATAGTCCCAATGTTTTATGTAATCCCATATTCATTAATCGGTTTACAAATTTCTTTGGATCATCTTTATAATTTGCATCTATAATCTTAGCAAAAGCTGTATTGGATGATAATTCAAATGCTTTTGCAGCTGATATCTTACCATACCCTCCCCATTTAGAATCTTTTACAACTCTATCATAAAACTTAACACGACCATTCTCTGTATCTACTATATAACTAGAATCAATAACCTTATCCTCTAAGGCTGCTACCATTGCCATCAACTTAAAGGTAGAACCTGGTTCGTGTGATTCTCCAACCGCATAATTCAGCTTCTCATAGTACTTCCCAGATTTTGTTCGTCCGAGATTAGAGATTGCTTTAATCTCTCCTGTTCTTGTTTCCATAACAACTACAGTTCCATGCTCCGCTTCGAATTTCTCTAATTGAGCCAACAAGGCATGGTGAGTAATATCCTGAACATTAACATCAATTGTCGAAATCACATCATACCCATCTTGAGGTTCCACTTCATTAGCATCACCAATAGGTTTCCATTGATTTTTTGCTATTTTTTGCTTTTTACGCTTCCCTTCTTTCCCTCTTAAAAACGGACCGTATGCACCCTCTAATCCAACTCTAGTATAATACCCTTGCTCATCTTGGCGCTCATAACCTACCGTTCGTTCTGCTATTTTTCCAATCGGATGTTCACGAATCGTGCGTTGTTCTACAATAAGCCCTCCTCTATTAGCCCCATATTTAAAGAGAGGAAAACCTTTAACTCTTATGTATTGAGAATATCCTAAATTTCTTTTTATTAAAAAATATCTATTCTTATTATCTCTTGCTCTTCTTAATTTATCATCATAATATTCTGATGATCTTCCAAACTCTTTTGCTAATGCTATAGACAACTCCTTAATATTCTCTCTAAAATCCTTATCCGTAACCGTTACAGCATCAAATCTAATATCATACTTAGGTACTGATGTAGCTAATAAATTACCTTTACTATCATATAAGTTACCGCGATTAGCAGGTATATCAAATGTTCTAAAAACACGCTCCTCTGCTTTTGCACGATACATATCCCCTTCTACAAATTGTGTTTTCACAAGCTTTACCAAAACCAAAATTGCGAAGATGAACATACACCCCGAAATGAAGTATAATCTATTTAATATGTTCTTATCCTTTACTGCCAAAACAACTTACTTTTTTACTATTATTTTTTGTGGTGGTTTCGTTGGTCTTTTAATTCCTTTTTTTGTCATTTTTTCGATTACAGAAGATTCCATTTTTAACTGCATCAATTCTGTTCGTCCATCTACAAATTGCGTTCTTAACTCCCTAACTTCATTATTAAGTTTTGCAATCTCATGAACTTTACTTTCTGCATTATGCGAACTAGCAATCATAATAATTGCCAAAAACGACAAAAAGAGTAGCATACGCCAATTCTTCATCGCATCATCAGCAATAAGAAATTTTCCTTTTAATATATCGTATACCGTTTGCTTCAAATCTTTTCTGCTATTCTTAGTTTAGCACTTCGCGCTCTATTATTTATTTTAATTTCTTCTTCATTTGGAACAATCAAACCTCCTACTTTCTTAAAAGGAACTGACACATTACCATACAAATCCTTTTCTGGTTCTCCCTCAAATAATCCGCTTCTGATATACCTCTTTACTAATCTATCTTCTAAAGAATGATATGATATCAAACTTATTCTTCCTCCTTTACCTAATACTTCTTCCGTTTGTATAAGAAACTCCTTAAGAACCTCTATTTCTTGATTTACTTCTATTCTTATAGCCTGATATATCTGTGCTAAAATCTTATGTTCTTTATGTCTAACCATAAAAGGTTTCAACACCTCTTTTAGCTCCGCACTAGTTTTAATCGGTTTATCGTTCCTAGAATTAACAATTGCTCTAGCTAGTTTAGGAGCATTTCTTAATTCTCCATACTGCAAAAACATTTTTCTTAAGTCTGATTCATCATATTCATTAATCACATGATAAGCCGATAATTCGCCATCTTGATTCATCCTCATATCCAAGTCAGCTTCAAATCTGGTAGAAAATCCTCTTTCTGCAACATCAAACTGATGAGAGGAAACTCCAAAATCCCCTAAGATTCCATCTGCTTTTTTAACCCCATAAAAACGCAGAAAACGTTTAATGAACCTGAAATTCTCATTAATTAAAACAAATCTATCATCATCGATTGCATTTAGTAACGCATCTTTATCTTGATCAAAAGCATATAATTTACCATTTACTCCTAATCTCTTTAAAATCTCTCTAGAATGTCCTCCTCCCCCAAAGGTGACATCCACATATACACCATCTGGTTTTATCGCAAGACCATCAACGGTTTCTTTTAGTAAAACCGGGTTATGATATTCCATCTGTTTCATCATCTAATCCCATTACTTCTTCTGCGAGATCTGCAAAATCAACAGCGGTATCATCTATCACTTTTTCATATTGAGTTTTATCCCATATCTCAATAATATTGACAGCAGATGACAACACTAACTCCTTAGTAATCCCAGCAAAACTGACTAAATCCTTTGGTATCAAAAGGCGCCCTGTTGAATCTATTTCAACAACTTTAACTCCTGCCGTAAACCTTCGGATGAAATCATTATTTTTCTTTTTGAAGCGGTTTAACTTATTCATCTTTTGCATCAGAAGATTCCATTCTTCCATCGGATACAATTCTAAGCAAGGCTGAAAAACAGCTCTTTTTAGCACAAACCCCTCCTGCAAAACAGGTGAAAGTTGTTTTTTAAAAGCTGCAGGTATCATCAGACGCCCCTTAGCATCTGCTTTACATTCGTATGTACCTATAAGATTTACCACTTTTTCTTTCTTACCTCTATAATTAGTCAAATATATTGAAAAATTTACCACTTTTTACCACAATCTACCACATTGTTAATAAGTTGTCATCAAAAACCAGTCAAAGAAGCATGGATCAACATTAATATTTTGTTAATCAACAGAATATTCTTTTAGCTATAAAATCTTGGTTTTGACGTATTCAGGATCAAAAAAAATGACCGATTAAAAAAAACTAAAAAAATCATATCGCACTATTGATAAAAAATCTTCAAACTAATTATGAAAATGCTATATTTGCTTTTAATTCTTGTAAGAACTATTAATGAAGCACGAATTAAAAAAAGACGGAAAATTTAGTTATCTGGAACTCGGAGAAGGCACGCCAATAGTTATTTTACATGGACTTATGGGCGGTTTAAGTAACTTTGATGGTGTAAGTAATTATTTTCCAGAAAATGGATACAAAGTATTGATACCAGAACTTCCTTTGTATGAAATGCCGTTGATAAAAACCAGCGTAGGTACTTTTGCTAAATACCTTAAAGATTTTATCGATCAACTTGGATACAAAGAAGTAATTCTTTTAGGAAATTCTCTTGGGGGACATATAGGATTATTATGTACTAAGATGTTTCCTGAAAAAGTTAAAGCTTTGGTAATTACAGGGAGCTCAGGTCTATATGAAAGTGCCATGGGAGAAAGTTATCCTAAGCGTGGTGACTATGAATACATTAAAGCTAAGGCAGAAAATGTTTTTTATGACCCTGCAATCGCTACCAAAGAAATTGTTGATGAAGTGTACGCAACAGTTAATGATAGAAATAAGTTAATTAGAACACTTGCTATTGCAAAAAGTGCTATTAGACACAATATGGCTAAAGATCTTCCTAATATGAAGACGCCAACATGTATCATATGGGGTAAAAACGATAATGTTACTCCTCCAGAAGTTGCAGACGATTTCAATAGACTATTACCAGATTCTGACCTTTACTGGATTGACAAGTGTGGACATGCCGCTATGATGGAACACCCTGAGGAATTTAACACTCTATTACATTCCTGGCTTAAAGAACGTAATTTCTAAGCAACAAAATTTATGAAGATTAGCAGTGCTGAATTTGTAATGAGTAACAGCGATGTAGCGAAATGTCCTAAAAACAATTTGCCAGAGTATGCCTTTATAGGAAGATCAAATGTTGGTAAATCCTCTTTAATTAACATGCTAACCAGTCGAAAAAGTCTAGCAAAAACTTCTGGTCGACCCGGAAAAACTCAATTAATAAATCATTTTCTAATTAATAAAAATTGGTTTTTGGTAGATTTACCAGGATATGGCTACGCAAGAGTTTCTAAATCATCTAAAAAAGTATTTCAGAAGTTTATTACTGCATATTTTTCTAAAAGAACGCAACTAGTATCTGCATTCGTATTAATAGATTCGAGACATGAGCCACAAAAAATTGATTTAGAATTTATGCAGTGGCTTGGAGAGAATCAAATTCCTTTTTCCATAATTTTTACTAAAGCTGATAAACTCACAAAAACTAAGTTACCAAGCAATATTGAAGCGTACAAAAATGAAATGTTACAATATTGGGAAGAAATGCCTAATTATTTTATCACCTCCTCTTCATCTGGACTTGGCAAAGAAGAAGTACTAAATTACATAGAAGAAATCAATCAGCAAGTCGCTAAATCTTAGATTAGCTTAACACTAAGAATTTCTATTAGATCTTCTACCGATTTAATAGATTTTAATTCTTCGGATTTAACCAGAATTTCTAATCCACTCTTTTTTTGCTCTAAGATTACCGGAAATATAAGCTCTTGGTATTTAGGTTTTTTATGCTTTTTCAAAAATTCATTTTTATATGAAAAAATCATTGTATTTGAAGATTTCTCTCTAAATACTTTCCAGACTTTCTTTTCCAAAAAATTCCCATGAGTCAAATTACAAAGGTCACAAGAATACGTGGATGGGCTTATTATCTTATGAGCAAAATCCAAATATTTATTCCAACTACTGGAATCCGCATTATAAACGAATAAAATTGTCCTTTTCAAAATCAATATTTCATCTATTCATGATAGCAGCAGGCCAATCAAACTCACTGAACACACAAAAATTACTTTTGTTTAAGCTCTAGTTTCTCTGCAAAATAATCACAGAAATCTTTCATTGTAGCTGACATTTTTTCGTCTTGTGTCGCTCTATTAAAAGTTTCACTCATAGAAACTAATGTCTGATGAAAAAATACTTTCATTTCATCCACAGGCATATCTTTTGTCCACAAATCAATACGAAGACTTTCTTTATTTTTATTATCCCATACTGATAATAACATAGCCTTAGTTTCTTCATTCTCTATCCCTCCATCCTTTGCGGTCCAATTTAGTTTTTCCGGAACTTTATTCTCATCAAGTTCTATTTCAATTTTGATTTCGGATTTATGCGTGTTTGCCATTATCTTGCAGGTTTATATTTAGAAGCGTTAAAAATTGTTTCGGCGTCTGTTAGTAATAATTGACGCAAAGATACATTGTTATTTTTCATATATGAACTAACAATCTTCCAACCTATATACTGACCAACCCTATCTGGTGCTTCTTGATCAATTTCCTCCAAATAAAACTTAGAAAAAGGTCCTGGATATAGAAATCGAGGTAGAAGATCTGCCTCTGTACTATATAATAATTGACGATCAATAAAGTACCTCCAAATTTCTTCTTCATTTGCTTCTATCCAAGCAAACTGATCATCTTTATACGCCATTTTCTCGCTATCCTCAAAATCCGGCAAAAACAGGTCTTTCAGATACATTTCTTTCCCATAATATATCATATTTGCTAAAAAAGTTCTGTTTCTAGGAAATTCTACTAATTGTCGAGCATAGATTGTAGCCACATCAGGTAAAATCTGAATTCTAACAAAACGATCCTTTAAATATGCCTGAATACCGCTATAAAAATAATGATCTGATCCTAAATAAGTATCAAGAGAAATAATCAATAAATTATCTGACAATATTACTTTACGCTGGTAATCTACATTAGAGGTAACAGTAATAACCCTAGGCACTGTAACTTCTGGGAAATAATATTTTATATGCTGCAATAGCGATTTTAGTTCCTCTTGCTCATTTGTGAAGTTACTGAACTTCTTTTCTACTTCTCGATTAATCTCTAATTGCAACGTATCCTTAGTCTTCTGTATCCAAATACTATCGTCATATTTTTCTGGAAATAAAAAGGGATATTTAGACTTTACATCTGCTAAATTCTCAGGTGTTACATCCGCAAAAACTCTGTCAAAACGTTCAATTCCAATTTCTACAGGTATTTTTGCTATCTCTTCTTCTATTTTATTTTCATCAGCACAAGACCATATTATGCAAAAAATCACTATTATTTTTAAAAATTTACTATACTTCATTCAAATATTATAATATCTATATAAATAATTACTCTTACTCTTTAACGCTAGCTTTTTTTATTAATTTTATAACCACAAATGTACTATTATCAAATTAGGTTTTATACACTAGTAATAGTTTAAAGACATATCATCTTAATAAAGAATTAAAAAATATAAAATATGCAAACTGAAAAAGTAATTGATCACATTGTAAATTGGCTTAAGGATTATGCTACGAATGCAAATATCAATGGTTTTGTTGTAGGAATAAGTGGTGGAATTGACAGCGCAGTTACCTCTTCTTTATGCGCCAAAACGGGTCTTAATGTATTATGTGTAGAAATGCCTATACACCAGGCTCAAAGTCAAGTAAATCGTGCACAGGAACACATTTCTCAGTTAAAAACTCGTTTTAATAAAGTATCCGATACACGAGTTGACCTTACACCCGTATTTGAAGGGTTTAAAAAATCTGTTCCGGAAGGTGATTCTGAAAGCCGGTTAAACCTTTCTTTAGCTAACACCAGAGCCAGATTAAGAATGACCACATTATACTATTTAGCAGGTCTAAATAGCTACTTGGTTGCGGGTACTGGAAATAAAGTTGAAGATTTTGGTGTTGGTTTTTATACTAAATATGGTGATGGTGGCGTTGATATAAGTCCAATAGCAGATTTATTAAAGAGCGAAGTTTATGAATTAGCAAAGGTATTAGAAGTACCGGAATCGATACAAACTGCTACTCCTACAGATGGTTTATTTGGAGATAGTAGAAGTGATGAAGATCAGATTGGAGCAAGTTACGACGAACTGGAATGGGCTATGAAAATGAAGGATTTAGGTAAGAAAAGTGATGATTTTTCTGACCGAGAGCAAGAAGTTTTCAAGATTTATTCTCGTCTAAATACGGTAAATCAACATAAAATGATACCGATTCCTGTCTGTGAAATACCCGTTAATCTGATTTAATTAACGCTTTATCGATAACTTCATAAAAACAAGTTTACGACTGGTAGTTCTTATTAATTTTGCATGGAAAACAAATATCAGAATTACCCCTAGAGATGTTAACCCTTTAAAACAAAAAATTAACATTTATCAATTGTAAACAAGAATGACAAACGTACTAATCGCAGATCATCATCCTATTACTAGAAAAGGGATCGTTTCTTTACTTAGGAACTCTGAAGATTTTGAAATCATCGGAAAAGTAAGTAATGGAAATGAAATGTATGATATTTTGAAATCTAATACTCCAGATATTTTAATCATGGAATTAGACTTGCCGCAGATCAATGGCATTATGGCATTGCGAACCATAAAAAAAGAATTCACAGGAATTAAAGTTATAATTTTTAGCTCTCACCCTGAAGAAATGTACGCACTAAGTGTGCTATTAAAGCAGGTGCTTCTGCATATTTATCAAAAACCGTTGCTACAAAAACGCTTAAAAAAGCTATCGAACGTGTAGCGCGTGGTGGTATTTATCTTAATGACAACTTAACTCAGCAGTTGGCGAATGGGAACACCAACGAAAATAACATGGTTGTTAAATACAAAAAGCTTTCTTCTCGAGAAATAGAAGTTTTAAATCTATTATCCTCAGGAAAGCGTAATAAGGATATTGCCAGTACTTTATCTATTAATGAAAAAACGGTAAGTACATACAAAACAAGATTATTAAAGAAACTTAAAGTAGACAATCTAGCTGATTTAATCCATCAATCTAGATTACTACATATCAATTAGATAACTCTATTAAGTTTTCGGTATAATAGTCTTCTTAGAGTATAATAATTATTTATATCCTCTAGGATGTTCCTATTATCTTCAAAATTTTGAGCTTTCACTTCTTGTGAAAGCTCATTTATTTTTTTATTTATTAAGTATCTGCGTAAATTCAGGATTGTATCTGACACATATTGAGAAACAGAATGTTCTTTTTTCTTAACATGTATCTCCATATCCGACCATCTATGAAGTGCATGGCGTTCTTCGTCCATCATAATCTCCGTAATTTCATAAGCTACTTCTGGAGGTATTTGATTTATAAAATGATCAATCTTAAAATTTTCTTGCTGATTTAATTGATCTATTAATATTCTATACACTTCTTTAAAAGTGCTTTGAGTAAACTCAATTTCATCTTCTTGAAGATCCAAGTATATTTTCTCAAAAACTTTGGTAGTGTATAATTCTGGTTCTAAAAACAACTCTCCCTCATCATTTTCTTTCATCACTAAATCCTCAAATTCCTCTTCATTAGTGCCATATAATAGTAGGATTTCAATAATTTTTTTCTCTAAACCATTTTGCTCATTAATCTTAGGTTGTTGCTGAGTTTGCTGTTTTACAACTTCTAAAGGTTTCTCGGACTGCTTCTGCTGTTTTCGTTGATCTTTGATATCAACATTTCTGAGTTGAGCTAAAGTATCAAATAACACATCTTCTGAGATATCCATAATGCGAGAACACTCTTGCACATAAATTTCTCTTTTAATTACGTCAGGAATTTTAGAAATACTAACAACCATATCCCTTACCAATTCTGCTTTCTTAATCGGATCTGTTTTAGATTCTTCCTGAAGCAATGAAGCTTTAAACCTAATAAAATCTTGAGCATTTTCCTGAAGATAAATAGTCAACTCCTCCAAAGTATTCTGTTTCGCAAAACTATCAGGATCCTCGCCATCAGGAAAGCTACAAACTTTCACATTCATCCCTTGTTCTAGAATCAAATCGATACCTCTGATTGATGCACGCATACCAGCAGCATCACCATCAAATAAAACTGTAATATTTTTAGTAAGTCTATTTATTAATCTGATTTGATCCGAAGTCAGGGCTGTTCCAGATGAAGAAACAACATTCTTCACTCCTGTTTGATGAAACTGAATTACATCAGTATACCCTTCTACAAGAAAACAATTATCTTCTTTTGCTATCGATTGTTTTGCATGGTAGATACCATAAAGCACCTTACTTTTATGATAAATATCACTCTCAGGAGAATTTAAATATTTTGCGGCTTTTTTCTCGTTGGTTAAGATCCGCCCTCCAAAACCTAATACTCGACCAGACATAGACTGAATAGGAAACATAACTCTTCCCTTAAATCGATCAAATTGTTTTTCTTCCTTAATTATAGTGAGCCCAGTTTTTTCCAAAAACTCGAGCTTATATCCTTTTCTTATAGCTTCAGAAGTAAAAGCATCCCAGGTATCAGGAGAATATCCTAGGCCAAACTTTTGTATAGTTTCAGTCGTAAATCCTCTTTCTTTAAAATAAGATAATCCTATAGCCTTACCTTGTTCTGATTTATGTAAAATATTCTGGAAGAAAGTATTAGCAAATTCACTAACAAGATACATACTTTCTCTTTCATTAGCTTGTTCTTTTTGCTCATCAGTTTGCTCTGTCTCCTCTATTTCTATATTATATTTTTTAGCCAAGTATTTTATAGCTTCAGGGTAGGTAAAATGCTCATGTTCCATAAGAAATGCAACGACATTACCACCTTTTCCACTCGAAAAATCCTTCCATATTTGTTTAACAGGCGATACCATAAAAGAAGGTGTTCGCTCTTCACTAAAAGGACTCAATCCTTTAAAGTTACTACCCGATTTTTTTAGCTGAACAAAATCCCCTATCACTTCTTCTAATCGTGCAGTTTCAAATACAGCATCTATGGTTGATTTATGAATCATTAAGTAAAAAACATAACGTTATATAGCCAACAAAAATAACATAATTAATAGATTCATTCCTTTCTAATAATATAAACAAAGAGGCTGCCTTAAAAAAGACAGCCTCCTTGTGGCTAAATTATATTTTTAAATAATTTATTATTCAGCAACAACAAACTTTCTAGTTATCTCTAATTCTTCTTTATTAGAAACAAAACGAATAAAATATGTCCCTGAAGCTAAGTTACTTATATCAATTTGCTTTTGAGTTCCTTGGTTAGAAATTTCTTTCACCAATTGACCATACATAGAAAATATCTTAACATTATCGATTGATCTATTCCCTGTAGCTACATTAAGAGTTCCTGTAGCAGGAATAGGATAAATTTTGAAAGCATCAGCGTCTTCTGATCTAAGATCACTTAATGGATAAGTATCTATTCTAGCTCCTGATCCTTCTACACAGAAATCAGTAGCCTCTGAAGCTGCAAATTCTCCTCCACTTACAATAGTACCAGCATCACTAGATAGTGTATATGAACCGTTTCCAAATCCACAGCAAATTCCATCACCAAATGAATCAGAAATTGTAAATGTGTAGGTACCATTTCCTAAGTCAGAAATAGTCTCAGTAACAGTAGATCCGTCAGGATTAGCAGTAGAATAACTCTCAGAAGCAACCACACTTCCTTCAGAATCTGTTAACGTCCAAGAAGTTTCTTGTGGATAGTTATCAAAAGTAATACTTAAGGTAACATCTCCAGAAACACAATCTCCACCGCCTGTTCCACCATCAGCTGTTACTTGCACATTATCTATTGCTGCATCAGCTCTCCAAGTACCACCAGTAACTCTATTAAATCTTAATTGCACACCTGTACCTGCATAATCAGCTAAATCAATACTAGCAGTTTGCCAAGAATTACCTTGGTTTCCACTTCTTGTCCAAATACTAGCCCAAGTTACACCTTCATCATTACTTGCTTCTACACTAAGAGATCCAAAGTCATTTGCACCAAACATATGATACTGGAATGAGAAAGAAGCAGAAGTAGCTCCTGTAAGATCAAAACAAGGAGATGTTAAAATTGCTTGCTTATTAGGGAACCCTGTACCACTACCTGAAGCTTCTACATATATATAATTAGATCCATCCACAGCACTAGAAGGACCTGTTCTATTTGATGGAGTTCCATTAGCATCTACAGTCCAATCAAGATCATCACCTGAATTTTGTGTCCAATCTCCAAGACCAGCCTCAAAACTTTCTGCGTATGGAGGCAATACACCACCTAAACATCCTGAAGCCGCTGGTGTTGTTACACTCGTTGCATCACTTGCTACAGATTCATTTCCTGCCGCATCTTTTGCTATAACAGTAAATTCATAGGTAGTTTCTGCAGTTAACCCTGTAATTACAACAGTAGTATCAGAAACTGTAGCTACTACTACACCATCTTGTAATACATCATACTCTGCTACACCAACATTATCGGTTGAAGCATCCCAACTAAGCGTTGTTTGACCTGCAGTAGTATTCGAAGCAGTCAAATTCGCAGGAGCAGTTGGAGCTTCCGTATCAGGAGCTTCTGTAGTTACTGATAGCGCTGCACTAGCTGCAGATTCATTTCCTGCAGCATCTTTAGCTACAACAGTAAAGTCATAAGATGTAGATGGTGTTAATCCAGTTATATCTGCAGAAGCCGTAGCAACTGTAGTTACTAAAGTTCCATCTTGAAATACATCATATGCTGTAACTCCGATATTATCTGTAGAAGCATCCCAACTAATTGTTGTAGAAACATCTGTAGTATTAGAAGCCACTAAGTTCGTCGGAACTGTTGGAGCTTCTGTATCTGGAGTGTCTGGTTCTAGCTTAAAGGCAACTACATGACTTCTTCTAACATTAGGAGCTGGCCCTTTCATATATTCACCAATATGCCAGAAGGTCATATCATCCGTAGGATCTATTGTCATTTGAGCATAATCCCCATAACGTCCATCACCTCTGTTATTTTGAGCATCCCCATCAACAACACTTTGTTCCACTAGTGTCATTGTTCCTGAAGGATCACTTGCTAATCGTCCAGTATATCGTATCGATGTAAATACAGTACTACTTACTACTGTATAAGCAAGACCTATATTACCCTGTGCATCTTGTGCTATACTACCACAAAAAGCACTCAAACCATCTGGTTGCACATAAGTACCTTCTTGGAAAATAGTCCATGGTTGACCATCACCAGTTTGTCTTAATTCATACCAACGAATACCTGCAAGACTATCCGTACCATCTAAATCTACTACAAAATTTAGTACAATAGAGTTATGCGTTCCAAAACGTCTATAATTTGTCATATACATCATAGTAGCTTGTAATGCATCTATATCAGGTCCATTGCCTGGTTCATCCAAATTCTGGAAAGACCCACCATCAAATACACTATCAAAAGGTGTAGTATCAATTTCTTGAGGTTGAGAAATAGTTGAATTAGCAATATTTGTCCAATCTACGTCGGTTGTCCATACTTTTATATGATCCTGAGATACTCCTGCCCATGCATCATCTTGTAAATATAAAATTGAATGCCCTACTCCCACTGGTGGTAAGTTAGGACCTGTAGAGTTTGATCCACCTGGGCTATAAAAACCGCTCGTTGAAACGCCTGGCAAAGGAAAACCTACAAATTGAGCATTTGGATCTCCAGCTAACATTAAATCTCTTTCTAAAGCATATACCACTTGACTAGTATCAGCCGAGTTTTGATCTTTATTAGCTGTGATATAATATCCATCACTCCAAATAGATAATTTTTCATAATCCGGAAACGATCCTGTATTAAATCGATAAGTAAACCATCCGTCATTCACTGGATCAGGTCCTTGTCCTATCGCTAGTAAAATACCATTTGGAGTATTACTAAATTCCATAATGATAAATCTATCAGCATAGTTATCATATACCACTATAGGATCTCCTAAAGTTTCGCCAGGAAATAAAGTACCTAAAGATGCTTCTGGCACTAATACATTACCTGATCTATCCAAAATACCAAAACCTGAGTTAAATGCATACACATAATGATTTGGTCCAATAGCACCTGTAGGATCATTTAGTACTGTTCCAATATGAGCATCAAAAGAAGCAACTTGAGTACTAGTAGCGGTTCTGGTAGTGTTATTTTTTTGTCTAGCCATTAAAGGATCATTCTGACCAACGGCCGGTACTCCTTTTCCTGGAACAAAAGTATTAGAGCCTAACCTTTTTGGTGGAGCGGTATGTTCCATTCCTTTCGCAGCAATGATATTATCCATTTTTGACAATGCAGGTACGCTTCTCACGTATTCAGCTTTACCTAACAAGCTGGCTTTTTGGGGGTTTTGTTGAGCTATAAGCCCAAGACTACAAAGCATAAAAAATGCTACATAATAGAATTGTGTTTTCATATCTAAAATTTGGTTAACAGTTACATAGTTATACACCAATTTTTAGCATAAGTAGTATTTCAAAAACTTGTACTTGGGCAAATACAAGCCTGACTGGACTATTAAAAAAACCTTTATAATTTGACTATCAAAAGGGATTCTAAATATATACTATTTAGATTAAGAATAAAAAAAAATACATGTCATAAAATACTTACAATCAATAACTTACTTTAAAACCGTAACGTTTTTAAGGTATATATCTTCATTTTTATATTTAACAGTTAACGATTTATTGTTTATTATTTAACAAAAATAAAACTACTCTACTTTTCATAGTATTTTAATAGAGTATTCTTGACACCCTGCTAAATCTCAATAAAATAACTCACATATTTTTTTAAAAACAAAAAAGAGTTGTGATTACACACAACTCTTTTCCCCATAAAAAACGGTTAACACTTAAAAAATAAATTATAATAAAATTTGCTCTCGTTCTAATTCCAAAATAAAAATTGAATAGAGAACCTTACCGATTATGGTTATTATCAAAGGTCAAAACGCAACCCCAACGACACATTGTTCTGATCAACGGTCGCATTTTTGAATATTGGAGATAAATCATACTTAGCATATATAGACATATCACCAAAACCAATATAGGTACTTAATCCATATATTAAATCGCTAGTATTATAATCTCTTTTTATTTTATCTTTAATTCTATCTCCATCTTCCTTATATTTTAATTTTTGTCTTGTACTAATGTTCGCTCCTACATATCCTCCCAATCCAATTCTAAATTTTCCATGTGTTTCGAACCTTAATTTTTCTTCAGTTTCTACTTTTTTTGAAGCACCAAACTCTAAATGTAAAGGCACTACGATATTATCCATTCTAAATTTAGATTTATCCAACTCCACTCTAAACTCTTCTAATTCCGTTTGATCTCCGTTTTGCACAAAGTATCTATTATCTGTAGGCTTTAACCCGTTAGATTGATATGAAATCCCGTATTTAACCCTCATAAAGTTTGAATTCTTAAAAACCCTTGTTTTCCAAGCTAATCCTATCTCAAAAAACCTACTACCGGCTATTTTATAGTCAGAATCATCCAACGATTGCCCATCGACTATTGCATTATTTAGTCCAAAAGCTACTACTAAATCTGAATATGTTCTTCTATCATATCGTACCTTGGTCTTCTTTCCATTTTTTACATTAATCCCAAATAAAATGTCTCCATCATCTCTATCTTTTGCCCCTATACCAATGGACAATTTGGTTTTACCATTTAAATAATTAGTATCATTTCGTTCTAATAATGCTATTTGATTATCAACAATTACCAATCTATTTTCGATATTTAAAGCATGTTTTTGAGCTGCAATTTCTTTTAACTCTTGCGCTTCTGCTGTAGTTAACTCTCCTTTTACCAATCGCTCGTTAATAGCTTCTACTTCTTTCTTTAAACTCTCTTTTTCCGATAATACTATTTCTTCTTTTTGCTGTTTTAATATTTCTATTTCTTCTGAATTATTTACATCCTGCGCATTTAAAAAATGGACACTAAGTGACATGGTCGTTAACACGACATACATTATTATTGTTCTCATAAAAAATTTGATTTCCACTTACTTTCCCCTCTCAAATTAGAGAGGGAATTAGTAAGAATTGATTGATGAATGTTTATTAATTATCTCTCTCAGCAACGGTTGTTTTTAATTTTTCAAAACCTGTTTTAAGTGCTTCAAAAACACGATTTTTAAAAGACTCATCTAGTTCTGATTCTACGTCTAGAAGCAGAGCTGATGCACTTACCGTATTTGATTTTAAAATTTGTTGTGTTGTGATTTCGAGTTGAGCTTTTCGGAGTAATGCTTCTATCTCTTGATCAGTAACTTTTTTATTATTTTTTTCAAGTTCTTTTATTTGAGCTACCAAACTAGAAACCTTACTTTCTATAAGCTCTGTAGTTATATCCAGCGAATTGCTTTCTTCAGTTAATTTACTATCAATTGTATCTGTTCGCAAGGTTATAGCTTCATTTGTTTTTTCATCAAACATATTTTCTGGAATTACTATTTGGTCACTCTTAGGAGTTTCCTTTTTAACATTCTCATGTTTTTCCGTTCTCTTAGTTTCTTCCTTGTTTAGATCTGCTACAACAATTTCGGTTACTTCTTTTTTAGTTTCTTGTTTATTCTCAATAATATTAGATACTTGTTCGGACTCTATAATCTCCTCTACTACGGCATCTTTTAACATATCTTGGTTAAAATCCTCTTCTGTAACATTAACAAATTGAGGGTTTGATGGTTTTATTTTATTATTAGATCGAATTAGAAATGTGGTTACAATTAATAATCCTACAAAACTAGCTGCAATACCAACCCACCAATATTTTTTAATTTTTTTTTGACCTAGTTGATTATCTAACTTATCCTCTAATTTATCCCAAGACCCGTGAGACGGACGTATTGAACGCTGCTCCAACTTCTCTCGTATACTATCTTCAAATTTTAATGGCGCCATTACTAATCTTATTTTGTTGGTTTAACTTTTGCTGTAACATTTTCCTTGCTTTAAAAAGTTGCGACTTTGATGTACCTTCACTAATTTCAAGCATTTTGGCAATCTCGTTATGTTTATATCCTTCTACAGCATACAATACAAACACCATTTTATATCCTTCTGGCAGACTATCTATCAAATCCTGAATTTGTTCTACTCCTAACTCTATATTTATATTATTCCAAGATTCTTCAGTATGATAAGCAATATCTTCTGTGAAAACTACTTGCTTTTGTTTCCTTAAAAACGATATTGATTCATTTACCATTATCCTTCTTATCCACCCTTCAAAACTTCCTTCGAAATTAAACTGTTTTAAGTTTGTAAATACTTTTAAAAAGCCACTTAACATTACTTCTTCTGCGTGATGAATATCTCTTACATAACGACGACATACTCCCAACATTTTTGCCGAATGTTTTTCATACAACTGATGTTGAGCATCTCTATGCTTATTTGCAGCCTTTTTTATCAGCTGTGTTTCGTTTTTATAAAACTGAATAACTTTCAAAGTAAAATCAATTATTTAAGACTCTCTATTTACATAGACGCAATTAAATTCAAAAAGGTTGTCTGGCTCTAGAAAAAAAATATTTTTTCTAATCAAGCTTTTCGATATCATCTATAATCCACTGTAATTCCTCGTCTTTATCATTTAAAGTTTTTTTGATAGAGATATCCGGCTTAATCCCATAACCATCAGGCTCTATTTGATAAGGTGCATTTATTTTCATTAACCCTACTCTCATATTAATCCTGGAATTAGGCAATTCCACTTTTGCATAAACCCCTGCCACTGTTCCATTATAAGCTCCTCCGGTTTCTTCTCCAACAAACGTAGCTCGCTTAGTTGCTTTTAAATGAGTAGAAAGAATACTACTTGCCGAAAAACTTTCTCCATCAATTAAAACATATACCTTACCACTAAAAGAATTTGGCTTAGGCTTTCTTAATTTACTATACTTAAATTTAAAATAAGCTTCACCATTTTCCTGCTTTACTTTAAACATTTGATATATCCCTAATATAGGTGATAGTATTGTAGCCATGGTTTTTGTTCCCCAAGACTTTGTATGAAAATATGGATATAAAAAACTTAAACGTCCAGTCATTTTGGATTTTTCTATAAACACATATTCTTTATCTGTTAAATAAGAATATAAATCATCAATTTCCGTAAGTCTACCTCCAAGATTACCTCTTAAATCAAGTACTAAATTTCTACATTTCGCAGAATCAATTTTAGCAAAACTCTCTTTATAAAAATCTTTATATCCTCCATTGGTAAAACTTCTAATATTCATATATCCAATTAGTGTATCGGATTCTAAAAACGAAAAATTTCTATTATAATCTTTTGTTTTTTTGTTATATCCATATTTGAAATTTTTCTTCCGCGTCTTCTTTTTAAGTTCTTTAGCTATTCTCCTATCTACTTTACTCCATTTTTCATTTTGAACACTAGTAGAATCTTTTTTGGTTGAAGCTTTAAGTTTATCATAATCCGCATATATATATTTAGAATATAAACTATCTCTTAATTTTAAATGTAACAATATGCTATCATTCTGTTTATGAGTATTTGAATAAAAAAAACCGAAACGACTGCCTACAAACTCCGGCATAAATGTCTTATTAAAACCATCACTGGCGTGTAATTTATTAAAAGAATCAAGCAAATCACTTACATTTTCATTCTCTACTTTAACAACTTCTGACCCTTCTATTATAGTGGTATCACCTTTAAAAAATTTTCTTATAAATAGTTTTTTATCGGATGCTTGAAATGATAAAGAATGAAAAGGTGAAGACCTTTTACCTTTTTCTTTTATCTGTTCTTTAGTTTGTTTTATAGATGGAACATGTATTGATAAATGACCTTGCTTTATGCTGGTAAAAACTGGCGCAAATGAATTATAAAACTCTTTTGTAGTTAGTGGCTCGGTAAACTCACTTTTTAATCTATTTATACTTTCTTCCAACTCTTCTTTAGGCACATACCAATAAACATCTGGGTGTAACTTTACCAGTTTTTTATATGCATAATCAACATCTTCTCTTAAATCAGTAGGGTTGTGAGTTTTATTTATTTGTTGGTTGTATTTCTCTACAGATGCACAACTGGACAATAATAAAATTGAGAGGTATAAAAATAGTTTTTTTTTCATAGATGTTTTTATTTAAAGACAAAGGAACTTTATTCTAAATGATAGACGTCTAAAAGAATAAAAAGGTTGTCCTATTACAAAAAAATGATTAATTGTTAGTATCAAAACCAATACCATAGTCATATTTTTTGGATAAAAAATACGGTAATTACTTGATTTTGGATACTGGAAATTCCGTTTGGATTATTTCTTACGGTCAATAACGTAATTAACCATTAATTGTAAAGAGGATTTATATTCGGATTCTGGATATTCTGAAAGTATAGTCAAAGCCTCTTCTTTAAACTTGTGCATTATTTTTGTAGCATATTCTAATCCTCCACTTATTTTCACAAAATCAATAACTTCTTTTACCCGTTTTTTATTCTTATTATGATTTTTAACAGAGTTAATTAGCCATTTCTTTTTTTCTTTGGAGCAATGATTTAAAGTATAGATTAAAGGCAACGTCATTTTTTGTTCTTTAATATCTATTCCCGTAGGTTTACCTATTGCTGTATCTCCATAATCAAATAAATCGTCTTTTATCTGAAACGCCATACCAATAAGCTCTCCGAACTTTCTCATCTTTTCTACTGAATCAGAATCTGGTTCCACAGAACAAGCACCGACACTACAACATGCTGCGATTAAAGTAGCTGTTTTCTGACGAATAATCTCGTAGTAGATTTCCTCTGTAATATCAAGATTTCTTGCTTTTTCTATTTGTAACAACTCCCCTTCTACAATCTCTCTAACCGCAACAGAAATAATTTTTAGTAAATCAAAATCATCGTTATCAATACAAACTAGCATCCCTTTTGAGAGTAGATAATCACCAATTAGTACAGCTATCTTATTTTTCCAAAGTGCATTTACTGAAAAAAAACCTCTTCTACGATTAGAATCATCAACTACATCATCATGAACAAGACTTGCTGTATGTATAAGTTCTATAACTGAAGCTCCTCGATAAGTCCGTTCTTTAACTTCTCCTCCAGATACCATCTTAGCAACGAGAAAAACAAACATAGGACGCATCTGCTTCCCTTTTCTGTTTACTATATAATGAGTAATTCTATTAAGTAAAGCAACTTTGGAATACATTGATTGAGAAAACTTTTGTTCAAAAAGCTCCATTTCATCAATTATAGGTAATTTTATTTGCTCAACAACTTTCAATCCAAAGTAGATTATTTTGTTTTCTAACTAGTTGCGAAGATAGTACAATCCATAATGAGGGTCAAAACAGTTGATAAATAATTTACAAGGAAGATATATTCTAAGATTTATTTGCCAATTGTCCACAAGCCGCATCAATATCTTTACCTCTACTTCTTCTAACATTTACCACAAAACCCCTAGATTCTAAGGCATTAATATATTGCTCTATAGCAGAATCAGAAGCTTGCTGAAACTCTCCATCATCAATTGGATTATATTCTATCAAATTAACCTTACAAGGGACATAAGAACAGAATTTTAATAAAGCGTTTATATCTTCTTTCCTATCATTTATACCCTTCCAAACAACGTATTCATATGTAATCCTACTTTTCGTTTTCTCATACCAGTACTCTAGTGCTTCTCTTAAATCTGTAAGCGGAAAATTCTCATTAAACGGCATAATAGCAGTTCTAACTTCATCTATAGCCGAGTGCAACGAAACAGCTAACTTAAACCTCACTTCGTCATCAGCCATTTTTTTTATCATTTTTGGCACTCCCGATGTGGAAACAGTAATTCTTTTCGGAGACATTCCTAGTCCTTCTGAAGAAGTAATTTTATCAATTGCCTTAATAACATTATTATAGTTCATCAACGGTTCACCCATCCCCATAAAAACAATGTTCGATAATGGACGGTTGTGATATAATCTACTTTCATTATCTATAGCTACAACCTGATCATAAATCTCGTCTGGATTAAGGTTTCTCATTCTCTTTAGACGCGCAGTAGCACAAAATCTACAATCTAAACTACAACCAACCTGAGAAGAAACGCAGGCAGTAGTTCTGGTAGGCGTAGGAATTAAAACAGATTCTACTACTAATCCATCATGGAGTCTAACGGCATTTTTAATCGTACCATCAGTACTTCGTTGCATTTGATCAACGCTGATATGATTAATAACAAAATTATCTTCGAGTATTTGTCTTGTAGTTTTTGAAATATTAGTCATATTATCAAAACTATGTGCTCCTTTACTCCATAACCATTCGTATACTTGATTCCCGCGAAAAGCTTTATCTCCGCTTTCTACGAAGAACTCGCGCAATTGCTCTTTAGTTAGAGCTCGTATATCTTTTTTTTTTGACTTCATTTATATGCAAAAGTATGTAAAAGATATAGGATCTCTAATAGATCGTAAAACTATTTAAGAATATCACTAGGGGAGATCTAGTATTAGAATTTTACAGTACGAAAATCTTCTCTGTTATCTTTTTTAGATGATTTAATACGTTTCCATTGATGCACTCCACCGCTACCTCGATACTTAACATTAAGCACATCGCTGTCATCTTTATCAATCCAAATCTGACATTCGGATATTTTTCCAGTTCTTATATCAGTAAATTTACCATTAATGTACTTAAATTCACTTTTATTCTTCAAGTGTTTAAGTATAACTAGCCCTTCTACTGGTTGATTTTTATCATCACCTTGACATTCATAACAAACTGCATCTCTTTCTGATTGACGCAACATCTGTTGGATAGAACCAAAAACCTGATTTTTGATCATATATAATTGAACTATATTGATCGCTACTCCAGTTTTTTTATCATATGCTTTCCATTGTCCTAGTACTGGATTGGCGTCATACGTTCCTAATAAATCTTCTTTAAGTTGTACATCAACAGGATTCTCTCCTAACCATATTTTAAAAAGAGCTTGCTTAAACTCTAAACTATTGGTAACAGCTCCAAGTCTTTCTTTGTTTTTATACAAAGTTAGCTTTTGATCTTTTGTATATATAATTTTAAAGATCTCATACTTATTAATTGTTTTAGGAAGAAGTTTGATAAAATCTCTTATTTGATCTTCCATCAAATAGCTGTTTCCATCTGTAGCTCGCTCTAATCCATTTCTAATAATTTCTTTTAAATCATCATTAGTAATATCAGAAATTGTCTTGATGGTAAGTGCCATCGTAGCATCTTTATCGGCTACCATAAGACCATCTTCCACTCCGTCAACTTCGAAATCCAAATATAAACCAATAGTATACAGTTTCTCTCGCTCTCCTGCTCCATTAAGCATTAGCTCATTATTTTCAAATACATCTATATCATTATAGTGAAGATTACCTACCTTGGTTTGAGAAAATGAAAATAAGGTTACAAAAAATAAAACAATGTGTAATATTCTGTTCATAGGTTAATTTTAAATTTACTTAGGGTGCACACAAGAAACGATTAATTTTTCAAAAAAATAGGACCAACAATTAGCCTTATTCATTTTTTCGATAAAAAACCAAATTAATCGACATCTTACTCTTTTTTAAACTACGGTAAAACCGTATTTTTTCAAAAAGCTCCGCAAAATACTTATTTTTTATGAAATAAACATTATAACTGATTAATTTTAAGATTTCTACAATAAATATTTAAATCTATACTTTATGTACTCACAATACAAAATGTAGGATTTACAATACATAAGCAAACAAAAAGGCTCCACTTTTAAACAAAATAAAGTGAAGCCTTTTAGTATACATTTTACAAAAATGTTAGATGATTAACATTGCATCACCATATGAGTAAAACTTATATTTTTCTTTTACAGCTTCTTCATAAGCTTCCTTAATAAAATCATGACCAGCAAAAGCAGACACCATCATTAACAGTGTTGATTTTGGAGTATGAAAGTTTGTGATCATACTATTCGCTATACTAAAATCGTAAGGAGGAAAAATAAACTTATTTGTCCATCCTCTAAATTCATTTAAAGTATTATCTGAAGAAACAGAGCTTTCTAATGCTCTCATAACGGTAGTCCCCACCGCACAAATTCGTTGCTTATTAGCAATTCCATTATTAATAGTCTCTGTTGCACGAGCAGTAACATATGCCTCTTCACTATCCATTTTATGTTTGGATAAATCTTCTACCTCTACCGGGTTAAAAGTACCTAAACCAACATGAAGTGTTATTTCTGCAAAGTCTACTCCTTTTATTTCCAAACGCTTCATTAGATGTTTAGAAAAATGCAATCCAGCGGTTGGAGCTGCTACCGCACCCTCATTTTTTGCATAAATCGTCTGATATCTTTCTTCATCTTCTGGTTCTGCATCTCTTTTGATATATTTTGGCAGAGGAGTTTCTCCTAAGTCCGTCAGTTTTTGTCTAAACTCATCATATGATCCATCATATAAAAAACGAAGTGTTCTTCCTCTAGAAGTAGTATTATCAATAACTTCAGCAACTAAACTTTCATCATCACCAAAGTATAATTTGTTTCCTATTCTGATCTTACGGGCAGGGTCTACCAACACATCCCAAAGACGTGTTTCTGAGTTTAATTCACGTAATAAAAACACCTCAATTCTAGCTCCAGTCTTTTCTTTGTTACCATACAATCTAGCAGGAAAAACTTTAGTATTATTTAAAACCATAACATCATTAGGCTCGAAATAATCTATAAGATCTTTAAACTGTTTATGCTCTATTGTTTGATCCTTTCTATTAAGAACCATTAGACGTGCCTCATCCCTGTTTTCTGAAGGATATTCTGCTAATAGATCTTGTGGAAGGTCAAAATTGAAATGCGATAACTTCATTAGTGTCTGTTTTTTTTGGAGGTGCAAATATACAATCTCGACATAGGGGTTGTCAAGTAAATCACCATTTAAATTTTTATTTACAGTACTTTAAAATCTAATTTTTTCAAATCATTCCAAAAATCAGGGTACGATTTTGATACCACATCTGCATCATTAATAAGCAATGTTTCTCTTAGTGCTAAAGGAGCAAAAGCCATCGCCATACGATGATCGTGATACGTATCTATAGATATTTCTGACTTAATTGATTTGGAAGCTGCCAACCTTAAGGAATCATCAGTAATTGCAACATTTCCTCCTAATTTTTCTATTTCTATCTTTAGCGCTTCTAATCTATCTGTTTCTTTAATTTTTAATGTATGCAAACCAGTAAGATAACACGATTTACCTAGCCCAAAACAAGTAACAGCAATAGTCTGTGCAATATCTGGAGAATTAGATAAATCTAATTGTAACTCATCTGACTCGATAGCCGCAGAACTTTTGGTTAGTGTTATTTGATTGTTATGAAAAGTAGTTTCTACCCCTAGTTTTTTGTATATCTGCGCTAATGCAGAATCCCCTTGGTAACTATTTTGCTTATAACTACCCAAAGTAACACTCCTATTGTCCGACAAAGCCACAATACTATAAAAATAAGAAGCAGAACTCCAATCTGATTCTACAACAACCAATTTTGGTGTAGCTACTTTTAAAGGATGTATATTAATAACATTATTTTCGAAAGTTCCTTGAATCCCAACATCCTTAAGCAAACTTAAAGTCATTTTTATGTAAGGAATCGAGGTTACTTTTCCCTCTAAAACGATCTCCAAACCTTCCAGCAAAGAAGATGCAATCAACATTAAAGCAGAAATATACTGGCTGCTTACATTCGCGGCTAAAGAAACCTTATTTGTTTTTGGTTCTTTTCCAATAATTCTAATTGGCGGATATCCTTCTTCTTTCTCATAAGTTATTTCACATCCTAATTGCCTAAGTGCATCTACTAGGATTTTTATTGGTCGCTCTTGCATTCTTTTACTCCCAGTCAGAATAGTTTCTCTACCATTCTTTACTGCAAAATAAGCTGTAAGAAACCTCATTGCTGTACCCGCATGGTGAATATCGATTACCTCATCAGTACTTGCCAATGCCGCCTGCATTAATTCTGAATCATCACTATTTGATATATTCTCTATTTTAATTTCAGGATACAATGATTGTAAGATTAACAATCTGTTTGTCTCACTTTTAGAACCAGTAATTTGTAGAACATTATCCTTAATATTCGAAATGTGATTTAATTTCAAATTCATTTTATCTATTGGATTTACGTTTTTTTAATTCAAAATAATACCCTAGAATCATCCCATATGTTAATCCTCCTACAACTCGAGAACTGATATACCTTACCCAAAGACCATTATTTATTTTTTCATCTATAAAAGTATCGAATGCCAAGCCACCATATTGCATTAAATGTTCAATAATACTAAACAACACAACAAAAACAAGACCTAAAAGAAGTACAGATTTCCAATATCTTTTTGAGGAAATAATTGATTTAAACATTATTTTAATTTATCATTATTATGGTGACGATCGTGATCTCTTTTTGTCTTAATATCCAACTTTTTATTGAACGCTTCTTGAAGATCGATACCCGTTTGATTTGCTAAGCATAATACTACAAACATAACATCTGCTAGTTCTTCTCCTAAATCTTTATTTTTATCACTTTCTTTTTCACTTTGCTCACCATATCTGCGCGCTATTATCCTTGCCACTTCTCCTACTTCTTCGGTAAGTTGTGCCATATTGGTAAGCTCATTAAAATATCTTACTCCATGATTCTTAATCCAATCATCTACCGCTTTTTGCGCATTTTGAATATCCATTCTTTATATTTTTTCCTTCTCTCAAACAAATTATGAGAAGATTATTATTCTTTGTTCTTAGTATCAATAATTATGGTTACTGGTCCATCATTAAGTAATGAAACCTTCATGTCTGCTCCGAAAACTCCGGTTCCTACTTTCTTTTTTAAGTTTTTTTCTATCTCTTTTATAAACTCTTCATATAAGGGAATTGCTTTTTCTGGTTTTGCAGCTTTAATAAAACTCGGCCTATTTCCTTTTTTAGTACTTGCATGTAATGTAAACTGACTCACTACTATTGCATCTCCACCAATATCAAGAATACTATTATTCATCATATTATTCTCATCACTAAATATTCTTAGTCGACTTATTTTTCTTGATAGCCATAATACATCATCTTTAGAATCTTCTTCTTCAACTCCTAACAAGATGAGAAGGCCTAAACCAATCTCCGAAATCTTGTCTCTTTTTACTTTAACTGATGCTTCAGAAACTCTTTGAATTACAGCTCTCATTATGTATGTGTCTTTTATAGAGGAAATGTTATCCTGAAAAATAAAATTTTATTCTTCATCGTAATTATTTTTTCGATAATGCTCTTCTTCTCCTTCGAGGATTTGCAAATAACTTTTATATCGAGACCAAGCGATCTCTTCCTTATCTAGTGCTTCTTTAACAGCACATTTTGGTTCATTTATATGTAGACAATTATTAAACTTACATTGTTGTTTTAGTTCGAAAAATTCTGGAAAATAGTCTCCAACTTCTTCTTTATCCATATCGACGATTCCAAAACCTTTGATACCTGGAGTATCAATAATCTTAGCATCAAAACTAAGATCATACATTTCAGCAAAAGTAGTAGTATGTTGTCCTTGTTGATGTTGATCACTAATCTCGGCTGTTTTAAGAGATAAATTAGGCTCTATTAAATTAACCAATGTAGATTTTCCCACACCACTATGTCCAGAAAACATACTCACTTGACCTTCCATTAAGGTTTTAACTTTGTCAATATTTTTTCCTGTTTTTGCAGATATCCCTATACACTCATATCCTATATTTCTATATAAAGCAGCTAGATACTTTATTTCTAGGAGTTCATCTTCATCATAAGTGTCAATTTTATTAAACAATAAAATTGCCTTAATATCATAGGCCTCTGCAGTAACTAAAAAACGATCTATAAAAGCCGTAAAAGTTGGTGGATTATTAAGAGTTACTAATAAAAAAACCACATCAATGTTTGCCGCAATGATGTGAGTTTGTTTAGAAAGATTTACTGATTTTCTAATAATATAATTCCGGCGTTCTCTTATATTTTCTATAACACCGGTTTCTCTATCATTATTAGTTTCTACCTTAAAATCCACCCTATCGCCTACAGAAACTGGATTGGTACTTTTTATACCTTTTATTCTAAATTTACCTTTTATACGACACTCATATACAGTGCCGTTATCAGTTTTAACGGTATACCAACTTCCGGTAGATTTATAAACGGTTCCTGTCATAAACGCAAAGATGCAAATAAATCTCTATACCCAATAGGTATTATACACATTTAAGATTTAGCTACTTTTTTCTGGTGATTTATAGACTCTTGATGGATTGCTTTATAAATTCTTAACATGAACTCTTCACTTAATCCCTTTTCTTCTCCTTCAAGAATCATTTTACCTAAAATTTCATTCCAACGTTTAGACTGCAATATCGCAACATTCTGTTTAGCTTTGGCTTTACCAATCTCATCAGAAATTTTCATTCTTCTGGACAAAACATCTAATAATTGATTATCGGCTACATCGATTTTTGCACGTAATTCATTTAAAGTTCTTTGGTATGCTTCATCTACTCCTACTTCTTTACGAATTCTTAAATCTTTCATATGTTGAACTAAAGTTTCTGGTGTAATCTGTTGCGCGGCATCACTCCAAGCATTATCTGGATCATAATGCGTTTCGACTATTAATCCATCAAAATTTAGATCTAAAGCCGTCTGCGAAAGGTCAAAAATCAAGTCTCTTCTTCCCGCAATATGGGATGGATCTAAAATAAGTGGTAAATCTGGAAAACGATTTTGCAAATCAATTGGTATTTGCCATTCTGGGATATTACGGTACTTCGTTTTTTCATATGTCGAAAACCCTCTATGTATTACCCCCAAATTTTTAACATCGCACGTATAAAAACGCTCTACAGCTCCTAACCAAAGTGATAGATCTGGATTAATTGGATTCTTGATCAATACTGGATTATCAATCCCTCTACAAGCCTCTGCAATATCTTGCACTATAAAAGGAGAAACTGTACTTCTGGCACCTATCCATAATACATCTACTCCATGTTCTAGGGCCAATTCTACATGATGAGGATTTGCCACCTCAGTAGCTATCTTCATTCCTGTTTCTTCTTTAGCTCGCTGTAACCATTTCAACCCTAAAGCTCCAACACCTTCAAAATTACCTGGTCTAGTTCTTGGTTTCCAAATTCCAGCACGCAACACTGTAGCGTCAGAATCTTTAAGTTGATGCGCTATCTTAACTACTTGTTCTTCTGTTTCTGCACTACAAGGCCCTCCTATCACCAATGGGTGATCCAAGTTGTATTCGTCTAACCAGTTTCTAAGTTCTTTTTTATTCTCCATTTTTATTTTTTTATTCTCTATTAATAATCTGTTTTTAAGTGGTTATTTTATGAAATTCCTTTCAAAATTGTTCTTATATGATTAGTGTCTTCCATTTCTTTATAAATTTCTACAAAATTATCTTCTTCCATCAACTCTTTAAACTGTGTGAGATTTGCTATATACTCAGTTAAAGTTTCGACTACATTTTCTTTATTGTGTTTAAAAATGGGTGCCCACATTTCGGGAGAACTTTTAGCTAATCTTACCGTAGATGCAAACCCACTACCTGCCATATCAAAAATATCACGTTCATTCTTTTCTTTCTCAATTACGGTTTTTCCTAACATAAAAGAACTAATATGTGACAAATGAGATACATATGCAATATGTTTATCATGAGAAGCAGGGTCCATATATCGTATCCTCATTCCTAATCTTGTAAAAATCTCCATTCCGCGCTCCTGTAATTTAAAAGCCGTCTTTTCTACTTCACAAATAATGTTAGTTTTACCTCTATACAAATTAGCAATTGCTGCCTGCGGTCCTGAAAACTCTGTTCCGGCTATCGGATGTGCCGCCAAATAATTTCTTCGTTTCGGGTGATCACTTACTGAATTACATAATTTCTTCTTAGTAGAACCTACATCAAATACCAAACAGTCATCATGTATAATATCTAAAATTTCCGGTAATAGTTTCACGGTTACATCTACCGGAATCGAAGTTATAACAACATCTGCTTTTTCTAATGCTGAAAAATTTGCTTTCTCATCGATTAACCCAAGAGAAATTGCTTTATCCAAATGCTCTTCATTTTTATCTATACCGTAAATTTTCGCTTCATTGAATGCCGCTTTGATATCAATTGCAAACGACCCTCCTATCAACCCAATACCTATTATGAATACTTTCATGCTTCTACTTGTAATCTTTTTATTGCTTCGTTTATATTCTCTTTAGTAACACATAAAGAAAAACGAATATAACCTGCTCCATTACTTCCAAAAATATCACCTGGAGTTATAAAAACACTATTTTCATATAATATCGTATCGATAAACTCAACAGCGTTAATTCCTTTTGGTAGTTTTGCCCAAACAAACATTCCTGTCGCTGTTTTATCATAGTTGCAACCAAGAATTGAAGCTAATTCCCAGATTAACTTTCTACGTTCTTTATAAATAGCATTCATATTAGAATACCAATCATCAGATATATTCAATGCAGCTATAGCTCCTTTCTGAATCCCTTGAAACATACCACTATCCATATTACTTTTTACTTTTAGAATAGCTTCAATTTTTTCCTGACTTCCATTAACCATTCCTACTCTCCATCCGGCCATATTAAATGTCTTACTCAACGAATTTAGCTCAAGTGCAACATTTTTAGCTCCAGGAACAGATAGAATACTTATTGGGTTATCATTTAGAACAAAGCTGTAAGGATTATCATTAATCAATAAAATATTATGATTTGTTGCAAAATCTACTAACTTTTTAAACAAATCCATACTACCATTGGCTCCCGTGGGCATGTGGGGGTAATTAATCCACATAATTTTCACCTTACTTAAATCATTTTTAGCTAAAGCTTTTAAATCTGGTTCCCACCCATTCTCCGCCACCAAATCGTAATAAACAGGTTTGGCTCCAACTAAATTAGTTACAGATGTATATGTGGGATATCCAGGATTGGGAACCAAAACCTCATCTCCTTCATTAAGATACGTTAATGATATATGCATAATTCCCTCTTTGGATCCCATCAAGGGTAAAATTTCATTTTCTGGATCTAGAACTACCTTATATTTATTTTCGTAAAAGTTTGAAATAGCTTCCCGTAATTCTGGGATCCCCTGATAACTTTGGTACTTGTGAGCTCCATCTAAAACAACGGCATTTTGAATAGCTTCTACAACTTTTTTAGGTGGATCCAGATCGGGACTACCTATAGCCATATTTAGAATTGGCTTACCTGAAGCCGCTAGCGCCCTTACCTCTCGTAATTTTTTAGAGAAATAATATTCCTCAACCGTTTCTAATCTTTTTGCAGTTTGAATACTCATCCGTTTTGATTTTTATATTCTCCTAAAATTTTAAATTCTAATGCCATTATTTTTAATAAAGAAACAGCTTTTTGATAATCCTCATATGCACTAAACGTAACATCTACAAAAAAGGAATATTTCCAAGGCATGTTAATTACCGGCAATGACTGAATCTTAGTAAGGTTCAAACCACAATCGCTCATAACATTAAGAACTGTTGCTAAACTTCCTCTTTTATGATCCGTTAAAAATTTTAAAGATGCTTTATTAATTTCTTTACTATCCACTCCAGAATCTTCTCTAGTTGTTAGTATAAAGAATCGTGTACAATTTGATTTAATTGTCTGAATTTCTTTTGCTAAAACATTTAATTGATAAATATTAGCAGCAGTTTCTCCTGCCACAGCAGCAACGCCTTTTAATCCTTGTTCTTGAATTCTTTTTGCAACATCTGCAGTATCTGAATCTTCTACTAATTTAATATGTGGTTGGTCTCTAAAAAATTCTTTGCACTGAAGCAAAGCCATAGGATGAGAATATACCTCTTTTATATCGGAGATTTCTTGTCCCTCTAAAGCCATTAAACAATGATGAATTGGCTGAAAATACTCCCCACATATTGTTAGATTATGTTCATCAATATATGCATAATTAGGAATAATCGAGCCTGCGATAGAGTTCTCTATTGCCATCACAGCATCAGTACTTTTCTTTCTCTCTAGACTATGAACCAGTTCTTGAAAAGACATACATTCATCTACATCTATTTGATCACCAAAATACGCTTGGGCAACCCCATGATGATATGATCCCTTTATTCCTTGTATAGCAACTTTCTTTCTCAAACGTTTTAAATTTTGATTTCAAAAAAAAATCCCGATTTTTCATCGGGATTCTAATTTATAAATTTTGGCTTATTCATTTACATAGCGATCCCGATCTTACTTTTAAAATAAAAGAAGAAAAAATAAAATCGGTTCCAAGTAAACAAATTGCTCATTGTTGTTTCTTTAATACGTTGCTAAATTAGCTAAAACTATTACCATACAAAATATTTTTTCATTTTTTTCATTGATTCAAACCTATTATCATCAAATATCAAATTTTTAATATGAATCAATGAAATATTTTAAACAAACCAACCTGTACAATAAGAATCTTTTAAGTTTTTAAACACTAACAAACGTTAGTAATTATATTACTCCCAGCTCTTTACCTACTTTAGTAAATGCTTTTACTGCTTTTTCTAAGTGATGTCGATCATGTCCAGCAGATAATTGTACTCTTATACGAGCTTTACCTTTTGGTACCACGGGATAGAAAAATCCAATAACATAAATTCCCTCATCTAATAATTTTGCAGCAAACTCTTGCGCTAAAGTAGCTTCATAAAGCATCACAGGAACTATAGGATGATCTCCAGATACTATATCAAATCCTGCAGCAGTCATTTCTGATCTAAAATATTTAGTATTCTCCTCCAATTTATCTCTAAGTACAGTTGAAGAACTTAACAAATCAAGTACATTAATCGAAGCTCCTACAATTGATGGTGCTACTGTATTAGAAAACAGATAAGGCCTAGATCGTTGCCTTAGCATATCTACAATTTCTTTTCTTGCTGCTGTAAACCCCCCAGAAGCTCCACCAAGCGCCTTACCATAAGTACCTGTTATAATATCAATTCTTCCCATTACATCCCGGTACTCATGAGTTCCACGTCCAGTTTTTCCAAGAAAACCAGTAGAGTGACACTCATCTATCATCACCATGGCTTCGTACGTATCAGCCAAATCACAAATTTTATCCAATTGCGCAATGGTTCCATCCATAGAAAAAGAACCATCTGTTACAATCAATATCCTTCTAGATCCTTTTGCTGCTTGTAATTGTTTTTCTAGATCCACCATATTATTATGTTCATATCTAAAACGCTTTGCCTTACACAATCTTATCCCATCAATTATAGAAGCATGATTCAATGAATCTGAAATAATAGCATCCTCCGCCGTAAGAATAGGTTCAAAAACTCCTCCATTTGCATCAAAAGCTGCTGCATATAGAATACAATCTTCCATTCCAAGGAATTCTGCAGTTTTCCGTTCTAATTCTTTATGAATATCCTGGGTACCACAAATAAACCTTACAGAAGATAATCCATATCCATGAGAATCTATAGCATCCTTACCCGCTTTTATAACATCTGGATGAGAAGAAAGTCCTAAATAATTATTTGCACAAAAATTTAAAACATGTTTTGTGTTTGTAGTATCTATTTCTGCTCCTTGTGGAGTAGTTATTACTCTTTCTGATTTATACAAGCCAGCAGATTTAATATCATCTAACTCTTTTTGTAAATCGTCTTTAATATTTGAAAACATTACGGTATTCTTTATTTTATTATTTACTAATTAAACTCAAATTATAAGTCTATAAAACAAAATTTCTAAAACATTAGAAGTTCTTTACTTTTTGAACCTGTTTTATATTTCTGTTGTAGTTTTTCAATCATAATTTCAGTAATATCTTTGAGATCATAACGTGGTTGCCATCCCCAATCTTTTTTAGCAGAAATATCACTAATTGATTTTGGCCATCTAGAAGCTATTTCTTGTCGGAAATCAGGGGTATAATTTACATTAAAATCAGGGTATAATTTACGAATTTCGGAGACTACATTTTCCGGAGAAAAACTAATTCCCGAAATATTATAAGATGTTCTTACTGCTATATTTTCTTTTGGAGCTTCCATTAATTCTATAGTAGCTCTAATAGCATCCTCCATAAAAATCATTGGAAGCATCGTATCTTCTTTTAAGAAGCAATCAAAGTCTTCTCCTAGTACCGCTTTATGATATATATCTACCGCATAATCGGTTGTACCTCCTCCAGGTAACGATTGATAACCAATCACACCAGGATACCTTATAGACCTAACATCTAAACCATATCTAAGAAAATAATACTGTGCCCAATTTTCTCCCGCAGCTTTACTAATACCATATACTGTAGCAGGATTAAGATATGCATCATCTGGTGTATTTTCTAAAGGTGCACCTTCTCCAAATACCGCAATTGAACTTGGGAAAAATACTTTATCGATATCATTTTTTCTTGACACCTCTAGTACATTAAACAAAGTCTTCATATTAATATCCCAAGTAGCTAATGGTGTTTCCTCTCCTTTAGCTGATAAAATTGCCGCTAAATGATAAATTTGGGTAATCTTATATCTTTCTATAACTTCTTGAATTCTATTCCTATCAGTAGCATCAACAATTTCAAATATGCCTTTAAAATCCTCACTTTGTCTAAGGTCTGAAGCTATTACATTTTCTATTGTATACTTTTTTTGAAGCTCTTTTGTCAATACGGAACCTAATTGTCCATTTGCTCCAATTACTAAAACTTTTGTATCCATATTCTTCTTAAAATTTTAACACACAACAAGCAATATTCACTTACTAAAGTAGCAAATACAACTTTTATATCCGATATATATCAATATTTAAGTAATTATTCCTTTATATTGCGCATTATATCGTTTTAATTACTTTAAAGGATGTGTAACTCTCTGTTTTAAAGTAATTTTTAATTAACATACGTGGACCATTTAGATCAAACTGACATCACAATTCTTAGAATTCTTCAAAAAGATTCTAAAAAAACGGCTAAAGAAATTGCTGCTATTCTTAATTTAACACCATCTCCTGTTTATGAAAGAGTTAGAAGGCTAGAAAAACAAGGGATTATAAAAAAGTATGTAGCTATATTAGATAAAAAACTAATAGACAGATCTATAACTACTATTTGTCAAGTGTCTATGAGATATCACAATGAAGCATTTATTGAAAAATTCGAAGAACAAATTCAAAATTTAGAAGAAGTGCAAGAATGTTACCATATGGCCGGGCAAGTAGATTTTATCTTAAAAATCCACACTAAAAGTTTAGAAGAATACCATGATTTTGTAAAGACCAAACTTTCTAAAATTGAAAATATTGGGGTTTTAAATAGCACATTTGTTTTAAAAGAAATCAAACATTCATCAGAATTCTATATTTAACCTGAACGATTGGATAAATAATCTTTAAGCCAAAATGCTGTTTTTTTCATTTTTCTATTGAGTGTAATTTTATCCATACCAATTATTCCGAATTTTGGAATATATCCTTCGGCCCATTCAAAATTATCTACAAGCGTCCAAAGTAATATCCCTTTTAAGTTGATTTCTTGATCAGAAACCTTTTTCATACCCTCTATAATATGTGTGTAGTATTCTATCCGTTTAGCATCATCTTCTTTTTCTGATAAGGCCATTCCACATTCTGTAAGCCACAATGGTTTTTCTGAATCATATATCGAAAATCTTTCCAAAAAATACTGAATCCCATCTGGATATGTTTCCCATCCCATAATAGAAACAGGTGCTTTTCTTTTGCTTGGTTTAACAGGGATACTACCTAAATAAGGAATGTACCACGCACTTTTAACCACTTCTCGAGCGTACGTCTGAATTCCCCAAAAATCAAAATCAACTTTCATTTCTTCCATATCACCCTGTTGTACAAACCGCTTAATTCTTTTTACGAGAGGAAGTTCATTCTCAGGGTACCCCAAACCTATATAGGGTTCAATACATAAACGATTCATTAATGCATCTATTCGACTCGCTGCTCTTAGGTCTTTTTTTCTTTTGGAATGCGATTCAATTTTTGTGCAACTAATAGCGGTGCCAATTTTTATATCTTTCTTACCTTTTAAAACTCTATAACCTCTGGCCTGAGCTAATAAAATATGATGAATACTAGCACTAAAACTTTTAATCCCTCGCTTGCCAGGAGCGTGTATTCCTAGAAAATATCCTGCTCCAATACACACAATCGCTTCATTAATAAGTATCCAATTTTTTACTCGGTCGACAAAATAAAGCTTAAGTACTTTAATATAATTTTCGTAATCAGTAATTATATCTCGGTTTTTCCAACCACCTTTATCTTGTAATTTCTGAGGTAAATCCCAATGATATGTAGTAATCCATGGTTCTATACCAACTTCTATACAATAATCAATTACTTTATTATAGAATGCAATTCCTTTTTCATTAATTACTCCTGATCCATTGGGTAAAACTCTTGACCAAGAAATTGAAAAACGAAATATTTTCAACCCTATTTTAACAGATAAATCAATATCTTCCCTATATCGTTCGTAAAAATTTGTTGCAACCTGGTTATTTGATTTATCCTTAATACTTTTTGGTTTATTAGTAAACGTATCCCATATAGAAAGGCCTCTACCATCCGCATTAAAACCACCTTCAGTTTGGGCTGCTGCAGTTGTGACTCCCCAAATAAGATGGTCAATATTACTCATTGATAAATAAAACTCAAGGAAAGAATAGTTACTAATGCTTGAATAAGCTCTTCTTAATGTATGGATATATAATAAAGAAAATTACCTTTTGAATATTATAAATCACCTTGGTAAAAAAACGAACTATGTTATTATTTATTCTACTAACTAACATATAAATTGGTTTTGATTTTTAAAGTTAATAAAACAGATCCAACATATGTTTACCTAAATATTATCTAAATGTTATGATCAGTTTTTTAATTTTTTATTGGTTATCGATACAATAAATATCGTTTTATGTACTTTTGAACATAACGGGTAGTTATAATATGTGTTTATGTCAATTTCAGTTTCAAATATTACGAAAATATATGATAATCAAAATGCTTTAAAAGAAGTTTCTTTTAAAGTAAGTCAGGGAGAAATTGTTGGTTTTTTAGGACCTAATGGTGCTGGAAAGTCTACGATGATGAAAATCCTAACTACCTATCTAGACCCAACTGAAGGAGAAGCTTTAGTCAATGGTTTTGATATACATACGCAGCCCATAGAAGTACAAAAAAGTGTTGGATATCTTCCTGAACACAATCCTTTGTATTTGGAAATGTACGTTAGAGAATATTTATTATTCAATGCACAGGTGTATAAAATCCCAAAATCTAGAATAGAAGAAGTAATTACATTAACTGGTCTACTACCAGAGTCAAATAAAAAAATCAGTCAATTATCTAAAGGATATCGACAACGTGTAGGGCTAGCATGTGCTTTGCTACATGATCCAAAAGTTTTAATACTAGACGAACCAACAACAGGTCTTGACCCCAATCAGTTAGTAGAGATCAGAGAACTTATTAAGTCAGTCGGCAAGGAAAAAACAGTTTTTTTATCTACACACATTATGCAGGAGGTGGAAGCAATGTGCGACAGAGTGATTATAATTAATCAAGGTGAAGTTGTCGCTGATAAAAACTTAAATGAAATGACTGATCAAATGGATCAACTCATAGAAGTTGAATTTGATTATAGAGTAGAAGAAGCTTTTTTATTAAAATTTGAACATATAAAAGATGTACAAAACATCCATGGATTTGTATATCAACTTACATTTGACACTACCACAGATATGAGATCAGCAGTTTTTGATTTTGCTCATGATAATGAATTAAAAATTCTTCAACTTTCAAGAAAAAATAAAGATTTAGAAAGTCTATTTAGAGAATTAACTAAATAGTATTTTTTAATAATAGTATTAAAAAGCACTTTCAAAATCATTCAAAACCTCCTTCAATTTTGCAACTGATATAGGTTTTACTATATAATCACTTACTCCTTCGTAAGATGTAGCTTTAAGAACATCCTCTGGATCAACTGATGAAGAAACAACATAGATAAGTATTTCTTTCTCGCAAGGTATCTTAATGAACTCATCCAAAAATTGCCATCCATCCAATACTGGCATATTTAAATCCAACAAAATAATATCTGGTAGCTTTTCCTTTGCCGAAATAATCGCTCTTAAATTATTTAATGCCTCTTGGCCATTTTTAAAAACCAATATTCCTTCACAAAAGTCAATGAGTTGCATAACCTTTTTAATCCCAAAAACAAAAATAGGGTCGTCGTCTATAACACAAGCAATATCAATTCTTCTCATATTTCATATAAATTTTAAAAGTTGTTCCTTGATTAACCGTACTAATTACTTCTATCTTTCCTCCAATTGCTTCTACTTGATTTTTAGTAATAAACAATCCTATCCCTCTTGAGTTTTTAATATTAGGATGAAAGGTTTTATACATTCCAAACAGCTTAGATCGATGCTTAACCAAATCGATTCCTAATCCATTATCCTCTATAGATAAAACTACATACTTCCTGTTTTTAACTGTACTGAGGGTTATATGACTTTTTCGTTCCCTTGATCTATATTTAATACCATTTGTAATAAAGTTGAGCAATATACTATCTAAATAAGCCGGAATAGCTAATACATCAATATCATCATCAACTAAATTATTAATTTCCACTTTGGACTCTAATGCTATAGCAGCAATACCTCTTACCACTTCGTCAACAACATCTTTAAGCTGTATTGGCACCAAACTTTTATCTAAAGAAGTATTAATTAAGACAACCTCATTTAAATGAGCAATAGTATCAGAAAGATTACTTGAAGCAGTTTTAAAAAGTTTAATAATTTCATTGTCTTCTATTTCTGGGTTTTCCTGTAAAAATAAGTCCAACAACATTTCGAAATTTCCAGAATGAGATTTAAGATTGTGAGAAACAATATGAGCAAAGTTTTTTAGCCTTCTGTTCTGATCTTCGGCTACTTTTAATAAAGATTTTAGTTCTTCCTCTTTTTTTATTCTAGTAATATCAGAAACATGAATTAACAAACCGCCTATCTCATTCTCATTAGAATACCAAGGGCGTAATTCCCAAGATAACCACTTAAATTTGCCACTTTTAGTTTCTATCTTCTCTTCATAGTTTTTAACAACATTTCCTTTTAAACAGTTAACAATATTTGTTTTCCTTGCTTCACTGATTTTAGAAAAAATCTCATAATATGATTTACCAATAATTTCAATATCTTCTATTTCATACACTTCTAGCCATTTTTGAGAAGCTGCTAAATAATTCATTTTATAATCTAGCATTGCAATTGCACTGGGTGTTTGCTCTATAAAAAGTCTATTACGTTCAAAATCTTTTTTCTTTTCAGTTATTTCCTGATGTGATCCAACCATCCACTCCGGATTTCCATCAGAATCCCAACTTACAACTTTACCTTTATCTAGCACCCAAATCCATTCTCCATTTTTATGTTTCATTTTAAACTCACACTCATAAAAAGGTGTTTTTTTTAGAAAATGATCTTTTAAAAGTTTATTTGATCTATCTTGATCTTCTTTAGTTGAATGTTTTAACCAAGTACTTAAAGAAATTGGTTCTAATTCTGAAAGTGAGTATCCAATCATTTCTGCCCAACGTTCATTGAGAATTGTTTCACCTGTTTTCACATTCCACTGCCACGTTCCCAAACCCGTACCCTCAATAACATGTTCAAAATGAAACATTTGCTTCTGAAGATCCTCTTTACTTTTACGTAACTCGGATTCTATCAATTTCATTCTAGTAATATCCGCTGTATACATTAAAATTCCACCAATTTCTTCATCATTAATGTACCAAGGTCGAAGTTCCCAAGTAATCCATTGGATGGATCCATCCAATCTTTCGAAACGATCTTCATCGCTCTTTAATATTTTTCCTGTCAAACATTCTTGATAATCAGCTTTCCATCTATCGCCTATTTCAGGAAACACTTCATAATGTGATTTTCCAATTATATTTTTATCTTGAATATTATAATCTTCAATCCACTTCAATGAAGTTGCCAAATACCGCATATTAGTATCAAACATGGCAATTGCTGTTGGTGCTTGCTCTATAAAAAGACGATTTTCCTCATATGCTTTTTTTCTGTCAGTAATTTCTTGGTGAGATCCTATCATCCATTCAGGGTTTCCTTGATCATACCAACTCACCACTTTACCTTTGGTCAACACCCATACATACTCTCCATTTTTATGTTTCATCCTGACTTCACATTCATAAATGGATGTTTTACCTTCAAAATGTTCTTTTAAACATAAATTAGATTTCTCAACATCTTCAGGGTGTGCATATTCAAACCAAGTATTGATAGAAATTGGTTCTAGTTCCGAAAGAGAGTATCCAATAATTTCTGCCCATCTTTCATCAAAAATTGTTTCTCCTGTTTGCGCATTCCATTTCCAAGTCCCTAGACCTGTACCATCGATTATATGTTCGAAAAAAGCTGATTGAAGTTTAAGTTCTTCTTCTTTTATTTTAATATCTGTAATATCAGTATGCGCTCCTAACATCTTAACAGGCTTCCCTTTCTTATCCCGTAACATCATACCTCTACACCGAACCCACACAGTATGCCCTAATTTGTGTCTGAATCTAACTATCTGATCATAAGGGTAGGTAGGATCTTCTGCATGGCTTGCAAAATTGGCATATATATTTTTTAAATCTTCTTTAAATACAATATCCTGCCAAGAATCTACTTTATGAGGCATTTTCTTGGGATCATATCCAAATGTAGTCCAATAACTGGAGTTCATCCATACGTTTTCTGGGTCTAATAGATCCCAAAACCATAACCCATCCAGCGCTCCGACTTGTAAAAAATCGAATATTGTACTTTCTTTTTTGACTAGATCGTATAATTCTTTTTGCAAATAGTGTTCCCCGTTATCCAAAATTGGATCTATATCTATCTTTTTTTCAAGTTTCATTGTCTTATTCATTTTATTATAACAGAAAGGGTATGTAAGTAGGAATTTACTTAAAATTAAGGAAAATTCCCTTAAAAAATATGTTAATAAACCTCAATAATATTATGGCCTCAACTTTATAAATACATCTTTAGATTATCCCGTATAAACTAAAACTTTTAAAAGTTAATCTAAATTGGTATTAATGGAATTATTGATTTTGACTACATCATTTAAATCCTTGATAGTATCTGAAAGCTTAGATGATGTAATTTTAAACATCTTAATGACTTCAGATTCTTTTGCTTCAGGATTTTCTTGAAAAAATTTCTCTAAGAGTCTTTCTAAATTACTTGAATGTAATTGTAATTTATGAGATACAATATGAGCAAAGTCTTTTAAACGTGTGTTTTGATTTTCGGTTACTTTTAAAATTGACTTAAGCTCTCTCTTTGCTTTTTTTATATCACTAATATCGGTTGCAACACCTAAATAACCTATTATATTTCCTTTTTCTTTTATTGCTGTAATCGTAAGTTGCACTGGGAATTGAGTTCCATCTTTTCTTACAAGTGTCCATTCTCTCGTATAGTATTTTTCTTTATTTGCTAATTCAATAAAAACCTTAAACCCTTCTTTATACTCCCCTAACTCTGTTGACAACTCAATTTCAGCCATCTTTATCTCATCTTTTAGATGAATAATAATTGGACTTTCTTTCAATAAAAGTTCATCTCTAGAATATCCCAATAAGTTTTCTGCTCCTTTATTAAATATGTTAATGATACCTGATGTATTTGTACCAATAATAGCAACTCTAGTACTCGACTCTAAAACTCCTTCTAATTTTGCAAGGGCCTTATGTAATTTCCTCCTAGTATTTATATTCTGAGTAGTATCCGTTATTTGAGAAATGAAATAAAGTGGTTTTTGATTTTTATCCTTCACCAAAGAGACTGATAACAACGTATAGACTTCCTGACCGTTCTTATGAATATATCTTTTTTCTAAATGATAATACGGTATTTCATCTTTTAAAAGTTTATTCAATAATCCTAGATCTTTTTTTAGATCATCAGGATGGGTAATATCCTGAAAAGTCATCTTAGTAAGTTTTTCTTTAGAATACCCAATCATATTGCAAACTGCATTATTCACTTCGATCCATCTTCCGTCTAAGCCAATGATAGCCATTCCTATAGCTGCATTTTCAAAATTTCCTCTAAATGCTTCTTCACTCACTTTAAGTTTATCTTCAGCCATTTTTCTTTCAGTAACGTCATGCATAGCCACAACCGCACCTTTTATTTCTCCATCTGCTCCTATTAACTGAGAACCATTAGTTACTACTTTTCTTATAGGACCAATTTTAGGGATTATAGTTAACTCTTGATCTTTTACCTCTTCTCCTTTTAAAGCTTTTAATAGTGGTATTTCTTCTTCTTTTAATGGTGTTACGCCATCTCTCTTATAAAGACCATAGTGTTGAGATAATTCTGTAATTGGAATAGATCGTACTGGTAAACCATGCCATTTTTTCGTCGCATTATTGAATAAAGTCAATTTACCGTTTTGATCACAGGATACTATTCCTACGTTAACACTGTCTAAAATTGCTTCTAAAAAAACTTTACGTTCTTCATTAATGGCTTCTGCTTTTTTTAGTTTAGAAATGTCAGAAGTATGCATTAAAACTCCAGCAATTTTTCCTTCTCTATTATACCAAGGCCTGAGTTCCCAGGAAATCCATTGTAAACATCCCTCTTTACCTTTAAGACAATCCTCTTCTTTTCTAAGAACATTTCCAGTGAGACATTCTTTGTAATATTCGTTCCATTTTTCTTCCATTTCTGGAAAAACTTCATACTGAGTTTTTCCAATTATATTTTGACCTACAATATTATAATCTTCAAACCATCTTCTAGATGCCGCCAAGTACCTCATATTTGTATCAAACATTGCCATTGCACTTGGGGCTTGACTTACAAACAATCTATTTTTTTCTAATGCTTTTTTATTATCAGTAATATCGACCTGAGACCCTACCAACCATTCTGGATTATCCTCTTTATCCCAGCTAATTATTTTACCTTTAACCAAAGCCCATATCCATTCTCCATTTTTATGTTTTAGTCGAATCTCACATTCATAATACGGTATTCTTTTTTCATAATGTTCCTGCAATATTTTAGTTGTCTTAATATGATCCGAAGGATGCATAAAACTAACCCAAGTATCTAGAGAAATAGGCTGTAATTCTGCAAGTGAATATCCAATAATATTAGCCCATTGTTCATCAAACAACACCTCTCCTGTCCTTAAATTCCATTCCCAAGAACCTTGATTTGGACCTTCAAGAACATCCTCATATTTTTCGACTAATTCTTGTAATTTTTCTTCAGTTCTTTTTAATTTACTTAGGTCTGTATGGATTCCCAACATTTGAGTTGGTTTTCCGTCATCATCTTTTATTATTAAACCATTAAATTGTAGCCAAACGATATGCCCTAATTTATGCGTATAACGAAGAACCTGTTCGTAGGAATCAGAAAGGTGATAAGAATAGTTTTCAAGGTTATCTGAAATTTTTTTTAGATCTTCATCTTTTATAACATCCCGCCAAGAGGATATTTTATCAGGCATCTGCTTTGGATTATATCCCAATGTATCCCAAAAATTTTTATTAACCCATTCATTTTTAGGCTTTTTTAAATCCCAAAACCAGAGACCATCCCATACTGAATCTTGAATAAAGTCAAAAATCTTATCTTCCTTCTTAATAAGTTGATAGAGTTTTTCTTTTAAAAAATTTTCATTTAGGGGAATAAAATCTCTAGACGTAGTTTCCTCGCTATAGGCCATACAATTTTGTTAAGATTAAAATGTTTGATCAGCGGGGTACTTAAATTTACGCAATATCATTAACTTTTTATTACAGAAAAACCTTTTATTTTAAAAGTTTAAACCACAATAAAATTACACGCAAAAATGAGTGTTTTACTTTTAATACAAAAACACAAACTACTCATTAACAATCATTTGTATTAAAAAACATTATCAATTGATTATAATAAAAAAACAAATAGAGTATGAAAAAACTAACAAAACCATATTTAAAAAAAAGGGAAAAATCCCTAATACTAGTTATTATTTAAATAAAATCAGGAAATTAATTAAAAATAAGTCGGCCAGTAAAAAATTCATCAACCTCTATTATTGGAGGTGTATTTACAGAAATCACATCACCTGTGCTTCTTATTTCTCCCTGAATAGATTGCTGGGGATTTACGATGATCTTATTTGTACCTCTATGCTTTATGTTCACATCTTGAGAAATAAGCTCCGCTCCCTCAAACCGACCAGTTCCGGAAGCAAAAGTAACGCTCAAAGTCTCCACATTACCTTTAATAAAAAAAGAAGCAATATTATTGCCAACAACTCTTAAAACTTCGTTATCGACCTCCATAGTAAAAGTTCCTGTTATATTCCCTCCCTCATTTTCAAAAAAATCTTCAGCGAACAAAACCAATGAAGGATATCTCAACACCCCATCTGAAGAAATATCAAATTGTGTTTCACTCCTAATTTCAGTAATATTTGGAGAAGTAACAAAAACTTTAGTTTGATTAAAATCTCTTACAAAATTACAATCATTACTATTACTTAACACTAAACGATCTCCTTCAACCACTACAGATACTTCATCCAACAAATTATCACCTGTCTCTATTACAACAGAAACTACCTCTCCTTCTTTTAAGATCAACTCTACATTGGGGTTTACTAAGATTCTTGTAAAATCAGAAACCTCAACCTCTTGTCTTATTATATCTCCCGTTCTTTGAAAACAGTCCAACGCGTTTTCAGAATCACATGAAACCAAACACAAACCTAATATTATTATGACTGCTCTTTTCATAATCTATATCCTATTGAAAATTCTACTGCTTCTGCTTTAGCTGCATGAGATCTCACAGTAATTGATCCAAATATATTTTTATTAAAATAATATCTCGCACCAAAACGATTATATACTTGTCCTTCGAAATCGTATGGATAATACACATAATATCCTAACTGTGTCAAAATCGATATCTTATTAATTCGTAATTCATGTCCTAAAAAAATACCAACTCTTTTGGAATCTTCGTCACCTGTAGTTCCGTCTTCAAAATCTCCAGTTGACCTAAAATCTATGAACTTTTTTAAAGCTTCTGAAAAGAATAATTCCGCTCCCAATTGAACACTACTCTTTTTATTCAATCTCTTATCTGCAAACGCTGCAATTGTATAAAATGGATGCTGACCAGATCCAACAACATCACTTTCATTAATTCCACTGCGGAACATAAAACCGTAAGAAATAGGTTCCGAACCTTTAACGTCCCTTTTTTCTTTTTTAATATATTCTGGATACGTACTATCCAAGACATAATTAAACCCTGCGTTAAAAACTAGTGTATTTGTACTTTTATTAGGAGCTTTAAAATTAGCATTAGAATAATGAATTACCCCAAACCCTAATTGCACTCCAAGTCCACCTATTAAATTTTCTTTTTTTAGATTCAACATTGCAAAGGTAGAACTCATAAAATGAGATCCGTAAGCTACATTTCTAAAATTATTATCTTCATCATATGGATTTGTATTATAAGCTAATCCCTGTCCAAGTCTAAGCATTAAAACCCGCTTAAAAAAATAAAAATTATAATGAGCATAGAATCCGAAGTTTTCTCCTAAAAACTCATTATCCATATCTTGATAAATAAATGATACTCCATAATCGGGAGAATTATACAACCGCTGCCAGTCTTTGTTTCCAAAAGTCTTTCGGTTTATTGAAAAAAGAACTCCAGAGGGATGCCCAGTAATTAAATGAGAAATATCCGGATTGTGTTTCAGGATTGTTCCATAAAAATTATTGACATCAAAACTATAATATGGTTTATCTTCTTGAGATTGCACCAAATATCCTAGAAGAAAAAGTACTAAACAAAGATGTTTTATCATTCCGACAAATGTAAGATAGCATCATTAGGTTTCCAAAACCTTACTACTTTTTAAAATACATTTGCTGCAATTTTTTTTATGTTATCAGATTTACCCATTGAATAATAATGCAAAACAGGTACTCCGTATTCCATTAACTCCTTAGATTGCTGTATTGCAAATTCAATACCGACTTCTCTTACTTCTTTATTAGTTTTACAACTCTCAACTGCCTTAACAAGTTCATCTGGCATATCTAACTTAAATACCTGTGGAAGTAATTGCAAATGTCTTTTTACAGCGACTGGTTTAATTCCTGGAATGATTGGCACATTAATCCCGGCTTCTCTTGCTTTTTCGACAAATTCAAAATATCTTTTATTATCAAAAAACATTTGAGTTACAACATAGTCTGCACCTGCATTAACTTTATCCTTCAACCTTCTTATATCCGAATCCATAGAAGGAGCTTCTAAATGTTTTTCGGGATACCCTGCTACTCCAACACAAAAATCAGATTGGTTATCACTCTCTATAACTTCATGTAGAAACCTACCACTATTCATATTCACAATTTGTTCTACCAATTCATTGGCATAACAATGACCTCCTTTTGTAGGATTAAAATACTTTTCCTCCTTCATTGCGTCTCCGCGTAACGCCATAACATTATCTATCCCTAAATAATGACAATCAACTAATAGATATTCTGTTTCTTCTTTTGTAAAACCACCGCATAATACATGCGGAATAGTATCGACATTATATTTATGAGTTATCGAAGCACAAATCCCAACTGTCCCGGGACGCATACGAGTAAGCTTTTTATCTAGTAACCCATCTCTATCTATATAAATAAATTCTTCTCTAGAAGTAGTTACGTCGATAAATGGAGGTTTAAACTCCATTAAAGGATCAATGTTGTTATATAATTCTTGAATACTTTTTCCTTTTTGTGGTGGTATTAGTTCAAAAGAAAATAATGTTTTTCCTTTTGCATTTTTTATATGATCTGTAACCTTCATCTAATTTATAGTTCTTAGTTGGTAATCTTTTATTTTAGTCAATAATATTAGGACTTAACCATTTTTGCGCATATTCGAAATCAATATTTTTTCTATCGGCAAAATCCTTCACCTGATCTTCTTTTATTTTCCCTAATCCAAAATATCTAGCTTCTGGGTTTGCAAAATAATATCCCGAAACCGATGCTGCAGGCCACATAGCAAGTCCTTCAGTAAGTTCAACTCCAATTCTATCTTTGACTTGTAACACTTCCCAAATTGTTAATTTTTCTAAATGATCTGGACAAGCTGGATATCCTGGTGCTGGTCTAATACCCTTATACGATTCTTTAATTAATTCTTCATTTGACAATTTTTCTTCTTTAGCGTATCCCCAATCTTCTTTTCGAATTTTCTGATGTAAACATTCTGCAAAAGCTTCGGCAAGACGATCTGCTAAAGCTTTAATCATTATTGAATTATAATCATCCAGATCTGCTTCAAAAGCTTCTGCAAGTTCTTTGGTTCCAAAACCAGTAGTCACACAAAAACATCCCATGTAATCTTGTATCTCACTTTCTTTCGGGGCAACAAAATCAGCCAATGCAAAATTAGGTTTCCCAGCATGTTTCTTTAATTGCTGTCTCAATGTCCTGAATTTAAAATCTTTTGAGTTTGATTTAATTAAAACATCATCATGATCCACAGTATTGGCCTCAAACAAACCATACACCGCTTTTGCTCCAAGTAGTTTTTCATCAAATACTTTTTGTAATAATTCTTGTGCATCTTTATACAATGAAGCGGCTTGTTCACCGACGACTTCATCTGTCAAAATTGCTGGATATTTACCATGTAAATCCCATGATCTAAAGAAAGGTGTCCAATCAATAAAAGATTCTAACTTTCTTAAATCAAAATCTTCAATAACCTGAATTCCTAACGTATTTGGTTTTATAATTTCTGAAGAAGACCAATCAATCTTATACTTATTTTTTCGTGCATCTTCAATAGATAAATATTCTTTCTGTTTTGTTCTTTTAAGAAACCCTTCTCTAAATTTTTCATAATCATCTTTGAGATCCCCTACATATTTTTGATTACTTCTTTTATTCAACAAATCTCCAACAACAGTAACTGCTCTGGACGCATCATTTACGTGAACTACCGCATTTTTATATTGAGGATCAATTTTAACAGCGGTATGCGCTTTTGATGTAGTAGCTCCACCTATCAATAAAGGAACCTTAAAATTTCTACGCTCCATTTCTTTTGCTAAAAACACCATTTCATCCAGCGAAGGCGTAATCAAACCACTTAATCCAATAATATCTACTTGCTCATCAATAGCAGTTTGAATAATCTTTTCTGGGGGGACCATTACTCCCATATCCACAATTTCATAGTTATTACACCCTAGTACTACAGATACTATGTTTTTCCCAATATCATGAACATCTCCTTTTACCGTAGCCATAAGAACTTTACCCGCAGAACCGCTACCTTCAGCCTGTTTGGGATTCTTTTTCTTTTCTTCTTCGATATAGGGTAACAAATAAGCAACTGCTTTTTTCATAACCCTAGCGGATTTAACTACTTGCGGCAAAAACATTTTACCAGATCCAAAAAGATCTCCTACTACATTCATACCAACCATCAAGTTACCTTCGATCACTTCAATTGGTTTCTCTGCGGCTAATCTTGCTTCTTCTACATCTTCAACTATATATTGATCAATCCCTTTAACGAGTGCTCTAGTAATTCTATTTTGTAAAGATTCTTCTCTCCAAGAAAGGTCGACCGTTTTTTCTTTACTAGTCCCTACAACAGTTTCTGCAAAATCCAATAATCTTTCTGTGGCATCATCTCTTCGGTCTAAGATCACATCTTCTACATGTTCAAGGAGATCCTTAGGAATATCATCATACACCTCTAACATTGCAGGATTTACAATCCCCATATTCATGCCAGCTTTTATGGCATGATATAAAAACACTGAATGCATTGCTTCTCGAACAGGATTGTTTCCTCTAAAAGAAAAAGAGACATTACTAACACCTCCGCTTACACTGCAATGTGGTAGGTTTTCTCGAACCCATCTTGTAGCTTCAATAAAATCAATAGCGTTTTTTCTATGCTCCTCCATTCCTGTGGCAACAGGAAATATATTTAGATCAAATATGATATCCTCAGGAGGAAAATTCACCTGATTTACTAAAATATCATAAGATCTTTTTGAAATCTCAATTCGACGTTCATAATTATCAGCTTGGCCAACCTCATCAAAAGCCATAATTATTACAGCAGCTCCATATCGTTTAATTTTTTTGGCGTGAGCAATAAACTCTTCTTCACCTTCCTTAAGACTAATAGAATTTACTACACATTTTCCTTGTACCACCTGTAAACCAGCTTCAATAATATCCCATTTAGAACTATCAATCATAATAGGAACTCTTGCAATATCTGGTTCCGCCATAATTAAGTTTAAAAACCTAACCATCGCTTCTTTTCCATCAATTAGGCCATCATCCATATTGATATCTATCACCTGTGCACCACCTTCTACCTGATGCCTAGCTATGTCTAAAGCTTCGTCAAACTTTTCCTCTTTTACTAAACGTAAAAATTTACGCGATCCAGCAACATTTGTTCGTTCTCCTACATTAATAAAATTAGTTTCTGCTGAAACAATCATGGGTTCCAATCCGGATAATTTCAGATATTTTCTTTTTTGCTCCGTACTCATAATCTATGCTACAACTTCTACTGATCTTGGTTCATACTTTTTAGCTAAATCCGCAATCGCTTTTATATGCTCGGGTGTTGTTCCACAACATCCTCCGATAATATTCACTAAACTTTTATCCATATATTCCTTAATCTGAGATGCCATTTGTTCTGGAGTTTCATCATATTCTCCAAAAGCATTTGGTAATCCCGCATTAGGATGTGCAGAAACTCCAAAATTAGCTTTCTGGGCTAACACTTCTAAATGGGGAGTTAATTGACTTGCTCCCAAGGCACAATTAAAACCAACTGATAGCATTGGTATATGAGATACCGAAATTAAAAATGCTTCTGCAGTTTGTCCGGATAGTGTACGGCCACTTGCGTCGGTTATCGTACCACTTATCATAATTGGCACTTCTATATTTCTTTCATCTTTCACCTCTTCAATTGCAAAAAGTGCAGCTTTTGCGTTTAAAGTATCAAAAATAGTTTCAACTAAAAGAATATCAGAACCTCCATCAAGTAAAGCTTCTACTTGTTGTTTATACGCCACTCTTAGTTCATCAAAAGTAACTGCTCTAAACCCAGGATCATTTACATCTGGAGACATACTTGCAGTTCTATTTGTAGGACCAATGGACCCTGCCACAAATCGAGGTTTATGAGGTTCTTTCTCTGTAAATTCATCAGCTACTTCTTTTGCTATTTTAGCAGATTGATAATTTAGTTCGTAGACCAACTCTTCCATCTCATAATCTGCCATCGCAATTGTAGTCCCCGAAAAGGTATTGGTTTCCACAATATCGGCTCCTGACTCGAAATACAACCGATGCACTTCTTTTATAGCTTCGGGTTGTGTAATGCTTAATAAATCATTATTCCCTTGCACCGGAATCGGCCAATCTTTAAATCGTTCTCCTCTAAAATCCTCTTCTGTATACTTATGACGTTGGAGCATAGTACCCATAGCACCATCAAGCACAAGAATTCTCTCTTCTAATATTTTTTTTATGTCTTTCATTTATCCATCTTCAAGCTAATACTTCTTAAATCTATTTTTAAACGATAATGAAATACTAAGGCGGGCTTTATATAACATTATCGAATAACATTAAATCTCCTTTATAAAAGGAATATTTTAAAATATATCAAGAAAAATAAATGGAAATAGCAAAAGCTATGGTCATTTGTTATCTATTTCGTTTAGTATACGAATAGAACGTAGCACCTTCTTTAAAAGATAAAGGGTTGCTAAGGTATCATAGGGTCTATTCCCTCCACCTTTCTTGATAACATTTAATAATTATATGAACTAAACAGTTTTATAACCGTTATGATTACAAATTAAAGGCATAGCCTTTTGTTTTGCAAGTTTATTCTACATTTTTAAGATTCAGGAGCTAATTCTACTTCTAAACCATCCAATTCTGGAGTAATTGGAATCTGACATCCAAGTCTACTATTATCCTCTACATAAAAAGCTTCTGCTAACATTAAATCTTCATCTTGGCTCATTTCTGGAAGCTCATGATCTGATAAGACATAACATTGACAAGATGCACACATCGCCATACCACCACAAGTTCCTTCTACAGGAAGTTCATAGGCTTTGCACACTTCCATAAGGTTCATTGCCATATCAGTAGGAGCCTGTACTTCATGAATTTCTCCTTCTCTATCTTTTATCTTTATGGTAACGTCTGACATATTATCGTCTTAATCGTATAAAAATCCTCGCAAATATACCGAAAAATGATCAGTATTAATTGCGAGGATTATGATATAATAAATTCTATACTATTGCTTTTACTACTTCTTTTTTAGCTTCTTTTTTAGATCCATCAAATCCTTCAACTCCTCCAACGGTAGTATACTTCATTACATATTTCTTGTCTGGGAAGATCCTTTGATAAGCACTTTGACACATAATGGCTGCTTCATGAAATCCTGAAAGAATTAGTTTTAGCTTTCCTTTATATGTATTAACATCTCCTATTGCATAAATACCAGGAATATTTGTTTGGTAATCGTAAGAGTTATCTACTTTTATTGCATTTTTTTCTATTTCTAATCCCCAATCACCTATTGGTCCTAATTTTGGTGAAAGTCCAAATAATGGAATAAAATAATCTGTATCAACATTGATATCTCCCTCTGTTTTATGTTTGATCCCAACAGCGGTAATATGATCATCTCCTTTTAGTTCTTTTACTTCTGCTTGAGTGATTAAATTTACTTTTCCTAACTTAGTTAATTCAGCAACTCTTTCTACAGAATCTAAAGCTCCTCGAAACTCATTTCTTCTATGTACTAGTGTTACCTCACTAGCTACATCTGCTAAGAAAATAGTCCAATCCAATGCAGAATCTCCTCCTCCAGCTATCACAACTCTTTTATCTCTATATACTTCTGGATCTCTAATAATGTAAGCAACTCCTTTATCTTCAAAATCCGTAATATTTGGAATAGGTGGTTTACGAGGTTCAAAAGAACCCAATCCACCAGCAATTGCTACTACAGGCGCATTGTGTTTTGTTCCTTTATTGGTGGTTACCAAAAAGGTATCATCTTCTAACTTCTCAATAGTTTCTGCTCTTTCTCCTAAAGTAAAACCTGGTTCAAAAGGCTTTATTTGTTCCATCAAATTATTCACTAAATCACCAGCTAAAATCTCAGGAAAACCTGGAATATCATATATTGGCTTTTTAGGGTATATTTCAGAACATTGTCCTCCTGGTTGAGGCAATGCATCTATAAGATGTGTTTTTAACTTCAGTAATCCAGCTTCAAAAACAGTAAATAAACCTGTTGGTCCAGCTCCAATGATTAGAATATCAGTCTTGATCATGTTCAACTTCTTTTTTTCCTATTAATCCTTTGGTAAATTCATTAAGTGTTTCCACTTTTTCTTCGAAATCACCTTTTATTGTTTTTCTATATTCGTTTAAATTCTTAACTAAATCATCTATGTTTTCTGGAATTACTTCTTCGAAAAACTGACGTAGTCGTTTTGCTGTTGTCGGTGACTTTCCATTTGTCGAAATAGCCACTTTTACGTTTCCTTTGGTTACAATACCTCCCATATAAAAATCACAATACGGAGGATTGTCCGCTACATTTACCAATTTACTTCTTTTCCTACAGTCTTTATACACTTGTACATTGACTTTTGGAACATCTGTAGTAGCAATCACAATATGTTTCCGTTTAAGAAAACGTCTGTGATATTTCTTTTTAATCATCTCCACCCCAAACTTATTAGCTAAAGTAATTGTATCGTCTCTATACATTGGGGACACCATTGTTACTTTAGCATCTGGACTAGATTTTAGTAAGAACGTAAGTTTTTCTTCGGCTACATTTCCTCCTCCTACAATTAGGATCTCAAGGTTTTTAACTTTCAGAAAAACGGGATATAAATTATTTCTTTCTTTCATCTCTACATCTATCCTGAACTATCAAGATACGATTTCTTCTTTTACTTCTCTATAAATCGAAGCTAATTTTGCTCTTTGCTCTACTACTTCTCCAATTACAATAATCGCTGGTGATGATAGTTTTTTATCTAATACAACCTGCTCTATTGTTTTTATTGAACCAAATCCAAATTGCTCATTTTCAGTAGTTCCATTCTGAATAACAGCAACTGGAATATCCTCCTTATTTTCGGCTGCAAAGATACTAACTATTTCGCTTAGCTTGCTCATCCCCATTAAAATTACCACAGTTGCATTTGATTTAGCTGCCAGGCAAACATCCTGCGATAATTTATGGGATTTCGTTGTTCCTGTAATTACCCAAAAACTCTCAGAAAACCCTCTTTTTGTTAACGGAATTCCTTGATATGCTGGAACTGCTAAAGAAGATGATATCCCTGGTACCATATTAGTTTCTATACCAAATTTTTGAACATAATCAATTTCTTCCGCTCCTCGTCCAAAAATAAATGGATCACCTCCTTTTAATCGTATTACATGTCCATGACTTTTAGCTCTACTAACGATTAACTCATTAATCTGTTCTTGTTGATATGAATAACATCCTTTTCTTTTTCCTACAAATATCTTTTCTGCTTTAGGCGAATATTCTAATAAGGATTCATTGATAAGTGCATCATATAACACCACATCTGCAGACTCCAATGCTTTAATAGCTTTTAACGTAATCAAATCTGGATCTCCTGGTCCTGCTCCAACTACCGTTAATTTCGGTGTTTTAGTACTCATTTCTATTTACTTATTATCTTTATTTTAAATATTTTACAACCTTGTAAAGATATTATACATTTTCTACTTCCAATGCTCTAAATGCTTGCACTTTTTGCAAAAATTGCCCTGCTTTTTTAATATAATCCACTGCAAAATCCTTGCTCGGTGCGTTTTTTTGAATCTGATATATCAAATCCGCGAACGTTCCATCAAGATTGATCTTCCCACTTACTACAAATTCTGTATCAAATTGACTTATAATACTCGCATGTGTATTTGTTTTCTTGTTCTCTGCAAGTAATAATGCTTTAGCGGAATTAACTAAAGAACTATATGCATGATATATAGCATCAGAATATACTTCATTCTCAAAAGATACTTTTGCATTTTCTATCTTTTCTTCACTTTCTAAAAATAATGTTGCTATTAAATCAATTACTACACCAGCACATTCTCCAATCCCTATTGCTTTTACATATTCTTGTTCAGTCCCCCAGTCTATAAAATCTTCTTGAGTTAAATTTTCTACATTGGACAAATCCGTAAGTAAGTTATAAAAATACTTTTCTCCTTTGTCTTCATAATATGTTACAAAAGTCTTACCATTTGCATTTTCTTCATAATCATCTAAAATTCTACGTAATGCTTCTGGGCCTCTTCTACTAGGAATTTTTACTACTTTATCTGCAAAACGTCCTTTTCCATCACCTAGGTTTCCTCCTCCTAATAACACTTGTAATGCCGGTGCCACCAACTTATCTTTGGTTCTTACTGACATTCCCTGAAAACCGATATTAGCCATATTGTGTTGACCACAAGCATTCATACATCCACTAATCTTAATTACCAGATCCTCTTTTTGTAAATATTGAGGGTATTCAGTTTTTATAACTCTTTCTAATTCTTCGGCAATACCAGTACTACTAGCAATACCTAGGTTACAGGTATCAGTTCCTGGACAAGCAGTAATATCAACCGCTTTATTATATCCTGCTTCTACAAATCCTAATTTTTCTAATTCTTGATAGAAAAATGGAAGCAATCCTTCTTTTACAAAAGGAATTAAAATATTCTGACGAAGAGATAATCTTATTTCTCCTGCAGCATATTTCTCTACTAAATCAGCTAGTAACCTGGCTTTATCTGTGTAAAAATCACCTAATAGAACTTTAACACCAATTGCTACATATCCTTCTTGTTTTTGAGAAATCACATTAGTAGATTTCCATAAATCAAAAGCTTTTTGGTTCTTAACCTCTACCTCAGGAATTTCCACCGATGCTGGAATTGATGCCACATAAGCTTCTGCATCAATGGACACTGTTTTCTGCGCAATTGCTTGTTGTTCTGCTTCTACTAATTCTTTAAAAGCTTCTACACCAATATCCTTTACCAAGAACTTCATTCTTGCTTTTGCTCTACTCTTACGTTCTCCATGACGATCAAAAATCCTCAAAACTCCTTCCATTAAAGGAATAATCTTATCGGTCGGCAAGAAGCTATATAATTCATCTGCATGTCTCGGTTGTGAACCTAATCCTCCTGCAAGCATCACTTTAAACCCTCTTACCCCATTTTCTATTTTGGCAATAAAACCAAGATCATGCATATAAGATAATCCAGTATCTTCTTCTGTTCCTGAAAAAGACACCTTGAATTTACGTCCCATTTCCTGACATATTGGATTTCTTAAAAAGAAACGAAACAACGCATCTGCATACGGTGATACATCAAACGGTTCTTTTGGATCAATCCCAGCAGTTTCTGAAGCAGTGACATTACGAACGGTATTACCACAAGCTTCTCGAAGTGTTACATCATCTCTTTCTAACTCCGCCCAAAGCTCTGGAGTTCTATTTAAATCCACATAATGGATCTGAATATCTTGTCTTGTTGTTATATGCAATCTACCCCTAGAATATTCATCCGAAACGTCACAAATTCTTCGTAATTGATTGCTCAACACCTTACCATAAGGTAATTTAATACGAATCATTTGCACACCTTCTTGCCTCTGCCCGTATACTCCACGAGCTAGACGTAGGCTACGAAATTTCTCTTCATCAATCTTCCCTTTATGGAATTGCTCTATTTTATTCGCTAATTCAATAATGTCTTTTTCGACAATTGGGTTTTCTATTTCTGTTCTAAAACTTTGCATTTTCTTTCGTATTACAACCTTTAAAAAAGGACATACTTATGACTTTTGTATAAAGGTTTTTTAATTCTAAAAATTCTTGTTTTTTCTTATCAGTAAAAGATTTTTATCTATTGAATAAAACCTACTCCTGAAGTATTATTGGTTTGAGAATCTATTAATATAAATGACCCTGAAGCCTTATTCTTACTATAAGAATCAATAGCTAAAGGTTTACTTAATTGTATTTGAACTTTTCCTATTTCATTTAGACTTAGTGAATTCTTAGCGGTATCTTCTCCAGAAAAATCAGTAGCAACTGTTCCACTAATATTCTTCACTTTTGCTAAAACTCTACTACTTCCACTTTGAATGAAATAATTTGTTCCAGGATTTAAGTCTTTATTATCCATCCAACAAATTGTGGCGGTTAATTGCTTTTCTACCTTAGGCTTCTCCGACGATTTTACAATCATATCACCACGACTTACATTTACATCATCTTCTAATGTAATCGTACAAGAACTACCTCTACCTGCTGTATCAAATTTTTGATCAAAAAAGAAAATCTCTTTCACTTTGGATGTTGTTAAAGAAGGTAAAATTGTTACCTCATCACCTACAGAAATATCTCCTCCATATAATTTACCAGCATATCCTCTAAAATCATGAAATTCATCTTTTTTAGGTCGAATTACTGTTTGTATTGGGAAACGCACTTCTGCTTTTTCATACACATCTTGCGCATCTAATTCTTCTAAATGTTCTAGTAATGTTTGACCACTGTACCAAGGAGTATTCTCTGATTTGTCTACAACATTATCACCCTGCAAAGCACTAACTGGAATAAAAGTGATGTTTTGTTCTTTGTAATCACTTTTAGCTATCAACTTTTCAAAATCTTCTTTGATCGCCTCATATTTATCCTTAGAAAAATCAACCAAATCCATTTTGTTTACCGCCACAATCACATCTTTTACTCTCAATAAATTATTAATAAAAAAGTGACGATATGTTTGTTCAATTACTCCTTTTCTAGCATCAACCAAAATAATAGATGCCTGAGAAGTCGAAGCTCCAGTAACCATATTTCTGGTATATTCTATATGACCAGGAGTATCAGCTATAATATAACTTTTCGTTTTTGTAGAAAAGTAAATATGTGCTACATCAATAGTAATACCTTGCTCTCTTTCCGCAACTAATCCATCAGTAGCTAATGAAAAATCTAGGTAATCAAAGCCATTGGCTTTACTTCTAGTTTCGATTGCCTCTAGCTTATCTGTTGTTAATGACTTTGTATCGTATAAAATACGTCCAATCAAGGTACTCTTACCGTCATCTACACTTCCTGCTGTTGCTATTTTTAATACGTCCATTTTATTACTCATTGATCGTTTACAGTTAGTTATCAGTTGATTGTTTAAATCTTACAAAATCAACCTACTAATACGATATATTCTCAATTAATTCAATTCTTATTTTCTTTTATCTGTTAACCATCAAAGATTAACTAACAACTATCAATTATTTCTAAAAATATCCTTGTTGTTTTCGTTTTTCCATGGCTGCTTCAGATCTTTTATCATCAATACGAGCTCCTCTTTCTGAGATCGTAGACTCTCTAATTTCTGAAACTACCTTATCAATAGTAATTGCATCAGAAAGCACTGCTGCTGTACAAGACATATCTCCTACGGTACGAAATCTCACTAATCGTTCCTCTACTAATTCATCATCTTCTCTATGCACGACATCATCTTCTGCAGACCAAATCATACCATCTCTAATAAATGTTTTTCGTTTATGCGCAAAATATATAGAGGGGATTTCAATATCTTCTTTTTGGATATAACTCCAAACATCAAGTTCTGTCCAATTACTAATCGGAAATACACGTACATTCTGACCTAAATCAATTTTACCATTAAGATGATCAAAAAGCTCTGGTCGCTGATTTTTTTCATCCCACTGACCAAAATCATCTCTTACAGAAAATATACGTTCTTTTGCTCTCGCTTTTTCTTCATCTCTTCTTGCTCCGCCAATTGCAGCATCAAATTTAAATTCTTCCAACGCATCAAGAAGTGTAGTCGTTTGCAAACTATTACGACTAGCATACTTACCTTTCTCCTCTATCACTTTACCTTGATCAATAGAATCCTGAACATTACGAACTATTAATTCTACTCCAAGTTCTTTTACCAAACGATCTCTAAACTCAATGGTTTCAGGAAAATTATGCCCTGTATCAATATGTAAAAGCGGAAAGGGAATCTTACCTGGATAAAATGCTTTTTGCGCTAATCTTACTAGAGTAATAGAATCTTTACCCCCCGAAAAAAGTAATACAGGCTTTTCAAATTGGGCCACGACTTCTCTAAAAATATAAATCGCCTCACTTTCTAAAGGATTCACTTTTAGCACTTTTGCATCCACAATTTGTTCTTTTATATGTTCAATTACTTCCATGTAATTTAATCTTTTTTTTATATATCTTGACCTAATTAGTATGAATCCCGCATTCTCTATTATCTAGAACTTTTGTTGGATCGAAATACTTAAATTCATTTGGTAAATTATGTTGTTCCAAATACACATCTAACTCCGCATCACTATAGTAATAAAAAGGGCTTACTTTTAAAACTCCATCATTACCCAAACTCAAAATATCTAATGAATCTCTTAATGCCGTTTGTCCTTTTCGAAGATTGGTAAACCATACATCCGGTTTAAAATCATTCATAGCTCGTTTAAAAGGTTCTAGCTTTACTTGTTGTGTAAAAATTTTATGTTTTGGATCATCAATATCAGGAATACCCATCACTACATCCCTATGCGCAGCTGTTTGTTTTGGAACGTACAATTGTACATTAAGTTTAAGTAAATTAATCACTTCTTCTGCATGCTTATATGTATTAGGAGTATTGTATCCAGAGTCACACCAGATAACAGGAATATCAGATAATGCTATAGAACTCACATTAAGAATAGCAGCTTCATACGGTCTAAAATTAGTAGTTACTACTGGAGTTTTCGCATTTAAAACAGCCCACTGAGTAATCTCTAAAGGAGTTTTGTCCTTTAAAGCATTATTTAAATTCTGTATTTCCTTTTCTGTAAATTTCATTTTTTTTATTCTTTTTCTGTTACTTCTAATTTAATCAAGAAGTAAACCAGCAATTATCTTCCCCATTTAATACGATTCCAAATTCTTTCATGAAAAAAGTAAAGGATCATTTTTGTTACAAAATCAATTGATGCGATAGATGTAGCTAATGCTATTTCGCCAGTTAACACATAAGAAACAATTAATGTGTCTAACGTGCCAACTACTCTCCAACTTATAGCCTTGGCGATACTTCGTAATGGTTTCTCCGAAGTCCTATCAGTCTCATACGATGTTTTCTTCGTAGCTACTTTATCTAATATCATTTGATCTACAATCATTTTTTACTTTAAAACCTATTACCCTATCGGAATAGTAGATTATTAAACAAATGTATATATAAAAATCTATTTCTTAGTCTTAAAAACTTTAAAAAATTACTAGAAATGAAAGAATTATGATATTATTAATAAAAAGCCTAGTGATTTAGTAGATTATTATTCAAACAAGTCATGTTATAAGGAATCCAGCACAATAATTTCGATTTTTTGACTACTACTATTATTGAAAACATCCCAAACTTTAATTTCTAAAGTATGGTGCCCTTTTGATAATGTATCTAATGGATAAGAGATAAACCCTTTCTTATAACTATTGTCATAATTGGAAAAATAATTGTTTAATATTTTCTTTTCTCTTGTATTTCCATCAATAGTCATTGTCATTTGATGCCCAATTCCCATTCTAGAAACATTGATTCCGTCCTCATCAGCGATCTCTATTTTTAGTTCTGTATTAGCCTTAACAACATTAATTACCTTTGTTTTTTCACCTTCAATAAAAACTCTGATCTCTGGTCCATTGATATTCGATGATTTTACTTTTGATAATCCACCCAACAATATATCTTCTTGCACCCCAACAGCATCTTCTAAAGCATTTTCAACTTTAGCATATAAGATTATTTTACACTTCCCTACAGATAGGTTTATATCTTTTGGGACCACAAATTCGAAATCAAACAATCCTTTTTTAATTTCAAAACTTCCATCATATATTACAACGTCTTGATCTTTGTATTTTAACTGTATAAGATCTCCTTTTCCATTTTTAATTCTATTATTACCTAGTGTCTTTTTACTAAATTCTTTGTCAAATATCTTAACATAAATCTCCCCATCATATTTTTTAATAACATCTTGAGACACATCTAATAGTTCTCCAGATATTCTAATCTTGTCTAGAGCTCTAATTGTATCATTAAACTTTTTAATTGGTATTTCATTAATTTTAGTAATATGAATAGTAGGTAAAGGCATTTGAAGAGACATTACTGGGTCTCCAATAAAAAACACACTTCTTTTATCTTGATACCCTAGTTCATTTTTTAGTTTTAACACTACTTCTGATGGTTTCAAATGAGAATCTTTCTCAGAAAAAAGAGAATTGATTATTTTATTATTTATTCTAACTCCAGCACTCATAAAAATTTCTCTAGTAGTTGCAATCATAGCTATTGCACCTCCGTTTGGGTTTTTAAAAATATGCTCTCCAACAGAAACTTCGAAAGGATTATCAAACCGAGTAGCCAGACAGGTAACAGTAACAAACAACGGTAGCTTATCTTTATTTTTAAGTTTGATTGCTTCTTTTTTAGTAAAGAAAAACTCCGTACCAAACCCTTCCTCTTCAGCGTGTCCAAAATAATCTAAAACAGCAACACCTTCCTCGATTTTCTTTATTAGTGTCTTCGTAACGTTTGGATATCGCTCACCGCTGGATGTTGATTCTTGAATAAATGCATCGCTATATACTTTAGAGATATTTAAAAAAGGATATTTTTTAATCAAAGAATTTCCTACATTATCTAAGCTTCCTTGGATACGTTGCTCCCAGACTTTATCCACATCATCCGACAGTAAGAGTATGTTGTTTTTCCAATCCCCAAAAGAATTTTTCTGATGATATCCTATAATTTTATTAACTACATCATTAGCAGCTATATCAGTATCAACCAATATTCGTCCAAGAGCAATATCTAGATTATCTTTCAATTTCATTTCTCCTTCTTCTGGATCCATCATTGCAAAAAAATCATCTGACACATACGATCTAATGTTTGAAAAACTATTATAACTCATAAAACTTGGAACATCATTCTTTTTATATATCTGATTCCCTTCTGTATCCATCATTTTATGTTTATAATCGAATGTAGCATTTCCTAAGAAACATACATATGCCAGTTTTTTAGCATCAGATGAAGCATTTTCATAGACATATCTTATAAAATTTCTAATCGCTCCTATGTCTTGTTTACCGCTACTAAATTCATTATAAATTTCATGCACGGGTGCTACTTTGACATTCATATTATTATGCTCCCTATGAAAATTTGCCAATCGATTTGCCGCTAAAAGTTTATCTTTTGATGTAATTATTATATAATCTAAGTCTCTAAAATTATTCTCTTTATCTAAGAAAACAGTTCCTTTCAAATCTTGATTTTCTACTTTGCAATTATTTGGCTTTAATGGATAATAAAAATCATTCTTAGGAATAGCAATAAACCTTCTTGTTTGATTAAGGCTTGTCTTAAAAGAAAACTTTTCTGAAAAAGAAATATTCCTAAAAACGGCTATTGAATCTGTATTAGTCACATCCCATATTTCGGTAATTTCTTTAGTATTCTTTAACTGTATTTCCCCTCTTTTTTTAACCGAATTTAAAGCACGAACTTCAAACTTCAATTGCTTATCAGATAAAACCAATGATCTTTCTGCCGAAATCTTTATGTAATCTAAATAACTCTTTCCTAATACCTGATTTTCTGTTTCATATTTAATGTTAATATGGATAGAATCTGAATTATTCGTCATCATTTTTTCTACCCAACCTTCTTTAGCAATACTTCCTTTTGATAACTTTTGAAACTTAACACCTTCTACTTCTTTTTGGTTTATTTTGACACTAAATCTAGAAGACTTATCGGATTGAGCAGCTGCAACAATAGTATAGTAAACCGGCATAAAATCCACCTTGTTAGGAAAATAAAACGAAAACTGCTTTTCTTCATTATTTTTAATTTCATCTCCTAACCACCTGCGCCCCATCAATCCAAGATTATATTGATCTATTTCATAAAACTGATCTTCTCTAAATGTAGTAATAACTGTATCGGCTTTTTTGTTTACAGATTCTGAATTGAATATTCTATTTCCTTTTTTTCCAGATGTAGTAATAAAATAATAAGATTTATCATCATATGTATTAATATGAGTTTTACTATCGGTATTATACCCTTTGGTACTTTGACCATAAAAGAGGATGTAGTCATTTTTAGAAAGAACACCATTTTCTCCCCCAACCACTTTAATAGCATTTTCCTTTAAATCAAACTCTTTATTTTCGCTGTTTTTAAGAGGAAGCATTTGCCCTCCATTTCCGTAAATTTTTATTGTCGTAGGATCTATTGTAGCAACATCGACCCCTAAATCAGATAAAAAATCAGGAGTAATTTTATATACCCCTGTTTTCTCAATATAAAACTTGTACCAATCCCCTTTTGCCAACACAGAATTAGACATAGGGATTTTTTTTACAACTTGCCGGGCTGTGCTCGTTTTTTTTTTAGGAATTTGTTGTATTTGATTTCCATAAAGCGAAGCACTCAATAAAACGATAAAACATAATAAAACACTTCTTTTCATAAAAATAAAATGATAAAATAAATATACATTTTATATCTCACGAATTGTTCCATTGTTATCTATAAAGAAATCATATTAGTGATGATTTGAAAGTTCTTTGTATCTAATCATTAATTATAAATGAGATTACACTTGCTAGGAAAATTATATTTCTTCTAGTGCTTGTGCAATATCAGCTATTACATCATCAATATGTTCCAACCCCACAGAACATCTTACCATTCCATCTGTAATACCAACAGCTAATTTATCTTCAACTGCTAATTTACTATGCGTTGTAGAAGCTGGATGTGTAACAATAGTTCTGGTATCACCCAGATTTGCAGAAAGTGAACACATTTTGATACTATCAAAAAATGTCTTTCCTCCCGCTACACCATTTTGAACTTCGAAAGCAACAATATTACCTCCTAATCGCATCTGTTTCTTAGCCACTTCATATTGCGGGTGTGATTTTAAGAAAGGATATTTCACCCAATCCACCTTAGGGTGAGATTCTAAAAACTCAGCTAATTTTAAGGCATTTTCGCAATGTCGATCTACCCTAACAGCTAAAGTTTCTAGGCTTTTGGATAATACCCACGCATTAAATGGTGATAACGCTGGTCCAGTATTACGAGAAAACAAATAAATCTCTTTTATCAATTCTTTCTTACCGACAGTTACTCCTCCTAATACACGTCCTTGCCCATCAATTAATTTTGTAGCTGAATGAATCACAAGATCAGCTCCAAACTTTATCGGATTTTGTAAATATGGTGTTGCAAAACAATTATCAATAACCAATAACAGTTTATGCTTTTTTGCAATCTTACCTAACAACTCCAGATCCAATACATCTACTCCTGGATTTGTTGGAGATTCTGCATAAATGATTTTTGTATTAGGCTGGATTAAACTTTCTATTGTATCAACCTCATTAACTGGAAAATAACTTGTTTCTATATTCCATTTAGGAAAATACTTCGTAAACAAAGAATGTGTTGATCCAAATACTGACCTAGCAGAAACGATGTGATCTCCTGCGTTTAATAATGCGGCAAAGGTAGAAAACACCGCAGCCATTCCCGTTGCAAATGCATAACCATCCTCTGCTCCTTCTAATTTACAGATTTTATCAACAAACTCTGTTGTATTGGGATTACTAAAACGACTATATAAATTACGATCTTTCTCTTCTGCAAAGGCAGCTCTCATTTCTTCAGAATCTTCAAAAACAAATCCAGATGTTAAATACATCGGTGTAGAATGTTCTAAAAACTGAGTTTTCTCAGTTTGAGTCCTTACCGCTTGCGTTTCAAAATTTTGGCTTTTTAAGCTCATACTTCTTCATTATTAACTACAACCTTATATGTTACAGTAGCTGTAGGCTCCAATGTTTTAGACACGGAACAATATTTTTCGAATGATAATTGTGCTGCTCTTTTAGCTTTTTCGGGTGCTATCTCTCCTTCTAAATAAACCGTAACAGAAATCTCTTTGAATGGTTTTGCCCCATCGACTTCCACTCGTGACCCATCAACTTCTGCTCTGTAATCAGTAATTTCCTGACGTTGTTTCTTTAATATAGAAATAACATCAATAGCGCTACAACCAGCTACCCCCATCAACACATATTCCATAGGACTTGGTGCCAAATCATGACCTCCAACTTCTGCTTTGCTATCAATATGGGTTATATGACCTCTTTCATTTTTTAATTCAAAATGATAATCATTATCTATTCTTTTTAATTCTATTTTCATATGTTCAAATTTTTTTAATCACTTATTAATGCATTAAAAATTGAGATCGAGCTCAGTAACTACGTTCTCTTTTTTTAAAATTCAAATATCTTTCATAAACTAAAAATAACTTTAATTCGTAGTTATTATAATTTACCTTTTTTCAGTTAACCTCAATATATCTCCAAAAACTCCTCTGGCAGTAACCGCAGCTCCTGCTCCTGCTCCTTGTATCACTATAGGTTGATCTCCATATGACTCTGTATAAATCTCGAATATAGAGTCGGAACCTTTTACTTGTCCTAACGCACTGCTTTCCGGAACAGATACTAATTTAACATCTAAAATTCCTTTTTCTTCAAATAAATCACCGTGAAGATCCCCAATATATCGCAAAACATGATCGGGTTTCTGTTCTTCTTTTATTTTTTGATATACTGGGTCTAACTCTTTTAACCTTCCTAAAAACAAATCAGCCTCTCCTTCTCTTAAACTTTCAGGAATTAAATTATGAATATTGACATCTACAAATTCATTACTCAAATCAAGTTCTCTAGCCAAAATCAATAATTTTCTTCCTACATCATTACCACATAAATCCTCTCGAGGATCTGGTTCTGTAAACCCTTTATCAATAGCCTCTTGCAGCACTTCACTAAACAGTCTTTGTTCTTTAGAAAAAGTATTAAATAAATAACTTAATGAACCAGAGAAAACTCCTTTGATTCTAGTAATATTTTCTCCAGATAAATGTAACAACTTAATAGTATCTATTAAGGGCAATCCAGCACCAACATTAGTTTCATACAGATATTGTTTTTGAAATTCTTCTAACTTTCTTCTAAGTTCTTTATAAAAATCAAAACTTAGCGTATTTGCCACTTTATTAGAGGACACCAAATCAAATCCATTTTCAATCAAAATGGTGTAATTATCAGTAAATTCTTTACTAGCAGTATTATCTATAGCGATCAGATTTTCTAAATGATGCTCATCAGCAAATTTTATAACATCTTCAATACCATAAGAGTTCCCTTGTTTTAGATCAGTTTTCCAATTAGTATCAACTCCATTTTTATTAAAAAGTACTTTTTTAGAATTTGCAACCGCAAAAATATTAAGATCAATCTTTTTTCTCTTTTCAATATCATCTGCAGATTTTAAAATTTGATCTATCAAAGTTCCACCAACAAGTCCATGTCCAAACACAGCAATATTTATTTTCTTTGCTACTCCAAAAATCTCCCCATGAATAACATTTAATGCTTTATGAAGTTGACTTTTATATACAACTAAACTCACATTCTTACCTGTAACTGTATTGTTAAAAAGTAATGGGATTACCTGATTTTTAATTAAGGAATTATAAGGTTTATGAAATGTACTTAAATCTTGTCCTATAATAGAAATTACAGAAACTTCATTTATTATTGTAATTCTATTTACATCTTGCTTATGAAAATCCACTTCGAACTCTTGTTCCAAAACTTTTTTAGCTTCTATTGCTTTTTCTGAAGTTACAACAAGACCTATTCCTCTCTCGGACGAACCTTGTGAAATAATGCTTACACTGATATCTTTATAAGCTAACGCTTTAAATATTCTAGCATCCACTCCTACTTTTCCTAAAAGTCCTCTCCCTTCTAAATTGATTAAAGAAACATTCTCCAAAACAGAAAGAGATTTTATTCCTTTATTACTATTCTCTGCAGTAATTAATGTTCCATCATTATGACCGTCAAATGTATTTAGAATACGAAGAGGTATATTTTTTTCAATTAATGGTATTATAGTTTTAGCATGGAGAATATTAGCTCCAAAATACGCCAACTCATTTGCCTCAGTAAAAGATAATTTTTCAATCTTTTTTGCATCACTTACTAAATCCGGATTCGCTGTGTAAATTCCACTTACATGGGTGAAATTCTGTAACTCTTCTGCATCTAAGTAATTGGCTAAAAGCGCAGCAGTATAATTACTTCCATTTCTTCCTAAAGTTGTTGTTTCATTATTAGTATTAGAAGCAATAAAACCAGTTACAATATTAACCGTTGAACCATTATATTTTTTAAAATGTTTAATAACATTTTCTTTAGATAGCTTATCTAACGGTTGTGCTTCTCCAAACTTACCATCGGTTTTTATTAACTCTCTGCTATCTGTGAAATTGGCTTTTATTCCTTTTTCTTTAAGTATGTGAGTAAGTAACTTAGCAGAGATTACTTCTCCTTGAGATAATACTTGATCTTTAATTCTTTTGCTGTAGTCACCTAACAAAGAAACTCCTTCAAAAAGCTTATCCAATGTTTCAAACTCCTCATCAACTTTAAAACTACCGTAATCATTTATTTGATATTGTTTAAAAGCCTGTAGTTGTTCTTGATAACTTTCATTTTTAACAGCCCTATTCAATATTTCTTCTAATTGATCGGTAGATTTCCCTCTAGCAGAAAGCACAACAGTAATTAACTCACCATTATTAACCTTATCTTCTATTATATCAACCACTTTATGGATACCTTCACCATTAGCAAGTGATTTTCCTCCAAACTTTAAAATCTTCATTTTGTCCTATTTTAAAATACATCTGACAACAACCTACTCAGTTGGTCAAATTCTATAAGAAACGCATCATGTCCGTGAACCGAATCAATTGTATGATGCCAAACATTTTGCTTTACTTCCTTTAACTCCTGAAAAGTAATCTCATCTTCTTTTGCCGTAAAAAAGCCATCAGAATTGACACTTACGATATGAATATTCGATTTGATATTAGCCGCCAAATCCTTAAAACATCCTCTCCCTTCTGTTATATCAATATTGGCAAGTATATAGTTCAGCTCTTTATATGCGGAAAGAGTAAATCTTTTATTTAACTTTTTCCCATGATGAAACAACCAACTTTCCACATTATACATTCCCTTTTCACCATTAAAAGTCCTATGAAACTTTTCCTTAAATGACTCAGGCGATCTATAGATAAGCATCGCATGCAATCTTGCATCATGCACAGGATTCTTAGAGTTTAGTAAAATCTGCTCTTGTATTAAACAATTAGCTTTTAACCAATCTGTAGATTTCCAGTCTGTAGCTACTGGAATTAAATGATTAATCAATCCTGGCGCTAATGCTGCAAGTTCCCAAGCAATACCTCCTCCAACCGATCCTCCTATAGCAGCATATAGTTTTTGAACATTCAGTTGTTTTATACCTTTTTCAAAAATCGCTGCGATATCCCTTGCCGTAAAAAGTGTATAATCCGTAATTAAATTTTTCTCATCTCCATCATATCCATTACCTGGAATATTAAATGAGAGCACCGTATATTTATCTGTATCAATACATTTACCTTCTCCAATCAGTCCATTCCACCAACCATTGGGGCCACAAACATCAGAATTACCCGTTAACGCATGATTAACCAAAACTACGGGGCCTTCTAACAAAGGTTTACCAAAGACTTCATAAAACAGTGGAATTCGTTCTATTTCTAGCCCTTTGGTAGTTATAAAATCTAATATTTCAATTTTTTGGAGCATATATATTAAGCCTACTATTTATAAAGAGTCTACTTCCCCTTCTTCTAATCTCAAGGAAAGGGTTAGCATCTCAATGCTTGTCAATCTTAATTACTTTACTTTTTCACCTACTTTAGAAAATGCGCTTTTTAGATCCGTTTTTAAATCTTCTATATTTTCTAAACCAACAGAAAGTCGTATTAAGTCCTGTGTTACTCCTGTTGATTCTTGCTGTTCTTCGTTTAACTGTTGATGAGTAGTACTTGCAGGATGAATAATTAAAGATTTCGAATCTCCTATATTTGCTAATAAAGAAAATATCTCGGTTTCATTTGCAACTGTTTTTGCTGAATCGAAACCACCCTTTATTCCAAAAGTAACAATACCACTCTGCCCCTTTGGAAGGTATTCTTTTGCAAGTTGATGATACGTATCACTTTCTAATCCTGGATATTTTACCCAAGTAACCTCATCTTGCTCTTTTAACCATTTTGCTAATGACAAGGCATTTTCACTATGTTTTTTAATTCTAATCTCTAAAGTTTCTAAACCTTGTAAAATCTGAAATGCATTAAAAGGACTTAGTGCAGCTCCATAATCTCTCAATCCTTCTATTCTTACCTTAGCAATAAAAGCAGCAGCACCTAAAGCATCGTGATATACTAATCCATGATATCCTGGAGAAGGTTCTGTAAACTCTGGAAACTTGCCACTTGACCAATCAAAGGTTCCTGCGTCTATAACAACCCCTCCTAAAGAAGTTCCATTTCCGCTTATGTATTTTGTTAATGAATGAATAACAATATTAGCACCATGTTCTATTGGGTTTAATAAAGCTGGAGTAGCCACCGTGTTATCTACAATAAGTGGAACTTTATATGCTTTTGCTTCTTTAGAAATCGCCTTAAGATCTAATACATCTAGTTTTGGATTACCTAATGATTCTACAAAGAAAACTCTTGTATTTTCCTGTACAGCATTCTTGAAATTCTCAGAATCCGAAGGGTCGACAAACGTAGTTGTTATTCCAAACCTAGGTAACGTAACGTTTAAAAGATTATAAGTTCCTCCGTATAAACTACTAGAAGCTACAATATGATCTCCTGATTTTAGTAATGTTAACAATGTAGTATTAATAGCTGCTGTTCCAGATGCCGTAACTACAGCAGCAATACCGCCTTCTATTGTAGCCAATCGCTGTTCTAAAATATCATTTGTTGGATTATTTAATCGAGTATAAATAAAACCTGGTTCAGATAAATTAAAAAGATTAGCCGCATGATCTGCATCATTAAAAACATAAGATGTAGTCTGATAAATAGGAACTGCTCTTGTCCCTCCATTGTTTTTCACGTCATGTCCTGCGTGTAAAGCTTCTGTTGCAAATTTTTGTGCACTCATAATTTTCTATTTTAAATTTTAAATAATTGATAAAATTCAAATACATCAAACACTCTTAAAACGTATGGTATAGAAAATTAAAAAGAAAGGAAACGACAATTACAAGTACTGCAATTTGTATCGAGTTATCTTTTTCGTCTACAACGAATAGAATTTAGCACCTTCTTTATAACTAAAGGGTTGCTAAGGTTTCATAGGGTCTATTCCCTCCACCTTTCTTAATAACTTACTAATATGTATAAGAAACTTCGGGACAAAGCTAGTAATTATTTTTAAACTAAAAACAATTTCCATAAAAATTGTTTTGATCGAAAAAATCACCCTTAAAAGGTTTTTTTTATTGGAAGAAAATTAATGATACGTTAAATCCTTTCCAATATTATCATTTTTTTTACCTTTGCCGCATTATTAAAAAGGGATAGATTTGACTGATTGCAACCCTAAAGAGCTGAAATTATAGTATTCATATCAAAACTGATAGAATCAATTCAGTAAATAAATGCTAAAGCAGTTCGGTACAATACTATAATTATCGAAAGCTTCTTTATTGCAATCCTGTCATAATTTATTATAGTTTATTCTATAAAAACAACGAAGAATGGCGTATTTATTTACTTCAGAAAGTGTATCTGAAGGACATCCGGATAAAGTGGCAGATCAAATTAGTGATGCTTTATTAGATAACTTTTTAGCCTTTGATAAAGATTCGAAGGTAGCTTGTGAAACTTTGGTAACTACTGGACAAGTGGTTCTTGCTGGAGAGGTTAAATCAAAAACATATTTAGATGTACAGCAAATTGCAAGGGAAGTAATTAACGAAATTGGGTATACCAAAGGAGCCTACCAATTCAGTGGAGATTCTTGTGGTGTAATTTCTCTTATCCACGAGCAATCACAGGATATCAACCAAGGTGTTGATAGAGAAACTAAAGAAGAGCAAGGAGCAGGTGACCAAGGAATGATGTTTGGGTATGCAACCAAGGAAACTGAAAACTACATGCCCTTAGCATTAGACATTTCTCATAAAATCCTTATTGAACTTGCTAAATTAAGAAGAGAAGGTACAGAAATTCCATATTTACGTCCTGATTCTAAAAGTCAAGTTACTATTGAATATAGTGATGATAATGTACCACAACGTATTGTAGCAATTGTTGTCTCTACTCAGCATGATGATTTTGATATAGATGATGATGTTATGCTGGCTAAAATAAAAAATGACATCGTTTCGATTTTAATTCCTAGAGTAGTTTCTCAATTACCAAAATATATTCAGAATTTATTTAATGATCAAATAACGTATCACATAAACCCTACTGGTAAGTTTGTAATCGGAGGACCACATGGAGATACTGGTCTTACTGGACGTAAGATTATTGTTGACACTTACGGAGGTAAAGGTGCTCATGGTGGAGGTGCTTTTTCTGGAAAAGATCCTAGTAAAGTTGACCGTTCTGCAGCTTATGCATCTAGGCATATAGCCAAAAATTTAGTTGCTGCTGGTGTTGCAAATGAAGCATTAGTTCAAGTTTCTTATGCCATTGGAGTAGTAGAACCTACTTCTATTTTTGTTGACACTTATGGCACTAGCACGTTAGGTATTACCGATGGAGAAATTGCAGAAAAAGTAGCTGAAATATTTGATATGAGACCAGCTGCAATAGAAGAACGTTTAAAATTACGTAACCCTATATATAAAGAAACTGCAGCATATGGACATATGGGAAAAGAACCAAAACTAGTTACCAAAGTTTTTGAAAGCCCATATTCTGGAAAAGTAGAAAAAGAAGTAGAATTATTTACTTGGGAAAAACTAGATTATGTTGGTCAAGTGAAAAAAGCTTTTAAAATATAATTTATTTAACGTAACTTTATAATCTCCAATACTTTATATATCTAACTTTTAAGAATTAGTCATTTTTCTAATGTAGTCGGATACTATAACATGACCTACGAATACTAAATAATTGAATTGCCTGTTATTAATAAAAGATATATTTAAGGCGCAATGATCAAATTATCAAAAAGTACTAAAATGAGATTAAAAATTGGAATTACTTTCATTATGTTTTGTGTTTGTAGCTTATCCTTTGGACAAGACTATAAAACCAATACAAAATCTATAAAAGAGGTTGATGTAAAAATTGAAGAAGGATCTTATAATCAAGATAATTCAGTTTCTGCGGATAGACTTATTATTAAAACTTCTGAACAAGGAGCATCAGAACAACAAGGTTTTACTTCTTCCGCAAGTTACAGTGATGAAGAATGGGCTGACATAAAAAAACAAATATTAGATACTAAAAAAAGAATCAATGATGGGCGAGAGATTTTTGCTTCTAAGGTAGTTGATACTATTTTTGTTACTATACCGGCTTTAAGTAGTAAAGAATCTCAATTATCTGGCTGGTAAATTAAATACCACATTATTATAAATTAACAAAAGATCGCTTTTCCAAGCGATCTTTTTTTTTATAATTCGTTATAAATCAGAACCTTTTTTAGGGTAAGGGAATATGCACTATTAAAAAAAGGGGTGTTTTCCCTCTAGAAACAACTTTATATATAACGTAAATTAGCATCTGAAAATCAACCCATTATAAAAAAAAGAAAAGTTATGAAATTTAAAATGGTAATCATAGTAGTTTTGATCTGGTTTGGTCAAAACGCATTTGGACAAGCTAACACAGAAAAAAATAACACAGTAGAAGACACTCCTCATAATACTATAGTAGTAACTAATGAAAATAGTGAAGTAGTATACAATGATAAGGAATGGAAGAAAATAAAAAGACAAATTCGAAGAAATAAGAAAAGAATTACAAATAGTAAAAACGGAATTCATAGCTACAAAAAAGTAGACACCATATTTTTAGAAATAAAAATCTCTAAAACCAATTCTCAAATTACTAATTGGTAACATCAACTTATTGCATACAAGGGTCATTTGTTAAAAGGGTATTTACCTATTTTTTTGAATGAAAATAGGGGTATTTACCTGATACAAACATTACGGTTTTAATGTAATTTAGATTCGGATTTAATTTGTAGTTTCATACCATATATAATTATACAATGAATCTTGGTATTCATAGTGTACTGAAGTTATAAATATAAAATAAGTCCCCATCTATATTTGAATTTAATCAACCAAAAAAGTATCAATAACTTAAAACCATACCCGTCATGCCAAAATCAAATTATTGTTTAATTGACCCTGATGGAGGTCCCTTAAAGGTTAAGGTAACCGCTAATAATGGAATTAGATCTGGTTCCATATTTATTCTTTGGGAATTGCAGAATGGAAAGTGGGAAAAGAAAGAAAAATTTAATGTAATTACTGGAGACGATGGCGTAGATGAATTTATTCTTCTAGAAAAACCAAGTGATATTGAAAATGATTCTCTTGCTTGGTCTATCAATGCTTGTTCCATGATCAATAATGTGGAGCGAGGAGAATTCAGCATTACAGTAATTCAAGACGAGGAAAAACGATGGACAAAAGATTCTTCACGCCTTGTACCTAAATGTTCTGATGGAAAACAATTAAAATTTGGAAATCACGTAATCTTCAAGCATCTTATTAATGATAATTTCTCAACATCTGACTTATGGAAAGATACAGAATAAGTTGCTCAATTTTGATACTCTTGATAATGCTCACAGGGTATTCGCAAGATGTTGAACAGCCAGGCGATAATCAGGAAGCATATTCTTTTAAACTAGACTATAATGTTCCTGAAAGCCCCGCTTTTGCTGTACTAGATGCTAACCCTACTACTGTTATGCGTGCTAGTACTCCTCAAGAAATTATTACACAATTGGCTAGTAATTTTCTTAGCGGAAATGAAGTTAGTCCAGGATTAGCTTTTGATTTCAACCCATATTTCACATTTGGAGGGAGATTAAAAAACGTAAAAGAATATCGAAATAATTATGGAAAGAGATTTCTAGCAAATCTTCAACTCTCATTTGCGACCATAAATTCAATGGACTTTCCGGATGACCTATTATTTTCTGGAGGGATAAGAGCTACTCTTTTCGACAGTAAAGACATCATATTTGACCAACAACTAGGACAAGATATTGACAATGCTCTTCTTCCAAACGACTCTGACGAACCAGGACCTATGAATTCTGACGACCAAGGAACTATAGTAGACAATCCAGCATTAAAACAAGCATACATCAATGCTAAAACACGCTATATGGAAAAAGCTGGAGGTTCGCTTGCTCTTGGTTATGCGATTGCCGGAAGAGCTAGAGATAATTCTTTTAAAACAGATAGTATTGTTACCTATAGACATCAAGCTTGGTTGGTGGGACAATATGATTTAGGTAAAAGTGGGATGAGTATTAACGGAATGATCATATATCGATATGATCAAACACCACAGACCACGGATAATGATGGTTTGATTAGCGGGATTGCATTAAGAAAATATGGACAGAAATTAATTCTATCTGCCGAGATTTACCATGACAGCATGAAAGAAAGTATTGATTTCGGCGGGTATGCAGAAGCATATCTTATACCAAGTATTACACTATTTGTATCACTCAAAAAAGAAACAAACGCTATCACCGGTGATGAGGATGTTATATTAAAACCAGGAATAAAATGGAACTTTAGTCAAGCTAAAAAATAAGAGTTTTTAATCATGAAACCAACTGTTACAATCATTTACAATGTTGTTCTAGCAATAACTTCGGTATTATTGCTATATAGTTATTTTTATGTTCTCGTATATGATAAGGATTTTTTCACTGAAGAACATACACATAATAGATTAAGTGAAAATGCCAAAACAGTTGAAGATTCTTCTTCGGTTAACATACAACCAATGCCCGCTAGTCCCATAAAAATAGATACGATCATAAGAGATACCTCTAAAACTACCTTATCTAAAACAAAAGTAAACTTATCAGTTTCAACAGATCTTGAGAAAAAAGATTCATCATTAAAGGAAAAAGAAAAAGAAGTTGAACCCGTAAATTTCTTAGATATGTTGGTCGTTATGTTTTTAGCAGGTATGTTAGGAGGAGTACTAGCAAATCTACGTGGAATTTTTGAGTTTTATCGTGAAGAAAAAATGTTCCCGGATCACTTATTTATTCCCTATTTAATAAGACCATTAACCGCAGCAATATCTGGATTATTAATATTTTTCATATCACACTTAATTATTTCTTCGACTGCAAATCCTACCTATGACAATGAGTATATATCTTTTAGAGGAATGGTTTCCTTTATGAGTCTTGCTATTATTTCGGGTTTTGCATCACAAGAATTTACAGAGCGATTAAAAGCTGCAGCAGGAACATTATTTGGGATTTCTCCTGCTCAGACTTTGGAAAAACCAAAGAGTATTACCGAAGAACCCGATCCAAGTAATCCAAATCCCGCCGCTGATTCGGATAGTGACAATCCTGATCCAAATGCAGAAAAACCTGCTCAAAACACAACATCTCCATCTAATCCCCAAGCGTCCCCATCGATCCCTCAAGCTCAGCAAAAAATGGGAAAATCGAGATATATAAATCGAGATTAAGAACACCCATTTTACATGTTGAAGATTGCAACTCCACTTTATGATAAATAAAACGGAGATAGATTTTATAAAAACAACATAAAATAATAAATCATGGGAAAAACACTTCGTGTCTGTCTGGCAATGGGAGGAGGAGTCTCTTTAGGTTCTTTTTCTGGTTCGGCATTAACCGAGGCATTAAAATTATTAGTGCTTTATGGTAAAGACAAAAACAAAAATGATTATGATAAAATAATCGTTGATGGAATGAGTGGAGCTAGCGCCGGCGCAATTGCTTTGACTATAATGCTTAAATGCCTTATTGATTACCAAGCAATGATGCCACTATTTAGTGAGCAACTTACCCAGAAAGAATTACTTGATGAAATTATAAGAGACTACTTTAACGGAGATATTTCGAAAGCAGAAGAATACAAAGATAAGTTTGAAACATTAAAAGCATTACAACTTGCTCAAAAGATCCAATATAAATTATGGGTAGAAGAAGTGAACTCCTTAAAACTATACGGTTCCAAAGCTCAGGATGACTATGATCCAAAACCTAATGAATCTTTTTCTTTACTAGACAGAAAACTTCTAGAAGATCTTACCAAAAAATATTTAATGGCTTCTGATGGAGTAGATATTTCTAGAAGACAGCTTTTAGATCCTAAACGAGTCATTTTTGCTTGTTCCTTAACCAATTTATTACCAATTGAGATAGATTTTTTTAAAAACGGTAATTCCAACAAGGATCGATTACAGCAAAACTTTTTGAAATCTGTAGGGTCAGAAAATCATTCGGAATTACGTGTTATAGATTTTGTGTTTGATGAAAACGAAGTGCAAAAAGCGCAAAAAGAAACAGATTCTAGATGGTTAAAATTTTGTAATACTCCCGATCCAAATACCCCAACACATTTTAAGATGACTGATCAATCCGCCTGGGCGACAATTTCGGCTTCTGCACTTGGCTGTGGAGCGTTTCCTATTGCTTTTGAACCCGTAGTCTTAAAAAGGTTTAAACAAGAGTTTGGTGATAATGATAATAACACAAACTGGCCATCTTCTTTCATCAAAATACAAAACGAAATCGACACTCATACATCTAAGAATAATACCACCTTTAAACAAAATAGTTTTTTTGCAGAAGAAGGAGAAAATACACTAGACTATAACAGCTTCAATTTCCCATATATTGATGGAGGAACTTTCAATAATGAACCGATTCGGGAAGCATTTAAAATAGGAACTTTTCAAGATTTTGGACGAATTACCCAAAACGAAGAAAGACTCATTCTATTTGTAGATCCAATTGTTAGAAAAGAACAATATCATTCATTTAAAGTATCGGCCTTCTCCCCCATTAAAATGTCCAACCACGAAGTAACTTTCAAAAAAGAATTAGGTAAACTTCTGGGGAACACTTCTAGTATTTTAGGTGTTTTAACAAACCAAGGTAGTATCAAAGAAGAACATAAAATCATTGACATAAAAGAAAATTTCGAACTGCGAAACACTATCTTCAATTATCTAGACGCTAATAGTGATATGAGTAGTAATCTAAATATTGAAATTATTGCTACCGCTTTCAATAAAATTGCTAAAAATCTCAAAAACGGAATCATATCTTTAGGTACCAGAGATCCTATGATATATTTCTTATCAGAAATTAAAAAGAACTGCGATAACAAAAATGGTGATCAAAATACTTGTATTAAAATACTTCAAGAAGATTTACTAGCTCTTAAAGATCTTATTGACGAAAAAATTAGAAAATCAGAACCTCTTAAGATTGATAAAGTATATGAAAAACTTCAACTAACTAAGAAAGAGGATAAAAACATTTTTGCTCAGACAGTATTTAAAGTAATCGCTGATTTTGCATTAAATACAGATGGAAAAAATGAAAATGCATATCGCGCAGCAATACTACCAATTAATAAAAATCTAAACACCATAGAGTTACCAGGAAGTGAAATTGAGGCTTTTGGTGGGTTTGCATCTATAAAAGCTAGGAAATATGCTTTTGAATTTGCTCGTTTAAGCACTCTATTATCTCTAAAAGAAACTACTGGTGGGTTTAGACCAGAACGTCCTTTCATTGCTAATGAAGGTTTTTCTAGCCTAGAAAATCAGCTTACCAATAAAATTAAAAGCATCGATTTTTTTAATAATAAAAATCAATATACTCATGAACTAGAAAACAACCTTTTTGATCCATCTATTGCGCGTATAAAAGGAGTTTTATTAAGTAATAAATACTTAAAATTTATATTATTAAAAGTCCCTTTTGTAGCAACATCATTATTGGGAACTATTGCTATGCCATTCGTATCTATTGGACTATTAGCATCCTCTATTTTTAAGAAATCACCTTGGCGTGGTTCTAATATTTTGAAAGATATCATCAGTAAAAATGTAGATGTTATCAATTATATGCCATTAGAAGCCGTAACGATTTCAATTTTAAGTGATACACAGCTCAATAAAAAACTTTTAATAAGGTGCTCCGATAATTCTATAAAAAAACGAAAGTCCATAGAACATACAATAGAAACATCGGACAATAAAATTAGATATCAGTATTATTTTCAGGTGTCACTTTTAGAATATATAAAACAAGAGAATTCAATTCATGCAGATACCATATCGCAAAATGCAGATTCTTTAAAAATAAATTCTCAATTTATACAACGACTTGGGTTATCACTTTCTAACAAAGTGAAAATGCCTAATGATATTGATGGAAACCTGAATCCAGAAAATAAACGGATCGCTCTCGAAAACAATTATACAGATATTATTACAGAAATGAGAATTGACAGATTTAATCTACCACTTTTAAACAATTCAATAAATAATGCTTCAACTGCTTTGCATTATTCATTAAAGAATATCAATTACCACGTAAATCCATTATTAGAGATTGATTTACAAAAACTAACAGAAGGGTGGTATTTTAAAGAACAAACAGAGTCGTTAGATAAAAAATTACTTCGTTAATTTATCATATAATATATCGGTGTAGTTTTTGGTATACTATAAAAAAAACATCATATTATGAAAACTGATACCTATACAAAATCTATTCTAACAATTATTGCAATTGCTTTAAGCATTATCGCAATAAAAGACATTGATATTATACCAAAAGTATACGCTAATGACAACTCTATATTACCAAATTATGGATTGATTCCTATTAATGAAGACGGAACGATCACAGTTAAATTAGCAACAAACGAGGAACTAGATGTAAATATCAAGAGTATTAGTACCTACGATAAACTCAAAATTGACATTAATAAAGTCAGCACAAGCGAGGAATTAAATGTCAACATTGATGAAATCGGCGGAAGCTATGTTTCCAGTGGTGGTCCTATCAAAGTAAAAGTCCAGAATTAGTCGTGGATACAAGTAAATTTCATTCTCAAAATATTATAAAAAAACTAAGTATGATTATAATCCTGCTGCAGCCGAAGTAATTTTATCCAACGCTCCACTTATCTTATTTAGTACCTCTTCGATATCATCTATATCATGACGTTGCTGTAAGTATTTAGGATCGTTATAAGAAATTTTCACAATACCGGAATCATCCTGAAAAATCAAAATTTTCTGTGGTAGATCTAATCCTGTAGTTTGAGCACTTTGCATTAAGGGAGTTCCCAATTTAGGATTTCCAAACATTATAATTCTAGTTGGATTTAACTCTAATCCAACAGATGCCGCATTTGCCTGATGATCTAATTGCGCTATGATTTTTAGATTCGGATTATCTTCAATAATTGTTACCAATTTATTATAGGTATCATCAAAAGTGTTAGTACTTTGTTTTGTTATAATTCCTTGTTTCGGTGTAATTTCCATTTGTTTTTCTAATTCAGGTTGCGCACTATTAGACGTATCCTTTTTAACTTGATTACAAGAAAATAGGAGTATATAAAAAACAAAGCAAAAAACTATTCTTTTCATAGTGAGTTTGGTTTAATATAGTGGTTGGTCATCATTTTTACTGTAATCACAATCATTGACATTAACATACCAGATCATTTTTACGTTATCCGAAAACTCATCACTTTGATTTACATCTTTGTTATCAAGGTATACTTGTGTCATTTCTCCGGTTGTTCCTAAAATAGAATACCAAGAATGTGTTTTTATTAAGTTTAAATGAGGTAGTTCTCTAGAGGGTGCTTGGCCCATAATTTCTGATAATTGAGCAAAAACATGACCTTTACTAATGGTCATAAATTGAGCTTGTGCAGTATGCTCTACAGTAATAACTTGCTTTAGTCCGTCTTTTTTGTACTCATTATAGATCCCCCAACCTACTCTAATGTTACAACCTTGACGAACTGCTTTTTTTAAATCACTTATATCCCCGGACAAAGGATTTCCTTCGCTATCATTTCTGTAGATTTCTTGCCATCCTTTAATCTCATTAGTAGCGTTTTCATGTTGTTTTCCAATATTACAAGAACTCCATAAAACTACTATGAAGAGCATCGTTATACTTCTAACCATCCAATTACTTTTTACTCTAAAGATAGTCGAAAAGCAAAACAAATTCTAATTTCGCATGCTTATATTTGTGCTCTCAAGGGATTTTTCAACCTTTATTATGTTCGTAATTATGACTGTATTATTCAAAATTTTGATATAGTTAAAATAGTAATAAAAACGAGTACTATTTCTTATTATTAAAATGATTTTGTAATAACTTTCGTCTCTCTATTTGTTCTTATATATTATTTATGAGTAAATAAAACCAATAAATACGTACTATCTAAAAATATACTATAATAAATTTTAAAAACTTATTACCAAATTAAAGCAACTCTTGTCTTCCATTCACATATCACTTGCGCATAATACATCGTTAATGGCATCAATTCATTACGCTTTTCGACATCATAAATACTAATCGTTAAGTGACAAAACAAATCCAAAAGAATATAATTGACTTGTTCTAATCGACATATTGTTTATATTTTTTTAAGCATTCCACTTTGAAAATATTTTTGATATAAAGTGTTCAAAATAGTATTCCGTTTTATGGAAAATTCAAATTAGTATTAATAATAAATGTTTGTTTTTCTCCATTCTTACTATTTGAAATCACACTCATTTGTTCAAGTACTATAGGATTTTTCTTATAACGTAATTTTCGAGATAACTTAATGCTATTATTAGTACACAACCACGCTACATAATCATTATAATTTAAGTTCTCATGAAAATTAACATTCAAAAAATCCGTTTTATCCCATAATCTTTTATAAACACGACTTTTAATCTTAATTTTTTTATTCCCTAAAAAAACAAATTCATTATTTAAAAGTATTAAATTCTTAAATCGATAATTCTTAGTGTCCTCACTATTAACTTTGTGAATAACATCTTTATATTGTTTCTTATCTTCAATTTTTATAGGTAATGTACCTAAAACCCCACTTCCCATTTCAGTAACTGAAGCCGGAGAAGTGACATACACGATATTCTTAATCCCTTCTTTTGCAACAAACGTTTTTACTAAATTTACAATATCATAATTTGCTACAGCATCAGAATGTAAATATACTTTATCAATCACCCCTATATTTTCTTTTATTATTTCCCTTATCTGATTAGGGTTTTTAATCTGGTTTCCCTCCTTATCAAATATCTTATTCTTACTATTTACATAAAAAACTACATTAGTCTGTTCATCAAATGAAAATAAATAATTACCAATATCTGTTGGATAAGTAATATTTTTATATTCCTGAGCATTGATTTCTTTACATAGGAGAAAAAGGACAATGATAAACATGATTTTGTGTGTGTACTTATTTTCAAACCTGATACTTTACTTTTATTTTTTACTTCTTTTTATTATAAACTTATTAACTCCTACAAAATGAAATTTGCTTTTACAACAATACCTTTTAACCTTATACGTTAATTAAGGAACTTAGTTAGTACATTTTTCTATTTAAAATTCGGACTCTTATAATTATAGTATCATTAAAACACAAAATGTTACCTTACATTTTCATAAATTATAATAGTTTTTCAACCTTAAGCAATATTATCTAAAGTTTCTAACCCATAATAATTTATAGTTTCCTTTTTTAATAGATTTTTATCCCAATCTTCCCAAGTGTTTTTATATGGGTCATACCCATGTATATATGTAAGATCAAGCATAACTTCAAGTAATTTTTTAAACAGAAGTCGTAATTGATAAAAACCGAGAAGCTTATCGGTCTATAGTTAACAATATTTTGCTTTCTACTCAAAGATTTAAATACTTTTGATCTCATCTAAAGAATGAACAATGAAATACTTGAAGCTTTTAATATTTAATCTTTTTGTTTTAATCTCAATATTTAGTTTTGGACAATCAACTCATAAAGAACTAAAGTTTATAAATTGTACTGAGGATTATATCAATTGAGTTTTTTGGAATTATTTTCTAAATTTAAAGCAAAACACTATGCAAACCATTCAAAAAAACAGCAAGTTACTATTTTTCGTATTCTTCTTTATTTGCATTTCGCTTATAAATAACACTTCTTATTTTGATCAACAGACTAAATTATATTTAGCCATAGGTTGCGCTGTAGCTGCTATCTCGTTCTTGATTTTTTATTGGTCTAAAAAGGAGAATAGAAAATCTTATAAAAACAATACATTTAAAAACAAAATAGGCATTCTTATTGGAGCTGTCGCTGTGACTTTAGCGATATATGTTTACCAGATGATATAACATAAAACTACTACTAGTTACTAGTCTCTTTTAAATATTGCTCAATTTTGCTTATTTCTTTAGTTTGTTGTGGAGCATTATAGTTCAACCAAAACTCTGCATTGTATTCGCTTGAGTGATTTTCTATACTACTATCAGAATTCATATTTCGAGTAAATGGGTATTTCTCTACATTATTTACAATGATTTTGTTTACGAACAATTCTTTTTTTGGTTCTTTTACGAATAGTAATTTACTAGGAGTTTTAGTATCATAAATATTCCAGGTATCTTCTTCCCTTTGATATTTTAAGTACATTTTGTTCCTATATTCCTGATATTCAAAAATCACATTATAATACACTTGTTCTCCTCCATGTGTTAATCTTCTTTTCCACGATTTTCCTTTATGTGCAGTTCGCGTAAGCTCCATTCTTACAAAGGCAAAAGATTCTGTATCTATATATAGTGTTGCTTTCTGAAAAGGTGCATCTGTTCCTTTTATTTTATATACATACTTCTGATTATAAGGTAAGATATCCTCCAACTCATATTTCCATCCATTTTTTCCTTTAATGGGTCCATAATCAAATCTTATAAAATCATCTTCTATTAAGTCGATAATTGAGTTTTTTCTTTCCCACTGTTTGTTCCAAGGGTTTTTTTCTGCAATGTAGCTATTCCTTATGGCTACAAGCTCTACTTTAGCTTCGACTTCTTTATTTGTAGGTTGATTGTAAAACTTAGCTGCACATTCTAAATACTCTACATATGTACTATCTTCTTTTTGCAAATCACGAACAAAACCTTCTAGAATATAAGACTGATCAGGGTAGTTATTAGGAATCTCCTGATATGCCTTTTTTACTATCTGTTTTGCCGATAATTTCTTCTTTTTTGTCGTTGTAATCACCACTTCACTCAGCGCATTTACTTCTGCACTTAGAAATATTTGCTGATCAAGATTAAAATCATCAACATTTTTCTCTATAGAACTATATCCTAAACTAGATATTATAACTGTACCATTTCCTCTATTAGAAATATGAAAAACAAACTTCCCTTCTTCATTCGATATTGTACCAATTGCCTGCCCTTTTAGGTATATAGAAGCAAATGGAATCGGTTGATTGTTTTCTTTATCTAAAACTTTCCCTGTGATGGTTTTGTTGCCATTTTGTGCAATGGAAATAACCGTACATAAAAAGACACTTACGGAAATAACAAATCTAATAATTGTATGCATAGTAAGATGACGAGCCAAGACTAATTTCGTTACTTTTTATTAATCCAATTTTGAACTTCAATTTTTATTCTTTCTAGTTCTTTCTCTATTTCGTAATCTTTATTATCTTTCTTTTTTGATCTCGCATTCTCTAGATTCGAATAAACTTCATAAAACTCCATTAAAGCTTTTAAATAAAACCTTTCTTTTAAATATATCAGCAATTTATAAACGGCTCGCTGAATCTTATTTTCTCCTAGTAAAGCTTGTATTGCATCTATAGTTCCCGTTGCTATTCTAAATTCATTCCAATATTTGGTGTTATCCAAAAAAGATTGTATAGTTATAATTAGTCTGCAATTTTCCTGTTTTTTCAATAAAAATGAAAGACATGTTATCTTTTCTTCCAGCGATATTTGGCTGCTTGTATCATTTTCCAACAACATTCTCAATTTTTGACCTTCCTCATAACCTGTGCCAAAACCAATATAATATTCAGTCCCAGGCGATGTATAATACTCGGGAATTTCAATACTTTTTATTCCAAAAGTTATAATATACTCTGTTATACTAATTGTACTATTCAGACCTACTAATCGACCTATAAGTATTCCTTTAGACGTAGGGTGTAACATTCCTCCCATTTCATTTATAAATATTAAGTTTGGTTAATTACTAATTGACATTAAGAAGTATTCTTATATAGTATTATGAGTTCTATCAATTAGAAAACTTGTTATTTCACAACCTCACTAATCTGAACAATAGGCTTAATATTAGTATAGTTTGGGATATCACCTCTAATTTTTTCTGCGTTTGGTCCGAACGAATTTTGATAATCAGAAAGATTTTCAAAATATAAATATCCAATGGCTAGATAAGGAATTGGATCATTTGATGTTCGCCCTGATAATCCTTTATCAATCCCTAACCTCTTTAACGAATCTCCGAATAGATCTATTAACATTGGCATATGCTTATTGGCATAATAATCCATATCAAATATTTTGTCAGCATCATTTGGATATAGTATTGTCACTTTAATCATCCCTTTTTTAGGTTGAGACTTATCCGAAGTATTAGCATCTTCGCAACTTACAAGAAACAATGTAATCCCAAAAACCAGATAGAGTATCTTATTTTTCATATTGATATTTTTATAGCTATTCCTACTCATAATACACACCTATAACATAGTAGGTTTGCATTTTGAAAGTACTACAAATTTACCCGTATAACAAATCTCCCGGAATACTAAACTGGATTTGGGATTCGCATTAATGGATATAGCAACTATATTAAGATAACCCCCATCATATTTACATTATTACAGATTATACTTTACGCTAAAAATCCAATATCTTGGCTGAACCACATAACTAGAAGTACTATTAAATAATTCATTGAAACTATCTCTATTGATACTTTCCGTATCTAATAAGTTGGTAACGGAAAATTTATATTCCCATTTACTATCTGGTTTCTGATAAAACACCTCCGCATCCCAAAAGCTATATTCGTTTAAGGTAGTTTCGGTATCTCGGTAATTATAATAACTATAGGAAGATTTTAGTAAAAATCCTTTAGCAAAGGACCAATCTAACCTAGCAAAAGGACGGCTCGTATAAAAAGTGCTTTCCGCGCCATTATTATCATAATCATTAACGGTGATACTATATCCTAGATCAAAGTTTGGTCCTTTCTTAAAATTTGTGGACCATTCAGTTTGATACGTTTGTGTAAGACTTATACTCTCACTAGGAAGTGTGTTTACTATATTATTAAAACTAGACCAACTTACATTAGCACTTAAATTTCCTTTAATCTTACCAAAAGTTCTGGTAAAATTACCACTACCTGATAGCACTTGATCTGCAAGATTAGAATTAATCGGTGTGTTTACTCGATTAATACCAGATACAATACTTGTGTTCTTAATAGGGTTACGTCTATTGGTATAACTTAATCTAGCAAAAATATTAGTGTAATTAAACATATTAAAACTAAAATAGTTCAAAGAGTAATTATCATATAAAGCATTCTCCAAACTTCTGTTCCCTTGGGATAATGAATTATAATTATTAAAAACATATCCTTCTGCTAGATTATTTATATCTGTATAATTTGCTGTGATCGAATAATTAAAACGTAAACTCTCACTCTTTTTAAACTGCACTAAAGCGAAGAAGTCCGGTAATACCTGCCACTCATTCTGGCTATTGGTAGTCCCCAATTGTTCATCCTTTAGATCATAGTTATGAATACTAACTCCAGGATTAAAAGTAAAGATTCCGGTAATAAACTTATAATGTACTCCAGCATATAGATCATTAAAATTATACTTGACATCATTAGTAAATTCTTCCGACTCAAAACTGTTTTGATCACCATCATCTAAAATTTGAAAAATATCAGAGTCAAAATTCTGCGTACTTAAGGTAGATCCTATTGTAAAATTAAGATTACTCTTTTTATTCAATACATAGTAATAATCCAATTTTGCGTCTAATTTACTGGTAGTTACATTTTTTTGTTGATTGACATTATATCGTTCTGAAGCTTCTAAAGGATCAAATGTATCTGAGTTTAGATCATCAGGATCGTTGATTTGAGTAAAAACTCCTCTAAAAGGTATTTCGGACCTAATTGCATTGTAAAATGGATCTTCTTCCTGAAATAAATGTTGTGCTTCAAAAGAGAAAATATTTTTTGAATTTAGTGTATAATATGCATTTAAATTCTGTTGTACGGAAAAAGGATCATTCTCTAACCGTTCGTTTATATCTTCAGAAATATCATCTCTTACAGAAAGAAAAGTATCATCCTCTTCTTGTTGAGAAAGTTTACCAAAAACATCATAATCCAATCGAAAATTATTATTAGGTCTATAACTAGCACTTAATTTTAGTAACCCTAAGGTGCTTCTTTGTTCTGTATTATCAAAAGTTTCCTCTATAGTATTATCCGTAGGATCAGCAGTATCATCGATATACGTTCTTCTTGTATTAGTAATTAAATCTGTTTTAGTATTACTAACAATTCCGTATCCACTAATATCTAATGTTTTACTGGCAGACATACTAAAATTAGCAGCTCCAAACTTGGTATTTATTTCATTTGCGCGATCATTCTGTAATACCGCAAATGCCAGATCATCACTCGTTATATTAAACGAAGTGCCACCTCTGCCCAAATTCCTAAAACCTCCTGTAAAATTAAAATAATCCCTTCTAGTAAATGGGACTTCTCCTATGTCATTAAAATCGGTTAAGATATTAATACTGTATTTTGGATTATAATAAAACAATTTTGGTTTTACCAAATACCGTTCTGTTTCTCCAACTCCTGCTCCAACAGTTACATCTCCAAACCAAAAATTCTTTTTACCTTCTTTTAATTTAATATTAATCGCTACCTGATCTTGATTATTTCGAAGACCTCTCATTTGACCTACATCCTCATAATTTCTCAATACTTCTACCTTATCTAGGGCATCTGCTGGAATATTTTTTGTAGCCAGTTTAGAATCTCCATCAAAAAAATCTTTCCCTTCTATCATCACTTTAGAAACTGTCTTTCCCTCTACTTCTATTTCCCCATCATCATTTACTTCTATCCCAGGTAGTTTATCTAAAACATCTCCTAATTTTTTCTCATTACCGTTAGTAAATGAATCTGTATTATAGACCAATGTATCCCCTTTTACTACGACGGGTATCTCATAAACAATTTCTACCTCATCAAGGCTATTTTCTTCGGATGTCATCTCGAAATCTACTTTTACATCTTCCACATTCACAGTAATAGTTCTATCTTTTGCAGAAAGCCCTATAAAGCTCACTTTAAGCAAGTAAGTTTCATTAGCCGGAACCGATAGACCATATTTTCCATTGCTATTAGTAATACCATAAGCTGTCATGGTATTGTCCGTTTTTTTATAGGCTATTACATTTGCCATTTCTAATGGATTACCTACGGAGTCTTTTACAAATCCAGTAATTTTAACTTTCTGTGCAGACATAGTCATCCCTACCAACAGTATGGCATATAGTATCTTTTGTTTCATTTTTTTTGATTGATTTTTTTAAAAGAATTTTAATTTCTACGTCCTCCGCCTAAGCCTCCTCTTCCTCTTCCTCTTCGTTGGGTACTGAATTGTTCTATCATCTCTTCTACTTTCTTCTTCGTGATTTCGTCAAACTCGGCTTGTGATACATCTTTTCCTTTTTTTGGCGCTTTAATTTCTTCTTTTTCATCAGCATTTAACACTATTTTATTGCACAATAATGTTGTTCTTCCTTCTTGTACTTCCAAAATTAAACCTGGTAATCCCCAATAAGATCCTGGACCTTGGTTAACTGGAATTTCTGGTGTATACCAAGCTGTAACTTCAATTTCTTTTGGCATTTCCGGTGTATCTGGAGCATTATCAGCATTTGCCTGATCATCTGCTCCATTTTCTCTTTGTTCTCTTTGTTCTCTACCCCTTCTTCTCATGGCTCTCCAGTCCATAACTTCACTCACTTTTTTGGTCGTAGTTGCCTTAAAACAAGTGTAATTTCCAATTTTCTTGGTCTCATTTACTAAGGTCCAATTGTATGTCTCTAAAGAATCTTTAATCAAGAAGTTTTTTCCATAAAATTCACGTTGATCGTAATACTGACCATCCCTTATATTTTTATAGTAGTTATTAGATGTAAAACCCGAAAGCATAGCTCCCCATCTTCCACCTCCTCCTCCTGACGCATCTAATTGTGCTTCTTCTTTATAAGTGGCAGCGCTCTTATTAAAAGTAAGTACAAACGTTTTTTCCATAGCAGATTTCATTCTGTCGGCAATAGCTTTTTTCTGGTCTTCAGACATTTGGCGTCCTCCAAAATCCATATCCATTCCTGTTTTGCTGAAATAATAGGCTTTTCCCTGAAAATCCTGTGCGATTGTTAAAGAGGTTATAAGAATAGTAACCCATGTACATATAGTCTTCATATTAGGCAGTTTTAAACTATTTAGACTCTATGATTTGCACTAGGTTTAATCAATAAAAGTTAATTATATCCCAAAAAAACAACGGTTTCCAATCAGATTAATCGTCTTAATAAAATAACTACTTTATATACCTTACCAGAAGTATCTTTTCCTTCTATTTTTACTTTTTTCTCGCTATGTTTCAAATGTTTTTTCCAAGTACTGAGTTCCTTACCATTATACTCATCTATTTTTAGCAACTCATCCCCTTCTCTAACTCCTTTCTGATAAGCTTCACTATCCTTTACTACATAGCTTACTAGTATTTTTTCTTGTACTTTTTCAACCCCAATTCCACTCATAGGAAACTCAAATGGAGTCTTGAATTTTTCATTTGGTTTGATATAAAACAATTTCTCTTTATAGTCTAAGACCATATCGAATCTATTAATAATTTGTGCTCCCAAAATCCCTGCGTAACTAGGAGAACCTGATACTCCTTCATGACCTTCAGAAATATCGATAGGTAAATCCGTAAATTCAAAATCACTAAGTCGTAGTTTTTCTATAGTTCCTTTAGTATAGGTTGTAGATTTATTAAGACCTCTTGCCTTCCCTTTTATTGTTTTTCCAGATCTATTTTTGAGGTCATTTTTTACAGCATAGGGTGTATTAAATAATACACTCATATTTGCACCACTATCAAATAAAAAATTTCCGGTAAGCGTATTTCCATCATTTAATGTAAAAGTCAGGTCTATTTGAGGAATTGGTGTCCCATCAAATTTCATAGGAATTTTAGTATATGTTTCCAGCCCCGAGATTGGATCACCCTCATTATACAATGTCATTATTTTTTCCTTGAAATCAAATCTGGTTCGATATTGTCTTAAAACATCATATCCTATAATGCCTTGAATCTTTCTACCAGATCTCTGAGAAAGCTTTTGTAAATCTACTAGAACAAGATTGCTATTATCTAATACTATCGTTCCTATGTCCACAGTTTGATTTGTCGCGATATTATAGGTTTGCGATCCATTGGCACCTTGCGCATTTTGTGAATAATTAGATTTTATATTTAATTTTTTAGCTACGGTGCTATCCAAAACTCCAATAGAAGCTCCAGTATCAAACACAAAATCTAAATATTCTTGTTGATTATTTACTTTTACTTTGATAAAAACTAATCCATCTTCTTCAAAAGGTATCTTTGTGACCTGAGCTTTTACATTAAAAACTACAAGCAAGGCTAATGCAAATAATATATTGTTCATTTTTTGATTGATTTTGATGATTATCCTCCTATTCTAATTTCCATACTATTGCCGCCATTACGATGTGATCTCCTATCGTGCATTTCATCCATTTTTTTACGCATAATTTTTTCGAATTTAGTTTCCGTCACAACTTTACCTTTTTCCGGAGCTTTAATTTCTATTTTCTTCTTAGGGTTTAGTACAATTTTATTACACAAAATACGTAAATCACCATCATTAACCTCCATAATGAGTCCCGGTAATCCCCAGTAGTTATCAGGCCCATTATTTATTGGAATTTCTGGTGTATACCAAACTACCACCTTTATCTCTTCAGTTTTTGAATTAGATTCTTCCTTATCACCGTTAACATTTATATTTCTTACTATCTCCATAGTTCTAGTAGTAGTAGCCTTATAACAAGTATAGTTTCCTATTTTTTTCGTTTCATTTTCTAGCTTCCATTTATAGTGCGTTAACGTGTCCTTTACCAAAAATGCTTTTCCAAACATATCTCTTTTGGCTACAAATCTCTCTTCTTTACTATTTTTATATAACACATCAGATGCTCCTGATCCAGCCACTATTACTTGTACACCAGAAGCCGGTTGTGGAGCTCCAAGATTTTCTTCTTCCTTATAAACAGATTCTGTTTTATTAAATCGTAATGTATATTCTTTTTGGAACTGCTTACGCATCATTTCATGAATTTGCTTTTGCATTTCAGAATTCATCTGCGTACTATCTAATTGTATCTCTAATTTCCTATCTGTGCTATATGTTGCTACTCCTTGAAAATCTTGTGCAGAGATATTTCCTATAACAAATAGTGTTATTAGTATTATCAATCTTATCATATCTATTTATTTTAAAAGGGTTTCTAGTTTATTTCTTAATTCAGTTGCTTCTCCCATTTTCATTCCTCCGTTTTCATCTCTTATGTATGGTATTCCTCCTTCTATATTTTTTACTATACCATTTTTATCGAGTATAATATTATTAGGAAAAGATTTCATTTCTAATGCATCTGTATATTCTCTAGCATCTACAATGTGTCTAAAATCAAATGTATGTTTCTTTAAAAAATTTTCGACTTTTTCCTTAGATTCATAGGTTACAGCAACAAAATTTACACGATCACCAAAGTGTTGTTTCAACGAATTTAGTTCAGGCATTTCATCAATACATGGTGGACAATTAGTGAACCAAAAATTAAGCAGTGTTGGTTTTCCTTCTAAATCACTGATATTTATTTGATCACCTTGTAATGTTACCAAAGAAGATTCTAACATTTTCCTTCCTTTAAATAACTTGAGTTTTGTTTTTGAATTCACAGAACCATTCAAATTCACATGAAAACCAAAATCATGAATTATCGAATCCTTTCTAAAATCTGTATCTTTTATTTCAATTTCGACTATAGCCTTCTTATTGATTTTTTTGATTTTATCCTTTATCTTATTTTCTGCCTCTTTTAACTCTACTTCATTTAACAAAGCCCCTTCATGATTTCTATAAAACGTGGACTGTGCATTGCCTATAAACGAAGTAAGAAGAAGAATAAATAATAGTATTGATTGTATTTTCATGTTGATGTGAGTTTTATATGGTTTGTACATTGCAAAGATGTAAACCAAATGCTAACCAAACCGTTAACCAGTGTTAACGAGTGTTAACTGATTCTTTTTATATCAGTTAAGAATCCTATTTTTGAACCATGCAAAAGAACAGTTATAGAAGTATATTGTATTTCATTGCCTTTGTAATTCTAGTTACATTGAGCATACAAGTCTACTGGAATTTCAAAAATTATGAAGCTAGCAAACAACAACTAATTAATGAGGTACAAATAAGTTTGGATAATGCAGTGGATCAGTATTACACCGAATTAGCAGAAAAAAATACGATTGGTTTTTCTTCAGACTCCTCTAATATTGGTAGCTTTTTAAAGAAAAGTAGTTTTTCAAACCTTTTAAAAAAAATAGATTCGGGAACGGTTGATTTTAAAAGTTATACATTTTCTGAAGGCTTAGATCATAGTGATATAAAAATATATAGAGGCCTTTCTGTAGATAGCATAGATCGAATGGATCAGCATCCAAACTTTTGCATAGATTCATCTAAAATCATCGAATTTCCAGACGGATTAGAAGAAATAGAGAATGGTGATTCTAGAAAAAAAGCTTTTGAGCAACTTACATCAAAAATCATAATTTCGATTAATGAAGATTCGCTACAACTAGAGGTTTTAGATACTATCATAAACAATCAATTAAAGAGGAAACAGTTAACCATTAGTTATGGAATTACGTTTCAAGATCAAACCGGAACATCGTTCTTATTTAATGAAAATGTTATCAATCAATCTGATTTAAAAACTAAAACAAAATCTTACTATTTACCTAGAGGAAGTTCTTTAGAGCTATCTTTTATGAACACTACACGTGCAATTCTAAAGAAAAACTTATTCGGTATTGCCTTGTCTTTTTTATTAGTCAGTGCAGTAATTGGTAGTCTTTTATACCTTTTAAAAATCATCAATCACCAAAAACAACTAGCAGAACTAAAGAATGATTTGATTAGTAATATCACACATGAATTCAAAACTCCAATTGCTACAATTAGCGCAGCTTTGGAAGGTATTCAAAACTTTAATCGTGAAAACGATCCTAAAAAAACCAAAAAATATATTGATATGTCCTCTAATCAATTGGGGAAATTGAATACTATGGTAGAAAAAATCCTAGAAACCGCAACACTAGACAGTGATGAGTTAGAGCTAAATCTAGAAGAATTAAACCTTGTTGATCTCATACAAACTATAACTGCTAAATATCAAACAAATACTACCGAAAAAAACATTAGTTTTCATCATACTCATGAAAATATTTGGAAAAAAGTGGATGCATTTCATTTCGAAAATGCTATTAATAATATCATTGATAATGCCATTAAATATGGAGGTAATAACATTGATATATATTTAAAAAATACACATCCTAATATTACACTAGAAATTAAGGATAGCGGGACATCTTTAACTAGATCACAAAAAGATAAAATATTCGAAAAATTTTATAGAGTTCCGAAAGGAAATACGCACGATGTAAAAGGATTTGGTATAGGATTATTTTACACCAAAACTATTATTGAAAAACATGAAGGAACCATAGAATTACTTCTAGATCAAGATCAAACTAATTTTAAAATCACACTGCCCAATGGATGAAATTGTTGAGATAGTATTAGCAGAAGACGAACCTTCTTTGGGTCAGATTATCAAAGAGAGCTTAGAAACAAGAAACTTTAAAGTTCATCTTGCCCAAAATGGTGAGACAGCCTATTCATTATACAAATCTATTACTCCCAAATTACTAGTATTAGATGTTATGATGCCTAAAAAAGATGGATTTACATTGGCCAAAGAAATCCGATTAGAAGATGACACTATTCCCATAATATTTCTTACTGCAAAATCACAAACACAGGATGTAGTAGAAGGGTTTACTATTGGTGGGAATGATTATCTAAAAAAACCTTTTAGTATGGAAGAGCTTATTGTTAGAATCAACAATTTGCTTCATAGAACCAAAACACAACAAAGTTCTGAATCATTGATTGTAGGAAAATATACTTTTGATTTCCCCAAACAACTTCTTACCTCAGACAATGAAGCCTATCAACTTACACATAGAGAAGCTCATTTATTATTCCACCTAATTAAAAATAAAAATCAAGTATTAGATCGTTCTATGATTTTAAAAAAACTTTGGGGTGATGACGATTTTTTTAATGGTAGAAGTATGGATGTGTTTATTACCAAGCTAAGAAAAAAATTAAAACAAGATGATTCTATACAGATTATCAATGTTAGAGGTTTTGGGTACAAATTAGTTTGCTAAAAATGGCCTTATTTTTGTACTTTGCTATTTCATGAAACATATTGTTCTGTTTTTAATCTTACTAGGGTTTATTCACAAAAGTTCTTCCCAAAGAAATGCAATAGCTCAAGATACTATATCATTAAAGGCTGATCAGTTTTTAGGTATAGATTCCTTTGGTGCTATTTACTATGCTAAAGACAATATTTTTTACAAAAAATGGAATGATCGAGAATGGCAATTTGGTGATTTTATTCTTGGTCAACTTACTCAAGCATCGGTATTAAATCCTTTAAAAATCTTATTATTCTATGAATCTTCCAACACTACAGTATTAGTTGACAAATACTTATCCGAAATAAATCGAGTAAACTTTAATACAATTTCAGAATTCAAAAGTGTTTCTCTTGTTTCTCCAGCAAATGATAATAGTAGTTGGCTTTTTGACAACAACACTCAACAATTAGAGGTATTTAACACCAATTCTGAAAAAACATTAGTCGCTACACAACCCATTAATGAACTCCCTACATTATTACGCAGTAACTTCAATTATTGCTGGATACTTACTTCTGAGAACCTTTCTCAATTCAACATTTATGGAAGTTTGTTAAACCGAAATGAGAACGAGGGATATAATGATATCAGAATTATAAATAATGACTTAATAATTCTAAAAGATGATGGTTTATATTATCGTTACACCAAGACTGGAGAAATTGAAAAAATAAATCTTCCTGAAATTCATATAAAACAGTTTTATGTTACTAACGAAATCCTTTATATTTACGACCAAAGTAAGATTTACAGTTTTGACCTAACACTCCAAAAAAAATAATCACTTATGCATGTAGCTATTGCAGGAAATATTGGTGCCGGAAAAACAACACTAACCAAATTATTAGCCAAACATTATCGATGGGAACCTCAATTCGAAGATGTATTAGAAAACCCTTATCTAGAGGATTTCTATAATAAAATGGAGCGCTGGTCTTTTAATTTACAGATTTATTTTCTTAATAGTCGTTTTAGACAGATTCTAGAAATACGCGAAAGTGGTAAAGATATTATTCAGGACAGAACCATTTATGAGGATGCATATATTTTTGCTCCTAACCTACACGCGATGGGGCTTATGACGAATCGTGATTTTGAAAATTACAAATCACTTTTTGATCTTATGGAAAGCGTTGTCGAAGGTCCTGATTTACTGATCTATTTGCGCAGTAGTATTCCAAATCTGGTTGCACAAATTCATAAACGCGGACGTGAATATGAGAACACCATTAGCATCGACTATCTTAGTCGATTAAATGAACGATATGAAGCCTGGGCACACGGATACGACAAAGGTAATTTACTTATTGTAGATGTTGACCATCTTAATTTTGTCGATAACCCCGAAGATCTTGGTAGTATAATTAATCGTATTGATGCAGAATTAAACGGATTATTTTAAAAATAATAAAGGCCTTTCATAATGAAAGGCCTTCTTTTTAAACTTACATTGGTAAGTTTTCTACTCTAACGTCTTCTTAAGATGTTTGTTCACCACCTTCAGTTTCTGTCTCCTTGTTATCTTCTTTTACCGCTTTATCAAGAGTACTTTCTACTTCTTCTCCAGCTTCTTTTACTGCTTTTTCTGCTTCTTTTTCGATCTCTTCAGCTTCTTTTAAAGCTTCTTCTGCAGTATTTTCAACTTCTTTTTGTACTTCGCTGGTTTCTTCGGTAGTACTTTCTGTTTCCTTATTAGTTTCTCTACAAGAAACAAACATTACATTTAAAGTAAATAAAAACGCTAAGGCTAAAATTACTTTTTTCATAATTAAAAAATTTTAGTTGTTATTATATCGGTATAACGGTATTCTAATCCCACTATTTCTATTACCTTGGTAATGTTTTCACAAAAAATCTTAATTTTTTTAACAGAATGAATTTCAGCGATTTATTTCAATTTCTTTCAGAATTACAACAAAATAATAACAAAGAATGGATGGATACTAACAGAAAATGGTATCAACAAATTCGAAATTCTTTTATAGATTGGTTAGATCATCTGGAGGTAGAACTTACCAAAATTGATCCAGAATATTATCCGACTTCAGGAAGAAAAGGAATCAATAGAATTAATAACAACTTACTTTTCCATCCTAACAAACCTGTATACAAAGATCATTTTGGAGCAGGGTTAGATCAATTATCCAAACAAGGAGACTTCTATATCGAAATAGGGCTTTCTCAATGTGTCTTAGCTGGAGGATATTGGCGACCAGAAAGTAAAACTCTGCAAAGTATTAGAGAAGCTATTGATTATAATGGAGAAGAATTAAAAAAAATTCTTGCTAAAAAAAGTTTCCGAAATACCTTTGGTAATTTATATGATGACGGCAATTCTCTTAAAAAAGCACCTAAAGGGTATTCTATGGATCACGAACATATAGATTTATTGCAAAAAAGAACTTTTGCAGTAGCTTATGAATTGCAAAAAGAAGACGTATTGCACTCTGATTTCACGCAAATAGTGATTCAAGTATATCAAGAAATGCTTCCATTTAGAAGGTATCTAAGAGAAGCAATATCTGTTTAGAGTTTTGCAATCTTCTCGGTTAAATAAGCGACAATCATATCTGTTGCTCCAGTATTGCTATTGATAAAGTGTCCAGCGATCATTCCTGTTTTTTCTCTAAATTTCTGATCATCAACTAATTTATTCATAATAGCACTAAATTCTTCAGAAGTAGATATAGAATATAAACCTGCTAACTTTTGCAATTGTTTAGCTTCTCTAAATTTTTCAAAATGCTGACCGATAATAATTGGAATCCCAAAAGTTGCTGGCTCTAATATATTATGTAATCCAGAGGTACCCATTGCTCCTCCTACATATGCAATATCGCCATAACTATATACTCGCGATAAATAACCAATTGTATTCATAATAAAAACCTGATGGTTTTGTAAACTCTTTCCTTCTTTTTCTGAAAAAATAATAGTCTTTTTGATTATTTTTTTCTGCAAAGACTGCACTCCACTATTTTTTATTTCATGCGGAGCAATAATAAAACATAAATTTTCACTAGCCTGATTTACAAAATCTGTAAATACTTCTTCATCTTCTGACCAAGAGCTACCTATAACTATACAAAGTCTATCTCCTATAAATTCTGAGATAAAATCTACTTGATTATCCATTTCTATTTGATGAGATACCCGATCAAATCTAGTATCACCACTCACAGTAACGTTGTTGAAATCGACTTGACTTAATAATTGCTTAGAAATTGTATCCTGTACAAAGAAATGATCTACCGTTTTTAAAGCATTACGCATAAAACCTCCATACCACTTAAAGAATGCTTGATCTTGTCTAAATGCTGCAGAAATTATGGTAATTGGAGTATTGTTCTTTTTTAACTCTCGTAAGTAATTAGGCCAAAACTCATACTTTACAAAAATTGCAAGCTTAGGATTCACCAATTCTACAAATCTTTTAGCATTTTTCTTTGTATCTATTGGAAGATAAACAATACTATCAGCGAGGGTGCTATTTTTTTTTATCTCATATCCTGAAGGGGAGAAAAAAGTCACCAATAACATATAGCTAGGATATTTCTTTTTTATCATCTCCATCACAGGAACACCTTGCTCGTATTCTCCAAGCGAAGCACAATGAAACCAAACTATTTGATCTTCTTTTTTTAGTTGTTCGTTTAAAATTTCGAAAACTGTTTTCCTTCCTTTTACGAACAAAGTAAGTTTAGGACTTAAGAGTCCTATTATAGGAAGCATACTATTGAAAACTGAAATAAGGAAATTATAGAAAAAATTCAAAAGTCTTGATTTAATACATCGCTAAAATACGGCTCTTTCCTGTAAAAATTGATAAACATACGGTGCAAAACCTGAAATTTTCAAATTATCAAAAACACATAATAATTATCATTTTACTAAAAATATATTTAAAATTTTACGTTTTTAACAAATTTTGTTTATTAAAATTCTTAAATTAACACCAACTATCACGCAAACTCAAATCTTATGAAATTAAAACTTACTCTAATTGCTTTACTATCCTGTGCAATACTTTTTTCTCAGAATTTTTTAGAGGTACAACTGCCTACACCTGATAAACTCAATCCATTTTTTGTTGGTCCGCTTTTTAAATCAACCATTCATTATGGAGCGACCCCTGCAAATTATAACGGAAAAGTGATTGTTTTTAATCACGGATATATTGATCTAAATCAAAGTCAATTTTTATTTGATAATTCTTTTTATCAAAAAACATATAATGAAGGATATCAGGCTGTTTTCGTTGCTACAACAAGAGGTGGTGGCATATGGGTCAATGGAGAACTACTTGCAGAGTCCATTGACATTGTTACAAACAAATACAATGTCGCAGATGTATATATCATAGCCCATAGTAATGGAGGGAAAGCCGCAGAAGCTGCTATGATTCAATATGGAAAAAAAGATAAGGTACAACAAGTTTTTGCTTTGGGAACTCCATATTGGGGAACTTATCTAGCCGACATTTCTCAAATGCCTTGGTTAAACTGGGCTTGGCGATTGACTGGTTTAAATGAAGGTGCTAGAACCTCTACCACTTATTATTGTCGAGATGTAGTTCGCCCATATTTAGATAACAATGAAAATAACGAGCCAGAAAAATTTGTTGTTTTAGGAGCTTCCGGATATTTCAATGGATCAAATCTTCTTGCCAGAGCCGCTTTTACGGTTACCGGTGGAATTTTACTTCCTATCCAAGGTGCAAATGATGGTGTTGCACCTTATAGAAGTACGCTAAGGCCTGGAGCAACATATGTCTTTAAAAAAAATGATTATCGTGCCTTCTTTGATCATATAGATGTAAGTTTTGGGCAATTTAGTTGGCCTTATGTAAAATCATACATACAAAATCGTTCTCAAAAAAGTAATCCATCTTTTGAAAACATAAATCCAGCGAATTACATCACCACTAGTAACTATTACATCATACATTCTGAAAATGAATACGACGAAATAATTTTTGACAAAAACTCTAGATTTGCAGTAGCCGAAATTATACACGAAAATCCTAAAGCTACGTTTCAAGGCATTAACAAAAAACAAACAGATCAGTTAAAAATTAATACCCAAGGCAATCATAGATCTGTAATCTCTCTTACTTCTAATAATATCAAGTTACAAAGTAATTCTCGTTTTGCTGCCTTTGTAAAACAAAATAATGGAATCACGATGTCATTAGAAAATCAAATAAGAAATAAATATCCTTTATTAAAAGTTGATATTTCTTCAACACAAAAAAACAATTCTTTACTTACAAACATAGAAACACGCGGTGTAATTATTAGAACTTCTAATATTGATGGAACACAAGTACAAAGTGATCCGGAAGTAATTACTTTTGATAAAATCAACGATAGTTTTTATTTCGATACCAAAAATCTGGAAGAAGGTGTATACAGCTTGTTTCTAAATTCAGAAAGTACAGGTAATTTTAAAAGAAGTATTATCTCTGGTTTTGTAGTAGGAGATATTAATAAGGCTTTGACTTTTAATACGGAAGTAAATAAGCCTTTAGATAAAAACGAAAAATCAATAAAATTATCACCAAATTCGGTAAAAAATTATGCTTTACTATCACTACAAGAATATTCTATATCCGATAAAATATCTTTAGCAGTTTACGATATAACTGGCAAAAAAATGAAGAGTTTTGAAGTGAAAGTAACCCAAAATTCAGAATATAATATTTCAGAAAAATTAGAGCAATTATCATCTGGGATATACCTTTTACAGGTAAATCACGAAAAAACAATAAAATTCGTTAAGGAATAGTTTTATAAATATCTAGAAGAAAGGCTGTTGCTAAAATGACACTATTTTGATTTTATCCGTTAATAAAAAACAGATCAAAACTAAGTATCACATTGGCAATGGCATCATTATTTTGTACTTTCGTGCGGTTACAAAACACATCCTATGAAGAAGATTCAAATGGTTGACTTAAAGGGTCAATACGAACAAATAAAAGAACGTGTAGACTCCTCTATTCTAGACGTTATTTCATCTGCTGCATTTATTAATGGCCCTGAAGTACATAGTTTTCAGAAAGAATTAGAGGAATATCTTGATGTAAAGCATGTGATTCCGTGTGCGAATGGAACAGACGCTTTACAAATAGCAATGATGGGATTAAATTTGAAACCAGGAGACGAAGTAATTACTGCAGATTTTACTTTTGCTGCGACAGTAGAAGTAATCGCGTTATTACAGTTAACTCCGGTACTTGTGGATGTAGAAAAAGATTCTTTTAATATTGATCCCGATGCTATACGTAAGGCAATTACTCCTAATACAAAAGCAATCGTACCTGTTCATTTATTTGGCCAGGCTGCCAATATGGATGAAATTATGAAAATAGCAAAAGAACATGATCTATATGTAATAGAAGATAATGCTCAAGGAATTGGTGGTAGTTATAAATTTAATGATGGTAAAGTTGCTAAAACGGGAACTATTGGTCATGTATCTTCTACTTCATTTTTTCCTTCTAAAAACTTAGGATGCTATGGTGATGGTGGAGCTATTTTTACGAATGATGATGATCTAGCACATACCATTCGTGGTATTGTAAATCACGGAATGTATAAAAGATACCATCACGATGTGGTTGGTGTAAATTCTCGTTTAGACTCTATTCAGGCTACAGTACTTAGAGCAAAATTACCTAATCTGGATACTTATAATAATGCTAGAAGAACAGCGGCCAGAAAATATAATAAAGCTTTTGAAGGAATTGAGAATATTATCACCCCAAAAGTGAAAGGAAATAGTTGTGACACTAATGAGAATATAATTTGTGACACTTGCGATTGTCACGTATTTCATCAATATACATTGCGTGTTGTCAATACAGATAGAGACGCGTTAGTACAACACCTTAATGATCAAGGAATTCCTTGTGGTGTATATTATCCAATACCCTTACATAAACAAAAGGCTTATCAAGATGATCGCTATGATGAAGCAAATTTCACAATTACTAATCAGCTTATAAAAGAAGTGATTTCATTACCAATGCATACTGAATTAGATAATGAGCAAATTGATTTTATTACAAAAAATGTTATCGATTTTGTAACGAAATAGACAAAAAAGCTAGTAAAATTAGGTTAGAAAATAATTTTAATCTCTTTTACATATATATAAATAACCCCGTAGTTAATAACTAAATACAACCAATAAATACCCACAATGGATTCACTTTGCATCTGTTATAACCTAGTTGACCATAATAATTTACCTGGAATCCCTCCATTACCAGAAGCGTATATTGTACCTGTTACAAATGACCGATTAGGATATGTAGAAAAACAGGCTACTCCAGCAACATTAAAAAGTTTTGAGATACCATATTTAGAAACAGCTCATGAACAATTGCTAGAAATATGTTCCAGTTTAAAAACAGCTGTTTTAGAACAACAGTTTAGACCCGCTAAAAAAAGAAAAACATTCGGTTTAGCAGACATTCTAAAGGATCCTAAAATTAAAGATGTTGTTATTAATTATGTAAACAATAAACTTTCTGACTTTTATGAGTTAGTTATAAAAAACGAATACTCTGTAATACATAATGCGCAGAGAAAAGATCCGTTTGAAGTACATAGATTATCGATTGGAAAAAGTATCCTCAACCCTATTCTAGAATTTACAAAAACTGATGAAGGAATTGATTATGCCTTTTCGTTAAAAGATGAAGAAAAGGTAATAATCCCTCAAAATCATAGTATTCAAATTTTATTAAACGAACCGTCTTGGATTGTTGTAGACAAATCCATACATCATATTAACAACTTGAATGCCAATAAACTAAAACCTTTCTTTAGCAAAGAAAAGATTACCATTGCTAAGAAACACATTAAAACATATCTAGATAAAGTAATTATTCCTGTTATCAAAAATGTAGATGTAATTGCTAATGGCTTCGAAATTGTGATTCATAAAAACATAGCATCCTACAAACTAGAAATTATCCAAGATTTTATAAAGGAAAATTATGTTGCCAAGGTAATTTTTAATTACGGAGAAGCTAGTTTTGATTACAATAGCAATAAAAAAACATCTTCTGATGTACATTTTGGAGATAACGAAGAAATCCAGATCACCCAAATAAAAAGAGATCCAAAGGCTGAAAAAGAAATAATAGATTTACTAGAGTCTAAAGATTTAAAGGTAAATGCAAACCTTTTATTAGAAACTACAACTTCTAATGATCCTTTAGCAATTTTTAACTGGGTACAGAATCACCATAAAGATCTTGAAAAAGAAGGTGTCGAAATCATCCTTCCAGATTTAGATAATAAATCTGTAAATCTTGATTCACACGAAATCGAGATAAAAAATAAAAAAAAAATGACTGGTTCGATGTCAAAGGAATAGTACAAATTGGTACAAAAGAAATTCCTTTTTCGAAATTTATTAAATACATAAAAGATAATAATCGCTTCTTTCCAATGGATGATGAAACCATTTTCATTATTCCATTGGAATGGATGACTCGTTATAAAAAATTAGCAAATTTCGGAAAAGTAAAAGAAGATAGTATCCTTGTTAACAAAGGAAATTACACACTACTTAAAGAAATCGTTGACCCAGAAGAACTAGAAATAAAGGATACAATTGATTTAAAATATCAATCATCTTCTAAACTAAAAGCTACATTAAGACCATATCAAGAAGAAGGCGTAAAGTGGTTAGTAAAACACCAAGGAAATCATCTGGGAGCTTGTCTTGCTGATGATATGGGACTTGGAAAAACATTACAAACTATTGCAACTCTTGTTTTTTCAAAAGAACAACTAAAAACAGAACAATCAACTCCAAAAACCGTTCGACTAGATCTATTTAGCGATCCCCTAGAAATAAAAACGTATTTAAAAGCTCTAATTGTTTTACCCTCTTCTCTTATTTTTAATTGGGCGCAGGAAATACTAAAATTTGCTCCGCACCTTACTATTACAAAGTACATCGGGAGTGATCGAAAAAAAATAGCTCCTTATTTAGAAACCTATGACATCATACTGACCACCTATACCACTTTAGCTAAGGATATTTCTATTTTACAAAAAACAACATTCACCTATTTAATAACAGACGAAAGTCAGCAGATTAAGAATAAAGAATCTAAAATATTTAAAGCTATTAATGATATTAATGCAACTCATAAAATTTCGCTAAGCGGAACTCCTATAGAAAATTCATTATCTGATCTTTGGTCCCAAATGGAGTTTATCAATCCAGGAATGTTGGGAAGTTTTCCGTTTTTTAAAGATCATTTTAAAATTCCGATTGAGAAATATCAGAACGAAGAACGCATTAAAGAACTAAAAACACTCATAGAACCTTTTATATTAAGAAGAACCAAAGAACAAGTTGCAAAAGACCTTCCTGAGTTATCTGAGCAAATTATCTACACAGAAATGCTTAATGAACAAGAAAAAGCATACGAATCTCAAAAATCAGCTGCAAGAAATCTATTACTAGGTATTGATCCTATTGCCACTAATAAAATACATGTTTTAAACACCTTAACTAAATTAAGACAACTAGCCAACCACCCTAAACTATTAGATTCCACAACAGAAGATTCTTCGTGTAAATTCAAGGATGTTACTTCTTATCTAGAGACCTTAGCTAAATCCCATAAAAAAGCCCTAGTATTCAGCTCTTTTGTATCTCATTTAGAGATCTATCAAACTTGGTGCAAAGCACAAAACATATCCTTTGTTAGTCTTACTGGTCAAACAAAAAACGCTGATAGAGAAAAAATAGTTAATGAGTTTCAGAAAAATGATTCCATCTCTTTATTCTTTATTTCACTAAAAGCTGGTGGAGTTGGTCTTAATCTAACCAAAGCTTCTTATGTTGTTTTATTAGACCCTTGGTGGAACCCATTTATAGAAAAACAAGCTATTGCTCGGGCCCATCGTATTGGACAAAACAACAATGTTATGGTTACTCGTTTCATCACTAAAAATACGATAGAAGAAAAGATTCTTCAATTACAAGAAAGAAAACAGCATCTTTCTGATGAAATCATAGATATCGATACTATACCTGACTATATAGAAAATGATCTAGTAGAATTATTAAGGTAACATTTTACACACACTTAACTTTTTGTAATATCTATACAGGTTAAGTGTCCTTAAAAAAAAGTAAACAAATGAAACGATTTTTTTTAGTTCTCTTAATTATTATAAATCTTTACTCATGTTCATCTCAGGAATCTATAATTCTAGAGAAAAAGAAAATTGATTGGCAACTTTATCCTAAGGTATTTACAGATTCTTCTAAAACTAAATTTAAAGATAGATTTCGTTATTCCGAAAATGTAGACATGTTCGAAATCACTTATCTAAGTGATGGGCTAAAAATTCAGTCTTTCGCTTCAGTTCCCAAAGGAGACGAGAAATATCCAGTTATTATCTACAACAGAGGAGGGAATAGAGATTTTGGTAATTTAAATGTATCCTGGGCGGCCATAAGGTTTTCAAAATTAGCAAGTGAAGGTTATATTGTAATTGGCTGTAATTATAGAGGATCAGGTAAAAGTGAAGGAATGGAAGAATTTGGAGGAAATGATATAAATGATGTCTTAAATTTATCTAAAGTAATTAAAGAGCTACCAAAGGCAGATACAACACGTATTGGGATGTATGGTTGGAGTCGAGGCGGAATGATGACATATATTGCTCTTACCAAAATGAACAATATAAAAGCGGCTTTTACCGGAGGCGCAAAGTCTGATCTGAGAACAATCGATAGACCTAATATGGAAAAGGGTGTTTATGCTGAGTTAATTCCCAATTATCATCAAAACAAACAAGCTGAACTAGAAAAAAGATCAGCAATAGTATGGGCAGATAAATTCTCTACTAAAGTTCCTATTTTATTATTACATGGTAATGCAGATTGGAGAGTAAAATCAACCAATTCCTTAAAACTAGCTTTAGAATTTGAAAAACATCGAATACCTTATAGATTAAAAATCTATGAAGGAGCAGATCATGGTATCAGTCAGTTTAAAGAAGAAAGAGATCAAGATATAATCGATTGGTTTAATAAATATTTAAAAGGCAACGCAGCATTACCTGATATGAAATTTCATGGTAAATAGCCATTATTACCAACCTATATTTCTAAAAGAAATCATAATCTATTAATCAATTAGATTAATTTATTTTAAATTGTTCATCTGATAATATACACAAACAATTTCACTCAATTTATTAGCTTATGAAATTCTTTTACACTTTACTTTTTGTTTTAACGAGCATTACAATTACTGCACAAGACACATATCTGCATTGCGGAAAATTAATTGATAGTAAAACTGGAAAAATTCTTCCTGAAAGAACCATTGTGGTTTCTGGAAACAAAATAAGCAAGGTAGAAATCGGTTATACAGAGGGAGATAGCAATGATATAATTGTTGATCTCAAAGACAAAACAGTTATGCCGGGACTTATCGATATGCATGTTCATATGGAGAGTGAATCCAATCCGAAGGCATATTTAGAACGTTACACCCATAATGATGCAGATGTTGCCTACAACTCTGTAGGATTTGCCGAAGCTACTTTGTTGGCAGGATTTACTACTGTAAGAGATCTTGGAGGAAGCGGTGTAAACATCTCTTTAAAAAAAGCAATTGCTCAGGAAAAAATAATAGGTCCACGAATTTTTACGGCCGGAAAAATTATTTCTAGTACTGGAGGACATGGAGATCCCACTAATGGAAGTAAAAAATCTATTATAGGAGATCCAGGACCTAAAGATGGTGTTGTAAACGGCGTAGAAGATGCTAAAAAAGCTGTAAGACAACGTTACAAAAACGGAGCAGATCTTATTAAAATAACTGCCACAGGAGGTGTATTAAGTGTTGCTAAAAGTGGTTCTAACCCTCAATTCAAACTAGAAGAAATAAAAGCAATTTGCGAAGCCGCTAAAGACTATGGATTTCATGTTGCGGCTCACGCACATGGTGATGAGGGTATGCAACGTGCTTTAAATGGTGGAGTAACGACCATAGAACATGGGACTCTAATGAGTACTAAAACAATGGATCTAATGAAAAAAAAGAAAGCTTATTTAGTACCTACGATTACCGCTGGTAAAGAAGTAACCGAAAAAGCAACAATTGATGGGTATTATCCAGCCATTATTGTTCCCAAAGCATTAGAAATAGGTCCAAAAATTCAAAATACATTTAAAAAAGCTTATAAACGAGGAGTACGAATTGCATTTGGTACCGACGCAGGAGTTTTTAAACACGGCCAAAATGGAAAAGAATTTGGATATATGGTTGAAGCCGGAATGCCAGCTATAACAGCTATACAATGTGCAACTATCGTTAATGCAAAAGTATTAAACATGAGTAAAGAATTAGGGCAAATAGCTCCAGATTTTATAGCGGATATAGTTGCAGTAGACAAAGATCCTAGAGATGACATCAAAACTATGGAAAATGTAGTTTTCGTTATGAAGAATGGTAAAATCTATAAGCAATAGTTCTTTACAACTATAAATTATTAAAAAAGATATATCTCAAATAAAAGTGAAAAAAATATCACAGTACATTATTCTAGGAATTATTGTCTTATTTGGGGTATTCTATTTATATACAAAATTTTCGGCAGCAGAAAAAGGAGATTTAGCTCCAGATTTTGAAACGACTCTTATTGATGGCACTCCTTTAAATTATCAAATCTACAAGGAAAATATGTACTGTTGGATTTTTGGGGTTCTTGGTGCGGTCCCTGTCTTAAAGAAAGTCCTGAACTGGTCGCAATCTATAAAAAACATGATAACCAACTTACTATAGTTACGGTTGCTCTTGAAAAGAATCTAAAGTCTTGGAAAAAAGTGGCTGATAAATTTGGGTATACATGGAAGAACCAAATTGTAAATCAAAATCGTTTTGTTTTATTATCTGATATTGCAAGAAAATATGGTGTTTCAGAAATTCCAGCTAAATTTTTGATCTCCCCAAAAGGGGAGCTTATGGGAACTTATACATTTGAACAAATTGATTATTTATTATCAAACTCCATTAACAATTAATACAACTATTTTTAACCTCTTATCTATTAATATAAAAATATCCCGCTCTATCTTTTGCTCCAGTTATGTTCAATACATAATAATAGGTCCCCTCAGGCAGTTCTGATTTTTGAGAAATTGTGACTCTACCTTCAGAAATACCAGCAAAGTTTTGATTTTCATGATATGCTTTCTTCTGAAAAACTAATACTCCCCATCGATTATATATAAATAATTCGTTATCCGGAAAATTTGATAATCCCTGAATCTTAAAGGTATCATTCATTCCATCTCCATTAGGTGATACAGCAGTAAAAATTTCTAAATCTCCATCTAATAATCTATTTGATGATCCAAAAGTTAATACTTCATAATCATCCGGGATAATTGCTTTAGAAGAAATTTCACCTTTGTTTACATCACCAAACACTGAGGTATTTCCTAAATTAACCCACTTACGAAGTTCTTTACTCCAACCTACCACTCTTAAATCGTTAAGATCTCCAACTAATGTAGGTATATTACTATTACTATCCCATGTTAGAGTAACTCTAGTTTCATTACTACCATCTAAATCCCAAAATTCGAAAATACTTACACCAAATAATAAATCTTCATACATCTCAGTATCAAAGCTATCAACAAAAAAATTTGGCGTATTAGGGTTTTCAAAAAAGTACGCAGCTCTGGAGCCATTACTAGCAGCTTCATTCTCAATTTTTATAGGTCTTAACCTAAAATCATCACCTACAGGAAAAGAAAAATCTAAGTTTCCATTTAAAGTAGCATACCCATCGACATACCTATCATCATGTTCTCCTAAATATGGAGCATCATTTATATAGTCTAATGAAACACTTTTCTCATCTCTATCAGTTATTACTCTACCATTTACAAATTCTTGAAAGTTAGTAACCCCTACGCCGATTTCTAAAACCAAATCATCTTTAACATCGATTTCTAAATCATGAAATACTGGTTCGTTATTTCCAGAAACTGTTAAACTATTATCGTTATAAAATCCTGTCTTTCCTGCGTTATTGTCAAACTCTCCATTATTCATAACATTTATATGAAAACCTATCTGAGCGGTTGAATGAATTTGAACATTACCGAAATTATGAAAAGCCTCTTGAGTAAATCCAGAAAAGCCAATTAAAGTGATTATTATAATTCTTAAATACGACATTTACTTTGGGTTTTTGTATTCGTTACCGTAAATATAATTTGAGAAGTCCCATAAAAACCTTGGAGCCAGATAGGATGACATTTTATACCCGCGAATGGAAAAATACCTCTGTTAAGTCGTTATATGTTCGTTAAAACGGAATAAGTATCGTTCAATGGAAGTTATTAACCGATGAATAGAACTGTGAAGTAAAAAGTATTATTTTAAATTAGCAGAATAGAACTTTTAATAGATAAAAAAGCTCTATTCATTCAGTATTAAATTATTATTGTATGCAATGTAACATTATCAAACTAGCAGTCATTTTTTTTTCGTTTATTAAACTAATATCTGCTCAAGAATCAAATCTTGTCGTTTTCGAAAACCTGATTGATAAAGAATGGAAAGCTATTGGTACTTGGGGAGATGGAACGGCATTTAAACAAGAAACGATATTTAAATTTGATCTTAACCGTACAATTGTCATAGCAAAATCAAAAGGATTTACAGATAAAAAACAAACTAAATATGGTTCGCGAAATCATGGGATACGAAAATTTGATCAGGAAACCAATACCATTAAATTTTGGGAGTTCGATATCTTCGGAGGTGTTACTAAAGGAATTGTTATAGTTGATGGAAAAAATATTTTATACCAGTATCAATATGGGAGTTCATTGGTAACTGATATGTGGGAATATGTAGATAATAACACTTATAATTTTAAAGTCGGAAATTATGTAGACGGGAGCTGGAAACAGATATATCTAGAGACTCAATTTAGAACCGAAAAAATCAAAAAAAAGTAACTAAAAACAATTTTTAAATTAAGTATTATCAATAAAAAACCTCGAAAACTATTTAAATTTTCGAGGCTTTCTTATAATTCTTTTATATTAAATAGATGCAGAAATAGTTTCCATAGATCTATCTACTTTTTTCACTAATCCCGATAGTACTTTTCCTGGACCAACCTCTGTAAATGATGTTGCTCCATCTTTCATCATATTCTGCACACTTTGTGTCCATTTTACAGGAGCAGTTAACTGAGCAATCAAATTCTTTTTGATTTCCTCAGGATCAGTCACTGCAGTTGTAGTCACATTTTGATATATAGGGCAGTTTGGTGTATTGAAAGTTGTTTCTTCTATTGCTGCTGCTAACTCTTCTCTAGCAGGTTCCATTAAAGGTGAATGAAAAGCACCTCCAACCGGTAATACTAAAGCTCTACGAGCACCTTTTTCTTTCATAAGCTCACAAGCCTTTTCTATAGCTTCTACTTCTCCAGAAATAACTAACTGACCAGGGCAATTATAATTTGCAGCCACTACAATACCATCAATTTCTTCACATCCATTTTCTACTACCTCATCATCTAACCCTAAAACGGCAGCCATTGTAGAAGGTTTTAATTCACAAGCGCTTTGCATCGCTAATGCTCTCTTAGAAACTAATCTAAGTGCATCTTCAAAATTTAATGTTCCGTTAGCCACTAAAGCAGAAAACTCACCAAGAGAATGACCTGCTACCATATCTGGTTTAAAACTATCTCCTAATACTTTACTTAAAATTACCGAATGTAAAAATATCGCCGGCTGAGTAACTTTTGTTTCCTTTAACTCATCAGCAGTACCTTCAAACATGATTTTAGTTATTTCAAAACCTAAAATATCATTGGCTTTATGAAAAAGTTCTTTTGCAATTTCTGAATTCTCATATAAGTCCAGTCCCATTCCTGAAAATTGAGCCCCTTGACCTGGAAAAACATATGCGTTCATGTACTGTGTCTTTTAAAATTTTAACAAAAGTAAGTATAAATACCAAGAGTAATTAACTTAAAAAATGTTTTTAAATAGCCTATTTGATTTTAAAACTTCTAAAGAAATCTACTTTCCTGGTTTTAGAAATGGATAACTTTTTTCCATCGTCCATTACGACAAACCCTCCATCAGACTTACTAATACGAGTGATGTGATCTTTATTGATTAAACTAGAGTTGTGTATCCTTAAAAAACCAAAACTCTCCAGCAAATACTCATAATATTTTAAATTCTGCGAAGCCAAAATATGTTTATTATTATTTAGTGTCAATTGAGTATAACTTCCATCTGCTAAACAATATAAAATCGAACTTATGGAAACAATTTCATAGCCATCAAAGGTGGGAATAGATATTTTATTAAACTTATCTTTTTCTAACTTAAGTTGCTCTATCAGTTCTTTTGCATTATTAGCAAAATATCTTCTCTCCAAGCCTTCTAAAAGTCTATTGATAGCTTTTTTAAAGTCATCAATATCGATAGGTTTTAAAAGATAATCTAGTGCCATATACTTAAAAGCTTCTAGCGCATGATTATGTGCAGACATGAAAATTATCTCAAAATCAATTCTTGTAAACTTTTCTAAAAACTCGAAAATACTTCTAGTACCAATCTGAATGTCTAAAAATGCTACATCAATTGTATATGATTTCAATAGAGTCTGGGCCTCTTCGAACGTTTGTGCAGTACCTATAATTTCAATTTGCGGATAGAATGTTACTAGTAAAGATTGTAAATTTTCTATACCGTTCAATTCATCATCTACTATAATGGCATTAATTATTTTTGTCATACATATTCTTTAATGGCAGAATTAATATACTTCTAGTTCCTTTTACCTCATTATTTTTATCACAGAGATCTTCAAAATAATATCTAGCATCCTTATACCCTGATTTTACCAGTATGTCTATTCGTTGTTTTGTATTAATCGAAGTAATTCCGATAAAACCTTTTGGCTTAGACATTTTTATTTTTTGAGCTTCTTTTCTTCCAATTCCATTATCTTGTACAATAATTTTTAAGTTACTATTAAATGGTTCTATTGTTAAAGAAACATGGCCTCCATCTGGTTTATTACTAATACCATGAATTATGGAATTTTCTATGATAGGTTGTAAAATCATTGCAGGAATATAGGGGTTCTGTTCTTCGATATTGCAATCTACCTTTAATGTAAAATCCAGTTTATTTCTGAATCTTATTTTTTCTAAATCTACATACACTCTAATAAGGTCTAATTCCTTTTGTAACCTGATAAACGAATCATTCGAATTATCAAGAATTAACCTAATTGATTGAGAGAACTTACTTAGGTAGTTATATGCACTAAACTTATCTGATTTTAATATCGAGTTTTGCACTCCATTTATCGTATTAAAAATAAAATGAGGGTTCATTTGAGATCTCAAAGCGAATAATTTCATCATAGAAATCTGCTTCTGCTTTTCTACCAAATACACTCTATTGCGATATACATATACTACAATCATTCCTATAATTGCTATTAAAACAATACTTACTATCCAAATGATTCTTTCTATATCCGATTCGAATTCTTTTTTATCTTCTGCTTTCTCTTTTGATAAAGAAGCATAAGCAACATCTTTTTGTTCAATTACTTTAGAAGATTCTATTTTTGAAATTTGTTCAGAAAAATTCTCATCTAATAATTTAGATTCGAGTGAATTAAACTTTTCATAATACAAAAGTGCTTCCTTATAGTTTTCCGTTTTTTTATGATATCTACATAAGTCTTTATAGGCATCAATAATCGCTGTCTTTATTTCGTACTCTTCTGCAATTGACAAAGCTTTATTAAGATTATATTCTGCTTTCTTATAAGCTCCTATATCAAGATACACATTGCCTAAAGTACGATAGGTTTGTCCTACTCTACTATCAAACAATTTATCTGGTTTAATTGCTAAAGATTTTTTGGCATAGACAAGACTAGAGTCATACGCTTTTACTTTATAATAGTTAAATGCTAGATTGTTATAACATGTCCGTCTTTGATTATAATACGTCAGATTATCGTCTAGAATTTCACTTAATATCTTCTTATACAATACAATTGCATTTTCAAAATTTTCTAATTGAGTTTCTATTACTGCTAAATTTATATAACTAGTAATTTCTCTATCTTTTTCACCCAATAATATTGCAACTTCTAATGCTTCAGAGAATATATCTACTGATCTATCATTTTTATTTAGCTTAGAGTATAAAATTCCCAATCTATTTAATGACTTATGTTTTTCTACAGAAGGTTCTTCATCTTTAAAAAAGTAATATGCTTCCATTAGATTGCTCAATGATTCTTTATAATCACTTTTTCTTTGAAATAATAACCCAATGTCTGATTGAATATCTGCAATTAAAAAATAATCCTTCTCATCATTTGCAATACGTTTAGCTCTATTAAAATAATTATACGCTAAATCCGCATCTTCCGAATACATATAAATGACACCTAATCGTTTTAGACTACGCGCATATAAACCATAATCCTTATGTTCTAAGGATAATCTCTTAGAAACTTCTGCATATTGTAAGGAAGTATCCATATCTACATCCTTGTAATACAAACTAAGATGATAAGATGCTCTAGCCTGTTCAACATCTTCACAAATGGTATAAATAGTTAACAAACTATCTTTTATCCCACCATTTTTATTAGTTTGGGTTTGCGATACTGTTACTAACCTAAAAAGTAAAAAAAACCAACATATATTTTTATTATACAATTTCAACTTGATAGCATAAGTTTTTCATCCATAACTGTGTTTTTTTTGAATACTACTTTAAAATAGATAAAGCAGATAATTTTAGTAATTACCTGCTTGATTAACTGTATTTTGGTTAAATCTATTGCGAATGATTTTATTCTTTATAAATTTTAATAGTTTTTTGGTCTCCACTAATCTTAGAATATATACTTATCAAATACATCCCTTTAGGAAGATCTTCTATAGCAAAAGTCGATTTGACATCATCGGTTTTGGATTGAAATGACTTAAGAATTTTCCCCTCTAGGTTTATAACCTTAATAGAAAGTGATTCATTTTTTATATGCTCTATAAAAAATGAATTCGATATCGGGTTAGGATATATTTCTAAGGCCTCCATTGTTGTCTCTCCATTTCGGTTTTGACCACAAGGAAGGTTTCCAAAATCAAAATTTCCATTACAATATAACCATTCTGAAGAACCACATCCTGTTCTACTAGAATAATCTTCTGTTTGATACAAAGTATCACAAATTTTAATCCAATCGATATAGGCATTTAAGTCACAAGAACTATTATCATCATTTACAAAAGCTATCTTAATATTTTGACCTTCCTTATAATTGACATAACGATACACTTCTATATCATTAGTTAAAATAAACTGAGCTACCGATTCATTGTCCAAAAGTATTTCTATTTGCTCGCCAGAGCAATTTCCTTTTGCTCCTACTTCTAAAACTTGAGTGACAGTATTTCCCGAAACGCAATCAATATTTGGCTTATTTAGGTTACCTAATCGATTGTTCCAATCTCCTCCAACCGAAGTTATATAGACCTGAAACTGATATTTATCTATTCCTAAAGGAGTGTTTTCTGGTATAAAAACCGGAATATCGATAGTTCCTAAGCCTTCCGAAACTCTAATCCTATTAGTTTTATAAACAGTATAAGGGCTAGAATCTAATTGAAAAACAATGGATATATCTCTATTCTCTTTTGCTTCATATGATACTGTGATATTTATTTCCTGCCCAACGACGACTTCATTAGGAACTAATGTAGAAACAATCATATCATCAAATGTATTTATTGTTCCTTGAAACTCCTTAGCTCCTATATCAATTGATCCTCCTATAATAGTTCCAAATCCTACATTAACGCCTCTATCGATAGCGGGACTATTAGATTGAAGATTCATATCCTGAACTGGAAAATTATTATTTTCGGTAGGAGTAAATAATTTTGCAGAAGCTCCATTGATATTAAACGGATTCGATGTAGTTGCTAGTAGGATAGTTTGTGATTCACTTAATGCTTGAATGTTTTTTAATTTTGGATTTACAATAAAATCATTAGAATTTATCGGCTCTGGATTACCAGTTATGTTCCAATGTATATTTTGATCATAGGTTATATTTTCGTCCTGATATCTAGATATTGTAGTTTTTGAATCATTAGAATTATATAAAATATTATTCTTTACACGGGCATTTTTAACTCTTCCTATCGATAATTGAGAATCTCCAACAGCAATCGGATATGCAGGATTAGATATACGTGTACTTTGTGCATTATCAAATAAAGTATTGTTGTATACATCAACATTGTCACTAGAGAACACATTAATTCCTTGCCCTCCATTACCATAACAAATATTCCCTATTAATAGTGTTCTACTATTATATGGAACTCCGTTTTCTTTTTGATCTTGGATGTGATCATCAACAATGATTCCATTACCATCCGTAATTCTGTTACCTCCTCCTAAAAAACCTCTAAGATTCACATTATATCTAGAAACATTATTTTTATAGATAATTCTATGATTTGGATATTCTGGAAAGCTACTAACATCTAAATTTGCTGGTTGATATGACGAAATTCCACTATTTCCATTCTGACTTCGAAACGCACAATGTTCCACTAAATTTCCTTCTATTAAAACGACTTCTGATCCACCAATAGCAATTCCATTTCCGGGAAAATCATGTACATAATTATTACGAATAATAATATGATGCGAGCCGTTATCTATTCCAATAGCTCTTCTTGCCCTCCAAAGCTCCAAACCAAAAGAAGGATTATCTATCATTCCTTTCACATCTTGATTAGCAGGAACAAATTCTAAGTTTTCTATAATTACATACGAAGACCCTAACATATCAATTCCTTTTACTGAAGCTGAAACTATTGTAGGTAATTTTCCTTGTGCATCAGGTACTCCGGAAAAAGTTATGTATTTTCCTTCGGATCCAGATATAGACATAAATATTTCGCTCCATGGACTATCATTCCCACCCGTATATATTCCTGATAGAATTCTTACAGTATCACCTTCATTTACAGAATTTACTGCTTTCTGAATTGATTTAAATGCTACATTTTGATCTAGTCCTGAGTTATTGTCATTCCCGTTTTGAGAACTCACATAATATGTTTTTTGTGCACTTGCAAAGAATCCAACCAACACACTTAACATTATTATTAATTTCATTTTTTTCATAATATTATTCTATAAACAATGGATATACTTAGTGTAAAAAAGAAATATCAAGTACAATTACTTGATATTTCTTTTCAGTTTAATTAATGATTATCTATAAGGATTTTTTTGGTCTCTTTTGTTTTAGTAGTCAAGTCGTACAACTTTAGTATATACAAACCATTATTTAGGTGATTTGTTAAAATGATACTCGTATTAGATACATTATTTTCTTCATAGACCTTTTTACCTATCATATTATAAATTACTACTGTATATTGTTCAGAGCCTTTTATAGTAATCTTGCTATCAGTTACAGGGTTAGGATATATCTCAAAAGTGTTCTGAATACTCTCATCCGGAGTTTTATTATCACAACCAAGAGCGCCGAAATCGAAATTACCATCACAAAATAACCACTCCGAATTTCCGCAACCTGTTCTGGAAGCAATATCTTCCGTTTGATATCTTGTAGCACATACTTTTATCCAATCTATATAAACATTTTTATCGCAATCGTTTATGTTGCCATCATTTATAAAAGCAACTTTTATATTCTCATTATTTTTATATCCTTCATAAGTATATACTGAAATATTCGTGTTAAGAGACCATTCAGATACTTTTTTGTTGTCAATTAACAACTGAATTTTTTCGCTTCCACAGTTTCCTTTCGCTCCTATTTCAATAGTTCCTACTTGATTTGAATTAGCTCCGTTTCCAAAATTAATGTAACCATTACAGTGAATTGCTTGTGTAAAACTTCCTCCACCACAACTTACCTCCCAGGCACCTGTATTTTCTTCCCTAGATTCTGCCTGGATTCTTTCTCCATTGATTTCTAACCAATCGATTTCTACATCTCGCCCAGTATCATCATTGATAAAAGCGACTTTAAAGTTTCCTGAAGTCTCTGGAACTGACAAACTATAATTAGCAAAATTATTAGTAAGCGTTATAGCATTATCAATTCGCACATCATTATAGCGTACTTCAATTTTCGAATTATTAGTTCCTTTTGCTCTAACTATAATATTGTCCGGATTATCAACATTATCAATACAATCAATATTTACTTTAGAGATAGTATGTAATCTTTCATTCCAATCCCCACCTTGTGGTGCCATAAAAACTTGAAATTTGTAATCATTATAAGCTACAGGAGTATTTGCATCAATAGGAACTTCTAATTCTATAGTATCTGTCCCTTCTTGAACATTTGTTCTTTTTGATCCATAAACGGTATACGGGCTTCTGTTCAATTGAAAAACGACTACAAGATCTCTATTAGTACTCGAAGAATACTCTATTTCAACAAAAGCTTTTTCTCCTTTCGCAACTTGATCAGGAGTTATTAAAGACTTGATCATATCTTCATCAGTTCCTCCTGTATCATCACAAGATGACGGAGGTGTATTTACAGTCCTAAAGTGATCCCTGTTCCATTTCCCTTCTGCAGTAAGATCATTATTATAATTCCAATTACCATTTGGACTAGCCGATCTATTAAGGGATGAACTAATTTCGTTTTTATTACTTAATGACCACTTACAATAACTAATATCATTATTATCCATCCATTGTTCCCAACGGTTCCACTCGGCAGCATCTAGATTGTTATTAGGTCCATAATTAGTTCCAACTCTTCCACATTCAGTCATAAACAATGCTAAGCCTTTATTAATTGCATAATTACCCTTATCTCTCAATGATTGTTTATGCGCTCCGGCATATGCATGTATCGTATAGGCTATATTACTTACTGGTTTATTATTAATATCTACGGTCAAAGGATTGTCTGCTGCTATGTCTACTCGTTGCGAATAAAAAGGCGTCCCTACTACTATAATATTATTGGGGTCATTTGCTCTTATCTCCGCTATTACTTCTCTAGAATAACTTTTTATCTCGTTCCAAGTACCAACTGCATTTCCATAATCTCCAATAGGTTCATTCCAAATCTCATAGATAATATTAGGATATACTCCATACTCCTTAGACATTTGTCTAAAAAAAGTTTTAGCTTGTTCTTTATAATTAGGATGGGCATGAAAATCTATTACCACATAAATCCCATGTTCAATAGCAGCATCTACAACTGATCTAACCTGATTTACAGAACCAACAGGATCATCTATATAATCTCCACCCCCTCCGCGAACACCCATAGCAGCTCTTACTATTTCTACTTTCCAATCATCCCTTAACCATTTTAATGCATTGCTATTCCAATATTCGCCTCCTTCCCATTGATGCCAGAAATAACTCATTCCTTTCAACTGAGTATTTCTATTACATTTATCCTTTATTTTCGTTCCCTCTACTCTTAATTGTCCGTGTCTTTCTACAATTGTTTGGGCTGACAACTGAAATATCGTGAATAGCATCATTACGATCATTAATAGGTTTGTTTTTCTCATAATAAAGATTGATTTGTGTTAGACCTCTAAAATAAAAGCTAAAACGATCGGTAGAAATGCTCAATTTGATGAACGACCATTCTCAATCAATGGTTGACCTCTATTAATTTGCAGTGCGTTTTTATTAAAAAAGAAAAGAATACTAAACCATTCCTTAGGAATATTTTTTAAGTATTGATTGAATTTGTGGTAAATAAGAATCTCCAAATAAATTAAGATGCACTAATAAATAGTATAATTGCCAAATTTCCATTCTTTTTTTCCAACCATCTATTAATGGGAAAATGTCATTATAAACCTCAAACAATTCGTGTTCAAAACCTCCAAAAAGATGCATCATTGAAATATCCATTTCTCTAGGAGCATAAGCCACTGCTGGATCTATTAAACAAGGAAAACCATTAATATCAATCATAAAATTACCACTCCACAGATCTCCATGTATTAAACTAGAAACTTCATCCGAAATTTCGTTTTCAATAGCAACATAAAAACTATCCAAACTCGAAAAAGAAAAACCTCTTTTAATAGCCATTTCGAATTGTGGTTGTAATCGCTGAGTTATATAAAACTCTGAAGCAGAAGAATATTTGGAGTTATATTGTGGTAAACTTCCAATGTAGTTATCACCTTCAAAACCAAAATAGGGTTTACTTTGCTTATGTAAATTTGCTAGTCGTTCACCGAATATTGACCAAAAATCTGGAGTTTTATTTCCAGACTTTATATATTCTAAAAGCAAAAAAGATACATCAGCATCTTTACCAAACAACAGCACCTCAGGTATTTTAAATATAGTAGCATCTATCAATTCTTGTAAGCCCCTTGCTTCTGCTTTAAACATTCCAGGAAATTTAGACACACTATTCACTTTAACCACCATTTCTCTATTATTTGTGGTTAAAGAAAATACTTCATTGATATCTCCGCCGGATAAAGATTTAGTAGAAATGATTCTCTCAGAAAGAAGATTTTCTAGATGTTTTATGAGTCTTTTTGACAACAAACCAAAAACTCTTACTTCTTATTATAGGTCAAATATGTAAATGCATATTCATGTCGCTCATCTGCACCATGAAGCTCTTTTTTATCAACAGTCCATTTCTCAATATCGATTTCTGGAAAAAAAGTATCTGCTTCGAATACCCCATGAACTCTTGTAAGTTCAATACAGTTAGAATATTCCATTCCAATATCATAAATCTCTCCACCACCAATAATAAAAGGCTGTGGATCATCTTTAGCTATTTTTAAAGCTTCTTCCATAGAATGAACTACAATAGCTCCTTCTGGCTTATAATTTTGATTTCTAGTTATTACAACATGTACACGATTTGGTAATGGTTTTGGAAATGATTCAAAAGTCTTTCGACCCATAATAATATGATGTCCAGTAGTTAATTGTTTAAAACGTTTAAAATCATCCGGTAAATGCCAAACCAGATCATTATCTTTTCCTAACGCATTGTTTTCTCCTGCCGCCGCAATCATTGTAATTATTTGGTCTTTCTTAGATACTACAGGCGCCTCAATAACTTTTGATTGTTGTTGTTTAATAAATTCTTCTTTCTTTTTAACCAATTCATCTTTTGGATACATCTGATCAACATCCTTCTGAATCAATGCTATTTCGGCTTTTTGTTTAGCAATCAATCGTTCCATCTGCTTACTTGTCCATTCCGTACCCATAAACTTGTGAAATAACCATACATTACAAAAGTGTAATACCAACAAAAATGCCCAACAAACTACGGCTATCAAACACCAGTCAATACCAAAAAAAGTAATCTCCTTACCAATTCCGACTAATAGGTTTAGAATAATCAAAAACACCGATCCAACTAAAAATACTATAAAATGCTGAAATAGTCTTTTCTTTTGAACAATCCGTTTACGAGCATATTCATATAATTCGCGCTGTACAGGATCAATTTGTGGAGTTTCTTTTCTTTTTGAAAACATTTTAATAGTACCTTAGTAATGCTTGATTAATTATCAAAGTAAATATAAAGGTTTTACCAAAAAACCGTAAAATAACTTATGAAGAATTTAAAAAAAGAATTTCCCGTATTATCTCAAAACACATATCTTAACACGGCCTCCTCCGGCTTATTATATGATTCATTATTAGACTATAGACAGGAGCATGATCTCGATTTTCTCATTGGAGGAAGTATGTTTAGGGAACATCAAGAAAAACTTTTAAATTCAGTAAGGACATCAATTGGTTCGTTTTTAGGCTGCAAATCAGAAAATACTGTATTAACACCAAATTTTTCTTTAGGTTTTAATACCATATTAAACGGGTTAGAAAAAAATAAAAAAGTACTTCTTTTAGATGAAGATTATCCTTCTATAAACTTTTCTGTAATAAATAAAGGGTTTAATGTATGCTATGCTAAAGTGAACACCTCGTTAGAGGAAAATATCGAAAAAGCTATCGCTAAATATAACCCTACTGTTTTTGCTTTTAGCTTAGTACAATACATTAGCGGTATAACAATAAATCTTGAATTCCTTAAGAAATTAAAACTAAAAAATCCTGATCTTTTAATAATTGCTGATGGCACACAGTTTTGCGGAACTAGAGCTTTTGATTTTGACACTTCAGGAATTGATATTCTTGGATGTAGTGGGTACAAATGGTTATTAGGAGGTTATGGCAACGGATTTTTATTATTTAAAGAAGGCATTCTTAATAAAACAACACCGGATACTTATAAAAAAGCTTCCTCAACTGCTAATTATGATCCTTCATACACAAATCTACAAGCAAGATATGAATGCGGACATTTGGACACCTATAACTTCGGGAGTTTACAGTTTTCTTTGGAATTTTTATCCAAAATTGGTCTTCCTAAAATTGAAGAAAACATACAAGAACTAAAAGAGTACACAAAAACAAAATTAGCCTCCTTAAACTTATTAGAAACTGATGTAATAGAGAGGAATGATCATAGCTCTATTTTTAATATAAAAGGAGATCAAAAATTATATAATACACTAAGGGAAAGAAATATAATCACCTCTCTAAGAGGAAATGGAATACGAATAAGTCTGCATTTTTATAATACTATCGAAGATATTGACACCCTATTAACCTACCTATAAAACCTTTTCATGACACGTGCATTATTTCTACACTAGTTGTAGAAATAGTATAAATAAATATTGGGTTAAAATATGTAATCAGCGATTCTCATTCAGGTTTTAAAAATGGTATGATTTTTTGAAGTAAATAAACAATTATTGCAGAACTGATTACCAACCACAAAGTTATAACAGATAACTACAAATTAGTACTAACCAAATATTGCTTTAATATATATAAATATACTAGCAAAGAAGTACCTTTCTTGTTATAACGATATAACCATATAGATTGCTCAATTTTCTTAAAACGTAACACAAAATATCATGAAAAAACTTAACTTATTACTCACCCCTTTATTTTTATGCATTGCTTTTTTAACTACTTCCCAAGAAGTACCGATATCTAATATCGAATCAAACGATATAATTGCTAAAGTTATAGGAAAAGAAGATAAAGTATTACACATGTCTGCTAATCTAGTAGTAGATGAACCAGAAGATTTATTTGTTTATATTGATAGAGCAAAAGCAGCTGGAGCGAATACTGTTCTATATTCTGATTCTAAATTAAATACGTATGGACTAGAAGGGACTGCAGGGTCTAGATGGGATGAGCGAATCCAAGTATTGGTTGATGGAATTAAAGAAAGAGGAATGAAATTACATTTCATCACTATTTCCATGGGATTTGCAGGTTCACTAATAGCATCTAACCCTAATTTAACTACTGGATATCCTATTGAAGAACAAGAATTAAAAGCTATAGATGGCGAACTTAGACCTATTAAATCTTCTAATCTAATTAATGGAGATTTTGAAGACTTTGATGGAAACAAAGTTCTGCAATGGAAATTTCAAGATGCAATCGGAGAACGAACTTTTATTGACACCAATATTAAAAAAAGCGGTAATGCTTCTTTTAGAGCAGAAGCTACTAACAATGAAGATTCTAGAATTTTTACAGTTTTTGATGTGAAACCATTTCATCAATACACATTAAAAGTTTGGATCAAGACCGAAAATCTAACTGCAAGAAACTTAGCAGCATTAATTAGAGATGAAAATAATAAGGACCGTACTTTAACAAATTTACATATATCTCTTCCAAATGATAACGGAGGTAGAAAATATTACAATAGTCCTAATAACTTAACTACAGAAGATTGGGAAGAAATACGTATTGGATTTAACAGTTTAAATGCTACTGAAGTTAATTTAGCATTAGCGGTCTTTGGAGGTCAACAAGGTACAATTTGGTGGGATGATTTAGAAATTATTGACTCTCCAACTCTTAACTGGTTAAATCGAGAAGATTTACCAACATCTCTAAAACATAATAATGGACAAACACTTACATTTGGAGCTGATGTAGCTCCAATATCAGATGATCAACTTGGTGTTTCTGGATTTTCTGGAGCTTTCGACACGCAACATTTATCACCTAAAATACTCATTAGCAGTACTACAAATATAAAAGAAGGCGATATAGTAAAAATAAGCGGATATCACGGACTTCCAACCGCAAGTGGACAAGTATCCGCTTCTTGGAATCATCCCGAAATATATAGTAGAATGCGAAGAATTCATCAAAAACTAAGTAATGATTTTGAACCTGACGGCTTTTTATTGAATTATTCTGAAATAAGAACAGGAGGATGGGAACCTTTAGATACTCAAATCGGAAATTCTGGTGCTGCCTTATCAGCTAGTATCCAACGATCTTTTAAAGATCTTTTTGAAGTTGCGCCAGATGCAGCATATTATTTTTGGAGTGATATGATTGATCCAGAGCATAATGCCATTGCAGATTATTATCAAATTAATAATACCCTAGATCAGTCTTGGGTTAGCGTAGATCCAAATAAAGTTATACTTGCAACTTGGTGGGAAGGTCAAAAAATTATAGATAAAGGTACAAAATCGCTCAAGTTTTTCTCTGATCTAGGCTTTAAACAGATTGTAGGAGCATTTTACGATGCAGATGTTGAACTTAACTTTAATCAGTGGCAGACAGCAGCCCAAGATACAGAAAACATCATTGGATCTATTTATGCTACTTGGGTTAAACCTCGTAATTATACACAAATAGAAAATTTTGGTTCCCTTTGGTGGTCACAAAATCAAGCAAACGATGAAATCGTATCTATAGATGGTCCTGACACAATTTCTCCTGGTGGTACCGGAATAATAAATTTAGAGTATTCAGCATCGGCAACTAGAGATATTATTGTTTCCTTGCAACTTAATAGAGCTCCGTGGACTAACTATGGTGTTAAAATCACTACAGTTCCCGCAGGAACAAATAATATAGAAATTGAAGTTGTAGTAAATGAAGATATACCAATAGCGGATAACGATTATAAATGGTTATCCTATATAGTTCCAGAAAATGAAAATTGGAATAACCGTTTTGATGATCTTCAAGAAATTAATATTAGCGCTATAAATAATGACACAGAAATAGATATTAGTGGAACACTATGGAGATTAGAAAATAAAGCTACCAAGCAATGGATAAGAACTAGAGGATGTTCGAATGATTATAGTGAAATCACGCCATTAGTAATGACTTCAACCAATAATACTGGAAATTGCACAATCTTTGAATTCATACCAACAGATGAAGGATATTACTATCTACAAAACAAAGGAACAAATGGAAGATATCGTCCAAAAAATTGTAGTAATACTGCCAATGATTCTATCGAAATAGTTCAGGTAAGCTCAGCTTCTTTTGGCTGGTGCGAGCAATGGAAATTAATAGAAACGGATGAAGAAGGGTATTTTAGAATCCAAAATAGACAAACAAACAACTGGATAAGATCCAAAGGTTGTTCCGCTAATATTGACGAATCTATTGCAATCACACAGGTATCACAGGGCTACACAGGCAACTGTACCAAATGGAAACTAATTGATACTAGTAATAATCAAATTAACAGAGATTTTATAGACACTAATATAGATGATATAAAGCTATTCCCAAATCCGGCCAATAGCGAAATATCCATTCAAAAATCTACAAGTAATACAAACGAAATTGTAGCTATTAATATTTATGACTTACAAGGAAGAAAACAACTAACGGTTGATTCTCAAAAACTCATAAGTAATGGAAACAATATTGAGGTATCACATTTAACCACTGGTATGTATATATTATCAGTTGACTATCATAAAAAAGAAACTCAGAATTTACAATTCATGATAAGTCATTAATATTTTTCTCTAAGTTTATGTAATGGTTTAACTTCTAAGAATTACTGTAGAATTATAATACTAGTTTAGGTTAAAGATACTACATCGTTATCGTTAATATTTAATTGTTAATTGTTCATTAAATTATTGAAAATCCGAGAGTTTACACTTTTATTTTTTAATGTTTTGTGGTAATTTCCCTTAAATTTTATTAACCAAGAATTAATTTTAAACTAAAATTATGGCAATAACCAAACAATACTTAAAGTCAAAACCTATCTGTAAAGTTACTTTTTCTGTTCCGGCAAAAGAAGCAACTAATGTTTGTGTGGCTGGAGAATTTAATGAATGGAATACTGAAGCAACGGTATTGAAAAAGTTAAAAAATGGTACATTTAAGGGGACTTTAGATCTTCCGAAAGATCAAAAGTTCGAATTTAAATATGTGGTAGATGGTCAATGGACCAACGAAACTGAAGCAGATGGATATCAATGGAACGATTTTGCTGCTGCAGAAAATAGTTTATTGGTTCTTTAACTAACATAATTTTAATTGGGGTTGTAGTTATTATTCTACAACCTCAATACCTTTCCAAAATGCAACGTAACCTTTTATTTGCTTAGCAAGGTCACTTGTTTCTGGATAAAACCATGCCGCATCTGTATTTTCCTTGCCATTTACAGTTACTGTATAATAAGATGCAACTCCTTTCCAAGGACAGTTGGTATGCGTTTCACTTGATTTAAAAAACTCCTTTTTAATAGCTTCAGGAGGAAAATAATGATTATTTTCAATCACTTTGGTATCATTGCTTTCTGCAATTATTTTATTATTCCATATTGCTTTCATAACTATTTTATATGCTTTTTTTTAGATCTAAATTATCTATTCTGATTTCTTGAACACATAATTCTTATAATATTTATTTTCATCTGTAAACGATTTACTTATCTCTAATCCAGATTCTTCTGCAAGCCATTTTACTGTATCATCATCATACTTCTGAGAAATCTCTGTATGAATACTTTCCCAAGCTTCAAAGTGAACCTGTATCGATAAACAATCAATATCAACTGTTTGCTTTTTAGTACTTACTAGATAACTTTTAGCGGTTCCGCTTTCTGGATCATACACTTCCCAATGAGTAAATGCATCCAAATCAAAATTACCTCCTAGCTCTTTATTGATTCTAGCCAAAACATTCTTATTGAACGCGGCCGTTACACCAGATTTGTCGTTATAAGCGTCTAAAACTTTCTGAGGATGCTTCTTTTGATCGAATCCCATAAAAATAAGATCATCAGGATGCATGACAGCGTTTAATTTTTTCAAAAACTGAATCGCTCTAGGATGTAAAAGATTACCAATATTAGAGCCCAATACCATAATAACTTTTTTACGATCACTAATATGCTGCAATCTATCTAACACTTCAAAATATTCTCCTATCTGACCTTGTACACTAAGACTAGGTAACTCTTGTTCTAGATTAGAAACCAAACCATCAATTGCATTTTTACTAATATCTATGGGATGATACGTAACCGGATATTCTTTTTCGAGCAGTTCTCTTAATAAAACTTTTGTTTTCTTTCCATCGCCCGCACCAAGTTCTACCAGATCAAATCCTTCTTTATCAGAATCAAAACTTTTTAAAATATCGGCCTTATGTAACTGAAAAATATTAAACTCTGCATTAGTTAAATAATACTCTGGCAAGTCCATAATCTGCTGAAACAACTTATCACCTAATTCGTCATAAAAAAATTTGGAAGATAAATATTTAGGAAAAGCTGTTAGTCCTTCGTTTACTTCTTTGCCGAAAGCACAAAGCAATACATTTTGATCTTTAGAATTCATGTAATGGGGTTATTTATTTTTTACTAGTCGCAATCCATTAAATTGCCATCTTAGTTGAGGGTGAAAAAAATTACGATATGTAGGTCTTGTATTATTATTAGGAGTAGCCACAGAACCTCCTCTAAGCACTTTCTGATTTACCATAAATTTTCCGTTATACTCGCCAAGAGCTCCAGGAGCTTTACTATAGTTAGGATAAGGCAAATATGCACTTTCAGTCCACTCCCATCTTATCCCCCAATCAAAAAACTGTTGAGATGCTTCCCATTCAAATTCTGTCGGAAGACGCTCTCCTTTCCATTGAGCAAATGCAAAGGCTTCATAATATGATATATGAGTAACAGGAGCTTCTAAATCCAATTCTATTAATCCCCTCAATGTATACTGAGAATATCTTTCATCTATATTATGCCAATAAAGCGGTGTCTTAATATCATTTGAATTAATCCAATCCCAAGCTTCTGCATGCCACAACAAACTATTCTTATACCCTTTATCATTTATAAAATCAAGGTACTCCCGATTAGTTGTCAAATTATTGGCAATATGATACTCCTCAATAAACACTTTATGTGAACTAAGTTCATTATCATAACAAAATCCTTCTCCCTTATAACCAATCTCGTACAACCCTTCATTAATCTTATGATATCCAGTTGAAGGATTTACTTTCGGATTCTCATTAAACGTATCATTATATTTTGGTAATAACGGATTGTTACCTAGAATATATTTTATATCCGTTAATAATAACTCTTGATGTTGTTTTTCATGATGAATACCAATCTCCACAAGTGCTCTAATCTCTGTATTATCATTATCTTCTAAAAATGAATACAAACTATTAGTTACATAGTCTCTATACTCATAAACTTCACTAACCGTAGGTCTAGAAAGATTACCTCTATTAGTTCTTATAACTCGTTTCCCTACACTTTCATAATAACTATTAAAAACATATGCAAAATCATTATGAAATCGAGTATAATCCGTTTTGTATTTAGCAAGAATAAACTCTTCAAAAAACCAAGTAGTATGTCCTAGATGCCATTTTGGTGGAGAAACATCAACTATGGGTTGAACAACATAATCTTCTGTTTGAAGGGGGGCACAAATTTCTTCTGTATGAGATCTTGTAGCTAATAAAGAAGAAAGCAAATTATCAGTAATTACCATAAAAAAAGAGCGTATTCGATTTACGAATACACTCAAATTTAATGATTTTTATTATTTCACTAATTGATAATAGAGTTAATCCAATGTTAAAAACACAAATATCTATTTTGGTTTAATGAAAGTAATAGGTGCTTCATATGCAATAGCAATTGGTTTCTTACCCCACTTTCCAGGTTTCATTTTAGGAATAGCTCTAATAATTCTAACAGCTTCCCTTTGTAAATGTCTATGACCTCCTTTAACATCAATGACTTCAGACTTACCTTTATTATTAATTATAAATTCTACAGTAACTGTTCCTTCCAATCCATCTTTTTCAGCGATTTCGGGATATCTGAAATTTCGAATAATATGGTTTCTTAGGTTATTATCAAAACACTTTACAGGGCTCTGTCTTGATTTTTCACAGCCCGGCCATATAGGAGTAATCCCTTTTTCATTAGCGTTATCTTGAGACAGGATAACATTATCCTGAGCAAATAAAAAGGTGGAACATAAAATTGTTGCAATAAGTAGTAGTTTTTTCATAGTATTCAGTTTAAGTTTTGGGGGGTTAAACTGCAACTGCACCTTTAATATGAGGGTGCGGATTATAGTCTTCCAGTATGAAGTCATCAAAAACGAAGCCAAAAATATTTTCTACCTTAGGATTGATCCTAATAGTTGGTAATTTTTTAGGAGTTCTAGACAACTGTAATTCTAATTGTTCTTTATGATTATTATAAATATGAGCATCTCCAAATGTATGTACAAACTCTCCCGCTTCATAACCGCAAACTTGCGCCATCATCATTGTAAACAAGGCATAAGAAGCTATGTTAAATGGTACTCCTAAGAAAATATCAGCACTTCTTTGATATAACTGACAAGATAATTTCCCATTAGCTACATAAAATTGAAAAAAGGCATGGCAAGGAGGCAATGCGGCTTTTCCATTCGCCACATTTTCCGAAAAAGATTTAGATGTATCCGGCAAAACACTAGGGTTCCACGCAGATACCAACATTCGTCTACTATCTGGATTATTTTTTAAAGCTTCGACGATTTCTTTAATTTGATCAATTTCATCTCCATTCCAATTACGCCATTGATGTCCATAAACTGGTCCTAAATCTCCATTTTCATCTGCCCATTCATTCCAAATACGAACTCCATTTTCCTGTAGATACTTAACATTTGTATCTCCATTTAAAAACCATAATAGCTCGTGTATAATAGACTTTAAATGAAGTTTCTTGGTAGTCACCATTGGGAAACCTTCGCTCAAATCAAAACGCATTTGATATCCAAAAACACTTTTGGTTCCTGTTCCCGTTCTGTCTTCCTTTTCATTTCCATTTTCTAGCACATGACGTACCAGATCCAAATATTGCTTCATACTCCCTTACTAACTTTCTTTTTGAGTTTGTTAAAATTATACTAATTTCTGTCAAATATACAAAAAATAGGTTTTGAGATATCGTTTAATGCGTAGATTATGAAATACTTGTAAAATCTAATCCACAATTACATTTTTAACAAAAAAATCTATCTTATTTTATCCGATAATCATTCCGGCGATAGTGGCTGATAAAAGTGAAGCGATCGTACCACCTATTAAAGCTTTCATTCCAAACTCTGATAATGTTTTTCGTTGTCCAGGTGCAAGAGAACCAATCCCTCCAATCTGTATTCCAATTGATGCAAAGTTTGCAAAACCACATAACATATACGTAGCCATGATTACTGATTTATTATAAGTCAAATGTGTCACGTTTGCTACATTTTTTAAATCGGCTAATTGTATATAACCAACAAACTCACTAGCAGCTAACTTAATACCGAGAAGTTGTCCCATTAAAGCGATGTCTTCTTTTGCAACTCCAATTAACCACATTAATGGTGCAAAAATATAGCCCAAAATAAGTTCAAGAGATAAACTTTGGTATGCTGTGTTTGATGCAATCCAAGTATTAACAGATGTTATATCTCCGACCCAACCTAACATACCATTAAGCATTGCAATAAAAGCCACAAATACTAACAACATAGCTCCAACATTTACTGCCAGTTTCAAACCTTCAGTTGTTCCATTTGCAATAGCATCTAAAATATTAGATCCTATTTTTTCTGAAGAAACATATACATCGGTATTAATTTCTTCTGTCTGTGGAAATAATATCTTAGAAATAATAATCGCTCCTGGTGCAGCCATTACAGATGCAGCCAACAGGTGTTTTGCAAATTGCAATCTCAAAATCGGATCGTCTCCTCCCAAAAAACCTATATATGCTGCTAATACAGCTCCCGCAACAGTTGCCATACCACCGATCATAACCAATAGCATTTCGGATTTATTCATTTTTTCTAAGTACGCTTTAATCAATAAAGGCGCCTCTGTTTGACCTAAAAAAATGTTACCAGCTACACTTAAACTTTCTGCTCCTGATATCTTTAGCGCTTTAGTTAATAACCAGGCAAGTCCCTTTACTACCTTTTGGATGACACCTAAATAAAATAATAATGAAGTTAAAGCCGAAAAGAATATAATAGTGGGTAATACTTGAAAAGCAAATATAAAACCAAAAGTATCCATATCAACAACCAAACCTTCAAACAGAAATTTACTTCCTGCCCTAGTAAAGTCTAATACACTAACAAACAGGCTTCCTACCCATTCGAATATTGTTTGAACAAACGGAACTCTCAAAACCCCAATAGCAATAACTAACTGAAAACAAACACCTAGGCCAACTGTTTTCCAATTAATTGCTTTTCTATTACTACTAAATAGAAATGCAATAGCTAGTAAGACAATCATTCCTAAAACTCCTCTCCAGAAACTCGAAAAAGAAAAACCTTGATTAGGAATTAGTTCACTATTTGTTGGTACAGGAGCAACGTCGGTTATTTCCTTTTTAGGAATAAAAGAATATATCACATCTCTTTTAGATAAAACTAAAGTAGAATCTGTAGTACTTCGAATTTTATATTTTATAATAGAGTCCTCTGCGGTATCAGGAAAAAACAACAACACATTACCTTGAGCAAGGTAATCACCTTTAAGATTTTCTAATCGATTATTAAACTTATAAGAAAACAAACCTTCTTCTAAATTTAAATAATCGTTGTCTCCAACTTTAAATATATTATCAGAGGCTCCTTCAACATTCTTTAGAATCCATTCTTTTTCTATAGACTGTGCTGATAAAATAGTAATAGTAAATAATGATAGTAGGAGAAATAGTAGTCCTTTTTTCATATAATTAGAAAGTAATAATATATTATTTCGGAATATGTGATAAACGTCTTCAAAACTAACCTCGTTTTGAAATTTCATCTCTTATTCTGGCTGCCAATTCATAATCCTCATTGCCAACAGCTTGATCCAACATGCGATTTAATTCTTCGAGAGATAAATCTTGATAACTAGTTTCTTTACCTACCATTTCTACATCATCTGAAACTAATTCATCTACAAGTAGACTTTCAGCAGCATCATCATCTTTCTTAGGATTTACCTTAAGATAAATTCCCGCTTGATCCAAGATGTTTTTATACGTAAAAATAGGCGCTTGAAAACGCAATGCAAGTGCTATGGCATCACTCGTTCTAGCATCTATTATCTCTTCGATCTTATCACGCTCGCAAATAATACTTGAATAAAAAACACCATCCACTAACTTATGAATGATTACCTGTTTAACCACTACATCAAATCGATCAGCGAAGTTTTTAAATAGATCATGAGTTAATGGACGAGGAGGTTTAATCTCCTTTTCTAAAGCAATTGCTATGGATTGTGCCTCGAATGCACCAATAACAATTGGTAATTTTCTTTCTCCATCTACCTCGCTTAAAATTAATGCATAGGCCCCATTTTGGGTTTGACTGTAAGATATTCCTTTTATGTTCAGACGAACTAAACTCATAGTAATTTTCAATAAAAAAAAGGCTGTTTGAACAAATGGACTTTACCTGAGTTCAAACAGCCCTTGATTGGGCACAATTTATGAAAATTATGCGTTATTCGCCTTAAATTCCTTTAATTTTTCAATTAACTGAGGTACTACCTCAAAGGCATCACCAACAATACCATAATCTGCAGCCTTAAAGAAAGGTGCTTCAGGATCATTGTTTATTACTACTTTTACCTTACTAGAATTAATTCCTGCAAGATGTTGAATTGCTCCAGAAATCCCAACAGCAATATATAAGTTGGTAGCTACAGGCTTTCCTGTCTGTCCTACATGTTCACCGTGAGGTCTCCACCCCATATCACTTACGGGCTTAGAACAAGCAGTAGCGGCTCCAAGAACATCAGCTAACTCCTCTATCATTCCCCAATTCTCTGGTCCCTTAAGACCTCTACCTCCAGAAACCACAACTTCTGCATCTGCAATAGATACTTTATCCGTTGCCTTATCTACTGATGTTACATTAACACCAAAATCTGCATCCGATAATGATGGATCAAAACCTTCTGCTGCCGCAGCACCTTGAATTTCTTTTAATCCGAATGCGTTATTAGATAATCCTACTATTTTTACATCTGTAGAAATCTCCGTAATATTAAACGCTTTATTCGTAAAAGCTGTTCTTTTTACAGTAAAAGGAGCTACATTTTCAGGTAATGCAACAACGTTAGAAGCATATCCTGCATCAAGATTAACAGCTAACATAGAAGCTAAAAACTTACTATCCGCACTAGAACTAACTACTACAACTTTTGCTCCTTCTTTTTCCGCCGCTTGCTTCAATGAATCTGCATATGCTTTTGCACTAAACGTAGCTAGCTTATCGTTTTTAATTTCTAAAACTTTATCTACTCCATATGTTCCAAGATCACTACTATTCTCCACGTTAACGCTAACTGCGGTAACAGTAGTACCTAGCATATTTGCTATTTCTTTTGCATAGGATGCAACCTCAAAAGCAGCTTTCTTAAATTTGCCTCCTTCACTTTCTGTGTATACTAAAACTGACATATATACTGTTTTTTTTATATTGAATCTAATACCATTATTATGATAGTAGACATTCTTTAAAATTATTATATTGCTTTAGCTTCGTTATGTAATAACTCAACTAATTGACCTACATTATCAGGAGAAACCAAAGTTACATCTCCTTTTGGAGCTGGTTTCTCGAACTTAACAGCTTTTGTTTCTTGTGTAGCCTCTATAGCTTCTATAACGGTAAGCGGTTTTTTACGAGCCATCATAATTCCTCTCATATTAGGAATTCGAAGATCACTTTCTTCTACCAACCCTTTTTGACCACCAACTACAAGTGGTAATGTAGTTGTCGAAGTTTCTTTTCCTCCATCAATCTCACGAACTGCAGTGGCAGTATCTCCTTCTATCTCTAATCCAATACAAGTATTTACAAAATTAGCTCCTGTTAGGGCAGCTAACATACCTGGCACCATACCTCCATTATAATCAATAGATTCTCTTCCTGCAATTACAAGATCATATCCCCCATCTTGCACAACTTTAGCCAGTTGCTTTGCCACATAAAAACCATCTGTAGCTTCTGTATTAACTCTAATTGCATTATCTGCTCCAATAGCTAAAGCTTTTCTTAAAGTAGGTTCAGTTTCAGCTCCTCCAACATTTACAACATCAACAGATGCACCTTGTTTTTCTTTAAACCACATAGCGCGTGTTAATCCAAACTCATCATTAGGATTAATTACAAACTGTACTCCATTTGTGTCAAACTTTGTATCTCCTTCAGTAAAATTAATTTTAGAAGTAGTGTCCGGCACATGGCTAATACAAACTAATATCTTCATTTTATATAGGTATTTTTTGAGAATTTAATAATAAAAGCGAAGGTACAAATAAAATGTCGAATTTACTATGCATGCATAGTAAATTTTTCAATTTTCAATGATTAGTAAAAGGTATTAATTGCTACTTTTGCCTTTCGTGTAGCACAAAAATAATTATTTTAGAAATGAAAACGATACAATTCAGAGAAGCAATTTGCGAAGCAATGAGCGAAGAAATGCGCCGAGATGAATCTATTTATCTTATGGGTGAAGAAGTAGCTGAGTACAATGGAGCTTATAAAGCTAGTAAAGGTATGCTTGATGAGTTTGGCCCAGATAGAGTTATTGACACTCCAATATCTGAGCTAGGTTTTTCTGGTATAGGGGTTGGTAGCGCAATGAATGGTAATCGTCCGATCATAGAATTTATGACTTTCAACTTTTCATTAGTTGGAATTGACCAAATCATTAATAACGCTGCAAAAATGCGTCAAATGAGTGGTGGACAATTTAATATTCCTATCGTATTTAGAGGACCTACTGCATCTGCTGGACAATTAGGTGCTACACACTCTCAGGCTTTTGAAAACTGGTTTGCAAATACTCCAGGACTAAAAGTAGTAATCCCTTCTAACCCTAAAGACGCTAAAGGTTTATTAAAATCTGCTATCCGTGATAATGACCCAGTTATTTTCATGGAAAGTGAGCAAATGTATGGAGATAAAGGTGAAGTACCCGAAGGAGAATACACAATACCACTTGGTGTTGCAGAAACTATTAGAGAAGGTGCTGATGTAACAATCGTGTCTTTTGGTAAAATTATTAAGGAAGCCGTAAAAGCTGCAGATGAACTTGCGAAAGAAAACATCACCTGCGAAATTATAGACCTTAGAACTGTACGCCCTCTAGACTTGGATGCTATTTTTACTTCAGTAAAAAAGACAAATCGACTTGTTATTCTAGAAGAAGCTTGGCCATTAGCAAATATCGCATCTGAAATAACGTATCAGGTTCAATCTAATATTTTTGATTATTTAGATGCTCCTGTCATAAAAATAAATACAGCTGATACCCCAACACCTTATTCACCGGTTTTATTTGAAGAATGGTTACCAAACAGTAAAGATGTTGTTAAAGCTGTCAAAAAAGTAATGTATAAATAAAAGGAACCCTTTTTCTTTGCGTCTGATAGATTTTTAAATTTTGATTTGCTGCATCATAAAAGTTGGCTCGAAATTTGATGAAATATCACAAGTTTACAAACGTCAATTTTTAGGGCACTTTGAAATTTTGAGTTTATATATTTAAAAATGTTTTGTGTTAAGCTCTATAATCAAAAGCTTAACACAAAACATTTTTGAATTTGTAAAATATAAGAGGTAGGGTTTTTATATATTGATGTGTTTTAGATAGAGCAACATTAAATTGATACTATAGAATTAGGTTACAACATACTAATTGACTAATAAAAAAAGGGCTTAATTGCTCCTTTTTGATTTTTTAAAATCAAATTAATTTAATGATGCTAATCATAATTATTTAAAAATATTAGATGAAATATTGGGTTTTAGGGTTATTATTTTTTGCTTTTAGCAACTCCTTCGTTTTCGCACAAACTAAAGTAAGTGGTTATGTTTATGATAGTAATAAACAATCCGTTCCATTTGCAAACATTGTTTTCGTAAATTCAACTATTGGAACTATTACGGATGAAAATGGTAAATTCTATATGGAATCTGATCAAAATCACAGTAGTATTAAGGTATCTTTTATTGGTTTTGAAACAAAAACAATAAAACTTTCTAAACGCACCACTTATAACATGGAAGTTGTTTTAGAAGAAGAGGCGGCCTCATTAGACGAAGTTGTCATTTATAAAGGAAAGACTTCTAAAAAAAATAACCCAGCTATAGATATTCTTCGTAAAATTTGGGATAATAGAAGAGAAAATGGTGTTAAAAAGTTTAAGCAGTATAATTATGATAAGTACGAAAAACTTGAATTCGATCTAAACACCATTGATAGCGCTCTAGTTAATAGTAGAATTTTTAATGGTATGGAATTTATTTTCGAAGATATTGATACTTCGAGAATTACCGGTAAAACCTACCTCCCTATCTTTCTTAACGAAGCAATTTCTAAGGTATATGGTGATAATGAGTTAAACGAACTTAAAGAGGTTTTAAAAGGTAATAAAAATGCAGGTTTTAGCGATAATCAAACTCTTATAGCATTCGTAAAAGATTTATATTCTGATTACGATATCTATGACAATTATCTAAAGTTTTTTGACAAAAGTTTTACCAGTCCTCTTTCTAGAACTGGGATCAATGTATATAATTACGTCTTATCAGACAGTGCTTACATAGGAAACAAATGGTGTTATAACATTATCTACTATCCTAGAAGAAAAAATGAACTTACTTTTAAAGGAGATTTTTGGGTAAATGACACTACTTGGGCAATCAAAGAAATCAACCTAGAAGTTACCAAAAGTGCTAATATTAACTGGGTAAAAGACTTATACATCGAACAGGAATTTGATGTTCTTAATGATTCCATTTTCCTTATTACCAAAGATTATTTTCAATCAGATTTTGCTTTTAATAAAAAGGAGAAATCTAGGGGAATGTATGGTAAAAGAACTACCCTTTATGATAATTACAAATTTGACCAAAAGAAAGATAAAAAATTCTACCAAAGCCAAGTAGACCCTTATAATCAAGATATTTATAATAGAGACGATTCTTTTTGGACTAACGCCAGAATGGAAGATCTGAACAAAGACGAACAAAAAGTATACAAATTACTAGACACCCTTAGAACAGTAAAAGCTTTTAAAAGACTTTATAACGTAGGTACCATATTAGCTACAGGTTATGTAGAATTTAATGGATGGGATTTTGGTCCTTTATTCTCTACAGTGGGATATAATACGATTGAAGGGTTTAGATTAAGAGCTGGAGGTCGCACGTATTTTACTGCAAATGATAGATGGAGGATAGAAGGATATGGAGCTTACGGTTTTAGAGATAATAAGTTTAAATACGGAATTTCTGGAAAATATCTAGTAGACAGAAAGTCAAGATTAATAGTTTCAGCTGGAAATCGAAGAGATGTAGAACAATTAGGAGCCAGTCTAACTAACACAAACGATGTCGAGGGACGAAGTTTAGCCTCTTCATCGATAGTTGCCACAGGTGATAACAGTAGATTAACATCAATTAACCTATCGGCTTTTTCGATGCAAATAGAACCACGAAAGAATTTCACTATAGGAGTCACTGGATCATATAGAACATTAAAACCAGCAGATGATGATTTATTTAGTCTTGACTTTTTCGATCCTGAAACTGGTGAAATAAAATCTGAAATTAAGCAAGCAGAAATAGCTACTACGCTGGCCTATTATCCAGGACGTAAAACAACCGGATACGGTGTAGATAAAATAACAGTAAACGATGGCGACTATGCACAATTATTCCTTAATTATTCTTTAGGACTAGATCATATCTTAGAAAGTGATTTTGAGTATCAAAAACTTCAATTCTTCTATAGGCAACCATGGAATATTGGTGGTTTTGGTGTTCTTAGTAGCTCTTTAGAAGTAGGTAAAACGTTTGGAGAAGTACCTTTAGGACTGCTAAGTGTTGTACCTGGTAATCAGACATACTTATCAATTCAAAATACATTTCCGTTATTAAATTTTTACGAATTTGTTACAGATACTTATGCCGCTGTACATATTGAACATAATTTTAATGGTAGAATTTTTTCTAGAATACCGTTACTTAGAAAATTAAATTTACGAGAACTTGTTGGCATTCGAGGAGTTTGGGGTGAGTTATCTGATGAAAATATCGCACTAGATGCCTCTGGTTTCTTACAAACTGTAGGAGCTCCGGATGAAGAAATCTACTGGGAATATAGTGTTGGAGTTGGAAATATCTTTAAAGTATTCAGAATTGATTTTCACTTTAGAGGAAATTACTTCGATAACCCTGATGCCCGTGATTTTGGAGTAACAGGATCTTTCGGGTTCTATTTCTAAAAGAGATAAATTCTATATGATTTAATCTCTTTTATCAAGCTTTATATTTTTGCTTATTTATTTTATAAACTGTACTATTATTTTTACGAAAAGGTTTAAGGTTACCGTAACATTAAATATTAGCACAAAAATCTGTTATTTTTGGTTATAAATTTTAACCAAACCCTTGTAATACTTATATTTGCCGCCCATAAAAATGAGAATAATAATATGAGCGCAGCAAATCGCGATAGTTTCGATGTACTAATCGAAATTCCAAAAGGAAGCCGAAATAAATACGAATACGATTTTGATATAAAAAAGATCCGCTATGATCGCATGATCTTTTCTTCTATGATGTATCCAGCAGATTATGGATTTATCCCAGAAACTTTGGCATTAGATGGTGACCCACTTGATGTTCTAGTATTGGTAACAGAACCTACATTTCCTGGATGTGTAATAGAAGTTAAACCAATAGGTGTTTTTCATATGACGGATGAAAAAGGTCCAGATGAAAAAATCATTTGTGTACCTGTAGCAGATCCTATCGCTAGTCGTTTAGCCGATCTAAAAGAAATGAATCCACACCTTATAAAAGAAATAGAACATTTCTTCCAAGTATACAAAGATTTAGAAGAGAAAAAAGTAGATGTTGGTGGCTGGGGAAATATAGATGAAGCCAGAGAAATTATCAAAGCCTGTGTAAAACGTTTTGAGGATATGCCAAATAAACCAAAAGGTTTATTCAGTATTCACTAAAGTCCATACAAAAAATAAATAAAAGCGCAATATTTTGTAAAGAATATTGCGCTTTTTCTTTTTAGCTTTATTTTACTACATTTAGTGACTAATTAACTAAAAATACATTTAATGGAATCAAATATGATTTATATGCCAATTGTTTTGGCATTACTAGGGCTTATTTATATGCTGGTTAAAAAATCTTGGGTAATGAAACAAGATGCCGGTGATGGAAAAATGAAAGAAATTTCAGATCATATATACGAAGGAGCCTTAGCTTTCCTAAATGCAGAGTATAAATTACTTGCAATATTTGTAGTAATAGTAAGTGTATTACTTACTATTGTATCTTTTGTAGTACCAACTACTCATTGGTTAATTGTTATTGCTTTTATATTTGGAGCGGTTTTCTCTGCATTTGCAGGTAATATAGGGATGAAAATTGCTACCAAAACCAATGTAAGAACTACACAAGCAGCTCGTAATAGCTTACCAAATGCGCTAAAAATTTCCTTTGGTGGAGGTACAGTAATGGGTCTTGGTGTTGCAGGTTTAGCAGTTTTAGGATTAACTGCTTTTTTCATTGTCTTTTTTCATTATTTTATGGGAGGACAATGGACCAACACATCTGATATGACTGTTGTTCTGGAAACTTTAGCAGGATTCTCCTTAGGAGCTGAATCTATTGCTTTGTTTGCTCGTGTTGGTGGAGGAATTTACACAAAAGCTGCTGATGTAGGAGCAGATTTAGTTGGAAAAGTAGAAGCAGGGATCCCGGAAGATGATCCTCGTAATCCCGCTACAATTGCGGACAATGTTGGAGATAATGTTGGAGATGTTGCAGGTATGGGTGCAGATTTATTTGGTTCCTATGTAGCCACAGTATTAGCGGCAATGGTATTAGGTAATTATATCATTAAAGATATGGGAGGAAATATTGTCAGTGAAGGGTTTGATGGTATTGGACCTGTTTTATTACCTGTTGCAATAGCAGGAGCTGGAATTATTATTTCTATTATCGGAACGATGCTTGTAAAAATAAAAAGTAACGATGCTAAAGAAGCCCAAGTTATGGGAGCTCTTAATATCGGAAACTGGACATCAATCGCATTAGTAGCTGCATCTTGTTTTGGTCTATGTACATATATGCTTCCTGAAACCATGAAAATGGAATTTTTCGGAGAAGGTTTAATAGATATTTCTGCAATGCGGGTATTTTACGCTACATTGGTTGGTCTTTTTGTAGGAGGAGTAATTTCTGCCGTTACTGAATATTATACAGGTTTAGGCAAAAAGCCTATATTAGAAATTGTACAAAAATCAAGTACTGGAGCAGGAACTAACATTATCGCTGGTCTAGCTACTGGTATGATTTCGACTTTTTCTTCTGTCTTATTATTTGCAGGAGCTATTTGGGCATCTTATGCTTTTGCTGGATTTTATGGTGTAGCTATGGCTGCATCTGCTATGATGGCTACAACGGCAATGCAATTAGCAATTGACGCTTTTGGACCTATTGCTGATAATGCAGGAGGAATTGCAGAAATGAGTGAACAAGAACCAATCGTAAGAGAGCGAACTGATATTTTAGACTCAGTAGGAAACACGACAGCCGCAACTGGAAAAGGATTTGCTATTGCATCTGCAGCGTTGACTTCCTTAGCTCTATTCGCTGCATATGTAACATTTACAGAAATTGACGGAATCAACATCTTTAAAGCACCTGTATTAGCCATGTTATTTGTTGGTGGAATGGTACCTGTAGTATTCTCTGCTTTAGCGATGAATGCTGTAGGAAAAGCAGCAATGGAAATGGTATATGAAGTGCGTCGACAATTTAAAGAGATTGCCGGAATTATGGAAGGAACTGGAAAACCTGAATATGACAAATGTGTCGCAATTTCTACTAAAGCCTCTTTAAGAGAAATGATGTTACCTGGATTGCTGACTATAGGGTTTCCATTAGCAATAGCTTTTATTCCCATGGTTTTTGGAATGAATAATCAGGCTATAGCAGAAATGTTAGGTGGATATATGGCCGGAGTTACAGTTTCTGGTGTTTTATGGGCTATATTCCAAAATAACGCCGGTGGAGCTTGGGACAATGCTAAAAAATCATTTGAAGCAGGTGTAGAAATAAATGGAGAAATGACTTACAAAGGTTCCGATGCTCACAAAGCAGCCGTAACGGGAGATACAGTTGGAGACCCTTTTAAAGATACTTCTGGACCATCCATGAACATCTTAATTAAATTAACATGTCTAATCGGTCTTGTAATTGCACCTATTCTTGGCGGACACACTTCTGAAACTGCCGTTGCAACCAATGAAATAGAAGTTATAGAAACAACATCTTCTTCTGATAAAATAGGGAAACTAATTCAAGTTGAAATGAATATGGATGGTGATATGGCAAATGCTAGAGTTACCATAACTAAAACTGTCAATGGAAAAACTTCTACCGAAGTAAAAAAACTTAAAGGGACTGAGAAAGATGTAAAAATAAAAATTGAAGAAATTAAAGCTTCAATAAAATAATATTTAAAGCTATTTAATAAAAAACCTCGCTATTTAGCGGGGTTTTTTATCTTTATATTGCAGCATAATTACAATTATAATGTTCAAAAAAAAACCATTACGAATTAATTCTTACTTAGGATATGGAACTACAAACAGATTAAGGGCAACTGGAAGAGCACTAGAAAATGAGAATGTCAATTTCGATGGAAATACAGGAACTTTCAAAACATTACGAAACATTTATCGACAGTTCGAAAGTGATGAAATTAGAAAAGCGCATATCGATCTAAAATTATCTAATGGACAAAAATACACTACAACCACGGATGCCGAAGGATACTATAATTTTGACGAAATTATATCAAACTCTAATGAATTACTAAATAAAGAAGGATATATTAATTATATAGTTTCCTATCAAACTACAGGTAACAAGAATGTAATTCAATCAAATATCTTTAAGGGAAAAATGTTAGTTCCTTCTAAAAAAGCTTCTTATGGTATAATCAGTGATATTGATGATACAATTCTGCATACTGGTGTAGCATCTATCTTAAAGTGGCGAGTAATTGCAAACACTTTTTTTAAAAATTTTGATAGGAGACTGCCGCTTGAAGGAACTGTCCAATTTTATCAGAAACTTAAACTAGGTAAAGCCAAAAAATCAACTAATCCAATTTTTTATGTTAGTAATAGCCCTTGGAACTTATATGATTATTTAACCGCTTTTTTAAAAAAACATTACTTCCCAGAAGGACCTATTTTATTAAGAGATTTTAGAACACCCTTTGACAAAACACCAAAACCAACGGCTCCACATAAACAGTCAGAAATTTTAAATATCCTAAAAATATATCCTAATTTAAAGTTCATACTTATTGGAGACAGTGGCGAAAAAGATGCACATATTTATACAGAAATAGCAGGACAATTTCCCGACCGAATATTAGCAATTTATCTGAGAAGTGTTAATCACAAGAGAAAAGAAAAAAGAATCATGGATATTATTAATTCTTTTACCATAACTCCTATCCTACTTGTTCACTCATCACAAGAAGCGGAAGAACACGCAAGAAAACATGGGTTTATAGATTAGTTTTTCAAACTTCTAACTTCCGATGTCAAAACCATCATTGCATCCTGTAATTGTTTAATACTTGCAGTATCAGAATTTGCATCAATATTAAAACTCAGTTTACTGTTCACTTCCCAAACCTCTACTATTTGATGTGTTTGGATTGTAAATGGTAAGTAATCAGTGTTTAGAGAAATTAACGTCAATACCGAAGAATCTTCATTCTTTCTAACTTTCTTTACCACTACACTATCCTGTAAAACTACAACATACAAAGCATTACTACTCAATTCTGAAAGACTATTTATAGCTTTTCCAATAACCCATTCTTTAGGCTCCAAAACAGGCAACATACTATCTCCTTCTACCTGAAACCCTCTATACGTAGCATTCCTATATTCTGGCAATGGTATATCAAACGCAGGTAATTGTTGATACCAATCCACATCCTGAACGTTATGCGGATAACCAGCTGCCGCCTTTACATTTACAAGAACAATATTTTCATTATTCTCCGAATCCACGGTAACAACCTTAGGTGTAACATCACCATTATGTAACTGAATTCTCTTTTGATCACTCTCGCCAAACAACCATAAAGGATTCACTCCAAACTCCTGAAGTAATTTAGAAACTACTTTTCCTGAAATCTTTGTTTTTCCTCTTTCTATATCCGCAGTAGAATTTTTAATATTCAAAATTTTAGCAAAATCAGATTGTGTAAAATGATTTTCCTCACGGATTGATTTAAAGCGTTGAATGGTTTGGTTAGTTAAATTATCCATACAACTATTATTTATTTATTAGCATACATTTCGGTTACTCCGGTTAGGGATAATTATGTAACAAATATACTGTTTTTTGGAATAATTCCAATTTTAACACTATTTCATTTTTATTTTATTGGAATAATTCCATAAATTTGGAAAAATTACTAGTCAACTATAATCTTATGAGATCACAAATTGTATTACATCAACCGGAATCAGAAAAAATCATTAAGTATTCATTAAATAATTCTATCCCAGCAACAGAAGAACTTTATGAGGGTTTAACCAAAAAAGGATTTTATTTCATTAGGAATCATAAGGTTGGCAATTATATTTTTGACTTTTATTGTCCTGTATTAAAAATTGCTATAGAAATAGATGGATATGCCCACGAATTTTCTGAAGTATATAGTCAGGATGCTCCTAAAAAATTACACATTCATTCTTTGGGTATAACCGTATTGCGTTTTACAGATTATCAAATCCTTGTTGACATTGAAGAAATATTTAGAGCATTAAAGCACGAAATCAAGACATCCAATCAAAATTCGTATGTCGTTTGATAGAATCACTGAAAAACTATCGATTCTTGCCGATGCAGCTAAATACGATGTATCTTGTGCAAGTAGTGGAGGAAAAAGAGCAAATACGCAAAAAGGATTAGGCAATAATACTGGAATGGGTATATGCCATAGTTATACAGAAGACGGACGCTGTGTATCCTTATTAAAAATTTTACTTACCAATCACTGTATATTTGATTGCGCATACTGTGTTACAAGAAAAAGCAATGACATAAAAAGAGCCGCATTTAAAATCCAAGAAGTAGTCGACCTGACCATAAATTTTTACAGAAGAAACTATATAGAAGGTTTATTTTTAAGTTCTGGAATCTTCAAAAATTCTGATTATACAATGGAACGCTTAGTAGCCGTGGCAAAGAAACTAAGACTAGAAGAGAATTTTAATGGTTACATTCATTTAAAATCAATTCCTGGTGCAAGTGATGAACTTATGAGAGAAGCTGGACTTTACGCTGACCGATTAAGCGTTAACATAGAAATTCCTACAATATCAGGACTAAAACTTTTGGCCCCAGACAAAAAACATGAAGATTTTATAAAACCTATGAGAAAGGTGAAAAATGAAATCATTCGGTATAAATCTGAACGAAAATCGATAAAAAACACTCCTAAATATGCTCCTGCAGGTCAAAGTACTCAGATGATTATTGGAGCGACAGGAGAGAGCGATAGAGATATTATGTATTCTGCAAACTATTATTATCAAAAATTTAATATGCGTAGAGTCTATTACTCAGGTTATATACCAATAACCACGGACAATCGACTACCTTCTATACAGACTGAGGTGCCAATTTTAAGAGAAAACAGATTATACCAAACTGATTGGTTACTTCGCTTTTATGGATTTTCAATCCAGGAATTATTAAACGATCAACATAAAAACCTAGAATTAGATATAGATCCAAAATTGAGCTGGGCTTTACGAAACATGGAAGTTTTTCCGATTGATATTAATACAGCTGATAAAAATATAATTGCTAGAGTACCTGGAATCGGAATGCAATCCGTATACAAAATACTACAAGCTAGAAGCTTTAGAAAATTAGATTGGTCACATCTTAAGGCAATTGGTATCTCTCTAAACAGGTCCAAATATTTTATAACCTGTAATTCTACAAATTTTTTTCATAAAGATATAGCTCCATTAGACTTAAAAAAACTTATTGTGAATTCTTCCAAAAGTAAGCACAATAAATATTTTACAAATCAACTCAGCTTATTTCCTTAAACGTAATACTATGAATCCACAAACTATTTTACAATACGATGGAAGTTTTGATGGATTCCTATCATGTGTTTTTATGATCTATGAACAAAAAATTGATTCGCCAATTATACAAAAACAACAAGAAATAAATAATCAACTATTTACGATTTCCGAAACAATTCATACGGATAAAACTAAAGCAAAAAGAGTCTGGAAAGGGATCAAGGATAAAACCGACATATCACAACAGAAAATTCTTTTCAGGGCATTCTTAAGTGAAATTAAAGGTGTCGAAAACACCATATTTTCTTATATAAAGAATACTTTTAAGGCCACAAATTCTAAATTTATTGATTATAGCAGCAAAGATATTCTTAAAATAAGCCAAGTAGCAAAAATGGTTAGTAGAGAGAAACACCGTATGGAAGCTTTTGTAAGATTTAAAAAAACTAAAGATGAAATCTACACTGCCACTGTAGAACCTGATTTTAATGTACTACCTTTATTAATACACCACTTTACGGATCGCTATGCGGATCAAAAATGGTTAATCTATGATATTAAAAGAGCTTATGGAATATTTTATAACCTTCAGAAAGTAGAGATAATTACTTTAGACTATTTTTCCAAACACACTACTACAATTAACAAAGAATATTATACTAATGATGAGTTGGAATTTCAACAATTATGGAAAACGTATTTTGACAACGTTAATATAAAATCCAGGAAAAATTCAAAACTACATATACAACATCTTCCAAAAAGGTATTGGAAATACTTGATCGAAAAAAACAATATATAAAATAAAATGTTAAATTTGGCGTTCAATAACCCAATTAACTATATCTATCAATTATGAAAAGATTATTTTTAGGAGCAATTGCTCTAACGTTAGCTGTTTCAGTAACTTCTTGTAAAGACACAACAAAAGCAGAAGATGCTGCTAATGAAGCTGTTGAAGAAGTAAAAGAAGCTGCTGAAGAAGCGAAAGAAGCTGCTGGAGAAGCAGTTGAAGAAGCAAAAGAAGCTGCTGGAGAAGTAGTAGATTCAGTAAAAGCTGCTGCTGGAGAAGCAGTAGACGGTGCGGTTGATGCTGCAAAAGATGCTGCTGGTGATGCAGTTGATGCTGCAAAAGACGCTGCTGGTGATGCAGTTGATGCTGCAAAAGATGCAGTAAAAGACGGAGCTAATAAAGCTACTGATGCACTTAAAAAGCAATAATATATAGTCATATATATGTAAAAACCCTTCCAATTTGGAAGGGTTTTTTATTTACTAATCGAACCATTTTACTTTCTCTTCGACTGGATTTCTTTTAGAAGATAACTCATCTTCTTTATCGTAATTACCTATATAAAGAAAACCTAGGCACCTTTCTCCTTCTTCAAGTTCAAAAAACTGGTCTGCATATTTTATTGATACGGGACTACTCCAATAGCATCCAACGTTATTAGCTGCGCATGTAAGCCACATATTCTGGACAGCCATAGCAGTTGCAGCTATTTCTTCCCATTCTGGAACTCGTTCTTTAGCATCTCTTTGCATACATATAGCTATAATAGTATCAGACGCATCACATTTATCTTTAATCTTTTTGACTTTAAATGGCGAAAACTTATCATCTGGTGTGATATCCGTATAGGTATCCGATAAAAAATCCTCGATTATATTTGTAAATATAAAGAAAACAAGCACGATTTTTGGTTAACCTTAAAACAACTACAAACAAATGAAAAGAAAAAACCAAAAGAAAAATTTCGCTTATGGCTGGCAGGATTAGTAATTTAGTATCCTTATATTGTTTGAATTATTAAAACGAATACTCTTAATACGTAGCGAAGGATGAATATCCAAAATGAAATTAACAAAACTGGAGGCTTTACGAATCTTGAACTTTTAGCTAAACAAGTGGTAGAAGGTTTTATTTCTGGAATGCATAAAAGTCCTTTTCATGGATTCTCTGCAGAATTTGCAGAACACAAAGTATACAATAATGGAGAAAGCACGAAACATATTGATTGGAAATTGTATGCAAAAACAGATAAATTATTTACTAAAAGATATGAAGAAGAGACCAATCTTAGGTGTCATATTATCATTGATAATTCTTCTTCTATGCATTATCCTGAGGTTAAAGAACATCATTTAGGTTCACTAAATAAAATTAGTTTTTCGGTGTTGGCAACTGCTTGCTTGATGAACATTCTTAAAAAACAACGAGATGCTATTGGTTTAAGTATTTACAGCAACACTTATGACTATTATTCTCAAGAAAAAGGTAGTGAAAGGCATCACCAAATGCTTTTGAGCAAATTAAGTCAAATAGTATCTTCGACTCCAGATACAAGAAATACCGACACCTATACCTTTTTGCATCAAATTGCAGAAAAAATTCACCGCAGATCATTGATCTTTTTATTTACGGATATGTTTCAAGCTACCTCAAGTCCAGAAAAATTATTTGAAGCATTAAGACATCTTAAATATAATAAACACGAAGTAGTATTATTCCATACTTTCGATAGCACTAAGGAACTAAACTTTGATTTTAATAATCGACCCACTCGATTTATAGATTTAGAAACTGGTGAGCACGTAAATTTATATGCCGATAATATTAAAGAAAATTATCAAAAAGCAGTTGCTTCCTATTTTTATGAACTTAAATTAAAATGTTCTCAATACAAAATAAAATATGTAAAAGCAGATATAACAAAAGATTTTGACAAAATTCTCACAACATATCTTGTTGAAAGACAGAAATTTGCATAAAACAGTAAAAAATAAACTAAAAAAAAATGAAAAAACATTTGCGGGTTTTAAAATGAGGTGTATATTTGCATCCGCAATAAGGCAATGGTCTGGTAGTTCAGTTGGTTAGAATACCTGCCTGTCACGCAGGGGGTCGCGGGTTCGAGTCCCGTCCAGACCGCAAATTGCAAAAGCTTCAACTAACATTGAAGCTTTTTTTTGCAATTAACGAAGTTGTGTTGTCCCACGCCGTTTGCGTGGGTGGTTTAGTAAACCAATGAGAAGCTTTTCCTGAAAACGGAGAGGCTTTTTTTAATTTAATACTATATGTAAGATTCTTAAACTCACAAAATCAAAAACCACAGAATTCTAAAAATCTCTTTTAAAACTTAGAACCCCCTACTACTATATTCCTAGAGAAAAACATATTTGTATAATTATATCAATGTTAAATTTAACAATTGTAGTCTTAATCTTACTAAAATTAAATAAAAAAGATTTAAATATGTTAAAACACACTTTTTTACAGATAAAATGCATAAATAATTTGGTGATAAGCTTTTTTATACTATCTTTACAAGGTGAAAATGAGTTAGTACTTTCATTACCCCCAAGATGAAAGTTTTTATAAAAGTGAGTTTTAATTTTAGAATAAGCCCCTAAATTAAGATGATTTGTGTGAAGAAAAAGAGCGTGGAGACGCTCTTTTTTATTGTTTATTACTAAAACAATTCCCCCCAATGCTCCCAAACTTTATTGATATATAAAATCACAAAAGCTACGGATACTATAAATTTTACGAAAGTACCGGCAAGAAAACCAAGAAAAGAACCAAAAGCTGCTTTTAAAGCCTTAGCAGAATCATTACTGTCTTTTATAAGTTCACCAATAAACGCTCCAGCAAAAGGCCCTATAACAATCCCCAATGGCCCCAGAAACAACAACCCTATGATAAGCCCTACAGAACTCCCTATCATACCATACTTGGTACCGCCAAAATGTTTTGTACCCCAAGCGGGGACTATATAATCAAGGATCCATACTACTAGCGCTATCGCTAGTGTAACACCTAGAAAAGTCCAGTTTTGAGGAACAACATTAGTAAAATGCAATGTCAAAAGACCTATCCAAGAAGTAAAAGGTCCCGGTAACACAGGTAGAAAACTACCAATAATACCTACCAAACATAAAATAAACCCTATTATGACTAACGCTATATCCATAGTAATTTATTAGACTACTAAAAAAGTATATTGTTACTGTAATATTACTTTTTTAATCGAATCCTTAAAGTTGTATTAACATTTGAACCCTTTACAAGATCTAAATTTGTAGGAAAACAAAATACTTTTATCAACTTATTCTACCCCCTGAAATGAAAAAGTGTATTCTTATTACCACAATGACCTTACTTATGGGATTTTTTGCTTATTCTCAAAATAATCCTACAACAATTAAATGTAAAAACAAGATTATTGAACGTGTAAGAAAACATTGTGTATGCAAAGATATAGAACAATATGCTAAAAATAATTATGACGTTATAGCTGTCTCTTCTTATGCACAACCTGGGCTCAATCGGATTTACACAAGGTTTAATATCTCAAATGATGGTCAAATGAACAATATCCAAGTTAAAGGGTTTTCTCCAGAACTAGAAAAAGAAGCTATCAGAACATTGATGTCTTTTCCAGATATAATTCCGGCATCGGATCTATCAACGTCAGTAGTCGATTCTAAAGCATTCTATACCATTCTAATACAATTTGAAGTAAAAAACACCATTACCAACCTATAAATAGAATGCAGTATACCTTACATTGCATTATTTAGTTTTTGAAACCGCAATTGGATAAAATCAAATATCCATAGAAATCATCTATAAAACCCAAGAATAACAATCCGTAGTGAAATTTCCACATTTTTTTTAACTAAAAATTTAGTTAAAACAAAAAAATACATATATTTGCTATTCAACTAAACTATTAGTTGAACAGATATAGTTATCTAAAAAAACAACATTGGGGTTGTCAACTTGAGTCTGATATATTCTTTTAAAATATGAATATTCAGACTCTGGATTGACTAATACCTTAACTGTTTTACTAAAAAAGAAAATATGTTTTATTACCTCCTCCAAATCCTAATATTTCAGCTAATATTTCTTCTGATATATGACATATTACATAAAAAAGATACTTTCTTTAATTGGAATCGTCTATATCTATTGATAGTACCATTTTTATCGTTAGCACTTCCGTTTATAGAGATTGATTTTCTTAATTCTAGCTCCACAGGAGCTTATGTTTCTACTATTGAAAGAACAATTATAGCCTCTACTGAACGCACCCTACTAAATGGAAACGAAACCAATGATATTTATAATATTTCCTCTGAGTCTGTTAATTGGTCATTAATAGTATACTTAATAGGAATAATGATCAGCATAGTAGTTCTTATATTAAAATTCCATAAACTTCATATACTAAGGAATGTTTCTAATATTTCTAAAGCTTTTGACAAAAGAATAATAATACTCCCTAATAGCTCTCACGCATTTTCATTTTGGAATACCATTTTTTTAGGAGATTCTTTAACAGAAGAAGAAAAGAAAAACATTATTTCTCACGAACTAGTTCATGTAAATCATAAACATACCATCGATCAAATCGGTATAGAAATATTAAAAGTATTATTATGGTGGAACCCAATAATTTATATTTATCAAGCTCGGATCACACTACTTCACGAATATATCGCTGACTCCGTTACTATACATAAAGTAAATCAAAGAAATTATATAGAACAGTTACTTAATTCTGCTTTTCAAACAGAAAAAATAACTTTTATCAATCAATTTTTCAATCAATCATTAATCAAAAAACGAATACTTATGCTACAAAAGTCCCAATCAAAATCTATTGCCAAATTTAAATACCTACTATTAATACCAGTCATTACGGGAATCCTTACCTACACTTCTTGTAAAGATGATGGTACATCTAAATCAGAAGACGCTACTATGGTAGAAGGAGAGAGCACTGATATTAATAAAAAAATAGCAACTAGTAATCAGCCTTCATGTCTTAACAAAGGTTCTAAGTATGATTATACGTTAGATAATTACTTAAAAATTACAAATGGAAAAAATGCTGATATAATTGCCAAAATTGTCTCTTTAACTACAAATGAAATTATTAGAACAGCTATAGTTTACAAGTCTCAGACTCATTTTGTTAGAAACATACCTCAAGGTACATATCGAATTGATGCTGTCTATGGAAATCAGTATAAAGAAGAGGAAAAAGATGGTTATTGTTCGGGGAGTTTTGCAACAGAGTTTATTTCCGAAACTGGAGAAGACGTTCTCGATTATAATATTATCATAAATGAAAAAGGGAAAAATGTACCTTCTTATTCTTTAGCATTAGATTTCTTACCTAAAGATTCTAAAAGTAACAATACCGATAACAAAGGAAATGTTAATCAGGAGGAAAAAAAAGGCGAAATTTCTGAAAAAGCAGCAGCAGCTTACAACAATGGGGTCAAAACAAATGATATATCCAAAAAAGAAGCTGAGCCTTATTGTGCAAATTATGATGAATCCAGATATGATTATAAATTAGATAATTATCTAAAATTAACCAATGGAAAAAATACCGAAGTAATCATTGAGATTATTAATTTAAAAACACTGAAAAGTACAAGAACTGTTCATCTGCCTAAGAACACAGAATACTTTGTTAGAAACATTCCAGAAGGCACTTATAATCTTAAAATTGTATATGGAGAAGGTTATAAAAAAGAAGAAAAGAACGAAAAATGCGTACTTTCGTTTACCAACAAAAAAATAGAAGAAGAAGGCCAAGATATCCTTGATTTCAATACAGTTATATCCCCACAAGGTCTTAATGTACCATCATATGCTATGACTTTAGATATGTTGGATGAACATAAACATTGATAGAAAAAATTATAAAACAATTAATATTAAAAGATATGCTTCAATATTGCATCCAAACCATATTATTTCAGTTAATATTTTTATTAGCGTACGACTTGTTTCATAAAAAAGATACTTTTTTTACTGTAAATAGAGTATATCTTTTAGTTACTTCTGTACTTTCTTTAACACTACCCTTCATTAAGGTAAAAAGTATCCAAGAAACAATCCCAGATAACTATGTAGTTAACTTACCAACTGTTTTTATTGGCGAAAGAATTTCTGACAATACAGTGGAAATAGCAAATACCGTTTCTTCTGCATCTTTGCAGATAAATTGGTGGTTAGTTCTTTATACAATCGGAGTTTCTGTAGCTGTGTTCTTGTTTATTAGAAAAATACTAATCATTCGTTCTTTAAAACAAAAATCTTCTAAAGGGATGATCAGTAAATTCCCTGTTAGAATATTACCTGATAGTAAAGATGCCTTTACTTTTTGGAACACTATATACATTGGAAATGAATTATCGGAAACAGAAAAAAACAAAATTCTAATTCATGAGATCGTGCATTTAAAACAAAAGCACACATTAGATCTCATTTGGTTCGAAATAATCAAAATCCTTTTCTGGTTTAATCCTTTGATTTACATATATCACTCTAGAATCATCACTTTACACGAATATATCTCTGATGCATCCGCTATTAGACAATTAGGAAAGAGAGCATATTATGAACAATTACTTAACTCTAATTTCCAGACTAAAAATGTAAAGTTTACTAATAATTTCTTCAATCATAAATTACTTAAAAAAAGAATCATCATGCTTCAAAAAACGAAATCAAAATCCAATGCTAAATTAAAATACTTAGCTATTGTACCGTTATTAGTAGTTATGCTTACATTTACCGCTTTTTCTCAAAAAGCTGTTGCTATTGCAAATATTTCATCTGAAAAAATAACAGATGAGATTAAAGAATTGACTAATTCACTATCTCATGAAAAGGTCGATACTGAGATAGAAACTGAAATTCCTGCTGAAACTAATATTTCTAATAATGAAAAAGAGGTTTCAGATATTATAGAAACTGAACAAACAATAGAAGAAGAAGAAGAAGAAGAAATCCAACAACCAATAAAAACAATTACTAGAGATTCATTATCAAAAGTAGATCAAAAGATTGTTGATAGACTTTTAGAAATTAAAAATGATATTATTCAAAATGGTAAAAGCTTTGCCAGTAGAGCTGTACTATATTCAGAAGACCCTGGATCCAAAGGTAATGGAGGATTATATTTTGTACAAAAAGACACTCCTTTTCATGAAAAATTTAAAGCTATTGCTTTTACCTTAAAAGAAGGTGAAATTTCTGAACCTTTTAGAACCTCTTTTGGATGGCATTTACTAACTGTAGATAAAATAAAAAAAGACGGAGTAGATGTAAGACATATCTTAATTTTAAGAGAACAAAATATCCCTTATGCAGCAGTAGAAAAAGTACCAAAGACACAGAATTGCAAGGATTTAACAAATAATGAAGAAGTAAAAAAATGTGTCTCTGATGAAATCAAACAATTCGTCAATAGGAATTTCAATGTAGACATTGCAGAGTCAATCGGTTTAACTGGAGTAAATCGAATCTTTGTAAGATTTAAAATAGATACTTTAGGAAATATCACAGAAGTTCAATCTCGTGGACCAGCTATCGAATTAGAAGAAGAAGCTAACAGAGTAATTAGTTCTCTACCTAAAATGATCCCAGGAGAGTCGAATGGAGAAAAAGTAAATGTTTTATATTCATTGCCAATTGTTTTTCAGGTACACGGCACCTCCGACCAAGAAGCTGAAAAAAAAACTAAAAAACAGAATATAATTACAGAAGAAAAAGTTCTAACGGAAACATTATCAGACTATGAAAATCATACTATCAAAAATGGATACTATATGGTAGTGAATATTTTTAAACGCCAAAGTTATTTTGAAAAAGGCATCGCAAAATTAAAAAAACAAGGACTTAAACCTAAGCACTTCAGAAACCCAAAAGATTCATACATATACGTATATCTAGAAAGATATGACACTTTAGATGAAGCCAAAACAATGTTAACTTCTGATATGAATGGACAATACACAGGAGATTTATATATATTAAAAATCCAATAATAAACTAAACGTAAAAAATAAATACATAGAGTCAAACAAATGAAACAACTCACCAAAGCAGAAGAAGAAGTAATGCAGCTTTTATGGCAACTTAATGAAGGAAATGTCGCTGCTATTATCGAACAGATGTCAGAGCCTAAACCAGCATATAATACAATCTCTACAATAATTAGAATTCTAGAAAACAAAGAGTTTGTTTCTCATCGTAAAGAAGGGAAAGGATATGTCTACTTTCCGTTGGTAAAAAAGGAGGAGTATAGTAACCAATCATTAAATAAATTAATGAACAATTACTTCAATGGATCTTTTAGAAATATGGTGTCATTTTTTGTAAAGAAAAATGATATGAACATGAAAGATCTAGAAACTATACTTCAGGAAATTAATAAAGATGATAGTAGTAATTCATAAAAGTATAAAATATTTTTTTTACATTTTAATAGCCTTGACTTTTATAAAAGTTGAGGCTCAAGACTCTCAACTAAAAATTGCAGATAGTCTTTATACAATTGGCAACTTTTCTGAAGCAATAAAAAGCTATAAAACAATCGTTCCGAAGGATGACTATATACTTCTAAAAATAGCTAAAGCTCATAAAGCAAAAGGTACTTATAAGGATGCCTTAAATTATTATGAAAAAGTAATTCTAATGAACACAGAATTACTTTCGGCAAAATTAGAATATGCTAAATTACTGATGTCTACTAATCAATTTAAAAAAGCAGATAGTGTATACTCAGACTTGGTTGCTAAACATAATGATAATCCAAATTTCCAATATCGTTTAGGACTCGCCAAGAAAAAATTGAAAGATACTACTGCAATAACATATTTTGAAGAAGCCTTTAGACTAGATAGTACGCATCAGAAAAGTTGTTTTGAAGTTGCAAAACATTATCTTAAAAAACGAAAATACATCAAAGTAGAAGATATTGCCAATAAAGGACTAGCATCTTATCAAGAAAACCCAGAGTTAATTAATGTAATTGCACAAAACTATCTTTTAAGAAAATACTACTCAGAAGCTATACCATATTTCGAAAAACTTATCGAATTAAATCATAATAATGAATTTGTTCACGCTTCCCTAGCCTTATGTTATCATAAGGATTATGAATACAAAAAAGCTATTGAACAATATCTACAGGCCTTAACATTTAATAATCAAGTCCCTTTAAGGTATACTCGATTAGCTCAAGCCTATACTTCTATCAAAAAGTATGATGAAGCACTAACTAGCTTTAAAATGGCATTAGAACTTAAAGATGTTCCTATAGATGAAGATCTATATAATATTGCCATGACCTATAGGCATAGAGAAGAATGGGAAAATGCCATTAAACATATGAAATTGGCAATTAAAGAAAATCCAAATTATCACAATGCACAATACCAACTGGCAACTTTTGCCGATGCCTATTATAAGGATCCTAAAGTAAAGCTAAAGTATTATACTGATTGTTTAAAAAAACTAGAAGCAAGTAACGAAGACAATACATTCATAAACTTTCTTAAACAAACTGTCAATAAAAGGATTAGACAACTCGAACAAGAAATCGAGAAAACTAAAAAAAATATTGAAAAAAAATAAATTTATTTACAAAAGTAAAAAGAGTATTCTTATCACATTGATATTGACCTTCTAAAAAAAAACTTTAATTTTATGCCCACAGAAATACTCTCCAAGTATTTTACAGTTATTAAAATTAATGAATGATTAAGAGGGTTTATTATATATCTATTTTAGTTTTCACACTTTTTTCTTGCGACAATTTAGTTCTCAAAAAAGAGAATCAAAAACAAGTTTTGAAGGAAAAATGGAATGAAATTGACAAAAATCAGGTTGATGAACCTCCTTTATTTGAGGCCTGCAAACATGTTTCTGAAGAAGAAATAGAACGTTGTTTCCATAACACTATAAATGAACAAATAGGAAACTATCTCCAAGATCAAACGATTACAGTAAAAGAACCTATTAACGATACTATCTGGGTTCCTTTACTAATTACTAAAGATGGAGATATTGTTCTTGAAGATTTTTTAGTTCCAGATATTATAACTTCTCAGATTCCAGATTTCAAAGATATCTTAGAAGAAAGTATTGATAACCTTCCCAATGTAGAACCTGCCCATACAAGAAGTACTCCTGTAAATACAAGATATAAACTTCCATTAGTAATTAGTATTAATTAAACTTACATTCCTTAGTTTTGTATAAATTGAAAGCTATTGGAAAGTGAAAAAATAATATTGGGTATTGATCCTGGAACTACCATCATGGGATTTGGTTTGATTAAAGTTGTTAAAAAAAAGATGTCTTTCTTACAGCTTAATGAGTTACAACTTAGCAAATACGATGATCACTACGTGAAGTTAAAACTTATCTTTGAACGTACAATAGAACTCATAGAAACATATCACCCAGATGAAATAGCTATTGAAGCTCCATTCTTTGGTAAAAACGTACAATCTATGCTTAAATTAGGTCGTGCACAAGGAGTTGCTATGGCGGCTGGATTAAGTAGAGAAGTGCCTATCACAGAATACTCTCCAAAAAAAATAAAAATGGCAATTACAGGTAATGGTAATGCTAGTAAAGAACAAGTCGCCAAAATGCTTCAAAGTCTTTTAAAGATCAAAACGCTTCCTAAAAACCTAGATTCTACAGATGGATTAGCAGCCGCTGTTTGTCATTTTTATAATATGGGCCGAGCCGATATTGTAGGTAAAAGCTATACTGGTTGGGCAGCATTTGTAAAACAAAACGAAAAACGAGTGAAGAAATAATAATAATTCAAAAAAAAATAATATCCGATTTAACTCACTCAATTATAACTCTAAAAACTTAAAGTCATCAGCGGTATTTACATACATATTCCATTTTGCAAACAAGCATGTCACTATTGTGATTTCCATTTCTCTACCTCTGGTAAAAAGAGAGATCAAATGGTTTTTGCGTTATGTAATGAAATTAAATTACGAAGATCAGAAATTGATGATCACGAAGTTATAGAAACAATATATTTTGGAGGTGGAACTCCAAGTATATTATCTGTTTCAGCATTAAAATTTATTATTGATACAATTTACGAGAATTACCTTGTTTCTGATGATGTAGAAATTACCATAGAAGCAAATCCTGATGACCTTACCGAAACATACATAAAATCATTAGCTTCTACAGAGGTCAATCGTCTTAGTATTGGTATTCAATCATTTTTTGATGAAGATTTAAAACTTATGAACCGAGCTCATAATGACAATGAAGCTAAGACTTGTTTATCGATAGCAAGTAAATATTTCGATAATATCTCAATTGATCTGATTTATGGTATTCCAGGAATGTCTTCAGAGCGATGGCAAGAAAACTTAAAAATAGCCTTAGATACTAATATTCCTCACATATCAAGCTATGCATTAACTGTAGAACCAAATACAGCACTATCTTCATTTATCGAAAAAGGAGTCATTGCTCCAGTAAAAGATGAACTAGCACAACAACATTTCGATATTTTAGTAGATACCATGGAAAAAGAAGGTTTTGAATATTATGAATTTTCTAATTTTGGAAAACCTGGATATTTTAGTAAAAACAATACTGCATATTGGCAAGGCAAACATTATCTAGGAATTGGTCCTTCTGCACATTCATATAATGGCAAAGAACGTAGCTGGAATATTAAAAACAATATAAAATATATCAAATCGCTACAGGAAAACAAACTCCCAAAAGAAATTGAAGAACTTACCACTACTGACAAATACAATGAATACGTAATGACAGGATTAAGAACTATTTGGGGAGTTTCGCTAAAAAAAGTTGAAGACGATTTTGGACTTACATATAAAGAATATCTACTAAAACAGGCTCAAAAACATCTAGATGAACATCTCTTGTTTCTTGATGAGGATATATTAATTGTTACTAAAAAAGGAAAGTTTTTAAGTGATGGGATTGCAAGTGATCTTTTCTTGTTAAATTTAGGGTAACTAGTTTCTTAAATATAAAAACTAGCATAAGTACAACCTCATGATTACTACTATACAAGATAAAAAACGCTTTTACAAAATAGATCTATCTAAACCTCTAGATATTTCAATTACATTAAGAGGAACCTCTGATAATGTAAACGCCTGGTATATAACCGCTCCAAAAATTGAGCCCGTTACTGATGGAGATTGGATTGGTAAAGTTTCTGAAGGTGCTTCTACAAATTTTAATAATATCCATTTTAACCCACACGGACACGGAACGCACACCGAATGTGTTGGCCATATAACAACAGAGTTCTATAGTATCAATGACACCTTAAAACAATTCTTTTTTACCGCAGAACTTATTAGTATAAATCCAGAAAAAAAAGGTGAAGATTCTGTGATTACGAAAAGTCTGCTGCAAGAATTAATTCATTATAATACGGAAGCTCTAGTTATCAGAACGCTTCCTAATTCGGATGAAAAAATTAGCAAACAACATTCTCATACTAATTGGCCCTATTTATCAGAAGATGCAGCAATATATATCCGAGAACTAGGAATAAAACACCTTTTAATCGATGTACCGTCTGTGGATAAAGAAAAAGATGATGGCAAATTATTAGCTCATAAAGCTTTTTGGAACTATCCAAAAGGAACAATATTTGATGCTACCATTACCGAAATGGTATTTGTGAAAAATGTTATTAAAGATGGAGATTATATGTTAAACCTTCAGATTGCCTCTTTTGAAAACGATGCTTCTCCTAGTAAACCAATTTTGTATAAAATATTAGAATCCTCATGAAATCGACTTTACAGTTAGAAGAGCTAGCTATGCTTGGGCTAGGAATTTATCTATTTAGCCTATTATCCTTTTCTTGGTGGTTATTCTTGGCTTTATTTTTGATTCCAGATATTGGAATGCTAGGATATGCGATTAATAATAAAATAGGCGCCTTTTCATATAATCTATTTCATCACAAGGGCCTCGCTATTTTGATTTACCTCGTTGGAATATACTATTCAAACGAATTTGTACAACTCTGTGGAATTATTTTATTTTCGCATGCTTGTTTCGACAGAATTCTAGGATATGGTCTTAAATATGAAAAAGGTTTTAAATTTACACACCTTGGTGAGATAGGTAAAAAGAATTAGTATGGAATTATTATTTATTGGATTGTTAATAGGTTCTGTTTTGGCATATTTTATTTTTGCCAGATTTAATATCGTAAAAAAAAGAGCCGGCATACAAACACAATCTACTATCTTAATGGAAAAAATCAGAAGTGTTTGTAAGCTTGTTACTGTAGAAGGTGATTTTGCAGAAATCTATCACTACGAAAGTGTAAAAGAAAAATTCTTTAAAACCATTAGAGGAAAGAAAAAAGCTTTAATTCTAATTGATGCAAAAGCACATGTGGGTTTTGACCTTTCTAAAATAAAAATGGAGAGTGATACTAAAAACAAACAGATCATACTAACACAGTTCCCTAAACCAAAACTTCTTACGATAGAAACTGATTTTAAGTATTATGACAAAAAAGAAGGTTGGTTAAATCCTATGACATCTAATGACCTAACAGATATAAATCAAGAAGCTAAACAGTTTATTATTGATAAAATCCCAGAAAGTGGATTAATAGAATCTGCAGGAAAAGAACTACTTACCGTTATCTCACTTATGGAAACTGTTGCAGAATCTATAGGATGGACATTAGACTACTCTGCCTTAGAACTCAATAATGATGCTGATCAAAAACTCCTAAACTAAAAAAGATGGAGCTTATTATCTCTACAGAAAAATCAAAATTAGACATTGATTTTATTCATCAATTTCTTACCAATACTTATTGGGCAAAAGGAAGAACAAAACAAGAAGTAATAACTAGTATAGAACATTGTCTTAATTTTGGCGTTTATATAAACGACGAGCAAATTGGTTTTGCAAGAGTGCTCACTGATTATACCGTATTTGGATATCTAATGGATGTTTTTATAATCGAAAAACATAGAGGAAATGGGTATTCGAAAATACTAATCAAAACAATTATGGAATATCCTGACTTACAAAAAGTTCATCGCTGGATGCTAGCTACAGCAGATGCTCACGGATTATATAAGCAATTTGGGTTTGATTCATTACCCAATCCAGATCTGGTTATGGGTAAAATGATAGATAACAATATTACACGATGAATATAGAAGGGTTTAGAGATTATTGTTTGTCAAAGAAGGGAGTAACCGAAGAGTTTCCATTTGATAAAACTACTTTAGTTTTTAAGGTAATGGGAAAAATGTTTGCGCTAACTGGATTAGAAAGACATCCTTTTAGTGTAAATCTAAAATGTGATCCTGATAAAGCTATTGAACTAAGAGAATATCACTCAGAAATCGAACCGGGATACCATATGAGTAAAAAACATTGGAATACTGTTAACTTTTCTGGCAGTTTAGCTACTAATATGTTATGCGAATTAATAGATCACTCTTATGCGTTAGTAGTAAGTGGTTTAACAAAAAAAGTAAAGCAAGAATTAGAAAATCTTTAATATTAAAACTAAAATAGAGTACGATAAAAAACACTCATTTTTTTATCAATATCTCTATTTCTATAACATACAATGAATAATCCTCAACAATTCTATAACACACAAATAAACACTTATAGCCTATCTCTAAAAAAGGTAAAAAAACAACTAACTCTTTCTAGTACAATTAGACTTTTTGTCTTCTTAGGTATCATAGCCGGTATCTATTTTGGGTACCCAAATACGCAGATTATTGTTGGAAGTATCGTAATAGGAATTGCTCTTTTTATTGTAATGGTTAATCGCCATACCAATTTATCTTACACAAAAAATAAACTACAGAAGTTAATCGATCTTAACACATTAGAAATTGATGTTTTTGGTGGAGATTACAGTAAATTATCTAAAGGAAAAGAATTCATAGACCCTTCTCATAAATATAGCCATGATATTGATTTATTTGGAGATAGATCTTTCTTTCAATATACAAATAGAACAGCCACTGCAGCAGGAAAGAACAAATTAGCACATTTATTAAGAAGTAATAACATAAATAACATCAATGACAAACAAGAAGCTATAAAAAACTTGGGGAATCTAGCAACTTGGCGACAGGAATTTAGTGCTATTGCCTCACTTGTTGATGTTTCTGCTTCAGTATCTACAATTCGACAGTGGTTACAAAACTATGTCCCATTTGTTCCTAAAATAATGAAGGTTCTTCCTACTATTATTTCATCTATTTCTGTAGTGTTACTGGTATTATTATTCTTGGAAATTATTACTTTCCAAATGTTCTTAATTTGGTTTTTTATTGGTTTAGGAATAACAGGATCTCAACTAAAAAAAATCAATAGCTTATACAATGAAGCAAATAAAGTAAAAGATACTTTCGAACAATATTATAAACTAGTAGATAAAATTGAAAGTAGCAGTTTTGATTCAACCTTGCTTCAGGAAAGACAGCAGAACGTAATTAACGAAAAAGAAAAGGCATCACTCATACTAAAACAATTTGCAAGTATTCTTAATGCTTTAGACCAAAGAAACAATATGATGTTTGGTGTTTTTGCTAATGGTCTTCTTCTCTGGGATATTATGCAATGCTATCGTATAGAAAAATGGATTGCCACGCATCATCACAAAGTAGATCAATGGTTTGAGGTTATTGCCTTTTTTGACGCCTATAACTCATTAGGGAATTTTGCTTTTAACAATCCTAGTTATACATATCCAGAATTAATTAAAGAAGGTACCATCATTAACGCTAAAGAACTTGGACACCCAATGCTAAAAACAGCAAAACGGGTTGATAATGATATTATAATCAACAAAGAGGAATTTTTTATCATAACCGGAGCTAATATGGCAGGTAAGAGTACATTTCTTAGAACTGTAGCGTTACAAATTGTAATGTCTAATATTGGATTACCTGTTTGTGCTCAATCCTGTGTATATCGACCTATTAAGTTAATCACTAGTATGAGAACCTCGGATTCTCTAAGTGATGATGCTTCTTATTTCTTTTCTGAGTTAACACAACTTAAAAAAATTGTGGATGCACTACAAGACGATGAGTACTTTATTATTTTAGATGAAATTCTGAAAGGAACAAATAGTAAAGATAAAGCAGCTGGATCTCGAAAATTTGTAGAAAAACTAGTCAATGCTCAAGCTACCGGAATAATAGCAACACACGATTTAAGTCTATGCGAAATCGCGACAGAATTAGATAAGGTGAAAAACAGATTTTTTGATGCGCAAATCATAAATGATGAGTTATATTTTGATTATAAATTCAAAGATGGTGTTTGTCAAAATATGAATGCTTCTTTTTTACTAAACAAAATGGGAATCGTGTAATCTCTTTTTGTATGTAGACGGAGTAACTCCCTTTATTTCTTTAAACTTTCTATTAAAATTAGATAGATTCTTAAAACCACTATTATACGATGCTTCCGATATCGTAATTTCAGTTCCTTTGGATAAAAGTCTACAGACATTTTCAATTCGAACCTCTATCAAAAATTGAAAAAATGTTTTATTTGTGCGTTGTTTAAAATATCGGCAAAAAGCATTTGGTGTCATATTAGCAAGGCTTGCCACTTCTTTTAATGAAAAATCTCTGTTAAACTCATTCATTACAACTTGAAAAACAGTAGCCATTCTTTTTCCTTCATTATCTGTATATGCTCTTTTAGAAATAAATGAAGATATTGTTTCTACTTTAACCGTTTTTAAAAGTTTTAATATTTTCAGAAAAACCATAAAACGATCTAGTCTATCTTCTTTTCCTAAAATTTTGAGAAACTGTTTTTTTAGCTTTTGTTTTTGTGAAAGCACTTTAATCCCATATACAGAGCTTTTAAAAAAGTGATTTAAACCCTCAAACTCTGGCAAGCCAAAAAACATTTTACCAAAGGATTCTTTAGTAAAAAAGAGAGAAATCATATAAGATTTCTCAACAGATTCTGAACTTTGTAATACATGCGGAACATTACTCCCAAAAACCAAAATATCATTTGGTTTGTAATCAGTAATGGTATCACCAACAATTAAGTTACCTTCTCCAGAAATAATAATAGAAATTTGTATTTCTTCGTGCTGATGAAATTTATCATATAAGACAATTTCCTTATCTTCTTGAACAATTAAAGTATCCGTGGAAGATTTGGGTATTTTAAAGGGTAAGACTTTCATTTATAGCAGTATCTACATCAATATTAATCATAATTAAGCAAATTATTACAATATGCGATAATATAGTATCATAATGAGATAATTTCGAAATATACACTTGATGAAATTGACAATATATTTGAACCAAAATTATAAGCAATGACTATAGATTGGAAAGGCGTTATGCCAGCAGTTACTACAAAGTTTACAGACGAAGACACTTTGGATTTATCAATGTTTACTACTAATATCGAAGCACAATTAAATGCTGGTGTTCATGGAATTATTTTGGGCGGAACATTGGGAGAAGCAAGTACATTAAACAATATGGAAAAAAGTACTCTCGTAAAAACTACTGTAGAAATTGTTAAAGACAAAGTCCCTGTTATTATCAATATTGCAGAACAAAGCACAAAAGGTGCTATTGAAGCTGCTCAAAAAGCAGAAGAAGATGGCGCTAATGGTCTTATGATGCTCCCTCCGATGCGATATAAAGCTGGAGATAGAGAAACAGTTGTTTATTTTAAAGAAGTAGCTAAAAACACTGATTTACCCATTATGATCTATAATAATCCTGTAGATTATAAAATTGAAGTTACGTTAGATATGTTCGAAGAACTTATCAAATTTGACAACATACAAGCAGTAAAAGAATCCACCAGAGATATTTCTAATGTTACACGTATAAAAAATAGATTTGGAGATCGATTAAAAATCCTAAGTGGTGTAGATACTCTGGCTCTAGAAAGCTTACTAATGGGCGCAGATGGATGGGTTGCTGGATTAGTTTGTGCATTTCCAAAAGAAACAGTAGCGATCTACGAACTACAAAAAGCAGGACGAATTAAAGAAGCAGTAGAAATTTATCGTTGGTTTTTACCATTGCTAGAGTTAGATATAAATCCTAAATTAGTACAAAACATTAAGCTAGCAGAGGTTGCTACCGGAATTGGAACAGAAAACGTAAGAGCTCCAAGACTTCCATTAATTGGAGAAGAACGTCAAAATGTTTTACAGGTCATTGAAAATGGATTAAAAACAAGACCAGTACTACCAAATTACAAATCTTTGGTTTCTTAACAGAACACAAACAATTCTAGGAGAATAAAATCCTCCTATTATAGATTAAATTATTATAACACTAACTCACTAATTTGTCATTAATGATAAGCGGTAAAAACTACATTGGTAATCAACTTTCAGCAGAAAGTACCAAAACATATAAAACTTTTAATCCTAAACTAAATCTAGAAAATGAAACTATTTTTCATGAAGCTTCTTCAGAGGAAATAGAAAAATCAATATCTCTAGCTGCAGATGCGTTTGAATCATTTAAAAAAGTGTCTGGTCTAAAAAAATCGGAGTTTCTTAATACTATCGCAGACGAAATCTTGAAACTAGACCAAACACTTATTAACACATATATGTCCGAAACTGGACTGCCAGAAGGAAGAGCAAAAGGAGAACGCGGCAGAACAATCGGTCAGTTAAGAATGTTTGCGGAGTTAGTTGCTAATGGTTCTTGGGTAGAAGCTACAATTGATACAGCAAATCTAGAACGCAAACCGATCCCCAAACAAGATATTCGTAAAATGCTAGTTCCTCTGGGGCCAGTAGTTGTTTTTGGAGCTAGTAATTTTCCTTTAGCTTATTCTACAGCTGGTGGAGATACTGCTGCTGCATTAGCAGCTGGATGTCCGGTCATTGTAAAATCGCACCCTATGCATGCGGGAACTGGAGAACTAGTAGCTTCGGCTATTATAAACGCCGCTAAAAAAACAGGTATGCCTAATGGAGTATTCTCTAATCTTAATAGCTCTGGAATCGAGGTTGGTACTAAACTGGTTAAGCATCCAAAAGTAAAAGCTGTAGGATTTACTGGAAGTATAAAAGGAGGAAGAGCTCTTTTTGACTTAGCATCACAACGGTCAGAACCAATACCTGTATTTGCAGAAATGGGAAGTGTAAACCCTGTTATTCTTTTACCAAAAGCAACAACTTCTAAAGGAGCAGACCTTGCGAAAACCTATGCACAATCAATTACACTAGGAACTGGACAGTTTTGTACAAACCCAGGTTTACTCCTAGGAATAAAAGGTGAATCACTTGATAATTTTATAAATACTTTATCTGATGAAATTATAAAAATTGAACCATCTTGTATGCTACATCCAAATATCATTGGTAACTATGAAAAAAACAAAACTAATGCGATACAACAAAAAGGCCTAATTATAACTGCTAATTACGAAAGTGACGTAGCCGTTAATCACGCAAAACAAACTATAACTACCGTAGAAGGAAAAACATTTTTAGAAAACACTACATTACATCAAGAAGTATTTGGTCCATTTTCTATGGTTGTACAATGTGAGGATATAAAAGAATTAGAAACTGTAATTACTAATCTAGAAGGGCAACTTACAGGAACTATCCTTGGTGAGGATGATGAAATTGAAATGTATTCTCCCATAATAAACGCATTACAAAATCGTGTGGGAAGAATAATTTTTAATGGCGTGCCTACAGGTGTAGAAGTGTGTCCTTCTATGCTCCATGGTGGTCCATATCCAGCTTCCACGGATAGTAGATTTACAGCAGTTGGTATTCATTCTATTAAACGTTGGGTGCGACCATTTAGTTATCAAAGCTGGCCAAATAACTTACTGCCAAATGAACTTAAAAACGAGAACCCTTTACATATTTCTCGATTAGTAGATGGAAAACAAACTCATGATCAGATTTAATCATGTCTAAAACTGTTTATAAATGTATAGATGCTCATACCTGCGGAAATCCAGTTAGGGTAGTTACTACAGGACATCCAAATCTTAAAGGAAATTCAATGAGCGAAAAACGCCAACATTTCCTAAAAGAATATGATTGGATAAGAACAGGGTTAATGTTTGAACCCCGTGGGCACGATATGATGAGCGGTAGTTTTTTATTTAAACCCAGCGATTCTTCAAATGATTTTGCAATATTATTTATTGAAACATCTGGTTGTTTACCTATGTGCGGTCATGGAACCATTGGTACTATTACCATTGCTATCGAAGAAGGGTTAATACAACCCAGAACCCCAGGAAAAATACGAATGGAAGCCCCTGCAGGTTTAGTTGAGATTACCTATAAGCAGTCTGGAAAAAAAGTAGAATGGGTTCGCCTGAAAAATGTAAAATCCTATCTTGCTAATCAGGATTTAACTATAGATTGTCCAGAACTTGGAGAAATTATTTTTGATGTGGCTTACGGAGGTAATTACTATGCAATTGTAGACCCTCAGAAAAACTTTGGTGGAATACATAATTTTACAGCTTCTAAGTTGATTCAATATTCACAGGTTTTGCGTGGTCGAATTAATAAAAAATACCCAAACTATTTTGTTCATCCAGAGAACGAAACCATTAGAAATGTAAGTCATATTCTTTGGACGGGAGATCCTTTAGACCCTAACTCTTCAGGGAGAAATGCTGTTTTTTATGGTGACAAGGCCATAGATCGCTCTCCTTGTGGCACAGGAACCTCAGCAAGAATGGCCCAATTATATGCAAAAGGAAAACTAAAAAAGGGAGATGATTTTATACACGAAAGTTATATCGGTTCTAAATTTATTGGAAGAATAGAAGAAGAAACTGAGCTTGCTAATCAAAAAGCTATTATTCCTAGTATACAAGGATGGGCAAAAATTTATGGATACAACACCATCATTATCGATGATCAAGATGACCCATATGCTCACGGTTTTCAAGTAATTTAAATTTATGATTCAAAAATGAAGGAAGTAATTGTTATAGGAGGAGGAATAATCGGTCTTTGTTCTGCATATTATCTGCATAAGGAAGGTCATAAAGTAACAGTGATAGATCAGTCATCTATGGATTTTGGAGCTTCTTATGTAAATGCTGGATATCTAACTCCTAGCCATATCATACCTTTGGCAGCTCCTGGAGTAATGAAGAAAGGAATTAAGTGGATGTTTAATCCAGCCAGTCCTTTATACATAAAACCTCGACTTAATAAAGAATTTTTAAAATGGTCTTGGGCTTTTAATAAATCTTGTTCTTCAAAAAATGTAGCTCGTAGCATTTCTGCCATTAAAGATATAAATCTACTAAGCAGAGATCTTTATTCTGAAATAAGAGAACAAGAACAGTTTAAATTCCATTTAGAACGAAAAGGGTTATTAATGCTTTGTCAGACAGATTCTATGCTAGAAGAAGAGATCCGTGTAGGAGAACTTGCGCAAAAAGAAGGATTACCCGTTAAAAACCTCTCATTTTCCGAATTAAAGCAAATTGAACCTAATGTACAATTCAAGGCTAAAGGTGCTATTTTGTATGAATGTGATGGACATACAACACCTCATCTATTTATGGAAGAAATAAAAGAATACCTTTTAAAACAAGGTGTGATCTTTTCGAAAAATGAAAAAATTTCTGACCTAATAATAGAAAATGGAAAAATTACTGCCATTAAAAGCACAACTACGGCATATTCTGCTGATGAATTTGTATTAGCAGCCGGTTCTTGGTCGAAAATACTAAGTAAAAAACTTGGAATTAAATTATTGTTAGAAGCTGGTAAAGGATATCGGATCAATTCTAATAGAAATTTAGGTATTACTATGCCGACAATCTTAGCAGAGGCTAAAGTTGCTATTACTCCAATGAAAGGATTTACTCGATTCGCAGGAACTATGGAAATTGCTGGAATTAATCATAATATTAACAAAGTAAGGGTTGAGGCTATTGCCAAAGCTGCTCATACATACTATCCTGATATTGTTCTTACTGATAACGAAAAGAACGACGCTGCCAGTGGTTTACGACCTGTATCTCCAGATGGCATGGCTTATATTGGCAAATCCAACAAATGTAGAAATCTAACCATTGCCACCGGACATGCAATGATGGGTTGGAGTATGGGCCCAGCAACAGGAAAACTAGTTTCTGAAATTATTTCGGATAAAAAACCATCGTTAAATCTAAACGTATTTCATCCAGATCGACGGTTTTAAAAATCAAGTATTCGACCTGAAAGGTATAACCTACCCCTCAGGTCTTTGATTTATACTATTTTATAATATATCAGTTTGCTTTTTATAGAAGGCATCTTGTTGTTTCTGCATCAACTCTCTTGCAATTTTCTTTTTATATTGATACAATTCGTCCTCTTCGGCAATATCGCCATAGACTCTATCATTAACTGTATGATCCGTTGCTAATAAAATTTTACGCTGATCTGCTTTTTGCGCTGTCCAGGTTTTTACTTCGCCTTCTACATCTTCAATTTTAAAATCATATTCGCCTCTAGGAGAAAGTAACTTTGCAAAAATTGGAGAAGTTTCGATAGCTAAAAACAATAAAAATATAAAAAATGAAGGTAGCCAAGGCAATTCATTAAGTGCATTTACTCGAGCCATTAATCCATCAAAATTATCAATTATTGGTTGAGAGTCTTGTACTTGCTTTTCATACTCCAATGCTAACTCCGTTTTTTGCAATTCTAAATTTGCAATTTTATCTGTATTCGTTTTCTTAAGTGTTACCAATTCCGCTAATTGCGCATCGTGTTTTTCTCTTTTTTCTTTGTAAACAGGGCCTTTGCCAACTAGCTCTGTTCCTTTTCGACCTTCTGCTTCTGCAATATAAGTTTCGTACAAGCTATTTACCTTTGTTTCCTTGTCAATAATATCTTGTTTCAGTTCTGCAATTTCAGTATCTAAACCTTCTAATATCGGAGTGTACTGTGTCGCTATTTGTTCTTGATTTGCTAAGGTTAAATCATTCTTTTGCTCTAACAGAACTTGATCAATTTCCTTTTCAAAAATCTTTAATTCTAAAGGTTTTGAAATCACTACCGCAATAATCACCGCTAAAATAATTCTAGGAGATGCCTGTAGAAATTCATCTAGAAAACTATCTTTTTTCTTAATAGTAGATACTATAAATCGATCAAGATTAAAAATTAATAAACCCCATACCAATCCAAAGAAAACAGCAGTGAAATAATTATCAAATACTGTATATAATGCATAACTGGCCGCTAAAAATGCCATCAGCGCTGTAAAAAATACCGTTGCACCAATACCTGCGTATTTGTTTTGTTCTCCATTAGAGCTATCCGCCAATATATTAGCATCTGCACCGGAGCACATAATAAAAAATCTTTTTAACATAATCTAAGGGTGTATTTTGATTGACAATAGACTTATAACGCTGATTTCTAACCAAATGTTGCACAAAAACCTCACCAAGGTGAGGTTTTAATTAATTTATTATGATTTCTAATAACTAAAGTTTATGATCAATCTTTAAGTTTAACTTTTGATTTACCATTTTTTGTAGATGCATCAATTGAAATCTTGTTATTAGAACCCTCTACTAGTTTAAGAGCTTCTTTAGCAGAAATTTGTTTCCCGTTATAATAGAAATCAGCATCATTTTTCGCCATTCTTTCTATAAGTTTATCAGGCGTATTGTTCTCTGCCATCCTCGCTGCTCTCTGCTCTGCTCTCATAGCGTTCATTTCTGCCCTACGCATTTTTTTTTCTGCTTCCATTTCTGCTTTGCGAGCATTCATTTCTGCTTTACGAATTACTTTTCGCGCTTCCAGTTCTGCTTTTTGAGCATTTTTTCGTGCTTTCATTTCTTCCATCCGTATTTCCTTCTCAGCTTTTCGAGCTTGTACTTCAGCCTTTCGCATTGATTTTTCTGATCGCTCTCTTGATTCTTCTGCAGCTTCTCTAGCCATAGCTCTTGCTTTCTCAGCAGCTTCTCTACTTATCATAGCATTCTCGCGAGCATTTTCTGCTGCTTGTCTAGCTTCTTCTTGACTAAGCATTGCTATTTCTTGTCCCATTCTAGACTCCTCTACTCTTACCATTGCTTCTTCTCTTCTAATTTCCGCTTTTTCTCTTGCAAGTTCCGCTCGCTCTCTAGCCAATTCTCTTTGTACTTCTGCCTTTAAAACCGATTTTTTGGATTTGTTATTGTCATATTCTTTCCCCTTAGGAGCAGGAGGAGGTGGTGGAGGTATATCACTCTTCTCCCCTTTCTTTACTTCTGGAGCTGGCGGAGGTGGTGGAGGTATATCACTCTTCTCCCCTTTCTTTACTTCTGGAGCTGGCGGAGGTGGTGGTGGCGGAATATTGCTTTTTTCTCCCTTCATTACTTTTGGTGATTCTGGAACTGGAGGTGGCGGTGGAATATCTGGAAACTGTTCCACTCCTTTTCGCTGCTCAGCAGTCATTTTCCTATAAATATCTATCATACGATAAATCTCACTCTGCTTGATGTTAATCGGTTTGTTACCTTTGATTTTAGCATTTATATTTTTTGCCCACACATCATATTCTTTTACCATTTCCTTAGTAACTCCGTCCTGAACGTCTTTCTTTTCCCAATTTTTAGAAATGGTCATAGTTCTTTTTTCAGAGGTATCTGTAGTCGTTGATGGCTCGAAAGATTGAGGTTCCTCAACAAAATTTTCATTTTTAAACTTAATATCATCCATACCAAGATCTTTAAGCTCATTTAATAATGGAAGTATAAATAAATCCTTATTAGCTTCTTGATGAAAAGTTATACTAGCATTCGTAGTTTTTTTTGTAGCATTAAGCTTTACATATTCTTTTGCTAAGTTTCTTACTTCATCAATGTTAATTTTCTTTTCTTCATGATAAAGATTGTTACTGGCATCAATTGTTAATTCAAAATCATCTTCAATTAACCGCTCTGGCACTTCTTTGATAATTTCCTTGGCTACAATATCATTATTAAATGATAGTAGACCAATTGCCAGCAACGGTAACACGGCTAGCATCTTTAAGATTGTCTTCTTACGGGAAAAATTTTTAGTCATCATCTGTAATCGTTTTTTTGTTAATGAATAATTAATAGGACTCGATAATCCAGCTTGATTAGAGCTGTTTTTGTAATTAAGAAGTAAGTCAACATAACTCTGTATGGAAAATTGTTGTTTCAATACATTCTGATCGGCTAAGAATTCATGATTTAATCTAATTGATTTTTTAATGAAAATAAATACCGGATTAAACCAAAAAATTACTTGTAATAATTCTACAAACAGTATATCTAAGGTATGCTTCTGAAGCACATGCGTTTTCTCATGAACAAGGATTTCTTTAGGAATAGCCTTTTCCTGAAATTCCTTTTTGGGAACAAAAATAAAGTCTAGAAAAGTATGAGGAACAATCGAGTTGCCCACTAAAACGTTTACATGTGATGTCTCTTTTAAACGTTCATTTCTTCTTACTTTTTTTCCAATATCGATAAGATTTTTAATGAATCTAATCCCGAAAATCAATACCCCAATTCCGTATAAACTCCATACTATAATTGATATATAATTGATCGGTTCTTTTACTTCATTTACCTCAGATACATTCATCACCATCGGAACTGCCGTGTCCAAAATTATTTCTGGTTGTGGAACAACTTCTACTTCATAGGTAAGGGTAACAAACGGAACACTAAAAGCAAACACCAAACTAAAAAGAAGATAAAACCTCTTTACAAAATGAATATTTTCTTTTTCTAAAAACAACTTATAGAATCCCCATAAGAGTATTAAACAAAGTGATGATTTAATTATATATGCTATCATTTTTGTTTCTTTAAAAGTTCTTTATCTACAATCTTTTTAAGTTCTTCTAGTTCTGAGGTTGATAAATTCGTCTCAGAAGTAAAAAAAGATGCAAACTGGGATGCAGAATCGTTAAAAAAATTCTTTATCAAACCGTTTACATGCTTCGAAAAATAATCTGTCTTTTTTACCAGTGGATAATACTCTCTAGATTTTCCGTATAAAGTATAATCTATAAATCCTTTGTCGGTCATTCTTTTTAATAAAGTAGCGACTGTGGTAGTTGCCGGTTTTGGTTCTGGGAAAGCATCTAGTAAATCTTTCATGAAAGCTTTTTCTAGTTTCCAGAGGTACTTCATTAATTGTTCTTCGGCTTTAGATAACTGCATTACTCTACATTATTAGAATTAACTCTACAAATGTAGAATAAAAATTTGTATTTCCAAATATTTTTTTATTTAGAACAAAAAAACCACTCTAAATGAGTGGTTTAATTAAAAGATAAGCTTAAAAAATTCTTTGTTATTTATATAATTCTGTAAAATATTTATAAAACAACGGGATGGTTTCTATACCCTTTAGATAATTCCAAACACCAAAGTGTTCATTAGGGGAATGGATTGCATCACTATCTAATCCAAATCCCATAAGAATTGTCTTACTCTTTAATTCTTTTTCGAATAAAGAAACGATTGGAATACTTCCTCCACTTCTTTGCGGAATAGGAGTTTTACCAAATGTATCTTGGTATGCTTTGCTCGCTGCTTGATATCCAATGCTATCTATTGGAGTTACATATCCTTGTCCTCCGTGATGCGGAGTAACTTTTACAGTTACTGCCTCTGGCGCAATACTTTCGAAATGATTCTTAAAGAGTTCTGTTATTTCTTTCCAATCTTGATTAGGCACTAAACGCATCGAGATCTTAGCGTATGCTTTACTTGCGATAACCGTTTTAGCTCCTTCTCCTGTATATCCGCCCCAAATTCCGTTCACATCTAATGTTGGACGAATTGAATTACGTTCGTTAGTTGTATATCCTTCTTCTCCGTATACAGCATTGATATCTAATGATTTTTTATAAGTATCCAAAGAAAATGGAGCTTTTGCCATTTCTGCACGCTCTTCTGTAGAAAGGTTTTCTACCTTATCATAGAATCCCGGAATTGTTATATGATTATCCTCATCGTGTAATGAAGCTATCATTTTAGTCAAAATGTTAATTGGATTTGCTACCGCTCCTCCATATAATCCGCTATGCAAATCTCTGTTGGGTCCTGTAACCTCTACCTCTACATAACTTAACCCTCTTAATCCTGTTGTAATCGAAGGAACATCTTTTGCAATCATCCCAGTGTCACTAATAAGAATTACATTGTTCGATAATTTTTCTTGATTTCTTTCTACAAACCAACCAAGGCTATTACTTCCAACTTCTTCTTCTCCTTCGATCATAAACTTAACATTACAAGGAAGTTGATCTGTCTTAGTCATTAATTCCATTGCCTTAACATGCATATACATTTGCCCTTTATCGTCACAAGAACCTCTTGCAAAGATTGCGCCTTCTGGATGTAATTCGGTTTTTTTAATTACTGGTTCAAAAGGTGGACTATCCCAAAGGTCAATTGGATCAGGTGGTTGTACATCATAGTGACCATATACTAAAACAGTAGGAAGATCAGGGTTTATTATCTTTTCGCCATAAACTATAGGATATCCAGGAGTTTCACATATCTCTACAAGATCACAACCTGCATTTTCTAGACTCTTCTTAATTTCATCAGCAGTCTTAATAACATCATTCTTATATGCAGAATCTGCACTAATAGATGGTATTTTTAGTAATTCAAGAAGCTCGTTGATGAAACGCTCTTTATGTTCCTGAACGTAAGATTTAATATTTTGCATTGGATTGAATTAATTTTGTCTAAAAGTACTAAAAAAATTTACTGAGACTTTTTATTTTAAAAGTATTGTTTATATTTGCACTCGCTTTTATAAATAGTCCTAAGTTTTATAAAGGTATTAATGCGGGCGTGGTGGAATTGGTAGACACGCTAGACTTAGGATCTAGTGCCGCGAGGTGTGGGAGTTCGAGTCTCCCCGCCCGCACTGTAAAGGAAAACCCAGATCAGCTGATCTGGGTTTTTTGTTTGGGGTCATACATAGGTCATACTTTTCACAAACTTCTCAATACTAAAATTCATACCAGAATTCAATTCGCACACAACTTTTAGCAATAGTTCAATATCCTTATTAGTCTAAATAGAAAGAATTATACATTTTTGCCCCCCTGAATTGAGCTCTAAAAAAAGTTTAATAATACTGCAAACACAAGAAATAAAAATACACATAAAAAATGCATCATAATGATTATGTGTATTTATTATTGCGTAATTAATAAAGTATGCGTATATTTGCATCATAGTGATTATGTATTTTAAAATATGCGAAGTAAAATAATTAATTTAAAATCAATTTTATCTTACCAGGGACTGTCCTCTGGGTACTCTTTTAGGGGAAAAATTAAACACGTCCATAATGGAGGTGTTCGTATAATACAACTAAAAGATTTTGAAGATAATTATACATCTATAGGAAATGATTGTTTTCTTATTGATAGCGAAAAAATAAAAAGCAAATACTATTTAAAAACTGGTAATGTTCTTTTTATAGCAAAGGGTACTAACAATTTTGCAATAGTATTTAAAGGTTTAGATGATATTCCAACTATTGCTTCATCAGCTATATTTGTACTTAAAGTAAATAAGGATATAGCTAATCCAGACTTTATAGCCTGGTATATAAATCAATCCAAAGTTCAAAACTACTTTAAAACAAATGAAGCAGGAACTTATGTTACCAGTATTAATAAGACAACACTAGAGAACACACCTATTGCACTTCCTTCATTAGAGCTACAAGCCAAAATTGCCAAAATTGCAAACCTTCATAATAAAGAATTAGCAATAAACAGTAAAATATCAGACTTGAAAAACAAATTAACTACCACTCAACTTTTTAACGTATTGTAAAATGTCAAACAAAATAAAACCTACACAAGATCAAATAAATATCGCATTATGGAATGCGTGTGACACTTTTAGAGGTGCATTTGATTCATCAGAATACAAGAATTACATTCTTGTTTTTATGTTTATTAAGTATTTAAGTGATGTATGGAAAGATCATTATAACGAACTTAAAGAACGTTATGGTGATGATGAAGAGCTAATCCAAAGAAAGTTGAAGCGCGAGCGTTTTGTACTACCCGATAACTGTTCTTTTGATTATATTTATGAGCATAGAAACGATACAGATATAGGTGAAAAAATTGACAAGATATTTGCGCAAATAGAAGAGCGTAATATCGAAAAATTAGATGGTGTTTTTAGAAATATTAGTTTCAACTCTGATAAATTAGGGCAGACCAAAGACAGAAACCGTCGTCTTAAAAACTTGATTAATGACTTTGCAAAGCCAGAGTTAGATTTTCGTCCATCACTTTGGGAAGGGAAACAGGATATCCTTGGAGAAGCTTATATGTATCTTTTGGAAAAATTCGCATCAGGTGCTGGTAAAAAAGGTGGGGAATTTTTTACACCAAAAGAGGTGTCTAGTCTATTAGCAAAACTAGTTTCACCAAAAGAAGGTTATCGCATTTTTGACCCAACTTGTGGATCGGGTTCTTTATTGATAAAGGTAGCAGAAGAAACCAAAGATGCTAAAGACAATCCTACAAATAATTTTGCTATATATGGTCAAGAATCTAATGGTGATACCTGGGCATTGAGTAAAATGAACTGCTTTTTGCACAGTATGGACTCTGCACAGATTGAATGGTGTGACACCATAAATAATCCAAAGCTAAAAGAAGGCGATGTATTAATGAAGTTTGACATTGTGGTAGCAAATCCACCGTTTAGCCTTGATAAGTGGGGTCACGAAAATGCGGAAGCAGATCGTTATAAACGTTTTCTTCGCGGTGTGCCGCCTAAGTCTAAAGGAGATTATGCCTTTATTCTGCATATGATAGAAACAACATTACCAACTGGTAAAGTAGGTGTTATTGTACCTCATGGCGTACTCTTCCGGGGAAGTGCAGAACAAAAAATAAGACAAAAACTTATTGAAGAAAATTTGCTAGAAGCTGTGATAGGCTTGCCAACCAATCTATTTTATGGCACTGGTATTCCTGCAGCAATTCTAATTTTCAACAAGGCAAAAACGACTAAAGATATTCTATTTATAGATGCCAGTAAAGAGTTTGACGACGGAAAGAAGCAGAATGTCTTACGTCCACAAAATATAGATAAAATTGTGACTACTTATAAAGAGTTCACTACAAAAGAAAAATATAGTTCTGTAATAAAACCTGAAGAAGTAGCCGAGAATGACTTCAACCTTAACATACCACGTTATGTTGACACCTTTGAAGAAGAAGAACCAGTAGATATTGCAGAAGTGCAAAAAAATATTGAGCAATTAGAAACAGAACTGGTAGAAGTGCGAGCCGAAATGGACAAACATTTAAAAGAGTTGGGCTATTAATACTGAAATGCAAAAGATTAAGAATATGGAGGATAACGAACAAAACAATATTATTATTTACACCAGTACCGATGGTAAAGCGTCTGTGGCACTATTTGAGCGTGACGGTAGCGTCTGGCTTAATCAAAAACAGTTGGCCGAAATTTTTGACACCTCTGTTCCTAACATTAGTATGCATATTAAAAGTATTCTAAAAGACAAGGAGTTAACTCCTAATTCAGTTGTTAAGGATTACTTAACAACTGCCTCTGATGGTAAAGAATATAAAGTAACTTTTTATGCGTTAGAAATGATACTCGCCATTGGCTATCGAGTGCGTAGCCATCGTGGTGTACAGTTTAGACAATGGGCTACGCGTAATCTAGCAGAGTATATGCGTAAAGGTTTTATAATGGATGATGAACGACTCAAAAATCCCGATGGCCGTCCAGATTATTTTGATGAATTACTAGATCGTATTCGCGATATACGAGCTTCTGAAAAACGTTTTTATCAAAAAGTACGTGACCTTTTTAGTTTAAGTAGTGATTACGACCCAACCGATAAAGCCACACAAATGTTTTTTGCGGCGGCACAAAACAAATTACTTTTTGCAGTTACTCGAAAAACTGCAGCAGAGCTAATAGTCTCTAGAGCAGATGCACGCAAACCTAACATGGGATTAACAAATTGGAAAGGCAATATAGTACGCAAACAAGACATCACTACAGCAAAGAATTATCTCAATGCAGATGAACTGGACAGCCTGAATAGATTGGTAGTCATATTTTTAGAACAAGCAGAACTAAGGGTAAAAAACCAACAGGATCTAACGATGTCCTACTGGCAAAATAATTTAGATAAACTTATTGCCTTTAATGAGTTTCCTGTGCTTAATACATCGGGGAAAATAGCACATAAGGTGATGGAAAAAAAAGTAATTGCTCATTATGTAGCTTATGATAAGTTACGCAAAAAAGAAGAAGCACTAGAAGCAGATCGAAAAGAATTGGAAGAACTTAAAGTACTTGCTAAAAAAATAAAAAAGAAGAAATAAATGACTATATATGCTACCATCAATCGCAGTCTATTACTCGTAAAGCCAAAACAACTTTTTTACGACTTGAGCAATGCCTTAACTCTCGATCTTGAACCTGTACGCGCCAGCGATATTAACGACTACAATAGTTACCTGTTGGAGGACGAAATCTTTCTGGACAACCCAAAAAAGGAATTAAAAAAGTATTGGAAACTCATTTTTTTAAATGAACTCTTTGGCCAATGGACTGATGAGCGTGCTTATCCCAAGCTAAGTTGGGAACTCTTTACTCAGTGGTTTGACTTTTACAAATCGTCTATGGTGAGTGACCTTACCGATGCACCACTATATACAGAGCATTAAATAGTATGAGTGTAAAATCTATTATACAAGAAGTGAAAACAAATATCTGTGATGAATGCAGGACTTGCACAGTATATGCAACAGACGAGCAAGGTGAAAAATTCAGAATAGATGCTGGGTTTTGTGATGACGGATCAGGTTACATTTCTATAGACTTGTATAATGAAGATGGTCAGTGGATAGAAAATTGTAAACTTAAAGATTGGACAGATAGCTGTACACTTCCCTTTAATTTAATTCCAGAGCCAGAGCCAGATTGTGGTTGTGTATAATTATGAAAAAAGTACTAAGACTAGAAACAGAATTTAAAAACTTCATCCGTAAAGCAGATGAAATATGCATTGCGGTGGCGATGTTAACAGATTATGGCCTACAGTTATTTGATAATAGAGATGAAGATTGTGCTTTCGAAATTCTAGTGGGTTATGATTTACCTACTCAGCCTTCAGCATTACAAAAACTAATCGATAAAAATGTAGCAACTAAAATCTATGATATAAAAAAACAATTCTTTCATCCAAAACTATATTTATTCAGAATAGATGAAGACTGGACAGCCTTTTTGGGTTCTGGTAATTGTACTAAAGGAGGCCTTCTTACTAATATAGAACTTAGTTTAAAAATAGAAGATACTGATGCTGTTCAAGAATTATTGGACTGGTTTGAAACTTATTATAAGTTAGGAACGACTTTAGAACAACAGTGGTTAAATGAGTATAGCCTGTTCTATGCAGAAAGAAGCGATAAAGAAAAAGAATTACAATCCATTACCAAACAATTTAAAAAAGCAACAGGTGTCACTAAAGACAAAGTAGCATTAAACGATTATAATTTCACAGGTCAGTTTTTCACTTTTGAGCATTACGATGCCTTCACAGCACCTAAACCTATTTTGGATGAACCTGGTCCAATAAGCGAAAGACTAGAAGTACGTAGCAAGCTAGAAGAACTACACAGTCGTGTTTACCCTTTAATGAATAAGAAAGGTTGGGAAGTATATGCACATCACCAGTCGCAACATTTAACCTCTTCTTTCAGGCATAACGAACGTGCATCCAGCAGCTTGAATGCAATATGGTTACATTACGGACGTAGTGAAGAAGAATTAGAGCAATACAAAAATGCTTTTGGAGAAAATATGACATCGCTCTATCATATGCGACTAGAGATACTAGTTTTAAAAGATTATTTATGGGTAGAATTACGTGTAGGTAAAAACGATGGCAGCTATTTAGATAGAAAATATATACGTGAACAACTTAAAACAAATAAAGTATTTGCAGATACCTATTATAAACTTGTCCAAAAGCTAGATAATGAATTTACCGTCACTGTTGCGAATGAAGAAGTTCCTGTGGATGATTTTAAAGATGCTGCCGATCTTAAAGATTTTACTCTAAAAGACAATCCTAAGTTTTATTATTTCAGAATTGGGCGTTTATACAAACCTGACGATAAAGCTATTTCAGATAGTAATATAGTAACTACGGTGATGAATGATTTTGAAAAACTATATCCATTATACCAACTATTTAAGCATAGATTTTAATGACAGAGACAGATATAAATAATAATACGGCTTTAGCAAAGGAAGGATATAAACAAACCAAGTTAGGATGGATTCCTAAAGGTTGGTCTACACCAACTATAGCTGAAGTTTTTGAGTTTTTAAAAACAACTTCGTTTTCAAGGAATCAACTTAACTATGATGATGAAAACAACACTTATTATATACACTACGGAGATATTCACGCTACATATAAAACTCCCATTCTTGATTTAGAAGAAGTACAAAATGTCCCAAAGTTAAATAGTAATGTAATACTACCATCTTCAGTACAATATTTAAAGAATGGAGATGTAATCATTGCAGATGCTTCTGAAGATTATGATGGAGTCGGAACAGCTATAGAATTACAAAATATAGCAGAAAAGAGCGTAATTAGTGGTTTGCACACATTCGCGCTTAGAGATAAAGCAGGATTAACTGTAGAAGGATTTAGAACATACATTTTTAAAAATCCAATTGTAAAAAAAGCTTTAAAAACTATAGCTACAGGAAGTAAGGTTTTTGGGATATCCAAAGGTAATGTTCAAAAATTTAAAATTGTTTTGCCTACACTTCCAGAACAACAAAAAATAGCCAGTATCCTAAACACTTGGGATAAAGCCATAGCTGCTCAAGAAAAACTTATTGTACAAAAACAAGAACTTAAAAATGGGTTGATGCAACAGTTGCTAACTGGAAAGAAACGGTTTTTTGGGTATACGGAGGAGTGGGAAGAAGTGAAGCTTGAAGATGTTTGTATTGTTAAGGGGAAATATGGTATTGGTGCAGCAGCTGTACAATTTTCAAATGATTTACCAAGGTATTTAAGAATTACTGATATTGATGATGATGGAAATTATTCACCAGAAAAAGAAGTAAGTGTTTCAGCAAAAGATTGGAAAGAATATGTTTTAGAGGATGGTGATATCGTTTTTGCAAGAACAGGAAACACTACAGGCAAAACTTACCTCTACCAAAAGGTGGATGGTGTATTAGTTTATGCAGGGTTTTTAATAAAATTCAAACCAATACCAGGCAAATTAAATGCTAACTATTTGAAATTTTTCACGCAAACTAAACCTTATTGGGATTGGGTGAAAACTATGTCTGTTAGAAGTGGACAACCCGGAATAAACAGTAAAGAGTATGGTCGGTTAAAATTAAATCTACCATCAATTAAGGAACAAAGCAAAGTTGTAGAAATCTTGTCAAGCTATGACACAGAGATTAGAAATATAGTTGAATACAAAAATGCCTTAATGGAGCAAAAACAAGGCTTAATGCAGCAGTTATTAACTGGACAGAAAAGAGTTGAAATTTAATTTTCTAAAAAAGTGCACTTTTAACTTTTATAGACTATTTATTGTAAAATAGAGATTATGAAAAAGGAATTATTAGACAGAGCGACAGCAATACATACTGTAAAAGTTGCGGTAAAGACACTTAGTGATGAGGTAGTACAATCATCATTAAACCAAATAGGAACTTTTAGAAGAAAGATCAAGGAGGCAAGCCCAGAACAGTTTAATGAAATTTTAAATGAAATAAACAACTGGGCAGCTACTTCGCCTATCGTAACTGAAGGTGATATTTTAGAATTAAGACCAAAGTTAAGATGAGAATAAATAGAAAACTGGTAGATGCGGCATATAGAAAATTAAAGAGTTATCTCTATTATGATAATTTCTCTTTGCTTATTAGGCGGCAATTAGCTCATTTTGAGTCAGCTACTGAATCAAAAGATACACTAAGTTTTGACCAAAGACTAGAAAAGCTAACTCGATTTTTAAGGAATCCAAATATGGAATCCAAATATTTTAAAGATTTAGTAAGTCAAATTGATTGTTGGACAGGACCAAAATCTTTTGAACAATTGTCTAATTTTCAAGATGAAGGACTAGTAATAAGCAATAACTTTTCTGACTCTCAATACAGTCTTAAAAAAGTAAATTATTTTATTAATTGCCCAATAGAGATACACATTGTATCCATTCTATGGATTATAAACGAAGGGTATGCTTTGCAAAATTTATATAAAAAAAACAACTATGCTTATCAGTTAGAACTGAATGAAGAAAGTGGTGAAGTCGTTGATGGCCTAAGGTTATTCAAACCTTATTTTATGCAATACCCAAAGTGGAGAGATAATGGTATTGAAACAGCAAAAAGCGTAACTGAAAAAAACACAGATGTTGTTATTATATCCTTAGACATAAAGGAGTACTATTATAATATTAAAATAGATGAGAAAATTCAAAAAGACCTCAAATCTGTAATATCTAAAAACAATAAAAATAAAGGAACAGAACTTACAGATGTTCTTTTTGAAATAATGCGTGTTTACGCTAAAAAGTGTCCTAAGAATAACGAAAATATCCTACCAATAGGTTTACTCTCATCAGGTATTTTAGCTAATTGGTATTTACACGCTTTTGATGAACTTATTAAAAAAGAGCTTGCACCTGCATATTATGGTCGTTACGTGGATGACATTCAGATTGTTCTTGCTAATTCCAAATTGGATAAAAAATTTGACTCAAAATATTCATCTTCAGTAGAAGCTTTTTTTGAAAAATACTTTGTCGGGCGTAAAATTTTTAAACAACCCGAAAAAGTTGCTTTCAAGGATAAAAAATATAAATTTATAAGTGACCCAAACATAGAAATACAGGGAGAGAAGATACTTTTTTACGCTTTTGAGAGTAAAGAGTCGCAAGCAGTGTTAGATATGTTCAAGAAAAAAATTGAACAAAACTCAAGTGCTTTTTGGTTTCTACCTGCTAACGGTGATATAAATGAAGACTTTGATCAAAGTGTGTATGAGCTAACGTATTCAGACACTATTAACAAGTTAAGAAGTGTAACTGACATTAAACAAAGTAAATATGGTGCAGCAGTTTTTTTAGCAAAAAAGATAAAAGTAACATTACTGTCTGGTAAAAAGAAAGATGAAAAAACGGCAGATCAAATCCTAACCTTTTTTAAAGGCTTAATCAGCTTAGAGTTTTCATCAATCTGGGAAAAGGCATTAACATATTTTGTAATTACAAATGACCAAGATTCATTTTGGAAATTCTTTAGCGAAGTATCTCGCAATATTGAAAAAATTGTTCCAAGTGGTGATTTGACAAATGAAAATGTAGAACAGACACAATTCTATTTAACACAATATTTGATGAATTGTAGTGCGTTAGCAACATCTTTAAATTCAGAGTTTTTAACTAAGCAATGGTGGGAGAATAAAAAGGAAAAAATTACAGGTAATACTTTAAGAAAATCATTTGATGGTGAAGTAAATGCAATTAGACGTGCTTATGTAAGTTCAAATTTATTCAGAAATGGATTTATTGCTATTCCATTATTAAACTATACAAAACTCATAAGTGAAAATAACAATAATATTAATTTTATTAATCATCAGTTTTTACGCATAAATAAAATTGATGTAACAAGTTTAGAACTAGATCCAAACAAATTAAAATATGCACCAAGGTATATTTACTTCTACGAGTTTAATTTACTTGAGAATCTAAAATATTTAATATCAAACGCATATAGTGATGATATATCTGCTGTGGATAGTGATAGTAGTATTCTAAGTAATTCTTTTAAAAGTTTCTTTGAGACTAATTATACAATAAGATTAATAAAAAATAAAAAAGAGATTGCAGATTTTGAAGAAAGTCTAAGAGACTATTATTTTAAAATTGAAGATGAAGTTTCTGATCCTATTAAGACAATCGCAACACGAAAAATTGTTATTCCGCAATCTAATAGAAACCTTAAAGATTTTAAAGTCGCAGTTGCAAATACTGTTGTTAAAGAGGAGAATATTATCAAATCACTTTTTCTAAAACCAAACGAATCAACAGATAGACGCGACGATTTAATAGATATACTAAATGCAGCAGAAAAATCAAAAGCTGACGCATTAATATTACCAGAAGTAAGTGTACCATATCCTTGGTTACCTCAATTAACTGATGAAGCTAGACGTAAGCAAAGAATGTTAATTATGGGCTTAGAGCATATGACAGTAAACAATAAAGCCTTTAATTACTTGGTGACTTGTCTACCTATAAAGCATAATGGTATTAAAGATTGTATTGTAAGTTTAAGGTTGAAAAATCATTACTCACCAGGTGAGCAAAGTCTAATTCTAAGTAAAGGAAGAGAAATTCCAGAGGCAACACCTTATTATTATGAGCATTTCGTGTGGCGTGGTGTACATTTTAGTTGTTATAATTGCTATGAGTTAGCAGATATTGAGCATAGAGCACTTTTTAAAGGGAAGATTGACATATTGTTTGCATCTGAATATAATCGTGATGTTAATTACTTTTCAAACATAGCCGAAAGTGTTTCTAGAGATGTCCATTGTGCATTTATTCAATCTAATAGTTCTCAATTTGGAGACTCAAGAATTACAATTCCAAAGAAAACCGCTCTAAAAGATATACTCAGGTTAAAAGGCGGTATTAATAGTATAGTACTTGTTGGGAAAATAAACATAGCTGATTTGAGAGAATTTCAATCGACCTTAGTTCAATTTCAGGATACTAATAAATATAAAAATACACCGCCTAATTTCAATCACAGAGGCGCTGAAGAAAGATAAGATGGCAAATTATAGCGAATACAACGACTCACAAAAACCAGCTTTAGCCTTACTTCAAAAAATGGGCTGGCACTACTTGTCACCAGAAGAAGTTTTTACCGCCCGTGGTGAATTATTTACTAATGTGTTGCTAGATACTGTGTTAACCAAACAACTATCAAAGATTAATACCTTTGATTATAAAGGAGAGTCGTATCAATTCTCTACAGGAAGTATTCAAGGCGCTATTAATGCACTTAAAAACGTACCTAACGAAGGATTAGTACAAACCAATGAACGTGTATATGATTTGATTACATTAGGCAAAAGCTTTAATGAAACTGTACAAGGGGATCGTAAGGCATATACCGTGAATTATATTGATTGGGAACATCCAGAAAATAATGTTTTCCACGTTACAGAAGAGTTTGAGGTAGAAGGTGGTAAAGGAAAACGTCGTCCTGATATTGTGCTTTTTGTAAACGGTATTCCTTTTGTAGTTATAGAAAATAAACGCAGAGATAAAAACAATTCCCTAGAAGAAGCTATCTCTCAAAATATCCGTAATCAAAAAGAAAAAGAAGGAATACCTAAACTATTCTATTATACACAACTTTTGTTAGCCGTGCATCCTAACAAAGTAAAATATGGAGCGACAGGCACTGCAGCTAAGTTTTGGTCTGTTTGGAAAGAGAATGTAGAGAAAGAAATTTCAAAACTTTTAAAAAAGAAAACAAATACAACACCTGCTGAAGACCGTTTGGTAACAGAACAGGATAAGGGCATATATGCGTTATGTAGCACAAAGCGACTATTAGATTTGACCTATAAATATATCGTGTTTGATGGCTCAGAAAAAAAAATATGTCGTTACCAGCAGTACTTTGCAGTGCAAGAAACTATACAACGTGTAAAAACTAAAAATAAAGAAGGAAACCGTCACGGAGGTGTCATTTGGCACACTACAGGTAGCGGTAAATCATTGACAATGGTGATGCTTTCAAAAGCATTAGCATTAGATCCGTCCATAGAATCACCTAGAGTGATCATTGTAACAGATAGAATAAGTCTAGACAAACAAATCTTTAAAACCTTTGTCAACTGCGGTAAGTACGTTAAAAAAGCAAAAAGCGGGAATGATTTGGTAGAGCTTCTACAAGATAAAGGCAATGAAATCATAACCACTATAATTGATAAATTTGAAATTGCTACTAAAAGAGCATCTTTTAAAGATGAGTCTCAAAATATTTTTGTTCTGGTAGATGAGAGTCATCGTAGTCAATATGGTTCAGCACACGCTAATATGAAACGTATTGTTCCTAATGCCTCGTACATAGGTTTTACAGGAACACCTTTAATGAAATCTCAAAAAAGCACCTCTAAAAAGTTTGGTGGTTTCATTCACAAATACACCATAGATCAGGCAGTAAAAGATGGCGCAGTTCTACCTTTATTGTATGAAGGAAGATCTGCAAAATTAACCATCAATAAAAAGCAAATCGACAAAGGCTTTGAACGTTTGGCAGCGCCTTTAAGTGAAGAAGCTCAAAAGGATTTAAAAAAGAAGTTTGCTACCATTGGTAAGATATACGAGTCTGACCATGTCATTGAAGAAATTGCGTATGATATTTCGAAGCACTTTCGCGAAAACTGGAAAGGGACTGGGTTTAAAGCACAATTAGCAGTTCCAAAAATTGACACTGCCATTAAATACCAAAAGTACTTTGAGTCGCAGACTGATCATGATGTTAAGATAAACACTAGAGTCGTTTTTACACCGCCAGATAGCAGACAAAACAATGATGATGTTTGGTCTGAAACGACGAGTGAATCACAAAAATATTGGAAACAAATTCTAGAACGTTTTAACGATCAAGAAGCCTATGAAAATTGGGTAATTAACCGATTCAAAGAAGAAAGTAATGAGGTCGAACTGATCATTGTAGTAAGTAAATTACTAACAGGATTTGATGCGCCTAGAAACACTGTACTTTATTTAGCCAAGCCACTTGTAGCTCATAATCTATTGCAAGCAATTGCACGTGTAAATAGATTGTTTAATGGTAAAGAATATGGTCATATTATAGATTATGTAGGGGTTTTAGGAAAACTAGACGAGGCATTAACAGAGTACAGTGCTTTAGAAGATTTTGATAAGGAAGACTTGAAAAATACGGTAGTAGATGTTAAAGATGAAATAAGGAAAGTACCCATACGTCACGCCGAGGTGTGGGATGTTTTTAAAGGAGTCTATAATAAAAATGACATAGAAGCTTTAGAAAGGCATATTGCAGAAAAGAATTTACGGGATCAATTCTATGACCAAGTATCTGCATTTGCAAGAATATTACAAACTGCATTAGCTTCAGATGATTTCTATACAGAATTTAATACAGAACAAATAGGGTTTTATAAAAGTGAATTAAAGAAGTTTCAAAGCCTACGTTTATCAGTACAATTTAGATATGCTGAAAAGGTTTCCTATAAAGAATATGAGCCTAGAGTGCGCAAACTTCTAGATACGTATATAGATGCAGATGAAGTGCAGATACTTACTAGAGATGTAAACATATTTGATAAAAATATGGTTGAGGAAGCATTGGAAACCTATGGCAAATCACCCGCTTCAAAGGCAGATTTCATAGCAAACCAAATGAAAAAGGTGATTACCGAGAATATGGAGAAAGATGAGGCTTTCTATAAGAAGCTCTCTCAACTCATAGAAGAAACGATAAAGAATTTTTACGATGGAAGGCTTACGGAGAAAGAATACCTAGAAGCGATGCAAAAAACTCGGGATGATTTGGCTAATGGTTATCAAGATGGTATACCGGATGGTCTGCAAAACAATCCACGTGCACGCGCTTTTTATGGTGTCTTAAACGAAGTCCTCAATAAAAAACTAGATAAGGAAATTAGTAAAAAGAAAGTGGCAGAAGCGAGTCTTGAAATTGAAGTAATAGTAAATAATTTGATTATAACAGATTGGAAAAAAAATGTTGATATCCAAAATAGAATGGAAAACGAAATTGAAGACTACCTTATTGGCAAAAGAACTCAATTTGGTATAGAAATAAGCTTCGATGAAATAGATACTATTTTAATCAAGTGTTTAAGAGTAGCAAAAAATAATTTTTGATGTATAAGATAGCATACGGTAGCCAAGAGATTTTTTTTGAATTGAAAAGATCCAGTCGCAAAACACTGGGCATAGAGGTACATCCAGATAGCTCAGTACATATTATTGCACCAATAGAAAGTTCGTTTAAAGACATTGAACGGAAAGTAGAAAAACGAGCCAAATGGATTGTAAAGCAACAAGAATACTTTGAACAGTTTTTACCTCGCACACCAGAGAGAGAATATGTTTCTGGCGAGACCCATTACTACTTAGGTAAATCCTATATGCTACAGGTAAGCTTAGGATCTGTTAACCAAGTAAAGCTAAAAGCTGGAAAATTAGAGGTGATATGTAAAGATGAAGTCAACCCTACTAAAGTTAAAAAGTTGTTAGCACATTGGTATTACCAACATGCAGAAAGAAAGTTCAATACACTTGCTCAAGAAGCCTATTTAAAATTTAAGGAGTATGATTTCAAAATGCCAAAGATTGAAATTAGAAGAATGGCAAAACGCTGGGGAAGCTGTAATACCGTAGATAAGTTAACTATTAATCCAGAAGTAATAAAAGCACCAGCTAAATGTATTGAGTACGTTTTAATTCACGAGATGTGCCACTTTATAGTGCTCAACCATAATAAAGAGTTTTATAATACATTGCATACAGTAATGCCTACTTGGGAAAAATGGAAAAATCGACTAGAGCAGAATTTAGCTTAAAATCAAACAGAAATTAGATTATGAATTTATATAATAGCCAATCAAATATTTTAAAAAGTGTTAAGGAGAAGCCTTTCAAACTGGAAAGAAACATACAATCGGTTTTTGAAAAAAACTTGGAAATGATAATGGGTATCCAGTTTGTCAAATCTGAATTTACAATCAAAAATAAGAGAATTGATACACTCGCTTATGATGTTCAGTCCAATGCCTTTATTATAATAGAGTATAAACGCAGTAAGAACATAAGTGTAGTTGATCAAGGCTTCACTTACTTGAGTTTGATGCTTGAAAATAAAGCAGACTTTATTATTGAATATAACGAAACGCTTAAACAATCATTAAAACGCACGGATGTAGATTGGAGTCAAACACGAGTAGCTTTTGTTTCAACAGGGTTTACAGAAAACCAAAGAACAGCAACAAACTTTAAAGATATCGCCATAGAATTATGGGAAGTTAAACGTTACGAAAACAATTTGATAAGCATTAACCAGGTTAAGAAAAGTAAGTCTGCTGAAAGTATCAAGCCTTTGTCTTCCAGAAACACACAAATTGAAGCTGTAACCAAGGAAATTAAAGTATATACCGAAGAGGATCACATAAATGACAAATCCGATTACATCCAAGAATTGTATGAAGTATATAGAGATGCTATAGTTTCTCTCGCAGACGATTTAGATATTGTCTATAAAAAATTATATGTTGCTTTTAAGAAGGATAATCGTAACGTAGTCTATTTACACTTACAGAAGAAAAATATAAAGTTATGGATAAATGCAAAATGGGGAGAAATCGATGAACCAAAAAAAATCGCATTTGATGTATCAGGCAAAGGTCATTATGGTTATGGAGATTATGAAATAGATTTAAAAGATGATGAGAACCTTGAATACATTATGAGTTTAATAAAACAAGCTTTATAAATTATTACTTATTTGCCTCCAAATGGTAACAAATTAGATATGAAAAACATTTATAGTCATTTACAAATTGCATCAGATAAAACTTTGATTTTCAATACTCCATATCTTCGGTTTTTACATTACTCACCTATACTTAGTCTTTTCTTTACAATTATTGTTTCTTGGGTTGCTTACGCTTGGTGTTTTGGATTAAAAGATATCAGTCTAATATTCGTAATTTCATCAATCGTTCTAAGCATATTGACCTTACTGACAACCAATCTGCTAATTGTGAATCCAATAGGCAAAAAACTAATTCTTAAAATTGCTTTTAAAGAACGTAAAAAAGAATTACTGCCTTCTAAAAGATTTTTTAAACCTTGGTGGACTACTGCATATTTCGATTATAAGGTTACCTTATTTTATAATTCTTTAATAACCTCAGGTCTATTGAATAAAAATAGAAACGACCTAGATCTTATTGACTCATTTATAGAATCAATAAAGCTCAAAATAAATGAAACTGAAAAGTCCTTTGTTTATTGGAGTGGGGCTATAACAATTTTCCCAGGTTTAGTGGCAGCTATATGGCAGTTATTTTTAAAAAAATTAACCATTAAAGATTTACTTTCAGAAGAAAGTATAGTACTCTATTTTACTTTACTCCTGTTTACATTCTCAATTTTTATGCTATTCTCTTTTATCAGATTTCTCATAAAAGACTATAATAGGTACAAATGGAAAACTGAAAGAGAAATTATTAATAAGCTGGAGGTTTTAAAGCAAAATTTGGCAATACAGTATTCAAAATCAACTAATATTAATTGTTAAGTATTAACACTATTTAACCCCCAACCAACCCCATTTGACGTTTTTACGCACAAACCGGCCTCTTCAAACACTCAAAAACCTCCAAAAAAGCACTCTTAAAAAGTTATTTTTTTGTTAAAAATTAGTGTTGCGCTCGATTTTACAACCGAAAAGTCACTTACATATAATTACATTTGGAAACATTAAAAAACATATCTCCGCATACAATAGCATTAAAAAATGTACTCCTAACCTTTATGGTTTCTACTCCTCTCTAACCCTATTGTTTTTCACAATTATATATCTAACATTTACAACAGATATCTATCAATATAATTGACTTTGCAAAGTACAATGACTTAAAAGAGTATTCATTAAAATCAAAAACAAGATGAAAGGGAAATTCATTGTATTCGAAACAAAAGCTTTTTATAAGCTAGTAGAAGAGGTAATCCAAAGGGTTAAGAAAACTGAAAAACCTGTTAAAGATCCAAAAGCTTCTGATTGGGTAAACGCTATAGAAGCAAAACAATTACTCGGCATAAAGAGTAATGGAAAATTAAGAAAGCTTCTATATGAAAATCACATTACTGCTTCTCAACATGGGCGTACCATATTGTACTCTAGGAAGAGCATTCTAGCTTTTCTAGAAAAAAACAAGATCTAACGCTAAAATGATAAACAGATATGAAAACATTTATCAGAACAGAGACAGAGCTTATTAATCCTGATGCCGAATATTATAGTCTCAATGAAATTAGGAAATTGTTTAATCCACCAGTTTCATATACAACTATATGGAGGTGGAGAGAAAATGGAATTCTAAAATTGACTCCCTACACATATGGCAATAAAATGTATTTCCATATAGATGAAGTCAATGCGGAATTAAAAAGGCATAAACAATTAGGGAAATAACAATATGGGGTGTCTTAGTTCTATTCAGAATTAAGCTCTGAATATCATAAGGCATCCTAAAAATTTCAAAACAAAAGAAAATGAAAACAGATATATTAACAAAAGAAAATATCCTGAACAAAATAGACCTACAGGATACTTTTAACCATTATTTACAGTCGTATCATAATAAAGGTATTTTAGAACACGGAAAGCTTATTTCTAACCCCTTCTTGGCTAGAAAACAAAAATCTCCTTCTTTTAATATTTATAAAACCAAAAACGGAGATTGGAGATATAAGGATTTTGCTACAAATGATGAAGGAGATATTTTTGATTTGGTCATGCGGTTAAAGCGATGTGACTTTAGAGAAACTCTTATTGTGATCAATCAAGATTTTAGTTTAAACCTCTCCTATAACAACACTAAAATTGACTTTGAAATACAGCATAAAAAAGCGTGGCAACCTGAAGATTTAGAATATTGGTTACCGTATGGAATCAAAGCTTCAATACTTAAACATTTTAGCGTATCTGCCTTACAAAATTATACTAGAATTAACACACAAGGAAAGCGTATTTCTTTTAACGCTACTTCGCAAAATCCCATCTATGGGTATAAGATTTCCAGTGACTGTTACAAAATCTACTGTCCGCTTAATACTCGCTTTCGTTTTGCGTGGTTAGGCAACAAACCTGAAGCTTATATCTTTGGATACTCGCAACTTCCAAAAACAGGAAATCGTATTTTTATAACGGGTGGAGAAAAAGACGTACTCTCGCTTTATGCTCGCAACGAAGCTGCAATTTGTTTTAATAGTGAAACAGCTAACCCACCACTAAAAATTATTGATAATCTAAAAGCCAGATTTAAAGAAGTAATCGTTTTATACGATATCGATCATACCGGTATTACTCAATCTATAAAACTATCTAATAATTATGGGTTGCAACGAATGATACTTCCTGAAAAACCGATGAAAGATAAAGGAAAAGATATCTCAGATTTCTTTGCGTTTGGCAACTCATTAGATAACCCTGAAGTTGTTATAGAAGCTCCAGAACCACTAGAGGAGATACAATTACTATCTACAAAAACACTTGCAAAAGAAAACGACTATATGCCACTATTATTAGAAACTCAAAAAGTACTTACTGAACGTAAAGCAAAACTAATTCATAAAACACCTCCCTTACTCTTCCATAATGATGTAGGAATTTTATACCCAAGAACAATCAACGTAATACAGGGAAAAGCAGGTGTGCATAAAAGCAGATTAGCAGAAACTATTTGCAGTGCTTTGATCAAAAAAGAGTATTGTGATAGTGACTTATTAAACTTTAGAAGAAATAAGCCGCAAGCTGTAACTGTTTGCTATGTCGATACCGAACGAAACCTTACCGAGCAATTTCCGTATGCTTTGCAGCAAATATTAACAAAAGCAGGGCATCAAAGAGAAGATACTCCAGAAGATTTTGATTACATTTCCCTATTACAAGTTCCTAGAAAAGATCGGTTTTCTGCACTTACCTCTTATATAAAACGAGTAAAACAGTTATATTCAGGTCACGTGATTATCATACTAGACGTCATTACAGATTGTATCCCAGATTTTAACCGATCAAGCGATAGTATGCAACTGATAGATTTAATGAACGATAGTATTAATTCTGAAGATGTTACTTTTCTAGCACTGATTCACGAAAATCCTGGCAGTACAGATAAAGCTAGGGGGCATCTTGGTACAGAACTACTTAACAAAGCAACTACTGCTATTCAAATAGGTTTTGAAAAAGATAGTAATAGACGACCTACAGATTTAATTGTATTGAATATACTAAAGTTTCGAGGTGGTAAACGTCCTGAACCTTTTCACATAAAGTATTGTGAACAAACCAATGGGCTTATAGAAGCGGATGCTGATCTTATCGATGAATCTGCAAGATCAAGAAGAACAAAAGCTGATCTATTTGAAATTCAACAACAGATATCTAAGATGTTAAGAAGCTCCATTCAAAGTCGAACTTTAGTTGAAGAACTTGCATCATTCTTTGATTGTAGTGAACGAACGATTCGCGAACGCTTGCAAGAATGCATTGATAAAAGAATTCCTATAGCCAATGGAAAAGGTGTTCCTTCTGTATTACAAAAGAAAAAAGAAGGAAAAGAAGTCTTTTATAACCTCGCGCCTATTCAGAGAGGTCAGAAACAAAAGACTATGGAATTATGATATATAAACAGTGGAAGTTAGAAACGCGCACATATATAGTATTTCTGGCTTCCATTGTTTCTAATCTACTGAAATTCAGATATTAGAAATTCTTATCAATCAAATCACATTTTTCCTCTTTCCAACGTGATATTTTTCCATAATAAAATATGTTATAGACAAATTGAATTAGAATAACATAGATTAACATACATTGAATCTAGATTACAAGTAATAAAACTTGTGTTGTCATAGATTTAATGTAGAATAATGTAGGTTAATTTATATTAAAACGGACTTTTTTATTATAAAACCTTATAAACAAGCACTTTAAATATTCTTATACTTGATTAAACAGTACATTGGAAGGTAGAAATCATAACTCACTTTTAATCGATTTGCACTTTTCTGATTTTCAACATCTTATATGTTATGGAAATTGGAAACGCTATATATGCGTACATTTCTAACTTCCACCATATACTTTTCTTATAGAAATACCCCAAAATATGATAAGCAATATTAACTTAGGTTAATTTGGTTTCATCTACAAAAATTCAATGTCTTACATCCATATTTTTACATAAAAAATATAGGGATATGGAACAAATAAAAGATCTATTAACAGGAGTAGAATTTACTCCTACTCGCAGTGATCAACGTTTTGCTACTAGAGAAAATCAAATCCGATATAACAATCTTAAAGCACGACAAAAGCGTAAAGCGAAATCCGAAATAGACAGAGCCTTAGATGTGAATCGGAATATTCTTAAAAAGATATTGGGCAATCATAAAGAAATTATCAAATCTAGAGATTATTTATTAGGTGCCGGATTTCATTTTGGAATTACTACCCATAAAATTAAAAGAGAAGGTAAACTGTGGAGTTGTGTTTATGAATATGCACTGATCAACATTAAAGATGAACAATTTTTGATAACAAAAACATAAGCCGTCTCATTATGAAAAACCAGAATATCATAGATTGTTATAAGTTAGATTTTATCAGAGATATCCCTGAAGAACTCGAATTAATTACAGATCACAGGAATGACCTCACAATTGAAAATCAAAAATTAAAAAAGGTAATATGGGCAACTAGTCTAAGTTTTGCGTGCTTACTTGCCTATATCATCATTAAAAATTATGGAAAGAAACAGAAAAAACATCCAGAGAAATCCCTCAAAAGAGAGAATGCAGCAGAATATCGATACTATTAAAAAATTGACTAAGGAAAGTCAACCCTTTTTCAAAAAACCAATTGTAAAAACAGTAACAAATACTATAGTAATAGGCGGAACTGTTTTTGGAATGCTATATCTCTCTAAATACTTTTTTAGTGCTACGGCAAAAATGATCCGATCTTTTAAAGAGGTTAGAGATGCTTGTAAAGAATAAACAAACAGTTTATTAATAATGAATCAATTCAAAATGAATAAAATCTTAGGTAATACTTCCGAAAAAGATACTATCACAACTGTACTCAAAATTGTATCCGCTGTTTATCTTGTCATGAATACCATTAGATTGGGGATGGAATTACAGGAAAAAATTAAAAAAAGGCAGCACATTAAGAGAAGAAAGAACACGGAACTTTAGACATTAGTATTATAGCTGTCTAAGCTAAAAATCATTTCTTCTGTCCAATACTCGATGCTCCAATGTTTAGAATCGACTTCATAACTACGAACTGTAACACTGGTGTCAATTAGAGTATTTTTATCAATACCTTCTCCCTTTTTTACCATATCAAAAATAGTAATAACTGCCTTTTGATAAGCTACTCTATTTAAAACCTCATCGGCAAAATTAATTTGGCTCATATAAAAACGATTATTATCCGCTAACAAATCTGGGGTAGTAGCACAATAAAAATATCTAAAGAATTTTTCTTTTTGATTAAATGGATATAACAATAGCCTGGATTGTTATAACTAAACCATTATTTAGAAAACATATTTAACCACCTAAATACTCCGTAAACTCTTTACCTTCTTTTGTTTTTCCTTTAAACTCAATTACTATAAATGCAACTTGTATTGATGCATCTAAATCCTCTAATGTTTCAAAATCATTCATCTCTTTTGACAAGAATTGTTCCATTGAATTTCGATAATACTCATCTTTATAATAAATTGAAGATTTATCATTAATTAGATCTATATATAGTTCCTTTTTATTTTTATAAATATTCTTTCGTATTTCTTTAAAATGTTTATTCTTAATCAAAAGTTCTAATCCTTTTTCACTTTTAGTAATCAAACTATTTATCGAAGACAGATCTAAAAAAACAGAATCTTTAACCTCATATGAATACTCATTGATTTTGGGAGGCATATCTTCTCCAAGTTTATCGAAACCATAACTTACACCTATAATATAAGTAACGTTAGCTTTTAAATCTTGTGTTATATTAAAAGACAGTTTTTTATTACTCAAATTAGAAATACCAGTCATTTCTGAATACTCACTATTTACAATAACAGTATCCCTTTTCTCATATATATTTCTAGCCTCATGTTTATCGTAACTTATCAATTTATCATATTCAATCGAAAAATCTTCTTTTTCATCTTTGTTCAAACTGATAATTACCTCTAAGCTATTTAATTTAACTAAGATTGTATCTTTAGCTTGAACTGGTTTTTCTTTTGATTCAGAAATGGAGTCTAATGGCTGATTTTTAGTAGTTATTTTTAGGTCAACTTGACTATTTAAGGCTTTTTCGGAAGTATCCTTACATTGTATAAATAAAAAAGAAGCCAAAATTAGTAAAACGATATTAGTCATAACAAAATAATTTAATCTACTCAACTTTATTAACATTAATTGTATCTATTTTTATAGCGCCAAAACTAGTATTGAGCCCTAAATGTCCATGATCATCATGATGACTAGAATGTCTAGTTCCTTCAACTACAGTTAAATCTACCGAATTGGTTTTGGTTGTATAATTTCTTCCAAAATTATACTTTTTTGCAACTTCAAAGATCTTTTTATTTTTGTCAAAATTAAACCAAGACTCTGTGAATTTACCTCTAACACTTTTTTTATCAGAATTAACATATCTAAAATCAACATCTAATCCGATTCTTTTTCCCAAGTGACCGTGACCACTATGATGACTCCCAGGTTTGCCGGGATCACTTCCATTTTCTGATGACATATCCCCTAAATCTACTGTGTATCCTAAATCTTCTAATTCACTCGCCATGCCAAACAAACAAGCAGCAGTTTTAGGTAATAAGTATCTATCTCCTTTGCCTTGATGCTCTGTTGTTGTATATATTGTTTGTCCGCTTTTTCTTTTCTTTGCATTTGAATCAATACCACCTACATCTCTTGTAGGGGTGCTATAACTGCCAAATCCATCTCCAGTTTCGGGAAATTTTACCATACCATATCCATTTTTAGTCAATGTGGCAACTTTTTTAAAAGTGTTACTTCCTTCCTCCGTTTCTACATAATAGTCAATCTCTTTTCCTCCAGTTATGTGTTTTATTGTACCATCTTTAAACACATAATAACCTGCATCCTCGGGTGGAGTATAATTTATAATTGTACAATCACTGCTTTCTCGTACCTGATTAAGAGCTGCAACAAAATTCTCGTATCGAACTAATTTTTTAGCAGCACTTTCACCACTGTTAATAACGTTACTAATTCTAAGCACATCGGTTTCTTTTTCTCCCATATCTGCTTTCAAATTCATATTGTTTTTATCCCAAAAATAAATTGCTGATAGCGCAACTATAAGTGAATCTTCTGTTACCTTTCCTGGATTCGTTTCAAAATTATAATTTGGCCAGCTGTACTTATTCTTTTTCTTATCATACCATTTCTGAAAAGCTTTATAATTAGACTTTCCTGTCAATTGTACGAGGCCGCGACCTCTATATTTATAACCATCATGGCTTTCATTACCCCAATCACCATCAGTTACTTCATCATTACCAAGCTCTGTTGCTTTGCTACCTTTAGCGTATGCCCAGTTAGCTATTTTCACTTCATCTGCATTCTTACTAGAAGTTTTTCCCCAATCATCCGCTTTTTGATTACCTTCAGTTGTTTTAAAATTACCAAAAGTAGATTTCAGTTTACTAGCGCTATAAACAAAATCTTCATTATAGCTCCAAAATCCAGTTTCTTTTGCAACCTGACCAAGAAAATGCCCTCTCCTTCTGCAATTATCATTGATCCCAAATTCTTTCATGTATTTATTTAAATCGGGTAAATAATCAAATACTCTTTTTCCATATTTATTGCTTAGAGGCAAATCTCCATCATGAGCATCTAATACTTTTTCCAAATCTAATGTAATTAAATCCGTTTCGCATCTAACACACTTGGTGTTTTTTTTCTTGAAAGTACTTTGCTCTACCACCACAGGATTTACTTGATTCTGTAGTTTGTCTTTTTTAGTATATCCTATAATAACTCCCTGACTTCGTATTGCTTTACTATACCATGCTACTTCTTCTACTTCAATGTAAAAAGTTTCTCTGGTACCTACCCAACCATTCCAACCTTTTTCGATATCAAAATCAAAAGATGCTTTTCCTTCTTTATCTACTATAGCCGTAAAACTACTGACTTTGTCATCGGGATTGAGATTATCAAACCCTAATGCCCTATCATATCTATATAAATTAATTGTTACCGTTTTATCAATTAGGTTATAGCTCTTAATATGGCAGCTAATCGTATCATCAAAAAGTACATTACGTACCCGTTTATCAGATTTTTCAAAAAAGATTCCCGAAATAGCAGCTTTTGATTTCACATTGATTTTCATTCCATGTTCAAAATGTGACATTCCTGCTTTGGCATGCTTTATGACTTCTTTATCATCATCGGGTAATACCTCATACACCACATATCCTGCTCCTTTTTGCGAACCATTGGTCAGTTTTTCTTTGTAGGTGTTTTTATCAAACTTGATTTTATAATGTACCTCACCTTTATTGTCTACTTTTATAGCCCTTGTTTCTGCAATAGTGGTTTTACTGCTGTCTTTTTGGATGTTATAAAACTTTAGTTTAATCTTTTGGTCATTAAACGCTTCTAGTTTAAGTTTCACATATACTTCTTCATCAAAGCCGCAGGTTGTTTTGTATCTTCCTTTGCTATCTGTCCACTCCATTCTTTTTACGCTAGGAGTGGTCACCGTTACTTTTTTGATACAGCTAGAGGTTTTTCCTTTTTTAATACGACCAATCTCACTAGTGTTCATATAAGCTTCTACATAATAATCTCCTTCTGTTGTATGATCAGAAAGCTCAAATATTTCTCCTGTAGCACCACTTAATGCTGTTACTTCATTAAAAGCACTATCATATACCACCCATTTTATGGCTTGCTTTTCTTCTGCCGTAGGAGGTTTGATACTGTAGGCATTATCAGGTACTTTCAATTTGATAGTGTCATTATGGGTACGCATAGAGGTTTTATCCAGTTGTATCATGGTGACCCCATTTAATCCTACTCGTAAGGTAGTTTCTATCGTTTTCTCTTCTCTGGTAGCTTTAATTTTATAATATCCTTTTTCGGCAAATGTTACGGTTTCCTTATATGTATTTCCTGCGACTGCATTTTCTACGGTTTCCGTATACGTTCTTCCTTTGTTGGTAGATTTGTAAACAGCCCACTGCACATCTTCTACTGTTGCGACATCTAATACTTCAGGCATATCAACAGCTAGTATAAAAGTAGCTTGTTCTCCTGGGCGTATTTTTGCTGCTACATTTTTATCAACACGGTTTAATTCTGGTTTTTTGATAGTTACTGTATAGGTAGCTGCCTTTGTACCTCCAGCACTACCACCGTAGGCTTCTATTTTGTATGTGCCATCTTCTGAAAAACGAACATCCAATAGCTCTCCTTTGTCTTGATAAGTATGTATCGTTTCTCCTGCATCATCATATACTACCCAGTTTACCTTATCCTTATCCGCAGCATTTTCATTATACCATTTTGAAACTTTAAAACTGATCCATTGATCTTTTATATATTTTGTTTTGCTGTCTATTGTCGTAATTTTTTTTACAGAAGCTCCTTTGTCGTCGGTTGTATCTCCATCAAATCCACCTCCAGCAAGTATTTCTAAATCTGCTTCGGTAATCATAGGATTTAATAGCGTTGTTACTGCCAATGTCCCATTTTGTATCTGGGCTTCATTTACTTGGGCAGGATCCTGACCGTGATCTTCTATTTTTATCATCCCTCCAATGGCGCACATCGCTGTAGAGTCTTCGGTAAGAATTTTTCCTCCATTAACAAGTTCTACATTCTCATAAGGTTTTTGCCATTGAGTAATAGCAGGCTGACAGGGTAGAAAAGAGCTTCCGCTGGGTTGCAGTTTACATTTGCCAAAGAATGGTGCATCAAAGGGTTGCCCAAGCTCCATGGTACTAGCGATCAATTTATCACTACCATTTTCATCATTGATATAAAATTTTGACTGGGTAGTAACTTTTAAAGGAATCTGAGTAGGCGTCTCACTTTGATTGCAACTACATTTCCCGCCTTGGCAAACAATTGTTTTTGCTGCTGATGTATTGGATGTATCCTCATTATTTTCATCGTCTGTGCCTTCAGGAGTATCACTAGATGAAGCACCATCAGCTGCATTGTTATTTGTTTCATTATTTGGGTCTGTAAATATTTTTTTTAGGGCTGAAAACATACTTATTCCTTTTCTATGGTGGTTATTGATGTTTTTACGTTTTGAGATGCTATTACTAGCAGTTGCTCGGTAGTACAATGTTTAATTTGTCCTGTTATGGCATCAAGAGTTACCTTATTTTGTAATGTTGCAACTGTTTTTTTGTTTTGTGTATCCTTAGATAACCAACCTCTTTTTAATAGGTCATCAAAAAGAGCTTGCTGCTGTGCTGCCGTGATTACCCCATTGCCTTTTCCTTTTACTAGTAAAAGGCCATCGGTTTCTTTGTATTGTTTCTGCTGAAGTAGATATCGGATAGTATGCCCCGCAAAATAATCCTGAGCGATGAGTTGTCGTTCAGTATTACTGATATCATTGTAATAAGGCCCAAAATAACTCATCAAAAAAGGATCTTTTTTAAGTCGAATGGGCAATATTTCTTCTGTAATGGATGCATCTGTCAGTGCTATATATTGTTGCACTGTCTTGCCTTGAAATTCTTTCAAAAGCTTTTTTTTCTCAACCTCCCATTTTTGCTTGACTTCAGAAAAGTTTAATAACTGATTTAAGGCTCCCGAATGTCCTACTTGGTATTCTAACGTATTAAAAACGTTTGCTATCCGAATGGTAATTTGATCGAATATAGCATTTGGTTCGGTATGATTGATCTGCATACCTTGTTTTTCTAATCTATAGGTATAAAATGATCTTTCTTCATCTTTATGACAATGCACTTTTATCCTATACGTTATTACATTTACTTTTTTAGAAGGAAAATAAACCGTGTCTTTTACAGTAACTTTATACCATGCAGGTTCACCCCAATGACTGGGTGAGATTTGATACAATTGTTCTTCATCATTTAAAAAAGATAAGCGCATAGGAGTAGGTTAAAAAAGTTTTACTTTTTCATTACTCTGCACATCTACCTGTTTACCACTTGCAAGCTCAAGGTTTTCATCAGTACTATCTACTCTTACTCTCTCAGCATTGGCTTCAATACTTCTGGATTCTATTGAAATATCTTCTTCTGCCTGTTGAATAATATTTTGAGAAGATAACGAGTATTCTTCTCCTGCTGAGACACTCATATTTTCTGATGCCGCCATCGTAAGACTCTCACTGGCAGAAATATCAATATTTTTTGCAGCAATGCTTATATTTTCTGGAGCTGAAATCAAAATACTCTCTCCTACAGTATCGATTTGGATGATATTTTGATTTTTATCAGTAATGGTAATCATTTCTGCACCTTGTGTATCATCAAGCTTAATAGTATGTCCTGCTCTTGTTTTAATCGCTTTAATATTATTACTATCACTTTGCCAACTACTAGGCTGTGCTGAACCATTATATAAAGCTCCCATAACGAAAGGTTTTTCTGCATTACCACCATCGAAAGAAACAATAACCTGTTCCTCAAGTTCTGGTATAAAGTGAAAACCTTTGTCTGATCCTGCATGAGGAGTCATCATACGTAACCAAGGTGTTGTTGATCCTGATGCTTTTTGCCAAGGGAACTGTACTTTAATCCTACCCATCCCATCTGGATCATTATTTTCTTTAACAATAGCGGTTTGTACATTGCTTATTGGGTATTTATTGATATCCATTTTCGGGTAGGCTGTAAAATTAGCATCTACAGCTTCGAAGGTGTTTTTATAGGAACCACCTTCAATATTGGTATGCGTTATTTTTATGATTCTATAACTACCTTTTCCTTTGACCGTTATGATTTCGCCTAAGTTTACACCTGGATTATCAGATGAACCTTTGGCGATCACTTGTTGCATAGCGCGTGCCTTGGTGTACTGATCTACCTGAGTGTCTAATCTTGCTTTTGTAGAAGCATCATCATATGTATTATGAAAGACCTGTGTCTGCTTATTAAATAACTCTTTTGATTTATTATCCATAAATCCATGATAGCCTTCTGAAGGGATAGAAATTTCAGCGCTTGATTTCCTGTGAGTTTCATCAGCTATGTAATCATTTGTAAAATAATCGAATGAATTAGAAACAGTATTTAGTTCTACCGAGAAATTTTGTAAATCTACTCCATATTGTAGCTCTGTCTCTTCATTACTTGGAGTACCAAAAACAAGTTTTTGTCCATCATAATAGAACCACTCATTATAATAAGCAGCTAGTCTACTAGCATAACTAAAAGCACTTTGGTTATGTTGTACCGAATAGTGGATAGTATTAGAAGATACTGGAGAAAAGCTAGTTTCTAGTTTCCCTTTGTCATACCCCTGGAATGTTTGATCCAAAATATCTGAAAGACTTACATCATTAAACGAAGCATAGTGAATCCCATCATCGGATAAAATAGAAGCGCTTTTAGCTTCTATAGTTACTAAATCCCCACTAGATTGATGAAACCCTTTTGTTGCCATAACTTTAGTGACAATTCCTTTGAATTCTAATTCTTTATACCCTCCAAAGTCAGTTACAGAACTTATTTTGACAGCAATAACACCTCCCAAATATTCTTTACTATCACCTATTAATTCTTCTGAAAACTGTTCTACAACATCTGCTCTGCATATTAATTGCAACGTATGATGATCATCAATTGCTTGTCCTAATTTTAAACTCACATAGGACTGAATGGGTGTTCCAGATATAAATATTTGAGTAGTGGTTTGTAGCGCCATAGGGATTCAATATTTTGGGTTCTATATATTAGTTTATCGATTTGGTTATTTGTTACTTACGTATATCAAAAATCTTACCACAAACATACGGCTATATGCATTTGTTTGCAACAGGAATGACAGGGGCTTTTCCCCCTGTCAATGGGGTTTCTTAGTTTTTTCGATAGGATGCCATCTTTTATCGGTAGCATACATAAATTCTTTTATTTTGTAACTGTTTTTTATTCATTTGTTTTTAGAAAATTATCTTTCTGGATCAACTTCATCTAATAACTCTAGTAATAGGAGTCTGTTTGTTTTAGAGTTTTTCTTTTGCACCCGATTATCCTTTAGGAAATGATGGATCACATACCTAAGATGAGTGTTTTTAAACGTTTCTATAATGTTTTTATTTGTTAACTGCTTCATTTTGTAATCATGATACAGCGTATAATAAAAGCTATTTCTTGTCGTAAAGGGAAAAAATGCAGACTTGAATTTGTAAATTTTGATAAAATGACAGTAATCCACTAAGTAGCAGTAACCACTTTTACCAATAGTAATCATTTCATTTTTAAAAAATTGTTTGTCCAATTCTTTTCTTATCGAGCGGTATTCAATAGGGGATTTTTGTCCTTGCAACAGTATTTCCACTTTTTGTAAGAGATCATAAGCATCGATTTTTGCTAACCCATCAAATTGCTTCAGTACTTTTTGTAAAATTTCATCCTCATAGGTTATCATATATTTGTTAGGTTTTATTGTCGATCGTTTTATAAAAGATAATCGGGCACTTTTAGTGAATGGGGCAATGTTTTAACCATATACTAATTACTACATAAAAGCACCCGATATCTCCGGTTGGGGTTATCAACACAAACTATCATCGTTGTTTTACTATTATTTATTTGATCTATTCTGCCAATACTCCGTAAGGTTCCATTTTCTGATAGCATTCATGATTCTATTGACAGTTACCTTGATAAACAATACTTGGTTCTTCTGTTTATTAACAGATACGTTAGGGTTTATCTTCTCAAGCACTTGTTCTATTGCTTCGATTCTAGCATTATGATTAAACATTTCCATTATTTTATTCTGAACAATACGCTTTGTCTCTGAATCCAGTTTATTATAATTAGAGTGTTCGTTCATTGTAGTAAATAATTTCTCCAGTGTTAGACTCGTTGTATATCTATTTTGATGATATGTTTTAGTAATTAATACTAGTCTTCTTGCTTTGTGGATTACTCGGATAGCATAATCTGTTGATGTTCCCTTTTCATAAAGTTGAATAGCCCATTTGTATATTTGTGATTCATAACACTCTTCATTTGCTACACGCCACATAAAATCATCCATTTCTATTTGCATGGATTTGATAATCGCAAGAATAAATTTATTCTGTTCATTATCTAGTTCTATCCTGTCTGTCATAATGTTTTGGATTTTCTACCGATCGTTAATCTCTGATAAAAAAGATTTATATAATTGCTGAACTCTATCATTTTTGGAATTATGAGCATTCAATAAGCTTTCTACTGCCCGAAGTAATTCCTTGTGATTTGTATCAATAGATTTTATTTTTTGAGTGAAATAGAAATAGGTTAGTCCATACTCTTTTGCTGCTATTTTGATGTCATTGACACTTAATTCTTTTCTTATAGAATTTGCTAATTCTGGTAGCCCCATTTAATTAATGTATTTTTTGTAATTTTACTTAGTATTTTCATTTGTTGATTTATAAAATGTTTATAAACATTTCTAAATATACAAAACATTTTAAAACTTATCAAAACATATTATAAAAATTGATTAATTCTTCTAATAATATTAGTACTGAAATGGGTGCAGGAAAAAGAATTCTTGAAATAATTGACTACCTGAAAGTTTCTAAGAACAAGTTTTCTACAAAATACTTGGGTCTTTCTGCAAGTACAAAAGTAGATCATGTAATAAATGGAAGAAATGACTTAACTCCGGAGTTTGCAAAAGAAATATGTGATGTAGTACCTGAAATCAGATATGATTGGCTTTACAAAAATGAAGGAGACATGCTCAATGATGCTATTGAAAGTAATAGCACTAATGAACATATAGACAATACGGAATTAAATAACCTTGCTAACGCTGTAATCGAACATGAGGATGCATTAATTAAAATTCCTAAAATTCAAAAAGTTATAGAAAGACATGCGCTAATTATGTTAAATGATAAAATGCCTGATCTAATAGAAAAAATATATTCAACCATAATGACTAAAAAATCATAACATATGCTTTTTCAAGAATTGATAATTAATTTCTGAATAAATAACATTCTCTAAAATTTTTCTATCTATTTTATTTATTTCAACTAATTTTCTAATAATAGAAAGGTTTTTATTTAGTTTTTCCTCTTCTTCTAGTATTTTACTATTCAATATCTCTTCAAAATCTTGTTCAAAAAATTCTATCTCATCTAAAAGAAAGTTTTCAAATTCCGAATCATTAATGTCACCATTTTTGAATTTCGAAACAACACTTTGATGTTTTTTAATTCTATTTAGGATGTGATTTAACATACCTTTATCTTATTTATTTCTATTAAGCTTCGATTTTAGATATGTTAGCCCATTATTTAGAACCGTTTCTTTATGCTTGTTTACAAGCTTTAAAGTTTCTATATATTTATAAATCCTGTAAAAAATTAAAACAGAAATACTACAAATAAAAAGGGTTAAGAAAATATATGCCAAAAGATCATAGTTCACATTAGGAATAAACACCCAAGTATTATAAAAAACTGCAGAAACAAAAGGAGATATTAGCGTATACCTCAGGTGGCTTTGAATAGTTTTGTATTTTGATGCACTTGAAGCGACAGAGATCGAACAGAGCACACCGATCACAAGAAAAAGAATACTTAGGTGTACTCCAAACGAGTATAAAAATGATTGAACACTGGTAAAACCAAAGAGTTTTTCCTCTAGAGTTTCGTGTTTTATAAATGAATGTAAAAAAGGTAGTATTCCGCTTATTAAAACAAGAAAATACCCTAGCCTTTCTATAAAGAAAAGATTAACCCTCTTATCATTTTCTAATTCACTAATTTCATCCTTGTCCCCCTGGTGGCTCAACGTCTTCCTTGTCAATTTTTTGGAGAATCGTTCCTTCTGATGTAGCTCCAGATTGTCCTCCTGGAGATTCAACGTTTTCTTTATCAATGGCAAATTCAATTCCTGTTTCATCTTCTAAATCTGTATTTACACAACTAGTCGGAACAAGGAAAAATACTACACCGAGTACATAAATAATCTTTTTCATCTGTAAACTCTATTATGGTTATTATTTAAAAATACCGATAATAGGTTACTCTTTATTCCTTTTTTTAAAAGAAATTATTTTCTAAACATGGCGCTAAAATGAACGTAACCTTGTTAAGTCAATCATATTAGTTAATTACACAAAGAAAGCAAAAAGAGGGAAAATTTCTTTACGGTTTTTCCTCGTATTTTTTTCTAAACATGTAGATACATGTCTAAAAAATAAAAACATATGAAAACATTTAAAACTATTTAATCTTAGGTTTCCGGTCATATTTTATCTGTTATTATTTTTACAAACATTCATTTTATTGTTTTAAAAAAACCAAAATTCTTGATGATTTTGAATCTTTAATAGTTCTAAGTAGTTTTTAGAATGCATAAAAACTACTTAGATCATTTTTTAAGACATTTTTTATGTTATCCTAGTCTTAATTAAGACTTTTTATAGATATTTAATCATATTTCAAGACAATTAGTGTTATTTTTAAATAGTAATCAATATATTTGTATGTATTCAAAGACAAATAAGGACATTTAAAGATTATTCAAATGGCACAACACATTACAACCAGGCGTATTTTAAGAATCATGGAGCTACTACAAAGGGAAGAACGGTTCAAATCTTGGAGCGCAATGGCTAGGAGTCTCGAATATTCTTCAGCTTCTTTCGATAAAGTACGAAACGATGATAGAAATCTCCCTGTAGAAGTAATTCATAAATTCTTTGAAGTATACAATATCAACCCTATTGTCGTTTTTGATGATAGACGCTGGAAAGAAGAATATGATTCTAATGATATTGAAGCATTTAATTTCCTCTATGAAATGAGCAATTTTAAAGGAAATTCCGTCCCATTGGACAATGACCATATTGCAAAAATTATACTAATCCCAAATAATGAAAAGGAAAATTACATAGGTAGTATTAGAGATAACCAAGGTCAAAATGATATGACTCGTGAAAATGAAGAAAATTTCCTTTATAACGAAAGAGCTCTACTTCCTGGATTAAAATCTAATGGAGTTTATAGGGGATTTCAAGTTTTTGGGGATGAAATGGAAAACAATTTATATCACGGAGATTGGGTTATAGCAAGGAAATTGGAAAATTTTAGTGATGCATTTTGGGGTAAAATACACGTTGTAGTAACTGATATTGGTATTTTTATTTGCAGAGTTCTTAATATTGATCAAGAAAAACAGGACGTATACATCACTTACGACAATGTAGATTATCAAGAGCATATTCACACCATTAAAACATACTTTCTTCAAGAAATATGGACAGTTGAACAAAGTATTAACAGAAGATTTCCTAAACCTATAAAACAACATATTGGAGCGGTACAAATTCTCAAAACATCGAAACTTGTCGAATCTGAAAAATAATTATTTAAAAACGTTTCCTATAACTCAGAATCAACATAAACCTCTATACTTGATCGCCAATAAATTGCAAGTATAGCAATACATATAAAAATGCTTGACGACAAAAAAGACAATAAATTAATATCATTAGGAGATGTCTGCAAAAGACTCAAAATTAATGACAAGCGTACAGCTGAAAAATGGTGTAACCATAATGATATCCCTATCATTACAGAAGGAAGAACAAAACTAACTTACAGAATTCTTGTCGATGCTAAGTTAGATAGCAAAATAGTAAAACTTCTAAAATCCAAATACCCAAAACGTTGGGAAGAAATGTATACTTCATATTTAAATGATGATCGTAAAAATTTTGTTATTGCCAATTTTAGAAACTTATCGGAAATTAAATCGAAAGGAGGAAACAGATAAGTCAATTAATCATTAACACATGAAAATTTCACCTCAATTCAAAAAAAAGGTATTGATTTTTACGAAAAATTTCATTTTTTAAAAATTTAAAATCTTATCTAAAGCATCGTCTGTATCTTTATGAATAAAATTACCTTGATACCCAATAGTTGTGGTTAAATGCCCATGTCGATATAACTTTTGTAGCATCTGCGGTGGCACTTTATCTCCTGCAATATTTCCAAAACTATGACGAGCAATATGATTAGTCAGCTTTTTATCTATTTCTGCTAATTCAGCAATTTCAGATAGATTATTGTTAAACTTTTTAGTGGCTGTCTTTATTTTAGCATACACATCTTTAGCATCCTTATTATTCGCCAATTTTAGTTCAGGAAAAATAAAATCATTCATCTTTTTCTTATCTTTCCTGTAAACCTCTAATATAGCAATAACTCTTTCTGGTAATTTAATTGAAACTACTTTATTATTCTTCCCCATTGTATAATACAACCTATTTTGTTTTATATCACTCCACTTCATTTTCAAAACATCAGCTATTCTTATTCCAGCAAGATAAAATGAAAAAAGAAACACATTTCTAGTGTGTGCTATGGTAGTACCTTCTTTTAGCTCTAGGTTTTCAATTCTCTTTAACTCTAATTCATCTAATCCAATTTTTATTGTTTCGGGAAGTTTTATTCTAATTTTATTAGTGCCAAAAGGATAATGTCTGCTATCAATAACCCCCATTTTTATAGCTCGATTATAAAGCAACCTAATTAGGATCAAAATATTCATTATTGATCTTTCGCTAACGGTACCTTTGGCTTGAAGATAATATTTGAATTTATTCAACAATGTTTCATCAATATCACTAAAAGTAAGATTCTTATTATCTGTAAATTCAAGAAAACTATTTATTTTACTATTGTCAGAAATCGCTCGATTATGTTTTTTTGCCCTTCTTAAGTTCTTAACATGCTCATCAGCTAGCTGAAAAAAAGTCTCTTTTTCTTCAGAACCCTTGATTTCATCAATAACCTGCCTAGCAGTAAATGATTTTTTAGTCGCTTCATACTCCAATATAAGATCCTCTATTGCATCATATTTCTTCCTGATAAGCCTATTCAACTTAGCGTGTTTAGGGTTCACACTAGTGACCACTCTTGCTTGACCATCCCACTCACTCAAACTACGAAGATTGGTTAAATACAGATAATTCTGTTTTCGATCTTTAGTAACTCTAATTGCTACTCTATATATCTTACCTCCCGAGCCGTCACTTTTGGGATGTAGTAGTACTTTTATTGTTGCCATACTATAATTATTGAGCTCAAATATAACGAATAAACACAAACAAAAGGTCATACATAGGTCATACTTTTTGTGTTTTTCATTGATTTTAAACATGTTCAAAAAATAAAATATTTCTTTATTTACAATGCCTATAAGAGCATTTGGATTCATTGAAGATCATTAGAAATCACAAATTAATAGACTTAGGATCTAGTGCCTCGAGGTGTGAGAGTTCGAGTCTCTCCGCCCGCACTGCAAAAGAGCCGAATCATATGATTCGGCTCTTTTTATTTTATTTGTTTTTCACCATTGTAATATTAGATCAAATCACATTTTAGTGATAATAAATTCTGACCTTCTATTAAGTTGATGATCTGCTTCTGAACAAGGATTTTCATTACCACAATTATTAATCAATTGTGTTTCTCCATAACCTATCGCACTTTCGATTCTACTAGATTCAATTCCTTGTGAAATAATATATTCTCTTGTTGATTTAGCTCTTCGATCTGATAAGGCAAGATTATAATCATCAGGAGACCTAGAATCTGTATGTGATTCAATTTTGATAACCATATTAGGGTACTGGGTCATTAACAAAACAATTTTATTAAGTTCTATGGCTGCATCATTTCTTATAAAAGATTTATCTAAATCAAAATAGATTATTCCTATCTTAATTTTGAGTAAACCATTTTCTTCTACAATTAGTTCACTTACAGTATCAAGACCCAACGGCACTTCTGTTTTACCAGTCTGTCTAGCTGTTTTAAATTCTTTATCATTTGGGCTATACCCTTGTTTTTGGGCAATGACCTTATATTTTTCATCACAATCAATTGGTGTAACGAAATTATAATCTCCATTTACGTCTGTGATAGTTTCTTGTATTTGTTCTCCACCGTTAGAAAACAATACTACCTTAACATTCGTAATTCGCTCACCGGTTTTATTATTGGAAACATATCCATAGACGTTTTGAGCACATTTTTCTACAGGAATCCTTTCAAATGAATAAATATCATCATCTCCTTTTCCTTGTTTTCTATTAGAACAAACAAATCCAGTATTCTTATCTTCTCTTATTATGAATCCAAAATCATCTAATTTACTATTAAGTGGAGATCCCAAATTTACAGGAGTTTCAAAATAATTATTGACCACATAATTAGATTCAAAAACATCTAATCCTCCAAGTCCTAAATGTCCATCTGAAGCAAAATACAACCTCTCTTCCGTTATATAAGGGAACATTTCTCTACCATATGTATTAATCTGATTCCCTAGATTTCTAGGTTTAGAATATTCATCATTATCCAATATATCAACTACGAATACATCGGTAGCTCCAATCGAACCAGGCATATCTGACACGAAATATAATTGTTTTCCATCTGGGCTAACTGCTGGATGTCCTACTGAGTAATCTTCTCCATTAAACGGTAATTCTTTTATATCAGTCCATATTTGATTTCCTTTTCTATCTTCTTCTAAAACAGCACTGTAGAGCTTAAGATGATTAATCCCCTCTTCATCTCTTCCTAAATCTCCATTGAAGTTGTTACGAGTAAAATAAACCTTGTTATTATCTACAGAAAAAGAAACAGTTGCTTCATGATATTTTGTATTTATCGTTTCAGAGAAATTCTCTGATTTTATAACATCATTTTCTAATGTATTCATTTTACCTAAGTACAAATTAAGAAAAGGCTGCTCATTCCATCTATATTTTCTTTCGTGATAATATGACGAATCTATTGCAGAAGCATACACTAAACTATCTCTGTAATACATTGGCCCAAAATCTGAATACTCCGTATTTATCGAAAGGTTTCTAAGAACGAACTGTGGCTCTATATCTAGAATATCTTCTATAGTAACTTCTTCTTGTGCATATTTGGTAGCACGAGGATCATTGGTTTTCGTTTTTTTAGCAAATTTTTTCATCCACTTCTTTGCTAATTTATATTCGCCTAAACCTTCTAATGAATGCGCATATCTGAAAATATATTCTGGATTAACTTCATTAGGATACTCTGATATCAATTTATCATACCATTTAAAAGCATTCTCCATATCAGTATTAAAGTAATAAGCATCTCCTGCTTTTTGTAATACTTCGATCGAATTATCTCCTTCATCAATAACTGCTTCATATTCCTTAGCGGCCTGTATATACCACATTTTAGAAAATAAATCATCTGCTCGTTTATATTTTTTCTGAGCCGAAATTGTAATTGAAAAAATCAATAAAATATGTATAGTAATAATTCTTTTCATTATTGAGTACTTTTTAGAAGAATCTAGGTGACTTTAATCTCTTTTCTGCTGATATCAATTCAAAACGTATCATAATTTCGTGACTACCTGTTGTAAACTGTTGTAACTCGGTAGTAGTGTAATCATAAGCATATCCTATTAACAATCCTGGGGAAACTTGAAATCCCGCGAGACCACTGAATGAATCATCCCAACGATAAGATGCTCCCAATCTAAATTTATCGTAAAACATAAAATTAGCTGATAAATCGACTATTAAAGGAGCTCCCACAACATGTTTTAACAGAAACGCAGGTTTAAATTTGGTATTTGCATTGATATCGAATACCAATCCTCCTATTAAGAAAAAATGTAATCGTTCTGAGGCTAGTGATTGTTCAATATCATCATAATGTTGATCTGTAAAGAAGTTTGGAATAGATATTCCTAAATAACTTTTTTCACCATGCAGATATAATCCGGCTCCAACAGTGGGCAAAAACCTATTGTCGATGTTTTGTTGAAACAATACATCTGGGTTTTGAGATTGACCTCTTGTCCAATCTAGACTAAAGAGCCTTCCTCCACCTTTAACTCCAAAAGATAATTTATGAGTTTGAGAAGCTTGAATTGTATAGGAAAAATTTAAATCAACATAAAACTCATCAGAAGGACCTATTTGGTCGTTTACAATCGACAATCCTAGACCTACCTTTTTTCCTATAGGAGAATCGACTGTTAAGGTTTGTGTTCTTGGCGCCCCATCAATTCCTACCCATTGAGAACGATGAATTCCTGTAACACTAAGATTTCCTCGAGATCCTGCGTAAGCGGAGTTTACACTCATCGTATTATACATATACTGTGTAAATTGCGGATCTTGCTGAGCATACATTCCAAAGGATATAAATACTATTAGAATCCCTATATTTTTTCTGATATCAATATTCATTGTCTTTATCAAATTTTTCGAAAGTAGATTTTCTATTTTACTGTTCTTTTTCATCGGTAGGTTTTTTATCTATTGATATATAACCATCCAGCTTTTGGCTCATTACCGTCTCCTAAATCTAGAATGTAGTAATAAGTTCCTACTGGAAGTTTATCCTCCGTATATAAAACGGCTCTACCGTTTGATGTTCCATCAAATGTGTTATCATATCCATCTTTTTGATATACGATATTTCCCCATCTGTTATATATGGTCAGTTTATTGTTTGGATATCTATCTATACAATCGATATAGAATTGATCATTTACACCATCATTATTTGGTGAAAACTCATTAAACACAGTCAAACAAATAGTTTCAATTGTAACCTGATCTTCATCATTATCAGAATTTCCATCAATTTGATCTAATGACGTTAAAGAAGCAATATTCAGATAATCATCAATATCCAATACCTCTACAGTAATTTCTAATACTTCGGAAGTATTACCTGCTACTAGTGGAACAGACCATATACCAGATACAGCACTATAATCTCCAGATGTAGCAGTAAATGATTCAAACTCATATCCAGTAGGTAACTGATCTAATATTTCTACTGTAGTAGCATCCAAAGAACCTAGATTATTAGCGGTAATTGTAAAAGTTATGATATCACCTATTGCAGGGTTTCCATTACTAACCGTTTTGATAACTTGTATATCTGCTACAGGTGTCTCAATAAATGCATTGTCTTCATCATCCTCGCTTTGATCTCCATCATCATTATTAGGATCACTATTAGGATCAAACTGATCACTCGCAGTAATCTGAGCGATATTAATATACTCTCCATCTTCTAATGTTGGCATATTAACGGTTGCCTCGTATGTTAATGTTAATCCAGCAGTTGTTATAGTTAAACCTGACCAATCAATAATATTACCTGTTAATAAACCTCCGTTACTAATATTAGAAATATTACTATAACCAATAGGTAATATATCCTGAGCACCGACTCCTGTTGCTGTATCAGGTCCTATATTATCTATTTGTAATGTAAACGTAACAACCTCACCAACATTGGCGTTTACATTACTAACTGACTTGGTAAGACTCAGATCTGCTTGCTCTACAAATACCTGAATATTATCTTGGTCATCCTCTGTAATATCATCATTACCTGGCACACTATTAGGGTCCAATTGATCACTCGCAGTAATCTCTGCCTCATTAATATATTCATCAGAAGTTCCAGAAGGAGTATTTACCAATACATCTATAAATAATGTTTGTGTACTTCCATTCGGCACTGTACCAACATTCCAGATTCCTGTAACTTCATCATATGTCCCAGACGTCGCACTGAAAAGTATAAAATCAAATCCAGGTGGTAATTGATCTACTACTTCAACATTCGTAGCTACATCGGGACCATTATTAGTTACAGTTATTTGGAAAGTGATCTCATCACCAACATTTGGTGTAATATCATCGTCTACGACTGTTTTTTCTAATGACAAATCAGCAATCGCATCTACAGGAGTAATTAATTGATTATCCTCATCATCTTCGCTCTGATCTCCATCATCGTTACCTGGTCCAGAATCAGGATCTGTTACATCTGATGCAGAAACTTCTGCTACATTTAAATAATCTCCTGTGGCATTCACTAATACATCAATTAACAATGTTTCGGATGTTCCACTAGCGATATTACCTACATTCCAAATTCCTGTATTCTCATCATAACTTCCGGTTGAAGAACTAAAGAGTACAAAATCAAATCCTGAAGGTAGTAAATCTAATATTTCAACACCTGTTGCATCTTGTGGACCATCATTCGTTACCGTTATTTGGAACGTAATTTCTGTTCCAACCAACGGCATTGTATCTCCATCAACAACAGTTTTTGCTAAAGATAAATCAGCTATAGACTCTACTGGAATAACAATCTCACTGTCTTCATCATCTTCACTTTGATCTCCATCATCATTATTAGGACTCGAATCTAGATCTAAAATATCTGATGCGGTAACTTGCGCTATATTTAGATAATCTCCTGTAGCATTTACCAATACATCTATTAATAATGTTTCGGATGTTCCACTAGCAATATTACCTACTGTCCAAATTCCAGTACTTTGATCATATCCTCCTACTGTAGAACTAAACAAGACAAAATCATATCCAGAAGGAAGCAAATCTGTCACTTCTACACCTGTTGCATCCTGTGGACCATCATTAGTAACCGTTATTTGGAACGTAATCTCAGAACCAATTAATGGTGTTGTATCTCCATCAACTACGGCTTTAGTAAGCGATAAATCAGAAACTGATTCTATTGGAGTAACAATTGCATTATCTTCATCATCTTCATCTTGATCACCATCATCATTATTCGGAACAGAGTCCATATCAAAAACATCTGAAGCAGTAACTTCGGTAACATTTAGATAATCTCCTGTAGCATTAACTAACACATCTATCAATAATGTTTCGGATGTTCCACTAGCAATGTTACCCACTGTCCAAACTCCGGTATTTTCGTCATAATCACCTACTGTGGAACTGAATAATATAAAGTCATATCCGGATGGTAGTAAATCTGTTACTTCTACCCCAGTAGCGTCTTGTGGACCATCATTAAATACTCTAATTTGGAAAGTAATCTCAGAACCTATTAATGGAGTTGTATCTCCATCAACTACTACTTTGGTCAAGGATAAATCTGCCTGAGCTGGTGGAATCGTAATACTGTCCTCATCATCATCAGCAATTCCATCTCCATTATCATCAACTGTATCATCTGAGTTAGGATCACTATCTGGATCAAACTGATCACTTGCCGTAATCTGTGCAGCATTCGTATATTCTCCTGCAGCTCCGGTTGGAGCTTCAACAGTTGCTGTATAGGTTAAGGTAATACTACCATTATTAGAAGGGATACTTAAGCCACTCCAATTCGCAGTGTTATTTGGAATGTCTGCTGTACCTCCATTATTAACAGCTACTAGAGTAAACCCAATTGGTAATACATCTTCTACCGATACACCCGTAGCAGCATCTGGACCAGCATTGCTAATCTCTAAAGTAAATACAACTACATCTCCCACATTTGGACTAGAATCACTAATACTCTTTATAATACTTAAATCTGAACTCTGTGGCACAACTACAGCCGTATCTTCATCATCATCTGCAATACCATCACCATTATCATCAACTGTACTATCCGAGCTAGGATCACTATCTGGATCAAACTGATCACTTGCAGTGATCTCTGCTTGATTTAGATACTCATCAACAGCTCCTGTTGGAGCATCTACAATAGCTTCGAATGTAAGTATTAAAGGTACAGTAGTTGTTACTGATAGACCTGTCCAATCTATTGTGCTACCTGTAACAATACCTCCAGAACTAATACTAGTAATACCACTATATCCTCCAGGCACAATATCTGCAACGGATACTCCTGTAGCATCACTTGGCCCATCATTAGTAATAGTTAAAGTGAAAGTAACTGTATCTCCCACATTTGGAGTAGGATCACTTACTACCTTATTGATACTTAAATCTGATGTCTGCGGAGTAACTTCAAAATTATCCTCATCATCCTCGCTCTGATTACCATCATCATTGTCAGGGGTACTATCGGGATCAAATTGATCACTCGCTGTTACTTCTACAACATTATTGTATTCTCCTGCAACACCGGTTGGCGCCAATACTTCAACATCATAGGTTAAAGTAAGTGTACCTGCAGCGGCTGTTAATGATAAACCACTCCAGTTAATCATATTACCTGTCAATCCACCGCCATTACTAATGTTAGTAATATTGGTGTATCCAGAAGGTATAATGTCTTCTACAGCAATACCTGTAGCATCATCTGTACCATTATTAGTCAATGTAATTTCAAATGTAATTACATCTCCAACATTTGGAGGTAATACGGTTCCTGCATTCTGAACTCCTTTAGCAATCTCTAAATCTGCCTGAGCTGGAACTACGGTCTCTGTATCCTCATCATCATCTGCAATCGTATCACCTAGATCATCTACTGTCTCATCACTATCTGGATCACTATCTGGATCAAACTGATCACTACCAGTGATCTGAGCTAAATTCGTGTACTCACCGGCTGCGCCTGTTGGTGCATTAACCGTAACATCGTAGGTCAAAGTTGTCGTGCTATTGCCTGCTATGGACAAAATATCCCAATTAATCGTCGTAGCTCCTGCATTATAAACTCCGCCATCGCTAATACTGCCTGGTACAATACTATATCCTATAGGTAATACATCTTCGATACTTACATTAGTTGCTGTATCCGAACCAACACTATTGTTAATCG
>NZ_AUMK01000010.1 GCF_000430645.1 Aquimarina latercula DSM 2041 | reverse complement strand
AGTAATGTCATAGCCGAGTAGTACTAATAACCCATAGGCTTATGCGCACGTCCTGCTAAGCAATTAGCAGGACGGAGAATTGCTTTGATAGCTTCTTTTTAGTTACTTTTTTAGATCGTATTTTATTATTTAAATCAATATGTCAACAATATTAGTTGATCTCTTATCATTAAGAATCAACCAACAGCTTAAGGTGGTTATAGCATCGGGGCTCACCTCTTACCATTCCGAACAGAGAAGTTAAGCCCGTTAGCGCCAATGGTACTACAATCGTGGGAGAGTAGGTCGCCGCCTTCCTTGAAAACCCTTCAATACTAAATTGAAGGGTTTTTTTTATACCCGAAAATGAGATACACAGCATAGAAATTAGAAGATTTTACATAAACTATGGTTACACATGATAATAGAATGATATATAACTGAACGATTTTAGTGAAGATACATGTCGCCAGTTATGAGATTATAGGACTAATTGATTAGACTTTTATGTACGATATATAAAGACACTAGGGTATAATAGAGAATTAATTATAATCTGTGTTTATATATATTCGATATACCAAAAAAATGTAGAGTAATGTAAGCTAATTCTTTAGCGTTATAATGATAAAACCTTCAAATCATTGATATACAATTCGAGGTTTTGACAGCACATCTTAGTATTTATTAGTTTTATTTTATAACTATAAGGAGGTGAGTTTGTATTATTAAGGGTAATAGTAGTTATGATGCTTTTGAAATGGTTCCGTTAAGATTTGTTTCAATTTTACTAAAAAACTCTTGATTTTTGTATGGTTTTCTAAGAAAGTCACTGAAACCAGAACTTGGATTAAGGATTGCCTGCACGGTGTCTTGAGTGTCTGATGCGGTTAAAGCTATAATAGGAATATTAGGATCAAATTTTCTAATTATTTTGGTTGCTTCCATTCCTCCCATATTAGGCATGTTTAAATCCATTAATATAAGATTATAGGAATTTGTTTTAGCCATTTCTATAGCAATAAGACCGTCATCTGCAATTTGCGATCTATATCCTTTTGTTTTTAATACGTTCTGGGTAACTATCTGGTTTATTTTATTATCTTCGACAACTAGTATATTATATTCTTCTTCATTTAATAAAGGAATACAATCTTTGGTTTTGTTATTTGTTATGTTACTTTCTTTATTAGATGCATCGATTTCAAAAGAAATTGTGAAATAGAAATTGGAACCTTCTCCTGGTGAACTTTTAATTTGAATATCCCCGCCGTGTAGATTCACTAATTTTTTCACAATGTTTAACCCTAAACCTGTTCCAGTTGTATGATCTTTGGAATCTGCTTGAGAAAATTTGTCAAAAATTAATTCTTGCTTATCTATAGGAATTCCTCTTCCGTCATCTTTAATTTCGAAAGTGATTTTTACTCTATTATCTATTATAACTGGGTTAATAAAGTTTAGCCAAATGTTTCCATTTTTTGTAAACTTATTTGCGTTGCTAATAAGATTAATAAAAATTTGAGATAATCTTACTTGATCTCCTATAAGAGAATTAGGAATATTTTTATCAAAATTAAGGTGTAATGTATTGCCGTTTTTATCCGCTTGATACTCAAAAGAATTTTTTATATCATCGGCTAAGTTTTTAATATTATAAGGTGCTTCATCAAGACTTATTTCATATGATTCCATTTTAGTTACTTGAAGTACATCATTAATTAGGTTAAGAAGATGATCAGCAGAAAATTTCATTAATTTTATAAATTTGTGATTTTCTTCATCCTTAATTCGTTCCATAAGAATAGATGACAAACCAACTACACCATATAAAGGTGTTCTTAGCTCATGGCTTACTGTGGATATAAATTTTGTTTTTACCGCTGCAAGACGATCAGATTTTTCTTTTGAAATTTTTAATTCTTTATTTCTTAACGCTAATGATTCTCCAAGTACCTTTGTTTTTCTATGATTATAAATGAAAAAACAAAATAGGATTAAGCATAATAAAAGTAGTGATAAAGTAAAAATAGATACAGTTTGTGATTGTTTTGCTTTTTGAGTTTGAATACTGTTATTTTTATTACTTACTACTAATTTTTCTTTGAATTGATTAGTTTCTAATTTCTCAGTTTCTAATGCTGTTTCGTGATGTTTGGTATATTTTTTAAGAATTGCGTACGCTCTATCTTGTCTTCCAATTTTTACAAGTAGTTCTTCATATTTTTTATAAATGGTCATTGCTTGTCTAAACATTTTGTTTTTTTCTGCAATGGTTGCAGCTTCTTCAAAATGCTTTATAGCACTATTGTAGTTATTATGAATTTTGTAATATTCACCAAAGCTGAGATATGTTATTAGCAGTTCGTCAATATATTCGGAATTCTTACTGAAATATTTTTGGCATTTTTTTAATAACCGATAAGCTTTTCTATAATTTCGAGTTTTTAGATAGATATTGGCTAGATTTAATTCTAAACTGTGTTTGTAGTGACTGTTTAGATTCTCGTAATTTTCATAAATATGCTTAATTCTTTTTAATGCTCTAGATGGCTTATTAAATCCTTCTAGATAGACTAAAGCTATATTGTTATTGACATCGATAGTTAATTCAGAATGACCTTCTAACTCTTTTATAAATAGTTCTGCAATTTTATATTCTTTTAATGCTTTTTTATATTCTTTGTTTAGAAAGTGTATTTTTCCTAAGAGATTATAAGAATATCCTTTTAGATAATATTCCTGTTGTGTATTGAATTTAGAAGAAATGTCAATAATATTTTCAATTAGCATTACGCTATTAGCTCTGCCAATTGAATTTAGGTGTTCTTCTGTATGAGTAATGGTACACTCCAATTCTGGGAATGACATTTCTTCATATTGATAGGCATAAAGATTAGGGAAAAATAAGTTAAGACACAGGAAGCATATAAAATGCTTTACTATTTTAATACTTTTCATTATTCAATACGGATTTGGGGCGTTCAAATATATAAAAAAAAATGAAATTAACGGCTTAAATACATTTAATATACGTTTAAAGCTTATTATTTTTATTTTTAACTTAATAAAAATAAGTTTATTCCTACTTTTTTTAAAAATATTTAATATTAGCTAATATTGGTTGCTCTCAAAATTGATCACTTTGTTATTTTTGTCATCTATGAAAGTACAATCAGCTGTAGAGGAAAGATGGAATTGGTTGACACACGCTGTTGGCTTTCTTTTTTCTTTTTTAGGTTTGATTTTATTGATGTTTAGTAATACTAACAAAACATCTTATAGTACATTTTCTGTTTTAATATATTCTATAGCATTGATAATTCTTTATTTTTCTTCATCTGCTTATCATTATACTGATGATATTATTCTCAAAAACAGGTTTAGAGTAATGGATCATGTTAGTATCTATTTATTAATAGCAGGAACTTATACTCCTATAACTTTGATTACTTTATTAAATAGTAAAGGATTGTTACTTTTTACCTTAGTATGGTCATTGGCTGGTTTTGGGACAATCTTAAAGCTTTTTTTTACAGGAAAATTCGAGATTGTTTCTGTGATGCTATACTTATTAATGGGATGGTTAATTGTATTAGATATATCTACTTTAATTGATATTGTTGGTTATGAGGGAATTATGTATTTGATTTATGGCGGATTAGCTTATACTGTAGGTATAGTTTTCTATGCTTTTAAGAAGTTGTATTTTAATCATGTAATCTGGCATCTTTTTGTATTAACAGGTAGTGTATTTCATTATATATTTATTTTAGAGTATATCATATAAAAAATAGGATAAACCATATTTTTATGGTTTATCCTATTTTTTAAATCATCCTCTACATCCTCTGATTACTCCAAATACGTAATCATCAGCTGCTTCGTTAAATTCATCTCCACAGTTTCTATCACCACTTCCGCCGCTAGCATTATTTACATTACTGCATTGATCGTGATCCATGCAGTCTTTAGTCCATGCACTTGGAATCCACCATCTACCGCAATCTCCTCCGCATCTTCCCATACATCCGTAGTTGGTTCTTGGTTTACTTCCAACTTTAACTCTGTCTTTATGATTCCCTCTTGAATCGTCATATTCTGCATTTACATAGGTGTTTTTTCTTATACAGGTAATGCCTTCATTTCTGCTTTTTAGAGCATTAGAATTGGAGGTAGATTTAATCTCTCTTTTACTGTATACGTAATCTGATGGAGATTTACCCCAATACTCAATAAGAGCAAGTAATGTATACTCGGCCATAGATATTTCTCCTTTCTTTGTATCCAACAAATATTCAGAAATAACTCTTCCGGTATTTAATAAGCCTTCTTTTTGCGTTTCAGAAAAGTTGTTATTATGACCATCAATTGAGATACCTTCATTTTCATAGTTAACAGAAGCTTCGATTGTATTCTTGTCAATCATTAAGACAACCATAAATTGTAGTTCAGAAATTGCTTTTACTGAATAGTCGATGTTACTATTGTTGGTGTAAAGTTTACCCGAAAAATGATTTTCATTCTCAATTTCGAGCCCAATTTCTTGTGCTTGTGGAGAGATATTTTCTTGAGTACATTGTACAAATAATAGTGCACATAGCAAGATTGCTATAGAGCTAACATAATTTTTCATAATTATTGAGTTTGTGTTTTAGTTAATCCCAAGATATGAAAAACTATTCAAAATAATTATTTGATAATGTTTTAATACTAAAACTAAGAATTTGTTATAAATTAACCTTTGTAGTTATTATTAATCTAACTTTCAATAAAATCTTTGTATTCCAAAAAGAAAGCTTCAAGTTTATCCATGTGATTGTTTAGAAATACCATGGCTTCTTCCCAAGTTTTTCTATTATGGATACTTACGTTAGCTAATTCAATATATACTCTAGAAATAATTTTACCATTTTCTAATTCATATAATTCATCAAAAATTATATCGTTAATATACTCTTCTTTAATTATATTTTTTAAACTTAAAAGTTTATCAAAATAGTAAGCTTTTATTATGTCATCATGTGGTTCAATATCAATAGATACTTGAGCAAATTTTGTGGTAAAGGTAAATTTAAGGGTTACATCTTTGATTTTTGTGTTATATAGCAACCACTTTCTTGGATAGTTAGTACCAAAAGTGGTCCAAAATTCTTGTCTTATTTTTTTTGATTCTTCTTTACTAAACATTTTAAATAAAATATGCGCTAGCTGTAGCGGCTAGAATAACCATAAGTTTGGTGATATTAAATTTATGTCCTTCATTGCTTTCAAAAAGTATTGTGGTAGAAACGTGCAAAAATATACCGATAACAAGCGCTGTGATTTCTTTATAAAAGTTTTGAAGAGTTTCAAAATGTTCAGAGAGAAATGTTCCTAAAGGTGTCATTAATGCAAAGAGAAGAAGGATCAGTAGGATAATAGGTTTTTTTATTTCAGTATTGATTAAAAAGGTAGTCAATATCATCGCTATAGGAATTTTATGAATGATAATTCCAATAAGAATACCTTCTGTATGATGAATAGGAAATCCTTCTAAAACTGCGTGGATTCCTAAGCTTATAAAAAGTAGTTTGGGAATTTGAGTAGTTTCTTTATGAAGATGTATATGACCATGTTCGGCTCCCTTAGAAAAGTATTCTAATACTTTTTGAAGTAAAATACCAATCATAATCCAAACGCCAGTTTGTTTGGCATATTGATGATCTTCAAATACTTCTGGTAACAGGTTGAATATGGTTATCGCTAAAAGAAAAGCTCCGCTAAAAGCTAAAAGTAATTTTAACTTTTTTTGATTATTAGGCCTAAATATATATACTATTAAGGAACCAATAAAAATGGCTGATATGGATAATATATAATTATACACTATTTAAATATAAGAATAAGTCGAGGAGAAGTGGTTTTATGAAATTTTTCAAGTTGGTAATTACCAAAGATATCTAATAGATCAACTTTAGCTTCTTCAAAATAATTTTGAAAATCATTTAAAGTTAATGCTTTTACCCTTTCTGTAAAGAAAAACTCTTCATTATTATCAGTGAACTTTATTTCTTTAAATATATATCCTTCTTTTACATATCGTTTTATATGAAAAACAATACCCGAAACCTCTTTGGTTTCTTCTGGTATAAGATGATCAATAACATAATCTACATTCATAAAATCTATAACCCCTAATCCTTTTTCGTTTAGATCAGATTTTATAGCTTTAATAGTATTAAGATTACATTCTTCTTTTTCAAAATATCCAAAACTTGTAAAGAGATTAAAAATAGCTGAAAACTCTTTATTAAAAGGTTTAGACATATCGTGTACTCTAAATCTTAATGTTTCGTTTTCGAATTGACTAGCGTATTCAATACTATTTTTTGAAAGATCTACTCCAGTAACATCAAACCCTAGTTGGTTTAAATAAATGCTGTGCCTTCCTTTTCCACAAGCTAGATCCAGAATTTTTTCATCTGGTTCTAAACTAAGATAACCACTTAGGTTATCCATGAATTGTTGCGCCTCTGTATGACCTCTGTCTTTATATAGTATATGATAATATGGTGTATCAAACCAAGATGCATACCACATTGTAGAATCTTTTAGCATAGGGCGCAAAATTAATGTATTTTTGCGGTTTAATAATAGCGAATTAGAATATAGTGAGTAATTCATTTAAAATGGTAGCCAAAACCTTTTTTGGTTTTGAAGAAGTATTAGCAAAAGAACTACGAAACTTAGGAGCTCAAAAGGTAGAAATAGGTAATCGTATGGTTAGTTTTTATGGAGATACTGGTTTTATGTATAAGGCAAATCTCTGTTTGAGAACAGCCTTGAAAATATTAAAACCTGTTGCTGCTAAAAAAATAAGAAATGAAAAAGATCTGTATTCTTTTATACAATCCATTCGTTGGGATGAATATCTTGACACCAATGATTCTTTTGCTATTTATGCAACTGTTAATTCCACAATTTTTAGACATTCACAGTTTGTTTCTTTAAAATCTAAAGACGCTATTGTAGATAAGTTTAGAAAAGAAACGGGGAAACGACCTAGTGTTGATACAGACTATCCCGATCTTACGATTAATATTCATATACAACAAGATTTGTGTACCGTTTCATTGGATAGTTCCGGAGGTTCATTACATCACAGAGGATATAGAACAGCCACTAATATTGCACCAATAAATGAAGTTCTAGCTGCAGGCTTATTATTACTGTCTGGATGGGATGGGCAGTGTGATTTTCTAGATCCAATGTGTGGAAGTGGAACATTGGCTATAGAGGCAGCAATGATTGCGTGTAATATTCCTGCTAATCTGAATCGAAAAGAATTTGCTTTTGAAAAATGGTTGGATTGGGATATGGATTTATTTGAAAAGATTGAAGCTGCTTCTTTAAATAAAACCAGAGATTTTAGTCATACAATTAAAGGGTTTGATAAAGCTCCTTCGGCTATTAGGAAAGCAAAGAAAAATGTAGAAAATGCCAATCTTACTGATTTCGTTAAAATTGAAGATGCTAATTTTTTTGAAAGCTTTAAAGATGGAGATAATAAACTACATATGGTTTTTAATCCTCCTTATGGCGAACGTTTAGAATTGGATGAAGAGAAGTTTTATGCTCAAATTGGAGATACGCTTAAACAGAATTATCCAAATACTAATGCCTGGTTTATTACTTCAAACATTGAGGCGTTAAAATTTGTAGGGTTAAGACCTTCTAGAAAAATAAAGGTGTTTAATGGTAAATTAGAATCTCGTTTGGTTAAATATGAGATGTATGCGGGTAGTAAGAAAGCTAAATTTCAGAATAAACCTTAATATTTTTAGAAGTTAAATGTTACCTTTTTCTTTTAATAAAAGGAATCAAATAGCTTATCGTATAGGTGTAACCTACACCAAATTCACTAAAATCATTAGTCCTTCCGTATCCTGGAATAAATAGATTCTCAAAACCTGCAGGATCTTCTTCATTTACCAATCTTCTTAAGGAAACGCTCGCTCCTAAATAAAGATTGTTTAGTACTTCTACTTTAAGCCCTAAAACAAATTCTATCCAACCAGCAGTTAGGTCCTTGGATTCTCGTCTTTCATTTCTGAAATTTTCAGGATTATTATCTAGATCGAAGAAATCCGTTCCGGTAAATATGTTGTAATTATTTAAAGTTTGATCAAACGTTGTAAATCCGTATCGAAGTCCAGCATAGATGTTGTTCTGCATTCCATACCAATTTTTATAGGTATTATAGTCAATTCCAAGTCTGATATAACTTCCAGACCCTTCTACTTCTATATTGGTTTCATCTCTTAATAAGGATTCATTACCAATTTCTGCAGCCAAATAATAGTTTTTATAAACTCTATAATCTGCATTTATTTCAAACCCAGAATAATCGTCATTGACAGCAGTTCTAATTAATCTACCAATATCTACTCCAACCCTTAATCCATATTTTTCTGATGGGGGCAACGTGTCTCTTGCAGAAATATTAGTTTCTTCTTGACCTAAAATAGTACCTGAAACCAGGAGACTAATGAAAAATAAGTACGTGTGCAGCTGTTTCATCTGTTACATTATCTTCTTCTATGATTATACTTTTGATCCAATTTTCATCACCATCTTCTACGGCAACACTAGCAGTAAGTCCATTATAGTTAACTTTAAAACCGCAAGCACTACTAACATATTCTTCTACAGGTGTATATTGAAAACTAACTACATCTGTATTAGGAGTATCAGAATCGGAATCAATGATAAACTCAAAATCTGTTAATAAACCTCTTGTTCTTAGAGGAATCATTATGGAATCTTGATTCGTTTCGTAATCAATAATGTTAAGAAACCCAGGAGACCCTATTTGTAATTCATTTGGTTGTTTGATATCAGATACTGTACCATCTTCAATAAATTTAATAATTAGTAGAGGGGTAGTTAATGTATCTTCGGCACAGATATCATCTCGTTCGCAGCTGGAACTAAGATATATACCAACGATTCCGAGAATAATAGGAATAAAAGCTTTATGTAACTTCATTTATGATCTTTTTTCTAATAAAACTACGTTTTCCACATGATGTGTTTGTGGAAACATATCTACAGGTTGCACTTTAGTAACCTTATATGTACTATCTAATAACGACAAATCTCTAGCTTGTGTTGCACTGTTACAACTAACATACACAATCTTATTGGGAGAAATGTTAAGTAACTGTCCTACCACATCCTTATGCATTCCATCTCTTGGTGGATCAGTAATTACAACTTCTGGTTGTCCATGAGTAGCTATAAAATCCGAAGTAAATACTTTTTTCATATCTCCTACGTAAAATTCTACGTTATCGATATTATTATGCTTAGCATTTTCTTTTGCATCAGCAATAGCTTCTGGCACAGCTTCTACACCAATTACTTTTTTTGCCTTTTTTGCTACAAATTGAGCAATAGTACCCGTTCCTGTATATAAATCATATACTAATTCATTTCCCGTTAGACCAGCGAAATCTCGTGTTACTTTATACAATTCATAAGCTTGCTTGGAGTTGGTCTGATAGAAAGATTTCGCGTTAATTTTAAAACGTAAACCTTCCATTTCTTCTTCGATATGATCTTTTCCGTGATAACAGATTACTTTCTGGTCATAAATTGTATCATTTCCTTTAGAGTTAATTACATATTGTAATGATGTAATTTCTGGAAATTCAGAAACTATGTAATCTAATAATAAGGTTCGTTTTTCTACATCTTCATGAAAAAATTGAACTAACACCATAATTTCTCCGGTAGATACAATTCTCATCATAAGAGTGCGAAGGAAACCACTTTGCTTTCTCGCATTATAAAATGATAAATCATTTTCTGTAGCAAATGTTTTTATTTTATTTCGAATAGCATTACTAGGATCCTCTTGTAAATGACATTTGTCTATATCCAAAATTTTATCCCACATTCCAGGGATGTGAAACCCTAGAGCATTTCTATTTTTAATTTCTGTGTCACTTTGGATTTCATCTAATGTTAACCAACGACTATCACTAAAAGAAAACTCCATTTTATTTCTGTAAAGGAATTGATCTTCAGAGCCTAGTATTGGAGTTACTTCTGGTAACTCAATTTTTCCTAATCTAGTTAGGTTATTTATAACTTCCTGCTCTTTATAGTTTAGTTGATGCTCGTACCCCATAAACTGCCATTTACACCCACCACAAGTACCAAAATGAGAACAAAGAGGTTGGACACGTTTGTCAGATTTTTTATGAAAAGTAGTTGCCGTTCCTTCATAAAAAGCTTTTCGTTTTTTAGTGGTTTGAATATCCACAACATCTCCAGGTACTGCGTTATTTAGAAATATGATTTTTCCATCAGGAGCTTTAGCAATACTTTTTCCTTTTGCACCAGCATCAATCACTTCTATATTTTCAAAAACTTGCCTTTTATTCTTTCTTGCCATAGCGCAAAAATAAGAATAGAAACTATATACTTATTAAATATTCAATATATCTTATGAAAAGAATAAAAAAAATGAACCAAATTGATATTTCCATGTCCATTATTCTAAAGACTTCTAGATTGTAAATTCTTCAATTAATAGCAATATTATTTTGAATAATTAAAAATAGAATCTATTCCAAGCCTTAAAATTAAATAATAAATAAAGATTTAGTAATTTGCGACTCTCTTAGGGATGATTTCTCTCCCACGCTGAATTTTCGAGTCTTTTCGAAAGGATAAAGGTATAGAAGGAATGGTTATTTTATCAATTTAAATTATTAAAAATGGCTGTTTTAGAAAAATTAACTTCTCAACAAGCAATCGATTTAGAAAACAAGTATGGAGCTCATAACTACCACCCTTTACCAGTAGTTTTAAACAAAGGAGAAGGAGTATATGTTTGGGATGTAGAAGGAAAGAAGTATTATGATTTCCTAAGTGCATATTCTGCGGTAAATCAAGGGCATTGTCACCCTAAGATAGTAGGAGCTATGATGGAACAAGCTCAGACATTGACATTAACTTCTCGTGCATTTTATAATGATAAGCTAGGAGAGTATGAGAAATTTGCTTCTGAATTTTTTGGTTTCGATAAGCTGTTGCCTATGAATACAGGTGCAGAAGCTGTGGAGACCGCTTTGAAAATTTGTAGAAAATGGGCATATGAGAAGAAAGGTATTTCAGAAAATGAAGCTCAAATAATTGTTTGCGAAAACAATTTTCACGGTAGAACTACAACGATTATTTCATTTTCTAATGATCCAGTAGCACGTAAAAACTTTGGACCTTATACATCTGGTTTCATCAAAATTGAGTATGATAACTTAAAAGCATTAGAACAAGCGTTAGAAAATAATAAGAATGTTGCAGGTTTCTTAGTAGAACCAATACAAGGAGAAGCTGGAGTTTATGTACCTTCTGAAGACTATTTGTCAAAGGCTAAAGGTTTATGCGAAAAATACAATGTACTTTTTATTGCAGACGAAGTACAAACTGGTATAGCTAGAACAGGTAGGTTGTTAGCTACTTGCGGTAATTGTTCTTGTAGTGATAAAAACTGTTCAGGTACACCAAATGTTAAACCTGATGTCTTAATACTTGGTAAAGCACTTAGTGGTGGAGCATATCCGGTTTCTGGTGTTTTAGCTGATGATCATATTATGGAAGTAATCAAACCAGGTAATCACGGAAGTACTTTTGGAGGAAATCCTGTTGCTGCAGCGGTTGCTGTTGCTGCTTTAGAAGTAGTAAGAGATGAAAAGCTTGCAGAAAATGCTTTTGAACTTGGTGAATTATTCAGATCAGAAATGAATGAGTATATCAAAACATCGAGTATAGTCAATCTTGTTCGTGGTAAAGGATTGTTAAACGCAATTGTAATCAATGATGATGAAGAGAGTGAAACAGCATGGAATATTTGTGTAGCTTTAAAAGAAAACGGATTATTAGCAAAACCAACTCATGGTAATATCATAAGATTTGCTCCACCATTAGTAATGACAAAAGAACAATTGCTAGAATGCGTGGCAATTATAACAAAAACGTTAAAAGAGTTTGAGTAAAACTTTTTTGATTGAATTAAAATAATAAAAAGAGTAGGAACAAGTTTTCTGCTCTTTTTTTATGGAGCTAGATGACAAAAAGGTGCACTACTAACATTACGCAATATCCAATAGGAAATAATAGAAATAAGAATGATATATGTGAAGTATTTGTTATAAGTCCAATCTTCGACTTTTTTATTTAAAAATCGTTTAGCTGTATAGTTATATAGTTTTATAAATAAAACTATGGCTAATATTACAAATAATAAATTATGTTGTAAAGCATGTAAGATTCTACCATTTAATAAATCATGAATTGCTCTTTGACTGCCACAACCGGGACAGTGGTACCCTGTTAGAGAATGGAAAGGACAACTGGGAAAAAAACCTTCACCGGCACTAGAGCCAGGATCATTTAAGTAGTAATATCTTATTAAAAAAAATATAGGTACTAACGCTAGTAAGTACCCATATTTTAAATATTTGTAATTTGTTTTTTTAGAAATTTCCATTAGCACCTAGAACACTAAATAATGCTACTCCATATACTAAAAACATTACAACCCAAATTAGAACTCCACCTATAATCCCTATAAGTCCCCATAATTTAGCATTTTTCGAGGCGGCAACAGCTCCTTCATAATCTCCTGCATCATATTTGGAATTTACTTGAGTTGAATAAATAATACTTACAATACCTGTGATTAGACAACATAAAATTGTAGAGATAATTGCTAAGGCAAGGTGATTGTTAGGTCTTGGTTGATTAGCTTCCATATAAATAAACTTAATTAGTAATTAATTTGTAATAAAAAAATGTAAAATGGGGTATTCGATAAATTTACGAGGTACAATATACACAATTTGAGTATTCCAGAAATTAATGTTTAGAAAAAAACTAATATTTGATACTTTTGCGTTATGAATAAATTGAAATTGAAAAAGATTATAAGTTTTCTTTTAATTTTAATAGGAGCGTTTCTTTTAATAAGTGAAATAGCTTCTGCAAAAAAGAATTATTATCTACAAGCCGGTGGTATCATTTGTTTGATGAGTGGAGTGTTTTTAATTAATGCAAAAGTTACATCTAGGTTTCCAGAAAATATTACTGAAAATCAAGAAATAAATGAAAAGGAATAGAAGGATATGATAAAAGTTGGAGATGTAGTTTCAGTGTTGGATGAACCGATATCAGGCAAAGTTATTTCAGTTGAAGGAAATGAGGTTACTATAGAATCTAATGATGGATTTGATATGATGTTTTCAGTAAATGAATTGGTTAAAGAAGAATCCGATAATTTGATCGTTCCATCTTATGAAGAAGTGCAAAAGAATCTTCAGCAAAAAGAGATTTTTAAAAAGAAATCTAAAAAAAAGATCTTAAAACCTAAAGAAAGAAGTGTTCCTTCGATGGAAGTAGATCTTCATATTCATAAACTAGTAAAGTCTACAAAAGGATTGTCTAACCATGATATGGTTACCCTACAGTTGGATACAGCAAAAAGACAATTAGATTTTGCTATAAACAAACGTATTCCTAGTGTTGTATTTATTCATGGAGTAGGACAAGGAGTGCTAAAAGAAGAACTACAATATTTATTTGGTAGATATGATAATATACGTATTTCTTATGCGGATTATAAGAAATACGGGTTAGGTGCTATGGAAATATATATCATTCAAAATCCAAGAAATTAACCCTAGTTTGGTATTATGACATTGTCTAAACCTAGTGTTAAAGATTGTTTTCTTATAGCAATTCCATTTCCCTCTAAGGTGATATCTTTTAGTGTTACTGTTCGAGAGTATGTTGTCTCTGTAGCAGAAGTAGTAAGTTCTTCATAACTGATTTCTGCAGTTCCATTAGAACTTATTAGCTCTTGTGTTACAGTAATGCCACTTACAGGAATACTATTACAAAAATATTCATCTCCGTCAATAGAAGTGTTAAATTCTCTATATATAAACTGATTGTTAGTAGTATTTAGTGTAATTACTGTAGCTTCATCTAATGATATCTCAGAAACGGCTGTAGGATTAATTTCAAAACTAGTATCTGTAAAGTTTAGAGATAAAGATCTATTTATACCTTGATCAATTACAAAAAACACAAAAGTATTATCATTTTCATTAGAACAATTTTCTAGATCGCCAGTTAAATCATCAACAGAAACTTCTATTAGATCACCTTCGCTGCAACCGATTAATAGCAGTGAAAAAAATAAAAAATACAGTCTTTTTATCATCATTCTAATCTTCATTTTTTGGAGTGGTTATAGAGATGGTTTCATCTCTAAAACCAAAAGAGAATTCATCGTTAGTAAATTGGTCATTAACTTCATTTAGAATAAGATTATCTATTGATAATGTAGTTCTAAAAATAGTAATAACCGTATTGTCAAGAATAGATGGGTTATCCACGTTGGTATTTGCTTCGTCGTTATCAGGATTATCGGCATCGAGATAATTTGGGATTCCATCACCATCAGTATCTTCATTCAATGGGTCGTTATTTGTGCCACTAACTTCATCGCGAGTCAAAATACCATCATTATCGTCATCTGGATCTAAATAATTCGGAGTTCCATCTCTGTCAGTATCGTCATCTCTGGGGTTTCCATTGCCATCCACATCTTCATCTAGTGTGTCAATACCATCATTATCATCATCAGTATCAAGATAGTTTGGTGTCCCGTCATTATCAGTGTCTAGAAAACTTTCATCATTAGGGTCACTATTAATTAACTCTACACTCGTTAACACGTTGTCATTATCATCATCTTGATCTTTAAAATTTGCGATTTGATCTCCATCAGTGTCATATCCGTCCTCAATCCCTAAATCATCAGCTGTTTGATCTGTATTTCCAATAGCACTATCATCCATAGCATCATCAAGGTAATTGGGAACACCATCACCATCTGGATCTGCTTCTGGATCAATTCCGTTAGGAGATTCTTCAGTAGATTCTAGTCCGTCATTATCATCTTCACTAACAATTTGATTGATGATAGTGGCTTGACCACTTACGCTTAAAAGCTCTTCCGTTACTATAATATTACTATCAGGAATATTACTACAATAATAATCCGAAGTAATCGTATTATTAAATTTCCTGTATATTAAACCATTATCAGTGTCTTCTAGATCAATAATAATAGGGTTTTCAGTTTCAGTAGTTTCAGAATATGTAGCATCAATAAAGTTATAGGATATAGATTCATTGATAGAAGTATTGATCTTAAAGAAAACAAACTCATTGGTTGTAGCTCCTTCACAAAGTTGAAGATCAACATCGTCAAATTCAAAACTTGTTACAATAATATCACCATCATCACAAGAAGCTAATGCTAGAAAGGTAAAAATATATAAAAGCTTTTTCACTGTTTGCATTTTGAAAATTAATAACAAAGTAACGTTTCGTTATAGAAACAATAACGTATTAAAAGTTTTTCTTTTTTATAAAGACGAATGAAATTTATAAATGTTCATTCTAATATTATTTTTGTACGTTTCGACAAAAATAATGGAATTGAAAGATTATAACGCTCGGTGTGGAAAATAATTTTATTTGAATTAGATTTGCGGTGTTATAATAAGGATATAATAAAATGAGTACTCTGTTACTGTGATTATTGTATTTTTTCGCCAATCATCAACTAAATTTTTATATTTAATGCAAAAGGTTTATTTCGATAGTGCAGCAACTACACAGTTGCGTTCAGAAGTAATTGATAAAATGACTACTGTATTAAGAGAAGATTATGGTAACCCTTCTTCTACTCACGGATTTGGTAGGTCTGCAAAAAATCATATTGAGCAGGCTCGTAAGAATATAGCTAAATATTTAGGAGTGAAAGCTTCTGAAATTATATTTACTTCTGGAGGAACAGAAGCGGATAATCTTGCTTTGAACAGTGCGGTAAGAGATTTAAATGTAAAACATATTATTACTTCTAAGATTGAACATCATGCAGTTTTGCATACTGTTCAAGAGATACAAGCACATGCTGAGATTGCAGTTAGTTACGTAGATATTACGTCTGATGGATCAATAGATTATAAACACTTGGAGAGCTTATTGTCTAATGCTTCTGAAAAAACATTAGTTAGTTTGATGCATGTGAACAATGAGGTTGGAACAATTTTAGATATTAATAGAGTAGGTGGTTTATGTAAGGAACACGAAGCGCTTTTTCATAGTGATATGGTACAATCTATTGGGCATTTAGATGTAAATCTAGGTGATCTTCAGGTAGATTTTACTGCAGTAAGCGCGCATAAATTTCATGGTCCTAAAGGAGTTGGTTTTGCATATATTAAAAAGAATTCAGGGCTTAAACCATTGATTTATGGAGGAGAGCAGGAGCGTGGCTATCGCGGTGGAACAGAAGGAGTGCATAACATAGCAGGAATGGATGAGGCTTTGAGATTAGCGTATGCACATATGGATGAAGAGAAAGCATATATTTCTGATCTAAAACAATACTTTGTAGATCAATTAAAGGATCAGATAAAAGGAGTTAAGTTTAATGCTAATTGTTGTGATTTAGCTCATAGTACTTATACCCTCATTAATGTTTGTTTACCTATATCACAAGAAAAAGCGGGTATTTTGTTGTTTCAGTTAGATATTAAAGGAATAGCTTGTTCTAAAGGTAGTGCTTGCCAGAGTGGTAGTGGAAAAGGATCACATGTACTTGCCGAAATACTTTCTGAAGAGGATATGCAGAAACCTTCCGTTAGATTCTCTTTTTCCAGATATAATACAAAAGAAGAAGTGGATTATGTGATTAGTGTACTGAAAGAGTTTTTGGAAAGTTAAAACTTCATCCCTAATCGTACGTTAAAAACCCTCTGAGTTAAAAAGTTAGGAATAGCAAATTGACGCTGAGAAGCTGCATCTCTTACAAAAGTATTGGTAATAGAGTTAAGGTTGTCAAAAAGATTGAAAATTTCGAATCCGACATTCAATTCTCTAAATTTATTAAAGAAACTCCCTTCTTTACGTCTTATTTTTTGATCCACAACTATATATGAGATTCCTAAATCAGCCCTTCTGTAATCTCGCAATCTAGTCTGAAATTCATATGGATCTGCATTAGAAGGAGACCCGCCAGGTACACCAGTTTGGTATACTAAATTAAGGTACATTTTTAGGTTAGGAATTGTTGGTACATAATCCTGAAATAAAGCTCCTATTTTTACTCTCTGATCCGTTGGTCGATCAATATACCCTCTATTGTCAAGATTTTCTTCCGTCTTTAGAAGACCTAAACTAAACCAACTTTCAGTTCCAGGAACAAATTCTCCATTTAACCTAAGGTCAAATCCTGCAGCATATGCCTCTGCGTTATTATTAGCACGATATCTAATTCTAACATTTTCGATGGTATATGAATTTACATCAGTAAGTTTTTTATAGTATAATTCTGTAGTAAGCTTAAAAGGACGATCCCACATATTAAAACTATAATCATTTCCAGCAACAATATGTATAGATTGTTGCGCTTTTACATTAGGTTGAACAGTTCCCTGAAGATCTCTTAATTCTCTATAAAAAGGTGGTTGATGATACCATCCTCCAGAAAGACGAAATATCATGTCTGATTTCCAGTCTGGTTTAATGGCAACTTGTGCTCTTGGGCTAAATACTGTTTGAGAAGAACTACTTATACCATCCCCAGAGACATTCCAATTATGTGCTCTTACACCAACATTTGCCCAGATTTCATGCTCTTTTATGTTTGTTCTTAAGCTATATTGAGCAAATCCAGAAAATCTATCGATATTTACCATATTAGTTGCTCTTACACTCGTAAAAGGGACTATAGGGCTAGCATTAGGATTGTAGGGTTGATCATTTACAAAAGTCCCAGGAGGACGAATTGAAAAACCTGCCGAATCAATAACTTCATATTCCTGAATTCGATCTCTGATATCTTCAGAAGTGTATTTTATTCCCCAATCAAACTGATGTTCATCGGCAGTATAGGTTCCTTTATGTTCTAGGTTGAAAATTAAAGCATCAAGGTCATTTCTTGCGTGTGTTAATTGTGAGCCAACACCTTCGCTAAATTCTACTTCGCCTAGGTCCTCTCCACCAATATCAGTGTTGACAGAACCTAAGAAATATGCTGCAAAAATATCAAAGTGTTCTTGCTCTTGAGTGTGATAAGCGGAACCAATTAATTTTAAAGTTAAATTGTCATTTGCCCTATATGTTCCTTTTAAAGCACCAAAATATGTTTCATAACGATCTTCTTCTTGCCCGTCATAAAAAACCGTTAAGGCAATAGGGTCTGTGATAGGTCCAAAATTAGTTTGACGTGTTAGTGGTTCGTAATCATATCTGTTTATTGCAATATTACCTAAAAAACCAAGCTCAAACTTTTTAGAAAAATTATATGAAAGATATGTCTGAACATCTGCAAATCTTGGTCTAAAATTGGTTTCTGTTTGTCTAGCATCTACGAGTAGACTATTGTCACGATATCTTACTCCAACGACACCTGCGAATTTTTTATCTTTTGTGATTCCTCCTGCAGATATGCTACCGCCTAATAAGCTTAGATCTGCTGATAAGTCAAACCGTGTTGGTCTGCGATAGGTGATATCTAATACAGAAGAAAGTTTATCTCCATATTTTGCTTGAAAACCTCCTGCAGAGAAATCTACATTTCTAACCAAATCAGTATTTACAAAACTTAAACCTTCTTGCTGTCCAGATCGTATCAAAAAAGGTCTGTATACTTCTATCTCATTAACATATACTAGGTTTTCATCAAAATTTCCTCCTCTTACAGCATATTGAGTACTCAATTCATTATTAGAACTTACTCCTGGTAAGGTTTTTAGTAAGCCTTCAACTCCTGCATTAGCAGAAGGGGTGATGCGTATGGTCTCTGGATCTAAAGTAGTAATACCTTCTACTATTTTTCGTTCTCGACCGGAAATAACCACCTCACTAATTTGTTCAATATCTGTTTTTAATATTGGATTTAACTCGTAAGTCTGATTTTCTTTTAGGTTTATAGTAAACGTAATGTCCTTTAGCCCTACGTGACTTATTTTAATGGTAATATCTTGATTAGAGGGTATGTTTAAGATGTATACACCGTTTTTGTCTGTTCTAGTTCCAGAATTTTCAAAAGATACATTGGCACCAGATATTGGTTGGTTGGATTCGTCCAAAACCACACCCTTAACAATTGCGTCTTGTGCTAATATATATTGATTAAAAGAGACTAGAAAAAAAACAAAAATAAAGAGGAGATTTTTCAAAGAGTATATCTGTTTATGGTTTTCTAAAGAATATTGTTTCAAATGTAGTATTATTTCCTACTTTATCTAACACAATAAGTTTAAATTTATTTTCTGTTTCTGAAATTATTTTATCTTCAAAATTATAAATAAGCATTCCTGTTTTGTAATCGTATTCCATTAAAATGAACTTTCCGTTAATGGTAGCTCTGTAACTTTTGATACCAGAATCGGTGTCATCAATTTTAATTTTTAAAAAATTCGCTTTGGACATCCATTTTTTATTGGCCACATTTATAGGAACGATTGTTGGTTTTTCTAGATCTGTAAATAAGGAGTAGCTACCTAATGTTCTAGTTCTAGTAGAAAAACGATTATTTTTTTTGTTTGTTCTAACGTGGTAATGTTTGTTGTTGTGTCCTAATCTTCCAATATATAATTTCTTCTTATCAGCTTGACTATAATTGGTGACATCAAAAACAATAGTCATATTTTTATGTAATGGAATTTCATCTTCATGAATTTTTATGGTATCGCCATTAGTTTCAATATCTAAATACGCTTTTTCGTACAAACTACCTTTTGGAATATATAGGTCAAAAATCCCAGAGTTATACGTAAAATTTTCTGTTGGTTTCACAAGATGAGGAGTTTTGATAATCTCTTCTTTGGTGATGTGATCTATCTGTTCTCCTTTTACCGGAATGCTAATTTCTGTTGTATTGTTTTTGAAATCTTTAACGAAGACTTTTAATGTGTATGATAAGCTATCTTCAATAGTAAAAAAACCTTTACTTGTTACATTTTTATAGATGGAAAGTGGATTGTTTTTTTCAATAAAAAGTTTGGTTATTCTACTTCGATTCTTTTTGTAGTGCTTATAATCAATTAAGCGATTGATATAACGAGTTTCAGAAAAAGAAAATCGTTTCATTTCCATGGAAAAGTTTTCTTGCCCATTTAATTCTGTTGTTATCTTATAAACTCCATTTTTATTGGCAGCTAGATTTTGTTGATCTATTGTAGAGACACCAATCCCTATTTTTCCTAAAGCTTTTATTCCTTCAGCCTTAAAATCACCATTATCCATAGGTATTAACCTTAATTTAGTTGGTTGTTGGTTTCCATTGGAGTGCGAAGTGTCGTCTAAACTGTAAACCCATACACCATTGATTGTTGGTTTTTTGGTATCTTTTATGTCAATACCAAAGGACATTGGGTTCATAGGTCTTGCTTTAGCATCTCTTATTTCAAAATGCAAATGTGGTCCACCACTACCACCAGTATTTCCACTAAATGCCAGCACATCACCTTTTTTTACAGATAGTGTACCTGCTTTAGGAAAAAGTTCTATTTCATAGGATTCTTTAGCGTACTGTCTTTTTTTTATGTAAGCTTCTATTTCTGGGGAGAATTTTTGTAAGTGCGCATACACTGTAGTATATCCATTAGGATGCGCTATATAAATAGCTTTTCCGTATCCAAAATGAGAAATCTTTATTCTGGTAACATTTCCCGTTGCTGCAGCATATACTTTTAATCCCTCTTGACCTTCAGTTTTTAAATCTAAACCAGAGTGAAAGTGATTAGATCTTAGTTCTCCATAAGTACCCGAAACAGCAAGTGGGATGTCTAGAGGGTTGATGAAATAATCAGTTGGAATGTCTTTTTGGCAATATCCAATCGTAAAATTGAAGATTAAAAATAATATAATAACTCGCATAGAAGGTAAATGTAAATATTTAGACATTAAAATTAAAGTGATGTTTAATTAAAAACTAAAAGGCTATAAACGAATTACTTGATTGACTAGATATTGTTGCTATAAAATTAGTTTAAAAACTATTGGGTTTTTTCAATTGGTATGTTAACTTTGTGTAACGAAGTATTGCGTAAAATTATAATGAGTGATTTAATTGAAATTGTTGATTCTCTTGAGAATAGGATAAGTAAGTTGCTTCATAAGTATGATTTACTTAAGCAGCAAAATGCCGATCTGAAGGGAAAGATAAAGAATTTAGAAGAAAATTCTGAACTCCAAGTTGATCAATTAAAACAATGGGAAGAGAAATTCAGTGCACTCAAAAATGCAAATGCGATGCTGGGCAGTGATAAATACAAAAGGGAAACCAAGCTCAAGATAAATGCCTTAATAAGGGAGATAGATGTGTGTATAGCGCAATTATCAGAGTAATTAATACTATGGCGGATAAATTAAAAATCAAACTTTCGGTTGCGGATAGAGTATATCCATTAACGATAAATCCTGATCAAGAAGAGGGGTTACGTAAGGCAGCTAAAAAGATTGAGGCCATGATTAAACAGTTTGAGCAAAGTTATGCGGTGAGAGATAAGCAAGATGTATTGGCGATGTGCGCTTTACAGTTTGCTGCACAAGTAGAACAAAAGGTTATAGATAAAGATAGTGATGAAATAAATGTTTTGGGCAGATTAGGTGCTCTAAATGATTTGTTACAAGATCATCTATCTTAGACGTTCATTAAAATAAATAAGGTTACTGCCTGCACTAGTTATTATTTTTTGATAAACTCAACAAGAATTATTTTAAAAAGGGTGAGTTTAAGTTGTAAAAGCAAGCCGTGCTGATTTTTCAGTGTCACGGATCCTTGATCAGCTTGTTAGCCCTAAACCTGTTTTTACAGAGTTTATACAAAACCCAAACTAGTGCAGGCTTTTTTTATATATAAACACTAACTAGGATTATGGATAATATTATATTTTTGATTATTGCGGCAGTTGCGGGATTAGTGATTGGCTTTGTCATTGCTAAGGTATTAGAGCGCAATAAAGCTTCAGAAATTATCAAAAGCGCTAAGAAAACTTCTCAAAGTATTATAAGAGAGGCAAAGAGTGAAGGAGAGACAATTAAGAAAGATAAAATACTTCAGGCTAAAGAAAAGTTTATCGAATTAAAATCTGAGCACGAAAAAGTGATTCTGTCTCGAGATAAAAAGATGGCTGAGGCAGAAAAAAGAACAAGGGATAAAGAATCCCAGGTTTCTAATGAATTATCTAAAGGTAAGAAGCTTAATGCCGAATTGGACCAGAAGGTTAAGGATTATAATCATCGTAATGATTACCTTGAAAAGAAGCAAAGTGAATTGAAGAAACTTCATAAAAGTCAGGTGCAGCAATTAGAAGTGATATCTGGATTGTCTGCAGAAGAAGCTAAGGATCAACTTGTAGAGTCTTTAAAAGAGCAAGCAAAAACTGATTCTATGGCTCTGATTCAGGATACTATTGAAGAAGCTAAGCTTACTGCACAACAAGAGGCTAAAAAAGTAATAATAAATACTATTCAACGAATTGGAACAGAGGAAGCTGTAGAAAATTGTGTTTCCGTATTTAATATTGAGAGTGATGATGTAAAAGGTCGAATTATTGGACGAGAAGGAAGAAATATTAGAGCAATAGAAGCTGCTACAGGTGTAGAAATCATAGTAGATGATACTCCAGAAGCTATTATATTATCTTGTTTTGATTCTGTAAGACGAGAAGTAGCACGTCTTTCACTTCATAAATTAGTAACGGATGGTAGAATACATCCGGCACGTATTGAGGAAATAGTAAAGAAGACTAGAAAACAAATTGATGAAGAGATTATAGAAGTCGGTAAAAGAACCGTTATTGATCTTGGTATTCATGGGTTGCATCCAGAACTGATTAAAACGGTGGGTAGAATGAAGTATCGTTCTTCTTATGGTCAAAATCTTTTACAACATTCAAGAGAGGTTGCCAAACTATGTGGAGTAATGGCTTCTGAGTTAGGTCTAAACCCTAAATTAGCTAAAAGGGCTGGGTTGTTACATGATATAGGTAAAGTTCCAGATACGGAAACAGAAGTTCCACATGCTATTTTAGGAATGCAGTGGGCAGAGAAGTATGGAGAGAAACCAGATGTGTGTAATGCAATAGGGGCACACCATGATGAAATAGAAATGAATGCACTTATTTCTCCAATAGTTCAGGTTTGTGATGCAATTAGTGGAGCAAGGCCTGGAGCGCGTCGTCAGGTTTTAGATTCTTATATACAAAGATTAAAAGATTTAGAAGATATAGCGTTTGGATTTAATGGAGTTAAAAAAGCATATGCTATTCAAGCTGGTAGAGAGCTAAGAGTTATTGTTGAAAGTGAGAAAGTGAATGACGAAAGAGCGGCTAGTTTATCATTTGAAATTTCTCAAAAAATACAAACAGATATGACATATCCTGGTCAAGTAAAAATTACTGTGATCAGAGAGACTAGGGCAGTTAATATAGCAAAGTAGAAAAAAGTTTTATGTTAAAAAGAGCATCAATTGTTTTAATTGGTGCTCTTTTTTTGTTGGTCTATTAATAGTAGATCTTCTTTTTTTTGTCCTAGAATTTCATCTTTCCAAGTTAGTGCAGATTCTAAATTTTCAAATTGTTTAAAATCTTTTTTAAAAAAAGACTTTTCGTAACTAGTTAGTGTCTTTTGTTTTGGATCATTGGATACAACTGCAAACCCCATAAGATTGGTGACTTCGGCAGTTTTTATATAAATAATAGGGTCTACAGCATAGGAATGAACTCTATGGGTTATATAAACAAAAGGTGTTTTTTTAAAATGTTTCTCTGCTATTTTAATGAGAATTGAATTTTTTAAAGTACATACCACTATTCCTTCATTCATAACCGCAATCATGTAGTTATGATAAATATCCAGTTTACAAAAATCTAAATTATATGATCTAATCATTGGGGGAGTTTAGATGTTGGGTTTAACAAGGATAAAAGTATTTAATAAAATTTATTCCTTTTTTAATATTTCATTTTTCCACTCTAAAGCATTGTCGATACTGGAGAAATACTTCAGTTTCTTTTCGAAAAATTTACTTTCGAGTTCTGTTAATTTTTTTTGTCTATGATTTTTAGATACCACTGCAATACCAACAAGGGTATCTATCTTGGTAGTTTCATGGTAAACTGTGGGGTCAACTGCGTATGTGTTAACTCTGTTAGAAATATACACAAACGGTTTATCCTTGAAGTATTTTGTTACAAATTCCAATAGTAGTTTGTTATGTCTTGGCATAACTAAAAACCCTTCTGAAATGGTGTTTTTTAAATAATCTTCCCGGATTTCCACCAAAGCGAAACCTAAATCATAGTGTTTTGACATTTTAGGTAAAACGATACTATTATTTAAGTATGGTTAATTTTCCATTAAGTTACAATAAAAGTATTGTTTTTAAAAATTAAAATTTAACTACCCAATGTATCTTCGGGGAAATTTTAGTAAAATGATTTTTCGTATTTATCTAGTAATTCATTTTTCCATTGTAGCGCAGATTCTATATCATCAAAACGTCTAAGCTCTTTACTGAAGAAGGCTTTTTCAAGTTTTGTTTGTTTTATTTGAATGGGGTTATCTGACACAACTGCGAAACCGATTAAGTTTTCAATTTTAGCAGTTTCTAGGTATATGGTAGGATTTACTGAATAAGAATTGATTCGATGTGTTAAGTATAAGAAAGCTTTATTCTTATAGTGTTTTTCTACCATTTCTAAAAGAACATCGTTGTGCTCTGGTGATACTGTTACGCCTTCGTTTATAGTAACCTTTATATAGTCTTCGAATATTTCTATAAGACCAAAATCCAATAAATAGGAAGTAATCATTTTGGGGTATTTTTTAGGTAGAGCAAATATATATTTTCAGAAATTAAAAAGTAAGTGTTTTTTAATTTTATTTGGGATTTTTCCCTTGTCATTTTGTTTCTAATTTGTTCTTCAGGTGAACTTCTTGTATCTCCTTAAGAACGTGCTGGTTTTTTAATTGATTTTGTTTGATAGAAGTTAGTTAGCTATGTTGTAATTATTCATAAAAAAAACTCTGATATATCTATTATACCAGAGTTTTTTTTTATAAATAATTTTTAATTGTAACCTAAGATTCTGTCGACTCTTCAGCTTTCTTTATTTTTATAGTCAATTCATTGGAATCATCATCAAGATCCATAAATATACTGTCTCCTTCTTGTAGCTGAGCGCTAATAATTTCCTCAGCTAAAGCGTCTTCAATATATTTTTGAATAGCTCTTTTTAATGGTCTTGCTCCATATTGTTTGTCAAATCCTTTTTCCGTAATATAATCCTTAGCTTTTTCACTTAGAGATAGATCATATCCAAGACCTTTAATTCTTCCGTAAAGTTTTTCTAATTCTATGTCAATAATTTTATGGATATCCTCACGTTCAAGCGCGTTGAATACAATAACATCATCAACTCTATTCAGGAATTCTGGAGCAAAAGCTTTCTTTAAAGCATTCTCAATAACTCCTTTGGCGTAACTATCTGATTGAGTCTTCTTGGCACTAGTCCCAAAACCAACACCTTGTCCAAAATCTTTTAGTTTACGTGCACCAATATTAGAAGTCATTATAATGATCGCATTTCTGAAATCAATTTTTCGACCAAGGCTATCTGTTAGGTATCCGTCATCTAATACTTGGAGCATCATGTTGAATACGTCAGGATGTGCTTTTTCAATTTCATCTAATAGAATAACAGCGTACGGTTTTCTTCTTACTTTTTCGGTAAGTTGTCCACCTTCTTCATAACCCACATATCCTGGAGGTGCTCCTATTAATCTAGAGACCGCAAACTTTTCCATATATTCACTCATGTCAATACGTATTAGCGTATCTTCACTGTCAAAAAGTTCTCTTGCGAGTACCTTGGCTAATTGCGTTTTTCCAACACCAGTTTGGCCTAGAAATATAAAGGATCCAATAGGTTTATTAGGATCTTTAAGCCCTGCTCTATTACGTTGTATTGCTTTAACTACCTTAGATACAGCTTCGTCTTGACCGATGACTTTGCCTTTTATAAGATTTGGTAGTTCGGCAAGTTTATTGCTTTCGGTTTGAGCGATTCTATTAACCGGGATTCCTGTCATCATAGAAACTACATCAGCAACATTTTCTTCGTCTACAGTTTCTTTATGTAGTTTAGAATCTTTTTCCCATTGCTCTTGAGCTTGACTTAATTCTTTTTCAAGATTTTTTTCATCATCTCTTAATTTAGCAGCTTCTTCATATTTCTGCTTTTTGACTACGCTATTTTTTAACTCCCGTACTTCTTCAAGCTTTTTCTCTAAATCCAAGATTTTCTTAGGAACATCAATATTTGTAATATGAACTCTAGATCCAGCTTCATCCAAAGCATCTATGGCTTTGTCCGGTAAAAACCGATCAGTCATATATCTATTGGTAAGCTTTACACATGCTTGAATTGCTTCATCAGTATAACTTACATTATGATGTTCTTCATATTTTTCTTTGATGTTGTTTAGGATTTCTATAGTTTCCTCAATGTTAGTTGGTTCAACTATAACCTTTTGAAAACGTCTTTCTAATGCACCATCTTTTTCAATATATTGTCTGTACTCATCTAATGTAGTAGCACCAATACATTGAATTTCACCTCTAGCTAAGGCAGGTTTAAACATGTTAGAGGCATCTAAACTACCAGTTGCTCCACCGGCACCTACAATGGTATGAATTTCATCAATGAAAAGAATAATATCATCATTCTTTTCTAACTCATTCATTACAGCTTTCATTCGTTCCTCGAATTGTCCTCTGTATTTTGTTCCAGCTACTAAACTAGCTAGATCTAAAGTAACAACTCTTTTGTCAAATAAAATCCTAGAAACTTTTCTTTTAACGATTCTTAGAGCTAAACCTTCCGCTATAGCAGATTTTCCAACTCCAGGTTCTCCAATTAGTAGAGGATTGTTTTTCTTTCTTCTACTTAATATTTGAGAAACACGTTCTATTTCTTTTGTTCTTCCAACAACTGGGTCTAGTTTCCCTTCTTCTGCCATTGCAGTTAAATCTCTTCCGAAATTGTCTAATACAGGAGTCTTAGATTTTTTGTTAGTTTTAGCACCACCAGTTGGAGAATTAAATGGATTCTCTTTTGAAGTGTCTCCAGCCATATCATCATCATCAGAAAATGATTCGGCTTTTGGGTTTTCTATAAATTCTTCTTCGTTAGCAATCATAAATTTAAATTGATCTTTAACATTATCATAATCTACCTTAAGCTTGTTTAAAAGTTTGGTAGTTGGATCGTTTTCGTTACGTAAAATGCACAGTAATAGATGTGCAGTATTAATAGAGGAGCTCTGAAACAATTTTGCTTCTAAAAAAGTTGTTTTAAGGGCTCTTTCTGCTTGTCTAGTTAGGTGTAAATTCTTTTTTTCATTTGTAGCAACTGCTACATTAGGATTTGCGGGGCTGAGAATTTCAACTTTTCTTCTCAAATTTGTTAAATCAATATCTAACGCATCAAGTATACTAATTGCTTTTCCACTTCCATCACGTAATAGTCCCAACATAAGATGTTCTGTACCAATAAAGTCGTGCCCTAAACGAAGTGCTTCCTCTTTACTGTATGCAATTACATCTTTGACTCTTGGTGAAAAATTATCATCCATATAATTAGTTTCTTTCTTTTTCTGTATTTCTTTATTACTAAATATAGTAATTTTTTAAAATTAAACTGACAAAAACTATTCCTTTTAACCATCATTAACAGGAAAGCTGACATAATAGCCCTTAATGTCATATTTTCAGTAAGTCTAAAAATAAAATTAAAATCTCCCTCGAAATTTAGTAAATATAATCTTGGGTATTCAGATTTTTGAGTAAATAGACAAAAAATGCATTAATAATCAAAATCTATATTTATAGACTTATTAACCAAATTGGTCGTTTAAGTTGTTAATAAATTACGTATATTAGGAAGGGTATTGCCTGTTAAAACCGTCTTAATTTACTTAAATTAGCGCGTTAAATAAAATCAATTTTAGAATAAAATAATTTTTATGGCAGAAGGAGAAAAGCTAATACCTATCAATATAGAGGATGAAATGAAGTCTGCGTACATCGATTATTCGATGTCGGTGATTGTATCACGTGCACTTCCTGATGTTAGAGATGGTCTTAAGCCAGTGCATAGGAGAGTTCTATATGGTATGTATGAGTTAGGCGTTAAAGCTAGTAGTGCTCATAAGAAATCAGCGAGAATTGTAGGAGAAGTTCTTGGAAAATATCACCCACATGGTGATACTTCCGTATATGATACTATGGTACGTATGGCTCAAGAGTGGAGTTTACGTTATATGTTGGTTGATGGTCAAGGTAACTTTGGTTCTGTAGATGGAGATAGTCCAGCAGCAATGCGATATACAGAAGCAAGAATGCGTAAGATTTCGGAAGATATGCTTGCTGATATCGAAAAAGATACTGTAGATCATACATTTAATTTTGATGATACACTACAGGAACCAACAGTATTACCAAGTAGGGTTCCGGGATTGTTAATTAATGGAGCATCAGGTATTGCTGTAGGTATGGCAACTAACATGCCTCCTCATAATTTAAGCGAAGTTGTAGATGGAACTATTGAATATATCAATAATAATGATATTGAAATAGATGAACTTATACAGCATATTAAGGCTCCTGATTTTCCTACAGGAGGTATAATTTATGGTTATGATGGTGTAAGAGAAGCTTTTAAAACAGGTAGAGGTAGAATAGTAATGCGTGCCAAAGCTAGTTTTGAAGAGGTTAATGGAAGAGAGTGTATTATTGTATCTGAAATTCCTTATCAGGTGAATAAGGCAGATATGATTAAGAAAACTGCCGATCTTGTAAATGATAAGAAAATAGACGGTATCTCAACTATTAGAGATGAGTCTGATAGAAAAGGAATGCGTATCGTTTATATTTTAAAAAGAGATGCGATACCTAATATTGTTCTTAATCTTCTTTATAAGTATACAGCATTACAATCTTCTTTTAGTGTTAATAATATCGCACTGGTAAAAGGAAGACCTCAGTTGTTGAACGTAAAAGAAATGATTCATCATTTTGTAGAGCATAGACATGAAGTTGTCGTGCGAAGAACGAGATATGAATTAAGAAAGGCAGAAGAAAGAGCACATATTCTAGAAGGATTAATTATAGCATCAGATAATATTGATGAAGTAATTAAATTAATAAGAGCATCTTCTAATGCAGAAGAGGCTAGAGAAAAGCTTATTACTAGATTTAAATTATCAGAAATTCAGGCAAAAGCGATTGTAGAGATGCGTCTACGTCAGCTAACAGGTCTGGAGCAAGATAAATTAAGAGCGGAGTATGATGAGTTAATGAAAACAATTGAAGATCTTAAGGATATTCTTGATAAAAAGGATCGTCGAATGGATATCATTAAAGAAGAACTTCTTGAGGTTAAAGATAAGTATGGTGATGCACGTCGTTCTCAAATAGAATATGCCGGTGGTGATCTAAGTATAGAGGATATGATTCCTAATGAGAAAGTAGTTATAACTATTTCTCATGCAGGATATATTAAAAGGACATCTCTAACAGAGTATAAAAAACAGAATAGAGGAGGAGTTGGTCAGAAAGGAAGTACAACTCGTAATGAAGACTTCTTAGAGCATTTATTTGTTGGTACAAATCATCAGTATATGCTGTTTTTTACTCAAAAAGGAAAATGTTTCTGGATGAGAGTATACGAAATACCAGAAGGAAGTAAGACTTCAAAAGGTAGAGCAATACAAAATCTTATCAATATAGAAAATGATGATAAAGTAAAAGCATTTATTTGTACACAGGACTTAAAAGATGAGGAATATATTAATTCTCATTATGTAATAATGGCAACTAAAAAAGGTCAGGTAAAAAAGACTTCTTTAGAACAATATTCTAGACCACGTACAAATGGTATTAATGCTATTACTATTAAGGATAATGATGAACTATTAGAAGCTAAATTAACTGATGGTAAAAGTCAAGTTATGTTAGCTGTTAAATCCGGAAAAGCAATTCGTTTCGAAGAAGAAAAAACTAGACCAATGGGTCGTGGTGCTTCTGGTGTAAGAGGAATACGCTTAGCTGATGATAAAGATGAGGTAATTGGAATGGTTGCTGTAAATGACATGGAAAGTAACATTTTAGTTGTTTCTGAAAACGGATATGGAAAGCGTTCTAAATTAGAAGACTACAGAATCACTAATAGAGGAGGAAAAGGAGTAAAAACGATATCTGTTACAGATAAAACTGGAGAATTAGTAGCAATTAAAAATGTTACGGACTCTGATGATCTGATGATTATAAATAAATCAGGTATTGCTATACGACTTTCTGTAGAAGATCTTAGAGTTATGGGACGTGCAACGCAAGGAGTTCGTCTTATCAATTTAAAAGGCAAAGATTCTATTGCTGCGGTAGCGAAAGTTATGCACGAAGAGGACGATGTTGAAGATATTGATGAAAATATTGAAGAAATTGATATATCTTTGCAAAATAATAGTGATGCTAATGATGGCACAACTATTGATAAAACAGAAGAAGAAGAATAAAAAGAATCCCGTAAAAACAAAAGTAATGAAAACTAAATTTGTCGTAGCATTTTTTTTAACTATCAGTGCTATTGGATTTTCACAAAAGAAAGCACTAAATGCGGCTAAAAAAGCATTAAAATCTGGTGATCTAGAAGTTGCCAGTGATGCATTAAAAGCTGCTGAAGGGCAATTAGAAGCTGCAGATGATAAGCAGAAAGCACAATATTATTTCCTAAAAGGACAGGTTTCTTCGGCATCATCCGATAAGTCTTTGGATAAAATTGAGCAGGCAGCCAATGCTTATACTAAAGTATTAGAAATTGAAGAAGTTTCGGGTAGTAAAAAATATACTACTCAAGCTAATACAGGAATACAAAATTTGCGCCAGTCTTTAGTAGAACAAGCGGTGGCGGATCAGAAAGCAGGTAAGAATAAAGATGCTGCTGATAAACTGTATTTAGGGTATAAGACAAAAAAGAGTGATACGTCTTATTTATATTTTGCTGCTTCTAATGCAGTAAATGGTAAGGATTATGATACAGCACTTAGGTATTATAATGAATTAATTGAAGTTGGTTATAAAGGAGTTGAGGAACGTTTTATGGCAACTAATAAAGAGACAGGAGAAGTAGATCCATTTGATTCAAAAGAATTAAGAGATTTTTCTGTAAAAGCAGGAACGCATATCAAACCAGAAGTTTCTAAAACGAAATCAAGACAAGCAGAAATAACTAAAAATATAGCTCTTATTTATATAGCTCAAGGTAAAGATGAGGAGGCTATTAAGGCAATGGAATCTGCTAAGGCTCAAAACCCTAATGATCCTGCTTTAATGCAAGAAGAGGCTAATATGTTTTACAAATTAGGTAATTTAGAAAAATACCAAGAGTTAATGAAGGCAATAGTTGCAAACGATCCAGAGAATCCTAATTTGTTATATAATTTAGGTGTAAGTGCATCACGATTAGGAGATAATGAACAAGCAATTACGTATTATAAGAAAGCTTTAGAGATCAAGCCTGATTATTCTTCTGCTCAAATAAATATTGCTGCTATTATTTTAAGTGGCGAAACTGCTCTTAATGAAGAAATGAATAGTCTTGGTGGATCTAATGCAGATTATAAAAGATTTGATGTTCTTAAAAAGCAAAAGCAAGATTTATATAGAGAAGCTGTTCCTTATTTGGAAGGAGCTCTACAATCAAAACCTGATAATGTAGAAGCTGTTCGTACGTTAATGCAGATTTTCTATCAACTAGATGATCCTAAAGCGGATGATATGAAAAATAAATTAAAAGCTTTAGAAGGCGGAAACTAGGCTTCACTAAAGTATTTTAAATAATAAAAAAGCGGATCAAAATTTTGATCCGCTTTTTTTATTAGAATAACACATATTGCTTAATATGTCGTAATTGGTTTGTCTAATAATTGAATATTACTTTGTAAACGTTCTCTAACGATATTCATCATTCTTTTGTTTAGGGATGACGAATTTTCAATGTATATGAGATACTCATCTACTGTAAATTGTCCAATAATCATTCCTTTTAAACTGTTTCTGAATTTCATGTCCTTTTGAACAGCATTCTCAATAAATAATAGTCGTTTTTCTATAGAAAGCTCAAAAAAAGTATTTTTTCTTTTTTTGATATAATTTCTAAACACTTCAATTAATAATTCATTTTGTAATTTAATGATTGGTCTAATTGTTTTGTTTTGAAATTGCTCGTCATTTGACATGTTTTCAGAAACTCTTGCATTTAAAATTTGTGGCCGTATAGCCAATAAATTTGATTCCCTGTTTTCCATAATAAAGAGTGTTTACTAAAAATACAGAATTGTTTCATCTAAATTTCAGAACACTTACCAGAGTTTTAAACCAGTTATGAACATTTTCTTATGAATAGAAATAATGTTTAGGCTTTATTTAAAAAAAATAAGACTTCCTAAATGGAAGCCTTATTTTTTTGAAATTTATTTTTTAAGGAATTCTGCTTTTGATTTAATATCTATGGGCGCAATTTCATTTTTCTCTAGATATTTCACAAGTTTAGATATTCTTTTATCCTTTATCTTTTGAAAATCTACAATTGCTTTTTTTAATTTCTCATTCAGTGTTTTTTGATTGTTTAATTGAGCACTTGACGGTTTTTCAAAATTATTTGTTACTGCATTATATAGATTAGAAATCTTTTCTCGCAATTCTGGTTCTGCTTCTTGAACATAATTATCTCCTGTAGTAATAACCAAAGACTCTTTTAATTCAGTTAATTCTTTGATAACAGGTGTCGCAATTTTTGAAGATTTTTCTTCAATTGATTTGGCTTTTTTTACTGTTTGATCAATTTCATGAACTAAATAAGCTAAATCTTCTATCATAACATAAAGTTCTTTAGAAGTTTTACGTTGCGATTTTCTTTCAGCTTCAGTCACTTCCGAATTTTTATCTTGTTCAACATCTATAGTATGTTCATAGGTGTTTTTACCTTTTGTGAGTACTACCTTGTATTTACCAGCAGCAACTCTTGGAGCAGCTCCTATTGAAAATGTTTTACCTGATGCAGATTTTGGAGAGATACTTCTGTAATTCCATCGAACTATATTAATTCCTTTGGCTTTTCCTGGAGGTAAATCAGTGATTTTATTTCCATTTAGATCCTGAATTTCCATGCTCATTTTTCCAAAAGTATGTCTCTTTTTTAGATAGTACATAATTTTTAGATTGCTACTTGGGTTCTGTCCTACGAACTGAGTTTCTGTGCTTCCTCCTCCAAACCCATTATTTTCTTTTATAATTCCAGGTTTAGTGTTGAAAAAATGTACATTTTTAGCCAATACTTCTTGATTGATCTGACGTAAAGAAGAAATGTCGTCCAATATTATTACACCTCTTCCATGAGTACCTAAAACAAGATCATTCGTTTTTTTATGAAGATCTATAAAATGTACTGCAGTTGCTGGCATATTATTAGTGAATCTAGCCCAATTTTTGCCACCATTAATAGTAACAAATAGTCCAAATTCTGTTCCTACGAACAATAAATCTTCTTGTTCATAGTCTTCTTGAATATTTCTGGCAAAACCTATAATATCATCGGTTGCAATAGATTTCCAGTTTTTTCCATAATCGGATGTTTTGTATACATATGTATTCATGTCTCCAGAAGTATGTCCATCAAAAACTGCGTATGCAGTTCCTGCATTATGAACACTTGCTTCTATATGATATACCCAAGTGTTGGCAGGTAAATTAGGAATATTACTAACTGTATTTGTCCAGTTTTTCCCACCATCTGTAGTGACTTGTACATTTCCATCATCAGTTCCAACCCAAATTACATTTTCGTTCACTGGAGATTCGGCTATGGTAAAAATGGTTGTGTGTGTTTCTGCTCCTGATTTATCTTTAGAAAGACCTCCAGATTCTTTATCTTGTTTAGTAAGGTCATTAGTTGTAAGGTCTGGAGATATTTTTGTCCAGTTATTACCCATATCTTCAGATTTATGAAGGTATTGGCTCCCCATATAAAAACGATCTGGTTTGTGAGCACTAATAGCCATTGGAGCATTCCAATTAAAACGTAGTTCTTCGTCACCATCAGGTATTGGTTCTACATTTTTAGTGGTGTTTTTCTCAGTATTTATTCTCCATACGTTTTGAGCTCCTTGCATTTCAGAATATATAATTGGTTTTGTAGGGTGCTTTAATACTCTAAAGCCATCTCCATAACCAATTCTTTTCCAATCTCTAGCTTCGATTCCTCCAGGAGAAGAGGAAGGACCATACCAAGAACCATTATCTTGTAATCCACCATATATATTGTATGGCTCTGCGTTGTCTAAACTAATTTGATAAAATTGTGATACAGGAAGATTTTCTACTATTTCCATAGTTGCGCCACCATCCCAACTTCTGTATACTCCTCCATCTGTTCCTGCATACATTCTATCACTATCATTGATATCAAAAAGAATATCATGAATATCAGCGTGCATGTTTCCAAGATTTTTAAAGGTTTTTCCTCCATCTTTAGAAATAGCTCCAAGAAAACCACCTTTTACAATAGTTTCAGGGTTTTTTGGGTCAACGACAAGACGAGAAAAATAAAATGGTCTTACTACTAATTCAAAATCATTATTTAATTGCTTCCAATTTTTTCCAGCATCGTCAGATCTATATAATCCTTTACTTTTATCATCTTCACTTTCAATCGCTGCGTATAATATTTTTGTATTAGATGGAGCCACTGCAATACCAATTCTACCTAAATTTCCTTCAGGAAAACCTGAATGAATTTTATTCCAGTTTTTTCCACCATCTATGGATTTGTATAATGCACTGTTAGCACCTCCGGAGTTAAAAGACCATCCAGTTCTTCTAAATTCCCACATAGAAGCATAAAGGGTATTCGGATCGTTTGGATCCATTAAAAGATCAGAAATACCTGTAGATGTATTGGTATATAGTATTTTATTCCAAGTCTCGCCGCCATCAGTGGTTTTGTATACACCGCGTTCATCGCTATCACCCCATAAAGCTCCCAGTACACCAACATAAACTTCTTTTGAGTTTTTTGGATTGATCACAATACTACTAATGCGCTCGGATTTTTCAAAACCAATTTTATTCCAAGTGTCTCCTCCGTTAGTGGTTTTATAAAGTCCATCTCCAATAGAAACACTATTTCTTGTCCATATCTCTCCAGTTCCAACCCATATTGTTTTATCCGGATCATTAGGGTCAACAGCTACAGCTCCAATGGATTGAGCGTGTTCATCAAAAATGGGATTAAATGTAGCGCCTCCATTGGATGTTCTCCATACTCCACCACCCGCTGTTCCAGCATAGATTACTCTAGCGTTGGTAGGATGGGCTTCTAGATCAATAATTCTTCCACTCATTAAGGCAGGACCTATATGACGTGCTTTAATATCACCAAAAAGTTCTTTTCCATTTAATGATATTTCTTGTGCTTCCAAGCTCATGTTTATACATAATAAGCAGCATAAGATTTTAATGTATTGTTGCATAATAGTTGTTTGTGTGATTAAAAAAAGCCTCAAACTTAGATGAGGCTTTTTTATAAAAGTGTGTTTTTTATTTCTCTGCAGGAAAAGCAAATAAAGTAGCTTCTATTTCTGGATTCAATACAATTTCTTTAATTTCTATAGGCTGTGGGCCTTGAGACATAGAGAAAGGGAAGTAAAGACCATCTACTTCTTGATAATCACTATAAGTAATAGTAGTTTTATTAGCTCCTTGAGTTGTTTCGATCAGAATAGGAACATAGTTTTCAGTTTCAAAGTAGTAGTAGCTAATACTTGGAGATTCTACTCCATTTAACGATACAGGTTCTGTAGTTAACTGTACTTTGAAAGTTTCAGTACCTTCTTTTGTTTCCTTTCCTAAATACTCTACAGTATATCCTTTTTCTTTATAATCTATAAAAGGATTCGGGAAATCATTCGTTGATAATTTCATGTTATCTGTAGTTTCTTTGTCACTTTTTTCTGCTTTCATAGTCATGAAATTAGTAGACCACATTGTTTCACCATCAAAAGCAAATTGAGTAATTGTTTTACCTTGTAACTCAATAACTACAGCTTGTTCACCTTTGTTTCCCGAATATATGGTTACAGGTATAACCATACCTCCTTGGTTTACTTGGGCTACCATTTTAGTACCAGTAAGCTTTTTCCAGTTTTCTTTACCTCCGGTATTTTCTAAATATGTATCGATAATTTCATCAGCAGTTTGCGCTTGTGTGGGAGCAATAATTGCTATAATTAGTACTACAATTAGTGATTTCAAAGTATTCATTGTTAAATTTTTTATTATTGTTACTGCATAGTTAGTCATTCGAATCCTATTTTTGTTACACAATTTATAGTAAACTTTTTAAATAAATATTATGAAATTTGGTAAAGTAGAACACCCAGAAAATATAAACTTTGTATTGCCAGAAGATCATCAGGATACTTTAAAAGTTTTACAGAAGGAAGGAAGTAATGATGTTTCTGTGTATGTGGGCTGTGCTAAGTGGAATAAACAAGATTTAAAGGGTTTTTATCCTAGAGGTACAAAAGATGAATTACATTACTATTCTAGACAATTTAATTGTATTGAATTAAATGCTACTTTTTATAGAATCTTTTCTGAAGATCAATTTAAGAAGTGGTATGATAAAACACCTGAAGGGTTTAAGTTTTTTCCAAAACTTGTACAAAATATATCGCATCTTAAGAGACTTAATGAAGATGTCCAGCCTTATGTAGATCAATATGTAGCAAATGCGGTTCATTTAAAAGAAAAACTAGGGACAATCTTTTTGCAAATGCATAGTAATTTTGCTCCTAAGTATTTTGAAAGAGTTATACGTTTTGTCGAAAAATGGCCAAAGGAATTATCATTAGCTATAGAGTTTAGACATAGAGATTGGTTTAATGATGAGGTGGTCGCAAGCGAATTGTATGATTTGTTAGAGAGTTCTGATGTATCGAATATAATTACAGACTCAGCAGGAAGGAGAGATTTATTGCATATGAGATTAACTAATAAGGAAGCTTTTATTAGATACGTAGGAGCAAATCATGAAACAGATTACACTAGGCTGGAGGAGTGGGTGGCTAGACTGAAAACATGGAAAGATCAAGGGATTGAAGATATTCATTTTTTTGTTCATCAAAACATAGAAAAAGAGTCACCTCTGCTTTCTAAATTTTTTATAGAACTAATAAATAATAGATTAAATACAAAGCTTAATTTACCGAACCATTCTTCTGATGGAACTACCTTATTCTAATTAAAAAAGGGTTGAATTACGGTTTTAACTTTCTTATTGTAGTCTTAATCACTCGTAAATAGTGTTAAATGTGTAAAAAAAATTGCATTTAATCTTGTTTATGTGTATTTTGCCGATGTTTTTAAATAATACTGCTCAGAAATACGCTACTTATTTTTAATGTAGAATTAAATTTGAACTTGTATTAATAAGCCAAAAAATATACATATGACTAAACTATTACGCCCCGCTTTATTATTTGTTTTTGTATTGTTTTCTTTTATTATTCAGGCACAGGAGGATGTTTTAAAAGAAACTATAGGCCAGTTTAGTGGCAGTATAACTACTTTTGATTTTTCAATTCATCAAAAAAATATAATCGAACAGAGTGAGAAAGTTTTTTCTTACGAAAATTGTAATCATGATCACTTGACTCATAATGATCATAATGAATTCCATTCCGAAAGTATTTCTCTTATGGATATTATATCTCCGGATGAAGGTGCAGACGTTAATTGTTCCGGTGGTTTTTGTATGCACGAATCGCACTTTCATAAAAAAGGATTAACTTTAAGAAGACAATTATTCGATTACTTCATGAAAATATCTTGCTAATCATCTAATTAATTTTATCTATTGATTGTTTTAGTTGGGCAATGAATTTATTCATCTATTTTTGCACTATAAAAGATAGAGGATGAAATTTTCAGAATTAGGTGTTCCCAAAGATCTAAATAAAGGTCTTAAAGAAATGGGAATAATAGTACCTACAAAAATTCAAGAGCAATCAATACCTGTACTTATCAATAATAAAGTAGACTTTATTGGTAAAGCTCAGACTGGAACTGGTAAAACAGCCGCCTTTGGTATTCCTTTATTAACTACTATAGACTCCCAGAAAAAAGAAGTTCAAGCATTAATCTTAGCACCTACAAGAGAACTAGGTCAACAAATTGCAAAACAGCTTTTTAAATTCACTAAGTATACAGATAAAATTTTTACAGAATCTGTATATGGTGGAGAAAAAATAGAAATTCAATTATCGAGATTAAAAAGACCAACCCATATTGTGGTTGCAACTCCTGGTAGATTAATTGATTTAATTGAAAGGAAAGCAGTTGATATTTCCAAAATCAAAACGATCGTATTAGACGAAGCTGATGAGATGTTGAGTATGGGATTCAAAAAGGATCTTACTACTATTTTGAGTAAAACTAAGGGATATAGAAATGTATGGCTTTTTTCTGCTACAATGCCATCAGGATTAAATGAAATTATTAATTCTTATGTTGACAAGGATGCTGTAAGAGTGTCAATTGATAAAAATGACGCTGTTAATAAAGGTATTGATCATCATTTTGTAGTTGGAGAAGAAGTAAATAAATTAGATACACTTACTTATTTTCTTAAATCTCATAAGAATCAAAGAGGAATAATTTTTACTAAAACGAAAGCCGCGGCTCGTAAGTTATCTAAACAGCTGATAGCAAAAAATTATGAAGTCGGCTTACTAGAAGGTGATATGACTCAAAAAGATAGGGATAAAGTAATGCGTGCATTTAAGAAAGCTACTTTAGAATTATTGGTATCTACTGATGTAGCTGCTAGAGGAATTGATGTAGCAGATTTAGCATTTGTAGTGCATTATCAGTTGCCAGATCAAATAGAATATTATACGCATAGAAGTGGCAGAACTGCTAGGGCAGGAAAAACGGGGTTATCATTAGCGCTTATAGTAAAGCAAGAATTAAAAGTGATTAGAGATTTAGAAAAAAATCTTGGAATTAGATTTTCTCAGATCCGTTAAAGATTTTTAATTTTTTACCTGAAAACAGGGGGGTCTTTTACCCAAATACTAGGTAGGTATAATCGATATTTAATCATATTTTTGGTTAAGCTAAAGTATTTTTTACTTTTTGAGGAAAAAATCACTCATAATGCATAAAAATCGAATTTTATTTTCAGCAATTTGATAATTTTTTGCTAATTATTGGGTTATTTATTTACTTTACGAAAAACCAACTTCATGCAAATACTAGATTATACATTATCATCAAAGGTTGATAATGCGATTCACATAGCACAATCAATTGCAAAAGAGTATCATAATGATGAATACAATGCTGCACATTTATTGAAAGCTCTTTTACACAAAGATGTAGGATTAAAAGATTTTTTTAATCAGATTGATGGCGATATATATTATTATGAAGAATGGTCAGAAGTTAGAATTGAGGCATTACCAAGAGTTGTAAATATTCCGGATGCTGTTCAAGGAGATAAATCTATAGAAGCAGTTTTTAATGAAGCGGATACCCTAAAACTTAAATTGGGTAAGGATGAAATAACTCCTCATGCAGTTTTAATTGCTTTATGTACTCCAGGTGTAGGATTTTCTTATGAACAATTAAAGACACTACCGCTTAAGGCTGATGAAATTTTAATAGCAGCAACCCAAGGGAAGACTGGTGGTGGAAAAGCAGTTTCTACTAATGGTGGATCAACAACTTCTCAAGTGCAAAAAGGTGATTCAGGAATACTAGATGAATATTGTTTTGATAAAACTTTTGCTGCAAAAAATAAACAATTGGATGATGTTTTTGGAAGAGATGCAGAGGTGAAAATGATTACTGAGATCTTAGGAAGACATTCTAAACCAAATGTATTGATAACAGGCGAACCTGGTGTTGGTAAAACTGTACTTTTAGATGGTTTTTCTGAAGCAGTAGTAAATGGTAATGTACCTGATGGATTACAGGATGCTCAAATTTATGAATTAGATTTTATAAACCTTGTTTCGGGAGCAAGTTATAAAAGTGAAGTAGAGGATCGTTTTAAAAAGATATTAGTTGCCTTAAAAGAATTTGACAAACCTATTTTGTTAATTGATGAGATTAATAATTTAACAGATAAAAATAGTGGGAACCAAGGGTTGGTAAATATTTTAAAATCTGAACTAGCAAAAGGAGAAGTTACGTTCATAGCCACGGCTACTAATGATGCCTTCAGAAAACATATAGAAACTGACGAAGGGCTCACAAGGAGATTTGAAGTTGTTGCTTTAAATGAACCTTCAGAACAAGATGCGCTTACCATGATTTCGAATACTATTAATAAGTATAAAGAGCATCATAGTTTGGATATTATTGACGAAACTATTGCAGAAGCTATTAGACTTTCTAAACGATTTAATAAAGATAGAAGTCTACCCGATGCTGCTATAGATCTTATCGATAGAACAATGTCTGCTTCTAGATATATGATAGAAACAACAGCAAATAATGTAGAAGCGTTACTAAAAGATGTAAAAGAAATAGGAGAGCAGAAATCCGAAGAAACTGATAAAATAAATGCAGTAAGTTGGATCTACAATAATCTAAAAAGTAAGTTTAGTTATCTTTTGTTTAATGAACTTGGAGAGGATGAAATGGTCCTTGGAGAAGAGACATTTGATAATTATAAAACAAAGATTGTTTCCATTTTGGATCAATTTTTTAAGAAAGCTTCAGAAGAGAAAACCTTTATAGATAAGAATGATGTTTCTGCCACAATTGCAAATAAAACTGGAATTCCGGTAGGAAAACTTCAGGCTGATGAAAAAGAAAGGTTACTTAATATGGAAGATCACCTAAAGAAAAGAGTGATTGGACAAGATCATGCAATCAAAACAATTTCTGAAGCTGTACTGGAATCGAGATCGGGCTTGAGTAAACCAGGACTGCCGACAGGTTCTTTTTTCTTTACAGGTCCTACAGGTACAGGTAAAACGGAATTAGCAAAATCTCTTGCTGAGTTTCTTTTTCAGACTGAAGATGCTATTATTAGGTTTGATATGTCAGAATTTAAAGAGGAACACTCTGCGGCGCTATTATATGGAGCTCCTCCAGGATATGTAGGATATGAAGAAGGAGGGTTGTTAGTAAATAAAATAAGGCAAAAACCATATTCTATCGTACTTTTTGATGAAATAGAAAAAGCACATCCATCAGTTTTTGATATTTTCCTTCAGATTTTAGATGAAGGAAAGTTGAATGATCGATTAGGTAAAACAGGAGATTTTTCAAATGCTGTTATCTTGTTTACTTCTAATATTGGGAGTGAGCATGTTGTAAAATCATTTACAGATGGAGAAATTCCTAAATCATCAGATCTATTAGAATTGATGTCTAGACATTTTAGACCAGAGTTTTTAGGAAGGTTAACAGAAATTGTTCCTTTTGCACCGATTACAAAAGAGAATGTAGTAAAGATTTTTAATATTCAATTAAAAGATTTACACAAAGCCCTTAATAAGCAAGAAGTAACATTAGAGCTTACAGAGGCTGCACAAGAATATTTAGCTTATAAGGGATTTACCCCCAAATATGGGGCGAGACCTTTAAGAGGAGTTATTAGAACTGATTTAAGAGGTCCTTTGTCTAAAATGCTGATTACGGGTAAGATAGGTAAAGGGAGTAAAGTCAGTCTTGATATAAAAGATGAAAAAATGGAATGGTCCTACGAATAAAGAACCATATCCTGCAATAAAATTAGTATATTTATAATTCACAATCATTATTTAGAGAAAATATGAGCAATAACACATATGGATTAGGAGGAACAGAGGTAAAAACCGATGCTAGTGAAGCTATATTGGAAATCGGACAAAATAAAACACTTCTTGTTCAGAAATTAACTCAAGATCAGCCTATTAAGCCGCAGATTGTAAACGGTTTGACATCTATTGATCATGTATTTGAAAATTATAAGCCCGAAGTAGAGGTAGAGTTTGAAGATGCGGATGGAGTAGAAAGCAAAGAAACTTTGAAATTTAGCCATTTAGGTAATTTCGGAAAAAAAGGAATTATAGATCAGAGTAAATTTTTAAATGATTTAGATACTGAAAAGGATCAGTATTTGAAGGTGGTGAAACAACTTAAATCCAATAAGATCTTAAAAACTGCTTTAGCAGATCCAGATGCAAAACAAGCGTTGATAAGATCAATCGAATCATTATTAGCAGAATTACAGCAAGGTTAAAAGATAAAGACACATAAATCACATGGCAGCAGGAAAACAAGCTCAAGAGAGTGTTAAAATAGAAAATCCAGCAAAGGAATTAAAAATAAACGAAGAAAAGTTAGCTAGATATGGCGGTTTTGATCTTTTAGAAGCGTGTATCGATGATGTTCAGAATATGAACCCCGATCGTAAGGCCCGTAAAAAGATTTTTCTTACAGAATCAACCAAAAAGTTAGAAAGAGCTAAACTTCAAAAAACGTTAGAAATTTGGAGAGATGTTTTATCATCATCAGATGATATCTCTGAAATGGTTGAAGAATCAGAAAAACGTTCTGAAATTGCTGGAAAATCTTTGGAGAAAAACTTAGGTGCAGCATTAGAGCAGACTAGAGAACTTGAACAATCATATAGATCTGTGGCTTTATTCTTTAAGAATACAGAATCTCAAAAAGTTAAGAATATTAATATCATGAATGCTGAATTGGAGCAGTTAAAAGATCTAGATAATACTAGATTTATTGATGCAATCCAAGAAGAATTAGTTCAAGGGTATGACCGTCTTGATTTAAGAGATAATTATGGTATTTTAGTAATACCTGGTTACTTAGGATCTAACAAAGTAGTAGAAAAATGGGCTAAGATTGCTCATGAGAACAAGGTAATGATGATTACTGATTTCGAACATCTTGATGAGCCAGATGATGTTATGGAAATGTTTGAAGCTGCTAATCTTACTGGTGGAGATAAATACAGGTCTAATGTTATGATGGCTTGTAACTGGTTAGTAGGAAGAGGAAAACATGATGAAGTAGGAGAAGAAGACGATCTTTTTGTACCACCTTCTAGTGCATTAGCAGGACAGGTATATAGAACATTGATGTCTCAGGTTGCTGCAGGTAAGAAACATGGTGGGATTAATGAGGTAGATGGTGTTCGATTTGACCTAAAGAAAAGTGAGATTGCTCAGTTAGAGAAATTGGGATTAGTTCCTATGGTTAATGAGTATGGAAAAGTAATGGCGTTTTCTGCTAAAACGTTATTTAACGGAGATAATTTAGGATTACAGACATATTCTGTTGTTAGGGTATTTGATTATGTGACTAAAGTATTAATGGACTTCTTAAATAGAAGAGCTTTCGAAAACTTTAATGCAAGAACGCGTAAGGAGTTGATGGGACAGATCGTTAAATTCTTAGATGGAATTACAGGTCCAGATCAATTAATTGAAGATTTTTCGATTAAGCGTTTCGAACAAGATCCGAACCAAAAGGATAGAGTATATTTAGATATACACATGAAACCTTATTTCCCAGCTAAAAACTTTATGATAAAAATGGATGGACAGAAAGGTGATGATGGTACCGATTGGGATTCTGATTATGAACAACAATAGTTATAACTATAATTAAATAAAAAAAGAGCACTAATAATTGTTAGTGCTCTTTTTTTATTTAATTTTTGATTTTACTTTTGAAATAGCAGATAAAAGTTTATCGAAATTAACAGGTTTAGAGAAGTATTTATCAAAGCCTATTTTGATGAATTTTTGAGCATCACCTGGCATGGCGTATGCAGTGACTGCGTATATAGGGATATTCTCTAGTACATCTAACTTTTTAAAACGTTTTAATAGTTCGCATCCATCCATTTGGTTTAGACCAAGGTTTATATCTACTAGAATTAGATCGAGGGTAGATTCATTAACCATCTTTAAAGCTATCGGACCATTTTCTGCAATAATTACATTGGATGAGTTTTTAGATAACATCCGATTCATAACCATTGCATTAATTTTATTGTCTTCTACGTAAAGTATATTCATATATTTTTTGGGATTGTAATAATGAATTTTGTTCCCTGATTCAATTTACTTATAACTTTTATTTTTCCTCCAAGGATTTCAATATATCTTTTTGATAAACTTAAACCAATTCCGGTTCCTTCGTACTTTCTGCTTAGACCAATACTTTCCTGTATAAAAGGATCGAATATCTTTTTCAAACTATCTTTTCCGATACCAATTCCAGAATCCTTTATTGTAATTTTTATTTTTTCTTCTTCTCCTTGTACTTTAACTAATACCTTTCCCTTATCCGTATATTTAATAGCGTTATGAATGATATTGTTTATAGCAGTTCGAAAAATATCTTCATCTATAGAAGCAGATGGACAATTTTCATCAAGTTTTAAAACGTAATTTAGATTTTTAGAGTTGGCAAAATGTCGATATTCTCTATAAGAAGTCTCTATGGTATAATTCATGTCGACTTCTACGTAATTTAGATTTTTCTGAATTGTTTCTATTTCACTAAAATGCGATAAATTGTTTATTGTTGCAAGAAGCCTTTCTTTACTTTCATCAAGATATGCACTTAACTTTTTTCGCTCTTCAGGGTTTTCTTCTCCTGATAGTAAGATATTACTTATCGTAACAATTCCATTAAGTGGTGTTCTTATTTCGTGACTAAAATTGGATAGAATGTTAGATTTTAGATTACTTAATTCCTGTTCTTTTATATGAGCTTCTTTTCTAGCAATCTCTGCTGTTTTTTGCTCCGTTATATCGTGAAAACTAACTAAGATAGAATTTACTTTATTTTCTCCATCTTTAATAGGAGTGTATTTGGATTCTAGCCATTGAGACGCCCCTTTATATGTGGTTCTTTCTATTTCTTTTTTTACAATATTGCCTTTTAAAGCTTCATTAAATTCGTGAAAAAATGTAGTTTTAAAATTTACAGGCATTACTTCTATAAAAAGAGTAGGTTCTTTTGTTGGATCTACGTTAAAATCTCTTTTTATAATTTTTAAAGAATCTTGATCTGCCATTAATATTTCCCCAGAAGTATTTAATAAAATGGTATAAGCAAAACCATTATTGATCATAGCTAATAATCTACTATGATTTTCTGTTATCGTATGCTCGTTTAGTTTTCTTTGATGAACATCGATAAGGTTACCTATCATTCTGGTCGTTTTGTTGTTTTTATCCTTTTTCCGGTATCCGTGGATTTCGTAATATCTATAATCTCCCTTTTTATTTTTTATTCTATAATGATTAAAATAATGATTCCCCGTTTTTTTTAAGCCCTCTATATGTCGCTCAATAGAATCTTCTATATCATCTGGATGAATTAATTTTTGTAATAAATCAGTTGATATAAAATCTTTATCTAGTGGTAAACCTAACATTTTTTTAAAATCCGTACTATAATATGTAGCATTTATATCAAAGTGATGATCAAATAAACCAGAACGTATACCTTTTAATGCTAGACGTTTAGTTTCTTCGTTATATTTTAATTTTTCTAGATAATTCTGTCGTTCTGTTATATCTGCAAAACTTCCATTAATAAAAACTACTTTATCATTATGAATAATAGGTTCTCCTAATACTCTAATCCATTTTTCTGTACCTTTTTCGGTAATTATTTTTTCTGTGTAATCTGTTGGTTTTTTGTTGATTAGATCTTCAAGAAACTTCCAAATTTTTGGTCTTGATTCTGGGCGATAATAACTTATTGCTTTTTCCATTGTAATAGGAGTCCCCGGTTCTAAGTCATGTAAGTTGTAACATTCTTTAGAAAAAAACATTTCTTCACTAATGGGGTTATAATACCAAGCACCAGTTTTAGTTAATTTTGATAATGAAATAAGCGAATAGTGTTCTTTATTCTCCTCAGTAATATCAATTCCAGAAGCATAAATAAGATCTTCATAGAGAATGAAATCAAATTTAAGAGTAAGTATTCCTGTATTTGACTTAGGGGAAAATCTAAATGTATAGTTCTGCGGAGATTTAAGGTTACAGCATTTAGATATAATTTCTTCAAATTTACTTTCTTCTTCATCGATAATATAATCTCTAATCGATGACCCTATTATTTGATCATTAGGTAACTGAAACAATGCTTCACAGCGTTTATTGGCATAATGTACGTTTCCTTCTTTATCCATAATAATAAGATAAAGCATTGTTTTTTCTGTCAAAGTAACAAATTCTTGTCCCGTAAATGCCATAAATAATGTAGGTGATTAGCTTTTTAAAGTTACAAAAATGATTTATATAAAGAAGCTTTAGGCTTCTTTATATCGAATTACAATTTTTTTGTAGGTTTTTAATTATTGTTTTTTTTATAATTAATATGGGAGTATTGATATATAAAGAGGTACTTATTTAGGTCTTTTTATAAATCTATAAATTAGAATAATTACTCCGATCAGTATAAGTATGTATAATCCATAAGATTGCCAAAAGGAATTACTTTTGGTAGTGAGTAGGAGTGGTGTTTCTTTATTATATAAAATTTTAATTGTATCTCCTTCATTGTCTAATGGACCTATAAACGGGATATGCATTAGTTTTACGGTACTTGTGAGACTATCACCTTCTAAAGTTTTATAAGCAACTTTGGCAGTTGCAGAAGATCTTCTAGATCTAACTTTGAAATTAATTTCCTGGATTACCGCCTCGGTTTCAATATATTCTGTAGTAGTACCTTGAGCTATTAGTGAAAAAGAAGAGCAAATAAAAAAAATATGGATGTAATAGATTTTTAAATTTTTCATTGTTGGTCAATTAGAATTCTAAATATACTACATCGATATTGGATTAAGAAATGATACTTGTAAAACGTCTTTTTTATTTAAATAAATTAAAAATATAATCTAAATAATAGTTCTAGTGATATCAACTTTTCTTTGCTCTTCAAAACTTAATTATTTTTTTGATCTGAATATCACCTTTTGGAATGTAGGGTGGATATCTATTATCATCGGTACTATCTTTTTCTTCTTTATTACCAAAGATATCTATTAAAGTAGGATTACTTTGATCTCCATATTCAAATTTAGTCGTTTCATTTTCAGGAGGTATGAAGTTCTTATTTTTATCTTTTACATCCCAATTGCCCTCTTTACCAAGCCAAAACAGAGAATGGGAATCAATAATTTGAGGTTGAAGAAGTCTAGAATCATAATTTATATTTAAATATTCATTCGGGTTATCACCAATATGATTAAAGATCTCTATGCAATGACCTATGCTTAGTTTAGATAATACTCTTGCAAATGCATATTCATTATTACCTAAATCAATACTTAAAATATCACCGTTTTCTAATTTTATTTTTTTTGCTTTGGCATATTTTATTTCTGAATATTTATCTCAAAAAAACTATTAATCTTGTATAATTTTTATGTTGTTGCCTTTAGCTGTAGCTGAAAATATTTTTTTTCAATTTTCTTGTAGGTTATCATGTCTTAAACTACCAACTAGCTTCCATTTTTTTTATGATTTCTGGTTTTGATTTTTCAGTATCTAACGAGTTTTCTTTAAACCATTGTATAGCAGTACTTTTATCAGTAACAAGAAGATGCATTGCAGAAATTCGTACTTGGCGTCTTATTTTTTTAAACTTATGGTAATCATTAAGCCATTCATGTTTGTTGTCAATTTCTTTTAAAATACTTTCTAGTGTTGGAAACTTGTTGAATAAATTAAAACCACCATCTTTAATATTTTCAATAATTTCATTGGCAACACTTTCTACTTGATCCGAATTATTAATAGGGATTGAAATAAAGTTGTTATCCGTATCTTTAAAGTGACCGATAGATCCAGTAATTATAGGATACGAATTTAGAAAATCCTGAATTATCTTTTTGTCTAAAGAATTCACTTCCATATAATAAATACCCGATGTGACACCTATATATGTTTGATCTGTATGCGGAGTTCTTCCTTTTCTGGAAGAAAAAGAAATCACTTCTTCTCTTTTATGAAGTTTTTCTTTCTTAATAAAATCGTTTTTACCTCTTTTTGTATATCCTTTATCCATTAAAAAAAGGCCTACTTTATCTTTTACGGCTTCTAAAAGTTCATTCATGCTTAATTACATCTTATTACTGTTACTTTATCGATTCCATCTACTCCGGCTACTTTTGTTTTATTACCAGTTGGAACTATATTGTGATTCCCGCTATTAACTTTTCCGTCAAAAGTTTTTTGAGCTTTTCCATATGATGCCGTTTGCGAATTTTTGACTTCAACACCAATTATTTCTCCAGTATCTACATCTTGAACTACGATATCATATCTTATGCGCTGTCCTGTATCTTGATCTTTGAAAGATATTTCTTCTCCAAGAACATCATATTTTGGATCAGATTCAAAATCTTTTACAACATCAGCAGCTGCATCACTACCAGGTACAGAATCTCCAGGATTCTTTGGTGAAAATTTTCCTTGAGCATCTCTACCTTGCTCGGCCAAACCAAAAATATCAATCCAAGAATTAGTGTCTCTTACGTATGAATAATGATTTTTATTGCCTCCTTTCAGACCCATCGGATCTTGACTTAAATACACTCCTTCATCAGTCGAATAATATCTAAACCTATTATAGTACAACCTTGTTTCACTATCCTCATACTGCCCTTGATATCTAAACGGACAATCATTCAATGAATCTTTTACAAGTTTACGAAAAAATCCAGCGCGGCAGTCTGGCGCGATCGCTAAAAAGGTCTACCAGACCTTTTCTTTACGCTTTGCCCTCATAAATATCATACTCTACTTGCCAGGTTTTTTCGCCTTTGCTATTGTACATTTCTACGGGAGTTCCTAGATAGCCAGTACTTATCTTAGGTATTATAAAACACAACAAGCGTATAAGTGAAAACCACAACATTTCTGCTATGGCTTTACTATTCTAATATGCTCTTAACTCTACATCATAATAACAAGTATATTTAATCTAATGTTTTACCACTATATATTAGATTTTTTTTGATCCCACCAGCAGTTTTTTGTTCTGAATGAATTTTTACTGTTCTCTCTTCATTATATTCAAAAGATAACTTTCTTTCAGGTAAAATATTGGATTCCATCTCGTAAAAACCATTTCTGATTATATTTTCAAGTTTACCTTCTTCACTGTAATTGTAGCAATCCAGCATAAATGTTTCCTCATCTTCATCCTCATCCATCAAATATGATAAAACTTTTTCTACTCTATCATTATTATAATAAGCTATTTTAAGTTGTTGCAATACCATTTCATCATCATAATTTTCAGAAAATAAAAACCATTTAATCGTATTATCATTTTCATAATCAATAAATATAGTACCCCAATTTTCATTTTCATTACGGAAACTGTATACTAGTTTGTCATCTAAAAAATGATTTTGTATTGAAGCTGTTTTTTCTTCATTATAAACCTTAGGTTGTTCCAATTGATCTATTGCTGAACTATATGGAATAAAATCTAAATAAGAATCACTCCAATTTATTTTTGAAAATGAAACAGTGTTCATTTTTTCTTTTCTACTAACAAAAGATTTTGAGTTTTTCTCAAAAATATCAGTAATTTTTTGATGTTCATTTTTCATTATCTACAGACTTTTCCAAGTTTTTTAGGTTTAAGGGTATCCCAAGTTCTACCTGCTTTTAGTTCTTTCTTTATTTTACTTAATTCTTTTTTGAACTCTTTTTTATTCTTACCATCTAATCTATCAAACAATTCTTCTTTGTATGCTTTACCGTGTAATCCATCTTCTTTGTGTGAAGTGACAGGAGAAATTCCGGGGATTTTATCAGAATCTGTTCTAGCTAACCAAATTCCATTTTGTTTACCATCTGGGTCAATACCGTGTGCCTTCATTTGATCAACTAATGAATTCATTTTGGGATCTTTAGTTCCTGTCATCACAATATGGTGGGCATCGTGATTAGCTCCTGGAGAAGGACCTAAATTTCTACCTAATAAAGCTGAATTAGAACTTAATCCAAATATATCAACTCCATTATTACTATTAAGGGAATAATTATAGAAATTTGAAATTCCCCCATCTAATCCAATAGGATCTTGGCTAATGTAAGTTCCAGTATTACAATCATAATAACGCATTCGATTATAATACAAACCAGTTTCTACATCTTCATACTGTCCTTGATATCTAAATGGACAATCATTCAATGAATCTTTTACAAGTTTACGAAAAAATCCGGCGCGGCAGTCTGGCGCGATCGCTAAAAAGGTCTACCAGACCTTTTCTTTACGCTCTGTCCTCATAAATATCATACTCTACCTGCCAGGTTTTTTCGCCTTTGCTATTGTACATTTCTACAGAGTTCCCAGATAATCTGTAATGATATATTTAGAAGTTGTTTAATTGCATAAATTCCTCGACACGTATGTTTTATTCCCATTTGAGTTTATATAATAGCATCCTCCTCTTGGACCTCTAATATAACTTCTTGATATATTTTTCTTTCTAGAATATGTTTTTTTGCTTTTGTTAGAATTGATTAAAAAAGAACTGTAACTACTACTACTACTACTACTACTACTACTACTACTACTACTACTACTACTACTACTACTACTACTACTACTACTACTACTACTTTTTTTATTTGAGATCAATTTTTCTAACTTATTATTAAGTCGAATTTTATTTTTTTTAATATATCCTAGTTGATTGTTATAAAGAATCTCGAAGCTATTGAAGTAAGATTTGTATTCTATAACATAGATAGTATCCTTGCGTTTAATCTTACCTATCACTTCTTTAGTGTTATAAAGTTCTTTAAACACAGAAGCATCTTTTTTAGCTATGGATTTTACTGATTTATTGCGTATTCTAGCAAATAAAATTAGTCTTTCTACAGAATCTATTACTTTTATAATGTCAGTAGCTTCTCTGGTTAAATTACTTCTTTTTAATTCTAGACTATCTTTCATTTTTTCTAAATCCGATAGAGTCTGCGATAGGCCTATTTGCGAGATAAGTAATACAAAAAGGAGGAGTTTTGTTTTCATTATATTCTTCTGGTTGGCTACTACAAATAATTTAAATATATAGAATTGCTAATAAAATTATTTTTGAACTAATTAGTGTTTTCAGAACATGCTTCCGTAAATGAAATTGTTAGCAGTAAGTTTAAAAGATAAAAGAATTTATATTTTGAAAGATTATTAAAAATGAATGGAATTAAACAAAAAATCGCTCCTCTTCTGGAGCGATTTTTTGTTTAATTAATTTCAATTAAGTCCAAAATACCATTCAAGAAATTCATTAAAGCTATTCCATTTTGTATCAATTATTCCATCATGAAAATTCTTTAACTTTTGTCCTGCTTCAATATATATAACTGAATCGTCGTTCTTATTGTATAAGTATCCCTGATTTGCTTCGAAAGAATTTAAAGGGATATAATTTTCAGTAATATTGAGAGATTTTTGTATGTTTTTAGTCTGATCTAAATAACTTGAATTTAAAATAAACCATCCAACTTGATATAATTCTAAATTTTCATTACTAAAATTAGGGGAATCTTCCGCATGAAGATAAAATTTTGAAAAATCACTTTCTAAAGGAATATTCATATCCATGAAAGCATCAGCATATTCTTGTGATGGGTCATCATACCACCAGTTATTACTTTTTAAATGATCAATTACTTTTTCAGATAACATATATTGTCTAGTTACATTTAACTTTAGTTTTAGCTCTATTAGCTCTTTCTTTTGAAGCCCTTTCTTTCCAATACGCTTCTCTATCAACACCAAATTTTTTATGATCCGTTGGATTATGCGGATGCTTTTCAGGTAAATGCGGGTGAAGAGCATTAGTCCCATAATTTTGCTGGTGAGTAGCTGCTGACAACTCAAATAATGGACCTTTAGCATTTTGGTTAGAATGATGTAAATTTATAATTTCATATTTACCATCTTTCACAACAAAAGGACTTCTACCCATTTCAGCAAGTTCTAAATTTGTCTTAGTACCATTTCTAGTATTTACAGGCAAGTCCCAATCAATATCTTGTTGAAATATTTTATAAGTATAACCTGTTCCTCCTTGCGAAGCACTAGGAGCAGTCCAAGTTATAGGATTAAACATATTACAACCAAAAATATCAACATATTTTGTTGTATTGGATACGTAAGCGTATAGATTAGGATTATTTCCTGCAAGACCTATTGGATCCTTAGTTATATACACTCCTTCATCAGGAGTATAATATCTAAATCTGTTGTAATACAATCCAGTTTCTACATCTTCATACTGGCCTTGATATCTAAATGGACAATCATTCAATGAACCCTTTACAAGTTTACGTACTTTTCCATAAATATCATACTCTACCTGCCAGGTTTTTTCGCCTTTGCTATTGTACATTTCTACGGGAGTTCCCAGATAATCTGTAATGATAGAGTAGGAGTCTTCTGGTGTAATTTTAGCAGCAGGTTTAAATGTACCTTCATCAAATACCCAAGTAATCAGATTTTCTATAGGTTCGGGTTTACTTTCTGCCAGCATTCCAAACTCGTCTACTACTAGTTCGGGTCTGTCTTTGAGATCATAGCTCCATTCGTGGAGAGGGACGTTGCCGTCCCAGACAAAGCGTGTGATGGAACCTCTCTGTCTACCTGTGGTAGACATCTCTCCTTGAGAAGGAGAGAAGCCTTTGGTGTGTTTTATTTTTACAGTTCTACGACCTAATGCGTCGTATTCGAACTGGGTAGTGTTATTTTTAGGGTCGGTTACGGATCGTAGCATTCCGTTGCCGTACCAAGAATATTCAAATGTGCCAGTGGCACTGATTTTGGTGATTAGATTTCCTTCGGCATCGTACTTAAACTTATTTCTATTGGCTTCCAGTAATTGTCCTCCAGTTCCATATTTTCGATCTCCTTTACCCTCGGTTCTGTATAAATTACCTACTTCGTCTGGTAGTTTATAGTCAAACTGTTTGTTTTCATATCGTGCTCCTGCCAAATTATTGAACTCGTCATAACCATAGGCTACAGTTCCATTGGTTAATTGATCTACCATTTTGGTCAATCGGTCATTTACATTCCAGGTATAGGTACGATGACGCATTTCTCTATTGCCAGCCGTTACTTTGTGTTGTATAGGTCTGCCCGCTTGATCATATTCGATATGATTAATGATACCACCAGGAAGCATTCTTTCTACTTCCATTCCTAAGCTATTGTGTGCAAATTGTGCATTCCAAGCTTTCGTTGATTCTTCAGTTTGAGATAGATTGCTAGCATTTATTTTTTCTACCAATCCAAGTTTGTTTCTTGTCAACGCAATATTGGCTCCAAGACTACTTGTAATGTTAGTTCGATTGCTTAAAGAGTCGTATTCACTTTCTACCAGGTGTCCGTCTTGATTTTCAGCGATTATGCGTCCTGCAGTATCTCGTATGAGTTGCACACGACTATTTTCATTTACAGCTTCAATCAGGTTACCGTTAAGATCATAGCTATAGGTTTCCCATGTACCATCGCTGTGTTCTGCTCTAGTGATTCTACCGTTAAAATCATATTCGTACTCCGTATATTTATCATCGGGTCTATTTACTTTTAATACTTTTCCTGCTCGGTCGCGATTATATTTTCGGGTAAGTCCATCAAAACCAATTTCTCTAATAATTTCTCCTTTTTCATTTCTAGAAAAACGATAATATTCATTGTGCTCGTTGGTAATGGTATTCAGTTGTTCTTCTGTATCATATTTAAAGTAAACTTTTCTACTATTTTCCTCTCTCATTTTGAGACTTCCCATAGGAGTGTAGTCAAAATTAACTTCTCGTTTCTTTTGATCTATGGTCTGGATTATCTCATCATAGGCATTATACTTTAATTTAATAAGATTATTATCTGCTTGTCGTATTTGATAAATACGGTCTAATTCATCATAAAAGAATTGTTGTTGATGGTCTTCAGAATTTTTGGTATGTAAACATCTTCCCCAAGGGTCATATTCCCAAGTAGATTCTGCATTATTAGGTAGTGTTAATTTATTTAGGTTATGATCTTCATCATAATTTAGAAAAGTTCTATTCCCTGCATTATCTCTTACTTCCTGAATTAACCCTTGGTTATTGTATTCAAAAGAGGTAACGCCTCCATCTAATCCAATTACAGCGTGTAGACGGTCATTTTCAAAAGTTTTTACTACAGATCCTCCAGCTGGGTCTTTAGTAAGAACCAATCTATCTTTTTCGTCGTAAACAAATCCAATAACGGAACCATCAGGTTGATGTAAACCAATTAAATTTCCTCTATCATCATAACTATATCCTGTTATATTTCCTTCTTCATCAATATCGCGATACGGTTCCATATATGGCGTATATTCATGGAAAATATGATCTCCCATTGGATCGGTAACTTGTGTACAAAGATTTTGATTGTTAAAGTAATAGATACTCTCTTGATCTAGTGAATTGGTAATTACATTATACCCTTTGTTATATTCAATTGTTCCTGATAATATGCCTCCATCTCCCCAGGTTCTAATACATTTAGCACCAGTTTTTTTTCCGTCATATTCCCAATAGAATGCCTGACCATTACGATCAGTTTTCTTTATCATTAGGTGATTTTCATATTCCATCACCGTTTTTTGATCTAATGCGTCAATAATTTCAATTAAATCTCCTTCTTCATTATAAGAATATTTTACTAGCGTTCTGGTTTCTCCCTGATGCGTAGCGGAAACTTTAGTTATTTTGTTTTCTTCATTTAGATCTAAATCAATTCTTCTGCCAGCAGTATCGATGATTTGTTCTAATTTATAAACAGCGTTATAAATGAATTGAATTTCAAAACCTTCAGGATTTTTTAAATTTGTCGGTTTGTATAATGTATTCGTATATTTCTTAAATGTATATGTTTGTTGTGATTCATTGTCAATAACTTCATAGGTGCTACCATCAATAAAGGTAAGTGTTAGTTTTTCCGTTCTGTTATAAGAAGTTTCATTTTCTGTAAGCAACATTGGGAAAGAAGTTATTCTTCCATCTGGTAATCGCATTACGATGGAATCCTCATCAAAATCAACGTGTAATGAGAGATCATAATTGCAATGCATTCCATGTCCCATCATTCCTTCATATCCAGAATCTGAATACCAATTTCGTTCCCAACGAATAGGTATTGGTCCAGCAATGCTAAAATCTTCTCCTTCATATACCATACGACCTGTAATTAGGTCAACCGGTTCGAATCCCATTTTACACATTTTTTTACTAAGACCTTGTGTGGCAGGAAATTTCTTTAATACTTTATGATTTAATTTGGTTAATCCTTTTCCAGCTCCTTTCATAAGAGCACCAAAACCGTATGACATCACTAAAGCCATTAGCATTCCCATCAAATCTGGAGCGTAGGGTCCTCCAACATTAACAGGTTTTCCCATTGGTAAAGGAACACTCATTGACGATGGTAGATACAAACTAGGAATTGGTTTCATCTTTTTTCCAGGAGTCAATGACAACGGCATCCCGATGTCATTACATGTCATTGTCATATATCCTGCAGGAGTAAAATAGGCATCTTCTACGCTTACTTTTGTGCTTCCAAAAAAGTTCATAGAATCGTGACCAATCATCGGAGCCATTGCAAACGGACCTCCCATAGGTATATGAACTACTGTTCCGATCATTCCTGCTGTTCCACTATTTCCTTTGGGAACACAGTTTACATTTACGGTAGATCCAATAATAGGAACATAATCCATAGGATCAATAACCATACCTATGTATGGATGAGGAATTGGTATAGGAACTCCAGGCGGAACGATTATGATATGTATATCAATTCCGATGACAGGAGTAAAGTGTTTACTTGCTAATAACATATCTAGAACCAGTTTAAAATTGAAAGACTTTTTTTCTCCATTTCTTTACGATGTGTTTCTACTTGTTCTCTCCATTCTTCTCCTTCAATTTCTCTCATGAAGAGATCAATAGATTCACATTCTTCAGTATTTCTGTTTTTTTCGCAATTGTTATAATAATCCGCTGCGATATATGCCATACACGTCGATTTTATTAGTTCTATTGGCAATGTTACTCCATATTGGTATGCCTCAGTAATAATAGTTGTATAGCGTTTCTTGTCTCTTTTTTTTATTACATTATATCCCAACCACCATGCTGTCAATGCTTGTGGACCAAAACCATATTCAATAGACATTTCTGCTTGTTTACAAAATAAATCTGCTGCTGTGTCTTTTTGTTTTTGTAATTGCTTACAACTTGCTTGATACCCATAATTTTGTACAATAATTGGCTTACAAGTATCATCACCTACTGATAATCCTTGTTTTGCAATAGCCATACCTTTTTGTAGTAATTCTTCTATAATTTGATATTCCTTGAAATTGAAAAGCATTCCAGCATATATGACATGAGCAGTAGCAAAGGCAGATTTACTTCCAGATTTCTGAGTAACCATTAATCCTTTTTTACCCCAATTATGAAGTCGTGGGAGATTTTTTTTAGTTACACTTTTGGACATTTCTATCATGCATTGTCTAAATTGAACTTCTGGATCATTTGGATCCCCCGCTGCTGCTATTTTGTTAATAGCACCTTGTAAATCAATGGGCACAGCTAAAGATTTAGAAACATCCTGATGTGTTTTTATAAGTTGATCAAAATGCCTTTCTTCTACATAATCAAAAAACATAAGTCTCACTTTATCGGGTATCCCTAATTGTATAAGATTGTCAATCCATTTACCATAATCCTTAGTGTCTTCTATAGAGTAGGGATAAAGCGATAAAGTTAAATGTAGTTGAGGGTTAGGCATTGCTTTTTGAAAAGTACTGAGCATTTCCAATAATAAAATATTAGAATCAGTATTCTCATTTTCTAGTTTTGCCTCATAGTCTGTAATATTCCAATTGAATTTTAAGTTCCTAACTTTTAGTTCTTGTTGTAATTTTTCGTCTTTTTTAAAAGTTTCAATCCAATCTTCTATTAATTTTCTGCTGTGAGTTTCTTTTGTTTCGAAAGCTGTAAGCAGCACAATTGGAACATCGGGAAGTCCTCCATTTGGAGTAGATTCTAATCTTAGAAAACCTTCATATAGTCTAGCTTGATCAGGTTTGATTAACCATCGTACCAATTGAATATGATTGTTCGGACTTACCTCATCAATCCATTTTTGTTGAATTGTGGTAATTAATTGCGCTATGGGATTATGCTCATTATTCATGATATATTACCCACAATTTAGATTTAACAAACCTCCTTTTACATTAGTCATTGCAGTACCATCAATATCCGTCATTCCTTTACTAGTAAGCTTTAGTTCTGCTTTTCCTTCTACCAAAGTACTAGGTGCTCCGACTTCAACTTTAGCTCCACTATTGATAGTAACTTTAGCACTACCATCATTAAGGATTTCTTTGGACTTAACATTTACATTATTTGTACCGTCAATATTTACGGTCTCCGATGCATTAATATTAATTTCTTTAGACGAAAAATTAATTTTTTCTGGAGCACTGATGTTTATTTCTTTTTTGGAAGTGTCTAAGATGATAGAATTTCCATTTTTGTCAGTTATCGTAATGGTTTCTTTTCCGTCTTCATCAGAGAAGGATAGTGTATGACCACCTCGAGTTTTGATCGCTTTGATATCATTCTTTTCAGTTTTCCAATCACCTGCATTGCTACTTCCTGTAAAAAGAGCTCCCATTACATAAGGTCTTTCTGCATTACCTCCTTCAAAACCTACGATAACTTCTTCATCTTTTTCAGGTGTAAATTGAAAACCTTTACCACCTCCTGCATGCGGAGTTAAAACACGAAGCCATGGGGTTTCTTCTCCGGTTGCTTTTTGCCAAGGAAACTGAACTTTTATTCGACTCATTCCTTCTGGATCGGCATTATCCATTACGGTAGCTACTTGTGATTCACTCTTTGGAAATGCCATCATATTAGTATTAGGATAGACATCTAAATCAGCAGTTACTCCTACAAAACGATTTTGATACTTTCCATTTTCCGTAGAATTATGAGATACACTTATAATTCTAAAACTTCCATAATCAGAGTTTTCTCCTTTTATTTTTACAACTTGACCAAGATTTACACCTGGATTATCACTTACTCCATGTATTTCAACTTGTCTTACTTCTGTTGCTTTCTTTTGTTGCTCTACGTGTTTGTCTAGTCGTTTTTTTAATTGCGGATCATAATATGAGTTTACGTAGATGCTTGTTTCTTTAGCAAAGATTGCCTCACTTTTTTGACTTGTAAAACCATTAAATCCATTGACACCAGAATTTATTTGGGCAGTAGCCATTTCGTGCTGCTCATCGGTTAGGTAATCATTCGTAAAATATTTAAAATTATTAGGAGTAGGATTGAGATTTAAAGAGAATTCTTGTAAATCATGGCCGTAATTTAGTTCTGTTGCTTCTTTATCTTCGGGTTTTCCGAATACTAGTTTACTACCATCATAAAAAAACCATTCGCTGTACTGGGCAGCTAATCTACTAGCATATTTGAAAGCGCTCTCATTATGCTGTACGCTATAATGAAGACTTTCTGAGTTTTGAGGACTAATATTAGTATCAAGTTTAGACTTATCATATCCCTGAAAAGTTTTATCCAATATTTCAGAAAGTCCAACATCACTATGAGAGTCATAATGTGGACCATCATCCGTAATAATGCTGCAAGAATGTGCTTTTATAGAAACTAGATCACCGCTTTGTTGATGAAATCCTTTTGTATTACTTACTGAGGTAACAATACCTTTAAACTCTAATTCTTTATATCCGTTTACAGTATCTAAAGAGGATACTTTTACGGTTAGAATTTCGCCAAGATAATTTTTGCTTTCCGAGGCAATTTCTCCTGCGATAGTTTCTAATACATCCATTCGACATAAAAGTTCTAACGCATGATGTGCATCAATTTCTTGATGTAACATTAGTCTTTTATAGGCTTTTATAGGAGATCCTCCGATAAAAATTTGTGTGTTTGATTGCAGTGCCATGATTTTCCTTATTTCCAGTTTTGTAAAATGCCCTAATGCTAAAAATTCATTATTTAGTCAACTATTAGTATACGATTTATAGTGATAGTTAACAGTTCGAACGATTTGGGGAAAGAATGTATATTCGAATTGCGTAAAAACTATCAAAAATAGTACCTAACTATTCTCTTATAAAAATACTTAAAATTTTAAAAATCTTATAGTTAGCAACGTTATATTTGCGTTTTCTTACACAAAAATGGGTTGTTTTCCCCCTTTATTTTGTACGTTCTACTTTATATACAATCTATAGTGTAATTGTTACCCCTATACATTAGAAAATGTTTTATAGGTGTGTGATAGAAATTTATGGAAGGGAAGCGGGTATTCTATTTTGGACAGACTAGAACCTCTAAGATTATTGGAATAAAATGTTATATTAAGTTTTTTATTTATGTATTCTAATATGTATATTCTGATAGGATTTATTATAATTCCCTGAGCTTTTCCACATCGTGGCTATAGGAGTTGCTTTTACTAGAAAAGAGAGATTAGAAGTCCAGAGAATTTCTGTGTTCTCCATATTTTGTCCCCAATAAACGATTTCTATTATACGTTTTAAAGTAATTTGATTCTTATTGTCTATTGTATAAATGAAAAACTCAGAACGATGATTATACGGATTAAAATAAAAACAAATTATAGTTTTTTTGTCTGGCGAAATATGTGGGTAATTTGGGAACCTAGTTTTTATTTCTCCATTATTTTGATCAACAAAAAAGAAATCTCCTTCTTCAAAATAACTTCCTGCTATTAAGTGGTAATTGAATGATTCTAAAAATCCAATATATTCATAAGATTCCGTACTCTCTAGGTATTTTGTGTTATTAACGAATGTTTTTTTCTTCCCATTTGTTAACGGTAGAGTTATTTCTCCTTTTTCTATTATTACGTCAGTATTCTTATTGATAAAACTAGTTGGGATACTATCGTATGATTTATCTAAAACAATGGAATAAGTGTCATCTAAACAAACCTTCTCTCCACTATTAAAAGGAGCCTTATCATCCTCTATATGTGTATTAGAACATAATTGAGTATTATATAATTTTAAATCTGTATCATCAACAAGGTATCCATCAAAAACATATCTTCTTTTGTTGTAACCAGATTCATAATTACATATTTCTACTATAGAGCCATTTATGATTTTTCCATTATCATTTACAGATAATTCTTTATTGGTATATTTTATAATATTTACTTTTTCTCCATACAGTAATTTACCAATTTTGTTTCCGTTTTCATCTCTGATATTAAGCCCATTTAATGCTTGTACATATTTTACTGCTAATGGATCAAAATAATGAATACAGGTATCTGGGATGTCTCCATTGTAATATTCTTTTTCACTAACAATTTCACCTGTATCTTTAAAAATAAAATTTATGTATTCTATTTGTTCTGGTTCGATATATAATGCATCCATTCTGTGAATACGGTGTCGGGTAATAGTACTTTCTGATAAAGTCCATCCTTCTGCGTTTTCATCCATTGCAAGTTGCTCTGAATCGATAAAGTTATATTCTAAATCGTAATTTACAAGGGTGGTATGAAGTTCTTCGCCCCAATAATAATAAAGGACCCAAGTAATATAGTTTTCGGATAATTTGAGGTTATAAAGTACTCCACAATCTACTTGTTTCCAATCTTCTGTGATTTTATCAAAATGAAGTGCTTTTTTTTGAATTAATGTAATGTGATTCGTCGGTGCGTTCTGATCTAATTTCGTTTTTTCTTCTAGTGGAACTTCTTTTGTAGAATAATCATTTAAAAACTTATAATTAAACTTCTCTTGTCCAAAAGATAAGGTTACATTAACGATAGAAATGAGCAAAATGAATGTTTTAAGTCTTTTCATAAGATCAATAAACTCTTGTTATATGATTGTTTTCGAATTGATATAATCGTTTTTCTCCTTGAATAATACTTTCTGATTCGTTATGAAACATTAGCATGGAAAGAAATAACGAAGCTCCACTAGTTTTGCGTTTCGAAATGTAAATATATAAAGATCATCAGATAAAGGATGTGTCATCATATGAATTGTAGTAATCCCGTTTTTTTCGTCATCCTTATTTTTCTTAAAAGATACAGGGAAATCTTCTTTAAAATTTAGCAGCGTATATTTTTTTGAAAAAATAACATTCTTATGTTTAATGGTAAAATTAGAAGATTTTAAATCTATTTCTCTGAATGTATATTCAGTTTTTGATACTTCAATTTCACAATTTAGATAATTCCATATTTCATAGGAGTCTTCTATAACATAACCACAATCGTCTTGTTGTTTCCTTATGGAATCAGCTTTTTTTATTAAAGGTTTTAGAATATTTATTTCTCCTTGTAATGGGTATTTGTTATTTATAAATATGATTTCTGACAAATACTCAATATCCGATTGTTGATGCGAAAGAGTACCTTGTTCTATAATTGAAGAAATACTATCTTTTTTAATTATACTTATATCAATTTCTTGAGAACTTATCTTTGTTGTATAACTACTAAGAAATAAAATACATAGTATTAAAGGTAATATGTTTTTCATTTACTTATTTCCAATAATTTCTCTTTTAAGTAGAACTCCTTTATCTGAATATTCTTCGGTCATTAGAAGTTTATCTGTTTTTTTGGTAATGGTATTTATTACGTATCCTTCGTCATTTACCTCCTCAATAGTTTCTAACATATAATAATACCATTTTTTAACAGGAATTCCATTGGAATATTTGGCTTCAACATAAGTTTCTGAATTTACATAACCATAATTTGGTTTTTTTTCTATCCAAGATCCATGTTTTAAATGATCTTTTATTAAACCTTTTTCATATTTGTTTTCATATGATCCATCAGATTTCTCAAAATAATTGATTAAAGTCCCTTCATCATTTAGGGTAAACTTATTTAACATATGAACATAATATTCATCATTTCCAGAGACACTACTTATGGTTCTTGTGTTAATGATATAGTTATTGTCGATAAACCAATATTTAGAGGTTTCTGTTAAATCCCCAAATAAAGTATAACCAATATTATAAAGTTTGATTAGTTTGTTTTGTTTTTTTATCACTAAACAATATTGAATTTCCAAGTTACTATTATCATTACATTTCTTAGAGACTTTTTCAATAGAAATATCTAATCCCTTTTTTTGAGGAAGTTTTAAAATATGTTCAAACGAAACAGATTTGGAATCTTCTAATAGTTCTTTTATTTCATAATATGGATATTCGATAGGTATGTTAGAGATTAAACATTTTGATTCTTTTGTAGAACTGATTTTATCAAAATGATTTGATATAGAATCTAATGTCGAACTTAATTTTTTGTTGTCAAAACTTACAACTTCTGGGAAATCAGTAAGTATTAGTTTATTTCCTACGGGTAAAGAAATAGAAAAAGAATCGAGATTAGATGCATTATTACTACTAATCGAAGTAACTTCACTTGTTTTATTGTTATGATATTTTTTTTATAACAACTATTCAGGGAAGTGAAGAGTATTAGCAATATAAATATGGACTTCAATATTTTTATTGTTTTTTGTATATATTATAACGAAAGTAGGTTAATCATTTTTTTTTAAAACCTAATACCGTAAATAATTTGTTTTTTTGATTTGCAAGATTTTATATTAAGTTTGCATGGTCAATAACAAGAAAAATTAAGTGTAAGAATACTTAATTAGGGTTTAATGGATAAAATTTCACCTTCATTAGTTATTTTGAATTTTTCAATATCCGAAAAGTTCACTTTCCCTTCTTCATCTTCCATATAGTATCTAATTGAAATGGAATAATCTTTATCAATAAAAAACAACTTGGTCTTTGCAAAAATACCATCACTATAACTATAATAAATATTAAGAGCATCTACAATATTATTTTTATTATCAAGAATGACTAAATCTTTTCTATTAGTAAAAATCATATTACCATCGTAATCTAAACTTGAAGATTTCCCTTCAAAAATTGATAGCTTTTTGTCGTTCATTACAGATAATTTTTTAACCAATTTAAAGAAGTTATAACCTTCTTCTGATTTTAGAAAAGCTGAATCTTTTAACTCTTTGGAATCTGATAAATTAGGTTTGTAAAAAGAATTTAAATTTACGTCGTCAATAGTCTTAAAATGAATACTTGCAATACCATTGATGGTATCATAACATTTGAGAATTTCTAATAATAAAGAAGAATCTTTTGCAATTTTACCTTCTAGATCTTTCAGTAGTAACTCTTTTTTTCCTATTGGGAGTTTTATCTTTAAGGTATCCTGAGTTGCCTTATTCAGATTGTAATTAATAGCAATTGAATCCTTTTTACTTAGGTCAATATTTTTTGTATTGTTTTTACAGGAAAGAAATAATAAAAGTAAAATTATAATTATGTTTTTCATTTATTTCCAATAATTTTTCTTTTAAGTAGAACCCCTTTATCAGAGTATTCTTCTGTCATTAGAAGCTTAGAATCATTTTTATTGTTATCATATATTTTTCAATGATCAATTTCTTTGGAGAATTTTTCTATAAAAACTTCTCCTTTCTCTTTAGAAGTTATTTTACCATTTATTGTTTCTGTACTCAAATTACCGTTTGAGATAACTTTAATTTTCTTTACTATTTCAGTTGCTTCCCCCTCAACACTTGTATAACTTTTTATATTGATATTATAATGTTCATCAATTAAGAAGCCTTCAATATAACTTTCATCGTTCAATCCTATTCCTGAAATCCTTAAAATATAAGAAGTTAGAATTTTTTTCTTTTTAATATCAAATACATTTAATTTAAGAATCATACCTCGAACCTCATTCTCACTTTTTGTTATGATACTTTTGTTAAGAAAAACTTCAATATTATCATTTATAGGTTTTAATCTTCTATCAAAATGAAATGATGAAATATTTGATTCATTAATCAATAAATAGTAATAAGAATCAAAGTAAGGTGCTGTGATCTTATTTATATAATCTGTTTCAATACTTTTATTAAATGTCAATGCTGCATTATTTAAGTCAGGAAACTTATTAATTCTACCTTCAATTGTTAAATTTTCTAACCAATTAAAATAATCCCCTTTGAAATTATTACTTTCAAGTAAATAAGAATCCATTTCAAAAGGAAGGGATTGTATTGGTTGAGTCTTCAGTTTTTTTATAAATAAATCTATTTCATTTTGACTTACTTTTGATTCAGTAAATTGTACACTTTCTGGTTTATTTAATTTTAAATCATTGTTTAAAACAGTAAGTTTGTTAGAATTTTCATTTCTCGAAATACAACCTAAGCTTAATAGTATAACTAGTATATAAATTAGTGTTTTCATATTTATTTGTAGTCTATTTTGAAACCTTGTAAGTGTAAATGATTCCAATGGTGGTCATCGGGTTTGCAGTGATTTAGATCTTTGTTTTCTGAAGTTATATTTGCATAGTTTTTTTCCGTTTTACCCCAGCCAAATTTGTACAACGCATCTAAAAACTTATTCTGCCTAGTAATATCTAATTTGGAATTATTACTTAAAATGACTTCTACGAGATTCCCATTTGAGTACTTATCAATTTTAGCTTTTTTCTTATCCTTTCTTAAAAATTTGAAATCCATGTTAAAGCCATTAAAATGGGTCACGCTATATGCACCAGTTCCATCTGTATCCACAGAACCATTTGAAACAATATCTTTATAGTTAACTTCAGCCAATGCACCTATAACCGTAGCAAAAGCTTCCGGATTAAAGTGTTCTCTATCTGTTGATTCGTAAATAGCAAAATCTAATGTTCCTTTTTTATATTTAAATACTTTGTTGGGTGAACCAGAAAAAGGAGTCATCAAGAGTGTCTTTGTAGTTCCATCCTTTTTATAATACCTTGTTTTTCCACCTGAAATAACTTTTTTCCATTCACCACCTTTTTGAGTTTTAGAATAATGTCTTGTTGCGTCCAACCATCTTTGAGCTTCAATTAATTTGAAAGAACCTAAATCGTACTCTTCTCGACTGTCTTCAACATAAACATATCGCATTTTATCTCCATTCTTTAAATAAGTTTTACTGATTTTACCATCAGGGTAAATATATATAGTGGTACTATATTTTAGTTTAAAATAATTTTCAAAATCCTTACCAACCATTGTTCCAGGATTTTTTACGCTTTCACATTGCTATGTTAGCCAAACGGATGTTGTTTCACGTTCAGCAATTTTGGATGTAAATACAAAAAAAATCATCTAATTGGTTTTATTCTTTTTAATGTATTATTCTTATATTGATATAATAATTTATTTCCATCAATAGTACTTTCTGCTTCTAAATCAAATATTTTAGATTTTTGATCAAAGGAAAATTGTAAAACGGAATCTTTTATTTCGTGTATTTTAATAAATGGAACCACATTTAGACTTTCTTGATACTCATTTAAAGCAACAATATCCAATCCTCCAATTTCTCTGTAAACATTGTTATTATATTCATGTATATAGATACCCCAACTTTCTTCTGCACCAATTTCATTGACAATAATAATTCTCTTGCTTTGCTCAGATTTAAATAATGTAGGGTTATACCTCCAACTATCTATTTGACCTTCTGATTTATATAAGATTTTTCCTTTACTATCTTTAACAATTAAATGAAATCCATTTTTGTTATTTTCAATTGTACCTGTAATTAATTGAATGTTATTATACCATAATGATTGATTTACTTGGATAGAATCTTTTTTATAATTTGTTTTTATAGAATCTGGTTGGATTTTCACAAAATCAATTGGGTGAGAGATTTCACTTTGTTCTTTTACTTCTGTTTTTTGTGTTGAGATCGTATCTGCATTTGTTTCTACAGTCTCTATATTTTCAGATGTTAAATACTTTTTGTTACTTTCTTTACAAGAACTTATTGATAAAATGAGTATTACTAAGGGAAATATAGTTTTCATTTAATAGTTCACGGAAGTTTCAAAAAAAGTATTTATTTTATCCATCAAAATCACCACAGTCTTCTTTTTCGAAACTTTGAGGGTTTGACGTAAATAAGTTATTTACTCTACCTCCAACGAAATCAGAAGGTAATTTACCATCAACGCTCATTTTATAAATATCATCTTCAATTTTGTTAAACTTCAAAATTATTTCTTCTTGTTTGTTATTCTTACCGAAAACTTCTGCTTTATGCTTTAAAAACAATGTTTTTATCAAATCATATTCAAAAAATGGTTCTTTGTCATTAGGAGGAACAGAATTTCTACAATAGTTATATATGTATATTTTCTTATTTTTTTGATCTAAGAATATTGAAGGAGAATCACACATGCATTTACTGTGGAAATCTATCCAATATTTTTTATAGATGTCATTCTCCTCTTTACTTTTTATAGATATACCAATTAATTCTTTGTTAAGTAAATTATTAAAAATGCTGTCCGCATTATTTTTAACTAATTTATTATTGGAAATACTACTAGGATTGTTAGTTTTTTGAGTAGTTGTAGAATACTTGTTATCCAATAAGTCCTCAGATTGAGCTTTTTTCGAAACTTCTTTACAGGAAATTAAAAGAAATAGTAATAAAGGAAGTATTATTCTCATGAGTTTATTTTATTAAATTCTCTTTTTGTGAGTTTTTAAGCATTTTATCTAAAATCTTTAAAGGATCAAATAAATCACGTCTTCTTTTAAAAGATCTTCCACTAGAAAAACTATCCGATTTAGCGTGTAACATTTCACTTGTATTTACCTTTCCTGGTTTGAAAGTCTTTCCTTTTTCTTCACCAGTATAAAATTCAATGTGTAACATCCCTCTATTCTCTCCTGTTGGTTGCTGGAAATTTGTTCCATCGTCTCTAATTAATTGTCCAACTTCTGCAATTTTTTGTCCTCGTTTTACTTTGTCCCCAATTTTTACTTCTATAGTACTCTTATCAACTTCACCATATCTGACAATCATATTATGTCCTTTAATGTGTTCATAATCGTGTTCGATCACAATTACATCTGTATTCATATAAAAGTTCTCACTTGCTTTAACAACGCCATCGGCAATTGCATATACATGTTCATTAACTTTGGAATATAAATCTCTAGCAGCGTGAATTCTATCACTTCCTCTTGGAAACCCAAAGGTAGCGGCATTTTTTTCGTGTAAAGTGTAATCGTATTTTTTATAATGCTTAGTTTTATAATGTCCAGGATAATTTTGAGGAACACTTCTAAAAGGAAATAACAATCCTGGAGTTTCTAGTTTAAGATAATTTTCAAAATCCTTACCAATCATTGTCCCAGGACTTTTTACGCTTTCACATTGTGTGGTAAGCCAAAGAGAAGTTGTTTCTCGCTTTGAAATTTTGGGTTCAGGAGCTTCCTCAACTGTAGTAGTTCTTACAAAAGACTTAGAATTACTAAGCTCTGGGCTTCCTCTAAAAGGCTCTATTTGCACTTTTTTCCCTTTTAATGCTTCGTCAAAAACAATAGTAAGTTTATTTTTCCCATCTACAACTTCTGTCTTGGCATATGTATATAACCCTGATTTACTTTTTGATGTGATATACGTACTTTTTTTGTCAGTTTTTGATTCGCCTTTTACATAAAAAGACCAACGAATATTATTTTTATCTTCTTCTTTAGCTGTATCTGTATTTTTTATATCTAGAATATACTCTATTTCTTGCCCAATAACTGCTGTTTTAGGAGCATTAATTTTTCCAGAAGGATAAATTCTCTTTACAGCTTCTTTGTCAAATGCCATGATAGTTGCATTTTCACCTTCGGCATCTCTGGCTGTTTTACGAGCTTTAGCATCTTCTATAGCTTTTTTGCCTTCTTCAGTTTCATCTTCTCGGATATATAAAGCTTCTTGCCAACCCTCAAAACTTTTATGTGCGTCTTCTCCTTCAGTTTTGATTTTGTCTTCTTTAGGGCGCAACTGTATTTTTTTGATACCTACTTCTATTTTATTTTCGTTTTCTTCCTTATACAAAAATAAATGATCCCCATCTTTGTTTCCATTTTCTTCTTTAACTTCTATCTCTATCCAATCACTAACTTCTGTATCGGTACTAGTGTCTTCTTTTTTAGCAAAAACCTTTACTGGTAAAGTATCATCTTTGGTTTTTAAGATTTTAAAAACACTTTTGTTTTTGTCATCTTTATCTTTTTCCTCCTTTTCGTGAATCTTGATCTTTACCTTTTTATCTTTAAGATTTTTGGTCTCTGTAATAAGGTATACTTGATATCCCATTGGCGCAGAAGGAATCTTTTTATAATATATCTTGGTTTCGTTTTTATATTGGTCAAAGGTTAAAGTACTATCTTTTGCGTGACTTTGTAAAGGCCATTTTTTACCTGTTTCCTTTTCATTAATAACTTTTGTAATGTCTTTTAGCTTTACTTCCTTATGTTGCGATGATAATTCATCATTTATACTTTTATGGATAGCTTTGGCTACATTGGATCGTTTTGTTTTGCTATCGGTACTCGTTTCTTTATCAAACGTATATTGATAGGTGCCATCTTTTAAGGATTCTTTTTTTACTGTTTTTTCTGCAAAATAAGCGCTAATAACTTCAGGTTCCAAGACATTTTCTAAGGTCAACGTTTCATTATAAGTGAATCGCCGGTCAGCCGCTGTTATGGTATCAATAACTATTTCTAATTCCTTATTACTCATAGCATCCTTTATATATAGTTTAGCAAAAGTGATGTGCCTTTATCTTTGTAAGTAATATCCAGCACATGGTTATTTTTACTATCAAAAACTTGATAGGTGAAGAGGTCTTTTTGAAGATGATATTGTAATTTTTGTATTTTTTCAAATACCTGATATAATGTTTCTAATCTAAAATTATTATCATCTACTTTTAATTCACAAAAATTAGTGTTCATTTTCTCTTTTATAGAGATGGTGTTTTCTTTATATCTTTCGCCAATAACTATATTTTTAATTGTGAATTGTTCCTCATTCAATTCATATACCATAACCAAATCTTCATCACTTACTTGATCAAAAGAAAATTCATTTGGAGGAGTATATAAATATACATCACTGGCAGTTAACGATAACGAAGTGCCATATTGATGATCTTTATAGGTTTGTGGTAAACTATCCATATAACTAGAGTTTTTTAGAGAGTCTACAAAATGCTTCTGAGCCTCTATTTCTGCTAGTGTAAATTGATGTGTTTTTTTTAGTCCAGTAGTGTTGTTTTTTAAATTAAAGACATAATTAGCGTCATAATCATTAAGGGATGTATAACGAATTTCCATTTCTTGTTTTTGTGATTTACAAGAAAACAGGAGTGTACAAATCAATATGGATATATAACTATATCTTATCATAATTCTATGTTTAGCATAATTGCAAATGGTTGAAACTTATTTTTATCTTCTACGTTTTTAAAATGTTGAAGACAAAACATAGATACTAATCCAGGGATCCATTGTTTAGCCATTCCATCAGCTCCTCCATCTTCCCATCCAGCTCCGAAAGTGTCAAAAAATGAAAGGTTGGTAATCGTGGCACCAATTTCACCATTTTGATCATAAATTTCGTAATTAGCTAAGCAACCTTGAATACCTCCAACAAAAGTTGCAATTTCGTTTACATTAGGATTCATTCCCTGTAAAGCGCTGTAGTAGGGCAGGCTAGTTCTAAAATTATATACTTTTTGTGGATTTTTGGTTACGTAGTTGTTTTTCTTATATTGATCTACCAATTCTTGTTCAAGTTTAGGTATAAACTCATCCTTGAACTGGCTGGAATCTTTGATTTCTCTAACTGGGTTTGATTCGTTGTCAAAAATAAAGTTACTCCCATGTCCATCAAAAAAGTGATTGGCCAAATCCCTTCCGTTTTTACCAAACCCATCTTCGATATCCGAGAAGCTCCATAAAACTGCTTTCATTTCTGTTTTAAGCATCGCAGTAGGGTAGGACTTAGTAAGATTAATGTTTGTAACATCATATCCAGACATTCCATTTTTTTTCATTAAACTTTCACTAGGAGCATCCGCATAGATCCAATCATATGCGCGCTTACCCTTAGAATTAACAATAATGATCTTTCCATTTTCGTTAATACGATTTCCCTTATTAACAACTCCAGTTTCTAAAATTACTTTTTCGGAAGTGTTTTCATTTGATGTTTCATTATTTGCGGCAGTCGTTGACGAGGTGTTAGAGTTAGAAGTAGTTGTTTCTTCTTTTTCAGGTTCATCAATACATACTAGATCTAATGCTACTGTGCCATCGGCTTTTACATTTCCTGAGTAGATTAACTCATTTTTTCCTTCTTTTATCTCCTTACCGTTTTTTGCTTTTACTCGTACTTCTACTTTTTCGCCAACTTCCATGTTTTCCGTTTGTACAAACATGGTTGCTTTTTCTCCATAATTGATTTTATCAATCTTTTCTTTACCAGCAGCGTCCATCCAATAACTTTCTACCACTTTGGGAGCTTTGTCGTTACCCATCATCGCACCAGGAATAGTCATTGCAATTTCCTTGAATTTTTCACTAGCATTACCACCAGTATTGATTTGCATAGGTTGCATAATGGTAACTTTACCGCCAGTACCACACATACATTCAGAATCTTCGTATAAGAACTTTTTACTTCCTCCTAATGTTGAGGTTTTAGTAGTCTTAGTCCATTTTTGCAATGCTGGCATACAAGGTAAATATCCACCACTAGTTGGTTTTAGTTTACATTGTCCGAAAGTAGCGGGTACCTGCACATCCATATCCGTAGCTTTAAACTTGCCTTGGATTTTTACTTTTTGATTTTGCGTTACTAAAAGCTTAGCGGGCACAAAGCCCTGATTGCATTCTAGTAATGCGCCATCTAATACATATATTTTACTACTCATCTTTTTCTAAATTAAAGGTTATGGTAGTTGTTTTTTTATATAAATCCTTTACTTCGAAGGAGTAATTTAGTTTTCCTTTGGTTACCAGTCCAAATTGGGGTTTTACTTTATAAGTACCTTTATACTCAAAATCTAACGTGTGTTTTTCGCCTGGAGATGTTGGTAATTTACCTAAAAAACCATTTAGTTTAGCCAATGGGAATTTCTTATGATCGATATCCATTTCGGCTTCTGAAGTAATAGTAACCTTCGTGAACCCGATATCTTGTTTAGAAATCTTTTTTTGTTCTAAAATTGGGATGTTTATATTACCAAGGGCATTGGCGGATACTTTAGCTTGTTGTGCTAACTTTTTATCTTCAAATTCTTGATAAAAAATATTAGTAAAAAAGAATTGATAAAAATTATCTTCTAAATATACCTGTTGAATGTTATCTTCTTGCAATTGCCAATCAAAATCACTTGTCATTTTAAGCAAATCTGGATATTCTTCTAAAAGATCAATTTTTACTTCTTTCCATTTTTGCCTTATTTCTTTGGTGTTATTTACTTTGTTTAATTTAAAACTCTTGTCAACTTTTAGTTCTAAAATATCATTAACTGAAGCAACTTTTAGTGCAATTTTTTGTGCTTTATCTACTTTACGAACAATACTAAATTTTTCATTTAATAGGAATCTCTTTTTAACTTCCATTCTATAATTTAGGAGTCCTTCTTGATCGATCCCATAAAAAGTTAGATCAAATTCAATTGCCACAGCGGCAGAAGATTTATTTTTACCTTGTTCTATACGATTTACAACTTCAGAAGTATAGGTTCGTGTAATCCGTTCTCCGTTGAGTTTGATAATCTGATTTGTATGGGGCAGGGTTCGTGGCATTATTTCTTATAAAATTCTATTATTTTGAAGCTTCATATATCTTAATTGTTAATTTTTTCATTTCGATGCGTTCGATTTCACTTTCAATAAATACCGTTATGTTACTGTTGTATTTATCTATTTCAAAATTTATGATAGCTTGTTTGGTTTTTGGGTTTGCAAAAATTTTATCGAAAGCTTCAAATATTTCAAGTTCATCAAAATATATTTTGGTTCCAAATTCATTTTTGTTTTTATCTACCCAATAGAATCTTGTGTATTTAGGAATCGCAAAATCTTGAAAAGATGTTAATAACGGATTTTTGCTAATAGTATGTATGCTTTCTCCATTAAAAAAGTCAATAAGGGTCTTTGTAGCTTCTGCTTCGTTATTAAAAGTGTAAACTGGTTTCCAAGAGAAACGTTTTCTGTATGTTTTCCAGATATCAGTTCTAATACCAACTTCGTTTAATTTTTTGAGCTTATCTTCTTTTAAACTATTTACTCTATTGGAAACATAGGTCGCTCTATCCAAAGTTGTGTTTGGTGATAAATCCTTAATTTCCATATCAATTTCTTGGGCTATATATTGACCTATTTCCACAGTTGAACCTGCTCCCAATAACCAAATAGATACAATTCCTCCAGGAGCCATACCTACTATGATCTTAGAATAGTTTTCTTGTTTATTTCTTCGATCTAGAAAACCTTTTTCAAAGAATTGCTGAATTTTTTCTGATGGTAAATCAAAATCACCACTATAAAACTTGTTTTCAGCATAAGAAATCCAAGTGATTTTTAATTTTTGAGGTATCGGTTTGAGGTCATCTCCAACTATGTAAGTTGATCCTATTTGTCCCCATCCATTATGTACAGTTCTTCCTCCACTAGGTATCTCAATAGAGGTTCCATCTTTCGTAATGAAATATCCTTCTTTTATTCTAATAGGATATATTTCTGGTGCACATTCTGTAGGTAGCCATTCATATTTCTTATCTTTTTGATTAGTTGTCATTATAGATCCAGTTTCTGATATATTATTTTTTTCTGAATTTTTACAAGAATTCAGATAGATCATCATTAGTATTAAAAGTATAAAATATCTTTTAGTCATTTAAATTTCCTTCAAGTGTCCCTCTTGTTCTTACACCATTTTCTCTATTAGGTTTCATAGGAGGTAGTACTCCTAGTACACGATCATTATAGTGCGCAGAGAAGTGGAAATATTCGTTACGTAATGCTTTTAACATTTCTTCATCCGCCGGATTCATAAAGGCAAGCTCTTCATTTTGATCGTTTACATATTCATCCAAACGTGTTTTTACTTCGGTTAGTTTTACTCTTTTTTCAGAATCATCAACAATGGGATAATCTTCGATGATTAAGTTTATGTCATATTCTAGTTTTTTCTTTATGGAGTATTCTACCATGATATGTAAGGGAATATAGCTGTATTTGTTAGAGATTCCTGTTCGTTTGGCTTTGAGAGTTCCCCAAAAATCATCTACCCAAATTTGACTAGTATTATCCAAATACCATCCTTGTTCAATAAGTCTAGTGCGTTCTTCTTCTAGTTTAGGTAAATATCCTCCATAGTCTAGTGTAACTTCTTCATTACAATTATCAGTATAGCCCCCTCCGATATCTGAATGTACTCCTGGGAGGTATTTTTCTTTTCCTCTTGCACTTCCAATTTTAGTTAACATGAAATTACTTCTATGTTCATCATTTGCTGCTAATTGAAATGTGAAACGTGCTTTTTTTATAGCATCCAAATTAAGTTGCTCTACATCATTTTGGTGATATACACCAAAAGAAGCTACAGTATCATATAATCCTACAAATCTAGCTTGGGGTTTTAGCTTTATCTCAAGGCCAAGTTCTTTTAGTTTTTCTCCTAACACGCCTCCATCTTCTTGGTATAGTTGTCCTGTATATTGATACAATCCATCCATTAAAATTTCTTTTTGATCTCCTTTTTTTTGATTAATTTCAAAAACAAAATTTCTCGCGGCGGCAGCTCCTCGACTAAAACCATAAGCGTCAATCTGGATACTATTTATTTTCTCAACTCCTAACTCATTAATGAGTTTAGCAATTTCCTCACATCCTTTTTTTACTTTACCTTTTACTCCTGTCGCACCTTTCCCCATGCTTTTTCCCCAGGTACTATCTCCTTCATGATCTTCTGTTCCGATGCCTTCTATATAGATGGAAAGTTGATGTTTTTTTTCTTCATTTATTTTTTCATAAGCTGGTTCCATTCTGGATACATTCGAATAATCATTATCATAACTTCCAGTTCTTTTAATACCAATCCAGTTCGTATATCCGTCAGCAGAATTTTTATCATATGGTTGACGGTTAGTTTTATTAGTATATTCAAGCCTTGCTCTAGTATTGGCTCGATTATTTAAAGTTCCATCAAAAAAAATACCGACTATTATATCAGCAGAATCATCTGGTGTTAACTCTTCATACTCTGCATTCCCTACATGTACTGGCGCGGTTTGTACATTAACTCCGCTTAGTACATTCTTAGTAGTTTCTTGTGCTCCTGATGAAGTAGCTGTTAATCCAATACTTCCCATAATGTTTAATTATTCAAGTGTGATTTTACAGATTATAAACAATGAATTATTCTCCATATTCCACTGTTTCGGCACTAGCAATAGTAATTTTACCACCTGCGTTGGTTTTTATTTCACCACTGGCATCGGTAGTTATTTCCTGAGCTTCCTGCTTATATTCACTACTAATTACTTTGATTGTTTCTCCTATCTGGCGATCTTCATTAGTCGCACTGATAAAATAATCTTCAGTAATTGTCTCACTTTTATTTTTTCCAACAGAAATATCTAAATTTTCATCTACATTTATCTGCATGTTTTTAGCATTCAATGTCATATTTTCTCCAGCTGAAATGGTGATATCATTATTGGCAGTATCAATATTTATAATATTTTGATTCTTATCGGTAATAGTAATAAATTCTGCGCCATCGGCATCATTTAATTCTACAGTATGACCACTTCTCGTGCGCAACGCTTTTACATCATTGCTTTGGGTATTCCAACTTGCAGGATTAGCTCCTCCTGTATATAAAGTTCCCAATACATAAGGTCTTTCTGCATTACCCCCTTCAAAACCAATCAATACTTCTTCGTCAAGCTCGGGTATGAAATGAAAACCTTTTTCTCCTCCAGCGTGCGGAGTGACAATACGTAACCAAGGAGTTAATTCTCCTGTTTCCCTTTGCCAAGGAAATTGTACTCGTATTCTTCCTATTCCGTCGGGATCACTATTTTCTTTTACAATTGCAACCTGAGATTCACTCTTAGGAAACGCCATTAGGTTCGTATTTGGATATACGTCCAAATCAGCAGTTACTCCTTCGAATTTATTTTGATATCTTCCGTTTTCTGTATTCGTGTGAGTTACTTTAGTAATTCTAAAACTACCATAGTCAGCACCTTCTCCTTTGATAGTAACTACTTGTCCAATTTTTACTCCAGGATTGTCGCTAGATCCTTTAAAAATCACCTGCTTTATTTCTTCAGCTTTTTTCTGCTGTTCTACATGTGTATCTAATCTTTGTTTTAGAGATGGATCGTTGTAAGAATTTAAATAAATATTAGTTTCATTAGGAAAGATTTCATCTCCTTTATTACTAGTAAAACCATTATATCCATTTACACCAGAACTAACTTCATTTGTTGCTTTTTCATGCTGTCCATCTGTAAGGTAGTCGTTAGTAAAATATTTGTAACTATTGGATGTAGGTTTTAAATCCAAAGAAAATTCCTGAAGATCGTGTCCATAAGTTAAAGTAACTTCCTCTTGGTCTTCTGGTCTACCGAATATAAGAGCACTTCCATCGTAGTAAAACCATTGGCTATATTGTGCAGCTAATCGACTTGAATATTGAAAAGCGCTTTCTTTATTTTGTACACTGTAATGAATGTTATCCGATCCAGATGGGTTGAAGATAGTTTTTAATTTTGACTGATCATAACCTTTAAATGTTTCATCTAAAATGGTGGTAAGATCGACGTCATTAAAAGAATTGTAATGTGGTCCATCATCAGCTATAATACTACAACTATGAGCTTTTATAGTCACTAGATCTCCATTTTGTTGATGGAACCCCTTGGTGCTATTGACAGAGGTTACTACCCCTTTAAACTCAAATTCTTTATACCCTGTAAAGGTTCCTATAGATGAAATTTGTATCGTAATTATTTGCCCTAGATAATCCTTGGTTTGAGAAGCAATATCTCCAGTTATATTTTCTAGAACATCCATTCTACAAACTAATTCTAGTACATGATGCGCATCGATTTCTTGATGCAGCATTAATCGTTTATAAGCATTTATTGCTGTTCCTCCAATAAATATTTGAGTGTTAGATTGCAACGCCATGTCTTTTGTTTTTTAGTGATTTAACAACCGATAAGTTGTCAATATAGTTTTCACAGGTTTTTATAAAGTTACCATTTTTAGATTAACAAATAGTATGTTTTTAAACAATACTATGTATTATCTGGTATAATAAGGATAACTCATATCTATATTATATATTCTAAGATAAGAGATTTTTGTTTTCAAAAATCATTTTTAGCTTTTCCCGTTCTTTCTCAAATAAACACCAAGAATTAAGAAGAGACACTTTTTAGACGGTTTTATCCAATAATATTCCTCTAAAACACTAAAAACTTTATGATAAATATTAAAGCGACCACTTTATAGGTATCATTAGTTTTTAGTAAGTTTATTTAATTTCAGAAATACTGTTATCTTAGAATAAAAATTCTTTGATATTCTATTCAATTATGAAAATATTCAAAATCACAACTGATAATAAAAAAAGAATTATACTTTAGAAGGCCAATTATTGGTAAACGTAGTTCCTTTAATTGAAATTTCTTTTGCGGATAAAACTAAATGTATCTGTAGCGGCTTAGTGCTTTCTGCATTAAAATGCTCCGTGTATTCGATACAATAAGCGTCCTTAACATCTACATTTTTTAGACTAGACATATTATCTCTTCTGAAAAAAGTAATTTTACAACTTTTGGTAATAGTAGGAGAGATGGTCCAGTCCAAGAAATCAGTTTTAGATGTAGATTCTATTAATAAACTAACTTGTCCTCCTTGTGGTTTTGCACAAGGTCTCCCTGTGTAATCGGTATCTTGTCTGAAGGTGAAAGAGCAATCCAAAATGTTTATCTCTTCCCCATCAAGATCTAATTTTGCTAAAAATGACATAAGTAATAATTTTAATGTGAATAACTACTTTATCAGTTCCATTATTGTTTACAAGAAAATGTAATATAGAGGAAATGATGATGTAAGATAAGAAAGGGAGTGAAAAAACCACTCCCTTAATTTAAATCTTATATAAAATGCAGAGGATTATACCCACTCATTTACGTGCTCACCGTTTCCGATAGAAATTTCTCTTGCAGAAATAGTAATTTTTTCTACCATAGGATTTTTTCCTGTAGCATCAAAATTCTCCATATACTTAACAGCGTATGCGTCAGCGAAATTTAATTCTTTAGAAGTTGCTTCTGTATCTCTCTTTAAGAAAACGATTGATCCACTTCTCATTTCGAAATTGTTAAACATCCAATCAGAAAGACTAGTGTCTGAAGTAGACTCTACTTCGATTGTAATCATTCCACCTCTAGTTACAGATGATGGACGTCCTGTTGCGTCAGTTTCTTGAGCTAAACCATAATTACAGTTTAATACATTGTACTCTTTTCCACCAACTTTTAATTTTGCTTTAAAAGACATAATAAATAATTTTTAAGTTAATAATAATAATTAATAATAAATAATAAACGTAACTTGTACGGTGTAAAGATAGTAAAATATATCATACTTAAGTTGTTACTATGTCGTTAAGTGTAAAGGGATTAATGGATTAAGAAAGAAAAAGACTACACGGTTTTCAGGGAATTTGCACTTTATCGTGAAGTTTATCCCACAAAAAAAAGATCTCAACGAGTAAATCGAGATCTTTTTTTAACAAAATTTTAACAATAAATTTTTATGCTCTTTTGCAGATGATTACATCATTTTCCTTGATATTATTTCCCTCTATTGTTCGAGTGAAATCAACATGTGTTTGCATGCCCATCCAATTTGGTTTTGTATAGAAAATCCATCCGTAAGGGTTGTTTTTATCATCTAAAAACTCTATTTCACCTTCAGGATGTCTATCATTATAATCATTTATGAAAAAGTAGAATAACTTACCAAACTCCATTTTTTCTGGTGCTTTTAATCTAAAGTTGCTCAGCTCATCAATATTTTCCCCCTTATTAAATTCAAAAGAAATAACCAACGGGTTAATCAATTCGTCATCTTTGGGATCTTTCATCTTTTTATCAATAGGGTAGAACCATTTCTTATATATAGGTACAGGAACGGAGACTGCAAATTCATAAAGTTTTACAATCATTATAGGGATAAGAAAGCAAATTGATGATGCTGTGAAAATATATTTGTAGTCAGGTTTGTAAATCCCAACAACGAACAGAAACGTAATTAATCCAACAAATACTGTTACTATAGTATATAAAAATTCTGGCCAGAATTTTGTTGGACCTTCTTCTGATAGGTTTGGGAAAAATTTACGCATGGCAAACACGTGTAAAGATCCCAAGCATAAAAATATTATTTGGAAACCTATAAAGCTGTTTAAAGGTATGTCATTAAGTACTTTTTCATTACTTAATAGGGCTGTCGCAGCAAATAATAAAAGTACTACTAGCATGTATAGTAAAAACTTCTTTTTGTTTTTAACAAAAAGTTTCTTCAACCCGGCAACGACTCCCATTAAAATAGCACTAACGGCCAATAGTAAGATTCCTACCTTAAAAAAATCAGCACTTAATGCTGCAGATTGTAATATCAAATTCATATCATAGTTGTTAGACCCATCCTGGGACCGTTAGTCTCATTTAATACAAATGTTTCTTCTTTACTCGAATATGTTACGTTAATTTTTGTGTCTATTTCCATAGGGATAAAATAGTCACAAAAGATAGTAATAAATTTTTTAGTAGCACCACTTACTATATATTTATCAATATTTTTTTGGTCAACAGGTCCTATGGTTATTTCCCAACAAGGATAGGAGATTACAGTTTCTTTTAGTTCTAAAACCAAATCAACTCCTAGTTGGTGTTCTTTAGAAGTGTCATTTATATTGTCATCTAAAGTTTTATACTTTTTTTCAATAGTTACTTTTTCTCCTATAATTTTTTCTAAACTTAAAGCAGTTAGTTCAATTTCACCCGATATTTTGTGTACATAAGGTAATAATTGCAAAAGTTTAATGCTATAATCAGAAGGAATCTCAGGGTCTAAATTCCAAAATTTTAAAAGAAAATCTGTCTTTAGGTTCGCAAACTCATTAATTAGTTTACGTTCGTTTTTTTCAATATTGACTCTTTGAGTGAAAAATTCGTTTTCTAAAGGGGAGAAAAAAGATCGAGCATCTTTTTCTTGTTTCTTCTGCTTTTGATGTAATTCTGTAAAAGAAATATTACTTTTTGCTTTTACAGGTTCATGAAATAGTCCTTCAGGTAAAGTGTCATAAAGACCATTTCTAGCAATATTAAATTGCAACTTATCTGTGTTCCCAGAATAGGAGTCTAATTTAAAATTAATTACATCTCTTCTATAGGATCTAGAAAAAGTACTATTATTAAAAACATCAATATCAGTTAGATTAACACTAGAGTTTTCTAAAATTTCAGTAACAAAAATTTCTGCTTTTAGATTTTGATAGGTAGTGGTTAATTCTTGATAGATGTCCTGTATCTCTTTGTTCTTCATTCGTTTAGTTGGTGTAAAGAATGCGAGCTTCTTCTCTAGTTTTCTACAGTGTTGGTGTTATTATTAAATTTAGGTTTTTTTCCAGCAGCGACAAACATTCGTTTCCAAGGTTGTTTTGATAGGTCACTAATTTGAACTCCATTTCCTCCAGAATTTCCTCTTCTTGAAGTAGAATGAACAAATTTGTTGTTTCCAAGATAGAATCCAACATGGCTGATTTCTCGAAATTCAGATCCTTTATTATTAAAAAAGATTAAATCTCCCTGTTTTAGGTTATGTAAACCCTTAAACTTATTTGTGTCTGGTGCATCAAATTGTTTTTGTGCTGTGCGTTCAATTAAATTACCATAAATATCATGATAAATGTATTGAGTAAAATAAGAACAATCAATTCCTTGTTTGGTATTTCCCCCTAATTTGTACGGTGCGTTCATCCAATCATCAATAAACTCAAATAAAGGTACGTTATCTATTTTCTTTGGAGGAACCCCCAATATTGCTCCATATTTTTTCTGGATCGGAAGGATGGCATTTTGTTTCGCTAGTGCAATAGAATCTCTTCTTGCTTGGGCTAAAGCTTCTTGTTCTGCTTTTTTAGATCCACCACAACTCATTGCCCCAACAATAATGATAAATAAAAATAGTGTTTTAAAAAGTGTATTCATTTGAAAAATAAAATTTACACAAATATAAAAAACTTATGCTTATTTTCTACTCTTAGTCCACTGATAACAATAAAATAAAATCATAAAATCTTGGATTGTTGTTTTTTTAGTTAGTTTATTGAATTATGAAGTGTAGATAAATAAAATCTTTATTAAATTGCATTTGCTTTGTAAGTAAATTAAAGCACACAAATTATCCTGTATGAATACTTCTTATTATAAGTTGCCTTTAGATACGTTTAGAATTGTTAAAAACAAAGAGATTGAGAGTTGTGATCTTAATCAATCTATTGTTGGGTATATTCATTTAATTACTACATCGTATTTTGGAGAATGTACTTTTGATGAATCTTTTGGGTGTTCCATTTGGAATGTGGATTTTGATAATCTTACTAGTACAAATAAGTTGCGTAACACTATTTCCGAATCTTTAGTGGAGAGTATAGTTTCTCAAGAAAGAAGACTTAAGAAAGTCACGGTCGATGTAACGATTCAACAAGAAGAATTTAAAAACAGAGGAAGTTTAAATAGGATTAAGAAACTAGTAGAGATAAAAGTAAATGGGGTTGTGAGTAGAACAAATGAACAATTTGCTTGTTTAGAAAGATTTTATATTGCTCCACTTTCATTTTAATAGGGTTTATGAGTACAGAAAATAAAGTTCAGATTAAAAATAGAATGATCAAAAAGGCGGCTTCTCTTTGGGGAGTTTCCCCCAATGAGATAGAGAGCTCTTTTGATCCTGTGGTATCTCTTCTAATTGGTGCCTGTGCTTCTGAGATAGAAAAAATTTCTGGAGAGATTGATAATTCGCAAACACGAATTACGGAGCGGTTGATTCAATTAATGACGCCAGAAACGTTATATGGATCTCGGCCTGCCCACGGTATTGTATATGCGGAACCAATCGAAAAAAAGACGACAATAACTCCTGAGCATTTATTGTATTATAAAAAGAAGATAAAGACTAAGAATGCGAGTACGGAATTAAAGAATATATATTTCTCTCCAATTCAACAGAATCAATTGATAGATGCTACTGTTAGTCGTATGATTTGCGGGAATAAAATTTTTGAACTAGAAGGAAAAAGAAAAACAACTAGTGATTTGTCTTTAAAGTCCGGTGGATCTTTGCCACCATCAACTTTGTATTTAGGTATAAAAACTGAACAGGATAAAATTTCATTAAAAGATGTTTCTTTTTATTTTGAACTATTAGATGTGCAAGAAAATGAGCTTTTTTATCATCATCTTAAAAACGCGAATTTTAGTTTTGTAGATCAAGAGTTTAAAACCTTTCCGGGTTATTATAATAGTGATGTCTCTAGGCGAATTAATTTAGAGTCCATATTTAATTATAAGCCTAATAAAACACGTAATATAGAGGAGCAAGTAAAGAAGTTATATCGAAAACATTTTATTTCTATAAAATCAGATATTTCGTTGAGTTCAAAGGTGGATATACCAGAAGAATTTTCTAAATTTATAGATCAGAAGGATCATGATGATTTGGCTGATTTTAATTGGATTAAGATAGAGTTTCCTAGAATTGTAGATAACTCGATTTTGGAAAGTGTTTTCTGTACTGTAAATGCTTTTCCGGCATTAAATAGAAAATGGGAGAGTATTTCGTATCAATTAAAGGACTATATTGATATTGTACCAATAAGTACGCAAGAATTGTTTTTGGATGTAAAATCTATTTCTAACACCTCTGGGAAGGATTATAGATTGCGAGAAAATGATTCGGCTTCGGATGATAAAGGAACTTATGTTATTAGAAGAGATAACGTAAGTAAATTAGATTATAGGAAAGCGAGAGAGTATTTGATTCACTTAATTGAACTATTAAAAGATGAAAGTGCTTCTTTTTCGTTTTTTGGAAATGATTTTTTGCAATCTAATATTAATGAATTAAATCAAAACATTTCTCTTTTAGAGAAAAAGGTTTCTGATATGAAAAAGTCTTCTGAGGAGACTAATTATATTTCTGTAAAACCTTACAAAAAGAAGGATACACTTCTTGTAGAGTATTGGACGACTAGTGGAGAAGATGCGAATCAGATTAAGTCAGGTAATAGTCTTAGTATTTATCAAGGTAGTGATCTTAAGCAAAAAGGAAGTATGTTTCTTACTTCTACATTCCAAGGTAAAAATAACCTAGGGATGGAAGAAAGACTAAATGCTTATAGAAGGGCATTGCTTTCTAGAAACAGAATTGTAACTAGAGAAGATGTAAAAGCGCTTTGTTATGAATTGTGTAGTAATAAGGTAGTGGAAGTAAAGGTGTCAAAAGGTTTTAAAACAGATATTCATGTTTCTAAAGGTCTTATTCCTTGTATTGAAGTAAAACTTTTGGAAAATAAGAAAGAGAATACTTCTTCGGTAGAATGGGATTCTTTAAAAAGTAATATTTTATTGATTTTAGAGCAACAATCTTTAAACGTTTTTCCTTACAAAATAACAGTGGTAAGTTAATTATATATTGAAAAGAGATACTAATGAAAACATCAAATAAAACAACAAATTATCATTTGGATAAAAGTGTGATATTGTTTTTTTTAATAACAATATTAGTAACGGCAACAGTGTTTGCCTTTAAGTATGTGAATTATGTTCCTTGTGAGATTATCGAATTTTCTTTTAAGGAAACTGAAATAAGAGTTGATGAATCTATTGAGTTTGAAGATAAAACAATAGGAGCATTAGAATGGAAATGGGACTTTGGTGATAGTACGGCTATAGATACTAGAAGAAAACCATACCATACTTTTAAAAAACCTGGTGAATATAATGTTTCGTTAATTGTTAATGGTAAATGCCCTAAAATTAGGAAGGTTACTGTTTTAGAGAAAAAAGAAATTTTAGACCCACTTAAGAAAGCTAAGTTTAAAATTTTAACTCCTAGAATTAGAGTTGGAGAAAAGTTAAAAGTTGAGGATAATACCTTAAACGCAGAAACTTGGGAGTGGAACTTTGAGAATGCTTTAGGAGGAACATCTAGAGAGGAAAGCCCTGAATATGTATATACTACAGAAGGAAAGAAAACGATTACCTTAATTGTTAACGGAGAACTTAAGTACTCTACTAAACAAACTATAGAGGTATTGCCAAAGAAAAAAGAAAAAATCCGTAAAGATGATATAGTGGTAAGAGATGTATCCGTTATACCAGATGATCCTATTGGAGATGATCCAATAGCAGATGATCCTAAGGATGAATTTAAAGCTCCTTTTATTAATGAAAAATCATTTAAGTCTAAATTGATTTTAGTATCAACCAAAAAATTGACGGCTAAAGATTTTAAGGATTATTTATGTGGGAATTTAGACCTTCCTATTATCGTAAAGAAAAAGCGAACTACTTTTATTGAATTTTGTGAAAAAATAAAAGGAAAGAGTATCGTTATAAAGGACTTAGATTTAACTCATGAAGATAATAACTGTATAAAGAACATTGTAATTGATTACAGGAAAACGAGTATATTTTAAAAAGATGGAATTAAAAAATAAAAATCATCATCGTGTCAATTGGATTGACGGAATGAAGATTAATAAGAATCATTTTATTGAGGCTGATAATGCATTTACTAATTTCTCCCAATTAATAGGTTCTAAGGATATTAATGCTATTAATTATGGTTTGTTACCTGATTTAGCAGGTGATGATGCAGTGGATATGGTTTTTTCTATGGATGGCCAAGACACTATAAAGGTACAGCTTAATAAATGTAAGGCGATTACCAAAGGAGGCTATATTATTAATATCACACCAGAAATATCTTCTGCATTAGAACAAAAGGGGAGTATCATTAATACAGAATATAAGATTAATAGCGCAGAAGAAGAGTGTTATATAGTACTTAGTGTGGATCCTTATGGAAGAGTTCCTGTTGGAGATGCTGATCCAGAGGAAGAGCCTCCGAGGCATCCTTTTGTATTACCTGAATATAGTCTTAATGTAATCAATTTATCAGAGGCTAATGAAGAAGAGTTCGGTAGACATCATATTACTATAGGACGAATCGAATTTAATGATGGTGTTGCTTCTTTAGCAGAGGATTTTATACCGCCTTGTGTGTCTATACAGAGCCATCAAGATCTACGTTATATCTATACTGAAATACATACTTTTTTTAATGCTATAGAAAAGTATTCTATGAACATTATACAAAAGATCTATCAAAAGAAACAGTCTAATGAGTTGGCTACAATGGTTTTAACATTGACTCAGAATACATTACAGTATTTAGGTGGAATGTTGCCAGAATTTAGGTTGTATGATAGGCATTTGCCCCCGGTTACTATGATTACTAAACTAATGTCTTTAGCAAGGGTGATCAAAAATAATATGGATGTGTATGTAGGAACAGGTAAAGAAGAACTACTAAATTATCTATCGGATTGGTGTGATTTAAATCAAGGAGCTTTTGAGAATGTATTGATAGAAATGATGGATTTAGAATATCAGCATACAGATATTAATAAGGCTTTACATAATGTCTCTAGTTTTACAAAATTGATGCTTTCTTTGTTTAAGAAATTAAATGAGCTAGATTATATTGGAAAAAAATCAGATTCTAATATATTTGTGAAAGAAGAGGTAATCGCTAAACCTGATGTTAAGAATAGACGAAGCTTCTTATTAGATTAATGTGTAATTAAATATAATTTTCGGAAAATGAAACCAAAAAACAGTAAAGAAAGAAGAAATAGTGTTTTAAAATTTGCCTTACTATTTTTATTTACAGCCGCATTAATTGTTACTGCATTCTTTTTTGATTTTGATAGAATACCTTTTAAAGAAAATGAAGTCTTACGAGAACGTACAGCAATTGTAGAAAAAGACGCAAAATTTCAGAAAGATTTTTCTAAAGGAATGTTTAAAATAGAAAAACTAATTGATTCGTTAGATAGGCCAGATAAAGAAGAAGATCTGTATTATATAAATAGATCTCTGGAGTCTGAAATTGGAGATCTTACTGAAGCTATCGATCCTAATGATACAACATATCGATATAGGATGTATGTAAATGTTGTGAGTTCTTACAGGCAGATAAAAGAGTTGAAAGCTCAGCTTGCTAAGCAGAAAAAGGAATTTCAAGAGTTTGATGAATATAAAGCAGCTCTAGAGAAAGCTAGAGAACAGTTAGATAGAGCTAGAAGCGATCTTGATCGCTGTAGAGCTGCTCTTTAGTTATCAAATAAAAAAAAAGTCGACAATTTAATTGTCGACTTTTTTTTGACTTGTCAAAAACAAATTATTTAGCCTTTAACCAGTTTTCTCTTTTTAGTAAGGCTTTTTTACTCGGTTTAGAAAACTGTGTGATAACAACTGTTGGGTCTACACCAAACCTTACTAAAGCTTTTTTCTCAACTCCAAGTCTTCTGTATATTAAAGTAGCTTTTTTACCAGGCTTGTATTTGCTGATAACATCATTGAACTGATCAATATCTGAAAACGATTTATTATCAATAGCAACAATTACATCTCCTTTTGCTAAACCAATAGTATAGGCTGGAGTTCCTTTTTTCACATATTTAGACACAACAGCATTGTCATCATCGTTAAATGTGATATCTGCGCCTAAATATGCCTTTTTACTGTTTGTTTTAGGGTATATTGCAACAGAACCAAGTAATTTTTTGAAATCCGGAGTTTGACTATCAAAAATGTATTTTTCAAAAAAGTCATCCGCAAAAGATTCGCCAGCATATTCTCTTAAGGTAAAGAATAAGTTTTCTATGGTATAAGGTATTTCTGTTTTCCCATATTTTGTCCATACTAACTTAAGATAATCATCTAAATTTAGATCGTCTTTATCCCTTAACGATAGATCTAAGGCAAGTCCTAGCATACTTCCATAAGAATAGTAAGATATAAATGTATTGTCTCGATTAGTCGGATCTATGGAGCTAGCTGCATCAACAAAAGGAGCTTGGTAGCTCATTTCAATCGGGTTGAAATATTGTAAGGCAGGAGAGTTCCAAACATAATTGTATGTTTTACTTAATCCTGCTATGTATTGATCTTGCGTAATTATTCCTGCTCTACATAAAATTAAATTTGTATAGTAGCTTGTAAATCCTTCAGCAAACCACAACTCACCAGACATATTTGCATTTTCGAAATCAAAAGGTTCTAAGGATATTGGGCGTATACGTTCTACATTCCAAGCATGAAAAAATTCGTGAGCAACTGTACCGATATTTTTTTTCATTCCTCCATCAGCTAAGCTTAGTGTACTTGTTAGAACAGTAGAATTACGATGCTCCATTCCGTCACCAGAAACCTGAGGCATATAGCTAGCTAGGAATGTATATTCTCCGTAATCGAAATTTGGATAATCTCCAAAAACTGCTTTTTCTTGCTCTACAATCTTTTTTATTTGTTCGAAATACTGATCAGCTTCTTCTTCTGTTCCTTGATGCAGAAGCGCTAATTTTATAGTATATTCCGTTCCTCCAGATGCTACTTTAAATTCTTTTACCGTATGATTACTGATTTGAGCCGGACTATCCATGAAATACTGAAGATTTGGTGCTAAAAAAGCATTACCTCCTAGTGGAATCAATTGAGTTGCAACTTTCCAATTAAGATCTTCTCTTACTTGATATGTAACTTGTACCGGACGATCTTTTAAAGTAGGTACATACATAAAAGTTGCTGGCATATTTAAGTGAGCGTGAGTTTCGTCAATTTGTGAATAGGTGCCATCACCTCTATCAGCAAATAGAATATAAGAAACATTTAAGGTTCCATCATGACCAGAAACATCCCATTGATATGGGTTTGGCCTTGTTACTGTAACATCTTTTCCTTTACTGTCTGTAATCTTAACATCATACACATTTTTTGCAAATTCGTGCAATGCATATCTACCTGGAGAAGTTCTACTCATTCTAAGAGAAATTGTACCACTCTCTAAATTGGTAAATACCGCATTGATTTTAGCTTCATGATGCATAGCATTTTCAAAAGAAATTTGGTATTCATTTCGCACTTGAGTATATCCTAGTTGAATAACAAATAGAAATAAAATAGAAAGAAAAAATCGAAAAGATTTCATTAAAAAGGTTTTTGGTTAAAAGATTCGTGCTTTTATTAGCGGCAAAAATAAAAATAATTTATTACCGACAGCAATTAGGGAAGTTCGAAATATTTATGGGGCTCCGAAATAAATTTAAACCGCGGTTTAGATTAAAACAGAATTCAAAAATACAACAAACTCTTAATTGGACAAATATTACCTAAGGAAATTAGATGTTATGTCAAAACAGTAGGTTGATTGTTGTAATTCTTATCTAAAATTGAAACATATGTTAATTTTTGTTTAACTAATGGTTTAAATAGTTAAACAATTTTGTAGCTTTGGTATTGTAAAATTTCACTTAGACTAAGAATACTAGTGAGATGCTTGGTTTAAAAACCGTAATAAATTTTAAAATATAATAGTAAACTAGATGAAAGTAGGAATAGATACATTAATTGAGTCTAACGGATATAATTTAAACGGGTTTTCGATTGATGAAATAGGAGATGATCATATAAGTACGGGGATGGAAACTCCTATGAAAAAAGATGCGTTTAATATATCAGATGAAGAAAAAAAGGAAAAGATCGCATATTTATTTAAAGAAATCATGGATGTTATGGGGCTCGATCTCACAGATGATTCTCTAAAAGGTACTCCTGATCGTGTTGCTAAAATGTATATAGAAGAAATTTTTTCAGGGTTAGATCCTAGAAACAAGCCTAAGGTGGCATTGTTTGACAATAAATATAAATATGAGCAGATGCTCGTGGAAAAAAATATTACGTTTTATTCTAATTGTGAGCACCATTTCGTTCCTATAATAGGAAAAGCGCATATTGCTTACATTTCTTCTGGTAAAGTGATTGGTTTGTCTAAGCTAAACAGGATAGTTCAATATTTTGCTAAAAGACCTCAGGTGCAAGAACGATTGACCAATCAAATTGCTATGGAGTTAAAAGAGATTTTAAGAACAGAGGATGTCGCTGTAATTATTGATGCAAAGCATCTTTGTGTGTCTTCTAGAGGTGTTAAAGACGATACTTCTGCCACTGTTACTTCATATTATGGAGGTGTTTTTAGGGCATCTGATAAAATAGCAGAATTGCAGAACTATCTTAACGACTAGTTGTTTAATATAAATTGTCTTTCTAAAAGATTTTAAGTTTCATATGCATTATACAAAACAACAGATTGAAGATATGGAGCGCGTAAAGCGTTTGAAAATTATTAACTCAGTTTCTGGAATAAAACCAGCAAATCTAATCGGTACAATTGATGATTCTGGAAAAACAAATGTAGCAATATTTAGTTCCGTGATTCATTTAGGGAGTGATCCTGCATTGATGGGTTTTATTATGAGACCAATAGGAGAGGTGCCTAGACACACCTATGAAAATATTTTACAGAATAGGCAGTATACAATAAACCATATTCATCAATCATTTGTGAGAAACGCTCATTATACATCAGCTAAATTGGATAAAAATGATTCGGAGTTTGTGAAATGTGGATTAACGGAAGATTTTATTTCTGACTTTAAAGCTCCTTTTGTCAAAGAAAGTCAACTTAAAATTGGGTTAAAGTTTGTAGAGGAAATAAAAATCCCTCTTAATGGAACTATTCTTATGATTGGAGAAATACAACATTTAATTATTCCTGAAGCGGTTATTACGGATCATTTAGATATAGATTTGAGTCAGACAAACACGGTTGGAATATCAGGGCTTAATACATATTATGCTTTAGAGAAAATAGAGGAGTACCCGTATGCTAGAGTTTCAGAAATGCCGGATTTTAAATAATATGGATTTTGGAATAGCGCGCTTAGTTTTAGATTTTTCATTATTAGTGTTGATCTTAATAGTACAATTAATAATTTATCCGAGTTTTAGGTATTTTCAGACTAAAGATTTAATAAAATGGCATTCTAGTTATACCAAGCGTATTGGTGGAATAGTAATGCCTCTTATGACTGGACAATTGGTTATAGGTATTGTTCAGGTTTTTCAGAATTCTTCTTCGATTTATAATGTTGTTTATTTGTTTTTGGTAATTGGAGTATGGGTATCTACTTTTTTCCAATTTGTTCCAATGCATTCACTTATTTCAAGAAATATGGTGGATACCGAGCTTATTAATAAGCTTATTGTTATGAATTGGTTGCGTACTACTTTATGGCTAATGATCTTTTTGTTAAGCTTGTTTACGTATGTTTACTGATCAAGTGTTATTAATGATTAATGTTTTCTTTCTACACTCTTTTTAGATTTTCTTAGTCTTCCGTAGTTTTTTGGTTTTATACTTCCGGTATGTTTTAATCTTGTTAAAATCTAATTGTTATGATAATTTTGTTTAAACTTTTTGTAAATTTATTAAACAAAATAGAATTATGAAAAAACCTGACCTTCCTACTAAAGTTTGTAAAGTATGTGCACGTCCTTTTACTTGGAGAAAGAAATGGGAAAAAGTATGGGAAGAGGTTCAGTATTGTAGTAAAAAATGCAGAAATAATAGGAATCGATTAAAGACGCTTTCTTAGAAATGAGATGATATGATGAAGACAGGACTTGTGTGGTTTAGAAATGACTTAAGAGTTAGTGATAATTCTTCTCTTTACAAAGCAGTATCTACTAATGATAAGGTAATAGCTGTATTTTGTTTTGATCCCAGACTATTTAATTTAAATCAATATGGTTTTAGAAAAACAGAGGTATATCGAACTAAATTTCTTTTAGAAAGTATAATTGAGCTAAAAGAAAATTTAGCGAAACTTAATATTACGTTGCTTATATATCGTAGTCGTCCAGAACAAATTATCCCAAAAATAATTAAAGATCATTTTATAGATACTGTGTACCTCCAAAAAGAATGGACTAGGGAAGAGGTGATAGTTTCGGAATCGGTAAGGATTGAACTTAATGAATCAAAAGTAGATTGGATCGAATCTTATGATCAATTTCTTTTTCATCCAGATGATATTCCTTTTGATATACAGGAAATACCAAAAGTATTTACTGTTTTTAGAAAGCAATGTGAAAAACTTATTACGGTTAGACCAGAAGTTTCGATTACACCTTTATTACTAGATAATTTATTAGAAGATTCAACTGAGATTCCTTCGTTAAAGATGTTAGGTTTTGAAGATTTTCAAGTCGATTCTAGAACAGCGTTTCCTTTTCTTGGAGGCGAGAATCAAGTTTTACAAAGAATTGAGGACTATTTCTGGAATAGTAAAAACATATCATTTTATAAAAAAACAAGGAACGGTTTGGTAGGAACTGAATATAGTTCAAAACTTTCTGCTTGGCTTGCAAATGGATCTATTTCTCCTCGTACTATTTATCATCAAGTGATGAATTATGAGGCACAAGTAGAAAAAAATCAGAGTACATATTGGCTTGTTTTTGAACTCATTTGGAGAGATTTTTTTAAATATATTTCGCTGAAGCATGGAAATGATCTTTTTAAAATAGATGGGATTCTTCATAAAGAGTACTCTTGGTCTGAAAATAAAGAAAGTGTTAATCGGTGGATTCACGGAGAAACGGAAGAACCATTTGTAAATGCTAATATGATCGAACTATATCATACTGGATGGATGAGTAATAGGGGTAGGCAAAATGTAGCATCTTATTTTGCAAAAGAGCTAAGATTGGATTGGAGAATTGGAGCAGCATATTTTGAGTCTTTATTGATTGATTTTGATGTTCATAGCAATTATGGTAATTGGCAATATGTTGCTGGAGTAGGTAATGATCCTAGGGATCGAAAATTTAATAGTAAACTACAATCGGAGCGTTATGATCCCAAAAATAAATTTCAAAATCTTTGGTTGCAACCAACTTTATTTTAGCCTATGAAACTACGTTTATTACTTGGCGATCAACTAAACTATAATCACTCTTGGTATAAGAATGAACAAGATGATGTGTGCTATTTTATGGCAGAAATGCGGCAGGAAACAGATTATACAATACATCATATTCAGAAAGTTGTTGGTTTTTTTCAGAGTATGAGAAACTTTAAATTATGGCTAAAAAGTAATAAACGCAATGTTGTTTATTACGAGTTGAATCATAATGATAATCAACAAAATCTAGTAGAGAATTTAAAACAAATAATTGCTGAGAAGAATATAACAAAATTTGAATATCAGCTTCCTGATGAGTATAGATTGGATATTCAATTGAAAAACTTTTGTAAAGAATTATCGATAGAAACAGAAGTTTTTGATACAGAACATTTTTTAACCTCTAGAACAGATTTATTAGACTTTTTTAAGGGTAAAAAGCAATATACGATGGAATACTTTTATCGTAATATGCGAAAGAAGTATGATATTTTGATGGTTACTAAAAAAGATCCTGAAGGAGGGAAATGGAATTTTGACCAAAGTAATAGGAAAAAGTGGAGAGGAGACCCTCAGATTCCAGGCAAAAAAGATTTTTATAAGGACGTTAGTGACGTTGTAGACTGTATTTATAAATCTAATGTCAAAACTATAGGTAATATTAATGTCAAGGAGTTCAACTGGCCTACATCGAGAGAAGATTGTTTGTCTCTTCTAGCATATTTCTGTGAAAATCTACTCATGTATTTTGGAGATTATCAAGATGCAATGCATCCAGAAGAAAAGTACTTGTTTCATAGCAGACTTTCATTTGCAATGAATAGCAAGATGCTTCATCCAATGGAAGTTATTACTACGGTAATTGATTATTGGCGTGTTAATAAAGATGAAATAGATATATCTCAAGTAGAAGGGTTTGTTCGTCAGATTCTGGGGTGGAGAGAGTATATGCGCGGAATGTATTGGGCAAAAATGCCAAATTATAAAAATCTAAATAAATTAGATAACCATAATAGACTTCCGTCTTTTTATTGGACAGGAGAAACTAAGATGAATTGTATGCGCTCTGCAATTAAACAAAGCCTCGATGATTCTTATGCACACCATATTCAACGGTTAATGATTACAGGTAATTACGCTTTATTAACAATGACGAATCCTGATGAGGTTGATCAATGGTATTTGGGAGTTTACATTGATGCAATAGAGTGGGTAGAAATTACTAATACTCGTGGAATGAGTCAGTTTGCAGATGGAGGATTGGTAGCTACTAAACCATATGTTTCTAGTGGAAGTTATATTAATAAAATGAGCAATTACTGTAAAGGTTGTCATTATAAAGTAGCTAAAAAGCATGAAAATGATGCTTGTCCTTTTAATTCTCTTTATTGGAATTTTTTAGATGAAAAACAGGCGTATTTTAAAAATAATCAGCGAATGTCCATGATGCTTAATTTATTACATAAAATGGATAGAGAAAAATTAAATAAGCTTAAGGAGAGAGCTAATCATATTATAGAAAACCCGGATGAGTACTAATAAAGAACATATCAATATAGTTTGGTTTAAGCGTGATTTGAGATTGCAGGATAATGAGGCGATATATAATGCCATTAATACCAATTGTCCAACATTATTATTATATGTATTTGAAAATTCACTTAAAGAAGATAAACACTACAGTGAACGACATTGGAATTTTATAAAGCAATCATTACAAGATTTGAATAATCAGTTGTTAGTTTATAATACAAAAGTGTTATGTGTATCTTCAGAAGTTATTCATGCGATTGGAACTTTACAACAATTCTGGAAAATAGACCACGTATTTTCGCATCAGGAGACCGGTATCCGATTAACCTATGAAAGAGATAAGGCATTTTCGAGGTTTTGTAAAAACAACCTAATTGATTGGAAAGAAAACACAAACAATGGTATACATAGAGGATTAAAAAACAGAGAGAATTGGAGAGAGGATTGTGAACATTATATGAATCAACAACCGTTTGAGTTTGATCCAAAATCTACTAGTTTTATTCCTATTAAAAAGATTTTAGAGCTTGAGAAGATTTTTAATGTGGTTAGTTTAGATACTTCCTTAGCTAATAATTTTCAACAAGGTGGAACCACAAAAGGGTATGAATATCTAACCTCTTTTTTTAAAGGTAGATACAAAAATTATAGCTTTCATATTTCAAAACCAGAATTAGCACGCAGAGGTTGTAGTAGATTGTCTCCTTATATCGCTTGGGGGAATCTTTCTATTCGGCAGATTTGGCAATATGCTGTTCATCAAAGAGAATTATTAGGAGATAAAAAGCAAATTGATGCTTTTACATCTAGATTACAATGGCAAGTACATTTTGTTCAAAAATTTGAAATGGAGGATATTATGGAGTTTGAGAGTATTAACAAAGGATATCGAAAATTAAAGAAACAAATTTCTGATGCATATCAATTAGCTTGGAAGGAGGGAAAAACTGGATATCCCTTGGTTGATGCTTGTATGCGCTGCTTGAAGGAAACTGGATACATTAATTTTAGAATGCGTGCATTGGTAGTTTCTTTTTTTACACATAATCTTTGGCAACCATGGCAAAATGCAAGTGCACATTTATCGAGTATGTTCTTGGATTTTGAACCTGGTATTCATTTTCCTCAATTGCAGATGCAAGCTGGTGAAACAGGAATTAATACACTTAGAATATATAATCCAGTCAAAAATAGTGTAGAGCATGACCCGGATGGGGTTTTTATAAAAAAATGGGTTCCAGAATTAAAGAATGTTCCCATAGCTTATATTCATGAGCCGTATAAAATGCCCCCTATGGAACAACAGTTTAACAATTTTGTATTAGGAGAAGATTATCCTTTTCCAATAGTTGATATAGATACCACTAGAAAAAGAGCAAGTGATACTTTATGGAATATGAAGGATGATGCTTTAGTGAAAAAAGAAGGGTATAGAATTTTAAAGAAGCATACATTACCGAATAGAAAAATTTAAAAAAATGCAAAAAGATTTAACAATACGTGATGTCGATAGAATTATAGAGATGGCTTGGGAGGATAGAACTCCTTTTGACGCAATTCTTATTCAGTTTGGGTTAAAGGAGCAAGAAGTCATTACTTTAATGCGAAATGAAATGAAACCATCTAGTTTTAGGATGTGGCGTAAAAGAGTGCAAGGGAGAAAAACAAAACATCTTAAAAAACGTACTTTTGAAGATGGAAGATTTAAATGTTCAAGACAAAAACAGATTACACATAATAAAATTTCAAAACGATACTAATGAGCGATAAAAAACCAGATCAGGTAGTTTATAATGAAGATGAGAAAAGGTATGATGCGGCATTAAAACCTTATGCAACAGGTGTAGGCGCTCCTGTTATTACAATTCCGGATACTGTAGCTTGGAAAAACACAAATGTTCATAAGGTAAATAAGCAAGTGAAAGCAAAATATGATGAATTAAAGGCGCAGTATGATGTTTTGATGGAGCAATTCGAATACAATAATTTAATTTATAATGCTAAGTTTACTTTTGAGCCGATAGTTGGAGAGGTTTATCATTTATATAGAAATATAAAAGAAGAATCGTTTTTATCAATAATAGCGCCATCAGAATGTAGTTTTGATCACTTAGGAACATTTAGGCTAAACGCTGATAAAATGTGGGAACAGTTGCAGTAATTGTCAGGTCAAGGGTATTTAAAGAAAGAATTTCATAGTTTTTTATGAATACCTACTAATGAAAAACATCTTTCTGTCAACGATTTTGTCAACTAAAAAATAAAAGCCTTGTGAATCAAAAGATTACAAGGCTTTTTGCGGAGAAAGAGGGATTCGAACCCCCGGAGGTGTGACCCTCAACAGTTTTCAAGACTGCCGCATTCGACCACTCTGCCATTTCTCCAGTGTTTAGTCTCATCAGGTATTCCCTGAATGCGGGTGCAAATATAGTACCTTTTTTCAATTCTAAAAAAAAAATGTAAAATAATTTCAGGATATTTCTTTTAAGAAAATATTCACTATTCGATCTCTCTCTAAATCTGTATATTGCATGGAGTTATAAAAAAGAATTAAATGAAAAATATTATAGTTGTATTTGGTTTGCTACTACTGCTATATTCGTGTGGCAGTTCACAAAAATCATCAAATACAGATAGCTCCAATTCTAAAGATGCTAAGTTGGATGTAACATCATATGCAGAGACTATTACTTCAGGGGAACTTAAAGATTATTTATTTACGTTTGCCGACGATAAGTTTGAAGGAAGGGATACTGGAGAACCAGGACAAAAGAAAGCAGCAGAATTCTTAAAAGAACAATATAAACGAATGGGTATTTCTTCTCCATTGGGTGACGATAATTATTATCAAGAAATACCTGAAAGTTATTTTAGAGGAGGTATCAAATCTTCAGAAAATGTATTAGCATATATAAAAGGAGAAGAGAAGCCGAATGAAATAGTGGTAATATCTGCTCATTATGATCACGTTGGTGTTGATAGTGATGGGAATGTATATAATGGAGCGGATGATGATGGCTCGGGAACTGTAAGTATATTAGAGATTGCTGAGGCATTTGCTAAAGCTGCTAAAAACGGACAAGGACCTAAAAGATCTATATTGTTTTTGCATGTAACGGGAGAAGAGAAAGGTTTATATGGGTCAAAGTTTTATACAGAAAATCCAATTTTTCCTTTAGAAAATACGGTTACAAACCTCAATATCGATATGATAGGAAGGATTGATAAAGATCATGATGAGAAGGATAAGAATGATTATATCTATTTAATCGGAAGTGATAGGTTAAGTACTGAATTGCACAATGTAAGTGAAGAAGTAAACCAAAAATATACTAAGTTGAATTTGGATTATACGTATAATGCAAAAGATGATCCTAATAGATTCTATTATAGGAGTGATCACTATAATTTTGCAAAAAACAATATTCCTATAATATTTTACTTTAATGGGGTTCACGAGGATTATCATAAGCCTACAGATACACCAGATAAAATTGAATATGAACTTATGACCAAAAGAGCACAATTAGTTTTTTATACAGCTTGGGAAGTAGCAAATAGAGAAAAAAGACTTATAGTCGATGGTATAGGAAAAGAATGATTTATTTCTAAATGAAACTGTCTGAAAACAAAAGACTCTGTATATAAATACAGAGTCTTTTTTTTAAAAGGGTGGAAGATCGGTTTCGAACCGACGACCTCCTGAACCACAATCAGGCGCTCTAACCAGCTGAGCTACAACCACCATTTAATTTCGGCTGCAAAAATAAGGTATTTCTTGCTTTCTGCAAAAGAAAAAATGAAATTATATTAAATCAAAAATGGAATTCACTGCAGGATAGCGTTCTACGGTATACCCTTCAGCATATTCAACTCCTATTATTCTTCCTAAATCTGCCGCACGATAGCGAACACTTTCTTTAAAATTCTTACTAGAGATTGGAGTGGATGGAGCATCACTTGTAGCATCATAAAACTGTGTCTTATATGCTAGTACACTATCCATTTTTTTATCCATATATCCACTAATATCTACAACAAAATCTGGTTCTAGAATTTCCCATTGAATATAGTGATATACTTTTTTTGGTCTCCAGGCTTCTTGTTTCTTACCATCAATAGAAGTTTCTATTTTTCGCAAACCTGATAAGAAACAGGCATCGCTAACTAGTTGACTTCCTTTTTCATGATCAATATGTCGATCCTTAATAGCATTGCAAAGAACTATTTCGGGACGATATTTTCTTAATATTTCGATAATTGCTAGCTGATGAGCTTCGTCATTCCTAAAAAAACCATCTCTAAAACCTAAATTCTCTCGAACTGATACGCCTAAAATAGTAGCAGCATCTTTTGCTTCTTGATCTCTTGTTTCTGCAGTACCTCGGGTACCAAGTTCACCTCTTGTAAGGTCAAGTATTCCAACTTTTTTTCCATTGTCTACTTCTTTTGCAACTGTTCCAGAGCAACTTAATTCCACATCATCGGGATGAGCTCCAATAGCTAGAATGTCTAATTTCATTTTAGTGTTCAAATTCTAAGATCTTTATTTTTTGTAATGCTTGTTCGATATCTGCAATGAGGTCTTCTGTTTCTTCAATACCTACACTAAATCGAAGTAAACCGTCATTGATTCCCTGGTGTTTTCTTTCTTCTTCCGTTAATAATGCGTGGGATGTTAGGGTAGGAGATAGGATTGTACTTTCTACTCCGGCAAGACTCATTGAACTTTTAATTAGTTTTAATTCTTTTTGGAATTTACTAGCGTCAAGTCCTTGATTTAATTCAAAAGATAACATTCCTCCAAATCCTTTCATTTGACTTTTGGCTAATTTATAGTCTGGATGAGATTTTAAACCAGGATAATAGACAGCTTGTATATCATCATGCTTTTCTAGCCATTTTGCCATCTTTTTGGCATTCTTATTTTGTTGTTTTACTCGTAAACCTAGTGTTTTAATACTTCGCTCTAACATCCAAACTGTAAAGTCACTTAAGCTACCTCCAAAATTTTTAGCCAGATGAAAAATTTGCTCCATATTTTTTTCAGAGGAAACAACTGCGCCAGCTAAAATATCACTATGACCGCCTAAATATTTTGTAGCGGAATGTATTACAATATCGATTCCTAGTTCTATGGGGTTTTGATTTACAGGAGAAGCAAAAGTATTGTCTATCATAGTTGTTATTCCTTTTTCTTTTGCTAATTCGGATATTGCTCTGATATCTGTTATAGTTAAAAGAGGGTTAGAAGGAGTTTCAATATAGATAACTTTAGTGTTTTCCTTTATTTTTTCTTCAAACCCATTCGCATCTTGAGAATCGACAAAAGAATATTCTATTCCATACTTACTGAATTCCTCATTTACTAAATTAACAGTTCCTCCATATAGTGTTCTTTGTAATACAATATGATCTCCTTTTTGTAAAAATGCAAATAAAGTAGTGCTAATTGCAGCCATACCACTCCCAAAAATTAAAGATGCTTCTCCTTTTTCTAGCTGTGCTATTTTTTTACATAATGCTTCCTGATTAGGAGTATTAAAGTAACGAGGATATCTTTTGATATCAACGTCTTCAAAAGCATAGGAAGTGGATAAATAAATAGGAGATATTGCGCCCTTAAATTGTTTATCTTCAATTTCTCCAACGTGAGTGCAGATGGTATTAAAACCTTTGTTTTTTGAGTTCATGTCTGTTTAGTAAGCTTGAATTATTGCTCTAAAATAATATATTCGAGAATAATAAGAATAAGCTTTAACAGAATAAATTATGTATACTAATTGAAATCTAACTTATGTATTTCACTTTAGAAATATTCTTCATAATAGTTTGGAAGAATTGTTGCGTATCATATGGTTTTATGATAACGTCATTCATGCCTACAGATAATGCTTGGTCTCTAATTTCCCCTTCTTCTACTGCCGTAAGTGCAATTATAGGGATATGAGAGTTAAAAGTTCTAATAACTGTTGTTGCATCTAGTCCATTCATTTCTGGCATATTAATATCCATCAAGATTAAATCAAAACTTTCACTTTTTACCATCTCTATAGCATCCATACCGTTACTAGCTAAGTTACAGGTATAGCCTTTCTTTTTTAAGATGTTTTGAGTAACAATTTGATTAATTTTATTATCATCTACAATTAAGATATTAAAATTAGTAGTTCCGATGCTAATGCTTTCACCAGTTTGGGAAGTGTTATTTTGTTCTTTAACAGCTTTTTCGTAGCTTAAATCAAATGTAAATTCTGACCCAACTCCTTCTTCACTATTAATAAAAATCTCGCTTTTATGCAGATGGATTAATTTTTTTACAATCGCTAAACCTAATCCTGTTCCTTCGTATTCTTGGTTTTGATTTTTTACTTGAGCAAAATTATCAAAAATAGTCTCCTGCTTACTTTTAGGAATTCCTATACCATCATCTTTTATTATAAAACGAAGTTTATGAATATCACCTTCTAAACCTTGACTTTTTACTTTAATCCAGATGTTTCCATTATTCGTGAATTTAAGTGCGTTACCAATTAAGTTTATTAATATTTGTGATAATCTAACCGAATCTCCAAGAAGTGTGGTTTTGATATTTTTATCAATGTCTATATGAACAGTATTACTATTGTGCTTTTGTTTGGAGTGTAATGAATTTACAATTCCTTCGATTAGAGATCTTATGTCAAAAGAAACTTTCTCTAATTTTACTTCATTTGTTTCTATTTTACTTAATTGTAAAACATCATTTATTAATGCCAGTAAATAGTCTCCCGAGAATTTAAGAGATTCAAGATATTCGTTTTTCTTTTTCTCTTCAGGATGCTCCATTAACAATGAAGTAAGACCAATAACACCATAAAGAGGAGTTCTTAATTCATGACTTACTGTGGATATAAATTGAGACTTTAATGTAGAAACTTGTTCAGCGGTTTCTTTAGCATTTACTAGTTCCTTATTTTTCTCAATAAGGTCATTGTTTAGCTTTTTCTTTTGTAGATTGTTCTTGTATGCGCTAATTAAAAAAGCAAGAGATATTAATATGAGAACAACGCCAAGAATTGTAATAATATGCCATTTTATTTCTTTAGAATAGTTTTTAGCATCTTTTTTATTAGCCTGCTCAACTTGATCTCGCATCTGATCAACATCATTCTCTATGATGGCTCTAAGTAATTCTATTTCTTTTATTAAATCTTCTGATTTAGAAAGATGTTCATAATGCTTTTCTAAAAAAGGGTTTGCTAGTTCAAATTCTTTTTGTGCTTTAAAAATTTTATATTTTGTCAGGTAAGCTGTTGCAAGTTTTACGTGAAATGTGGATATCAATCTTAGATTCTTATCAGATTTATGAACATCAATTTCTTCTTCTGCAAAACTTATAGCGTTATCTACATGTTCACTTGCTCGCTCATACCTTCTAACGCGTAAGAAGTATTTTCCAAGTAAATTACTTAACTTAATTTTTTGTGTACTTTCTATGTTTAATTCAGAACCAATTATAGCTCTTACTTTTGTTAGGTATTTATCACTAGTTTTATAGTCATTATTATCTATATAATGTTCTGCTAGATTTAATAAAGGTTTTACCATTTTTACAGTATCCTTTATTCCTCTGGCGATATCGTGACTTTGTTGAAAACGTTCTACACCTTTATGCCTCGTTTTATCATTTTTGATATAGAGGGTTCCTAAACTATTTAATAATTTGGCTTTTAGTTTGCTACTTTTAGCACTAGCAGCATAAGTTAGTGCAGTAATATAATTGGTAATAGCTTCACTTTCTTGTTCGTTTAACTCATGTATTTGAGCGATTAAATCGTAAATTTTAGCTAAGCTTTTATCATCATTGTTGTATTTGGCACTTTTAAGAGCTGCATTTGCTTTTTCTAAAGCTTGCTGGTATTTATATTCTTCTAAGAATTCTTCGGCCCTTTCAATATATAATTGGATACTATCAGTATCAAGAATAGATTGAGCAAAAGTGTTTATTGAAGAAAACACTAAAAAGGCTAATATAGTATGTTTAATAAAGTTCCTCAACTTTTAAATCTCTAGGCTAAGTTTGTTTAGCGAAAATACAAAAATAGATCTAACAAAGTGTAAATCATCGTGTAAAAAGGACAATTTATCCGTAATTTATGTAAGGTATTTTCTTTTTTTGTAAGAATTTATATAAATACATGAAGGAATTGATGTGTATTAGAAAAAACTATCAACATATAGAAAATTAAAATTATCTCTTAATATATGTTGAGTAATGAGATGTATATTTGCCACTTCAAAAAAATAATTAATCACATTTTAAAAAACAAAAAATGGCATTTGTAGGTAAAAAATTCCCGAATTTAAACGTTGATGCAATGAACGATATGGGAGATACTTTCAAACTTAACGTATTGGAAGAGGCTAAAAATAATAACAAAAAAGTTTTATTGTTCTGGTATCCAAAGGATTTTACTTTTGTTTGTCCAACTGAATTACATGCTTTTCAAGAAGCACTTGCTGAATTTGAAAAAAGAAATACAATTGTTATTGGAGCTTCTTGTGACACTCCAGAAGTTCATTTCGCGTGGTTAAACACCTCTAAGGATAATGGAGGAATTGAAGGTGTTACGTATCCAATATTAGCAGATTCTAACCGTAATCTTTCTAATACATTAGGAATTTTAGATATTACTAACGAAACTTATAATGAAGAAACTGGAGTAGTTACTGTAGAAGGTGACAATGTTACTTATAGAGCTACTTACCTTATTGATGAAGAAGGTACTGTTTTTCATGAAGGAGTTAACCATATGCCAGTTGGTAGAAACGTAGCTGAGTTTTTGAGATTAATTGATGCTTATGCTCACGTTCAGAAAAATGGCGAAGTATGTCCTGCAAATTGGGAAGAAGGAAAAGATGCTATGTCGGCTAATAGAGATGGAGTAGCTTCTTACTTAGCTTCTCACTAAGAAATAATCGTTTAAAAACTTCTTCAAAATTGAGGTTTTGGAGAAGTTTCTTTTATAGTTTTATAAATTATGGTTCAAGAATTAACAACGGATAACCTTTCTGAGGTAATAAAAGATAACAATACAGTAGTAGTTCAGTACTCTGCAACTTGGTGCGGAAACTGTAGAATTATGAAGCCTAAATTTAAAAAATTAGCTTCAGAAAAAAATGATACTGCATTTGTTATAGTGGATGCTGAAAAAAATCCTGAATCTAGAAAAATGGCTACTGTGGATAATCTTCCGACGTTTGCCACTTTTAAAAATGGAGTTTTTGTAAATCAGGTTCAGACAAATAAATTTGATATTCTAAAAGAATTAGTAGATGAAGTTGCCAATAATTAAACACCTTACTTCTTTCATTGAAGAAAACGATGAGGATTTTGTGGTGGAAACGATTGAAACCTTAGAAGCACTTACAGAAGTTCCTTCCCTAAAAGACGAAGAGTTAGATGTAATTGGAGAGTTGATTTCTAACATGTATGGAGCTATCGAAGTGAATAAAATGATTAAGGATGGCACTTCTAAAAAAGAGGCGCTAAACAATTTCATGCAACGAGTTATGGGATCGATAGATTCCTAAAAAAAGATTGTTATTAAAATATAAAAAAACCACTCATTGATAATGAGTGGTTTTTTTATGATATAAGAATTAATCTTTAACAAATTTTAAAGTTCCTTTTTTGTTTTTGAAAGACCCAAAATAAACTCCTTTAGGTAATTTAGAAATGTTTATTCTTGTTATGTTCTCTATAATCGAGATTTCCATTAATTGTTGACCTACAAGATTATAAATTTGAAGTGTTTCTCTATTGTCAAATTTTCCATCTAAAATAATATTATCCTTGGCTGGAACCGGATAGAGCGTTACACCAGTTTTCTCAATGAAATCTTCAGTGTCCAGCGTGTTGTTATCTACGGTTATATTAAAAGTACAAGAGACCGAAGTGTTTCCGGTTGCTGTTATTGTTATTATGTGAACACCTTCGGGTAATGATGTACCTGCTATTGGGTTTTGAGTAATGCTAGTATTACATCCTGTATTAATAGCATTGGCCATTAGCCTATAATCTTGGACTGTATAAGAAGAGCTTCCAGCGTCTAGAGAGACAGATTGATCCTGCGGACAATTAACTACAAGATCAATTGTAGGCATTGTATATCCAGTAGCTGTAAATTCGGTTGTAAATACATCAACGTCTGCACAGCTATATCCCATGTCTATTGCGGCTTGTCTTACGGCTATAGCAGCATTTTCTTGATTAGTAGCGCTATTTGTCATTCCTAACCCTTCTAAAAAAGCCTTGTCTGTTTTCTCTCTACCAATAATATCAAAAATTCTCATCAAACTAGTTGCCCAAATTTGTCCATTATTGTGATTAAAACCTGTAATAAGATCATTAGGATATTGAGCAGAATAATTAGTTGATCTTCCGCCCCAGAATTGATTATGACCGTCCCATCCAAAAACGAAATGATAGGAAGCGTCAGTCGATTGCCATTGTTCTAAACTTCTTTTATACGATTGTGCCCAATAGTCTCCACATCCTTCACTTAAAGCTTCTACTTGTGATAAAGAACCGTTGGTAATCCAATCGTGTAATCCATGTCCTAATTCATGAAGAATAACATCAGCATCCTCTGCATCATCAACTCCTCCTTCTCCAAAATTTAATTGACCACCACCATATGATGAATTGTCAGCTCCATTAAAGCTACTAGGGTCATATTCTAAAACTCCATTATTAAATAATGATACTAAATCAATACCTAGTGTTTCATTAATATACCGTAGACTTTTATCTAAATGGTAATAACAGTTTACGGCCTCAAAACCATCTTCACTTCTGTTAAAATTAAAATTTGAATTTGCTTGAGTGAATAGCCCTTTGGAAGGTGCTTGAAGATCTGCAATTTCCACATATGGCCCTTTTAGTCTGTAGACGCCATTAGTTAAAGTAATATCTTTAAGTACAACAGAGGTGCGAGCTGCATCTAGCTGAGCGTTAGTTGCATCATTATTGTCTGCATAATTCCCACCATAGGTTTGGCCGGTTGCAGATAAAGGGTCTGGGTCAAATATCATTCCTGATCCTTCTACCAGAAACGAAGCGGCTTCATTTTTCTTTTGATTCTGATGACCTTTTACTATATTTTTATGATCCTCTTTACTATAAAGAGTCGTTTTTTTCTTATTTATAAATTTAAAATTATGCTCAATATCTATGTTTTGTGAATTTAACACTTCTCCGGTTTGTGCATCTACAATTACTTCCCAATACCCAATAGGAGTGGTTGCTCTAATTTTATTAACATAAACTAATTTAGTGTCACCCATTTTATTGTACACATATAATTTGGATTCTTCTCTCGAAAAATACCCTTTAGCATCTATATATGCCTTGGCTATATCTAACGCAGATGTTTTAAAAACAGCCGGAGTAGTATTTACTTTTGCTACGTTTATATCATAATTGTTCGCTACATGGGTAACTTTGTTTTTTTTAGAAACATGTATGGTTAACTCGGTATCATAAACCGGAATATTATTGATGGTTTGTTGGTATCTTAATGTATGACCAGATAAGCTCGCTCTAGAAGCTCTAAGCATAAGATTGTCATCTATAGCAATTTTCAGATTTGCTTTATTCTCATTGATCCATTCCCGTGCTATTTCGTCGGGTGTCTTTTGTGCATTAACTATGGAAAATAGTGTGAATGTAAATAGCGTTAAGATATTGGTTTTTCTCATAGTGAATAAAGTTTTGTGTTATTATAAAAACAATTATTCTGTTTAAAACCCTAAAAATTTTTTTATTTCTCTTGTTATGTGTAAACTTGAAGTAAAAATAAACCTACCTAATTTTTAGGTATAAAAACACACAAAATGGCAGCAATAACACTAGGTGGAAACGCAATACATACAAATGGAGAATTACCTAAAGTAGGTGAAACAGCTCCAGATTTTGAACTGGTAAATACAGATTTATCAGTATCCAAACTTTCCGATTATAAAGGCTCAAGAGTTGTTTTGAATATTTTTCCATCAATTGATACAGGAGTTTGTGCAGCTTCGGTTAGACAATTTAATAAAGAGGCTAGTAATTTATCGAATACCAAAGTTCTTTGTGTCTCTAGAGATTTACCATTTGCGCAAGCTAGATTTTGCGGAGCAGAAGGGTTAGAAAATGTAGTTAATCATTCTGATTTTAGAGACGGTAAGTTTGGAAAAGACTATGGATTAGAAATAGTTGATGGGCCAATGAAAGGACTTCACTCGAGAGCTGTAATTGTTGTTGATCAAGAAGGTGTTGTTGTGCACGCAGAACAAGTGCCAGAAATTGCACAAGAACCTAATTACACCGAGGCTATAAAAACATTAACATAAAAAGTATCTATGAGTAAATTCTCAACGTTCATTGTTGGTAGATTACGTGGTTGTGGATATGCGATAAAGGGTGCACTAATACTCTTAAAAACAGAACCGAGTATACAAGTACAGGCTGTTATTGCAATTGTGATGACAGCCCTTGGCTTTTATAATAATATCACAGGAATAGAATGGATATTACAAACCTTTGCTATTGGCCTTGTTATGAGTGTAGAAGGAGTAAATACAGCTATAGAAGCAATTGCAGATTTTATACATCCTGATTTTCATAATAAAATTGGATTTATTAAGGATATTGCGGCCGGAGCAGTATTTATAGCTGCAATAACAGCAGTTGTTATTGGTTGTATTATATACTTTCCATATTTATTCTAGAAAATTTTTTTTCCATTTTTACGTTCCAATATAGATATTCGTATTTTTGCGATAACACATCCAAAAAATGGCAAAAAAAAAGGTAACAACAAAAAGGAAAACTTCAAAAAAAACCAAAACTCCTTTAAAAGAAAAACTAACCTTATCCAGACAACAAAAAGTTATTTTGGGTAGTTTCTTGTTTTTTTTGGGGATTGCATTATTCTTTGCATTTGTATCATTTTTCTTTAATTGGAAAATAGATCAAAGCGAAATATCTCAATTTCCAAATAGGACTTCTTCTGCTAAAAACTGGCTAAGTATATCTGGAGCAAAAGTTAGTGACTTTTTTATTTTTAGAGGGTTCGGTATTTCTGCGATAATAATTCCAGTATTAATTTCTTTATCCGGAGTTTATTTGTTTTTTGATTTAAACAAAAAGAAGCTTGCAGGATTTTGGTTCTGGGGAACGCTGGTGATGCTATGGATTTCTGTGATTTTTGGTTTTGTGCAAAAAGAAAGTGGATTATTTGCAGGAGTAATTGGGTTCGAAATTAATGATTTGATGCAGGACTATATTGGTTTTATAGGAACCGTATTGGTTTTAGCGTTTTTTGCAATTGTATATATAGTTGTCCGCTTGCGTTATACTCCAGAAAAAATTTCTGCTTCTTTAAGGAAAACCCAAACGGAGATTACAAAGGATTATGAGTCTGCTAAAAAGATAAATGGTTCTAGGGCTAAAAGAAAAGAAAATAAAGAAGTAGTATCTAAGACAGAGAATATATCTGCAGGCGATATTAAAGAACTCTCAGTAGATACACCTGTATTAGAAAAAGTTAAAACTTCGACAGAAACTAAGACGGCTACCAATTCTACCAAAACAACTGTAAACGAGTTTTTCGGTAATCCAGAAAACCAATCTGATGAAATTCCGGAAAAATTAATTATCAAATCAGAGGATAACCCCGAAGACATTGCTATGGAAGTCGAGACTGTGGTGGAAGAAGAGGAAGTTGAGAACTTAAGTGCAAAATTGGTGAAAGATTTTGGTGAGTTTGATCCAAAATTAGAACTAGGTAATTTTAAGTTCCCAACTATTGAATTGTTAAAAGATTATTCAATTCAAAATGGAGGGATAACTATTGATCAAGGGGAGTTAGAAGAAAATAAAAATCGTATTGTAGAAACATTAAAAAACTACAAAATAGAAATTGCTCAGATTAAGGCTACAGTTGGTCCTACAGTTACGCTTTATGAAATAGTACCAGAAGCTGGAATCCGTATTTCTAAAATTAAAAATTTAGAAGATGATATTGCTCTTTCTTTAGCAGCTTTAGGAATCAGAATTATTGCTCCGATTCCTGGTAAAGGAACTATTGGTATTGAAGTACCTAATAAAAAATCGACAATTGTTTCTATGAGATCTGCGATCGCATCCTCTAAGTTTCAGGGAGCAGAGATGGAGCTTCCTTTATCTTTAGGGAAAACAATTTCTAATGAGACGTTTGTTGTTGATTTAGCCAAAATGCCTCACTTATTAATGGCAGGAGCAACTGGACAAGGTAAATCAGTAGGTTTAAATGCTATCTTAACATCTCTGTTGTATAAAAAACACCCAGCAGAAGTTAAGTTTGTTCTAGTAGATCCTAAAAAAGTAGAACTTACCTTATTCAATAAAATAGAACGACATTATTTGGCTAAACTACCAGATGCAGAAGAAGCTATTATTACCGATAATAATAAGGTGATTAATACATTGAATTCTCTTTGTATAGAAATGGATACTCGGTACGATTTGCTTAAAAATGCAATGGTACGTAATATTAAGGAGTACAATACTAAGTTTAGGGCTAGGAAATTAAATCCAGAAAATGGACATAAGTTTTTACCTTATATAGTGCTTGTAGTAGATGAGTTTGCGGATCTTATTATGACCGCAGGTAAAGAGGTAGAAACACCAATTGCTAGATTAGCACAATTGGCAAGGGCTATTGGGATACATTTAATTATTGCAACTCAAAGACCTTCTGTAAATGTAATTACAGGTATGATTAAAGCAAATTTTCCTGCAAGAATTGCTTTTAGGGTAACATCCAAAATTGATTCTCGTACTATTTTAGATACCGGTGGTGCAGATCAATTAATTGGTCGAGGGGATATGTTATATACACAAGGTAATGACTTGGTTAGGATTCAATGTGCCTTTGTAGATACGCCAGAAGTAGAAAGGATTACAGAGTACATAGGAAGCCAAAAAGCGTATCCAGATGCTCACTTATTACCCGAATATTCTGGAGAAGAAAGTGGCACAAGTCTTGATATAGATGTAAAAGATAGAGATAAACTTTTTAATGAAGCAGCAGAAGTTATTGTCACAGCACAGCAAGGTTCGGCGTCTTTATTACAAAGAAAACTTAAATTAGGTTATAATCGAGCAGGAAGATTAATTGATCAATTAGAAGCAGCTGGTATTGTTGGCCCTTTTGAAGGGAGCAAAGCGAGGCAAGTTTTAGTAACAGATTTAATTGCTTTAAAACAATTGTTAGACGCTGAAAAGTAATTAAATTAGATAAAAGAGTTTTTTAAATACAATAGAAATACATAGATGATACATAGAATATTTTTTTTAGTAGTAACACTTTTTATAGCAAATACTCAAGCACAAGATGCTAAAAAACTTTTGGATGAGGTGTCCGCTAAAGTAAAGAGTTATGATAATATAGTTATTGGGTTTAAATATGCACTTAATAACCCAGCAGAAAATGTTTCTCAAGAAACAAGAGGTGATGTAACTCTTTTGGGAGAAAAGTACTTATTAAATTTAATGGGAACGGAGCAAATGTATGATGGTAAGAAATTGCATATGATAGTTCCTGAGGATGAAGAAATAAATATTTCTTCTCAGAGTGCCGAAGATGAATCCAGTGTAACACCTTCAAAAATGCTTACTTTTTATGAAGATGGTTATACTTCTAAGTTAGATATTGTACAAGATGTACAAGGAAGAAAGATTCAATTTGTGAAATTGATCCCTATTGATTCTAATAGTGAATTAAAAGAGATTTTATTAGGTGTAGATAAGCAAACAAAACATATTTATAAATTAATTTTGATGCAAAATAATGGGACTAATATTACAATTACAGTAAATAGTTTTAAAACAAATCAACCATTATCAAAAACATTATTTGTTTTTGATGAATCAAAATATGCTAATTATTATATCAATCGTTTAGATTAGTGATATATTTATAGGCTAATATTAAAAACAATTTACATCCCGAAGATTTCGGGATTTATTTTATAGACGAATAGGTGAAAATACTTGACAGATATATTCTAACGACTTTTTTAAAGACTTTTTTCCCACTCTTTATTATCATTATGTTTATTCTTTTATTGCAAACAATCTGGTTATTTATATCGGAGTTAGCGGGAAAGGATTTAGATTTTGCAGTAATAATAAAGTTTTTAACATATGCTACTCCTAGATTAATACCAATGGTATTGCCATTGACTATTCTTCTTACATCGATAATGATATTTGGTAATTTTGCAGAAAACTATGAGTTTGCCGCAATGAAATCATCTGGGATATCATTGCAGAGAGCTATGAGAACATTAGCTGTTTTTATATTTTTTGTGGGTATTGGAGCGTTTTTATTTTCCAATACTGTAATTCCTAATTCCGAACGTAAGTTTGTTAACCTGCGTAAAAATATAGTAAAAGTCAAACCCGCTATGGTGATTACTCCCAATCAGTTTAATGATTTGGGAGATATTAATATACGTGTATCAGAAAAATATGGGGATAATGATCAATTTTTAAAAGATGTGATCATTCATAAAAAAGGTGCAAGACTTGGTAATTTTACTGTAATAAAAGCTACCGATGGTGAATTGCAAGGAAGTATTGATTCTGATTTGATTACACTTATCTTAAATGATGGGAATTATTATGAAGAGGTGCAACCAAAATCTCCCAAGAAAAGAAAAAAACTACCATTCGCTAAAACCCATTTTAAACAATATATATTAAATATAGATTTATCGTCTTTGGATAATGTTGATATGGATGCCCAGCAATATAGTAAAGGGTATAATATGTTAAATGTAAATGGACTAAGACAACAAATAGATACGTTATCTATTCAGGTAAATCAAGAGAATATTGCTACCGAGGATGATGTAAATCGAAGAAACGGTTTTAAAGAGTTAAATAGGAATCTAAAAATAGATACCTTAAAAAAAGCAACAAAGGATACTATAGATTTAATAAATGATCGATTTAGTGTCAAGCAAAAGTCTCAAATCTATAATCTGGCATTTTCTAACGTTGATGGAGTCATAAGAAGACTTCAAACAGCTAAAAGAACATTAGATGTTAAAAAGAGAGCACTTAATAAGTATGAAATGTCATTACATGATAAGTACGCTCTAGGCATAGCTTGTATTTTACTGTTTTTTGTAGGAGCTCCATTAGGTGCGATTATAAGAAAAGGAGGATTAGGGTTGCCAATTGTTATTGGAGTGGTCTTGTTTCTAACATATCATTTTATTGGAATCTTTGCTAAGAACGGGGCAGAAGAAGGAGGGATTCCTCCATTTGTTGGATCTTGGTTGTCTACGTTTATTATTTTTCCACTTAGTATTTTCCTTACGTATAGAGCTACTAGAGATAGGGGATTAGCGAGTTTTGATATGTTAGTACAACCTATTCGAGATTTTTTTGAAAAGAGATCCGATAAAAAGAATAAAAATAAAAGTTTATCGATTAATCAAGAAATTGATGTAGAGATAGATCAAAATACTCTTATTGAGGTTGAGAAAAATAAAATAAATTTTCAAGAAAATTCTTCGTTAGTATTTGCATTGTTTTTACTATTGTTAATAGTAAATATTGTAATTATGTTGATCTCAAAGGATGCTGGTGGCAATAAAACAATGCTATTAATTTTTAATGGTCTAGGTGTAATCTCGTATATCGTCTTTTTGGTTAAATCATATGTTAATCTGAAAAGTTTTTATACAAAACTTGAAGGGTTAATAGAGAAACCATCCTTGATTATTTTTCTAATTATTGGTATTCCATTATTTCCAATACTATATTTTTTCTATAATAAAAGATTAAATAAAGATCTTAAGAAAATCAGATAATTAGTGGATACTATTCCATTTGATAATTATATAAAGTACCTTTGCTTTTAAATTAAGAATTGTATTGCTATGTCACAAGTTACTGAGACTAAAAACAAGTTAAAACTGAATACTATCCAAGAAGCTATAGAGGATATTCGCCAAGGAAAGGTGATTATTGTGGTTGATGATGAAGATAGAGAGAATGAAGGAGATTTTCTTGCAGCAGCGGAAAAAGTTACTCCAGAAATGATCAATTTTATGGCAACTCATGGGAGAGGGTTAATTTGTACTCCAATAACAGAACAGCGTTGTGAAGACCTCAAACTAAATATGATGGTCGATAATAATACGGATCCTATGGAAACTGCTTTTACAATTTCTGTGGATCTTAAAGGTAATGGTGTTACTACAGGAATTTCTGCGAGTGATCGAGCTAAAACCGTAAAAGCTTTGATTGACCCGGACACTAAATCTTATGATTTAGCAAGACCTGGACATATTTTTCCATTAAAAGCAAAAGAAGGTGGTGTTTTACGACGAACAGGACATACAGAAGCGGCAATTGATTTTGCAAGATTAGCAGGATTGGAACCTGCTGGTGTTATTGTAGAGATTATGAATGAGGATGGCACAATGGCAAGACTTCCAGAATTAGTAGAAGTTGCTAAAAAGTATGATCTTAAGTTAGTTTCTATTGAGGATTTAGTTGCGTATCGCATGCAGCACGATTCGCTAATAGAAAAGAAAGAAGATTTTGATATTGTAACACGTTTTGGGAGTTTTAGATTAAGAGCTTATAAGCAGACTACTAATAGTCAGATTCATATAGCATTAACAAAAGGAAGTTGGTCAGATAATGAACCCGTACTTACTCGCATCAATTCTACATTATTTAATAATGATATTCTTGGTACTTTGACCAACAATGCTGATAAGCGTTTAGACGCTATGTTCACTCGTATTAATAAAGAAGGTAAAGGTGCAATTGTTTTTATTAATCAAGAAAGTCAGTCGTTTAATTTATTAAACAGATTAAAAGCGTTAAATGAAGCGCAGAATGGAAGCGATATCGTTAAAGCACCGAAAATAGCAATGGATAGCAAGGATTTTGGTATAGGTGCTCAAATCTTACACGACCTAAATATTCATAAACTTAGATTAGTGTCTAACTCTGTTCAACAAAAACGTGTTGGAATGATAGGGTACGGATTAGAAATAGTAGAATATGTGAACTACTAGGAAACAGTCCTTTTTTATAATATACTTTGTAGAGCTTCAATCATTTTTGAAGCTCTTTCTTTTACCTCTGCTTCGGACCAACCTACTTTTATTAAACAAGAAATTGTTCTACCCATCCAAGCATCACTAGCATCAAAAGATTGATTATTTCTTTGTAGACCATCTAGTTGTGCTTGCGATAACGCATTTAACGATGTAGGCTGTAATAGATGTTCCCACTTTTTATAATAGTGCCAGTTATTATCGAACCAATAAAAACAGGCATCTACACCATGACTGCCAAGGGCTTTGTGTCCTTTTCTTGCTAATTCTTCAGAAGGTAAGAATATATTTAAAAAAGCATAACTTTCAATTCCAGTCTCGGGAACTCGTCTAAAGCTTACTTGTGGCATCTCTGATAAAGCCTCTCGAAGAATTGAATAATTTTTTTCTTGAATAGCTATAGTTTGATCTAATTTTCTTAATTGAGCAATACCAACTGCAGCATTCAATTCAGAAAGCCTGTAATTGTATCCCAAAAAGGGGTGTGTTTCTGCTCCACGATCGTTACCAACGTGATCATGTCCATGATCTTGATATTTATGAGCATTATCAGCGTATGTTTTAGAATTGGTGATCAATCCACCACCCTCTCCACAGGTAACAGTTTTTACATAATCAAAAGAAAAACATCCTAAATCACCATAACTACCTAATGGTTTACTATCATAACTACCTCCAATTGCTTGGCATGCATCTTCTAAAAGGATTAAATTATTCTCTTCGCAGATTACTTTTAAGGCCTTTAAATCAGCCATAGAACCACACATATGAACGGGCATGACCGCCTTAGTTTTTGATGTAATTGCAGCCTTTACCGCCTCAGGATTTAAAGTTAATGTATCATCAATATCACACAAGATAGGAGTAGCTCCAACAGAAAGGATTGCTTCAAAACTAGCTACAAAAGTAAAGGTAGGCATGATTACTTCATCACCTGATCCAATACCAGCAGAGGCTAAAGCCACTGTAAGAGCTGCAGTACCACTAGATACTACTTGAGCATATTTCGTTTGCATTTTTGCAGCTAAATCTCTTTCAAGTTCTAAAGCTTTATAGTGTCCATTACGATTCCCGTCAAAACCATAACGCATTAAAACTCCATTGTCTAATACATCTTGAACTTCTTTTTTTTCTTCAGCTCCAAATAGCTCGAATCCAGGCATAGGTGAGGTGTTAAATTAAAAACTCTTTTCGGCAAAAATACCGAAAAGAGTTTTGATTATATAGTGTATGTTTTATCTTTTTATTTAGTAATTCTCAATAATCATGGTAACAAAACTAAAGTATCTAGCAGGATCTCTAAGAGAAGCACTATAGGAGCCTTGTTTACCAAGTAGTTTCCCTTTATGATTTAGTGCAATTATATTAGGAAACCCACCTTCCTTATTATATTTAGCTAGTAGTTTTTTATTTGCTTTTAATTGTTCCTCAGAAATTACATCCATTCTTCTCGGAATATCTACTTTTAATAAAATTAATCTTTTTGATAGTTCCTTAAATCTAATGGTACTAAAAAAATCTTCTTCAAGCATAATACAAGGAGCACACCAATCACTACCTGTAAAATACATAAGAATTGGTTTCTTAGCATCTTTAGAAATTTCTTTAGCAGTTTCAAAATCATTTAACCAGTACAACTCACTATTTTGAGCAAATACAGACGTTGTAGCGATTAATGATAAAAAAAGAACTATTTTTTTCATTTTTTATTAAGTTTTAGGTGCAACAAAAATATAACATTTTTAAGACACCAAATATCCTGCCAAGTATTTGATTACAATGTAATGACGGTTTCATTAATAGAACGTCTTACTTTTTTTAAATCAGCAAACATATCATTTTTAGATCGATATCCAACAGGTAGAACTAAAACAGAAGTTAACCCCAATTGAGTAAGATTCAGAATTTCGTCATATTTTTCAGAAATAAAACCTTCCATAGGACAGGCATCTATTTTTTCTGTTGCGCATACGGTTAACAGATTTCCCATAGCTAAGTATGCTTGTTTAGCTGCCCAATTAGAAATTTCATCTGCACTTTTATTTTCAAAAGAATCTATCAGTTGTTCTTTAAAAGGTTTTAATATTTCCTCGGGAGTATCTCTTATTGCTTTTACATTATCAAAATATTTTGTGATATATGCTTCACCTACTGTGTTTTCAATACAAAAAATTAAGATATGGGATGCATCCGCTACTTGTTGTTGGTTCCAAGAATGTGCGGTAAGTTCTTTTTGGATTTCCTTATCATTTAAAACTACTAGTTTTAAAGGCTGCAATCCATAAGAAGTGGCAGTCAGGTTAAAAGCTGTAGTAAGTATATCAATTTTCTCTTGTGGCAGTTTACGAGTATTGTCAAACTTTTTTGTTGCATATCGCCATTGAAGGCTTTCAATAATTTCCATCCTAGAATTTTAAAAAATATAGGACAAAGATAAAGGTATAACAAGTATCTTTATTCATTAAAATGATAAGAAAAAACTATATAACTATTGTATGAATACTATTGATGAATTAATCAAAAAATCAGAAACCAGAATCTTTAAGGCTGTTTTTCCTAATACAACCAATCATTATGAAACTTTATTCGGTGGAACTGCGTTACAATTAATGGATGAGGTTTCTTTCATTTGTGCTACCCGTTTTAGTAGGAAAAAAGTCGTGACGATTTCTACAGGGAAAATTGATTTTGAAAAACCTATTCCAGAGGGCACTATTATAGAGCTTGTAGCTAAGGTTCAAGAAGTAGGTAGAACTAGTTGTATGGTAAAAGTTGATATTTATAAAGAAGAGATGTATAACTATGATCGTGAGATAGCAGTTTCGGGGTTGTTTAAATTTGTAGCAATTGATAATGATAAAAAGCCGATCCCTATTATTGATAAAAATTGAAAAATTAAAAAAGCGCACTCTTTAATGAATGCGCTTTTTTATTATGATATATATTGTTATTTATCCCCTAATTGTTTAATTTTTATTCTGAAAGCAGCAAAAAGTAATGTTGTAAATGGACTAAGCCAATTGAAGATTGCAAAAAAGAAATAATCTACGACAGGAACACCTAAAACACCACTTTGATAAGCTCCGCAGGTATTCCATGGAACTAATACTGAAGTCACTGTTCCGGAGTCTTCTAAAGTTCTACTCAAATTTTCTGGGGCAAGCCCTTTATCTTTAAATGCTTTGGCATACATTCTTCCTGGTACTACAATTGCTAAATATTGGTCAGAAGCAGTAAGATTTAATGCTAAACAACTAGCTACAGTACTGGCAAATAATCCAAATACAGAGTCAAATAAACTTAATAAAGCTTTGCTAATTCTGGCTAAAGCACCAATAGCATCCATAACACCGCCAAAAACCATAGCGCAAACAATTAGCCAAATGGTACCGAGCATTCCGGACATTCCACCGGCTGTAAATAGATCATTTAATTCTTTACTAGAAGTCTCAACAGCTGTATCTACTGTCATTGCTTTCATTACACCTATATATGCAGAATTGAAATCAAGTTTTTCGGATCCAGCGATATTTATAACGATGTCGGGTTGGGCAATAATAGCAGCAATAGCTCCTAATAATGTACCAGCTAATAAGGCAATTAAAGGAGGCGTCTTTTTTATAATAAGACCAATAACAATAATTGGTACAATAAACAACCAAGGCGAAATTGTAAATGCGCTTTTTATTGCTTCTAATTGTTGCCCAATTTCTGGAGTTCCAGAAGTATCCAATGTAAGTCCTATTATAATAAAAATAATAAGGGTAACTATTACAGTAGGCACTGTGGTATAGGTCATATATTTTATATGCGAAAATAATTCTCCTCCTGCCATTGCAGGAGCTAGATTAGTAGTATCTGATAATGGAGACATTTTATCACCAAAATATGCTCCAGAAATAACAGCACCTGCAGTCATACCAAGTGAAATACCTAAGGTATCGCCAATTCCTATAAGTGCAATACCCACAGTAGCTGATGTAGTCCAAGAACTACCGGTAGCAATAGAAATAATGGCACAGATAATTACACAAGCAGCCAGAAAAATGGTAGGATTAAGAATTTGTAAACCATAATAAATCATTGTAGGGATAATACCACTAATTAACCAAGTTCCTGCTAACGAACCCACCATAAGAAGTATTAACAAAGCACCAGTAGTTGATTTAACATTTCGAGCAACTTCCTCCATCATCTGTTTGTAAGAGACTTTATTAAAAAAACCAACGATGGCAGCAACCGCTGCTCCTAGAAGTAAAATAAATTGATTACTTCCACTTAAGGCATCATCACCAAAAGCAAAATAAACATTGTAAAATAACATTCCTACTAAGGCAATAATCGGAATTAATGCTTCCCAAATATTTAATTCTCTATTCTCAATAATTTCTTCACTTTGGGGACCAGTGGGATTGATATTTTGACTTTCCATACGTTGTATTCGAAATTTTAAGGATGTAATGTTACGATATTAATAAAATTTATGCAATGTATTTTTTTGTTTGGTTATAAAAACACTTTGGTTTTCGGCTATTTAAAAACATTTTGTGTTTTTTGTCGATTATATTTGTTTTTTGTCGATTAAATATGTTATATTTGTATAAGGATATTTATAAAAAAAGTATTTATAAAGTACTTTTGAATCATCAGAAGAAAAGATATAAAGGAATTGAATATATAACGAGAGAGAAAAATTGGAATTATTTGTTTACGTTTTTTTGCCCCAACAAATTTAATTTCCCCCAAGATTGAATTTGACAAATTATAAGCCTCATTAATGAGGCTTTTTTGTGCGTATTACTTTCTGTTAATTCTTGATTTAAAGAATCTATGTTTTTATCGAATTTTTTTGCTTTTAATCGATGTTTTATTGTTTGTTTATCTATTGTTATCTATGAAAATTAAATGTTAATAGTATTTTTGAAATGTAAAAAAAGAGTAATTACTGAATAGAATTAGTTTTAATGTTACCTCTATGTTTAAGTACCTTTTTTTGCCCCAAAATTTATTTCGCCCCCAATGCTAATAAGCCTCTAACCTCAGGAGGCTTTTTTATTATTTAAGTTTACATGTATCTTCCTTGTAGTGTTTTGCAGTGATAAAATGTTTCATATCAAAGTATAAGGTGAGTAGTAATTAGTGATCTTGCGTTTTATCGATTAAAAATGCTTTTTATCGATATTATTTAATTTTTGTAAAATAACTTTATCGCCTTTTTCTGATATAGCATGTATCTTTGAAGTGTTGTTAATGATTGATATAACATGAATTAGTTTTAAGGTATTCTTGGAATACCGAAGTTTGATTACCCCAAAATTGTAAATCGAATAGACCCCAAAATTTGATTTCCCTAAACAAAAGCCTCTTGCCCAGAGGCTTTTTTTATTTGTTAAAAAATGATTTGTTTCATTTTTTATCCAGAAATTAGTGAAAAATTAATATTGATGCAACCTACTTTTACTAGAGGAATTGAGCTGTTCTTTTTATTCGTTTTACTTCCGGTTAGTTTTTTATTTACCTATCCAACTCCTATAAAAGTTGGTTTAACTGTTGCTGGATTTGTATACATTCTTATTCATTTAAGAAAATCTAAACTTCTTAAAATAAAATTCCCAGATAAAACTTTTTGGAAGCCGTTTTGGAAAGAAACGGTCGTTAAACTAGCTATTATTGTGGTGGTTACTAGTTTGTATGTTTTTTGGGTTGCTCCCGATAAGTTATTTTCGGTTTTAATAAAGAAACCTATGTTATGGGGTGTCATTTTAATTGTATATACCTTTCTATCTGTATGGCCACAGGAGGTTATTTATAGAACATTTTTTTATGATAGATATGAAAATTTGATAAAGAATAAATGGCTATTTATTTTTTTAAATGCAATTCTTTTTTCATTAGCGCATATTTTTTTAAGAAGCTTTCTTGTTCAGTTGCTTACTTTTTTAGGAGGACTTTTATTTGCATTTACATATCAAAGAACAAAATCAACCACATTAGTTTCTATCGAACACGCTATTTATGGAAACTGGCTCTTTACAGTTGGAATGGGTGATATGTTGGCATTTCCAGATGCAGGTTAATTATTTAAAAATATAATCAGTTTTTTAATGGCTATCGCCCTATGACTTATATTATTTTTTTCTTCAAGAGATAGTTCTGCGAAAGTTTCATCAAATCCATTAGGTAGAAAAACCGGATCATATCCAAAACCTTGATCTCCTCTTTTTTCCTTAGTTATGGTTCCTTTACAGATGCCAGTAAACGTATGTAGCCTATCATTAATGCAAAGTGCAATGACTGTTTTAAATTGTGCATTTCGATTTTCCTTTTCTTCTAAGTTTGTTAGAAGTTTCAGCATATTAGCATTAGAATCCTTTGCTTTTCCTGCATACCTAGCAGAATATACACCAGGTTCACCATCTAGACTATCAACTTGTAATCCCGTATCATCAGCAAAGCAATCATATCCATAATGTTCTTTGATATATTGAACTTTTTGAATAGCATTGCCTTCAATAGTTGGAGAAGTTTCCGGAATATCTTCAGTACAACCGATATCGGACAGGCTTAGTAGTTGAATGCGAGAGGGGATAAGCTCTTGTACCTCTTTTAGTTTATTTAGGTTGTTAGTAGCAAAGACTAATTTCATAGTATCTTTTTTATAAATGATAAAAGAGTTTACGCTTTGGCATTATAGTTAGCAACCCACTTTCCTTGTACTTTTAAGACTTGTTCAATAACATCTCTTACACAACCCTTCCCACCTTTTTTAAATGAAACATATTTTGAGGCTTCTTTTACTTCTGCCACTGCGTCTTGAGGACAGGTTGGTAATCCTACCATATTCATAACCGGTAAATCTGGGATATCGTCACCCATATACAAGACATTTTCCAGTTTTATGTTTTTGTTATCCGTATATTCATTAAGTTGCTCCACTTTATGATGAGCTCCTAAATAAATGTCCTTTATTTCAAGACCTTCTAACCTTTTTCTTACGCCTTCATTTTTTCCTCCAGATATAATACATACATTAAATCCTTGTTGAACTGCAGTTTTTAATGCATATCCATCTTTAATATTCATAGTTCTTAATAACTCTCCATCGGTATTAATTAATACTGTCCCATCGGTTAGAACCCCATCTATATCAAAAATAAAGGTGGTGATATGTTGTAGGTACTCTTTATAGCTCTTTTCCATATTTAGATTGTATTGCTTTGGTAAGTGTTTTGTATAGTTCTTTTTGTGAATTATTTTTAAGTATTTTAAGGTGTCGCTCAATCGTTTGGTAATCTTTACGAATAGCTGGTCCCGTTTGAGCGTTTTGAGGTTCTATCTCAGTTATTTTTTTTGCAGTTTCCTGTATTAATGGATGTAAGATTTCAAAAGGAACTTCATTTTCTTTACAAATTTCATCTCCCACGGAAAACATATAATTTGTGAAATTATTTACAAATACAGCTGCGACGTGTAATACATTTCTTTGATCAGAATTAATATCATAGATTCTTTTTGATAATTGAGAGGCGATGTTTCTTAAAATTTGTTTGTCTTTTTCATTATCTGCTTCAATACAAAAAGGGATATTGCTAAAATCTACTTTTTTTGTAGCACTGAATGTTTGTAAAGGGTAGAAAACGCCTCGAGCATTTTTATCATTAATAGCAGCTATCGGAACGCTACCTGATGTATGAACAACTAATCTATTCTTAAAAGGTAATTTTTTTGAAACCTCTTCTATAGCATCATCACTTATCGCTAAGATGTATAGATCGGCTTTTTTTAAATTATTTAGAGAATCAGTAATAGATGCTTTTTTTTGATCTTTATGAATTAAAATTCCTTTTCGATTGTAACATTGTACTACTTCTGTCGATTTTTGATTTCGAAAAGCAGTATATAGATGTTGTGCTACATTTCCGGCACCAAGAATAACTACTGTAATCATTTGGCTAAAATAAGGAACATACTTTAAAAATTAGACAAGTTTTATAGTTCTGTTAAAACCAATAAATAGGATAATTAGAATGTCTGATTATCCTGCCAAAAACACTAAATTTGCCGAGCTAAAAAAATTACAATGCAAAAGAGGTTAGCAAGTATTTTATTTTCTACGAGATTAATGGCTGTTCTATTTTTAGTTTTTGCTGCTTCGATGGCGGTAGGAACATTTTTAGAAGATGGCTATGGAACAACAGCAGCAAGAATTTGGATCTATAATACCTGGTGGTTTGAAGCTATTATGGCTTTTTTTATGATCAATTTTTGCGGAAATATCGTTCGATATAAATTGTACAAAAAAGAAAAATGGGCAACATTACTTTTGCACCTTTCTTTCATTTTAATTCTTCTTGGTGCTTTTATAACTAGATATATAAGTTATGAGGGCGTAATGCCAATACGAGAAGGAGAAACTACTTCAGAGTTTTTATCCGAACGCACATATTTAACGGTTTTTCTTGATGGAGAAATTAACGGAGAACCTCGTAGAAGACCAATTTCGGAACAATTAGAGTTGACTGAGGCTACCAATAATGATTTTACAATTAATACGGATTATAATAGTCAGCCTGTAACAATACAATATAGAGATTATATTACCGGTGCAGAAATGGGCTTAGTCGAGAAGGAAGATGGAGAGAATTATCTTAAGATCGTAGAAGCAGGTGATGGCAATAGACACGACCATTATTTAAAGGAAGGTGAAGTATCAAATATTCATAATATTTTGGTTGCTTTTAATATACCTACAAAAGGTGCTATTAATATCACTTATAAGAATGATGAGTACTATATAGAATCTCCTTTTGAGGGATCTTATTTACGAATGGCTGATCAACAGCAAGGTTTAGTAATTAAAGATAGCGTTCAACCTCTTATGTTACGATCTTTATATCAAACCGCTGGAATGCAATTTGTAATTCCGGATCCAGTATTAACTGGAACATATGATGTGGTTCCAATTGAGATAAAAGATAAAGGACAGCAAGATGCACTTATTGTCGATGTTACTACTAACGGTGAAACCAAAGAAGTAAAGTTGTTAGGAGGGAAAGGGTATGCAAATGATATGCAGAAAATTTCTTTAGGCGGACTTGATATGTATTTTAGCTATGGTTCTAAGCGACTAGAGCTTCCTTTTGCGTTAAAATTAAATGATTTTATTGCAGAGAAGCAGCCAGGAACAGAAAAGGTATATAAATCTTTTATGAGTAAAGTAGATATTGTAGAAGAGAATGCGGCGCCTCAACCATATGATATTTTTATGAATCATGTCTTAGATCATAAAGGATATCGTTTTTTTCAAGCATCTTTTGATCCAGATGAAAAAGGAACGGTATTATCTGTAAATCATGATTATTGGGGAACTATGGTTACCTATGCTGGATATATGTTATTATACTTAGGATTAATGCTTATACTCTTCACAAAAGGATCAAGATTTAAGGATTTAGAACAGATGTTAAATAAAGTAAAGTCAAAAAAGAAAGAATTGACTCTTTTATTAACATTGTTTGTTTCAACATTTTCTTTTGCACAACAACAAAAACAACCACAACAGGAAGAACCGAACCATGTAAATCATCTTCAGACTTTACCAAGTAAAGCTAAGTTAGATTCTATTATAAAAGCCAATGCTGTTGGCAAAGAGCACGCTGCGAAATTTGGTAGTATTATTATCCAAGATGAGCGAGGTAGAATGAAACCTGTAAATACATTCTCTTCAGAATTACTTCGTAAGTTAAGTAAAAAAGATACGTATGAGGGTTTAACTGCAGATCAGGTATTTGTATCTATGGTTGAGAACCCTTTTATATGGTATAGCATTCCTATTATTGAGATACAAAGAGAAAATGATAGTATTCGTAAGATTTTAGGGGTTTCGAAATCAGAGAGAAGAGTTTCTCTTATAGATTTAGTAGAACAAGATGGTTCTTATAAGTTAGATCCTTATTTAGAAAAAGCAAGTAGTACAAGTACACCAAGTAGTTTTGAAAAGGATTTCTTAAAAACGCACGAAAAATTCTATTTGTTAAATCAGGCTCTGGGAGGAGGAATTCTTAGAATTTTTCCGGTTCCTAATGACAAAGGAAATAAATGGGTGTCAGTCCCGCAGTTAAATGAACACAAATTTACTGGAATGGATTCCGTTTATACTAGACAAATTATTCCTATTTACATACAGTCATTACAGGAAGCAAGAACTACGGGTGATTATAGTAAGCCTGATCAGTATCTAGAAAGTATCAAAGCATTTCAAACAAAGTTTGGAAGCGAGGTAATGCCAACAGATGAAAAAATACAAGCTGAGATAGCTCTTAATAAGTATGATATTTTTAGAACATTATATAGGTACTATGGAATTATTAGTTTGCTATTTATTCTAATTATCATTTTTGGTATATTTTATTATAAAAATAAGTTTGTAAAAGTGTTGGTAAAAATCTTTATGGGAATTACTGTATTGATTTTTATGGTACATACATCTGGATTAATAATTAGATGGTATGTATCTGGTCACGCTCCTTGGAGTGATGCATACGAATCTATGATCTATGTAGCTTGGGCAACAATGGCGTTAGGGTTGGCGTTTGGTAAAAAGAGTAACCTTACTGTTGCGGCCACGGGCTTTGTTGCTGCTATTATATTATTTTTTGCACATGAGAATTGGACAGACCCAGCAATTGCAAATTTACAACCTGTTTTAGATTCATATTGGGTTTTAATTCACGTTTCCATTATAGTAGCCAGCTATGGGCCTTTCTTTGTTGGTGCTATTCTAGGAATCCTTTCTTTATTATTAATGATATTGACCACTAAGTCTAACAAAAAGAGAATGGCGCTAAATATCAAAGAGATTACTATTATTAATGAAATGGCATTGACTATAGGTTTGGTGATGTTAACCATTGGTAATTTCCTTGGTGGTATGTGGGCTAATGAAAGTTGGGGGCGATATTGGGGCTGGGATCCAAAGGAAACTTGGGCTTTAGTTAGTATTATGGTATATGCTCTAGTAATACATATGCGATTAGTTCCTGGTTTGCGTGGTCGATGGTTTTTTAATCTGATGTCTGTATTTGCAGTTTCGTCTATTTTGATGACATATTTCGGAGTAAATTTCTACTTAAAAGGGTTGCATTCTTATGCTAGCGGGGATCAGGTAGTGACGCCGACTGCAGTCTATTATAGTTTCGTTGTTTGGGCTATTTTAGGAGCTTTTTCTTATTGGAGATATAGTATACATTACAAGAAGTGATATTTTCTAAATAATTGTTTTTCATTGTTTTATTGTTAATAAGACCTATACAAAAACTTTACATCCTTATTTTTTTAATATAATTCTTAATGGTATTGAATAATATCTGATATTTTTATGATTTTTAACAAATCATTAAAATTTTAATATGGGTATTATTTCTTTCGTAGGATTCACACTTTTAGTTGCTATTATATCTTATTTGGCTACAAGAAAAACCGATGAAACTTCTTCAGATGGTTATTTTTTGGGAGGACGTAGTTTGACTGCTGTAGTAATTGCGGGTTCTTTACTACTTACTAATTTATCCACAGAGCAGATTGTTGGGTTAAATGGTTCTTCATATACAGAAGGTATTTTAGTAATGGCTTGGGAGACATTGGCCGCCATTGCTATGGTAATCACTGCAATTTTTTTATTACCCAGATATTTAAAAGGAGGAATCACAACTGTACCACAATTTTTAGAAAGAAGATATGATACTACAACGAAAGCAATTACATCAGGTTTGTTTTTAACTGGTTATGTTGTAGTTTTTCTACCGATTGTATTGTATTCTGGTTCTTTAGCAATTAGTACTATGTTTGATGTCCCAGGATTATTAGGGGTTTCTAAAGAAACTTCTATCTGGATTTGTGTTATCGGTATTGGTGTGATAGGATCAATTTATGCAATCTTCGGGGGATTAAAGGCTGTAGCAGTATCTGATACAATAAATGCTGTTGGTTTACTAATAGGAGGTATTATGATTCCGGTTTTTGGTTTATTAGAAATTGGAGATGGTAGTATTTCTGAAGGTATTAATACATTGATGACTACAAACCCAGAAAAATTTAAGGTAATTGGAGATAGTGAATCTTCTATCCCTTTTGCAACAATATTTACCGGAATGATGTTGGTTCAATTGTTTTATTGGGGTACAAATCAAGCTATTATACAAAGAGCGTTAGGTGCTAAAAATCTTAAAGAAGGTCAAAAAGGTCTATTATTAGGTTCATTTCTAAAAATATTGGGTCCTATTATAGTTGTATTACCAGGTATTATAGCATTTCATCTTTTTAATGGAGAGTTAGAGGTTGCAGATGAGGCATATCCAACTTTAGTTAGTAGAGTATTACCAGTATCTTTAGTTGGTTTCTTTGCGGCAGTATTGTTTGGAGCAATTTTAAGTTCATTTAATAGTGCATTAAACAGTTCGGTTACTCTTTTTGGTCTTGATATCTACAAAGAATATATCAATAAGGAAGCAAGTGAAAAGCAAGTAGTAAAAGCAGGAAAAAGTTTTGGTGTTTTATTAGCAGTATTAGCTATGGCTGTGGCTCCATTTATAGCAAATGCTGGGAGTCTTTTTGATTATTTACAGGAGGTGAATGGAATTTATAGTATTCCTATTTTGACCATCATAGTTGTAGGGTACCTTACGAAAAAAGTACCTGCTATAGCTGGTAAAATTGGTATTATCTCCGGATCTGTATTATATATTTTGAGTCAATTTGTTATAAAACCAATACTTCAGGGTAACGCAGTAGATGCTGCAAAGGCTAATGGTATTACTGATTTATCTGAATTAAGTAGAGTAGAAGCATCTGCCTATCCTCATTTTTTACATGTAATGGCAATTCTTTTTGTAGTTAACATAATTATCATGTTAATTATTGGTAAATTGTATCCAAGAGAAGAAGCATATGAACAGCAATATACTAAGGAAGTAGATATTACTCCTTGGAAATACACAAAAATTGTAGGTGCTATAGTATGTTTAATTGTTATATCTACCTATATCTATTTTAAATAATTGAAATATATTAAAAAGACATTTTTATTTTTATCTCTATTTTTTTCGGCGATAATTATTGCCCAAGAATTACCGCCGATAGAAGTTTATTCTCCAGATGCTTATGGAGGAGAAACACAAAACTGGTCTATATCTCAAGCTGAGAATAAATATATTTATGTAGCGAATAATAAAGGTCTTTTAGAGTTTAATGGTGCCAACTGGGAATTGTACCCAACACCAAATGAAACCGTAATACGATCTGTAAAAGTTGTAGATCAGCGTGTTTATACAGGTTTCTATATGAACTTTGGATATTGGAAAAAGAATAATTTTGGCAAACTTGAATACAACTCACTTAGTGATACTATAAAAGAAAAGCTTATAGAAGATGAGCAGTTTTGGCATATAGTAAATCAGGGTGATTGGATACTATTTCAGTCCTTAGATAGGATTTACTTATACAATATTATTACAGAAGAAATTTCAATAATAGAGTCTAAATTAACTCTTACCAATATTTTTAATGTTAATGGTACAATCTATTATCATGATTTAAATAATGGGATCTATAAAATCGAAAAAGGACAGCCAATATTAGTAATAGATAGTGCTAAGGTAATAAGTGATAAGATTGTAAACATTTGGAAATCTAATAACAAGATTTTTGTACTTACAACCACAAAAGGTTTTTTTGAGTTTTCTAATGGAGAAGTTAGTAAATGGAATACAGAATCAGATGATCTATTAAACGACGCTACGGTTTATAGTAGTACAACACTTAAAGATGGCAGTATAGTCGTAGGCACAATATCTAATGGACTTATTTACCTATCTGATAAAGGTGAGGTTATTTATCAGGTTAATCAGAACAAAGGGTTAAATAACAATACGGTATTATCTTCTTTTGAAGATATGGATGGAAATATTTGGCTCGCTTTGGACAATGGAATTAATTGTCTGAATTTAAAATCACCTATACAGAGTTTTAATGATGATAAAGGGACAATTGGTACCGTATATACTACCATAGTTTTTAATGACTTATTGTATCTAGGAACTAATCAAGGGTTGTTTTACAAGAGATTAGGTAAGGATGAGCAATTTAAATTTGTCGAAGGTACGAACGGACAAGTCTGGAATCTTTTTAGCTATGATGATACATTGTTCTGTGGTCATGATTCGGGAACTTTTCAAATAGAAGAAGATAGTTCTCGTTTAATCTGTGCTATTGGTGGGACTTGGATTTTTCGAGTAGTTCCAGGACATCCTGATTGGTTATTGCAAGGGCATTATGGAGGCCTTAGTATATTACAAAAACAAAATGATACATGGGGATTGAGACATAAAATAGAAGGGTTTGATTATTCTGCAAGGTTTTTAGAAATATATGAAGATCAATTATGGATCAATCATGAATACAAAGGACTTTTTAATTTAACACTGGATAAGAACTTTACAAAAGTGGAAAAAGTTGTAAAGGATACAACGGCCCCAAAAGGTAAAAACTCTAGTATTGCCAAGTATAAAAACAATATTTTCTATGCACATCAGAAAGGAGTGTTTTCTTATAATAAAGAAAAGAGAAAGTTTGAAGAAAACAATTTAATTAGCAAAGCTTTTGATATAGAAAAAAAAGGTATTGGAAAACTTGTAAAAGATAATAGAGGAGGACTTTGGAGTTTTGCTGAAGATGAATTGGATTATATTTTTCAAAGTCAATTTTCGGATAATTTAGATGTAATAAAAGTGCCTGTACCGTATGTCTTGAGAAAGGAAATGATAGGTTTTGAAAATATCCTTCATTTAATAGATGATAAATACCTTTTAGGAACTACTTATGGATATATGATTTTGGATTTATCTAGAGTTCAGTCTAGAGAGCATCAGATTATTTTAGAAAAAGTTTTTGCAAAGAAAAAGACTACAGAATTCAAAGAAATCGATTTTCTAGATACATCTCCTGTTTTCGAATCTAATTTAAATACAGTTTCTTTTTCATATGCAATTCCCGAATATGATAAATACCTTATTTCAAAGTTTCAGTATAAGTTAGATGGCTTTTATGAAGACTGGAGTAGTTGGAGTACAAAAACCAACATTGTATTCGAGAATTTACCATTCGGAGAGTACACTTTTAAGGTTCGAGCTAAAATTGGGAATGATCTGAGCGATAATGTCTTACAGTATAAATTTACTATTGATAGGCCTTGGTATTTTTCTGTTTTAGCTATTATCATATATTCTGTTTTATTTTTGGTTTTATTGTTGATAATGCACAGAGCATACAAACGTTATTATTCAAAGCAAAGAGAAAAGTTGGTTGAAGAAAACAAAAAACAACTTGAGCTTAAGCAATTAGAGAGTGAAAGAGAAATAATGAAACTTAATAATGAAAAATTAACTCAGGATATAGATAGTAAAAATCGAGAGTTAGCTTCTTCTACAATGAATATTATTAAAAAGAACGAAATTCTTAATACTATTAAAAAAGAACTTCAGAAATCGGAGTCTGAGCGAGGTGGATTAAAAAATGTAGAACGAATCATTGATAGAAACTTAAATAATAAGGACGATTGGAATCATTTTGTAGAAGCTTTTAATAGTGTAGATAAAGATTTTCTGAAAAAACTTAAAGCAAAGCACGATAATTTAACTCCTCATGATTTAAGATTCTGTACCTATTTACGACTTAATTTATCTTCTAAGGAAATAGCACCATTGTTAAACATTTCTGTAAGAAGTGTGGAAATTAAGCGATATCGTTTAAGAAAAAAACTAGAATTAGAGCATTCAGATAGTTTAGTGAACTACATCCTTGAAATTTAGGACTACAACATGTCTTTTTATCACCACAACATTACCTATACTCCAACGTTGTAGTGCTATTACAGTAATACTTTCTTTACATTTTTTTAATAATTAAGAAACTTTTATTACTTCCTGTTTTTATTGGGTTTTTCCGTAAAAAAGTTATTAATTTTTTAAGTATTCTAAAATACTGTATGTTTTTTGTTGTGGTTGGTTATTAACGATTTCTTAATGTTCGTCGGTAAATTTGAGTAAATCAAACGAAAACATTTATGAAAATTGCTTATTTCTTAATGGCTGTGTTTTTAACAACAGTTATTAATGCTCAGGAAATTCAGATCAGAGGAAACGTAAAAGATGCCAATGGACTAGAGTTACCAGGAGTGAATGTCATTGTTAAAAATACTTCTAACGGAGCAGTGACAGATTTTAATGGAAACTACAGTTTAAACAGTGTATCTGTTGGAAGTGTTGTATCCTTTTCATATGTAGGCTTTACTACTCAAGAAATTACAGTTGGTCAGAATCCTGTTATTAATATTATAATGGAGGAGGATAGTGAATCTCTAGAACAGGTCATTGTAATAGGATATGGAACACAGACTAAAAAAGAAATTACTGGAGCAGTTTCTGTTGTGGGAGCTGAAACTATTGAAGAATTAAATCCGGTACGAATAGAACAAGCACTGCAAGGGCAGGTAGCAGGTGTAAATGTCACATCACAATCTGGATCTCCCGGAAGTAGTTCTACGATATCCATCCGTGGAATATCTACAAATGGAGATAGTAGACCATTGATCTTGGTAGATGGAAATGTAATAGAGGATCTTAGTGTACTAAATCCAAATGATATAGAAAGTATTAATGTACTTAAAGATGCTACCGCTGGTATTTATGGTGTGCGAGCGGCAAATGGTGTAATTCTTATTACAACGAAGTCAGGAGTTCGCAATACAGATTTAAAATTCGAAGTAGACTCTTATGCTGGTTTTCAGGAAACTACAAGAAGATTACCGGTACTTAACGCCACAGAATACGGTGTTATTATTAATGAGTCGTTTGCTGCTGGTGGGCAAACTCCGCCATTTCCTAATTTTACCGTATTAGGTGAGGGAACAGATTGGCAAGATGAAATTTTTAGAACAGCAGCAATTTCTAATATAAATCTTAATGTTTCTGGTGGTGGTGAAAACTCCACATATTCAGGAGGAGCTTCTTATTTGACACAGGATGGAATTGTAGGTGGATCAGATGCTAATTTCGAACGTTTTACAGGGAGATTAAATTACAGTTTAGATTTTGCTAAAAACTTTAAGTTCACAACTTCAGGGATTTTTACACAGACTAATAGGGAAACATTATTAGAAAATACGTTAGGATCTGTTTTGTTTAATGCTTTAAATATGGCTCCTACATTATCAGTTAGAGATGAAAATGGAGATTTTACTTTGGCAGAAGGTTTAGGAAATGAAGTGATTAATCCAATAGCGCAAATAGAAAATACGTTTAATAATACAAGAGTTAATCGAGTTGGAGCAACTTTTGGATTGAGATATAATTTTCTAAGCAATTTTACAGCAGAATCAAGGTTTCAGTTTAATTATTCAGAAGTTGATGGTAAAGTCTTTTCTCCAGAAGTGTTTTACGGATCAGGAAAAGTGTTTAATGTAGATAGAAGTAGTGTTACAGAGTTTAAAAATTTCTTTAGAGATTTTACTTGGGATAATTTTCTAAAATATGAAAAAGTATTTGCTGATGATCACGATGTAAAAGTATTATTAGGAATGTCTGTTTTTAAAACAACGGGAACATTTACGGGTTTTACCGGTTTCGATATTATTGATAATTCATATGATAATGCTAATATTTCGCAAGCATCGGACGTAGTCGATAATTTTCAGAATGGAGGAAACACTTTCGATAGTAGGTTACTATCGTATTTCACAAGATTACAATATGGTTATAAGGGGAAGTACCTACTTTCTGCTGTAATTAGAAGAGATGGATCTACAAAATTTGGACCCAAAAACAAGTTTGGATATTTTCCTTCTGCTTCAGTCGGTTGGGTAGTATCAGACGAGTCATTCTTGAATAATAGTAGTTGGCTAAATTTCTTGAAACTTAGAGGAAGTTATGGGGTTATTGGAAATGATAGAATAGGTGATTTTGGATTTGTTTCATTATTAAACGGAGAAGGAGCTTATGTAATTGATGATGAATTAATAATAGGTACTGCCATTGGGCAATTATCAAATCCAGAAATTAAATGGGAACAACAAAAGACTTTGGATATAGGGTTTGATACAAGGCTGTTTAATAATAAAATAGATATCACATTTGATTATTTCAAAAAAAGAACAGAAGATTTACTAGTTGTTGCACCTGTTTCAGGAATTTTGGGGGTTTCGGCACCAGGATCAGCTCCACCAATTATTAATGCTGGTATTGTAGAAAATAAAGGGTATGAGTTTTTAATAAGTTATAATGATCAATTTTCAGAAGATTTTAAGTTCAACATAAGTTTTAATCTTACGACTTTAGATAATGAAGTAGTATCAGTAAATAGCGAAAATAGTTTTATTGCTGGTGGTTCTTTTGGAGTAGGTCAAGATCCTCCTTCAAGAATGGAAGCGGGTAAACCGATTGGTTATTTTTATGGACTCCAAACAGATGGAATTTTTCAGAATCAATCAGAAGTAGATGCTCACGCAACGCAAGCAAATGCTGCTCCAGGTGATCTTAGATACGTTGATGTAAATGGAGATGGAGAAATTAATTCTGATGATAGAACGGATATTGGAAATCCTATTCCAGATGCTACTATGGGTCTAAATGTTGGTTTTGAATACAAGAATTTTGACTTTACAACATATGCATTCGCTTCGGTAGGGAATGATATTGTTAGGAATTATGAGCGAAATCAGCCGTTAGTAAATAGAAGTAATGCATTTTTAAATCGCTGGACAGGCGAAGGAACTACGAATTCATTTCCAAGAGTAACGACAGGTGCTAATTCTAATAGTTTGTTTTCTAGTTTTTATGTAGAAGATGGTTCTTATCTAAGAATTCAAAATATACAATTGGGATATACCTTTTCGGATCAATTTATGAAACCAATTGGTGTGGACAAATTTAGAATTTATGCATCCGTAAATAATTTATACACATTTACGGAGTATCAAGGATATGATCCATCAGCGTATCAATCTAATCCAGATCCAAACACTGCAAGTCCAATAGGAGCAGGTATTGATCAAGGGTTTTATCCTGTACCAAGAACATATTTATTAGGTGTAAATCTTAAATTTTAATCAAGATGAAAAAGATGAAAAATAATATCAAATTGGTAGTAGTCTTTTTAGCACTATTTACTATAATTTTTTCCTGTAGTGACGATTTTGTAGATGTAGCTTCAGAGGATGAAAATTCAGAAGACTTTTTTAATAGCGAAGAAGATTATCAAAACGCATTGATAGGAGCTTACGATCTATTGCAGTCTACCTATATCAATGTAATGTTAGGAGAGATTGCATCTGATAACACATTGGCTGGTGGAGAAAGCGCATCAGATACACCTGGTATACAGGAAATAGATGACATGATGCATACGCCTGTTAATGCACAACTTAGAGATATATGGAGTTGGATGTATGCTGGAGTTAATCGAGCGAATTATATTATGGAGTTTCAGGATAAAACCGATTTTTCTGGAAAAGATGAAGTGATCGCTCAGACCAGATTTTTAAGAGCTTACTATTATTTTGAATTAGTTAAATGGTTTGGAGATGTGCCATTGGCAATAGATAAAAGAATTTTATTTGGAGAAGAAACCGGTATAGATAGATCTGCTAAAGAAGATGTATATGCACTGATAGAGGAAGATTTACAATTCGCAGCTGATAATTTACCAGTAACACAAGCAGAAACTGGAAGAGTAACTCAAGGAGCAGCAAGAGCGCTTTTAGGTAAGGTATATTTATTTCAAGATAAATTTACGGAAGCTGCAGATGTGTTAGATCTTGTGATTGCAGGACCTTACGATTTAGTGACTGATTACAATACAATTTTTGAGCAAGAAGGAGAAAATAATATTGAATCCGTTTTCGAAGTACAATATACAGATGTAGAAGGTGCTGGTTTTGGTTGTTTACAATGTAGTGAAGGTAATGTAGCTGTTGGTTTTAATGGAATCAGAAATTATTCGGGACCATTATTTGATTCAGGTTTTAGCTTTAATGTACCTACTCAAGAAGTTGTAGATGCATTTGAAGTTGGAGATATTAGACTAGATGTAGCTATTTTGGATATAGATGCTTGGGCTGCAGCTCAAGGAGCAACTTTTTCTATAGGTTTTGAACATACTGGATATTTTAATAGAAAATATATTGCTCGTCAAGGAGATCTTAATACCGGAGATGCTAACCTTACTAATCCTAATAATTATCGGGCAATTAGATTTGCAGATGTTTTGCTGATGGCAGCAGAAGCACACAATCGAAAATCACCTAGTAATGATGGTCAGGCGCAAACATACCTTAATAGAGTAAGAACTAGAGCTCAATTACCTGATGTTACTGTAACAGGAACTGCCTTAGCAGATGCAATTTATCAAGAACGACGAGTAGAATTGGTAGGAGAAGGACATCATTTTTTCGATTTAGTAAGAACAGGTAGAGCTGCAGCCGAAATAGATGGTTTCGTTATAGGAAAACACGAAATATTTCCTATTCCTTTAATAGAAATTCAATTGGCCGGAAATAGATGGGAACAAAATCCAGGATACTAAAAATAAAAAATTAGAAGAAGATGAAATTTTTAAAATCATTATTAATTATAATTATTCTAGCGGCTGGTTTTAACAGTTGTAAAGAAGATGATGTTTCATATGCCTTTGAAGGTATATCAGCACCAACAGAGGTAAATGCAGTTTTTGATATTACGCAAGATGATACGGGACTCGTTTCCGTAACACCAAGTGGTGAAGCTACTTCGTCATTTGAGATCTATTTTGGAGACGTTGATAATGAAGAACCAACCATAATATCTCCAGGAAGTACCGCAGAACATATTTATGGAGAAGGTACTTTTACGGCAAGAGTTGTTGCCGTTGGAGCGACCGGACTTACTAGTGAGTTCTCTCAGCTTTTAACAATCTCATTTAGAGCACCAGAAAACTTAGAAATAACATTAGATCAAGATACAGTAAACCCTGCCATAGTTAGGGTGAGTGCGAACGCCGATTTTGCAATGTTGTTTGATGTGTATTTTGGAGATGTAGAAAATGAAGAACCAACAATTATAATGCCTGGTGAAATATTGGAGCATACTTATGAAAGTCCTGGTGATTATACAGTTAGAGTGGTTGCTCGAGGAGCAGGTGTTGCAACAACAGAAGCTACACAAGTAGTGACTATTACAGAAGCAAATGATCCAGTTACATTGCCAGTAGATTTCGAGTCATTTACAGTAAATTATGGGTTTACCAGTTTTGGAGATGCTTCTTCACAAGTGATAGATAATCCAAATCAAGCAGGTTTAAATACAAGTGCAAGAGTTGGACAAACTATAAAACCTTCTGGAGCGCAAGTATTTGCAGGTTCTTTTTTACAGTTAGAAAACCCAATAGATTTCTCCAGTAATAAATTGTTTAAGGTAAAAGTGTTTTCTCCAAAAAGCGGAATAACAATAAAATTGAAAGTTGAAAATATTTCTGATGGAAATATAGCGCACGAAGTAGATGTAACTAATACCGTAGCCAATGATTGGGAAGAATTAGAGTTTGATTTCAGTGCAATAGATACTAATAATGAGTATCAAAAAGTAGTAATCTTTTTTGATTTTGATGTTGCAGGAGACGATTCAGAATACTTATTTGATGATATAGAATTAACAAGTTCTGTTATGGCTAGTATTGAAGGAGTATGGAAATTAGCCCCAGAAGCTGGAGCTTTAGGTGTAGGACCAGCACCTGGTGATACTAGTTGGTTTGCTTGCGACGATGCATGCGTTACAGAAAGAGCGTGTTATTATGATGATTTATATGTTTTCGATACAGATGGTAGTTTTAGCAATGTACTTACAGGCGAAACTTGGATTGAAGGATGGCAAGGAGGAAGTGATGCTTGTGGTACTCCGGTTGCACCATATGACGGGAATGCCATTGCTACATATAACTATGATCAAGCAGCAGGTACATTAACAATTAATGGAGAAGGAGCTTATGTAGGATTGCCAAAAGCAAATAATCAGGGAGAACTTCCTAATGTTGCAGTTCCTAGTTCAATTACTTATGACGTTTCATTTATTGATAATAATACGATTAGTGTTATTGTAGAGTCTGGTTCAGGAGTATTTTGGCAGTATAGATTAGTTAGAGAAACATACTCAACGCCAATTGAAGGAGTTTGGAAACTTGCCCCAGAAGCAGGAGCTTTAGGTGTAGGTCCAACACCAGGAGATACCAGTTGGTTTGCTTGCGATGATGCCTGTGTTGCAGAAAGAGCTTGTTATTATAATGATCTCTACGTTTTCAGTTCTGATGGTACTTTTAGCAACGTGTTAAATGGTGAATCTTGGATTGAAGGATGGCAAGGAGGAAGTGATGCATGTGGTACACCAGTTGCTCCTCACGATGGATCCAATGCAGCAAGCTATATTTATGACGAAACAGCAGGAACATTAACAGTAAATGGAGATGGAGCGTATATTGGTTTGGCAAAAGCAAATAACCAAGGAGAGTTACCTAATGTAGCAGTACCAAGCACTATTACATATAGTATAACTTTTATAGACACAAATACGATATCAGTTATTGTCGAAGCGGGTTCTGGAGTATTCTGGCAGTATAGACTAATACGTCTTTAGAATTTATAAGACTAAAAGGTAAAGTTGAAGACTAAAAATGATTTAAATGATACAGATATATAAAAAAACATTGCTATTTATAATTTTAGCAACATTTTTCGGTTGTCAGGATGATGATGCAGAATTAGGAACAATTCTACCGCCATCAAATCTACAGATTGATGCGGTTATAGAGGATGGGCAAACGGGTAATGTTACAATTACTCCACAAGCAGACGATGCACTTAATTTTCATGTTTTCTTTACTCAAAATGGAGACCCATTAGTGGCACAACCAGGAGAATCGCAAACGTTTAGATATACACAATCTGGACAATATTCGGTTTTTATTACGGTAGTTGCTTTTGGTACAGGAGGTACATCTTCTTCTCAAACAATTGAACTAGATTTAGATGTGCGATTGTTTATAGATCAAGCAACACTCCAGATGATTGGTGGGGATGGTAGTAAAAGATGGATTTGGGATAGTAGTGTTGGTGGACATTTCGGTGTTGGACCGACTACCAATGATTTTCCAGAATTCTTTAGTGCTTCTCCTAATCAATTAGACCCTTGCATATATGATGATGTACTTGTTTTTAGTTATGATGCTAATGATAATTATAGTTTTGAGCTAATCACGGGTGACGCCAATCAAACTTTTATGAACTGGGCAGAAGTAACTAGATTTTTTCCAAATGATACACCAACGCAGTTTGTAGATGAGTGTAGAGATATTACAGATCAGATTGCAACAAATACTAGTTTTGTGATTTTTGAAAACGAAGAAGGAACAAGAATAATTAGTGTAGAGAATAGTACATTATCTTACTGGTCTGGCGCTATGGAATATCAAGTGTTAGAACTTACTGCGGATAAACTTAGTGTTAGAGGTATTCAGGAAGTTTCAAGTGATTTTGGAGGAGGTCAATTAGCTTGGTATCATACATTTGTACCAGAAGATTCTGGGACAGATGATATAGCAGAACCTCCTTTTGATACATTAGTTTGGGCGGATGAATTCGATACAAATGGTGCTCCAAATACAGCAAATTGGACATATGATCTAGGCACTGGAGATAATGGCTGGGGTAATGGAGAATCGCAATCGTATACAAATGATGCTAGTAATGTAATTGTAGAAGATGGATTACTTAAAATAACGGCAAGAGCAGAAAATGGAGGATATACTTCTGCACGAATTAAAACTCAGGGTTTATTTTCATTTACTTATGGTAAAGTAGATGTTCGTGCTAAATTACCAACAGGAGGAGGTACTTGGCCAGCTATATGGATGTTAGGCTCAAATATTACAGAAGTTGGATGGCCTAATTGTGGAGAAATTGATATAATGGAACATGTTGGTAACAATCAAGACGTAGTATCCAGTGCACTTCATTTCCCCGGAAATAGTGGAGGTAATGCAATTTTTGAAGAAACCAATATTGCAGGTGCTTCTACAGATTTTCATGTATATAGTGTAGAATGGTCATCATCGGAAATTGTGTTTTCTATTGATGGTAATCCATATCACACGTTTCCTTATGCTAATAATTTGCCATTTTATAATAATGACTTCTTTATGATACTTAATGTAGCAATGGGAGGAACTTTTGGAGGAGCCATAGATCCTGCATTTACAGAGTCTACTATGGAAATTGATTATGTAAGAGTTTATCAATAGATATACACTTAGTTTTAAATTGTTTTTAGCAGGAAGGTTATTTACCACAGATAGCCTTCCTCATTAACATTAATAATGCTTAAATAAAATTTTTAGATTGTTTATAATGAAAAAGAGTGATTTCATATTTGTTAGTATCCTTTGTAGTTTGTTTTTAGTGAGTTGCAATTCTTCCTCAGAGAAACCCGAAGGTATTACTACTAATACAACAATCGTTTCGGACGGTTTAGATAGTAAAATAGAAGCAAAAGTAGATTCACTTCTTGCTATTATGACCTTAGAAGAAAAGATTGGTCAGATGAATCAATATAACGGTTTTTGGGATTTAACGGGACCACAACCTAAGGAAGGAGTAGCTGCTAAAAAATATGAACACTTACGAAAAGGTTGGGTAGGCTCTATGTTAAATGTTAGAGGAGTTGAAGATGTAAGGAAAGTACAAAAAATAGCCGTAGAAGAATCAAGATTAGGAATTCCTCTTATTATAGGGTTTGATGTTATACACGGATATAAAACAATGAGTCCGATTCCCTTGGCAGAATCAGCAAGCTGGGATATGGAAGCGATTAGAAAATCTGCTGAGGTAGCAGCTTTGGAAGCTTCTGCAGCTGGAATTAATTGGACTTTTGCACCAATGTTGGATATATCTAGAGATGCCAGATGGGGAAGAGTTATGGAAGGTGGAGGAGAAGATCCTTTTTTAGGTTCTAAAATTGGGGTAGCTAGAATAAAAGGCTTTCAAGGTGAAGATTTATCAGAGAATTATACAATTGCAGCTTGTGCAAAACATTTTGCAGGATATGGTTTTTCTGAATCTGGAAGAGATTATAATACTGTAGATGTGGGAACTTCTACCTTAAACAATATGATTTTTCCTCCCTTTGTAGCTGCAAATAAAGTAGGAGTAAAAACGTTTATGAATTCGTTTAACGTGCTTAATGGTATACCCGCAACAGGGAATAAAATGTTACAGAGAGATATTCTTAAAGGGGATTGGAATTTTAATGGTTTTATAGTTTCAGATTGGGGTTCGATTACGGAAATGATAGCTCACGGATATGCAAAAGACGGTAAAAGTGCCGCAGAAATGGCAGTTAATGCGGGATCAGATATGGATATGGAATCCTATTTATATGTAGAACATTTAGCTGACTTAGTTAAAGAAGGAAAAGTAAAAGAACATTTGATAGAGGATTCGGCAAGAAGAATTCTTAGAGTAAAATATGAACTTGGTTTATTTGATGATCCCTATAAATATTGTGATGCGAATAGAGAGAAAACAATTTTAGGAAGTAAAGAAAATCATGAGGCAGTACTTGATGTTGCTAAAAAATCCATTGTATTACTTAAAAATGATAATAAATTACTTCCACTAAAAAAGGAAGGACAGAAAATAGCTTTAATTGGAGCTTTAGCAGAAGATAAAAATAGCCCATTAGGAAGTTGGAGAATTGCCGCAGATGATAATACAGCTGTTTCTGTTTTAGAAGGAATGAGACAATATAAAGGCAATACATTAGTGTATGCCAAAGGAGCTGATGTTTCTTTAGGAAATACGGCATTTGTAACGGAAACTAAAATTAATACTACAGACAAAAGTGAGTTTGGAAAAGCAATTAAGGTTGCAGCGCAGTCTGACGTAGTGGTAATGGTTTTAGGTGAAGTTGGTTTCCAAAGTGGAGAAGGCAGAAGTAGAACAGAACTTGATCTACCTGGCGTACAACAAGATCTTTTAGAAGAAATTTATAAAGTCAATAAGAATATCGTTTTAGTTTTAAACAACGGGAGACCATTGGCTATTACTTGGGCAGACGAACATATTCCCGCTATCGTCGAGGCTTGGCACCTTGGATCACAGAGCGGAAACGCGATAGCTCAGGTTTTATATGGAGAGTATAATCCTAGCGGAAAATTACCGATGTCATTTCCTCGAAATGTAGGTCAAGTACCGATTTATTATAATCATAAAAGTACAGGTCGACCCGTAGAACCAGCTCCTGATATTGTTTTTTGGTCACATTATTCGGATCAAGAGAACACTCCGTTATATGCATTTGGTCACGGATTAAGTTATACTAGTTTTGAGTATAGTAATTTTAAGATAGACGCACAAGACATTTCGGTTAACACTCCAAAAATTAAAGTGTCTATTGATGTAACTAATTCAGGTGATTATGAAGGAAAAGAAGTGGTGCAATTATATATTAAAGATCTTTTTGCAAGCGTTACAAGACCAATAAAAGAATTGAAAGGTTTCGAAATGACTTCTTTAAAACCAGGGGAAACTAAAACAATTAATTTTGAATTGAACGCTGAGACCTTGGGGTTTTATGATAATGATAATAATTGGATTGTAGAAAAAGGAGGGTTTGAAGTCTATATAGGAGGAAGCTCTGATAAAACTATTAAATCAACTTTTGAATTAAAGTAAAATGAAAAAACTCTTAACCTATTTTATTCTTTTATCATTCTTTTATTCTTGTCAAGAATCGAATTCAATTATTTGGGAAGAAAATTTTGATGAACCTCAGTTAAATGAGTCTTATTGGAATTATCAATTAGGAGATGGATGCCCTAACTTATGTGGTTGGGGTAATAATGAAAGACAAATTTATACTAAAGAAAATGCCAAATTAGAAAACGGTAATTTGATTATTACTGCGACTAAAAAAGGCGATATCTATGGGTCTAGTAGGATAACTACAAAAGGCAAAATGGAGTTTCAATACGGTTCTATAGAGGTACGAGCTAAACTTCCCACAGGACATGGTTTATGGCCTGCTATCTGGATGTTAGGTGGTGATATTGATGAAATAGGTTGGCCAGATTGTGGAGAAATAGATATTATGGAATATGTGGGAAAAGAACCTCATACGATATACACATCCTTGCACACAAGACAAAGCTTTGGTGATACTGAGAACTCTAAGAAAACTATTGATTATGCAATAGAAGAAGGTTTTCATGTTTATAAATCCGCTTGGACTAAAGAAAAAATTGATTTTTATATAGATAACAAACTGGTTTATACATTTTCTCCAGAGGAAAAAAATGATAAAACGTGGCCTTTTAATAAGCCATTTTATATAATTATTAACCTTGCCATTGGTGGTAATTTTGGGGGTCCAGAAGTTGATGATACTATCTTTCCAAAGCAATTTGTGATTGATTATATCAAAATCTGGAAATAAAAACCATTATAATAACAAGGAATATTTAATTCAGCTCTACCCTTGATTTCGGCATCGTATATATTCAATATACAACTGAAATCAGATTTAAGATGATGATATTTTTTAATATCAAATACGGAAATAGATAATTGAAATATATAAAGTATTTCAGTTTATCGGAATTACTTGGGAAAAAACATAATTGATATTCTGATTATTTAATAGAATAATCTAAATATCAAAGAAAAGTAATGCTGTATGTATAAAATGCATATGGTTAGGAATTACGTATATAAAATTTTTAACACAAACTTAATTACACAAATTGATTTTAATTATGAAAACACACTTATTCTTTAAAACCTTTATTGTATTTACATTGTTCTGTAATGTAGTACAATCCCAATGCTCAGAACTTATATTTAATGATGAATTTGATGGTTCATCTGTCGATCTCACTAAGTGGAGTTTTGATAATGGAGACGGATGCCCCACTCTCTGTGGTTGGGGTAATGCAGAGGAACAATGGTATCAACCAGAAAACACTACTGTACAAAATGGAAATTTAGTGATTACAACTAGAAATGAAGCTGCAGGAGGAAAACAATTTACTTCTTCAAAGTTGATCACTGCGGGAAAATTTAATTCTAGATATGGACGATATGAAGCCAGTATTAAATTGCCTTCTGCGGGAGGAATTTGGCCTGCTTTCTGGATGTTGCCAGAGAATGGAAGTTGGCCCTTTACAGGAGAAATTGATATTATGGAATCTCAACATAAAAATCCAGAGAGTATAGGAGGTACTGTACATTATTCTAATGGAGGTTGGCAGTATAATGGTAGAGAATTTAATGCAGGATTAGATTTGTCTTCAGGTTTCCATGAGTATGCTGTAGAATGGGAACCTAACGAAATAAGATGGTATGTTGATGATCAATTATATCATACTGTTACTCCGGGTAACACTGTAGATCCTTGGCCTTTTAGTGAAGGAGATTGGTATTTAATACTTAATGTAGCAGTTGGAGGTCCTGGAACTCCTTATACCGGAAATATTCCACCTACGCCAGCAGATTACCCTACACAGATGGAGGTTGATTATGTTAGGGTGTATAGCGGAACTTTTAACACACAACTTATTGGAGATAATAGTGTCTATGAAGGTGAAACAGATAAACCGTATACAATAACAGAGACAGTTGGAGCATCTTACAGTTGGACAGTTCCTACTGGTGCTACGATAACTTCTGGCCAAGGAACTAACACTATTTTAGTTGATTGGGGAACGACTGAAGGAGATGTAAAAGTTGTTGTAAATGTTCCACAATGTGGTACTAATGAATTTAAAATGAGCGTTTCTGTAAATCCTATAAAAACCTTAGAATATGTTTTTGAGGATTTTGAGGGAAATAGAAATTTAACCTATACATCAACCACAGATGGGACCTTAACAGAATCTATTTCAAATCCAGGAGTAAGTAATGTTAATAATTCTTCAATAGTAGGTAGGTATGTTAGGGCTACTGGAGCACAATATGATGGTTTGTACATGGCCACTTCTAATATAGGAAATGCTTTGGAGTATACATCAGGAGAAAAATCTATTTGGTTGGATGTGTATAGTGATGCACCGATCGGTACAGAGTTTATACTACAGATAGAAAACAGTTCACTCTCGGCAGGTGATTGGCCAGCTGGTCGTCATAGTCGATACAGTGCGAAAACAATTTCTCAGAATCAATGGGAAACGTTAGAATTTGAGTTATTAGATAGACCAGATGCGAGCGTAGGAGCTTTAGATGTGGATCAATTTGTTTTGTTGATTGATCCAGATAGTTTTACAGGGCATACAGTGTATATTGATAATATGAGAAAAATGGATGCTCCTGATCCTACTTTATTAGAAGAAATTATCATAGCTAATTATGATGGAATAAATCAATTGGAATTATTTTTTGAAAATGGAGAATATACAGCAAATGTTGCCAATCCAAGTCCCAATAGCGTTAACAATAGTACTAATGCAGCGCAATATGATAGAGGAACTTTTGAATTATATGATGTCGTAAGTTTTAATACAGATGCGATAAAGGATTCAAGCCCATTTATAGAAGGAGATAATATCTTTTTTATGGATGTTTTTACATCTGCACCTGTAGGAACTGAAATTTCTTTGAGTTTAGAAAACAGTGTTGGATCGAATAGTGATTTTCCTGCAGGAAGAAATAGTCAATATACCAGTGTTGTTAAAGAACAGAGTCAATGGCATACCATTGCATTTAGTTATACTACAGCACCTGACGCCGGAACATCAAATTTATCGGTAGATGAAATTTCAATTCTTTTTGATCCTAATTCTAATGTTTCAGAAACATTTTATTTTGATAATTTCAGATATGGAATTACTGAATATCCACCTACGTATGAGTTTTCTGAGATGATTCATAACTATAACGGAGTAAATAATATTTCGTTGAATAATACAACTACTGGGATCTATGTAGAAAATGTTGGAAACCCAGGAGGGAATGAAGTAAATAACTCATCACAAGCTGGAAGTTACATAAGGGATAATGCAGAATTATATGATGTTTTATTTTTTGATACTAACTTTATAGCAGATGCCAGTGCTTACGTTTCTGAAGATAAAAGATTTGCAATGGATGTCTATACCAGTGCACCTGTTGGAACGATTATTAGTTGGCAATTAGAAGCTAGCTCGTTATCGAACCCTTCAAATTATCCAACCGGAAGACACAGTGTGTATCAGGCAGCGGTAAAAGAACAAAATAATTGGCATACATTAGAGTTTATTCTTACAGGAACACCAGATTTAGTGGTTAATGATGCTCAAATAGATAATATTGTATTTCTATTTGATCCTAATAGTAGTAGTGGAGATACATTTTATATAGATAATCTAAGATCTTTAACAAAAGAAGATGTTATACAAACTCCGGTTTTATCATCAATAATTATTTCTCCTAATAATGTTGAAATTAACCAAGGAGAAACAATGCAGTTTAGTGCGCAAGGTTTTGATCAAAGCGGCGATTCATATGAGACCAATTTTAATTGGACAGTTACTAACGGTATTATAGATTCTAATGGTTTATATACTGCTTCAGATATTGGAACCTATACTATTACTGCCTCAAGTGGATCTGTTACAGGTTCAGCTTCTGTGACTGTAAATGGAAATACTGGAAACTATATAGTGATACCCGGAATACTACAGGCCGAAGATTATAAAGAAGGAGGAGAAGGTATTGGTTATCATGATTTAAGTACCGGAAATACGGGAGGTGCATATCGACAAGATAATGTAGATATAGAAAACACAGGAGATATTCTTGGTGGTGCATATAATGTGGGTTGGATTGATGCTAATGAATGGTTAGCATTTGACATAAATGCTACGGATTCTAATAATAGTTATGATGTGGACTTCCGTGTAGCCTCTCCTAATGGTAATGGTAAATTTCATTTAGAGCTGGATGGTGCTGCTATTACAGAAGTGATATCCGTACCTAATACTGGAAATTGGCAACAGTATGAAACAGTTTCTGTAACCGGAATCTCAATAAGTAGTGGAAATCACGAATTACGAGTTGTTTTTGATTCTAATGGTTTGAATCTTAATTTTATAGAGTTTAGATCTTCAGAAGATACTAATACTACTAATTGTACAGGATTGGCGGTTAATAATCAATATAGTTATGAAGTCTCATTAGACAATACCAACCCTACAATAACTTTTATTCCAGAAATTGAAGGAGTAGGAGACAACATTTGTATCCTATATTATAGTACTTCTTCTACAGGACCATATCCTGGATATTTAGTTACTCCAAATGTTCCATTTCAGATTAATGCAAATTCTGGAGATCAGATTAGTTTTTATTATACGTACAGTTTACCAACTGGAGGTGAGAATAATACAGCTGGATCTAAACATGATGTTGTAGTAGGTTCCTGTGGTAATCGCTTAGGGTTAGAAATAGAAAAGAATCCTTTGAAAATAGAGATGTATCCAAATCCAGTTAATAATATTCTTACATTATCAAAAATGAAAGGAATATATCAAGTTAACGTGTATAATACAAATGGGATGTTAGTGCTCCAAAGGGCGGTAAACGTAGAAGAGACTGAGTTAGCACTTGATTTAAGTTCATTGTTCAAAGGTTTATATATGATTAAAACATATGGGCAAAACACAGAATCTTCCATCCATAAAATACTTAAAAACTAATTTTAAGTAAGGAGTAGCTTTTCTTAAAGCTGCTCCTTACTTATATAAGTATAAAACCAAGTTTTCATATTACTTCTTATTCTTTAGGTATTAAAATTTCTCGTTTGAAAATCGAGGAGTATATATCGCATTTAATCTTTTCAAAAACCATATTTAATATCCAAATCTATAAGATGTATTGAAAATTCAAATAAATATCGTACTCATGAAAAAAACCATAATGTTTAGAAAAGTAACAAGTATATTACTATTTCTATTAATTTTTAGTGTGTCTACCTGGTCACAAAATGTAATTTCTGTTGGAGGTGGTTCCTATGCAGAATATCCTCCCTCACATGAATATATTGGCAATGATCCTACACAAGGAACATTTCAAAGTGTGGCGTTAAATCCTACTTTAGATGTTGGTTCTAATATGACAGGAAAACCAATACCTACAAATGATTGGTGGACAAGTGTTTTGTATAATGAAAATGCAGATGGTTCTCGTAATGGCGGAAACCTATGGACGTACCCTTTATTGTCTAGAGCTAATGCAGATGGTTATCAAATAGGTCACAGAACAGCAAAAGATTGGGGAGGAGATGAGAGTGTTGGGATAAGTGTTGATTATCTAGTGACGCTAACAGGAGATGGCTTTACAGCTAATAAAACAATAGCGACGAATTGGTCAGATTGGCATGTAGATTTAGAGGTACAGCATCAAAGTAGTAATCAAACTATTGATGTTACATTAGCTCAAGGAATGCCTTTTGTTTGGACAAAACCGAATGGATTTGATGCGATTATACAATCTATTCATACAGGAGTTAGAACTTATTACGATGCCAATGGTGATATACTTAGTTTTCCTGCTACAGTAGATCGCTTTATTATAGAATATGATGGTAATTTATATGGAATTCATCTTACGGAAAACACTAACATTATACCAAAAGACGGAGTAGATGGAGATCTAGAATTAATAAATAGCGAAGGTAAATACATAGTATTTTCAGCATTAACAGAAATATCAGATTTAAATTTTTTACATGATTATGCTTTTACAAAACCTACAGATACAAAAGCTTTGTATGATTACCAACCAGATAATGGTTTAGTAAATGTTACTTATCAGATAGAAAAAACAAATATCATTGGTGATCAACCTAACGTTTTACAGGGATTTATTCCTCATCATTATCGAGGAAACACGAATAACTTTTCTTTTCTCAACAATAGAGAATATAAGGCTACCCCAAGAGGAACGTTAAAAATAGCTGAAGGAACTACCTTCTCTTTTGACTACGAATTTAATGCAAATCTTTTACCTCATTTTAATGAACCTATAACTAAAAACTCTGATATAAATCCTTATGAAAGAGCAAAATTGATAGAAATGGTGGATGATTATAATGCTCGTTTAGATCGAGATAACTTTGCAAACGGCACTTATTGGGGAGGAAAATATTTAGTCCAATTAATTAAGTATGTTCTCATCGCAAAAGAAATAGGACATCCGGATTATCAGGATCTATTAAGTTTTGCAAAGGAAAGAACATATGATTGGCTTACTTATACACCTGGAGAGACCTCTTTTTATTATGCATATTATCCTGCTTGGAAAGCATTAGTAGGATTTAATGAGGAGTTTTTCTCAGGATTTTTTACAGATCATCATTTTCATTATGGATATCTAGCTCATGCTGGTGCATTATTAGAAATAGCAGAACCAGGGGCAATGGATGAGTATTGGCCAATGCTTACAAAGGTTATAAAAACCTATGCAAATTGGGATAGAAATGATGAAGATTTCCCATATATGAGAACTTTTAGTCCTTGGATGGGACATTCTTTCGCTAATGGTTTAGGAAATGCTATTGGGAATAATCAAGAATCCACTTCAGAAGCAATGCAATCCTGGGCAGGAATGTTTATGACTGGTGAAATAACTGAAAACATTGATATGAGAGATGCCGCTGCGTATGGTTATGTAATGGAAGGAAGAGCGATAGCAGATTATTGGTATAATGAGAGTGGAGTATTTGAAGAAATAGGATATGATAAACCGATTGTAGGGATCTTAGAAATAAATAGATATGTTTATGGAACTTTTTTTGGAGCACAAGATACTTATATTCATGGAATACAATGGTTGCCAATTACTCCGGCATATGGTTTTTGGAATGAATTTTTGACCACAAATGAAGTAAATGCTATTGTTGATCCAATAATAAATAATATGGAAGCCGATTTAGGAGGTCTAAGTGGTGATTGGATGAATGTTTCTTGGGGTTTTAAGCTATTTTTTGATCCAGAAGGAGTGACCAGTAATTTTGATGATTTTTGGAATAGCGCTGTGGGATCTCAAGAGTATAATGTTGTTCATAATTCTAATGAAAGTGCATTAACATATTACTATGCTCATAATTCTCAAAATCTTGGATTAAGACAATCGAGCTATAGATTGAGTTTACCAATGAGCAGTGTGTTTCAAAAAGATGGAACCGTAATGTATGTAGTTTATAATTCTAAAAATATAGATCATACTTGTATTGTTTATAAAGATGGTGTTGAGGTAGATTCATTTATGGTACCGGCCAATACATTGATAACAACTGATGGAAACGAAATTGTTACACCTCCTAATAATAGTTTTACAATTCCCGGAATCATAGAAGCCGAAGATTATAAAGAAGGTGGAGAAGGAGTTGGTTATCATGATTTAAGTACAGGAAATACTGGAGGTGCTTACAGACAGGATAATGTAGATATCGAAAACACAGGAGATGTTATTGGTGGAGTATATAATGTTGGTTGGATTGATGCTAATGAGTGGTTAGCTTTTGATATAAACGCTACGGATTCTAATAATAGTTATGATATCGACTTCCGTGTAGCCTCCCCTAATGGCAATGGCAAATTTCATTTAGAGCTGGATGGAGTTGTCATTACGGAAGTGATATCTGTACCTAATACTGGAAATTGGCAACAGTACGAAACAATTTCTGTAACCGGAATTCCGATAAATAGGGGAAATCATGAGTTAAGAATTGTTTTTGATTCCAATGGTTTAAATCTTAATTTTATAGAGTTTAGAGCTTCAGAAGATACCAATACTACTAATTGTGTAGGATTAGCAGTGAATGGTCAATATAGTTATGAAATCTCCTCAGATACTACAAACCCAACAGTAACTTTTGTTCCGGAAATTACTGGAATGGGTGAAAATATCTGTATTCTTTATTACGGGACCTCTACTTCTGGCCCATATCCGGGATATATTGTAACTCCAAATATTCCATTTCAGATTAATGCAAATTCTGGAGATCAGATTTATTTTTATTATACCTATAGCTTGCCAACCGGAGGAGAAAATAATACGGCAGGTTCTAAACATGATTTCATAGTTGGATCTTGTAATAATCAATTACAACGTGTCGATGATGGTACTTTAGATGCTTACGTATATCCCAATCCTATATCGGATATTGGGCAAGTTGTATTATCAAGAAATCATAAATACATTGGATATAGAATAATAGATATATCAGGAAAAACAATAGAAGATAATATGATTAGTCAAAAACAAGAAAGAATAGACCTTGATTTATCAGAAAAAGAAACTGGGATATATTTTCTGAAATTATATGGTAATTCGTCTACACAACTTTATAAATTACTCAAAAAGTAGAAGTAATTTAGACCTAATATGGAATCTAAAATATTAAGAATCATAAAAAAAGCGGTAATACTATTACCGCTTTTTTTATTCCAAAAGTTAAAAAGGATTATTTGGCCTTTTTCTTAATATATTTTGCAAGCTCTTTAGAAAGTTTTGCATATCCTTCAGAAATTCTGTAACCAGTATTATAATCATTTCCAAATGCTCCTCCTCCTGGAACTTTTATGTAATTAGTAGAATATAATATCTTGTCTGGATTAGCAGTTTCATAAACTGTAATCGTAGCATTAATTTTAGCAGGCTGTCTAGAAACACCAACATTATATCCAGGATATATCCAAGTAGTTTTAACTTTCATAGTGTGTGTAGCATTAGCAAGGTCTTTACCAACTTTTACAGCCCCTTCATCAAAACGTTTGTTAAAAGATTCGATAAATTTTGGTTCATATCTTTCTTCTCTATCCGCAAACCAAGATTTCTTAAATTTTTCTCCTCTTCCTTCTCCTGGATGTTTCTTTTCTCTTTTTTCCATTTTATCTTTTAGAAACTCTTCCTCAGTATCAAATTTATGAACTTTAATATTTTCATAATCAAATACAAGATTATACTCAGTAATTCCCTTAAGGTTTTTTACACTTCCTTCTTGATCTTTTCTTTTTTGAGCAAAAGCAACTGTAGTCGCCATAACAATAGCTACAAATAATAGTTTTTTCATAATTAGGTTTTTTTAACGCTAGCAAAGATATTTATTTTTAAAATTATAAATGTATAACGTTATATAATTAATAATTCCAACCGAAAATATCAACTAGTATGCCAAGATTATTTGATTCTTGTTAGAATAAATTATTGTTTTCCACTTAGATTTTGGCAAGTACGATATTCTAGTTTAACGAGTGTTTAAGAAAAAAAATATTGATTTAGATGTTAGTCCAAGGAAAATATTATCAATATGATTAACAAAAGATGTTTTTATTTGAGATTATTCATTTTCTTAAATTTTATAATTCTAAAATAGAATAATTTACTTAAACGTTTGAGGAAATAGCTTTTAAAAGTATTTAATTGTTTTTTATCTAATTGTTTTTCAGGTGGTTATAGTGTTTTTGAAGTGTTTTTTATTGCTGTTTTTTTAGCCAGTTTTGTTTCTTCTTTTTTAACCTTAACAATTGTCTTTTTTTGAACAGGAATTAAGAGAAATTAACTTAGACCTTTGAAATTTTACATAATATTCACTAGAACAACTTAATTTTTTAACATTTTAAAAGCAATCGTATGAAAAATAACTTTTTGAAGATTTTTTACATGGGAATCTTCATGATGGTTAGTTACAGTTATGCACAGAGTGTCACAGGGATTGTGACAGGACAAGATGGAATAGCAATTCCAGGGGTAAATATCATAGCAAAGGGAACTACAAACGGAACTACAACAGATTTTGATGGTAATTATACTATAAATGATGTAAGTGAAAATACAACATTAATATTTAGTTATTTGGGTTTTATTACGCAAGAAGTTATCGTTAATGGAAGAACCAATGTTAATGTACTATTAATTGCTGATGCTCAACAATTAGGAGAAGTAGTAGTTTTAGGATATGGTCAAGTACAAAATAAAAAGGAATTGACTACTTCCGTTAGTACAATATCCAATGAACAAATTGCTAGAGTGCCTGTAGCATTGCCAGAAGCAGCATTACAAGGAGCCGCACCAGGAGTAACTGTTTCACAAACATCTGGGTCCCCAGGTGCACCTTTGACAATTAGGTTAAGGGGTACAGCATCTACAGGATCATCCACACCATTATTTTTGGTAGATGGTCAGCAAGTACCTAATATTAATTTTATCAATGCAAATGATATTGAAAGTTTTACATTATTAAAAGATGCCGCTTCTGCTTCAATTTTTGGAGCAAGAGGAGGAAATGGTGTTGTCTTATTAGAAACTAAAACGGGAAAAAGAAACTCCTCTTCTCCTAAAGTATCTATTGACGGTTATACTGGTTTTCAATCATTATTACGAGCACCGGAATTAATGAATAAAGATCAATATATCCAATATTACAATGAATTTCAGGTGGAGAATGGTGGAACTCCTTTTACAGAAGCAGAAGCAGCTTTATTACCAGATACTGATTGGTATGATGAACTATACAGTACTACTCCGATTAGTAATTTAGGAGCTACCGTAAGTGGAGGAGGAGAAAAATATTCTTACGCTATTTCTGGAGGTATTTTTAACCAAGATGGTATACTTGGTGGTAGAGAGAATAAATCTAATTTTACTAGAAAAAATGTTAGACTTAATTTTGAAACCGATCTTAGAGAAAATATTAATATTGAAATAAATGCTAATCTAGCTGATCTTGATCGTAATTTTTTACTAGAAAATGCAGGAGTAACAGGAACATCAATAGTTAATTTTATTAATGCTATTCCAGCTATTTATCCTGTGACGGATCCTAACGACTCTTCTGTACCTTTTAACGTTGGTAACCAAACAGCTCCAGTAGTAGTAAATGGAGTAACCTTACCTTCTATTGGAGCCGTTGCTAATCCTAGGTTAGCATTGTTATTAAATAATAATAATGATCAAACAGATGTTACTTCTGCAAGTATAAAAGGACAATGGGAGGTATTTAAAGATTTTAAGTTGACTAGTACTTATTATCATTATAAATCAAACTCTTTTGTAAAACAATTTTTTCCTGCATTTGATTTTCCAACACAAAATTTGAATTCACCAAATGGAACATTAATAGAGTCTAATACAGAGACTAAATTAGCACAATTTGATGCGAACATTGCATATGATTTTATTAAAAATTCAGATCATAGTTTAGATGTTTTGGCTGGGTTTTCTTCATACGAGGTAGATTTTTTAAATACTTCAATGTCTGGTGTAGGTTTTTTTACAAATTCATTGGATGATGTAAATTTTGCTTTAATAACAAATCCTTCAAATGTTACAGTAAGAGCACCTATTCAAAATGAAAATAACTTACTCGGTATTTATGGGAAATTAAAATATGGGTATGCAGATAAATATAATTTCGAGGCTACATTAAGAGCAGATTCATCATCTAATTTTGGAGATGATAATCGAACAGGGTACTTTCCATCTATATCCGCGGGTTGGGTATTGTCAGAAGAGAGTTTTTTAGAGGATTCAGATTTTATTGACTTATTAAAGTTAAGAGCTAGTTGGGGTATAAATGGTAGTGATTTCATTGCACCGTATCAGTTTTCTGCAATACTTAATGCAGGATCTGGAACCAATTTTGGAGGAACTTTAAGCCCAGGTCTTACTCCGGCATTTTTGCAAAATCCAGATGTTAAATGGGAAGAAGTTACACAAACTAATATAGGTTTGGATATTAATGCATTAAAAAATGCATTAGGTATAACTATCGATTATTATATTAAAGAAACTTCAGATGTATTAATTCCTATAGGTATTCCAGTACTTTCTGGATTCCCTGCACCAGCTACTAATATCGCTGATATTGAAAATAGAGGTTTTGAATTTTTGATTTCATATAAACAAAAATATGCTAGTGGATTTAAATGGGAGATCGGAGCAAATTTAGCATTTAATCAAAATGAGGTTACTGGAATTGGTAGAAATGGTCAACCATTGCAAGGAGGGAATACTTTCATTTTTAATGACCCAATTACCTTAACTACAGTCGGAGAACCAATTTCTAGTTTCTTTGGTTTTGAAGTAGAGAATATAGATGCAGATGGAAATTTAGTTTATAGAGATTTTGATGGTGATGGAAATGCAGATAAAACATTTATTGGAAGTCCATTTCCTGATTATACTTATGGAATTACGTTGGATTTAGAATATAAAGGTTTTGATCTGAGTACATTTTTATATGGCTCTCAAGGCAATGATGTTTTTGATGCTACATTCCGTCCCGATGGAGTATATACTAATCGAAAGGAATCATTTCTTACTAATGGTGTAGTTAATCAATTGGGATCATCAGCGAGCCCAGTGGTTTCTGATTTTTACGTTCAAGATGGTTCGTTTTTAAGAATGAGAAGTTTAACCTTAGGTTATAGTTTTGGAGATAGTTTATTGAGCCCGCTGAAATTAGATGGTTTTAGAGTTTATGGTACTGCACAAAATTTGTTTGTAATAACTGATTATGACGGTGCTGATCCTGAGATAGGAGAACAATTTTCAGGAAACTCTTTAGACTTAGGAATTGATAGAGGATTTAATCCACAACCAAGAACATTCATTTTTGGATTCCAATTAAACTTTTAAAAATAATTAAAATGAAAAACAACATATTTTATCATATAAAAAGAATTAAAGTTAGTTTTCACCTGATAATTGCGTTTGGTCTTTTAATGTGTGCTTCCTGTGAGAATGATTTCTTAGAGAAAGAACCAATTACTTCTTTGACTGCTGATGCAATTCAATCTGAAGAGGATATAGAATCGTTAGTGATTGCTGCTTATGATCCATTAAGATGGCAAGTTTTGAATAATAATTTAGGACACCATTTTCCATTAATGTTTCAAGATATAAGATCGGATAATGTATTCTCACAATGGGCAAATTTTTGGGTTGCAGGAAGAGTTTTTGATCAAAACCCTATTCCTCCTAATAATCCTGGTGTATTAGGATGGTGGAGAAAATGGTATGTGGTAATTTCTAGAGCCAATACGGCAATAGGTATCATAGAAGAGTCAAATGATGATCTTTATGAAGATCCAGTAACTACAAAAGCTAATTTAATTGCAGAAGCAAGATTTTTAAGAGGGTTAGCGTATTTCGAATTGGTTAAAAACTTTGGAGGAGTGCCAATAATAGTAGAAAGAATTACGGATGCTAATTTTGATTTTAAAATCCCAAGAAGTACCCCTCAAGAGGTATATGATCAGGTTATTGAACCAGATTTGTTATCAGCTGCACAAACATTAGCCGCATCGGCACCTCAACAAGGTAGAGCAACTAGTGGAGCTGCTTATAGTTTTTTAGCAAAAGCACATTTGTATCAAGAAGAATATCAAGAAACAGTTCTATATACAGAGGAAGTAATGTCTTTGGGATATTCGTTAGAAGAGAATTTTGCAGATAATTTTAGTTTATTAAATGAATACGGTAAAGAGTCAATTTTCGAAGTTGGTTATCAATCTAATATTATTTATAATAATTTTGAATCACCAGGTTCTATATTTAATCAAGGATCTGCAACACATCAAATGTTTGGTTTTTTGTTTAATAGCAGTGTTGGTAATAGTGCATTCGGAAATGCTATACCAAGACAAGATTTAATTGATTTTTATGATGATTCAGATCAAAGAAAGAATGCGACTTTTATAACACCAGAAACAACAGATTTACCTACAGATCTTGAGGGTAATTTGCGAGGGCCTATTAGTTGTGATTGTCAAATTGACCAATCTGATCAATGTTTACTACCAGATCAAAGTAATTCTGGTGATTGGATATTTGGTACCGATACCTATGGTTTCTTCTGGTTAGTATGTGATTCGGATGGAAATACTCTTCCATCTTGGACTTCTAAGGCAACGATGAGAAAATATCACATACCAGCTTCGGTACAAGAGAATACATTAAATTTTGCAGACTCTCCTTTAAATGAAAAAATGATGAGATATGCAGACGTATTATTGATGCATGCTGAAGCCTCTATTTTAGGAGGAGGAGGAGATGGTGCATCTTCATTCCAACAAGTAACTGACAGAGCTTATGGAGCTGGTAATCCAGCAGCACCTGCCTATGATCTACAAGGAGTAAAAGACGAAAGACGTAGAGAACTTGCTACTGAAGGATGGGATAGATATACAGATTTAGTTCGATGGGGAGATGCTAGAAGAGCATTACTGGCTGTTGGAAAAGTATTTGTAGAAGGAAGAGATGAATTATTACCAATTCCACAATCAGAAAGAGATCAAATTGGCCCGGATATATTAACACAAAATCCAGGATATAATTAATTAGCCATTAATATAATTTGTAATTGTATTACTACAAACAAGGGAGTTTATTTTATTAATCATAATAGACTCCTTTTTACTATTTTTTTTAAGGGGTTAGTTTTAGCCTATTTATACTTATTTACGAAAATTTTCTTTTCAATTTTCGACGATAGTTTAAATAGAAGTTTTGTTTTAGGTAAACAAATCTAATTTTTATATCCTTAAAAAAATAACTGTAGTTTTTGGTTTTAGATCCAAAGGAGTTATACAATTTGAATGAAAGGATTTGTTAATGAAATTATGTAATGATTATAAAGAGGATGTTGGATTAACAGATATTATCTTATCCGTCTTAGTAGTACTTATTATAATAACCATATTATCCTATTGCATAGGATAAAAAAATAAATAAATGAAATTTTTTATAGATACAGCAAATTTAGATCAAATAAAAGAAGCACAAGCATTAGGAGTGCTAGATGGAGTTACTACAAACCCATCACTAATGGCAAAAGAAGGGATTAATGGTAAAGAGAATATATTAAATCATTATCGCAATATTTGTGAAATTGTTGACGGAGATGTCTCTGCAGAGGTTATTGGAATCACTGTAGATGATATGATAAGAGAAGGGGAAGAGCTGGCAGCTTTACATCCTCAAATAGTAGTTAAAATACCCATGATAAAAGATGGAGTAAAAGCAATAAAACATTTTACGAATAAAGGAATCAAAACTAATTGTACGCTTGTTTTTTCTTGCGGACAGGCTCTTTTAGCGGCAAAAGCCGGAGCCACTTATGTATCTCCTTTTATTGGAAGACTTGATGATATTTCAACTGATGGCTTAGTTCTAATTGAAGAGATTCGTACAATTTACAATAATTATAGTATTAAAACAGAGATTCTTGCTGCTTCAGTTAGACATACCATGCACGTTATCAATTGCGCAAAAATAGGTGCAGATGTCATGACAGGCCCTCTATCTGCGATAGAAGGACTTTTAAAACATCCGCTTACTGATAATGGATTAAAAAAGTTTCTTGAGGACGCACAATCTATGAACGTTTAATCGTATAAATAAAATGGTATGGATTATAAAAAAATAGTAACTCAATTTTGGGAAAATGGTTTTGTGATTTTAGAAAACTTCTTTGATCCAGAATTAATGGATAAATACAATAATGTAATTTTAGATCATTATGGTGTAGATCCTAACTGGGAACATACCGATGAGTTTATCACAAAATCAGCTGTAGAGGTAATCCCTTGGTTTCCTTATAGAGAAGGAACACCACATTTTGATGATATTGATAAAAATGAATCCTTTAATGTTATTACAGATCATATTTTAGATAAAGGATGGGAGAATCTTTATTGTATGATGATGTTTTCTAAGGCAGGAAGCATAGGTCAAGCGTGGCATCAGGATTGCTCTCCAGATGACAGGAAGATATATAACCTTAATAGGTTGGTCTATACCCATGACATTACTGAAAAAACAGGAGGAGAAATAGTTATTTTTCCTAAAACGCATAAAGCGGGAATGTTACCGTCTGGAATTCCTAACGAGGATTTAGAAGGGCAATTGGTGTTTAAACCAAAAAAAGGAACGGTTATTTTTCTTCATGGACATTGTTGGCATAGAGTAATGACGGTAAAAGAAGATAGGATTTCTTCTAATTTTAGAGCAGTGCCTAAAGGAACTCCTGAGGATATAACAGATATCTGTGTGTATAGAAATATGTTATATCGATTTTCGACTAGTGAGGTATTAAAAGAACGTATCTAGATGATGAAACCTGATGTTATTTTAATTCTTATTTGTACAGTTTTGTTTTCTGATTTTGTGATAACTCAGAATGAAAACACTAATAAACCTTCATTGGTAGAGGTTAAGGAAGTAGATAAACAATATAATTTTTATGTTAATAAAGAAAAGTTTGAAATAAAAGGTGTGGGTATAAATTATACCGATGGGCATGACTTTGATGCTTTATATAAGGCAGGAGGAAATGCATTTCGAACTTGGGGAACTAAAAATGCTAAAAAAGAGCTAGAAGCAGCTGAAAAGTATGGTTTTATGGTTGCTGTTGGGATTAATATAGGTAAAGAATTATGGGGTTTTGATTATAATGATAACCAAGCTATAGAACAACAGTTTAAAAGAGTAAAAGAAATAATTAATACATATAAAAATCACCCTAATGTTCTATGTTGGGTAGTTGGAAATGAACTTAATTTACTTTTTAATAAAGATGGATCTCTAAAAAGAGTAAACCCAAAGGTTTATGATGCGATGTCCGATATCATAGACTATATCCATCAAGAAGATCCTAACCATCCAGTTACAATGACTTTTGCAGGGGTAATTAATGAACATTTGGAAGTTGCTCTACAGCGTTGTCCTCAATTAGATATTGTTTCAGTTCAAGTTTATGGGGATTTAGAAACACTAGAACAAAGAATGTATAATACAGGTATAACTAAACCATACATGGTTACCGAATTTGGACCTAAAGGATTCTGGGAAATGCCAAAAACAATTTGGAATAGGGAAATTGAAGAAGTTAGTGGACTAAAAGCTGATGGCATTATTAATAGAATGCAAAAAGGATTAATTGATAATACTTCGGGTAAGTGTCTAGGAGGTTTCGCTTTCGAATGGGGTCAAAAACAGGAACGCACGCCAACGTGGTATGGAATGTTTCATAAAGATGGAAGTCAGACAGAGACTATTGATAACTTAACTAAGTTATGGAGAGGTAAATATCCTAAAAATCGTGCTCCTAGAGTGGATTCTATATTGTTGAATGGAAAGGAAGCTACAGATAATGTGTGTTTGAAAGCTAAACAGCAGTACACAGCGCAAGTATTTGCGTCAGAACCTGATAATGATACTTTAATTTATAAATGGATAATTAAAAAAGAAGTAGGTATAAGAAGTCAAGGTGGTGAGAAAGAATTAGAGCCCCCAGATATTGATCTTGAAATTATTTCTGATAAAAGGGGTGAGTTCACTTTCATTACTCCGAAAGAAGGCGAGTATAGAATCTTTGCTTATATATATGATGGCAAAGGAAAAGTTGGAGGCGGTAATATTCCATTTATAGTAAAAAAATAAATCAATTAATGAGAGAGCTTAAAAAGATAAAATGGGGGATTATTGGTCTAGGAAATATTGCAAATCAATTTGTAAAAGACTTGAGTTTAGTTTCTAATGCAGAATTAGAAGCAGTAGGTTCCAGGAATATGGAAAAAGCTGTAGAATTTTCTCAAAAACATAATGCTAAAAGAGCATATAATAATTATGATCAAGTAATTAATGATAGTGAAGTAGATATTATCTACATTGCTACTCCGCATGATTCTCATGCAGATTTAACAATTAAATCGATTAATGCTGGTAAGCATGTGCTATGTGAAAAGCCAGTAGCACTTAATAAAGATCAAACATTACGAATGATAGAAGCCTCAAGAGCTAATAATAAGTTTTTTATGGAAGCTTTTTGGACTCGATTTAACCCTTCAATAAGAGAAGTCTTATCAAAAGTGAGAAACGGAGAAATAGGAGAGGTTAAATATATTAATGCGGACTTCGCTTTTAATATAGGAGTTGCCGAAGGTAGGATGATTAATCCTAATATGGGAGGTGGATCTTTAATGGATATGGGAGTCTATCCATTGTTTCTGTGTTATCTAATATTGGGTATACCAAGAAAGGTATTGGCGTCGGCTAATTTTTATGAATCAGGAGCAGATCAGCAAACTTCAATGCTCTTACAGTATGATAAAGCACAAGCTATTTTACATAGTAGTTTTGTTTCTTCCTCTGATATGAACGCTTTAATAAGTGGGGAGAATGGAAGAATACAGATTAATGCAATATGGCATGAAGCTCAATCGTATTCAGTTATTAAAAATAATCATACGATAGATTACCATTTACCAACTAAAGGAAAAGGATTTTCGTATGAAATAGAAGAATCTCATCGTTGCATTTGGGATAATAAAATCGAGAGTGATCTATGGTCTCATAAAGATAGTTTGAGTTTAATACAAATTGTAGACGAAGTAAGAAAACATACAGGATTAGAATTTCCTGATAATTAGAATACATAAAACATGTCAAGAAAATCTATTTTTATAGCCTTTGTAGTTTCTTTAGGAGGTTTTTTGTTCGGTTTTGATGCTGCAATAATATCTGGAGCTCAGGAATTTTTTGGTCCCTATTTCGGCTTTTCGGGTGACCAGATTGCAAGTATTAATGCAGCTCCAACCTTTGCCGCAATGTTTTCTATGCTTATTGCAGGATTGATAAGTGATAAGATTGGTAGAAAAAAAGTGTTAATAGCGGTTGCATTTGTATATGCTCTCTCAGCATTTTTGTCAGCATATGCAATATCTTATTGGGTACTTTGGTGGGCAAGGTTTATAGGAGGTGCTGCTTTTGGTGCGGCATTGATATTAGCACCTATGTATATCGCGGAAGTTTCTACAGCAAAAAATAGAGGGAAACTAGTTTCAGTACAACAATTAAACATTGTAATTGGTCTTTCTGTAGCTTATTTCACAGGATATTTTTTACAACAATCTATTTCCGATGTAGCTCAAGTTAGTGAGAATTTAACCAAGCAGAACGTTTGGCGTTGGATGTTTGGTTTAGAATTAATCCCGGCAGTAATTTATTTCTTTTTACTTTTTTTTGTACCTAAAAGCCCTAGATGGTTATATGTAAAAGGTAGAGATGTGGAAGCATTTGAAGTACTTAAGAAACTTCATGGAAATAATAAAGCTACAGAAGAAGAAGAATTAATTAAAGAAAGTTTTAAAGAAAATAGTAAAAAAGAAAAAATTACTATTTCGAAAATGTTTAAAAAATCGCTAAGGTTTGTTCTCTTCTTAGGCTTATTTATTGGCATTATACAAATGATTACAGGGATTAATGCTATTTTTTTCTATTCTACTTCTATTTTTAAACAATCAGGTATTGGCACCAATGCAGCTTTTGCCTCATCGGTTTTGGTAGGCGTTATTAATATTGTTTTTACAATATTGGCAATGATTTTAATAGATAGAATGGGTAGAAGGCCTTTAATGTTGATAGGCTTAATCGGGGCTGCAATAGGTATGTTTCTTACATCTTACGGTTTTAGTAAAGCAACATATAAGCTTACCAAAGAGGATGTTTCTAATATACAAGGCGTAGATTCTTCGAAATTTAATAAAGTTGAGAATATTCTTTTTGAAAATGATGTAGAGTTTAAGAGAGCTTTAAAAGAATTATTGGGAGAACAAATATTTGCAGACAGACAAGGGGAAATTATTGAAGCAGCTGGTGATCTGGATGCAATATTAATCCTAATCGGAATATTAACATTTGTGGCTTCATTTGCTTTTTCTCTTGGTCCAGTAATGTGGGTTTTGTTGTCAGAATTATTTCCAAATAGAGTTAGAAGCTTAATGATAGCATTTGTAGGATTTGTAAATTCTTGCACTAGTTGGGTGGTGCAAAGAACATTTAATTGGGAAATAGATACTCTAGGTAGCAGTACATCGTACTTTATTTTTGGCGCTCTAGCGTTAGTTGGTTTTGTTGTCCTTTTAAAATATTTGCCAGAAACTAAAGGTAAATCGCTTGAACAAATAGAAAAAGAACTAGTAAAAGCATAGGAAATAGTATATGAATTTAATTCAAAATCCAATATTAAAAGGTTTTAATCCAGATCCCTCTATTATTAGGGTAGGAGATGATTATTATATTGCAACATCAACTTTTGAATGGTTTCCTGGAGTACAAATACATCATTCCAAAGATCTTAAAAATTGGAAAGTAATTGCACAGCCCATTAATCGAATATCTCAATTAGATATGAAGGGTGTTCCGGATTCTTGTGGTGTATGGGCTCCGTGTTTGTCTTATGACAATGGGATTTTTTATTTGGTATATTCTAATGTGAAATCTTTTGATGGAATATGGAAAGATACTCCAAATTATTTGATTACCGCAGAAGATATAAGTGGAGAATGGTCAGAACCTATTTATTTGTCTTCTAGGGGGTTTGATGGGTCATTATTCCATGATAGTGATGGGAAAAAGTATTTTTTAAATATGCTGTTAGACCATAGAGCTAATAAAATGTTTGGAGGAATAGAATTACAGGAATATGATCCATTACAAAAACAATTGGTAGGAGATGTTCAATACTTGCATGATGGATCTTATTTAGGGTGTACGGAAGGGCCACATATCTTTAAAAAAGACGATTATTATTATTTAATTTTAGCAGAAGGAGGCACAGAATATGGACATGCAGTATCTATAGCGCGTTCTAAATCGGTTTTTGGTCCTTATCAAAATCATCCTAATACTTCTATTATTTCTTCTGCACATTGTAGACCCTATAAGCTTCAAAAAGCTGGACATGGCGATATTATAGAAACAGAAGATGGAAGATGGTTCGTAACATTTTTAGTCGGTCGACCTTTAAAAGAAAGGGGAAGATGTATTCTGGGCAGAGAAACTGCGATTGAAGAACTTTTATGGGATAATGATTGGCCTTATTTAAGAAGTAATTCTAGATTGCCCAGATTAGAAATTTCTGGATTAGATATTAAAGAGGTCAAGAGAGAAAAAAGTAATCCCAGAAATGATTTTGAATATGATGATTTAAGTTTAGATTTTCAGTCATTACGAATTCCAAGAACTAAAGATTGGTTTTCACTGACCGAAAGAAAAGGGTACTTAAGGTTGAAAGGAAAAGAAAGTCTCTCATCTACACATACTCAAGCATTGATTGCAAGGCGAGTTCAGCATTTTATAATCGAAGCAAGTACATTGCTAGAATATGATCCGAGTAGTATTCATGAGATGGCAGGATTGGTTTTTTATTATAATACAGGACATTATCACTATCTACACGTAACTTCAAACTACGGAGGGACTAAAAAAATACTAAGAGTGATTTCTTCTGATCATTTTTCAATGGTAGAACAAAAACAAGAAATAGATATCACTGATCAATCAAATATTGTTTTAAAAGGAATTTTGAATCACGAAGTACTTCAATTTTATTATAGTTTGGATCAGGAAAATACTTTTTTACCTATAGGAGAAGCTTTGGATGCAAGTATTTTATCAGATGATTATATAAGAGATCGCGATGAACGCTATAGACCTGCCTTTACAGGTATGTTTGTAGGTATGTGTTGTCAGGATTTAGGATATAATAGGAAACATGCCGATTTCGATTGGTTTGATTATAAAGAAATTCATTAAAAAGATAAAAAGATGTATAGAAAAATTCTAATTGTAATATGTATTCTAATTTTTACATGGGGATGTAAAGAAAATAGGAATACTTCCAATAAAGAAGAAGTTATTGAAAGCAAAGTTGATAAGAAAGAAGTTGAAAAGAAAAGGTCATTGGCTAAATTTGAACCACAAGATGGAGAGGTATTATTATTTGTAGGGCAAGAACTGGAAGCTGTTGGTGGTTTAGAAAAATATAATGATGGATATCTGGATCATTTCGAAAAACCAGCTGGATGGACTACATATACCAATATAAATCCTGGAGAAGACTCTTTTGGGAGGATACAAGAAGGACTGGATGGAATATGGGAAACTCACGACTGGGGAGACAATGATTATAATGTAAGTCTACAACTCGAGGATAATAATTACAAAGACATGGCTTTAGCTATTGGTTTACAATTTGTAAATCACGAGGAAAAAATAGCTGATGGAACACATGATGCATACATTAATAAATTAGCTGACTTTTTATTATCTCTTGATAGGAGACCAGTTTTTTTGCGAATAGCCTATGAGTTTGATGGAGAACCTTGGAATCATTACGATAAAGAAAATACAAAAAAGGCATACGTAAGGATCGTAAGGGTGTTAAGAGAAAGAGGCGTTAAAAATACAGCTTTTGTATGGCAATCAACTGGTTTTATGTCTCCTAATGAAGGAGATTTAGAATCTTGGTATCCTGGAGATGAATATGTAGATTGGTTAGGTTTTTCGTTTTTTAATCGATGGGCAGAACAAAAGATGATAGATTTTGCAAGGAAAAAAGGAAAGCCAGTTTTTATAGCAGAGGCATCACCGACAATTACGCATCCTAATTTTGATAAAAACACAGGTAATACTAAAGAAATTCAACTTAGTAATCCAGAGCAAGCTGAAGAAGCTTGGAAAGAATGGTTCGTTCCATTCTTTTCAATAATTGACGAAAATTCGGATATAGTAAAAGCTGTTCATTATATAAACTGTCATTGGGATTCTCATCCTATGTGGTTAGATAATCCTACTTTTAAAAGAGTAGATGCTCGATTGCAATTAAGTGATTCGATTAGTAAAAGATGGGTCGAGATCACCTCGGATCCAAAGTATATAAAATCATCTCCCAATCTTTATGATAAATTATGGAGGGATACTAAATAACAACTGCTTTTGGAAGTTTATAAAAGAAAAATAAAACAGAAATCCGTAGGGTTTCGGGCAAATAAAGAACTTTTTATATTGTCTCTTAAGAACCGTAATGGAATGCGGTTACGAATTACCAATTTTGGTGCTACTATTATGAGTTTAGAGGTGGCGGATAATACTGGTAAGTTAGTAAATGTAGTAGTAGGTTTTGATTCTATAGAACAATATCTAGAGAAATCAAAAAATAAAGAATCTAGGTTTTTGGGAGCCTCTATAGGAAGGTGTGCCGGTAGAATCTCAGGAGGGAAGGTTACATTAAATTATTTAAATTATCCATTATATCAAGAAGATGGAGTGCATTTACACGGAGGAAAACAGGGTTTTGATGAAAAAGTTTGGGATATTGATTATATAGATGAAGATGCGTTATCTATTTCACTATCATATGATAGTGAACACCTTGAAGAAGGATATCCCGGTGATTTAAGAGCTAAAGTTAAATATCAACTTACCGATGCAAATGAATTGAAGATAAAATATGAAGCAATATCTGATCAAGATACTTTTGTAAATCTTACAAATCATGCGTATTACAATTTAAATGGTTCTGGTAGTATTTTGGATCATGATTTACAATTACAATGCGGTCATTATTTAGAAGTTGATGATAAACTGTTTCCTACTGGTATTTTAAAAGCAGTTGACAATACCAAATTTGATTTTACGAATTCAAAATGTTTAGAAGTTTTAGAATTTAAAGGAGGTATCGATGATACTCTTATTTTTAATAAGAATTCAGGTTCAAAGGGAATTCTGAAATCTCCACAAACTAAAATCAAAATGGAACTATTTAGTGATCAACCTGGGATGGTAGTATTTACTCCAAAAAAAATGCCAGAAGGAACTTATAGAGGAGGAGTATATGAACAATTTGCTGCCATATGTTTTGAAATGCAAAATTATCCGGATGCTCCGAATAATTGGAATTTCCCATCAGCCTATTTAAAAGAGGGGGAATTATATGAGAATAATATGTGTTTTAAATTTGATAGTTTCGATTAATTATTCTTTTGATGATATGTTAGTGTTAATTAATATTGAATATTTCTGGTGCTATCTCGTTCTATTAAATTAGTTTTGATCACTTTTGTAATGTGTGACGTTTCAGAATTTTCATTTTCTAATTTATCAATTAACATTCTGGTAGCAGTTTCTCCTAGGTATATTCCGTGTTGACTAATAGTTGTAATTGCAGGGGTAACATGCCTGGGTAATACACCATTTGTGAAACCTATAATTGAGATATCATCGGGAATCTTATATCCTTTTGATTGAACAATTCTTAAGGTACTTACCGCAGAATCTTCTTCTAGACAAAGCACAGCATCAATTTTTCTGGATCCTAATGAAGTTTTTAACAATGTATCTATATCATTAAACTCGTCAACTTTGAGGATTAATGATTCTTCTACTGGAATCCCAGCCTTTTCAAGTGCTTTTTTGTAGCCTTCTAATCGCAATTCACCGACACTAGTGTGATGTATGGTAGAAACTACTGCAATATTCTTACAACCAGTTTCAATAAAATATTTAGTTGCACTGTAGGCTCCTTCTTTATCATTAACAATTACTTTATCACATTCTATTTCGTTAGTTACTCTATCAAACATTACAATTGGTATGCCTTGATTTATAGTATTTTGAAAATGATCGAAATTCTTTTTTATTTGTGTTTCTTCTGCAATTGAAAGTATGAAGCCATCTAGAACAGAATTTTTAAGTAATTCCATGGCACTTACTTCTTTATCAAAAGATTCATTAGAAATACAAGTGATTAGGTTATATCCTTTTTCTGTTGCTACTTTTTCGATACCAACAAATACTTTAGTAAAAAAGTGATTCAACATATTGGGAATAATTACTCCAATAGTTTTAGTTTTTCTATTCTGTAAATTTAGTGCAATACTATTAGGTTTATAATGATGTTCTCTTGCATATTCCTGGATCTTAGTTTTAGTTTTGGAACTAATTTCATAGCTATCGCTTAATGCCTTAGAAACGGTGGCAATTGATACATTAAATTCTTTAGCAATATCCTTAAGAGTTATTCTTTTCTTTTTCCCCATTATAAGAAATTATTAAAACATGATTTTATTACAAAATCATGAAACTGTTAAAAACAAAATAACTAAAAAAGGCTTGATGGTTTTGAGTCATCAATCCTTTTTTAGTTTATGAAATAAGTTTATTATTAACCTATTTTATTTACTTTGACTAGCGTTATATCTGCTAGAAGCAGCATTAACACCAGGTTGCCAAGTTCTAGTAAATTTGGCCATATTATCCTGTACTAACTGAGGTAAATCACCAGCATATTTATCCAAAGCACCGTCACCTAAATATAACCCTACATAAGCCAATACATCATCCGTAGCTAACCCACCATTTATTGTAAAAATTGGTTCCAAATTTAATACTTGACGAGGATCAGATCCTTTTGCCTGACTTGCTTCATTCCTTGTTAGAATACCATCGTTATTAGTGTCTAATAAGTTAGTGAATTCTATAGCAAATTGATCACCCGTTGTACCATTAATATTGATTCCTTTTAACAATTCTTTCATGTAAATAAGAAAATCACTTTTAGTCATTGTAGGGTTAATGGATGGTACATTTCCTTGATATCCGCATTGTGCTATAAATTGGTTGTCAATATTGATACCTAAATTACGTTCGATATCTAATACTGCTTCTACTGTATTACAAGGATTACTTACAATTCCTCGAACACTAACAAATAAACCATCACTGTTCATACAACCGCTTCCATTAGCTACTGTTGTAACACAGTTAGTATTGTTAGGGTTGTAGATAAAGTTACCGCAAGATGTTCCTCCACCATCATTGCCGTCTCCATTATCTCCATCTCCACTATTACCGTCTCCGTTATCATTACAGCCTGCGGATTGTGCTTGAGCCGAATTTTCCCAACATTGTCCACAAGCATAATATGGATGAGAAGCAGATTCACAATTACTATTTTGATTATTATTACTATCGTCATCACTATTACCATTGCCATCTCCTATTTCATTACAACCACCCGATTGTGCCTGATTTGCGTCTACCCAACAAAGTCCACAAGCTTCATAAGAGTGAGAAGGCGGACAAACCGCTTTCCCTTCTTGGTTGATAATTTTTGAGACTGAATTAGATACTTCTAATGCTTCATTTTCACAGGAAGCATTTAGAGCTATTAGTAGTGTCAAAAGGGTAAATAATTTTAAAAAGATTTTCATTATTCTAGGTTTTAATTAAGTTAATAAGGTTTGTCGAGTTTGTATTGATAAACCTTGATTTCAAACGTTTGAGCTAATTTCGGTAAAACTAATTTTAGCTAACCTCTTAGATCTACTTTATTAGTGCTTCGTGACTACACTTTTACCACGCATTTTGACTAATTATGGGTTTTGGATTATTTTTTTTTATTAAAAACTGCTTTTTTTGTTAAAAAATAGAATTTATGAAGTATTTGCGTAATCTTCTTTTTGGATCATTACTGTCTGTTTTTGTAGTAGGATGCAGTTCAAAAAATAGCAGTAATAAGTACCAAGATATTGTAGTGTCGAATAAAGAATATGTTAGTACAGGAGGTGTAATTAAAGGGGGATTGATTTGTCCCAATGTTGTAAATGATGTTATAGTAAATTTAGATTCGTTAGACCCTCTTCCAAAAGCAGGAGAACCTAAAATGACTGTTCAAGGAGTACTTGATTTTATTAATAAAAATAAGATCGTTACTATTACTGAATTATTAAATAGATTACCAGATCACTATAAGAATAACTTCTCTTTAGTTGAAAAAACCAAAGGAGAAGGGCAATCAAATTTAAAATATCCTAGAATCGTTTTATTTGGATCAGATGGTAGTTTTTTAGCCAATATTAGCACGATGGCAGATGATCCAAAATATGATTTGTTGGATGTAGCAGAATTAAATAGAAAAACAGGTATTTGGGAATTCTCTCAATTTGATTTTACTAAAAATAAACCAAGATTACATTCTAATCCTATCTCTTGTGTCCGATGTCATGGTAAAAACCCTAGACCAGTTTGGGGATCTAATATGGACTGGCCCGGAGTTTTTGGGGATAATGAAGCAGCTGGTCCTAATGGAGAAGCCTTATCTCTAAGACATGCTAGAAGAATGAATGAGATTAGATTGGGTAAAACATATTCTGATCGGTTTGACTTTCTTTCGTGGTCTGATCAAGAACTAACTTCAGGAGGAGTTCGTTTAATAGCTAATAATGCCTTTGGAGCAGAACTGTTAATTTCCAATATGGCAATGGGAACGGCAACAGCAAGAGGTGTTTTTTTGAGAATGAAAGATCAAAACTCAGAGAAATATGATCGATTAAGAGAAGTATTTTTGATTGCTGGATATGAACATATGGTTTCTGGAATTTTAAGTGATATTGATAAAAATCTATTAAGATCTATCCATAAAAAACAAAATAAATATAGAAATCAGATTGATGCATTTTTTATGATGTTAGGAATAGATACTAAGGAAGCTTTTTCTTTGGGAACCTTAGCCGAAGAAGAAAAACCGAAAACGGATTGGAGTCTTGGAGCAGGAGATCTATATGAATTGGTACTACTTCAGATATTAAATGATTTAATAAATGATGATAAGGAGGTTATGGATATTGTTAGTTCTGTATCTAATGAATCGGGTATTTTTGGTTGTGATAATTTAGGAGAAACCATTAAAGATGTTATTGATTTTAAAATGTTGCATATGTTCTATCTCTCTGGGAATGCGAGATATAAGGTTAATGAAGTTTACTATCCCCAGGATGTAGAAAATATAAAGGAGAAAGTTTTTATTCCGTTATATGAAAAGTTAGTGCCTTACCTTAAAAATAAAGCGTTTAAAAAAGATAATAATTTAGAGCCTAGGTTGAAAACCTAGGCTCTAAATTATATATAAAATTAGTTAATTATAATTTTTTTATGTTTTTTAGACTTGTTCTTATCCCAGAATGTAATTAAATATATTCCTTTTTCAAATCCTCGAAGGTCCATTGTAATTTGTGAATTATTTGTTTTTGTATCTACATTAATTAGTTTAATAAGTCTTCCATTAAGATCGGTCACTTTAATTTTTACTAAACCCTTGTTTTGTATTTGAATAATTCCGTTACTCGGGTTAGGGTATATTTTGATACTATTAATATCTGGATTATTTTGATCAATATCAGAGCTTCTGGATGTGTTCAAACCTAGGATAGCATTTAAGTTGTTACTTCCGTGGATCCATCCAGATTGATTAATTTGATTAGCCCAGTTATTTTCAATAATGTTATTTACTTGAATTCTAGTATCTCCCCAATACCCCTGTTCATATGGAGCATCCCAAAGACCTTGAGAGTCCCAGTCAGCATTAATATAGGTGATTGCTTTGATGATATCATCATTATTGTTAATGAAATTGAAATAAGGAACAAACCACTCGTTCCAGATTTGGTTTCCAGATTTATTAAGTGTTCCTTGAGCTTCAGTACCATCCCAAACACTACTAATATTGGAATTAGTTAGCTGTTGATTATCATATCCTTGGTTAGCTGATTCTGCAATCATGACAGCTTTACCTCTTTGTCTTGCTAAACTAACTAGTTCATTCGCCAAAAATAATTGAGTAGAAGGGGTGTTATTATTTACTGTGGCGTTTTCATTTGGATTTAAAAACCAGGACATTCCAAACCAATCTACATAATCGTCTCCAGGATAAAAGTTCAGTAGATCTTCTCTTCCGCCATCTAATATATCATCAATAGGAGAGGTGCTTGATTGCCAAACATATGCTACATTTATTACCCCTTCTTGTTTTAGAAGATCTACTATTCTTCTATATGCATTGATATAACTTTGTCCAGAATATCCATTCCATTGTCCATCGAATTCATATCCAATACGAAGGTAAAAAGCTGTATTGCTTAATGATTTAAAGAAATCCGCCATTTGCCTTATTTCTGCATCTCTTCCTCCCGAGGAGATATTGCCGGTTTCACCTACTAGATATAAACCTATTTGTACAGCTGAGTTAGGAAACCCAACAGCGGCACTATGAGCATTCAGAGGTCCACCTCCCCAATCAATATCGATTCCCAATGGTTGATCGTTTTGAGCCCAACCTAGAGCACCGTTATCTCCTGGTAACAAGACATTTGCTAAATTTACATAAGTTGCTACTCCTGTAGGCGTAGGGCAACTTTCACAATCGGTTATATAATCTGACGTAGATAACAAATCTTGTCCTATAAAAATCATTTTTTCGCCAGTACTTGGTTCTAAGTAACTACCTGTAGTATTACCAGGGTTATCAGGTTCTCCTTCATTTATAACAACTGTATTTAAGCTTCTGGCGCACTCATTATTACCCCATCTAACAAAAGTGTTATAATTTCCTGGAGAGAGATTAGATATTGTGGTAGATCCAGTGTTATCCCTCACGTTGTATGGATAAGTAGCTCCGCCATCAATACTAAACTCTATATTAGTACGCCCATTAGTGTCATTAAAATTAAAAGTAATGCTACCATCATTCGCTCCTTGAGCAGTTTCATTTGAAAAACTTGTAGTTGCATTAGGGATATCATTACCCGTACACGGTTCATTTCCTGTTCCACTATCATTATTGATAAAATTTAAGTAATCTATATTTAATGCTTGATCTTCACCTCCTTGATTTACGATCTGAAAAGAAGCTCCAGCTGGCACTTCTATATCTATTGATGATGTTGTATATAATCCAACCCAAGTACCATTCGAATTAAAGTTTAATGTTTCAGTATTTTCTCCATTTATTAATACCGATATGCCTCCAGTATTTTGAGAAGCATAAATAACTTCTACTTTTTGAGCTTGAGGAGCATTATTTATGGTGAATCCATTTCCGTTCTGATCAAGAAAAGCAACTCCTTGTCCTCCACTGGCGGATGTATCATTGTAATATTGTGCTTGTCCAGAAAGACTTGCTGTTTCAGCTTCTATCTTGGTATTTGTCTCTCCATCTCCAGTGTCACAAGGAGTACAAGTTCCTCCGCAATCAACACCGGTTTCATCACCGTTTTGCATACCATCATTGCAGTTTGGGTTTGGGGGAGTATTTGTAACGCCTAAGTCATTTAATAAGTTGGTACCACCATGAAGGAAATTTCCGTTATTAATGTAATTATTCCAGTTGGAGGTAATTAAAGCATCTGTTTCAATTCTTGTATCACCCCAGTGTACACCAGAATTTCTCCACAATGGTTGTGATTGCCAATCGGAATTAATCCAAGCTAGTGCTCTAATTACATCATTATTGTTATCAATAAATGGGATTAATTGATCTCTAAAAAACTGATCCCATATTTGTTGACTCCCCATTTGTGTAATACCATTAAAATGATAAGTTCCTTGGTCAAATTCATAGTATTGAGCAGAAGCTTCTGCTACCATTATGGGTTTATTTTTATCTCTTGAATATTGTAATATGTAGTCTAAGTTAGCTGCATTAAAATCTTGTGAATAGAAGAAAAAGGATAACCCGACATAGTCAACATAAGTATCACCAGGATAATAACTATCGATAATATTAGGGGTGTTTTCGCCCCAAGTTGCTGATTGCCATACATAAGCTATATTAGTTACGCCTTTCTCATTAAGATAATCAACAATATATCTATAACCAGCTTTGTATCTATTAGGATCGTAATTGTTCCAAGGACCATCAAATTCATATCCAATTCTAAAATAGATTGGTCGAGGACTATTTCTTATTGCGAAATCTGCGAATTTATCTAATTCGTCATTATGCAATCCATTGACTAGTTCTGTAAGACCATTAGGATGATCTTCCCCTTGGCCATCTGCCTCTTCTCGCATCCAAAAACCAATAGAAAGAGCGGAATTAGGATATCGATTCATAGCTTCTTGAAGTCCAATATCACCAGCACCATAGTTGGTAATATCATTTAGACCGGCCATTGTATATAAATCGGTGTACATAGTTACTCCTGCTGGTGTGGGAAAATTGCCAGAATTTACATACCCCTCAACTGAGGTTAAATCTTGACCGATAATCAGCATAGTTTTGTCATCAACAGGAGCAAATTTTCCTGGAATTGTGTTTTGTGAAAACATAGATAAATACCCTATGCATGTTAAAAGCAATAGTAGTATTCGGTTTGTGTTAAATGTGAGCATAATAATTGTGTTTTAATTAAGGTCAATGTAATAATCGAATGATTTTATTGACTTTTTATCAAAATTATTATGAGTTTGTTATAAAATCGAAAACGTTACTACTTTGGAAATACAAAAGCACTACAGTTTTACTACGCAAACTTTATTTCGAAAGGTGAAACCATTTATCAATTACAGTTATAATCTAGAATCTAATGATGTAATCAGTTAAATTAGTCGTTGTATCCAATTCCATTTTTTTTCTGATTCTAAAACGTAAAGATTCTATTCCTCGATATGAAATGCCCATTAAAGGTGCAATCTCTTTACTTGATAAATTAAGTTTTAAATAGGCACATAATCTTATTTCTCTGTGATTAAGATCAGGATATTGTTCCCTTAATCTTTGTAATGAATTATCATGAATTTGATTGAAATGTGTTTCAAAATGTTTCCAGTTATTACCTCCTTTAATTTGATCTTCTAGTGATTTTATAATCTTACGAAGCTTCTTCTTATTTTCATTCTCTGACGTAGAATAGACTTCATCTAGATTTTTCTTAAGCTGCGATAATTGATTTTCAATCTGAACCATCTGCATTGCGGAAGAAGCAAGTTCTTTGTTTTGTATCTCTAAGTTTTGTTTAAGTGCTTTGTTATCTTTTTTTATTTCGTTATTCTTATCCTTAAGTCGTTTTTCTTCAAATTTGATTTTCTGTAACTCAATTTCTTTTTGATGGGAGATCTTTATTTTTTCAATTCCTTTTTTTCTTTGTTTATCTTTAATTTTTAAAATTGTGTAGATACCGAGAATGAATAGAAGAATGTATACAATATACATTTGTGAGGATAAGTACCAAGGTGGGTTAATAGAGAATTTGTAATTGGTTTCTGGACTAATTTTTCCATAGATATTTTTTGCCCTTACTTTGAAGATATAGTCTCCTGAAGGAAGGAAATTATATTCTTTAATGGATTTTGAGGTCCAATCTGACCAATCTTCATCTAGCCCTTCCAAATAGGTCTGGTATTCTACCGAATTAGGTTGTTCATAGAACGGAGCAACGAAGGAAAATTTTAATTTATTAGCGTTAAAAGGAATTGGTCTTGTTATTGTGTCTTTCCGTATTTGATTTTTATAATCTTCAACATTTCCGAATATAATAGAATCTTTATTTTTTACCTGATTTAATATAGTATTGAATTTTGTGTCATAGTCAATTTGAAGATGCTTATTATAGATGATTAGACCATTTTTGGATGTAAACCCAAGATCACCATTATTAAATTCTATCACTTTTTCAAAAGCAGGTATTAATTTATTCTTTAACCTTTGAAAGGGTGTTTTTTTTATATTATAATCTCCTGTAGGACCAAATTCAATTACTCCGATATCATCATTTCTATCATACCCTTGTATGAAAAGATCTTTATTTTGTGATAGTTTTTTCAACCGTCTAATAATTTTGTGATTGGTCAAAATGCTAGTGTATTTATCATTTACAACCATAGAGTCTTTTTCTTTATGATATTCATATACGCCTAATTGTGTACCAAAGAGTTGCTTAGAACCAGTTTCTAAAAGATTATTAAATAGATTACTGGGAAATCCCTTTGATTGGTCATATAGTTGCGTCTTTTGTACATTCTTATAGTCAGAAGATAGTTGTAGTTTGTAGATTCCTTTATAACCTTGAGATATCCAAATAGTATTTTTGTTACTGAAAGAAATTTCTCTTCCAGTATCATCAAATCCTTCAATCTTATTTCTGACACGCCATATTTCTTTGTCTTTTTCAAACACATATATGCCAGAGTATGTTCCTTGTAAAACAAGATTTGGTTGATCAGGAATTGGAATAAAATTCCAACCTCCTTTGATTTCACTAATCAATTTTGCTTTGGTATTTTTTATTTGATAAGAGCCATTATGAGCTCCTACTAATAAATCATTATCGATTTTGGTGAAATTCCATACTTGCCCTTCTATTCCTGATAATTTTTTAAATTTTTTGTTAGTATGAGATGTAATCCACTCTCTGAAGTATACACCATCTGAGGTAGCAATGTATAAAGTATCATTATTTTTTTTTACATCATAGGTAGTTCCAAAAACACCATTATCTTCGGATATTGCATAAAATGGGGATTTTAATTCTATATAGCTTATACTGCCGTCTAATGTGACCCAAAGGTTTTTAGATTTATCTATAAAAAGATCAAGTACGTTATTGCTTAGTAATTTGTTTTTTCGATTAAGTTTTTGAAGTAGTTGACCATTTTTGTTATAAAAGATAACACCATCATTTGTAGTTCCAATACAATATATTCCGTTCTCTAGAAGTATAGCTTTAGATATGTGTACCTCTTTTGAGATAGATGTCTTGTGTTCCTTCGACCAAGAAAAAAGTTTGTTGTTTTTTAGAATGAAACCTCCTTTTTTTCGTGTAAAAACCAGAAGTGATTGATCAGTATGTGGGAGAATTTGTTCAATTGAATAGTTCTCAAATTGATTGTTAGAAAAAACCTCTAAAATTTGACCGTTCTCAATTTTTTTAATGTTATTGTTATTATCTACAAAGTATATTAAATTATTTATTTTAGTAGCACTTCTAGCCCCAAAAGAGTTGTAGATATAATGAATTGAATTTTCGTTGATATCATACTTTATAAAATAATTATTGGTGCAAAAATAGATATAGTTCTGAATTTCAAAAATATCCCAGACCAAACTAAAATCAATAAAATTCTTTGGTAAAAGATGATTTAGTGATTTGTAATGAATCTGTTCAAATTGGTTTTTTTGAGCAATTCCTATTTCATTATTGCTTCCAATATAAATTCTGTCATTATGAGAGAGCAAAGAACTTATGTGAGATCTGTTGTTAGGTTGTAATAGGATGTTCCAATCTAAACCATTAAACTCTAATAATCCATATTCATTCGCAAAGTATAACAACCCATTTTTTGTTTGCGTAATATCATAAGTTTTAGGAGCTGCTTGGCCGATGTTTCGGTTAGAGTAGTTTCTGATTTGCGTAATCTCTTTCCATTTACTTTGAGCAATTCCTTTCGAAAAGAAAAAAAATAGGGCGGTAATTACAAGGTATATTTTTATTGAGGACATATGTGTTCAGGGGTTTCGTTTTGGGATAATTATCTTTTTAGAGGTATAAACTCCAAATAATGCCTTCGAATTGTTAATTCTTTAAATTTATTAAAATATTATGATCAAGCAAAAGAAGGAATAGTAATATATTGTATTTAGATAATGTCAAAAAGAATAGGTAAGTGCCTTACGTGTATACTTTTATATAGTTTTGGAAATATGCAACTACTTACGAAAACGTTTAAGTGGTTAATTGAACGTATTACATATTAAATGTTACAATATATTTTAACAAAAAAGCCTTACTTTAAAGTAAGGCTTCTTGTGATCGCGACAGGATTCGAACCTGTGACCGTCTGCTTAGAAGGCAGATGCTCTATCCAGCTGAGCTACGCGACCGGATAAATTGTATATTTTTCAAATTGTCGGGGTGGCAGGATTCGAACCTGCTACTTTACCCATATATTTATACTGTTATTTGACGTTTTCAGCGCCGCAAATATACAACACATCGCGATTTCTGCAAGTATATCAAGGATTTTTTTTTGATTATTTTTTATAGCTCATTTTCTAATTTTTACTGACTACTACTGACTACTTTGTAATTCATTGAAAACAAGTAATTTACACTAAAATATGACTACTTTGGCATAGGAAATCGGGTTTTTAAAGCATTTTCAAATTCCCAAATCTCAAATACGCTCTCTAAGGAGATATCATGATCTGGATATGCATAATTATCCATAGAAACTGTTATAAGTTTATTCTCTTTATCATGTGCTTTTATTCTTCTAACAATAATCTCATGCATAAGAACTATAATGTATATCCTATTTATATTAAAGTTATTTAATTTTCTTTTTCTGATACCAAACACCCAATCTCCATGAAAAAAATTAGGTTCCATATCATCTCCGTTAACTTGAAAACCTCTGATACTTCTAAAATCATTATCGTTATTTGAAAAGGTCATAAAAGCTAATTTTTCTATATACTCCTCTTTTTCGTGATTATATGTGTAGTCTTTGGCATTCTCATTACTCACCATTGCTACTTGCAGCGTATATTCTATGTCAACATACACTGCTAATTCAGCAACACCAAAAGTTTTTGGGTCGTAATAGCGATGCTTTTCGCTTGCTTCATTATGTCTTTTCCATAAATCATCAATAAACACCAGACTAGGGTTGATGCCGTACTTATCAAAGAATTTATAGATAACCTCTAAAGGAAAGTTCCTTTCGTCGTTCTTTATCTTGTCTAATGATTGTGGAGAATAATCTAAGCTACGCGCTATGGCGCTCATGGATTTTACTTTTTTTTCTCTGACAAGTAATTCCATGATATCTAATATTCGTTTGCTAACTATATGTTGTCCCATATCTAAAAAATAAAAATTCGTAAAAAAAATGCAAATCAAAACATACATTAAGTATATATTATTATCTTTATATTTGAAATTATGTCGTTAATAAACGTTTAAAACAGTAACAATATGTATAAAAATGTCGTTAAATTGATTTTATCAAGTAATAATCAAAATTTATATCACAAAATAAATGAAAATTTCAAAAAATATCAACAAAAAGTTGATAAAATAATGTGAACTCAATGTAAAACAACTAATAATCAGGTATAACATCACAAAAAGAAACAAGGAAAGATTAAAAAAGTAAAAATCTGAGGATCAGTGTTTATTAATTAAAAATAAAGAAGAATGACAGTAGAGATGAATTTTAATAAACGTAAATATAATATCTTAAAATACCTTAAGAAATTACCGTATCAGGAATACACAATAGCGAAACGTAAACTACCAGTCGCTTGTAAAGTAAGCAAACGAACGTTTGAGAGGTGGTTATATGTCACCAAAGAAGAACGACTAGAGATATCAGCCGATAAGTTGGCGATTGTTGCCAATTTCTTTGATTGTGCTATTGAGGAACTATTGAATAATAAAATTCCAAAACACAATACACATACATTAAAAAGACTACATGATCAGAAGCTTATAAAACAATTAAATCTTACCAAATGAAAAAGTATTCATTCATTAAAAACACTAATCAACGATATAGGGCTGTATCTAAATCTGATTTTCATAAGGCTTACGGATGTTCTCCATATGCCTTTAGGAAATGTGTTAAAAAGATAGAAGCGCATATTGGTCTTTATAAAGGAGGATTATATGCTCCTTGGCAGGTAGAAATGATTGTAAAGCATTTAGGGGCACCATCTAAATTAGAACATATTATATATGAGAAGTACTAAAGAGGAAGAGTTAAAGAAACATACAGTAGCTTTTAAGCAATCCGTTGTATCATTACAAAAAGATTTAGAGTATCTAGCAGAACATTCAAAAGTAAGTGATCGTTTTTTGGAGCGTAGAAACAAAATTCATTCTTATATCATTGCTTATCATAATTATATAGAAAAATTTATTTCAGAAATGGAAAAAGATCATTTGTTTTTGCAAAAAGTGATTACCAGTTTAAAAGCTATTTGTGTGATGCATGGTATTGTGGATTTTCCCAGATTTCTGGAATGGGGCAAACCGTTATTGGTTTGTAGAGCAAATGAACTACAACAAGAAGGGAAATTTAGATTACCAGCTATGTTTAATGAAAAGTTAAGGAGTTACTCTAAGGAAGAACAACATACTATTGATACTATTTTATTCAAAGAAGTGAATTGTCAATTAAGAGAACTATTGGGGAATATTAGAAAAAACAAAACCAATTTTGTTTATGGCGTTAGAACACAAAGAAATAAAGCGAAAAAAGAGGAAAAAAAAGCAACCATCAAAAGATAAAGCCGCTCCTTATAATAAGGTTACTCAGATTAAAGATTATTTGAGAATGTATTATGAAATCAGACTTAATACATTAACCTATAATATTGAGGCTCGTTCCTTTGATAGTACGGAGTTTAAAATTCTAGATGATTTTATGTTTAACGACATATACATTGACTTAATAGAAAAGGGATATAAATGCAGTCCACCTATGCTGGAACGGGTGTTAAAATCCAGTTATTCAAAACCTTATAATCCAATTAAGGAATATTTTGATGAGCTTCCACCTTATGATGGGTACGATTATATTAAGGATTTGGCAGCTACTGTAACCATCGACAATTTGAGTTCAGAAGATATCGAGTTAAAGGATTTATGGTTGCCGTATCTTAAAAAATGGTTAGTAGCAAGTGTTGCTACAATCTTGGGGAGGGGAAATAATCATAGTTGTTTGATTTTAGTGGGAGCTCAGGGGAAAGGGAAAACAACCTGGTTAAACAAGTTGTGTCCTTTCGTATTAAAAGATTATTTAGTTTGTTCACATATTAATCCCACACTTACAGATCAAAACACGAATAATTATTTGGCGGAAAAGTGGTTTGTAAATATTGACGATCAACTCGAAACCATCTTTGGAAAAGATTTTAATTCTATGAAAGCAATTATTACCACTCCTCAGGTAACCAACAGAAAAGTGTATGCAAGAATCACTAAAACCAGACCGAGAATATGTTCTTTTATGGGGTCGGTAAACAATCCAAAATTCCTATCAGATACCGAAAATAGAAGGTATTTAGTGTTTAGTGTAAAAGATTTGAATTATCAGCATGAGGTTGATATGGATAAGGTATGGGCACAAGCTGCTCATTTACTAAAAGAAAAAGCATATCCTTATTGGTTTAGCAGCAAAGAAATAGATACCTTAAATAAAGTGAATGAAATTTACAGACAACATACACTTGAAGAGGAATGGTTATCTAAGCTATATATGCCGTGTACTGCAAATGATCCGAAAGCTCATTTTATAATGGCATCAGAGATGCTTTCCCAAATGAATGCGCATTCAGGATTGCGATTATCCATAAAGAAATTATCGCAGGCAATGGATAAGCAAGGGTTTGGAACTGCTATTAACAAGAGAATTAAAAATGTTGGTCCAAGAAAAGTATTTCCCGTAAAGTTTTTAACAGACCAGCATGAACAAAACTTGCAAAAGGAACTTAAAGATACTTACAAGACATAGCTTTTAGAAAGGTAATTTGAAGAATTCAAAAACCAATGTTACTACAACATTGGTTTTTTTTATAAAATCCTACTACAAAAGTCATTACCAATTAAACCATTGTTAATCAATTGTTTATTACATTGAAGCCGTTTTTAACAAAACTTTTTACATTCTGTAAACTACAGCTACTACAACTACTACAATACAATTATTGTTATAAATAATTAATAATCAATTAATTGTATAATAAAGAAAAGTTACTGACGTAGTAGCCGTAGTAATTGTAGTAATGTAGTAGTGTAGTAACCAGATTTTTGTAAAAAAATTAAGACAAAAAGAAGTCTTTGTTTTTTTAGGTATGATCACACTTAGCATGGACTTATTTTGGATCAATTTTGAAAATTAAACTTATAACAGGGTTTTTTATCAATATTAAATACGGTTATACCGTACTAAAAATACTGTTAAAATACAGTGTAATATTCTAATTATAAGCGTATTAAGCTAAAAAACAACTCAATAATTTCAAACAAAACAACCAAATCTAACGTTTTAGCCTGATTTTAGGATAAGATTTCCCCTAAAAAAAAGTCCATTTTGGTTAAAAAAAAGGCAAAAGTACTGCCAAAAAACTTAAAAATCACTATCGCATTTTTTTAAATATTAACATAGTTTTGTGTTGTAAATCAGATATTTAAAACGTTTTTTTTAATCTATTCTAATCAAATTAGAATGCAATTATTTTATTATGAAAAAAAAATCATTAATCGTAAGAGTTCTTTTTTTATTTTTAGCACTAGCAGTATGTCTTAGCTGCGAAACACCAGAAGATGAAATAAACGAGATCCAAATTGAAAAAAAAGGAGTTGATAAAGATATTGAAAGACCAGGTTCTCAAGGCGGGAACTAATGTATTGTCAGATGAAAAAGTACCTTTTAAAATAAGAATATTAGGCACTGTATTTATAGTGCTTTCTGGCTTACTTTTATATTTAGATAAGTTTTTAGCAGTACTAAACATAGAAAGTGAGTATACCTTTGGATATTCGAAATTCAGTAATTTTATATGGGCGTTTACGCAAAGTATTGCGCCCATTTTTATGATATTAGGTGTTTATTTAAAACCATATAAAGCATCTTTTTTGATAGCAATTTATTGCTATGGATTGCAGCTGATTTGGATTTTTAGTGCAGAACATTCTGACGATTTCCTAGGACATATGTTTGCCATAGGAATTTGTGTGCTATTTATGATCATTGTTTTTATAATCAAGAGTTTAATAAATAGCTTCGGACGTAAAAAAACTAAAGAAGAAGAATTTGTTATGGAGGCTAAAGATGTTCTGGAAATGTTAAAAGTCAAAGTTTTAGAAAGTAATAGCATTTAATCATGGTGGAAAAGGATTTAAACTCTGAAATAAAAGACTTAAAAGAGCTCTTATCAAAAGATCAAATATCTTTGTACGACGCGATAGATCAATTCATTTTTCTAATTGAGAATTTCCAAAAAAATCAACATGAGGATATCGTTTTGTTTAATGTTGAAATGTCATCTATCAACAGGGAATTAATAGAAAAAAATAATAAAATAAAAGAAAGGATTAAAAGCCTTAATCGTATCATCGTATTGCAAGAATTAGGTATAAAATTTGATCAAGAAGAAATTAATAGTTTACTTTCCAAGTAACCAAATTTATTCTTCTTTTGTTTTAGAAACACTACTACTGCTTTTTAAAATAATATGCTTTTCCATTAATTCAGCTTTCGCTTCATTTCGGTTCAGATCAATTAATAGTTTAATTGAGGGAATATCGAGAAATTTTTCTTTGTTTTCTTTTCTAAAACAAAATTCTACCATTTCCCTCATAGTTAAAGATTCTAGGCTTGAAACATCCATAGCAATTTCACTTTCATCATTTTCCAGAGTAAGCTTGGATATTTTTCCATCTAAAAAGTCTTCTAAAGTTTTTGGAATCCTTTGCGTTCCATATTCCCATCCCTGAATAGTTCTTGCAGAAACACCAACTAACTTACCTAATTCAGCTTGAGTCAGGCTAAGTTTTTTCCTTTTTGCTTTTAATTGATCTTTATTCATTCACTTTATTGTGAACGCAAATATTTCGTATAATTTTTATTTTATTGTTATTAATACGAAAATATTGCGTATATTTATGCTCAACGTTTAAATATACAAGTTTTAAATACAAAGAAACTATAATCTATACGATAAAATTGCGTGTTTCAACAAAAGAATAGAATTGTTAAAACCAAAACTATGTATTAGAGCATACCCCTACGGTTTCTTATTTCGATTTATTCTTTATGTGAATCAGGAAACTTAATCTTATGGTAAAGAAAAAAAAGAGAAGAACAAAAAGGGAAAAGGTAGAAAGTTTATTAAAAAATTACAATTCAATTTTCAATATACTAGGACTTGAAAAGAAGGCAAAATTTCCGAAAGGTACAATTCATAAGTTCCTAAGATATGAAAGAAGATTAAGTGATGAAAGGATACATGAAATTGATCAGTTAATCTTAAAATTAATTGAAAGCTATGAAAAAGAATTTCGAGATAACTAAATCTCTTTAAACTATAAAACTTATGCATCATTCTAAACCTGATAAAGATGAATATATCTTTAATATTATCAAAGCGCTTCAATTGAATCCGATTGAATTTGAACAAAACCGAATAGATGGAGCAGCTTATGAAACTATCTTATATAATTGGGCAGTGAATTTATATCAAGAAGGAAAAAGTTGCGATGAAGCTTTTAGAATTATTCTTGAGAAACGAGTACAAATTCTTTATTCCATTAATGGAAATATAATGCTAGAAGATACTATGGTAACTGATAGGAAATATCAAAAAGTACTAACCAAATTACAAACAATCTCCGCGTATGATGATCTCAAAGAAAAAGAGAAACAAAGTATTAGAAGAAAAGCCATTGCGCTTATAGAAACCCGATTATGGAGTATCTCTGAAGTGGTTGAGTTTATTGTAAAAATCATAAAGAATAGTATCAAAACAGAAGAAGAGCAGAAGAAATATAAAACAACAATTATAGATAAAAACCAATCCAAGGATAACAGTTCGGAGTTCTTTTTGGAATTCAAAAACTTATTAATCTCTAAAACTAACCTAAATGAAACAATATTACGATCGTCATAATTGCAAATTAGGTTTGTGATTAATATCCCCAACCCAGAAGATAGAAGGGTGCTTTTTTTTTGGTATACTTTACCTAGCTCTTGATTTCCTTTTTTGTAAGAGCGCTTACTTTGTGCAGTATTCCCTATACTTGAAGCACCTTGATATCTTCATTATCCGTTGCTAATTAATATACTCGACAATTTCAAAACAAATCAAACTAACTAATCATGAAAAACAACATTCTAATCACAGGGATATGTGTTATCCTAACCCTCTTTAAGGCTCATGCTCAAGTAGAAAAAGAATCCTCTAAAGATACTATAGAGATTATTCGATTATGTGGATTTACTGATACTTATGACTGTGTTTTTGGGATTCATATAGATAAACAAAAAGCTATAGAAACAGTGCTAACTATTATGGATGCTGGCAAAAGTTCCGATACTATACTGACCGAAATGATCATTGCTACAGAGATAATGGAAAAAGATAAAGGGTTATCAATTTATCATTAGTTTGAAAAGGTATCATCCAAAGGATACCATAAAATCACCCAAAAAGAATTCATAAAGCTTAGTGCCACAGAAAAAAAGGCTCTTCTTGGCAATAGTCTATAGCCATTAAATTATTAATAAATGACATTTTACAACTATATCACAGAATGATCTCATACGAGCATAAAATATTACAAAAGGTATTAAAGCAGTTGGATGGCATGAGTAAAATAGATGCTTTTGATCTTCTGCAAAAAATAGAAGTATTGTTACATGGTCAATCTTCACCCATCCGATACGAACATTTAAAAATGAAAATGGATAAGAATTTTATTCAAAATGCTGTAGTGCCCATTGGGAATAGTGGGTACTGTTATTTAATAGATTCCAGTCATCGACTTAAAATATATGAGTTTAGATCATTGTTCTCTTTTGGGTTTTTAGGAAATACGCTGTATTACACCTCTACAGATGATCACAAGCTACTTCCATTTACCAATAAAAATATAAAAAACACCTTCGACCGAACTAATTTACGTTATATCATAAGACAGTTTTTAGAAGAAAATAGAGTAAAGAAGAAGAATTCTAAAACCAAAAGATTACTGCTGTTAGAATTACTGGATATGGTAGATCAATTTTAAAAAAAAGACACAAAGCAAATCATACTATCAAGTGTTTGTCATATTATAACCATGAATATTTTCAAAGAATATGAAAAATAAACAAGCTTGCTTACGGAATTCCGTAACCAACTAATATGTATATCAAGTAATTTTGCCTTTTGGTATAAAATCAGAAGTTGTATGTATAGAACAATGTACTATAAAACAATCACCTACAATACGGGGGTCAGGTGATCATCCAATTACATAAACTGATTAATTTCAAAACTTTGCTGAACACATCTAAAATATATTATCCAACAATTTTTAAAAGATAACAACATGAAAAAAAGAAGCTCTAAAACCAAAAGATTGCTTTTATTAGAGCTGCCAGATCAGGTAGCCCCACAACCAAGAAAAAACAAAAGTTGAGTTTATGTAATAGGTTATTGGGCGCTTGATCGATCAGGATATTTTAAAGTGTTTTATTTTGGGTAAATAAATTTAGAAACCTTTTTCAAGCGCCTATTACCTTTTTAAAAAGGTACGGGGAAAAATTATGTAGTAACTAGAAATATAACTAATTTTAAATTTATTAACTGACAATATTTAATGAGTGCAGTACAAATAAAACTCCACGTGGATGGATACATCTTTAACGTAGAGCATCATACATTTGGTTTTATACAATCATCAGATCATACGGGCAGACCTTCCAAAAAACCAATAAATAATTCTTTTGATTTTAGCGTTTACGGAAGTAAAGATACAATCTTGTTTTATGAATGGGCATCACATCCTTCAATGCAAAAAGACTGCAAAATCGAATTTGCGTCTGTTCATGGAAACACAAAAACCAGAGTTGTAGAATTATGGGAAGCGCACTGTAGTCACTACAGGTTACATTACAATCATGAAAGTAGCGAAGCTTTTATGATAACTTTTAGCTTATCTCCCGCGACAATTCTCCATAATGGACAAGTTTTGATGTCTCATTGGTGGAGAATCAAAGACCCTTTCACACCGCAAGTTGCGCCTGTGGAAAAAGAAGAAAAAGAACCAAGAATAATTGATGGTTGGTGGTCGTACGATGAAGAAGGAAACGAACCATATAAATATTCCAAAGAAGATAATTCAACAATAATTCCTGTAGGTCATATAATGTATTTTCACGCTGAAACTAAAGATATAGATTCTGACGAAATTGAATTTCAATTATATGATGATGATGGGCTTTTGTTTGATGATGATAAATTCCCAAATGACCCAATAAAAGATTATGCTTGGACTAATGAAAATGGTATTGCTACTGTACGGTTAGAACTTTCAGAAAATTTTAAGTCCGTAATTATGGCTGAATTAGATAAAAGAATTGAGTTATACTGGAAAGTTTCTTACAAAGGTAAATCAAAAGACTTACCAGAGGATTCAAGCAAGCGTTTAAGAGTTAACTACATACGTGATTTATATATTACTCCCTGTACAAAAGGAACTAGTTTACCAGAGTATTATGATAAGAAAGGAAAGCTTATTGTGTTTGCTATAAAGAGAATAGGTAATATGTTAGATGCCACAGGCATAGAGGGCGCTATTGAAAATTTTATAGTATTAAAGACTAGAATTCGCGAAACTATTGCCTTGTCCTCAGAGCTAAACACCGTTAAAAGAAGCATTTATGAGGAAGTAATTGATATTACCACCAACCAAACAGTTTCCTCTAAAAATTATGTTGTCGAAGAAGCTGCAAGTATGGTTATAAAAAATGATACTTCTTATGCCCTTGTTAATGAATCAGAAGAAATGACTAGAAAAACTTTTAGTCAATACTTTAATATTCAGGACGCTAAAAGAGGAACAGTAAGGGTTTTTAAGCAAGCAAAAAAAGCCCTTAAATTCTTGGATTTTATGAATGTAACCAAAACAATGTATAGTGTATTCCCTCAAGATAATAATTCGGGCGTACCAAAACCTTCTTCTGTTGTCAGTATTTTTTCTGCTTTTTCTAAAACAAAAATATGGTCACACCTTTCTAAAGACGTAGTCCAACAAAATGCTAATAAAATGATAGCAAAAGCAGCCGAAAAGCAAGTAATAACGGAAGCTATGAAAAACGCAACAAAAAACGGATTATCAAAAAAACCTACAGTTTTAGCCTCCGAAGCTTTAACTGGTCTCGGTTCTCTTATGTTTGTTGCGGATGTAATTGCGACAGAAACAGTTAATAATTTGCTTAATGATTTTAATGAAGATATGGATCAAAAGTTCAATCTTATCAAAACTAAAGGATTGACTGCCACAAAATTATTTGTACAAAGTCAAGGAGGGAAAATAAGTGGGTACAAATACCACGAGGACGTTTCGGAAAACCTGCATTGTAAGATTATGAATGGGGAAATTACAACTTTTGAAGAATTCGATAGTTATGCAGATGAAGGAAATTCAGAAGTTTTCTTTACTTATTTTTTTAAGATAGTTCATGATTCTGATAGAAAAAAAGATATGTATGTACTAGATTGCGTTATGCAACAATAAAACTAATATGAAAAATTATATAATTACAATATCGTTTCTTGCAAGTGTTTTAATAATTAATAGCTGTCGTTTTAACCCAGATGTGGAGTTTAAATCCTGTGTATACAATGACTTACCTGTTAAATTATACTATGACACAGAAGATTCTACTGAGTCAGTATTGATAATCCCTCATAAATTGAAAATAACAAATCATTCAAGAAAGCCAATAGCTTTTGGGGCAATCTACTATTCAACATTAGGTTATCACGACAATGTTCTCTATAAATTAAGTGAAGGTGATTTGAATAGAATGAGTCAAACAAGAAATGACACCATTATATTAGATAGAAATTCGATTTCCGAGTTTGTTCATTATTCTCACATGAAGGTTTATCGAGAAAATGATGTATCCTCTTTTTGGAATAAGTATAAAATGAGAAAAGAAAAAGACTCTGACACCCTTGTATTAGCTAATTATGTGGATTTTAAAAGACAATACCCTGATATAATCGATTTTATTCAAAAATATAATAAGACCATTGATGTGTTAATTTGTGACCCAAATGTATTAGAACCCTCTTCGTGTAAATTAGTAAAAACAAATATAAAATATGAATGAGGATATAGGATTGATAGAAGTGGTAATTGCAATAGTGTTAACTACAATTACTTCTATTTGGGGGTTATTTAGAAAAAAGAAAAAAAGAGAAATAATAGAAGAAAAGAAAAAAAACGCAGAGGTAATAGACCTTACGAAATACCCATCTTTCATCTATAACTTAGACAATATTGAGATAGAAAATTTTCATTATGCAGAAGAACATGAAATTCTAGTTCCTACTTATGATGGTTATGGAGGAACGGCTGTCGATTATAAAATGGGAACTACATTTAAAACAACCTTCTTTATTTCGTTTGACCACGAAAAGCACACCTACACAGCTGAGATAGACTTGCCTCTTGAACACACTTCTTTACGAATGAGGATTTATAAGAAAAAAGAAACCAAAATATATGTATTACCAGATGTGTTATTATTGGATTTGAGGTTTTTCGGATTTAATAATCTTGAATTTTTACCTTTTGAAAGAATAGAGAATTAGTATGTAAGACAGAAGAAGTTATTTTTAATAATAACTAAAATACTACCAGTTGATTTTGAGCTGATCGAAAAGAATTTAATTTTTAATCTTTCTACTGCTTTTATGATCAAATAACAATTTTAAAAAAAATAAAGGGGAATTTTTAACATTAATAAAGAATAAAATTCCCTATATTATACGAGTAACAATATTAACCAAATTAATTATTACACAATGAAAAACTTTTTTAGAACAAAAAAATTAATTAGCATTTTTTGCTTAATGTTGATTATTATTAGCTGTACCAAAGAAGAAGACACTACCACAAATCCGGATAACAATGTTGTTCTTTTGGAGGGCAATGAAATAAGCCAAAAAACTATTGATGATATTGTTGCTGAAATGAAATCAATAGGTGATTCACAAGGGAAAACAATTGAGTTTGAGTTAAAACATCTTACTAAACCAGACTATCATAAGTATTTTAAGATTCAAGAATTGACTCAAAAAATTATGATATTTAATAATGCAGATAAACCAGAATCTTTTCTTGCTAAATCAGGAGATAATTACACGGTAACATGTACCTATGGTGATGGATCAACAGAAACCACAGAATGCGGTGCAAGTGTTCGTTGTGCGGGAGCTGCTACTTGGGCTTGCATCGATAACGGGGGGTGTGCTACTGTTTGTAATGCTAGAATATCATATACCCCTGCTTGGAATAAAATCACTGCTGAGAAAACTTCAAAAGAAAAATCTATAGATGAAGTCCTTAAGCAAGTGGAACAAAACACTATTGCAAAAAAATCAAAATCAAAAGCAATTGCAGTTACGATCAATTTTGATGGAGATAAGTTCTGGTTAAAGCAACTTCAAGAACTTGACGAAAAATCAATTCAATTAAGTGATGGAGTCACTGGTGATGACCCACAATTAGCAGGAGGTTGGCAAGTTGATTGTTATAATGGAGATGGACAATTACAGTGGTCAGGAACTTATGATAGTAGAAATGATGCTGGAGCAGCGGTAATTTTGTGTACCGATGGTGGAGGTTGTGCTAATGTTTGTTCAGTTCAAGCGATTTACTTTCCAGGGGACGATCCCACATTATAATCTTAATTATAAACTAAAAGACTGTCCATAGAAAGACAGTCTTTTTTATTTAAAAACATCTGAATAACTGTAAGGGATATTTTTTTATTGATATGCTGCCACGGTTCTTATGGTTTTTTTTATACTGCCTTGGTCTATCCTTCTTTTTGGTCTTTTCTTATTGTGGCATAGAATCTTTTCTTGAAAGTAAAGACTATTATCAATCCTAAGAGACCTGCTAAATATGGATACCTAGTAACATTTTCATCTATCCAAAAGGTGCTTGCAAATTTATTTATAAGGTAAGTTCTTCTTCTTTTCATCTTTTTTTGTTAATTCTTTTCCCAGCTTAATAATATTCATCACTAAAAGAACTGCGGAAAGAACTTTTAATACAGTATTTACAGTATCTTTTTTAGGAGTACTTTCTATTATTCTATTTAAATTATTTCTATTCATAATATTTGATTTTTTTAATGGAATATAGTTTCCTTTATAGTCTATGTGCGTCTCGTAGTTTTTTTGTTGCAGCTACTACTTCGGCATATTCCTTAATTATATATTTAGATACGAATAATACTCCATATAAAGCCACTACAACTACAACACCTTTTATAACAGGGTTTTTTAAAAGCTCCTTGGAATGTTTCGTTAGAGTGTTAGTTCCTTTTTCTGAAAATGATTTCTCTTGAGACCTTTTCCTTCTAATTATTGTTTCTCTTCTCATATTTTTATCGTTACAAAGTTTTTGATATTTTACATTATCGACCACTACGGATATCTCCATTAATTTATCATGGAATAATACTCAAATAAGGACGTGGTAAAGTTGGGCTGTGATGATGAAGATTTTGGGAATTTCAGAAAAACAATTCATATATCCAAGCGCAAATGCAATATGAATATTGGTAATCGGTACGCTATCGTTGTGTAAAAACAATGTTAAAAAAAACACAAATTATGCGTCGTCTCTTTAATGATAGGAAGTTCCAATTTATTACCCCCATTAATTCAATTATGGAAAACTGTAGTAAAAAACGGTACGAAAATAAACTGAAGATAATTTAGACTTAAATGTTTACTTGATTTTCATGAATTAAGTAAACATTTATGAAACTATGCCAAACATAATCTAATCATCATAAAAACTTATTTTAAGGACTTTTAAGAGCTTTTTGTTTACTTAATAGACAATGTTTACATTAAGTTGTTTTGACTTATGAGGGCTTTTAATATTAATTTTTGCTATTTCAAGTATGTATCTTTTCTTTTTAAAGAAAAGATACAGCTCCTTCCTATAAGGGAAAGATACAGCTCACTCCTATAAGGGAAAGATACAGCTCACTCCTATAAGGGAAAGATACAGCTCACTCCTATAAGGGAAAGATACAGCTCCTTCCTATAAGGGAAAGATACAGCTCACTCCTATAAGGGAAAGATACAGCTCCTTCCTATAAGGGAAAGATACAGCTCCTTCCTATAAGGAAAAGATACAGCTCACTCCTATAAAAGAAAATTTTCATGTCATTCTTAATAGAAAAGATTCACATGAATAATTATTGCATTCTGCCAACTTTCATTCTAGTTTTGACTGTTACTAAATAAAAAGTTAAACTTTTTTCATTTCTATCTAATCAGAAATCGGTACGAAACATCAACAAAAAAAATCTTGTAAAACTCTAAAAACTAGATTGTCAATCGGGCTGTGTATTTTGCACCAGATACACACGACATCGGGCTATGTATTCGATTCTTAAACGGGCTGTGTATTCTTATCTGTAAATTAGCAATATTAAAATTTCTTGATCGGGCTATGTATTTTGCGCCGAATACACACGACATCGGGCTGTGTATTTTTAATTCTATATCGGTACGTAGAAGCTCTGTGAATTTCTGTTGGTAGCTATATAATATCCTTTTTACAATTATTAGGTTGTCATATTTTGTTAAGAAAATCTACGTATTAGATAGTGTCTATTATGATTATGAATAATGCGTTAATAACCCATAATAATTTACATTTACTACATTTTAGATAACAAAAATTAGCTTTAAGATGTATATAAAGAATATGAAAATTACTGCCTCCTAAGTATCCGTCCGACTATCATTCTAATTTTTGCCTTTACGAAATAAGAAGTTAAACTTTCTTAAGTTCTATAAAATGAGAAATCGGTACGAAACACCAACAAAAAAATTCTTGTAAAACTTTAAAAACTAGATTGTCAATCGGGCTGTGTATTTTGTACCAGATACACACGACATCGGGCTATGTATTCGATTCTTAAACGGGCTGTGTATTTTGCACCAAATAGACACTCCAAAAACCATGGCAAGACCAGTGTTTATTAGTGCTTGCTATTTTTTAATAAGATTCTTGATTGTGCTGTGTATTCTTACCTGTAAATAAGCGATATTAAATTTACTTAATCGGGCTATGTATTTTGTGCCGAATACACACGACATCGGGCTGTGTATTTTTAATTCTATATCGGTACGTAGAAATTTAATAAGTAGCTACCTGTATGTATCGTATATTTCTAATAAATGCCAGTTATGCTATATTTAAAAAAGATTCTTACCAAATTATTTAATATCTATAATAATAGAGTCTAAATCACTTTTCATCTATCAAAATCTAAATTAATTTACATTTATTTGAATTTTAATAGGAAAAAATTGTTTTAATGTAAATTGAATATTGGAAAATCCATAATATTTATGTTCTCAATACTTATTGTGAATTACTTTGTATCGATAGCAATTTGATTTTGGTTGTGTTTGTTGTTAAATCTCTGGCAACTCAGAAACAGCATCTTTATCATCTAAGAGACCAAGTGATTTTAAATAACCTTTAGTCATTAGGGTGAGTTAGCAAAGACGGATAAGATGACTTATTAAATTACTATAATTGAGATACTCTATTAATTATACCTCTCGAGGTAGTTTTACTATTGTAGTGATTTGAATGTATTTTAGGTTATAAGCCAAGGCGTAAAACTTATCAAGTTCAATAAATCTGTTCATTTTATAAGTTTACATACGATTTAACACTTAAATGAACCTTTTTACTATCAGGAAATACTCACTGCTTGAATTCTTGTCGATATTTCATATTCAAAAGATCTATTACATAAAAAATGAGGGAAAAAATAGTCTTATAGTTTTATTTTGTTAATTTGGAAGGAACAAACGATTATAAACGATCTCATTTCTTAAAATTTCTTCGGTATATGGCATTTCGTTTATTAAAAACTAATTGAAAATATATAGAATGCAAAGGACATATGTCCTTTATATAATTGTTACTTACTATTATGAAACACAAACAAGCACTATGTAAGAATGGTGAGATATTCACACCAGAGGATATAAATGATATTAAAAAGTTAGTCGATATGAGATATTATGGATTGACAGATGTTAGACAACAATTTGAATTAGTTGCTGTAAATGCCAAGGATAAAAAATACTTCAGATTCAAACACTCTCCTGGTAAAGACTTGACCAGAAACGAAACCAATCCAGGCCATCATAAAATTAAAAATGATCTTCTAAATTTTTTAACAGAAGCTAACTCCCTGAGAGTTTTTACAAATGAATTTGTTAAATATAAAGAGGACAATGAATTAGAAGAAAAAACAAAAAAAATAGAAACAGCATTGTTCTATCTAAACGAAACTACTTTATCGAATTATGAATGGCAATCGGAAGTATTTAAACGAATAAGTAAAGATGAATACACTTTGTTTGATATTGCAGGTTATTCAAAAGATGTTCCTTATCCAACATCAGCAAAACCTAATTTCATTTTTGAGGTTATTTTAAGTTCTTTTCCAAAACCTCCAATATTCAAATGGATATGTAATGACTCTGAAATTAATTTCACTATCTGTATTTTAATATATATATCAGAGGATGCATCAGAAAGGAAAAGCTACAATTACTGGTGGAATAATATAAGTGTTGATGATAATAAAAACTTGGCAATAAGATGTACCCAATATATTGATAACGGATTTTTCTATGAAAACAAAAATCAAATTGGTCATTATCTCGATGAAGAAGACGATGATGGGAACAAAATAAGACCCAACTTTAATTTAAACAATGAAAAAAACGAATATTGGGAAAAACATTATCTGTACATCAAAGAAAAATACTTTAAAAAAGCAGTTAAAAAACTAAAATAAAACAGTATGTAATAAGTGTTTACAAAGGATTTATTGTGTTTAGTGACCTCGATGAGACAAATGTCGAACTCTTTTGATCAAAAAGTTTTGAAAATAAGCGGATTAGCAAAATCGCTTAAGACGTCTTAACAAAAAATTATGAATTCAAACACTTATTGCTTTTTTAATAAAAATCAATTTTTCTTCTTTTCGAGAAGATATATCAAGAGTAATTCAAATTTCTTAATTTTATAGAATAATTATTAAACTCAAAGAAAGTTCTGAAAATTTCCCCCAAAATACTCGCAACAAATTATAATAAAAAAAGGATTGCGAATTCACTTTTTTTCTTTTTCATGTTTGCGATAACATATGCTCAAAATGGTAATGTAAAAGGTGTAATAAATGACAACAATGGTATTGCCATTTCCGGTGCTTCAGTTATAATCGAAAAAATTAATAAAGGAGTAGTTAGTGATTTTGATGGTAAATTTACTTTGGTTAATATTCCAACTGGAGATTATACACTTCAAATTAATTATTTAGGTTTTGAAACACTAAAAAAAGAGATTCAGGTTATTTCAGATAAAACAGTCTCAATTGCTATTGTGTTAGAGCCAAGGACTATAGAATTGGATGGAGTTACCATTGTTGCTCCACAAAATAACAACCAAATTTTAGCACTAAATAAACAAAAGAATAATATCAACGTATCTAATGTAATTTCTACAGATCAAATTGGTAAATATCCTGATTCAAATATAGGTGATGCTATAAAAAGGGTATCGGGTATAACCATTCAAGTGGATCAAGGGGAAGCTAGGGATATTATAGTTCGCGGATTATCTCCAGAATTGAATTCTGTTACTATTAATGGGAGTAGAATACCTTCTGCCGAAGGAGATAATCGTAATGTTCAGATGGATCTGATTCCTTCGGATATGATACAATCTATAGAAGTGAGTAAAGCCCTAACTCCTGAGATGGACGCAGATGCTTTGGGAGGATCTGTTAACCTGGTAACACGAACATCACCACAAAAATTTAGACTTTCTGCAACCTTAGGATCTGGACTAAATTTAATTTATAACAAAAGGATATGGAATGCTTCCTTTTTTGTAGGTGATCGTTCTAAAAATGGCAAATTTGGTTGGATGATTTCAAGCTCTATAAATGACAATGAGTTTGGATCTCAAAATATTGAAGCAGAGTGGTCCAATAGACTAATTTATAATACAGGTACCATAGATGGTAATGGAGATCCTATTCTTGTAGAAGATAATGTGCTTCCATACACTAAAGTACTCGAACAACAAACACATTTTATACAACGGGTAAGAAGAAGTTTTGCCCTTAATTTTGATTACCAATTTTCTACTGATCACACACTCTACTTTAAATCTATATACAATTGGAGAGATGATAGAGAAAATAGAGTTCTTTTAGAAAGTGAAATACTTAGTGGTGAAGATATTGAAGAAGATGACTTTACTATTGTTAATCAGAGGTTAACCCGTTTTCCGGTTGAAGTGAGTCGACAAATTAGAGGAGGAATCGAAAACAATAGAAATAAGAACGCTAGATTAGAAGATCAAAGGATGCAAAATTACACCTTAGGTGGTGATCATCTTCTAGGCAGTACTAAAATAAATTGGCTGGTATCGTATTCAAAATCCTCTGAAGATAATACAGATGAAAGAGTTTTGGAGTTTAAATCCCAATATTTTATCATTAATGATAATTCAGATCCAGAACTTCCATTGTTTCGCCCTGTAATAGCCGGAAGTGAAAATGACCTTTCTAGTTTTCTTTATGATGAATTAGAACAAGAGAGTAACTATTCAGAGGAGGAAGATGTTAATTTCTTTATCAATACGGAAATACCCTTAAACTTTTGGGAAAAAAGTGATGGTAATTTGAAATTTGGTTTTAGAGGTAGATTCAAGAATAAATTTTTGGAAAATGATTTTTTGACCCACGATTTGAGTGGTCAGTTTCCAACTCTAGCAGATGTTCCTTTTCGAGATTATTCGGATCCTGATTTTTTGGTCGGGAGTCAATATCAAGCAGGATTTTTTCCTCAGCAAAGTTGGTTAGGTTCTTTAATATTAGAAGGCGGAGAACCTGTTCCAAGTCAGTTTTTGGGAGAAAACTTCAAAGTAAAAGAGGATGTATTTGCTGCTTACATTCAAACACAGCAAAAAATAAACGAAAAAACTACTTTACTTACAGGTATAAGAACCGAGATTACTGATGTAAAGGCAACCGGTAATCGTGTTGAGGGTCAGGAAAATTTTGTTGGAGAGATTACTGAAAGTCAATCCTATGCGAATATACTACCGGGATTACACTTGAGATATGCGGTTACCTCCCTTACTATATTAAGATTTGCCTGGAGTAATACACTGGCTAGACCAAATTATGTTGATCTTGTTCCTACACAAGATATTGTGCTGGAAGATAGAGACATTGTTGTTGGAAACCCTGGTCTGAAGCCTACCACATCAATGAATTTTGATATTATGGCAGAACATTATTTTAAAAATGCAGGGATACTCTCCGGAGGTGTTTTTTATAAAGACATTAAGGATTTTATTTACACGTTTAGAAGTCAAACTATAGATGATCGATTTGGAGAAGGAACTACCGGTTTTAATTTGTTTCAACCTCTTAATGGTAGAGGAGCTACTATTTTTGGGGTAGAACTTGCTTTTCAACGTCAATTAAACTTCTTGCCTGGATTCGCTAAAAACTTCAATTTAGATATGAATTATACATTCATTTCTTCGAGTACTCAAGGAATTCAAAATCAAAATGGAGAAGAAAGAACAGAATTGGATCTTCCACGCACTTCTCCACATCTTTTTAATACTTCGTTGGGCTACAAAGACAATAGATTTTCTGCACGGCTATCTTTGAATTTTTCGGATGCTTATCTTGATGAAATTGGTCAAGATGGATTTCAGGATATTTATTATGACAAGCAATTATTTTTGGATTTAAATGCCAGTTATAACTTCACCAAACAGTTAAGTGTATATTTCGGTCTTAACAATATTACCAATCAACCATTGCGATTATATCAGGGATTTACTTCTCAAATCAATCAATTAGAGTTTTATGAAAAAAGATTAACCTTTGGTTTAAAGTATGACCTATCTAGCAAATAATATTTTTTATAAATAACGAACTAAAACCTTAACGAGAAGTACATTCCTACTTTTTCTCCGTTGAATTGAGGTACAAAAGTAACCCCTTCTTTCTTTTTAAATGGATTCCATTTAATTATTGGATCTAAATGATAAACTAATTTAGTTATAAGAATTCCTATACCTGCTCCCGCTATAACATCAGATAGATAATGTGCATTATTAACCATTCTAAATGTTCCTGTAGTAACAGCAAATAAATATCCACTGTAAGCGAGTACCGGACTGGTATCTTTAAATTCTTCATAAAGTACTGAGGCATTAGAAAATGCAACCGAAGTATGTCCTGACGGGAAAGAATTAAAATTATCAGAGTTTCCTGGACGTTGTTTACCAATACTCTCCTTAAGTATACCTGTTACACCAGCTGTTACTAGAGAAGAAATAAACAGGTTTTTTGTTTGATCAAACCAGTGATTTTTAGCTTTAATACCTAATATATCAGCAGCATACATTTGAACTATGGGAACATATCGGGTGTAATCATCTATATTATTGTAGTAATCGTTTCCAACTTGATTTCTCAAATCTCTTTGTAAATTATTTTCAAAATCACTTTCCGATAAAACAAATCCTAATGCTATTAAACTAGATGGTAAAATACTTTTCTGTAAAAATGTCTTTTCTTTTTTCTCCTTAACTTTTTCTTTTTTAATCAAAAGATTATGTCCTTGTCCAAACATTAGCGCAGAATTAAATATTAAAAAAACACTGATTAGAGTTTGTTGTGTTTTTTGTAAAAAGGGGCTTTTCATGATTTTTTAAAGCTATATTACAAATGAAATCTGAAGAAAATCTTAAGATTCTATCCTCTAGAATTTTAGCACCAATGATATTCCTGTAAAATTCTTAGAACTCGAAAATGTGATATCTAAATTATCTTTTTTGGGTTTTGTAAATAAATAAGAAGACAAAATTCCTAATGTTGCTCCACCAATTACATCATAAACATCATGTCTTTTATTAATACCTTCAACTCGGCTATAGGCGGTAAACGTTGCAAGAAGATAGGCGGGTACTCCATACTTCCATCCATAACGTCTTTGAATAAAAGAAGCACCTTGAAACGCAGATGAAGTATGTCCTGAAGGAAAAGCATGTCCATCGGTAGCTCCTGCTGGTCTGTCTTTATCGATGGTAAATTTTAAAAAATAGGTAACTGCCAAATTTGCACTAAAAGATTTTAAGAATTGCCAACTACCATCATAATCACCTGATAAGACCGTTACTAGACCTGCGGTTGTTGGAAGAGCTATTTGTAGTATATCTCCAACTTCCTCTATAGTCTTTTTTGTCCTTACTTCCGGAGGAGAATTGATAATAGTTTCTTGACTTGATAAATTGACACTTAGGCTTAAAACAAGACAAAATAGTATTGCCCTGTACACATTTTTACAATGATACATATTTGATAAATTTGGGGTTACTAAAAAATTAAAATGGAGTTGGTCTTAGAGCCTATTTACAATTGATTGTGAAAAGTTTTTCGATATTTCTTTGTTTTCCTTTTTCTAGAATAGTTGCACCGTAACTGGTATGGTATGTATGTTGCTGAAGAAATTTTATGTTTAATTCTCGCCATTCTCCGTCAGTGTATGATAATCCCAAATGTTTCTTCCATTCTTTTCTTAATAATTGATTACGTTTAAAAAAGAGATCACTACTTAAATGGAACAAATCAGCATCACAAAGAATAGCTTCCAATTCGGAATTAGGATTTTGCGGCATTTTGGTCGCATTGATATATTTTAAAACCTTATCTATCTTGGTTTTGGGATATTTCTCTGATTGCAAAAAGTTTAGAGCTAAAAGGCTACTCACATCTTCATGACCTTCAAAAACTTCTGACATTCCTGTATCATGAAAAAGAGCAGCGATTAGTAAAGGTTCCATTATCTTTTGATCTAAAGCATAATATTTACCAATTTTGTTTACCTTTTCATATACATCCAAAGTATGCCAAACATCATGAAAGGGTAAACCTTTACATCTGCTTTTTTTTAGGATTTTAACACAAAACTCTCTGGCTAGTGAAACCATATTATTCATTTTTTATTCTAAGATATAACCAGAATCTTAAGACAATCTTAATATTAGATTCTTCATTTCTTATAACCATCTAATTCTTTTAAAATTGATAGACTGATACAATAATTAGTTTATGGAATTACTTAAATATGCTCATATCTTGATCGTAGATAGGACTATTAATTGATAAAAAATCTAAAACGCTATGAAATATATGATGTTGTGACATAACTTCATTCTTCTTGATTTTTTTTGAGTCATCAGATAGCCAAACAATAAATGGAATTTCTAATTGTTCTTTCGGAGCGATACTAGCTGGTATTCCGTGCATATAAAGATTGTTTTCTCCTAAAGATTCGCCATGATCAGAAATATAAATCATAGAAGAGTTATAAGCTTCTAATTGCTTTAACTCTTGAATCAAAGAATTCAAAATATAATCAGTGTATACTATAGTATTGTCGTAGGCATTGATCAGCTCTTCTTCCGAACAATTTGATAATTCTACACTTTTACAAACGGGTTTGAATTTATTGAACTGATCAGGGTATTTTTTATAATAGGTGGGACCATGACTGGTACTTGTGTGTAAGACAACTAATATTTTATCTTTTTTACTAGTTTGTATTTGTTCTTTTAATCCACTAAGTAGAACTTCGTCATAATTACAATTTTCGTCTTTACTACATATTTTTTGTAAATCATCTTTTTTTTGGAAATTTTTAATAGTTACCTTGGGTTCTCCCCAGTTGGTTGTTCTCCAAAAAACTTCAACGTCATTCCTGAATAAATAATTAGGCAAAATCTCAAATAATTTGCCAGTGTTTTTGTGTTCTAGTATACATTTGGTTCCGGCGGTGGTATAGGTTGCGCAAGACTCTGCTTTGTAGTGATGAAGGTTTGTTATTTTTGATAGAAGTGGATTTGTATTTTTGGCATAACCGTACAGCGAAAAATTACTACTTCTGGCTGATTCCCCTATGACTAAGACGAATACAGATTTTTTATCATCTTTCACCTTAGCGTTTGGTAGTAAAATCTGTTTTTTGTTTTCTTTACTCTTATGCAAGAAATATCTATTTGTATTAATAACATAGGACCAAGGCATGACTAACCCGCCCAAAGTTTTAGAATTTTTGTCGATCCATAGCCAATTTGGTGCATTGATATAGACTAGGGCCAGAAGGAAAATTAATACTACCCCAACTGTACCCAGAAACTTTTTAAGTTTTGTTCTAACAAGTTCTACTTTAAAAATGAGTATACCAGGTAAAACACCTAATAAAACTATATAATAGAATAAACCAAACGATAGGAAACTGGTAGACTCTTCATAATTTGTATTAAAAACATTGCCAATCATCGATTTGTCGATGATAATACCGTAAGAACTTACAAAATAAACTGAGATGGAATTAATAACAAAAAATAAGACTAATAACCATTTTCCAATAGAACATAGAAGATATAATCCAATATAAAATACCAAAGCATTTAACAATATCGCAGCGGTAATTAAACTTACAAAAAGTAAAATGCCATTCAAACTTGATATATCAGCATTATTAATAACAAATTTGAAAAAGGGATAATGGAATAGAACTAAATTAACAAAACTAACTATTAACGTAAAGTGGCTTAATTTTATACTTCTTGACATACGGGAGGATTATTATATACTGGCTAATCATTAATGATAACAGTGATAAATTATAAATAGCTAAATCTTTTAGTAGCATTTTTTTTACAATCAAAAGACCCCAAATAGCAGTAATTGTAAAGAGAACGGGGAAAGTGTTTTTATTTTCAAACCAAATAAGCCAAGAAAACGTATTACTTATTTTAATTCCAATAATTGCAGCCGAAAAACCTATTAAACATCCAATTACCACGTCTAGAGGATAATGAGCTCCAACTGCTACACGGGAGAAAGAAATAAGCAGCCCCAATAATATAAGAGATAAAGACCATATAAGTTTTGCTGACTTCTGTTTGGGTAGAAAAGCAAATAGTACTGTACTAATCACTACAAAAGTAGCTATAGAATGTCCAGAGGGTAGAGATGAAGAACCGCATAAAGCGTTCCCAACAATAGTAAAATCATTATTATCAAATACAGCGGCTGGCCTTGGGACAGCAAACACTTTTTTCAGAAATACAGACATCAATAGTGCTAATATGGAAGATACTATTAGTTTCTCCCAAAATTTGGGAGCATAGATAATGAAGATGCTCAAAAATGGAAAAAGAATTAGAATATCTCCCAGTTCTGTCAAATTATTTTGAAGACCAGAGGCATGTGATAGGTTCTCATTTATGACAAAGAATACATTTTTTTGAATTAAAATATAATTTTCAATAAAACTTAATTCATTAGTACTCCAGCTGAAATATATAAGTAACAAAATAAAAAATATACTTATAGGTATAAGAGGTGTTAATCTTACTTTCGTAAAATTACTATGTACTATTTTATCTAGATTAGGGCTTAACATATTGAAACCTGATTTGTTAATGGATTTAATTAAATCCGGATTATCAAATTCTGTTACAATTTTAGAATGTAATTCCTAAGGAAGTCTTAAGTAATTCTAAAGAAATCCTTAAGAGGTTTGATTAGTAAGATAATGCGTGTGCATTATGCTAAATAATGTATTTTGATATAAAACTTATCTTTTTGCCGAAAAAAGTAAGTAAGCCGCTAAAATTGAAAACAAAATATTAGGTGTCCATACGGCGATCCATGGTTCCAAACTAGATTTGGAGGAGATTGTACCCAACACCTTATCCATAAATATAAAACTAAAGGCTAATACAATACCCAAAGCTAAATTTATTCCCATTCCCCCACGACGTTTCATAGAAGAGACGGCCACACCAATGATTGTAAGGATATAAGCAGAAATAGGAATACTCCATCTTTTGTAGGCTACTATTTTATAACGATTAAGATCAGAAGACCCTCTTTGATTTTCCTTTTCAATAAAATCACTCAATTCAAACACACTTAGCGTTTCTGCCTTATAATCAGAAGGAGTTAATTCTTCAATATTAAAAGGTAATATAGTATCAAATTTGCGTTCTTTTCTGATATAATCAATTGAGGGTGTAATTGTTCGTTTTACATAATCACGTAATTCGAAAATACTATCCTTTTCAATAAATGTGATCTTTCTTGCCGAAATTTTAAATACCATATCATTTCCTTTAAAATGCTCGAGAGTAAAATTACTTGCAGACTTGGATATTGGCGCAAAGTTTTGGGCATAGATATATTCATTATCATTGATCTTTCTGTAAACATTTCTTGTGTCTTTTGTTTTTCTATTTGGTCTAATATATTTTTCTGTGAACTCATTAAAACCTTTACTGGCTTTGGGTGCCAAAAAAAGGGTTAGTAATAAAGCTCCAAAACAAATAATTGTTGCACCAATAATGTATGGTCTTAGAAAACGCCAAAAGGAAACTCCTGAAGATAATATGGCTATTATTTCAGTTTTATTGGCAAGCTTAGAAGTAAACCATATAACAGATAAAAATAGAAATAAGGGAAATAAAAGATTTGCAAAGTAAATTATGAAATCCAAATAGAATTGTATTACCGCAGAAAGAGGTGCCTTATTTTTAATAATATTATCAATATGATCCGCAAGATCAACTATAATACCAATGGGAATGAATAGTGACAACATAACTAGAAATGTTCCTAAATACCTTTTTAAGATATACCAATCTAATATTTTCATTCTTACCTGATAAAGATGCTAGTATTAAAACCAAACTGGATCACTAACTGTTAATGTCTAATAAAAACTAAAAATATCAATGAAATCTAAAGCAATTTTAAAGAATGTAATCAATAAGAAATTATAATATTTAGACCCACCTAATTTCTGAAATTAAGATTTCCTTTAGATTTTCTAAAGATCAACTTTAGAATTCCATAATAGTTTGAAACAAAAAACATTATGGATTATAAAAAAGTATTGGTAGGTATAGTTTTATTGTTGTCATTCACCTTCGGAAATTCTCAGAATTTTAGCATACCTAAAAAGAAGAAAACAGAGAACAAACTTGTTAAACGTTTAACATTACCAGCATCTATTATGCTCTGGAGCGCTTTAATAAGTGGTAGTGATTTTGAAAAGGATTTACAAAGAGATTTAAGAAATCAAGTTGGAAACGATTATTACAATAATATAGATGATTATACAAGATATGTACCCTTTGTTCAAATGTATGGAGCTGATATTTTTGGAGTCAAAGCTAAAAATCATTGGTTTGATCAAACAAAAAATCTTGCCATTGCCGTAGTAGTAAATGATTTCGTTACAACTAGACTCAAAAGACTGATAAAGAAAAGAAGACCGAATGGCAGTGATGATTACGAATCATTTCCATCCGGGCACACATCTCTTCCTTTTACCGGAGCAGGATTATTATACCAAGAATTTAAAGACACAAGTCCATTATTGGCTTACAGTGGTTTTGGTTTTGCCATTACTACAGGTACATTTAGAATGGTGAACAATGCCCATTGGTTATCTGATGTAATGATGAGTGCGGGAATAGGAATATTGATCACAGAATTAATTTATTATTTTGATCCTATAATTAAATGGAATCCATTTAAGAATTCTAAGGATAGAATCAGCCTAATTCCTAGAATTGAAAACGGGAATTATGGAGTATATTTTGCAATGAAATTCTAAATTAACATCATTACTATGAATTTAAAACGTAAGGAATATATTGGGTACCTTTTTTTGGTAGTAATTCTATCTATAAGCTTATACCTGTCGATAAGTGATAAAATGTACTTTAATGGTGTTTTCGCCGCCGAAGACGGATTTATAGAATGGGGAACAACTATTTTATTGGGCTGTTCCTCTATATATTTATGGTTTGTCTTCTTAAAGGAATATAAGAACAAAAGGATATATTGGTTTTTAGGAGTTGTTGGACTAGCAATTTTATTTTTATTCGCTGCAGGAGAAGAAATTTCTTGGGGGCAACGATTATTTGATTTAAAGTCGGGAGATTTTTTCAATCAAAACAATAAGCAAAAAGAAACAAATTTGCATAATCTTATGGTTGGTGATGTGAGTGTTAATAAGCATATTTTTGGCAAACTTATTATATTGATACTAACTATTTATCTATTGATTTTTCCTTTTTTGTATAAGAAGTCTTTATGGATTAAAGATAAAATTAACTTATTTGCGATTCCTTTACCAAGATATCACCATACCTTGGCATTTGTGATAGCAACTCTTACCATAGTTATCATACAGGCGGATAGAAAGTGGGAAGTATATGAATTTTGTTTTGCTTTAATTTTTTTCCTCATTTTTATAAATCCCAAAAACTATCGCATTTATAGGGAGTAATTTATTAATCATCTTCTTTCACTTCTTTTTTAATAATAGTACCCTTCATATCCAATAAAACTTCTAATTTCTCTTCTCCAACTTCGATTTCGATTTCGTAAGCTTTGCCCGTTTTGGTTTCTGAGATTTCAACTTCTTCAATTTCAAAATCCTCGAAGTTTGCTTTCAATGATTGTAGAATAAATTCTGGAAGATCCTTTTTAGAAATTTCATATTCAGTTTCTTTCCAGGTTCCATCCTCTAGAAAATTGGCAGAATGTTTAACTCCATCTATTTTGAAATTAACTTCCCATTCTTTTTCATCTTCTTTTTCCCATAATATTGGTTTAACGTCAGGAAACCTTTGAGCAAATGTGTCTTTCACTTTAGCAGGAACAACTACTTTAGTATGGCAGCTTACCGAACTGATAGCTGTTACTAATGATGTAATAAGTACTATTTTTTTCATTTATGACAAGTGTTTAAATTAATACCTCAAAACTAAAGGGGAAATCTTAAGGCATTTTAAAGTAAATCTAAATTCTTTTAAATGTAATGAATTAATTTTAAGGTGTTTTTGATTCTATGAACATCTTAAGATTTCCTTTAGATTCTCTTTAGAATCACTTACTAGTTTGTGGTTATATAAATTAATTTAATCATGAACATATTACCATTCCTAAACAAATTAAGAAAAAAACTCATGCCATTACTAACAAGGCAAATAGGGAGGAAATATCAAAAAAAACTATTAGTAAATCCTGAAAATATTAATATCAACAAGGTTCTTATATGCAGACCTAACAGTCGATTAGGAAATCTTTTATTGGTTACACCGATAGTTCAGGAAGTTATTGATGTTTATCCGAATTGTGAAATAGATTTGGTAGTTAAGGGGAATATGGCCGATAAAATATTTAAAAATTATAATAATGTAAATACAATTATTAAACTTCCTAGAAAACCATTTAAAAACTTGTTTACTTATATAAAAATATTTTTATCGGTAAGCTTTAGAAAATATGATTTGGTGATTAACGCAGAAATTGGATCTTCCTCGGGAAAAATTCTAACCCTTCTCGCTAACGGAAAATATAAGATATTTGATGCTCCAGAAAAAATAGAATCTTTTCCAGAAGATTTTAAGCATCTTGGTAAAACACCAGTATATCTTTTTAGATATTATTTCACAAAGACAAGTGATACAAAATCAAAAAAGAAGATTCCTGGTTTAGATATAAAGCTCACAGAACAAGAAATTAAAAAAGGGAAAGAAGTTCTTAACCAAATTATAGATGTTAATAGAAAAACTATTGCCATATTTACCAATGCTACAGGCGATAAAAAATACTCAGTTGCATGGTGGAAAGAGAGATATACAGAATTACTCCATAAATATCCTGATCATAATATTGTAGAAATTCTTCCTATAGAGAACACATCGCAAATTAATTTCACGGCTCCAACGTATTATAGCAAAGATATAAGGGAAATGGCAGCTGTTATAGAAAACACAGATTTACATATTAGTGCGGATTGCGGAGTTATGCATTTAGCGAGTGCTACCAATACTCCAACAATTGGTTTGTTTTCTGGAACAGCAAAAGAAAAATACGAACCTTATAATACATTAAAAAGCTTTGGATTCGTTACAAATAAAAAGAACATGGATACTTATTATGATAAAATCAATCTTATTTTAGTTTCGGGAAAAGAATACCCAGTTCAAGTTTAGAATTAATTTTTATAGAAAAAGCGAACATTTACTAGAAGCCTTATATGTTAGTCATATATTCGACTATTAACGAATCTTCCTATCTGATAAAGGTTTATATTTAATGAAAAAGCATAAATACCTAAAATAAATGAAGATTTTGGTTACAGGAATTGCAGGGTTTATAGGGTCTCATGTAGCAGAAAGACTTAATGAACTTAATCATGATGTTATTGGTATTGATAATTTCTCTAATTATTATGATGCTTCTTTAAAAAGGAAAAATGCCGATGAATTATCCCTTAAGGGAATTCAAATCGTTGAACAGGATTTACGTATTGGTCATATTGTAAATTCATTGCCTGTAGATATCGATTATGTGTTCCATTTTGCCGCACAATCTGGTATATCTAAAACATCAACCTTTGATGATTACCTAACTAATAACATCACGGGAACACAAAATCTATTAGAGTATGTATTACAGTTTACAAAACCAAAAATGTTCGTTAATATTAGTTCCTCTTCTGTGTATGGTAAGATGATAACATGCACTGAAAACAAAATTCCCCAGCCGTTTTCGTATTATGGAGTGACTAAATTAGCAGCAGAACAACTAGTGATGTCTAAACAAAGAACAAGTTTATTAAATGCTTGCTCATTACGCCTGTTTTCCGTTTATGGATCAAGAGAACGGCCAGATAAATTGTTTACCAAATTAATTGATTGTGGTATGCACAATAAGAAATTCCCTCTTTTTGATGGTAGTTTACAGCATTTAAGAAGTTTTACTCATATTAAAGACATAGTGGATGGAGTAGTTTCTGTTATTGGTAAAGAAGATATTTGTAATGGTGAAATTTTTAATATTGGAACAGAAGCAGAATATACTACCAAAGAAGGTATACAGACTGTTGAACGATTACTAAAAACCAAGATCCAGTTTGATATGCTGCCTAAGCGAATAGGAGATCAAAAAAGGACTAATGCCAATATTGATAAGGCTAGGAAACTTTTAGGGTATAATCCTTCAATTACTTTAGAAGAAGGCGTTTCTGAACAAATTCTATGGTTCAAAAAAAATGCTAAGCAGCTGGAAAGTGTATCGTAAAATTATGATGCTGATCTTTAAATGAGTACTCTATATTAAAATCATATTCGTCACATATCTTTTTAACAATAGCTAATCCCAAGCCCAAAGATTTTTTCGATTTGTTTTCAGTATAAAATCTGTTGTATAATTTATGGGGTTCCTTAATAGCATCTTTTCCACTATTTGAAACAGTAAAAGACTTTTTGTCTGTGCGTATAAAAATCTTTCCAGTTTTTGGAGTGTATTTAATAGCGTTAGAAAGAAGATTATCGGTAAGAATTCCCGCCAAATTTTCGTCTAATAAAATGTTTAGATCCTTTAATCCATTACTTTCAATAGGGATATCGCTAATCTCTTTTAAATTGCTAATAGATGACTTTAGACTTTCGGTTATATTTATTTTTTGGTTGTAATCAAATTGCTGATTTTCAATTTTAGTAAGTAATACGAGTCTTTTGTTTAGATTAGCCAATCGTTGTATGTTTTGTTGCACTTCGGTAAGCAACTGAAACTGTTTATCACTTATCCCATCTTCATCTATAAGATTTCCTACCTTGGCCTGCGCAATAGCCAAAGGTGTTTGAATCTCGTGAGAAACATCTTCTGTAAATTGTTTTAAGTTTCTATAGTCCGTAACTACTTTAGTGGTAAGTGATTTTATTTCATTATTCAATTCAGAAAACTCTAGTATATCAGTGTCTTCTAACACAATTTCTTGATCTGATTGGAGCGAGAATTGCTGTATTTTCTTGATGTTTTTAAAGAAAGGTTTCCAGATAATTTTTGAATTGATCCGGTTATAATAAAATTGGGTTAAAAAAACCAGAAAGATAATACTGAGGTATGCTATCAAAATCGCCAGAATAATATCATCAGATTCCACAACTAGAGTTCTTACAGATATTTTATAATTTTTATTGTGTACCTTTTTGTAGGATGAAATTTCACGAAATAATTCCTCTTCATTTTGGGCAGGATCAAAAATCAAAGTATCCTTTAAAACGGTTTTGCCTAATTCTTCTGTATTCTGTACGGTGATTAATGGCTCAAGCGAATTGATATTTTGATCTTTTTCCAATGCTTGTTCAATACGGTATAATGTAGACTCCAGCCCTTCATCAGTTTCATCTCGAATAAAGAAATTGGTTACAAAATATAATGCCACCATGCTTAAAGACATTAAAACTATTCCTGAGATCAGGAAGCTTTTGGATGTCTTGGTAATTAATTTAATCTTTTTTTTCTCAGTACTCATTATTATTCATCAGTAAATCTATACCCAATACCATAGACTGTTTTTATATAGTCTGCAGCAACTTTAGTTAGTTTTTTTCTAAGGTTATTGATATGTACATATATGAAATCAAAATTATCAACTAAATCAATATGATCACCCCAGAGATGTTCGGCTATGATCTCTTTGGATAATACCCGATTTTTGTTAACCATAAAATAAACTAATAGATCATATTCCTTTTTGGTTAACTGCATAGTACTTCCGTTGACATAGGCTTGTTTTGCCTCTGTATCTACCTTTATTTCATTGTACGTAAGATACGAATCTCCATCGTATTTTCCTCGTCGCAAAACTGCTTTTATTCTAGCATTTAACTCCGGTAAGTGAAAAGGTTTGGTAAGATAATCATCTGCACCTAAATCAAGTCCTTCAAGCTTGTCATCCAAAGAGTTATTTGCTGAAATAATAATAACTCCAGTTTTCTTGCCATTACCTTTGACTTCTTTTAAGACATCAATACCACTGCCTGTAATCAAATTGATATCTAAAAGTATGATATCGTATTCGTACAGTGATACTTTATACATTGCCTGATCAAAATCTGATGCCGTCTCACATACATTCCCGTCACGTTTCAAAAACTTGACAATAGACTCCTGAAGTGCGATTTCATCTTCTGCTACTAGAATTTTCATAGAAAATAGTTAAAACCTTAATTTATAAAATTATGTTATAAATCTAAACGAAATCTAAAGTTATCTGTAAATAGAATGAACATTTGCAATTCAGTTGCACATCTATTTTTTTATCTTTGCCAAGTGAAATATTTAGCGATCATATTGTCTGTGTATTTTGTGGCACTTAATTTTGTGCCTTGTGGAGATATCGACTTTACCAATCACGAAACTGGAAATGTGTCCATAGAAAGTTTTGATGCTAATCACGATCATGCTTGTGAGTTTTGTTCTCCATTCTGTAATTGCCATTGTTGTCATACACATGTTATCAATGAGCAACATTTTTGGTATGAAATTGATTATGTAGTAATCAGTAAAAAAGTTTCTTCAAGAGAACAAGGGTTTTTGCAAGATGTATCCTTTCGTTTCTTTCAACCCCCCAAGATAGTTGGCTAATTTCAAGTGATATAATATCACCCACAATATCATTTAGTCAATTTATCAAACTTAATTATGAACAAATACTATATAAGCCTTTGGTTTATACTATTGTTTGGTGCATTCACTTTTGCGCAAAACACCTTGGAAATAAAAATTTTAACCGAAAAAGAAAAAGAACCCTTGTTGGGAGCGACCGTGTATATTGAATCTTTAGATAGAGGTTCGATCACAAATTTTGATGGGATTGCTGAGTTTACAGATTTACCAGATGGTGAATATAATGTACAAATATCCTTCTTAGGTTTTCAGACATTGAAAACATCTATCAAAGTTCCAATGAATGGTAATCTAATGTTCTATCTGAAAGAAAGTGCGAATTCTTTAGATCAAGTTTTCTTACAATCCACCAGAAGCACTCGTACCGTAAAGAAAATACCAACCCGAATTGAATTTATCGGAGCTGAAGAACTGAGTGAAAAAGCCATAATGAATCCTACTAATATATCGATGGTATTGCGCGAGAGTACGGGTATTCAAATGCAACAAACTTCATTGAGTAGTGCCAATACCAATATTCGAATACAAGGTTTAGACGGTCGTTATACACAGTTATTACGAGATGGTTTTCCTCTATATGGTGGATTTTCCAGTGGTTTAAGCATTTTACAAATTCCTCCACTAGACTTGAAACAATTCGAGATTATAAATGGAAGTTCATCAACCCTCTATGGTGGTGGTGCCATAGCAGGACTTGTAAATATGGTCTCTAAAAACCCAGAAGAAGATCCACAACTTGATATAATGCTTAATCAAACACAGGCACTTGGTAGCACTGCCAATATCTTTTATGCAGAGCGAAAAAATAATTGGGGATGGACACTTTATGGTTCAGGACATTATCAAAATGCTTATGATCCAGAAGATGATGGTTTCAGTAATTTACCACAAACTCAGTCCATAAGTTTCAATCCTAAATTGTTTTATTACCCTTCAGAAAATACTACTATTTGGTTTGGAATTAATGGTACTTATGATGATAGAATAGGTGGAGATATTACCAAAATAGAAGATGGCGAAAATGGTATTCATCAGTATTCTGAAGAGAACCTATCTAAACGAGTAAGTACTCAAGCTGTTTATGATACTCAAATTGATTCTACTCGATCTGTTTCCATAAAAAATAGTATTGCTTTTTTTGATAGAAGTTTAGAAATACCAGATTTGTTATTTAAAGGAAAACAATGGAATACATTTACAGAAACAACTTATCAAAAGGAGGGAATAAAGACTGATTGGGTTTTAGGAGCAAACTTATATACTACATCATTTGATGAACTGGAGAATCCGTTAAATCGAGATCAGAAGGATCTTACCGTAGGATTGTTTGCAAACAATATTTATGACATTTCCGATCAATGGATTCTAGAAACAGGTTTGCGTACGGATTATGCAAGGGATTGGGGCTTTTTTGCGTTGCCAAGAGTTTCAATATTATTAAAATCCGATAGTAGTTTTTCAAGCAGGCTAGGTGGTGGTTTGGGATATAAAATCCCAGATATCTTTACTGAAGAAGCAGAATTTATCAATTTTAGAAATATACTACCGATAGACAGAGATTCCCTTGAAGCGGAACGTTCTTATGGTCTTAATTTGGATTTCAACTTTCAAACTCGATTATTTGACAATGTAAACTTCTCAATCAATCAATTGTTCTATCTAACAGCCATTAATAAAGGATTACTTTTAAATCCTGTAGACAATGAATTTTTTCAGTTCGAAAATGCATCAGGTGAAATTCTAAGTAAAGGAACAGAAACCAATATAAAATTTACCTATAAAGATTTTAGATGGTTTTTGAATTATGCATTCATTGATACAAGACTAAATTATCTACCTGGTAATCCTCAGAAACCTTTAACAGCCCGACACAACGTTGGTAGTGTCTTGATGTATGAATCTGAAAAATGGCGTATAGGGTATGAAACTTATTATACAGGAAAACAAATTCTCTCCAATGGAGTTGAGACTACCGATTTTGTAACTATGGGTTTACTTGGAATGCGTAATTTTAAGTGGGGAAGTGTTTTTGTAAATTTCGAGAATTTTACAGACAGACGGCAAAGTCGCTTTTCACCATTGGTACTTCCTCCACATGAGAGTCCAACGTTTCCTGAAATCTATGCTCCAACAGATGGGTTTATTTTTAGTTTAGGAATTATTTTAAAACCATTCGGAAACGAAGACAATCATTAAAACGAAAGAAATGATATCATCAGACAAGTTTTTAGAAGATAAAGGAGTTCGACCTACTGCAATGCGTCTTTTGGTCTTTCAATACCTCGCCAATGAAAAAGTGGCCAAAACTCTCACGGACGTAGAAAATGCTTTCGTAAAAGCAGATAGGACAACACTCTATAGAACTCTTAAAACCTTTGAGCAAAAAGGAGTGGTTCATCAAATAGATGACGGTTCGGGCGTTACCAAATATGCATTGTGTGAAGAAGGGTGTAATTGCGAGCTAGAGAGAGATTTGCACTTACATTTTCATTGTAATAACTGTAATGAAACTGTTTGTTTGACATCTCATAAAATTCCACATATTAACTTACCGGAAGGTTTTATTACAGAAAACGCTAATTTGGTTTTAAAAGGGATATGCGATAAATGTAGTGGAAATTAAATGCACTTCCGTTGCACGTTTTTAATACCTAGTTTAGATCCATAAATAAAAGCATTATGAAATTCAATACTATCATACCCTCAGTACTTAAGGAAAGTTATTTAATAGAACTTGAACACTATCAGACATATTTACAAAAAGGAAACTTGTCAATGGCCTGGTATCATTTGGAACGTTCTCATATTCTCGGTCAATCTTATCCTTTACAACATTGTTATTCTCATTGGCTAATGTTAAAGTTTGGGTTTCGCCAAAAGGATGTTAAAGAAGTTTTAGGGCAAATACTTCGACTTTTAGTTGGCGGATGGAAATCATTTATTGATCATGTACCACTAGGAAACACAGGAGGAAGCAATGTACTTCCATTAAGAAAAATGGAACTACCGAAAGATTTACAGTTGATTTTAGAAAAAAATAAAAGAGGATAGTGGGGCATAATCATCAACATCATACATCTACTAAAAACTTAAAAATTGCCTTTTTCTTAAATCTTGGATTTACAATTTTAGAATTTATAGGTGGACTATATGTAAATAGCATTGCGATTGTATCTGATGCCATACATGACTTAGGTGATAGCTTATCATTGGGTACATCTTGGTATTTGGACATAAAATCAAAAAAGGATGCTGACTCTAAGTTCTCGTTTGGCTATAAACGCTTTTCACTATTAGGGGCATTGATTAATAGTGTAGTATTAATAGTTGGGTCGGTTTATGTTATATATGAGGCAATAGGCAGAATTCTAAAACCTGAACATTCAGATGCGCAAGGTATGATCATTTTTGCCATTATTGGTATTACGGTAAACGGATACGCTGCTTGGAAAGTCAGTAAGGGTAAATCATTAAATGAAAAAGTAGTCTCTTGGCATTTACTTGAAGATGTACTTGGATGGGTTGCAGTTTTGATTGTAGCAATTATATTATCTATTAGAGATATACACTATCTCGATCCTGCACTTTCTTTGTTAATTTCACTTTACATTCTTTATGGTGCAATAAAACGTTTGAGAGATACACTCTACCTATTTTTGCAAGGGGTTCCCAAGGGATTAAATTTAGAGGAAATAAAGTCAAAAATATCTACAATAGAAAACGTCGCTTCTTTACACCATACTCATCTATGGTCATTAGAAGGTGAGCATCATGTATTTACCACTCATATTACGCTCAAAAACATAGAAAATCTTGACCAAATAATTGAGATTAAAAAACAGGTCAAGGGAATCTTGAAAGAATATCATTTTGATCATTATACTATTGAAACTGAACTTGAAGAAGAATCCTGCGATTTGAATAAAAACTCCTTTTAATATCCCCAATGTTTGAATAATATATTCTTGAATAACTCTTTACTTTTTTACGATTTTTATTAGAGTTTATAAACTAATATAATTTAATGGATAATAAATGTGTAAATCTGATTATAAAAATATGCAGATTTTGAGCAAGGTTTTTTTTGAGTTCTGAATCGTTGTTAAATTCATTGATATACCTGTTCCAAAAATATAAAACTATCTAATACAGATTGTTATTTTTTTTGATCTGTCTTCATTGAGTTCGAATCCTGCATCCGGCACAATATTCTGTAAATATTTTCCTGCGAACACTAAATGGGTAGTTCAAACTTTTTAACACTAAAAATCAATATGTTGTGTGTTTTTATAAATTTTATTAAACATTGCAAACCCCTTATAAACCTCTATGTTTACAAGGGATTTGCAATATTCAATGACCTCGAAGAGACAGAGTTCAAACTTTTTGAATGATGATATTAACTTAATTCTCTCAAAATCAATGATTATGAATAATGCTTCCTCGCAAAGATTTAATCCCACTTCATCTTTTGCAACCTGACAGCATTTAAAATTGCAAGCAAGGCAACACCTACATCTGCAAAAACAGCTTCCCACATTGTGGCTAGTCCACCGGCTCCTAAAATGAGAACTATAATTTTTACGCCAAAGGCTAAAACAATATTTTGCCAAACAATACTTCTGGTAGAACGTCCTATTTTTATAGAACGGGCAATTTTTGAAGGTTGGTCGTTTTGAATGATAACATCTGCCGTTTCTATGGCAACATCACTTCCTAAACCACCCATTGCCATACCAACATCACTTGCTGCCAAAACTGGTGCGTCATTAATACCATCGCCTATAAAAGCGACTGTTGTATCTGGTTGTGCTTTGAGTTTTTCTACTTCGTTAAGCTTATCTTCTGGCAACAAACCACCTTTTGCCCAATCAATACCTAATTCTTTAGCGACTTTTTGCGTAATGGAATCTTTATCCCCAGACAGCATTATGATTTTTGAAATACCAGCCTCGCGAATTTGCTTAATCGCCTGATGGGCATCTTCCTTCAGTTCATCTGCAATCGTTACGTAACCTGCAAATTTGCCATCTATTCCTACCATTACTATAGATTCCACAATAATATCAGTTTCTGAAGGGACATCAATGCTATTTGAAGTCATTAAAGCTTTGTTTCCTACCAGCACGGTTTTTCCGTTTATGGTTCCTTTCAATCCTTTTCCCGCGATTTCAGTTACGTCGGTTGCGTCATAGTCGGCACCATCTGCCTTATATTCCAAAATTGCTTTTGCAATGGGATGGGTGGATTGTTCTTCCATCGCCATCAGGTATTGCATAAATTCCGCCTCCGCGAAAGCGGATGTATTGACCACTTCCTTAATCTTAAAAACCCCTTTGGTAACAGTTCCCGTTTTGTCCATTACCACGGTATTCACTTTGGTCATTGCATCCAAAAAGGATGCGCCTTTGAATAAAATACCGTTACGTGATGCTGCACCCAGACCACCGAAATAGCCCAATGGTATAGAAATAACCAATGCACAGGGACAGGAAATAACTAAGAAAATTAATGCTCTGTACAACCAATCACGAAACACGTAATCATCAACAAAGAAATAAGGAAGAAAAGTCAGACCAATAGCCAGAAATACAACGATAGGTGTGTAAATCCGTGCAAACTTTCTGATGAACAGTTCAGTCTTTGATTTACGGGCGGTGGCATTCTGCACCATATCCAGAATTCGCGCTATGGAACTGTCCTTAAATTCTTTAGTGGTTTCAACTTCGATGACACCATCGAGATTGATGCTTCCCGCAAAAACCTTTTCGCCTTTCGCAATGGTATCGGGCTTGCTTTCACCTGTCAAAGCTGCCGTATTAAACGACCCTTTATCTGAAAGTAAAATACCATCGAGTGGTACTTTTTCACCCACCCGAACCTGAATTTTCTCGCCAATCTCGACGGTTTCAGGATTGACAGAGACAAAATCATTATCTCGGTAGACCAATGCTTCGTTAGGGCGCACGTCGAGTAACGCTTTAATATTTCTTTTGGCGCGATTGACCGCTGCGTTTTGAAACAGTTCGCCTACGGCGTAGAAAAGCATTACCGCCACACCTTCGGGATATTCGCCTATGGCAAAAGCCCCCAATGTGGCAATGGACATCAAGAAAAATTCCGTGAAAAAGTCGCCTTTTAAGATACTGTTCCAGCCTTCCCGTATGACAGGAAATCCAACTGGGATATAAGCCACAGTGTGCCAGACAACACGAATCCAACCTTTAAAGAAGGGGAAGGCATCAAAATAATCAATGGCAATGCCAACTATCAGCATCACAAAGCTAAAAATGGCAGGTAAATAAGTTCTGAAGTTTGACAATTCTTCCGGACTGCTGTGATTGTGTCCGTCATCGTGGCTGTGCTCGCCCTGATGTTCTTTAGGGTCTATGTCGCGTACATTTACTTTTTTCTTTTTCATAAGGTTGGTATGTATTTTTTTATAATTATTTCCAAGTCGTGAGGAAGTTCCATTCTCATAAGAGGTGGAACGTTAGCACCACCCGTATTTCCTACGGGCACGTGGTCAATAAATGATTTCCACCCGCCAACGACCAATCGAACAACTTGACCTAAAATCTCTTTTATGTTTTTTTGTCTAAAGCCAAATTTGAGCATCAGCCAATGGGAATAGGTATGTTCGTAAGGATAGGACTGCCCGAGAATGTGTGAACGTTCAAGATGCTTCCAAGCAATTCCATAATCTTTCCGATTCAATGCGTTACGATATAGATTCACTTCCTTATCATAGTGTTCTTTTAAACCTTTAGGGATGGTGGTATTCAATTTCATCTAACAAGTTTTTATGAATTGACCCAAGCCATAGCCTGTTCCTTTTTTTTGGCTTCAAAATATTTGGACTCGCTTCCGGTAAAGAAATCGGTTGCCTTTGCTGCCCATTCCTGCCATTTTTCATTTCCAACGAATGCTATTTTCCCGTAATCCTTGATATGGGCTACATCAGTCTTGATGTCTTCCCAAAATCCTTTAATAGTATAGCCTTCAAAATCTTCCATTTCAAAATAGAAGTCCACTTTGTGACCCTTGTCGATGATTCGATGGATTTGTTTGTGAATGGTTTTTAAATTTTCTTCGTTCAATTTACCCGAAAGCTTTGCGGCAATCAGGCTCTCTTTTTTCGTATCTATAAACTGTATCATAAGTTCTTATTTTTCAGCGTTCAAAGTACAGGTTTAAACCGTGCAACGGAAGTGCATTTATTGCCCGCTACACTTTTCGCAAATTCCTTTTATAACCAAGTTAGCATCCTCAGCCACATACCCATCGGGCAAATTGATATATGGTATTTTATGCTCTGTCAGACATACGGTCTCATCGCAATTATGGCAATGAAAATGTAAGTGCAGTTTCTGATTCAGGTCGCAATTGCATCCCGGTTCGCATAAGGCGTATTTCTGTATTCCCGTGCCGGCGTCTATTTGGTGTACCACACCTTTATCCTCAAAGGTTTTAAGGGTGCGGTAAAAGGTCGTTCTGTTTGCTGTCTTATTGGTTTCGCTCTTTTCAGCAAAGACCTTTTTCAAATCGGAAAAGGACACGGCACTTTGCTTCCTTCTCAGATACCTGTATATCTTGGACCTCATTTGAGTAGGGCGAATAACGTGATTTGACAATATTTTTTCCGTTTTGTTCATTTTTTAATCTTGATTCAAAAGCAATCTCCTTTATTGAATTTACTTTTTGTAGGCGAGCAAACGCAATGCATTGACCACCACTACCAACGTAGAGCCTTCGTGAACCGCAACGGCTATGCCGATACTTGCCCAACTCATTATGGTCGCAGGGATTAGAAAGGCAACAACCCCCAAACTTACCCATAAGTTTTGCCTGATAATCGCTTTTGCTTTTCTGCTCAAACCAATGGCAAAAGGCAAGGTTTCCAGTTTATCGGCCATCAGCGCTATATCTGCGGTCTCCAAGGCCACGTCGCTTCCTGCTGCACCCATTGCAATACCAACGGTACTGTTTGCCATTGCAGGGGCATCATTGACCCCATCTCCCACCATTGCCAGTTTATTTTCCTGTTCCGCAAGTTTTTTGATGGCCTCCACTTTTTCTTCGGGAAGCAGGCTTCCGCGTGCTTCGGTCAAACCGATTTCCTCGGCTACAGCGTCGGCCACTTTCTGGTTGTCGCCCGTAAGCATTATCATTTTCTTGATGCCTATTTCCTTAAGTTGGGCCAGGGTTTCCTTAGCTTTTTCCCGTGGGGTGTCCATCAGCCCGAGCATCCCTATAAATTCATCGCCCCTTTTTATTAGCATCGTGGTCTTTCCTTCCCCTTCAAGTGCTCTTACCTTTTCTGATACGTCGTTGGGAACGCCTTTATCGATATCCTCGAAAAGCTCCAGGTTGCCTATGTAAATGGAATTCCCTTGATAGTTTGCCTTTATTCCCTTGCCCTGTACGGCTTCTAAATCATCGGCATCTGGAATCTTGGTGTCCTCCCCAAGCCGTTCCATTCCGTCACGTACAACAGCCTTTGCCAGGGGATGGTCGCTCAGTTCCTCAACAGCAATCGTGATTTCCAACAGTTCCTTTTTATCTATGTTGCCAAAACTTTCGACGTCGGTAAGCTTTGGTTTTCCTTCGGTAAGTGTTCCCGTTTTGTCAAAAGCGAGAGCGGTAAGTACCCCTAAGTCTTCCAAGGGGCGACCGCCTTTTATCAAAACGCCGCCACGCGCAGCCCTTGCAACGCCACTCAATACCGCAGAAGGTGTAGAGATGGCGAGCGCGCACGGACTTGCAGCCACAAGTACAGCCAAGGAACGATAGAGACTTTCGCTCCACGTTTCATCGATGACCAGAAAAGCAAAATTCAATAGTATGACCAATAAGATTACCGATGGCACGTAGTACCGCTCAAACTTGTCGGTCAATAATTGTGTGGGCGATTTTTGGTCCTGAGCCTCTTGAACCATAGTGACCAAGCGGTTGAGGGTAGAATCTTTTGCCTCTTTAATCACCTTTATTTCAAGGGTATTGTTGCCATTGATGGTTCCTGAAAAAACACGGTTCTCGTCCGGGATATCGCTTTTTGAGTTGTACTCCTTATCGGGATTTTCTATTGGTGTTTTGTCCACCGGAACGCTTTCCCCGGTAATGGGTGACTGGTCTATACTACTATTGCCCTTTACAATAACACCATCAGCAGATATTTTACTGTTTGGGCGTACCACGATAGTATCACCTATCTGTAACTCTTCTATACCAACTTCAACGGTATCGTCATCCTTCTTTAATAGTGCGGTTTTAGGCGCAAGGTCTGTTAATGCTGCAATGGACTTTTTTGCCTTGCCCATTGCGTAGTTTTCCAGTGCGTGACCCAGACTGAAAAGGAACAGCAGCAAGGCACCTTCTGCCCATTCGCCCAAATAGGCGGCTCCTGCAGCTGCGACCAGCATCAGGAAATCGATTTCAAATTCGCCTTTGGACACTTTGGTAATGGCCTCCTTTAGGGTAAAATAACCTCCAAAAAAATAGGCTGCAATATAGAGCCCAAAAGGGATGTTAGCTGAAACCCCTGTATATTTTTCCAACAGGAAACCTGTAATTAGTGTGACCCCACTTAAAATTGCAAAATAGAGCTCCGTGTTTTTGCCGAAGATGCCGCCGTGGTCGTGATTGTGGCCATCGTCTTTGCTGTGTTTTTCCTTGTCTTTCATATTATTAATGGTTTTGTTATCGTTAATTAAGATTTAATCCAGTTTTGAGCCTGTTGTTTCTCAGAAATATCAAAAAATTTAACTTCAGACTTTATGAAAAAATCAGTTGCCTTCGCGGCCCATTCCTGCCATTTTTTGTTGCCGACAAAGGCCATCTTGCCATAATCTCCCAAATGAGCCGAATCAATCTTTAGGTCTTCCCAAAAGCCTTTAAGGGTATGGCCTTTAAAATCTTCCATTTCAAAATAGAAGTCCACTTTATGGCCTTTTTCTATGATGTTGTGGATAAGCGGATGCATCTTTTCCATATCCTTTTCCGTAAGTTTCCCGCTGATTTTAGCGGCAATAAGATGTTCTTTTTCCAAATTTATTATCTGTAACATATTTGTATATCTTTATATTCATCTATTTAAAATATTAGTGCGTTGTATGTGCAAATGATACGCTCTACACGTCACACTAATTTTCTTATTTCAATTACACTTTGTTTATTCATTGTTACCCCTTGTTTCTTTACCGTACTTAGCCTTAAAAAATGGGAAATGATGCGAAACCAGCAATAGTATAATCAATAGTGTACTGGTTATACCAATTAAATACATCCCATATCCTATGGCAATGCCAACACCAGCACTGGCCCATATAGTAGCGGCCGTTGTTAACCCTGATATGGTATTCTTTGAACTGTCCCTAAAAATGATACCCGCTCCCAAAAAACCAATACCAGAGACAATATTGGCGACAATCCTGGTTTGGTCTGCCATCTCAGTATGTGTATTGATGATGGTTAAAAGTGCAGCTCCCAAACAAACGGAAGCATAGGTTCTTATACCTGCATCGTGACCGTGAATTTCACGGTCAAGCCCAATCAAGATGCCCAGTAACAAGGCAACCAATAATCTGGGAATCAGCGTTATTTCAGTTTGTAAATCCATATTATAGAATGTAAAACATTTCAGGTTTCTTTTTCTGTGGGATGTCATCATCACCTGTCATCTGCTTTAGATTAATTTCTATAGTTTGGGCCAAATCGGTCATTGGTGTGTCCATTGGGTTGTTTTCAAAGGGATCCTGCATTAAAATTGATGTTTTCTCAATGGCTATAAAGATGATAGGGATAGCGATGGTAAGGCCAATTTCCACAGAGAGGTAATTATCGGACAAACCAAACGGAAGCATTGTGGCAAAAACATAAATGATGAGGTGGATCAACAGGCTATGTGCCTTGGGGAATACCGTGTTTTTAATCCTTTCGCATTTGCCCATTGAATCGCATAACCTAGCGATTGTACTATCTATCTGTACTTGCTGATAGTCGTTCACTTGGTTTTCCTTTTTTGCAATTGCCAATGCTTCTGAATGCTTTAATAGTATAGCATTGGGAACATTGCTATCGGTAATGCCTTGCATTTCAAGGTAGGGTTGGACTTTATCTGAAAAGGATAATTTTCTCAAGGACTCACCCAGTGCATAGCACCACACAATTTGTCGTAAAACTATTTCTTTAATCCTAAATTCATACTGACTATCCTGTCGGTCATAAAAGGTTATACTCTGTCGTACCAAAGTACGAGAATCGTTGACAATGGCGCCCCAAATAATACGGGCTTCCCACCAGCGTTCATAGGCTTGATTGGTTCTGAAACCTAACAATAGTGCCACAGCAGTACCAAAAACCCCTGTAACGGCAATAGGTATCGAAATTTTACTCAGAAAACCAAATTGGTCCAAAACACCAATTGCTATAGCATAAAATACAATAAATAAAATATCATATTTAATATATTTAAGAAAGGACCAGATGGATATACGTTTGTTTAAGAGCATTTTGTTTGTTTATTTTTATGTTTTAAAATTGTTTGCTTGTAATTTCCGTTTATACTTTTCATTCTTGTTTATGCTGGTGCTCAAACTTCTTTCCTATTTTTTGTATAATTGGATAGATGAAAATAGCAATGGCAGAAAGGAAGACGATTCCAGAATACATTGCATAAATCCCAGAAAAAAGTTTGCCGGCATTGGTATTTGCTTCGTCTAATGGTCCCATTCCCGTAAGAATCATTGCGGCATTTAAAAAACTATCTATCCAACTTAAGCCCAACAAAAAATGATACCCCATCATTCCTATACCCAAAGAGGCTGTAACGATTACCATCATTATTACCGTACTATTGAATATTTTATGATATAGCCTATCGTTCCAAGTTCCCATATTTTTTTATTAAATTACTGGTTGTCCAATTTTAAAACCATTTGTGCAAACTGCACTTCTATGGCATCATCGATACCTTTTATGATGGAATCCAAGCCTGTATCAGCCACCAAAACCTGTCCTCTGGCACTTATCAAACACGACATACTTACACCTTGTTCAATATGTGTAATGGTTGCTTTAAATTGTGATTTAAAGGCTTTTCCTTGATAAGTAACATCTATCAGCCAATTAAAGTCGATAGGGTCGTGCCGTTTTGACAAAAAATCAGCAGAAGGCACCGTACCGGTAAACCGAAGCATTAAGGGGTCTTCCTCCCCTGCCAGCATAGCTTTAATTTCAGGGTTGTTGGTCGATAGCGTTTTAAGGTCGAGGACACCACTGACCACTTTGGAATCATAGTCAAGGTATAATGCCAAGTTATGGCTTTCTGCCTTAAAGGGGACACTATCAAGCATTGCCATTATCTCAATGTGGCCTTCTTTTGTACTGTAAATTTTTTGGGCACTACCATTAAAATAGCTAACCAACAAGATTATTAAAATAAAGTGTTTAACATTCATAATATCTATCTTTAATTGTATAATTAAAAAAAAGCAGCTTCTACTTTAGCTTTTAATGCTATCAATCATTTTGCTTTAAAAAAGCATCATAAAAGCTGCCTGCTATTAATACAACTATTGAACTTCAATTCTTTACTGTATTGCACTATCATTATTTTCTTTCAGTGCCACAATTGGGGCAAAATTTTGCCTCGACTGGCACACTCTCGTTACAGTTACTACACTTGGACTTGCCTAAAGGTGAACCGCACTTTTTACAAAAGGCTGCGCTCTCTTCATTTTTCTCACCACAGGCCGTGCAACGAATCATAACCTTTGCATCTGGATTATTTTCCCTATAATCATAACCGCGCTTATTATGATGTCCGCGAGAATGATGGCCTCCGTTTTGAAAGCCTCGAAATAAATGTTTTAAAAACCCCATATCAATATATCTTTTAGTTTATTCTTTTATTAACCAGCCAATACCTGCCATCAGTCACTTTCAATCCATATTTTGGCTTCCTGTTTTTGGTCTGGACCAAAATATTTAATTTCGGCATTGCAAAATGGTTTCATAAATTGGGTGGCCCACTGTCGCCACTTTTTTTCGCCGACCAATGCTATTTTTTCATACTCCTTTTCGTGCTCAACATCTTTAGAGAAATCTTTCCATAGCCTATCTATATGCCAGCCTTGAAAATCGTTCATTTCGAAATACCACCGAACCTTTAAGCCCTTATCGAGAATACTATGGATAAGCGGATGTATTTTTTCAAAGTCGTACTGGTTGAGTTTACCGCTAGCCTTTGTGGTAACCACATTTTCGCTCTTTATGTCTGTAATCTGTAACATCTTTTAAAATTAATATTATTATTAGTGCATTGTATGTGCAAATATCCATTGGCTTTACACTTGCTTTTCTTAATTATAAAGCGCCTTCTTTTTTCCTAAGTGCAAGATGGCTTCGGGCAAATCGAGTTCGCGCGTTCCATTGCCCGTTCTAATATAAAACCGTGACCTCCCGTCTTGACTTAGATAGACCGGTGTTTTGGCCGGGTCTATTTCTATGTAGCACACATCATTTTCTCCATATCTGTAAAAAGATACATTTACAGCCGTACATAAATGGGTGCCCAATTTTAGAGATATCAACTGCATCAGGTATTGTTCAAAACCATCTATATCAGGTTTTTTCAAAGTTTCAAAATCCTGATTTAAACCGAGGATGTTGCCGTTATCATCTACTCCTATAAGCAATTTACCACCGTTGGTGTTCATAAAGCCCGCAATGGTCTTGGCAACAACAAATTCCAATTGTTTATTCACTTTGGATTGACGTAAATCCCACCTCAAGGTAGCCTTGAACTCTACAAACTGATTTTCGCCGTCTTTGATAAGCGCTATAATTGCATTGCCGTCATTTCTTTTCTTTGTTAAAATGAAAATTTTATTTCTTAGAAAAACCATAAGGGTAAGGCTACTGCCCATAATCCCGAACAAAACATTTTTAAATATTTGGTCTATATCACCAAAACGTATCGTGTTTTTAATGGTTGCTAAAAAAAGTGCGTACCAGTTACCAGTATCTCCTGTTTCATCATATAAGTAAAGTGATAGTCCCAAGGGCTGAATGATGAACAGTCCAAAGAGAAAGCCAATTATTATTATAAACGCTATTTTTTTCCTGTAAACCATTTTTTTTTAACCTTGACTATCTAAATCCTGGGATTCTTACATTTTTCTTCGGAATTCCTAATTACACGCTTTTCATTTTAAAAAATTCAATATTTTATTTCGCCATCGTTATTTTTCAATCCAGCTTTTAGCAAGTTCTTTATCTTCCGAATGAAAATATTTAATATGTGCCTCAGAGAATGGCAAAAGATTTTTGGTAAATTCTTCCTGCCATTCTATACTACCTACAAGTGCCACTTTTTTTAAATGGTCTTGTTTTGGAATTTTGAATTCCATTTCATTTTCTACAGTTTGATGCCTTGTATTTTTGACTTCACTGACTTCTATATCCCAAGCAGCACTTTTGTATTTTTCAAGATGCTCACTAACAGCCGTTAATAACATTGTGGCATCATCTTTGTCCATACCATTTTCTGCCAATGCGTATAGGATATTATCTTTTTTATAAATCGCTAACATAATAGGATTTTTTATGGTTTATATTTCTTGATATTAATTAGTCTGATTGCCTACTGCATTTCTCACACACACCTTTTACAACCAGATTGATATCTTCTGTGATATAACCCTCCGGTAGATTGATTTGTGGTATTTTATGTTCTGTGAGGCAAACGGTTTCATCGCAGTTGCTGCAATGAAAATGCAGGTGCAGGTCATTGCCCACCTCACATTCACAATTCTCTTCGCATAGCGCGTACTTTAATACTCCTGTGCCATCTTCAATTTGGTGGACAATGCCTTTATCTTCAAAGGTTTTCATTGTTCTAAATAGGGTGCTCCTTTCGGATATTTTAAAATCCTTTTCCAAATCGCCAAGGCTAATTGCCACCTCTAATTCTGCCTAGCGCTTATAGGTCATTAGCCGCATAGCCGTAGGTCGTATGCCTTTGCTTTCCAGAAGTTGGACTATTTTTTCCATTTCTATCACTGGGTTTTAGAGGTCGTACCGTTTTAGGGATTCACCTGTTTTGATTTGGAAGGCATCCTCAATATCAGATAGATAAATAATTCCGTCGCCAGGTTCGGGCGTTTTACCATTTTCTAAGATGATGTCGATTGCTGATTGCGCTTCTTCATTTTGACATACCAATTCCACTTTAACAACTGGGCTATCGGTTATATTAAAATCAAGGGAAGGTCTTGCTCCTTTTGCTTTGAATGCGCCTGTACCCTCTGCTTGTGAAAGGGTCATACTTTTAAAACCATTGTCGCTTAGGGCTTCGATGACTCTTTGTATGCGGTTTGGTTTTACAAATGCTTTTATTTCTTTCATATCGATGCTATTTACATTTTTAATTGATTTTGAACCGAGCCTGTTCTTTAATTTTTAACTAACTAAATTAAGTCGATAAACAAACTCGGAATCAAAACCTTTAATTATTGTTGAATTAATGCCCGTGCTCCAATTCGCCCTTGACCATTTCCGAAGAAAGGGTATAGGCTCCTTTTGTTACTATTTTTATGTCATTGGTAATCTCAGCTGGAAGGTTTACTTCTACAAACCCTAAATCGTGCACGCCAATGCTTACAGGTATTCTCTTAAACTTCATTTTATTTTCTTCTGGTGCTTCGTCTTCATCCACGATAAACACGTAGGACTGTTCTCCTTCCTTGATGATTGCTTCCTCAGGAACAGCAAACCCTGACTTTTTACCCTGTATAATTCGTCCCTCTACATACATACCTGGTAAGAGGTCGCCGTTTTTATTGTCTATATCTGCGTGAACGTGCAGGGCTTTTGGGTCTTCCTCAAATGTTTTTCCAATGGAATGTACTTCGGCACTTAACAGCTCATCTGGTCTTGACGCTACCGTAAATTGTATTTTTTGACCCACCTTAACTTTTGGTATGTCTTTTTCATATACCTTAAGGTCCAAGTGAATTTTTGAATTATCACTTACTGTAAACATCTTGGATTGTGGTGCCACGTAATCGCCCAAGCTTACCATTACATCATCGACATAGCCAGAAATTGGCGTAGTAATGGGTACGGCTGAAAATATTTCACCTTGTTCAACCTTAGCCGTATTGATTCCCAACAGGCGTAGTTTTGACCTTAATCCATTTACACTCGATGTTGTAGAACGAAATTTGGATTGCGCCATTTGAAATTCTTTTCCAGAGGAAACTCCTTTATCATAAAGGGTCTGTTTTCGCTCAAAATCTTGCTTGAGAAACACAAGTTCATCGTTCTTTTCCTGATATTCCTGTTGCATAGAAATGATATCTGGATGTTCCAAATAGGCCAAAACCTCACCCTTTCGTACTTTATCTCCTTCTATTACTTTGATGGAACGGACATTACCGCCTACAAAAGGACTAATGTTGGCCATATCTTGAGGAAATAGCTCCAGGTTACCTGTAACTTTAATATTGTTACCGAGGTTTCTTTTTTCCAAGGTCTTGGTCTCCAAGCCAATGGTCTCTATTTGTTGTGTGGTAAGTTCTACCACGCCTTCTTCTCCTTCTTCCTCGTGGCCACCTTCTTCATCGTCGTGACCATCTTCGCCGTGCGTATCTTCTCCAATAGCTTCGGTTTTTGACACGCCTTCTGTTTCATTTTGACCCAATTCAGAATCGGGCTTATTGTTACAGCCTACCAATAAGAAGGTTAATAGTACTGTTGTAATTATTGCTATATTTTTCATTATATTCTCCTTTTTTAGGTTTATAGATTGCCCAATTGATACTGTAACTCAATGGCTTGTTGATTATATTGGTTAATAAATTGTAAGTGGTTCTGCTTTATGCGAATGGCACTGTTTAAAATCGTGATATAGTTTACATAGTCTATCTCGCCTTCTTTGGAAGCAAGTTCTGCTGTTGTAATTTGCTCTTCGGCCAAAACCAGTGCACCTTCTTGGTAATAATTCAGTGTTTTTTGGGTTTTTTCCAATGATTTTAACAATTGTGATACCCTGCTTTCGGTTATTGCCTTTTGTTCCAAATATTGGTTCTCGGCTACCATTGCATCTGCCTTAGCAGCCTTGACCCTTGCTTTTTGAGGGAAGAACCACAACGGGATACTTATACCTGCTTGATAGGTGTTGAACCCTGAAACATCGTCAACGATTTGTCTTCCATAGGTAAGGTTGAACTTTGGCAAAAACTGTGATTTTTCGACGCCAACGTTGGCTTTGCTCACCTCGGCATTTTGCATAGAATATTGCAACAATGGATTGTTATCTATGGATGTTGAATCTAAAACGTTCATATAATTCAACGGTTCATAAGTACCTCCAACGGTTTCAATTTCTTGGTCAATCCCCAAATACTGTTTCAACGCCCTTTTGGCAATCTCGATATCGTCATAGGCCTGTTGTCTCAAGACCTGTATCTGTTGATATTCAGAAGAAGCCGCGATAAATTCCAGCTTCCCCGTTTCACCTGTATCAAAACGCAGTTCTGCAGCTGTCTTGAAGTTGTTATACACACTATCCAACTGTTCCGCGAAGCGCAACTGGGCTTTATTATAATTTATCTGGTCATAGGCCTGCATCACATTACGCACCAATTGTTGCTCGCTAAGGGCATAAAACTTCTCGCCCAATTGAACACGTTGCTTATAGAACTTGGATTTTGAGAAACCAGATAACAAATCGATATTTCCCTGCTGCACCCCAATGGTAGTTTGCACACCGGGCAGGTCATTACCGAATTCTTCCTTACCCGTAAAAATTTGTGTACTACCAAGGTCGAAACTTGTTCCTTTCATCGCCCGCTCACGGTCTATAAAAGACTGACTTTCCTTAAGGGAAGGGTAGTTTTCTTTTGCCAAAGAAATAGCTTCCTTTAAAGTAATAGTCTGTGCGATACCACGGTCTTGTGCATTTACTGAATTCGAAGTTAAAAATCCTCCCAAGCTCAATAACACAACCAAAACAGTAGTGCTCTTGTTAATATAACTTGGGTCATTACCGTTATCCTTTCGCTGCTTACGAGCTTCCAACCAATAATATAATACTGGAAGGACTACAAGGGTTAAAAACGTGGCAGTAAGCAATCCACCAATAACTACTGTTGCCAATGGTCGCTGCACTTCTGCACCGCCCGAGGTAGAAATCGCCATTGGGATAAAGCCCATAATGGCCGCCGTTGCAGTTAATAAAATAGGGCGTAGGCGCTCGTGTGTTGCTTCGTATATTCGTTTCTTTAAGTCTGTCATTCCACTTTCTTTTAATTCGTTGAATTTGTTTATCAGTACCAATCCATTTAATACCGCTACCCCAAACAGTACAATAAAACCGACTCCTGCTGAAATACTGAATGGCATTCCCCTTATCCAAAGGGCAAACACACCGCCAATGGCTGCCAGAGGTACTGCCATATAAATCATAAGCGATTGCGAGAACGAGCTCAACGCAAAGTAGAGCAATATGAATATTAGGAAAAGTGCGATAGGCACTACAATCATTAATCGGTCTGATGCACGCTGTAAGTTCTCGAACGAGCCTCCGTAGGTTACAAAATAACCAGGTGGCAGTTTTACATCAGTTTCCAATTTTTGCTGAATTTCCTCGACCATCGATTTTACATCACGTCCACGAACATTGACCCCTACCGAAATACGACGCGAGGTGTTATCCCTTGAAATTTGCATCGGCCCTGGTTTGTAACTAATATTTGCAACCTCTTTCAACGGTACTTGTGCACCACTGGGTAAATCGATATACAGATTTTTAAGATTGTTGATGTCTTGTCTAAACTCCTTTGCCAAACGAATAACCACATCAAAGCGTTTTTCACCCTCAAAAATCACACCTGCCGCTTCTCCTGCAAAGGCAGCACTTACATAATCATTTAGTTTATCGACGGTTACTCCGTATTGTGCCATTTTTGCGCGATTGTATTCTACCGTCATCTGTGGTAAACCGCTCGTAGCTTCCACATTGAGGTCGGCCGCTCCGGGAACACTTCTGATAACCGCTGCGATTTCCTGAACCTTGTCTGCCAACACGTCCAAATCTTCTCCATATAATTTAATGGCCACGTCCTCACGAACACCTGTCAATAATTCATTAAAACGAAGTTCTACAGGTTGCGTAAACACGAAATTTACACCTGGTACTACAGAAATTTTTTCCTGTATTTTTTCTATAAGTTCTTCTTTGCTCTCTGCGGAAGTCCATTTACTCTTATCCTTTTCAAGAATGATATAGCTATCGGCAATGTCCATTGGCATTGGGTCGGTTGGTATTTCGGCAACACCAATCCTTGAAACCACTGTTTTTACTTCAGGAAATTCATTGATTAAATTCTGAAGTTTTTTTGATGCCTCTATAGATTCTGTAAGACTACTACCCGGTTTTATCAAGGCCTGAAATGCAATATCGCCCTCATCAAATTTGGGTATGAATTCGCCACCCATATTGCTGAAAATATATCCCGCAATCAATAATAAGGCGACTGCACCTAAAACAACACCTGCTCTAAATCGAAGTGCAAAATTGAGCAAGGGTACATACGCCCTGTTTAAACCGGACATTATTTTATCACTGAACCTATCAATCTTGTTTTCAAATTTGGCGAACCAACTGTTCTGATTTTTGGCAGGTTTTAGGAACATTGACGAAATCATTGGCACGTAGGTAAGACAAAGGATAATCGCTCCCAGAACTGCAAATCCGAAAGTAAATGCCATTGGACGGAACATTTTTCCTTCAACACCGGTCAAAAAGAGAATCGGTGTAAATACAATAAGGATAATTAGCTGTCCGAAAAATGCAGAATTCATCATTGTACTTGCCGAGTCGTAGGCGATTTCGTCCATTTCGGCCTGACCTATCGCTGCTTTTGATTTTTTCATCCGTTGATGGATGTGAAATACCATTCCTTCTACAATAATAACTGCGCCATCCACAATGATTCCAAAATCGATTGCTCCCAAGGACATTAAATTGGCCCATACACCAAATTGCTTCATCAGGATAAATGCAAAGAGTAATGATAGCGGAATTACAGAGGCTGTTATCAATCCGCCACGGAAACTTCCCAAGAGTAATACCAGTACAAAAATCACGATAAGCGAACCTTCAATAAGATTTGTTTCTACGGTACTTGTGGTTCTTCCAATGAGTTCACTTCGGCTTAAAAACGGTTCTATGTAAACACCTTCTGGAAGCGATTTTTGAATTTCGTTGATGCGCTCTTGTACATTTTCTATGACAGTGCCAGGGCTTTCGCCTTTAAGCATTAAAATTTGGCCACCAACAGTTTCGTGTCCATCTTGGGTAAACGCACCATAGCGCACTTGATTGCCAAAGCCTACTTTTTCGGCAACGTCCCTTACCAAAACTGGGCTTCCGTTTTGAGTGGTTACAACGGTGTTTTCCAAGTCTTCAAGGCTACGCGCTAAACCCTCGCCACGAATAAAATTGGCTTGGTGGTTTTTTTCAATATAAGCGCCTCCCGTATTGGCGTTGTTCATTTCAAGGGCTTCAAAAACCTGATTCATTGTAATGCCAAAACTTTTTAGTTTGTCAGGGTTTATGGCCACTTCGTACTGCTTTACGTAGCCTCCAAAAGCATTCACTTCAACTACTCCAGGAACTAATGCCATTTGGCGCTTTACAATCCAATCCTGAATGGTACGAAGCTCCATAGCATCGTATTTTTCTTCGTAGCCTTCCTTTACTTTTAAGGTATATTGGAATATTTCGCCCAAACCTGTAGTTATGGGTGCCATAAATGGCTCGCCGAAGCCTTCGGGGATTTCCCCTGAAACTTCGGTTAATTTTTCTTGCACCAATTGCCGGGGCAGGTAGGTACCCGCTTCATCCTCAAAGACAATGGTAACCACAGACAGCCCAAATCGGGATACGGAACGTAGCTCGATAACGTCAGGAAGGTTGGCCATTGCCAATTCTACTGGATAGGTAACAAATTGCTCAATATCTTCAGTACCTAAATTTGGGGCAACGGTAATAACCTGTACTTGGTTGTTGGTAATATCGGGTACAGAACCCAGGTTTATAGTAGCCATAGACCAAATGCCCGTACCCACAAGCGCTACTATAAATAGGCCAATAATAAACTTGTTATTAATGGAAAATGAAATGATTTTGTTAATCATAGAAAAAGTATTAATTCAGTTTAAACCTCGCAATGCAAATAGATGCAATGCGTTTATAATGCGATGCTTACTTTAAAAAGCATCACGTAAGGATATAGCTATCCTATAAAAACTAAATTATGCCCGTGGTGGTTGGAATAGGGAAAGGGAAATATCCTTACCTATACTGTCAAAATAAACTGTAGAAAGTTTATAGTCTGCAGGATGGTATAGGTCTAAGACATTTAACCCAAAATCCAACGTGTGAACGTGACAGCAATGACAATAACAAAAAGGAGAACACATATCAAGTAGGTTGTGGTCGTGATCGCCAGTATCATTTTGTGACAATTCTATTTGCGTGCTATCCTCAGAAGAGTCAACATTTGCATCACTACAAGGCGCAAAATTAAGCGCGAGTAGATAAAATGAGAATATGAGCGTAAAAATTTTCACAATACAAAGATAACAGAATTATAATGCAACTGGTGTGCAAAGGTTTTTATTCAAATTATTTACGAATAAATTTAGATGGCTCTGAGAAATCCTTTACAATATCCAGAATCTGATTTATAGGTTCTGGGACACTATCAATATTTATACGTAGGGCAATGGTTCGTGCAAAGAGTACTTTATCAAAAGACGCTTTTTTCTTTTGATATAAAATTCTATTGATATTTGATAGAAAGTCCTTAGTAGGGTCAAAATCTGTAACTAAAATCTTGGGTTCTTCTGGATATAAATAGTTTAAAATTTCCACAGAATACTTAATATCAAATAAGTCTTCAAACGTTCCATTCTCAATAAAGATCATTCTATATTTATTCTGTTCATTCTGTATGACGCGATTAATATCATCTCTTTCTTTAGTTGCATCGGAATCTAAAAAGCACACCATTTTTCTTTTAGGGTATTTGCTTCGGAAATTGAAAAAGTCTTCTTTCAATTTTTGCTTTGACTTTGAATTATAGACTTGTATGTCATTATGAGATAATACAAATCGTTTTCTGAATGCTAAGATTGGTATAGCAATTTCCTCACTTTCTCCCTCAACTAAAATGATGATTTTAGGATTATTAACTTTATTGAGATTTGGCAAGAAATTTCCAAGTCTATCAGCCATAGAATTTTTAAAATCGTCAATAAACTCATTAAAATATACAAATCCTATTTTTTCTGCTATCTTAGTGTTTTCTAACAACAACTTGTATTGAAGAAGTTCTTCTGGTAAAGTAATAGTTTGTTTTTCACCACAACAAGGACAAATCATATCATCTTTAAGCTCATCTTTTCTGGAATGCGCTTTTGCTCTGATATTTTCAAATTGCTTGGAAAATTGTTTAAGCTCAGGATTTATAGAAAAACCTTTTAATCCGTGTTTTTTAAATACTTCGTGATCTATTTGAAAATACGAGTAGTGAAGAGCTTCACTCATACCAATTTTGGGCATTTCCACTTCTGCAATGGTTGTAAACCCTACGCCTAATTCTCTATGCTCTCTATTTACTTTTTCAACATAACGTCTATAAAAAAGAGTTAATTCCTGTAATGGTGGAAAATTCATTAATCTAAAAAGTAGCTCTAATTTTTCTTTGTTAGTTGACGGTAGCGTAGATTGACTCAATCTTTTTTCTAAGTGGCTATCGAGATTCATATTTTTTAAGCCTAAATCTTCAACAACCTTAGAAAAATTATGTTCTATGTCATTATCATCAAGTTTAGCAAGATCCATAAGGTACTTTAATTCAACGTCCTCAAAATGCTCTTCTGTAAGTTTACAGATTGTTAGAGTATATGGTGTTGCTTCTATAATCCAATTGAATTCATAATCAACTCCTGGCAAGTACTTTTCATAAAGAATCTCAAGAGTTGGTTTCCACATATTTTTAAATATGAAAAACTTGTCTGAAGCTACTAAAACTTCATCTGCATTTTGATTTTGCTCTTCACCATCTGTATTAACATTAACGAGTAATCTAATGACATTGTTTAAAATTGTATCGTGTCCAAAGACAGCAATTCTATTTAAAGAACCTTTGATGATTCCCATATAACCACCTTCTACGATTTTTCTCCAATCGTTATCTCTATTCTCAGTTTCAACTTCTTTACCCATCACTTTATCTCATCTATTGTGCTCCCGCAAGTTAACATTTGCTCACCATAGTACGGATTTTTGATGTCCTTTTCAGCGCTTAGCCAGACCGCGCCTTTATTATTATTTGCCATTGGACACTTCTGAACGTATAGCATCTCATCGGTTCCATTTATACTCATCGCAATGGGCACCATATTTTCATTTAATATCACAAAATGGTCGCGTTGATTTTCAAGATCGTCATTCGTTGCAATGGCGTCAAGCATTTCGATACTTTTCTTGATATGTGATTGTTCCATACTACCGAGACTCTTAATATCTGCGGATTTTAAGGATACTGATGTCGCTTTCGCGAAAGCGGAAACCTGATTTGCATCGCTCGCTACCAAAGCATCTTTGATCTGTAAATAAGGCTTGAGCGCCTTTTTAAATTGCTTCTGAAAATTCTCTGAAAAATCCATTTTCATTTCAGACATTGGCATCATAGCATCCTCTTTCTTTCCTTGATTCATCATAGAATTTTTGCCTTGTAACTGTGCCGCCGCATCTACTGTAAAAGTTCCGTTGGTCACAATCTCATCGCCATTTTGTAAGCCCTCTGTTACAGCATAATTTTCGCCATTTCGGTTTCCGATGGTTACTTCACGCATTTCAAAAACGGGTTCGTTGGGATTGGTTTTTATATAGACCAATGAACGTTCCCCTGTCCACATAACAGCACTTGCAGGAACTGTTATCACTTCGTTAGTCATCATCATTTCCCCTTTGAGTTTGCCCGTTACAAACATTCCTGGTTTAAAGATGTTTTCTGTATTTTTTAGTGTTGCTCTTACGGTAACCGTTCTCGTTGCGTTGTTCAAGATGGGGTCAATGAAAGAAACCGTGGCGTCAAATTCTTTATTGGCATAGGCATTAGTTTCTACCTTTATTTTCTGACCTACTTTTAAATCTGAAATCTGATTTTCATAGGCATCAAATTCTGCCCAAACCGAATTCAAATTGCTCACTTTCAAAATGGGCTCACCTTGCTTTACATAGTCACCTTCTCGTGCCATCACTTCTGAAACAGTACCTGAAACGGTGGCATAAATGGGGAAATTATCTCGCACTTTTCCTGAAGTTTCAATCGCATTAATTTGGGTTTCTGAAAGTTTCCAGAGCTTTAATTTATTGCGCACTGCTTTATACAGTTCAGGCTGTGATTCTTTAAGTGAAGCTGTTGTTAGTAATTCTTGCTGTGCAGCGACCAGATTTGGCGCATAAATAGTCGCCAGTAATTGACCTCGATTTACCTTCTGACCTTCATAATTAACATTCAGACGCTCGATACGCCCATCAAAATAGCTTGCTTGTACGGCATTGTTTTCTTCGTTGGTGGCGATTTTGCCCGAAAGCGTAATCATTCCATCATCTTCTGACATACTGCCTTTACCCACAATAGTAGTTTGAATGTTTGCCAGCGCCATTGCGTTCTCTGTCATTTTAATCTCATTCATTGCAAGGCCATCGACACCAGATTCAGCAGGTATCAAGTCCATTCCACATATAGGGCAGTCGCCTGGTTCGGGCTGCATAATTGATGGGTGCATTGAGCAGGTCCACATTTGGTTTGCAGATCCGCCAGAATGGTCGTGGGTATCTGACATTTCAGAAACATCCTTGTTTGGATTTACATCATTTCCAGAATTTCCAAAAATAAGCCATCCACCTAGTAGTCCCACGATTAGTGCAATTGCTATATATAAAATGTTCTTTTTCATACTATTATTTCTCGTTTTGCAAACGTTCTATCATTGCATTCATCTCTTCAATCTCTTTACGTTGTGCTTTGATGATTTCTTCTGCAAGTTTTTTTACTTCAGGATCTTGTATATCTGCACGCTCACTTGTTAAAATTGCTATTGAATGGTGTGGTATCATTGCTTTCATCCAGAGTATATCGCCTACAGTAGATTTTTGCTCACGCACTAATCCTAAAGCTCCTAGAAACAATACAACACTACCTACTAGAATAGCTATATTCTTCTTCTTATTTTTATACATATTAAGCATAAATAATAGCATAATTACAGCCATAGTAGAAATACCTAAACAGACCATATAAAATCGAGTAAGACTAAATCTTACGTGATCAAATTCATAAGTATTTAAATACATTGTAATGTACATTGCTATAAATGATGCTCCCAGCATCAAGAAAAACTTAGTGTACTGGCTCATTCCTTCTTTGTTGCTATGTTCGTTTGAATTCATAATTTTTGGTTTTTAAGTTATATTTAATTTATCGATTTTGTTCTTAATCTAAGTGCGTTTGCTATTACAGAAACTGAACTAAAGCTCATTGCCAAGGCTGCAATCATAGGCGATAATAGAATTCCGAAAAATGGGAATAACACTCCTGCCGCAATCGGTACGCCCAGCGTGTTGTATATCATCGCGAAAAACAGATTCTGCTTGATGTTCCGCATTACTTTGTGGCTTAAATTTCTTGCTTTTACAATACCGTGCAAATCTCCCTTTACCAAGGTTATCATCGCGCTTTCTATTGCGACATCTGTTCCTGTACCCATTGCGATACCCACATCACTTTTAGCCAGAGCAGGTGCATCGTTGATACCATCGCCTGCCATTGCAACTACGTGACCTTGTTCTTGTAGTTTCTTAACCTCGTCCAGTTTGTTTTCAGGTAGCATACCCGCTTTGAAGTCGGCGAGATTTAGTTCGCTGGCTACTGCTCGGGCGGTATCGTGATTATCGCCCGTAAGCATAATTACTTCGATGCCTTTATCCTGTAATTCTTTGATTGCCTTTGCACTCGTTTCTTTTATTTTATCGCCAATAACTACATAGCCTGAAACTTCGCTATCAATGGATAAGTAAGAAACTGTTTTTCCCTGTTTCTGAAAAGATTGTGCTTCGCTCTCCATTTTAGGTGATAACTTGGCATTTGCATACTCCATCATTTTGGCATTTCCTAAATCGAGCTTCTTGCCATCAACTGTTCCTTCTACACCTTTTCCAGTTACTGCGCTAAAGTTTTCGGTTTTTGATATTTCGACATTCTGCTCCTTTCCATATTTTACGGTAGCTTCGGCAAGAGGATGCTCGCTTGAACTGTTTAGGGATGCGATAAGATGTAGAATTTCGCTTTCGCGAAAGCGTTCTCCAAAAGCGCCGATTTTCTCAACAGTAGGTCTTCCCTCCGTAATAGTTCCGGTCTTATCCACGATAAGCGTGTCCACTTTGTCCATTTTCTCTAAGGCTTCAGCATTTTTAATCAACACACCATTTTGTGCACCTTTACCAACACCTACCATAACGGACATAGGCGTTGCCAATCCTAAAGCACACGGACAGGCAATAATCAAAACGGCAATGGCATTTACCAACGCATAGACATAAGCTGGTTCTGGTCCCCAAATCGCCCAAACAATAAAAGTGATGACCGCAATGATAACCACGACAGGCACAAAATAGCCTGAAACGGTATCTGCCAATTTCTGAATAGGGGCGCGACTGCGACTGGCATCGTTAACCATATGTATGATTTGGGAAAGCAAGGTATCGCTACCTACTTTTTCGGCTTCCATCAAGAAAGACTGGTTCCCATTAATGGTACCGCTTTTTACTTTATCATCAATAGTTTTATTAACTGGAATAGGCTCTCCCGAAATCATTGATTCATCTACGGTAGTTTTGCCTTCGGTAATTTTGCCATCCACAGGGATTTTATCTCCTGGCTTCACTCGTAGGATATCTCCTTTTTCAATCTGGTCTATGGAAACTTCTTCTTCGTTTCCATCCACTACGCGTACTGCTTTGTTAGGTGCAAGTTTTAATAATTCTTTGACTGCTGAATTGGTTTTACTATGCGCACGCGCTTCCAAAACTTGACCCATCAAAACCAGCGTGAGAATTACGGTAGCGGCTTCAAAATACACATGAACCGCACCAGATTCTGTTTTAAACTGTTCGGGAAAAAAGTCTGGAAACAACATCCCAAAAACACTGAATAACCAAGCTACGCCCGCACCTATACCGATTAGCGTGAACATATTGAGATTCCACGTTTTGATGCTTCGGTAGGCACGTTCAAAGAACATCCAAGTGGCATAAAACACCACAGGAATCGATAGCCCAAATTGAATCCAGTTCCACCATTTCTGTTCCATTACATCGTATAGCGGATTGTTGGGAATCATTTCGCTCATAGCGATTAGGAAAATAGGAAGCGTAAAGCCTACTGCTATCCAGAATTTCTTAATCAGCTTGTTATATGTTTTTTCTTCGGCAGATAAATCAGGTTCCATCGGCACTAAATCCATTCCGCAAATTGGACAAGCTCCAGGTTCTTCTTTGACAATTTCTGGGTGCATTGGGCACGTCCATTGTTCTGAAGTCGTTGCTGACAAATTTTGTTCTTCGACTAAATCCATTCCGCAGACTGGGCAGTCGCCCGGCTTGTCGTAGGTTTTATCGCCTTCACAATGCATTGGGCAGTAGAAGGTTCCTGTTCCTTTGCCTTTAGGTTTTTGCTTTTTCGCGGAAGCGGAATCATCTTTATGATGATGCTCGCCTGATTTATGAATACTGTACGAATCGCCATCTTCTTTCAATGCTTTCTGAAATGTTTCGATGGGAATATGAGATTCCATTTCGATAGTCGCCTCTTCTTTTTCTAAATTAACTGAAGCGTTAATCACACCTTTCACTTTTGAAAGTGTCTGCTCTACGTGATTTCGACAACCGTTGCAGGTCATTCCTTGTATTTGATAGGTGTGTTTCATAGTATATTATTTTAATTGCAGTAAAAGCACACCCAGTAAGATGATTAGAAGGACTCCATATAAAATGTAGTTCAACCATCTACTAAAAGCGTTTGATGAATTATTATTTCCTGTTTTACAGCATTGTTTCATAATGTTATTTTGCCAAAATAAAGAGAAAGGGTTTACTGATCCAACCAATGAAAAAAGCGTTCCTTTCTCTTATCAGGACTTTAATTTGTGCCTGAAAAGGAAAAGTTCCATAATCAATGTTAAAAAAACATCTTTTCCTAATCAGGGCTTTAGTTTAAACTATCCTTCAATTTGGCAATAAAATCTATGACGACCTTTTTATCGTTTTCTGATAGTATAGCATCCTTGTGAATAAGCGTGTAACTATCCATAGGCATCTCGCCATTTTCTATCTGTTTAATAATAGACCGTAACTTACTTCTCTTTCGCCTATCAGAATAATTACTCCACTCATTAAAATTCAGCTCTGCTTTTCCTTCTTTAATATGGTTTTCTAAAAACCAAGCTGCGGGCTGAATTTTACTATACCAAGGATAAGCAGTGTTATTACTGTGACAATCATAGCAGGACACCTTGAGTTGATTCTCAATATCTAACGGTACTTTATTAACCATCATAAAATCAGTTTCAAGTGTTGTATAGCTTTCATTTTTATCCACCGGAAAAAATTGAATAACGATTAACGCAATAAGCGCTACCCAAGCTATGATTTTTAGAAATTTCATTTAGTTTATTTCTCGCTGTACTTTACCACATCTCAACATTGAACTACCGTAATACGGATTTAAAACATTTTCTTCTTTGCTCAACCAAGCGGTACCACCATCATACATAGGGCAATATTGCTCGTACAGTTTTGTTGCTGTTCCTGTTATTGCTACCATATCTGTAATGTCTTTACTTAACACTTTGAAATGCTCGCGTTGATGTTTGATGTCGCTTTCTGAAATGTGCTCTGCGTGTTCTGTTGCATCTTCGATTATGTCATTTAATTCTGATTTTTCATTGTCCGAATAGTTGGATGCATCAAATGCTTTTAGGGATTGAGCCATTGTATTCCCCAATTCCTTTGCTTTACCATTGTCATCGCTTACAAGCGCATCTTTTAAGTTGAAATAATCATTCAGGATTGCTTCTGCTTTTGTATCTTGGTTGTCACTCATCGCCATATCGTCCTTGTCATCCATAGATTCTTGGTGCATCTCATTGCTCATCGGCGCAGCAGCCTCTTCTTTGTTTCCGTCTTTACAGGAAACTGTTAAAATCATTGTGGCAGCCAGTGCCATTGTACTCATTGTTCTTTTTACTGTTTTCATTTTCTTTGTTTTAAATTATTATTTTTAGAATCGGGCTAATAAGCCGCCACCCCAGCCATATCGGTTATTGTAATTTGCCTGTAACGAAAAATTTCGGGATAGGATATATGAAGCTCCCACCAGCCATTGGGTTTCCCCCTGATAAGATGTGTCTCCTATATCGTTCACCCATCCAAAGTCTGCCCTATATTCATATTCGCCTTCCAGAAAAATTCTTGGAAAAATCAAGATTTCCCTGTCCAGACGAATTCTTGGGCGCAGTTGATGGTCCATACTCACATCTACATTAAATCTATATGGCGTAAAATACTTTACACCGACCAATCCTACGGTATTGAAGGTTTCATATGAATCGGGTGTGGAAGTTTCGGTATTTATCCCTACATAGAGACGCACCCAATCATTAAGATATCTATCATAGTTCACTTCGGCCTCAAGGTTCTTGTCATAGTCGAACTCTGCTCTTAAACCAAATCCATTTCTGATATTGCTTGACATCAAAAAGAGTTCGTTAAAATTTGAGCCTAAACGAGCCAATCCCCAAGAATAGTAATGGTCTGTCTCATTGATAAGCTTTTGAACTGGATAATCTTTCATTCTTTCGTCCCTTGGCGTATCGTAACTAAACACTCGCGCCATACCACCCATCATATGGTATAATACGTGGCAATGAAAGAACCAATCGCCATATTCTTCGTTATAAAATTCTATGACCACTTTCTGCATTGGTGGTACATTGACAGTATGTTTTAATGGGGAACGTTCACCATTTTCGTTGATGACCCTAAAGTAATGGCCGTGCAAGTGCATTGGGTGGTGCATCATTGTGAGGTTATTAAGTGTAATTCTGGTTACTTCACCTCCTTTTATATTTATCTTGTCAGTTTCTGATAATGGCACACCATTCATACTCCAAACATATCGTTGCATATTGCCGGTCAGGTTCAACAGGATGTCATTTACTGGCAAATCAGCATTGTAGGTGGTATTTTCCTTCGCTTTTAAGAAATCATAGTTAAAATAGGTTTTACGTGTGCTGTAATCAAATGAAGAAGTATCCTTCTGCATCATAGACATATCGTGACCCATATGACCGTCCATCTTATGCGACGGTTGAGTGGATTTCATTGACATTGTATCTTTTTTCATTCCTGCCATACCGTCCATCTTTTTATCCGTCTCCATTTGCATATGATTTTTATTCATATCCATAGGTTTTTGGTCTTCCATTTTCATTTTATCATCCATTTGACCCTTATTCATCGACATCTTATCGTGCATTCCCATTTTCATCTCGCCGTCCTTCATATCCATCTTCATTCCATAATTCTCCTTCAAATATTCTGGTGTTTTCTTCTTTTTGTTACCTACCATTGCAGGTGCGCCCATTTTCATATCCATTTTAGCCATTTGCTTCATCATCTCCACTTTATCAGGTCTGTCAATTCTTTTAGCTGGATAGAGAGTCCCGCTCCCTAATTGTATAGAGGTATGACCAGAGCCATCTTGTGCAGTAGCGGTAACCTCTATAGCACCTTCGGGAATAGTAACGATAACATCATACGTCTCAGCTATACCAAAGAGAAATCTGTTTTTAGAAACGGGCTGCACATCAACACCGTCACTTGCAACTAACAATGGATTACCACCACCGAAATCCACCCAGTAGTAAGTAGAAGCCGAGGCATTGATAAAGCGAAGACGTACTTTTTCCCTTGGTTTAAATTCTGGATATTCGGCAAGTGATTTACCATTGCTCAAGAATGCGGGATAATAAATATCTGCTATATCTGCACCTTCCATTCTATCTCTCCAGAACTTAAATTGTGCTCCCAAGGCACCTTCTTTTATGACTCTACTTAATGGTACTGCTGTTCCTTTTTTAACTTGATACCACTCATTTCCCCTTTTAAGGTTTCGCAATACATTCATTGGGTCCTCGTTAGTCCAATCAGATAGAACAACTACTAAATCTTTGTCATAATCCAATGTTTTTTCTTTAGGTTGAATGACTATTGAACCATAAACACCGCTTTGCTCCTGTAGCATCGTATGGGAATGGTACCAATAGGTTCCTGATTGATTAATAGGAATTCTATATTGAAATGTTGTACCGGGCTTTATTGGCGGTGTTGTTAAATACGGTACGCCATCATAAAAGTTGGGAAGTATCAACCCGTGCCAGTGTACTGAGGTTTCTTCATCCATTTTATTGGTTACATTAATGATGGCAAGGTCGCCTTCGTTAAATTCCAAAACTGGTCCAGGGATACCACCATTGATGGTCATTCCCTTAGCGGTTACACCAGCGAGCGTCACTTCATTTTCTTCAATCGTAAGATTGTATTCCTTAACTGGTCTTCCTTCTTCTTTTCTGTCTTGTCCGTTAGTTCCCACTTGGGCAAATACTGTTGAAGAAAATAGCAGTAGTGTAATAATTCTTAGCATTTTCATAGTTTTCTTAATGTTTTTGTTTAACAAAAATATTATTGATATTCAGTTTGTTGTGTTATAATTCTGGTTCATATCTATATAATCTTGTCTAAAGGATTTCTAAAATTTTTATGCCCATCCTTATAATCGCTAAGGCTCATCCCGGATTCACTTTTAAACTGTTTGCTTAGATGATTGACATTGCTGTAATTGAGCAATTGGCTTATTTCTGTGAAATTATAATCGGGTGTTTGGATAAGTTCCTTGACCTTTTCTATCTTCAGTTTGATAAAATATTTTTCAATAGTGATGCCATCGGTAATGGAAAACACCTTGCTGATTTTTGAATAGTCCTTTTGTAATTTATCCGCAAGGAAGTCTGATAACTTTCCATCAATTTCAAGCGGCTTTACATTCAATAACTTTATCAATTCAATTTTTACTTGCTCGGTCAATTTATCCTCGGTAGAAGCGATGAGTGCAAATCCATTTCTGTCTAAAATTTCGATTAGTGTGTTCAATTGTTCTTTTTCATTGATATCTAATCGAAGCCTACCCAACTCAATATCCAAAAGACTAATGTGAGCCTTAAACAGTTCATCTTTCAAGACTTTGATGCAACGGTCGCACACCATATTTTTTATGTAAAAATCTTTTACCATTGCTATTGAATTAAATAATTGATTATAGATTGTTGCACGTAATACATCTGAACCGATTCTATCTGATTCATCTGAAATTTTAATTGCAGTTCCTGTATATCGAGTACGTCATTAAAGTCTATGGTTCCCGTTTCATAATTCTTGATAAGAATTTGCTCGGCATCTTTGGCTTGCTTTAAATTCTTAGTCTGGGTGTTAAATTTAATTCGAGCTTGGTTGCGCTGTGATATCGCTTTTGCGAAAGCGGATTCCAGAACATTCAATCGTTGCTCTTTTTGGGTTTCGATTTCCTGTTGGCGTAGCTCATTTTGCCTTGAAATGGACTTGTACCTATTGTTAAAAATGGGTATGGAAACCGAAACCATAGGCATCAACACATCTTTGCCGTTGTCGCTAAAATTGACATCGCCACGTTCTGTAACTGGCAGGTAATCCACACCAAAGCCAATCATAGGTAGACTTTCACGTTGATTGAGCAATTCTGATTGTGCTACGGATTCATAAAGTTTGTCGTATTTGAGTAGTTCAGGATTGAGCGATAGTGCATCTGTTCCGTATATAGGGTCATCCTCTGGGATTTCCATTATTGCAACCACATCAACCGTGCTATTTTCATCCCGATTGAGAAGATTATTAAAGATTGTTTGTTCTGAATTGAATTCTTCTTCCAATACCTCTTTTTGCTGTTGCAATTCATTTTGACGAATCTGCAATCGCAATACATCTACCGCAGATGCCTTGCCCACTTCCACCGAGGTCAGGGCAAGTTGCTCATAGGTTTTTAATAGTTGGATGTTCTCGTCAAGTACCTTTTTCTTTGCTCTTGTTTCATACAATCTGTAATAGGATTGCGCTACTGAAAGCGCCAATTTTCGTTTGGCGATTGTGATTTCCACATATTCAGCTTCGGCCATTGATGTCGCATAGTTTTCACGTGCGCTAATGGTGCCAAACCAAGGCAACATCTGTTTTACGCCTATCCGTGCTCGTTGCGCGCCCACTCTGGTTTCTGGCTCACTCACAAAATAACCTGCGCTGACTTCCGTATTAGGTAGCCAGTTTGCTTCATTGACTTTTTCTTCGGCAATATTGTAACGCAGTTCAAAAGCCTGAATCTCTGGGTTATTAGCTTCAGCTTCTTCAATATAGCTTTGTAGTTGTTGCGCTTTTGCTAATGCGGAAACAAACAAAAGACAGATTATGATTTTTATATTTTTCATTTGTTTGCTCTTTTAAGTTGGTATTCTTTTTTCCAGCTATATAATACTGGTAAGAGGAAATAGGATGTAACGTCGATAATCATTCCGCCAAAAATGGGTATTGCCATCGGTATCATAATGTCGCTTCCCTTTCCTGTAGATGTGAGTACTGGCAGCAATGCCAAAACCGTGGTAACGGTAGTCATTAAACACGGGCGTATGCGTTTTCCTGCCGCTTCCAATGTGGCGAGACGTATGCCTTTTTTACTGTCTGGCTCGTTGCTTTTAAAAGATTGGTCTAAATAGGTTGCCATTACGACACCATCATCAGTCGCAATACCGAAAAGGGCAATAAAACCGACCCACACTGCCACACTTAAATTGATGGTTTTCATATTGAACAAGTCCCGTAGGTTCTCGCCAAAAAAGCTGAAATTGAAAAACCAATCCTGACCGTAAAACCAAATCATTATAAAGCCACCTGCAAATGCTACGGCGATGGCAGTAAAAACCATAAGCGACGTAGAAACCGACCTGAATTGGAAATATAAAATCAAGAAAATGACCAGCAAACAAAGTGGCACAACTACCGATAACGTTTTTTCTGCTCGTAATTGATTTTCATAGGTTCCTGTAAATCGGTAACTGATGCCTTGTGGCACGACCAAATCGCCATTATCGATTTTCTGTTGAATGAGTGCTTGTGCATTTTCCACCACATCGACTTCGGCAAAGCCATCGAGCTTATCAAACAGCACGTAGCCAATCAAGAAGGTGTCTTCACTTTTAATGATTTGTGGACCTTGCTCATATCGTATATCTACCAGTTCACCCAAAGGAACCGGACTTCCAGTTGATACAGGTACATAGATACTTTTTAAATCTTCTGGATTTGCACGCAATTCCCGTGGATAGCGTACTCTTACACCATACCGCTCACGGCCTTCTACCGTTTGGGTAAGCTGCATACCGCCCACAGCTACTTGAAGCACTTCCTGAACATCCATTATTGAAATCCCATAGCGTGCCAACTGGTCTCGTTTAATGTCAATTAGCAAATAGGGTTTACCCACGATGCGGTCTGCAAAAACGGCTTGTTCTTTAACACCTTCGGCTTGTTTTAGGATGTCTTCCAATTGCAATCCAAAGTTTTCTATGGTTTTTAAATCTGGTCCTTTGACCTTAATTCCCATAGGTGCTCGCATACCTGTTTGTAGCATCACGAGTCGTGTCTCGATGGGCTGCAACTTGGGCGCAGAAGTCACGCCTGGAAACTTGGTCACTTTTACAATTTCATTCCAAATATCATCAGGACTGCTTATTTCTGGTCGCCAGTTTCGATAATATTCCCCATCGTTATCTTCAATTAAATCATTGCGTGTTACACTTGTTTTGAGTTGTGACGCTTCATAGTTTGCATCATCATCGATTTCATTATTGGGGTTAATAATGAACTTGTCATTTTTCAGCACAAATAGACCATCCTCATTTACACGATAGCGTTGTCTCTCGCCATTTTCATTTCTCATATATTCAGATTTGTACTGAATGACATTTTCATACATCGAGAGTGGCGCAGGGTCGAGAGCAGATTCCGTTCTACCCGCTTTTCCAACCACAGTTTCAATTTCAGGGATGCTTGCCACAGCCATATCGAGCTGTTGTAGAACCCTCTTGTTTTCTTCCACACCGGCGTGTGGTAAGGATGTAGGCATTAATAAGAATGAACCTTCATTAAGTGCTGGCATAAATTCCTTCCCAGTGTTACGCATTATGACCACACCTAAAATCAGCACCGTGGTTGGAACAATTAAAAACAGGTATCGGTTTTGCAGTGCCCAGCGTAAAATGCTGTCATAGTATCTTCGGAAAACAGTAAACACACCAAGCAGTCCAAAGCAGATAATCGCTACAAAAATCAAATTCATTAGAATACTGCGGTCAAAACCAAGTGGTCGCCAGTATTCGGCTAACAGCACGACGATAGCAATACAGGAAATGATGATATTTACTACATTTTGATTGATGTTGAGCCTGTAGCCAGCAATGGTATGGTGGTATTCCTTTTTCGCTTTAAGCGAAAAGAATAAACCACTACATCCAAAAGCTATCAAAATCAACCCAAGCCAATAACCAAATACAAGTGTAGTGATGCCGAGTGCGATTAAAAGACCATTCAAAAGCAGTTTAGATCGCTGGCGAACGTTTGTTTTTCTGAAAAGGAAAGCGGCAAATGGCGGTATTAAAAACAGCGCGATTACAAGCGATGCAGAAAGTGCCATTGTCTTTGTAAAAGCCAATGGTCTGAAGAGTTTCCCTTCAGCACCTATCATTGTGAACACGGGTAGAAAACTGATAATCGTAGTGAGCACCGCAGTTAAAATTGCACCAGAGACTTCGGCAGTTGCATTGTAAATAATTTCGTTTGTAGTGTATGCCTGTCCATTTACCTTAAGTCTAAGTTTTTCATCTTCCAGATGCCGAATCATATTTTCGGCAAGTATGACGCCCACGTCCACCATTGTACCGATAGCAATGGCAATTCCTGACAAGGCAACAATGTTGGCATCTACATTAAAGAGCTTCATTGTTATGAAAACCATTAAAACGGCAACAGGCAACAAGCCAGAAATTAAAATGGATGCACGTAGGTTGAACACCATTACGATGATGACCAAAATAGTAATCAGTATTTCAAGCGTGAGGGCTTCATTGAGCGTGTGAAGTGTTTCCTGAATAAGTTGTGTGCGGTCGTAAAAGGGAACGATAGTTACTTGTGAAGTACGACCATCTGCCAAGGTTTTTGTGGGTAGTCCTGATGATAATTCGGTTATTTGGTCTTTAACATTATTGATAACTTCCATTGGGTTTGCGCCATAGCGAGCTACCACGACACCGCCTACCACTTCGGCACCTTCCTTATCCAAAATACCACGTCGCGTTTGTGGTCCTAAATGAACATTTGCGATGTCTTTAATTCGGATAGATGTGAAATTTTCAGAAGCGACCACCGCATTTTCAATATCTGAAGCAGATTTCACATACCCCAGACCACGAACAAGGTATTCCGCTTGATTGATTTCCAACGTCTGCGCACCGATGTCTTGATTACTTTCCTTAACCGCTTTTACGATATCGGTCAAGCCGATATTGTACTGCCGCATTTTTTCAGGGTCAACATCCACTTGGTATTCTTGGACGTACCCACCAATTGAGGCCACTTCAGAAACACCGCTTGCCGAAGACAATCCGTATTTCACATAATAATCCTGTATGCTACGCAATTCCTGTAAATCCCAACCGCCAGTTACGTTGCCATTTCTGTCACGACCTTCCAAGGTGTACCAAAAAATTTGTCCCAAGCCTGTAGCATCTGGACCCAATGCAGGGTTTACACCATCGGGCAATAAGTTAGCGGGAAGCGAATTGAGTTTTTCGAGAATACGGCTTCGCGACCAATAGAATTCTACATCTTCTTCAAAAATGATGTAGATACTGGAAAAACCGAACATTGAAGAGCTTCGGATGGTTTTAACACCAGGAATTCCCAACAATGAAGTTGTAAGTGGATAGGTAATCTGGTCTTCAATATCCTGTGGCGAACGCCCTTGCCATTTTGTGAAAACGATTTGCTGGTTTTCGCCGATGTCTGGAATGGCATCAACAGCCACAGGATCAGTTGGTAAAATGCCTGTTTCCCAATTGAAGGGTGCGTTGACAATGCCCCAACCTACGAATAGGGCGAGTAGTATAACGGCAACAAGTTTGTTTTCTATGAGAAATTTTATGCTTTTATTTAGCATACGATATGATTATTAAACAGTTATAGAAATATGCTTTGGTTTGCTCACAGTACAAATGAGAAACAATAAAGCGTGCCCAAAACGAATGTATCGCTGGGCTTTTCCAGTCGCAATTAAATTGCTACTGGTACTGTTTAATAAATCAAATTAAGAATGTCTGGTGCAATACCTGCAAGTCCCGCCTAATAAATGGGGGCGAGTGATCTGAGAAAGAGATCTCTTCAGATTCAGTTCCTTCAAAGAGACTAATATATGAGTAAGCAAAAGAGGTAACGAATATTTGTTGCTCAAACGTAAGTTGTGAAAAATCCTGTTTTAAATCGTCCTGACCTTCAATAATTAATTGTTCATCTGAGCAACAAGATTTTTTAGAAATCATTGAGTTAGAACAACTCTTAGCAGGTTCAGCTTTTTCCATTCCGCAAGTCTTAACATCTTGGATGAATGAAAAATCTACTAACGTATCTCCACAATAATGCATATCCACAGCAAATGACATTGTGGTCAGTAGAACCACAACAGCCATTACAATTGCCATTGATTTGTGGATAATTTGTTTCATTTATTGCAAAATTAGCAAATATTTTAACATAAATGTTTGTTTTAACGAAATGTTGTTTTTTCGCATTACTAATTTATCGCCTTAAAAAACTTATAAATAGTTCAAACTTTTATTTGTATGGTAATCAACAATTTGTCTTGATTTAATGAATTTTAGGTAAAATAAAAAAGCTATTTAAACAATTGGTTTAAATAGCTTTACATAAAATTTGTGACCTCGGCAGGATTCAAACTCAATGGAGAAGATCAAATCTCTGGCAACTCAGAAACAGCATCTTTATCATCTAAGAGACCAAGTGACTTTAAATAACGTTCAGTCATTAACATACTGGAATGCCTGCACATTTTCTGAATTTTACGAATATCTTTTTCCTTTTTATACCAATTCACTACAGCTGTATGTTTAAAACCATAAAGTGTATAATCATCATCTAATTCAAAATATTCTTTTACTTTTCTAAAATGCTTGCCCATATAGTTTTCTCCCATTTTGGTCGCAGAAGGAGTTTGATTCGAGCCAAATAAAAAATCATCTGGGTGATACTGTTCCAGTTTCATTTCTGAAACAATTTTTCTCAAAGCAGGAACAATAGGTATTACATCTCTTTTTTTAGTTTTACTCGTCCGTCCAGATACCCAAATAAGGTCTTTTTCTAAATCAATATCTCCTACCTTTAACCGTCTGATTTCCGAAAGGCGCATAAAGGAGTAATATACAAAAGAGATAATCTTCCAGAGATATGGATCGCGTTCCAAAACATATTCTTTGATATCAGCTATTTGTTCATTGGTGAAAGGTTTGTTTTTCGTGCCGTATTCTTCAGGAAGTTTATCAACCTTGTCAAATGGATTTTTACCTTCTACCCATTCTTGCTTTAAACAGATATTATAGAACGTTTTAAGAACTCCAAGAGTATTGTTATAAGTTTTTGCACTATTCTTTCTTTTGGTGAGTAAATAATTGAAATACTCCTGAATCAACCTATTGTCTAAATTTCCAATCCAAATACTATCCAAACCTTTATCCTCCAACCACTTTATAAAGCGTTCTAGTGTATTGGTGTAAAACTCTATTCCTCTTTTGTAAAGTTTTTTGGCTTTCTTAATTTCAATAAATGCTGTTACCGCTTCTCTAACAGAATATATCTTTTCTGATACAGCAGTTTGTTGCTCTACCTTGCTTTTGGATGCTTTTTTTCGGTCAATATGAAATCCATCAGCTAGCAGCCCATTGATTTGTTTTATGATATCTTTTGCATAGGCTTTCTGTTCGGCTTCGGTTTTGTATTTCTTTGGAATATAACGCCTTTGTCTGACTAGATCATTCTTTTGTACATCCCACACATAAAACATGATGTAGTTGCCTTTTGCAGCTTTTGACTTAACTAGACGCGCTTTTTTGAATTTATGCATATCTTCGTATATATCCTTTGGTACTAGACCAAATATACTATAAACTGACGACTTTACTGCCGACCCCTGTCGTGTAGAAACAAAAAACCGTTCATTAACTACTGAAAATGAACGGTTTACTTTTGTCGGGGTGGCAGGATTCGAACCTGCGACCTCCGCGTCCCAAACGCGGCGCGATAACCGGGCTACGCTACACCCCGAATTTTGAAAAATAATACTCAAAAGTTATTGCGGAGAGACAGGGATTCGAACCCTGGCAACACTTACGCGTTGACAGATTAGCAATCTGCTCCATTACCACTCTGGCACCTCTCCGAAATCAAAATTGATTAAGAACTACACATTAATATTTCAAATGCGGATGCAAATGTAGCTTTTATGAATCTACAATGCAACATTTTTTTTGCATTATTTTTAATTTATTAATGACGCTTTTTTAAAAAGTTGAAAATCAGTTTTCTTTGGCTGAAATATTTTTCTGAAACATCTAATTTTAGTTTAAAAATTTCCAAAAACAGTAGTTTCAATCAAGAATCATATATTTGTGATACTTGACCTAATGTTAGATGTTATGAATTTAGACAAAACCCTTTCAGTACTTAATATGAAACACCTATTATTTTTAACAATTTTTCTATGCGGGTATTCTTATGCTCAAAAACCTGTTCTTTCTAAGGATTTTGATTTTAAAATAGGAGAGAAGTATAAAAGAATTAAAAGTGCTAATTCTTATTATGTGGCTTCAGGAAATAGAATGGTTGCTATTAAAAAAGGAAGAAAGGATATGACAATTCAACGCTTTTCTTTAGAAGATTTAAAAGAAGAAGTAAAGAAAAGACAGGTTATAGAGGATAAAGGAGATTTTCAGACTGTTATGGATCTTAATGGGAAGGCTGTGGCTTTCTATACTATTAAAGATAAAGTTTATGCTCAAAAAATATCTCTTACAGGTATTATAGCAGAGAAACCAATTTTGGTAGGGAGTGATAAAGAAAATATTAATAATGATGTAGGTTTTAAAAGTACCTATGGTTTTGATGCTGGAGGAAGAATTAACAAGTTTGTTTTTAAGAAATCATTTGATGGAACTAAATTATTAGTGTTGTTTAGAGTTAAAACAGCAAATGATAAAGCTGATAAAATAGGAATTAGTGTATATGATTCTAGTTTGAAGCTTATTTGGAGTCGAAAAGTAAAATTACCTTATGCTAATAAGTGGTTGGAAAATGAGGATTTTGCTATTGATAATGAAGGGAGTTTCTATATGACAGCTTCTGTTTTTAGTTCTAATGCTGAAGAAAAAAATAAATTAGAGTATTCTTATAGAACTGAAGTTTTTAAAATAAAGGAAGACCCTAAAGAAATCATTAAAAGCAAAATAGAATTACCTGGAAGATCTATAATGGATGCTGTGATTGGTCTAGACAAGCAAGGTAAAATGAGTGTTTCAGGTTTTTATGCTAAAAATGATAATAAGGTAGAAGCTACTGGCTTGTTTTCTGCAAAGTTAGATGTCTCTGGAGTTGTTTCTTCTGTTATTAAAAGTGATATTCCTACAACTATTGTTCAGGACTATGCTTTAAAAAGAGAGACAAGGATTAATGAAGGTACCCAGGATGAAAAAGATAAGCTTGATTTTGAAAGTTTAAAGGTGAATAATGTTGTTTATAACGATGATGCCAGTTTTGTGATTTTGGGAGAACAACGATATGTTGAATCATTTACTACATCAAGTTCTTCTGGTTCTAGAACAACATATAAATATTATTACAGAGATGTAATTGCTTCTAAAATTTCTTCTGAAGGTGATGTGAAATGGTTTCATAGATTGCCTAAGTATCAAACAGGAGCTAGAGGTAAAAAGAGTATGTCTTATATTAATTTTAAAAACCTAGGTAAACATTATTTATTCTATATAGATGATTTTACCAATCTTAAAAGATCTTTTGATGAGTACCCAACGAGGTATTTTGATGGTAAAAAAGAGTTTCTTTATCTAACATCATACACTATTGATGATGCTACTGGAGAAGTTATTAAAGAACCTATTCTTACAGGTAGTGACATTAGAAATTCACGTTTAGATAATTTAGAAGTGTACAAAGCCGCGATTTTACCTAATCAAGACATGATTTTTGAAGCTTATGATGGTAAAAAGAATAACTTGTTGCTAAAAGTTTCTTTGGCTAAATAATAACTGCTAAGAATTAATAATATAGGTACATAATAAAAAAGGAGGCAATTGCCTCCTTTTTTATTATTGTTGTCAGAAAAACTATTCTGACATATTTTCTTCCATTTCTACAAGCTTTGCTACATTTCTTACAATGTGATTATGCTTTTTAACAAATGGGTTTGTTTTATCCCAAACATAACCAGCAAGCACTGCGCAGATTTGTTCTTTAAAATCTTCATTTGGTTTATCATGAAAAATAATTTTTTGCAAATTTCCTGTGTACCATTCTTTTACATAAGTTGTAAATACATCAACTCCTTGTCTCATATAATCTACAAAATCAGTTTGCCAATCAACTTCTTCATTGTTCAGTTGTTTGATAGCTAATTTAGCAGATAAAAGACCTGTTTCTGTTGCAAAAGATACCCCTGATGAAAATACAGGGTCAAGAAACTCAGCACTATTACCAGTTAAGACGAAGCCATTACCAAATAATTTTGTTACATTTTTTGCAATATTTTCTACTTTATAAGGTTCGAACAAATAAGGAACGTCTTTAAACTGCTCATAGTAATAAGGAGAAGTTTTCATCATTTCTTGTAAAACTTCTGTTTTATTTCCTTCGAATTTATTAATCCATTCCATCGGTCCAACAAATCCAATACTGGTATTACCATTAGAAAAAGGGATATACCAAAACCATACTTCAGTTTCGATAATTTCAAATGTAATAGTTGTACCTTCTATTCCCTCAGGTCTTTTGATGTCTTTTACTTGTGTAAAAATGGATCCGTGTTCTGCTAATTTAGAGGGAGCTTCAAGGCCAAGTTGTCTTGCAACAACACGTCCAAAACCACTAGAATCTATAATGAATTTTGCTTCTATCTGACTTTCAGAACCGTCTTTGTGTTTTACTGTGGTTAACGAATCTGTTCCGTTAAATTCTACATTAGTTACTTCAGTTTCAAAATCTACACTTACTCCTTGTCGAATTGCTTCATCGATCAGAGTTTTGTCAAAATGATCTCTTGGAACTTGCCAAGTCCAATCCCAACCATCTCCATACTTTTTACTAAAATCGAAACTCCCAGTGACTCCATCCTTAATAAATCTAGCACCATATTTTTTCTCATACCCTTGTTTCATAAGGCAATCTAGAAGACCAGCTTCTTCAAAATTATCCATACATCTAGGAATCAGACTTTCTCCTACCTGAAATCGAGGGAATTTTGTTTTTTCAACCACCTTAACGTTAATTCCATGTTTGTTAAGATAAGCCGCGCTAACGCTACCAGAAGGACCGGCACCGATTACTAGCACATCTACATTTTCTTTTTTCATAATTTTCAAAGGTACTTTAAATACATTACATTTGCCCTCTGTAAAAATAGAGAGTAAACTTGAATTTTTTTACAAATATTGGAAAAAACTTACTAATTCGCGAATGCTAATACTAAAAGAAAGGTTGGAAATTAAAGATTTCCTAAGTGTTATTTTTAATCAAGAAGAGCTAACGATAGATGATTCTATAATCAATAGAGTTGATGATAGCTTTAAATTTCTGGAGAAATTTTCTGAAAACAAAGTAATCTACGGTGTAAATACCGGATTTGGACCAATGGCCCAATATAAAATAGATGATAAGGATAGGATTGAATTGCAATTCAATTTAATTAGAAGCCACTCATCTGGAACGGGTAAAGCGATGGAGCCTGATTATGTGAAAGCATTAATGTTAGCGAGATTAAACACCTTGTCTTTAGGGAAATCAGGAGTTAATACAACAGTTGTTAATGGCTTGAAAGATTTGATAAATCATGATGTAACACCATTGATTTTCGAACATGGAGGAGTGGGTGCAAGTGGTGATTTAGTTCAATTAGCGCATTTAGCATTGGTACTAATTGGTGAAGGAGAAGTTTTTTATAAAGGAGAAAGAAGAGAAACTGCAGAAGTTTTTAAAGAATTAGGACTTAAACCAATTGAGGTAAAGATTCGAGAAGGATTAGCTTTAATGAATGGTACGTCGGCGATGACTGGAATCGGTATCGTTAATGTTATTAATGCTCAAAAATTGCTAGATTGGTCTATAGCTTGTTCTTCAGCTATAAATGAGATTGTTGAAGCGTATGATGATCACCTTTCTGAAGAATTGAATCACAGTAAATTACATTTAGGACAACAGAATATTGCGCGTAAAATGCGTGAACATTTATCAGATAGTAAGTTAACAAGAGATAGAACAAAGCATTTGTATTCTGGTCAAAACGGAGATACTTATTTCAAGGAAAAAGTTCAGGAATATTATTCTTTACGTTGTGTTCCACAAATTTTAGGGCCTGTTTGTGATACGATTAAACATGTGGGTAGGATTTTGATTGAAGAATTAAATTCAGCGAATGACAATCCAATAATAGATGTAGAAACTAAGCATGTATATCACGGAGGTAATTTTCATGGAGATTATGTTTCTTTAGAGATGGATAAGCTAAAACTTGTTGTCACTAAATTATCAATGCTTGCAGAGCGTCAGTTAAATTATCTGTTGAACTCTAAGCTAAATGATATACTACCACCATTTGCTAATTTAGGTAAACTAGGATTCAATTTTGGGATGCAAGGGATACAGTTTACAGCGGTTTCTACAACTGCAGAAAACCAGACTCTTTCCAACCCAATGTATGTGCACAGTATTCCTAATAATAATGATAATCAAGATATTGTTAGTATGGGAACCAATGCAGCGAATATGACCAAAACAGTAATAGAGAATACATTCGAGGTGTTAGCTATTGAGTTAATGACAATAGTTCAGGCGTTAGAATATCTTGATTTTGGAGATAAGTTATCTAGTAGAACTCAAAAGTTAGTTAAGGATATTAAAAAAATTGTTCCTCCGTTTACGAAGGATTATGTTACTTATCCATTTGTTCAGGAGGTTAAAGACTACCTTAAAGAAAATGATGCCTATTAGATTATTTGATTAAGATTTAATTTATTTATTAATATAAGAAAGCATGTTAACCTATGCTTTTTTATTTGTACTAAAAATAAACCTTAAATATAGATATGATGAAAAAAGCACTTTTAATTACACTAGCATTAGTATTTGGTTTACAAACCTTGTTTTCTCAACAACTAGCAAAAGCTAGGAAGGATGGAAAGTTTGGGTACATTAATAAAAAAGCCGAGTTTGTTATCCAACCTCAATTCAAGAAAGCAAATAGTTTTGCTGATGGAGTTGCATTGGTTTTGGAGGGTAAAAAATGGGGATACATCAACCCAGATGGAAAATGGTTGTTAGAAGCCCAATTTGATAAAGCAAAGGATTTTAATAATGGAGTTGCTATGGTATTGAAAAATAAGAAATGGCAATACATTGATAAAGAAGGTAAAGAGTTGACGTACTCTAATGCCGAAAAAATATATCCTTTTAAAGAAGGAGTTGCTTTTGTTAGAGAAGGCAAGATGGTTGGATTAATGAATCCAAAGGGAGAAGTCATTGTAAAACCACAATATAAGACTATCAAAGGATTTCAGAATGGTTATGCCAGATTTGCAAGCCAATCTGGTCAGTGGGGTATTATAGATAATAAAGGAGCTATAGTAATTAAACCAGAATATACATCTATAGGTAATTATGTGAATGGAGTAGCTAGAGCTGAAAAAGGAGAAGAAGTTTTTGGAATAGCATCTTCCAACAGTTTTAATAAAGTTGATGGGGCTACTAAAATATGGGATTTTAGAACAGGCGGAACCTATACTATTGCAAGAAAGGATGAGAAAATAGGTTTTGTTGATAAAGAAGGCAAATGGGTTATAGAGCCGCAGTTTGTGAAAGCGAAACCTTTTAAAAATGGATACGCAGGTGTTTTTGACGGTAACAAATGGGGCTTTATTGATACTAATGGTAAAGTGGTTATTGATTACAAATATGCAGATGTTGATTATTTCGATAATAATGGAATGGCTCCTGTCAAAATTGAAGATTGGGGATTTGTAAATCTGAAAGGAGAATTAGTTATAGAGGCTAAATATGGTATCACTGCAGGTAGTTTTGGGTTTTTGTCAGGTAGAGCGGCAGAGAAAGGATTTGTGGATGGTTTAGCTCGTGTAAAGTATGAAAAAAAGTGGGGATTTCTAACTCCGGACGGGAAGCTTTTAGGTGATACATGGTTTGATAATGCAGAGCCTTTTGTTAACGTTAAATAAATATTTTGTATTCCTTACAACATTAGACGATTGTTAAAGTTGTAAGGAATCTTTTAATATTGTTAATTAAATCTTAATTTGGAATAATTGTTGTTTTAAACATTGTTCAATAATTATTTGATCTTAAAAAAAAGATGTAAATGAAATACGCCCTTGTAACTGGTGGATCCAGAGGAATAGGAAGAGCAATTGCTGTTAAGTTAGCTAAAGATTTGGAGTACCCTGTTTTAATTAATTATCAGTCTAATGATACAGCTGCTAATGAAACTAAAAAAATTATTGAAGATGAAGGAGGGCAGTGTACATTATTAAAATTTAATGTAGCTGATAGGGAGGATACACATAAAGTTTTAGATAATTGGATGGCTGAAAATCCAGATGCTACTGTTGAAATTATTATCAATAATGCGGGAATTACAAGAGATGGATTATTTATGTGGATGAAACCAGAAGATTGGCATGATGTTCTTAATATTAGTTTGAATGGTTTTTATAATGTAACCAATCACTTGATTCAAAAGATGTTAACTAATAGGTATGGTCGTATTGTAAATGTTGTATCTGTTTCTGGAGTAAAAGGAACACCTGGACAAGCTAATTATTCTGCTGCCAAGGGTGCTTTGGTAGCCGCTACAAAAGCGTTGGCTCAAGAAGTAGCAAAAAGGAAAATTACGGTAAATGCGGTTGCACCAGGTTTTATAAAAACGGATATGACAGCGGAGATGGATGAAAAAGAATTAAAGCGTATGATTCCGGTGAATCGTTTTGGGGAAGCAGAAGAGGTCGCTGATTTAGTATCTTTTTTAGCCTCCAAAAAGGCTTCATATATAACTGGAGAAGTTGTGAATATTAATGGAGGAATTTATTCATAAGAAATTAGTATGCGTAGAGTAGTTATTACTGGAATGGGAATATATTCTTGTATTGGTTCTAATGTAGAAGAAGTAAAAGAATCATTATACCAAGGGAAGTCTGGCATTGTTTATGAACCATCTCGAAAAGAGTTTGGTTATAGATCAGCTTTGACAGGAACCGTTCCTAAACCTAATTTAAAAAAGGAGCTAAGTAGAAGGCAAAGAGTAAGTTTTGGTTCTGAGTCTGAGTATGCTTATATAGCTACGAAACAGGCATTTGATCAAGCAGGTGTAGATCAAGAGTTCTTAGACAATGAAGAAATAGGTGTGCTATTTGGAAATGATAGCACTGCAGAGTCGGTAATGCAAGCAATCGATAAGATAAGAATTAAGAAAGATACTACTTTAGTAGGTTCCGGAGGTGTTTTTAAGTCTATGAACTCTACGGTAACAATGAATCTTTCAACTGTTTTTAAACTGAAAGGTGTTAATTTTACAATAAGTGCTGCTTGCGCAAGTGGATCACACTCGGTTGGAATGGGATATTTGTTGATTAAGCAAGGGCTTCAGGATTATGTGTTGTGTGGAGGTGCTCAAGAAATTAATGATTACGCCTTTGGTAGTTTTGATGGATTAGGAGTTTTTTCTGTGAATGAAGAAAACCCAACAAAAGCATCGAGACCCTTTGATAGCGGAAGAGATGGATTAGTGCCTAGTGGCGGTGGTGCTGCCTTGTTTATGGAGTCTTATGAAAGTGCGGTTAAAAGAGGGGCAACTATTTTGGGAGAAGTTGTAGGTTATGGTTTTTCATCTAATGGAGATCATATTTCTACACCAAACCAAGAGGGACCTGCTAGAGCTATGAAACGAGCAGTGGATCAGGCGAATGTAAAACCTGAAGATGTTGATTATGTTAATGCGCATGCTACATCTACTCCTATAGGAGATGCAAATGAGGCAAAGGCGATTAATGAAGTTTTTGGAGAATCAAGACCTTATGTGAGTTCTACAAAATCAATGACTGGGCATGAGTGTTGGATGGCAGGTGCAAGTGAGATTGTTTATTCTTTAATAATGTTAAACAATTCATTTATAGCGCCTAATATTAACCTTGAGTCTCCTGATGAAGATTCGTCAAAGTTAAATTTGGTAAAAGAAACTGTAGATAAAAAAATTGATGTATTTTTGTCGAATTCATTTGGGTTTGGGGGCACAAATTCTGCAATCGTCATAAAAAAGATTTAGAATAGAAAAAAATTACAAGAAAGATGATGGAAACAAGTGTAATTGTTGAAAAAGTTGATGACTTTTTGATAGAAGAATTCGAGGTAGAAGCGGATGAAATTGCTCCCGAAGCAAACCTTAAAGAAACATTAGATTTAGATAGTTTAGATTACGTAGATCTTGTTGTAGCTATTGAAGCCACTTTTGGAGTGAAATTGGTTGGTGATGATTTTGTTGGAGTAGAAAGTTTTCAAGATTTTTATGATTTGATAGAACGTAAAGTCAATATTTAGAAGAAGTAATGGCCCAATGGGAAGGTAAAGCTAAAGGAACGCCTTTAGGATATAAAATATTCATTTTCTTTATAAAGAATTTAGGATTAAATGCTGCTTACTCAATTCTAATATTTGTAGCAGCGTATTATGTTATATTTTCCTATTCAACTACAAAAGCTAGTTATTATTTCTATAATAAAAGACTAAAGCAATCTCGCTTTAAGTCTTTTGTCAGTGTGTATAAAAATTATATAGTTTTTGGTCAAACACTTATCGATAGGACAGCTATATCTTTTGGACTAAAAAATAAATTCACTTTCACCCACGATGGTCGGGAAAAAATGCAAGCACTCTTAAGTAAAGGTGAGGGTGGAATTATCTTCAGTGCTCACGTAGGAAGTTTTAATATAGCACGTTATTTTTTTGATGATTTTGATATGACTAATACCGGTGTCAATCTAATGGTTACCGATCAAGAAAATGAACAAATCAAGGAGTATGTTGGAGCTGTGTCTAACGATACTAGTATGAAATTTATTGTAATTAAGGAGGATATGTCTCATATCTTTCAGATGAATGATGTTCTAGCAAATGGTGAGGTGATAATTTTTGCTGCAGATAGATATGTAGAAGGGATTCAATTTCTGGAACATGAGTTTTTTGGTAAGTCAGTAAAGTTTCCATCAGGTCCGTATAAGTTAGCTGCGAGAAAAAAGAAGCCTATTCTTTTTATGTATATAATGAAAGGAGCTAAAAAACAATATAATTTGTACGCTCGTGAACCAGAATTTACAGAGCAATCTATCAAACCTAGCCATGTTTTAAAAGAGTATGTTAGAAATACTGAGATTATGGTTAATAAATATCCCTTGCAATGGTTTAATTACTACGACTATTGGGATGATCTTAAAACCTAATGTATGAAGAATGTACTTGTTTTGTATTATAGTCAAAGTGGTCAATTAGGTGAGATATTAACGAATCTGGTAGAGCCGTTGATGATTGATGAAGAATGTGATTTAACAATACATCAAATAAAACCGGAAGAGCCTTATCAATTTCCTTGGAATAAAAAAGACTTTATACAAGCTTTTCCAGAATCCTATTTGCAAATCCCAAGCCCTAATATTCCTATTCCGGAAGAAATAAAGAAAAAAAAATATGATCTGATTATACTGGGCTATACAGTTTGGTATCTTTCACCCTCGATTCCTATTAATTCTTTTTTGAAAAGTGATGACGCTAAAGTATTGTTGAAAGATGCTCCTGTTATTACCGTAAATGGTTCCAGAAACATGTGGATCTTAACTCAGGAAAAAGTTAAGAAGTTATTGGTGGATTGTAAAGCACAATTAGTTGGTAATATTGCTTTTGTAGATAGGCATTGGAATCATATTAGTGTTATTACGATTGTTCATTGGATGATGGGAGGTGAGAAAACTAAATATTTAGGGATTTTCCCAAAACCTGGAGTTTCAGAAGAAGATATTAACGGTGCCGGAAAGTTTGGGACAATTATAAAAAAATATCTTTTTAAAGAAAATTATGAACAATTACAAGAAGAGTTGGTTAAAGATGGAGCAGTTCGAATAAAACCTTTCTTAATTAGGTCAGATAAATCTGGAAATCATATCTTTAGTAAGTGGTCAGCACATATATATAAAGTGGGACTTAAATCACAAAAAAGGAGAGCAAAGTGGTTAAACTTTTTTGAGTATTATCTACAATTTGCTATTTGGGTTTTTGTACCTATAGTTTTTATTATATTTTTGTTGACTTATGTACCTTTTTATGCACGCATAAAAAAAGATATTAAATATTATCAATCAACAAGATTACGATAAGTAATCATTATTTATGAAAAACGTTTACATAACAAAAACAGGGCACTTCTTGCCGAATGAGCCAGTCTCGAATGATGAAATGGAAAAGAGACTAGGGATGATTGATGATCAGCCTTCGAGAGCTAGAAGAATTGTTTTGAGAAATAATGGGATTAAAGAACGGTATTATGCTGTAGATAGTCATGGAAACATTACTCATAATAATGCTCAACTTACAAGAGAAACGATCAAAAATCTATGCGATTCTGATTTTTCAGAAAAGGAAATAGAGTTGCTTTCTTGTGGAACTTCTACTCCGGATAATTTGTTGCCTTCTCACGCATCGATGGTTCATGGATTGTTAGATACTCAGGATAGTATTGAATTAAATACAGCTTCAGGTGTATGTTGTTCTGGAATGAGTGCGTTAAAGTATGGTTTTCTGTCTGTTAAATCTGATAGTACTAAAAATGCTATTTGTACAGGAACAGAAAGAGTTTCTACTTGGATGCAATCTAGAAAATTTGATAAAGAAGTAGAGAATTTAAAATCTTTAGAGGAACAACCAATTATTGGATTTAAAAAAGACTTTCTTAGATGGATGTTATCTGATGGAGGAGGAGCTTTTTTATTAGAAGATAAACCAAGAGGAGAAAATTCTTTGCGAATTGATTGGATGCAAGCTTATTCATTTGCGCATGAATTAGAGGCTTGTATGTATGCTGGAGGAGATAAAAATGAGGATGGAAGCCTTAAGCCTTGGAGCGAATATGAGCCGGCAGAGTGGTTGTCAGAATCTGTTTTTTCGTTAAAACAAGATGTAAAAATCTTAGATAAACATGTTGTTCCAAAAGCAGTTTCTAGTATGAAAGATGCTTTTGAGAAAAACAATCTAAACGAGGAAGAGATAGATTACTTCTTACCTCATATTTCTTCATTTTATTTTGAAGAAAGGTTAAGTAATGAAATGATAAATCAAGGAATTTCAATTCCTAAGAGTAAATGGTTTACGAATCTAGAAAAGGTTGGAAATGTTGGTTCTGCATCTATTTATTTAATGATAAATGAATTGAAAAACTCTGGAAAGTTAAAAAAGGGAGATAAGGTAGTTGCAATGGTTCCAGAAAGTGGACGTTTTTCGTACTTTCATATTTTATTTACTGTTTGCTAATGAGTAATCAACTAGAAGAAAATATTACAGATACTGATTTTATAAAAAAGTTGATTCCACAAAAGGATCCTTTTGTTATGATTGATAAGTTATTATACTTTGATACTGAAAAGGTTATTTCAGGATTAAAAGTTACATCTGATAATATATTAACCTCAGGAGATTATCTAACAGAAGGTGGGCTTATAGAAAATATGGCACAAAGTATTGCCTTGCATAGAGGTTATAGAGGATATATAAATAGAGGTAAAGATGATAAACCTAAAACAGGTTTTATAGGCTCTATAAAACATGCCACCATTAATTCATTACCAAAAATTGGCACTGAGCTTATAACTACAGTAGAAATTGTAGCAGAAATTATGCAAGTTTCGCTTGTTCAGATCGAGGTTAATGACCCGGAAGGGAATTTAATAGCCTCTTCAGAGATGAAAACTATTATAGTAGATTCTTAGTTCTGGAAACTTTTAAATTTTAATTTATTGATAGTATGAAGAAAGAAGACGTACCTCAGGATGAAAGTAGCCTTTCTAAAGCAAATATAAAAGAGGTTGTGTATGCTGTCGATAAGGATGGTAAATACGGAAAAGCCCTTAGTTCTGGTTGGGATGCAAAGACAATTGCATTAAACGAATCATTAGAATTGATAGAAGAGCAACTTCAAGATACAATCAAAAAAATAAAAAGTGGAGAGCTTAGCCCTATTGCGTATTATATGGAATTACAGCGAATGGACGTTGTCGTTTTATCTGGATATGTAGGGTTGTGGCAGTGGAAAGTAAAAAGACACCTTAAGGCCAAAACATTTAGAAAGCTAAATGAAAAGACATTAAGTAAATATGCAGAAGCTTTCGAAATATCTTTAGAAGAACTTAAAAATCCTAAGATTTGAAAATAAACTTTGAACACAATCAATCTGCCCATTGCGAAAATGGAGTAGTTTCTAACTTGTTAAATTATAATGGGCTTAAGGTAAGTGAACCGATGGTATTTGGAATTGCTTCAGGAGTCTTCTTTATATATATACCTTTTATCAAGGTGAATTTCGCTCCAATGTTTAGTTTTAGACCTGTTCCAGGCTTTATTTTCTCTAGAGTAAGTAAAAGATTAGGATTTAAGATAAAAAGGCATAAATTTAAGTCAAAGGAGAAAGCTCAGCAGACATTAGATGCAGAATTATCAAAAAATAATCCGGTAGGACTACAGGTTGGAGTGTATAATTTGACTTATTTCCCTGATGAATATCGTTTTCACTTTAATGCACACAATTTAGTGGTGTATGGTAAGGATGGAGATAATTACCTTATTAGTGATCCTGTAATGCAGGAAGTAACTACATTATCTTCTAAGGAATTAGAAAAAGTACGTTTCGCTAAAGGTCCTTTTGCACCAAATGGACATATTTATTATCCGACAGAATTACCAAACGATATAGATCTTAAAAAAGCAATTACTAAAGGAATAAAACAAGCATATAGACATATGTTAGCACCAGTTCCTATTGTTGGATTTAGAGGAATTAGGTTTGTGGCCAAAAGAATTCGAAAATGGCCGGATAAAATTGGTATAAAAAAGACAAATCATTACTTGGGTCAATTGGTCCGAATGCAAGAAGAAATAGGAACTGGAGGTGGAGGTTTTCGATTTATTTTTGCTGCTTTTTTACAGGAAGCATCGGTGATTATGGAAAACCCTCGTTTAGCTGAATTATCTAAAGAAATGACGGTAATAGGAGATCAATGGAGAGATTTTGCAATTGATGCTTCTAGACTTTATAAAAATAGAAGTAGAGAAACGGATGCTTATAATAAAATTGCTGATAAACTAGATGCTATTGCATTAGCTGAAAGAGCATTCTTTTTGGATCTTAAGAAAGCAATTAAATAACTGCGAATGGATAAAACTCCTCTTATTGACATAAAAAATATCTCTAAACAATATAAAGGAGCTGCATTTCTTTCATTAGATAAGGTGAACTTACAAATAAAATCCGGAGAAGTATATGGACTTCTTGGACCTAATGGAGCAGGAAAAACTACATTAATATCCATTTTATGTGGATTGATTAAACCCACTTCAGGAGAAGTGCTGATTTCTGGAAATAGCTTTAAAACACACGCAAAAGATATTCAAAAATCTATAGGGGTTGTACCTCAAGAATATGCATTATATCCCAAGTTAACTGCTAAGGAGAATTTGTTTTATTTTGGAAGTATGTTTGGAATAAAAAAATCCGAACTTACACCAATAATCAAATCTCATTTAGATCAATTAGGGTTGTTGCCTTTTGCGGATAAAAAAATTAAAACGTTTTCAGGAGGTATGAAAAGAAGGGTGAATCTGATTGCAGGGATACTACATAACCCGATGTTGTTGTTTTTAGATGAACCTACCGTTGGAGTAGATGTTCAATCTAAACAAGCGATTACTACTAAACTTATAGAACTCAATCAGTCAGGAACAACTATAATTTATACATCCCATCATTTAAGAGAAGCGCAAGATTTGTGTTCTATGGTTGGGATTATTGATTCAGGAAAAATTATTGCAGAAGATACACCGCCTAAATTGATTAAGAATACTAAGGAGGCTAGGAACTTAGAAGATGTATTTATAGAACTTACAGGTAGAGAACTTCGTGACTATGCATAGATTTTTAGCATCCATAAAAAAAGAATTTTTGTTGCTCCTAAGAGATCCTGGAGGATTAATTATTCTGTTCTTAATGCCGATTGTTTTAGTAGTTACTGTTACATTAATTCAAGATGCGACATTTAAATCTGTATCCAGTAGTTCAATAGAAATACTACTGGTTGATAAAGATAATGGGAAGTTATCGGCTGAAATCCAAAAGAGTTTTTCTGAAATAGAATTTTTGGAACCTGTTTCTAAGATAGATAATATATCATTAACAGAAGAAAAAGCAAGACTTTTGGTAGCTTCTGGAGATTATCAGTTAGCTGTTGTGATACCAGAGGGGTTAAGTAAAGAACTCCAAAACCAAATAGATAAAAATATTTCTAAAATACTCGAAGAGTTCGAAGGTTCTGTAGATTCTTTGAAAACAGCTGACGTTACAGAAACGTTACCGGATAATAAAGTCGTAAAGCTTTATTTCGATCCTATTACTCAAGAAACCTTTAGAAGTTCTGTGATATTTGCGGTTGATAAGTTGGTGGCGAGTATAGAAACTAAATCAATTTACGAAGCTTTTGAAAAAGAATTAGGAGAGTCAGAAAGTCTTAAGTCTTTTAATAGAGATACTTTTGTTAAATATGATCAGATAAATCCATCTTTATCCGGAGAGTTGATTATTCCAAATTCTGTTCAACATAATATCCCAGCTTGGACCTTGTTCGCAATATTTTTCATGATTTTACCTTTATCATTAAACCTTGTTCATGAAAAAGGACAAGGAACATTTGTTCGATTGCAAACAACACCGATTAATTACGCAACTATTATTGGAGGAAAGGCATTTCTGTTTTTATTGGTTAGTCTTTTGCAATTTACATTAGTTTTGTTATTAGGGCTTTATGTGTTTCCTAAATTAGGTCTTCCGGTTTTGGATTTAGGGAATAATCTAGGTTTACTATACGTGGTAGCTCTATCTTCTGGATTGGCGGCAATAGGATTAGGAGTGTTGTTGGGTACGGTATTTAACTCACACGAACAGGCAGCACCATTTGGTGCTGTTTTGGTTGTATTACTTGCAGCGATTGGTGGAGTATGGGTTCCTGTGTTTGCAATGCCAGATACGATGCAGATTATAGCCAAAATATCTCCGATGAATTGGGGATTAGAAGCTTTTTATGATTGTTTTTTAAGAAAAGGTAGTCTGATAGATATTCTTCCCGAAATAGGTTTGCTTATTGGGTTTTTTATTAGTACTATCGTAATCGCTATACTATATTATGAAAAGAAAAAAGCGGTCTAAAGAAGTTGTAACCGATATTAAATATGTTCACGAGGTAAGAGTCAGGTTTAATGACTGTGATCCTCTTAGCATTGTTTGGCATGGTATTTATATTACCTATTTTGAAGAAGGTAGAGAAGCTTTCGGTAGAACTCATGGTATTTCGTATTTACACGTAAAGGATAATAATTATGTTACTCCGATTGTTAATTCCAATTGCGATCATAAGTTACCATTAAAGTATGGGGATATTGCTACTGTAGAGACTATATATGTAGATAGCCCAGCTGCAAAAATGATTTTTAGGTACAATGTGTATAACCAGAATAAAGATTTGGTTTGTGTTGGAGAAACTACGCAAGTATTTTTAGATCTGGATGGAAATATGTCTTTAAGTATTCCGGAATTTTTTCTTGATTGGAAACGTAAAGTAGGTTTGTTATGAAAAAAGTCTACATAGTTGCTGATAATATAGTTTCGCCACTTGGTTTTTCTACAGAAGAAAATATAGTGAATCTCCGTAATAATCATACTGGAATTCAGAAAGTTGAGGATGATTTGATATGGTCTGACGCATTTTATGGCGCCGTAGTTGATAATGAAAAGCTTTCTAAAGCTTGGAGTGTAATATCAGGAAACTCTAGCTATACAAAGTTGGAAAAAATGATGTTATTATCTGTTTCTAAACTGCTAAAAGAGAATCCTGGATTAAATATTACTAAAAGTGGAATTGTAATTTCTACAACTAAAGGAAATATTAATAATCTGCGAAGAGATAAAGATGAAAAGGCATATTTAAGTAGCATTTCGAGAACGATTCAGGAGTATTTTAAGTTGGATCATACGCCTAAAGTTTTATCCAATGCTTGTATTTCTGGAGGATTAGCTTTGGCTGTTGGTAAGAGAATGATTCAATCAGGACTTTTTGAAGATGTAGTTGTAATAGGAGGTGATTTACTCTCGGAGTTTACACTTTCTGGTTTCTTTTCTTTTCAAGCGGTAAGTTCTGCACCGTGTAAACCATTTTGTAAAAATAGAACGGGTATTAGTTTGGGAGAAGCTGCAGCCTGCGCCTGGCTTAGTGCTAACAAAGAAAACAATACGGATACCGTAATTAGTATTACCGGAGAGGCTTCTGCTAATGACGCTAATCATATTTCTGGACCTTCAAGAACTGGCGAAGGATTATTTATAAGCATTAGTAAAGCTTTAAAAGAAGCTAATTTAGACAGTGGTCAAATAGATCATATTACCGCACATGGTACAGCGACTCCATATAATGATGAAATGGAAGCTATTGCATTTAATAGAGCTGGGTTGCAAAAGGTACCATTAAATAGCTTAAAGGGGTACTATGGACATACATTAGGTGCTTCTGCTTTGATAGAGAGTATTATAGCTAAACATTGTTTGATTAATAATGAATTATTCGCTTCTTTAGGTTATGAAGAGTTAGGTGTTTCTCAACCGATAAACGTGCTTGCTAAAAATGAAAAGAGAGAACTGAATAAAGTTTTGAAAACAGCTTCTGGTTTTGGTGGTTGTAATGTTGCATTGATTATTGAAAAGGAAGTGCTGTGATAGAAGAAAAGTATTACATATCAGATTTTTGTTTGATTAGAGATAAAAAAGTATTCAAAAATGGGCGCGAGTTATATACCGATTTAGAATCTACAAGTTTAAAGGATTTTGCAAAAGGGGTTTATAAATTTCTAGAGTTAAAATATCCGAAGTTTCACAAAATGGACGAATTATGTAAGCTTGGTTTTTTAGCTTCAGAGGTTTTATTAAATGAGAAAGAAGAAGTAGATCAGGATACCGCTTTAGTTTTATCAAATAGGGCTTCTAGTCTTGATACGGATAGGAAACATCAATTAAGTATTCAAAATAGAGAAGATTTTTATCCTTCTCCTGCTATTTTTGTATATACATTGCCCAATATTATTATGGGAGAAATCAGTATTAAGCATAAAATGAAAAGTGAAAATGCTTTTTTTGTAACAGATAGTTTTGATGCTGATTTTATAACTTCATATTCTAAAATTTTAATGAATACAGGAAAGGCAAGTGACGTTATTTGTGGTTGGGTAGATTTGGATAATGATAAATATGACGTATTTTTGGCTTTTCTTTCAAAAAAAGGTAAAAAAGAGCTAACAAAAGAAGAATTAAATAAATTATATAAGCAATAGTTATGGCTGAATTAAGAGAAGAGCTAAAAGAAAAATTAATAGAGCAATTAAGTCTTGAAGATGTAGAAGTAAGCGAAATAGGAGATGATGATCCTCTTTTTGGTGATGGTTTAGGATTAGATTCTATTGATGCTCTTGAGCTAATTGTATTATTAGAAAAAGACTATGGAATTAAGCTAAAAGATCCAAAAGAAGGTAAAGCTATATTTGAATCGATTAGTGTAATGGCTGATTACATTTCAAAACACCGTACAAAATAATATGAATAAAGGCATTGCCATAACTGGTATGGGGATTATTTCTTCTATCGGAAATACGGTAGAAGAAAATTTGAATGCTTTGAAATCAGTATCTCCTGGAATTTCCAGAATTGAGATGTTGAAAACTCGTCATAAGGATCAAATCATGGTTGGTGAAATTAAACAAACCAATGAAGATCTAGAGAAACAATTAGGGTTAAAACCGTTACATAGTTTTTCTAGAACTGCTATGATAGGTGCTATTGCGGCAAAAGAAGCGTTGCGAGATGCACAGATTTCTGATGTTAACGAATATAGAACTGGTTTTGTTTCAGGAACCAGTGTAGGTGGTATGGATACCACAGAAAAGCACTACCTTGGCTATACAGAAATTGAAGATAATCGAAGATTTATACAGGCGCAACATGCAGGTTTTACTACCCAATCTATTTCTAATCATTTAGGAATCAATGGATATGTTTCTACTATAAGTACTGCTTGTTCCTCTGCGGCAAATGCAATTATGCTCGGAGCAAGAATGATTCAAGCGGGCAAAATAGATCGAATGATTGTGGGAGGAACTGATGCGTTATCTAAGTTCACAATCAATGGTTTTGGTACTTTAATGATCTTGTCGGATTCAGAATGTACACCTTTTGATGATAACAGAAAAGGATTAAATCTAGGAGAAGCTGCAGCATTTTTGGTGCTAGAGAGTGATTCGATTGTAGAAAAAGAAAATAAGAAGGTTTTAGGACGTGTAGCGGGATGGGCTAATGCAAATGATGCTTATCACCAAACTGCATCTTCTTCTGATGGAGAAGGAGCTTTTTTAGCAATGAATGAGGCGCTAAAAGTAGCGGATATAACTGCAAATGAAATTGATTATGTAAATGCTCATGGTACGGCAACTCCTAATAATGATTTATCAGAAGGAGTAGCTATGACCAGAATATTTGGAGAAGAAAAACCCCCTGTATTTAGTTCTACAAAGGCATTTACAGGACATACATTAGCAGCAGCAGGATCTGTAGAAGCTGTGTATTCACTTCTATCTCTTCGTGAAAACTTAATTTTCCCGAATTTGAATTTTAAAAATAAAATGAAAGAGTTTTCATTGGTTCCACAAACAGAATTAGCATCCAAAGAAATGAAAACCATATTATCAAATTCTTTTGGTTTTGGAGGTAATTGTTCCACTTTAATATTTACAAAATAATGAGCGATTGCTATATTAATGGAATAGCCAGTATTTCGGCACAGCCAACAACAGATCCAGAAACATTTTTAGAGGATATAATCTCTCATAAAGAGTCTATATTTAGATCTCATGATCCTAATTATAAAGAATATATTAAGCCAGCGGCAATGAGACGTATGTCTAAGTCGGTAAAGATGGGAGTTACAGCCGCTTCTATGGCGTTACACAATTCTGGAATAGAAATGCCTGATGCTATTATTACAGGTACAGGAATGGGATGTAAACAAGATTCTGAAAAGTTTTTAGAAAATGTCTTAAATAATGATGAGCAGTTTTTAACTCCAACATTATTTATACAGTCTACACATAATACAGTGGGAGGACAAGTAGCTTTAGGGTTAGGTTGCAAAGCATATAATGTTACCTATGTACAAGGTTCTGCTTCTTTTGAGATCTCTGTTATGGATGCGCAATTGATGTTGTCAGAAAAGCCGGAAAAACAAATTCTTGTTGGAGGTATTGATGAAGTAGCTAAAAATTCAACATTATTACATAAATTGGATGGTCAGATTAAAGACGATAATATTGATGTAATTAACTTGTTAAATTCTAAAACGACTGGAACAGTAAATAGTGAAGGATCTACATTTATGGTTTTGGGTTCTGATAAAACTGAAAAAAGTCTTGCAAAAATTATTGATGTAGAAACCCTTAGTAAAGGTTCTCCAGATGATATTAAAAAATCAATAATATCATTCATTTCTCGACATGATATAAGTATCGAAGATATCGATGCTGTGGTATTAGGAAATAATGGGGATATTAATTTTGATCATTATTACGAAAATTTGCAAACTTCGATTTTTTCTGATAAAGAGCAGTTGTGTTATAAACACTTAATAGGAGATTATCCAGTAGCTTCTAGTTTTGGATTTTGGCTTGGTTGTAAAATATTTGAAAACAATCAAGTGCCAAATGTTTTAAAGGTAAATGAAGTTGTTGCTAATAAATATGATACTGTACTTCTTTATAATCAATATCTTGGGAAAAATCATAGTATTGCGTTGTTACAACGATGCTAATAAGAAATTTAGTTAATATTATATCTATAGTCGTTGGTATTTTAATAATAACGGCGATCAGTTTCAATAAGTTACCGATTTGGTCCTTTGTTGTCTTAATATTGCTTTGGGTAGTAATAACCACTTACGGAGTACTTAATATAAAGGCAGGATATTTTCTTAAAAGTTTAAACAATAATCCAACTACAAAAGGAAAAAAGATTGCTATTACCTTTGATGATGGCCCAGATATTAATACAATTAAAATCTTAGAAATACTAGGCAAGTACAATATCAAAGGAACTTTTTTTTGTATTGGACAGCAAGTAGAAAAACACCCCGATATTGTTAAAAAAATTATTAATGAAGGACATATTGTAGGCAACCATACTTTTACCCACGGGAAGTTTATTGATGTATATAGTACGGATAAATTTATTGGTGAAATAGTAGAGGCGGATACTGCGATAGAAAAGATTTCTAAAAAAAAACCATTACTTTTTAGGCCTCCTTATGGAATAACAAACCCCAATATAGCTAGAGCTGTTAAAAAGACTGGACATGCTGTTATTGGTTGGAATAAGAGGTCTTTTGATACAACAATTCCTTCTGAAAAAGTCATATTAAAAAGAATAACCAAAAACCTTAAAAATGGTGATGTTATACTTCTACATGATACAAAATTGATCACTTTAACAGTATTGGAACAATTGTTGCTATTTTTGCAGAGTAATAATTATACAACCGTTACGATAGATGAATTATTTTCAATACAGGCATATGCTTAGATTTTTATTATTTGGTTTTATTTTGCTAAGTGGTTCTTACCTGCAAGCTCAAGAGGTAGAGCTTTCGACATCAGAGATTACATCTTTTAAAAACTCTGTAAGTAAAAGTGCTAAGCAATCAAAAACCATTGTTAACACATTCACACAATTAAAACATATAGATTTTCTTTCTAACGATATAGAAAGTAGTGGTGATCTGTATTTTAAATCACCAAATATTATTAAATGGTCATATACAAGTCCGTATGAATATAGTGTAATTTTTAAAGATAAAAAGTTGTTTATCAATGATGCAGGAAAGAAAAGCGATATTAATTTGGCGTCTAATAAAGTTTTTAAAAAATTAAATGACTTGATAGCAAAGAGTGTTAGTGGCGATATGCTAGATGACACTCAATTTTCCATACGTTTTTTTAAAAACAAAGAACTTTTTATCGCAAAATTATCTCCAATTGATCAAACTTTAAAAAATATGTTTAAGGAGATTGTTTTAAATTTTGAATCAAATAAGTATTTAGTTTCTAGTGTTAAACTAATAGAACCTTCAGGAGATTATACTCTTATCAATTTCGAGAACACATCTGTAAATAAACCTATACCAGATGCGATATTTGCTCATTAGTATATTATGTATATCTGTTTTTAGCTGCAAGGTTGCAACTGTAGAAAATTTTACAGAATCAGAGGTAAAATCAGGAGATCAAGTCGTTAATCCATATTTTTCGAGCGAAACAATTGATTATGTTTATAAATCAGATATATCAGTTTATGGAAATGAATTTAGTGGTATTCTTATTTTAAAAAAGATTGCTCCCCAAAAGCATCGTATTGTATTTACATCACAATTTGGGAGTACATTTTTTGATATTGAAATAGATAGTGAATCCTATAAAATTCATTCAATTATAGAACAACTTGATAGAAAAATTATCTTAAATACCTTAATAAAAGATTTTACATTATTGGTAAAAGAAAAAGGTATGGCTGTCCAAAGATATCATAATGATACATATAATGTTCTGAAAAATGAGAAAGGGAAGTACAGTAATTATTATTTTTACAATCTATCGGATCAGAAATTAGATAAGATAGTTAATACCACAAAGAGAAAAGAAAAAGTGATCGTACTGTTTAATGATATCGCAGAGGATCATTTAGCTAATAATATATCTATTGATCATAAAAATATTAGATTGAATATTGAATTAAATTTCTTAAAAAAATAACATGCTAATAGCTGATTTATATAAAATTAACGAAGATTCTGTAAGGGATGGTATACAAACTACGACCATTACTTTAAATCCAAAAAATAAGATCTTTAAAGGTCATTTTCCGGGCAATCCAATTACGCCAGGAGTTTGTACTTTGCAAATCATTAAGGAGTTAACAGAAAATAGACTGGATTGTCGCTTGTTTATGAAAAAGACTTCTAATGTGAAGTTTATGGCAGTGATTAATCCAGAAAAAACTCCTGATTTAGTAATAGTGAATGATTTTAAGGATTCTGAAGAAGAGATTAAGGTAAAGAGTACCGTAAAATATGATGATACCACAGCGCTAAAAGTGGTGTTGACTTTTGTTAAATTATAATATATAGAGTATGAAATTTTTAGTATTGTTTATGAGTCTGTTTTTTGTAAATACCAGTACGGTGGATATTACAGAAGTAAGAAATTTATATAGACATGCTAAAGATACAAAAGAGAATACAGATAAGTTTTTTGAAACTACACAGAAAATAAATTTCGAAAATAAACCTGTTTTATCCGCGTATCACGGATGTGCTTTAACTTTAAAAGCATCTTATGCAGACAGAAAACTGGATAAAATTTCCTTTTTTAGAAAAGGTAAAAAGTTAATCGAAACTGCTATTGAGGCCGAACCCAATAATATTGAGCTCAGAATGATAAGATTGAGCGTGCAAACCAGTGCTCCCAAGATCACTAGATATTATAAAGATATAGATGAAGACAAGGATTTTTTGACTAATAATGTGGAAAAAATATCATCTCCTAAATTAAAAAAATTCATCAAGGGCTTTATGTCTACTTCTAAAGCTTTTAACAAATAATCATTATAGTTCTTTTATTATTTTCAGTACAGTAATAATTCAAAATATAATTATACTATTTTTGCAACTGAAAAAATAGCACTGTGACTGAAACTACTTTATATGATACTCGTTTCGAGACACTAAATTGTTGTGTTTTCATACCCACATATAACAATCAGAATACTTTGGATAGAGTTATCCAAGGAGTAATGAAATACACGGATCGTATCATTATAATTAATGATGGTGCTACAGATAATACTTCTCGTATTTTAGAAAATTACCAGAATCAATTTACTATTATAACTTTTCCAGAAAATAAAGGAAAGGGGATGGCGCTTAGAGAAGGGTTTAAGCAAGCGAGTAAATCGGGGTATGATTATATGATTACTATAGATAGTGATGGACAACATTTTCCTAGCGATTTACCACTGTTTTTAGATCAATTAGAGAAACAGGATAAAAACAGTTCTTTGCTGTTAATAGGATCAAGAAATATGGATGATCCTTCAGTGCCAGGGAAAAGCAGTTTTGGGAATAAATTTTCTAATTTTTGGTATTATATAGAGACGGGTATTAAACTGAAAGATACACAGTCTGGATATCGATTGTATCCAATTAAAGAGATTGCTAAGCTTAAACTTTTCACTACAAAATTCGAATTAGAGATAGAAGTAATCGTTAAGTTGGCTTGGAGAAATGTAGAAGTTCGTAATATACCAGTGCAGGTGTTATACGATGAAACCGAAAGAGTATCTCACTTTAGACCATTTAAAGATTTTACACGTATTAGTGTTCTTAATACATGGTTGGTTACTTTGACCTTATTTTTTTATTTACCAAAACGACTTATTAATAGAGTAAAAAAAAAAGGATTTAAACAATATTGGAGAGAAAATGTATTAAGGAGTAATGATCCGCCAATAAAAAAAGCAAGTGCAATAGCTTTGGGTCTTTTTATTGGGATAGCACCTTTATGGGGTTTTCAAACGATTTTAGTCATATCGCTTGCTATCGCTCTTAAATTAAATAGAACTATTGCCTTTTTGTTTTCTAATATTAGTATTCCTCCATTGATTCCTTTTATTATCTATGGTAGTTATCAGATAGGGGCAGTTGCAATGGGTAAAGAAATGGATGCAACTTTAAATATTGAAGATATAAAATCAGGAACCGATGTTTTTAAAAGTTTAGGTCAATATGTCTTAGGAAGTTTTATTTTGGCAACATTAGTTTCATCAATTTCAGGAGTCATTGCGTATTTGTATTTTAGCTCTCGGAAATCTAAAAGCAATGCAATAGATGCATAAATTATTTCTCTCATTATATCAATATATAAAACAGAATAGATTAGTTGCTTGGCCAATAATTATAGGCTGTATTACAATATTTGCCTTTCTGGCAAGCCGTATAGGTTTTGAGGAAGATATTACTAGATTAATTCCTAACAGTGATAAATCAGAGGTTACACAAAAAGTTTTAAAAACGGTCTCGTTCTCCGATAAAATTGTAGTCAATATTGCTAACAAAGGGGATAATCCTGATGATCTTACAGAATACGCTACTACCTTTATTGATTCTATAAACACGCATCTTTCTAAATATGTAAAAAAAATACAAGGCAAAGTAGGGGATGATAATGTGATGGAATTATACGATTTTGTATACGATCACCTTCCCTTTTTTCTTACTAAAGATGATTATGACAATTTAGATAAAAAGGTTAACCCAGATTCTATTGCTAGGGTTATAGAGAGTAATTATAAATCTGTGATTTCTCCAGCAGGTGTTGTTACTAGGAAGTATATTGTGAAAGATCCTTTATCGTTAACACCTATAGGACTCCAAAAGCTTGCACAACTTCAGTTAGGAGATAATTATGATCTATACAATGGTTTTTTAATTACTAAAGACAGGAAAAATTTGTTGTTATTTCTTACTCCTGCTTTAGCAACAAATGAGACAGGAGAGAATACTATTTTTGTAGAGAAGTTAAAAAAAATCACTAACAACCTTAATGAGAAGCATTCCGAAACAACCAATGCTACTTTATTTGGAGCTACGTTGTATGCAGTAGCTAATGCTAAACAGATAAAAGGCGACATACAACTCACAGTTAGTATTGCTATGACGATATTGTTGTTGATACTAATTTTCTTTTATCGTAAGTTAGCAGTACCACTTATTATTTTTGCACCTACTATATTTGGTGCTACTGTAGCTATTGCTTTATTATACTTGATCAAAGGAAAAATTTCCGCCATATCCTTAGGTATAGGTTCTGTTTTGTTGGGAATTACACTGGATTATTCCTTGCATATTCTTACACATTTTAGGAATAATAATAATGTGAAAGAATTGTATAAAGATGTTTCTATGCCCGTAATAATGAGCAGTCTTACTACAGCAGTTGCATTTTTATGTTTAATTTTTGTAAAATCCGAAGCGTTAAATGATCTTGGGATTTTTGCAGCAATAAGTGTAGTTGGGGCATCTGTTTTTGCATTAATTTTTATACCACAGGTATATCGTTTTTCAGAAAGTAAAAAGACAAATAGAAAAACTTTTATAGATAAAATATCTCAAATAGATTTTCATAAAAATAAAGTTTTAATTTCCATTATAAGTATTGTGTTTATTGTCGGATTATTTCTTTTTCATAAAGTTGGTTTTAATACAGATTTGAGCACCATGAATTATCAACCGGAAGAGTTGGTGGCTGCAGAGGAAGACCTGGATAGAATAAACAATAACAAAGCAAAATCAATTTATCTAGTTTCTTATGGTTCTTCATTAAATGAAGCTTTAAACGCAAATAATAAATTATTTGAAACTCTTGATCAAAAGAAATCAAATAATGAATTAATAAACTTTAGCTCCGTTGGAGGAATTGTGTTATCTAAGGAAGCTCAAATAGAGAAAATAGCTCTTTGGAATGAATTTTGGACAAAAAAACGTAAAGATTCTTTAACCAATTTATTAATAGAAAAAGGGAAGGTTCTTGGTTTTAAACCAGAGACATTCACTCAATTTTATACAGCATTAAATAAAGAAATTAACCCAATTGGTTTTAACGAATATCAAAATATTAAAGAACTGTACCTCGATGAATTTGTAACTAGTGAAAAGGATTTTTCTACTGTTGTTTCGGCAATTAAAGTTGATCATCAAAAAGCTGATGAGATTAATGCCTCACTTAATAAGATTCCCAACACCGTAGTTATTGATAGGAAACAGTTGAATGAGAATTTGTTAGGGAATCTAAAGAATGATTTTAATTCATTGATTGGGTATTCCTTAATAGCTGTAGTCCTATTACTGTTGTTGTTTTATAAAGACCCAATGCTTACTTTGGTTACTGCATTACCTATTGCTATTACATGGGTAATCACATTGGGAGTAATGAAAATGCTAGGAATTGATTTTAATATTTTTAATGTAATCATTTCTACATTTATTTTTGGATTGGGTGTAGATTACAGCATTTTTATAACGAACGGACTTATAAAGGAATATACGTATGGGGTTAAGGAACTTTCGACCTATAAAACCTCTATTTTGTTATCCGTAATTACTACTATTTTAGGAGTTGGGGTTTTGATCTTTGCAAAACATCCTGCTTTACGTTCTATATCTACGGTATCCTTAATTGGTATTCTATCGGCAGTGTTGGTTTCATTTACTATCCAGCCAATGTTATTTAGAGCGTTTATTACTAATCGAGCAAGAAAAGGATTAACTCCGCTTAGAATTCGTCAAACATTATGGTCAATATTTAGTTTTGGGTATTTTATTATTGGCGGATTTATAGTTTCTGTAGTGAGTAGCCTTATTATTCCGTGGTTTCCGGTGAGCAAGAAAAAGAAAATGGCTGTTTTTCATAAAGTGGTTTCTAAGTTAATGGGATCTGTATTATATTCTAATCCTTTTGTAAAAAAACGTATATATAACCCGGAAAACGAAGATTTTAGTAAGCAATGTATTATTATAGCAAACCATTCATCTTTCTTAGATATCATTTCTATTGGGATGTTATACCCTAAGTTGATCTATTTAGTGAAAGATTGGGTTTATGATAATCCAGTTTTTGGTAGGGCTGCAAAATTAGCTGGATTTTACCCAGTTTCTTCTGGTATAGAAGGAGGGGTTGAACACTTAAGAGAAAAAGTCAAACAAGGATATTCTTTAATTGCATTTCCCGAAGGAAGCAGAACAGAAACCGCTAAAATGAGTAGATTTCATAAAGGATCCTTCTATCTAGCTCAAGAGCTAAATTTAGATATACTACCAGTTGTTATTCATGGCAATTCACAGGTTTCTCCTAAGGGTGATTTTATTATTCACGATGGAGCTATTCAATTAAAAATATTACCAAGAATTCAATTAGATAATAAAGAGTTTGGAGATGGGTATACAGACAGAACTAAAAAAATAAGTTCGTATTTTAAAGAGCAATATGCCACTTTACAAAATGATCTGGAAGGAATCGACTATTATAAAAAAGCATTATTAAATAACTATAGATACAAGAGTTGTTTTGGAGAAGTAAAAATTGATTACTTAGCAAATAAGGAACAATATTATAAAACAGCGAGTTTTATAGAGCAAAAAGATCGTGTGATTTGTTATAGTGATGATTATGGTCAATTTCTTTTACACCTAGCTTTTAAAAGGCCGTATGCTAAATTAGAAGGAATTTTAACTAAACCTCAGAAATTGAGTGTGGCAAAAAACTGTTATACAACGGTTAGGAATAAAATAGAATTTGTGGCTGATGAAGATTTGACATCGACAAAATTTGATGTACTTTTGTTACATACAACTACACCATTACAACCACAACATTTAAAGAATTTAGTGTCAGAGGATATTACAAGAATTATTGTTACCTCTGAAGATAATTTGTTTTTCGAATCATTGAAAACTACATTTAAGGTAGTTGTTCAAGAGTTTGGATTAACAGTTTTGAATAGAATATAGCACATGCAAGAAAAATTTGATGTCATTATCATTGGGAGTGGATTAGGTGGATTGGTTTCTGCAAACATTCTTGCTAAAGAAGGTAAGAAAGTATGTGTATTAGAAAAGAACAATCAATTCGGAGGAAACTTACAGACTTTTGTTAGAGATAAAAGTATTTTCGATACAGGAATTCATTATATAGGCGGTTTAGATAAAGGCCAGAATCTATATCAGTATTTTAAGTATTTAGATATTATGGATGATCTAAAACTTAAAAGAATGGATATCGATGCGTATGACGTCATTACTTTTGATGATGACGAATTTGAATACCCACATGCACAGGGATATGATAATTTTGTAAAACAGCTAGTAAAGTTTTTTCCAGAAGAAGAAAAAGGGATTCAAGAGTATGTAGATAAGGTAAAAGATACTTGTTATAGATTTCCATTGTATAATTTAAATGAAGGAGATCGATATTATGGAGAGGACCTATTAACACTAAAGGCCAAGGATTATATAAATAGTATTATTAAAGATCCTAAATTAAGAGCTGTACTCGCTGGTTCTAATTTGCTATATGCAGGAAACCCAGAAAAAACACCATTTTATGTTCATGCATTATCCGTTAATTCATATATGGAAAGTGCTTGGAGATGTATTCAGGGAGGAAGTCAGATTGCTAAGTTATTAGTAAAAAGATTTAGAGCACTTGGAGGTAAAATTTACAAATACCAAGAAGTAAATAAATTTAATTTCGAAGAAGATCAATTAGTTTCTGTATCCACTACCAAAGGAGATACTTTTTATGCAGATAATTTTGTCTCTAATGTAGATCCAAAACTTACATTACAGATTGTTGGTAAAGAAAGATTTAGAAAATTATATTATAAGAGAATTCAGAATACAGAAAGTATAATTTCTTCTTTCAGTTTATATATAGTTTTCGAAAAAGGAACATTTCCTTATATCAATAAAAACTACTACCATACTAAAACATTTGATCAAGTATGGACCACTCAGGATTATGCCGAAGAGAATTGGCCAGAAGCATATATGTTTACGACCAATGAAGATCTCAAAAACCCAGGTTATGCAGAAAATTTGACTTCAATTGCTTATATGCGATTCGATGAAATGGAACCTTGGAGTCATACCTTTAATACAGTTGCAGAAAAGAATGATAGAGGAGAAGATTATGAAGCATTTAAGCAACGTAAAATTGAAGCTTATTTAAAAGAAATAGAAAAAAAATATCCAAATATTAGATCTTGTATTAAATCTGTTCATACTTCTACACCACTTTCTTATAGAGATTATATAGGCTGTTATGAGGGTTCTATGTATGGTTTTGTAAAGGATGCAGATAATCCAATGAAATCATTTTTATCACCAAGAACTAGGATTCCTAATTTGTTATTTACTGGTCAAGGATTAAATATGCACGGAGTACTAGGAGTAACGATAAGCGCAGTAGTTACTTGTGGAGAATTAGTGGGTAAAGAACATTTATTACAAAGAATAAAAGATACTTTGGCAGAAAAAGAACTATCCGAGTCATAATGAAAAATATTTGTTATCATATTTTCTTTATATCTATTGTCATCTTGTTTTCTTCCTGTGGTGTTAAGAAATCATTGGCTGCAAAACCAGATATTTCTGGAATAGAAAATGTAGATACTACTCGGATAAAACACAGTGAAACTTTTTTTACATTAAACAATAATCTGCTTAGAAAGAATAAACAAGGATTATGGGAAATGTATTTAGAAGGTAAGCCACTCGAACGAGGAGTGGCAGCTGGAAGTTTGAGTCGAGAATTGATTAAAATTCAAGAAGATGCTTTTATTGGAAAAATAACGGAATTGATTCCTTCAGAAAGTTACCTTAAATTCTTGAGTAAAATTGTAGCTTGGTATAATCGAAAGTTACATTTAAATGTTCCAGAAGAGTACAAAACAGAAATTTATGGAGTTTCCAGATATGCATCGAATGATTATAATGATTTTGCGGAACCTTATGTAAGAATGTTATATGCGCACGGAGCACATGATATTGGGCACGCATTACAAGATTTGATGTTAGTCGGTTGTACGTCTTTTGCCGCTTGGGATGACAAAACAGTTGATGGAAAATTGTTAATAGGACGTAATTTTGATTTCTATGCGGGAGATGACTTTTCTAAAGAAAAATTAGTGACTTTTATGAACCCTTCTGAGGGTTATAAATTTATGACTTATGGATGGGCCGGAATGATGGGAGCACTATCAGGAATGAATGAAGAAGGACTAACGGTTACTATTAATGCAGGTAAATCTAAAATTCCATTGATAGCAAAGACCCCAATATCGATTCTAACAAGAGAGATTTTACAATATGCGTCTACTATCGATGAAGCTATCGAAATAGCAAAGAAAAGAGAAGTGTTTGTTTCAGAATCTATTATGATTGGTAGTGCTAAGGATAAAAGGGCCGCACTGATAGAAGTTTCTCCTGATAATTTTGGAGTGTATAAGGTACCAAATACAAACCAATTGATTTGTTCTAATCATTTTCAGAGTGATTCTTATACACAAGATAAACGCAATCAAAAAGCTATAGAAGAGAGCCATTCTTTTTATAGATATCAGCGAATGACAGAGTTACTATTCGAAAATGATAAGTTAACTCCAGAAAAAGCAGTAGCAATATTGAGAAATAGAGATGGTCTCGATGACAAATTGATAGGATACGGTAATGAAAAAGCATTGAACCAGATGCTAGCACACCACGGTATTGTTTTTCAACCTGAAGAACGTAAAGTATGGGTTTCTACTAATCCATATCAGATGGGAGAATTTGTAGCCTATGATCTTGATGATGTTTTTGGAAGAATGAAACAACAAAAAGAAGAAATAGTGATTGCTACAGAATCTTTAAATGTTCCCGAAGATCAGTTTATTTATACTAAAACATATGCCAATTATGAAGCTTTTAGAATATTAAGTAGAAAAATTGAAAGCGCTATTAATAATGAAGAAAAGATTTCAGAGGACGAACTTTTAAAATTTCAAAGTTTAAACTCTAATTATTGGGCGACGTATTATATACTAGGAGAATATTATTATGTGCAAAAAGAATATAAGAAAGCTTTGATAGCTTTTAAACAAGCACAGAAAAGAGAGGTAACTACAGTTCCTGATGTAAAGAATATAGAGAAATACATTAGGAAGTGTGAACGAAAAATATAAGTTAATGACTCAACATATAGAACAATCTACACCAGCGGAAATATCGAATCTTCAGAATGAAAAACTTCTAGAGTTAATCGATTTTGTTATTCAATATTCTCCGTATTATAAAAGATTGTTTGCTAATCTGGGTATTTCTAAAGAAGATATCCAAACCGTTGATGATCTTAAAAAACTTCCTATTACTACCAAGGACGATTTACAGGCATATAACGATGATTTTTTATGTGTTCCTAAATCAGAAATTGTAGATTATGTGACTACTTCTGGAACCTTAGGGAAGCCGGTTACGTTTGCACTAACGGAGAAAGATCTACAAAGATTAGCGTATAATGAAGCAACTTCTTTCGAAACAGCAGGAGTAACCAAAACAGATGTGGTGCAGTTGACTACTACTTTGGACAGAAGATTTATGGCGGGTCTTGCATACTTTTTGGGAACCAGAAAGTTAGGAGCAGCAATGGTTCGTGTGGGATCAGGAATTCCAGAATTACAATGGGATTCTATAGAGCGTTTTCAGTCTACCTATTTAGTGGTAGTACCTTCTTTTTTACTAAAGTTAATTTCCTATGCGGAAGCCCACGGGATTGATTATCAAAATTCTTCGGTTAAAGCTGCGATTTGTATCGGAGAACCTTTAAGAGATCAGGATTTTAATTTAAATACTTTAGGCAGTAAGATTAAGGAGAAGTGGGATATAGATCTATATTCTACTTATGCATCTACAGAAATGAGTACTGCATTTACAGAATGTGCAGAACATAGAGGAGGACATCATCGCCCAGAATTGATTATCGCAGAGATTTTAGATGAAGATGGTAATGCAGTAGAAGAAGGTGAAGTAGGAGAGTTAGCGATTACTACCTTAGGTATTGAAGCGATGCCTTTATTACGATATACTACTGGTGATATGGTACAAGCACATCATGAGCCTTGTAAATGTGGTAGAACAACCATGCGTTTAAGTCCAGTTTTGGGTAGAAAGAAGCATATGATTAAGTATAAAGGGACTACTTTATATCCGCAAAGTGTGATCGAGGTACTCACAAGTTTTGAAGGATTGGGAATGTATATAATTGAAGTAGTTATTGGCGACTTAGGAACCGATAAATTATTGATTCATATTTCAGATTCTCTAAGTGCTTTACGACAAAAAGAGTTAAAAGAACATTTACGAGCAAACCTTAGAGTAGTACCAGATCTGGTATTGAACTCTAAAGAAGCATTAAAAGCTAAAAAATTCCCAGAGATGAGTCGTAAACCAATTTCTTTTATAGATTCTAGAGAAACTACCCATAGTTCCTGAAAGTTATTGTTATTTATTTGATTTTCAGTTAAAAGAAGGGTTTTGTTATATGAAGTAAATAATTTTTTCATATTTACTACACGATTTAAGTTGTATTTATTATAAATTTAGGGACATTTAATTTAAATCTATTTTATTAGAATTATCTGCTAAAAGATTTTTGTTAGATGTTTATTTACATACCCATACTCCATATTTTGTAAGCTTATTTTAATCATATTACTAATTTAAAAGGAAAACAAAAATGAATCCTGATTTACAAAACACAGTAACACTTGAAACTGCAAAAGAATGGACAACCGCTTGGAGAGAAAAATACCAAGATCCTAAAAATCCACAAGTAAACCCGTGTAATGCTTTTTTAATGCCTGCAGTCGATTTGATAGAGGTTCTAAACGAAATGGGATTGCTAAGTGATAAAGTAGCAAAAAAAGCGCAGCAAAAGGCTTGTCTTAACGGTAAGAAAGTAAGAGCATATATGGCAATTGGTAATGATAGTCCAGATGAAACTCCTGAAGAAAAGTTATTAGTAGTGGGAACTAAGTACAATCGAAAAACAAGAGTATATCAAGATATCATTAATGAAGAAATTGATGGGGATAAAGTGAAATTAAACTTTTTTGGAGATCCTATTATTAGCAGTGGAATATATGATTTCACGAATCCTTGCCCTCCAGAATGTGATGTTAATAGCCCACTTAACTAATTGTTATTACTAATTTAAATTAAATAAAAAATGAATTCAAATAACGAAAACACAATCCCTAAAGATACTGGTGCGCAATGGACAGCAAATTGGAGATCTCAACATCCTAATACTGTAAATGCTTTTTTGATACCTGCTGTAGATTTTGTAGAAGTATTAAATGAAATTGGTGTATTAGATGATGCTACGGCTACTCAAGCTCAAGCGAATGCTAATAATCTGAATTCTAAAATAAGAGGATATTTAGCGATTGATGATAGTAATACAGAAAAAATAATTTTTGTAGGAACAGAAAATGTAGATGGAGTTAACAGAGATATTATTGATGGTACTATTGATGGTATTACTCCGACTACGTTAAAATCATCGGCATCAGATCCCTCGACGAGTGGAGTGTATGATTTCACAAATCCTTGTCCTCCTGAATGCGATTCTAATAGTCCTTTGAATTAATGTTATAAATTGAATACTAATTATTTTTTATATTTTAGCGTAGCGACAATATTTCTATTGATATTGAACGCATATTTTTATTTTAAAGGCTTTATTGAAAACAATAAAGCCTTTAAAATATTTACTATTTATTTGTTTTTAACTTGTGTTATTCAACTAATAACACTTTATGTTGGTAAATTTTTGCATAAACCCAATTTATTTCTATCACATTTTTATTTAGTTGTACAATTTATTTTTCTTTCTATTTTTTATAAAGAACTTTTAAAAAATAAGTGGATAACTTATTTAATAATACCGTTTCTTGGTTTTTTAACTTATCAATATATAGAGGATCCGAGTCTTTTTTTTAGGTATAATGCGATTGGTATTTCCATAACTCAGGGTGTGTTAATTATATATTCCATAATCTATTTATATAGATGTTTACAGGGACAAAACCTATTTTTAATTATAAATGTAGGATTGTTTTTGTATTTGATTTCCAGTACTTTAATATTTGCATCGGGTAATTTGATTTTTAATTTGGATATTTCTGAGTCAATGAACTATTTATTGATTAATACAAATCGTATATTATACTTTTTATTTCAAATCCTAATCTTTATTGAATGGAGAAAGAATTACTACAAGAAGATTCACAGATTATAGTGGTTATTTTGATAGCGATTATGGTATTATTATTAATGGCGGTGTCATTAGTGCTTTTCTTTTTCTTTTCTCGTAAAAAAATCGTTGCTGCAGAGCTAGAAAAAGCCAATATGGCAATCTCTTATCAAAGAGATTTAATCCACGGTACTATAGAAACCCAAGAAGAAGAACGTAAGCGCATTGCACAGGACTTGCATGACGCTATTAGTGCCAAACTAAATGTGGTTAGCCTTAGTACCAATGTCTTAATAGATGGTAAATTAAATAAAGAAGAACAGGAGCAAACATTACAACATATATTATCAGTTACTACAAAAACTTTAGAAAGTTCAAGAAGATTGGCGCATAATTTATTACCTCCAATCTTAGAAAATTTTGGATTGCAAGCTGCTATAGAAGAACTTTGTGATGAATTTATCAGCAGCAAAAAATTAAAAGTAAATTACACTGTTGTATACCATGATTTTTTTTCTAAAAACAATGAATTGCATATTTTCAGGATTATTCAGGAGTTATTAAATAATTCAGTTCGACACGGTGAGGCGGCTAATGTAGTTTTAAATATTAATGAAGACGATAAAGAACTAATTATAGAATACTCTGATGATGGGAAAGGATTTGATATACAATCCATAAATATAAACAAGGGAATTGGACTTAAGAATATAGAAAGTAGAGTAGAAATACTCAATGGGATACTTTCTTACCAGAGTGAAATCGGTAATGGAGCAATGTTTACTATTAGCACTAAAAAACCTAAGAAATGAAGAAAGACATTATAAAATTGGCTATTGCTGATGACGAAACATTATTTAGACAAGGGATTACTTTTATTCTGGATAAAGAGAATAATATAGAAATTTGCATACAAGCAGAAAATGGTAATGATTTAGTAAAACAATTAAATCTTTCCAAAGAATTACCAGAGGTCATTTTGATGGATTTAAAAATGCCCGATCTTAATGGAGTAGAAACAACTAAAATTGTTAAAAAGAAATTCCCGGAAATTAAGATCATCGCGCTAACAAGTTATTATAGCAAGCCATTTATCATTAACATGATACAACAGGGAGCTGTTGCTTACCTTGCCAAAAATGCAACACCTACAGAAGTTATAAATACTATAAATCAAGTGGCTATTAAAGGATTCTATTATGATGATAATGTAATGAGCATTTTAGAAGAAGCTTCTTTAAAATCAAAAAAGAAAACCAGAGATAGTGAGTATTTGACCAGCAGAGAAAGGGAAGTTCTAAAGTTGATATGTGAGCAGAAAACAACTACAGAAATTGCAGAACAGTTGTTTATTAGCCCACGAACGGTAGAAGGACATCGTAATAATTTATTAGTAAAAACAGGATCTAAGAATATTGCTGGTTTGGTAATTCATGCAATAGAGAATCAAATATTTGTGAGAAATCAACAAATCTAAAAATGTTTTTTTGATATCAATTTTATAAAAACAATCGAAAATATTGCCAAATTAAATAACATTTAAATTTTATTTTAACATATTTTTTTGTTAATAAGACCTGTTAAAGGTTAAAACCCGTTAAAGCACTTGACAAAATCGCTACAGGGCATATATTAAAAGTGTTGATTAATTAATCAGCATACAAGGATAGAAAGTAGTGAACTTTTATTCTTTAGAATTTGAAATCTTAAAAAGTTATTGAATATTTTGCGTGTAGCAATATATTCCAGTTACTAACAGAATACGTTAGTCACTTTCTTAGTAAGTTCTATTACAGATTAACTTTTTTCAGACAACATTTTAAAATACTTTGATATGAGCTATTTATTATAGTGATATATGATTTAGTATAAATTTTTCAAATTCGTTTAAAACTAATTTTAACGTTTAAAACTTATTTATGTCAAGTAACAACAACACCATTATCGGATTAGCAACAGGAGTAGCACTAGGAGCAGTGACCGCACTTTTATTTGCACCCGATACAGGTAAAAATACAAGAAAGAGAATAAAAGTAAAAGTAAAAGATACTAAAGATGATTTAACGGAACGTGCTAATAAAATTTCTGAAGAAATAACATCAAAATTTAATTCGCAAAAAACTGAATTTTCAAAAGAAATCGACGAGTTAGTAGGTGATATGAGTTTAAAAGCAGACGACGTAATTCTAACGCTCGAAAAGAAATTAGAAACATTGAGAAAAAGAAATGAAAAGATTAATGCTAACTAACGGCTTATTTAATGTCGTTTATATCTAAATAAAAAGAAAGAAAAGAGTTAGTAATTAATAATTTCAAAAACAGAAACATGAAAATTTTAAATAAAATACCATTTTTATTATTATTCACCTTTGCAATCACAACTGCGCAAGAACACAATATGGAGATTACCAAAGAAACTACCGTAAAGACATACGAGTATGAAAAAGGTGATATGACGATTCCTTATGAGGTAACTATATGGAATAAAGAGTTAGATCCAATTAAATTAGCTAAAGAAGATCAATATAAGTTAAATCAAGAACGTGTAGACGCTCAAGAAAGAATTACAAAGGTTATTAACATAGATGATCAATACGACAATTCATTTGATAATAGAATTCAGATATCATATTTAAAAGAGGCAGATAAAGATTTTAAGATAATGCCATTAGATGATGGATTCGTAATTATGGTAAGAGGAGAAGAATTAAAGTATTCTTTAGAAAATAAGAGTTACAAGATTAAAAAAACATCAGATGAAAATTTCTTTATGATAGAAAAATTATCTGATTCTAAATAGGATTAGCCTATATGTTTGTAATATAGATTAAAAAACCCTAAGTCAGCATTTAAGTTAGTTTTAAATGCTGACTTAGGTTTTTTTACATTTTAAAACTATTTTTTCTTCATTACAATTCGTTGTAAAAAATAGATAGATGTCTCCACCATCTTTAATTTTAAATTTTTTACGAATTTCGGAAACAGTTTCTGGAAAGTTACGTGTAGTAATATTAGCTTTTGTAATTTTTTCCTTCTTCAGTATTTTTTTTTGATAGGGGAACACAGAAAGTATTTCAAAACTCCTTCCAGGAAAATTAATAAGATTATCAGAAGTATATAAATGCGAATGTTGATGGAGTTTTTCTAGGTCAAAACTTTTTGAAATATGATAAAACCCTCCTGATTTCATAATGGCAGCATTAGGCTCATACACGTATTTTTTTGGAACAGAAAATTTGGGTATAGTATTATTTCCTTCTTTTAATGAAAATTCGAATACCTGATTTTCATTCTTATTGATTTGGATAGTTTTAATTTGGGTGTCAGTTTCGATGTTTTTCTCTAATACCCAAAGCAACTCTTTTACTTCATTGTGTACCGCAATAACATGAATTTCCTTTACAAATTGTAATGATTTTAATCCAGAATGAATATCGAGTAGAGGAGATGTTTTGATTAGTATGCGATCACTTTTAGAAAATAATAGGTTTAAATTAAATGGAACATCTGGTAAACAATCTTCTAAGAAAAATACTTTTCCTTTGCTATCATGTCTTCTAGATGGATCAATGTAAATCCAATCTACAAACTCTAGTTTTTTTAAAATTTCTAACCCATCACCAGAGTGAGTTTCTATATTGTGAGCATTCAGAGCTCTAAAGTTATGAGCTGCTATTTCGCTTAAATCTGTATTTAATTCGCAATGAATAACTTGCTTTACCTTTTTAGAGAAATAATAGTCATCGATTCCAAAACCTCCAGTAAGATCTATTAAGCTATTGCCGGTAACTAAATTGCTTTTATAAAGTGCCGTAGCTTCGGATGAAGTTTGTTCTAAATTAAGGGTAGGAGGATAATAGATATCCTTTGTTTTATACCATAGTGGTAACTTGCCTTTTGCCTTTTGTCTACCATTAATCTGCTGGGCTAATTCTTGTACGCTTATAGTATCATAAGGACTACCGGATAATATAAACTTAGTCAGATCTATTGGTTCGTTGGATTTTTTATAGATAAAATCCTGTACTTCCTTATGTAATACGTTGTTATTCAATCGTTACAATTCTTTAGTTAATTGCTTAACAATTTTATACTCAGATAAAAATTCTTTTGCAATTACCTTAATAGCTGTATAAAAAGGCACAGCTACAATTAAACCTCCAATTCCAAATAATGCACCAAAAATAAGTATAGCAAGGAAAATCTCTAAAGGATGTGATTTTACACTGTTCCCGAAAATCAAAGGCTGATTTAAGAAATTATCAATTAGCTGTATTATAATATATCCTATTAAAATATAGGTTAATTTAGGAAGAATAACAGATTGAAAATCGTACCCCAAATTACTTGTCGCGGCCAAGATTAATACCAAAGCTCCACCAAATAATGGGCCTACGTAAGGTATTAAGTTAAAAATAGCCGCAATTAAAGCAACGGCAATGGCATTGTGAACCCCAAAAATCAATAATAAAATAGTATATAAAACGAATAGTATAAATATTTGTAGTAGCAAGCCAACGAAGTATCTAGATAATAAATCTTTGATTTTATTAAACGCACGCATAAACCTAGTTTCATCTTCTTTTTTGGCAAAAACCATCAAACTTTTTTCCAATAACTTACTGTCTTTTAATAGAAAAAAAGAAATAAATAAGACAGAAAACAACCCGATTAATAAGGCTCCGAAACCACTTAAAAAGGTATTGATAGCATCAGGAATCGCTTTTAAGTCAAAGAACTCCATTAAATCAGTTTGCTTAATTAATTCTATAAAGTTCAGTTTTTCTACGTTAAAATAATCGCTGATCTCTTGGTTTAAACGATCTAGGTCATCTCCAACTTCGTTTATATCAATTTCTCCGATCAATTGTCCTTGTTCTGTAATGATAGGCACAAACAAGAGAAATAAACTAAGAAAGAGACCAATGGTGATAAAAAGTGTAAATATTACGGCAAGTGAGTTATTGAATTTTAATCGTCTTTTTAGGAATAACACAAGCGGTCTTCCCATTAAAGAAATTACCGCAGCAAAAGTAACATAGAGAAGAATAGATTGTATTTTATATAAAAACCAAAGTAAAATGACTACTCCGACAACGATTCCTAGGGCTCTTAAAATCCCATATGCGATTGTTTTTGAATTCATAATTATATTTTTAAACAAACTTTAGTTAATTGATAAACATATGATCATTTATAACTATTGATCATCAATCATCAATTGTTTTGTAATTTCATACAGTGCAATACCGGTAGCTGTAGCAACGTTCATACTGCTGTTAGTACCATACATATTGATATGTATACTTTTCATCAATTTTGTTAGTACATCTTTAGAAATTCCTGATTTCTCTTCGCCAATAACAAGTGCAATTTTATCATTCACAGAAAATAATTTTGTCGAAACCGGCACACTGTTTTCTGTAATTTCTAAACCAACAACTTTGTATCCTTCTAATTTTAAGTTGTCTATGAGCGGTAGAATATGCTCGTGATGTTGGTAAGGAATTGTTTTGTGCGTTGATCTTGCAGTTCGTTCCATTCTTTTACTAACAATAGTTATGTTTTGGCCACAGAAGTAAATTTGTTCCACACCAAAACTATCTGCAATTCTAAAAATACTGCCGATATTAGCAGGAGAATTTACGCTATCGCAGATCAAAGTAATTGGGAATTGTTTTTTGACAAAAACTGTGGTTTCGTGAGTTAGTTGCGTTGGCATTTAATTAATTTTCAAAAGCATATTTGATAATATTAGCACCCATTTTTAGTGCTTTCTGGCGAACTTCTTCGGAGTCATTGTGAATTTCTGGATTTTCCCAACCATCTCCAAGATCACTTTCAAAGGTAAATAATAATACAAGTCTACCTTCATAGGTAATTCCCAATGCTTGAGGCCTTTCTCCATCGTGTTCGTGTATTTTAGGAAGTCCTTGTGGAAATTTATATTTAGCAGAAAATATCGGATGTGATACAGGTAATTCTGCTAATTCTTGATCCGGAAAAACTTTAATAAGTTCTTTCCTTATGTAAGGCTCCATTCCATAATTATCATCAATATGTAAAAAGCCACCACTCAATAAATAGTTTCTTATATTTTCCGCATCTTGTTCTGTAAAGAAAACATTTCCATGACCAGTCATATGGATATATGGATATTGATAAATATCAACACTTTCTGGTTTTACCGTTTTAGGTTTGGCACTCATTGCGGTTTGAATATTCTGATTACAAAAATTAATCAAATTCGGTAATGCGGTAGGGTTACTGTACCAGTCACCACCTCCATTGTATTGTAATACAGCAATATCCTGTGCTAAAACAACTCCAGAGAATGCCACTAGAAAAAGAAAACTTGTAAGTTTTTTGGTCATCATCGTCTAAATAATAGAATCTAAAAGTACTAAAATAAACAAGATGAAGAGAAACCTTTTGATACTATTAACGCTCATAATTACTACAGTGGTTCAGGCACAGAGTGATAACAACTCAATTGTGGTTATGGAACTGTTTACTTCTCAAGGATGCAGCAGCTGTCCTCCTGCAGATGAATTATTAGATATGATTAATGAAAAATACGAGAATGATAATGTATTTGTTCTTTCTTATCATGTGGATTATTGGAATCGATTAGGATGGAAAGATCCTTTTAGTACAGAAGCGTTTAGTGATTATCAAAGGGATTATGCACAACAGTTTAATAGTAGATCTATATATACTCCTCAATTAGTTGTTAATGGTAGTGAACATTTCACTGGATCTAATAGCTCCAAGGCGTTGGCTGCAATACGTAATTATTCTAAATCAAAAACAACTAATGTAATTAAGTTTACTAATGTAGAACGAGATACTAATACGCTAAAAATTGATTATGGAGTCCAAGGTGATTCATTTGATCAGGTAACATTTGCATTGGTTGTATCCGAGAGAACCACTGAGATTGGTAGAGGAGAGAATCGAAATAGAAGTTTAAAAAACACAAATATAGTTGCTAGTCGTTTGGTGAAACAGGATATCTCTGGATCTGTTACATTGTCGATTCCGGATTGGATAGCAGATAAAGATGAGTTATCGGTTATAGCATATACTCAGGATAATAAATTGGCGACTACTGGTGCAGCTAGGATAAATATTTAATAATTTACGAGCATAATATTTAAAAGCTATAACAATGAATGTTATAGCTTTTACTGTATACTGTAACAAAGTTGTTTCGTAAACGTCTGTTTTAAAACAGCCAAATGAAAACACGAGATGCCTCATTGTTAGCTTTTATAGTGTTATTAGCTATATCCGGATACAGTCAAAATTTACCAAGTCTATTAACTGATAAGAATATCAATGCTACTTTTTCTATTCTAGCTTATGACAAGAAAGCTAAAGAATATGGAATTGCTGTTGCAACCAATAATATATATGTTGGAAACTCTACGGTTTATATTGACCCAGCGATTGGAGCTTTTTCAGTTATTGCCGAAACTGAACCTCTGTACGCCATAGAAGGTTTTAAAAACTTAAAAGCTGGTAAATCAATAAAACAAGCCATTCTAGAGGTTAAAGAAAACGATAAAGGGTCGCACTATAGACAAGTATCTGGTATGGATGTAGAAGGAAATGTCTATGCTTTTACAGGAGAATCCTTAAAGTATTGGAATGGAGAAGCATCAGAGGTGTTAGGTGAGAATTTTGTAGTTATAGGTAATCAATTAGATAGAGAAGTACTTTCGCAAATGTCTAAAGCATTTAAAAATACCGAAGGAACATTGGCAGAACGACTTTTACAAAGCTTAATTGTTGGACAAAATGCTGGCGGACAAATTTCTGGAAAACAATCTGCTGCAATTGTTGTAAAGGGAGTTGATAATGCGTGGTATAACCAAATTGATTTGCGAGTAGATAATTCTAAAAAACCTATTAAAGAATTACAAATATTAATGAAGTATCATTATGGACGAATTAGGCTTAATCAGGCATTATATGCACATAGAGAAGGAAATATAAAAAGAGCTAAACAAAAATTATTAGAAGCAGAATCAATGCTTGACGGATGGGATGGTATTTATACTCGAATAGCAAAAACTAATTTTATTTTAGGCGATGAAGACAAAACGATCAAATGGATCAAAAAGGGGCTGTCAGAAAATCCAAAATGGTCAGTAAATATTCCTGTATTTTATTTTCTACGTAATAAACCAGAAATGAAATCAATTATTAAACCAGATTCATTTAATATAAATGATTGGGAGAATGCGATACAGATGCTTAGTAGTTTAGGGAGAGAACTAGAAGTTATTACCTTGGCTCAGGAACTGTTGGATAAAAAAATAGAATCCTCATATTTAAACTTTTTGTTAGGAAGAAGTTATTTCTATGAGAAAGAAGAGGATAGAGCAATTGAGTTTTTAGAAAAGGCGTTAATCTTAGATAAAGAAAATATCGAAGCAAGAATTTTACTTAGTAAAATCAAGTAAAATTTTATAAATTAATTACCATTACCAATCACTCGCGGAAAAGGATGTATAGTAAATATTGAATGTTTGTATTAACAGGTAATTTCTTACTCTAACATTTACTACCTTAGCATCAATAATAGAATATCAATCAATCAAATTCACATAAATCACTCATCATGGCAAAGAAACGCACTTGGAAATTTTGGACTTCTAGAACCTTATTAATCATTTTAGTTTTAGGGGTACTCTGGTTAGTTAATCTTATCTGGTTTAAACCATTTAACATTAATCATTTTTATGACAAAGTATTTGTAGAATTAGCTTTAGAAAGCCCTGAATTAACAACTTCGATGGGAATTCCTGTAATCTATGACTGGTCAAAAGATGAGTTAGACGATATCTCTGATAAAAAACAGTGGGAATCTTTTAATAAAATGAAAGAAGATTATGAAACTTTACAGAGTTATAATTTTGAGAATCAATCCGACGCAAACAAACTAAATACCAAGATATTAGGTTTTTATTTGGAAAGTTTAATGGAAGGGGAACAGTTTTTCTATCATGACTATCCAGTAAATCAAATGGGAGGAATACAAAGTTCTTTGCCAAGTCTAATGGAAAACTCTCATAAACTTAGGGATAAGAGCGATGCAGAAGCTTACATTACTCGTTTAACTAAATTTGAAACTAAGTTTGATCAGTTAATTGAAAATCTCAAAATAAGGGAAGATAAGGGAATTATACCTCCTAAATTCGTAATGGATCGTGTTATCGATGAAATGAATGGTTTTGTAGGAGCAAATTCGAATGAAGACTCTGCAGTAAAATCAAATATTCTTTACACTAATTTTCAAACTAAAATAGATGAGTTAGAAGATTTATCTGATGAAGAAAAAGATGATTTAAAGAAACAAGTTGAAGATAAAGTACAAACTAGTGTTTTTGGAGCATATAAAAAATTAATAGAATATTTTAAACAATTAAAAAATAAAGCAACTACAGATGATGGGGTTTGGAAACTACCAAATGGAGAAGCTTTTTATAGATATCAGTTAAAGCAAAGAACCACCACAGATTTAGATCCAGAAGAGGTACATAAAATTGGATTGTCAGAGGTCGCTAGAATAAAAGATGAAATGCATCAAATTCTTTCTGCAGAAGGATATGTAGATTCTACAAAAACATTAGGAGCGATTATTCAAGAATTAAATAAGGAAGAGCGTTTTCTTTTTCCAAATAATGATGAAGGAAGAAAAATGGTAATAGATGAGTATGATCGCATATTATCTGAGATCAGTGCAGGTTTAGATGATGCTTTTGATGTGAGACCAAAAGCAGGTTTAGAGGTTAAGAGAGTTCCAGAATTTAAGGAAGAAGGATCAGCAGGAGCTTATTATACAAGACCAGCTATGGATGGCTCACGTGGAGGTGTTTTTTATGCAAACCTTAGAAATGTCCATGAATCTGTTAAGTTCGGAATGAAAACGTTAGCCTATCATGAAGGGGTGCCTGGACATCATTTTCAGATCGCTATTCAATCAGAGTTAGAAGGAGTTCCAATTTTTAGGACTATTGGTCTTTTTACATCATATATTGAAGGTTGGGCATTATACTCAGAACAATTAGCTTGGGAGTTAGGTTTTTATGAAAATGATCCTTTTGGAAATTTAGGTAGATTACAAGCAGAAATGTTTAGAGCCGTTCGTTTGGTAGTAGATACTGGTATTCATCATAAAAAATGGACTAGAGAACAAGCTATTGATTACATGGTACAAAACACAGGAATGACTACTACAGAGGTAACAACAGAAATAGAACGTTACATTGTTTGGCCAGGACAAGCTTGTGCATATAAAATAGGAATGCTTAAAATTCTTGAGCTAAGAGAAAAAGCTAAACAACAATTAGGAGACAAATTTGATTTAAGAGATTTTCATAATGCAGTTTTAAAAAATGGAGCAGTTCCTTTAGATGTTTTAGAAGAGATAATAGATAGCTATATAAAGGATGCTAAATAAAAGAAATCGTAATTGATTTTGTTTAAAAAGACAAGTATAATTATAGAGTATGAATCTAGAGGAAAATAAAAAAAATGCTATTGCTTTTTATAAAATGGCTTATGAAGGTAAACCTAAAGAAGCCGTGGAGAAATATCTTGGTAATGAATATATTCAGCATAATCCTGATGTGGCAGATGGAACAGAAGGGTTTATATCTTATTTTGAAAGAATGCAACAAGAATATCCGAATAAATCCATAGAGTTTGTAAGATGTATTGCTGAAGGAGATCTAGTATCGCTTCATACACACCAAACTTGGCCGGGAAATGATGAATATGTAACGATGGACTTTTTTCGTTTTGACAAAAATGGAAAAATATGTGAACATTGGGACTCAATACAGCAAATTCCAAAAAAGTCAGCGAATCCAAATACAATGTATTAAGAATTTTCAATAACAATAGAATTAATTTGATAACATACCTTAAGTATTCTGATTTAGATAGCTCTCTTATAAAACAGTATAAATCTGCTATCACCGAAGCCTTTCCAGAAATTATTTTAAGATCTAGGGTTACAGAAGAGTATTGGAGTAGGCTGGAAAATTATTTTCCTCACACTCAGGTTTTCATGGTTGATTCTAATAATGATCTTTTGGGTTTTATGAATGCAATCCCCATATTTTGGGACCAAATGTTGGAAGATTTACCTCAGGAAGGATGGGATTGGCTTCTTAGAAAAGGGATTTCAGATTTTGAGGATAATGTACTACCCAATATTTTAGGAGGTCTGCAGATTATTGTAACAAAAAAATACCAAGGTCAAGGATATAGTAAGTTATTAATATCTAAAGGAAAAGAAATTAGAAAGAGTCTTGGGTTAGATAAACTCATAATTCCGATACGACCAATTTTAAAGCATAATCATCCACAATTATTGATGAAAGATTATATCGACTTAAAGAAGAACAATAAAGTCTATGATCCTTGGATAAGAACTCATTTAGAAAGTGGAGCAACTCTTATTAAGGTTTGTGAAAACTCTATGAATGTTAGAGGTAATATAAGTTTCTGGGAAGAATTATTAGGTAAAAAAATTACTGAATCAGGTAGTTATAAAATAGATGGAGCTCTAAATTTGGTAGCGGTAGATCTAGAAGAGAACTATGGAGAATATAGAGAGGAAAATATTTGGATATATTATGATTAGTATTGGTTTTATTAATAAAATTTAAAAATATAAAGGGCATTATCCGGATAGATAATGCCCTTTATATTATATCAGTTATATGTATTATACTATTCTATCACAAGCTTTTTCGTAACAGAACCACTGGTTTGATCCAATCTAATTAGATAAATGCCAGCATTGAGATTAGATACGTTAAGAAGATTGTTATTTAAAGTTTCAGAAATAACTTGCTTACCTAACATATCAAATACGCTAACAGTAGTAGCTGAATTTGATGTAGTTGTGATATTAACAAAACCTGTATTTGTTGGATTAGGAAACATATTAAAGTTTTCTAATTTTTCATCAAAATCATCAACAGATAAAGTACTAGCATTATCATTAGCATCACCTGGTGTACCGAGGTCACCACTACCAAAAGCTGTAACCGCCTCTGCCCAGTTAGCTCCATCATCATTAGCAACGCTATTTAGGTCATTGATTGATAATTCCATACTAGCTCCAGTAGGATCAGGGAAGGTAGCTCCATTATCCCAGATTACCTGATCAATAACTGTAGAACCACATTCTATAATAATACCATCCGTACTATTTCCTAAAAATACATCACGTGCTTCATAAGCATAATCTAATACAATGCTACCGTTAGGGTCTCCAATAACTATATATCCATTTGCCGGTATGACTAACGAATTTGCTATTACATGAAAATCATTAACGCCATCATCATCTTTGATAGTCCAACTAGCAATATCTATTGGACTTGAAGTAGTATTGTATAATTCAAAATATTCTCCATTAGGATCATCCCCATCAGAAACAGGGTTTTGCATAATTTCAGTAATGATGATATCGCCAACATTTGCGCAAACCGGTGTTTGATATACAATTCCAGTTAAAGAAATAGTTTGGTCTGTAGTGCCAGTAGTAGATACGGTAATATCTCCAGTAAATGAATTAGGGGCTAAACCTGTTATCAATCTTACAAAAACTTCCGTATTGTTAATAGTTCCCATAGTAGGAGTAATACTAACAGAAGAACCAAAGCCTGTTCCTGTAGTAAGAGATACTTCAAAATTGGCAGGAGCGGTTATTGTTATATTTCCAGTAAGAAATAAACCTTCTACATTAAAGCTATCTTCTGTAGAAGGACCCTCACCTTCAAAATACGAAAAGTCTCCGATAAAACCTGATATAGTAAATTGAGGATCGTCGGGTGATACTGTACCGCTTAACATTACTGTTTGGTCAGTAGCACCTGCTGAAGAAGCTGTAGCGTCTCCCATATAAGAGTTAGATACCAAGTTAGCAGCTAAACGAACATAAATTGTAGTTGTAGAAACAGTTCCTGTTGTGGGCGTTAATGTAGCAGAAGATCCAAATCCTGTACCTGTAGTTGTAGAAATTTCAAAGTTCATCGGAGCTGTTACGGTAATGTCAGAAGTTAGATTAGTTCCTGAAACTGTAAATGTATCTTCAGAAGAAGGACCATTGTTTTCAAAATAATCAAGACCTGATATAGCTCCGCTTATAGAAATTGTTGAAGTACCTGTAGCTGATTCGACAAAGTTATTAGTGTTTATTGGTAATATCAATTCCCCATCCGATGATTCGGTTGTCCAATTCGCTGGGTTAGCTATTAAAGGAATGTAGTTGGCAAATGAAGTTTCAGAATTTCTAGATCCACTATATTGACCTCCATCAGGGCTTCCTGAAGTAGCAATTGTAATGAATGTAGATCCATCAGTTAATCCAGAACCTGTTAAATCCCCAACACTATTTGCATACTGAATACCTGCTAAAAATGTAGTAGGAGTGTTTTCGTCAGTACCAAGGTACGCTAATAAAGAATCTCCACCACCTGCGAGATTTATGGTTCCACTTCCTACTTGAGTAAGAGTTCCTAAAGAAGCTCCATAAGAAGCATTCCCATCACTATCAGTGTCAGTAAAAACAACAATAGTACCAGCAGCTATTACAGAGTTAGGAGTGTCCCATTGGATGTTTCCTTCATTAGAATCAACAAACGCTGCCATTCCATCAAGTTCATCATCTGAAAAATAAATAGTAGTGTTTGCAGCTATATCGGCCAACGCAACAATTGCAAAATCGTCATCTCCATCTGCATTATAAGCGACAAATGCTATATCCCCTGTAGATTGCGCAAAAGAGCTTATTGATAATGAAATAGTAAAAAATAAAAAATAAAGTTTTTTCATAATAGTAATTATAATTGAGTGAAAATAGTTTAGCAATATACAAAGAAATGAGTATCGTAAAACCATCGTTTGGAACAAACTATGCATTCTTAATTATAACTTAACACTACTATTGAATACTGATAGTTAAAAGTAAAAATATTTTAAGTTTATGTTATTAAGGAATTATTTTAAAAAGGATTACCTGATTTAGTTGCGGTAAAAAGGCATTGAAATTGTTATCAGAAATAACAATCAGAGATTTACTTCCATCAGAAAATAGAGGGCCAAAAGTTATTCCTTCAATATTATCCACAGTATTATTAGTCAATTCACTACGGATACTGTTAAATTCAAACAAAAGTGTTTTAGCAGCTTTGATTACTGTTTCTGATGAAATAGAGCTAGTGTTTAGTGTATTGCTTGCATTGGTAGCATCAACATTATAAATTTTTATAGTGTTACCTCCATCCAAATATCCTGAAGAAAAAGATCTTTCTAGAAAAAGAAATTGATTTTCATCATATTCTAAAATTTCAACCAGTCCGTTAATGCTAAATGTTGTTCCTAAAGCAGGTTCGCGATCAACAGCATCCAGCTCATATACAAACTGTCTTTCTGGTGTGCCATTTGTTTTATTAATTCGAGTAATACGAACTGGAGATTCTGTTTCTGTAGTTGTTGGTTCTGGTCCATCCTCAATTAATGGAAGTTCCATGCCAATCCAATATGCATTGGAATCAAAACTAATACACAATGATTCTAATGTACCATTATGTCTTGGTCCGGATTGATCATTTGTTGTATTGGCATTTAAATTTTCTGGTAGTACGAAACTGCGTAATTGAGTGCCATTAGGTTCTATCTCTAATAGGGCTGGATCAACGTTGTTGCTAATAGAACCTTCACTGGTATAAATGATATTACCTGTGTCAATATCGAATCTAATAGCCTCAGGGTTTATTTCATTTTCTGGAATGGAAGTTCCTATTTCATCCTTAATTTCTATTAGCGAACCGATGGAGGCATTTGAGAAACCTTCTTGGTTAAAGGCAATGTGGGCTATGTAATATCTGATAGGGTTTGATCCGTCACTTATTATGTACCAAGTATCGTTTTTATAATCAATACCAGAAAAGCCTCCTGTAGGAACATGATCAATAGGGTCATTAGTAATTATTATTTCATCGATATATTCTAAACTACTAATTGTATTGAGTGAGGGATCCGGAGAATCAGAACTTGTACTGGAATTGTCATTCGATGAACAACTTGCAAAAAAAACAATAACACAGATGGATATTCTAATTTTTACAATCATAATCTTGGTTATTAGATTTTGTAAAGATATTAATTATTTAAACTACGAATTTAAAAAAGCGACACTATGCGTTGCAACAATAGCAGCGGTTTCTGTTCTTAATCTTGTTTCTCCTAAAGTAACAGGGATAACTCCTTTTTTTAAAGCGCTCTCAATTTCTTTGGTAGAAAAATCTCCTTCGGGACCTATTAATAATGTAGTGGCACTATGTAATTTAAGAATATCCTTTAAAGATTGTTTCTTAGTTTCTTCACAATGTGCAATAAGTAACTGGTCCGAAGTATCTTTTTTTAAAAATTCCTTAAAAGAAATAGCTTTGTTTAATATAGGCAAATACAATTGAAGTGATTGTTTCATAGCACTTTGTAATATACGTTCAAATCGTTCTGGTTTGATTATTTTTCGTTCACTGTGATCACAAATAATTGGAGTAATTTCATCAACGCCAATTTCTGTAGCTTTTTCTAAAAACCATTCATAGCGATCATTCATTTTAGTAGGAGCAACTGCAAGATGTAATCTATAATCCTTAGACGGTTGATGATGTCTTTCTTCTAATTGAATAATACATTTATTAGGGCTTGAAAATGTAATAACCCCTTTACATAATAGACCTAACCCATTGGTGATTTGTACTAAATCACCTTCTTTTTTTCGTAAAACTTTAGTGATGTGTTTGCTTTCTTCTCTTGAAAATTGAAATTCTTGAGTGGTTTCTGTAATATCCTTATTATAGAATAACTGCATAAGTGAAAAATTAAAACTTAATTCGGGCTTTAGCAACAATACTCATATCAGTAAAATCCTTTTTTAAATATTTTAGATAACCAACAATACCGATCATGGCTGCATTATCTGTAGTGTATTCAAATTTTGGGACAAAAGTTTTCCATCCGTATTTATGTTCCCCTTCTTTTAATGCTTTTCGTATTCCAGAGTTCGCAGAAACTCCTCCACCAATGGCAATGGCCTTTATTCCTGTTTCCTTAGAAGCTTTCTTTAATTTGTCAATAAGAATATTAATAATTGTATATTGAATTGAAGCACAAACATCTTCAAGATTCTCTTTTATGAAATCAGGGTTCTCTTTAACTTTTTTTTGAACAAAGTATAATACAGCAGTTTTGAGACCGCTAAAACTAAAGTTTAAACCATCGACTCTAGGTTTTGTAAAAGGAAACGCTTTTGGATTTCCAGACTGCGCTTTTTTATCAATTAAAGGGCCTCCTGGATAAGGAAGTCCTAATATTTTTGCACTTTTATCAAAAGCTTCTCCAACTGCATCATCGATTGTTTCACCAATAATTTTCATATCAAAATGATCAGTAACTTTTACAATCTGTGTGTGCCCTCCACTAATAGTTAAAGCAAGAAATGGAAACTCTGGTTTATCAAAATCCTCTTCATCAATAAAATGTGCTAGTATATGAGCTTGCATATGATTAACATCAATAAGTGGAATTTCTAGCGAAAGTGCTAATGACTTAGCAAAAGAAGTGCCTACCAATAATGATCCCATTAGACCAGGACCTCTGGTAAAAGCAATTGCACTAAGATCGGATTTATTAATGTTCGCCTGTTTTATGGCTTGATCAACAACAGGAACAATATTTTGCTGGTGCGCCCTAGAAGCTAATTCTGGGACAACACCACCATATTGTTCGTGAATTTTTTGTGATGCTACAACATTTGATAGCACGCGACCGTTGCATAATATAGAAGCAGAGGTGTCATCGCAAGAAGACTCAATACCTAGGATGTATACATTTTGTGAGCTCATTATGAGGAAAAGGGCATAGAAATTGTTAATATTGTCAGCAAAGTTAAAACAATAAAACGTATCAAAAAATTCGGGAAAATATTGAAAAGGATATTCCTTATCCTTATTTCGCTATTTGTGCTATTAGTGATACTATTTTCCATTCCTGCAGTTCAAACTTTTTTAGGTAAAAAAATCACTAATTATCTTAATGATGAGTATGATGTAGATATCAATGTGGGTAGAGTAGGTTTGACTTATTCAGGAGATGTAAATTTAAAAGAAGTTTTTGTAAAAGATCATCATAAGGATACATTAATATATGCTAAAAATATCGCCACTTCAATTCTGAATATAAGAGAGATTTCCAAAGGACAACCGGAATTAGGAAGTGTTTCTATTGATGATTTAACCTTTAGAATGAAAATGTATAAAGGTGAGCGTAGCGACAACCTTATGACTTTTATTAGAAAATTTAATACAGGTAAGACTTCCACATCTAATACTAAGTTTTTACTCACTACAGGAAATGTGACTATGGAGAATAGTAAATATAGTTACATTGATGAAAATCTTAGTTCTCCAAGAATAGTTGTGATAAGGGATATTTTATTAGATGCAGAAAGTTTGAAAGTTGACGGAGAAGATTTTTATATAACCACAGATTTGTTGTCATTTAAAGATCATAGAGGATTAAATGTTTCTAATTTAAAAACGGGTTTTTCCATTACTCCTACAGAAATGCGTTTTCGAGAGTTATTATTGGAAACTATTGATTCTAAAGTAGAGGGAGAGATAGTATTCTCATATGAACGTGGTGGATTGGTTGATTTTGAAAACAGCGTTAATATTACTGCTAATTTTGATAAGGCTACTGTTTCTACGAATGATTTAATACCTTTTTATAAGGAGTTTGGTAATGACGAAGATTTGATTTTAAAAAACACCAAACTAAAGGGTACGCTAAACGATTTCGAAATACTAGATTCAGATATTTCAGGATTAGATCGGTCGATCATTCAAGGAGATATTAGAATTAGAAATGCGGTAACAAATGTTTCTAAGTTTAGATTAGATGGTGATCTAAAGAATTTGACTACGAACTATTATGACTTGGTCAATTTATTGCCTAACATCTTGGGAGAATCATTACCAAAGCAACTTTATCAATTAGGAAGTGTAAAAGGTGTGGGTCAAACAATAGTAACGATTAAAGATGTTGATGTCGATATGGACTTCTTTTCTCAGTTAGGAAAAATTAATGTTTTTGTTTTATTAGGTGATCTAGATAATGTAAAAAACGCCACTTATAATGGAAATGTAATTTCTAATAATTTTAATGTAGGTCAATTATTAAGTAAGAAAAATCTTGGAAATGCAGCATTTGATATACATGTAGACGGAAGAGGTTTTACATTAGATAATCTTGATACTAAATTAGAAGGAGATATCAGGAAATTCGAATTTAACGGGTATACATATACCGATTTGAATGTATTTGGGAACCTAAAAGATCCTGTTTTCGACGGAAAATTAGTTTCCGACGATCCAAATATGAAGTTTAGTTTTAATGGTGTAGCGGATATATCTAAGGAAATTAATAATTATGATTTTACTGCCAATGTGGATCATATAGATTTACATCGCTTGAACTTTTTTACCAGAGATAGTATTTCTGTTTTCAACGGAGATGTAAAAATGAAAATGAAAGGAACGGGTATTAACGATGCTTTTGGTACCATTTCATTTGAGAAGACATTATATAAAAATCAAAATGCTAGTTATTACTTTGATGATTTTGATATTACTTCAAGTTTTGATGATAAGAATGTACGAACAATTACCGTAAATAGTCCTGATATTATAGAAGGTAATGTAAAAGGGATATTTAGATTTGAAAATGTATATGACTTATTTAGAAATTCTATAGGAAGTCTATATGCTAATTTTGAACCTACAGAGATTACGGACAATGAATTTATGGAATTCAATTTTAAAATTTATAATAAAATTGTAGATGTCTTTTTTCCGGAAATTGAATTTGCTCCAAATACCTCGATAAAAGGAAAAGTAGAAAGTAATGATTCCGAATTTAAATTAACATTTAAGTCACCATCTATTAAGGCGTTTGATAATTTAATGAAAGAAGTGGATATTCAGGTAGATAATAAAAACCCATTATTTAACACTTATGTAGCTATCGATAGTATAGATACGAAGTATTATGATGTATCTAAGTTTAGTTTGATTAATGTAACACTTAATGATACATTGTTTATGCGCTCAGAATTTAAAGGAGGTGAAAATAATGTAGATGATTATAACTTAGAATTTTATCATACTATAAATGAAGATAATAATTCGGTTTTAGGATTTAAGAAATCTGATTTTACCTTTAAGGGATATACTTGGTATGCTAATCGAAATAAGAGTAAAAGTAGTAATAAAATAATTTTTGATAATAATTTTCAGAATATAGACATTAGAGCTATTCGGTTAAGTCACGAAGGGGAGGAGATAAATGTTTCTGGAACTGTTACCGGTAAGGATAATAAGGATATTAAAGCTACTTTTAAAGATGTAGATCTTAATAAAATTACGCCTTATATAGAAAATTTAAAGCTATCAGGAGTAGTAGATGGCGATCTTAAGGTGTTTCAAGACAAAGGAGTGTATTTTCCAAGTTCTACTGTAATAATTGATAAGTTAGCAGTAAATGATTCAAAATTAGGGGAACTCCGAATGAATGCTTCTGGAAACGAATCGTTGACCGAGTTTACTGTAAATACGAGGTTGGTAAATGAAGAAAATGTAAAAATACTTTCTGCAATAGGATCAATTGATGTTTCTGGTAAGGATCCGGATATGAATATAGATGTAGATTTAGAGCGATTCAATATGTCTGGGTTTAGTCAATTAGGAGGAATTGTAATATCTGATCTTAGAGGTTTCGTAAGTGGTAGTGCTAAGGTTACTGGGGATTATGTGAATCCATCGATTGATGGTTTACTAAGGCTTAACGAAGCAGGTTTAAAAGTACCGTATTTAAATGTTGATCTTGATTTTGATGATGATTCTAGAATTGTACTCAGTAAGCAACGTTTTAATTTTGATGATGTCTCTATTACAGATACTAAATATAAAACCAAAGGTGTCTTAGGAGGGTATATTGGTCATCAACGTTTTTCTAAATGGGATTTGGGTCTTACGTTAAATGCAAGTGAGCGATTGTTGGTTTTGGATACCGAAGAGGATGAAGAATCTTTGTATTACGGAACTGGTTTTATCAGTGGAGACGCAACCATTGAAGGTCCTACGGATGGTTTGGTCATTAATGTGAATGCAACTACAGAAGAGGGAACGATATTTAAAATACCCTTAAATGAATCCGAATCGATCGGGGATAACTCATATATTCATTTCTTGAGCCCAGAAGAAAAACAAGCACGTTTAGCCGGGAAAGAAATTATATTAGAAGAGATAAAAGGTTTAGAACTTAATTTTGATCTTGATGTTAATAATAATGCATTAGTAGAAGTTGTTGTCGATAAAAAAACAGGAAGTTCTTTAAAGGGGAGAGGAGCCGGAACCTTACTTATAGAAATTAATACAAATGGAAAGTTTAATATGTGGGGGGATTTTGTGGCTTATGAAGGAAGTTATAATTTTAGATATGGAGCTTTAGTTGGTAAAGATTTTACTGTAAGATCTGGAGGTAGTATAAACTGGGATGGTAGCCCAACACGAGCTAAACTTAATCTTAGTGCAGTATATAAAACGGAAGCAAATCCAGCGGTGCTATTAGAGAATGCAACCATTAATCGTAAAATACCAGTAGAGGTAGTAGTAGATCTTAATGGAGAATTAATACAACCTGATCTTAATTTTAATATAGAATTGCCTAATTTAAGTTCCGTTGCAAAAAGTGAGTTAGAATATCAATTAGAAGATCAAGCGACAAAAGAATTACAAGCACTGTCCTTAGTAACACAAGGACAATTTTATAGTGGAAACTTAGATCCAACCTTTATTACAGGGAATTTGGTAGAACGTGCAGCTGGACTGGTAAATGGTATCTTTTCTGGAGATGATGATAAATTTACAGTGGGTGTAAATTATGTTCAAGGAAATAGAAATGTCGATCAAGAGGCTGCTGATCAATTCGGAGTTACAGTTTCTACTCAGATTAATAATAGAATATTAATCAATGGAAGAGTAGGGGTTCCAATTGGTGGTGTAAGTGAATCAGTAGTAACGGGTGATGTAGAAGTAGAATACCTTTTTAATGAAGATGGAACTTTAAAAGGAAAGATATTCAATCGACAAAATGAAATTCAGTACATAGGAGAATCCCAAGGTTATAAACAAGGATTGGGACTTTCTTATTCAGTAGATTTTAATAATTTTGGAGAACTATGGGATAAGGTGTTTAAGTCTAAAAAAGTAAAGGATTCTTTGTCTCAAAAAACAAAAGATACTATTGATATAGAGAAACCAGAATTTATTAATTTTACAGATAAGAACAAGTAATCGGATCTAATTTATACACAATAAATGGCTAAACAAATTAAAACTATTGGGGTAATGACATCAGGAGGAGATTCTCCTGGAATGAATGCTGCTATTAGAGCAGTAGCTCGTGCTTGCTCCTATTATAATGTAAAATGTATTGGTTTTTATAGAGGCTATCAAGGAATGATAGAAAATGATTATTGTGAGATGAATGCTCGAAGTGTTCGTAATATTATCAGTACGGGAGGAACCATTCTTAAATCTGCTCGCTCCGCAGAATTTAAAACACCCGAAGGAAGAAAAAAAGCAGCTGATAATCTTAAAAAAGCGGGTGTGGATGCAATGATATTGATAGGAGGAGATGGAACTTTTAAAGGAGGAAAGATTTTTAGCGAAGAACACGATATACCTGTTATCGGAGTTCCAGGAACTATTGATAATGATATTGCAGGAACTAACTTTACAATAGGATATGATACGGCATTAAATACTGTAGTTGATGCGATCGATAAAATTAGAGATACAGCAAGTTCGCATGATCGATTATTTTTTATTGAAGTAATGGGACGGGATGCAGGTTTTATAGCGTTAAATAGTGGAGTAGGAGCTGGAGCAGAAGAAATCCTAATCCCTGAAGAAAATTTAGGGTTGGATAGAATGCTAGAATCATTAAAAAGAAGTAAAAGATCCGGAAAATCTTCAAGTATTGTAGTAGTTTGTGAAGGTGATAAGATCGGAAAAAATGTGTATGAACTTGCAGATTATGTAACGGAAAACATGCCAGATTACGATGTAAGGGTTACGGTTTTGGGGCATATGCAGCGAGGAGGTTCTCCCTCTTGTTTCGATAGAACTTTAGCTAGTAGACTTTGTGTTAAAGCAGTGGAGTTGTTGTTGGATGGAGAACAAAACGTAATGGTTGGGGTGCTTAATAATAAGATAGTGGCAACTAATTTTGATGAAGGATTAAAAGAAGATCATAGTATTAATAAAGAACTCCTTCGTATTTCGGATATCCTTTCAGTATAATTACAATGATTACAATAGCAATTATAGCACACGATGGTAAAAAAGCAGAAATGGTTCAATTTCTGAATGAACATCAAGAAATCTTACAATCTAAAAATGTATCGCTTATATCTACGGGTACCACTGGAGAGAAAGCAAAGCGCGCAGGTTTTGATGTAGAAGCATTATTATCCGGTCCTCTTGGAGGTGATGCACAAATTGCCGCTGGTGTTGCAGAAAAAAGAGTGGATATGGTTATTTTCTTTAGAGACCCTTTGGCAAAACATCCTCATGAGCCTGATATTTTTATGTTGATGAGGTTATGCGATGTGTATGACGTTCCGTTGGCTACAAATCCTGCTACTGCACAGTTATTACTAAAGGGGCTATAAATTATTGGGATAAATTTCGGATACATTGCTCTCTAATTCCCCAGATTTTATCAAATGAAAAATTTAATTCTTCTTCAATAATCCAAGATTTGATATACTCTTGGTGATAATGGATTTTAAAATCTCCTACTTGAAGAGGTTTTATGTTTTTTTCAACTATTACGTCATTTTCGATTTTGTAAAAATCCGATATACTAGATGTCGCATCTATAGTTTGATTTTTGTACCGTAAATAGGTGTGAGCTTCTGGAATGTAGTTTAAGTTATTTTCTAAAAGGATGTTTCCAATATTGGGAGTATTTATACTATTCATTCTATAAATGCCAATAATAAGATCTATATCATTTCTTCCATTTAAATTAGCTACTCGTTTCAATAATGCGTGTTTAGAACTACAAGTACCCTTTTGTTCTAAGATAACCAATTTAGAGTCTATTCTATTGGCATTTCGACCATAGGGGAGATCTTTGATAAATTGGATTAGTTGAACCCAAGAGCTAATACCTTTTCTTATAATAAGATTAGATAATTCATCATTAGAGGTAATTTCGAAATCGGTCATATTTAAAAATAAAAAAACTCAAACAAATTTTGCTTGAGCTTTTAATATATTTTTTGAAATGGATATTATTTCACCGCAATTACCGAAATTTCTACATTTACAAATTTTGGTAACGCAGCAACAGCTACAGTTTCTCTGGCTGGAGCAGTATCTTCATTAAAATAGCTTCCATAAACTTCGTTTACCTGAGAAAAATTATTCATATCACTTAAGAAAATAGTAGTTTTTATAACGTGTTCAAATGTCATACCTACTTCATCTAGAATTCCTTTAAGGTTTTTCATTACCATTTTTGCCTCAGTTTTAATATCATCCATAACCAGTTCTCCAGTTTCAGGATTGATAGCTATTTGACCGGAAGTGTAAAGTGTATTACCATTAAGAATAGCTTGGCTGTAAGGGCCTATCGGAGCAGGAGCATTAGTAGTAGTTATTATTTTTTTCATAATGTGTGTTGTGTTATTGTTTGTTTTGATTTTATAAACCTAGTATAACTTAAGTATACATATTTAAGATACTAACTTATAATTGTCTGTCCGGTTCACGTCTTTTATCATACTTAATATCACTAAGAACAGAGGATTTGATACCTATAAAGAAGTTCCATGATGTTCTTTCACTAAAAGGAATCCAATTAAAACTCAAATTCCAACTGTCTAAGTCTCTTTGGAACCTTAAATTGGTATATGTGAATCCAGGGTTTTTAAGATCATACCCAGAGGATACTCCAACGGACCATTTAGGAGCTAGTTCTACATCTCCAGAGAACATAATTGAGTGTGATGAAATTTCGTTTTGCCTAGCGTTATTACTGTAATTGACGGTATATGATAGGCGTAAGGACCAAGGGATTTTGTAATTATAGTTCTTGATATCCCTTTTTTCTTTATTGTCATTAGTTGGACGATTTGACTGGTCATCTCTAAAATCTGTTCCACCACCAAATAAATTATCGGGTCGTCCACCATTTTGTAAAGTTTGATTGGATAAAGGATCTTCATTAGACTGGCCTTTTTCAAAATCTTTACTAGAAAAGGAATACCCAAAATTAGCACTGGCTCTAGTTAATCTAAATAGACTACCTCCGTTATCAATGTTCCAAACATCTATTTTGCGATTGTTGTTATCTAATGCATAAGGATCTAACTCTGCACTAAAGTTAATGTCTAGTTTGTTCTCTATTATAGGAATATTTCCGGTAATAGATAGTGGGCTCAATTGCAGAGAATCACCAGCAATATTATATGCGGTTCTAAAATTTAAGTTATTTAATAAAACCACCTTTCGGGGTTCTAAATCAGTGGTATCCTTACTCTTTACCTTAGCTTCAAGGTTATTGCTTAAAGAAAAGCCAATGCTACTAGAAAAAGTATTACTTGGGGCACCGAAGAACCCACCTTCGAATCTAGAGTATTCAACTACTTCTGTTTCATCAATATCTAATGTATTCGGGTCATCGGTTATTGTATATTCATCATAGAATTGATCAAAAGCCGGATTGATACTATAACTAATCGATGGTCTCATCGTATGACGTATTGCCTGGATTTTCTTATCTTTCTTAAAGTTAAAAGTTCCATATATAGTAGTTCCTAAACTTGTTGAAAAATTATAAGTTCTATAAGCATCAAAACCAGCAATGGTATCTCTAACAACTTCTCCCGCACCGTCGTTAGCATCTGGGTCATAACTCTGATCAATAGTTTCAAATACCCAATTTTCCTGAAAACTTGTACCCATAGTGGCACTTAAGTATTTAAAGATTTTAAAGTTCGTGCTAATAGGTATGGAATGCTGCATACCGATTCTTGCATCGTTGAACATATCTCCTGTAAAAAGATCATCATCGGTAGTAGTAATTCTGTTTTCTCCTCTAAAGTTGTACTGCGTATTAATATTTTGTATGATTCCTTTCTTAACACCTACTTTTGGAGCAAAAGGAAATATTCTAGAAACACTAGCATTTACATTAGGAAGCGATAAATTCACTTCTTGCGTATTGGTATTGGAGTTGTGATTGGCAGCTACATTTAGGTTTACTTGTGGATCTCCTTGAAAAGTTTTCGAATAAGAAATTGAAGAACTAAGTTGATTATTTAAGAAGTTACCAGTATTAAGTTGATTTGTTGACTGCTGGAAAAAATCACTACTACCAAAATTCACAGAAGCAGAAAATCTTGAATTAGGATTTGCTTTTGCATCCTGAGAATGAGTCCATTGTATGTTGTAAGTAGTTCTCTGAGCAAAATCAGGGAATCCTCTTTCACTAGTTAAATTATTTTCGAATCTAAAACGGAGATTTCCTCTATATCGATATCTTACGGCATATGCGGATTCAGTAAGAAGGGTATAACTACCATTGGTATAGTAATCCCCTGTAATTGTTAAATCGGCATAATCACTTACTGCAAAGTAATAACCACCATTTTGTAAAAAGTATCCTCTGTTATTTTCTTCTCCATAACTAGGGATAATAAAACCAGAAGTTCTTTTATCTTGCAAAGGGAAATAACCAAATGGTAATCCAAGAGGAGTTGGTACATCTGCGATAAACATATTTACCAAACCAGTGACAATTTTTTTCTTAGGTACTAGTTTTATTCTACGAGCGTAAAAATAGTAATCAGCGTTATCTACATCTTCTGCAGTTGTAAATTTTACATTACTCATATAGATTACAGAGTCATTTACCCTTTTAGAGACTTCTCCTTTAACATTCATTTCCCCTTGTTTCGTTCGGGAATTATATATTAAAGCTTTTTCTGTATCAAAATTAAATCTAATAGAATCTGGCTCCACTACATTTTGAGCTTGTTTAAAAACAGGTGTTTGAGTATAATCTCCCACAGAATCTTTAATACCGTAGGCATACACTTCATTTTTAGCATTGTCTACTATGATAAGTCCTGCGTTTATTTGCATTTCGCCATATATAATTTCAGCTTCATTATAGAGATACATTTTATTTTCTCTACGGCTTAGTCTCATATAGTCTTTAGACTTATATTTGACCTTATCAGTTAATAATTGTGGCGGAGCAACTGTGGTATCCTTCTTTGTTGTGTCTTGATCTTTTTCGTTTTCCAGTAACTCAGTTTTAGATTCGGAACCTTTTTTTGGTAAAGAAATAGAATCCTTTTGCGCTGGAATAGGTTTTTTGGTCGTTTTATCGAACTCTTGTGCAGTTGTATAACAAATACAAAATAGTGAAAAACTTAGTGAATAAAGTATGTTACGTACCGTTGTTTGCAATGGTTTATATCCTATTTTTGTAAAACTATGGCTTAGTTTTTGAAGTGCCAAAATTACATATATTTTTTATGTAGAGATTGTAATTGGTAAAAAAATAAATATTTATATCAAATACTTTGCTCTAACGTTATTTTTAAATGAAACCTGTATTCTAATTTCTAAGGTCATAACCATATGATTTTAGAATTATTATACTAAATACGGAAACAATTTGGTAATGTTTCAAGCTAAGTGATAATTTTGCATAATTATGAAAAAGAAAATAATATACAGTTCACTTTTAATTGCATCGGTTTTTATCCTATCAGCATTTACATTATCTGTTGTGAGTGAGAGTAATAAAGAGAAGTTTGTGGTGGTTTTAGATGCCGGGCATGGCGGGCATGATCCTGGAAATAGGGGAAATGGTTACAAGGAAAAAGATATTGCTCTTAAAGTAGTTTTAGCAGTTGGTACGGCCTTAGAGAAAGATGATCGTTTTAAAGTGGTTTATACCAGAAGTACGGATAAGTTTATAGAATTACATGAAAGAGGGAAAATAGCAAATAAAGCTAAAGCGGATTTATTTGTGTCCGTACACTGTAATTCTCACCGTTCACAAGCATATGGAACTGAGACTTTTGTGTTGGGATTACATGCGAATAATGAGAATTTTAATGTTGCTAAAAATGAAAACTCAGTTATTTTATTAGAAGATAATTATGAAGCGAACTATGATGGGTTTGATCCAAATTCTCCAGAATCAATAATAGGATTAACTTTAATGCAAGAAGAATATCTAGATCAAAGTCTTACTTTGGCTAGTTTCGTTCAGAATGGATTTAATAAAAGCTTAAAACGAAAAAGTAGAGGAGTAAAACAAGCCGGTTTTGTTGTTTTACATCAAACCTATATGCCTAGTGTGTTAATAGAACTAGGATTTCTTACCAATAATAAAGAAGGTAAATACCTCAATTCTAGAAAGGGTCAGGATGAGATGGCAAAATCTATTATTTCTTCTATTATAGATTATAAAGAGAGTCTAGATGCGATATATTATGTTCCTGATGCTCCTGAACCAGAAGTTCCGGAAGTGGTAGATAGCGATTCTATAACAAAGGTTGTAGGACAAAAAATGTATGATGGAATAACGTTCAAGGTACAAATAGCAGCAGGATCTAATGACATAGAACTTGAGCCGAAAAACTTTAATGGATTAGATCAATTATCAAAGATTCAGTTTGAAGGATTGTATAAGTATTATTTTGGAAGTACTTCTAATTATAATTTAATCAAGGAGTTGAGAGGTGTAGCTGTTGATAAAGGATATGCTTCATGTTTCGTTGTAGCATTTAAGGATAATGAATTAATTCCTCTTACAGAGGCTTTAAAAACTGATGCTACATCGAACTAATCTAAATAAATACTAATAAATCGTTCGTTAATAATCTTTGGAAGTATATTTTTTATTCTAAATTTGTGTCCTAAACATATGCTATTTTGAAATTTACTCGCGAAGTTAAAACAGGAATTTTAGCACTGTCTGCTATAGCACTTTTAATTTTTGGATATAGTTTTCTAAAAGGTAAAAATCTTTTAGAAAGTGACCGAACTTTTTATGCTGTGTATGATAACGTAGAAGGTTTGATACCTTCATCACCAGTTACTATAAATGGTTTGGTAGTAGGAAAGGTAGTTTCGATCAAGTTTGCTGACTCTAAAGGAAATCTTGTAGTGGAATTTAATGTTAGTAGTGATTTTACTTTTTCTAAAAACAGCGAAGCCATGGTATATGGTGGAGATTTAATTGGAGGAAAGTCATTGGCAATTAATCCAATATATGAAGCTGGTTTAGAAGCAAAGGACAAAGATACATTGCCGGGGAGAGTTAAAGCTGGTTTATTAGAATTAGTAAATGAACAATTAACTCCGCTGCAGTTAAAATTAGAATCTGCTATTAAAGATGCTGATACTTTATTGACTTCTGTAAATGGAATTTTGTCAGTTGATAACAAAAATAATTTAAATTCCATTTTTGCAGATCTTAGTGTTACTGTTCGAAACTTTAAAGGTGCATCAGGGTCTTTAAATAATATTTTATCGGGTAATGAAAAAAAATTAAATACTACGCTTTCTAACCTTGATGAAATGTCTACGAATCTTAATCAGTTTTTGGATTCATTATCAAAGGTTAATATAGGTAAACTAGTAAAAGACCTAGATGGGGTTTTGGCTAATTTTGAGAAAATCTCTAAAGATTTAGAAGTAGGAAAAGGAACGGCAGGTAAATTATTAAAAGATGATAAGCTTTATAATAATCTAGAGGATGCTAGTAAAGAATTAGAATTACTACTTCAGGATCTTAGATTAAATCCTACGAGATATGTAAATATTTCGGTTTTTGGAAAAAAGAACAAGCCATACATAAAGCCTACAGATTCAATAAACTAACTACTTCAAATGATGCAATATATTCCTAATATCATATTTATAATTGCTTTAATAGCAGGAATTGGATATTTCACAAAAAACATTCGTAAAGTCATTCGAAATATTCGATTGGGTAAAGATGTAGATCGAACGGATAACAAAAAAGAACGTTTTAATAATATGATGATGATTGCTTTTGGGCAATCAAAAATGGTAAGAAGACCTATTGCAGGGATATTACACGTGGTCGTATATATAGGTTTTGTTATTATTAATATCGAAGTGCTAGAGATTATTATTGATGGTATTTTCGGAACGCATAGAATTTTTGCATTCTTAGGAGGGTTATATGATTTCTTAATTGGTTCTTTTGAGATTCTTGCACTTTTAGTTTTGGTAAGTGTGTTTATCTTCTGGATAAGAAGAAATATTGTTAATATTAGACGTTTTAAAACCTTAAAAGGTTGGCCTAAAAATGATGGTAATATTATTCTTTATTTTGAGGTTGTGTTGATGACACTATTCCTTACTATGAATGCTGCCGATTTACAATTACAAAATTTAGGAGCTGAACACTATATAAAAGCGGGATCTTATCCTGTTAGTCAGTTTATAACTCCTTTGTTTAATGGGATGTCGGAAGGAACACTAATTATTCTTGAGCGTAGCGCTTGGTGGATGCACATTATTGGGATTTTAATATTCTTGAATTACTTATATTTTTCAAAACATTTACATATCCTATTAGCTTTTCCAAACACTTATTACGGAGATTTAAGGCCTAAAGGACAGATGGATAACCTAGAATCTGTTACTAAGGAAGTAATGTTGATGATGGATCCTAATGCTGATCCATTTGCTGCACCAGCAGAAGACGAAACCGAAGGAGAACCAGAAAAGTTTGGGGCTTCTGACGTTACTGATTTAAATTGGGTGCAATTGCTTAATTCTTATACTTGTACAGAATGTGGGCGTTGTACCAGTGAATGTCCTGCAAACCAGACAGGCAAGAAGTTATCCCCTCGAAAGATAATGATGGATACCAGAGATCGTCTTCAGGAAGTGGGAGATAATATAGATAAGAATGGTAGTTTCGTAGATGATGGAAAGCAATTGTTAAATGATTATATAACACAAGAAGAATTATGGGCTTGTACAAGTTGTAATGCCTGTGTAGAAGCTTGTCCAGTTAGTATAAGTCCGTTGTCTATTATTTTAGATATGAGAAGATATTTAGTAATGGAGCAAAGTGCTGCACCAACAGATCTAAATAATATGATGTCTAACATAGAGAATAACGGAGCTCCTTGGCCATTTAACCAGATGGACAGACTAAACTGGAATAAAGAATAAAATTTGATAATATTAACCATAACTATTAACCATAAACTTTTAAAAATTAAGAGAATTTAGAAATTATGAAGAAGGAAGAAGTAGAGAAATTATTGCATGATAAGGTAGAAGAAGGGGAACACATTAGTCCAGTATTACCAGAAGGTATTAAGAATTACCTTATTGATATTGATGGTACGATTACAGAAGATGTTCCTAATGAAGAGCCAGAAAGAATGGTTACATGTGAACCATTTCCAGATGCTTTAGTTACATTAAATAAATGGTACGATGAAGGACATATTATATGCTTCTTTACATCAAGAACAGAGGAACATAGAGAAGTTACTGAAACTTGGTTAAAAACCCATGGATTCAATTATCATAGTCTTTTAATGGGAAAACCAAGAGGAGGAAATTATCATTGGATAGATAATCACTTAGTAAAAGCAACTCGTTATACTGGTAAATTTACAGAATTAGTAGAGAGAGTTGTAACTATCGAAGTTTTTGATGACGGTAAACACGATTAAATAAGTTTTTGTTCGAGATTTTTTCTAACAAAAACCAAGGATATAAATAGTATAAACATATGAGTGAAGCAATAAAGGTGCCTACAATGGCAGAGTATATGGCTGAAGGTAAGATGCCAGAAATATTATTTTGGGTAGGATGTGCTGGAAGTTTTGATGATAGAGCTAAGAAAATCACAAAAGCCTTTGTGAAGCTTCTTCATAGTTCTAAAGTAGACTTTGCTGTATTGGGAACCGAAGAAAGTTGTACAGGAGATCCAGCTAAAAGATCTGGGAATGAATTTTTGTTTCAGATGCAAGCAGTTACCAATATTGAGGTAATGAATGCATACGAGATTAAAAAAGTTGTTACCGCCTGTCCTCATTGTTTCAATACATTAAAAAATGAATATCCTGCTTTGGGAGGGAATTATGAAGTAATGCATCATACACAATTCCTTAAATCACTTTTAGATGAAGGAAGATTAACAGTAGAAGGTGGTAAGTTTAAAGGTAAGAGAATTACTTTTCACGATCCTTGTTATCTAGGTAGAGCTAATAATGTATATGAAGCCCCAAGAGATCTTCTTAGAAAATTAGAAGTAGAACTTACAGAAATGAAACGTAGTAAACGTAATGGGTTATGTTGTGGAGCTGGTGGAGCACAGATGTTTAAGGAACCAGAACCAGGTAATAAAGATGTAAATATTGAGCGAACGGAAGATGCTTTAGAAACAAAACCAGATATTATTGCTGCGGGTTGTCCATTTTGTAATACAATGATGACTGATGGCGTGAAAAATAAGGAAAAAGAAGATAGTATTGATGTGATGGATGTAGCAGAACTGATTGCAAATGCTCAAGATTTGTAAAAAAAGATTTTAAAGATTAAGCAGACTAATAAAAGAGTTGATATGTTTGTTCATATTAACTCTTTTTTGTTGCAACAATTAGGAATACTTTTTGTTATTTTAGAAAATAAAAAGAAAGAGGATGTTAGTAGATTTTAAAGAACTCCCGGATACGTCAAGAATTTGGATCTATCAAGCCAATAGATCATTTACTTTAGAGGAGTTAGATGAGATAAAAAATAAATTAGAAACTTTTATAACACAATGGACTGCACATGGATCGGATCTAAAGGCAGGGTATGATATAAAGTATAAAAGATTTATAACAATTGCATTAGATCAAGATATGAATCAAGCAACTGGCTGTTCTATAGATGCTTCTGTCCATTTTATACAGCAGTTAGAAACAGATTATAAGGTTGATTTAATGGATAAAATGAATGTTTCCTATAAACAAGGGGAATTTGTTGCGTATAAAACACTTACGGATTTTAGAAAAATGGCCAAGAATAGATCTGTTTCTCCAAACACGATAGTGTTTAATAATTTGGTTACTAATATTGCTGAGTATAAAACTGATTGGGAAGTTCCTGCTAAGGATAGTTGGCATAACCGTTTTTTAAATTAGTTTTTGTGCGATATATTTTTTCTAAATACTTTTCTTATATAATTTTTGTTTTTACGCTATCAGGTCTTTCTCAAGAGTCTGGTACTTTAAATATTAAAGATTCTATTGTTGGAATTCAGGTTGATTCTCTTGTAGGGCAGTTAGCCGAAAATAAAGTACCATTACGTCCACTGATTGTTAAAGATGAGTATGATGTTCAAAGGTTATGGGTAGATAGTATTTATAACAAAATGACTTTAAAAGAAAAAGTCGGACAGTTATTTATGGTAGATGTTTTCTCTTCTAAACCAAAGAAAGAAACGGATAAAATAAAAAAACTTATAGAAGAATATCATATAGGAGGAATTATTTTTTCTAAGGGAGGACCGCAACGTCAGGCAAAGCTTAATAACGAATATCAAGAAATTTCTAAAATACCGTTATTAATCGGTATGGATGCAGAATGGGGATTAGCTATGCGATTAGATTCTACGAAAGCATTTCCTTGGAATATGACGCTAGGAGCTATTCAGAATAATGACCTAATAGAAGAAACGGGACGACAAATAGCAAAACATTGTAAACGACTAGGTGTACATATTAATTTCGCTCCAGTTGTGGATATGAATACCAATCCCAAAAATCCAATTATAGGAAATCGTTCTTTTGGAGAAGATAAAGATAATGTTACGGAAAAGGCATTAGCTTTTATGAAAGGAATGCAGAAAGAAGGTGTTTTAGCAAGTGCGAAACATTTTCCAGGACATGGTGATACAGATAGTGATTCTCATAAAACCTTGCCTACCATTAATTTTGATCAAAAGAGAATTGATAGTATAGAGTTATATCCTTATCGTAGGTTAATAGCTGATGGATTATCTAGTGTTATGGTGGCTCATCTTAATATCCCTAGTTTAGAACCGAGATCCGGATACCCTTCTTCAATATCAAAAAATGTTGTCACGAATATATTACAAGATAGTTTAGGTTTTGAAGGGTTGGTTATTACTGATGCTTTAAACATGAAAGGTGCATCAGATTTTAAAGCTCCTGGAGACATTGATCTTGCAGCATTAAAAGCGGGTAATGATATTCTTTTAATTTCAGAAGATGTTCCCTTAGCATCCCAGAAAATTGTTTCTGCTTATTACTCCGGTGAGATCACAGAACAACGTTTAGCACATTCGGTTAAAAAAATATTATTCGCTAAATATAAAGCAGGTCTTCATAAATATGAACCTGTAAAGACAGAATATCTTTTTGAAGAGCTTAATAGTACTGCTAATGAAGTGTTACATCATAAACTAGTAGAAAATTCACTTACGTTAGTTAAAAATGATAGAGCAATTCTACCTGTTAAAAACTTAGATCTTAAAAAAGTAGCTTATGTGTCATTGGGAGATGATTCTGGAGAAGTGTTTTTAGAAGAACTAAATAAATATACGAAGGTGGATTGGGTAAAAGGAAACCAACTTCCTGAAATATTAGATCAATTAAGGAACTATAATTATGTAATCGTAGGATTGCATAAATCAAATGACAATCCTTGGAAAGATTATAAGTTTAAGGATAAAGAATTAGTTTGGTTATATGAGATAGCTAGACTTAATAATACAGTTTTAAGTGTTTTTTCTAGACCTTATGCTATGCTGGATCTTCAAACGACTACCAATTTCGAGGGAATCTTAATGGCTTATCAAAACAGTCCTGTTGCGCAGCAAAAAGCTGCTCAATTATTATTTGGTGCTATTGAGGCAAAAGGAAAACTTCCGGTAAGCCTAGGAGTTGATTTTCCTTTAGGAACAGGTCAAGAAACAAGATCTTTAAAACGATTAGCTTATGGAATACCAGAAACAGTTGGTATGAATTCTCATAAACTAGAAAGGATTGATTCTATTGTTAATATAGCAATAAGAGAAAATATGACTCCTGGCCTACAATTAATTGTAGCAAGAAAAGGGAAAGTAGTCTACAATAAGAATTATGGATATCACACCTATGCTAAATCAAGGAAAGTAAAAGGTTCTGATATTTATGATCTAGCATCGTTGACAAAAATTCTTTCAACTTTGCCTTTAACTATGGAGCTAAAAGATAAAGGGATTTTATCATTAGATACTCGAGTAGGAGAGATGTTACCATCATTTAAGGAATCTAACAAGAAAGATATTACAATTAGATCTATGCTCTCTCATTATGCTCGATTAAGAGCTTGGATTCCATTTTATTTAAAGACTTTAGATACTGTAACATCTAGGCCAGATAAAAAATATTATAGAACTAAACGTACTGATGATTTCAATATTAGGGTAACGGGCAATTTATATCTGCGAAGTGATATGAAAGATTCGTTGATGTTACGAATTAAGGATAGTGAATTAAGAAGTAGACTTAGTTATAAATACAGTGATTTACCTTATTATTTGATGAAATCTTTTATCGAAGGGCATTATGGGAATGATTTAGATGCATTGACCCAGCAGCATATTTACAAAGCCATGGGAGCGAGCAATATGGGGTATTTGCCTTTAAATAAATTTGATAAGAAACGTATTGTACCTACAGAAAATGACCAGGCTTATAGAAAAGAGATAATTCATGGATATGTTCATGATCAAGGTGCAGCTATGTTTGGAGGTATTGGCGGGCATGCAGGTTTATTTGCTAATGCAAATGATGTTGCTAAGATGATGCAGATGTATCTTAATGGAGGATATTATGGAGGTAAACAATTTATAAGTAGTCAAACAATTGATGAATTTAATACGTGTACATATTGCAATAAGAGGGTTAGAAGAGGAGTAGGTTTTGATAAACCTCAACTTGGAGATGTTGGACCTACCTGTGGTTGTATATCTATGAACAGCTATGGGCATAGTGGTTTTACGGGAACATTTACTTGGGCAGATCCTGATGAAGAGATTATTTATGTTTTCTTAAGTAATCGGACGTTTCCCGATTCTGCGAATCGAAAATTGATTTCTAATGATATTCGATCAGAGATTCAGAGATTAATATATGAAGCAATAAATTATTAATATTGGTTTAAAAATTTAAATTAAATGAACATCAAAATATCAGAAAAGGGACCTTTGTTTTCTAGAATAGTTGCTGGATGTATGAATTGGGGCGAATGGGGTGCAAATCTAACAACTGATGAGTCACAGAAATTAATTGAAGACTGTTTAGAGATTGGAGTAACGACGTTTGATCATGCTGATATTTATGGACATTATACAACAGAATCATTGTTTGGTAATGCTATAAAAGGTAAGAGTTCATTAAGAGAACAAATGCAATTGGTTACCAAGTGTGGCATTCGATTAATAACTCCTAATCGACCGGATAATCAAATTAAATCTTATAAAACTACCAAAAAGTATATTATAGAATCTGTAGAGCAATCACTAGTGAATTTACAAACAGATTTTATCGATATGCTATTAATTCATAGACCTAGTCCGTTAATGAATCCTTTGGAGATTGCAGAAGCTTTTGAAACCTTAAAATCTAGTGGTAAAGTGTTGCATTTCGGAGTTTCTAATTTTACTCCTTCTCAATTTGATATGTTGAATGATGTTTTTCCTCTACAAACCAATCAAATAGAAATTTCACCATTACGATTAACACCATTTATTGATGGTTCTTTAGATCAGTGCATAAAACGTGCTATCAAACCTATGGCTTATTCTACTCTTGCTGGAGGAAAGTTTTTTTCAAAGCAACCAAATGAAAAAGTTGTTAGAATTAACGAAGTAATAAATCCTTTAATCCAAAAATATGAAGTTCCTGCTGATCAAATATTAACCGCTTGGTTACTAAAACATCCTTCTGGAATATTACCGATAATGGGTTCTACAAAAATTACTCGTATTCAATCTGCAGTAAATTCTTTATCCATCGAAATTACAGATGAAGAGTGGTTTAGAGTATGGGAGGCTTCTACGGGAACGGAAGTTGCATAATTTTTTATTTAAATATTCTAATAGTATATATTTCTAAGTGTCAAATAAACAAAAGATTAGTCTTAGTTATAGTATTTGTTTTTCGATTCTAGTTAAGTTTTCTTTCAAAAAAAATAAAAAAATACAAGAAAGTGGGGTAACATATTTCCTTCTAATGACACTTATGTATAGTGAAAGTTTGGTTTATTAAATAAGGTAGGCACTTAATTAAACAAACAATTACTGAGAAATCAATGGCTACGGTTTCATAGGGGTATGTGTACCGTAGTCAGATTTTGTACATTTAAAAACATAAAAGCTACTTCATAAGAGGTGGCTTTATATATATATATATTAGAATCTATTCTATCTTCCAACTATGCTCCAAATGCTTTATTGTATTTAAAAACTTCGCAATTAGATTTTAGTGCATAGCTAAAGTTTAATAATGTTAGTAAAGTTATTGTTTTCTAATCTTTTTATATTCTTTGGTTCTTTATAAATTGTGAATAACTATGCGTGCATTGTTAATAAATTATTGCTAAACTGTTTTTGTATTAAATTTTTATGTACATTTAGCAGGCTTAACGATTGGACCCTAATATGATTTATTTCACATAATAATTAGAAATTGGTCATAATGTATAAAGAAAACATATCAAATCACGCGAATATTAAAACTCATTACCCCCTATAATGAACAACTACAAACTCACTATTATCGGATTTGCAATATCCGCATTCCTGTATTTTTCATCGATTTTTTTAGAACTTGATCTTTTCGAACTGGTATTAGCTTTTTTAGCGAGTATTGAGAAATTTAATTTTGGCGAATTTATTCTACCACTCATCATATTTTCAATCTTTTTAATTTTTGATATGCGTAGGCGTGTTAAGAAAATTAAATTAGAAAATGCAAAATTAAAGATTTACAAAGCTATGTTGTCTTCTAGTCATCATATCCTAAATAATTTTATTTATCAGATGGATATCTTTAAAATTACGGCAGAGGATACACCTGGTTTTGATGCAAGAACATTGGCTTATTATGAAGATATTATAAGTAATACCTCTAGTCAGATTCATTCACTTAGTAATCTCTCTAGTATTGATGAGTATTCTATCAGAACTTCGGTAATGACTGGATGATTTATGATATGTTATTTACCCAATAACACTACTTAATCTAAACATTGGTAAATACATTGCTATAAGTATAACTCCAACAATAATACCAACAAGAATTGTAAGTAAAGGGTTAAGCACATTGGATATAACTTGTGATTGATGTTTTACCTGTTGATTGTATTGCTCATTAAGCTTTTGGAATATAAATTCTGTTTGATTGGTCTCTTCTGCTACTCGAATCATTGCTATTAATTTTTTATCAAAAATAGAGCTTTTTGCAAATGAAGTACTTAATTTATCTCCAGCAATAACGGCTTCGTTAGTTTTTTGTAGACCTTGTTGAAGTGGATAAAAATTAATCATATTTTTTACCAAGTCGATACTATCTACCATAGGAACTTTAGCATACGTTAATAAAGAAAGTGCCTGCGTAAACTGCGCCATGTAAATTCTTCTAAAGTAATTACCAAGTATAGGAATCTTAAGTTGTAGCTTCCCTAAAAATTTTCGGTACCATTTCTTTTTGGACACTAAAGAAACACCTATTATTGTTAAAATGATGCATCCTAAAATAAGAAAGCCATGTTCTCCTGTGAAATTAGAAAAGCTAATAATAGCTTCCGTAATATCTGGAAGATCTACTTTATTTTGCTTAAATATATCCACAAACATGGGCACTACGTACCGTAGCATAAAAAAGATAACAATTAGAGCAGTGAGTAATACTATAATAGGATATGTAAGTGCAGAAACGATTTCTCTCTTTAGATCATTTTTTCTTTTATAAAATTCACTGAGTTCTAGTGTGATCTGGGCTAATTGACCCGTTTGTTCACCAATTCTAACTGCATAATACTCGTAATCAGTAAAATTTTTATCTGCTTTTAGAATTTCAGAAAAAGCATTACCATCGATTAATTTTAATAACATGCTGTTCATTAACTTTTGATCTTTTTCTTTTTTCTGTGTTTCAGATAAAAGTTCTAAACCGCTTTTTAAATCAATTCCAGATTTTAATAAAACACTAAGTTCCGCATACCACTGTTCCTTTTTTTTGCTATTAAAAGCATTTCCGAACAAGGTGATTTCTTTTGTTAGGATTTCTGAAATATCAAAAGAAGTATTCTCTTGCTTAGTTTTTTTAGTATTTTCAATTTTGATTCCCATATTCAGAAATAGATTGTCGGATCATTATGTTTATAAACAAAAATACGATGTAAATCGGTAGTGTTATCAAAGGTGAGTTTGATAGCATCAATAGTTCCGGAGGTTACTTCTTTACCTTCGAAATAATATTTTATAGCTTTGGTTTTTAATATAAATGAATTAATACTAGTAGAGATACTATCAGAATTGAAATTATAGATTTTTTCTTCATTCGGAGAAGAGCACAGTAAAGTATTGTCTTTTGGGTTCCACTGTAGTTTTGGATATCTATTAAAATCTATCGTCAAAGCAACCTCTAAAGATTGTATTTGAGATTGGTGATTATAATTAGCCTCGATACCTCTCATGTTTTTTTGGACAATACCAAGAATTGTAAATGCTAAACCAACAACTATAGCAGAAATTACTATTACCACCATCATCTCGGTCAGCGTAAACGCTTTTATTCTATGAGAAACATTATTCATGTATACTTAGTTGTTTTTCATGACTGATATTACCATTATTATACATAATGATATTGCGGTCGTTTTTAGTAATGATTTCAATTTCCCAAGAATCAAAATCTTCAGCATATGGTGTCTTCAGCTTAGCATGAATTACAAGATATTCTAGTTCTTTTACTCTGTTTTCTATTGCACCTTGATCTCTTTTGATATGATTTGTAAAAATGTTATTAAAACTTAAGCTGGCGATCATAAATACGATTATGATCAGTACCGAAGCTGTTAGCGTTTCGATTAATGTAGCAGCACGTATTTTTTTTAATATAACCATGTCGCTATATTTTTTTTTACATTCTTAAAAGGTAATCCAGCATATTTAGGAATAGGGTTCACAAGGATTTTACCATTATACAAATGATTCATATATACGGACCCTGATTGATTAGCAATGAATTGTTGTGTATATAATGAACCTTTTATAGTTCCCATAAATTCAATATTCCCTTGGCAATATATTTCTCCAATGATCTCTGTTCCAATTGCTATGTTTAAGTTCGTTTTTATACGGTTTTTAGTAGCTGACTTGTTTTTTAAATACACTACAGAACCTTGGATAACAGTATTTTTATCTATGCTAAAATCTGGATTTCTGTTTTGTGATGTATTTCCTGTATTTGATTTAGAGATATTTTTTTTATCTAAAAGTGTAGCAGACGAAGGGTAAAATAGATGACAACTTTTTCCAATTTCAATTTTTTTGCTAGCAATAAGCTGAAATCTACCCTTTACATAATCTTCAACAATTATTATTGGTGCAATAACCACCACATCGGTTAATTGAGAAGCAGAAGTAATTGTAATTTTTGATGATGATTGTATAACAACGTTCCCAGATATTTTTTCGTTCCCAAGAACTATTGATTCATTTGTATAAATAATTTTTGCGGTATCATAAAATGAGTTTTTTACCTCTTTAGCAATAGGAATTGTAAGTGCTTCATCAATATAACCTCCTTTAATAATAGATTCTATATAGGAAATCCATTGATTATCTAATTCAGGAATTGTTGCCTTACTTTCTATAACACTACCATAGTATAGACTGCTACCTTGATAATAATTACCTGATATATTACCAGCTTTAATGCCTTGCTCCGGAAGATAGCTGTTGCCTTCTAGTCTTGTATTACCTACAACCACCAAAGGAGCATTTTTATTAGCAAGATATAAATTTGGTGTTTTTAGAGCTAAAGCAGCTCCAGTAAAAGCGATTTTACGGATCTTACTTTCCTTTACAGCAACTTCAGAAAATGTTTTTGTCCAGGCACCATGATAATTGGTAGCTAGTTTTATGGTTTTTGTGTCTATCGAACTATTAGTAGTATCTTTTGATGCTGTAGTAGCTAGTAAGGATCCGAATATTTGATTATTTGCTATATCAGAAGCCTCTATTATTTCTTTAGATTTAATTCTAAAAAACGACTGAACATGAGTAAGTAATAAGAAAGTGCTGAGTAGTATCGCAATAATAACTGAGATTAGCAATGCAAACTGCATGGCTTGTGCTTTTATTTTATATACTATCTTCAATTCAAAATCTGAAATTGCTTAGTGCTGCCTTTATATTTTAGCTTTATTGCGCTAGAAGAACCTTTTACAAGTTGCACCTCGGAAAAAGAATCTTTGATTTTCATTAATTGATCAGTTCCGTTAATTTCTACTAAAAATATTGCAGAAGAATTATTTTGAGCAGAAACCAAGCCTTTATAACGAATCGAAGGCCAAATCGTTTCTTGTTTTTTACTTTTTGGTTTGATGCTTTTAGGAGTCGTTTTTTTAGGACGATATATAGTTCCTAAAAACGGATCTCTATCCACATCACTAATAGAGAATTTTTCTCGTTCCTTAGTTTTTATTGTAGCAAAAGAAACATTAGTAATAGTAGACATTACAGGATCTTCATCAGAAAAGGCATCTACCACCTGAAAAATAATAGCACCCCAGATAAAGACTACTAATGGTAATAATATATATAATCCTTTTTTTCCTTTTAACATCGTATTAATTTATGGTAAAACTAAAGGTGTCGCTAGCTTCACTTTGATTACCAGCTTCATCAAAAGCTTTTATAAACCAATAATAAGTTTCTCCAGTATCTAAAGTAATATCTGCAGGAGAAGTTACACGGTCTTTTGTAACTAGATCTGTTAATTGATCATTATGATAAACATATATACTGTCAAATTCGGTACTTCCTTCTACAGCTTCTCTAGTCCAAGAAAAAGAAACCATGGCATCTGTTAGTATTGCTTGATTTGCAGGTGTAGTGGCAATTGGTTTTAGCGGATTCATACTATCTACAGTAAGAGTCCTACTAAAATACAAGGTATTTTGCGTATCATTCTCCGCACGAACTTGCCAAGTAGTTACGCCTTCAGGAAATGTGAGTTGGATAGAATTATTTGTGCTGGTATTTTCATCAATAACTTGATCACTTTCGTCTAATAATTGAATTCTATAAGCAGTAGCGTCAGTAACAGATTGCCATTGTAATGTAACAGCTGTATTATTAACAATCGCATTGTCTTCTGGGGATGATAACAGTACTTCTCTAGCAGAAAAATCCTCACTTTCGATAATACTAAAACTAGCTGTAGTATATATAGTTTCTGATCCAGAGTTCTGAGCACGTACCCTCCATTGATAATCATTTTTTACTAATGTCGTACTAAAGTTCGTAAGTGTAACGGTAGTGTCTTCTACAATTTGTGAGGCATTTTCGAAGGTGGGCCGTGCTATCTGAAGTCTATAGGATGTAGCTTGATCGACAGCATTCCAACTAAAAGAAACGGACGTGTTTTCTACTTGCGATCCATCAGAAGGAGCAATGATAGAGACTAGGTCATCTGTAATATCTTCTTCAAACAGAATTTCTTCGCAACTAAATAAGGTAAGTAGGAAGATGGTTATATATAAGAATTGTTTTTTCATAGGAATCATTTCTTGCTTATTTTCTTAAGTCGTGATAAGAAAATGCAACTCCAACTAGTATTCTGTAGTTGCTTTTATAATTTTAAATAATTTATTTTTTCTTTTGCTTTTTCAGCATTTTTATAAGTGTTTTTTGGGCAACTGTCATTTTCATCGACGATGTCAAAAAGAGAAACTCTTCTTTTATCATTTTCTCCCCAACAGAAATAAGACAATCGATAGCCGAATATGGTGGTATCTGAAAAATCTATGGTTTTATAGTTTTTTCCGTCTGTTACTAATGATAATTCATATTGCTTGTAATTTTTATTTACTAAAAATACAGCCTCTGCGGATTGAATTTCTTTAATGATTTGTGGAGATACCGACATCGAAACAGAAGATATCATTTCTGCATCTTGTTGTCGTTTTAGGTATTCAATGGTTTGCTGATTGTATCCTTGTTCTAGTTCCGAAATAATCGATACCCAATCAATCAATTCTATTTTTAGAAATTGTGGTTTGGTATCTAGAGAATCTATATAGGTAATTTGTTGCGGATTATTAGGTGATGAATTTATATATGCTTTAAATGTAGTTTTATCAAAAGTGGTAGGAGTAATCCCCATACGAATTCCTTTTTTATAGGTTGGTATGGTAGTTACCTGAAAATCGGTATTGAGCATATGATTTTCGTGTATACCAATAACCCCTAAAGCTACTGGTGTTGTAGTTGCTGTATGCATTGCTGATTTGTTGACCGATATACTACGACAGCCAAGGAAACATGTAAAGCTACATACTACTAAAAAATATTTTTTAAACTGCATAAATTATGTTTTGTATCTACCACAAAATGAGCCGCCAAAGATAATAGAAGCCAGCAAATTAAACTAATGAGCTGCTGATTATTATGACTGTTATGCACCTACTTATGGTTTCTTATAGTATAGTGTCGGTTAGAAGAGATTTGTTACCACGATTTTGGTATTTTTTTTGGTTGGGTGTCAAGAGTCAGGTGTCGGATGTTTGATGTCGGGTGTTTGATGTCGGATGTTTGATGTCAGGTGTCGGATGTCGGATGTTTGATGTCGGGTGTTTGATGTCGGGTGTTTGATGTTTGATGACTGAGGTCGGGTTTTCGTTGTCGGGTACTCTAGGCCCGAAGTATGCCTTTTTCTAACCTTTAGCTTCGTTTCAATTACAATCATTATTATAATACTCAACCACTTCTCTGATATGTCTTTTTTTAAACTCTTTATTTTGTATTTTTTCTACTAACGAAGCACAATCTTCAAAATAGGCAGATGCCGCTTTTTTAAAGTTCTTACTGAATAGTTGATTAGATCCTAAATGGGTAACTTCTTCTTCATTACCTCTTTGTACATAATAGTTATTAATAGAATAATAATTACCCGCGCCAAAACCTACACCCGCACCGCCAAAACCACCTGTACCCATATTTGCATTTGCAACGTACCCTTCGCTATGTATTCTGTAGAGCGTAACTTTCCCCTTTTCTATAAGTTGTAAAACTTTTGAGAATTCACTTTCTTTTACTGGTCGATATACATATGTATTTATTTCACCACCTTCATAGATTTTTACTTTTTCTAGTTCTTCAAAACTGTATTTTATAGCCTTTTCTTTTCTAGCTTTTCTGAATTTTACTTTGCCAAAACTTTTTATTTTTCCTAATCCCTCTAAAACTGTTCCGTCCTTAAAAGTAAGAATTGCTTTAGTTTTTTGTGCTTGCAACTGTACCGTAGAAAAAGCAAATAGTAGTAAGAGTAGGTGAGTCGTATATTTCATTTTTATATTTTCGTTTTTTGTTATAGATATAAGTGTCATAATGAGATGGAATGTTACTGTATACTTTTGGTTTTTTTTTAAACAGGCGATACTTATTGATGGAAAGCAATTGTTTTAATGAATGTAAAGATATAACTAGGAATAGCTTACTGATTAGATGATGTATAAAGCTGATTGGGCTAATTATTTTTAGTAAATTTAGAAGAATTCAATATATAAATAATAATTATGGGAAAAATAAATAGTATTACTGTATATAAGAAGTATCAAATGGAAATTGGCGCTACACGAAAAATAAAAGGAGGAACTGCTACTGATGATCTAGCCAAATGGAGAAAAAATATCGAAGATGGTATGATCGATCGCAGATCGGCTATAGGTGGTTAGATTTATTTATTCTTTCTTTCTACTGTTATTAGTTCGAAATAAAAAGTTGCTTTACGATATGGAACACAACAGCTATAAATCATCAAGCTTATAGCTGTTGTGTTATCGCTTACTCATACGCTGCCAATCTTTACCGCCACTAGTTACAAACTAGCGTGAGCGGGGGTGTTGAAGCGACGAGGGAGTACTAAAACCAAAAAAGCATACTCCGCAAAAATAGACAGCCACAACCTATTACAAAAATAGATTGTGGCTTTTGTTACTATATTTCCTTATTCTTATCGCTTACTTATACGCTGCCATTGTCTTGTCCTGAAATAGGTTTACACAAAAAGTGTGAAAATATGGAAAGATATTCAAAAACATCAACAACAAAATGGCAAAATAGGTATAGTGAAGAGTTTAAAGATTTCGTTTGCAACGAATTTTTAACAGGAACTTTAAAGCGAAAAACAATTGAAGATAAATATAATCTGGGTCACGGAACATTAACAAGCTGGTTAAAAGACAAAGGATATGATTATACAAACCCAAGTATAGTATCTTTACCAGTAATGGCAAATCAATCAAATAAAACTTCAGACAACAAAAACGAATCTGTATCTCAATTAAAGAGGGAACTACAAGAAGCTCGATTATTGGCCGAAACTTACAGAAAAATGATTGAGGTTGCAGAACAAGAATTTAAAATAAGAATTGTA
>NZ_KE387187.1:149264-347064 GCF_000430645.1 Aquimarina latercula DSM 2041 | reverse complement strand
CAGTACGCTATTGCTAACACCACCAGCATCTACTGCTGTTTGGGTAATTACATAACTTGCCAGATAAGTTGCTGTTTCACCTACTTGTAGTGTACCTTCTAAACTACCAAGAGATGCATTGTCAAAGTCAGGTCCATTGTCTAGGGTAAGGGTGTTTCCATTTCCATCTACAAATGTATCTGTAAGTGTTACTCCAGTAAGTGTTATATTTCCTGTGTTTTGTACGGTAATGGTATAATTAATAGTATCTCCAAGACCATCTACACCATCACCATTATCAACGATTGCTTGAGTTTTGGTAGCTTCCATGCTAGGTGCTTCGGCCACTACACTTACAACTTCTTGAATAAATGGATCAATTAAAGAACCTGTTCGAGGTGTTCCAGTTGCAGTAGCTGTATTAGTAATATCTATTTGATTATCAATATCTGCTTGAGTCACTACATAGGTGGACTCAAAAATGGCAACCTGACCAGGAGCTAACGTATCTACGATATTATCTCCACCTGCATCAGTACCTGTAGTACTTTCTAGTGTAATAGTACTCAATGACCCCGTTCCTAAATGAACATCACTAATACTCACATTATCAAAAGTAACATTTCCGTTATTTATTATTTGATATGTATAAGTTATGGTTTGATTTAAAATTACATCCGTATCATCATCTGCCAGTTTGGTTACTTGCATTGAAGGAGAAGAACCTAAAATCGTTACTGTTGGATCATCTAAATTATTATTGGGATCATCAGGGTCATCTGATAGGTCGGTAATACTACCTCCAGTTGGATCTTGCCCACCTGCAGTTGCCGTATTGATCACTTCGCCTGCATCTAAATCGTCTTGAGTTAATTCATGTGTAATAATAAACGTAGCAGTCTCTCCAGGATCCATACTATCCACAATATCATCACCTCCTGCATCCGTTCCAGTAGTACTCTGAAGTGTAATGGTATCCGCATTGGGATCTACAATATTTATATCGGTCACTGTTACAGTTCCCACACTTTCTACTACAATAGTATAAGTTATTACTTCACCAACCGTATCAAATGATCCATCAGCAGGTGCCTGGTCTACTTTAGTTACATTTAACTGACCAAATTGAGGAATGGTTACCACCGTAGCATCATCGGGTGCAATGGTTGTGGGATCATCTGAAGTATCTGTAATGACAGTACCTTCTACTACTTCAGTCCCTGAAACCGTAGCTGTATTCGTAGCATTTCCGGCATTAAAATCATCTACCACTAGGGTATGCTGCGCTGTAAAAACAGCAGAAGCTCCTGCAGGTAAATTAGCTATAGACAAAGGAGAAATACTTCCAGAGTCAGCAAAAGGATCTGTTATTGACACATTATTTAAACTAACGTTACCCGTATTGAATACAGTCAGTTCGTATTGAATTATTTCTCCAATGGTATCGTATAATCCATCTGAAGCAGGTTGGGCTATTTTTTCCAAAACTAGTTCACCTTTCTGATCTATAGGTGTAATTGTTGGATCATCAGAATTGGACGTCAGATCATCTGGATCGTCAGATATGTCAGAAATTGTAAAACCATTTGAAAGTTCCGCAGTTACAGTGGCGGAGTTAACAACCTGATCAGCTTCGATGTCTGCTTGCGTTATGGTATGTGTAGCGGTAAAGTTTGCTGTTCCTCCTACGGCCAGCGTTGCAATTGAAGCAGGTGTTAAACTTCCTAAATCTATATTTGAATCAGTAATTGTAATATTAGAAAGAGGAACTTCTCCAGTATTTTCCACTGTAAAATTATAAGTAATCACTTCACCAACCGTATCATAACTGCCATCAGGGGCAGCCTGATCTTGTTTAATCATAGTGATGTCACTATTAGTTATAACAACATCTTCAGTGGGATCATCTGGCAGTACATCAGCTTCAACTTCCGTTTGAGTATTATTTATAGTATTTGTTACGGTTACAGAGCTGTTAACTTCATTTACCGAAGCTATAACTAACAAAGTATGGACTTCTCCACTAAACATATTTCCAATTGTCCAATCTGGAGCTGTCCAAGTACCAAAACTAGGAGTTCCACTTACAAAAGAAAGTTCAGCAGGAAGCACATCGTTGATAACGAGATTAGTAACTGGGTCAACACCTAAATGTTCTACGGTAATGGTAAAGGTAACTGTATCTCCTTCTAAAACAGAAGCATTATCAACTGTTTTAGAAATCACAATTTCTGGGTCACAGTTATAAGCCGATAAAATTGCAGAATCATAGGTACAACTACCCCTAGTAACTCTAACAAAAAAATCGCCTGGTTCAGTAGGAGTAAAAGTGCTTGTTGTCGCTCCCGGTATTAAAACACCATTTTGAAACCATTGATAAGCATCAAAAGTGCCCGAAATTTCAAAAACATCAGAGCCGGGAAGACATCCACCTCCAGTTACATCCAATTCAACAACAGGTACTGAATCAAACCCTGAAAAGTAACCTGCAATACCTGCATTACTATTTACTCCTAAAAATCCTACTGCAATAGGGCCTGTTGATTGAACGGATACATTTCCTGTAAGTCCTGGGACATAGAAAGTTTTCCATTCTGTTGTTCCTGCAACTGGAACTGATGGAGGAACGGTTACTGGACCAGTATTGTCTGTTACGGTTATATTGCTGTCTGGAGTGGTCGTAGATGCAGTTATGGTAACTCCTCCATTAAAATTAAGACCATCTACGTCTCTAATATTAGATATGCTTTCTAGGTTATTGGGTAATAAACAATTTACTGGAGCTATAAAATTTAAACCAATAGTTTGAATTCCACTCGAGCCAGCTAAAGATTGATAAGCATATGTTTCTTTTGATGTAGTAATATACATATTTGCTCCTGCAGATCCTCCAGAATAGTTAGTTCCTGGAATTTCAAAATATTCTCCATTATTAATGGTAGCTATTGGGGTTGTAGATCCATTTACAAAAATATCAGTCCCGTTTTGCGTCCCTATAATTATTGGAAATTCAGTTTCATTTGTACCATTACCTCTAACAAATACATACTCACGACCTAAAACATTTTCAGGTACAGGTTGGTCAATAGCAGCGTCTCTGCTTTGATTTCCTGCCCGAACACCTGTATTTAAGCCTCCATTACTTATTGCTATTCTTTTATCAGATTGTATTGAAGCTCCTAACCATCCATCAATATTTGATGCAGTTTCGTTTTTTCTGGCTTCTAAGACAAAGGTTTGTCCTGTGTTTAAAATAATCTGAATAGTATCATCTGTTAAACCATCAGGATCTCCTGCTAATCTAAATTCACATCCTGGGTCATACCCAAAAATATTTATAGTAGTCCCATCCTCAGTTGCCATAACTCCTAAAGTAGAGGTAAGATTTGTATTTGAGGCTCTATTCGGGATACCTCCCCACTTAAATGAAGTACCAAGTGCTTGTCTACCTTTCGATGTTAGAGAAGTAGCCTGTGCACTGGATCTACCTCTATAATTAACATAAAACTCTTCTCCACCCACTGATTCAAAACGTAAACCACTATTAGATAATATGACTCCAGTATTTGCATTCGTTACTAAGGTAATATTATTGTCTCCATCAGCAACATTATATTGTAACGGGTTGATGTTTGATAAATTAGTTAATGTAGCAACAGGAACAGGATTAGTTCCTTGATAAACTAAAACATTAAACGCTGTCGTTTCAGGTGTAGACAAATAAAATGCTTGTTGCCGTATAGCTTGGTTATTCGATATTTGTTTTAAGGGAGGTAAATAATGAACATTACTTAGTTGAGCTATTGAATTATAACTAACAAATAGTAGAAAGAAGAATATCAAGTAATTTTTTTTCATAACCGGGGAAAAAATAATGATTTACAACCTCTAAAGTAAGAGGTGGAGTTATTTTTGTTGTTTTTAAAATGTTGCTATAATCTAAATAATCGATTAAACGCATAAAAAAAGGATTAAGCGGGTTTTTATTGCGTTATTGAAAATAGCTAGACCTAAAACTAATTTAAAATCTCGATAAAATTGATGTGGCAAAACCTCAAAAGAATTGCTGTTAAAAGCTTATCATGCTTGCATAGAGCGTATAAACGTTTATAACTTAAGCTTTTTATTTACAAGTAGTTCTTAAAGTTCTTTTCTCAGGTGATAGTTCAGATTTAAGAGAGGGCTATTTTATTGTCAATTTGTAAACTGATTTGAAAATGTATTTGACATGATGTTTGGATTAATTGGTAAATACAAAATTATTATTTGATCATAGACGAAGTTCAGTTTAAAGTCTTAACAATTACAAAAAGTTCATATATCATAGACTCTTTCCTTAAAACAGACAAAATTGTCTGACTTAAGAAAAAAATGTCCTATGTGTAGAGGGAGCAGGACTTGAACCTACGACCTTGATGTTATGAACCTTTAAGTTCAAGAATAGAGTAGAGGTGAAGTCACATCATTCTCGCTAAATTATACTAAGCAACTTTAAAGTATTCTGCTAACTCTTTGGTTTTCAATAGTTCATTTTCAAAATGTTTCGACATTTGTCTTTCCGAGGTCACGCAAGTGGACAAATATTCAATTTTTGAATTTTGTCCACTTTTATTTTTTGATAAACTTTCTGATAAACAACGAACTAACTCCATTACAGGATTTACTTTAGAAGTTTGAACTCTATCATTTTTACGGTTATATAACATTCCCTCTGGGAATAGTAATTTTTGTAATTTCTGTTTTGTGGAATAGTCGCTTAACTCCCATATTTTGTTTAAGTTAGAAAATAGTTTAATGCTATTTTCTATATAGATTGAAAGGTTTGAACTCAAAGAATTATTATTTCGAATTTCTTGCTCAATTCCTTCTTTTTCTATAGTGAATTTACTTTTGAATTTTTGATATAAATCTTGTTCTATTTCTCCTAGCACATAACGTTCTTGTATCTTTTCAATTTTCTGTTTTATGGTTTTTAAGCTGTTTTTTAAGGCAGGTGTATTGTCTTTCTCTATTTTATTGAAATACTCAAAAGTGTATTTCAGTTGTGTTTTTAATGGAGCTACTAATCTTTTATCTATTTGATATGTACTAAGTATGCTTTTGAAATGATTATGTAATACACCTGAATTACGAGTACAGGAACAACCATTCGTTTTACATTTATAATAATAAATCCCTTTAGTTTTTACAATAAAACCAGTTAATGGACTACCGCACGAAGCACAGCTAGTAAATCCTTTCAAAGGTAAATTTTCATTTTGTATATTATGTTTACTTTTTTGTTTGTTAATTCCATTTACTTTTAGAAAAATTTCCTTCGATATAATAGGCTTATGAATACCCTTAACTACTTTACCCTCGATTAAACTACTTCTGATCAATCCGCAATAAACGGGATTTCTGAAAATTTTTGAAAGTTGTTGTTTGTAAGTCTTTAATCCAAGTTTTTCTAACCGATTTATGATCTCTACATTAGTGAGATTTTCATTAGCTTTCCATAAAAATGCCTTTTTAATTAAAGGCGCTTGATTGCTATGGACTATAATGGGCTTGTTATTTTCATTTCTGGTGTTTCTGTATCCGAGTGGAGCAACACCCATAAAATAACCGTTAAGCAATCTATGGCGCATTCCTCTGATCGTGTTGGTACTCTTGATATCATTATCATACCTGCTATATAACAAATGAAAGCCTTGCATGAAAGTACCTGTCGGCGTATCACTATCTACATTCTGAGCGATGGACAATACTCTTATTCCTTTTTTCTTTAAACTTTCTACGGTGGCGATAGCCAGTCCTCCTGTTCGCGAATACCGATCTAAACTATACACAATGATATTCGTAATCTTCTTTCTTTTTACATATATCAACATCTCCTTATAAGCTTTCCGATCGTCTGTCTTAGCACTTTCATAGATTCCGCCAAAATATGCACACACCTCGTACCCATTTTGTTTTGCAAAATCTTCACATAGTTGTTTCTGACTTTCTAAACTTGTATTCTCTTTTTGCTTTACATCAGAAACTCTTGTATAAATAACCGCTTTATTATTACGAACTATTTTACTAGTATTCTGCTTAGCAAAACCTTGAAATAAATCCAGATTACTCATAAGTGTGTATAATTTTATGTGTGATTAATGATAATTCTTTTAAACTATTTATAATTTCTAAAGCTTGCTTATCTGATAAATCAGATAATCCCTCAAACGTTTTTAATTCTTCAATACTAATAGTTCTTAACTCACTGTTTTCATTTGTACTAGACATTTTCATTTCCATAGCCTTATTCCGATTGTAGCGTCGGTCATAAGGTGGGTTCGTATTCTTTCGGCTTGTAGCGGCCGCGTTTCTAACTATTCATTGTTCGTGTTTTTGTGTTGTTGAATTATTGATTTGATATCAGGATCAAAATCAAGTTGGAATAATATTTCCCAAATCAAGACATCTAATCGCAAAGCTAAGTAGTGATCTAAAGCTTTAATAGCCACATTGTGAAAATAAACTTCTTCATCTAAAACTTTAACCGATCCATTCTTTAAAACAATGATGATACTTGTTTTGTTTTTTGTGATCACTTTTTCAATAGTTTGGTATAATAGGTTTGCTTTTTCTTCAATGTCAAATAGATGCTTTTTAACTTCTTTAATACTAGTGTGGCTAATCCGAAAAGCTCTCATCTCCGTAATGATTCTTAGCCAAAGCACATCAAAAAAGTGATAATTACTTTTCATCCCACTAGCCGCATATTCGCGATGATCATCTAAGATACCAATCTCTTTCCAATGGTGCACTTGCCTATTTGTTACGAAAGGAAGATGTTGTGACCTAAATGATTTTTTAGCTAAAGCTTCTTTGAGCGGCTTTTCATCTTTAGACATATTGCTTGTTTATTATATGATAATTCCTAATTCAGTAATATTACACGAATATATTAAATAAATTACGATATAGTAATTTATGATTTTAAAACCTTTTATGTTTGTATTCGTTATCAACATCTCTCATAGAGTAGTCAAGACTAATATCACCTAAAGTAAAGAAATATCGTAAAGGAATACTTACTTTAAATTTTGATTCATTAAAAATAGGTTTGATAGTAATCAAATGCCAATATGAATCACGCATTAAGGTTTGCAAACAATTGGTAATAGATTTCATTCGGTATGGTGAATTCTTATACATATCTGACGAGCCAATATAAAGCAAAGGCAAATTATCTGCATCAATAGTTTTACCTTCTTTTATGTATTGATTTAAAAGATCTTTATATCTTTTACAGAGCTGATATAATACATAACTGTTTCCTCTTCTTAGTAACCAGCTATGAACAGGTTCGAACTTGTTGGAGTCTTGTATTTCTCTCCAAAGCAATCTATAATTGACAAATAAACGGTGTTGTTTCATAATAATAAACTTTAAAAGTTAATTGATGTATAAATGTAAACCTAGGGATCCCTTATTTTGTAAGTATAATTCCCAATGGTTTGGCAATAAATATGTAGGATATGTTTAAAGAAATATAATAATGGCCTTTAGCATATTTTGGCATTGATAATCTAATATGCAATACCTCTAACTGTTGTAATTTTTTAAAGTGTTTTTTGATAGTGCTAGTGCCATACCCCGCAAGCTTTCCTATTCTAAAAGCATCAATACATAGTCTTCTTTTTAGAAAATCTTCGTCAACCACGGGGGGATTCCTATTAATGTATTCTTCAAAAAGATTAAGAGTGCAGATTAGTGTGTCTATATGTGCACCTTTAATCTTGTTATCAATATCTTGGGATTTATTAAAACTCTCAATGGTTTGCCATACTTTGTCGTAGTTTATGAAATATTCCCGATTTTCTTTAAGTTCATTTTCTATAAATGTCATTTTATATGTTTTAGTAATTAAGAAGTTAAAATTGAGAAAATATAATTGAAAAACCACGTACCTTTTTACGTACCGCGTGACGTTGTAAAATATAACTCCACTGTTCATAGACTCTATGAACTTTTAAATGGGTACGAAAATAATTCCGTCCTAACTTTTAATGTTTTTCACAATTACAAAAAATGATCGTTTTTTACATTTTTTTACTACTAAACTTCTTATCATGTTTATTACATATTTCAATAACCTTTTGGATCCTTTGGCATTAAAACTTAGTTAAAGTTATAGAAGTAAAAGGAGAAATCATTGCACTTTTTTTACTACGGTGCATCAAAAAAAGGAAGAATTTAAGTTTTACAGTACTTGACGAACACACAGGTGTAGTAAAACTTTTTTGAAAGAAATTTTTAACTATCATAAAATCCCATAAAATGACTTTTTCGAACGAGATATACTGCTTCAATTGAGTTTATAAGGATTGTGTATGCTAACTTGAAAATTGTTATAGTCGAAACCTTTAGTTACTTCATCTTTTTAAAGAAAATTACCCATTCATAAATGACCGAAAGTGCAAGAGTTTATATGTAATTTATAGATTGAAAATACTACATTTAATTTATTTTCTTTTTAAGATTGAATACTAAAATTTCTTTTGAAAAAGTTGAATAATGCTTAAAAACTATTTTCAAAGAATATTTTTAAAAAATAATAGTCTTAATTAATGTTTATTAAAGAAAAAACTTCTAATCTTGAATATTTTAGCATTAATGGTAAACACTATTTTAAAAAGGTATATATTCAAAAGAAAAATCAATTATTCAAAATATACTTCAAGACTACTAATAACAAGGAAAACTTTTTCGATGGGTATTTTTTAAATTAAACAAAACACCTAATTGTAAGTTTTTCACTTGTTAAGTTCTTATCATAAATTTTAATAGAAATTAAATTATCGAGTAAACTCTTTTAACTTCAGAATGGTATAGTTTAAAAGACAAAGGCCAAATACTTACTTAAGAAAGAAATATTGCTAAATCTTTATTTAAACAACAAACGAATTTCATATTTTTTGTTCGGTTTGTAGGCTTGCATTACTTAAAAAGAAACGAAGACCTTTTTCAATGTAAAATGTCATAGTGGAGGAGAATTGGTTCAAATATTAGAGGGTTAAGATCTAACATTATTGAATTAGTAACATTGGATTCTGTGGTTGAAGGTTTGCATTTCTTCTATGTCAACTTATTCTATTTTTGAAAAATAATGAATAATGTAAGAAATCTCATAGATTTATTATCGAGGTATCGAGAAGAAGATTGATTGTTGATCTTTTAGAAAATAATGTTGGAGATTATAAAATGGATTTCGTGAGAAATAATCATTCACATTGAATACAAAAAAGTATTGAAACTGTATGAACGTTATTAGATTTTAATCCTTTGTACAGGAAATTATTGACCTCTAATAGATTAAGAGGAATAGTATTAAAAATTACCCAGGTATTTTATAAATAAGCAGAAAACTCTCATGAAATTAGTTGCTTGTTTCAGATCTTTATTTTTATAAATAAATTCATAAGAGTTTTTCTGCTTTTCATTCCTTTTTTAAGTAGTAAATGATTGAATAGTAAACATCACAGTACTAAAGTATTATTAAAATGTTCATATCGTGTTTTAGCGCTTATCTCAATTTAATTATAATGATTTATAGATGAGTATCGTACGTGTTTAATGGAAATAAATTTAGTTTTTATATATTTTAGTAGTCTCTATTGCGCCATTATTTTTTATTACTCTTAATAAGTAGATAGTTTTATTCTTTAGATTTACAGTTGAAATGGTAACCGGTATCTTGTTTTCATCACTAGAATAAACAATATTACCTTTATATTCTAAGATTTCGATTTTTTTTATGTTGTTAGGATCAGATGCGTTAATTGATAATTGTTCGTTAAAGGGGATTGGAAAAATTTTGATTTTATCAATAACATTGAATCTGCTTCCTTGACCTATCCAAGAAACAGGTTGAGAATTATAGGCTATTTCAGTATTATTGTATAAAATTTTAACCTCCCAAACTAGATCAGCAGAATCGTTAGTAACCTCTTGAGTTGTTAATAATTCGTGTGTTAAGATTCTCCCGTTAATCACGGGTATTTCCTTAAATGCATGTATCTTCCAATCATTATTCTTATCTTTTAGTGACACTTGGGCAATTCCTTCGTGGCTATGAGCAACGATGAGGTTATAAGTAATACCTTTTGAACCTGTAACGTTTGCAGGTGCATCCAGTATAGAGAGCTCATTTATGTCGTTATCTTCTAGAGAAACAAATTCTGTTAGATATCCGGCATCGAAACCTTTATTTGTAATTTTTATTTCCCAAAACATTTTGGGAGTTTTATTACTGATTTCTTCTGTTATTTCTATGATATGAGTAATAACGCCATTGTTTTCAATTGGTGTTTGTAAGAAGGCGTGTGTTTTCCAGCGATTATTTCGATCTCTCAATGCTATTTCAACATCAGTTCCTCTAGGGTAATTAATAGAGATTTTATACTTTTTTCCGATTTCTCGTTTCACTGCACTTGGAGAGTTAACAAGGAAAAATTCATTATTATCAACTATTTTAACGGATTTGGAAACGTAACCATCATCCCCATTATTTACTTTAACCTCCCAAACCAAATCTGGAGATATGGATAAGATGTCTTCAGATACTTCTAAATAATAATCTTCAGTTTGACCATTCACTACATCTACCGAATGAAAAGCATACGTTTTCCAGTTTTCATTTTTATTTTTTAGGGCAATTTCAGCTCTTCCAGAACTAGTGTAGAAGACAGAAATCTTGTAACGTTCACCAGCATTTTTTGTTACGGATGTGGGAGCATTGATAATAGATAATTGATTTTGTATATTATTAGTATTCTCTGAATACGAATCGATTGATTTTACTGTTACGTTATAAGTAGCCGAAATTTTGGCAGAAACGATAAGAGGAGTGATCTGAAATAATAATAATAATAATAATAGAGTTGTCTTGCAAACATTTTTGAAGTGTGTCATTTTGATAAAAAATTATTGGCGGTTAATTTATAGTTTTGTTTCGATCTGAAAATATTTTAATTATTTAGTTTATTTCAATGTAGTATTTTTTTACGTTAAATTGATTTATTTATCATAATAAGGAAAGGTATTTTGAACTAAGCTATTTTAGAGAATTCAGTTGTAAATTGTAGTTTTTCTACACGAAATTTTTAATTGATAACCCACACCAATTATGTTTGCAAAATAGATAGACTCTTTTAAAATAAGTTAATACTTTTCGATCAATTACTAATAAGATTTTAACAATGTATTTTCGTTTCATTTTATAAGGTTGATAATCATATATTTTATGATAAATCTTATAAAATGATTTAGGTGTTTTGACTTAATAGTATTTGAATGAATATAATTTCTGTGATTTTGTAGTTAGTATTTAAGGAGGTATTACTATTTTATTAAGATGTTAACATTTATAAGAGAATTAGACTTTTCGACTATTTAGATTATCGTAGTTTTGGTTTCTTCAATACATCAATTATTTAGTATTTGTTGTAATTTCTAAAAGTATAAAGTAAGTGCACAAGATTTTATAACTAACATATTACTTACTAATCCATAGAGAAAAACTAACCATTTACTAACGTGTATTGTTTTGATTTTGTTGATGTTATGTTTTCTTTTGTGTAAACTTAAAACACTCTTAAAATGAAAAACCTAACTATTACGTTAAGTATTTTTTTATTACTACTTACAAGCGCTCACGCGCAAATCAGCCAGGGTGGAGAGCCCTTATTTTCAAAAGAATCTTTTTCGAAATCTACCAAAATTTTAACGGTAAAATTGCCTAAAGTAGATATGGAAGAATTAATGAAGGAAGATGCAAGAGAAGCATCCAAAGATGTTCCTTTACGTTTTGCTTACCCTCACGATGTAAATCTAAATCCCGAAATTTCTGGAAAATGGTTTACTAATAAGAATGGTGATAAATTTTGGTTATTAGCATTGGAGTCTAAAGGAGCCAAATCTCTTAATCTCACGTTTTCAGATTTCTATTTACCAGTAGGATCTAAACTATTTATCTATAATGAAGATAAAACAGATATTAAAGGAGCTTTTACTTCGTCAAATAATAAAGAGACTAGAAAATGGAGTACAGCGCCAATACTAGGGGATAAGATAATTATAGAATATTATCAACCTAGTATTGTTACAGAAACCCCATCTTTACAGATCGCAACAATAGCCCATGACTACAGGGGAGTTTATGGTTTAGCAAAAGCTTATGGAGATTCTGGTTCTTGTAATAATAATGTAAATTGCGTGGAAGGAAACCCATGGAAGGATCAGATTAGATCTGTTGCATTGATTACATTAGCAAATGGAACTAGATTTTGTACAGGGGCATTGATTAATAATACTTCTAATGATGGAACTCCATATTTTCTAACAGCGGATCATTGTACCGGCAATGATACCTCTAATTGGGTATTTGTTTTTAATTATCAATCTACAGGTTGTGGCAATACAGACGGATCTTTGGGTCAATCGATTTCGGGATCGCAATTGCTAAGAAAGGGAGAAGCTACAGATTATTCATTATTAAGATTATCAGCTACGCCACCTAGTAATTATAATGTTTATTATTCTGGATGGGATGCTAGAGGGGTCAACCCAACTAGAACTACTGGGATTCATCATCCCAGTGGAGATATTAAAAAAATCTCCTTTGATAATGATACTCCATCTATAGGTACTTATAGTTCGGTACCAAATTCTCATTGGCGAGTAAATGATTGGGATGATGGTACTACAGAACCAGGTTCATCTGGTTCGCCATTATTTGATCAAAATAAGAGAATTGTGGGTCAATTACACGGAGGAGGAGCTGCTTGTGGTAATAATGAACCTGACTATTATGGGCGTTTTGATCTTTCATTTCCTAATCTTAAGCAATGGTTAGCACCAGGTAATAATTCTAAAGTAGTTGATGGGTTTGATCCTGCAGGAGTGGTTAATCCTCCAGGTTGTAAAGAAGTGAAGCTTACCATTAAATTTGATAATTACCCTGAAGAGACTAGTTGGGCTTTAAGAAATAGTACAGGTACCATTGTAGAATCGGGTGGGACATATGAGAGTCAGGCTGATGGAAGTACGTTAGTTATTGATCTTTGTCTGGATTCTGGTTGTTATAACTTGACAATGAACGATACTTATGGAGATGGAATGTGTTGTAGTTATGGTTCAGGATCTTATAGCTTAACCGATTCTTCTGGAATTCTTGCGTCAGGAGCTTCTTTTGGATCATCAGAAGTTAAAAACTTTTGTGTAGGTACATCTAGAGTATCGGCGGCTCAGACAAAAACTGATATAAATAAAATTACACTGGATAATTTAAGTTTATATCCTAACCCCGCGGCTAATAATATAAATATTGATTATAAAATTAAAAATGGTTCTAGCATTATTGTTTCAGTTATTGATATGACAGGACGAGTAATTAAAACAAAGAACTTTAGTGATGATGTTCAATCAAGCAAATTGCAGATTGGTCTAGGTAGATTGCCAAAAGGATCCTATTTTCTTAAAATCACGGAAAATAGTAATACTATAGTTAAGAAATTTGTAATCTCTAAATAATTTGATAATTACAAAATAGCATTATAATTTTTTTACATTTTTTGAATATAAGAGGCTGTCTAAACATTTTTTAGATAGCCTCTTTATTTTATACATTTGTTTACTATTCTAATTTTTTAATTTAGTCATTAATAACTATATTAAATCGCTTAGAGGTTGCAGTGATTTTAACTTTACGGATGTTATAACTTGATTAACTTCACATTTTTCTTGCTATAAGAAGCTAGCCATGGGATTTGTATGAATCCTTTCATTGTCCATAGCTGTGGCAATGGGTTTAGTTATGATCATAAAGTTTTTTAGTATAAGTATTTACCTTTTTAGGTAGTTGTCCCTAGTTTAATAAGGTTTTTGCGATTATAGAATTTATTTTAATTTATTTTATTTCTTCTTTAGGTGATTTTGGTTTGATTAAACTAATAGAAAAAAGCTTATTAGCTTTTTGTATTTTTTTCTTTAATTATTTATTATCAATTTGTTTAATCTATAGCGGAGATAGATGACAAAAAACACTGCTATCAGTAAAATTAGCAGCTGTGTCTGTTAAATTATTAATGATATTTTTAGTTAGCTAATTGTTAGATGTTATAAACCGTATAATACATCTTTTCTTAATTAAAACTGGGTATATATAAATTTTTTGATCTCAAATAAAGAATGTTTAGTATTAGAATTTCTTTTTTGAGTTTAGTTAAGTATGTCTTCTTAGAAATAGCTATAACTGCTTTTTTTGGTTTTAGTAAACGATGTCGATTCAGGTGTTAAAAATATAATTAGAAGATCTTTTTTTAACGTTTTGGTTTAGGCTACTGTGTACACTTTAACCTCTGAATTTATTTGATGCTTTATGAAATAGCATTTACGTTTTTAATGTTAAATAATGGTTTTGTATTTGTAACCAGTTTAAAAAAAAATTGAAATATGAAAGCTAACCTTTTACTAACTCTCTATAACTAGAAACTAACTATTTACTAACATAAAAAAAAATGTTAATTTAAATTTATTAGAGTTATTTACACCAACTTTAAATACACAAATTTTTATTATTATGAAGAATTTAAAATCATTCCTAAGAGTGTCATCTTGTTTTCTACTTTTAGCATCCTGTCAAAAGGAAGATGTAAACGAGCAAAGTATTGAACCAATTACAAATGCAGTCGATAAACACTGTTCTAGCACTATCTTACAAGAAAAAGCGTTAAAAAATAACCCGGGCCTACAATCCTTTCTCGATCAAGAAGAGAAGAAAATGGAGGCTTTTTCTAAAAGTTCTGCTGCTAAAGTTAACAAAGTTTATCAGGTGCCTGTAGTGGTTAATGTATTATTTAACAAAAGTGTGGAGAATATACCAGATTGGCTTATTAGGAGACAGATTAACATTTTAAATAGCGGTTTTAACAAAAACGAAAACAATAATACAGGAATACCTGCGGAGTTTGCCAGATTGGATGCTAACGTAGGTGTAAATTTTACATTACAGGCCATACACAGAAGATATGTAGATGAAAACTTTAAAGTATACTCTAATTATAATAGATGGAGGAATGGGGGATTAGCACCAGTATCACCTGGAAAGGTTCTTAATGTATATGTGCTCCCTGAGGCACTTTATGGTTATTACGGGCAGGCTTACTTGCCATACACTGCACCAAGCGTTTGGGATGATAATGTATTGATTGCCTCTCAGGCATTTAGTGCTTGGGGTTCCAATAACAATGACAATAATGTAAAAGGCGGGAAAACCTTAATACATGAGGTGGGTCATTTTCTGAATTTAGAGCATATTTTCAAAGGATTTGCATGTAATAACGGAGATAAGGTTTGGGATACGCCAAATCAGAGCGAGAACAATGATGGGGTGTGGGCTACACATCCGCGCAAGGATCCCAAATGTGGCAATAACCAAATGTTCATGAATTATATGGATTATACTCCTGATCAGAGATTGGTAATGTTTACTAAAGCTCAAAAGGAAAGAATGGTATATGCTTTAGAGCATGGAAGAAAAGCTTGGACAAGATAGTCGTCTAAATAGTGTAATTGGCTCGAGTTACTAATAGTAATTAGATGTTTATAATCTATTACGGTAGATTGACTTGGTTAGTATTGATATTTGAGAATTTCACAATACACTATTTAAATATATTAATGTAGAAAGGTGATTATCTGTAAGTGAAGTGAATTACATTTTTTTAGGTCTATTTTTAGAGGGGGGTCTCTAGGGCTTGTAACACTTATTTCATTTTAAAATTTTATACAGATAATGTCTTGTTTTAACCACTTGAGATTTGATGTTAACCGAGTATTTTTCTATTTGTTTTTTAGAAGGATAATGTCTGCACCTTTCTGTATTTATATAAAATTGATTATTAACAGAGTTTACCAAAACAATTTTTAAAATATATAAAACCTCTTTAAAACCTATATAAGATGTTAGTTAAAAGTTTTCAATTTTTTTTAATTTTATTAATAACTCGGATAGCTTCGGTGGAGGCTAAAGATATATTTTTCGATCAGGAGTATGGCAACAGTGGTAATATTGCTTTAAAAATCCAAACAGCAATCGATAAAGCAGATGATGGAGATATCTTGATTTTCGAGAGCGAGTCATATGATTTGGACGGTATTACTAATGTTTTAATTAATAAACCTATCACGCTTAAAGGGGAAATTGCTATAGAATCTTTTGATCCAGATAATGTAGGAGCTTCTGGTATAAAAACTATTTTCAGTAATACTGCTTCTTTTGCAATTCGTTCTAATGATGTGGAATTTATAAATATCGCATTAGAGAAAAAGAATTTAGGAAATAATGTTTTTGATATTCTTATCGATGCGAGACATACCACATACTTAGCGGAAAATCCAATTATTGTTGAACAATTAAATTATACAGGTATTATTTTTAGCAACGTAATTCTCAATGGAGGAGCATATGCTATACATACGGGAAATGGAATTGGAGTTGAGATGACGAATTTATCAATAATTAATTACAGGAGAACAGGGTATTGGGCAAATCGTCATGGAAGGATCAATTCTGCTCCCAAAACACAGATGATCAATTCCGAAATTGTACCAGATGCTGTTATCGGATTTGATGATAGAGCTATTTCGCTTGATGCTGGAAACAGTGAGTATCCAGTTATATGGGATTTTAGTGGTACGACTTTTAAAAATTGTCTAATTCAGAATTCAGGTATCGCATTGTCCCGAATCGAAAACGTAATAATTGATAATTGTACTTTTAATGATAATTCTGGAGCAGTTGATTTAATCCATATTGAGGAATTCTCTAATAATATCATAGTAAGCAACAATGTTTTTAATTGTAATGTAGAGGATATAAACCAAAAATCGCGTATTGTACAATTGGATAGAGAATTGCAGATATCATCTGATATTGATTTTATAGACAATACTATAAACGGGGTTTATAATTTTTTTATCTCTGCTTATGCTCCCAATAATATTACGATAAAAGGAAATAATTTTATTGCAGCTGAAGCGGTAAATAATAATGCTATAGATCTTACTTTTTATGAAGCAAGAGATCGAGAACCTATTCCCTTTGAGTTAATTTCAAAAAGTATAAAAATTGAAAATAACCCTGGATTAAATCTAGATCAGAATAAAGGTGTCAAAATGAATGTGTCTGAAGAGGACACTGAAACGAGAATAGAAGGTGTTCCGGAAGCTTTACAGAGGATTAATTATATAAATCCGGCTCCTGCAATATTACCTGATGGGATATACACTATCGAAAATAAAAAAGATGGAAAAAAATTGATAGCATCAAGCGAAGGTTTATCCACAGAGGATACTACAGGAGTTTATACTCAATGGGAAATTACTTTTAATCCCCCTTACACCTATCATATAAAGAGTGTAGGTACTGGAGATTATTTAGAAACCCATTTAGGGTATACGGAGTTTGACATTATTAATGACTTACCACAGAATATATTTCCTTTTCTATATGATTCTACTGCCAGCTTACCGTTTTGGTCAATCATCAAATCAGGAGAGGATTTTGAGATTTTTCCTGGAGGTAATGAAAAACAATCAATATTGTCCAGTGATGATTCAATTTTGAGGTTAATCCACGCTGTTGGGATTGACGATAATTACGTTAGATTTCAAATTCCGATAAAAGATTCTGCAAAATGGAAAATAGAGTCGGTTTCAGAAGATGAAGTAAATGAGGCACCCATAGGAAAAACAATTTGGTTGAGAACCGATAGGAGTAACCTAGAGTATGTTAGTGCCGTTGAAAGTATAACTAATGCTCCTTTGAGAGCTAGTTCTGATGAGGTAGGACTTAGCGAACAGTTTAAGGTTGAAGATGCTGGAAGCGGGAAGGTACACTTAAGATCCTTGATGAATAATAAATATGTCCAGGTTAGATATGATAATAATAGCGAATTAGAAGCAAGATCTATCACCAAACTAGGTTGGGAAACTTTTACTTGGGAAAGTTTAGGGGAAGGAAAAGTTGCTTTCAAAACTTTTGATGATAAATATGTCCGTGCTCAACTCAGTTTAGAATCAAAACAACTGAGTGCGATATCAGATATAGGTGATCGAGGTTGGGATGTCTTTAGATGGGGGATTGTAAATGATATTGAGGAGTCTACAAAAAGCGTCAATAACATAGATTCTAATCTTAGTGTGTACCCAAACCCTGTGAAATTATCAGAGAAAATTACAATAAAAGGCAGCCAGCAAGGTGATACTGTAAGAATTTACGACGTTTTGGGAAGATTATTATTTGAACAATTAGTAGATATAAAAAGCCAAATTAGTTCAGACAATTTCACTAAGAAGGGTATTTACTATTTAAAAATAGAATCTAAGAGTATTAGAATTGTGGTTCAATAAACTTACTAAGTTGTCTAAAGTAATCACAATTATAATGTAAAGCTAAATTTTCGGAATTTAATATAATAACAAATTGGTGCTTATCGCCCTAGGTAACAATAAGAAGCTAGAGAACTAATATTGATTTAGATTGAGCTAATCTAATCAGGAATAGTACTCTCTCACTTAAAAATTTTAATTTTAACTAAATATAAATATTATGAATGCTCAAAAAACCTTTTTAACTTTATTATTATCAACTACGCTAATCGTATCCTGCGATAAAGACGAATCGATCGAACAACAACAACTAGAACAACAAGAACAACAAGTTGAGGCTTTGAAACTCATTGATCCAAATAACTTGAGTGTTAAAGCCATTAATGAGTTATCTCTTGACGGCAAATGGCAAGTAACAAATAAATGGACTCCAGAAACAGGTTGGACAAGTACAACGAGTCCTTCAATAGATTTTGGTTTTGGAACTTTTTTATTTTACGTGAATACTTGGGACATAAATGGTAGTACAATTAATATGATAGCAGCTTCGGGAAACTCTGAAACAAGCTATGGTACTGAGAGCATAGAAGTAAATGGAAACGAAATTAGTTTTTCTGATCTTAAATATTCAGTGCAATCTTTTAATAATAATACTGGTTTATTAGTACAAGCGCTAAATGAAAACTCTCAGAATAATAGTGAGTATTACTGGTTTACTAAACAATAAATCTTGTTAATGTTTTAGATGGTAACACCTCTTTAATAGAGATACATACTATTTAAGAGGTGTATTACATAAATAGGATCGTAATGCATTAGTATTTTGATGTTTTTAACAACTAATTGTCATGCTTCAATGGCTAATAGATCTGAAGTTTTTTATGATAGTGTGGTTTTTTAGATATGGAAACTATATGATCTTTTAAAAGAACATCTTTATAAGTTTAGGAATCCAAAGAATAGTAGTAATAGTTCTATTCTGCCTAAAACTATCTAAAATGGCCAATGTTTTTTAGACCTTTTAGCTATCTGTCCTTAGTCACCTTTACAAAATATTAAATTAGTGTTTCATTTAATGGACATTAAGTCATTTAGCTAATTAACGTTAAATAATGGATCTGAAAAAAGTTGCAATTGAGACTTTAACTCCATCTGTGTTAAAAAATACACTGACGTTTATGCTAGTTTTCCTTTCAATGGGCTATTCGTAACGCTGACTATTTGCTGACCTAAATTGAAACTTGGTATATCTTTCAACTAGTTTTACCAGGATCGGCATTTTTTAAAAATTTAATCAATAGAATTCCCTGACGCTTGCGTCTGTGGTTTAGAGGAAAGTTTGAAAACCTTAGGTTTTCATCAAACTAAAAAATAAACTTTCTTCCGTTGAATGCCTCGTGTGCTTGCCCCGAGGATTATTTAAAATTATTTAAAATTATTTAAAATTATGAAAAATTTACAATTAGGATTTCCGACTTTTACGCTAGCCTTAGTTGCTGCATCGAGCTTATTTTTCTCTTGCGAGAACGAAGACCTCAATCCTGAATTACAGGAATCTAAAACTTTTACTAAACAAGAACAAGCAAATTTGACTAAAATAGGGTTTGACCAAGAAAAAACCAAAAAGAACGTTTTATCTTATCCAGATGGTACTTCTGAAGAATTTTATGTCTATAATGACCTTACATATGCCGTGGCTAATATAGGAAATTTAGATAATTTGGAATCAGATTCAAATAGTGAAGATGGGAATGAAAAATTATTTAGAACAACTAATTTGGCAGCACGAAATAGACAATATACGATTGCCTTCTTTGATATGAATGCACAATACCAAAGACAAGCTATTGGAGATGCTATTTGGCAATTTAATAATACTTTAGATACTTCTATCACATTAAGGGCTGTGTTTGCAAATGGAGCTGATTTTGGCAATACTCAAAGAGATATTGCTGTGTTTTGGGACAATACGATTGGTAATTTCTATGCACTTGCTGAATTTCCAGCAAATAATAGACCTGGAAGAACTATTCGAGTAAATTGGACTCCATCTATACTTGCTGATTTTGATGATAGAGCTAATTTTAGAGAACTTATTATGCACGAGGTAGGACACCAATTTGGATTGCGTCATAGTGATTGGCGTGCAAATGGGGAACCGGTTAGCGAATTAGGAGCTATACATATTCCTGGGACAGATAATACGGGTAGAAGTCAAAATTCTATTATGGTGGCAACTGCACCTCTTGCAGGTAGATGGTTTACCAACCAAGATATTGTGGCAATGCGTGCGTTATATGGATTTGTGCCTAGATAGAGAATGTGAGACCTCTTGTAATACAAAGTTTGCAGGAGGTCTTTATCAGAAAAATCTTGTTAATGTAGTTCTTCCTCATATTTGGGAAAATATTAACTGGTTTGAGATAATTTTATTTTCATCTGCAATGGATATTAATGGCAGTACGATTAATATGACAGTGGCTTCAGGTAATTCCTAAATAAGCTATGGTATTAAGAGCTTAGAAGTAAATGGGAGTGAAATTAGTTTTCTAATCCTAAATATTCTGTGAAATCTTATAATAATAATACCAGTACATTAGTACAAGGGCTAAATAACTCTCAGAACAACGGTAAGTATTACTGGTTTACTAATCTATAAAGTCAATTCATGGTCTTAGGTAATTATACCTTTTTGACATATAGATATGCCGTCTAAGAGTTGTTTTTTAAGCTATATCTTCTAATTTATTATCTGTAAAGTAGCTTATTATGATTTCAGGAATTATGTGACACATTTTTTTTTAAAATAATTAATATTTAATGGTTTAATTCTATTAAAAATAACAAATCCATAGTTCTTTATTTTTCAATTGTAAGTTTTGTAATAACTGATATTTGCTATTTCATTTTCTTTCTAGAACATCACCAAATTAATATTAAACCAAATTTAAAATTTACACAAATGAAAAAAACTATTGCAAGTGCCCTAATGATATTTTATTCTGCGATATTTATAGGTCAAGTTACCAATGAAGGAAAACCTGCTAGTTGGGAAGAAGAATTTTTAAAAAGTTCTAAAAAAAATATTTCAGAAATTCAAATGCCCTTATTTAACTTGAAAAAAATTAGAGCAGAAGATAAAGTTAATGATTCTGATAGATCCAAACCATATAGATTTGGTCATGAATTTAAAGTGGATGTGGATGTCAAAAAGGACGGTACGTTAGATATTCTTCCTAACGGAGATCACTTATATCGATTAGGGATTTATTCTGACGGAGCAAAAACATTAAATTTTGTGTTCGATAAATATAGCATACCTATTGGCGCCACGATATATTTTTATAATGATGATAAAACGGATTTATTAGGTGCATATACCAATGTTTTTAATAGCGCTGATGAAATGTTAGGTACTTGGATGGTATCAGGAGAAAAAGTATGGATAGAATATAGAGAGCCTAAAAGCGTTATTGGTCAAGGAAAGCTTAATATTGGAAGAGTAATACATGGTTACCGATCAGTTACCGATGTAGAGACTCAACAAAAGGCATTAAATGACTCCGGTGATTGTAACAGAGATGTGAATTGTTGGGTTGGTAAAGATTTTAATAATCTTAAAAATAAACTAAAGCACTCAGTAGCTTTGGTTATTATGAATGGGTCTACCTGCTCAGGAACTCTAATTAATAACACAAAGAATGATGGGACTCCTTTTCTTTTGACAGCCAACCATTGTAATACTGGATCAGAATCTACTTGGGCATTTCGTTTTAATTGGGTAAGTCCAAAAACTTCCTGTGGTACTACAGCTAATAGTACAAATGGTAGTATGAAACAAACGACCAGTGGAGCTAAAAGATTGGCTAGCAATTCAAATTCTGATTTTAAGCTTCTCCGCTTAACAGGAGGATTGGGTAATTGGCGGTTAGAATTTGCTGGTTGGGATCGCTCGGGCAAAAGACCAACAGGTTATACTGTAGGTATTCATCACCCTTGGGGCGATGTTATGAAAGTATGTAGAGACAATGCTCGACCGAAATATTCAACTTTTGATTTGAATGGTGACGGAAAAGCAGTTTTGAAGGCGTGGAAAATTGATGACTGGGATTTAGGAGTTACAGAACCAGGATCATCAGGATCCGCACTTTTTGATAGCACAGGAAGAATTATAGGCCAGTTAGCTGGCGGATCTGCTGCTTGTTATGGAACTAATGATAACGGTTTAGACGACAATTATGGGAGATTCTCTGTTTCTTGGAATTCGGGAAATACTAATGGTACAAGACTTCGTAATTGGTTAGATCCGAAAGGTACTGGTGCTAAAACTCTTAATTCTTTTTCTAAATGGGTTAAAAAGGATGTTAATTCGAATTCGGTTGTAGAAGAAGAAAATAATAAATTAGTTGATGATATCGCAAAAATTTATCCTAATCCGTCCAATGGAATCATTAATATGATCAACAATTCTGGAGACATTTTAAGGTATACTCTTTTTAATGTTATGGGACAAGAAATAGGACGAGGAGAGTTAATCGAAAATAGTATCGTTTTGGATATGACATCATATGTTGATGGTATATACTTTGTGTCAATTACTAATACATTAAACAACAAAATCTTTACTAAAAAAATTGTTATTAATAGATAGAGATATTATGTACGTTGTTTCCCAATAAGGTTATTTACGTTTCTGGTTAATTATCCTCTTAACGAAGTAGTTAGAACATATTTTAATAATTATTTGATTAACTAGTGCAATATTCTAATTTAAGTGAAGTATAATTTTGCTCTAGATGTTTTACGTCTAGAGCTTTTTTATGGTATGATACTCCCAATCCATTGGGCAGTTTAAGGATATTTTTAATTATTAAGAAGCGATTGGTTTTTTGTAAAATTTTTGATTTGGAGGTACTTTTCTAATTTCGTATGCTCTCTTCTATTACTATAAAGTTCAATATCTCTTTACTTTTTGATACAAATCTAATCTACCAATAGGCGGATTTAAGGTGTATTTTTTGTATTTCAAGTACTAGCAAAACCTCTCTAGATATTTATTATGATGAGCGAGTCCTTTTCCATCTATTCAGATTTGTATTTGGTACTTTTTCAAAGTGGTTATAAAAATATCGCTAGTATATTGTTATTTTTGATCTGAATTATGAATTTATCAAGTTCCATATTTCTCAATAGTATCATTTACTAATTCAATGCACCATTCTATACTTATTGAATTAGAAATACTCCAGTTCCATATTTTTCGATATGTACTTCATTAGAACCTATTTACATAAACTCGCGAAACATCGGGATATAAGTAATATCGGTTTGCTATACTTGATTAGGGTGGTGGATCTAAAGGGTTTTTAATAAATTTGGATACACAAAACTTGTTTTATCTCCTAATAGTAGTCTTTGGTCTAACGCAGATAGTTTGAAGTCCCATTAGTTTACAAAGTCTTCGGACTCTCTTGATATTCATACGATATCCTAAATCCAGATTGAGATAATCGATCATGCGTTTTACACCGTAGCAAGGATGCTTTGAAAATTGCCTAGCGATCTCTTTCATTAATTTTAGGTCTAGCGGACTTTCTCCTTTAGATTTATGATATACTCCTGAACGATTAATTTCTAATAGTTCACATTGTTGAGTAAGGCTTAGTGTTGAATGGAATTGTACAACCATTTGCTGTTTTCGGGAGTACTCGTCGTTCCAAGACTTTATTAAAAAATCATTTTCAACTCACAACTGATTAATTTTACTGTAAAAAGCACTTTTTTCTTTATTTGTCTCCTCTGTTTTGGTCTTTGAGTCAAAAGCTTTTGAAGAATTTTCTATAAACTTTCGCTTGCAAGTAGATATGATCAATATTTAGGGAAGATGAACATCAAAATTTGAAACAATCTCAAGTAAAGTGAGTTTATATTTGATTGATTCCAAAACAATTTTTGTTTTGATACAGCACTAAATTTGTAATTTAAGTAGCTGTCTTAAAAATGGTGAGTATTATACTACTCCACCTAAAAAAAATTCATCAACATGTACAGTGCCATCCATTTGATTATTACCGCTAGATGCCACGGCTTATCTGACTTTTAGCATAAACAAACGAGCTGTCCTTTCAGTTACATCGTATCGTGTACCCATATGACTTGCAGAAAGACTTTTAGTGCTTGTTGCCATCTCAAAACAGATAAAAAAGGCCTTGCGCAAACCAAACTTCACTTTATGGAATAAGGGTATTAGCTGTTGCAGATTCTGTATGAGAACAAACATTACAAGTCCTTGAAAAATCTTTCCGTTTTTGACTAGCTTTATGATTGCATTTTACACATTGATAAGTGTCTTTCCATTTAATTTCAGACAAATGTTCCTTGCAATCAGTATCACTTTTGAACCGATCAGAGAACTCTAGAAGGTTTTGGCCCTTGAAAACATCCATAAATAAAGTATTTTAGTGACTTAAAGATATGTATTTAAATACTGACCTCTAAAAATTTATTTTCATGGCTCCCTTTTTATAATTTAAAACGCTTTTCCGAATACGTCTTTATCTTTCGTTAATTTTTAATATCCCGAAGGAAATTACTTTCATTAACCATATTTAATCGATTTGAATTTTGTTAAATCCCTTTTAATACTGAAACATTTGAATGCAAAAATGGTTAATCAAGTTCAATTAAATGGTTCTAGATTTTAGAATTTTAAAGATTCTTGAACAATATATTTAACTATTAGTTAACATGTTACAAAGTTACTTGGATTAGAACAACTTTCTTCGAGGTAATTTTTACTTTGTTGATTGTGGCTGGTAACAAAATAGTTTCTCCTGTTTTCAAATCGTATTCAATTTTATTATATTCTAATTTTAATTTTCCGCCTACACATATGTAGATGACAAAAGAATCAATGTCAGATAGATCAAGAACTAATTCTTTATTAATTCTCAAAATATGACTTTTAAAGTATGGGGAATGTACTAGGGGACTATGAGTATTATTTAGTATATTATAATTTGTTTTATGTTTTTTCTGAAAAGTATAATCCATAGCATCAAGTGCTAATTCAGTGTGTAATTCTCTTTTTTTTCCTAGTTTAGAATCTATTCGGTTGTAGTCATAAATGCGATAGGTTATGTCTGAAGTTTGTTGAATTTCTGCTAATAATACTCCGGATCCAATTGCATGAATTTTTCCCGTTGGAATGTAAAAAGTATCTCCCTTCTTTACTTTCTCCTTATTAAGAATTTCTAAAAGGGAATTATTTCTTAAATGATTAGAATAAGTATTTTGATCAACTTCTTTGTTAAATCCAATAATTATATTAGCATCATCGTCTGCTTGCATTATATACCACATTTCATTTTTTCCAAAAGAATTATGTCTTTCTTTTGCTAACAGATTATTAGGATGAACTTGAATAGATAATGGTTCTCGTGCATCTATAAATTTTATTAAAAGAGGAAACTCTTCTTTAAACTTATCATAAACTTCTTTGCCTAGTAATCTCTCTTTGTATTTTTTTGATAATTGCTTAATAGTGAATCCTTTAAATTTCCCATTGGCTACGACTGTCTGACTTTCTTTTATATCAGATATTTCCCAGGATTCTCCAATGTTCATTTCAGTATATTGTTTGTTCAATACATTTTTCAATTTTTCTCCACCCCACATTCTATATTTGAAAATTGGACAAAACTTAATAGGATATAACTCGTCTTTATTATTCATCTATTCAATTTTATATTATCAAGAAAATGTTTCTATTGAAGAGACTAATGGGTTTAATCTTTCAAATTATTTGTATTATCTCCTCATTAAAATTTTAGTTTATGTTCTTCTATTAATTTGGCTGTTAAAGACAAAATATTCTTAAGCACTCACTGATTTATACATCAATTTTCCTAAAGATTCGATGTTGCCTGATTCGACTAATAGGAGTAGAGTTAAATTTTTTGACCAAACTCTTATTAAAGATTTTAGTAATTCACTTATTGATAAAAGGAACGAACCTAAACGAGGTACGAATATTAGGCTCCTTGTTTTGAATTTCAGTAGCGATTGCACTCAAATATTTACTTTATTTATAAACGAATTACTAGCAAATTTATTCCTTACCATCACATCGGCAATTTTAAATATTTTAATATTTATTTTTAGTTCATTAGGACTAATACATAAGGAAAGGTAAAGTATTTTGGCAACCCAATTATTTTAAAATTAAAAATATTCTTAGTTTTTGTAGGAAATAGAAAAATCTAATATAGCCCCTGATTGTGTCTTATTAACTTATGAATCGTTTTAACTGATTCTGAGCTGCTATGCGCATCTGCTGGTGTGTTTTTACAGTAATCTAATAATTTATCTATTGATGAGACTGCTACGTGCATCCTTACGTCAGAGGAAGCATAATAAATAAAAACGGTTCCATCTGGATCTTCAATCCATCCGTTACAAAATAAAACGTTACCTACATCTCCAATAATCTCTTCATCATTTGGAGCCATAAAATATCCGCCAGGGCAATATTTTATTTTAGTAATATCCTTTAAATCAGTAATAAACACATATAGTACATACCTTAATCCCGCTGCAGTATTTCGAACCCCATGAGCCATATGTATCCATCCATCTCTAGTTTTAAGTGGAGCAGGACCTAAACCATTTTTAAGTTCATATACGGTATGAAATTTTTTATTAAATATGACATTTTCTTTTTCTATAATTGGATTTTCCATTGAATCAGTATACCCTATGCCAATTCCACCTCCCGCTCCAGTTGTTATAAATCCGTCTTGGGGCCTTGTATATAGACAGTATTTCCCATTGATAAACTCAGGATGAAGTACCACATTTCTTTGTTGATTAGAAGGAGTTATTAAGTCAGGTAATCTTTCCCAGTTTATTAAGTCTTTTGTGCGAGCTAGTCCTGCACTTGCAATTGCACTAGATACATCTCCCGCTGGAGCACTAGGGTCCTTTCTTTCAGCACAAAATACACCATATATCCAACCATCTTCGTGAGATACTAATCTCATATCATATATATTAGTTGTTGGATTGTTTGTTTCTGGAATAATTAAAGGTTTATCCCAAAATGAAAAATTATCAATTCCATTTGGACTTTCTGCAATTGCGAAAAAGGATTTTCTATCAAATCCTTCCACTCTAACACATAAAATGTATTTGTCACCCCATTTAATTGCTCCAGCATTAAAGGTAGCGTTGACACCAATGCGCTCTAATCCCATAGGATTAGTATTCTCGTTTAAATCATATCTCCAATGTAATGGAGTATGCGCAGCAGTTATTATAGGCTTTTCATATCTTTCGAATACTCCATTGTTGTTTTCTATTGGTCTGTTTTTCTGTTCAATTAATTCTTTATGCGTTTTAAATAATTCTTCAAAAGTTTTAGAGAATGGTTTTTCTATTTTGTTAATCATTTTAAATACTTTTTAATTGTCGTTTTTCCTTCTCGCTATTAACTCAGTATTAATTTGTCGAACAAATTTGTCATCTAATTTGTAAAAAAATATGAAAATAGCAGATAGCAATGCTCCTGCCGCAGGTATAAAGCTTAGCATCATTCTTATTCCTGTAGTGGCAGATTCTGTTTGCGAAGTATTGGCTTCAAATCCATAATAAGCCAACATCCAGCCAGTTAGAGCCCCTCCAAGAGTCCATCCCATTTTTTGCGACATAGATGATGATGAGAATATCAAACCAGTAGCTCTTCTGCCAGTCTTCCATTCTGAGAAATCTGCTATATCAGCGTACATTGACCAGAGTAAGGGGAAGATGATTCCAGCGCTAATACTAATTAATGATTGGAATAAGAATATTAATATTAAATCACTTTCCTCAAACCAAAAGAAGATACAGCTCATTGTTGTGGCAAAAACCATTGAAAGTAGGAATGTGTTTTTTTTTCCTATTTTATCAGATAAAGGTTTAGCTAAAAGAACTCCGATGATGTTAAATGCTTGCCCTAAAACTAAATAAAGTGTACTATAATTTATAGCGACTTCGATTATGGAAAGCTTAAATGCTTCTTGATTGTTAAAATAATATTTAAAATAATAAATAGCAGATCCATCTCTCAATGAATTAAAAATCAACGAAGATACTCCTGCACCTAATAGGATAAACCACGGTTTATTGTTTGCTAGGTTTTTTAAATCTGTTTTTAAAGAATTTTTCTGTTCTTTAGGAGGTTTTACTCTTTCTTTGGTGTAATAAAAAGTAAGATAGAAAAGAACAGCTGCGATAACTCCATACACTATCAAGGTATATTGCCACCCTTTTTGAGTATCATCAACTCCAGAAGCAGTTTTACTAAAAAAGCTAACTAATGGTTCGGCAAGAGCTAATACAAGAATGCTTCCAGCAAAAGCGAATACAAATCGGAAAGTAGCTAATGATGTTCTATCTTTTAGATCAGAAGTCATAACTCCTAATAAAGATGCATACGGAACATTAACGGTTGTATAAACGATCATCATTAAAGCGTATGTGATGTAAGCGTAAATGAGTTTTCCCGAAGTGCTTAAATCTGGTGTGGTAAAGGTTAGTATTCCAATAATAGCAAAAGGGATCGCCATCCACATGAGGTAGGGTCTAAATTTACCCCATTTTGTATTAGTTCTATCGGCAATAATTCCCATAATAGGATCATTGATACCGTCAAAAACTCTTGTAACTAAAAACATTGTACCTACCATAGCAGCAGAAATCCCAAAAACGTCTGTATAAAAGAAAAGTAGATACATTGAAAATATCTTCCAAAACATAGATGATGCAAAATCACCTAATCCGTAAGCGGCCTTTTCTTTAAATTTTAATTTATGCATTTTTGTTTATAATATTTGTTCTTAAAATGAATATTTATTTTATTTTCTTTAAATCGTTTAAGAAAAGTACGTGAGGTAATTTTTGATACTGAATGAAATTTGAACTAGTCTTTTGATTCTTATAAGGCACATAAAAATGACTTTTACGAGCGTTTCTCCATAGTAAAACCCAAGATATTCCTGAATCTTTAATATTCTTGTCAAGAACATTTGTCCACCAATCATCACTGCTGTTTAGACCGTCTAATCCTGCTTCAGAAAGTGCGTATGGCATGTTTTTTTCGTTACCTATCTTTTTTAGGATAGCTAAATCTTTCTTTAAAGTATTCGCATAATCTTCGTCAGAGGAATATTGGTAGAGGTCAATACCTAATAAATCCACATATTTGTCTCCAGGGTAATAGTCTAAAAACTGCTGACCTTTGTTTAATAGATTGGGAGAGTACATAAATAAGACGTTGTGTACATTATATTCTTTTATTAATAATGTTACAGTTTCTCTCCATAATCTTTTGTACTCATCAGGCGTACAACTTTTGTTACCCCACCAGAACCACCAGCCATTCATTTCATGAAAGGGACGAAATACTACTGGTACATCTTTACCTAAAAATTTATTTAATTGCTTTAGATATTTAGCAACGTTTTTTAGGTATTCCTCTTTGTACTTAGAATGTAATATCCCTCCTTTAAGAATGTCTTTCACGGTAGATGTTGTGTCCCAACTGCTTTTATTGGTTTTAGGATTATTTGGGTGCCAACTTAAAGTGATAATTCCATTGTCTTTGTGGGCCTTGAGTATCAATTTTTTCATTAATTTAAAGTCGACCGTATCTAAATTATGAGGTTGTTTAGTTTCTATATGACCAATGTCGAAACCATATACACCGGGAAAATCACCAGCAACTAGATTCACATCACTTTTATATATGGAGCCATTATTTTTCCAACCTATACCATACGCGGTAGCATCTTGATGACCAAAAGCATACCCTTTTTTAGTTATACTTTTTATCTTATTATATAAGGTATGAACTTGACTTTTAGCATTTGAATCTACAAGTAATAAATGGGACTGAGATAAATTATTAACAGATTTGCACGAACAAAAAAATAATAACACAGAAAGATAAAAAATGGGAAGTAAGTAATTGTCAAAGTGAATTTTTTTTGTATAAATCATAAAATTTTGCAGATAATATAATTTTGATTTTTTTTGAACAATTCTCAAATAAAATTATGGGAACGTCATCGTATGTTAGTTGAAAACAAATATAAATTCAGAATAATCAAATTGTTAATATTATTTTATCAATTCCTAATTAAATTTCTATTAAGACTCTTAGACTATCTCTAAATCAGAACATTCGCTAAATTTCTTATATGCCTTAAGGTCTAATATAGGTTTTATTCCATTTGTAAATTTACTCTTACAATTTGATGCGAAAAAAAGGTTTTTGTTCCGAGACAACATCACTAGTTTTTTAAGAGGTTTTCGAATTTAGGAATATTGGCATAAAACTCTTTGAATAATTAATATTTATCATAATAAATAGTATAAAAGTTTTTTTTCGATAATGATTTAGGAATAATATCACCAAATGATGAAATAGTATTAAGGAATAATTAACGTGAATACTAAATTAGCATTTAGAAAACTATGAAGTTTTTTTTAATTCTGTATCGTTATAAGGTTTAAAATTAATTTAAAATATTAATATGAAGGAAAACAACTCGAAATTTATCTATAATCGCAAGGGAAGTGTTTTTTTGTTTTGTATTTGTGTGTTGTGTTTTGTTATGCAATCTTTTTCACAAAAAACGGTAACAGGGCAAGTCTTACATCCGTCAGGTGAACCTATACCTGGAGTAAATATCATTGTAAAAGGAACAAATATTGGAGCATCTACGGATTTTGATGGGAATTATGAAATTATTGTCGAAGAGAATAATATCTTACTTTTTAGTTATATTGGTTTTAATGATTTGGAGGAACGAGTTGAGAAACGAAAGGTAATTAATGTAGTTTTAGAAGAGGATGCAGAGGGGTTAGAACAGGTGGTTTTGATAGGTTATGGTTCTCAGCGAAAATTAGACGTTAATGGTTCGATTTCCACAATAAAAATAAAGGATATAGCAGATGTACCACAGCCTACGGTTGATCAGTTATTGCAGGGAAGAGCTGCAGGTGTTACTGTTACTCAAAATTCAGGAAAACCTGGTGGGGCTATATCGGTTAAAATCAGGGGGCTAACATCGATAACAGGTAGTAATGAACCGTTGTATGTTATTGATGGTGTTCCAATATCTGGGGATTCACGTAATTCTAGTACTAGTGGAAGAACAGATGCTTCGGCTTTTGGAGGTAACGGTCAAACAGGGTCAAGTCCTTTAGCTCTTTTGAATCCTGGAGATATTGAATCAATTGATATATTAAAGGATGCTTCAGCTACTGCTATATATGGATCTCGAGGTGCTAACGGAGTTGTAATAATAAAGACAAAAAATGGAAAGAAAGGTAATATAGGTAATGAGGATAGTAAATTTAATTTTAGTACATTTTTGACTTTACAAGAACCACAAAAATTATTAGATGTAATGGATCTTCCAACTTATGCGGTTCTTCAGAATGAATTATCTGACGCATATCAAGTGCCAAGAAGACCACAGTTAGCTAATCCTAACTTATTGGGAGCTGGAACTGATTGGCAGGATGCGGTTTTTCAACAGTCAGTAATGAAAAATTATCAGTTATCTTATTCTGGAAATACTGATAAAATGAACTATCTTATATCAGGAGCATACTTAGAACAAGAAGGGACAGTAATTGGTTCTGGTTTTGATAGAGTTACTTTTAGAGTAAATGTAGAGGGTAATGTAAAAAGTTGGCTTAGAGTAGGTGCAAATATAACTGCTGGTAGAACCGATGAAAAAATTACTCTTAACGGAGATAGGAACGGTGTTGTTAGTTTGTCTTTATTACAAGCTCCAGAAGTAGCTGTAAGAAATGCTGATGGAACTTTTGCAGGACCTCCTTCTGATCCTTCCGCGAACGAAGGAAGTATTAATCCAGTTGCTTTGGCTTTAAGTATAACTAATAAATTGAGGAAGCATTCTGCTTTAGGTAATATATTTACAGAGTTTGATATTACAAATGATTTAAAGTTTAGAAACGAAATAGGTGGAAATTTTGATTTTTTCACAAATTCTATTTTTACTCCTACGTATGAATGGGGGCGTTTTATTAATAATAATGCAACACTCCAAGAAAAGCGAGCGGAAAATCGTTTTTGGATTGTAAAGAATTATTTGAGTTTTAATAAAACATTAAATGAAATACACAATTTGTCTCTATTGTTAGGACAAGAAGCTCAAGAGTCTTCTTGGAATGGTACGCAAGTTACTGGTCAAGGTTTTGTTAATAATAATGTCCAAACCTTGAATAATGCAGGTGAAATTGTAAGTTCAGATTCTTATAAAAATAGTACTACTCTAAATTCTTACTATGGTAGAGCAATTTATTCCTTGATGGGTAAATATGGTTTAACAGCTACGTTTCGTGCTGACGGTTCTTCTAAATTTGATGGTTTAGGGAACAATAAATGGGGCTATTTCCCTTCTTTTTCTGCGTCTTGGAAAGTATACCAAGAGCCTTGGATGGAGAATGTAAATTATGTTGTTGATGATTTAAAGTTAAGAGTTGGATATGGCGTTGTTGGAAATCAGGATATACCAAATTATTTATATGGTTCCAGTCTGGACGATGTTCCTACGGGTTTAGGTTTAGGCTTTTTAGTACGAAACATTCCAAACCCAGATTTAAAATGGGAAGAAACTAGGCAGACCAACATAGGCCTGGATTTTACAGTTTTTGATAGTAAATTAAATGCAACTATCGACGTTTATAATAAAGATTCGAAAGATTTTTTGTTCCAGCTTCCTTTACCTATTTATGTTACGGGTCCTTCTGGTGATGAAGCTGATTTGGGAGGTATTAGAGCTCCTTTTGTTAATTTAGGAAGTATGAATAACAGAGGAATCGATGTTAGTTTAGCTTTTTCAACCGATCCATCGAGGAAATTTTCCTGGAATACTAGTTTAAACTTTTCGCATTACAAGAATGAAGTCACAGACTTAAATCAAAATAGTCTGGAAATTATTCGAAGTGTAAATACTTCTTTTTTATCTACACCAGTTACAAGAACAGTAGAAGGGGAGGCAATAGGTCAATTTTGGGGGTATAAAGTAAAAGGTTTATTTAGAAGTCAAGATGATCTTACTGGTGCACCAGTTCAGTTTGGAATTCCTTTTTCCGATAGTTTGGGGGATAATTATCTAGGAGATGTTCAATATGAAGATCTTAATGGAGATAGTATTATAAATGAGGAAGATAGAACGTTTATAGGTAACCCTCATCCTGACTTTACTTTTGGGTTTAATAATAATTTTAGATATCAGAATTTTGACCTAAGTATTTTTCTTCAAGGTTCCTATGGAAATGATATTTTGAATTTAACAAGAAGAGAATCCACGTCGTTGGCAAGATTATTTACGAATCAATTGACAGAAGCGCAAGATTTTTATACATCTGATAATATTGATGCGGAATTTCCTAGACCACGAAGAGGAGATGATAATCAGAATTTATTTATTTCGGATCGATATGTTGAAGATGGTTCTTACTTACGAATTCAAAATGTGACTATTGGTTATAGTTTATCTGATGATCTTATAAGAACACTTGGAATTCGTAAATTCAGAGTATACGGAACTATTAACAATTTGTATACTTTCACGGATTATACAGGTTACGATCCGGAGATAGGTTCTTTTAATGGAGATGCTTTACAAATGGGGATAGATAGGGGTAGATACCCAAGTGCGAGAACATTTACTTTTGGTGTTAACGCAGAATTTTAATTTTAAATAATATTTTTATGAAATTTTTAAATATAATAACGGTAGTGCTGCTTATTGTTACTTCAATGGTTTTCATGAATTCTTGCAGTACTGATGAGTTTTTGGATCGCCCTCCTGAAGATTCGATTACTTTGGACAATTTTTTTTCTAATGAGGAGGAGCTGGTAGCTGCTACTAATGCTTTGTATAGTGTTCCTTGGTTTAATTTTAATAATAAAGCTTTTTGGTCTATTTCGGAATTACTTTCAGGAAATGCTAGAACGTTTTCGGGAGATATAGTAAATTATGGTAATTTTTCCATTACTGGTGATAATTCGGTTTTATCCGACGGATGGGAATCTTTATGGGGTGTTGTTGCTCAGAGTAATGCGATTATCAATTTTTTACCGGATAGAGTTTCTCCCTCTATTTCTCAGGAGGTCGTCAACAATACATTAGGCGAAGCCCATTTTATGAGAGCAGTCGCTTACTTTTATTTGGTAAGAACATGGGGAGCAGTTCCAATTATTGAAAATAATTTGGATTTAGCGAATAATCCTATAGTAAATACTAATCAGGTATTAGACATTTATCAGTTTATCGAAATGGATTTACAATTTGCAATAGATAATTGTTACCAAAAAGTAAGAGGAAGTAATTATGAGGATAATGGTCACGTTTCTAGCGGATCTGCTAGAGCGTTTAAGGCTAAGATCCATTTATATCAACAAGAATATGGCGAAGCTAGGATAGAGGCTGAAACAGTTATTAACAGCGGTGAGTTTAAATTATATGGACAGGATATCCCTGGTACTACTTATGCTGATCTTTTTCTTACAGTTAATAATAATAATGAAGAATCTGTTTTTGCATTACAATGGGAGCCCAATCGTTATGGAACAGGAAATTCAATGCAGGCATCTTTTGCATTAAATTCTACAATTACTGGAACAGGAGATGGTTTTTCAGTTATTGGACCTACGATTGATTTACAATCTGCATATGAGATTGGAGATCTTCGTAGACAACCAACAATTATGTTGGCAGGAGATGTTTATCCCAATATTTTATCAACTTCAGGTGGTTTTACGGTACCTGACGATGTTAATGTTCAGAATACTAGAGCAGCTATTAAGAAGTATGTTGTTGGTACGCCAGAGGATAATGATGGTGAAGGAATAAGTCAAGGGACGGCTAATAATACTTATATTATGAGGTACGCAGAAGTTTTGTTGATTCATGCTGAAGCTATTTTAGCAGGAGGAGCATCCACTTCCGATCCGGCTGCACTAAATTCATTTAATAGTGTTAGAACAAGAGCTGGTTTAGGCAGTTTCCCGTCAATCACTTTTGATGATATTTTAAAGGAAAGAAGAATAGAGTTGGCTATTGAAGGTGATTATTGGTTTGATCTAGGAAGAATTGATCGATCTAAAGCTATTGATATTATAAGTAATCAAGAACGAGGAACATTTAGTAATGATGATCCTAATGTTATTTTTTCTGAAAATTATACACCATCAATAGATGATTTTATATTAGCATATCCTGCGAGTGACGTTGCAATAAATCCATTATTATTGGAACCACCAGTTCCATATGATTTTAATTAAAAAAAAGAGCTATGAAAAGATATTTAATCTTAACTGAAGAAAGGTTTACTCTGGTAAATAAGTTGTTTTTACTAATTGTAATTTTGTTTTTAACTTCCTGTGAAGGTGATGATTCAAGGGAGCTTTTTTCAAATGAACCGCCAATACTTATGGAAGTAAGTTTAGTTGAAACTAGCGAACTAGTATCTTCTGGTTTTAGAAATAGCTTTTATGCAATTCGCGGACAAAATTTGGGGTCTACTAGAGAGGTCTTATTTAATGGCGAACCCGCGTTTGTAAATCCTTCATTTGTAACCGAATCGACAATAGTCATTTCAATACCGGAAAATGCACCTTATGGAGTTTCTGATAGCATATTAGAAGTTGTAACTAATTTTGGAACAGCTACATTACCTTTTTCTATTAATCAACCAAAGCCTGAGATTAATTCGATTTTTCCTTTGGCTGCAGGTGCAGGTGAAGAGGTTACCATAAACGGCGATATATTTGATGGTCTTTTGTCTGTTAAGTTCGGTGATGTTGATGCAGAGATTGTTTCTTTTTCAAGTACTGAAATTAAAGTATTGGTACCAGAAAATATAGTGCAAGCTAAAATCTTCGTTGAAACTCCTGGTGGTGTAACAGAATCCGATGTAGCTTTTGGATTTAAATTTGTTATTTATGATGATTTTTTAGCTATTGGATGGTGGATTGGAGGATGGGGAGGATCGCAAGTTTTCGATAGCACTACTCAAGTAAGAAGAGGAGAATTTTCAATTGAAAGGATTACCGATAGTTTTTCCGGATTTCAGATAGGTAATGGAGGTGCTCCGTTACAGATATCAGATTTTACAGCAATAAAAGTATCATTGTATTATAATGGAGTAGGAGGTACTGATGTTAAAATAGTTGTTAATGAAAAATTTGATGATGGAAAGATAGTAACATTACAAGGTGGAGAATGGTTAGATTTTACATTTACATTGGAAGAATTAGGAATTATTGATGGAACTATGGATCAGTTCATTATTCAGGAGTTTAGTGGTTCGAGCGTTACTATTTATATTGACGATATAGGTATGATATAAAATGTTTATATAAAAAAGAAAGTTGTGTGATAGTTGTTTTAAATTGTTTTTAGAAGGATGTTTTTGTTAATCACAAGAAATTACCCGGTTTAACTTAATCGGGTGAGTCCTTCTTTATCAGTTGGATCAACCCTTTTCAAGAATTTTATTGGAAAAAAAGAGGCTTTTTAGATCTCAAATCGTTGTTCGATTTAACGAATTCTAGCATAATACCTGCGGTTAATAGAACAAGTAATACAGAAATAGGCAGTGATGTTATATTTTGAAATTGAATTAAACCAACTCAACAATTAACAATGAAAAATAATCAAACTTTTAAAATTTTTTTTCGAAAATGTATATGGATACTCTTATTCATATTTGTGTCTTCTTTACATGCGAAAAATATTTATGTAGCAAAAAACGGAAATGATTCAAATTCCGGAACACAATCAAGTCCATATAAGACAATTGGAAAAGCATCTGCAGTAGCACAAGCTGGTGATGTTATTATTATTGGACAAGGAACCTATGAAGAAATTGTTAGACCAGCTAGATCTGGTAGTGCGGGTCAACCGATAACATATATTGCTAAAAATGGAGAAAAAGTAATTATTTCTGCTATGCAAGCTTTAAGCGGTTGGCAGAAAGATAATGGAACAATTTACAAGATAAAAGTAGATTGGGATTTAGGTCAGGAAAATTTTGTGTTAAATGGTAACACGGCTATGGATCTTGCTAGGTGGCCTAATAACACAGATGGTACACCTTTTACGTTGAATTCTCGCAGAAACGATGGAGGTAGTGGAGGTAATGTTGTTAATGGTGCATTTTTGACATCATCCCAAATCCCTAATATTAATTGGTCAGGTGGAACTGTATTTTTTTATGGAGATAAACCTGGGTCTGGATGGATTGCTTGGAAAGCACTTATTAATAGTAGTTCTCCCGGAAGAGTGAATTTCAAACTAGATAAAAATCCAAACTGGATACGTACGTTTCATGCCCCAAAAGATAAAGGAGATTTTTATTTGGAAGGAGTAAAAGGAGCATTGGATTATCAAAATGAATGGTGGTTTAATTCCCAAACCAAAGAATTATTTGTTCAAATGCCAAACGGTTCTGCACCGTCTAATGGAGCTGTGCAGATGAGAAGAAGAAAGGTAACTATTGATCTTTCTGGTAGAAGCTATGTACATATTAAAAATTTAGCTGTATTTGGGGGATCAATCGACATGCCTAGAAATTCGAATAACAATTTGATTTATGGAGTTTCTTCTTTTTATGGGAACCATATATTAGGTGTTCAAAAAGGATTTTCAGCCAATAAACAAAGTGTATTAATGGAGGGAAATAACAACGTAGTTGAACGTTGTGAAATAGCCTTTGGAGCAGCAAACGGTATTAAAGTAGGTGGAGATAAAAACAAGATTCTAAATTCTAGAATTCACGATTTTAATTACTTGGGATCTTATGACGCGCCAATAAATGCCAGAGGAGGTAAAAATACTTTGTTTAAGAACAATACTATTTTTAGAGGAGGAAGAGATGGGATTCAATTTTTTAATAATAATAGTGAATTTTCTTATAATGATATTTATAAGGCAAATTTGATTAATGATGATTGTGCCCTATTATACACTGTAGGAGGTCCTCATAATGGTAAGATTCATCATAATTGGTTTCATGATAATGAAGGTAGAGGAAAATTACGAAAAGCAGCTGGGATTTATCTTGATAATGATGCAGAAGCTTTTTCGGTTCATCACAATGTGGTGTGGAATGTAGAATGGACCGGAGTTCAGATCAACTGGAATGGTAAAGACATTGATGTCTTTAATAATACTTTGGTAAAGGCTAAAGGTGGAGCAATGGGAGCTTGGCATAAGGAAGGAACAGCTTTTTCAAATGTGAAAGTATGGAACAATATTGCTGATGTTAGAACTGAGGATGACCCTTCTACACAAGAGGATGAAGGTACTTTCGAAAGAGATGCGGATAAACAAAATAATGTAATTACTCAATCAGGGTATACGAATTATAATGGTAATAAATTTACACTAAGATCTAATTCTCCTGCTGTAAACGCTGGTAGAAGAATATCGGGTATAACTGATGGTTTTGTTGGATCAGCACCAGATGCAGGTGCATATGAATTTGGAGGAGAAAATTGGGTACCAGGAATTAACTGGAATCCCGTTTTAGGTCCTGCAGGTACTGGTTGTTACGGACTACCTGGTGAGGATTGTAATGATACTACTATTCCTGATGAGATAGCATTTGTAAATGCAGCAACATCAATTCAACCTCAAACCTCATATGAGTTTGATATTAAATATAGTGCACAAACAAACAGAGAAATTGTTGTTGAGTTCTGGTCAGGAACGAATTGGCTTGCTCAAAAAATGGTGTCAGTAGAAAAAGGATCTCGGAATGTAACTATTACTGTTGATCTTCCTGTAGCCCCAGCGGTTGGTACAGGCTATGCTTATAAAGCACATATTAGGCCTGTTGGTAGTAGCTGGCAAGAAGCTTTGGATAGAGATCAAATCAATAATGTAAGTGTAGAGGAACAATTACTTGAAGATAAAATTTCTTTTAGTAATGCTCCTACAAGTATTGTACAAGCAAACTCATATCAAATAGATGTAAATTATGAAGCATCTACGAATAGAGAAATCATAGTAGAATTTTGGTCAGCTACCAATTGGATCGCTCAGCAAAATGTTACTGTTTCTGCAGGAAAAGGAATAAAATCAGTTACTGTAAACCTTCCCAATGCTCCACAATCTGGTTCGGGATATATTTATAAAACTCATATTCGACCATTAAATACTTCTTGGCAAGAAGCAATTGATAGAGATCAGATTGATAATGTAACTGTCACTGGGGCATTTACACAACTCATAATAAATGGTTCATATCAAATAGAGTCTACGCAATCTAATCAAAGATTGTTATCAAGAGCTAATGAACAACATAGTTCGATTATGAGTAGTCCATATCCTTATAATGACCAAGTATGGGTTTTTAATCATAAAGGAGATAATGTGTACACCATAAGAAACTTGGGAACTAATAGATTTTTAGAAGTTCCTTATGCACGTTGCGGTAACGGAGAAAACGTTGCTACTTGGACAGGTTCGGAAGGTAATCATCAGAAATGGAAAGTAATTAGGAATGGTAGTAATTCATTTAGTTTAAAACCGATGCATTGCATATCAAGTGCATTAGATAGAGCTGCTGGTGCTATTGATGCTAATGTTCACATTTGGGGTTTTAATTCTGAAAACAACAATCAGAAATGGAAAATTGTTTCATTAGGTAATCGAGAAAAGCCAGAAGAAGTAAAATCAGAAATTCTATCAGTGTATCCTAACCCTTCATCTAATTCTATAATAATTCAAGGAGTGGAAGAGAACGATGTTCTAACTATATATGACCTAATGGGCAAGGTTATTAAGCGAACTAAATTAACCACTAATAATGAATCATTGATTATTTCAGATATGGCATCTGGGCTTTATATTTTATCAGTATTTGGTAAGGATAAAGTACAGTTCGTCAAAGATTGATGGAAAAGACATAAATAAAAAAGGAGGTTTGAAAATTTTATCTAAGTTTTTGAATTTTTACGTTCGACGTTAATTAGACTTTTCCAGCTATGAGGTTAGTAGACATATTCATAAAACAGTAAACCCCTTGTAAATAGTATGATTTCTTTGTAAATTAAGTTGAATAAAACCCCGAAAACAGCTATCAGGAGCAAAAAACGGGGTTTTACTTTTCATTGATTATGAAATTACATAGAATAAGTTAGTTTCAGCATCATTTTTCATTTTTATCTGTTGAAGAAAATTTTGATTGATTTTATGCTCGTTTCTTACAGAGTTATTTAGGTAAAATTTATATCGCTATCTGGGGTTCTCTTGTCGAAATTTTGAAGCTTAAAGAGCAGCAATCGGGTTTTGAAATGTTATTTAGTCTCTAGGAGAAAACTCGATTATTTTGATTTTTTAGCTTATCAATTTTTAGTATTAGTGTCAACACCTAATTGATTTTCGTTTTTTTTGGTTCTATACTGGTTTTAATTTAGAAAATCGTGTTTTCTCTTAATTTTAGTACTTTTAGGCATAGGTATCCTGTCTTTACTTGTTAGTTAGCTGTTTATATAATCAAGCAGCAACCTTATAGGCTTCTCTTGGCTCTTTCTTTAAGCGTTTCCGCTCTTGTTTTATTAATTCCCTTCTTATTCTTTTGAGATTCTATGCGGTGATCCCTATACTGACATACCGTTTAAACCCGTGATATTCCTTATCAGGACAGCGGTCCAGTCCACAATGCTCCAGTTCATTGATATTGGATTCTACTGCGCTATACTTATTTTTGAGCGTTTTGAAAGCAGGATCGGTTTCTTCTATGGTTTCCGCTTTAGTACGTTTTCCTTTCTTAGGCATCACCACCAGTGCTACCTTTTGCTTAAGGTATTGTTTGTTATCTGAATGATAGTATCCTTTGTCAAAACTCCAACTTTGTATTTTGTATTTGCAAAGTAAATCAGCAGCTGTTTGGATCACAATTTGGGAATCTGATTCATTTTCCATCACTCGATGATCGATAATCAGTGCATATTGATCCGTAGTGATAGATATTTTTGACCCAGTTTTACATTGGGGCGACTTTTACCTTTGTTAATCCACTCAGTGTAGTCTTCAAAGATGGAAAACATTTTTTCCCGTGAGGGATTTGCTCGCCTTGTAATAATCGACGATCTACTAAATCTATATGTTTGTCTAATAATTCAGTAAAACGCTCTAATTCTAACCCTAATGCTAATGTTTGTAGATCATCAGCAATCAAATTTATATGGGTAGTGTGATTTTTTTTACTTAAAACTCGTGCTTTATCAAGATAATCCTCTATTGTTCTTTTGACACGTTGTTCTTTGTTTTTACCTCCAGGGGCACTTGCTTTACCCAAAGCACGGCAACGATTTTTGAGCGCCCGCTTCCAGTCCTTAGTTTTTCCCCAGCCTGATAGGTTGGGGCAACGCTCTGTAATCTTCTCTATAGTGTCCAAAGCTTTACGGCCACAATCCCATAACAAGTTGTAATCGGTAGGAAAATGAACGGTACTCTCTAAAACATAACTATCCCTTTTGACAAATAATGCTGCCGCTTCTTTTTTTTAAACACTTCTTTATGACCAAATTCAACGATCACATCATTGATTTGGTTTAGAGTCTGATCATCCAGTAAACGAACATTATCCACAATATGATCATAACTGAAATCAATAAAGGTATCTGAATAAAAATCAGTATTGTTTTCTATACCAAGGAGTTGACGTAAACCATTATGAGAAGAAACCATCTCATCTAAACGATCATAATCAATTCCTAAAGCCAAACGAAACTGAGCTAAAACAAAAATTTGCCACAAATTTAGTCCAAAACGACCTGTAGCTTTTTTACCGCTAAGCAGTTTTGTTCTAAAATATAAAAAATCTTCTCATTATAAATTGGGGTAGTATAAATTAATAATAGGGGTTTAATCAAGGCAGGGATATCATCCCGACTTTTTACCCGTACAGGAGTTTCTGCAATAGGTTTTACTCCTAATTCCATTTGTTGCTCGAACCGTTTACGCATCTGTCTATAAAATTGATTAACAAAAATAAAATACTTCGAATCTAAATCACATGAAGCCAATAAAAGCGTCTTTAAAACTAATTTAACACCTTTATAGCTAAAACATTCAAATACTAAATCTCTTGTTAAACCAAAAATAACAACAAATCTTTTGGATTACTGCGGGTACTATTTAGCACAAAAGAGGGGATAGGCTCAATGATTATAAAGCATTATGCCTGTTGTTCAGATAAAAAACTCATCGAACAACTTAATTCTAATATTGATTATCAATTTTTCTGCGATATTCATTTAGGATTGAAATCGTCTGACCAATTTTAAAATAGTAAGTCAGATTCGTTGTGAATTGGCAGGCAAACTAGATATAGACACCTTAGAAAAAGATTTATTTGCACATTGTAAGTCTTATATAGATAGTAAAAATCAAATTACTGTAGATGCCACTTGTCATGAGAGTGAACTTCGTTATCCTACAGTACAAAAATTACTTTGGGAAGCGGTAGATTGGTTGTATGGATAACTTAAGAAAACCTATAAAATTGTGTGAGTAAAAATGGTTCGTTCCAAATATATTAAATGGAAAAAGCGCTATATTAGATTTAGTAAAATGTGTCATAAAACTACTAAAAAGCGAAAGCCATTTACTAGAGCTTTGTTGCATTTATTCTAGGATGGTTTAACACCCCGAGGCTTGCCTCGCTAGTAAATGTTTGAAGTTTGAAAACGTGTTCCTTTAAAATGCTCCATGGGCTTGCCCCGAAGAAATTTATTAAAGAAGCTTAACGACTTTGAAAAATGGCTTCGTAATTCTCACAAAATCGTCTTTACTGTTGATTATTATCGCAGGGTGGCAACCATTGAAAAAATACTCGAACAGCAAAAATCTTACTTTAAAACAGGGATATCTCCTAAAAATAGAATTGTTAGTATTGTTAAGGATTATATCAGACCCATTATAAGGGTAAAGCAAGTAAAACCTGTAGAATTTGGAGCTGAAGTAAATAAACTACAGATTGGTGGCATCAATTTTATAGAACATTTAAGCTTTAACGCTTTTAACGAAGGTACACGGCTACAAAGCACCGTGCATAAGACACAATCACTTACCAAAACCAAGCTTAAGATATTAGGAGCAGTTGCTATTTATGCCACTAATAAAAATAGAAATTTTGTTACTAAACATTACATTCAAACAGATTTTAAACGCAAAGAAAAACTTCCAAAAAATTATAAAGAAGAAAAACAACTAAAAGCTATAATTACCAAAGAAAGAGCGACTCGTTTAGAAGGTAGTTTTTGTAAAGAAAAATTACCACCTCAAAAAGATTAACTCTAAAACAAAGGCTACAGAAAAGCTCTGGATCTTCTACGGTATACATACAACAAATGCACTAGAAATAGGCTGACGAATACAAAACAATCAAGCATAAATAGTAGCCTAAATTCAAAGAAACACAAAAAAAAAATACTAGGGATAACTATGTCTTGTTTACTCTGAAAACATCAAATCTTCGGCTAAACAGCCAAAAAACAGAAAATCCAAAATCTGAATTTATCAAATCTTGGATTTTTTGTAAATAGAACTTCTCGATAAACCTATTTTCTGAATACGCTTTGGTAAACTGTTTTAGTAAAGCAGTAAAACGTTCTCCTAAGTAATTTTGAAAATTTCACACATTAATAAAATTATAATACACGTTTAATACCTTCGAAATTATGTTTATATTCCGTTGGTGTTAATCCTTTGGTCGATTTAAACACCCGGTTAAAATTAGATACGTTATTAAATCCACAATTGTAAGCAATTTCTGCAATCGACTCGTCTTTTTCTATAAGCCATTGTGAAGCAAAGCCTATTCTAATATCATTTAAATACTCAATAAATGTTTTACCTGTTCTTTTTTTGATAAACCTACTGAATGATACCTCTGTCATATTTACAAGAGTTGCTAAATCTTTTACTTTAAGCTTTTTGCTAAAGTTTTCTTGGAGATACTCATATATTATTTTTATGTTATCACTATTGTGAAAATCTTTTTTAATCGATGAATAGGCAGATAGCTTAGTTTGGCCTTCCGAAATTGATAATAGATGTAAAATTGAAATAAATTTCAAAAAATAATCTAATCCTTTAAGTTTAGAAAGTTTATTAATTTTTGGATATATTTTCTTTGCAGTGGATTTGGTAAATAAAATTCCACAGGAGGATTGAATAAGCATTTCCTTTATTGGTTTCATAATGGCCCTACTCAGCAATTTATTATCGAATAGATCATTATGAAATTGTAAAGTGATTTCATGAATTTTTGATTCAGTACAATTATTAAGCATCCAACCATGAAATAAATTTGGACCAACAAGTACAAGTTCGTAATTGTCAATTTCTGCGATATGATCACCTACCACTCTTTGAATTCCTTTTCCATTAAAAATAAAGTTAAGTTCATATTCTGGATGGAAATGTATGGGAAAAGTAAAATCGCTTTTTGTTCTATCAAAGATCAAAAAACAATCTTTAGAAGTTAATGGAGTAATTTCTCTATGGACGTTTTGAGTTAAAGATTTCATTAGTAGAAAAAGGGTTATAATTTGATAAAATACTGTTAAGAATTATTGGTATTAAAAATTAATTTTGATCGACCCTAGATTTAGATAAGTAGGTTTAGGTTTTATAATCCCTAAATTAAAAAAAAAATCTAAATAATTTAAAAAAAATGAAAACTAAAAACACAAGATTTCTGTCGTTACTATTACTAACATTTTCCTGCATTTTATCTGCTCAAAACCTAGGAAAAAGAGAATGGCACAATCACGAGAATTACAAACAAGAAATAATTGAAAATATTAAAGCTTCTCCTTCTTTAATTAATAAAAAACTATCTTTTGGCTCACTAAAAAGGTCTGAAAAGGAATTAGGTAAGAGAAATAGTTTTCCGAACTTTGAAATAGTTAATGGAGTAAATATTGCCTGGGTAAATTACGGAAGAGATATTGGACTAGAACAAAACGGGACTAAATACCATCCGAATTTGGAACAATTCGGAAATATTATGGATAAAGTAGCGGAAAGTGGAGGCAATGTTATTCGATGGTGGTTTCATACTAACGGTTCAACCAGCCCTGTTTTTGATGATAATGACTCGTTTGTGGCGGATAATCCAGATTTCTTTGCAACAGATTTAAAGTCTATTTTGGACCTAGCTGTCGAGAAAAATGTGCAGATCCAAATATGCTTATGGTCCTTTGATATGTTAAAAGGAGGACAGTGGAATGTTAATTCCGCTAGGAATAAGAATATCCTTGTTTCAGAAGCCCATTTACAAGCCTACTTGGATAAATGTCTAATACCTTTGGTAAGTGAAGTTGGTAATCATCCTGGACTATATGCTTGGGAAGTTTTTAATGAGCCAGAAGGGATGACAACGGAGTATGCAAGTCATTGGCCAGATTTTACAGATAAAGTTTCAATTGTGGATATACAATGGTCTGTAAATAAAATAGCTGGAGCGATTAGAAATGCACAACCTGATGTTAAAATTACAAATGGAGCTTTAGGTTTTACTTCTATGGTAGATAATGATAGTAATGGATATTATAATAATTATACAGACGAAAGATTAATCGAAAAGGGAGGTGAACTCAATGGATATTTAGATTTTTATAATATCCATTTTTATAATTGGGCTGGTACTGAAGGCTCTCCATTTCATCAAAATTTTTCAGATCAGAATTTGAATAAACCTACTGTTGTTGCAGAGTATTATCCACAGGATACCTTTGGGGTAAATGCATCTGATTTAGGTATTGAGTTAATAAATAGGGGGTGGCACGGTTCATTGGTATGGTCTTGGACTGATAGAGGATGGGGACCTATGCAGCCCGTTGTACAAAATCTCTCAGATCATATGTTATTGTCAGTTGATGATTTAGATGATTTGGATAAGTTAATTATTTACCCAAATCCAGTAAAAAATAAATTAATTCTATCTAATTTGCCTTCTAATCTTAGGCGAATTAGAATTTACGATATGTTAGGTAGTGAGGTGATTAATAATTCTTTAGAGGTGTCTGTTAATAGAATTAGGTTAGATTTTTCAATGTTCCAAAGTGGGGTATATTTGGTTTGCTTAGAAACAGAAAGCAGCAGAAGTATTAATACAAGAATAGTAAAATATTAAATAATAATAGTTTCATCGTCAAGAAGAATCAGTTTAGAATTTATAATTATTTGTTTTTTTGTTTAGCTTATGTTATTGGTTTTGAATTAGATGATAAATTTTTTGTTAATTAGTTTTTGCCCTCTTTTTTTGCCAAAGGTGTCGAGTCCTCTTGTTTACAAGAGGGTTCTCCACTTTATTAAGTTTAAGAATAGTATTTAAAAACATAGGAATTAATGGATAAAAAGAAATATTTAAAAAAATCTTTGGAAAATGAATTAGAGAATATTTTACATTATTGGAAAACTAATGCAGTAGACTATGATAATGGTGGATTTATAGGTCATATTGATTATCCTAACTTAAAAAGAACAGAAAATAACAAAGGAATAATATTGAATGCAAGAATTTTATGGACATTTTCTGCGGCTTCAAATTTTTATAAAGATCGTAGGTATATAGATTTATGTAGAAGGAGTTATAATTATCTTGTAAATTTTTTTAGAGATATTAAGAATGGTGGTGTTTTTTGGGAGTTAGATTACAAAGGGAACGTTGTTAATAGGAGAAAGCAGGTTTATGCACAATCTTTTGTGATCTATGCTTTGTCGGAATATTATGTCTTGACACAGAATGAATTTGCCAAAAACTGGGCGATAGAAATTTTTGATTTTATAGAAAGCAAAGCATACGATAGTGTGAATGAAGGATATCTAGAAGCCTTTAATGACGATTGGAGTGTCGTAAAGGATATGCGCTTAAGTGAGAAGGATGTTAATGAGCCTAAAACAATGAACACTCATTTACATCTCTTAGAAGCATATACTATATTATATAAAATATATAACAGCCCAAAGCTTAAAAAAGCATTAAAAGCATTAATCGACTTGTTTCTAAATAAATTTCTGTCAGAAACAGGTCACTTACATCTTTTTTTTAACGAAAAGTGGGATTTAAAAAGTTCTATTTATTCCTATGGACACGATATAGAAACCGCTTGGCTATTAATGGAAGCAGCTAATGTAATAGGTGATTCTAGTTTAAGGGACAAGGTAAATCAGAGGGCACAACATATAGCCGATATTTTTATTGATGAGGCTATAGATTCTGATGGAGGAGTGGCGAATGAAATTAATTGGAAAACTGGTGAAATAGATCATGATAGGCATTGGTGGCAGCAGGCTGAGGCAATTGTTGGGCTTTATAAAATGTATCAATTAACTAGTGATGAAAAATATATTAATGCAGCTTTATCTATTTGGGAATTTATTAAAAATAATATAATAGATCATAAGAATGGAGAGTGGTTTTGGTTGGTTGATAAAGATGGTAATTTTAATGATAAAAATGAAAAAGTAGGGATGTGGAAGTGTCCATATCACAATAGTAGAGTTTGTATTCAGGTCAATCTATAATTTCTTTGTTAATTTGACTGTATAGTAAATCATTTTTATGGAACTTTTCGTTTCGGGTCTATTACATTATTGAAATATAGTTTTAAAAACGTTTTTTTAATATAATAGGATTAAATGTTGAAGTAAATTTCCAGTTTGATTAAAGAGATTATTCTTTGAGAAATTTTTATCCCTAGATCTTATCCCAATTGAAAATACCTAATATGCTGCCTAATAAAGCTATTACTTAGATCGAACTCACGTTATAATAGCTCTTTTTCTAAGGATTACCTTATCCATAAAGTCCATAGCTTTCTTCTTCATATTTTTACGCACCTTTGTTATAAGATGTATTCCATCTACGAATAATCTATCGAATAAATCTTTACCAATATAGCCTTTGTCACCAAAAATCTTTCCGAATATCTTATCGTGAAATTTCTTTTGTTTAAGTGGAAACCTATCATCTACATTGGCTGGAGTAAACATGAAATCAACTATTTCACCTTTATCATTGCAAACTAGATGAAGTTTAAACCCAAAGTACCATCCCATTGTTCCGTAACTTTTTTTGGCAATATCCTTAAAGACTTGATGTTGTTTTTCTCTTTTGTAATGACATACTTTTAAAGGTGTTGAATCAATAAAAGAAATGCCTGTACAATCACCTAAACAGTTTAACTTCATAAAAACAGCCAAGGGTTGGGTTACCTTTTTTTGGAGCTCTACAAATCGATTATAAGAAACACAATCGGGGAACATATCAGTCATATATTTACATACGTGATTTAAGTAAAAATGTTTAAGATTTCTATAAGACTTTAAGTGAAATATGATCAGTATGGTCATAACTTCACTATCGTTCATTTTAAACTTTCTATTGCGTTTTTTTATAGTCGAACCATCAGAAATACTATTTTTAGATATAATAGCGTCATATTCTTTAGAAAAATCATCTAATTTACAGAAAATTTCAATAGTTTTAAGTTCAGAAATCATAAGCAGAATGTTTTTAATTCATTAAAATTCAACACTTTAATTTACTAAATATTCTGCTTTTTCTTTGGTTTAATTCTGAGTTTTTTACGTCGAACTCACGTATTAAAAAGAAAATATAAGTGAAAGAATTGTGGATTTATGAAGTGAAACTGTACTAAAAAAGGTTTGCATTCACAGTGGAATCTTCTTTAAGGTAGAGCTTTATAATCGTTACATAGGCTTAATTACAACCGCTTTATCAGATCCCATTTTAATTAAAAGGAAAAATTTACTTTTTTCGAGTAGATCTATCTTTTCAATTTCTGAGTAGTAAATAATTTTATCTTTTGATAAAAAATATTGACGTTAAGCAATTATTTAGAAAAGCTGCAGTATAACGTATAAATAACATCTCTCACAGTCACTCGAAAATTGAATATATTGAGCAGGGAAGTTTTTTTTTAAAAAAAAACTAATCTCAGGATTAAAAGTTTATACTTTTTTCGCTACAAACCATATGTAAGTATTGACAATTCGAAAAGAATTGAATAACTATAATGTAGAACTAATTTTGTATTAATTATAAGCTAATCCTTTTTGTGACAATGGACTGGTTTTTCCAAGATATTTTTATTCTATGAGGGTTTAAAATCCGAGGCTTTTCTGGCGCGAAAAAAAATAGTAATCTTGAGAGTGAGCTCAAGTTCCTAGATACACAAAAGTCATAACGTTTCTTTGTTGCTATATCATTTGGTTGGCTCTACAAAATATCGTCGTTTCGTTTTAAGTCTAAAGATTGATCGAATTTTGAAGCGAACTCCTCTAGCTATATATAACATAGGTATGAGATTAATTTTTTAGAAATAGGATCATACAAGCATCACATTCATTTTTTTACTTCAAAGTTTCTCAACCCAAGGTCCAACTAAAATAACTAGGACAATTAAAATTATAACAGCCAAAGTGATTTTTTCTCAAGCTCTCTCAAGCTCCTGAAGTTAAAAGAGCTCTTTGGGGCGGTTCATTTTGGGGCAGTCGTTTTTATATAAATACAGTTGGTCTGCATCGTAATGAAAAAATAATAGCTCAATATGTCAAAAATCAAGGAAAAGAAAATGAATATGAAATCTTACTTGGAAATGATCAATTGAATTTATTCTAATGTAATGTCTCAGGGCTTGCCCTGAGGATTATTTACTAGTAGGTTTCTGAATATTCTTAATTTATAATTTCTTTTATTACTTGCTGTAATGACATTTGCTGAGACTAAACTTTCATTTAGTTGGTTAGTCTATTTTTTATGAATCGTAATTAGCTCTCATGTTATCATTCTATTTTGTACTATGGATTCTACAGCCTCCACTTTTATTTTAAAAACCTGAAATTTTAGAGCTAAACAGTCTATTAAAATATTAAAGTTTTTAGTTTTCTATTAGGGTTCACTTTTGCTTATAAAATGTAATCTTGATCCCCAATTAACATCTTTAGGGGGAGCATATTTTAAAATTAATACGGTAAAAACGTAATGAATTGATAGTGTAAGTCTTGAGTCTTTAAAAGTAGGTTAAATTAAACTGTAGACTAACATTTTACTAACCTTAGACGGTCATTAAATTTTCTTTCAATTGATAATTTTGTAGGAATTATTAATCAACTAAAAATTAAATTATGAGAAATTTTAGAATTTTACTTTTAATCATTACATCAGTTCTTATAGTCAATTGTGAGAAAGAAGATGACAGTTTTATTAATGACCCTTTTATAGAGAAGTCACATTCAGTATCAGAAGGTAGGTTGATCACAATTGATACTACAAAGAGAATTTATATCTCTCTTCCGGAAGCAGTCAATCAAGCCAGAGCGGGTGACACGGTCTACATACCAAAGGGGATTTTTTTTACTTCTGATGCTGTGATTCTTCCATCGGATAAGCCAGGAATTGTAATTAAAGGAGCTGGAATGAACAAAACAGTGATTAAGTTGGATAAGAATATAAATGGTGGTGGTGTGGTGATTACAGGTTCTGATAATACAACTTTTCAAGATTTTGAAGTTAATGCTAATAATATCAGAGCAAATAGGATTGCGGCAGTTACAACAAATGGGAAGAGTGGTGTGAAAGCACTTAGAATGCGTTTTAAAAATGCAATGTTTGGTTTTGGGACACCTAACAATGGAATCTATGTAAGCCCAATTACAAATAATTCGCAAGGCACAGGATTGACGATCGAAGGATTAATTGTAAGAGATAGTGAATTTAATAATTGCACCTTAGGAATTGCTTTTAATAGATTTTATGGAAGACAGCCAATTATAAAAATGACTGGAATAGAAATCACAAACAATGTTTTTGTAGGCGATATGGAGGTAGGTATAACTATGGATGCAGGTAACGATGGTTCTGATGGAGCTGAAAATCGTAGAAATCATCCTAGTGCTGAAGTAGCTAAAAATGTGGTTACCAATCTACAAGGTATAACGATCAGTAAGAATATTTTTGATAAAGCGACGAAATATAATGTAGCGCTAGCCAAGGTGAAAAATGTGATAATAAAAAAAAATGTTATGTTTGGTACAACAGGAGGGGCTTACACAGAAAATATTAATATAGAGCATGAAGCTTCAAACGTTCATCTTCTCAATAACATATTGATTAATGACGGAGAGAAAAGTAGCCATATTTCGATTATTAGTTTCAGAGATCATACTTTTCTTGGAAAAGTACCATTGTTTGAAAATGGTTGCCAAGATATCTACGTAAGAAATAATACTTTAATAGGGCCAGTTAGATCCTCTATTGCTGGAGAACAAGCTACCAATATATTTATTACTGAGAATGATTTTCTCAGTACTGAGGCTTCTAGCGGGAAATATATTAATTTTTGGAAACCTCAAAATTCTTTAGAAAAAGGTAATATAAATATAGTGCAATGGGGCAATACAGAAGGCAACGATCTGATACCAGATTCAAGTGTACAGATTATTGAGTAAAGTATGAGTATCAGATTAGTAATCCATATGGGTTCTGCAGAAAACTGTATGATAAAGCTATTGGATGTAAAAAATTGAATAATATTCATTTGGATTATGAGATTCACACTAATTTTTTTGTTTTATTAGTTCCAGTAACTTGTATGTCTGCTTAAAATGAAGCATCTTATACTAAAATGCAGGTTGAAAATAAATTAAATTTATTGATAGATTCTGATGACTTAGACGATAAGATGCTTCTAAATTTATATAGAAGATCTCTGGTTTTAAATAGTAGATCATTTCAAATACCACTAACTAAGGAGCTTTCTGAATTTTTTTTTTCGATTCCAGAATGTCGTTTTAATCTTTAAAAGAAGATCTAATATGGAGTGCTATATCTATAATGTTTACTAGTTTGGGAAAGCGGAAGTGACAGTAAGAATAATCACAGCAAAACCGTTTTATCAAAATCATATAAAACTAACACTAAGTTTATAATTCAATTATACTATGATTTTTTATAGTGGAATCTTAATTCCTGAGATAAAATAATCTGGATTATCAGTTCCAAAAGCCATAAATATATATAAGGAGTTGTTTTTAATTACAGGTGATGCAAATGCTCCTAAATGGTCCCAAGCCCAGTCATAGACAGGGTATTTATTATATAAATTCATTGGATTAACTAATAGAGGACTTCGTGGGTCGTGTTTCCAAGTACCATTCTGTAAAGTCATTAAACCGTATTGCCGATTAATCGATGTTAGGTAATCAGAAGATCTTTCTTCTCCAGCAATTAATATATAAAGCTCGTTATTAAATTTGATATAAGTAGCATCATCTGATTTCCCTCTGAGATACCCTGTACTATTACTACCTTTCTGAATCATAACTGAAGAAATTATCGATCCGCCTGTATCTAACACATCAAATAAATCAGACGTAACAATTTCGTGAACCTCTCTTTCAATTTGATTAGAAAATCTTCTATGTAACAATATTCTATAGGTGTCATTAAATTTTGTGATAGCTAAAGGGAAACTATTCTGATCAGGACCATTCCATCCTGAGATCATTATTTGTGAAGGTTGTTTGATAATATTCAAGTTCTCATCGATAATCATATAGGCAGATGTATAATTTCCGTTAGGCTGCTGAACACCTAATAGAACCAAAAATTTTCCATCTTCTAATGGTAGCGGGTTATCAGTAGAGAAAACATTGCCACTAGTTTTTGCGAAAGGAATCGTTTCTGTACTTAATAATTTATTATTTTGAAATGTCCAATCTTCTAAATTTCTACTAGTAGCATAATAAATACTTTTTTTCTCGTGTGCGCCAAAAACAACAGGAGTTAATAATACATAAGAATGATCTTCTTTTTTTAGAATTCCACCAGGTTGTATATAATTAAAATTACCTTCTATTACCGAAGAAGGATAAGGTTCAAATAATGGGCGGTTATTAATGATGCTATAATTTATAAATGGATTAAAGAACTCTATAGTAGCACCAATTGTAAAATTAGGGTTTCCTGAATAAGTATTTCCTAAAGAGATCCAACGACTATTACTATCAACATCATTAATCTCTACTACGGTCGAGGCTTGGCTACCTTGCACTATAAACCAACTCTCATCATTACTTCCTTGTATAAGTAACTGATCTATTTTTTTATAATTTGTTTTGATTCTATTATTGTTCTGATCGTATTGGATGATTTTTATAGGGTTATTTCTTTTAATATTGTTACAATGATCAGAGATTAAAGCATTAGCAAAAACTTGATTTAAACTATTTTCTATAAAATTTTCTTCCGCACAGTTTATTGTTTCTTCATTCGGATTTTCAATAATAACTTCAATTTCTTCCGAATCATCATTATTACATGAAAAAACTATAAAAAGGAAAAAAAGGGAGGACTCTATTCATAAGTAAAATAAGACTTATTAGAATATAAGTTTGATAACTGTAAGTTATATATCAGGTTATTTATTAAAAAGAAGTTAGTATTGCAGCCAACTTCTTTTTAATAACACTCAATAAGAACCATTGAGAGCAAACCTATATTAGTTATAACGTAAAATATTGTATTTTTTATTTTATTATTAAATTGAAAGATTTTTTAGATTCAGACACTCCTTCTTCTAGTATTATTAGGTAGGTTCCTGTAGGTAAGTTATTGATAGGTATTTTATCATTTGACTGTATTTTTTTAATTCGTAACTTTTGTCCTACTTGGTTATAAATAGTGGCAATAACTATTTTATCCTTTAATCCGTTGAAAGAAATATGATCTTTACTCGGGTTGGGATACATTACAACATTTGCGAGTTCATTTGTAAGGTCATTTGTAGATAAAGTAGAATTAACTATTTTTAAGGGTTGTACAGAAATATTTGGAGAATCCCCATTGCTTGAACTAAATGAAGCAAATAAAAAGTAAAATTCACCATTTTGTAATTCGGCAGATGGTACTATTGGGTCACTATCAGTAGGAAGGTCTTCTAAATTAATGTTTAGAGAAACTTGCGATGATCCTGATTCGGTATCTAATACAGTATCGTCAATTACAATATCGAAATCACGAATTAGATCAAATGTAGACGTTAGGTGACGCAAAAAGTATCTAATCCCACCATTATTTCCGGCAATTACAGTATTTCCTGTTCCAGCGTGATAATTTACTAATACATCTATAACTCCCCCAATTTCATATTCTGTATTGATGTAAATCTCTCTATTGTCTAATTGTAAGCTAGGAGCTACTAAATCAATAATATTTACTGTAACTTCATCTTTAATGATTTGATTGTTGACTAGTTTTGCGGAAATAGTTGCTGTGCCAGGTCCTTCAGCAGTTATTGTTCCATTTTGATTCACAGTTGCTATTGTAGTATCACTACTTGACCAAACTACAGATTTATCATCAGCATCCTCGGGAAGTACGGTCGCAATTACCGTAGCATTATTACCTTCTATTAAATCAATACTTTCGGTATTTAAAGTTATCGATTCAGCGTCTATCGGAAAAAACGGAACCACGCTAATAGCTGCGGTAGCTGTGATAGATGTATTTGCTGTGCTAATAACAGTAATAGTAGTGTTTTGGCCCTCTAGAATTCCGGAAAGTATACCGTTTTGATCTATGGTGGCGATAGATGTGTCAGCGGAGTTCCAAGTGACATTACGATTAGCGAAGTCGGGTTCAAAATCTAAATTTAATTGAATAGTTGTGCCTACACGCACTTCAATAGGATTAGGTACAATTGTTATACCTGTAGGATCTAATAAATTGGTGTCAAAAATTTGATTTGCATCCTCATTATTAAACTCAGCGATTTCTCCATTTCGCCAACGTACGGTTATATTACTAATTAAATCTTCAGTACCTAAACCAAAATGAATCATGTTAAGTAAACTCTGTGAATAGACAGAACCAGATGATTCGACTCTTCTAAAATGAGACATTCCACTAGCTGTAGTAAGCGTAACTTCGGCAGAGATTGGATCAACATTGTTGATGGGGGAATATCCAATCTTTACTATAGCATAATTACCATTATCATTTTTTTGATTTTCAAACAAATGCCAAGTACCTCCTTGATCATCTCCGTTTAAAATATCTACATCTCCATCGAGATCATAATCAAAAGCTTGTCCCATATCACCATGAGCTTGAGTTTCTCTAACTGTTGCATTGTGATTTGTGGTAATTTCGAAATTTCCTTGACCATTATTTAGTAAAATGTAATCAGAAATTCGATTTCTTAAATATCCATATCTATGAATAAATATGTCTTGAAAGCCATCATTATTGAGATCGCCAGCAGTGGCACCCCAATGATTTCCCCCTTTTGGAATATTCCATTGATCAGAAACATCAACAAAACTAATCGTTCCTGCGCTAGTATCTAGATCATTTCTGAGTAGGATATCATCTACATTTCTATTTTGTGCAGGAGGAGTAGCAGAAACATAATTACTAACATTGTCTACAGTAAAACCTATATTAAAAGAAATATCTCCATTTCTTACAGTTCTTAACCTCCATTGACCATTTCCTAAATATCCTATATAGAGCCCGTTAGTGGTGGTGGTGGAGGGAAATCCATCTGCAGTAGTTTCGGTTACTTGTATGTCAGGTATCGTCAGCGGATCGTTACCGATATTTAGATTTCCTATTGCTACGGTCATAGAACTTCCTAAGAAAACTGGAAAGTTATCTGGAAATTGATTTCTTCTAGCAAACTCTAAATTAGAAATGTCTAATTCGCTTGTTTCTGCTTCAAAATCTATAGTTAATACTCCTTCACTTCCAGTTGTTCTTCCGTCTAAAACTTTTCGAATTGGGTCATAATCTATAGAAGTATTGTTAGATAATTCAAAAACTTCTTTACCTCTCGTAAGGTATAAATCTAAATCGCCATCATTATCTATATCCAAATTTAAGGCACTGAGGTTAAACTTACCTGCAAATGCTGTGCCTTCTAACCAGTTGTTAGTAACGTTTTCGAATGTGAAATTTCCATTACCTTTCCAAATAGCTAAAGGGTCAATGAAAACTACGTCATCTATGCTATCTTTATTTAAATCGGTAATCAATACTCTTGAACCTTTTTCATTTTCTAATCCTGAAATATTTACTTGATTAAATGTTCCGTCTCCATTATTGGAATAGAAAATATGTTGCGCTCCTGAACCTCCGTTTATTCCCGGAGCATTAAATAATGCGAGGTCCAGATCTCCATCTAGATCGAAGTCAACCCATTTAGGAGAACGTCCTCTTGCTCCAGATGTAATTCCAACATCAGCATCACTTCTAATAAGATTTCCATTTTCGTTTTTATAGAATAACGGTGGTTTTGGATTGGTTCCGTTCCCTCCACCTAAAGCAATTATGACATCAAGATCTCCATCATTATCAAAATCTCCAGCAGCAGAACCATGAAGGTCCATCAACGCAAACTGAGAAAGTTCAGTTTCATTTGTAACATTTCCACTAGCATTGCCAAAATATAACTTACTAGGAGATTCTCTATCATTATGGTTATTAAGAACCATGTCATAATTTCCATCATTATTAAAATCCGCTATAGATGGACCTCCATACTTATCACCCGGTTCTACAATTAAACCTACGGAATTACTAACATTTTTATAATCAGGGATGATTACATTATCGAAATCAGTAATTGATAATGAATTAATTGTAACACTTTCATTATTAGCGTAGAATTGCAATTCTACATCTCCTAACGAAAGAAAATTGGTTATAAAATTAAGAGATTGTATTCTATTCGAGGGGATGTCTATATTATCAATCAAACGTTGACCTGCTGCCTCCAAGGTTAAATTAGCATAATTACCAGATATACTAACTTCCATTGAAACTCTTTTTAGTAAGTTTCCAGTTACTGTATAATTTAATAAACTCGGAGATTCTGGCGAAACAATAATTGGTGATGTTATCACTTGTCCAAAAGTTGCAAAGGAGAAACATATAAGATAAGAAAATATTAAAACTTTTATTCCTAATTGTTTATTCATGTTTTCATATATTTTTGTAAGATTAGAAAAACAATGATAGATTAATTAATTGTCTTTACTGGCAATCTACACTAGATAAAAAATAGACAATAGCAGTAAAACACTTATGGAGAAGGGCTTTTTTTGAGTTTATATCTGTTACCTCTTCTTAGTTGATTTTTAAAACTATCGATTAATAATAGCTTAAATAATTAATATGAAATTGAAAGATCTAAACCATTAATTTGAAAAACATCAGGTCAAAGAAACCTAAGTTCTTAAGGCTTCTTTGACTCTGGTGAAGTTTATAAGAGAGATGCGTAATACTTTACTCAATATTGCGAGGAATTACCTGCCACCGCCATCTACGTACCAAGAACTTATTTTGTCGTTCCAATTCCCTTTTCTTAAGTTTTTCCAAGTTCTTCTACAACCAAAAGGGTTCACCACAGCATTAGTAGACCTACCTCCTAAGTTATAATCTTCACTGCAATTAACAAAAGTCCATAATGGGCCTCCTGTGTTGCCTGTTGCTTTATCAATTTCATCAATTACAATAGAGGATATTTTATCGTTAAAAGACCTAGGGACATTAGCAGAATATTTACCTTTAGATTTGGAAATTCCGTGTTTTCTAACCTGAAACCATCTACCTCTAAAATTTTCGTTTTCATAAAATCTTATTTTAAAACCCCAAGTGTAGGGATTAAAATCATTTTTACAATTAGAGGAAGCTTTATCCTCTAGAATTCCATCGTATTCTAAAGCTTCATTTTCTGAATCGAAAACATGAATTATTTCGTCATTGTTAATGATTAAGTATGAATTCTCCAGTACATTAGGATGTCGTTCGTTCATTTGTTTCTCGGTTAACGTGATTCCTTTGTAGTGATATAGCTCGGATTTTTCATATCCAATTGCTGTATCGGTAAGATTGTCTTTATCGCAAGAATTGAACATGAATAGGAGAAAAAGTAATCCCAATAATTTGGTTAAATCAATAGTTTTCATTTTTGTTAAATTTTAAAATTAATTTTAATATTTAACAAATTTCGCATATAAAGTTTTTTGAAGTACAATAAAATAGGTTAGTTAAAGGTTAATGAAGTTCCTTAACACGTTAGTTTAATGTTAGTTTTTTAATTGTTGGTAGGGTTATTTCCCTTTTATCTGTTCTTTATTATGTAATAAAGTTTTTGAATTGAATAGGTTTATATAAAAGTGATTTACATTTTTTCAACATCCAAAAAATCGATTTTGGATGTTGGATTACAAAACTTAAGGTGTTAAAAATTAATTACTAGAGTGTAAAATGTTAGACAAGAATACAGTAGAAATGTGAATAACGCATACTTGTCAGAGATTAAAAGAGTTTTTCTTAAAAAGTTCTGTTGGGTGAGATTTTTATTGAGATACGTTATAAGTTTAAAACGACTATATAATGGGATAGACTACCAATAAAGCCACTTTTTAAGCAAACTCTGTTAACTTGGTATGCTGTTTATAATCATTCAGGAAATGGTGTTAACGGGTTTGTTAAAATACTGTTGGGTTCAAATTCTCAAATTCATTAGGATAGGGTTTAGACCTTTCTATTGTAGATTTGTACGGATGTAGTACACTTCCGATAATAGGTGTGCTGGTTTTTTGGTATCTTGGAATAAAAAGCGATCAACCATAACATGTTTTTATCTTGTTGGTAGATAGGGTTTTAGTGTTTGTTAGGCGTGAGCCAGTAGCAAGAAAGCATACGAATCTTCATAATATTGAAGTACAAATTCAAGTAGTTAAAGCAGCTCTATAGAAATGTGATATTCTTATTGATGTATGGATAGTTTTCGTTCATTATTTAATCGATATGACTTGATGATTGATGATTTGAGAGAATTTAATTATATCGTTTTTAGCTTAATTGTTATCAAGAAAAATAAGAAAAATAAATTTATGAAAGTTTAAATCGCTTTATTTTTACACAAAGCACCGACAAGAAATTACAATTAATTATAATTTAATACAATCCCCATGAAAATCCCCATCCTAACACTATTATTAATGAACTTAATGATTTCTTCATATGGACAAAATTCTATCAAGCATTACACGGCGCAACAAATAGAGGCTACATTTGATTCTATGGCTTTTACTAAAAATTTTGATAAACAGATTTTAGTTGATTTGTATAAAAAGTCAGAAAACGCCAGTAAATATAAAATGCAAACAAAAATTAGCTTTGAACTTTCTAAAATCTATATGAAGGAAGTTGTTTTGGATAGTGCATTATATTACACTAACATGGCTGAATATTTAACTAGTACATATGGTGTTAAAGAAAAAAAAGAAGAAGAGTTATTATTACAGAAAAGTCGTATTCTAATACGGACTGGATTATATACATTTGCATTAAAAAACTTACAAAAAGCATATGATTTAAGCTTATCAAAAGATGAGGTTGTACTTGCAAATGAAATTCTTATGGATATAGGTGTTTGTTATAGTTTTCTCAAGAAATATCGTCAAGCACGCGCTATGTTCTTATCTTACTTAAACAGTGATCTCAAGAAAAAAAGACTTATTAAAGTGTATAATATGATAGCTGTCACTTATACTGAGGAAAACAATTTGGATAGTGCTATATCATTTTATAAAAAAGCACTTGACATAGCAATAAAAGATAATAACATTGTAGAACAAGCAGGTTTACATCTCAATATAGCTATTATGTATATGCTAGGTAAACAATTTAATAAAGCTCTAGAGTACTGTGTAACTGCCGAGAACAAAATAGCTAATCATACCGGTGATTATTTCCAGATTCCTAATTTTATCAATTTAACTAAAGGACAATCATATCTTGGTTTAAAAGAATATACCAAAGCTGAATGTTACCTTCTTGATGCGTTTTCAGTTGTAGAAAATCAGCAGGTTAAAATAGAAATATGTGAAAACCTGGTAGAACTATATAGTAAAATAGAAGATTCTGAGAAGGTGATTTTATATTACGAAAAGTTGACCGGAGTATTAAAAAAAACCAAGGAAATTAGAATTAAAGAATTTATTACATTGATTGATCGCCAGCAAGAATTAATTGATCAAGAATATAGAAACCAGCAATTAAATTCAGATAATATTTTAATAAAGGCACAAAATCTAAAACAAAATATATTAATTATCTCTCTGACGCTAATCCTTATTATCAGTTTCATTAGTCTCTATTTTTCGTATAAATATATCCAAGGAAAAAAAATAATTGATTCACTAAGGGAAAAAGAAGAAAAATTACTCAAAGAACAAATTATTCTCAGAGAAAATGAAATTGGAGCAACTGCTATTGCTATATCAAAAAGGATAACGATATTGAATGAGGTAAAAAGGGATTTGCGTAATAATGAAGAGCTCAATAAAGTGGAAGATAAAATACAAGATCTTATTAACTCTGCAATAGATGTCAGGGCAATCACAGATCGTATTGAATCTCAATTTCCAGATTTTACATCCATATTAAAAACCAATTATTCGGAGTTGTCAATTTCTGAAATTCGCTACTGTTTACTTACAAAATTGAATATGAGTATAAAAGAGACAGCTAATATTCTTAATGTTTCTCCTAATACGGTAAAAGTGACTCGTAGTAAATTAAAAAAGAAAATGAATATTCCTTCCGAAATTCCTCTCAAAGACTATTTAGAACAAATTTTATAATTAGCGACTTCGTGGTAAATTAACGAGGTGTTTGCTGAGCAATAATTTTTGATTTCTAAACGAACTTAGGAGCATTGAAGCGTGATCTATATCATCCCTTTTGTATTTGCGTGGTTTTTGTTCCATTGTGGAATTATTTATTTAAAAAAACTATACAAATTAACTCGCTCAAAAAAAATACTTAAAGCGCTCCGTAGTAATAACCATAAACTATAGAGCTTTAGCTTCTTTTTTTAAGTTTAAAGGAATAAGTATTTGTCTCGAAATTCGAAAAGAGTTTTAATATTACTCAACTCAAGTCAGGAATATTATAGGGGGAACTTATTTGTCAGAGCCTGTATGATCTTTAGGTTATTGTGTGAAAGATACGTGTATTATCTCATTTCAATGGATTTATCTGAATGAAGTGAAATTAAGAGTGTGAACAAGGATTTTTCTTAGAGTTTGTTTTAATTCTAATTTTCTTTGTAGATACTCAAGAATGTTTTCTATAAAAATGAGAGAAATAATTAAAAATATCAATGGGGATTTAAGGTATTTTATAAATACAACTTAAATAAATATTAAGAAATAAAGGAAGGTATGATTGTAAAGAGAAGTTTGATGTTTTTGGAATAGTAAAAGAAGTAAATAAAGTCTCATAAAGTTAATCAGTAATCAAAAGAATGTTCTTTTTGGGATGTTATATTCATTAGTATTCAATTAACCAATGCCAATTATTACAGCGAATGACAGCTGAAATTTACTATAATTAATATTATTAAAAGTTTATAAATATGACAGTTTTTTTGTTTAAAGATCAAATCATATTTCCTAGCAGTTTAACGCAAATTTAAAAAAATTAATAAAGCACTGTAACCACGGATAATTTAATAAAGAATAAGGAAAAAGCGTTTTTTTTTTAGAAGTCATTGTTAGTCAATGAGATTAGATCGTCATAATTATTTTATAAGAAGCGATGAAAATCGAACTGCTTTTGCGGCCCCTGCAAATTAACTTACTTATTAATATTTTTTCAGGAACTTCTGAAAAGACTTTTTGATTGCAGATTCCTGTTGTGTTGATTTTCTGTTGACGGCCTTCAGTTGTTTAGAAATGAAATGGTTATCAGGAATTTAGGACTCTAAAATTTTATCAAAGTATAAGGGTTTATATGTGTTTTTGTTTTAGCCTAAGCTTATTTTCTAAGTAGAGGTAATGGAAAGCTTACTTTAAAAAGGGATAATCAACAATTTTGATCTAATATGGGAATCTAGATACTTGATGATGTTTTACATCTATTCATGCATATATATTGATAAAGGAGTTTTGATAATTTCTTTTTGTGCTAAAAACATATAAAACTTACTTCTGACTAACTTAGATTGATTATAGTAATACTTTAAATAAACCTTTTAATTAAGCAAGCTAACTTTTTACTAACCTCTAGTGTTTGATTTTTAACAGTAGAGGTTCTCATATTTGCAAATATATTAATAAAACTTAATAATATGAAACAAATTAGAATTTCGAGAGTACTGCTACTTTTATGTATGAGTGCTTTTATGTTTTCTTGTTCTAAAGAAGAAGTGATAGAGGATCACTCAGAGCAGGATAAAATCGAACAATTAGCTGATCGGTTATCAAAAGATCAGCGATTTATTAAGGCAAATACATCAAAACTAATTTTGGAGTTTTTGATCGAAGATGTTAAAAAGGGGTTATCGGACCCTAAAAAAGAGAATTATGATGATTCCTATCGCGAAGCAATTAGCAATAATGATTTAAAAACCATTAGTGAATTGTTAAATATTTCTGATTCGGCATTTAACAATTTAGCTCAGGATTATTTAAAATCCAGTGCGGCAATCATTGCAGATTTTCCTGAAATTGCTAAACTCAATGATGATGAATTAAAAAATATTGAGAAAAAAGCAGTGTCAAGAGAAGAAGCGGCAGACAGAATGAATGAGCAGTTTGCATTGGATATCAGATTATATAGGCCTGAAAGAGGTATTCAAAAAGTAAGCAATTGCACAGTTACTTTAATGATATGTGTGGCTGTTAGTATTTCAGGGGGTGGTATAATAGCTACAAGTTGCACAGGTATAGCACCTCCTTTACAACCATTATGTTTTGCGTCTGGAGCGGCAGCAGCAGGCGCTTCTACAGTTGAGTGTATAGATGATTTCATAGATTGTGTATAGATATCTAGAACGAAAATTAAATAATAATGAAAACGTTAAAAAATAAACAAATGATTATTCTGAAACATATTTTAAACTATTCTGCGGTAATTCTATTACTTACTTTTCTTACCTCTTGTGAGAATGATTTAGAATCCGAAAATCAAGAAACGATTGGCGAAGAAGTAACGGGTGACCCTGAAATTATAATTATTGAAGGTAAAGAGTATTCTTTAGCACAAGTACTCAATGACACAGAACTTTCAAAAATTTACGAAGACCCAATGGGAGGTATTTCTTATCTTAATGAAGACAAAATTTACGTTTTGGAAATTTTTAATACAAAAGAAAGTGCCGATAAAGCTCTTAATGACTTTAATAAGCAAGCGAAGAAGAATAGTAAAGCTAACAAAGACTTTGGGCATTGGGCTGTGGTATTATTTGATAGTGGGAATTACAGGGGTCAATACTGGGCAACTAGTGGAATGCATAGACTTTCAGAGAATAAAAAAGGTGTAGCAAATAGAAATGTTCCAGGTTATTTCAATGATAAAGCTGCTTCTCTTATAATAGTATCTTCAAATCATGATGGTAAAAATTCTAGAACCCAGCTTATTACCTATCGTCATTATCATCAGAGAGGGCAACAGTTACATAGTTGGGTACGAGGTAAGGATCATTACCGTGGAAGGTCGAGTTTAGGAAGGGAAAATGATAAAATTTCATCCATTAGGGTAGTAATGGAGAATAAGTAGATAATTATAACAAATTTTAAACCAATGATTATGCATAAAACAAGAAAATTTTTATTTTTATTTTTGATAATGGCTACATTATACTCCTGCTCAAAAGAGGAGGTAGATATACCTTCTAAAGATTCTGATATCGATATATTGGCCGATCAATTATCATCAGACCAGCGTCTAATAGATGTATTTGCCTCAAAAAAAGTAATCGAGTTTTTGGTTTTCGATGCTCAGAAAGATTTGTTAGAATCTGATAAGACAGTATTTCTTTCTGTATATGAAGAAGCGTTGTACTCAAATGATTTTATGAAAATCGCTACTCTACTAAATACTAAAGAATCAGTGATTAAAGAATTTTTCTTTGACTATGTAAGTAATACCAAAGCACTAGCAGTGGATTTTCCTCAAATCCCAAACTTATCCAACAAAGAATCATTGGATCTTGATAGTTTGGTATTATCTAAGGATTACGTAAAAGCTGCAATTGAAGATAAATATTTGACACTTATAGATACTATGACACTCTCTTATAGTAAAAAATCAGATGTCAGATGTGCCCTTAGGTATATCATTTGTACAATCAAAGTTGGAGGTCTTTCAATTTCAGGAGCACTCTTGTGTTCGGCAGTAGCTCCAGAATGGGTGATTGCGTGTGTAGGGTTTGCTGAGGCTGGAGCTGTAGGTAGTTTTGCCCAATGCACACAAAACTTTCTTGGATGTATAAAAAAATAAATAATTTAATATTTTAAAGAGTAAATAAACTTTAAGCCGGAAGAAAAGAATTGGCTATCAATACGAAAGATAGCAACCTTGGGGCGGTGTAGAAGAATTAAGTGATAATCAGTATCGCAATTATAAAAAATTAGAAGCGGTATCGGTTTACGGTTTTAAGTATTATGTTGTAAGAAGCGAAAAAAAGGAGTATTTCTTTATTTCGCTTCTTAATTTAGGTTAATAAAATTGGTAGAATAGTGATTGAGAAAATGGAGGGTAAAAGAGAATAGTTATTTTATTATGCTTCTATATATTGTTTTTATAATGTAGTTAACCTCTGTAGTACTTGATAAAGCTTTGTATTTTATTGCTAGTATCAAAATACACTATAAGGATGAACTACTAATTATGAGAAATAAAAAAGCCTGGAAAAGATAGATAAAAGAAATTATTAAGGATTTACTTAAAGATAAGTGCGCAATCAGAGTATCTTAGATAATAAGCTTTGGTGTTTTTGTGTCAAATTCATGGGTTGGTTAAACTGGGTATCTTTTTTAAAATAAAGTATTAAATAGCATCGTATTTTAGCATGTTTTTGTAAATCTTCAGATCGAATTTGAATTTTTCAGGAAATTCTTTTTAACTCTTCAGAAGAGTTATGTAATTGAGTAAACAGTGAATTTGGTGCAATACACTTAGTCTAGAAGAAGCGTTTAGAATTACTTTGTCAATTAAAATAAATCACTAATTCATTTACTTTTTATTTACTATAAAATAATTTGTATCTATACCATTGTGATAGGCTCAGATAAAAACTTACCTGTATTTAGAAAGTTTTTCTGTGTGATTATTTGGTCACAAGTTGGTTTATTAATATCAGAAAAATCCTTTTTTTTTTTCTATAAATACTATATCTGGTGTTTTGCAATTCTTTTGTTGGTTTATAAATCTTAATTTATTAACAATTCGTTAAAGATATGCCTTGTTTAAATCAACTGATCGGTGCTTGGCTATAGTTCTTTTTTTTGGTTAGTTTTTGATAAAAAATCATTATCAAGATGCAATGAGGTTCACTAATTTTATTATTAATATTATAATCAAATCAATACTTAAATAAACCTATATTTTAACCTATTATTATGAAAAAAAAAATATCACTTATTTTATTACTTATATTTTGTACTGTTATAAATGCGCAGAGATCTAACAAGCTTTGGGACAATGGAAAGGACTACAAAAAAAAATATATGGAGGATGTTACAACAACTTTACGCGCAAAAAATGTCGGTGCTTCCTTCAGTCAGTTTAATAAAAATATTAAAATCAATACTCCAAAGTTTTCTAAGGCTTTATCCGAGAATGATCTCTCCGTTAATGGCTTAAATATTGCTTGGGTCAAATTCGGCCGAGATATTGGAGTAAACCCTTTTGACGGGAGTTCTTTTAGACCAGATTTAGCTGCTTTTGAAGAGATAATGAACTTCGTGCAATTTAATGGAGGTAATGTAGTAAGATGGTGGTATCATACTAACGGGTCTACTAACCCCGTCTACGATAGTGATCAGATGGTTACGAATAATCCTGACTTTTTTCACGAGGATGTACTCGAAATCTTGGATTTAGCAGAATCCAAAGGCTTAAAAGTTCAAATATGTCTGTGGTCTTTTGATATGTTAAAAGATCAATGGGCAGTTGATGCAGAGGCAAATAGAAAGTTGCTCACAGAAGATCGTTACAGAGATGCTTATATCCAAAATGCACTTCTGCCATTAGTCAACAGTGTAGGAGATCATCCTGGTTTATTCGCTTGGGAAATTTTTAATGAACCAGAGGGTATGACGAAAAGGTATGCAGCACATTGGAAAAATTTTAAGGAAAAGGTAGAGATGCCGTTTATTCAACAATTTATTAACAAAACTGCTGGAGCTATTAGAAGAGCACAACCTGAAGTTAAAATTACTAACGGTGCGTTAGGTTTGCTAACTAATATGGAGGATGCTGAGAAAGGTTTCTGGAATGCGTACTCTGATGCTAATTTAATTAATGCAGGTGGTGATGACGAAGGTTATTTAGATTTCTACAATGTTCATTATTATAAGTGGCAGGGGTTTAAAGGGTCTCCCTTTCATAATATTTTAGATGTAAATAAGATAGATAAAGAAACGGTGATAGGGGAATACTATCCTGATGACATTGTATTTAATGATGATGACTTGGCTAATGATTCTGGTTTATCACCAAGTGATATACCAATTACAAGAGCAGAAGATCTTGGTTTAGAACTTTCTGAAAATTCTTGGTCGGGATCCATAGTGTGGTCGTGGACTGACAGATCTCAATTGGATGATAGAGATAATATGAAAAAGATTTTAAAAAGTTTAGAGAAGGATTCTTCTGGTGAGGTTGAAGGGATTATTACTGACGGAACTTACTATATTAATTCATTAATCAAACCTCAGCGATTAGTGGCACCTAAAGCAGCGAACAATAATGCTCAATTAAATAACGCGTTAGATTACAATGATCAAAAATGGGTTTTTAAACATCTCGGCGAAAATGTTTATACTATTTTTAATCTAGGAACTAAAAGGTTTTTGGCATTAGATGAAGAGTCTGGTTGTATCGTTGAGAAGACTAATGTATCTACGATACTATCTGGATCAGAGGCTAATACGAAGTGGGAAGTTTTAGATCGTGGAGAAAATATAGTAAGCTTTAGGAACCTAAATTACCAATGCGACACGGAGGAAGCGCCCTTGGCAGTTTTAGGCAATCCTGAAACGAACCAAGAAAATGCAAATATTCGCCTTGTTAATTATGATCCCAACAATCAACGCCAGAAATGGAAAATAGAACTAGTGTCAGAAGATCGAGTAGGTGAAGCGCCCATAGGCGAGACTATTTGGCTTAGAACAGATAGAAGTAACGTTGAGTACGTTAGTGCTGTTCAAAGTGTCCTCAACGCTCCTTTAAGAGCTAATTCTACAGAATTAGGGCTCAATGAGCAGTTCAAAGTTGAAGATGCGGGGAATGGGAATATATACTTAAAGTCTGTGGCGAACAATAAATATATCCAGGTTAGATATGATAATAATAGTGAATTAGAAGCTAAATCTATCACCAAAATGGGTTGGGAGACTTTTACTTGGGAAAGTTTAGGAGAAGGTAAAGTTGCTTTCAAAACTTTCAATGATAAATATGTTCGCGCGCAGCTAAGTTTAGATTCAAATCAATTGAGTGCGATATCAAATATAGGTAATGAAGGTTGGGATGTTTTTAGATGGGGGGTTGTAATTCCAGTAGAGGAGTCTGTAAATAAACTCAATAGCATCGATGCTAATTTTGCAGCATATCCGAATCCTGTGAGCTTATCGGAAAAAATCACTTTAGAAGGTAGTCGGCAAGGAGATATCGTGGAAGTTTATGATGTTTTTGGAAACTTACAATCTCAACAAATAATAGATGATAAAAACCAAATTCGTATAATTAATCTGAAGAAAGGCATTTACTATCTAAAAATTGAATCTAAAAATATCAAGATTGTAATAAAATAGATGTTGTTTTATTACAATTCTTTTTTTAGTTGAATGAGACATATCAAAACTTGTACAGACATAGAACGGAACAGAGTTTCCTTTTGTAAATTAATAAATATTATTTATTTCGATAGTTTCCTGGTATATTATTCTAATCGTGATTTTTCTTATAATGATTAAGAATATGGGATATGCTAAGAAAACTAGCTTTTAGTTTAATTCTGTGTCTATTCGAACTGTATTTGATAGTGCTGTAAACGGGAATATATTGACTTTAGCTTCTGAGTTTCGGCTTATAATTTCTGTCAATCTATTCCTGTTATTATTTAATAAAATTAGCAGTTTTCATTCTTTTAATTTTTGTTAATGAGAATGTTAAGACTACCTCTAATCGAATGTCTTTTTATAAATCGGTAAATTAACTTGAATGGTCGTCACAAACTTATCGATAAACACCAGAAAATATGTGCCATCAAGTATTCAGAATTTATTTTGTTTTTTCCGTGATTTCTTTTTTCAGCTTTGGTTTCATATGGCATTATAATTACAAAGTAGGGGCTGTTACAAAAAAATATATTGAAGCATCTATTAAAAAGGCTTTTCCTGAAATTTATGGTGATATTAAGAATGACAAAGTTGCATTAAGCTTTATAAAAGAAAGTGATCCTTTCAAATATTCTAAATTAGAAAGAAGGGTGCTTTGTGAATCCAATAGTAGATTTTACGATGGTTGTTCTCTGTTTAATCAAAATTTAATATCAATTCCCACTAATCATAATGAAATGGGTTTTATAGAAAAGAATGTCTCTGGGCAAGGCTATCTGAACACACCAAAAAGCAAGTTTTGGGGAGAAAGATTCTACTATAGTGACATTAAAGCGTCCAAGAAAATAGAGAGTAGAATTTATTTCTGTATTCAGTACTATGCTAGTTTATGGTTAGGCAGGATGACTAATAATTACAGTTTATATTACAATTTCCCTGTGAAAAGAAAAGATGACCATACTAAAATAAGGGAAGAAGTAATCAACAAATTTGACACGCTATTTTTTTGGTATAGAGATCTTAATAAAAGTTTGGTGATTATTGCTATTTTTTTTGTAATAATTTGTTTAGTTGTATTGGTAAGAACTAAGCGTAATAAAAAAAAAGAAGAATTACAGGAACTCCTAAATCAAAAAGAGTTAGAATTCCAAAAGGTCGAGTTTGAAATGCATCAGTTACATTTTTTTCTAGAACGGGTTGAAGAGGATAATATAAAACTAAGACAATATAGAGAAGGTATAAGTAAAGAATTAGCTTTATCTACTCTTCAGATGACACAAGTGTATAATTCTATAGAAGAGGTAAAAGCGCTTTTGAATGATATAGTTAAGGAAGCCGATGGAGAACAAAGAAAAAAGTTGAAGAGTGTGTTTAAGATATTGAATGGTGAATTTGCTATGGAAGGGAGTTGGGAACGATTCGAAATACACTTTAATCAAATCAATAATAATTTCTTAGATAAGATTAAAGAACAATATCCAGCTCTGAATCATCGAGAAATGAGAGTATGTGCCTATTTGAAGCTTAATTTGTCAAGTAAAGAAATTGCTCCATTGATGGGTATTTCTTATCGAGGGGTTGAATCCTTGAGGTTTAGAATTAGAAAGAAGATAAATCTAGACTCTTCAATAAATCTGACAGAATACATCATAAATTTCAAGTAATATAATTTTTGCGTAGTAAGAGTGTATTGGCACAAGTTGCAGTTGTATAGGTGAGTTGATATATTTTTAGTTGTGAAAAGTAAATTTCGATTTTTTAAAACAACTAATAAATATTTATTTTTTAACGAATTTTAAAACCAACTTAATATGAATCTAAAACCTTTGTTATTCTTGCTCCTAATTTTTATGCCAGGTGTTACAGAAAACTCAGTTGCTCAGACGATACTGGGAAAATTTGCGCCAATTAGTGGTAAAACTATGTTATTTATCGGTCAGGATCTTGGATCCATCGACGGATATGTCAATTCAGGTAAATTTCCGACTCCGGCCGGTGTAACAATGTACACCGATATCTATTCTATGGCTGGATTAAATACTACTATAAATTATGGTGCTGGAGATATTGGACTACAAGCTGCCTTAGATCGTTATCCTAATTCTGCATTATCTGTTGGTTTATGGATGGTCGAAGAAGCTGATGGTGAGGGGGAGGTCCATCCTAATGGTTTAATTGAAATCGTAAATGGTTTTCACGATAACGAGTTAATCAAATTCAGAGATTTTGCTAAAAGAAATGCTCCCAGACCAATTTTTCTGCGTATTGGTTATGAATTTGATGGCCCTTGGAATGGATATAATCCGACAAGATATATTGCTGCGTATAAATATATTGTAGACTTTCTGAATGCTCAAGGAGTTACTAATGTAGCTTATGTATGGCAATCAGCTACGTGGGGGGAAAATACCGGTAATATAATTGATTCGTATTATCCGGGAGATAACTACGTAGATTATGTCGGTCTTTCGTTTTTCTTTTTTAACGAAAATTTCAATGGCGATAATCTTGAGTATATTCTAAATTTTGCCAGAAATAAAGATAAACCCGTTATGATGGCGGAAGTTTCTGCTCAGTATTACGAATTTGATCAAGGAACTTTTCATCCGTTTGATAGGCCAGGAAGCCCTCAGTCACTTGGTGGTAAAGGTATCTGGGATCAATATTTCGCTGACCAACTTATTCCATTTATTGATAATAATCTTGACGTAATAAGGGCAGTAGCTTATATCAATGCAGACTGGCAATCACAGCCTTTATGGAAATGGCCTGATGCCAATGCAGGATTTTGGGGAGATACTAGAATAGAAAAAAATAATACGATCTCCACTAATTGGAGTAACTATATAGATAACGGAAACTTTCTTCACGGGGGATCTAATCTACTAAATGATTTGGGGGTCGTTAACAATCCTACGTGCAATGATGGAATCCAAAATCAGGGAGAAACGGGTATTGACTGTGGTGGGTTTAATTGCGCTCCCTGTGATACTTCAGGACTATGTATAGGGTCAGACATACCATCGGTAACTGTTAGTATAACCAACGAAACCTCACAAGGGGCAAATGACGGAAGTATTAAATTTGATTTTCCTAATACTGCAGGTAGAACCAATATTGAATTTAGTATCAATAATGGTAGTAATTATCCTTACAACGTAGCAGATAATTCTGGATCCACTAAAGTAAGTAATCTTTCTCCTGGTAATTATGATCTTTGGGTACGATGGGGTAATAATGAATGTCCGCAAGACTTAGGCGGTATTACGATAGCTTCAGGAAGCAATGGAGATAAGGATATAACTGCCAAACTATTACCTCCCAACAAGAAAATTTTATTAACAATAGGGCAAGACCTTAAAACCTTACATGACTATCAACAAGGGGGCATTAATTCTAAAGGATTTCCTGAAATGGGCGGTACTGCAACGTATATAGCATTTTATAGTTTGCTATCATCTCAATTTCCACAATATGGTGGACTAGGAGAAACAACTAATGGGAGTATTGCAAGAAATGGTGATGGATCCACTATAGATGTGGACTGGGGAGCAGGCCCTTTAAATAGCCGTAGTACAATACTGGGATATGAGAATTCAAGCCTGTCTATTGGGCTTAGCATGACTGAAGGAGAAAATACAGCTAACGGAGTGAATTATTGGTGTCAGGGTTGTCTCGATCAAATAGGACAAGGAAAATGGGATAATGAAATTAAAAGATTGGCAGTATTCTTCAAAAAATACTCCAATAAAGCTATATATTTAAGAATAGCATATGAATTTGATGGAAACTGGAACGTAGGATACGAAGTCAGAGCTAATTATATTAACGCTTATAGAAGAATTGTTGATGTACTAAGGGCAGAAGGAGTAACTAATGTAGCATTTGTATGGCAATCCTCTGCTTCACCAGTTGATGATATTCTGGATATAAGATTTGGAGAAGGAGACTTTGGAGATATTTCCAGCTGGTACCCTGGTGACAGTTATGTAGACTGGGTAGGATTATCTTGGTTTATAACGGCGGATGAAAATAGCAATATGGAACCTAGAATTCCTACACAACGAGACAAAGCAAATGAAGTGGTTCAATTTGCAAGAAGCAGAAACAAACCTGTATATATTGCAGAATCAACTCCTCAAGGGTATGACCTTCTGAATCTAAATAACTGTAATATTTCTGAAGTTTGGGATGGAACTGCAGCATCAAGCTGTCAGTCAAAAACAGCATCTCAAATTTGGAATGAATGGTATGCTTCATTTTTCGAATATATATATGTTAACAAAGATGTTATCAGACAGGTTCATTATATCAATACCAATTGGGAGGATGATACTGCCTTGTTCGGGCAAGGTAATATAGAGAATGGGTACTGGGGAAGAGCTGGTGTTCAAATTAACAACACCATCGCTAATAAATGGAAAAATGAAATAAACAAATCCGTATGGCTCCATGGAAGCAATTCTTTAAATAGTACTTTATTGAATTCTAGATCTTCTGAAAAAGCAAATCAATCCTTAGGAGAAAATGTATCGATCATAACTTCAAAACCAAAGATCTCACCAAATCCTAGCAACGACTATATCTATATCCACACAGATAATAACCAGCAAATAAATGCGGTTTATATTTTAGATATTAATGGTAGGAGAATTAATTCAATTCCAAAACCTATCTTTAAAACTTCGGGTGATAATATGATTGATATAAGGCATTTGCAGCAAGGAACGTACTTTGTAACTATAAAAATCAATCAAACGACCTATATTGAAAGACTTTTGATTAATCGACTGTAATTTTGTGTAATTTGATAATGGATATTAAAAAAGCTTGATAAAGAATTTTATCAAGCTTTTCTGTTCTTCTAGGAGGGTTTAATATCCTGATGTTTGCCTCTCACGAAAAACAATGGTAATCTTGAGCGTGAGCTCAAGCTCCTAGATGCACAAAAGTCACAACGTTTCTTTGTTGCTATATCATTTGTTTTGCTCTACAAAACATAGTCGTTCCGTTTTAAGTCCAAAGGATGATCAAATTTTGAAACGAACTTATCTAGCCATATATGATAGGTGCGAGATTAATCTTTTAGAAATAAGATCTGACAAGGATCACGTGCATTTTTTACTTCAAAGTGTCCTAATCTATGGTTCAACTAAAATAGCTAGGACGATTGAAAGTATAACAGCTAGAGAGATTTTTTTTTCAAGTTCCAGGAGTTAAAAGAGCTCTTTGGGGAGGTTCATTTTGGGGTAGTGGTTTTTATATAACTACAGTTGGTTGGCATAGTAATGAAAAAATAATAGCTCAATTTGTCAAAAATCAAGGAAAAGAAAAGGAATATGAAGTCTTACATAAAAATGATCAATTGAATTTATTAGTAAATATCTTACCATATAAATTATGCTTTAAATTCCTTATTCCTTAGGAATTTTATTAAATGATCATATATGGGTTCAAAAACTTTACTTTTAATATTTTCTGCATCCTGAGGGTAATAAACTTTGTTAACCTGATATCTAGCAGCTCCTTTTAGATGGAACATATGTAGCATTTTGAACTGTACTACTTCAAGGATATTCTTTCCTAAACCATTACATTTGAAAATTCCTGAATTGTTAGGGAGGGAAGCTAAAATGTTTCTTACCTCAATATTGTCATTTGATAAATCGTCTAAAATTTGCAGAAAAACGAGATCTTCTAAAGTTCCTGCACCAAGACTCCATCGTAATTTTGGCTTTTCCTTTTTGGCTAGAGTACTTAGTGAAAAAGCTTCTTCCATATCGATCCCAGTCTTTGCGAATAAATTTTTTAGAGGGTTAATTGAATTTAGGTCATATTTATGATATAGTTTTCTCCTCTCCATATCACTTAAGAGTCCGTTAAACATATAATCATAGCCCAAAAGTAAGAAAGTTTCTCTAAGCTCCTCATAAAGTTTTGGTTTATAATGTTTCATTCTTAAAAAGATGCCTCTTGCGGTAGCTGTTCCTATGTGCATATTAGAAACTAATAATTCGGCTCCAAAATTATTGTTAGCTATTTTTCTTACTCCACCTGAGGTTAATTTTTCATTTTCCCATTCTAAAAAATTAAATCGATCTGAGCCTCCATTACCCTTTTGTATTTCATTCATGCGCATCGCATGCCTAAAGGATAATGCTTCTCCATTAGGTCCAGAAGCTTCATTGTCTCCAAATACTCCAGGCCAGTCCATATTTGTTCCCCAAGTAGGCCTAGGGTTTTCACCATGACAGCTAATACAAGATTTAGGGTTTCTGTGCAGTACTGGTTTTTCTGAAGTAAAATCAAATTGAGAAAATTCCCAATTTCCATTGTCGATATTTAATTCAGCACAATCCAAAAGCTCATATTTTGGATCATTAGATTTCGTGCTAATGTTCATTAATAAATGTCCGTCAGGTCCAAAAAGTACTATCCTAGGATATTGTAATGAAGACTGGCCATCCCCTTTGGTTATTTCTACTAATGAAAAATTATTCTTATAATGATCAGGTAGAGAATTTAACAATTGAGTTATCGTAGTTATATTATTTTCTTTTATATAGTTATGTAGACCCTGTATGGTCATTTCAGGTTTACCAACATTTGCCTTAGGATTGAGATTATTTAATTGTATAATTACATCATTCACTGTTTTCGGACAAATAAAATCGCCTACCTGTGTTCCTCCTAATTTCTGGTAAATTATCGTGTCGGTAATGTGGGTATACTTAGTAGAAATTTGTTTTTTTTTTCCGCAACTTATTATTAATAGCATAATAAACCCGAGACTACTAATTTTTTTTTTCATATTGATTTTTAAATTGTGAAGTAAAAAAAAAGCTTTTTAATTAAAAATTAAGGTTCAACGATTAAACTAATAGGTATGCGTGGTAGAAACGTGTTAGGTAAGTGGTATAAAATATGGTAATATTTAAGTATTATTTTATACTATATGATCTTTACAAACTTAAACCAATTTAAATTTTTTAATTATGAGATTTCTTTTAGTATTTACAATTATTAGTATGCTTTTATTTTCAAGTTGCGAAAATGAGAGTATTAATGAAACAGGTGATTCAGTATCTAAAATTATTGTCAATGGAAAGTCAACTTGTCCTGATGATTATTCCTTTGAAGCTTGTGGAAGATGTTGGATAGATTCCGGCCAAGCTGTATCAGGAGGATGTAATTCTACTACAGATAGCAATGACAACGATGATAATGAGGATGATTCCGATAATGATACTATTTGTGGTGACTTTATTTATAATCCTGGTAATAAAGCTTGTGTTACCTATGTAGGTAATGGTAATGCTGGATGTTTAAATAGTGATAAGCTTTTTGTTAGTGTAAAAGGCGTAGTAAGTAACCCGTGTAATACTAGAGAAGCTGTCCTAGACATTGAAAGAAATTTAGGTATCAATATTGATGATCAGTTTGTTGAATTATGTGGTTATCAGGGTAATGTTCCTCCGATAAATCCATCAATGACGAAAAGCGATTTCATTATTTATATGAAAAAATTGTTCGAAGGAATTAGTGTGGGTGGTAAAACAGGAAATCAATATGCTGTAGATTTTGCTAATTTATTAGACACTAATAATGATGGTTTATTAACAAGAAACGAGGCTAGTCAAGCAAAAGGTTCTGATCCGAGACAAGTTTTGAATTTAGAACCAATTTTCACTATTAATGGTGGTTTGGCTACTGATGATGTTTTGGCATATGTTGGCTTATATTTAGGAGATGGCGCATTGGATAAATATGCTGGAGATTTACCCCAAGTAGTTCAGGATAACATGGCTAAGTTTACTAGAACGTGGCAACCAGGAATTAATGCATCTTCGAAGAGATATAATGCAGTAAGCGGTAATTAGAGCGATATTTATGAGTTAGCTATTATATATTATTCGTATATGAAAAGCAGAGGTGATGAGTTTAAAAGATTCAGCCTCTGCTTTTATCATTTTATTTACTTTTTAAGAAATATTTTTTTCTTTTTACCCAGTACTGATATATTGTAATATCCAGGTTTTAGGTTTGAGACATCTAAATTTTCAGTTTCAGTGTTAGTTTTTCGGTTAAGAATTTTGCGACCCAATAGGTCGTAAATAAATATATTACTTCCTATTTCTAGTCCTTCAATTTTTAGGTTGCTTACAGTTGGATTAGGATATATTTTTAAATCAGTATTTGATTTTTGATTAAATATTTTGTTTTCATTATTGTAGAACTGAATTTTCCATTTTTGGTTATTATTAGTATTAATGTAATTCCATAGATGGATATTAGCATTAGTAGCCCCACCGTCTCTATCTAGGGCTCTGGATAGGCAACTCATTGGTTTCAGAGAGTATGTTTCGTCACCCCGATAGATAATTTTCCATTTTGTGTTTTCACCTGATGCGGATAATGAGGAATAAACGTTAACTTTATTATTACATTCTCCATTCTTTACTTGTAAGTATCTTTTAGTTCCTTTGTTAAGAATGGTGTATACATTATTACCTAGGTGTTTAAATACCCATCTTTGATCATTATAATTTCCTGGGTTATTCATCTGGGTATTATAACTCGCCCATTTTGGTGCTATCAGGCGTTGCGAATTAACTGATGATTTTAAATAGTAAGTACCATCTTTAATTAATCCATTATTATTCGTTGTTGTAGAAGGCAGGTTAATACTGACGTGATCAATATCTGTATATCCCCAATGGGCGATGATTGTAATTGTATTATCTCCTTCATTTAAATATAAGTCCAATGAATCTTCTCTCCAGTCATTTGATGCCGAAAATAAGAAGTCTACCGCATTGTTACTGGCGCTGGACTTAACATATTGATTTTTGTTACCGTAACTTGAGTTGCCATTAAAGGATCGGTGTGTGATTGTTAATTTATAGTTACCATTAGATGGAACATTATTGATTGCGAAAGTAATTGTAGAAGGCGAAGAACCCAATTGCACATATTTTCCGCTACTAGCAGAAGTGTTATTTTTAATAGAAGTGCTTCCGGATAAATTAGCTAGTTCTGCTTCTAAGGTGGTGTTTTGATCATCAGAGCCATCTCCACCTGAAGAATGATTGCTAATACTACTAATTATTGAAGCCATATTAGTTTTATCCCTAGATGACGATCTATCTGTCCAGGACCATACAAGAGATCCGGCCCATGAATTATCCATTAATTTTGTTCCAAGGTCTTTAGTGTTAATAGCAGGAACTCCCGATAGTATAAGATCATCTGGATAATATTCACCAACCACGGTTGCCTTATCAATTTTACCAGAATCAAAAGGGTTATGAAAAGGTGATCCTGCTACCTTGGCCCATTTATAATAATGAATATTGTAAAAGTCCAAATAACCATCTTGATCACCTCCTGCATTAGTGAGGTTGACATTTGTATAGGCATTCCAAAAACCTTTGTTCGAATCTTCCATATTTGTAAGTAATCCAAGCGCCCCATTGGTGATTTTAACATTCGGCTGCGCTCTTCTAATTGCACCAGCGGTTTTGTTAATAAAAGTTTGGATAACAGGCATTTCTACCTTTTGTAAGAACCCTTCCCAATGTCCAGCGTATTCTGTTGTCATGCCCTCTGGTTCATTAAATATCTCCCAAGCATATAGTCCAGGATGATTGCCAATAGCATTAACAAGAGGAGTAAGCGCGTTGTTTATATAAGCAGTAGTAAATGTTTCTTCGGTAAGTAGTTTTTTATTTGCCGCAGCATCGACGCCCCATTGATCTTTTAACATATCAAAAGACCAAAGGCAAATTTGTACTTTTAAGCCTTTGGATTCTGCTAAATCCAAGATTTCGAGTACATCATCGTGAAAAAATTGGGGATTCTGAATTACCTTTTGATTGGAAAATGCGGGATTAGTAGAGCCATTGGTATGATACCACCATCTAACTATATTACCACCGTTTTGAACAACAAAATCCATAACTTCGGAAAATTTTGTTAGGTCAGGTCTATAATTTCCTCCACTAAAAGGATCTACACCGACATCACGCCCAAAATTAACCCATGCAATGTTTATTCCATTAACCACTGGATTTATGGATAAGGTCTTTGTTGTTTTTTGAGCGGGAATTTTAAAATTTTGATTTTGTTTAGTAAAATAATCACTAATATTCTTAGTCTTTAATGTTTTTGCAACATCTACTTTATAGTTTTTTTTGTATCCATCTCCATTGTTCCAAGGTATTTCAGAACGTTGAGCAGAAATAACAAAACTAAATAAAATTAGAATCAGGGGAATTTTTTTCATAATATATCAGGTTAATTAGTCAAAAATTAAAATTAATCTTTAAAAAAATGTTAAAAAAATAAATAATTTATAATGCAATTTAGTTAGTGTTAATAAATTGTTATAATGTTATTTTGTCAAAAAATTAGTGGATTCTATCATTTACAACTTTTTATAGTTAATTAAAAGTTAAAATTTTAAATTATGAATACTACAAGTTATATCAGATTATTTTTGATAATGTAGTTTCTTATAGAGTTTTGTCAGGAACTTGGTTATAAGAGTAAACACTTTTTTATGGATAATTTTTAAAAATTATAGGGGAATCCCGTAGTTGTACGACCTTTGTGAAAAAAGATTAGATCGTTATATTGTTTTGTTGATTACTTATTTTAATATGGTTAAGCATGAAATTAGAAACAATGTTGTTCGTTTTTATCTTGAAGAAAAGATAGTTGTACCGAAGAGTTTTTGTCTTAGATTATGATCTCTAACTGTTTTCTTAAAGAAGTTACTATTCAAGATTTTTCAATTAGATGAAAGGGTTAGTATTTACCTATGAAGCGCCTTCCTTGGTTAAACAAAAACTTGTACTGGAAGTTTTTAAGATATTTGGATTAAACAACGATGGGAAACTATAGTCAGTGAAAATAAACAAATCAAACTAGCTAAACTAGAGCTATTGGTATTCAATCCTCACAGTTTTTCTAATGGGGATAATAGAAAAAAAGCTCCTAGTGATAAGTAGAAATTTGTTTTATACAGTACCTAATAAATGGGCTCAAAATCAATATCTAAGATATCATTTAGCTAATATCCAAATATCTAAAAGCAGATGATTTAGTAGAACGGTTAGGAAAGATATTCAATATTACAAACTCGATACAAATGGCTTACGTCAAATTAGCATACTGTGATAGAGAAGTTAAACGAACAAGGTTTAAAGCATTTAATACAATAACTATAAATTACAGATCAATCTTGAATTATTTCATTAACCTGAGTGCAAATGCTTCAGCTGCACCTTTTAATTCTAAAATAAAGCCTCTAGAGTACAATTCAGAGATATTAAAAATGTAGAATTCTCCCTTTTTTAGGTAATTTAGAATGTTTACATAAACAGGACAATAAGTTTGATCTTGCTTTAGATGTTAAAAAAAAACCTGCGATATAAAAATCGCAGGTTTGCTAAAAATTCAAAATTAAGAAAGACACTTTTTAATTTTTTATACTATATTATTTTTTAATAAATGATTTCCTATCTTTTCCTAAGACATATATATTATAATATCCAGATTTTAGTTCTGAAATGTCTAAGGTTTCACTTATTGAAGTCGCTTTAGTTTTTAGTACAGTCTTGCCTAGTAAATCGTAGATGTATATTAAATCTCCAGTTTCTATTTGGTTAATTGTTAGTTTATTATCAGCTGGAATCGGATATACAATTATACTATTTTGATTGTTTGCTTCTCTGTTAATAATCTGTGTATTTAACGAAATGTAATCGATGTGCATATAGCCCCAGTTAGCAGTTAACGTTAGTGTATTATTACCTTCTTTTAGATTTACTTCGATAGTCTTTGTTTGCCATTGATCTCCAGAACCTGTAAAGGTTAATTCTCCAATGTAGGCGGTATTTACGTTTAACCATTGTTTTTTAGTGCCAAAAGGAACTTTGTGTTTTATACCGATTTGATAAGTTCCTTTTGAGGGAGCTTTAATATCCCAAGTTATTTTTCCTCTGTTACCTTGCATAAATACATATTCTTCGCCACTCGTTGATGTATCTGATACTATATTTACTCCATTTAGGTTAGCTTTTTCTGCTTCATATATATTAGTTACGGGAATAGATACGTCTTCTTTTTTGATATCTATAGCAATTTGATCTGTAGAGCTTAACCCTTGATCATCTGTAACGGTAAGAGTAATGTTGTGATATCCAATAGGTAAATCAACATCTGATTGTCGCCCATCAGCTATTTGATTTCCATCTTTAGTCCAAATGTATGTCGCGATTATACCATCAGGGTCAGAACTGAAAGAACCATCGAGTGTTATTGTTTCCGTTCCATTTGCATCTAAATCTACAATAGATTGGTCAGCACCCGCATCAGCGATTGGATTTTTTTGTACTCCGATATCTATGTTAGGAGTTGTAATTATTGGAGCTCCAGAATGTGTATTCCAGTAATTTCTTAATGAGTTAGCTGCTGCTTCGTTATACCAATTAGAATATTCATTAATTCCGATTAAATCATATGGTGCTCCTCCAAACCATAGAAGAAAAGAATTGTAGTTGGTGTTATTTTTTCCCACGTAGTTAATGATACCATCAATACCAATAGCAGCTTGTCTTTTTTGTTCCGTATCGTTTAAAAGTAAACTTCCGCTTCCAGCATTTTGCCACGCGTCTGCATCCCAAACGTTCGGTGCTGTTAGTCCTCTAATACCCATACCATATTCACCAATATGTAATGCTGGTAAATCTTCTGCAGCTATCCCTAATTCATTTATAAGTATCTCATAGATGAAATTTTCGCCATGTAGATCTAAAGCATTTTCAACATTTTTTGGAGTTGTTGAAGCAGTATCAGCCGCATAAATATCCATGGGCATGTATTGTGAAATACTCACCTCGTCTAGTCCAGCAATATATTGACCAATACGTAAAAGGGTTTCATAAGTTACCCCGTCTCTATCAAGGAACTGTACATCTGGGTTTAATCGCTGATTTGGCTCTATTCTGTCCATATATTCAGCATGGTTAGGTAAACGAAGTAAATATTCTATATGGTGACAGTAATTATGAGACAGAACTATATGTTCAGCGATATCACTGTATGTAGTCTGTAGAAGGTTTTTTACTTCATTTTGCAAAGTTACCCAGGACTCAGGATAGTTTAATGTAGAATCCATTAATTCCGCACCTAAATCAAATCTTATTGGTGTAATTGGAGTTCCTTGTTCTCTTATAGCTTCAGCTAACATTTGTAATCCGGGTAAAATAATGGTTTCCTTATATTTGATAGTTGGATTTATTGGGTCTAATAGGTTAAACTTACCTCTCCAATCCTGACCTCCCGGGATTGTATTTAAGTTATCTCGTTCAGATCCTTCTGGCATCGCAAATTTAATAGGATCCAAATGCGGGCGATAATTTATATAATATTGGCGAGCAATAAGTTCTTTAATGATAGCCTTTTGAGTATCTATTGTAGGAGTTTTGGTAGTCCCATTTAGAGTTGTGACTATTCCTTCTTCGTAGGTATTAATGAAATAAGTTGGGTTTAGGGAAATGTACTCTACCCCCCAAGAGTCCAGCTGATCAATGTATGATTGATAGTTAGCGAAATGTGATTCATCCCAACTAGTCCAAAGGAGACCTATTTTAGAAGGATTGTCGGTGTTAGTATTTTCTTCTTTAATTATAATATTAACGGTATCTCTGGAAGTGTCACCAGTATTATCTGTTACGGTTAACTCGATAGAATGAGAACCTAAATTTAGTGTCACGTTGGTTTCAGCTCCCGAGGCAATTTCATTACCATTTTCTTTCCAAACATAAGAAACTATAGACCCATCAGAATCGCTGCTTTCAGATGCGTTTAAAACGACATTTTCGGATCCATTACCGTCACTATCCATAATTGTTTGGTCATTCCCAGCATTAGCAATTGGGGTACTATTATTTTGAGCAAAATCACTCATTATAACTGACATATTATATCTTTTAATATCGGATGTTCTATCTGTCCATGACCATATGAGAGATCCCGCCCAAGAATTTTGTATTAGTTTCATCCCAAAATCCTTTGCTTCAATAACTGGTATATCACCTGATGATATACCAGGATCGTTAGCTAAATCATCACTATTAAACAAAAGATCGTCTGGAAAATATTCCCCTATCACCGTTTCCTTATCTATCTTATTTGTATCAAAAGCGTTATGAAATGGAGAGCCCTTATATCCTTGCCACTTGTAATAATGAACATTGTAGAAGTCTAAATATCCATCCTCATCACCACCGGCATCAATTAAATTGGCATCAGAGTACGCATTCCAGAAACCTTTCTCAGCATCTTCCATATTAGTTGATAAACCCAGCGCTCCGTTGGTGATTTTAACATTTGGTTGCGCTCTTCTAATCGCTCCAGCCGTTTTGTTTATAAATTTTTGGATAAACGGCATTTCTACTCTTTGTAAAAATCCAGGCCAACGACTAGCATATTCGTTAGTCATTCCTTCTGGCTCGTTAAATATTTCCCAAGCATATAATGCCGGATGATTTCCAATATCATTTACTAATGGTATCAGGGCATTACTAATGTAAGCATTGGTATATGTCTCATCAGTAAGAAGTTTTTTGTTTGCTACTGCATCTACGCCCCATTCGTCCTTTAGCATATTAAAAGACCACAAACATATCTGTACTTTTAATCCTTTTGATTTTGCTAAGTCAAGGACGCTCTTCACATCTTCACTAAAAAATTGTGGACTTGTAGTAACCATTTGATTAGAGTCATAAACTGGATTTGTAGATCCATTTGTATGATACCACCATCGCACTACGTTTCCTCCGTTTGCAACAACAAAGTCCATAACTTCTCCAAACTTCTCAAGATTTGGCCTCCATTCACTTCCATTATCTGGATCTATTCCAATATCTCGACCATATTGTACCCAAGCGATATTGATTCCGTTTGGAGTTTCAAATGGAGCAGTGTTTCGGTTTGCTTTGGCAATTGGATTATTTTTGACATTTTGGTTGGTAGGTAAAAAATGGTTCCTAATCTTTTTTAGATCCAAGGGAGTAGATGCATCTATTTTGTGCTGTTTTGTGTGATATTCTCCGTTGTTCCATGGTGTTTTTGATCTTTGTGCGGATAGTTGTGCAAAAAGAAAGAATACTAATTTAAATAGAATTAATTTTTTCATAATAATAAGCAATTAAGTTTATAGGGTTGTTTAATATGGATTTACGCCCATCGGTAAGATGGAGTTTTTAACACTACAAAACTATAAAGTTACTATTAAGTAGTATGATGATATTTTATCAAAAGGTACAAGGAAAATTACTTTTTTAAAACGTAATAATTTGATTTTAAGCAACATAGGTATTCGCTTAAAATTGTATTTATTTTAAGCGATCACTTGAAAGGAAACTTATAATTCTTGAGTAATTTATAACTTAAATCAAATTTTCAACTTGAAGCTTTAGTATTCGGTTCATTTTACTTATTATTTGTTTGATTAAAAGTAATATTCGTTAATAAAGCCGAAGAGGAGTTGCTTTTAGCAATCGAAATAATAAATAAGATAGGATTGTGAACTCTAGAGGCGTAATTTTAAAAACCCTGAAGAGGAGATTCTATAATAACAAAACTAGGCGATTGTGAATATAGTTGTGTCCGACAATGCTATGATTAAAAATAATATCTTTTTAACGTTGCTGTAGATTAAAATTGCTCCTGAGTGCGTTTTTTCCTTAATAAGATTAACAACTTACGGCTTGTATTTACCGGAAAAATTTTAATTTGGGTAATTGGCTTTATAACTCTTATTTGAAAAATAAAGAATGCTCTTTTTTAATTATATCATTTGATTTGCTTCAATAATATATCGTCGATTTTCGATAAATAAAAAAAGGTAGGGTTTTAAAAACGATTTGACATGGTATTCAAAACAGGGTTAGATTTATTTTACGTTGTAATTTTTGCGTCAATTTAGTTTGTTATCAAAATAATGTAAAAAAATTATAGCTGAATATGTTAATAATTGAGGAAAAGGAAATATTATATAAAAATTGTCAATTATATTTACTTTAGTTTAAGGAGTTGTTATAAAATATTATTTTTTAGTATTGGTGCATCAAAGCCATTTGATTTAAATTGTTCATATTTTTCGGGATCGAACTGATATAGAAATGTCCCTTTTTTAAAAGAAGATTTATCTTTTTTCTTTATGTTTCTTAATAAATCTAATGATAATATCTTTTTTCTGAAGTTACGTGCATCAAGTTTTTTCTGAAAAATTTCTTCGTATAATAATTGTATTTGGGGCAAAGTAAAGTTATTAGGTAGTAGTTCGAATCCTAATGGAAAAAATTTAGCTTTATTCCTTAATCTTTCTAATGCATCAGCAACCATTGTAGTATGATCCAATATAAGATTAGGTAATTCATTTAATGGGAACCATAATGCTCCGTGTTTCTCAACAAGATCTTTATTGTTTTGATCTATTCGGATCAGAGCATATTGTGCAATACAAATACATCTAGCTCCAGGATCTCGATGCACGTCGGAGTATGTTTTCAGTTCTTCGGTAAAAATTTGTTCTAGGCCTGTAATGTCTTTTAGAATTCTATTGGTTGCTTCATTCGAGTTTTCATGAGATCTAACAAAACTACCAATTAACGACCAAGATCCTTTTAAAGGTTCAATTTCTCTCTTAAAAATTAAAAGTTTCAAAACTCCATTGTCTAAACCAAAAATAATGCAATCAATAGCAACAAATATCTTCTCTTTGTTCTCGTACCAATGATTCTGTTGATTTTTACCAAAATCTATAAAATTTAAGTAACAAATATAATAAATGTATTTTTTACATTTATTATATTTGTTACTTAAATTTTATATCGCTACTATGAACAAAGAAAACAATTTTAATCCTGAGATCATAGTTGATTCTCCTGGACGTATAAACTTCATTGGCGGGCATACTGATTATAATAATGGATTTGTACTTCCTGCAGCAATTGACAAAAAAATAAAATTTGAATTTAAAAAGAACGGAACAACCAATATATGTAATGTTCTGAGTAAAAATTATAATAAATTTCTTGTTGTGGATCTTGCTAAAATCAAGCCTAGTAAAGAAAGTTGGGAGAATTATATTCTAGGAGTATTACAACAGTTATTAGATCGATCAGATTGTGTTAAGGGATTTGATTGTGTTATAAGTAGTGAATTACCTATAGGATCTGGATTAAGTTCTTCTGCGGCCTTAGAATGTGGATTTGCTTATGGAATTAATGAATTATTTGATCTTGGATTATCTAAATTAGAAATAGCACAGTTAAGCAGAGATGCAGAACATGAATATGTAGGAACTAAATGTGGAATTTTGGATCAATATGCCTCTGTTTTTGGCGAAGAGAATATGGTTTTGTTTTTAGATTGTCTCTCTTTAGAATATCAGTTGATTCCTATGCAATTAACAGATTATAGTGTTTTAATTATCAATACTAATGTAGAACATAACCTTTCTACCAGTCACTATAATAAGCGAAGGGAAGAGTGTGAAGAAGGAGTTGAGGTGATTAGAGAAAAATACAGCTCGGTTTCTTCTTTAAGAGGAGTGACGCTAAGTATGTTGGAAGAAGTAAAGGAACAAATGTCACCTGTCGTATACCAAAGATGTATATATGTCATCCAGGAAAACGAGCGCGTACAAAAGGCAGCAGAGTATTTAAGAAGTAACAATTTTAAAAATTTCGGAGAGTTGTTATATCAATGTCACGAAGGATTAAGATATCAATATGAGATTAGCTGTAATGAGTTGGATTTTTTGGTTGATTTCTCTAAAGGAAAGAACTTTGTTTTGGGTTCTAGGATGATGGGTGGTGGTTTTGGTGGATGTACTGTTAATATAATTCATAAGGATTTTGTAGATACTTATATAGAGGAAATAGGTCGGGCTTATGAAGATAAGTTCAATATAAAATTAGATGCTTTTAAGGTAGCACCTAGTAACGGAACGAGTCACCAGTTACTTACTGTTAAAGAAAATCAATAAAGATGGAAGAAGTCATAAATAATAATCCACATAGAAGATATAATATATTGACAGGAGATTGGGTGTTGGTATCTCCACATAGGACTAAAAGACCTTGGCAAGGAAAACAAGAAACTATAATTGTAAAAAAAACGGATTCTTACGATGAGACTTGCTATTTATGCCCAACAAATATGAGAATGAGTGGTGATAAGAATCCAGATTACAAAGATCCTTTTTCTTTCGTAAATGATTTTTCTGCATTATTATCAGATACTCCAGAACAAAATTATGATAACGGTCTTTTGCAAGGTAGTTCTGAGCGAGGTATTTGTAAAGTGGTTTGTTTTTCACCTGATCATTCATTGACATTACCTTTAATGAAAGAAGAAAACATACAAAAGGTAATTAAGCTATGGAAAAAGGAATATAAAGAACTAGGAGAACTACCATATATTAATCACATACAGATATTCGAAAATAAAGGAGATGTTATGGGATGTAGTAATCCGCATCCACATGGTCAAATATGGGCTCAAGAATCCATCCCACTGGAATCTTCTAAAAAAACAAAACAACAGGATGAGTATTGGGATAAACATCAAAAGAGTTTGTTACTATCTTATCTAGAGCAAGAACTAGAGATGAAAGAAAGAATAATCTCCGAAAATGAGAACTTTGTTTCTTTAGTTCCTTATTGGGCAGTGTGGCCCTATGAAACTTTAGTGTTGCCAAAAAGACATATACAGAACCTAAGTCAATTAACAGAAGAAGAGATTGTCTCTTTTGCAAGTATTATTAAAGACTTAACGATTAGATACGATAATTTATTTAATGTGAGCTTTCCATATTCTGCGGGTATTCATCAATCTCCTACTGATCAGGATAGTCATCCAGAATGGCATTTTCATATGTCATTTTACCCACCATTATTGCGGTCAGCAACTGTAAAGAAATTTATGGTAGGATATGAGATGTTTGCAGATCCGCAACGTGATATTACAGCAGAACAAGCAGCGGAAACGCTAAGGTTTTTATTTAATAAACATTATAGTTTAAAATAATAGTATGAAAAAAGGATTTTTAATAGATATGGATGGTGTTATATACAGCGGTGATGATCTTATACCAGGTTCAGATATCTTTATAAAAGAATTGCAAAAAAGGAAAATTCCTTTTTTATTTATGACTAATAATAGTCAAAGGTCTCCAATTGATACGGTTAATAAAGTTAAAAAAATGGGTATATCAATAAAGGAAAGTAATGTATATACTAGTGCAATGGCTACCTCTTATTTTTTATCTTTTATGAAGCCTAAGGGTACAGCGTATGTTTTAGGGGAAGGAGGATTGATATCAAGTCTACATGCTGTAGGTTATGAATTGATAAATGATAAACCTGATTACGTTGTGCTTGGCGAAGGTAGAAATTTTACCTTAGAGATGGTCAATAATGCTGTTGAAATGATCTTATCAGGATCTAAATTTATAGCAACTAATCTAGACCCTTCTCCTAGGAAGAGAGGTTGGAATAATCTAGGAATTAAGTCCATTGTCTCGATGATTGAGGAAGCTACGGGTGTCAAAGCTTTTTCTGTTGGAAAACCAAGCCCTGTTATGATGAGAGCAGCCAGAAAAAAATTAGGATTAACCGCTCAAGAAACAATTGTGATTCGCGATACGCTTAGTACAGATATTTTAGGAGGCATTCAATTAGGTTATAATACAGTTTTAACTCTTTCTGGAGTGTCTAAAGTCGAGGATTTAGAAATATCAGCTTTTGTTCCAAGTATGATTGTTGATTCTTGTAGTAAGATAAACCTAGATGAAGTTTTAAAAAGATAACAAATGGTTACGTTAAAAGAATTGGCAAAAATGCTTAATGTTTCTATATATACCGTATCCAAAACGCTTTCTTATAGTTCTGAAATTAATGATAAAACCAAATTTCGAATTAAGAGCATTACAGAGGAATACGAATACTCTCCAAACATTCAAGCTAAATACTTCAATAGTAGAAAAACAAATACTGTAGGAGTAATAAAACCTAATTTAGAATCTATTTTTTTTTTGCTTAATCTATTTTAGGAATTGAACAAGAAGCTAGGAAATATGAATATCATATTATGATATTTATCTTTAATGATTGGTATCAGAAAGAAGTAGAGTTTTTAGGGTTAGCTAATAAAGGATTAGTTGATGGTTTTATCATATCTATGGTAAAAGAAACAAGCTCGTTTAAAAATTATGAGTATTAATCTAATATGGGTAAATCAGGGTATGCCCCAATTATTATGTTTAACAGAATAATACTTGAAATAGAATAATATAAAATAATTATTGAAGATTTTGAATTATCATACTCTGCTACAAACTACTTACTATGAAAAAATTCTTCCAAAATAGCTTTTTTAATGACTATCAATATTACAAGTGTTATCGAAGACCGAGAAAATGGATGCCTCTACGCTATTAAATGTAATTAAAAAGGTAGTAAATATCAACGAGTGATAAAGGTTTCAGAAAACATAATTTTGAAAAAATAATAAAAAGAGCTTTAGATGAAGATAATATAGATGCAATAATAGCTGCAGATGAGATATCAGGAATTAAAATTTTACAAACAATAAATACTACTAAATATAGGATTCCCGATGATATAGCAGTTATCAATTTTAATAATGGTTTGTTTTTGTCTTATATGACATCCTCTCTATCAACTGTAGATCAACAGACTCTAGAAATGGTGGGTAAAGCTTTGAAGATATAACTTAAAAGGATTGAACAAAAGAATAAAACAAAATTTAAAACAGAAATTCTCAAATCTTTACTAATAGAAAGAGATTCTAACTAAAAACCAAAAAAAAAATACTAATTTGTAGGAAATGTTAAAAAAAAGCCTATTCCACCACAATACTTTAAATTAATTAGGGAGTGATGTTTGTATAAGATTTTCTATAGACATCGATTAATTAACAGTTCCATTACGATATGATTTCTAGATTTCTAATCAGTATTTTCTTTTTTGTTTTTTCGATAAACTATACTTATTGTCAGTCCCAATCTATTTTTAAAAAAATTAGCCAAGCTAATGGGTTATCTAATAATAGTATTACAAGTATAGCAAAAGGAAATAATAACTTTTTATGGATTGGCACTAAAAATGGACTTAATAGATATGATGGTTATCAAGTAAAAGTTTATAATAAACAGAATAGTGATCTTAGTGCTAATGATATATCAGATATTTTATTAGATAGTAAAGGAAGATTATGGATTGCAACAATTGGAGGAGGTCTAAATCTTTATAATTCATCAACGGATAGTTTTACCATTTATACAAACAGCATTATTGATGAGGATTCGTTACCTTCTAATCAAGTAAATATCATTTTTGAAGATACTAAAAATAATATATGGATAGGTACTGAAAATGGATTGTCTCATTTTCTTCCCGAATCTGATAAATTTATTACTTACAAACATGATGAGGCGTCTCAATATTCAATAAGTTATAATAGTGTAACTAGTATTTTTCAAGATTCTATAGGAATCCTGTGGATAGGTACTTTTGGTGGTGGTTTAAATAAGTTCGATACTACTTCTGAAAAGTTTCATAAGATACTTTCAAAAGGACAAAATGTATTCTCCGATTTTATTAATGATATCTCTTATTTAAATAATGAGGAACTTTTATTAGGTACAAGTGGAAATGGTATTTTAGTTTATAATACAGTTGAATCTGAGTTTTCTGACTTTTTTAAAGATGAATTAGAGTTAAAGCAAAAAATTAAGATTGTAAGAACGATATATCACGATAGTAAAGATATTTTATGGATCGGAACTGACGGAGATGGAGTGTTCCAATATCAAAATTACAATTCCCCAAAACCAAAACTCAAAATTTTTTCGCATAACTCTCAATTAGAAAGCTCTATATCTGGTAATGCTATTTATGATATTCAAGAAGATGAGGATGGTAATATTTGGATAGGAACAGCTTGGGATGGCTTAAATTGTCTAAAAGAGAATGATTATGTTAATTTTTTATTTAGTGATATAACTAGAAAAAATACATATCCTGTTCTTTCTATATTTAAGGATCAAGACCTTCTATTTATGGGATTAGATGGGAATGGACTTTCTATATTTGGTTCATCAGAATATTCGGGTTCTTATTTTAATAGCGATACTAGAAAATCGATTTCTGGAGAATATGTGCAATTTATTACTAAAGATCAAGATAGTTCTTATTGGATTGGAACTTTTGCCGGAGGGTTGATTAATTTTGATTTAGAAACTGGAAGTTTCACTAGATATTTACATAATCCCTTGAACAATTCCTCATTAAGTTATAACGATGTTCGTGATATCGTAAAAGATAAAAAGGAAGGTCTTTGGGTAGCTACCTGGGGAGGAGGATTAAATTATTTTAATTCTAAAATAAAAAAATTCACTTCTTATAGAGCAAAGGATTCGGTAGAGAATACTATTAATAGTAATAACATAGTTGGCCTTGAAAAAGATGGGGATAGTCTATGGATGGCTACTTTTGGAGGAGGATTAAACTTATTCAATACCAAAACTCTTCGATTTAAGCATTTTACGCATAACAAAATAGACGAAAAATCACTAAGCAGTAATAATTTATTATCAATTTTTAAAGACTCAAAGAATAATTTATGGGTAGGTACTTCAGGAGAAGGTATAAATCGTCTGGATATTAAAACTGGTAGATTTGATAGATTTGATGAAGAACAGAATATTAAAGACCTTACAATAACGGGAATCTTAGAAGATAATGATGAGAAAATATGGTTTAGTACCAAACAAGGTATTTTCAACTATGAATATAAAACGAATAGTTTCAATTCATTTTATGATCTTAAAGGAGAGTTTCATATAAATTCTGTTTATAAAGATACCTTGGGACTTCTTTATTTCGGACATACTAAGGGTGTCATACGTTTTGATCCTAAAAAAATAATCAATAATCGTCCGTATCCCGAAGTAAAACTTACAAGTTTTAAATTATTTAATAAAGAAGTAGAGATTTCTAATAAAAGCATTTTAGATAAAAATATTGTTTCTGAGGATTACATAGAATTAAAACACAATTTGGATGTTATAACATTCGAATTTACAGCTTTAATGTTCCCTTTTTCAGAGAATTTAGAGTACTCTATAAAAATGGAAAATTTTGATAGAAATTGGAGAGATATAGGAACAGATCATACTGTTACCTATACCAGTCTGCCGTCGGGTAGTTATATTTTCAAAGTAAAAAGTAAGATAAAGGGTAGCGGTGAATGGGGTAATAATTATGCGAGTTTGCGCCTTAAAATATTGAAGCCATTTTGGTTAGAATGGTGGTCATTTGTTTGTTATGGAATAATGATTTTATTCATGTTTTACGCTTTTAGAAAATATATAGTTGCTTGGGAGCGCATGAAAACAAACTTAAAACTGGAAAAATTAAGCAGAGAAAAAGATGCAGAATTATATATTGCTAAACAACAGTTTTTTACAAATATCTCTCACGAAATAAGAACACCAGTTACTCTAATCTTAGGAGCAATAAATCAACTTTATGAGAAATATGACGGCAAGGAAAGTAAGCAAAATAATTTCGTAAAAATTATAAAGAAAAATGGAAATAATCTTTTTAATCTAGTAAACGAATTGTTAGATTTTAGAAAACTTGACACTAATAATATTGAATTAAAAATCACTAAAAACGAATTTGTAGAATATTGTAAAGAAATTTATTTATCCTTTACAGAATTAGCTACTCAAAAAAATATAGAGTTCCATTTTAACTCTAATATTTCAGAAACCATAGTCTGGTATGATAAAATTCAGATTGAGAAAGTAATATACAACTTGGTTTCTAATGCACTTAAATTTACTTCGGATGGCGGGATAGTATCCATTAATTTAGAAGCGACATCAGAACATGTTCTATTAATAATAAAAGATAGTGGTATAGGAATGTACAAAAAACAGCTATCAAAAATTTTTAATCGTTTTTATCAAGTAGATGATTCATTAAAAAACTCTGGAGAGTTTGGTTTTGGTTTAGGTTTATCAATTTCAAAAGAAATAATTGATAAACACAAAGGAATCATAAAAGTAGAAAGCAAAAAAGGAATTGGTACTGCATTTACGGTGGCTCTATTAAAAGGAAGTGATTATTTTGATCAAAATCTAATGATATTAGATAATAACAAAACCAATCTAGAATTAAAAGATGTTTCCGAGATGATAAAAGTTTCTGAGTTAAGCGGTTATAAGCTTCTTGTTGTTGAAGATAATAGTGAAATACGAGAATATTTAAAAATATTATTACAAGAAGAGTGTGATATCTTAATAGCTTCAAATGGAAAAGAGGGTTATGAGTTGGCTAAAAAAGAAATTCCAGATCTGATAATAAGTGATATTGTCATGCCAATAATGGATGGAGTTACTTTGACTAAAAAGGTAAAAACCAATATAGATACAAGTCATATCCCAATTATATTATTAACAGCAAGAGCTTCATTGAATCACGAAATCAAGGGGTATGATATTGGCGCGGATGATTATATCACTAAACCATTCGATGAACTTTTATTGAAAAGTAGAATAAATAATTTATTAAATACACGTAAATTATTACGTCAAAAATTTGAATCTAGTTCCATGCTTATACCGAAAAATATAGCAGCTAATCGAACAGACGAAATTTTTTTAGAAAGATTAACACGGATCATAAATGAAAATATAGATTCTGAATCATTAAATGCAAGTTTTCTTTCTTCAGAATTAGGAATGAGTCATTCTGTTATTTATAAAAAGCTAAAATCAATAACTGGGATGACATTTATAGAATTTGTTCGTGATTTTAAACTAAAAATTGCCAAGCAATTGATTGTAGAACATAAACTTACTATAGCCGAAGCGAGTTATCAAATAGGGTATTCGGATAAAAAATATTTTAGCAAGCTTTTCAAACAAAAATTTGGTAAAAATCCTTCTGAGTTCTATAATAAGTCTTAGTTGTTCTCAGTTTTTCTAAATTAAAGACGGTAATAAGTTGTGTTTTATTGAGTATAAAGCTGAAAATTATACGATAAATCAATGTTTTTGATTAAAAAATTGATTTTTAATCAAAAATACAGTAATAAACGAATTCTTCACCCTTTAAAAATGAATTCTTCACCCTTCATTTTATGAGTAAAGTGGTTAATTGCTAATCACATTAAGTTTATTTCGATTTTTATGATATAAACTGATTATTGCCACATGTTTAACCCCTAAAAACAATAATATGAAAAAACAATTATTCTTTTTAACGTTTTTATTTTTTACACTAACCACTGTTATAGCGCAGTCAATAGGTGTGTATGGTAGTTTTAATTCTTGGCCAGCTAATGGTCAACCTGATTTAGATCTAAATACTACAGATAACGTAATATATACGTTGGTACATACCTTTACAGAGCCGGGCGATTTGTTATTCCGTCAAGATGATAACTCAGAAATAGCATATTGGGGGACATTTACTTTCCCTGAAGGGACAGCTATATTTAATGGAGGAGATAATTTTCAGCATGCAGCAGGCACTTACACCATTACCTTTAATATTAATACGTTAGAGTTTTCTTTCGATGGGCCAAACACAGTTGGATTAATAGGAGACTTTAATGGGTTCACCGCTCCAGATATAGATTTAAGTACTACCGATGGAATTAATTACTCAATCAATGGATTTAATATACCATCTGATGGAAATATCAAGTTTAGGCAAAATGATGGATGGGCTGTCCAATTCGGAGGGAACGGAGTAGATAGTTCATTTCCAAGTGGAATCGCTCAATCCACAGGTAATTCTACCCCAAATATATTTGCCACAGCTGGAACGTACGATGTATCTTTTAATATACAAACATTAGAATATAGTTTTACTGATCTAATATTGAGTGTTGACTCTTTTGATTCAGATGACATATTAGGGATCAAAATCTATCCTAATCCAACAGATGATATATGGTACTTAACTCGTAAAGAAAATATTATCTCGTACAATATTTATGACGTTTCGGGAAAAAGCGTCAAAAGTTTAACCACAATGAGTTTTCTGGATCAAGTGGTATTAAATGCAGAGCAATTGGATACAGGGTTTTATTTCTTACAAATAGAAACCGCTAGAGGAATTAGAAGTATTTCTGCCATAAAGAGGTAAATAAATTTCTAAAGATTTTAAATACATTAAAAGTAAGATATTATGAATATGACTAAACTATTAATATTTCTATTGTTAGTTTCTTCCTTTGAGATTTTTGCTCAAAATATAACAGTAAAAGGTAATGTTTCCGATGTAAAAAATGTTCCAATTTTTGGGGTTAATATTACTGTGAAAGAAACCTCTACAGGAGCGGTCACAGATTTTGATGGGGATTTTATTATTGAAACAGAAATAGGGGAGACTCTTGTGTTTTCTTATGTAGGTTTTATAAGTGAAGAAGTTATTGTTTCTACAACAATGGTGAATATAATATTAGAAGAAGAAACAGAAAGCCTTGAACAAGTGGTTGTTGTGGGATATGGTTCATCGTCGAAAAAAGATTTAACCACCTCTATAGAAACATTAAACTCAGAAAATTTTAATGAGGGACCAATAGCATCTTTTGAGCAGTTATTGGCCGGTAGAACGGCAGGGGTCCAAATAACACCCGCAAATGGGCAGCCAGGAACTGGAGGGGTTATTAAAATACGAGGAGGCACATCTTCTTTATCAGCTAATACTAGCCCACTGATAGTTGTTGATGGAGTTCCTTTGGATCAAACCAACAGAGGCGCTTTAAATTATATCAACCCAAACGATATAGAAAGTTTAACAATACTTAAAGATGCTTCGGCAGCGGCAATTTATGGATCTAGAGCGACAGCTGGTGTTATTATTGTAAAAACTAAATCAGGGAAAAATAACACTCCACTTCAATTAAATTATAATTCATTTACTTCTATTGGTGATGTTTCTAATACCGTAAATGTTTTGGATAGTAGACAATTTAATTATGTTGTTAGAGATAATGCAACCGCTAATGAGGTATTTTTGTTGGGTAACGATAGTAATAATTGGCAGGATGAGATATATAGAGCATCTGTTAGTTACAATCATAATATATCAGCTAGTAAAGGGTTTGATAATTCATCCATAAGACTATCATTAGGTTACTTTAATGAAGAAGGTATTTTGAAAAGAACTGCTTTTGAAAGAGTATCAGGAGGCCTTAAATATGTACAAAGATTGTTTAATGGTAATCTAAAGATTGAGACAAATGTTAGAGGTTCTTATGTGGATGAAGAGTTTGGGAATCAAGGTGCATTAAATGCTGCAGTACTCTTTGATCCGACACAATCGTTGTTCTCAGGAAATCTAAATTTTGGGGGGTATACCGAGTGGATAGATCAATTAGGTAACCCCAATAATTTTGCGCCAAGAAACCCAATCGGTTTAATTCAATTAACAAAAAACCAAGGTGTTACCAAACGGTCAACAGGTAATATAAAATTGGATTATAAGAACCTTTTTCTAGAAGGGTTAAAAGCTACTATTAATTTAGGATATGACTATAGTGAGTTTGATGGTAATTCCATTGTAGATCAACGATCTGCTTCTACAACTAGAGGCGGTACGATAAGCGAATCAGAAAGTTTGAATAGAAATCAGCTTTTTGATGGGTATCTTAACTATGTGAAAAATATTTCTGCTATAAATAGTACAATAAATATGACGGCAGGGTACTCTTTTCAAAAGTTTTTTAGGTCCTCTGAGAATTCAACAGTTGATGGATTAGGTGAAACATTCAATCCCCAACCTTTTGCTACTCAAAATTCATTGCTATCTTATTTTGGAAGATTAAATTATTCTTATAATAATAAGTATTTATTAACTATTAACTATAGAAATGATGCTTCATCAAGATTAAATCCTAGAGATAGAAGAAGAAATTTTGGAGGTTTTTCTTTAGGATGGAATATTTCAAACGAAAATTTTCTTAGTAAAAGAAATGTTGTTTCTAATCTAAAAATAAGAGGAGGATATGCAGAAACAGGACAACAGGAGATAAATCAAGATTTTGGTTTTTTACCTCGATTTACTGTAGGAGACGATAGAGTTAGATACCAATTCGGAAATGAATTTGTAACAACGATACGACCACAAGGTTTCGATCCTAATATAAGGTGGGAAGTTTCAAAAACGATAAACCTAGGGATTGACTATGGTTTTTTTAACGATAGGATAACTGGATCTATAGATTGGTATCAAAGAGAGGTTGAAGATGTTCTTAATTTTACTAGTGTACCAGCAGGAAGTAACCTTACAGATGCTTTAGTTACTAATATTGGTAATTTAGAGAATAGCGGATTAGAATTTGTGTTTAATTTAATTCCGATAAGAACAAAAGCTTTTTCGTGGAATTTAGGCTTTAATATATCCTTCTTTGAAAATGAAATAACAAAATTGTCATTAAATGATACTTCGGATTCTATAGGGAGTCTTACAGGAAGTATTGCTGGGGGCCGTGGAAATACGATTCAGATAAATTCTGTTGGTTATGAACAAAACTCTTTTTATGTATTACAGCAAGTTTATGATGATTCAGGAAAACCAATAGAAGGATTATATGTAGACACTGACGGAGATGGAATTATTACGGATGATGATAGATACAGATACAAAAGTCCAAATCCTGATTATGTCATGGGTTTAAATTCATTGTTTAAATATAAGGATATAGACTTAAGTTTTACTTGGAGAGCTAGCGTTGGAAATTACGTATATAATAATATAGCCTCAAATAGGGGGAATTTACAGGCACTTTCTGATGCTAACGTTCTTTCTAATTTAAGCACATCTTATTTAGAAACAGGTTTTGAAGAGCCTCAACTTTTTTCGGATTATTATGTGCAAGATGCCTCGTTTCTTAAACTAGATAATGTAACTCTTGGTTATAACATAAAAGAGCTTTTTAAAAGAAATGTAACACTTCGTACCTATACGACGATACAGAATGTATTTGTGTTTACAGATTATGATGGTATTGACCCCGAACTTAATAATGGAATTGATGGAACTTTCTTTCCAAGATCAAGAACATTTCTTTTAGGCTTAGATTTTAATTTTTAATAATGGTGAAGATGAAAAAAATAAAAGTAATAATATATTGTATTGGATTAAGTTTGCTGTTCTCTTCTTGTGAAAGCGAACTAAACCTTGATCCTCTTGCATCAGAAACTCCAGACACTATTTTTGATGACCCCAAGGCATATCGACAATTCATAGCAAAAATATATGCAGGTCTCGCGGTAACTGGACAAGAAGGACCATTTGGTAACCCTGATATTGTAGGTTTTAGTGACGAAGGATTTACAGATTATGTAAGACAATATTGGCAGCTTCAAGAGTTGGCAACTGAAGAAGCTATTATAGGATGGAATGATCCTGGTTTACAAGATTTAAACACTCACTTGTGGACACCGTCCAATGCATTTATAAGTATATTGTATAATAGACTATTCTTTCAGATAGCATTAGCGAATGAATTCATAAGACAATCTTCAGATGAAAATCTAGAAATAAGAGGTATTTCTGGTAGTATTAGAGAAGAAATTCTGGTATATAGAGCTGAAGCAAGATTTCTAAGAGCATTTAGTTACTGGCACGCGATTGACTTATATGGAAATGTACCTTTTGTTAAGGAAGATCAAGAATTAGGTGCTTTTCTTCCGGATCAAGGAGAGCGTAAAGAAATTTTTGATTTTCTAGTTTTAGAATTAAATGATATAGAATCAATACTAAAACCTGTAGGGTTTAATGAGTATGGAAGAGCTGATAAAGGTGCTGCTTGGGCATTACTGGCTAAGTTACATCTTAATTCTATGGTATATGTCAATGAAGATAACAATACGGAAGCATTAATAGCTATTAATAAAATATTGGACAGTGGTTATTCAATACACGATAATTACGATGAATTATTTTTTGCAGATAATAATACGAATGGAGCAGAAAATGAGATCATTTTTCCGATTGCCTATGATGGGGTAAACACTCAAGGTTTCGGTGGCATGACATATTTAGTACACGCACCTGTTGGAGGTAATCAAGTACCAAGTGATTATGGAATAGATGCGGGTTGGAGTGGATTGAGAACTACCAAGACTTTTGTTGATTATTTTGTAGACTCTTCAGGAAACACAGATACAAGAGCCAATTTTTATACAGATGGGCAGTCTTTAGAAATTATTAATGTTTCTAATTTTGGAGATGGATATTTAATAGAAAAATTTCGAAATGTAAATGCAGATGGTCAATTAGGTTCTGATCCACAATTAGTTCACCCTGATGTAGATTTTCCGGTATTTCGGTTAGCAGATGTATACCTAATGTATGCGGAAGCACTATTGCGAGGTGGTACCGGAGGTGATATAACTACCGCTGTTGGTTTAGTAAATCGTCTTCAAGAAAGAGCCTACGGAAGTGCAATAAATAATATATCAGCTTCAGATTTAACATTAGATTTTATACTTAAAGAAAGAGCTAGAGAACTTTATTGGGAAGGACATAGAAGAACTGATTTAATACGATTTGGCGAGTATGACAATTTATTATGGTCGTTTAAAGGCAATGTTGCACAAGGATCTTCCTCTCTTGAGTTTAGAGCACTATTCCCAATACCTTTCTCAGATTTAATAGCCAACCCCAATTTGCAACAAAATCCGGGATATTAATTAAAAAAAAATGATTATGAAATATTTATATAAGACATTCATTATAATTACTGCACTGCTATTTAGTTTTTCTTGTACAGATGATGATAGAGAACTTAAAATTGCTACAACGCAAGAATCTTCAGAAGTTTTATTAACTACTAATTCAGCAAATAGCGATTATATTATTACTGCCACTAATACAGATGAAATAGCAGATCTTTTTTCATGGGATGAAGCTAATTTTGGATTTAATGCTCAAGTAAACTATAAATTATTAGTTGATTCTGAAGGTGGAGATTTTTCTCAGGCTCAAAGCCTGGGTTCTACTACAGCAACCGAAATAGAAATAACTTATGGTAATTTAAATCAGGTTGCAATAGCTCTTGGTTTGCAGGCAGGAATTTCCAATACATTACTATTTAAAGTAGAAGCGTCTATCTCTCAGAATGTTCAAAAAATCGACAGTCAAGTACTTAGTAAAGAGATCACCACATATGAGGTGCCAGTAGAGTTGTTGGATTATTTTTTAGTTGGAGATGCTACCGCTGCAGGATGGGATAATGATAACAATAATACACCTCTATTCAGAGATCCTGAGAATCCTGCTATCTTCTATTTTAATGGGTATTTCAGTGTAGGCAAGTTTAAAGTCTTAACTAAAAAAGGACAATGGCATCCCCAAATTGGATCGGATGATGGAGCAACACTAGTTGCGAGTAATCCGGATGGTAGTGGTGAGCCACAAAATTTAGGAGATATTGTAGTAGAAGGATACTATAGTCTTATGTTCAATACAGCCAATTACACATATACTTTTGAACCTTTAGATGCTTCGTCAGTAACGTCTTATGGTACAATAGGTATTATAGGATCTGCAAGAACTGGAGATGCTGCTGGTTGGGATGAACCTGATACAGATATGACACAAGTTTCTTCTTTAGATAATCATATGTGGTACGTTTCTGGGCAAGGTTTATTGGAAGGAAACCTTAAATTTAGAGCAGATGATGCTTGGGATATAGATTGGGGATCTAATACGCCATTAAGTGGCGTAGCTACTATGAATGTAGGAGATGATATTAGCATACCTGTATCTTCAGGGAACTATGATATTTGGTTTAATGATATTGATGGACGCTATATTTTTATTCCAAATGAATAAAAACTAACAAGCAAATTTTAAGTAAAATCTAAAAAGTACGAAAGAAAAATGAATAATTATAGTATAATTTATTTAGCCATTATTGTGATGTTAATTTCATGTTCATCAGATGATTATATTGTTGTTCCAGAAGTAGAAGAGATAGGTGCTCCTGAAATATTCTTTAAGGGAGCTGATCTCTCTTACGTAAATGAAATGGAGGACTGTGGAGCAACCTATTTTGATGAGAACGGAGTAAGTTTTGATCCATTTACCACAATTAGTAATAAAGGGGGAAATATTGTAAGAGTAAGAATTTGGAATAATCCTTCTGATTTCACTTCGTATTCTACTATTGAAGATGTAGAGAAAACAATTCAAAGGGCAAAAACTCAAAACTTGAAAGTTTTATTAGATTTTCACTACTCCGATCGATGGGCAGATCCTGGAACTCAGGTGACTCCGGCAGCTTGGTCTGGTGTTCAGAATAACTTAGGGTTCTTAGGTGATTCATTATTTAATTACACATATAATATTTTGAAAAGATTAAACGATGGCAATTTACTGCCTGATATGGTCCAAGTTGGAAACGAAACTAATACAGAAATTTTACAATCTGAGGATGAACAAGGCCTTACAATAAATTGGCAACGAAATTCGAAACTGATAAATAGAGGGATTGAAGCTGTTAGAACAGCTTCTAAAGATTTAGGTCAAGATATTGGTGTAATGCTGCATATCGCTCAACCCGAGAATGCATTATTTTGGTTTAAACAAGCTAAAGATAATGGAGTTACGGATTTTGATTGGATAGGACTTTCTTATTATCCATCTCCCACTAATTTTGGATTGAATAATTCAGGAGATTATGAAAATCTAGGTACTGCAATAGAATTATTAAGAGAAATACATAATAAACAAGTAATGATTGTAGAAACTGCTTACCCTTTTACTTTAGAAAATGCAGATACTGCCAATAATGTATTAGGCTCTGGTAATTTAATTGAAGGTTATGATGCTACACAACAAGGACAGTTGGATTATTTGACAAAATTAATAGATGTTACAAAAAAGGCGGGAGGGGCAGGAGTTATTTATTGGGAACCCGCCTGGGTATCCACTGATTGTACCACGCTTTTTGGTATAGGTTCTAATTGGGATAACGCAACCCTTTATGACGATACGGGAGTTCCAACTTTAGGAATGAATTTTTTAAGCATTAATACAAATTTCTAATGATTTTTAGATTCTTATATAGTTGCATAGTTGGATTACTTATGTTCTCTTGCCAGCAGAGAGTGGATATGGATGAAGATTATATCCCAAGCAGAGAACAAATGAACTTCTCTGAAGACTGGAGTTTTCAAAAAGGAGAGACTATTAATAATGTTAATTGGAAACCTATTAACATCCCTCACACGACTAATATAGAACCATTGATTGTTAATGATCAGTGGCAAGGGATTTCTTGGTACAAAAAAAACGTCACAATTAATGTAGGTGATTTAGGAAAAAAACATTTCATCTATTTTGAAGGTGTAATGCAGAAGGCGATGGTGTGGTGTAATGGTAAATTGATAACTGAACATAAAGGAGGGTACTTACCTTTTACAGCAGATATATCTGATCAACTCATAAAAGGAGAGAATACTATTATAGTAAAAGTAGATAATAACGATAATACTTCGATCCCTCCGGGTAAAAAGTTAGAGGATTTGGATTTTAATACATACGGAGGGATATATAGAAACGTATTCCATATAAAGACCAACTCTCTTTTTATAACTAATTCAGTAAATGCAAATAAAAGTAATGGAGGAGGAGTTTTAATACATTTTGATAAAATACAGAATAGTCTAGCTTCTGGTTTTGTTAAGGTACATATCAAAAATAGTAGTAACCAAGATAGAAGCTGTAATCTTAAAGTTACTATAAAAAAAAATGATAGGGAAGTAGCCAATTTTGGATCAAAAGAATATTTGATTAAAGCTGATAGCGAGGAGGAGGTTTTACAATCGATTAAAGTAGAAGAGCCTGAGTTGTGGTCACCAGAATTTCCGAATTTATATGAAATAGAAATACAAATATTAGAAGATGGTGCTATAACTGATTTCCAAAAGTTAAAAATGGGTATAAGATCAATTACACTTAATAAAGAAGGTTTCTTTCTTAATGGAAAAAAACGTTTCATAAATGGAACAAATCGTCATCAAGAATATCCATATATTGGATATGCTATTTCTGATGAAGCTAATTATAGAGATGCTTTTAAAATTAAAAAAGCTGGTTTTGATTTTGTTCGTTTATCACATTATCCACATTCTGAGTCTTTTATGAATGCTTGTGATGAATTAGGATTAATGGTCATGAACTGTATACCTGGTTGGCAATATTATGAAGAAGAAGAATTTGTTAAAAATTCTTTTCAAGATATTAAGGATATGGTCCGTAGAGACAGAAATCATCCAAGTGTTATTTTTTGGGAAAATTCGCTGAACGAGTCAGCAATGACAGATGCGTTTATGATTGAAGCTAATAATATTGTGAAAGAAGAGCTGCCTTATGATGATACTTATACAGCGGGTTGGATAGATCATCCTTCATATAATTTATATATTCCAGCCCGGCAACACGGAAAATTCCCAGATTATTGGAATACATATAATAAAAGAGGAAGAAAAGTTCTTATTGCAGAATATGGAGATTGGGAATATTATGCTCAGAATGCTGGCTTTAATCAGAAAGCTTTTGATGACCTAAAAGAGGATGAGAGATCGAGTCGTCAGTTGAGAGGTTCTGGAGAAAAAAGATTATTACAACAAGCTTTAAATTTTCAAGAAGCTTTTAATTCTAACAAACTAGGTAAAAATACTATAGGTCACGCTAATTGGTTGATGTTTGATTACAATAGGGGATATGCGAAAGATATTGAGAGTTCAGGAATATCAGACATTTTTAGATTACCTAAGTACAGCTATTATTTTTATAAAAGTCAATCTGATCCGAAAGATAATGGATATACAATTTTCATCGCTAATGATTGGTTAGAATCATCTAATACAACCGTTAAAGTTTTTAGTAATGTTGAAAAGGTAGCATTATATGTTAATGATAAGCTGATAGAGAAAAAGAAAGCACAGAGAATTCCTGGATACTCAGATGCACTTCAATTTCCCCCTTTTATTTTTGAAGTAGACACTTATGATTCAGGTAAATTAGTAGCTATAGGATATGATAAAAATGATAAAGAGGTTATAAAAGATGTCATACATACTTCGGAGATACCAAAAAAAATAATACTTGAATTAGATACTTCTGGAAAAGAAATATCAAAGAACGGTGAAGATATTCTTTTTGTTTATGCAAAAATAGTTGATGAAAATAATAACGTAAATACGACAGCTAATAACCCTATTTCTTTTAGAATTATTTCAGGAAATGCGGAACTAATAGGTGAGAATCCTTTGCAATCAGAAGCCGGAATTGCAACAATTTTACTAAAAACAAATAAACCTCAGGATTCCATAATCCTCGAAGCAAGTTCAAAAAGATTAAAATCAGATAGGATTAATATAAAGTAAATTAATATTAAAAAGTGAATAGTAAAGAAACAGAGCCAAAACCAAGAGTAATGGTAACAGGTGGATTAGGATATATAGGATCACACACAGTTGTAGAGCTTATTAATATAGGTTTTGATGTTGTTATTGTAGATAATTTGTCTAACTCGAGAATTGATGTTTTGGAGGGTATCAAAAATATTACCGGTGTAAAACCTTTTTTTGAATATGTGCATCTAAATAATAAAGAAGACGTACAAAATTTGTTTTTTCAATACAACGATATAAAAAATATAATCCATTTCGCCGCCTCTAAAGCGGTTGGCGAAAGTATCGAAAAGCCTCTTCAATATTATGAAAATAATATAAACCCTATTTTATATTTGTTAATTCAATTATCAAAGAAAAAAGACGTAAACTTTATTTTTAGTTCTTCTTGTACGATTTATGGGGAACCCAATGTACTTCCAATAAGAGAAGATGAACCAATAAAACCAGCATTGTCTGTTTATGGGAATACGAAACAGATTGGAGAAGAAATATTAAAAGATTTTTGCAAAATTAATGAGAGTATCAGTGCTACAGTACTAAGATATTTTAACCCTATCGGAGCGCACGATTCATCTGAAATAGGGGAATTACCACTGGGAGTTCCACAAAATTTGGTGCCTTTTATTACTCAAACCGCCATAGGAAAAAGAGAAGAGCTTTTAGTTTTTGGAGATGATTATAATACGAATGACGGAACTTGTGTAAGAGATTACATTCATGTAGTTGATTTAGCGATAGCACATGTAATGGCTATCAAAAGACTTATGGGTAGAACAAATGAATCTAATTATGAAATCTTTAACCTAGGTGCGGGCACTGGTAATAGTGTTATGGAGATAATTAAGTCTTTTGAAAAAGTTAGTTTCCAAAAGCTAAATTATAAAATAGCTCCAAGAAGAAAAGGCGATGTAACAGCTACATATGCAGATAATAAAAAAGCCTATGAAGTACTGGGATGGAAACCCCAGCGTAGCTTAGAACAAGCACTTAAGTCCGCTTGGGATTGGGAACTTAAAATACATCAAGGTTAATTATGATTATATTTTCTTTTTTAGCATTCACGGCATTGGTCGCATTTATTTCATATCGAGCTACCAGAACTACAGATGAGTATACTTCAGAAGGGTATTTTTTAGGTGGTAGAAGTTTAACTGCTACAGTAATTGCAGGTTCTTTATTACTTACAAATCTATCTACAGAACAGATAATTGGACTTAATGGTCAAGCATTCGAAGAAGGAATATTAGTTATGGCTTGGGAAACCCTTGCAGCTATTGCAATGGTAATTACTGCTGTGTTCTTACTACCTAATTACCTAAAAGGAGGTATCATAACAATTCCCCAGTTTTTAGAAGAAAGATATGATACACCCACGAAAGCTATAACATCGGGGCTTTTTTTAACAGGGTATGTTGTGGTATTATTACCGATTGTTCTATATTCAGGATCATTAGCGATTAGTACTATGTTCAATGTTCCAGAGTTATTCGGAGTTTCAGAGGAAACTGCTATTTGGATATGTGTATTCAGTATTGGTACCACTGGTTCAATATATGCTATTTTTGGGGGATTAAAAGCGGTAGCAGTATCTGATACTATAAATGCTATTGGATTATTAATTGGAGGTTTAATTATTCCAATATTTGGATTAATAGAAATTGGAGATGGTAGCGTTTTAATAGGTTTAGAAAAACTTTTTGTATCTCATCCAGAAAAATTTAATGTCATTGGTGCTGGTGATTCATCAATACCTTTTGGAACTATTTTTACAGGCATGATGCTCGTACAACTGTTTTACTGGGGAACAAATCAAGCTATTATTCAAAGAGCTTTAGGAGCAAAGAATTTAAAAGAAGGCCAGAAAGGATTGCTTATGGGAGCATTTATAAAAATTTTAGGGCCACTCATAGTAGTATTACCAGGAATAATAGCTTTTTATTTGTTTGGAGATACTATTTCGAACCCTGACAAAGCATATCCCGAACTAGTTAATAAGGTATTACCAACAGCATTGATTGGTTTTTTTGCGGCAGTGTTATTTGGTGCTATCTTAAGTTCTTTTAATAGTACTCTTAATAGTTCTATCACACTCTTCGGTATAGATATTTATAAAGAATATATTAATAAAGAAGCAAGTGAACATCAAGTTGTTCATGCGGGTAAAATTTTTGGACTGTTTTTAGCATTATCAGCAATGTTCATAGCACCTTTTATCGCAAAGGCTCCAGATGGTTTGTTTGGATATTTACAAAAAGTCAATGGGTGTTATAGTATCCCCATTTTAACTATAATATTAGTTGGATATTTAACAAAAAGAGTACCAGCTATTGCAGCAAAAGTTGCCATACTTTTAGGAGCTATATTATATCTGATATATATTGTTTTGGATACAACTATTTTAGAAGGTAAGTTTCCTCATTTTTTACATATGATGGGGATTATATTTCTTTTTAATGTAATACTGATGCTTTTTATTGGCAAAATTTATCCCAGAGAAAACTCTTTTGTGTTAGAGTATACTAAAAATGTAGCTATAATTCCGTGGAAATATGTGAAATTGATCTCGGTTTTGATATGCGTAATAGTAATCTACATATATTTTATATTCTCGTAATTTAAAATGTTTTTGTTTTATGAAAGAAAAGATCTTAGAAAGGAATATTTTATTAACTGAATATGTTCTCAAAAATACTACAGGAATTGAGGTGAGGATTATTAATTATGGATTAAAAATCACCTCTGTAAATGTACCTGATAGGAATAATGAGTTTGAAGATATTGTCTTAGGTTTTTTAGATATCGATCAGTATCTGTACACAAAAGAAATATATTTTGGATCTACAATAGGTAGATTTTGTAGCAGAATATGTAATGGAGAGTTTTATATCGGAGAACACAAATATATTCTTAGCAAAAATGATCAAAACAATCATTTACACGGTGGATTATCGGGATTCCATTCAAATATCTGGGACGTAAAAGTTATTAGAGATAAATCTTTAGAATGTACAATTTTTTCTAATGATCTATCAGAAGGTTTTCCAGGTAATTTAAAAGTAATAGTTAATATGAAATTAACAGAGGAAAACGAATTAATCATATCGTATAATGCAACTACAGATAAAAAAACAATAATTAATTTCACCAATCATTCATATTTTAATTTATCAGGTGAAGGAGTAGGAAATATTGAAGATCATATTTTACAAATTAATGCTGATTATTATACCCCGGTTAATCAAAATTTAATTCCCACCGGAGAAATAAAAAATGTTTCAGGAACTCCTTTTGATTTTACAAAACCAAAAAGAATTGGGCAAGATATTGAAGACCAAAGCGAGCAATTAGAATATGGGAAAGGTTACGACCATAATTTTATTATAAAAACTAATTCTAAAGTTAAAAGACAGCCTGTTTTTGCTGCTCGAATATTAAGTCCTAGAAGTGGAAGAGTTTTAGAAATTTCTACGACTGAACCAGGAATACAATTGTACACTGGTAATTTTTTAGATGGTAAAGTAAAAGCAAAAAAGAAAGGAACTTATCTGCATAGAGGTGGTTTTTGTCTAGAAACTCAACATTTTCCGGACTCCCCAAATCATGATAATTTCCCTAGTACACTTTTAATTCCTAATGAGAAATACGAATCAACAACTATATACAGGTTTTTAACCGAATAGGTTAATTGATTATTAATGAAGAATATTAAATAAAAGTTCATATGAAGATTTTAAATTTCATTATCACATTATCATTTTTGGTTTCTTGTTCAGATATCAGGAAGAATGGAGATAGTAATAACAAAATCTCTAATGATGTTTCAGTTTTTTTTTACGGTGCAGATCTGTCATATGTGAATGAAATGGAAGATTGTGGAGCTATTTATAAAAATAAGCAAGGAGTTCCTGAAGATGTATATAATATTTTTAAAAAAGAAGGAGCTAATTTAATTAGACTAAGATTATGGCATAATCCCAAATGGACAAACTATTCTAATTTTGAAGATGTAAAAAAATCGATTTATAGAGCTAAAAAATTAGGGATGCAAGTGCTTTTAGATTTTCATTATTCAGATCATTGGACAGACCCTTCAAGTCAACAAATTCCTGTAGCGTGGTTGGATAAAGTAGATGACACTTTTGCACTCGGAAAAATTCTATACCAATACACATATAAAACTCTTAATGATTTAGCAAACAGTGATCTATTGCCGGATATTGTGCAAGTAGGTAATGAAATTAACGCCATGATTCTTCAAGATGGTGAATTGAAGTTTCCTATTGATTGGAAGAGAAATTCTTATTTAATAAACAAAGGAATAGAAGCTGTTAGAGATATTGCGAAAAAAAGGGATAAGAATATGGAGGTAATGTTACACATAGCACAACCAGAAAATGCATTATTATGGTTTGAAAAAGCTTCTATAAATAAGATTATTGATTACGATTGGATAGGTTTGTCTTATTACCCTATATGGTCTGAGTATACTTTAGAGAATCTTTTTGTGCCATTAAAAGCTCTAATAGATACTTATGATAAAAAATTAATGATTGTTGAGACTGCATATCCTTTTACTCTTACTAATGTAGATACAGCAAATAATATTTTGGGAAGTAAAGCGTTGATTGATAATTTCCCAGCATCACAACAAGGACAATTAGATTATTTAGTTAGACTTAAAGAAGTAATAAAAAAAGCAGGTGGAAAAGGGTTAATTTATTGGGAGCCTGCTTGGGTATCTACAAAATGTTATACAAAATGGGGTCAAGGTTCTCATTGGGATAATGCCACACTTTTTGATAATAATTATAAAACCACCAAGGCTATCGAGTTCTATAATAAAAATTTAAATAACCTAAAACAGGATTTTTTTAATTAATAACTATAAGGATGTAGTAGATTTTATACTATACAAAAGTCATTCGTATGCAAGTTTTATAAAAGTAAGAAGGGGTCTCTTACACGAATTTTATATAATATCAAAGGGGGTTATGAGTAATTTAATATTAACACAAATAAATATAGAAATTATGAAAAAATTCATTTTAATAGTAGTTATCATGACATGTTGGAGCCGCTCAATTTACTCTCAACGTATGCAATTAGGAGCCGATTTATCTACAATAGAACAATTGATAAATGATAATTGTGCTGAATTTGGGTATAAAAACGGAGAAAACTTTTGGCCGGTAAATCCTTATAAAATATTTAAATGGGAAGGTGCAGATATCGTAAGACTTAGAGTTTGGGTAAATCCAATAGGGGGTTTAAGTAGTGTAGATGAGGTTGTAGAAGCTTGTAAAAAGATCAAAGAAAATGGAAACATGAAAGTGATGATAAACTTTCACTATTCAGACACTTGGGCAGATCCCAAAGGGCAATGGATACCAGAAGCTTGGAGAAAAGATCAAAATTATTCAGATTGGAAGTGGTTAGGAAATAAAATTTATAATCATACCCTTAATACTTTAAATAAAATTATGGATACAGGTGTCACTATTGCCTATGTACAAATTGGAAATGAAACCGACACAGCTATGTGCGATACTAGGCTCGCAGAGAATGTTAGTTGGGATTCTATAAAAAGGTTGTCAGCTTTGCTCAAATTTGGAGTAAAAGGAGTAAATGATTCTGAAGCTAGTAGTGCTAAGATTATTGTCCATTATTCAAGGGCGGACCTAATGGAAACTTGGTTTGATAAGTTAACTGAATTTTCTGATAGTTGGACATTAAAAAAAGAGGAGGTTGATGTGATAGGGGTTTCATATTACCCCACTTTTCATCAAATTGAAAAGAATATAAGCTTTGCTCAACTCGAAACTTATATTAGAGATACCAGAAGAAATTCTGGTAGAGAAGTTATGATTGTTGAAACAGCTTATCCGTTCACTTCAGAGTATAAAGATAATTTGAGGAATAATATTAATGCAACTTTAATTGAAGATAATGGTTTGCCAGTAACAGAAAAAGGTCAATACGAATGGTACGATAGTTTGTCTGAAACAGCTGCTAATGCAGGCGCCTTGGGAGTTATTAGCTGGGAACCAGGTTGGGTTGCTGCTAAAAATGGTTCTAAAAGTTGTACAAAAGTTCCTAGAGGAACAGAAGATGGTAGAGAAAAACGATTTTTGGATTCAGGTTCATCAATGGAACATTGTACATTTTTTGATTTTGACGGTAATGTTATGAGAAATGGTGGGTTTAGATGGCTTAATGCTAATAAAAATTCTGGTTATAAAAGAAACTTGTGGTTGGGCAAAAGTGAAGTTGCCAATGATTTAGAGCAATATCCTTCACTCTCATCTTTAATTATATCAACAAATCAAAAGATTTTATCTATCCAATATGAAAAACCGATTTCATCAGTTGATGTATATGGTATTAATGGAAAACGATACTTCCATAAATATATATATGATCAAAAAGGAGAAATACTATCTATACCTTTGTCCAACCTATCAAATGGACTGTATATAATTAAGGTCGGTATTGGGAATAGTAGTTATACAAAGAAAATAATGTTATAACATTTACAAGTGTCTATTAATAAAAAGATATTTTATATTTATTAATTCAAGACATTATCCTTCATGAAAACATTTATTTCTTTCAGCTCCAGTTCTAAAAAGTTTGAACTTTGAATCATCGGGGTCACTGAAAAAGGCAAGCGTTTAGCTTGCCTTTTTTTTTAAGAAATCTTAGCTTTTTGTCTTTCTAGTTGATAAATACTTTGCTAACGATCCTCGAAGTGGGGTATTGGAAATTTGGTTTTTTATAACATTTTATTGGTAAAATTTTATTAAATGTTCGAATGCTTAAGGTTTTTAAATACCTTAAATTGAGTGTGTTAAGCAAATTATTACACACTAATCGTCATAACCATGAAAAAATCAACTTACTTATTTACGTTAGTTTTCCTGTTAATAGGGAATTATACAATCGCTCAAACAGCGAGAGTTCAGTTAATACATAATTCACCAGATTTGGCTGCCGCCACGGTGGATGTTTATATAAATGGAAGTATCCCAGATGCTTCTTTGGATAACATAATGTTTCGAACAGCTTCTCCATTTTTAACCGTTCCAACAGATACGGCATTAACAATTGATATTACTGCTCCTGATGCAGTGGATAATAGTAGTCCTATTTTTACCAAACAACTAAACCTAGCAGATGGATTTACATATATTTTGGTTGCTGATGGTATAGTAAGTGACACAGGATATGAACCTAATATTCCTTTTGATGTTTTTAGTTATGCTTTTGGACAAGAATCTGGATTAAATGGAGCTTCTAATACGGATATTGTTTTGCATCACGGAGGAGTGGATGCTCCAACAGAGATTGATATTATTGATGGAGCGGCAGCACCGGGAGCACCAGCAATCTTTAATAGTGCTGATTATGGAACTTTTGTTGGAAGAGATAATTCTGAAACTACTAATGGAAGATATAAATCATTGCCTTCTATTGATTATGTTATAAAGGTTACTGATGAAGCTACTGTAGAAACTATAGAAGCTTATGATGCCACGTTAACCGATTTAGAAGGGGTTAATTTAGCTGGTGATGCAGTTGTACTTGTTGCTAGTGGATTTTTAGATCCTACGGTAAATAGTGATGGAGCTGATTTTGGATTATTCGTGTTTAGTGCACTTGGAGGAGGTGGCGTTGGATTAGAAATTCCTGCAGTTCCTAAGGCTTCAGTTCAGTTGATTCATAATAGTCCGGATGCTGGCCCAGTAGATGTTTATGTAGAAAATGTATTAACATTTGAGGATGTGAATTTTAGAGTAGCGAGCCCTTTTTTCGAAACGTTTGCAAAAATTAACCTCAAAATTGATGTTAGACCTGCTAATGCTACTGCTACTTCTATTCCAGTTTTATCGGAAATAGTAACTCTAGATGAAAATAACGATTATATTATTGTGGTAGATGGTTTAGTTAATGGTTCTGGCGCTAGTGCATTGAATTATGAAATATATGATTTAGCAAGACAAGCAGCTAATGATAATACTAAAGTAGATGTTTTAGTACATCACGGATCACCAGATACTCCATCAGTAGATATTTTCGAAACAGCAATTACAAATGGAGCGGAATTAGTTGATAATATTTCATATACCGATTTTGACGGATACCAAACATTAGATCCTGCAGCTTATGTTTTGGAGGTAAGAGAAGAAGGAACAACAAATGTGCTTAATGAAGGTAATGCGGATATATCAGGATTTATTGGGCAATCTATAACAATTATAGCAAGTGGTTTGCTTACACCTTCATCAGGAAATGAAGATCAAGCGTTAGAGTTGTATGTGTTTACTTCTAGTGGAGGTGCAGGTATTGGATTAGGAAATACACTTTCTGTAGATGAATTTAATGAAAGTAATACACGAATTTGGCCGAACCCTGTATTATCCGAAGTAAATATTCAAATCCCTTTTTTATATAATAAAGGAACTGTTCAAATTTTTGATATTATAGGAAAACAAATGATTTCAGAGAATTTAGAGAAGAATACAGTAAATACTGTTGATGTTTCTCAACTTGGAACAGGGATATATATTCTTCAATTAAATATTGATGACAAAAACCTTACTACTAAAATTGAAATTAGATAGAATTTTTTAACATATTAATTTTAAAAGCATTTATATAGAAAACAGGTCGCCTTTTGGTAACCTGTTTTTTTATAAAATGAAGTTTGTAATTCTAGTTTTGTTTTACAGTTAACGAAAATTTTGCGTTTTGATCGATAATAAGCACTTTTTAAAATACGCAATAGAAGTATTAAGATTGAAAATTGTAAAATTCGTGATATATAAGAAAAATTGTGATTAAAAATAACCTGATTATGATTGTCTATTTAGGTTGTACTAATTGCTATAAACTTATCAGAGTAATGAAAAATATGTGTATTCCAAAGCTGTAAAATGTTATGGAGGTATACGAATAAATGTTCTCTTTACGTTATGATTAATAAAATGTATGATGAAAGTTGTTAGCATATGCTTATGTCTTTTTTTTATGTTTACGACGATAGATGTTAACTCACAAGCATATCTTGATGATGATAATCCTTGGATTCTTGGATTTGGATTAAATGTGATTTATGATTCTGGAGAAGGAATTAATGGAGTTTTTGATGTTAAAGACAACTATAATTATAGTAATCCATTTAGAATTGTCATAGAGAAAAGATTTAAGAATGATTATGGTTTTGAAGTTGCTGGATCTTTTAATAGATTTTTGGAAGGTAAAAATGTAAATGGAAGTATAGCAAGAGAGGATACCAATTTTTTTGGAATAGAAGGAATGTTTAAATATTACCTAACAAATCTATATCTTAATAAGTATAGAGCAATGTATGAAGGGTATATGAGTTCTGGCGTTGGCGTTGGATTTTATAATGGCGAAATGGCAACAACGGCTAATGTTGGTATAGGTGTTAATTACTATATTACTGAGAGTTTACGTCTTAATGGACAGGTTACTGGAAATTTTTCAGTGGATAATAGTAAAGTAGGAAGTAATTATATTCAATATAACCTTGGTTTTATTATAAGACTTAAGGATGATGATTTTAACTAAATAATAAATGGACCAAGAATATTTTGTGCACAAATCATCTTATGTGGATGATAACTGTAGCATTGGTAAAGGAACCAAAATATGGCATTTTTCTCATATAATGTCTTCAAGTCAAATTGGAGAAAATTGTAATATAGGACAAAATGTAGTGATATCTCCAGAAGTGATTATTGGTAATAATGTGAAAATTCAGAATAATGTATCAGTATATACAGGAGTGATCTGTGATGATGATGTTTTTCTGGGGCCTTCTTGCGTATTTACCAATGTGATTAATCCAAGAAGTGCAGTTAATAGGAGAGGGCAATATACTAAAACTCATATCGGCAAAGGTGCTTCCATTGGAGCGAATGCTACCATTGTATGCGGGCATGATATAGGTGCATATGCTTTTATAGGCGCTGGAGCTGTAGTAACAAAAACTATTAAATCATATGCTCTAGTAGTTGGTAATCCAGCAAAACAAATAGGTTGGATGAGTGAATATGGACATCGATTAAATTTTGATACCAATGGATGGTCTGTTTGCCCAGAAAGTAACGAAACATATAGATTAGAAAATAAAACTGTCTCAAAACAAAAAAAATGAACAAAAACTTTGCTATTGTAGGGGTAGGAGGATATATCGCACCCCGTCATTTGAAAGCTATTAAGGATACCAATAATAATTTAATCGCAGCCTTAGATAAATTCGACAGTGTTGGAATTATGGATAGTTATTTTCCGGAAGCTCATTTTTTTGTGGAGTTCGAAAGGTTTGATAGGCATATAGAGAAAATAAAAAGGAGGAAAAACATAGCATTAGATTATGTTAGTATCTGTACTCCTAATTACCTTCATGATTCTCATATAAGGATGGCATTACGAAGAGGAGCACATGCTATTTGTGAAAAACCAATAGTTATAAATCCTTGGAATGTGGATCAGCTGATAGAGATTGAAAATGAATCAGAACATAATGTATATTCGATTTTGCAGCTTAGAATTCATGAAAGTATTATTGCTTTAAAAAAGAAAGTTGATCAAGGACCAAAAGATAAAATATATGATATTGACTTAACATATCTAACTTCTAGAGGAAATTGGTATTATACTTCTTGGAAAGGGGATGTTTCTAAATCTGGAGGAATAGCAACAAATATAGGAGTGCATTTTTATGACATGTTATCGTGGATATTTGGTAAAGTAACTAAAAATGTGGTTCATAAACTTACCGATGATACGGCTGCAGGATATTTAGAATTTGAGAAAGCAAGAGTACGATGGTTTTTATCTATTGATTACAATAATATTCCTGAAAAGGTTAAAAAAGAAGGAAAAAGAACTTACCGATCAATTACCGTAAATGGAGAAGAAATTGAATTTAGTGGAGGATTTACTGAATTGCATACAAATAGTTACAAATCAATCCTAAATGGCAATGGTTATGGACTAAAAGATGCAAGACAATCTATAGAAATTGTTCACGATATCCGAAATGCTTCTATTTCCGAATTAAAGAATGATTATCATCCTTTTCTAAAGTCTACTAAGGATGGACTTTTAAAAAGTAATGTTTAATCTCATAGATTAAACATTTAAATTATTTGGATAAGTGACCAGCCTCAAGAAAAAAGCTGTTGGCGGAGTAATCTGGAGTGGCGTAGATAAATCATCAACGATGTTGATACAATTTGTTTTTGGAATTGTATTAGCCCGTTTATTATTGCCTGAAGATTATGGACTTATAGGAATGATCACTATTTTTATAACCGTATCTCAGGCTATTGTAGAAAGTGGTTTCAGTAGAGCTCTGATCCAAAAAAAAGAAGCAAATCAGATAGATTATTCTACAACCTTCTTTTTTAACTTTTTGATAAGTATCTGTATTTATGGAATACTTTATATAGTAGCTCCTTTTATTGCGGACTTTTATGAAGAGCCTTTGTTGATAGACCTTATTAAAGTAGTTGGCCTTAATGTAATTGTTTCATCTTTTGCGATCATTCAGAGAACTATTTTGATTAAAAAAATCAATTTTAAGGCACAAGCTATTGTGAATATTACTTCTGGCTTAATCGGTGCTTTTGTTGGGATTGGTTGTGCACTCTCAGGTTTAGGAGTATGGTCATTGGTGTTACAATATTTATCTAGAAATTTTGCTACTTCAGTCTTGTTTTGGATTTTTAATGATTGGAGACCTTCCTTTATATTTAGTATAAACGCATTAAAAAAACTATTTAATTTTGGGTCAAAAATTTTAGCATCTACATTATTATATGCTGCTTTTCAAAATATATATTTAGTAGTAATTGGTAAAATATACAAATCTGAAGAATTAGGGTATTATACCCGAGCTACTCTTTTTAAGCAAATTCCCGCAACATTAGTAACAACGATCATGCAAAATGTTACATTTCCTATATTGGTAGATGTTATAGAAGATGATGAACGTGTTAGGAAAATTATGAAAAGAAGTGTTCGGTTAACTTCCTTTCTTCTTTTTCCTATGATAACTATTTTAATAGCTTTTGCAAATCCACTAGTACTAGTGTTATTAACAGAAAAATGGTTACCAACAGTTGTTTTACTTCAAATTTTGGCAATTGGAGTTATATTTTTTCCTATCAATGCGATCAACTCTAATTTTATTAATGCAAAAGGACGTTCTGATTTATTCTTAAAATTAGAAATTATTAATAATATTCTCATTGTAATAACATTGGGTATCACCTATAGTTTTGGGATAGAAATAATCGCTGTGGGATATGTCATAGTATCATTTATAGGCTTTTTTACATATGCTTATTATAGTGGAAAATATATCGGTTATTCTGGTTTCAAACAAATAATTGACATGTTACAATATGCCTTTGTTAGTATATTTTTAACTGCAGGGAGCTATTTTTTGTGGAGTTTTATAGAGGATCAATTATTATATCTTGTATTAGGAATATGTACTGTAGGAATTGGATATATAGTCTGCGCGCATCTTTTGAAATTTGACGAATATGAAGAAATAAAATCTATTATCAGAAAGAAAATAGGAAAAGCATCTTGAGAGTTATACATATCATATCAACTTTAAATTTAGGTGGTGCTGAGAATTTTGTGGTTCAATTCGCTAACCAACAATCTGAGACTGATGAAATAATAGTCGTTGTACTGAGGCAATCAGATGCATATCATAATTATATTTCTAAAATTAACGCTAGAATAAAGTTGATTCAGCTTGATTGGAAAAAGAAGTATAGTGGTATTCAATTTATTGAATTAGATCGGATTTTAAAAATAGAACGACCCGATATCATTCATGTGCATTTACACAATCCACTATATTATGTATACGGATTATCATTCATAAGAAAGAAGTATAAGTATGTGCATACCATGCATAATAGTTTTACTATTTGGAAACCAGTTATGAGGTTGTGCAATAGGTTACGATTTTTAAATAACAGTGTATTGCACATTTGTGTGTCAAGATCAATTTATGAAGAATTAAAACTGAATTTTCCTAAATTAAAAACTACATATGTAGAAAACGGAATACAAAGGTATCAACCACTAAGAAGTCAGCAGCAGGTTAAAGATTATTGGAATCAAAGTTTGAAATGTAAGGAAACGGATTTTAAATTTTTAATGATAGCTAATAATTCTCCATTTAAAAATGTTTCATTACTGATTGATGCCTGTAAGATTTTACAAATGAAGTATCCTCAAATAAAGTGTTTAGTGGTAGGCAACGTAAGCGAAGAGAAAAGAATATCTGAAAACATTTTTTTCTCTGGAGTACAGAATGATGCTGCTGATTTTATAACACAAGCAGATGCTTTATGTGTGGTTTCTACAGAAGAGGGAATGCCAATTGTTGCTTTAGAAGCCTTATCCTTGGGAGTTCCTGTAATTTCTACTCCTGCAGGAGGAATGAAGGACGTAGTTAATCATGGATATAATGGATTTATTACAAAGGATTTTACAATAGAATCATTTTGTAACAATGTTTTAACCTTTTTACGGTTATCAGAAGAAGAAAGAAAGTTGTTGAAATTAAATGCGAAAGATTCTTTTTCAAAGAAATATTCGATTAATCAAGTTCATCAATCTTACTTAAAAGCTTATAAAGCGCTATGATCTGGAATAAAACATACTCAAGTATTGCAATACTATTTTCAATAGTAGTATTGTTATTCCACATATTGTTGTTTTCGGAGTATACGATGCCATTGTTAATTCTATTAGGAGGATTAGGAACTATATTTCTGTTTTTTGTAGCCTTATATCAATATGCAAAGTATTGGGAATTTACAAAACAATTCAAAAAGAAACTATTTTTACATAGTGTCGTATATAGAACATTGGCGGTAATTGCGATGTATGTGCTTACGATGTCTTTTGATGCGGATAGTCTACCTTTTGAAATTGGTGCGATTGATTCTGTAAATTACCATATTTCGGGAGAATTGGTAGAGCAAGCACTTGAAAAGGGAATTAGCATTCAGAATGAACTATCAGGATTTTGGAAAGGAGCTTCGGATTATGGTTTTTCAGTTATTATTGGTTTTCTATATTATATTTTTGGGGCGTATCCTTTGGTCGTTAAAATCTTTAATATTCTTGTAGGGAGTTTGATAGCAATAAGGATTTATCAAATTACGCAGTATGTTTTTGATGAAAAACGAGCCAGATTATCTGGAATCTTAGTGATGCTAATGCCGCCTCTCTTGTGGTTTAGTAGTATGGTGCTAAAAGAAACCTTTTTGATGTTTATTATTGTCAATGTTGGATATTTGATAATAAAACTAGTACACAATGCTAGGTTTAAGTGGCTTATTTTAGCACTTATTGTCTTTCAGGTAGCAATTACGTTATATTTTAGAACGGTAATAGCTCCTTTATTGTTGATATGTATTTTACTACAGATTATATTTCTAAAAACTAGAAAAAAGAATTATCGTATATTATCTATATGTGTTTCTGTTTTAATGGTCTATGGCAGCTATATTGTTGTGGAACAATTAGGGATGAAGGAGAGTGTTGATACTATTATTGCCGCTAGCCAAAATCAATTTGATAACGAACTGTCATATGCGGCACAATCGAGAGGTATTAGTTATACCAAAGCGATTGTAGCACCTTTATTAATTGCCGGAGCAATTGTTACCCCATTTCCATCCTTATTAAATTTTGAAGAAGCTCAATTAGGAATCTATGCGCATTTTTTTAATGAGATCATACGAAACAGTTTGTACTTTTTTGTTTTTGTTGGACTTTTTAGGATTGTAAAACATAGAAATAAAGGGTCTGTTTTTATATCCAGCTTTTCTATAGGATATATTTTAATTCTAGCAATTTCTGGAATTTCATTTCAAGATAGATTTCAGGTATTAGCATTACCATTTTTAATCATTTTCATGGCAGATGGAATTTTTACAAATTATCTAAAAAAAATAATGCATTGGAAAATATACTTATGCTTCATTTTCCTAGCTATTTTAATGTGGAACTTATTTAAACTTTCTAACAGAGGACTCTTATAAATGATGGATCATTTTATCATATCAAAATCAAAAGATAAATTGCCTAAGGAGCATCAACTAAAATTAACTGATGCTTGGTATCTAAATATTGATGGAGAAAAGTATGAAGAATATCTTGAAGGAGATGTTAGAATACTAGTTTTTGGAGATTATATAGGGACTAAAGAGCAATTGTTTACAATAGATGTTGATCAAATTCCTAAATTGAAAGGTAATTTTTATGCTATTGTAATAGAAGAAAATCACCTGAAAATATATAGTAGTTTTCTAAATGTTCTACCTCTTTATCATACCTCTGATTTTGAATATATATCCTCTTCAATAGAATATATCCGTAAAAAATCAGATAAGAAATTCGAAATGGACAGAAAGTTCATTTTAGAGAGCTTGTTGTTTAATTATGGATTCTTTAATCGAACACTTTATAAAGGAATAGAGCTAGCACCTTGTCATTATTTTTTAGAATTAACTAAAGAAAAAAGTACGATTAAAAAACATTTCGATACGGTATCTCTTTTTACTCAAGAACCTTCTAAAGGATCAAAAACTGCGGATAAAATAAGTGCATTATTCATAGAAACTACTAAAGAGTATTTTCCGAAAGATACTTTTGATATTGCTTTCACTAGTGGTTTTGATGGTCGAACATTAGTAAGTTGCGCTACACATTTTGATAAAAAATTCAATACTTTTTCTTTTGGGAAATTAGAGAATGAGGATGTAGCAATACCAAAAGAGAATGCTAAGGCTATTGATATACCCTATCAATATTTTGATCTGGGGAGCAATGAGTACATAGAAGAACATTACATAAAAAATGCAAATGAATATAATAGTTTATACCCTAGTGGTAATGGATTGATTTATTCGCACTTTTTATACAGTACTAAAGAAATAACTAAAAAATCTAAATATCTTATTTCGGGAGTGGTAGGAAGTGAGTTATTTAGAGCATTGCATTTAACTGGAGCTGTTACTTCACAAGCTTTGGTTGATATTTTTACTAGCACTACTGCAGATGAAATTAAAGATCGAATATTAAATGCAAAACCTTTATTGGTTATTAATAAAGAAGACTTTGCTGGAGAACTAGAAGAGTTAATAGAAGAATTGATTGATTATAAAGAATCAATTCCAAAAGACCTTACCCAAAACCAACAATTCTACACGTTTGTGTTTGAAGAGATTTTTAGGAAATTTTTTGGACAATGGATTTATATCCAAATGATCTATATAAAAGTAAGAACTCCTTTTCTAGATTATACCTTTATAAAGGAGCTTCTAAAAACACAATACGCAGGTGCTAACAACGATTTTTTTACAGAAAACCCTTTGAAAAGAATGAAGGGACAGTACATCTATGCGGACATTATTAAGAAAACAAATACTCAAATATATCATCAAAAAACAGGGAAAGGATATCGACCAAAAGACATAAGAGAACCTTTTGGTTTATTTAATATTTTATTCCCATTTATTAAAAAACGATTAAAAAGAAAAGTTAAACAAACGAATCTGGATAACCTTGGAATTATTTCAGGGACCTTAGCGCAACAGAGCAATTTTAAAAATCTAATCGAAGAAACAGACTGGATAGATCAAAAATATGTACTCAATATTTTAGATAAACTCTCTCCTTATACTAATGAAAAAGAAAGAGATACTTTATTGATGAGTATTTCTCTTATAAGTGCGCTAAAACAAAACCCTAATCAATCAAATAAATACTTGCTTAATGAATAAAATTATAGCACTTACCGATTATAAAGAAAAATTTGGATCCAAGCATTTCGATACTCCTTACCGCAGTGGTATGGATAAAAATAAATTATCAAGTTATTTTAAAGATTCAGACTATGAGATAATTTTTAAATGCTTTAACGAGATATCTGTTCAGGATGAAGATATCAAAAATATTCCTGTAATCTATACCTCTTCAGAAGATATAGGATATCGCTATAAATCATATATAGAAGATGTCGTGTTTGCACTGGAACTTGTAGGGACCAAAGTTCTTCCAGAATATAAGCACCTTAGAGCTAACAATAACAAAGTGTTTATGGAATTAATGCGCGAAGTTTATGATATGCAGCCTCCATTAAAATCAAGAGTTTTTGGTTCCATGTCTGATCTTGAAAAATCGATAGAAGAACTTTCTTTTCCTTGTGTCTTTAAAGAATCAGAGGGGGCGTCTGGTAGGGGAGTAGCCCTCGTAAAAAGTAAGCAAGAATTAATTGCTAAGGTAAAAGCAAGTAGTCAAAAAAGGAACTACCTAGAAGATGCTAAGGATTATGGTAGGGCTTTAAAACATAAAGGGTATATCAAAGAATCTATTTATCGTGATAAGTTTATTGTGCAAGATTTTATTCCTAACCTTAAAAACGATTGGAAAGTATATGTTTTTGGAGATAGACTATATACTTTTAAACGACCGATATTAAAGGGAAGAGGTATTAAAGCAAGTGGTGGTGGATATGATAATTATTTATATGATTTAGATGCTGAGGCGCCAGAAGGAATGTTTGATATGGCGCTCGATGTTTTTCGAAAATTAAATGTACCACATCTTTCTATAGATATAGCATATGATGGAAAACAATTTTATATCATAGAGTTTCAATCTCTGTACTTTGGAACGGCAGGTATACCTTACTCAAAAGGGTATTTTTCTAACAAAAAAGGGCGATGGGAATTTGTAAAGGAAAAATTAGAAATCGAAAAAGTATATGTCGATAGTATCATATCCTTTTTGAAGTAGTAAACAAAATGAATATACTTTTTGTAAGTAGCGGAAATTCTAAAAACGGTATTTCTTCATTGACTAAAAATCAAGGAGAATCTATTATGGAATTAGGTCATCAGGTAACTTTTTTTACCATTAAAGGAAAAGGAGCTATAGGGTATTTTAAAAACATTTTTACGTTAAATAAATTTCTAAAAAACACACATTTTGATGTGGTACACGCGCATTACTCATTAAGCGCTATTGTTGCATCCTTAGCTGGTGCAAAACCCTTGATTGTTTCATTGATGGGGAGTGACGTTAAGGCGTCGGCAATATTAAAATATGTAATCAAACTTTTTAGCTGGTTGTTTTGGAAACAAGTTATTGTAAAATCTCAGGACATGAAGGATGATTCAGGATTAAAGAAAGCCAATGTTATACCTAATGGAGTAAACTTTAAAAAGTTTAAGCAGATTCCTAGATCAGAGGCAATTATAGAAACAGGCTGGGATTATAATAAGAAACATATTTTATTTGCTGCGAACCCTGATAGACCTGAGAAAAATTTTGCATTGGCGAAGAAAGCTTTTTCCTTAATAGATAATGATGAGGTAATATTGCAAAAACTAGAGGATATTCCTAATAAGAAAATGCCATTTTATTTTAACGCATCTGATGTTATCTTATTAACCAGTCTTTGGGAGGGATCACCAAATGTGATTAAAGAAGCAATGGCTTGCAATTGTAAAATTGTAGCTGTTAATGTGGGGGATATAAAACAAGTTATTTCATCCACTAAAGGCTGTTTTGTAACAAAATTTGATCCAAAAGAAATTTCAGAAAAAATAAAAGAAGCCCTCAATTTAGAGGATAAAACCAAAGGAAGAGCAAATATTAATTATTTAGATTCGGAACTAATTGCACATCAATTGGTGAATGTTTATAAAAACTCTCAGCCTTAAGAAACTAAACATGATACAATCCAATATAGATAATATATCAGAAAAACAGTGGACAGAATTGTCTAAATGTAATACGGCCAATTTTTTTCAATCTAAAGTAGCACTTCATTTTTTTGAATCTGTAGGAACTGAAGTTTTTACTTTTGCTTTAGAAAAAGACAAGGAAATTGTAGTTTTTCTTTCAGGAATTATTCAGAAAGAAAAAGGTGTGAAAGCTGGTCTTACTAGTCGCGCGATTATTTATGGTGGTCCAATAATATCAGACAATGCAGAAGAGAAGAATATTTTGGAAGTATTAACATATGCTGTAAGTTATCTTAAAAAGAAAGCAATATATATAGAGATGAGAAATTTAAATGATTATGGAGATTATAAAGAAGTATTCAAAAAAGCAGGTTTTGAGTATGTACCACATCTTAATTTTCATTTAAACTGTGTGGATGAGGCTGTTATGCGTAAACGAATGAGCAGTAGTAAACTAAGACAAGTTAAAAAGAGTTTAAAAGAAGGAGCGGAGATAAAGGAAGCGCAAGATCAAAACGAAATAGAAGCATACTATGCGATTCTTGAGAATTTATATAAGACCAAAGTTAAAACTCCATTGCCTAATTTGGATTATTTTATTAGAATGTGGAAAGATAAGGTTGCTAAGTTTTTTTTGATAATATATAAAGAAGAAGTACTTGGTGGAATTGTATGCCCCGTTTTGGATAACAAAGTTATTTATGAATGGTTCGTTTGCGGTAAAGATGGAGTTTATAAAAATATATACCCTAGTATATTAGCTACTTGGGCAGCAATGGATTACGCTGTTAAAAATAAAATTCCTCGATTTGATTTTATGGGAGCAGGAAAACCTGATGAAGATTATGGTGTACGAGAATTTAAATCTAAATTTGGTGGAGAGCAGGTTGAACACGGTAGATTTCTCAATGTCACACAACCATTATTATATAAAGTAGGAAAAACAGCTGTCAAAATTTTAAAAAGTATTTAAATGCGTATACTTATCGATATAGGTCACCCAGGTCATGTGCATTTGTTTAAGAATTTGGCTAAAGAAATGCAGAAAAAAGGGCATACTTTCTTATTTACATGTAGACAAAAAGAGTTTGAAATAGAACTGATGAAAGCAGAAGGTTTTGAATTTGTCTCATTTGGTAAAAAATATAATTCTACAGTTGGAAAAATGTTTGGATTATTAAAGTTCGATTTCATGACAGTTGTACAAGGACTTAAATTTAAACCAGATTTGTTTATGAGTCACGGGTCACCTTATGCAGCTCATGCCGCAGCAATATTAAGAAAACCTCATGTATCTCTAGAAGATACAGGGAACATGGAACAGGTAAAATTGTATTTGCCGTTTACAAAAAGTGTTTTAACTTCTACATCTTTTCATAAAGATCTGGGGGATAAGCAAATCGAATATGCAGGATATCACGAGTTGGCATATTTACATCCAAATTATTTCACTTCAGATGTTAAAGTTTATGACATTTTGGGTATACCAGAACAAGCTCCTTACGTTGTTTTACGATTTGTGTCTTGGAATGCAAGCCATGATGTTAATCAATCGGGGTTGACTATGACAGAGAAAAGAGAGTTACTTCAACATTTAGATAAAAAATACAAAGTTTTTATTTCTTCAGAAGGTCAGTTACCCGATGAGTTTAAAGAATATCAAATAAAAATACCTCCAGAAAAAATGCATGATGTATTGGCTTTTGCGGAAATGTTCATTGGAGAAGGCGCTACGATGGCGTCAGAAAGCGCAATTTTAGGTACTCCCGCAATATATATAAATAGTATTATGGCAGGTACAATTGATGAGCAGGTAGATTATGGATTACTTTTTAATTTTCAGAAAGGAGAAGGAGTTATGGAGAAAATTAAGGAATTAGAAAATACTTCTAATCTGCAAGAGGCTTTTGGAAAAAAGAGAGAACAACTTTTAAAAGATAAAATAGATGTTACTGCATTTTTAATATGGTTTGTGGAAAATTTTCCTCAGAGCCATCGGACTATGAAAAACGACCCAAAATATTACCATAATTTTAGCTAATGGATTTTACCGTAAAAAAGTATAAGGACTTATTACAGTCATTAATTAATCAAGACTATTCATTTCAGACATTCGAAGAATTCATAAACAGGCCTAATAAAAGAGCCATTGTATTGAGGCATGATGTTGATTTATTACCTCAAAATTCTTTAGAATTTGCAAAAATACAAGCCAATAAAGGAGTGAAAGGAACATATTATTTTAGAGCGGTTCCTCAAAGTTGGGATGAAGATATCATCAAGCAGATAGCGTCTTTAGGACATGAAATAGGATATCACTATGAATGCTTAACAACCTGTAATGGAGATTTGAAAAAAGGGATAGAAGATTTTAGTAAAAACTTAAAAGCGCTTCGTGAGTTGGCTCCGGTAACAACAATCTGTATGCATGGTAGTCCAATGTCTAAGTATGATTCTAAGGATCTTTGGAAAACTTACAATTATAAAGATTTTGAGATTATTGCAGAGCCTTATTTTGATGTAGATTTTGAACAAGTTTATTACATTACAGATACTGGTCGTCGTTGGGATGGTCATGCAGTTAGTGTTAGAGATAAGGTACAAACATCATTTAATAAAACTTTTCATACAACAACGGAAATTATTGAATCATCCGATTCTTTGGCTGATCAATTAATGTTTACATTCCATCCGCAACGATGGAGTGATAACAGAGTATTATGGACTAAAGAACTTATATTACAAAACATGAAAAACCTTGTGAAAAAGTATTTTTTTGTGAGTAAATAAAGAATAGAGCTACAAGGGTTTTGTAATTATTTAAGTCTTTTAAGAATCATAAATACGTTGTAGTAAAAATTGCATTTAAGCAGTTTTTATTTCATTTTATCGAAAAACCATTCAAATTTTTTGGATAAATTATTAAGTAAGTTAGAAACATTTTTAATTTGATTTTAGAAATTTAAATTGATAGTTCATTTAGTCATAGATAACTTGATTTTTGGTTTTATGTGTAAAAGTAACATGTTTAATGTATCTAAAAGTTTTGTCATTAGACTTATATAAGTTGCTTGAAATTAATATAATATTATTTAAATAAAACCGTTGATACGTAGTATAGGGTTTGATAATTAATTATTTACATAGTTCCTAAAATACTATTGTTTTGAATAATTGTTATTCTTTATATGGGTCATTCACACTTAACTAAAGGCTCACACAAAAATGATTACCAAATTTGCCCCATTTGTCGATTCACAAATCGAAAAGTTATTGAGTTCTGAAGATTTAGAGAATGTTTATGCCATCTCTGATCAAGATTGGGACGTCAGTATTAAAGAGTTAGTTGTTAAAGAAGCTGGAGAAGAAATCTTTGATTTTATTTCAGAGTATGCTACTTATAAACCCAATGACGTTCATATTATCTCTACACGAACAAGATTTAATATAGAGAAAATAACGAAAGATAGATATCGAACAATTGTTAATCTTAAGAGGGTTAATGATTTTAGAAGAATAAATAAATACTTTCAGTCTGTTAATTCTAAACTACCTAAGGGAGGAGTTTTTATAAATAAAGTAGAAACTCACGCTGTTCGGAAAAATAGGATTTTCAAAAAACTCCCAAAACCATTAAATTATTTGTATTATTTAGGTGACGTTATTCTTACACGAGTGATTCCTAAATTAAAATGGACCAAGGGATTGTATTTTCATATTACTAAAGGAAAGGGAAGAGTGCTAACAAAAGCAGAAACCTTTGGACGTTTATATTCTTGTGGATTCGAAATTTTAGAAGAAAGAACAATTAATAATGAACTTTATTTTGTAGCTAGAAAAATAAAGGAACCTATTTTTGATCACGATCCAACATATGGTCCTTTGATAAAATTAAATAGATTAGGCGAAAATGGGAAGACGATAAAGGTTTATAAATTTAGAACTATGTATCCGTTTTCTGAATATTTACAACAATATGTTTTTGAAAAAAACAATCTAAAGGAAGGTGGTAAAATCAAAAATGATTTTAGAATATCACATGAAGGAAAAATAATGAGGAAGTATTGGATTGATGAACTTCCGATGATTATTAATTTAATTAAAAATGAAATGAAACTAATCGGAGTAAGACCTTTAAGTAGTCATTACTTTAGCTTATATCCTAAAGAACTTCAGGAAAAAAGAACAAAAGTGAAACCAGGTTTACTTCCACCGTTTTATGCGGATATGCCAAAAACTTTAGACGAGATTGTTGCTTCAGAAACAAAGTATCTGGAAGCATATGAAAAAGCTCCGATAAAAACTGATATCGATTATCTAATTAAAATCATGAAAAATATACTTCTTCGTGGTAAAAGAAGTTGTTAACTTAATTAACCCTTATTCTGTTAAACATTTATACATGATTATTAAAAATTTGAAAAACTTTCCTTTTTTCGTATTGATTATATCTTTGTTAGTTTCTTGTGCTTCTCGTAAAGATGTAGTTTATTTTAAGGATATAAGAAATGCTCAAGAGAAGGAAATTAAAATAGAATACAATACTACGTTTCAAGCAGATGATTTACTGGCTATCACAGTTTCTTCTTCTGATATGCAAGGACTAGAGCCTTTTAACTTACCCGCGGTTTCTTTCAATGCGATTCCAGGTAGTGCAGTTGGACAACAAAAACAGCTTACTTATTTATTAAGAAAAGATGGGACAATTGATTTCCCAGTTTTAGGGAAGGTACCATTGGCTGGATTATCATTAATAGAGGCAACAGAATTACTGAAAACAAAATTATCATCTTATATAAAGACTCCTATAGTCCATATAGAATTGGTTAATTTTAAAGTAACGGTTTTAGGAGAAGTAAATAACCCAGGCACCTATACAATTCCTAACGAACGTATTAGTATTATTGAGGCGTTAGGCTTGGCGGGGGATCTTACTATTACAGGAGTAAGAAATGATATTTTAGTAATTAGAGAACAAGAAGGAGTATATAAATACTATAGAGTAGATATTACTTCTGATCAAATTTTTAATTCCCCAGTTTTTTATTTAAAACAAAACGATGCAATATATGTGACACCTAATAACGCACAGATAAAGTCATCTTCTTACAATAAGAACACTCCAATTTGGATATCTGTAGCATCTGTACTAGTGTCTTTAGGAATATTATTAACACGTTAATTCTGTGGAGATTAAGCAAAATACAAACATGGATTACGAATATCAACAAGAATCAAGTAATCTTACCTTAAAAGATCATATAAGTAAATATCTAAGATTTTGGAAACTGTTTCTTGTATCAGGTATTTTGTTCATCATATTAGCGTTTCTGTATCTAAAATATACATCGGTTCAATATAAGGTAACAGCAACTATTTTGATCAAAGGAGAAAAAACAGGAATGTTATCTGAACTCTCCGCTTTTGAAGATTTAAATATTGTAGAGACAAATAATAAAGAGGTAGAAAATGAAATAGAGATTCTAAAATCTCGACCATTGTTTGAGAATGTAATAAGGAAACTTAATGCGCATCATCAATATTTTACAAAGACAAAGTTTTCGAAAAGATTAGTAGAATTATATGAGAATAAACCTTTTGAAGCCAAGTTTATAAAGGATTCATTGCTACAGGATATATCGGCCGATTTTACAATTACAATTCATTCGAAAAATTCATTTACAATTAAAGAAGAAGAAAAAGATTTTATTAAAGAAGGAGTTTTTGGCGAAGTAATATCAACAAGAATAGGTAATGTTATTCTCGTTCCAGATAATAATTTTATAGAACTTTTTCTAGACAATGAAATTTATCTTTCTGTACAACCAATAATGGATGTGGTAGAAGAGTATAAATCAAAAGTGAGTATCGGTTTGGTTAATAAAGATGCAAATGTGATCTCTTTGAGCATAAATACTACTACTAGAGCGAAGGCTAAAGATCTATTAAATGGATTGATAGAAGAATATAATCTTGATGCCATCAGGGACAAAAACTTGATTTATGAAAATACAGCAAGTTTTATTAAAGAACGACTTACTATTATCAATTCAGAATTATCGGATATAGAACAAGGAGTAGAAGTTTTTAAAACTTCTAATAGTCTAACGAATGTAACCTCTGAAGCGGAATTGTTTTTAGAAAATTCATCCGAAAATAAAAAAGAAGTTCTAGAAACCAGTACTCAAATTGGACTCGTTAACTTTATGAACGATTACTTAAAAAAGAATAGTGAAGGATTATTGCCAGCAAATCTTGGTTTTTCTGATGGTTCTATCTCAGGTACAATTACTCTATATAATGAAATTGCTCTTAGAAGGGATGAGGTACTTAATGGGACTACCCTAAAAAATCCTATTGTTGTTAGCCTAAATGAGAAACTTGAAAACCTCAAATTAAGTTTAAAACAGAGTCTAAATAATCAGAAGACTTCTTTAAAAATTAAATTAAGAAATTTAGAGCGACAAGATGCGGTGATGAATTCTAAAATCAATTCTTTACCTAGACAAGAAAGAGAGTTAAGAGATATCGTTAGACAACAAGAAATTAAGGAAACACTATATCTTTATTTATTACAGAAAAGAGAAGAAACTGCAATTTCACTTGCTGCTACCGTTGCTAATGCAAAAATAATAGAAAGAGCTTATAGCTCTAAATTCCCGGTTAAACCTAAAAAACGTATTGTTTTTCTAGTAACTATACTATTATCCTTTTTGCTGCCCTCAATAGTGATTTTTTTCTATGATCTTTTGGATGTAAAAGTTAAAGGGAAAAAAGAAGTTCAGAAACTTATTGATATACCGATAGTTGCTGAAATACCAGGTACAGATACTAAGGAACAATTTCTTATCTCTAGAGATAATCGCTCTATAGTGGCTGAGTCATTTAGAATTTTTGAGAGTAATCTAAAATTTTTACTTTCTGAAAATGCAGATAAAGGTAAAACTATTTTGGTAACATCTTCTGCTACAGGAGAAGGTAAAACGTTTATTTCTACAAACCTTGCCATTGCTTTAGCTGACCCAGATAAGAAAGTGGCTTTGTTAGGATTAGATCTTAGATCACCTAAAATCTTAGAGTATCTTAATTTAGAAGATTCTGTGGGAGTGACTAACTATATAAGAGATGAAAAACTTGTTTTAGAGGATATTATTATTGGCTTAGACAATGTTCCAAATATGGATGTAATAAATTCTGGAATTATTCCTCCTAATCCAATTGAGTTGTTAAAAAGTAAACGTTTCCAAAAATTAATTATAGCATTAAAAACTCAGTATGATTATGTTGTTATTGATACACCGCCAGTGAGTTTAGTTGCCGATGCATTATTGTTCACGGATTATGTAGATCTATGCATTTATGTAGTAAGATCAGGTTTTACAGATAAGAGACTTTTATCTGTAGCAGATAGCCTTTATCAAAATAAACGTTTTTCTAGTATGACTGTTTTAATTAACGATGTCGAGACACATAGTAAAAATTATTATGGATATACATATGGTGGTGGTGTAATAGAGAAAAAACCGTGGTGGAAGAAGAGAATTATGAATAATAAATAAAGTAAAGAGTTTTTATAACTTTTAATCATGTAACCTTGATTGAAGTTGTGCTTTAAGTTTATCCGTTGATTATCAGTTAAATGAATTGAATGATTTTTGAGTAAAATACAATTTCATCCTACATTTTTAATAGTGCTTTGCTTTTTATAGATATAATATTGTGTTTTAACGTTTTTCGTTATTATTTCTTTAGCTAGATCGTAAATTAAAATTTAAATATTATTAATTTATGGTTGCATAAATCACTTAATTAATTCTAAAATATAAAATTATGGCTCCGAAGATTACTCAACCTTTTTTTCTAGAGAATAGAAAGAAGAAACAATATCACTTGGATATTTTTAGAGAAAAAGCATTCATGTTAAGATCTGTTATGATGCTAATAGCTCTCTTTTTGATATCTTCAATTAGTGCACAGAACATTGAAAATAGAACTTCTTGTACAATTTCTGTAGATGCAGGAACTGATCAGGTTGTTTGTGACGGACAGATGGTAACCTTAACAGCTACTTCTGCTAATCAGAAAGAGTGTACTTCGTGTGTTGGATATAAGATAAAGAATACGAAATTTTGTGATAGACAAGAAAACAAATATGTGGTTTGGCTATCTGATGATAATGGTGATGTTAAATACCTCTCTAATGTAGATTTAGAATGGAAAGAACTAGGAAATGAAGAGGCTACGCTTAAGGGTATGGTAACAGATGGTCGCGATAATTATATTGTTGATGTTATTTTTACAAATGGAACTAAAACAGCCCCAGAAGGTAGCCCAAAAGAGCATTGGTGTAATCAAGAAAACTCTTCAGATTGGGAATATTATAAAGAATTTTCTGGAACTATTGTTAAAGAAGATAATAGTTGGTCAATAAATCTTTCAAGAAGAGGACCAGCATTTCAATTAGGAGAAGGTGCTAATATTACAGAAAAGAAGAAAGGAAGATTAGGAGGTTCTGGATGGTTTGATACTAATGATAGCGTATATAAAATAGGAGATTTCAATATAAATATTGGACCGTGTAATTCATCAGAGACAACGGACGAAGTAAATTATCTTTGGTCTAATGGAGAAACTACACCATCAATTACTGTTTCAGAAAGTGGTACATATACTGTTTCTGTTGAAGATTGTAAAGGATGTAATGCGATGGATTCCGTTGAAGTTGTAATCGAGGAATTTGTAATAGATGCGGGAGAAGATCAAACAATTGTAGAAGGTAATTCTATGACTTTAGATCCAATATCTGATCCTGAAATCGATCGTCGAGAATGGTCTGTAGATGGAGTTATATTTTACACTACAGTTTCTCCAAGCAGATCCCCAACAGTATCTCCTGAACAAACAACTACATATACAGTTCGTGCCTTTAAAGGAGAGTGCGTTTATGAAGATACAGTAACAATTACAGTAGAACCTTGTAATTTCTCGATAGATTTAGGAGATGATAGAACAATCTGTAATAACGAGCCTATTACTATTACACCGATTATTTCCGGAAACGATGCAGGAGCTTGTACTACTTTTGATGTAGAGAATACTAATTTCTGTAGTGGTATCAATACATATCTTGTAAGTCTGGGTAATAAGCAGAATAGAGTGTATTTGGTTAACGAAAATGTACAGTGGGAAGAAGTTGATGATACTACAGCTAGAATGGAAGGAATTGCGGTAAATAGTCAAGATGCAAATGATACTTATCAAATTTCTGTGGTATTTACACAGAAAACAACAATTCCACCAGCAGAAAGTCCTAGACTACATGGTTGTTCTTCTGATGTAAATGCAGATGGTTGGGAATATTATCCAGAATTCAATGGAACGATTACATCATTAACAACCAATGATGTTATTAATGTGTCAAGAAGAGGACCTTCTTTTCAAGTTGGAAAAGGCGCTAATGATACAGAGTTAGTATCCGGAAGAGCAGGAGGTTCAGGTTGGTTCATCACAGATGAAGATTTATATGAGATAGGAGACTTTAATTTTAACTTAGGGAACTGTGTTGTAAATGGATCCATGATTTATGAATGGTCTACAGGAGAAAATACTGCTAGTATTCAAATTAGTGAAGCTGGAGAATATACAGTGACAGTTACAAATGAAGATGGTTGTATGGCAACAGATTCAATTAATGTTATTAGTAATGAAGTGGCTATTGAAGCTGGAGAAGATCAAACTATTTTAGAAGGAGATTCAGTTACATTGATACCTGTTTCAGGAGCTGATCTTGTTCAATGGTCTATTGATGGAAATGTGTTTTTCTCTACAGGTTCTCCATCTGCATCACCTACCGTTTCTCCTACTGAGACTACTACTTATACAGTTCGAGCTAGGTTTGGAGAATGTATTGCTGAAGATATGGTAGTGATTACTGTTCTTTCTTGTGATGATATTATGATTGATGCAGGAAATGATAGAACGATTCAGGAAGGTGAATCGGTTCGTTTAAATGCAATTTCTGATGTAGAATATAGAGAATGGTCTGTAGATGGAAACGTTTTCTTTACAACAGTTTCTCCATCACAAGCTCCAATAGTATCACCGATAGAAACCACAACATATGTTGTTACCGCGACGATAGGTGATTGTATTATAATAGATACGATTACAATATTTGTGGAAGCATGTGACTTATCCGTAGATCTGGGAGATGATATTACAATATGTTCTGGAGAAGATGTAGATCTTACTCCGATAGTAACAAGTACTATTTCTGAAGGAGATATATTAAATACAACTATTTGTACTGGTGATCCTCAGAATTACGTTTTATGGTTATACAATGGACAAGTTAATAGATATTTTTCAAATATTGATTTAGAGTGGACAGAATTGGACAATGGTACAGCAACCTTAGAAGGAACAATTCTGGATTATACAGTAACAAACGAAGTGTTTAATTTTGAAGCTACTTTTTCAGGTAGAACTATAGTAGCTGCAGAAGGTAGTCCTAAACCAAGCATCTGTAATGAAATTAATAGTGATGGTTGGGAGTATTATACAAATATTTCAGGAATTATATCGTCTACGGATGGATCGTGGTCTACAACATTTACAAGGCGAGGACCTGCATTTCAGATAGGAACAGGAGCAAATAGTACAGAAATTGAATCTAGTGCTAATGGAGCTTCTGGGTGGATACAAACAACAGATAGTGAGTATACTATAGGAGATATTGATATAGTGTTTTCTAATGGAGAAGTGACATATGAATGGTCGACAGAAGAAACAACTTCCACTATTAGTGTATCTCCCACAGAAACTACTACATATTCTGTAACTATCACAGATGAAAATGGATGTCAGGCTACTGATGAAGTTCTGGTTACGGTAGAGGCCTGCGATAATATTGTAGAAAATAGTATTAAAGTATATCCGACTATAGTAGATGAAAATAATAATCAGTTAACTATTGAATTATACTCAGAATTAGATCAGAATGTGAATATAGAGCTTTTTAATATAAATGGTGTGAGGCAAAATATGAGTAATCAAAGTCTTGATAAAGGCGATAATATGATATACTATAGTATTAATCAAAACAATTCTATACCAACCGGTATTTACTTACTGAGAATAATTGGAAAAGGTGTTAACGAAACCTGTAGAATAGTGAAAAGATAAATTGAATAGTTTTATATTCTAGAAACAAATAACCCGGAATCTTTATTAAAAATTAAGGTTCTGGGTTAAATATTTAATTATTATATGATATAGAAAATATTGTATTTTTCTTTTTTAGTAAAAGACAATTTTATAAATCAATTTTTTTTACTTCTGGAACTGTTTTTTCTGATTTAGAAGAACCTATTATTTCATTATTCATACGAACTTCATGGTTATGTAAGACTTTTTCAAAACATGGGTTTTCAATAGGTTTTCTTCGAAGTATTTTTTCACGTATAAAATCCCATAATAAAATATAAACAATAGATAATACGCCTATTACAAATGTAAAGAACCCCAAAAACAAACGAAATATGAAACCTGCAACCTGGTTCAGCATTTTTTGTGGATAAGAAATTTCTAATTTAGACACTACCATAATAACCTCATAAACTTTAAAATTCTAATAGGGGTTGTTAATGAATTTTAACCTTAAGCTTATTATAATATTTAAAAAAGTTGGTTGTGTTAGATCAAAGGTACATTTTTTTGGTTTAAACACCTAAAAAAAACAAAAGAGTTATTTTTGTAGGATGAATTTGATTAGTAGAGTTAAATCAGAATTTTCTTTTCATTGTTTTTTGGCACTAGATTTATTAAAAGACCGTTTTTATTTTAGGAAATTATTTGACTTTGGATCATTTTCAATTTTACAACAAACGTTTCATTTTACTAAAAGTATTAATTTTTAATTATTAGAAATCTAAGTGTTTTTGAAATTGTTTCTTGACTTTTACGGTTTATCAATCGAACTTCCATTTCGATATTTATCCATGCGATCGATATCATATTTTTCAAACTTTCTTTTTAGTAACCACAACGGACGTTCTAGTGTTAGTTCCCATTGAAATATTTTTTTGAACATTGTTTTTACTTTTTCAGGGTAAACATTCACGAGATTCTTTTGTTCTGATATATCATTGGATAGGTCGTAGAGTTCTGCCAATCTATCAGGATATCGAATCAGTTTAAAGTCACCTTCCCTTAATACAGCTCTCACATCTTTTTTCCAGTATAATTCTTTATGAGGTCTAGCTGTTTTCTTTTCATTCATAATAAAAGGAAGTAAATCAATGCCATCAATATCAGTAAGATCTTGAATATTTCCTCCACCTGCTTTATAAAAAGTAGGTAGTAAATCTAAAGTACTAACAGGATAATGATAGTGCTGCCCTTTTTTAATTTTATCTGGCCAGCTTAAAACGAAAGGTACTCGTAAACCTCCTTCTAAGTGATTGGATTTCGTTCCACTTAGTGGCTTGTTATCAGAAGCATTTTTGTCGGTAGGTCCACCATTATCATTAGAAAATACTACAATCGTATTTTGTTCTAAACCAAGTTCCTTTAGTTTATCCAGAACTCTACCACAGGCTCTGTCCATAGCTAGTGTCATTGCAGCGAGTTCCTTTCTTTTTCCGGTAAGATTAGGAAATTTCGCTAAGTCCTCTTTTGTTGCTTCCATTGGTGTGTGTACAGCATTAAAAGATAACATCACGAAAAAAGGTCTGTCTTTGTTGGCCTCAATAAAGTTCACAGTTTCATCTGCCAAAGCGTTTGTTACGTAGGTTTCAGGTTCTTCATAACTTCTAAAACCACGTTCTATTTTTTTGTCATGATGAATACCAGCTAAATTATCATACTTAAAGTAGCTTCGGTCTCCACCTCTAAAACCATAAAACACATCAAATCCTCTTTTTAATGGATGATATCGATCTGCATCTCCAAGATGCCATTTTCCAAATAATGCATTGGTATATCCAAGTTTTTTTAAATAATCAGCCATAGTCACCTGATCTAAAGGTAATCCCATGTCATCACCTAATAAAGCAGAGTTTTTACTCATGTATCCTGGGACATTAATTTCTTCATACCCAAATTTTTGTTGATATTTTCCGGTGATAAGGCCTGCTCTGGAAGGTCCGCAAGTAGCATCGGTGACATATCCTTGAGAAAAAACAACTCCTTTTTTCGCTAGTTTATCTAAGTTTGGTGTTTTCATGACCTTACTCCCTTGAAAACCAAAATCAGCATATCCAGCGTCATCTGCAAAAAACAATACGATGTTTGGTTTTTTTTGTGCATCGATCAATTGTATCGATAAAATAGCAATTAAAAAAAAGAATTTGTACCTCATGTAATGATTATTAAATTTTGAAATTTACAATGTTTTTTGGTTTTGGTGATATGTAAAATGTTAACTTTAAAAAGTTCGACATAGCTTGTGTATACCCTAAAGGCTGTTGAGTTTAGTATTTTTTACAATTATTGGGAGCAAAATAAAATAACGATGATTTGTAATGAAAATACCTGCCTCAGTTATGATTTCCTCTTCCAGAGAGAAAAATAAACTTAGTTGAGTTACTATGCCGAACTTTTACAGAATTATTTAATCAATAGCCTTTTCGAAATAGTACGGGTACCGTTTTGTATTTTCAAAAAGTAAATACCTTCTTTCAATCTGCTCACATCTAGTACAACTTCATTTTCTGTAATAGATTGAGGTGTTAAAACAACACTACCAATCATATTAACAAGGGTAACTTTTGTATTTCTTTCATCAAAATCATCTAATTCTATTGTTACAATATCTTCTGCAGGGTTTGGATATATCTCGATATTTGATTCATCAATTCGTGATCTTGTAGATTTTATTGATTCTAGTTTCCATTGTGTTTCATTACTAACCTCTGTATTAGGTCTTATTTCTATTACACTATTATTTTTATTTGTTTTTGGTCTGATATACTTACCAGAAGCTCTATTGTTTAAGAAGACATATCCAGCATTTGCGGGAATTTCTTTCCATTGCGTCCATGCTCCAGTAAATGTATTGGGTTGCTGCTCTAAAACACTTCCGTCCGTTCCGTTCGCTCCTTTCGGCCTAAAATATTTTTTTGTTTTGACATTTTCGAAATAGAACCAACCATTATCACTATTCACTTTTTTCCATTTTACCCAGTTACTAGTATTACGTGCAGGAGATAATTTTATTTCTGAACCGTTTTGATTATTAACGGCTCTAAGCTTTTTGCCCGTTGCTCTATGTATAATGAAAAACTCTCCTGTAGGATTAGGAATATTATCGGTAGCATTAACTGTTATACTTACAGATGTTTCAGTATTTTCACCTTCATCATCAAAAGCAATAACTCGTATGTTTCTACTTCCTTCAGGAGCGTTCGTATATGTTAATCGATATGGAGTACTTGTTTTTGTACCTAACAGTTGATTACCATCATAGAATTCTACCTTAGCAATACTTCCATCAGCATCTGAAGCTTCTGCTCTAATGATAATTTCATCTCCTAAATCAAATTGTTGATTAGTGTTAGGACTTGTAATTGTAAGTTCTGGAGGAGTGTTGGTATCCGAGTTGGTTTTGTTCCAAACTCTAATATAGTCAACGTACATAGATTCAGGTAACTCTCCTAATTGCTGCCTTGCTCTCTCTGCTAAGGTCTGTAATCTTTGATTGTTTGGATAATTGCCTTGTGGATCAAATGAGGTAAATGCATTACCACCAAAGTCTACAAATGGTACTCGCATACCTAAAGACATAATTACTCGTAACGGTAATTTACCCCAATGCGTATTTTTCAAAGTTTTTCCAACCTTTTTACCATCCACAAAGAAATGAATTTCATCACGTGTAATTTCACAGCCATAAGTATGCCAACCTTTGCGAGGATCAAAACCAAGAGGGTATTTATTTAATTGCTCATCTGGGTTTTGTTTCGGTCTTACCCATCTTCTTCCGTTACCATTTTTGAAAGCAATGTGTAAGTTAGATTCTGTGTCTTCCACACTATCTTGGATCCCATTATAAAAATCGTGTTGTTGTAATTCTTGGATGTCAATTTCTGTATAAATTACACCATCTTCTGCAGGGTTATTATCAAAGAATTTACTGTATAACCAAAAAGCAGGACATAAACCTCTTGCTTTATCAATACCATCATTAAAAGGATGTGGATCTGGATTGTCTATATCAGCTCCTCTGATAACAGCTTCAATGTACCCTTCAAAATTTGGAGGCAATGATTGTTTAGATTGAAGACATCCAGCATTGTAGAATTTACCATTTACAGCAATGGATGTTCCATTAGGATTAACTCCATTATACCGTGCAGTAATTTTAGCAGAACCTCTATCGAAATAGTCTCCTTGTGATACGTTGGAGCTGTTGGTTAAGTTCCATGCAGCAATGTTTGGTAGGTTATTATTTTGTTCCCATTTTCCGGACCAATTTATACCTCTAGTTTCAAATTCATCAGACATACCATCCACTAGGGTAAATACATCATTGGCATTAGTAGTTATTGTCGGTTGTTGCCCATATAATTGTAATATAAGCAGGCATAAAAGCATCGTCGTAATAGCATTTTTTTTCATGTTGTTGGTTGAGTTTACGTTAAATATTAGCGCACAAATCTAAATCAACTATAACGTTATAGAGAGTTGCCAATTAACCAGTTATTACATTATTTTAACCCCTTTTGTGTTTTTGATTATTTTAATTGGCGTGAAGGAGTTGTTAAGTCTCCTATTGATTTAAAAAATTAATAGGTGTAGAATTTAAAAATAGTCTGACTTCTGTATGGATCTTCTGGATATGTCACACTTTTAGGGGCCTTATCCAGATTTGGAGTATTCGGATATCTATGAGTTTCACAACAGAATCCGGTAAATTTTCCATACCGATCTCCGTTTTCGCGTTTTAATTTGTCAGAAATATAATATCCTGTATAAAATTGCATTCCTGGTTCTGTTGTAGAAATATCCAATGCTCTTTTGTTTGATGGATGGAAAAAAGTAGCCACTTTATGAAGTAAAAAATTATTGTCAAATAGATAGTAATGGTCATATCCTTTTTCTAATAACTTCATAGCATCTCCTAATAGTTTTTCTTTTCTAAAATCTTCAGGTTCTTGGTTTAATAGGATTTTATTTCCATTCGCTATTCCCAGACTATTTAGTTCTAAAAGATGGTTAGATTGAATCTGTACTTTATGATTTAATATGTTTTCTTTAAAACCAGATAAATTAAAATAGGTATGATTTGTTAAAGATATTGGAGTAGTTTTATCGGTTTCAGCGTAGTAAGAAATGCTTAATTCGTTTACATTATTCAGCTCAAATTTTACTTCAATATCTAAGTTACCTGGATATCCTTGCTCTAAATGATAACTTTTTAATTTCATTGTTACGCAGGAGCTATTTTTATTAGCTTCATAGGTTGCGTGCCATATTTTTTTATCAAATCCTTTAAGTCCGCCATGTAAATGATTTCCTCTGTCATTTTCTGGTAAGTTGTATATGTTTACCTCTAATTTGAAAGTACCTTTTTCAATTCTAGAAGCGCATCTTCCTATAGTAGCTCCGAAATAAGGGTTGTTGTTTAAATACTCTTCCGAAAAATAGGTTTTTACAGAGTCAAAACCACATGTTATTTCTTCCAGATTACCTTTATGATCAGGAGTGATGATCGAGGTTATGGTAGCACCATAATTTGTTATTTTGATAGAAACATCGTTGTCATTTGACATTTCAAATAAATAGATTTCTTTTCCTTCTCTGAAACCAATTATGTTTTTTTCGATACGCATTTTGATAAGTTTAATTGTGCTTTAAAAAATTGAAGGTTAATCAATATCATTAAGATGTATATCGGTGATAATTTTAATCTATAATGGTAGGTTAACATTTGCTTTTTCAATTATACTAGGAATACTAAGCAGATCGAATTAAAGAGTTAACTTAATGCAGTTAAAAGTTAATTTATGAGTTTTGAAGTCTATCACCAATAATTACCTTCGTTAGATACATTATTTTGAATACAAATTTTTCAAAAAGAAAAGAACACACAAAATGTTTATTCATGAGATTACTTCATCTTATCATTGTATTAGTACTACTTGTTAATTGTAAACGAAAAGAAACTATAGAAAAAGATATTCAGCAAAATACAAGGCCGAATATTTTATTTATAGCGATAGATGATCTTCGCCCAGAACTAGGATGTTATGGATCAGATATCGCTATTACACCGCATATAGACGCTTTAGCTGCTAACGGATTACGGTTTAATAAAGCGTATACTCAACAAGCTATTTGCAGTCCTTCTAGAGCAAGTCTAATGACAGGTGCTAGACCAGAGACAATTGGTGTCATAGAAAATTATGCCTATTTCAGAGATTTAAATCCTGATATCATTACGTTACCACAGCATTTTAAAAATAACGGGTATGAAACTATTCAAATTGGTAAGATTTATCATAAACCATCATTTAGTGACCCTAAACTTTCCTGGAGCAAAGAACCTGCAACGGAAAGAATGAAGTTCAAAAGAGAAATAACACCTGGAGGTTTTGCACTTTTTGAAAATCAAAAAATGTATCAGAAAAACAAAGCTGATATGATTGCAAAATATGGTAAAGATGCTGCCAGTAAAGGTTTAGGAAAAGGACCTGCATATGAAAAAGCAGATGTTCCGGATTATTTTTATGAAGACGGATATAATGCCTTATTAGCGACAGAAACTCTTGAAGAGTTGAAGGAAAAAAGTTCTAATAAACCTTTCTTTTTGGGAGTTGGTTTTAAAAAGCCTCACCTAGATTGGTTAGCTCCCAAGAAATATTGGGATATGTATGATCCGGAAAAAATTAAACTTTCTACACAGACTAAAGGACCTGAAAATGGAGCAGAGATGGGATTACACCCATCCTTCGAATTACGAGTGAGAAGTGGTATCCCTAAGAAAGGGAAAATTAACGATTCGTTAGCTCGAGTATTAAAGCATGCATATTTAAGTTCTGTTACCTATATCGATGCTCAAATAGGTAAAGTAATTCATACCTTAGAAGAACTAGGGTTAAGAGAAAATACTATTGTTTTACTATGGAGTGATCATGGATGGCATTTGGGCGAGATGGGAATTTGGGGTAAAGCTACCAATTATGAAATATCCACACGAGTTCCTATGATAATAAGTTCACCTAATATGTTAGATAATAGTAAAGGGAAATCCACAGAAGCATTGGTAGAGTTAGTAGATATGTATCCCACTCTTTTAGAGTTAGCAGGTTTAGAAGCTCCTGAACATCTAGAAGGACAAAGTTTTGCTCCACTAATTGCTAATCCGAATAAAGCATGGAAAAAAGCAGCCTTTAGTCAGTTTCCTTCTCCGGCATTAAGGGAATGGGCTGCCAATCCACTTTCACAAGGTATGAGAGAAACATATTTTGGTCCTTTGATTATTGATGTAGAGGAACGAATCAAAGAGCAGCAAAAAGAAAAATGGGATAGAACACTTTTTGAGCAGAACCTTATGGGATATTCGATGAGAACTCAGAAGTACCGATTGATCGCCTGGAAAGATTATAAATACAAGAACAAAGCTCCGATATTTTTAGAATTATACGATCATATAAATGATCCTCATGAAACGAAGAATATCGCTAAAGAAAATCCAGAAATTCTTTCAGTGCTCTTAAAGCAACTGAATGAAGGATGGGAAGGAAACCAAGCTAAAGATGATGAGGGATAAAAACATTGAACAAACATCTCTGATAACTTGAAATAGATCCATACATTTGAGAGTTAAATTGAAGTTTTAAGAAAGAAATATTGAACTACAATTGTTTGATATTCAAAAAAAATATGAAATTGAAATTATTTTTTGGTCTAACATGTATGTTTCTTTTGTTTGCATGTCTTCAAACAAGCTGTAAAAGAAAAACAAAAAAATCTGTTATAAACTGTTCTTCAGAGGTACAACGTGCAATAGATCATCAACATCCTGATTTAATTACTGATTTGCCTGAAAATGTAACTGTTCCTATAGGGATGAAGTGGATTCCTGGAGGAATTTTTTATCAAGGTGCAGTAGATAGCGATGTAATGGCAATGAATCATGAAAAACCTAGACATAAAGTTGCTATACACGGTTTTTTTATGGATTCTGTAGAGGTTACTAATACTCAATTTAAAAAGTTTGTCGAAGAAACTGGATATATAACACTTGCTGAACGACCAGTGAATTGGGAGGAATTGAAATTACAATTGCCTCCTAATACTCCAAAACCTCATGATTCTGTTTTACATCCTGGTTCTCTGGTATTTAAAAAGACAAAATCGTCGGTTGCAAACCTTAGGAATTATTCTCAATGGTGGCATTGGAAAACCGGAGCAAACTGGAGACACCCTTCTGGTCCAGGAAGTTCTATTGAAGAGAAAGATAAAAATCCTGTAGTACATATCGCATTGGAAGATGCACAAGCATATTGCAAATGGGTAAATAGACGTTTACCAACGGAAGCTGAATGGGAGTATGCTGCGCGAGGAGGAAAGGAGAATATGATTTTTTTCTGGGGTAATGATCCATCGAGGTTAACAGAGTATGCAAATACTTGGACAGGAGAATTTCCTGTGTACAATGATCGTGCTGATGGGGCAGAACATTTAAGAGAAGTAGGAATGTATCCTTCCAATGAATATGGTTTATATGATATGGCGGGGAATGTCTGGGAATGGACAGAAGACTGGTACAATACTGAATATTACAAGAGTTTTACCGATCAAGATCTTTCGATAAACCCAAAAGGAGCTGTTAAACCCTTAAACCCTTCTAATCCATATGCTTCTGAAAAAGTTATAAAAGGAGGATCTTTTTTATGTAGCGATTCCTATTGTGCTAGTTACAGATTATCAGCAAGAATGAATGCTGCTCCTGATTCTTCTACAGATCATATTGGTTTTAGAACTGTGGTTAATATAGATCAACTTTTGTCTGAAACGAATTAGTAAGGATCTATGTTGGTATATTATGAAATACCTAACTAGGGACATTAATAGTTATAGGTTTATTGACATTTTTATAACATTTTTAATGTTTTTTTAACTCTTTAAATATCAACTTCTCAAAGAAAGATAAGATAGTGCTTGCTTGGGGTAAGTGAATTTCGTAGGCTATTACATTTTTGAAATAATTTTACACAATTATTAATTGCAACGTCGACTTGCTCAAAATTTTATTTAACACAAACTTATATTAACTAAAGTCGTAAATACAAAAAAAAACTTTTTCATAGCATGGTTTTGGGAAATTACAATTCTCAAAACTGATTACTTCCCTTGTTTATAAATATTTTCAATTTAAATATTTGATTTTCAAATTATTAAAAATTTGAAGTGGGAGGTTTATGTTTTGTTCGAAGATTTGCGACCCAAAATTTTGAAATGATGAATATCAAATCAATTATACAAAAAACTTGCTTCTTGATTATCTTTTTAGGACTCACTGGCTGTTCATTTGATAACGTAGAAGAATACGAATCTCAAGAAACTATAAGCGAAGATTTAGACGGTGATAAAAGTCCACCAATTTTTAATTCAGGAAATTTTTACACGCCTCCACCACCAAATATAAAAAGAGTGCTATTTGATGGAAGCACAAGTGCAGAATTAAATCTTTTTATTAATCGAAATAAAAAAGATGGAGCAATCATAGAAATTCCTCAAGACACTTATACTTGGGGTAAAGTGGTGCTGAAATCGAATATACATTTAGAAATTGCCGCTGGGACTATTATTAAACCAGACATTAATAGGGGAGCTGTTTTTAATATTGGCGCAAGTAAAAATGGCGATCGTCTAGAAAATGTTAGTATTGTTGGTAAAGGAGGTCGATTTACCATCGATATGTGTGATGCTAGATTTACGAACCAATTTATTGCTGCAGCACGAGTAGGGCGAGTAGACAATTTTAAATTATCTCGTTTTAATATTAAAGACCGTAGAAGTATTTTGAATTCAATTCTTATGATTCATGTTTCTGGCGCATCAGAAAGAAAACCTGGTGCTAAAAATGGAATCATTGAAAATATAAGCCAAACTGGTTCTCATACAGGTTATGGATTAGTTCAGACCTATAACTGTAGTAATGTGTTATTTAAAAACCTTCGATGTGAAGGAGGAATTACATTACGATTAGAAACGGATGATAGATCCATGAAAAATGATGTGAAGAATGGAACAAAAGATGGTGGTGTGGAAGATATTTTTGCTGATGGTATTCATAATAGCAGAGGCCTATCTTCTCTAATGTTGTCACCTCATTTTGCTCAGAATGGAAAAGTGAAGGCCAGACGAATTACCAGTATGAGTTCTGGTTTTACTATTAGATATGATGAAGGAACACTAGCTATTTTTGATTCACAAAGAGCATTTCCTCTTACAGATGCTGGGAGAACACAATTTCAAGATTTTATAAAAGCTCAGTTTGCAGGATTTACAGGGAATGCATTTAGAGAAAATGCTTTTAAACGTAATAATGGAACGCAATGGGCGGTAAATTTATCACCGGAAATTTTAGATCATCCTAATAGATCAGGATATATCACCAGTCAAATTGGAGATTTAAAAGCTGGGAAGTTTGATAATCCTACAGCGAGTAAAGTGGTAGCAAATTATGGAACAAAAGCTAAGCTAAAACAAAAGCATTTAAAATTTATTCCTTGTAATCAATGGAATAGCATGACAGACCCTGGTACAAGCTTTGGATTGTTTAAGGGATTTGAATACATAGGTCCTTCTGCTGGAATAAGTATTGGAGACGGAGTGAGAATAACTGGACAGAAGTGGAATAATTTTCCGAATGGATTTATTCAGAATGTAAATGATAATACGCAACCTAAATGCGCTGATAGCCCAAGTAGCATCCAAGAAGCTACTGGAAACTATCCAGATTGTAATTAATTTAGGGGATCACTTAGAATAACAAAAAGGCTATCTAAAAATATGTTAGATAGCCTTTTTTATAAGGCGAATTATCATTAAGCTACTTCATGCTATTTCTTAATCAGTATTAATGGTAAGAATAGGCTTAGGATTTGGATGATTTTTTCTGAAGTTTGTTATGAATTTCTTCCAAAGTCATATTTTTAGTTTCCGGTAAGAATTTATAGAGAATAATTAAACCTATACATACAATGAAGGCATAAAATATGAAAATGGTGCTAGCTCCCATATTGCTTAGTTGCCACGGAAAAAAGAATTGCACTAATGCACTTACTGTACTAGATACTAAAGCAAATAATGGTATTGCAATTCCGCGTAAATGTATTGGGAAAATTTCTGAAAACAATACCCACATAATAGGACCAATCGAAAAATTGAAGGCAGCTACAAAACTTAAAATACCTAATAATATTAAAAGTACGTTTAAGCGTGCAGATTCTTTTAATAAACTACCAGAATTATCACGGGCAGCAGCTACACCTATAACTTCTTTGATAGCTTCTTTGAATTCGATATCACTAGTATATTCTTTTCCAATTAATACTTGTAACTTTTCTGCTTCTGGGATGTTACCCATTTTAGCTACAGACTCTTCTGTAATTGTATATGTTGCCTGATTAAAACCGTAAGCACACATTCCTAAACTTATGATAATCCAGCATAGACCACCAATAACTAAAGGACGTCTTCCAATTCTATCAATTAACATCAATGAAAAAATGGTGGCTAATAACCCCATAACACCTAGCCATATAGCACTTGCAAATGCTCCGTCAGTTCCTAATCCTAACTGCTCGAACATCGTAGATGCATAAGTCATGATTGCGTTGATACCAGTGGATTGTTGCACTATTGCTAAAGTAAGACCAATGATCAAAATAACTCTCATGGGTTTACCGAAAATCTCTGATAATTGAGATCCTACAGATCTATTTGTATTAGAAATAGCAACACTTTCTTTCATTTCAAGAACATGACTTTCGATTTCTTCTGGTTGGTATACTTTTAATAAAGACTTTTTTGCTTCTTCGATTCTATTTTTATAAATTAACCAAGCAGGACTTTTAGGAATTTTAAATAAAAATAAAAACCACAATATGGCTGGAATAATCTCAATTCCTAACATCCAACGCCATCCGGTTTGGTTCAACTGTATTACCTGTACCCATTCCGCATCTGAAGACATTTGTTGTAAAATCCAATAATTGATAAAATAGGCAGCAGAGAATCCTATTCCAATATTGATTTGTAACATAGAAACCAATTTACCTCTCTGATCTGCTGGTGCAATTTCTCCCATATACATGGATGCTAGTGTTATAGAGCTAAAGGCTAAACCTCCTAAAAACCGAGCTGCAAGAAGGGTAGTAAAAGAAGTTGCTAAAGCAGATCCAATAGCAGAAATGATATAAAGCAAGGCTATTATTTGTAAGGTGGTTTTTCTTCCATACCTATTACTAGACCATGCTGATAAGGGTAATGCAATTAGGACTCCTAATCCAGGTCCAAAACCTATGGCGCCTACTTCCCATTCATTTAAATTAAATTCTGAAGTAATAAACTTAAATCCTCCTGAGATAAGTGCTGCATCCAAACCAAACACAAATCCTCCTAATGCCACAATAGTCGCATAGATATAAGCATTTCTTTTTTGCTTATTCATAATTATCTTTTGTAAAAAGGTTTATTTATCCTCGTTTTTGCCAAACGCGAACGTAATCTATCTCGTAATCCACAATTCCGTCCTCTTTCTGATTTGCAGGACTGTTTGCTTCTAATTCTTCTTTATTTTTAGGATATCCATGCCAATGAAAAATCTCCATATCTAACCACAAATGTATAGGAACGGTAGCTACATATCCTTTATAATTTTTATCAACTTCTCTATTGGCTATAGCCCAATCAGTTATTTGTTCTGCACTGACTTTAGAAATTAACTTTCCGTCAACATAATAGGTAATTCCTTTTTCATTCCATTCAAAACCATAGACATGAAAATCTGCTGCCATTCTAAAACCAAGATCTTTACGTTCTGTATAGGTAGGTTTTCCCTTTAGATGTTTCCAATCACGAATAGACCACCATAATTCGCTATCCAGATGTTGTTTTTCTGGTCCAATTCCATCACCAAAGGATTCGAAAAAATCCATTTCTATTTTATTACCTGTAGACCAAAATGCGCTGGTAACCTGAGTATCTGCTGATTTACTCCGAATTTCAATATATCCGTATTTAAATTTTCGTCTACCGATAAAACAAGCGGTGGTAATATTTTCATAAGGCATTGGATCACCAAAAAAAGGAACTCGTATTTCATCACTAAATGGAAAGTTAGGTTCCCATCGTATTTCAAGGTTTAAAATGCCATCTTCTAAACGATAATTTCGACCAGAAAACTGCGAAGGGGCTCTCCCTTTCCAAACCTTTTTTTGGGGTTTGTCGGGGTGTTTGTAAAATGGTTTCCCATCTTTGAATTTACCTACGATATACCACTTTTCTTCATCAATTTCTGTGTCATTAAATTCATCACTTACCTCAGTATTTAATGACCAATTTCCCTTATTTTCCGGGTCAGATAATGGAAACGCAGCTTGATTTTGAGCATAAACACCGGAAGTTAAACCTACCCAAAAAACAATAAATACTATTTGTTTCATAGATCTTATTTGCTTTCTGAGATATGTAAAAGTAACACTCCCTTAGAAGAGAGTTTAAAACTCTCTTCTAATTCCTTATCATTAAGCATGTTTTTTATGCTGAAAGAAGTATTGTTGTCATCACTAATTTTTAAATCTGAGGTGGTTTTTCCTAGATTGATAATCGTCATGATATATCCTTCTCCATTTGGATTTTCTACAACTCTCCATGTACAACTTTTGTCGATAGAGCCATTATTTTCAGAAAGTTTGATTTTAGATGTGCTATCAGTAACCGAAATCATAGCTAATTTTTTAAAACTACCAAGATTGTTTTCTTCTGCGTAGATCAGTTTTCCAGAACTTGATAATAATTGCTTGTTACGTAACTGCCCATATTCGTTTTTTGATAAACTGTTTGAACTGTCTAGAATAATGTTTCCTCCTTGGTCTAAATAACTTTGTAGCGCATCAAATTCATTGTCGGTTACAAATTCAGTTTTGTAGACTGCGATAACATCCCAATTAGAGTGATCTTGTTTTGTAATGATCTTTTCTGTGGCAAAACCAATTGCTAATCCTTCAAAGTATAAAGATTCATATAATTCAGAATGTTCTGTCATATGATGCTTTTTATTGATAGCCGATGTTTCTGAATGAAATAATCGCAATGGTCTTCTTTGATCTCGTAATGCTAGTATTTCTTCGGAAAAACTATTTAGATCATACATCACCTGAGAAACTTCATTTACCACATGTGGCTGCATATTTGCAGAACCTGCATACGAACCTGCTAATGCTGGATCAAAAAAGTTTAGTTCACCTTCTAATCGATCTTCTGGAGAACCATCTGCATCTCGTGCCCAAAACCAAGACGTACTAGCATCCATTCCATGTAATGTGGCCAACCAAAAACTACTACGCACATAATCAATTGGAGTATCTAATTCTCTCCATCCTGAGGTGGATAAAAAATGTCCTTCAGAATTGATATGAATTTTGTTTGGAGAAACAGATTCTTGGAAATCATATGAATGTGCCAATTCACTCCAGTAGTAGGCATATTTTTCTTCCCACTTTTCTGGTTTCTTAGATCGGTAATTTCTTCCTCCAGTAATTTTAGCATCGTCACCAATCATAGAAGTTAATTCTGTTAATGCCTCGTAATCGATTCCATGAGAACGATAATCATCTACAAACAGTTTTGCCATTATTTTTATATGCGTATCAGCCTCAGGATTTACAGATCGTAATTCATTTTGTAAAAAAGTAAACCATTCAATTCCTCTATCCATATTATATCGACACCAATCATACCATAATGGAGTGCCACGTTTTGCTTTATCCATAGGTATTTCAACTGTTATTTCTTCAAAACTGTTGAAATTACTTTCCCAATTCTTATTTAATGTTTTGATGTCATCCTTATATTTTTCTGAAAGCCAACTTCTAAATTTATTTAGCGTAGAGCTAGAAATTGAATTCATTTCTAGGAATTTGTATGTCCAATGTCCTTTTTCGGAAAACCAATGAGGTTCGTTAGATAAAATATATCCGAGACCGGTTACTTTTTTGCCTTTAGTAACTTCTCCAGTTTTTTTTATGACCTTGCTCCAAACTTCCCTTAAAAGAGGATTGTCGACATCAAATCCTGTAAATAATGATCTGCCTTTTTCAATTTCTGGTTCCTTTTTCTTCATCCAATCAGGAACTCCCATGTTCCAGAGCAAGATAAAACCAACGTTTGTATCTGGAACTTCTGTAATATAACCCAATAACTTTTCATCAAAAGTACCATCTTCATTAAGCATATATGGATTACTAGGTCTATCTTTATTTACTTCGTATAGATGACTTCCTGTATGATAAATTGCTCCTAAATGATCATTATAAATTTTGGTGTCTGTCAAAGGTGCTCCAACAGTTTTAGAGAAGTAATCATGCAGGAAAATGGGTCTGCCTTTGTTTATCAATTTATTATCTTCTACTTTAATGTTTTGCCAATCGATTTTTTGGGCTGCCCTTCGAGTTGTAGTACCATCTAAAACGTCATTTAAATTTTTAATTCCAATATCTAATATTTCAATAACCTTTTTTCTTTCAAAATCAGGTAATTCATCGGCTAGCTTTACTTTATCAGTTTCATACTTTTCATAATACCCAAAAAGTTTTTCTACCGCATCATTATTAGTTTCATCCCAATTGGCAAACTTTAGAAATTCTTTAGCAAACCACAAAGTTGTTTCTTCTCGAGTAACATCTATTGCTTGGTTTTTGGCTTTATCCATTAACTTCTCGAGAGTTTCTATTTTACTCAGAGCCTTTTTTTCATAGGTGATTTCTTCTTGCTTACAATTGGAAAAAGAAATTAGTAAAATAACGAGTGCGTATTTTTTTAGCGCTTTAGGGATTGTTGGTATAAATATTCTGAAATATGGCACTTTATATTTGTTTGGCTGTTATGCGAAATAATTTTTTACAGGAAATATAATTTCTAACAAGTTTAATTTATTTTCTATTGTTAAAAATAATGACAGAAACATAAAACGTAACAACCATTGTGTCTCTGCTATTATTACAACTCTAGATTACTAACAAAAACAATAAACTTTTAATTTAAAAGATTCGGGTTTTCGTCTACAATTACCTGTGGTAAAGGAGAAAAGTAATTATCTGTACCTAAGCTTCCGCTAATGGTATTCACTTCTTGAAGCAGCGTTCCATCACTTGTCATAGAAGTCGATGGAGTCCTGTTGGATAAAGCCTGTTCCACACGTTGCATCCTTACCAAATCATTCCATCTTAGATACTCTCCGGTGAATTCCCATTTTCTTTCGGTAAAGGCTAATTCGGCTAAATCTCCTGTTAAAATGTCTACATAAGTTAACCCTGGTAATTCATTTCCTTCTAGATCTAATTGTGGAACAGGACTTGTAACCGGTGTGTTAAATGGTAATCCAGCTGCACGTCTTCTTACCATATTTAGAGCTTCCCAAGAATCTGTGGTTATATTCCCTGATCTTCCTGAGGCTTCTGCATAGGTTAAAAGGATCTCTGCGTATCGCATATAAAAATCGTTTCGTTCTGTAAAGTGCCAAGCTCCAGTCATTGGTAAATCTCCGGCAGGACCTGTTATTTTGGCTAGAATAGGACTTCTCTGAAGAGTAAGATTCTTCCAATCTATATCCATTCTATAGGTAGCATCTTTTCTAGCTCCCTCAGGAAAATCTTCGAAAAATTTGATTTCTCCATAAGTTTCATCCCATCCTCTAAAAGGGGCTTCTCCGGGATAACCAACTCGATTAAATTTTAGGTTTCTAATTCTAGCACTGTTATTGTAGGCAATGGTAAATAGTGATTCTGTATTAAATCTATTTTCTAATTTCCACAGATCCTGAAAATTTTCTACCAAACCAAATCCATGAGCACTACTATCGTCAATAACTTTTTTAGCCATTTCTGCCGCTAGCACATATTTTGACGAATCATTTAATGGAAAACCTGCCCAATCCAAATAGAATCTTGCTAATAATGCTCTTGCAGAACCTTTGTTTACTCTTGTTGCTCCGCTGATACCTGCGGATGCAAGTGATGCATTGATCATCGGTAATCTAGATTCAGCTTCTAGTAAATCTTCTTCGATTTGGATGAAAACCTCTAAGCGCGAAGAGGTGCTTACATTTGCTTCTGGAAGTCGTGATAAGGCTAAAGGAAGTTTTTCATGTGTTCTGGCAAGGTGATAATACGCCATTCCTCTTAGAAAATAAACTTCACCTAATAATCGTGAAAGTTCATCTTGATCTACAGTGTCAAAACCTTGTAAAGCGTCTACTCTGGATAGGATAATATTAGTATTATTAACGATATTGTACATTCCTCTCCAATTATTTAATAATCGAGCATTGGTAGCACTTACATTACGTTGATCAAACTCTCTAAAATCTCCTTTATTTAGTCCAGAATGTGTCGTAATATCATCACCTGCCCAACTTGGAGAGTAAAAGGTTGTAAAAACGGCAGCCGTTCTCACTAAACCATATAGACCAAAAACACTGGTTTCTAATTCACTTAAGTTTGCAAAAGATTCTGGCGGGACATTAAACTCAGTAAGATCTGGATCTAAATCTGCACAAGAATTTGTCATTCCTATAGATATCATTAATAATGTTGCTATGATGAATCTTGTATAGTGATTTGTTCTTTTATCTTTTTTCATTTTTCATTTTTTTAAAATTAAAAATCAAATTTTACTCCTAGTGTGTATGATCTGGGAGTAGGTATTGCTCCAATGTTAATACCAGATCCAACATCGGTATTTGCTGAAGACGGATTACCAGGTCTCGATGTAACTTCTGGATCATAACCACTATAATCTGTTATAATCGCTAGATTTTGACCACCAACATAAAATTTGGTTCTTACTCCAAATAAATCTGGTATTGTATATCCTATGGTAAGATTACTTAATCTAATATAATCCCCATCTTCTACAAATTGACTGGAATTTAACAGTGGATTACTTCCTAACTTTGGAATATCCGTTTCATTATCAGGTGTCCATGCATTAAGAGCATTAAAGGATAAGTTGTCTCTAAAGGCTCCGCGCTGACCATTAATAGCACCTTCTACCAGATTGAATACTTTAAAACCATGCGCCCCTTGAATAAAGATATTTACATCCCAATTTTTATAAGTAAATGTATTATTGAGACCCCAAGTTGTTTTAGGAATACCACTTCCTAATGGTTTTAAAGCAGGTCTGTTGTTTTCATCTAAAACATATCTGGCATCGCCAGGACGGAATAGAGGAGTACCGTTGGGTCTGGTGGGAATATCATCGGTGCTTTTCCAGGTGCCTAAAAATACAAATCCGTAGAACTGTCCTAAAGGCAATCCTTCTCTAATGACATTAATAGGGTTTGTGGTACCATCTATAGATTGAATGTTTCCTACAATCTGCTCTTGCCCATCATTCAGGGCAATAACTTTGTTTTCTACATGAGAAAGTGCTAGACTAGAGTTCCAGATAAAGTCTTTTTGTGAGATAATATCTCCTGATAATGTAATATCAAATCCTTCATTTCTTACTTCACCAACATTACTAGAAAAATTAATATTAGAATTAGGAAGTTGGCTTACTAGAAGAAGATCTCTTGTGTTTTTTATAAAATAATCAAAGGATAATGAAAATCTGTTGGATAAACCTACATCAAGACCTGCATTCCATTGTTCTGTAGTTTCCCAAGTTATATTTGGATTTGCAGCCCTAGAAAATCTATTCCCGATTACCGCAGTAACACCATCGAAGGTTACTGCAGGAAATACATTAACAACACCTGCCTGATTGGCGAGTGGTGAAATAAATTGACTTCCTACTTCACCCCAACTTACTCGAAGTTTTAGATTATTAAATTTACTATCCTCTATCAGTTTGTTAAAACCGTATGCTAAAGATACTGATGGGAAATATCCAGTTCGGTTATCTCTAAGAAATCTAGAGGATTGATCCACTCTTAAAGAAGCAGTTAAGTATAAATCATCATTATAACTATAAGTTGCTCTACCTAAAAAAGATTGGATAGCTGTTTGTCCACCTCCATTACTAAATCGCTGATCATCCGGATTCCCTTCATCGCCACCTACAAAGAAACCAGGTATGGTTACATCAACTGTGCTGTAAGAGTTGCTTTCAGAACGAGACCCTTGGAATTCATATACAGCAGTAGCATCTATAGCATGATTTCCAAAATCGTTTTTGTAATTAAGGATGTTGCTAACTTGGTGATTAGTGATTCTTGTGTTATTAAAATTTACTGTAGTATGTCCAACGGCGTCCGTTGTCGAATTATCTCCATCTACGATAAAGGATTGTAAGGTATTGGTAATAGTTGCTAATCCCACTACCATGTTGTAGGTAAAGTGACCAGAGATTTTATATTTGAAATCAATATTAGCGTTCAGTCGATCAGAAATAAATTCTCGATTACTTCTATTGAGGGCAGCAATTGGATTTGTTCTATTGTTTGCAAAAGAATTCAGAGATTCTATATTATATCCACCATTTATACTTTCGTTACCGCTCAGAATAGGAGTCGTAGGATCATACGTGATTGCTCTGGTTAATAAACTACCAGTAACTCTGTCAAAAGAATTCGGATTGTTTATATCCGTTTCTCTGCTACCAAAAAGATTTACTCCTAATGATACCCTATCAGAAATATTGGTTTTTATGTTAGATCTTAATGAATATCTTTCATAATCATTAGTGATAACAACTCCATCCTGATTTACATAATTACCTGATAAAAAATAGTTGAATTTATCAGATCCACCTCTAACAGATAGTTGTGTATTTGTGCCAAATGCTTCTCTCAGAATTGCATCTTCATAATCAATTGGATTAGTGGCAAAATTAGCTACTTCTGCATCTGTAAAAATAGGGTCATTTCCGTTAAGTACACGTTGCTCATTTTTGAAACGCGCGAATTGTTCTGAGTTTAATCTGTTTATAGATCTCGAAACTTCAGATAATGTTGTAAATGTTTCTAAACTTATTTTAGTTTTACCCTTTCCTTTTTTGGTCGTTACTAAAATAACTCCGTTAGATCCTCTAGAACCATAAATTGCTAAGGCAGAAGCATCTTTTAAAACATTAATGGAAGCAATATCTGCAGGATTAATACTTTGTAGATTTCCTCCAAAAACACCGTCAATCACTACTAGAGGCGCATTGTTTCCTGTTACAGAATTTACTCCTCGTACTCTAACTTTTATTTGTGAACCTGGAATTCCACTGGATTTTTGAATAGATACTCCTGAAACTCTACCTTGTAATGCTTCTTCCGGGCGAGAAAGTGGTTGGTTTTCAAAAGACTCTGATTTTAAAGTAGAAAAAGATCCTGATAAGTCCTTCCTTCTGGCAGAGCCATAACCTACTACAACCACATCATCTAATACTTCAGAATCTGATTTTAATTGTATCGAAATGATTTTTTGATCTCTAATAAGAATTCTCTGAGTTTCATATCCTAAATAAGAAATAATTAGGACATCACTGGTGGATGCCGAAATACTAAATTTACCATCAAAATCGGATACAACTCCTTTATCTGTGCCTTCAATTAAAATATTCACTCCTGGCACTGGAATATCTCCTTCATCTACTATCGACCCAACAATTAATTCTTGAGAATACGTAGTTAACATCCCCAAAAAAAGTATAAAAAATAAACTAGCAAAAGCATTTTTAGCTGATGCGTTAGATGTAATGTTCATAATATATGTATTACTTTATCAAAATGAGTTATTGTGTTTTTGTATTATTTTCCCTAAAAAAGTAAAGAATGCTGATAAAGATATATTTGGCCCGATATGATCTTTATTTTACCAAAATTTTACTTTTTCTAAACATAAGACAAGATTAAATCATTAATGGAACATATGATTAGCATTTTTTAACCCACATATGCATTATTTTAACCTTGTTCTTATTTTTGCAATTTTAGAAGGTAATTTGTGATTTATTTGTATGATTTTTAACAAAAAAATATTGAAATAACTAAACTTTTAATTTTAATCACTCCGTAAATTTGTAGCTTTCGAATTTTACCAAAAGTTATCCTTCCTGGCTTTTGGATGTAAACCCCAAATAATTAACGTATTCATAATTTTATACCGTCATGAAACTTACTTATAAAGAAAATGATCTAATGCCGGATAAATCTTTTCTCGTTAGAAGGGATACTATACCTTGTTTAGAACAAGATTGGCATTTTCATAAAGAGTTAGAACTTATTTATTTTCTGAAGAGTTCTGGAACAAGGTATGTTGGTAACTCAATACATCATTTTAATCCAGGAGATTTGTACTTAATAGGAAGTAATCTTCCTCATTTGTTTAAGAATGGAAACGAATATTATTCCGAAGAATTAGAAACCGACAGTGTAGATGTAATTGTTGTGAAATTCGAAGCTGACTTTTTGGGAAATGATTTTATGGAATTAATTGAAATGAAAAAGATTAAATCTCTTTTATATCAGTCCAATAGAGGACTTAAATTTTCGGTAGAGGAGAACAGTAAAGTTCAAAATCTTTTTTTGGATTTGGTGGCGAGTGATGGCGTATTTCGAATCACCAAGATTCTGGAAATATTAAATGTTTTGTCAGAAAAAGAAAATCATCAGTTTTTATGTGGAGAAACACAGGCTGCCTTTTTCCGAAGAGAAGAAAAACAAAAAATTGCTAAAATTATTTCATACCTGACTACTAACTATCATAAAAAGATAGAATTAAAGGAAATAGCTTCTATTGCGCACATGGCTCCAAATTCATTTTGTAGATATTTTAAAAAACAAACACATAAGTCATTTTCCCAATATTTAAATGAAATAAGAATTATCAATGCTTGTAAATTATTAATTGAGGGGAAACTACAAATTACTACTATTTGCTATCAATCAGGGTTCAATACAATTACAAACTTTAATAGGCAATTTAAAAGTATCATGGGAGTAACTCCTTCTGAATATCAAAAGCAGTATCATACTTTTTAATGTTCTAATGATAATATTGTTATTGCGGTTAGTGGTTTTATAATCAATTGATTATATTTTTTTGTTGTAAATAGGATTTTTGAAAATGAGTTTTGCCCAAAACAGAAATGTTTAACAGGGTAAAATAATGTATGTGAAGGATAATATCAACCTGTTCGAATTGTTTGATATCTACTTAATTTGTTAAAATTTAAAATAATACTCAAAAGATCATATTGAGATTTTGGGTATCCTAATTTTTAAGCACTAAAATCAAATTAAACAATCTACAACAATTAGTATAGTGAAGATTAAATCAATAGAAAGTTTTGTTCTCCTTGATACGCTAAAAGAAAGCTTTTCTTTTTCGCAATGGGAGTATTCGGAAAGGCGTATATGTATAGTAAAAATTACTTCTGATTCCGGTCATGTGGGTTGGGGAGAAGGTTATGGACCAGCAAATGTTCTGAAAGCTGGCATTGATCATTTAGCTCCTTATCTAATTGGAAAAAATCCTCTGGAAACAGAAACTTTGTGGGATCTAATGTATCGAAGAACCTTAGATTATGCCAGAAAAGGAATTTTTGTTGCGGCAATTAGTGCTATTGACGTTGCTTTGTGGGATCTTAAAGGTAAAATTTTAGAATTACCTGTATATACATTGTTAGGAGGTAAGAAGAGAAATTTTATTACACCATACGCAACAGGTTTGTATTTTACAGATAATGATAATCTTACAGAATCACTTGCTACAGAAGCAAAACAATACGTAGATCTTGGGTATAAAGCGATTAAAATGAAAGTTGGCTTTACCATTGAGAAAGATATAGAACATATAAAGGCAGTCAGAGAAACAATTGGTCCAGATATAGCCTTAATGATAGATGCTAATCATGCTTATAATTTAAAGGAAGCAGTACAGTTGGCACTGGCAGTTGAGAAATATGACATTAGTTGGTTTGAGGAACCGCTTTCTCCAGAATATTATGGGCAGTTTGAGGAATTAAGAAAAAAAACCTCAATACCGATAGCGGCTGGAGAATGTGAATATTTACGCTATGGTTTTCAAACGCTTTTAGATGCTAAAGCAGTTGATGTTTTACAACCAGATATTTGTGCAGCGGGAGGACTTACTGAAGCGAAGAGAATTGCCACATTAGCATCTGTGTATGGAATTGAAATCGTTCCACATACATGGGGAAGTGGAATTGCTTTTGCAGCAGCTTTGCATTTTATTATGAATCTAGATATTATACCCGGTCGTTTGCGCGAACCAAGATTTTATATAGAACATGATCGAACGGAAAATTTATTAAGAGAAGAATTAACAAATAATTCTATGATTTTCGATGATGGAATAATTAAACAAGATGAGAATATTGTTGGTTTAGGCTTTACAATTAATGAAGAAGTAATTGAAAAATATACAATAAAAAAGGCACATGGACTTTGGACATAAAAAATTATATATCAACGGAGAACTTATCAATGCTGAAGGGAATAAATGTTTTGATGTAGTTTCTCCTTTAGATGAAACTACTGTAGCTACCTTAAGTTGGGCAACAAAAGAGGATACTTTAAAAACTATAGAGGCTGCTCAAAAAGGATTTGTGTATTGGTCTAAATTGTTAGTTGAAGATCGCGAAGAATGGATTTTAAAATTACGTGATAAGATCTTAGAAAAGTCAGAGATTCTTAGAGAGATGATGATGTACGAAATGGGCAAAAGTTGGAAGGGTTCTGAGGAAGATATTACTAGTATTACGAACTCTCTAGCGTTCTACTCAGAAGAGATTAAGAATAAAATTGATATTCCAATTGCTGATAAAGAAGGTACTCATGCACATAAAGTAATTCACCAACCCGTAGGAGTTGTAGTTGCTTTTTTAGCGTATAATTTTCCATTATTGAATTTAGGGTTTAAACTGGGGCCAGCATTAGCTGCTGGATGCAGTATTATTTTAAAACCTTCTGAGTTTTCACCACTCTCAGCATACATGATTGGAGAAATTTGCGAAGAAATTGATTTCCCAAAAGGGGTTATTAATGTCATATGCGGTGATGTAGAGGATGTTGGGATTCCATTGTGTGAGAGTACTACCCCCAAATTAATTACGATGATTGGTTCTACGGAAACAGCTCAGAAATTAATGGAACAAAGTAGCAAAACATCTATAAAGCGCTTCAGTATGGAGTGTGGTGGTAATGCTCCTTTTGTAGTGTTTGGAGATGCTGATATTGATAAAGCGGTATCCGATGGAGTAGCCTTAAAATTTGGCAATAGTGGGCAGGTATGTGTAGCTCCCAATAGATTTTATATCGAAGATGCTGTTTTTGAAAAATTTGTCAAGAAGTTTGTTCAGCAAGTTAAAGAAATAGGAATTGGTTATGGTAAAGATGAAGGGGTTGCAATTTTAATGGGACCTTTAGCGAATAAGCAGTCTCTAAAAAAGGTTGGCGATATAGTAAAAGTGGCTCGAGAAGAGGGTGGTGAATTATTATATGGAGGCGATAGAGTAGAAAGAGATGGTTACTATTATGAACCTACAGTTATAGCTTTTGAAAATAATGAAGCAAAAATATTACAACAAGAGATTTTTGGGCCAGTAGCATTTATTACTTCTTTTTCTTCAATAAAAGAGAGTATTGCATTGGCCAATAGTGTGGATGTAGGTCTTGCTTCATATGTATACTCATCTAATGAGGATACACTGCGTCAATTCACCGAAGAACTGGAATTTGGAGAAGTGCATCTAAATGGATTCAAGTATGATATTTACCTTCCTCATGGAGGAATAAAAAATAGTGGAATCGGAGTCGATTGTTCTGTATTTGCACTAGATGATTATTTGATTAGAAAAAGAGTCACCAAACAGTTATAAAAATGAATTTACCAGAACAATTTGTAAGCTGTGATTGGGGTACCTCTAATTTTAGAATAAGATTGGTGGATTCAAAAGATTTAACAATAATCCAAGAGCACAAGACAAATTTAGGAGTTAGCAAATTGTATCAGCAATATCTCGGGCAAAAAGAATTATCTAAAGAAGATTTTTTTAAAAATTATCTATTACATCAGTTAAATATCTTGACTGACTTACCTAAGGATAATATATTGATTATAGCTTCTGGAATGATAACTTCCTCTATAGGAATGAAAGAGTTACCATATGCATCAGTTCCGCAATCATTTAATGGAACGAATATCAATTGTTCTTTGTTTTCATTAGATGATAAGATCCAAACATTATTAATATCTGGAATTCGAACAGAATCGGATATCATGAGAGGAGAAGAAACTCAGGCAATTGGAATTATAGATCATATATCAGATGCGTCTGAAGGGGTTATTATATTACCAGGAACGCATTCGAAACATATTAGATTTTCTGGAGATGATATTATCAATTTTTCCACTTTCATGAGCGGAGAGCTTTTTGAAATTTTAAGTACAACAGGTTTATTATCATTATCCGTAAAAAACGGAGAATGGGATCCAAAGTTTTCTGGGATTTTTCTAGAAGGAGTACAAAAAGGAATAAACGATGAATTTATGACATCGCTTTTTTCAATTAGGGGCAATGATATATTGAAGAGTACTTCAAAAGAAATGAATTTTTATTTTCTCTCCGGACTGGTTATTGGCAGTGAGCTTTCTTATCTAAAGAAAAATGATCAAAAAATCTTTTTGGGAGCTTCAGGAATATTACTAGAACTCTATTTACTGGCGTTAGTGTCTAGTTTACCATCTGAGAGATTTACTTGTTTTAAACCAGAAATTATAGATAATGCGCTATTAATAGGGCAAAAAAAAATAGCACAATCTTATGCTTGATCAAAAATTTTCTTGGGAAAGATTTGAAAGTACACCTATCGTTGGGATTCTTCGCGGTTACTCTTTAGATACCGTCATGAATATTATGCCTGTATATAAAGAAAGCGGATTTTCTACTGTAGAAATCACCATGAATTCACCGAATGCAGTTAACACAATTAAGGAGTTGCTTAGTAGTTTTCCGGAATTGAATATTGGAGCAGGTACAGTTTGTACCATGAAAGAATTAGAAGAAGCTTTACAAGTAGGAGCGCAGTTTATTGTTACTCCTATTATGAATGAAGAAGTAATCACCACTTGTGTGGCTGAAAAAACACCTGTTTTTCCGGGAGCCTTTACACCAACAGAAATATATAAAGCATGGAGCTTAGGAGCAGATATGGTTAAAGTATTTCCTGCTACTCAACTTGGAACTCAGTTTATAAAAGATGTAAAAGGGCCTTTGAATGAGATCAAATTATTGCCTACAGGAGGTGTTTCAAAGAATAATATAACAGATTTCTTTGCAATAGGATGTCAAGGAGTAGGGATGGGAAGTTCTCTTTTTGATAAGAATGCTATTGCTCATAATGATTTGGAGTTTTTAATACGACATTTTAAGAAAATTAAAGAGATGATAAAAGAATAATAGTATGAATTCTAATATATATAAGATCTTAATTTGTTTAGGGATCATAACATGGAATACTTCATGTAAAAGAAGCGTGCCGGTTGAGGTTAAGAATCAAAATATTACAGAATCATCCAAAAGTGATCGACCTAATATTGTATTAATTCTATGTGATGATCTTGGGTATGCTGATGTAGGATTCAATGGTTCTGAAGATATTAAAACACCTGAATTAGATGCTTTGGCAGGTAATGGAATCATTTTTTCATCAGCATATGTAGCACATCCTTTTTGCGGTCCTAGTAGAGCAGCATTAATGACAGGAAGATATCCACATCAAATAGGTTCTCAGTATAATTTACCAAGAGCACATAATAATGCGGGAAAAGGGATTTCTTTGCAGGAAACTTTTATTAGTAAAATACTTCAGCAAGCGGGATATTATACAGGGGCTATTGGTAAATGGCATCTTGGAACTATAAGTAAATATCATCCTAATAATAGGGGGTTTGATGATTTTTATGGTTTTTTAGGAGGTGGGCATAATTATTTTCCAGAGCAATTTAAAGCAGCATATCAGGAACAGAAGGACGCTGGTAATACAGAAATTTGGGATTATATTACTCCCTTAGAATATAATGGAGCCGAAGTTGATGAAAATGAGTATATCACGGATGCACTGTCACACGAAGCATCAAAATTTATTGATAAAGCTTCAGAGAAAGAATCTCCTTTCTTTCTGTATCTTTCTTATAATGCTCCACATACTCCTTTAGAAGCTAAAGAAGAAGATTTGAAAATGTATGCTCATATTGGAGATGAAAAAAGAAAAACCTATGCTGCCATGGTACATGCAGTGGATAGAGGAGTAGGACAACTAGTAAATACTTTGGAAAAAACAGGACAGTTAGAAAATACACTTATTGTTTTCTTAAGTGATAATGGAGGTAGAACAGATCAAGGTGGAAACAATTTTCCGTTAAGAGGAAGAAAAGGAAATACCTCCGAAGGAGGAATCCGGGTTCCTATGTTTTTTCATTGGCCAAAAAAAATACCAAAAGGTGAGACTTTTGACTATCCAGTATCTGCGTTAGACTTTTATCCTACGTTCGCAGGATTAGCCGAAGTAGAATTGCCTGATCATAAAATAGTGGATGGAAAAGATATCTGGAGTGATCTTACTGTAGGGAGAAACCCTAGAAAAGGAGCACCTATTTTAACACTTAGACATCGGAAAACAAGTAATGAGGTAGGAGTTCGTTTAGATCATTGGAAAGCATACAAACCTGAACGTGTTCCTTGGAAATTATATGATATAGAAAAGGATATTGGGGAAGAGAATGATATAAGTAATAAGCATCCTGAAATTCTAGAAAAAATGATTCAAGAATCAAATGAATGGGCAAAAACGCATATAGTTCCCGAATGGTTTCATAATGAAGAAACAGAAGAAAATTGGTATAAAATGAAAATGCCAAAGTTTGAAGAAACTTTTAAACTGAATTAACATCTAATTACTAGTAGATTAAACCAACTTAATAAAGTATAAACCTTACAATGATGAATATTGATTTGGAAATAGAGAAAAGAAATGAATTAAAATCTGTGGAAAGCCCATTTTACAAAATGAGAGCCTTAGAAGTAACAGATTGTGAATGGACGGACGGTTTCTGGGGTAGTAAGTTTGATAAATTGTATGAGACAATGCTGCCATATATGGGAGAGGTATTATGTGGAGATATTGGTCATGCATTGAATAATTTTAAAATAGCGGGAGGAGAAAAAACAGGAAAACACCAAGGAATGTTCTGGCATGATGGAGATTTCTACAAATTTTTAGAGGCGGAAGCTTACGTGTATGCTAAAACAAAAGATCCTAAGCTATTAGAAAAATTGGATAAATATATTAGGATCATTGGCAATGCACAAGAAGAGGACGGATATATCCATACGTATGTACAAACTACCGATGGAGTCGATCGATTCGAAAACAGAAAGTATCATGAGATGTATAATATAGGTCATCTTTTGATAAGTGCTTGTGTTCATTTTAAAGCAACTAAACAAAGAAGTTTATTAGATATAGCTATTAAACAAGCAGATCTGTTGTACACTATTTTTATGCCAGAAACAAAGCATTATGGGCGTTTTGGGTTTAACCAAACACAGATAATGGGATTGGTAGAACTGTATAGGATTACTAAAGATAAAAAATACTTGAGCTTAGCGGAACGCTTTATTGATAATAGAGGAAAATACGAAGTAGAACATCATGCTACTACCGAAGGGTATCCTATTGGAGATATGGTGCAAGAAAGAACACCCTTAAGAGAGGCTACAGAAGCTGTGGGTCATGCTGTTCTTGCATTGTATTATTATGTTGGAGCTGCAGATGTATATGCCGAAACTGGAGAAAAAGCTTTAATAGATGCGTTGGATAGGTTATGGGAAAATGTGACTGGAAAAAAAATGTATGTTACTGGAGCTGTTGGTCAAGCGCATTATGGAGCTTCTACCAATTTAGATATGATTGAAGAAGGTTTTATCGATGAATATATGATGCCTAATATGACTGCATATAATGAAACCTGTGCCAATCTCTGTAACGCCATGTTCAGTTATCGAATGCTACAAATTCATGGAGCATCGAAATATGCTGATATTATCGAGTTAGTTTTATATAATAGCGCGTTATCAGGGATAGGCATAGAAGGTAAAGATTATTTTTATGCGAATCCACTACGTATGATTGATAATACTAGAGATTATCAAGCACATGAGAATATCACAGAAACTCCATATAGAAAACCATACTTAGATTGTTTTTGTTGTCCTCCGAATTTAGTAAGGACACTAGCAAAACTTTCTGGATGGGCCTACAGTCTTACAGATAATGGAGTATCGGTAAACTTATTCGGAGGAAATCATTTGGATACTGTAATGATTGATGGCTCCAAGATTAAACTGAGACAAGATACAGAGTACCCATGGAAAGGTATTGTGAAAATTACAGTCGAAGAATGTAAGAAAGCTGATTTTGAAATAAAAATAAGAATTCCTATTTGGGCAACTGGAAGTACTTTGAAAGTTAACGAGGAAGCAGTAGTTATAGATATTAATCCTGGAAAATATGCAGTTGTAAATCGTTCATGGAAAACAGGTGATGTGATCGTTTTGGATATGCCAATGGAGATCACTTTTGTAGAAGGCCATCCACGTATTGAAGAAGTTCGTAATCAAATAGCGATAAAAAGAGGTCCGATAGTTTATTGTATAGAATCTCCTGATCTGCCTAAGAATACTAGTATTTTGGATGTTTATATAAAAGGCAGTGAAGATTTTAAAGTAAATCATAGAGAAGACCTCTTGGGAGGAGTAACAACTATAGAAGGTGAAATTTTGATTCGCTCAGATAAATCAACAGATATTTATAATGTAGTAAAAAGACCAAATTGGAATACATATAAAACACAACTTGTTCCCTATTTTGCCTGGAGTAACAGAGGACAGGCAGAAATGACTGTGTTTATGCCAGTAGTTTGGGGCTAGATCATAGATTATTGCAGAATATATTCTACATTTTAACGTGAACTATAGGGGTTTAGTTCATGAGAATTGAAAAGTCGACAATGCAATTGTAGGCTTTTTTAAAATAGAACAATTGATTCTCCTCAAAAAATCATATTTCTATTCTATATTTGTTATACACAAAAGGCAGATTACCAATTTAGTTTGGTAAAGCTTGACATCTAACTAAAGATGATTGTAGTAACAAATCTCAATTATAATGGCTTATAAAAATAATACTCGTTTTCTTATATTGGTTCTATTCTTAGTAACACTCATAAACGCACAAGAAAAAGCAGTTCCTTTGTTTAAGGATGGCGAAGCGCAAATAGTAGAAGCTTTTAATACACCTGCTAAATGGATTCGTCACGATCTATGGGTGCCTACAGAATTTGATACAGATGGTGATGGAATATTGGATAGAATGCACGTATCTGTGACACGTCCGTATCAAACAGAAACAGAAGGATTGAAGCTACCTGTTATTTATGTTTCTAGTCCATATTTTGCGGGTGTTGCTGCCGACATAGATGGATTGTTTTGGGATGTACATCATGAATTAGGGGAACAACCAAAACCAAGAACACATACAGAAGTAGTGCGTAGAGGTAAAAGACCAATTATTTCTAATTCGCATATAAAAAAATGGATTCCAAGAGGATATATTGTAGTTCATTCATCTTCTCCGGGTACTGGATTATCGCAAGGAGCTCCAACCGTGGGTGGTGATAACGAATCGTTAGCTCCGAAAGCAGTGATTGATTGGTTATGTGGTCGCATTGATGGATACACTGAAAAAAAAGGTACGGAGAAAGTTAAAGCATATTGGTCTACAGGAAAAGTTGGGATGACTGGAACTTCTTACAACGGAACTATTCCGTTAGCAGCTGCAACTACTGGAGTCAAAGGTTTAGAAGCTATTATTCCAATTGCACCAAATACCTCGTATTATCATTATTATAGATCTAATGGTTTGGTACGTTCTCCAGGTGGATATTTAGGAGAGGATATAGATGTACTATATGATTTTATTCATAGTGGAGATGAGTCCAAACGTCCATACAATAATAAAACAGTACGAGATACTGAGATGAAAAATGGAATGGATAGAATTACAGGCGATTATAACGATTTCTGGGCAGGTAGAGATTATCTAAATGATATGAAGCCTATGAAAGCCGCATTATTGATGTCTCATGGATTTAATGATTGGAATGTAATGCCAGAACATAGTTATAGGATATATAGGAAAGCTAAAGAAATGGGTATTCCATCTCAGATTTATTATCATCAAAATGGTCATGGAGGTCCTCCTCCAATTAGAATAATGAATAGATGGTTTACAAGATACTTGCACGGAATAGAAAATGGAGTAGAAAAAGATGCTCGTGCTTGGATTGTTAGAGAAAACGATTCTCGAGAGCATCCGGTTGCCTATAAAGAATATCCTAATCCGGATGCATCAGATGTGGCTCTTTTTCCCAATATTGGAGGATTAGAAGTTGGGTTGTTAAGTATTAAAAAACCAACTAAACTAGGTGTAGAAAAATTGATCGATGACTATACTTTTTCAGGTGATTCGTTAGCGATATTAAAAGAATCTAACCATCGTTTGCTATATTCAACTCCGGTACTAACAGAAGATATTCACATATCAGGAATTGCTAAAGTAACTGTAAAACTTGCTAGTAGCAAACCTGCGGCTAATCTTTCGGTTTGGTTAGTCTCTTTACCTTGGGAAAAGAATGCGAAAAAAATCACGGATAATATAATTACTCGTGGTTGGGCTGATCCACAAAATCATAAATCGTTAACAGAAAGCAAACCGCTAAAACCAGGTTCATTCTATGAACTGTCTTTTGATTTACAACCAGATGATCAGGTAATTAAAAAAGGACAACAAATTGGATTAATGATTTTTTCTAGTGATAGTAAGTTTACACTATTACCAAAACCTGGGACTGAACTTACTATTGATCTAGATGAAACATCTATTACGGTTCCTATAGTAGGTGGTATAGATGCATTTAAAAAAGCAATAAAAGAATAGGGCCTATTTTTAAAGAATTATTCCTTATCGCTAAGAAGGTACAAGAAAATGTAAATCAAAAATTTGAATTTAATAAATATTAATAATTATCTTAAATGCTTTGTGATTTTAGAACTTATTGGACTTGTTATAGAATAATAGTAATCAATTAGTTCACCTTTTTCATCAATTAAGTATTTTTGAAAATTCCATTTCACGCTTGAGCTTTTCTTGTTGTTTTTTTGTTTACTAGTTAACCATTCGTATAATGGATGTTGATTAATTCCTTTTACATCAATTTTTTGCGTCATTATGAATGTTACTCCATAATTACGTTCACAAAATGATTGAATTTCAGAAGCGTTTCCTGGTTCTTGTTGACTAAATTGATTACAAGGAGACCCAATTATCATAAGTTTATCCGGGTACAGATTGTATAGTTTTTGTAAATCCTTGTACTGCTTTGTAAAACCGCATTTAGAAGCTACATTAACAAATAATATCTTTTTACCTTTATAATTAGCTAGATCTATAACTTTATTATCTAAACTGTTTATTTTAATATCGTAAATAGATTGGAAGGATTTTATTGTTTCAAATCCCCTTTTTTTTGGTTTTGTCTTTATTTTATTAATTATTTTCATAGGTTAAATTTTACGTGAGGTGAAAAGCATACTATTATAATTAAAATGGATATTCTACATAATTCCTTGGTGTTTCATATAACTTTATTTTGAGTTCTAATTTTTGATCTAAATGACTTCTTAAAATGTTAAATGTAACTATCGCTATGTTTTCTGCGGTAGGATTTAGATTTTTGAATTCGGTAACATCTAGGTTCAGGTTTTTATGATCAAAACGATTCGTTATTTGATTTTTAATAAGGTCCGAAAGTATTTTGGTGTCTATTACATATCCAGTTTCTGATTGAATGTAACCAATTACCTTTACTTCTAATTCGTAATTATGACCATGATAATTTGGATTGTTACATTTGCCAAAAATCTCTTTATTCTTTTCTTTGGTCCAGTTAGGGTTATGCAATCTATGAGCGGCATTAAAATGTTCTCTTCTAATTATAGCGATTTTTCTTTCAGAAGTATTTTCTACTTGATCAGTCATTAATGGTAATTCTTTTTGAAATTTAATTTTTGTAAAGTTAGAGTATATTGTATATTTGTTTAATGTTTTTAACAATAGTTTAAACAAAAAATAGTGTTTGTTTTTGGACAGGTTATATGGTTGAAGATTAAAACAAGGTATAATTTAGTATATTGAAAATGATTAAAAACTTCATAAAAAAAGTTGGAATAATGAATATAATTATGTTGTTAACAGTTATAGGAGTTATTTGTTTATCGCACTATTCATTTAGTAGCGGTAAACATCTTCAAGCTATTTTTATTGGTCTTTGGGCTCCAACAATTTTGGGGTTTCTTAATTATTTTAAAAGAAAATGATAATGGATCCAGTTATTTTATATTCAATAGTAGTTACGACTATTTTTTTAGTCTGGATTATTTTTGTGGTTAGATCTTATAATAAGAATTATAATCAAAAAAATGATTAGTTTCTAAATACTTGAAATATTATTCGATTGATAACAATGAAAGCAAGATGGTATAATAAATCATTAAGAATTTATAAGTAGTTTTTTAAAATTTATTTACACGAGTAATTAGAATTCTAAGAAAAAAAACCTCAAAGGCACAGTTTGTTAATTCCGGACTAAACAGCCTGACTTGCCATAATTAATACACCTTCGTATATTGATCACAGTCATTCTCTGAGGATTTATGATAAAATAAATAATAAAGCTTTTAAAGCTTGTACTCAAAAGGGTTTTAATAGTGCTCAATAAAATTTAGACAGATTTTTTTAAGAAATAAATAAAACTTTAAATTAATTATAAAAACTGGATTATTAAATAATTGAATTATTTTTTCTCAAGTATTTCAATCCCTTTTTGCATTACTAATGAATTAGGGATTGTTATATTTCTTCCATCATCTGTTTTCATAAATAAATAGAAACCAGTAATATCAATAATCTCACCTTTCCATTCAAAATCTTTATCAAGAATATGAATGCGATCTCCTATTCTTACCGGATGATTAAAAAATAAAATTACACTCGCGGTCAAGCTCGATAAAAGCGACCACTGCGCAAAGAATCCTACTCCTAAAACAGCCAATACAGATGAAATAAATACTGCGAATTGTTTATGATCAACTCCCCAAATGATAGCAAGTATAGATATAGTTACTACATAAATTAAGAGGTGACTTAATTTAAAGATGATTTTTCTACGATTCGCTTCGATGGATCGAATAAAACCAAATCGTTGTATAGCTTTTTTACTTAATAGTAATAATATGATCGTTATGACCACCAGAGTGATAGTAAGAAAAATTTCTGTTTGATACTTTAACATAAATGTTGATTTTGGATATTATTTTAAAGCCATTTTTTTCTTTTGAAAAAATATATCAGAGCTACAAAAATAAATATCATGATTCCCCAAAGAACGAAATAACCGTATTTAAACTTAAGTTCAGGAATATGTTCGAAATTCATACCATATATTCCTGCAATAAAAGTAAGCGGAATAAAAATAGTAGCAATAATAGTCAGTACCTTCATTACCTCGTTCATTTTATTACTAATAGTTGTCATATACATATCCATTAGGCCCCAAATCATATCTCTATAAATTTCAATATTTTCTGATACTTGGATGATGTGGTCATATAAATCCCGTAGGTATAATCGTATTTTTTTGGTTATGAGTTTATGCTCGCTTTTCTCTATCCTATTTACCACTTCTCTAAGTGGAAATACTGCTCGTCTAATTTTAAGAATTTCTTTTTTAAGTCCTTGTATTTGGTAGGTGATATTATCGTTTTGTTTATTTTCAAAAAGGTCATCTTCTAATTCTTCAATTTTTTCACCCATCACTTCGATTAGGTTAAAATAATTATCCACTATAGCATCCATTAATGCATAAAGAAGATAATCAGAGCCCATAGAGCGAATTCTTCCTTTATTATTTCGAATACGATTCCTAATAGAATCAAAGACATCTCCATCTGATTCTTGAAAAGAAATGACAAATCCATTTCCTAAAACAAAACTAATGTGCTCGATAGAAAGTTCTCCATTTTCGTTAAAATACAACATCTTTAAAACCACAAAAAAATAATCATCATACTCGTCTATCTTAGGCCTTTGCTGAGTATTAGCTATATCTTCAAGGATTAAAGGATGTAGATCACAATGTTCCCCTAGTTTTTCAATTGTTTCTATATGATTAAGACCATTAATGTTTATCCAAGTGATCGGTTTAGAATCAATAAAAGAATAAGCTTCTTCTATGTTTTTTAATTCTTTTTCTTCGTGAGATTCTTTATGATAATTGAATACTTCGATAAACAAATCACTTGTATTTTTTTTACCTACATATACCACAGATCCAGGAACAAGCCCTAAAGTATTTCCGTAAAATGTTTGTTTAGCTTCTTGCATATTTTAACTACTAAGTTGAATAATTTAAGATATCACAATTTTTCACTTCTTCCAAGTAATGGAAATCACGAATATAAATTGATTTTTTATGATATGATGGAATAGTATCTGTAATTGTTAGTAGTGAAGAATTTTATGGAATAAGATTTAAAGTTTATTATGATTAATCTTTTTTTTTGTTTATTGTTTTGTTTAATTTTTTAAACAAAAATTAACAAAACACTATATTTTTATGGTTTAACCAGTTGTATCTTTGGGTATCAAAAGATTTTTTAGAATAGTTATTTTTGAGATTAGAAGAAATAAATGGATAAAGAGAAATATAAAATTCATATTATAGGGGCAGGAGTAAGCGGTTTAATTGCAGCTCGGGTATTAGAAAACTTTGGATATACACCTATAATTATAGAGGCGACAGATAGAGCTGGAGGTCGGGTTAAAACGGATGTTGTTAATGGGTATCAATTAGATCACGGTTTTCAGGTATTATTAACGGCCTATCCTGCTGTTCAAAAATATTTAGATTTAGAAAAACTATCGTTACAAAAATTTTTACCAGGTGCATCTATTTTTATAAACGATAAGCTTAGAACTATTGGAGATCCGCTTCGTAATGTATCACTTTTAATACCTACGTTGTTTTCGAATGTAGGTAATTTTTCTGATAAGGTAAAAGTATTGAAACTTAATAAAGTTTTGAAAAAGAAATCCATAACCGCCATTTTTAAAGAAGATGAGATTAGCACTTTAAAATACCTAGAGAATTATGGTTTTTCTGAAGAAATGATACATTCATTTTTTAAACCTTTCTTTAGTGGTATTTTTCTGGAACCTAATTTGCAAACATCTAGCCGAATGTTTCAGTTTATTTATAAAATGTTTGGAGCAGGTTTTGCAGCATTACCCAAAGGAGGTATTCAATCAATTGTAGATCAAATGATTTCGAAATTAAATAAGACAGAGTTTCGATATAATGTTCCTGTAAAGCAGGTTATTGATGGATGTGTTTTGTTAGAAAATGGAGAGAAACTGGATAGTGATTTTACGATAATTACTTCAAATGCTCATCAGATGATTACGAACCTTAGTAATCAGGAAACGGAGTGGAAATCTTGTAACACATTGTATTTTGAAGTTGATCAAAGAGTAATCCAAAAACCGTTAATCGGTTTAATCGCGCAAAAGGATAGTTTGATAAATAATATTTTTTATCATACAAGTTTACAAACTTCAAAAGCTGCAAATAAAGAACTTTTGTCGGTTACAGTTGTTAAAGATCATTCATTTAAAGAAAAAGAACTTGTAGAAAAGGTAACGGAAGAATTAGGTCTTCTTTGTGGGATTATTGGATGTAAATTCATTAAACAATATCATATTAAGAATGCCTTGCCAAGACTAGAAAACTTGCAATATGAGTTATCCGAAACAGAAACAAAATTGACAAATACTATATTTTTGGCAGGAGATCAGTTACTCAATGGGTCTCTAAATGCGGCTATGATATCTGGTGAACGGGCTGCTTTGGGAATTATTAAAACTTTAGAGGATGGTTTGGTTGTAGATGAGTTGACATCAGAGTTCAGTTAAATTATGATTTTTCTTCCTTAAATTGATAATTGAGTAAAACCTCAAGGTCTATATATTCCAATGTTTTTTTATGGCAACTTTCTAAGATAATAGGAGGAGCTTTATCAGCATCTTTTGCTTGTAACCATCTAGAAATACATAAACACCATTTATCACCGGGGTTCAATCCTGGGAAATTCCAATATGGAATAGGAGTTGATAAATCATTACCTTTAGATTTAGTGTACTCCAAAAATTCTGAGGTCATCACTGCACAGATGATATGAGTACCTGAATCTTCTGCTGTAGTATTACAAAATCCGTCTCTAAAATATCCAGTCATTGGTTTATAACAACAAGATAATAATGGAGTTTTCAGTACATTTAATTCCTTATTCATTAATTTAAGTTTTGGATAGAATCAACATGTGGAAACCGTTGATCATATTCAACTTTTAATCGCATTAATTTTTTGAAGAAAGAAGCATTTTCTTGATGTGTACGATTATTTCTAAAATGAACGAATTTTCCTTGTGCATGAATACTTATTCCATTCGTATTATAAAGGTAAAACTGATAATAAGGTATTGCCCAAGTGAAATTTTGCAATCCTTTATTGATAGCTATTAGAATACCATTTGGTCGTAGTTCTATACTACCATAATTAACATCAGATATACTATTAATAACCTTTTTTAGATTAGGACTAACATCTTCAATAATCATGCGTTTCGATCCAATGCCCTTAAGTTTAATTGCATTTAATATAGAAAATGGTTTTCCTACCAAATCATTAATGAGAGCTTTGTTTTTTTTATTTCTATATGTGGTTTCTAAAAGCATACTTAATTAATTTTCTGTGCATTAAAAACAATCATATTGTAGGCACGCCTTTAAGACGTTTTTCTATTTTTCTTTTCTTCGCAGTAACTAGTTTCATAATATACATAAGATTAGACTCTTGTGTCTTTTTATAGATTTCATTAATAGCCAGAACTAGAGATTTAGCCTCTCTGGATGCTGCTACCCGATTACTAGTAGTCATATTACTTATCTTTCTGCTCTCAAACTCTAAAGCTTTTTTAATAAGTTCCAAATCTTCTTTTTTGTAAAGATAAAAAATGTTTAACATTTATTAAAAATGTTTAAACAAAATTAACAGATTGATTATTTTTTATGCTGATAAATATCATAGTTCTTAATAGGTATCTAGGCTATTTTTATCATATAAAATCTTTTTAAAATGAAAAATATCCTGCTTCCTACCGACTTTTCAGAAAATTCAAGAAATGCTATTAATTATGCAATGCGTTTTTTTGAAAATGAGCTTTGTACTTTTTATATCTTAAACGTTCAAAAAGCTTCTCTTTATATGACTGATGATCTTATGGCTGCACCTATGAATACCTCTGTTCATCAATCTGTGATTAATACATCTAAAGAAAAACTTAATGAGTTAACAAAATACCTCCAAAAGGAAACTACAAATCAGAAATATTCTTTTAAAGCAATTACTGATTATGATGTTTTTACTGATGCGATTAAACAGGCAGTAAAATCTAAAAAAATTGATTTGATTATTATGGGATCAAATGGAGCCACTGGGGCCAGAGAAGTGGTTTTTGGAAGTAATACACTGAATGTAATTCGTAAGGTAGATTGCCCTGTTCTTGTGATTCCCCAAGGATATGTTTTTGAAAATTTAAAAACTGTGTTATATACACTTGATGATAACGATCATTTTAATACGGAAGGTATGGATCCTCTAGTAGATACGGTGGTAAAGTATAAGTCCTCTCTAAGAATTCTAAAAATAAAAGAAGATGATACTGTAACTATTGCAGAATTTGAAGATAAGAAACAATTAAAAGATTTTTTTAAGAATATTAATCATACCTTTCATTCGATTACCAATGTTCCTAGTGCATTAGCAATTGATAGTTTTGTTCAAATAATGAATATCGATATGAATGCTATGTTTATTCAAAAGGAAACATTTATTGAACGATTTTTCTATGGCTCTGAGGCTTCGAAAATCAGTTATAGAACTAGAGTTCCTTTACTTATTATGAAGAATTGATGTTTTAATAAAAAAATATAAATGGTATATTTTTCTTTTCTTATCATATATTTTTTAGCGGGCTTAGTTATTGTTATTAGACTGATACTTTATGGTATGCGTCCTACCAAAACGTTAGCTTGGATACTTGTGGTTTTTACAATCCCTGTGGGTGGGATGTTGTTTTATTTGTTACTTGGTAGAAATCGAAGGAAAAACAAGTTATTTCAATTAAAAAGAACGGGTGAGATTAATACATATTTAGAAAAAGCTGAAAGTTATTATCAACCGGTACAGCAAAATGAATATCAGGAACATCAAAAATTAATAGAACTTATTACGAAGAATTGTGGTTTCTCACCAAGTGCTGGAAATGAATTGAAACTTCTTAAAAACGGTAATGCCACTTTTCGAGCAATATTCGAAAGCTTAAAAAAAGCAGAGCATTTTATCCATTTGCAATATTATATTTTCGAGAATGGAATATTGGCTGACGGGCTTTTTGAGCTTTTTGAAAAGAAAGTAAAAGAAGGTGTTCAGGTACGCATTTTATATGATGGTATCGGAAGTTTATCATTAAGTAAAAAATATATCAAAAAGCTTGAAGATATAGGTGTAGAAATATATGGGTTTTTGCCAATCAAATTCGGTAAATTTCTTTCATCATTAAATTACCGTAATCATCGAAAAATTATTGTAATTGATAATAAAATAGCGTTTACAGGTGGTATTAATGTTTCGGATAAATATGTTACGGGAGATTCTGATTTAGGAATGTGGAACGATATGCATTTGCAATTAGAAGGGCCAATAATACATAGTTTACAGGCTATTTTTGTGATGGATTGGTACCTAGTAAGTAATAATGAAAATATTTTAAATACATCTTGTTTTACAAGTTATAAAGAAATAGGAACTATGACAGCTCAGACGGTACATAGTGGTCCAGATGAGGATTTTTCGTCTACTCAGCAAATGTATTTTTCTTTAATAAACGAAGCCAAAAGCTATGTATATATAGCCAATCCATATATCATTCCTGGAGAGGCTATTTTGGAAGCCCTAAAAGTAGCTGCGCTGAGTGGAGTAGAAGTTAGGTTACTGCTTTCGGAAGTTTCTGATAACATAATTGTTAGATGGTGTGTGCGATCTTATTTTGAAGGGTTGATGGAAGCTGGTGTTAAAATATACTTATTTTCTAATGGTTTTTTACATAGTAAAACAATTGTTGCTGATGATACCGTTTCTTCGGTAGGTACTACTAATCTAGATATTAGAAGTTTTGAACAAAATTACGAGGTAAATGTGGTGATATATGATGATAGTTTTGCTATGGAATTGAAAAATGATTTTTTAAGTGATTGTAAACAAAGTGTTCAGCTGAACTATAGTACTTTTGTAGATAGACCTTGGGTAGAAAAACTAAAAGAAGGAGCAGCTAAAATTTTTAGCCCAGTTCTTTAAAATATAAAAAGATGGAAACTTTAAAAAATGTTGGTCTTGTCCTTTCTGGCGGAGGGTTTAAAGGTGTAGCACATATAGGAGCAATAAAAGCAATAGAAGAAGCTGGTTTGTTTCCGAATTATGTCTCTGGGACCAGTGCAGGAGCAATTGTAGGTTCGTTATATGCTGCTGGACATTCTATAGAAAAGATTAAGAGTTTTTTTAGTAAAACACCGCTGTTTAAATTAAATAGGTTTACCAGAAAAAAGGCAGGTTTTTTAGATTCAGAAAAATTTTACGATGATTTAATTAATTATTTTAATGAAAACTCTTTCGAAAGTCTGGAGAAAAAACTTTTTGTTACTGCTACGAACCTTTTGACAGGAACAGTAACGGTTTTTAATAAGGGAGAATTAATTAAACCTATATTGGCCTCAGCTGCTTTTCCGGGTGTGTTTTCTCCGATACAGATTGAAGATCAATTATATTCTGATGGAGGAATTTTGGATAATTTTCCGATCATGCCGATAAAAAAACAATGTGATATGATCATAGGAATTGATGTTACTCCTATCCGAAAACCTAAACTCACAGATTTTAAGCATGCATATAATGTTATGCAACGAGCATATTATTTAAGAGCTATGCCCAATTCTGAAACAAAATTTGATGAATGTGATTTGGTGATTCAACCAAAGAAACTTACCAATCATGGGCTCTTTAGTAGTGGAAATTTAGATCAAATTTTTGAGTTGGGTTATCAGGAAGCCAAACAACAATTAGAACAATATTTTGAAAACCAAAAATAGAATAAATCAGAATGATTGAAGAACTGAATAATAATTATGGTCATTTTTTTGAGAAAGAGCTTTTAGAAGAAATTAGTAAGGTTTCTATAACTAAAGAAGTACTCGAGGGTGATATACTTATTAAGCCGGGTAGTTACATTAAGTCAATGCCTTTGATTATTAATGGAGCAATCAAAATATTAAGAGAAGATCAGGAAGGCGATGAGTTGTTACTTTATTTTTTAGAAAAAGGGGATACTTGCGCAATGACCCTTTCATGTTGTATGGGACATCATAAAAGCGAAATAAAAGCAATCGCGGAGATGGACTCTACACTTATCATGATTCCAATAAAAAAAATGGAAGAGTGGACCACAAAATATAGTTCATGGAGAAGTTTTGTCTTCGAAAGTTATCATAAAAGATTGATGGAAGCAATTGAGGCTATAGATAACATTGCTTTTCTTAATATGGACGAACGATTACTAAAATATCTTAAAGATAAAATAAAAGTAAATAGCGATACTATTGTACATAATACGCACCAGGAAATTGCCTATGATTTGCATACCTCTAGAGTGGTAATTTCTAGACTGTTAAAAAAACTAGAGGTGGATGGTAGAATAGAATTAAATAGAAATAGTATAAAAGTCATAAGTCTATAATAGTGTGTAACTAATGTTACTGTGACTAACATAAGCTAAAATTATTTTTGTCAAAAAAAATTGATGGAAATAGTAGAAGTTCTTGGATATTTTGGCGCATTGATAATTGGAGTAGTGCTAGGTTTAATAGGAGGAGGAGGTTCCATACTTACAGTACCGATTTTTGTTTATTTAATGCATATTAATCCTGTGACTGCTACTGCTTATTCATTATTTGTTGTAGGGTCTTCGGCATTAATTGGAGCTATTAAGAACCTGAGAAAAGGCATTGTTAGTTTACGTACTGCAGTGGTATTTTCAATTCCGGCTTTTATAGCAGTGTATGGTACAAGAAAGTTTTTGGTTCCTGCGATACCGGACAATCTTTTTTCTGTAGCAGAGTTGGTGATTACTAAAAATATAGGAATCATGGTGTTTTTTGCAATGATTATGTTATTGGCTTCGGTTTCTATGATAAAAAACGGAAAAGATACATTGCAGAAAAAGGAAGAAGTTTTATATAATTATCCTTTAATTATAATAGAAGGTTTCATAGTGGGTGTATTAACCGGAATTGTTGGAGCAGGAGGAGGGTTTTTAATAATACCAGCATTGGTCTTATTCGCAAAATTACCAATGAAAAAAGCAGTGGCTACATCACTATTAATTATTGCAATCAAATCGTTGATTGGGTTTGTGGGCGATGTAGAAAATCTAGATATAGATTGGATTTTCCTAATTTTCTTTACTGGAATTTCTATCCTAGGTATTTTTCTTGGGATATATTTATCCAATTTTATTGAAGGAAAAAAATTAGAAAAAGGCTTTGGATGGTTCGTTTTAATAATGGGAATTTATATACTGATAAAAGAATTGACTTAACAAAAATTTAGATTGTTTTATCTGTAACAATTGTTACTGTAAAATGACAATCTGAGTAGTATTTTTAAAAATAAAAAATAGAACAAATGAAGATAGAACAAATATATACTGGGTGTCTAGCACAAGGAGCATATTATATTGAAAGTGAAGGTGAAGTTGCAATTATAGATCCGTTAAGAGAAGTAAAACCTTATATAGAAAGAGCTAGAAATGACAAAGCAAAAATTAAATATGTTTTTGAGACACATTTTCATGCGGATTTTGTGAGCGGACATGTAACACTCGCTAAAGAAACAGGTGCGAAGATTATTTATGGACCAAATGCCAATCCTTCTTTTGAAGCTATTATTGCTAGTGATGAACAAGAGTTTAAATTAGGAAATATAACTATTGTAGCCTTACATACTCCAGGCCACACTATGGAAAGTACTACATATTTATTGCGTGATAAAAATGGTAAGGATCATGCCATTTTTAGTGGAGATACTTTATTCCTTGGGGATGTTGGACGTCCAGATTTAGCTCAGAAAGCTGCTCACCTTACGCAGGAAGAATTGGCAGAAACGTTATTTGATAGTTTGCGAAATAAGATTATGCTATTAAATGATGATATAATTGTATATCCAGCACATGGAGCAGGTTCTGCTTGTGGTAAAAATATGATGAAAGAAACGGTTGATACTTTGGGTAATCAGAAGAAAGTGAATTACGCATTGAGAGCAGATATGACTAAAGAAGAATTTGTAAACGAAGTCACTGATGGATTGTTACCTCCACCAAAGTATTTCCCTTTAAATGTTAAACTTAACAAAGAAGGATACGAAGATATAGATGAGGTATTAGAAAGAGGAATAAGACCATTGTCTCCAGAAGATTTCGAGATGTTGGCTAATGAAACCGGTGCGATTGTATTAGATGTTAGACATCAAAACGAATATGTAAAAGCTCATATTCCAAGATCTATATTTATTGGAATAGATGGTAGTTTTGCTCCTTGGGTAGGTACTTTGATAGCAGATGTGCAACAACCAATTTTATTAGTAACACCAATAGGTAGAGAAGAAGAAACGATTACTCGATTATCTCGAGTAGGTTTTGATGGTACTTTAGGATATTTAGAAGGAGGAATTGAAGCTTGGAAAGAAGCTAAAAAAGAAGTTGATACAATATCATCAATATCAGCGATGCAGCTTAAAAACATTATTGAAAGAGAAGAAGTACATGTTTTTGATGTAAGAAAAGAGAGTGAATTTGCTGCCGAACACTTAGAGAATGCAAAAAATTCGCCATTAGATTTTATCAATGATTATATGCATTATTTTGTAGAGGATAAAATGGCTTATATACATTGTGCAGGAGGATATCGATCTGTTATTGCTGCTTCGATCTTGAAGAGTAGAGGTATTCATAATCTTATAGATGTTGCTGGTGGTTTTGCTGCTATTAAGGAAACTGGTTTAGAAACGACAGATTACGTATGTCCAACTACCTTAAAATAATTCATGAAAGATGTAGTAAGATTTGAAATAATATCGTTGAAATATTATGTAACTTTTTTATTAATTTTAGGAAACATCTTTTTTGGTTTTTCTCAGGATTATTTTAGAAATTCTTCTACTAAAGAAATCAATTCAATAAAGATTGTTGATGTCAATTCAATTAAAGAAAAAGTAATTGGTAAGAATGTGCAATTTATTGACATACGTACTGTAGAGGAGTACACTAATGGTTATATAGATGACGCAATAAATATAAGTATTGCGAATAGAGAAAAATTTGTTTCAGAATTTCAAAAACTAAATAAAAAAAAACCAGTATATATTTATTGCTATTCTGGTTGGAGAAGTCATCGCGCTGCTAAATTATTAGTTAAACTAGGTTTTAATGAAGTATATGATTTTAAAGGTGGTTATAAAGCTTGGAGTTCGTATTCAGAAAAATGATATAATATAGAATCAATTATTGATTAAATTAGTAAAAAATAAACACCGTTGATTTCTGAAGCTTTAGATACTTACTTTCCAAAATTGACTACAATGCCAGATTTAAAGAAAGAGCTTGTAGCAATTAGTAGTATTCATAAATTTGAGGCTGGCACGGTTATTCTTAGACAAGGCTCATATATTAAAGTCATCCCACTATTAATATCGGGTTTAGCAAAAGTATTTAAAGAAGAGCCGATTAATGGAAACGAGGTTTTATTGTATTATATACAGCCAGGAGAAAGTTGTGTAATGTCAGTTACTACTTTAATTCGTAATCAAGAAAGTCAGGTAAAAGCGGTGATTGAAGAAGATTCTGAAGTGGTGGTCATACCAGCAGATAAAGCATTAGTAATTGCAAAGAAATATCCGAAATGGAATGAGTTTATTTATGACCTCTTTAACCTTAAGTTCGAAGAATTATTAGATGTTATAGAAATATTGACATTTTCTAATAAGGATAAGCGATTATTAGAGTATTTAAAAAAAGAAGCCAAGTTAAAAGGGCGAAATGTTCTTAATACGACGCATCAACATATTGCGCATGATCTAGGGTCTTCTAGAGAAGTAATATCTAGATTACTTAAAAAATTAGAGCAAGAAGGTCATATATTTTTAAAACAAGGTGAGATAGAACTGATTGATGTAACTTAAATCTTCTGAAGTACTACCGTAGACATAGATCTTAGATCGTGTACGTTAGTGGATTTTAAGGGTTCTAAAAATGATAGCCCATGATTATGCATAATAGAAGAGAGTAACTCTTGTGTTAGCAAGAATCGATCTGATTCATCTCCTAATCTATATACACCCTTATGTATATGGGATATCTTATCTTTTACTCCAATATCAGAAGTCATTCTTATAAATAAAGTTCCCGATGGTTTTAATACACGTATAAGTTCTGAAAACATGGAATTGAAGTGGTCTGTACTAGAAGCAAAGTGTAGTACTGCACTGCAAATAATATGATCAAAAAAATCATTCTGATATTTCAGTGTATCTAAAGAGGATACATCAAATTTAGTACTCCAATCAGGATATATACTTTTCACATATTCGATCTGTTCTACATCCCGATCTAATCCATAGATGTTAAACTTATTTTCATAAAACCAATGTATATTTCTACCATTTCCGCATCCTGCATCTAAGATCTTATCATTTTGGGAATATCTATCTTTTAGTATTTGATCTAATAAGTAGATGTCAATATTACCTAGTCCTGATCTTAAATTTTGAATGGTCATCATAAAATTTGTGTAGTTGTAACATTTGTCACAGTTTTTATTCTTCCTCTAAGATAAATTTGTTCCTCAATAACCCAAAATATTGAAGATGAAAATGCGTAAGGAGATTAAATTTTTAATAGTCTGTTTATTATGTATAAGCATTACTACCATAATAATTCTTCTTATTCAATTTTTTAAAACCTAATTTTATATTATATACTATGAAAAAGAACATGGGAAATACAGATCGTATTTTGAGATTGATTGTTGCTATTACAATTGCGCTACTTTATTATTTTAACATTATTCAAGGTGCCGTTGCATATGTTTTATTGGGATTAGCAGGAATATTTGCTGTAACTGGTTTTGTTAGTTTTTGCCCTCTATACTCACTGGTAGGTTTAAATACCTGTAAAGTAAAGAACTAAACTTAATTAATGATGTTGCTTATTAACCTGTCATTTAAATGATGACAGGTTTTTTTAGATATGAATCTATTTTTTTAAATTATGAAATTAGAAAACAATGATTTTCTTTTCGTTTTAGTACAATTCGTACTGTTTTTTGTGTACGTAATTGATGTAAAAATAGGAAGTATTGGTTGGTTACCATTTATAAATCGAATAGGTTTATTTACGTTTGTTTTGGGTGTTTTGATTGTGTTAGTTGCTTTATTACAGTTAAATAAAAACCTATCACCTTTTCCAACGCCAAAATTAAATTCAAAATTAGTTAAAACAGGTCTTTATAAATTTATAAGACATCCTCTATATGCAGGAATATTATATGTTGTATTTGGATATGGGCTTTATATAGGTTCTGTTTTTAAATTAATTATAGCAACTACTATTTATATACTCTTTTATTTCAAGACTAAATACGAAGAAGAAAAATTACTTGAATTTTTCGATGAGTATAAAGCATACAAAGTGGCTACAGGTCGTTTCTTTCCAAAAATATTTTGATTAATTGTTTCAAAAATATTCTTGTGTAACTTAGGTTACTGATTCTAGCTAAAAAATGTAAGTTATTGCACTAAAATATAATTTGTAAAAGAATGAATTGGTTATATGAACCGTGGCCTTGGTATGTGTCAGGACCATTGATAACATTGGTAATGTTTTTGTTGCTTATGATGGGTAAAAAGTTTGGTGTGTCCTCCAATCTAAGAACAATGTGTACTATTTGCGGTGCTGGTAAAACTGCTGATTTTTTTAGATTTGATTGGAAATCCCAGCGATGGAATCTTGTAGTAGTTTTTGGGATAATTATAGGTGGTTTTATTGCAGAAAATTACTTGTCTTTTGATACTAAAGTAAATCTGAATGCTAATGTGGTAAAAGATCTTCAAGCAAAAGGTTTTGCGGATGCTGGAGAAAGTTACATACCAAGTAGGTTATTTTCTGATCAAATTATGATGACTCCAAAAACAATAATTATTCTTGTGATTGGTGGAATATTAGTTGGTTTTGGTGTTCGCTATGCAGGAGGTTGTACATCTGGTCATGCGATTTCGGGTTTAAGTAATTTACAAATACCATCACTTATTGCTGTTGTTGGTTTCTTTATTGGTGGTTTGGTGATGATCCATTTAATTTTTCCTTTATTATTTTAAGCATATGCGTACAGTTGTATATTTAGTAATTGGTGTTTTTTTTGGAATTGTTTTGTTTAAATCAGAAGCTGCTTCGTGGTTTAGAATTTATGAAATGTTTCAATTTGGATCGTTTCATATGTATGGTATCATAGGATCCGCTGTAGGACTTGGTATTGTTATCGTTCAATTTATTAAAAGATATAAAGTGAGATCTTTTTTTGGAGATAAAATAGTTATTCTATCAAAAGAAAAAAGTTTTTATCGTTATATGATAGGAGGGATTATTTTTGGTCTAGGTTGGGCGTTAGCTGGAGCTTGTCCAGGACCAATGTTCGTTTTGTTAGGTGCAGGGTATTTACCAATTGTAATAGTGATCATAGCTTCCATCTTAGGAACATTTCTATACGGTTTGATTAAAGATAGGTTACCCCACTAATTCTGGAATGATTTCATTATCAGAAGCTTTATTTTGTTCCCAACAATTAATATTATAAAAGGTGGTTTCTGCTATGTTAGTTAATGCTTCGGTTGTTGCGAATGCTTGATGTGGAGTTATTAAAACATTGGGTAAATCTATTAATTGTTTCAATAACGAGTCATCAGGTTTATTTTTAGAGTGATCGTAAAAAAATAAATCGTGTTCATATTCATACACATCAGATCCATAAGCGGCGATTCTATTCCATTTTAAGGCTTCTATGAGTTCTAAAGTATTTACAACGGCTCCTCTAGAAATATTTATGATATATGCCTCTCTTTTCATTAGATGTATTAGGTCTGCATTAATCATATAATGAGTTTCTGAATTAAGAGGCATACTTAGCATAATAACATCAGATTGTTTACATAAATGCTCTAAAGAAACATATTTGATATTATTTGTTTGAGAAAAGTTGATGTCCTCATAAATATCAGTTGCAATTACATGGCAACCAAATCCTCGTAATATTTTTCCAATTACTTTTCCAATTCTACCAGTTCCAATAACACCAACTGTTTTATTGTAAAGATCAAATCCAATTAAATTACTTAGGGAAAAATTGTAATCATTGAACTGTTGATTTGATAAAATTAGTTTTCGGTTTAATGCTAATAACAATGCTATAGCATGTTCTGCAATTGCGTATGGAGAATAATCTGGGGTATGGGCTACCTTAATACCTATTTTTTTTGCAGTTCCTAAGTGTATGTTATCATAACCAGCAGATCGCAAGGTGATATATTTTACTCCGAATTCTTTTAATAATCGAAGTGTTTTTGAAGAAGCATCATCCGCGGAAAAAATCGAAACTACATCAAAACCTATAGCCATCATAGCCGTTTTGGAAGTAAGCCTTTCTGGGGCGTATTTTATCTGATGGATATCTTTGTTTGCTTTTTCAAGAAAAGGTATTTCAAAATCCTTGGCACTATAGATCAATATTTTCATTGGTAATTTCTTCTTCAATAATTAATAATTTCTGTCCTTTTAATGCCCAAATCAATACTTTTACGTAATCACTAACAGCCTTTTTTACGTTTTCGGGCTCTGTAATGTCGATAGATCCTTTCCAAATTAATTCTCTTTCTTTATCAGGGCATATGCAATACAAAGATGTTTCTGCGTGATAGATTTCATACTCTTCATAATAATCTTCTTCGTAGTAAATATCTTGGTTTTTGTAGTAATCATCTTTGAAATTTCTGAAATCTTTATCCATATTTCGATAAGCTTGTACTACGGTTAATCGATCTTCTACAGCTAATACTTTGGATAATAAAATAGCATCAAAGCCCGCTTCTAAAAGCTTACCTTCCATAGTTATTAGGTCTTCTTCTGTTTTTGGAGAATCGGTAAATGACTTTTGGAAGAAGTCAAGGCTTTTCTCTGATTTGACTCCATTTTTTTTTAGTGCTGCAGTGAGCTTTTTTTCGAATACTTTTCTCCCATCAAGATCAGAGGTCATGCCTATTACCAATACTTTGTTAGCCTCAAAACTTTCAATATCAGGATTTTTCCAAACTTCTATAAGTTCACTGGATGAGCAGCTTGTCAAGAATCCCAAGATTAACAAAATGATATATGTTTCTATTTTATTCATTGTTTCTTTTTTATTATTTGATTAAGTCGGTTCGTTACAACTTCTACATATGTAGATGTTTTTTCAATAATAGATTCTCCAGAAATCACATCTACATCTTTTAAAACAATATTACTGCTTCCAACTGTTGATAAAACGATAAGTTTATTTAGTTCGTTCGGATGATTCTTAATAAACTTTTTTACATTTTTTGGGGGACTACCATATTCCCATGAATTGATAAGTATTAAGGCATCCCATTTTTCAATATTTACTGTAAATAGTGTATATACATCGATTACTTTAAAATAAATAGTATCTTTTTCGTATTTTCTTAAAATTCCTTGAACTACTGAATCTTTAAATTTACTGCCCTGAGATGCTATTAAAATTTTTGTTTTAGCATTTTTGTTATTTACCTCAAAAGGAATAACAGTATCCATAGAATATGTATATTCATACCATGCCCAGACTCCGATTAAAAGAGCTATAACGGTGAACACTATTTTTTTCATTTTTTTCATCGAAAGCTTATCAAACTAATTAAGTAATTTCTTTTGTTTCTTTTTCTTAATAAGATCCTTAACAAGATCAAAAGTTTCTCTTTTGTTTTTTTTATAATTATCAAAATAATTACTGATTTTTATTGATATTTCTTGATGCTCTTTTTTGTATTTTTTTTCTTCCTTTAGCTGATCAACACCGTCGATTAGTATAATGAGCTTATTACAGTGTTCAATCAGTTTTTTTAATATTGGATTAAGTTCTTTTTTCTTCTGATCTAGTTCTTTAATTAATTTGTTACTTTTTGCAAAAATCTTTTTTGAGATTATTGGTGAAGCAACATTTATAATAAGATCCGTTAAAAATGTAAGTTCATCTTTGATGAATTTTAGTTCAGAAATCCAATTCATGGAAATTTGATGCAATTCTTCTGCACTTTTCCATTCTATATATTTAGTATTTATAGGTTGTGGTTTCATTATTAATTTTATAATAAAACATTAAAAGGCAAAAAATAACTACATATAATTATCCTTCGCCTTTATGAATGAGATTAATCTATGGCGATTACTTTTTTAGGTAATTCTTTTGCCTCTTCTTTTTTTAATAGATTAAGAGTAAGAACTCCGTTATTGTATGTAGCTTTAATCTTTTCGTCTTGATCTATGCTAGCAGGCATTTGTAACCTTCGGTCAAAGGAACTATAGTTAAATTCTCTACGGGCGTAATCGTTATCTTCTTCTACTTCTTCATTGCGTTTTTCTGCACAAATATGTAGCACATCATCTTCCAAGGTTATTTCAATATCTTTTTTTGAAAACCCAGGAACTGCAAGCTCAATTTCAAAATCGTCCGTACGTTCTTTTACATTCATTGCCGGTAGATTTCTATCTTTAACGAAAAAATCATCGGAAAAAAAGTTGTCAGTATCCATCCAATTGGAAACTTTGTCGTTAAACCACGGGAATCTGTTTTTGTTAAATTTAATTATTGACATAATGTTTAGGTTTTAATTATTAGTGTTTTAATTAATTGAAATAAAAGTAATTAGTTGTTAGGTTGAATAAAATGACAATTATCAGCTTATTTAATTATTTTTGTTTTTTTTGAGAATTCCTCCTGCATATTGAAACACCTCCGATTTTAGTGCACGAAAGTTTTTGTAAAAATTGTAGAAATGATTTCGAAGTTCTTTATGCTCATCGAAATAATAATGATCACAGGAGATAGTGTCACATTCCAACATACCACCTAGTTCACTTTCATGTTTTCTTATTTTTTGGTGCAGTTTGCTGATTTCTTTCTCAATATTTTCGATTCCTTGTCTAAACTGCTGTAATCGTTCAAAAAGATTAGGAGTAGTTGGTTCGAAAACATAGGATTGTAATAGCTGATTGATAAACAATAGTTCTCCTTCTATAAACTGAAGGCTGGACTTCCATTCTAGAGTATCAAAATGGATATCCTTTAAGTCACTGCTCATTGTGTTTGTTTCAGTTGTCATAGTTTAATTTTTAATGGTTACTAAAAGAATGATTATTATATCATATTTATAGTAGTAAATTAGCTAATGATTAAAACCTGAAAAATGATAATGGTCACGTTTCTAATATATTTCAAACAGTAATATTTAGGACCTCATGGAGCTTAGGGATATGTGTTTTCCAATTTAAAGTATGTTTTAATTTGGTGTCAAATGCTTCCGATGCAGATGGCTCTCCGTGGATTAGAAAAACCTTTTCAGGGATGTTTTTGATCTTACTTACCCAATCTAATAATTCATATTGATCAGCATGAGCTGATAGACTTTCTATATGATGTATTTCTGCTTTTACAGTATAATATTTACCATATAATTTGATTTCATGAACTCCATCTTGTAATTGTCTGCCTCTTGTACCTTCAGCTTGATATCCTGCTAAAAGAATAGAAGTATTTGTATTATCTACAAGCTGTTTTAGGTATGTTAATACTCTGCCCCCAGTTACCATTCCACTTCCGGCAATTACAATTTTGGGTCTGGGATTATCAATTACTTCCCAAGTTTCTTTGTATGATGTAACAATATTGATATGATCACATAAAGAATTATAATCTTGTTTGGATAATTTATGCCAATCCGAAAATTTTTCAAATACGGATAATACGTTACTTCCCATCGGGCTATCTACATAGATTGGGATATTGGGGATTCGATTTTTTTGATATAACTTCCACAAAAGGTACATTAAAGTTTGTAAACGTTCTACAGCAAAAGAAGGTATAATTAACGTTCCTTGTTTATATAATGTTTCTTTGATTAATCCAATTAGTTTCTCTTCAATATCTTGATCTTGATGAAGTTTATTACCATAGGTACTTTCTATAAAAAGAAAATCTGCCCATTCCGGTTTTTCAGGAGGCTTAAGTAGTAGATCTTTTGGTCTCCCTATATCACCTGAGAAAACGAAATCTTTTCCGAAAAGATGTAATTCTATAAAACACGCACCGATAATATGTCCGTTATATCTAAATCTAAATTCAATATCTTTTGATAAAGAAAACCAGATGTCTTTTTCTCTAGCTTTAAAATGATGTACTGTTTTTTCGACTTCTTTTATGGTGTAAAAAGGTAATGTTGGATTATGTTTAGAGTATCCTTCTCTATTAGCCCTATCTGCTTCTTCTTCATTAATTTTTGCGCTGTCCTTCAGAATGATTTCTGTAATTGCAAGGGTTGGTGCTGTTCCAATGATTTCACCATTGAACCCTTGTTGAATTAATCTAGGAAGATACCCTGTATGATCTAGATGTCCGTGAGTTAATAGAACTATATCAATTTCTGAAGCTTTAATTGGTAATTGTGTCCAGTTTAGCTTTCTTAATTCCTTAATGCCTTGAAACATACCACAGTCAATTAATATGTTTTTTTGTGGAGTTTCTATATAGATTTTTGATCCAGTCACAGTTCCTGCTGCTCCAAGAAATTGAATTTTAATAGATGGCATATATTAATGTTTTATAAATCACATAACATTTTTATCTCATTTAGTATTTTTTGTTTTCTGTTTTCAGAAATTCCTAAATGGTCAAGGTAAAATACATCTCCTTTTAGTTGTTGATAAAGAACAACATCTCTACTTAGCAAAAACTGTTTTTCGCGATTGGTAAGAATTGTGGATACTGTAATGGGATATAATCCTAAGCGATCGACTCGATCTTTAAGGCCATTCCCGTTAGGATAATCCCAACTAAGTAAATGTAAACCGATACAACTACCGTATTGAATAGCGTCTTTTGTGAATCTAGTATTAGTAACAACCCAACCTTGATTAGGAATTAATGGATCTTTTTCTTTGTCTCCAAAGTGCGCAATGATATCTTGATATCTAGAATAAATATATAATGGAATTTTAACATTGCAGTTACGCCCTTCTTCACTATGAAACTTACATTCAATTATAATGAAATCCGAGTTTTTCTTTGCGATAATATCAACTTCATGAGTAACGCATTTGCCAGAAACAATTTGTCCTACTTGAACCTGATATCCAGAAAATTTTAATACAGCGGCTACAAACCGTTCAAAAGGAAATCCAGTAGGGCCTAATTCATAGATGGCTTTTTTAAGTTTATATTTTGAAGCAAATACAGTTTTTTCCTTCTTTAATAATGAAAAAGCCCTATTGTAAATCTCTTTTGTAGAAATCCCTTGATATAATTCATCTTTTACAGTGTCAACAATATGTTTTATTGTTTTGTTATCTGCTCCGCTTCTACTAAGTGAACTCTTTAATTTACTCAATGAAAACTTCACTTTTTTACCAGAAGATTTTCTGATATTGAAATCTTCATTTTTCATAGATTTAAAAGCTTAAAAGTTTAATACATTAGAATTCTTAGATAAGTATGAAGGATACTTATCTAAGAATATGTGACTTATTATTTTTGTAATAATCTCTTATCAAAGCTTTCGTTTGGTTTTCGGTCAAACTATCTGATTTAAGAACAGCTTTTACTTTTTTACTAAGACTATAATAATTTTCATCTAATTCTTTTTTGAATTTTTCTCCAGCTTCTGCTGGGCCATAAATTACAATAGCATCAGAGTCTTTAATAAGAGGGATAATCTTTTTAAAATAAGATTTGAATTGATGTTTTTCACGTTCTAAGAATTTGCTGTCCTGAACAACATCTTGAGGTCCACCTTTTATTTTAGTTCCAGAACCTCCATGTATTCTGTAATCTTCTATTTCCGAAAAAATTGTAATCATTTCTTCGTTGTTTTCTTTTACGTTGATGATATAAGCTTTTTCCTTATCCATCCATATTCCTATGTTTTTCATAATCAATTTGATTTAATTTTTAATATCGTGTAATGCTAATACTGGTACTTTAGAATAGTATCCTAAATTTTTAACCAAGGGTCTGGAAAATATACTTCCGAAGAAAGAATGTTTTCTGTTTATAAAAGTAATCAGATCACTATTTCTACTTTCTACAAAAGCACTGAGTCCTCCTTTTACATCTACATTATGTAGCGTATGAAATGTGTGAGGTATATGTTCAAAATATTCTTTTAACAAGTTTTGATTATTTATTTGCTCTTCATCTAAAGTATCTTCTTCAGAAACGTGTAAAAAACGTATAGCTGCATTGCTAATTTTTGCAATTTCAATTAGATATTGTAATTCTCGACGTTTTACTTGTGTCTTGTAATCAGTAGGAAACACGATTTCTTTTGGTTCTTTGTAGATTGTATTTTCAGGAATTGTCATCACTGGACAGTTTCTTATTTTCTCCATGACCTGAATAGCATTACTACCGTATATAATATCACTTGCGTTTGTGGATCCTTTAGTTCCCATGATTACCATTTCGATATCTTGTTTATTTACTATATCTTTTATACTTTCTAGTAAACTATTGAATTGAGAAATCATAATAAACTTATGATTTGTAGATTCATCTCTAAAAGAAAGGCGTTGTAATATTTTTCCTAATCCTTTTTCTGATTTTTCCTTAGCTTCGTCATACATCTTTTCTCCTGGTTCAGGAATCATCATACTTTCTAAAGCATATCCAGTAGCATTAAATGCATTAAGAATATAAAAATCACATTCTTCATTTTTATATAATTCGATTGCGTAACTTATTGCGTTCCATGCATTTTTAGAAAAATCCGTTGGTAATAAAATTTTCTTTTTCATCAGATCGGTTTTTAAAGATTAATGAGATAAATATATAATTGATCATAGTTAAAAAATATGATAATTATCAGGTAGCATCAGGAATTACCAAAAAAGGTATGGATGGATGGAATCCTATTTTTTTAATTACAGGTTCATGTGTTATGGTTTCTATTAAACTATGTTTGTAATTAATCATAATAGCCAAGTTGATATCAAATTCATCAATGAATTCATTGATTAGTGAAGTCTTTTGTCCAGTTTTAGAAATCCAATGTATACTATGGGTGAATTTTGAAAGATGTCGTTTCAATAGATTATAATTATATTCTTGTATATCGTCTAAATTTTCATCTTCGTTGATATGAAAAATACGTATGTTGGAATCAAATAAAGAGGCGATATCCAATAATGGCTTTATTTCTGCTTCTAGATAAAAACGTTTAAAATCAGTAGGAAATGCAATTTCTATTGGTTTATCAAAATCAAACTCATTAGGAACAATTAAAACAGGACAATGTTTTATTTTTTGTACCACTTTTACGGTATTACTTCCCATAAAAAGAGAGGCAGCACCAGTAACTCCTTTTGTACCCATAACGACCAAATCAATATCCTTATTTTTGATAGTTTTGTTAATTGTTTCTGTTAAATCTTTTGATATAGAGATAGTTTCGAAGGTATGTTTAAGATCTTCCGAATCTCTAACGATTGAATGAAATGTTGTTGCTAAAGCGTCAATAGATGTCGCACTTAGTTTTTGATATGTTGCATCTCCTTTGCTTGTATCAATTCTACCAGTAAGTACTGGTGTATTGACTTCGAAAGTATTAAGAATATAAAATTGACACGGTTGATTCTGGAATAATCTTGTAGCATAAAAAAGAGCACTATAAGCGTTGTCTGAAAAATCGGTGGGAACAAGTATTCTTTTCATTGTTTTTTAGTTTTGTTTATTTACTATAAAAGTATTTTTTAAACACTATGAATACTATGATAATTCTCATATTTGAAATAAAATAACAGTACCTTTTTGGAGGTGATTACTAATTAATTATCTCTATAGTTAGATATGATCTGCGGGAATTACTAGGAAAGGAATTTTGGTGTGGAATGTTATTTTTTTGATAACAGCTTCTCTGGTTAGTCGTTCAATAAAATTATGCTTATATGTAATCATTGCTAATAGGTCTATTTCTTGTTCTTCTATGAAAGATTGAATTCCAATTTCTATATTAGAAGAATCTGGTATCATGTGAAAATCAAATTTCACATTTCTGAAAAAGCCCTCTAGAGTGGTGGTGTTATAATGTTGTACTGTATTTAGTTTTGATCCATCGTAAACACGGACCATTTTTACAGTGGCATTATTGTGTTTGGCTAAATCAATAATTGGATTAATTTCTGATTTATAATAAATCCTTTCGAAATTTGTAGCAAATGCTATATTATTAATTGGCTTAAAAATTACATCTTCAGGAATTATAAGGATAGGGGTGTTAAATTCACTTTCTAAAACTCTTTTTACAGTACTTCCTAAAAATAATTGTTTCGAATTTGAAACTTTTTTGGAACCCATTAGAATCAAGTCAAACTTGTACTGTGCAGTCATTTGTCTTAAAACTTTGGTTAATGAACCAGGTTTAGAAACTGTCTGAAATGTATGATTTTTAGAGAGTTTGGTGTTTTGAATATCTTCTAGAGTTTTTTTTAATCGATCTTCTGACATTATCTTGATAGATGTATAGAAATGACCAACTCTTTGTGAGCTTACCGTAGTAACTAATTGGGCAGAATTTAGATCATACGTATTAAGAATATGAAGTTCGCAAGGAATGTTCTTATATAATTCAAGGATATATACAAGAGCATTCCAAGCTTTGTTAGAAAAATCTGTTGTTACTAATATTTTTTTCATCTTTCTATAACGTATTCTTATTCACCTAACTATTCTGACTTTTTGTTATATGATTATATCTTGGTTCTCTTTTTCTTTTCCTTTTATGTCGATGTGATCACTTTTTTTATTTGATCCTATTCTTTTTTCTGAAGGGATTACTAAAAATGGAATGTTAGTGTGATGTGCTATTTGATTAATTACAGGTTTAAACAAAAGGTTTTCAAAAAAAGAATGTTTATTATGTACCATAACAAGCATATTTATGATATTCATTTTTTGGAAATCTTCAATCGCTTCTATAACATCCATGCCATCTGCAATATGAAAAATATGAGCATTGTTTTTAAAATAGTTATCCACGAAATCTTTTATCTTTTCCTGATCTTTATCTAATGGGATACCATAATATGCATTAAGAATATGTAGTCTTGATGTGTGATTATCACAGATGTTTTTTATAAAAGAAAGATATTTATTAGTTGAACTAAGGTAATAATCTGTAGGGAAGAGGATTTCTTTTGGTTCTTCAAACTCGAAACCCGAAGGCACTGCTAATACAGGACATGTTACATTTTTGATTGTATACATGGTATGGGTTCCAATAAATATTTCTTTGGCACCTGTTGTTCCTTTGGTCCCCATTACGATCAAATCTATATCATAACGCTCTACTGTATCTTTAATCTCATTAATTAACATATTAAAGGCAGAAATTCTTTCAAAACTATGTTTTGAGTTGTTGAATTCTTCTTTTATTTTAGTCTCTATAAGTTCGATCTCTTTTTCTGAATTCATCCTTGCGATATCTTCCAAACCATATGGCATTGGATTTTCTATAAGATATCCTATGTTATATGACACTGGTGTAAAGGTGTTAAGGAGGTAAAATGTGCATTTTTCGTTTCTGAAAAATTGCATCGCATATCGTATTGCGTTATATGCATTATCAGAAAAATCAGTTGGTAATAGAATCCGTTTCATAATTCTTGTAATTTAATTTCGTTGTAAATTTTGCATAGTTAGAAATGGTATTTTTATATGTAACCCAATCTGATCTATGGTGGATTGGTGTAATACACATTCAAGATATGAATGTCTAGAGTTTACCATAACTAACATGTTGATTTCGTTTTTTTCAATAAATTGATTTGTAGCCGTAGTTACATCTTTATCATCAATAGTATGAAAGAATATTTCTGCATCTGGTAAACATTCTCGAATAAAGACTTTATTATCTTCTTGTCGAATAGAAAGTTTTTTATATTTCGACACATATAAAAAATTAATAGAAGATCTAAAACTTTTAGACAATGTACTGAGTAATTTTAATTCTCGTCTTTTATAAGGCAACATATAATCTGTAGGAAAAAGAATGTTTTTTGGTTGTTGATACTTATAATTTTCTGGTATTACTAATACAGGAGATTTTACATATTTAAGTACTTGTAATGTATTGCTCCCAAATGTAATGTCACGATCATCTGTTTTACCTTTGGTGCCCATAATAAGGATGTCTATATTTTCTCGATCAACGAGATCATTAGCTTCATCTACGAGTGTTCCAAAAATTGATAAGATTTTATATTCATGCCTAGGGTTTGGAGAAATCGTAAGCAGTGTAGATAGTATTTTTTCTAACTGGTTATCAGAGTTTTTGTGTGTCTGTTCTTTTAGTTTTTCTAAAGTTTCTCTAGAAACTAGCTCATTACTATCATATACTTCATCTGCATAGGCATGAAAGATAAAAAACTCACTCTTTTCATATTTAAATAGCTCTGTTGCATATTTAATTGCATTCATTGCATTTTCTGAAAAATCCGTGGGAATTAATATTTTTCTCATTATTCTAACTATTATTAGTTGTTTTCTCAAAACTAGAGAAGAATAGAATTTTAAACTATGACTTTTATCAGCTACTTACTTTTAAAAGATCAGTTATCCTGATTGATAATTAATATGCTTTGGTTGTTTTCTAATAAAAAATATGAAGATCTAAACAACAACTTTGATTGTTATAATTGGTCATTATTAGTAATAATAATGACCAATTATTCTTATTTAAGAAAGTTTGAAATACTATTTAATTTCTTCTAGTTTAGAATTACTTTTTATAGTCTTAGAAAGGGCAGAACTAATACCCAATTCAGGAATTACCAATAAGGGTATTTGCGTATGGAATGCCATATTTTTAATTACAGGTTCTCTAGTAAGTCTGTCCATAAAGCTATGTTTATAATTTAGCATGGCAAGTAGATAAATGTCAAGCTCTTCAGAGAAAACCTGTATTGATTTTGAAATTGAGTCGCTTTTAGAAAGGGTGTGTTGATAATAGGTAATGTCTTTAAAGTATTTTTGAAGCATTCTTAAATTAAATTTTTGTTCTTCTGTTAGAACACCCTTTTGTTGTTGTATATAAACTATTCTAATGGTTGCGTCAAATGATTTTGCTAATTCTACTATAGGTTGAAGCTCTTCTTTGCTATAGAAATGAGTGAAATCTGTAGCAAATGTAATCTCCGATGGTTTTGATATAAAGGTAAAGTTTTCGGGAACGGCTATAACAGGACAATTTTTGATAGTATTAATAATACGAACAGTATTACTACCCATAAATACCTCTTTTGTTCCGGATGCACCTTTTGTTCCCATAATGACAAGATCTATTTTTTTAGATTTCACAAACTCTTGTATTACTTCAGTTAGCGTTCCAAACGATGCAATGATATTAAATTTATGTCTTTCATTGATGGTAGTGTGTTTAATAGTTTTCTTTATATGTTCTAGGTTGGTTATAGCATTCGTTTTTATAGTATTTTCAATACTTCGCTTGTGAGGTACATCGGAAATATGCACTGATTCATAAATAATCTTACTATAAGCATTTAATAGAAAGAAGATACAGTCTTCATCTTTAAAGAGTTCTGTAGCGTAGTCAATAGCATTCCAAGAATTGTCAGAAAAATCAGTTGGTAATAGAATCCGTTTCATCATCAGTAGTTTTAAAGTGATATTCCAAAACTAAATCTTCGTTAGAGCTAAAACTATGATTTTTATCATATTATATACTTGTTGTCTTTTTCATTTTTGTATTTCAAATTAGATACTTATGATAGAATCTACATGTTATCATTGTGGAAGTGATTGTGATGCTGCATTAGGAATTACGTACGATCAGAAAACATTCTGCTGTAATGGATGTAAAACAGTATATGATATTTTTTCTAGTAATAATTTAGATTGTTATTATGATCTACAATCTGCACCTGGTAACATTCCTAAAGAGATTGAAAAAAAATATGATTATCTTGATACTATTTCTATCGCAGAAAAATTAATTGAGTTTAGTGATGATACTACAGCAATTTGTACACTTTATATTCCTGATATACATTGTAGCTCATGTATTTGGGTTTTAGAGAATCTACATAAGTTAGAACCTTCTATTATTAATTCACAGGTCAATTTTCCAAAGAAGACAGTTCGAATCACCTTTAATAAAGAAAAATCATCGCTAAAAAAAGTTATTATACTTCTTAATTCGATTGGTTATGAGCCATATATAAGCTTAGATGATTATTCAGAAGGTAAAAAGAATAATATCAGAAGTTTGATATATAAGTTAGGAATTGCTGGATTTGCATTTGGTAATGTTATGTTTTTATCTTTTCCTGAGTATTTTGAGGTATCAGAATATTGGTTAGAACAGTATAAACATGTATTCCGTTGGTTAATGTTTGCCTTCTCGTTACCTGTTGTTTTCTATGCAGCTCAGGATTATTTTATTTCTGCATATAAGGGACTAAAATCTAAAATATTGAATATAGATGTGCCTATAGCATTGGGTATTGCAGTACTTTTTATTCGAAGCACCTCTGAAATTATATTTGATTTGGGAACAGGCTTTTTTGATAGTTTGACTGGGTTGGTGTTTTTCTTATTGTTAGGTAAATTTTTTCAACAAAAAACCTATTCTTTTTTATCTTTTGAAAGAGATTATAAATCCTATTTTCCAATTGCAGTTACAAGATTAGTTCGTACTAAAAACAATAAGAAATATATTGAAGAAGGTATTCAGCTGTATGACATCAAAGAAGGTGACCGATTGCTTATACGTAATGAAGAGCTAATACCTGTAGATGCTGTATTGATTAAAGGAAGAGCAAGAATCGATTATAGTTTTGTAACCGGAGAAAGTGAATGGGTTGACAAAGTATCAGGTGATAAACTCTTTGCAGGAGGAAAGCAATTGTATGGAGCTATAGAAATTGAAGCCACTAAAACTATAGAACAAAGTTATCTTACGAGTTTATGGAGTAATGATGTATTTAAAAAAGATAAGTCTATCGGTTTTACTAATCTAACAGATGCGGTTAGTAAATATTTCACACTTATTATTTTGAGCATTGCCGTAATCACAACCCTTTTTTGGTTCTTTATTGATATCAATAAAGCTATTAATGTTTTTACTGCTGTTTTGATTATTGCTTGTCCTTGTGCATTGGCATTAGCTAGACCTTTTACTTTGGGAAATATGTTGCGGATTTTTGGAAAAAATAAATTTTATTTAAGGAATGCGGATGTAATAGAGCGATTAGCTCAAATGGATAGTATAATATTTGATAAAACTGGAACTATTACTACTAATACTGAAAGTAATATCGAGTATCAGGGAGTCGAGTTAACTTCTGAAGAAGAATCATTACTTAAAAATAGCCTAAGAGCTTCTAATCATCCGCTAAGTAGAGCATTATATAAAATACTAGAAGATCACGATATTTATACGCTTGATGAATATCAGGAACACATAGGAAAAGGAATTGAGGCCAAGATATCTGAAAGTACTATTAAAATAGGTTCTTCGAACTTTGTTGGAAATAATCAATTTTCAGAAACACAAAACACCAATGTGCACATAAGTACGAATGATAAATATAAAGGGAGATATGTTTTTCATAACCAATACAGAAAGAATATTAAGAATGTTTTTGATATTCTTAATAGCGGATATAAACTATCTATTCTTTCTGGAGATAACGAAGGAGAAAGAGAACATTTGAAAAATATACTTCCAGAAAAAACGACATTAAAGTTTAATCATAAGCCAGATGATAAATTAGATTATATCAAATCATTACAAGAATCTGGACAAAAAGTAATTATGATAGGCGATGGTCTTAATGATGCAGGTGCTTTGGCGCAAAGTAATGTAGGGATTGCTATTTCCGAGAATGTGAATGTTTTTTCTCCAGCCTGCGATGCTATTTTAGATGCTTCGCAATTTGACAAAATTCCACAATATTTAATAATTTCTAGAAAGACAATGAAGGTCATTAAATCAAGTTTTGTTTTATCTTTCTTATATAATGTTATAGGGTTGTATTTTGCTGTTACTGGGCAACTATCTCCTATTGTGGCGGCTATACTAATGCCGTTAAGCTCTATTTCTGTAATTATTTATGTAACCATTTTAACCAATTATATCGGAAGAAAGATAAAACTCAAACAATGATGCATAGATCTGATGATCACAATCCAATAGAACATTTTCAGAAATGGTTTTTTGAAGTAGATAAATCATATCCCGAAGATGAAACGAACGCCATGATATTGTCGACAAAAGGTTTGGATGGTTTTCCTAAAAGTAGGGTAGTATTGCTTAAAAAATTTACTTGGGAAGGGTTTCTGTTTTTTACAAACTACAATAGCGAAAAAGGAAAAGCTATCGCAAATGACAGTAAAGTTTCTTTACTGTTTAATTGGGTGAACTCAAAACGCCAAATATTAATTTTAGGTAGGGCAGAGAAGCTTTCAGAAAATATTTCAGAAGGATATTTTGAATCTCGTCCAGAAGGAAGTAAATTAAGTGCTTGGGTATCTAATCAAAGCGAAGTAATCGTTTCTCGAAACGTATTAGAGGAACGTTTGAAAAAATATAGAATTCAATTTAGGAATAAAGAAATTACTAAACCTGATTATTGGGGTGGATATATTGTTAAGCCACATTATTTAAAATTTATGAAACAAGATTTGATAGCTGATGTTACCAGTATCGTTAATTATAAAATAACATTGGATCATAGTTGGGAGAAAGAAGAATGGTTTAGAAAAGATGTAGAGTTTAGTGGATATAAAAAATAAAACTGAATTATGGAATTTATACCATAATTCAGTTTATTGTTTTATCGTTCAACTTGGTAAGTGTACCGTTTGTTTCCAGTAATAATATTTCCTTCATAATCGTAGAATTGCGTGATATAATTTACGAATCTGCTATATTGCGGAGTACCACTATTTCGTGATATGTTTCGTATGTTTTGTAAAGTTCTCATGATGATTAGTTTTTGATTGATGAATAATTAGATTTCCGAATTACCTATAACGTCTTTTAGCATTCCAGATATTTCCGTTTGTGTTTTTTAATTTTTTACTGATTTGATTA
>NZ_KE387187.1:0-148874 GCF_000430645.1 Aquimarina latercula DSM 2041 | reverse complement strand
ATTGTTATGGATTATCTATAACGTCTTTTAGCATTCCAGATATTTCCGTTTGTGTTTTTTAATTTTTTACTGATTTGATTACTATCTAATGTTCTCATAATTTCTATTGTTTTAAATTGTTATATACTTACTAGACGCAGATGTTTCATTTTTGTTACAGTACTATGTATAAAAAGGTACTATTTTAACATATTTTAACGAAAACACTGGGGTTTGGAGGTGTTTTTTAGAAAAATAAAAGAAATTCAACTGTTATTTTTTTAACTAGGGTAGAAGAATTTGGTAATAATATTTGCTAAATTAACAATGGTTGCTCTAAATTTATTTACTTATATATATGTATCGTTTTATAATATATAGTACAGTCTTCCTTCCGAGTTATATCTCTCGAGGAATTGGTACTTATGTATTTTAATATTGAAGAGTTTTATTTTGTAAGATCAGTTATCCATCGCATTCCACTTTTTGTCAATCGATAGTTCTTAAACGTTTTAGCTTTAGTTCTAACCCAAATAGAATCACCTTTATAAGAGCCTTTAAAAATGAATACGTTATCATCTAGTCGATCATAAGTAAATGAATTTGCTTTCTTTTCTGAATCATTATATTCATGAAAGTCAATGGTCCTTTTTATTGTATCCGCTTCAAAGAGAAAATACAGTTGTTTTTTATCTTCTTGAATTATTTTTAAAGTTTCTGGTCTATATGAACTTCCATTAATGGAGATGTTCTTCCATCGAATATTAGTAGACTTAGGTATCGTATCACCATTTACCATCTGAATTTCCACTTGGTGAAACCCTGTCATACTAGGATACCTATTTGCCGTTTGACTCTTAATTCTATTAGAGAAGTTTATTGAACTAGAAATAGTGAAATATAGTAATATACAAGCTTTAAGGATATATCCGATCTTTTTTGTCTTTGGATTAGTAAACAGTGGTAGTTCGATAATCGGTACTGTAGGCTTGTTAAGTATAAAAAAGTTAATCATCCTTTTCAGGTCATTACTAATTAGTAAAACAGTCATAACTAAAAGATGAATAGCGAACATTTTTACTCTTACATCATAACCAATGTCGATAATTACAACATTGATCATGGCTATAAATAAAATAAAAGCGCCAATAAAAGTGGATCTTCTAAATAATAGGAGAACACCACCTATTACTTCTACCCAACCAGTAGTCATTGTGTAGAATTTAGAATAACTCATAAATGTCCATAGATAACTCATACCATTATGATTACCAATAGTGTTTTCTAATCGATCCAGATCCATTTCACCAAACTGAAGCATAAAAACCTTTGCTAATCCATAGATTATAAGAGTTAATCCAATATGATATCTAAGAATAGTCCTTGTAAGAGTTTTTAATTTTTGATTATAATTAAGTTTAAATTTAGTGTCAATGAGTATCCAAGCTATAGTGCCAATTATAGAAAGTACTGTAATTAATAGAAACCTACTATAATCGTATTTAGAATCAAAACCGTTTAGAAGGTTTTGTTTATCAAACTCCCAACTAAGAAAAGTTTCCCCAAACCATACAGTGATCCCCTGCCAAAAAGAAATATCGGAGGTATCTAGTTCTCGTATATATTCGAATCCATATGGATATATATAGAATAAAAGGTATAGAAATATAAATCGTAGAAAAATTTTGCTAGATAAACTCCAATGAGGTGTTTCTATATGGGTCATTGTTTGATTGTTTGATTGATGAAAATCATAAAAATACAATCTTACTCCATAATTATCCTATATGCAACGGATCTTTTTCACATTAAATAGTGCGATCTATATTTATTCATTACATATTTATAGGATTTTAGAACGTTTGCCTTATTTAGTTTGTTATTTACTTATCGTAAGAAATCTTATTGCATTTTTGCCATAAGCCCCCATCCATTTGCTTTATCTATAACGACACAATGAATTGTGTTATTACCTTTTTTAAGTGGCATGTATAATGTATTGGTATTAATATCTAAGTGTCCCATATATTGAATTCCTTTTGTTCTAAATCCATTTTTACCTTCAAAAATGATTTTACCGTTTAAATAAACTAGTATTGTATCACTATAATCAAATGAGAAAAGCTTTGTTTCCTCTTTTTCTGAATAAATATTTGTAAATGCAATGGTATAATCTTCGGTATTTTGTTCAAAGTTTCCAGAAGAAGCTTTTTTAATGTATTTGGAAATAGGTAATAACCCTGATTTTTCTGTAGTAACAGTAATGTATTCTTCCTTTAAAAAATTTTTAAAATTAAGATTTTTTCGATCGAATAGTTTTGCCTCAGTAATTTTCCATTTTTTTATAATGTTGAGGTCGGTTGGTGTTTCTTTAGTCTTTTCAGGTACTTCACTAGATTCTTTTGGGGTTATCCTAAAATTAGAAAATCTGTTAGTGAATAGGGCAAATAAACCAATTTCACCTGATATATTATCCGTTCTTAAATTAGAAATGCTCATCACTTCTTCATTGTTCACAAAAACTTTAGCTTGGTCATTATTTACTTCTATACGAAGTGTATTCCATCCTTTATTCTTAAATAATACGTTGGCTTGGTGTTCTCTATATAACTGCCAGTTAGATTCATTATTAAAAATAGGAGTGTATTGTATCGCATCTGCTTGGTTTGTTTTGTGAAGTCTCATATAAACTTCTTCCATGGTATTATCTTTTTTTCTAAAGGTAATTCCTGCAAAACTTCTAATAGTGTTGGCATATACATCAACCTCAATAGTACCGTTGGTAAATTTCTGATTTTTTACAGTAATTCTTCCTTTTTTTAATACTAGGGTTTCTCTATTGTCGAATTTTTCGAAAGTTGCCTCTTTTGTTGTATTCCAGTTGGAAGCGATCATTTCAATTTTTGTTTTAGAGCTCTGTGAGAAGGAGACTAAAAAACATAAGGATAAGATGAATGATGAAGAAAATTTTATCATGATTTTTTATTTGCAAATATCTGATTGAATTTGTTTAAATCCCGTATCAATTTACAATCAAAATCTATCGTTTTGGTAATTTTTCCTATATGTTGTTGGACTTGTTCCTGTTAATTTTTGAAAAAAACGAGTCAAATTATTAGGTTCACTGAAGTGTAAAGCATCAGAAATTTCTGCAATGGTTTTATTAGAATAACGCAATTCTGTTTTTATTTCTAGAAGTAATCTATTGTTAATTATTTCCCTTGTAGTATGTTTAGTATATTCTTTTGCTAATGTATTAAGCTGATGTCGTGTAACATTAAGTAGATTGCAATAATCCGCTACCGTATGTAGATTTCTAATATTCTGTTCTAGTAAGGCCTTAAATCTATAAATTACGGTGTTAGATTGTGTGTCTGGAGAGATATGGTAGAAATTAGAATATAACCGGTTTAGCTTGGATAATGAGAAATATAGTAGAGAACGTAATATGTGAGCACTATCGTTTTGATAATCATTTATCTCAGTGATAATTTCGTTAAAAGCGATTTTTATAATATTAAAATCAGCATCTTTTAAACATAAATATTGAGGATATTGAGTGTTGTAAAAATACTGTAATCGGTAAGTAAACAGAGCATCATTAAAAAAATCAGATAAAAAATCACTTTGAAATACAAGATGAAATCCTTTTAGTTGATTTAGAGAAATCTTACAACTTTTAGTCTGAAAAGGGGAGATGAAGAAAAAGCTATTATCTGCAATTTCTATAAAATGTCCATTTAATTCAATAGCTCCACTTGCTTTTTCAAAAATCATGATTTCAAAAAAGTCAGTTGTTTGAGGCTTGGGTTCAAAAAATACATTTGGATTATTTTCGAACCTATGCAAATCCATCAGTAATTCGAATCCATACTTCCTTTTTTCAAAAATAAATTTTCGCAAACTATTGTTTTTTTTATCTAAACTGAGAACTCAAGTATCTTAGAACACTATAAAAATAGAATAAATATTAGTGTAAAATCTAAATTCTTTATGGTTTAGGATGCAATAATTATTTTATCAGCTTGTTGATATTATGATGATGAATGTAGAAATGATAACTAATGTTAGTATATAATAATTATGAACAAAAAGTCCGCATAACATTAAAGATTCACTATCAACTGAAGATTCAATTAGACCACTTGTAGTTGAGCTGTTATAATGAATTAATCTTTTTTGATTTTGAGAGATACTCCATTTAGAGTGCCAGAAATTATCATAGTTCCACCTGTAGTTGTTCCCGTTAAGTGAAATAATAGTTCCACTTCCCCAATTATTAAATTTAATACTCCCGATAGGTTGGTTTAAATTCAGGTCTATGATGTGCGTTTCTGAATTAAAAAATCCCTTCTTTTCAAATTTGAGTTTAGTGTCATTTAATTTTCCAATTGAAAAATTCCTAAAAGAATGCTGATCGAATTCTCCTACGTTTTGATTGTGAGATTGCAGTCTATACTTAGACGAAAAAAGATCTTTTTTCCAGTTAATTCTTATCATTTAGTTTTTTTGGACACCTAGATATTCATATACAGATGTTTTATTTATTGGTATGTAGAAAGTAGTATTTGTTACATTTTAATTTTTTAATTCTTGATTGGATACTTAAATAACATTGATAATTAATATTATAATAAGATACGTCCAAACCTTAAGTAATAAGGATTGGACGTATCTGTTTTTGGCATTACACTTTTTGTGCTTCCCAAGCAAATTTTTGAAACGCTTCATCAACCGGTGTGTTGGCGATATGATTGGTATAATTACTAATTACCTTCTGTGATAGTCCTAAAATAACTTCTAACACTTGTCTTTCTCCATAACCAGCAGCATAAAATGTATTTAAATCTTCTTGTGTTACATGTCCACGGTTACGAACTACTTTTAGAGTAAAATCGTGTAATACTTGTAGTTTTTCGTTAGGCATTGTTGTTCTATTTCTAAGAGCTTCAGTTAATGCAGAGTCTACTTTCATCATGTGAGCAATACCTGTATGAGCAGGAACGCAATAATGACATTCGTGTTCTACATTAATTGTTTGCCAAACTACCGTAAGTTCTTCAGCATTAAATGATGAATTTTGAAAAGCACTGTGTAATGTTTTATAAGCTTCCAATACTTCTGGAGCAGAAGCTAAAACACCATGTAATCCTGGTAACATGCCAAAAGATTTTACAGATTGTTCTAAAGAGGTTTTACTCTCTTCTGGTGCTGATTCGATTGTGTTTACTTTTAATGTTGTCATGATTTTAAATTTTATTGTTATATATAATTATCATTTATAACTAAACAATCGTTTAGTTATTATTTAAAAAAAATGCTATAGACTACTAAATGTCATTTCAATATAGTCTTCAATTTCTTTTTTACTATTTACTTTAGATGCAGCGGCTAGACCGTGCTTAGCTAATAATAAAAAGTTGGCTTGTTTTAAAATATCATTTTGCTTTTTGGTCGTATCGGTACTTAACTTAGTAATAAACAATTTTTTAAGATCTTCCATAAACTTAGTCATCTCATCATTGATTAATTCATCTTCTTTTCCAGAGAATTCATTATAGGTATTCGTTACCATACATCCCTTTTCATTACCTTGTTGATTACAGATTTTTACGGAATCATAAAAGAATTCTTTAATATCATCTACACCATTAGAAGATTGTCTGAATTTTTCAAAAATGTTGTTAACCTTTCTTTTGTAACTTTTTAGGCTTTCCAGAAATAGCCCGTGTTTACTACCAAAACTCGAATAGATAGAAAATTTATTAATACCCATTTCCTTTTCTAGCATTTGCATGGACGTACTCTCATATCCATTACGCCAGAATAAGTTCATAGCTTTATCAATAACTTCTGATTCTATATATTGTTTTTTTCTTGCCATTGTTTTATTAAAACAGAACAAAACTAAACAATCGGTTAGTAATAAAAAATCTTTTAACTTTTATTTTTGAAATTCGATGTGTTTGGTCATTTCATAATAAGAAAGTATTTATATGCAACATTTTTTTGTGACCTTTATAGGGTATAAAAGTTGTTTCACATAATTAGTATCTGACGGGTAGTCTGTATGCTCCTCTTCAAAAACTCCAACTTTATTAACAGCTCCTTTTCTATTAAAATAAGTGCCAAATAATAAATCCCAAAATGGTAAGGTGTTACCGAAGTTTTTTGCCTCTTCTGTGTTGGCACTATGATGAAAATGATGGATTTGTGGTGTAACTATTAAATAATCCCAAAAACTTTTTGCTGTTTTAATATTTGCGTGAGATATGTACGCAACTACCGCGTGTATAATGCCAACTAAAAAGATAATTTCGCTATTAAAGCCTAACAATAAAATTGGTGTCATTTTAAGAAATGTGTTTAAAAACATATTAATTGGATGTATCCAATTAGTCTTGAACCAGTTTAAGCTTTTAGGTAGATGGTGTATGGAATGAACTTTCCATAACAAAATACTTATGTATGAATTAGGATTCCCTTTATGACTAATCCTGTGATATAAATAAGGAAGAAAATCTCCTATTAAATTAGCAATAATAAGTACAACAATAAAGGGTAAAGAATCCCAAAAATCAAAGGCTATAAATTTTTTTTCTTGTAAGTAAATAGTTAATGATAGAGCAAACATTTTTCCTAAAGCATCAAAAATTGCTATTGAAAAAACTAAGTGTTTAATATCTGTCAGGATAAGCCGTTTTTTGGGTTTCCAATCTTTTTTTAAAGGTATAATACGTTCTAAAATTAAAATATAAAAGAGAGTAAAAAGGAAAACTGAATACGATGTCAATTCAAAGTTCCAATTATTCTCCAATGTTAGAAAACCTATTATACTTATTATAACTAATAATAGCGGGATTGTTGTTAAGGATATTATTTTATGTTTCATTTAAGTACTTTTCTCTTGTAGTCGTAAAGAGAAAGTAAAAAGATGCAAGATTATAGAATTAAATTTATTCTGTTTATTTCTGCTCTTAATTCAGATGGAAGTTCACATCCTTTTTTTAATTGAAAATCGAAGATTTCACCTCGATCGTTATAGTTAATATCAACACATTCATTGATTATTTCCTTTAGTTTTTTACGTGCTCTTTGTATTCTTGACTTTGTTGCTGTCAAACTTAAATTAAGTATTTGAGCAATTTCTTTTTGTGATTTTTGTTTAATATCACTTAAATAAAGAGGTTTACTATACTTTTCTGGCAAATAAGTTTGAATCACAAACTCAGATAAATCACAAACACAAGTATTTGAGTTGATTTCGATTTCAGAATCATTTATAGATAATTCAAAATGCTTTTTGTTTTTTCTATAATAATCTGCAATTGTATTTCTACACACTTGAAAGAGCCAAGTTTTATAGTTTTTGATTGCGGTCTTTCGATTTATATTGTCAAGCAGTTTTATGCTAACTTCTTGTAAAATATCTTCCGCAATGCATTGGTCACTAACTTTTGTTTTGATAAAGTTTAACAAATGACTTTCGTGCTTGTTCCAAATTTCATTAAAGATCATTCATTCTTTTTTATCAATTTATAATATTTAAGGTAAGCATAATTTTATGAAATATTTGGTTTTAATTAAAAATGCGGTCAAAACATGAATGATTATTGTATTTATAGTTTATTCATAATGTTTTTAATTCAACTCTATTTTTTCTTTGGTCTAAATGGTTTAATAACATCCTCATTACATTCTAAAAATGGTCCATTCATGAGATCGATACAATATGGGACAGCAGGAAAAACAGCGTCCAAACATTCTTTGATTGATTTTGGTTTTCCAGGGAGATTAATAATTAAACTACTACTTCTGAGTCCGGCAGTCTGTCGGGAAAGAATCGCAGTTGGTACGAACTTTAAAGACTCTGCCCTCATAAGTTCCCCAAAACCAGGCATCATCCTATCACAAACTGCTTCGGTAGCTTCTGGGGTAACATCTCTTTTAGCGGGACCTGTACCACCAGTAGTAATTACTAAACAGCATTTCTCTTGATCTACTAATTCGATAAGAGCTTGTTCAATAACTTCTTGTTCATCGGGAACTATTTTATACACTTCTGTCCATTGAGAAGTAAGATAATCAGTCAATGTATTTATAATTGCTTTTCCACTGATATCTTCATAAATACCTGCGTTAGCTCGATCGCTCACTGTTACTATTCCTATTTTAGCTATTGACATGTTATTATGTTACTTAATATATACCTTTCTGCTAATATATTGGAAGCATTTAATTAAACAAACAGAAACCGAATACAAAATTTGCAAGGATTTGCAGAGTACTATTAACTCACTTTCTGGATGGATTGCATTTCTATTTGTAGTGTGTTCTTTACATTTTTTCTAAGATCCAATTTGGAGCAAGCTTCATAACCCAGGCGATTAATCTCCACCTTTTGGTGACGTAAACTTTTCTTTTTTGTTTTAGGATTGCTGCATAGATTTGAGCGGAAGCTTTTTTTACAGAAGCTACCCAAAATAGTCCATCTCCTTTGGCCATTGGTGTGTCTACAAAACCAGGTTGTACATCGGTAATCTGTATATCTAATTTTTCATTTTTTGCAATACATCTTAGCGCTTCGAGATAATTTGCTTGAAAAGCTTTTGATGCACTATACGAAGGACAATACCTATTACCTCTTAAAGAGGCAATAGATGAAATTCCAACAAGGTGACCGTAGCCCTGTTTTTTGAACTTAGAAAACACGAATTCATACACTTTAGAAATCCCATTTACATTCGTTTGTATTATTTTGTTTTCAGTTTCCCAATCCAATTCTTGATTTAATTCTGAAATACCAGAAGAAACAATCACTAAATCAACCGCTTCCATTTGGTTAAAAAGAGCTTCCATTTTTTTATCCGAACTATTTATTTCTGTGATGTCATGTTCTTGGATTATGATTCGGTTGTTAGATTTTTCTTTTATTTGATTAAGTAGTTCGATCCTACGACCAGTTATACCCACCATCCAACTATTTTCTAACAGTATTTCTGCTAAACCTCTTCCAATACCAGAAGTTCCTCCAATAATAATAGCTTTTCCTTGTGTGTCTTTCAAATCTTAATTTGCGTTCTAAAATATACTATAATGTTTCGGGTAGGTACTACCTCATTAAATATAATATTTTGCTTTCTTTTTTCTTAAAAATACCAGCTTTTATTTTACTAAAAGTGATACCCAATTCGAAAGTGTAGATTTATTGCAGCTTCACCTTTATCTTTTGTAAATCCAGAATTTTTAGAAAAGAAGTGAATATAACCAATCCCAATACCAGTTTCATAATTAAAATGCGTTCCTATATTTCTTCTAATACCCCAAGTAGGAATTATTGATAAGTTATTAACGATATTAACATTACTATCGCCTCCAAACTTAATTAGTAAATCATCCCAATGAAAACTTGTTTTCAGCGCAAAGAAATTACCACTATTATTGTCGATTCGTTTTGATTTACTTAATCGTCTATCAAAATTATAATACCATCGAGGTTCTAACGAAATAACTGTTGTTAACAGAAAACCTGCATCTGGATAGAAATCATCATTTTCGTAAGCATCAAGACCTAATTCCGTCCGCAATGTAAACTGATTTGATAGTTTAAATTCATTATAAATCCATAATCCTGCAAATCCAACTTGAATACCTAAAATTGATTTTTCTACACTTGGATTCTGTGGTTTTTCAATTAGATTTTGTGATTTTACAATTAGTGTAAATACACAAAAAAATAAGGTCAATGCGATTTTTTTCATCATTTTTAATGTTTATAAATTTGATCACAAATCAATGAATTAAAAGGGATTCGGATTGACCAATGGAAGCATTGGTATGTTATAATATGTTAAAAAAAGATAAAACTATCTTTCTAACATACTTCTTTTATAATCAGAAGGCGAAAGTCCAGTCTCTTTTTTGAAAATTCTATTGAAACTGGTTCTTGATTTAAAACCACATTCGCAAGCAATTCCGAAGAGGTTATAGTTTTGATATTGTTCTAGGAGTATCTTTTCTTTTACAGCTTGTACACGATATTTGTTTATTAAATCATAGAATGTAGTATTCATATGTTGATTTAGCATAGTAGAAAGTATTTTATCCGTTGTAAAGGTTTTTTGCGCCAATTTTCCTAATGTTAAATCTTGATCTAAATACGTTTGATCTGTTTGTAGAAGAACTTCGAGTTTGTTCTTTAAGATTTCGAACGCTTCTTTTTTTGAAGGTGAAATTTTTTCATTTTTTGTCTTTTTAATATTATAGAGCGGTTTATCATCTAATAAAAAAGAAGGTAATAATACTTTAGATTGATTTGTACCGTAATAACTCAAGAACATCACTAGAACTATCATCGCCAAAACAGAAAAATAGTCCGCATTCAAATGAAAATCACTAAATACATATTCATATATCTTAATCACCATATCAACACTCATAATACCTAGTGCTGCAAGTAGCATAATCTTAATCCAATTAAAATCATAGTGGTTTAGGTTCGAATATTTATGTTTGGTTAGTTTTCTGTATGTTGATAATAACCGTAGCGAAAAATATAAGTACAATAAAAAATATAAACTATCAATTTTGATAATTGAGCGAATAAAATTAGTATGTGTATAAGCTAGTTCATCTATTTTGAAGTTGTTGAATAGTATTGTTGGTATTGTAATGCTACACGCAAATAGTAAAGTAGGAGTAAAATGAACTAAAGTATTCTTTACTAATTCTTTTTGCTTTAAAAATAATGATTTTACATATAGAAATAATAAAGGACCCAAAATTATAATGGTGATATCATTAGGCAAAAATAGAAGCTGTATTAGCCAATCAATAGTGTGTAGTAACGCATAAAAATAGATTGTAACACATAAAAGAAAAAGAAATAATACAATTAATATTTTTTGAGGTAGTTTTCTGTTTTTTATTTTTAATAGCTGGATCAGAACTATGGCAATGATAAAAATGCCTCCCACCAAAAAAAAATCTAAAATTAATTTCATGAATACGCTACTCTTTATTAGGTACCGTACCAGAACCTACAGCAGCTTCTTTAAACCATACTTCGGCATAGCATCCGTTAGCATATTGTTTAGCCATATCACCATCATAAGTTTTTGATCCAGTATTCCAAACGATATTGTCTTCTGGATTCTTTCCGTTGGTTTGGTTGTAAGCACCTTGTTTAAAAAATTGCAACTCGCCTGCATATGCATCTGGGTGTTCTGTACCATCTCGACCTATAGCCGCATACAATGTTAGTATTTGTTTAGGTATGGTTTCCTTAGAGATAAATTCTGATTTTAATAAGTTTTTTGTAAACGTCTTTGTTGGATGACCTTTACTTGTAAAAGTGATGTACATAATACCTTTATATACGTTTACTTCATAGCTAAATTCTTCTCCTAGTTCGATTCCTTCCTTAGGTTCTTCAGGATACGTAGTTGGACTCGATCCAATAGTAGACATATCATTACCCCAAACAGCTGTTGAGTAATCCCATCTTTTTGAATTATCTCCTTCTGTATTGATTTCGTAGTTCCAAAAAACAGATCCTTTTGTATGTCCAGGGAATTTTTTGTAAAATATTTTTAGTGGTTCGTTTTCATGTCCATCATCACTATGAATTTGTCCAACGACTACAGAATATGATGCAGCCACTCTAGCATCACCAGATGTGGAAACATGCATTACTTTTAAGGTACCATTTAATTTGCCTCCCGTTTTGGGTATCCAATGTTTTTTTTGCCCTAATTCTGATCTTGTATTGCTCGAATTTTTTGACGTAATACCAGAGTTTGGTGTTTTATAAACTACCCAATCCGTTTCTCCATCATTAGAAACATAAAAGAAATCTTTTTGCTCGTAATTGGCTAATTCTTCGGTACGTGTGCCATCACCTGTTAGAATACTCCATTCGTTCATAAAAGGAATAACATCACTAGGGTATACAGTAGTTTTCGTGTTTTCTTTTTCAACGTTTTTAGTTGCATTAGTATGAAAGCAACTATTTAAGCATAGTGCAAGGATACTGATTAGTACAGGCGTTTGAAATAGTGATTTTTTTAATTTTTTCATTTCAAAGGGTATTTAACACGGTTTTATTGTTTTCTACTGAGGATATTCGGTGTTGATTAACTAATTATTCAGAGCAAGTTTTACACTTTACCAAAAATACAATAACCATTCGGTTGATTAATTGACTCTTGGTATTATATGTATGTTGCAGTGTTAAGTTTCTTTTAACTGGGATCTTTCTTCGATTTTTTATATCCATTATAGATTAAAAAAACTCCAAAGAATAAAAAAATGAATCCAGTTCCAAAACTATTATTGAAATCTGTAGCTTTTTGATTCATAAAAATTAGCCTGGAACCATCAAAATTGGTCTTCATTTTTATTCGTTTTTTGCCAACTATATTTTTACAAAAGTATTTTCCAATCTTAATTAAATGAACCCTTCCGTTATATTTTACTTTACAAAAAGTGAGTTTAGAAACGTTTTTGCATGATTCAGGTGCTTCAATCACAAGCACGTTGACAATTTTTACATGATCAAAAACGTTTTTTTCAAATCGCGAATTGTAAAAAAACACACTAGATATAATTATAAAAACGATGCCCGGTAAATTATAAGAACTTAATAGATATAAAATTAATTTATGAATGATAGTTGGTGATTTTGATATTTTAGTTGATTTTATTCTTCATCGATTTCGGCCATCCGTTCATTTATGAAATTAAAAAATCCCATTTCTCCAGAAATCTCCCAAATTTCATGATCCCAGTCGACTGTTAAGTTTTCGTTGTTTTTATAAAAGCATTGGGCATTTCCTGCGCCATCTGGATAGAATTCGAGTAAATCGTTAAAAGAATACCCCTCAGGTTGTGTATTTTGTTCTTTACAAATAGGATTCATCATTTCGGCCATTACTTTAATATCATCATTTGACATCACAAAATTACCGTCATATATTTCTCCAAATCCATTATGAACGCTATAAAATGTTTTTAAATCATTAGGAACATCCCAGTTAAATAATTTTAGATTTTTATTTGGTTTTACGTGTAAAAGAGGTGCTCCTCCAGTATATATTTTATAATAACTTCTATTATCATAAAGTTTCATGTCGAGAAAGTAATGTAAATACCAATCATTTTCCTTTTTCTCTGCATAAATAAATTGACATCTGTTTTTTAATACAGTAATTAGGTCGGGAATTCTTTTAGATACTGGTTTGAAGTTATCGTTAATAAAATCGAAAATTGTCTTCTTATTATGTTTTACCCAAGGGCAATCTTCTGGGAATTTACCAAGTATGTAATAGTTTTTACTATTTAGAGATTCAAATATAAGCTTGACTTCGTCAAAACCATATTTATTTACAATTTCCTGTTCTAAATTTGTAGTTCGAATAAATTCATGGTTAAATTCTTTTTCAGAATCTCTTTTCAATTCATTTCTAAATCGATCCTTTAATTTGGAAGTTAGATTTTCATAATTTTCTTTCTTATTACTCTGACTATTCGCTCCGAAAAAAGATAGTAATCCCATTATTACGATGATGTGTTTCAAATTTATCTTCTAATGTTTTACATTGGTGTAACTAGATTTTTTAAGATCCAAAATAATGAGGTAGTAGTTCTTTTATTCTTTTTATTTCTTCATCTGAAAATTTAGCATGAGAGAAATAAAGTGTTTCTAATTGGGTTAATTTTTTTAGGGATTCTGGGAGTGTTATTAATGGATTAAAATCTAAATCAAGATATTTTAAATTGGTCAAATTACCAATGGACTTCGGAAGAGTAGTTAATCCATTAGCTTTTAATCCCAAATATTCTAAACCAGTCATTTGACCAATTTCTTCGGGTATTACATTTAATCGATTCCCTCCAATTTCTAAAACTTTAATTGTCTTCATTTTAAAAATGAAATCAGGTATTTTCTCAAATTTATTATGATGTAATCTTAAGTATTCTAGATTAACTAATTTGACAATATCATTAGGTATTTTTTCAAGCCCTTTATCTCTAATTTGTAAACCTCTGACCTTTTCAGGGTTTTTTAAAGCTTCTTCTAAGGAATAGTATACTACTACAGGTCCTATTTCGGTATTTTTCCATAATTCTTGAGTCTTAGATTGTGAGTGTATATTGGAAACAATACTCATAAAAAACAAGAGCGATAAGGTTATATTTTTCATTTTTTAAGTTTTGATAAGTTACAGGGTTTCATATATGTATCATAAAAAGGTAAAATGTTACCTCGTTTTTTAGTTTTTCTGTTGGTTACAAGGAGTTAAAAATATTATTTAGGTAATCCTTCTATGTTAAAGACCAAGTGCATCCATTTTGTTTTTTTCGTATCGACTATCTTCTGCAGGATATCGCAATATCTGATCGTATTTTTCTGATTGTTTAGCCATTGAATAAATTAAACTCTCTCCTGCAAAATCGGATGTAGGAATCTTTGTAAATATTTCATCTTCAAAAGCTTTATCGGCATCAATAACTTCCCAACCTTGTTCTTTAAATTTCTTAATAAGATCTCCTAAAAACAATGCAGATGTTAGATTGTGATGAAGCAACAATGTGTGATTGATGTGTCTTCCGTTCATTTTATAAGAAAGTTCTTCATAATAATTCGCTCGTTCTAAAATATGATCTAAGTAGAAGTCTTTAAACCTGTCGACATCTGCTTTTTCAAGTCCAACTTGTTTTATTCTTTTGATTAAGCGCTGATCTACATACCAATCCGAAGCATCTATAGTTACATAACCATTCGAGTAATTGTGCTTGCTAAGTATGTTTCTAATGCTATCAACTTTTGTTTGGTTTTGTCCTTCTTTTAAGTAAGGAAATCGAAAAAGCTTGATATGATTGCTAAGTTTTGAGATAATTACATCTGTTTTTTTGAGTTCATTTTCAAAAAGATGTGAATCGTTTTTTTCGGAATTAAAATTGGGATGAGAATAGGAGTGATTCGCTATTTTATGCCCATTATCATTCCAACTTTTAAGCAAAAATTGGCCTTTTTTACTGGATTTATTTTTTCCTGTAACGAAGAATATAGCTTTTAGATTTTCTTTGTCAAGATTTGTTAAAATCATTTTGTTCCATTCCTCAAATTTGAAATTTGCTATATCGGATGTATTTCCATCGTCGAATGTAAAACTTACTATTGGTTTTGATTGTAGATTTTTTTTAGATTGACCCAATGCCTTTTCCGGCTTTTCAACTATTGAGTTTTTACATCCAAAATTGATGAAGAGTAGAAATAAGATTATTGATTGAATTTGCTTCATTTTTTGTGATTATAGTTCTCAATAGTCTAGGTAAAATTAATTTTTATTTTTATAATAAATTATAGTTCCAAAAAAGATCTATGTATTGTTGCTGGGAATCGTTATACCAAATCAAAGTAAATACAACTTAAAGCGATGGTGTTAAAAAAACCGTGTACGGAAATCAGAAACCACAAATCGTATTTACGCAAGTAGAATATCCAGGCCAAGAGCGCTCCCACAATCCAAGTAACAAGTTGTCCGGTAATTCCTTGATAACTATGCATAAAGCCAAAAAAACCAGTAATTAGGATAATATTAAGCGCAATACTGATTTTGCTTTCTCCAAAGAATTTTACAAATTGTCGCATAAAATAACCACGAAAAATAATTTCTTCTCCAAACCCTGCGGTGGCCCACACTAATAATAAAGTAATTAAAAAGGCGGGAAGATTTCCTTTTAATTGATCAAAAGCAGAATAATCAATAGGATTTCCTGTGAATTTTGTGATCCCAGGAACCAATATAAAGACATAAAAAATAAAGAGCCCTAATGCGACTAATGGAGCAAGTACTAAAATGTTTTTGAACGTAAATTTTTCACGTTGAAATCCAAGTTCTGAAAATGCTTTTTCTTTATATTCTATATAATTTGCTATAATGATTAATATAGAAATAATGATGTTTTCTATGGTTATACGAAACGGTCCAAACCAAAGAAAGCAGATGATTGCAATGGTAATTAATGGAATTAATATTTGACGTAAGGTGATTTTGTTCATTGTTTTTTGATTTTAAATTCTAAACGAAATAATGAACAAAATCTCTGAAATCCCCTTTAAATACTCATGTTTTTACTGAATGGTCGAAATTTACAACTGAATAGTCGGTAGTTTTTGGCATCTTTTATTGAAACCAATCCATAAATATTTTTCGCTTGTAACGACTGATATTGATTTCTGCGATTGCATCATTTTTAATGAAAGCTTTTAACCGAATACGCAACTTGCCATTTTCAATCTTTTCGATTAGGTCTACAGTATCTTTATGGATGATAATTTGTCGATTGGCTCTAAAAAATAATTGATCGTTTATTTTTTCTTCGAGCTCATTTAATGTAAAATCGGTGTTAATTGTTGTACCATCATTCTGAACAGTATACACAATTTTGTTTTCGCTATAAAAGCACGCAATATTTTCATAGGTAAGCTTCTTTATTTTCGCTCCGCTATCTATAGTGATTTCTGCATCTTTTATAGATAACTTATATAAATTGTATACGTCTTGGGCATATAATAAACCTATGAGAATAAAACATATTAATAAGGTAATTAGCAAACCAATTAAAGTGTAATAAAATTGTATTTCTCCATCTATAACTATTCCTACAATGATATTTACAGGGACATAAATTACTGTAATATATCCTAGAGTAGAAGCCATAAATCTTATGATTGTAACGCTTTCTATTTTTTTAGAAAAATGTTTTTTCTCGTAAAATTTAAAATTAAAATGTGCTATAACTACAACAAGAATGGATAAAATAATAGTAAACAAAAAACCAACTAAAGGGAATCTATAGGATTCACTATCTAGAAAATTATCGCTTGCAGCTAAATGATTTACCACTAAAGAGAATAATATTAATACAATTGCCTTTCTAAACCAAGGCCATACTGTTTTTGCTATATTCTTTGTTGGTTGTGTGGTACTCATTAATTCGAAGCTCATTTTTGTCAGTTTCAAAAGTAAAGAATAATTTCTCTTTAGAATTTTCACTAAGTATAATGCTAATCATTTATTACATCCAATCTAATTTTATTGTAAAACTCTAAAAAAAGTAACTAACTGATTAGGTGAAATTTCCTTTAAAGAAAGATTTCTCGAGTGTTTTTGGAAACGCAGGTATACGATAGGTTAGGGGTAGTTAATTTAGCTATTAATCTTCATGCGCTTTAGAAAATTCTTCTGTTTTTTTGTTCAAATAAATTTCTGCATACTTCAGATTTTCTGGATTGATATCTGATTTTACTTTAGCCGTAGGCTTAAAACACCCTTTCTCTTCATTAAAATCTATAAAAGCATTTACCTCATTACTACCCCAGAAAAAGTCGAAGACTATAGCAAAATTACCAATATCATGTTCGATATAATCCGCAATACTTTTTATGAATCCAAATCCTGGAATCATTTCATAATAGTTCTCTCCGAAAAAAACTATTCCAAAGTTCCAAATTCCATTTTCTGAATCATATTCAGAAAATCCTCCACTTCGTTTATTATTCTTCCAAGTATCTACGATACTTTGATTATCCGGTTGTTCATAACTAGAAAGGTCGTCTTGAGAAAGTTCATTTTTCCCGTACATTTCTCTTGAATCCCACCATTCCAACCAGTTGGCATCTATCTTTAGTTGCTTTGGTTTTGATTTTAGAAAATCATCAAGTTTATTCTTTTTAATTTTTACCTTAACAAATAGTGAATTTAATTCTGACATTCTTCTGTTATTTATTTTTCATATTAGTCCTGATTGTATATAGGGTTTAACATAAAATGATTTTAATGCCTGGTTAGAGCACTAAATTTAGTAAATAATTAGCTTTATAGGGTGTAGCCAAAGTTGTTATTTTTCGAATACTGCGATAGCTCTAACAGGTGAACCTGTTCCTCCTTTAATTTTCAGTGGAAGTCCAATAAATCGAAATCTTCCTCTACCGATTAGCAGATGTAGATTTATCATATTCTCGTAATGTGTAAAATTCAATTCTCCACAAATATGATGCACTTTTTTATTTGAGATTCCCGGAACTCCAGGTGACATCGTTTCAACTCCGAAAGCTGATATTTTTTTTTCTCCTAACCAACGAGCAGTTTCTGTAGAAATCCCAGGTCCATTACCCCAATCTTTTCCATTAAAGTTTTTTCGATAATGATCAGTATAAATCAATACAGTATCTCCTTTTTCTATTTTCAAATTAGCCTCTATACAAGCATTTTCAATTTCATTAGGTTCAATTAATTCTTTTAGTCCTTTATGAGAAAAGTCTAAACAAATTCCTTGAGTATAGAACATGGATAAAGGCATTTTGTCAATTGATTTTCCTTTATGTTCAATTGCCATATGGTTTATTGCATCAACGTGTGTTCCGGTATGTTCCCCTAATTCTAATTTATGAACAGCTGGTGTTTTAATTTTTGGGTTTTTTATTCCATTCCATTCTTCATGGGAATTATGAACTGTCATTTTAACTTGTGGAAGGTCTTTATAAACAGGCATTCCCTCGTAAATTTCTTGACTTAAATCAATGATTTCTATCATTCAGTAACTTGTTTTTAATATTATTATATATAATGTTAATCCCAGGAACATCCTCCAACGTTATATTCTTTAAATAACTCTTTAGAAATATTGTTGGATAAAAATATTGAAAGCGTTGATCCAGCATAATGTTCAGAAGTTCCAATTAACATATCAAGTAGCTTATCTCCATTCAAGTCTCCAATCCAATGGATAAATACTCCTCCTTCAAAACCACCAGAAGGAAAAGAAAAAAAATCCATTTTTCTAATTGTTTGACGAGTTTTATCGTTGTATGAATCTACAACAAGTTCATAATTTTTAATTTTCTTAAAATATGGAAACTCACCTTTTTCTGTTTCAATTATATTCCCTTTAGCGTAGAGAAAGTAATTTTTGCTATTCTGCTCATCTTCTATGCTATAGACAGAAAATGGAATTGATTCTCCTGGGTACAACATTCTATTTACCCATTTTCCTGTTGTAAAAATACTATCTTTTAAATTTAACCCCTTTATTAAAAACTTTGGGATAGTAGATTTAGTATTATCATATTTTTTAATTAGAAAATTACCCCTGTTATGGTACTTTTTTTTCTCATAAACACCCCAATATGCTTCGTTTACGTCTGCTTTTATTTCTTTCCATTGAGAATCTACTCCACAATCAGGTATAATAACAGTAATTTTACTAGTTTGAGAATAAGAGTAGTAGAATAAAAGTGAAAGTAGAAATGTATTAATAGTTATATTCATATTTATAATTATGGTTAACCGTCTAGTATAAGAAATGTAGGGCAGGTGATGAGCGGTACATTTCGGATTGGTACTAATCCAAATATAAATGTTTTGCTTTTATCTTTTTTGTTCTAAATGCCATATTTTATAGTGGCGATATCACAGAAAAGAACTGATCTTTCAAATTGTCTTTGCCCTGTGTTTTTTTACATTGTAGACGTTTTACTTTGTTACTAATATTTTTGCCATTTGATAATTTTCAATAATTTGACCAGTCTCGAAATGGTTAGGTACTATGTCTAGTAATTTAAACTCCATTTTTTTATAAAATTCTATTGTTTTAAGGTTTTCTTTGTGTACGATTAATTCAATTCTTGAAATATTCATTTTTCTAGCGAAACTATCAGTAAATTCAATTGCCTTTTTACCAATCTTTTTACCTCTATAATCTTCTAGTAGGTATAACTTATCTAATAACAAAAAATCAGACGTTTTATTTAGGGCGAGATAACCAACATTCAAGCCTTTATATTTAAGTAAAAAATAATTACTTCCATTCTCAACCTGTTGCTCTATTGCTTTTGCTGTTTGATACTTATTTATGAAATATTTAGTATGTTCTTTTGGAATAACTGGGTCATAAAATTTATGTAAAATTTGCTTAACTAAACTTTCAATAATTTCAAAATCAGCATATAAAACTGCATTTGTAATCTCTATCATCTTTTTATTTTGATAGCCAAAAATCAGCAATTATTGTAAAGTAGAATTGTACAGATTTTACCCTTATGTGAAAATCCAATTTATTTTTTCATCAATTGAGGTTAAATTTTTAAAAAAATCTTTTGGTTTGTAACCAGTAAGTTTATCAAAATCTTTAATCATATGTGCTTGGTCAAAATAATTTGACAAGTAACTTAACTGTGTTAAATTATTTTCTTTTTTGTTTTTTAGCGTTTTCCTAAAACGAACGATTTTTCTAAATTCAGTAGGGGTTTTACACATGTTTTTATTAAAATGTGAAATTAAAGTCTTGTGACTTAAATTACTATCATTTGCGATTGAAGAGATTGATCTATTAGGATTTTCAATTATGGCTTTAATGGCTTTTTCAAGCTTTAATGGCCTATCATTTTTTAGTTTACTAGACCAGTAATTTTCGAGTAGTTTCATTATTTTATCAGATGATGCTATTTTTAGAATTGAACTCATAACATCCATATAATCTAAAAAAGGTAAAAATTGTGTTTTATCTGAGTTACAATAATAATTAAGTGGCCTATTTAAAAAGGCATTCAAACCTAATGGTTTAAAATAAGTTGTAATTTCTTTAACGTAACCCTCATATTGAATCAAAATAGGATTTGTGAAGCGAGTGTCTAAATTGGAATCAAAATTTAGTATTGAAGACTCTGTAGTTTTTATAAACCTATTTGTTCTAACTACATTTGTATTAGAAGAAATTGACACTATAGAAAAAATACTGGGAAATGTAAAATAAGTTGTTCTGCCTTCTTCTTTTGAATGTGTTAAAATATAAAAACATTCAATGTATTTTTGAAGTTCAATATCTGAAGGTTTAATAACTTCTATGTTCATTAATTAATTTCTTCAAATGTTTACCAACGTTTAATGTATAAGAATAGTGCGGTTTTGTGTGCGAGGATTTTTCGAAGGAAAATCAGGCGTAACAAAATGGTACTAACCTTTGATTAAGCACCTAATTTAGGATTATTCTTATACATAGTTGGCAACGGGCTCTTCTCATTTTAGTGATTAGAATTGATTGTTGTCCTATACTAGAATATTCCAGTACTTTTTTCTATTCTATGTCCTAATTTTCATGATGAGATGCTTTTTTCTTTAGGCCATTTCCAAGCATACCAAACAATTAAAGCAGTAATAATACTTTCTAAAAACGCTAAAAACACGTAGAATCCATACCATTCCGTATTAGAATTGAATCCAATAAATAACATCATTATTGTAAATAACATTCCAAATGTAATATTCAGAATACGATTTATTTTTGGTTTAAGAATAATTGAAGCAGCAACCATTATGGATGAAGTTGCTAAAATTATTGTTGCAATTAATAATTTGGTAGGGCTGTCTAAAATATTTTCGCCTGTAAGTAAGCTGTCTATTTTACCTGGTGTGTAGAGTTCAAAATAATCTCCATATAAATAACAGAAAGTTGCTGAAGCCCATAATGAAGAAAGTTTGATTTTGATGTTTATTTTTGGATTTTCTAACATGTTTGCTTGGTTTTTAAAGTACTTCTATTTATAAAGACGCAATTTTTTTCTAAATGGTTGCTTATTGTTTTTTCATTTTTGGGTAGCCCCTAGTTTTGGGGTGTTCAATTTCACTTGATCCTGTTTTTTTAAGTTCGAGTGTTTGTGCAGTTTGTAGTTAACATTCAGTATAAGAAACGTAAGGCAGTTGATAGGCAATACGTTTTGGATTGATACTACCCCAAATTTTATAGTTGACGACTTTGTAGATAACCACAAACCTTCAGGAAAGCAGAAACCTCTCTATGATTTTTTATGCATTGTCGGCATTAGTGTTATCTATTCCGTTATATACATTTGGGTTATGTTTTTCCATATAAAATTCAGGATTTGGTATTTCCGTAAATCCATACTTTTTATAAAGCCATTCAGCAGTGTCAGTTAATAAAATCCAGCGTCTTAATCCTTGAAGGTTCGGGTGTTCCATGATTTCCTCTATCAGCCATTTACTTAATCCTTTTCCTCTATATTCTTTTAGGATATAAACATCTCCTAAATATGCAATAGTCGAATAGTCTGAAATTATTCTGGCAAAGCCAATCTGTTTGTTTTGGTAATAAAGCCCAAAATTCAACGAGTTTTCAACGGATGTTTTAAAAGTATTGATTGGGATTCCGTTAGCCCAATCAGTCTCATTTGCAAGGAATTTATGAATGCTCAAAATATCTAATTTATCCTTGTCGGTTGAAATGGTATAATCATTTCTATATGTTTCTCTAATTTTCAATTCAGTTTCCTTAATTAATATCTAATGTTTTGTGTATGATTATTCGCAAGAAAGTATGCGAGTACTTTCTGCCGTTGCTAAAGATAATTAATGCAAGAGAATTTCTGATAGGGAAATTCTGCCGCAATTAATTATATGTCAATAATGCAAATAATTTAAATTTAAGATTATAGGTTATGGGTATGAGAATTAATGAAAATGTTACAACGAATTCATTACATATTAACTATGATCCTCGCTAAGTTTTATGGTTTTTTTTAATGAATTCCTTTTATTAAAGGTGTAACAGGAATTTCTGAGTTTACTTGTTGTTAGCCGTTGTTGATTATTCATTTAGTCCCATAGAGGTTTTGCTTTTTTTGATGAATTAGATTTTTTTGTAAACCAACTTATATTATGTCTAAATGGTTTTGGCTTCGATGTACTTACAGTATCCTTACCGTAATTAATACTCATCGTGCTAATTAGTCCATTTGTGCTCAAAATCCAATGAGATTGTGATGGCATTAAGGTCATGCTCAGCGTGTCACTCGTTAAATCAGGACGTTGAGCAAGGAATGGTTTAATCTGTGCAAAGACTTCTTCTCCATTTGCAATTGTTATAAATTCTGCATCGACAATATGTTCAACCGTTTTTGTCGAATCATTTCGTCTTCGCGAAGCCCAACCAATTCTAATAGGATTTCCTTTTCTTACATATGAGATTAGTGCCTCTTTGTTACCGAATACTTTGTTTCCATTAGTATCATTTTTGTATTCTAATTTCCATTCCTCAACGATTATTTTCTTTTCTTCTTTAGTACAACTAATAATAATCAAAGCTATTAAAATGTATAAAAGTGGATTGTTTTTCATATTGTTTGTTCGGTGTTATAAACATCTAAGTTGATAACTAGTTGTTAATCGTCAATTTCGATCTTTAATTGTCTATTGAGTATTCCTTTTCCACCAGCCATTAAATTCTTTATTTCTCCTTCATTGATTTGTAATTTAACAATAATCATGCTTGATGAAGGCTCTTTCATATATTTTCCTTGTTGAATGTGAAAAGTTTTTTTTTTAATTTTTAAAATGTCAAATAAATAGCAAGCAAGTGGTCCAGCAGCCATTCCTGTTCCTGACTCTTCTAAAATTCCATAGCGAGGAGCAAACATTCTTGAAGTAGCGTCAGATTTTGTGTCGGTAGAGAATACATAGTAACCAATTAAATCAAACTTATCACTAACGTCACTAATCAAATCAAATTTGGGAGTTATATTCTTTAAAATTTCATTGTTTTTAACAGGAATGAGTATAAATGAATTCCCTGTATTAACTAATTTAATTGGTGCATTTGGAATCAAGTCTTTTTTCTTTAACCCTAATGATTTTAAAATGATACTTTCTTCGTTGTTTACATCAGTATATTTGGGAACCAATTGTTCCATAAACGCTAAATCTCCAATTATTTCTATTTTTCGTCTCCCATCTATAGTTTCTTTTGAAGAACTATCATTTTTCAATAAACCAATTTGCTTTAAATAAGAAAATGTTGCTACCGTGGCATGCCCACAATGTGCTATTTGTTTAGTTGGGGTAAAGAAATCCAATTTATAGTCTTCTGTTTTAGATTTTGAAACAAAAGCGGTTTCGGATAGACCTACTTTTTTAGAAACTTCCAGTTTATTTTTATCAGATAATTCATCCGCGTTTAAAACTACACCTGCTGGATTACCACCTTTCCCATTTTCTGCAAAAGCATTAAGAACTTGTACTATTACTATTTTTTTTAAACTACCCATTTTGATTTTTTTTAGATGTTATATAGGATAGACGCAATTAGTTAGAAAAAGACGTAGTTTATTTTAATTATTTTTCGAAGTCTATTAATTTACCGGTGCTATCAGATTCTACATTTGGACAATCTAAAATGTTTTCTTTTAAAATTTCTTTAGCTTTTTGAACCCTTGATTTTGTTCCGGAATATGATATTTTTAAATGTTCTGCCAGTTCTTTTTGTGAATAATTTTTAAAAGAAGTTAAAATAATTGCTTCTTTATGTTGAGAAGAAAGGTTTTCTATTTTTTGATTGATACAGTTTGTTAGATTTGAGTAATCAAAATTACTTTTGTCTATTTCAGGAAAATCTAACCCACTTATAGATGTATTTTCATTTTTTACTTTTCGAAAATAATCAATAATAGTATTTCTTGTAATTTGATAAACCCAAGATGTAAGTTTAGAAGAATGGTTTAGTTGATGGATTTTAGTTTGAACTTTCAAGAACACCTCCTGATGAATATCTTTTGATGCTTGCTCATCTTTTATTTTCCCTAAAATGAATTTATAAAGTTCTTCGTGTAAGTCAATCCAGATTGTATTAATCTCAGTTTTCATAGTTTAGGTTTTAGGTTGTTGATAAGGTCTAGTACAAGAAACGTAGGGCAAGTGATAAGCGATACGTTTCGGTTTGGCGACTTTATAAATAAACACAGACTTTTCTGAAAGTCTAAACCGTCCTATGTTTTTTACCTCAGTTCTTTGTCGTGATATATTTTTACTCGTTTTGTAACTCGTTAATTGCGTTTAAAATATTTTTTTTATCTTTTTCTAAATCGTCAGCAACACTTCTAAAAAAAGTCTGTCTATCATTGGGGTAATTCAATTCATAATTAACAGGAACTCCTATGTTTTCATAACATTTATCATTATTATCTGTGTAAATTTCATTAGAAAGAGAAAAATACCAACCGTTTGGTAATGTCTTTTGCAAAGCATCCGAAATTGCTCCATTTGTATGTGAGCCAATACGTTTCAAATTATCTAATTCCATTGAACTCAAAGCCATCATATCAGCTGCACTTGCAGACTGTTGGGAAGTTAATAAATATACTGGTTTTGTATAGGGATTTTGGGCGGCCTCTAAATAAATCGGTGTTTTTATAGTATACTTGTTATTGTGTCTTGCTTTTTTAACAGCGATTTGTTTTCTGACGGAGTTAAATCGTCTCAAAATTTCTAATGATACTACATCATGTCCACCACCATTAAAACGAACATCGATAATGAGATAATTTGTTTCCTTAAGGTCCTGCATTATTGTATCCATTAATTTACTTATTCCATCAACTTCTTCTGAAATTTGCTGTTGATAATTTAAACTATCAAATGCATCCATATATGTTGAAATAAATCCATTTTCTTTGACAAGACTATCGTTTAAATTCAAATCTGCATACAAAAACATTGCTTTGATTTGGATATAACCAACATTGTTTTCCATCTTGCCCCATTTCATAAGCCACGTATCTTTGGTCAAATCCTCTCTAAGATAATAATTTGCAACCATTCCAGCAATCTCAAAATCGCCATATTCTTTCAATTCTTTTGTTTCTTCTTCTGCTAATTCTGGTTGGATTTGATTTTCTGCTAATTTATAAACTTCATCTGTTGGTGTTATCGAACCGTGGTTATCTTTCAACTTTTCAATCATATCTTCCATAACTATATATAAATCAACCTCTGTACTTTTTGAATTGATTTTATTTTTTGAGTTTATGTAAAGATTGTCCCAATCAATTTTATTCAGTTTGAAATATGCGTAGTGATTTTTGTAGGTATTTGCAAAAACCTCGAAATTATACAAGATGTTGTTTTTATCTTTTGAGTTTTGATTGCAAAAATCTGGAAGCTTTTTTATTCTGAGGTAGCGATATCTGTTAAATCCACGATTTATGATTAGCGTATCATTTGAAACTTGCATTGAATTTGCGATTTCCGAAACAGTACCTTCTTTTACTGGTAAGCAAGAAATGTCACTTATGTCAAAATATTCATAAGAATTAGCATCTATTTTCAGGATTTCCCCATAACCGATGGATTTCCAAATACCTTTGATTGAGTGGTTTTTATCTTCATTTGGTTTGCAACCAATTAATAAAATGACAATTAGTAATAGAGAAGAACTAGTAGTTTTAGTTAACATGTTGTTTATTGATTTCGTACTCTAAAGATTACAATTTTTAATGATTGTTACAGTTTTTCTTAAAATGCACTACAGCATATTGATATAATTATAAAAGGGAGGCATATACGCATTAGTAATTAATTTCGTGTATTGATAATTCGTTGTTTTCCGTCTCTAGTATAGACTAAAAATTCCCTAAACTAAAAATTCAAAATTAAATACTTTTTATAGCTCTTTTGCCATATCAAATGTAAAACTATGTCAAAAAAGTATAAGTTTTTAATGTAGTAGCTGGGCTTTTGGTTATTATGGAGGGTAGTGTTTTTGTATTTGTTTAGTTAATTAAGAACTATTTTAGCAATTTATTTATTATTCTATTCAATTGCTTTTCGGTTAAAACAGGTTCAAAATATTTTATATAGTCATTCAGTTCTCTAAGTAGTTTTATGCTTACGTACTTGAATTTAGCTTTTGGCTTATTATTAATCATTACAATAAGATTTCGTATTGGAATTTTTTGTTCTCCCCAATGATGTTCGTTTAAAACTATATTTTTTGAAAGGAAAATATAAAGAGCAAAATTTGACCTTTCGATTTGTTCAATCGGTGACCTTAGGCTTAAAGAATTGATAGATGATTTACTCCAATTTTTTGTTTCTATTATAAAAATTCCAGCTTTCGAAATTAAGAGATGGTCAATTTGTATAGAATTAATTCTCTGATTATGTTTTTTATAAAAAATTGGATGAGAAAAACTCAAATTAAAATCATTAATCAAAGCATAATCATTTGAAAGTTTCTTTATTTCTTTAACAACTAAATTTTCTCCTAATGAGCCTGCAATTAGATTTCTTGAGTTTTCTAAAACATCATGGATATATTTTAATTCTTCAATTTTGGATTTTGCTCTTTGTTTAATTAGCTGTTCTTTTTCAGCTTTATATTTTTTTATAAAAAGTTCATCATTTTTAATGTTTTTAGAGATTTCTTTTACAGATAAACTTATCAGTCTAGTTTTGTTTTTTACAAAATGATTGACTTTATATTTTAAAAAATAAAGTTTTACACTTGATATTAATTTTTTTAAAAAGTTATCATTTTTATTGCTATGAATTAAGTCAGTTTTTGTCCGTAAATCAGAAATCTTGTGATCTATTCTTTCCGTTTCTACATTGATTATTTTAGCTTTACTTTCAATTTTTTGTTCCAGGTTAATGCATGTTTCAGAATATTCCTTTTCTAACTGATCTGATGTGTCATTAATAATTGCGCTTTTTTCTAAATTATAATTCGATAAAAAAACATTAATCTCTCCGACAGAATTAAATCTAGTAACTCCTTTAGTCTCTAACTCAGATTTTAGAGATTTTAATGATCCTATGGTTCCATATATTCTAGCCATTTACGGAATTCTTGAAATTACAGTCAATTTGTAAGTATAGTTAGTTACAAAGGACATGTATACATTTGTATCTAATTAGTTGTTCTCCACTTCTAAAATAAAGTAAAAATTCCCCAAATTCAAAATTCTAATTCGGATAGTTTACATAATTGTTTTGCCATATCAAATGTAAAACTATGTCAAAAAAGTATAAGTTTTTAATGTAGTAGCTGGGCTTTTGGTTATTATGGAAGGTGGCTCTCGGCTATGGTTAGTACGGCAATTAAAATTGCTGAATTTCTACCTTTGACTAGATCATCAACAGTATCATACAGCTGTTTTTATTGTTTATTTTGATTTAATATGCATTACTTGTCTGCTCAAATAAACGATTCTTTCATGGTCGTAATTAAACTGTACTGAGTAATTTTCTTTAAGGCTTCTTTTTTAATTTTAAGACCATTAAGGATTACATATCTATTCATATTTGATACTCGCATAAGCTACCCAGTGTTTTTGAGTTGCAATAGCTGTAGTTCCCATTCCTAAGTCTTCTACTGTTATAAGCTCATGATCTATACTCGATTGATAATCTAAAAAAGTTCCTTGTAACGGTTTATTATGTAATGCCTGATTTAATTTATTTGCAAAACTCACTCCAAAAGGTACAGAATAACGACCACACCAAACCCATTTGTATTCTTTATAATCATTAGTTTGCACGGTGTATTCTGTAAACGTTTTTATTTTTTCATTACTAATTTCGTTTACTAAACACTTCTCGATAATCTCTATATCTAGAGCTCTAGCTTTTTTAGTGCCTTCATCATCAACTCCAAAAGGTGCTAAATCTCTACCCCATTCTTCATTACCATAATGAACAGCATCGTTAGAAATAACAACTGCTACATCTTTTCCATAGGCAAGATTCTTTTCTTTTAAAATTTTTGACACCACAATAGAAAGATCATTACCTATGACATCAATCAATGAATAATTTATAAAGGGTACAAGTATTGGGATAATTTCTAGATTTTTGTTTTTCCGATGTAAAAAGGGCACAATCGCTTCTAAAGAATGTTCTAGTTCTTGCATATCGTTATGAACCAAGTATGAATATTTTGGAAGTTGCTCAATAATTTCAGAGTTTATATCAGACACTTTTAAATCACCATAAGGAGATTCCCAATGTGTAAAATCTCCAAAAATGATTTTGTCTTGAAGATTAAAGTTTCGAGCACGATGAGCAACACCAACGAGAATAATAGTGTTGGCATTAATTCCTTTAAGCGATTCATAATACAAACGTCCAGCGTATTTGTAATCGTCATGTGGACTTACAGCTGCTTTCCATTGCATACTATTTTTAGAATCCTTAATGCCTAAACGCTTATAAATTGAGTCTAATTGCCAATTATATTTTGTGAAACCAATTGTATCATGCACAGGTCTAACTCTTTTTTCTAATGCTTGGTCTTGTACTTCGTTTTTTACTATTGTTTGGTTTTTACAACTGAAACAACAGATACACACTATAATAACAATGATTAGTCGCATATAAAGTTTTATTTTAAATAACGGATACTAAAAAACAATCTTTGATAGAGGTCACGATTTTTGGATATGTTGTCGATTTTTCGATTACTGCTCACAGTCTTGGATATAGTTTTTAGCGTTTAAATTAAGGATTATTTTCGGATTGAGAACGAGTCAAATTTTTAAATTTGGCGACTTTCTAAACACACGTAGATTTTTCGATTAAGTACTAATTCTCCCTATTTTTTTTATATCTTGTTAGGGGCATTTTTACTGTATATCCCTCAGGTAATTCTACATCATAAACCTTTTCTATATATGCCAAAGGAGGTAATCCGACCGTATTTCTCAAACTATCTACCGTGTTTATATTCTCAATTGGGAATTGGTCATAATTATTCCAGTACGTTCCATATATTTGAACGCCCTTACCTCTAAGCATAGAATTTTCATCATCAAATCTTGCCCAATAGTTTTTTCTTAATTCGCCTTTCTCAATTTTTTTATTGATTAATGGTCTAAAATAATTCCAAACGTAATTGTTCTCTCGATGAATCCCTCTGTGATGCCATAGTAATATCCATTGCCTATCATACCAACCGTACTCTTTGTTTATTTCAATTAGTCTTTTGATGTTCAGACTATCGACTCTTTGCATTTCCTCAACACTACTGCCATCTGTTCTAACTTTTTGGTCTCGTTCTGCTAATAACTCAATCTCTTTATATATTTCAGGGTTCTTAAGATTATTAGTGTAGTCAGTTTTGTACTTGGAATACCTAGCTTTTATCTCTGAAAAAAGTTTGTTTTCTCTAAAAGCATTAAATTCATCAAAACTGTCAAAATAATTTTCGGATGCGTTAGTTTTTTGAATTGCTGTTATTATAAAATCCTTTGCAACTTTATCTTGTTTTAAGTTTAAAGCAGATGCAGAAGCATAAAAATAATCTGAAGTACTTTCATCAGGTTTTATTTTAAAGGCGTCTTGAAAATTGGATAATGCGTTTTGATAATCTTTGTCCTTAAAATTTAGCATTCCGCTCCAAACTAATTCATCATATTTTTCAAAATCAGATTTGGTTTTGGTTTTAATTCCACCATCTTTTCCTTTGTTGTTACAACTCAGACTTGTAATTGATATTATAAAAAATATTAGAATTTTTTTCATTTTTTTGCTTGTAGGTAGCGGTTAGTATAAGAAACGTAGGGGAGGCTATAAGCAATACATTTCGGTTTGGTATTACGTCAAATATAATATTTTGCTTTTATCTTTTTTGTTGAAAAATGCCAAATTTTATAGTTGGCGACTTTGTAAAAAAACACAGAACTTTGGAGTTAACACAAAAGCCCTATGTTTTTTTATATCTTGTTGTGTATAGTATTTTATTATTCTGGTTTTGTATAAGTTACAATGTCGATTCCAATTCCATTTGGGTCTTTTATTGCAAAATGTCTGTCTCCCCAAGGTTCGTCTCGGATTTCGATTTCCATTTGGACTCTCTTTTCTTTTAGTTGCTTATAAATTACATCTACATTTTCAACTTCAATAGTCAAATAAGCTCCATTTCCATTAAATGCTGATTGGAAAATTGGTTTTTGGCTTGGGTGGTTCGGTTGTAAAAAACTGATTTCTGCCGAATTATTGGGGGTGTGAAGTAATAAATAAAATTCGTTTTCAAAACTTACTCCAAATCCCAATACTTCTGTATAGAATTTCTTGGTTTCCTGTAATTTTTCAGTGATTATTCCTGCATTAAGTTTCATCTTGTTTGTTGTTTGTGCATTTGCCCAACCTGCTGTAAGAACAAATGCTGTTAATATAAATGCTTTCATTGTCAATAATTTTGTTGCTACAAATTTAGGTTTGCAAGAAACCTATACATTGTAAAAATCGGACAAACTTAATGGAAGGCTTCGGAGGGTGTAACTCCGTAATATGTTTTGAAGTTTTTAACGAAATGAGCTTGGTCAAAAAATCCAACATCAAAGTATAACTTGTTTTCTTTTAAACTTTGTTTGGAAGGTTTTGCATTTAAAATATGTTGAAAGCGTACAACATTGCTAAACGATTTAGCTGTTGTTCCTATATAAAAATTGAAAATTCTGCGAAGTTGTCTTGAACTTAAACCTGTATTAAGGTCTTTTTCTGTGTTCAAGTATCCATTTTTTTGGAAAATTAGGTTTAGTGAATCTAAAAAACGGTGGTCGTAATGAATATCCTGGTTTTTTAAAAATTCAATTATTCTTTCGTTCAGTATTTTTACAATGTTTTCAAATGAATCGGTAGTCGTGATTTGTGAATTTATCCACTCGGAAAAATTAGGTAAAACTTTGTTTAGTTCTTGAGATTGATTACTTAAAATTCTGGCGTTTATTCCGAATAAGTGTGGAAATGCAGAAGGTAAAAAACGAATCCCTATGTAATCAAATTCCTTTCCAATTGGAAATTGGACGAACTTTCTAGAAAATCCCATTATAAAGTTTTCGGTCGGTTGTTTATGGTCAAAATATATGTCGATACAGCCGTCTGAAACTACTCGGTAATTATAATCTTTGTTTAATGGTTTCAGCGTTTTAAGTTGCCAAAAACAATAGATGAAATTTTCAATTTCTTTATTTGGTTTACTCTCTTGATAACTTATTTCATTATCATTAGCCGAAACTGTTGGCTGAATCGGTCTGTAATATTCTTTTATAGTCTTCAGATTATTCACTGCGTTTTTTTTCGCATTATGCACAACGTCTCGGCTATGATTAGTACGGAATTAAAGGGAACTGTCCTTTCGATTAAGCACTTAACCGAATTTTTATATTTTGTTTTTAATTTTTCTCTTTTTAAAAGCCAAATTAAAAATTTGGCGGACATTCTAAATATACACAAACCTTTCGGTTAAGCACTTATTAGCTATGTTTTATACACTGTGTTACAGTCAGTTTTTATTTTGAATCTTTACTGTTATTTAATTCTAATTCAACTGTAAAGCAACATTCCATAAATCAAAATCACTACTGTAATATTGAAGTGAATTACCACAGTGAACAATTACAGTTTCTTTTTCGGGAATAATGTAGATGTTCTGTCCAAGATTTCCATTTGCATAGAAATGATAAGTACCGTTTTTATTTACATGACCCCACCATTGGTAATTGTAATAAATTCTTTTGTCGCTTCTTCCAAACCATTTTGGATAAATATCCCGTGGAATTGATTTGTTTTCTCGGGTAGATTCTTGTACCCATTCTTTTGATACAATCTGATTACCATACCAATTACCTTCATTGAGCATAAGCTGACCAAAACGTGCATAATCAATCGCTCGGGCAATCAAACGACTTGGCATATATTCAAAATTAGATTCCTTACTATCTAAGGAGAAAAGCGCATCATATTCCATTATTCTTGACCATAGTTTCTGCTCCAAATAATTGGATACAGTTAAGTTAGTAGCTCTTTCTAGAATTAATCCTAAATAACTTGTATTATAATTGGAATATTGAAAATCTTTTCCCGGTTCGGATGAAATTTCTACATTCTCAAGTAACAGCTTTCGAACATTGGGATGATAGTACCCAACCGCTTCGTCGTGCCAAGGAGAATGAATGTTGGTAAAAGGTATAAGACTTGTATTGTATGCAAGTCCAGAGCGCATTTCGAGTAAATTTTTAATAGTTATTTTTTTAAAGCGCTGATCACGCTCTAAAAGTTCAGGGACGTAATTTGTTATAGGATCATCTATACTTTTAATTAGACCATCATCAATAGCAGTTCCTATTAAAAATGATATAAAAGATTTTGCCACAGATTGAGAATGGAAGTAGGAATCTCTATTAAATCCATTAAAATACTTCTCATAAATTATGGTGTCTTTTTTGATGACAATTAACGCAGTAGTTTTAGACTTGATTGCCCACTCTTCAAAGCTATTAAATCCAGTTTTAGTTACGAGTTCTTCGAATAAGGATTCTATATACTTCTCTTTAGGCTGAGAAATGAACGTATTGGTACTCTTCGCTCCCTGAATCTCGTGATTTTCAAAGTTCTTATAATCATAAACATCTGCGACATTCATTATTATAAGTCGATAAACATAGGTAGGTGTATATTGAATGGAAAGAAGTACTAAGAGGAATAGGACTAATGAAAGTATTGTAAGAAATATAATTTTTAGTTTTTTTCTCATTTAAGTTTTTTACTATTTATAAAGTATTTCGGGTATTGGCTGTAACGTTAAGTATATGTCGTAGCTGTGGCAAATGTTACCTAACTGTCGACGTTTTCTGCGCATTGGTTGCTATATTCTTCCTTTTGCAAGCATTGAGCCGTTATAAATATACAAAGACCTTTCGATTTAGCGCTAAACAGCTATGATCATATATATCGTGTTAGGTGCTTTTTATTTCCTTAACAATCATTCGGTATTTTTTTGTATTCCACTCGCGGGAAAGACCCTGAAGGAATATTAACTGACCATACTCATCCATATTATTCATTCTATCAGATTTAGTAATCCATAGTTCATAGAACTTATTAAATTCTGCTTCATTCAATTCAGGTAATTTTGCCGTTGATATATTCCAACATCTTTGAAATTCAGAATCTGGAATTTCTAATTCACGATAATCCTTAATTTCCAATAAATCTAATAAGTTCCTAAGTTCATTGTCGTTCTTTAGTGATACTGTTTGAAAGTCAGGAAATGAATCAACGAATTTGTCGATTTCTTTAAAATAATTTAGGTCAAAATTATCGGAAGCTATAAAGTTGTATTGCTCCATTAGTTTGTGTTTTCAAGCCTCATTAGAAATATGTTTGAGGGATTAAAATCTCGAAAAATTATGTAAAGAAGATCCCCTGAATAATTTTTCTTTACTTCATCAATGCTCTTGAAGGTCATTTGTTTGTATTTCGTATTTAGAAATTTAGTTATAGGTTCGGTTGCAGGATATTCGAATTTAAATGGATCAAATCTTAAAAGTTCATCACCAGAGTTTCGCGTGAAGTAGATGTAATTTACACTGTCGTTTTCAGAACCTATCCAGATATTTTCATTTTGTAGGAGTCTAAATTCTGAGTCTTTTTCTTCACTTTTAACTATAACTTTTTCATCAAGCAGATCGCTTACACTATCTCCAAGTTTAACAGGGGTATTATTGTCTTTATCATCCCAAACAAAAAATCTTCTTTCGGTCATCATAGTAATTGCACCTAACGTTTAATATATGTGTCGTAGCAGAGCAAAATGTTACCCTGTTTTTCGATCTTTCTTCGCATTGGTTGCTAACTTTTACCTTCTGCAAGCATTGCGCCTTACCAAATATACAAGAACCATTCGATTGATCACCTAACTGCTATGATCACATATATCGTGTTATCACCTTTTTTTCTATTTCAGTTTTCAGTTCACTAAGGAATGGAGTGCTTTTAGAGTTAATTACAATTCCGTTTGCTTTGTTACTTAAAAGCTCCGAAAAATAACTCTCATTAATATTTATTTCTACTACAGTTCCACTCTTAGCTAAGACATTTTTAGCAATTATTTGTGGAAGAGTAGTTTCTCCAGATGTTCCTAAAACAAATAATATTCCCGTTTTTTTTGAAATTCTTAGTACACTATCCTTTTTAAAAAACTTCTCATTGTAATATTCATCAAACCACAATACGTGAGGTCTTAAATCTTCATTGCATTTAGGACATTTTAAAAATTCAATTTCAGATTCGGTTAGTTGATCTTTTTGTCTACCTTTTAATTTAATTCCTTCTGGGAAAGGATATAATTCATTGGAACATTCATCTCCGCATCTCATAAAATCGTGATCGCCGTGAATTAGATATGTTCTTTTATCAGAATTACCTGCTTTTTTATGCAAGCTGTCTACATTTTGGGAAATCAAAGCAAAATTATCATTCAATAAAGATTCAATCTCTTTGAGCATTAAATGACTTTGATTAGGCTTAGCAAATTCAGTTATAGATTTCCTATATAAATAGAATTTCAATACTTCGTGAGAAGCTATATTAAAAAACCTTTTTGTTCCAATTTCTTGAGCTTTATAGTTTTTAGAACCAGATACCCAGTAACCGTCTTCACCGCGAAAAGTTGGAATTCCACTTTCTGCAGAAATTCCAGCTCCTACTAGAAAAGAAATTTTCTTACCCTTCTTTAAGCAGTATTCTATTCGATCTGAGATTCTTTTTTCTATCATTCAACTAATTGGTGATAACGTTTATTGTATGATGCGTTTATTCTTTCATTTCCAATAACTCCTTCATTAATTCAGGATAGAGTGTTGAGTATTCGGTTCCAAATTTAATCAGGTTATCATATCCGTTTTTAACCGCTTCCCAAAATAATTCCAGATTTTCAGTCGTCATTTTTTTTAGTTCTAATACTCTTGAAGTAGTTCCATCAATTCGTTCATCAATAAAACCCCATCCCATTTCTAATTCTTCATTAAAATTTTCAGGAGGAATTATAGATTCAAGATGTTTTATTAATTCAGAAGTGTTTTTATCAGAGTTATTATTTAATTCTCGTATTAAGATCTTTATGACTTCGTCAAAACCAGTCCATCTTGGAGCAAAGCTTTTCTTATCAGTGATTTCAATAAATCCACTAGCCATATTATTGTTTCATTTTTTTGAATTCGTCAAGTTTTTCAAAAAACAAGTCAAATGCTTTTTCTTCATTTTCATCGCATTTCTCCAACAAGAGTTTATAAAACCTTGGAGCTGTTGATAAAGGAATATTTGGTTGTTCGCTTAACCACCATTTGAACTCATTAAAATCTGGATCTCCTTCGTTATAAATTTGATCACTGTAGTTTTTTGTTCCATAAACCCAATAACCCCATAAATAATTTTCCAAAGCAGTTATAGATTTGGATGTCAGAACATTTAGAGGTCTAATTCTGATATAATCTAATATTTCGTATAGCTTGTAGCTATTTATTATTTTAATTTCGTCACTCATAGGCAATGAATGCTAACGGCTAGGCTATGAAGCGTTGGCTTGTGTTGCGCCTGCGGCAAGCCTATGCTTTATGAGCCATTGTTGTGCTTCGTTTATACTTCTTCTATTTCTACAGTGAAATTACCAATCTTAGGAGAATTTTTTCCGTCTATTGTCAAGATACCAGAGTCATTATCGTATGAAAATTTGGTATTATTTGAAAACCGAGGATTAAAATCCATGTGATATTTGTCTATGGTAATAATTTCTCCTAACTCATAAATATCTAGTTTTATCATAGGTTCAAATCCTCCAACAATTAAATAGACTTCTAATATTTCGGTGTCGGACTTACCCCTTACTGTGTAAGTTACTTTGCATCTTGCTTTATATCCATCGTCACCAAAATCTTCAATATTAGTAAGCTTGTTTCTTAATTGGTTTAAAGCAATGTTACTTTTTGTTTCCTGGTCCATAATCTATCTCTGAGTTTTTATTCGTAATAACTTTTCTTGATAATAATTTTCTTTATTTCTTTCTTAGACATTTTGGATTTCGTCTTCTCGACCTTTTCCTTTTTAACAATTGTAGTGCCTTCTATAATATCCTTAATCCCATTATCTAACCATTCACAGTTCCAGATTTTCTGATTTTCATTTATCACAGAATTGCAAAGAGGCTCATCATAAGTTTCGTCCTTTTCGATTTTCATATATAGTCTTTGAGACCAAACCTTTATGAATGAAGAATTAGGTATTTGATTAAACTTCATTTTTATCTTCTTGACAAGAAGAACCTTTTCATCATTAATCTTTATTCGATTCAAGAAAATACTGAGAATGGCCATTGATATAGGGACAACTCTTGGGTTTCGTATAGCTATTTCCGTTACTAAACTTATTAATGTTTCTAATTGAGAATCTTTTTTCTTTGACCCTTCTAATACTTTTAAAAATTCTCGCATCTGTGTATCCACGGTTCCAGAATTAGGATATAAATCAGATAATAGATAAATCTGAATTAACCACTTTTGCTTACTTTCTGCTATTCTTCGATTACTAATCCAATATCTCTTGTCAGGTTTGATTGAGCTTTTTATAATATCTTCGGATGCCTCTGTTTTATCTGCATTTAACTTTAGACCTAATCCTGTTAAGATTTCTGAAAGTTCTTTTGTTATTTGTTCGGATTCAAATGGATTGTTGGTGAATATTCTATAATCATCTCTATATCTCAAAATCCGATAATTTGTAATATTCACTTCAGCCAATTTATTAGCCAGTAATAGGTCAACATATCCTAAGACTATTTCAGCAATAAAGTCCATTGTCGTGCTCCCTTGAGGTATACCATTAGTTTGACCAAAGCTCATGTCCTGTAGGTGATTATCAATTGCCACTCCAATCAATGAATTCTTTGTTCTGTTCGCCTTTTTCTTGGCTTCTACTTTTTTATGAATTGCCCAAGGAATGGAATGTGTGTAGATAGAACTATAGCAATCAGAAATGTCTGTGTGCATTACATATTTATAATCTAACGATAAAACCAATGACCTTTGCTCAATCATTTCCCACCAAGTGAGAATTTGTGCCGTCTTATCAGTTTTTTTATCTGATTCGGAAAGAACAGGTAAACTGTGACATTCTATTTTTTTTTCGTTTTGAAACTTTTTGAATCTTTCTTGAATTAGTTTCCAGTTCTCTTCTTCTGTTATTTTATGAACTAATGAAATATAAATTGCTGGATTAATTAGTTGAAATGGTCTCCATGCATATTTACCATCTTTATTAGATAACAACTTATAATTAACATCATCAAAGTCCCTTGGATTATCACTTCTAAAGTCCTTTAGGTTTTTTCCATCTAATTTTTTAGATAGCTTTTTTAATATAGGATTAAATGAAAAATAATAGGGAAGGTCAATATTACTATAGCATTCTTCTTTTATTAAGAACGCTCGAGCATCATCATTATTTAGGTCAATTAGTCTTTTCATCAGCGGTTTTCAAAATGAAGCACAACATGCGAGTATAGTTATTACACATAGTACCGTTTGTAATTAATTACACGCATTTGTAATTATTTGTTTTCCGCTTTTAAAATAAAGTAAAAATTCCCCCAATTCAAAATTCTAATTCAGATAGTTTGTATAGCTTTTTTGCTGAGCCAAATTAAGAGATGCTATTAACAGTTCTAGTTCTTACCATAAACTACCTTTCTAAAACCTGATAAATGTCATTTTTTAAGAAAACATGCACTCATACTTTTGGAGCCTAATAAGAATCTTATGGGTGTTATTTATGTTTTATTAACCATTAGTATTGTCGTTGCCATCGTGTTTTTTGTGGCTTTTATTCTTTCTGTAAAAAAAGGACAATACGATGATACCTATACACCCGCGATCAGAATGCTGTTTGATGATGAGGTGATTACAGAATCCAAAGAAAAATCTTCAGTAACAACTAATAACAATCACGTATAATATGAACATAGAACAATTCTATTACGATAATAAAATCGTAAAAAAATTCTTATACGCCACCATGCTTTGGGGTATTGTAGGGATGTCGGTCGGATTGCTGCTGGCATTTCTGTTTTTATTTCCTAACCTTACCGATGGAATCCCTTGGTTAAGCTTTGGGCGTTTACGACCACTACATACCAATGCGGTGATTTTTGCCTTTGTGGGTAATGCCATCTTTGCCGGAGTGTATTATTCTACCCAGCGATTACTAAAAACCAGAATGTTTAATGATACGCTTAGTAACATTAATTTTTGGTGTTGGCAATTGATCATCGTCGGCGCTGCAATTACATTGCCGCTAGGATATACAACTTCTAAGGAATATGCAGAGCTAGAGTGGCCTTTTGATATTGCGATTGCAGTAATTTGGGTAGTTTTTGGGTGGAATCTGATTGGTACCATTCTAAAACGGAGACAACGCCATCTGTATGTAGCCATCTGGTTTTATCTGGCAACCGTAGTTACTGTGGCTGTACTTCATATTTTTAATAGTTTAGAATTACCCGTAAGTGCGCTAAAAAGTTATTCGGTCTATGCAGGTGTACAAGACGCACTGGTGCAATGGTGGTACGGACATAATGCCGTCGCCTTTTTTCTTACTACTCCTTTTTTAGGATTGATGTATTATTTTGTGCCAAAAGCGGCGAATAGGCCGGTATATTCCTATCGATTATCGATTGTACACTTTTGGTCATTGATTTTTATTTATATCTGGGCAGGACCTCATCATTTGCTATATTCTTCGCTACCAGATTGGGCACAGAACTTAGGAGTGGCATTTTCTATTATGCTAATCGCACCATCTTGGGGTGGTATGATCAATGGATTATTAACCTTGCGTGGTGCCTGGGATAAAGTACGTACAGATCCAGTATTAAAATTTATGGTGGTCGCAATCACAGGATATGGGATGGCAACGTTCGAGGGACCTATGCTTTCTTTAAAAAATGTAAACGCAATAGCACATTTTAGTGATTGGGTGATTGCGCACGTGCACGTAGGAGCATTAGCATGGAATGGTTTCTTCACCTTTGGGATGGCATATTGGCTAATCCCTAAAATATTTAAGACCAAATTGTGGTCTACAGCATTGGCTAATGCACATTTCTGGATTGGTACCTTAGGGATTATTATGTATGCATTGCCGATGTATGTGGCTGGATTTGTTCAGGCTTCTATGTGGAAACAGTTTAACCCAGACGGTAGTTTGGTATACGGTAATTTTTTAGAAACCGTAAACGAAATTATACCGATGTATTGGATGCGAGCAATTGGCGGTAGTATGTTCATCTTAGGGATGTTTATTATGCTATATAATGTAATCAAAACTATCAAAGCGGGTAATACGGTTACCGATGAATTGGCAGAAGCTGCTCCATTAACAAAAGTAACTAACAAAAGAACTGCAAAAGAAGGATATCATACTTGGTTAGAAAGAAGACCGGTAAAGCTTACGATTTTTGCTACAATTGCGATACTTATTGGAGGAGCCGTACAGATTGTACCAACGCTAATGATCGATTCCAATATCCCTACAATTACTAGTGTAAAACCTTATACACCGCTAGAATTAGAAGGTAGAGATCTATATATCAGAGAGAGTTGTGTGTCTTGTCATTCGCAAATGATTCGTCCTTTTCGTAGTGAGGTAGAACGATACGGAGAGTATTCTAAAGCTGGTGAATATGTCTATGATCACCCATTTCTTTGGGGAAGTAAACGAACTGGGCCTGATCTGATGCGTATCGGAGGTAAATACTCGGATAACTGGCACCTTAATCATTTCTATGATCCGCAAAGTACATCGTCGGGTTCTATTATGCCTAGTTATAAATGGTTGCTAAAAAATGAACTCGATCGATCGGATACAGAAACCAAAATGGAAGCTATGGTTACTCTTGGGGTTCCTTACACTCCAGAAGAGATTGCTAAAGCACAAAAATGGATGGATGAACAAGCAACACAGATCGAGAAAAACCTATACGATGATCCAGATTTTGCCAAAACCTATGAAGCAGATAAAAAATATGCCAAGGATAATGGATTGGATTTTATAGAAATGCGCGATAGAGAAGTCATCGCCTTAATTGCCTACATACAGCGATTAGGAACCGATATCAAAGTTAAAAACGAAACTGCAAGTTCAAACTAAAGAAATAAACCATGTTTAAATTTATAAAAGGACATATGGAAAGTATCGAAGGTGTAGAGATATATCCTATCATATCACTACTGATATTTTTCATCTTTTTTACTGCCTTATTCTGGTGGGTAATTTCAGCAAAAAAGGAACATATAAAAGAAGTAAGCGAGATTCCATTGGAATCTGAAAATGAAAACGAATTAATACTATGAGAAGTACAGTATCCTATATCAGAGTCATTGCATTACTATTGATCACTTATTTTTTAATAGAATGGGCAGTGGATTCTGGAGAAGAATCAGCATTTATTGCAGTACCAGTTAGTTGGGTAGTGTTAGGCATCGTATTGTTATTTGCGATCGCTATAGAGATTTGTGTAGAGGCACTACGAAGTGTGTTGTTTAAATCCCTGAAACCCGAAGCTCAAGAACGCTATGTACTAAGCCAGAAGATTAAAAAAGACAAACAGTTTCGATGGATCAAAGCTACCTATCTAAAATTAGTGGATAGTACACCAGTAGAAGAGGAAGATGAAATCATTTTGGATCATAATTATGATGGAATTAAGGAACTGGATAATAACCTTCCGCCTTGGTGGGTATATGGTTTTTATGCGACTATTTTGTTTGGAGTTATCTATTTAGTGCGGTTCCATGTATTTAATGATTACAATCAGACAGAAGAGTATGAAACAGAAGTTGCAGAGGCTTTGATCGCTATAGAAGCGTATAAAAAAACCGCAAAAGATCTTGTGGATATAAATACGGTAACATTGTTAACCGATGCCGCGGATATTAATGCTGGGAAAGCCATTTTTACTTCCAATTGTGTAGCCTGTCATAAAGCAGATGGAGGAGGGGGTATTGGCCCCAATCTAACGGATCCGAATTGGATTTTGGGCGGAGGTATTAAAAATGTATTCAAAACTATTTCTGAAGGTGGTCGTGATGGAAAAGGGATGGTTGCTTGGAAGCAAACTCTAAAACCGGCAGAAATGGCACAAGTGGCTAGTTATGTAATCACATTAGGCGGTACAACGCCTGCAGAACCTAAAGAGGCGCAAGGCGAGATCTGGATCGATCCAGATGCTGTAAAAGAAGAGGTTCTAGAAAAAGAAATTCCAGAAACTGTTCCCGTAACTATTGCAGACTCTACTTCTGTAGTAAGTAATTAGGATCAAAAAGGTTAGTAGTATAACATAAATCGTATAATCAATATTCATTGACCATTGGAAACACCAGAAAACGAAACATTTAGAGATTCTATCGGTACGATTAACGAAGAAGGAAAACGTGCTTGGTTGTATCCTAAAAAACCAAGTGGCGTATTTTATGAATACCGCAAATGGGTAAGTTATGGGTTATTGATTTTTTTATTTGCCGCTCCTTTTATCAAAATCAATGGCAATCAGTTTTTATTGTTTAATGTGTTAGAGCGACGTTTCAACATTTTCGGAGCTCCTTTCTGGCCACAGGATTTTCATCTGTTCGTAATATCAATGATTATTGGGGTAGTCTTTGTAATATTATTTACAGTAGCTTTTGGACGATTATTCTGTGGTTGGATATGCCCACAAACCATATTTATGGAAATGGTTTTTCGACGAATAGAATATTGGATCGAAGGAGATAGAGGAAAACAAATACGATTGGATAAACAACCTTGGAACGCCGAAAAAATCAAAAAACGCGTTCTTAAATGGGTGGTATTTTTTATCATTTCTTTTTTAATAGCGAATGTGTTTTTGGCTTACTTGATTAGTAGTGATGTGCTCATTCAATATATATTTATTGATGGCCCTTTTCAGCATGTGGGGACTTTAATTTCCTTATTAATATTTACCGCTGTATTTTATTTTGTGTTTGCCTGGTTTAGAGAACAGGTTTGTGTAATTGCTTGTCCATATGGTCGATTACAAGGGGTATTGTTAGATGCCAAATCAATTGTAGTTGCATACGATTATAAAAGAGGAGAAAAAGAAGCAGGACGCGCTAAGTTTAAGAAGAACGAGGACAGACCTACTAGCGGAAAAGGAGATTGTATTGATTGTTTTCAATGTGTACATGTGTGTCCAACAGGAATCGATATCCGCAATGGAACACAATTAGAATGTGTGAATTGTACTGCTTGTATTGATGCCTGTGATCATATGATGGAAAGTGTAAACCTTCCGAAAGGATTGATCCGATATGCTAGTGAAGATGATATCGCTAAAAAAGAGAAATTTAAGTTTACACCAAGGTTAAAAGGATATACAGCAGTATTAGTGATATTAATTGGTGTCTTTTTGGGAATGTCTTTTTTGAGAAATGATGTCGAAGCGAATATTTTAAGGTTACCAGGTCAATTGTATGAGCGAAAAGAGCATAATATGATTAGTAATGTATATACATTTAAACTAGTAAATAAAACGATTAATGATATCGAAAATGTTCATTTCGAATTGCTATCACATACGGGAACTATAGAAGTGGTAACGCATAAAAACTTTGTGGTGCCTAAGCAAGGATTAGCAGAGGGAACATTGTTCATAGAAATTAATGCATCTGCCTTAAGTGGTGATAAGGATAAAGTAAAAATTGGAGTATACGCTAATGATAATGAATTGATTGAAACAACAACCACAGCATTTTTAGGCCCAAGAAGTTATAGGTAACGAAGATGAGTCTATGATTTTATGAGTATTGGAGAAAAGAAAATTCTAAAAGATGTGAAGTAGATCACAGCCTGCGCTGGGATGACAAACAGGAACTAAAAATATGTAAAGTACGTGTCATTCCAGCATAGGCTGGAATCCAAATTAAAAAAATGAGTTATGAAAATAAACTGGGGTACAGCGATTGTATTGGTATTTATAGGATTTATAAGTTTTATACTTTTCTTTGTGATACGGATGAATACCGATAAAAAATATGAACATGATTTAGTAACAGAAGATTACTACAAACAAGAATTAGCTTTTCAGGAAGAAATCAATGCCGAAAAAAATGCAAAGGCACTAAAAAGTAATATTACGATTAAAAAGGTATCCGAAGGATTACTGATTAAATTTCCGGAGGATATAAACTCCGAAAAACTAAGCGGAACTATTTCGCTATACCGCCCATCTAACAAAAAGTTAGATTTCGAAGTTCCGATCTCACTTACAACTTCAGAAGTTATAATTCCAAAAAATAAATTGATACAAGGCAAATGGAAGATTAAAGTGAATTGGGAAAATGAAAACACATCATATCTCTTTAGAGAATCCTTTACGTATTAAATGTTAGTTTCTGCTTTTATATTAGGTCTTTTAGGAAGTTTTCACTGTGTTGGGATGTGTGGACCTATTGCGTTTATGCTGCCTTTGGATCATAAGAATCAGCTTAAGAAACTTTTTCAAATCTCTTTATATCATTTGGGCCGTTTGCTGGCTTATAGTATTATTGGTTTATTTTTTGGGATTATAGGAAAAAGTCTAAACATTTTTGGAATGCAGCAAGGACTTTCTATTAGCATTGGGATTGTAATGATCTTAGTGGTTTTGATACCTTCATCAATACTTATGAAATATAGTTTTTCTAAACCGATATATCGGATAATTTCTAAGATCAAGAGTGCATTAGGAAAAGAACTTAAAAAGAAAACACCAGATACATTTTTAATTATTGGTTTTTTAAACGGATTTCTTCCTTGTGGATTGGTATATATGGCAGTTTTTGCTGCTGTAGCTTTAGGTAATGTTATGAATAGCACACTGTATGTGCTTTTATTTGGTTTAGGTACGATTCCTTTAATGACCATGGTAGTATATGCAGGTCACTTTTTTAAAGCAAAGTGGATACGAAAACATGTTCAAAAAGTGATCCCCGTATTTATCGTAATGATTGGTTTGTTGTTTATTTTACGAGGAATGGGATTAGGAATTCCATATATATCACCTAAACAATCTACAGAATTGGTTTCTTCTAATTTTGAATGTCATTAGTATTAATTATATCGGATTAAAGATCTAAAAAACGAATGTTCTAAACTGTCATAGAGAATAGCTGTGTTTCTGGTTTATTATGCTGTAGTCTTAGATCAAAAGCCATGCAGATGTTACGTACAAAGGCTTTCCCTTTTTCGGTAACTTCAATACTATGATCGGTCATAATTACCAATCCGTCTTGTTCCATTTCTTTTAAGCGTATAGTTATGTCTATTAGTTCATCTAAATAAAGTTGTTTGCTACTCCAATCGGTTTTAAAATGACACATAAGGTTTAATATATGTTGTCTAATTATTTTATCCTTTTTGGTCAATATATGACCTCTATAAACTGGTATTATTCCTTGGTTGACTAAATTTTGATAGGATTCTATGCCTTTTACGTTTTGAGAAAACCCATACCAACTATCACTAATAGAAGATACTCCTAAACCGATCATCATTTTGGTTTTTGATACCGTGTACCCCATAAAATTACGATGTAGGTTTTGATCTTCCATAGCTAGGAATAATGTATCGCTTTTAAGTGCAAAATGATCCATTCCTATTTCTACATAACCGACTTTGGATAATAATTTTTTACCAACTTCATATTGTCGTCTTTTTTCTTCTCCAGTAGGAAGGTCTTCTTCATTAAATCCTCGTTGTCCATTTCCTTTTTGCCAAGGAATATGAGCATAACTATAAAAAGCCAATCGATCAGGTAATAATTCTTTTGTTTTTTGAATAGTATGAATTACAGCTTCTTCGGTCTGAAAAGGCAATCCAAAAATGATATCATGACCAATCGAAGTGTATCCTATTTCTCGTGCTATTTCGGTAACATATTTTACTTTTTCAAATGGTTGTACGCGATGAATTGCTTTTTGGACTTTTTCATTATAGTCTTGAACGCCAAAACTCACTCTTCTAAAACCTACATCATATAATGCTTGTAAATGTTCACGAGTTGTATTATTAGGGTGTCCTTCAAAACTAAATTCGCAAGCTTCAGCTGATTTCGCAGAAGAGAACAATCCTTTGATTAAGTATTCTAAATTTTCTGGCGAAAAGAATGTAGGGGTTCCTCCACCCAAATGCAATTCTTTGATCTTTGGTTTTGTTTCTAAAAGGTTTAGATATAACTGCCACTCTTTTAAAATTGAATTGATATATGGGATTTCTACAGTGTGTCTTTTAGTGATGCGTTTATTACATCCACAAAAAGTACACATACTTTCGCAAAAAGGTAAGTGGATATATATACTTATTCCTTGTGCATCATTGCTTTCTGCAAAAGATGTTATCACTGATTTTTTCCATTCATTTAATGAGAATGTTTCATGATTCCAATATGGAACGGTTGGATAACTGGTATATCTGGGTCCTGGAACATTGTATTTGTCCACTAATTTTGTATGCATTATTTAGTTTTTATATAATTTTTACTCGTGTAATACTAGAAATGGAATATTGATATGATAACTTATTTTTTCTACGGTTGGATGAAATAAAATTCTTTGAAAAAAATTGAGATTCTTAGCAACCATAGTGATCATATTGATGTCTCTACTTTCTACAAAGCACTGTACTGCTTGTTCGATACTCGGATTGGACAAAAAATGAAAACTGTGATCTATATCTTCTTCTAAAAAAACGTTGAGAATATTTTTATTCCTTTTTTGTAGTTCGGTAAGCTGTTTTTCCTTTTTTGCAATATGTAGTACTCGTAACGCCGCTTTATTGATAGTAAGAACTTCAGTTATGGTTCGTAATATTCTGTTTTTATATAGGATATTATAGTCCGTCGGAAATGCGATTTCGTTAATTTTAGAGTATTTAGCTTTTTCGGGAATTACGAGAATAGGGCATTTTACTTTGGTTATGACATCTCCGGTATTACTGCCTACTGTTTTTTCTTTTAATCCAGAAGCTCCTTTAGTCCCCATAACGATGAAATCAATATTCTTCTCTTCGACCTGTTTTCTGATAGTATCTATAAAAAAGATATATTCATGGATAGTAAAAAAATAGTGTTTAGGATTAAGAGGTAATTTTTGAATCCTCTTTAACAATAATTGCATTTGTTCCTGATCACTAAGAGTAATGTTATCTACAACTTGATCAGTTGACTCAAAAAATGATTCATTCCCAATGACTTGTTTATATGGGGAAATATGTAGAAAATAGAAATTACATTGTACTTTCTCAAAAAAAGATAAAGCATAAGTAATAGCATTCCACGAGTTTTCCGAAAAATCTGTTGGAATAAGAATATTCTTCATTTTTAATACGTTCTAATACAACAAATGTATTAGGATGTGTCAATGAAAAATATGACAAAAGTCAGCTTAGCTATTTTTTTACTCTATAAGTTGAAGTTTTGGTAGATCTAAGATTTTAATATTACGACCTTCAATTTCGATAAGCCCATCTTTTTTAAAGCTGGATAATGTGCGTATTAAACTTTCTGTGGCAATACCAGCCACACTAGCTAGATCGTTTCGGGATATTTTAATACTTTCTTCAGGTTTTTTATTTAACACTTGAGTGAATTGTAAAATGGTTTGAGCAGTTTTTTTACGAACCGAACTATATGCCATCTGTAATAATTGTTCTTTTATTTCAGAAAGATTATCACTAAGCAATTCCATTAATTCTAAAGAAATGTTTTTACTTTTTTCTAGTATATCTTTTAGATCTGTTTTGGATACACCGGCCAATTCAGCGTCTTCTACTGCTGTTGCTGATTCTTGATATGGAGTGTGATCTGTAAATGATGTAAAACCTAAAAAATCATCTTCTTTAAATAATGCCGTAATCAATTCTTTACCACTTTCATCCATTTTATGAGTTTTGACAACACCTTTCAGAATCAAGTATATTTTGTTAGAATGGTCTCCTTCTTTAAAAATAGCGCCTCCTTTGGTGTGACTTGAAATATCTCCGTGATCATCAAAAAAGTTTTTGAGTTCGTGTAAACTTCTCAACCCATCTTCTGAATCTTCTTCTGGCTTTAGAGATTGTTCTTTTAATCTTTTAGAAATAATATGGGCTTTTGCCAAACGACTCTCTATAGCACTTAATAAATCGTCTTCATCAAAAGGTTTTGTAAGATAATCATCCGCTCCTAAATCCATTCCTTTACGGATCTCTTTATGTTCTGTTTTAGCGGATAAAAAGATAAAAGGTATTTGATCAGTAATAGTATCGTGAGACAATGCTTCCAAAACACCATAACCATCGATCTCTGGCATCATAATATCACAAACAATGATATCAGGTTTTTCTTCTTTCGCTTTAGTAATACCTATTTTACCATTTGGAGATGTGATCACATTATAATCGGATAATTCTAAAAGTTCCGCAGTGTTTTCTCTTAAAGCAGTATCGTCCTCTATTAATAGAATTGTTTTCATGGTTATGATAATTTTGATATAGGTATGTTTACTGTAAAAGTAGATCCTTGATTTTCTTTGCTTTTAAAAGTAATGCTTCCTCCAAGGTTTTCTAAATGACTTTTTACGATGTTCAATCCGATTCCTGTTCCTTGATCCAATAGCGCATTTTCTGCTCTAAAATATCGATTAAAAATAAATTTTTGTTCTTTTTCAGGAATACCAATTCCCTGGTCTATTATATGAAAAGTAAGTAGATTATTCTCGAAAATAGCCTGTAAGTCGATAGTGGTGTTCTCTCCAGAATACTTTATGGCATTCCGTATTAGATTGGTTAGCACTAACTCCAATATTTTTTCATCGAACTCTAATGTAAAATCATCAATATCTTGAGGGTATTTTATTCTTTGTCCATCCTTAAGTAACATATTGGCATCATAGACGACTTCATTTATAACTTTACTTAATGGGAAAGAGGTAAACTTATAATTTACTTTACCACTTTCTAGACGTTCTACAGATAGAAAGTCATTAAGGATATTGTCGAGATATTTTACTTTGTTTTTTATGGTAGCAAGATGCTTATCTCTTTTTTCCTGCTGCTCCTCTTTTGTGTATTTTCCGATCAAGGTCGTAGAAGTAAGAATTCCACTTAACGGCGTTTTGAACTCATGAGAAACCAGTGAAAGAAATTTTGTTTTCAATTCATTAAGATCTTTTTCTTTAGCAAGAGCTTCGCTAAGTTGTTGTGTTCTTTCTGTAACCGTTTTTTCTAATTTTTCGGTATAATTTTTTCTATCAGTAATATCTAGAATAATAGCAACAAAAACAGGTTGATTTCCTAAAGTAGATAACTGTAAATGTACTTCTACAGGATACGTTGTACCATCTTTGCGTTTATGTATAGTTTCGAATTGTAGCTTTTTTTTACTTTTTTGAAGCAAAGGTTCTATTAGTTCTAAAAATTTTGATGTGGTATAATCTGGTTTAATATCAATTGCAGTAAGACTTTTAAGCTCATCTAAAGTATAGCCTATATTATTTAGTGCTCCCTGATTTACATCAATAAATTTTAGAGACTCGATATCAAAAATGAAGATTTCATTAAGTGACTCATCAAAAATGGTAGCCCAATGTTTTAGTTCTTGCTCAGCTTTCTTTCGAACGGTAATATCCATTACTAAAGCCATTACAAAGGTCTTACCATAGATTTCAAAAGGACTTAATCCTGCTTCTACAGGAAAAGAACTTCCACATTTACGAACTCCATAAATGTCTCTACCTCTTCCCATTTGTCGTTTTTCACTCTTTTTTAAAAAACTCTTGAAATGCCCTCCATGATTCCCACGATACTCTTGTGGAATTAAAATATTAAGTGGTTGTTGTTTTAGCTCTCCTTTTTTATAATTAAACATTTCTTCTGCAGCAGAGTTAGTTGCTACAATTGTCTGATTTTCATCAACAATAATTACACCTTCCGAGATTGCTTCAGAAAGAATGTCAAATGTGTTTTCACCGGTTTGTAACATGGAGTTTTGTGATATTACTTAAGTATGATGTTCTAATTTTATTATAAAAACACAAGATGATCGACTAAAGATAACTGGTTAACAAATATAGATAAAAAACCAGAAATTATGATATTGGTCATTTCTTATTAATCCTTGTCTAGATACTTTAACCAAAAATTATAAATTATGAAAGGATCACTTTTTCTTGGTAGAGTATTTAATGTAGCAATTAAAGTACATTGGACATTTTTGTTAATCATTGCCTGGGTATCATTTTTAGAACTTAAACGGGGAGGGAATGTGCAAAATGTACTAATGAGTATTTTTTTCGTTTTATTAGTTTTTATTTGTGTTGTTCTTCATGAATTTGGACATATACTTACCGCTAGAAAATTTGGAGTTAGTACTAAAAAAATCACTTTATTGCCTATTGGGGGAATCGCTTCCATGGATACCATTCCAGAAAACCCTAAAGAAGAATTATTGATTTCATTGGCAGGGCCTGCAGTAAATATAGTAATAGCATTACTTTTAGTTCTTTTTATTCCTTTTGAATTGTTGGTTGGTCAGGATTCTAGTTATATGGATTCTAATTTAAGTCATGTTACTATAGAAAATCTTGTCTTTTATCTGTTTTCAACCAATGTTATATTAGCACTATTTAATTTTATTCCAGCATTTCCGATGGATGGAGGTCGAATTTTTAGAGCGTTACTAGCTTTGAGAATGGATAGAGTAAAAGCGACAAGTATAGCAACTGGCCTAGGAGAAATTATTGCTTTTGTTTTTTTGCTTATTGGTGCGCTCTATAATCCTTTTTTAATACTAATCGCATTGTTTATATATTTTGGAGCAACTTCAGAAAATAAAATGGTTCGGCAGTTGGCACTAATAAAAGGGCACAGCGTAAAGGAAGCTATGTTAACTAAGATTACTGTTTTAAAACCAGATAATACTATCGGAGATGTTATTGATATATTACTTAAGAGTACTGAGAAAAATTTTATCGTCGTAGAAGATTCTAAGATTATAGGGATTCTTCATCACCAAGATATCCTTTCTAAATCCAAAAATAAGGATCTTAGAATAAAAGATATTATGGATATTTCTTTTGCATCAATTGATGCCGCAGAAGAGCTAAAAGAAGTTTTTGTATTGATGAATACAAAGAAAAAAGATTTTTTTGCTGTTACCAGTAATAATGAACTTGTTGGAGCAATTGACCTTCCAAATATAAGTGAATTTATATTGATTCAGTCCAATTTAATTACTAGATAGTATAACTGATTTTTATCATAGAAAAGGTGAATTTCATATATTAATTTTATGTTTTAAACCAATAATTTTAGAAAAATGAATACAACAGAAAATATAGGAATTACATTTTATCAAAGCTTAGGTAAATTATTTTATGCTATTGCTGCTTCGGACAAAGTAGTTCGTAAATCAGAGTATACTTCGTTGAGAAATTTAGTTAAATCAGAATGGTTGGCAGTTGATGATCTAGAAGATGAATTTGGCGTTGACGCTGCATTTCAAATAGAAATTGTTTTTGATTGGTTAGATTATGAATCATTAATTGCAGAAGATAGCTTTCTTGAATTTAAAGATTTTTATCACGAGAATAAATCACTTTTTACAGATAACATAAAGAAATTGATATGGAATACATCTAATAGTATTGCAGGAGCTTTTTCTGGTAAAAATAAATCAGAATTGATGATGCTCGGAAAACTTCAGTTAATTTTTGAGAACTGATCTTTATCATATTTTAACTAGTAAGAGCCTTGTAATTTTACACTGAATTTAAAAATTAAACGATCATGACATTATACGCAAAAATTAACGCTGATTTTTCTGAGAATTATATTGGATATTCTGCTTTAGCAATTATTGCATCTACTTGTTTAGGCTCAATTGCAATTATGACCACTTTATTAGGAGGTAATGGTTTTATACAAATGCTTCTAGTATTTTTAACGGTATCCGTTTGTAGTGCCCATAATGCTGCGATATTAACAGTTCAGAAGCCTAAATTAGTATTAGATCTATTGATCGTAAGTCTACTAGTTAATAGTTTACTTATTATTGGGAATAGTTTATTTTGATATTTTACATATAACACTTAATGAGAAACGAGTTTCATATGATGAGACTCGTTTTTTTATGTCCATATAACTGATGGATATCATATTTTTTAAGAAGTAGCCCTATTACATTTATATAAAATAAAAAGTATCCTATGAGAACGCTAATTACCAGTTTTGTGATGTTAAGCTTAATCGCTTGTAATAATAAAACTCAGATCAAAGAAAAACCTGAAACCTACACTACACAGATAGAAAAAGACAATACTCTAAGTGAAGATAGTATACAGTATTTATTAGAAGAGCAACAAGAACTACATCAGGAAAAAACAAAATCAACAAAAGTAGAGCGTCTTATCTCTACAAAAGATGACGAACATAAATTACAGGAACTAGTTATAGATAAGCAATTCTATAAAGCAGAAGATGTGTATGTTTTGGATTATAAGTATCCTTATCTAAATGAGAATATGGATGAAAATAATTCTGTGTTTAATGAATTTCTGTCTGAAAATTACTTAAATATTGAAGCTACTGAAAATGAAATTTTGGAAGATAAAGTCCTATTCTGTGATTCTCTAGCAATTGGCAGGTGCATGGATAAACGAATTATTGATTATAAAATATACACGGTAAAACAACAACTTATCAGTGTGCTACTTTATAAAGAAAATTATTATTCGGGGATGAAACATTCCACCTATATGTTCGAGTGCCTTAATTACGATTTAGAGAATCATGGATTTCTATATTATAACGATTTTTTTGTTGATAATTCAGAAAGTGAGTTGCTAACCACTATCAATACTGTGATATCTGACGGAATAAATTCTGGAGACTTATATTATGAATGTTGGCAATTGTCTGAGGAAGATTTTAAGGTTTATAAAAACAATTTTGTTATTACGGAAGATGTTATTAAATTTTATTTTGACGACTGTATTATCTGTCCTTCATATACAGGGACATATGCTATAGAGGTTCCCATAAATGATGTTATTCATCTTATAAAAAAGTATAATAATAAACCATTAATAGGATGAAAGGTTATAGAAAAAAGCAGTATAAGAATTACCTTTTTTTATGTGGGTTATATATTACCCTAATAGTAATAGCATTTATATTGCCTTTTTTTTCTGATCCACAATATTCGATATCAAAACACACTTTATATGAACTAGGAGCACAAAAAACTCCTTATAATTGGATCATGAACTTTGTTCTTATTTTACTTGGTTTGATAAGCTTTGTTAATGGTTTCAGAATATTACAAAAGCAACGTGTTCAGTTATTAATATTACTTGTTTTTTGTTTCTCTCTCGTATTATCTGCAATATATTTATCTGCTCCTATAGATCGAAAGCTCGTTTTTGATTCTTTTCAAAATGAAATGCATTCTGTATTTTCGATCATTACTGGTATTTCATTTTGTGCATATTCTTTAGTCATTAGTTTCGCTGCAAGATGGAAGAGTCAAAAGTTGATGGCGTTGTTTGTTGGGATAATTACTTTAATAGGATCTTTTTTGATGTTTATTCATTCTGATTATAGAGGGATATATCAACGAGGGATATTTATTATCACTTTTGGGTGGATATTATATTCTTTTAAATATTATGAATATGTTTATGCAAAAAAAGAATATTTTAAATTAATAAAAGAAAATCAAAAATGAAAGATAGCTTTAGTAATATTATAGATTCTAATACACCTGTACTGGTAGATTTTTATGCAGATTGGTGTGGTCCTTGTAAAACATTAGCTCCTATTTTAAAAGAGGTGAAAGAAGAATTAGGAACATCAATAAAAATTGTGAAAATTGATGTAGATAAAAATCAACCATTAGCAGCTAGATATCAAGTTAGAGGAGTACCCACAATGTTACTTTTTAAAGAAGGGAAACAACTTTGGCGACAATCAGGAGTTTTACAAAAAACGGAGATAATTAGTATTATAAATGCTAATAAATAGCCCATGAAACTTAATCAATATATAGATCATACCCTTTTAAAACCGACAGCTACTGTAGAGGATATTAAGAAATTATGTACGGAAGCTAAACGATATGGTTTTTATTCAGTATGTGTTAATGGTGCTTATGTAGGTTTAGCTTGTAGCGAATTAATGAAATCAGATATTAAAATTGCAGCTGTAGTTGGATTTCCCTTAGGAGCCATGACTACTAAAGTTAAGGTATTTGAAGCTAAACAGTGTATTGATGATGGAGCAAATGAAATAGATATGGTGCTAAATATAGGATTACTTAAATCCGGTTATCATAAAATTGTTCAGGATGAAATTGCTTTGATAAAAAAAGCCATTGGAGATAATGTGCTAAAAGTAATTTTGGAGAATAGTTATCTTACTGAAGAGGAAAAGAAAATCGCTTGCCAATTATCTATTGATGCAGGTGCGGATTTTATAAAAACATCTACCGGTTTTGGAGATGGAGGAGCAACATTAGGAGATATAAGGTTAATGAAGGAGATTGCGATGGATGCAATCCAGATAAAAGCTTCAGGTGGAATTAGAGATGCCAAAACCGCAGTGCAATATATCAATATGGGAGTTTCTCGATTAGGTACTTCTTCTAGTGTAGCTTTGGTAACTTCAAAATAATCGCTTATGAGTACACATATCGCAGCAAAGAGAGGTGAGGTAGCAGAAACTGTTTTGTTACCAGGAGATCCTATGAGGGCAAAATGGATTGCAGAAACATTTTTAGATAACCCGGTATGTTATAATGAAGTGCGTGGTATGTTTGGATATACAGGAACTTATAAAGGCAAAAAAGTCTCCGTACAAGGAACTGGAATGGGCATTCCATCTTCATTAATCTATTGTCATGAATTAATAAATGATTTTGGAGTAAAGAACTTAATTAGGGTAGGTTCTTCGGGATCTTATCAGAAGGAAGTTAAACTAAGAGATATCGTGATTGCCATGGCAGCTTCTTCTACCTCTGGAATTAATAATTCTCGGTTTATCAATTCGGATTACTCTCCAACAGCAAATTTTGATTTGTTAATGAAAGCTGTCAAGTATGCTAATGAACATAGTATTCCCATAAAAGCAGGAAATGTATTATCTGCAGATGAGTTCTATGAAGATGATTTTAATTCCTATAAAAAATGGGCAGAATATGGGGTGCTTTGTGTCGAAATGGAAGCGGCAGGTTTGTATACAATTGCAGCAAAATTTAATGTAAAAGCATTAGCAATTTTAACGATTTCTGATTCCTTAGTTACCGGAGAAAGAACTTCTTCTGAAGAAAGAGAAACTACTTTTAGCAAAATGGTTGAAATAGCCTTAGGTATTTTATAAGAAAAAATCAAGTCTTCTGAAAATACTTTTTTCAGAAGACTTGATAGAGTACTATAAAAACTTATATAATCCTAAATCTTAAACGTAATAACGGGTTCATTAGCATGATTTGCAATATCCTCTCCAATACTTCCATTAAAAAAGTGTGATATTCCTTGTCTTCCGTGAGTTGGTATTCCAATAATATCAGCATTTACTTTTTTACAGTAGTTAAAAATTCCACTTTCGACAGAATAATCATTTTGGACATATACATTTTCAAAATTCTCTAAATTTCCAGAATCCGCCTTAAAAAGAAAGTCTTTAATGCGTTTTTCAATTTGATTAGAATTCCTAAATCGATCACCTGGTAAGTTTACATAAACTAAGTGTAATGTAGCATCTAATAATTCAAACAATCTTTTTGCTTTATTATAAGCTTTGATGTTTTCTATTTTAAAGTCACAAGCAAAGACAGCTTCCTTAATTATAAATTCATCAATTTTATGTTTAATTACTAGCACAGGGACATCGGAAGTACGAACCACTTTTTCGGTATTCGATCCAACGAATACTTCACTTAATCCGCTGCTTCCATGGGAGCCCATAACGATAAGATCTACATTGTTTTCCTTTGCGACTTCATTTAGTTCGCTAAATATCTTATAGTTTTGTACTGTTTCTGTTACTTTAATTCCATTTAGGAAATCTTTATTTAAAAATGTACTAAATCTTTTTTCGGCAAGTTTTAAATAATAAATGGCCTCAGCAGTTTCTTGTGCTTCGTCTTTAGTTAAGATTGCTTCGGATAAACCAAGCATGTGTAGCACAATAATTTCTGCTTGTTGTTGCTTTGCAATTGAAGCTGCAACACGTAATGCATATTCTGAATTCTCAGAAAAGTCTATTGGAACAAGAATTTTTTTCATATCTAATTGTTTTACAAAATCAAAAGTAGAAGATGTTTAGATTAATTAATATGATAATTCTCATACTTACAATTCGTGATAGTTTTATTATCATGCATATTTATAAGAATAGTTAAATGTTTTATAGTTGTTTCGAACTTTAGGTATATTGTATAATATTGAAGTTTTAATGACAAAGTAATATGGTCAAACATTATAATATAGTTGTAAAAGGAAAAGTACAAGGAGTTTGGTACAGAAAAAGTACCTTAGAAAAAGCGTGGGAATTAGATGTAAGAGGAATTGTAAAGAATATGTCTGATGGTAATGTTTATATAGAGGTTGAAGGGAATAAGACACAACTAAAAACATTCTTAGATTGGTGTGGTAAAGGACCAGAATTGGCTGAAGTTACTGATGTTTCTATAGAAGAAGGTGATGTTTTACCTTATACAATGTTTGAAATTCGTTATTAGTTTTTATAAAGATGGTTTTTCTGTATTTATATATTGTAACATAAGTTACTGAAAGAAGTATTCACTTTTTATATTTTTAAGCTGTGAAATTATTTCGTTGATTAGATGAGGTAGGAAAAGAAATGTTTTAATGTTTTAGACGACAGAATAGTATCCGTTATTCTATAAAATTTTATGCTATGGAGAAGTATATCAATGCCTTTATTGATGCTTTTATCAATAATATCCAGTGGACCTGGAATTCAATACTATTAGAAGTGCCTTGGTATACAAATTATTTTTGGGGTCTGATAGTAATTTCATTGCTGGTTTGGAGTTTGGAAGTACTATTTCCTTGGAGAAAAGAACAGTCTGTTTTTAGAAAAGATTTTTGGTTAGATGGGTTTTATATGTTCTTCAATTTTTTCGTTTTTGCGATTGTAATTAGTGGGTTCTATCAACTTATTGCAGTGTTTTTCGCAGATGTTGGAATATCAGCTAAAAGTTTGACACTTTTAGACATTTCTGATTTACCAATGTGGGGACAATTAATTGTCTTTTTTATCATCTTGGATTTTGTTCAGTGGTTTACCCATGTGCTACTTCACAAATATCCCTTTCTTTGGAGATTTCATAAGATTCATCATTCAGTCAAGGAAATGGGTTTTGCAGCTCATCTTAGATATCATTGGATGGAAAATATATTTTATAAACCTTTGAAAACTATTGGAGTAATGATTCTAGGAGGTTTTGAACCGGAGCAAGCCTATATTGTACATTTCGTAGCTATTACTATAGGGCATTTTAATCACGCAAATATTAAAATTACTTGGGGACCTATGAAGTATATTTTAAATAATCCAGTTATGCATTTATACCATCACTCTTATGCACTACCAAAAGATTCCTATGGTGTTAACTTTGGAATTAGTTTGAGTGTATGGGATTATATTTTTAAAACGAATTACATACCGGAGAATAGTGGTACTATCGAAATCGGTTTTCCCGGAGATGAAAAAGTGCCTAAAAACTTTTTTGGACAACTTTTATATGGTTTTTGGAAATCAAAACCGAAGTAATGAAAGTGAAAAATACCATCGGTTTTTGAGTTTGAATTTATAATTTCTTTATCGTATCAAGATATAGAGAAGGGTATTAAGGCTCTCCTTAATACCCTCTATGAATTTCTAATAAATATTTAGATATATGGTTTCATCTCTTGCTTTCTCTTTTTGAGTTGTTTTTCTAGATCGCTAATTGTTTCTTTAACAGCTAATTCAAAATTCTTCTCGTTAGATGTAGCGAATATTTTTGGACCTGATAAACTTAATTCAACATCACATATTTTTCCATTTCCTTTGGGATCGTTTTCTTTTTTGAAAAATACATCTGATTTAATGATCCAATCATATTTTTTATATAATTTTTCTAATTTTTCTTGTACATAACCTTCCATATATTCACTTGTTGGCATTTGTACGAACTGAATGTTTGTTTTCATAAGTAAGTAATTTTAGTTTTTAATTTTTTTAGCAATTTCTTTTCCAAAAGTATTTGCCATTTCTACAGCAATCTTAATGTTAGATCTTTTCGATTTTGATTCGTTATTAGGTTTCATTAGCCAAAATTCTCTGGATCCCATTAATTTTGCTCCTCTTTTTTTTATTAATTCTTCGAGTATTCGTTGTGATCTTTTTGTTGCACCACTCCCTAAAGTAATTGCAACCACTTTTTTTTCTTTTAGATGATTACTGTTATTAATGTATTCTTTTATAGCCTTATCAGGAGCCCAGTTGTAAGTGTTTGAGCAAAATACGTAAAGATCAAATTGTTCTTTTTCCTTTATTTCTGATGTAGAAGTTACAGTTGATAATGTTGATAACCATCCATTTTCAGCTAGGCCTTTAGCAAAGGACCGACTAATCTTTTCGTCTAGGTTGTAAATTGGATCAGGATCATAAATGATTAGTGCTTTATATTCATTGGTAGATGAGCCTATAAATGATATTCTTTTTGCTCCTTTTTTTCTTACAACAATGGAAAGAGTCATCCAAATTGCTAATATCAATCCTATTACCAATAATAAGTTATTCATTTTTTTTCTTTTCATTAATAAGATGCTTTAGTTGGCACTCAAAGTATAAGATTTTTAGTAGGCTATAGTTTTTCTTTATCTTTTGATTTCTTCAGCTTTTTATGTGCGTACTTGCGTTTTTATACTATTAATATGGTACTAATTGATAGGATATGTTGAGTAAGAAAATTCCAATTAAGAATAATAAAACATATAATATTTGCACTAGCTTTATGTTAATGAATTCTAGCCACTTTGTAGTTCCTTCAGGAAAAATAAATAGTGCTAATCCTATCCCTAATGAAATCCAACCTATAGCGGTGATTATAAATTTCCAATTTGGTTCCCATATGTTATGAAAAAGAATATTGAGTAATCCAATAATGATAGCTATAAAAGAGGTAGTTATCAAGAATTTTTGATCTTTCAGATTTTCAAAAACTTGTTTTATACGAGTGGTATTAAAACTTAGTATAAGAAAGAATATGAGAAGATACCATCCCCAGAATTTAGCTAAAAAAATTGATACGTCCATAACTATAGTGATCTTTAAATTTATTTCAAAAATAATGGCTCTCTTTGTTTTTAAATATGATAAATGTCATTCCAAAACATTGTGTTTTCTATGAAATTTGGATAGTTGTAATTCGGATAATAAGTTTAATATTTTAAATAATTAAATGAGGAACAGTGATTATCCTTATTGGAAGTTATACTTGATTTAAATTTTACAAATCAGACAGGTCGAATCATAAAATAGACTGTGATAGTATTTAAAAAATAGGAAAAATGGTTTTATGGATAATAGGTGGATTCTTGATAATATTAATATTAGTAGGTGTAATTGGTTTTTTGTTATTTAATAATAATGTAGAACAAGAAAAAGCAGTTCTCCTTGGTCTTAATAATAAGTCTAATGTAAAGATTTCATTAGAGGATATGAATGGACTTCCTGATTTGGTAAAAAATTATTTGATTAAAGTAGGAGTGTTGGGAAAACCAAAATATTGCAATGTCGTATTCAATCAAGCTGGTAAAATCAGAGCCGGTATAGATAAGAAATGGAGAAGCTTTACAGCTGTTCAATATATGTCTTCAGTTAATTATGGGTTTATCTGGAAAGCAAAAAGTTTTCCAATACTTATCAGAGATAAGAGCATAAATAATAAGGGAGAAGTGAAAGTTAGTTTTTTTGGTTTTAAAAATATAGCTCGGTTCTTTGGTCGAGAAGTAGATCAGAGTTCTTTAGCGAGGTACTTAGGAGAATTGATATGGTTTCCTGTTGGATTTTTGGATTCTGATATTTCATGGGAAACTATAAGCACTAGGAGTGTAAAGGCTATTATGGTAAAAGGAAATCTTACTATTGAAGGGTTTTTCTTTTTTGCTGAGAACGGTTTAATAGATCATTTCGAAACTAAAAGATATAGAGATACTATTCTAGAAAATTTTATAGGAGAAATAGGAGCGTATAAAAGTTATGATGGGTTCTTACTTCCTAATTCGATGACAGGAATTTGGAATATTAATGGACAGAAGTTAGAATATTTTAAAGCAAAGATTTCAAGATATGAGATCTTAACATAAGATTAATTGGTAAATTGTTTTAACCCGCTTTATTTCATAGCTTTTACTGAATTATTATATCACCCTCTTTTTATAAGATATCAATAACCAACCTTGCTTTTAACAGAAGGTACTTCCCAACGTATCATTTCTTTCAGAAATTCATCGACCTTTTCGATAATCAATTTTTCGGATATTGTTTCTGGGGTATAGGTACCTAATTCTACTACATTGTTTTCTTTGGGTAGGTTTTCAATTTCAGGAAATAACATGAAAATATAAATATCGCCGTTATATGATTGAGAAAAAATCAATGCTCCACCTGGTAAGAATTGATATGCAGGAATCAAATTAGTACAATCTATTAATTCATTAGGGAAGGAGTCAAAAGTAATGTTGATAGCTTCATTATTATGAATCCAACTTAATTCTTGTACTTTCCATCCAATATCGTATAGTTTTACTATAGTTTTTAGTGTTTTGATGAGTAGACCTTTTGTCTTTGTTTTCCAAAGTAACCTTTTGTCTACAACAGTTTTAATTGAGGTTCTATAGTCATTTACGTGTTCTTCGAGATGTTCAATTTTCATAATACAAGTTTTTGATTTAATTGTCTTTTTTCTTTTCTTCCTTTTCGAGTTTTTTAAAATACCCTCTAAAAAAGAAATTGTGTTTTAGCGCCTCCATATTTTGGTTAAAAAGATCTGTTCCTTCTTTTATATTATTAATCGTTGTATCTATATTTTTAACTAAAGATTCGTCTTCTGTTAAATAATGCAGAGCTCCTTTTCCGGAAACTACATTCGTTAAGGCAGAATCAAGATTTTTAGTAACCTTATTAATGTCAAAACTTGATTGCTCTAAATTAGAAACAATCGTTTTCATTTTTTTTCCAGATATACTATCGGATAATAAAACACCGGCTACACTTTCATTTTTGTTGATAGAAGAAATTATTTGATTAAGCTCGCTAATTGCATTTGAAGCTCCAGAACTGGTTTTTTTTAATTGAAAAATTGTTTGTTTAAGGTCTTGAGCCATTGTCGAATCATTTATTAATAAGCCTAGTGTACCTTTACCATCGATAATCTCGGTGGTTATTTTTAATAAATCTGCGGTTAATAGGGCAGCATTTTCATTGGTAACATTTAATGTTGTAAGCATATCATCTGAACCAATTCTGCTATATGATTGTATTGTGTCTCCAGAAGTAATTGATGATAATTTACTTTCTCTTGGAATAATATTTATGATCATATTACCAACTAAACCGTCGGAACCAATAGTAGCTACAGCGTCTTTTTTAATATGTTTCTTAATATTCTCTTGTATCATCATCTCAACTATAATCTGATAATCACTTATTATTTCAATTTTACTTACGGTACCGACATTTATACCAGAATACCTAACATTATTCCCTATCTCTAAACCGTTAACATTGGCAAATTGGGATAGGACCTTAATATTGCTACTAAAGAGATGTTGTTTATTTCCTATAAAATAAAGTGCAGTTACCAGTAATAATGTACCTAGTACTATAAAAACACCTAGTTTTAATTTTTGTGAAACTGATTTTTGCATAACGTTTGGTTTGATTTGTACTTAATGTTTAAAAAAAGCTTTTACCTGAGGATCATTTGATTGTATTAATTCTTGATATGTTCCTTCTGCATAATTGATTCCATCTACTAATAGAATTATCCTGTTAGAAATTACCCTAGCGCAGTCTACATCATGTGTTATTATCAGAGATGATGTTTTATATTTCTTCTGAATGTTTCTCATTAATTGAATAATTTCTTTTGCCGTAATAGGATCTAATCCAGTTGTAGGTTCATCGTATAAAATGATTTTTGGTTTTAAAATTAGAGCTCTTGCCAAAGCAATACGTCTTTGCATACCACCAGAAAGTTCAGAAGGCATAAGATCTATAGCCTCTACTAAACCTACGTTTTCTAATGCTTCGATAATTAGATCTTCTGTGGTTTCTTTCATCTTTAATTTTTCTTTATGTCTACGTAATGGAAATTCCAAATTTTCTCTTACAGTCATTGAGTCATATAAGGCGCTTCCTTGGAATAAAAAACCTATTTCTGTTCGTAGTAGATCTAGTTCATTTTGACCCAAGACGGTGATATCCTGATTTTTAATTTTAATACTTCCTTTATCTGCCTGCATTAAACCGACCAGGCATTTAATCATTACAGACTTACCTGAACCCGATTTACCCATAACTACCAAATTCTCTTCTTCGAATAGCTGTAAGCTGAATCCGTTTAAAACATTATTGCTGCCAAAACTTTTCTGTAACTCTTTAAGTTCTAAAATCGGGAATTTATTTACTTGTTTTTTCATCATATTAGATTTCAAAAAATATATCAGATACAAATACCGCTATAAAGTCAATAATAAATAACAGCATGGAAGTGTATACCACTGCTGAGTTAGATGCCTCTCCAACACCAGCAGTTCCTTTTTTACAATGATACCCTTTATAGCACCCTACAAGTCCTATGACAAAACCGAAAAAGAAAGATTTTATCGTAGCAGGGATGATATCACTGAATTTTATCGCATCAAAAACTTGATTAAAATACAATTGATAAGAAACAGCACCTTTTATGTTTTCTATTATAGCTGATCCAAATAACGCAATAGCATCTCCAAAAATAATCAGTAACGGAAGCATTAAGGTTGTTGCGGTTATACGTGTTACTACTAAATATTTAAAAGGGTTTGTTCCAGATACTTCCATTGCATCGATTTGTTCAGTAACTTTCATGGATCCTATTTCCGCACCCATTCCGGAACCTATGCGTCCTGCGCATATCAGAGCTGTAATTACAGGACCAATTTCTCTAACGATTGATATTCCAACCATAGAAGGCATCCAAGATTCTGCCCCAAACTCCATTAGCGTAGGTCTAGATTGTAATGTAAAAACTAATCCTAGAATGAACCCTGTTACACCAACCAATAATAAAGACCGATTGCCTATATGATAACATTGACGCAGTAATTCTTGAAATTCAAACGGCTTACTGAATACTTCTTTAAAAAATCGAAATGAAAAATATGATAAGTCACCAATTTCTATAAAAAAAGCTTTTACTCTTCCTACTATTCTAAGGGATTTTGTCATAGAGTTAGTACTAAATTTTTTATAAAGATAGATTTGCAGTTTTTGATTAAAAATGATATTAATCAGATTTATCTACGTTAAAGACTGATAATTATCATAGTAAAAAAACACCTGTGTCTTTATTTTTATGTTTTTAAAATTTGATTATGAAAACAACAGTAAAAATTCAAAATTTGAAGTGTAGTGGTTGTGAGAGTACAATTGCAAAAAAACTACATACTCTAGAAGGAATTAAAGAGATATCTGTTAATACTGATACTTGTACAGTGTCTTTTAATTATGATACTGATGATGGTATAGAAACTGTACAGAAAGAACTAACTAAACTTGGATATCCACTGGTTAATGATAGCAACAATTTAGGTAGAAAAGCTAAATCTTATGTGAGTTGTGCTATTGGGAGAATGCAAAAAAGTTAAAATTATAAAACACATTATAATGAAAGAAAGAGTACAAAAAAATGCCTCATCTAATACTGTTTATGGTTTAGGAATTATTGGTGCATTAATATATTATGTAAGTCAGGCAACAAGCTTTTGGGTAGGTATAATAGGTGTTCTTAAAGCATTTGTTTGGCCAGCTTTTCTTGTTTATGAATTACTTTCATATGTAAATGCCTCTTAAGAAAAATTAATTATACAATATTTGGATATGAATACGCAAATCACCAAGAAAAGAAATACGACTTACTTCCAGAAACTCGGATCTATAGAAATTGATGGTCAAGTTTGGTTTGTTATGAAGGATGTTAGCATTCTTATGGGCATTTTTGATCCAATAGATACTTGGAATTCTTTGGATCCCGAAGATCGTTTTGCTACGGAGGTTTATAAAGATGGACAAATGCAAATGGTAAATTTGATATCAGAAAGTGCTTTATATGAGTTAATTTTTAGTAATGACTCTAAAAGTGCTAAAAAGTTTAAAAAATGGGTCACTAATGAGGTATTGCCACTTATTAGAGTTAGAGGTTACTATCATACTAAACGATTAGAAATCCCTAATTTTGTAATTAGATTCAATGACAATTGGGATCGAGTAGCACCTGGTCATTTTTCTGTTTTGAGTGAGCTTTTTATAAGATTGTATGGACGTTTTGAAAAAGAAGGGTATATTTTACCAAATTATGCTTTAGATGGAAAAGAGATACGACCAGATATTAGTGTGGCGATTCATTTCGATAAATATTTAGAAGAAAAGTTTCCACAATATAATCGCGAATATAAAATGTATATGCATAGACTGCCTAGTGGTTTGGAAGTAGAGGTGAAACAGTATAAGAATCATTTGTTGCCAATATTTATTAATTTTATTGATAATTATTGGTTAAAAGAATATGCTGAAGAGTATTTTGAAAAACGTGATAGTAAAGCTTTAGAGTATCTTCCTAAACTTTTAAAATCATAAATTAACAATGATACTTACTATTCCTATTGCCAATATCAGGAATAACACAAATTTTCGAAATTGTTCTTGGGAAATTTTATTTAATATTTTTTTTCCAATCCAAGTACCTAATATGCTCACTACTATCAGAAAGGGAGTTAAATATAAAACTTCTCTATTCATATAACCATTAAAATAATAGACTATAGTTCTACTAAAGTCTACTCCTAAGTCAATCATTGCGGAAGTGGCAATAAATTTATCTTTGTTCATTTTAAATGCCGCCATGGTAATACCTCTGATCGCTCCTCCTGTGCCTAAAAGCCCAGCACTTAATCCTGATAATGTCCCTCCAATTATAGCATTTTTTGTGGTAGATTTTACTTTAAGCTGTGTAAAAATCAAGAATAGTAAACTCAAACTAATTAAGAAGAAACCAAGAAACCAAGTCAAGATTTTTGGATCAACATATTTACTTAATAATGCACCAATAGAAACAAAAAGAACTGCCGGAATACCTAGTGATATAACTAGCTTTTTATCCAATCCTTTTTTAAATAAAGCAATCTTGGTTACATTACTTGATAGGTGGAATAAAGCAGTTAATCCAAGTACAGATTGAAAGTCTAAGAAGAAATTTGCTACCGGAACAAAAAAAACAGAGGAACCGAATCCGCCTACAGTGCCCAAAATTTCCGAAATGATGGCGAGTATAATAAAAATAGGTAAGTATCGATTGAGCATATAGGAGATAATAAATTTTAAATAAAAGTATGATGAATTATATTAGGTTTTTATGATAAATGTCATTAAGACCAAAATAGCACTGCTTAGAAAAATTCCAATTTGCCTATATAAATAAAAGACTATTATGCGGTATTTTTAATTAATCATACCTTTGAAAAATTATTTGATATTTTATTACTAGGAAAAATGAGAATTGAACAAATGTATACTGGTTGCCTTGCGCAAGGAGCATATTATATTGAGAGTAATGGCGAAGCAGCTATTATAGATCCAATAAGAGAGATAAAACCTTATATAGAGAAATCCAAAGAGGACAATGCGAACATAAAGTATATTTTCGAAACTCATTTTCATGCAGATTTTGTGAGTGGCCATGTCACACTTTCCAAAGAATCTGGAGCACCTATTGTGTATGGTCCTAAAGCTAAAACCTCTTTTGATTCAATTATAGCAACTGATGGACAGGAATTTAAAGTAGGAGACGTGACCATTATAGTATTACATACTCCAGGTCATACGCTAGAAAGCACAACATATTTACTAAAAGATGAAAAGGGAAAGGATCATGCTATTTTTAGTGGAGATACTTTGTTTTTAGGAGATGTAGGAAGACCAGATCTTGCTCAAAAAGGAGCGAATATGACTCAGGAACAATTGGCAGAGATGTTATTTGATAGTTTGCGAACTAAGATTATGCCTTTATCTGATGATGTCATTGTATATCCAGCTCACGGAGCGGGATCGGCTTGTGGAAAAAACATGAGTAAAGAGACAGTAGGGACTCTTGGTGTTCAAAAACAAACGAATTACGCTTTGAGATCTGATATGACTAAAGAAGAGTTTGTAAAAGAGGTTACGGATGGTTTACTTCCTCCACCTTCGTATTTTCCTTTAAATGTAAAAATGAATAAAGAAGGATATGAAGATATCCAGGAAGTTTTAGAGCGCGGTACACGTGAATTGACTTCTGAAAATTTCGAATTGTTAGCAAATGAGACAGGTGCGGTTATTCTAGATGTTCGTCATCAACATGATTATGTAAATGGTCACGTACCAAGATCTATTTTTATAGGTTTGGATGGAGGTTTTGCGCCTTGGGTCGGAGCTTTGATTGGAGATGTAAAGCAACCAATATTATTGATAACACCTAAAGGAAGAGAAGAGGAGACAGTAACCAGACTTTCTAGAGTAGGATTTGATAATACTTTAGGGTATTTAAAAGGAAGTTTTGAAGCTTGGCAAGAAGAAGGGAGAGAAATAGATACTTTAGATTCTATTCCTGCAGATGCTTTTAAGAACCTACTAACAGATACTACTCCTGTTTTTGATGTTAGAAAACAGAATGAATTTTCTGCCGCTCATATAGAGGGAGCTAACAATACTCCGCTTGATTTGATAAATAATCACTTTAATGAATTTCCAAGGGATACAACTTTTTATGTTCATTGTGCAGGAGGATATCGTTCTGTGATAGCCGCTTCTATTTTAAAGAGTAGAGGAATACACAATTTGGTGGATGTCGCTGGTGGTTTTAAATCAATTAAGGAAGCAGGAATACAAACTATCATATAGGGTTTTTCTTTGAATATATAATGATTGTTTCTTAGTAGGTTGTAATACTATGTAGGCTAGATTAACGTTTTAGTAGTTGATTTAACAGAGTTTTTATTTCAAAACCACTATTTTGTAACCTAATAAACCTACTTATCCTTTTTTTGAACTTTTACTTATTATATATAATATCCCCTCAGGAGGTGCCTCAACCAGGGATTCCAAAATTTTTGGGAGTCCTATTGACAATTGGTATTGTCTCCATATGTATTTATTATATCTCTCGATATTTGGAAACAGTTTATGCTAAGAGGTATAAGAAGCCTTTTTTTGTGCATTTTTATTTGAATTATAAAAAATTACCTCCAAATCTAGTATCTTTTTTAATTACTAATACGTTTTATGACCAATTAGATAAACGAAGAAAAAAGTATTTTGAGCATCGTGTAATGAGGTTTTTGGAAACAACGAAGTTTGTTGGAAGAGAGGGACTGATTGTCGATGATGATAAGCGTATGCAAATTGCGATAATGGTTATTCAATTAACCTTTGGGATGCGTAATTATTTATTAGAATATGTGGAGACCATTATCTTATATCCATCTAGTTATTATTCGATACTTAATAAAACAGAAAACAATGGTGAGTTTAATCCAAGATCTAAGGCATTGGCATTATCTTGGGAACATTTTACTATTGGAAACTTACATCAAGAAGATGGAATTAATCTTGGAATACACGAAATTACACATGCGATTCATTACTGTTCATTAAAGAGTAACAATATTAGCTCAGAGATATTTCATGATACTTTTTTAGAACTAGAAAAACACTTGTCTTCTGTAGAATTACGTAATAAAATTATTGATTCCAAGATATTAAGAGAGTATGCATTTACCGATAAATTCGAATTTATTGCAGTACTAGTAGAAGTTTTTATGGAATCTCCAGAAAAGCTAAAGAAGCAATTTCCTGATATTTATACGTATGTAAGTCGGATGCTAAATTTCAAATATTTTAAAGTTTAAATGCTGGTGTTTAATTAGTGTAATCACCTATAGATAGGTTTGTAATTATTTGTTTTTCAGGTATCTATTCGTTTTTATTGAAAAAACACAGAAAATGAAGGTAACATTTTACAACACTATGATACTTATATTAAATGATAAAACTATATTTATCTAACTAAACAGTTAAATCTAAAATGAATAATATGGAAGAGTTTCAGCAAGTAGCACCTGTAGTAAGTTCACTTACTGATGAAAAAAGAGTAGCTTTTTATAAAAAGACGTATACGCATTTGGCAATGGCAGTATTGTTATTTGTGATTGTAGAATGGGTGTTTTTTCAGATTGAACCTTTGGTAAATTTTGCATTTTCAATGACACAAGGATGGAGATGGATGATCATGTTAGGAGGTTTTATGTTGGCAACAAATTATGCCGAGAAAATGGCTCACAAAACACATGATATCAATAAGCAGTATTTAGGACTGCTTCTTTATGTAGTAGCAGAAGCTTTTATTTTTATTCCTTTAATAGGAATAGCAATGATGATTGCCGAGAATGGAGGAGCTAATATATTAAATCAAGCTGCGATATTAACGTTGGCATTGTTTACAGGACTATCAGGAGTGGTATTGTTAACTAAAAAAGATTTTTCTTTCTTAAAATCTATGTTGACAATTGGTTTCTTTATAGCATTAGGACTTATTATTGCTGGATTATTATTTGGATTTAATCTTGGATTATGGTTTAGTGTAGGGATGGTAGTATTGGCATCTGGTTCCATCTTGTATCAAACTTCTAATATGGTACATAAATACTCAGAAGATCAATATGTGGGTGCTTCTCTAGGATTGTTTGCTTCTCTAATGCTATTGTTTTGGTATATCTTAAGTATCCTATCAAACGATTAATTTATTATATAAATTAAAGTAATAACAAATAAAAAAGCTCTCTGATTTAGAGAGCTTTTTTATTTGTTATTACCTCTAATCGCTTCTTTTGGCGTTCATGATGTCTCATATGTATTTCTATAAGAGAAAACCATTCCGAAGCATTGATCATCCCAAAGAATGGGTGGTGATGTTTTAAAGATTTATCAGAATGTTTGATTAACGGTTCTTTAGATAACGTTTCTGCGATGAATTCTTTGAATTTATTTTCTAAAGCTTCTCTTTCTAAAACTTTAGGAGTGAAATCTGATACAATTTTGGCAGGAAAAGATTCCATTTTTATAGTGCGAGAAGGAACAATACTTAAATCAAATATTAGGTAGGCAATACTGTTTTTTCTTTTTCCTTTTTTAATATCACCCTCAATACATTTTTGAAAATTGGGGAGCTGATATGTTTTTGCTACGCGAATAATATGATCGTATAATTCTGCAAGGCACCATTGATTGGTTAATGGTTTGTGATACAATTTTTCAGTACTATAACTTTGAAGGTCACTATGCCATTTTTCAGACCTTCTTTTAAAAGTGATTATAGGATCTTTATGAAACACTTGATTGATTAGAAATGATATGTTTTATAATAGTTTTTGCATGTATTCTGGAGTTTTCTATAAACCAAACATGAGTATCCATTCCTCCACAGATAACACCAGCTAAATATAATCCACTAATGTTTGATTCCATAGTTTGGTCATCATATTTAGGATGTTTTTTCTCATCATCAGAAAGCTGGATTCCAATTTTCTGTAGAAAATCAAAATTTGGAGTATATCCTGTTAATGCTAAGACATAATCATTTGGGATACGAACTTTTTCTTCGGGTGTATTTATAATGATATGTTGAGGCAATATTTCGTTTACCGTACTATTAAAAAAGACATTAATACTCCCTTCGGAAATCCTATTTTCAATATCAGGTTTTACCCAGTATTTTACTCTATTTCCGATTTCTGGTGATCGTATAATCATGGTTACATCAGCACCTTTCCGATAGCACTCTAAAGCGGCATCCACTGCAGAATTACTAGCACCAACAACGACTAATTTTTGTTTTGCGAAAAAATGTGGGTCTTTATAATAGTGAGACACTTTTGGTAAATCTTCTCCCGGAACATTAATTGTATTAGGAATATCATAAAAACCAGTTGCAACAATAACTTGATTTGCTGTATAGTTCTGTTTTTCGGTGTCTATAAAAAACGTTTTATTCTCTTTCTTTACGGTATTTACTTTTTCAAAAAGATGAATATTTATATCATTAGAAGTTACAATTCTTCGATAATATTCTAAAGCTTCATTTCTTTTAGGTTTAGCTTCATTACTTATAAAAGGAATTCCATCGATCTCTAGTTTTTCTGAAGAAGAAAAAAACTGCATATTAATTGGGTAGTTAAAAAGAGAATTTACTATTGGCCCCTTTTCAATAATGAGATAATCTAACCCATTTTTTTTCGCTTCTAGTCCACAGGCAATACCTATTGGACCACCACCAATTACTATAAGATCATAATGTTTCATTAAGCAATCATTTCTTTCAATCCTGTAATGGTTTGGATTGGATCTTCACTTTTAAATACATAACTTCCAGCTACAAGAACATCAGCACCTGCTTCTATAAGTTGTTTAGCATTTTTGTTCGTCACACCTCCATCTATTTCGATCATTGTTTGTGCATTATTACGATCAATGATTTCTTTAAGTTGTTTTACTTTTTTGTAAGTATTTTCTATAAATGACTGTCCACCAAAACCAGGGTTTACGCTCATAATACATACTAAATCAATATCTTTGATAGTATCTTCTAGTAAGCTTACATTGGTATGTGGATTTATTGCGACACCGGCTTTCATTCCTTCAGCTTTTATAGCTTGTAACGTTCTGTGAAGGTGTGTGCAAGCTTCATAATGAACGGTAAGTATATTACTTCCTAAATCAGCAAAGGTTTTTATATACCTGTCTGGATCAACAATCATTAAATGTACATCAATAGTTTTTGTTGCATGTTTTGCAATATCTCTTAATACTGGCATCCCAAAAGAGATGTTCGGGACAAAAACTCCATCCATGATATCAATATGAAACCAATCGGCATCACTGTTGTTGATCATTTCTACATCACGCTGTAAATTAGCAAAATCGGCAGCTAGTACGGAAGGGGCAATTAATTTTGAAGACATAAAATTGTGTTGTTTTCCGCAAAAATACTATTAAAGTTTTGAAATCCAGACTAAGAAAGCTGCATAAATTTATTTGTTAAATAAGATATGCTTTTAAAAGTTTCGGGATTATTAGATTTTTCTTTTTCTAAGAACTGCTGTAATTCTGAATGTTCTGACCTTTTATTAATTGTCGAAAAGTTGGAGTTGTATTTTGAGAATGAAGGTTTAGTCATTTCATGATCAAAAATTTTGATGATATCATAATGTCGAGAATCGAGTAGTATTTTTTTAAACAAATCGTGTATAAGTTTTTTTTCGCCTTCAAGAATTTGAAAAAAATTACCATCAGAATACATCAGAATTCCAGTGATTTTTAAACGGTTATTATTAACCTTTACGTACTCGAATAGTTCATTAACATCAGAGTTGGTTAAGAATCGGCTAGCGGTACTAACATAACTTATGGTCTGCCACATAATTGAAATAGTGTTTATTAAATTTAACATTAATTATAGGGAGTTATCCCTAATCTTTAAAAAAAATATTTAATACTTCAATGGGGTGAAGTTGATTACCAGAGTATATTATCAGGTAAGCTTCATAAATTTATTGACTAGATATGATATATTTTTGAAGTTTTTGGGGTTGTAATTTTTTTCTATTTCTAAAAATTGCTGTAAATCCGAATAATCCTTTTCTCGATTTACTATAGTATATGTACTTTGAAAACTGGTAAATGATGGAATGTTAATGGATCTATCTAATATTCTAATTAGATTAAAGTGACGTATATCTTTTTCTATTTTTTGATAAAGACTTTTGATGACTTTTTTTTGCCCTTCAATAATTTGGAAAAAGTTTTGATCAGAGTACATTAAAATGCCAGTGATACCGAGGTCTTCATTTTTTAATTTTGTTATGTGCAATAGCTCATTGATTTGAAAATCGGAAAGTTCTGCAGATGTACTTACATAAGAAATGGTATACAACATAATGATTGGGTTATATCTTAAAGTTACATTTTTTAAAGGGAATTTTTCTGTTAAATTTATTTTTTAACTTTTGTTTATAAAACTTGTTATTTTTCTTATACGATCCTTAAGTAATAGAAATTGTTTAAGAAAGTTTCATAAATTTGTTAGCTAGATAAGAAATGCTTTTATAATTATCTGGGTTATAAGATTTCTCTACTCTTAGAAAAGTCTGAAGTTCACTGTGATCATAGGATTCCCCTACAACTGTGAAATTAGAATGATACTTAGAAAAACAAGGATTAACAATAGCTCGATCAAAGATTTTTATGATATTATAATGTCTAGAATCCTGTTTTATTTTATTGAATAAAGAGTCAATTACATCTTTCTTTCCTTCTAGAACTTGTAGAAAATTTCCATCAGAATACATTAGAATGCCAGTAATTTCGAGATCATTGTTTTTCAATTTAACAAACTCAAATAATTTTTCCATATCATCATCATTTAATGAAGGATCAACAGTACTTACATAACTAATAGTTTGCCACATTTGATACGAATCTTTCTTAAAGATACTCTTTTTTTAATTTTAAGAAAGTGGGGAAATATTTTTTTTAAAATTTTCAAGAAGATATTTATATGAAAAAACCTCCGGTAATCAGCCGGAGGTCATTCATCAATCAAAAAACGAACAGTTATGTTATAAACTGTTTGTAATCGCAATTTAGGAAATAAAAAGTTATCCTAAATAAGTTTTTAATATTTTACTACGAGATGTATGTTTTAATCTACGAATAGCTTTTTCTTTAATTTGACGAACACGCTCACGTGTTAGGTCAAAAGTTTCTCCAATTTCTTCTAGTGTCATAGGATGTTGATCTCCAAGACCGAAGTATAAACGGATTACATCAGCTTCCCTTGGTGTAAGTGTTTCTAGAGCTCTTTCAATCTCGGTACGAAGTGATTCGTGTAATAATGATCTATCAGGATTTGGAGATTCTCCAGAATTTAATACATCATAAAGATTAGAATCTTCTCCTTCTACTAAAGGAGCATCCATACTTACATGACGGCCAGAGTTTTTCATAGACTCTTTTACGTCATTAATAGTCATATCAAGTTCTTTCGCAATCTCTTCGGCACTTGGTGGACGTTCGTGAGATTGCTCTAGAAAAGCGTATGTTTTATTAATTTTGTTAATAGAACCAATCTTGTTCAATGGTAAACGAACAATACGAGACTGTTCGGCTAAAGCTTGTAAGATAGATTGACGAATCCACCATACTGCATACGAAATGAACTTAAAACCTCTTGTTTCATCAAAACGTTTAGCCGCTTTAATCAATCCTAAATTACCTTCATTTATTAAATCTGGTAAAGTAAGTCCTTGATTTTGATATTGTTTTGCAACAGATACAACAAATCGCAAATTCGCTTTGGTTAATTTTTCAAGGGCTCTCTCATCTCCAGCTTTTATTCGCTGAGCTAATTCTACCTCTTCATCTGCAGTAATAAGATCTACTTTTCCTATTTCTTGCAAATACTTGTCCAGCGATGCAGTCTCACGATTCGTTACCTGCTTCGTAATCTTAAGTTGTCTCATCTATGTTATCCTTGAAATTTTATTAGTGAATACTTTAGGGCTTTGCTTTTTATTTATTATACGTATGTTGTTACGAAAATGTTACAAAAAAGTAAAATTATTTTTTCAAAGCCTTATTGTATTATATAAAATGACTTTAATTTTTGGTCGCATGAGAACCTAAATATTTACATTTTTATTCGAATTCTAATACATTTTTAGCTGCTATAAGGGATCGGAGTGCATCTATTTTTTTATACATTTTATTAAAAAATAGATTTCTTTCCTTTTCGCCAGCCGTGCTTAAAAGTTTAGAACCATCCATTTGTATATTCAAAAAATGTTCTGCTTGATTACAGGTAATCACATCATTGGTTCTATAATATGAAAGGATAGTGAAAGGAACATATAATGATGTTTCGGTAGGTGTTTTTACTAATACACGATTGTTCATTAGTAATAACTCATTATAATAGAATTTAAAGTTATCTTTTTGATCAATTATTTTTTTAGAAATTCTTTGAATCAATTTCTGAAGGTCATCACATATTTCTAAGGCATCCTTAGAACTAAGTGAATTCGATTCAAAATAAAAGTGTATTTGTTTTAATGTACTATTTATAGTGGTAATATCCCATATCTCTACAGAGTTTAGGTCGTTGTACATATTACCTAAGCGTTTTGCAGCTTCTAAAAGTGATAAAGACGGATTAAACCCCGTAAATCTAACATCACCAAGATCAGAATCCATTATTTTTAACCAGACATACATTTTAAATTTAGAAAGCAAATTGTCGTCAGATGTATAAAAAATAGGCAAATCCTTAGCAGAATAAATCATTTCTACATCCTTATTGTTTATAAGAGGTGATAAGGAGTTATATGAATTTTCATAATAGGCAAGAAGACTTTCCATATCCTGAACGGGAGCTGTCTTTTTTACAGCCACTATATGTTCATCTTCACTAGAGAATAGCTGATCTATTGATAAACTGAAGTATTTAGCTAATGTAACTCCTTCTTCTAATGATAATTTACTTTTTTTACTGATTCTTCTGTGAGCGGCATCATAACTAATGTCCAATGCGGTAGCTACTTCATCAATAAGAGAATTTTTAGAATTGATTTGTTTTTTTATAAGTTCTAAGAAGTTTTCCTGTATCATTTTTTAATTTTAATAAGATTGATGATGTTCCGATGTGGAAAAGTAACGTAGAAAAATAAGTTAATTTTGCGTTTTTCGCAAATAATAAAACATCAGCTTGTGATTATCACTTTTTTCGCAAATAAGAAAATAAGCTCTTTATGTTTTGTGATAATCGCAAAAAAATAAATTTCTATTCGCATTTATCACTTTTGGTCTTGTAATTATCACAATAGTTTTGACTTGTTGAATTTTTAAAAACAAGAAAAATGAAGAATAGCATTGTAATAACATTAGTATTATTGATTTCTCTGTCTTCTTTTAGTCAGCAACGTAAGAAATATGTTGGAGCTTGGACCTATCATTCTAAAAACACAGATATAATAGGACTTTCACTAGGAGTTGCTCCAAAAGACTTGCTAGGAGATACTACCTTAACAAGAACATATGGTATGAAATTGGAAGCGCCGGGTTTAGGAATTCTTTATCCAATTGCACCAAAATCATATCTTTCTGGAGGACCTAATGATGACGATCTTTTAGAAAAGGTATATGGGATTAATTTTTCTGGAGGCAGTCTTGGAGAAATTACCGTTCATGGGATATCTGGTGCTTTTATAGGGCAATATTTACAGGTTATGAATGGAATAGCAATTGGTGGAATTGCAAATTCTATAGAAGAACAAAATGGGATATCGATTGCGTTATTAGGAAATGAAGTTTATCACGGATTAGGAGCATCGATAGCTTTATCAGGTAACTATGCTTATAGTTATTTAGGTGTTCAAATAGGAGCGTTTAATGATATTGAGCGTTTTGGTAGAGGAATGCAATTAGGCATATTTAATACTTCTAATGATTATAAGGGAATCCAGATTGGTTTATCAAATCATGATACTACTACTCATTCTAAATATGAAGGGATCCAGATCGGAATTTTAAATAAAGCAGACAATTTTAGAGGAATTCAAATAGGATTGTGGAACAAAAATGAAAGACGTTCTCTACCTTTTATCAACTGGCAATTTTCTAAGAAAAAAGTGAAAATAAAAACATCTTAATTATGAATATCACTAGCAACTTAAGCATCGAAGGGGATTATGGATTCGAAGCTTTTTATGTACTTACTGGAGACTTGGTTGGTCTTATTCCAGTAAAAGAAAAATTATATACACGCATTAGACTACTGGATGATAGAACCCTGAAGATTAGTTTAATGAAATCAGAAACTCAAAAGATTAATAAATATATAAAAGGTACGCTAAGAGATGGGATTTTTAGCGTTTCATCTTGTAATAGAGTTACTTCAATATTTTCGTTTATTAAGCATTGGCGGACTCAAAAAATAAATGTGCGTTCTAGTAAGCAACAATTATTAATTTTTTTGTCGAAAACAGGAAAAGTACAACTAGGAGTTTTTAAAGATCTTACTTCTAAAAAGAAAAAGTAAGATTTAAATTTATAATATGAGCACAGGACAAGTCTTTAGTTCTGTGTGAATTCTGAGTAATTAATATCATATCTACAATATAATCGAGATATCAAAGCGATAGCCTTTGATCATCACGCCACTATTGGTATGTCTAATTTTTAAAGAAATAATTATGAAAAAAATAAAGTTTTCTAAAGATGAGGGTTCTGATTTTTATAAGGAACTCAATGAACGAATTAGAAATTATTTTGAAAGTAACCAGATCGATAAAACAGGAAACAGAAAGATGGTTTTTAAGATAGTGATGTATTTTTCGCTAGTATTTTTGTTTTATTTTTTGATGCTCATTTCATCTGATTTAGGGGCATTCTTTGTGTTTTACATTGGTTTGGGAATATCAGTATTATTAAATGCATTTAATGTCTCTCATGATGCTGCGCACGGAGTAGCTGTAAAAAGTAAATTCTGGAATAAACTTCTATTTCAATTAAGTTTTAACCTGCAAGGGAACAATGCATATGTGTGGGGTAAAAACCATAATGAGTCTCATCATTTGTATACCAATATAGAAGGAAGCGACATTGATGTTCTCAATAACCCTTTAGTACGAATGACAACGGAGCAAAATTTACAATGGTATCATAGATTTCAGTATTTATATGTTCCTTTTTTGTATCTGTTTTATTCTTTGAATTGGTTTTTGTTTAGAGAATTCTTAATGATTTTTAATAGATCGAGTAGAACGATAAAGATCAAGATTCCTACTTGGGAGATTTTTAAACTTATTTTTTTTAAGATTGCTTATATCACGTATATGATTATCATTCCAGGGATTGTATTACCGTTTGCATGGGAATATATTTTTGTAGCTTTTTTATTAAATCATTTCTTAGTATCTATACTATTTACCGGAGTGTTAGGAGTATCGCATTTGTCGGATTATGTAGTACATCCACAACCTGATTCTAAAGGAAAGCTTGCTATGAGTTGGCCCAAGTTACAGATGTGTACTTCTGTTGATTATAATGTAAATAGTACTTTTTTAAATTGGACGTTAGGTGGTTTTAATGCACATGCATTACATCATCTATTGCCTAATATATGTCACATACATTACATAAAATTACTGCCAATATTTAGAGAGGTTGCAAAGAAGTATGGTATCGTATATATGGAAATGTCATATAGTCAAGCGTTGCGATCACATTTTAGATTCCTGAAGAAAATGGGAACACAATTAGAATTTAAAACTATGTCTTATGAAATCTAAACATGTATATAATCCGTCTCACAAAGAACTATTTCTCTTCATTCAGAAGGAGATTGATAGGAAATTAAATTTCTGTCCGAATCGATTTAAAAAAAGGATCATCTTTAAAGGTTTTGTTTATATGATTCTAACTATTATGGTATATATAAGTCTTTATGCTATAAGTAATCCATCTCTATTAATAGCGACTTATGTGTTATTTGGTTTAGTTGCATTGTTATTCGCTTTTAATTTTGCTCATGATTTTTCTCACAATACAATTTTTAAAAGTAAAAAACTAAATCATAGTTGTTTTGTATTACTTTATACAATGGTTGGTGCTCATGCAGAAGCTTGGAAAGATAGACATGTGCATTCGCATCATCATGCACCAAATGTAGAAGGGTATGATACAGATTTGGAGATAACTGATCTTATTAGGGTGGTTCCCGGAAGTTCTTTGAGATGGTTTCATAAGTATCAGCATTGGTATGCTCCAATTTTATATACTACCTATTCATTATTCTGGATATTTATAAAAGATTTTAAAATATTTTTTAGAAAAACTATCACAGGAAAGAGAAGAACTCAACGCTATAAAATTTCTTTTTGGTGTCAAAAGCTTTTTTATATATCGTACTTAATTGTACTACCATTGTTTTTGACTGACCACGAATGGTATGTGATTCTTTTGGGGTTTATGATGATGCATTTGATACAGTCTTTATTTTTATTATTTACCTTTTTTATGACACATCATATTAAAGGAGTGATGTATCCTAAAACGGATAACTTTGGTTTTATAAAAACATCTTGGTTAATGAATCAGATAAAAAGTTCTAACGACTTTTATCCTTTTAGTAAAATAGCGAATTTCATATTTGGAGGATTTAATAATCATATTGCACATCATCTATTTCCTCATATTCATCATGTCTATTATCCGGAACTAAATAAGGTTTTATATAATATTTTGATTACTAATAATATCATTCCTAATCAGACATCATATCTGGGAGGTGTAAAATCCCATTTGTCTCATTTAAAGTATTTGGGAAGTTTATAGGAACTGATAATTATAATAAAGAATAGGCACCTTCATACAGAAGGTGCTTGTTTTTATTTAGTGATGTATTATTGCGATTACCACAAAAATAGTAGTGTTTTTTAATGATCTAAGCCACTGGATATTGGTTGTAAAATGACTCACTTGAAATATTTGAAGTTATTTTGGATACAGAAATAATACAAATTGCTAGAATGAAATATAATTTTTAGTCACTTCCTCCTTATGGATTTGACTTGTATCCACAAAATAAGACTGTTTCCCCTCAAAAGCATGTTGCATTTGCATGCATAATTTTACTTAGTCCTGATGAGTGAATGACTCTTGCATTGTGATTATCGCAAAAACAAAATTTTTGGCTTGTGTTATTGACAATAGCAGTTGATTGATAAATAATATGTTTGAATCACTAAACAATAAAATTTTTATAATGAAAAGATTAATTAAATTATTCCTTTTGCTACTGTGTATCTCTAAATATTGTCATGGTCAAGATATAAGAACTGATAAAAAGCCGATTGCTTTCACAAATGGGTTCAGTACGATTGTAAGTGACGAGAGTAATGAATTAGATATTTATGCAGGTGTATTGTTTGAGCGGAAGAATGGATGGGGTTATGGCTTTGATTTTACAAGATCCGCTTATACAGCAGAAAGTACTAAAGGAATTCCCCCAGTTACAGAGATTGAAAATTTTGAAGGTACTGAATTACCCTCCGGAATTGAAAAAAGATTTACTTATAATAGTAAAAGAGATAATAGATTATATTCTTTATCACCTAACGTGTTTAAGTCTTTTGCCCTTAATAAAACGAGATCCCTTAGCATATTTGTAATGGGTGGTCCTTCTATTATATATAGTGAGGATTATGAATATACGGCTAAGTATTCTCCAGCGTCATCTTGTGGTTTTGGTTTTTGTTTTCCAGGTGATGGGTCAGGTCCATCACTGGATTATATGAGAAGTAAGGAGAATAAGAAAATAATTTTTGGAGGATTTTCTAAAATATCTTTAAGATATACCTTTACTAGGGTAGTAGGTGTAGAACTTTCTGCATATGGTAATCTAAATGGAGTAAAAAGTGTATATGGATTACAGTTTGGAGTTGTTTTGGGAAGACTCTTTTGAATTAATCTATTTAACTAGTATTAAAAGACCTTTTAATAATTTTTAGAAGGTTTTTTTATGATGTAATGTTTTGGTTGTGTTAATCACAAAGATATGTTTTTACCCTTGTGTTTTTGACAACTGTAGTAGATAAATAGCTTTTATGTTTGAATAACTAAACAATTTTAAACATTCTTATTATGAGAAGATTTTTTATCACTACGATAGCGATGTTATTGTCAATAATTACTTTGAGTCAACAAGGTAACACCTCTTTAGAAAACAATAAATTCAAATTTAGATCTATACAGTCAGGTTTTGGAATATATCATTCTAAACCCCAGAATAATGATTTATATGATCATAGCGGAATAACTGTTAATGGTCTTGTTTCTATGTCATATAAGAAAAATATTTTTTCTTTTCACCTAGAAACGGGAACTGAATTGGTAATTATAAACTTTGGAGATGATCCAGAGTTACAGGGTTTTTACGGAGTTAATTTATTATATGGAAGGGAGCTAGAATTAACAAGATGGCTCAAAATAGAGGGTAACATTGGGATAGGTCTATATCATCATAAAATTACAACAAAAAGTGGTACTACAGATCAAAAGAATGTTCTAGGAATTCCTATAAATACTAAATTATTGTTTTATCCGGCTAAAAGGTTTGCTTTTGGTTTAAGTCCCTTTGTAAATTTTAATTCTATAAACACAACCTATAGCGGAAATGTTGTTTTTCAGTATAAATTTAATTGAGTTAATTTTTCTTTATTAAAAACATAAACACCTTTAATTTCATGTATTAAAGGCGTTTATTTTGTTTGTTATTTATGATTATTGAATTATAAAACGACCATAAGCTCCTTGTATTTTAGCAATGTAAGTCCCTGTGCTAAGATTACTAATTTCTAATTGACCAATACTACTGTCAATTTCTTTTTTCAACATTAGCCTTCCGTGTAAGTCAAATACTTCTACTTTTCCAATTATCGTGTTGGATTCGATTACAATAGGTTGGTTTTTTGCAGGGATAGGATATAATAAAATACCTTTAGAAGAAAGAAGATTGTCATCTACTCCTAGTGTAGCATCACAGGTGGTATCACCATAGATGTTAACTTCTACAATACTTGCAAATCCAGAACCAGTGCTATTTCCGTTAGAAGTAAATTTTACATATCTCCCTGTTGCATTATTAAGGTTAAAAAATTGTTCTGTATTTTCCGCACCTGTTTCAATCATACTATCTTGACCCGTTAATATGCTGGCAAATGGACCTGTTTGGTCATCCGATACTGCAATGTCAAAATTAATAGTTCTTTCATCAGCTTTAAGTACATGAATTCCTATTTCACTTAAAACTCTGATACAAGATAGATCAAACGTTATAGAAACCTCTGGTTCAGTATTGGCATCTCCTGTCCAGTATTCTGCGTCGGTTACATTATCATCCCAAGCAAATTGAGGTCCTACATTTGGTTTTCCTGGTTCGGTTCCTATAGCAGTTGCATCAACAATTGTAATTTCTTCCGAAAATATATTAGATTGTGTTATGGTCAACATAGTAGTTAAATCACTTCCTCCAGTTACCTCACTAATAGTAATAGTAGCCGTACGTTGAGAGGATGAGGTGTTTTCTGTGAAATTAGCTGTAATTATTGCCGAGTTGCTTCCGGAGGTTATGTCAAGAGTTAACCAATCCGCATTATCGGTAATTGTCCAATCTACATTAGCATCAATATCAAACAAAGTATTTCCTGAACTTCTTGCTACATTTATAGATGTAGTATTTGTGGTTAATCTAGGAGTGTCAATACCGGTTCCACCAAAACCAATTGAAACACCTACATCGGCAGTGGTATATGGAATACGAGAACCACCTGAATTGAATTCTTCAGCACCTGCATCAAGATTTCCGGATCGATTTCCGCCTAAGATATCGGTAGTCACAAAAGGATAGCTTCCAACAGCAGCGTCAATAGCTGGACTATTACTTCCTAATTCATAATACAAAGTCCCATTTTCTAAAAGTCCATTAGTAACAACTTGATTGTTATTAGTTCCTGTAGTAAGATCCCAAGCTCCATTTTGAGTAATATTTCCTTGATAGATAGAAGTACCTATTGGGACTGTTTGTTCATCAACCGCACTTTCTTCTGTATTAATCATAATATTGTTAGCAATCACTAAATTTTCTGGTGCTAAGGTTAACACTGGATTGCTACTTACGCTAGTCCCAATTCTAAACCCATAATCACAATTAACAAAAGTATTATTTACTATAATTGCATCTTTAACTTGGAAATAACGATTAAGCGGTGAATTTTCTTGTCCATTACTGACATTAATAGCTCCTGCAGTTTTGGTATTCCCTCCGTCAGGTTTTTCAGAATTTACTCCTTCAATATAATTGTTGTATATTTTATGTCCTTCTCCGATTACACGAATACCACCTGAAAAAAGATTGTTTTCAGCAAAAAAGAAATTGTTATAAACTTCGCAATCATCGCCGTGTCGTAGTGTTAGAGTTCCCTGATAATCTCTAAAAGTATTGTTGTAGTACTTATTCTCACCACTTTTATTAGAAATGATTTCGACTTCTCCAGACCAATTGTAAAATAGATTGTCATATACTTCAGTATTTGAAGGATGTAATGAAGTACTACTATTTCCTATTCTAATAGCATCCTGATCATTTAGATCATTTACCACACCAACAGGCGTTCGATCAGCAAAGTAATTATGATGTATTTTTGTAAAATCTGGCTCCGCAAATTCGGTAGAAGTGGCATTTCTATTATCATTTATTATACTTCCTATACCATATTTTCCTTCGAATGAGCAAAAGCTTATTTCATTGTATTGCCCATAAACAATGATCCATTTAAACGTCAATAGTTCTTGAGCTGCAGTTCCATTGTAAGTGTCTATTTTAATGTTTGTAATTGTACAATGATCACATTCATTGTTGCTAGTATCTCGGAGCTCTATTACAGGCTCAATAATACTACCACTTACATCCAGGTTGGATGGGTTTTGAAAAACTACACCTTCCAAAATGATATATGAACCACCCATACTAACTCGTGAGTTGCCTTCAAAAAAAACTGATCCTGGAGTTTGTGCTTTGATGGTAACAGGATTTGTTTCGGTACCGTTTTTATTGATGTTGATTTGTACATCAGTCCAAGTACCATTTGCTAATGTGATAGTAGTTCCGGCATTAGCATTGGTAATAGCTGTTTGTAATTCTGAATTATTGTTTACAATCTGAGAGTAGGTATGACTGTAAGAAGTGACTAATACTAATAAGAAGGTAAACACCTTCAAATAATTGTTTTTCATAATTTAGGGCTTTACTTTTTTTGTTTAAAATTGGTCAACCAATTTGGTCAACCAATACAAATATACTGTTCATTTTCGTAAAATCAATATATTTTATAAGAAAACAAAAACGCCTTCAAAATATGAAGGCGTTTTTTAAGTATCATAAAGAGAGTATATTAATTCTCTTTTTGGTCATTATTTCTTGGTTTTCTATCACCTCTTGGTTTATCACCTTCTTTTCTAGGAGGTCTAGGTAATAGGGCTTTTCTAGAAACTTTTTCTTTACGCGTTCTGGAATCAATACCGAAGTATTTTACATCCATAACGTCCCCCATGTTTACTACATCACTTACATTTTCAGTTCGTTCCCAAGCTAATTCAGAAACATGAAGTAGTACTTCGTTACCAGGAGCTTCTGTATATTCTACAACAGCACCAAAATCTAGCATTTTAACTACTTTTACTTCGTATACACTTCCAACTTGTGGCTTAAAAGTAATAGAATCAATTTTAGCTAATACTGCTTCAATTCCTTCTTGTCCAGTTCCTAGAATTTCTACAATTCCTTCTTCTGTAACAGGATCTTCATTGATTACAATAGTAGTACCTGTAGTTTTTTGTAATTCTTGAATTACTTTTCCACCAGGTCCGATAAGTGCTCCAATGTATTCTCCAGGGATTGTTCTGGTAACCATTTTTGGTGCGTGTGCCTTAACATCGTTATTTGGTGTCTCGATCGTATCGGTAAGTTTTTCAAGTATATGAAGACGCCCATCACGTGCTTGATTTAAAGCATTTACTAAGATTTCATAACTTAAACCTTTAACTTTAATATCCATTTGACAAGCCGTAATACCATCAGCTGTTCCTGTAACTTTAAAGTCCATATCCCCTAAATGATCTTCATCACCTAAGATATCTGATAATACTGCGTAATTTCCAGAATCAGCGTCAGATATTAGTCCCATTGCAATACCAGAAACTGGTTTTTTAAGTTGTACACCAGCATCCATTAATGCCATTGTACCAGAACACACAGTTGCCATAGAAGAAGAACCGTTAGATTCTAATACTTCAGAAACAACTCGAACTGTATAAGGGCAATCATTAGGAATCATGCCTTTAAGAGCTCGTTGCGCTAAATTACCGTGTCCAACTTCTCTTCTAGAAGTACCTCGTATAGGTCTTGCCTCACCAGTTGAGAAAGGAGGAAAGTTATAATGAAGATAGAATGTTTCTTCTCCTTCGTACGATGGCATATCTATTTGATTAGCTTCTCTAGATGTTCCTAAAGTTACTGTTGCCAGTGCTTGAGTTTCTCCTCTTGTAAATATAGACGATCCATGTGTAGAAGGTAAATAATCTACCTCACACCAAATAGGTCTAATCTCAGTAGTTTTTCTACCATCAAGACGTAATCCTTCATTAAGTGTTAAATCACGAACAGCAGCTTTTTCTGCTTTCGAATAATATTTGGATACTAAATCTCCATAATCTTCTAACTCTTCTTCAGAGAAAGTTGCTTTTATCTCTTCTTTGATTTCAGCAAAAGCAGCTCCTCTTTCATGTTTAGAAGAACCTTGTTTTGCTACAGCATATACTTTATCATATGCCATATCATGAATTTTCTTAGCTAAATCTTCATCATTTCTTTCTGGCTCGTATTCGCGAACTTCTTTCTTTCCGAAAGCTTCTGCTAATCTTTCTTGAGCAGCACATTGAACTTTTATGGCTTCATGAGCAAATTTAATAGCCTCAGTCATTTCTTCTTCAGAGATTTCATCCATCTCTCCTTCAACCATCATTACAGAGTCAGCTGATGCACCGATCATCATATCAATATCGGATTCTTCTAATTGAGCTCTTGTTGGGTTGATAATAAACTCACCGTTAATACGTCCTACTCTTGCTTCAGAAATAGCACATTCAAAAGGAAAATCTGATAACTGTATTGCAGCAGAGGCTGCTAATCCTGCCATGGCATCTGGCATAACATCTTCGTCATGAGACATTAATTGGATCATTACCTGAGTTTCAGAATGATAATCTTTAGGGAATAAAGGGCGTAATACACGGTCAACTAATCTCATTGTTAACACTTCTCCGTCACTTGGTCTAGCTTCTCTTTTGAAAAAGCCACCTGGATAACGACCTGCAGCAGCAAATTTTTCTCTATAATCTACTGTTAAAGGAAGGAAATCTACATCTGCAGCTTTGTAGTTAGAAACTACAGTACACAATAACATACATTTTCCTGATTGAACAACTACAGATCCGTGCGCCTGTTTTGCTAATTTTCCGGTCTCTAGGCTAATTTCTCTTCCATCTCCTAGATCAATGACCTCTCTATAAACTTTTGGAATCATATTTTTTTTGATTCTAACCCTATATATCGTCAGTTAATTAGATACTTCAAATATCAAAGGTTTCATTAAACATTGGTTTCCGTCTTACTCGGACGGACAAGGTTGTGTTGTTGTTGTGTAGTTGCGCGACCAATGAAAAACTAAGGCATCGTTTTGATCATCTCTTGATCAAAACGTTTTTTAATTTAAACGTATTCTATTAGAAATGAATATAATTAAAAAGAGAGGCGTACTGCCTCTCTTTTTTGATTATTTTCTTAATCCTAATTCTTTTACAATTGCACGATATCTCATAATATCTTTCTTAACAAGATAGTCTAAAAGATCTCTACGCTTACCTACTAACTTTACTAACGAACGTTCAGTGTTAAAATCCTTACGGTTGTTTTTTAAGTGCTCAGTTAAATGAGTAATTCTGTGCGTAAATAATGCAATTTGTCCTTCTGCAGAACCGGTGTCATTTTTACCTTTTCCGTGTTTTGCGAAGATTTCTTCTTTTGTTTCTTTTGTTAAATACATTCCAATATTATTTTAAATGATTTTTATGTATAAATAGCATTCTGCTATCAGCGTGCAAATATAGTATTTTTTATATTAGAATTGCTTCTTATGAAAAAAAACATGTTTGATTAAACCTTTTGTAAATAATTAAGTCCTAGAGGGGTAACATTAAAAATTAAGATAATGAAGAACAACATTTTAAAATTTGGTTTTATTGCATTCTTTACGGTGGTTTTAGTAGGGTGTAATAATGAAGAAGCAACGGATCAATTATCTGTAGATGAAATCGATCGTGAAGAGGCTACATTAACAGCAACAATTGATGATGGTTCTGAGGTACTTAGTGATCTCACATTACAAGGTTTTGAAGATGAGGAGAGTTTAGCAAAAAGTAATATAAATCGTTTTTTACCTGATTGTGCTACGGTGACCATAGAATTAACGGATACTACAAAAAATGTGACAATAGATTTTGGAACGGAAGGATGTGAGGTAAGAAGTGGTCATATTGTAAAAGGAAAGATTTTGATGTCATATGAACTAGATACAGATGCCATGTCTTTATTGATTAATTACAGCTTGGAGGATTTCTTCATTGATAATGTGCAATTTGCAGGATCTAGAACAATTACTAGACTTAAATCTAATGAGAATGGTAATCCACAATATACAATGAGTTTTGATTTTACGGTAACTTTTGTGGATGGTACTCAGGCATCTAGGACCGGGTCGAAAACTCGTGAATGGATCGAAGGTGCTTTTAATGGTAACTGGGGAGATAACGTTTTCTTAATTACTGGTGATTGGCAAACTAATTTAGCAAATGGTAATGTTCATAGTACAACCATTTCTACTCCGTTAAGAAGAGAAGCTAGTTGTAGGTTTTTGGTAAGTGGAGTAGTGGAATTGGTAAGGACTACATATAATGGATCTTTGAATTACGGTGATGGATCTTGTGATAACGCTGCAGTATTTACAAATTCTGAAGGTGAAGAAAGGGAAATATTATTGTAAATATTTGTTTTAGGCAGTTAAAGAAGCGTTTTCTATTTAGAAGACGCTTTTTTTTGATGTTGTCTTATAATCTAAAAAAGTATTAAAAAACCCGGTATAACCGGGTTTTTTAATACTTTTTTTAAAAATCTGATATCTAATTAGAAGATAAAGGTCTATTTAGAATTAAATCTAGATATAAGTTGATTTTTTCTTTTAGATTTTGTCTAGGACTAATGAAATCTAGGAATCCGTGCTCTTTTAAGAACTCTGCAGTTTGGAAACCTTCAGGAAGTTCTTTTCCTGTAGTGTCTCTAACTACTCTTGGTCCTGCAAAACCAATCAATGCACCTGGTTCTGCAATGTTAATGTCACCAAGCATTGCAAAGGATGCGGTAGTACCTCCAGTTGTTGGGTCTGTACACAGTGATATGTATGGGATTCCTGCATCAGCTAATTGGGCAAGTCTAGCAGAAGTCTTTGCTAACTGCATTAATGATAATGCAGCTTCCATCATACGAGCTCCTCCAGATTTAGAAATAATCATAAACGGAATTTTATGCTTAAGTGCATAATCAGCGGCTCTTGCTATTTTTTCTCCAACTACACTACCCATAGAACCTCCGATGAATGAAAAATCCATACAAGCGATTACTAAATCATTACCATTTGATTTTCCAACGGCAGTTCTTACAGCATCTTTTAAACTTGTTTTTTCTTGAGCATCCTTAAGACGATCGGTGTATTTCTTTTTGTCTTCGAATTTAAGAGGGTCTTTAGAGGTTAGATTTTTGTCTAATTCTTTAAACTTGTTGTCGTCAAATAGAATTTCGAAATATTCTTTACTACCTATTCTTACGTGATATCCGTCTTCCGGACTTACATAAAAGTTTTTCTCTAGTTGTTCTGCATCTACTATTTTTCCTGTAGGAGATTTATACCAGAGTCCTTTTGGAACATCCTTTTTATCCTCAGTAGCAGTCTGTATACCTTTTTGAGTTCTCTTAAACCAAGCCATAAATTATTTGTATTAAAAAAGCTGAAACTCTTTTTTGTTTAGAGTTTCAGCTTGGTTTTCTATCTTAATTATAATGTGTTTACATTATTTAAATCTTCAAAAGCCTTTTTAAGTCGGTTTTTAAAAGTGATTTCTCCTTCTCTTAACCATTTTCTAGGATCATAATATTTCTTATTCGGCTCATCAGCTCCATCAGGATTACCAATCTGAGTCTTAAGATAATCGATCTTACCAGTCATATAATCTCTAATACCTTCGCAAAATGCAAATTGAAGATCAGTGTCAATATTCATTTTGATAACTCCATATCCTATAGATTCTCTAATTTCTTCTAGAGTAGAACCGCTTCCTCCGTGAAATACAAAGTCAATGTGGTTATGTTCTACACCATATTTTTCTGAAATAAACTCTTGAGAATTTTTAAGGATTTTTGGAGTTAATTTTACATTACCAGGTTTGTATACTCCGTGTACGTTACCAAAAGCTGCTGCCACTGTAAATTTATCACTTACTTTACTTAATTCTTCATAAGCATATGCAACTTCTTCTGGTTGTGTGTATAATTTAGAATCATCTACATCACTATTGTCAACACCATCTTCTTCTCCTCCTGTAATACCAAGTTCTATTTCTAGAGTCATACCTATTTTACTCATTCGAGCAAGGTATTCCTTACAGATTTCTATATTTTCTTCAATAGGTTCTTCTGATAAATCTATCATATGAGAACTATAAAGAGGTTTTCCTGTTTCTTTATAAAATGCTTCTCCGGCATCTAATAATCCGTCTATCCAAGGAAGTAGTTTTTTTGCACAGTGGTCAGTATGCAAAATAACAGGTACTCCATAAGCTTCTGCCATTAGGTGCACATGTCTGGCTCCTGCAGTTGCTCCTGCAATTGCAGCTTTTTGGTCTTCATTAGAAAGTCCTTTTCCTGCGTTAAATTGAGCTCCTCCATTGGAGAACTGAATAATTACAGGTGAGTTTAATTCTGCAGCAGTTTCTAATACTGCATTAATAGAATTGGATCCAATTACGTTTACTGCTGGTAAGGCAAATGCTTTTTCTTTGGCATAATTGAAAATAGCCTGTACTTCGTCTCCTGTTGCAACTCCTGGTTTGATGTTGTGACTCATAATTTACTTTTAGTTAATAAGCCTACAAAAATAGTAAAATAATACGGAATGAATTTTATATTTAAGAATGAAAAACGATGATTGTTTTTAGAAAGGATAATTGATTCCAACATTGTATACACCTTCCGAAAAATTATATCCTTTAAACCATCGTCGATCCTCTATTCTAGCAGGATTAAATGTTTTGAAACCTAAATCCAATCTAACTACAAAGAAGTCAAAATCATATCGAAGTCCTAAGCCACTACCCACAGAGATTTCTTGAATATCATCCCAACTAGAAAATACAGCATCTTCTTCTTCTACACTGTCTAAAACATTCCAGATATTACCAGCATCTACAAAAAATGCTCCGTTAAGAGAACCTAAAATATTATATCTGTATTCTAAATTTAACGCAATTTTCATGTTAGCTTCGTTAAACTCATTTCTGCCACCACTACTTCCTGGGCCTAGGTCATATGGAAGCCAAGCTCTATTATCATTAGGACCACCGCCAAAAAAACTTCGAGCAAAAGGGATGCTATTTGCATTTCCAAAGGGTAATGCAATTCCACCGAATGCTCTAAAAGCTAATACTCTTTTTCTTCCAAGATCCCAATGTTTGATATAATCTAGTTCTGTCTTAGCATACTGTGAAAATTCAACACCAAATACTTCAAAACGATCACGTGAATTTTCTTTTAGACCAGCTAGATTAGAAACAGTGTTTAGGACATTACCAGCGAATTCTATTTTTGCTCTGAATCTTGAAAAGTTTTCATCATAAAGATTTTCTCTGTTATTTTTTAAATATGTATAACTAGATGCAAAAATTAGGTTATCCTCGGTTAATCGCTCTTTTCGTTCATTAATATTACTAATTTCTTGTAATTGATCTGTAGTTAAATCACTATCAGGTGCTGTTCCTAGCGATTGTGCTATAAAACTATTTGCCCCAGATGGAATTGATAAGATGTTTTCACTTGTGTTATCTGGATCGAAGAAGGGTGAATTAGAATCTAATACTTCTGTTGCAATATTATTAAGTCTGTTAAAAGAATTAGAGTATACATTAAAATAATTACCCGTATTAAGGTTACGAACATATTGAACGTTTACTAAGTCAATTTGATTAGTAAGCTTGGTGCTAGGTTTCCATTGATAGTTAAATATACCAGAAGCATTTTGTTTGTCAAGTCCAATGTTTTGTTGTGAATTGATACCAAAAATCAAGTTCGTAGTCGGCGACATGTATTTTGGAATAATTTTTCTTGTTTGGATAGGAAAAATTATTTTAGGAAATGATAGTTTAAGATCTACTCCAATCTCCGATATATCAAAGAACTGTCCATTTGGATCTACTGGATCCTTAGAAGAACCGACACTACCTCTTGCAGAGATTTCAAAAATTTCTGCTCCTCCAAATACGTTTCGTATTAAGAAAGAACCGCTAAATCCAATTCCAAACACTTGGATATTAGAAGTAGATACATCAAATTCTACATTGGTACTATATTTTTTTCTTGGTGTAAGTAAAACACTTGCGATAAGGTCAGTTCCTTCGGGGTTATCGGGGTCAATACTGTATCTTATATTTGGGTATTTAAAAGTTTTAAGATTGTTGATCTGGTTATAAGTAAGAGTTCTGTCTTTATCTTTAAAAATCTCTCCAGGTGTAATTAAAATAGAATTTGTTATTGCTTTACGCGTATATCTAAGTTTGTCATAACTGTAAATATTATATCCGTTATAAGAAACACTGTCTTTAGGTATTGCGTTTCTGTTTTGATAAGAATAGTCTGTGAATACGTTTACTTTGCTTATTTTGTGAACTTTAAAAGGCAGCCTCTTAGTTTCTTCGCCTTCTTTAATTTGTCTGTTTTTGATCAGTAAATTAAGTTGTATTTTTTGGTCAGTATTGACAGTGTCTGCATCGAATTTGATGTATTCTTTTTCGAAATTATACAATCCAGAATTTCTATATAAATTAGTAAGTCTTTCTCTTTCTGATTCGATGTCTAAAGTTCTGTATTGTTTTCCGGTTACTATGTTAGATTTTTTTTGATGTAGTTTATATATAGAATCAGCAGCTTTAGACTCTATTTTAGTGTTTAGAGAATCAATAAAATAGGGCTTAGAAGGTTGGATGTAATATGATACAGAGGCTCTTTGATCTTCGTTCAAGTTTATTTTGTAGTCTGTTTTTACATTAAACCAACCATTATTCCAGTAATAAGATTGTAGTCTTTTTACAGATCGTTTTGCTTTAGATTCATCGATTATAGTTGGAGTCTCTCCTGCTTTTTTTAGCCAGTTATTAATTCCTGTATATGCTACACCCAGTCGATTAACTTGTTTTTTAGATAAAAAGTTATTTAATCTTCGTTCTCTATTTGGTTTATTATGTAACCAATTTTGATATGAAGAGTCAGGGTTTACTTTAGCAAGATTATAAAGATGAAGTCTAAAAGGAGTCCAAGCAAGTTTAGAATTAGGTTTTTGATAAAGCTGATTGTATAATTTAGAGTCGTTGGTTTTAGTGCTGTCAACAAAAATTTCATTTTTAGTCAACAGGTATTCTTCCTCTGGCACTCTTTTAATCGCATTACAAGAAATTAAAAAAATTGTAGATATTACAACAAATACTATTTTTGTGAGCAGGTGTTTCAATCGAGATTCATTATTGTGTCAAAAATACATTATTTGTATGGTTAGCAAAAACCAAAAGAAATTAATAAATAGTTTACATCAAAAAAAGTACCGAAAACAACATGGATTATTTGTTGCAGAAGGTAAAAAGGTAATTAATGAGTTGTTAGAAGCTGATTTAAAGCTTCATTCGCTTTTTGCTTTAGATGCTTCTTATTTTAAATTAAATTCAGAAAAAGTTTTCATAGTTACAGAAACTGAGCTTAAAAGCATCAGCTTTCTGACGACTCCGCAATTTGCAGTAGCTATATTTTATATTCCAGAAGCTCAATCGGTGACGAACAATGGGCTAGTTTTAGCATTAGATGATGTTAGAGATCCAGGAAATTTAGGAACAATTATAAGGCTGTGTGATTGGTTTGGTATAACAGATTTAGTTTGTTCAGAGCAAACAGTTGACTGTTTTAATCCAAAGGTCATTCAGGCAACAATGGGATCTGTAACAAGAGTTAATATTGTTTATACGAATCTGGAGCATTTTTTGATTTCTAGAAGAGGAGAAATACCAGTGTACGGTACTTTTATGGATGGCAATACGATTTATGGCGAACAATTACCTGAAAAAGGAATTATTGTTATGGGGAATGAAGCGAACGGTATTTCTTCTGATATAGAACATTTAGTGAACGAAAGGATTTCAATACCGAGATTTGGAACTACTCCAGTAACAGAAAGTCTTAATGTAGCTACTGCAACTGCAATTATTCTAAATGAATTTAGACGAATTTAAAAACTACTGGAAAGTGAAATTAATAAAAAGTCCTCTTGACGACATTTTATCAATAGCAGCAGTGTAAGGGCTATTAGGGTCGTTATCGGCTACTAACTCATCAGACATAGCGAATACTCCTCTAATAGAAGGTGTAAATTTGAAATAGAACATGTAAAAGTCTATTCCAAATCCAAGTTCGAAATAATTAGTATTCGTTTTAGTTCTAAATTGTCCTACACTATTATCGTCGGGGTTATCTTCATTACTAGATAAGTTTATAGAAGTAGATACTCCTCCAACAATAAAAGGTTTAAAATTATTAAGTCTTTTGGTAGATATTTTTAATAAAAGAGGAATGTGTACATAGGTTGATGTTACTTCTCTAAACCTTTGAGAATCTTCAAAATCTGGTCCGGTAAAGGTAAGGTCTCTTCGTACAAAAGATACCTGAGGTTCTAGTCTAAGATCTAGGTAATCATTGATTCTCATATTACCTAATAATCCTACATTAAAACCTATAGATTTTGCTACCTGAATATCACCATCCAATAAAGGTTCTTCTCCTTCTGGTGTAGCTTTATAATCAAAATTAAAATCATAACTATTAAACCCAAGGATATACCCCCAACTTAATCTAGGTTTATCATAATTTTGAAGATTTCTAACTCGTTCTTTAGAAAACAATTGTGCACTCACATTCTGAGTACAAACGATAACAGCTATTGCTATAAAAACTCTTTTCATATTATTTTGTGGCTGTATAAATTGTGGCAACACCAAAAGTTTGCGGATTATCCTCGACTTCTATAAACCCAATTTTTCTCAAAATATTGTTGAAAGCATCTCCATAAGGAAAAGCTGCCGCACTTTCGCTAAGATATGAATATGCAGATCTGTCTTTAGAAAAGATCTTCCCAATTAATGGTAAAATTAAAGAAGTATGTAGTTTATATCCTTGTTTATAAGGTGTTTTGGTGGGTACAGAGGTTTCTAAAACAACGAAAATTCCTCCAGGTTTTAAAACTCTGTATATCTCTGATAGACCTTGATCTAAATCTTCAAAATTTCTTACGCCAAAAGCTACAGTAATTGCATCGAAATAATCATTATCATACGGTAAGCTCTCTCCATCTCCTTTGACCATAGAGATTGTCTTATCTAATTTTTTTGCCTTTATTTTATCTTTTCCAACTTCCAGCATTCCTGCGGAGATGTCTAATCCGATAATTTCTGAAGCACCTGTTTTAGCTAAGTTTATAGCTAAATCTCCGGTTCCGGTCGCAACATCTAGAATGCTATTCGGTTTTGTGTCTGCAACTATTTTTACAACCTTTTTACGCCACTTTACATCAATTCCAAAAGAAATCACTCTATTAAGACCATCATAATTACCAGAAATAGTATCAAACATTTCTGTAACCTGTTGTTTTTTGGTCGTGTTTTTATCTTTGTATGGCGTTATTTTTTCTGACATTCAAAAAAATTTAGGCAAATATACATTTTTGATATGGATCGTAGGAAAAGAATGTCATTAAGTTGTTATTAGCTTATTGTTTTACTTCTATTTATCAATTTTGTAATTAATGTTTGTTTATAAAATTTATTCTATCATTTCATTGATTTTTTGTAGTATTTGTTCCTTTTTGTATTTAAGTGCGTGTAGGTGTTCTCCTTTAAATTCTAGAAACTCTTTTGGCTCCGATGCATTGTTGTATACGGTTTCGCCTTGTGTAAATGGTACATCTTTATCTTCTTTGCTATGCAAGAAGAGTTTAGAAATTTTATTAATTGTTTTTATATCTTCTTTTGCCGCGTAGGGAGAGATATAGTTTTTTTCTAAAAAATCTTTGTACTCAGGTACATGATACATAGCGATATCTGTAAAGGATGCTATAGTTCCTTCTAGCACTAATCCTTCAATTTTATCTTGATGATTTTTGGCTAGTAAAGTAGCGATTTGAGTTCCAATAGAGACTCCATATATTATTTTTGGAGTTTCTTTTATTCCTTTTTTCTTAAGAAGGGTTTCGAAGAATAATTCACCGTCTTTAGCTATGTTATTGTGTGTAGGAGTTCCTGTTGATTTTCCGTACCCTCGAAAATCAATCATAACTACCTGAAAGTTGTTTTCTGCTAATATTTGTGTTAAGGGGAGGTAGTATGTTATATTCCCCCCAGCTCCGTGAAAATAAAATATAGTTGCTTTTGGTGTTTCTTTTGGTTTTAGAATTAAAACAGAAATTGTATCAGTTTCTGTCTTGATCATTAATTCTTCATGATTTTTCCATGTTATCTGGCTTAAATCTTTTTTTGGGAAATAGAATTTATCGTCCATTTGTGCTTGGACAAAAATAAATTTAGTAATAAATAATGCGAGTAATATAAGTTTCGTTTTCATAAATAAAAAGTTAGTATTTATACTGCTAAGATGTTGCTATTGCAGAAATCTTAAAAAGAATAATTACTGAGTTGTAGTTTTTAGCTTATGAATTGTGTTTAGAAATATTTCTTTTAAAAAAAAGGAGATTACGAAATTGTTATTTTACTTCGTTATTAGTTTTTATTAATTCAATAATAGTATTTCTTAAAGCGTGAATGTTTCCACTTTTGTTGTTTGTTAAAATAATAATGGTAGTACTGTTTAGTTTATTTTTACTTATGATAGATTCATAGTTACCACTAGTTCCATGATGTGTGTGTTCTATTATTTTTTCTTTTTCATAGGTGATATTTCCTAACGCGGATTGCATGTTATTCCTATCTAAATTTGCAGTTTTGCTAATCTTGAGTAATGAATTTTTATTGATGATATTACCAGAATGCAGGTTTTTTATAAGTTGAAAAAGGTCATTAGTTGTAGTGGAAAATAGAAATATAGGAGATTTTATAATGAATGGAAGTTTGTCTTCTTCAAATTTGTTGTTAAATGGAAGGGCCATGGAATCCCTATTCTTGTATGGAAATGAGGTGTTAAATGTACTTTGTTCTAAATGTAGAGGTTTTATTATGTTTTGGTTTACATAAGAAGAGAAGGTTGTATCTGTGATACTTTCTATTATTTTAGAAAGTAAGAAAGGGCTGAAATTTGTGTATATGTAATCTTCTCCAGGTGTAAATTCTAAATTAGATATTTCTGATAAATCATTTATTAGGTTTTGATCATTTATTATTTTATGTTTTCTCCAATCAATTTTAGGTAATCCGCTTGTGTATTGTAAAAGATTAATAATCTTAATATTGTTAGACCAATCCGGTAAGTAACTAAGGTGTTTTTTAATGGGGTCGTTTAATTGTAAAAGACCTTTTTCTTCTAATTGCATAATTGCAATTGCGGGAATTTCCTTGTAAATAGAACCAATATTAAATCTGTCAGTCTCTTTAAGAATGTTTTTTTTGTAGCCATCAGAAAAGCCAAATTCGTTTTTGTATATGATTTGGTCATTTTTAGCTATTAAAATATTTCCATTAAATTTTCTGTTTTGATGCAATGATTTTAATAATGAATCTATTTTATTTTCTATAATATGATCACTTTTGTTTTCCGTTGAAGAGGTGTTGTTGTTTGTTGTGTTACAACTAACAGTGAATAGAATTGAAGAAATTATAAATATTGAAATACTTAATGCAGAATGTTTCATGATTGTTTTTTGATTGATGATGTTCTTTTAAGACGGTTAAAGTATGTTTTTTGTTACAGATGTGTTTAAGTATTATTAATGATTCTGTAGTTTAATGATTAGTTGTCTATGAATGCTGGTACAGCGGATTTTTGGTAAGCTCTATGTTCTTGTTAATTTAAATGGAATAGTAGATATAAAATAAGTGACTAGTTATTAATTGTTTTATGAATTAATGAAATTCCACTATCTTTGTAGGCTTTTATTTTTCAGCAAGAAATTTTCACTTTGTTATTAAGGGGATTTTGCTGAAGTTTAATTTTATCTTTTGATGATAAATAACAGAAAACACAGATGAAAATTATTATTGCCGGTGCTGGTGAAGTAGGATTTCATTTGGCAAAATTACTTTCATTTGAATCTCAGGATATTACCCTGATTGATCCTGATAAGGAATGCTTAAATTATGCTGATAGCCATCTGGATATTAGAGTGATTAAGGGAGATGCTACCTCAATAAGTATTTTAAAAGATGCCAGAGTACAGAATGTTGATATGGTGATTAGTGTTACCTCTAGTGAGACTACCAATATTACCGTATGTGTTTTAGCAAAACAATTAGGTGCTAAGCGAACAATTGCCAGAATTTCCAATACAGAATTTATAGAGAATAAAGAAGAAGTTGGTTTTATCAAGTTTGGAATTGCTGAATTGATTTCTCCAGAAGCACTAGCGGCAAGTGAGATAGAATTATTATTAAATCAATCGGCTTTTAGTGATAGTTATGAGTTTGAGGATGGTGCACTAACCATGGTAGGAACGACTCTTTCTAGCAGCGCATTGTTTGTGGATAAAACTGTTAGAGAGGCTGCCGAGATTTTTCCGGAACTTCATTTTATGCCAATAGCCATTCAAAGATCGGGAACGCAATACACAATAATTCCTAGAGGAGATACAAAATTTAAGGAAGGAGATCAGGTTTATTTTGTTACTTCTAAAGGAGGAGTAGATGAGCTTTACAAGTTAACGGGTAAAGTAAAAGAACAAATTAAAAAAGTGATGATCTTGGGAGGTAGTAAAATTGGACATAAAACTACCTGTGATCTATGTGATCATAAATTTAGAGTAAAGCTGATCGAAAGTGATAAAGACAAAGCATTTGACTTAGCGGACGATTTACCAAATGCATTGATTATTAATGGGGATGGACGAAATGTAGAATTGCTTGAAGAAGAGAATATAGATGATATGGATGCGTTTATTGCAGTAACAGGTAACTCTGAAACCAACATCATGTCTTGTTTAGTAGCTAAATCTAAAGGAGTGCGTAAAACAATTGCCTTGGTAGAGAATATGGATTATTTCCAGCTTTCTCATTCTATAGGTATTGATACATTAATCAATAAAAAACTATTAGCAGCTAATAATATTTTTAGATTTATCCGAAAAGGAGAGGTAGTTGCTATGACGAAGCTTAATAATATGAATGCCGAGTTGTTGGAGTTTATTGTAAAACCAACTTCCGAAGTAAGTGATAACCTAATTAGAGATCTTGATTTTCCTCGTTCCGCTATTATAGCTGGAGTTATAAGAGATGGAGTTGGGATGATTCCTTTAGGAGGTTTTTATATTAAAGCAGGAGATCGAGTAGTGGTATGTTGTCTACCTAAATCTATTAAGAAAATAGAAAACCTTTTCTTGTAACATGTCCAAACTAAACTTTAAAATTATTACTCATATTATGGGGCTTCTATTGCTCTGTAATGGAGGTTTTATGCTAATAGCAACCATTGTAAGTTTTATTTATAAAGACGGTGTTACAATGCAGATAATGTTAGCAGCATTATCGACTATGTTTGTGGGTATAATTTTAATGTTTCTTACTAAGGAACATCAAAAATCAATAAATAAACGAGAAGGGTATATCGTTGTTACATTTGGATGGATATTCATGTCTTTAAGTGGAACGCTACCGTATATATTTTCTGAAGCAATTCCATCATTTACCAATGCTTTCTTTGAGACAATGTCTGGTTATACTACAACCGGAGCCTCTATCCTTAATGAAATAGAAATTGTTCCTAAAGGTGTTCTCTTTTGGCGTAGTCTTACACATTGGATCGGTGGAATGGGGATTATTGTTCTTGCTGTAGCTATTCTTCCGTTGTTGGGAATAGGAGGGATGCAGTTATTTGCAGCAGAAGCTCCTGGTCCAAGCGCTGATAAGTTACATCCAAGGATCACTGATACTGCAAAAAGGTTATGGCTAATATATTTTGGGTATACAGCGGCAGAGACAATCTTATTGAAACTTGCCGGGATGGATTTCTTTGATGCGATAAATCATGCACTTAGTACATTGTCTACAGGAGGGTTTTCTACAAAAAATGCAAGTGTCGCTTATTGGAATGATCAACCCTTAATACAGTATATCATTATTTTGTTTATGTTCCTTGCAGGAATGAATTTTATCTTGAGTTACTTTGGTTTTAAAGGAAAATTCGGAAAATTTCTTAAAGACGAAGAGTTTAAATGGTACGGAATTTCTATAGTGGCTTTTACCGCTATAGCCGCATTAATTATTTATTTAAAAGCAGATCCAGCGAATTCTGTTATAGATCATCCTATGGTTTTTGGAGAGGCAGAAAGCGCTTTTAGGCATTCTTTGTTTCAGGTGTTGGCTGTTATTACTACTACAGGTTTTGTTTCTGCTGATTTTACGGTTTGGACTCCTTTTTTGAAGATAGTATTCTTTGGATTAATGTTTTTAGGAGGTTCGGCGGGATCCACAGCAGGTGGGATGAAAATAGTAAGGCATCTTATTACAATTCGTAATGGTATTTTAGAATTTAAAAGGACATTACATCCTAGAGCTGTGTTGCCTGTGCGTTATAATCAAAGAGCGGTTTCTAAAGAGATTGTGTTTAATATATTAGCATTTTTTATATTGTATATGTTATCCTTTATAATAGGGTCTTTAGTGTTAGGAATGTTAGGACTGGATTTTGAAACTGCTATAGGTGGAGCTGCCTCGTCTTTAGGGAACGTTGGACCTGCTTTAGGTAAGCTAAGTCCTGTAAATAATTTTGATGTACTGCCAGCCTTTGGTAAATGGTGGTGTTCTTTTCTAATGCTTATAGGAAGATTAGAGCTGTTCACAGTTCTTATTTTGCTTACTCCTTTCTTCTGGAGGAACAGATAGTATTTTATCGTAGTTGAATAATTAATAAGATTCTTCCCAAGGGCCAAAAGCATATGGGTTGATATGCCAAAGCTCTGCGACTTTTTTAATAGTATCCTTTACACAGCCTTTTACACTTTGTAGGTATTCTGGTTCGATAAAAAAGATATCAAGAATTGACTCATAATATGAAACAGTATCCTCTACATCAGAAGGAGTATAGTTTAGAATTTCATCTTCGGAATAAGGGCTATTAAAATTTTCTTTAAAAATTTCAAGCACATTTTTTTGAACAATACGTTCTTTTTCAAGAATGTCCATAAATACAAAAGTAGGTTTTAAGATTGTTATTTATGTTCAAACTACAATTATCTCTTCTTAAGTGTTTTCCCCAAAACATTTAATATAGCAATCTAATAACTCAAAAAACAGTAATTTATTTTTAGGAAAATAAAAAGCCGATAATTTTTATTGAATCATCGGCTTTTTAATAAAAGTTATACAGTATTGCTAATTTAGCTTAATGCTTTTTTAATTCTATTGATTGCTTCTTTGATTTGCTCTGTACTTGCGGCATAAGAAATTCTAATACAATTTCCATTCCCAAAAGCATCTCCAGTTACCGTAGCAACATTCGCTTGTTCTAATAAAAACATAGAGAAATCAGAAGCGTTTTTTATTATATTTCCATTAATAGTTTTACCAAAGTAGTAAGAAACATCGGGGAAGACGTAGAATGCTCCTTCTGGTTCATTGCATTCAAATCCCGGGATTTCGGCTAACAAATCTAAAATTAATTTTCTACGGTTTTTAAATTCATCAACCATGTATTGGATTTTACTAACCGGAGCTTCTAAGGCTGTAATTACTGCCCTTTGCGCAATACAATTAGCGCCACTAGTTACTTGTCCTTGCATTTTATTACAAGCTCTAGCAATCGCTTTTGGAGCTCCTATATATCCAATTCTCCATCCAGTCATGGCAAAAGCTTTAGCAACTCCATTAACAGTTACCGTTCTCTCGTACATATCGTCAAATTGAGCCATTGAAGCATGATCACCAACATAATTAATATGTTCATAGATTTCATCACTAACGACAATAATATCTGGGTATTTTTGAAGAACATCTGCTAATGCTCTTAATTCATCTTTGCTATATATAGATCCACTTGGGTTACAAGGAGAGCTATACCAAATCATTTTAGTCTTAGGAGTTATGGCTTTTTCTAATTGATCAGCAGTCATTTTAAAGTCATTTTCTATCGAAGTTTTAACTTCTACAGGAACACCTTCTGCTAGTTTTACAATGTCACTATAACTTACCCAATAAGGGCATGGGAGTATAACTTCATCTCCTGGATTTAAATATACCTGAGCTACATTGTAAAGAGATTGTTTTGCACCAGTCGATACAACAATCTGGGAGTGATCATAACTTAAATTATTGTCTCTTTTAAACTTTGTTATAATCGCGTCCTTTAATTCTACATATCCATCTACTGGAGTATAAGAATTATAATTGTCATTAACAGCCTTAATTGCGGCGTCTTTAATAAAATCTGGAGTATTAAAGTCAGGTTCTCCTAAACTTAAACCGATAATATCCTTTCCTTCTGCTCTTAATTCTCTTGCTTTTGCAGCCATTGCTAAAGTTGCAGAGGCTTTAAGCTTGTTGATTTTGTCTGATAATTGAATGCTCATTTCCGATACTTGTGTGCTCATTTTGGTAATTGGTAAATAAAAGTTATGACTGCATCGCGGGTTTAATCCCCATTTCTTTTAAGTGTTTGAAATGGGCGACAATCGCTTTGCGAGTGGTTTTGTATTCATTATACGGTAAATTAAATTCTTGCGCAGTTTGCTTAACAATTTTAGAAATTTTAGTATAATGGATGTGACTAATATGTGGAAAAATGTGGTGCTCCACTTGATGATTTAACCCCCCGGTAAACCAGTTGATCAATCTGTTTTTTGTCGAAAAATTTACAGTAGTAAATAACTGGTGTATTGCCCAAGTATTTTTCATAGTTCCTGTAGTATCAGGAAGCGGCATTTGTGCTTCTTCTACCATATGCGCTAATTGAAAAACAATACTTAAAATAAGTCCTGCTACATAGTGCATCACGAAAAAACCTATTAGGATTTTCCACCAAGAAACAGACATGATAATCATTGGGATAACAATCCAGATCAATACGTAAATAATTTTTGTAATTACAATAGTGCTCCATTGCTTTAAAGGACTTGGTAGCTTCCCATATGCTAGTTTACGTGCTAAATACCTCTTAGTTTGTTTGAAATCTGTAGTTAAGGCCCAATTAAAAGTTAATAAACCATATAGAAACACTGAGTAATAGTGCTGAAATTTATGGAACTTCATCCACTTTGCATGTTTGGTAAAACGTATAACTCTACCAGCATCCATATCTTCGTCATGTCCATGAATGTTAGTATATGTGTGATGAAGTACATTGTGTTGTACTTGCCAGTTATATACATTTCCGGCTAGTACATACATGCTGCTACCCATTAATTTGTTGATCCATTTTTTAGAAGAATATGACCCATGATTTCCATCATGCATTACATTCATTCCTACTCCAGCCATACCAATACCCATTACAACTGTAAGTAATAACATCCACCATTGAGATATATTTAGAGTAAGTATTAAGAAATATGGCGTAAGAAATATTGAAAACATAATAATAGTTTTCAAATGAAGTTTCCAGTTTCCTGTACGTTTAATGTTATTTTCTTTGAAATATTGATTCACACGTTTGTTCAGTGTTCTGAAAAATTTTGCGGAATCTACTCTACTAAATTTCACGGTAGGTGTAGTCATGGGCTTTGTGTTTATGACTTAACGTTATTCGTCATAATTTATTCGGTAAAGTTAGGTATTTAAATTTTTTTAACTTCTTAAAAAGTAGTAAAATATATTAAGTTAACATGTATTTTTGCTGTTTAAAATTTACTGTATGAATATTCTACTTACATATTTCCCCGATTTAACAGATGATCAAATACAAAAGTTTACGCAACTGGGTGAATTATATAAAGATTGGAATGCTAAAATTAATGTGATTTCTAGAAAGGATATTGATCTATTATATGAAAGACATGTATTGCATTCTTTGGGGATTGCTAAAATTCAAGGATTTAAAGAAGGTACAAGTGTGTTGGATGTTGGAACAGGTGGTGGATTTCCTGGGATACCGTTAGCTATATTATTCCCAGAAACTCAGTTTTACTTGGTAGATGTAATTGCTAAAAAAATACGTGTTGTAAATGAGGTTTCTAGTGCTTTAGGCTTGGAAAATGTAAAAGCAGAACAACGCAGGGCAGGAACATTCGACGAGCGCTTTGATTTTATTGTAAGTAGAGCAGTTACTAATATGCCCGATTTTGTAAAATGGGTTAGAAAGAATGTAGCTAAAAAATCAATACATGAATTATCTAATGGTATTTTGTATCTAAAAGGAGGGGATTTAACAGAGGAACTAACCTCATTCCCCAAAGCAACACAGTATAATTTACAAGACTATTTCGAAGAAGATTTTTTTGAAACAAAAAAAGTAGTACACCTCCCAATAAAATATAAGGTATAGCTGATATACTATCAGTGAAAAAAACACTTTAGAATTGGTGTTTTAGGTTGTTTTCTTTTTGTATAATTTATGGTAATACCAAGCAGCAATACCTCCTGTACAAGAAAATATAGCCAGCATCCAGAATACATGTTGGTGCCCAGTAATACCTGGAGAATTGTCTAAAAGATATCCATAAGCAAGTCCTGCGAAGATATCTGGAGTATATCCTATCAGTGATATAAGACCTACAGCGGTTCCTGTGAGAACTAGTGGGATTTTACCCCTCTGCATTACTGCGAAATACAAAGAACGTGCTGAGTATACTCCAGTTGCTACCACTAATATCGAAATAAAGAATAATAGCGTTTCAGAATCCGAAATGATATCAAGCGCAAATAATAAAGCTCCGATAAAGGAGACTACAAAACTAATCACCAGCCAAAAAGTGGTTTGCGTGCGATCCGCCAATACTCCAATTAACACTCCGATAATCGGGCGAACAAATAGTAAAAAAGTACCTACCTGAGCGGATTCTACTTGGTCATATAGCATCACATCCTTAGCGTAGAGCGAAAATACATCCGTGATTTTGTAACCTACGTATGCACATAGGATAATGATCATTAATAGCCATACTGAGGGTAGTTTTAATACTTCTAAAATTTGCGATGTTGTTATTTTTTCAAGGATAATTTCTTGTTCTGTTTCGTGGTCAAGTTTCATAAAAAACCACGCCGCTAAGCCTATGAGAGCTACAATACCAGCAGACACCAGTATTACTTGCTTAAATGCTACTCTACTTTCAAGAACAGTGACTTGTGATGCATCTGAGGTTATGAACAAAGAGAATATAAAGACACCCATGGCTCCAAACAGTGCTCCTACTAATCCGCGTCCACCATCTAAAAAACCAAAAGCCTTACCCTGAGAAGTAGATCCACCCCAAACCCGTGTAGCTTTGATCATTGGTGCCCAGAATAAAAAAATGGTAGTAAATCCCCAGTAACCATATAATATTTTTAATGTTGTATAATCAGGAAAAGTAGCGTAGACCAAGCCTCCTAAAGCGGTCATCCATAGTGCGACGGCGATCAGTTTTCTTGGGGGAAATTTATCCGCTATAGGCCCTCCAAAAAGATAAGATAATAGGGCCACAATACCATATACAAAAAAACATTCTCCTAATTGAAAGTTGTTCAAGTTAAACGCTTCCAGTACTGTAGGTCTAAATACACGTGAAAGAACAAACGGAAGGATAAATACTGACTCGCCCGCTAGAATAAGTAGTAAAAGAAAATACCAAGGTGCTTTTTTTTGATTCATACGGTAAAAGAATTAGGCTTATAGGAATAATCGTGTAAATGCTTGCTAAAGATAACGTTTGTAATTGTTTTTGGTGTCAAACAAGAATTTTCGTTAATAATGAAGATGCGTTCTAACCTCGGTTGGAATGATAGAAGAGCTAAAAAATGAAATCTTGTTATTAAGACTTATCTCCTGAATTAATTCGCATACGAACCAGATATTTTTCAAAACCAGCTTTTTCATAGGCTCTTATGGCACTTGGATTTTGGTCATAAACATCCAACTGTATTTCTGTAATATCTTTAGTCGAGAACCAGTTTGATAGATACTGAATTATATTTTGACTGATTCCTTGTCCACGAAACTCATCTTTTACAAACATAAAACCAATATATCCCATTGTATCCTGTTTGAAGAATTCTTTTCGCTCTCTGATCTGTCCGTAACCACTGCCCACTACTTCTCCATCAATCTCGGCAACAACTACTTCTGTGTGATTAGATTTTATGTACTCGCTAATGTTATAATAACTTATTTTTTCTTCGGTTTTAAGCGTAATATCCATTGGACGTTCTGCTTCAATGATGCCTTGCTCAAATTCAAGTAGGGTTGGAAGGTCTTCAATATGCGCTGGACGTATTATCATTTTTTATTTTTTTTGAAAAATACTAATAATTGAATATAAGAAAAGTATCGGTTGTGCTACTACTATAGTAACAAGAGAAATAAGACGGACAATTAATACAACTTCTTCTATGCCCTCAGTAGATTTAGAAATAGAAAGTAAGAAGGTAAAAATAAATATCAATGTAGCGGTAATTGTGGAGATCACATGGATATTAGATAGTAATGATGTTCTTTTTTTATTTAATTTATGAACGGTAAAATAAAGTAGTCCAATACCTAAGAATAAAATAGATAAAAATGTAAAAAAATGAGACTAATAAATCACAAAATAAGTGTCGTGAACATTAATGTCTAATGTTTCTTCGTCAAAAGAAAAACCGTATATCAATAAAATTGGAGTCAAACTCCAAAAAATGATATACGGTTTATGTGTTATGTACTTCACTAGAGACTATTCTCCTAAGAAAGGGTATCTATAATCTGCTGGAGTTACAAAAGTTTCTTTGATTGTGCGAGGCGATACCCAACGTAATAGGTTTAGGTAAGATCCGGCTTTATCATTTGTTCCAGATGCTCTTGCACCACCAAAAGGTTGTTGCCCTACAACTGCACCAGTTGGTTTGTCATTGATGTAGAAATTACCAGCGGCATTTTGTAATGCCTTTGTAGCTTCTGCAGCAGCGTATCTGTCAGTTGAGAAGATTGCCCCAGTTAATGCATATTCACTAGTCTGATCTACTAAGGTTAATGTTTCTTCCCATTTACTATCGTCATATACATAGATGGTGATTACTGGTCCGAAAAGCTCAGTGCACATAGTTGTGTACTTAGGATCTTCTGCAAGAATAACCGTTGGCTCGATAAAGTATCCTTTAGATTTATCATATCCACCACCAGCAATTATCGTTGCTCCATTGTCTTCCTTAGCTTGATCAATAAATTTAGCAAGTTTATCAAAAGAACCTTCATGAATAACAGCAGTAATAAAGTTGCTCATATCCTCTGGTGATCCCATTTTGAATGACTTGATATCTGCTTTTAAGAACTTTTCTACATCTGCCCATAAACTTTTAGGGATGTAAGCTCTGGAAGCAGCACTACATTTTTGCCCTTGGAATTCAAAAGCTCCACGAGAGATTCCTGTAGCTACTTGCTTAGCATTTGCACTAGGATGCGCAACGATAAAATCTTTTCCACCTGTTTCACCTACAATTCTTGGGTAGGTTTTATAATTATGGATGTTCGTTCCAATTTTAGCCCAAATATCTTTAAATACATGGGTACTACCGGTAAAGTGAATACCAGCAAAATCAGGACTTGCTAATACTGTGTCGGTAATCATAACAGGATCTCCATATACTACATTAATAACTCCATCAGGAACTCCTGCTTCTTTAAAAATATCTATAATTACTTTTGCAGAATAAATTTGACTATCACTTGGTTTCCAAACAACAGTGTTTCCCATTAATGCAGCACTAGCTGGTAAATTCCCTGCTATTGCAGTAAAGTTAAATGGAGTGATTGCATATACAAAACCTTCTAAAGGTCTGTACTCTAGTCTGTTCCAAGCGCCAGAAGTAGAATCTGGTTGATCTTCATAGATCTGAGTCATAAACTCTACATTAAAACGTAGGAAGTCAATGAATTCGCAAGCAGCATCAATTTCTGCTTGGAAAATATTCTTAGACTGCGCTAACATAGTCGCTGCATTAATTTTTGCTCTATAAGGACCAGCTATTAATTCTGCTGCTCTCAAAAATATAGCTGCACGTTGTTCCCAAGCTAGGTCAGCCCATTTTTTACGAGCTTCTATTGCAGTATCTATTGCTTTTTGAATGTGTTGCTTTTCGGCTTTGTGATACGTTCCCAATAAATGTTTATGGTCATGTGGTGGTGACATGGTTCCTGTGTCACCAGTTCTGATCTCTTCACCATTTATGTATAATGGGACATCTATAGATGAATTATACATTGATTTATATGTTGCCAAAACTTCTTCTCTCTCGGGAGTCCCTGGAGCATATGACTTTACAGGCTCATTTATTGCTGTTGGAACTTGAAAAAAACCTTTTCCCATAGTTACGTGTATTTTAGTTTAATTTGTAAGATGTGTTAGAATACTTCAAGCGGCAAAGATAGGAAATTATGTAGGGTAATGTTTATTTTAACCTTTTATAAACATGTATAGTGTGTATTTTTTTTTGTAAGTTGTGCAAAATTTATGCGACCCAAAAATCTATGTGTACAGTAACGTTGATTCCCACTCAAGAAAACGGTTTTATATTAACCTCTAATCGAGATGAAGCATTAAACAGAAAAACTTTAGCTCCTGAGTTTTATCAAGTTGATAAAACCAGAATGTTATTTCCAAAAGATGCGGTAGCTGGAGGAACTTGGATTGGAATTAGTGATAAAAATACAATGATCTGTCTTCTTAATGGAGGCTTTAAAATTCATGAAAGATTAGCTTCTTACAGGCAAAGTAGAGGAGTAGTAGTTAAAGATTTGTTAGGTGCTAGTAATTTGCAAGATGCAATTATGAACTATGATTATAAAGGCATTGAACCGTTTACTATAGTTGCTGCAAATTGGCAATCAGAATTAGAATTTTTTGAATTAGTTTGGGATGGTAGGCAAAAACATTTTAGAGTACTAGATAAAGAAATTTATATTTGGTCATCTTCAACTTTATATACTTCCGAAATGAAGGGTAAGAGAGAAGATTGGTTTGAAGTGTTTGAAAAAGAAAATGTATTAACACCAGAAACTCTTCTAGATTTTCATAAGAATGCAGGGGTAGGAAATAAGGATATAGATTTACAGATTGATAGAGGTTTTTTAAAGACTAGAAGTGTGACTCAGGTTGTTAAAAATAACGAAGAAGAACTTACAATGCGTTATGAGGATCTTCAGAATTCTGAAGTAAATATTGTTACTTTTGAAGCAATAACGGCTTGAAAGTAAATTATGAATGCAATCTTACATTTGAAAATACGTATAATATTAAAATTTTAAGCGTGTGATGAATTACACGGGTAAAATAATTTCCCTAGCTTTTCCAGATACTTTTGTTCGTTTTTCTGACGAGGAAAAAAAATCTACCAGTTTGTTGCAATTCTTTGGATTGGGAAAAGGAGGAGTTATTAAGGCTGGTCATGCTGCTTTTGTTTTAATTGAGAATAAAACAGGAATAGCAGAGTACTATGATTTTGGGCGTTATATAACTCCACCCGGAAAAGGAAGAGTAAGAAGCGCTGAGACTGATGTGGAGCTTGAAATTCCTTTTAAAGCGACTTTTACTTCAGAAGGTAAATTGTCTAATGTTGATCAATTTCTGTTATGGTTGGAAGCAAATCCCGAAAAAACGCATGGTAGTGGGCGATTAGTTGCATCTGTATGTGATTATATATATTATGATAAGGCAAAAGAATATGTGTTGGAAGTCCAAAATAAAGGAAGTATCCCATATTCTACGTTTAGAAAAGAAGGTAGTAATTGTTCTAGGATAGTCACAGATACGATCTTAAAAAGCACTGATAAATCCAAAATAAGAACCCCGTTATTGCGAAATAAATTGTTTACTCCAAGTCCTTTGGGGAATGTAGAAAAAGGGTCTATGGAAAATAAAATTTATCAGGTAGAAAGTGGTAGTCTAATTGAATATCCAAATTCTGTTTTTATAGAGAATCTTACCAATTATTTTGACAAGAAAACACCGAATTTTGTTCAAAAGAAAAAAAATGTATTACCTGTTTTTTTAGAACAAGCTTGTTTTCTTACAGGAATCGGTAGTGGAGCATATTTCGTTATGAAAGAATCTTCTGAAAGTTTATTATTTGAAATAAGACGATATACCGAGTATGGACAAGAGGATTTTAGAGGGTTGTTTGAACCTAAATCAATGTTTGTTTATAGTAAAAGCTATAAATTCGTTTTTGATTCACATTGCAAATACTGCCATATCGAACAGGATGGGAAAGTTATAAGATTTGATTTGATAAAGAGGCTTAATTTAGCGCAAAAGGAGAGCTGAGTTTAAAACTGGGGATGATTACCTTAAATTTTCTTGTAGAAGTAAAATTAACCATGTTGTAATGTCCTTTCATTGCGCCAAATGGAGAACTTAAAAGACATCCGCTATTGTAAGTGTGAGATTCTCCTGGTTTTAAAACGGGTTTTTTGCCAATAACACCTTCTCCTTCTACAATTTCAGTGTTACTTAACGCATCTTTTATTTCCCAAAAGCGAGAAGTAAGTTGTACTGAATCTTTACTTTGATTTTCTATGGTGATACGATATCCAAAGGCAAAGTGCATCTTATAGTTCTTAAAGAACGTACCTTCAAAGGTGGTGTCCACCGAAATTTTTATACCTCTGGTTACTTGTTCAACCATATTAAAAAATAAACATTGATCCAATGATCGTAATTAAAGATCCTATACTTGCTAAGATAAAAAATAATACGTTCACTAACAGAAATTTAACAATAGTTTTAGCTCTTTTTTGTTGGTAAAAATTACGCATTGCCTTATATAGATAAAATAGAAAAATGAACATCGCAATGCTAGATGCAACTTCACTTTTGGTGATTTGATCAATTAAAATAGCAATTCCCATAAGGATGAAAAACATGGTTTGAGTATGAAAAATGAATACAAGATGCTCCATGTAGTTAAAAGGTCTTCTTATGTATATAATCCATATTGTTAACGCAAAAAAAGGAAGAAAGAAAAAGATGATGAAGGGTAGTTTGTTAAAGACAAACTTAAGAAGTTCCATCGGGTTTTCGTTTAGGTTTTTTGTCCTAATACTTCTTTTGTATAAGTATTTGGTATATCCATTTTTAGAGTGCTTTAAACTGTCTAAAGCAATACTTGCAGATAATTGCTCAGTTTTTTTATAATGTGATTTATATGTTTTCCAACGTTTGTTTAAAGCAGTAAACATATCCATGGTGTCTAGCTGTTTCTCACTAAAATATACATAATCATTATCGTCTTTATTGTCAGAAGTTGATGTAGTGTCATTAGTTGTTGTATCGTTTTGTTGATCCTTATCTTGATCAGATAAATTTATCTCTAATACTTCTTTGTCTTGATCATTATTCTTAGTAATTATAGTGTCAAAATCAATAAATAAACCACTTATAATAAAAAATAGTATTGATACACTAAGGTAAAATCTAAAAGGGTTGGCATATTTTATTCTTCTTCCTTCGATATAATCTTTAGAAATCATTCCTGGTCGAAATAACAAGCCAACTACAGTGTGTCTTAATCTGGAGTCATATGAAAATATACTCGCAAAAAACTCATTAAAGAAATCCTTAAACGATAGTTTTTTGGTAGTGTTTATTTGACCACAGTTATGACAATATCGATCAATAACATCTAGAGGTACGTGGCAGTTTAAACACTCGTTTCCTCTATATTTTTTAAGAAATCTCCCCTTTTCTTTCATGTATAGTTCATGGTTTGCGTAATGGGACTAAAATAACAGTATTTCGTTACAAAACATAAAAATTCTGAATGTCTTTAAAATAGAATAAAATCGGTATTAGTTAATGCGGGTAATACTAGTAACAGTAGTATAGCGAAAAGAAGTATTGTTATCGTGTTTAATGTCGAAAAAAGTTGGTGGTAGTTAAATGAAGCAACTTATAATCAGAGTGTATTGTTAATTTAGTGTTTGTAATTAATAATAATTCAAACACTTCTTGTGATCAAGGATGAAATGTAGGTTTTAAATTTCTTAGTTTGTTATATTTCTAGAATTGCCAATACCTTTGCCAATTGCTCTGTCATATCTTGCTCCTGGTGCTCGATAATAAGGGATGATCATATATTCGTTCTCGGTTTCATCAAAGTTTCCGCTGATAAATCCAGGATCAATAGTGCCGTCTGGATTTACTAAGACATATTTGTAATTATTAAATCCTTGTTTAAATAATTTTTTCCCGAAGTAAATACCATTTTCTTTATCATAAGTCAATCTTGTAGAGTCGTCTATAACGTAGTTGTTGAAATTTCCATATAGATGAATTTCTCCTCCATTAAGAGGTTCGTAGCATTCTAGAGAAAAATGCATCCAGACATAATCAGCTTCAGTGTTGTTATTTTCGGCTCTCAAATTTCTTACTACAAAACTACCATTAATGTCCGGGTAGTAGGTGTATATTCTATTGGCTCTAACAATATCTGTATATAAATAATTGTGGTATATTTTCTGAAGATCGATACTTCTTATGTTGGCAGTTGGAGATCTTACTTCTTTGCTGTCAAAGAAAAGATATTCATTGCCACCCCAAAAACTTGATTCTACATCGTATTTATATACTAAACTGTTCGCAATTGTAAATTGTGGTACGAGATCCGTAATAGCATTTTTTAAATCATTGTTTTGAATAACTAATGTTTTTAAATTTCGTTTTGGGTTTTTTAGAATCTCATTAGGAGAGCTTATTTCGAACTGTACTGATTGTCTGGTGTCAATATATTTTAAGTTTCTTGATCTCTTTGTGTATGCTTTTATACTTGTTACACTTTCGTATACTATAAATTTCCGGGAAAATACGATTTCATCATCCTCGTCATAAATTTCTATCATATAGTTACCGCTTACTTTTAATCCTTTTGTGTCTTCGTTTGGGATTCTCAAAGTGTAGTTGCTATACATCTGTAGGGTGTTAAAAGAATTCTCGTAGTTTACGATTCTGATATCGTCAAAGCCATTTAAGTATTCGTTTTTGTACAAAACAGAAGGAGTCCAGTCAAAATTATAGTGAGTGATTTTGTAGTAGTAATCTACTTCGTCACCATTGATATCATCAAATCTAATATGAAGAGGTTCTCCGAGTTTTAGAATAGGTGTTCCAGAAAATTCTTCGCTACCAAATAGCTGAATGGTTTTGATGTGATCAGGAGGGTTTACTTCATTTGTAACTTGCTGAGCTGTAATAAAAAATGAAGAACTACTAAATATTCCTAGAATTAGTAAGAATTGTTTAAGATTTTGTGACATTAAATGAATTTTTAGCTGTGTAAAGATAAACAAAATGTATGCCTAAAAATGAGTTGATGATTTTAAAGCCTAAAACTTGTTATTTAGAAACATTATAAATAAAATCTTATAAGAGTGCTAGCTTTCACTTACGTGTTTTAATTATTAAATTTGCACGATTTTTTTAGTTAATTAACATAGACTACAAATATGTCAAAAGACATTCGTATCAGAAAGGGCTTGGACATTAAGCTTGTTGGCGAAGCAGAGAAAGTTACTGCAGAAGCTACCAAAAGTAATGTTTACGCAATTAAGCCTGACGATTTTCACGGTATTGTGCCAAAAGTTATTGCCAAACAGGGTACAGAAGTTAAAGCCGGCGAACCCTTATTCCATTCTAAATCTAATGAAAATATGCTTTTCCCTTCGCCAGTAAGCGGGGAGGTTGTGGAAATTGTTCGCGGTGCTAAACGAAAAATATTAGCATTTAAAATTTTAGCAGATAAAGAGCAACAATTTACAGACTTTGGAACAAAGGATGTAAAGTCAATGAGTGGAGATGAGATCAAATCTCACTTGCTGTCTTCAGGTTGTTGGCCTTTTATCAAACAACGTCCATATGACGTTATAGCTAATCCTGATGTTGCTCCCAAAGCAATTTTTATATCTGCGTATGCAACAGCTCCTTTAGCAGCTGATCTAGCTCACGTATTAGCAGGTAAAGATAAAGAGCTTCAAGCAGCAGTAACTGCGTTAAGTAAGTTAACAGAAGGAGATGTTCACGTGTCTGTGGGGAAAAAGGATAATTCACCTTTTAACGGGTTGGATAATATTACCTTACACAATGTAAGTGGCCCTCATCCTGCTGGAAATGTTGGAGTACAAATAGCAAAAGTAGATCCGATAAATAAAGGAGAAGTTGTATGGGTAGTCAATCCACAAGATCTTGTTGTTATTGGTGAATTGTTACTAACTGGTAAGTTTAACGCTGAACGTATCATTGCGTTGGCTGGATCTTCAATAAAAAATCCAAAATATTTTAAAACTAAAATCGGTGCAGAAGTTTCTTCTGTTATTTATGATTCTGGTGTGAAAGATAATAATATTAGGGTTATAAGCGGAAATGTTCTTACAGGTGATAATGTAAAGCCTGATGGTCATTTAGGATTTTATCACGATATGATTACTGTGATTCCAGAAGGTGATGATTATGAGTTGTTTGGATGGAATAAACCAATTTTTAATAAGATATCTCCGTCTAGAGCGTTGACTTTTTCTTGGTTATTTCCGAATAAAAAATATGATTTAAATACCAATACAAACGGTGAACATAGAGCTTTTGTAGTTACCGGTAATTATGAAACTGTTTTTCCTTTAGATATTTATCCATTGCAGATCTTAAAAGCTTGTGCGGTTAACGATCTAGATGCTATGGAACAATTAGGAATGTATGAAGTAGCTCCTGAGGATTTTGCATTGACTGAGTTTATATGTGTTTCTAAGCAACCACATCAGCAGATCATTAGAGAAGGACTAGATTTAATGTTAAAAGAAATAGGATAAGGTCATGGGTTTAAAGAGTAAATTACATAACTTAAAACTTAAGTATAAAGATAAAAAGATGGCGCCTGCATTTAATGCACTCCATACTTTTTTATATCTGCCAAATGAGATTACGCATTCTGGATCTCATGTTCGTGCAGCAGATGATTTAAAACGTACCATGAACACTGTAATCATGTCGTTAGTACCATGTTTAATTTTTGGTATGTTTAACGCAGGTTATCAGCATTATTTAGCGTTGGGTGAAATAGAAGCGGCTGCTAATGGTTTTTTTAGTGCTGCATTTTGGTCACTTGATAATTTGATAATCGGATTATGGAAAGTGTTACCGTTAGTGGTAGTTTCTTACGGAGTGGGGTTAGCTGTAGAATTTTTATTTGCAGTTATTAAAGGACACGAAGTAGAAGAAGGCTATTTGGTTACCGGGATGTTAGTTCCATTAATCGTTCCTGTTGATACCCCATTATGGATGTTGGCTGTAGCAGTTATTTTTGGAGTAGTGATTGGTAAAGAAGTATTTGGAGGAACTGGAATGAATATTTTAAATCCAGCATTAACTATAAGAGCCTTTTTGTTCTTTGCATATCCAACTTGGATGTCTGGGGATAAAGTATGGGTGCATGGAGCAGTTGATAGAGCAAATGAAATTGCCGGAGGTGCTCAGTTAGATGCGATCTCTGGGGAGACTGTTTTGGGAGGATTAGCACAAGGAAAAAATATTTTAGGTTCTGGAGATGCTACATATTCTGTTATGGATGCATTTTTTGGATTTATTCCTGGTTCTGTAGGAGAGACTTCGGCATTATTGATATTGTTAGGAGCTGCTTTCTTAATCTTTACAAAAATTGGAAGCTGGAGAATTATGGTGAGTGCTGTGTTAGGAACATTGGTTATGGGACTAATTTTTAATGGAGTTACCAATGCTGGTTGGATAGCAGAATCTAGTAAGTTTTATGCATTAATGAATCTAGAGTTCTGGAAACACTTAATAGTAGGAGGTATTGCTTTTGGTATTGTCTTTATGGCTACAGATCCTGTAACAGCTTCTCAAACCAATAAAGGAAAATGGATTTACGGATTCTTGATTGGATTTATTTCAATATTAATTAGAGTGTTTAATCCGGCATATCCAGAAGGTGTGTTTTTAGCAATTTTATTGATGAATGTATTTGCACCTACAATTGACCATTACGTGGTTCAAGGAAATGTTAAGAAAAGAATGAAACGTCTAAAATTAAAAACTGCTTAGTTATGGCGATTAATACAGATAAAAATTCATATACAATTATCTTTGCAGTTGCAATGGTAGTTGTGGTAGGTTCTATATTAGCAGGTATATCTTCGGTACTTAAACCGAATATAACAGCTAATAAAATCACAGAAAAGCAGCAGAATATATTATTCGCAATGGGGATTTCGGATACGGAAGATCCTAACGAATTTGTACCTGCAGAAAAAGCACAAGAATTGTTTGATAAATATGTAGGAGATGAGCAATATATCATTACTGGAAATTCTGCTAAGAAAACAACTGATGCTTTTAATATAGAAGTGAAGAAGGAGAATGATAAGGTAAAGCAGGATCCAAATTATGAGAGAAAAATGCCATTGTTTATTGGTAAAAAAGACGGTCAGGAGTTTTATGTTGTGCCTATGAGAGGAAATGGTCTATGGGATGCGATCTGGGGATATGTTTCTTTAGATAAACAATTTAAAACTGTGAAAGGTGCCTTTTTTGATCATAAAGGAGAGACTCCTGGTTTAGGAGCTAATATCAAAGAAGCTTATTTTAGAGATGACTTTATTGGAGAGAGTATTTTAGATGCTTCTGGAAATTATAAAGGAATTACAGTAAAGAAAGGTAATGGAGATCCTAAAAACGTAAGAAAAGATGATAATGCAGTAGATGCTATGGCGGGAGCTACAATTACCGGAGATGGTGTAACTGCAATGGTGAAGAAAGGAATTAAGATGTATCAACCTTATTTCGAAACTTTAAAAAAATAACAAATGGCTGAAGTAACAGAAGAAAAAGTTGAAGTTAAAGTAAAAGAGCCTAAAGAGCCATTGTTTTCGAAGAAAAACAAGAAATTATTAACAGATCCTCTAGCGGATAATAACCCTATTACTATCCAGGTATTAGGTATTTGTTCTGCACTTGCAATTACTGCCCAGTTAAAGCCTTCAATAGTAATGGCTATCTCGGTAATCTTTGTACTTGGTATTGGTAATGTTGTGATCTCATTAATGAGAAATATTATCCCGTCAAAAATTAGAATTATTGTACAGTTAGTAGTAGTAGCTGCTTTGGTAATTGTAGTTGATCAAGTATTAAAAGCTTTTGCTTATACATTGAGTAAGGAGCTTTCGGTATTTATTGGTCTGATTATTACCAACTGTATTATTATGGGACGTTTTGAGGCTTTTGCTTTAGGAAATGGACCATGGAAATCTTTTCTAGATGGTATAGGTAATGCGGCTGGATATGGAGTTTTATTGATAATTGTAGCATTTTTCAGAGAGCTATTAGGATCAGGAACATTGTTCGGTGCTAAAGTATTGGGAGATCCAATAGAGAAAACTGGATTGTATGCTTTTGGTTATGAAAATAACGGTTTTATGGTATTAGCCCCAATGGCTTTGATAACTGTAGGGATCATTATTTGGATTCAGAGAAGTAGAAATAAAGCACTAATCGAAGATCACTAGAAAGTTCACAATTGTTGGTGGTATGAAGCTACCACTGGCAATTTAAAAATTATAAAAAATGGAATATTTAGAATTATTTTTAAAAGCGATCTTTATAGATAACATGGTATTCGCATTCTTCTTAGGAATGTGTTCTTACCTTGCGGTATCTAAAAAGGTATCTACTGCTGTGGGTCTAGGAGCTGCAGTTATATTCGTTTTAGCAATTACAGTACCTTTAAACTTTTTATTAGATAAGTATATACTTAGAGAAGGTGCTTTAATATGGTTAGGTCCTGAGTACGCAGATTATGATTTAAGTTTCTTAACATTTATCCTTTTTATTGCTACGATTGCTACGATGGTACAATTAGTAGAAATTATTGTTGAGAAGTTTTCACCGTCTTTATATAACTCATTAGGTATATTCTTACCATTAATAGCAGTAAACTGTGCAATCCTTGGTGGATCATTGTTTATGCAACAAAAAGAATTCCCAGCGATCTCTCATGCTGCGGTATATGGAATTGGATCAGGAATTGGTTGGTTCTTAGCAATTCTTGCTATTGCTGCGATTAGAGAAAAGATTAGATACTCTAATGTTCCTGCTCCATTAAGAGGATTAGGAATCACTTTTATTCTAACTGGACTTATGGCAATTGGATTTATGAGTTTCGGAGGAATGCTTACAGGAGGAGATGAAGAGGAATCAAAGAAACAGGAAACTGTTCAGATAGAAGAGAAAGCTGCTAAAGAAGTAGCAGAAAACACTAACGTTTCAACACTTAAATAATATGATATTTTTAGCGTCAACACTTGGAACAATCGCTATCACCATTATTTCGTTTTTGGTACTTACTTTGGTATTGGTAGGGATTTTATTATTTGCAAAAGATAAATTATTACCATCAGGACCTGTAAAAATTACTATTAATGGTGAAAAGGAGATTGAAGTTGCTTCTGGAGGAACTTTATTATCTACTTTAGGAAATGAAAAAATATTTTTACCATCTGCATGTGGTGGAGGTGGAACTTGTATTCAATGTGAGTGCCACGTATTAGAAGGTGGAGGAGAAGCATTGCCTACAGAAACGCCACATTTTTCTCGTAAGGAATTACAACACGGAGCACGTTTAGCTTGTCAGGTGAAGGTAAAACAGGATATGAATATCGAGGTTCCAGAAGAAGTATTTGGAATTAAAAAATGGGAAGCTACTGTTGTACGTAATTATAATGTAGCATCTTTTATCAAGGAATTCGTTGTAGAGATTCCTGAAGATATGGGATATAAAGCTGGTGGATATATTCAGATTGAAATTCCTCAATGCGAGATTAAATATTCTGATATTGATATTACTGCACACCCAGAAGAACATGAAACACCGGATAAGTTTCAGGCAGAATGGGATAAGTTTGGTTTATGGCCATTAGTAATGAAAAATAATGAAACTGTAGAAAGAGCTTATTCTATGGCTTCTTACCCAGCAGAAGGAAGAGAGATTATGCTTAATGTGCGTATTGCTACTCCACCTTGGGATAGAAGTAAAAATGGATGGATGGATGTAAATCCTGGTGTGGCATCTTCATATATTTTTGCTCAAAAACCAGGAGATAAAGTAACTATCTCTGGACCTTATGGAGAATTTTTTATCAATGAGTCCGAAGCTGAGATGTTATATGTAGGTGGTGGTGCAGGTATGGCACCAATGCGTTCTCATTTATATCACTTATTTAGAACATTACAAACAGGACGTAAAGTTACGTATTGGTATGGTGGACGTTCTAAACGTGAGTTATTCTACTTAGATCATTTCTATGATTTAGAGAAAAACTTCCCTAATTTTAAATTCTACTTAGCACTTTCTGAGCCTTTAGAAGAAGATAACTGGAAGGTGAAAAGTGATATAGATGCCGAAGGAGATGGATTTGTTGGATTCATACATAATTGTGTAATCGATAATTATTTGAATCATCATGAATCTCCAGAAGATATTGAATTATATTTCTGTGGGCCTCCATTAATGAACAAAGCTGTTCAGAAAATGGGAGAAGATTTTGGTATTCCTGATGAGAATATCAGATTTGATGACTTTGGAGGATAAAACAGGCATAATGTCTTTTAAATAATAAAAACCGATACTTGTTGTATCGGTTTTTTTGTGAATTATTGCTTCTAGCTTATATTCTATAGAGTACTCCAAAATAGAAGTTATTTAAAGAAATACTAGCATCAATACTGTCTCTTTTATTCGTTCCCGTATCTCCATTAGAGTTACTAAAATTGTCTTTAATATTCGAATATCCGATACGACCAATTCTAGAAGTTAAAGAAAGATCTTTGTTAATAAATACATTTATTCCAGGAGCTGCTGTTACACTATAATTTTGAACTTTATTAGTATACGATGTTAGATCATTAACCTGAAATACTCTATCAGAATCTATTGTGTTTTTTGTGTAACCGGCTTCTAACTCTATAAATAATGAAACTCTTTTTTGAGGAGTGAAATAGTATCTTCCAAAAAGACTAGTGCTATATCCTCTTCCTTTAGATGTGTAATCATAAAGGTCATTATCAAAGCTTTCTGTTTTAGAACTAATATATCCAAATTTTAAACCGGTCATAAAATGCGATGATACGAAGTAACCTATTTCGGGGATGATGCTAAAATTATGTCCTTTCGTTTCGAATCGATATGCATTACCATCTATATCATTTCTAAAAGAATCAGAGTTTTGATAAGAATAACTCATAGTTCCAGAGATGGTAATATCTCCCTTTTTAAATCCAAATGAAGAATTTTCTTGGGCATAAGTTGTTGATAATGTTAGTGCTGCGATTAGAAGTAAAAATGTTGTTTTCATATTGTCTTGTTTAAATTATGTTGTGAATTACTTTAAAGACAAAGGGAAAAAATAGATTGTTTATTAATATTTTGTTAATTTATACTTGTATATTTTATTAAATAAAAAAAGTATAATCAATGCGATTATACTTTTAATTTATTACGGTATATATGTGTTATTATCTTTTCATAAAAGACTTAAAATCTTAATAATACGTTGCATTTGATCTTGTTAAATGTTTTTAATCTCTTAATAACACGTTACATCACCTAGATAATATCTGCCTCCATCAAGAAATGTTTTGTCGTCTTTATAGCGCACAAGAAGATTTTCTTTACTACCATTTCTGTAATTTAAGTTTAGATATACGCTCCCGTTTTGATCTATAAATTTCCAGGTGCCGTGACTTTGGCCATTTTTTCTATAAGGATCAAAATTGGGATCTGTAAAATTTAGATAGCTGCTACCGTAATACGTAAATGCGCCATTAGGACATAGATTAATTTCTTTGCTTCGTTCATAACCACCTCCACCAGGAGTATTAGAATAATAACTTTCTGAGTAAATTAGTTTATTGCCTCCTAAATCTTTGGTTACTTGAGCTGCATTTAAACCATTAGAAGAGTTGTTAGATGGTTGAGGAGTATTAAAACGTACACTATTAGCTACTTCTCTACCTATTTGTAAAGTTCGATTAGAAAATAAATCTGGACTTATTAAAGAAAATATGACGATACCTTCTCCATAAGAATTTAATAGCCCAATAGCATTTCCTTGTACCTTTTGATTGTCTATAACACCTTCATAAATACCTTCTACTGATGTGTCGGATAATTTTTTGAGGTTGTTTTTTAGACGAAGTGTAACTCCTCCTTCTTGTAAGCCTAATTTCATGTTATCTTGTAGCTCTTTTAAGTTCCTAGTGGGATGCGTAGTAATTGCTACTAAGCCGGCTTCTTCCTGAGATCCCATAATAAAAACTTCTTCTACTTCTTGTCCAACCCAGTTTGTAGGGATGTCAAAAGTTACTCCTTCTTCTTTGTATTCCACACGACCTGTTAATTGACCGTATATGCTGCTAGAAATTATCATGATGATATATATAAGTTTTTTCATGTTTATTTTTTTATAGTTTACATCCTTCTCTAGTAGCGATCATCGCTGTAGTTGGGTTGTACAGATTTCCTTGAGTAATGATTTCTTTTTGTTCCTCTAGAGCTTTAACTGCATAGCTCGCTAGACTGCAGTAATCTTCAAGAATTTCATTATTTAGAATGCTAAAACTAGTAGTTACATTTTCCAAATTATTGAGTTGGATGGTTGCTAGTTTTTCATTTTGTTCTATTAAAATTTTGTCAATAGTATGAATACTCGGGAGCGTAATATTCTCTAATTTTCGATTTCCATTGATTTCCAGAGAAAAATTAGCGCTATTCCCTATTAAATTACGAAAGTCATTAATTGTAGTTAAATTTCCGTTACTAGAAATTAAGAGTTCGTTTTCAATGGTAGCTATACTATTCATTGTAACTTCTGTAAGAAGAATATTAGATCGTATTTCTATTCTTGAAGCTTTTGTCAAAGCTGGCATTTGTATTTTTTTTAGCTTACCATTAATGACTATTTTTATTCCGATTTGATGATAGACATTATTGAAAACCTCTCCGTTTACTTCTTCTAAATTAGGGAACTCAATGTTGGTTATTTGATTACCTTGAATCCATAAGTAACCATTTATCGTACGTATTTTTTCAAGAATTGACATATTGCTTAATGAACTATTTTCAATAATACTGACATATCCATCTATAGTAAGACCAATATTTTCAATTCCTTGAAGGTCAGAAAGCAGTTCATTGCGGAGAATGAAAAGCCCCTTGTCAATTTTTTTAATCCTCTCAAGACCTTCTAAATTTGATATAAAGTTATTCTTCGAAATTAAAAGATGACCTTCCATAATTTCTAAGTTTTTAAAACCTTTTAAATCCGGTAAATTGGTTCTGCGTATGATAAGGTTTCCACCAATTTTGTTAAGTGATTGTAATCCATCGCTATTAGTATTAGCGTAATCTATGAGAGAAAAATCGCCTGTAATTTGTGTATAGCCTTCATTAGCAAATGTTTCCATTTCTTGAGGATTATTAATTTCATAGTCTCCTTCAAAAACTTTTTCATATACCTTAAAGCCTTTAATCTCTGAATCGGTTCTAACCAAACCATCAAATACGCTTATCTGCCAATAATAGGTTTCTCCAGTAGTTAGATAATCTATAGTATAGTTTTCTTCTGTATAATTAAATGCCATTTGCTGTAGACTACCAGGACTTGGCCCAATTCTTACAGTATATATTAATGGATCATTTTCTTGATCCATTCCTTTCCAGGTTAGGGTAATATCTGTGAATTGTTGTATTACTTCACCATTATCTATGCCTAAAAGCTCAACAGTAGGAGGAGTATTATTTTTTTCGCCAATGCTAAAGCTAAAATCACTAGTCGTGGTTAATCCATCAACATCTCTAGCTATTATACTTCCCTCGTAAGTAGTGTCATAGGATAAATCATTTATTTGATACGATGTACTTTCCTGATCAATGCTGATGCTTTCAGAGTCTAATATAACTTCATAAGTAACTTGTTCTCCTTCTGGATCTGTTGCTTCAGTCCAAGAAATAGTAACATCATTATTTATTATTTCTGTAGTAACCGTAAAATTAGCTGGCGCTTGATTCGTTGTGGTAGAATCGTCATTGCTACAACTAATTAAATAGCTAGCAATAAGTAATAGAAGTGTTTTTTTCATTTTTAACATGGCTTATAATTATATAGCTAAGGTCTAAAATGAAGTGATGCTGCGAATCAGTAATATGTTGTAAATGTGAATGCTAGGGTAAACCCTGAGTTTTTTAATTGGTTAAGAAATAAAACCCATATTCATAGCATTTTTTATAAGTCCAGCTGCATTTTTAACTCCAAATTTTTGGAGGAGATTATTTCGATGACTTTCTACTGTTTTAATGCTTAGGATTAGTTTTTTCGCAATTTCAGTATTTGTCATTTCATCACTGATGAGCTGTAATATTTCTTTTTCGCGCCTAGTTAATTTTGGAATACTTTTTTTTGATTGAGGCGAACCAATACTATCATTTAATAAAATAGTTTCTACGGAGCGAGGTAAAAATGTTTCATCTTTTATTACAGTTTTAATGGCATGTACCAGTTCTTCTTGTGTAGTGTTTTTTAGAAGATATCCTTTGGCTCCGCTTCTTAGCATGTTTTTTATAAAACCAGGTTCTGTGTAATTACTAACACCAATAATTTTAATAGTGGGATATGTTTTAGAGAGCTCACCACATATTGCTATCCCATTATCATTTTTAAGATTAATGTCTAGAAGTAATACATCAGGAGTTTCTTTTTCAAAAAAATCATAACAGTTTGCTTTATGCGTAAAACTGTTAATTACAGAGATTTCAGTTTCTAATTTTAACATGGATTCTAATCCTTCTATGATCATTTGATGATCGTCTAAAATGCATATTTTAATCATGAGATTTTCGTACTAGTTAGGTAAGGAATAGTAATGATAAAAGCACTACCATCATTTCCTGAGTTTATATGTAGATTACCTTTTAAGAAAGAAACCCGTGACGCAATATTTTGCAAACCGATTCCATTCTTCACATTTTGGGTATCAAATCCTTGACCATCATCTTCGACAGTTATTTCTAAGGATTCTTCGGTATTGTTTAGCTGAACTAAAACTTCGGTAGCTTTAGCATGTTTAACGATATTATTTAATAGTTCCTGAATGATTCGGTATATAGCAGTTTCTTTCTCACTATCAAAAGAAGAAGGGTTTCCGAAATCTTGAAAATCAATAGTAAAAGGATTTGTTTGTTGTATTTTATTACAATACTGTTTGATCGCTTCTAACAAGCTGAAATTATGCAAGGATGGAGGTGCTAGATTATGTGAAATTCTACGAACCTGATCAATTGCATTATCTAGCATGCCTATGGCCTGGATATGCGTATTTGTTTCGGTCTCTGAAAATGCTTTTTTGTTTAAAGAATTCATTTTAAATTTTATGACCGATAAATCACCATTAATACCATCGTGTAAGTCTTGAGCCAATCGTACTCGTTCTTTTTCTTCACCTGAGACCAAAGCTTCTAGTTTTATAATTTCTTGCTGTTTCTGAAGGTTCTCAATTTCTTGTTGTTTTCTCTTTTGTCTTTCTTTGTTGAACCAAAAGGTAATGCCTAATACTAATGCTAAAATACCTCCAGTAATTGACCATAAAGTGACTTGTCGCTGTTTTTTAATTAAATCTAATTCTTGATCTTGAATCTGAATTTTCTGTTCTGCAATTTCTCTTTCTTTTTTCTCGGTTTCGTATTTGATTTCTAATTGATTAACATTATTTAGTACACTTTCATTAATTATACTATCATTTAAGATGTTGAATTGTTCAAGGTTTTTTAAGGCATTTTTGTAATTAGAATTTCTTTTATATAGCAGATATCCTGACTTATACATCTCTCTTTTTGATTTTTTGGATGCAGATTTAATAGAAATACCTTTTTTAAATAAAGTTTCAGCTCTATTAAAATTATTGTTGTCAATTTCTAACAATACTAGGCTAGCAATAGTTAAAATTAAATTTGAATTAAAATTGTTTTCGATTTGAAGTTCATAAGATTTGTTTAAATAATAGATACTACTATCTATCTTTTTTTCTTCTCTATAAATATTTCCAATTTCAGTAAAGTTAAGAGCTAATCCCCATTTCTTATCAATCATTTTATTTAATTTAATTGATTTTCGATAGTATTTTAAAGCGCTATCTATTGCTTTTTTTTCACTAAAAATTGAACCTAGACCATAATATACATCACTTAAACGATTAGGATTTTTTTCTCCTTTATGAATTTTTATTGCTTTCCTATAAGTTTGTATCGCTTTGTTATATTGTTTTGTGTTTTTATAGATTATTCCTATTGAATTTAAGACAAAACCTATGCTATCAATATTGTCATTTTTTTCATAAATAGTGATTGCTTTTTGGTATTGTTCTAAAGCCTTAGGGTAATCTCCCATCTCACTGTAAATAACACCCAACTGGAAGGCAGCGTTTGCTATATTCTTTTCGTTGTTTTCTTTCTCCGCAAATACTTTAAATGAATTCATTTGGCTAAGCGCTAATTCTAAATTCCCTATCGTTCTGTTTATAACAGCTTTTCGATAAGAAGTGTATACTAAGCCTCTCTCATCATTAAGTTTTTTGTAAATGGCATGAGATGAATCTAGATGTTGTAGCGCTTTTTTAGAGTCAGTATACATTGTAAGCCAACCTATTCTTCCGTGAGCTTTGGCAATAATTGAATCATTTTTTTTAGTATTCAGGATATTGTATAAACTATCAAGTTCTTGTGCAGGAGTAGAAAAAGAAGATAATAATAAGAATACGATTAAATAATGTTTTATTATTTTTAATAAATGGATCATACTCAAAAATATCGAATTTAAATCATATGGTTATCAGGGGATTAATTGCTTGTTAAAAACTAGGGTTTACCCTGGTTTTTTCTTTTTTAAGTATCTTGCTTAGTATATGTTGTTTTTATGAAGAAATATTTTTTAATTGGATTAGGTGTTATTGCTTTAATAGTCATTCTTAGAATGAATTCTAAAGGAAAACAATTAACTAACCATGTCAAAGGAATCATAGAAAACACAATCTCAATACCTAGTTATATTAATGAATTAGGAGATTCTATTAGTACCAGAGTTGAACTTCCGAAAGGATATAAAAGAAAAGCATATCCAAAAGGTTCTTTTCAAGAATATCTTCGTCATTATCAATTGAAAAAACACGGTTCTCCTATTATAAATTATGATAATACTAGATACTTTGCACAGAATTGGCATGATGCCATTTTAGAAATTCCTGTTCCTGCTAATGGATTGCAACAATGTGCGGATGCTTTAATGAGAATGAGAGCAGAATATCTCTGGGATACAAATAGAAAAGATGAAATAGGGTTTAATTTTACTTCGGGACATTATTGTTCTTGGGAAAAGTATGCAGAAGGTTTTAGACCTAAGATCCGAGGTAATAAAGTAACCTTTCATAAGACAGCTACCCCGAATTCTTCCAAATCAAATTTTTATAAATATTTGAATCTTGTCTATACGTATGCGGGCACGTTATCTTTGCATACAGAATTACCAAAAGTAAAAATAAAGGATTTGACTATTGGTGATATGCTAGTAAACCCGGGAACTCCTGGTCATATAGAAATAATAGTAGATGAAATAGTAAATGATCAAGGAGATAAACTTTTTTTGTTAGCACAAGGAAATACACCAGCACAGAATGTATGCTTGCTTAAGAATTTTGAAGATACTGATATTTCTCCTTGGTATCGATTTGAAGAAAATACTACTATTTATACCCCAAGTTATTATTTTGAAAAAGGTGTGTTTATACGATTTAAATAGTTAATTGTTGTATTTGTGATTTCTGCGAAACTAAATTCATATCTACTTATTTATTACAAATAATAAGTAGATATATATACTACGTTTGCATTGATCTAATAAATATTAAATATGAAGAAGTTTGTTTTAAAAAGTTTAACTATTATTATAGTTCAATTGTTAATTTCTTGTGGGTCTGATGATGATCAAACTTCAGTTTTAACAACTCTAAAAGGGCGGGTGTATGATGTAGAAAGAAAGGTTGATGTTAAGGATTTTAAGATAGTTTTAGGAACAATAGATTGTAGGTTCTCTAATTCTCTAAACGGCTGCTTTACCGACCCAGTTGACTCTGTTTGGACAGATGAAAAAGGTAATTATTCTATAACTTATAACCATGTTTTAGGGAAAAAATATAATCTTCTAAAACAATATTACGGGACATCATATTATACTGAAATAATTCAAAAAGATAGTATTATTCCTGGTAAGGAAAATATAAAAGATGTTGATGCGTGGTATCCGGTTATTTTAGCATTGAATTTGAAAATTAGAAATAATAATAATGAACCTTTGACAGTTGGTAATGGTATTGTTGATAATGATAATATCTCTTATTCGTTTGGGACACAAAATATATTTGAACAAGAAAAGGATACTCTGATTTATTTGAGAACAAAACCTAATTCAGATATTGAGGTGAGATTTACATATTCTACTGGAAATTTTAATGAAGATTTTCATCATTATCGTGAAATTGCTCAAACGAACTTAGCAGATACACTTAGATTATCTTATACAATAGATTGCTCAACTTTTTAGTTTATGTATTTAGTTTTTGTAGAGAGTAGTATCTTTGCCTGCTATGAGTAGGATTTTAACCAAACAAGAACTTCATAATCTAGCAATGAATATTGTTGGAAAAGAATTGGAAAAAAAGGGTTTCGAGTTTATTGCTATTAATAGTAAGTTAGGGAAACATCCACAGTTTGTATGTATTGATACATCGAATCAACGATATTTTGTAATTGTAAAGGCTATATCTTATCCAGATAATCCGCATAATTATGATATGGTTTGGATGGAAGCGTTTAAAAAGCACGCCAGAGAACAAGAAGCGAAGGTTTTTTATGCAGGTGTAGGACTACAAAATTCTGAAAACCCAAATAAGCCGGTTTTTTTAAATGAAGCATATGCAATGGAGTATGCTGGATTACAAGTAATAGAAACTCATCTCAATTAAATAATATGATTCGTAATTTCCTTTTTTTACTTTTGGTGATATACTTGTTTTCATGCAATAAGGAGCCAGAACAGCATTTGAATTATACAAACGGAAATGCATTTGGAACTACCTTTTCGGTTCAGTTTATTGATTCAAAAAAAATAGATCTATCAAAATCATATGATAGTATAGTAACGGTTATTAATACCTCTATGTCTACCTATCAAAATGATTCTGATATTTCTAAAATTAATCAAGGAGATGCTACAGTTACTATTGATGATCATTTCCAAACTGTATTTAAAGCATCTAAAAGAATTCATAAAGAAACAAATGGAGTTTTTGATCCTACCGTTGGAGTTTTAGTAAATGCGTGGGATTTTGGACCAGAAGGTAAAATAGTAGCATTAGATAGCATTAAAATAGATAGTTTATTGGTTTCTGTTGGACTCGATAAGGTTACTTTACAAAAGGATAAGGTTATAAAACAGCATAAGAATACTTTTATTGATTTTAATGCATTAGCAAAAGGATACGCTGTAGATGTATTTGCAGATTTTCTAGAATCAAAAAAAATAGAAAACTATTTGGTTGAAATAGGAGGAGAGATCAGAGGAAAAGGCAGTAATTTAATCAAAGAGCAATCTTGGAGAATAGGAGTAGAAGATCCTAATTTTGATCAAACACAATCTTATAGCAAAGTTATTTATTTAGAAGATCAAGCCATGGCAACTTCTGGTAGTTATCGCAAATTTAAGGTTGATGAACATGGAAACAGATATGCACATATTATCGATACAAAAACAGGATATCCTCATAAATCTAATCTATTAAGTGTTTCTGTATTGACAGAAAAATGTATGGATGCCGATGCGTATGCTACAGCATTGATGTCTATGGGCTTAGAAAAATCTATAACGTTTTTAAAAACTCACCCTAAGCTAGAAGTGTATTTTATTTATGAAGATGATCATAAAGAATTGAAAACACTTAACCTGAATGGTTTTCCTGAAAACTAAATTCAACTATTTAACCAGTTTTTAAAATCACTAGTTTTTTGTCTGCTAACAATAAAATCCTGATCTCTGGGATTTAGAATGCCTAATTTAACCCGATGGTTGAAATAGGAGTCTATCTTCTGAATTGAATTTTTAGAAATGATTTGACCACGATTAATTCTATAGAATTGATTGGTGTCTAATGATTCAAATAGCTGATCCATAGTCTCATCAATAATAAACCTTTTATCCAGAGTGACACCAAAAGTGATACTCTCCTGAGAATAAAAATATAATAGATCGGCTATTTTAATTTGTGTAAAACCATTTCCTTCTTTAACTAATATACCTTCTCTTTTATTAGTAGTTTGTATACTGCCAAGAAGTTTTTTTAAGATCAATGGATCAACTATAGGTTGCTTGTTAGATTTTTTAAACTTATCCAATGCGTGATTTAATTCTTCTTGTTGGATCGGTTTTAACAGGTAATCTATGCTGTTAACCTTAAATGCTTGGATAGCATATTGATCAAAGGCTGTAGTAAATATGATAGGTGCATCAATATCTATTTTTTGGAAAATTTCAAAACTTAATCCATCAGCTAACTGAATATCCATAAATACTAAGTCGGGTGATTTATTTTTATGAAACCATAGTACTGTATCTTCTATAGTATCAATGATGTCTAATAATTCATAATTAAATTTTTCAGCTTTCAACTTATTTTGAAGTTGGTTGGCTGCTCGTGGTTCATCTTCAATAATCAGTATCTGCATAATTGTTTTTTTGATCAGATGATTTTAATAATGGAAGGGAAACAATAAAATGGTTTCCATCGTTTCTTATTTCAATAGGTTCATTAGAGATTAATCCATATCGTTTTTCAATGTTTTTTAACCCAACTTTGGTGGATGGTACTTTAGTAGATTTTGGTTGAATCTTATTTGTTATATATAAAGAGTTGTTCTCAACTTTTACTGATATGATGAGTGGCTTTGATTTAGAAATTACATTATGCTTTATTGCGTTTTCTAATAAAAGTTGAAGGCTCATCGGAACTATCATCATATTTAATGAGGCTTCAGGAATATCCCAATGCACTGTTAGGTTTTTCCCAAACCTTTCTGACTGTATGTGGATATATGATCTGGCGAATTTTAATTCATTTCTTAGTGATGTCAAATTTGCATTCCCAGATTCTAATATAAATCTATAGACATCAGATAATTTATCTACAAATTCCTTAGCATCTTCTTTAGAGTTTTGATCAATGATATCTCTAAGTGTATTTAAAGTGTTAAATAAGAAATGTGGTTGTGCTTGATTTCTAAGTGTATCCAACTGTGCCTGTACAATCATTTGTTTTGCTTGTTCCTCATCTCTTATAGATTTCTTTAGCCGGACATAAAAATAAATAGCCTCATATATCGCCATAGTCATAGTGCTAATCAAAATTACAGGGACTAATACTTTAGCTCTTGATAAAGGATTGTAGTTTAATCCCCAAATAAAAGATAATATCATATTGCCGAATACATCAACTAAAAAAACAGTGCTAACAATAGAAATAAAGAACAAAAAAATACGCTTCGAATTATCTTTAAAATCGGGGAGTCTTTTTCGTAAAAAAATCATGATGGCACGAATAATAAACCAATCACAGGTAGAAAAGAAAAGGGATACACTCCAACTAATAATAGCTTCACCAAAAGGAAGTCGAACGAATGAATTACTAAATAGGTAATCTGTAATGAAACTAAGGATTAAAATTCCGATGATAATAAACCAAAAGTCATCAAAACCTAAGTATTTTATGCGCTTCTTTTTATTAATTAGCATATTGGTTTAGTTATAGTTTAAGTAATGGGATACCTTGCTTGGCTTGATAAAAAGTAAACCCAATCCATCCAGCATATAGCAATCCAAAAACAAGTACTGTGATGATTTGTTTTTTATTAGAAACAGTCCATTTTTTAGACAGCCATAATGCGAATAACGGAATTATTTGTATACCGTGCAATCCAAAAAAATGCGCTACTCTAAGATCTCCACTAATAGTACTCCAATTGACTAATGGAAGACCAGCGCCACCATCTGCTGTACCAACATTATGAGCCATCTGCGAAATCATTTGACCACCTATCCAGCTTCCGAAAAATACAATTAACCAACCCATCAGAATAGCATACTGAATAGATCTGGGAGTATTTAACTTTAATCGTAAAGTATCAATAATGAACAATATCATCAGTAATATATTGATTCCAATTAATAATCCCATAGCTAGGAATAACATTCCATCAAATAGCGTTTCTTCGTTATAATGGGATCGTACTCCTCTTGATCCCTGATATACAATGATTGCTAGTTCAATTAATAGTGTCCAAACAACTAGATTGTTTATAATATTTTTTTTCCTTTTAGAATATGGATATAGTGTTATCAAATATCCAACTGTTAAGGTATAGATACCAATGGAGATGGAAAATTTTAAAGGTTTGATCCACACATTCACTCCCATTAGGGTTCTGTCATCAATTAAAACTCCGGATAGACAAAAAATTGCGGTTATAAAGTATATGATGACTGCCCAAAATAATATGAGGTTTTCTTTTTTTACTTCTTTGAATATTTGATTTAGATGTTTCATGATTTATTTTGTTTGATTGATTTGATGATTAAGAAGAGTAGAAGTCCAATTGGTCCTAACATAAATGTTCCAAAAAGACAAGGTGCTATTAGCAGTTGATGTATTCCAATCTTTTTATTTTGATCTAGTATCCACATACCTACCATTAGATCAAAAGCTAGATAATGTACCCAACCAGCAAGTACTGCGTTTTCTTCAGTAAATAAGGCCATCACGGAAGCTAAACTTCCGAAATCCATACCTCCACCAATTTGTATTGCCTGAAAAATATAAAAGGCGTAAATCAAGGAGAGTACTATGGGAATTATTTTGAAGTCAATTAAGAATCTGGTTATTTTCCATTTAGGTAGTAGTATCATTAGTACCCACATTGGCATAGCAATCATATTAGCTATAGAAAAAGTATCTGCGGTAGTCATATCTGTTTAGTTTTAGTTAATAGCCTGATTAAATGATGACTCGAATATCTAGAAATTAAGAAGGAAATGAAATGATTTAATTTTCAATCGTCGTCATTTTATGTTGAATTGTAACATAAGTCGTTAATTCATAACCTAACATTGGGAAGTATGAAAGAAATTAAATTGCTACTATAACAATCAAAATGTTACATAGAGAAAATGAATAGGCACTTTTACTCATTGAGAACGGGTGTTCTCTCATTTAGACTTTTGATTTTTTCAGATCCTAGTTAATTTCAATTTTGATAAGTAATATCTGCCTTTTTAGAACAGTATGAAGTTTCTAGAACATTATACTTCTGATATAAAAATGGAACAAAAGTTGTTACAGGTATTATCTATAAAAAACTAACTAAACTTATATCATCAATATGGGGTACAATGATGAGATTAAAATTTTCAACGGTATATTACATGGTAATAATGAAATTTTAAAAGATTTTTATAAAAGGAATTTTATCATAATTAAAAGTTTTATTATCAAAAATTCTGGAACAGAAAAAGACGCTGAAGATATATTTCAGGATGCTCTTGTTATTCTGTATCAAAAAATAAAAAATGATTCTTTAGTGCTCGACTATTCTATACATACATATTTTTATGGGATTTCTAAAAATATTTGGATGAGAAGGTTAAGTAAGTTGAAAAAAGTTTCTTGTTGTGGACGGATAAATGACCTTGTGTCGGATACAAACTTTTCTATAATAGATAATATAGAACAAAGAGATCGTGAATCGTTATATAGAAAATATCTCTTAAATCTTAATTGTAAATGTAAAGATCTATTGTTTTTATTTTTTGATGGAAAGAGTATGAAAGAAATTGCTCAATTAACGAATTATACCGAAGGATATGTGAGAAAGCGAAAATTTGAATGCAAAAAACACTTAATGGAGTTGATAGCTAAAGATCCATTATATTCTGAACTTGGTAGTGATAAAAAATCTGATATAAAAAAAGATGTTTCTTGATAGATATTTCTTTAAGCCTTATAACAAACGGGAAGTATTTCTCCAGGAGCTAGGCAGTATTTGATTACTTCTTCTTTAGATAATTCATTGGTATAATCAACCTCATTAACTTTAAAACCAATAGAACGTAGTTTGTCAAAATAATCTCTTCCGTAGACTCTTACATGATCATATTGACCAAAAATTTGAGCACGTTCTTTGGGGTCCGTAATAGTGTTATCTTCAAAAGTAATTGTTCTATTAAGATCTTGCGGGATTTGAAGGATAGCCATACCTCCAGGTTTTAGAACTCTTAGTAATTCTTGCATCGCCTTAGTGTCATCAGGAATGTGTTCTAAAACGTGATTACAAAATATGATATCATATTGATTACTATCAAATGGGAGGTCACAAATATCTGCTTTTACATCTGCTAATGGAGAGTTAAGATCTGTAGTAGTATACTCTAAGTTTTTTAAATGTCTAAATTTTTTATAAAAAGCCTGTTCAGGAGCAAAATGTAATACTTTAGCTTTAGCAGTGAAAAAATCAGTTTCATTTTTTAAATACAACCAAAGTAATCGATGACGTTCTAGAGAAAGGGTAGAAGGTGAAAGAACATTGTCTCTTTGATTTCCATATCCATATGGTAAAAACTTAGAAAAACTTTTTCCATCGATAGGATCCGTAAAAGTATTTCCTTTAAGGAATATAGAGATTATAGGTCTTACAGCATAACTCAAACGAATTAATAAAGGCCTAGGAATTGTATTTAATATAAACTTGAAGAGTTTTTTCATGTTTGGAAAAAAACTAAACTGCTAATAATTCTTGTCTAAATGCATCTTCTTCATCAGATTCTATACCTAATGCCTGATAAATATATTTAAACGTAGAAAGGATTTCGGGCTTACCATCTATAATAGCTACATCGTGTTCAAAATGAGCACTTGGTTTACCATCTGCAGTAAGTATTGTCCAGCCATCTCTTAATTGCTTTATACGGTGTGTGCCCATATTAGTCATAGGCTCTATTGCTACTACCATTCCTTCTACAAGTTTTTTACCTCTTCCACGGCGACCATAATTAGGCATTTCTGGGTCTTCATGCATTTTACGCCCTAATCCGTGCCCTACTAATTCTCTTACCACACCATATCCTGCTTCTTCGGTAAACTTCTGAATTGCATATCCAACATCACCTACACGTTTTCCAACTTTTAATTCGGCAATACCTTTATATAGTGACTCTTTGGTAATCTTGAGTAAGTGTGCAACTTCTGGAGTTATTTCTCCTACAGGAAAAGTATATGCATGATCACCATAAAATTCATTTTTAATGGCTCCACAATCTATGGAGATGATATCTCCTTCTTCTAATGGAGTATTATTAGGAATACCATGTACTACTTGAGCATTCGGACTCATACATAAAGTGTTAGGAAAATCATATAATCCTAAAAACCCAGGAATAGCTCCATGATCTCTAATAAACTCTTCTGCTAGTTTATCTAATTGAAGTGTAGTTACTCCTGGTTTAACTTCCGGAGCAAGCATTCCAAGTGTTTTAGAGACAATCAGGGCACTCTCGCGCATTAATTCAATTTCTTCACGTGTTTTAGTAATGATCATAATATCCTCATTAAGGATGGCAAATTTACAAAGAATATTAGGATTCAGTCAATTGATCAAGTTTTAATCTCTGATAAGAATTCTCATTTTAGTGCTCTTAGGATGATAGTTTTATAGGATTTTTAAATCAACATAGGATTAATTTTATATAAAATATGCTCTTATTATAAAAAAATGTTGCGCTGTAAAACCCTGTTTTACTTAAGTTTTTTGCGAAAAAATCAGAAGCACTTTAAAAAAAAATAAAAAAATACGCAGCGTTTTTATTTTTTCAGGTTTAATAGATAGAAAACACATTATAATATTCATTTAAAAAAGTAAACCATGAAAAAATTATTGATTTGTATAGTAGGATTAGGATTAATGGTAAGTTGTGCCGTAGAGGATATGGATGATAACGTATCGATCCAGAATAGCGATAAAGAAAATTTTGAAATGTATCATAGTTTGGATGGAGCGATGGATAGTTTTGATCTAATTTCTGAGTCGGCTTTTAATGAGGTGCAAAGTTCTTCTAAGAGTTCTAAAAGTAGTTGTGTATCTATAGAATTGTTGGTGTCTAATGAAGAGACTCCATTATCAGGTTTCGAGGAGTATGATTATTATAGTAAAATGATTTTGGATTATAGAGAAGAACAATGTCAATTTGATGATTGGAGTGGTAAACTAGAATACTATGTGGCTGGAGTGTTCAACGAGCAATGGAAGGATTCTACTGTGTTTAAAAATGTTAGGGGAGATGAAGGTTATACATTTGATGGTTATAGAGTTGCTGAACAAAATTCAGCATTGAGTACAGAAACAACGAAGGTTTTTGATGTTGTTATTGATGGGGTAATTACTGAACCTAATGGTGATTCGTATCGTTATACGACAAATAGGAATTTTACATTTGAAAATAGATTCTCGACGGATGAGGTTGTTATTTTAGAAGAATCTTCTTTAGTAGAAGGTATAACACAAACATATTTTATGAAATCAGAATCTATAGAAAATGAACCGTTAGTATATAAAGTGGCTTGTTTTAATAGATTGAATTTCTTGAGATATCCAGTTCAAGGATCTTTAGATTTCACTAGTAGTTTTGGGGTTAATTTTAATATTGATTTCGGAGATGGAGCTTGCGATAAAGAGGTTGTACTAACCGGAGATAATGGAGAGTCTATTGTTTTTGATTTATAATAGATAGTTTAGTTAAATTCTAAAAGCCGTCTGCAAAATATTTGCAGGCGGTTTTTTTATGTCTTTTGATTTAGTTTTAAAAGAAATATAAGGTTACTTATTGATTAGATTAGAAAGAGTATATCCTATCAAAGTTTTATGGTAAAGTTGTTATATCTCCTTAGTAAGTGTCTTACAGGTGCGTTGAATATTTTTTTAGAACCTTGTAAAAGAGGTTCGTATTTTCTATTAAATATGGTCTTATAGTTTATTTGGTTTGTGCATTAGAAAGTCTATTCTATCTTTCAAGTTCTAATACATAGATAGGGTTTACTCAGTAGTTCTGTAAAGTTGAGTAGAGGTGTTTTTTATATTAGAGTACTTTTATGAAGATCCGGTTTTTTGATATTGAAAATTTTATTCCAATTAGATGATTGAGAGATTATCAATCTCTTTATTTAGTACATCCTTTTCCTGTAATTATATATACATCATCTTCTTTAATTAATTTAAGATTTAAAGATGTTGTTAGCTTTTTTAATATTTGTGAGATCTTATCATTATTAAAGGATCCAGAATAATTACAGTCTAATATATTACGATTTTTTAATAGGATTTTGGCATCGTAATTATTTCCAAGGTCATTAATGATTTCGTTTACGGTAGTATTTTGATAAAATAATTTGCCAGTTTTCCACGCAAATCGATTCGGAGATTTTTCTAATACCGAAATTCCTCTATCATCTATTCGTAAACTCTCCCCAGGAGCTAATATTTTCACTTCTTTTGTTTTATTATGAACTACTTTTGCAGATCCTTGGATTAAAGTCATTAAATCCGCTTCCGGGGCAGAATGCATAGCAAAAGAATTACCAGTAATTTGTACTTTACCGTGTTTTCCAAAAAGAATGAATGGTTTGTGTTCATCTTTTCGAATGTTTAAAAATACGGTACCCATAATATCAGCTCTGCGATACCCTTGTTTTGTTGCTGTAAAGTTTATCTTACTGTTTTTTCGTACTACAATCGTACTAGAATCTGGTAGTGTATTGTATTTTGTTCTTTCTGTAAATGCATACTTGTCAGAAGCAGTATATGTTACTGTAATAACACCTTTTTCGATAATTTCGTCTTCTGGCTCCAAGTTAGTTACATCTATCTGTCTATTTTTAGGTTTCTTAGAAGATTGATCTGGATCTTCAGTTGGTTCATCTTTTGTAATGAGCGTAATATTAGTTTCTTTTTTTTCCGAGATAGAATCAAGAACTATAGTCGTAAGATTACTATTTTTATTTTTAGTAGTAGTTTCTGTATTGGTTGTTTCTATGTTAATGTCTGAAGTACTATCATTTTTAAAATAGTATATAGTAAACACGCCAATAATCATTAGAATTATGAAACCAGCGGTATACCAATAAAACAAATTTTTGTCATCGGATTTTTCTTGTACAGCATCAAAAATGAGATCAAAGCCATCTCCAGACGATTCCATAATGTCGTCTTTAAATTTTGTCTGCAAAAACTCTTTTAAAAGGTCTTTATCCTCTTTCATCAGTTTCTCATTTAGAGATTTATTGATATTTTTCTATTCCGATAGCTCTCATATTTTCTAAAAGCTTTTTCCTCGCTCTCGTATAGTTAGATCTAGATGTACTTTCTTTAATCTTCAATATTTTTCCTATTTCTTTATGCGAATATCCTTCAATGGCATATAAGTTTAATACATATCTATATTGTTCAGGAAGTTCATTTATTAGTGCTCTTAATTTATCTGCAGAAAGTTTTTTAGAAAAGTGATCTTTTTCAAAATCATCTAATTCTTGTACTTCACTTTCTTCTATGGACTCTGAATTATCTATTAAAACTGTTTTTTTTCTCTCATGCCAATCATCAATAGCACAATTAACTACAATTCTTTCGATCCAACTTCCTAATGTACCATTATGTTTATATTTTTTTATGTTTTTAAAAACCTTGATAAATGCTTCTTGTACAATATCTTTTGCATCTGATTGATTTTTACAATAGCGAAAACTTACCGCAAGCATCCTGGGCATAAAAGTATTATATATTTTTTCCATAGCATTCCGGTCATTCTTTTTACAAGCTTTAACCAGTCTGTCTTGTTCTTCTTTATTCATGAATAAGGGTTAGTGCTTACTCTCATAAAACTTAACTGAGGATGTAGGATTTCGCTGCGTGTAATTATTATAAAATTTATAATAATATATTAAAGATACTAAAATGAAATATTAGATAATTAGAATTTGAATTTCTTTCGTCTTATATAAGTGACGTTTTAGCTATGTTTTAGACTTACTAAGCGAAAATTGCTATTTAGAAGATAATTAATGAATAAATTTAGGGTATAATTTAAAAATCAGATAGTTATGAAGTATTTAAACCCTTTTTTTCAGATGAACTTTAACATATGTATTAGCTTTTTAAAAGATCTTGCACAAGGTTCGGCGTATGCATTAAAAAGATAAATTCAATATTAATTTTATTTTAAAATATTTAATTTATGTATTTAATGTTAAAAAATAACGCAAAAAAAATATAAAGATGAGTATAAGAATTGCTAAACTCATCTTTATATTTTTATGTATTTACTATCTATTTCTTCAATAAAGATTTTTGTGTCATCGCTTTTGGTTGTTCTAGACCAATAAGGTCCAATATAGTTGGCGCAATGTCCCCTAAGACTCCATCTTCTATTTCAATTCCATCAGTATCAATTAATATAACAGGAACAGGATTTGTTGTATGTGCTGTATGAGGAGATCCATCTGGATTAATCATTGTCTCACAATTACCGTGATCCGCAATTAGTATAGTAGTATATCCATTTTCTAATCCACTTGTCACAACATCCTTTACGCATTGATCGACGGCTTCACAAGCTTTTATTGCTGCTTCCATAACTCCTGTATGACCTACCATATCCCCATTAGCAAAATTTAAACATATAAAATCTGTCTCACCTTTTTCTAATTCAGGAACTAATGCATCCTTTAGTTCATATGCACTCATTTCGGGTTTAAGATCATAAGTAGCAACTTTTGGAGAATTTCTAAGAATTCTGGACTCACCTTCAAATGGTTCCTCTTGTCCTCCAGAAAAGAAAAATGTAACATGAGGATATTTTTCTGTCTCTGCTATACGAATCTGTTTTTTGCCAGCTTTGGATAATACTTCGCCTAAGGTTTCTGTGATGTTGTCTTTATCATAAATTACATGAGTGTTTTTAAAGTTTTCATCATAATTAGTCATCGTAACATAATATAGAGAAAGCTTATGAGTATTATATTCATGCATGTCGGATTGAGAAAGCATTTCTGTGAGTTCACGACCACGATCTGTCCTAAAGTTAAAGAATATTACAACATCATCTGTTTTAATCGTGGCTACAGGAGCCCCTTTTTCTTCTATTACTATTGGTTTAATAAATTCATCAGTGATATCGTTATCATAGTTTTTTCGAATACTTTCAATAACATTATCAGTGGGTGTTCCTGTTCCATTAACAAGAAGGTCATATGCTAGTTTAACACGTTCCCACCTTTTATCGCGGTCCATAGCATAGTATCGTCCAATGACAGAAGCTAATTTTCCGGTAGATGTATCCATATAATCTTTAATTTCCTTGATATGATTTATTCCAGATTTTGGATCTACATCGCGGCCATCAGTAAATGCGTGTAAAAAAACATTTTCTAATCCTTCAGAATTGGCTACATCTAATAGTCCCTTGATGTGATTAATATGAGAATGAACGCCTCCGTCACTAACCAATCCTAATAGATGAACATTTCTATTATTCTCTTTAGCATACTTAAGGGCATCAATCAGGGTTTGCTCATTTTTTAATGTATCATCTTTGATAGCCATATTAATTTTGGCTAAATCTTGATATACTATTCTTCCTGCTCCAAGATTCATATGACCTACTTCACTGTTTCCCATTTGGCCATCAGGAAGTCCAACGTGTAAACCGTCCGTTCTTAAGGAAGCGTTAGGGTATTTTGTGTATAAATTATCAATAAATGGAGTCTTGGCATGATCGATTGCAGAAACTTTAGGATCTGGCGATGTTCCCCATCCATCCAGAATCATTAAGATTACTTTTTTGTTCATTTCTTTTTCTATATACGATTTGATGTTTTTCAATCACTTATTTAACTGATTGCTGACAATTTTGATTAGAGGCTAAATTACAATATAGAATAGAAGCAGACAAAAACCTGTTGATACTGATTTCTGATTTTTGAAGGTTTAGATTGTTTTGTTTAGATGTTTTTTTGAGGAACTATTAATAGATCTTAGTGAACAAGGTATAAAATAGTTAATTCTTAGGATTGATAGGGTTTTAATGACGATAATTGAATTTTTGGTGTATGTAAAATAAACAATAATATTTTTAACTCACATGCATAAATAATTGACAGATTATGGAATTACAAACTTAAATATTCGTGATTAAAATGTTAATTTTTTAAAATATTATCAAATTTTTAAGTTGATTATTGGTTAAAAATCTGTAAATTAGGTAAGTGCATAAAAAACAATTATCTCTTTTATTTTATTAAAAAATTAATAAATCAATATACTAACTTCAATAATTCACAACATTATGAGAAAAACAATTATGGCAGTATTAATGATTCTATTCATTATACCTGTAAACTTTGCTTCAGAAAAAGTAAAGGTAAGTGATAGTAAGGATTATGAATTAACTATTAATAAAGTGGATCCTTTTTTTATGGCGGTTATTAAAGGAGATCTTGATACTGTGGCAAAAATGATAGATGGTGGGAGTGATGTAAATCTAAGATTGGATGGAAAAACACCTTTAATGTATGCAGCTAGGTATAATCGAGTTGATATTATAAGGTTATTAGTTGGAAAAGGAGCTTATCTTGAGGCTAAAGACAGTCAAGGTAATACTGCGTTGAAATTTGCAGAATTAGCTAATGCTAAGGAAGCAATGGATCTTCTTAAAGAAATGTCCTAAAAATTTAATTGTAAAACTCCTAAAAACTTCGATTCGTAATTTACTAATCGAAGTTTTTATTGTACACTATATTCTTTAATGGCTTCTTGAATTTTTTCAATACGATTATCAGGGTCAGGATGCGTACTTTGAAATTCTGGAGTACGGTTAGGTCCAGCGGCTTTTTTTAGAATTTCCATTACTCCAATCATTTCTTGAGGATTATAACCAGAATTTATCATAAATAAAACCCCTAATTTATCACTCTCTAATTCATCGTCTCTACCGTTTCCCAAAAGAACATTTTGTCCTATACCATTTACAAGTCCACCAGCATCAGCACCTACAGAGGCTCCTGTTGATATTGTTTTCCAAAACTCGTGTTCTGCTATACGTTCTGCAGAATGTCGTCCCAAAACATGTCCAATTTCATGACCTAGTACACCAGCTAGTTGATCTTCATTTTGTAATTTAGAGTAAAGTGCATAGGTTATAAATATTTGACCACCTGGCAATGCAAAAGCATTAATAGTATTTGGGTCAGCTAGAAGATGAAATTCATATCGGTAATCAGATTCTCTAGCCATCGTATTGTTGACAAGTTTGTTTCCAACATTATCGACATAATTTTGAAGCCTTTGATCTGGATATAGTCCTCCGTGTTGTCTAGTCATTTCAGGTTCACTTTGGAGACCAATAGCGATTTCCTGTTCCGTAGTCATATTAATATTCTGAACTCTATCTGTATATTCATTATGGGTTTTGTTATTACATTTCTTGATAAAAGCAAAAGCCACAATAGCAAGACCTATTAATATTCTTATTTTTAATCCACCGCGTCTCATCAATTATTTTTTGGTTAGAGTAAAAGTTTTTGAGTTATAAAGTTACTAAATATAAAAGTTGCTTACCAAATAAATGTAAAAGAGGTCATTTTTTGGTAAGCGACTACTAGGGGATTCAAATTCGTATTTTTAAATACGAATTGTGCTAATTAGCATAATTGATGCTTGGTTAACGATAAAAAAGTTGAGTATAATAATATCTACCATTCTCGTCTTTAATTGCGGAGATACCAGTATACATATAATTACCTTCTATATTTTCTCGATGTCCTGTACTATTTAACCAACCGTCAACAACACTCTGAGCATCAGAATAAAATCTAGCGACGTTTTCGGCAGTTCCAGTAGCATTCTCTTCATCTCCTAATATATTTCCTCGCTGATTAAAATTATCGTGATTGATTTCTTCAATAGATATCATATATTTTGTATGATCAATAGCGAGTTGCTCTGCAGTGTTGTTTTTGGATAATGTTGATAATCCAAGACTTTGTCTATGTTGATTTACTAATGCAAGTATATCATCAGAAATGTTTGTTTCATTGGTAAGTTCATCTGTATTTATATTTGAGTTTATAGAATCGTCCTCAGATGAACAAGAAACTATAATTGTCGCGATACATACCGTAAAGAAAAATTTACAAAATACTTTCATAAAATATTAAAGGGCTTTTTTAGTATAACTGAAAGAAATATGTTTTAGTATGTTTTACAGTAATTTAGGATTGATATCTAATACATTTTCAGTAATATATTGTTGTATAAAATCGATTGTAAAATGATTACTACCTAATAGATTAGCATTTTGTAATTCGTTTTTTATATCCAGTTTTTTATAAGATTTGAGCATGGGTATAGATAAAGGTGCATAGGAATAATGCCAAGGTTCATATTTAAAACCTTTTCTATCTTTTTTGTTTGTATAAACTAGATAAAATCCAAAACTATTGGCGTGAATATCCATCCATTCCTTGAATTTACAAAATGGACCTTCTTCATGAAAGTTTTCTTCTAGAAGAAGGCCTTTTGGTTGTTTAGGTGTTCCGTCTACGATATCTATATCTGTACCCCAATGATGACGTGAAGTCCCGGGAATAGTAGAATATTCTATTATTTTTTTTATGGTATTAATAGGGGATAAGCCCTCTTTAGTAAATTTTTTATATTTACGTTCCCAGATTCTGTTTTGATGTGCATAGTTTCGATAACTCGAAACAGTTTTTATGCTAATACCACTTTCCGAAGCTTTATTTTTCATTTTTAAAAATGCTTCGTGAGCTTCTTTTTTCAGTTTATAAGTATCTCCATAAAAAACAGGATTACTTTTTCCCATTAAATCATCTTTGGTAAATTCTAATTGAATCATATTCAGTGAAGATAATGAGAGTGCAGTAATGCCTAATCCACTAATTTTTATGAAATCCCTTCTTAACATATGGATATAGACTTGATTTTGTAAAGTGTTTTTAATTTATACTATTCTAGTATTCCATCAACAATACCATATTCAATAGATTCTTGTGCATCCATCCAATAATCTCGATTAAAATCTTTTAGTACTTTTTCAATCTCTTGCCCGCAGTTGTCTCCAAGAATTTGAGCACTTAACTCTTTAGTTTTAAGAATCTCGGTAGCTTGAATTTCTATATTAGAGGCTTGTCCTCTCGCTCCACCACTTGGTTGATGAATCATTACCTTAGCATGAGGTTGAATAAACCTGCGTCCTTTTTCTCCTACACTTAATAAAATAGAACCCATGGATGCTGCTAGTCCTGTACAGATTGTAGATACAGGGCTTTTCAATGCTTTTATAGTATCATACATTGCAAATCCAGATGTAACATAACCACCAGGACTATTTATATATAATTTTATTTCATCATTACTAATCATATCTAGATACATAAGCCTGTCAATGACGTGTTTAGCAGATTTGTCATCTACTTGACCCCATAGAAAAACACTACGCTCTTCTAAAAATTTTTTATCGATTATATCTTGGATTTTTCCAGCTTTTTCTTTCATCAGTAATTAGTTTACAATTGTTTTTCTAAAATTGAGTGTATACAGTATAGATAATACACACACCAATAGCTAAAAGTATAATTATTTTAGAAATTATTACGATTTATGAGATAACAAATTTGATACTTTTATTAGAGAGTCTAATATTTAACATGATTTTAGAAGTCTATTTTGTTATTAGCTAAATCATTAACTAATATTAATGAGTTTATGGTTTCAAAAAAATAGTGTATGTTATGAGGTTTTGAGGAATTGTGGTAGTCTGATTCCGTATATACTCAAATGTGAAGTGTTATTTAGAAGTTCTGATTAAAAAAATATGCTTTTACCTCAGTTATTTAAGTAATAATTGAGATTAGAATCTATCTATTTACGTAAAGGTAACCAGCTCTATCCTTTGTTCCTTCTATGTTTAAAACATAATAATAAGTTCCAGCAGGCAATTCTTCTCCTTTAGCAATAGTAGCTCTACCTTCAGAAATTCCATTAAAGCCTTCTGAAGTTTGCTGTACTTCATGATAAGCTTTTTTATTGTATACTAAAACTCCCCAACGATTATATACGAATAGCTCATTATCAGGGTATTGAACTAATCCTTGTATTACAAAAGTATCATTAAATCCATCACCATTAGGAGAAACAGCGGTAAAGATTTCTAAGTCTCCATCAAGTATAAGACCAGATGTTCCAAAAGTTAAAGCTACAAAATTATCAGGAACGATTAATTCAGAAGTAATTTCTCCGCTATCAAGATCTCCCGTAACAAAAGTATTTCCTAGATTAATCCATTGTTCTAAATTAGGATCCCATCCTACAACTCTAAGATCAGATAAATCATTTACTAAAGTAGGAATATTACTATTAGTGTCCCAAGTTAAGGTAACTCTTGTCTCTTGGTCTCCGTCTACATCCCAAAATTCGAAAATACTAATTCCATATAATAAATCTCCAAAACTGTTAGTATCAAAATTTCCAGGAAAGAAATTAGGGAAATTAGGATTTTCAAAGAAATAAGCTGCTTTTGCGGTATTAGTTGCAGCTTGACTTTCAATACGTGCTGGTCTATGACGGAAATCATCACCAATAGGAAAAGAAAAATCTAATTGACCAGTTATTGAAGCATAACCATCAACATAACGATCATCATTTTCTCCTAAGTATGGTGCATCATTTATGTAATCTAATGAAATCTGTTTTTGATCTCTGGGAGTAAAAACTCTTCCATTTGTAAATTCTTGAAAATTATTAACCCCTACAGGAACTTCTAAAAACAAATCATCAATTACATCGATTTCCATATCGTGAAAAATAGGACGATTACTTCCCGAAATTGTTAAATTGTTCTGATTGTAAAAACCAGCGAACCCACGATTTTGATCAAAGGTTCCATCATTAATTACATCTAGATGAAATCCTACTTGACCTTCATCATGTATTTGTAAATTTCCGAAATTATGAAAAGACAACTGAGCATTGGAAATAAAACCAGCTAGTATGAATAACGTTATGTAGAGTTTATTTTGGGGCATATCTTTTAAAATTTGATTTTACGGTTAAACCATAAATCAATTACTGCGAATATATAAAAATTATTCATACATCCTACTTTTTTTTAAAAAAAAATTCACAAAAGTATCGTTGAAATGCATTTTTTTGTCGACGAATTACATATATTTCACGATAAGACATATTTTTACTTATTAATTTGTAAGACATTTTCTTTTGCAAGAATAATTTTGTCTTGCTACATTTTAGAATGAAGAAGAAATATGTTTTTAATAAAATAAGGGGATAAACTATTCAGTGATCGAGTAGCTAAACCTTGAAAAGATTCTTTTTCGTGAATATTTTACAATGATGACGATGTTTATGCATAATGTTTGGGTGATACTGTGTTTTTTTAAGTTATAAGTTTTAAATTTTTTACGTTAAGCGTTTTTATTATATTTATATTAATTGGGTTTTACTCTATATGTAATTTTTCGATTAGTAATAACCGTTGCTGCTCCAACAATAGTTCTATTTCCAAATTCAGAAGTAGTGTTTGATATTGTTGCAGTACTAGTAACTAAACTGCCAACAGGAATTGTTGTACCTAATGGTATACTAATGTTAAATCTATTGGTGTTATCTGTATTTCCATCGGCATTAGTATATAATGAGATAGTATTGTCAAGATCCGCACCGCTTCCTTCCGTGCCAGAACCTAAATACGTTTGACCTTCACCATAATCCAGACTAAGACCTAATTGATTATCTCCAACAGTAGCGGTTCCTTGGTTTATATCTGTTAAGAAAACTTCTATTATTGCTCCTGGACGAGACCATCCTATTATTTTTAAATTTGTTCCTGAAATGGTTACGGATTCCAAAAGAGGAAAATTCAAACTTCCATTGGGACCTGTATCTGCATCTCCAACATCATTAATCGTAACTCCATCACTTGCAATATCTATACCGAGTGCATCGGCAACAGTACCATTAGCAAAAATAGAGTTTTGAGATATCAGATTCCCAGAAGTAGTTCCACCAGTTAATACAATACCAGCTCCTCCATTATTATCAATAATATTATTAGTAATAGAAGAATTACTTTGCGCTAAATTGATACCACTAAGTTCAGTACATCCAGCACCACTATTACTTCCAGCTGTTGTAATTGTGTTTTCTGTAATAGTTACGTTACCTTGGTTGTCAAAAATGCCGGTAGCAGCGGAGTTATCTATAAGATTGTTTTGGATTACTACACCGCTTCCGTTAGCAATTCTAATGTTATACTCACAATTTCTAAAACCATTATTGGTTATGTGATTATTTTGTATTAGCGTTGATGTACCTCCATTTACAGAAATTCCAAAGTCAGTATTAGAGGAAATATAGTTACCATCAAGAGTTACTTGTCCTCCATTAATTTCAAAACCGTCATCTACATAACTTCCAACACCAACAGTTCCAGTAACTCCTAGGGCGTTGACACCTAGAAGATTTGCTGTTACTAGATTTCCTGTTCCAGAATCTTGTCGTATTGCTCTTCTGTTTCCGCCATATACTGCCAAGTTTCTTATAACAAGATTTGATGCTTGTAATTGAATGACATCACCAAAATCACTACGTACTTGTATTTCTGGTAAATTATAATTTGGTAATGTAATCCCCGAAATACCAACAATGGTTCCTCCGGATCCGATTGTACCAGTATTTGTGTCACCAGAATAAGCGGTTTGGGTTCTACCATCTATATGAGTTGAATCGTCTGTGATATCATCCAGTGGATCTACGTTTGGTAAATTGATATCAAAAAAACCAGTAACAAAGTTTGGGTCCGCAGCTCTTCCCAACGGATCCCCAGTAGGAGGTATCATAAAAATAGAAGTGTCTTGACCAGCTGCTGGATCAAAAATACCATTAGCTTCAATGTTTAATCCGGTTTCGTCGAGATTATTAGAGTTAATTATAAACTGACCAAGAGAGCCTTGGCCACTAGAGTTAGTATTTACTATGGTGTTAAAATTAAAACCAAAATCAATGCCAACGGCTCCTTCGTTTAGAATTGTTATAGTTGAAATTGTTTGCGCGTTTGTATTTGTCCCAGCTACAACATCTTCATTAAGAGGGTTAGTACCACCAATCTCATCTGTTACTGATCCTATAGTGCTAGCAGCAAATATCGATCTGAATGTTTGAACAGGTATACAAGTTGTGCAAGTAGTACCGCCACCTCTAGTCGAACGTACGGTATTATTTACAACACGCAGCGTGTAGGTTCCATTAGCCATACCGCCTATATTATAGTCTCCGTTTGAATCGGTAATATCCGAATCGATAAAAGTATCTGTATTATCATATAGTTCTACAAGAGCTCCTTCTATTCCTACTCCAGATGAAGTGGTAAGATCTCTTCCTGTTCCTCCTGGATAATTCATGTCTTCAAAAACAGTACCTGTCATTAAGTTACTAGGTACTTTAAGTAATACAGAATTAAGTAATACGATATCTCCTCCTACATTAACATTAGTTGTAGCAGAGTTGGCTCCTTGAGATATAAGTGAAGAAATATCATAAGTATCTAAATCTACACCAAACTGTGAAGAATCATTGATTATAGGGGCTGTCGTGTCGTCATAAATAGTTGAGTTAAAAACATTTTGAGTTCCTCCTGTATTATCGCCATCTCCGTTTAAGGTTGTTGTATTTACTCCAGAGGTCAAAGTAATGGTTTCTCCTCCTGTAAAATTAACATCTCCTTCCCATGCAAGTACGGATGTTTTAGAACCAGAACTACCAATTGCAAAAAAACCATCAAGGGTATAGCTAGATGATGAATTTTGTTCTGAATTAAACCCATCATAAAAATTAATACTTACGGCTGGTAAAGAAGGATTTGTATAAAAAATCATTAAAGACCAGCCTCCTAATACTATTGTTCCGCAATATCCATTGACCGTGATGCTAAGGTCGGTAATTTCAAATGTCTCATTACTTGGATCCGCTATTCCATTAATAATAGAAGTAACATCACTTTTCATACTATAGTATTGTGCCAATTGATTAGCCGAGTATATTACATCAGCAACAACGGTTTGACCTTCAAAAGTTACGACATCATCTGGTGAAGGACCTGAATGTGCCCAGGTTAAATATGCCTTTTCTATAGTAGAACCAGCGGGAATTGAGGTGGTAAGCGTATTTGAGGATGCTGCTCCTATGGCACAGGGATCTACATTATTATCTGAAGTTCTAAAAGATCCTGCAGTTACTGCATAATCGTAATATCCATTGAATTCATCAAAAAGTGTTAAAGGTACTTCATTAGGTATTGTTGGATCTCCATCATCATTAATTGTTATTGTACCATTACCCATTCTTACAGAAGCATTACTTATATTACTAAGATTTATAAAAAAGGTTTCATCGTTTTCTCCAAAAGCATTATTTACGATAGGCACTGTAAAGGTTTGCGTTTCATTAAGATTTCCAGCAAAATTTAATGTGCCAGAAGAAGTAATGTAATCAGAGTCTGCAAAAGCGGTATTATCTATGGTGTTGTAATCTACGGAAAAACCTCCAGGTATATTACCACCGGTAAGCCTTGCGGTAATAGTTGCTGTTCCTACGTTCTCATTAACTGTCAAGTCAATTACGGAAACAATTGGACCGAAAACTGCAGATATTTCTAGGTTGTCAATTAAAGCAAATTCTCCATTTTCCCAATTACAAAAACCACAACCTCCATTATTAATAAATCTAATTGTTGTATTAGCAGAAATAAATCCGGTTATATCTTGATTAAAACTTCCGGTCTGGCTTCCTGTAAATGATCCAATATCAGTAAAATTCGTGCCATCTGAGGATATTTGAATGTTTAATTCTTCTCCATTGACTCCGCCATCTAAACCACTGGTTTCCCAATCAAATGATAAAGTTGCAGATGAAGCTCCAGTAAGATTAGCGGTTCTTCTTATGTTTTCAGCATTTACAAATAACCAATCAAGTCTAAGATCTCCTCCTGTTATCCTAATAAATCCATTATTAGGACTGTTGTTGTCATTGGTTTCAATCCAGTTTCCTGCCCAATTTTGAGTTCCATTATTGTTCGCGTAGGATACGGTACTAAAATTGTCTCTATATGTTTCTTGAGAAAAGAAAGTATAAGGGAACAAAAACATAGTAATAACACTAATAATTAGATGTTTAGATGCTATTTTATATAATTTGACGAGTTTCATATAAAAATTATCGTACTACGAATACTACATTAATTAATGTGTTATAGTCAGCAGGAGTACCTATTATATCATAGGTCATAACTCCGTTCGCATCAATAGCAACGTTTGCAAAAACTGTAGGGTCAAAATATGTTACATAGTAATATAATTCATTGGCCGCATATGTTGGGATAGCCGCAGGAGCGCCAGTACTTGATTGTGATGTAGCTGCATTTGCTAATGTAAATTGATCGATATATTGTTGATAAAGATCTACGCTTTCATCACCTGGAGCTGCCGTATTTGCTGAAATAGTGCTCGCATCAATAGCAATTGATGGAGGATAGAATATCCTAGCAGCCTTAGATGTAATCGGTGCAATATCCTGAATTACATCTTCTACTGTTGCTTCGGTATTTCCATCACCATCTACATCTACAGGAGTATCAGAATCTACTTCAGAAGCAGTTTGGTCATCACTTCCTATAGAAGCTGGATCTACAGTTACTACATCGCCATCCGCTTCAATTCCTAAGAATCGAGTAGGGGTATTATCAAATTGATAGGTGTCTATAGTTCCATATCGGCTAAATCTAATTTGATTATTATTTCTCAGACTTAATGTTTCTTGAATATCTGCTGGATCACCTTGATTACCACCGGCATAGAAATTTAGTCCATTGTTATTACCATTAGCCGTTGTTCCAAATCCAATTGCCGCAGCATAAGCATTACCAGAGTTTCTAAATGAAATACCGAGCTCTCTTGCGTTGTTAGTTCTTCGAAGAGTTAAGGTATTTCTATTATCTAAGTCTGAATCAAACTGTAGATTGAAATTACCCATTGTCATCACCCTATTGCCAGTTAAAGTGCCATCGGTATTATATATGGTATCATCTGGTACTGTCACGGTTCCACCACCATCTGATAATGTGATGTCATGATCACTAATCGATATAGTTTGGGGAATTCCAACACCAGTAGGTCCTTGAATACCTTGTGGTCCCTGTGCTCC
>NZ_KE387186.1:127582-404645 GCF_000430645.1 Aquimarina latercula DSM 2041 | reverse complement strand
CCCCGCCATTTCCACTGTTCTAAACTGCTGTACGAGTACATCGGTCCATATCTCTTGGTTTAATCCTGCCATAAGTAGTATAGTATTTAAATAGGTTCGTGTTATTATTCGGTGTAGTCTACTCCAAACTTTGCTTTAAACAAGGCTTTGAAAGTATCCAGGTCATTTGTTTTCTTGGCTTCCAAGGCTCTTGGGTCCTCACTCTGGTATTTATCCCAGTTCCATCCACTTCGTGAAGCGTTTGCTGTTGGGGTGCTTGTCGTTCCTGGTACGATCGTAGCTGCTAAAGAAGTACGCCCCTGTAAGCCCTCTAGCACCGTTTCTAAGGTTTCTAATCCAGAATCTTTCCCGATCGCTTCATAGCTATCGCGTTGTTTTGCCGTAAATTTTCCAGCACCTTGCGCAGCATCCAATAAGGCTTTTATCTTACCTTCCTTGATAGCATTAAGCGCAGCTTCTACATTCTCTTTTGCTGCTTTTTCAGTATTGTATTTATTCTCTAAAGCGGTAAACCTTGCCTGAATTGCTTGTACCACCATTGTTTCTGAAGATTCCGGGGTCACATTTTGTAACCCTAAAAGTGTAATTGAACTCTGTTCCATAGTATATATAGGTTTGGATTTTTGTATGCTTTTTTGAGTGGGTTGTGGCGCGGCTGCGCGAGGTGTTTTTACCGGGATTCCTTTAGGGTTGGTATCGGTAATTTTCATACTCGCAGCAAAACGGTTGTATATCTCATGACTTCCCACTGCTTTTGGGTCATCGATTTCAATATCTAGGGTAGCTTGCGGGTCAATGATCTCATCAATCAGCCCCGCTTCCAGGGCTTGTTCTGCACTAAACCAGTTGTCCCCAACTAACCATTTACTTACCTCGCTGGCTGTTTTTCCTGTTTTACTGACCAGCATACGCGTAAAATTCTTTCCTACTTCCTTTAATAGGTTGGCATTACTCAGATGGTCCTGATAGGTTCCGTAGGTATAGCCCGAAGCTGCATGAATCATCTGAAAGCCATTAGACACCTGACGGCGTACCGTTCCTGCCTGTGCTAATACTGCACCCATCGAAGCACCGACACCAATCACATTGGTATCGACTTGTGAGGTGGCATTGATCAGGGTATTGTAGATCATATTCCCGTCAAATACCGCCCCGCCATAGCAGTGTAAATGCACATCTAGTATCGGGTAGCTTCCATCGAGTAAGGCAAATTGCTCCAAAAAATACGCCCCGTCACCATCCCAGATATACCCGTATAAATAAATGTTGTTGTTTTCTATCGTTAGTACCATGTGTGCCTGTTTGATGGGTCAAAAATCAACCAAGAAAACAACCAAATCAAATTCTTTAGAATGCCTTGCAATACTCTCTGAATGCCTTGCAAAGGGATTGGGATTTCTGGGGTAGGGTTTGCGAATTTTACATTCGCAAACACCACGGATACTATGGCAAAAATGAACAATGAAAAGCTTCGAGGACTGGCGGAACGTATGTTTATCAACGAAGGGATGACTGCCAAGGCAATTGCCCAGGAACTCGATAAACCCGAACAGACCATCGGGCGATGGAGAAAAGGACGCACCGGAGAAAAAGACTGGGATACCAGACGGGCGGAACTCTTAAGTGCGCCCCACAAAATAAAAGAGATTCTTACCAAAGAACTACAACACATTGCCGAGGGTAATAAGGCGAATATTGATGCCGATGCACTTTCCAAAATTGGTAAGGTCCTAGAAGGAATCAGCGGGAAGGTATCTGCCCAGGTCGTGATGAGTGTTTTTAAAGAATTTGATAACTGGATGGCTGCCCAGGAACCCGAAACCGCTATTTTATTTCTGGACTGGCATAAAAAATTTTTGATCTATAAAGCAGGTTTAGAATAATGACAGACGCTCAAAAAGAAAAATTACTCAACCAGTACGAAGCGCATTCCAAAAGAATACGCCAGGCGACCACTATTGATATCAATGAGACGCCCAAGCAAAAGCACGCACGTATCAAAGCTTTGCAAAAAGATTACGTAAAATGGTTCGAATATTATTTTCCGAATTTTGCCAAAAGTCCCTGCGCCTGGTTCCATAAAAAAATGGCACGGCTGATCATTCAACATAAAGAGATCAATTTATTAGGTGAAATCTACCGTTCTGGTGCAAAATCTGTCCACTTAGGAATGGGTATTCCTTTGTACCTGTATTTTACAAAGGATATGTTTTATATGCTTTTAATCGGGCAAACCGACCGAAAAGCAAAAAAACTACTGGGTAAAATACAAGCGCAGTTACAGTACAACCAACGCCTTCGAAATGACTACGGGTCACGCTTTAAATTTGGTGACTGGATGAATGGAGATTTTACCACTACAGACGGGGTGAAATTTACTGCTATGAGTATCGGGCAATCCCCCAGGGGAGAAAGTGAGGAAGACAAACGCCCGGACTATATCTTGGTGGATGATGCCGATACCAAAAAACGATGTAAGAACGATGCGTTGAGTAGAGAAGCCTTAGAGTGGGTGCAGGAGGATTTAATGGGGTGTTTTGATGAAGGAGCAGCACGAAAACGTTTTGTGGTGGCTAACAACAATTTCCACAAAAACACCATTATAAACCAACTAAAAACCCAGTATAAACAATACATCAAAAAGGCAAAGGATTGCGGGGATGAAGTGATACATCATATTGTAAGTGTCCCTGCGGTAAAGGACTTAATTAATTTCGAGCCTAACTGGAAAGAAAAAACGTCCGCGGACTACTGGCGTAAAAAGTTTCGAAATACTCCCTTTCGATCCTTTATGCGGGAGTATATGCATAAGCATATTGTAGAAGGTGTCATTTTTAAAAATGAAATGATTCTCTATAAAAAACGCTTGCAACTACGACAATATGACGGCTTGGTAGTGTATGGGGATTTGTCCTATAAGAACCAGGGAGATCATAAAGCCATGTTTTTAATCGGGAAGAAAGGACGGGAATATCATATATTAAAGGTATTCAATCGCCAATGTTCCCGTGCACAGGTTGCCGAGTGGCTCTATGATCTCTATGAGGACTGGAAGCTGGAAAAATACAATATTCGCTATTATATCGAAGGCTTGTTTGCTATGGATGAATTTGTGAATGATTTTGATGTAGAAGGAGACAAACGGGGGTATCATATTCCGGTGATCGCTGACAAACGACCCAAAGCAGATAAGGCAGACCGTATCGAATCCATGCTGGGTTATTATGTCCGTCAATGGATTTTTATAGATGCTGCCCTCAAAGAAGACCCGGACACCGCCTTGTATTTAGAACACCTGCTAGCCTTTGAAAAAGGAAGCGGTACGCCTGATGATGCCCCCGATGCCCAACACGGAGCGATCTCTAAACTAAACAAAGACACCTTTATTGATCATTTCCCGCCAGAGATTACCGAGCGGATGGAAGATATACGAATGAACCCTAACCGATTTTAATATGCGATTTTTATTAGACCAGGATTATACCGCCATTGTGCGAAATGAAATCAAAGACCTTTTATTAGAGGACTATACCGAAACCAAACTATTCACCGCGGAAAACATGGCAATTGCACAAATCAAAAACAATTTGTTTGGGCATTATGATACAGATTTGATTTTCCAGCTATGGGAAGATATGGACCAGCCCGACCCCAGAAACGCCTATGTCGTGATGATCACTTTGGATTGTACCTTATACCATTTATATACCTCGCTGGCTCCTGAGCGTATCCCCAAGCTTCGTTCGGATCGTTATCAGGATGTTTTAAACTGGCTAAAAGAGGTGACCATTGGAAAAAAGACCGCCGATTTACCCAGAATTACGGACATCTCAGGAACGGAACAAATAGGGTTTGTCATCAATTCCGAATATGATAACGAAGACAACCGATGGTAAGGAGTGTTTAAGTCCTGTTTAAATTCAATTCTAAGCGCATAAAAAAGTTTTAACGTATGAACATATACAACTATATAAAATCGTTCGGCTCAGGGCAAAAAAAACAAAGCCCTTATATGAGGGTGTCCTCTGGTAAAATGACCAAACGAGATATTGACGATGTGATGAATATCGTCAACAAGATTACCAAGTCTTTTGTGGATCGCTCCCGAAAGGATATACAAAAGTGGCGACAAGCTATAAAGATCGCAGAGAACCCCGAAAAACCACGGCTATATATATACCATGATCTGATCAATGATCTGATGACGGACGGGCATCTACAGGCGCAAATACAACTGCGGGAGAATGCCACCCTAAACACGGAGTTCTACATTAAAAGGGAAGACGGCACTATTAACGATGAAGCTACCGAGATTATACGCCAGGAGTGGTTCTATGAGTTTTTGAAAGAAGCTATCGGGGCAAAGCTGCGCGGAACCAAGGTACTACAGTTTACTAGTTTTGGCGGGAAACATATCTCTTTTGAGATCATCCCCCAACGCAATACCGTACCTGTTTTAAAGCTGGTGATTCCTGACCTATCCAAAGAAGAAGGCATCCGCTATGATGATCCGTACTTTGAAAACTGGCTCATTCAAATCGGAAAAGATAAGGACCTGGGTATTTTAAACAATGTAGTACCTAACCTTATTTGGAAACGTAATGTATTACAAGCCTGGGCGGAGTTCTGCGAAAAGTTTGGACTTCCGATGGTTACCGCTACTACCAATAAGTACGATCAGGAGACTATTAGTAAAATAGATTATATGTTGCGTAAGCTTGCCATGGCATCCCGTGGAGTGTTTCCTGAAGGCTCTAAGGTCGAATACAAAGAAGCCAACCGCACCGATGCCTATCAGACCTTTGATAAGTTCTGTAAGCGTAATAATGAAGAAATTAGTAAGCCCATTGTAGGCGGTACCATGCTCACCGATGACGGGAGCAGCAAGTCACAAAGTGAAGTCCATGAGCGCAATATCGATAAGAAAATTGCCGTAGCCGATAAGCGACACCTTACATTTTTGGTGAATGATTGCCTGTTGCCTATTCTACGAAATCAGGGCTATACTGAAATTGGTAAAAATGATAAATTCGAATTTGACCAGGGACACGCCCTGGAGCTTACCGAATATTGGACCATTACCCAAGGGGTCATGCAGGAGTATGAGGTAGACCCGGAGTGGATTTCTAAGACCTTTAGTATTCCTATTACGGGCAAAAAAAAAAGCCCGGCACCAACCCTTCCCATAACCCAAGCATTGACAAGGACTAAGGTATCCGGGGTACTATTGCCGAATTACCCGGTAGACAAATGTTGCCCAGTGCTTCCTCATGCTCGCAGCGGTTCTTTTGAAAAAGCCATCAAAAACCTAACCCGTCAATTACTCACCGCTGTTTGGGAAGAGGATAATACCTTACCCGCCCGTGCGCAATTAATTGCCCTGGAAGCGCGGGAACTGGTTAAAGGGCTCTTTGAAGGATGGGGCGAACGTCGCCTGGAGATCGCCTATAACGCACCGGATCATTTGGCACTGCAACTAATGGAACACAACCTGTTTGAATTTGCCACCTCCAAAACAGAAGCGCGCCTGGCGTCCGTATCGCAATTACTCATTGATAAAGACGCCTTGCAAATTCGTTCCAAATCAGACTTTTTCAAAGAAGCCGAAAAGATTACCACCGATTTTAACCGTACCTGGCTGGAAACAGAATACAACCTATCGATATCCGTGGGGCAAAACGCAGCGAATTATGTACGCTTTATGGACGAAAAAGACACCGTTACTAGTCTCGTACAATATAGTACCGCAGGAGACAACAAGGTGCGTAGCGAACACCAATTACTAGAAGGTAGAGTGTTCGATCTAAACGATTCCGAAGCAATGGATCTCTTCCCGCCTAATGGGTATAACTGCCGTTGTGAATTCCAACAATATTTGGGCGGGTCCAATACCGTGATCAGTAAAGGAAGCACCGCCAAAAAATTACTCGGTGATAGTTTTAAGGACTCTCAGTTTGATGTGAACCGCGGGGATACCAAGCAGGTATTTACCAAGGAGCAGTACTACCACGATATAAAAGGACTGAACGGCAACCTGAAAAAAATGGACTATAAAGACAATTACGGGCTAAAGGACTGGAAAGATTTTAAAGCCGATTTAGACGCCTTGCCAATCGATAGTACTATTAGTAAAAACAATGTTGCGGAATTATTCCAGGTAGACGGCTCTCAAGGTGGGGACTTTATGGGATTCAAAGACCACTTAAAACGCCAGCTCATCCTGAAGAAAAACACCTTTAGTAAGCAAACCGATTCCACCACTAAGGCACGGCTGTTTCCGCATATTGAAAAAGTACTCAAAAACCCCGATGAAGTGTATTTGCATTCCCACAACCCTAAAAAGGGAAGCTTTCAAACGCGCTATGTGAAATTTTATAACGATCGCATGATGGTAGTAGACACCCGACTGGGAAATAACAATATGGAGATCACAAACTGGGAAGGAATGACCAGTAAAGAAAGTACGGTTAGAAACGGATTACTCATTCAAAAAAGACAACGATAATGGCGGTAAAATCAAAAATTGAGTTGTTAATGGAGCTTAAAAACAAGCTGTTTAACAAACGTCTTATGAAGACTCAGCAGCGCATCAAAAAAGGTACAGAGAAGATGCGCGGGCATTTAAACAAATTACGACTAAACACGGTAAAAACCTTTGCAGCGATGCGCAACGAAATACCATTATTTGGTCGGGCTATGGATTTGCTGGGCAACCCCTATGCGCTGATCATTGCAGGAGCCATCGCCCTGACTGGGGTGATGGCTAAGGGATTTGTGGAAGCTCGTAAATTCAATCATGAGTTTTTACAAATCAAACAACTGAACCTGGATAAGTCCTCCAAGCAGCTGGGTAATTACAAAGAACAGATACGGGATGCAGCCTTTGAGGTAGGTACAAATTTACAGGATTCTACCCGCGCCTTTTACGATCTGCAATCCGCTACCGGAGTCTACGGACAGGATGCCGTATCCATCTTTAAAAAAGTAGGACGCTTTTCTATTGCCACGGGTGCAGGGCTGGGCGATAGTATGAACGCCACTACCAAGGCAATGAAAGCCTTTGGACTGGGCGTTGGGGATATCGATCATATGTTAGAATCCAATGCTAAAACGGTACAAGTAGGGATTACTACCTTTGATGAGCTTGCCAGAGTACAAACTGAATACGCAGGAGCAGCAGCCGGAGCAGGGCAAAGTGTTGATACCGCTAACAAGATATTTGCAGCCTTTACCTCCATTGCCAAAGACAGTGCCACCGCAGCCACCATGACTAAATCCGCCTTTCAGGGACTCACCCAAGCCGGAACCGTTAAAGGGCTTAAAAAAATAGGAATCAGCCTGTATGATGGTAACGGACAAATGCGGGATTTAGGCACGGTACTGGGAGAAGTAACCGCCAAGTTTAAGAAAATGACCCCAAAACAGATTGATAAGCTGATCAATAAAATCGGTGGACCCGAAGGACTGAGAAACCTTTTTGTGAAACTAAAGACTGGGGCGGATGATTTTCATAGCACCTTACAAGCCTTTGACGCTTCACAATACAGTATCGATGCAGCTCTTAAAAATGCGCAGGGCGATGTAACGGTATTAGCTGAGATTGTTAAAAACCGATTTAATACCGCCATGTCCAAACTGGGAGAGTTGATCCTACCATTGGTAGCACGAGGACTGGATTTTATTAATCGTATGATTGTAGGTTCTTATAATGCTTATAATAGCTTTACCAAATGGATACAATCAGGAAGTGCTGGGGCGGAACGGTTCCAGCGGGTAATGTATGTACTAGGCGGGATGTTTGCTGCCCATATTGTAAAGCTGGTTATTACCAACGGGCTTACCTTAACCACTATTGGACTGACTAAATTATGGACAGGCGTACAATGGCTTTTAAATGCTGCCTTAACTGCAAATCCTATTGGACTGGTTGTGATGGCTATAGGTGCGCTTATAGGTGCTATTATATATGTGGTAAAGAAAACCGAAGGATGGGGCAAGTCCTGGGAAGCTTTTAAGAAAATAGCCTCCGCAGTATGGCAACAAACCAAAGCCAACTTTTTCTTTTTTGTGGATTCCATCAAATACGGTATTGAAAAAATGTGGTTGCGTATCAAAAATGTAGGACAACGACTGGTGGCATTTGCTACCAAAGTAAAGGAAGCGGTACAACTTGCAATGGCAGGGAATTTCAGCGCAGCTAGGGAAGCCATGAACAGGCAAATAGTAACCGAAGCTGATAAGCAGTTGCAAGCCCTGGAAGCCAGAAGAAAGCAACAAAAAGAAGCCTTTAGAAAACAGACACTCGATAACGCCAGAGAAGTGGTCAATGCTGCTAAAGATATCAGTATAAAGCTAAAGAAAGGAAGTAACAAAAAAGAGGAAAGTGCCGAGAATAAAGGGTTACTCCCCACAGACAACCCAACTGGAGACAATGACGATGGAAAAACCTTAGGCGGTGTTGGAGGGTCACAAATTGGAGATGTAAGCTCCAAGGCGTCACAACCCAAAAATATCACGGTACATATCGAAGCCCTGAATAAAGGAGGGATCAATACCCAGAACACCACCTTATCAAAAATGAATCCGCAAGAGATCGAACAATGGTTTATTGAAACTGCATTACGCGCCGTTCGCGCCATTGAAACCTCACAATAATTATAGTATGCCAAATGATATCATCAAAAAGTTAAATGCCGTTAGCAAAAGCATAGACCGCATGCCCTCACGGGCTGCGGTAATTGCAGTGAATTTTAGCAAGGAACGCTTTGTTAGAAAAAATTGGGTGGATAGCTCCCGCAAGCCTTGGAAAAAAAGACAAAATGAGCGCGCCAGAGGTAGCCTAATGAACAGAACTGGACGCCTAAAACGCTCCATTCGTAAAATCAGCGTAGGGAAAGAACATATTATCATTGGAACCGATGTACCCTTCGCAGAACTGCACAATGAAGGGGGCACGGTTGAAAAGACGGTAACGGTTCGCGAGCATAGTAGAAAGATTACCAGGGGGCGCAAAGGCGGAAATACAACCGTAAGCAGTCACTCCCGAAAAATGAACCTTTCCATGCCACAACGACAATTTATAGGAGAATCCGGGGTATTGCTCCGACGAGTGGAGAGAATGATTGAAAGAGAATTTAAAAACGCACTGAAATGAAAGAATTATATACTACAATTATCGAACGCCTTACCAGCGAAGCAGCAGCACAAACCTATCGAAATGCAGGAATACCCGCATTAAAACACATTGATTTGTATAGAGGTCAATATTTTAATCCCGAAGCCTTTGAAACTTTTCGACTACCAGGATTATTATTTGAGTTTACCGTAGCCTATCAGGGAACTACAGGCGTTGCCAGTATTACACTACATCTAATGTACGAACAGGGGCGCGATACCAGTAGCATCAGTCAATCCAGAGACAAAGCCCTGCAATTATTTGATTTTGTAAAGGTAACCCATCAGCTTATAGAGGAACTGGAAAGCCCCAATACAGGAAAACTGGAACTTATTAGTGAGGAACTACTACGGGATGATGCGGTAGTAAGTGTGTATCTATTGAGTTATCAGGCTCCGTACTATGGAAGAAATAAGGAAAAATACCAATACGCCCAGGGAGAGGATGTAAATATCACCGGGCGTATTAGAGAATTCTTTTGATTAGAACTGGTTGTGTTCCATCTTGGCAAAAAAACCAGCTTCAAACATCTTATGGTATAAATCCATATAACTATCCGCTTCCACTTCCTTGACGGGGATGATCTTTCCTTTTGGGGGAATGTTGTAGTGTTCCACCTTGTTTAACATGCCTACCCATTTGGTGTTGTTCTTTTCAATATCAATGCTGTAATGTACCATATCGTTTAATTTTTTATCAAATGTAAGTTGTACAAAAATGCCTTCAATGTGGAAAACCGTAATGAAGGCATTTTTTTAATATTTATTTGTCTGGTATACTTTTATAAGTTTATTCTTTTTCTGCTCTCAAACTGACTATTAACAGTTCTTCGTCCCTAATCTCATCATTCCAAACTAGACGATTGACAGAGCTAACGGTACGATGCGTCGAATACCAGCCGTTTTGATCTTCATATTTAAATTTGATGATATCGCCTTCCTGGATGTCATCTTCAATCGTAAAAAGTTCATAGGTACGACGGTTAGAAGTAAGCTCCATCCAGTCCACGATATTTACCTCCTTACTGATGATTTTTGGTTTTACCGCAGGTAACCATTCGAAGCCTTCATCAGGAATGTGAGCGTATTTTTTGGAGGAATAAAAAGGCTGACAAAGCTCTCTTTGGTTGTGCACATCAGGAGTGAGCGTTAAATAATAGTCTTTTGTAATTAAATCCTCGGTAAGCCCTGGTATTTTTACCCCCTGTTTTAATACACGTCCGTCGCCTTTGCGTGGTTCGTAAGTCAATGTAAATGGTACATTGTCATTGGTTAAGCTCTCTTTGGCGTACTGTAAAAATTCTTGTTGCATAATTAAATGGTTTTTAAAAGTGATTTATTTGGTCTTGTTTTTGATTTCTTTCAACGTGGTTTTGGGTATTCTTTTATGTATTGGCAATGTGATTCATAGGCTTTCAGTTTTTCGAAATTCCTTACCGATAGCACATAAATTTCAATTACCTTTCCTTTTTGATGTTCTTTATATTGCAGTTTCAATCGGAAAGGCACTAATTTCCTGGTAAGGTCTCTTAACTTCATAAGTCCCTGATTTATTGATTTAAATACAATCCTGTGGTTACCTGAGTATGATAGCTACCGCCTTCAATGGATTGTAGTTTTTGCAGGTCCTGCATTTTCTTTTTGCTCATTTCATCATGTGAAACTTTGGTAAGATCACCTGTTACATACAATTTACTGGCGATGGCATATTGACCAAAGAACAAGTCCTGAAGCTGCTCACGTCGCTCGTTTCTGGTTTTAGCAGAACGACACTTATTAACAAGCGGTGTACAATGGATTTTAAATTGCGCTTTCATATGCCTTCTAAAGTATTCGTATGCAGTAGAAAAGGTCACATAATCTAAATACTCAAAGCTGATCACAATCTCACGAACGCCATACGTATCTTTATAAAGCTTGGTTTCCATTCCTGGGAACAAACAACGGACCAACTGATAACACAACATCAGCTCTAAGCGGTTACCGTATTTAAAACGGTATTCCTTTTTGCGGATATTTTCAATTTGAGCCCCGTTTAAATTGTGTTTTTTAAGCAGTCGTTCCAGTGCTTTTTGTGCTGCTTTTTGCTCTCCATCAACGCCACGTTGTACTAGTTCGTACACTTTGGCAATTTTGTTTCGGGTAGTCTCGGTCATAGCTATAGTTTTACAACTCTATCGATCCAATACTCCCCCTGGTTCTCATCGGTAAATATGCCCGCTTCCTCCATCTGCTTCATCAATTTATACGCCCGATTATAGCCTAGTTTATATTTTAGTTGCAGGATCGAGGATCGTATAAAGCCCTGCTGTTTGGCATAGGCAATTACCTCTGGTAATAACTTGTCTTGATTCATAGTGTTATGGTTTTGATTTTAATTGCTCTTTTGCTTGGTCCACCCGTTTCTGGGCTTCGTGTAATTCGTGTTGTTTCTGCTGAAAATCTAAGGCTTTTTTTAACTCTCGTCCAGCTTGTTTTCTGGTTTCCATCGAGCGTGGAGCACTGGCAAAAGCACTTTTGTGCTGTACACTCTGACTATAACTTTGTTCATACGCAGCCGTTAATCGTTCCTCGTAGTATTGCTTGAACCAACGCATTACCGTAGGTATGGAAATACGTAAAATATCCCCGTACTCCCCATATTTTGCATTCTTAAAAATCAGGTTAATTTCTGCCAGATTTAAACTGCGATACGTATCCATAATCGCAAAAGCAATCTGATCAATTTGATTCGCTTTCAGTCCTGATTTTAGCTGTAGAGACACGTTTAAATCCAACAACCAATGTTTTAAATAGCCCATGAGCTGACCCTCGCCAAATCTTTTGGACAAAACACTCAATTTTGGAGCGTCTGAGTTCATTGCCAGTGCTACCGTATGCTTTTTACGATACCATACCAAGCATTTTGTAGGACTATAGTCCGTTAACAACTGATTGTAACTCATCGTCGTGATATCCCCCGTAGGTTTCATTATTTCTTTTGACATTTTGCACGATCTTATTAATTTGACTGTATATGTATTTGATATCTGTATTTTGCTTGTGGAAATCGTCCATATGATCCCAGTTATGAAGAATTGCCTTCCATAGTTCCAAGGCTTGCTCCGGGTTCACACTGATTTTTTCTAAGTAGGTCATGATTCGCTTCAGGTTGGCTCCGTCCACCTTAGTGAAATTTGGCTCTACATCCATAAAACCACGGTAAAAATCAAACCAAACCGCAGTATATTGACCATACATACTGACATTTTTTTCAATCACGGTATAGTTTACCTTGCCTTTTTTCTCCAATACAAAGCGCGTGAGCTCTTTTTCGGTTAGTGGAATGATACGACCAATATTTAACAGGTGAACAGGGGCTAACTTTCCTTTTTTTACCACTTCAAAACGCTTAAAATTGCCGTTTTGATAGGTCAATTTTACAACCGTTCCGATCACTACGATATGTGCCTGATAATGGGTGGTCATTTAGCTGTTGATTTTTACTGTTATAGTGATGTTATCTGGATATACAATAGTATAATCTTGGCGTAAAGCGCGGTAGAAACATTCCTTTAAGCGCATTTGATCATAGGTAAGCCCGTAATGGGACTCATTATCTGTATATATCTTATATGTTCTCATTCAAATAGCCTTGTTTGGGATGCGTCTATATCCAATAGCTTTTTTAATTCTCGCTTTGCAGGGATGCCCAAATACTCATCAAAGGTGCGCTTACTAATGAAATACTGCGCCTTTACATGCAACTCATATATTTGAGTATTGCTCAACCCAATTTGTTGATACTCCTTGGTGAGTTCCTGAATTTCTATAATTCGGCGATAGTAATTTTTTCTATTGTAAGCCATGTATACTACTAGTTATTAGATAGGTTTGGCAAGTTCCTTTTATGTGCCCACGCCTTAGTGCCTACTTTATTTGCAGAATTGTTATAATTGAACTCCAAGGCACGGAATTGTTTCACCAGTTCCTCCAATTCCTCTAAAGTGTACAGGTTTAGTGACTTTTTGTAAATGGTATTGTGAAGCATAAACCTGTTAAACTTCTCCCAGTCATTGGTATCATGTATTCCGGTTCTGGTGGCAATGGTGAGGACCTGACTACGCAGTTTTTTCTTTGCCAATAGTAGTTCCGTGTCTTGTTTTGCAATTCTTTTCATAATCAAAAGCTTTAAAAACCAAGGCTCTAACCCCTTAAAGCCTTGGTTTAATGAGAGTGAACACATGCGTAACGACTAAACTACTCGCATTGGCTGCGGCTTTAACTGATAAACACCACATTCACCGTATGATTTAACGAGGGCATTCTTCAAAACCCCGAACAGTTCAGCATAGGAACTTCAGTCCCAGTTCACTCAAAATATGTTTTCGTTTCCTTTCCATCCTCGAAATGGAATGCCCGCCAACCACCGGGGTAAGGATATTAGTATAATTCTGTTTGAATACTGTAACCGAATGATTGCTCTAATTCGGTTACATAGTTGTTTGCTAAGGGCTTGTCCCACTCGCAATAGATCGTTTTTAACGGAGCACTGTAGCGAATTCCTTGTTTTTTAATGCATCGGTGCAAATAATAGCGTCGGTTTTTCCGCTTGTTAGCTTGCTTAAAATCCATCAACCAGCGTTTTAAACTCCTTTTTTAAATACAGTTTATACAGTCTTTGAATGCTCTCTAAATCAAAAGTGACCATTACAAAAAGCAATCCCAGAACAGCAAGAGAAACCACAAAAACTACAAAGGCTATAACCTTTATAACAAACCATGGAGACAATAATAGATAGCCCGTAATTCTTAAAATAAAGTGTACCGCTCTCATATTATGGTGTTTCAGTTTTTTGTAATTCTTCCAGAATGGACAGGTAGTAGATCGTACTACCATAGAATTGGATCATACGCTCTTGCATAAGTGGGTCGAGTTCTAGATTTTTCTTTATTTTATCTATGGCACGGGAACAATCCTGTTTTAGTTCGTTAATACCTGTTAATGTAAATTTTACTTTCATTTCACTTGTATCATCCATAATTAATCCTTTAGTGGGTTTTTAAATTTGATTTGCATGTTTCTGCCTGTGAGTTCATAAATAAGCGCATTCATAGACTCGTACTGGCTGTATTTTCGTAGTCTGTGCATGTCTGTAATAGCGTCTAGTTTTACCAAACATTTATGAAGTGTTACATCGGCATATCGCTGGACCTCTATAAATCCTTTTTTGGTAGTGTTTCCGTGGATAGGGTCCAGGCTCTCCACAAAATCGGTTACCCATTGTGTTAGATTTCGTTCTATCTGCTTGTATAGTAAGTAACTACTTGCTGCGTTTCCATTGGCTGGGCGAAGACCTGCATTTACTACAAGCTTATTCAATCGACAGGCATTATCTAGTATACTCCCCATATTATATGCTTGAAAAGTTTAACAAAATGCTCTCCCATTTCCCTTCGCTGTTCTTCTGATCAAAATAATAGCCAAATCCGCGAAGTACTACCTGATAACTCTCTTTAAGCAAGCGTAAGCCTTCCTTCCAACGTGGATCGTTGTAATTATCTTCACAACTTAATAGGGTCATGACCTTCTGATACTCCAGATCACCTGCTTGGTTCTTCTCTAGAAATGCCATCATCACGTTAAATTCCTTTTCAGCACGCTTTTTAACCGTATCATGTAAGAAATCTTTTAACAACTCTACCGCCTTATTGCTACGCTCATCCCATGTAGGTTGGGTATCGCGAGTACGTCTGATACGATAGAGATCGTCCTTACTTTTGATCTGAAAACCACCTTTGCTATTGCTTCTAATACCACCATATTCGGCAAGATCGGTAGCCTGTGAGTCCATTTCTAACTGTACTTTTTCCTTAAACTGCTTTAAAACTTCTTGTAGTTCCTGAGCTTCCTTAATAAGGGTGATCACTTTTTCATGGCGTTTTTCTTCATACGCCTTACGCTTGCGCTGTTGTGCAGCCTTTTCTTTGGTTTCTGCCTTTTCCAAGGCTTCCCGCAACTGACTTGCAGATACATTCCCCAAATCAAGCACACCAACCGCAGGAGGTACAACTGTAGGGTCGTGTACCTCGATTTCGTTTACATCTTTCATACGATATCTTTGGATTTTATTTGCTCTCTTTTAATGATGCGTTTGAGCCTTCGCATATCTTCTACAACCGGAATGAATTGCGTACCTATCTTTTTTTGTTTTGGTTCGCATTCGTTGAAAATGGCTGTGTGTAATTTCTTATCGAATACTCCGTTGGCTTCGCAGATCAGCGCAACATCTTTTTTGTGTGCTCCTAATAATTGAATGAATTTGCGACCAAAACGGCTTGAAATCTCGTCGTAACCGTCTTTATTATATTTTACGCCTGCGTCAATCGTCTTTTTAAGGTTCTCCGTACCGCAGATAATAAGCGACATCTCGTCCTCTAAGGCATTGAAAATATGTATTATCACCTTTAATGCTGTAGGGCTTAAACTATTTGCTTGATCTAAAATAAGAGTGGGCTTATAGTCTCTTCTTTCAATAAAAAAATTGATCACAATATTGGTCAACATATCCAAAGTGGCATAGGTTCTTGGTAGTTCCATTCCTAATTGAGTAATTAGGTTCTTAAGAAAATCACGCTTTCCCCATTCTTTGCATTCTACATAAAAGTTGAAACTCGGATTATTACGAATCCACGCTTTTAATCCTGCGGACTTACCAGAACCAGCCGGGTAAGAAATAGGGACAAACAAACACTCTTCTTTTGCTTCATTGAGTACTTTTTGCACCAGTTTATAGTTGGTAGTTTCTGCAATATTCCAGGTGCTGTAGCTATACCCGCTTTTTGCTGCTACTTTTTGCCACATTCCAACACTTATATTTTCCCATTCGCAATTTCGCATCTGGGATAAGGTAGCAGCACTCACTCCGCAGTTAATTGCGAATTTATTGGCACTGCCAAAACGAGTAATAGCAGCGTTAATCGTCTTTACTATCTCGGTTTTTTGAACGTCTGTCATCATCTAAACTTTTAAGGGTTACATTTGACTGGTGATAAAGTCATCTAAATCAATATCGGAAGCGTTACCAGTCTGTATATCACTGTTCGCGGTTCGTTTTTGTTCGTAGCGCGTATCGCTTAGAATGCGCTCTGTTTCGTTTTTGGTTTTGCTGGTAAATCTGCCCATCATGAAATCAACCTCACTAAATACCGCCGTTTGTAGTTCTAAATCCTCGGATTTACGCTCCTTGATTTGTTGCAGACGGTGTCGCTCTGTAGTAATGCGGTTCCACTCAGCATCTGGACCGTATTTTGTAGGCTTGTTAAAGAGCTTAGCAGCAGTTACATGAATTAACATACCGTCGTTTTCTCTGAACACATGCACCGTAGATAGGTCCTCCAAATCGTAGGACAAAATCACGCTTTTGTGTTTCTTCATAAGCTCATAGTCGGAAATCTGGTACACATAATCCACTTTGTGAATTTCTGTGCGGATCATACCGTCGTGCTTGATAGTTGCCTTTTTCTTTAATCCAAATAACATGGAGATTTGAGCACCCGAAACCTTACGTACATTAGGTTTCTCGCTCTCCTGGTGGATTTGCGCAGGAGAACGATCTACCTTATCGTGCTTACGTGAGTAATATGACAATGGGGTACTTCTGTACGCTTCGACAATCGCAATAGATTCGTTATAACTAGCCGTTAAATCGAATTTCTCTTGCTTTGCCTGTTTTCTTACTTCTTTTAAATATTCTGGGCTGCGGTGTGCATAGGAATTACGAGACTTAATACCCTCACCGTAATAGTATAGGGAGTCTTGCATAAATACCGTTTGTAGCGTGCTAAATCCACGCTCTACACCCGCCTTACCGTTTGCATTGGAGGTAATGTTAACCTTAGTACCTAATTTTTTAAGGGAATCGAACAGAGATACCATCTCCTTAGTGTTGTGACCTGGGAATCTATCCACAATCAGTTCATAGGGTAGGTATCCCGCGTTCTCAACTGCCATTTTAAGGGCATTTGCGTACACAAATCGGTTTTCGCTATAATCCAGGGCATACCCAAGAATATCACCGCTGTGGACGTCTCTAACGGCAACAATATTTAAGTGCCCGCTCTTTCCGTCCTCTTTCTTGTGTTCAATAAGGTTAACACGCGTAGCATCAACCTCCCAACAATCACCACTATACAGTGCACGCTCTAACGGAATATATCCCGTATTGCTAAACGCTTTGGAGCTTCCTTCACCATATCGCAAATGATCGGTTAAAAACTTCGTTTCATTAAGTTCGAACACATTCTGTCCGAACCAACGACGGTTAGGAACCCGACGCCCTTTAATACGGCATAAGTCCTGAACCTTGCGAATGATATATTCGTTAGTGTAGTTCTGTCCGTAGCTGCGAAGCTTCAGAGCTGCTGCCCGTAGTTCTGGATCATCAAATACCAAGGCGTTTTTGTTATCTTTACGGGGTAGTACGATAATATCACTTAACTCTGAACCACTGGCATACTGGTCAAATTTCTCTCTGAAACGTCGATAATTCGTAGGTAAATAGCGCATATCTTTTTCTTTAATAAGGGCGCATATTTCCTTGATTAACTTATTTATTTTATTATCCGCAATCTCATTTCGCACTATATAATCCGCAGTAAATTGCAACACTGCACACGCCTTGGCTAATGCAGGGCGTTGTAAAGCATTACAGTTCGGGTATTGGGATAAATGATATTTGTAATTTTGTTGTATAAAGGCACTAAATTCTGATTCTAAAAGGCTCTTTGCCCTGTTTTTAAGTGCTTGATTATAGTTTTCTACTAAGGTTTCTGCATCCCCAAACATATCACGGTAGTACATAGGCTTTCTGTTCGGAATGTTGCTTAGCGCGTAGTATATTTTATTATTGATCTTCGCCCATCTCCAACTTTTACCCGTATCCGGTAAAACATTATGATGACGGTGACAAGGAGTGACATCGCGCTTGTAACGGTTTCTTAAAACAGCCTGCATGTTCTCTGTAAAGTCGCATACATTGGCAACAAATTCACTGTTTAGCCAAATTGTTTTATTTCTTGTTAATATGTCACCTTGCTTAAATTTCATAATATATTACTAACATTTTTGTTAGTATTAAGGGTAAAAAAATTTATATTCCTAAAGCTCTCAAAATTTTAATTGCGTCCAACACTATATCAATTGCAAGCTTACTGTTTGCCGATCTTTTGCCCGACAATACTTTGTTTACGTAGTCTACGGAACAATTGTTCTTAGATGCTAAAGCCTGAGGTTTAACAAAATATCGGTTAGCGATCACTTTATTAAGATCATCACTATTTAGATTCGTTTTTTTTGATATATTTGTATTCATATAGATACAAATATACAAACAATTTTGAATGTACAAAAATAAATGTTAGTATATTTGGATAAGAAATAATAATGAGTATAACTTTTGTAGACATAAATAAAAAGCTAGACCGATTTTTTACAAATAAGGGTTTGACTTCTTATAGAGTTTCCAAATTAACGGGACTTTCAGAGCCTACTATAAATAGATATAGGCAGGGTAAGTCTCAGCCGACATCAAGTAAACTACAAAAGCTTTTAAGTGTTTTTCCTGAGTTAGAATCTTTATTATTTGGAGGGCTAAGTGAAGAGGAGAAAAATATTATCAATCTTACGCAAAAATTAGAAAAGACAACGTCTTTAAAGTCTCCTATTTCTGATAGCAAATTACTAGATCAAATTCCTAAAAGTGTTATAATAAATTATATTAAAGATAACGAAGACGAATTTGGAGAGTATACTGAATATAAAGAGTTCATTAGTAATCGCGCGAAGGATATTGCTATAAACTTACTGATTGATAAGATAAATAGTAAAAGTAAGTAGATTCTTTATGTGAATTAAAACATTTTTTTAATGCTTTTTAAAAAATCACTTTTAGACTCTTTACTATCTATAATAATTAACTCATCTATTATTTCGTCTTTGATTTTCCCCTCCAATTTTTGGTATTCATTGAAAGGTAGAGTAAAGTTATTTAAAGACTTATCACTTAAGGAATAACGATTCCCAAGTCTTTTTAAAATATTGTCTCTATTATTTTTGTTTTTACCCATCAATATTTATGTAAAATATGAGAATTTTAGATAGAAAAGACTTTATTAATCTTTGGAAACTTCATCTAAAACTTCAAAAACCTCATTATCAAAGTCCTCAATATCTGCATTGATTTCCTCGATATTAGCTTTGTCTGATGCTTTATACGCCATTTTGAAAAAATGATTAACGCGGATATTTCCAACTAATTCAATCATTTTTTCAATTTTACCTGTAAGTCCTAAAATATAATTGGAAAATATTCTCATTACGCGCGAGAAATAAAGACTTACAACCACCATAGAGAAATAATAAACAAAAGCTGGGAAATCGTCCGGTATTGATGGGGCTAGAGCCCAAACAAGGAAAAATATACCAACAAAAAAGAACAAAAACGAAACTTTCGAAAATAGCCCTGCTAATTTCCCAGTTATAACCTTTGAACCAAAATATAAGATTAAACCTGCACTTATTGATAGTAAAGGAAAACCGATAGCATACAATAAAGATGACATCTTTTTAAAACCGAACATCCCTGGAGTATCGGTATTATTAAAAAAAACGTGCGAGAATGGAGCTAAAAAACCTATTAGTCCAAAGGTTGAGACAATTATTACTGTAGTAAGTTCGTTTCTTTTAGCCTTTTTCTCCAGGAGTGACGACGTCGTCTTTGTCAATGAGTTGCTTCTGCGGTTCATATATTTCGTTTTCTAAATCTGATTCACAATTTGTGAAGACACAAAAGACAAACAATAATACGGCGAACAATGGTAACTTTTTCATTTTTAACTGTTTTAAAATTTCAACAAAATTAAGTATTGAAAAGTTAAAAAAAGAAAAATAAAACATTAATCCCTATTAAGGTAATTTTGTATCATAAAATCTCCACAATTTTGTGGGTAAAAGTACAATAATTTATGAAATATTTATTGCGGTTTATACGTAATAATCTTATTGTCAAGACTCTTTACTGAAGTTGAATCTTAACTAAATTTTCCCATACATAGATAAGTGTCTTTTTAAATCATATTGTTACCTCTAAATTTATTACTTTAACATTATTTAACACTGTTTTTTTAACTACAAATAGCGGGTTAAAACAGCTTTACTTTTGTTAATATAAACGTTAATGTTTTTGTACATCCACGAAATGTGCAATTTTTTTTAACAATGTATTTTAAGGAAACCATTATAAACACTAAGTTTATAGCTGTTTTAAATGTTATTTGTATAAATAGACGGGTTTTAGTGTTAGATTGTTGCTAATTTCCAACTAATTTAAGGCTATTTAGAACCTTTTTAAAAGCTTTTTAGCCCTTATAAACACTATATTTACGGAGAAATTAATATGAATGAACATAATGCGCTTAAAAATGCACATTTAATGAACATCAAATTAATATAAATTAACATGGCAACCTCTGAAAGTGCTTTATTTTAGTTGCACATTTGGTTTTGCCCCTAATGCACTACAGGCTCCTCTGTTTATCGGTGTATAATTCCAATATACTACATTCAACCTTTTTATTTAACCGAGAAATTATCAATCCCCTTTTTTAACCAACCTAAATACTCATTCTCGTTAGGAGTATATCCGACTGGTTTGCTCAGGTTTTCTTCATTATGGTCTACTAAAACATAATAAGGCTGCGCATTTGCTTTATATCTAGTAATCTGAAAGTCACTCCATTTATTACCTATTGTTTTTATCTTTTTGCCAGTAGTTTTTGAGACATACTGTTCTGATTCGGGTAGTTCTTTTTTATAATCTACATATAAGGAGATTAAAACCACATCGTTTTTCAATGTTTTCAAAACTGCTGGTTCAGACCATACATATTCTTCCATTTTGCGACAATTTACACAAGCATATCCTGTAAAATCAATTAAAACAGGCTTGTTCACTTTTTTAGCATAATCTAGACCTGTTTGATAATCTGTAAAAGATATTATATCATGTTCTCCATACTTGGCTCCTTCTGGAAGTTCTGAGCCTGGTAAACTGTTACTACTAGAACCTCCAAAACCTCTAGGCGATTCGCTATATGTTTGTGGTGGTGGGAAACCACTTATCAATTTTAATGGTGCTCCCCATAAACCTGGAATTAAATAAATAGTAAACGCTAATGTTAGTAGAGCTATCGATAGTCTTCCTACTGAAATATTTTCTATTGGCGAATCATGAGGAAGTTTCACTTTACCCAATAAATATAATCCAAGCGTTCCAAAAATAGCAATCCATATCGATAGAAAAATTTCTCTTTGCAATAATCCTAACTGTAACACTAAATCTGCATTAGATAAAAACTTAAACGCAAATGCCAATTCTAAAAAACCTAGAAAAACTTTAACTGTATTTAGCCAACCACCACTTTTGGGTAAAGAATTTAACCAACCCGGAAACATAGCAAAAAGTGCAAATGGCAATGCAATTGCTAGTGAGAAACCAAGCATCCCAATTATAGGAGCTATTCCTCCTTTAGAAGCAGCTTCTACTAAAATAGTTCCAACTATAGGACCAGTACAACTAAATGATACTATAGCGAGCGCTAATGCCATAAAAAATATACCTATCATCCCACCTTTATCAGCTTGTCGATCTACTTTGTTTGCCCAAGAATTTGGTAACATAATTTCGAAGGCTCCAAGAAAGGAAAGTCCAAAAACGATAAGTAAGGCAAAAAACAACAAATTAAACCAGACATTAGTAGACAAAGCATTTAATGCATCTGCTCCAAAAATAGCTGTAACCACAGAACCTAATCCAACATAGATTACGATAATAAAAATACCATAAAAAATTGCGTTCTTTATACCCGCGGCTCTATTTTTACTTTGCTTAGTAAAAAAGCTTACTGTCATTGGAATCATAGGAAACACACATGGTGTTAATAATGCGGCAAACCCGGATAAGAAAGCTAAGATAAAGGTACTCCACAAACCTTTTTGTTCTTTTTTCTCTTCAATAGATTTATCATTTTCATTTTTAACACTTGGTTTAGTGTCTATTTCGTATGTTGGAGTGATATTAGGTACTTCATCTACATCATTCCCTGATAAGTTTACATTTAACTCCACAGTATCTGGAGGCAAGCATTTTTCATCATCACATACTCCAAAAAACACTTCGGCCTTCACCGTTTTAAGAGATGGATCTAATCGTTTTATTTTTTGGGTAAACACAACACTATCCTCAAAATATTTGATATCCATTTCAAATACCTTATCAAACTTCTGTATACCTTCTGGTTCTATAGTCTCTCCAACTAGTTCGTACGCTTTTTCCTCATTATAAAATGTGAATTCTGTTGCTGTCGGAGCTATGTCGTCTGTATCTAATTCTTTCTGTGAATATATATGCCACCCTTTTTCTAAAGTAGCTGCAAAAGATAATATATAAACATTTTCTGATTCTTCTTTAACGTTACTTTCCCATTTAATAGGTTCAAATATTTGCGAAAATAATGTGGTAGAAAACAACAATGTTGTCAATAATAGTAGAATATTCCTCATTAGGTTATTGTTACTTTTAGTAATTGTTTCGTTTTGGGGTTTATTTTAAATCTGTTATCTGCTCTATAATTTATAATCCATATAATCTCATTATTAGAACATAGCAACCAGACTCTTTCTTTAGCGAGCAAAGATAGTTTTTCATCTTTAAAATACTTACTCAACTTTTTCTTGCCTCTCATCCCTAAGGGATAAAAATAGTCGCCTTCTTTCCATTTTCTTACAATTAAGGGATACTTTAACTTTTCTTTATCTACATAAATTGTTTTTAGATCAGTATTAGACAACTCAGAAACCTCTTTAAGTTGAATCATTCCAGAAGGAATCATAATCATATTCTCTTCTTCAGGAATGGTATATACGCGATCTGAAACATCTTCTATGATTGGGCATAGCAATAAGTGCAATCGATTTTTTACTAATCTATGCGTAGGCGAAAAAACTTGTTTACCAGATTGAGCCGTTAAAATTTGTACAATATCATTCCAAGCAGTAAAACCATATTTTTTTAATAAAAAATACAAATATGTCTTTGGGTTCTTATATTGTTGTAATTTATAAATTGATATTTTGATTGTATCTAGCTCGTCATATTCGAACACTTCTTTTCTAACAATCTCTACTTGATCCTTGACAAAGTTTTGAGTTTGTTTTAAATTATCTAGTGTATTTTCGAAATTATTTAAAAACTTCGTGTTAACTGTCAAAAGTTCGGGAATAACATTATGTCTTAATTTATTTCTGACATACTTTGTAGTCTTATTGCTACTATCTTCTCGCCAGGTAAGATTATTTTTAGTTGCAAATTCTAAAATTTGTTCTCTGGAAAAAGGTAATAATGGTCTTACATAGTGATCATTAATTTCAGGAATCCCAGTAAGTCCATCAATTCCTGTTCCTCTAGAAAGGTTTATTAGAAAGGTTTCTAAATTATCATCTAGATGATGCGCTGTTAACACATAATCATATTTATATTCTTGAATCAAAACATTAAACCAATCATACCTAAGCTCTCTTGCGGCCATTTGTATAGAAATTTTGTTGCTATTGGCATAGGTTTCTGTATTAAAATGAGTCACAAAAAAAGGAGCTTTAATTGCGTCAGAGAATTGAGACACAAATTGTTCATCTCCATCACTTTCCGAACCTCTTAAATTAAAATTACAATGTGCAATTCCAATTTCAAAATCAAGCAAATGACATATATGCGCTAGCACAATACTATCCAAACCTCCACTACAAGCAATTAGTAATTTACTTCCTTTTAGAAACGGTAAATGATCTTCTATATGGATTTTAAACTGCTGCTTCAATATTCCTGAAAATTTATCTTTAGACTGATATCAAATATACGATTTTGTAAAAGTAAACAAACCTTTCTTTTAAGCTTGTTTAACATCTGAATTTCAGGTTTTTAACACAAAAACTCAATCCTTTTTGTTATTTTTAAACAACTCTTAAAATTTTGATATTATGAATAGGATAGATGAAATGCCAAAATATTATGAAAATGATCATAAAAAAGAGTTTAGCAAAAAACTATTATCTGTAGTACCTCATCTCCATCCATATGTTAAACATCGATTATATATTGCAGAAAGCACTAGAGTTCTTCCCAGAAATATGTATTGTTCTAATGGTATTATAGATGATGCTATTGTAAATCTTTATAATGAAGAGCATTTAGATATTGGTATCGATAAATTATCGTTAGAATTGAAACTTTTTAGAATAGCTGATCATTTGATCGATGAGCTGTACAAAAGAGAAGGTTGGCATCAACAATGTATAAGTACAAATTACTTTTTAAGAGATGAACTTAATAAACTAGAAGAAAACTACACCCTAGAATCCGATAACAAGTTAATCATGAATGAAGATCTTAATGATATTTCTTATCATCAAAACTCAGAAAACAAACAATTGTTTATTTATGATGACTCTGATTCTGCTATCCTTAAATTAATTGACTCCGAGGAATCTACAGAAAACAAGAAACAACAATTATTAGGCAAGTTCTATAGTTGGTTACCATTAGAAACTTCTAAAATTATTGATCTATTTGTTTTCGGGAAATTAAATTTTGAGGAAATTGCCAGAATAAAAGACATTACAGCGCAAGAAGTTAAAGAAACAATTATTGATGTCAGAAAAAGCTTTAGAAAAAACCTTATTTAAAAAAAGAAGCTAAACTTGCTTATTAAATACCTTCTAGCACTTCTCGCATTGCTTTTGCTTTTATCAAACACTCTTCATACTCCTTATCTGGATCGGATTTGGCAGTAATAGCACCTCCTACAGTATAAGATATATATCGCTTGTCTTCATTATATAATATACTTCTTATCACCACATTAAAATCAAAATCACCTTCTGGAGTAAAATATCCCACTGCACCACTATACAAACCTCTTTTAGACGTTTCTAATTTTTCTATTATCTCCATTGCAGAAATCTTAGGCGCTCCTGTCATACTGCCCATAGGAAATGTTGTTCTAATCACATCTACCGGAGACGTTTTTGAATGAATCTCGGAAACCACGGTTGATATCATTTGATGTACTTGCGGAAATGTATAGACCTTACATAATTCTTCTACTTGCACTGCACCTTTAATAGCAGTTCTAGAAAGATCATTTCTGACTAGGTCTACAATCATTACATTTTCTGAACGTTCTTTAGGATCATTTTTTAAATCCTGAATAAGTCGTTTATCTTCTTCCTCTTTTTGTGAACGTTTAGCAGTTCCTTTTATAGGTTGAGAAATAATTTTACTTCCTTCTTTTCTTAAATATCTCTCTGGAGATGCGGAGAGTAAATATTGATGACTTCTTTTAAAAAAAGCTGCAAAAGGTGGTTTAGAGATTTGATTAAGATGATAATAGGTTTCTAGTGGGGCTATACAACTATTTTCGGCAAAAAACTCTTGACAAAAGTTTGCCTCATAAATATCTCCACGAGCAATATGAGCAAGCATTTGTTGGATCTTTTGCTTATAGACATCTTTAGAAATACGCAAACTAATTTTAACCTTACCACAAGACGTATCATCATTAGGAACCTTTATAGTGGATGGAAATCTCCGAATATCAAGAAAATCTTCCTCCATCTCATCGTCCACCATATTTAGATATTGAATTTCTAATCTATTATCCTTAAAAAAAAATAACTTCTTAGGTTGAAAAAAGTATAAATCCGGAAAATTTAAACTATCTAAATTCTTGGAAGTTAGTTGCTCTGTATCATTTTTTAAATCATAAGATAGATACCCAAAAATCCAATCAGCTGTTTGTTCCTGATACTCTTTTAGTTTATCAAAACCGGTATAATGATCTGTTTGTATAGCGGTAAAAGCATCGACTGCTAAAACTGCATCATAACTCGAATATTGCTGGGAATATGTATTTGAATCTAGCCAGACTATTTCATCAAATTGCTGCGCCCATTGCAATAATTTGATTTTAAAGTCTGAAGAATTTTCTAAAATATATATTTTGGTACTACGCACAAGTTATTTAATCTGATGCGCAAAAGTACTTAGAACTTCCTTTAATCCCAACAAAAGTGTTTCATCTGTAACTTCATTATTTTCTACAGAAAAATTAGCGTGAAACGATGGAAAACTAAAACTTTCTATAATCTCACCTCCAAATCTAGGAAATACATTCTTCGCAAATTCCAAAGAACTTAAACCTCCTCTTTGACCGGGTGATGTGCTCATTAAAAGTATTTTTTTTCCTTCTAAAAAATTACGATCCAATCGAGATAACCAATCAATAACATTTTTAAAAAAAGCACTCCAACTTCCATTGTGCTCATTTACAGAAATAATTAAGGCATCTGCTTCGGATATCTCTTGTTTTAGACCTAATGTCATTCCCGGAAACCCATTCTCTTTTTCTTCATCTTCACTATAAATTGGCATCGAGTAATTTGCCAATTTTAATACTTTAATTTTATGATCGGCTATTTCTTTAGCTACATATTCTACAAGTTTTTGATTGATCGAAGTACTACTATTGGAACCTGCTATTGCGAGAATGTTTTTCATTATTAATCTAAGTTTAGACTCAAAAATAACTAAATTCAATACAGATGCAAAAGATCACCTACTCTAAATATTATTACTTTAGGGTAAGTGATCTTTTTATTTTTTTATTAACAAGATTAATCGGTAAATTAATACGTTTAATAAATCATAAAACTGCCAACGTATCTGGTTGATTGATCACCAATAACAATATATCTATATACTCCTGGACTTAAATTTTTAGGTATAAAAGTTATTGTATTAAATGGATCAACTGAATTTTCTGATTCTTCTTGTACTACTTTTCCAAGTACATCAACAACCCTTAGATTTACTTTTTTATGGGCATTTGGAAATGCTATATTAGTAGATTGTCTAAATGGATTTGGGTAAGTTACTAATTGGTTAATCGATTCTTCTTCTATTTCATCATCAGTTTGATCTATTTCTTGACTTGTAGTAAATGCTAGGTTAGAAACACTTACGTCAAATGAAGAAAAGTCTACATAATTACCTTGTATAGAAAAAACAATACTTCTAATATCCTGTAATTGAGTTCCATTATCTCCATTAGGGTTTGTAAACTCCGAAAACGGTATATTAAATGTTTGCATATTTCCATCTCCAGAAATAATATATCGTAACCTATTCTCCCAATCCGCTAATTCCTTATTTACAAGAATAACTTCTACTTCTGTATTCGCTTGTAATTCAAATTCCAATTCATTGTATTCTGACACATTCAATGTTAAATCTCCACCCAGTACACTTCTAAATATATTTAGTGTTTCTTTTACAGAACCTTGTACCATTACGTCTCTTTCTATCAAATAATCATCACTATCATTTTCTGTAATTTCCTCTTTTACAATTTCGAAATTGGTTACATCCACTCCTTCCGAGTTATAATCAAGACCCCAAGGTCCATCGGCAAGATATAAAGCATCTGTTTTATCATTAACGGTAACCGCAAATCCAATATCAAATAAATATCCAGTATCTATAACGATGGTCTCTTGATAAGATCCAGACAATGAAATTGATGAGATCATTAATTCTTCATTGGATAATTCTGTAACTCTTTTATTCCCTCTAAAATCAAATTGATCGACTTGATTTTTATTCACTATATCAAGAATCAACTTTCCATCTTTATAATATCCTTTTTGCACAAATACTTCTGGAATATTAGATGGGATAAACATCTTACCCAAACCTTTATCTTCTAAAAGTTTATCGATAATGGTATTCGCTATATTTACTACTTGTGGAATAGAACCTCCCCAAATTTGGAAGTTCAAATAGTCTCCTTCTGGATATTGATCAATATTCCAAAGACTATACAATTCATTTTGAAACTCATCTATTCTCACTGAAAAATGTAGCGCTTGTTCTAATTCTCCCGAAGGCCTTCTTATCTTAGTATTTACCAAAACATAGTCTCGAACGCTAAGGGTTCTTATATCCTCTACAACTGAACCATTTAATCGGTCACAAATTGTTTTAGAATGATCATAAATTGTCCCACTTGTTACGGTCGCTAGACCCGCGCCAACTCTACTTTCATTATTATAATAATCAATCGAAAACACAGAAGATGCATTTGTTATACCTATTAAATCCTCTGGTGTAGAAACATAAGAAGTTTCTGTTCCAGCCGCTCCTGTTTGTGGAAAGTAAATGCTTAAATCATCATTATTTCTTGTTTTATAGGATATACGGCCTGGTTTAAACTCTTTTTGTAATTTCTTTTTATTGTTAACTTCATTAGTTTTTGATCTAGTAAAATTTCTTTTTGCTATTAAAGTAGCTAAATCTCCATTACTTTCTAATCCACCATCATTGGCTGAAGTTACCTCACTTTCTTCTTCCAAATCAATTATATTACTTGTTTTGATAGCAGAATATTGATCTGCGGTAATATAAAATAGTATATCATTAAAATCATTATCAACGCTCGGATAGTCCCTTCTTTCATCTTCAAATCCTAATACAACTGCTTCGTTTGCATCATCTTTTAGTAATATGTTATGTGGTCGTAATGACTCATCACATTCTGGATTAAACTCAGTCTGAGAATACAATTGCCAAATTCCTTCATCTATACTACTATTATCCCAAGCATCTACCAATAAAACCCATCCAATTCCTGTATTAGCTGGAAAACTTCCCAGATCAACTGTATTACCTGTAATCAATCCGCCACCACTTCCTGAAGCAGAAGAATTAGGTAAGATCACAGTAATATCTTCTGGTTCTGGAGCCTTTGTTAACGGTAAATTTGTATTGTATGTATAATACCCTAAGATATTTTCATATAGTGTATTTTCATTAATAAAAGTGATCGCAACATTTGTAGCTTGCTCTAATATAATATCAGTATCATAACCTCCATATATATAATTAGGATTTAAATCTACTACAGAATCTCCCTCTGGTAATGCGGTATCAATTTTGGTTAAAAGGCCAGAATCTATAGTAATATCTGCTACCAAATAATCTGGTACACCATCGACATCAAATGTCCCCAAATATTGATATCGTTCTCCTGTACTAGCCACAGGAAAACTGCTTGGTGTTTGATCTCCATTTTCTGAGTCAAAAACAGTTTCTTTTATATCAAAACCATCATCAAGTCCATCCTGATCAAAATCGCTATTAGCTAAAACGGTATCTGCTACACCATCATTATTGGTATCATAAGCATCTACAGTGTCTAAAACTCCATCATTATTTGAATCTGTATCAAGAAAATCCGGAGTATCGGTATTATCAGTATTTATATATCCCTGAGGAGTTCCGCCTTGATCAGGATCAAACGAGTCATCTACTCCATCTCTATCCTGATCCAATCCCGATAAAGAAACAAAGGTTTCACGGTTTTGTCCTTCTATAAGATCTATAATTCCATCTTGATCTGCATCAATATCGTAAGGATCATAAATTAAATCTCCATCAGCGTCATCTGGAAAAAATGCAACTCCTGTTTGATCAACATCAACTACATCTGCTATACCATCCAAATCAGAATCTTGAAAACCGGTATCCTCACTATTAAACAAACCATCACCATTAGTATCATAATCTCCGAGACCTGCCTCTACAATATCATAAATCCCGTCATTATCACTATCTAAATCTAACGCATTAGGAATACCATCTCTATCAATATCAAAGGCTAAAGAAACTCCACTATTACAAGTATTACCAAAATCAGGATCTAAGTAATTAAAAATCCCATCGTTATCATCATCCCCATATGGATCTATTCCCCCTCCTTCTACAACATCAGGTATCCCGTCTCCATCAGTATCTTTATCAAAAGGATCTAATACCTCATCTCCATCTGCATCAATTGGCGAAACACCTGCTGCACATTTAAAACCATCATTCTGATTGGTTACATCTGTATTATTTAATAGCGTAGCATAAGGTGATACACCCTCATATTCATTAATTAAATGCAAACCTCCTTTATTACTGGACACATACAATCTATTACTAGTATCTGTATAACAAGCTCCAAAAGTATCATTAGGTAAATCTGTTACTGTTTTAGAACTAAAAACCGGAGTCGATGATGACAAATCCCATTTATAAACTTTTCCTTTACTACCTCCATAAAGATCTCCATCTATAAAAACAATATCTGCACACGTATTGGGAGAAGCCTGATTCGCCACTATTATTTCGAAAGTTGGCGATGTTGACCCATCATAACTCTGAAGATTAACAATTTTATGAAAAGACTGCCTTCCTTGTGCATTCTGGAAAACCCATAAGTTACCCTCATCATCAACATCTGCAGCATAACCTCCACCAAAACTAACACCTCCATTAGAGGCAACGGCTCCTAGATCAATTACTTGATCTATACCAATTCGCAATAAATGCTTATCATTACTTCTAATAGCATATAAAAAATCATCAACCACATTATAACCTCCAGCATTATAACTAGGTGTCGTATGTAGTGGTTCAGAATAGGTTCCTGTCACAGGATCATAAGATCGTAATGATCCCGAAATTACTTGATAAAATTTAGCTTCATCACAATCAAAAGGAAGCTGAGCGTATGAAAATTTTACAGTAACAAGTAATAATATAAATAGTAAAGTTTTTTTCATTGGAGATAAAGTTGTTTTGTCAAGGTCTTAAATATTATTTTCTATCAAACTTCATGAATACACAGCACTTAAATATTTTTTGACATAGTTATAACAAGAGTGCTCTTAACATTAATATCGCACCTTATTTTTATTGAGGTTTTAACAATAAACAAAGTAGTTATTTAACCATAGACATTTCTTTTTCTTGATTAAAAATAGGTTGTAAAACAGGCCTGTTTTTCCTTTTAAAAATATTCACATAATTAATCCAGATAAGAATCAGATTAAGGGGAATCAAAAAAGAATCTTTTAAAGTAATTTTAGAACCTTCTACTTCTATCCAACTATCCAAAGGTTCTTCGCTTATAGTATTCAGCAAATCATTTAATCCGATATGTTTTTTAAGTCTTAGAAAAATTTCTATATCAAACAACCATTTGCTAATGAACTTTCTATGATAAATGTTTTTGATGATTTCTTTTTTGAAAACTTTTGCTCCGCACTGCGTATCTTTTATCGGTAATTGTAAAATAAATTGAATAAAAAATCCTACAAAATTGGACAATGCCTTTCTTGTAAAACTTCTTTTTATATCATCGGAATCATCCGCTTTTCTAGAACCAAAAACCATTGATAGTTTACTCTCACTATTTAGTTTTTGTACCAACTTATCTAATTCTTCTAGAGAGGTAGAAAGATCTGCATCCAAAAATGCTACATTATCAATAAATGGTAAAGAGTTTAGATAGTTTGCTCCTGTTTGAACAGCGGTAGCTTTACCCTGATTTTTCTCTAAATCTATTACGTGAATCTTTTTTTCATTAGTCTTTTTCAATTGATGTAACATTCTAGAAGTATCATCTGTACTCCCATCGTTTACAAAACATAAATAATAATCATCGTGATTGGTTAAAAAATTGCAAAACTTCTCCTTGTCCAATCTATAATATTCATTATAGGCTGGAATAATAATTCCTGTCTTTTTAGTCATTGTATTTTTAGATTTGGATGTACCTTATAAAACTTATGATAAACGGTTTAACAAAGTACTCTAGAATAATCTTTTGTTCTTTTTTTAAAAAACGTTATTTCTTACTCTTAATGGTTCGTATTTCTTCTGGGGCTTCCTGAAGATCGCATCGTTTGCACTAGTATTGAGCTCTGATTACCAGCGCATTGTAAAAGTAAATGAATCACGGTTTAGTTGTTTGCGGTAAAACCGCAATAGTTTTACGTTATGTTAAAAAAACGTGTATTTCATCGCTTTTTTATGCATTTAACATTTTTTTTAACACGTTTTAACACGAAAAAAAGTTTTCGTACTACAAATAAAATCATTTAATACAAGTAATAAACAATAAAAAAATGAATAATTTAGGGGAAAAAACCCTTTTTTAACAATTAACAACTAGGGGAAAAAACCACTTTTTTGGTTTTTCCTAATCAAAAATTACTTTTTTTAAATGTTTCTTGCTCCTAAATGATAAAATACTTTGTGTTATTTAACAAGTTTGCGAATTGACACAGAAATACCTTTTAAAACTCAAAAAATTAATAATCAAAAGAATAACAAGCTAAAAAGAGAAGGTTATACTACAATAAAATGAAATATTATATGATTATTTAAAATAAAAAATCCAATCACAGAAGTGATTGGATTTTTTTTGTCGGGGTGGCAGGATTCGAACCTGCGACCTCCGCGTCCCAAACGCGGCGCGATAACCGGGCTACGCTACACCCCGAAAAGGTTATCTTTTTTGCGGGTGCAAATATAAACAAACTCTTTTATTAAAACCTACTATTATTTTAAAATTCTTTTAAACTGAAGGTTTAATAAATATCCTAATTTCTTATAACATTCTCCAATTCTTAGAATTGTTCCGAATTCTCCATATGCATAGTTCCCTATAATTTTTGGTGTCTGTGTAGCATATAATACATTCTCAGGATCTAACGGATCAACAAATTTTAAGGTTACTTCTAACTTAGCTTCTTCTCTACCAACACTTGCACCACCTCCATAACCTGGGTAAATCCAATCTCCTTCTATAATTAATAAATAATTCGTTTTTTCTTCGGATTTCACAAATCTTAAATCACTATACTCTTCTAACGCTTTATTTATCCCATCTAAAAAATCAATCTTCCAAGTTGTTTGTTTAGCTTTATTATATTCTGCTAACCACATATCCCCTTTCGTTGGATCTTTTTTATTTCTCCTATCCTTCATATATACTATAAACTCTTCTTCAGATATATTATCACTCAAAAAAGTAATATCCTCCGGAAATGTAAGCTGGACACCTATGCTAGTTTCGTTTTTTAAAAAGTTTAGTTTTTTCTTATCTATTTTAATTCTTTGAGCAACAGAAACCGAACTGAACGCTATAAAAACAATACAAACTATTTTTCTAATCATTTAATAACTTATTTAATTGATTTCATTTTTTGATTTAGCAGCAATTATAAGTTATTTTTAAGAACCAATACATAATTAGTTCCCGATATTTGATCAAAATTGCACCTTTTGAGAAAAACAATATTACTTCTTTTCCTTTTCGTTACCTATAGTATTCAAGCTCAAGTAGAAATTTCTGGACTGATTATAGATAAAATAACATTACTCCCGATTAGTAATGCCAGCATATTAGATATAAAAACAGGTCAAAAAGTACTATCCAATGAACTAGGTAAATTCGAAATAATCAGTTCTGGAAATATTGAAATTTCGTTTACAGGTTACCAAAGTAAAATAATTACAGCCCTAGAGAAACAGTATTTAATTATACCTATCGAAACTAAAGTAAATGAATTACAAGAAGTTTTCATTAACACGCAATCAATTCCTTTACAAAAAAAATATGCTACAGATGCCATAACTATTCTTAATACACAAGACATTAATAGAGGTAATACGATTGAGCTACATCCAATTCTTAATAAAGTCCCTGGAGTTCTTATGCAAAATGGTACTCTAAATACAAATAGAATAACTATCCGAGGTATCGGTGCGAGAAATTTATTCGGTACTGCCAATATCAGAACTTATTTTGGAGATATTCCTTTAACTGATGGTAATGGAGAATCATCTATTGAAGATCTAGAGTTAGGATCCATCTCTAGGATTGATATCCATAAAGGACCATCATCTAGTAGTTATGGTGTTGGCTTAGGTGGTACTATTCTATTAAAACCTGAACTTATTACAAATAAAGGTATAGAAACTTCGCTATCAACATCCTTAGGAAGTTATGGACTCGTGAGAAATGTTGCTAAAATAGCTATTGGAGGCAAAAGATCAAGTATAAATGTTTTATATAGTAACAACCATTCTGATGGATATCGAGATAATAATCAATATACCAGAAATACAGCTACTATAACTTCTTCTTTATACCTCGGAAAAAAAAATGATTTTTCGATAATTGCTAGTTATGTTGATCTAAAAGCGGGTATTCCTAGTTCGTTAGACCAAGATGATTTTGAAAATAATCCAAGACAAGCAGCATTTACTTGGGGGCAATCTCAGGCATTTGAAGATGTTACGTACGGAATATTTGGATTTTCTTGGAAACATCAATACAATGCATCTTTTTCACAATATACAAGTCTATTTACTTCACTCAGAAAAAATTATGAGCCAAGACCTTTTAATATTTTAGAAGAGAAATCTAATTCAGTTGGAATTAGAAGCAGAGTCCTACATAACTCCAGACTATTTGATAAAAAATGGGATTGGACCGTTGGGGGAGAACTATTTTTTGATTTCTATACAGGTAAAACGTTCGACAACCTATATCAAGATTTTCCAACAGGAACTGGCAGTGTCTTAGGAGATCAGCTTTCTAATCTAAATGAAAGAAGAAACTATTACAATCTTTTTGTAGAATCAAATTTATCTATAACAGATAAATTAAAAATCAATGCGGGAATACACCTCAATCAAACATTTTTTAATGTCGAAGATAATTTTTTAGAAGATGGTGATGATAGCTCTGGGAAATTTGAATTTGATCCAATAGTATCTCCCAAGATCGGTGTCAATTATGCATTGAATACTAATGTTATCTTTTTTGGAAACATTGCCCACGGATTTTCCACTCCTACTACTTCTGAAACTTTATTACCAGATGGAGAGTTCAATCCAGAAATACAACCAGAAATTGGATGGAACTATGAAATTGGAACTAGATATAACCTTATGAAAAATAAACTTTACGGTTCTTTTTCTTTATACACCTTAAAAGTAAAAGATCTATTAGTTACGAGGAGAACCGAAGAAGACAATTTCTTTGCTATCAATGCAGGAAAAACAACTCATACTGGAATTGAAGGAACAATTAATTATCAACTTATTAAATCATCAAAAAAACAATTAAACCTACAAGTAAGTGGAACACTAAACAATTATAAATTTGATGATTTTATAGACCTCGATGATGATTTTTCTGGTAATGACCTTACCGGAGCTCCATCACATGTTATTAATTTTGGAATAGATTATATAACTGAAAAAGGAATCTATGGGAATCTAAATTTTCAGATTGTTGGTAGCATCCCAGCAAACGATAGCAATACAGTTTTTAGCGATCAATATGAATTACTAAACGGAAAAATAGGGTATGCAAATTTAATTAATAAGCATATTTCTTTTGATTTATTTCTCGGAATGAATAATATTTTAGACAAACGATATGCATCCCAACTACAGATCAATGCGACGGGATTTGGAGGGAGTCAACCTAGATATTTTTATCCAGGATTGCCTTTCAATATGTATGGAGGGATTAACATAAAATATAGAATATAAATAATTTTTATTTGTAATTTTCAAGTGCAAATCACAATAAAACAATGAACAACCTTTTATTTTGTATATCCGCAGTGCTATCGACTCTCTTCTCTTGCGCTCAAGAAAAGAAAAATGATATCTCAATTGATCCTGATCCAAAAAATTATACTACTGAAATTGTCATTCCTGATTTACAAATTCCTTGGGGAATGGTTTGGCTTCCTGATGGAAGTATGCTCATTACTGAAAAAAGTGGTGTATTAATCCATTATAAAAATGGAACAAAAACTAAAATCGAAAATGTTCCAGAAGTATATAATCGCAATCAAGGAGGGTTATTAGATATCGAAATACATCCAGAATACGATAAAAATGGTTGGTTATACATTACTTACTCCTCAAGAGAAGGAGCAGAAAAAGGAGGACATACCGCGCTTATTAGAGCTAAATTAGAAAACAACAAGCTTATCTCTATAGAAAACCTATACAAAGGAACTCCAAATACTACGAGAGGCCATCATTTTGGATCAAGAATAGAGTTTGACAAAGAAGGTTATCTTTATTTTAGTATTGGAGATAGAGGAAATAGAGATGAAAACCCGCAAGATATCACCAAGGATGGTGGAAAAATTTATCGTCTCCATGCTGACGGAAGCATTCCTAAAGATAATCCTTTTGTAAAAGAGAATGGTAGCAAAAAAGCGATCTTCTCATATGGGCATAGAAATCCTCAAGGAATGGCTATTCATCCAACAAATGACAAAATCTGGGTACATGAGCATGGTCCTAGAGGAGGTGATGAAATTAATATCATCAATAAAGGCTTCAATTATGGATGGCCGGTTATTACTTATGGAATTAATTATAGCGGCTCCACAATTACCGATATTACTAGTAAAGAAGGAATGGAACAGCCTGTTTATTATTGGGTTCCTTCTATCGCTCCTAGTGGAATGGACTTTGTAACTAGTGATAAATATCCAGATTGGAAAAATGATCTTTTAGTAGGATCTCTAAAATTTCAATATTTAGAATTAGTAGAATTAGATGGCAACAAAGTAATAAGACGAAAAAAAATAATTGAAGATATCGGAAGAGTTCGCAATGTTCGTCAAGGCCCTGACGGCTATATTTATGTTGCTGTGGAAAACAAAGGAATTATAAAAATAATTCCGAAATCATAATTTTATTAAATAAAATGAAAAAACGATTCAAGCATATCTTATTTCTCGAAGTACTTTCTATAATATTTTGTATTTCGATCATAGCAAAACAAGAAAGTCCTTCAAGAACATATATTTCGGTCAATAATTTAAATTATCAGGATACAGAATTATCTAAAAGTATTACTCGTGGCAAAGAAGTCTATATGGATTTTTGTATGCAATGTCATTTACCTAATGGAAAAGGAACTCCCAAAATTTTCCCTCCATTAGCAGGTTCCGATTGGCTAGTTAACAAGCGTAAAGAAAGCATACACTCTATTAAATATGGACTAAATGGACCAATTAAAGTTAATGGGGAATCATATAATAGCGCCATGACTTCATTAGGACTAGAGGACGAAGAGGTTGCCGATGTTATGAATTATATTATGAACAGTTGGGGTAACAAACAACAAAAAATGGTTACTATAGAGGAAGTTATAAGCATTAAAAAGTAATATTCATATATTAGATGTGTAGACAACTAATTAATAACCTAAAACAATCCTACCTCTTTTTTTACATAACAATATTTACATAATTTACGTTACTACTTTTGTAGATCAGAAATATGCACTTTAAAATATAGGTGTAGAAATCAATATTTATGAAATCCTTCTTATTTTTTGTTATACTTCTAGTAGGCTACTCTGCCTATAATCAAGAAATAGACGACATTTCTCCTAATCGATATCGGTTTAAATACAAATCTATTTTATATAAAGGATCTAGGTTACAAATTACTGCACAACTTAGAACTATAAAAAACAGTCCAAAATTCTCTGGAATACCTGAAGAAATTCAAGTTGGACTTAATGAACTATTTATTGACGCCAAAAAACAAGCTTTTCCAAGAGTATATAAAAAGAAAGCTATTTTGTTTCTGGATGCCTTATATAATTATGAGAAATTCGTAATCATGTATAATGGTGCGCTCTACGAAGTTGTTGAAAAACTTAAAAGAGATATGAAACGTATCGATTTTAAGCTCGAAAGACAATACATAAAAGCAAAAACGGCAGTAGATCGAATCAAGAAAGAAGATTCTACAAACACAAAAGAAATAAAGTATTTAAGTGAAGAACGACGAAAAAGTTTGGTTAGATTAGCAAGTCATCGATGGATGAAGAATAAATTTGACGGCTATAAAGGCATTAATATTGTAGAAAATCCCGATGATCTTATAACAGAATTCAAAAAAGCTGAAGCAGCGTACATATTTTCTCTTTATGGAAAAAAAACTGTTACCGACATTAAGAACTATCTAGAAAATGAGATTATAGATTTTTACTACAACAAAGCAATCTTAGAAATCGATACAGAAAAACTTGACCTGCAATACATAAATAAATATAATTAGTCAAAGTGATTTTGTTCAAAATATTTTGGTAGTTTGCATCCCTATATGTCCACTTTTTATAAAACATATAAAGTAATTGGATTAATGTCCGGAACCTCACTAGATGGTTTGGATATCGCCTATTGCCACATAAAAAAACACGAGGGCTCTTGGACATTTTCTATTGTCAATACAGAAAACATAGCATACTCTGAAGATTTTAAGAATAAATTAAAAAACACTGTAGATCTTCCCAGTACGGATCTACTAGCATTTCATAATACCTATGGAACCTGGCTAGGAAAACAAGTGGCAAAATTTATCAATAAGAATTCAATAGCTGTAGATTTCATTTCTAGTCACGGGCATACTGTTTTTCATCAGCCTGAAATTGGATTAACCTATCAGATTGGATCTGGCCAGCATATCGCTAATACTTCTAATTTAAAAGTAATTTATGATTTCAGAACTAATGATGTAGCTCTTGGCGGACAAGGCGCACCCTTAGTCCCAATAGGAGACCGACTATTATTTAATGAATATGATTTTTGCCTTAATTTAGGAGGCATTAGCAACATTTCGTTTGATCTTGATGAAAAAAGAATAGCCTATGATATCTCTCCTGCTAATATGTTATTAAATCTTATTTGCAATTCTATAGATCTTGAATATGATGATGGAGGTAAAATAGCAAGAACAGGGGAACTAATCGAAGAATTATACAATACTCTAAACGACTTATCATACTATAAAGGTCCTTATCCAAAATCACTTGGATATGAATGGTTCTTAGATAAAATTGTACCAATTATAGAAAAGTCCAATGAACCTGTCGAAAATCTGCTATACACATCTGTTCATCATATAACGGAACAAATTACAAACGCAATAAAAAACACAGGGAAAAAAAAATCATCGATCTTAGTAACTGGCGGAGGTGCAAAAAATGACTTCTTAATAGAAACCCTAAAACAAAAATTACAAAATTACACAACTGTCATTATACCAGAAGAAAATGTCATTGATTATAAAGAAGCATTAATTTTTGCCTTCATGGGAGTTTTAAGGGAGCTAAATGAAGTAAACTGCCTACAATCAGTTACTGGTGCTAAGAAAGATTCTTCCTCTGGAATTATCTGCTATCCTCAATAATTTTTTTTCATTAATCATGTAGGTTATAAAAACTCTCTTACACAAAAACTTAATAACTCAATAAGTATTTCTAAATTTGTCAAAAAAATATTGGGAATGCTAATTATTGGTATAGCTGGAGGAACTGGTTGCGGAAAAACAACCGTAGTAAATCAAATTGTTAACGAATTACCTGAAAATGAAGTATGTGTCATATCTCAGGATTCTTATTACAAAGACACCAGTCATCTTAGATATGAAGAGCGAACAAAAATTAATTTTGATCATCCTCAGTCTATCGACTTTGAATTATTAGGAGAACATCTTAGTGCTTTAAGGAAAGGAAAAACTATTGAACAACCCGTTTACTCCTTTGTGGAACATAACCGCACTAAAGAAACTATATTGACCAAACCTAGTAAAGTGATTATTGTAGAAGGTATTTTAATCCTAACAAACCCTAAAATACGGGAAATGTTTGATATTAAAATATATGTACAAACAGATAGTGACGAACGCTTAATTCGTCGTTTAAAACGTGATATTGCAGAGAGAGGTCGTGATATGGAAGAAGTTTTAGATAGATATCAAAACACACTAAAACCAATGCACCAACAATTTATTGACCCCACAAAAGAATTTGCTGATCTAATTATTCCAAATAATAATTATAATAATGTAGTAATTGATATAGTTCGTACTATAGTGAAAGAACGCTTGAATTAACTTTTGTACCTTTATAAACTAATAAATATTTTAATCTAAATTGAAGCTACAACGCTATTTCGAAAAGCTTAGGAATACTCCTTCATTGATTCCTGTTTTTGCCATATTTTTTAATAAATATGTGCTTATCATTTTGGTATTCGTAGTGTGGATTCTATTTTTAGACACTAATTCTTGGCTTATTCATAGAGAATTGGATCAAGAAATTAAAGAATTAAAGGATAATAAAGAATATTATAAAAAGGAAATTGTTAAAGATCAAAAGGACATAAAAATTCTAAAAGATAGCGGTGAACTAGAAAAGTTTGCAAGAGAAGAATATTTTATGAAAAGAGATAATGAAGAAATTTACATTATCGAATACGAAGACAGTATCCCTAAAAAAAAGAACGATGACTAAAACTTTATTTAATGATTTCGATAAAGTTTCTGCGAAAGAATGGAAACAAAAAATTCAATTTGATTTAAAAGGTGCTGACTATAATGAAGCACTAATATATAAATCTTATGAAGGTATAGATGTCAAACCATTCTATAATGAAGAAGATATTACTCCAAATCAGAAGAATGTAAATCACCCATCTACCTGGAAAAATTCTCAAAAGATAGAAGTTAAAGATGCAACTACAGGAAATAATACTGCATTAACTGCAATCAAAAAAGGAGCGGAGAGTCTATATTTTATTATTACCAATGAAAATATTAACCCGGCGACATTACTATCCAATATTTCCCCTAATGTATTTGTCTTTATTGAAACCTTATTCCTATCAACGGATTATGCAAATAAGTTAAACAACCATGTTCTTACATCTAAACTTTCCATCCACCTATTAACCGATATCATTGGAAACTTAGGGAAAACAGGAAATTGGTACGACAGCCTAAAAGATGACCATAATAAATTAGAAAGTATTGTTTCGGAAAATCCTGATTTAAAAAGCAGCATCACGGTAGACCTTAGTATACTGCAAAATGCGGGAGCTACAATGATTCAGCAATTAGCATATGGTATGGCTCACGTAAATGAGTACCTTAATTATTTTGAAAGTAAAAAAGACAATCCTTTTATTAAAACACCTGTTATTTTTAAAGTAGCGATTGGGGGAAATTATTTTTTTGAAATTGCAAAATTAAGAGCATTAAGAATATTATGGGATTCTTTATCCGAAGAATATAATATGTTAAAAAAATGTTATATATTCGCACATCCTTCACACAGAAATAAAACTATTTTAGATTATAATGTAAATATGCTTCGTACAACAACGGAGTGTATGAGTGCTGTTTTAGGCGGGGCAGATATTATTCATAATTTAAGATATGATGATATTTATAATCTTGAAAATGATTTTGGAACAAGAATAGCGATCAATCAATTGTTGATCTTAAAAAATGAAAGTTATTTTGATATTGTAAACAATCCATCATCTGGATCATATTATATTGAAAGCTTAACGAATCAATTAGCGGATAAGGCCCTATCATTATTTAAGAATATTGAAGAAAGTGGTGGTTATTTAAAGCAATTAAAAGCTGGAACAATTCAGAAAAAAATAAAAGAAAGCGCAGATAAAGAGCAAGAACTTTTTGATAAGGAGGAAATTATTTTAACAGGTGCTAATACCTATAAAAATCCTAAAGAAGTAATTCCACCATTACAAAAGTCTTTATTTAAAGAAAAAAATATAAGAAAAACGTTAATAAACCCAATTATCACTAGAAGATTGTGCGAAAAAACAGAGAAAAACTATGTATAACGCAAATAATTGATAATTTATTGTTAACTTTCGTTGAAATTAACATTTAACTAACAAATAATTAACAAAACTAAATCTTAATCGATGCCCCAAATGATTAGATCTAGAATCGCTTTAGTAGCATTTTTACTTATTACGGTATTTGGCCACTCTCAAAGTAGTGTCAATTGTCTAAGTGTAGATAGCAGTGGACTTTATTCCAAAGCCTTTAATTCTTTCGAAAAAGACTTATTTGCGCACTACAAATTCGGAAATGATTCTATAAAAACGTATCGAACTTTTCTAGCAGAAGTTGCAAGTCTATCGCTGGATTTAAGAAAATTACCATCTAACAATTCTATCCAATTAGCGAGAACCTTTAAAAAAAAATCTAGTGATCCTAACTCTATTTGGGTAAAACTAAGTGATTACGAAAATCAAGAGGCAACGAAAAAAGCATCTCCCTACACAAACCCTTCCAAAAAAGGAGAAGAAGAAATATTGATATTTAATTACAGAGGTGGATTAATTCAATGTCTTAAAAATAATAGTGATAGTGATGATTTTCAAAATATAATCAGCACACTTGAACAAGATGGAAACGTTAGTACTTCTTTAATAGCGCAAAGAATTTATTACATCCCTGATAAAAAAATTAAAGCTGCCGAAATAAAGAAATTTATAGCTTTTGATATATATTATTCAATTCTAATGGTTATTGAAAAAGCTTTTGGTTAGACATTATTGCAATATTCTTTCATAAACAGTTAACATATTTTATATTTTCTAAAATAGATCATTAATAAAACCGTAATTTTACATTTTTAGCAATGATTTTCTTCAATGAAAATAAGATATAATCCTCTAATTTGTACCTTATAGATACTAGTTACTTGTAATTCACAAATACAAGTAACTTAGAATTGGATTGAAAAAATGAAATTTTAAAATGACCAGAAAAAATATTCAACATATTACACTGCAAAAAGAAACCAGTACAACTAAAGTTACTTCGGAAAACAAAACCTTTATTACTTCTGAAGGAATTGAAATAAAAGAGGAATATACGGGTGAAGAAATAAAAGATCTTGAGCATCTTAATTTTGCCGCAGGAATCCCTCCTTATTTAAGAGGTCCGTATTCTACAATGTATGTAAGAAGACCTTGGACTATAAGACAATATGCCGGTTTTTCTACAGCAGAAGAAAGTAATGCTTTTTACCGTAGAAATTTAGCAGCGGGTCAAAAAGGATTATCAGTTGCTTTTGACCTCGCTACTCACCGAGGATATGATAGCGATCATGAAAGAGTATTTGGAGACGTAGGAATGGCAGGAGTAGCTATCGATACTGTTGAGGATATGAAAGTCCTCTTCGATCAGATACCACTAGATAAAATGTCTGTTTCTATGACTATGAATGGAGCAGTGTTACCTATAATGGCTTTTTACATTGTTGCTGCAGAAGAGCAAGGAGTAGATCAAAAATTACTTTCTGGTACTATCCAAAATGATATTCTTAAAGAATTCATGGTTCGTAACACTTATATTTATCCTCCTACTCCATCTATGCGAATCATTAGCGATATTTTTAAATATTGTTCTAAAAACATGCCTAAGTTTAATCCAATAAGTATTTCTGGCTATCATATGCAAGAAGCAGGTGCTACCTGTGATATAGAATTAGCTTATACGCTAGCCGATGGATTAGAATATATCAGAAAAGGTATCGAAGCAGGACTGGATGTAGATTCTTTCGCTCCTCGCCTATCATTCTTTTGGGCTATTGGAATGAATCACTTTATGGAGATTGCTAAAATGCGTGCTGCTCGTATGCTTTGGGCTAAATTAATTAAACAATTTAACCCTAAAAACCCGAAATCTCTGATGCTAAGAACGCATTGTCAAACTAGTGGATGGAGCCTAACAGCCCAGGATCCTTTTAACAATGTAGCCAGAACTTGTATCGAAGCGAGCGCGGCGGCTTTTGGAGGAACGCAAAGTTTACATACAAATGCATTGGATGAAGCAATTGCTCTACCAACAGATTTCTCTGCTAGAATAGCTCGAAATACACAAATATACCTTCAAGAAGAAACACAAATAAATAGAACGGTTGATCCTTGGGCAGGAAGTTATTATGTAGAATCATTAACCAATGATATTGCAGAAAAAGCTTGGAAATTACTCGAAGAGGTAGAAGAATTAGGAGGAATGACTAAAGCCATTGAGGCTGGAATTCCTAAAATGCGGATAGAAGAAGCTGCAGCCAGAAAACAAGCTAGAATAGATAGTGAACAAGATGTTATCATTGGTGTAAATAAATTTCAACTAGAAGAGGAAGAACATATTGCTACTCTAAAAGTAGATAATGACGCTGTTAGAAATCAACAAATTGAAGGTTTAACAAATGTCAAAAAATCAAGAGATGATAATGCTGTAAGAGAAGCACTTGATAATTTATCAGAAGCAGCCAAAGATGATAAACAAAATTTATTAGCTTTAGCGGTAAATGCTGCTCGATTAAGAGCTACCTTAGGAGAAATTAGTGATGCCCTTGAGAAAGAATTTGGAAGATATAAAGCAGAAATTAAATCATTTACTGGAGTGTATGCTAAAGAAATAAAGAATGACGAATCTTTTAATAAGGCTCGAGAACTTGCAAATCAATTCGCTGATTTAGAAGGCCGAAGACCAAGAATAATGATTGCAAAAATGGGGCAAGATGGCCATGATCGAGGTGCAAAAGTAGTAGCTACTAGTTATGCCGATGTAGGTTTTGATGTAGATATAGGCCCGTTATTTCAAACCCCAATAGAAGCCGCTAAACAGGCTGTAGAAAATGATGTACACATCGTTGGAGTCTCTTCGTTAGCAGGCGGACACAAAACACTTGTGCCGCAGATTATTGCAGAGTTAAAAAAACACGGAAGAGAAGATATTATGGTAATTGTCGGAGGAGTTATCCCTCCAGATGACTATGATTTTCTATTCCAAGAGGGCGCTGTTGCTATATTTGGTCCAGGAACCAAAATTAGTGATGCTGCAATTACGATACTTAACATTTTAATTTCGACGTTTGAATAAATTTAAAATACTATGCATGCATAGTATTTTAAATATAAATTGTAACTTTCACAAAAATAAAGACATTATAATACATAACATATGAGCTATACTGATAAAATGCTTCGAGATGGAGCGCTTGAAGGAAAAAACATTGTAGTTACCGGAGGAGGTAGCGGACTTGGAAAGTCTATGACCAAGTATTTTATGGAGCTTGGAGCAAAAGTAGCAATAACTTCACGTAATCTTGAAAAATTACAAGGTACGGCTAAAGAGTTAGAATCAGAAACTGGAGGTACTTGCCTCCCACTTCAATGCGATGTAAGACATTATGATCAAGTAGAAGCTATGAAAGATCAGGTTTTAGAGGCATTTGGAACCGTAGACATACTATTAAATAATGCCGCTGGAAACTTTATTTCTCCTACAGAACGTTTATCCGCTAATGCCTTTGATACTATCATTGACATTGTATTAAAAGGAACAAAAAATTGTACACTAGCATTTGGTAAACATTGGATAGATACAAAATATCAAAACACTAATGTTCTAAATATAGTAACTACATATGCTTGGACCGGTTCTGCTTATGTAGTGCCAAGTGCAACTGCAAAAGCTGGTGTGCTGGCTATGACTAGATCTCTTGCTGTAGAATGGGCTAAATACGGGATGCGTTTTAATGCCATTGCTCCTGGACCTTTTCCTACTAAAGGAGCTTGGGACAGACTTTTACCGGGTGATATGAAAGAAAAGTTTGATCTTGCTAAAAAAGTACCTCTTAAGCGTGTCGGTGATCATCAAGAACTAGCTAATCTGGCAGCATATCTTGTATCCGATTTTTCTGCATATGTCAATGGAGAGGTAATCACGTTAGATGGTGGAGAGTGGTTAAAAGGAGCTGGGCAATTTAATTTACTTGATCAAGTTCCGGAACAAATGTGGGACATGCTAGAAGCTGCTATTAGAGCTAAAAAGAATAAATAAAGAGTCTTATTTAAAATATTATTCCAACTGAATATCAGATTTTCTGGTATTCAGTTTTTTATTAAGACTTGTTTTCTTCTTAAAAAAAGAAGATGTTTTTATTTCTTATTTAACTTATTCAATAATTCTTTTGCTTTACTCTGATTGTAAAGAGAATCCTGTACTATAGTTTCTAAATTTTTAATTGCTTCATCCATTCTATCAGATTTCAAAAACACCAATGATTTAAACCAATACCCCTTTTCCCCGTCAACTAAATCGCTATCAATTAAAGTATTTAATATTTCCTGAGCCTTGTTATATTCTTTTAATTCAGTATGAGATATTGCCTTATACAAATACAGTAAACTATTCTTTTTATCTTCTTCTAAGGCCTTATCTAAATATATGATCGCTCTTTCGTATTTCTTGCTCTTAAAATCACTTTCGGCTTCTACTAAATTGTTTTCCTCTACATTCGCTCCCCTATTTACAAGAGATGGCAATTTCTCTTTCATAATATACTCTGTATAAAGCTCTTCAGTAGTAACAGAAGAATTAAAAAAGAAAATACTAAATGTAATTATTACCACTACAACAGCCGCTATAGATGAAAGGGTAAAAATGTTTCTATTCGTTCGATTTTGATATTGGAATGATGCTTTTTCTATATTTTCCTTTATTTCCTGAGTCTTCGAATCATTAAACAAAATATCATACTCTTCTATTTCTTTGGTCTGCTTTTTAGTGTAGTAACTCCAATCTTTATCATTAAGGCCTTCAAAAAGCTGTTTTTCCAAGAGGTATGATTTTTTAAATTCATCATCCGTTTCTATTCTGTTTAGAAAATCAATTCTATCTTCTTCAGAAAGTTCATCTCTTAAAAACTGTTCTATTAATATATCTTCTTCTAAACTCATATTTCGATCAATGATTTATATCTTTCATCGTTTTCAATTAACTCTATTAGCTTCTTTTTACATTTAAAAACACGTTGTCTAACGGCAGATTCAGAATTATATTCAGTAGTTGCTACTATTTCTTTATAAGGTGTTTTAGCAAAAAAAAGTGTCAATATATTTTTACAATTGCCTGAAATTTTATCTAATTTTTCAACTAACAATTCCTGTCGTTTTTGTTCCATAACCGCTAATGAATAATCTCTATACTCACTTGTCAGTTCAATAACACCCTTATTTGTTACCCTCTTTTTGTAACTATTTAACTCTCTCCTCCATAAATTTTTACAAACTTTAAACAAATATCCACCAAAACTAGTCTCGATAGTAATACCTTCTTTTCTATGCCGCACTGCAATTTGTAGTAATGCCTTTTGAAAAACATCTTTTGCATCCTCCTCATTACCATTGTTTTGCAAAACAAATTTCTTTACTAAAGGAAAATTTGTTGTGTAAACTTTATTGATAATTTTAGAATCACCATCTATAAGTGCGTCCAAGACATTCTTCCCCATTATTATTTTTTTGTAAAGCAAAAGTAAAATTTTATACTTTCGCATGGGTAACATTATATATTTTTCTGAACAGAGGAGTAAATCAAAAAAAAAGTAAAAAATGAAAAATCAATTTTTATTAGGAGTACTTGCTCTTTTCAGTATAATCAGTTGTGAACAAAAGGAACTTCTTGTCAACAATGATAACTCTAAAACAGAATCATTGTTCGAAAACAAATCTGCCACAGGCATTCCATATGCAGAAGTTCTTATTACTCATCAACCGGGATTTCCAGAATCTAAAAAAGAAGCTAAAAGAATATGTTTTGCAGATTACTTTGACGTAACCATTCAAAGTGTGACGCAATGCAACACTAACCCGAATACAGAAATATTAAGATTTCCAAATACAGTTTTAAGACCTACAAATGGAGATCCGCTTGAAGCTGATGATGAAGACGAGCAAAAACCACCACCATTATACTTAGAATTCAATCCTATTGTCATTTCTGTTGATCAACTATCAGAAGCCGCTAGTGAATGTGGTCTTTTAGATGCTACTGAAATAATCAACTGTGATAATCTGATTATTTTTTAGAATGTATTTAAAATTTAAGTTTTATATACTTACTTTTTTTTTATTCTTTTCAGTTCTTTTAGTACAAAAACTAAATGCTCAATATAGCTACCAAGAGATTAAATCCTTAAGCTTAACTGAAGATATTACAGAAAAAAAAGCAGACCATATACTTAATTCGATATTAAAAAGGGATACGCTCTATGCTAAAACAGCACACAGTTTATCCTTTTTCTTTAAAAAGAATCAAAAAAATTATGATTTAGCCATAAAATATGGTCAAATTGAGATAGCAACTTTAGATAGCTTAAACATCAATGATAGTAATTACACTAATGGTTTATATAATTTAGGCAAATTCTTTTTTTTAAAAGAAAAATACGATAAGGCTATAGAATACTACAACAAAGCGATTAAATCCAATAAATTCCCTAAAAAAGTTGCCCAATCGTATTGTGAAATTGCGGATTGTTATTTTGAAAAAGGAGATTATTATAAATCCATAAATTATTATAATAAAGGCTTACCTCTTCTAGAGAAACACGGATCAGAAGTAAGTCTTGTTTTAAAATACAATCAGCTTTCTAAAAATTGTAATAAAATGAATTCTAAAGAAAGTACTGATCTTGGAATTTATTATTTAAAAAAAGGAGATAGTATCATCAAAAACTCTCCAGAAACTAATAGGTTTAACCGTTATATTCATGGTTTAAACACGGGTTTCGCAAATCTATATGCATTGCCGCATAGGTACAATTTTAATAAAGCGAAGGACTATTATAACCAAAACCTTCGTAGTTCTTTATCCGAAGATGATAGTTTAACAATAGCTAATACATATTTAAACATAGGAGAATTATATTTAAAAAGAAAAAATGATAGCTGCCTTTATTTTTTCAAAGAAAGTTTACGATATGACTCGATAAAAAAAACAGACACTTATGAAACTTATAGAAACTTAGCCGATTATTATACCTCTAAACTAGAATACAATAAAGCACTATCCCAAGTAGAAACATCTATAACTCATAATTTAAGGGTTACTTCATCAGACAATCTTGATTTAATTTCTATAAAAAAATTGTTAGATCTTAAAGATCAAAGATCAATCATTAGTGCCCTAAAAGCTAAAACAAAAATATTATTAAGCCTTTACGAAAAAGAGCATAATAATGAACATTTACTAGAAGGTATTAAAACGGTTCATTTTGCCAATAAGTTGGTTACACTACTTGTAAACTATAGCACTGAAACGGCAACTAAATATCTATGGCGAGAAGAAGTTTCTGAAATCTTTAATTTAGGTGTTTATATTGCCTATTTATTAAAGGACTCAGAATTAATGTTTCAGTTTATAGAAGAAGACAAAGCATTTCTTCTAACTCAGGATATTAATGCTAATATTAAAAATGTAAACCTTCCTCAACATATTATTAACAAACAAATACAATTTAGAAAAAGAATCCTTGAATTAGAGAGCAAAAGTAAAAATAGCAATCTATCTCAAAAAAAAGATTCTCTGTTTAACCTCAAGATTGTCTATCAGAATTTTAAAGATTCTCTTCAAGAGAAGTATCCCACTTATTTCGAAAACAAAAATAAAGTACAACTGATTTCGTTAGAAGATGCAATTGCACAATTAGACAACCGAAGTGTTGTTATTTCATATAGCATATTAGACAACACGAATGAAATAAACCAAAAAACCATTTTAGGTGTATTTATCTCTAAAACCGTCACTATTCCTTTTAAAGTTGAAGACTCAGAGGAAACCTTAAAGCAGTTAAAAAAGTATAAAAAAGTAATTTCGAAACCATTAAGAACCAAAAAGGAGTTTCACCAGTTTTATAAGACATCGTACCTTTTATATAATAATCTTATGCCAACCGATAGGATCAAAAAAGGTATTCATAAAAAGCATCTTATTGTTATTCTTGATGATGAATTACAAAACACACCTTTCGAAGCTTTTACGACAACTAACAATAAACTAAAGTATCTTATAGAAGATCATGACTTAAGTTATGCGTATTCCTTGTCGTTCCTAAATTTCAATAAAGACATTCAAAGAAAGTATACTAAAGAACTATCCTCTTTTGCGCCTGTACATTTTAATCTATCCAAACTCCCCTCCTTAACATATTCAGAAAATGAAATTAATCAGATTCATGAGATGTTTACTTCAAGTCAAAGTTATATGCACGTTAATGCGTCTAAAAACAACTTCTTAAGCAGTAGCATTGATTCTAAAATTATTCATTTAGCAACACACGCTGATGCTAGCAAAAAACCTGTAATTTATTTCGCAAAAGATTCATTAGAACTTCACGAACTCTATACATACAAAAACAATGCTGATTTAGTTGTTTTAAGTGCCTGCGAAACAAATCTTGGGGAAGTTAAAAAAGGAGAAGGAGTGCTCAACCTCACCCGAGGTTTCTTTTATTCTGGTGCAAATTCGGTTATTTCATCCATTTGGAAAATTAATGATGGTACAAGCTCCTCAATCATGCAAGATTTTTATTCTAACTTAAAAGACAAACAGTCAAAAGTCTCAGCATTAAACAATGCGAAGAGAAAATACTTATCAGAAAACAGCTTATCAGAAAAATCACCTTATTATTGGGCCTCATTTATTCTAGTAGGCGATACTGAACCAACCTTCAATAGTAGCTTTCACGCTTATTACCTAATCGCATTTTTACTACTTCTAGTTTTATTTTTATTTTTTATGAAAAAAAAAGGGTAACATTTCAATCATTATTGAACAGTCTCGTAAATATTCTAAATTTTGAAAGACAGTTTAATATATATTACACAAAGGTTATTAAAAAAGAATAAAATTTCTTTTGATAAAAAAGAGTTTAGTTTTCAGATCCAAAGTCATCCATCATACCCAAGCTTACATGCAATAACTGGAGTATTAGATCATTTTAACATAGAGAACATTGCAGCCGATGTTCCCGTAAACTCAGAAACACTAGCACAATTACCTAATAATTTTTTAGCCCAGATCTATCTTGATAATAATGGTAAAGACCTAGTATTTGTTGAAAAAGACAAAAAAACAAAAGATTATAATATCCTTTCAAAGGATAACGAAAAGGAAACTGTCTCTCAAGAACAATTCTTACAAAAATTTACGGGAATTATAGTAGCTGTAGAAAATGAAAAAAATGAAAGTAAAACCGTAAAAACGTCTAATACAAAAGAAATCTTATTATTTGGTGTACTTACAGTCTCGTTTTTTATAGCGTTATTTTATCAACGACCTCTATTAATTAATCTTGTTCATACCGTATTATCTATACTCGGGATTATAATTAGTTTAGTGATACTAAAACAAGAAAATGGAGAAAAAACGAGTATTGGAAATGCATTTTGCTCAGGAAATACAGAAAAAAAAGATTGTGATGCTGTTTTAACTTCTAAAGGAGCTAATCTTTTTAAAGGTCATAAACTAAGCGATCTAAGTTTACTGTATTTTTCGGGCTTAACTCTTACTTCTTTATTACTCACCGCAAATTTTTACACGATTCATCTCATTAGCATTTTAGCTTCTATTATTACATTATACTCTATATACTACCAATATGCTATTATCAAAAAATGGTGTTTACTATGTTTAACAATAGTTGGCATTTTATGGGTACAATCTGTCATTAGCTATTCCAATATTGAATCATCTAATTTAATTACAGTATACAGTATTGCCATATTCATTTTAAGTTATACTATCGTGTACACCATCTGGAATTATTTAAAACCCATTTTTATACAGCAAAAAGATCTACAAAAAAACAAAATAGCGTATCTAAAATTTAAAAGAAATTACACTTTATTTGACAGTTTACTCCAAAGGTCTGCAACATTAGATACTAACATAGACAATTTGCAAGAAATAATTTTTGGAAACGCTTCTTCCAAATTAGAACTACTAATTGTTACGAATCCCTTTTGTGGACATTGTAAACCAGTACACACAATTATTGAAAATATTTTAAAACAACACGGGAATAATGTTAGAATAATAGTTCGTTTTAACACTAATGTGGACCATTTAGAATCAAATCAAATAAAAGTAACAAGTAGATTAGTAGAGCTATATAATACACAAGGCCCAGAAATATGCCGACAAGCAATGAGCGCTATTTATAAAGGAGAGAACGTTGAAAAATGGATCCAAACTTGGGGTGTTACTAATAACTTAAAAGCTAGTTTATCTGTTTTGAATACTGAAAAAGAATGGTGTACTAATAATGGTATAAATTTTACCCCAGAAATACTAATAAACGGAAAGGCTTATCCAAAAGAATATGAAAGAAAAGATCTACTATTTTTTATAGAAGACTTAGAAGAAAGCTACAATACTGAATCAGTACTCACCTACTAGCATAGCATCAATAGCAAAACCCCAAACTGGGGTTTTGCATAAACATATTCTCTCGCGAAGAATAGACATATAAAGTGAGTGTCTTAAAATGTTCACTACAAAAATAATTTTTAAATATTTATTATGAAAAAATCAATTTTAGAACTGGGGAAAACTTTAAACAAATCAGCGCAAAAAGAAATTAACGGAGGCCGCGCATTTTTTGACTGTTCAGATTTATGTAGAATTAGGGAAGAAGATAGACAATATCATATAGCACTTCAAATGGAGTTATATGGTGCAGATTTTTCTCATTGTACCTGTAGTGGACATTCTTGTTAACATCAGATTATTTAAAATACATAAAAGAAGTAGAATCTACTTCTTTTATGTATTTATCAAGCAAAAAAATCTTTAAAAAGCGTTTAGATTATTAGCAAACGTCTCTTTAAATAAATTCTCTCGCAAAGAATAGGCACATACAGTGAGTGTCTTAAAATGTTCACTGCAAAATAATTTTTAAATATTTATTATGAAAAAATCAATTTTAAAACTAGGAAAAGCTTTAACTAAATTGGATCAGAAACTCATTAAAGGAGGTACAGATCCTATTGCTGGTTTTCCTGGAGGTGGAGGAAATGGAGGAGGTTCAGGAGATTCTTCCAGATGTTTCTGCTTAATACAAAAATTTGGAGGATTTTATCCTGTTTATGTAGACTGCAATGACAAATGTACTGATGGTAGTGATCCTCTATCTAATTAGTTTAAAAACTATAAAAGAATAGACATAAATGGTGAGTGTCTATAAATATTCCCTGTAAAATAATTTTTAAATATCTATTATGAAAAATCAAATTTTAAACATAGGAAAGCCTTTAAACAAAATAGAACAAAAGAAAGTCTTTGGAGGTAAATTCGGTGGCGAATGTAAGTCCGCTAGAGAGTGTTGGATGGCAACAGGTCAAACTGGTAGCGCAACTGACTACATATGTATTGATGGACATTGTGCCTTTAATCCATTTTAAATTATTATAGTCAAACATTTTTACACCTATCAAAAGGAATAAAAATAGGTTATAATAGTACTGGGAAGCAAAACTTCCCAGTATATTTTTCTTTGTAATTTTGTCCATAAACATTTTGTTTGATTAAAAAATGAAATCCTTCATTTCTTTCCTAAAAACTAATACCCAAGCTTCCCCCACTAAACTAGAAATGCAATATACTTCACAGGTCATTTTACAGTTGTAGATAAAGTGTCTTCGTTTTTTTATAAAGTAACTAGGTAACAAATCTATTCTTTACGACACTTATATATATATAGAATAGCTAATTAAAAAATTATAAAAGATTACCAGCTATAGAACTTCTATACAACAGAAAACTCATCAAAATCAAATATTCAACTAAAAAAATAGTTCAATAATAAAAAGTTTAACTACTTTTAAAAAATAATCAAGGAACAAATTCACACTAACCTAACCATAATATGTCATCGATGATTAAAAAAACAATTTTTAATACATTTATTGGAGCTTTTTTATGTAGTATCCCATTTTCCGGAATAGCTCAATCTAGCGATACTAAAGAGTTAAACGCAGCATCTAATGTAAAAAATGAAGATAAAATACCCGTAGATCCTAATGTAAAGATTGGGAAATTAAAAAATGGTCTCACCTATTATATACGTAATAATGGAAAACCTGAAGACAAGGTCGAATTAAGATTAGTTGTAAACGCAGGTTCTATTTTAGAGGACGAAAACCAATTAGGTTTGGCTCATTTTATGGAACATATGAACTTTAATGGAACTAAGAACTTTAAAAAGAATGATCTTGTAGATTACCTACAAACCATTGGAGTTAAATTTGGAGCGGACCTTAACGCATATACTAGTTTTGATCAAACAGTTTATATTCTCCCTATTCCAAGTGATGATCCAGAAAAGCTAGAAAAAGGATTTCAAATCATTGAAGATTGGGCGCATAACGCAGAATTAACCGAAGAAGCTATTGATGGAGAAAGAGGTGTCGTACTAGAAGAATACCGTTTAGGTAAAGGTGCTAATGAGCGTATGCTACAAGAGTATTTACCTATTATAGCATATAACTCTAGATATTCGGAACGTTTACCTATAGGGACTAAAAAAATATTAGAAAACTTCAAATATGAAGATGTAAGGAGTTTTTACAAAGACTGGTATCGTCCAGATTTAATGTCCGTAGTAGCAGTAGGTGATCTTGATGTAGCTACCTTGGAGCAAAAAATTAAAGATCACTTTAGTGGCTTACAAATGCCGTTAAACCCTAAGAAAAGAGAAACTTACGACACCCCTAATCATAAAGAAACGCTTATTGCTGTTGTATCGGATAAAGAAGCCTCAAACTCTGTTGTTAGACTTATGTATAAAGACAGAGAGGTTTCAGAACCAATGACTACAGTAGGAGATTACAGGAAGGCCATTGTAGAAAGAGTATTTACCCAAATGATGAATAGCCGTTTAAACGAATTACGTAATAAACCTAATCCACCATTTGTATTCGCAGGAAGTAGTCATAGTGGAACTTTTGCCCGTAATAGGGAAGCATATCAATCCTTTGCCTTAACCTCAGAAACAGGTCAGTTAATCGCTTTAAAAACAATACTTCAAGAAAACAAAAGAGTTCAAAAACATGGATTTAAAGCTAGTGAATTAGAGCGTGCAAAGAAGCAAATTTCTGCTAATTGGGAAAAGCAATTTAAAGATAAAGACAAAAGAGAATCTGCTCGTATTATCGGTGAGTATATTAACAACTATCTAGAACAAGAACCAATTCCAGGGATCGAATGGGAATATCAATACACAATGTCACAACTACCAACCATTACTCTTGAAGAGGTTAATGGACTGATTAAAGATTTTTTACACGATGACAATCGAGCTGTAGTTATGACTGGACCAGAAAAAGATGGTTTAAAACAAGTAACAAAAGAAGAAATCCTTGCATTACTAAAAGAAATAGAAACAGCAGATATTGAGGATTACAAAGATGAGAAAGTTCGTGAAAATTTAATTGAAAAAATGCCAAGTCCTGGTACAGTGGTATCATCTAAAAAAGACGAAAAACTTGATGTTACTATTTTAGAATTAAGTAACGGAGCCAAAATCACATATAAGAAAACTGATTTTAAAAATGATGAAATCTTATTTTCTGCGTATAGCTATGGAGGAAGCTCTTTATTTTCATTAGAAGATTACAAGCAAGTAAGTTTTGGATTGGGGAGTATTGCTCAAACCGGACTCGGAGGATTATCTCTTAACGACATGAATAAAGTAATGGCTGGGAAAATTGCTAGAGTTCGTCCGTATATAAATAATTTATCCGAAGGATTTAATGGGTCTGCTACTCCCAAAGATTTAGAAGTGCTATTTCAACAAATACACCTTTACTTTACGAGTCTTAATAAAGATGAAAAAGCGTTTAGGTCAGATCAAGAAAAAACAAAAGGTTTTTTAGCAAACTATCTATCCAATCCACAAAGTTATTTTAGAGAAGAGTTTAACAAATTTCAATTTGAAAAAAATCCAAGGTATACTGGTTTTCCTACGCCGGAGAAATTAGATGCTGTTAATTATGATTTAGCCTATGAGAAATATAAAGAAAGATTTGCCGGAGCTGGAGGTTTTAATTTCTATTTTGTGGGTAACATTGACGAATCTAAACTAAAACAATACGCAGAAACATATATTGCTAGCTTGCCAGATACTGGTAAAGATGAGACCTATAAAGTTTCTGATTTCAGACCATTATCCGGTGCTCATGAAAAAACAGTGTATAGAGGTAAAGATCCAAAAAGTTCTGTAAACATTATTTGGAGAGGAGAAACAACCTATAATAAATCAGAAAAATTAGCAATCGAAGCTTTAGGAGAAATTCTAAGTATCAAGCTTATTGAAAAACTTAGAGAAGAAGAAGGTGGTGTATATGGTGTTGGAGCTAGAGGTAATATGTACAAGATAGGACCATCTGGCGGTTATAGTGGATATCGTTTTTCAATCTCGTTCCCTTGTGGACCAGAAAATGTAAAAAAACTGACTGATGCTGCTATTGCAGAAGTAAAAACAATAATAACCGAAGGGCCAACTGATAAGGATTTGGCTAAAATAAAAGAATCCAGATTATTAGATTATAAAGAACAAAGTAAGCAAAATTCATTCTGGTTAGGTAATCTTCAAAATGCAGATTATAATCAGATCAAATTAGAAATCGGAGATACATATGCAGAAACTATTCAAAAATTATCTAAACAAGATATTCAAAAAATAGCTCAAAAATATGTAGATACTGGTTATATTTTAGGTGTATTAATGCCAGAAAAAGAATAAATAAAACATAATATTCACTCCGAAGGCCGTCTGTTTCAGTAGACGGCCTTTTTTATTTATGAACCTAAATAAAATTAAAAAAATATCCCATTCTATACAGTTACATTTATTCATTTAATGACACTATAATGTATAAATAAATAGCAAAAATGAAGAATACAATTATTTTACTAATCGCATTATTAATAAGTACAATAACTTCTGCTCAAAATAAATTTGAACCAGGAACTATCCATTTAAAAGACGGATCAAAACAAAAGGGATTGATTCAATTTTTTAATAAAAAAAATTACAAATCAATTCTATTTAAAAAACTAGAAGAGAGTGAGGTAAAAACGTTTACAACTAATCAAATTGATTATTATGCTTTTGATAATGTTGATAAAAAAGTAATTACCGAGTTAATCAACCTCTCTCCTGTTTTTCTTGAAGTAATTATTGAAGGAAAAGCAAGTTTCCTTTTATACAATGATAAAAATGGTGACAAAAGATATTTTCTGAAATCCAAAAAATCAGGTTTGAAAGAACTGGATATTATTACAAAAAACAAAGGGGACTTGAGTAAAGGACAATTCAAGTTAAAACGATATGTTGGAATTTTAAATCTTGAATTTAATGATTGTGAAAACTTAAAAATCCGAGCAAATAATATTAAACTAACACTAACCAGTTTATCTAAAGCCTTTTTAGAATATAACAATTGTTCAGGAAGTACCTCTTTTAGTTCCGAACGATTAAAAAGAGAAGATATACATGACCTTGTAATACTAGCAGGTTTATATTCTACAAAAATTAAAGAAAAAGGAGACGGAATAAGAGGAATGGGGTTTGAAAACTCTTTAACGCCATCAATAGAAATCCATTATATATATACTTCTACTCTATTCAACTCTAAAACTTCACTTTCGATTGGAGCTTCCTATAATGAGATAAACTCAGAAACAGACTACTTTAGAAACGTCCCTGTTTTAATAGGAGATTATGTCACAACCAAAGTAAATCCTAAAACTTTAAATCTTAGGTTTGGTATTTATTATAACTTTAGTCAATCAAAGAAAAAATTAAATAGCAACTTAGGGATATTTTATATAAATAGTCGGTTACTTAATTCAGATAAAACATATCTAAGGATTGATACTGATGGAAATGAAGAATATTTTTATGAAGATTTTAATGTTCCAATATTAAAGTCTTCTTCGGGATTTGCGATAGAGCTAGGTTTTAATTACAATGTTTATAAAAATAATGACATAATAGCTAAGGTAGGGTATGAAAGAATAGGAGATTTTTTAGATTTTGTAGGAGCTACATATGCAAGTAATACATTCACTCTAAAATTAGGTTATAGTTTTAATTTATAACTTTTATATAATAATAACATCTTCTCAGAGACCGTCAACACTGATGGTCTCTTTTTTATTAAGCACTGTTAATATTTTTCATTTTTATAATGTATAATTAATTGTATTTTTATCGCTTAAAATCCAAATCTCCCCCTATGGGTAAAATAATAGCGATTGCCAATCAAAAGGGTGGTGTTGGTAAAACAACCACCTCTGTAAATTTAGCTGCTTCTCTAGGAGTATTAGAGAAAAAAGTATTATTAATAGATGCTGATCCACAAGCCAACGCGACTTCTGGATTAGGATTAGATGTAGAAAGTGTCGAAAAAGGAACGTATCAGATTCTAGAACACACCATCAATCCTAAAGAAGCAATATTAGAAACTACTTCTCCTAATGTAGATATTATACCAGCACATATCGATCTTGTTGCTATCGAAATCGAATTAGTAGATAAAGACGAACGCGAGTATATGCTAAAAAAAGCAATCGATGATCTTAGATCAGCGTATGATTACATACTGATTGATTGCGCACCTTCATTAGGTTTATTAACGTTAAATGCATTAACCGCATCTGATTCTGTTATTATACCTATCCAATGTGAATATTTTGCTTTAGAAGGGTTGGGGAAATTACTTAACACTATCAAAAGTGTTCAGAAAATCCATAATCAACAATTGGATATAGAAGGATTATTACTTACCATGTATGATTCTAGATTACGATTATCGAATCAAGTGGTAGAAGAAGTGCAAAAACATTTTAATGAAATGGTTTTTAAAACAATCATTCAGAGAAATATACGTTTAAGTGAAGCTCCTAGTTACGGTGAGAGCATAATTAATTATGATGCTTCTAGTAAAGGTGCCAGCAATTACTTAAGTTTGGCACACGAGATTATAAAGAAAAATAGTTAAGGATTCATGGCGAAGGCAACCAAAAAACAAGCATTAGGTAGAGGTTTATCAGCTTTGCTGAAAGACCCGGAAAATGATATAAAATCAGCTGATGATAAAAATGCTGATAAGGTAGTTGGTAATATTATAGAATTAGATCTTAATAGTATTGAGGTTAATCCTTTTCAACCAAGGACCAGTTTTAATGACGAAACACTTCAAGAGCTTGCTACTTCAATAAAAGAAATAGGTGTGATACAACCTATAACTGTTCGTAAGTTAGATTTTGATAAATATCAATTAGTTAGTGGAGAAAGACGTTTTCGTGCATCTAAATTAGTTGGCTTAAAAACGATTCCTGCATACATCCGTATTGCCGATGATCAAGAATCGTTAACTATGGCTTTGGTAGAAAATATCCAACGTCAAGATTTAGATCCAATAGAGATTTCTCTATCATACCAGCGATTGATCGATGAGATTAAGTTAACTCAAGAACAATTAAGTGATCGTGTAGGTAAAAAAAGATCTACTATTGCGAATTATCTAAGACTATTAAAATTAGACCCTATTGTACAAACAGGTATTAGAGATGGTTTTATCTCTATGGGGCATGGAAGAGCATTGATTAATATCGACGATCAACAACAGCAACTCGATATTTATGAAAAAATTATAGGAGATTCTTTATCTGTCCGTAACACTGAAAAATTAGTTAGGTCTTTAAACAATAAAGAAGAAAAAACCGATACTGAAAAAACGGAAAATAAGGCTCCTCAATATATTTTGAAAGGAATTAAAGATTTCTCAGAATATTTTGGAGCTAAGATTGATGTTAAAGTTTCCAGTAATGGACGAGGGAAATTAATAATCCCGTTTTCTTCTGAAGAAGATTTTAAACGCCTAAAGAAACTTATTGATAGTGAAAACTAAGTCATTTTATATTATTTTATTTTTATGCTTTTTTGTTCATAATGCTTTTTCTCAAGAAGAAAATGAGAATAAAGAGAATGATGAATTAAAAGTAGTTACAGAAAAAGTAGCAGTTAAAAAGAAAAAGAAGAAAAGAAATAAAAAAATTAGACCCTATGAGCCTTTGGCGCCAGCTCGTGCTGCTTTTTACTCTGCTGTACTTCCCGGTTTAGGTCAAGCATATACAGGGAAATACTGGAAAATACCAATTGTTTATGGAGCGTTAGGTGCAGGAGTATACTTTTATTTGGACAACAACAGGATTTACAACGAACTAAGAGATGCTTACAAAGGTAGATTAGCTGGGATAGATCCAAATGATTTAGATTTTCCTGATTTTAGTGATGAACAATTAATTGATTTACAAAGACGTTTTAGAAGAGATCAAGAGTTATCTTTATTGATTACTGCTGGCTTGTATGTTCTTAACATTATAGATGCTAATGTTACTGCTCATTTACAACAATTTAATGTCTCAAAAGACCTTTCTTTTAAACCCAAAATAAAATTCAACGAATTTGATGCCAGACCTAGTTATGTTATGTCATTAAATTATAGTTTTTAGATTTTATAACCAATAACCAACAACCACCAAAAAATATGAATATTGCTCTTTTAGGATATGGCAGAATGGGTAAAACCATAGAAAAAATTGCAACAGAGAGAGGTCATTCCATTGTTCTTATTGTTGATAAGGATGATAAGGATTATGATGTATCTGTAGCTGATGTAGCTATTGATTTCAGCATCCCGTCTGCAGCGGTAAACAATATCACGAACTGCTTCAATGCTGGAGTACCGATTATATCTGGCACTACAGGTTGGTTAGATAATTATGATCATATCATATCTTTATGTAAGGAGAAAAAAGGAGGTTTTATTTATGCTTCAAACTATAGCTTAGGTGTTAACTTGTTCTTTGAACTAAATAAAAAATTAGCAAAAATGATGCATCCTATTGAAGGATATGACATCAAAATGGAAGAAATTCATCATACGAAAAAATTAGATGCTCCAAGTGGAACCGCTATTACTTTAGCCGAAGGAGTTATCGAAAATAGTAATAAAGATGGATGGCTTTTAGATCAAGGAAATGAGACAACAATACCTATTGTTGCAAAAAGAATTGAAAATGTTCCTGGAACTCATACCGTTACCTATACTTCTGCTGTAGATGATATAGAAATCAAGCATACTGCACATAACCGACAAGGTTTTGCGTTGGGAGCTGTTGTGGCTGCAGAATGGTTATCTGGTAAAACAGGTGTTTATGGAATGAAAGACGTTTTAGGCTTATAACTAAAAAACAAAAAGTGTAACACTTTTGATATTACTTACACTTATATTAAAAACATATACAGAATGACACTATCAGAATGGTTTATTTTTTTCCTGGCAGTACAAGTAATACATTTCTTGGGAACTTGGAAACTATACGTTAAAGCAGGAAGGAAAGCTTGGGAAGCAGCAGTACCTGTATACAATGCAGTTGTTTTAATGAAAATAATTAACCGTCCTTGGTGGTGGGTTATATTACTGTTTATTCCGGTAATCAATGTGATTATGCTTCCGGTTGTATGGGTAGAAACCATTAGAAGTTTTGGAAAAAATACAACAACTGATACCATACTAGTAATTGTAACATTAGGTTTCTACATTTATTATGTAAACTATATGTTAGATGTAAAGCACATAGAGGATAGGGATCTAAAACCCAAAACAGGCACTGGAGAATGGATCAGCTCTATTCTTTTTGCAGTAGTCGCAGCAACATTGGTTCACACATATTTTATGCAACCATATACTATACCAACAGGATCTTTAGAAAGAACACTTTTGGTTGGTGATTTCTTGTTTGTAAGTAAGTTTCATTATGGGGCGAGAACACCAATGACATCAGTTTCTTTTCCTATGGTTCACGATACCATTCCTTTAGTAAAGACTAAATCATACAATAGTGACATCCAATATCCATATTTTAGACTACCAGGTTTTCAAAAAATAAAACGTAATGATATTGTAGTATTTAGCTGGCCTGTGGATACGGTTCGATTTTTTAGAGACCCTTCTGGAATCAACGTTTATAAACCAATTGATAAAAAATCAAATTATGTAAAACGATGCGTAGGTATTCCTGGTGATTCTTTATCTGTAGTTGATGGATATGTATATATTAACGGAAAACAAACCGAGTTACCTGATAGAGCCGAAACTCAATTTACTTATACTTTTAAAAATACTGGAGGTCAATTTTCTGAAGACGCATTATACGAACGTTACAGAATCAAACCTGGAGAAATTGGTTTCGACCGACAACTACAGCGGCCTTTCGTATTCTTAACTGAAGAAAATGCCCAAAAATTTAAAAATAAACCAGGTGTTTCTGAATTAAAAAGAAGAATTGAACCTAAGGGAGAAAGAGATTCTAGAATTTTTCCTAACAACGGAAAAGTTAACTGGAATGTTGATAATTTCGGTGCAATTTATATTCCTGAAGCTGGTAAAACAGTAAAAATGGATCTAAAGAGTTTTTCTTTGTACAGAAGAATCATAGAAGTTTATGAAGGTTCAGAAATGGGAATAGATAATAAATTATCCGTAAATGGAACTCAAATCCTACTAAATGGAAACCCTATCGATAGTTACACCTTTAAGCAAGATTATTACTGGATGATGGGAGATAATCGACATAATAGTGAAGACAGTCGTGCTTGGGGATATGTGCCAGCGAATCATATTGTAGGTAAGCCTGTTTTTATCTGGATGAGCTGGGACACTAATGCTAAAGGTTTATTTAATAAAATACGATGGGAACGCCTGTTTACAACCGTTGGAGGTAATGGTAAACCTGTATCTTATTTCTATTATTTCTTAATTGCATTAGCAGGGTGGATAGTTTTCAGTAAATACCGCAAGAAAAAGAAAGCTGCGTAATACTATATATTTGTCCGTATATCCATCAAGCTTATTATCGTAATAAAACAAGTAATACAATTTTAGATTGAAAAACGTCCTACTCCACCCTATGTATTTTGGGTCTATTTCTCAGTATGCAGTAATAGCGCAATCTGATTCGATTATTTTTGAAAATGAGGACAACTATCAAAAACAAACGTATCGCAGCAGAAACTATATTTATGGCGCAAATGGAAAGCTATTATTAACCATCCCAATAAAACATACTGGAGATAAACAAAATAATAAGCAATTATATAAGGATGTTAAAATAGAAAACGAATTTAAGTGGCAGTTACTCCATTGGAAATCTATCGAATCTGCATATCGAACTTCTCCGTTTTTTGAATATTATGAAGATGAGATGATACATCTTTTTGAAAAAAGAAAAAATTTCTTATTAGACTTTAATTATGAATGTATGGAGGTTATTCAGGATTGCCTGCAACTAGATATTTCGTATACGAAAACATTAACTTATCAAAAAGAAGTCGAAACTGTAATTGATCTTAGAACATTGGTAAATGCCAAAAAAGAGAAACAATACGAGCTATCGTCTTATATCCAGGTGTTTTCGAATAAGTACGGTTTCATTTCTAACCTTTCTATTTTAGATCTCTTATTTAATGAGGGAACGAACGCGCTTACTTATTTAGAAGAACAACAAATTTTTTAATGTTTCGCACATTAGTACATTACGGATTTCATTTTCTTATACCACTTGGTATTGCTCTTATACTATTCCCTAAACAATGGAAAAAAGTATATCTTTTTTTTTTAGGAGCAATGTTAATTGATTTAGATCATTTAATAGCAAATCCTATTTTTGATCCAAACAGATGTAGTATTGGGTTTCACTTCTTACATAGCTTACCAGCAATTATTTTGTACCTTTTAATACTAATTCCTAAAAAAACAAGAATTATTGGAATGGCATTGCTTTGGCACATTCTTACTGACTCTATTGATTGTTTAATGATATAGATCTTCTATTTAGAAAATATTTTTTAAATTTAGTACATAAATAAGCCCCCTAACGTTATTTATAAACCATATATCTATGAATAAACTTCTACTTTCTATCGTTATTCTTACATTTTTTTCTTGTGGTAAACAAACCAAAGATCCCAAAGAAGATTCTAATGCGCAAACAAAAAAAATTAACGCATTACCAATAGAAAAACACGCTACAATACCTGTAGACACTGCATTAGCTAGAAAACTTACCAAAAAAGAAATGAACGCCGTTTTCTCTAACAGAAGACAGATTCAATTAGGCCTTTCCTATCCATTATATCAAGCATATAATTATAAAGATGATTCTGGTGAATATTACCTACTACTTACGGATCATAAAAAAATAATAAACGAAGAAAAAGATACTTTATATGACAATATATATGGAGTAAACTTACGAGTAGAAAAAAATCAATTCAAAAAAAGATCAACTATCAAAGGCGAAATAGATAAAGATTGGGAGGCATCAGTTGGTTTCTGGAATCAATATTCGCGACTATCAGATTTTGATGGAGATGGTATAATAGATCCTATAATCGTTTATGGCACAATTACTCCGAGTAAATACGAAGATGGCAGGGTAAGAATCATTGCTTATAATAAAAAAAGCAGAGTGACTATCAAACACCAGAATAGCGAAATTCCTGATGGGAGAACTACCAAAATAAATAAAAAGTTCTATAATTTCCCGCCACAAATACAAGAAGCTGTTAAAACAATAATGAAATCAATGATTGAAAATGGTCATGCTGTTTTTGCAGACGATTGGGAAAAAAAGATGGCCAATAACGCTATAAGATTAGAAAATCAATAGATCAAAGCTTGATTCTAGAAGATATTGGATAATGATCCGAAAGCTCCACATCATAGCTCTTAAAACTAATTACTTCTGTATCATCTGGAACTAAAATAAAATCAATTCTAGCTGGAAATAACTCAAAATTAAAGGTTTTCCCAAAGCCTTTACCTGCTTCTTTAAAAGTATCTTGCAAATCTTCTGACTTTATTTTATCATATATATAAGAATATGCAGTATTGTTAAAATCACCCATTACGATATTTCTATATGGTGATGACTTCATATGATCAATTAGTTGCTCTGCTTGACTTTGTTGTTTTTTAAAAGAAGTCTGGATACGTTTTAATAACTTTTGAGAATCCGCTTTTGCCAGATCATCTGTTTTAGTGCTAATGCCGTGTGACTGCAAATGCACATTATAGACTCTTACTGTATCCATATCAGTAACAATATCAGCAAAAATGACATTATTAGCGGTTTTTTCAAAACTTAATGACCCCTTGTTTATAAAAGGGAATTTAGAAAATATAACTAATGCTAGTTCTTTACTGCGATGATGAAAATAATCATATTTATAATCATATTGTGTAAAATCTATATCAGGGTTATTATAAAATTCCTGCGCACAGAAAATGTCAGGATTTTCGGTTTTTACTAATTCCGAAATCTCTTTTGGTATTTCGTCTGAATCAATCCATTTAAATCGATTAAATGCATGAACATTATAACTAAGTAATGAAAGTGTTTTATCTGTATTATCTGACGATTTCCCACTTAACTTATATAAGGATGTTACATGAGATATACCCAATACTAGTACAATTAACGATAATAACATCTTACGCTTAAGAAGGACTGCCCAATACAATAAAAATAATGCATTAACAACAATCAATATAGGAACTGCAAGACTTAAGACAGATAATAAAGGAAATGTTTGAGGAGAAACATAGGGTAATAAATAAGACATCAATAAGGCAAAAGCCGCCAACGAATTGATAAAAAACACTATCTTATTTATCAGCTTTCTCATACCTAATCTTTGCCCGCCTTAAACAAAAAGTCTTTTTCCTGCTTGGTTAGGCTATCATAACCACTTTTACTTATTTTATCCAATATCGCGTCTATTTCTGCTTGATTGGGGTTCTTAATTTTGGGTGCACCAGGCTTTTTAGAAACAGCATTTTTAGATTTCTTAGCTTTATGAACTGTTTTTAAAGGACTCTTCTTTTTAGGTTTAAACATACTTACCGTAGCATCCATAAACTTCTCAAAACCACTTCCAATATCATTTCCTTTTTTAAGTTGCACAGCGTACAAATAACCAAATAAAGCTCCTCCCAAATGTGCTATATGTCCACCTGCATTCCCAGAAGGTATTTGAATAACATCTAATATCACAAAAAAAGTTGCAATCCACCAGAACTTAACACTCCCAATAAACATTAACCTAACCGACATATGCGGTATATAAGCCGCGGTAGCTATTAGAATAGCCATTACAGAAGCAGAAGCTCCAAGTAATACGGAACTACCTACTTTAGAGAATGCTGGAAATAAATTATATGACAACATATAAAATATTGCTCCCATAATTGCTCCTAAAAAATAAACAGTTAACACCCGTTTTCCGGTAAGATAAGAAACAAAATATTTCCCAGAAAAGTATAAGATAATCATGTTAGAAGCAATATGCCAAAACCCACTATGTAGAAAAGCATACGTAACGACTGACCAAGGTTTCGTTAAAAACTCTCCTAGCTCTTTCGGAAAAGTGAACCAATCCGTTATAAATCCGCTGGAAGAATCAAATAAGTATGCAAATGTATTTATAAAATAAAATGCTATAAATACCACCACATTAACCGTAATTAGTTTTTCTATGATAGAAAAACTCTTGAACTTCAATTTTAAATCGTCCATCTGTGACATTAATTCCAACGATTTTGATTAAACGAATTCTTTTTCCAGTACCACATGGTAATAAACCCTATAACTGCTCCACCGATATGCGCCCAATGAGCAACATTCGTTGCCCCATAAATACTTTGACCAGTTATTCCTCCAAACAAGTCTAAAGCAAAGTATCCCGCAACCATATACTTAGCCTTTATCGGCACTGGAATAAACATTAGATATAATGGTAAATTAGGGTATAACACAGCAAAAGCAACTATAACTCCAGAAATAGCTCCAGAAGCACCCACCATAGGAGTTAAGTATGAACCAATCATTTGTTCAGTTACTTCTTGCGATATATTTGGATATACCGTATACTTCCCTGTTGCCAATGTGTTATTCAAAAATTCTTTTATCTCTAAAACAGTAAATCCTGCCTCCTGATACGCTTGATATCCTGGTAAAAACTGGAAATAAGTAAACAAAATTTGCAAACCTGCTGCGCCTAGCCCAGAAGAAAAATATAAAAACAAAAACTTTTTCTGTCCAACCGAATTTTCTAAATGACTTCCAAACATATATAACATAAACATATTAAAAAGAATATGCGTAAATGTTGACTGGCTATGCATAAACATATGCGTAACAATCTGCCATATTTGAAAATTATCATTTTTCGGGAACCACAATGCAAATAATCTAAAAGCTGTATCTCCGAGAGTTAATGCACCTATAAAAAAGATTACATTAATTATTAATAAAGTTTTTACTGTATCTGTAATTCTCCCCATGTACTTTTAAAATTTTTTATCTATATCATCTACTGTTAACGTGATGAATGTTGGCTTATTATCTGGTGTTACTGTTGGTTCTGTGCAAGCAAAAAGACTATTTACTATATGCTGCAATTGCTCTTTTCCTAAATTAACACCAGTTCTTACTGCAATACTTCCTGAAATAGATCTTGCTAAAAGATCAGTTAAAGAGAATCCACTATCTGGAACTTCTTGTTCGATATCACTAATTAATTTTTCTAACAGTACCGAAACTTCACTTTCTGTTGTAACTGTAGGTATACCTGATATCGAAACCTCTCCATCTGTAATTTCTCCAAAAACAAACCCTGTATTTTCTAACTGCTCCTGAACCTCCTTTAATAATTGTATTTCTTGTTTAGAAAAAGACAATTTTAATGGAAACAGCAATTGCTGACTAACAGCACTCGCCATAGTAATATTACGTAGTACCTCTTCATAAAGTACTCGCTGATGTGCTCTATTTTGGTGTATTATTACCATTCCACTTTTAATTGTGGTAATGATATACTTCCTTCTCAACTGGTATGTAGTATTATGCTCTAATTCTGTCTGCTGATCTCCATCAAATAACGAACCTGTTACTTCCGAACTCTCAAATTGAATAGAAGAAAACTCACTCTCTGTTTGTTTAGAGTGTATTTCGGTTGTATCCAAACCAGCATATAAATTTTCCCAACTACCTGCTGATTCTTTTTTTAAATTATTATAGTTCTTTGTAGATGAAAAAGATGAATCTTCTTTTTTATCCTCCTTAAAAGGGTTAAAACTTCTGTCTACCTCTATAGTGGGTGTTTGGGCCATTTTACTTTTATACTCATATGGAGTATCCATGGAAGAATCTCTATTAAAATCTAAAACAGGAGCTACATTAAATTGCCCTAAACTATGTTTAATTGTAGAACGTAACATTGCATATAATGCGTGCTCATCATCAAACTTAATTTCAGTTTTTGTCGGATGAATATTAATATCTATAGAGGTTGGATCTACTGTGAGATAAATAAAATAACTTGGATGTGTTTTTTCTTTTAACAATCCTTCAAAAGCTGAATTTACTCCATGGTTAAGATATGCACTTTTAATAAATCTATTATTTACAAAAAAGAATTGTTCACCTCTAGTTCTTTTTGCATATTCAGGTTTACAGACAAACCCGGTAATACTTACTAAATCAGTTTCCTCATCAATCGGAACCAATTTCTCATTCGTTTTTCCTCCAAAAATATGTACTATTCTCTGACGATGATTTGCTGCCGGTAGACTAAAAACCTCACTTCCATTATGATACATATCAAACTTAATATCTGGATGTACCATAGCTACTCGATGAAATTCATCAATTATATGTCGAAGTTCTACAGTATTTGATTTTAAAAAATTTCGTCTTGCCGGAATATTATAAAACAAATTCTTAACACATATAGAAGTTCCTTTCGGAGTAACACAAACTTCCTGAGAAGTCACTTCACTCCCTTCTATCTTTATTTCAGTTCCAACCTCATCATTTTCCTGCTTAGTCTTTAACTCGACATGAGCAATAGCTGCAATAGAAGCAAGTGCCTCTCCCCTAAATCCTTTTGTATTTAATTGGAAAAGGTCTTCTGCTGATTTTATTTTAGAAGTGGCATGACGCTCAAAACTAAGTCGCGCATCTGTAACACTCATCCCTACTCCATCATCAATTACTTGAATAAGTGTTTTTCCAGCCTCTTTAATTATTAATTTGATATGCTCAGCCTTAGCATCAATTGCATTTTCTAATAGTTCTTTTACTACAGAAGCAGGTCTCTGCACTACCTCTCCGGCAGCTATTTGATTGGCTACGTGATCCGGTAATAGTTGTATGATATCTGACATTTATTGTCGGGCAGTAAATATGGATAAATCAAAATCAATTAAATATAAAAAAATGAAGATTAACACAAATGCGACATAAATGACTCTTTTATTTATTTCTCGATTGCCTCTATTTCTACTAGCTTTTCGATCCTCACTCCATTGAGAGCCAAAGTCAATTGCATTTCTAGTATCGCGATATTTAGTAATTCTATTTTCGAAATCATAGATATTACCATCACTCTTTCCCTTATAATATCGGGGAGTGTAGTTGTACCTGCGATTAGTTTTTCTTTTAGGGATACTTAATTTCACGTGATGCTCCTTTCTTTTTATATTATTCAAATATACTTAAAATGCATAGTAATCTAAAGCTTTTAGCATTACAATAACATTGAAAATATGAACAGCAAGTATGATGCCGTTTTAGAATTAAGAAAAGAATATAATGATATAAGCTAGTATACTCAAGATCAATTAAAACTTTGCATCTTTGCGCAACTGAGCCATTTTTATAGCAGCGATAGCTGCCTCTGTTCCTTTATTACCGTGTTTACCTCCAGATCTATCAATAGATTGTTGCATATTATTATCTGTAAGTACACAAAATATAACAGGAATATCATTTTGGATATTTAGGTCTTTAATTCCTTGAGTAACTCCATCGCATACAAAATCAAAATGTTTAGTCTCTCCCTGAATTACACTCCCGATTGCAATTACGGCATCTAACATATCATACGATTCTTGCATTTTCTTACATCCATAGATAAGTTCAAAACTACCAGGAACATTCCATCGCACAATATTATCCTTGATAGCTCCACAATCTATTAACGCGTCAAATGCGCCTTGAAAAAGTCCTTCGGTAATGGTATCATTCCATTCCGAAACAACAATCCCAAACCGAAAATTTTTCGAATTTGGGATTGTTGTTTTATCGTATTGAGATAAATTTTTATTTTCTGTAGCCATTTTATTTAATGGTTTATTGTTGAAAAGTTGATAGTGCTTACTGTAAATTAATACTACCGCAAAAACTATGACCGAACAACTATGAATACTACTTAAGCATTCCTTGAGCTCTTCCTAAATGTACATCCGCTTGGTTAGCCTCAACACTTTTAGAAAACTCTTCTTTAATTCTTTCTAAATAAGTAACTGCTAATTCCGGTTTCCCTAATGATATTGCAGTTACAGCAGATTTTAATAAAAACTTAGGAGTCGTAAATTCGTTGCTCTTAGCTTTTGCGGCTCTTTCATAATACGATAAAGCTTCTCCCGTCTGATCTAATTGAGCAAAAGCATCACCTATTCCTCCTAATGCTAGCGGTCCTAACATTTCGTCATCACTCTTAAATTTATCAAGATGATCAATAGCTTCTTGATATTTTTTCATATTTAAATAAGAGAATCCTGCATAATAATTAGCAAGATTAGCTGCCTTAGTACCACCATAATTTTCAATGATCTCTAAGAATCCGTATTTCCCTTCTCCTCCGTTAAGAGCTAATGTATATAAAGAATCACTAACAGTGGTGTTTCCATTTACTGCATTATCAAAATATTGTTGCGCTTTGAACATTTCATTAGAAGCTTCTAATTCTTTAGGCTCCTGAACATATTTCTGATATCCAAGATATCCTAATACTACAGCGGCAATAGCACCAACAATGATAAATATATACTTTTGATTAGCAGCAACCCATTCTTCAGTTCGGGAAGCACCTTCATCCAAAGTATTAAATACCTCAGCAGTTGTAGAATTGTCTTCTAATTGCTCTACCTCTTCTGCTTTATTTTTTGGTTTGTATCCTCGTTTCTTATAAGTTGCCATAAATTATATTTAATGAACGGCAAAAATAAAATTTTTATTCATAATTAAAAGCGAAAATATTTGTTATTTTTCAATATTTTGCACTTCTTATTTGAGAATTTCTAAAAAGTCGCTACTTGCTGACGATCAGTAATTTATGATTCTAAAATCACTTTCTTTAATCAATTACAAAAATTTTGAATCGGAGAATTTCGATTTTGATGTTAAGATTAATTGCCTTGTTGGACACAATGGAGTAGGAAAAACTAATATTCTGGATGCTATCTATCATTTATCTTTTGGAAAAAGTTATTTTAATCCTATTACCGGTCAAAATATTAAACATGGTACTGATTTTTTCGTGGTAGAAGGACGCTATGAAAAATCTGATCGTGAAGAAAAAGTAATTGTAAGTGCTAAACGCGGACAGAAGAAAGTAATTAAACGAAATGGTAAGGCGTATGATACTTTTAGTGAACATATAGGTTTTCTTCCTCTAGTGATTATTTCTCCAGCCGATAGAGATCTTATAACCGATGGGAGTGATACTCGTCGTAAGTTTATAGATGGTGTGATTTCTCAGAGTGATACAGCATATCTATCCACATTATTAAAATATTCTAAAGTAGTTTCTCAACGAAATTCACTTTTGAAGTATTTTGCTGCTAATAACACCTTTGACCCTACTACTTTAGAAATATACAATCAACAATTAAATGAACTTGGTAATTCCATATTTCAAAAAAGAACTGCTTTTCTTGAAACATTCATCCCAATATTCATAGAACGTTATGAGGCTATTAGCTCAGGTAAAGAATCCGTGTCATTACGTTATCAAAGTAAATTATCTGAAAATAATCTATTAACATTATTGGAACAAAACCTCTCAAAAGATAGAATGTTACAATATACAAGTGTTGGTGTTCATAAAGATGACCTATCTTTTGAAATTGAAGGATATCCTATAAAAAAATTTGGAAGTCAGGGGCAACAAAAATCATTTTTAATTGCTTTAAAACTGGCACAATTTGATTTTATTAAAAAACAAAGTAAGGTAAATCCTTTATTACTATTAGATGATATTTTTGATAAGTTAGATGAAAAACGTGTAGAACATATTATACAACTAGTAGATGATCAAAACTTTGGACAACTTTTTATTAGTGATACGCACGCTGATCGAACGGAAAGTGTTATAAAAAAGATATCACAATCCTATAAGATTATTAAACTAGATTCCTAATTAAATAAAAAACGATCTTTATGCTAAAAAATGGTCTATTCATATTCATCCTTATAATAACTTCTTGTTCCAAACCTAATCCCGAAACGTTTATAAAACATATCTCAGGTTATTGGGAAATAGAAAAGGTAATTACATATGACGGCATCGAAAAACAATATAATTTTAATCAAAGTATTGATTATTTCGAAGTGAAAGATAAAAAAGGGATTCGTAAAAAAGTACAACCTCAATTAGATGGTAATTTTATAACTACGAAAGACAGAGAATTTTTTACATTGGAGATAGAGAATGATAGTCTAAGGATATATTACACGACTCCATTATCAAAATGGAAAGAAACACTTGTCTCTGCAAAAGAAAACCAATTAATTATAAAGAATGAAGCTGGAAATCTATACTTTTACAAACCATATAAAAAGCTTGAATTATAAATGGCAAAAAGGCAAAATGATCACCTAAGTATTAGTGATGTGCTCAAAGAATTCGTAAATGAAAACAAACTCCAGAAAGGGCTGGATAAAGTAGAAGTGCGTGATGTTTGGGAACAAATCATGGGACCTGCCATAAACAAATACACAAGAAATATCAAACTTGATCGTGAAACCTTATATATAGAACTTACCTCTTCTGTTCTTAGAGAAGAATTAAGCTACGGTAAAGAAAAGATTATTACCAATCTAAATGAAGCTTTAGGACGCTCACTCATTAAAAAGATTGTTCTTAGATAGCGAACACTACTTTCGTGCAAATCTTTTGTTAAAATACTACTTTTTCCCTCCTTTTACCTAGTAACATATTCTTCTTTAATGTTATTAATACTTAGTATAAATCATTCAAATCATTTCATTATGTTAAAAGACATGCTAAATTTAGAAGGAATTACATTATTAAAAAAAGATCAGAAAAAAGTGATTAGTGGAGGTATTAATTATGAAAACTGCGATAAACCAGAAACTTGGTTTTATGATATGTCTTCTGAATGTGAAGCTTATTATGGTAATTAATTAAACAACTAAAAAACAGAAGTTATCTAAGAAAGGTAACTTCTGTTTAGTCAAATTACATCCTAATACTAAAAAGGATTAGTTTTGAGCTAGCCTATCTCTTACAAATTCTATTTTGGTCTTACCGTGCGGTGTAGGTTTACCACTCTCGTTAAGATTAACCATCGTAATCTTTTCAACTTTAATGATTGTTTTACGAGTTAACTTATTCCTAACCTCGCAAGTCAGTACTAAGGATGAACTTCCAAATTTAACAACATCCATTCCTATCTCTACAATATCACCTTGTACTGCAGAACTCACAAAATTAATTTCAGACATAAACTTGGTAACAACTTTCTTACTTTCTAACTGAATAACTGCATATAGTGCTGCTTCTTCGTCAATCCATTCCAACAATCTCCCTCCAAATAATGTCTCATTAGGATTTAAATCTCCAGGTTTTACAATCTTCCTAGTGTGATATCTCATATTCCTTTACTTTATTACAAAGTTACTGAAACACCGGGTGTTTTCTATAAATTTAGCACTTACACGGAAAGAATTATCTAATCCAAAAAATCACCAAAGGATTACTACCAAATTGAAAAAATAGAATATAAAATATTATTACTTATGCACTTTTGAATCTTTAAAAAATGCGATTTACTCGATCACTAACTGTTCACAAAATTCAGTTCCATCTGGACAAGTATCAGTTGTGGTCCTAATACAGATCTCATATGATCCAGGATCGAATTGAAAAAAGAATATATTATCTCCACTTTGTCCACCATCTTGTTCTATAACATCCCCATCTATTTCCCATTGATATGTTATTGTGTCAATATTTCCAAATTCTGCAGTAAAATTATAGCTTGTTGTATTTCCTTCTTGTTCTAAAGTGAAAAATAAATTAGGACAGATTGGTTCTACAGTTATTTCTTTACAATACTCAGTTCCATTAGGACAAGAAGGAGTTTCTGTTCTTATACACACCTCACGTACTCCAGGTGATAAATTAGAAGACAATATATTATCTCCATTAGCTCCTCCATCTTCTTCTATAAGCTGGTCATCTATATACCATTGATAACCTAATTCTTCTATCCCAGAAAAACTTGATGTAAAAGTATACGCTAGTGTTCCTTGTTCTTGTTCAAAATCAAAAAATAATTCTGGACAAACCTCAGCAACATCGATCTGCTTACAAAACTCTATTCCTTCTGGACAATTAGGAGTTTCTGCTTTTATACAAACCTCATAAGTTCCAGATGATCCAAAATCACGCATCAATAAATTATCGCCTTGATTATTTGGGCCATCACTCTCAATAAATTGGCCATCTACAAACCAATCATACGTTCCTACTACTTCTATATCCGGAAAATCAGCAGTAAATTGATATCCCAAATTAAATTGGTCTGTTAACTCGAAGGAAAAACTAAGGTTTGGACATCTACTTTCACAAGATTCTATTAGTCTATAGAACCCAAAATACGTCTCTATTTCAGTACTTTCAAAATTTGGCGACACTAATACATTTAATGGAAATTTAAAACTAGGCTGATAAGCTATTCCTTGCTCTTGATAAAAAGTCTGAAATGCATCATCCGTTGTAATTTCAGTTTCTTCTCCAGCATTATTAAATAAAGTTACCGGATAATCAAACGTAAAGCATCCATCAAAAAATTGATCAAAATCATCTCTGATTGTGTCAAACTCACATTCACTTAAAACATTTAATAAAGCTATTTCATTTATAATGGATATAGTGACATCTGTATTCTTAAAAATTATATTAATCGGAAATTCTAATCCAGTAACATTAAAATTAGCACCTTGACTTGAAATGACATCTACTAATCCATCATAACTCTCTACTCTAATAGTAGAATCCGTATTATAACCAAGTGTAATCGGATATACAAACCTAAAGCACTGCTCGTTCTCTGTAGGGAAATTAGCGACACTATCAAAATTATTAAGAACCGTAACCAAAGCGGCACTTGATATTACATTACCGGTGTTTTCTTCAGGAAGAAACGAATCATCATTTACACAACTACTAAAGAATGAAATCATTATTAGCAATGCATATAATCGTATATAAGTATTGAAATTCTTCAAAATAATTTGCATTTATATAAGTAAAACGTCTGAAAATCAGTCTACCCTACCCTTAATTAAAATAAATTATTCGTTTATTTTAGGTTACAATCTAACATATCTTATGCGTATAAACAAAATTCCCTGAAAGAATGACAATGCTTCCAGGGAATCAACCTAATTAATCTAACCTAACTAACTGTACTATTCTATGACTAATGTTTTACAAAATGTTACACCATTTGGACAATCCGGTGTTTCTGCTATAATACAGATCTCATATGTTCCGGTTCCAAATTGATAGTATAGATAATTATCTCTATCATTACTGTTCATTGTTTCAGAATCTACGACATCACCATTGATCAACCATTCGTAGCTAACATTACTCATTCCTTCGAATTCTGCCCAAAAATTATATCCTGGAGTATTGCCTTCTTGTTCAATACTAAAAAATAAATCAGGGCAATCATTTCCTGATCCTTCTATTTCAATTACTTTACAAAATGTTACTCCTTCTGGACATTCTGGAGTTTCTACAGAAAGACACACCTCAAAACTACCTGTACCAAATTGATAATAAAAAGGATCGTTATGACCAGAACTTGCTCCTACATAATCCCCATTAACGGACCATTCTAGTGTTACATCGTCGATACCATCAAAAGCGTTTGGGTAAAAGTAATATGCTGGATTATCTCCATCTTGTTCTGCTTCAAAGAACAATTCTGGACAAACACTAGTATCACCTTCTATTTCAATAATTTTACAATAAGAAGTTCCTTCTGGACATTCTGGAGTTTCTGTTTTTAAACATACTTCATATCTTCCTGGAGCAAATTGATAATAGAATCTATTGTTATCTCCATTATTTGAATCTTCTACAAACTCTCCATCAATATACCATCCTAACCATTCTACTTGATCAGCTCCTTCAAACTCTACTTGAAAATAATATGCTGGATTATCTCCATCTTGTTCTGCAATAAAAAATAACTCAGGACATTCTTCGTCTATATCTGTCTCTTCTATTTCAATAGTCTTGCAATAAGAAGTTCCATTAGGACAATCTGGAGTTTCTGTTTTAATACATACTTCATAACTACCAGGTTCATTAAATTCCCAAAATAAATAGTTATCATCATTCTGATTATCATTATCCACCACTTCTCCATTGATAAACCACTCATAACGAACATCTTCAATCCCTGGGAAATCTGCAATAAACTTATACTTATTTGGTCTTTCGTACTGTCTTGCTTCAAAAAACAAATCCGGACAAGGATCAGTTTCATCAACATCGACTTCAATTTCTTTACACACTTCTATAGGACAAGTATCGCTTGCTACTTTTACGCAAACAGTATATGTTCCTTCTTCAAACTGATATTCAAAAATCTGATTTGCTATATCGCTTAAGTTACCAGTATCTATTTCTTCACCATCAATAGACCAAGTAAGTCTTACATCTTCGATACCATCAAATTGAGCTGCAAATCGATAAACTGCGCTTCCAGAAACATTGTCTACATTAATAGTAACATCTGGACAATTTTCTAATTCTTCAATCTCTTCACAAGAAATAATTCCTAACAGTAATGCAAAAATCATTACATACCAAATACTAAGTTTTTTCATCATTATAATTTTTAGGGGTTGTCAATAATTAATTGTTTAGAACCTTTTTTATCAGCCCTACAATTATGAAACGCAGCTAAAAAAGAATACCCTACCCCTTCCTTCAAAAAAAATGTTAAAAGTCATTTTTAGAATAAAAAAATGAGGTTGTATATCAATACAACCTCATTCTTTAAAATTATGAACTATGATCTATTAAGAACATTTATTATTCATATTACAATCCTTGAAAATCAACTTCGATACACTCTTGTAGTGCTCCACATTCAGTTGACTCCGCCTTATAGCAAATCTCATACTTTCCTGCTTGACTAAGGTGATTTTTTAATATGATAAAATGTCCTGTTGTAGTTGTAGGATTAATTTGAGTTCCATCAATTTCCCACACTACAGAATTACCCTCTAATCCAAATAGAATAACTCCATTAGCATTTACAAATTCAGCTCCATTTGTTGCTATATATTCCAGCTTAAATACTGAACAATCTACTGGCTGTGGTTCTGGAATTACTACATCTCTACAAAATTCTGTGCCATTAGGACATTCGTTAGTTTCTGCTTTGATACAAACTGTATAAGTTCCAGGATTATACGATGATAAATCAAGTTTATTATCTCTATCCTGACTCTGTAAACTTTCGGTTTCTACCAATACTCCGTCCACAAACCATTCATACACGTCCAATTGGTCTATTCCAGAAAAATTAGCAAACATTAATGTTCCCTCTTCAATGAATGATAAATCTGGACAGTCATCACCACTATTATTATCATCTGTTACCTGAGCTGATACGCAAGCTTCGATTCCTTGAGAGCAATCATTAGAATTAAATTTCACACAAACTTCATAAGAACCTGGATTGTAATCACTAAGATCTAATGTTACAACTCCACCTTGAATCTGTAACTCATCTGATCCAATAAGTTGATTGTTTACATACCATTTAAATAAATCGATATTATCGGTACCATTAATAGTAGCAATAACGATACCTCCTTCTGAGCTAACCGAAAGATCTGGACAAGAATCCTGTCCGTCACCATCTATAGTTATTTCTTCGCAATATTCTGTACTAGTACAAGTAGGACTTTCTGAAATTAAACAGACAGTGTATGTCCCTTCTTCTAAATTAGCAAGTGAGAATTTATTATCTCCTTGGTTATCGGTTCCTTCATTTTCTATGATAGTTTCATTACCCAGAGTTTCCCCTGAAATCTGCCAAGCATAAAATTCTAATGTATCGATACCTTCAAAATCTGCAATTAGATATTCTCCATCTCTGGTAAACTTTAGTTCTGGGCAACCTTCCATGTCTTCTCCAACAACTATTTCTTTACAAAATTCTACTCCATTAGGACAATCTGGAGTCTCTGCCTTTATACAAACAGTATAAGTTCCAGGATTATATTCCGAAATATCTAATATATTATCACGTTGATTTTCTAAACTTTCGGTTTCTACCAATTCATCGTTTACAAACCACTCGTAAACATCCAAACTGTTTATTTCTTCAAAATTTGCAATTAATTTCCCACCATCTCTTTCAAAAGATAATTCAGGACAATCGGTGGTTGAATCACCATCATCAGTTTCTTCACAAGAAGTAAATGTTAGCACAAGCCCTAGCATAAGTAGGCCAAGAATTTTAAGATTTTTCATTTTAATTTTTTAATTAAAGATTAAGTAAAACTCAATTGAGATATTCTGTGTGTTATAACACTAGTAAAACGCTAATCAATCATCCTACCCCACCCCAGCTTTTATTTTTTTTATGATTTATTTTTTTTGGTATCAGAAAAAAATCTAGTTTTGGCACTAAATAAATCCCCCAAATGTCTGATAGTAAAAACACTACTTGTGACGAACAAGTCTTTAATGAATTTTTCAAAAGTCATGCTAAACTTTTGAGGAATTATCTATACTATAAGTTTGGAGATCTTGATCAAGCAGAAGATATCGTACAAGATTCTTTTATTAAACTATGGAATAATTGTGCAAAGGTTTCTTTAGACAAAGCAAAAAGTTACGTCTATACGATTGCTACTAATTTGGGAATTAGTAATGCTAGACATCAACAGGTAAAGTTTAAACATCAAAATTATATTACAAAAAGAAAAAGTGATGTGACTAATGAATCTCCAGAATTTGTTATGCTCGAAAAAGAATATATGGAGAAATTAAAAAATGCTATAGCTGATTTACCTGACAGGCAACGAGAAGTTTTTTTACTTAGTAGAATCGATAAAAAAACATATAGAGAAATTGCTGAATTATCTAATGTATCAGTAAAGGCAATTGAAAAATTAATGCATAAGGCATTGGTAACACTAAGAAAAAAAATTGGAAATATTTGATTTATAATTGTTTTCTGGTAGTAAACCACTAGATCGTTTTGAAAAAAAATAAATATAGGGGTAGGGTTATTAGATAATAAAACGTTTCTATTATATACAGACAAGTTATGTTGGACGATAAAAAAGATGATATATTCTTATCCAGATGGATTAATGGAGAGCTTTCTCCAGAGGAACTTCGTGAGTTTCAATCTCATCCGGAATATGATCATTACGCTAAGATTATGGCTGGTGCAGACACTCTGGAATTAATACCGTATGATTTAGATACCGCATTAAATAATATTAAATCTAACAAACAAACTTCTTTAAAGCAGCATAAGAAACCTGTTATTAAACTATGGCCAGCTATGGCTGTTGCAGCCTCAATTGCTATACTATTTGGTTTTTTCTTTTTTAAATCAAGCAACTCTTTTACCACTTCATATGGAGAACAATTAGCTGTTACATTACCAGATGGTTCGGAAATGATATTGAATGCGAAATCAGAAGCTACTTTTAACAAAAATGATTGGGAAAACAATAGAATAATATCCTTAGAAGGAGAAGCGTATTTTAAAGTAAAAAAAGGAAGCAAATTTACGGTTACTACCACAAATGGAGATGTTACCGTACTTGGTACAGAATTTAACGTACAATCGCTACCTTCTTATTTCGAAGCGGTATGCTATGAAGGTAAAGTTAATGTTACTCGAGGAGATGAAAACACTATACTTACAGCGGGGAAAGGTTATAGAAAAATTGCTAAAATCGCTTCTGAGAACTGGGTGTTAGAAGCTTTAGAACCTTCTTGGATTAGTAATACCAGTTCATTTAAAAGTGTACCATTAAAATATGTATTTATAGAATTGGAAGATCAGTATAATATCTCTATCGATACGAATGGAATTGACACCAAAACAATCTATACAGGAACTTTTCCTAATAATGATATAGAAGTTGCTCTTAAAACAGTTTTTAGTACCTTAGGTTTACAATACAAATTATTGCAAGACCAAAAAACAGTGGTATTAGATAAATAAGAGAATGACAAGATTTTTATGTGTTTGCATACTTTTCTGGGGAATGTCTGTTTTTTCGCAAGAAGAAACAACTATTATCAGTGCAAAAAATGAAGCGCTATCCCAAATAATCCCTTCTATCGAAAAACAATTTAAAATCAAATTTTCTTATATAGATGCTACGATTATAAATAAACCAATTTCTTTACAGACAAGTGTAAAAACTACTTTAGAAGAAGTAATTGATTTACTGCAAAAACAAACGCAGCTAAAATTTGAAATTACTGGAAAAAATTTCATCACCATTAGAAAATATTCTAAAACAGATACTATTTCAATTTGTGGTTATATTTATAATGAAAGTAATGAACCTTTAGAGAGAATAAGAGTATTCTTTAAAGGGTCTAGAACAAATACTACTACTAATGATCAAGGTTATTTTGAAAACCAAGAAGTACCCTTTAATACTCCTATTCTAATAAGTGCACCAGGATTTAGACAAAAAGTTTTAAACTCATCCGAATTTACCAATACCAAATGTACCAATATATACTTAATTAATGCTATTGAAACCCTTGATGAAGTTGTTATACAAGAGTATCTTACCAAGGGAATTACTCAAAATAAGCGTGTAGTTAATATAAATCTAGAAGATATAGAAATACTTCCTGGTCTTACGGAGCCAGATATTTTACAAAGTATTCAATTAACTCCTGGTGTCAACAGCCCTTTCGAAACAGCATCAGGGTTATATGTTAGAGGTAGTGCTCCTAATCAAAACTTAGTACTCTGGAATGGTATTAAAACATATCATCAAGGACATCTTTTTGGCATGATATCAGCTTTTAACCCCTATGTGGTAAAAGAAGTAGATTTTTCTAAAAGTGGAGTAAGCGCTCAATATGGAGATCGGATTTCTGGAATAATCGATATCAAGACTGAAGATAAAATTGCTAATCGGTTTTCTGGAGGAGCCGGTTTTAATTTGATTAATGCAGACGCAGTTATTCATACTCCAATTATCAAAGACAAGGTCTCATTACAAATATCTGGTAGAAGATCATACACCGATATTCTAGAAACTTTTACATATAAACAGTTTGCTGATCGAGTTTTTCAAAATACTACAATTGCAGAAACTATCGAACTTAATAATGCAAAAAATGATTTTTTCTATGAAGACTATAATGCCAACCTAATCGCGAAAATTTCTGATTTTGATAAAATAGAAGCCAATGCGCTTTACAGTAAAAATGATCTTGATTTTAAACGAAGTGATAACCTAATGTCTTTTAATGATAATTTAATTACGGAGAATGAAGGATATAACCTTAGCTGGAAACATCAATCGAATAATGGCTTTAACCTTAAAACCAGTGGATATTATACGAGGTATCTATTAAATTATCAATTTATTACAGGTGAGTCTGGAAACATTATAGAAACAGAAAGTAAGAAGAACAGTGTAAAAGACTTAGGAGCTGCTATTGATGTAACATATTCTTTATCTCAATATCATACAATTTTAGGCGGGTATCAATTCTCTAATAACACTATTAAATATGCATTTGTTACAACAACACCAACATATGAATTGATTCTGGATCAAGACAATCGCCTTCTTAATACACACTCCATATACGGTGAGTATAAATATGAAATACCAAAAAACTTATACCTTTCTATGGGCGTAAGATTTAATAATTATGCAGAACTGAATCAATCATTTATAGAACCTAGAATCTTTATACAAAAAAACCTCTCTAAATCTTGGGAAATTAATGCTACAGGAGAATACAGAAGTCAAGCTGTTAGCCAAATAAGAGAATCCGTGGTAAGTGATCTATCTCTAGAGAATCAGGTTTGGACCTTATCCAACAAAGAGCAATTTCCTGTAATAACCAGCTACCAATTTACTTTGGGAAGTAGCTTTAAAAAACACAAATGGTATTTTGACATAGATACTTATTACAAGCAGATAGATGATATAACTTCCCTAACCGCAGGATTTATAAACCCAATTGATAACACCTATCACACCGGTGAAAGTAGAGTTTATGGAGTTGATCTTTTCCTAAAGAAACGATTTAACAATTATAAAACCTGGGTGAGTTACTCCTACATTAACACTAAAAACAAATTTGAAGACATTAATAACAATCAATCTTTTCCTGGTAATTGGAACATAGAACATACTGTTAAATGGTCTCACTTTTATAAAGTTAATAACTTTCAATTCTCATTAGGCTGGTTATGGCATACTGGTAAAGCGTTTACTAATGTAGATGGCGTAGACGAAAATGGAAATTTGGTAGTACTGGATTTTGGAGAAATCAATGGAAATAACTTGCCAATATACCATCGTCTTGATTTTTCTGCAATATATGATTTTAAAATTGGTGCTAATCCTAATACTAAATATCGATTAGGACTTTCTGTATTGAATCTATATGATAGAGAAAACCTTCTAAATCGAGAATTTAGAACAACCAACTCTTTAGACAATCGATTTATAAACTCTGATATTGTAGCATTGGGCATTACTCCTAATATTAGTTTTAGGATTTTTTGGTAACCTCTTATTCCTGAAAAAAGAATATAAATAAGTTTATTTTACAAAAAAAGAGGTGTTGAATTCAACACCTCTTTTTTAAACATTATATAATGTAATTTTCTTAGAATTGCTCTCTTCCTGAAAAATGGAAAGCTCCTTCTATAGCAGCATTATCATCACTATCACTTCCGTGTACAGCATTTTCGCTAATAGAAGTAGCAAATTTCTTACGGATAGTTCCTTCAGCAGCTTCTTCTGGATTCGTAGCTCCAATTAAAGTTCTAAAATCTTCAACAGCATTCTCTTTTTCAAGAATTGCTGCTACTATTGGACCACTAGTCATATATTCTACTAACTCTCCATAAAAAGGACGCTCACTATGCACCGCATAAAAAGCTTTAGCATCATCAGTAGTTAACTGTGTTAATTTCATTGCTACAATTCTAAAACCTGAAGCAGTTATCTGTTCAAGGATTGCACCGATGTATCCTTTTCTTACCGCATCCGGCTTAAGCATTGTAAAAGTTCTATTTGTTGCCATTTTTAAAGTTTGGTTTTTATCCTATCTCCTAGTTAAGGAAATTGATTTTTAATTATCTTTTTGACTATTAATGTCAAATGCAAAATTTTGTGCAAAAGTATATATAAAAGCATCAAAAACAATAAAAATCCTAAGAAAGTACTGTCTTTTATAAAATCGAATTTAATTATTCTATTTTTTTAAATACTCTTGTTTTATTTCTTGTAGTAAGGCGTTACTAGTTCCTCGCATTTGCATGGTTACTAATTTCCTGTCAAAATCAAATTTTAAGATACCAAAACTTGGAATAGCAATCACTTTTCCAGTTCTATATTGATTAGGTTCTCCACTATATTTAGAATATGCATGCGTTAACCCGCTAGAAGTAAAATCAATTAAAGGGTAAGGAATAGTAGATATATTCTTTTTTGAAAATTCTGAAATATGACGATCACCACTTAAGATCACACAATTCTTAGCCTCTGTTTTTGATATTAATTCTTCTAATTTTAATACTTCATTCGGAAAATTAGCCCAACTTTCCCATCCGTGTTCTCCGGATAAAAACTGAATACTACTAACAAGGACATTAAAATCTGCTTGACTAGATTTTAATTCTTTCTCTAACCATATCCATTGCTTTTTACCCAGTATTGTTCTCTTCAGGTTATCATTAGGTACATAACGTTTTTTTCCTGTAATATCTTTACGAAGTGAATCTCTAAAATATCGAGTATCTAATATCATCACCTTAATGCCACCTTTAGAAGTTTCAAAAAAATGAGATGCATATATCCCTTCCTGCTGTCTTCTTTTATGATCTTTATCTACGCCCATAAAATCAAGAAATAATTGTTGACTTTCTTTTTTCTTATGCCATTCTGCACCTACATCATTTTTGCCATAATCGTGATCATCCCAGGTGGCCATTATGGGAACTTTACTTTTTAATTTTTGATATCCCAAATTATTATTCTGAATTTTATAATCATCAGCAATTTTAGACATATCATCAGAATCACCATAAATATTATCTCCTCCCCAAATAAAAACATCGGGTCCGTTCTTTAGAATTTCTTCCCAAAATGGTTGAGGACTATTTTGTTTATTGCAACTTCCAAAAGCTATTGTAAAATCAGTATTTCCTTTTTGAGAAATTTCTTGAGCAGAGACAAAATTTAAGATACATAGTATAAAAAAGAAAATAGATACTGGGGTTTTCATTTTTCGAAACAATTAGATATTGGTAAAAGTAATCATTCCAGTATTACCATATTATTAATTAATAGTATCTTCGCTGACCTATGAATACAAGTGAGTTTAAAGAAATAAAAGTGCTTTTAAGCACTCAAAAAAACATTGTAATTATTCCTCATAAAAATCCGGATGGTGATGCTATAGGATCTACTCTAGCCCTACATCATTATTTATCAAGTTTAGGACATACATCTACAGTTATAACGCCTAATGATTATCCAAGTTTTCTAAAATGGATTCCAGGTGAATCTTCTATCATTAAATATGATAGTGATACCGAATTAGCAGTTAAAAAAATTAGAGAAGCAGATATAATTTTCACATTAGATTTTAATCATTTTTCCAGAACTGGAAATATGGAAAGCGTGTTAGAGCATACAAACACCACTTTCATTATGATTGATCATCATCAACAACCTGATAATTATGCTACCTATACCTATAGTGATGTCGACATGAGTTCAACTTGTCAGATGATTTATCATTTTATTGAAAATCTAGATGATTTGGATAAAATCACAGCAGATATAGCTACTTGTATATATGTTGGTATTATGACAGATACAGGTTCGTTTAGATTTCGATCCACGACAAATATTACGCATAAAGTGATCGCTGACCTAATTGAACGTGGAGCTAACAACACTGCTATTCACGAAAATATTTATGACAACAACACCTATTCTAGATTACAATTACAAGGTGTAGCACTTAAAAACTTAAAAGTACTTCCAGAATACAATACTGCTTACATCACATTGTCTCAAAAAGAATTGGATGATCATAATTTCAAAAAAGGTGATACCGAAGGATTTGTTAATATGGGATTATCTGTAGAAGGAATTGTTTTTGCACTCATTTTTATAGAAAACAAAGGCGAAAATATTATAAAAATATCACTACGCTCTAAAGGTGAATTTTCGGTGAATGAATTTTCTAGAAATCACTTCGAAGGAGGAGGACATCATAATGCTGCTGGAGGAAAAAGTAATCTTTCTCTAGGCGAAACTGTTGAAAAATTTATTAGTATCTTACCGTCTTATAAAAATGCCCTGAATTCATGAGATATTTTCTCCTATTAATAAGTTTCCTAACGCTATTTTTCTCTTGTAAAGCTCCAGAAGCAAGAAAACCTGTAAGTATTTCGTCAGGATCATTTATTAATGAATCTATTAATCGAAATAAAGAACTTAGCGCACGAGAAGAGGCTAGGATACAAAAAATAATACAGCAAGATTCTTCTAATAATTACATTACTTCTGAAGGGGGGTTTTGGTATTATTATGAAAAAAAAGACACTTTAACTTCTGGTACTGCCAAATTTGGTGATATTGTTAATTTCAATTATGACATCAAAGATCTTAACGGAGATACTATATATAGTGAAAAAGAGTTAGACACTGTAAACTACGCTATTGACCAAGAAGATCTATTTTTTGGTTTGAGAGAAGGATTAAAAATAATGAAAGAGGGAGAAATAGTAACATTTCTATTCCCTTCTTATCAAGCATACGGATATTATGGAGACAATCATAAGATTGGAACAAATATTCCGTTAATATCTAGAGTAAAACTCAATAAAATCACAAAACAATCAACAAAAAAAAATTAAATCTTAACTAAAAAAATGAAAAAATTAAGTCTTTTATTTTTAGCACTTATCACCCTTACATTTACTAATTGCGAGGAAAAGTACCCAGAACTTGGAGATGGAATCTATGCAGAAATCATTACCAATAAAGGAACTGCTATAGCTGAATTACATTACAAAGAAACTCCAATGACAGTGGCAAATTTTGTTTCTCTAGCAGAAGGAACGAACACTATGGTAGATAGTTTATATAAAGGAAAGAAGTATTACAACGGAATTATTTTCCATAGAGTTATCAAAGATTTTATGATCCAAACTGGTGATCCTCTAGGAACAGGAACAGGTGACCCTGGTTACAAATTTCCGGATGAAATCGTAGACTCATTAACGCATAAGTCTAAAGGTATTTTATCTATGGCTAACTCTGGTCCAGCTACCAACGGAAGTCAATTCTTTATTACATTAAAAGAAACTCCTTGGTTAAACGGTAAACATACTGTTTTTGGAGAAATCGTTTCTGGTCAGGATATCGTGGATAGTATTGGTGTCACTGAAACTAAACCTGGAGACAAACCTGTATCTGAAATAAGAATGGAACAAGTTAATATCATTCGTAAAGGAAAAGATGCTAAAGCATTTGATTCTAAAGCGGCTTTTGAAGATAAACTAAAGGCGCTAGAAGAAGAAAAATTAGAGAAAGAACGTATTGAAAAGGAAAGACAAGCTGAGATAGCTAAAAAGTTTCCTGCTATTGCTGCAGAATTCGCTGAATTAAGAAAAAAGGCGACTAAGTTAGAAAGTGGGTTAGAGATCCTATTTTTAGAACAAGGAAATGGAGAACAACCTAAGCAAAGTGATATGGTACAAGTAAACTATCAAGGATCCTTTACTGATGGAAAAATGTTTGACACAAACCTTGTAGAAAAAGCAAGAGAAATGGGACTTTTTGATCAGCGTCGTGCTGACCATCCAAAAGGATATGTTCCTTTAGAAATTCCTTATTCTCCAGAAGCTAAAATGATTCCTGGTTTTAAAGAAGGAGTTCAACAAATGAAAGTAGGAGATAAAGCTATTATCTTTGTCCCTCCTCATTTAGGATATGGAGAAAGAGGTAGAGCTCCAATTCCACCAAATACAGAAATGGTTTTCGAACTAGAATTAGTTGGGATCTTAGGAAAACAATAAACCTATCTATTAATAATATAAAAAAGGCATCTCAAGTTTTATTTGAGATGCCTTTTCTTTTAGTATAAATTAAAAAACTATTTATTAGGAATATTTTCTAGTATTTCTTTGACAAATCCCCAATACTTCTGAGCAGAGGAAATACTAGCTCTCTCATCTGGAGAATGTGCTCCTAAAATCGTAGGACCAAAAGATATCATATCCATATCTGGGTAATTCTGTCCCAGAATACCACATTCTAAACCGGCGTGGCAAGCGGCAATATGAGCTTTTTCTCCATTTATTTTTTGATACAAACTATCTAATACTTTTAATATTGCAGAATCCATATTTGGTGCCCAACCTGGATAATCGCCATCCGTTGTTACTTCGCATCCTATCAATTCAAAAGTAGCTCGTAACTTATTAACTAAATCTAATTTGGTAGAATCTACACTACTTCTAGTTAAGCATTCAATCTTAATATTTCCGTTGCCAATCGTTACTTTTGCTATATTATTAGATGTTTCCACTAAATCAGAGATCGATAAACTCATAACGTATACACCATTATGAGCGGCATATAAAGATTTTAAAACCCCCTCTTGAACACCCAATTCCATTACTTTACTCGGTAGTTCAACCTGCTTCAATTCTATTGATAGGCTTGGATCTACCAAAGAAAGTTCTTTTTTTACTGTAGAGATCAATTCCGAAGTTTCAAATTCAAAAGCTTCAGATTGTATCGTATCAACAACAACTGTTGCAAAACTCTCTCTAGGAATAGCATTTCGTAAACTCCCACCTTTAATCTCATGAATTCTAAGTCCAAAATTCTCAAAACCATCAAATAACAATCTATTCATTATTTTATTAGCATTACCTAAACCTTTATGAATATCCATTCCAGAATGGCCTCCATTAAGACCAGTCACAGAAATTTGATATGCTGTTTTACCTTCCGGCATATCTTCCTGACTGTAAGTCCTCTCTGCAGTTACATCTACACCACCTGCACATCCAACTCCAATTTCATCATCTTCTTCTGTATCTAAGTTAAGTAGAATATCTCCTTGTAACCAATTTGGTTTTAATCCCATTGCTCCGGTCATTCCAGTTTCTTCATCAATAGTAAACAATGCTTCGATTGCAGGATGTGATAATTCACTAGATTCTAGAATAGCCATAATAGTAGCTACACCTAATCCATTATCAGCTCCTAAAGTAGTTCCTTTAGCACGCACCCAATCACCATCTACATACATTTCTATTCCCTGAGTATCAAAATCAAAAACCGTATCAGCATTTTTTTGATGTACCATATCTAGATGAGATTGCATCACTACAGTCTTTCTATTCTCCATGCCAGAAGTAGCAGGTTTTCTTATCAAAACGTTCCCTACTTCATCTACTTCTACCGGTAACCCAAGAGACGTACCAAAATCTTTCATAAAAGCAATTACTCGCTCTTCTTTTTTAGAAGGCCTTGGTACAGCGTTCAAATCCGCAAATTTATTCCAAAGTTTCTTAGGCTCTAGGTTTCTTATTTCTGAATTCATATATGTATTGTGTTTTTGGCAAATGTACATTATGATAATCTTAATTCAAATCATATATTAAATGTTGTAGATTTACAATCTGATATATTTCATTACATGCAATCTAAAACAAAACTATACCTTACTTTTCTTTTACCAGTTCAGTTTATAATTATCAAAATTCTTTCTTTCTTTCCAGAATTTATAGATCGTTTTTATAGTAATGGAGTTTTTGTTTACACCTCTAAAGCCTTGCGATATGTATTTGGTTGGATTCCTTTTTCTTTTGGTGATATAGGGTATAGTATTTTAATTATTCTTTTGATTCGTTTTTTATTTAAGAAAGTATTTCGAAAAAAAGTTCAATGGAAAAAAATATTGTTAGATGTAGGTGCTACCATATCTATAGTATATGCCGCTTTTCATTTGTTATGGGGAATGAACTATTATAGATTACCAATGCACGAAATATTAGAAATTGAAGATCAATACAGTGAAGCTGAACTTTTAATGGTCTCTGAAAAACTTATTAAACGCGCTAATTCTATACATGAAAGTTTAGAATCCGATGACTCTCTATCAATAGTAATGCCTTATGACAAAGAGGAAATATTCGAAAAAACAATACCAGCCTACGAACAAATTAATGAAGTAATTCCTAATCTTCGATATTCTCCAAAAAGTATTAAAAAATCTTTACTGAGTATTCCCTTAACATATATGGGGTTTAGTGGATATTTAAATCCTATTACCAATGAAGCCCAAGTAAATGGATTAATTCTTAATTATAAAGCTCCGACCACTAGTTGCCATGAAGAAGCACACCAATTAGGATTTGCAAAAGAAAATGAAGCTAATTTTATCGCGGCTTTAACCACTATGAATTTTAATGATCCTTATTTCAACTATAGTGGAACCACTTTTGCTCTTAAATTCTGTCTTAATGACCTCTACCTTAGAGACGAGCAAAAAGCATTTTGCTTGATCGAAAAACTAAGACCCGGAATATTAAAAAATTACAAAGAAGTGAATGACTTTTGGATGAGTTATCAAAATCCACTAGAACCTATTTTTAAAAGTACATACGACAGCTATCTTAAGGCTAATAATCAACCAAAAGGTATGGAAACGTATAGCTATGTAGTTGCATTACTAGTAAACTATTATAAGGATAAGTTATAATGTATCTGTAATTGTAGAATTCAAAATTTCCTGTTCCTTGTTAAAAAATTACTAATTTGTAAGGTCTTTCTGTAGCAAAAGTTATCTTTAAAACCAATTCATTTTTTACACTAACTCTTATGAAAAAACTATTTTTATCACTTGCTGTGATATTTATGGGATTTAATTTTTATGCTCAAGAATATTTCCCAAAAAATGACGGTGTTAAGACGTCTAATTCTAATTATACTGTTTTTACGAATGCTGTCATTCACACATCTCCTGGAACAGAGATTACTAATGGCACATTAATTATACAAAAAGGTAAAATTCAACAAGTAGGTACTGGATTATCCATTCCTAAAAATAGTATTGTAATTGATCTGCAAGGGAAACACATATATGCTTCCTTCATTGATCCTTTTACTAGCTTCGGAATTAAAAAGCCTAAAAGACAAGGAGGTTCTTTTAGAAGCAATCCTCAATATGATGCTTCTAGAGAAGGATATTATTGGAATGACCATATCCGTCCAGAAACAAATTCATTAGATGATTTTACTTATGACAAGAAAAAGGCTGATGAGTTTATCAAAGCTGGATTTGGAACATTAAATACTCATATGCCTGATGGAATTATGAGAGGAACCGGTTTATTAGTCGCTCTTAATAATGATGGCACCAAAGGTGATCGTTTATTAAGTGATGCATCATCACAATTACTTTCTTTTTCAAAAAGCAATAAAAGCAAACAAATGTACCCTACATCACTAATGGGTTCGATGGCACTGCTAAGACAAGTATATTTAGATGCCAAATGGTACACCACTAATGATACAGATTATAAAGATCTATCTATAGAAGCTTTGAATAAAAACAAAAACTTACCTCAAATTTTTGAAGCAGGAAGTAGAATTAATGGTTTTAGAGCCGATAAAGTAGGTGACGAATTTAATATTCAATACATCATCGTTGGTGGTGGTGACGAATATGCTAGAATCAATAAAGTAAAAGCTACCAATGCCAAATATATAATTCCGCTTGATTTTCCCGAAGCTTATGATGTATCTGACCCGTATATGGCTAACCTAGTAAGCTTAGGTGATATGCGCCATTGGAACCAAGCACCGACAAACCCATCTATTTTGGCTAAAAATGGAGTTCAATTTTCACTAACTACACACAAGCTAAAAAAGATTGCTGATCTCAATGCAAGAATCGAAAAAGCAATCAAGCACGGATTAGACAAAAAAATTGCATTAGAAGCGTTGACTACAGTTCCTGCTCAGATCTTAGGAAAAAGTGATGTACTAGGAACTCTTAAAAAAGGGGCATATGCTAATTTTTTAATTACTAGTCAAGAGTTATTTTCCAAGGATAATATTATCTATGAAAATTGGGTACAGGGACATAAGAACATTGTTAATGATATGAATACCACGGATATCAATGGTGCATATGAACTAACACTTGCCGGAAAAACGTATGATGTATCCATTTCGGGAAAACCTGCTAAACCAAAGGCCGAAGTAAAACTTGGAGAAACTAAATTAGGAAGTAAAATGACATACACTAATGATTGGGTATCCCTTACTTTTACGGACGCTGATACTACAAAAACTCAATATACTAGAATAGTAACTGCAATTAATAAAAACCCTAAATTTTGGAGCGGAAAGGCGATTTTGCCAAACGGATCAGAGACAACTTTTACGGCAAAACAAAAGCCAAAAGATGCTGCTAAAAAAGATGGAAAAAAATCTGAAGACAAAAAGGAGACCCCAAAGGTACTGCCAGTAACCTATCCAAATATCGCCTACGGAAATAGTAAACTTCCTAAATCTGAAAACATATTATTCAAAAATGCCACTGTATGGACAAACGAAGTTGATGGAATTCTGACAGAAACTGATGTCTTAATCAAAAATGGAAAAATTGCCGGGATCGGAAAAAATCTAAATGCTGGAAATGCTAAAATTGTAGACGCTACTGGAAAACATTTAACTAGCGGTATTATTGATGAGCATTCTCATATCGCAGCAGCAGCAATTAATGAAGCTGGCCATAATTCAACTGCAGAAGTAACAATAGAGGATGTGGTCTCACCAGATGACATCAATATGTATAGAAACCTTGCGGGTGGAGTAACTTCTATCCAAATCTTACACGGATCGGCTAACCCTATTGGCGGTAGATCAGCAATCCTAAAATTAAAATGGGGAGAAAGTGCAGAAAATCTTATTTTCAATAACTCACCTAAGTTTATCAAATTTGCCTTAGGAGAAAATGTGAAACAAAGTAATTGGGGAGATGCAGAAAGAATACGTTTCCCACAGACTCGTATGGGTGTAGAACAATTGTATGTAGATTATTTTACACGTGCTAAGCGATATGAAAAACTAAAAAATAGTGGAAAGCCATATCGAAAAGATATAGAAATGGAAACCTTAGTTGAAATCCTCAATGGCAAACGTTTTATAAGCTGTCACTCTTATGTGCAGAGTGAAATTAATATGCTGATGAAAGTGGCTGAAAAATTCAACTTTAGAATCAACACGTTTACCCACATTCTTGAAGGATATAAGGTTGCAGACAAAATGGCTAAACACGGTGTAGCTGGATCTACTTTTTCTGACTGGTGGGCTTATAAATATGAAGTAAATGATGCCATTCCTTATAACGCTACCATTATGCATAATCAAGGAGTACTTGTTGCTATTAATAGTGATGATGGTGAGATGTCTCGACGATTAAATCAAGAGGCTGCAAAATCCGTGAAATATGGAGGAATTAGTGAAGAAGAAGCTTGGAAATTTGTTACGCTAAACCCAGCAAAAATGTTACACATTGATGATCGTGTAGGGAGTATTAAAGTAGGAAAAGATGCAGATGTTGTTTTATGGACAGATCACCCTCTTTCTATATATGCCAAAGCAGAAAAAACGTTGATTGATGGAGCTACTTATTTTGATTTAGAAAAAGACAAAGCTATGCGAAAATCAATTGCTGATGAAAGAAACGAGCTGTCTACCATGTTATTAAAGGCAAAAAATAGTGGATTAAAAACACAGCCGCCTAAGAAAAAAGAAAAACAACATTTTCACTGCGATACTGTAGAACACATTCACTAAACACCGATTACAAAATGAAAAAAATATCATATATACTATTGTTGCTAATGGTTACATTCGGAAGTGTAACTGCACAACAAACTCCGGCAAAAAGCCAGACTGAAGCAATTACTATTACCGGAGCTACTGCTCATATCGGTAATGGAGAAGTGATTGCCAACAGCATTATTATTTTCGAAAATGGTAAAATTACTACTGTTGGTACCAATGGTACTGTTGCTACCAAAGGAAAAGCAATTGATGCAACTGGAAAACATATATACCCAGGATTTATAGCACCTAATTCTACCTTAGGGTTGGTTGAAATCGGAGCCGTAAGAGCTACCGATGATGACAGTGAAATTGGAGGTTTTAATCCACACATCCGAAGTATTATAGCATACAATGCAGAAAGTAAAATTGTAGAAAGTATGCGTCCAAATGGTGTATTGATTGCGCAAACCACACCACGTGGCGGATGGATTTCTGGCACTTCTTCTATTGTACAATTAGATGCTTGGAATTGGGAAGATGCTGCCATCAAAACCGATGATGGGATCCATATGAATTGGCCAAGTCCTTTTACTAGAGGTAGATGGTGGCTAGGAGAAGATCCTGGATTTAAACCTAATAAAAAATATCAGGAACAGGTAACTGCTCTAGCAGATTATATGAATCAAGCCAAAGCTACTATGCAATCGAACACTAGTAACGAAAACTTACCTCATGTAGCAATGCAAAAAGTTTTTGATGGTACACAGACCTTATTTGTTCATGTTGGAGCGGAAAAAGCTATTTTGGATGTATTGCGTTTTGCTAAAGAACAACAACTTAAAAAAGTAGTATTGGTAGGAGCTGATGAAGCTTATAAAGTAGCCGAACAGCTTAAACAACAAAACATTCCTGTACTACTTACAAGAACACACTCTACACCAAATTATGAAGATGATGATTATGATTTGCCATATAAAAATGCAAAGTTATTGGTAGATGCAGGTGTGTTAGTAGCATTACAAAACAGCGGTCAGATGGAACGCGCCAATGCGCGTAACCTCCCTTTCCAAGCTGGAACTGTGGCTGCTCACGGATTAGATAAAGAAAAGGCTGTACAGCTAATTACTGGTAATAGTGCTAAAATTTTAGGCATTGATAATATCGTAGGCACCTTAGAAGTTGGTAAAGATGCTACTTTATTTATAAGTATTGGAGATGCTTTAGACATGAGAACCAATCAGTTAGAAAAAGCCTTTATCCAAGGAAGAGATATCAGCTTAGAAAGTCACCAAACAAAACTATGGAAACGCTATAGCGATAAGTATACAAAATAAAAAAGCTTTATTTCATTAAAAAGAAAGAGGCACTTCATAGAAGTGCCTCTTTCTTTTTAAATTCCCAATTTACTCATCTGATGTTTACTTTTATATTTAAGCGCGACTGTAGCTCTTACGGATTCATATATTTCATCCTCTCCTCTTGATCTCCAGAAAGCTTTCACACCTTCTTTTACTAACCAAGACATTGATGGAGTATACGTAGGTCTTGGGACTAAATGCATTGCAGCAGAAGCCTCTAATGCTTCTGCATACATTTCTGCCGCCAAATCACCTAATTGATCTGATACATCATGTTCTGAGATTGTATTCTTAGGATAAAAAAAGTTTAAAATTTCTACTACCATTTGGTCATTACTAATAGAACTCATTGAATAAGGTTTTAAGAGATTAAAAAATGTGTGAACTAATTTATTTACACAAAAATCAAGAAAATCAACCTTAAATCACACCCTGTTTTCAGTGAAACTCTATACACTACAATTGATATATCAGCTTTTAAATTCTTTCATATCTTGCAATGCACTAACCAACATATTTACGTGATTATGTGTACAGCTCTCCCCCATAATTCCTATTCTCCATATCTTTCCTGCGAAAGCGCCTAAACCACCTCCTACTTCAATATTATATTTAGTTAGTAACTTTTTACGCAATATTGCTTCATCATTTCCTTCTGGTAAAAAAACTGCATTTAAATTGGGTAATCGATATTGCTCTTCTACTAAATATCTAAATCCTAAAGATTCTAGTTTTGTTTTTAAAACCTCGTGTACTTCTTGATGTCTTTTCCATCTGTTTTCTAAACCTTCCTCTAATACGATTCTTAGCGATTCTCTTAAAGCGTATACCGAAGAAACTGGTGCAGTATGATGATAAGCACGTTTAGCACCTCCCCAGTAGTTTTTAACTAAACTTAAATCTAAAAACCAACTTTGCACCTTTGTTTTTCTATTCTCTAGTGCTTTTAGCGCATTATCAGAAAAACTTACAGGTGATAAACCTGGAGGGGCACTTAAATTCTTTTGTGTACCAGTGTATATTGCATCTATATTCCAATCATCCACTTTTAGTTCCATACCACAATAAGAAGTTACAGCATCTACCATTAATAATCCACCAGCATTATGAACCAGATCACTAATTTCTTTTAAAGGTTGTAAAGCTCCGGTAGAAGTTTCTGCATGTACAAGTGCTACTAATTTTGGTTTTTTGCATATGTCCAAGGCCTTTTTTATATCTTCTGGAGTGATCACTGTTCCCCAAGCTACCTCAACTTTATGTACTTTAGCACCACATCTTTCGGCTATATCCGCCATTCTACCACCAAAAACTCCATTGATACAAATAATAGCTTCGTCTCCAGGTTCTAATAAATTAACCAAACAAGTTTCCATACCAGCACTACCGGGAGCAGAAACTACAAAAGTCATATGATTGTTAGTCATAAAAGTATCTTGTACCATCGTTTTAACCTCATCCATAATGGTTACAAATTCTGGATCTAAATGCCCAATTAATGGTGTAGACATTGCTTTAAGTACTCTAGGATGTGCATCTGATGGTCCAGGTCCCATCAAAATCCTATTACTCGTTGTTAGTTCTTTATACATAAAATTATTTTTGTGTGTGTTACTATATCGTTTTCGTAAATAGAATTAGATAAAGGATATAAAATTAATTAATTCTAAAAATGTACTTGAATAGACTTTAAGGTATTCTTATTTAAAAGTGCACCACTTATGATTTTTTCGCAATAAACAAAGAGTATTCTCTTATATAATTATCAAATACTAAAAATCATACCTGTATTTTTATCAAAAAAAGTTTTCGCTTTCTGAAAAAACAAAGAGCTCCGTTAGACAAAAACTAACAGAGCTCTTTTTTAATATCTTATAATTTATAGAAGACCTATTTCACATCTTTCGGCTTACTAAATATAAAAGCATCCATTTTTTCTTTACTCGCAGAGGCATTTACGAAGTTTCTCTCACTTTTAACTTCTCCTACAATTCCATCTTTATAAGATCTCCATTTTAAGGTTTTTGGCAACAATAACCCATCAATATCATTCCAATCTGAATATTCTATAAGGCTAATTTTCTCACTACTTTCTTTACTAAAAAATGTTACTGTGTATCCTAAAAATTTCATCTTATATGATTCTGAATCATAGTATACAAAGTAATTATCCTTTGGAGAATCACCAATTGCTTCTCCATAAGATATTTTATAACCAGGATATGATACTTCTCCCACTTTTAAATCGTCCACTTTTTCATAAGAAATACCATCATCTCCCAATACGAAAGGCATTGCATAAAAATAGAACATCAAGTTATGATAAAAACGTGGGTTCCCTTTAAAATAAGTTGAATCTTGCTCAATCCATGCTTCTTTCCCATCAAAACCTAATTGAAACTTGTCTGTTTCGATACGTGCATGTCTAGTTTTAAGATCCGTAGTATGCTTTTCATTACCTTCTGGGTTAGAAAGTTCAAAAACCAAGGAATTCTTTTCATCAAAAGATTGAATCCCACCGTGAGCTTTAAAAACAGCAGCTATATCTTTTGGGAAATCACTAGAGCGATCAGGAATAATTATTTCTTCTTTCTCTTCTACAACAATTTCTTTTTCTTCTTTAGGTGTTTCTTTACAAGAAAATAAAACACTGAGAATTAGTACGGATACTATTATTTTTTCCATTTTTGGATGTAAGGTTATTGTTTAAGTTTACAATAGTCGTCTTTTATTTACAACCTTACAAAAATCAAAATTTACTTTTTACTTTTTACAATTTCACCAACTTCGTAAATGTGATTTTTATCCGAAAAAGTATAAGTATTCGTATTATATCTAAACGTATTTGTGTCTGCCCCATCGATTATCTTTCCATTAAAAAAGACGTAATTTTTATCTTTTGTGTACCCATGCTCTAGTTCTTTAAAAGTAGTAACATCTACTTCTTCTATTGCCTCTCCTTGATAAAATATCTTATCGTCTATTCTCACTAATCCATTATCCTCAAAAAAATTAATAGCGTTACTATTTTTAAAAGGAATAGTAATAACTTCATCTAGGCTTTCTGAATTTTGATATCCCACATAAAAATACACATTATTATCGTCTCGAATATAGTAGTCTGTCAAAGAAACAATTCCTGAGATATTAGCTTCTTCAATCTTATATGTAGGATTTCCATAAGAATAATAATACACTCCTTTTTTATCTTTACAAAAGTGACTATTAATCTCTTCAAAGGATGCAACATCTAGGGAGTCATTTCTCTTATAATTTTGATATACAAAATTCTTGTCTTTAGCAAAATCGAAACTTATCTGAGTAAAAGTTTTTGCATCTGCTCCTTCTAGAATTTTTAGTGCTTTTATATCTTTTGTACCTATATGATAATAATTATCGTTTAATTCATATACATGATTTTTATCTATAGGTGTATACCCTAACTGCACTTCGAATGATGCAAGATCTATTTCATTATTAATTGCTCTTGATTTAAAATAAGCTTGATCTTTATCTTTAGCATAGTCCCTTGCTAGTACCTGAAATGTTTGCATATCAACTTCCATTTCATCTTTTCCTAATTCAAACCAATTACCCATTGGACTATAAATAATACCTTCTTTATCCCTAGTATAATAATAAGAGTCCGATAATTCTTTATTTACTTCTCTCCCAAAAGGATTAAAAAAACGATACAATCCATAAATACACAAGGCACCTATTGATATAAACAAAATAGCAACTATCATTATGATTTTTTTTACCATAGAATCAAAACTACAAAATGTTTAATCCTCAAATTACCCTATAAACAGTGATTTAATTCTTTAAAACAAAATCAAAGTAATCATGTTTTCTGTTTTTTCTTTTTGGCTGCGGGAAAGAGAACATTGTTAAGAATCAAGCGATATCCAGGAGAATTAGGATGCAATTCTAGCTCAGTTTTTGGATCTCCTACTCTATGCTGATAATCTTCTGGATCATGACCTCCGTAAAAGGTGAAGAAACCTTTTCCTTTAATTCCGTGAATATATCTAGCTTCGTTATTAGTTCTGTTTTCTCCAAGAACTAATACATTAGATTTAATCTCCTTAGGGTCATATGCCGTGGTCTGCCCCATAAAGCCTTTTACCAATGCGGTATGGTTTTGACAAAGCATCGTAGGAATCGGATCCCATTTCGCAGAAAAATCCATTAGCGTAAAATAATCTGTAGTTTTAGAAATACGACGTTTTCTAGTCATATCTATAGAAGAAAACTCATATACATTTGGACTACGTTCGAGCGTAAAATCTTTAAACGCAAATGTTTTATTATAATCGATTTTAGACTGATAACCTGGTTCACTTGGATCTCCGTCAAACATTGGCTCGCAAATATCCACTCCTTCTGCAGCTATAGCTATTTCAAAACTATCTGTAGCACTACACATAGCGAACATAAACCCACCACCTACTACATAATCTCGAATCTTAAGTGCTACTGCAAGTTTTTCTTGAGAAACCTTTTCATAACCTAGTTCAAATGCCAATTTCTCTGCATTGGCTTTTTCTTGTATATACCAAGGTGCCGCTCTATAAGATGCATAAAACTTACCATATTGTCCAGTAAAATCTTCATGATGTAAGTGTAACCAATCGTATAAAATAAGATTATCTTCTAAAACTTCTTTATCATATACAGTCTCGTACGGGATTTCGGCAAACGTTAAAACCATTGTTACCGCATCATCCCAAGGTTGATTCCCTTTTGGAGAATACACCGCTATTTTAGGTGCTTTTTCTAAAATAACAGCTTCCATATTTTTAGAGGGACTACTTATATCCTCTAAAATTTCTTCTGTTTTAGCGTTGCTCAGAACTTCATAAGAAACCCCACGAATCGTACATTCTTTTTTAATGTCATCCGTATCAGGTAATAAAAAAGAACCTCCTCTATAATTAAGTAGCCATTTAACTTTTAGATCTTTGCTAAGTGTCCAATATGTAATTCCATAGGCTTTTAAATGGTTTTGCTGACCTTCGGCATCCATAGGAATTAACACATACGAAGCGTATGATTGAAAAGTAAAGAAAAATAATAGTGTGTAAATCAAAAATTTACACTTCATTTTAGAAAGGAACGTCATCATCATCATTAGAGTCATTTATGCTACTCCCAAAGGCTTCATCGGCACTAGGAAGATGGCTTGTACTAAAAGGATCATCTTCTTCTTTACCATCATTCATCTTAGAATGAAACTCAAAAGGAGTACTAAAGTCATCTAAGTTATCAAATTTACCTAAGTGACCAATAAATTTTAACCTAATATTTTCTAAACCACCATTACGGTGTTTGGCAACAATAAACTCTCCTTGTCCTTGAGTAGGTGATCTTTCTTCATCATCCCACTCATCTATCTTGTAATATTCTGGTCTAAATATAAATGCTACAATATCCGCATCCTGCTCAATCGCTCCAGATTCCCTCAAGTCACTCAATAACGGTCTCTTACTACCTCCACGAGTTTCTACAGCACGTGATAACTGTGATAATGCAATAACAGGAATATTCAATTCTTTTGCTAATGCCTTAAGGTTACGAGAAATTGTCGAAATCTCTTGTTCACGGTTTCCATTCTTACCACTACCACCTGCTGTCATTAATTGTAAATAATCTATAACAATCATTCTTATACCATGCTGAGAAGAAAGACGTCTTGCTTTTGCTCGTAAATCAAAAATGGAAAGAGAAGGAGTATCATCTATAAAAAGAGGAGCTTTCTCTAAGTCTTTTACTTTTACATTAAGTTGTTCCCATTCGTGTTTTTCTAACTTACCAGTACGTAATTTCTCTGAAGAAAGACCCGTTTCTGAAGATATTAAACGTGTAATCAGCTGTACTGATGACATCTCTAATGAGAAGAATGCAACAGGAATATTAGCTCCAACTGCCATATTTCTAGCCATAGACAATGTCAAAGCAGTTTTACCCATACCAGGACGTGCTGCAACAATAATCAAGTCACTTGGTTGCCAACCAGAGGTCAGCTTATCTAATTTATCAAAACCAGAAGGAACTCCACTCATTCCTTCTTTATTCGATATTTCCTGAATTTTTTTCTTTGCTTGAATTACTAAACTTTGAGCAGTCTCTGTGGATCTTTTTATATTTCCTTGAGTTACCTCATATAATCTAGATTCTGCCATGTCCAAAAGATCGAAGACATCTGCGGTCTCATCGTATGATTCTTCGATAATCTCATTCGATATTTTTATCAGACTACGCTGTATATATTTCTGCAAAATTATACGAGCATGAAATTCGATATGTGCTGAAGATGCTACCTTTTGGGTAAGTTGAATTAGATAAAATTCCCCACCTGCTAATTCAAGTTTTGCATCTTTCTTAAGTTGACTCGAAACCGTTAATAAGTCAATCGGCTCTGAGTTTTCGAACAACTTATATATAGCGTCAAAAATATATTTATGAGATTCTTTGTAAAAAACATCGGGATTAAGAATGTCGATAATTTCATCGACTCCTTTTTTATCTATCATCATCGCCCCAAGCACAACTTCCTCTAAATCAGTTGCTTGAGGAGGTATTTTTCCTTTTTCCAGCGAAATTACGTTCCCCCGACCATAATTAGATTGCTGAGCTTGCTGTACTTTTTCCATAACCACGAATGTAAAAAAATTGTAAAGAGGTGGACCTTATACAAAGGTAATCAATGTCCACCAGTCTTCAACAAATGAAATGTTGATAACTTAATTATATTGTTAATAAGCATAAAAAAATCCGAAGTCAAAAACTTCAGATTTTTGTGTCAAGTGATTTATTAGGGGTTAGCCTTTGAAGACCCCCATATTTGCATATTTATCCATACGCTTTTCTACCAATTCTTCTGGTGATAAGTTTTTCATCTCTTCAAAAGATGACAAAATTTTGTCTCGAACAGCTTTAAATGTTTTTTCACGATCACTATGAGCTCCACCAAGCGGTTCTCTTACGATTTCATCCACAACTTTAAGTTTAGCACTATCTTTTGCAGTTAATTTCAATGCTTCGGCTGCAATTTCCTTTTGCTCCCAACTTCTCCATAGAATAGAAGAGCAGTTCTCAGGAGAGATTACAGAATACCAAGAATTTTCTAGCATCAATACTTTATCACCAACTCCTATTCCTAATGCACCTCCACTGGCACCTTCTCCAATAATAATAACAGTAATAGGAACTTTAAGACGTGTCATTTCTAGGATATTTCTAGCAATAGCTTCTCCTTGTCCTCTTTCCTCAGCTTCTAAACCTGGATATGCTCCTGGAGTATCAACAAAACAAACTACAGGAATATTGAATTTTTCAGCGCTTTTCATCAAACGAAGTGCTTTTCTATATCCCTCAGGATTAGCCATCCCAAAGTTTCTATATTGTCTTGTCTTTGTATTGTATCCTTTTTGTTGACCAATGAACATAAAACTTTGATCACCAATTTTACCTAAACCTCCAATCATCGCTTTGTCATCTTTAACATTACGATCTCCATGTAATTCTAAAAAAGAATCTCCGCATATAGCATTTATATAATCTAATGTATATGGCCTAGATGGATGTCTAGATAATTGTACTCGCTGCCAAGCAGTCAAGTTCTTATAAATCTCCTTTTTAGTCTCATTTAACTTTTTTTCAATTTGCTTACAGGTATCCGTGACATCAACATCACTTTCTGCTCCTATAGCGCAAGCTTTTTCAAATTGTTCTTCGAGTTCTTTTATGGGGAGTTCAAATTCTAAATATTCCATATCAAGAATATATTTTGTTTTTTTTAACTAGGGTTAGCAGACAAATATAAAACAATACTTGTTAAACTAGTATTAAGACCTTTGTCTTTTTATTTTTTTAATATTTTTAAATATACCATTCAACACTACTGTGCTAAGTATAATAAGGGCTCCGTAATAAAATCCTGGGTTCATTTTTTCTGAATCTCCAAAAATTAAAAATGCTAATACAATTCCATAAACAGGCTCTAAATTTATCGTTAACATTACTGTATATGGACTTAAGTATTTCATAACCTGAACTGAACCTATAAAAGCATAAGCCGTGCAAAATGAAGCAAGTATTATTAAAAATATCCAATCCGAGGTTGATAACTGAAAGAAACCAATTGTAAAACCGTCATTTTCTGCTCCTAAAAAAGACATTCCTGTCAAGTAAATTGTCACAAAACCCACTCCAGTTAATAATTCATAAAAAGAAATCATTGAAGGAGAATATTGTTGAGCAATCTTACCATTAATTAATGAAAAAACAGATGATAAAAAAGCTGAGCATAGTGCATATACAATTCCTAAAAAATAATCACCTTCTACATTAAAAATAGTATAAAGACCTACAATTACCATCAAACCAAATACAACCTCATACCAAATAAGTTTTCGGTTATAAAAAATCGGCTCTAAAATTGAAGTAAAAAATGCACCCGTAGACAAAATAGCAAGCGTTATAGAAACGTTAGAAACTTTTATTGCCGCAAAAAAAGTAATCCAATGTAATGCAATAATCCCACCAGCAATACATAATGTAAACAAAAGCTTTTTAGATACCTTTAAAGAAATTTTTCTAATGAGAATATAAAGGTAAATAAATCCTGAAGCCATCAACATCCTATACCATACTAAAGGTAGTGCTTCAATAGAGATTAGCTCTCCAAGTATTGCAGTAAACCCCCATATAAATACTATAAAATGAAAATGAAGATAATTCTGGAGCTTAACGTTTGGCATTATAAAGAAGATAAATTGCTAATATCCCAAAAGAAAAATTAGGAAACCACACTGCTACTAAAGGTGGAAAATCAGATTGATTGGCCAACGTACCTAAAACTTTATCAAAAAAGATAAAAACGAAGGCTAAAGAGATACCGACAGCTAGATTTATACCCATTCCTCCTCTTCTTTTCATTGAAGAAACTGCTACACCTATAACGGTAAGTATAAATGCTGAAACAGGAATACTCCATCTCTTATAAGCTACCACTTTATATCTGTTTATATCTGAAGAACCTCTTTTACTTTCCTTTTCTATAAACTTACTTAATTCCATATAATTTAGTGTCTCTGCTACATAAGTCACAGGAGTAAACTCATCTATATCAAAAGGTAAAATCGTGTCTTTTTTCCTTGCTTTCTCTATGATATCTCTGTCTTCTAAAACTGTACGTTTCACAAAGTCTCTTAATTCATAAATACTATCTTTCTCTATAAAGGTTATCGTTCTAGCTGAAATTTTTGTAACTAATTTATTTCCATCAAAATATTCCAATGTGAAATTTGTTGCCTTTTTCTTAAGTGGCTTAAAATCACTGGCATATAAAAATATACTATCATTTAATTGACGGTATACATTTCTGGTTTCTTGAACTTTCTTCCCCTTTTTTAAGTAGGTATATTTAAACTCATTAAATCCCTGACTTGCTTTAGGTGCTAAAAATAACCCCATTGCAAGAGCTCCTACACAAATTAAAATCGCTCCAATCATATACGGTCTAAGAAATCTCCAAAATGAAACACCTGAGCTTAAAAAGGCTATAATTTCTGTCTTATTAGCTAATTTAGAAGTAAACCAAATCACAGAAAGAAATACAAATAATGGAAATAGTAAATTTGCAAAGTAGATGGTAAAATCCAAATAATAAGAAACAACGGCTCCAAAGGGCGCTTCATGCTCTAATATATTATCTATTTTCTCAGAAAGATCAACGATAATTCCTATTGGAATAAACATGAGAATCATTGCGAAAAATGTTCCCAAATAACGTTTAAGTATATACCAGTCTAATATTTTCAAATTACAATCTTTTATCCATTTGTTTTACCATCATATTTTTCCAAGAATAAAAATCCCCAGCTAAGATATGTTTTCTTGCTTCACGAACCAACCATAAATAAAAACCTAAATTATGGATCGTTGCTATCTGTCTTCCAAGCATTTCATTCACCGAAAAAAGATGCTTTAAATATGCTTTAGAATACTCAGTATCTACATAGGTAATAGCCATTTCATCAATCGGAGAAAAATCATCCTCCCACTTTTTATTCTTAATATTTATAGTTCCGTGTGCCGTAAATAACATCCCATTTCTCCCATTTCTAGTCGGCATTACACAATCAAACATATCAATACCTAATGCAATATTTTCTAAAATATTAATTGGTGTACCCACACCCATCAAATATCTAGGTTTATCCTCTGGCAATATTTCTGTCACTACTTCAGTCATTGCATACATCTCTTCTGCTGGTTCTCCTACTGACAAACCTCCGATTGCATTTCCTTCTGCTCCCGCATTAGCAATATATTCTGCAGACTGTCTTCTTAGATCTTTATAAGTACTTCCTTGTACTATTGGAAAAAAAGTCTGATCATATCCATATTTAACTGGAACTTTTTCGAGATGTTGCATACATCTATCTAACCATCTGTGAGTCATATGCATACTTCTCTTTGCATATCTGTAATCACAAGGGTATGGAGTACATTCATCAAAAGCCATGATGATATCTGCACCAATTGTACGTTGAATCTCCATTACATTTTCTGGCGTAAACACGTGATATGATCCATCAATATGAGACTTAAACTTCACACCTTCTTCCTTAATCTTACGATTTGCTGATAGAGAATATACTTGATAACCTCCGCTATCTGTAAGAATATTTCTATCCCAATTCATAAATTTATGTAACCCACCTGCTTTTTCTAAAATTGGTGTTTGCGGTCTTAGATATAAATGATAAGTGTTTCCTAATATAATATCAGGATTAATATCATTTTTCAACTCTCTTTGATGTACACCTTTTACAGTTGCTACAGTACCAACAGGCATAAAAATTGGAGTTTCAATAACTCCATGATCAGTTGTTACTTTTCCGGCTCTGGCCTTACTCTGAGGGTCCGTAGATAATAGGTCGAATTGCATATTTTTTATTTCGTAGAGCGCAAAGATAACTAACTAAAACTACTTTAATAAAGTGAAGTTTCCGAAAACTTTTCGTTATTAACAATAGTATCTTAATTAAAAGGTGATCAGACATTTTGCCACGGTAATCAAAACCTTTATTTTTGCGCCTTAATCATTAAGCCAATTAGCATAGCAATGCCAAAAACACAACAATTAGAAGATTTTGTAACCCAAGTTCGTAGAGATATTCTTCGACAGGTTCACAAAGTAAACTCAGGGCATCCAGGTGGTTCTCTGGGATGTACCGAATTTTTTGTAGCTCTTTATCAAGAAATTCTAGAAAGAAAAGATGGTTTCGATATGGACGGAAAAGAAGAAGATCTTTTCTTTTTATCTAACGGACATATTTCTCCTGTTTTTTATAGTGTATTAGCAAGAAGTGGGTACTTTCCTGTGGAAGAACTAAATACATTTAGACTTATCAATAGTAGGCTTCAGGGACACCCTACAACACACGAAGGACTTCCTGGAATTCGAATTGCTTCTGGATCTCTTGGACAAGGTATGTCTGTAGCCATTGGAGCTGCTCAAGCAAAAAAACTAAATAATGACAATCACCTTGTATATAGTCTTCACGGAGATGGAGAACTACAAGAAGGTCAGATTTGGGAAGCAGCTATGTATGCGTCTGGAAAGAAAGTAGACAATCTTATTTCTACTGTAGATCTTAATGGACAGCAAATTGATGGATCTACTGATGATGTATTATCTTTAGGTAGTCTTAGAGCTAAATTTGAAGCTTTTGGTTGGGATGTTATGGAAATCAAAGAAGGAAATAATATCACAGCTGTAATAGAAGGCTTAAAAGAAGCTAAAAGTAGAACCGGAAAAGGCAAGCCAGTTTGTATTTTGATGCATACGGTAATGGGTAACGGAGTTGATTTTATGATGCACACACACGCTTGGCATGGTAAAGCTCCAAATGATGAGCAGTTAGAAATAGGTTTAGCACAAAATCCAGAGACTTTAGGAGATTACTAAGGCGTACAAAAGAGATTTCTGTTTTACAGAAATGACTTAAAAAAAATATTCATGAAAAAATATATAGATACAGGAAAAAAAGATACTCGCTCAGGTTTTGGAGCAGGTCTTGAAGTACTTGGAAAAACAAACGAGAATGTTGTAGCACTTTGTGCGGATCTTATTGGTTCTCTAAAAATGGATGCATTTATTGCAAATAATCCAGATCGTTTTTTTCAAATAGGAATTGCCGAAGCTAATATGATGGGAATCGCAGCTGGGTTAACTATTGGTGGTAAAATACCTTTTACTGGAACTTTTGCTAATTTTTCTACTGGTCGAGTTTATGATCAAATTCGTCAATCCATTGCCTACAGTGGTAAAAATGTAAAAATCTGTGCTTCTCATGCTGGTTTAACACTTGGAGAAGATGGTGCAACACATCAAATTTTAGAAGATATTGGGTTAATGAAAATGTTACCAGGTATGGTAGTAATTAACCCATGTGATTATAATCAAACTAAAGCAGCTACAATTGCAATTGCTGATTATGAAGGTCCAGTTTATTTGCGTTTTGGAAGACCAAAGGTTGCAAACTTTACACCAGAAGATCAAAAATTCGAAATAGGAAAAGCTCTTCATTTACAGGATGGTACTGATGTTACTATTGTAGCTACAGGCCACCTAGTATGGGAAGCATTACAAGCTACTGAAGCATTGCAAGAAAAAGGAATTAGTGCGGAAGTGATTAATATACACACCATAAAACCACTTGATAATGAAGCTATCTTAAACTCCGTTAAAAAGACTGGTTGTATTGTTACGGCAGAAGAGCATAACTTCTTAGGAGGTTTAGGAGAAAGTGTATCTAGAGTATTAACTCAAAATCACCCTGTACCACAAGAATTCATTGCTACTAATGACACATTTGGAGAAAGTGGAACTCCTGATCAACTTATGGAAAAATATGGATTAAATGCTGATGCTATCATAAATGCGGCGGAAAAAGTTATCAAAAGAAAATAACATCAGTATTATATTATTTATCAAAGTATATTTTAAAAGTCTTCTGTTTTTACAGAGGACTTTTTTATTAACTATTAGAATAATCCCACCCTATTTTCGTTATAAAAGAAACACTGACCACAACCAAAAATTACAATTAATTATTTATTCATCTTTTAAAACTCATTTAAAATGAAAAACGTAGTAGTGTTTTTAATTCTTTTTAGCTCTTGTGCAATCATATCACAAGAAAAAGGAATAAACTTTGGTGTAAAAGCTGGTCTGAACTATGGGGACAATGGCAAAATAGAATTTAGTGATGTAACCAATGCTGGTGACAATTTACTTTCTGAGAATGCTGATGATCGTGTAGGATATCATATCGGAGTATTTTTAAGAGGAGATATCACTGACAACTTTTATCTTAAACCAGAATTACAGTATACACAAAACAGTAGTTCTTATTCATTTGATAATCGAAAATTAAATTACAATGTAAAGAAACTAGATCTTCCTATTTTAGCAGGGATCTATTTATTAGGCCCTTTACACGTATTTGGAGGACCTTCTTTGCAATATATTGTAGATAATGATCTAGAAGATGTTCGACTAAGTGAAGTTAAAAATGAATTCACTGTAGGAGTTCAATTTGGTGTAGGGTTACAGATAAGACGACTAAACATAGATCTTAGGTATGAAAGAGGAATTACCGAAAACCAGGCTCAAACTATTGATGCAAATACAGGACAAACAATTAGGGTTGATTCTAGACCTAATCAATTTATTCTAAGTTTAGCATTGGACTTATAATTTCATTTATAAAAAAACTCCGGTAAAATTACCGGAGTTTTTTTATAAATTAATCATCTCTAGATGCTGTGTCATCAGTATCGAGATAGTTTGGAATTCCATCTCCATCAGTATCATCATTTGTTGGATCTCCATCTCCAATATCATTTGTTGGATCTCCATCTCCATCTCTATCTACAGTTAAATCTGTATCTGGTTCTAAATCTTCATCTATTGTTAATGTTCCATCACCATCGTCATCTGGATCTAAGTAGTTAGGAAAACCATTATCATCCGTATCATCATCAACATCTAAAACAAGTCTATCGCCATCAATATCTTCTAAATATGAAGGAACCCCATCATTATCGTGATCTGCTTCTACACTTCCGTACAACTGAACACTGAATATCAAAGGCGCATATTGTGGGATTCCATTCTGAACTTCTTCAAAATATGCTAAACCTGAAGGCATAAAAACTGTAAAATTACCAAAATCCATATTATATCTAACGGTACCATCGCCGTTCTCCATAAAACCTGACGCTCCCTTGAAATCTACAACTGCTTCTCTAAAACCTTCTACAACGTTTACTAAATCAAACCACACTGGAGTTACTGCACTATCAAACACTCTTCTCCTAGGGTTGTTATTATCTACAGGATCATTTTCATCTATTACACCATCACCATCAGAATCTGAAGAAGTTGGATTGTTATCAATATCACTATCATCAGCAATACCATCGCCGTCACTATCTGTTTTAGTAACAGAATCATCTACCGTATCAGGTTCTCCATCTCCATCTGCGTCTACATCCCCATCATTAGGAATTCCATCTCCATCATCATCTTCGTAATCATAAAAAACCTCTCCGGTATAAGTTACAAATGTAGAATCTGCAAACTGTGTTTGGCGTTCAGTAGCCACTCCATTATCATATTTAAGCAGGTACAATGTATAAGAAACCTCTGTATCCATATTGGTAACTGTCTTAGTTTCCAAAAATCCGGAATCCCAAATAGAAGTTTCGCCACTATTAACTCCTGCTATAGTATCAAATTGGACAGTCTGGAAATCAGGATTTCCGTCGTTATCTACTAAGGTAAAAAAGTGTGTTTTTAAGTAATTTTGTATTATCGGATCTTCATCGGCCTGCTGCTCCGCCTCATCTCTAATCGGCACACTAACAAAATCATTATCATCATCATTATTACAGGCATATAAGGATGCCACGACAACACCTGCGGCAAAAATATATTTTCTTACATTCATTTGATTGCTTTTTTGAAGGCGCAAGATACAATTTTCTTGTACTTTTGCTCAACTATTATTATAGATAAAACGCATTTTTTAATCATTTTTTATGCGAGTTGATAAATATTTATGGTGTATCAGATATTTCAAGACGCGTAGCATTGCTACCAAAGCTTGTAAAGAGGGTAAAGTAAGAGTGAATGGGGATATTATAAAACCATCACGAGAAATCTACCCAACTGATAAAATTACAGTTCGAAAAAACCAGGTTAACTATGAACTTGTTGTTCTAGACACACCAAAAAGTCGACTTGGCGCTAAGCTAGTCGACATATATCGTAAAGACGTCACCCCAACAGAAACGTTGCAAAAACTAGATCTTTTAAAATATTCTAAAGATTACTACAGAAAAAAAGGTGCTGGTAGACCTACCAAGAAAGATCGAAGAGATATTGATGATTGGTTTGAAGAACCTTCTAATAACGATAGTGAGGAATGAAATTAGATTCAAAATTTTGGAATAGAAAATATCGTTCAAATCAAACTGGATGGGACATAGGATATGCATCTCCTCCAATTATCTCATACTTTGATCAGTTAGAAGACAAAAACTTAAAAATATTAATTCCTGGATGTGGAAATGCATATGAGGCTATTTATTTATTTCGGAATGGTTTTAAAAACATCTACATATTGGATTTTGTAAAAGATACTCTTGATAATTTCAAAATAAAATTTCCGGATTTTCCTGTATCGCAAATACTGTATAAAGATTTTTTTGAACTAGAAGATCAATTCGATATTGTTGTAGAACAAACATTCTTCTGCGCAATTCATCCGGACGAAAGAAAGCAATATATTGCTAAGATGAAATCAATTTTAAAACCAAATGGAAAATTAGTTGGTCTTTTTTTTAATATAGAATTTGAAAAATCAGGCCCTCCATTTGGAGGTACTAAAAATCACTATCTGGGGTTATTTTCACAACATTTCAAAATTAACACATTAGAAAAATGTTATAATTCCATTCTACCACGCAAGGATAACGAACTCTTTTTTATCTTTGAAGTCAATTGAAAAAAACATAACTCCAGTTAGAATGCAAGCCGAAGACAATATCATCCTTACTCACGAACAAATACAACATAAGATTAAACGTATAGCATACCAAATCTATGAAACCAATGTAAATGAAAAAGAAATTGTTATCGCTGGTATTGCTAGTAATGGTTATATTTTTGCTCAACGTCTAAAAGCAATATTAGATGAGGTTTCTGATATTGATATTACATTATGTGAAGTAACTATGGATAAATCTTCTCCACAAGACACTGTTAAAACCTCCATTTCTGCTTCGGATTATAAAAACAAATCACTTGTTCTTGCAGATGATGTGCTTAATTCTGGAACAGCTTTAGTGTATGGCGTCAAACATTTTTTGGATGTACCACTAACAAGGTTTAAAACAGCTGTTCTTGTTAATCGTAATCATAAAAAATATCCTATAAAAGCTGATTTCAAAGGAATTTCACTTTCTACATCACTACACGAACATGTGAATGTAACTTTTGGGGAAAATGATCTGGCTATACTAGAATAAAACATTTTGTATTTCCTTGACAACTTCTTGAATGGTCTTATTATCAGTAGAAACAGTATACTCTGCTTGACTATAATAAAAGGAACGTTCAAAAAGATGTTTACGAACAAAGTCCTTAAGATCCTCTTTAGTTGATATATGAGCTATTAAAGGACGTTTTTCTTTCTCTAAATAGAGTCGATCCACTAATTCTTCTAAAGAAGTTTTCAGGTATACACTTTTAGCGTTTTCATTTCCTTTAATGATCTCAAGGTTTCCAGCAAAACAAGGAGTCCCTCCTCCTAAAGAAATAATATGATTATTTTTTGTTTCTAATACTTGTTTTAGAAACTCATTTTCTTTTTTTCTAAAGTATATCTCGCCATTATCTTCAAAAATTTGAGCAATTGATTTTTTTTCTTGATTTTCTATAAAATCGTCAAGATCGAGACATTCCATTTTTAATTCAGAAGCTAAATCCCTGCCAATAGAGGATTTACCGCAACCCATATATCCTAATAAAATAATATTCATAAAGTAAAAACTAGGTTATTTATGCCTAAAAAAAAGGGCATTTAAAATAAAACGTAAATTTATATTAAATTCTTCTTGAAAAATAAATTATTGATAGTATATTTGCACCCGCATTCAAGGAAAAAGAATGATGACCGGGTAGCTCAGTTGGTAGAGCATCTCCCTTTTAAGGAGAGGGTCCTGGGTTCGAGCCCCAGCCCGGTCACAAATACTGAATAATTATGAGGTATTACTGATTATTTATTCTATAGTTCTTTAAAATATATGATAATTTAATTTATCAATGACCGGGTAGCTCAGTTGGTAGAGCATCTCCCTTTTAAGGAGAGGGTCCTGGGTTCGAGCCCCAGCCCGGTCACTAAAAAGTATCGCAATTCCCCTGTGATACTTTTTTAGTTTTACACTATATTGTAAAATAAATTATATTGCCCAGGTGCTGGAATTGGTAGACAGGCATGGTTGAGGGCCATGTGTCCATTAGGGCGTGCGGGTTCGACTCCCGCTCTGGGCACTTTTCTTCTTTACCACATTAAATTCGAGTAAATTTTCAAAAATCAATTCCTATAGTTCATTATCTGTATAAGTAATGATTATAGACAAGATACTTACACTTCAATAATTAACACACAAGCCTTCCTAATTATATTAAAAAGCTAATAGCTAGAACACAAACAACATATCAATTACTATAAAAATAGTTTATTTACTATAATTTTAGTAATATTACTAAAACTATAGTTATATTAGCAATATGAAAGACTTAACAAAAGCAGAGGAACAAATTATGAGATACTTATGGAAGCTTGAAAAAGCGTTTCTAAAAGATATCGTAGAGCAATTTCCAGAACCTCGCCCTGCTTATACTACCATATCAACGGTGATCAGAACCTTAGTGACCAAAAAATTCATAAGTTTTAACACCTACGGAAGAATAAAAGAATATTACCCACTCATATCTAAAGAAGTTTATTTCAAAAATCATTTTAAAGGTGTTGTAAAAAATTTCTTTAGTGGTTCTATAAGCAAATTTGCCATGTTTTTCACAAATGATGAAGATTTGAATGTTAAAGAACTAGAGAACATGAAACAATTTATAGAAGAAAAAATTGAAAAATTGAAAAAAGAAAATGAGTAATATTTTAACATACCTGTTTCAAGCTAGTTTTTGTTTAGCCATACTATACTGTTCTTATTATTTATTCTTTAGGAGATTAACTTTTCATAAGATTAATAGAATAGTATTACTCCTATTGATACCTTGTTCTTTAGGTATTCCGTTACTAAATCAAATAGAATTCACTATAACCAACGAAACTATAACAATCCCGTTTTTTAATGAACTTCTACCGATAGATCAACCAGCAACAGATGTTGTTTTGCTGGAAAAGCCACGCTCCGAAGAAAAGAATTATCTGACTAATCTTATTTCATTAATGTACATCTTGGGTTTCTTTATAGCACTATTTCGATTATCTCTATCTGCAATACAACTTTATAGAATAAAGAAAAAGTCCAATATATTTTCGAAAGATGGATATCGCTTTGTTACAACAGATACTCCTCATATATTCTCAAGTTTCGGCTGGATTTTTATTCCAAACTATAAAACAAATGAAATTGCCTCAGCTGTTATAGAACACGAAAAAGCACATATTAAGCTATGGCATACAGCAGATTTAATACTTACAGAAATATATGTTGTTATATTTTGGTTTAATCCATTCTCTTATTTTTTCAGAAAATCAATACGATCTGTTCACGAATTCCAAGCAGATAGCTTTGTTCTAAATACCCAAATAAAAAAATCTTATTATCTAGAACTCCTTATCAATACGTTACAAACCAGACAAACAAAAAAATTACATAGTTATTTTAATCGTTCATTAATCAAAAAACGAATAGACATGATCACGAAAACCAATTCTAATCAAAAAAGTATTTTTAGATACATCTTATTATTACCAATTTTCATGATACTCTTAACAGCATTTATAAAACCTAAATTTGATGATAAGAATATTGTGGATAATATTATAGATGAAGAAATCAAGGTCGAAATTCCACCTTCGATATTTCCAATCGAAAATGGTTCAAAAGATAACATTACTGCGGTTTATGGAAAAACCCATAAACACCCTCTTTTAAAAAAGAAAGTAATTCACAAAGGAATAGATATCCGAGCTAAAATTGGAACTTCAGTATTAGCTACTGAAGATGGAACAGTTTCTGTAGCAAAGGATAAAGGGAATTGGGGAAATTTAATTGTTATTACCCATGCTAACGGTTATGAAACTTGGTACGCTCACTTAGACAGTTTCGAAGTAACAGAAAATCAAAAAGTAAACAAAGGGCAAGTTATTGGAAAAAGCGGAAACACAGGCCTTTCTACTGGCCCTCATCTTCATTATGAGGTAAAACTTAATGGAAAAAACATGGATCCAATGGATTACTTAAAATAAAAAAAGTAGGCAAGGATATCCTAATCCTTGCCTATGCTTTTACAAAATGTTCTTATCTAAAGACTAAAATTAATTCTTGCAAATAAAAACCTACCTGAATATCCAAACTGAGAAGTTCTTCTGGAGTACACAAATTGATCACCCGCTGTTCCTCCTGCTCTATTTTCATCAGGATACACATCTAACAAATTATTAGCTCCAATCGTAATATTTAGATTTTCTAAAACTTTTGCAGAAAATGAAAGATCTGTAACCACTTTTCCTCCATACACCGCATCATCACTAACTACAGTTCCATCTACTCTTGGATCTCCATTAAAATCATCTGGATCCGTAACTTCTCCAAAGAATACGTTTCTAAGTAAAATATCATACCGCCCAAAAGATAGAGCATTGGTTAAACTCAGCTTGGTTCTTGGTTGCGCTAATGTTAAAAAAGCTTCTTCTTGCCCATCGAAAAAACTTCCACTTTCTCCTGCCGCAGCAATTCTTTCTGGAACCCTTATATCTTCTACTTCAGTCTTAGCAAATGTGGCGGAAAGATCATTTTTAAGTATCATATCCTCTCCAATATTCATTTTATGTGCCACCACTACATCTATTCCTTGTGATTTTGTATCTATTGCATTAACAAAGAATCGAGCACTAGTTGCCCCTGCATCTTCAAAAATCTGCGTTAATTCAGGATCTCCTCCATTTCCAAAACTACCGCTATACACAATCCTATCGTCTATATTAATTAAATATGCATCTGCCGTAATAGTGAAATTTTGAATTTTAGCAGTGAGCCCAAGACTAAAACTACTAGATGTTTCTTCTTTCAATTGTGCTATCCCTATCAATGAAGCTGCTCTACTATTATTAGTAAAAGTTCCTTGTTCAAATGGTTGATTATCTACGAAAACCGTGCTAGTACGACTAAAAAATTGTTGATGTAAAGATGGTGCTCTAAATCCTGTACTATTTGCACCTCGAACTGAGAAGTTTTCGGTTATTTTATAACGAGTTGCTAATTTGTAATTAAATGTATCTCCAAAATCTGAAAAATTCTCATATCTACCTGCAAGACTTACCAACCATTGTTCTGTAAAATCTGCCTCCAAATCAATGTAACCAGCGATACTATTTCTATATTCATCAGTTTCATTATTAGGATCATAACCTCTAAATACTTGCGAACCTCCTCCAAGAACCGCTCCTGTAAAATTATTACGCACCAAATCTGTTTCTGGAGTAGTACTTGTTACAATATTACCATTAATATCATAACTTGTATAAGACGCTTCTTCTCCAGCACTAATGGTATAATTCTCTACCTTATACTCTGCTCCCATCGCTATATTTAATCCTTTAAAAATATCATCATAGAATCTACCAATATCAAGATTTGTAGTATTCTGCATAAAACTCAAAGCTCCTGCATCAAAACTCCGTGGCGTAGCCACTCCTAGAGTTCCATTACTGGAGTTTCCAACAGTAATATCGAAATTGTTAATCCCATAAGTATTTGAAAAATCCACATTCCATTCATTTACTTTTCCTTTGATACCAACTGCTATTGATTTATCTACAATATCAGTTCCGATAGTTGGTAAGAATCCATTCGGAAACGCTGGAGTATTTGCTCTACCGTCTGCTTGTGCCGGTCTTCTATAAAACCCAGATGCTAAACCTTCTCGATAGCTAATCCCTCCGAAACTGTAGAATTCTGCATCTTCTCCAAGGGGAATTGACATATTAGCAAAGAACTTCCCTTCTCGTAATTTAGCTGTTCCTACTTTAAATCTAAAATCAGTACGTGTTAATCCTCTCGCTGATAATTCATCCTCATCTGCATCAAAATCTAATAGCGTCCTGAACGTATCGATATCAGCTGGATCACTAACATCCAATGCCGCGATCTGATCCTTCGTTACTTGATCTAAATAAGAAATATCCTGTGAAGCTGTTTGATAATCAACTAATGTCATTTCTGCAACATTTCCTCCGTTAGCAGCAAAAATACGTTCTGCCCCATGGAAACCTCTAAAAATATCTCCTTGATAATCTTTGTTACGTAACGCCGGTTCTCTTGTTGACAATGAACCTGTAAAATTAATAAACCCTCCATTATCGCCTATTGGTAGTCCATAATTAACATCAAGCTTTACTTTTTCTCCATCACTACCTCCATCGAATTGGTTAGAATTCTCACTAAAATTTGCTCCAGTAGTCAATGTAACATCCAATTTATTAGTTCCTTTTTTTAATACAATATTAATTACCCCTGCAATTGCATCAGAACCATATTGGGCAGCAGCACCATCTCGTAATACTTCGATACGCTGAATAGCCGCTGTAGGGATTGCATTTAAATCCGTTCCAACACTACCTGCTCCTACCGTTCCGTTAACATTTACCAAAGCAGTATTATGTCTTCTTTTTCCATTAACTAAAACTAATACTTGATCGGGACCTAATCCACGAAGTGAAGCAGGATCAATATGATCCGTTCCATCAGAAACAGTTTGGGTTTGTGATGTAAAAGATGGTGCTACATAATTTAATATTTCATTTACAGATGTTTGCGGACCTTGCGTTGCTACTTGCGTAATATCAATTACATCAATAGGCACTGCGGTCTCTGTTGCAGTACGACTAGGATTTCTAGATCCTACAATCACAACATCATCCAATTGAGCAGAAGCATCTTTTAAAGCCACAGAAATAAAATCTTTTCCCGTAACATCAACTTCCACAGTTTCAAAACCTATATAAGAAATAACGAGTATACTATTATCATCTGGTATATTGATTATAAAATTTCCTTCAAAATCTGTCTGTGCGCCTATGGTAGTCCCTTTTACCAATACATTAGCTCCAGGAAGCGGACTCCCATTAGAATCTTTTACATTACCTTTTATCTCTCGAATAATTTTAAGTTTTTCTTTTATATCCGGAGCTTTCTTCAATACAATTTGTTTCTCTATAATTGAATAAGAAATATCTGTATTTTCAAAAAGCATAGATAATACTTCTTCGATGGTTCCCTTTTTTACCTTAATAGAAGTTTCTTGATTTAGATTGACTTCATCATTGATATAGAAGAATTTATACGAAGTCTGATTTTTAATCTCTTCTATTACATTAGCAATAGTTGTTTGCTCTAAATTAAGTTCTATTTCGCCCTGCGAAAAGCCGGATGTTGCCATCAGTTGAAAGATGGAAAAACAAAATAAAACTAATGTAAGCCTCATTCTTAAAACGATTGATTTGTGCGCTAGGTGTGAAAATAGCGTACGGTTACCCTTTTTTTTCATAATTTTGAAAAGTTTGGTTGTTAGTACTCAGTTAAATAATAATCAGACCATAAGGGAAGTGTTGCAGCACTTCCTTTTTTTTATGGTTTGATTTTAATCTTCATATATCATACAGAACTTATCAAATTCTCTGTACTACTTACATCTTTTGATAAGTCCTGAATGATTATTGCCTCTTAGCTATGGGGCGATGACAATTTTTTTATTTTCTATTTCATAATTAAAATTTATCGTCTTAGAAAATACATTAAGAATCTGTTTTACATTTTCCGTATCAAATTCTCCAGTAAATCTAGTATTATTCAATCTTTGATTTGTACTTATAATTTCTACATTATACGTTCTTTCTAATCTCTTAATTACCTCGGCGAAAGATTCATTATGTATGATCATCTTTTTCTGCATCCATGATGTAAAGAGTATAGTATTCACTTTCTTTTTTGCAATCAGCTCGTCACCCTTAGAATAAACCGCTTGATAATTTGGTCTCAGCTTCAATTCCTTTAATTTATTTTTAGCATTTATAGCAACCGAACCTTCAACCAATGTTGTTTTAATAGTTGAATCCTCAGCATAAGAGGATACATTGAACTTTGTCCCTAAAACTTTTACATCCATCTCTTTAGTTTTTACTATAAATGGTTGTGCTTTATTCGTAGTTACATCAAAAAATGCTTCACCTTCGAGATACACTATTCTATTAACCTCTTTGGCTATAAAGTTCTTAGGAAATTTTAGTTTACTATCGGCATTCATCCAAACCTTTGTTCCATCAGATAAACTCAATTGAAAAATTTCACCTTTAGGAATAGAAATCTCTAAATACTCTATTTCCTCTAAATCTTTAGCATTATCCGAAATAACTAACTTATCCCTATCTTTTTTACCAATCATACTACCATTAGCAGTTATAACATCAGACAGACTATTGATATCTATATACGTTATTGTTCCATCTTCTTGTACAATTTTGATCTTATCATCTCTTACTGTTTCAGTAGATACTAAATCTTCTACATTATCTACATTGGATGGGTTTAATCTACTTAAGTAATATCCTAATACTAGAACCCCTATAAGTATAGCTGCATATCGAAATACTTTTTTTAGAGTCTTTAATGTGATAACCTTACGCTCTTCTAATTCTTTTTCCTGTATCGAATTTAAAAACCGATTAAAAGCCTGATCAGAGTTTACAGAAATATCTTTACTAGAAGCATGCCATTGCGCAACTTTTTTCTCAAAAACATCTCGATGCTCTTGTTTCTGTTGTAGCCATTGTTTTAAAGTTTCTTTCTCCGAAGAAGAAATACTTCCTTCTAAATACTTCTTAATTATTGTTAAATAATTATCCATTCTTCTACATTTCTATATACATGATGCAAAAATCATATCAATCCCCTACTTTATTTTAATTTTTATAATTTAGCAAGTGATTGTTATCATGAAGAATCAACACAATAACATAGAAAAATTACTTATTAACGGGCTAATAGAGGGGGATCAAAAAAGTTATAAAATTTTATTTGATCAATATTATGACTGGTTATGTAATTATGTCCATAAGTTATCTAACGATAGCACATTATCCGAAGATCTGGTACAAAATGTTTTTTTAAGACTTTGGGAAAAAAAATCTACCTTACACATTACCTCTTCACTCAGAAATTATCTTTTCCGATCTTGCCATAACGAATACCTGATGCATTTGCGTAAACAAAAAAAAGAGATCGATTTATTAGATGAATTAAAATGGAAAGCGCTTTTTCAATTATACCAAGAAAATGAAAAAATGCAACAAGAAGCAAATTGGTTAAAAATAGAAAGCGCAATAGAAAAGCTACCAAAAAAATGTCAAGAGGTTTTTAAATTAAGTAGATTCGAACAGAAAAAGCATAAGGAAATTGCCGAAATTCTAGGTATTTCTACAAAAACTGTAGAAATTCATATCACGAAAGCATTGAGGTTTTTAAAAACAAATGTCTCTGCCTTTTTCTTTTAAGTATTTCTATAGAAGTACCTTTTTACTGTTAAATACTTAAGTCTTTTAAATTTCAAATTCAGTTTCTAAATATCTTTTTAACAGTTATCGTTAATAATTTAACAAGAACTATCTATAGATTATCTACTTTTTGTTTAAATTTGTTTAACTATTTTATACAAAAGGTGAACAATATAAAACAAAATTTTAGCATTAAGGATCTGGAGAATTTATGCGGTGTTAAAGCGCATACGATCAGGATATGGGAAAAAAGATATAATTTATTGTCACCAGATCGCACAGAAACCAATATAAGAACTTACAGTTTAAAAAGCCTTCAGAAATTACTTAATGTAACTTATTTAGTAAATAGCGGATATAAAATATCTAGAGTTTCAAAACTTAATAATGAAGAAATAGATGAGTATGTGCGAAGAATTGTTTCTGACAATAGCACAAAAAATCAAGCGATCAATTCTCTTAAAATATCCATGCTTAATTATGATCTTCAATTGTTTCTAGGAACTTATGAGCAATTAGCTGAGAAAAGAACTTTTAGACAAATATTTACTGATGTTTTTATTCCTTTGTTAACAGAGATTGGTCTATTATGGCAAACAAATACTATAAGTCCATCTCACGAGCATTTCATAACAAACTTAATCAAGCAAAAATTGCTTATCAATATTGAAAAACTTCAATATTCTAAATCTACAAAAACAGATAAGGCTTTTATACTTTTTCTTCCGGAAAATGAGATCCACGAACTAGGTTTGTTATATATTAACTATGAGATATTATTACAAGGATATAAAGCTATCTATTTAGGGCCTAGTATTCCTCTTGATAGCTTACCCAATATGCTTACTTTTCATGAAAACACTACATTTTTGTCTTATTTTACTGTTAGACCTGAAAAAGACAAAATAAAAGACTATGTTGCAAAATTTAACGATATAATATGTTCGAAACGTGAAAGTGAGTTTTGGATGCTGGGTAAACAAACCATGCATATATCTGAAAATAGCGCTCCCAACCACCGTTATTTCTCATCTATCACAGATCTAATCAAAGAATTATAACATATTATCTATAAACAAACCACTATGTCAAAGAAAGTAGTAATCATTGGTTCTGGCTTTTCGTCTCTTTCTGCCTCGTGTTATTTGGCGCAATCAGGATATGATGTATCGATCTACGAAAAAAATGATACCGTTGGTGGTCGAGCGAGACAACTTAAAAAAGACGGATTTACATTTGATATCGGACCTTCTTGGTATTGGATGCCAGACGTATTTGAAAAGTTTTTTAATGATTTTAATACTTCCCCTTCTGATTTTTACGGATTAGATAAATTAAATCCTGCATACAAAGTTTTTTTTGAAAACAAAGAAAGTATTACAATTGAGGATACCTTAGAAAAGATATATACCGCTTTTGAAAAAGAAGAAAAAGGAAGTTCTATAAAACTTAAAAAATTTATTGATGCCGCAAAAAACAACTACGATATTGCGATTAATGAACTAGTATATCGCCCAGGTGTTTCGCCCATAGAATTGGTAACTAAAGAAACCATCAAAAAAATTGGACAATTTTTTAGTACTATTTCAAAAGAAGTTAGAAAAGAATTTAAGAACGATAAATTAATTCAAATTCTTGAATTTCCAGTACTGTTTTTAGGTGCAAAACCAAGTGATACTCCTGCTTTTTATAGTTTTATGAACTATGCAGATTTTGGATTAGGAACTTGGCATCCAAAAGGAGGAATGTATCAAGTAATACTAGGAATGAAAAAATTAGCAGAATCGTTAGGTGTTGATTTTTTTACCAGTTCGCCTGTAGAAAAAATTGAAGTAGACAATGGAGTTGCAAATGGTATTGTCGTTAATGGTACCAAAATAAATGCAGATATAGTATTATCCGGTGCTGATTACCATCATAGTGAAACATTATTAGAACCTAAATATCGACAGTATTCAGAAAAATATTGGGAACGCAAAACATTTGCTCCCTCTTCATTGCTATTTTATGTAGGTTTTGACAAAAAACTAAAAAACATTCATCATCATAATTTATTTTTTGATACAGATTTTGATATACACGCAAAAGATATTTATGATGAGCCAAAATGGCCAGAAGAACCTCTTTTTTATGCGAATTTTACGTCTGTTACGGATTCTGGTTCAGCTCCTGAAGGAAAAGAAAATGGCTTTTTCTTGATTCCTTTAGCACCTGGAATAGAAGATACTCCAGCTTTAAGAGAAACTTATTTTGATAAAATTATAACGCGTTTTGAAGATTTAACTGAGCAAACTGTTCGAAATAATATTATCTTTAAAGAATCCTTTTGTGTTAAGGACTTTGTAAAAGAGTATAATTCATACAAAGGAAATGCATATGGAATGGCTAACACACTGTTGCAAACAGCATTTCTAAGACCTAAGTTGAAAAGTAAAAAAGTGAAGCATTTATTTTTCACCGGTCAACTAACTGTCCCTGGACCTGGAGTTCCACCTTCTTTAATATCTGGTAAATTAGTAGCAGGATTAATAGAATCACAGTTAAATGTATCAAGAAAACCGAAACTTCAAACTGTTTAATTTATGTAAAACACAACTGATTATTCAACACTATTATTAAAAATCTAATTATTAATTCTCCAATCACATTGAGACTTAAACCTAACTAAAACCATATCCATGAAAGCTTTATTTGATTCCGTTTCTTATAGTTGTAGTAAACTCGTTACTAATTCATATAGTACTTCTTTTTCTCTTGCATCTAAAATGTTATCTGATTCTATTAGACAGGATATTTATAATATTTATGGATTTGTAAGGTTTGCAGATGAAATAGTTGATAGTTTTCACGATTACGATAAAGAAACATTGTTTAATGACTTTGAAACTGAAATGTATAAAGCGATTGAGCAAAAAATAAGCTTAAATCCAATTTTAAACTCTTTTCAGCAAACGGTTCACGATTACAACATTGAACCAGAATTATATGAAGCATTTATGAAGAGTATGCGATTAGATCTTCATAAAACAGATTACTTGACTAATGCCGAGTATAAAGAATATATATATGGTTCTGCGGATGTGGTTGGACTAATGTGTCTTAAAGTGTTTGTAAAAGGAGATGATAAGAAATATAACGAACTTAAAGAAAGTGCTATGCATTTAGGTTCAGCTTTTCAGAAAGTAAATTTCTTAAGAGATCTAAAAGCTGATTTTGAAGAATTAAGTCGTACTTATTTCCCTGATACTGATCTTACACAGCTCGATGAAATGTCTAAATTAAGAATTATAGAAGAAATTCAAGAAGATTTTGACAAAGGTTTCGAAGGTATTATGAAACTACCAGCAGAAGCTAAATTTGGGGTTTACACCGCTTACATTTATTACAAAAAGCTATTAAACAAACTAAAGTCGACTCCTTCTGTTGAAATAAAGAATACTAGAATACGTGTCCCTAATTATCAAAAATTTGGTCTATTAGCTAAATCATATTTTGATTATAGATTGAACTTAATATAATAGTATATTAAAAAAATTATCTAAAATGAATACTCTTATTTGGATATCAATTTTTATAGCTACATTTTGTTTTATGGAATTTATGGCATGGTTTACTCACAAATACGTCATGCATGGATTTTTATGGTCTTTACATAAAGATCATCACCATAAAGATCATAGCAGTTGGTGGGAGCGTAATGATTTATTTTTTGTTTTCTACGCTGTAATAAGTATGTCGTGTATCATGCTTCATGATCCTATTACTTTTTGGTTTGGAGAATCTATTGGTTTTGGAATTTTAGCATATGGTATTGCCTACTTTCTCGTTCATGATATTTTTATTCATCAACGTTTTAAACTATTTAGAAACGCAAATCATTGGTATGCAAAAGGTGTGCGAAGAGCACACAAAATACATCATAAACATTTAGGTAAAAATAAAGGAGAATGTTTCGGAATGCTATTTGTTCCTTTTAAATATTTTAAAAAATAAAGTTATTCTGCAATTAATTGGTCAATCGTAGCCCTTACCTTCTCTGTATTCCAATCTGCTGCACCAATTTTATGAATTACTATATTTCCTTTCTTATCAATGAGGTAAGTTCCAGGAATAGGTTTATGAACGAAAGGTTTAGGATGTTGTTTTGATAAAGACCTATAAATAGGGTAATTATAACTTTTATCACTCATAAATTTATTTAATTCAGGATCATCATCTTCCGTAAGGAAAACAAACACTACTTTATCTTTATAATCATTATATAGTTTTTGCAAAGATGGCATTTCCGCAATACAAGGAGGACACCAAGTTGCCCAATAGTTCAATAAAACTACTTTACCCTCAGCAACATTGAAATTCATTGATTCTGTATTCACCCCGTGTAATTTCCAGTCATAAGTAGCCACTTGCGCTCGTTCTTCTACATTTACTAAACTAGGGCTAAACGAAAATATTCTTGTTAAGAAAATTTGCATCATTCCTCTAGTATTAGGAATAAAAAAGAGCAATAAAATAATTACAAAAATTAAATTAGATATATTCTTTTTATTGAATTTCATAAGTGGTCTATTATAGTATTACTTTTAAAATTTGTCTGTACAAATAGGTTTCCTTACAAAAGTATATAAATTAATAAAGCGCAACTTGGGGTTGCGCTTTAAAACTAACAAAAAAACAACAATGAACTATTGTGATATACTTCCTAAGAGAAGAGAAGCTACTACGTTAAGTTCACATTATCATTATCTTTAATGATTTTTATTTCTTTTTCAATGTATCTTTTAGTTTCTTGTTACTTGTATAGAATTTGATAGGCTGAAACATCCCTTAAGATCATTTGCATTCATTCCCATTGCTAACCCTTCTACCCCATTCTCGTATCTCAAATACCAGATTAGACATACTCCTGGTCCCGCTGCATCAAAATCAACATTTGCTACCTCAAACAAACTTCCAGGTAATCCTAAAATTTCACCTTGATCATCTGTAATAACCCAAGTACTATTAGGTCCTGCTGCATTTGAGTCATCAACAGACAACCCACTTACCATATCTGGTGTTCCATCAACGGTAAAAGTATAAGGACCTCCAGATATTACTCCTGGACTTGTATTACAGTTTCTAGTTACTGTTATCGAATTAGAAAGATCAAAATCACCTGTTACATTGTTAGCGTTCATACCCATTTCTAATCCTGTTACTGTTCCTGTGTATCTTGCATACCATATTAAACAAATACCTGGACCCGCAGCGTCAAAATCAACACCTTCTACAGCCATCAACGTTGGTGGTAACCCTAAAATATTACCTTGATCATCTGTAATTACCCAAGTACTATTATCACCAAATACATTAGTATCATCTAATGTAATTCCTGATACCATATCAGCAGTTCCATCTACATCAAACTCAAATGGTCCTCCAGAAATTACTCCTGCATTAGCCACTTGATTACGAATAACCGTTATAGAATTAGAAAGATCAAAATCTCCTGTTACATCATTAGCATTCATACCCATTTCTAAACCAGTTACGGTTCCATCATATCTCGCATACCATATTAAACAAGTACCTACTCCTGCGGCGTCAAAATCAATTCCTTCTACAGCCATTAGTGTTGGCGGCAATCCTAAAATATTTCCTAAATCATCGGTAATAATCCAAGTACTATTGGCCCCAAAAGCGTTAGTATCATCTAATGTAATTCCGGATACCATATCAGCATCTCCATCAACGTCAAATTCAAATGGTCCTCCAGAAATAGTTCCTGCATTTACAACTTGATTACGAACTACTGTAATTGAATTAGAAAGGTCAAAATCACCTGTTACATCATTGGCATTCATACCCATTTCTAAACCTGAAATTGTTCCTTCATAACGAGCATACCATATCAAACAGGTTCCAGCACCTGCTCCATCAAAATTAACTCCTTCTAAAGCAGTAATTGTTGGAGGTAATCCTAAAATATTTCCTAGATCATCAGTAACTACCCAAGTACTACCAGAACCAAATACATTAGTGTCATCTAATGTAATGCCTGAAACCATATCTGCTTCACCATCAACATCAAATTCAAATGGTCCTCCAGCTATAACTCCTGCATTAGCTACTTGATTTCTTATTACGGTAATCGAATTAGAAAGATCAAAATCACCTGTTACATCATTGGCATTCATACCCATTTCTAAACCGGTAATAGTACCATTATATCTAGCGTACCATATTAAACAAGTTCCTGCACCAGCCTCATCAAAATTAACCCCTTCTACTGCGGTTATTGTAGGTGGTAATCCAAGAATATTCCCTTGATCATCTGTTACTATCCAAGTGCTACTAGTTCCGAAAGCATTGGTGTCATCTAAAGTAATTCCTGAAACCATATCTGCTTCACCATCCACATCAAATTCGAAGGGACCACCAGCGATTTCACCAGCATTAGCGACAAGTACGTTATCGTCGTCGTCATTACAGGAAACTGCGATCAATCCTATCGCTAGTACTCCTATTATTAATTTTTTAAACATTGCCTTTTGTTTTATGATTATTATTACTGTAAAAATAATTTCATAAAACTTTTTAAAATGTTAGGTAGCTAACACTAAGCAACAATTTTTAAACGAATTTCTCTTCTATTGAAATCTATTTGCTTAGACTCTTTCAATTCGTTCATAATGATATTTAAGGTAGGACGCGATGTACCAATAAGATTTGCTATATCTCTTTGTGTATATGGATGTTGTATCACAGTATCTCCAGTATTAGGACAGCAATACCCAAAATCTTCTTTAAGTTCATCTAGGAATTCTAGTAATCTAGTTTTAGTATCCTTAAATAAGAGTAATTGCAACCTTCTTTCTAAACGTTTAAAACGAAGTCCAATAAATTTATAAACCTTTAAGCTAAAGGTCTGATTATCCCTCATAAGATCGTGCATAGTTTGCACCCCAATAGGACATATAGAAGTTGCATTATCAACGGATTGTGCAAACTCTGTTCTTCGATCTTCTCCTAAAATTGCTTTTTCTCCAAAAAGCTCTCCTCGTGTTAAGATTGCTTTTACAACTTCATTCCCATTTTCAGAATAATAACCAATTTTTACCTTCCCTTTTTCAATTAGGTATACTTTATTGGCTGAATCTTCTTCAAAATAAATGTAATCGCTCTTTTTATAAGCGTCGAAGTCGTGATCTTTTTTGTAATTTCTAAATTTATGAGGACATAATACCTTGAAGAGATTGGCATCCTCAAAAAACCAAATTGTACTCATGATGTTTGTGTTTTATAAGTTAGTTAGATATCTAGTGACTGATACCATAAAGACTGTCGTAATACTAAAATGATCCTTACAAAAAAATGATCAAATTATTTTTTTGTAAAACAAACGAGAACCTCACTATATTATAACAAGCTATTCATTATAAACCCTATACAACTACAAACAAAAACTCCCAAAAAATACTTTTTTGGGAGTTTTAATGAATATTCATTTAATTCATGACAGAATCCTTTTTCTAATCTCAGACAAACTTTCATCTTTAATTAATTTACCATCTTTAAAAACAGTCTCAAACAATCCTTGAGTTTCTTCCTCTACTGTACATTGATCTTTTAATATAATCTCACCATTAGACTTATATAATTGCATTAGTCCTTTTGCTGATTTTTTAGTTCCATCATCTGTTATTGGATCTTTAAAAATTTCTCTTCCTTCTCCATTCACCTCAACATAAGTAGCTTTCATAGCAAATCCAAAAGTATCTCTAGTATTATATTGATAAGTAAAACTCCCTATTCCTAATACTACATTAGTAGATGCAAAACCTTTTTCCTTAAGACGCTCACAGATCTGTGTTGCTCTATCTATTGTAATACTATCCCCATAAATTGCTCCAATTTTAGGATTTAATACCTTATATCCTTGTTCATTAATGGCTCCTCCAAATTCATCCCAAAGCAATTCAATAACACCTTTAGCTACTGTAGGGTTTTCATGTTCACAACCACAAATAATATCTACTGGATCACCAGAATCCGGTCTGATCACCAATTTTCCGTCACGCTTTAAAATTTCTTCTTTTAACTTTGGAAGATATTCTGTTAATACTTTCCATAGATCCCAAGTATCAGATACTACAGATAAAATTCCTGTTGGATATGTTTCTAACAATCTTTTAAAAGTTCCAATCTCATCATCTTTACGACCGGCACACATCACACTATGTTCAGTTGCATTTACACTACCTATTACCAGTTCTTTTGTAACATCAGCATTGTAATACATTTCATAAGCTTTTGCTACTGGTAAAGTATCACTACCAGAAAAAGATAATGCATGCCCCATTCCACTAAGGATAGCTGATTCTGTACCAGACATTCCTCTCATCGAAAAATCATGCCCTTGCCAAGTAATAAATTCCTGGTTTTCTTTATCAGTTTCCATAGCATACTTACTAAGAATCTTTTGATATTGCTTAGCAATCGTAGCAGAAGTACAAGGCTGCCAGATAATATTAGAAAGTAGAGTTTCTAAATAGTTTGTTAACCAAAAGAATTCTGATTTTGTATTAACCAACGTAAACATAGGTACTCTTATAGGTACTTCTGTCCCTTCTGGTAATGCTTTTATCTCAATTGGTAAATATCCTAAATCGTGCAATGCTGCAATATGCTGAGTGTCATAATCTACACCCAAATAATTATCCACATATTTTTTATATTCTGCAACAACTTCTTCTTTTGGCTGATTAAAAAAGTCTTTATTAAATCTCTTGATTAAATACTCTTTGATAAAATACTGTAATCCGAAAAAGACAACATAATCAATTCCATCTATTCTACTTTTTCTAGGAGTCCAGTTAGAATACACTAAAGTAGTTCCATCTGGATATTGTTCTTTATGACCTAATTTGTAACCGTCTGTTAATAATAGTGGATTCATATATTAATTATTTTGCGTTAATTATACGCAAATATAGTTTTTATTTTAAAATAAATGAAATTTTTAAAAACATTTCTTCTAAAATGCCTTTTATATTCTACTTGTTTCTAACCTTATTTAGGTATTTTTTAAATTCTTTTTGAAAACTAACAATATCCATCTTTTCCTTTTTAACGCTATCTCCTTCTATATATTCTTCATAATAAGAGTCTACTCCTTTGTCAAAAAATCGTATTCCTGTTACTACATTTCCATCATCTCCAGTTTCTAAATACCCTCTATATTTTTCTGGTTCTTTTGGGTAAGTTCCTTCTTCTCTCTTAGTTTCTACTATAGTAGCTTCTACTAAATCCCCAAAAAAAGTATTCATATCTATAGACTTAAAAATTTCTGGTTTATCAAAAAAAATATTTGAAATATTTATTAAATTAAGAGTGGGTAAATAATCTTGAAAACCACTAGTACCATAACTATAAGTACTATCATTCTTATCATACATAAAAAGGATACTATTCTTAGGCAAATTATTAGTTTCTCCTATCACAAAATATTTAGAACCTATATTTTCATTATTCATAACATATCTTATCTCCCAGTACATATCTTTTTTTGATAAGTTTGTCTGAAATTTATCTCCTTCGACAGCCAGTGTAGGAGACTCTATAACTATAGAATCACTCTTTAGAATCATAGAAGTTCTCTGATAATAATGCATAGCAAATACATCAATATACAATGCTACAATCTTACCATCCATTATCTTTTTGGAAAACAGAGCAGAAGGTGCTTCGACATATTCATATCCCTGAAGAATTTTACCATCTCTATATATCGATTTTATATTGAGTTTTGCCTTGTATAGATTTCGCTCATATTCCTCGTATTCTTCTTCACTCATTTCATACTCTTCACTAGTTTCATCTTCTTCTCCCTTAAAAAGTTCCTCACTAATTTCTACTGTTTCTGCTCCCATTGCCATTTGAAAAACATCTAATGAATATTGAAACTTAGCCTCTCCATTTTCATAATAATCTACTCTAGGGAAATCTTGATCTCCTTTGGAGAAATATCCATTAAAAGGCATACCATCTTTATAAATTCCTGTATATGTTTTCTGGGGTTTTTCTACAATTAAAAAGGAATTGTGCTCAATAGTATCTTCCATATTTTGAGAATTAATAGTGTTGGATAAAAGCATACAGAATACCAAAAGAAAAGTCATTTTGACCTTATAATTGATTGTATATTCTAGTGAAAATTTGATAATCATCATTATAAATATTTTGAATGACAAAAATCGGTAGAATTTCATGTAGAAACTACCCCATTTTCAGCTAAAATAGGAAAGACTTAGTTTCGTCCTTTTTCATTAGGATATAAGGAAGGTAATGAATCGCTTTGCCAAAATTCTTTGGTATCAATATCCAGTATTGTGAGTTTTCCTTCAAAAGCTGCTCCTGTATCGATGTTCCAAACATTAATTCCTTGCATTGGGACATCACAATTATAATGTAATGTTGGTGTATGACCTATATATATTTCAGAATATAGTTTTAATCGATTTGGATATAATGCCGAGTGTTTTTTAACTCTTTTATCCATTACAATAGCCATTTCCCACAATGTCCTATCCCATCTATAATTAGTAAGATACACTTCATTTTCTGGCCCTTTCATTGATGAAAATCCTGCATGAATAAACAATCTATTCTCTTTATCAACGTAATAATTTTTGAGGTTTTTATAAAACTCTAAATGAACAGAAGTGCTAAAGTTATTAGTTAAATAAGAAGTAATAGTTTCTTTACCTCCATTGCGAAACCAAATATGGTTTTCGGTTTCTGGATCTAATAACCACTCATGACACCATACATCATGATTTCCCTTTATAAAAATACATTTTTGTTTTTTGCTCAATTCAATTAGGTATTGAATCGTTTCTGCAGATTCGCTCCATCCGTCTACATAATCACCTAAAAAGATTAATGTATCTGATGGTATTACTTTAGCTCTTTCTAGCACCTGTAGTAATGCCTTGTAACCTCCGTGTATATCTCCAATTACTAATGTTCTCATTGTATTAATTTATACATTATATCCGTTCTTAACACATATTTTGTTCCTGAGATTATTGGTTTTCCCTCATGACGTAGTGGATGATGGAATATCAAAGCATCCCCAAGTTTAGGTGTAATTGTGACTCCGTTTTCAAAATAAGTTTCTCCACCTTCAAAATCTTCATTGAGATATATCAAAAAAGAGAAGAAACTACATTCCTTCTCATTTCGTTTATGACTACCATCTCGATGCATTTTAAAACGTTGTCCCTCATCATACTTATAAATACGAAACATTTCATTAAGACCATTCGCTTTATAAACCCCAAAATTCTGCACTACATATGGTTCTAATTGTTTCCAAATCTTATCAGCTAGCAATTGGTCTTTGAATAAAATTCGTTGATTATTACGAACTCCTTTTACCATTACTTGTTTGCCATCAATAGAAACTTTAGCCTCTTCGAATGAAACTTGTTCCCCTTTCTCTATGAAATGATCACACATTTCTTTTGAAAGAAAATCTTCTATTAAAAATATTTCTGGATGTAGTACTTTCTTGATCATCACTTTCACTTTTTAAACTCGATATACTCTGGAGCAACAGTATCCGTTAACCAGACTCCATTATCGGATTGATAAAATTCAATACCATCGCGATACATATCTCCTGATCGAACCGTTAATATAATGGGCACTCCTCTTCTGGAACCTACCTTCATTGCTGTTTCTAGTTCTTCGCTAAGATGCACATGATGTCTACTCATCTTTAGCAGACCTTTTCTTCGTATATCTTCTCTGAACTTCCCTACGGTACCGTGATATAAAAATTCTGGTGGTTGAATAGGCGTATATTCTAAATCTACTTTTATAGAATGTCCTTGATTCGCTCTGATTTTGGTCTTATCCTCATTAAAAGCAAAACGCTTTTTATCATTAGTAGCTACCACTTCTTTTAGGGTTTCTATAGTTAGTTTATTGCGATGTTTATTTGCTTTACTTATCAATTCATTAACATCTGCCCAACCGTTTTCATCTAATTTCAATTCAATCTTTCCTGGATTATGCCTTAGGATAAGACTCAAAAATTTACTTATTTGTTTCGTATTTGTTTTCATTTTTTTCAATAATTCTTTTTAATTCTTCATTTTCAGGTGAGGTATATTTCTGACCGAAATATGTTTTTGTTACCCTAATTTCTCTTACTATATTTTCATTAAACTCTTCTAATTCTTCTGCGGGAATCCATAATTCATTATGAATGGGACCTCCTACATTTTCTACTTTATATTTTTTCAAAAACGACTCGTTCATATCAAAAGCGGTTACAAAACCTGAATACCCAGATCCTTCATCATCCAAGTTCCATTTGGTTGCAATTTCAATTGCATACTCCTCATTCATTACAGGATAAAAGATCGGTTGCCAACTCAATCTTGGAGGGAAATATTTCCATCCAGTATTATGAATTAACTCTAGTTCTTTTAATCCTACAGGTCTATATAGTGTTATAGTTTTCATTTTAAATTGGCATTTGTTTTTTCACCCTAATATCTTCTAAACCTTCTCTGTATTCTGATAACCCCATATTAAATTCATCTATGGTATTGGTGTTTTTTATATAATCATAATACTTATTCTTTTTCAGAACTTTTTCTAATTCAAAACACCAATAAATTGTCATTAATGGATTAATCCACAATTCACTTCCTTTTGTTCTACCAGTCTTATGATAGTTTCCATAATTCCCTTCTAAGGCACTAATAATCGAATTAGAAACAATACTTTCCATTCCTTTCATTTTACTATCCACAAAATCGATTGCTTCTTTATACTTTTGGCCTTCTAACATTGAATTAAGCACTTGGAACGACCCCAAATATGCATTCTCTCGATCTAATTCTGCTAAATTTTCGAGAAACCTATAATGAGAAACTCCGTGAAAATGATCTACTCCAAAACCAATACTTACTAGTAATTTTTTAGCAACATTGATCTGAAACGCTGCTGCCATGGAAGAAACATCTTCTTGTGGCGTTCCTAATCCTTCTTCATCTCCAAACATTAAACAATCAGTTCCGCCATCCACCAAAATAACAGTGTCTATTTTATGTTTATCCACTAAAAACTGATATGCACCCTTAAGAGGTTGGACTGCTATTCTTTCAAAAGCGTAAATGTCCACTGATATTCCCTGAGATTGAAACCATAATTTAAGGTACTTCTCTGGAAAATATGCTGGCATTGTATATACCTGATCACCAGATCTTATTTTATAACAAAAAGGAAATACTGACTCTGAATTGGTATTGCGTAATCTCGTAAAAGAGTAATTAGCAATAGTTACCTTTTTACCTTGTTGTATTAAGCTAAAATATAATGGTATAGCAGCGTAGATATCAAAGCCACCTCCCATTCCTGATAGCAGTATGTTATTGCTTTCTTCAACTTCCTGAAAAAAAGGTATTTTATCTAGTGTATACATAGTTTATTTTTTTATCCTTAACAATTCATCATATAACTTATAGTTCTCTTCATCAAAACACACAAAGATTACTTCTTCTATTTGATCTTGCTGAAAACTCATTACCGTTTCAATGGCAATCCTAGCAGCCAGTTCCTTTGGAAACTTATAAGTCCCCGTACTTATGTTAGGAAAAGCAATGGTCTTAATATCATTCTCTATAGCCAATCTTAAAGAATTCAAATAACAATTAGCTAGTAGTCTTTCTTTATCTTTTCCTCCTGTATTCCATACCGGTCCTACCGCATGGATTACATATTTAGCAGGAAGATTTCCGGCAGTTGTAATCACAGCCTCTCCTGGATTACATTTACCTTGGGTAGCTCTAATCTTTCTACAAGCCTCTAAAATTTCCGCACCTCCTTTTCTATGAATTGCTCCATCCACTCCTCCTCCACCTAATAAAGAGGTATTCGCAGCATTAACAATGACATCTACCTTTACAGTTGTTATATCTGATTGGAGTGCTTTTAGTTTCATACATCACTTTTTTACTTAGTTCACCTAATTCCTATTCTTCGTTTTGTATCATCAGGAACTTCATACGTTTTTTCTCCGGGCACTAATCTTTTAGCTTCCTTATACTTCCCATCTTTTAGTAATAATCGAATTTTCTTGGTTAACGGAGTTAAATCGTTTATTTCCTGTATCCATTCTTCATTATATTCTTTTATTAAATCTCTACCAATACCCACCTGAATGGATCTTATTTGCATCTTAGCTCCTTTTAAAGTTCTTTCTGGATCCCATTGTATATGAACTTTTGCATTTCGGAATTCCTTATCCCATAAAGCACCACTTTTATAAATAGTTTTATCAGGATCTGTTAACACTCCCATTGACAGCGCTTTTTCCCAACTAGCTTTATTTATTTTTATTCCAAGGATATACTCCTGATTCGATTTTGTCCCCCAATTACTTCGTTCCATTAACCATAAATAAGATGGTTTGATCCAGGTCATTCGATTAAAAGAAAAAGGTGATTCGAACTTATTATTCTTGATAGCAGGTAGGGCAATGGATTTACCATATGCTTGATACATCGTGATCGTTTCTCTATCATAATCTGCTCGTATTTCTTGAATCATTTTTATCTTTTTACTATTCTTTTAACTTCAAATATGTATTCAACTTCTCATTTTCAAAAATCAATGGTTTTTCGAGAGGAGTTATTAATTCTTCCAAATTATTAGATTGTACTAGTTCATATTGTTCTTTTACAAATTGTGAAATATCCTCTATCTCTAAAATATCTTCGGATGCATACGACTTTATAAACTCTTTTCTTAATCCAATCTGAATTGCTCTTCTTTCTAGCTTTACTCCATAAGGATCGTGATCAGGATCCCATTGTAGTCTAACATCAAAATTAGTAACATCCTCTTGCCAAGCTTCATAAGATGAATATAATTCAGGTTTAAATGAAGAGTACACCGCGTTACTTAGGTAACTTTCGAAAGCCTCTCGCTTTAGATGTATAGCTAATACAACTTCTTGTCCTTCTTTCGTTCCCCATCCATTACGATACATCATCCAAAGAAAATTAGGCTTAATCCAAGTCATTCTTTCTAAACTAAATGGACCACCAAAAAATTGATTTTCCACCGCAAAGTTTCCAATAGCTAGTCTATACGATTGATATACTACTATTTTTTGATCATCATATTGTGCCATAATATGATATCCTTGCTCCGGCCAGTTTTCTTCTTGTTCTTTATAATTTGTTAACTCTAATTTCATTTCTCAAATTCATTCTGAAAAGCTTCGATAAACTTTTTGTTTTTTGCATAAATAGCAAATACCACTTTTTCGAATACTCCTTTATATTTTTCTTTTAATAATTCCGAAAACAGTTTCGCTATCATTTTAGGATCATTCTGAAATACTCCACACCCCCAAGCTCCTAAAATCAAAGCGTTATGATTGTTCGCTATCGAAAGGGCTAATAACTTATCAATCCTTACTCTCATTACATCTTCAATCTTGGATACCTTATCAGCCTCAAACCTTTTAACTACTCCCGCATTAACAGCCGCTGCTGTAATTATCGAACTTACTATTGGAGTATCGAATAACTCTCCTTTATCGTTTCGTAGAACCGGAACTTTAGGACTATAAATCATTCCATCTGTATACATACAAGATTTCATTCCTCTATGCGTTTCATAAAATTCTATAGCAGATAGTTGACATGGATATAAACCTGAAGATCTCGCAATACTTTCTTCCTGAGCTTGTGCTCCATTAAAAAAACCTCCTCCAGGATTTTTAGCAGAAGCAAAGTTTAAGCACATCAGGTTGGAGAATCCTAAAGAAACTAATCTTTGTATACTGCCTATCGTTGTTTCTTCTACAACTTCAAAAGATGTTTTATAATTATCAATTGTATCTAACTCTATAAGTAACTCATCTAATTCTTTAGTATCATAAAATTTTGTTCCATAAATTGCGTTCTTCTGAATTTCAGAAATAACTATTTTTTCTTGTTTAGTATTAATATAGAAACCTTGTTCAGTTATTTCAAGCGTTTCCTTTGCTGTTATTTTTCTTAATGTCTTTTGCATTTTCTTAATTTTTTAAAGACCCTATGGATCTAATTCATCCCTCACTTCCATCAGGGCAAAACCTAATAGATTTTGACCTCTCCACAAATTAGGATTCTGTGCTTTTTCATTTGCCTGTCCCATTCCGATTCCCCATATGCGATCTCTTGGACTTGCTTCTACAATAATTCTTTTCTTGGTATTTAACAAAAACTCCTTCAACTCTTGGTGCTGTGAAAACTTATGATAGTTTCCTTGTTTTACAATTTCGTACTTATGAGCATCCCATACTTTAGGATCAAAATTCTTTACTTTTCTACCTAATTGCTTAGCTTCCATTGGTTGATTGCAATCAATAATCTCTTTTAAAATTTCATTGTCTTCAAACAATCTGGCTTTTTCAACCATCATCCAGTGTTCTGCTGTTTTATAAACAACTCCTTCTACTTCGAAAGACTGATTCCACCATTGACTAAAACAACTTTTACCAATACTTCCATCTTTATTAGGCGTATGCCCCCAGAAGAACAGATATTTCAAACTCTTTCCTTTATTAAACTGCTCTTGTATATGTTGTAATGTGTATTTCATTTTGTTTCTTTAGGTACTCTGAGCTTGTCGAAGAGTAATTGTTCTATAAATTTGCTTCGACAAGCTCAGCATGACATCTTAACTGACTTTTATTAAACTTTCATTAAATCTTTCTATCAAATTTTCTACATCCTCAAACCTAGCAAGCTGAAACTTCCAAGTTTCCGGAATAGTATCATATCCAAAATATAACCCTGCCAATCCACCAGTTATAGCAGCTGTTGTATCAGTATCCTCACCTAGATTAACAGCCTTCAAAATGCATTCTTCATAAGAATCAGAAGTTAACAAACACCAAAAAGCAGCTTCTAGCGATCTTAAGACATATCCAGTACCTTTAATATTAAAGCGATCTTGTTTTGAAATATCATCTTCTAAAATTCTTCCAAAAAGCTGTATTTCATTTGGATTAAAATCATTTTGTTTTGCAAACTCTACTATTGGTTTTCTAATGGCTTCATAAGCTTTGAACTTATCTTTACCTTCTAGTAACAATAATGCATATTCTATATAAATAAAACATGAAAAAACAGATCTCAAATGCCCGTGCGTAATAGAAGAAACTCTTTTTACAATATCGTATCTAACATTAATGTCATCTTCATCTCTTAGAAAATATACCAGTGGTAATATTCTCATAAGAGAACCATTTCCATTGGAATATTCATCCAATCCTCCACATAAATCAGGTGTCATACCTCTTTTATATTGATAAATTGCATTTTTCGTTGTTATACCGATATCAAAAACAAATCCTCTTGGTGTCCATAAATTTTCATAAAACCAAGCGGTAAATTTGGATGCAATATCCTCTAAATCATATCCGTTACACAAACTATCCATCAGACAAAAAGTTAATGAACTATCATCAGACCAAGTTCCCTCTGGTTGATTGTGTGTACCATACCCGATCATATCACGAGCCGGTCTTTTATCCATTTGATCTCGATCTAAAAACTCATAGGGCACTCCTAATGCATCACCGACCACTAATCCGAATATTCCTCCTTTTATTTTTTCTAATAAACTTTTCATTTCACTCTCTTCTTTACTTCATTAATCAATTCTTCTAAACTATCTACTTGTTTTACTTCATATCTCTCACAAACAATAGCTACATTTCCTTTTCTCCAAAATTCATCTGGACAACAAACAATTAGTTTTCCACTTCTAGCAAACAACCCCAATTCTAATAATGTAATTGGAGACTTTGTATTTTTATCAAAATACATTATAATCATTTCAGCCTTTTCTAAAGCTTCTAGTTCCCAGTCTACTTGTTCCTTAAAAACAGGATTGTCAATTGTTTGTTTCCAACTAGCATCCCAACTTGCTCTTCTGGGATTTAACAAGGTTACATCGTATTCTAATAACTCATTTATAACTATATCCTGCCATCTTTCTGCAACACCTACTTCGATACTACCTGCTAAAAAAACACTTAGATTTTTATCTAGTTCTATTTTTGTTGGTGCTGTTATTATTTTCATAGTTTTATATTTTCAATTCTTAGATTCCAGCCTACGCTGGAATGACAGTATTTAATGTTTAGCTATATAACTGGAAATTGTATAACGTTCTTCTCTTCTATATCCCTAAAAGAATTGGTAGTAAAAACAGTATCAAATGACTTATTTAATTCCTCAAAGCCTTTACTGAAAACTCCATGGCTTACTACTAAGCTTAACTTCCCTGCATTTTTTTCTTTTAATGCAGTTGCCAATCCTAAAAACGTTCCACCTCCATCACAAATGTCATCTACAATTACACAATGTTTTCCATTAAGGTCTTCTTCATATACTCTAAAACCAGATAGCTTCCCTGTTTTTACATCCCTTTTCTTAGAACATTCTACAACTTCTATTCCTCCTAAATACTCAGATACTTTATAAATCTTTTTTAATGCTCCTCCATCTGGAGATATCAATACCACATCCTCCTTAATATGACCTAAGCACTGTTTTACATACTCATAGTTCTCTATCACTTTTACATTATTCAACAACGCTGGAGTTACTTCAGAATGTGGATCAAAAACCATCACCTGATTATAGTTTTGCGCATTTATAATATCCGCATATACTTTTACACTTAGTGATTCTCCACTAACCATCACTCTATCCTGTCTTGCAGCTGGAAAATACGGAATCAAAACATTAATTAATTTCACATCCATTCTACGCAACGCATCTGTGGTTACTAACAATAAACCAACATCATTAAATGAATTCAATCTATGTGTAATTGTTACTTCATTACCTATGGATTTTTCAAAGATTTTGATATGTGGCTCACCACCATTAAAAACAAACGAAGTAAACTCAATTGATTTATCGAATGGAGTAAATGATTGATCTAAATGTAAATACTGCATAATTGTGTTATTTTTACGCAAATATAAAACAGATCAATATATTGACAAAATATTTTGCGTAAAAAATACAATAAAAGATGTTTTACAGGTATTACTAACTATAATTTGGATTCCACACTGGATGCCCTCATCCTTCAGGAGGGATCAACATGATATCTTAGAATAATGAAAAATGAGTTCTACTACTTCTCGACTCCGCTCTAAGTACTACAGAATCTTTATTTAATATCGAAAAGGAAACCTTCTTCTTTAAGCTTGAAGTATTGCTTTTGATTGAATTTGAAAAGATTTGCCGGTCTTCCTCTTCCTTCAGAAATTTTTTCTTTTAGTTCTTCTAAAATACCAAAGCTTAGAATTTTTTTTCTAAAATTTCTTCGATCGATTTGTTTATCGAGAATTGTCATATATAGTTTCTCTAAGTCAGAAAAGAGAAACTTATCTGCTAATAAATCAAAGCCTATAGGTTCATAGGTTAGTTTATTACGCAATCTTTTCTTAGCAATATCAAGAATAGTAGCGTGATCGAATGCTAACTCAGGAAGTTCATTAATATCAAACCAAGCTACATCATTAGCATCGGTATCTGCTTTTATATTATGATGTTCTGGTTTCACTAAACCAAAATACGTAATACTCACTACCCTATTTCTTGGATCTCTTCCTGGTTTCCCAAAAGAATACAACTGCTCTAAATAATCAGCAGTAACATTAGTTTCTTCTTTAAGTTCTCGTTCTACCGCATTTTCTAAACTTTCATTCTCTAACACCAAACCACCTGGTAAGGCCCATGAATCTTTAAACGGCTCTATGTCTCTTTTGATTAAAAGCACATGCAGTGCCTTATCTTTGTATCCAAAGACTACTGCATCTACTGCTACTTTAATATTTTGGCGTACCATATACGCAAAATTACAAAATTCTGACTTTTTACAAAACAAAAACTCCCGAAGAATAGTCTTCAGGAGTTTCCTATATAGTATGTATTATTAATCTAAAATTTAAGCGTTTTGTTTCTTTATTAAATTCAAAGCAGAACCTTCTTTAAACCATTCGATTTGAGAATCGTTATAGGTATGATTTACTTCAATTACATCTTTAGAACCATCTGCGTGTACAAACTCTATATTTAAAGTTTTTCCTGGTGAAAAAGCATTTAAATCTAAGAAGTTGATAGTATCATCTTCCTGAATTTTATCGTAATCTCCTTCATTTACAAATGTAAGTCCTAACATACCTTGTTTCTTAAGATTTGTTTCATGGATACGCGCAAATGATTTTACAATTACTGCAACAACACCTAAATGTCTTGGTTCCATTGCGGCGTGTTCACGAGAAGAACCTTCTCCATAATTATGATCTCCTACTACGATTGTAGGAACACCCGCAGCTTTATACGCTCTTGCTGTATCTGGCACACCACCAAATTCTCCATCTAATTGATTTTTAACAAAGTTTGTCTTTTTTCCAAAAGCATTCACCGCTCCTATTAAACAGTTATTGGATATATTATCTAAGTGTCCTCTATAACGCAACCAAGGACCTGCCATAGAAATATGATCTGTAGTACATTTTCCGAAAGCTTTAATTAATAGCTTTGCTCCTTTAATTTCATCACCTATTGGTTCAAAAGGAGTTAATAATTGAAGTCTTTCTGATGTTGGACTTACATTAACTTGCACTCCACTACCATCTTCTACCGGCGCTAAATATCCCGCATCTTCCACTTCAAAACCTTTAGGAGGTAACTCCCATCCAGTTGGTTCATCAAACATTACTTCTTGTCCATCTTCATTTAGCAACTTATCTGTTAATGGATTAAAGTCTAAACGTCCAGAAACAGCAATAGCAGCAGTTAATTCAGGAGATGCTACAAAAGCATGTGTATTCGGATTTCCATCTGCACGTTTCGCAAAGTTTCTATTAAAAGAATGAACGATACTATTTTTCGGAGCATTTTTAGGGTCACTATATCTTGCCCATTGCCCTATACAAGGTCCACAAGCATTGGTAAATATCTTAGCATCTAACTTTTCGAATATCCCAAGAATACCGTCTCTCTCTGCTGTATATCTCACCTGTTCAGAACCTGGGTTGATTCCTAACTCTGATTTCATTTTTAGACCTTTATCCAATGCTTGCTGTGCAATAGAAGAAGCACGTGATAAATCTTCATATGAAGAATTGGTACAAGAACCTATTAGTCCCCATTCTACCTGCAAAGGCCAATCATTCGCTTTTGCTTTCTCTGTCATACTCGTACCAACCTCAGTTGATAAATCTGGGGTAAATGGCCCATTTAATAATGGTCCTAATTCTGACAGATTAATTTCTATAACCTGATCAAAATACTGTTCAGGATTAGCATATACTTCTGGATCTGCAGTTAAATGTTCTTTTACTTTATTAGCGGCGTCTGCTACTTCAGCTCTTTCTGTAGCTCGTAAATAACGCTCCATTGATTCGTCATAACCAAATGTAGATGTTGTTGCACCTATTTCGGCACCCATATTACAAATAGTTCCTTTTCCTGTACATGACATTGAAGTTGCTCCTGGGCCAAAATATTCTACAATAGCATCAGTTCCACCTTTTACAGTAAGAATTTCGGCCACTTTTAGAATCACATCTTTTGGTGCTGTCCAACCAGATAATTTACCAGTCAGTTTAACACCAATTAATTTAGGAAACTTTAATTCCCAAGGCATTCCTGCCATTACATCTACAGCATCAGCTCCACCTACACCAATTGCTACCATTCCTAATCCTCCTGCATTTACCGTATGAGAATCCGTACCAATCATCATACCTCCAGGGAATGCATAATTTTCTAAAACTACCTGATGTATAATTCCAGCTCCAGGTTTCCAAAAACCAATACCATACTTATCAGATACCGATTCTAAGAAATTAAATACTTCACTACTGGTATTCATCGCTGATTGTAAATCTTTATCAGCACCAACTTTAGCCTGAATTAAATGATCACAATGTACCGTCGTTGGAACTGCAACTTTCTTTTTTCCAGCTTGCATAAATTGCAATAATGCCATCTGAGCAGTTGCATCTTGACAAGCAATACGGTCTGGAGCAAAATCAACATAATCCTTACCTCTAGTAAATGCTGTTTTACTTTTACCATCCCAAAGATGTGAGTACAAAATTTTCTCTGCTAATGTTAAAGGTTTTCCTGTTACTTCGCGAGCAGCATCAACTCTTTCGGCAACTTGAGCATACACCTTTTTTATCATATCGATATCGAATGCCATATAGTTGTGTTTTATGTGTTTTCGTTATTCTTTTTTAAGTATTCCAAGATACGAAATATCGAATGACTACGAAAAGAGTATCGAGAATATAGAATGATTATAAAAAATATTCTATTGCACTAAAAACAAGTATTATACAAACTAAGAATAACCTGCACATAATATCGATTGCAAACAATCAATTTTAAACTTGATTCCCTAAACTGTCTATTTTCATTAAAAAGTTTATCTCATATATCAAAAAACATCTTTAGCTAAAACCAAAAAAGCCTTAATACAACAATTCGTATTAAGGCTTTTAAACTATTATATATTTTTAATTACATAACTAATTGCTTCTGAGATGGTTTAAACTTAGTTAATACAATACCATCAACAGCAGCTTCATATTCTTCCATGGTTGGTGTTCTACCTAAAATTGTAGATAAAACTACTACTGGCGTAGAAGACAACAAAGATTCTCCTTTTTTGCCATCAGAATCTCTAACAACTCTTCCTTGGAATAAACGTGTAGAAGTAGCCATCACTGTATCTCCTGGCTCCGCTTTTTCTTGGTTACCCATACATAAATTACATCCAGGACGTTCTAAGTATAACATATTCTCATACTTTGTACGTGCTAAACCTTTTGGCGCACTATCATCAAACTCAAAACCAGAATATTTAACTAAAACATCCCAATCACCTTCTGCTTTTAACTCATCAACAATATTATATGTTGGAGGAGCAACAACTAAAGGTGCATTAAATACAACTTCTCCTTGTTGTTTCTCAATGTTCTTTAACATTTGAGCTAAAATTTTCATATCTCCCTTATGAATCATACAAGATCCTATGAAACCTAAATCTACTTTCTTAGTTCCTCCGTAAAAGGACAATGGTTGAATATTATCATGCGTATAACGCTTAGATACATCTTCATTATTTACATCTGGATCAGCTATCATTGGCTCTACGATCTTATCTAAATCAATAACAACTTCTTGATAATATTTAGCGTCTGCATCTGGCTTTAATGCCGATTTAGTTCCAGTTTTAATTTCCGTAATACGATTATTTGCTTTATCAACTAATCCTTTAAGATCCTGCTTTGGGTTATCCATACCCTTATCAATCATAATTTGTATACGATCTCTAGAGATTTCTAAGGATTCAATTAATGTATCATCTTCAGAAATACAGATAGATGCTTTTGCTTTCATTTCAGCGGTCCAATCTGTAAATGTAAATGCTTGATCAGAAGTTAAAGTACCGATATGTACTTCAATAATTTTTCCTTGGAAAACATTTTCACCTTCAAACTGATTTAACATCTGCTCTTGAGTAGCATGAACTACATCACGGAAATCCATATAAGGTTTCATTTCTCCTTTAAAAGTAACTTTTACAGACTCTGGAATTGGCATAGTAGCTTCTCCTGTAGCTAATGCTAAAGCAACTGTTCCTGAATCCGCTCCAAAAGCAACTCCTTTTGCCATACGTGTGTGTGAATCTCCACCTATGATTACATCCCAATCATCTACCGCTATATCATTTAATACCTTATGAATTACATCAGTCATTGCATGATACTTCCCTTCTGGATGACGTGCTGTAACTAATCCGAAGTCATTCATAAACTTCATTAATCTCGGAATATTAGCTTTGGATTTATCATCCCAAACTGAAGCTGTATGACATCCTGATTGGTAACCAGCATCAACAATTGGAGAGATTACTGTAGCAGCCATCATCTCTAATTCTTGAGAAGTCATTAAACCCGTAGTATCTTGAGAACCTACAATGTTTACTTCAACTCTAACATTTGAACCTGCATGTAATGTTTTACCTGGCGTGGTTCCTACTGCATTTCTGTTAAAAATTTTCTCAACAGCAGTTAAACCTTGTCCTTCCACAGAAACTTCTTTGGAAGCTGCATATACTTGAGGAACATTTATTCCTAAAACTTTACAAGCAAATGTTTGTAATTTCTTACCGAAAACAACAGCATAAGAACCTCCTGCTTTAATAAACTCCATTTTTGGTGGTGTTAAAGCAGTTGAGATATCTTTTAACTCTTTGTCTCCATTATATAATTTCTTTGTTTTTGTATTTATTGTAAGAACGGTACCTGTAGCTACAGAATACTCTTCTTTTAAGATTGCTTCACCATCTTCATCTACAATTGTATTTCCTTCTGCATCTTTTTGCTTTACCCAGTTCTTTAAATCAATACCAATACCACCAGTTACTCCAACAGTTGTTAAGAATATTGGCGCAATACCATTCGTACCAGCAATTACTGGAGCAATATTAATAAATGGTACATATGGGCTAGAAGAAATACCTGTCCATAACGCCACATTGTTTACACCTGACATTCTTGAAGATCCTACTCCCATTGTTCCTTTATCAGCAATCAACATCACACGCTTATCTGGGTGTTGTTCTTTTAAAGCTAATAATTCATTTTGCATATCTTTATTATGCTCAAACATACACTGACCGTGTAATTCACGATCTGATCTTGAATGCGCATCCGCTCCAGGAGATAATAAATCTGTAGAAATATCACCTATTCCCGCAACAAAAGTTACAATCTCTATTTCTTCTTCTACGTCTGGTAACTTTGTAAAAAACTCTGCTTGAGCATAGCTCTCTATTAATTCTTTAGCAATAGTATTGCCTGCTTTATACGCCTTTTCTAATTGTTCTGTATCTGCCTCGTATAAGAAAACTTGCGTTTTTAATACTTTAGCAGCTTCATTAGCTATTGCAGTTTCATCACCTAAAGCTAAATCTAACAATACCTCTACAGAAGGTCCACCTTTCATATGAGATAATTGCTCAAAAGCAAAAGCAGGAGTAATTTCTTTAACGACTTCTTTACCTAAAATAATTTCTTTTAAAAACTGAGCTTTTACACCAGCAGCACTTGTGGTTCCTGGCAAAACATTGTAGATAAAAAAGTTAAGGGAGTCATCACGATGTGCATTATCATTATCCTTAATTTGTGAAATAATTTCACTTAATAACTCTGCTCCATCGATTGGCTTAGGGTGTAACCCAAGGGATTTCCTTTCTTCGATTTCCCTAATGTAATTATTGTAAATGTTCATAGTACGTAATAGAATTCTTTCCTGGTTTAATACAAATGTTTGGAAAACGATAAATTTCTCCTACCCGCCAATAATAGAAAAATCCTATTATATATTGTTACATAATGACAAGCTATACATTAGGTAGTGAAATTATGGTAGTCCTTACATCTTTTCAATATTCTTATTTATCTCAAGTTTCTCAAAAAAATATCGTGATAATTTTCTAAAATAATAGTAAAGATATATTCTTGATTAAGAAACAGTATTTTGTGTTTCTATAACTTAGACCTTCATCTTTCTTTATCATATCGATATTGAGAACAATATTGCTATATAATGTGTATTGAAAAGTCCGACGAAAATACGAATTTTAAGGGATTTTATTAAATGAATGGCGTTAATAACCCTTTTTTACATTTTTAAAAAAAATACCGCTTTTATTTGATTAAATCATCAATTTTAGAACTATTAAAATGGTAATCACATAAAAAAATATCTAATATTTTAATTGACTTCTTTAAGAATTACGAAAACGTTGTAGTAATTTGTTAAGTTATTGATTTAAAAACCATCAATTTTAACATAAAAACAAAAAAAGAGTGAAGTTTTAGCAACTTCACTCTTTCTACACAAAATAAACTAAATTTAATTTTCTTCTTTATCGCTTTTTTTTCTGTTATGACCTTTACGTCCTTTCTTCCCTTTTCTATGACCTTTCTTTTTTACCTTTTTATATTTCTCTAATTGTTCATCATTAAGAGATGATTCAAACTTGCTTTTAGCAGCTTTCATTTCCTCTTTTTGTTTATTTTTAAGGCTTTTTTGCTCATCACTTAACGTAGGATTTAAGGCTTTACGTTTTCCTTTTCTAGAAAGGTCTTCATTCTTTACAATCTGTAATTGTTCTTCTGTATAAGTATCTTTAAATGCCTTTCTGTGTTCTTTATGTAACTCTCTTTGATACTCTAATTGAGCTTTTTGATCTTCTGAAAGGCTTTCATTAAATTCTTTTCTTAACTCTCTTTGCTCTTTATGTTTCTCACGTCTATCACTTACATCTTCCGACTGGGCAAACATCGTAAATGCTCCCAAAAACATAATCATTATGTAGGTTATACTATTTTTCATCTATCTATTTTTCTTAATTATTCAACTTTATTTTAATGAACGTTCAATAGTAAGACTCGCAGAAATAAAAAAGGTTTAATTATTTAGATAAAAAAAACAAAGTTATTTAGAATTCTACCTCTATAAGTTAATGAAAACATTAATCAACAACCTCAATTACTCTATTGAGGTTAAAAGATTTTAACTCAGGCTTTATGATTTCTTTACAAACCCTTAAAAGTGGATTAAAGAAATGTTAAAAACGGGGTTATTTCCCCTTATTCTATTATTTTCGCGCACTGAAATTGAAGATATCTGGTGATGATTTTCCCCAAGTATTCATTACCCAAAAATTCAATTGTTCATAATTGCAAAAAGCCCATTTCCTACTTGAATGGGCTTTTCTTTTTTTATTAAATAAAAATTGATTCTTCTTAAACTAAGAAATTGGTTTAATGATTAGAATAAGCTTTGAATAATATCCTCAATACTTACTCCTTCTGCTTCGGCTTTATAGTTTTTAATCATACGGTGACGTAATATCCCCATAGCCACAGCTTGCACATCCTCAATATCCGGAGAAAACTTACCTTTTACGGCCGCATTTGCTTTTGCTGCCAAAATTAGATTTTGTGATGCTCTTGGACCGGCACCCCAATCTATATAGCTTTTAACCAAATCCGTTGCGGATTCTCCATTAGGCCTAGTTTTAGAAACCATAGACACCGCATATTCTACTACATTATCAGCTACAGGTATACGGCGAATCAATTGCTGAAAATCGATAATCTCTTGGGCAGTAAACAAGGCATTAATTGTTGCAGAAGTATCTCCTGTAGTGCTTTTCACAACTTCTACTTCTTCTTGAAAACTAGGATATTTCAATTCGATAGCGAACATAAATCTATCCAATTGAGCCTCTGGTAATGGATAAGTCCCTTCTTGCTCAATAGGATTTTGTGTAGCTAATACAAAATATGGTAAATCTAGTTTATAATGATGACCTGCAACTGTTACGGCTCTTTCTTGCATTGCTTCTAATAAGGCTGCCTGTGTTTTTGGTGGAGTTCTATTAATCTCATCTGCCAAAATAATATTAGAAAACACTGGGCCTTTGATAAATTTAAAATGTCTGGACTCGTCTAAGATTTCACTTCCTAATATATCACTTGGCATCAAATCTGGAGTAAATTGAATTCTTTTGAAATCCAATCCTAAAGCTTTGGAAATGGTATTAACCATTAGTGTTTTTGCTAATCCTGGAACACCTATCAATAAAGCATGACCTCCAGAAAATACAGCAATCAGTATCTGATCGATTACTTCTTCCTGACCTATGATTATTTTTGCTATTTCTTTTTTGAGTTCGGTATGTTTGCTTACCAGTTTTTCTACTGCTGCAACGTCAGACATATTATTTTTCTTTTTTTAACCAGTTACCGCTAAACTCACAGTCTCTGTACTCTCCATTAATTTTTATATAAGTATCATTAATTTTTTCTTCCTGCCAAGCTCGTATTGCTTCTATTTGTTTTTTCCTGAGAGCGAGTTCTTGTATTTTTAAATAATCCTTAGAATAATCCGCTATATGCTCATCAAAACGATTTAGTACAGTGATTAATTTAAATTTTTTACGACCTTGACGATCTTGATCTGGTATTACTAACGAAACTTCATTCGTTTTTAATTTTGATACTTGATCGTACAATATAGGATCAATTTTGGTAAGTTCAAAACGTGTATCACCTGTTGTAGGATTTAATAATTGTCCTCCATCTTCTTTGGTCTCTTTTTCATTACTAAATTTTCTAGCAGCTTCTTTAAAACCAATAGTTCCAGAAACCACTGCTGTACGAACAGAATCCACAAGTTTCTGTGCTACCTCAACACTTTCTCTTGTAACATCTGGAATCAATAAAATATGTCTAACATCTATTTCTTCTCCTCTAATTTTATCTAATTGTATGATATGCCAACCAAAATCTGTCTTAAAAGGCTCACTAACCTCACCAACCTGTAAACTAAAGGCAACATCTTTAAACTCTTTAGCAAAAGGAGTTTGTCTGTTTAACGTGTATTTCCCTCCTTTTGATTTTGATCCGGGATCCTGAGAATATAAAACCGCTTTAGTAGCAAAACTACTTCCATTCTCTACGATATCAGTTCTAAATTGCTTTAACCTATCAACTACTTTTTGCTCTTCTTCATCTGGAATTTTAGGATCTATTACTATCTGAGCAAGTTCTAATTCTGTACCAAAAAGAGGTCTTTCATCTTCAGGGATTTCATCAAAAAACTCTCTTACTTCTTCTGGTGTAATCTCTACATCTTCTACTATCTTAGAACGCATTTGTTCTGCTAGTCTATTTCCTTTATTAATTTCAAAAAGTTCTTTTCTAAAATCTGCTTCACTTTCTTTTCTATAGAATTTTAAAACTTTATCTATTGTTCCCAGTTCTCTTGTCATATAACTCAGTTGCTGATCTACCATAGAATTCACCTCAGCATCAGATACAATAACACTATCTTGTACCGCATGGTGAGCATATAATTTGTTCTCAAACAAGCTTCCTGCTAATTCGCAACGACTAACATCTGCAGCAGAAACTCCTTCACTTATCAATTGCTGATAAGCAATTGTAATATCACTCTCTAATATTACATATTCTCCTATTACAGCTGCAACTCCATCGATTTTAATCTTTTGAAATGATTTTACAGAATCTTCTTTCTTCTCAACCTCTTTTTTAACATCTTCTATAATTTCCTGAGCATAGATCTGAGCACCAGTGCTACATAATAGCAATACAGCAATACAAATAGTATTCTTAATTATATATTTCAAATTGTTTGTTTTTAATTGCATCTTTCGTGATATCCTTTTCTAATTTTTTTATCAGCTCTCGCTTTCTTTTATTCAATATGATTTGTCGTATTGTTGGCTTTATATAATCTAAAGGTGCTGTTTCTTTTTTCTTAAGCACTTTTTTTATTTTAATCATATACACTCCCAAAGAGTCTCGCAACTGAACATACTTACCATCTTTTAAGATCTTGTTCCTGTCTTGATTCTTAAGAACAGGGATTTTATTTAATACCTGATCAAACTGAACCCAAACTGAATCATTAAAGGAAAATGTAGCAAACTCTATTTTTTTACCAAGTAGTTCTTCATGATCCTCTTCATTAAAACGATTAAAACGTGTTTGCGTTGCAACAATATTTTTATAATCAGGTGGCAAATGTAAGTAACGTAGCTTTACCAACTCTTCATTAAGAATAAAATTTTCTAAATTTTCTGAATAATAAGACGTCATATCATCTTTGGTAACCTCCATATTAATGGATTTATTGATTACAGCATCTTTATAAGCATTGATATATAAAGTACTTTTATAATCCTCTACTAAATTATCAAATTCCTGAAGTTCTATTTCCGTAAGATTCCTTTTTGATTGGTCTATAAACAATTGTTTAGTTGCCCATATATTGATATAGTTGTTTACTATATTTAAACTGTCTTCTGCTGCGGTACCATTAGGAACCAGGTCTTTTATAGCATCTTTATAGAGATATGTCTCATTAACTCTTGCTACCACTTCTCTGTTTGCGTTTCGATTTATATTTCCGCAAGAAACTAAAACAAAAAACAATAGTATGTTAGAGATATATCGCATTTAGATAGATAATTCTTTTTTGATTTGTTTTAACGTCTTTTTATTTAATTCTATAGAATATTTCTTTCTAAGTTCACTAAGCCATTGCTTTTCTAGGTCTTCCTGAAAGTCATTAATAACCTTACCTTTTGTTTCATCAAAGGTTTTCACCCTTGAAGGTAGTACTTCTACTACTTTAATCAGGGTTATATAATCATCCTCATTAACAACGACCACTTCTCCATTATTACCAGAAAATTTATCTGCTAACTCATCTATATCCTTAGTTAACTCTTCTTCTGTAAAAAGTACCGTATTGGAGTCTGAAATATTCACCTCCTTTTTAATTTGCTCAATACTATTGGCCTTTTCAATTTTCGCTTTCACATTATCTATTAGTTCTTTATTAGACGAAGAAGCTTTTATCACTTTATAACTTTCTTCTTTTATATAGGTTTCTTTTCTAGATGCATAAAATTCTTGAAGCCCAACAGAATCAACCTTAGCAGCATTCCAAATCTTAGATTCCATAAGATCAAATAGCAATAATCCATCTCTATATTCCGAAACTACATTTGCAAAATCTTGATTATCTTCTTCTAAATGCTCTTCATAGTACTGGAGTAACTTAGCTGATTCATAATCATTATACACATTTTCTATAAACAAAGAGATATCTTTTGTTTTCGTTTTACGAGTTCCTTTTTGTTGTATAAATTTTGCAAAGTCTAAATAAGTAAAACTCTCTTTACCTATAGAAAAAATAGAATTAGTTAAATTTTTATCACTCGTTGGAATATTCCATTTTTCATTAAAAATAGTTGACGGCACATTCTTTTCGAAATAAGATATTGCTTCTTCATTTCTTTTTACACCATATTTCTCTTTTAAAGAATTTATAAATGATTTTGTAATAAGTTGAGATCTACTATCCTTTTTAATTCTCTGAGTAAGTTCTCCTTTCAGTTCATCAAAAGTCTTGGGTGGATGTTTTTCTAATAGTTTGATAAGATGCCAGCCATACTTCGTTTTTACAGGTTTTGACAATTCTCCCGAAGATTTTAAAGCAAAAGCTACTTTCTCAAAATCTTCTGAATTTAGAGCTCCTCTACCAAAACGATTAATCTTACCACCGTTTACAGCAGTATTGCGATCATCACTATACTGTTTTGCAAGTGATTCAAATGAAGTACCAGCTTGCAATTGCGTCTTGATCTCATTGATTCTTTTTTCTGCTTCATTTTCCGTTCTGTCCTTATTAAAGGCTACCATAATATGAGCAACTGTAACCTCTCCTAAAGTTTTTTCTTTTTTATTAACTTTTACGATGTGATACCCAAAACGAGTTTTAAAAGGTTCTGAAACATTCCCTACCTTAGTTGTAAAAGCAGCTTGTTCGAACGGATACACCATTCTAAACGCAGAAAACCAGCCTAAATCACCTCCATTTTTTTTGGCAGAAGGATCTTCACTATATGCAAATGCTGTTTCTTTAAAATCAGCTCCATTAATTATTTTATTCCTTGCCTCTATTATTTTCTGATAAGCTTGCAATGTATCTTTTGGAGATGCATTAGGTTTAACCTGTACCAGTATATGACTTGCATTTACTCTTTCTTGTAAACGATCGTAGGCTTCTTTTACTAAAGCATCAGATGCATCTGTATCTGTAAGATATCCAGATGAAAGTTGTTTCTTATACCCCTCTAGTTCTTTAATGTAAGATTCTTTTTTATCTAGACCTTGTTCTTTAGCTTCTTCTAACTTTAATTTATAGTTTATAAACAGCTGTAGATATTCATCAATATCTTTTTGGGATTCATCCTTTACCAAATCAATATTTTTAAGATATACTCTCTTAAACTCTGATCTGTATACAGGCGAATTATTAATGGTAAGTAATACAGGGTCTTTTTCTTGACCATATATTAAGGTGCAAAAGATGACTGTTAAAAACAGTACGATAGATTTTTTGTGCATAGTTCTCTAAATAAAGTCCCAAATCGGACAAAAATAACAATATTAAAGCGTTTTACAAGCTCTTTATTCTAACGAATCATTACCATAATATAGTATTAAATAGTTTTTAAAATTTTAGTGTTCTATATATATTGCCACCATATTTAACCAATATAAATATATCAGAAAGAAAAAAACACTTCAAAATCGAAAAATATATATTTTACAACAACCTTAACTATAAAATTTGGAAAGAAAATTAAAGCTTATTTGGGATTTTAGAGGTCCTGTAGCAAATAAAACGGCACAACACCATGTGATTCACCTTAATGAATACATTACTTCTGAAGGCTTGTCTATAAAAAACACTGGTCATCAAGATGTTAACGAGTTCCACTGTATTGCCTATATGGTAGTAATCGACTCCGAAATGAAAAAAGTCAGAGACGCCTTAAAACCACATCGTGGTCAATTGTTTCAAGAATAGATTTTTATTTTTTTTTGTCTTGGCACGTATATTGCCTTAGACCTTATATATTTGCAAAAATTCTAAATCAAAAATTAAAGAAAAAAAGTTATAATGAAAAATATATTATTACCAATACTAGTATTATTTATTAGTGCACAAGCAATAGCACAATCTAAAGTAGGAACAATCGATAGTGATTTTATTTTGTCTAAAATGCCTGAATTAACAAAAGTTCAAGAAGACCTGAAAGCATATAACACCAAATTAGAAGCTGACTTAAAAGTAAAAGTTGATGATTATCAGGCAAAAGTAAAAGCTTATCAGGAGGGTGAAGCAACAATGACTGAACCTATGAAAAAAACTAAGCAAGAAGAAATCATTGCTGTAGAAAATGACATTGCTAAATTTCGCCAAAACGGTTCACAACTAGTACAACTAGAGCAAAATAAATTATTACAACCATTATATACTAAAATAGGAAAGGCGCTAGAAGAAGTAGCCAAAGCAGAAGGATATACACAGGTACTAACAATTACAAGCAGTGGATTAGCGTATGTAGATCCAAAATTTGATCTTACTAAAACGGTAATGACAAAACTGGGAATTCCAGTACAGTAATCTTACCTATTAAAATACATTATAAAAAAACGCTTCAAATAATTTTGAAGCGTTTTTTTATATCTTTATTTAAAACTTTATTACCTACTATAATTAGGAGCTTCTTTAGTAATAGTAACATCATGAGGATGACTCTCATGGATACCACTAGCAGTTATTTTCACAAAACGGCCTGTATCCTGTAGCGTTTTAATATTTTTAGAACCACAATATCCCATACCAGCACGCAATCCACCAACGAATTGATGAATACTCTCATATAATTCTCCTTTATACGCTACACGACCAACAATTCCTTCTGGAACTAGTTTTTTGATATCATCCTCTACATCCTGAAAATAACGATCTTTTGATCCTTTTTTCATTGCTTCTACTGACCCCATTCCGCGATAGGATTTAAATTTTCTTCCTTCGTAAATAATTGTTTCCCCAGGAGATTCTTTTGTTCCTGCTAATAGAGAGCCTAACATAACTGTATCTGCCCCAGCTGCAATTGCTTTAGGAATATCTCCAGTATATCTAATTCCTCCATCCGCTATTACAGGAACACCTGATCCTTTAATTGCAGAAGCAACTTCTAAAACTGCTGAAAACTGTGGAAAACCTACTCCAGCAACAACTCTAGTCGTACAGATAGAGCCTGGTCCAATTCCAACTTTTACCGCATCAGCTCCAGCTTCTACCAAATATTTTGCAGCCTCTCCTGTTGCAATATTACCCACAATTACATCTAATTCAGGAAACTTCTTTTTCACTTCTTTTAGAACAGAAACTACTCCTTTAGTATGTCCATGAGCTGTATCAATTACCACCGCATCTACTCCAGCACCAACTAAAGCCTCTGCACGATCCACCGCATCACCCGTTACTCCAATAGCAGCAGCTACACGAAGACGTCCTAAACTATCTTTATTAGCACTTGGTTTTAGCGTTAGTTTTGTAATATCTCTGAAAGTTATTAATCCCACTAAGGTATTATCATCATTTACTACTGGTAATTTTTCAATTTTATTATCTTGTAATATAACTTCTGCTTCCTGTAATGATGTTCCTTCTCCAACAGTAACTAGATTTTCGCTAGTCATCACTTCTGAAATAGGTCGTTCATTATTTTTCTCGAAACGTAAATCTCTATTAGTAACTATTCCTAACAACTTATTATTATCATCTACTATAGGAATTCCTCCAATACTATGCTCTCGCATATTATTTTTAGCATCAATAACTTTTGCATCTAATGGTAATGTAACAGGATCTATAATCATCCCACTTTCTGCCCTTTTTACCTTTCGAACTTTCATAGCCTGTTCCTGAATGGTCATATTTTTGTGCAATACACCAATTCCACCTTCTTGCGCCATAGCAATTGCCATACGGCTTTCTGTAACGGTATCCATAGCCGCAGAAACTATAGGAACGTTAATCGTTATATTTCTTGTAAATTTTGTTTGGATACTTACTTCTCGTGGTAGTACTTCGGAAAATGCAGGGACTAAAAGTACATCATCATATGTAAGTCCTTCTCCAACGATTTTGGATTCGTGTGCTGTCATCGCAATTAAGATTTAATTGCGTGCAAATATAAGCCTTTTTTAAAGGAATCCTATAAAAGTCAATAGCTAATATCGGTTTTGTTTATTTGAAATGAAATTTAATACCTTACAACAATACTCATGACTCTTCAAAAAACACGAAACCACCTTTAAACACTGTTTTTAAGGACATTACAAACTAACCTGTTAATAGTATTAGTTGCCAAAAATTAATAATAGCTTCATCTAATTTAACATTTTTTTAATATTAAAATAGTATATTTCAATGCTTTTGATCCCAAATCAAAAAGAGCCCTAAAAAAATATTCTATGAAGATTAGTATTAACCTACTACTATTGGTATGTCTATATCTAAACACCACCAATGCCCAATTTACAGAAGCACCAGCTACTAAAGTTGATTTCAAGACTTCTAAACAAACTGAACGTAAAAAACAAAAAAGAAATCTATTTACAAAAAGAGTAATACCCTTTACTTTAATTGCTTCTGGAATTCTTTTATCAACTAGTGATTTTGAAAAATCATTACAAAAAGACATTAGAGGTTACACAGGTAATAATTTTTATTTAAACATTGATGATTACACAAGGTACGCCCCTATAGTGCAAATGTATGCTGCTGATATTTTTGGAGTAGCATCAAGAAATCATTGGTTCGATCAAACTAAAAACCTTTTAATCTCTTCTTTAGTAACCAGTGCAGCTACTACAGTCTTAAAAAAAGAGGTTGATAAGGCACGACCAGGAGATCCTACCCAATTAAACTCATTTCCATCAGGACATACTTCTATGGCTTTTGTTTCTGCTGCTGTTTTATATGAAGAATTCATCGATAGTAGTCCTTTATTAGCGTATAGTGGATATATTTTTGCAATTACCACTGGTAGCTTAAGAATGATGAACAACAAACATTATCTCTCTGATGTACTTGTAGGAGCTGGAATAGGAATCTTAACAACGCGATTAGTATACCATTATGAACATCTTATTTCTTGGAACCCTTTTAAAAATCTAGACGATATCGCATTCGCACCGCAATTTACGGGCGATAGTGTTGGACTGTACTTTTCGAAATCTTTTTAGACTATATATCTAATATCCTTCTGCATAAGAGAAATCTTCTTTAGATGTGTATTTAATATAATCCAATTTTAGATTTGTGATTTGCTTAAAGTGCAAATAATCATGTGCTAACCAATTAGTAAGAAATTGTTTTGCCGTCATTTCTCCAAGGTCGGGATGTATTGAAACATTGTTCCAATTAGTGTTTTCTAAAGAATTCAACCAATTAATAGATGCTTTTCGTTCTTCGATAAAATTATTAAAAACAACATTATAATCTTGTTTTATATACGCTCTGTTAGCCACCCAACCTTCGGGATCAATTGGCTCAAAATTTTTATCTGGAGTATCTAATATATGTTTTGTTCTTTTTCTAAAATCTTCTTTTTCTTCATCATATAAATGACAAACTATCTCAAGTAAACACCAACGATTTGGCCTGTCTTTCCATAAATATTCTTCTTTTGTAATACCGCTTAATAGTTCTTCGAAAACCTTTTGATTTCTTAACAAGCTTTTTATTATTAATTGATGATTCATGAACTAAGTTTTTATTTTTTTTAGGATTATCAAAGTAAAGATATATATCTATGATATCATCACAAAACAAAGGGTAACATACCCCTATCAAAACTAGTTTTTTAACTCTTTATTAGAGTCATCATATAATGTATTTTTGAAAAAGAATATTGAAGTTCTTAATTTATTTGAGTTAGCCAAATTCAATAGAAAACAAAAAGCCTAAAAATTCAAAAACCAAAAACTCTCTATTTAAGTATGGGCCAGTCAGAACTGAGAGTTAGAAAAAACTAGATAAATGTAATTGTATACATTTCTGACAACAGTGGAAGTACTTAAAACCAAGTGGTGTATATTTTTTAGGCTTTTTTGAGACAAAATCAAAACATTATCATTCTTAAAAAAGCTGCCTCTAAGTTAACATGAGACAGCTTTTTGCTTTTAATTAAGATGTAATGGTTTAGTATAAGATCTCTACACTTTTAAATAGTTCGCTTATCAACACGAACATAATCTACATACATATAAGTATTCCAGAAAATATTAATGCTAGAATTATTAAAAATACCTGTGTCCGAACCTATATTTAAATTTAAAATAATATTATGGTTTTTGAAATTCTGAAGTCTTAGATCATTATCCACATTATTATTATAACTAGCAACTCTATTCCCATCAACATAGACCTGAATAGTAACCCATCCATTTCTGTTGATCCATCTTTGCTCGTAAGTATGCCATCCTTCTCCTAAATTATATCTTCTTTCAGCACTAGTTCCCAATTGATTTTGAGAGGTATTTGCTCCATAAAATAAGTTACTAGCGAATCTTGCGCTATTACCAAAAGAATAACCTTCCATAATATCACTTTCTCCACGTGTAGGCCAATTCGTTTCATTAACCGTCCAAAAAGCTGGCCAAGCACCATAAGTTTCCGAAAATCCTTTATAACTATTTGTACCGTTCTTAGCTAACAATTTAATTCTTGCTCTTACTCTATATTCCTCGTTATTTCCAGGATGAAAATTAAAATAAGATTTTACATGACCTGATTCATAATTATTATTGCTCTTTTTATATGCTTGAAGACGTAAACAACTACTGCCATCAAGATTAGCTATTTCTGAATTCCAATTTTTATAATTACATACACTAGAATTATAATCCGCTCTATTATGTGTCCTCTCCCATTGATTTAAATTTCCATTAGAATTAAAGTTATCAGTAAACTGTCGAACCCAAGGTCCTGCCTTTGCATCTATATCTGTTGTATTTTGTATATCAGTGGCATCTTCTACAATTAACTCTTCTGTTTCGCAGGCAGATGATGACAAAACTAATAACAGAATTCCAAAAAACTTGACAAACATTCTCATAGTGTTAAATTTAGTTAGTGATTATGTCACTAAATTAAGAATGGAATTACCAAATCATTAAACAAACAAGGTAAACTATATTGAATATTCTTTTTTAACACTATTTATTTAACAATAATAAAAAATAAAAACCCTAGAAATGAAGATTTAACAAGGGATCACAGAAATTACAATCACGCAAACGTTTGCGTTGTTTTTATCACATTTTTTTAACTAAAATATTAAAACATAAGAAAAATTTAAGATGTTTATCGCGATAAAATTAAATAAAAAAGTAATTTTCCTTACATATTATGTTAAAAAAATCAAAATTGACTTTGAAAAACAAAAAAACTGCGTTTTAGGATATTAAATATTGAATTTTATTGGAAACAGATCCTCGTTCGCCTATTCTAATAATACCCAAGATAATATTAGCCACGAAATCTGGGTTTGTAATTATTGAAGCTTTATCAGCTACTTTAAGGTCTCTTTGATTAATTACTTCTATAAATTGATCACTTGGTGTGATTGCAATTTGTTTAGCAAACTCCCATGCTCCATCTCTTGCTAATTCCATACTGAAATCAACTAAAAAATCATCAACATTTCGAGTCAATTTGAGGATTTTTTTAAGGGTCGGCCAAATACTTGCCAGATCATTTTCTATCTCAATTACTAATGATGAAAGAATTTGATTTATTTTATCAAAATCTTCTTTAAGATTTTCAATATTTGTGCCTTTGGAAACTTCTGCAGCCGCTATTCCTAGGTCCAAATTAATATGGGCATTCATTCCTATTAATAAATGTTGTAATACTATAGGCCAATAATTTTTTGACAAGTCAAATGCTATTTTCCAAGAAGTCGTTACTACTTTATCATCTCTATAAGAAAAATAGGCATCTAAGTATCTACTAGCAAAAATGATATCAAGTTTTTCCATCCTAGGACCGTCATCAAAAAAATCATTTTCAATTCCTTCTTTTACCTTAATAGTTACCCGTCTATACAACGCGGCAAAATATCCTAAGGGACTATTATCAAGTTTTGATGTTTTAATAATATCATCTAAAGAGTCGATGACATCATTGATGGTCGTTATTGGTTTCAAGTTGTTGTTATATATGCTATAGTTATTTACTAATGTACTAAATAATTGCAAATAACATTTCTAGTATACATGGGTTTTCTGTATGAAAACTAAAATAAAGTATCAAATTGAATTTAAACCGTTAATAATTTTCAGTAAATTTAATAACACACTGATTAACAATGGAAAAGATTACATTAATCTTATTCAGCATATTGATCTACACCTCGATAGGAGCCCAAGTGAATCCTACTTTTTTTGGGGCAAAATCCCATTACGGTTTTATCATCGCGCATTCGCCGGAATTAAAACCGATTTCGCAAACAAATCCTTATGGATTGCAGTTAGAATATAGTTGGTTAAAAACCACCGACAAAGCCTGGAAAACCTGTTTCTGTTACGGAAGAAGTGGATTTGCATTTGCTTATTTCAACTATGCCAACCCAAACATCCTGGGTAACTCATACAATCTTATATACTTTGTAGAACCTTATTTTACGTATAAAGGACCTCTAAAATTTTCGCTAAGAGGATCTTTAGGGGTTACATACCTTGATCAAATATTTGATCAAGAAACGAACCCAGAAAATCTATTATTTAGTACTCATTTTAGTTTTTACCTAGCATTATCTCTAAATCTAAATTATCATATTAACGATAATTATGCAGTTAACCTTTCCGCAAATTATAATCACATCTCTAATGGCGGTCAAAAGCAACCGAATAAAGGAATGAATTTTCCAACTTTTTCTATAGGGATTGATAAAGTCATTAATAACACTCAATTAAAGAAAAAACCAAAATCCTTAAAGTCTTATGAAACATCTATTGATTATTACCTAGGTTCATTTATTAGTTTAAGATCCTCTGATCGAGAAGCTGAAGCTTCGAATCATCTTTTAATCGGAATCACGGGAGGAATTCTACAACCAATATCTGGAATTAATGGGCTAAATGCCGGTATAGAATTTTGGTATGATTTTTCTGATCGAGAGATTGCAAAACAAGAGGATATTAATGATTCCGCATTTTCATCGTCAATAACAGTTGGCCACCATTTCTCAATAGGAGATTTTTATTTCCTACAGCAGTTTGGATTTTATATTACTAGACCTAGAAACATTCAACCAAATTGGTTATATCAACGATATTCGTTTTGGTATAGCATTGGAAAATCTAAGCGCTGGACCATTGGAGCTTCTTTAATTGCTTACGGAAAAGTAGCCGACCATATGGATGGTCGACTTATCTATATTATAAATTGATTTCTCAAATATATTATTTAACCTCCCTTGTTATTGTTCTCTTTAACTCAATAATCTCTAATAAAACATGTATTTCTTTTCTGATGTTTTTTCGAACAGCGATATAAGGAATTATCGCACCAATAATATAAGACACATCAATCAAAATCATCTGCCACATTTTAAAATACAAACTAAACTCTGGAGTGATCATATAAAAACCAATAGTATATAAAACTATAATTCCGACGGTAACTGGCCCGTGAATCTTTTTTCTAAAATTATAGAATGCAATTGTATCGTTAGTCGTTTGTAAAGCATTGTCAGTCATGTTGATCTTTTTTGCCTTAGATACACTTATAATTTCAATTACGATTCTTATAAATAAACCTCCAATCATACATCCAGCCCCAACTCTACTCAACAGCTCCTGAACAGGAGCTATAAAATAGAAAAAAGCTACAATCCCTATCAAAACTAATGATAGTATAATAATATTTCCATAATGAAAACGAGTACTCCAACTTTTCTTTTTATTTATTGAGGAAAACATCTCATCTGAATTCGGTGAATTACGTTTAATACTATTCTTATTTTCTTTCCATTGACTCTGCAATGCTTCAAATTCATTACTCATGATCTAATATTTTTTTTAATCTCTTCTTTATTCTATGGATCTTAACTCTTACATTGGTTGGCTTTATCCCCATTATTTCTGAAATACTATCATAATCCTGGCCTTCTAAAACCATCATGATTAGCAAACGATCTATCTCTTCCAGCTTACCTATTGCTGTATATAAACTCTTATTTTCTCCTGTATTAACCTCCTGATTATCATCCTCAATCATATGTGCTACCGTATCAATAGACACTTGTTTTTTGTTTTTCTCTTTTCTAATATGTTGTAAGCATGAATTAACTGTAATTCTGTACACCCAGGTTTTATGAGATGATATACCCTTAAATTTATCCAATGCATTCCAAATATTAATAAATACTTCTTGGGTTAAATCATGGGCCAAACTCTCATCTCCTTTCATATAACCTAAACACATCTGCAATACCATTGGATAACAATCATTATATATTGTTTCAAAAAGTTGTGGTTTCTCTTTACTCATTAGTTAAAAATTCATTTATCTTTTCATAAAGCAATTCTGGTTGATCAAACATAATAAAATGCTTACTATCAGGTATCATCTCTATACGCTTATTAGATAGCTGCGCATATTGTTTTTCATAATTTGCTTTTGCTGTTTCAATAGTTGGAAAAGCCGCTCCAACGATTAGAGTTTTTGCAGTTATTCTATCCAATACTTTTCTCAAATCTAATTTTAATAAATCTGTATAACCATACACATATGTTTCTCGATCTGCTGTTTGTATCCAGTCTAACAATGTATTTACTTTCTCCTTTTTATTAGTCATATTTTGAGCCATCATCAAAGCTGTTTGGGTAAACTGTTCTTCATTCATAGATAACATTTGTTTATTATATGGACTATCGTATTGGATCTGGGTTTCTGATACACCAGGCATCATTAATTCACGCATACAAGGTATTGAATCCACCAGAATTAAATCTTTTATAGAATTAGGTAATGAGGCTGCAATATCAATTGCTAAATTACCTCCCATACTATGTCCAATAATAATTACATCTGTTAACTTATTTTCTTTAACATATGTAATCAATTCTTTTTTTATAGTATCATACCAAGGCATAGCAATAGGGGTATTACCATCAAATCCTGCATAGGATACTACATGATTTTGATAATTACCATCTAAATGAATTATTGTTTCCTCCCAAACCGATCCTGGTGTTGTAAAACCAGGCAAAAATATAATTGGGGTTCCATTTCCTGATAGGTCTATTGTAATAGCTGGAGCTTGACTAAATGCAAGATTAATTAGCAAGAAGAAAGCAAATGTGATTTTCACGTTTTTCATTACGTTTTGTTTTTGATTTCTTCTTTGATGCACTTGATCATAAATTGTTACACCTAATTAAAAAACTTTGTATTTTTAGCATGATTTGCATCTTATAGATTACATCATAGGCTTTTATTATTCTTATACTTCATTAGAAACACTATAATAAAAAGAATATAACAGTGGTAGGGTATCTTATTCTAACAAGCGTTATATTATAAAAAGGGAAAAGACTATGAGATTTTTACAAACACACTTTAGATTGAATTTTAAGCTTATGATGAATTTTATAAAAGACTTACCGTCTTCTTGTGGATACGCTATAAGGAGATAAGAAAGTAAGATATAAAAGTAATCTGGTAATCTCTGGTAATTAAACCAGAACTATTGGCAAATTGCACATATTAGTTGTTAAATTTCGAAAACAAATAAGCCTATCAAAATTGATAGGCTTATTGATTAAAAAAGTTATGTAGTATGTATTAAATTACTTTTACATTTACTGCGTTTAACCCCTTTTTTCCTTCTTGTAGATCAAACTCTACTACATCACCTTCACGAATTTCATCTACTAATCCTGAAATGTGTACAAAATGTTCTTTGTTCGAACCTTCTTCTGTAATGAAACCAAAACCTTTGGCGTCATTAAAGAACTTTACTGTTCCTTTGTTCATTGTAAAAATTTATATTAATTATTTAATGGTTTGCAAAGATGATGCCACATAAAACTATTACAAAATGGCATGTCTTCGTTACTTGTAAAGCTACAAATAATAATCATATCTCATTTACGGTAATACCTTTGATTGTTTATTAGGTATTAATTTAGTATCGAAAAAAACAACTTCTCTATACAATGAATGGGATCTACTGATTTTTTTCTTTTAAAATTATTTAAACTAGGTAACAAATTGGTACTGTCTTTGATTTATAATTAAAAACAAACTCTGAATACTGCAAGTTATTTGAAAAACAACAAAAATAACTTAACTTTAGTAGTACAGTTTGGGAGAATTAAATTAAACAAATACAATCGGTAATAAGGATGAAAAAATCACACATTGTCTTCACTTTCGTATTATTATTTTCTTTTATAGTCAAGGGACAAACTCCTATCGAAGGAGGATACATAGAACTTAGTAAAGAAGAGTATAATGAACTTCTGGAGATTAATAAAGAAAATGAACTTGATGGTAAATACTACGTAAGAGAGTTAAAGGATAAAAAAGTTATTGGTATTCATAAAATTGAATACAAAAAAGGAAAAAAACACGGAGAATGGGTTCATTTTTTGATTTTTAGAAAAAAAGGTTCTCTAGATTTATCTACGGTAGAAAATTATGAAGACAACGAAAGAAATGGCTACTACTATAACTCTGATAATGGTTTTACTTTTACTGAAGAAGGATATTATGAAAAAGGTGAAAAAGTAGGCCTATGGAACGTTACAAAAAGTGGTTCTAAAGAAAAAATTAACTATAAAAATGGAAAGAAGCACGGTGATTATTGGAGGCAAGATGCATCAGGTGTAATTGTAAAAGGCACTTACAAAAAAGGAAAAAAACTGGATAACTGGACAATTGAAGATCTTTCTGGTAATACCACTACAGAAGTTAATCCTAATATTACACACCAAATTTCTGAAACATCGACTAGTAATGTAGGCATTAAAGCTATTGAAGGTACTATAAAAAAACCTGATGGTTCTGTTGTTCCTATTGCAGTTGTAAAGCTACAATTATCAGATGAATCTTGTGCATACGCATTTTCGGATTATGATGGTAAGTTTAAAATAGAAATTGACACCAATAAAATTACTACCAATAGTTATATGGAAATAGTGATAGATGGCTTTCCTAAAAAGACAATTCCTTTTTCGGAATTCTCTAATCAAAACACAATTGTTCTAGAGAAAGGTCGAAAAAAAGTAAGTTATGAAGCGTATCGCGCTTATTATGAATCCATGAAGAATTGCCAATAATAAATAGGAAATATTGTTTTCTTAGTTAAGAATCCTTGCTATTTTTCGCTTAAGTAAACGTCGTTCAGGTCTTGATTGCGTAAGTTTTATTGCTTCTTGATAATAATCCACAGCATTGTTTGGATTTATCATACGCTCATGAATTTCGCCTAAGATCGCATAATAGAGGTAATAATTACTAACCAATTTATGATCTTCTATTTCCTTAATAGTTCTTAGTGCTTCTTCAGCTCCAAAAAGTTCTAAAACAACTAAACTCCTATTTAAAAAAACAATTGGGTCGCTATCTATTTTTAAAAGTAAATCGTAATATACTAATATTTCTTTCCAATTTGTTTTTGTATAACTTTCAGAAATACAATGTTGATAAGCAATAGCAGCTTCGAGATGATAGGTAGATAAAGATTCTCCAAAAGCCGATTGATTTAAATACTTGTTTCCTTGAGAGATTAATTCCTTATTCCATAAATCTCTATCTTGATCTGATAACAGTATCAACTCACCATATTCATTAATACGACTATCCACACGAGAAGTATGAAATAACATTAATGCCATCAACGCATATACTTCCGATAATTGTGTTTGTTCGTGATCTAATAAAGATTTACACAACCAAATCGCTTGAAAAATTACATCTTTCCTCACCAAATTATCATCGTGAGTAGCATTATACCCCTCATTAAACATTAAATATATAGTACTTAATACTGTTTTAGTTTTATCAATAATCTCTTCGGGTAATGGTATTTTAGGACGTATTTTTCGTTTTCTAAAATATTCTTTAGTTCTATATAATCTTTTAGAAATAGTATCTTCTGAGGTTAGAAAAGATCTTGCAACTTCTTTTGTACTAAATCCACAAAGGGACTTTAGAATAAAAGTAATTTGATTTTCTGGAGAAATATCTGGATGACAACAAGCATACATCATTGCTAAAAAATCATCTTGTATATACTGTTCTTTCCAAAAATTATCCATCGTACTTGTTAATGTATATTCTGAGGTTAACAACTTACGTTCGGGATCCGAAAAATCAATAGTTTTACTGTGTTTTTTCTTCCTTAAAATATCGATTGCTTTATTCCTTGCAGTTCTATACAACCAAGCCTTGGGATTATCAGGTACTCCTCTATATTTCCATGTTTCTAGAGCACTTACCAATGCGTCTTGTACTACATCCTCTGCCATTTCAATATTTTCCGTACCGAAAATTTTAATTAAAACAGCAACCATCTTTCCAGATTCTTGTCTAAAAAGATGGTTTAACGTATTATCTATGTGATCTTCTGACTCCAACTTATACTATTGCTCTAATGGAGCGATTTCGCGAATTTCTACACTACAATCATATTCAAAACTTGGACAACCTTTAGCTATCGTAGTTGCCTGATCTAAAGAATCCGCTTTAATCAGAAGATATCCTCCTACTAGCTCCTTTCCTTCTGCAAATGGTCTATCCATAACTTTCTTGCCTCCTTCTAACAATGTATTTCCTTCACTTATTAAAGGCTGCCCTCCTAACAATCTCTCTTCTTTAGCTAATCCAACCATCCATTCTTGCCATTGTTCCATATGCTTTTGCATTTCACTCGGAGACACCGAACTATATTGTTCTTGTCCTCCTCTAATTAGCATCAAAAACTCTTTCATCTCCTATCTTTTAAATTAAACATCGTCTGGCCAAACTTCTCTGACTTCTACAGATGACTCCCACAGTAGTCCTGGACATCCTTTTGCCATTTCTGTAGCTTCATCCAATGTTTCTGCTAATACGGTAATATAACCTCCGACTAATTCTTTAGCCTCGGCAAAAGACCTGTCAGTAATTTTTGTTCCTCCAGGATGAATTGTTTTTACTGCAGGATAAAGGCGTTCTCCTCCAACATATTTTTCTTCTTCTGCCATTTGCCCAATCCATTGCATCCACTTTTCCATGTGTGCATTTTGTTCTTCTTCGGATTTTGCATCCCAAACGTCGTCTCCACCTTTAAAAAGTAACATAAATTGTTTCATACTATTATTTATTTATGGTTTATATGATCCTATGACGAAGTGGTTATAAAGATTTGGACAATTTTTTTAAAAAATTACTTTTTTTTCATCATCATCAGCGTGAAACCTCCTAACAAAGCAATAACAATAAGCATTATAGCCCACAACCAAACTTTATTTTTAAAGAGTGGTTCCACAGTTTTCTCTTGGCTTTTAGGTATTATTTGTTCTGGTCCTAATTGAAGTTTTACTAATTTTCCTGGAACTCTTTCTTTCATGTACTGAAGATCGTAGGATGGTTTATTCACATCTTCATTACCATAAGTCAGAAAATAATTAGCAGAAGTACTAAACCTAGTAATCAACTCATAATCAAAACCTTTAACTACAACCTCATCAATATCTAATGGTTCATTATCCTGATTATTAACAATTATTTTTATCTTATTAGTAATTGTGCTATAAAAGTTAAATTCGTTTTCTTCAATAGAATTTAGAACTCCTGAGGTAATATTTTGATAATTATATTTCCATCCGCTTTCTCTCTGAATACTATCTCTAAGATATTTCACTCGAAAAGGCCTGTAATAATCGAAAGTATTCTTAGTCTTAATTTTTATATGACTTACAGGAACAGGCATTCCTAAATCAATAGTAATTATTGTATTTTTATTTTGTTCTACAATTTCCGTTGATTTAACAGTAAACTTCTTGTAACTACCTCTTTGTTTTTCTTTTAAGGTAATCTCAGCCTTTTTTATATCAGGTGCGTCTTTACCTTTAACAAAAACTCTATAATATGTATACTTAGAGTCAGGGAACTTTAGGGTTGTAAATGAATACTTCGTCAATTCATTATTAACAGACAACACACGATAATCATCTACAACAGTATACCAATCTTTTAGGTTTTGACTCCCTTCTACTTTTATGAATCTATCAAAATTGTCTTGTTCAAAAAATAACTGAACTTGATTAATTATAGCATCTAACGTAACTTTAAAAGTGATATATGAGCCTTTATCCGTAGTAGATTTATTAACATATTTAAATCCGATATTTTTACTTGATATTTTAGACTTCTTTTGTTCTAAAAGATATGGAGCCTCTACAGTATCATTTCCCTTAGTAATCCCATAAATTCGTATATCTGAAAGGTCAGAAGATACATTTTTAAAAATCTCATTCGGTAATACGATGGCATGCCAATCATCCGACACGTTTAATAATTCTTTTTTGTAGGTATACTTATCAATTTGGGCATAAGCTTGTAAACAAATTAAGAACAATACCAATTGTACAATATTAATCTTTAACCTCATCTGTAATAATATGTTTGTATTTATTATATAAGAAAGAAATAATAAGCAATAATAAACCTAGCGATACAAATACAATTGTTTTAGAGATCGTGTTTAAATGCGCTATATCATATAAAAACAATTTTATGAGTGTGACTCCAAAAAGTATAAAAGCTATTATTCGTATATGCTTTATTTTCTTCCAAAATCCTATAACGATCAATAACAAAGAATATATCCCCCAAAGAATACTTAGTCCTAATTTATCAGAAGAAGTATAACCAGCAATATCTAACCAATGGATTAATTCACTACTCAATAACCAGATTATAGCAATTTGCAGAACCACATCAAAGACAATTGTAAAAACGCCTTTTAGAAAACCTTGTCTAACATATTTATAACTAGCTATTAATAATAAAACACAAAATGCCAATGAAATATATCGAATACCGATATGATACAATCCTGCTTCACCTGTTTCTAAAAGTGTAGGGTCCAAATAACTTTCTCGCAATTCACTCAACAAATACAATCCAGTAGTTAAAAACATCAATAATGCAAACATATTGAGCGCAATATTAATATAACCAAAAACTACATTCTTAATCTTTTTAATATTTACAAAAGATAAAATTGATAAGAAAGCTAAGGTGTAATTAATTAACCAAATTCCCATAAAACCTTCTTGATTACTATCTAAACTACCCCAATAATCAATAACCTCTAAGAAAAAAGTCATATACAAGACAAACAGAAACATCGCCGATATCCAAAGGGAGATTAACTGATACCAAGTCTTATATTTTAACCAAGGAAAAGGATGATTCTCACTACGATGCAAAAAGAGAATATATCCAAAAGAGGCCGCACACAATAATGAGGTAAGTACCGAAATATTAAAAAACGGAATTACCGAAATTTCATCAGTACCAGGCATATAGGCATATTCTGCATAATACATCCACCAATCCTGAATTAAACTAAAAAATGTTAAGGCAATAACTGGATATGCTAGTTTTTCATAAATAGGTACTTTTTTAGTCCTTCCTATCCAAAATAACAATGCTGCTTCAGCAGCCCAAAGCAAGGTTACCCAATTTCCGTCTAACTGAACTGGAAATGCAATACTGATAAAAACCAATACCATTCCAGAACTAAAGTAAAATAAATTTCGATCCGCTAATTTTAATCTATAGATTATTACACTAACAATAAAATGTACTATTGCATTTGCTAAAGTAAATACGCCTAATAACTGTGATCCAATTTCATGGTTACTCAACATAGAAAAACCAATTCCATAAAAAACAAATGCATTAATCAACTGAAGTATAACATCTCCTGTACCAAATTTTTCTTTTCTATTCAATTTATATACAAGGAACATGAAATAAAATGTGATAAAAAACACTAACAAAAAGGTAAAAGCTAATCCAAAATGAACCTCCGTTTCATAATCCATTACATACCAACTAAAATAAATTAACCACGTAAGTATGAAGGAAGAATAATATAAAAGTTTCCAGTACTTTTTAAAAGATATGATTAAGATCCCTACATTAATAATCGCCATATAACTAAATAAAACGGCTACTTTTCCTGATCCATCACTTAATAAAAATGGAACTGCATAAGCGCCAACTAGTCCAATATGTGCTATGACCTGTTTATTATACTGTATGGCTGCAAATACCGTGAAAATCGTAAATATTACCATTAATCCAAACGTAAACATTTGCGGAATAAGACCATATAAGCTATAAGCAAGAAAAGTAATAAAATATAATATAGCCATTGCTCCACTTACCAAAACAGCGCTAAAATTCTCATACTTCTTTTTTAGCTTCATGCCTACACCGATCAAACCGATTCCGGTAAGATATCCCAATATAATTCGTGTTAATGGACTAATGAGTTCATTATCTATAGAATATTTTGCACCAATAGCAACTCCTATAATCAGAATAATAACTCCTATCTTACTTATAAGATTCTCTCCAATAAACTTTTCTAAATTAGACTTCCCTTTTGGCTTTTCATCTCGCTTAACCTTAGGCTGAGAAAATGACACCTCTGGTTGATTTTGTAATAAAGGCTCTTTTATTTCAGCTTTATCTTCTACCTCTTTTAAAACTGGTTCAATAACAGGAGTAGTTATCGTATCTTCGGTTACTTCAATGTTCTTTTGTTCCTCTTCATTTTTAAAACGAAGAACCTCATTTTTAAGATTCAAAATTTCTCTACGAAAGACCTCTTGTTTATTAGATAGAATTGCTATTTTTTCAAGCAAATCATTAATATACTTTTGATTGTCAGCCATGGTTGTTTAGTTATAAAATAAACATAACGTAGTTACATTCATATTAGAAATATAGGCAAAAAAAGAGTCTTGTTAAAAAACAAAACATCTTCTACCCTATTATACTCAAAGATATAACTAATAGAAAAGAATCAATCCCCTGAAAAAAGGGAAATGTTTTTAGTGGTTTACCGTACAGCTTTAAGTCTATAATAAAACGGCGGAATATTCAGAATTTAAAAACCGGTAGTAAATAAATTTCTAGCTCCTCTAATACCACATTTTTGATATTTATGATATGATTGTGCAGCTCTTTCATCAATCTGTTTACCAGATTCATTCCTAATCCATCCGTCTATTGCTGCTTTTAATGTATATGCTTCTGGTGCCATCAAATGGGTGGTCCATAACACAGGAATTGCTTTAGCTTTTTTAATTTCTGGAGAGAAATAACTTTTGCTATAACATGCCAGAATGATAACATTCTTAGGATTAGTAACAGATTCTTTATAACTGACATCCACACTAAAATCCATTAAACCATCATGACCAACATACGCCAATAAATCAGCTCCTCCTCCAAAATCTAAAGTCTTATTTTTTTGAGCAATTTGCAAAGGCATCTGTCCATTAGATGATTTCAAAAAGTGTTCTATACTTTGTTTGATTCTAGCACCGTCATAAGCGTCTGCTAACATATAAACATCCTTACTAACATGTTTAAACAATAATCTTTCTAAAATATAGGGATCCTTAGATGGAATAGCTCTAACTAGTTGCCAATCTTTTGTTTTGCGATTAAAAAATGTTTTTACACCATACCCAGCTCCCCAATAGAGGTTATTTTTAGGGTCCTGACCATTTCCAATGGCTTTTGGCACAGGAACAATACCTTGATTAAGGTTATCGCAAAGGGCTACAAAAACATGAATCGTTCTTACCTTACCAAAAGATAATGCAGAACATAACAAGAAAATCATTAATAAGAGTGATCTCATTGTATAAGACTCAAAATTAATTCCACATTCTTTCTTTCTATAGCAGTTAACTTATCAGCTGCATCAGTATCTGAAGGCAAATACCAAGATTTAGATTCGAAATAATCCTGCCACTTCTTTTTAGTAAACATATATCCGTGCGAAGCAAAAATCTCATTTTTAATAATTGCTAATTCTTCATCAGTTTTACTATTTAACTCCTCTGCAGTAAAAACTCGATGAGAAAATATATAATTTTCCCTTTCTACTGCTTTTAAATCTGTATAAGGTTTAGAAAAAGTCCCATCTTCTTTTATTGGTTGAAATTCTAACCACATTTTTATTCCAATTTGTTTACCATCTCCGATGCAATCCAATTTTTCTCTAACCTCCTTAAAAACTAACAAATTATTGGATACGAAAACTGACATCCTTGAATCATCAAAAGAACAATCAGCTATTTTTCTCTCGAATGAAATAGTATTAACCCTATCACCAAAAGGAGTAAATGATGTTATAGAAGATTGCTCGCAACTTACTCCTACATTGCAGCTCATTATAGTTGACAGGATAACATAATTATCGGTCTTAACAATTACTTTTCCTGTCAATAAAGCATTTGCTCTTTCTGTAGATTTAAAATCAAAATATTTTAAAGCCAGATCGATTGGAATTTCTTTATTCTGTTCATTAAACTGCTCAAGTAATTTATTAAACTCACTCTCTTGTGCGGTTACTACACTTGTAATAAATACACAAAATAATACTACATATCTTATCATAAAAAAACTAGTTGTATGTAGGCTGGTAAAACTAACAATCTGGGAGATATACAAATCTAAAAAAGATTGGCAAAACCCCAAGGATCTATCAATCTTTTAGTTCATAAATTTTCATTTATATTTCATTTCTCAAAAAGAACTAACTCACTAAACTCTATTTAACAAAATTTAGATAAACTATATTAAAAAATATAGATAAACATCTTCTTTCTGATTAAAAACAAAAAAACACGCTATTGCGTGCTTATATAGAATTTATATACTTTAAAGTCCATCTAAAGTTTTGGACATCTTTTGCAATTAGATTTACCTTTTTTCTTGTATTTTTTACAACACTTTTTCTTTTTGCCTCCACAACTAGCTTCACAATTTAATGAAGCACAAGGTGAATATAAAGATGGGATATCAGAACTCTGCACTATTATTTAATTTTTATTGAATCTAAATAAAGCGCAAAAATATAAAAAAAAGATTCTCAAAAAAAGAATCTTTTATTTTTATTTAATGACTTATTAACAAATAGTTATCTACTCTTCTTGCGAATTACTTATCTGAAAAGTATTGATATCTCTATCGAACAAATAGTGTCCTGATTTATCATCACCAATAATCTTTAATTTATCTAATAATGTTCTTGCTACAGCTTCTTCTTCTAATTGTTCTGCTACATACCACTGCATAAAATTATGTACATTATAATCCTTATGTTCTAAACATTGAAAAATAACATTATTAATTTGTGCAGTTACAAACTCTTCACTTTCCAAGAAAATTTCGAACAATTCTCTTAATGATTTAAAATCATTTCTAGGTTTTTCTATAGCAGGAATTACAGCTTCTCCATTTCTTTCATTTATGAATTTGACCAATTTGGTCATATGCACACGTTCCTCTTCTGATTGTGTATAAAAAAAATCTGCTATTCCATTGTAACCATTTACATCTGCCCAACAAGCCATTGAGAGATATTGTGCAGATGCCGTAGCTTCATACTGTACTTGATCGTTTAACGACTTCTCTATTTCAGGTATCATATTTTTATTTCTTGTATTTATAATATTCTAATAATAGTTATAAAAAAGTATATCAAGTAACTATCTCATACATCTATAAAAACTTGTTATAATCAATTTTATGACAATTAAATAAAAGTACACAATTTATAATCCTTTCAATAGCTTTAACTAGTGTTTTCTTCTAATTTAAATTCAGACTATTTAACAACCAAAACTTAAAAAAGATTTCATATTTAACTTAATAAAGTTACTGACGTGTATATTTTGAAATTGTTCCCGCGTGATCTGGATACTGTTTTATTAAAAAGTTTTTTTCTGCTAACTCAAAATCATCAAAATCAAATCCCGGCGACACAGTACATCCAACAAAAGAATACCCTTCATCATCTTTTACACTTGATGCGAACCAACTGTTAGCAGGAACAACTAATTGTGGTGATTCTCCTTGATCTAAATTCATTCCTACGGCATGCTTGATATATTTTCCTTCTGGAGTTATTACATGTACATATAATGAACTCCCTGAATAATAATGCCACATTTCATCTTGTTTTATTTTATGAAATGCGGAAAAATTATCTGATGTCAATAAAAAATAAATCCCCGTACAATAGTTCCTATCTCCAGAGAACTCTTCAGCTAAAACATCTTTAGGAATAACTCCTTTACTTCTATATGTCTCTTTATAAAACCCTCCTTCAGGATGTGACTTCATATTTAATTTTTCAACTATTTTTCCTACTTCCCTATTCATAACAGTATGTTTTTATCTAAAAAAAAGAAGCGATCCAAATAATGGATCGCTTCAAAATATTGTATAAATTTATTTATATAAATTATGCAAGTACTGCTTGTACTTTATCAGCAGCTTCTTGAAACTGCACTGCACTCTGTACATCTAATCCACTATTATCTATTAATTCTTTAGCAATATCTGCGTTGGTACCTTGCAAACGAACTATAATAGGAACATTAATAGCATCACCCATATTTTTATAGGCATCAACTACTCCTTGTGCTACTCGGTCACAACGAACAATTCCTCCAAAGATATTGATCAAAATTGCTTTTACGTTCTCATCCTTAAGAATAATTCTAAAAGCTTCTTCTACACGTTTAGCATCTGCTGTACCTCCAACATCAAGGAAATTTGCAGGTTCTCCACCAGCTTGCTTAATTAAATCCATTGTTGCCATTGCAAGACCAGCACCATTTACCATACATCCAACATTACCATCTAGATCTACATAGTTCAGTCCTACTTCGTTCGCTTCAACTTCGATTGGATTTTCTTCGCGAATATCTCTCATATCCACATAGTTCTTATGTCGATATAATGCATTATCATCAATAGTAACCTTAGCATCAACTGCCATGATCTTATCATCACTTGTTTTTAAAACAGGATTGATTTCAAACATTGAAGAATCAGATTTCACATACGCAGTATATAATGCCATCACAAACTTGGTCATTTCTTTAAACGCAACACCACTTAAACCTAAGTTAAATGCTACACGTCTTGCCTGAAAAGGTAATAACCCTACTGCAGGATCTATTTCTTCTGTAAATATTAAATGCGGAGTTTCCTCGGCAACCGTTTCGATATCCATTCCACCTTCTGTAGAATACATAACCATATTACGACCTGTAGTACGATTTAATAATACAGAAACATAAAATTCGTCTGGTTCACTATCTCCAGGATAATACACATCTTCTGCAACTAATACTTGGTGTACTTTTTTTCCTTCAGCAGATGTTTGAGGAGTTATCAAATTCATCCCAATGATCTGTCCTGCAATATCTTCAACTTCTTGAAGGTTTTTAGCAAGTTTCACACCTCCACCTTTTCCTCGACCACCGGCGTGCACTTGTGCCTTAATCACATGCCACCCAGTACCTGTTTCTGCAGTTAATTGTTTTGCAGCAGCAACTGCTTCTTTAGCATTCTGTGCAACAATACCTCGCTGGATGCGCACACCAAAGCTACTTAATATCTCTTTACCCTGATATTCGTGTAAGTTCATAGTCTTATTTTTTGCCTTTTGAATAGGAGTTTCAAAAATAGGAAAAGTGAAGTTACTGTGCCAATCTTTTCGGGTAAAAAAAGTTATACAATAGAAGCTCTTATATTATCTCAAAAAATAACATAAAAATTTAGTTGAATTCGAATTATGAATAACTTATAATTTAAAATCTTCAAAATCTAAAGGGTCAAAATTCTTAAAATGTCCATTCATTTTAATTACTTCTTTAGCCCTATTCATTTCCCTCACTACAGGAATTGTAATTTTTAGATGCCCAATGAGATAATTAAGACGTTCTAATTCGCTTCTCAACTTTAACAAATGATATTCTTGATGTAATGCTAAGCCTACCTTATGTGCTACTTGGTAACTTATAAATGGTATATTGAATATTGGAGGTTTCTCTATAGTGAGCTCTACATAAAGAATTGCTATATTTTTTAATAATTCTTCTTGTAACTCTTCTATCCCATTTTCATTATCCTCCAAATATTGTACTTCACCGCCAGCATATAATTTACCCGGAAGTTTGGGAAGAAAACTTTCAATTTTAAATACTCTAGTACCTAAACATACCACATCGCTACCTCCATCTGGATATCTTTTCTCTACTTTTTGCAGAGTAACTTCGGTACCATATTCAAGCTTCTTATCAATAAAAGTTGGCACTCCAAAAGAGATACCTTCCTCTTCACAATCAGAAATCAACTGTTGATATCTCTTTTCAAAGATATGGAGAGGTAATCGTTCGCCTGGATATACAACCATTTGTAAAGGAAAGAGTGCTAACATTTTTTTATTTAAAAATACTAAATAAACCACTATGATATGTATGATATCTGTTCAAAAAGTAAAAATTCGTTATTTGAAGCTTATTTTTTTTTGGATTACATAATTTTATGCTAATTACGCGGCGCTTAGAGGAAATCTATAGCAAAAATAGTAATTTCGTAAGCTTAATTTAATTACCATGGAAAACGCAAATTTATTAGCAATCGCAGAAGAATTTGGGAGTCCTATATACGTTTATGACTCCGAAAAAATTGTTTCACAATATGAACGCCTAACAAACGCTTTTAAACAGGTGAAACATGTTAAACTTAACTATGCCGTCAAGGCATTGTCTAATCTTGCGATTTTAAAACTAATGAATTCATTAGGTGCTGGATTAGACACTGTATCCATACAAGAAGTCAAATTAGGTTTATTAGCAGGTGTAGAACCAGCCAATATAATATTTACTCCTAATGGTGTATCCTTAGAAGAGATTGAGGAAGTTTCTGAAATGGGTGTGCAAATAAATATTGACAACCTATCTATACTGGAACAATTCGGAACAAAATATCCAGATGTACCTGTTTGTATTAGAATTAATCCCCATGTTATGGCTGGAGGAAATAGCAAAATCTCAGTAGGTCATATTGATAGTAAGTTTGGAATATCTATCCATCAAATTCCACATATTCTAAGAATTGTAGAAAACACAGGTATGAATATCAATGGTATTCATATGCACACTGGTAGTGACATTCTGGATGTTGATGTATTTTTATATGCTAGTGAAATCCTTTTTGAAACTGCTAAAAACTTTAAGAATTTAGACTTTATAGATTTTGGTAGTGGTTTTAAGGTTCCTTATAAAGAAGGAGATATTGAAACTAATATAGAAGAATTTGGAAAAAAACTAACAAAACGCTTCAATACCTTTTGTAAGGAATATGGCAAAGAATTAACTCTTGGTTTCGAACCAGGAAAATTTTTAGTTAGTGAAGCTGGATATTTTCTTGCCAAAGTTAATGTAGTAAAACAAACTACTTCTACTGTTTTTGCTGGAATTGATAGTGGTTTCAACCATTTAATAAGACCTATGTTTTACAATTCTCATCATGAAATTATTAACGTATCGAATCAGACTGGTAGAGAACGTTTTTATTCCATAGTAGGATATATATGTGAAACGGATACATTTGCCACCAATAGACGAATTTCTGAAATTACAGAAGGTGACATTATCGCTTTTAAAAATGCCGGTGCTTATTGTTTCTCTATGGCCAGTAATTATAATTCTCGTTTTCGTCCAGCAGAAGTCCTTTGGCATAATAACAAAGCACATTTGATTCGTAAACATGAAACTTTTGAAGATCTTACCAAAAATCAGGTAGATGTAAATATATTTAATAAGGCTGAAGCAACTGCTTCATAGCACATTTTGATCTTACACAAAAAAAATGCAGCAAGTATCAATTTGCTGCATTTTTTTACCTAATATTCTATAGTGTACGGCACTAATAATTACAGAGGTTTTATAAAAATACTTTTCTAAAGTTTTCTGATATTTCTTATTAAATACTCAAGACCATTTAGCTTAAGTTCGTAAACCATTTGCATCTGCTTACCTAGAGTACCTTTGGGAAAACCCTTATTATGATACCAAACAATATAATGCTCGGGTAAGTCAATAAGATATCGGTCTTTATATTTACCAAAAGGCATTTTGGTATTGGCTAGTTTAACTAAAAAATCTTTCTGGGATTGAGTATCCATTAAAAGTTAAGTAAGTGTAAATTTATTTTGAATAAGCTCTATAATACCACATCAAATTCTTTACTTTCTCTTCCCACTTCTTCTGATTTACTTTATTTTTTGAATGATCCGTTTCTAAATCATATTGCTCTTGCATATTGATTCTCATGCGTTCCACTCTCTTATACATCTTATTAAGATCCTTACGAACGTTTTTACCAGGTCTATACTCTTTTAATTTTTTACGCATTATTCTAGCATGCAATTCAGATATATCAAAATGGAGTTGTTCGTGTAACAAAAGGTATTTAGTAGACTGACCTTTTTTCACCCACGATAGTGATGGATAACAAAAGCTGTCCACTTCATATTTTAATTCAATTTTCCCATAATCCTTACTTATAGACCATTGATAAGTTATTCCTGTATTGACACTAGCGTCAAAATCACTATCGAGTTTAGGTTCTCCCCTAAAATCCGACCAATCTAACTTACTTTTTTCTGCATAAGAAAAACGCTCTACATATCCATGATTAGCAAAAACTAAAACTAAGAGAATAGTAAAAAATTTACCCATAATTGCAATAATTATGCCCGGCTAATAGTTGTTGTTTTTTTTTATTCAAGTAACTAAAATATACAATACGGGGCTAAGTATTGATAATTTTCGCTTAAATAATTTTATTTATCTTCAGATATACAATTTATATCTATCCCAATCGAAACAATTTTTCCAAAATTTCGAATTTATTTTAGTCTATAAAAACTATATACATCAAGTATATCAATTTCCATACCACGACTTTAAATATCTTAAAAATCTAAACTAAAATTCACTTTTTGAAACTGTTTTATCTTTAAAACAATATAGTTCAGAATTTAAAAATAAAGAAAATGATTTTAAAATCAGCTTTAAAATTAATTATTGGCAAAATAATTTTTATTCTATTACCGTAAGCTTCAATTCATCATCGAATTTAATTATATAGGAAGCTTTGTTATAATAGCCTCCTAAAAGCTTTTTAGCATAATTAAATTTATTCTCAACATATTCTGTTGTACCTTCAAAAGTTGCTGCATGGTACAAATCATCTGCAGAACCTAATCGCATTAAAATATCATATGTAATATCAAAACCTCTCACCGCATATTTACTAGGAATAGTTCCATAATCTTTTTTATATCTCGCTACAAAAGGAGTCATTCTTGTCTCATCATAATTATCAAATTCCTTATCGATAGAAGGATAGTGTAAATGTAGTTTAGACAAATGTTCATTTTTAATATTATCATCATCAAAAGCATTATGCTTATCCGTAGTGAATAAAGTAATTTGATGACTCTCTGCTTTTGCATTTAGTAAAGGAGTGACATTACTTATCATAGCTACATCATCAGACTCAAGAAAAACCCAATTTGGTTTGTTCTTTGCCAATACCTTATTAAGATGAACTTCATATACATAATTACCTTCTTCTATTCTTGCTATCTTAGCTTCAGGAAATTTAGCAATCAATTTATTTTTTATTTCCTCATGCTTCTTTTTTCCTTGTTGCACGATAATAACAATATTCTTATCCGTAGAATCTTGAGCGACATAATTAATCAGTTTATCTTGAAGCATTATGTCTGTCGGTATCGTTTGGAAAAAATTACTGTATAATTTTGATTCTCTATTAGAAATTGGAGAAATCACCGGAGTATCATACTTCTTTAATTCTGAAGCCACAGTCTCTACATTAGCTTGATATAATGGGCCAATCACAACATCCATTTCATCAAAACTATTTTGATCAATTAACTGTTTGATATGACCTGTATTATTATTCTTTTGTGTATCAAAAACAGTCAAATCAATACTCAGCCCTCTACTTTTAGCAGAATCAACCGCAATCTGAACTCCTTTATAAAAATCTAAAGCTACTCTTGTTCCTCTTGCTTTTCTACTCTTCAAAAAATCTTCTGTTTTTTGCCTTTCATTTGGATCTAGTGTATCTAATCCAAATGGCAACATTACAGCAAGTTTTTTCATTTTAAAGTTTGAGAGCATGTTCTCTAACGGAACTATTTTCTTTTCTGGAAAATCAATCGCTAGAGAATCTACTTCACCTGTTTTAGGAAGTGTAATTACCATACCAGCTTTAAGACCATCTCTTAAATATGGATTCATATTAAACAAAGAGTCCGAAGAAATTTCAGTTCTTTTTAGTATACTATATACTGTTTCTTTTGGTTGAACTTCATACAATTCAAACTTATCTGCATCAATAATTTCTTTTAAGGGAACGAATATAGTTGTAGGTACCAAAATCTCCATGCCAATAGGAAAATTAGGATCCATTTCTGGGTTTAATTGGTCCAATTCTCCAACAGTAATACCATGTCTTCTAGCAATTCTATATCTCGTATCTTTTGGCTTCACTATATACTTAGTAGTGGTAGAAACTCTACTACTCAAAGAATCTTTAGGCACATCTGTTTCTACAACTGCTTTTTCCGCATATACAGGTATTCTAATTTTATCCCTTTTTCGAACTTGTTCTGAATATAGCCTCTTATTATGTTTCTTAATATCATCCATCGTGATATTATATTTCTTGGCAATTCCATATAAAGTCTCTTTCCTTCTAACCTTATGGGTTTTAAAACGAACTATCTGACGTATTTCTTCTAACGGTTTGATACTATCTAAAACAGGATCACTTACATTTTCTGTTGGTGTATTTTCTTCTTTGGGTTTTTCTATTACCGCAACTCTTAAAATCTGCCCCAGATTAATCCCATTTACCGCATCTGGGTTTAAACTCAAAATCGCCTCTTGTGTAGTGTTATATTTTTGAGAAAGGTTAAATACGGTATCCCCTTCTCCTACCACATGGATTTGATATTCTTCATCATTAGTGACAGGAATAGCTAGAATTTGACCTTCCTTAATCCCATCTTTTGAATTAGGGTTGATTTTATAAATTGCTTCAGGAGTTGTATTATATCGTTTTGCAATTCTATATACATTTTCTCCTTGAACAACTTTATGACTTTTATACTGCTGAGCAAAACCAATACTGGTAATAAAAAGCACACAAAAGAACAACAATACTTTTTTCATTCGATTTAATTTTAATGGATCTGATTCTTCACGAATCAAAGTGTCAATATATAAAATATATTACTCCCACTCTATAGTTGCAGGCGGTTTTGAACTAATATCATATACTACTCTATTAACGCCTTTTACCTTATTTATTATTTCATTTGATGTTTTTTGCAAAAACTCATACGGTAGATTTACCCAATCAGCAGTCATTCCATCTGTACTTTCTACAGCTCTCAATGCTACGCATTTCTCATAAGTTCTCTCATCTCCCATAACACCTACACTTTGAACTGGTAACAAAATTGCTCCAGCTTGCCATACCTTATTATACAGTCCGTTATCTTTCAGTCCGTTTATAAAAATGGCATCAACCTCTTGCAAAATACTAACTTTTTCTGGAGTAATGTCTCCTAAAATTCGAATTGCTAATCCAGGTCCAGGAAATGGGTGTCGCCCGAGCAATTCTGGATCAAGATCCATAGAAGCTCCAACTCTTCGCACCTCATCTTTAAATAACATTTTTAAAGGTTCAACTACTTTCAACTTCATAAAATCAGGTAAACCTCCTACGTTGTGATGCGATTTAATCGTAGCAGATGGACCTCCACTTACTGAAACAGACTCAATTACATCTGGATATATTGTTCCTTGTGCCAACCACTTAGCATCTTCTATTTGGTTAGCTTCATCATCAAAAACTTCAATAAATACTCTTCCAATTATTTTTCTTTTCCCTTCTGGGTCACTTTCTCCCGCTAGAGCATCCAAAAAGCGTGCCGAAGCATCTACTCCTTTTACATTGAGTCCCATACCTTCATATTGCTGTAGTACAGATGTAAATTCGTTCTTACGAAGCAATCCATTATTAACAAAAATACAATGAAGATTACTGCCAATAGCCTTATGAAGCAATACTGCGGCAACAGTAGAATCTACTCCACCACTCAATCCAAGAACCACCTTATCATTTCCTAATTGCTCTTTTAGGTTTTTTACCGTTTCTTCTACAAAAGAATCCGGAGTCCAATCCTGTGCTATTCCAGCTATGTTCACTAAAAAGTTCTCTAAAAGTTGCGTCCCATCCTTAGAATGGTAAACTTCCGGATGAAATTGAATCGCATAAGTTTCCTCTCCTTCAATTTTAAATGCTGCATTTTCTACATCTTCAGTACTAGCTAGAAGAGTTGATTTGGTTGGCAATTCTTTAATAGTATCACTATGACTCATCCAAACCTGAGAACCTTCAGAAATATTTTGAAACAATTCATTTTTACCTATATATGATAAATTAGCTCTACCATACTCTCTCGTATTAGATTCTGCTACACGGCCACCACCAAAATGCGCTAAATATTGAGCACCATAACAAATACCTAATAATGGTTTTTTACCTTGTATCTCCGATAGATCTGGGTGGGCAACATCCTCACCTCTTACCGAAAGTGGGCTACCCGATAAAATTACAGCATGATAATCACTGATATTTTTTGGAGGTTTATTATACGGATGTATTTCTGAATAAATATTGAGCTCTCTTACTCGGCGTCCTATAAGTTGCGTTACTTGTGACCCGAAGTCTAAAATAAGTACCTTGTTATTTTGCATAGGCAAAAATAAAATTAAATTACAACCCCCGAAATCCTAACTGGGATAATTTTCAACTTACACGGTTATTTTATAAACACCCTATCAATTCTTAAAAAAAATAGATACATACTTAGTATATTTATAGAAAAACTATGAAATCTTCAATTTTATACTGTCTTTTTTATATTCTCTTCTTTATTTTAGTTATTTCTTGTAAAAGTGGATTAGATACCAGAGGAAATACCAATTATGTTAGCAGTATTGATACCAAATCGTTTAGAGAAATCCCATTAACTCCTGGAAATCGAATTAGCATTCTTAAAGTAAAAGACAAAGAATCGGAGTGGAAATATGATCTTACAATACCAACAATTACTAAAGGCCAAAAAGTTCCATTATTCATTGTTTTACACGGTGGTGTTGGAAGTAAAAATTATACTAAATTTAATAGTTGCCTAGTTACTCCTGGGTTACAGGATGCTGGAGGGTTTATTTTCAGCCCTTCTGGTGCTTGGCGAACGTGGACATTAGATTATCTAGAAAAAAGAATTTTAGACTTTATTGATCTCGCAAAAGAAAATTGGCCCATTGACCCTGATAAAATCATATTAGTAGGCTATAGTAATGGAGCTATAGCTGGATGGCAATACGCCAAAGATTACTCTACTATTTTTTCTGGTATGATATTAATGGGGTCCAGTTGTAAAGTAGATGAAAAACTTAACATCCCGATTTATGTAATACAGGGTACAAAGGACAAATTCTTCCCTATCAAAAGAGTAAGAAAACGAATCGCAGAAGCAAAAGAATTGGGATGTAACATTACTTTCGTGGAAGCCGAAGGAAATACACATATCAAAGCATGTGAATATATAGAAATACTAAAAACAAGTGTTCCTTGGATGGAAAAGGAAGTATGGCTAACTAGATGAATTAAAGTAAATTTTAGTCGAATGTTTTTACAGCTTGTGCTAACAAATTGATTAACTTTAAAACATTCGTAAAACCTAACAACTAATGACTGACATTATATTCTCTTCTATAGTGGTTGATTTAAAAACAGCTATTACAAACAACAAACACTCTTTTAGATATTTTACCTTAGCCACCTCTGATTTTAATAATACACCTAGACTACGGACTGTAGTTTTAAGAGATATAGATGATAACTTAAACATGATCATATACACTGATGAACGATCTAAAAAAATTGCAAATATCCAAGCAAACGATAGAGTCAGTCTCTTATTTTACGATCAAAATCGTTTGTTACAAATTACAATAAAGGCAAAAGCAGAAATTATAAGTAATCAAACGACTTTAGACACTATCTGGAACCAAATCCCTTCAAAATCCAAAAAAGATTACACAACGGAGCTGTCTCCAGGAGTCGAAATCAAAAATCCTGATGAGATAAATTACCTAGAAGGAAAACATTTTTTTGCTGCAATAAAACTTATTCCAGTACGAATGGAGTACTTAAGATTAACAAGACCAAATCATATTAAAGTTGTATTCAAAAAAGAAAACGCTAATTGGAAAGGTCACTATGTTATCCCTTAATTTCTTTTAATAAATTTAAAATTACTTTGTAATCCATTAGACACAACATTACCTATATACAATCCATTAGATAAATTTTCTACATTAATATTAGTAGAAGCAACATCTGATGGTATTTTTCCTTTATATACTAACTGTCCATTAATAGTGTAAATCATTAATGATTTTTCTTTAGCCACATCAGAAGTGGAAAACCTAATAATATCGCTTACTGGATTCGGAGAAATCTGAAACGGAATCTGTGCTTCTGAACTTCCAATACTTAATGTATTACCTATCACATATTTTATACCTTCTTCTATGTGCTTAATAAAATCTGAATTATTAGTATAGTCACTAGAATTATGTCCTAATCCAGTATAAAATGAACGTCCTCCACCATATTCTTTAAACCAAGAAATTGGTCTAGCCTCATCATAGTCATTGGATCCCGTTGACTCTACCATCAATAAATCTATATTACCATCAAACAATTGTCCTCCATTGTTTCTCCAGTAATAATATTCCTCTGACTTGTTCCAAATAGCTCCTACATTTCCTAAAAAATCTACAGAAGGATGTGAATTAACTACTGTCATATCCGCATTAAAGTTATTACTCGTATGATTAGGGCCAGATTGCACTATCCCACCAACAAGTTCATTATAAAAAGTCCAACTCCCGTCTCTATAGGTATCTGTGGCCGCATGAATTCCTAAAAAGCCTCCTCCCGCAGCAATAAAATCTTCAAAAGCCTGACGTTGCGATGCATCTAATAAATTATTACCACTGGTATTACACCATATAACCGCACTATACTGAGCTAAATTTGATGTCGTAAATGCATTCGCATTATCAGTATCATCAGTTTCCCAAAGTCCATTGGAATTCCCGAGATTTCGAATCATAGTAACACCGGCACCTATTGATGGATGTGTAAAACCATTAGTTTTAGTAAAAACCAATACTTTTTCTTGTGATGAAAGATTAAAAGTTATAAATAAAAATAAAGTTACTATGAGAATTTGTGATTTCATGACGATTGGAGTTTATTTTCATAACGCTCAGGTCTATTTTAAATTATACAATCCTATAAAAACCAATTACATTTCTAAATAAAAAACCGACTTAAAAATTTTATTTCCAAAGAATTACTGTCTTTAGAACGTACTACAAAAGGTGTATCCCTAAATCTAAGCTAATCATCTAAAAAATCAACTTTTATTTCCCCATAAAAAATATCATTTAACACTCAATTTCAATCTCTTATAATGACACACAAAAATAGACTTTAAGATTTCATTAACTATCCGTTAAGGATTCTTGATTTTTAAAACAAAAAATTATTTTTAACACCTCAACTAACCTATACCCCTAAAGATGAAAACTCTTCAAGTAAGCAGTATTCTTTATATAATCATTTTATTTAATTCTAATCTACAAGCTCAAAACAAACAAATTGTAGATAGTTTATTACGTTTAACAAAAAGTAAAAACACACCCGATACCACATTGATTAAAGCATATAATGATTTAGGAATTCAATATGCTACTTCTAATACTTTTTTAGCTAAAAAACATATTCGCCATGCACTTGGTATCGCCAATAACATAAATAAACCCAGAGGTATTGCAGGTGCAAACAACTGCCTTGGTGTTGTGTATTATTATCAAAAAGAGTATGATTCTGCTTTGGTGCACTTCAAAAAAGCTTTAAAAATGAACCAAAAAATTAATCATCTTTGGGGTCAAGCTTCAGCTTTTCATCAAATCGGCGCTGTACATAATCACTTAAATAATTACACTAAAGCTATTGAAAGTTTTAAAAAAGCTGGAGAAGTTTTTAAATCTTTACAGGACTCCATATCATATATAAAATCCATCGAAAACATAGGTGTATCTTACAGTTTGATGAAATATAAAAAAATAGCATTAGAGCATTTTATTATTGCGAACAAACTATATGAAAACCTTAATGATACCCCAGGAATAAGTCGAACATACATACATATAAGTAATATTCTAATAAAACAAGAAGAATATTATGAAGCATTAAAATATCTTGATAGATCATTACCAATAATAACAAGTAAAGGAAATAAAAGATATCTGAGTTCTATTTTGCAAAATATAGGAATCAGTAAAAGAGGCCTATACAGGTATAACCAAGCATTGGATTATTTCCAAAAATCACTATTATTAAGAAAAGAAAGAGGAAACTCTAAAACAATTGCTATTGTACAATCCGAAATTGGAACCACATATTATGAAATGGGGTTATTCTCGAAAGGATTAGATTATCAAAAAAAAGCTCTAAAAAATTATAGTCCTAAAGGAAATCACATCCAAAAAGCTATAACAAACAACGCTATTGCAAAATCATTTTTGAAATTAAATTTATTAGATTCAGCAAAATTTCATGCAGAAAAATCTCTTATAACTTCCAAAAAAATATTAGACCTAGTTATAGAAAAAGAAGCAAATCAAACACTTGCTTTAATTGCAGAAAAAGAAGGAAATAGTGTTGCTGCGTACATGTATTACAAAGAACTATCCAAGTTAAAAGACTCCTTAGAAGTTATCGAAAAAAACAAACAAGTCAGAGAACTTCAAGCTAAATTCGAAACTGGTAAGAAAGAATCAAAAATCAATGAATTACTAAAGCAAAACAAACAAGTTAAACACCAGTATACCTTATTAATTCTTGGATTGATAATTGGTATAATTATACTAGTGGTTTTCATATCTATTTTTAGAAAAAAATTTAAACTAAGCTGTCTTGAAAAATTAATATTAACTAGAGAATTGGACACAAAGAAAAAAGAACTCACCGCTAATTCTTTGCATCTTGTAAACAAGACCAAAACATTAAAAAACGTAAAAGAAAAGGTAGAATTAATAAAATATTCCGAAGATCAAAATACCCAGTATAACTATCAAAAAATAATACAGATTATAAACTTTGATTTAAATGATGATCAAAATTGGGAAAATTTCAAAAGACATTTTGAACAAGTTCACAAAAATTTTTATACAAATATCAAAAACAAATACCCCAATGTTACTACCAACGAATTACGCTTAATGGCGCTACTAAAAATGAACCTTACTTCTAAAGAAATTGCAAATATCTTAAATATTACTCAAGAAGGAGTCAGAAAAGCACAATATCGATTACGTAAAAAGCTAGAAATCCCGAGTAATAATATTCTCGTAGATATTATTCTAAATTTTTAATGAATAAAATTATAAATTTGTTTTATTCACTAAAAATTTATCGCTTTCACCTGTTTATTTATCATAATGGCAACAACAACCAAAGTTACTATTGAATCCTGCAAAAAGGAAAACATTGAAACCATAGTAGATGGAATTAATTCGTATAACCTGAGCAAGGTGCCAGCAATTGCAGATGTATGGACTCCTTTAGAATTTATTGCCAAAGATCACAATGGAGAGGAAATCGGAGGTGTTTTAGGAGGTATTGGATATTGGAATGGATTAGAAATTAAAATTTTATGGGTAAAAGAGACACATCGAAGAAAAGGTATTGGAACTATATTAATTAAACACGTCGAAAAGATTGCTAAAGCAAAAGGAGTAAAAACAGTAATGCTTGACACATTTGATTTTCAGGCAGAAGATTTTTATTTAAAAAATGGATATCAAATCCTAGGAGAACTTAATAACTTCCCTGAAGGGCATCGACGCATTTATTTTTCAAAAAGAATAGATTAATAAACACATTTCTAATCCGAGTAATTTTCCAAAACAAAATCTCCCCAACTTGCAATAGACTCTATTAATGGTGTTAAAGTTTTTCCAAAATCTGTTAACGAATATTCTACTTTTAAAGGAGGTTTAGAAGTATACACTTTTCTATTGATTAACCCATCTTCTTCTAACGCTTTTAATTGTAGACTTAATGTTCTCTCAGTAACCGTCGGCATCTCCTTTCTTAACTCACTATATCGTAGTGTTTCTTTTAGCAAATGAAATAAAATTACTGTCTTCCATTTGCCACCAATCATACCCATGGTTAAACTTGCACAACAAGGGTATTCTTTCCCTCTAAATTTTAACATTTTATGCTCTGACTCCTTCATTATTTTAAACTATCCTTTTTGACCGTTATTGCAAAGGTATTGAACTATAGTTAATTTTGCTACTATAATTTTTATAGTAATAAATTAAAACCTATGAGCTTCCTAAATTCAATGCAAAATCGTTATACCACAAAAAAGTATAACCCAAATAAAAAAATAAACTCGGAAACAATCAATGAATTAAAAGAGATTTTAAACTTAAGTCCATCTTCTATTAATAGTCAACCTTGGAAATTTACACTTGTGTCCAATCAAAAAACTAAAGAGCAACTCTCTAAAGTATCATGGTTAAATGCAGGTAAAGTAATAGACTGCGACACTGTTGTAGTTTTTAGTAGAATTGACAATATCTCTCTTTTCGAAAAACAAATAGAAAAAGAATTACCTGCTGGGGCTGTTAGTTATTTTAAAGAATTTATCAAGCCACAATCCGAAGAACAAATTAAATCTTGGTTCGGGCATCAATTATATCTTTCGTTAGGTGTATTCTTAAGTGCTTGCGCCGAAATGGGAATCGATGCAACACCTATGGAAGGAATTGAACCTGACAATTACAATACTATATTAGAATTAGAAAATTATCATACAATGGTGGCAGTTGCCATTGGATATAGAGATCCAGAAGATAATAATCAACCAAGTAAAAGACCTAAGTCTAGAAGAAACATAAATCAAGTTGTGGAAACTATTTAAAAATTTAATAAAATGACAAAACTTACTATAGTTGCAAGAATACTTGCTAAAGAAGAAAAAAGAGAACTAGTAAAATCCGAATTATTAAAGCTTATTGATATTACTAGAGCAGAAAAAGGATGTATTAATTATGATTTACATCAAGATAATGAAAACGCAAATTTGTTCTTGTTTCATGAAAACTGGGAAAGTAGAGCATTGTGGCAAGAACACATGAACAATGATCATTTGGCAGCTTATATGAAAGCTACTGATGGAGCTGTAGAGGAATTTGTCTTAAATGAAATGAGCCACATTGCATAAACATGATTTAGAAATCTTTAATTATTTCCAAAATAATATCATGAGAAAGATCATCACAATTTTCGTAATCTTAGTTGCCAGTGCAGTAATTTCTTGTTGTAATTCTGAAAACCCAATAGAAAAAACAACTTCAGAAAGCATTAAAGAACCAACTAATAAAGTTTTGCTAAGTTCACAAATTCAATGGGAAAAATTAAATCCTGCTCGTGGTGATCAAAGCCCCCAAGCTGGAACTATTTGGGGAGATAGAAACAAAGAAGTACCAACAGGATTTTTAGCTAAATTTATAGATGGATTTTCTTCTCCTCCACACATCCATAATGTTACTTACAGAGCTATTGTTATTAGTGGTTCCATTCATAACGATGATCCAAAAGCTGGAAATATGTGGATGAAATCTGGTAGTTTTTGGACACAACCTGCAGGAGAATCACATATCACTTCTGCAAAAGGAACAGAAAACATAGCATTGGTAGAAATAGACAAAGGTCCATATCTAGTAAGACCTGTAGACAAAGCTTTTGATAATGGCGAGAGACCAATCAACATAGATGTATCTAATATTATATGGCTTGATCATTATGCAACCAATTGGATAACTACCAATAGTGATGCAGAAATCAGTTTTCTCTGGGAAAGCAAATCTATTGACCAACATAAAGGATTTTTTATAAAATTACCTAATGGTTTTAATGGAAAATTAAAGACCAACGGGACCATTGTACACGCCGTAATAATAAACGGTTTATTAAACTACACCTTACCACAAACCAATGAAATAAAAGGCTTAGACCCTGGAAGTTATTTTGGTTCTACGGATTATGCAATTCATAAAGTTTCTAACGATACTAACAACGAAGTTGTTTTATATGTGAGAACCAATGGAAACATCCAAATTGAAGAAACAAAATAACGGTAGGGTATAATCACCTGCATTTAAAAACATAGAATTTTAATACAACACTATGAAAACTATTTTTATCACAGGAAGCACTGACGGAATAGGAAAACTAACCGCTATAAAACTAGCTAAATTTGGACATTCTATTTACATACACGGAAGAAATCCAGAAAAATTATTACGTACCGTTACTGAAATAAAAGAAATCACAAACAATGAGAACATAATAGGTTTTGTAGGAGACTTCTCTGATTTTAATAGCGTACGAGAAATGACGTCCAAAATCAAACAAGAAGTTTCTAAAATAGATGTTCTTATAAATAATGCAGGAATATTTAAAAGTCCTGCAACACATAATAAAGATGGAATAGATATTAGATTTGCAGTAAATTATTTAGCTCCATTTTTATTAACAGAGGAGTTAATTACCTTACTCAAAAAAAGCACAGCTCCCAGAATCATTAACCTAAGCTCTGCTGCACAATCTGTTGTTTCCTTAGATGCACTATTAGGAAAAAGTCATCTCTCGGAGCAAGAAGCATATGCTCAAAGTAAATTAGCGTTAACCATGTGGACTACTAAATTAGCAAAAGAGTATAATAATGTAAATATAATAGCTGTAAACCCTGGTTCATTACTAAACACTAAAATGGTTAAAGAAGCTTATGGAAACCATTGGTCCTCTGCAGAAAAAGGTGTCGATATACTATTTGACTTAGCAACTTCTGATAAATACTCCAATGATTCTGGTAAATATTTTGATAATGATAAAGGTTTTTTTTCTAAAGCACATGGAGATGCGTATGATCAAAATAAAATAGATCAGTTGATTTCAATTACTAATTCAATGTTAGCTAAGTAAATTATGCTAAAAACGATAGGCAAGAAAAATCATTTAAGTCTGGGACTTGTTTTTCCGTTAGAGTCTTACAATGGTTCCATTGCAAAAATGGAAAATCAAGAAAAATTAGCGAAACTAGCAGAGGATTTAGGTTTTAAGGCCCTTTGGTTTAGAGATGTTCCTTTTAATGACCCTTCTTTTGGAGATGCTGGACAATTATATGATCCTTGGATTTACATGACTCATATAATGAACCATACCAAAGAAATTGCATTAGCTACCGGAAGCGTAATTCTACCATTAAGACATCCTATTCATACCGCCAAATCAATACAAAGTTTGCAACAACTATCAAAAGGTAGGATTATCGTAGGTATAGCATCTGGCGATCGACCGGTTGAATATCCCGCATTTAATTATAACCTAGAAAATAAAAGTGAGTTATTTAGAGATAGTTTTTTTTACATTAAAGCACTGCAAAAAGACTTCCCTGTTTGTCAATCAAAGTATTATGGTAAAACAGATGGTAGAATTGATATGCTTCCAAAATCACAATATCATACTCCAATGTTAGTAACCGGCCATTCCGGGCAATCATTAGACTGGATTGCAACACACGCGGATGGTTGGTTATATTATCCTAGAGATTTCAATTTTCTAAAACAAACAATAGCTAATTGGTCTAATGCTTTAGAAAAGGCTGAACAATCCTGGAAACCTTATATGCAATCCCTCTATATTGATTTACTAGAAAACAAAAACGCATCTCCAAAAGGTATTCATTTAGGGTTTAAATCCGGTACCGGATATGCTATAGAACATCTACACACTTTAGAATCTACTGGAGTTAATCATGTAATTATTAATCTAAAATATGGTAGTAGACCCGCAGAAATCGTTATTGAAGAACTAGGTAAAGATGTTTTACCACATTTTATGTAATCAATTTTATTGAACATTTGAATAGCTGTAAAAACAATACCCCTATAGAAAAATCTTAGATCAATAAATCGTGTATTACAAAATTCTTATTGCTTTAAAATAATAAACTCTCCTAATAAAGGATTCAAATGTTTGACAAGCTCCGGAATTAAATTTTCTCCATATTCAAGATACATTTCAGAAAAATTAGTATTTCTTTCCTGTAAACTTTGATTAGGGAATAGCTCATTTTGTATAATTGTTAATCGCTTAACTTGGTCACTAAGTTTTAAACGTTGCGCTTTGAGCAATCTTTTTTCTAGCATATCTAACCCTTTAAGTTGCTTAATTTCTTGAGCCTTTACCGCATTCAAAAAAGTCACATCTGTTTGATTTGCTAGTTCGTACATTCCTTTAAACTGCTCTTTTAACTGTATTCGTTGTGGATCAAAATTAATATCAATATTAGATATCTGCCTGACTTTGCGATTGATCAGTTCGTGTTGTTTCAAAAACAACTCTTCATCAGAAACTTCTAGTTTTTTAATTTTCTGCCCTTGTTTTGTTGTTTGCATTAATACAGAATTACGCAATAACAGCATCGGAAATGGTATTTTCACAGTATCAAAATAGTCTTTTAATTCCAACCAATAAGCAAGCTCACCTCCTCCTCCAATATAACAGAGGTTAGGTAAAACCACTTCTTGATACAGTGGTCTCATCATAACATTAGGACTAAATCGCTCCGGGGACTCCGATAGTTCTTTTAACAACTCACTTTTGGTCCAAACAATATCTGTATCATTTACAAAATAACGATTTTCCTTTTCTATGATACGTTCTCTTAAACCTTCAGAAAGATAAAACAGATTAATTTCTCTGGGATTAACTTGTATTTTATACCCCTTAGAAGCTAATTTTTCTGCTTTGGGCACTACTTTATTATACGAGACCTGTTCCTCGAGCTCTCTTTCTACATATGGAATGAAGAGACTTTTTAAATCTTTATCATCTCCATCAACAATAACCAACCCGTATTCTGCAAACAATTCATTTGCTAAATACCTAGTAGCATCTGCAAGGTTCTCATGCTTTAAATAAGCTTCTTGGAAAAGAGATTTTAATCGTTCAGCATTTCTTCCCGACCCAATTTCCGAAGAAAACACTTCAAAAACTTTATCCAATCCTTCTGTATCAAAAACCCCTACAGCTCCTCCATCCTTTCGGTTCCATTGTATTTTCTTTCCTTTAAAATTAAAATAATTGATTTCCTCAAAATCATGATCTTCTGTTGCCATCCAATATATAGGAACAAAATCATAGATAGGATACTTCTCTTTTAAAATAGAAGTTAAATTTATTGTCGAGACTATCTTATACAAAAAATATAAAGGACCTGTAAAAAGGTTTAATTGATGACCTGTAGTTACTGTAAATGTAGTATCCTTATCCAACAGATCAATATTATTTCGAGTAGTTTCGGAAATGTTTACTTTGGTATATTGAGCAAATAAAGCTCCTTTAAGAACTTTTCGATTTTCTGCTGAAAACGACTGCTGTTTCTCCAGAATCTGATCTTCAAAATTATCAATCTTAGGATATCTATGATAAAATTCTTTAAGCTCAGGTTTTTCGTCTAAATAATCACAAATAAAAGATGAGAAGTAATTTGTTGATCTAAACGGAATACAGTCACTTGGCATAGGGTCGTCTTTTTTGATCGATAAATATACATTAGATTGTGTTTGTATTTATTATTTTATATTTTTTTTAATAGTCGATCAACTTCCATTACTGACATTAGTTACATAGCGATAACATAAATTTATAAATATAGGTTATCCCAAATCCTAAATTTTAGTTAATACAATTAATATCCTAAATTTAAGGCGGTATTTTACCAAAATTAAAAAATCATCAATGAAAAAATTATTCTTAACCCTATTTATAATTTCTACAAACTGGGTATTCGCACAAAACAATGTTCAAACTCCTGCAGAATTCTTAGGATATGAAATAGGTAGCCAATTTACAAGACATGCAGATGTAGTTAACTACTTTAATCACGTAGCTTCTAACTCAGGATTAGTAACATATCATACTTATGGAAAAACCAACGAAAGAAGACCTCTTACTTATGCGATTATAACAAGTTCAGAGAATCAAAAAAACATTGAAAATATACGAATAGACCATCTAAAAAACACAGGGATTGTAACAGGAACAAGTAATCCAAAAATGGCTATCGTCTGGCTTAGTTATAACGTTCATGGTAATGAAGCTTCTAGTACAGAAGCAGCAATGAAAACCATATATGAATTGATTACCACTAAAAAAGACTGGTTAAATAACACTGTGGTTATTATGGATCCTTGCGTAAATCCTGATGGTAGAGATCGATATGCAAACTGGTACAACCAAACCAAGGCAACACCTTATAACACAGATCAGAATGCCACTGAACATAATGAACCTTGGCCTGGTGGTAGACCAAATCATTATCTTTTCGATCTTAATAGAGATTGGGCCTGGGCTACGCAGGTAGAATCTTATCGTCGTCTAACGGCATATAATAAGTGGATGCCTCACGTTCATGTGGATTTCCATGAACAAGGAATTAACGAACCATATTACTTTGCTCCTGCTGCGGAACCATTTCATGAAATAATAACGCCCTGGCAAAGAGATTTCCAAACACAGATTGGTAAAAATCATGCGAGATACTTTGATGCAGAAGGTTGGTTATTCTTTACCAAAGAACGCTTTGATCTTTTATACCCTAGTTATTGAGATACCTATCCAACATTTATGGGAGCTATTGGTATGACCTACGAGCAAGCTGGACATGGACGTGCTGGATTAGGTATCCAAACGGACGAAGGCTATGTTTTGACACTAAAAGATCGAGCATTACATCACACAACTACTGGTTTATCTACAGTAGAAATTTCTTCAAAAAATGCTGAAAAACTTAATCTAGAATTCAAGAAATTCTTTAACAATACAGGATTAAAATATAAGAGTTACGTACTAAACGGTCAGGCCGATAAAATTAATGCTTTAACCAAACTTTTAGATAAACACGAAATAAAATACGGATATACTAATAGTGCAAAAATATCTGGTTTTAATTTTAGAGAAAATAAACAAGGTAGTATTGATGCAAATGGAGCACTGGTGGTTAGTACAGATCAACCTAAAGGTAAAATGGTAAAAGTATTATTCGAACCTGATGCTAAACTAAGTGAACCTCTTACCTATGATATAACGGCATGGAGCATTCCACATGCATATGGTTTAGATGCAATTGCATCCACCTCATTAATACCTGCCAATGGAACTAAAAAGAACAAACAAATCAACAATACTGCCAATTCTGCAGGAGCAGGGTATATTGTAAAATGGAATAGTTTAAATGATGCTAATTTCTTAGCTGATTTACTCAAAAATAAAATCAGAGTTCGATTTAGTGAAAAGGATTTTGCAAATAATGGTCAAAAATTTAAGAAAGGTAGTCTAATTATAACCAAAAGTGATAATAGAAAAACAATAGATTATGATAAGAAAGTAATCGATATTGCTAACAAACATAGTCGAAAAATATATACTACAGCTTCTAGTTTTGCATCAAGTGGAGTAGACTTTGGTTCTCCAGATGTAAAGCTTATCAATAATCAAAAAATAGCCGTTTTAAAAGGTAATTACACCTCTTCATTAAGCTATGGAGAAATTTGGCATTTCTTTGAACAACAACTAAAATATCCAATAACATCTATTGATACTGATTATTTTAAAAGAATAGACTTAGACAAGTATGATGTTTTAATACTTCCTAATGGATATTACGGAGGATATTTAGACAAGAGCTCTTTGGATAAATTAAAAGGATGGATTCGTAGTGGAGGAAAAGTTATTGCTATTGCCAATGCAGTTAATGCATTTGCAAACAAAGATGGCTTTGATTTAAAAAGTAATAAAAGTAAAGAAGAAAAGAAAGATTCTTTGGGTAATCTAGTACCTTATGATAAGCGCGAACGTGAACGAGTTAAAGACTTCATTACAGGAAGTATTTACAAAACTCAAGTAGATACTTCGCACCCTTTAGCTTTTGGGTATGAAGACACTTATTTTAGTTTAAAATTAGGTAGTAGTTCTTACCAATTTTTACAAGATGGATATAATGTGGCGTATATGAAAGAACCAACGAGTGTATCTGGTTTTTCTGGTAAGGAAGCCTTTAAAGGACTTAAAAACTCCTTAGTTTTTGGTGAAGCTAGAATGGGTAGTGGAAGTATTATTTACATGGTAGACAATCCATTGTTTAGATCTTTCTGGGAAAATGGAAAACTATTTTTTGTTAATGCAATTTTCTTTACTAATAACAACAAGTTTAGACTTTAATTAGTAAGTGAACTAAACAAATTAGTTAGACGACTTACTATATTCTAAATGTATAAAAACTCAAAGATGAAAAAAGAATCAAATACTACTACTAGGAGGAAATTTATTAAAGGTTCATCAATACTAGCAGCTGGCTTAGCAGCTACCCCATTGATGAGTTTTGCAAATGAGGGTTTTCCTACAAACACTGCTGACAATATCTACTTAGTAGGCCCTCAAAAAGGGTATTCACCTCAGATAGGCACTTTATTATCTACCATGACCATGATGAGAGCTTGGGTAATCCGAACAGTAAAAGATCTTACAGTAGAACAATTGGATTTTCAAATTGATGAACAATCTAATTCTATTGGTGCTATGTTATTACATCTAGCAGCCACAGAAAGATACTATCAACTTAACACTTTTGATGAAATTTCTTGGGGCAAATGGGATGATGACATCAAAAAAGAATGGAATATTGCGAGTGGTTTAGGTAAAAAAGGAAGAGAAATAATTAAAGGGAATTCCATTGATTATTACCTAAAAACACTTGAAGAAGTAAGAGAAATAACCCAAAAAGAGTTTGCAAAAAGAGATGATACTTGGATCATGAAATCTGAGCCTTTTTTCAGTAATCAACCCACAAATAATTATGCAAAATGGTTTCATGTTTGTGAGCACGAATCTAACCATCGAGGACAAATGAAGTTTATTATAAAAAGGCTTCCTGCTTAATTAAATAAATGGATAAAAACGTACAGTTACAACCTGAAAAAATAATCGACACAATTTCTTTACTAGAAAAACGTATCGAAGATAGATTTCCTAATTCAGGTTTAAAAAAAGTATGTCATAATTTTCTGCAAATTACACTAGATAGTAAACAAAATATAGATTGGATTTCGAAACCTAATCTATCATTAAGGGTCTTTGCTTATTTGGTAATTCTTATAGGATTAGGAGGATTAATTTATAGCATAACATATGTAGATTTAGAAATAAAAAATACTACTCTCAGCAATATCGTTGCACTGTCAGAAGCTATATTTAATGACATTGTACTAATTGGTGCTGCAATTTTCTTCTTAATTACCCTAGAGTCACGATTAAAAACAAAACGAGCCTTAAAGGCTCTTAATGAACTTAGGGGAATTGCACACGTAATTGATATGCATCAGCTAACTAAAGACCCTAATCTAACTGATTTACCAGAATCTGCAACGGAAAATTCACCAAAAAGAACCTTTACAAGATTCGAACTCCAACGATATTTAGATTATTGTTCTGAGGCTATGGCGCTAGTAGGAAAAGTGGCTGCATTATACTCTCAGAGTTTGCCGGATGAAAATGTGGTACAAGCAGCAAATGAAATCGAAGTACTTACCACTGGATTAAGTAGAAAAATTTGGCAAAAACTTATAATTTTAAACGAATCAACCCCTAAAAATAACAAACAAACGTAAACTCATCAATTATGAAAACAATCAAAATTTTAGCAATATCACTCTTATTTATTGGATGTCTAGTATCCTGTAAAAAAGATACTCCTGTAACTACTGCAGATACGGAGAAGTTATCGGAGACAAAAGAATTCAAAGTTGATTTTGAAAAATTCACCTTAGATAATGGATTACAAGTTATTTTTCATATAGATCGTTCTGATCCTGTAGTAGCAGTTGCGCTAACTGCTCATGTGGGTTCAGCCAGAGAAATTGAAGGAAGAACTGGTTTTGCACATTTATTCGAACATTTGTTATTTCTTGAATCAGAAAATTTAGGTAAAGGAGGACTTGATAAAATGAGTGCCCGCATAGGAGGATCTGGAGCAAATGGTTCTACAAGTAGGGATCGTACAAATTATTTTCAGACTGTGCCTAAAGACGCCTTAGAAAAAATGATCTGGGCAGAAGCAGACAAACTAGGGTTCTTTATCAATACCGTTACCGACCCTGTTTTAGCCAAGGAAAAACAAGTTGTAAAAAATGAAAAACGTCAAAGTGTAGATAACCGTCCTTACGGACATGTATCTTATGTAATAGATAAAAATATGTTTCCAAAAGACCATCCATACAATTGGCAGGTGATAGGATCTTTAGAGGATCTTCAAAATGCCACATTACAAGATGTAAAGGATTTTTACAATAGATGGTACGTACCAAATAATGTAACACTTACTATAGCTGGAGATTTTGACACCGCTCAAGCAAAAGAATGGGTTCATAAATACTTTGATGAAATTAAAAAAGGAGAAGATATCGAACCTCTAAAAAAACGACCTGCATCATTAACTGAAACTAAGAAGTTATACTACGAAGACAATTTTGCTAGACTTCCTCAACTAACAATGACATGGCCTGCAGTACACCAATACCATCCAGATTCTTATGCGTTGGATGTATTATCAAGTTATCTATCAGAAGGAAAAAAAGCTCCTTTCAATAAAGTTATCGTAGAAGATAAACAACTAGCACCTAATGTTACTATGTTTCATTATGGATCCGAATTAGCTGGCCAATTTCGACTAATCGTAAGAGGATTCGAAAAAGTAGATCTAAATGAAGTGGATAAAGCAGTACAAGAATCTTTTACCAAGTTCGAAACAAAAGGTATTTCTCAGGAGGATCTTGATAGAATAAAAGCAGGTTTAGAAACTAATTTTTACAATAGTCTATCCAGTGTATTAGGTAAAGGATTTCAACTAGCTCAATATGAGATTTTTGCTGGGGACCCAGATTTTATAAACCAAGATATCAAAAACATACTTGCGGTGACTACAGATGATATCATGCGAGTATATAATCAATATATAAAAGGAAAGCATTACGTAGCTACCAGTTTTGTTCCTATTGGGCAAACAGATTTAATTTTAAACAACTCTACATTAGCTGAAGTTGTAGAGGAAAAAATTGTAGAAGGGGCAGAAGAAAATTTTGATGCTAGTATAGTTGCTACTTACGATAAAACACCTTCTAATTTTGATCGATCAGTAGAACCAGCATATGGAGATACCCCAAAAGTGACCGTTCCAGAAGTATGGGAAGATAATCTTACCTCGGGTATAAAAGTTTATGGAATTGAAAATAACGAAGTCCCTTTAGTGCAGTTTAGGATGAATATTAGAGGCGGTTTATTATTAGAAAAATCTAATAAAGTTGGTGTTTCTAATCTCTTAGCAGAGTTATTGACTAAAGGTACAAAAAACAAAACTGCCGAAGAATTAGAAAATGCTATAGAAAGTCTTGGTGCAATATTAAATGTTTATGCAACAGACGAAAGTATTGTTATCAGTGGAAGTACACTCTCCAAAAATTATGATAAAACGGTTACATTGATTAAAGAGATTCTATTAGAACCTAGATGGGACGAAAAAGAATTTGGACTAATAAAGCAAAGCGTTACCAGCCAAATACAACAGCAAAAAGCAAGTCCTCGTAGTATCGCTGGAAATGAATATGCCAAGTTAATTTATGGAGAAGACCATATACTTTCGCATAATAATTTGGGAACAGAAGGTTCTGTAAAAGAAATTACTATAAAAGATCTTAAACAATATTATAATAATAATCTTTCACCATCTGTAACCAAATTACATATTGCTGGTAATATCTCTAAAGAACAAGTAACCACTTCTCTTACCGAACTTAATAAAAATTGGGTTCCAAAAGATGTGAGATTCCCAGAGCTTAAAGCTCCAACTTCTCCAGAAAGATCTAAAGTGTATTTTTATAACGTTCCAGGCGCTAAGCAATCTATGTTACGTTTTGGATATCGTGCAATGCCAGCTACAGATAAAGATTATTATCCCGTAAGTATTATGAACTATCGATTAGGTGGAGGGGGATTTGCATCCCAACTTACGCAACAACTAAGAGAAGGGAAAGGATACACATATGGTATTCGATCAGGTTTTTCTGGAACACCTACGTTAGGTTCTTTTGTTATTTCTAGTGGAGTACGATCTAATGTTACGTATGAATCTACTAGTTTGGTAAAAGAAATTTTAGAAAATTACGGGAAAAATTATAACGATGATGACCTTGAAATCACAAAAAGTTCTTTGATTAAAAGTAATGCCAGAGCTTCTGAAACCCTAGGAGCTAAATTAAACATATTAACTAATATAAGTACACTACAATATCCTAATGATTATATTACACAACGAGAAGAAGTCGTAAATAATATGACAGTTGAGGAGGTTAAAAAACTAGCCAATCAATACCTCAATCCAAATAAAATGATATATCTAGTAGTGGGAGATGCCAAAACTCAAATGAAAAAACTAGAACAACTCGGATTCGGTACACCAATACTACTTAATAAAGAAAACGAAATTGTAAAAGATTAATATTGAATTTTATAAAATAATTAAAGTGATTATTAGATTAGCGGAAATTAATCTTAAAACCTAATTTGGAGAATATCGTGAAATTTTGTTTTATGATGTAGAATGTAACTGTCGTGAACAAATGGAAATTTCACAACAAATAATTCGAAAAAAAGGAACAGGATTTAAAAAAGATGCTAGGAACTTTTCTCCATCTGAAAAAACTCTAACTAATCATGGAGTTACTTCTATAACGATTTTAATTAAGAATCCTAAAAAAGTAGCTAAGCCAAGTAGACTAGGTATATACTACCACAGATATACAAGCTACCGTTGTATAGGCATAGTATCCTTAAATAATAAAGAAGATTTACATATGAATCAAGTATTATGAAAATAACTAATTTTTATGGAAATCTTCTTTATCAAACTGATTCTTACCCTTTAATCAGAGATCATTTAGATAAAATAGTGAACAGAATGTTAGAGGGTATGTTAGAAAACCAAGATGTGATCTTCCATGAAATAAATAATTACCACCCAGATTATTTAGGGATACCCATAGAAAAATTAAAAAAACTTAACCTGACTATTGATGATTGTAGAACCACTATAGCAAATGAATATGGTTTTAAAAATTGGAACGAAGTAGAAAAATTAAAAGATTCTTATGATCAAAACTTTGAAAAAGCTGTCAATTTATTAATTAACGGTGATTTTACAGAATTAAAAAGGCTTGTCACTAGCTATCCCGATTTAGTAACAAAAACATCAAAATACGGACACAAAGCTACATTATTAATTTATACAGCTAGTAATGGTGTAGAAATGTGGAGACAAAAAGCTCCCAAAAACCTTCCAGAAATCACACAATTTTTAATTGATCGAGGTGCTGACATACATGCTACTATATTTATATATGGAGGTTATTTTAATACTGCTGACCTATTAGCTACAAGTTCACATCCATTTGAAGCAGGAATCGGAGCAGAAATGATGAAAATTTTAAAATCAGAATCATAAAAAACAACCATCAAATAACATACATAATGATCGAATTTGAAATGATTATGTATAAATAGTACGCTTTCTTAAGTTTTAGAATTATCAACTATACAAAAAGAGGGAATTTACACATATAATAGTTTTAATGATGTTTATTTTTTTTGAAATATTATTATTAAAATAGCTTAAATAATAAATATAATTCAATTTTATACTAATTTTAGGCTCCAATATTACCATATTGTTAATTCAATCATTTTTACACTTTTATCACATTCTCAATACAAACAGCTAAAAACTAAGTATAATTTATAGATTCATTTCAATACCATATTAAATATTGATTTTTTTCCCTTTTTTATTAAAGACTGAACACTGTGTTTTTCTTCAAAAGCCCGTAAACAAAGGAGTGTTAAGATAATTTTATGATTTGCATTCAGTTTTTTGAATACATTTGCACTCGATTTTGAAAAAGTAGAACAAAACATAATTAATTTTTACTAAAATGATCAAAAAAATCCCATTTCTGTTTATGCTAGTTATTGCACTTGCATCTTGTGAAAAATCTTCTGTTGAAGAAGAAACATTTAGTGAAGAAAATGATAAACCTGAAATCGTACATATCCACGAAGAGGATAACCACGGATTAGGAGACTAAAAATAAAATACCTCAAAATAAAATTTAAATAATAAAACAAATCAAAATGAAAAAATTTACATTCTTATTAGTATTCGCATTAGCTACAACATTCGTTTCTTGTGAAAACGAAACAATCGAAAGTCAAGTTTTCAATGAAGAAGAAAACGATAACAATAACACAGATGATGAAAACACTGATGGTGATATTATTATCGGTGGTAATAACTAGTCACGTTACACATCTTTTTTGATAAAAATTAAAAAAGACACAATATTTATTAAAAAGGGAAAGCTCATCTAAGCTTTCCCTTTTTAATTATAAATATTTCACCCATATACTATCTAAATAGTTAAAAAACTATTAATTATAAATTATTCTATTTATGATTAATTAAAGTTCTAATATAGAGTCGTATATTAAAACAAAAAAAGTACTATCTAGGATTAACAAATGACTTCTATTAAGACGTATAAACTTACTGATGAAATAGATAACCACATAATGTTTGACATCAAAAAAATGGAAGACATTTATGATAAAACAGCTGGTAAAGTAGATTTACCTCATAGACATGATTTTTATATTATCATTTTAGTTTCTAAAGCTAAAGGTATACATATTATAGACTTCAACGAATTTACTCTAAAAGATCAACAAGCCTTTTTTATAAGTCCAGGGCAAGTCCATCAAATCAAAGAAGAAAAAAAATCTTATGGTTGGGTAATTACATTTTCCAGACAATTTCTGGTAAAAAATAATATCGATTATCGATTTATAGAGGATATTAATCTTTTTCAGGATTATGGCTATACTCCTCCACTTCCCTTAAATGAAAAACAATTAGCACAATTAAGCTTTTACAGTTCAGAAATCTTCGAAACACATCATTCTAATTCTAAGTTTAGATTAGAAGCGATAGGAGCGTTCGTAAAACTTTTTTTGATTTATAGTAACAACGTTTGTGATATTCATCCGAAAGATCCGCAACAATTACAAGCGGGATCTATGATACTTAAAGAATACAAAAACTTAGTGGAGCAACGTTTTTTCCAATGGCACAAAGTACATCAATATGCTAACGCATTGCACGTTACTCCGGATCACCTAAACAGAACTATAAAATCACTTATAGGCAAAACTGCAAAGGAATATTTACAATCTCGAATTATTATTGCTGCAAAAAGGTTATTAAGTTTTTCTGACAAAACGACTAAGGAGATTGGATATAATCTTGGATTTAGTGAACCAGCTAATTTTAGTAATTTTTTCAAAAAATGTACAAATATTACTCCTTCAAACTTTAGACAAAAAAACTAAAGATCGGATTTTTATAATATTCCTCCGCATTCTCATATTTTAAATCATAATTCAAAACTTGACCTTTGTAAAAGAATTATAAAGAAAGGATATATTATGAAAACGATCATGCATAAATCAGACACAAGAGGAATAGCAAATTTTGGCTGGTTAAATTCTCATCACTCTTTTAGTTTTGGAAATTATTATAATCCAGAAAGAATGAATTTTGGTGCACTTAGGGTTCTTAATGATGATACAGTTTCTGGAGGAATGGGGTTTGGTAAACATCCACATGATAATATGGAAATTATCTCTATACCTCTTGAAGGTGATCTAGAGCACAAGGACAGCATGGGGAACACCACTGTAATCAAAGAAGGTGATATTCAAGTAATGAGTGCGGGTACCGGTGTATTTCATAGCGAATACAATAAAAACCCTGACAAGAAAGTAAAGTTTTTACAAATATGGGTGACTCCAAACCAAAAAAATGTAACTCCTAGATATGATCAAATTACCATTGATCAAGAAAAAATAAAAAATAATTTACATCAAATATTATCACCTAATAAAGAAGACGATGGTGTATGGATTTATCAAAATACTTGGTTTCATATTGGCTATTTAGAAAAAGATAGTACACATACGTATACATTAAAAAACAAAGACAATGGCGTATACGTTTTTATACTAGAAGGAAACATTTCTATAGAAGGAACAATATTAGATAAAAGAGATGGATTAGGAATCTGGGATATAGAACAACTTCAAATTAGACCAAACGAATCTTCTAAAATATTAATAATGGAAGTCCCTATCACACAATAAAACAATAAATTATGAAATTATTAGAAAACCTAAATTGGCGGTACGCTACCAAAAAATTTGATCCAAAGAAGACAATATCGGGGTCCGATCTTGAAAAAATCAAAGAAGCAATTTCTCTTTCAGCATCATCTTATGGTTTACAAGCATATAAGGTATTGATTGTAACGAATCCAGAAATTCGACAAAAATTACAGCCGAAATCATGGGGGCAAACACAAGTTGTAGACGCATCACATTTAATTGTATTTTGTAACTATACAACTGTAAATGAAAAAGTAATCGATGATTATCTAAAGTTGAAAGCTGATACACAAAATTTAAACTTGGGTAACCTAAAAGGGTATGGTGACTTTATGAAATCTAAAATTACGGAATTACCTAGTGAAATCTTGAAAGCTTGGACTGCAAAACAGACCTATATTGGATTAGGAAACTTATTAGCTGCCTGTGCAGAACTTAAAATTGATGCCTGTCCGATGGAAGGTTTTGAACCCGAAGCATATGATGAGATATTAGGTTTATCCGAAAAAGGACTTTCTGCGGCAGTTATTGCCACAATTGGATACCGTTCGGAAGAAGATCCAACTCAACATGATAAAAAAGTACGTAAACCTTTACATGAATTATTTGAAACTATTTAATATATAAAACCAACATAGTGATAGGGGTCTGAAATTGAAATAATCAGACCTCTATTAATATTTTAAGAAATCTATCTATCTCCAAACAGGACAAAACCATAATTAATACATTATAATTAGAGTATTTATCTTTTTACTACAGAAATCTTAATACAACCCAGAATTTAAGACCTAATATTATCAAATTGTTAAGTTTAAAGTTTTTTTTACAAAAAACAACAATGAACTTAATTCAATAAAAACCTAAAAAAAATACATTCCAATAATAGTTTTTTTTATTATACTAATGATATCTTACCCCTTACCTTTACTACGTTACGAAAATCTCAAGTTATCATTTACCTCAATTATATTACTATAATGAACATCATCAGAAATTAAGAATTTCGTATCTCTTTTTTAAATACTTTTGCGCCCGAATAAAATTAAATTTAAAATACAGCGTTAACTATAAAACTTTGTCCCTTAATAAAATAAAGAAATAAAGTTCTCTCATAATTAGAATTAGCCAAAAAATCTAAAGAGTATTACGCGACAAAATCGAGGATCATTAAAATCCTCGATTTTTTTGTTTTAAACTGTAATTTGTTTGAACCATCTAAAAACCTATAGAGTCCAATATTCTATTTTTTTATATAACAATATGAAACCTGCAGTGAGTGCACCTAGGTGAAAAGAAAATTAATAACAATAATAACTGGATAAACAATATTTGATTAACCATTCATACTAACAAAACCCTAATTACAATATAGAATCAGATTAAAGAATAGCATTTTAGGAAGTTAATTAAACAACTTCTCCATATAAATCAAAATCTTCTGCTTCATATATCTTAACGGTTGTGTATTCTCCTGTTTTTAGATAAAACTTAGAAGCATCTATTAAAACCTCATTATCAACATCTGGAGAATCAAACTCAGTTCTACCAACAAAGTATTGTCCTTCTTTACGGTCAATAACAACCTTAAATTCTTGTCCTATCTTCTGTTGATTCAATTCCCAAGAGATTTGTGATTGTATTTCCATTATCTCATTGGCACGGTCCATTTTTACTTCCTCTGGTACATCATCTTCCAAGTTAAAAGCATGTGTGTTTTCTTCGTGAGAATATGTAAAACAACCTAAACGCTCAAAACGCATTTCTTTCACCCAATCTCTTAACGTCTCAAAATCCTCTTGTGTCTCTCCAGGATATCCGACAATCAATGTAGTACGAATTGTCATTTCCGGCACAGCCGCTCTAAATTCTTTTAAAAGCTTTGTAGTTTTAGCTTTTGTAGTTCCTCTTCGCATAGATTTAAGAACTGGATCCGCTATATGTTGTAATGGAATATCAATATAATTACAGATTTTGGGTTCCTTTCGCATTACTTCTAACACTTCCATTGGAAATCCGGTAGGAAATGCATAATGCAATCGAATCCATTCTATACCATCAACCTTTACCAATTCACGAAGTAAATCTGCTAACTTTCTTTCCTTATATAAATCTAACCCATAATATGTTAAATCCTGGGCGATTAAAACCAATTCTTTTACTCCATCTGCAGCCAACTTCTCTGCCTCCGTAACCAATTCTTCAATAGGAGTAGATTTATGTTTACCTCGCATCAACGGAATAGCACAAAAAGAACAAGGACGGTCACATCCTTCTGCTATTTTTAAATACGCATAATTCTTAGGAGTTGTTGTTAATCTTTCTCCAATAAGTTCATGCTTATAGTCTGCTCCTAAAGCCTTTAACAAACCTGGTAGTTCTGTAGTACCAAAATATTGATCTACATCTGGAATTTCCTTTTGTAAATCAGGCTTATATCTTTCGGATAAACAACCTGTAACAAAAACTTTATCTACAACACCTTGATCTTTTTTCTGTACGTACTCTAAAATAGTATTAACAGATTCCTCTTTAGCATTTGCTATAAAACCACAAGTGTTAATTACAACAACATTTCCTTCTTCTTCATGAACCACTTCTTTGTTATTGGCCTTTAGTTGTCCCATAAGAACCTCACTATCATACACATTCTTGCTACAACCTAATGTAACTACATTAATCTTATTCTTTTTTAAAGTCTTTGTTCTCATATCATCTGAATAAAGGTGTGCAAAGATACAATGAATAACCAAAGTTTTAGTACATAATGCTTAATAAGTCAATCAAGTAAAAAAAGTAAATTAAACCTTTTGTATATTGTGTAGTCTAAAATTCATACCCCCCAACTATGAAAACTAAAACGATTCCCTTTCTATTCCTTTTATTAATCACTATGCTTTCTTGTTCTGATGAAACCGAAGAAGTAATTTCCGAAGAACCAAATCCAAATCAAGATGAGTTATATTTTCCACCTATTAACTCTGAAGAATGGGAAAATACTTCAATTCTAGATTTAGAATGGAATATCAATGCAGAACAACCTCTTTATGATTTTCTTGAAGAAAAAAACACTAAAGCATTTATAATTCTTAAAAACGGAAAAATTGTAATCGAAAAATACTTTAATGGAGCCGCATCCTCAGATAATAATCCTTGGTACTCGGCCGGAAAAACATTGACTGCATTTACAATCGGAGTTGCACAACAAGACGATTTATTAAGTATTAATGAACCTTCTAACACATATTTAGGAACTCAATGGGCAAATCTAACCGCTTCTCAGGAACAGTCTATTACGATAAAAAATCACCTAACCATGACAACTGGTTTAGATTATACTGTTTCTAATCAAAACTGTACTGATTTTGAATGTTTAACATACCTTAATCAACCAGGTAATTTCTGGTATTATCATAATGCAACATATACCCTTCTTACTGATATCATAGCTCAAGCTACAAATACAGACTATAACACCTACTTTAACATCTCGGTGAAAAATAAAATTGGAATGAATGGCAGCTGGATTCGTCTAGGTTTTGCTCATATATACTACAGTACAGCAAGAAGCATGGCTCGATTTGGTCTGTTAAACCTTAACAAAGGAACTTGGGGTGACAACCAGATCCTTACTGATCAAAGCTATTTTACCGAAATGACCACTACTTCTCAAAATCTTAATGAATCTTATGGATATTTATGGTGGTTGAATGGTAAATCAAGTTTTAGAGCTCCAGCTTTCGAAAATCAATTCCCAGGAGAATTAATACCAGATGCACCCGATGACCTTATTGCAGGTTTAGGTAAAGATGATCAAAAACTATATGTAGTTCCTAGTCAGAATTTGGTAATTGTAAGAATGGGAAATGATTCTGGAGAATCATTATTAGGGCCATCAAGTTTCGATAATGATCTATGGATTAAAATTAATGAACTGATTAATTAATTATACTTTAATGGTGCTCGACGTTCTTTTGAAATTCGTTCATAAGCAAATGCCAATGCTAACAATTTATTTTCAGAAAATGACTTTGCAATAAAAGTTAAACTCTTAGGTTCTCCTTTATCCGTATAGCCCATCGGAACTGTTACGGCTGGATATTTGGCAACAGCAGCGTATCCAGCGTGATAATTATTTATGGATAAAATAGCATCCAAATTATGTTTATCTAGATGAGTATCAAAATAATTTCTAGACACACTCTTTAAATTTTCCTTGATCGTTTTCAATTCTTTTGTTGTCGTACTATCACTCATTATTCCTTCTAACAATGCTTGACCGTATGGCATTCTTATCAATGAGTCTTGCTGATTAAATGTAATAATATCTTCAATAGTTTTTATGGCGATACTATCACTTGCATAATTAGCTATATATTGAGGGAGATCGTGTTTCATATCGATATTTAAAATTGTCAAAAAACCAGGAAGATCAGTATTTTTAGGCTCTAACTCAAATATTTCTGCTCCTGAATTTTTAATATTTTTCACCGCTCCGGCATAGAGTGAATCTTTAAGATATGCTTTCAAGACGCCAAACTTTTTTCCTACTAAGTTGGTATTTGTAATTTCGGATAATGAAACTGTTTTTACCTGAACAGAGGCACTATCTGAAGTATCCTTACCCAAAAATGCATTATATAAAATTGCGTTATCAATCACTGATTTTGTCATAGGCCCTGGAGTATCTAACGTACTGGAAATAGGTACAATTCCACTTCTACTAAAAACTCCAATAGTAGGTTTTAATCCTACTACAGAGTTCTGACTCGAGGGAGACAATATAGAACCACTTGTTTCTGTCCCAATAGCTGCTACACAAAAATTCGCAGCAACAACGGCACCACTACCAGAACTAGATCCTCCGCTTTCGAAAACCATTCTACCATATGGGTTAAGAGTTTGACCTCCTATCGCACTATATCCAACAGGGCAGCCAATACAAAGAAAATATGCCCACTCGCTAAGGTTTGCTTTACCTAAAATTAATGCATTGTGATCTAATAAACGTTTCGTTATAAAAGCATTTTTTGTCTTATTCTTTTGCAACGCTATAGCACCCGCAGTTGTATACATATTGTTAGCACCAATATTATCTTTTAGTATGATTGGCATTCCAAAAACTGAATTAATATCGATGATATTTTTATCAACTTTATCCAACACTCTTGCCTGTTCTACTACTTTTGGGTTTAAAGATATCAACGCATTTAAAGAAAGTGAGTTGTCACTTTCATATTTTCTAATGCGATACAAATAAAAAAGCACCAATTTCTCATAGGTAAGCTCTCCTTGTTTTATACTTGTTTGCAAAGAAGGAATATCCTTTTCTAAAATGAGAGGTTTTAATGTATTATAATCTTCTTCAGAAAAATAATCCAATTCAGACTCTAACGATTTCCAAATCTTATTTTTATCTAAAACTTTAGAGTTTACAAGTTTTAAATGCATTCTTGATTGCTCTAAATCTAGTGTTGCTTTTAAATCTTCAGATTCATCATAAGACTCCCAAATTACTTTAGGTTGCAACTCTTTTTGCGATTTCTCTTTTTCTTTTTTACAAGAAATAAAAATTAAAACCGATATTAAAAAATATAGTACTTTCTTCATTGAACGAAGATTATCAAGGTATTTTCAAGAATGAAAATATAAAAAAAAGGTGCTATGCTTATAGCATAACACCTTTTTAACTATTCGGTAACAGTATTTACTACTTAAAAAAGGAGTCTACAAATTCGTATTTATTAAATACCTGAAGATCTTCAATCCCTTCTCCTACACCAATATATTTTACAGGAATCTGAAATTGATCACTAATTCCAATAACCACTCCTCCTTTTGCCGTTCCATCCAATTTAGTTACAGCTAATGAAGTTACTTCTGTAGCAGCTGTAAATTGTTTTGCTTGCTCAAATGCATTTTGACCAGTAGAACCATCTAAAACTAATAAAACATCATGAGGAGCATCTCCTACTACTTTCTGCATCACTCGCTTTACTTTGGTTAATTCATTCATCAAGTTTACTTTATTATGTAATCTACCGGCTGTATCTATAATAATCACATCTGCATCTTGATTTACTCCAGACTCTAACGTATCAAAGGCAACAGATGCTGGGTCACTACCCATATCTTGCTTTACAATAGGAACATCTACTCTATCCGCCCAAACTTGCAACTGGTCGATTGCGGCCGCTCTAAACGTGTCAGCTGCGCCTAAAACCACCTTTAAACCTTTTTTATTAAACTGATAAGCCAATTTACCTATAGTAGTAGTTTTTCCAACACCATTTACGCCTACCACCATTAAAACATATGGTTTTTTATTTGCTGGAATCTCAAAATCCGTAGCTTCTCCTGAATTAGTTTCAGAAAGTAAACCTGCAATCTCTTCTCTAAGAATTTGATTTAATTCTTCTGTCCCCAAATATTTATCCTTTGCTACGCGGTTTTCTATTCTTTCTATAACTTTTATGGTAGTTTTCACTCCCACATCACTAGTAACCAAAACTTCTTCAAGGTTATCTAATACATCATCATCTACCTTAGATTTACCGGCAACTGCCTTACTTAATTTAGAAAAAAAGGTGGTTTTAGATTTCTCTAACCCTTTATCTAGGGTTTCTTTTTTCTCAGAAGAGAATATTTTTTTAAACAAACTCATGTGTTATATTCAGAATGCTAATAAGTTAAATATGGATATATCCATAAAATCGTATAAATATAAAAAGAAAGAGCCATTCCAATAAAATTGAAACGGCTTCTTTTTAAAATATTTTCTTACGAATTACTTTTTCTTAAAAAAGTCATTTACTGCATCAGGCTGCATAATAGACTCTACAAAAGTATATGCTCCCGTTTTTGGAGATTTAACCATCTTAATAGCTTTGGTCAATCTCTTTGATCCTGTCTGTAACGATGCTACTGATTTCTTTGCCATTGTCTTATTTTATTTCTTTATGAACAGTCATTTTTTTAAGAATAGGATTAAATTTCTTTATTTCCATTCTATCAGGAGTGTTCTTTTTGTTTTTCGTTGTAATATATCTTGATGTACCTGGTTTACCAGAAGCTTTATGCTCTGTACATTCTAAGATTACCTGAACTCTATTACCTTTCTTTGCCATTATAGTATCTTTTTAGAAGCTGAATTATTTTGTTAAGAAACCTTTAGCTTTTGCTTCTTTTAAAACAGCAGCAATACCGTTTTTATTTATATTTTTTAACGCTGCAGTAGACACCTTAAGTGTTACCCAACGATCTTCATCAGGAATATAAAAACGCTTTTTTATTAAATTCGCGTTGAATTTACGTTTTGTTTTATTCATCGCATGAGAAACGTTATTTCCCACCATCGCTTTTTTACCTGTAAGCTCGCAAACTCTTGACATCTCTTCTTAATTTTGGTATTATTTCAAAACAGGGTGCAAATTAACGAATTATTTACCGAACCACCAATAATAGTTTTGTAATTTTTTCTGTTTTTTCAAAAAAAACTCATTTAAAGTATTACAACGCTACTATTAAAGAGGTTAATGTAAAAAAGCACCTTATAATCAGGTAATACAAAGATACCGCTATTAGTTTTTAACTACATCAACACTTTCTATTTAAAAACACGTATTTATACCTGTATAGTAAATCAAAGATTAGAATTAATTTTACACCAGTTAGTTTTCATAACTGTAACTAACTACTTGATATGGGGTAATTGAGTAGTAAACAAGCGGATCTTAGGATCCGCTTTTTTTGTACTAAAGTTTAGATCAAAAAATCAAACTCCAAATACTGTTAAGGAAAACATAAAATACCTTATTATTTATTACCATTATATACCGTCTAAATTGTATATTAGAAAAAAATAATGCGATGCTACCGGACAACAATAATAATTTCATTCGTACACATGAGCTTGATATAGGGTCTTTTCATTTTTATAAAAATTACTTAGTTTCTGAAATGAAAGAGGGAGCTTCCATAAATTATGACAAAGCAAATAAATTATTTTTGTTAGCAAAGGAGTATTATGGAATCAGCACCCCTTTTGTATACATTACGAATAGAATCAATTCTTACTCTTTTGAACCCACTACTCATTTCAAATCCGGGAAGTTATTCCCAAATTTAAAAGGATATGGTGTCGTAACTTACAATGCAATTAATAACAAAATAGCTTCTTTAGAACAATCCTTTCTTGATGTTCCAACCAAAATATTTGACAATCTAAAGGAAGCGGTACTTTGGGTAGACGAAATAATTACAGTTGATTAAATCCATCATTACACCTGATTGTATTTAATTATTTTTAAAAAATTAACTAAAAACATAAAACTGTATTGTTTTAAAGCTGTTAAATCGACCTTTTCTATGAAAATGAGTATATTACAACGGTAATTGGAAAACATTTTATTTAGACATGATTCATGATTTTAACAAAAAGCTTCTTCACAAGCATGAGCTTGCTATTGGATTATTTTACTTTTATAAGAATCATATTATTTCTGAAGTAAAAGAAGGAGTTACCCTAACCTTCGAAAATTGCAGTGAATTATTTGAGATAATTCATTCTTATTATGGAACCTCTACTCCATTTGTATATATTTCTAATAGAAAAAATTCATATTCCTTTGTTCCTACTGGACATTTTAAATCATCTAAATTATTTCCCAACTTTATTGGGTATGGTGTAGTAACTTATGATGCTATTAACACCAAGGTAGCAACTCTTGAACAGTCTTTCCTAGAAAATGAAACTAAAATTTTTGATGATCTCAATGAAGCTTTGTTATGGGCACAAGAACTTATTAAACCACTATCAGATCTTGATTAACCTTTAAAGTAACATAAGTTAAATACACTTAAGTTTTTTACAAAAAAGCAATGTCCTCAATATCTAAGTCAATAGCATCTAATTTATAAGTAGCTGATTAGCATCCTAAACAACTAAAACGTTTGAAATTCACAAAAATTTCATAAAATATTGAAATTCAGCATTTAAAAAGAAATTATCTACTTAAGAACTCGACCGATTCATAACTAATAAAAAGACAAAAGTTATGACCATCAACACAAACAACACTTTAATAGAACGATATGACCTGAAACTAGGTACTTACTATATTTATGACAACTATATTATTGCAGAAATAAAAGAGGGGGTTACCATTACATTAGGAAAGCTTCAGGATCTCATCCCTATAGTACAAAAACACTTTGGAAACGGACAACCATTCACATACATATCCAATAGAATAAATTCTCACTCTATAATCCCAACGGATTATTTAGATTGTCCATTTTTATATATGGATAATTTTAAAGGATACGGAGTAATTACTTATAACCTATTAACTGAAAAATCCACTGAAATTGAAAAGCATTTTGCACAGAAACCATTTTATAATTTTAGTAATTTAGAAGAGGCGATCATATGGTCAAAAGAACTACTAAATGGTTAACAAAACTAGCTCAATTCATCAAGAAGAAGCTCAAAAGATTTATTAACAGCCTTACCTATAGTGCGCTCTCTGTTATTGCTAAATACAAATTTCTTAGAAAAAACTCTTTCTGGTGTGGCTATCGCAATAAAAACTGTTCCCACTTCGACATCACCATCTCCTTTTGTTGGACCAGCGTTTCCTGTTGTAGCAATAGCATAATCGGATTTAAATTTATCTTTTGCACCCAAAGCCATAGCCTCTGCAACTTCTTTACTTGTAACAGTAAACTGTTTTATTATTTCCTCTGAAACCCCTAAAATATCACTTTTGGATTGAGTAGCATACGTTACTGCTCCTCCTTTAAAAAATGAAGATGTCCCAGGATAAGAAGTAATAGACTGTGCAATTTTACCTCCTGTACAACTTTCTGCAACAGCAAGAAAATGTCCTTGAGAGGTCAATATTTTACCAATTAACACCTCAATAGATTCATCTTCTTCATAACCAACAATAATATCACCAATAAGAACCTTTAAATCAACTATTCTTTCTTCAATGGTATCAATTAACAATTTCTCATTTGTTCCACGTGCAGAAAGTCGCAATCTAACTCTTCCTAGATTTGGTAAATAAGCCAATTTAATAAAGGCTGGTAAATCATCTTCCCAGGCCTCTATTTTTTCAGCAATTGCACTTTCTCCTAGTCCATAAGTCAGCACTGTCTTATGAATTATAAATGGTCTATCAAATCGTTCTTGAAGTTTTGGCAACACCTCATCCGTCATAAGGTTTTTCATCTCAAAGGGAACGCCTGGCATAGACACAAAAACTGTCTCATCTTTCTCCAACCACATACCAGGAGCTGTCCCATATTGATTCATCAATACTATAGAAGTACTAGGAACAAGTGCCTGCATTCGATTAATATCAGTAATTGGAGTTTGTATATACTTTGCGAAAATCGATTCGATATGTCGTAAAACCTTTTCATTTTGAACCAATGCATCATCAAAAAATTCACAAATAGTGTGCTTCGTAATATCATCCTTAGTAGGTCCTAAACCACCAGTAATAAGCACAATATCCACTCTGTTTTTTGCTTCTTCTAGTGCATTGAGAATATGTTGCTTATCATCTTGAATAGAAGTAATCTGATAAACATCAACACCTATTTTATTAAGTTCTTTTCCTATAAAAGCGGAATTAGAATCTACAATCTGTCCAATAAGAATTTCGTCTCCTATGGTAATTATTTCTGCAAGCATATTTATTGAAAATCAACTTTCAGGTCTTCAATTGCACCATTAACAGTTGCCGTAATATGATCAAGAATAGAAGATATTTCAGATTGATCCATACCAGATTTTGACCAAGCTTCAACTTGTTTAATTTCTTTTAAAAGATCAATTCCAAATAATTGTAGATTAGGTTTCATTTTATGAGCGAATTGATAGGCAGTCTTAGGATCGTTATCTTTAACTGCTTGCCCCATACCTTCAAGATCAGGAGGTATTTCTTCTAAAAACGTTTGAACCAATACTGTTATAAATTCATCATCACCACCTGATAATTCATTTACACTCTCTAAGCTGTAACTTTTACTCATTTACTTAATTATAATTGAAAAAAATTATTATCCTTCTATAAAACCAATCAATAAATATTGTGCTTTTATTGCAAACCTTCTAATTGGTCTTCCTGTAAAGATAACATCTCCAATCTTCAAACTAAAATATTTCATTGATTATTCTTTAATCAAATTATAAAATAACGAGTTCAAAAGATCTATTATAACTATAAATATAGGTTATCCCAATATAAAAAATTTAATAAACTTAAACTAAACTAAAATATACTTTATTATTTGTTAAAACAATTTGTTAGTCTTAACTAACTTTTTAAATTTGCCGAAACTAATAAAGAAGCCATAGTATTTAATTATGAAACCATTTCTATTCTTTTTAACCATAATAAACTCTTATTTATTAATAGGTCAAACAGGAAACCTAAAAGGCAACATTAACACAACTGAATCTTCATTACCTTATGCTAACATAACAATATCGAACCCTTCTTTTAATACATATACATCTGCGGATGGAGACGGCTTTTTTGAAATCAAAAATATTCCTACAGGAGATTACCACATAAAAATCAGCTCTTTAGGACATCAGACTTTGACAGAAAACATTACAATAACAACTAATAATCCAGTAAAAAAATTCATTCTTAGAGAAGATCGTTTAAATCTAGATCAAGTCGTAGTAAGCGCCACTAGAAATAGAGTAAATCGAAAAAACGCTCCTGTGGTTGTAAATGTTTTAAGTCCAAAACTACTAGAAGCTACCCAATCAATATCAATCTCCGAGGGTTTGAACTATTCTCCAGGGGTTAGAGTCGAAAACAATTGTCAAAACTGTGGATTCACCCAAGTAAGACTTAATGGATTAGATGGTAGTTACACCCAGGTATTAATAAATAGCAGAGCTGTTTTTAGTGCACTAAATAGTGTTTATGGACTAGAACAAATACCTACCAACATTGTTGAACGTATTGAAGTAGTAAGAAGTGGTGGTTCCGCCCTTTATGGTTCTAATGCTATTGCAGGAACCATAAATATAATAACCAAAGATCCAGTTCTAAACACATGGGAAATAGGAACATACCTAGGTCTTATAGATGGAGAAATTCCTGATCGCTCTTTAAACTTCAACGCATCTCTTGTAAGTGATGATTTAATGTCTGGAATTACAGTATTTGGATTAAATAGAGACCGAGAAGAGTTTGATGCTAATAATGACGGATTCACAGAATTAACAACGCTACAAAATACTACTTTTGGGCTAAAAACATTCCTAAAACCAAATGATCGAAGTAAAATTTCATTAGACCTAACCACTATTAAAGAATATCGTCGTGGAGGAGATCGTCTTGACCTTGCTCCTCATTTTACGGATATTACAGAAGAACTAGATCACAATACTTTTTTAGGAGGTTTAACATACGAACTAGAAAACAAAAAAGGAACAAACAACTTATCAATCTACACCTCTGGTCAATATACTGACAGAGATAGTTATTATGGTGGATTAGGTGGTTCTAGAACTAGACAAGATAGTATTCTTGCGCTAAACTCATACGGGATTACCAAGGATTTGGCTTTGCTTACAGGTTTTCAATTCACTCAAAATTTAAAAAATAAGGATATTATTACAATAGGAACGGAGTACAACATTAGCGATACCGAAGATATTATTGCAGGATATAACCGATTAATTGATCAACAAGTTCATACTATTGGTTCTTACGCTCAGTACGAGTGGAAACCGAACAACGATTTCACAGCACTTCTAGGAACTAGACTCGATTATGTAAATGTTGATGGCGCATACAATATAGGCGGAATTTCTCGAGACGTCTCTATAAAACAAACTGTACTAAGTCCAAGAATAACTATATCGTACAACATTCTTAATTCTTTAAAATTTAGAGGAGGGTATGCTAGAGGATTTAGAGCCCCACAAGCGTTTAATGAAGATTTGCACATCTCATCAGTTGGTGGAGAACCTCAGTTTGTCATTTTATCAGAAAACTTAGATACAGAATTTTCTAATGCGTTTACAGCTTCTTTAAATTACACAAAAAACATACAAAAGGTTCAAGCAGACTTTTTACTTGAAGGATTTTATACAAGTCTTGAAGATCCTTTTACTTTAGTTAGCACCGGTGCAGTTCTTGAAAACGGTTCTATTCTTGAAGAAGTAAGGAATGGATCAGGAGCGAAGGTATTTGGAACTAATTTTGAAATCGGTATATCTCCATCAAAAGAATGGCGATTCCAATTAGGCGGAACCGTTCAAAAAGCATCTTATAATGAAAGTCAAATACTTTTTGAAATAGATGGTAGTATACCCGGAGAAAATAATGTAGCTGTAAACGAATTCATAAGAAACCCGAATACGTATGGCTATCTAAATACATCCTGGATTCCTAGCGAGCGATTTAATATAGATGTTACTGGTACTTACACAGGAGGAATGACAGTTCCCAGAGTTATAAGTGAATCTGGTTTTTTAGATCTAGTAGATACAGATTCATTTTTTGATATGAATTTAAAACTTGAATATCACTCAGATATTTCGGATAACTTTCAAATTACATTTAGCGGAGGTATTAAAAACATATTTAATAGCTACCAAGATGATTTTGATATCGGACCACTTCGGGATTCTGATTATATTTATGGTCCTGGAACTCCTAGAACATTCTTTATAGGGATAAAATTTGGTAAACTTCATTAGTTATGAAATTTTTAAAAATCATACTGTTCTTTTTCTTGATAATAATCTTAAAAACAGAAGCTCAAGAAAACAAAACCATTAATTGGATCACTTTTGAGCAATTAGATGATTCTCTTGCCGTAAAGCCAAAAAAAGTAATTATCAATTTTTATGCAGATTGGTGTGTTTACTGTAAGAAAATGGATCGAGTTGTATATACCAAACCAGAGATTATAGAAAAAATATCTAAGGATTATTATGCCGTAAAAATGGATGCAGAGAGCAGAGATACAATTAATTTTGACGGTTCAATTTTCACAAACAAGAATTATACTACCTCGAGAAATGCAATCCACGAAATTCCAGCATTATTAGCATCTAGAAAGGACACTACTTTCTCTTTACCTGCAATTATTTTTTTAGACGAAAATTTTACGGTAAGAAAACGTTATTTCGAATATATGAGTCCAAAGAAAATGTTATCAACACTTTAGACTATTTTACTTTAATTGAAAAAAATTCCTTTTCTTCGATATAGCCTTTCAGGTTATCATTTGTTTTTACCGCTCCTACGCCCGCCGGCGTACCTGTAAAAATAATATCTCCAATTTTCAAGGTAAAATATTGTGACACATAGGCTATAAGCTCATCAATTTTCCACAACATTAATTTTGTATTTCCTTCCTGTACAATTTCTTCGTTTTTTTCTAAGCGGAAATTGATATTATTCACATCAGAAAACTCATTTTTATCAATCCATTTCCCTACTACAGCCGCGCCATCAAAAGCCTTAGATTTTTCCCAAGGCAATCCCTTTGCCTTAAGCTTACTTTGTAAATCTCTTGCTGTAAAATCTATCCCAAGTCCAATTTTATCATAATATTTATGAGCAAATTTTTTATCAATATACTTTCCTAATTTTTTAATTTTTACTAAAATTTCTACTTCATGATGTATATCATTAGAAAAATCAGGAATAAAAAAAGGCTGTTTCTTTAAAAGAATTGAAGTGTCAGGTTTCATAAAAACCACTGGATCAGTTGGTTTTTCATTTTCCAATTCTTCTATATGATCCGTATAGTTGCGCCCAATACAAATAATCTTCATAAAAATTGGTGATAACAGTTATAGCTTAAGACTATTATTTAACTTACGAAGTCTTACAGCTGTAAGCACTTTTTTGGTATATAAAGGAAAATCAGCATTCTGCAACCAACCAAAATAACCTGGTTCATCTTCCATTACTTTTTCGACTAATTTACCTTTATGCTTTCCAAAAGAAAATATCTCTCTTCCTTCTTTGTCATAAGCAATAAAGCCAGCGAAATCCGCAAATTGCTTTCTAGAACTAAACTCTGCTAAAAATTTTGTGTCATTTTCTAATTCTGGATATCTATCTAACTGTGCTTTTAAGACTTCATACGTTGCATTGGTATCAGCCTCAGCAGAATGTGCATCTTCTAAATCTTTATCACAGTAAAACTTATAAGCCGCAGCCAAGGTTCTTTTTTCCATTTTATGAAAAATCGTCTGAACATCTACTGCTACTGTATTTTTCATATCAAAATCTACATCAGCACGTAACAATTCTTCTGCCAATAAAGGAATATCAAACCTGTTAGAATTAAAACCTCCCAGATCACAACCCTTTATCATATCACTAACTATACTTGCTAATTGTTTAAAAGTTGGTTCATTAGCTACTTTTTCATTTGTAATCCCGTGTACTTCTGTAGTTTCTGGCGGAATTGGCATCTCTGGATTAACAAGCCAAGTCTTACTCTCCTTATTTCCATTCGGAAAAACTTTAAGAATAGAGATTTCCACGATTCGATCTTTAGAAATATTTATACCGGTTGTTTCCAGATCAAAGAAACAGATCGGTCTTTTTAACGTAAGCTCCATAAATTGATTGTGTGCCTCAAAGATAATAGGTATATGCCACAATCCGCAATAGTCTTGTTTTTTTTAACATTTATTATTAAATCACAACACCTTTACAAATACATTATCCGCAAATTTTCTAGTTACTGTTTCTATACTATTGTTAAACTGAATTCGAATAGACTTATCAAACTCTCGTACTTCGAGTACCTTAATTTCACTACTTAACGCTAATCCTATTTCTGAAACAAATCTCAAAAAATTAACAGAACCATCATTTACAGCAATCAACTTGCACACAGCACCTTCTTCTAATGAGGATAGTGTGATTTTCGGAACTACTTTATACTCACCTTTTGAAGTAGGAATTAGTTCTCCGTGTGGATCTTTTTCTGGGAAATCCATAAACCGATCTAGCTCATCAATCAGTTTGTACGATTTTATATGCTCTAACTGCTCTGCCACCTCATGGACCTCATCCCAACTAAAGTTTAGGTAATTATATAAAAAAGTTTCCCAAAGCCTATGTTTTCTAATCAATCTAACAGCAATAGCTCTGCCCTCTTCTGTTAACTCTAATTTCCCATACTTCTCACTTACTACATAATTCTTTGCTTTCAGTTTTTTAATCATATTATTAGTAGAAGCTGGAGACACTTTAAGATATTCCGCTAATTGATTATTTCCAACCTTTACAGAATTATCTTCTACTAATAACTGAAAAAGAGCTTTTAAATAATCTTCTTCGCTTTTTGTTAAATTATTCAAATTTAATTTGTTAGTCATGGCTAACTTTTTTAGTTTTGCTATTATAATTAAACAAAAATACTAAACCTAATACAATTATAAGGTATCCAACTATAGCCTCTTCTCATTAAGTTTTTTTGGATATCTTTTTTAAACATAGTTTTAGCCTAAAATTAAAACACCACTATTGAATTAAAATTTAAAATGATCAAAAAAACCGCAATATTTCTAGCATTAACAATTACCTTGTTTTCTTGTAAAAAAGAAGAAAAGAAAGTAAATCAAAAATTAAATGTAGTTACAACGACTACTATGATAACCGATTTAGTAAAAAATATTGGGGGAGATTTAATAACTGTCGAAGGATTAATGGGATCTGGTGTTGACCCACACCTATATAAAGCTAGTGAAGGTGATGTTACCAAATTAGTTAACGCAGATGTTATCTTTTATAATGGACTGCATCTCGAAGGAAAATTAGTAGAAGTATTTGAGAAAATGGGGAGTCAAAATATAAAAACTATTGCAGTTGGCGAAGTTTTGGACAAAAGCATTCTTATTGGATCTGATTATTTTGCTTCTAATTACGACCCTCATATCTGGTTTAATGTAAATAATTGGAAACAAGTAACTTTATTTACTATTGAAAAACTAAAAGAATTAGATCCTAAAAACGCTGAAGTTTTTGAGACTAATGGGAAATCATATCTAAAAAAATTAAATGTTTTAGAAAGCAACATAAAAACTACCATCGAAACCTTACCTAAGGACAAAAGAATATTGGTAACTGCTCACGATGCTTTTAGTTATTTTGGCAAAGAATACGCCTTTAATGTGGTTGGTTTACAAGGTCTATCTACTGCCACGGAAGCTGGCGTACAAGATGTTCAGAAGTTAGCTGCTTTTATTATAGAAAACCAAGTAAAAGCTATTTTTGTTGAAACCTCAGTACCAAAACGTACTATTGAAGCGTTACAAGCTGCAGTGAAATCTAAAGACCACGAAGTAATAATTGGCGGTACTTTATATTCTGATGCTTTAGGAAACCCTGGAACTATTGAGGGAACATATATAGGAATGTTTGAATACAATGTAAACACCATTGTAAATGCATTGAAATAATGAAAGAAAAGATAGCTGTACAAATAGATGACTTAACAGTTGCATACAATTACAAACCCGTGCTATGGGATATTGATCTTGCTATCCCTGAAGGAGTTTTAATGGCGATTGTGGGACCCAATGGTGCCGGAAAATCTACACTAATCAAGTCTGTGTTAGATATCATCAAACCTATAGCAGGAAGTGTAAAGATCTATAAAAAGCCTTATAAAAAACAGCGGTCTTTAGTTGCTTATGTCCCTCAAAAAGGAAGTGTTGATTGGGATTTCCCCACAACAGCACTTGATGTGGTGATGATGGGAACTTATGGAAGTTTAGGCTGGATTAAAAGACCAGGGCAAAAACAAAAAAAGGCAGCGCTCGAAGCTTTAGAAAAGGTAGGAATGCTTGCATTTAAATCTAGACAAATTAGTCAGCTTTCTGGCGGACAACAACAACGCATTTTTCTTGCTAGAGCATTAGTCCAGAATGCATCTATCTATTTTATGGATGAACCTTTTCAAGGGGTTGATGCTACTACTGAAAAAGCAATTATCAATATCCTGAAAGAACTTAGAAGAGCTGGAAAAACAGTAATTGTAGTACATCATGATTTACAAACAGTTCCCGAATATTTTGATTGGGTTACATTTTTGAATGTAAAAAAAATTGCAACAGGACCTGTGAAAGACATTTTTAACGATGATAATCTTACGAAAACATACGGAATAAATTATAAAGTAAGCGTCCAACAATAATACTATGGATATCCTAGAATACATACAGCTTGTCTTTACTGATTACACCTTGCGTACAATCACATTAGGAACTGCTGTTTTGGGAGCTATATGTGGCATGTTAGGAAGTTTTGCCGTATTAAGAAAACAAAGTCTTTTGGGTGATGCAATTTCCCACGCCGCATTACCGGGAATAGCTATAGCTTTCTTAATTATCGGAGCAAAAAACAGTAATGCCTTTTTACTAGGTGCCTTAGTCAGTGGTTTGGTTGGTAGTTTCTGGATAAGAGGTATTATAAAAAAAACACACCTTAAATCCGACACAGCACTTGGTTTAATTCTTTCTTTATTTTTTGGCTTTGGAATGTTATTACTTACTTATATCCAAAAACTCCCGAATGCTAATCAAGCAGGACTGGAGAATTATCTTTTTGGACAAGCTGCAACATTATTAGAAAGTGATGTCTGGATGATGTCTTTAGTCACTGGAGTTTGTCTTGTTGTCTTATTATTATTCTGGAAAGAACTTAAAATATCACTATTCGATAGTGATTATACCAAAACATTAGGTTTTAATGTTAAGTTTTTAGATATACTAATTACTACATTTATTGTTATTGCAATTGTTCTAGGCTTACAGACTGTAGGCGTAGTTTTAATGAGCGCTATGATTCTTGCTCCTGCAGCCGCAGCAAGACAATGGACCAACAGTCTATCAATTATGGTAATTCTTGCTGCTATCTTTGGTGCATTTTCCGGAGTTATCGGAACCGCTATAAGTGCTAGTCATAATAATCTGTCTACAGGTCCAGTGATCGTTTTAGTTGCAGCGGTATTTGTATTAGTTTCTTTTATATTTTCTCCTGGTAGAGGACTTCTATTTAGAGAAATACGTTTCAGAAAAAACAGAAACGATCTGCAACTTCATAAAACCCTTTCATTTATGTATAATATTGCCCGTGATCACGAAGATATTTCGCATCCACACGCAATCAAAATACTTAATAACTTTCAGGGATTTACCAAACGATCCTTACAAAAATTAGAAGACAAAGATTATGTAAAAATCGAAGGAAATATGTGGTCTCTAACCTCTTCGGGATACAAAACTGCTTCGAACTTATACAATCAACTAACACAAGTAAACGATGAGTAGTGCGCAGATTGAAATACAATTAATTGCTAGTCTTGTTGCTATTGCTTGTGCTATTCCTGGTACATTTTTAGTATTACGGAAAATGGCTCTAATTACGGATGCAATTAGTCATTCTATCTTACCAGGAATTGTAATTGGTTTTTTTATCACACATGATCTATCTTCTCCTTTACTAATTTTACTCGCTGCGCTAAGCGGAGTTCTCACTGTAGTTTTAGTAGAGTTTATTCAAAAAACTGGTTTAGTGAAAGAAGATACCGCTATTGGATTGGTTTTTCCTGCTTTATTTAGTATCGGTGTTATAATGATCGCACAAAATGCCAATGATGTACATCTTGATATAGATGCCGTATTACTAGGAGAGTTGGCTTTTGCTCCTTTTGATAGACTTATTATCAACACAATAGATCTGGGTCCTAAATCTTTATGGATTATCGGAACTATCCTTTTAACAACTTGTGGTTTGCTTTTTGCTTTTTTCAAAGAGTTAAAAGTAAGCACATTTGATGCCGGCCTTGCCGCTGCCTTAGGACTATCACCGATCGTAATGCACTATGGTTTAATGACTATAGCATCTATAACCACAGTAGGAGCTTTTGATGCGGTTGGAGCCATTTTGGTAATTGCATTTATGATAGCACCGGCAGCTACTGCTTATCTATTAACCAATGATCTAAAAAAAATGATCCTTCTAGCCTGTATTTTTGGTGTTATTTCCGCCATTGTTGGATATTGGGTCGCTCACGGACTAGACACTTCTATTTCTGGCTCCATGACTAGTGTACTTGGTATTTTATTTCTAGTAGTATATTTATTTGCTCCAAATAGAGGGTATTTCTCTGTTATTTACCGACACAGACAACAACGTATCGAAGTTTCATTACTAACTTTTCTACTGCATCTTGGTAATCATGCAGATGACGAAACTGAACGACATGTAAAACACCTTAATGAGCATATCAATTGGCAAAAAGTAAAATCTAAATCCGTATTAGATTTAGCTCTTAAGAATAATATGATCGAAATTAATGACGATATCGTTTCCTTAACAGAAAAAGGACAGCATTTCACTACTGAAGCTATTGATTATATCATAACTAATAAGAATTCTGAAATTGAGAAAATGAAAGATCGTTTTTTCTTATTTAGAGGTTAGTATCTATTACTAGGAGTGGGCTGTTTTTTACTTTTAAAAAAGTAAATTACTTATCTTTATAAAAACTAAAACTTGTTTTGAAGATCCTTTTTTACTTTTCCTTTCTTTTTACATTATTAAAAACCACAACGGCTTTTTGCCAAAAAGAATTAGTTTATTTAGTAGAAGACGTTCAAAAAAAACGTAGTGTTATCTATGTTCAAAATGACACTGACTCGGATAAAAGCGTTTTTCTTAAAATAGATCCTATTGGTTACCGCAGAAGAGCACAACGCCCTATTCTTAAGAACATTCCAGCTAAAAGTAAAGTACAAATGTTAATACTAATTCCCTTAACAGATAAAGAATCATCTTATACATATAACCTTATTGTTAATGATAAGTTAGAAAATATAAATACTAGAAGGCAAAAAGAAAAACCGAAAGAAATACAATCACGAACTGTAGCTAATTACAAACTCTTTATCTACACTGATCAAGGTTGTAATCGATGTGATACATTAATAAAAAAACTAAAAGAAAAGAAAATACAGTTTTTAGAAGTCGATATCGATAGTAAAAATAATTTACTATCCCCTGTGTTCTGGCGGAACATGTTAGAAAAAGGGTATACCAGAGAAAACATAGAATTACCATTTGCCAAAAAAGATAAAAAAACGCATTATCCCATTACAAATTTTGATGTTTTTATTGAAGAGATCACAAAGAAACCCAAACAAAGGAAAAGAACAAGTTTTTTTTAGAACGAACTTAAAATTCAAATACTTTTAAAAAAGTAATAGCCACTTATTATCTAAACAATACACACTACTATTTATAAGATCTGTTTAAAATTCTACACCTTAAAGGTAATTACCTCAGTAAATAATTGATCTTTATGTAACTCAATAACTCTATATCCAAATGAATTATTATTAACTTTAATCTCATTCGGATCTTTTTCTACCTGATAAGATGCTGCTGGTGTAATATATTGCATTATATTATTAAACTTTTGATAATCTTCCATATGATAATGTCCTGAAAAAAGTATAATTTCATTTGGATTTTTTTCTAATAAAGTTTGAATCTTCTCTCTTCCTTTTAAAGAGAATTTTTTATCTATAATAGCAGGAATAGGTAAAACAGGATGGTGAATAAATAATACTATTTTTTTTGAAGTAACCAACGCTGACTCCAACCATATTAATTGTTTTTCACTAGCTACATCGGTACTAGAATCTAAAAAAATAAACCTAAAAAAATCATCCTCTCTATAATAAAAAAGCTCATTAGAATCTATTAGAAAATCATTTTTGTAGTACTCTATTACCTCGGAAAAGTAATCATGATTTCCCAAAGAAATAGATACTTTATACTTTTGTAAAGTATCAAAAAACCAAGAATTAGATGATTTCTCTCCTATATCACCACCATAAATAACTTCATCAATATTTTTTGAATCAATATCTTCTAAAATTGTCTTCCAATTGTTTCGGGCATTTACACCTAAGCCTTTAGGATATTCTTCATCTATATGAGCATCTGTAATATAAGCTATCTTTTTGACCATACCTATAGATATTAACTACGAAGTTATGCAGTTTAATACGCTTCTCAAAAGTATTTTTAAAAATATCTAAAGACATTTTTTATACTTTTTTACTTGCATTTGACACTTAACACTTTGTTTTCTTTTTTTGCATTAGCATCCATAGCTGCACCAATTGCTAACCCCAAAGACATACCTATTGTCATTCCAAAAGTCATTCCGTAGATCAATCCATTAGAACCACCGAAAACTACTCCAAAAGTCATCCCTAAGCTCATTCCAAGACTCATACCTAAACTCATACCAATCGTCATATAATACCCTTCGGATATCAAAGAAAATTCCTTTTTTAAATAGGTTATAAACTCACTAAGTCTTTTGTTGTAGTATTTTTTCCTGTTTTCTCTTGGTATATCTATATCAAATGCATCTAATTTACTTTCTATAGCACGTAATTGGTCTTCAGATAAACCTCTACTCTCTAACTGAGATAAAATACTAATGAACTTTTTATACACCTTTATTTCTGATGTTTCGTCAGTTTCTGTAACCAAGTTCTTAAAAAATTTAGATGCTTCCTCAATAGTCATAGGTATAGCGTTTTAATATTTAAAATTAGACACCACCTTATTAGTAGTCATACGATTTTATTTGTTACAATATTAAAAAGAAACTTACCGTATATCTATTATTATTAAATTATATAGAAATATCAAATTTCTTTTGTCAATCAAGCTTCACTAGACACTTTATCCACAATTCTATAAAAGAATAATGATATGACGGTAAAATTATTTAAGACCTCAAACTTATCTCAAAAAAACTTATTTTTTTGATCTATTAAATTGTTCTATCAACTCTTTTATTTCATCTTCATCATACTTACGAGAAAAGTGTACAGGAACCGCATTTTTTATTTCACAAGCCTTCATAATCTATGCTGATTTTGAAGCATAACTATAATTATTTTTTCTACCAATTCGCAATCTTCATAAGGAGTACTTTTCATCTCTACCGTAAAGATGTTTTCGTTATTCACCTCATCTTCTACCCTAAATAATCTAGTCCAAAACTGTTTTATTAAACAAAAACTGTTCTTTGATAATTAATTCTCTTGTTTTATAATCAGTTCAGACTTATTAGATATCCAAACATTGTCTCCTGTATTATTTTCCGACCTCAATCTTAAATAAATATTTATTTCCTCCTCCGGTAATGATTCAACAAGATTGTTAGAAATCACATTTTCGTATTCAGTATTTCTTGTAGCAAGAACGGAATTACTTATCGTTCTAAAATTAGTAGCATCATACAATTCAACAATTGCACTATTATTACTGTTGTCAGACTTAATACTCGCTGTATAAACAACGGATCTTAATTTACTCCAATTTCTTTTATCAAATTTTATAATGGCTGGATACGTATTTATATAGTTACCAGAAGTACCGGAAGCTCCACCATTATTATTATGAAGTATAATTCTCGTTTCTTTTGAAATTGGATCATCAATTCCCCCACAAACAAATTTGGTTGTTTCTATTTCATTTGTTTCTAAAACAAAATTCGAATTGACATCTAAACCTAACTCTATTTTAATACCTCCATATTGACAGTTTGAGCCAGAATCTTCCTTAGAAAACACTGTTAAGGAATTTAATCCCGAAACACCATTCTCTCCATCCTCTGGTTCGCAACCACTTAATATTAAAACAGATATAAATAAGAAACTTAATTTTATAATATTTTTCATAGTGATCAAAAAAAGTGTTTGTGTTATTAACGTTTTATAACTAATTCAGCCTTTCTACCCATATACACAGTCGTACCTTCATTTTCTGAACGCAATCTTAATGATATATCTATTTCTTTTTCAGGAATAGAAGAAATTATATTTTCTGAGATCATTAATATTCCAGGATAATTGGTACTATTGTTAGTAAGAACACTATTAGCTATAACCTCCCCATCCGTTTCATTAAATAATTCTACAAAACAACTATTATTAGAATTTTCCGAATATATCCAAGCTACATAATAAATTGAAGACGCATTTTCCCAATTTTTTTTATCAAATTTTATTATTTCACCCATTTTCCTTCCTTCTACAGAACTAGTTCCAGACGCACCAGATCCGTTACTAAATAAAACTAACCTTGTTTCATCTTGATAATCACTATTAAATCCATCACACAAGAAAGTTGTCGTTAACACCTCGTTAGTTTCAAGAATTGTATTTGAATTTAAGTCTAAGCCATTTTCAATTCTAACCCCTCCATTTTCACAATTTGCTCCGCTAGGCTCATCATTTAATATTGTAAGATTACTTAACCCAGGAACACCATCAGTTCCATCTTCCGGAGAACAACTTAACAACATCGTTCCTAACAATACACACAAAAAATAATTTACTTTTGAGAATCTCATACATTTTAAAATTTAAATATTTATTAGAGTTTAACATATGTATCATTTAGAAGGAAAATGTTACCCTATTATATGCATTTATTGTATAAAAATCAGAATATAGGGAATAGGAGTATTTCAAGAACTAACACGTTTATATGTCTTCTAATCAAAACATCTTGGTAGTAATTAAATATTATAAAATAAAAAAACCGCATAATACATATGCGGTTTTTTTATTTATAAATTATAGTATTTCTTAAAACTCTCTATTTACATCAAATGCTTCGAGATAGTCCTTTACTCGTTGCACAAATTGTCCTCCAAGAGCACCATTTACAACTCTATGGTCATAAGAATGCGATAAGAACATTTTATAACGAATACCAATAAAGTCTCCATCAGGTGTTTCAATCACAGCAGGCACCTTGCGAATAGCTCCTAACGCTAAAATAGCAACTTGTGGCTGATTAATAATTGGCGTTCCCATAATACTACCAAAAGTTCCTACGTTAGTAACTGTATAAGTTCCTCCTTGAATATCATCTGGTTTTAATGCATTATTACGCGCTCGGTTTGCCAAATCATTCACAGCTTTGGTCATTCCAACTAAGTTTAACTGATCTGCATTCTTAATTACTGGAACAATTAAATTACCATCTGCCAAGGCAGCTGCCATTCCTAGATTAATATTTTTCTTTTTAATGATCGTATCCCCAGAAACAGAAATATTAATCATTGGAAAATCTCTAATGGCTTTTGCTACAGCTTCCATAAAGATTGGAGTAAAGGTTAAGTTTTCTCCTTCTCTCTTCATAAAATCACCTTTCACCTTCTTTCTCCAGTTCCAGATATTAGTTACATCTGCCTCAATAAACGATTGTACGTGTGCAGAAGTTTGTACAGAATCTACCATATGATGCGAAATCAATTTCCCCATTCTGGTCATTTCTATAATCTCATCTTCTCCCGATGCAACTACTGGTGTAGCTTTGGGAGCATCCATTTTCTTAGCTGGTGCTGCAGGAGTATTTTTTTGTTCTTTTAATACTGGTGTTGAAGGAGTCGCAGTTTTACCAGCTTTTCTATCTTCTACAAACTGTAAGATATCATTTTTAGTAACTCTACCATCTTTTCCAGTTCCAGATATATTTTCTAATTCTGCTACAGAAATTCCTTCTGCCGCAGCTATATTTTTAACTAATGGAGAATAAAACTTAGAACTTTCGGAAAAATCAGCTTTTGTAGTAACCGTTTCAGTTACTGCAGCAATATCGTTTTCTATAACTTGAGCTGCGGTTTCAGGTGCAGCTACAACTTCTTCTTTAATTTTTTCTGGAGATGCATCTGTAGCAACTTCTCCTTCTGTTTCAATAATAGCAATTGTTTGACCAACTTTTACTACATCGTCAACATCAAAAAGCTTTTCAACCAATACTCCTTCTACCTCGCAAGGGACTTCGCTATCTACTTTATCCGTAGCAATCTCTAATACTGCATCGTCCATTTCGATAGTATCTCCAACTTCTTTTAACCAAGTTGTTATTGTTGCCTCTGCAACACTCTCACCCATCTTCGGAAGTTTAAGCTCAAATTTTGCCATATTCTTAATCAAAGGTATTTATTAGTTATTTTTTTTGCGAAATTAATAAAAGTTAAGCTCTTAAATTAATTTTTATTTACTAAAGTTTCTTTAAAAAGTAATTACCTCTCCTTTTCCATCACTAAAATCACTTCCTAATATAAAATCACATCCTACTGGTTTAATCTTAAAAGTCATATTTGATTTTCTCAAAATTTGCATTTCTTTTATTATTTCACCAAAACTTAGTAACTCGTTGTCAAAGATAAGTTCGTTATTAGTATATCCCAAATTCTTTGCAGCTTCCAATGAAATAAACTTCACTTCTTTTTGCAGTACCTCACTAAGTCGCTTCTTCAAACTATGATTCTCTGATACTAAATAATAAGTATCAATCACACGCTTTTCTTTATGATAACTTTTAAACGACTGAATTATAGAAGTCAAACGTATTCCTAGAGATACAATGAAGTCCAAGAACCAATTACTCTTAAAGTGTTTTCTATAAAACAATCGCATTGCTCCATAAAAACGTTTTATGTATTCTGCGTTACGATCTGTACTTTCGCCTTTATAATGAATTACAGGAATTGTTCCTATATAGTAGTTTTGTAACCCTTTCTTTTTCATTTTATATGAGAGATCAATATCCTCTCCATACATAAAATAATCTTCATCAAAACCTTTTACTGACTTATAGTCTTTTTTTCTTACCAGAACAAAAGCCCCAACTAAAATATCAACAGCTGCAATTCCAGTTTCAGGTATATGATCCGCATAATAATTTTTCACTTTGCCTAATTTAACACCAAACAATCTTCGAAAAGAAGTCAAAGGAGATGGCACATTTCTCTTACTTTCTGGAAGAAAATTACCCGTACCATCAATAAGTTTTGGGCCTAACATGCCCATATGTATTAACTTTTCTGATGTCGAAATAATATTTACAAACGTATCTTCAGCTACTACAGTGTCTGGATTTAGGATACAGATATATTCACCTTTTGCTAAATCAACTCCTTGATTGTTAGCCCTTGCAAACCCAACATTATCATTGTTTTCTACTAAGAGAATTTTAGGAAAACGTTCTTTAACCATAGCACAACTATCATCAGGAGAATTATTATCAACAACAATAATCTCTGCATTTAAATCAGTTACGGCTTTCTGAACACTTAAAATGCATAGTTCTAAAAAATAACGAACATTATAATTAAGGATGACTACAGATAATTTCAGAAGATCAAATTTTAAAAATGAAACAAATTAGGAACTCTTCAATGCGTTTTCAAAAGGAATTCTATTAATAATACTTCTACCTAAAGTTACCTCATCGGCATATTCTAACTCGTCATTTACACCTATTCCCCTAGCAATAGTAGCTATTTTAATATCGACACCTTCTAATTGTCTATAAATATAAAAATTCGTAGTATCACCTTCCATAGTAGCACTTAAAGCAAAAATTAATTCCTTTACTGCTCCCGATTTTACTTTTTCTACCAATGTATGGATTTTAAGATCCTGAGGGCCAATACCATCCATTGGGCTAATTTTTCCACCCAAAACATGATATAAACCTCTATACTGGTTAGTACTCTCTATCGCCATAACATCTCTAATATCTTCCACCACACAGACAATATCTTGTATCCTATTAGGATTACTGCAGATATCGCATATTTCTACATCACTAATACTATGACAGTTTTTACAAAACTTCACATCTTCTCTTAACGTACCCAACGCTTTTACCAAATGCTGTGTTTGCGTCTCTGGTTGTCTCAAAAGATGTAAAACCAATCGTAACGCAGTTCTTTTACCAATCCCTGGCAACTGAGACATTTCATATACTGCATTTTCCAATAATTTTGACGAAAATTCCATAGCGATACAAATGTAATAAAATAGTCTTTGAGTTTACTTGTCTCTAAGGGAATACGATCACAACTTAAGTTCTTATTTAACATTTAACAATCAACTTAACACCAAACTGTACTAACACTGATAAACTCTAGTACTAAAATACTCATAGCTATTTATTACATTTACTGCAAAAGAAGAAATCATGTTTGATGCACTATCTGAAGAAACCCAGTTAGTTTTAGTTATTATTGGAATAGCATTACTGTTTTTTGTAGTGCGATGGAATTCTGGCAGAAATAAAAAGAAATTATATGATCGCTCGACAAGAGATTTTAGGAAGAATTATTTCAAAAAGAAGAAAAAATGAAATTTCCTTGGTTTTGGACCGCTGTATTAATCGGAGGAATCTTTGTTTATTTAAATGTAAATAAGGCGAAAAAAGATATTTCTAAATATAAAAAAGATAATCAACAAAAAAGAGATGAAGATATACACAAAGACAGGAGATAAAGGCACTACCGCATTATTTGGTGGTACCAGAGTCCCTAAACATCATATTCGTATTGACAGCTATGGGACCGTAGATGAATTAAACTCGCATATTGGTTTAATAAGAGATCAGCAAATAGATGAGCTAAGCAAGACAGTATTAGTGACTATTCAGGACAAATTGTTTACTGTAGGAGCCGTTTTAGCTACAGATCCGGAAAAAGCAACATTAAAAAACGGACAAAAAAGATTAAACATCCCTACTATTTCTATAGAAGATATAACACTTTTAGAAACTGAAATAGATCGTATGAATGAATCTTTACCTCCAATGACTCATTTTGTACTACCAGGAGGACACCAAACAGTGTCATTCTGTCATATTGCACGCTGTGTATGTAGGAGAGCCGAGCGTTTAGCCACAGCGTTATATGAGTTAGACCCTTTTGAAGCAACAACTTTACAGTACTTAAACCGACTATCTGACTATCTATTTGTACTGGCACGAAAGTTGTCCTACGATTTACAAGCAAACGAGATACAATGGATTCCTCAAAAAAATTCTTAGTGCTCAAAAAAAGCTTAAAAATAAGTTAAGGGTAATACCCGAAAAATCACGTTCTTATAATTATTGTTGAAATAATTAATTTTTTACTTGACTTTTTAAACTAAAAAATTATTTTTGCAAAAAAATTAAACCAGTAAGCATATGTATTGGACTTTAGAATTAGCATCTTATTTAAGTGATGCACCTTGGCCAGCAACCAAAGATGAGTTAATTGACTATGCAATTCGTACGGGAGCACCGCTAGAGGTTGTGGAAAACCTACAATCAATTGAAGATGAAGGGGATTCGTATGATTCTATAGAAGAAATATGGCCAGATTATCCAACTGACGAAGATTATCTTTGGAATGAGGATGAATATTAAAAAAATATTTAAATAGTATTAAAAGTCTCGCAAGAGGCTTTTTTTTTGCGTAAATTACGCCACCTTCACTAGCTGTCAATAGTCTGTGAAGCATTGTATAATAATACCTTTGAGGTATAGAGATTACAATAGATTCAAAGAATTGAAGTTACATTTAGAGTTCTTCTTTTTTTAAAGGAGAAACAAGTTAATTTCATTTTAAAATTAAATCTCATTAAAAAACACATAACCATAAATCATGGGAGTTTTAGATTCTGTATTAAAAGTATTCGTTGGAGATAAATCCAAAAAAGATATAAAAGAAATCCAACCAAAGGTTGAATTAATAAAAAAAGCAGCGCAAGGTATCGCTTCTCTTTCTGACAATGAATTACGTGCCAAAACCGTAGAATTCAAAAATACCATAAATGAAGCCCGTGCTGATATCAATGCAAAAATTGATTCCCTTAAAGAAGAAGCGGACGCTACAGAAGATATTGATAGAAAAGAAGATATCTATGGTGAGATCGACAAACTAAAGAAAGATGCTTATGAAGCAACAGAAAAAGCTTTAAACGAAATCTTACCTGAAGCTTTTGCTGTTGTAAAAGAAACTGCTAAGAGATTTGCAGAAAATGAAACTATTACAGTAGAAGCTACCGCTTATGACCGCGAACTTTCTGGAACGAGAGATCATATTAATCTCGATGGTGATCAAGCTATCTGGTCTACAAGTTGGGATGCTGCTGGTAAAGAGGTAAAATGGGATATGATTCACTATGATGTGCAGCTGATTGGAGGTATTGCTTTACACGAAGGAAAAGTAGCAGAAATGCAAACTGGAGAAGGTAAAACCCTAGTTGCTACGCTACCTGTATACCTTAATGCATTATCTGGTAATGGTGTTCATCTAGTTACTGTTAATGATTACTTAGCCCGACGTGATAGCGAGTGGATGGCTCCTATATTTCAATTCCATGGATTAACTGTAGAATGTATCGATAATCATAGACCTAATTCTGCAGAACGTAGAGCAGCCTATAACGCAGATATAACTTATGGAACTAATAATGAATTTGGTTTTGACTACCTAAGGGATAATATGTCTCATGCACCGGAAGATTTAGTTCAGCGCCCTCATAATTATGCGATCATAGATGAAGTTGATTCAGTATTAATTGATGACGCACGTACTCCTTTAATTATCTCTGGGCCTATTCCTAAAGGAGATATCCATGAATTTAATGAGCTAAAACCAAAAATTGCTGATATCGTTGGGGTACAACAAAAATACTTAACAACAGTCTTAGCAGAAGCTAAAAAACTTATCAAAGAAGGAAACACTAAAGATGGTGGGTTTAAATTACTTCAAGTTTACAGAGGAATTCCAAAAAACAAAGCGCTAATAAAGTTCTTAAGTGAAGAAGGTGTAAAAATGCTGCTTCAGAAAACTGAGAATTTTTACATGCAGGATAACAATAGAGAGATGCATAAAATTGATGCAGATCTATATTACGTAATAGAAGAAAAGAACAATCAAATTGATCTTACTGACAAAGGTGTAGATTATCTTTCTGGTAAAGATGAGCCTGATTTCTTTGTACTACCTCAGATAGGAATGGAGATTGCTAAAATTGAGAATCTTGGCTTACCAAAAGAAGAAGAAGCAGAAAAAAAAGAAGATCTTTTCAGAGAATACAGCGTAAAGAGCGAACGCATCCACACGTTACGCCAATTACTAAAAGCATACTCTTTATTCGAAAAAGATGTAGAATATGTAGTGATGGACAACAAAGTAAAAATTGTTGATGAACAAACAGGACGTATCATGGATGGACGTCGTTATAGTGATGGATTACATCAAGCAATTGAAGCTAAAGAAAATGTAAAAATTGAAGATGCAACCCAAACTTTTGCCACTGTAACATTACAGAATTATTTCCGTATGTATGGAAAATTATCTGGTATGACCGGTACTGCCGTTACAGAAGCGGGAGAACTTTGGGAAATATACAAATTGGATGTTGTAGAAATCCCTACAAATCGACCTATCGCTAGAAAAGATATGGAAGATTTAGTATACAAAACTAAACGCGAGAAATACAATGCTGTAATCGAACAAGTAACCGAATTATCAAGAGCTGGTAGACCTGTACTTATTGGTACTACTTCTGTAGAAATTTCGGAATTACTGGGTAGAATGCTTACAATTCGTAAAGTACCACACAATGTACTGAATGCGAAACTACATAAGAAAGAAGCGGATATTGTAGCTGAGGCTGGTAATCCAGGAGTAGTTACTATTGCAACCAACATGGCAGGTCGTGGAACAGATATTAAATTATCTGATGAAGTAAAAGCAGCTGGAGGTTTAGCAATTATAGGTACAGAACGTCATGATTCTCGTCGTGTAGACAGACAGCTACGTGGACGTGCTGGTCGTCAAGGAGATCCTGGTAGTTCTCAATTCTATGTTTCTTTAGAAGACAATTTAATGCGTCTTTTTGGATCAGAACGTATTGCTAAAATGATGGATAGAATGGGACTGAAAGAAGGTGAGGTAATTCAGCATTCTATGATTTCTAAATCTATCGAAAGAGCTCAGAAAAAAGTAGAAGAAAACAACTTTGGAGTTCGTAAGCGATTATTAGAATATGACGATGTAATGAACGCGCAGCGTGAAGTTGTATATAAACGTCGTTATCACGCATTGTTTGGAGAGCGTCTTCGTGTAGATCTTGCTAATATGATTTATGATACCGCAGAGGTGATCACAGAATCTAATAAGAATGCTCAGGATTATAAAAACTTTGAGTTTGAATTGATTCGCTATTTCTCAATGAGCAGCCCTATAACTGCTGAGGAGTTCGAGAAAATGGATTCTCAAAAGATTGCTGGAGAAATTTACAAAGCAGCTTATGAGCACTATCAAGATAAAATGAAGCGAAATGCAGAAGCTGCATATCCAGTTATTAAACAAGTATACGAAGATCCTTCTAGTAAATACGAACGTATTTTAGTTCCGTTTACGGATGGAGTAAAAAGCTTAAATGTAGCTACTAACCTAGAAAAAGCTTATGAAAGTGAAGGAAAACAATTAATTACTGATTTTGAAAAAAATATCACTTTAGCAATTATTGATGACGCTTGGAAAACACATCTTCGTAAAATGGATGAGTTAAAACAAAGTGTACAATTGGCAGTTCACGAACAAAAAGATCCATTATTGATCTATAAATTCGAAGCTTTTGAATTATTCAAAGTAATGATTGAAGAGGTTAACAAAGATGTTATTTCTTTCTTGTTCAAAGGAGAGTTGCCAACTGGTAACACTCAGGACATTTCTGAAGCTCGTCAGGTACGAAAAAAAGAGAATTTAGAAACTTCTAAAGAAGAAATCCCTAATATGGATGAGCGTGCTGCACAAAACAGAGCTGCTGGAGAAACACAACAACGTCCTCAGGTAACAGAAACTATTGTTAGAGAACAACCAAAAATTGGACGTAATGATAAGGTTACCATCAAACATGTAATGAGTGGAGAAAACAAAACGGTAAAATATAAGCAAGCAATTCCTTTAATAGAAAAAGGAGAATGGGTTCTTATTTCTGAATAAATCCCTAAAACGCTTAACTTAAAACAACCCTGAAGTAATACCTCAGGGTTGTTTCATTTTTATATCATATATCTCGTTTACTTAAGCAAGGGACTTTCTATACATTGTAAAAAACAAAAATGGAAGATACCCTACTACAAAAATAAAAGCACCTGCTAACAATAGCACCTCTGCTCCCATCCAATGCATCAATTTAAACAATCCTGATAAACCTACAATAACACCAGAAACACAACCTAAAACAATTTTTAAGCGCTCTGAAAGCGTTTTTGCAATCGCTACTTTATATCTATCAATAGCTAGCATCGGAACAAAAATCAACAACAATAATAGAAAACCTGTCATAAAAAGTTTATTAGCACCAGGATACCATAATATTTTAAATACAACACCTACTGTTAATGTTAACGCTCCAATAAATCCAATAAAATACATCAGTTTTTTCATCATAATAATTCGTTTTGAGTTTAATAAAAAAATTGTTTTTCGTTCTAAATCGATTAATCCATTAGGTGCCAATTCTGATATAGCATCTCGTAATGATTGATCAAATGTTCTTCCTCTCTTAAGATCACTCTCTACAACACAACATAGATGATCTTCTATATCATCTCGTAATTCTAATAGTTTAAATCCTTGTTTATCTACAAAATTTTTAATTTTCTTTTCTTGTTCACTATTCAATTTCATATAGCATCTAGTTTTGGAAAAATAACTTTATTAAGTGTTTCCATAAAATCCTTAAGCTCCTCTATATAATTTACTTTTTCTTCTTTCCCTTTGGATGTAAGCAAATAGTACTTTCTAATTCTTTTACCGATATATTCTTCTTCACAAGACAACAAACCCTCTTTTTTCATTTTCTGTAAAGCAGGATAGAGTGACCCATCCTTTAATAATATTTTACCATCTGATCGCTCTTTTACTTGCTGAAAAATCTCATAACCATACATTCTACCTTTTTCAGATAATAAGTTGAGAATAATTACAGACAGTGTTCCCTTTAAAAGTTCTTTTGAATACATAGATCAAATATACATAAAAATACAATACATCATAATTCTATGTATTTAATTTTAACATTATTTAAGATAAATAGTGAGCAACCTTTAAACACATAAACCATCCTATAATAAAATGTTATATGAAAAAAAAATTCCTTTTGCTTGTCATAATACTAACAATAAGTATTTCTTGTAATAATGATGATGAAATAATAGAAATCACTAACATTAGAGTGAATCATTATCAGGACACTGGATTAGTTACATTTTGGGGAGATTTAGGTGTTATTATACTAACCCAAGAAGGAGATCAGATTGGAGAAGAAGAATTTACAAATTCCCATGAAAAAATACAGGGATTTGAATATGAATTAGGGTTTATTCATGATTTACAAGTCAGCAAAACCCACATCCCCGATCCTCCACAAGATGGTTCTAGTATAAGAATTGACTTAATTAGAGTGCTATCCAAAACAGCCGTTTCGTCAAATACAGAATTTAAAGTACGATTAACAATGAATACAACCGATGGAACCTTTTACAACTGGACAACTGTAGATCAGGAAAACAACCATGCACTAATAAACTCTTCAATATCTATCGATTGTCAAGATCTATGTTTGGAATTATCTAATAAAATCAATAATCAAGAACAGTTAACAGGAGTATTTACTCATGGATCTGATAATCAATATGTTTTAAAAGAAATAATAGACGAATAATACACACTAATTACAAATAAAAACAAAGCGGGTTCTAATCGAACCCGCTTTATTCTTGTATTTGTTTATCCCCTTTAAACTTCCTACAAATCAGTTAATGTAGCTTGAGTTTCTATAAATTTTTCAACAACAACAGAATCCCCTTTACTATTTTCTAATATATATAATCCTACTGGTAATTGACTTAAATCTATTTCATTTGTTGTTTTAGACAATACGTGAATAGTATCTTTTACTTCAAACAATTTTAATTTGTCTCCTTCTTCAAAATCCACTACTACGATTATATCACCTTGTCTTTCAATATTCAATAAGTTTTGGTTTGAATTTACATAGTTATTGATGAAATCTTTCTCTACATTCATTTCTTCATCTCCAGTAACATCAGCAAATTGAGCATCATCCCCCACTATAAACTCTTCTTCTTGTAAAATAACCGCGCCATCAATCATCAACTCCTCTTCTTGACGGTTAATCACTAAAGACTTACCTTCATTGTTTTCTAATAAATAAGAACCAACAGGTAATTGACTTAAGTCTATTAATGAATATGATTTAGATAAGATATGATCCCCTGTTTCAAGTTCAAACAACTTTAATTTATCTCCTTCTTCAAAATTTAACACCTCAACAGTTAAACCATCCATCTGAACAGTAAGTTTGTTGTCTTCATTGGCTGAAATGATAAGAGATAAAAATAGACTGAATATTAGGGCTATAACTTTCATTTTTTCTGGGGCTTTAAAGTTAAGTTATTACGGTTTTACCATACAAGAATAACACAAAAAACTTACGCCACCAACTAGAAATCAGACTTTTAGATGAAATAACACGGATTTTCGTTCAACTACAAAGGTTTTGTTAATTTTTACAACAAAACACTGATTATCAAGTTATTGTATTTAAAAAATTATGAAAATACTGATGAAAGGCGTTTTAAAATCGATCAAAAACACAAAAAACTCCCAAGTTCTTATCTGTTTTCATATTATTTTACATTTTGATTATCTCACGTATTAATCAAACAAACCTAAAACAACACAACAATTAGCTTAAATTTTAAGTAATAAATTAGGGTTTGGGCAATTTTGCAAAAAATACCGCAATTCTTTTTTATTAGATACTCCTGGATAATCGCCTACATTACCCTGCATATCCTTAATAATCTGAAAATGTAAGTGAGGGGCATAATCACCATTCACAGATGCATCCCCTAACTTAGCTACCACATCTCCTGCATAAAAGTGTTGTCCTATCTTTATATCTTCAATTGATTTTTCGCTTAAATGTCCATATAATGTATAAAAGATCACTTTTTCTATCTTATGCTCTAGAACTATAGTAGGCCCGTAATCGCCAAAGTTTTTGTTATTTTTAAAACTATGAATTTTTCCTTCTAATGGAGCTAAAACATCAGTCCCTGCATCACACCAAACATCCAATCCGAGATGTATATTACGTTCGGTTTCTGGGTCTTGTTGGTTAAAATGTTTACTTCATCTATAAATACCTCTGGTTTCATTATAACCACCAAAAGCTACCTCAGCCGCATTCTTGATCAAATATCTATTTATATAACCTTCAAAAGCCTTAGAAGAAGATACATCAATACGCTCTAAATCTTTATTATATATTGACAGATCTATAGAAACATAATTCTCTTTTAAAAAATCAGGATCAACAATAGGTATAAAACTACGGGATAAGCTCTCTATAAACTGAGAAAATGAATCATTCATCATAAAGTACTTTTTGAAATATTATTAGGTGTTTTCGAAACCCAATTCTTAGGCAACTGTTTTAGTAACGATTTTCTAAATTTATGATAATCAACAGTAATCGTATGTCTAGGTGTATTAATCTGTTTGTAGTGTGGATGTGTTATTTCTCGTTGACATAATTTTTTTATAGTAGAAGGCATTTTCCAGTCTCCCGTAAGGTAATTTGCCAGTATTTTACTTTGTAATTCTGATCCCGGCCAAATACATCCTAAAGGCTGGAATAATCCAATAAAAAAAAGGTTATGAAATTCTTCGTGAAACATCTTAAGGTATAGTGGAACTGGTCCATCACTATAATCGATAAATGAAGAATCAAAAAATGAATGTTTTAATACATAGCCCGTGCATGCTATAATTACATCATAATCTTCTTTTGTTCCATCTTTAAACCATACTATTTTACCATGCAATCTTTCTATGTCAACTTTTGGATGCACTTTTCCATGTCTTACTTTATACAAAAGTTCATCATTAATCGTTGGATGTGTTTCACCAAACTTAGTTTTCACTTCTGGCAAACCGTATAATTTATTCTTCCCTAGCATAAGGCGTAACAACCTATCATTAAACCAACCTCTAATTTTTACCGGAAGCCATGCAGATCTTGATCCAACAATGTCTGAGGGTAATCCAAAAAAGAATTTGGGTATTATTCGATAACCTCTACGCCAACTAATTGCCGTTTTTTTACTTACCCTACTTGTCTCGACAGCTACATCACAAGCAGAATTACCCCCACCAATTACTAAAACTTTTTTATTTGCAAATGGTGCTGCCTTTTTATACTCATGAGAGTGTATAAATTCTCCAGAAAAATGACCAGGATATCTAGGAACTCTAGGGACGGAATGATGTCCATTACAAACTACTAAATCTGTAAACATTTCTTTTCTTTCATCTCCATTTTGCAGTATGGTAATTTCCCATTTACTGTCACTTATACGATCACAATGCTTTACTATAGTTCCAAATTCTATATAAGGATAGAGCTCAAAATGTTTAGCATACGCTTGAAAATATCTTCTTAATTCATCATGAGATGGGTAATCTGCTACAGTAGTATCAAAATCATCAAAAGTAAAATCTTCATACTGAGAAAGCGTTTTGGAACTAATTATATGGGTAGTTTCGAATACACTAGAATGACTAATATCCTCTGAAAAAATCCAGTTACCTCCTACTTCCTGATTACGATCATAAACAACAACTGTTAGATCTTTGTCTTTCAAATTTTTTAGAGCAGTAATACCACTTGGTCCAGCCCCTATAATACATATTCTTGATTTCATAAACTATAACTCTGTTATCCAAAGCAGCTTGTAAAATAAAGAATGTATATAAGTTTAAAAAGTAATTTATGATTTAGATTAACAGCGGAAGCAATTTAAACAGAATATATCTTATCTATTCTTCTTTTAATTATTGTAATCTGTACTATAAATAATATGGCAAGAAATATAATTCCATATGCTGTAGTAGTATGAAGCCTAAAATCAGAAAAAGGATTTTTAAAATCAAATAGACTAAATAATGAAAGATCAAATTTACGCAAAGCCCAAGTACCTTCAGATAAAAAGGGTAAAGAAATTAAAATTCCAATTACTATTAAACCAATAACAACCCATGCTTTTCTTGAAATCAAAGGTTGATAAGCTAGCGGTTGATCTGCCGAAGTATTTTCTACACTACGCATCACATTTTGTAAAAAATCTACTGAAGGATTTTCTAAACCTACTTCTTTTACTAATTTCTTTATGTCATTAAATTGCTCTTCCATTGCTAGTATTAATTTCTGGTGAAATGTGATACTTAAGTATCGAATATAGTTTTTTTCTACTTCTGTATAATTTTATTTTTATATTATTTTCTGTAATTCCTACAATAGCTTTAATTTCTTTTACACTCTTCTCTTCAAAATAATATAAGGTTACAATAACAGCTTCTTCTTCAGGAAGCTTAAGAATACTATCGGAAATAATCTGTTTCCGTTCTTTATCCTGTAAATAACTTAATGCGTTATTTACATTGGTCACTTCTCCTTCACTTATCTCCTCTATTAATTCTGTAGCAACGAATCGTTTTTTAGTCTTGATAGCGTCTAAGCCTTTTCTATATGCAATAGTATACAACCAAGTAGAAAACTTAGCTTCTCCTCTATAATTAGATAAGGATTTATACGCTTTAATAAAAGTATCCTGTGCAATCTCTTCTGCTTCTTCTTTATTTCTAACCATTCGATATATTACAGTATACACCAAATTTTGATAACGCTCTACTAATGTCGAAAAAGCGTTTACATCTCCTTCTAACACTTGTTTAATATAATATTGATCTGATTGATGGTTCATTTATACATTAGACGATACCTTTTTATAACTGGTTACACTCCTTACGTAAAAAGATACAAAATAATTTTTCATCTTTTCTGTAACCGAACTTTACATATCAACGTCATAGATAAAAAACGAACAGTTAAATTTTTTAAATCTAAAAATTATGAGTTTTATCGAAGTACTAATACCATTATCTATATTCGGATGTATTTTTGGTATTTTTTATTTATTTATTACCGCCCGCAATAAAGAGCGTATGTCTCTTATTGATAAAGGAGCCGATGCTTCTATTTTTTACAGCAGTAAAACTAAAAGAGTAACTCCCATTTGGAAAGTTTTCATTCTTAATTTTTCATTATTATTAATGGGGATTGGTTTAGGTATTTTTATAGCAGGAATACTGCACTATAGCTTAGGTGTAGATGGAGAAGTAGCATACCCAGGAACTATCTTTTTAATGGCTGGGGCAGGATTATTTACTGGTTTTAAAATGACTAGCAATTTAGACAAATAAACTTTTAAATAGTTTATAAAATATAAAGACCTATCATTTCTGATAGGTCTTTCCCCCAAATTCTACTTATTCTATAAAAATAAATAATTAATTTTAATTTTCTAGTTGAATGCCACAGTCTCAGTAAATTCTAGATCAACATCAAACTTCTCTACAACTACTGATTGCCCTCTATCATTTTCTAAAATATATTTACCGATAGCCAACTGCGTAAGATCTACAACTTCTGTTGTTTTTGATAAAACGTGAATTTTACCAATCATCTCGAACAATTTAATCTTATCTCCTTCTAAGAAGTCTACCACTGTAATAACATCTCCATTCCTTGTTATTCCTAAAGGATTTAATTCTGACTTTAAATAGTATTCTTCTAACTCTTCCTCTACAGTTACATCATTTGAAGACATTGACTCGCTATCATACTCCACGATATATTCAGTACCAAGTTCTTTCTCGATTACTATATCATTTTCACTTTTTTCGATTACAACAGACTTACCTTCACTATTTTCCAATAAATATTTACCTGATGGTATTTGACTAAGATCAATCTGTCCTCTTGTTTTAGATAAAATATGATCTCCGGTTTCAACTTCAAACATTTTTATCTTATCTCCTTCTTTAAAATCGACAACTACTATAACAAATCCTTCTCTTGCTATTTGCAGATCATCATCCTCAAATCTAGCATTTAGATTTGTTAGGAAGAATAAACTGAAAATAAAAATTAAAGCCCTCATTGTCTGGATATGTTTATTGTAATGTTATTACGTGATTACCACACAATAATATTGTTAAATTATCGTTTCCCGAAAAAAAACACCAACTTTTAGATCAAACGTTTTTGATTTTCGACAAATGACACAAAAAGGTGCGTTTATTTAATTTTAAAATTACAAATAATTGATTATCAGGTATTTATTTTTTGTAAGGTTTCGAAAAAAACGACAAAAAGCACATTATTTAGACGAAAAAACCAGATTTTAATATTCGTACTATTATAATTCTCTTAAAAAAATATTAACAATTAGCTTTAAATGTGAATAAATTAACATTTATTCAAACAATTTTCATGTCAAAATTAGCTTGATTTTTGATTTACAATCACTTAACATAAAACTCTGGATTTGATAACTTCTCGACAATAACTTTTCGTCCATCTTTATCTACTAGAAGGTATTTACCTGCAGGAAGCTGAGTAAGGTCGAAGATTCCTCTTTTTGTTTTATAGGTAATAATCCTACCTGTTCTTAACTCAAACAATTTTACTTTGTCCCCATCTTTAAAATTGACTACAGTGATGATGTTGCCATTACGTTTGACAATGAGGCTTTCGTCATTCCCATTATTTCCAAACAAAACTGTAGCAGATATTAAAGAAAAAATTAGTAATAATTTTTTCATAAGCCACTGAAATTAAATTAATTATGATCTGTATTTTCCCACTTTAAATTTACTATAAAATCAGAATAGACAAAAGAACCTTAAAACTTTTTAGTTTAAATTTCAATATGGTCGACTAAATACATAATTAAACGATTTTAGAAACAAAAATGTAGTACTCCGTTTACAAGAAGAAATCCTTTTACAAGTAAAACACAACAACAAAAAAAGCTCTACTAAACTGATTAGCAGAGCTTTTAAACAATTAACACATTATTATAAAATTATTGTAGTATGATATCGCTATACTTGGCGTTTATAGTTATAACCCTATCAGTATTTCTGGTTTGATTGAATCCATTGACGAATACATTTCCAAAATTTCTTCTTGCATTTACCTCCATGGTTTTCGGCAATGAGATTCTACTTTGCATTCCACTATAGGCTATATTAAATGCTACTTCTGGTAATTTCAATTTAAAATCACTATTCTCAACCGCTAAATCTAATGTCGAGAATGACTCTAAAAGATTTGCTACAGTAATTGCTCCAAAACTTCCGGATATAGCAGCATTATCTTCTAGTTCTTGAATAAAAATATTGCTAGAATCTGCATTTACCCTAAGGTTTTTAGCGTTTTGAATCCTGCAATTCTTCACGTAATTAACTGCTAATCTGCCATTATTCCATTGTTTAATATTTACCGGAGAATACGATGTTCTAATAAATGTCCGATCTCCATCGATAACATTAGCTTGTAGGCTTGTATGGGATAAAGAAGCAATTATATTCGTAGTTTTTTCTGCTAATTGTACATCTCCATGTCTAATATTTAATTTAAGTAATGCTGCTTTCGGCATTTTTACTTTTACAATTCTATGAATAGTTCCTGAGTTATTCATTCTAGAACTATATCTATATACGGTAACGTTAGAACCATTTGTTTGAGTAATTTCTAGATCACCAGAGAATTGTGATGCCCAAGCTTGCATTCTTCGAGCAAACTCTTCTCCTGCCCAATTCTGAGAACTCAATTCAGAATTTGGTTGGATTTGTTTTACATTCTTACTTAGTTCTTTTGTCCAACTCTTTACAACATTCTCATAATTATCACCAAACTTTTCTTTTATCTGGTCTCCCCATTGTTGAATATATTTTTCTTCATTTTCTTTAAACTTATTCGTATCAAAATTCATACTAGCCAGGTTTTCGGAAAGAGCACTTGGCATCGGATTATTCTCTATGTTCTTTAAAATAGGCTTTAGCATATTAGAAATAACTGGCTCCAATCGTCTAAGTTCTGGTGAGTTGATATTTTGTGTATTGGAAACAGCTGCTTTTCCTGACCAAAAATTACCCGTAATAGAATTTATAGTAATCTCTTTACTATTGCCTAAAGCTTCTATTTTCCAATTTTGTAATAGCCGCTCTTTATTTTCTTCTGTAATATTATCCCCCTCTATGTACGCTTCTATCTCAACGGAATTTTTATTCCAAGTTTCGAACACAACTTCGGTATGGCTAGTATTTAGATGAATTGCAACATCTTTATTTACTACAAACTTTTCACTTAACTTGTCTTGTCTATTCTGAGCAAATACTCCAGAGAAACATACTAGACTAAGCGTTACAAGATTAAGCTTGTATATCAATGTAATTTTCATTCTCAATTTTTTCTAATTCTTTTAGTTTGTCTTTTAGTCTCTTTAAGAGCGATAGTCTAAGTGTTAGATTTTCTATCATTGCTTCCGCACTTTGCTCATTAGGTCCTATCTCTATTAATTCTTTATTAAGATCTTGATATTCTCTATTTAAATTCTCTAACCTCTTCATAAAACTTTCTACTAGCTCCCTATTAGAATCATCCACATTAATTTGAGATAACTGAAACTTTATTCCTGTTAGCAAATAATTTTCCGTTTTTTCATATTCAGGAAACATTTCGGCTAATGAAGATGTCTGCTTACTCAAAACCACTGTAGCATTTTTCACATCTGGAGTATTGGTATCAACAATTTTAGTATTACTACCATTATTATTTCCAAACTCATTAAAAGCGAACATAGATATTGATAAGATTACCACAACACTGGCTGCAATTCTTAACCAACCATAGTTAAATTTCCTGGCTTTTTTAGGAAGTTCCTCCTCTAATCTTGCCATAAAACGATTCTGATGTCCTTCTGACAAACGTTCTGAAGGAATTCTGTTGTCTTGTTTTAATAACTCTCTAATATCCTGTCCCATCTCTCAAATGTTTTAATTGATCCTGAAGTTGTTTCTTTCCTCTATGTACTAAAGTCCTTGAAGCAACTGGAGTAATATCTAATATTTCACTGATCTCCTTATGATCATATCCTTCTATTAAAAATAGCATTACAGCATATTTATATTTCTCAGGTAATCTTTCTATTGCTCCCTTTACTTCGTCAACCGTTGTAGAATCAGCAACAGACCAATCATCCTGCTCTTCTACGGTAGACATCACCTGCTCATTAATAGCAACCATATTCATCTTCTTCGCTTTGAGCATATCAATGCTCTTATTAATCACTATACGTTTTAGCCACGCACCAAAAGTCACATCACCGGTAAACTGATGAAGTTTTAAAAAGGCTTTAATAAAAGATTCTTGCATGGCTTCTTCAGCCTCAAAAGGATCTTTTAGAAATCGTAATGCTACATAATACATACCATCACAGTATTTATTATAAAGCTTCATCTGTGCTTTACGATCATTAGCCCTACATTGTTCTATTAGCTCGCTCTGTAACAAACTTTTCTAAATTTTGGTTAGTGATTACTTTCTTAAAACTGTTCTAATTACTATTCTCTTCTAAAGACGACAGGGAATATCAATTTGTTGCAAAATTAAAGATAAAAAAAACAAAAAAACAAAACACACTGAATATCAATTTGTTAAAAAAAATCACGAAACGAAGTAAGCTTTTTATAAAAGATAAGACTATTGAAATACACTAATTCTGTTAATCACAAATTATCAAAGAAATGCTTACTCCAATTAACAATACTAAAACAGATACTAAAGAGTTTAAAAATGTTATCAATCTTATGAAGGATAATGTTGATAGTACGAAAGATATAATCAATCAAATAGACAATTTCTTAGAAACTAAATTATTGCCAAAATCAGTACTTGACTTATTAGTTACTCAACGAAACACATATGCAGTAAATGTGATGAATTCTATGAGAATCATGAAGAAAATATAGCGGTTAATATTTAGCAGCAATTTCTTTAAACTGCTTACTCATATTCCATTTTATAATTGTAGCTGCAGTCAAAACACCACTCCCCATAGCTCCACCTACTCCAACTAATGTAATATCTTGCCCAGTTAAATACAAACCTTTAATACGAGTCCTAGGTCTCAAGACTCTAGTTTGATATCGCTCCGGTCCATGAGTGATCCCATAAATTTCTCCTTGACTGTAATTACTAAATTTTCTCGTAGAAACAGGAGTAGAAACTTCTGCATGGATTATTTGCCCATCCAATTGTGGGTAGAGTTCTTTAAGCAATGCTAATCCTTTAAGCTTAAATTTCTCTTTAATTTTATCGTATTCTTCGCCTCTATTGAGCCAAGGCTTATCTTCGTATTTACTGAAATCCGAATACCAAGCCCTACCTATTAATTGAATTGTTGATTGATCAGGGTGCTCAGAAGGCCATAAACTATCTTTCGCAGAAGGAAAAGATATATAGGCAAAAGACAAAGTATCTTTTTCTAGATTATTTCTATCATTTAAAATACTATCTGTATCCTTATCATCATACCACCAAATATTATATTTTGGTAGTTTAAGATCCTTATCGCTTTTATTTAAACCAACATACAAGCACAAATGAGAGGTAGATGGATTAATCTTTTCAAAATTCAAATATTTTTTATTGTTCAAAGAATTGTTTAATAAACGTAAAAAAGTATTACGAGCTCCTGCATTACTTATTACTTTCTTACATACATATTCTTGTCCATTAATCATCACTCCACGCACTGCTCTTCCTTTAGTAAGAATTTTTTCAACTTTTGCTTTGATATATACCTGAACCCCTAAAGATTCTAAATTATCAATTATGGTCTCGTGGATACGATTAGCTCCTCCTCTAGGATAATACCCTCCTTCCATAAAATGATTAATTACTATACAATGGGAAGCAAAACTACTTTCTTTAGGTGATAGCCCATAATTTCCACATTGGGCGCATAACGCTGCAATAAGCTCCTGATTATCTGTAATACTACTTAATACCTCATATGTAGTTTTTTTAGAAATAGAACTTTGTATCCCTCTAAATAAAGGGCCTAAAACTACACTTAGAAATGTTGGAAAAGCTTTCTGAGCAAAATATAAAAGGTTTTTCTTAATTGATTTCTGAAGTAATTCTAAATATTTATCTATTGCAATAGTATCATTAGGAAAGTATTCATTAAACTTCTGTCTAAAGTTTTCCTTTCCGCTAACAAATTCAAACTTACGATCACCTATGTACGCTACATCGTATGGATCTCCCATCGAATCCCATTCCAACTTATTATCAGATAGATAATTAAAAATCCTACGTAATCCCGAATCTTCTTCCATGTTCCCCACGTAATGAACTCCTACATCCCAAATCAATCCTTTTCGTCTCTTAAAAGTGTGTGTAAATCCACCTGGAGTATAATGTTGCTCTAAGATTACTACTTTTTTCCCAGCTTTAGCTAAAAAAACCGCAGTGGTTAAGCCGCCAATTCCAGAACCAATAATAACATAAGTATCATCGGTAAATTTAATATCTGAAGTAAATTTTTTAAAGGATTTTTCGACCATATGTCACTAGTAAGAGCCCAAAAGTACATAAATATCTGTATTTTCACATGTAAAATGGATTATCTTTAAAAACAAAAAAGCAACTAATGTCTAAGCTCTTAAAAAGATTATTAATCATAATTATCGGAATTGTAATTATAGGAATTGCAGGAATATCAATTCTTAAATCGAAGACCAAAGCGCATAGTCCAGAACAGACAGTGACACATGCAAGTAAAGAAACAAACTTTACTGTTTTTTATAATAGACCTATTAAAAACGGTAGGAAAATTTTTGGAGAATTAGTTCCTTTTGATAAAGTATGGAGAACTGGTGCCAATGAGGCCACAACTTTTACGACTGATAAGTCAATTCTCGTGGATGGCACGGAACTAAAAGCCGGAACCTATACGCTATGGACAATCCCCGGAAAAGACTCTTGGAAGGTTATTTTTAATAAAGGTCAATATAATTGGGGGGTTAATTTTACAGACGGTACTCCATCTAGAAACCCTGAATATGATATACTAACTATAGAAGTTCCTGTACAACATTTATTGAATGTTGTAGAACAATTTTCTATTTACTTTCAGGAGGCTAATAATTTTACTATTATGTTCTTAGCTTGGGATCAAACGGCTATTGCGATCCCTATAACTTCTAAATAATAATTTTACTTTGTATTCTATACAAGAATAGTAATGTATACTAAAATGAATTTATAAATTTGCTCTAAAGTAGTTTCTGAATAAAATTATATGAAAGATCAATCTTCTAAAATCCCCTCTAACACCAATAAGAATGTTATTGATCGTTTTAAAAAATTACAGCAAAAGGAAGTATCTATTCCTAATATATTTGAAGGAATTGTTTCACAAAACACAGCAGCTTTAAGCAAAGGAATTACATTAGTAGAAAGTACTCAACAAAAACACAGTCAAAAAACCCAACAACTTATTGAAAAATGTCTTCCTTATGCTAATAACTCTATAAGAATAGGAGTTACAGGAGTTCCTGGAGTAGGAAAAAGTACATTTATCGAAGCTTTAGGAAATCTTCTTATAAAAAAAGGAAAAAGAGTAGCCGTTTTAGCGGTAGATCCTAGTAGCACTATTTCTGGCGGGAGCATCTTAGGAGACAAAACCAGAATGGAATCACTTGTGAGATCAACTGGTGCTTTTATTAGACCTTCTCCTTCCGGAAGTTCTTTAGGAGGAGTTGCCCAAAAAACACGTGAGTCAATTATTTTATGTGAAGCTGCAGGCTATGATATAATAATCATTGAAACTGTTGGAGTTGGGCAAAGCGAAACTGCTGTGCATAGTATGGTAGATTTTTTCCTTTTATTAAAATTAGCCGGAGCGGGAGATGAACTTCAGGGAATTAAACGAGGAATTATCGAAATGGCGGATGCAATTGTTATTAATAAAGCAGATGGCGACAATCTAAAACGTGCTAGGGAGGCTAAAAACCAATTTAAAAAAGCTTTGCACCTTTACCCTATCGCTGAAAGTAGTTGGTCTCCAGAAGTATTGACTTGTAGTGCTCTTAAAAATACTGGCATTGAAGAGATCTGGGAATTAATTTTAAGGTATTTAGATATTTCAACAAAAAATGGGTATTTCGAACAAAATAGAATTCGACAAAATAAATTTTGGTTATTACAAACTATTGAAGAAGAGCTAAAAAGCTCATTCTATAACCATCCAGAAATCAAAAAATCTTTACCTGATCAAATTAAGGCTGTACAACAACATAAAATCACTCCCTTTGCGGCAGCAACATCTCTATTAAATCAACATAAAAAATCGAAATAACGGCACTATCTGTTTACTTGGAGCCTATAATATAATCAGTTAAACATCAAAGTTTACTTCATCTCTCACTTGTTCTTTTGTAACAGCTTCCGGAACTTTAATATTAGAAGTGTTCTCATCGTGATCTTGCATAACACCAGCAAGACGCTCACTAATTTTGACTAAATATATGGTATCATTAGTTTTTACCTCAACAGCCTCAATAGTATGATTTTGATGATTTTTAAAAGAAATAATATCACTGTCTGAATAGCCATCTGGAAATTTACCTACTAAAAGATTTAAAATATCTTTATTCAGTTTCTTGTAGTTAACAATTACTCTTTTCATAATGCGCAGGATTAGTCGGTTACTTTACTAATAAATAGTAAATCAAAGAATGTTATTTTGTGTTACATTTTTTAATACAATCCATTTTGAAGCTCAATTTTGATGGATGCTCCAAATAATTTTCTTCTAGTGCTTATGACACAGTATTTATTACTACAATTTAAAATAAAAAATCATAAAACCGTGATAATTAACCTTCAAAAAAAGTAAGTGTTTCCCTGAAATTAATTTTAGGAATATTGTAAAGCATGATACTCCTCAATAATATTATATTTTTAGCGTTAACAGTAGTCAGATCTATGATACGAGTACTATTAAAAAAAAAATGGATTAAGTATCCATTAATCTCATTAGGAGGATTTATTTTCATCCTCATTATTTTCTATGGAAGCATTTATTTTGGTTTCTGGGGAAACATTCCGAACAAAGATGAATTGAGCTCATTAAAACAAGTAGAAGCAACACAAGTTCTAGACAAAGATGGACGTCTTATTGGAAAATATTATATCTATGACAGACAACCCATAACCTATGATGATCTCCCAGATCATTTAATAGATGCATTAGTCGCCACAGAAGATATTCGTTTCTACCAACATAATGGCGTTGATAATGTTAGTTTACTTAGAGTCTTTTTTAAAACTATCTTATTAAGTGATAAATCCTCTGGAGGAGGAAGTACAATTACATTACAATTAGTCAAAAATATTTTTGGAAGAAAAGACTATGGGGTTTTTAGCATTGTAGTAAATAAATTAAAAGAATCTATTGTTGCTAAACGAATTGAAGATTTATACTCTAAAGAAGATATTTTAACCCAGTATTTTAATACTGTTCCTTTTCCTGATAACACATATGGAATTGAGAGTGCTTCGCAGAAATTTTTCAATAAATCAACCAAAGAACTTACATTATCAGAAGCAACTACATTAATTGGTAGTTTAAAGGCTAACCATAGCTATAACCCTAGACTCTTCCCAGAAAGAAGTCAATTAAGACGCGATGTTGTTTTACGCCAAATGGTAAAATACGGACACATTACTCAAAATGTGGCAGACCAAGTGATGAATAAAAATATCGTATTGGATTATCAATACTTTAATCATGATCTGGGATTGGCACCTTATTTTAGAGAAGAAGTAAAGAAAGAACTTATTCAGATCTTAAAAAAGCACAAAAAAACAGATAGTACCTTATATGATATCTATAAAGATGGGTTGATAATACATACAACCTTAGATTACGAAATGCAATCATTAGCCGAAAAAGTAATGAAAGATCATATGCGAAACTTACAAAACGTATATGAAAAAGAATATGGTTTAAAGGCTCCTTGGAAAGGAAACACAAAACTTCTAGACAATACAATTAAACGACTTCCTATTTACAAGAAATACCTTGAACAAGGTCTTAGTGAAAACCAGATCAAGGATTCATTATCTGTAAAACAAGAAATGGAACTTTTTGAATGGGGAGGTAATATTACCAAAAAAGTATCTACCAAAGATAGTGTCCAGCATTATCTAAAATTTCTGAATGCAGGAATGATAGCAATTGACCCTACAGATGGTGCCGTTAGAACATATTTAGGAGGTATTGACTATAGATACTTTAAATATGATCACGTATCACAAAGTAAAAGACAAGTAGGTTCCACGTTCAAACCTTTTGTATATACTGCAGCCATTGAAAATGGAATGAAACCTTGTACTTATTTCCCATTAAAAGAAGTTACTTATACTAATTTAGAAGATTGGACACCAAAAAATTCTTCTACAGAACAAGATCCTTATTTAAACTACAACCTAGAAACTGCTTTAAGTAACTCGGTAAATACAATAGCTGTAAAAGTTATGGACGAAGTTGGAGTTACAAATGTGCTTGATCAAATAAAAAAAATGGGAATCGATGAAGAGCTACCGGAACAACCGTCCATTGCACTAGGAACAGCTGGAATCAAAATTAAAGAATTAGCTGGTGCTTATGCTAGTTACGTTAATAAATCTAAAGGTGTTCAACCTTTTTATATCACAAAAATACAAGATAGAAATGGCAAACTAATTGCATCTTTTGAAAAAGAAAAAACAGAAACTGCCTATAGCGATTATACCCGACAGGTAATGCTAGAAATGATGAAATCTACTGTAGATAATGGTACAGCAACCAGATTACGAAAAACCTATGGCTTAAAAAATGATATAGCAGGAAAGACGGGTACAACTCAAGATAACAAAGACGGTTGGTTTGTAGGGATTACACCAAAACTTGTCACGGTAACCTGGGTCGGGAATGATAATTATAATATTGGATTTAAAACCACCAAACAGGGACAAGGCGCTAATTCTGCATTACCAATCTTCGGAGAACTTTATCAAAAAATGAACGAGAACCCCGTTTTCGATCCTATAACCAAAAGTAGTTTCGAAAAAACTTCTAATAATGTGCTTGAAGATTTAGAATGTAAACCGGAAAAAAGAGATAATTTTTTAAAGAGGCTTTTTAGTAAAAAGAAAAAAAGAAAGAAATTTAAAAAGAATTAAAACCTAACTTAATGAATTCACACAATTATATTTTCTGCTTTTTGGCAGTAATCATGATTATGAAAATTTCTGCTCAGGAATGCAACGATACCGTACATACGGGTGAAGGTACATTTTATGATGGTGTAGCAGGAGGTACTTTTGGTAATTGTTCTTTGCCTGTAGGAGTTGGAGATTATATGCATTGTGCACTAAATAATTTTGATTACGATGGCAGCAATGGTTGTGGAGCCTGTATCGAAGTGACTGGAGCAAAAGGAAGTGTTATTCTAAATGTAGTTGATCGTTGTCCTGAGTGCGCTTCTGGTGATGTCGATATGACTATGGAGGCTTTTGAAATGATTGCCGAGGTTATTGACGGTAGAGTCCCAATATCGTGGAAGTTTGTACCCTGTGAAACTATACTTACTAATGAAACTATTAAAATTAATTTTAAAGAAGGTTCCAGTGAATTCTGGACAGCCATCCAATTTAGAAACATTAATCATGCAATTTCTAAAATGGAATATCAATTACCAGATAATACTTGGAAAAACACAAATAGAGAACTATTTAACTTTTTTATAGAAACTTCTGGAATTCCATCTCCGATGAATCTAAGAGTAACTTCAATTTTAGGAGAAGAACTGATTTTCGAAAATATTGCATTAAATCTAAACGAAGATTTTGATACAGGACTTCAATTTTCTACTCCAGAAGAATGTAATCAAGAACTTTCTATACCAGAAGTTGATATTACAGAAGCAACGGTATTATATCCGAACCCAACATCAGATATAATACATATCACAAAAAACACTAAAAAATGGAAACTGGTAAATAATGCGGGTAAAATATTAGATCAAGGTTCTCGTAAAGAAATAGATATATCATCTTACAGTAATGGTATCTATTATCTAATATTAGAAAAGAAAAAAGTTATAAAATTAGTGAAACACTAACATTAGACTTAATTATAGATCTATCTTACATATTTTTTGACTAAAAACATAAGTAATTTATAGGCGCCTACACCTAAAAGAATTCCGATAGCCATACCCGTTATAATATCTCCTGGGTAATGAACTCCAACATAAATTCTGCTATAACTAACTACAGTAGCCCAAACCACCATAAAAGGAAATATATATATCAACTTTTTTTGCAAAGCCAATCCAGTGAAAAAGGCTAATGCCATAGAACTAGCAGCATGAGCAGAAAAATACCCATGACGACCACATCTCTCAGCTATAAATCTGGTAAATTCCTCTACCCCTTCTGCCCGACAAGGTCTTGGCCTCATAAACAAAACATTTTTAAATAAATTAGATAACTGATCAGATGCTGTTATTAAAGCAGCTACTATAACAAGTGTTATAATCGTACCTTTAATTCCATAGTACTTATAAAAAAAGTATAACAGAAGTACATACAAGGGAATTTGATATAATTTTTCTGTCATAAACAACCAAAAACCATCCCAGAAAGGAGTTCCTAAATTGTTAAGAAAAACAAACAGATCTTTATCTAATTGTATAAGTTCTTCCATAATGACAAGTAATTTATATTTCTTTTTTAATTAAAACATTAATTAATCTTCATAACGTTCAATCTCTCGATCATAAAAATCATTCGCAGCCTGAAATAGATTCTCAGCCTCACTTTCTAATTCTTTTTCATCGCTTTTATCAAATTCTTCTAACCACTCCACCTCATCATTCTCTAAATTAATAATAAACCGAGGAAATTCTGTATGCACTACAAAGATGGCATTTGGATAATCTGTATTATCACCTAATAAGAATTTTGGAAAACTCATATATAAAATATTATGTTAAGCAAAGCTACGAAGTTTAATCCCAAAGTAACAAAAACAAGAAGAGGTAAATTTATTTTAAAATTTACCTCTTCTTGTTTGTTATGTCTTTATTAGGATTTATTCTATAATAATTTGAACTCTAGCGTTAGAACCCAATTCTGAATTATCTATACCTTCTCCTTCTTTAGGTTCTGTATTACTAACACCCACATATTCTATCAAGGTTTCGTCAATTCCATTTTCTATCAAGTAATCTTTAACAAATCCAGCTCTAGCAGATGAAAGAATTTCATTTTCAAATTCAATTTCAGAATCATTCGCATGACCAACTATTTTAATACTATCAAACTTAAAGACTTTAAGATATTGAAGATAAGAATCAAGTGCTGTTTTAATCTCCTCATAAACTTCACTTTCTCCGATTAGGTATTCTATATCAGAAAAGTCAAGTGCCATATCACAGATATTATCCACTGCTACACCTTGCACATCTTGCATTTCTCTAAGCTCTACATCATCTATATAATAATATGCATCGTTAAATGGTCCACCTTTTAATGATTTTCCATTAGGTGTATCCGAAAAATACCCTAAAGAGATATATTTTTCAGTTCCCTTAGCTTTATAAACTCCGCAAACTTTCGTCCATTCTTTTGTATCACAAATCATCTCTGAAGATTCTATGTGCAGTTTATAAGTTGATGTTTCTGTAATCCTAGGAACCCTAGCTGTAAAATAAGAACCTATTGATGAAGTACACGAATTACTAACTCTTCCTTCTCCAAGTGACACATACATATGAAAATAATAATACTTCCCCGCTTTTAAAGGGCTAACCAATTTCGTAACAATGGATTCTTTCGTATTGTTACCCGTTACATATAATCCTACTTTAGACTCACCTGTTCTAGGAACCTGAGGACCAAATTGCTTTAGAAATCCAGGTGCTTTATGGTCAAACTTTACTTCGCTTACAGCTGGATGGTGTGCATCAGGTGTATTTGTTAAAGATTTCCAATGTGAAATGACACCAAAGTTTCGCATCTCATGCTTTAATTTTCTAACAGCTGCATTCGTTTCTTCAAAACTTGGATTAGGAATTAAATTTTGCGCATTAATAGTGTTACTAAAACTAACACTAAAAATCGCAAAAAGTAAAAGGTAAAGGTTAGATTTTGGGCTATTCATCTCTTTTCTTTTCAGGTTTAGATATATTCGAAATATAGTTAAATATTTCTTAATATGAAATATACTTTGACAAGTAACAAAAACTAGTCCAAAAAAAGAAACGATCTAAAACTATCTATATTGTAAAAGTCAAAAAAGATTACGCATTACCTTTTTTTAACATTAGATCTTTACTTAAATAATTGAATCTAAAATAAAGTAATATTGCCGATGTTGTTAACCCTGCCAATAGTCCTATCCAAATACCTGAACTTTTATATTCAGTATATAAACCTAGATAATAACTAACAGGAAAACCAACAACCCAGTACGCAAAAAATGTAATAGCAGTAGGTATTTTAACATCTTGTAATCCTCGTAGCGCACCAAGAACTACCACTTGTATTCCATCGGATATCTGAAACAATGCAGCAATGATCAAAAGTTTCGCAGCGATTCCAATTACTTCTGTATTATCCGCTAAATTTTCTGTGTCGTTAACATCTAAATAAATCTCGGGAAGAACATTATTAAAAATAACAAAACATAATGCAAATACAATTTCAATAAAAAAAGTTAATAAGAATATCGAAAAAGCAATTCTTCTGAGTTCTTTATATTTTTTCAATCCTTTTTGATTCCCTACTCTAACCATCGCAGCAACACTCAATCCCATAGCTACCATAAAAGTCATTGCCGACAAATTCAATGCTATCTGGTTGGCTGCTTGCGGATTTTTACCTAAAATACCCGAGATCCAAATAGCCGACGTAAAAATAGCAACTTCAAAAAACATCTGTAATGCAGAAGGAAAACCTAATGTAACTATTTTTTTCAACATGTTTTTTTGGAGAGAAAAGAATTTAATATTAGATACATACGCTTTTGATCTCTCTTTATATTTCAGAAAAAACCATAAAAAGATTACCATAACAAATCTAGAAACTAATGTTCCTACTGCTGCTCCTACTATCCCCATCTGAGGGAAACCGAACTTCCCAAAAATTAGCAAATAATTCAACACCACATTAACAATATTCGCAATTAATGTTGCATACATTGGATATTTGGTCATTGACAACCCATCGGAGAACTGTTTAAAAGCTTGAAAAATAATTAAAGGAATTAATGAGACTGCAACTAAGTCCAAATATGGTATCGCCAACTCAACCACTTCTGTTGGTTGTCTCATAAAGTACATAAGTGGTTTCGCTAATAATATCCCTAAAAATAAAACTATACCTAAGGTTGTACACAAAAATAATCCGTGCTTAAATGCTGATTTACCTTTGCTAAAATTATCTTCTCCATCTGCTTCTGCTACTAGAGGTGTTATTGCAGTAGAAAAACCAATACCTAGAGACATCGCAATGAACATAAAACTATTTCCTAGAGATACTGCAGCTAATTCCGCAGTACCTAATTGCCCAACCATAATGTTATCAATTAATCCCACAAAAGTATGTCCCAACATACCCAACATTACTGGGGCTGCCAACTTCAGATTATAACTAAACTCTTTTGTGTATTGATAAAGCATCTGTACATATTGAACCTACAAATATAGGGAGATTAGTAACAGAATTACTTCTTGTTTTAAAACAACTTTACTAAAAAAAGGTGCTTACAAATAAGCACCTTCTTTTATAGATATAAAACGATCATATTAATTCTTCATAAACTTGGTAGTCGCTTTAGCACCAGTATTAGAAGTTAAACTAACAAAGTACATCCCAGATGATAAATTCCAAGTTGGTATCGAAATCCTATCTGTAGCAACGTCAGATACTGTAATAGATTTTATGATATTTCCGGTTATTCCAGAGATCACAACAGTCGAATTTTGAATCTTTGTTAAATCTCCAGAAATGTAGATTACATTTTTTGCAGGATTAGGAAATAACTGTAGTCCTAACACATCAAAATCAGTTACAGATAATGACCTTGAAGGCTCCGTACCCCAAACTAATACCCCATCAGCATAAATAGGAACTTTTTCTGATTCGATAAGTGTATTACTTAAATTTTCATAAGAATAATCATTAGTAGGATCCCAAGAACTATCAGAAGCGTCATTAGGCACTGAAACTCTTACTTGAATTTCTTTTCGATGTTCTCCTTGCCCACCTGGAAAAGGCATATTTTCATTATCAATAGCTACCTCAACAAAATATATATTGTCATCTGCATTCCACACTTGTAAACCTCCTGTAGCTTGACCATTTCCTCGACTAGTAATTTCATAATCACTAGGTGTATATCCCGCATTAATTCCTTCGGTAATATCAATAAAATAACGTGCTGTTAAACTTCCCGGAATTCTTGCAGGCCAAGCTGACCTATTATTTAGCCAAATTGCCAATTCTGTAAATCTTCCTGACTCACTATTGATTTTCGTTTCATTAAGAAATTCAGTATTCGCTTGCTCTTCTTGCGGAAAATTATCCAATGCAGTACCTCCAAATTCCATTACCATTCTAGCTAAAACTCCTTGATAACAGGCATTATAGTCACAAGCAACTTCATTAGCTTGAAAATCTGATCTATTCTCTACAAAAACATCATCAGGATTTCCTGGTCCTCCCATTAATGCGCCCCAAAGTGTATGTCTTGATTCTTCTGGAATACTTTCACTTCTTATCCAACTAGAATGTTGTCCTCTATGGTGTGGTTTTGTAGGAGGGTTTACTCCATAACCAGTAACTAAACTACGATTATTAGGGTTATCGCCTAAAGCATAATTAACTTGATCAACAGCAAAATCGTGATATTCTTGCTTATTTGGAGTATCTACAGTATCACTAAATATTAAAGCTGTTAATGCTGCATTCATAGAATGACGTAAAGACCCCCATTGTGTAAGATGCGCCTGACCTCCAGGAGAGTATGTTATACCATTCCCATTGTCTATCCAAAACTGCAAATGTCTTTCTGTATTATCAATATATTGTTGCTTTCCTGTAAGCTGCGCTAATAAAACCATATTTCCATATCGCTTATCATCCCATACAAAACTCCATAGATAATCTGGTTCTCCATAAGCGGCTTCAGCTTTTTGAAGATACGTATTATCTCCTGTTGCTTTGTACAACCATAAAGCACCCCAACTTAATTCATCTTCATACCCTCCAGAAGAATAAGTCCCAACAGCTGGAATTCCACCTTCTTCAGTATATTTTCCTTTATACGTTTCTCCAAATTCATATAGATCTTTAGCATGTTGTAATAAAGTAGCGCTATATGTAGGGTCACTGTCTTTAAATATAATACTAGCAGAAGCTAAAGCAGCAGCTGTTTCACAAACTACTTCTGTTCCTGGGTGATCCACGTCTAATTTATAAGATTCTCTTTGACCATATTGCGGATGTACATCTATCATCTCGGCAGGCATCCAAAAATTATGATCTTGTCCCTTTTTAGAAACTTGAGCATAAAATTCAAATTTAGAAGGGTGACATTTTATAAAATAATCTGTTACCCATTTTATGTTTCTCTTGTAATGTTCTGTTTGATTCACAGCATCATAACCATCTTTATATTCTAAAAACCCCCAATTTAATGCAGTTACGGAAAATGCCATTGGGAAACCAAACTTTATATGATCTCCAGCATCAAACCATCCACCAGTTAGATCTAATCCAACATCTTGCCCATCATTTACACCGGCGTTACTACGCCAGCTAATTCTATTCCAATCTGGAAGAACCCCTGATTGTTGTGATTCATAAAACAATATTGATTTTTGTAAAGCTTCACCATAATTGTGTTGTGCGACGACCTGTGTCCCTTGTAATCCTAAAAAGATTAACAATAAGTTTCGTAAGTTTTTTTTCATGTCTAAATGATTTGTGTATTATTTTAATTTATGTGAGGTTAAAGGTTTTCATAACTCTTTTTTCAGGTTACATATTGCTGTTTTTTTTCATTGTTAAGAGAGTGATAAGATATTTTTATGCTATTTGAAAAAAATTCTTACAAAGACCTTTTTCTTGTTATTCTAAAATTAAGAAGAGAAACTATCCTTTTTTAAGGGATAGTTTCTCTATACAGAGTTTGTGCAAATAATACTGGTAGTTAACTAGTATTTACTCTTATAGTTTTACCTGCTTTACTGCTTAACTATTTTCTTAGAAACAATTAATTTATTTGATTTACCAGCTTCCAAAACATTGATTATATAATAACCCGATGACAGATTGGCTACATCAATAGAATTTTGACCAGCTTCTAAAACAGTTTCCTTCATCAACACTCCATTAACATTGAATACTTTAACTATTTGACCTTCTATATTAGAAGAAAAATTAATGGTATTTATCACTGGATTAGGATACAATAGCACATCCTTCGATGTATTTTCATCACTTCGATTTGTAGTATAAGTGATAATCAATTGAGGTTTTGAGACTGATATATTTTCTTTTGAAGCAAATGCAAAATCATTTCCCGAAAGAGCATCGATAACAAATGAAATTTTATTACCAGAAATTTGTGTTGTTTTTAAAGGAATTGTTTTTGTGCTACCGATTGGAAGATTCGTATTTAATGATCCTAATTGTGCTCCTTTTCCTGGCTTATTGGAATTGGATAAATTAGTTTCTGTCCAATTATTACTATTTCCTTTACTAACAGCAATATTCCCATTTCCAGCATCTGAATATACAGTGAACTTAAGATCAGCTTTTGTTATAGTTCCGTTGATTGATGATAAATCAAACATCAAATACCCTGAACGTCGATTATGCTCAATTCGAATCATATCAAGATTGTGTCTAGTTGATCCTTGTAAATAAGCATCTTGTATTGGAATTAAAGTAACTGTTTGCTCTACTTGCTGGATCTTTGTTGCGATAACTTTGTCAATGTTATATAAATATCCAGAACCTCCTTTAAAAGATAATCTCAATGTTTTTTCTCCTGAAGTTAAAGAAACAGTAGTGGAATATTTCTTGTAATTATGCCATTGTCCTGTTACCGGAATATTTATCGTACCAACAATAAATCCTGATTCTAAAATATCTACTTTTCCTCCAGCTCCATTACTTGAGGCATAAATATCAAAAGTATATTCGCTACTAATATCAATATTTACAGTATAATCAACAAAGTCTCCATTTTTGATAAAGCCTAAATTTTTACCTGAGGTTGTTCCTGGAGTATCTTCGATACGAACGCTACCTGATTTTGTAATCAAATCTTCGGCCTCAAAAGATCCTGGAATATTAATTATATCACCAGGAGGAACCGAATCATCCTCTACAGTAATAGTAATGGGTACAGATGTAGATACAGCCTCATCATTATCGATTGCTTTAGCAGTTATTGTATAGTTTCCCACATTATTTAACGTAGTAGTTATATTATATGGAGAGGTAGTGTCTGTTCCTACTAAACTACCATTAACAAAAAATTCTACTTTAGAAACTGTTCCATCAGAATCAGAAGCGTTAGCTTTTATCGTAACCGATTGCCCTTCTTCAAAATTAGTTCCATTAGATGGTGAGGTTACAGATACTTCTGGTTTTATATTAGTACCTCCACTACCAAGTAATACAGGGTATAGCGTTCCTCCTTTTGGAGATTCACTCGCTGATAACGCCGGAAAATTTGTTGCAGGATTCGAAGGTTTTACTTCTCGAGGTCCTTTGTACAATAAATTAGGATCTGACCATGGTTTAATATTATTATGATTTTCTTCAAGGCAATTATTCTTATATATAAAATTTGGTTTTTTTGAATTTTGATGTTGGATGGACCAAGGTCCCATAATTGCATAGTAGTTGGGTTCATTTCTATTGTTATAAGCCGCATTTGGTGTATCAGCTTTAGAGTTAGGCATATCTCTAGGTAATGTAATTCTGTTATTTTCTATTAGGTTATTTCCATTATCACCACTATGGAAACTTACTTCTTGCCTAAAATCATTATCATACACCACATTATATTCAACGTTACTTCCTTGTAAAGATATATGTCGTAAACGGGTAACCTTACATCCTGTAATAAGATTATAAGCTCCTTGTATAAAAAAATATCCTTGCGCACCACCTGCTTTTTTATGAGCTCCATCTACCATTAAATCTCTCAATGTCACATGGTTAGAAGGAACCCTTACTGGATCTCTTGCAGAATTAATAATATTTACTTTATCTAACCAACAGTCAGGAGAATCATTAAACTTAACAGATATATTATCATTACCTCTTAATTCATCGTTAGCACTTAAACTATAATTCCAGTCGTATTTTGGTTTTCCCCAACTCCCTTCGATTGTTAGAGTATATATTCCACTTTTACTAACCTTATAAAAACTAAAGGCATTGCTACTATTCATCCTAATGATACATTTAACACCTTCTCTACTCTCTCCTATCAAAGAGACATTTGATTTCATGGAAACTCGTTTATTGATATTGTAGGTTCCATTTTTCAAAAACACTGCTACCAATCCGTTTTGTTTAGATGCATCCTCAATTGCCCTATTAATTGCATCACTATCCGCACCATTAGTTAGAGTTTTTACAATTTTAATGTCTTTTAAAAAAGGGATACCACCTCTAACACCGGCTTTTTCCCATTCTTTCATTTGTTGATAACGGTTATCAAATTTTTCCGAATCAAAAGTAACTCCTGGATCTCCTACTCTCAATTGGGCTTCTAATTGAGTGGTTATAAAAATCAATAGAAACAGCATACTTCCTATAGTTTTCTGCGTAGAATATTTATATTTTTTTGAAACTAAATTTTTCATTTTTTTTGAGTTTTCTTCTAAAATTAAAGAAGAGAAACTATCCCTTTTTCAGGGGATAGTTTCTACATACTGAGTTTGTGTAAATAATACTAGTAGTTAGCTAGTATTTCTTGTTATAATTGATTCTTATTGTTTAACTATTTTCTTAGAAACAATTAATTTATTTGACTTACCCGCTTCTAAAACGTTGATAATATAATATCCAGATGACAAGCTAGTTACATCAATAGAATTTTGACCAGCTTCTAAAGTAGTTTCTTTCATCAATACTCCATTAACATTAAACACTTTAACTATTTGGCCTTCCATGTCAGAAGAAAAGTTAATTGTGTTTACCACTGGATTAGGATATAATTTTATAATATTCGAGTTACTCTCATCACTTCGACTTGTAGTATAAGTAACCACCAATTGAGGTTTGGAGACTGATGAATTGTCTTTCGAAGCGAATGCAAAATCATTTCCCGAAAGAGCATCGATAACAAATGAAATTTTATTACCGGAAATTTGTGCTGTTTTTAAAGGAATTGTTTTTGTGCTACCGATTGGAAGGTTCGTATTTAATGATCCTAATTGTGTTCCTTTTCCTGGCTTATTCGAATTGGATAAATTAGTTTCTGTCCAATTATTACTATTTCCTTTACTAACAGCAATATTCCCATTTCCAGCATCCGAATATACAGTGAACTTAAGATCCGCTTTTGTTATTGTCCCATTAATTGACGATAAATCAAACATCAAATATCCCGAACGACGGTTATTCTCAATACGAACCAGCTCAGAGTTATATCTCGTTGATCCCTGTAGATATGCATCGTGAATTGGCGATAATGTAATAGTTTGTTCCACTTGCTGAATCTTTGTAGCAACAACTTTGTCAATGTTATATAAATATCCAGAACCTCCTTTAAAAGATAATCTCAATGTTTTTTCTCCTGAAGTCAAAGAAATAGTAGTAGAGTATTTCTTATAACTATGCCATTGTCCAGTAACTGGAATATTTATAGAACCTACAACAGATCCAGATTCTAAGATATCTACTTTCCCTCCGACTCCCTGACTTGAGGCATATATATCGAGTGTATATTCACTTGTTGCATCTATAGTTACAGTGTAATTAGTAAAATCTCCATTTTTAATATACCCTAAATTTTTACCAGCGTTTGTTCCAGGAGTATTTTCTATACGAACACTCCCCGATTTTGATTCAAAACTTTCTGCCTGGAATGATCCTGGTATCTTAATTACATCAATTGGCGGAACCGAATCATCTTTAACAACAATATTTACAGCTTGTGATGTAGCAACAGCTCCATCATTATCAGTGGCCTTTGCTGTGATAGTGTAACTTCCTGCCGAATTAATAACCGTAGTTGTTTCATATGGAGCAACTTGCTCTGTTGCTATTAAGTTATTATTTACAAAAAACTCTACTTTAGAGATAGATCCATCACTATCGGATGCATTCGCTTTTAAAGGTATCGTTTGACCAACCTGATAATCTGCTCCATTTGTAGGTGCCGTAACATTAACTGTTGGAGGGGTATTAGGATTTGTATCATCCACTAATCTATAAGAGCGTACCCAATCATAATATGTAGTTCGATTTTCCAAAGAATCATTTATTCCATCCTGACCATTTTTTGGTGGATTCCAATCGTAGGTCTCCACTACCATACGCAAGTACATAGGAAGATTAAAATCTGCTGGTGGCTTAATTTGCCCAACAAACTGACCATCTAGATAAAATAAAATTTCACTTTTACTTTTCCACCAAACTCCATAAGTATGATAATTTTTCCAAGAAGCTTCTCCTAGTGGAGCTTTGTTTCCTTGTTGCCCAACAGGCGTATTATTACAATTTGTATTTCTACTGTGCGTATTGGAATTCATATTAGTGATCATATTATTCACCCAATTAGCTCCATTAGAGTTAACACCTACCGTCTCCGTAATATCTAACTCTGTAACGCGAAGATTACATCCACTACCTTCATTTCGTTGATTAATAAGCCAAAACGTGGATGACATAAAGGTTTTATTACCTTTCATTCGCGTTTCGTAATATCCGTATGTATTTTTTGTTAAGGATCTAACGAGACCTCCGTTATGAGTCCAACCATTAAATGGGTTTGCCTTTTTAGAAGCAGAAATTTTAAGGTCTCCGTTTCCAACAGAAACTGATGATGTTTCAAATCTGGCAGGTTTTCTACCTTCCCATTGAGGACTATTTATTGCCCATTTATTAGTATTTAATGAAGAACCATTAAACTCATCAGACATGATGTCTATTTTTTCCCACTTCTTACCATTTGGAGGTGTTGGTTGTGCAAAAACACTTACTGTTATCATACATAACAATAAGAATATGATTGATTTGTTATTTTTTTCCATGATTAAAATCGTTTTGTTTTTTAGATCAAAAACCAATCTTTTTCAGATTGTATAATACAAGAGTATCTTAACATTTTTGGTAAAGGTTTTAAAACACTTTACTTCTTATATTTAATAATAAGTTAGGGGAAAAGGCGGTCTTTAAATGACCGCCTATTTTCCTATCCTTCTTTTTAAATTTTATTTTGATCTAATAAAAGATGAAAGAACTTGATTAACGCTTTAATACTTTCTTAGCCGAAAGAATCTTATTCGTTTTACCTGCTTCTAAAATATTTATGATGTAATATCCAGATGATAAATTACTCATGTCAACAGTATTTTGACCATCGGTTAGTACTACTTCTTTCACAAGAATACCAACAGTATTAAATACCTTGATTGTCTTTCCTGCAGTTGAACCAGAAATATTAATTACATCCACAACTGGGTTCGGATATAATGTAATATCATCCTCAACCTGTCCATCATCCCTATTTGTAGTATATGTAATTACTAACTGAGGCTTCGATACGGATCCATTTTCTTTAGATGCAAAAGCAAAATCATTCCCAGAAACAGCATCAATAATCAACGAAAGTCTATTTCCAGATATCTGCCCAGTTTTTAATGGAATCGTCTTTATGCTTCCTTCTGGGAAATTAGCATTTAACGAACCTAATTGGGTTCCTTTTCCAGGTTTGTTTGAATTTGACAAATTTGCTTCGGTCCAGTTGTTAGTACTTCCTTTGGTTACACTAATATTACCATTTCCAGGATCAGAATATATAGTAAACTTTAAGTCTGCTTTCGTAATAGTTCCATTTATAGAAGAAAGGTCAAACATTAAATATCCCGTTCTCTTATTTAATTCTATACGAACCATATCGTTATTGAATCCTGTAGATCCTTGCATATATGCATCATGTATTGGATTAAGTGTTACTGTTTGCTCTACTGGTTGTATTTTTGTTGTAACCACTTTATCCACATTATACAGATATCCAGTTCCTCCTTTGAATACGAATCTCAATTCTTTTTCTCCTGAGGAAAGAGACACTGAGGTAGAATACTTCTTGTAATCATGCCATTGTCCATTAACCGGAATTGATACAGATCCTACAACTGTTCCTGCTTCAAGAATATCCACTGTACCACCTGTTCCTTTAGTAGATGCATAGAAATCAAAAGTGTACTCGCTAGTTGCATCAACATTTACATTGTATGATACGAAATCTCCATTGTTAATGAACCCAAGGTTTTTACCAGTACTATTTGGAGTATTTTCTATTCGTACACTTCCTGATTTTAACTCAAAATCTTCTGCTTCAAAAGAACCAGGAATATCGATTGCATCAGTTGGTGGAGTAGAATCATCTTTAACAGTTATATTTACTGGAGAAGACGTCTTTGTTGCTCCTTCATTATCAGTAGCTTTTGCAGTAATTGTATAGCTACCTGCAGCATTAATAGTTGTTGATGTTTCGTAAGGTGCTACTTGCTCTGTAGCCGTTAAGTTGTTATTTATATAAAATTCAACTTTTGCAATAGATCCATCGCTATCAGAAGCATTAGCCACTAATGGAATTGCTTGACCTATATCAAAGCTTGCACCATTGGCAGGAGATGTCACAGAAACTTGAGGAGCGGTATTTTGATCCTGGCAATCTGTATAGAATACATCTGGTCCTGCACCTGATGGCTTATTATAAGCTTTTGACAATACAAATTTATCCATTTCGAAACCATCTTCTCTCATAGAGAAAGAGATTGTATGCACTCCTGCAGAAGGAATATCTAAATAGATCTTTTGCGCTTCTCCACAGTGATTTGCATTGGTTCTTTGCTTACTTTCCCAAGTCCATTGGTTTTTACCAGCACACCATTGCATTCTTGCACCTGATGCTGGCCAGTTTCCATTTAATCCTACATGAATTCCATTATCTTCGGATCCAGTAGAATGTGCTCTAACCCATACAAAGTATCTTCCAGCACTTGTAAACTTAACTTTGTAATCGATGATCGCTACTTGTCCAGGAGTATTAGAAAAACTTACTCCATTTACTAATGGGTCACTATGAGTTACTCGCGTATCTGGCAAGATTTCTAAGTATCCGCCTCCACTAGCTCCATTAGAGTGATCTGGATCCGGATCTGGTGTAGGAGTTGAAGCTCCACTACCATCTAACACGTACCATTTTCTATCAGCTACTTTAGTTTGACTTTCAAACTTCTCTGCTTCTACAGCTAGGATTCCATTTTGTTCTGTTGGGATACAGTTATCTCCATCACCGCCGCCGTCTCCGCCGTCGCCTCCATCACCACCGTTGTCAGTACAAGTGAAGTTTAAAGCTGTCCATCTTCCTCTAGAATATGCAGTACTATTACCTTCTGGTATGGTACCATTGGTATGAGAGTTAAATTCTACTCTAATTTTATCACCTTTAGTAACCTGAACACCTGTAAAAGTTCTCCCCGATGCAGTATAATCAGTAGTAGTTGTAGGGTTTACAAACTCACCAATACGTGTTCCATTAACAGAAACTCTGTATGTTGATTCGCCATCAATTTCTGTAAGTGTAGCTAAATTGATATCATAAGTTCCAGAATCTCCATTAAAAGTAGCTTCTGCAGCAGCAAACTTATCTTTGTATTGTGCGGCATTAATTGCTAGAGCATTTCGAGCATTATCTTTATAAGCAGGTGAAAAACCCGCTACCGAAAGTGTAGGGAAATCTGTAATTGCCTGCATAGAAATTGTACCACAATTTCCTCCACCATTATTATCACCATCCTTACTTGTTACTAGGGCTACCCAGTCATTATTATCTGGAGCAACAAGATTGTTTCCAAGAGTTTGTTTAGTGGATAAATTTCCCCCAGAACGTGGATTATACCATTGTACATCGTATTTATTATTACCTCCTGGTAAACTTAATCCTGTAGATCCTCCATTAGGTCTATAGACTGCATAGATGCTACCCGATTTTGCTAATACATAATCGTTATTATCCGAAGTTACACCGTCAGAACTTACCATGTTCACCATATCTGACTGGAGATAACGATTAAAAAAGCTAAGTGCATAACCTCCTTCTTTATACTTATTACCTCTTTTACGCTGATCATTTCCGTTTATATCACCATCATCATTAGTATAACCACTGTAATACTCTACTCCTGTTCCTCCTGCTATAAGAGTAGCCCATAAAATTCTATGCCTTACTTCTTTATCAGAAATTCTAACTCCTGTAGAAGCAGGACCTTGTTCATCATTAGCAACTACCCATTTTTTACCTGAATTTCTAGACTTTTCTAACCATCTTCGCACATCATTATGAACGTTGTTTTTTCCTGTTTGGATAGAAGCCCCGGTTAAATCAGAGTTATTTCCTAACAATGGATTATATCGCTGGTCTTGTTGATTTGGATATGTATGAATCACAATATTATGATCATATGGATCCACATTTTTAATATAAGTTGCAGTCGATTTTGCTACTTGATCTTTTAAAGTAGTTTCTTCTGTTAAATTCCAGTTTAGTGCTAAATGATGACTAAATCTTGCAATTAATTCACGATAGTATAATTTTCTTTCTCTTCCGAAATTATCACCATCCATTTTATTATCATTCTCCGTCTCCATGGTTTTAAAATGAAGATATACTCCTTTTTTATCAGCATACTCCATTACTTTTTCCCATTGAGCCATTTTGGACACATCAAATCTATCGTGATGAACCTTATCCCATTGTTGGCCTCTTGCTGTGTTTCCATACTCTTGTTCAGAAACTTTCAAAACATGCGGAAAAACTGCTCCTCCATCTCCAGAAGTGTTCCATGTTAAAAAAGAAACAACATTAGCTCCTTGACCAGATAGGTAGTTGATCATACCTAAAATTTCTGTTCCTTTACCATTCGACCAAGTATAAGAAGATGCATCAGCAGCTACATAATCTCTTTGATGTGGTTGCCACGTTTTATTTCCTATTTTATTAAGGTTATTATTATAACTTGGTGTAGCATCGAAATCTACATAGTTAAAAGCATTTTCTGGAGAATCTGCTCCAGCTTTTACAAACCAAGGTCCATTCGGATTACTGGGATTTGTTCCTACATGCTTTAAATAATGTTCTCCAATATACTTAAGCCTTCCAAGTTCTTTACTTCTATAATCTCTTCCTGACTTATTTGATTCAGCAATATTAAAAGATCCCGTATCACCATTCATAAATCCAGCATTAGATCCTCCACCATTTATTGCTACATTGGATCCTGATTTAAAAGAAGCCGACCAATTCCATGTACCAGTCTGATCTGGAGCAAAATTTACTCGCCATTTATTACCGGAATCACAACTATTATTTTCTGCATTTCCGCAAGCGGCAAAATATCCTGGTACAGTATAACTAGTATTACTACCTTGATGTGTAAATGTTACATCCAATCGATAATCCGAAAAAGGATTTGGGTTTGCGGTCTCTGAGGTGTTAGGACCGTTAAAGGTCAGAGTGACTTTGTGCCATCTCTTTAATTCTCCTTCTGGTGTTTGAGCTTGTAGCAAAAACCCTAGAAACAAGAACGTTAATAGAACGTTGAGTTTAGTTAATTTCATGATTTAAATTGTTTTTTGTGTGTGTTTGGTTTTAAGATATTTATTTTGTTCGTGTAAGTATTCAAAGAACGTCTTTTATTGTTTTTAATTTCGAATCAAAACACCTAACAAACAGTTAGTTAACAAGTTTTAACACGAAGTTAAAAACGAAAGATTTCTCGAATTTAAGATCTCATAAGCTTATTAAATTTATCAAAACTATTAAGTGTTCTTTTGGAAATAGAATTCGTTAAAATTCATTTAGAATTCGATATTTAATTAACAAAATAGTTATTATAACTTATGCTACCTTATTGGGTCAAATGGACTTTTGTCCTACTGAAAATTATTGTTTTTTAACTTTTAATTAACTATTTGATTTATGTTTTTCATGTTTAAAAAAAAGGGTTGAAAATTTTGATTTAGTCTTTAACAAACTGCACTTTATCCTTACCAAATACTGATAAAACATAAAGTCCAGATGCCATATCAGAAACATTCACTGATTTATTATTGGTGGTTAATTTAGTTTGTTTAACAATCTTACCTGTTAGATCATAAATAGTAATAATATCATTAGCCTCAACTCCCAGAATAGTGATCGATTCTTTGGATGGATTTGGATATACCGTTAGTACTGAATCATCTGATGTAGGGTCTTGTCTGTTCCCAACGGAGAGAATTTTCCATTTTTGATTCGCATTTGTATTATTATAATCCCAAATAGTTGCATTCGCACCAACTACTCCTCCGGCTCTATCTAATGCTCTAGAAAGACAATGCATCGGTTTTACCCCATAAATATCATTACCATTCTTAACGATTTTCCATTTCTTATGAGAATCTACATCATCGGTCCAAGTGGCGACATTGGTTCCATTTTCACAACGAGCATAAGGAACTTCTAAATATCTGTTCGTTCCTAAATTTTTAATGGTATATGAATTATCACTAATATGCTTAATCTCCCATTTCTGATCATCAAAATTCGCTGGCTTATGCATTCTAGCACTATGGCTTTCTAAAGCGCGAGCTAATAATCTTTCATTATTCTGAGGAGATTCTATATAATAAATACCATTTGGGATTAGCTGGGTAAAACGAGTACTTACTGTCACATTATTTACTTGATCTCTGTCAATGGCATCTTGCCATGATGTATTTAACGGTCTGATATGAACTTTATAAACATATCCATTTCCAGGTGGAGGCAAATTAGGTAGGCTAACAGTAATTGTTTTTGTACCAATACCTTTAGCAACTTGCACATTTTGTTGTGCAATCCAACCTGTAGATGACCAAAACTCTACGATAATATCTCTAGTGGCTGAAGCTTCATAATTAATATCAAATGAATACGAAGTAGCTTGTACAATAGTAGTTGGTGCATTACTAAAAGAAACCTTATCTGCAAATGTTTGGTTAGCAACCGTTACATTTTCCACCTGATCTCTATCGATAGCTTCCTGCCAGGTAGTACCTACTGGTCTTATATGCGCTTTGTAAATATATCCTGTACCTGGAGTTGGTGCAGATGCTAAATCAACGGTAACATTTGTTGTTCCCGTCCCTGCATTCACTGATACCATTTGCTGACCTAACCAGCCCGTTGATGACCAAAATTCTACCACAATTTCTCTATTTGTGGAAGCACTATAATTCACTTTAAAATCATAGGAGGTTTGTGGTTGAATAGTTGTTGCTGGATTTACAAAAGTAACCTCATCTGGAGTAGTACTCACATTACAACCTTCACCTGGTAATCCATAACACCCATTTCCTGTAGGACCTAGGTCCGAATTCCAGTTGATTCCTGTTCTAAATGGTGGCACACCAAACTCATAAGCTCCTACATCAGGCTTATTCCCTTGATAACCATCTGTGTATCCGCTAATAACCCTTCCATAATCAATTGCTTGAGCTCCTGATTTTAAGGTATAATCATTATTATTATAGTTTTTAAAAGAATTTCTGCTTACCAAGTTATTCTGCTTATCGGACTGCGGTTCCCAAGTACTTTCAGTTTCTTGATTTCCATCTTGATCTGTAGCTTCTTTATCTGTTATGTTATTCCAAACTTTTACATTACTAAATTGAGTACCTGGTTTGTGCCATGCCCCCATAGTTGCAGAACCTTTGGCAAAGGTATTATTGAAAATATTGAGGTTTGTACCATCCCAATTAATCTGTATGTTGGTCCATTTAGTGTTCCATACAACGTTATGGTGGACATCCCAATTTTTAGAATCGTTATCTAAATAAATTCCTGCTCCTTTAAATCTACCAGTTCGAGCTTTAGAGTCATGAAAAGTATTATGATGAATAGATGATTTAGCAGCTCTTGCGTTAGTCGTATAAAGTAATCCTCCATCATCGGCGATAAAGTTATTATTACTAATATCATTATATGCAAATTCCCCGCCATCAACATATGCTTGAATTACATCTTTACCAGCTCTAGTTAGGGTATTATTTCTGTATTTTCCTCGTTTTGCCCCACGAGTATTTAGCACACAATCATAGTTACCTAAATAATTAAAATCATGAACATAAGAATTCAACAATCTATTATCATCTCCTTTATCATAAACTCCATTTCCTGCTCCCCAAGCAATTTCACATTTTTCAATAAGATTCTTATTACCTGTTATCAGAACACTTTGTCGTCTAGAGTCAAATCCATTGATAACACCTAAGGTGTGATTACCATAAAAACTTGAAACCGCATATAACTTATTATTATTACCACTGATATCAATGGAACCGCCAAAAACAGCTATTCCTTCAATATGAATGTAATTTTTATTTAGATTTATAGTCTGTGTTCTTCTTCTAAAACGAATAGAATTATTTGCTGGTGATCCTCCACCTTCAATTTGAACATAAAGTGTTTTATTTCTTTTATCATAAAACCATTCATTTTTATAATCCAAAGCCTCTTTTATTCCTTGTAGAAAAAACTCACCCTTTTTGATACCATGTCCAGTATATCCTGGATTATGCCTTAATTGAATCCAGTTTTGCGCTCTTTGTAATTTAAAATCTATTCGATTAGAAGAGGAATTCGTTACATAATCCGTCCAGGCTAAAAATCCTGCTCCACCATAAAAATGAATTGAACCTCCATTTTGCCATTTACCAGCATGAGGAATACTCGTTGCATGTCCATTGGATTGGCTTCCATTATAATTTAACCAAGTTTTCCCACCTCCTGCAGCACCTCTATTACAAGCTGGTAAATAATCACGTTTGAATAAGTTTTGCGTTACATTGTTTGGCCATCTAGCAAGATCCATGAGTTTATCATTATGTAATGTCATATTATCTTGTCCTAAATCCCAAGTAACTTGTGCTTTATAGATCTTACCTTGGTCTTTACTCCAATTATTAACAGCTTGCATTGCTGTTATGATTACCTTTTCTCCAGCTTTGGATCGGTATATAATTGGATTCCCTGCTGTTCCAGATCGCACAGGCCGCAACAGTTCTTCATAAGTACCGCCTCCAATGATGACCACATCCCCAGCTTGGGCAACAGAAGAAGCTTTTGCGATTGTCTTATATGGTTTAGATTGTGTTCCTGGATTATTATCGTTTCCGTTTTTAGAAACATAAATATTCTTAGCACATAACGATGATGCTATAGTTAAGAAGAATATCAAGACATATTTTTGCAATATGAATTGAAGTTTTTGGTTAGTTTTCATGGTTTTTGAGTAGCTTTTGGTTTTTAAATGTATAAAATACGTTTAAAACGTATTTTTCTATTTTATTAATCGCTAGGATTCAAAAAGAATTCGTTAGATATTTCGAGACCATTACATAAATTAGGACTATATCAAGATTTTTTTACTCTAGATATAGATAATTTCCCCTAAAAATTTTGATCTACAATATCAATCGGTTTAGTTCGTTAACATCACCTCACGCGCTTACCATATTCTTGATAACCGCATAAGGAATGTTTTCTTTTAATTAAATAATTTTTAGAGTTGTTACTCTTTTACAAATTGTGTTTTACTTTTTCCGAAGACGGATAAGATATAAACTCCAGACTCCATGTCTGAAATTGATATTAACTCATCTCCAGAAGTTAGTTTCGTTTTCTTAATCGTTTTACCAGTGATATCATAAATAGTAATAATATCATTCGCTTCAACTCCTAGAATAGCAATCGATTCTTTGGACGGATTTGGATATACTGCTAGTAATGAATTATCTGATGTAGGATCCTGTCTGTTTCCTACGGAGAGAACTTTCCACTTTTGGTTTGTATTGGTACTACTATAATTCCAGATAATGGCATTTGTCCCAATGGTTCCTCCGGCTCTATCTAATGCTCTAGAAAGACAATGCATCGGTTTTATTCCATAAATATCATTTCCATTCTTAACGATTTTCCATTTCTTATGAGAATCCAAATCATTGATCCAAGTACCTACATTACTTCCATTTTCACAACGTGCATAAGGAACTTCCAAATATCTATTAGTTCCAACATTTTTAATGGTATATGAATTATCACTAATATGCTTAATCTCCCATTTCTGATCATCAAAATTTGTTGGCTTATGCATTCTGGCACTATGGCTTTCTAAAGCACGAGCTAGTAATCTCTCATTATTCTGAGGAGATTCTATATGATAAATACCATTTGGAATTAACTGAGTAAAAAGTTCAGTAACAGTAATATCATTTGTCTGATCAGTAGCTAATGCATCTTGCCAAGTAGTTCCTACTGGTCTAATATGTACCTTAAATAAATATCCTGAACCAGGTTGTGGCATATTCGGAAGATCGATTGTAATTGCTTTAGATCCAGTTCCTGCTGTTACCACTTCTTCTTGCGCTGCAATCCATCCGGTAGCTGACCAAAAAGACATTACAATTTCTCTATTAGAAGAAGCCTCATAGTTTACATCTAAAGTATAAGAAGTCGCCTGCGCCATACTATTCGGAGAATTACTAAAAGATATTTTATCTTCTAATGTTTGCCCTTGCACAGTTACATTATTAATCTGATCAGTATCAATAGCCTCTTGCCAACTAGTACCTACAGGTCTAATATCTGCTTTATAAACATATCCAGAACCCGGGATTGGTGCTGTTGGTAAATCGACTGTTACAATTGTAGTATCTGAACCACTTCCCACAGTAACTCTTTTCTGACCTAACCATTCGGTAGCTGACCAAAACTGTACTACAATATCTCTATTGGTATCTGCACTGTATTGCACTTCAAAATCATAGGAAGTTTGAGAAGCAATTGTAGTAGAAGGGTTGATAAATACAATTTGATCATTTGCTGCATCTCCCTCTCCTGTATCTTCTATTGCATCAATTCCTGCGGTCCATCTCGTTCCTCCTCGTTCGTAAGCTCCAATATCTGGTGCAGAACCTTTATAAGCTTTTTCGAATCCTGCAATCACTCTTCCGCTATTGACCACAGATCCATTAGATTTTGGCATAAAATTTAGACCATTTGCATTCTCAAATGGAGAAGTAGCATTTATTATATTATTCTTGTATTCAAACCCTGGTGCTTCATGCCATCCTTCTTTATTCGAATAATTATTATAAACTCTATTATCACTTTGTGGATAACCATTTACCCAAGAATCCATCGCTTCTCCTGCATTCCAGATAGTGTTATGAAAAAAGTCTAAATGTTCATTGTTCCAGTTTACCTGATAACCAGTCCAAGATACATTCCATACTACATTATGATGAACAACGTACCCTTTACTATTATTATCTAAGTAAATTCCAGCCGCTTTATTTCCGGCATATGAAGGTGGTTTTGAATCATGAAACCAATTATGATGAATTTCAGTTCCTTTTCGTCTATCATCACCAACTGTATAAAAAACTCCTGAATCAGCATTGATTAGCTGCGCTCTTGACACATCATTATAAGCAACTTCGCAGTTATCTCCACTAACGTACATTCCATCTCTTCCTGAATTGGTAATTTTATTCTTTAGGACTTTTACATTATTTGCTCTCGTTCTTATAGGCGTAGCATGAATTCCTAAATAATCGATATTTGAAATGGTATTTTTCTCGATAATAGAATTATGAGCATTTGCCCAACTCTGAACCGAAATTCCATTTGCAGAACTATGATTAATGGTACAATTTCTTATAATAGTATTAGGTCCCAACACTTCGATTGATGATTCACCTACACCTGCGCTCGTACTATTTATATTATCAAAACCTTCACTTCCATGGATTACTTTATTATTCTCAAAGATATTAGAACGACCATTGATCTTTACACTTCCTCCAAAAAACTCAATACCTTCAATTTTTATATAATCTCCTTTTACTTCCGCAATAAATTTACGAGTGGCATACTCTACTGTATTATTAGCAGGTTTTTTACCATTCGCAGGTTGAAAATATAGTGTTTTAGTTACAGTATCGTAATACCATTCTCTGGCATAATCTAAGGCTTCAAATTTATTAAACAGATACAATTGTCCTCTATGTCCATTTCTTACAATTGTTGGGTTATGAGGATTAAATGGCCATTTATTTATATTCACTCCTGCGTGTTCAATCCTATTTCCGGCACTACGAGTAATTCTTCTCGTCCAGCTAGTACCAGAGTGTCCGCCAATATAATACACTAATCCGCCTGTCCAATCGAAGTTTGGTGTTCCTGACACACTAAAATAATTACTACCACCATTATCAATAAACTTACAATCTACCGTAAATCTATTGTTATCAACATTGTTTGGCCACCTAGCCAAATCCATATATTGTTGATTATGGTAAACATTCCGAAACCTTTCTTCTAAGGTCATATTCACAGATGCCTTATAAATGTTACCGGAGTGTAATTGCCATCCATTTATAAACTTTGTCGCCTTGATTCTTACATTTTCTCCATCTGCAGCTTTAAAGGTGATATAATTATTTTGAGTTCCTTTTTTATTAATAACTAAAGGCTCGGTATATACTCCTTCTCGGATAACACATACATCCCCAGCTTTCATTACTGAAACTGCTTTAGCAAATGTTTTGAAAGGACTACTTATAGCACCGTTGTTATTATCATTTCCATTAGTTGCTACATAATAGTCCTTGGCGAGTAAACTCTGGGCACAGAATACCCAGAGAAAGCCAATTAAAAATTTAATTTTCATGGTTTGATTATTATAAATTAATTTAATTAGCTGATTTACTCTTTTACAAATTGTATTTTACTTTTTCCGAAAACAGATAGTATGTAAACTCCGGATTCCATACCCGAAATTGATATTAACTCATCTCCAGAAGTTAGTTTCGTTTTCTTAATCGTTTTACCAGTGATGTCATAAATAGTAATGATATCATTAGCCTCCACTCCCAGAATAGTGATCGATTCTTTGGATGGATTTGGATATACCGTTAGTACTGAATCATCTGATGTAGGGTCTTGTCT
>NZ_KE387186.1:0-126697 GCF_000430645.1 Aquimarina latercula DSM 2041 | reverse complement strand
TATAATTCACTTTAAAATCATAGGAGGTTTGTGGTTGAATAGTTGTTGCTGGATTTACAAAAGTAACCTCATCTGGAGTAGTACTCACATTACAATCCTCGCCAGGTAATCCGTAGCATCCATTCCCTGTAGGACCTAGATCTGAATTCCAATTAATTCCTGGCACCCAATTTTCGCCTCCAAATTCATATGCCCCTGCATCCGGTGCAGATCCTACAAATCCATCAGTTATACCTGATATTCTTCTACCAGCGTTTACTGCGGGTGAGTTAGATCTTAATGTAAAATTATTTCCGTTATAATTCGTATAACCAGATTGAGTAATTACATTATTTTGCTTATCCGCATCTCTTTCGAAAGTACCTTCGTCCTCTTGTGTAGAAGGGTCATCTTCAGTTTTAACATCAGCAATATTATTCCAGACCTTAACATTCGAAAAAGCTGTTCCTTCCTTATGCCAAGCTCCCATAGCTCCTCCCTCTGTCTTGACCAACGTATTATTAAAAATATCAATGTCTTTACCATTCCAATTAATCTGGACTCCAGTCCACTCTACATTCCATACTACATTATGATGTACTGAAAATGCTTCTGCATCATTATCTAAATAGATAGCTGCAGCTTTTCTTAATTTTCCTCTACCCTCATTATCATGAAACCAATTATGATGAATCTCCCCATAATGCGGCCCACCTACTGTGTATAGTAAAGCACAATCATCATTAATTAAGTTTGACCTATATACATCATTATAAGCAAACTCACTTCTATTATTAAAGAATTGAATACCATCTCTTCCAGCTCTAAAAATTGTATTTCCTTTGAAAAGAGTATTTTTTCCTCCTCTTGCATTAATGGGCGCATCATAAGAACCGATATAATTAAAATCATGAATTCTAGAATTAAGAATTCTATTTTTATCACCACTTACTTTGATACCATTGGCAGCTCCAAAAGCTATCTCACAACGCTCTATTGTATTATTATTTCCCTCCATTAAAACACTTTGTTTATTGGCAGAAAAACCTTTTTGAACTCCTTGTGTATGATTCCCATAAAAAGAGGAAACACCATAAATCACATTATTATTTGAATTTCTAGGCATATTAATCGATCCTCCAAAAACAGCGAGGTTTCTGATATGAATAAAACTTCTACCACTTAGATCTACAGTTGTTGTTCTTCTTCTCATTTGTACAACCCCATTAACTGGTGCTTGTCCACCTGGCATTTGTACAAATAATTCTTTTGTCTGCTTATTAAACCACCATTCATTTTGATAATCTAAAGCTCCTTTTACTCCTTCTAAATAAAAATCTCCTTTATCAGCTGGGGCATGGAAAGTTCTAATCCAAGCAGGATTTTTATCCAGTGTAAAGTTTACTCTTCCAGAAGAACTACTATTAATAAATGCTTTCCAGGCGATCCACCCTGATCCAGGTTTGTCTCCGTAAAAGAAAACTGATCCTCCAGACCAATTAATATTAGGAATTTGTGAAGATGTTAAAAAAGCTCCATTAACTACATTGCTTCCACTACCTCCATCATTTCGACGAGAATTTAACGTGAAAGGATCACCATCTGTATTATTGGGCCACCTTGCCAAATCCATTGCTGTATTACCATTCAAAACAAAGTTTTCTTGTCCTAAATCCCAGTTTACTTTGGTTTTGTAAATAGCTCCATTGTCTTTTTGCCAAGCGCTAAGCGCTTGCATAGCGCTAATTATTACTTTTTCTCCTTGTTTTGAAGTATATGTAATAGGTTGACCAGCTTGCCCTGACCTCGCTGGTCTGATGACTTCCTCATAGGTACCTCCTCCAATAACAATAACATCACCAGCTTCTGCTACTGCAGATGCCTTTGCAATTGTCTTATATGGACTTGATTGTGTTCCGGAATTTGAATCATTCCCGTTTTTTGCTACATAAATATTTTTCGCGTGTAAGGAAGACACAAATATGAATAAAAGTATCCATATACATTTTCGAAAAAAGGTTTTGAGAGTTTGATTGTTTTTCATTGCTAATTGTTGAGTTTGATTAATTTTGGCGAAAATAATATTACCTCTTATTTCTGTATTGCTTCTTCTATTAACCGCAGGTATTATGCTAGAATTCGTTAAATAGAACAACAAGTTTGAGAGCTAAAAAGCTTCTTTATTTTTTCCAATAAATTCTATTTTTATTGCTCTTTTTTAAAGACTGACAAGGGTGATTATTTCTAATTCATCATCCATATCAATATCTTTTTTTACTATCTATTATTGACTATAATTTTTCTTCTTGAAGTCACGTTTTCTATAAGGTCTTTAATCTCTAAAATATAGATTCCTTGTTCTAGGTTATCTAATGAAAATGTTATGATTGATTGCCTTTCATTCGGATTAGCTCTACGAATTAAATTACCTACTAGATTTGTCAATTTCACTTCAATTTTTTCCAAAACCTCAAAACCTGAAATATTAATATGGTTTTTAGCGGGGTTTGGATAAACTTTTACGTTTTTCAACAAATCCAATGTTGTTACAGAAGCAGGTGGTTCTATACCCCAAACCAAATTTCCATTCACATACAAAGTCATCTCATTATTAAACTGAAAATCGGTTGACAAGGACTTGTAAGAGTAATCATCATTTTCATCGAAAGTACTCCAATTGGTTTTAGCTAACCTTGTTTGTATTGGTCCAGAATTCTGGCTAGGCATTAACATTCCAGAAGCTGGATCAAATGAAACTTCGAGATAATCTACATTATTCTGTTGACCAAAAACCCCATTAACCATTTCAGCTCCTAATTGCGCCCAATCGCACCAAAAATTAAGTTCATTATTATCTTCTGAAGTGAACCAATACCTAACTGTTATGTCTTGATAAGAAACTGCAAGGTCACTATTATTTTGAATTCTAAAATGTGGATTGATCATGTTATCCGTGGCATTACCATTACCACCATCTTTATATTCTACGGATATATCTGATACAGGAAGTATCTCTTGTACTTGAATTACCATTGTACTACTATCAATTCCTCCTTGCCCATTATCTACCTGAAGAGTTACTGTATAAAATCCAATAGTATTAAAAGTATGAACAACGATTTGACCTGTTTCTGTTGTCCCATCTCCAAAATCCCACAAATAACTTAATGTATTATTAGAAGGATCTGTAGAACCTGAACCATCGAATGTTACTTGCAAAGGAGCAGAACCTGAGGTCACGTCTGCAATAATATTTGCAATAGGATTTCCATCAGAAATTATAATTTTTCTTATTGTAGAATCTTCAATTTTACCATCACTTACAGTTAGTTTTACATCAAACTCTCCTTCATTTTCAAATTGATATGAGACTACTACTCCTGTTGCAGTATCTCCATTTCCAAAATCCCACGTATAAGATAACGTGTCATTGTTCGCATCTGTTGATTCTGACGCATCAAAAGTAATACGTATTGGTGCCACACCTATTTCGATATCGCTGGTAAAAATAGCTACAGGTGCTACATTAGGGTCGGTAACTGTAATCGCAATTGTTTCGCTATCTGAATTTCCATTACCATCATCAACTGTAAGAGTAACTAAAGCTTCTCCAAATTCAGCAAACTCATATATTACTATTTCATTTATAGCGGTATCTCCATTTCCAAAATCCCAACTATATGTTAGAAGATCTCCATTTGGATCTGTGGACGCTGATCCATCAAATGTTACAGACAAAGGTCCATCTCCACTTATAGTAGAAGCTTGAATTACTGCCGTTGGAGTATCTATAGTTGTTCCTGGTTCAATACCGCTAACTAGTTTTCCATTAAGATATAAGCCTACTTTTTCCCAGACATCAAATTCTTTCTTAGTTCCATCATAAGAATAATCATTCGTTTGATCTGTATCGGACCAATTGCTATTCGCTATTTTGGGTTCCATTCTTCCGGAACCAGCGTTTCTTCCTAATATACCCGCGGCGGGGTCAAATGTAATTTCTAGGTAATGTTTGTTAGGCTCTGTACTAACAATTTGCCCTTTAACATTACTACTTCCTATCATTGCATAATCTATAAAAAAACTAAGTGGCAAATCAACCTCTGTCTCGAACCAATAGCGAATACTTAGATCTGAATATGCAACATCCTGAGAAGAATTATTAAATAATCTAAAATGCGGTTTTATAACATTTGTAATCGCCTCAATAGAAGCATCCTTATATTCTAATGATAATATACCATCTCCTCCTATTTGAATATTTCTAGGTGTTGATGTTTTAGTTAATCCACTAATACCCGTAGCTACCGAAGTAATAGTGTAATTACCATCAGGCAAGCCTGATATATCTAACTCATAGGGTGCAGTAGTGTCTTCTCCTATCAATTCTCCATTGCTAAAAAACTCTACTTTATTAATCGTATTATTTTCATTGAGCAAATTAGCTTCCACATGTACAACACTACCAGTTACATACTTATCTCCCGACTTAGGAGACAACAGAGATAGATAAATGGCTTCTCCTCCAGACATTTCTTCCATTCTCAGCGCATGCTCTTTATAAATAGCAACTTCGACATCACCTTCGAACACACCAAATTTATCTCTAGGTGTATTATTATCAGGAAACCACCAGAAGCCACTTGCTCCGATCTTATTTTCCTCAATAAAAGCATACATCTCTTCCCACCACTCGTATCGTTCTTGGATTTCTACATTAAACTCTCCAATATATAAAGGCTTTTTGATGATATTATGAGATTCATTAGCCCATTGTTCCATTAGTTTCATGGTTTGTTCTAATGTAAAATTGGACCAACTTTCTCTAATATAAGGATGAGCTGATGTAAAATCAATATATGGAGATTCGTGTATTTTTATAAAATCATTTCCTTCATCTCCTCCAAAATTATATTTGGTTCCGTGAGCTTCTAAACCAGTCCCTAACAAATGATTAGGATCAAGCTCTTTAATAAAAGCTCCCATATCATCAACCCAAGCTCTTAGAACATCGGAAGCAATATCATCTCCAAAACCCTGATACCTAGGCTCATTCATTAATTCCCAAGCTAAAATCGTAGGATCGTTTCTATATTCTACATTATCATAATGATTGACACGAGTAAGAAAGTACTCCACATAATCCTTATATCCTTGTACAGCCAATGGATTAGTAAAAAATTGCCCTTGATCATGTTCTCCGGCACCTTGTACATCGATTCCTTCCCATTTAAGACGATCTTTGATACCTCCGTAATCATTCCAATAATTTTCTAAAGCGACGATTAATTTTATCCCATTAGCTTCAGCTGATTTAATGATATAATCAAATAAAGAAAATTGAGCTTCACTATATACTCCTTTTTGAGGTTCAAAACCGTGCCAATCTTCGTGGCTAAATCCCCATAATCGTACAACTCTGATTCCATTTTTATATAATCTTCGCATATGTTGATCTATGCGATCTTTGTCCATAAATTGGGTTTCAATATCGCCACTGGAAGATCCGTAAGTAAAAAAATCATATACATTGGCTCCAGAAAAGTAATAAGGTCTCCCATCCAACATGAACTTTTCTTCTTCTGCATATACGAATCCCGTGGGAGCACTTTTTTGTTTTTGAGCGAATACTTGCATGCTACAGAGCAAGCTCGCTATTAATAAAATTTTAATGTTAGTTTTCATTTTTAAAAGAATTAGTTGTGTGTATGTTGATTTAAGTTTGAATTGATAATCATTATTCCAACTATTCCTAACTTATGAATCCCCCGATTCTAAGAACACTCTATTTCGGATGTTCTAAATTCTTTCTTTTTTAAAAGTTTATTGTTTAGAGTTTTATTTTATAACCACTGTTAGATCTCCTATTTAAATAAGAGATCTAACAGTGATTTTCTTATTTAATAATTTGTTTAATTACTGTTTTTTGATTCTTCCTAATTTGTATAAAGTATATCCCTGATTGGAACGTATTCATATCTAATCGAACCGACTCTATGTTTCTCTGAATATTACTAGATGATAAGACCTTTCCATTTATATCTACAACCTTAATAAAAGTTCCTTTCAAATTTTGATCACTTCGTATTGTTAGATAATCTATTACTGGATTAGGAAACGCCGTTACTAAAATCGAAGTATCTTTTAATGGTTCACTTAGCTTGTTATCACAATTAGGAGCACTATTTTCATTACTAAAGTATATAGTAAATCCTGCTGTTTTAGAAACGAGCACCAAATTATTTCCATCCATAATAACATCATAAACACCATCAAAATTTGATATTCCTATTCCAGAAAATGTTATGCTTGGTTGTAGTTGATTAAATGTTTGACTTTCAATATTTGCCTTTAAATCAATCCACCAAGCAGGGTTACCATCACTCATATTCATTGAACATTGCCATAATCCATTGTTTTGTAAATCCCAGTTGATTGTAAAATTAGCCATGTTGCTTAAATCCGGACCTCCTTCTCCTAAAACATAGGCATAATCAAATGTGGAATTAGATAATGTAGGTAATGGATTTTGCATAGGAGCGCCAAAACTACAATTAGTACTGCCCGTAGATTCATTTACCAGAAGTACAGCTGTTTGATTAGCTGATAAAAGTCCATCACTTACTGTAAGAGAAATAATATATTCTCCAGCTGCCGTATATGTATGGGTACTATTTATTCCTTCTCCGGTTGTTCCATCACCAAAATCCCATAGGTATTCTAAAGTATCTCCATTGGAGTCAGAAGAAGTTGAAGCATCAAAGCTTACCAGCAAAGGAGCAACTCCTGATGTTACCGACATATCAAAACTAGCTTGCGGAGCGACGTTACCCTCAAGAACACTAATAGTAATTGGATCAGAAATGTCCGAGACTACGCCATCACTAATTGTTAACGTAACCGCATAAGATCCAGAACTAGTATATGTATGAGAAGGATTGGCCAAATCACTCGTATTTCCATCTCCAAAATCCCAAATATATGCTATCACAGATCCATCTGGATATACAGAACTCGAAGAATCAAAATCGACAACTAAAGGTACATTTCCTGATACTGAATTTAATGTAAAACTAGAAATTAAAGTTGGAGTTTCGTCTTTAACCATAATCACAATAGATTCTGTATCGGAATTTCCGTTTCCATCATCCACAGTTAATTCAACCTCATAATCACCTGGAGTAAGAAATGTAAACTGACTAGTTACACCTGTAGTAACATTACCATTCCCAAAATCCCACGAATAACTCAGTGAATCCCCATCCGGATCACTAGAAGCCGAAGCATCAAAATCTACGGATAAAGGTGCTGTTCCTGATACAATACTAGGGTTTATAATAGCATTTGGTTTTCTATTTACTATTTCTCCACCATTAGGCTCTAATCCCCAAACTAATTCACCTTTATAGTATAAGGTTGTTAATACATGTGGTTTCAGAGAAGTCTTTCCTGCGTCATATGAATAATCATTATTCTGATTATGTGTTTGAAAACCTGAATGATGTAATCTAGTTTGAATTTGACCAGACTTACTATTAGGATTTAAATTTCCAGAAGATACACTAAACCCAATCTCTATATAATTTTCTTCTAAACTAGAATCAAAGCTACCTACAGTTCCTACTACTGCGGAATAATCTATATTAAAATTCATAGCTTGATTATGTTCTGGAGTATACCAGTATCTAATTTTGAAATCTTTTAATGAATGACTTTCTGATGACTCACTTACTATCTGAAATACAGGCTTTAATTCTGATGTAGATACCCCAGAACTATTATCTCTATATTCTAAACTAAAATCGGTATCCGGAAGATTATTAAATCGTTCATCCACAGTTATTGTAACCTCTGCAGAATCTCCTGTGATTTCTCCATTTTCCGTAGCTAATGATAGTGTAATAGTGTGTATCCCTTCTGACAAGCCTGAAACTGGTATTGGTGCTATTTCGAACATAGAACCTTTCTCGATTCCATCAATAAAATACTTAATATGCTGTCCTCCTGGATGAATATCCCATTTATAAGTAGAAAATTCTATATTAAAATCAGGTCCTACCAATCCACCATCTGATGGGGATTGAATAATTGCTGTAGGATTTTGTGGTAATGTTTCGTTAGTAACTATTACCGTAATTGTTTCACCTAAATCTGTTACAGAATTATCACTTCTCTCCATTTGTAATGACAACTCGTGAGGACCTTCAGTAAGAGCTGTTCCATCTGTAAATTCTCCTTCTGAGGTAATTAATCCACGATCTTGTCCATCAATTTTAAATCTTAGTTTATACTGCTGTGATGGTAATTCCCAACCTTCTGTATTAAAATCTATGGTCAAAGGAGTATTAACCAATTCTCCATCCACCGGTGATTTAAAAAATACATCAGGCAAGGGGCCTATTGGTGTATCTGCATCACCTCCATGTAAGGTCCATAAAACTGCGGCATCGAACATGGCTAGCCCTTGGTCAGTTAGCAAATGCATAAACTGATCTCGTAATGGGAAACCTACTCTTCTCGAAGGGATATCAATACTAGCCTCATAACCAAATAAAATAGGTTTGGTTCCGGCTGTTGCAATAACAATAGCTTCATCTGTTGGATTACCAAAAGGTAAACTTTGGCTTATGGAATATAATGATGTTTCAATACCAGAATTTACAGCCATTGGATGTTCTGGAGATGTTATTGCAATTGAAGAAAAACCTTGTTCTGTAATTCCAAATCCACTATTTAATTCTCCAGTAACCATTCTCAATTTGTTATACATAAATGGATTCCAAGTCATCAATGGAACTCTAGCTCCTTCTAAATCATTTCCTAGTTCTCTAGGATCAACTGTGGAAGAAATTAAAGCCATGTCGAATGGATTAGCAGATTGCGGACTGGTCGCTTCTTCATCCGAGAATAATGTAATTTTAAACCCAAACTTTTGCTCCAATCTAGATTTTATACGTTGGTCTTCGGAAGTAAGTGCATTTTTATCCCCAACAACAAACATCACTTTTATAACATTCTTAAATTGAACTGTGATTTCCGGAGTTACAGAAGCTGTATTACCATTGTTATAAAAAACCTTTGCGTTAATTGTATAGTTTTTCCAAAGAACAGGTGTCCACGATGATGCGAAAGGAGCACTTACCACTTCTTCTATCATTTCATTATCTACAAAATATTGAATCTTTGTAATCCCTTCTATATTAGTATCAACACTAAGGTTTTGTGATTCTGCTCTATCAATTATAGATCCATCAACAGGAGAAGCCATTTTTAGTAACTGCTCTGATGGTTTGGCTAATTCGGAACCATCAATCTGTTTTATATATGCCTCTAATTGTCTTATTTGAGTGGCATTTAAAGATGATGTTACTCCGTGAGTATCATTATTATTATAAATTGTTAGTACTTCTTCTATAGTTTTGGCCATTCCATTATGAAGATATGGAGCTGTTGCCCAGACATCTTTTAACGTTGGCACATCAATCCCAAGTAATTTTTTATCCAAACGATTTCCCGTAGTACTCGTAATTGTACCAACATCGTGTAATTTTCCAGAATTACTATCTGTAAAATTACTCCCACTATGGCAAGCATAGCATTTTAGATCTTCAAATAAAGATTTTCCAGCTATTCCATCTGCTGTAAGCGATCCATCATTATTTCGATATGGACTAGGGCTAAAACTATTTAAGGATTCTATATACGCCGTTAAAGCATCTAAATCAACTGATTTCCCAGTTTTAGGATCTCCAGTAGTTAATGCCATTGTACCGTCATTAAAATCCTGATCACTCATAAAACCTTGTCCCTTAAAATGAAATCGAATATCATTTTCAAAATCCTGAATCTCATCAAAATTAGCGCTCCAATGAACTCTCCCGTGAGCTGTTCCTGCTCTACCTATTAAAGAGATTGTATTTCTCAATCCTTCTCCTCTATCAGTAAAGTCCCAAGTTCTTCCATCTTCTCCTCCATCGATATGACAGGTAGCGCAACTCACATAACCATCTGTACCCATTCTGATATCGGCCGCATCATAGAATATTTGTTTCCCTTTAAGTTCTGTAGCTGATAGTAACTCATTATCTACCGTTACAATCGTCGATAATTCTTCCAACGTACTGCTACCATCATTTATCATCTCATTAGCATCAAAAACCGTAACTGAACGATCCATAAAATTCTTCACAAAAACCCGATTATTTACAGGATCTATTGTCAGTCCTTGAGGAGCTTTTCCCACATCTTTTTTAAGCAATTCTTGTCCCGTTTTAGGATCTATTACTACAATTCTATTGTTACCTTGCATGGTAACAAAAAGGTAATTTCCAGTTGGCGTGTATAAAGCCGATGAAGGCTGACCATGATTATCGATATCCAACCTCTCATTTAGATTTTCATTATTAGTTGTTAGATCAATAGATGATATTGCGGTCCTCACAACATTATCAAATGACAGCGGTTTTCCATCACGATTTAATCCTCTAAGAATATTATCCTTTTTAGCTACTGACCGCGCTGATTCATTATTTGGATGAATAGTTATCCCTGAAACATAATTAGGCAAACCTCTTCCTTGATTTCCATTATCCTGTGTAAAATCATCCAATGGCAATCCAATAGTTGTGTCAAGAGTAAATGTATTTAAATCTATTTTCCATATTTGTCCTTCTTGATCTGGAGAAACAAACCTTGTTACTAAAAGCACTTCCCCTTCTCCATCTATAGCCATTGCTCTAGGTTTTTCTCCAACAGCTAATTCATTGACAATTGAATTAGTAACTATTGAAAACTCTAATATTTTACCTGAACCAAAAGTTGATACAAACCCGCGATTACCATCAGGTGTAAATACAATTCCATAAGGTTGAGATCCACTTTCTAAAGATATTTTGGTTTCTAATATTCCATCTTTTCTTAAAATATACACCTCATCAGAATCTCGACACGTGACCCAAGCTTTCCCCTGGGAATCTAATGCTATATTAACAGGGTCTTTTCCTACTTGTATTTCATTAATAATAGATAAATCATCCGAATTAATAAGTGTTACAGAATTATTATCGGGATTTACTGACCACACAGTTCTATTATCAGTATCAACGGTAATGGGTCCCGATTGTGTTGGTAACTTATCATATATAGCATCTACTATTACAATAGATTGAGATCCTACTACAAAACCACCATTATCATCAGAAATTTGTACTTGTATCAGGTAATTTCCTGGTTCTGTATACGTATGACTACTAACCGCTCCAATCCATTCGGTTTTAGGAGAATTATCTCCAAAATTCCATCTATATTTCAAATCATTACCATCAGGATCACTTGCATTCGCTGTAAAGTTTATAGTAGTTCCGATCGTTACCGGAGAAGAGATGTCTACATCAATTTCTGTAATTACAGGGGATTGATTAGAAGCATCGCCTCCAGTAGTAAAGTAAAACACATACTCTTCAATCCCATTACCAACAGCATCTTTTACACCTCCTTCTACAAACTTTACTTCGTAGGTTGTATTAGGAAGTAAATCTTCTTTTGGGGCATAATTTATAACTTGATAAGATGTTGTGGTCACATCACCCCTAATTGGATCACCTCCTAAAGGACTTACTTGTATAGTCTCGTCACTAAGCGTTAAATCATTTAATGTTTCATTTATTACAAAACCTATTGTAGAAGAAGTCGGTTGATTAATTGCTCCCGAAATAGGAAAATGATGACCTACTGTTGGAGGTTTTGTATCAAGTCCATCCTGATGAGCAAAAATAGACGTCTTATCATCTCCACTTGCTATAAGAATATGGCCTATTGGCATCCATTGATTATCTATAAACTGAAGTGTCTCATCACTTGATGGTGGAAAAAACTCTTGTTCAATTTCCATAGTTTCAAAATTAAATTTGACTCCCCGATCAAAACGACCAGAAAAACCAAACTCATCCTGAAATATCATATACCTTCCTAATGTGGCTTGATCAGAATGTAAACTAAAACCTAATTTAACATCAGTTGGATCACTTATATCAAATCCAACCAAAGCATTTGGCCCTTCATTTCCACTCATGAAAACTAAGTGATTTCGCCATAATTGAAACCCTGTACTATACTGCTCATGAGGAATATCTCCTCCGAATGAACCAAGAAATTTAATATTAGTAGGGTCACCAAAATCAAATACACTTATATCCCCTGTTTGTGGTGCATAAAAAACATAGTTCCCTATTCTAACTACTACATCTGGCAAAGAAACTGAAGTTGGGATGTCATCTAATTGCTCTCCAGTTCTCATATCAAAAACTCTATTACCATCTATAGTATGTGGAAAAGTTTCTAAATTATCATAATTAGATTGCCCGTCTTGTACGGTATAGAGAATATCCGAAGTAGTAATTGGTTTTCTTTCTAACATATTAGAAAGATCTAAATATTTATATCCAGTTCCTTCTACTTCGGGAACCGAATATTCTCTATAGAAAAGATCTCCTTCTAATTTCCACCATCTATGTCCGTTATTTGCTGCATCGCTAAATTGTACTTTTTTGGGAGCCGTAGGGTTAGAAACATCCCATATTCCTGTTCCAGCTTGGCCATTAATCATCAAGTAATTACGATGGTAAGTATTAATTCTATCTCCCTCAGGAAAATTAGAAAGAAAAGTTCCCGCAGGCCAAGTTTGGGTTGTCATCATTGGTCCTTCTGTTCCATCATATACATCTACGAATGATATGACGGCAAGGCCTAATGATATTGATATTGCTATCGTGTAAAAGAGTGCTTTACGAGTATCTTTTATATACGCACGCCATCCACGCTTATTGTTTGGTGTTGGTCCCATAATAAGTGGTGAGTTTTGTAAATTATTTTGCTGTTTCTTTTCTATAAAGAAAAGTCTGTTGTAGGTATTTTCAGGATATTAGTACAAAAGAGACAACTAACATATCAATCATCTTAGAGTCTCTTTTATACTACTCTTTAAATTATTGCTTTATAATTTGTTTTGTTACAATATTCTTTTGGTCAAATATTTTTATAAAATAAACGCCAGCCTTTAATTCTGAAACATTTAACTCTATCATATTTGTATCAGTAATTGTAGAAAATGTTTTAATTACTTTTCCTGATATATCAACTATTTTCATTTGTGCATTATTAAAACTATTATCCTGACTTATCATTAATTTATCCGACACAGGGTTTGGATATGCTTTTATTCTTATTACGTCATTCTCAACAATTGGATCTTTTAACTGTTCCTGACAATTAGGAGCTGTATTACTATTACTAAAATAAATTGTAAACGCTCCGCTTTTAGATACCAATGCAAAATTATCCCCATCAATTGTTGCGTAATAAGCACCATCTAAGTTAGAAAAACCTGTACCTGCAATGGTAATACTAGGTTGCGCAGTATTAAAATTTTGAATAGTAACATTAGCTTTTAAATCATTCCACCAGCTTGGAATTCCATTATTGGTATTCATAGAGAATTGCCAAAGACCATTATTTTGTAAATCCCAATTAACAGTAAAATTAGTAACATTACTTAAGTCCGGTCCGCCAGATCCAAGAATATATATATTGCTGTACGAAGCATTAGGAATAGTTGGTAAAGGGTTAGCTAATGGTGCTCCAAAATTACAATCACCTCCAGTATTTGATTCTGTAATCACAATAGTAGTAATTGCTGTATCAGAGATTCCGTCTGCATTAGATACTGTTAATACAACATCATAACTACCTGCCTCTACAAACACGTGATTTATAGTTACTCCAGAACCAGCAGTTCCATCTCCAAAATCCCAGCCATAAACCAATGCACTTCCATCTGAAGATATAGAACCTGTAGCGTCGAAATTAATAGTTGCTGGCGCTACTCCCGAGTTATTGTCCGTAACTAAATTAGCAGTAACCGTGGAAACCGTATCGTCTATAACAATTATGGTTTTATTAGCAGTATCACTTAATGCTCCATCATTAACAGTAAGACTAACTTGATAAGTACCTGGTTGCGTAAACAAATGAGATATTCCTACTCCAGTGGCAGTAGACCCATCCCCGAAACTCCAAGAATAAGATAAATTATCTCCATCGGGATCTGTAGATCCAGATGCATCAAATTGCACTGTTAACGGTGCATTACCCGAGTCTATATCCGAAGTAAATCTAGCTGTAGGAGGAAGATTTCCTGTTCCCCCTACAACATTAGGAATAAATGGTGCCAAATGGGGAGTTAACACATCTAATTTCCATTGATTAACATTTGTCCAATCATCTTGTAAAATTCCTCCGGTATCGCCGGAATTAGGGTTCATACTCCAAAATGTCCAAGAATAAATATCACCCATGAAATCTGTAAATTCAGTAAACCAAGTATAAGAAATGCCTCCGAAGGCATCTTGATCTTTAATTCCAAATTCTCCTAAAAACAATGGAGAAGTACCTTCTTCATATAAATAGTGAAAATTATCCGTCCACAAACCGGGCATATTTTGAGGAAAATCGCTGGCAGTAAACCAGTCCTGCTGAGATACCTCAGGACCATATTCGTGAGCAGAATACATAAGTTTACTTGGGTCAGACAATTGAACTGGATATTTCTTTGCCCCCATTAATTGTCCACCCCACCAATATGAGTTTCCTTCAAATTCTCCTACACCTTCAATTATAATTAAAACATTCGGATTTGCCTGAAGAACTGCATTACCACAACGTTCTGCTGCCTTATTCCAATCTGTAGCAGGGTTACTATCACCCCAAGTAGATCCATGTGGTTCGTTATTTAAATCCATAGCTACCACTGCAGAATAATCCTTATAACGATCAGCTATAAAAACCCAGTCGTTAATCCAACGTTCCTCAGAATATTCTGGAGTATACCAAACCGCTTCGTTTAAAAAACCATCAGCGGCTCTAGAATGATTATCTAATACAATCTTCATGTCATTTTCCTGACACCATTTTACAAAAATGTCAAGTAATTCTATTGGCTTGCTTACTGTTGCTTCTTCTTCATTCATTGGTGATACTCCGCTATAGGCATCAGTACCATAAGAATTTATGGCAATTGTAGAACTAGGGTTTAACATCTCGTTACACCAAGGAACTCGTATGGTATTAAAACCTAAATCTTTAATTTGTTGTAAAACACTTTTCATATCTCTTGACCAAATTCCATGAGGAGAATAGTTTTGTGTTTCAAAACCAAACCAATTTACACCAGTTAGGCGTACTTCTTTTCCTGTTGTATCATATAATTTATTTCCTGATACAGTTAAGAAATTTTGTTGTTGTGCTATAATTTCTGTAATACTGCTGAAAAACAGTAACAGAATCATCATATAATTTATAAATCGTTTCATGTATATATTTTTTTCAATAACTAGCATCGTAGTTATAGTAATTGATATTAATCATCATAGAAGTATGATTACTAAAGAGTATATGATACAACTATGTTTTAGCAAACTCTCATTCGCGTAACTATCTTAAGAAGATTTAATTTTATTGAACTAAAAAAGAAAGAGAGAGGTTATATAACCTCTCTCTTTTTAAAACTATTTTTTGATAATTTTATTTCTGAATTTATCTCCAGTAGTTATATCATAAATTTCTAAAATATACATACCAGAAGGCAGTTCATTAACAGAAAGTCTAGTAGACTTTTGTTCATTTTTCATAGATTCTGTTCTGATCACATTACCAGCAATATCTATCACTCTAATTCTAACATTTGTCATATCAAAATTAGTAGAAAGTGTAATATAATCCGAAGCAGGATTTGGTGTCGCACTTACTGTAAGCTCTTTTTCTGGAGCTTTAACTCCTGGTTCTTGATCTCCAAAAAAGAATCCAAATTCTGCATTTGCTAATGCTACTTCTATCTGAGCCCAACTTCTATGATAACGTTGTGTATATTCCTCTCCAGCATTGTATGCTGCTTCTAATCTATCAAAATCTGGATCATTTTTATAATCTGATCTTATATCTAGGAATGTTACTCCAGGTTTAATCTGATCTCCATTAGGCATTGTTCCACTAAATCCATTAGGAATATATACTTCTTCTTCAAAGATTCTTGCAAAATCTCCTCTATCTTCTGGAGAAGAAACTCCTTTATCATCTCTATACGTATTCCACATTCTATCTAATACTTCTTTAGCCAAATCACGAGATTCTGTATCTAAAGTAGCATGTTTTTGAGTTGCTGCGGCATAATAAATAAGTGCCTTTGCCATAGAAGCAGCAACACCTAAATCTTTACCATAATCCGTAACCACAACACTAAGATTATCATTACTTCCTGGACTATCTGGATTCCAAGTATCTGGCTCACCAGTCCACTCTAAGGTAGCAGGTATTTCGAAATCATCCGTTCCGATAAGTTTCACTTCACTTTTAACCCACGTTGCCCATTTATCCATTAAAGATTTTGCCATTGGATCATTTGTGATATAGTAATATTCTGCCACTCTTTCCATAGACCAAGCTTGCCATCCGAACCATGTTCCACTTCCTGGATCATGATATACTGGATCAGTATCAAAAGCCATATCATAGAATGTAGATTTACCAGCAGGATATGGACTATAATCTCCATTCCAACTATTAGTAGCTCCACCAGCAATAGCACCTTCTTTAGACTGTAGCCAAGTATAAAATTCCATTTGTCTTTTTAAACTTTCAGTCCAATCTCTTTCTCCATTCTGAGATATTGGTTTCAATTCATCTACCTGCGTTAACGCATAAGCCGCCATAGGATTCTGATATCCGAAGTGGCAATGGCTAGAACTTATTCTAAAGGCCCATTGCGAAGCAGGATCTGCCGAACCACCCCAAGACATGTACCACGACATTAAGTAATGTGCACTGTCATATCCAGATCCCGCTCCACTGGTCGCACTTTGTACTCCCATGGGTTTAAAATACTTATCAAACATTGATAGCCTAAGGAAATCTCCCATTTTAGATGCTTTATCTAAATCTAAACTTCCTAAACTTGCACCTTGTTCTTTTGCATACACTTGAGCCCAATACATTGCTTGAACTGCTCTTGCATCTGCATCTGGAGCACTTGTATATCTCCATTGCTGTGCATAATTTTGATCTTCAATAAATAGTGGAAGATATCCATTGGTTCCTCCCCAGTCGAAACTCTCCCAAGAAGGATGAGGCACAGTTTCATAAACTGATTCCTGTTCTCCTCTTTGGAAGGTATTTATATATGAAGGCGTACTTACACCATCACCTCTGTTACCATATCCATAAAAGTTATCATTATCTAATAACCAATGCATCTGATAAATATCAGCACCGTATGTTGCAGTTAAATCTGGTGAAACTGGATCTGATCCAACCGGAGCACTAAAATTAAGTGGTGCCGGATAATCACTTGGCAATGGGAATTCACTTGCGAATGCTGCTGGAGATGAAGCATTATAGGCACCATTACTAGGCTGATCCGCTGTAGTAGGAATTATAAATTCCTCAATTTTATTCCAAACATTATTTAACGGAGCCCAATCTTGTGTAATTCTACCGTTCATAACTTCTAGCCACAACCAGTACGAATATAATTCACTAGTTGATTCATGACCGTGATCAGGAGCTTCTACAATTAATGTTTCCACTGAGTGATGTGGAGAACCATCTGCACTAAAATATCCATTTGCAGGATCATAGAACTCATTTCTCATTTCGATAAAACGATCGATATATGCATTTTCACCAGTAGGAGGGTTAATTATAATATCACCATCCGTTACCGTAATTGTTATCACTGCCTGATCTGTACCTCCATTACCATCATCCACAATTAATGTTACCGAATAATCTCCTACAGAAGTAAATGTATTTTCTACAGTCACTCCATTAGCAGTATTGCCATCTCCAAAATCCCAAGCGTAACTTAACGCATCTCCATCTGCATCGATAGAAGCAACTGCGTCAAATGTTACTAAAAGTGGTGCTTCTCCAGAAATAGGGGTTGCAGAAATATCCGCCACAGGATCTGTATTTCCTCCTCCAGTATCACCACAATCAGGCGTTGTAGGACTTAAACTGAAATAAAGTGTGAATCCATTATTTTTAGAAACCATTACAAAATTATCTCCATCTACATTCACCCAATACTCGCCATCCAAACCACTAATCTGAGTTCCTGTTAAAATAGCTTCTGGTTGAGAAGAGTTAAAATTATGAGTTAGATTTCCACTAAGATCTACATACCAATCAGGAGTACCATTATTTGTATTTAATGCAAATTGATATAATCCGTTATTTTCTAGATTCCAGTTGATAGAAAACTCTCTAATATTACTAGGATCTGGACCTCCATCGCCTAATACAAATACGTTAGTATATCTATTATCAATAGATGGTAATGCTGATGCAATTGGTGTATCAAAAGTACAATCGCCACCAATAGTGACTGGATTTCGGATGACAGCTATAGAATTCGAAAAATCAAAATCTCCTACTAAATCCGAAACATTCGTATTTGGTGTTAAACCTTGTAATCCATCCTCATAACTTAAATGCCAAATTAAACAAGTTCCTGTTCCTGCTCCATCAAAATCGACATCTTCGATGTTTCCTGGTAATCCAAGAATAACATTCTGATCATCTGTTACTACCCATTGAGAATTAGCACCTGTATTTCCTGCTAAAGAAATTCCAGAAACATTGTCTGTAATACCATCTCCAACGGTAAACGTGAACGGACCTCCTGATATAACTCCTCCATCAGGACCTGGTTGGTTTACTGGATTTCTTACTACATCAATTGAGTTAGAAAAATCAAAATCTCCTACTAATGCTGAAACATTATTATTTGCTTCTAAACCTTGTAATCCATCTTCATAACTTAAATGCCAGATTAAACAAGTTCCTGTTCCTGCTCCATCAAAATCAACATCTTCGATATTTCCTGGTAATCCAAGAATAACATTCTGATCATCTGTTACTACCCATTGAGAATTAGCGCCTGTATTCCCAGTTAAAGTAATTCCTGATACATTATCAGCAACACCATCCCCTACTGTAAATACAAATGGGCCTCCAGTGATACTACCACCATCCGTTATAATTGGATTCGATATTCCTCCATCACAATCCGGTGCAGTTGCAGAAGTGCTAAAATAAATAGTAAATCCACCAGTCTTAGAAACTAAAACAAAATTACCCTCATCGATTGTTACATAATATGAACCATCAAGCCCGACAAAACCAGAACCTGTAATTGTAATCTCTGGCTGAGAAGAATTGAAGTTTTGTGTAATGTTTGGTAAAAAATCATTCCACCAACTAGGAGTACCATTATTGGTATTCATAGAAAACTGATATAATCCATTATTTTCTAAACTCCAGTTAATATTAAACTTGGCAATATTATCCAAATTTGGTCCTCCATCTCCTAAAACAAAAATATTCTGAAACTCCTCATTAATAGAAGGTAATCCATTAGGTATTGGAGTATCAAACGTACAGCTTACACTACCATCAGTAATAGTAATAGCTTTTGTCGCTGTATCTGTATCTCCCGAAGCATTTGTAACTGTTAGTGTTACAATCACTTCTCCTACATCTGTATATGTAGCGGAAGTGGTTACTGTAGAAGCTGTTTGACCATTCCCTAGATCCCAACTATATGTAAGACTTCCTCCTGTTGGATCTGCGGATCCAGAGGCATCAAAAGTAACATCTAATGGTGCAACTCCTGAATCTGTAGTTACAGTAAAAGCAGCTACTGGACTTCCATCTGTAACTGTAATTGTTATGGTTTTTGTATCTTCTTTACTACCATCACTTACCGTAAGTTGAGCATCATATTCTCCTATTACAACATATTCATGTGCAATTGTTACTCCAGACCCTGATTCTCCATCACCAAAATCCCATACATATGTCAAAGAATCACCATTTTCATCGGAAGAAGCTGACGCGTCAAAATTAACTATTACCGGAGCTACACCTGTAGTTGGTGTTACTGAAAAATCAGCTATAGGTGCTATATTCCCATCAAGTACGGTAATTGTTCGTGTAAATTCTGAGGAAGTATTAGTTCCATCATTAACTGTAAGAGTTACTAAATAAGATCCTATCTCTGTATATGTAATCAATGGATCTACAACAGAAGATGTTTGACCATTACCAAAATCCCAATTATAACTCAATGAATCTCCATTCGGGTCAGACGAAGCTGAAGCATCAAACGAAACCTCTAATGGAGCCGTTCCTGATTCTGGAGTAGCCGTAAAAGATGCTGTCGGTACTTCACCACCATTAGGCTCTCGACCTCCTACTAATATTCCATCTGCATAGATTGGTACATTATCTGAAATTTGTAATCCACTGGTTAATCCTTGATACGAAAAATCATTAGATGCATCCCAAGCCGATTCTGGAGCACTAGTAGGTAATGAAACTCTTAGTTGAATTTCACTTCTATACTCGCCTTGACCTCCAGGAAAAGGCATATTATCTTGATCAACTTCTATTTCTGCATAATAAATATTACTAGAAGCATCCCATTCTTGTAAACTATTAATTGTTGTGTTTCCTGCTCCACGAGCAGTAAGCTCGTAATCACTAGCAGTAAATCCAGCTGCAATACCTTCTGAAATATCAACAAAATAACGAGCTTTTAGAGTATTTGGTACTCTCGCTGGCCATCCAGAACGGTTATTTAACCATATTGCAACTTCTGTAAACTTTGACTGATCATTATTTAGTTTAACCTCGTTAGCAAACTCTAATCCAGGAGTCTCTGGCTGTGGAAAATTAGGTAATGATGACCCTCCAAATTCCATCACCATTCTTGCTAAAACTCCTTGATAACAAGCATTATAATCTGTAGCTACTTCATTCGCTTGAAAGTCATCTCTATCCTCTATGAAGAAATCATCTGGCTTAGCAGGACCTCCCATTAATGCGCCCCACATAGTGTGTCTTGATTCTACTGGGTTAGCACTACTTCTAGACCAACTAGAATGTTGTCCTCTATGGTGAGGTTTTGTAGGAGGATTTACTCCAAAACCTGTAACCAAACTTCTGTTGTTAGGATTATCGCCTAAGGCATAATTTACCTGATTAATCGCAAAATTACGATACTGAGTACTTTTTGGTGTGTTCACATTATCACTATAAATAAGTGCGGTAAGGGATGCATTCATTGCATGACGCAAAGATCCCCATTGTGTTAAATGTGCTTGACCACCTGGAGAATAATTAACTCCTCCGTTTCCTTCTTGCCACCAATCTAAATGACGCTCGGCATCAATTTTATATGTTTCTTTTCCGGTAATAATTGATAACAAAACCATATTACCATATGACTTATCTTCCCATACGAGACTCCATAAAAAATCTGGCTGCGCATATTCCGCTTCAGCTTTATCCAAATATTTTTGATCTCCTGTAGCTTTGTACAACCAAAGTGCTCCCCAGGTTAATTCATCTTGATAATTACCAGATGTATAAGTACCTACAGCTGGTATATTACCTTCTGAAGTATAAAGTCCTCTATGATTATCTCCGAATTCATACAATTCAATTGCATGACTCAATAACGTAGCACTGTAAGCAGGATCGCTATCTTTAAAGATTATACTTGCTGATGCAAGTGCAGCGGCTGTCTCACAAGCTACATCTGTACCAGGATTGCTTGTGGTTAAAGCATATGATTTTCGTTGTCCATACATAGGATGCACGTCAACCATTTCTGCTGGCATCCAGAAATTATGATCTTGTGATTTACTATCCGCTACCTGCGCATAAAAAACATTAGGAGAGGGATGACATTTAATAAAATAATCCGTAACCCATTTAATGTTTCTTTTAAAATGTTCTGTCTGATTTGCCGTATCATATCCGTCCTTATACTCTAGGAATCCCCAGTTTAGAGCAGTTACAGAAAAAGCCATTGGAAAACCGAACTTAACGTGATCTCCAGCATCATTCCAACCTCCGGTTAGATCAAGACCTACATCTGCTCCATCATTGACTCCCGAATCGGATCGCCAACTTATTCTATTCCAATCTGGTAACTTTCCGGACTGTTGTGTTTCATAGAAAAGCAAAGACTTTTGCAGTGCTTCTCCATAATTGAACTGTGCTGATGATTTAGCACAGAATAAGCACAATAATATAATAGTACTTATCTTAATTAAATTTCTCATTGTTAGTGTAGTTTTAAGAATTGTGTTTTGAAAATTGTTTTTGATTTTGATTTTATAAGCAGTGAAAATAGTCTTATGCAGACTAGTCATATACTTCGATTTATTAATTGATCTGGTCTAAAGAGAATCCGATATAGTATTCTTAGAATTCGTTCAATAAATTGGTTGACCAATTTATTGAAACCTAAATATTCATTGATACTATTAACTCTCCTTTAAAGCTTTGTTTATTTTTTTACTGTAGTGTCTTAAATCTTTAGTTAAGACCAATAGGTTTAGAATGATGAAAAAAATTCGATTCTAAATAAAATAACATAGAAGACAATGCTATTTTGTTTTTTTTGAGTTTGTTCATAGGTTAGTACAGTTTTAAGTTAATTGTCATTAAAACCATATCAAACATAAATTGGGAAAATGCTTGACATGACGATTGTTACGTTTACTTTTCCGTTCATCGATAAACTCTTTTATCAAATCTTGATTTAGTTATTAAGGTTTGATCTAAAAATATCGTTTGAAACGTTGAATAAAGTTATGACAACTCTCAGGTAAAAAAGTAACACTAGTCACCTTTACTAAGTCTTAACAAGTTTTATCTAAAACTTGTTAGTTTCTAGCATTAATCTCTGAGCTTACTGTTTCTGGGGCGTAAAGGAAGAATCAAAATACTTTTCTTAAATCTTAAAAAAAGAAAAAAGTTTCGTTGTTAAGAAGATGCTAAGAAAAAAGAATGCGAAAAAGGACAAAAAAAAAGATGATTTACAAAAAAAGAAAACCTTCTCAATGGTAAAACCACAGCCTAAATTAACAAAAAATCATTTTTAAATGTTTTTTCTTATAAAAATTTTCATAAAAAAGTTAAATTTTTAAACAAGAAACAACTTACAGAATTTTTACACTTTTACACAATATCAGACAAAAAGCGCAAAATTCCCCAAAAAAACAAACTATATTAACGTGTTTTAAGAAGTTTTTATGCCTAAATTTTTATTAAATTAACTTCGAAAATTACTTGACTCCATATTTATCAAAAAGATAAATTAAACTTGTCATAGTGGCAGCACCTAATTCTAATTCTCTTTTATTAATAGCATCAAAAGTATCATTCTTAGCATGATGATAATCAAAATACCGTTGAGAATCTGGACGAAGTCCGGCCAATACTATTCCATCTTTTTTTAATGGACCTATATCTGCTCCACTACCTCCCTGAACAAAATAATGAATCAAATAAGGTTCAAAAAGAGGTTTCCAACTTTTAATCTGATCAAAATTTTCATTACTACAGTCAAAAGAAAAACCTCTTGGAGTAAAACCACCTGCATCGCTTTCTAATGCAAATACATGATTCTCCCCTTTATTTTTAGCTACAGCTGCATATTTTTTACCTCCTCTTAGTCCATTTTCTTCATTCATAAATAAAACTACTCTAATGGATCTTTTTGGTTTATATCCTGTATCTTTAAACAACCTAAGTACTTCCATAGATTGTACTACTCCTGCTCCATCATCGTGTGAGCCGTCACCTAAATCCCAAGAATCCAGATGCCCTCCTACAACCATATATTCATCAGGGAATTCACTACCCGTAATCTCTCCTATTACATTAAAAGATTCCACATCCTTCCAACTACGGCAATTCATATTTAATAAGAACTTAACCTTTGGGTTTAGCGTTAACATGGAGTGTAATAATTCTGCTCCATTTGTACTTATTGCAGCTGCCGGAATCTTTTCTAAATCAGTTAGTTTTCCATAACTCATTGAACCTGTATGCGGAAAATCATCTAATCTCAAGTTCATTGATCGTACAATTACACCAACCGCTCCAAACTTAGCAGCTTCTGCAGCTCCAGAATAGCGTTGATCTACACATCCACCATAAGCTTCAAAAGTATTTATTAAATCAGCTTGCATCGGACGGTTAAAGAATACTATTTTTCCTTCTATCTTATCTGTTCCAAGTTTTCGAAGATCCTCTAAATCCTTTACTTCAACTATTTCGGCCTTAACTCCACCTATAGGTGTAGGAACAGAACCTCCAAGAGCGCAAATTGGGACATTCGTTGTTTGTCCAGGATCCGTTTCTATATAAGCAAATTCAGTAACTCCTCTTGTCCATTTAGGTACCATTACAGATTGCAACCATACTTTATCCAGCCCTATATCTTTAAGTTCCTGTTCTGTCCATTCCACTGCTTTTTGAGCATTTAAAGATCCTGACAACCTAGGCCCTATTTGATTAGATAAATAATCCAACCAAGTATAGCTTTTACCTTCTAATAATGAAGTTGTATAAAAGTTTTTAATTGCTATTGAATCTTCTTTTCTGTTATCCTTTTGACTATAAGAGGAAAAAGAAAAAGTTATAAAAAGGATAAAGACTATATTTCTCACAGATGTATTTTTTATAATATTATTTTAAATGTAATCGTATTATTATTCGTTTTCCAGTTGTTGCTTATATTGTTCTATATTAGACTTGGTTTTTTCGTCTAATTCCGGCTCTCTTATATCATCAAATTTTATCAAAGTATCATATAATGTTTTTGCTACAATATATCTTGCGGTGGGTTTATCATCTGCAGGAATTACATACCAAGGTGCATGTGGTAGGGATGTTTTATTTATTGCTTCTTGATAACAAGATTGATAATCGTCCCATAATTTTCTTTCCTTAAGATCTCCTGAAGAAAATTTCCAGTTTTTTTCTTTCTTTTCTAACCTACGAAGTAATCTGTTTTTTTGTTCTTCTTTGGATAAATGAAGATAAAATTTATAAACAAGTGTCCCGTTATCTGCTATATGTTTTTCAAAATTTCTTATCTGCTCAAAACGCTTTTCCCAAAACTCATCATTTATATCATCTACAGAATTAATATTCGGTAGTTTTTCGCCTATAATATATTGTGGATGTACTCTAGTCACTAAAACATTTTCATAATGTGTTCTATTAAAGACAGAGAATCTTCCACGTTGTGGCAACGCTATATAATGTCTCCATAAATAATCATGTCCAAGTTCTAATTCCGTAGGAACTTTAAAACTATGTACAACAATTCCTCTCGTATTAAAATCTTTAAAAACTTCTCGGATAAGACTGTCTTTCCCAGCTGTATCCATTCCTTGTAAACAAATTAAAATGGCATATTTATCGTGCGCATATATTGTGTCTTGAAATTTGCCTAATTTTTCTCTGACCTTTTCTAGTTCTTTTTCAATTTTTTTTTCACTCTCTCCGAGGTCATAAGTTGTAGGGATTTTTGACAATTCTATCGGTTGAGAAACTTTAAAATCTTCGTGATCTATTTTATTCATAGTTTGATTTGTATTATCTCTGGTAAGATACTAAAGTTTTAGATTGGTCAAAAAAGAAAAATGTTAAGTAAGATTAATTACTTAAAGGATATTTGAGAATAAAAGAGGGGTAATGTAATGTATTCTAAAATTCTTTGGATGTAATCTCAAGATATATTCCTCTCATTCATAATACGATTCTTGAGAAGATATAAAGGTCAAAATAAAGAGTAACTTTTACCACAATAAAACAACATCATTATCGTGCATCAAAGTCATAACTAAATCCAATAAGAAACGTATGATATTGTTTCCCAAGGCTTTTTAAATTAAATTCGGCAAAAATATGAACAGGAACGGCAATTTGATGTAAAGCTCGTAATTTAATTTGAGCTCCATGATTAAAATCTCCACTTCTAAACGCTATTAAAGCATCATCTTCTATCTCTTCAAAAACACTAGAATCGTTTCCTATGTAACCAAACCCTGCAGTTATCGTTGTTGGATACCAATTAAACAAAATTAAATTAACTCCGAGAGCAAGTTCATTGTACCCTTCTATCTCATCGCTTGTTCCAATCGAAAACAAACGATTATATTCTCCCATATAGGTTGTATAGCAATTTGGAGCGTATTCTATTCTTACTCCCAGCCCAACTTCTTCTATCGAACTAAAACTTTTAATAGCAACTACCCCATAATTTATTGCACTTGGTTCATACTGCGCATTCAATACAGATGAAAGGCAAGCTAATATAATTACAAACAGTATTCTCTTCATTTTTGGGGTCAATATATTTTAGGGGTAAGTCGCAAGATAATGATTCTTCTTACTTCGCAGCAAAAAGTTTAACATCCTCCTCGCTAACTTCCTTTCCACCAAGTATTATAAGACGTTCCACAACATTACGTAATTCTCTAATATTACCGGTCCAATCATATTGCTGTAATTGCTTAACTGCTTTATCCGAAAAAGTCTTAGCAGGAGATCCTTGTTCATTAGAAATTTTCTTTGTGAAGTAATCTACTAATAAAGGAATATCTTCTCTACGGTCGTTTAATGCTGGTACTTTTATTAGGATCACCGCTAATCGATGATATAAATCCTCTCTAAATTTATTGTCTGCAATTTCCTTTTTAAGATCCTTATTTGTTGCAGCTACCACTCGTACATCTACTTTAATATCTTTATCACTACCAACTCGCTGTATTTTATTTTCTTGTAAAGCTCTAAGTACTTTGGCCTGTGCAGAAAGACTCATATCTCCAATTTCATCTAGAAATATAGTTCCGCCATTTGCTGCCTCAAATTTACCTGCACGATCTTTATTAGCAGAGGTGAATGCTCCTTTTACATGACCAAAAAGCTCACTTTCGATTAATTCACCCGGAATAGCAGCACAATTCACTTCTATCATTTGACCTTTAGATCGTTCACTTTTTTGATGTATCCAATGTGCTACCAATTCTTTACCAGTACCATTTGGACCTGTTATAAGAACTCTTGCATCCGTCGTTGCCACTTTTTCGATAATATTCTTTATATCAGAAATAGCTGTGGACTCACCGATCATTTCATAATTTTTAGAGACCTTCTTTTTAAGCATTTTGTTTTCGACAACTAATTCTTTTCTGTCTAAAGCATTACGAACAGTATTTAGTAATCGATTAAGATCTGGTGGTTTAGAAATATAATCAAAAGCCCCTAATCTCATGGTATTTACAGCTGTATCTAAATCACCATGACCCGAAATCATAACCATAGGAACTTCTGGTTTTATTTTCTTTACGGCTTCTAATACTTCTACCCCATCCATTTTAGGCATTTTGATATCACATAGTACTAAATCGAAATCCTCATTCTTGATTTTTTCAATTCCAACTAATCCGTCTTCTGCCTCAAAAACTTCATATTTATCACTTTCCTCTGATAATATCTTAACGAGCACTCTTCTGATTGCCGCTTCATCCTCTATTACTAATATTTTTGCCATTATAATTTTAATTTAATTCCACCTCTCAGATAAAATGTATTTCTATCATTGAGAATTAAAACATTTTCTTGATTCTTATCTCGCAAGCGAATTTCATTACTTAAAGTATATCCACCATATGCAAATAACAATAAGTGTTCCGTAAAATAGTATTCATACCCCAAAGCACTATTAATTAATAACATTGAAGCGTTTTCTGCAGTTTTAGTCTCGCCATTTTCATCGACAAACACCCTATTATTCTGTATGTTACCATAAAATCGATCTAGCCCTATAAATGCTTGTAAAGTATTGGTCTCATTAAAAAAATACTTTATACTTGTTTTTGGTGTTCCTATAGAATATGACCAACTTGGATGAAATCGTTTAGAATAATTAATTATAGGCAACGGAAAGTTAATACTGGCTGGTGCAGCATATCGCAATCCCAACACTAATCTTGCAGATTTTGGAGATGTCTTCTTTCCATAACTTTTTACAAAGTAAACCGATCCTACATATCTAAAATCATCTCCGTCTATTCCAGAACCTTCAAGATTAGAGGAAAGACGTGCCCCCAGTTTAGCCCCGAATCTCCAATTATTCTTCATTTTATAGGTATATCCTAATTCAAAACCTATCGTATGAAATTCTTGAAGACCATCTTTATCAACGATTATAGAATCATCATTTAACAATAAGTTATTTAATCTATACTGAAATGACATCACCAAATAAGTTCCCTTGTCATCCATCTTAATTGGATAGTTTCCAGAAATTCTTAAACTATTATATTCATTATCACTATTAGCTTGCGGAATATACGCGTACTCTACCCTAGCTAAATTAGTATCCTGTGATCTTACCGTATTAATAATACAGCAAAGAGTAATACAAATTATTAGTAAGGTTCTATTATTCATTTTTATATCTAGGGGCTATACTACTGTTTGGGGTTTAAGATAGTAACTTCTCGCTGAGGGAACGGAATATTTATCTTATTCTCCCTAAATAAACGATCAATTTCAAATCTTATTTCACTTTTTGGAATACTGGCCTGAAAGCTATCATTCATGGTAAAAATAAGTTTGAAATTTAAAGAGCTATCACCAAAGTTAGTAAACAATACTAGTGGTTCTGGAGTTTTCAGAATTTTGTCATTATCGTTTGCTATTTTTATAAGCAATTGCTTTACTAAATTTATATCACTACCATATGCTACTCCAATCTCTATGGATTCTCTTGTTATTGATCCATTCTGGGTCCAATTATATAATGTTGACGTAAGATACTTATGATTAGGGATAACTAACACTTTATTATCTATGGTAACTGCCCTAGTAGTCCTTAATTTAATTTCTTCCACCCTACCTACTTTACCGTCTAATTCAATAATATCCCCTACGTGAACCGTCTGATCAATTAGTATAAAAATCCCAGAGATAACATCCTGAATTAATGTTTGTAATGCCAAACCTACACCTACCAAAAGTGCAGCCGAGGCAGCAAAAATAGCTGTAATATTAAACCCTATACTATCTAAGGCTATAAGAATAACAATTATATAGATAAAATACTTTGAAAAAGAAAAAACAGATTCAAATTTTAGTTTATCCTCCTTTTGTAATTTTCTTGTAACGATTCGTCGAATAAACTTTAGTGATATCGTAGTAATAATGAGAATAAATATCACGAATAACAGAAGACCCACAGTAAGTATAATAGAATGATCATCTGGACCGAAATGAAATATTTCGTAATCTAAAAACTTCTTGATATTACCCCATACATCTTCTTGGATTACCTCTTTAACCTGCTCTGTTATTTCTTCCTGAATCATATTAATACTTCAACCATTTAAACAACTCCTTATAACTAGGTTTTTTACCGTACATCAAGATACCTATTCTATAAATTTTACCTGCAAACCATACCATAAAAATAATACTCCCTATAAGTAATGCAATAGAAATTAGAATTTCCCACCAAGGAACTCCAAAAGGTATACGCATAAGCATCACTATCGGAGAAGTAAGAGGAATCATAGAAAACACCGTAGATACTGTTCCGTGTGGATTCTCAATTACTGCAAAAAAACCAACATAAATCCCTAACATTAAAGGTAATATAATTGGCAACATAAACTGCTGAGAATCTGTTTCACTATCTACTGCTGCTCCAATAGCAGCATATATCGAACTATACAAAAAATAACCTCCTATAAAATATACAAAAAAGGACGACACCAATGTTAATAAAGGAAGTTTTAGAATATCCTGTACCAAAAGCTGAATTTCTTGTTGATTATTTTCTTGTAACGCGATCGAGGGATCAACTCCTACCGGTTGCGGATCTATTCCAAATACAGAGGTAGCAACTAATAGAAGAACTCCTCCTAAAATTACCCAAATAAAAAACTGTAAAATACCAGCAAAGGATGTCCCTAGAATCTTACCCATCATTAACTGCATTGGTTTTACAGAAGAAATTATAATCTCTATAATACGATTCGTTTTTTCTTCTATAACAGATCGCATCACCATATTACCATAGATGATGATAAACATCATTAACAGATAACCTGCAAAACCTCCAAATGCCATTTTTACATAATTAGACATTTTAGAAGTTTTCTCTCCAGAAAAATTCTCTATTTGAATATTTATTCTGGCTTTAGAACTCTCTATCGCTTCTAAATTTAGACCTTCTGCTTTATAATTCTGTTTTGTTAGCTTATTAGCTATAATTCTCTCAATCTTATTTAATATTGAAAAATTAGGAGATTCTTCTGCATAAAACTGTATGGATTCCGCAAGCTCTTTATTGGTAGATTTATTTGGGATATATAATAAACCATACAACTTTTGCGATATTACAGAGTCTTTTGCAGTTTCTAAATCAAAGCTACTATAATCTATATATTTTACCTCATCTGTATCTTTAAGATCTGCAGCAAACGACTTTGTTTCATCTACGTAAGCTACCTTCTTAACTTCGTCATTATTAAGAGTCGTTAACCAGGCGATCAATGCAATCATCCCCACTACGATTAAAGGACTCAGAAAAGTCATTACAACAAAAGTTCTATTGCGAACACGAGATATAAATTCTCTCTTTATAATTAACTGTAAATTACTACTCATTTTCGGTGATGGTTTTAATGAATATTTCGTTTACACTTGGTATTACCTCGTTAAACCTAACAACTTGCCCTTTCTCAGACAAATACTTTAATAAATCATTTGAAGTAGTATTGGTATCCAAAGAAATTTTTAACTTCAATTGGTCTTCTATAGTTTTAAAATCTGCAGGCTCCGTTACAAATCTGGCTTGTAAATCTTTCTGTAATTCTACTTTATTATCAGATAGTAGTCCAACTTCAAAAGTATTTGACTTATATTCTTTTTTAATATCAGATACCTTTCCTTCCAGTATTTTATTTGACTTATTTATTAAAGCAATATGATCACATAACTCCTCTACACTCTCCATACGATGTGTTGAGAAAATTACCGTAGCGCCTTCATCTCGCAATTGAAGTATTTCATCTTTAATCACATTGGCATTTATTGGATCAAACCCACTAAAGGGTTCATCAAATATCAATAATTTAGGCCTATGTAGTACAGTAACAATAAATTGAACTTTTTGAGCCATTCCTTTAGACAGCTCTTGTATTTTTTTATCCCACCAATGCGAAATATCAAATTTATCAAACCAATATTTAAGACGCTCTTTAGCATCTTTTTTACTTAACCCTTTTAATTGAGCAAGGTATAATGCTTGCTCTCCTACTTTCATAGATTTATACAAACCTCTTTCTTCGGGTAAATAACCAATATCTTTTACATGATGTGGTTGCAATGGTTCTCCATCAAGAAATACACTTCCAGTATCTGGTAATGTAATTTGATTAATGATTCTTATCAAAGTAGTTTTACCAGCTCCGTTAGGACCCAATAAACCAAAAATACTTCCTTTAGGTACTTTTATAGAAACATCATTTAATGCAATAAAATCGCCAAATTGTTTCGATGCCTGTTGTACCTCTAAAAGATTAGTCATAAAAAGGTATGGTTTATTAAAAAATTAAAAACAATGCTAATTAAGTCAAAATATTAATGAAATGAAATAAATAACGAATTTAAACTGATCATTCAATAGTAAGATTGAAGTTACACATCAGATATGTTCTAAATATAGGATCTAGATTGGTCTAGAAAATTTAGTGTTTATAAAAAAACAAAACCCACCCTAAATACAAGTATTAAGGATGGGAAAAAAATTGCTATGAAAAAGAAAAATTATCACTAAATGCGCTAGTGATGTTTCAAATATACGAATTTTTATTAAACAAAAATTAGCATTCAAGAATGATTCTGGTTATATTTTATCATTCTTATTTTTATGAAAACATATCTTTAACTTTTTCAAAAAATGATTTGTCTTTACTATCAGGGCTAGGTTTAAAATGATCATCCTGCGCCATTCTTTCAAAAAACTCTCGTTGTTCTTTATTCAATGTTTTTGGAGTCCATACATTCACGTGCACTAAAAGATCTCCTTTTCCGTAACCATTGATACTAGGAATTCCTTTACCACGTAATCTTAATATTTTACCACTTTGCACCCCTTCTTCTATTTTAATACGAACTTTACCAGATACCGTATCAATCTCTCTAGATGCTCCTAAAGCGGCCTCAGAAAAACTAATATAAAGGTCATAATGTAAGTTATCTCCTTCGCGTTGTAATTCTGAATGATCTAATTCTTCTATTGCAACTAAAAGATCTCCAGCAACACCATTACCTGGTGCCTCATTTCCTTTTCCAGAAACTTTAAGTTGCATACCATCTTCTACTCCAGCTGGTATTTTTATACTTACAGTTTCTTCAGAAACTTTTAGTCCTTGTCCATCTGCATCCGAAGGTTTTTTATCTATAACTTGTCCAGCTCCTCCACAAGTAGAACAAGTAGTAGAGGTTTGCATTCTACCCAAAATTGTATTGGTAATACGAGTCATTTGCCCACTACCATTACAGGTACTACACGTTTTATATGTAGTCCCAGGTGCTTGAATTTTTCGTTTTACTTTAATCTTCTTCTCTACACCGTTAGCGATTTCCTCTAATGTAAGTTTTACTCGGATACGGAGATTACTACCTTTTACGCGACGTTGTCTTCCTCCGCCGCCAAAACCACCACCGAAACCGCCACCACCAAAGATGTCTCCAAACTGACTAAATATGTCATCCATATTCATTCCGCCACCGCCGAAACCACCGCCGAAACCACCACCACCTTCAAAGGCCTGATGTCCGTATTGATCGTAACGTGCTTTCTTATCTGGGTCACTTAAGACCTCATACGCTTCTGCAGCTTTTTTAAACTTTTCTTCTGCTGTAGCATCTCCTGGGTTTTTATCCGGATGGTATTCTATCGCTTTTTTACGATATGCCTTTTTAATTTCAGCTTCAGTAGCACCTTTACTAATACCTAAAATATCATAAAAATCTTCTTTCATCATTTATCTTATTGTCCGGTTACTACCTTAGGAAAACGAATTACCTTATCTCCTAATTTATATCCTTTTTCTATAACGTCTACGATTTTACCCTTTAATTCATCTGTTGGGGCAGGTATTTGTGTAATTGCTTCGTGATCATCCGCATTAAAAGCATCTCCAGCAGCTACCTCAACTTCTGACAAACCTTTCCCTTTAAGAGCTTCCTTCAATTTATTATGGATTAACTCCACCCCTTTTAACACATCTTTATCAGCAGACTTTTCAATCTCTTTCATAGCACGATCAAAATCATCCAAAACAGGTAACATAGATTGCATTACATCCTGACCAGCTGTCTTAAATAATTCTATACGTTCCTTTGAAGTACGTTTTTTATAATTTTCAAATTCTGCAAAAAGCCTCAAGAATTTATCTTTCTCCTTTTCCAGATCTTCTTTTAATTGTGTTTCAACATCTACTTCCTCTACTTCAGTATCTTCAACAGTAGTATCAAGTACTTCTTCTACTTGATCTTTTATATCTTCTGTATTTTTATTTTTCTTACTCATGTAACTAGTACCTTTTATAAGTTTCTTTTTTTTGGAGATGCAAAAGTACTGCCATTTTTGAATAAATGTCATAATGTCACAGGAATATTTTAGTATATATTTAAGAGTATTCATTTTCTAAAAAAATAATTTTGAAAATTCAAACTATAAACTAACGTTATTATGAAAACCAAATTGATTAACCTATTTGCTGTGACTGCAATTATTGTAGCGGCAACTTCTTGTAAAGGTGAGAAAAAAAATGAAACAGAAGCTACTGCAGCTGAAGAAGTAGTAGAAGCACCAGTAGAAGCAATTACATACGTAGTAGACAACGCGGCAAGCACTATAGATTGGGTTGGAAAAAAGCCAACAGAAAATCATACAGGAACCATCAATATCGCAGATGGTAAGGTAAAAACACAGGATGGTAAAATCCAAAGCGGATCATTCGTAATTGATATGACATCAATTAACGTAACTGACTTAGAAGGTAAGCAAAAAGCAGGATTAGAAGGTCATCTTAAAGGAGAAGGAGAAGGTAAAGAAGATCATTTCTTCAATGTAGCACAATTTCCAAATGCATCTTTTGAAGTAACTGGTGTTTCTGAAAAAGAAGGAAAAACTGTTATTGATGGTAATCTTACTATTAAAGGAATTAAGAAAAATATTTCTTTCCCAGCATCAACTTCTGTAGAAGGAAATACTATGACATTAAACAGTGAAGTTTTTACTATCAATCGCACAGATTGGGGTGTAAATTATGGATCTAAATCAGTATTTGAAAATTTAGGTGACAAGTTCATTTTAGATGATATCGAGTTAAAAGTTAGCTTAAAAGCGACCAAAGCTTAATCCAAAAAGATTTTATAAAATAAAAAAGTCCAACATTCTAAATGTTGGACTTTTTTTATGTTTTCCAATATTACTTTATTCAAAAAAACTTGACAAAAAAAGAGTTTCCAATTTAGTCTTTTAATTACATCTTTTTCCTCGAACCTACACGGAAATGAGTTAAGAAAAACCAAATAATCATAATAAAAAAACAAAAAACAATGTTTTGCGTGGTAGCACCGTAGCTATACGTCATAAATAAATGGTGTGTTCCATATTATTATACACTTTACGTTAGTTAGTTTTAAAATCTTAAAACTTAAAACTAAACGTAATGAGAGAACAAATTAAACTTACGATACTATTCCTCATAGTATGTCAAACAATTTTTAGTCAATCCTCAGACCCTGGTCTAAATGGAGAAGGCATGAATAGAATGGGGTTTATCCATCGATATGAGAATTGGATATACCCTAATAACATATTGTCAGAATGGAAAAAAAATCGAGGAGATCTGAACCCAAGTTCTGCATCAGGTTTATTATCCAACCCATATCGAAATGATGGAACTAGTTTAAGTTATGGAATTACAATACCTAACAATTTCAATGGAAAAATTCCTGTTTTCACAGAAGGAAACTGGTGGCCCACTATCGGCAACAACCAAGGCGCTCCACTAACATATGGAGACTTAGAGACAGATACTGGAGCTACGTTCCAAAACGGACAAATAGTAAACAACCCTAATATCACTAGAAGAGGAATAGATCGCGTAAAGATTGTAAACAATACTCCTTATAGCTATTTAGTTTCTTCTGGAACTTTTCCCGGTAATGAACAACCTGGGCAAGTAATGACTGTAATTCCAGCTAATGGAGAAGCTCAGTTACCGATTCCCCCAAAAGATTGGTGGGGATTCAATTTTAACGGTCAATTTATACATGCTGTCCCTGAAGTATATTCCTCTGTAGCTGGTCTTAATCCCCTAGATGCTCCAGGATGGAAACATTCTTCTTGGTCCCCGAGATATTCTGGAGGAGAACAAGCTAGAGACTTTGGTACCGGCGGATTTGCGTATACTTTTGGCTCTTTATTCGGAAGAAATGATGGCAATTTTGATCTTTCCAATGTTCTTTTTGCCGGTTTTCATACTAACGAAGGATATGATCCTTTAATATCCGGAGATCCTGGATACGGATGTGCTTTTTATATTAATGGAGAAATACAAGCGGTAATGAACATAAGTCTAACAGGAACCCATACCGCGCAAGCTATTTTAGTAGCACAAACAAGACATAATCCTGCTCCAGAACAATCCGCATTTGGATCTGGGTTTTCTCACCTTAAGTCTATTATTGGAGTTCAACCCGGGCAAACAGCAGAATTACATTATATCTCTCATGAAGAGGCACTGAAACTCATCAATACTTACTCATCTAATGGTAGTTGGAAACGGATAGAAAAAAACTACCAATCTAATACACAAGCAAATGTACAAAACGTCCCGCTCCCAGGTATCATACCTGGTAATGGAGACTCAACCCCTACTTGTAATGACAACCAACAAAACGGAGATGAAACCGGTGTAGATTGTGGAGGTAGTTGTGATCCTTGTGAAACAACTTCTACTTGCTCTGACAACCAACAAAATGGAGATGAAACCGGAATAGATTGCGGAGGTAGTTGTAGTCCATGCGACACTAATTCAATTAATTACATTACTGGGAAATTTGTTATTGATGGCCCGGGTACTTTACTTGCTATTGGTCAAGATGTAACTAGTATTGATAATTTCTCTTCATCCACAAATACCATCCCAGCTGCCACATCTGGTTACACTAGCATTAATAACGTTGAAGCCATTGATATAGAAGCCTCTTATGGAACAGGCCCACAGCACTTAGCAAGTCTAGCTAGTAAATATCCTAATAGTGGTCTCGTAGTAGCTGTATATCTAGTAGACCATTTACAAAACTTTAATAGCGGTAATCTTGATAATGAAATGGATTCACTTATTGACAAGTTAATAGCTTTAGACAGACCAATTTATTTAAGATGGGGATATGAATTTGATGGACCTCATAATCACTATGATCCAAATCAATTTGTAACAGCTTGGAGAAAAATGTATAATAGGATTCAATCTAAGAATGCCGATAATAATATTGCCATGGTATGGCATTCTGGTGCTTTTTGCGGATCAACTTACAACAATAACCCTATATCTTCTTGGTATCCTGGTAAATCATATGTAGATCTAATGGGGATTTCTGTTTTCACTCCACAAGATTGCAATTATAGAGCTCAAGACACATTATTAGATTTTGCTAGACAAGAAGGAAAACCTGTAATAATTGCGGAAGCTACACCGCAAGGATATGATGTCAGCGATAATACTATCGCCCCTGTATTTGGAAATAATGTAGGAGTCAAAACACAAAAAACTGCACAACAAATATGGGATGAATGGTATCAACCTTTTTTCAACTATATCGATAAAAACAAAGATGTTATTCGATTAGCAACCTATATTAATGCAGATTGGGATTCGCAAGGATTCTGGGATGCTCCATATCAAATGGGATACTGGGGGGACTCTAGAGTTCAAGCTAATAATCTTATCGCATCTAACTGGAATCAAAATATCAATTCTTCTAATTGGATCAAAGCATCAGATGAACTTTTTGACCTTATTGGTTATACATCTGATAATACAGACAACACAACAACTTGTAATGATAATCAGCAAAATGGAGACGAAACAGGAATAGACTGCGGTGGTAGTTGTTCTCCTTGCGAAACGGACGGAGATAATGATTCTAGTATCTGTGGTGAGTTTGGAATGTCTTATATAAATGACAATACGGCGAGAGTATATCATAAAGATAATGGTTATCAAAGTAACATTTATATGTGCGTAGATAACAGTTGCTATCCACCGTCTTTAGAAAATGGGTATTATTATTTTGATTTTAGTTCATCCACAACCTATACGTTTGTAACTATGAATCTTGGTCAAAATTATACGATAAAATTCCAAGCGGATTATACAGATATAGCTGAAAAATCCGTGACATTTAACACTGAAAATTGCACATTTAACAGCAGTAGAGAAAACCCAATTATCACTAAAAATGATAACGGTAGCTTAATAATTTTCCCAAACCCTTCAGAAGATTATATTGAACTAGAAGGTCCTGAAATATTGTTAGAAACTCGCTATCAAATATATACTTTAGATGGTAAGGAAATAAAATCAGGAAAAGGAAAATTAATTAATATTTCAACTCTCAAAAAAGGAATATTTATATTAAAAACTGACAAAAAAGAATATAAATTATTTACAAAAAAATAAAACAATCATCTACGATAAAAAGGTCTTGTTTTGCATAAACGAGACCTTTTATTTCAAAATTTCATTAAACTAGATCTTCAACTGCTTGAGTAATATTTTCATATTTAAATTGAAAACCTGTTTTTAAAATTTTATCACAACATACTCTTTGACTGCTAAAAAGAAGCATATGCATTTCTCCAAGAACAAGTTTCATAGCAAAACGAGGAATATTGGGTAGTATTATTTTTTTCTCCATTTGGTCAGCTATAACCATTGTTAATTTATGATTAGAAATCGGATTTGGAGCGACGGCATTATATAAACCGTTTAATTCTTCTTGAACCACGTGCATAAACATTTTTGCTAGATCTTCTACATGTATCCAGCTTTGCCATTGCTTTCCATTTCCAAATACGGCTCCCATTCCTTGCTTTATAGGTTTTGCTATTTTAGGAAATGCGCCTCCATTATCAGAAAGAACCAATCCTATCCTTAGTAAACTTACCTCTATATTTAGTGTATCAAACTCTTGGACAGCAGATTCCCATTTTTTTACGACTTCTCCTAAAAAGCCAGTATCCACCTTGTCTGAATCTTCCATATAATAATTCTGAAAAGAATCTGGGTAAATCCCAATCGCACTAGCTGATACAACTTGACGTATCGAATGTTTTATTTTTTTTAATGACTCTAAGATTAGTGAAGTTGTAAGAACACGACTGTCAATAATTTCTTTTTTATAACTGCTCGTCCAACGTTTCGCTACTGTAGCACCCACAAGATGAATAATAACTTCGACGTCTTTAAAACAATCTAAATCAATTTCTCCAGAACTTGGATTCCAATAATATCCTTGATAATTCTTTTCAGATGTCAGTTTATTTTTACTTGTAGTAAGATAATTGACATCAATAGAAGATTGATGACATAACCTTACAATTTCCTGACCAATAAGTCCGGTTGCGCCAGTAATTAAAACTTTCATAATAAAGTAATTTATTGCAAAGTAATACGAGGGTTTAACATAACCTACCGATTTATTATAGGTTTAACACACTAAGAAAACTGTATTTTAATTTTCTAAAATCCATTATCAACCGTTCATTATTTTAGTAGCTCGAAGCATTTCTCTCTTGCCAGGAGGTCCAGGAAGTCTTTCTACAGTAAAACCTACTTCTTGCATCGCACGCCTTACACTTCCCTTTGCAGAATACGTAACTAATACCCCTTGATCTAAAAGTGCATCATACATCTTTTTAAAGATATCTACTTCCCATAAAGTTGGCTGTACTCGAGCTCCAAACGCATCAAAATAAATCAGGTTATAACAAGACTTATCATCAATATCTTCAAAAAACTGTTGTCTCTTGGTAAGAAAAAATGAATCCGTTATAGCTTGTTGATCCCCCCAAGAAGATTGATGAAAATGATCAAAAACAGCTACCTGATCTTGAGCCGATAATTGCTTTAAGTAATTTAGACATTTCACCTCTTCCATCGAAACAGGATACGCCTCTACTCCAACATAATATACTTTTTGAGAAACTTTAAGCGCTTCTAAATATGTTATAAAAGCATTTAAACCGGTACCAAAACCTATTTCTAAAACGTGTAACTCTTGAAATGCTTTTGATTCTAAAACATGATCAAAACCCTTATCTATAAAAACATGTTTTGCCTCATTGATAGCTCCATGTTTAGAATGATAATGCTCATCAAGTTCCGGAAAATGAATAGTAGTAGAACCATCAGAAGTAGTAATAATCTCCCTTTTTAGATTCTTTTTCATTATTGTTTTACTAAAACTCCATCTGCCATAAAAGAATATGTTTTCTTAGGAGCAGTAATTGCTGCTATCTCAGTTTCTGATTTTCCTGCATCAGAAGCTAAATGACGTAATTCTTCCACAGAAGTTTCCGAAACATACGCCTTACCTTGAACAATTATTGTGTCGTTCTCTATATCCTTTGGAACAAAAAAACCATAATCTTTAAATTTCACCATTGTCTCTTGATCATTTCCTAAAGCAACTTTCATCCAACATCCTTTAGCTTTACAAACATCGTTTACTGTACTAGAAAAAGCGATATCAATAGTATCTCCTTCACTAAGATTTTCATATCTCTCTGCTATTGCATCCTTATAAAGAACTGTTTCTGATGAAACTTCTCCTCCAAAATTATCATATTGACTTAGTGTTACATCCGCAATTGAGAAAGATTCTTTTTCTTTTTGAACAGAATTACAAGATACTAGAAATGATAATCCGGCAAAAAATAGTGTGATTTTTTTCATGATACATTATTATTAATGATGTTTAGCAAAATTAAACATTTTTAAAATTCTTAATTTATAAGAAAAGGGTATTTTTGTTTAAAATATTAAATGAGTATATAGATCTATTATTATTTTAGAACTAATACAACAATTAATAAAAACTTTCATAACCCAATAAATTAAGTATCGGATGAGAAATGCAGTTCCGCAAGAGATCGAAATTACCAAGATAAATGAATCAAAAATCAGTCAAGTAGATTTTGAAAACTTAGCTTTTGGTAAAGTTTTTACAGATCATATGTTCATATGTGATTATGTTAATGGCGAATGGCAAACACCAAAGATTGTCCCTTACGGACCTCTAACACTGGATCCATCTGCTCGAGTATTTCATTACGGGCAAGCTGTTTTTGAAGGAATGAAAGCTTATAAAGATGATCAAGGTGATACTTTCTTGTTTAGGCCAGATGAAAACTTTAAACGAATTAACAAGTCTGCTGAGCGATTAGCAATGCCAGAATTTCCCGAAGAGTATTTTTTTGACGGACTAAATACGTTATTAAAACTAGATAATGAATGGATCAAATCTGGTTTTGGTAACTCCTTATATATACGCCCATTTGTAATCGCTACACAACCCAGTGTTTCTGCATCAGAAGCTGATGAATATCGCTTTATGATTATTTGTTCACCTGCACAATCTTATTATAGTGGTGATGTTAGTGTATTAGTTGCAGAAAAATTTAGTCGATCTGCAAGCGGAGGTTTTGGATATGCTAAAGCTGCTGGTAATTATGCGGGGCAATTTTACCCAACCAAACTAGCTAAAGAGCAAGGATATCAACAAATTATCTGGACAGATTCTAACACTCATGAATATGTGGAAGAGGCTGGAACCATGAATGTTTTCTTCAGAATTAATAACACTTTATTAACAGCACCCGTTAGTGATAGAATCTTAGATGGGATTACTCGTAAAAGTTTGATTGCTTTAGCAGAAAAACAAGGATATAATGTAGAGGTACGCCCTATAAAAGTTAGTGAGGTTGTAGATGCTTTTAAAAATGGTAGTCTTAAAGAAATTTTCGGAGCAGGAACTGCGGCAGTAGTAAGTCCAGTAAAAGCATTCGGTTATAAAGGAGAGCATTATGAGCTAGAAAAACAAGAAAATTCATATGCTTCCCATTTTAAGAAAGCTCTTATGGATATTCAGTATAATAAAGCTGAAGATGCTTTTGGATGGAGAACGAAGGTGTAATTACTGAACTAAGATTAACAAATTACGAATTGATATAATCAAAAATGCCTCAAGAGAATTCTTGAGGCATTTCTGATTTATAATTATCGGTCTAAAATCTCCTTGATATTCGGTTTGAAATAATTAGGGCCTTTTAGCACTTTACCATCTTCTCTATATATCGGTTTTCCATCTTCTCCCAATTTACTCATATTACTTCGTTGTATCTCTGCAAACACTTCTTCTATTTTATGTTGCATTCCATGTTCTATAATAGTACCGCATAGAATATAAAGCATATCGCCTAATGCATCCGCCACTTCTACCAAATCATTATTTTGTGCAGCCTCTAGATATTCTTCATTTTCTTCTTTCATTAAATTAAAGCGCAGTGTGTTTTTAGCTTCTCCTAAATCTGCAATAGGCTCATTTTTATATCCTATCTCGAATGCTGTATGAAATTCCTGTACAGCAGCAATTTTATCTTTCATGTATTTCCTCTAATAAGTTATCTTTGCTGTAAAAATAGCATAAATATGTTTAGTACTGGTCAATGGATATTTGCAGGATGTTTTGTAATAGCTTTTATTGTTTTAATGATTATCAGCTACCGAAAAGATCTTAAACTACATCGCAAATACTACAAAGGCAGTATTTTTATTCTCGTTGGTTTTATTATCTTTATTTTACTGCTTTTCGTACTAAAAACGTATTTAAGGCCAGAATAAAAACTATACCCCTAGTTTTCAATTAAATAGTAATTCCTATTACCTAGGATCATTGGATCAGTAGGAAGGTGTTGTTATGGTGTTTTTTTAGATACCTTTAGAAATATACCTTGTATTGGGTATACAAACAACAACTTATTTTAATGAGATTTGGAGTAACTAAATAACCTAAAAATGGAAGATAATTTTTATCGATTTACTGACCTATGCCATGTAAATCAACCTGAGAACTCCTATTGGTGTTGGGCTGCATGTGCTGAAAAAATGATTAAAGGACTTTACTCAAAATCTGAAATAGGCACAAGTAAATGTGAAATTGTTTCATATTACAAAAACCATGTTTTATCTACATATAATAATGATGATCAACTTAATCTTACCAGCTGTTGTAGTGATTCAGGAGAGTTTTTTAATGAATGTAATATTGGATTAAAGGATAAACATTTTATCAAAATCTTCAATAAAGCCGGATTTGAATGCGAAGAATTTTTGGAAACCAATAATCTTAAAAATATTGATTTCATTATCGAAAAACTTGAAGAAAACGACTCTCCAATTGTTTTAAAATTGAATACTTCCATGGCACATATGGTTCTAATTAGTGGTTATGGAAAAACTCCTGAATGCAACTATGTCTTTATTGGAGATCCCTCTCCTGGTATTGGAGAAAAATATGTTCGTTTTGATGTATTCCTAGAAGAATATATTTTGAATTCAAATGTAGCAAAATTTTGGGCATCAAAAGTTAAAAAAGTTGATGTTAATAATAAAAATCTTGCACTGGACCCTAATGTTACCAATGATCTCGAAGAGTTTTCAAAGAGCTTTAATTCTAAAATTGATAAAATAAATAATCTTAAATCAAAATTTAGAGTAAACATTTCCTTTATCAATGAAAATCTCGATACTGAAGAATCATCACTTATTAATGAAAATTATCAAAAAGAATGGAAAGATTTTGACTCATTATCAACTATTTTATGTATTCCAAAAGTACCAACAGGTTTTCATCTAGAATTTGATTTATTAGAAAATATTAGAGAAAAAATAACTCTCGATGAAGAAATTAGTGACTTACATATTATAAACTTCAATGAGTTTTTCACTACTGGAGTTATAAGAGATAATTCTGGTGTTAAAGAAATAAAGCCTATCAACTTTCCTTTAAATTACAAACTCGATAACTCTTGGCAAGAATATGATAAATTTTACTCAGCATTACAAAAACAACCAAAAGGAGTGTTTTTTGAAGACTAAATAACTTTACAAATAATTGAAATATGGCACATGAAAATTTAAAATTCGTAATTCGTTTAGAAGATCGAGATGTTTGGCAACCTGTATTTGGTTCGCAAGATTTTGGTACTTTTTATATGATTTATATTAAGATTAAAAACATCCAAGATATAACTGGTGATGATGGTACTCCATTTTTCTTATACACCTGTGATTTTAAATTACAAAATTATAGAGGTGCAATTACTATGGGACTTTCGGGATCACCGGATATAAAAATTGATAGTACTGCAGTTGAAGGTGTTGATGCTTTTCTAAACATTTCTGTTTCTCCCTTTTACATTAACAATGAAATACTTGATGAAAACATCATTGTTAAACATCCAATACAAGCAGGTATGACATTACAAACTAATTTCACCTTAAATGCACCGCCACAACATCTTTTTGACCCAGCTAATCCTGATAAATCAGTATATTTAAGTCCTTATCGTCTTATAAGAGATGGTGAAGCTTATTCCGAAATATCAACGAGAAAGCTAGGATCTAACGAACCATTTCCTATTCCAAAAGATATTGGATGTGAATTTGGGCCTTGTATTCCTGATAGATCAATCATAAAATAAATCATACGAATTGAAAAAAATTTCACTACTCTTTTTTTTATTCTCCATTTCATTAAATGCTAATGAAATGGAGATATTTTTCAATTACATAAATACTGGAAATTATAATTTAGCTAGAACTTCATTAAATAATCTACCTAATAAAGAGTTAAAAACTGAATTAAATATATTCTTGGATATAGTTCATCTAGGTATTTTTCCTAAAAATTATAAAAAATCAAATTCCAAAAATCCATTTTCTCTTCAAAATAACATTTCAACATTAAATAATGGTTTATATGATTATTTAAAAAAAGGCAATGAAATATCAGCATTTAAAATTTTTAAAAAAAGCTTAGAAATTGCAAAAAAAAGAAATGATAAATTATTAATTCGTGAATCTATTAAATTCATTTTAGAGATCTACGAACGCTTTAATATGATGATTGAAGATACTTCATATAAATATTTTATAAATGAGTGCAAAAAAAACACCACAAACACATTAGATAACCAAATTTGTACATTCTATGAATATCGCATAACACAAAGATACTTTTATAAGACCCCGGAGGAAATAAAAAATTATTATGTAAAAGCAAACAAATTTATTGATAAAAGTAGTCCGGAATTTTTAAAAGCGAAATTAGACCTTACTAATTCAGCTTACCATCAGCTAGTTACAAAAGATATAGATAGTAGCCATATTTATTTAACTAACTCAATAAATATATTAAAGAATTTAGATGGTTATTTTGAAAATGAACGTTTACAAGCTGCCATAATAAATAATGCTGTTTTACAATTTAAAAAAGGGTTGTTACAAAAAAGCGAAATCTCACTTAATAATATTAAAATAAAAAAAGATGGTTACTTATTTAAATTATTAAGGACTTATTTACATTTTTGGAAATATAAATTATATAAAACAAAAGGTGATTCAACAAAAAGCCTTTATTATTATAATAAATATCTTATTAATGAATTAAAAAACAATCAAGCTAAAAACTTACAAATTGTTTCAGAATATGAAACAAAATTTCAAACCGCAGAAAAAGAAAAACAGATCTTAATTGAACAGCAAAAAAAGAAACGAAACCAAAACATAGCTATAGGTTTAGGTGGGTCCCTTTTTCTAGGAAGTGTTATTGCGATTCTTATCTATAGAAACACCAAACGAAAACAACGTATCGCAGAGCAAGAACGGGAGATCGAAATTCAAAAGACAGAAAAACTACTCAAAGAACAAGAACTTACGGCGATTGATGCTATGATTTCTGGACAAGAAAAAGAACGACAACGATTGGCTAATGATCTACATGATAATCTAGGTAGTACACTAGCAACCGTAAAACTGCATTTTGATCACCTGAAAAACAATCGAAATAATCCAAAAGTAGAAAACATAGAAGAGTTATATAGTAAAACAAACAACCTACTAGATGAAGCGTATAAAAAGGTTCGTACTATTGCCCATGAAAAAAACAGTGGTGTTATGGCCAAACAAGGATTATTACCTGCTGTTAGAAACCTTGCAAAAAAAGCTTCTAATGGTAATAGATTACAAATTGAAGTTCAAGATTACGGCCTAAATGAACGATTAGACAATGCATTAGAAATTTCTATCTTTAGAATTATTCAGGAACTTATTACCAATACTATCAAACATGCAGGCGCTTCAGAAATTGGTATTTCTCTTACTAATCACGACTCTTTATTGAATATCATTGTAGAGGACAACGGAAAGGGGTTTAATGCAAAAGTATTACCCGAAAAAGATGGAATGGGATTAAAAAGTATTGAAAAACGTATAGAACATCTAGAAGGAACTTTTGAAATTGATTCTACCATAGGAAAAGGAACTAACATTATTATAAATATACCTATATGATCACAGTAGCCATAGCAGAAGATCACCAATCACTTATCGATGGAATAGATTTACTTCTCAAATACGAAGAAAAAATAAGCATTATCGGCAAGGCAAATGATGGCGAAGAATTGTTAGCTATTGTTAGAAGAAAACAACCCAAAGTAGTACTTATGGATATCCGTATGCCCAAAATTGATGGTATTGCAGCCACTAAAATCATAAAAAAGGAACTACCATACACTAAGATTATTGCTTTCTCTATGTTTGATCAAGAAAATGCTGTGAGACAAATGGTGGCTGCGGGAGCGTCTGGGTATTTATTAAAAAACTCCCCTTTAGAAGAAGTTTTAACTGCTATACAAGAAGTTATGAAAGGTAACACATATTATGACGCTTCTATTGATCCTTCTTTTTTTTCGGAAGAGACAAAACAACAAGTAAAGAAACAGGTGCTTTCTAAAAGTGAACGTGAAATACTAACGCTTATTGGCCAAGGAAAAACCTCATCCGAAATAGCAGCAATTCGCTTCAACTCTGTATCAACTGTAGAAACACATCGTAAAAATATTATACGAAAATTAGGGTTGCAAGGAAAAGGAGAATTGCTTCGATATGCTATTGAAAAAAAATATGATTTTTAAAAGACTAAAGCTTATCCAATACAAATCAAAAATACCCTATTACGGGTATTTTTTTATGCTCATTTCGAAGGTAGATTTGATGTAAACAAAAAATACCATTCAAATGAAAAATTTTTATCTAATTACAATTATTGGAATACTATGTTGCTACAGTTGTAGCGAAGACAATGGCGATTCAGGAAATTCAGGGATATCTGATCCTGCGCAAATTGCTACTATTATGAACGACAATTTAATATTACCTCCTGGTTCTTTTACGGTAGATCCAAATACCGTACAAATTGATGAATCCATAACTATTGGTAATGGTTCTTCTAGCATTGTGCCATTAGCTTCTGGACAATCCATGACTAATTCTATATCATTTAACGCTCCAAACGGAAATGTAAATGCTGTAGGAATGCGATTCGGTACAACAGGGCCTATTTATTTTGTTCCTGTAAATACCAACGGTGCCACTGCTGGTACTGGAAATTTTGATTTTTTAATCAATCAAGGAATCTGTGCAGATTTATCACAAGTATGTCATGATATCAAATGCTATGAATTTGCACAAACATCTTCTGGAAATATCTCTAGAGCGAACATAAGGGATGTAGCTATGCTCTGCGGTAATTGTGATGAACCTTCGTGTCAAGGTTTAGTTGATGCATCTGATTGCGGAGTATTAGCTGGACAAGACGGAAGTCCGAGATTTAACCTTACTTGGTCCGGCAGTGCTGATTTAGATTTGTACGTTCAAGATCCGAATGGTGAAACTTTATCTTTTAACAATCCACAATCAAATTCTGGAGGTGCATTAGATATAGATTGTACAGGAAATTGTTCAGGTGGTAATTCAGAGAATATCACTTGGGCCAATGGAGGTCCTTCAGGCACATATCAATTCTATGTAAATATTTTTACTGGAAGCGCTACATCATATACTATAACTGTAAGAGATAATGGTAACACTGTAAATACATTTAATGGTACTATCAGTAGTGGAAATTCTAACACATTAACATACACAAAAAACTAGACCTTTATTTTTTAGTGAGTCAAGTTAGCTAAGAAAATACCCCTAATTGGGTATTTTTTTTTGCTAATCTCCTGCCTAGTTTTAACAAAACTTTTAAATATTTTAATTATGACTAAATTGAAACTTTCAGATTTTGAAATTGACAATGTTTCTAAGAACTACAATTTCAGAAGGACATTTTATTCTGCTTTATTAGTATCATCTCTAGCAGTAACAACTTCTTGTACTACTGACAGTCCCGTTTGCACCGATAGCAATAGTGGGGATGCGGTAGGAGCTGGTGTTAACTGTGCGGACTCAGATTAATTTACTCGAATTTTAAAAAAACAAAAGAAGTTACCTTGTTATTCAATAAAATTGTAACTGGAAAAATACCCTCTTTTGGGTATTTTTTTGCACTTAATTCAATAGTAATTTTAACATAACACTAAACAATAAAAGTTATGATTAAAGTTTTTACATTCTCTAAAAGATTACTCAAAGATTTAAAAAAGACAACTATAAATAAGATTTACACTACTGCTTTTTTAGTTTCGTTTTTTTTAATCTCCTCTTGTTCTTTTCATCAACCGATGAATTTATAAAAGTTACTATTTAAATCCTTCTTTATAATAAAACACCACGTATGAATCTGCAAGAAATATTACATCCAATTACTACAGATGTCTTTTTTAATGAATATTTTGAAAAAAAACACCTAATAATAAAAAACAGAAACAGAAGTTTCTTTGATCAATTGCTATCTATTCAAGATTTAGATTCTATTTTATTTTCACAAACTAATCATCACCCGGATTTTAGATTAGCTGATCATTCTAAAACCGAAAAACCAGATTCTAAAGAATATACCATAAAAGATTCTGATATTATAGATCCTCTAAAATTCTCTAACGCATTCGAAAATGGAAGCACTTTAGTAATGTCTGGACTGCAAAATAAAATTTACAGTTTAAGAAAATTAACTAATGAATTAGAGACATTTTTTAAACATAAAATACAAACAAACATCTACCTAACTCCAAAAAAATCCCAAGGGTTTTCTACTCATTACGATACTCATGATGTATTTATATTTCAGTTTGAAGGTTCTAAGCATTGGCGTATCTATGACCAACCTGTTCTATTGGCTGATAAAACAACTCCTTTTAACAAAGAAGAATTCATTCCTGGTAAAGTAATCGACGAATTCACCTTGGAAAAGGGAGACGTATTATATATCCCAAGAGGAATTGTTCATGACGCCTATTGTACTAATCAAAATTCTGGGCACATTACTACAGGTATCATTGGCAAAACTTGGGCAGAACATTTAGCAGAAGTTCTTTTAGAAAAATCTAAATCCATATTACCGTTAAGGAAATTCACAAAATTTCATTCTATTAACGAAAATGATAAAAATGAAGAGATTATCGAAGTTACCAATGTTGTTACAGAACTCATCAAAAAATTACAACAAGATGATGAGATTATTGATGACTTTTATAGTAGGCAAAAAGCTATCGCACAAGGCCAACTAAGTCAAATAGTGAATATTGATTGTATTAATAAAGATTCTAAAATCAAGATTCGAGAAAAGAACAAATTTAGAATGATCAAAAACTGCGAAAAAATAGATGTGAAATTTTATGATCTAAAACTATCTATGCCAATACAATGTGAATCATTTCTTAATGTACTTATAAACGAAAATCAAGCATTACCTATCCATAAAATCCATTGTAATCTTGATGATGAAAGTAAAATTCTAGTAACCCGGCAGCTATCTAAAATTGGAATACTTGATATTGCTTCTTAAAGTAGCTTAAAAAAATCACCTTCTAAGGGAATTAACTTAGAAGGTGATTTACATAAATAAAATATCTTCTTACTAGTTTACCTCTGGCAAGAAACCATAAGTCTTACTATATTCTAACATTTGAGTAACAAAATCTTTCGGTTGTGTTACATTTATCTTAGTAATTTCTCCATTCTCATTCATTTCAGGAACTAATACTGGATTTACAAAACCACTATAAGGAGCAGAAGTAAATTGTTCGTTCCTTTTTAGGACTTCTGCATGAATATCTTGATCCACCTTCACTCCATAACCTTCTACTAATGCCTCAGCTGCCTTAAAATCACCTTCGGATTTAATACGTTGTGTCTCTCTTAGAAGACGACCAAAAATTTCACGTAGCTTTGTATAATCATTAATATTATAATATGTTTTCCCTTCTCTAGTCACTTTTTCGATCACATTATCTTTTTCTCCTTGTTCAAAAGCCCAAGCACTCACCCATTGGCGATTACGCATATGCGCTTCTTCTACATCATCACCTAAATTAAGGCGAATTAACTGTGTCATTAATCCATTTCTTATATAACCATCATAAGCTGCTTTTCCAACTTTTTCCCAATCATCAACCAATCCTAATTCTTGTAATTTTGGATCCATTAAATAATATAACCCTACTAAATCGGCACGCCCTTCTTCCATAGTAGATGCGTAATTCTTTAACGTCTCTTTAGTCTCACCAACTCCAGGATTTAGTTGTCCAGAAGCATGTCCGACAACTTCGTGTAAAGCTGTATGCAATTTATCTCCCAATTGCCCATATTTCTCTTCTAATTCGTATTCTTCATCATCGTGAACAAACTCTTTAAGACGACCTGATCCACCAGCATTATTATAGGCATTAATAATATTACCTAAAGAAACTGATTTAGATCCAACTGCTGCTCTAATCCAATTAGCGTTAGGAAGGTTTACTCCGATTGGTGTACTTGGGGATGCATCACCTGCTTCTCCAGCAACTGTAACTACTTTATAAGTTACTCCAACTACACTATCTTTTTTGTGCTCATCCATTAATGGAGAATTATCCTCAAACCATTGTGCATTTTCTGATAAAACCGCCATTTTCTTAGACATATCAAAGTCTTTGATCTGTACTATTGTTTCATAAGAACCTCTATATCCCAATGGATCATTATATACTTCGATAAAACTATTGATATAATCAATATTACCTTCGGTAGCTGCAGTCCATGCTACATTATAATCATCCCATGTCTGTAAATCACCAGTTTTATAATACGCTATCAATAATCCTAATGCATCTCCTTGTGCTTTATTTTCCGCAACTCCTTGTGCCTTTTCTAACCATTTGATGATCTCATCAATAGCAGCTCCATATAAACCTCCAGATTTGTATACTCTTTCTTTTAATGCTCCATTTTCTTTAATTAGCTGAGAATTTAAACCATATGATAAAGGTTTTTTAGGATCTGGAGATTTCATATTAGCGTAAAAAGAAGTAACATCCTTATTAGTAACACCAGGCCCATAAAAATTAACTGCTGATGAGGCTACATTATCTACTCCTTTTGCTTGATTTACCTTTTTAGAGTCATCCTCATTAAAAATTACGTTCGTGGCATCTTCTGATAATTCAGTCTTAGTTTCTGCTAAAAGAGATACTAAATAATCCTTATCAAATTCTGGCTTGATTTTATCATTACTATAATGATGATGAATTCCATTAGAAAACCATACTCTCTTTAAATATGTTTCAAAAAACTTCCAATCATCAGTAGTTTTATCTCCTGCATAAGAGGTATACACTTTTTCTAAAGACTTTCTAATTGCTAGGTTATGGCGATAATTTTGATCCCACATAATATCTCTTCCACTTAAACCAGCTTGGGTAAGATAATATACTAACTTTTGTTCTTTAAGAGAAAGATTTTCCCATCCAGGAATTTGATATCTAAGCACTTTAATATCTGAAAATTGCTCCACAAGATGATCGAATTTTTCTTCTTTCACTTCTTGTTTTGTTTCTTCTTGATTAATCTGATCCTGTATACTTGGATCCTTTTTACAAGCAATTAGCATTGCACTAACTATCATAAAAAATATTATACGATTAAGTTTCATTTGTTTATGTTTATTGTTTCCAGCAAATGTAACGAAATAAAAAAAATCACTTTTTTAAATACTTACCAAGTCCTATCTTAATAAGACATAAAACTAATAACATCATAACCTATTGGAAATCTTAAAACTAAAACCCATTTTAAAAATTGATTATATTAGCTTCTGAAAAGATCTAAACTAACTAACATGAAAATCATAAAATATCTATTCTTTCTTCTACTTATCTTAATTATTGGTGGTAGTGCTTATGTCGCTATGATTGATGGTAAATTTCAGCTAGAAGAAAGTAGAGTAATTGACGCACCTGATGAACTCCTTTTTAACACTGTTAATGAATACAAAACATGGAAAAAATGGAACCCTTGGATGGATAATTCTGATGATTTAATTTTAGGATACGGAAACCAGACCAGTGGTAATGGAGCTTCTTATAGCTGGAAAAGTGAAACACAGGAAGATGGAAAAATGAAGACAGTAAAAGTTGCACCTTTTTCTAGTATCGAACAAAAACTCTCTATAGTTCTTCCGGTAGTTGATGAAATTACTAATGACGTTTATTGGAATTTTGAAAGACTTGAAAGTAATAAAACTAAAGTCACTTGGGGAATCAAAGGAGAACAAGGCTTTATGGAAAAATTATTTTGGATGACAAAGGATAGTACTATGTCTGAAAGTTTAAGACCTATGTACAAAGAAGGACTAGAAAAACTAGATTCGTACGCAAAAGAAAAAATGAAAGAATATTCTATCAATGTTGATGGAGTTACAGAACACCAAGGTGGTTTTTACATGTATATGGCTACTGCATCATCTATTGCGGAAATTTCTCAAAAAACGGAGCAAATGATTCTTTCGGTCGTATCATATGTGCAACAGAACAAACTTCCGCAAACTGGTATGCCTTTTACTCTTTATAATGAATATAATGAAGCTCAAGGAACGGCTATTTATTCGACGGGAGTACCTATTAGAGAAGAAGTAATTACGCCTTCTGACAGTAATATTTTATGTAGCTCATTACCTAAACAAAGAGTTGTAAAGATAACTTTAAATGGAGATTATATAAACTTAAAAGAAGCTTGGGAGACTGGCTATAAATATATAGATCAAAATGGACTAGAAGCTAATCCAGAGTCTTCTGCTTTTGAAGTTTATAGGTCCAATGCAACCTTACAACCAAATCCGGCAGCTTGGATCACAGAGATTTATATACCGATAAAATAATAGATACTTATACTAAATGAAACAATTACTTCTTGTATTTATAGGAGGAGGCACAGGTAGTGTAGCAAGGTTTCTTATCAGTAAATACTTAAATAATGAAGCTACTGGAATTCCTTATGGAACTTTTACAGCAAATATTCTGGGGAGTTTTCTGATTGGTATTATATTAGGACTAGCTCTAAAAAACAATGTTTTATCTCAGAATACCATTCTATTTCTCGCCACAGGTTTCTGTGGAGGATTTACAACATTTTCCACTTTTGCCTATGAAAACCATATGCTTTTAAGATCTGGTGACTTTATAAACTTTGGTTTATATGCTATAGGTACTTTTGTGATAGGATTTCTTTTAGTATTTTTAGGAATGTGGATAGCAAAAATGATATAAAGATTTTTATCCGCTTAAACACCATAAAGAATAAATGAAAAAAATAGAAGCGATCATTCGTAAATCAAGATTTAAAGAAGTTAGAGATGCATTGCACGAAATAGAAGTGAACTTCTTTACGTACTGGGATGTTACTGGCGTAGGTAATGAACAAAAAGGTCACGTATATCGAGGCATTAGCTATAGCACTACAGATATACAGCGTAGGTATCTATCCATAGTTGTTTCTGATGAATTTGAACAAAAAACTGTTGAAACAATTATCAATGCAGCTAAAACCGGAGACGTAGGAGATGGAAAGATTTTTGTGTCAGAAATACAAAACACCTACAGAATACGAACTGGTGAACATGGTAATCAAGCTCTAAACTAATTTTTTTATACATATATTGAAAAGGCTTACCTATTGGTAGGTCTTTTTTGTTTAAGTGATATTCTTAACTTTTATTTTTAAATAATTTAACAAATTATAGACCTTAAAGTCACTTTTTTATCTTCTTTTTCTAAAAACCCACTTTCAAAATTCTTAAAAAATCACGAATTAAACATTAATGTCTAATTTTTTAAGGGCATAAAATTGAAAATATGTAAAAATAACTACTCAACCCCTATTTTTTATTGGGGTAAAATTGTTTTAACATAGTTTTACAGCTCCAATTAAAAACAAATTAATACCAATTAATGTTTATTATGAAAACAAAAACCGTAACAAAACTTTTCAAAAAAGTATGCCTTTTTTCTCTTGCGCTAGTTAGTTTAACCACCGTAGCACAGGAAGAGGAAGAAAAAAAATGGTTCGATAACTTTTCGGTTAATGGATCCGTTGATGGATATTTTAGATATAATTTTGGGGCACAAAATGACAACTCCACAGCACCAGCAACTTCTTTTGCTAATCAATCTGGATTTGCTTTAGGAATGGCTAATCTAATACTTGGCTATGAAGGGGAAAAAGTAGGATTTGTAGCTGATCTTGTATTTGGCCCAAGAGGTGAAGATGCTGTATTTCTTTCAGATGGTTCTTCTCAAATCGTAAACCAGTTATATGCATACTGGAATGTATCTGACAAAGTTAAATTTACTTTTGGAAATTTTAATACGTTTCTAGGTTACGAAGTAATATCACCTACAGGTAACTTTAACTATTCAACATCGTATATGTTCTCTTATGGACCTTTTTCTCATACAGGACTTAAAGCAGATTTTGCAATCAATGATAATTGGTCTGCAATGGTAGCAGTTATGAATCCAACAGATTACACAGAAAATAACCCTTTTGACACCTATATTTTTGGAGCACAAGTTGGATATGCTGCTGATAACGGTAGTGCATATTTAAACTTTAGATATGGAAATGAAGGTGAACCAGGATTAGTAGGACCAACTTTTCAAGTGGATCTTACTACAGGTTGGGATCTTTCAGAAAAATTTTACTTAGGAGTAAACACTACTTATTTAACTACAGAAGATCAAGGAGATGCTGATGCATCTGGATTTTATGGCGTAGCATTATACCCGCAAGTAAAAGCAACTGATAATTTTAGTATTGGATTAAGAGGTGAATACTTTTCTGTATTCAACGGAGGCTTAGTTGATGTAGTAGGTTTAGATGCCGAAGGTGATGGTAGCGTAATTGCTGCGACACTTACAGGAAGTTATGATATTGGTGACCTAACGCTTAAGCCTGAATTAAGATTAGATTCAACTTCTGAAGATTTCTTTTCGGATAATGATGGAGAAGCAACAAAAAGCCTTTCATCTTTTGTTCTTGGAGCCATCTATAAATTTTAATATATTATAGTTTAATATATTTGTTTGTTTATGCAAAAAGCGCTCTGTTTATTCAGAGCGCTTTTTATTTATTTGTTTACTTCGTGTATATCATATTTCTTAACTCCCACAGGTATTTCTAACTCTAAATGATTTTCTTCTGGAGGAATTGGGCAAGAATATCTTGCACTATAAGCACAATATGGATTATAAGCCATATTAAAATCAATAAGAATTATATCTCCCTCTGGTATCTTAAGATCTATAAAACGCCCTCCTCCATAACTAGTTTCTCCATTGGTTAGATCAGTAAAAGGAAGAAAAAGATAATCTTCATATTCTGATTGTGTCTTTAAACCTTGATTTTGATATATATTCAATGTCCATTCTTTTTCTTGAAGTGTAAAATGAGCTTCTCCAAACTTAACATAAATAGGTTCTCTATCCGTTGTAGTTTTCATAATAAACGGAGTCTCATATGGGGTTCGAACAAACTCTGCCGTAACACTATACGTGGTATCAATATCAAAAAAATCAAGCTCTTTAAATACTTTAAAATCTTTTGGGGTTAATGGTGATTCTTCTTCGGATGCAAACTCCTTATTAAGTTCATCCTGAAATATTAATATTTTTTTAATGGTCGTAGAATCTTGAGCCATCATATGACTAAAGAATAATATTAGTAAAAAAGATAATTTATGCACTGTCCCCTTATTTTTTTGCAAAAGTACAAAGCATTAGCAATAAACAAGTTAATATTCTCTAAAATTGCTGTTAGTTTTTCGACAAAAGGTTACTTTTACCAGTTTTCAGAAAACCAACCATCAATACATTGAAAAAACTTTTCAGAAATTATATCGATACTTTTTCTGGCTTATCAAAAGAAGTTTGGTGGTTAGCACTTATTACCTTAATTAATAGAATGGGTGCAATGGTAATACCTTTTTTATCTTTGTATCTATCCGACAATCTATGCTTCTCTCTTGGCCAGATTGGTTGGGTAATGACTAGTTATGGACTGGGTTCTCTTTTAGGTGCTTGGGTTGGAGGAAAATTAAGCGACAGCATTGGTTATTATAAAGTAATTTTAGGTTCTTTACTATTAACAGGACTCTCATTTTTTGTTGTTCAATATTTCACTAGTTTTTGGAGTATCTGTATCAGCTTTTTTGTATTAATCGCGGTTGCCGATGCTGCACGTCCTGCTTTTTTTGTAGCACTTAGTGCCTATAGCAAACCCGCAAACAAAACTAGATCTTTAACTTTTATTAGATTAGCGATAAACCTAGGGTTTTCTATGGCTCCTGCTTTAGGTGGTTTTATGATTGCAACAATTGGTTATTCTGGATTGTTCTGGGTGGATGGAGTCACTTGCATTATTGCTGGAATAATTATGATTAAGACCTTACATCCTAAAAAAGCTAGAATAATTGACAAAGAAATTATTGCAGATAATCCAACCCCAGCTTATAGTGATGGAGTTTATATGATTTTTCTAGTAGCACTAACACTCTTCGGGTTTATTTTTGTCCAGTATTTTTCTACAATCCCCTTGTATTACAAGGAAGTACACCTTCTTTCTGAAAGAAATATAGGATTAATCTTAGCTATGAATGGAGTGTTAATTTTTATTTTTGAAATGCCATTAATAGCCTATTTAGAATCCACTTCAATATCTAAAATTAGAAATGTAATGAACGGGTTTCTTCTAACCGGGATCAGCTTTATATTGTTATTAATAACTCCTTGGACTGGGATTGTCATTATAGGTATGATCATAGCAACACTTGGCGAGATGATTTCGTTTCCTTTTGGAAATGCTTTTGCTTTAGACAGATCTAAAAGAGGTAGACAAGGTGCATATATGGGATTATACAGTATGTCTTTTTCTTTTGCTCATATATTTGGACATAATTCTGGAATGCAATTCATAAATCAGTATGGTTATAATAACACTTGGATACTCATGACTATAGTTTCTGCAGTAGGAATACTTTTATTATTCATTGTAAAACAAAAAATCAATAAAGAAAATACTTTAAAGGCATTAAATTCTAATTAAGAAATAAATTATGAGATCTATATTATACGCCATTTTTCTATCAGCAATAATAATTAGTTGTCAAGAAAAATCTATTTTAAGTAACAAAGAACAAGTTAAGGTATTAAAGAAAGAGAAAACTTTCCCTAAACTAGAACCTAACAGATATAATGCAGCTTTTTTATTGATGGATGGGACTTACAATACCGAATTCACTGCTCCTTTTGATATTTTTCAACATACTCAATATCGAAAAAACATTAAACAAATGAATGTTTTTACAGTTGCCAATACAGATGAACCAATTACTACTTTTGAAGGTGTAAAAATAATCCCAGATTATAACTACTTAAAAGATGTCTTACCTAAAATTGATATTCTAGTAGTACCAAGTGCAGAGCATCATCTGGATACAGATTTAGAAGATGAAGCAATGATAAATTTTGTGAAAAAAGTGAATCAAACAGCTTCTTACATAACTTCACATTGTGATGGTGCTTTCGTATTAGCTAAAGCAGGAATATTGAACAATGTAGTTTCTACAACGTTTCCTAGTGATATTGACAAAATGCGAGAAATGTTTCCTGATTTGGATATAAGAAAAGAGGTATTATTTGTACATGACGGAAAATATATCACATCCGCCGGCGGAGCTAAAAGTTTTGAGGCAGCCTTATATTTATGTGAACATTTATACGGAGCAGAAATTGCTCGATCATTAGCAGGTGGGCTTGTAATTGATTGGAATTTAGAAAACATACCGCATTTGGTAATTTCAAAATAGATCTGGAGTACACTAAAAACATAAAAGCGCTCCGATCAAGGAACGCTTTCATCAATTTTAGGGCTAATTACGTACTCTCTTTAGCTTCAAGATTTGGGGTCTTTCAGACTAATGTCCTCACACCTAATAGGCCCTGATGTATTCCAAACTAAAATTTTAAATCCATATCGTCATACAATTTAAAATGTTAATTCTGGCCATACACCGAAGTATTTTTTAAGCACATGTAAATATATTGTAAAAAAATTGTTAACACAAAATTTTTAACGATAAAAAACAATAAAAATCGATGAAATACACAAAAATGTATTTATCAAAGGTTTTTTCATCAATAAAAATCGATTAAAGTTTTATTTTATACAGTAATTCTCCCCTTTATTCTTTAAAAAAATCTGTTAAAAAAGAAAAGCGATCTTTTTCAAGATCGCTTTTTCATACGGGGCAAATTACGTACTCTCTTTAGTTTTTAGATTCGGGGTCTTTAGACTAATGTCCTCACACTTAATTTATCCCAATGTATATTCCAAATTAAAATTTCAAATCCATATCGTCATATTTCTTGATATGTTAATTTCTACAATACACACCGTTCATATTTTACGTGTTATAAAGATATATGAATTTTTACTTCAAAACCGTAATCTAAAAAAAAGTTATTAACAAAATATCGATTAAGTGTTATTTAATATCGTCAAAACACACAATAACTTACTTTTTAGTCAAAATTGAAATACTTTGAAGTCCCCAAATATTGTTTGATAATACCATTATATTCTTTTGAAACCCTTAGAGCTAAAGTCCCATCTATGTTATAAAGTGATTCTATTTCCTTATATCCTTGTTGAAGCATTTTTTCTAAATAAAAAAGGGCTGTTTCATCGTCTTGATCAATCGTGCTTAATGAAATAATATTTCTGTATGATTCAAAATCATCTTTATCTACTATCGTACTCAATATATTTAAAAATATTTTCCTGTCTTCTTCGTTTTTATTAACCAGTTCTTTTTTATAGTCAGACAAAACATTTTTCAGAAAACCTCTTAATCTAATTACCATATTCGTAGCATATGCGTCTCCATCCTTCTGTCTTTTTTCCAGTTCACCCATTTTATATTGCCACCAGCCAAGATTATCATATTGATTAAGCTCGATATCTTCTTCTAACGAAAAAAACAATGACTGTCTTAAAAATATTTCTTGATTTTGATATCTAGTTATAAGTCTCTTTTCTTTCTTATAGCTATTATTTTTTTTGATTTCTTTTTTTTCTTCTTTAAGGCTATCTACATTAAAAAAAGAATCATATCTATTCATAATTTGGGTTAGCTCATCATATGCCCGTATATACTTACCTTCTTTTTTCAGTAAAGAAACGAGTTCTTTATCTCTCTTATATCTATTAGCAATCCAAACAGAATCTTTTGGTATCATTCCCTTAGCCATAGCATCCAAGGTAAAATATGGTAATGCTTTTGATATTACCTCCGAAGATGGAAGTTCATCTTTACCATCAAAAAAGGAAACTTCAGAACTTATTTTTTTCCTTTTAAAATACTTATCAATATCTATAAAATCAAGCGTTCTAAAATTTTTATCCCCAACCATTCCTACATATGAGAAATTCTTATTTCTACCTATTTTTTGATAATAGTTATAACTATCGCCAATAGCAATCGCGCCACTGAAATGTTTATATAAAAGAGGTAATGAGGTATTTAGGGGTGCATCTTTTCCTACTCCAAAAACATACATTCTTTCATTTTGAATTGGAAAAAGAGAAACAATATGTTTTATAAAAAGAGCAATATAATTGGATTTTTCTTCGGAACTTAATTTTCCTGAATAGTTAGAAACCACTACTATGTATCCAAACTCCTCTGCTGAATTTTTAAATACATTGGTAAATTCATTCATCCTTCCTGTACTGTCAAACCCAAAAAGTATTGGCCAACCTTTGTTTAAATCTAATGATGTTGGCAAATAAATACTGTAAACTCCGTTACTGGAAGGTACTGTCAATGAATCTATAACCTGCCCTTTTTTTAGCCTTAAAGTATTTTGGCTATGCGAATAAGTAATAGCACACAAAAACATGTAAAACAATATATTCTTAATAGAAGTAAATTTCATACTTGAAAATTTTGACTAAAATAAAAGCAGCAAAAAAAATGCCATTCACATCTTTTATTACATAAAAGTATATCTAGCATTATACTCCAATGTTCCCTAACTCTACACCTTCTGAATAAGCAACTTTTATATCATGCTCACTAAATGCTTTTTTAATCTCTTGATGAGTTATAAAGGTTACCTCCCAAAAATCATCAGGTTTTACATAAGGTCTTACAGCTATCAAAATATTATGAGAATCAAAATTTTCAATTCCAATTTCTGTTTTTGGTGAATCTAAAATTTTATCAATTGGAGCTATGGCATTCTCGATTACACGCTTAACCTTAGAAAAATCTTCATTATACGGCATTGTAACACCTATCTCTAAACGTACTACACCTCTCTTAGAGTAATTAGCAACAACATCATCGGTTATTTTAGCATTAGGAATAATTAAAACTTTATCTCCAGGAGTTATTACAACAGTGCTAAAAATACCTATTTCCTGAACCTTTCCAAAAGAATCACCAACCTGAATCCAATCTCCTGCTTCGTATGGTTTTAGAAACATAATTAAGATTCCTGATGCAAAATTACCTAAACTTCCCTGCAAAGACATCCCAATGGCAAATCCAACTGCAGCGAGAATAGCTAATAACCCTGATAAATCTACTCCTAAAATTGTAACAATCGCAAAAATGACAGCTATCTTTAGAACTACCGATATAATCGAAAGCAGGAAAGGGCGCATAGTATCCGAAATACCCGTTTTTTCTAAGGTCTTATCTAATAATTGAAGTACTTTTTTAATGATTTTGAACCCTATCCAAAATACCAAAGCAGCTCCAATAATTCTTGGAGCGAAAAAGACAACTTTATCAATGGCTATTTCAAAATATTCGTATAATTTTTCCATGGTGCGATTTTTATAATATCTAAAATAGAAAAATAAAATAAAAAAACGCTCAGAGTTTTGCTCGAGCGTTTTTCTTATCCTTTTCCCGTACTATCTTTAGTTCTTTTGAACCAATGTCCTCACACAAGATTTTGATAAATTCTATACACTTATATAGGTATCAAATCTTATGCCAAAAAAGCAAATAACGAGCTCTAAATCAATTTATTTTCTGAAATAGCTCTTTTATATTTTTTTAGTTCTTTAGACACTCTTGGCGCCATCAAAAATAAACCGATCATATTAGGAACGAGCATAGAAAAAATCATTGCATCAGAAAAGTCAGTAACTGCAGTGAGACTAGCTGCAGAACCAATAATTACGCAGATACAAAATATACTTTTATAGATATATCCAGTGAACTTTCCTCTACCAAATAAATAAGACCAGGCCTGATATCCATAATAAGACCAAGAAATCATAGATGAAAAAGCAAAAAGGGTAACCGCAAAGCTTAATATATATGGAAACCAAGAAATACCACTCTCTAAGGCTTTAGCAGTAAGTAAAACTCCTTGCTCATCAGAGATTTCTGTTCCTACATCAATTTGTCCTGTAATTATGAGAACAATAGCTGTCATCGTACAAATTACCACAGTATCTATAAAAGGTTCCAATAACGCAACTAACCCTTCACTTGCTGCATATTTAGTTTTTACCGCAGAATGCGCGATAGAAGCTGAACCTATTCCAGCTTCATTAGAAAAAGCAGCTCTTCGAAATCCCTGGATCATCACTCCTATCATTCCACCTGTTATCCCTTCTGGACTAAAAGCTCCATTTATAATAGCATAAATAGCATCTGGTATTACTCTATAATTAATAGCTATAACGGTTATTACAGCTACTACATACAAAACAACCATGGAAGGCACTATTTTATCAGTTACCTTAGCGATCTTTTTTATACCACCAATAATAACAATACCGACCAGAATAGCCATTACTAATCCAAACAACCATCCTTTTCCATAGATAAAACTATTTTCAGCGCCTGTTACATGTTCGAATAATTTAAAAGCTTGATTAGCTTGGAACATATTGCCTCCCCCAAAAGATCCACCTACACACATAATTGCAAAAATTATGGCTAAAATTTTTCCTAGATTAGTAAGTCCTTTTTCTTTTAAACCTTTACTTAGATAATACATTGGACCGCCATACACCGTACCATTTTCGTCTATTTCTCTGTAAGCTACCCCTAAAGTGCATTCAACAAATTTGGATGCCATTCCCAAAAAACCTACTAAAATCATCCAAAAAGTCGCTCCTGCTCCTCCAATAGATAAAGCAATCGCTACACCTGCCACATTTCCTAAACCAACTGTTGCTGATAAAGCTGCAGTTAAAGCCTGAAAATGACTAACCTCGCCTATTTCACCTTCTATCCTAATTGTATCCGGTTGATCGCCTTCTTTTGTATAAACTGATTCTGACACCTCCAATGGAGCAGAGGATTCTAGATCATCATACTTACCTCTAACAATATTTATTGAAGTCCAAAAACTCTTAAAATTTATTCCTTTAAAATAGATTGTAAAATAAGATGCTCCTACTAACAAAACGACCAAAACCCAAGGAATTCCAACTTGAGAAGTAATTGGTATTTCTGCAAAAATACCATCTACAAACCAATCTGTAGCATTCTTAAAACCTTCATTAATGTTTTGATCAATAGTGCTTTCTAGTTTTTCCTGCGCATTTGTATATACATACGCAAAAAAAGAAATACACATTGCTGTAATTTTCTTCATCTGTTCCGAGTATTATGATTTCGGACGAAGATTGAATAAAACTAGCTTTAAGAAAAGATTACGTACTGATCAAAATCGACATTACGTATGCTTAAGCATATACTTAATCAGTATTTTTATTTTGGATACTAGCGTACTTTAGTAATTCATTGGCTTTAGCAAATGCGATAAGTTGTTCTTTTCCATCAGCTCCACTAATTTTAAGTACTTTCTTAATCTGGTAAATATGGGTTTGAAAACCATCTAAACTAATATTCATAGCTTCAGCAATCTCGGTATATGATTTACTAGCTCCACACGCTCCTAGATTTCCTAACACTTCTTTTTGTCTATCAGAAAGTGCTATTCTTGTAGATTCTTCTAACACATTAATTTTTACTTCACTTTCTTTTAAGCGTTTTTGTAATGTAGTAATTGTATCTAGATGACTTTCGTTAGCTACTACTAATTTTTCTTGCTGTTTTAGTAGCAGCTGTTTTTCGTCAAGAAGAACCTCCAATTCTGTTTGTTTTAGTTCTTTTTCTGAAAGAAATTTCCAACTATATAATAAAATGGAAAATAGCAGGATAAATAAAAACTTGAAGGAAACTCCAGCAATTACTCCAAGTAAACTCCAAAATTCCTGATCTATGTAACCCAGTACTTTATCTTGTGGTATAATTCTATGCGTTACAGCAATTACGATAAGTACAAATAACAAAAAACAAGGAACTACCATAAATTTCATAGCCCGGTTTGCAAAAGCTTTGCTTAGTTCATTTAATAAGGCAAATGCCACAATTAAAGAAATTGGAATATCTATAAGCCAAATAAAATTATTACTAATCTCTGTATTACTATAAGAAGTGACGATAAATACAAAAGCAATCATTGCTAGAACACCACTAAAAAGTGTTACAAACTCTTTCTCAGAAAAACGCTGTACCAATCTAACCACGATATTACGTTCTTTCTGATGTTCTATAGATGGTAATGACAGTAAAATACTAAGTGAATTGGTTAAAGAAATAAATACTCCCAGATAAATGACAATCTTATTAGTGGTTTCAATATCTATTAATTGGACCAATATAACATTTATGAGAGCGCCCAACCCCCATAAAAAAATTGCAAATCCGAACCATTTAATACCACTAATCGCTATAGAAGACTGATTCTTTATCTTCTCTTTATAATAAATCCTATGTATTACGAAAGCAGTAATTAAACAAACTATTGCCGTAACATAATATTCTAAAGTAACGTACATGATATTCTAAAGATAGTATATATTTTATTTATTATTTCTATTCAAAATCGGGTTGTTTTCGACCACATTAGATAAAATAATATGAGTTTTAGCCTCCCCATACGTTATCAATCTATCTATAAAACCCTGAAGATGAACCTGATCCTCCAGAACTACTTCCATAATAATATTTTCATTACCAGTAATTCGATAACAATTAAGTACTTCTTTAAATTCAGATATTTTTGATAGAAATGGTTTTAAACGTCCCATAAAAGCTCTTAAAGTTATAATAGCTTTTAGTTGATAACCCGTTTTGGCATAAGAGACTTTGGTTGTATATCCTTCAATAATACCATAATCTTCCATTTTTTTAATTCGTTCGGCAACAGCTGGGGAACTTAGCCCCACGCTTCTTCCTATTTCCGCATTAGATAGTCTCGCATTCTCCTGTAATAATTGAAGAATTTTCCAATTTGTGATATCCATTATAATTTTAAGTAAAAAATAGAATTTACATTATTTTCTAAAGCAAATTAAACATTATACCTTAAAGTAAAAAGCAATATCCCTATAAATACTCTTAATTTTGACTTAACCATGAATTCGAGCCCTAAAAATAAAATATTATATAAAAAAGCTATGGAAATACTCATTCTATCAAAGAGTGTTTCTAAATATTTAGTTCATGATTTTTCTGCGTTAGAGAAAAACGGAAATGAAAATCCTTTTATTTATTTTACGGGTGATATTATAAAAGATTCTGATTCTTTAGTTCCTGAAATTCTTAAGGCAGAAAATCAAGTTTTCCAAAATGATCGTTTAAAACATGCTTGTTTATTAGAGAATTTAACTAATAAACTTTATCGAAATTGTCAACGACTAGAACATTCTGAAAGTAATGGTAAAGATTTTGTTAGACTACTTCGCAAAGAGGTAAAAAAGTTCAAAAAACTTCAGCGTAACTGGATGATGTCCTTATAATCAATTTATGGATAAATCAACTTCCTTATTTTCTTAGTAAGTTCCTTCTGTTTCTGATTAGATTGATATAGATTGGGATTATTCATAGAGTGTGCAACAGCAAAAATCTGGAATCTCAACCTTTCTAGCATTTTTTTTGTTTGCGGATCTTCTTTTTCGTCTAGCTTTTCTAATTTCCCCAACTCTTTTTCCCACCAAGAAAGATCAATTTTATCAGGTTTTTTATAATCTTCAAACAGACGTGTAGTAAACTTCTTGGTCAAAGTAACTTCTTTATCAAATGCCTTAGACACAGATTTTAATAAATTCTTATATTCTTTACTCTTGCGGATTACTTTTAATTTATCCACAATACTATCCAATTTATAAAACGAATTATAAGTAGTCAAAGCGCGTTCATAATTTTCTACAGCGATTAGTAAATCTCCTTCTTCCTGCGCCTCTAATGCAGTGTTGTAAACTTTTTGATAATTCTTATAAATTTCTGAATCATCTTTTTTACGAATACCTTGAAGATGTGCCTGAATTTCGAGCCAATCGAATGCTCTTAAAATTTGATCAGGAGGCGTCCAACTATGATGACCATCATAGGTTATTAATGTGTTTGTAAAATTTAGTTTTTGTAAATATCCTTTTGCACGAATCATTTCTTGATAATTCATATCCCTATCACCACAAACACCGGCATACGCAAAACTCTGCGTACTGGGAACATGAGAAGATTCTAAAGAAAAGCCTGCACCACATCCTACAACGCCAGCTACTTGATTTGTTAATACTGCAATGGCCGAAGCTAAGCGAGATCCTCCAGAGAAGCCAGATAAATATATTTGATCTTGCTTAATCTTAAAATTAGCGAACATAAATTCGAACAAACGATTGGTAATATCAAAATTACGATCGTACGGTCCATTTTTAGTGTGATTGGAGCATACTAATATATATCCATAAATTTCAGAAGCTTTAATAAACTGTTGTATTCCTCTTTTACCTTCTGCTCCTGGATCAAAAATAAAAACAATTGGTGATGTTACATTGGCATCAAAAGCACTAGGAAGATACATCGCAAATGTCTCTTTACTTTTATCAGAGACAAGAATAGAATCTATGAGTTTTCCTGTTTCATAGGTTTGAGCAAAAGTATTTACACAAATACTCAATAATATGATATATCTTAACATTACTTATATCTTTTGAATCAATTACTTACCTTTTGAAGGTTATTTCCTCCCAATTGATCGAAAATAAAGCAAATAATTTACTGGTTTATATAGTTAGATGAAGATAAAAAAATAAAATTTATTCCCTAAAAAAGTTTTATATTTTATTACTAATCAGCTTTATAGAAAACTATTGCTAAAAAAACACAATCAGATCAATCTTTAGATTCTAAAAACTCTTTTTCTTCTGTTGTTAATACAATAGCATTAGAATTAATCACGTTAGACGGCAACATTTTGTAAATCGGTTGTTCTAAATCCACTACCCCAGTATTTCCAAACCTCCTTTTTTTGGATTCTTTTAGAACAAAAAGATCATTTTTAAATTTAGTATTATAGTTTTTGTTATCATAAGATAAAGTCACATTAGCTTCTATACTAAATTTACTTAGACTATATTTTTTATCAACTTTCTTAGCAAAATTATACGAGATAACCTGACTTTTACTTTCATACTCATATTCTCTATTAGAAAAAGTAGAAGTCTTTTTCTTTATATCATTACGTAATTCAATCTCCTTAACAAACTCGATAACTGCTTGCGTTTTTTTATCAAAAACAAACCTGCCTTTTGTTCGGTTAGCTATTTCATTAACGTTCTTCCAGTCCGTTGTAAAGGAAACTATTATAACATCAGATGAAGATACTTCTACCGTTTCTTCTATCATTCCTGAATATTTCAAAAATCCAGCTATAGCTACATCTAAGTATGTATTAAGTAATAGACTTTTAGTGATAATATGTCCACTAGATTCTGGATTAGATTCGCCTTTATCATTAATATCAAAATCCATAGGAACGTTCTTGCTTTGACTAACAGTACCTAATTTAAGTTTTATGTTTCTCTCTAGTTTTCTATTATTAAAACCTGCATCTTTTGTCCAGATTTTAAGATCCGAAAGGATTAGACGATGTATTTTATCATCCACTAATAGGGTTTCCTTAAAAGAACATTCTTTTTCTGTTGGATAATCCACGTATAGGTTATAATAATTATCCAATACATATTGCAACGCTTTTCTTAAATCAAAAGAGTTAACAATTACCTCATCTAGCTGAACATCATCGGGTTTTAAAGAAATAGTATTTAACAATGTTATTTCTTTTGGTGTTATAGTTACATCTTGATAATTAAGATGGGAGATCGTTAATATCTCTTCTCTAACGATAATATTTGCAGCACCATCAGCATTTGTATAACTTCCTTCTTCTAGATTAGCATATAACAAATGAACTCCTTCTATTGGCATATTAGTAAGCTCATCAACAATAATAATTTGTTTTGTCTGAGATGCTCCAAAAGAATGAACAAGAAGAGTAAATAAGAGTATTACACGGTATTTGTAAAAGTTCATAAGATGTTTTTTGATGCTACATCTATAATCAAAAATCTTGCCGCAACCTATAGTTTACTATTTTCATTATTAATCTTATTTATATCTTTTACCGTGTTTAATCACCATATCAACATCTTGCAATAAGTTTACATGTCTTAAAACATCTCCTTTTACTGCTATAATATCAGCAAACTTACCTTCTGTAATAGTACCTACTTTATCAGAAACTCCCATCCAAACTGATGGCCAATACGTAGCTGCTTTTATTGCATACATAGGATCTATCCCAAACTCATTTACCCACACATCTAATTCATTCCAAGTAGATTGACTGTGAAATTTCATTGGGATACCACTATCAGTCCCAATCATTAATACTACTCCTGCATCCATTAATTGTTTAATCTTCGTTTCTAATGTTGGTTTACGTAAAGGTGTTAACTGAAAATATGGTAAACGATCTTTATGCGCAAAACTATTTTTTATATCTGTAATTATAGTATCATGAAGCCCTCTATGCCAAGAATCATTATCTAAATGCTCTCCGTTATCCCTTACATATTCATAATTGTATAATCCTTCTACCGTTGGACACCAAAATAGTGGTCCAAGATTCATTTGAGCAGTGCGCTCTTTAATCGCATCCATTACATCATCCGGATATCTAGGAGCAGATGATAAACCTGTATGTTCAAAACAATCCACATTAGCGGTAAGTCCTGCTCTTATTTCTTGTGGTCTATGTCCATGAGCAACTACTTTTAAATTGTACTTATGAGCCGTATCAACTACAGCTTTTAATTCTGTAGTAGTCATTTGATCTTGATCGATTAATTTTACACAGTCCACACCTGCATCTGCCAATTTTTTAATTTTCTTTTTAGCATCCTCTGCTCCATTAATTCCCCAACGAAATGCTTCGGTTCCAGGATAGGGTTTTTTCTGGATAAATGGCCCTGAAACATACAAAGTAGCTCCCGGAATTTCTCCTTTATTAATTCGATCTCTTACAGAAATACTTTCTTTCAGCGGGCCTCCAAGATCTCTAGCACAGGTAACTCCTGCCATTAATAATTGTTCTGCTGAAGAAGGCATGATAACATCCTCTAATAATGGTGGATACGTTTTATCCCAATAAGAATAATCGGCATGACCATTAATCATTGTATGCACATGCATATCCCAAAGTCCCGGCAACACCGACATTCCTTCTGTAGAAATTACTTCTGCATTTGCAGGCACTTTTAAGGTTTCTATTGTACCAATAGCTTTGATTTTATCATTCTCTATGATTATTACACTATTTTTTATGGGAGAAGCACCAAAGCCGTCGATTAATGTTCCACCGACTAAAGCTTTTAATGATTTTTGCTGTCCAAAAGCGCTACAGCAAACAAGGAATAATATTATGAGTATTCTTTTCATGATGAGTTGTGTTTCTCTAAAGATAGAAAAACTAACAGAAAAGAAAAATCCCGCGTCAAAGCGGGATTCTATAAGTTTTTGATAGTATTAAAATTGAAAAAAATATTTCAATTACATATTCCTTCGATATTGCCCACCTACTTCAAATAATGAAGAAGTAATTTGACCTAAAGAACATTTCTTACACACTTCCATTAATGCTTCAAAAATGTTCTGGTTAGTAACCGCTTTTTGCTGTAAATCTTTTAATAATTCAGAAGTTTCATTTGTATTTCCTTTCTGCAATTCATTTAACATAGTAATCTGATATTGCTTCTCTTCTTCTGTAGCACGAATTACTTCTCCTGGAGTTACCGTTGGAGATCCTTTAGAACTTAAGAAAGTATTTACACCTATAATAGGAAATTCACCTGTATGTTTAAGTGTTTCATAATACAAACTTTCTTCTTGTATTTTACTACGTTGATACATGGTCTCCATAGCTCCTAATACACCTCCACGCTCTGTAATTCTATCAAATTCTGTAAGTACAGCCTCTTCTACCAAATCGGTTAATTCTTCGATAATAAAAGATCCCTGAATTGGGTTTTCATTTTTAGCTAGCCCTAACTCTTTATTAATAATCAACTGTATTGCCATAGCACGCCTTACAGATTCTTCGGTTGGTGTAGTAATAGCTTCATCATAAGCATTAGTATGTAATGAATTACAATTGTCATAGATCGCATACAATGCTTGCAACGTGGTACGAATATCATTAAAGTCTATTTCCTGAGCATGTAATGAACGCCCAGATGTTTGAATATGATACTTAAGCATCTGCGCTCTAGCATTAGCGCCATATTTGTTTTTTAAGGCTTTTGCCCAAATTTTACGAGCTACTCTACCAATTACAGCGTATTCTGGATCGATACCATTAGAGAAGAAAAAAGATAAGTTTGGTCCAAACTTATTAATATCCATTCCTCTACTTAAATAATATTCTACATATGTAAATCCATTAGCCAGTGTCAATGCCAATTGTGTAATTGGATTGGCTCCTGCTTCTGCAATATGATATCCAGAAATCGAAACTGAATAAAAATTACGAACTTGCTTTTCTATAAAATATTCTTGCACATCTCCCATTAATCGTAGAGCGAATTCTGTTGAGAATATACAAGTATTCTGAGCCTGATCTTCTTTAAGAATATCGGCTTGCACAGTTCCACGCACTGTATTAAGTGTGGTAGCCTTGATCTCTGCATATATATCTATCGGCAGTACTTGATCTCCTGTTACACCAAGCAACATTAATCCTAATCCATCATTTCCTTCTGGAAGATCTCCTTGATACGCAGGACGCTCAACTCCTTTTTCTTTATAAATTTTCTTTATTTTAGCCTCAACCTCAGCTTCAAGATTATTTTCTTTGATATACTTCTCGCAGTTTTGATCGATCGCGGCATTCATAAAAAAGCCCAATAACATTGGTGCAGGACCATTAATAGTCATACTAACAGATGTCATTGCATGAGTAAGATCAAAACCAGAGTATAGTTTTTTAGCATCATCAAGACAACAAATAGAAACTCCAGCATTCCCAATTTTACCATAAATATCAGGTCTATGATCTGGATCATTTCCATATAATGTTACAGAATCAAAAGCAGTAGATAAACGTTTTGCCGGCATCCCTAAACTAACATAATGAAAACGTCTATTCGTTCTTTCTGGACCACCTTCTCCTGCAAACATACGTGTAGGATCTTCTCCTGTACGTTTAAAAGGATACAACCCGGAGGCAAAAGGAAACTCTCCAGGAACATTCTCTTGTAGACACCATTTTAAGATATCTCCCCAAGCTTGGTACTTAGGCAAAGCTACTTTAGGAATTTGACTATGTGATAAAGACTCGGTATGTGTTTCTATTTTAATCTCTTTATCCCTAACCTTAAAAGAGTAAATTGGATCTTTATACTTCTGAACTTTTGCCGCCCAACCGATTATCGTTTCCCAATTATGAGGATCTAGATTTAATTTCACTCGGTCAAATTCTGCTAATAAAAGTTTTAAGAAATCTTCATTTTCATCATTCTTTACTTTTCTAAGTTGTTCTTCCTCAACACCATTTTTAGATAAACCTAAAAAATCTAGATTAGCTACACTGCATATCGTTTTATAGATTCCATATAATTTCTGAGCTACATCTACCTGGGTACTAGCCGTTTTATCATATGCCCTATTATTTTCAGAGATCTCAGATAAATATCTCGTTCTACTTGGAGGAATTACGAATATCTTTTCAGACATTTCCTTAGAAATATGAAAATCTGATTTTAAATCTGCGCCTGTTTTCTCCACCACCTTATCCATAATGGCTTTATAAAGCGTATTCATTCCCGGATCATTAAACTGCGAAGCTATAGTTCCGTATACTGGCAAATCATCTTGTGGAGTATCCCATAGTTGATGATTACGCATATACTGTTTTTTTACATCTCTTAAAGCATCAAGCGAACCTCTTTTATCAAATTTATTAATAGCAACTAAATCCGCAAAATCCAGCATATCTATTTTTTCCAACTGAGTAGCGGCTCCAAACTCTGGAGTCATAACGTATAATGAAGTATCACTATGCTCTAGAATTTCTGTATCTGATTGTCCTATACCTGAAGTTTCTAAGATGATAAGATCAAATTCTGCTGCTTTCAAAACTTCGATAGCTTCTGCCACATATTTTGATAATGCTAAATTAGATTGTCTTGTTGCTAATGAACGCATATACACTCTAGGCGAATTTATAGCATTCATACGAATACGATCTCCTAACAAAGCTCCACCAGTTTTACGCTTAGATGGATCTACAGAAATTAATCCAATTGTTTTATTCGGAAAATCAATTAAGAAACGTCGAACCAATTCATCTACAAGAGAGGATTTACCAGCTCCACCAGTTCCAGTAATACCCAGAACAGGTGTTTTTGATGTTTTATTTTTTTCGTGTATTTGATCTAATGTGTCCTTTGCTACTTCTGGAAAGTTTTCTGCCGAAGAAATTACACGAGCGATCGCACCAATTTCTTTATCTGCTAAATGAGCTCCTTCTCCATTTAAATTATCTCCAATAGGATAATCAGATTGTTGCACTAGATCATTAATCATTCCTTGCAATCCTAATTCTCTTCCATCATCAGGAGAATAAATCCTAGTAATTCCATAGTCCATTAACTCACTAATCTCCTCGGGTAAGATCACTCCACCTCCTCCTCCAAATATTTTAATGTGTGAAGCTCCTTTTTCTTTAAGTAAATCATACATATACTTAAAGTATTCATTATGTCCTCCTTGATAAGAGGTCATTGCAATAGCATTGGCATCTTCCTGAATTGCACAATTCACTACTTCCTCAACACTTCTATCATGTCCTAAATGTATGACTTCGACTCCGGTTGACTGAATAATACGACGCATAATATTTATCGCCGCGTCATGACCATCAAATAATGATGCTGCAGTTACAATTCTAACTTTATTCTTGGGCTTATAGGGTGCAATTTGTTCCATTGACAATAAAAAGTGTTTTAATAGGTGCTAATTTACGAAATACGCATCAAAAACCGATATTTTTTTAGAATTATATAATTTCAATAACTCTAACTATCGTTTTATTATTTATAGTTCAAATTTACGTTTATTATTTTTCAATTCCTGTAACAAAAGGACATTCCATTGGTCAATATAGTACTTAAGAAAGTGTTAACACTATTGTTAAAGATTTTCTAACTATATCTGGAAAATTATATCTTCCAAAATTATTGAAAACAAATACATTTTAAAATGAAAATTACATCATCAAAAAACAAATTATTACTCTTATCATTTGCATTTTTTTTGGGATTAGGGACCCAAAACATGGAAGCACAACGTAAGAAAAAGAAAAAATCAAAAAAAGGGAAAACGGAGCAAGTAGATACTGCTAAGAAAGATTCCAAAGAAAAATCGATTGAAGAGCTCACCAAGAAAAGTAAAAAGATAGAAGGATTGTTTACGATCTATAGAGACACTATTGATGGAACTACCAAAATGGTGATTAAAAAAGATCAAATTGGAAAAGAGTTTATTTATTTCAGTCAAATTTCTGATGGCGTACTAGAAGCGGGTGCTTTTAGAGGTTCATACATGGATAATAAAGTTTTTAAAATCGAAAAACATTATAATAAAATTGAGTTTATCACTCAAAATGCTTCTTATTATTTTGACGAAAACAGTGCTTTATCAAAATCAGCTAATGCAAATATTAGCGAAGGAATTATGGCAAGTTTAAAAATCGAAGCTTTGGACGAAGAAAAAGGATTGTATCTAATAAAATCAGACGATCTATTTCTTAAAGAGACTTTTGAACAAATAAAAATGCCGAATTTCCCTGGGCAATCACCTTTTGCTTTTAAGCTAGGTTCTCTTAGTAAAGAGAAAACTAAAATTAAGATGATCAAAAATTATCCAGAAAATCTGAACGTAAACAGTCATTATGTATATTCTAAATCAAACATACTTAATGGAGGCTCTAGAGCCGTTACGGATGGTAGAAATGTGACAATTAAGGTCGAGCACAGTCTTATTGCAATGCCAGAAAATGATTATAAGCCAAGATTTGATGATCCTAGAATTGGTTATTTCTTAACTCAGGTGACTGATATGACTTCTGCAAGTCCAACACCTTATAGAGATTTAGTACATCGTTGGAATTTAGTTAAAAAAGATCCAAGTTTAGCAATTTCCGAACCAGTGCAGCCAATTGTTTGGTGGATGGAAAACTCTACACCAGTAGAATTTAGAGAAACCATTAAAGAAGCTGTTTTAGAATGGAACAAAGCTTTTGAAAAGGCAGGTTTTAAAAATGCAATGGTTGTAAAATTACAACCTGATGATGCAACATGGGATGCTGGAGATATTAGATATAATGTACTGAGATGGACATCTTCTCCAATACCTCCTTTTGGTGGATATGGACCAAGTTTTGTGAATCCAAGAACAGGTGAAATTTTAGGTGCAGATATTATGCTAGAGTATGTATATCATACAACTCGTGTAAAATATGATCGATTGTTTAACCTAGCTGTAAGCGATCAAGATGAGGATAATAATTATCCAACTATTATCAAGGATAAACATACATATTGCTCATATGGTCATATCATGCAGGAAAACTCTTTATTTGGTCAAGCTGCTCTTATTGCTTATGGAGCAAATGACAATGAAATGGAAGGTATGAAAATGGAAGCTATGAAGGAATTAGTAATGCACGAAGTTGGTCATACTTTAGGATTAAATCATAACATGAAAGCAAGTCAGTTGTTCTCTCCAGAAGAATTAAATAATCCGGAATTTATTAAAGACAAATGTCTTACAGGATCTGTTATGGATTATACTGCAATTAATGTCACAAATGATAAATCAAATCAAGGACAATATTTTTCTACGACAGTTGGACCTTATGATAAATGGGCTATACAATATGGATATACTCCAGTAAGCTCGGATAAAGAGCTGGAAAAAATCGCTAGTCAATCTACGAAACCTGAACTAATTTTCGGGAATGATGCAGATGATATGCGCTCTCCAGGAAAGGCAATAGATCCAAGAGTAATGATTGGTGATATGTCTAATGATCAAATAAAATATTCTATCAACAGAATGGAATTAGTGAATAATATGATGGGCGAAATCAAACTGAAATTTAGTAAAAAAGGAGAGTCTTATCAAGAACTGAGACAAGCTTATTACATCCTGAGCGGTCAATATGCTAAAGCAGGAAATGTTATTTCAAGATTCATTGGTGGTGTATATGTTGATAGAAGTATGGTAGGGCAAGATGCAAATGCCAAACCTTTTACACCCGTTAGTTATGAAGATCAAAAAAGAGCAATGAATGCTTTAAAAAAGTATGTGTTTGCACCAGATGCATATAAGACTCCAAATGATCTTTATAATTATATTGCTATGCAACGAAGAGGATACAACTTCTTTGGAGGTCCAGAAGATCCTAAAATTCATGATCTTACACTTGGGTTTCAAAAAAGAGTACTAGATCATATTTTACACCCTAATACTTTACAAAGAATTACCGATTCTGAATTATATGGTAATGAATATAAATTATCAGAGTTTATGACAGATCTAAATAATGCTATTTTTCAAGCAGATGCTGCAAGTTCTGTAAATACTTTTAGACAGAATTTACAATTAGAATATACCAAAAGGCTCATCCAAGTTATTTCGATGAATAATGCTAGAGGTCCTAAATACACTTATGCATCGAAATCAATGGCATTATATAATCTAAAACGAATCAGGTCGATGGTTTCTAACGGTACTGGAGACAAACTATCTAAAGCACATAAAGACCATATAAGAACTTTAATTAATAATGTAGTAGAGGATATTAAATAACAGATATTACATATCACTGTATTAAGAGAAGGTTGATTTTTATAAAAATCAACCTTTTTTTATTATAGATAATTTAGAAAAAACAGGCATATTTTTTTAATTCATCAAAAACGATTCGAATAGGTCACGTTCGTAAGCAATTATTACAACTTAAATAGTAAGTTTATATTCCAAAAATTAGAATTTTCAATCTAATCATTACATGAAAAAAACAACCTTACTCATTAACTGTCCAGATAAAAAAGGGATCATAGCTACAGTAACTAATTTTATCTTATCAAAAAAAGGAAACACAGTCTATATTGAACAACATGTTGATAGAGAATTAGGAGAATTCTTTATGAGATTAGAATGTGAATTTGATCAAGATGAAGAGAAACTAGCTTTATTTAAAGAGTCTTTTAATAAAGAAGTAGCCTATAATTACAATATGCACTGGGAAATGTATAATGCTGAGAAAAAACCTAAAATGGCACTTTTTGTTTCTAAGTATGACCATTGTTTATATGATATTCTGGGAAGACACGCTTCTGGAGAGCTTCAGGTAAAAATTCCAATCATCATAAGTAATCATTTAGATCTAAAACCGATTGCAGATAATTTTAAAATCCCTTTTAAGCATATTCCTGTTAACAAATCGAACAAACAACAAGCCGAAGCAGAACAAATAGCTTTATTAAAAGAACTTAAAATTGATTTCATTGTTTTAGCAAGATATATGCAGATCTTATCTGAAAATTTTGTGGATCAATTTCCCAATAAAATAATCAATATTCATCATTCTTTTTTACCCGCTTTTCCTGGTGCTAAACCTTACCATTCTGCCTATGAACGCGGTGTGAAAATAATCGGAGCTACCAGTCATTATGTGACTTCTGATCTCGATGAAGGACCAATAATTGAGCAAGAAGTGGTTAGAGTATCACATATTCATAATGTACAGGACTTTATCTTAAAAGGACGAGATCTTGAAAAAATAGTTTTATCCAGAGCCATAAAACATCATATAGAAAGAAAAGTATTGGTATACAATAACAAAACCGTTATTTTTTCATAACTCAAATATATCATTAGTGTTTGCAAACCTGTATCCTTCTTTTTCTAACTGAATTCTTTCTTTGTTACTAGGAGCCATTAAAGGATTAGAATGATTAAAGTGAATAAAAATAATCTTTGATTTAACTTCTTTAGATTCATTTTTAAATAATTCGATACTCTCTTGAATAAAAGGATGCGGAACCTCTGCCATAGGTCTAGGTATTTCTCCTTCTTTAAAAAAAGTAGCATCTATGAAAGCATAATCCACTTTTTTCACTTCATCTACAATTTTCTTTTCCCATAAAATCCATTTATTAATATCAGGAATAAATAATCCAGACTTAGATTTTCCATCAATTCTATACCCAACTGTTTCAGAAAATTCATCTCGGTGCGGCACAAGGAATGGTGTTATTTTAATATTTTCTGTCAATTCTACCGATACTTCATGTTCTAATGGACGTAGTACAATGTTTTGTAAATCCACTAATTGCGACCAGGGGCCATTGTTTTCCAAAAATAATTTCATTTTAGGCATTGTAAAAACCTGAATGTCTTTTGATCCCATTGCCTCTCTACCAAAATACATAAGCCCAGTATAATGACCAATGTGAGCGTGGGTTAGAAATACACCATCAATAATGGGAGCTTTATTTAGATATATTGCGTCTAGCATAGCCAGTTGTTCAGGTAAATCTGGTGTAGCTTCTATCAAAAACTTTTTTCTCTCTTTTTGATCTACAATTCCTAAACAAACAACAAGTTCTTTGCTAATATCACCTTGGGCAACACCTACGAATTCGTCTTTATTATTAATATGCGGATACCCTCCATCTTGGGCAATTCCCAAAATAGTTATGTATTGTTTTGGATCATTAGGCCCAAAAGATCTCCCTTTCATCGAATCTTCACTATTTTTGCAGGAAAGAATTGAAATAGATAGTATGAAAAAAATTAACTTTGAATTCATATAAAATCATTACAATCTCAAATCTAATAAGAAATTATGAAAAGAATTTTTTTACTGTTAGTTATATTTCAACTTTCAAGTTGTGCAGAACTACAACAAGTAATAGAGAGCCTTCCTCAAGAAACTACAGGAGCAATTGGTCTTAGCAATATTGACATAGGGAATGGTTTAAGAGAAGCTTTAGACAAAGGAATCGATAAACAAGTAACTAAACTTACCCAAAAAGATGGTTTTTTCAGAAATGAGTTAGTTAAAATTGTATTACCAGAAGAATTAAAAAAGGTAGATAAGACATTAAGAGATATTGGTCTTGATAATCTAGCAGACGAAGGTTTAAAAGTTCTTAACCGAGCTGCCGAAGATGCTGTACAAGAAGCTACTCCAATTTTTGTAAATGCAGTAAAACAAATTACATTTAACGATGCCAAACAGATATTACTAGGTAACCAAGATGCTGCCACACAATACCTAAAAGGTACTACCAAATCTGCATTGTATTCTAAATTTAATCCTGTTATTAAGAACTCTTTATCTAAGGTAGGAGCTGACCAAGTTTGGTCAAACATTATTAATAAATACAATACGATTCCTTTTACTAGTAACGTAAACCCGGATCTTACAGACTATGTTACTAGCGAAGCTTTAGAAGGTGTATATACCATGATTGCTGTAGAAGAAGGAGAAATTAGAAATAAACTTAGTTCTAGGACAACAGATTTATTACGTAAGGTATTTGCCCTACAAGACAGAAAATAATAAAAGTAAGAAAGAATAGACTTACAATCCATACACTTTATCTAACCTAGTGTTGGTTTTAACGAATTTTTTATTTTTCACAAAAACTCATTTTTTTGTATTTTTTTTTATCATAATAATACATAATATTTGCTTTTATTAAGAATAACAAAATTCAATTCTTGTCGCAGATAAAATATTCTTAAAAAAAAACAGCTATTTTCATTAGCTCACATCATTGTAGGGGTGTTTTTATTACGGGATTAGCGTAATTTTGGGCCCGATTTTAAAACGCCCTCAATGAAAAACTTAATCAAACTTAGCATAGCTATGGCTATGCTAGTATGCTCTGGACTTGCCCAAGCCCAAGAGAAAACAATTACTGGAACGGTTATCGACCCATCCGGAATTCCACTTCCAGGAACAAACATTTTAGTTAAAAAGACAAATAATGGAGTTCAAACTGACTTTGATGGAAATTACTCTATTGAAGCTACTACTGGCGATATACTTATATTTTCTTATGTAGGTTTCGAAACTCAGGAAGTTACTATCACTGGATCTACCGTAATAAATGTTACGTTAAAAGATAATGTAGAAGGATTAGATCAAGTTGTTCTAATAGGATATGGTAGTTCTTCTAAAAAAGAGATTACCACTAGTGTCTCGAGTATAAGAGCTAGTGAAATTGCAGATATCAACACTCCAAGTGTTCAATCGCTAATGACTAGTAAAGTTACTGGTGTGCAGATAACTCAGCTTTCTGGAAGGGTAGAATCTGGTATAAAAGTAAGAATTAGAGGTGTCTCTACTGTTGGTGCTTCTCAGGAACCGTTATACGTTTTGGATGGAGTACCGCTTATTAATGATGATGAGTCTATAAACAATTCTCCAATCAATCCTTTAATTGGACTGAATCCTAACGATATAGATTCTATTGATTTCTTAAAAGATGCATCAGCAGCTGCAATATATGGTGCCAGAGGAACTAATGGAGTTATTATCATTACTACCAAAAAAGGTAAAGCAGAAAAAACTAAAGTTACCTTAAATACTGCATCAGGATGGAACTTTGCTACTAACAAAAGAGAATATTTAGATGCTGAACAATATGTAGAATTTTATACCGAAGCTGCTCTTAATGGTGGACTTTCTTTAAGTGAAATTGAAACCAAATTTGATCAATTGTCTCTAGGTAACGATTGGAGAAACAATGAAGTGGATACAGATTGGCAAGACCTCGCTTTGGTAGAAGGTATTACTCAGGATATAGATTTATCAGCTTCTGGCGGAAGTGAAAAAATCACCTATTTTGTTTCTACATCATACAATAAGACAGAAGGTATTATACTAGGAAATGAATTAGACAGATATACATTAAGAGGTAAAGTTGATGCAGATATTACAGAAAAATCAAAAGCTGGAGTAAACATCAATATCTCTAAAGTTACGATTGATCGATTATCTAATGACAATGCATTTATATCACCACTTCAATCTATCGGTCAGTCTCCCTTAACACCCGCTTTGTTAGAAGATGGAACAGCCAATGTAGATGGTAATTCTACACTGTTTCAAAATTTTCTAGGACAAGAACAAACAGGAAGATTTGTTACTGACATCTGGAGAACCACAGCCAATATGTATGGTGATTTTTATATCAATGATTATTTAAGGCTTAAATCCGAAGTTGGTTATGATGCTAATAACCAGAATGCGGAACGATTCTCTGGAAGTTTAACTGAATTTGCTTCGGCAGGTGGAGTTGGTACTGTAAGTAATGCAATTACAGAAAGATATATTTTAACAAATTACTTGACTTATAAACGTACGTTTGGGGATGCAGTAGATTTTTCTGCTACACTAGGAGGAAGTTTTGAAGAAACCAACCGTAAAAGTCAATTTACAATAGGACAAGGATTTCCTTCGGATGATCTACAGACCTTAGACAATGCAGTATTAATAACGAACGGAGGTTCTAACAAAACTAAATATAACTTCTTATCATATTTTGCCAGATCACGTTTTTCCATTGCCGAAAAATATCTATTCAATCTAAGTATTCGTCGTGATGGTTCTTCTCGATTTGGTGAGGACTCACAGTTTGGATGGTTCCCTGCTGCTTCTGCTGCTTGGATAGTTAGTAATGAAAGATTCTTAAGTAATTCTTATTTTTTAAGTAATTTAAAATTAAGAGGAAGTTGGGGTATTACTGGAAATGCAGAAATTGGAGATTTTGCCAGTAAAGATCTTTATGGTGTAACTACCTATAATGAAAGGCTTGGTGTTTCACCAATTCAATTAGGAGATAATGAACTACGTTGGGAAAAGACAACCCAGTATGACTTAGGAGTAAATTTTGGTTTGTTTAATGGTACAATTTCTGGTGAATTTGATTACTATAATAAAACCACCAATGACTTATTATTCAATCAACCATTACCAGGTACTTCTGGTTTTACCTCTATTGTTAGAAACATTGGAGAGATTGTTAATAAAGGATTCGAAGTAAGTCTTAATGCAAGAATCATATCTAAGCCTTCATTTACTTGGAACGTAAGTACACTATTTACTCAAAACAAGAATGAGGTAACAGATCTACCAAGTGGTGATATCATCGATGGAGTAAATATTATACGAAAAGGTGAAACTATTTCCTCTTTCTATCTATATGAGTACGCAGGTGTTAATCCATCTAATGGAGATGCTTTATTTTATACTAATACATTAAATGCAGACGGTTCTTTAGATAAAACAACTACAAATAGTATTTCTAAAGCAAGTAAAATTGTAGTAGGAAATCCATTTCCTGAGTATCAGATCGGGTTTACAAATACTTTAAAGGTAAACGATTTTGATTTTCAATTCACTTTTCAAGGAGAATTTGGAGCTTCCATTTTTGATCAAGCCGGTAAATTCTCTTCTGGAAATGGTAAATTCTTTGACAACCAAACCATTGATCAATTAGATAGATGGCAAAATCCTGGTGATATTACCGATGTTCCACAAGCCAGATTAAATCAAGAGAATGGACAAGCGGATTCTACTCGTTACCTAGACGAAGCCGACTTTATAAGACTTAGAAACATTACGTTGGGATATACGATTAATCCTATTTTCTCTAAAAGATTTTTCTTAGAAAAAGTAAGGTTCTATTTCAGTGGTGTAAACTTACTTACCATTACTGATTATGATGGATATGATCCTGAATCTACAGCAGATTTTAACGGAAATTCAGGAGTAAGAACAGGTACCTCTTTTTACTCCGCACCACCAGCAAAAACATATTCACTAGGTATAAATATTGAGTTTTAAAAACAGGTTTTTAAAATTTAGTACTAACCTAAAAGTCAAAAAAAATGAAAACATACATAAAAATTATACTAATCTTTACTCTTACAATTGCAAACATCGGTTGTGAGAACAGACTAGACACTGACCCGGATCAATCATTAACAACAGATGACGCGTTCGATACTCCTGAGAAAGTAACCAACATTCTTATTGGAGCATATGCACAAGCGGGACAAGCGGCTAGTTATGGTGGTCAACTATATACAATCGCCGAATTGCTAGGAAATGATCAAGAATTAAAATGGAACGGAACATTTTCTGATCCTGGAGAGTTTAACAACAAGGTGATCAACACTAATAATACCTTTGTCGCTAACTTATGGTTAAATGGATATGACATCAGTAATCAAGCTAATATCGTCTTAGACAACCTAGATGTTTTTGAAAATCTGGATAGTAAAAATTCGGTAGAAGGTCAAGCTAAGTTTTTAAGAGCAGTAACCTATTTTGATTTATTACGTTTTTTCTCTAAACATAATAACAACAGAATAAATGACGGCGAACTGGGTGTACCTATTATAAGAACACCAGTAATCCAATATGAGGATATTACTTATCCATCTAGAAATACAATTGGGGAAGTATATGATTTCATCATCAATGATCTAGAAGATGCGATTGTATTATTACCTGAAACCAATGGTGTTTTTGCATCTATAAATGCTGCTAAATCCTTATTAGCAAGAATCCATTTACAGATTGGTAATTATGAACAAGCTAGAGATTTATCTAATGAAGTAATACAATCAGGGCGATTCGCTCTAACCGAAACTCTCGATGATGCCTATAATAATGATGACAACTCTACTGAAGATATCTTTGCTTGGCAAGTAACAGATTCTGATGGTGCTAATAGCATGAATACATTTTGGGCTACGGACAGATTCGGCGGAAGACCTGGAAATCCAGATATATCTATCGAAGATGCATTTTTTGGAATATTTGATGACTTCAATGATCTAAGAGCAGGTTACTTTTATGTAGATTCAGAAACAGGATCTGGAATAGCATCTTATAAATGGATATTCGGAAACTCTAACATTCCATTTATCAGATTACCAGAAATGCATTTAATACGTGCCGAATCTAATTTTGTCCTTAGTACTGCAGTTGGAGCGGATCCAACAAGTGATGTAAATCTAGTACGTACTAGATCAAATGCTTTTGCGCTAACAGATGTAGCTTATGTAGATATTATATTAGAGAGACTACGTGAATTATCTTTTGAAGGACACAAATTACATGATTTTAAAAGATTAGAAGTTTCTGTAGGAGCTTTACCATTTGATGATGATAGATTAGTGTTACCAATACCACAAAGAGAAAGAAATGTAAATCCTAATCTGGAGCAAAACGACGGATACTAAACACAATAAATTATTTGATTAGCCATAAAAAAGGATAGTGTATATGCAATTGCACTATCCTTTTTTAATATTGTATTAAACAAACTTAACGTAGTCTTAAGAATCATTTAGAATCCTAGCTAATACTTTTGTATAAAAGAAAAAGAGAGAGTATATGTTCTATTGGACTAAAGACAAATCTAATCTTGATAAACTACAAAAACGATATTGTAGGCTAATGAAAAACGCATATAATCTTGCGATTAAGAATAAAGAAAAAAGTGATCTTTTACACGAGGAAGCAAGCAAACTTTTAATCGAAATTAAAAAACTACAGCATCAGTCATAAGATGAATGTATTTGACATTATAGAGAGAACCGATTCAAAAAGGATAAGGATTCTTCATTAAAAATCTCTGGCTGCTCTACATTTACAACATGTCCAGAGTTCTTAACCACAAAGAGATTAGAAAATTCATGTAAAGAAACTATTTTTTCTATAGATGGTAAAAACAGATAATCCTCTTCTCCCATTACATAAAGTGTAGGTATTTTTATATCCTTATCTCTAAAAAAACGTAGTAAAGGATTTATCTCAGAAGTCAGCCGAAACCAACGAATAAACTCTTTTTGATATAACTTTTTAGCTTCGTTTGCAAATAATAATCTCGATTGCTTATGATTCTTTTTAGGCATGATAATAAATGCAAAAAACTTATACAAAAACATATATGGAATCACTGATTTAAACACAACTCCTAATTTCATAAGGACCTGAGATCTAAAGTTTAATTTCATTATTGCACCTCCCATAATCATACTATCCACCCGATCTGGATATTTCTCAGCAAGATTTCTGATTAAAATGGTACCTAGTGAGATTCCTATAAAATGAGACGATTCTATCTGTTCATGGTCTATAACTTCTAGAATATCATCTGTTATAAAATCAAAAGTGTATTTAAAGTTAAAAGCATCTTTAATTGCTGGTTTAGATTTACCATGACCTCTTAAGTCCAATAATAGCACGTTATAATGCTTTCTAAACTCTCTAACCTGTTTGAACCATATAGAAGAGCTTCCGCCTGCTCCGTGAACAAAGGTCACCCATTTGGTATTATCTGGATGGCGATATATAGAATAATTAAGCATAGACTGATTGATGACGTAAAGATAACTACTTCTTATACAGTATAAGAAGGATTAACAGTATTTAATGTATTGTTCAATGTATTAGTTTTCATGAAGTGATCTAAAATAAGTAAATGCTTTAGCCAATCGAGACCCATACCAAGAAAAATATTCCCCATCTACCAAAAGTGTTTTAACTTCATGCACTAATTTAGTCATTTCTTCCTGGTGTTCTTCAGAAAAAGGAAAAGGCTCTGATGACAACAAGATAAAATCAAGATTAGATAAGGCGGCTAGATCTTCTTCTGGAATATTAGGATATCGTTCTTGATTACCGAATACATTTATAAAACCATTTATCTCCAATAAATGATGAATAAATGTTCCTTTTCCGGCCACCATCCAAGGTTTTCTCCAAATAAAATAGGCAACCTTCTTTTTTGGTTTGTTTTGTATAAATTCAGAAAACTCTTTTGCTTCTAGTTTAATTTTATCTGTAAGCTTTTTTGCATTATTCCTTCTGTCAAAAATTTCGCCATATTGACTGATTAACTCCAGTGACTCTGCTATGGTAGCAATGTCTGAAACATGTACAGAATAATTTTGTTCCAATGTTTCGACAATCTCTTTGGTATTTTCTTCTTTATTACATAAAATGATATCCGGATTCAATTCTTTGATTCTTTGTAAGTGTATACTTTTTGTTCCTCCGACGACAACCTTTTCCTTTCTTATTGTATCTGGATGCACACAGAACTTAGTAACTCCAACAATAAAATCAGACAAACCTAAATCAACCAAAAGCTCTGTCTGAGAAGGCACCAATGATATTATTCTTACAGGAGTAGAAACTAAGGTAATTTTTCTATCTAATTGATCTATATAAATCATACTTTAATTGAGACTAGCTACAATACTAAAAAAAAACACAACTATCTAAAAATTAAATATTTAAAGCTAATATTCTCTAAAAAAACCGTATCTTATAAGAAGAAATATTAATTTAAAATTTTGGGGCTATGAATTCAATATTACTTAACATTATTATCTATGCTTGTTTAGCGTTTTTTGTAATTTTCATCACGTATGGACTTATAGGATATGCAAAACAAGTATTTAAAGCCAATAGACGCTAGTTTTTAATTTTAAAAACTACAGCAAAAGGAGATTACAAGTAATCTCCTTTTGTTATTTTCTTGCATCTAATATTTCTTCCATTTGTAACTGAAGCTCTTTTGCTTTTTCGCCAGCAACGGTATCAAAATCCAATCCATCAGAAGCATAGATGATTCCTCTAGATGAATTAATTAATAGACCAATCTGATCATTTATACCATATTTACATACATCTTGTAGATTTCCACCTTGCGCTCCAACTCCAGGAACTAATAAAAAACTATCAGGAATAATCTTTCTTATATCCGCCAGGTATTCTGCTTTTGTAGCTCCAACCACATACATCAAGTTATCTGCATTTTTCCAGCCTTTAGAAGTCTCTAATACTTGCTTATACAATTCTGTCCCATCAACCATTTTAGTCTGAAAATCAAAAGCTCCTTGGTTAGAAGTCAGCGCAAGCATAATCGTATGTTTGTCTTCAAAAGCTAAAAAAGGTTCTATAGAATCCTTACCCATATAAGGAGCTACGGTTATAGAATCAAACTCTAAATCTTCAAAAAACGCTTTGGCATACATAGAACTTGTATTACCAATATCACCTCTTTTAGCATCCGCTATTGTAAACACCTCAGGATGATTCGTGTTTAAATATTGGATAGTTTTTTCTAAAGACTGCCAACCTTTTAAGCCATAGGCCTCATAAAACGCTATGTTCGGCTTATATGCAACTGCTAAATGATGTGTAGCATCAATGATTTTTTTATTGAATTCGAAAATAGGATCTTCTGTCTCTAGTATATGTTTCGGTACTTTGTTTAGATCCACATCTAGACCTACACATAGAAAGGATTTCTTTTTCCAAATTTGATCAACAAGTTGCTTAGTCGTCATTCTTCGTATAATTTGCGTTATATAAACTATTCTTTTCCATCAACATAATCCTGTAAGTAACTATACCGATCAGTAAGCTTACCAGATTGGGTCATTCTCGCTCTTTCTAATACTCCATCAATATCATTATTAAAAAAAGCAGGTATTACGTGCTCCATAAACATCGTTCCAAAACCTTCACTCGCATCTTTTGGCAACTCGCAAGGTAAATTATCCACTGCCATTACCACAATAGCTTTTGGATCTTTAAAATCTACTTCTTCTTCTCTATTAGGATGATATCCATAAATCGGATCTGCTATGGTAGATGATCTTATCGTTGTAGCGACGGGTCCATCGATATCACAAGAAATATCAGCAACGACCTTAATTTTAAAATCTTTGGATTTTGCATCCTCTCTAGTATAAATATAAGGTGCGCCATCACCAAAAAAATGACCTGCCATATACACATCACTTACTTTGGCAAATCTCATAAAGTCGCTATCATACTCCTCTGGATTATCATAAAAATCCTTTTTATCTAATAACTGACCGTCTTTTCGTTTGTTATAATCCAATACATCAATCTGGGTATATACAGCTTCATCAAATTCTGTATTTAGATATTCATCTACAGAAACTTCTTTGATTCGCATTGCGTCTAAAATCTCTTTAGCTCCACTCCCTACTTTACCATTTCCTGTAAGAACAATTTTGATATTTGGTAGATTAATTTTGGACAACTCTGCTTCTAGAGCTTTTTGATCTGGTAAAGTTTCTGCTTTCGGAAGCGTAAAACTTTCGTTTTTTAGTCCAAACGCTCTAAAACCATTATACGCACCTACAATACCTGCATATCTTCCAAAACCTATTAGTCTCCACCCTTTTTGATTTACAATAACCTCATGATCATATAATTCTATATTCTTATCTAAAATCGCTTTTAGCAATTTTCTATTATAAGGTTGCTTTTTTATCGTATGTGAAAAGAAAAAGTATTTTTTATTCGGAATTAATGCTTCAATCGGAACTTCTTTTACACCTAATAGCACCTCGCAATCAGATATGTCATTAGTTATTTCTACACCTACATTTCTATACGCAGCATCATCAAAAATTCTAATATCAGAGCTTTCTACCATAAAAGATGCCTCAGGAAATTTAGACATGGTGTCACTAAGTCCCTTTGGAGAAAAGACTACCCGACGATCTGGCGGGTTTTTACGCTCTTTAATTATTCCGAATGTAGTCATATAGGTTTGGTATGTATTTTGTTTATTTAAAAGCGCGGCTAAGATATGACAAATATGATTATCTTTGCCAACCATTTTGGTATTCTAACTAGGGTAATTTATGTCAAATTAACTTTAAATGAATACCAATTACATAAATATCGGGGTCGACTGGTTTTGACAGCGAGATTAATAGAGTGGTAAGCACGTCGAGCGCTGAGATACAGCTCGTAAATATCATATTTCACCTTTTTTAAACGGCGAGAATAACTACGCCCTAGCTGCATAATCCGAATTATAGTAGGATAGTGCCTCGGTCTACTAGGTAGACAAGCAGGATACTCTTCAGAAGCCTTGGTTTATGGCGTTTGGTTTTGAGTATCGTAAAAATAAACCTAGAAACTATAGGATCTTGATATAGTTTCGAAATCAATTGAGAATAAGGGGTGCGTTGGCGGTTTTTGGCCGGCAATCCCACGAAAATCTAAACAAAAACTAAGCGTGTAGAAAGCTATTGTATTACTTGTTTGGACGAGGGTTCGAATCCCTCCGACTCCACACTTAATAAAATAAACCCTTGATTATCAGGGGTTTATTTTTTAAAGGGAATGAAAAAGGGAATTAGCAACAAACATTTACTTAGTGTTCGATAATCATTTCGATAGTTTTATTTCACGATTGAGCTTATATATAAAATACTCTTTCATTTCTGGATCAGTAAAAAAGGTAAGACGGATTTTTTTAGCCTCATTTCTATCAACTATTTCTGTATGTACGTGTAATTCTTTAAAATTAATTACAAAATCATTGATAACAGCTGATAATTCCTGAGAAAACTCAAGGGAATATTTAATTTCGTTCATTTACAATCATTAATTTTAGTTGGTTATTTATTTCAAGATTTAATTAAACCAAAACAGTCTAAAAAACAGCAATAACTTTTTAAAAAAATCAGTACACTGATTATCAAATTCACCCTAATATACTTATGTTTAAAAACATTTTTGACTATTAATATTAAAAATTAATAAACTAATATTTCCCCAAATATTTTAAATGTATTTTATCTTTTTCTTTACTTATTTTATCCCTCTTTATTTAGCTGATATAGGTAAAATATTTACACTCTTTTAATTTTTGATTAAGTATTTTTATTTCGCTGTTGACCTTTAGGAAAGATTAAAGTAAAATTATAAACTATTATTTAAAGGTCTTCAAGACATTTACTTAACGTTACAGACCTCTCCCATCCCACTTTACTTAAATTCTTTTCCTGTTTAAGCACAAAAAAGGTTTTTTAATTTTATTATTTGTCTTTTTCTTGGAAAATGTCAAATTTAAAAATTTGGCGAGTTTCTAAACATGCCTTTTCTTTTGGTTGAGCGACTGACCAGCTATATATATAGTTTTGGGTATAGGCTTATTCTAAATATTTTGATTCATCATAAAATAAATTAACGCATCCTAATCCATCTTTGACAATTAAGCATGTTTCCCTAAAATCAGCACCATAAGGGCATTTTTCTACTTTTAAACTTTTAACAGTATAAAATTCAATATTGTTAACTTCTTCGTCATTGTCAAAATCATAATTAGGTAGGTTTTTTACAAAATCGAAATTTAATATATTATTATTTAATTTGGATTCACCTGTATAGAAAAGAGAAATTACATATACTTTATTTACATTTTCAAAAAAAGTATTTAATGTTTTTCTTTTCTTTAATAATTTTCTAATTGTTCGACCGTCATTTACAACATCAGTGATTATTAAAACATTTTTAAATTTTTTAGCAGAATTGTCATAATTCAACTCATTTTCATAATGGTGATGTTCATCGTGTCTATATGAATAGGGTAAAAAAGCATAAGGCTTATTAAATTTAATTGTTGCCTTAGAAGAAATTATATTTCCTTCATATCCAAGACCAATAATTAGGTCAATTTTTTTTTCTAATTGTTTTTTTTCTATTACGTCTATAATTGCGTTTTTGGTAAAACTTAAATCTTCATTATTTTCAATAAGTTTCGAGGTGTCAATCCAATTGTGAGCTCTAGAAGTTTCGCTCCAATGAAAGTGACCAGAATGAAATAGATTTAATTCTTTTACTTTATCATATAAAACCTCGGTATATTCAGAATTATAATATACATCAACATCTGAGTTTGAAATTTCAATTTCTTGTTTTTTTGAATTCTCTAAAGGTGATTCTTCTTTTTGAGACAAATCAACTAAATCAATTACTTCATCTTCTAAGACAGGAGGTTTAGCAACAGATATTTCAAACTTTTCTTGTTGTTTTGCTCCTGTGTTACTTCTTTTATCCCAATAATATGGATCATCATTACCACCAACTTTTTGTAACCCATAAATATGATTTACTAAAATGACATTATCAGCATCATTATTTTCCAATTCATATATTTTAAAAGCACTATCATCCTTTTTAGAAGATAATGTCCCTGAGTCCGATATTGTTATAGAATCTCCAGCTATTTTTTTACAACCACTAGTATGTTCGTTTCCTGAAAAAATAAATTTAATATTGTTCGATTCCAAGGCTGTAGTAAATGCTAATCTATTTTCTGTATTCCATTGGCCAGAGTTTTTGTTTTCGTAAAGAGAAGTAATGTTATGATGACAGCAAATCACATTTTTTAATTCGGAATCTTTTGTTGTTTCTTTTAACTCAAGTTTAAATTTCTCTACATCTATTTTGCCTTCTGTATTTTCTATATCTACATAATAAGATGAGTTTACACCTAGCAACAAAAATCTGTTTTCAATTTCCAAAGTATCGAATATGACTTTATTTGGATCGAATTTTTTACCCAAGATTGCTTCATAGAATGCTGAAAAGTTCTTAAATTTCTCAACGTTTACTTCTTCTTTGTTATAAGTTTCCTTGGAGTATATTAAATTTTCAATATCCTTTCTGTTAATATCATGATCGCCCGGAATTAAAAGAACACATTCTTTTTTAATCTTCAGTTCAGTGATTATATTTTCTAAATATGTTTTTGCATAATTAAATTCAAGTTCAGCACCACAATCTGTAATATCTCCAGTTACTAATAAATATATGTTTTTAGAACTGAATTCTTGTTTCACCTTTTGTATAAATTTATCAATATATTGTAGAGAAAGTCCCTCTTTGGAAGCTCTCAAAAAGGAATCTGAATTCACACGTTCTTCTTTAAGTTTTTTGTCAAGAGATACGTGAAAATCGGAAATATGTAGAATTATACTATCCATTAAGCTTTTTTAAGTTTGTATATATGTAATAATTTAACTCAACATTGTTTTTATCTGTAATAGAAAATACTGAGATAGTTCTATCTATCGAATCTAAATCTAAATCTTCCCTCGTTAGTGTTTCAATTTTAGCTAGAGATACATTTCCTAAATATTTACCTCCAGAAAATTCTATTAAGTTTTTAGTTATTTTGACTTCAGTACCTAAACAAACTAAATCAGAAACAACAATATATTTTTTGTTTTCGTAATTATGTTTTTCAAGTTTATTGTAGAGCTTATTTATTGGACCAATTTTATCGAAAACAAGAATATCTAGTTTCAATAGTTTAGATAACACCGAAACAATGAACGTACTTGTAAGACTTTGACCAACTAGAATTGGCTCGTCTTTGAGATTAGATTCCCAATTTTTTTTGATTTTTATTGCTAATCTATATAATGCGTAATAAATAAATGGAGTTTCAAAACTGATGAACTTTTTTAAATCTATAAATGAATGTAAGTAAACAAATGAAGATGCATGCGGTTTATTATATTCATCAATATATTTTATTAATCGTTTTTTAAACTCATAGTAAAAAATATTTCCACTTTCTATATTTATTTGGTATAAATCGGATTCTTGTTCAGAGAAAAAATAAAATATGGTGTACTCATCATCAGTAAGTTTGTTCTTTGAATTTTCAATTGTATTTAATGCTAAAGGTTTAATTAGCTTTTCTGATATATTCATTAAAACTAATTTGTATCCTAAGTCTCTAATTTCAATTATTTTATCAATTATATTTGATTGGACATTTTGAATGTTTTTAAAATCAAGAACTAAATTATTAGATTGAGCTGATGATTGTTTTAAGAAGTTAAAAAGTCTGTTTACTGTTTCAAATTGTAAACTTAAAATGTAAATACCTTGATTATCATCATTTAAATAATTAGATGAAATCACTTCTTCAGCATGTAGATTTATGTAGCTGTAATTCGGAGTTTCTATTAGTGATACTATCATAATTAAGCAGTTGGTATTTCTACTTCAATGTGAACCCCTTTAAATCTTACATTATAAAATCTAATAGAAGAATATTTGAAATCGTTGTTATACTTATTACATAGGTTATAATAAAATTTCACAAAGAACTCTAGAATATCATTTTTAATGGAAATCATTTCTCCATTATATCTTTCATCGTCTATTTTGTTTATTGCAATATTTTTGTGCAAATCAAACAAAGTATTTCTGAGAGAACTTAATTCTTTCAGCTCATCTCTCATTCTATTAGAGATAATAATTTGAGCATTATTTGAATGTAATCTGAAGTATCCGTTAGAGTTTAAAACAACAGAAGTCATTAAGTCAAATAAACCTCTTCTGTCTTTTAAAGAAGAGAAAAATAATGTTTCCATGATGTAGTTTAAATTATTTAAAACTTTATCATTGACTTGTAAAATTTTAATAGCATCAAGTTTATTTTTTAATTCTAAGGGTTTGTAAATAGAATTTTCTTCTTTGGTTTTTAAAGATTCTTCAAAACCAATACCGTTATCTGAAATTGAAAATTTAGTAGAAAATTTATTAACAAACATCAATGCAAAAGTGTTTGATTTTGAGTGCAAAACACCGTTAGTAATTAATTCAGAAAGTATTTCAATATAAAAATCAGATTTTAAAGATGTATTTATATTGTCAAATAATAATTCTTGAAAATGTTCCCTAACTATATAAGTGTATTCAGAAATAAGGTAGTCTCTTTTTTCATCCTCATTCTCGAATTCTTTAAGTTTCTCAAATAGATTATTGTCATTTAATGAATAGCACCTAACTCTATGCTCTGGTCTTGGATTTCTCTTGTTGAAATCACCCAAAAATCTTTTATCGTAATGTAATATATTTCTTCCGTATGGAAAATATGGATTTGTGTTATCGCCTGATATATTGAAGAAATCACTACTCATTAAAAACTTTAAGACGTCTTTTGTCGCCTGATTATTATATAATGATAATTCTATTGGTTTTTTGTAAAACTTACTTAGTTGTTCAATCAAGCTTAATAATAATGGAATAGTAATTGGGTCTATACTATAATTAGATTCATGAACTAGATTATCGCCATGTTCAACAAATTCAAAATCAATGTTATCATTTTCTTTTATGTAAAGTGCTACTTCTTTTAAAAAAGAAGTGTAAAATTTGAAAGTAGTTAAGTTTTCATTATTCTTTAAAATACTTATCATTTTATCTTTATAAAGTTTTTAGCTTAAACCTAACGTTTAATATTATGACAAGTAGGGTAGAAAACAAGTGATTATTTTCGGTTTAGCCACAAGCCATATCTTTTGTATTTTGTTTTAATTTTCTTTTTTCATACCTAATCAAAAGATTTGGTCACTTCGCTAATTGATAATAACTTTTTGGTTAAAGACTAATAGCCTTATTTGCTATATATAGTGTTCTGTAACTCTTTTTTACGCAAAGTATTCGGATTTCCATTGGTTTATTAACTCTCCGATACTTTTTGTACTTGTGTTGTCGGTTATCATATTCAACTCTTTTAATCGGTACATTATACTTGTTTTTGAAACGCTAAAATGATTTGCTAACCTCTCGATAATTTTCCTAAACTTCTTTTGGTTTGAATATATATCATCAAAATCTAAATTTTGTTTTAGACCTTGATATTGCCAAACTTTTGCAATTATTGATGATTTAGGCAATAACAATGATGCTGAAAAATAGTTTGCTTGCCACTCAACCCAATGCCTAGGATTTTCAAGACGATTCTTTCCGATTGTAAAGTCATATTTCGAGTCAGAAAATGAATTCATTAATTCTTGATTGATTCGAAGTTTTTGATGTAATAAAAAATGTCCAAATTCGTGAGCAATTATAAAGAGCTCTCTTGGTGTGTTTATAAGTTTTTTACTCACTCCAATAATTTTTTTATCAATATCGCAAGTGCCTAAATACTTGTTTTCTTCAGGGTTAAAATATTCGATTACAATGTCATATTCGGCTTTTAAATATTTGCTCAAATCATCTACACTTAAACCATAACCTTTAATCAAATATGACACATCAAAATTATCAAGCTCATTTATGGTGATTGCGTTAATATCTTCCTTTGATAGTAAATCAATTCCATAGCTTATTTCGGTTTCCTGTTTAACTAAACAACTCAATAACTGTTTGTCAACAACTTTAGCCAATGAAATAACTCCTTCGTCAAGAAATTCATTATTCATAGTGTTTTCAACTATTGGAATTATATTATTCTCTTCATTGTTTCTTTTGTAGAGTATAATCTTAAAGTTGTCTACGGATTCCCCTTCAATAACCATCATTCCTTTCGCTGTTGCATAATCAAATGCACCTTTTTGTAAAGGTGAACTAGATATAATAATAGCTTTGGCGTTTATTCCACTCGTTTCTTCAATATCCGCGTAGAATTTTTTCACTTCATTTATTGGAACTCGATGATTGTAGTTTTTACATTCTATGAAGTAAATCATTGAGTATTGGTCTGCATCTGGAGGCCAAATCTCAATTGTTAAATCAAACTCTACATCTCCTGATCCTCTTAAATTTGATGGATACTTCTTTTTAGAGAAAACTCTTGCGTATTCTTTCATTATTCCGATAAGTCCGTCATTCAGAATTTTTTCGATTACCCTAACCGCTTTATTTTCTAAAATGTCTCCTTTCTCGGTAGTATTCATTGATTTTATTTAGCTTAAAAATGTTGCACAACCAACAAGTATAGCAACAAAAAGCACCATACACCTTCTGTATAAAGTATATAGTTGTTTTCCTGAATCCTTTTATCTTGAAACGAAAATAAGAAAATATTTCAAATAGACTATTTTTTCCCCATTATAAATTCACAAAATTCTCATTCCTAAAAACAATAAATAAAAGGTTTTACCGTATACATACATCATAGATATACTTTTATATTTGTACTTTTTTATACATAGGCATATATGAGTTTTACTGCAAAACTGCTCTTTGATGATAAAGAGATAAACATTCTTGATTTTTCTTATACTTTTAGTCAAGAGAGTGATTATAATGGAAACCCGTCTTCTAAACCTCAATTTTTAGGTTTATCACTAATTATAGAAGCTACAAAAGATGCTGATTTACTAGAATGGATGACGGATCCTTTTATGTCTAAGCAACTAAAAATCCGTTTAGAACCAAGAGCTTTAAATGGTAAAGGAAGAACTCTCAATTTTATTGATTCTTGTTGTGTAAATTATGTAGAACAATTTACTAGTGATAGTGAGAATCCAATGACCATTAATCTAAATATTACCTCAGCAGGAATGAAAGAAGGTACTGCGGAGTTCTCAGAGTATTGGAGGGTTACATATCCTAATACTGCTCCAGTAGCTGATAGTGAAACATCTGACAATGAACCTAGAATTGTAGAATATTACATTACAGATACTAACAATAAGAGAATTGAGGAAACGATAGTAGGTGAAAACATTCTATTAAATATTGATTCCAGAAACTTAATCGGTGAGAAATTGACGATTAACCTGGATAACCAAACGGTAGATTTTAAATATAATGGAGATATATTAGTTAACGATACTTTAACTGACTATGAAATAGGCAGTAACCTTGAAAAAATAGAGTTAGAAGTAATTAAGCAGCAAAACTAATGGGTACAAATACTTTTAAATTACAAGTCGCAGGGATTACTAAAACCGCAAGTGTTGAAGTTGTAGAGGATATTTTATTCTCGGTTCAATTCGAACGCAAAAGAGATTATAAAGGTGAGTTTGGTTTTGATTGGATGCGAGATAATTATCAAACAGTATCGCAAAATTATGAGGAACTAAAAAAAGAATATAAAGAAACTAAAATTAACAATCAAGAATACTTTGTTCCGTATTTAAGTATGTTTCCTAATCAAGAGGGAGTTATACTAAATTTAAAGTTAGATATTCTTGAAGGAAAAGCCCGAAAGGATGATGTGATTAAGTTACCAACCATAGACGGTATAAAATTTGATCCTGATGAGGTATCAATAAAAGATTTAGTAAAAGAACAGAAAGCTTTGGAAAAAGAGAAAGCAAAAGGTTTTGATGGAGATGTTTCATCGATAGATAGAACCGAAATTAAAGTAATTTGCGAGAATGCTTTAAGTCAAGATGTAAGTATTGAATTACTGGATAAAAACGATAGTCCTGTTGGTGAAATTATTGTGGTAAAGAATGATGAGGTCTTTGATGTAGATGTCAAATTTGTTATAGTTAATAGTGATGAAACAAGATCTTTAAATTATTTGAAGAAAAAATTTAATCGAAGTATATCAGATATTGAAACTCACTTAGAAAATAACTCATTAAATCAAGCTCTTATAAAGCCAAATATCATCGAAAAGGAATTTGATAATCTGGAGTTTATCAATTTAAATGATTTACCGGATGAGATGTTTAATTCTAATAGAACTAAAATAAATAGTAAAGGTAGAGACGAATTAAAGGAAAGATGTAATTTAGGTGATAATTTTAAAGGTTTAGTCGTTTTTTATTTAGGAGTAGAACACGTAGATAGTAAAGCAGGAGATGCGCAAAGTTTACCGTTAAATGATCAATTTGTTTATTTATACCTAAGTTCAGCATTAGAAACTGATCTATCACATGAAATAGGTCACGCATTAGGTTTACAACATACATTTGTAGAAAGTTCAGATTATGTAACTAGGATGAATAATAGTAAACAGTTTTATCAAGATCAATTAGATAAGAATAGTGGATATTTAAATGATTCGAGATATAATCAAACACAAGTGAGTGATAATATTGAAAAGCTAAATAATAGAATGACTAAAATTGACAATAACATTCGAGATTATAAAAAAGTGGAAGAAAACAATAGATTTAAATTCGAACAGTCAAAAACTACTAATCTTATGGATTACGAAAATAACCATAAAGATTTTTTCCATTGGCAATGGAAGATTATGCAGAAGGAAGTAATAAAATATTATAACTAGAATCAGATATGAAAACATTATTTTATTTATTCATAACGTTCTTATTACTAAACTCGTGCAAAACAAAAACTACAATCGATCCACCGCCTATAATAGAAGCTGAGGAAGTAATAAAAATTGAGGATAGTTACAAACCTATTGGAAATGATTTCATTTATGGCAAGGTGATTCATAATGATTCTACAACAACGGATTTAGTAGCTATTAAATTAAATATTAATGATTCTGTTTGTGTTAATTCGTACGGGAATTTCGATGGAGATTTTTCCTTCAGATATGATAAAAATATGATCAACGAAAGTAGTAATCTTGAATTTGTGTTCCGTGATTATGCGATAAAAAGAATTTCTTTTGTTGATTTCTTAAAAAACAAAACAGTTGAACTAGATAAAAATGGTGACTTAGTGAAATACGATCAATATAGAACCTTCTATGAAGCTATAAGAGCCTGTACAAGATAAATTTATAGACACCTTAAACCAACCAGCAGCGTTGTAATAAATTTTAGCTAATTGAATTATTAATATTATTCGTCAGCAGAGCTGATAAATGTGATGGCATCTCATACCCGCTTAAAAGCTCTCCTGTAGCCTTATTTTCCCAATCAGAAGTCTTTGGGTTATACTCCCATTCACTGTAGTTACTAAGCAACTTGGCAGAGAATTTTTGCTTTATTGTTTTCTTGGTCGAGCTAAAACCAAATCGATCAAAAATACGCTTACCTTTCATTGCGGTTAGTATTGTATCTAAAGCTTTGATATAGATTTGTGCGGTACTGGATTCTTTCTTTCTTTTCTTTAAATCCGGTTCTGTAAATATTTTACTACCGTATTTTATAATTTCAACTAATCCGTTCTCTAAATCAGTAACTTTCTGAATATTCTGCCCTTTTCTATTAGCATATTTTGGTGTCCATAATTGCAGCCATTCCTCCAACAAAACCTCAGCAGTATATTTGTCCTTAGTGATTATATGGAAGTGCGGATTATATGTTTTCTTTTTGGGATTGAAATTGCATTCTAAGGAGCGTACTCCTATTAATTTTTTTCCGTCTCCCCTACTAAATCTTTTCCTATGTTTACCCGTTATTCTTTGAAAACCTTGTGTAAACTTTTTTATATATCTAGGCAAATTATATGCGTTACATGATTTCACCGTTAGAGTTAGAAAATATGGTTCTTTCCATTCTCTCATTACTGGATAATATTTATTGATCATCTCAGCCTTTCGAATACTACAACACAAAGTACAAAAGCGATTTTTACAATACTTGCCGTATAATCTCCCGTCCGCTGTAATAATGTTTTGTTGACAATAGTAAGTGTTCCAATAAGATTTCTCCAATTCTGGCTCTCCATTTTCCTGAGCCACCTCTATTAAGCGTAACATCATTATTTGCGTGATGGTTTTTCGTTTCACTCTGCCTTTTAACGCCTCTTTTTTGTTGAGGTCAGAACCTTCTCCATTAACAATAATGCTATTCTGTCCCGTTTTGTTTGTCCTACTTTCTGCTAATGTATCAAGATAATGTTATCCTAAACTTTAAACTAGATGTTTCAAAAGTTACTAGAGTTGAGGTAAAAGTTATTTGTGAAAATCCATTAAGTCAAGATACAAGTATTGAGCTATTGGATAAGAATGATAATCCTGTAGGTGAAATCATTGTTGTAAAAAATGATGAGGTTAACACAGTAAAGATTAAATTTATAAAAGTTATGAGCAATGAACCTGGTAACACTTACAATAAAAGAACATTTGGTCAAATGCCGAATGGATGGGTTAAGAGTACGATTCAGAAGTTCAATACTAAATATTTCAATCAATCATTAATAAAGGCTGAAAATGATGGATTAGAAGAAATGATTATCGATGTAGAATCTTATGAAAATAAAGGAGTACTTGAGGCATTGGTAACAAATGGAGTTAAAGGTATCCCTAGATATAACAATGGTTTTGATAGAGAGTTATACAAAGAATATGTGCAAAATAATGGAGAATACGGAGGTGTCATATTCTTTTTAAGTGCATTTCAGCAAAAGGATGGAAGAGAAGGACACGCAAAATTATACCCAACTGAATTAAATTATATTTTAATGACTCCCGGCTCTGTAGGAAGTGAAAATGTTAACTCATTTGCTCACGAATTAGGACATACATTAGGATTGGATCATACTTGGGCTACTAAAGAAGAAAACACAAAACGATTGGAGACGATTGAGAAAACATTGTTAAAGCAAAAAACGTATCTTGAGAAATATAAAACTTATCCAGATAGCACGCCTGTTAAAGGAAGTACTAAAACATTAAAAGATGTGAGGGAAAGAAAAAACAATTATATCAAAGAGCTAGAAAGCGAAAAAGCTTCAAGATTAACGTTTATTCCTAAACACCCATTTAATAAAGCTACAACAGAAAATGTAATGGATTATAATGGTTATGATGTCCCAGGGGGAGAAACTATTCATAATCCTAATTCAGAGGGAATTAGTTTTTGGAAATGGCAATGGGATATTATGACTAATGAAGTAAAACAGTATCATGGAGGATAGATTTATAAAAAATATTGTCTTAGTAGTTTTTGTTTTAAATAACCTACTGGTCTTTTCTCAGAACTTTAAAGGTTATGAGTATATGGAACTAGCGGGTTATGAATATGAGGAGTTTACTAAGAATGGAAATACCAATAAGATGGATGGTAATTTTAGTATTACCACTAGAAGTAAAAAAGGAGACATCATTACAATTGAAATAAAACGCTTTGATAAGGGTGAAAAAACAGGAGAATGGATCACTTATCGTAATTTATTTGGAGGGCTAAAATTAAGTTTTGTAGCAAATTACAAGGATAATGTTTTGGAAGGTTACTATTTTGAATCCGACAACCATACTTTTTCAAAAAAAGGGTTTTATAAGAAAGGTAAAAAACATGGCTATTGGGAACATAGTGAAAATGACACACACGAAAATATCAACTATAAAAATGGGTTGAAATGTGGTTCTTATTCTAGTGAAGATAATATGTCAGGTATTCAGGTTAAAGGACAATATAAAAAGGATAAAAAAGACGGTACTTGGGTCATAAAGGACACTACTATTGAAGAAGTAACTAAAGAATTCTATAAAAATGGAAAACTAATCTCATCAAAAGAATAAAGATGAGGTATACAAGATCAATATCCGGTTATATGGTTGTAAATATTACATCATTAACCGAAACGTTATGAAAAATATTATTTATTAAAGAGAAAGCCGCTGCTTTACTTTATGTCAACATCATCTTGTCCTTTATAGAATCTTTTTACTGCAGTATGATTTCCTACATATATTCTAATCACATAGGTACCTTCTAATAAACCAGAGATATCAACTTCTCTATCTACATGAAGCTTTTTCTGAATTCTAATAAAACCAGAATCATCTATCACCTTGATTAACATAGGTTCTCTTACATCGGATATAATCGTAATGGACCGTTGGACTGTCGTAGATTCGAGTTTAAAAGAAAATGTAGTATCGTTAATAGTTTCCAATCTATTGCTTACTAAATAATCATCACTGGCATTACCAGAGATACAAGCAATTAAAAACAGTAGGGTAAGTAGTTTATTTCTCATATCTTATTTTCTTATTAAGATACAGATTTACAATAACTTAAACCGTTAACTATTTTATAAAAAATCTAAAAACCTGGTTTTTTAGAAAAGTTTATGTTTTGTTTAAAATATTCCGAATAGTACAACCTATGGTAATCTAGATAAAGAAATTAGGAATTAAATTAATAACAAGAAATATCAACAACAAAATAGAACTATTCTACACCATAAAGTTTGATTACAGGCATTTCTACCAATAAAATACAAGTAAAAAGTAATCAAAATCAATACATTCATCTATTTTTGAGTAAATATAGATGACTAGAACCGGTACGTAAAAACTTACAAATCTAAGCGGTAATGCTAAAAATTTGTTTTAACTAAAACCTACAGGAATACTAGGGTATTTGCTTTTGGAGATTGAATTAACACACTATCATTGTATTAATTAGGTATGTTATATCAACTCTTGTCTTTAGCTAAAAAACATATCATTATATCGAAAAGAAAGCTATCTCTCCTAAATCAATTAAAATATCAATTAACTTTATGAGGCTAACACAAAACCTCAAACTCATGAATATTACGAACCGCTACACTGCATATTTGCACTACCCGTATTTATTGGAAGATCATCAACCTAAGTAGCTTTTTTACAACAAACATAATACCCTAATTTCTCTCAATAATACATTCCACCCACCGAACCAGAATTATTATTGACATTTCATAACAAATCCCTAAGACTATGAAAATATATAGCGTTGTTGTGGCCTATGATGATCCTCTAAAAAGGTTAGGTATCAAAGCCATGCTAGAAGCCCCAAAAGACATGAAATTTAATTTATATGAAGATATAAGTGATTTAGAAAACTTACGAAAAGTCATTGTTGATACCCAACCTGATTTTATTGTTATTGATGCTACTCTAAATTCTAATGATTCTGGAATTGAATTAGCAAAATATACTAAACGACACGCTTCTAAGACCAAGATTGTTATCATGACATTTACCTTAGAAGAGTGGTTGATAAAAGAATTAAAAAACTTAGAGATAAAGTGGATTCTATATAAGGCTGATACTGTAGAAAATCTGACTAAATGTGCTGGGCGAGCTATCCAAAACAAACCTTATGTAAGTAAACGATTTAGAGAATCTTGGTTTAAAGAAAAAGCAAATCCTATTCCCGAAGTTTCTGATAAATCATATCACCAATTATCTAAAACAGAAATCAAAATATTAAATCAAGTAGCATTAGGCAAGACCAATAAAGAAATTGCATTTGATCTATTTAAAAGCGAAAAAACTATCAAAAATCATCGCCAAAATATTTGCAAAAAGCTACAGATTGCAGGTAGTAATGCTCTTTTTAAATATACCATGAAATTAAAAGATGTGTATCATTAGGTTGTTAAAGCGCAATAATCTTCAGTAAAAAATTGAGTACTTGTGCCTATATTTTTCATTCATAGAGTTTTTAATTTTCCTACCGAAAACTAACGATACTGTTTATACCCAAAATAAACAAAATACACACAACTCTTAATTATGAAAAACACTACACTCAAAGCTTTATTGATACTCTTATTTTATATACACATATCGGAAGCTCAAGAACTTATTATAGAAAAAAACCAGCAACTATATTCTCAAAATATAAGTAACAGCAATACCGTATTATTAAATAAGAATAAGTCTTCTTTAGCTATCACCTCAGCAATGGATGTGATAGTATTGCAAGCATATAATATCTCGCGAGAACTAGATCTAGCGGCTAACTTTGATTTTTTTCAGGGATTACAGAGTCCTTTTAATCCGAATGTATGGATATATCTAGAGAGAGAACAAATTGGAGGAGCCTTTAAACTTCAAAAAGTAGATCTTTCTAATAAAAAACAGATTACTTTACAAAGTAAAACTAATAATGATCGAAAGGAAATAGCGCTAAAACCTATTGGCTGGACCAATGATGCTTCTAAAATCTTTGTAGAAGGGATTTACTTAGATGCAGCAGAAGAACACGAAGGGATTTTTATATATGACATTCAAACAAATCATATCGAAAAACTTCCTATCTCTTTTAAATACACCAGTACACCGTTACTCTCTCCGAAGCGAGATTATTTTATCTTCTCTGGATCTACCGATAAAAAACTAGACTACCTACATGGTACTTCTGACCTTATTTATAAATATGATATCGAACAACAAACAACTAAGACTATATATCGATCAGAAAGAGATCAGGTTCAAATCTTAGGTTGGAATGTTAATTCTAAAACTAATAAAGAATCTATCCATAATCAAAAATCTAATTTATCCTATTATTTACCTTGGGATTTTGGCAAAGAGAATTGTGTCTCTAGACACGGAACACCTGGTCCAACTGGTTCTCATAGCCCTGTAGGTCAATGTGGTTTTTTTACTCCAGGTGGCCATCACGGATATCACGCAATTGATTTTGCAACTTCTTTATCCGGAGATGATAACGTAAGAGCTTCTGCCGCAGGAACTGTTTCTTTTTCTGGAATAAGTGGAAGTTTATCTAGTGGTTATGGGAGATTAATTATCATACGACATAGCGATGGAACTCGAACATATTATGCTCATAACAAAACACTATTAGTTAGTCAAGGGCAATCTGTACAAAAAGGACAAGTAATCGCTTTAGAAGGCACAACAGGAGGATCTACAGGAGATCATATTCATTTTGAGTGGAGAGCTGCTGGAGGAAACTCTTCTACTCCTGGTTCTTTTGTTGATGCAGGACAACCAAGACAAAATTATATTTATCGTTCACAGAATACCTTTGGTTCGCAAGCAGACACACAAGCTCCTACCACTTCTATAACAGCTAATGGAGGAACTACACAATCTGGTGATTTTACTGCCAACTATACCGACTCAGACAATATTGCGGTAACACGTCGATTCTATCAAGTTTTAGAGAAATACGGAAACAATTGGTACGCCAATAGAGGTAATGGTTTTTTTAATGACAACTTTAATGTTTTTTATTCTGGATATGTACAAGGAGATGGGGATTGGTCAATTAATAATAATCATCTACTTCAATCGAACACTACATCAGACAACACCAAATTAAATACATTCTTGTCTCAAAATTCAGGATTACCGTATTTATATGAATTCTCTGCAAAAGTATTATCTACGAATGGTCCTAGAAAATTTGGAATTCACATCATGGCAGATTCTCCAGATCAAAGCCAAAGAGGAAATTCTTATTTAATATGGTTTAGCGGAGAGGATAACAAAGTTAGAGTATACGAAACCATAAATAACCAATTAAACTTTAGAGCAATTGATGATGTCCCACTAGACAATAAATGGGCGAACTACAAAATTACATACAGTCCTGGGTTTGGTGTTCTCGAAGTATTTAGAAATAACACTTCTATCTTAAAATGGACAGATCCATCACCAATAAAAAACGGAAGCACAATTTCTTTAAGAACAAATAAAACGAATATTGAATTCGATGATTTAAAAGTCTATAAGTTTAGAGCAAACAGTTCTACAGAGATTTCTGCAGGATCAGAAATAACTAAGGATATACGAAGAAAAAATGGAAAAATAAAAAGTTTGGTTAGAGATGCCGCTGGAAATTGGTCTACTCCTGGAAACCTAGATGTAACTATAAGTTCTCTAACAAGACAAAATTCAGAAATTATAAACGATACTTTTCTTAATAGTGATACTATTAAAGCAAACGTATTTCCGAACCCTACAGATGGATCTGATTTAACAATTAGCTATCAATCTCTACATAAATCCCATGCATCTATATCCATAATTGATATAAAAGGTAGCGTTTTAAAATCCTTCATAAAATACACAGAAGAAGGAAAGAATACATCTATAGATCTAAGCAGTTATTTCGGATCCTTAGGAGATGGCACATATTTTATCAAAATAAATGATGATAGAGGTTCTCAAGTGATCCCTATCATTAAAAGGTAGTTTTTTGTAAGTGTGTAAAAAGGGTTCTACATATTTGGTTAACAACTTGTCTGAGCCCTTTTTCTTGCAAAACCCTTCATAAAATATAAACTCAAAACACAAACATCATATGAAAACTAACACAAAACTTATTTACCTCATTCTAAGTTTATTATTACATCAGGTAATTTGGTCTCAAGGAAATAAACTTAAAGGAGAAGGTTCTACAGAAAATGTAATTGAATTAAGTTCTAAAAAAGCTATTAGCTATACATCTAAAAATTTAAAATATAGTAATGAGGGAATAGTCTTTTCTAAATTATCAGAAACAGAAAAAATAATTATAAGTCCTGTAGAAATTTCACTCATAGAACCAGAACCATTTATTAGTACTTATCTTCAATTAAATGGTACTAATTTAAATCACGACGCCATCTTGATCACCTACCGAACTTCAGAAAAAGGGGAAATTTGGTCAGATTGGAAAAAAATTCCTTTTGATGGACATTTTGATAAAATAAATAACAACTATCTAATTTCTTCTCTATTATATCTAGATAAGTCAATATCCTATATTCAATATGCATTAGATATTACCACGAATAAAGAAATGATTTTAGAAAAAATACTGTTAAAACATTACAGCCCTGGAGCTACACCAAGAAAAACATTAGAAGAAATTAACACCATAAAATCTAAAAATCAAAATAAAGCAGCTTGTAGTAAACCATCTGTAGTTTCACGATCACAATGGGGAGCAAGGCCTCCAAGAAGTTCATTTCCTACTTCGAGCGTGACACATCTCATTGTTCATCATGAATTTGGATCTAATTCTAGTAGTGATTGGGCTGCAAGAGTACGATCTGTACAAAATTTTCATATGAATTCTAATGGATGGTCGGATATTGGATATAATTTCTTAATAGATCCGAATGGAGTTATTTACGAAGGAAGAGCTGGCGGAGACAGTGCGGTAGGTGCTCATTTTTGTGGTAGAAACCGTAATACAATGGGAGTTTGTATGTTAGGTAATTATTCATCGGCTACACCAAAAGTCGCTACTCAAAATTCTTTAAAAGATTTATTAGCCTGGAAAGCTACAAAAGAGAACATTAACCCTTCTGGATTTGCCTATCACTATTCTATTGATGGTTCTTTAAGAACTATATCAGGGCATAGAGATGGAGGTGGATGTTCGGCGTGTCCAGGAGATGGAGGTTATGCTATTCTGCCAAGTATAAGAACAGGAGTACAAAATCTTATTGACAATAATTGCTCTGGATCTGGCGGCGGAACCGATAATCAATCTCCAACTACGACTATTAGTGCTTCTGGCGGCAATACACAATCAGGTGATTTTACAGCTAACTTTAATGACAATGATAACATAGGGGTAACTAGAAGGTTTTATCAAGCTTTAGAGAAATATGGTGATAATTGGTATGCAAACCGAGGCAATGGCTTTTTTAATGACAATTTTAATATTTTCTACTCTGGATATACCCAAGGAGCTGGAAATTGGAGTATTAGTAATGGACATTTAAGTCAATCCGACATTTCGTCTGACAATACAAAATTGAATACTTTTTTATCGCAAAATTCTGGGCTCCCTTATTTGTATGAGTTCTCTGCTAAAACAATTTCTACAACTGGGCCAAAAAAATTTGGTCTACATATCATGGCTGATGATGTAACCCAAAGTCAGAGAGGAAACTCATATTTAATATGGTTTAGTGGAGAAGATAATAAGGTCAGAATATATGAGACAGTAAATAATCAACTAAATTTTAGAGCGATTAGTGATGTATCACTAGATAACCAATGGGCTAATTATAAAATAACCTATAGCCCGGCTTTTGGAGTATTAGAAATTTTTAGAAACAATACCTCGCTTTTAAGATGGACAGACACGACTCCAATCAAAAATGGAAGTTCTATCTCGTTAAGAACGAACAAAACCAATATGGAATTCGATGATCTTAAAGTGTATAAATTTAGAGCAAATCAAACACAATCCATAACAGCTGGATCTTCTGTGACTAAAGATATAAGAAGACAAAATGGAAAAATTAAAAGTTTGGTAAGAGATGCTGCTGGGAATTGGTCTGCTCCTGGAAACTTAGATATAACGATTAGCTCTCTTTCTAGACAAAATCCAAATATTATTGATGATACAAAACTAAACAATAGTGATCCAATCATTTATCCAAATCCAACAACAACTAAATCATTGACATTGACATATAATGCTACCTCAAATCAACGTTTAGAAGTATCTATTTGGGATATTACTGGTAAATTATTAAATAAAATTAATACGACACCCAAAGAAAATAGTTTACAGAATCTAAACATCAGCTCTTTAATTGAAGGAATTGCGGGTGGAACTTATATTATAAAAGTAAAAAATGGTAAAAATGTAACCTATTCAAGAATCTTAAAACAATAATCAATTCGGAAAAATATAAAATAAAAAACCGACCACTATATGGTCGGTTTTTTATATCATGACAGAAACACTTAAAAATTATTTAACCAAAGTCTTTCCTTTATATTTCCATTCAGTAATACCACCATCTAGATCGTAGATTTTAGTAAACCCTGCTTTCTTCATATACGCAGAACATTTACCACTTCTTCCTCCCCTACCGCAATATACAGCTACAGGTTTTGTTTTATCTACTTCAGATATTAGTGTTTCGAAATTCTCATCACTAAAATCTATATTAATCGCTCCTTCTATGTGACCTTCTGCATATTCTTGTGGAGTTCGTACATCTACAAGCTGTACTTTTTCCATTTCCAATAAAGAATCCATCTCTGCTACTGTTATTAATTCTACAATGGCAGTATCATCTGTTTTAGCATCTTTACAATTGAATAACAACATTGAAAGGACAACTACGGTTACTATTGTTTTAATTTTCATAAACACAATTAAATACTATTATTCGGCAACTTCGCCATCCCAGCTCATAAAACCACCTATGAGATTATAAGTAGTTTCAAAACCCATTTGATTCATCAATGTACAAGCTTGTGCACTTCTAGCTCCAGAACGGCAGTACACATAATAATTTTTGGATTTATCTAATTTCTGTACTTCATCTAAAAAACCTTGTCCTTGGCGTATATCTAGATTTAACATATTAGGTATAAATCCATCTTCTACCTCTTCCTCTGTTCTAACATCTAAAATTACTGCATTTGTATCCTTAGCAATTAGATCTTCCCATTGATCTTGAGTGATATCTTCGGCCATTTTATATTTCCTTTTTTAATTGAACTTTTAAATCCGCAATTCCTTACAAATATAAGAGTCCTTACTGAATTGTACGAAGTTGTACATCCATTTATTTTAAAAGTACAGTGCTAATTATGCTTTTATACTACAACCAATTGCTTTAGTAGTCTCTACAGGAACTTTTTCTCCTTTTAATAAAGCATTAATAGCATCCTCAGCATATTTTTTATCAGCAGCTGATGCATCTTTATAATTATTATCTATTGCTCCGATGTAACGCACAACGTTACCGTTTGCCGTTTTTTCTAAAATATAAACATGAGGAGTTTTTGTAGCTCCATATTGAGGATATATTTTCTGGCCATCATCAAATAAATAAGGAAATGTAAACCCTTTTTCTTTTGCTCTTACTTTCATGTTATCAAAACTATCCGTTGGATACGCTTTAGGATTATTAGGATTGATAGCAATAACAGGATACCCTTTGTCTTTAAAAGCTTTATCCAATTCTATAATCCTATCCTCATAAGCCACAGAATATGGGCAATGATTACAAGTAAAAATAACAACAAATCCTTTAGCATCTTTATAATCAGCTAAAGAAACTGTGGTCTCATCGATATTTTTAAGGCTAAAATCTGTTGCGACATCACCTATCACATATCCAGCATCACTATCTGACAAATTAACTTTATCAATCGCAAATGCACTTACTGCAATTACTAGAACAACTGCTACTAAAATTTTTAAAGTTTTCATCTGTTTTATTTAATTAAGGTTTTAATCAGTACGACTAGGAACTATTATAACATTTTTTTTAATTCTCTTTCTAATTCATCATAGGTAAAGGATCGCTCATAAAAATTAGATGTATTTCCTTTGTATATTATGGTAGCTGGTATAGAACCAGACCAATTTTCATTCACTTTAGGAATCCAAGTATTAGCATCAGGATCATCCAACAATACAATTTTGCTTTGTATACGTTGCTTTTTTACAAACGGTATCAGCTTAGTTTCTACCTGATTAGGAAGATCTAGACTCACTAATATCACTTCTACTTCTTTATCCGGATATCTACTATTAATCAATTCGAAATACGGTAATTCTGCAACACAAGGTTTACACCAAGTAGCCCAAAAATTAATCACCCGTGTTTTTCCGTCATTAATAGTTAAAAGGTGTTCAAAATTTTCAAAATCATATACTGGTATCTCTACACCTTTGCTAGAAAAAACATTAGATGCCTCAAAAGCAACTCTTTGTTCTCCTTTACACCCAACAACCAAAAAGGTTAATCCTATATATAAGATCAGTTTCTGCATTACACTAATGTATTAAAACACGTTATTTCTCAAAAGAAAATTAACAAGGTTTAAATAATTCATAAAGAGAATTTTAGGATTTCGTTCATCCTATAATCGAACAATAATAATATTAATGAATATCAATCATCTGAACTTTAACAAAGAATTAGTAACTCTTTATAATTTTTAAGAGAGAAAACATTATACATTTGTACATACAAATATTGTTTATACAAATGAATATAGAAGATATCATACAAACAAAAAAAGAACTTCCTCTCTCTAGAAAGGTGATCATTAATTTATTATATACCGAAAATTGGATAAGTGATCGAATAAGTTCAGAATTAAAAACTTATGATATTTCTATTCAGCAATTTAATGTACTACGAATTTTAAAGGGTCAAGGAGGTAAACCAGCCAACTTATCTACTATACAAGAGAGAATGGTTAGTAAAATGAGTAATACGACACGATTAGTTGATAAACTAATTAAAAAAGATTTAGTAAAAAGAATCATTTGTGAAACTAACAGAAGAAAAGTAGAAATCACGATAACAGAAAACGGGAATAAATTTTTAGATAAAATAAGCCCCGTAATGGATAATTTCGAAAAAAAAATCACCTCCAACTTATCTAAAGAAGAATTGAACATTCTAAACAACCTATTAAATAAACTTAGAAGTTAATTAAGTAAACACAATTTATATAATCATTAAATTTTAAAATTATGAAAACCAAACTTAGACCATTATTCTTAGCATTAACAATAATTGCTACTACATCTATTTATGCTCAACAAAAAAAGATAAATACAGCAGAAAGTTCTATTAATTGGACAGGAAAAAAAGTGACTGGTCAACACACTGGAACACTTAATTTCTCTAGTGGATTCTTGACCTTTGATGGCAAAAATTTAAGTGGTGGTGAGTTTATCGTAGATATGACCTCACTTGCGGTAACAGATCTAGAAGCTGGAAAAGGAAAAGAAAAATTAGAAGGTCACCTTAATTCTGATGATTTCTTTGGCGTACAAAATTTCAAAAACGCTAAACTTATAATTAAAAAAGCCTCGAAAATGGATGGTGGTTATAAAATAGCCGGAGATCTTACCATCAAGGGAAAAACAAATCCTATAGCTTTTGACCTTGCTGTAAATGGATCAACTGCTTCTACTACCTTAAAAGTAGATAGAACCAAATATGATATCAAATACGGATCAGGAAGTTTCTTTGATAATTTAGGAGATAAAGCGATCAGCGATGAATTCGAATTAGCTGTAAATTTAAAAATGTAATTTTTTATTTTTTGAATTATAATTAATTTATATATTTGACTCAAGAAAAATAAAATGAAAATAATCTTAACAAATACATGGTGGTGGTCATCTTATAACGAAAACGTCGTGAGATAGATCCTGTCATATAGTTAAGTAAACATATCAAAGGCTTGTCAAATCACGACAAGCCTTTTTTTTGTTCATATAATCAAGGGGTTTATAAATTATAAATATTAAAATCTAACATGAGTTATACATTAACCACACATTTCAAACAAATTCTTGCCGACACCATTACACCGGTTAGTGTCTATCTAAAAATTAGAGATAGATTTCCTAATAGCCTTTTATTAGAAAGTAGCGATTATAGAGGTAATGAAAACAGTTTTTCTTATATCTGTTGTAATCCAATTGCTAATATTAGGATCGAAAATGAGACCATTTATGAATCATTTCCTGACAAAACATTTAGTGAAACCCCAATAACTAATGATACAAACATTCCTCTTGTTATAGAGCAATTTGGGCAGAAATTCAAAACCTCTAAAAGTGATTTCAAATTTATAAACAATGGATTATTTGGGTATATTTCTTATGATTCAGTCCGTTATTTCGAAAACATAGAAATCACAAAGAAACCAGGTGGTTTAGACATCCCTGATATGCAATATACCGTATATCAAAATATTATCGCAATCAACCACTTTAACAATGAAGCTTACATTTTTGCCCATTGTTACGATTCTGCGAGTAATATTTCGGAAATAGAATCTCTACTCAATGTAAAAAACTTTGCATCGTATAATTTTACTACAGTTGGTCAAACGACCTCTAATTTAGATGATGAACAATACAAGGAACATGTTGCCTTAGCTAAGCAGCATTGCCAACGAGGAGATGTTTTTCAATTGGTTTTATCTAAACGCTTTTCTCAAAAATTTAAAGGAGACGAATTTAATGTGTATCGCGCTTTACGAAGTGTTAATCCATCTCCTTACTTATTCTATTTTGATTATGGTGATTTCAAAATATTCGGAAGCTCACCAGAGGCGCAATTAGTAGTTAAAGATGATATTGCGGAAATTCATCCAATCGCTGGAACTTTTAAAAGAACAGGAAATGATGAACAAGATGCAGAACTTGCTAAAAAATTATCTGTAGATGAAAAAGAAAACGCAGAACACGTAATGCTAGTTGATCTAGCTCGTAATGATTTAAGTCGCAATGGTAGTGACGTTACCGTAGATACTTATAGAGAAGTACAATTCTATTCTCATGTAATTCATTTAGTAAGTAAAGTAACTGGTAAAAAACACAAGGACACCACTACTATGCAAGTAGTTGCAGATACATTTCCTGCGGGTACATTAAGTGGAGCACCAAAACATATGGCTATGCAGCTTATAGAAAAGTATGAAACCGTGAACAGAGATTTTTATGGTGGCGCAATTGGTTTTATGGATTTCTCTGGAAATTTTAATCATGCAATCATGATTAGAACATTTTTAAGTAAAAATCATCAATTACATTGGCAAGCTGGAGCAGGATTAGTCAATGAATCAAACAAAGAAAACGAATTACAAGAAGTATACAATAAGCTGGGAGCACTAACCAAAGCGTTGAAACTAGCTGAAGAAATATAAGGAGATGAAAAAAGTATTAGTAATAGACAACTACGATTCATTTGTTTACAATCTGGTTCATTATCTAGAAGACTTAGGGTGTGAAGTAGTTGTAAAACGAAATGATCAATTGAACTTAGAAGAAGTAGCATCTTTTAATAAAATACTACTTTCACCAGGACCTGGTATTCCTGATGAGGCTGGACTATTAAAAGATATCATAAAAACGTATGCAAATACCAAAAGTATATTCGGTGTATGTCTTGGTCAGCAGGCTATTGGAGAAGTTTTTGGTGGAAACATCATCAATCTCGATGAAGTTTACCACGGTGTTGCTACCGAAGTAAAACTTACAGTATCAGACGAGCCACTTTTTAATGGATTAAACGATACATTCGATGTAGGGAGATATCACTCTTGGGTAGTATCAGAAAAAGATTTACCATCATGTTTAGAAGCAACATCATTTGATGAGAATGGACAAATAATGTCTCTTCGTCACAAGGAATTAGATGTTAGAGGCGTGCAATTTCATCCAGAATCAGTACTTACTCCCGACGGAAAGAAAATGTTAGAAAACTGGATCAACAATTGAGATTGATAATAATAATGATACTATATTAATTTTAAAAAATATCCTATGTAAATTCTCTATCAATACTCTGAGAAAACTGGGAAAAAATGGCTTATGAAAAATTTATTAAATCGATTAATCAATCACGAAACCATTTCTAAAGAAGAAGCTAAACAAGTTTTGGTTAATATATCTAAAGGAGATTATAACCAAAGCCAAATTGCCTCATTTCTTACGGTTTATATGATGCGTAGTATTACTGTCGAAGAACTAGAAGGTTTTAGAGACGCTTTATTAGAACTATGTATTGCTGTAGACCTAAGCGAATATAATCCTATCGATCTTTGTGGAACTGGAGGAGATGGAAAAGATACTTTTAATATTTCTACATTATCATCTTTTGTTTCTGCAGGTGCTGGTATTAAAGTAACTAAACACGGTAATTATGGCGTTTCTTCTAAATGTGGTAGTTCTAATGTTATGGAACATTTAGGAATCAAATTTAGTAATGACAAAGATTTTCTAAAGCGTAGTATTGATGAAGCAGGGATATGCGTATTACATGCACCTTTATTTCATCCAGCCATGAAGAATGTAGCTCCTATAAGAAGAGAATTAGGCGTAAAAACATTCTTTAATATGCTAGGGCCTATGGTAAATCCAGCATTTCCAAAAAATCAAATCGTAGGTGTATTCAATCTTGAATTAGCAAGAATGTATGGGTATTTATATCAAAATACAGATAAAAATTTTACTATAATTCATGCACTAGATGGATATGACGAAATATCACTTACAGGAAGTACGAAAACAATTTCTAACACAACCGAAGGAATGCTAACACCTGAAGATTTTGGGGTATCTGCTTTAAAAATGGAAGAGATTGTGGGTGGAGATTCTATAGAAGAGTCAGCAACTATTTTCATGAATATCCTAAGCGGTAAAGGTACAGAGGCACAAAACAATGTTGTGTCTGCCAATGCAGGAATGGCAATCGCAACGGTAGAAAATTTATCTCCAATTCAAGGATTTGAAAAAGCGAAAGAATCGTTGCTTTCAGGAAAAGGATTAGCTGCATTAAAAAAAGTACAAGAATTGAGTAAGAATTAGTGATCAGTTATTTAACAATGAACATACTAGATAGAATTATAGCAGATAAATACAAAGAAGTTGAACTCAGAAAAAGTTTAATACCTATTCATCAATTAGAAAACTCTGTATTATTTGATCGTAAAGGAAATTCTTTGGCAGATACTTTACGAAAGAGCGATACAGGAATTATTGCAGAGCATAAACGTAGATCTCCTTCTAAATCCATAATTAATCAAAAAGTTAGCGTCCAAGATGTAGCTACAGGGTACGAAAACGCTGGAGTTTGTGGAATGTCAGTTCTTACAGACGGAAAATATTTTGGTGGATCATTAGACGATTTATTGCTTGCTAGAGCTTCTGTAAAGATGCCTTTATTAAGAAAAGAATTCATAATAGACGAATACCAACTCCTAGAAGCTAAAGCATACGGTGCTGATGTAATATTATTAATCGCCGCTGTATTGTCTAAAGACGAAATCAAAACATTATCAGAGTTTGCAAAAAAATTATCATTGGACGTATTATTAGAAGTTCACAATCTAGAAGAATTAGAGAAATCAATAATGCCTTCCTTAGATATGCTAGGAGTTAATAATCGTAATCTCAAAACTTTTGAGGTTAGTATCGATATAAGTAAAGAGTTGAGCAAACATATTCCTGATGATTTTGTAAAAGTTTCTGAAAGTGGTATTAGTAATATCGAAGCTATAAAAGAATTACAACCATATGGATACAAAGGGTTTTTAATAGGTGAAAATTTTATGAAAACTGAAAACCCGGGATCTAGCGCTGTAGAATTTATAAAAGCCTTACAAAGATGAAACTAAAGGTATGCGGAATGAAATATCAAGAAAACATAGAAGCTGTTGCAGCATTGCAGCCGGACTATCTTGGGTTCATTTTCTATGAAAAATCTCCTCGAAATTTTGATGCTATAATTCCTAAAATACCAGATACGATTAAAAAAACAGGAGTTTTTGTGGATGAGCCTTTAAATCAGGTTGTTTTAAAAACCGCAAAATATGGGTTAAAAGCTATACAACTTCATGGCAATGAAAGTCCAGAATACTGTAAAGCACTAAAAGAAGGGGAATTATCATTGCCGATTATCGAAAATGGAATCGAAGTTGGTTTTGAGCCTTATAATTTTGAAGTATGGAAGGTTTTTTCGATCAAAGATCAATTCGATTTTGAAGAATTAAAACCTTATGAAGGAATTGTAGATTATTTTCTTTTTGACACGAAAGGAAAAGAAAAAGGAGGTAACGGATATACATTCGATTGGAGTGTTTTAAATAATTATAACTCCTCTACTCCATTTATTTTAAGTGGTGGAATTGGATTACAAGAAATTGAAAATGTAAAAAAAATCCTAGAAACAGATTTACCAATATATGGAATAGATATCAATAGTAAATTCGAAATTGAACCAGGATTAAAAAATATAAATGATTTAGAAAAATTTAAAAAACTATTGTTTGTAGATTGTTAAAGGCGCTATTTATGTCTTACAACTATGATATATCACAAAAAGAAAAGAAATGAGCTACCAAGTAAACGAAAAAGGATATTATGGTGATTTTGGAGGAGCATACATTCCAGAAATGCTATACCCTAATGTAGAAGAGTTAAGATCTACATATTTAGAGATTATGAATGAACCTTCTTTTAAAGAGGAGTTTGATCAACTATTAAGGGATTATGTAGGACGACCATCTCCATTATACTATGCCAAACGTCTTTCTGAAAAACACAATACCAAAGTATACTTAAAGCGTGAAGACTTAAATCATACTGGGGCACACAAAGTAAACAATACCATTGGGCAAATTCTAGTAGCAAAAAAATTAGGCAAAAATAGAATTATTGCAGAAACAGGAGCTGGGCAACACGGTGTAGCTACTGCCACAGTTTGTGCATTAATGGGAATTGAATGTATCGTATATATGGGAGAAATTGATATTAAACGTCAAGCTCCTAATGTAGCTCGTATGAAAATGCTTGGTGCAGAAGTAAGGCCTGCAAAATCCGGAAGTAAAACATTAAAGGACGCAACTAATGAAGCTATTAGAGATTGGATAAATAACCCAGTAGATACTCATTATATTATTGGTTCTGCTATTGGACCACATCCGTATCCAGATATGGTTACTAAATTTCAATCGATTATATCTGAAGAGATCAAATGGCAATTAAAAGAAAAAGAAGGAAGAGAAAATCCAGATTATGTTGTGGCCTGTATCGGAGGCGGAAGTAATGCAGCAGGAACGTATTATCATTTCTTAGATGAACCAAACGTAGGAATTATTGCTGTAGAAGCTGCTGGTAAAGGCGTTAATAGTGGAGAAAGTGCTGCAACATCTCAATTAGGTAAAGAAGGAATTATACACGGATGCAAAACATTACTAATGCAGACGAGCGATGGCCAAATCACCGAACCATATTCTATTTCGGCTGGATTAGATTATCCAGGTGTAGGCCCTTTACACTCGCACTTATACAAAACCGGAAGAGGAGAGTTTTACTCTGTAACAGATGACGATGCCATGGCTGCTGGATTAGAATTATCTCAATTAGAAGGTATCATCCCAGCAATAGAAACATCGCATGCCTTGGCTATATTCAATGACAAAAAATTTAAACCTGATGACATTGTAGTAATTAGTCTTTCTGGGAGAGGAGATAAAGATCTTAATACTTATATAGATTATTTCAAATTATAATAAATTAGTAGAAAGTAATTAGTACTTAGTATCAATCTATTTTATTGACACTGATTACTAATTAAAGACTACTGTACTAATAAAGACATGAACAGAATTAATACAGCTCTTGAGCAAAATAAAAAACTATTATCAATATATTTTACAGCAGGTTATCCTTCATTATCTGATACAAAAAAAGTCATTCAGGATCTAGAAAAAAGCGGTGTTGATATGATAGAAATAGGATTACCTTTTAGCGATCCGTTGGCAGATGGACCAACAATACAAGAAAGTTCTACAATAGCTTTAAAAAATGGAATGACTACTAAACTGTTGTTCGAACAACTTGCAGATATTAGAAAATCTGTGAGCATACCATTAATTATTATGGGGTATTTTAACCCAATGATGCAGTATGGTGTAGAAGCTTTTTGCGCCAAATGTCAAGAAATAGGAATTGATGGATTAATCATACCTGATTTACCAGTTGCCGAGTATCACGAGCAATATCAAGAAACTTTTGAAAAATACGGATTAATCAATGTCTTTTTAATTACTCCGCAAACTTCAGAAGAACGTATACGTTTTATTGATAGTGTTTCAAATGGATTTATTTATATGGTAAGCTCTGCAAGTGTTACAGGATCTACATCTGGATTCGGAAATACACAAGAAGCATATTTTGAACGTATCGCTAATATGGATTTAAAGGCGCCACAGATTGTTGGATTTGGTATTAGTAATAATGAAACGTTTACTAAAGCGACTAAAACTACAAAAGGTGCAATTATTGGATCTGCTTTTATCAAACACTTAACTCAAAATGGTGTAGAAAGTATTGAAGATTTTATTGAAACAATTAGATAATATTCATAAATTTAAAAAAAGAATATTTATAATATTCGTTCTGAATTAATTAGAATTTTTATGATATCTCCGATTTTATTGATAACCTTTATTTCTATTCCTTTAATAATCGCCGTTATTGTCATTTTTGTTTTCATCAAGTGGTTAAAACCTGATTTTTTGCAATTCAAAAAAAGTATTAAGGAAAAACCAGAAGGGCTATTAGATATAGACGATCGATACAATTCAAATAAAATAGAAAAAGAAAAAGAATTAAATGATTTATTAGATAAAATAAACAAACAAGGTATTGATAAACTCACTAAAATAGAAAAGGAAAGGTTAGAAGAGTTATCTAAATAATTTACTATTCTTTAGTAAATAAATTATCCAAGAATTTTTCTAATTTTTCTCTTTTTAGTTGCTCCATATTTAGTTTTAATTTTGTCATAAAACCATAAGAATCGCCTTCGACACGCATTTCACCAGAAATATACAACTCACTTTTTTCATCCAATAGAATTTTATTTAATTCTAAGATTGGGTATTTAAGAAAAACTGAAGCTACTCCATTGGTACCATAATCCATATCGATATCTCCATTGTTTAATAACTTTTTGATCAATATTTCGAATTCATTATCCAAACTAGCAGAAATAACAAATACTTCTCCTTTATTATTTACTACAAAATCCGTATTATAAATATCTGCGCTATAACTCATTTCTCCGGTATCAAAAAAAGAAACATCTAAATTTCCTTCTACATCATATTTACGAATATGATACAAACCTTCAGAATCACTTTTTAATTGCGAGGTATATAATGCTTTTTCAGATAATACGATACGATCAAATGATTGATAATCTTCATTAATCTGTATACAGTTTAATTTATTAGAAGACATTTTTCCGCTATCCAATCCAGCCAAATATGTGGCCTGTTCTTCTCCATTATCAATAGATTCAGAATATGCTAACAATAGATAATCATCTGTCATTGCAGAGCAATTTAATGTAAAGTAATGATCATCATATAGACCGGATGATAATGTTTCTCCAATATCAGAAAGTTTAAGAATAGCAATCTTTTCTTCACTTTCTGTTTTTCTAAAATCTTTTACTTTAGCAACAACTATTATCTCATCTCTTGATGAAGCATAAATATATTGTCCATAATTATCATCTAAATTATCAAGAATATTTTTTTTGTACACTCCACTACTACCAAACCCGTGATTAATAGTTCCATCATCATAAAACTCATTTACAGAAATCATCCAACTATGTCCATTCCAGAAGTTTGATAGAACTAATATACTCCCATCTGCTTTAGAATTAATCGCTACTGGTATGGTATATTCGTTATTTAGATTACTTATTTCGGTATTGAAACGAATATCTTTTGTACCATTTTTAGTAAGACGTACCAGGTTTCTTTTTGCATCAGATTCGTACAAAACATTAATTTCTCCACCTTCTAGAACATCAAAATCAATAATATGAGAAGTTAAAACTCCTAATTCCTTAAAAACTAGCAATCCATCTCTGGAAAAATCAACATCTAATTGTTGCCCATAACTATATTGTAGCAAAGAGCAAAAAGCAGCTAGTAAACAGTAAATTCTCATAACGAAATATCGTAGTAACTTTAGTTAGTCACCTTCGCGAAAGTATAATGAGTACAAATTGAAGATTAGGGGTATCAAAAATTATATACTTGATTAAAATAGACTATATTCTAATCAAGGATCAAAAAAAAGAATTTTAACAATATAATGCAAGAATTTTCTTAATAATAAAAAATTAATAACGTTAATAAATTAAAAACAAAACAAAATGCATAGACTAATCTTATTCCTTTTAGTATCTACATTTTCTAATATTCTTGTTTCTCAAGAAAGCTTTTATGATAGACTATCCAACGCTACAATAAGATTAACCGCAGATAATGTGACTTATGATCCTTCATATTTCTCCATAAAATATCCAAATGGAGATGTTCCGAGTGATAAAGGAGTATGCACAGATGTAGTAATAAGGGCCTATAGAAAACTAGGAATCGATCTTCAAAAAGAGGTTCATGAAGATATGAAAGTGAATTTTCATTTATATCCTAAAAACTGGGGACTATCTAAAACAGATAAAAATATTGATCATCGAAGAGTTCCTAATTTAATGAAATTCTTTTCTAGATTTGGAGAGACAAAATCTAATTCTAACAACGCAACAGATTACTTACCTGGAGATATCATTAGTTGGAGTTTAGGAGGAGGGCTTACTCATATTGGATTAGTCGTAAACAAAAAATCTTCTGATCAAAAACGATATTTAATTGTTCATAACATTGGTTCTGGTCAAGTACTAGCAGATTGTTTATTTGACTATAAAATCATTGGACACTATCGTTACAATGGAAATAGATAATCTCACTAAAACCTATTCTGATTATAAAAAAACGTTAACGATTGTATAGCTTTAATTGAATGACATAAACTTTCTTTCTTTTATAAATAAACAATTGTTAACCAGTATTAATACGGGGTATTTTCCCTGAATACTTACTGTAATTTGGCATAATAAAAATATTAACTTTAAAAAAAGAACTATGTCATTACAAGTAAGTTTTAGAGTTGTGGGACTCTACTGTTATTTCGAAAACCTACAGGTACCAAATGTAACTGCTCAATCATCTGTAAAGGATGTAATGAACGGAATCAAAAGCGTAAAAACGGATTTTGATTATTCTTCGGTAAACATGGGCGGTAAAGAAATTGTGAATTCATTATCTTATAAATTCGGAACCAGCTCAACAGTACCGTATAATGTATCTGCACCACCAGCAGATGGTTTTAGAGATCTAACTAATAGCATTGGTAGCACGTCTTTAGTTTGGCAATATTATCGCTCTGTTACAGGTTCAATTGATGGGAGTGTTTCGGAAATTAAACTAATCACCAAAGGACAACCATCATTTGCAACGACCGCATTAGACACAAATGATCCTTTTTTCGGTTCTATTCCTGCTAACTTTAAGATTAGTACTTACAATCTTACATGGAGGTTAGTACAGATTCAAATGGCACCAGAAAAACAAGCTAAATTTCTACTTGCACAAGCGCAAGCCTATCAAGATGCATAATATAGTATTGTAACAAAGTTACTTATTAAGAGAATCGACATCACTAATATTGATGTCGATTTTTCTATCTTATCAGAAATAATCTTTATACTGCAAGACTCTAAAATCAATTGTATTGAATGTTGGATTTTGGTTTTTTAAATCTTTATAAGTTTGTAAACTTCCAATAGATCTATTTGCAGCTCCCGACGGTGCAATCAACGAAACTGTTTTTATAGTTCTTTCTCCAAGTCTAAAACTATGAATTCTTGGAATATCATTAGAAACTACTTCTAACTTTAATTGATATTCTTTAAGATGTTTTCTAAAAAAATATTCAGGTCCATTTTTACTGTTACCACCAGTAAATAAAAGAGTTTCTATATTAGGGTATTGATGTAAATATGACACTACATCTCTTAGTTGGATATGCTGCATACCTAAATCAGATGCATCAATTTTTTCACGTTCGCAACTATGCACAATATCACATACTCCAATACCTCGAGAGGTTAAAAAATTCTTACGCTGATCTATTGCTTTTTGTGTTGTTTCAAAAATCAAATCTAAATCAAAAATACGATCTAAAACCGGCCATAATAATCCGCTAATACTTCCATAACAAAAATCAACATCTCCTTCTTTCAATTTTCCAGAAGTAAAACGTGGAGGTGGCAATGTTCCCACAATTAATTTTGTGGCTCCCGCAGGAAAAAAAGGCTCGTATGGATGTGTATGTTGAAACAATACTAGTTTTTATTTACAAACACGAAGTTAAAAAGATTTTATCTAGTAGGGTCTAAAATCAGTATAGATCTTAAAACTGGAAATAAATAAATGGCTGAAAATCTGCCGCATATGTTTGATAACATATAACAGCAACAATAACCGCTATTATTCCTTTGACAATAACATTACTTTTAATGAATTGATCTAATATCCAATCCTTAGTTTTGTATGGCAACCAATGCGTGATGTAACCCAATAACATTACTATAAACACGATTCTATACTCCCAAAGAACCACCAATGCATTTGTCCAATCCATATTAGTCATAATCGCTTGATAAAAACGATTAATATGATCCATACTATTACCTCTAAAATAGATTCTGGTAAAAGTTATAAAGATAAAAGTGAATGCAATCTTCCAGGTAACTGCTAACCAAGCATTAGAATTTTCATAAGGGCTTATTTTGCGCCAATATTTATATGCAACAACTCCCAATCCATTTAATCCTCCCCATATTACAAATTTCCAAGAAGCTCCGTGCCATAGACCTCCGATTAACATCGTAATCATAATATTAACATTTCTATTAAAATGCCAAGCTAATTTGGCGGAGAATAGTGTAATAATAAGTAATAAGCCTATTCCCGCTGTTGCTATAATTGCTATTCCAAAATCTGAATATGCAAATACTCCTAAAAAAGTAAAAACAGTAATAAAAACATAAGAGAATATACTTCCATTTCGGTTTCCTCCTATTGGAATATATAAATAATCTTTTAACCAACTAGACAGAGATATATGCCATCGTTTCCAAAAATCCCCGCAATGAATGGCCTTATAAGGCGAATTAAAATTAACCGGTAATTTATAACCCATTAGCAATGCCAGTCCAATCGCAATATCCGTGTATCCTGAAAAATCACCATAGATCTGTAATGAATATCCAATCATTGCCATAATATTTGTAAACCCAGAAAACATTTCTGGAACATCAAATACACGATCCATAAAATTCATCGCGATAAAATCTGCAAAAAGCATCTTCTTTATTAATCCTTTTAGAATCATAAATGTTGCGCTCCCAAATTCTTCTTTAGTAATTGTAATTTCTTTTCTGATTTGAGGAACAAAATCCGAAGCACGAACTATAGGACCTGCTACCAATTGCGGAAAGAAACTTACAAAAAAACCAAAATCTATAATGGACTTTAGAGGTTCTATCTGTTTTCGATAAATATCAACACTGTAACTAATAGTCTGAAAGGTATAAAAAGAAATTCCCACGGGTAATATGATCGCGTCAACAGTAAAATAATCAATACTTGCCCAGGAATTAGCAAATTGAGCTAAGTAATTAATAACCTCATAATTAGTATTAAAAAGGCTATTGTAAGATTCTGTAAAAAAATAGGCGTATTTAAAATAACAAAGCGTTCCCAGATTAATTATCACACTTACTGTTACCAGTAGTTTTTTGATCAATATAGATTTACTATTGTAAATGGCTTTACCCAAAAAGAAATCGTTTACTGTACTAAAAAGTAAGATTCCGATAAATAAACCGCTCGTCTTGTAATAAAATAAGAGACTTATCGCAAACAGATACGCGCTACGTAGATTCTTTTTGCTGTATAATATCGAATACAGAAAATAGATAACTGCAAAGAAAACCCAGAAATCCGCCTGTGTAAATATCAGAGGATACTCCTCTGAAAAAGAAAAAATATCTCTTAATCTATTCATTAATTATTTGATTCAAAACAGAATTAGGCGTTAACTTTAATTCTTTTTCCCAGGAATTTGTCAATGCTTGTAATAATAAATCTGCTTTAATTCTATATCCCAATTGTGTAAAATGTATTCTATCTCGTGGCATTAACTTATTCTGATACCAATCTCTAGAGGAGTTAAAACCTCCCATTATTTCATAAAAATCCCAAACTGCCATTTTATGTTTTTCTGCCAATTCATAAATAATCTTTTGCATCACCCTAGTTCTAGGGTTTGGATACTTCTTCTTATAATAAGAATCATTAGGAACTGTAAGTAAAACTGCACAATCTGGATTAGCTTTCTGTATGTTTAAAATAAGGTTTTCGTAATAAGCTTTATACTCTTTTGGATTAAAATCTGGATGATACGCATCATTAGTTCCAACTGAGACAATAAACAAATCTGGTTTATACAACATCAACTGATCATTAAAATATCTACACCTATCATAATAGCTGAAACTTGCCCCATTAACACCAATAGTAGTATACTCTACCCCGCTATTATCATTCATTAGCTCCATACCCATCATTAAAAACTCTGGGTTTTTAGGATTACCAATTCTTTGAACACAAAATTCTACCTCTTCTAAAGTTTGTGTCAATACAAATTCAATGAAATGCGCCTCTTTATTTACTTTGGTATCCGCTATTAGTCCAGACTCTTTAAAGTAGATTTCATAATCTTCACTCCAATTATCATAAAAAATTCTAATTCTATTAAAATCGTATTGTTGCGCATCGTACCCTCTATGATTTGCCTTTATCTTAATATTTGAAATTGAATCTTTAAAAACTGCCGTTACACCTGCCATACCCCAGGCGATACTATCTCTTTTTATAGAACAACGATATCCCTTCCAATTCCCATCATATTCTACATTGAAATTACTAGGGTTATTCGTGCTTGCTATTTTATACGGATAAATAAATCCTCTTTGACCTTTTGCAGTAGGACTCATATGTTGTAAATACGTTCTTAACCTATTAGAATAAATATCAGCTTGTATGTGAGAGCCTCCAATATGAAAAATATGAACATTTTCTTCATTTCCTCTGGCTATAGTATCTAGTTTATGAAATAACTTCACAAAAGAAGGAGCATTTTCTACAAATTTAATCTTATTTGCTTTCCAGTTAATAAAAGGATATTTATCTCTTATAGTATCCAAAACATAATCCTGACCTATAACCGAAGTGCACATTAAACAAAAATATAAATATAATATACTATGTTTCATCGGCTATTTCTTTTTTTAGATCTAAGTATAATGCAGTAAAAAACAACTCCGAAATAATCTTAGTTCCTTTCCAAGTAAAGTGCATATAATCATTAGCAGTCAACTTTTCTTCAACCCAAAAAGGCATAGAACCCTTCCCTCCCATAGCATCATACATACTCCAATACGCAACGTTATTTTCTGAACAAGTTTCTATTAATTTAGTGTTTAAATATGGTAATAAAGGATAAGTCTCCATTTTTCCATTTACAGGAAGACACATATCTGTAGGACCAATAAATATAAAACTTGCATTTTTAGTTCTTCGTCTCAACCAATTAATCTGATTTACAATAGATTTTGCATAGTTATCAACCTTTGTAGAGTCCTTCAAGTAGGGCATCGTGTTTCCACCATATTGCATAATGATGATCTTAGGTTTTAGATTTCTAGTCATCTGACCATAAATAGAAGCATTGGTACTAGAAAAAATGGTTCCTGAAGAACCACGCATAGCAACATTATCAATCTGTACTCTTGATCCTCCATCTAATGTCAGCCCATAAAAATCTGCGCTTACTTTTCCTTCTAGTTCAATTTTTAAACTACTTGGAGTTGTATTGGTTTTTATCGTATACCTATGATATCGACCATCTGCAATTAAACTATCCTGTTTAATTAGCTTTCCATCATTGTAAACAGAAACTTTAATTGGAAAATTACAATTTCCGTAATGTAATCCTATATTAGTAAATCTTCTGAATTTAGCATATGCTTTTTTAGATTTTCCAATAACCACGGAAGCTTTTACCACGGGTAAGGAATCCAACGTAGTACTATCAGGAAGTGTTTTTTTATGTTCGGTAAATCGAGAAACTGACATATATGCCCCGTATTTCCTATGCTTAAATCTCTCCTGTGTCGGGTCAAATCTAGCATATCTAAACCAATTTTCGCTAGGCTTTACCACAGCGGCTATTTGATTATAAACTGGTTTTACTGGTATAAAACCTGGACCACTACCTCCATACATGGTTTGCAACCTATTTCTAATATAACCTGTAATTCTATCTCCTTCTATTTGAGAATCACCATAATGTATTATTCTACAAGATCTAGAAGATAATTTAGACTGTAGCTCTTTTACAAAATCCGGATTATCTACAGGGTATCGTATTCTTTCAATTCTAGTACTATCAATCTTAGAGAAATCTGGCCTTTGTAAACTATCTTTATTTTCTTTAATTGCTGATAAGGATTCATATTCCAGATCGGACTCATCAGCCACAGGAACAACGGTTTCCGTAACTTTTAAAATATCTTGCTTTTTAGTAAGTGATGAGTCTTTTTCTAAAGCTAAGAAAGTTTTATATGTAGGGTATTTTAGAGAAACTCCTTCATAGGAGAAGCCATCTTCTTGTATCTGAGCTTTTTGGATTCCTCCCTTTTTGCTCAAAAACATTAAACCGAATAATCCTCCCAACACGAGTATTAGAAACAAAGATATTTGAATAGGTTTGATTTTCAAGGTGATCGGGGAACTTTTGATTTTTGTAAAAATAGAAAGTTTTTGCGAAATGCAAAGAGATTATCTATTCTTTACCGGTAAATACTACTCTTAATTAGCTTATATCGTCTATTATTACAATCTAACGCACTAAATAGATGTAATTAACTTCTTTACATCATTAACAACTCCTCGATATTTGTTGCGGTTATGTTTAGACATATGTTGCGATTCTAACATTATTTCTGATAAGATTTCTTTAGCATCTATATTTTTTCCTTTGCTAATAAGAAATTGAGCTAAAACATAGCGCTCTTCATAATTAGAGTATCGCTGATCAATTGATCTTAGGTTTTCTTCAGCTTCATTAGACCTTCCTTCTTCTTTTAAAGCTAAACCATATAAAAACTGACTTCTAGACCCTTTAAAGTCAGTGTTTTTAACTATTTTTTCGGCGCAAAAAATGACTTTATCAAATTGACTTGTATGATAATACCCTTCTAGAAGTTTTTTGACAACTCCCGAATCAGACTTGTACTTACCATTTAAAGCTATTTCATATTCTCCAATTCCAGAATTATAATCATTAATTTCATATAAGGCATCACCAAGTAAAACCCTATTCTGAAAAGTATCAGCAAACTCCACTTGTTTTCTAAGATCATTTACTTTTTTAGTTGGATTTACTACACTTACGATTTCCTTTTGAACAACATCTAAATCCCTTTTATTAAAGACTTGCGTAACTAAATAAATAATGCATCCTATTACTGGTAAAAGCACAATTAGAAAATACCAATAGTACTCACGGTTATTTTTAAAAGCGTGATATATGCAGAAGCCCTGTAAAGCGATAATTAAAAAATATGGCATCCGACGAAAATAATAAATCTCTATGATTATTTATAAACACAAAGCACAATCCTCTTCATAAAACTTTGCGCGATTAATAATAGTCATCTAAAAGTCTGTGTTTTACATCATTTTCTATCTTGAAATTTCAGCTATTTGACAGGTCTTCTTAATGTTAAAGTTATTAACAAAAAATAATTATCTATCTTTACGCAATAAACATATAACAAACTTAAAGTCATAACAGTAGACACTCTTATACAAATAAGCCCCCAATCTACATTGTTAATAACTTTTAAATTCAGTGTTAACAACTCTGAAAAGGTGTATTTAAAATACTTATAAAGTGAAAAGAATTATACTTGTAATTGCAATCTTTTGTATTGCAAATGTTGGAAATAGTCAATGTTCTATTGAAAATGATGATGACCAATTGATAAATGGAACTTCTCTTCAATCTGGGCAGAGTTTCATAGCTTCTTGTAATGGCATTTTAAATTCTATTGGTATTCTAACTTTTACTAGTGATGTAGTAAATGTAACTCTTTATGATGGAGAAGGGTATGGTGGAACGGTATTAGGAACGCTAACGAATCAGACTACTAGTCCTTTTTCGACTCCTACTGATTATTCGGAATTTGATTTTTCAGCGTTAAATATTACTCTAATCTCTGGACAAACGTATACGCTTGATATTTCCAATATAGGTGGACTAATAGCGTATGATAATGAACCAACACCTAATTATGCAGATGGTCAACGTTATGAAAATGGAATCCCACAGGCAAACAGTGATTTATTATTTTTAGTAAACCTTACTGCGATTCCTTGTACTGATCCGGATATCCCTACCGTTACACATGCTCCAACTACTCTTTGCGAAGGTGACACTGCTACACTTTCTATTTCTGGAAACTTAAACGACGCAACAGAATGGTACATATACACAGGAGCTTGTGGAGGTACAGAAATCGGAACTACCAGCACATCATCCTTTGTAGTTACCCCTTCATCACCAAGCACCACTTATTTTGTAAGAGGTGAAGGAGGTTTATGTGTAGTTCCCGGTTCGTGTGCAAATCTTACGGTCAATGTCACTGCAAATGATGTTGCAAGTTATTCAGCACCCGCAGATTTATGTATTAATGCTGGAATACAAACTAATTTAGGAGGCGGAACTCCAACTGGAGGGGTTTATTCTGGTCCTGGTGTAACTGATGATGGTAATGGACTTACCTACAGCTTTAACCCAACTATTTCGGATGTCGGAACACATTCAATAACTTACACAAGTGCAGGCACTTGTAACGATAGTTCAAGTGATTCCATAGAAGTATTTGACTTACCTAATATAACTTTTA
>NZ_AUMK01000005.1 GCF_000430645.1 Aquimarina latercula DSM 2041 | reverse complement strand
ACTAATAACCCATAGGCTTATGCGCACGTCCTGCTAAGCAATTAGCAGGACGGAGAATTGCTTTGATAGCTTCTTTTTAGTTACTTTTTTAGATCGTATTTTATTATTTAAATCAATATGTCAACAATATTAGTTGATCTCTTATCATTAAGAATCAACCAACAGCTTAAGGTGGTTATAGCATCGGGGCTCACCTCTTACCATTCCGAACAGAGAAGTTAAGCCCGTTAGCGCCAATGGTACTACAATCGTGGGAGAGTAGGTCGCCGCCTTCCTTGAAAACCCTTCAATACTAAATTGAAGGGTTTTTTTTATACTCAAAATCCAAATACTAAAAATACAATTAATAGAAAATGAATATAATTTATATTAATATTAGGTATTAATGTTGCTTTATGTGTACCTATTACTGTGTATATGGTTAAGATTCTCGATGTATTTTCCTTAATGATGTTTTATTTGTCTAAAGGAATATACCAGGTGGATGTATTATTTTATTATTATAATATTATTTAATAAAAATACTTTATAGGTATTAAGGGTAATTCTAACAGGAGATGTATAATCTAAATTCGTTTGAAGAATGTAATTGAAGGAGGTAGAGAATTATAATATTTAAAAAGCCCAAATTGTTTTAATAATTTGGGCTTTTTAAATAGAGAATTTTAACTAATTAATCTCTAAGAATACTTCTGGAAATTACAATTTTCTGTATTTCACTGGTACCTTCATATATTTGAGTGATTTTTGCATCTCTCATTAAACGTTCTACGTGGTATTCTTTTACAAAACCATTACCACCATGAACCTGTACAGCTTCAACAGTAACATCCATTGCAGCCTGAGATGCTGCTAATTTTGCCATTGCGCCAGATAAATCATAGTTTTCATGATTGTCTTTGTCCATAGCAGCTTTATATACTAGCATTCTGGCAGATTCGATTTGAACATGCATATCTGCAAGCTTAAATGCAATTGCCTGATGGTTCATGATTTCTGTACCAAAGGCTTTACGAACTTTAGAATATTCTTTTGCCAATTCATAAGCTCCTTGAGCAATACCTAAAGCCTGCGCAGCAATACCAATACGACCACCAGCTAAAGTTTTCATGGCAAATTTGAATCCGAATCCATCTTCACCGATTCGATTTTCTTTAGGGACTTTTACGTCATTAAATATAAGGGAATGCGTATCACTACCTCTAATACCTAATTTGTCTTCTTTTGGACCAATTTCAAAACCTTCCCATCCTTTTTCAACAATGAAGGCATTGATACCTCTATGTTTCTTTTCTTTATCGGTTTGAGCAATGACTAGGTAATAATCAGAAGTACCTCCATTAGTAATCCAATTTTTAGTTCCATTTAAAATATAATGGTCTCCTTTATCAATTGCTGTTGTTTTTTGTGAAGTAGCATCACTTCCAGCTTCAGGTTCTGATAAACAGAAAGCTCCTATTGATTGTCCAGTAGTTAGTTTACTAAGATATTTTTCTTTTTGCTCTGGAGTGCCATAAGTATCAAGTCCCCAGCATACCAAAGAATTATTAACAGATACGATTACAGAGCAAGATGCATCTATTTTGGATAGCTCTTCCATTACGAGTACATATGAAAGTGTATCCATACCGCCACCACCATATTCCGGTGATGCCATCATTCCTAAAAACCCAAGCTCTCCCATTTTTTTGACTTGTTCAGTAGGGAATTCTTGCTTGTTGTCTCTTTCAATGACTCCTGGTAATAACTCTGCTTTAGCAAAATCACGAGCAGCATCGCGTATCATTAATTGTTCTTCGGATAATTTAAAGTCCATATTTGATCCTTATTTACTGTGCGTGCATAACACGCGAATTCAACTTTTTGATGAAAATAAATCGAGATAAACTCGATATTTTTATTAATTCTACAAATATAAGTTATAATACACAAGTTTTGATGTTTTTTTCATTTTTTGGTAATTTCTTTTAGAGATTGATATTTAATAGTGTTTTTCATTTTAGATGTCTTATTTTTCTTGGAATATTTGTCTGTTAAGACAAGAAATAATTTTGGCTTATTATTTTTTTTAATTTAAGGTTTCTCCCTATTTAGTTTTTTATATTTGTGAAGTCACTTTTGGGTGATAATTATTCAATTTATTTAAAAACTTTTTATGAGACAGCACTAACTCCGTAATGGAGGGATTATTTAATTAGAAGTTAGGAAAGATAAAATCTTTAGTCAAAGTGCATTTGTATAAATTGAAGTTTTAAAAAATGAAAGAATTATTAAAAAAATACGAAAATAAAGCCCCTGAAATAGTTTTTAACTGGAAAGATTCTGAAACGGAAGCTGAAGGATGGACAGTTATTAATTCATTAAGAGGAGGAGCCGCTGGTGGTGGAACACGAATGAGATTAGGATTGGATATGAATGAGGTTCTTTCTTTGGCAAAAACCATGGAGGTTAAGTTTACAGTTTCAGGCCCAGAAATAGGAGGAGCTAAATCAGGTATTAATTTTGATCCAACTGATCCAAGAAAAAAGGGAGTTTTAGAGAGATGGTATAAAGCAGTTTCTCCATTACTTAAGAGTTATTATGGAACAGGAGGGGACTTAAATGTTGATGAGATCCACGAAGTAATACCTATAACTGAGAACTGTGGAGTATGGCATCCACAAGAAGGAGTTTTTAACGGGCATTTTCAACCAACAGAAGCTGATAAGATAAATAGAATTGGACAATTACGCCAAGGAGTTATTAAAGTTTTGGAGAACACAACTTTTTCTCCTGATGTGTCAAGAAAATATACGGTAGCCGATATGATTACTGGATATGGAGTAGCGGAAGCAGTAAGACACTATTATGATATTTATAGTGGTACTGTAAAAGGTAAAAAGGCGGTTGTACAAGGTTTTGGAAATGTAGGGTCTGCAGCGGCATATTATCTTTCAGAAATGGGAGCTAAAGTTGTTGGAATTATTGATCATGCTGGTGGATTAATAAATGAAGATGGTTTTTCTTTTGAAGAAATAAAAGAACTTTATCTTAATAAAAAAGGAAATAAATTATATAGTGAAACACTAATTCCTTTTGAAGAATTAAATAATAAAATATGGTCTTTGCAAACGGAAATTTTTGCTCCTTGTGCTGCATCTAGATTAATTACAAAAGATCAGATTACGCAAATGATAAATTCTGGTTTGGAAGTGATTTCTTGTGGAGCAAATGTACCTTTTGCAGATAAAGAAATATTTTTTGGTTCTATTATGGAGTACACGGATGAGCAAGTAAGCTTAATTCCTGATTTTATTTCTAATTGTGGAATGGTAAGGGTATTTGCTTATTTCATGGAGAGAAGAGTTTTGATGACAGATGAAGCAATTTTCAATGATACATCTCTAACAATAAGAGATGCGATACAAAGAATATTTGATAAAAATAATTCTAATAAGAATATAAGTAGAACAGCGTTTGAGATTGCTTTCAAACAGTTAGTTTAATTATTATACAAATTAATTACATATACTATGTTTAAATATTTTCTAGGTAATAGTCCTAAATGGTTTAAAACCGTAATGATAGGATTTCTAATCTTTAATGTGTTTTCGTTTTTTTTCCTCGGTAAGACAATTACGTCTTGGATATTTATTGCAGAATTCATTTTTACATTGGCGATGGCATTAAAATGTTATCCCTTGCAGTCAGGAGGACTATTAGCAATAGAAATTTTAGCACTTAACCTTACTACTCCAAAGAATGCCTATCACGAAGTGGATCAGAATTTAGAAGTAGTATTACTTTTGGTATTTATGGTGGCTGGAATTTATTTTATGAAGCCATTATTAATGTACATCTTTAGTAAAGTATTTACTAAAATAAAATCAAAAATGATATTGTCCATGCTGTTTGTTTTTCTAGCAGCAGTACTTTCAGCTTTTCTGGATGCATTAACCGTTACGGCGGTGTTAATTAGTGTTGCTGTTGGTTTTTATGGAGTGTATCATAAAATTCATTCTATGCCCGCTTCTGATTTTGATCAGGATGGATCACTGGATCGAAAAGAACTTAGCGGTGAAACATTGGAAGAGTTTAGAAGTTTTTTAAGGAGTTTAGTTATGCATGGTGTAGTGGGAACTGCTTTAGGAGGAGTATGTACTTTGGTAGGAGAACCTCAAAATCTGTTAATAGGAGAAAGAATGGGATGGGATTTTATAGAATTCTTCATTAAAATGGCTCCTATCACATTACCGGTATTAGCAGCAGGATTATTAACTACCGTAGTTCTAGAGTTAACTGCCTCGTTTGGATTTGGAGCTAAGTTACCAGAAGTGGCAAGAAGAATTATTGAGAATTATACTGATCAAGAAGATGCAAATAGATCAGATAAGGCAAAATATGGATTAATAGTACAAGGAGTGTCGGCTATACTTCTTATTATTGGTTTAGCATTGCATTTAGCACCTGTAGGATTTATTGGTTTGGCATTGATAATTATACAAACTGCCTTTATGGGAATTACAGAAGAACATCAATTAGGAAAAGCTTTTGAAGAGGCGCTTCCGTTTACAGGATTGTTGGTAGTTTTCTTCGTTATCGTAGCTATGATTCATGATCAACATCTTTTTTCGCCTATAATTGATTGGGCATTATCTCTGGATCCATCTAAACAACCTTCTATGTTCTATGTGGCTAACGGATTGCTATCCATGATTAGTGATAATGTATTTGTTGCTACTGTATATATCGGAGAGGTAAAACAAGCATTTGATAATGGTGTTATAACAAGAGAACAATTCGAAAAATTAGCTATTGCTATAAATACAGGAACAAATTTACCTAGTGTTGCAACACCTAATGGTCAAGCGGCGTTCTTATTCTTACTTACTTCTTCTTTAGCTCCACTTATTGGTTTGTCTTATGGAAGAATGGTTAAAATGGCATTACCATATACTATCATACTTGGTGGTGTAGGTCTTTTAGGAATAATTTATGTATTATAACAATCATTAAAAATATACTTAACCTATAGAAATAACGTTAGTATACTAACACTAAATTAACAAGAACAAATATGACCCATTTATTGATGCTTGGTATGTTTGCCCAAAATACCAAAGAAATTGATCCGGAAGCAGAAGAAAAAACATTGTCCATTATCGATTTATTGCTTAGTGGAGGAACAGGAGGAGTAGTTATTATAGCTATACTTTTTGTTTTGTTATTTGTAGCAGTTTATATTTATTTCGAAAGAATTTTTGCAATTAAAGCAGCATCTAAATATGATGAAAGTTTTATGCATCAAATTAGAGATAATGTTGCAAGTGGTAAAATTGAAGCTGCAAAAATTTTATGTGCGCAGACTAATAATCCTGTTGCTAGGTTAACCGAAAAAGGAATTTCAAGAATAGGAAATCCTTTAGAAGATATTAATAAAGCAATAGAAAACGCAGGTCGACTAGAAGTTTATAAATTGGAGAAAAACGTAAGTATTTTAGCTACGGTTGCTGGTGCTGCTCCGATGATAGGATTTCTAGGTACTGTAATTGGTATGATTTTAGCATTTCATAATTTGGCATCAAGTTCAGGAAGTGCAGACATGGGATCGTTGGCAGAAGGTATTTATACCGCGATGACGACTACAGTTGCTGGATTAGTAGTTGGTATTGTTGCTTACATAGGATATAATCATTTAGTTGTAAGAACAGATAAGGTTATTCATCAAATGGAGGCAACTACAGTGGATTTCCTTGATTTATTAAACGAACCTGCTTAATATGAATTTAAGAGGAAGAAATAAAGTCAGTCCAGAATTCAGTATGTCGTCTATGACAGATATTGTGTTTTTGTTGCTGGTGTTCTTTTTACTAACATCTCCAACAATTACGCCTGAAGCGCTTGATTTAATATTACCAAAGGCTAAAGGTAAGAGTTCTAACGTTCAAAATATATCAGTTAGTATTACTAATAAGTTACAGTACTATGTAGATAATGAACGAGTGAGTCAGAGTAGATTAGAATCTACTTTGTTAACTAAGTTGTCAGGTAAAAATGAGCCTACTATTATACTAAGAGCTGAGGAAGGAGTTCCTATTGAAAAAGCTGTTGGAGTAATGGATATAGCAAATAGAAATAAATTTAAAGTAATCTTAGCTGTAAAACCAGAATAATTTATGTTGAAACTAGATACAAAACATAAAAAAAAGTCTTTTATAATAACCATAATATTACATGTGGCTATTATCTTTTTATTGTTTTATCTAGGATTAAGCCAGTTAGATCCAGACCCTGAAGGCGGTATCGCTGTTAATTTTGGAACAACACTAACTGGATCAGGAGATATTCAGCCGACTGAGGCAATACAATCATCTCCAAAACAAACAACTCCAGAATCTGCTTCGGATGTTCCCGAACCGGAACCTGAAACTCCTGAGATTACCGAAGAAGTGGTTACCCAGGATATTGATGATGCTCCTGTAGTAGAGGAAAAACCAAAAAAAGAACCTCAAAAAAAGGTAGAGAAACCGAAAGAAAAACCAAAAAATAAGCCAGCAGAAAAAAAAGTTGAAGAAAAGCCAGTAGAAAAAGTAGAGGAAAAGAAACCGGACCCTAAACCGGATAAATCGACTTTGGATATATTAGATAGCTTTTCTAATGGCCCTAAGAGTGATGGCAAAGCTAAAGGAGGAGAAGGAGATGACGGAAAACCTGGAGATAAAGGTAATCCTAATGGGAATCCTTATGCTACTAGTTATTATGGACAACCAGGTCCCGGAGGTACAGGAGGCGTTGGATATGGTCTTAACGGGAGAGGAAGACCTACAAATTCTAAAGTAGTACAAGAGTGTAATGAAGCTGGACGAGTGGTAGTGAAAATTATCGTTAACAGATCAGGCAAAGTTGTTCAGGCTATTCCTGGAGTTAAGGGTACTACAAATAGTGCTAAGTGTCTTCTAGACCCTGCTAAGAAGACAGCGCTTACTTTTAAGTGGAAAGCTGATCCAAAAGCTCCAGTCAAGCAAATTGGTTTCGTAGAAGTGACTTTTGGGTTAGGTGAGTAACTACATTTATATTGATAATTTTAAACTTTTCTTCATATAAATGATAAGTTCTTTTTTTAACTTTAAAAATGGAACAAATTTTATAAATCAATAATTAAAGAATTTAATATCGACTATCAAGTAACTTTAGAGTGGATGTTTGCACAGTTACCAATGTATCAGCGTCAGGGTGCAAGCGCATATAAAATTGATTTAACAAATACAGTTAATTTAGTAACTTATCTTAAAAATCCTGAAAATAAATTCAGGAGTGTCCACGTAGCTGGAACTAATGGAAAAGGATCGACTAGTCATATGCTTGCTTCTGTTTTACAAGAATCAGGATATAAAGTCGGTTTGTATACTTCACCGCACCTTAAAGATTTTAGAGAACGAATTCGTGTTAATGGAAAAGTTATAAGCAAAGAGTATGTAGTGAATTTTGTTTCAAAGCATAGGTCGTATTTTGAAGCAAATCAATTATCATTCTTTGAAATGACCGTTGGCTTGGCTTTTCAATATTTTTCTGAATCCAATGTAGATATCGCAATAATCGAAGTCGGTTTAGGAGGTAGGTTGGATTCTACAAATATTATTATACCAGAGGTTTCTGTTATTACTAATATAGGATTAGATCATACGCAGTTTTTAGGAAATACATTAAGAGAAATTGCAAGAGAAAAGGCAGGAATTATTAAAAACAATGTGCCTATTGTTGTAGGTAGAACAACTGAAGAGACGAAGAGCGTATTTGAAGAAAAGGCTTTAGAGCACCATAGTGATATCTATTTTGCTTTTGATTACCAAGGTGTGGTTTTTAGTACGGATCTAAAAGGCAGGTATCAGGACGAAAATATGAAAACCGTATTGCAAACGATTCTTGTTCTAAAAGAAAAAGGATGGAGTATTAGTAATGAGAGTATGGAGAATGGGTTTGCAAATGTTGTAAAAAACACAAGTCTATTAGGTAGGTGGCAAATATTAGGAGAAAAACCAAAAGTTATATGTGATACTGCACATAATGAAGATGGCTTAACTTATGTAATGAAACAGTTGTCAGAGGAAAAATATGATACTTTGCATATAGTTCTAGGTGTGGTTAACGATAAAGATTTACAAAGTGTTTTACCTTTATTTCCTGTAAACGCGATTTATTATTTTGCAAAACCTGATATAGGAAGAGGATTAAAAGCGAAAATATTACAGGAAGAAGCGTTAAATTTTAATTTGAAAGGAAAAGCTTATAATTCTGTGTTGTTGGCTTATAAGACTGCTTTACAGGAGGCTAGCAATAAGGATTTGATCTATGTTGGAGGTAGTACATTCGTAGTTGGAGAAATAATTTAATTTTTCTTTCAAATTCTTTTGGTAGACTGTAAAACTGTGTTATATTTGCATCCGCAATCACGAATAAGGGTTGTGAAACATAAAAGGGCAATTAGCTCAGTTGGTTCAGAGCACCTCGTTTACACCGAGGGGGTCGGGGGTTCGAATCCCTCATTGCCCACCAAAAAAATCCATTCAATTTTGAATGGATTTTTTTATGCTTATTTGTGATTTAAAAAAGATAGTTTTACCCATAATTATGTCGTATTACAGTTAATAAATAATGTAGGTAGTTATGTTGTTTTATTTTGGTTGATAATTTGGATGTCCAGTTTGCCAAAGAGCGAAAGAAATGATATTGGCAAATCTTTCAAATTCTTTAGTTTTAGTATCGTCTTTTCCATGCCCTGCTTTTTTATCTATAAGCAAAAGGTTATCGGTGTTACCTGCGTTAAAAGCTTGTATACGGGCAGCAAATTTAATAGAAAACCAAGCAGGTACTCTAGGATCATTTAGACCAGCAGTTAATAAAGTGGCAGGGTATTTTTCACCTTGTTTTAAATTGTGATATGCATCCATTTCTAATAAAGCTTTGAATTCTTCCGGATCTTTTATTGTACCATATTCTTTTATGTTTTTTGCCCCGTTTGCTCTATTTTCCGACCTAAGAGTATTTAACATTCCAAATTCTATAATTCCTGCTTTAAATAAATCAGGACGCTCTGTGATCGCTCTTCCAATCATTATTCCTCCTGCGCTACCACTCCATATTGCTAATTTGTTTTTAGTTGTAATATCATTATGAATTAAATATTCTGCGCAAGCTATAAAATCTTTCCAAGTATTAGGTTTTGTTAGTTTTTTACCTCCTTTATGCCAGGCATCTCCTTTTTCTCCTCCTCCTCTTACATGTGCTACAGCATAAACTCCGCCTTCCAGCACCCATAATAATCTTCTAATTTGAAAAGATGGTTTCATTGATCTTCCATAAGCTCCATAACCATCCATCAGGACTCTGTTTTTTCCTTTTTTATTTATATTTTTATTATAAAATAATGAAAGAGGAATCTTTTCTCCATCGTGAGCTGTTACTTCAATTTCTTCGACAATTATGTCTTTGAATCGCTGATCTTCTAATGCTGTATTTATGTCTTTATCTACCAGTCGTTCGTTAAAATATTCAAATCGTTTATTATCTGTGGTCCAACCACTAGCATTAATCCAAAGTTCAGGATAATCTAATCCTCTTGAATTCAGGCTTATATTGCCGTAAATCTTTGGTAAGGTTATCTCTTTTTGAGAATTATTTTCAAGCTTGAATAAACTAGCTTTTATACCATTTTTACTAGTTACGAAATATAGTCCTTCACTAGTAAAACTAAAATCTGTAATAACTAAATCTCTTTTTTCTTTTACTAATGTTTTAGGGTTTTCGAAATCGGGATTAAGTATAGAGGTACTACATATTTTGAAATTAGGAGCATTTTTAGAAGTTATGTAAATTAAAGAGTCTCCTTTAACTATATAACTTTTAATCTTGTCAGATGTTTTAAAGAGAGTTTTCCAATTTTTGCCATCCAATTCGCTTATTTTTAAAGAATAAGCATCGTAGTAACTTTTATTTCCCCTTACTTTTCCAATAATGTATTTATTACTTTTATCATTGAATGATATAATTGGTGTTTCTTGTTCTTTAAGATATAATTTTGGATTATGACTCTTGGAAAATAGTTCTTTTAATTGTTTTGGATCAGCTCCAAGTTTATAAATTACAGATTTTGTGTTTAATGAAAATTGTTTAGATTTTGGATCTGAGTTTATGTATTGTAAATACATAAATCCAGAGTTATCTGGCAACCAATGTATTCCTCCAGAGCTTGTAGGCCATACATTACTTATGATCTCAGGGCTGATAGTCTTGGAAAGTATGTCATAAATAATTAGGTCAGAAATTTCCTTACCCATTTTGGTTAGACTAATAACAATTTTAGTTCCATCCCAATTGGGTGCAATATAGTTTATAACAAATTCGGAGTCGACATTTGATTTGTAATCCTTAGGGTTATATAACATTATTTCTGGAGCTTCATACGACTCTCTATAGTATAGTTTGGGAATATTATCTTTTGATGACCTTTTTAAATAAAAATATTTGTTATTTTTTGTAACCTTAAGTTTAGAAATGGTGAATGATTTTTTATTATCGAATTGTATCTGTTTATTAACTAATTCTTGTCTTTTATTTATAGTTTGTAGAAAATTATTTGAGACATCGTTTTGTTGATCAATCCATTGTTTTACTTTGGGATCTTCCAAATTTTCTAAATATCGGTAAGGATCTTCAATAAGTTGTCCATGATATTTATCTACCACAATTTTTTCAGGTAGTATATCTTTTTTAGTTTGACAACTCATAAGTAAAACGCATATAATAAATAACTTAATTTTCATATAAAAAAAATTAGTATAAAGGGAAGTTCTGCTTCCCTTTATACGATAATAAATACTTTTTTTTCTTTTTAGCTTCCCCAAGTATCATCTTCAGAATCATTCTCGTCTAAATTTAATAATGCTCCTCCTTTAATACTAATTAAATTATCAAGCTTAGCGATTTTAAATTTGTCTAAAGTAAGCTTGTTTACGTTCTCTGAGTTCTGCATTTTTTTCATGTTGTAGAGTTTTAAATTTTATTGTTTTATGATTTAATGATGTAGCAAATGTATGAGATACGTTAGGCTATTGCATTATAAAAAAAGGAGTAGCAACTTGATTTCAGGAATTCGGTGTCCGGATTTCAAGAATTCGGAGTCTTCGTTGAAGAAAATTAAAGAGTTAAGTGGTTGTTTTTTAGTTTTTTATGTATTTAATACCTAAATCGTTATTTTTTACTCTTTATTTTTATTTATTCTAGTTTTTATATGAAAAGTAACAGGAGAGTTTCTTTTTTTGTAAAATTAACTAAGAAAAAAATCGAAATATTGAAGTTTATATAATATTTGTAATCACTTTAATAAGACGTTTTTTGAGTTAAGTATCGAATTTTATTTTTAAAAATGAAAAAATAAAGTATTTATTAAAAATTCTTACTAGATTACGAAAAATGAGTATGGGTTTTATATGTATAGATTCTAGGATATTTAAATCGTTAATTGATGTGCGCTGATAACATAAAAAATAATCTAATATTTATAAATAGAAATGGATGAAAGTAAATGGAAGTAGAACTTTTCTTAAAATGGTGAAGATACGTTTATAATGAATCTATACATAATTATGCGCTTTGAGAGGATTCTCACTTAAAATTACTTCCATTTTAATAATTTTGGTTAGTTCAGGGAAAGTTTGTTTATATCTTTAAATTTGTTGACCTTTTTAGTGTTGAAATTTTTTAAAATTAATTATTTAATGTTGACATATAAAGTAATCTTATTTATCTAATAAACTGAGATAATAATTTTTAGAATTCCAAGATTTTTTTTGAGAAAAATCGCTTTTACTAACCTAATTCATTCTTTATATTAAGTAATTATTTTTTCTTCCTCATTTTGTTTTTTCTCTAGTTGTTTTAAGAAAAATGAGGGAAAAATTCCAGTTTTTTTATGAAATGACCTAGAAAAAGCATCAGTTGTATTAAAACCTATGTCATTAGCAATTGCTTTAATCGTATATTTTCTGAATTTAGAATCAGATTTTAACTTTTCAACGACAAAATCTATACGGAGTTCATTGATGTAATTACTAAAACTTTTTCCTTTATATGTATTGATTATTTTAGATAAGTATTTGGAGTTTGTCTTGAACTCTTTTGATAAGGCATTAATGGTAATGTTAGTTTTAATAAAATCTTTATTTTTTTCAAAAGTATTAAGATGTTTTAAAATATCATTAATTATAATTTCTGAAATACCTATATCTATTGTATCATTTTTGTTTAAAATAACTGGCGTTTCACTTATTTGATTTGTAACTGGATCAGTTTTTTCTTGTTCAGAGTGACTATTTTGTTCATACAAATCAAGAAACCGTTGTTGAAATACTTTTCGTTTTTTAACATTTCTAACTAAAATTAGGATCAGAGATATGATCAACAGTAATAAGATACCTACTGTAATAATTGTGTTTTTATTGTTTTTTTGAAGAGAATTTATGATATGTTCTTTTTCTAGAATAAGATTCGGGGTAGTGTAATCATCATTTATCTTGACATATACTTGTTTGTAGTTAGTGTCTAAAATACTATCTACGTACAGGAGCTTATTAATATAGAGCAATTGTTTATTTATGTCCTCTTTCTCTTCATATGTTTTGATTAGCAGTTCATAGCCTGATCGAATAGTCGGGAAATAATAATTCTTTGCATAGGCTAGAGAATCCATTTTTTGTAAATGAATTAAGGAAGCCTTTTGATTTTTTTGTTTAGCATATATTTTACCAAGAAATAAGTCTGCACGTATCGAGGTACCAATGCTTTGAGGTTTGTTTTTAGAAATTTTTTTAAATTTAAGAATGCTGTCAAGACTGGATGTATATTCATCCTTATAATAATGGGTTCTACCTGAAGACAATAGTAAACGGCCATACAATGTACTGTCTTTAGATTTTAATGAGAGATTAATGGCTTTATTGTTAGTCGTATATGCAGAATCGTATATTTTATTTTTGTTAAAAGAACTTCCTAATGCGAATAAAGATTTAATATAGTCATATTCATAAGTGTGATCATCTTTAAACTGTTTTCCGTAATAATTAACAATGGATTTTAAGGATTCTAAAGATTCTAAAGATTTGCCTAGATCTTCTTTAAGCAAAGCTATAAAATATTTTGTCTTGTATTGTTGATCTATATTTTCATTTTCATTTGCATATTTATTAGATAAAACCAATTCATCCATTGCTTTTTTGAATTGACTTTTTCCTCCATAAATTCTAGCTTTAAGTAAATGTCCTTTTGCCGGATAGTTAAAATCTTTGATGTTTTTGGTTAACATAATAATGCTATCTCCATATGCTAGAGCTTTTGATTGCTCCGTGATTTCTGATAACATGTAATATCCATCAGCTTGTCTTATTATATCTCTTTCTTGTTTGGCTTTTTGCAAATACGTTAATGCGAAAACTTTTGAATGTATAGTATCACTTTTGTAATACTCAAAACTCTCTAGTAGTTCTTCGTATGTTTTTTGGAATAGTGTATCTTGATCAACAGCCTCTTGAGCGTTTGTTATTCCCAAAAAACAAAATGATGAAATCAAAAATGTAACAAGTAGCCTGTTTTTCATATACTGATAATTTTATCTCTGCTAACCTGATTTTTTTCAGATAGTTTGATGTAGGGTTTGTTATCAAATTTCTCTCCTATTATTAGGGAGTTAATATTTGGTTTTTTGGTTAAGATGCACTTCATAACTTTTTTAAATTATGAATTTATAGATAATGAGTTTTTTATATAATCAGATTTATAATATTTGCAAAATAAATCATAAATAACAAGCTCATAAAACCTTTGTCTAGATCGAAAAGCTCTATTGACTAACATATGGATATGACTTCCTATTAAATAATCAAATCGCACTTCGAGACTACCTTCTTTGTTATGATTTATAATCTCTTGTATTAGTTTTATAGTCACTTTTTCTTTTGTATTTATTATTTTATCCAAAACATTAAATTCATTCTGAGAATAAGTTGATTTTAAAAAGTTTGAAAGATCATTTTTAATCTTTCGGTATTTTTGATCTAATTGTTTGTTAAGAGTCTTATCGGCATTAAACTCTATTTTGAATGCATCTCTTTTATTAACTGCAAAACTTAGTTTTTCTTGCATTTCATAATTACAACTGTTAAGGAATTGATCAATTGTCTTCATAATAAATAAGAAATACAAATTTTCGTCCTCAATTAGAGTTTTACTTTCTAATAACATATTACTTTCATGGTAAAACAATTCTTCCGAAATATGAATAGTATTTGCACCATAACGTTCTAACTCACGATAATAAGTATCTAATTGAATTTTATAAATAATATCATCAGTAACATATGATTGCATTGTACTACTAAATGACTGCATAATATCTGCAATGTTTCTAATGTCGGTGACATGAAGTCTAAGTTTTATATGAGCATCCGGATCATGATATCTAATAAAGAACCATAGATCAATCATTCTTTTTTTGATTAATAATTTCATTAATGGATAGATGGTATTGATTAGAATACTATCCGAGGTTCTGGCACCACAATATATTTTGTAATACAACCATTCTTCTCCAGGTATAAAGGTTCTTTTTACTTGCACTTTAAGAGGATTACGCCTTTACTGCTATCTTTGATAATTTACTAGAATCTAATACGGTATCTTTTTTAGGTATCTGATTTACTTTTGTTTCATTGTAAAATGAGAATACACATTGATTAGAGTATTTATTACTTCCCTGTTTTACAGGACTGTCTTCTATGAATAAAAATTCTTCTAATAAAAATTCTTCTCTGTTTTTTATAGTATTTAACCACATAAGGATAGATTCTTTATTTTCAAAATTGATCAGTAGCGTATTATCTTTATCAATAAGCTGAACATACTCAGGTATTAGTAGTTTTTTTCTCCATTTTGTTACCTTAATAAGGTAATTATTTTTGGTTTTTATATCATCCAGAAACGGAGCAACATCTATTTTTGAGATACGCCAACGTGCTTTTGAGAAGATAAAATTCTTGTATTCTACTCTGGGTAAAAACTTATTTTTTTCAAGTGTTTCACCCCAATTAAAAGCGATACCTCCTCGCATATTCTGTTTTTGCATGTCACATAAAAAATGGTAAATAGGTAAAGAGTTTTGTCTACCATAATTGTGTGCGTTGGTCAATCTTGGAAGAACCGTTTTGTTATGTTTCTTGGAACGTAAAACCAAAGTATTATTTTTAATTGAGAGCATAAGATCTTGTATAGGAAGTTGTTGCTCAATAGGAAGGCTAGATTTTCCTAAATATGGAATTTCATACTTTCGTATTACAGCCCTACGAATTACGTTTCCAGTACGAGATTCTGGTAAGTGAATTATTTCAGCAATAAGTTTCTCAGGATGCATTTGCTCCTCAATAGTTGCGACATGTTGAACATGTTCAAAAATCGTTTGATTACCGGTTGAGAAACGACCCAGAAGAGCCGCAGCAGATGCTCCTCCTATGCTAGATAATGCTATTTTTTCTTGATTATCTAATGTGAAAACTTCTGTCATTGTAGATATGGAATCAGGAAGATCTGTCCAGTTGATATCCAAGTTTTCAAAATCCTTATCGAACAATTGTATTGTATATAGGTTCTCAGAATTAGCTTGTTGTAATTTGTTATTTAGAATATCTTTTATGGGATCCCACTGTAAATTTTGTTTTAAGCTGCGTTTATGAGGAACCTGTAAGCCATCTAAAAAAGGATTAGAATCTACTGCTTGGGTATCTTGGCGATATCCAATACCAATTTCTGTATCCAATACTGTGGATAAAGGAATTTCACGTGTCTCGTATCTTCTTTTAAATGCATCTTTAAATTGTTGTAAAGTACTGTTTTGGGAAGGTAAACTCATCTTGTTTAAAATTACCATTGCCCTTTTTATTTGATACCCAAAACGAATATCTAGTTGGTTTTTGATTGCTTCAGTATATAAATCCGCTTGGAATAGATACTTTAACTCGAAGGGTGTATTTGTTTTTTCTACAGACTTACTTAAATCCAAATAAACTTGAGTTTTATTTCCTATTTTTTCATCAATTTGATCTAAATTTTTTTGGTATTGATCAATTTGATTGATTATGGATTCGGTATTTTTAATTTTTTTTAAATTATTTGATAACTGAATTAAAAAATCTTGTCCTGTTACGGAGGGTTCTATTTCACTTACTATAATTTGATTCTGAATCAAGAGTTCAATAAATTCTTCGGCATCTTGAATCGATATATGATCATTTACTAATAAAGAAGTAAGTTCTTCAATTTTTTTTCCTGATTTAGCGTGTTCAAGGATACTTTCCAAATATGGTGTATGTGTTACTGCTTCTATAGAATGTTCTCTTCTATTTTTTTTATTATAAATGTATTCTACATATCTATATTGTTCTCCTATTCTATATATACTATTATTAGGAAACCAAAGAAGTTGTTTTTGGATATAGTCAATTCTAGCTAGTTTTTGCGAAAAAGCAACTAGAAAATTCATGTCAAAACGGGTTTGTCTATGATGTTTGTGGTTAGGTTTCAGTTCAATAGCAGTTGATTCACCGAATTCTCCTATGCTACATCCTGCAAACAATCCAAAAGGGGTGCATCTAGATGACATCCGGGATAGATATTTAAGTAAAGAAATTTTTAATCTATCTACTTTTTTTGGATCAATGATCTCTCCCTCAAACCATTTGTTAATAGCAATAAAAAGCTCAGGAGATCCTAAAAATATAGCCTCTTTAACAATATCATTTGTCCAGATTTTTCTAAACATTTCTATTGAAATCTCTTCATTTTTTGTCAAATCAAAATAAAAATCTAAAGGTAAGAGAGGTACTCTTAAACAAAATTTATTGAAGAAGGTATATGGGTTTTTTGGTTTCAAGCTAAATACTGTATAATAAAATTACATTGTGTGATATAGTAACAAATATAATTTTTTCTTTTCATCATCCTCTGATATTACGGTTTTTCAGTTGTAAGATGGATGATCTTTAACATATGATTAAGAAAAGAAGTTTGATTTTCAATGCAAACTCGATCCTTTCTACCCTAATTATTATAGTTTATTTCTAAAAATAGTGTTATTGACTAATAAAAAATATTAGGATAATAGAGCAATTAAAGGAATAAATTCATTGTGTTTTGGGTGAACAAGGGTATAAAGTGTTTTCTAAGTGTGAAATTGATCTATTTTTTTTAAATCATTGATAATAAGTGTTTTGCGTTGTTGTTTTTTGTTCGCGATTCCGTGAATTAAAGCCAGTTATTCCTGAAAACGGACTCTAATGACTTGTTTTGAGGTTGTGTTTTACTTTATGTTTGTATCAAATATTAGCGAAAGCTTTTTGTGATATTCTTATAGATATTTAGAAAAGCAGAAACTAACCCTTCAATACATAAATTTTTACAGAATATACTGGATGTGAGTCAAGGAAGCGAAGCTATGGGCTTTTTTTAAAACCTTCTTTTTTATTCTTATAAATATATAGATTACACACAAACATTTTTTCATCCTTATTAAAACATTAATCATGGGTAAGCTTCTTAAAACAGGTTGGTACGTACTTTATGTAAGATCACGTTACGAAAGAAAAGTTGATGAATTGCTAAAGGAAAATGGACTAGAATCCTTTCTCCCTATAGTAACAACTATAAGAAAATGGAGTGATCGACAAAAGAAATTGGAAATCCCTTTATTTTCCTCATATGTCTTTGTGAACATAAAAACATCTATGGATTTCCATAAAACATTATCTGTTGAAGGTGCTTGTTCTTTTATTCGTTTCGGATCTGAGTATGGAATAGTAAAAGATGAAGAAATAAACAAAATAAAGTTCTTAGTGGATGCTAATGGTGTTAAAGATATAAAAGTCGATAATGAGTCATATGAAGAAGGTGAAGTGATGCTTATCCAATATGGTTCTTTAGCGGGTATTGAATGCGAAGTAATTAATATCAATAATGAAAATAAGATTATAGTACGGTTAGATTCCATAAATCAGGGAATTACAGCTACGGTGCCTTCAAACTATTTATCAAAAATATCAAAAGCAGTCTGATGAAAAATACACTTTCTAATATACAGAAAAACGTTTGGTTAGACCAAATGATGACTCCTGAATCTCCTAAGTATAATATAGGAGGGTATGTAGTAATTCAAGGGGAGATTGATTTCGAGCTATTCAATAAAGCATTTAGCATATTAGTTAAAGAAAATGATGTGTTTTCTTTTATTTTTAAGGAAGATCAAGGAATACCGATGTACGATGTTCTGGCACATGATCATTCCGAGTTTTTAAAATGCTTTAAGGAGTCAAGTAAGGAGAAAGCAATAAAAAAGATAGAAAGGGATTTTTCTGAAGCATTTCTATTTGAAGAAGAAAAACCGCTTTATAAAATGTGGTTAATAAATGTTTCGTCAGATTGTACAATTTGGTATTCAAAATTGCACCATATCATCTCAGATGGATTTTCTTTTCAATTGTTATTTAATGAGGTCAATAGAATTTATGAGCAATTGTTACTCGAAGATGGTTATACATATGCAGATATAGAAAGTCATACCACGCTGTATGAGAATTATATTCTTTCTGAAAATGCATATAGAATGTCTGATAATTTTATTGAAGATAAGAAATTCTGGATGAATAGATATCGGGAACTTCCTTCATTGATTTATAAAGAAAGTAGCAGAGGAGAGGGCCATTATCACCTGGAAACTGAATTATCGGATATAGAAAATCAAAAATTATGGGAAATAACAAAACAAGAAAGGTTAAGTATTTTTCATGTACTTCTAGCAGTTTGTTCTCTGGTACTATCAAAATATTATCGAAAGAGTGAGATTAGCTTAGGAATGCCGATTCTAAATAGAAAGAATGCTACACAAAAGAAAACTTTTGGTCCTTTTATAAGTGTTTTGCCATTACAATTAGCTTTAAATAAGGAGAGGGATCTTTTAAGTTTTATTCAGAGTATCAAAAAGGAATTATTTTCATGTTACAGGCATCAAGGATTTCAACAGGCAGATATTATAAAAGAATTACCAAATGATATTAATCATTTATACGATGTAAGATTGTCATACGAAAGACTTCAGTATAATAGTGATTTTGCAGGAAATATATCTACAATTCATCCTATTGCTAATGATAGTGAAGATGACCCAATTTCGATACACATTTTCGAGCATGCAGGAGGAATATTGAAATTTAGATTTGATATTAACGAAAAATACGTACCTAGATCGGAAGCAAACGAATTGATACGTTCATTTAAGAATGTATTGGTGCATTTAGGAGAATATATAAATGAACCTGTTTCAGAAATTAAAATAGCGGATCCAATACAACTATCTGAGGTAAATGAGATCTCTAGAGGAAGTATAGTTGAACGTGCTGATGAGACATTCTTAGATCTTTGGGCTACTATTTTTAGGGAACAAGGAGAAGATACCGCGGTAACGTTTGGAGCAAAAAACCTAAACTATGCCACGCTAAATACTCAAGCAACTATAATAGCAGGATACCTCCAAAATGAGGGGTTGAAGAAAGGGGATAGGATAGGGGTTATGTTGTCTAGGTCCGAGAAAAGTATTGCTTGCATTTTAGCGATATTAAAAATGGGAGGGGTATATGTTCCAATAGATAATAGTTATCCAGATGAACGGAAAGAATATATCATGAATGATAGTGAAATAGCATTCGTTTTAGTGGATTCCTTTTCTAATGGAACTTTTCATGAAAAAGAATACAATATCGATGAGGTTTTAGAAGAAAAACAAACATCTAACGATTTTAAATCGGTCAAAATATCAAAAGAAGACCTTGCATATATCATATATACTTCAGGATCTACCGGTGTTCCGAAAGGAGTAATGATAAGTCATGAATCTTTGTATGATTATATAGCAACATTTGTAGCGTATTTTGAACTTGATTGTGAAGATAATGTGTTGCAGCAAGCGTCACTTTCTTTTGATACTTCTATAGAGGAAATATTTCCTATACTTTCGGTTGGAGGTAATTTAATAATTGCAAATGACACCAAGGATTTTAATAAACTGATTAAAGAGTGCGAAGAATTTAATATTACTTTATTAAGCACAAATCCTTTTGTATTGCAGTTTTTAAATGAAAATGATGCGAATTATGAATTAAGTATAAAAACGTTGATTAGTGGAGGAGATGTTCTAAAACCGCATCACGTTAATAATTTGATAGAAAAGTACGATGTATATAATACATATGGACCTACAGAAAGCACGGTTTGTGCTACCTATCATAAAATTGAGAATGCTAATTCTTTAATGTCTATTGGAAAGCCAATTACCAATAGAAATGTATACATTTTAGACAATAAAAATTTGTTACCTAAAGGAGCAGTGGGAGAAATAGGACTTTCAGGCCTTGGGTTAGCAATAGCTTATTTAAATCAAGAAGATTTAACTGAAAAAGCTTTTGTTAATATTCAGGGAGAACGAATATATAAAACGGGAGATTTAGGGAAATGGGATGATAATGATAATTTGATTTTTTATGGCAGAAAAGATAATCAATTAAGTTATCGAGGATATCGCATAGAAACCGAAGAAATTGAACAGGCCATTCAGGCGGTTAATGTTTACGTTTTGGATAGTTACGTTTGTATAGATGAGTTTAAAGGAATGCCGATTATGATAGCATATCTTGTAGCAAACCAATCTTTTGTAAACATTTCATCACTGGCAGTTGGGTTAAGAGAATTTTTACCTGAATATATGATTCCAACTCACTTTGTGGTTATAGATGCTATTCCATTATTAACGAATGGTAAAATAGATGTCAAGAAATTACCGAGTCCAAAGATCTCTGATATTACAGAAACGGTTCAGTTGCCTACTACAAATGAAGAGAAGGAAATCGCTGCAATTTGGAAAGAATTACTAAAACTGGACGAGGTAGATGTGAATGTTAGCTTTTTTGAGTTAGGAGGTCACTCATTATTGGCCAATCAGTTCATTAGTAGTTTAAGAGATAAAAAGGGTATAGAGTTATCACTAAAGGACTTTTATAAATCTCCTACGATTAAGGAAATAGGAAGTCTAGTACCTTCTTTAGATAAAAAAGAAATCGAAAAAATAATAACTCCGTATCAAGAGTTATACCCATTATCATATGCTCAAGACAGATTGTGGTTTCTAAATCAATTAGATAACGAAGATAATTCATATCATGTATCCAGAGCAATAAAGCTAAATGGAGTAATAGATATTCCGATATTAGAAAAAACATTCACGAAGCTTATTGAAAAACATGAAATATTAAGAACAGTTTTTATTGATGTAGATGGAGAACCATATCAGAAAATTTTATCTCCATATATTTTCAGTATTCCGGTAGTAAATTATAAAACAACTGGACAAAAAAAGAAAGAAGAAATAATTCTTGATAGTCTAGAAAGAATAGAAAGCACTTCTTTTGAAATAGAAAAAGGTCCACTTTTTAGAGTAGAATTAGTGAGATTTTCCGAAGAAGAAAGTGTTCTTATATTTTGTGAACATCACTTGATTCTAGATGGATGGACTCAAGGTATCTTATTTAGAGATTTTGTAGATATCTACAATGAATTAAAAAAGAATCCTGATTTTGATATTAAACAACCTGAAATAGCTTTTAAAGACTATGCTTATTGGGAAAAAGAAAGCCTTAATGAAGAGGTTATCAATGAACAATTAGATTTTTGGGAACATAAATTTGATGGTTTTTCTAATGACCTGGTACTTCCTTTAGATAATAAAAGACCATTATCTTCAACAACTAAAGGTGGTACAATAGAACATATCTGTTCGTTAGAGTTTTCTGAACAATTAAGGCAATTTTCTGAAGAACAAAAAGTGTCTTTGTTTATAACAATGATTACTGCTTTTAAAATAGTATTGAGTAAGTTTAGTAATCATAATGATATTTGCGTCGGAACGGCAGTTTCTAATCGACATCATAAAGAATTTGAGGAAGTTTTAGGGATGATTGTTAATACCATTCCATTAAGAACTATTTTGAATACAAATCAGTCTTTAGTCGAAGTGCTTAATGAAGTAAAAGAAACCTGCCTAAACGCTTATTCCTATGAGAGTACACCTTTTTCGAAAATCGTAGAACGGCTAAATCCAAAGAGAAATTTAAATCAGCATCCTTTATTTCAGCACATGTTTAGTTTTGTGAATGTGCCTATTAAAAACATGTCGTTATTAGACGCCGAAATTGAAATAGTAAAAGGACATAATGAGTTTTCTAAATTCGACATTAGTGTTGTTGTAAATACCGTTTATGAGCAAGCAGATTCTTTTACTAACGATATAGATAGAAGAATTTCTATAGAATGGGAATATAATTCTGACATTTTTGAGGCTGTTACCATGGAAAGAATGTTGTCCATGTATCTAAATATTCTTGACAACTTGGTAACAAAACCTAGCCAGTCGTTGCACACTTTGGATTACATTTCTATCCCAGAAAAAGATCTTCTTTTGAATAGTTTTAATACTACAAAAACTGAATCCATAGAGGAGGAAAGTATAGTAAATTTATTTATAGCTCAGGTAGAGAAAACACCAGATGAGGTAGCGGTTGTTTTTAATGATAATGAGCTTACCTATAAAGAATTGGATACGAAATCTAACCAGCTCGCTCATTATTTGTTAAGTCATTATGATTTGGAGGCGGAAGATTTAGTGGCAATAAAACTGCAACGAAGCGAATGGTTAGTAATATCGATATTAGCAGTTCTTAAAGCTGGAGCGGCTTATGTACCTATTGATCCTGAATATCCACAACAACGAATAACGTATATAAAACAAGATTCTAATTGTAAAATAACAATAGATGAACAGTTACTGCAGACTTTTGAAGAAAAAGTATCGTTTTCTAAATTATTACCGAAAGTAGCTATTAAACCTAATAATCTAGCATATGTAATTTATACATCTGGCTCTACGGGTAAACCAAAAGGAGTGATGGTAGAACACGGTAGTTTGGGGAACTATATTCTTAATCAAACAAAGAAGTTTAGTTTTGATAGTACTGAACGTGTACTTCAGTTTTCTAATCCATCTTTTGATGCTTCAGTAGAGCAGTTATTTTTAACATTATTAAATGGAGCAGCGCTAGTAATCGTTTCTAAAGAGGATATCAGAGATCCTTTTTTATTAACTAAAGTATTGAAAAAGTATGCAATCACGCATCTACATGCTACACCAAGTTATTTGCATCAAATGCTAGATCTTAATTCCTGTACAGCATTAAGAAGAATTGTTTCAGGAGGAGAATTTTGTTCTAAAGATTTAGCAGAAAAGATGAATAACATCTCAGATTTTTACAATAAATATGGGCCTACAGAAGCAACAATTAGCGCTACATTATGTAAAGTCACCCAAAAGCATCTTGAGAATGGAGTTATACCAATTGGTACTCCTATAGATAATGCGCAAGTATATATTTTATCGGATAGTCTGGAGTTACAACCAATAGGAGTTATAGGAGAGATATGTATTTCAGGAAAAGGATTATCCAGAGGATATTTAAATCGTGCGGAATTGACTGCAGAGAGGTTTGTAAATCATCCTTTTATACCCAAAACGAAGTTATATAAAACAGGTGATTTGGGACGATGGTTAGCGGATGGAACACTAGAGTTTATTGGCAGAAAAGATAACCAAGTTAAAATAAGAGGGTATCGAATAGAACTAGGTGAGATAGAGAATACTATTTTATCAAGAATTGATGCAGAACATGTAGTTGTTCTAGCAAAAGAGGTAGCAGAGAGCATTGTTTTAGTGGCCTATATAATGGCAGATGAGGATAAAATGGATAGAAAATGGTTAAGGACAAGCCTCCATAAAGTACTTCCTGATTATATGATTCCTAGCTATTATGTTGTATTAGATGAATTTCCACTGACTTCTAATGGAAAGATCAATACAAAAGCATTACCCGAGGTAGCAGGAGAAGATATTATTAGAAATGAATATAAAGCACCCAGTAATGCGTTGGAGAGACAATTAGTTTTGATATGGCAAGAAATATTAGATGTAAAAACAATTGGAGTCACTGATAATTTCTTTGAGCTAGGGGGGCATAGTCTAAAAGCTACTATTCTTATAAACAAGATTAAAAAAACCTTAGGATTATCTCTATCCGTGCGAGATTTGTTCTTGAGCCCTACAATTGAGGGGATTACATCACAAATAAAAGAAAGTACATATATTAATATCCCAAAGGTACAAGAGCAAGAAAACTATGTGTTGACTCCATCCCAACGCAGGTTATGGGTGTTGAGTCAATATAAAGAAGGTAGTATTGCATATAATATTCCTAGTGTTTTAAAACTAGAAGGAGTCTTAGATTTAGCACAACTAAAAAAAGCTTTTCAGGCAGTTATTGAACGTCATGAAAGTTTACGTACAGTTTTTAAAGGAGATGATCTAGAAGAAGTACGTCAATATATTTTGCCAAAAGGAGCTATCAGTATAGATATTGATTTATATGATGTCAGCGAGGTTTCGGATGCATCTTCTGAGTTATCTACTATTATAGAGAATAATTATGAATATCATTTTAATTTAGAGACAGGCCCATTATTAAAACTAGGGTTGATCAAAGTGTCTACTAATGAACATCTACTATTGTTTAATATGCATCATATTATAAGTGATGGTTGGTCCATGGAGGTATTAAGTAAAGAATTGATGTTAATCTATGATAGCTTGATACATGATAGAGACATTAACTTACCGGAATTACCAATTCAATATAAAGATTATTCAGATTGGTTGTGCAGTGAAGAACAGGAGAAAGAATTAGAAGCTTCTAGAGATTATTGGTTAGAAAATTTTAAAGGAGAAGTACCAGTATTAGAGCTTCCAACGTATAAACCGCGTCCTAAGATAAAAACGTATAATGGAGATAGTTTTGATTATAGTTTTTCGGAAGGAACAAGTCAAGATTTACAAAATTTTTCAGAGGGTCAAGGCGTAAGTTTATTTATGACATTAATGTCGGGGATTAATGGTTTGTTTTCCAGATATACAGGGGGTGATGATTTTATAATTGGTACGCCAATAGCAGGTAGAGAACATTCCGAATTAGAGCATCAAATAGGATTGTATCTAAATACGTTGGCAATTAGAACAAGTTTTGACTCTACAATTAGTTTTAAGAATTTAATTGCTGTACAAAAACGCACCTTGTTAGATGCTTATTCTCACCAAAAATATTCCTTAGATCGCCTTGTAGATGAGTTGGATTTACATCGAGATACTAGTCGATCTTCACTATTTGATGTGGTGGTAGTATTACAAAATCAACAAGATATATTATCATCAAAATCTGTCGGTATAGAAGGGTTAGATGTAACTCCTTATAAAGATCAATACAGAAAATCGAGTCAGTTTGATCTAAGTTTTATTTTTTCTGAACAAGCGGGGCAAGTATCATTGCACTTAGAGTATAATACGGACATTTATGAGTTAGATTTTATAGAAAATTTATGTATTCATTTAGAATCGCTTTTAGTCCAAAGTATACAGCATCCTGATCAAAATATATCAGAATTATCATTTCTTAGAGCATCAGAAAAACAACAGTTGTTAGAAGGGTTTAATGCTACAAAAACTGTTTATCCAAAAGCAGCAAGTATAGTTGATTTGTTTGTAATACAAGTGATTAAGACACCAAGAGCTACAGCATTAGTTCATAAGAATAAAAAATATACATATCAGGAATTAGATGAATTATCGAATCAATTAGCTCACTATATTTTAGATAATTATAATGTATCTGTAGAAGATTTAGTGGCTGTAAAGCTAGAAAGAACAGAATGGTTAGTAATTTCTTTACTAGCCGTATTGAAAACAGGATGCGCATATGTTCCAATTGATACTACGTATCCAGAACAACGTATTGATTATATAGAAAAAGATAGTGAGTGTATAGTTACTATAGATGAAAATCTACTACTAGAATTTAATCAACAAGAAGATATAGTAAAAACGCTTCCTAAGATAGATATAAAACCTTCGAATTTAGCATATGTAATTTATACCTCGGGATCGACAGGTAAGCCAAAAGGAGTGATGATTGAGCATAAAAGTTTATTGAATTTATGTTCTTGGCATATTTCTGAATATAATCTAGAAGCATCCAGTAGAGGTAGTTTATATGCAGGTATCGGATTTGATGCTTCTGTATGGGAAATATATCCTTATTTAGTTTCGGGAGGTAGTTTATATCCTATTTCTGATCAAGAAGTTCGTTATGATGTTAACTTATTGATAGAGTTTCTAAGAAATCATAAAATAACACATACGTATTTACCAACGAAGATTTGTGAAGAGTTGGTTAATCGTAATATTGAATTGGGTAACACTAAAATACTAACAGGAGGAGAGGCTCTTAAGCTACCGGAAAATAGTAATAGTCTTAGGATTTACAATAACTATGGTCCTTCTGAAAACACGGTGGTTACTACTAGTTTTGACCTTAATGATCGAATAGGAGAAAATATACCTATTGGCCGTCCAATAGCTAATACTCAGGTGTATATTCTATCAGAAAATCTAGAGTTACAACCTATTTCGGTTGTTGGAGAAATTTGTATCTCAGGGGATGGGTTATCTCGAGGGTATTTAAACCGTCCAGAACTAACAGAAGAGATGTTTGTAACACATCCTTTTGATAAAGAAAGGCGCTTATATAGAACAGGGGATTTGGGTAGATGGTTGCCAGACGGTACGGTTGAGTTTTTAGGAAGAAAAGATGATCAGATAAAAATAAGAGGATATCGTATTGAATTAGGTGAAATAGAAAATGTTATTTTATCGCAAACTAAAATGAAACAAGTGGTTGTCTTAGCCAAAGAAATTGCAGGAGATACCATATTGGCCGCTTATTATGTTAATGAAGAAGAAGTTGATAAACAAGAATTAAGAACTGCAATAGGTAAAGAATTACCGGAATATATGATACCTAGTTATTTTGTTTCATTGAAGGAACTTCCATTAACTTCTAATGGTAAAATTGATAAAAAAGCATTACCAGAAGTAGCTGAAGAGTATATTGTTAGAAATGAATTTGTAGCGGCTAAAACAGAAGATGAAAAACAACTAGTTTCTATATGGCAAGAAGTCTTAGATATAGAAAAGATTGGAGTTACTGATAATTTCTTTGAACTAGGAGGGCATAGTCTAAAAGCAACTATTCTTATAAACAAGATAAAAAAAGGCTTGGGGTTAGAGGTGTCAATCAAGGACCTATTTCTTCATCCAACCATTGTAGGGATGTTATCCAATGCAATTGAAAACAAGTATGATGCTATCCCATTAGTTGAAAATAAAGACGATTATGCATTAACTTCTTCTCAACGGCGTTTATGGGTTTTGAGTCAGTTTAAGGAAGGAAATATTGCCTATAATATTTCTGGGGTTACAGAGATAAAGGGAATATTAGATGTAGATCAACTTACCAAAGCTTTTCTACATCTTATTTCCAGACATGAAAGTTTACGTACCGTTTTTAAGAGGAATGATAATGAAGAGGTTCGTCAAAATATTATGGATATTAATACGATTGATTTTAGTATTGATACGTTTGATCTTTGTACCTATAAAAACCAGGATTTGTCAATAAAAACTATTATTGATAAAAATCACCAACATCAGTTTGATTTAGAAAAAGGACTTTTGGTAAAACTAGAAGTAATTAAGATTTCTTTAGATAGACATTTATTATTATTCAATATGCATCATATTATAAGTGATGGTTGGTCTATGGAAATCTTACAAAAAGAATTGATGCTAACCTATAATAGTTTAGTTCATAATACGGATATTCAATTATCAGAATTATCTATTCAATATAAGGATTATGCGGCTTGGTTATCATCAGCAGAGCAACAAAATAAATTAAATACCTCTAAAGAATATTGGTTAGAGCAGTTTAAAGGAGAATTACCGGTAATGGAATTACCAACCAACAAAAAGAGGCCAAAAATAAAAACCTATAACGGAGATAGTATCATACACAATCTTTCTAAAGATATTAGTGAACAATTACAGTTGTTTTCAGAACAAAATGAAGTAAGTTTATTCATGGTGTTGATGGCAGGTATTAATGGATTGCTATCCCGATATACAAATAGTAATGATATCATTTTAGGAACACCAGTTGCCGGAAGAGATCATTTAGAGCTAGAAAATCAAATAGGGTTATATCTTAATACCCTACCAATCCGAACACAATTTGATAACACAATTTGTTTTAATGATTTGGTAAACCTTCAGAAAGGGGTTTTATTAGATGCTTATTCTCATCAGCAGTATCCGTTAGATGTTTTAGTAGATGATTTGGATGTACAACGGGATACAAGTCGTTCTGCATTATTCGATATCTTAGTAATATTGCAGAATCAGCAAGATTTATTTTCTTCGGAATCCTTAAAAGTTGATGGACTAGAAATAAGACCTTATTTAGAGCATCGTAGAAATGTGAGTCAGTTTGATATGAGTTTTATTTTTTCAGAAAAAGAAGGGCAATTGTCGTTACAACTGGAATATAACACAGATGTTTATGACGCTAATTTTGTAGAAAATTTGATTTTTCATTTAGATAATTTTATAACGAACTGTATTTATAATTCCAATAAACCAATTTCCAAAATCAATTATGTAAGTGATGCAGAACAGCAAAAGTTATTATATGATTTTAATGCAACTACAGTAGAGACCGTAAAGGATAGGACTATTGTTGATTTATTTACGGAACAGGCGCTAAAGACTCCGGACGATATTGCTATAGTTAGTGAAGATCAAGAGCTCACTTATGAGGATGTGGATGAATTGTCAAATCAACTAGCTAATTTCTTAATATCCAAATATGATATTAAAGAGGAGGATTTGATAGGTGTGAAACTACATAGAGACGAGTGGTTAGTAGTATCATTACTTGCTGTCTTAAAAACTGGCGGAGCATATGTTCCTATAGATCCGGAATATCCGCAACAAAGAATAGACTATATAGAGAACGATAGTAAATGTAGAGTAACTGTTGATAAGGAATTGATTGCATTATTTGGAGAAGAAGATATTATTTCCAAAAAACTTCCTAAGATAAATATAAAACCTGCAAATTTAGCGTATGTAATCTATACGTCTGGTTCTACAGGTGCTCCAAAAGGAGTTATGCTCACTCATAATAATGCGGTGACGATGTTGAATTGGTCAAAGAGAGAATTTGAAACTACTGGATTTGATATGATGTATGCAGTAACCTCTCATTGTTTTGATTTATCTGTTTATGAAATATTTTATCCGTTAAGTATTGGTAAAAAGATTCGAATTTTATCTAACGGTTTAGAAATTGAGAAACATTTAGATAAAGATAAAAATGTGTTGATTAATACCGTGCCTTCAGTTTTGCAAACTTTGTTGGATACCGAAGCTTCCTTCTCTAATGTTGTAGGTATTAATTTGGCAGGAGAACCATTCCCTGTATCATTTACCAATAAATTTTTATCCTCAGATATAGAAGTTCGCAATTTATACGGGCCATCAGAAGATACTACCTATAGTAGTTGTCAAAAAATTGAAAGGTACTATGAACGATCTACGCCGATTGGAGCTCCCATAGATAACACGCAGTTTTATATTTTATCTGATGATCTTACATTGCAACCGATAGGAGTAATTGGTGAATTGTGTATTTCTGGAGATGGATTGTCGAAAGGATATCTAAATAAACCTGAATTAACAAAAGAGAAGTTTATTGATCATCCTTTCATAAACGGGAAAAAATTATACAAAACAGGAGATTTAGGTAGATGGTTGTCGGATGGCACTATAGAATTTATAGGTCGTAAAGATGATCAAGTGAAAATTAGAGGATATCGAATTGAATTAGGTGAAATCGAAAATGTATTAGTACAACAAGAAGACATTCAGCAAGCACTAGTTGTCGTAAAAGAAATTCAGGGAGATAATGTTTTGGTATCTTATATAATTGGATCAACAGAGATAAATAAACAAGAACTAAAATCTAATTTGAGGACGTATTTGCCAGATTATATGATTCCTGATTATTTTCAAGTATTAGATGTGTTTCCATTAACCCCCAATGGTAAAATTGATAAGAAAGCCCTTCCAGAAGTACTAGGGAAAGATATATTTAGAAATGAATATGTTGCTCCTAGTACTGCAATAGAAAAGAAATTAGTAGTAATTTGGGAAGAGGTTTTAAAAGTGAATGGAGTTGGTGTTACCGATAACTTTTTTGAATTAGGAGGAAACAGTTTAAAAGCAACAGTTCTAATTAATAAGATTAATAAAAATTTCAACACATTATTTTCTATTCAGGACTTGTATGAGACTCAGGATATAGTTGGAGTGTCAACTAAATTAAAATTCATTGTTTTTCAGAATCAATTAGAATTAACTAATGCTGATAACCTTGAAGAGGTAACTATATAAATTTCCTTTTTTCTATAAAAATAGATAGAACCCTAGATTAGAATTTCAATCAAAGGATTTACCCTTATTCTATATTCATTCATAAAAATGCATAAAATCTATAGGTAATTGATCATCAAACGATGATGATACCTTGTTGGAATTTGTAATTACATTCCAGATTAACTTGAAAACCAAATATTGTGATAGATAATTTAATAAATACATTAGAGTCATTAAATGTTGGCCTTAAAGTAGACAACGGAAATATTAAAATTAATGCGCCCAAAGGTACATTGTCTGCGGAAATTATTGAGGATATTAAAGCTCATAAAGATCAGTTAATCAAACTGCTTTCTTCATCTGAAGCTATACCTGTATCAGAAAAGAAAGAGTTTTATGAATTAACTTCTTCTCAGAGACGTCTATGGGCTTTGAGTCAACTGGAAGATGGTAATATCGCCTATAATATTTTTGATGCTTTTAAATTTTCAGGAATAGTAGATATTGATAAATTATCTGTTGCATTTTTAAAGCTAATAGAACGTCATGAAAGCTTGCGAACGATTTTTAAAGAAGACGTGAATGGAGAATTAGGACAATATATAATTCCTGTAGAACAATATTTAGGTCGGTTAAAATTTTTAGATGTAAGCAATACTGGTTCCGAAGAGCTTCTAAAAAAACACTCAAAAACAGTTAAAGAACACGTTTTTAATCTAGAGAAAGGACCATTGTTTATCGGAGAGGTGGTTAAGATATCTGATCAAGAACATATCTTAATGCTCAATATGCATCACATTATTGGTGATGGATGGTCAATGGTAGTGTTAAGTAGAGAGTTTATATCGATTTATAACAGCTTAGTTTCAGGGAAAACAATAACGTTACAACCACTGTCTATTCAATATAAGGATTATGCAGAATGGGAAAATAGCACTTCTAAACAGTTAGAATTGGAAAGATCTAAATCTTTTTGGTTAGATAAGTTTAAAGGAGATTTACCCATTTTAGAACTTCCAACTAGCAAAATAAGACCTAAGATAAAAACCTATAATGGTTCTGATATTACCTATTCATTTTCTAAGGAAACCACATCTCGGTTAAACCAATATGCACAGCAAAATGAAGTAACCTTATTTATGGTGTTAATGGCTGGAGTTAATGGATTGTTTTCCAGATATACCAACACTGGAGATATCATTTTAGGGACACCAGTCGCAGGAAGGGAACATGCTGATTTGGAAAATCAGGTAGGGTTGTATTTAAATACGTTGGCAATTCGGACAGAGTTTGAACGTACATCTAGTTTTAAAGATTTAGTATCCATACAGAAAAATACTTTATTAGATGCGTATTCACATCAAGAGTATCCTTTTGATAATTTGCTTGACGATTTGACAATTACAAGGGATATTAGTCGTTCGGCTCTGTTTGATGTTATGGTGGTATTACAAAACCAACAAGAATTATTTGCATCAGATAATTTACATTTAAACGGTATTGAGATATCGCGTTATCGAAATACGCAGGCCTCATTTAGCAAATTTGATATCAGTTTTATTTTTTCGGAAAAAAAAGGTAGATTATCTGTAAACATAGAATATAACACAGATGTGTATGAGGTAGATTTTATACAGAGATTATGTGTTCATTTAGATAATTTCCTAACTGAGGGGATAAATAATCCGAATCAAGAAGTAGCCACACTCAATTACTTAGAAGCCTCAGAAGAAGCCCTATTGTTTTATGACTTTAATGATACCTCTTTTAATATTCCAGATACTTCTATTGTTGATTTATTTGTAACGCAGGCAGCAAAAACTCCAGAGTCTATTGCTGTTGTACATGAGAGTAAAGAATTTACGTATAGGGAGTTGGATGAGGTTTCTAATGAGTTGGCTCATTATTTACTAGATCAATATGATCTGAAAATCGAAGAGTTAGTGGGAGTTAAGTTGGATCGTAGTGAATGGTTAATAGTTTCATTATTAGCAGTATTAAAGGCAGGTGCAGCTTATGTGCCTATCGACCCTTCTTATCCTACACAGCGTATATCTTATATAGAAGAAGATAGTAAGTGTAAAGTTACTATTGATGAAAATTTATTAGAAGAGTTTAATAAGCAAGAAGAGATATTAAAAACGCTTCCGAATATAAGAATAAAACCATCAAATTTGGCCTATGTTATCTATACATCTGGGTCAACAGGTAAACCAAAAGGGGTGATGATTGAACATAGAAGTTTATCCAATTTGTGTTCTTGGCATATTTCCGAATATAATTTAGATGCATCAAGTAGAGGTAGTTTATACGCGGGTATCGGGTTTGATGCTTCTGTATGGGAGATTTACCCATATTTAGTGTCTGGCGGATCGTTATTTCCTATTTCTAATCAGGAGGTGCGATATGATATAAATTTATTAATAGAGTTTTTAAGAGATCATAAAATAACACATACATATTTACCAACTAAAATTTGTGAAGAGATTGTAATTCAGGGGTTTGTATTAGGGGATGTCAAAATTTTAACTGGAGGAGAAGCTCTTAAATTACCAGAAAATAGTTATGATCTCAAGATTTATAATAATTATGGACCTTCAGAAAACACAGTAGTCACTACTAGTTTTGATCTTACAGATCGAAGCGGAGAAAGTATCCCTATTGGCCGTCCTATAGCGAACACTAAGATTTACATTCTATCAGAAAATTTAGAATTACAACCTATTGGTGTTGCAGGGGAAATTTGTATTTCTGGAAAAGGATTATCTAGAGGGTATTTAAATCGACCAGAATTAACCGAAGAAAAATTTATTGATAACCCTTTTATTAAAGAGACTCGATTATATAAAACAGGTGATTTAGGAAGTTGGTCGCCAGATGGTACAATAGAATTTATTGGTAGAATAGATAACCAAGTAAAGATAAGAGGTTACAGAATTGAACTTGGAGAAATTGAACAGGTATTGTTAGGGATAAGATCAGTACATCAAGCAGTAATTGTTGATTGTGAAGTCGAAAAAGAAAAGGTTTTAGTAGCTTATGTTGTTGGAAACGAAGATATAGATAAGCAGGCATTGCGTGTAGGATTAAGTAATGAATTGCCAGAATATATGGTGCCAAACTATTATGTTGAAATAGACGAACTTCCATTAACTTCTAATGGAAAGGTTGATAAAAAAGCACTGCCAGAAATAACAAATCAAGATCTTGTTAAAGAGGAATATGTAGCACCTGTCTCAGAAGAAGAAAAGGAATTAGTCCGTATTTGGCAAGAAGTATTAGGTATAGAAAATATAGGGGTTACAGATAATTTTTTTGGATTAGGAGGGCACAGTCTTAAAATGATGATATTGATTAATAAAATTAATCAAAAATTCAATATAGAAATTACCGCAGGAGAATTATATAGTAATATGACAATACTTCGATTAAGTAAACTACTTAAATCGAAAAAACCGATTGATTTTAATGAAATAACTCCTATTCAATCCCAAAAGGATGGATATATGATGTCCAATGAACAATTAAGAATGTGGTTAGCATCACGAACAGGTTCAGGGTCTAAGGCATATAATATTGAAACTGTTTACAAAATTGAAGGAAAGTTTGATGTAGAGATATTCAAAAAATCGGTTCAATATCTGTTGGATAGACACGAAGCACTTAGAACTTCTTTTGCAACAAATAAAAAAGGAGATGTGGTACAATATATCAGTGATTATATGGATGTTAATTCTGTTATAACTTATATTTCTCAAGATCAATTAATAACAGGAAGTGATATAGATGAATTCCTAAAATCATTTAGTCATTTTGTATTTGATTTAGATAAGTCACCACTTTTTAGAGTACTGCTAATTCAGAAAAACAAAGAAGAATATATATTGTCGTATATGATGCATCATATAATTGGTGATTTTAGTTCGGATGCAATTTTAAATAAAGAGTTAGCATATGTGTACGATCAGATTCATAATGGAAAAGATATTGAACTTCCTAAACTCCAAGTTCAATACAAAGACTATGTGAAATGGATCAAAAACCGAATAAATAATAATGAATTTAAAGCCCAAAGTGAGTTTTGGAAAGCACATCTTCAGAACGTTAAACAAGAAAAAAAATGGCATAAAGAAGTAGCTATTGATGATTTTCGAGGAGCCCACTTCACAGAGACCTTTGATAAAAAAATAATAGATAATATTGAAGAGTATTGTAAAAGTAATGATAGAGGTTTAATGAGTTTGATAGCTTCTGCATTGGGAGTTCTAATTCATAAGACTAGTGGACAGAAGGATATATTAATTAGTGTCCCGATAAGTTTAAGAAATCACCCTGATTTAATGAACCAAGTTGGATTATATCTTAATTTGATGCCCTATAATGTACATATTAATCCTTTTGATAAAATTGAAGAGTTATTACAAAAATCATCTGATAATCAAATAAATATGATTGATTCATCATTTTATCCTTTTGATGCTATTTTAGATGATTTTCAATCACTTAATGGATTCAATTTGGTGGATAGAATAGATGTTTGCTTGAATGTTATTAATCAAAATCAAGAATCAAGTAACGGAGGAGGTTTTGAAAAATTTAAATTTAAAGTTCAATCTCAAGAACTGAAAAAAAGCAAATTTCCAATCTGTTTTTATATATATCAAGAAGAGAATAAGATATCATACACTATAGAATATCAAACTGCTGTATTTGACCATAAAGAAGTGTCAATATTAGCTAAACGTTTTTGCAAATGCGTTGAGTTTTTATTGAAAAATTCAGAAAAAGAGATCAATACAATAAATCTTATAGATAAGAAAACAATTCCTGTTTTCGGAATTTAGTATAGATTTTTTCCTAATAACATTCCATATTCAAAAAACAAGAACCAGTTTTTAATAAAGTAGGTCTTGATAAATGTTTTTATAATTTTTGATGTAAAAAGTCAAAAATAAATATGAGGATGTTGTTTTATAAATTTTTTACATATCAAGTTCACAAAAATAGCATTTAATCTAAAAAGAATGAAAAATCTAAGTTCATATCATCAACAAAGGTTGTGGTTTATTGACCACTTTGAGAAAAATGACCTATACGTAGGAGGACCAATTTATCATAATATTCCTTTGTTTTTCAAGGTGAGTAAAAAAATTGAAAAGAAGTCAATAGAGGCGGCAATTCTTCAATTGACTAAAAACCATACTATACTAAGAACAGGGTTTTTAAAAGAGGGAGATCATATTTTTCAAAAAGTTTCTGAAATTGAAGATTTCCATAGTGGAACGATCTGTATTGAAGAGCAAGAAATAAAAAATAGAGAGGAAGAACTACGTCAAAAACCGTTTGATTTTGATTCAGAATATTTATTTAAGGTCTATTTTGATAGTAAAGAGGATAGTACAGATTTTTTGTTCATATTTCATCACGCAATTATAGATCGTAAAAGTTTAAAACTTGTAAAGAAAGAATTTTTAACAGCTATTGATGATACAGCTATTGGTCTTGATAAAAGTTTGCAATATTTAGATTTTTCTAATTGGCAAAATGGGTTAACTAATGACGATTTAGAATCACTTACTTTTTACTGGAAATCAAAATTAAAAGATTTACAGGTATTATACTTTCCTACAGATAAAGAACGAGAACAAGTTCATGTATATAGAGCTAACAAGAAAAAATTTACATTACGACGGGATCAAATAGATTCATTTTGTAGAAAATCAAATATTAGTCCACGTAGCTTATTTCTGGCAGCTTATAAAATGGCTCTTGTTAGATTAACGGGATTGTCAGATATTGTTATAGGAACATTGATGGATTTGCGTTCCGAAAGCACCAAAAATATAATAGGTCCTATAGAAAATTTGGTAGTGTTGCGAACTTTCTTACAGACTGATAAAGAGCTTAGAGAACTATGCAAGACTGTTGATCAGACGTTTATAGAATCAGAAGAATACAAGACTATGCCGTTTGATAGGTTGGTTCGTGAGATCAACCCTAAAAAGGATATGAGTCGTACGGCATTATTTGATATTTTATATGTCTATGATGATAATGATCTAAATAATAACGCTAACTCATATGATGTAAATGATACTAATCAAGGATGGGGTAAATATGATTTTAATTTATTAGTAAGTAAAAATAGAAAAGATTATGATTTCGTTTTGACATACAATGAGTTGTATTTTAATTCAGGTACCGTCGAGTCACTTTTGAATTTAATACAAAGGCTATTGTTTTCTTTAGTCAAAGAAGATGAAGTGAAACTAAAAGATATTCCATTACTATCTAAAGATGAAGAATTAAATCTTATACATAAAACCATCTCAGGTTTTGAAAAAGAAGATAGTACAATTGTAAATGGTTTTTCGCAAAAGGTTGAAAGGTGTAAAGATAAAACAGCATTGAGTTGGTCAGGAGGAAGCATGAGTTATTTGGATTTACATGTTCGTTCTAATCAAATGGCTAATATGCTTATAGATCACTTTGATGTGAAGGTACAAGATGCTATAGCCGTTGTTTTACCAAAATCAGAAGAACTTATAGTTGTATTACTTGCCGTTCTTAAATGTGGAGCTACATATGTTCCTATAAACCCAGATTATCCAGAAGAAAGAAAATCATTTATTCTTTCAGATACTTCTAGTAAATTAGTAATAGATGGAGATTTTTTAAACAAATTTTCTTCGACTATTAGGGATACAGATACCAATGCTCCTGAAGTAGATGTTACGCCTAGTGATTTAGCATATATTATATATACTTCAGGTACGACGGGACAGCCTAAAGGAGTTATGATAGAACATCGTAATGCAATGAGTTTATTTAAATCTTGTAATGAGAAATTTAATTTTTCTGCTGATGATTCTTGGACATTTTTCCATTCCTATTGTTTTGATTTTTCTGTTTGGGAGATCTTTGGATGTCTTCTAAGTGGAGGTAATCTTGTTGTAATTAATGATCAAGAAGCAAGAGACCCAGAATCTCTTGTTAGATTAATGAATGATAATAAGGTTACAATATTTAGTCAGACACCATCCGCATTTTATAATTTTATGGAGCATAAACTAGAGATTCCTTCTTTACGATATGTCATATTTGGAGGAGAATCATTGAATCCTTTAAAATTAAAAGAATGGAGTGAAAAGCATCCCGAAGTTAACTTAATAAACATGTATGGGATTACTGAAACTACTGTGCATGTTACCTTTAAGGAATTAACACAAGAATCATTGATGTTGCCAGTCAGTACTATTGGAAAACCTTTATCGTTTGCACAATGTTATATTTTAGATAAAGAACAGTATTTACTTCCATACGGTAGACCAGGAGAGTTATACGTTGCAGGAGAAGGAGTAGCACGTGGATACTTAAATAGAGAAGAATTAGATGCAGAAAAATTTATAAGAAATCCATTTGAAAAAAATGGAAAAATGTATCGTACTGGTGATTTAGTCCGTTTTCTTGATAATGGCGAAATGGAGTATTTAGGAAGGATAGATGATCAGGTAAAAATTAGAGGATATCGTATAGAATTAGATGAAATAAAAAAACAGCTTGATACACTAACGGAGATTACTCAAAGTGTTATAAAGTTAATTGAAATGCCCGATGGTGATAAAAGTATAGTGGCATATGTTTCAGTTTCCAGTAATCTATTGGTAAGCGATATAAAATCACATATTGCGAGTAAAGTACCTGAATATATGGTGCCAACTTTTATCGTAATTATGGAACAAATTCCTATGAATTCTAATGGTAAAATTGATAAATCAGGCTTACCATCTCCATTAGAGAATTTGTCAGAAAATCTCATAGAAAATATTGCACCTTCAAATCAAATAGAAAGTACATTGTTTGATATTTGGGTAGAATTACTGAACACTGATAATTTTGGAGTCCACCACAACTTTTTTGAACTTGGAGGACACAGTTTAAAAGCTACACGACTTATAGGAAACATTCATAAAACCTTTCAGGTAAAACTAGAACTAAAGCAATTATTTTCAAATCCAACTCTTAGGGAGCAAGCTAGACTTATAGAATCGTGTGATAAAAAAACTTTTTCTAGTATCAAAAAAGCAGCAATAGCAGATAGTTATCCTTTGTCCGATGCGCAAAGAAGATTGTTGATTTTGAGCCAAGTGGAGGAGAACTCTGTAGCTTATAATATGCCATCTTATATGGTTTTGAACGATGATCATGATATTGAAAACTTTAAAAAAGCTATAAAGGCAGTAATAAGTAGACATGAAATTCTCAGAACTGTCTTTAAAGAGGATGATTTAGGGGATTTTAGACAATATATTTTGTCTAAAGAAGAGTTAGATTTTCAAATAGATATTGTTGATTTTAGCCAAGAAATAAATAAAGATGAATGTGTAAGAATGTATACAAGAGAAGATTCATATAAACCATTTGATTTAGTGAATGGACCTCTTATCCGAGTAAGTGTACTAAAACTCTCGAATGATCAATATGTCTTTTATTATAACATGCATCATATTATTAGTGATGGTTGGTCAATAGAAGTCCTAGCAAAGGATGTCCTTGCATATTATGAATATTATAGAAACGGTAAAAAGCTTGAGTTACCAAAACTAAATATTCAATATAAAGATTATGCTATTTGGCAACAAAATCAGGTTAAAGGAGATAGTTTTCAGAATCATAGAAAATATTGGTTAAAGCAATTTAGTGGAGAGATTCCAAAATTAAATTTGAACATTGCTAAGAAACGTCCTCTTGTTAAAACAAATAATGGAGGAGTAATAAGCCACCAATTATCCATTGAAACTTCTGCTGGTTTATTAGAATTAGCTCAAAATACAGGTACTACGTTATATATGAATGTATTGAGTGTAGTTTATATGTTATTATATCGATATTCATATCAAAAGGATATCATAGTTGGTAGCCCATTAGCCGGAAGAGAAAATCCTGAATTGAAGGATCAAATAGGTTTCTATTTAAATACAATCGCATTAAGACAAGATTTAAATCATAAGGGCACTTATACTGATTTACTCGAAAATGTGAAAAATATAGTGTTAGAAGGGTTTGAACATCAAGAGTATCCATTTGATACTTTAATAGAAGATGTAGGACAAGCTAAGGATTTATCTAGAAGTCCTTTGTTTGACGTACTACTGGTTCTTAATGAAGAAGTAATAGAGCAAAAACAATTTACAACGGAAAAGAAAGAGTTAAAATCAAGTGAAGAATTAAACGTTCGTAGCAAGTTTGATATTACTTTTTATTTTACAGTTTCTGATTCAGAGATACGTTATGACCTAATATATAATAAAGATCTATTTGATGATTCAACAATCAATAAATTATCAATTGATTTTGTTTCTCTTTTTGAACAGATAGTGCAGGATTCTTCAAATCACATAGAAGATTATTGTAAAGGTATTTTAGACGACGTTGAAAATGACGAACAAGAAAGCTTTACTGAAGAATTGATTATGTCTATTGACGAAAATTTTTAGGTCATGAGTCATAAAAAATTAGGGATAATATCTGGTATGGGTACTAAAGCAGGATTGCTTTTTATCAATAAACTTACCCAAAATATACAAGCGTTAAAAGATCAAGATTTTCCAGAATTTATAGTTCATAACAATAGCCAAGTGCCAGATAGAACTTTAGCAATTGTTTATGGTCAAGAGTCGCCTAATAATCAACTTTTAAGGTCTTTGGATATAATGAGAAAGTGTAATGTTGATTATATCGTCTCCACCTGTATCACTTCATATTTTTTTTTAAATCAATTAGAAAATGAATTGAGACAGAATATTTTAAATCCAATCGATTTGGTAGCTGATACTATAATGAATGATTATATAGGTGTTCAAAGAGTTGGCTTGTTGGCAACCACGGGGACTATAAAATCAAGACTATTTCATAATAGGTTTGAGAATTTGCCTTTTGAGCTGATCACTTTGGACGATATTGATCAGGAAGAAAAATTTATGAAATCAGTCTATATGCAAGGAGGATTGAAATCTGCACAAATATCTCAAGAAGCTTATGCTCTTTTTCAAGAAGCTGTTAATAGATTAAAACATAAAAATATTGATTTAATAATAGGTGGTTGTACGGAGGTTCAGATTGGTTATAGTAAAACAGAGGAAACGATTCCTTACCTGGATGCAGTAGATGTTTTAGTGGATACAGTAATAAATAAATTGAATTTAAAAAGTAGAGTACTACGTAAAAAAATGGTTTACCATGGATAAAAAAGTAATACATAACGTTTTTGAGAAAGTTGTTTCAGAAAAAGGTAATGCTACTGCAATAGAATACGATAATAAAACAATTAGCTATGACAGTTTAAACTCCTATGCAAATAGAGTTGCAAATCTATTGAATTTGCGTCTGGTTCAAAAGGAAGATGTTGTAGCAACTCTTTTTAATAATGATCTAATACAAATTTTTTCCTTGTTAGGTATTTTTAAATCTGGAGGTATTTATATTCCATTAGATAAAAATTACAAAATAAACCATTGGTCAGTATTATACAATAAAATTAAACCAAAAACAGCTATAGTTTCTCCCTCAGAGTTATCTGTTATCGAACACTATAATACGTTATATGACTATACAATTCCAGAAGTTATCGTACTAGATATAAATTCTAATGGCGAATTAAATTATGTTGTTTATCGATATTATAATGATGCATATATAGAAGAATTTTTCGAAGCAGATCTTTTAGAAACGAATGTAAATGTAACAGTATCAGGTGATGACTCAAGTTATATATATTTTACTTCAGGTTCAAGTGGGAAACCCAAAGCTGTTTTAGGAAACCATAAAAGCTTAAGCCATTTTATTCATTGGGAATCTAAGGAGTTAGGTGTTACTGATAAAGAAAAAGTTAGTCAGTTAATATCATTAGCTTTTGATGCCTCTCTAAGAGATATTTTCTTGCCATTGATAAATGGAGCTATACTTTGTTTAGTTCCTAAAGACATAAAGCAAGAACCAACAAAATTATCCGATTGGATAAAGTCAAAAGAGATTACTTTATTACATACGGTACCTACAATGTTTAGGCTATTATCTTCATCAAGTTGTATTGAAAGAGGCGTACGATGTAATAAGTATCCTAAACTTAGAAATTTATTGTTAGCAGGAGAAAAATTATATAATAGAGATATTATAAATTGGAGAGAAGTGTATGGAAACAATACAACGATCATTAACTTGTATGGAACTACAGAAGCAACGTTGGTTAAATCATTTTACAGGGTAGAGAAAGATCTTAAAGGTGCTTCTTCGGATGTGTTATGTGTGGGAAAACCAATATCAAACACTGTTTTACTGATTTTAAATTCTGATAACGAGTTATGCCGAATTAATGAAGTTGGAGAAATTTATATAAAAACACCTTTTTTATCAAAAGGTTATTTAGGAGACGAAGAGCAAACAAAGGAGAAATTTATTCAAAACCCATTAAATAATGACACAGATATTATTTATAAAACTGGTGATTACGGAAAATATGATTCAGATCGTAATATAATTGTACAGGGAAGAAAAGATGGTATTGTAAAATTAAACGGTGTACGCAGTGATCTTAATTCGATAGAAAGTACGATTTTGAATTTGCCGCAAATTAATATGGTAAAATGCATGCTTGATGAAGAAACTAATTCAGATTCACGCCTTGCTTGTTTTTATACGGCTAAATTAGATATTGATTGCAAGGAAGAAATTAGAACACATTGTTTAAAATATTTATCTCTTTACGAAATACCATCAATCTTTATTCATCTAGAATCTTTTCCTATTAACGCTAATGGGAAAATAGATTCAATAGCATTAAAAGAAAACTTAAAAAATATAACGATAAATGAGAATTATCAGAGCGCGACTAACGAAAAAGAAAAAGAGCTAATTAGAATCTGGGAAGAGGTTCTTGCTATAAAAAAGATTGGTAAGAAAGATAATTTTTTGTTTTTAGGAGGTAATAGTATAAAGTTAATACGTTTGAAATCAAGGATTAATAAGGTTTTTGATGTATCCTTAAGTATACAGGATCTCTTTACACATTGCGTGTTAGAATCTCAGGCAGAATTGATAATCTCATCAACCAAAGCTACGTACAAAGAAATAAAAAAAGTAACTGAATCAGAAAGCTACCCGATATCAGACTCTCAAAGGAGATTATGGATATTAAGCCAATTTGAAGATACTTCTAAAGCTTATAACATGCCATATTCGTTATCGTTAAAAGGAAACTATAATGTTGATCATTTTAAGAAGGCTGTAAGTGCTACTATAGAAAGGCATGAGATACTTAGAACAATATTTAAGGAAGATACCTCGGGAGAAGTAAAACAATGGATATTAGATTCGAAAGAGTTAGATTTTCAAATAGATTATAAAGATCTAAGGGAAGAAGAAGATGCCTTGTTAACTGCAAAAAAATATATTAGTAAAGATTCTTATCAGGCATTTGATTTGTCTGAAGGACCTTTACTAAGAGCAAGTTTACTTAGGGTTTCTAATGAGCTTTATATATTTTATTTTAATATGCATCATATCATCAGTGATGGTTGGTCTATTGGACAATTGATTAAAGATGTAATGCACTGTTATAAGGCTTATGAAAAAGATATTCAACCAAATCTAGATGAATTAAAAATTCAGTATAAAGATTATGCAAACTGGCAACAATTACAACTAAATACAGATCAATTAAAAAAGCATAAAGAATATTGGATAGAGAATTTATCGGGAGATTTACCACAACTAAACTTGCCTGGACAAAAATTAAGACCTAGGATTAAAACGCATAATGGTCGAAGATTATCAACTTTTTTATCTACTAATATTACCACAGAGTTAAAAGAATATTGTCGTCAGCAGGAAGGTAGCTTGTTTATTGGGCTATTAGCTGTCTGGAATGTACTCTGCTACAAGTATACTTCACAAAAAGAAACTATAGTTGGCGTACCTATTGCTGGGAGAGATCATAAAGATTTAGAGAATCAGATTGGTTTCTATGTTAATTCCTTGGCATTGCGTAATAAGATGGATGCTCAAGAAAGTTTTACTGCATTTTTTAAAAAAGTAAAAGAAAATACACTTGCCGCATATGATCATCAACTATATCCTTTTGATAGACTTATTGAAGATCTTAATATAAAAAGAGATACCAGTCGTAGCCCAATTTTTGATTCCATGTTGGTATTGCATAATGTAGAAGATAATTATGAAATACCCTTAGATAAGGAATACTCTCGTAATGATATTACTGATGAGGGAGCCGTAGCGTCAAAACTGGATATTAATATTCATTTTCAGGAAATTGGAAATGCATTAATTTTTACTATAAATTATAATACAGATTTGTATGATAAGAAATCCATAGAAAACTTAATAAATCATTACAAAGAACTATTAAATAGTATTCTAAGCGATCCTGAGCTAACAATAGAAGAATTAGGTTACCTGAAACAAGAAGAAATTAATGAAATATTAAATAATTTTAATTCGACCAAAGTAGCATATCCAAATGAAAAGACTATTATAGATGTTTTTGAAGAACAGGTAAAAATAGCTCCAAATAAAACAGCTTGTGTTTATGGAAAAGAAAAGCTTTCATATACAGAACTTAACGAGTTGTCGAACAAAATAGCTTCTTATTTATCTCTTGAGAAAAAGATTAAACCAGAAGATGTTGTTGCAATAGAATTAGATAGGGGAGACTTTACATTAGCTATAATGTTAGGAGTGTTAAAATGTGGTGGGACGTATTTATTATTAGATCCTGAATTACCTAAAGATAGAATTCAATTTATTATAGAGGATAGTTCTTGTAAGACCTTCTTACAGGTGGATGAGGTAGTAAAATCAATTAATCAATCGAATGTATATAATCATAATGCTCCACAAATAAATTATTCATCGTCTAATTTGGCATATTTGATTTATACCTCTGGCACTACAGGTAAGCCAAAAGGTGTTAAGATCCAACATAAGTCTATTGTTAATTACATCAATTGGTTCAAGAATGCGAATCAAATAACTTCTAACGATAGTAGTATTGTTACATCAAGTATGGCTTTTGATTTAATCTATACAAGTGTTTTTGGATGTATTTTAAATGGAGGCGCTATTCATTTTTTGGATAAATTAGTTATTAAAAATCCTGTTGAAGTTTCTAGATATATTGAAGAAAATAAGATTACATTCTTAAAAATCACACCTACTTATTTAAACGTTTTATTAAATCAGGTTGATACTTCAAATCTTATTAATAGTAAAGATTTGAGGTTGATTCTGACTGGGGGGGAGAGTCAAAATCTAACTGATGTTCAGAAAATTATATCCGAGACTAATATAAAATTGATAAATCATTATGGACCATCAGAAGGGACAATCGGCGTATGTACTTTTGAAATAACAAAAGATAATCTTCAACGCTTTATGAAGAATCCGGTAATTGGGCACCCTATTTTTAATAATAAAATATTCATATTAGGAAAGAATCTTCAATTACAACCTGTAGGCGTTATAGGAGAGATTTGTATTGGTGGTGAAGGCTTAGCGAAAGGATATTTGAACAGGACAGAGTTAACCAAAGAAAAGTTTATTCAAAACCCGTTTCAGAAAGAAGAATACATATATAAAACAGGAGATTTAGGTCGATGGTTATCTAACGGAACTATTGAATTTTTAGGAAGAAAAGATGACCAAGTAAAGATTAGAGGATATAGAGTAGAACTTAATGAAATCGAATCTCAATTACAATCTAAGGAAGATGTAGTTGAGGCAGTTACTAAAATTACGACAGACGTATTCGGACAAAAGGAAGTAACTGCATATGTGGTCTCACAGAAGAAACTAAGCACTAAATATTTACGAAATTATCTGTTAGATAAACTACCAGAATATATGATGCCTAGTCATTTTGTACAATTAGATAGTATACCTCAGACTAAAAATGGGAAAGTAGATAAAGAATCTTTGCCAGACCCCAAACATATAGAAATTTTACATCAAGAAGAGTATATAAAACCCACCAATAAAATAGAAGAAAGAGTACATCTGTTTTGGCAAGAAGTATTAGCTACGGAGAGAATAAGTATAAAAGATAACTTTTTTGACCTAGGAGGAAATAGCATCAAAGCCATTAAAATATTATATAAAATTAATAAAGAATTTAAGGTAAATATCAATGTCATTAGTTTATTCAATTATCCAACTATAGAATATTTAGCTTCTCAAATAAAAATCACTACAAAGCAAAAAGCAATTCAAAATACTAATAAGCAGTTAAAAGAGATAGAATTATGATCAAGTTTTTGGAAAAAATTTCGGAAGAAAACATTTTACTAGATGTAGTTGACGGACGATTAAAACTCTTTTCAGATAATGAAGAAATAGACCTAAAACTGTTGGAAGAAATTAAAGATAGAAAAGAAGAAATTTTATCTTATTTACAAGAATATGGGAGTTTTCAATCTCAAAATAAGGAATACAAAAAGATTCCTAATATTGAGGCAAGTGAAGATTATGTAATGTCTGATGCTCAAAAACGATTATGGACATTGAGCCAGATAGAAGATAGTTCTATAGCCTATAATATGCCTTCTTGCGTAAAATTGACTAAGGATTATAATATTGAAAATTTCAAGAAAGCTATTTCGACAGTTATAAAAAGACATGAAATCTTACGAACCGTTTTCAAAGAAAATCAACCTGGAGAAATAAGACAATGGGTATTGCCATATGAAAAACTTGATTTTGATGTAGATTATCAGGATTTCAGAAAAGAATCTAACAAAGAAGTTTTAGTTAAAAATTATGTTGATAAAGATTCATACACGTCTTTTGATTTAGAAACAGGTCCTCTGTTAAGAGCAGCAATTCTGCATACTGCTGATAAAGAATATATCTTTTACTATAATATGCATCACATTATAAGTGATGGTTGGTCTAGAGAAATATTAATTAAAGATGCTTTAGAGTATTATCAGGCTTTTGAGAAAGGAATAGTACCTGAATTATCAGAATTAAAAATTCAATATAAAGATTATGCAGCTTGGCAATTAGGAGAATCAGAGAATCAAAACTATAAAGATGATGAATCATATTGGCTGAATAAATTGTCTGGAGAGTTACCTTCGTTAGAGTTGCCAAGTCAGAAAAAACGCCCTAAATTCAAAACATACAAGGGACATAGATTAGAAACCAGTTTATCATCAGAAGTTACTAGTAAACTAAAGGATTTTTCGCAAAAAAATGGAGGCACCTTATTTATTAATTTACTCGCTACTTGGAATTTGCTACTTTATAAATACACATCGTTACAAGACATTGTAATAGGTACTCCTGTTGCAGGAAGAGAGCATGCGGATCTTGAAAATCAAATAGGGTTTTATGTAAACACTTTAGCATTGAGAAACAATATTGATGCGAACGATAACTTTATAGAGTTCTATGAAAAAATAAAAGAATCTACCCTGCAATCTTTTAGTCATCAGACGTATCCCTTTGACAAATTAGTTGATAAACTAGATCTCACTATTGATCCAAGCAGAAATCCCTTATTTGATGTGATGTTAATATTACAGAATACCGGTAAGGTAATGGATATAATTGATAATGAAAATCAGATTATAGATTCATATAAAGATCTTGGACCCGGAATATCAAAATTTGATATCGAGATTAACTTTAAGGAAGTTGGAGACTATCTGTCGTTTTATGTTAATTACAATACTGATATATATGAGTATTCGATGATAAAAAACTTAATACAACATTACAAAAATCTAATAGGTAGTATTTTAGAAGGTCCAGAACAGAAAATAGGTGATATTGATTACCTTTTAGAGCAAGACAGATATAAACTCTTAGAGGAATTTAATGACACAAAAAAATCATATCCGGACTATAGTACTATAATTGATTTATATAAAGTTGAAGTAGAAAAACAACCTAATAAAATTGCCCTCATTTTTGAAGAAAAAGAGTTCACATATAAACAATTAGATGAGTTATCGAATCAATTTGCAAATTATCTATTAAAAAATCATTCTATAGAAATTGAAGATTTAATAGGCGTTAAATTAGATCGAAGTGAGTGGTTGATAATTTCACTATTAGCAATTTTAAAGACAGGAGGAGCATATGTTCCAATAGATCCAAAATATCCCCAACAAAGAATAGATCATATAGAAAAGGATAGCAACTGTAAGTTTACAATAGATGAAAATACAGTAAAATCCTTTAAGAAAGAAGCACGTCACTCTGATACAAGTTGCCCAAAAGTAAAAGTTACATCAAAAAATTTAGCGTATGTAATGTATACATCAGGATCAACAGGAAACCCAAAAGGAGTAATGATAGAACAAAAAAATGTAATTAGATTGGTGAAATCATCTAATTATTATCGTTTCTCTAGTAAAGATACATTGTTAGCAACAGGTTCATTTTCATTCGATGCTACTACTTTCGAATATTGGGGTACACTATTAAATGGATCTCGATTAATATTATGTTCGAACGATACCCTACTAGATAATGAACTTTTGGCATATGAGATAGAGAAAAGAGATGTAAATGTAATGTGGTTCACAGCAGGTTGGTTAAATCAACTAGTAGAGTCTAACCTTGACATATTTAGAAATTTAAAAACTATAATATCTGGTGGTGATAAATTATCTTCTATACATATACATAAGTTACGAGAAACTTATAAAAATCTTGAAATAATCAATGGTTATGGTCCCACAGAAAATACAACTTTTTCTATAACATATAATATAGGGAAAGTGTCAGAAAATATTCCTATCGGACAACCAATTAGTAATAGTAAAGTTTATATACTGGATACTAATAATTCTTTAATTCCTGTTGGAGTTAAAGGAGAGATTTGTTTAGGAGGTGATGGTTTGGCAAGAGGATACTTGAATTCACCACAATTAACAGAAGAAAAATTTATATCGAATCCATTTATTAAAGGAGATATAATATACAAAACAGGAGATCTAGGACGATGGTTACCTGATGGAACTGTAGAGTTTATTGGAAGAAAAGATGATCAGGTCAAGATTAGAGGTTATAGAATAGAATTAGGAGAGATAGCATATCAATTATTAACCAAAGAAGATGTCAAAGAATCAATCGTTTTGGCAAAAGAAACAAATTCAGGAAGTAAAGAGTTGGTGGCTTATTTAGTTTCAGAAGAAATATTAGATATTTCTAGCTTAAGGGAGTATTTGTCAAAAAGGCTTCCTACCTATATGATTCCTGCTCATTTTATTCAATTAGAAAAACTTCCGTTGACTACTAATGGTAAAGTAGCTAAAAAATTACTTCCCAATCCAGATGAAGTAGAATTTTTAGGTGGAGTTGAATATGTACCTCCATCAAATGAAAGAGAAAAAGAGTTAATCAAGATATGGAAAGATGTATTGAATAATGAGAATATCGGAATGAATGATGACTTCTTTGAGTTAGGGGGGCATAGTTTAAAGGCAACTAGATTAATTAATGAATATCATAAATCCTTTGGGATAAAACTTGGTTTAAAAGATTTGTATAATAGTTCTACAGTTCATTCTCATACTATATTATTAGAAACATCTAATGAGAATGATAGTTATAAAGATATAGGAATAGTAGAAACTTTAAAATCATACCCTTTATCTGATGCTCAAAAACGCCTATGGATATTAAGTCAATTTCCAGAAGGTTCATCAGCATATAACATTTCTTTTCAAACAGAATTACGAGGAGATTACAATGTAGAAAGTTTAGAAAAGGCGTTAAATGATACTATAGATAGACACGAAATATTGAGAACAATATTTCAAGAAGATGAATCTGGAGAAATAAGACAATGGATTTTAACAAAAGAAACACTTGGTTTTAAAATTAAGTATATGGATGTTAGAAGTCGAGAAGATAAACAACAAAGTGTTAATAATTATATTTCAGAAGAATCTTACAGACCATATGATTTAGAAAAAGGACCTCTTTTAAGGGCTAGTTTAATTAGAATGGCTGATGAGAGTTTTATTTTTCATTTTAATATGCATCATATTATTAGTGATGGATGGTCGATGAATATATTAGCTAATGATGTACTTAAATACTATGAAGCTAATAAAAATGGAGTTGAGGTGGATTTAGCAAAACTAAGAATCCAATATAAGGATTATGCTTTTTGGCAAATAGACCAAACGAATAATGAAAAATTTAAGAACGATAAAAATTATTGGTTAGAGATATTATCCGGTCAATTACCTATACTAGATTTACCAGGCCAAAACGCTCGTCCTAAATCCAAAAAATATCTTGGATATAAACTTGCAACTTATATTTCTTCAGAAAGCACCGCACAGTTAAAAGACTTTTGTAATGAAAATTCTGGAAGTTTATTTATGGGGGTCCTAACCGTTTGGAATATTTTGTTTCATAAATATACACAAGGTCAGGATTTTATAATTGGAACACCTGTTGCGGGTAGAGATCATCTCGATTTAAAAAATCAAATTGGATGTTATATAAATACTTTAGTGGTAAGAAATCAAATAGATCCAGACGAAAGTTTTATAGATACTTTTAAAAGAGTCAAAAAGTTAATGCTCAAAAATTACGATCATCAGTCATATCCTTTTGATAGATTAATAAATGACATGAAATTGGTGAGAGATCCGCTTAGAAATCCATTATTTGATGTGATGTTATCTTTTCATAATATTATTGAAGACAACAAGGATGTAGCAATAGAATACAATGAGGGTGAAATTATAGATCAAGGAGAAGCGAAATCAAAATTAGATATGATCATGAATTTTATGGAAAGAGGGGAACATATTTACTTTAATATAAATTATGATAGTGATTTATATGAAAAACCATTAATTAAAAAAATGATGCGAGACTATAAAATTCTTCTAAAACAATTAATAAACAAGCCAAGTAAAAAAATTAAGGATGTTGATTATCAAATGGAATCAATTCGAAATTCTAGGAAAAAAAATCTTCAAAAATTAAAGAGTTATTAAAATATCACTAAAACATCACTAAAATGAAAAACACATTAGAAAAATTCAGAAATATAAAAGTAAAGAAAATAAGCGATGGCGAAGAGGTTAGAAATTCATTTTTGAACAATATAGACCAATTTCCTCTTGTTGTAGAACCAGTTAATTCGGGTTTTAATTTAGAAAATTGGATAATTGACAATAAAAACTTATTTACTTCTAATTTAAAAAAATACGGAGCAATTTTATTAAGAGGGTTTAACGTTAATAGTGTAGAGAAATTTCAAAATTTGATGAGTAAATTTCCAAATGAACTTTTAGAATATAAAATGAGATCATCTCCTCGTTTTGAGATCGATAATAATGTTTATGTATCTACAACCTACCCAAATGATCAAATAATAAACATGCATAGTGAAAGCTCATACGCTCCTAATCACCCTAAAAGAATTGTGTTTTGTTGTGTGCAACCAGCGATAAAAAAAGGAGAAACACCAATAGCAGATAATAGAAAGATAGTAACTTTTCTAAGCGAGAGTTTAAAAAATAAATTTTTAGAAAAAGGAGTGCTTTATAGAAGAAATCTTAACGGATTATTGGGTTTATCTTGGCAAGAAGTTTTTCAAACTAAGGATAGAAAAGTAGTTGAGGACGAATGTAAGAAATCAGGAATGCTATTTGATTGGCAAGATGAGGACACGCTAATTCTTAAATGGACTAAAAAAGCAATATGGGAACACCCAGAAACAAAAGAAATGGTGTGGTTTAATCATAGTTTGTTTTTTAATAAACACATGCTGAATGATGATATCCTTAAATCTGTTGAATCTGATAATGATTTACCAAATAATACATTTTTCGGAGACGGTACTGAAATATCAAAAGAAGAAATTTCTGAAATAAAACATGCTTATGAAAAATCCACAATACAATTTCCTTGGCAAAAAGGAGATGTTTTATTTTTGGATAACATGCTAATGTCACACGGAAGAAACTCTTACGAAGGAGATCGAAAAATTATTGTATCAATATCATAAACAAGTCTTTATATTTTCTTTTTTAATAGTATTTTATACAGTTTTTATAAAGAAATACAAATAAAACAGTTTGATCAAAGAAAATCGTTTCATAGCAAGTAACAGGATCAATTATTTTAATGATCAAGTATTACAGGTAAAACTCATTAGTTTGAAAATACAATTTGCTAGAGTTTCTTATGGTTCCAATTTCGGTAGCATTCCAAAAAAATAATTTGCATCACCAATTTCATAAACTTACTTAAAATATCTTCTGGTAAGTATTACGTCTATCGAAATTCTATAGTCAATTTATTGCTTTTTTTCAATATACATACAACTAACTGTATGTATGAATACTCACGCTTTAAATAATAATTCAAGTTTCAAAAATACGTTATGAATTCAAATACTTTAACAAATATTGATGGTTATGAATTTTCCATTAATCAGAAAAATTTATGGAAAATTCAAGAGGATAACTCTAATGTTTTGTACAATCAGATAGAATTGCGAATGTATAAGGATGTTCCATTAGATCAATTGTTGCCCGCGATTGAATCAGTAGTGCAAAGACATCAAGTACTTTCATCAAAAATTTACTCTAATAAGAATTACAATTACCCTGTTCAATTTTCTTCTGAAGAATCAGAAATTGATTACAAAAAAATTGATAGTTGTTCAGAAAATCTTGAAGATGATATTAATAGTCAACTTAGTAAACCTTATAGTCCATACTTAAACTCACCAATTAGATTCTGTTTTGTTACAGAGAATGAGAATATAAAGTCTGTTTATATTAGATTATATGCATTGTGGGGAGATGTATATAGCATTTCGTTTTTCTGTCAAGAGCTTTCTTTGGCACTTTTGGATCGTGAAAAATATAAAGAAGAAATAGAGAAAATTGATTATGTGAATTATGCTGCTTGGCAAAATGAATTAATTAATAACCCAGAGCCTGACGCAACAATTTTTTGGGACACTTATGATCCTCAAATAGAAAATCGATTGGAACCTTTTTCAGGTGAACGAAAATCTCTATTTAATCCTATAAAGAAGAACATTCATGTTATAGAAAAAGAAAAGTATGTAGAACTTTTTCAGTTAAGTAAAGATGAAAATTGTGATGTTAGTGATATTCTATTTTCTCAATTAGTTGAATACCTATCCTTATTTGAAAAAAATGAGTTAACTATTGGTTACATTCCTTTTAAGAGAAACTATGAAGAGTTAAATCATACACTAGGGGTTATAAATAAAGCAATACCCGTTAAAATAGATACTTCACAAAAGATAAATGATTTTACAAGAATAGAGCAGGTTCGATCACAGGTTGAAAACGTACAAAACTGGTCAGATTATTTTTCTTTAGATAGAGAAAATAGTTCTAATCGATCCAAAGACAAGAACTTTAACTACTGTTTTCAATTTATAGAGGATTTCAGTTCTCAGGAGACAGAAGGTGTATTTAAGGTGAGTGATATATATTCTGTGAATGATCTGTTTAAACTTAAAGTATGTTGTGTTGATTATGGAGATAAAATTGCCGTAGAATTATACTATGATCAAGAACAGTTTGGAGAGAAAGAAATAAATCTTATTGAGAAACAGTTACTATCCTTTTTTAAATTAGAACCGAATAATAAAAGTTTAGAGTTATGCCAATTTGAGAAAGCAATTATTGAAGAATCAAATAACACTAAAAAAGAGTTTGAAACAAACAAATCAATTATCAAGCTTTTTGAAGATCAGGTAATAGAGAACCCTGATAGCATTGCTTTAATCGATGAAGGTAATGAGATTTCTTATTTAGAACTTAGTAGAAGAGCCAATCAACTTTCAAATTATTTAATTAATCAATGTAATATTAAAAAAGGAGATTCTGTTGCTATTTTACAAGGGCGTTCAAGTTGGTTTGTAGTTAGTATACTTGGGGTTTTAAAAGCTGGAGCATATTATGTGCCTATTGATCAAGAATATCCAGAAGAAAGAATACAATTTATTTTAAGAGATAGTAAAGCAAAAACTTTAATTAGTGATTCCGACTTGCTTAACATCTATGATTTTTCTAACGTAGAGATAGTAGTACCATCAGATAAGAAGATTTATGAATCATCGACAGATGATTGTAAGGTAAGAATTGCACCAGACGATATCGCCTACTGTATTTATACTTCAGGATCAACAGGTAACCCAAAAGGATGTTTGATTAGTCAAAATAACCTTATGAATTACATTCAATGGGCAAATGATTACTACTTCCATAATCTAAATATTGGAAATTGGGGATTAATAACCTCGGTCTCTTTTGACCTTACAGTAACTTCATTATTCACAAGCTTGACAAGAGGAAAAAAGATATGGATTGGAAGTGAAAAATTAGATATATCCGAATTATTAAAAGAGAGTTTTATTAATCCAGATATTGATATTCTGAAGTTAACTCCTGCTCATATTTCTTTAGTGGGGCAATTAAATATAGAAGAGACAAATATTAAAATAGTAATCTGTGGTGGAGAACAGCTATCTAAGGAACAAATAGCCACCTTAATATCCTTGAATAAGGATATAAAAATATATAACGAATATGGACCTACTGAGGCTACAGTAGGATGTATAACTAAAGAAATCCATAATGAAGAGGGAAAAATTCTAATAGGAAAACCTATCTCGAATGTAAAAATCAATTTAATTGATTATGAAAATAGACCCTGTAAAATAGGTGTTATAGGAGAAATCGTAATAGAAGGAGATAGTGTTGCTGTAGGTTATCTTAATCGACCAGAATTAACAAAAGAGAAGTTTGTTAAAAACCTTCTCGGAAAGACAGGAAACTTATATAAAACTGGTGATTTGGCTAGATGGTTACCTGATGGGAACATAGAGTATATTGGCAGGAAAGATGATCAGGTAAAAATCAGAGGGCATAGAATAGAATTAGGAGAAATAGAAAAACAATTACTTACTAAAAATGACATTAATCAAGCACTGGTTTTAGTCACTTTAAATGAAAACTCTGAAAAAGAGCTTGTGGCGTATGTTCTGGGAGATAATGATTTTAAGGCAGTAGAATTAAGAAGTTATCTGGTTGGAAAATTACCAGAATATATGTTGCCTACATATTTTATTCAGATGGATACATTGCCGTTAACAGTTAATGGAAAGGTAGATAAGGAATATTTGATCGGTCTTAAAAATAAAGAAATTGCTACCGGTATCGAATATGTAGAACCAAGAAATCAAGTAGAGCAAAATTTAGCTTTAATTTGGGAAGAAGTTTTACAAAAGAACAAAATTGGAGCAAAAGATGATTTTTTCCTCTTAGGTGGGCATAGTCTAAAAGCAACACAGTTGATTAACGAATATCATAAGACATTTGATGTTAAATTGACTCTTAAGGAATTGTTCGATAATTTAACTTTAGAATCTCATGCAAATTTAATTTCCAATTCAAATAAATCTAACTTTATAAGTATTGAGAAAGTAGAAGTTTCGGAAAGCTATCCAGTATCTGATGCGCAAAGAAGACTATGGGTTCTAAGTCAATCACGAGAAGGTTCAATAGCTTACAATATGCCATCTTATATAGAACTTAAAGGAAGATATGATATAGAAAATTTCAGAAAAGCTATTAATGCTACTATAGATAGACATGAGATTCTCAGAACAATTTTTAGAGAAGAGACATCCGGTGAAGTTAGACAATGGGTAGTTGCTAAAGAAGATATCTGTTTTACAATGGGATATCAGGATCTAAGAGATTCTAAAAACAAAGAAGAAACTGCGCAGGCTTATATTGATAATGACTCTTTTGTGCCATTTTCATTAGATAATGGTCCGTTACTAAGAGCGACTTTGATTCATCTTTCTGAAGATCATTATGTGTTTTACTTTAATATGCATCATATTATTAGTGACGCTTGGTCAAATAAGGTGTTGTTTAATGATGTTCTTTATTATTATGAGTGCTATGAGGAAATGAGTGTTCCTAGCTTACCAGAACTTAGTATTCAATATAAAGATTATTCATTTTGGCAGTTAAATCAAATTGAAAATAGCGAATATCAGTTTCATAAAGAATATTGGTTAGATAATTTGTCAGGAGAGCTACCGGTTTTAAATCTTCCAACAGAGAAAAGACGTCCAAAAGTTAAAACATTCAATGGTGATAAGCTTCAAACGACCATCTCAGAAAAGGAAACACAGCGATTGAAAAACTTTTGTCAAGAACAAGGAGGTAGTCTTTTTATAGGTTTATTGTCATGCTGGAATACTATGTTTTATCATTATACTTCCGATAAGGATATAATTTTAGGAACTCCAATAGCTGGCAGAAATCATAAAAGCCTTGAAGATCAAATAGGTTTTTATATTAATACACTTGCATTACGAAACAAAATAAATCCAGATAATAGTTTTCGAGAACTATTTAATGATGTTAAAGAAAATACATTATCAGCGTATAGACATCAATCTTATCCTTTTGATCGTTTGGTAGATGATTTAGAATTGAAGAGAGATATAAGTAGAAGTCCCTTATTTGATGTGATGCTAATTCTTCAAAATGCGGGAGAAAAAAAGGAGCATATCCAAGCTGACAAAAATTATATTGAAGATATTGTTCATACTAAATCAACGCTATCAAAATTTGATCTGGAAATTAATTTTCAGGAGGTTGGAGATTCTCTTTCTTTTGGAATAAAGTATAATACGGATATCTATGATCAGCAATTCATAAAAAACCTGATAAATCATTTCAGAAAACTAGTATCAATAATATTAGATAATGTTGATCAAAAGATAGGGTTGATTGATTATTTATCGGAGAAAGATAAATATCAATTGCTCCATGATTTTAACAATTCTATAGAAGAGTATCCAAAGGATAAGACAATAACAGAACTTTTTGCAGAGCAAGTTGATGAGAGTCCTAATAAAATAGCTCTTGTATTTGAAAAAAAGGAGTACACATATAGAGAATTAGATGATCTATCAAATCAATTGGCAAATCACCTTCTAAAAGATTATGCTATTCAACATGGAGAATTTGTTGGAATTAAATTAGAAAGAAGTGAATGGTGGATTATTGCAGAGTTAGCAGTGCTAAAATCTGGAGGATGTTATGTTCCTTTGGATCCTAGCTATCCAGAGGATAGGATAAGTTATATGGAAGAAGATTGCTCATGTAAACTTACAATTGATGATTACTTATTAGAATCATTTAAAAGTGAGATAATAAACTATTCTAAAGATTTGCCGAAAAATAAGACACTATCTACAGATTTAGCGTATGTGATGTATACTTCAGGTTCTACGGGTAAGCCAAAAGGAGTTATGATAGAGCAACGTAGCATAATTCGTTTAGTTAAGTCTACTAACTACTACAATATTACTGAAAAAGATACTTTGTTAGCAACTGGGGCTTGTTCATTTGATGCTACTACTTTTGAATTCTGGGGTCCTTTATTAAATGGAGCCAAATTAATTTTATGCTCTAATGCAGTATTACTAGATACAAATAAACTATCGGGAGAGATACAAAGAAATGAAGTGAATGTAATGTGGTTCACATCTGGGTGGTTTAATCAACTAGTTGAATTAGAGATTAAAATATTTGAAACTTTGACAACAATATTAGTTGGAGGAGATAAATTATCTCCAACTCATATTCAAAAATTAAAAAGCGAGTATGATAATGTAGAAATTATAAATGCTTATGGACCTACAGAAAATACTACTTTTTCATTAACCCATAGTATTAAAGAAATATCTCAGGATATTTCTATTGGTAGACCAATAAATAATAGCCAAGCGTATATTTTAAGTGAATATAATTTGTTGAAGCCTATTGGAGTTGTTGGTGAGATTTGTCTTAGTGGTGATGGTTTAGCCAGAGGGTATCTTAATAATGAAAAAGCTACATCTGAAAAATTTATAAAAAATAAATTTAATGAAAATCAACGATTATACCAGACCGGAGATCTAGGTAAGTGGTTGCCAAATGGTGAAATTCAGTTTGTAGGCAGAAAAGATGACCAAATCAAGATTCGTGGTTATCGTATAGAATTGGGAGAAATAGAATACCATCTATTAGCTAACAAACGTATTAATGATGCGATTGTATTATTGAAAACAGATGGTTCTGGAAATAAAGAATTAGTCGCTTATGTAACTACAAAGGAAGAAATCAAACCTGTTGATTTGAAAAAATATCTTCTAAAGAAAATTCCAGATCACATGGTTCCATCAATGTATATGATTTTAGAAGATTTTCCTTTAACTGCAAATGGAAAAGTAAATAAAAACTTGCTTCCAGATCCAATTGATGGAGTTTTTGCCATTGATTCTAATTATATGGCACCAAGAAATGAAAAGGAAAAACAATTAGTAGCAATCTGGGAAGAAGTACTGGAAAGAAAAAATATAGGGATCGAAGATGATTTCTTCGCATTAGGAGGTCACAGTTTAAAAGCAGCACGAGTAATCACAAAAGTTAGAGAAGAATTTGATGTTCGCGTCGATATGACAACCCTATTTCACGATTCAACAATTATAGCCTTATCAGATGAAATAGAAAATCAATCATGGCAAAAAACAAGTATTAACACAAGTAGAATTGTATCTAAAGCAGTCATTTAATTCTAATACTTTTTATTTAAAAATATATCAAAAATGAGTAAAACAGAAAACTTACAATATTTAAAATTCAATGTCGCAATAGAAGGACTTATAGATAAATGGTATGCTTGGTCCCATTTGGTATCACCTGCTACGGCAGCAATGAATATTAAAGACAGGCACTTAAAGATTATGGAGTCTTATATCAAAAATCCAAAAATTCACGCTGCTGCAGTTAAAAAACCTGAAATGCTAGGAGGTCCTTTTATTGATTATCAAGGAGGACGAGTAGAAGAGATCAAAGATTTAATGAATAAAACAGTCGATCAAAGAGCTAATATGTTAGAATTGAGAGACGCAATACATGAATTAAATGAGTTACTTCAGAAAGAAGCGGTGGGATATTCTATGGAACCATTGTATGCAAAAATACCAGAACCATTAAAAGGATTTGTTGAGTTGTACTATGACCTAAATGATCAGCCAAATTATAGATTTTTTGAATCATTATTATACCAAAGCAAATACTACGATGAAACTTCTCAGTCAATTTCATTGCAATTGGTAGAAGCTGATGATGATCGTCCCTTTGTTTTAAGTACTCCAAGATTAGAGGATGAAAACCTTATACATCTAGATGTCGCTTTTAAAAATCAGGTAATTGATCAATTGTTTAGAATGAAACGTGAGCCTGGAGATTATAATGAGATAAAAAACCTACTTCAGATTAAGCCTGAACAGGAAGAACTATTCAAAAGCTTTTTTACTAAAGAACCACCTAAAAAATATGAAGAATATGAAGGGGCGGGGATACGAACGAGGTATTTTGGACATGCTTGTGTATTAGTAGAAACTAGTGAGATGTCAATTTTAGTTGATCCTGTAATTAGCTATGATGGGTACGAAACAGAAATTAATCGATTTACGGTAAATGACTTACCTAAAGAAATAGATTATGTTTTGATTACTCATAATCATCAGGATCACGTACTGTTAGAGACACTTTTACAGCTTAGGCATATGATCAAGAATATTGTTGTTCCTGGTTGTAGTAGAGGGAATCTTCAGGATCCGAGTTTAAAATTAATGCTAAATAATATTGGCTTCGAGAATGTTATCGAGTTAGGAGATATGGAATCTATCAAAATGGATAAATGTATTATAACAGGGCTTCCGTTTATAGGAGAACATTCGGATTTAGATGTTAGAAGCAAACTTTGTTTTCATGTTTCTCTTCATAATAAACTTAAACTATTATTTGCTGCAGATTCTTGTAATGTTCAACCAGAAGTTTATCAGAGAGTACAGTCAGTCATTGGAGACATCGACGTGCTTTTTTTGGGAATGGAATGTGACGGTGCTCCATTATCGTGGCTTTACGGCCCTCTGTTATCAAAAAAAATGGACAGGGACAAAGATCAATCTCGCCGTCTTGCGGGATGTAATTATGATCAAGGTAGGAGCTTAATGAAAATCTTTAATCCTAGAAATGTATTTGTTTATGCAATGGGGTTAGAACCTTGGTTAGAGTTTATTAGTTCTATAAAGTATACTGATGAATCAAGACCAATTGTTGAATCTAATAAACTGGTAGAGGAATGTCTTGGAAGAAATATTGATGCTGAGCGGTTATTTGGAGAAAAAACAATAGAATATTAACAAAAATCTAAATTAAAAAGAAAATTATTTAATAATGGAAAATACAGCTAAAGAGTTAACCACTAGATTAAGGGAAGAGAATATTAGACTTGTATTGAATGACAATAATATAGAGGTAGTATCGTACGAGAAAGAATTGTCTAATGATTTAATTCAAGAAATTAAATTAAATAAACAAGATCTAATAAAATACCTACAGTCTATAGAGCACAGTGAAGGAACTTCACCGATAATACCTGTAATTAATCTTTCGACAAATTATTCACTATCGGATGCTCAAAAAAGGTTATGGGTTTTAAGTCAATATGAAGGAACTTCTTTAGCGTATAACATGCCTTCATCAGTAAGGTTAAAAGGAGGGTATGATATAGAAAAATTAAAAAGGGCTATATTCTCTACTGTTAATCGGCACGAAATCTTGAGAACTATTTTTAAAGAAGATAGTAATGGAGAGATAAGGCAATGGATTTTACCATTAGAAGAATTAAATCTTAAAATAGATTTTAAGGATTATCGAGAACAGGATACTAATACAAACATTGTAGATACCTATATAAAAGAAGATTCACAACGTCCTTTTGATTTAGAAAAGGGTCCCTTGTTAAGAGTTGCTATTCTTCAAATATCAGATACAGAATATGTTTTTTATTATAATATGCACCATATCATAAGTGATGGATGGTCAATGGACGTATTATCCAAAGATGTACTAACATATTATGAAGCATTTGTTAAAGGAATTACACCTAATTTACCTGAATTAAGAATTCAATATAAAGACTATAGTTCTTGGCAATTATCCCAATTAGACACAAAAATGTTTAATGAAGATAAAAAATACTGGCTAGAAAATTTATCTGGAGAGTTATCCTTGTTAAATCTACCGACCGATAAACAACGCCCAAGAATCAAAACATATAACGGTAGATCTTTAAGAACATTTATTTCTTCTACAATAACCGATAAACTAAAATCTTTTACACAGGATAGAGGAGGAAGTTTGTTTATGGGAGCATTATCTGCATTAAACATACTTTTGAATAAATATACTTCGGAAGAAGATGTTATTATAGGTACTCCAATTGCAGGAAGAGATCAATTAGATTTAGAAAATCAAATAGGTTTTTATCTTAATGTTTTGGCATTAAGAAATCAAGTATCTGGAGAAGATACTTTTGAGGAGTTTTTTGATAAAGTAAAGAAATCAACACTTTCGGCTTATGAACATCAAATGTATTCCTTCGATAGACTTGTAGAAGATCTTGACTTGAAATATGATATGACTAGAAGCCCCATTTTCGATATTTCTGTATCCTTTCATAATATAACGGATAATACCCAATTAGGAACTTTGGACAAAGAAGACGTTAGTGTTGTTAAAGATTTAGGAATTACCAAATGTAAGAATGATATAGAAGTTCATTTTCAGGAAGTTGAAGGAAAACTATCATTTGTCTTAAAATATAATGAGGATGTTTATGAAAAGTCAATGATAGAATGTTTCATGAATCATTATAAACAGTTGCTTATTTCGCTTTTAAATAATACTCAGGATAAAATAGGGTCTATTAATTATTTGAGTAACAATGAAATAAGTGAACAAATAAGTGAATTTAATCAAACTGAATTACCTTATCCAAAGAAAAACACATTAGTAAGTCTTTTTAAAAAACAAGTAAACTTAAATCCAAATAAGACGGCAGTCTCTTTTAATGGAAAAACACTAAGCTATTCAGAATTAGATAAAATTTCTAATCAGCTGTCTAAATGTTTAATCACTGATTACGGAATAGAAAAAGGAGATTTTATTGGTGTTCAGTTAGATAGGAGTGAATCTTATATTATCTCTATTCTGGGTATCTTAAAATCGGGAGCAGCTTTTATTCCTATTGATCCGGCCTTACCAGAACTTAGAAAAACTCATATAGTCGATGATACTAATCTAAAGTTGTTGATAACAGAAACATCTTTTATGTTTGATATGGACTATTATGAAGGAGAATTATTTGCGATAGATGTAGAATTTGAACCTTCAAATTACGATGAAACCAAACTTGAAAATGTAGTTATTCCTACAGATCTTGCATATGTAATTTATACCTCTGGATCTACAGGGAAACCAAAAGGGGTAATGATTGAGCATAAGGGAATTGTGAATACGATGCTTTCTCAAATTGATCAATTTGAGTTAGATTCAAGTTATAACGGCCTTCAATTTGCATCATTTTCTTTTGATGCTTCCATCTGGGAAATTTTCTTAATACTTCTATCAGGAGGGAATTTATTTATGATAGATCAAGAAAAAAGAAAGGATCCAAAATCTTTAGAAGAATATATAAACAATAACAATATCAATATCGCTACAATTCCTCCTTCATATTTCAAAATGATGAATATGAAATCTTTGTCAGGAATAAAAACACTTATTACCGCTGGCGAGTCACCAGTATTTGATAAAGTAATGGAGTATGCAGAATTAGGAACATATTACAATGCGTATGGCCCAACAGAGACTAGTATTTGTGGTTCTGTGTTTAAGATGGAAACAAAAGACGTATTGGTAGGAGAGAATATTCCAATAGGAAAACCAATCACAAATGCTAAGATTTATGTATTGGATAAAAGTAATAGATTACAACCTAAAGGGGTTCTTGGAGAAATATGTATTGGAGGAGAAGGTGTAGCTAGAGGTTATTTAAACCTTCCGGAATTAACAAAAGAAAAATTTATAAAAAACCCTTTCGTTAAAGGAGAACGACTTTATAAAACTGGAGATTTAGGAGCATGGCTTCCAAATGGTGACTTGATATTTCATGGACGAAAAGATGATCAAATAAAGATTAATGGTTTTAGGATAGAATTAGGTGAAATAGAACATTTGTTGTTGGCAAAAGAAAACATCAGAGAAGCTATTGTTCTAGTTAATGAAGATGCTAATAGAAATAAAGAATTAGTAGCTTATATAGTTTCTGATCAAGCGGAGAATACAATTGATTTACGAGGTTTCTTATCGCAAAACCTTCCAGATTATATGCTGCCTAATCATTTTGTTCAACTTGATAATATGCCATTAACGTCTAATGGAAAAGTAGATAAAAAAAGATTGCCAGTAATTGAAGTGGAAAATGTATCAACAGGTACAGAGTATGTCGCTGCTGAAACTAAAGAAGAAAAAGTCTTGGTGTCAGTTTGGGAAGATGTTTTAAAAAGAGAATCAATTAGTGTTAAAGATAGTTTTTACAATTTAGGCGGAGACTCAATAAAATCAATCCAGGTCGTGTCACGTCTAAAACAAAAGGGATATACTATTAAGGTAGAGCAGTTATTGCGTAAACCAGTTTTGGAAGATGTGGCAAAACTGATGGAGATTAATGATAATATTATTGATCAATCAGAGGTGAAAGGAGATGTAGAATTAACCCCAATTCAGCATTACTTTTTTGAAGCTTCAACTATTAAAATACCACATCATTATAATCAATCCGTAGCGTTAAAAATAAACGAGCAAATTGATCCAGATATTTTAGAAAAGTGTTTGGGTAAATTAGTTGAGCATCATGACGTTTTACGAATGACGTATAGTAATGATAATGGTATTCAAAAACAATGTAATAAGGGGATTGATAGTAAGCATTATTCTGTTGATTTTTATGACCTTCAGGATAAAGAGGACGCTTTAGAAATTATGGCTCAAGTATCAGAGACAATTCAATCTAGTATTGATCTAGAAAAAGGACCTCTGTTAAAAATAGGTCATTTTAGATTGTGTGATGGTGACCGATTGGCTCTAATTCTTCATCATTTGGTAGTAGACGGAGTGTCTTGGCGAATACTTTTAGAAGATTTATCGACAACGTACAATCAGTGTTTAAAAAATGAAAAGTTGTGCTTGCCATTAAAAACAGATTCTTTTCAGAAATGGGCTCATTTACAAAAAGAATATGCTCATGAGCTATACAATACATCAGAGAAGACGTACTGGGAAGAAATTTGTAAAAAATCAATTCCAAATTTGCCAACAGACAGAGAAAGAACAGTCAATTTTATAGAACATAATGGACGTGCATCGTTTATTTTAGATGAGGCAACCACAGAGCTTTTACAAACTAAAGTCCATGGAGTTTACAATACAGAGATTAATGATGTACTACTTACGTCATTAGGACTTGCAATTAAAGAGGTTTTTCAGTTAGATAAGAGTGTAATAAAAATGGAAGGTCATGGCCGGGAGGAAATTATTAATAATATAGATATAAGTAGAACCGTAGGATGGTTTACCTCAGTTTATCCTTTTGTGTTGGACTTATCTAATGTTGATTCTAATAAAAACGGACTTATAAAAGTAAAAGAAGACCTAAGAAGAATTCCTAATAAAGGAATAGGATATGGGATGTTAAAATATCTAACTAGTGGCTTAAAATCAGGTATTACACCTTCTATTATATTTAATTATTTAGGCGATTTTGGGAGTAAGGCAGGAAACTCTAATGACTCATTGTTTGATTATGCAAATGAAGATATAGGTAGAAGTGTAGATGCTAAAAACGGAACAGATGTCTTATTAGACGTTTCAGGAATGATGGTTACTAATCAGCTTACCATGTCGATAAGGTTTCCTAAAGCTATTTACCATCAAGAAACGATTGATTTATTAATCGAAGCATATAAAAAACAACTGGTAAGTTTAATTGAAGGTTTGTCAATTGATGATTCTAAGAATATCACACCTTCAGATTTAACTGTTAAAGGTTTAGGTTTTAACGAATTGAAAACCATTCAATTAAAAGGTGATGTAGAAGATGTTTACGAATTATCACCATTACAACAAGGGATGTATTACCATTGGTTGACTGAAAAATCTACTAGCATGTACTTTGAGCAAGTTTCATATGGAATTAAGTACAATGCATTAGATGTGACATCTATTAGACAAGCCTATGATGGATTAGTAAATAGGCATGGAATTCTGAGAACAAGTTTTACGAATGATTTTGCTGGGAAGCCTTTACAAATAGTTTGGAAAAATACAGAGAGTACTTTTAGCTATGAGAAAGTTGCACGTCAATTTACAGATGAAAATGAAAGAACGGAATACATAGATTCTATAAAATCTGAGGATAGGTTAGAAGGTTTTGATCTTGAACAACCTTGCCAAATGAGGCTAAAAGTATTGGATTTTGGTAATGGGTCTTATGAGTTTATTTGGAGTCATCATCATATTTTGATGGATGGATGGTGTATAAGTATATTAATCAATGATTTTTATAAAATACAGTCGAGTTTAGCAAAAGATGAATCCTTTACTCTTGGATCACCAGTTAATTACTCAAAGTATATTGAATGGTTAAATAAAATAAACAAAAAAGAATCATTAGACTATTGGAATACATATTTATCAGGTTATTCAAACTCAACAATAATACCATTCCGAAAAGAGATTAAAAATTTATATTCTTACAAGCAGACAAAAACCAGTTTTAAAGTAGAAGATGAGTTGTATCAAAAATTGAATGTAGTTTGTCAGAACTCATCCATAACAGAAAATACTTTTGTACAAGGAGTATGGGGATACTTACTTTCTAGATATAATAATGTAAAAGATGTAGTTTTTGGATCTGTAGTTTCGGGTAGACCAGCAGAATTAACTGGTGTAGAAGATATGATTGGACTTTTCATTAATACAATTCCAGTGCGAGTCGAGTATAGCAATACTCAAACACCTATTGACTTGTTAAGTGATTTACAACAAAAAGCTACATCAAGTAATTCACATCATTATTTAAATCTATCAGAAGTTCAATCACAAAGTGAATTAGGAATGGATTTGATGGATCATATTGTAGTGTTCGAAAACTACCCTGTTCAAGAAACTATTCAAGATGATTTTGAGGATCTTCAAGATTACGAAAGTGATACTTTAAAATTAGAATCATTAGATGTATATGAACAAACAAATTATGATTTTCGAATCGTCATAGCTCCTTCTCAAACTGCACTTTCTATAGAATTTAGATTTAATGAAAATGTATACTCTATTGAGGATATGAACACTATTAAAGAACATTTCTATAACTTAATTGAACAGTTTGTTATAAGTTCGAATCAACCCTTGAATACATTGACATATTTTTCCCAAAAGGAAAATAGCTTATTTTCAAAAATTAACAAAACGAATGTCAGTTATGAAGCAGATAAAACAATTGTAGACCTATTTCAAGAACAAGTAGAAGTAACACCAGAGAATATAGCAATAGTGTCTGGAAGCAAAGAAATCACTTATAAAGTATTGAATGAATATTCAAATAGTGTAGCTTCATACCTTATTGATAAAAGAAAAGGAGATGATTTTACAATAGGGGTTGAACTTAGCGATGAACCTTATTTAACATTGATAGGTATTCTGGGTGTTATGAAATCAGGAGGGGCCTATACAATTATTGATTCAAAATTGCCCCCTAGTAGAGTGGATTTTATACTAGAAGATAGCAAGTGTTCAGAATTTGTTAAATCTAAAGAGATACTAAGCCTAATTCAGGAGTCGAATAAGTATAATAAAAGAAATCTTAATCTTGATTATGATTCTTCAAATTTAGCTTACTTGATATATACGTCTGGAACAACAGGAGTGCCAAAAGGATCTCAAATTGAGCATAAATCAATAGTGAATTATAATAATTGGTTTACAAAAGAATATAAAATAACTTCTAAGGATAGCAGTATTGTATCATCTAGTATGTCATTTGATGTTATTTACACAAGTCTATATGGTACTATTCTTAATGGAGGAACATTACACTTTTTGGATGAATTGATACAGAAAGACCCAGAAAAGGTTTCAAAGTACATATTAAACAAAAAAATAACATTTTTGAAATTTACACCAACGTACTTAAATCTTTTACTAAATAATTCCGGAGAATATAACATCAAAAATAGCTTAGATTTAAGATTGATATTAACCGGAGGTGAACGTCAAAATTTGAAAGATGTAAAAGAAATTGTTGAAAATACAAATATACAGTTAGTGAATTCATATGGTCCATCAGAAACTACAGTAGCTGTTTGTACTTTCCAAATAACAAAAGACAATCTTAAAGAGTATTTAGTGTCTCCTGTAATTGGAGACCCAATTTATAATAATGAGATATTTATTTTGGATAGTTTTATGATCCCTCAGCCTGCAGGTGTCATTGGAGAAATATGTATTGGCGGGGTTGGTCTGTCTAGGGGATATCTTAACCACCTGGAGTTAACATCAGAAAAATTTGTTAATAACCAATATTTAAAAGGAAAGAGAATATATCGAACAGGTGATTTAGGTAGAAGGCTTAAAAATGGCACTATAGAGTTTATCGGTAGAGCTGATGATCAAATCAAAATAAGAGGATATAGAATTGAATTAGGAGAAATTGAAAAATGTTTATTATCTAATGAAAATATACGGGAAGTAAAGGTAGTATCAAAAACAACTAAATCTGGAAATAAAGAATTGATTGCATATTTGGTGAGCGAAAAAGAATTTAATAGAAAAGATTTACGTGAGTTTTTATTAGATAAATTACCAGAGTATATGATTCCAAGTAATTTTGTTGAGTTGGATAAGATGCCATATACTAAAAATGGAAAAGTAGACAAGAAAATATTACTTGAGCAGTATACTACTAATATTTCAAGTGGAGCAAAATATGTAAAGCCTGAAACAAAAGAAGAGCAAGAACTGATTGAGGTTTGGAAAGAAGTTCTAAATTGTGATATTATAGGTATAAAAGATGATTTTTATACCTTAGGAGGTAATTCTATTAAGTCTGTAGAATTAATAGCTCGTTTGAAACAGAAAGGATATGTTCTTAAACTAGGAGATCTACTTAATACACCAATGGTAATTGACTTAGCAAAGAAAATCAAATTTGTTGGAAGTTTAAGTAATGAAGGAATAGCTGTAAGTCCAAGAAAATGGGTAATAGGAGATGAAATTAATCTATCAAAAAACCAGTTTCGTTTTTTTAGGTCTAAATATAGTCAAGTTAGGTTAAGTACTTTTATTAAGGATTTTGATAAAAATACTTTTGAAAACCAGTTTAGAAAATACCTATCAATGTTCCCTTCATTATGTATTAAGTATAAGAAAGAAAAAGGGGAAATTGTACAAAGCTATATCTCTTCTGATATGGTTCCTTTAAAAATTAAAGTAAAAAGAGCTTCTTTATTTAGTGATAGCAAGCTTACTTCTTTTTTTCTAGAGCCATTTAATTTATTAGAAGGAGAGTTAATTAGGGTACTTATTTTGTCTAATTATAATAAGTATGGAGATGCTAAAGTACTATTAGGAATCCATCACTCCCTATTAGATGATTATACTGCAAATAAAGTTCAGGAAGGATTAAAACAATTTTTTGAAAATTTAAACTTTAATACACAAAAGTTAGATACTTCTAATTTTGATTTCGTAACCTGGCAAAATAAGTTTTTGAAGTCAGAAGAAGGATATATTCAAAGAGAATATTGGAAAAAATCCATGCGGAGGTTACAAGATGTTGAAAAAACAATTAAAAGTGAGAGGGGGCTACTAAGCTATGTAACTCAAAAAATAACTATTACTGATTCAAAACTAGAATCAATTAAGCAGATATCAGAAAAATATAGATTACCAATAAGTATATTATTTTTATCATCCTATCAAAGGCTATTAGACGAATTATCTTTAAATGATAAATATTTAATAGGAGTTAATGTTAATGGTCGAGAACAAAAAATAAAAGGATTAGAAGTCTCAGATTTAATGGGAGTAGTAGATAATTTATTGCCATTACATTATAGGAAATCAACAAAAGATTTCAACAAATTATATCTAGAGGATGTATATGAAAAATATGTTAGCGCTAGATTAAATCAAAAAGTGCCTTTTGAAATAATTAGAGAAGATTACTTACAAGCTTATCAGAAAGATATAGAAGATTATATGGTAGGTAGATTTAATTTCAAAGAAAGAGCACAAATAAAGCGTTTTGATAATCAAGATAATAAAATAATTGTTGACCAACAGAAAGGTGATTGGTTAGATACAGTTAATATAGCTTGTACAGTTTATTCCAATGCAATAGAGGTATCATTAATATGCTCTAAGGAAATTCACAAGAACAAAAGTGATTCTCTAAGACTTAAAGACTTGATAGATGTTGTTTTAGGTTTGAATCAATTAATTTGTGAGTAACTCTGTCTTTGGATAAGTTCTAATAATAAGTAATCGTTTTTAAAACCTATCCAAAGCATTTATTAATGTCTAATATTTTCAAAATATTCTTTTTCTATAGGTAAATCATCAAAATTATAAGTAATAATATAAATTAAATGATGAAAGAAGGAGTATTGAAATAGACATAGAATTGGTAGCCATAAAAAAAGTAACAATACAAAAAGTAATAATAAAAAAAGTAACAATGAAAAAAATAAGAATTTTACTAATCTTACTTGTGCCATTTATATCCGTTTCTCAAGTAGAATTAAAAGGTAAAGTATTTGATGAATCAAACCCTATTCCATTTGCCAATGTGATTTTGAAAGATACTTCAGATAAGATAGTAAATGGTGGAATCACAGATGATAATGGGAATTTTTTGATTACAGTAAAAACAGGTGTGTATAAACTTTCTGTTTCGTTCATAGGATATGAAAGTTTTTATAAAGAAGTTTCTATTATGGATAATACTGTCTTAGAGGATATTATTTTATCTGAAGAAAAAAATGAGCTTGATGAAATAGTTATTGTTTCCAAGAAGAAAATAGTTGAGAGGAAAGTAGATAGACTGGTTTTTAACGTAGAAAACAATATTGGAACTAGTGGAGGAGATGCTTTAGATGCACTTAGTGTAGCTCCTGGAATTGCCGTAGATGATGACCAAATAACGATGATAGGAAAAAGTGGAATGAGAGTGATGGTGGATGATCGGATTATCCAACTTTCGGGAGAAGAGTTGATTAGTTTTTTAAATTCGATTCCAGCTGGCGATATCAAAAAAATAGAGATAATAACCAATCCTCCAGCAAAGTATGAAGCGGGAGGAAATGCAGGCCTTATTAATATTGTATATAAAAAGGGATTAAGAGATGCTTGGAATAATTCTACATCTTTAACATATACACAGGCTTTATTTCCTGTACATGTTCTTAGAAATAACTTTACGTTTCAAAAAAACAAAACGAAATTCCTTTTCAGTTTAAATGCAAGTCTTGGAGATATTGATGTTGATCAGGAGGCTGAAATATTCTATACAGATGGTCCTTGGGTAATCAATACAAATCAAAAAAGACAATCAAAAGATTTATCGGGTAGATTAATGTTTGATTATGAGTTAACCGAAAATTCGACATTAGGATTTCAATACCTGGGTAAAGTAGGTGATCCGGATGTTTCAGATACTGCCAGCGCAGAGATTTTTAATAACCAGAATACTGTAGATTCACTTTTGATAAGTGATGGTTCTAATGACAGATCCTTATACAATCATTCTGCAAACATACACTATAGATCCAAATTAGATACTTTAGGTAGAAGCATTAGTGTGGATTTAGATTATTTCGAATATAATTCAGATAAGGATAGAACAATAGTAACTGAAAGTGTACTCCCAAATAACGAGCTTTTGGGGGTTAATTTCTCTGCGAATAATACAACTAATCAGAACATTAAAAATTATAGTGGAAAATTGGATATTGAACACCCTTTGCAAAAACTTAATTTGTCTTATGGAGGTAAGGTGAGTATACTTAATAGTAAGTATGATACTAGCTTTTTTAATACCATTACCGGAGAACCAATATTAGACCCTCAACAATCAGATAAATTTGAGTATGACGAAAATACACAAGCGGTATACGTAAACGCATCTAAAAAATTAGGTAAAAAATGGGAAGGTCAACTGGGATTAAGACTGGAAAGTACACAAACTGAAGGGTTTTCTAGGACTTTAAATCAAGTTAATAACAATGATTATGTCCAATTATTTCCAACCTTTTATATGTCTTATAAGATGAATCAAAGCAATTCTTTTTCTATGAATTATGGTAGAAGAATTAATCGGCCAAGTTACTCACAGTTAAATCCTGCACGTTTTTTTATTAACAGTAATACCTTTTCTGAAGGGAATCCATTTTTGCAACCATCGTTTACAGATAATTTTGAGTTAACTCATACCTATAAAGGAAAGTCATCTACAGGTCTGTTTTTTAGTGTTGAAAAAGATGGTATTGGAGTGATTCCATCTGTAGATAATGAAACGAATAATCAAGTTATCAATTATCAGAATTTTTTCACCAATTATAACTATGGATTATCACAGTTTTATACTTTTTCAGCATTTCAATGGTGGTCAAGTCAAAACACCCTTTATTTAATAAACTCAGAATCAGAATTCTTTAATGAAAATGTAAATGCACAAGTACAAAATGGATTTCGTTTTTATTTTGCAACCAATAATACTTTTTCTTTAAATAAATCAAAAACCATCAAAGCGCAATTGAATTATTGGTACAGTTCTCCTTTCAAGAAAAATCTATTTGATAATAGTGAAAGTTACAAATTAGATTTTATTCTAAAGTTTAGCTTACTACAAAAAAGCCTTCAAGTGTCGGCGGGAGTATATGATATTTTTGATACCAGTCCTCGTACAATGATTTCCGAAATAAACGGAATCAGACAGAATTATGTAAGTAGACCTAGCAATAGATATTTCAGAATGTCATTGGTATATAGTTTTGGAAATAAAAAAATAAAAGTAAGAAACAGAAAGTTTGGTAACGAGGATGAAAAAAGAAGAGTTAATTAAAGTGTTGTAATTATGTAAGATACATTGTTGTGCTACTCAGTTTTTTTGAGGTAGTTAATAATCATTAACATGAATAATATAAAATATTAAAAATAAAGTTATGCATAAACAAAGTAAACCTCAATTGTTTCTGTTGCATTTTGCAGGAGGGAGTTGCTATTCTTTTGATTTTTTGAAAAATCATCTCGATTCGGATTTTGATTTTATTCCTCTTGAACTACCAGGTAGAGGAAAAAGAAATAAGGAAAGCTTTCTATTAGAAAAAACAGCAACAATCAATGATTATTTTAAACAGATAATAAAGCGCAGAAATGATATGCCCTATTTGATTTATGGACATAGTATGGGAGCTACTTTAGGCTTATCAGTGACCAAAAAAATGGAAGAAATTGGTGATGCTCCAAATACACTAATAGTTTCTGGTAACGCTGGTCCAGGAATGTATAAAGATGCAGTGAATAGATATCTAATGGAAGATTTGAAGTTTAAAGAAGAATTAAAAAAATTAGGAGGGGTGCCTAATGAAATTTTAGATAATGATGAGCTTTATGATTTTTTTAGTCCAATTATGCGTGCTGATTTTGAAGTTTTAGAAAAAAATAGATATTCAGAAGAAGGACTCTTGTTAAGTACTAATATTAGTGCAATTATGGGTGAAGAAGAAGAAAATGTTTCACAAATAGAGAATTGGAGTACGTTTACAAAAGGACATTTTGATTATGAAATTTTGTCTGGAAATCACTTTTTTATTCACAATCACGAGACTAAATTATCTCAATTAATTAAACAGAGTTACAAGCAAGCTGTCTTTGCTTAATCTCACTTCTATATAGGCAGTAAAAAACACTAAGTATTTAGATATAATATTTCTTAGGGCTATCTATATGAAAATCAAAAATCTCTTGTAGCTGTTTATCTAATCAATTACAAGAGAATTAGGTGTAACCTGCTTACAACGATATAATAATCATTTAACTGGATAAATAACAGAATTATGTTAAAGATGAAAAATAAAAATTTAAAAAGTAATAATAGAAGATTGGTACCTATAAGGTTTATTGTAGGTTATTCTCTTTTAGCTATAGTATCCGGTTTATCAGGCTTCGCTTTTATAACAATTATTAATAAAGTAATTAGCGATTCCTTAAATGAAGGCTTAGTAAAAAATAATAACTATGAGTATATGTTTTTGGCAGCAATAGTTGTTTTTTTTGTAACAAGAAGGTTACTATCTGCAGGTGTTATTAATTTGTCACAAAAAATTTTTTGGCAGACAAGACAGGATATAATTAAATTAGTTCTTAAAGCTCCTTACTTAAAATTACAGCAATATAAAGATGAAGTATATTCTACATTAACAACAGATGTAAATAATATAACAAACGCTTCTGTAATAGTAATAACATTTTTCTCATCTGTTGTGTTGATTATTTCTTGTTTAGTTTACATGGCATATTTATCATTAAGCCTATTTGGTTTAAGTCTTGGAGTTATTTTAATTGGAATTTTTGTGTATATGATTAGATCTAAGAAAAGTAACTTACAATTAAAAACAGTTCGAGAGTTAGAACGAGGTTTTATAAATGTATTTAATAGTATATTAAATGGTTCCAAAGAAATAAATATCAATAAAGATAAAGGCAATGATATTTACAAAGGAAAGCTTGTTAAATTAATGAATACAGGAAAAAAGACATATGTAAAAGCCTTTATACAATATTTGAATAGCGAAATTATAAGTCAGTTATTATTTTATGGCCTAATTACATTTATCCTTTTGTACGCGAATAATATGTTAAATGTAACATTAGATGTAACAATTAGTTTTGTATTAGTTTTGTTATACCTCTTAGGCCCTTTAGTTACTGTAATGACGGTTATGCCATCTATAACTAGGGCACGGATTTCATTACAAAAAATGAATAAACTAAAAAAGGAACTACAAAATGTAAAGTTTGATTACCAAATTAAAGAAGAAGACAAAATAAAATATCGCAATTTTAATAAATTAGAACTTAAAGATTACTCTTTTTCCTATGGAGAAAATAAATTTTCAGTTGGCCCTATTAGTTTAAATATAAAAAGAAATGATGTTGTATTTATTCAGGGAGGAAATGGAGCTGGTAAAACTACATTTATTAATACCATCTTAAAATTGTATGATATAGATGAAGGAAGAGCTTATATAGATAATGAATTGATTCCTTTAGAAAGGATAGAAGAAATTAAAGAAATGTTCTCCCCCATTTTCAGTGACTTTTATTTATTTGATGAATTTTATGGGATTAATAATGTAGAGGAGAAGAAAGTTTGCTATTATCTTAAGATGTTTGAATTAGAAGATAAAGTCAGTTTAATAGATGGAAAATTTTCTACAATTGATTTGTCTACAGGTCAGCGTAAACGTTTAGCATTGATTAGCTCATTATTAGAAGATCGACCAATTATTGTGCTTGATGAATGGGCTGCAGATCAGGATCCGCATTTTAGACACAAGTTTTATACTGAAATTATTCCAGAACTCTCAAAAATACAAGACAAAACAATTATAGCTATTACGCATGATGATAAATACTTTAATTTGGCAGATCATTTATTAAAAATGGAGTTTGGTCGGTTAATTGAAATAAACAAAACGAAACTAGACCCTATTCTTCAAGAAATTTAAAATTAATTTAGTATTCAAATTAAAACCTTGGAAGAGCTTTAACGCCTGTATTTTCTTTAAATAATAAATTTTTAATTACGGATTTTTTATTTAATAGGTTTTATACGTAATCTTTTTATTCTAAGCCAAAACTGGTTTACAATCTTATTTCCTAACAACTTTTAATTTTTACAAATGAAACTAATCAAAACATCACTTATACTAGTGATATGTCTTGCATGGATATTTTTTACTAGCAGTAAGTTTAAGCCATTGAACTCAGTTGGAGAGCTTTTAACGTATAGAACAGGATTACTATCAGTTCCTCTAGATGAAAATGGAATTCAGAAACTTAAAGGTTATTATAAGCCCAAAATTTATGTTGATAGTATTGGTATTCCTCATATTTATGGAACTACTCAGAATGATGTTGCGTTTGGCTTAGGGTATATGCATGCCCAGAATCGATATCTTCAAATGGAAGTAATCACCAGAACAGTACAAGGAAGATTATCTGAGATAATGTCGGAACAAACTTTAAAAGTGGATACATTTTGGAAACCCTACGAGTTTGAACGTAAATCAGAAGAATTATTAGAAGATTATAGACGAAAATCTCCAGAATTTTATAAATATCTTCTAGCATATTCAAAGGGAGTGAATACGTATTTAGATAATAATGAAAATACAGACCCTTTTTATAAAGCAATTGGAGAAAAACCAAGAGAATGGAAACCTGAATATACTTTGCTAGCAACTTGGTATATGAGTTGGTCTTTAACGTATTTTGATCATCATATCGAGCAGCAGGAAGTCATTGCCGAACTTTCGGAGGATGTAAAGAACTATTTTTATCCTTTACAGCCTAAAGATTTAAAAACCATTTTACCTTCATTAAATAAAGATGTAAAAAAGAATGAGCTAAATATGTTGGAGGAGGCAATAGCCGAATCAAAACAAACTATCAGACAAAGTTCAAATATAAACTTAGGGGATCATTTAATAAATTCTAATAAGTTCCATACAGGAATAGGAAGTAATAACTGGGCGGTTAATAAGCATAAAACTAAAGAGAATACAACGTTAATAGCAAATGATCCTCACTTGTTTTTATCGTTGCCAGAGGCGTTCTATGAGACACACCTGATCTCCGAAAGTTTAAACGTTTATGGTTTTTCTATTCCAGGCGTACCGGTCATTGTAAGTGGACATAATGATTTAATATCTTGGGGTATTACAAATGGCGAATGGGATTTGGTAGATAGGTATAAATTGAAAGTTAAGAATGATAGTTTATACTATTATGAGAACAATTGGGTTCCTTTTGATGAAAAAGAATATGTTATAAAACTAAAAGGAGGGTATAAGCATATAATTACGGAAAAGAGTACGGTTCATGGCAAAGTATTAAAAGAAGAAACAGGGTATTATGCCCAGCGTTGGTATGCTTCTAATAAAAGTTATTCAGTAGAGGCAATGTATAAGATGATGAATGGTGAAAATTGGGATGATTTTAAAGGAGCTTTGAAGGATTATGGGTATCCGCCTCAAAACTTCATTTATAGCGATGTTAATGACAATATAGGAATAATATGTGCGGGAAAATTACCGCAAAGAGATAGCGGTTATCAAGGGGGAGTAATAGATGGATCATTGAAATATATTCCTAAAAAGAATCTTGATACACTCTGGTATAATTATAATCCAGATGAAAAATTCCTGTTTTCAGCAAATCAGCAACCCATACAAAGTGAAATATATTTCGGCCATCATGGTGTAAAAGACGATTATAGAGTGAAACGAATGTATAACTTATTAGAAGAAAATAATCAATGGGAACTGGAAAGTATTCAAAAAATGCAGTTAGATGATGTGGATTTCTCTTTTATTGAATTTAAAGAACTTCTAGATAAATATCGAATAGATGAAGATTATAAAGAGCTTGTCACATTTTTACAAGCTTGGGATGGTAAGATGAAACCAAATAGTACTGCGGCTATGGTGTATGAGACAATTAGATTGTTAACAGAAATCGAAGCTAAGAATTTTGCAATAGAACAGTTAAAAGTGAATAGAGCACCTGCATTTAAGTACTTTTTAAAGTATTTAAAAGATGATAAATACGTAATTGCGGGAAGTAGGAATAAAAACGAAATTTTGAATACTATTCTAAGAGAAAGCGATTCTGTTTTAAAATTACATTTTGAAGATAAGTGGAAAGAAAAGACATACAAGGACATTTCTTCTTTTAAAATTAAAAATATGCTACATATTCCTGGATTTGGACAAGAAATAAATAATGTAGGAGGTAATATTAATACAATCAACTTAAATACGAAAAAAATTCATCCAGTTTTTAGATCTGTGTACTCAATGAAAAAGGGAAATGTAAAATCATATACTATTCTTGCTGGAGGACAAAGTGGAAAAGTCAATTCTGTTCATTATAAAGATCAATTGAAATCCTGGAGAAAAGGAACGTATAAAGAAACGCAATTCGAAAATAATCCAAATAGATTAAAGAACATTAACAACATAATATCTTTTCAATAATGAAAAAAACACTCAATTACTTGCCATACGTGGTAGCTTTGATACCACAGTTTGTTTTTAATAACTATAATTTGATACTAATAAGTACTATTTTAATTGGTTTTATTGCTCAATTTGTAATCGATAGGAATAAAGTTTTTTTTAAAGTATTCATTTTAGAAATATTAGCTTTTTCAATAGTGTTTTTCCTGCTTAAAGAAAGGGTGTACTATTTAAATGAAGCTCTTAATAATTTAGGGTTTTCAGAAATATTAATAGTTATTCTTCTTCCAGTTTTTAATGCAATAAATATCTCCATTTTATTCTTTTTCGGGTATAAATTAAGTAATCTAATATTCCTTAAAATGCGAAGTAAAGAATTTTAAGTGCAATGGTTTTGTAAAGTGATTTAAAAGAAACTTAAAATCAACTTCGTATACAAATAAATTGAATTCAATTATAATGTACTGTCTTACGACTTTTCTCTATTTTTTTAATTTCATTATAGTTATGTTAAGATTAATAAAACGATGATTTCATGTGGTTCGAAACTTCATGAAATACATTAACTAGTTGTAAGTCCTGTATTTTAAAAATGGTGCCTAAAGCTTTAGTGATCAAAAAAAGATAAAAGACTTGATTGTTAAAATAGTTATTAGAAATAATAATTAAAACTAAAAAAATATCTGAAAAACATGAAAAAAGAAAATAGAATAGCGGAATCAAAAAATAAAATCATGGATAAATACAATTTGAAAGAAAGGAGAAAAGATGATAATTACTTTTTTGTAAAGTCAAATCTTTCTTTTTTGAGTGAACCAACATTAGATAATCACTAAAGAATAGCAAGGGTTAGAGTATATGGTTAATTAGAAAATTAATATAAGAGTATAATGATATATTCTTAAAATCGAATATATCAAGTGAAAAAATGAAAAAAAGTATAAACCGGTTTCTAAATCAAATAATAATAATGAATAACAATTTAGAACTCTCTTCCAACTACTTTTTAGAGGGACAAGTAACAGATACCTTACTAATAGATAAGGATGTAATAAATATATTAGGAAAAGAATTTTCGGTGTTGACTGATGATAAAGGTGATTTTATAAAAATAAAAAACATTGATTTAGATAAGTCAACATCTTCAAGGTTAACCTGTTTGATGTGGAGTTTAAATTTTCTCTACTTGAGTTTGCAAAAATCCAAAGATCAATTCGGCACAGCTGAGTTGCGGAAAAAAGTAATAAAACTTTTAAAGAGAATTCTAAACGGACTTATTAATAGCAATAGTTTACAAGACCTTGTTTCGATAACAAAAAGAATTGAAAAAGAGAGAGACTTTATAAAAGACGGTAAGATTGAAGGGAATTACCAATATATCGGTCCAAATCAATATTCCTAACTGAGTTAAATAGAATCAGAATCTAAATCTGTATATAAAAACAGGTTTAATCTCCACAAATTTCTGATATCAGTTAGTGCTATATCAAAACAGTATTTCGATGAAACTAAATATTAGAGCTATGTTTAATAGCTGTCAATAATACCTTTGTTTCATAACAAAAACGGTTGCATAAACCAGAACTATAATAGTGAACTAAAATAATAGAATATGGAAAATCATATTATTAGTGCGCAAAATTTGTCACAAACTATAATGTTTAGTGACCAGAACATGTATACTCCAACAAATATTGAGGTAGATGAATCCTATCTTTTATATCATACCTTTACTGAAAAATTTGATCCCGAAATTTGGAATTACTATCTGAATATTTTACCAAAAAAACTTCAGAATGAGGTGTTTAAGTTTAGAAGATGGCAAGATAGGTATAATTGTTTGCTAGGCAAGCTCTTGGTGTATCTTGGTCATTATCTATTCTGTGGAAGTCCTTTAGAATTCAGTAGATTTCTTAAGGACTCTTATGGGAAACCATACATAAAAGATAGCAATATACATTTTAATATTTCGCATAGCGGAAATACTGCTGTATGTGCTTTTAGTAAACAAAGTATAGGAGTTGACATTGAGGAGATAAATGATCTTGACGTAACAATGTTCGATACTGTTTTTAATCCCGATGAAATGCTAAGAATAAATGCAGATGGGACTTCTAAGTTTTATGAATTTTGGACCATTAAAGAAGCTGTATCCAAAGCAATCGGAAAAGGTTTAGGTATCCCGCTTTTAGACATTAAAATAAAAGATAAATATGTAATATATAATAATAATGAATGGCAAATTGAAAGCTATAAAATGGGAAATAAATATTGTACCGTAGCATCTGGAATCTGCAATAAAATAAGGATTAAGGAAATAGAATTTTAGCAGTTTGTTAGATTGAAAATAATATTTGATTAAAAACAAGTGGAGATAGATGGAGTTTGGTAATATGGTAGTTAAAATTTTTATATTTATTGTTTTTTAATCAAATGTTGAATCCAAGAAGGACGAAAAGATCATTTTTTGTAGGTAATTTAAAGTGTTATTTATGAGTTGGTTTTGTAGATTAGGTGAAAATTTGAAATTTAATTTTGACTTGATTAGGTCATTATCTTATACTAAAATGTTCAAAATTATTCTACGTTAAGCAATGTCTCAAATTAAAAAAAATCGTTAAATAGAGAAAAAAGTTATGAAAGTTATAAGCTAAACTTTAGTAAAGAACAATTATTTTTGAATAATAATAAATTACGTTAAAATAAAATGGAGAAATTAGGGCTTACGAAGGAAAATTGGGAGCAATTTGTAACTTGGATTTGGGATTTTTTACCAGGATTAATTTCGGCAATTATTATATTTCTGGTAGGGATTTGGATTATTAATATTTTTAGTAAAGCACTTCGTAAATTTTTTCAAAAGAAGGATTATGATGAAACATTAGAAAAGTTCTTATATGATCTGATAAATATAGGTCTCAAGATTTTGCTTATAGTATTAGTGGTAACACAATTAGGTGTTCAAACTTCTTCTCTTGTTGCAATATTAGGAGCGGCTGGATTAGCTATTGGTCTAGCATTGCAAGGATCTTTGTCTAATTTTGCGGGTGGAGTTCTTATTTTGTTCTTTAAACCTTTTAAGATTGGGGACTTTATAGAAGCACAAGGCATTTCGGGTACTGTTAAGGAAATTTCCATATTTACTACTAAGGTAAATACTTTTGGAAATCAATTGGCAGTAATACCAAATGGTAAGATATCTAACGGTAATATAATTAATTACTCGGCAGAGGATAAAAGAAGAGGTAAGATAGAGATAGGGGTTTCTTATGATAGTAATATCAAAGATGCAAAAGAAATTCTATTGGATTTAATCAATGGTCAGGAAAAGGTTATTAAAGATCCAGCTCCCGAGATATTTGTTTCTGAACTAGGAGATAGTGCTGTGACCTTATCTTTGCGTTTTTGGGCACTTAATGATGATTTTTGGACTGTTCATTTTTATACTATGGAGGAAGCTAAAAAAAGACTTGAATCTAATGATATCTCAATACCATTTCCGCAAAGAGATGTGCATTTATATTCTAAAGAATCTCAATAGTAAACCAGATATTTTTCTAAAGTTCCTTGTAAAACCTGATATTTCGTATTACTTTATTTTCCTAAATAATTTATAAAACCGCTACGCCTTAGAAGGAAATTATTAGATTTAGTAAATACTAGCATAAAACTATGTTTAATGGCTGAATCTTTATTATTTATACCAGATATATCTGGATATACAAAATTTGTTCAAAATACAGAAATAGAGCACAGTCAACATGTGATTGCAGAGTTGTTAGAGGTTTTGATTAAGGCTAATACTCAAAATTTAAAGTTAGCCGAAGTTGAAGGAGATGCACTTTTTTTTTATAAAGAGGGCGTGGTTCTTTCTCAGGAGAAGTTATTGGCGCAGATAGAAACAATGTTTACTTCTTTTTATAGTCATCTTAAGGTGTTAGAAAAAAATAGAATCTGCCCATGTAATGCGTGTGCAACAGCACCAGATCTTCAATTAAAAATTATTGCACATTCTGGAGAATTACAATTCATAACGGTTCAAGGTAAACGAAAGCCTTTTGGGCAGATAGTGATAGAGGCACATAGATTACTTAAGAATTCGATTTCTAGTAATAATTATGCTTTGTTAAGTGAAGACTTGTCTAAAGTGATTGGGATTTCTAATAAATATAAAAGCCAACTGTTTAATTTTTCGAAATATGAGGATGTTTATGATGAGAAAAACATTAAATATTTGTTTTCAGAGATAGATAAAGAAAATTTAAAGCTTACTTCATATGAAACCCCATATGAGGTACATTTTGATAAATCTCCAGTATTGGAGTTTCAAAAAGAATACCATGTTTCCGCAGAAGAATTGTTAGAGTACATTACTAATTATAGTTATCGACATCATTGGGTAAAAGGAGTTAATGAATTTGTTTACAATCCAGACGAAGTAACTCGTTTAGGTACAGAACATGTTTGTGTTATAGATGGGAAACGATTAAATTTTACTACCGTAACAAAAGCTGTAGAACCTGATAAATTGATTTACGGAGAGCATACTACTGATATTCCGATAATTGATGGGATGTATCAATTTTATATACTTGTTCCTACTTCTCAAAACTCTTGTAAATTACTTCTGGAATTGTATCCAGAAGCAAGGTCAGTTTTAAAAAAAATCATGTTGCATTTAGTTATGAAGAGATCGTTCCGAAAATCAATAAAAGAATCTCTAGATAATCTAGAAGTGTATGTGAATAACAAATAATATAACGTTATTCTTTTATTTGATTATATCAAGAATACGTTCGAGTTGCATTCCGCGGGATCCTTTGATTAAAATAGCATCTTTAATATCGGAAAAAGATTCATTTTCCTTTAATGTTTCAAAAGATCTGTATTTTCTTATCCGGACATCCTTTATAGATGTTTCGAAAAAGTTATTGCCGATTAAATAAATTGTGTCAAAAGATGTTTTAGTTGCTTTTTCCGCAATTTTTTCGTGTTCAGCAGCAGCAGAATCTCCAAGTTCAAACATGTCACCAAGAAATACAGTTTTGTTGTTGTAATCTAAGTTATGGAAATTGTCTATGGCAACACTCATACTTGATGGGTTGGCGTTATAGGCATCTAATATGATAGTTAATTCTTCTTTATTAATTATTTGAGATCTATTATTAGATGGAATGTAAGATTCAATTGCAGTTTTGATTTTTTCAGGATTGATTTTAAAATAAAAACCGATAGCGATGGCTGCTGAGATATTTGTAAAATTATACGCACCTATTAAATTACTGTGGATGTTTTGATTTTTGCATAATACATTAACCATCGGGTCAACGTTATCTAGTTGTATGGTGATATCACTTTCTTGTTTTTGAGAGAATGTGTATACTTTGATTCCTTCTGCTGCTTTAGAAAGCTTAGTGTCTTCTGTGTTGAGAAAAACAGTTTTATTATATTTTTTTAGATGTCGATAAAGCTCAGTTTTGCCTTTTAATACACCTTCTAAGCTTCCGAATCCTTCCAGATGTGCTTTTCCTATGTTTGTTATATAGCCGAAATCTGGTAGAGCAATATTGCATAAGAATTCAATTTCCTTTTGATGATTTGCGCCCATCTCTACAATTCCGATTTCGGTATTTTCGTTCATTGACAATAGAGTCAAAGGAACACCTATATGATTATTTAAATTTCCTAAAGTAGCAGTTGTTTGGTAGTTAGCGGATAGTACACAATTAATTAACTCTTTAGTCGTGGTTTTTCCATTGCTTCCTGTGAGTGCAATAATTGGAATTTTTAGATGTTTTCGATGATGTGTAGCTAGACTTTGTAGTGCTTTAAGCGTGTCTTTAACTAGTATATATTGATCTGATATAGCAAATTTTTCATCGTCAATTACAGCGTATAACGCACCCTTATCAATGGCTTGTTTGGCATAAGTGTTACCATCAAAATTGCCGCCTTTTAAAGCAAAAAAGATACTGTTGTTTTTGATTTTCCTAGTATCGGTGGAAATACCATCACTTTTTAAAAATAATTCATGTAGCCTTGTAATATCCATGTATTATAGTTGTATTAAAAAGCCCTGTACATATTGACAGGGCTTTATTTTATAACGAACTGATAAATTTTAATTTATCTTGGTGCTCTATGTTTTGGTGTCTTTTTGTTTTTAGCTTTTTCACCAACACGTGACATTGCGTTTCTAAATCCAATATAATCGGTAGCCATATCCTGAGGGAAGAATCTTCTCTGTGCAGGATCTAACCAATATGCTCTATCTTTCCAAGAACCACCTTTATATACTCTTACTTCTTCACTTACAATCGTAGTTCTCTTACTAGACTCATCATACCTCCTGTCTAGTTTCGTACTATCGGCTGCACTTGGCTCAACACTATGGATTGGAGAGTTATACATCCTTCTATTAGGAATGTTTTCGTCTTGGAAACCTTCATAGTATCTAGAAGAACTTTTGTCACCATCTCTAAAGTTACGGTTATCACTTTGAGTAAAGTTAGTTCTCAAATATGTTTCATTTTCGTCAACAGGAGTTTGTAAAATGCCGCCTGGTAATACTCTTGCTACAATTTTACCATTACTTAATGTATCATAGATAATAGAATCTGTAGTAACAATCTTAACAGTTCCGTCAGGATTGATAGCGTTTTTAGTATAAACGTTACCTCTATAGTAGTTAAAGTCATTATACTCATCATCCACAATTGGTCTGTATACATCAGCTACCCATTCTGCAACGTTACCCGCCATATCATAAAGACCATAATCATTAGGATCATAAGATGCTACCGGAGCAGTAATATCAGCACCATCATCACTCCATCCTGCGATACCACCATAATCACCATCACCTTGCTTAAAGTTAGCTAATTGATCTCCACGCGTTCTTCTTTTTCCAGAACGTGTGTATTGACCATCCCAAGGATATTTCTTTCTACCTCTGTAGATGTTGTAACTTCTAAGTTCAACTAAACCTAAAGCAGCATATTCCCACTCAGCTTCAGTTGGTAGTCTATATTTCGGTAAAAGTAATCCGTCTTTACGTTGGATATATAAACCTGTTGAGTCATTTCTTTTTTCGTAATCTTCCGATTTCTTTCCACCTCTTGTCGCTTCATCATTACCTCCATAGGTTTGTGAAGGAGCGTTTAAATAGGTGTCGGTGTTAAATGTACTTTCTGCAGAAACATCTTCGAAAGGTGCATTTTCTTTAATTACTCTTTCTTCTTCAAGAATTCTTTCATTCACACGGTCAGTTCTCCATTTACTGAACTCAACAGCTTGAATCCAGTTAACACCAACTACTGGATAATTGGCATATGCTGGGTGACGAAGATAATTATTAGTCATCATTTCGTTAAAACCTAGACGGTTTCTCCAAACCAATGTATCTGGTAATGCTCCGTGATAAATATTTTTATATTTTGGCTCGGTTGGAGGATAAACACCTTTCAACCAATCAAGATATTCTAGATACATAACATTGGTAACCTCAGTCTCATCCATATAAAAGGATTGTACGTGTTGTTGTGTCGGAGTATTATTCCAGTCATGCATCACATCATCCTGAACTCGTCCCATGGTGAAGGTTCCACCTTCAACAAAAACTAATCCTGGACCTGTTTCTTGTTCTTTATAATTAGTGTTTACTTGGAATCCACCATCCTTGGAGTTGTATTTCCAGCCAGTGGCTCTAGAACTGTTGCCATAATCTGTCTTGTTACAGCTGAACAGTAAGATACTAATGGTAAGGGCCATTAGCGACTTAAAAACTAACGCGTTTTTCATAATTTTAAGTTCGTTAAAGTAGAAATTAGGGCTTGCAATATAATAATTAACGTTAAATTTACCCTAATATTTTTAAAATAATATCAAATCGCGAAAAATTTATGTTTTTACGATTGACTTTGGTTTAACGTAATATTTTGGTGTTTATTATTATTTTTGAAGAAAAACCATAATTTGGAAAACACTAAAACTGTGTTAAACCCGTTATACGCTATGATGAAGAAAATTATATTTTTTTGCGCTTTACTTATTTCTGCATTTATTTCGGCGCAGAAGACAGTACATGTTGATATTGTCTGGAAAAATGTAGAGATGAATACTTCTAGTACTTCTTTCGCAGTTCCGGGGTTTGATGAAGAAAATTTTGAATTTCAAGACGATATTGGAGTCAGATATACCAAATTTTGGGAAGAATCGGCAGAAATTAATTCAAGAACTGCGAGAATTGAAAATGTTGTTTATAAAACTATTTCCAGAGCAGATCTAAAAGATCTTAGTGTTAATTTAATTCCTAACGAACTTACATATGATATTCAATCTATAAAAGCGAGAAATAAGAAAACCGGTTTTATTAGTCTTTTACCTATAGTTAAAAATGGCAATGCTTTTAAAAAAGTTGTTTCTTTTGATATTGTTTATCAAACCACAACTAGCCGAGCAAATGCTAAAAGAGCTCCAATAAGTAATTCTGTTTTAGCAACAGGAGATTGGTTTCGATTTTATGTTGATAAAACGGGAGTTTTTAAAGTTACACCTGCTTTCTTAAGTAGCTTAGGTATGGATGTTTCTTCGGTTAATCCAAATACGATAAAGATATATGGTAATGGAGGAAGAATGCTGCCTTTATTAAATGAAGAAAATACCGAGTTTGATTTAAGAGAGAATGCGATACAAATAATAGGAGGGGAAGATGGTAATTTTTCTGGGGATGATTATATTTTATTCTATGGTGAAAATACAGAAGGATATAGTGAGGAAAATATAACGAATCTAAATTTGTACGCTGATAAGTCATATTATTATGTAACATCAGGAGGCTCTAATAGTAGGCGTGTATCTAATTATAATGAACCTACCGCTGCGGCAGATATTCAGATTAATTCATTTACAGATTATCAATTTTATGAAATAGATGAATATAATATTGTAAAAGTTGGAAGGCGTTGGTTTGGTGATCGTTTTGATGTCCAAAATAATAGGGATTATAATTTTGACTTCCCAAATTTAATTTCGTCAGAACCTATTGAGTTAAGAGTTTATGGAGCAGCTACTTCTACTTCTGTGTCCAGTATGAATATAACTGTTAATGGTGGACAGGTTGGGATCTTAAGTTTTGGGCAAATTTCAGGGACATCTCTAGGTTCTCCGAGGAATATTACACAGGATGTTACTTCTGGTTCTGACCAAGTAACAGTTGGTTTAAGTTATAATAATAATGGTAATCCTTCTGCAATAGGTTATCTCGATTTTATAAGTCTTGAGGCTAACAGAGGGCTAATAGGTACTAATTCCCAAATGCCATTCTTCTATAAAGATGCGCCTACCTTAGCAGGAATTGGACAATATAATATTTCGAATGCGTCTAGTATTTCTCAAGTATGGGATGTAACGAACCCCGAATTAATAAGTAGTATTGTTAATGGTAATGCATCATCTACCTTAAGTTTTAAAGCCACAATGGGCGAAACAAGGCAATATGTGGCAATTGTGCCAACAAATTATTACGACCCGCTATCAGATCAAACTGCAAGAGTTGATAATCAGGATATAAAAGGAACTATATTTCTAAATAATCAAGGGCAGTTTGAAGATGTTGATTATTTAATAGTTTCAAATAATGATTTATTACAATCTGCAAATAGGTTAGCTGATCATCATAGAACTTTAAATAATTATAATGTTAAGGTAGTAACACTTGATCAGATCTATCATGAATTTGGAAGTGGTAAACAAGATATAGCGGCAATACGAAACTTAGTGAGATATGTATACGATAATGCTTCTGATGCAAATGAGCGGTTAAAATATCTTTGTCTTTTTGGAGATGCATCAGTTGATTATAAAGGTTTATTGTTAAGAGAAAATTGTGCGGATAGCAATATAGTTCCAACTTTTCAGAGTTTGAGTAGTTTTTCTTTAGTAAGTTCTTTTGCTACAGATGACTTTTTTGGATCTATGGATCCAGCAGAAGGACAAATGTTATCAAGTGATCAATTAGATATTGCAGTCGGCAGAGTATTGGCTGATTCACCACAATTGGCAGATGCTATGGTTACTAAAATTATTGACTATAATAATGAACAGTCCTTTGGACGATGGAGAAATTCGGTACTACTAATTGCAGATGATGTTGATGTTGATTGGGAAGAAACTATCCAGAGAAATTTAGATGAGCTTGGCGATGATTTGGTTCAAAGAAAACCCTATTTAAACCTTACTAAAATATACGCTGATGCTTTTGAACAAGAATCTTCAGCATCCGGAAGTAGGTATCCTAAAGTGAATGAAGCTATTTCTAATGCAATAGAAAAAGGAGCTGTAGCTATTGATTATTTTGGACATGGTGGAGAAGATGGATTGGCAAAAGAATTTATTTTTAATAAATCGGATGCTAGCGAATTAGCAAATACAAATAAGTATCCCGTTTTTATTACGGTTACTTGCGAGTTTACTAAGTTTGATAATCCTTGTAGAGATTCTGCTGGGGAGTTAACCTATTGGAATACCGGTGGTGGGGCAGTAGGTCTAATTAGTACGACAAGAGATGTAATTGTAACTTTCGGAATTTCGGTTAATGATAGATTGTCAGGATTTTTGTTTCCGGATACTTCTGATTACCCGACTATTGCGGAGGCTGTAAGGCAATTAAAAAATTCATATACTACCAATAGTAGAAGAGTAGTTTTCTTTTTTGGAGATCCTGCGATGAAAATGGCTATTCCTAAATCAAATATTCGTTTAACTAACATTAATGATGTTCCTATTACACAAGAAGTTGATACTCTTAAAGCACTAAGTAGAATAAAAATATCTGGAGAAGTAGTAAGTGAATCAGGAACTTTATTGTCTGACTATAATGGAGTGTTGTCTACTACAATATATGATAAAGAAGTAGATAGAGTTACGCTTGCTAATGATAATGTTAGAAATAGTGCTGGTGAGATAATTAAGTTAAATTATGAAACGTTAGGAGAGATTATATTTAGAGGGAAAGCATCTGTTACTAATGGTCTTTTTACTTTCGAGTTTATAGTGCCCAGAGATATAGGTATTCCAGTTGATACTGGAAGAATAAGTTTTTATGCTTCTAGAAATGGAGTTCTAGAGAATCAAACAGGAGTTGATCAAACAATTTTAGTAGGTGGTCTTAATGAAAATGCTCCCGAAGATAATGTAGGTCCTCAAATTCAGTTGTTTATGAATGATGAAAGTTTTGTTTCTGGTGGTGTAACTAATGATTCTCCGATACTTATTGCTAGATTACAAGATGAGAATGGTATAAATACTGCGAGTGGTATCGGTCACGATATTTCTGCTATATTAGATGGTGATGAAGCGAATCCATTTATTCTTAATGATTTTTATGAAACGGAAATAGATGATTTTACAAAGGGAATCGTTAATTTTAAATTTAGAGATTTAGAACCAGGATTGCATACGCTTACATTCAAAGGGTGGGATGTTTATAATAATTCTTCTACTCAAGAAATTCAATTTGTAGTGGCTGATGCTTCGGGTTTTACACTTAATAATGTTCTTAATTATCCAAACCCATTTGTAAGTCATACCGAATTTTGGTTTGAGCATTCTAGTGCTATTAATGATGTTTTAGAGGTTCAAATTCAGGTGTTTACTGTGTCCGGAAAAGTGATCTGGACAAACAATCAAACATTGTCCGGAAAAACAAGTTATAGAGAGGATATTCAATGGAACGGAAGAGATGATTTTGGGGATAAATTAGGAAAAGGAGTATATGTGTATAAGATATCTGTAAAATCAACGTTAACAAATCAACGGGTTGAGAAATTTGAAAAACTCGTAATATTATAATAACTAAATAACTATATATTTGTCAAAATCAATTTTCACATGAGAAAAATCATAATCCTTGGGTTTGTGTTTTTAACACTATCAAATTTTAAATTGAAGGCTCAAGACCAGAACCGAGCAATAACTACTGCTACACCATTTTTACTAATTGCTGCGGATGCAAGAGCAGCAGGTTTAGCTGATCAAGGAGTTGCAACTTCAGCGGATGCATTTTCACAACAATGGAATCCAGCTAAATATGCATTTGTTGCAAAACAACAAGGGGTAGGTATTAATTATACACCTTACTTAAGTAATCTAGTAGATGATATATTTTTAGGGAGTGTAAATTATTACAATCGTTTTGGACAGGATGGTAGAAGTGCTGTTGCTGCAAGTTTCAGATATTTCAGCCTAGGAGATATCGAATTTAGACAAGGTCCTAATGATGAGCCTAATGTTCAGAAACCTAATGAATTGACATTAGACGTTTCATATGCATTACAATTAAGTCCTACATTTTCTATGGGTATTGCAGGACGATATTTACGTTCTGATTTAAGATTGCAAGGTTTGGGAGCCGATGCAAGTGCTGCAGGAAGTTTTGGTGTAGATGTTGCTGCTTTTTATCGTAGTGAAGAGATTGCTTATAGCTCTTTTAATGGTAGATGGAGAGCTGGATTAAATATTTCTAATATTGGTCCTAAAATTAAATATGATGACGCAGGACAAGAAAACTTTATTCCTACTACATTTAGGTTAGGTGCAGGATTTGACTTCTTATTAGATGAGTACAATAGAATTACACCATCTTTAGAGTTTGCTAAATTATTAGTGCCTAGTCCACAGGATTTTGATGGAGATGGCGATATAGATGCAGAAGATAATGCAGAATATCAAGATATAAGTTCATTTGGAGCTATCTTTTCATCTTGGGGAGATGCTGATGGTGGTTTTAGCGAAGAATTAGAAGAATTTACCTGGTCTTTAGGAGCTGAGTACGTATATAAAGATGTGTTCTCTTTCAGAGGTGGGTATTTCAATGAAGCAGAAGAAAAAGGAGCGCGTAAGTTTGTATCTCTTGGACTTGGATTTAAATATACAATTGTAAATTTAGATGTTTCTTATTTATTCAATGCATCTTCTGTGCAGAGTCCGCTAGAAGGAACGCTTCGATTCGGTCTTTCATTTAATTTCGGAGAAGACTTTTACGATAGGTAATCGTAATGATATTCATACCTTAAAAAAGTATCAAGCTTTAATGTTTGATACTTTTTTTGTTTGTAGTACATTGTGAATACTTTATTAGAAGATAGTACTAGTATGTATACTATTGTAAATTTTTGATTGTGAAAGAAATAGAAATAAAATCGACATTGCAAGTGTATGATGCTCTAGAAGAGTTGCCTAAGGATGTTCAGGAATTGATGCAGCAGTCCTTTAAAATTAGAGATAAAGCATATGCTCCATATTCAGAGTTTTTAGTTGGAGCTGCTTTATTGTTAGAAAATGACGAAATTGTTTTGGGTAATAATCAAGAAAATGCTTGTTATCCATCTGGTTTATGTGCGGAGCGTGTAGCGATATTTTCGGCGGGAGCAAACTTTCCAGGAGTTCCAATTTTAAGAATGGCGCTTTCTGCAAAATCTTTAAAACATCAATTGATTACACCTACTCCTCCTTGTGGTGCTTGTAGACAAGCTATAGCAGAATATGAATTAAATCAGAAGAAGCCAATTGAGATATATTTTATGGGAGAAACAGGAAAAGTAGTTAAATCTTACTCTTTAGCTAATTTATTACCACTTATTTTTGATAATTCGTATTTATAACGTTTTCGTTGATTTTTATCTAAAAACTGCTTTCTCCTTAGTAATGAATATATTATTTTTGTTTTTCGCTTAATTGAAAAATAAGCATAAAAACTCTGTAATTGTTAGAGAGGTCGGCTATAAAGCTGACTTAATTTTGAAATATCATTACATTTTAGATGAAAAAAGTAACTAAAGAAGTTTACCTGAAGTGGTATGAGGATATGCTTTTCTGGAGAAAGTTTGAAGACAAACTTGCTCAAGTTTATATCCAACAGAAAGTAAGAGGGTTTTTGCATTTATATAATGGCCAAGAAGCTATTTTAGCTGGTGCCCTACATGCAATGGACCTTACTAAAGATAGAATGATTACCGCGTATCGTAATCATGTTCAGCCTATCGGAATGGGAGTTGATCCTAAGCGAGTAATGGCAGAGTTGTATGGTAAAGGAACAGGGACATCTCAAGGAATGGGAGGATCTATGCATATCTTTTCTAAAGAACATAGATTTTATGGAGGACATGGTATCGTTGGTGGACAAATTCCTTTAGGAGCTGGTTTAGCTTTTGCAGATAAATATCACAAAAGAGACGCAGTTACTTTAACCTTTATGGGTGATGGAGCTACTCGTCAAGGTTCCCTTCACGAAGCTTTTAATTTAGCAATGTTATGGAATTTGCCTGTTGTTTTTTGTGTAGAAAATAACGGGTATGCTATGGGAACTTCGGTAGAAAGAACCGCAAACCATACTGATATATGGAAACTTGGTTTAGGATATGAAATGCCTTGCGGACCTGTAGATGCTATGAATCCTATAAAAGTTGCTGAGGCAATGGATGAGGCTATTACTCGTGCAAGAACAGGAGGAGGTCCAACTTTCTTAGAATTAAAGACATATCGTTACAGAGGTCACTCTATGAGTGATGCGCAGAAATATCGTACAAAAGAAGAGGTGGCAGAATATCAAAAAATAGATCCGATTACTCAGATATTGGATATTATAAAAGATAAGAATTATGCTACGGATGAAGAAATAGCAGCTATTGACAAGGGAGTGAAAGCTAAGGTTGCGGAATGTCAGAAGTTTGCCGAAGAATCTCCATTTCCAGAAAAGAACTTGATGTACGATGTAGTATACGAGCAAGAAGATTATCCGTTTTTATCACACAAACCACAATAAATTATGGCTACAGTAATTAATATGCCGCGATTGAGCGATACTATGGAAGAGGGAGTAGTCGCGAAGTGGCTTGTTAAGAAAGGGGACAAAATTAGTGAAGGAGATATCCTTGCAGAAATTGAAACCGATAAAGCAACTATGGAATTTGAATCTTTTTATGAAGGAGTACTACTTCATATAGGGATTGAAGAGGGAGAAACAGCTCCAGTAGATCAACTTCTTGCGATTATAGGTGAAGAAGGAGAAGATATTTCGGGTTTATTAAAGGGTGATCAAGGATCACAAACAGAAACAGTAAAAGAAGATAAAGCTGAAGAAACGGCTCCAAGTGCTTCTGCAGCTCCTGCAATTCCAGAAGGAGTAGAAGTTATTACAATGCCTCGGCTTAGTGATACTATGGAAGAAGGTACTGTTGCTACTTGGCTTAAAAAAGTAGGAGATTCTGTAGAGGAAGGAGATATCCTTGCAGAAATTGAAACTGATAAAGCTACCATGGAGTTTGAATCTTTCTATAATGGTACCTTATTACATATAGGTATAGAAGAAGGACAAACTGCTCCTGTTGATCAATTATTAGCAATTATAGGTCCAGCTGGAACTGACGTTTCTGCTATAAAAGATGGAGGAGCTGTTGCGGCTTCTGCTTCAACAAAACCAGCGGATACTCCAACTCCTAAAAAAGAAGAAAAAGTAACTGTAGCTTCTTCATCAGGTAGCGAGTCATCTGGAGGAAGAATTTTTGCTTCTCCATTAGCTAAAAAAATAGCTGCAGATAAAGGAATTGATCTAGCGCAAGTAAAAGGTACTGGTGAGAATGGTAGAATTGTAAAGAAAGATGTAGAATCGTTTACACCTTCAGCTACAGAGAGTACTCCAGCTACTAGTGCTGCTGCTCCTGCAGTAAAAGCTTTTACTCCAGCAGGAGAAGAAAGTTTTGAAGAAGTTAAGAATTCTCAAATGCGAAAAGCAATTGCTAGAGGTCTTTCTGCTTCAAAATTTACTGCACCTCATTACTATCTTACTATAGAAGTTGATATGCAGAATGCAATGGCATCTAGAAAGCATATAAACGAATTACCAGATACTAAGGTGTCATTTAATGATATGGTAGTTAAGTCGTGTGCTATGGCGTTAAGAAAGCATCCACAAGTAAATACGCAATGGTCTGATGATGTAACTAAATATGCTAAGCATATAAGTATCGGAGTTGCTGTTGCTGTGCCAGATGGATTGGTAGTTCCTGTACTACCTTTTACAGATCAGATGTCTCTTACACAAATAGGAGCAAATGTAAAGGAATTAGCAGTAAAAGCTAGAAATAAAAAGCTTACCCCTCAAGAAATGAGCGGAAGTACATTCACAGTTTCTAACTTAGGGATGTTTGGTATTCAGGAATTTACTTCTATAATTAATCAGCCTAATTCTGCAATATTATCTGTAGGTACGATAGTAGAAAAACCTGTAGTAAGGAATGGTGAGATTGTTGTTGGTAATACAATGAAAGTTACTTTAGCTTGTGATCACAGAACAGTTGATGGAGCATCTGGGGCACAGTTTTTACAGACTTTAAAACAGTACTTAGAAAATCCTGTAACTATGCTAGCATAGTTTTAAAAAGGATTGTATATAATGTTTAAAATCCCACTTCTTTTGAAGCGGGATTTTTTTATATTTAAAAAATGAACAAGAGAGTTGAAAACCTACAATCAGCCACATTATCCGATAAAACATTTTTGTTAAAAGAATATACTTTTGAGTATAAGCATACGAGTGCTCACACTCCAGAAAAACACCTTCGAGAAGTTTATGATCACGGTGATGGGGCTTCTGTTTTATTATATAACCTTGTAAAAAAAACAGTTGTGCTAACCCAGCAATTTAGGTTGCCGACTTTTTTAAATGGTAATACATCTGGGATGAATATAGAAGTTTGTGCAGGATCTTTGGATGGGGATACTCCAGAAGTTTGTGCAAAAAAAGAAGCGCTTGAAGAAACGGGTTATGCTATTAATTCTGTTGAAAAAGTATTTTCGGTATATGCATCGCCAGCGACAATGACGGAAATTGCGCACTTGTTTATTGCTGAGTATACAGATGAAATGAAAGTGGAAAATGGAGGTGGATTAGACAATGAAGAAGAATATATTGATGTACTAGAAATAGAGTTTATAAGGGCATTCGATATGATGCAAACTGGAGAAATTAAGGATGCAAGAACGGTTATGTTATTACAATTCCTGAAAATAAAAGGTATAATGGAATCTTAATAGGAGATCTCAGAGGGTACTTTTTAAGTATCTTTATCAAAAAATATTCATTTATATCGGAAAACAAAAAAACATGAAACAGATATCACTTTTTATTATTACACTTTTATTTATAAACTGTAAAGAAGTAACTAGAGCACAATCATTAGCATCAAACGTTGCAGCTTCTGATGTGGAAAGTATTATGAATTTTTTAGCTAGTGATGAATTGGGAGGTAGAGATACTGGTTCTGAAGGGTTAGAAAAAGCGGCTAAATTTATAGAAGAGGAGTTCAAGAAATCTGGGATTGATCCATATTTTGATTCGTATTTAAATACGTTTGATGCTAAAGGGACCGAAACGTATAATGTGGTTGGTTATTTAAAAGGGACGGATCCTGATTTAGCAAAACAATTTGTAGTTATTGGGGCACATTTTGATCATATAGGAACAGGAAAAGAAGTAAATGGAGATGTAATTGCTAATGGAGCTAATGATAATGCTGCTGGAAGCACTGCTGTTATTTCACTAGCAAAACATTTTGCAAAAGCAAAAAGTAATAAACGTAGTATTTTATTTGTATTGTTTGGAGCAGAAGAAAGAGGTCTATTAGGTTCTAGTCATTTGGCAAAAGCTTTAAAAGAGAAAAATCTTGACCTTTATACTATGGTAAATTTTGAAATGATAGGAGTACCATTAAATGATAAAAGTTATAAGGCTTACATTACTGGATATGAAATTTCTAATATGGCTGATAAAATGAATGAGTATTCAGGAAAAGAACTAATAGGTTTCTTGCCAAAAGCTAAAGAATTTCAATTGTTTAGAAGAAGTGATAATTATCCTTTTTATGAAAAGTTCAAAGTGCCTTGTCAAACGATTTCTACTTTTGATTTTACAAATTATGAGTATTATCACCACGTAGATGACGAGGTTTCCGAAATGAATTTTGAGTTTATGGCAGAATTAATAAATGACTGTATACCTGCTATAACAAAGATTCTGAATACATCAACAAAAGAAATTAAGTTAAATTAAAAAATTCAATCCTTTCGAGTTTTCAACACTCGAAAGGATTTTTTTATAAAAAACATGAAAAACATTATAATTACTGGGGCGAGCAGAGGAATAGGGTATGAGATGGCTAAGTTGTTTGCAGATGAAGGACATCAAGTTTTGGCTTTATCTAGAAATGAGAAACCTATTACTGCTCTAAATCATAAAAACATCCATACTTTTTCTTTTGACTTATGTAACTCTTCGGATTTATATAAATTAAAAAATTACGTTACCGATTCTTGGAATCAGGTTGATATCTTGATTAATAATGCTGGTAAATTATTGAATAAACCTTTTGGTGAAATTTCTACTCAAGAATTTGAAGAAGTGTATAGAGTAAATGTTTTTGGTGTAGCAGAAATTACTAGACTTATGTTGCCTCATATGACAAAAGGAAGTCATGTGGTTACAGTAAGTAGTATGGGTGGAATTCAGGGAAGTATGAAATTTCCTGGTTTGGCGGCATATAGTTCTAGTAAAGGAGCTGTTATTACACTAAGTGAGCTATTGGCCGAAGAGTATAAGGAAAGTGGTATAGCATTTAATGTTTTGGCTTTGGGAGCAGTACAGACAGAAATGTTAGAAGAAGCATTTCCTGGATACCAAGCACCGATTACGGCTATTGAAATGGCAAATTACATTAAAGATTTTTCGCTTACCGCTAATAAATTCTATAATGGTAAAGTATTACAGGTGTCTAGTAGTACACCCTGATTTATAACAATTGTTTTTTCTTTGATATGTATAAAAATGCGGGAATACTATTTTTATTACTCATAACTTTTTCGTGTAGTGAAAAAAAGAAAAACTTATTTACTGAGATTGATAGTGAATGGCAATTCAGATCAGATAAAGATTCTTCTTGGCTAGTTGCGGATGTGCCTGGTACTGTACATACAGATCTATTAAAAAATAAAAAAATAAATGACCCTTTTGTAGGAGTTAACGAAGAAAAACTACAATGGATTACTTCTGAAGATTGGGAATACAAAACTATTTTAAAACTAGAGGAGGAGCAGTTAGAAAGAAAGCATCATCAGCTTAGTTTCGAAGGTGTTGATACTTATACAGAAATATTTCTGAATCATAGTTTACTCTTAAAAACGAATAATGCTTTTAGAATCTGGAATGTAGATGTAAGTGGAAAACTTCTTAAGGAAAACAAATTAAGAATCCTATTTAAAAGTCCTACGGAGATTGAAGCGATTGAAAAAGGAAAGTTGCCTTATGAACTGCCGGCAGGAAATCGTATTTTCTCTCGTAAAGCCCAATTTCATTATGGATGGGATTGGGGACCTACTTTTATTACAGCTGGTGTTTGGAAACCAATTACCCTTAGATCTTGGGATGATATACAGTTGCAAGATGTATACATCAAACAAAATTTTTTAGATAAAAAACAAGCCAAACTACAAGCTGAAGTTTTGTTAAATAGAACTCAAGAAGACTTAGATGAAGATGTGGTCATAAATGTATTGATTAATAAGGAAATAGTTGAAACCAAAATAATAAATCCAGAAAAAGGAAATAAAAAATATAGTATAGATTTTCTTATTGAAAACCCAAAATGGTGGTGGACGCATAATCTTGGAGAACCTTTTCTATATGACATCGATATTCAGATACAATATGGAGATGAGGTCGTGGCTTCAAGAGAAGTTAAAAAAGGGTTGCGGACAATTGAGTTAATTACTGATAAGGATGCAGAAGGAGAATCTTTTTATTTTAAACTTAATGGAATACCCGTTTTTATGAAAGGTGCTAATTACATCCCTCAAAATATCTTTCAACCAGAAGTAACAGATCAAGATTATAAAAAACTTTTCGAAGATGTAATTGATGCTAATATGAATATGTTACGAGTTTGGGGAGGAGGAATCTATGAAAATGATATTTTTTATGATTTAGCAGATGAAAAAGGCATCCTTGTATGGCAGGATTTTATGTTTGCCTGTGCGATGTATCCAGGTGATGCTACGTTTTTAGAAAATGTAAAACAAGAAGCGATAGATAATGTTACTCGTTTACGTAACCATGCAAGTATTGCACTTTGGTGTGGTAACAATGAAAACAATGAAGCTTGGCATAATTGGGGATGGCAAGCAAATAGAAGTGAGGAAGAGAAAGCAGAGATATGGGGCAATTATCAGAAATTATTTAATGATATTTTACCGAATACTGTTTCTGATCTTACAAACACTTCTTATTGGGAGAGTTCACCCAAATATGGAAGAGGAAATCCAAAATTCCAAACCGAAGGGAATGCCCATGATTGGGGAGTATGGCATGATGGATATCCATTCGAACGATTCGAAGAAAAGGTACCACGTTTTATGAGCGAATTTGGATTCCAATCATTTCCAAGTTATGAAGCCATTCAATATTTTACACAAAAAGGCAGCATTGATATTAATCATTCAAGTTTTGCGACACATCAAAAACATGATAGAGGATTCGCTCTCATAAAAGAGTATATGGAACGGGATTTTCCTGTTCCAGATAAGGACGAAGATTATGTATATGTTAGTCAATTATTACAAGCATATGGTATGACAAAGGGTATTGAAGCACATCGTCGATCTATGCCTTATAATATGGGAACACTTTATTGGCAATTAAATGATTGTTGGCCTGTAGTTTCCTGGTCAGGAATTGATGGATTGGGGAATTGGAAAGCATTACAATATAAAGTTAAAAAGAGTTTTGAAAATATACTTGTTTCCCCAAAAGTCGAAAATGATACATTGAATGTATATGTTGTTAATGACGAATTAAAAGAGCAGCATGGAACATTAGGTTTAAAAATTCAAGATTTTGAAGGTAAGGTCATTTGGAAATATGACGAACAAATTTCTGTAAAAGCAAATGCTTCTCAAGTAGTGTTTAACGTACCAATGAAAGCATTAGATATTTTAAAAGATGAAGTAGTATTGGTGTCAGATTTTAAAGAATCGAACGCTAATTTTTATTTTAGGAAACCAAAAGATTTAAAGCTACCACCACAAGATGTATCTAAAAAAATAACGAAAGTTGATACTGGTTATGAGATTACATTATCATCAACAACGTTACAAAAAGATGTATTCTTATATTCAGATAGCAAGGGTCACTTTAGTGATAATTTTTTCGATGTACTTCCTAATAAAGAAAAAGTAATTCTTTTCGAAACTTCTACAACTTCAGAGATTGATATTTTAATAAAAACGTTGAATTCATTAATTAATATAGAAACTGTTCGTTAAGCAAGTGTTTTTTTACTTTTTAACCATCCATAGAATAAAATATAAGCATAGCATACTATTACCAGTAATAGGGCCATTTTAAAACCAATATTATCAGTCAAGAAACCATAAAAAGGAGGTATTAATGCACCTCCCACAATCGCCATACATAATAACCCTGAAGCTTGCGGTTTTAAATCTCCTAATCCATCTAGTGCAAGTGTAAATATAGTCGGAAACATAATAGAGTTGAATAAACCAACAGCTAGTATAGACCACATAGCGATTAGCCCAGTAGTATTCATAGAAATTAGGAGCATAGTGATTGCTAAACCTGCAAAAATACTTAATACTTTTCCAGGAGACATAATTCTTGTGAGGTAAGCTCCGATGAATCGGCCAATCATTGCTCCAGACCAATAAAAGACAACAAAGGCTCCCACGATTGCTTTGCCATCCATAGCGTTTAAGTCGGAGTTTAAAATACGTTCACATAGGTTTTTCATAAAAGGAGTATCCTTAATTACGGATACTAAATTCATGTCCAAGAAATAATTAACCAGGTAGCTACCTATAGCAACCTCTGCTCCTACATATACAAATATTCCTAGTGCACCTAGAAGCATTATTTTGTTTCGTAAAAGTCTACCATACCCATCCTTTGGGCTTTCTTTCATAAGTGTGGGTACTTTGATAAATCTAAACAAGATTACAAGCAATAGTATAAAGCCTGCAATCATTATAAATGGAGTTTGCACAGTAGCCGCCTCAGCGGCATAATAGGTGTCTTTCTGAGTGTCTGTTAAAGTTTGGATTTCTTTAGAGGATTTTACAGAGTCACTTAATAAAAAGATAGCCCCAACAACTGGGGCAATAGCTGTTCCAAGAGAATTAAAAGCTTGAGATAAGTTAAGGCGACTAGCAGCTCCATCTTCACTACCCAATAATGCTACATATGGATTAGCCGCTACCTGTAGAATAGTGATGCCTCCTGCAAGCGTAAAATAACCTAATAAAAATACACTGAAAAAACGATAAGAAGATGCAGGATAAAAAAGCAAACATCCAACAGCCATTGTAGTTAGTCCTAATATAATTCCTTTTTTGTAACCTATTTTGGATAATATAAACCCTGCCGGAACAGATAATACAAAGAATGCTGTAAAAAAAGCAAATTGAACCAATCCTGCCTGAAAATAAGAGAGCTCAAATACGTCTCTTAACCTAGGAATTAAAGAGTCTACTAACACCGTGATAAATCCCCATAAAAAAAACAGTATGGTAATTATAATAAAAGCGCTTCGATAAGATTTTGATTGGTTCATTGTAAGATGATTTATGCTTTATTGTAAAAATTTGTTGGAATATTTTCATTATTCCCATCTTGATATTTCATCATAGTAAATCCCTCATGGATACAATAATGACCTACTTCTCCTGATTTGTTCATAGCGATATAGGCAATCTGAAAATCTTTGTATCGATCATTTTTAGTAACTATTCTTCGGATAGCTTCTTCACAAGCTTTTTGAGGACTCATTCCATTTCGCATGAGTTCTACGATTAGAAAACTTCCTACGGTTTTTAGAACCTCTTCACCCATTCCTGTAGCTACTGCACCACCAACTTCATTGTCGATAAATAATCCTGATCCTATAATTGGCGAATCTCCAACACGGCCTTTCATTTTATAGGATAATCCAGAGGTGGTACAAGCACCAGCAATATCTCCTTTACTATCCATAGCCAACATGCCTATAGTGTCATGGTTTTCAATATTGATGAGAGGTTTATATTCTGGAGATTTTTTCCATTCTTCCCAAGCTAATTTGGATGCATCCGTAAGTAGATTTTCTTTTTTGAAACCATTGCGATATCCAAATTCTTCTGCTCCTTCACCAGCTAATATAACATGTGGAGTATCTTCCATAACTTTTCTAGCTAATGCAGCAACATTGGTAATGTTTTCTACACAAACTACAGCACCACAATCACCGTCAGAATTCATAACACAAGCATCTAGCGTTACGTTACCTTCTCGATCTGGAGCTCCACCTTTTCCAACAGTCGTATTTTTTATACTTTCTTCTTCAATAGCAACACCTTCAATAACCGCATCTAGAGCAGGTTTTCCAGCTGCTAAAGCTTCACCAGCGGTAGCATTTGCTTTGGTAAAACGCCATGTGCAGATGGCAATAGGAGAATGATTAGGTGTATTCATAAGTGTGCTTTTTTCTTGTTCTATTGATTGATTTGGATTTTCTTTACAACCTATAATGGTGGATCCCACTGTGAGACCTACGCTGGTAAGCGCAGTGTTTTGAATAAATTGTCGTCTTTTCATGATTACTTTATAATTATTTCGTCAGCAAAAATCCATGCTTTTCCATCATGATTACTTCCTATATGCCACTCAGGAATGTTTCCGACAGTTTTGGCTTGGATTTTTACATAACGCACTTGTTGTTTTGTGAGTTTTTTTTCTACTATCTGGATACTAGCTGTTTCGTTACTAGTTGGTTCTTTTTCTATTTCATTTTTTGATATCAGCTTCCATTGTTTACCATTCTCCGAAATCCAAATTACCACCTTTTTAGGATAAAATATCCAACTTCGTTGGTCTTCAAGAAAACCTATAGAGACCTTATTGATTTCTTTAGTTTTTCCTAAGTCTATTGTAGCAATTAAATCACTGTTATGAAAACCTTGCCAAGATCCAGAGCGATAATCAGTGGTTCCTTTGATACCATTAATAAGTGCATTAGGACCACCACCATTATATCTATTTGCATATTCATTTTTCAATTCTATCGAAAGATCCGCATCTATCTTAAAAAATTCTGTAGAAATGATCGTGCTTTTTAATCCATCTAGTGATGCGTATGTTTTTAAAATTACTGGAGATGAAATTTCGATAGGCTCATTGTATCTTTTGAATACCGAATCATTCAGAGTATAATGAATAATTGCATTTTTATCTACGCTTTGTAATGTAATTGTTGTTTTTTCCTTGAAAGCAATTTCTCCTTCAGAAATAAAAGGAGGTGTGATAATAATATGTTCTTTAATTTCGGTACTAGGAATGTATTGATCATGTGTAGCCCATTCTGTAGGTATATTGGTCATTTCAAATACTAGAGTTCCTCCTTTTATAATATCTTCATGTTTTAGATAAGAAAAAGGATATTGCTCATCATTTAATTGAGTAGAAGCAATGTATTTGTTTTCAGGAGAAAGGTTGTTAGCTATAATGGTGAAATCCTTTCCGTTTTCAAGATGCATTGTAGCTTTGTCAAAAAGAGGAGTTCCGATGATATAATCATTAGATCCTGGAGTTACAGGATAAAAACCTAGGCTACTAAATATGTACCAAGCACTCATCTGTCCACAATCTTCATTTCCAGAGATTCCATCTGGAGTATTAGTATATAATTCCGTAAGAATTTGATAAACTTTTTCTTGAGTTTTATATGGTTTGTTTACATAATTATAAAGATAGGCCATATGGTGACTAGGTTCATTTCCATGAGCATATTGTCCGATAAGCCCAGTGATATCTACTTGATGCGATCCAGAAGTATTGCTATTTGCAGAAAACAAGGTATCTAATTGTTTCTCTAATGTTTTTTTACCTCCTAATAGTTTTATAAATCCATTAATATCTTGCGGGACATAAAAACTATACTGCCAAGAATTTGCTTCTGTATAATTAAAATTCACTTCATAAGGATCAAATGGAGCAAACCATGTGTTTCTATATCTGCCGCGCATGAATTTTGTAGAAGGATCAAATACATTTTTATAATTCTGCGCTCTTTTGGTAAACTTTACTAGATCTTCTGGTTTATTAAGTGCTTTCGCCATTTGTGCAATCGTCCAGTCGTCATAAGCATATTCTAAAGTTTTAGATACGGATTCGCTTTCTTTTTCTACTGGTATATACCCAAATTTTTTATAAGATTGTAGTCCTAATTTATTTCTTGTGGCACTATGTTTCATAGCTTCAAAAGCTTTTTCTGCATCGTAATCCGTAATTCCTTTTAGATATGCATCTGCAATTACAGGAACCGCATGATATCCAATCATACAATGGGTATAATTACCGGCTAAATCCCATATTGGCATAATACCACCTTCATCATATTTAGCAAGAAATGTATTAATAAAATCATTAGTGCGATTTTGTTCTATAATTGTATATAAAGGATGTGTAGCTCTATAGGTATCCCAAAGTGAGAATACTGAATAATAGTCAAAATCAGAATTTTGATGGATTTCTAAATCCATTCCTCGATACCTTCCATCTACATCTTGATACAGATTAGGAGCTAGCATGGAATGATATAACGAAGTATAGAAATTAGTTTTGTAATCATTGTTGGTACTTTCAATTACAATTTTGCGTAATTGCTTTTCCCAAATGTTCTGAGCATTATTTTTTATTTGATCAAAGGTTTTGAAACCTATTTCTTCTTCTAAATTTTTTAGAGCCCCTTGCTGGTCAACTGCTGAAATACCTATGGTAAGAAAGATTGGGTCGTTTGACGCATTGTCAAATTCAAAAGCCATTTTTTTTCCATCTTCCGTAGATTGTTTACTCTTAATAGGTTTAGAAAATTTGATGTGATAAAATAATAGTTGCTTCTCAGCCCAAGCTTTAGAGTGTCGATACCCATTAACCACTGTGTCAGAAATTATATTTATTTGATGATCTAATACTTCATCTCTATGTGCTAAATCAAGTATGATGATTTGCTTTTTGTCAGAAGGGAAGGTGTACTTATGTATTCCAGCTCTTTTAGTGACTGTTAGTGCTACATCGATATTAGTAGAATCTAGATATACCTCATAATATCCGGGAGAAGCTTTCTCATTATCATGTGAGAAATGGGCACGATATCCTTTTTTACCATTTGCTCCATTATTGAAGTTTACTTCATTTGTTGGCATTAATAGAATGTCTCCATAATCAGAAACTCCTGTACCACTTAGATGTGTGTGCGAAAAGCCATAGATATAAGAATCACTATAATGATATCCAGAACAACCATCCCATCCATCGAGCCGAGTATCTGGGCTCAATTGCATCATCCCAAATGGCATACTAGCACCTGGATATGTATGTCCATGACCTCCAGTTCCTATAAAAGGGTTTACGTATGAGGTAAGGGGAGTATTACTTTGTGCTATTTTTACTTTAATTTCTTTATTACAAGAATAGAATCCTATAATAATTAAAACTGTAAATACCGTGTAGAATGCTCTCATTTAAAAATAGATAGTTATTTTTAAGCTTCTAATGTAGTAAAAATGATACTCAAATTAAGTAATAATTTCATAAGGGTCTACGTAATATTATTGTCGCTTTTATGTTTAGGGTGTGAAAAAGATAAAATCTTACCTATCAATCCACAAATTATACCAGTACCTTTTCATCAAGAATTAGAAGAGGGTGTTTTTATATTAAATGAGGAAACAGTACTTCGATATGATCAAGATTTAAAAGAGACTGTAGGATATTTTAATGCATACCTGAAAAAAGGATTAGGTGTTTCTATGCAACTGAATAAGGAAACAGAAAAAAACAGTATTATTTTAGAAAAAGACACTACAATTATTAATAAAGAAGCCTATCGTCTTTTTATTTCGGAAAATAATATCAAAATACAATCAAGCACCAAAAAAGGGGCGTTTTATGCAATACAGACATTACGCCAATTATTGCCAGAATGTTTCGAAAATGGTTCTTGTATAGAGAAAGAGTTTGCGATTAAAGCACTGACAGTTATAGATGCCCCTAGATTTTCTTATCGTGGAATGCATCTAGATGTTGGAAGACATTTTTTTAGTGTTGAAGAAATTAAAAAATATATAGACATGCTTGCGATGCTGAAGATGAATACATTTCATTGGCATCTTACAGAAGATCAAGGTTGGCGTATTGAGATTAAGAAGTACCCGAGACTCACTGAAATTGGATCATATCGCGAAGAAACACTGATAGGACATTATAACGATCAACCACATCAATTTGATGGTAAACGTTATGGAGGGTTTTATACTCAAGAAGAAGTTAAAGAAATTGTAGCGTTCGCTACATCAAGAAATGTTACTATTATTCCAGAAATAGAGATGCCTGGACATTCGCAGGCGGCAATTGCAGCATATCCAGAATTAGGGTGTTCTGGTGAAGAAGTTAAAGTAGCTACTAAATGGGGCGTTTTTGAAGAGGTGTATTGTCCCAATCAAAAGACCTTTGTTTTTTTAGAGAATGTATTGGATGAGGTAGTTGATTTATTTCCTGGAAAATATATTCATATCGGTGGTGATGAAGCCCCTAAAACAAAATGGAAATCCTGTAATTATTGTCAACAATTGATAAAAGAGAAAGGGCTTAAAGATGAACGTGGTTTGCAAAGCTATTTTATAGCTAGAATCGAGAAATATATTAATAGCAAGGGAAGACAGATCATTGGTTGGGATGAAATACTGGAAGGAGGATTGGCTCTAAATGCTACTGTAATGTTTTGGAGAGGAACCGACGGAGCCGTTCAGGCGGCAAAAGATGGTCATGATTTGATACTTTCTCCGACCTCTAATTGTTATTTTGATTATTATCAAAGTGATAATGAAAATGAACCCTTAGCTATAGGTGGGTTTTTGCCACTCGAAAAAGTATACAATTTTAATCCAATTCCGGAAGGAATGAACCCTTCAGAAGAAAAACGGGTCTTAGGGGTGCAAGGTAATGTGTGGACAGAATATATGCCTACATATGATAAAGTAGAATACATGGCTTTTCCGAGGGCAATAGCTTTAAGTGAAGTAGTGTGGACAATTGATAAAAATAAAGATTACTCAGATTTTGTATCCAGGTTAGCAAATTTCCATATTCGATTAGATACTCTGGATGTGAATTATGCAAATCATCTCTATGAAGTTAATGGGAAATTAAAAAATGAAAATGAACAACTCTTATATAGTTTGGAGACTTTAATGAATGATAAAACTATTCGATATACATTGGATGGAAGTGATCCTGTAAACTCTTCTGGATTATATAATAAGCCTTTATTAGTAGATCAGAATATAACTGTTAAAGCAGCCGTATTTGATAATAATAAAATAGCAGGAAATGTGTTTAGCCAGAAACTGAATTATCACAATGCAGTTGGGGCAGAAGTTATGCTTAATGTAGCACCTCATAAAGCGTATAGTGCTGGTGGTAAAGAAGCATTGATTAATAGTGTGAACGGAAGCAATACTCGTTTTGGTGATAAAGAGTGGTTGGGTTTTTGGGGAGAAGATTTAGAAATCTTGATTGATCTAGGTGAAGAAATGGAAATACAAAAAGTATCAACTCGCTTTTTCGAAGCTAATGGTCAATGGATTTATAGACCTAACGGCGTTAAAATTTCGTTGTTAAACGATGGTAAGGAAGATCTTTTTGAAGGAGGAATAGAACAACTATTTCTAAAAGATACAAAGTTAACAACTCAGGTTACTCAGAATTATGGAGGAGAAAAAGCTAGGTATATCAAACTAGATATAAAAAAATATGGATTAATACCTGATGGATTACAAGGTTCCGGAAATCAAGCTTGGACATTCATAGATGAAATAGTTGTAGAATGAAAATAGAAGTTTGCGCAAACTCATATCAATCTGCGATAAATGCAGAAAGAGCGGGAGCGGATAGAATAGAATTATGTGTAGAATTAGCTGTTGGAGGAATTACACCATCTCACGGATTAATTGAAAAAGTAGTTCAAGAGTTAACCATACCAGTGTTTGTATTAATAAGACCCAGAAGCGGAAATTTCACATATACATCAGATGAGTTTGATGTGATGAAGAAAGATATTGATTTTTGCAAAAGTATAGGTTGTCAAGGTATTGTTTCTGGCATTTTAAAGGATGATAATACCATAGATATTATAAGAACAAAAGAATTGATAACATTTTCTAAACCAATGTCGTTTACTTTTCATCGTGCATTTGATTGGGTACCTGAGGCGTTAGAATCTTTAAAGCAACTAATAACTATTGGAGTAGATAGAGTACTTAGCTCAGGGCAAGAAATCACTGCAATAGAAGGAATTAATTTGCTCAAAAATGCTTTACATATATCAAAATTAAATTTAATTATAATGCCGGGCGGAGGAATTAACGCAGAGAACGCATTGAAATTTAAAGAAGCAGGTTTTAAAGAAATTCATTTTTCTGCTACTTCGTTACAACAAATTGTTCAAAATCAAAACATTCCTATGAATAACATTCATTTTTTTAATGATAAAATAATCGCAGTATCTGATTATAATAAGATTCTAAAAATTAAAAACCTTTTTTAGATTAGGAGTTTGTAGTTTAAATATCGGTTAACTTAAGATATTTGTAAAATTGATGTACCGTTAGCACTTTCTTAAACTCTTCATTTTGGAAGTACACAATATTACTTAGGTCCTTTGTTTTTTCTTTTTCAGAGGCGTTTGATTGAATTACTTTATTTGCTTGGATGGAGTATTTTATAATGACTCTTTTAATACGATTGCTTGTATAATTACTAAGATTAAGTTCTTGTTGTAATAAAATGGTTCTTTGTTCTGCAAGATCAGCGAATAGTTTTCTTTCAGCTTTCAGTTCCTCTTTTGTTGGTTCAACAACTTCCAGATGATTTTGATTTTCATCTTGGTTTTCGTCTTCAATTTGAGTTTGCGCAATATTAGACGCACTGATGAAAAAAATAATTAAAATTGTAAAAACTCTCATAATACTCACTTTTAAATTTTCTTTAAGAAATGTTAAAAATAGGATGTCAAAAATATTAATTATTGATTAACAACAAGTTAAATGTAGTAAAAACTCGATAAATGTTAGCGTTTTTTCGATCAAAAACCCAAAAAACAATGGTTTTGTTACTAAAACAAGGAGGAAAAACCGTAAATAAGAACTAAGGAATTGTCTGTATTTTAATTTTTTGATGTTGTAATTCTTTCAAAATTAGCTTTTGAAGTTTTAAATTGCATACCGTCAATTATTGTAGTTGAGGTTGTTATATATGAAATAATCGTATCTATCTTTTTATTTGTAAAGTGTATTTCAGTAATTATTTTAGTAATAGAATCAGAGAGTATTTCTGGTTGTTCTAGAAATTTTATTTGTTGTATTTCTGCTTGATTTTCTAACCCTAATAAGTATATAGTATCTTTCTTTATTTTAAATTCTGGATGATTCTTAATCAATGCTTGTTTATCGATATAATCCTGCAGTTTCTCTTTAACTAAAATAGTGTATGCATCTTCTAAAGAAGTGGATGTCGTTTCTTCTTCGGTATAAATATCTGTTTCCTCTACATTAACAGATTCCATGCTCTTATGGGAATTGTTAGCACAACTCGTAATCACAATTAACAATAGAATATATACAAACTGTTTCATGGTTTAACTCTGAATTTTAGTTTAACAATTTGCCCTTTTACCCTTTTGGATTCTATAATTTCAATATTTCTTAGACTTTTTGTTGGTGTTGTAAGTTTTGTGATAAATTCATTTTTTGAATATACTTCTATTCCTAAACCTGAAGGTAAAACCTGAAATATAATTGCGTTATCAGCAATCATTTTCGATAACTCATTTTTTCTGTTTTTCCAGTCTTCGAGTCTTCCATTAGCATAATAATGTAGCATTAATGCATAATCGTCCGTACTTACTTGGATGTTTTCGTTAGTAATCTTAGCTGTACTTCTAAAGATGGTATCCGTCTTATGATATGGTGATTTAATTACAAAACGAATAAAATCATCTTTTGTACTCCACCTAAAACACCCCAAACTATCACTTTTAGTATAGAAGGGTGATTGTTTGTTATTTAATACAATGATGTCAATAGGTGTTTTGATAATCGGTTTGTTTCTATCTTGATCAATGAAGCAAAAAGTAAACGTATGATTTCTTGGAATAAGGAAATAAGCGGAGGTGATAAATAACACTCCGAGTAATAAAAAAACAAGCCATTTTGGTTTTAGTTTTTTCTTTTCTAGAATTTTGTTTTGTGGAATTGAAGATTTAAAATGAACCCAATTTTTATAACCACAGTATTCAGATAACATATTAAGTACATCTACACGTGGTAATTTTTCGGTAGTGTTTTTAAAATAACTGTAGAAAGATTTTTCACTAATACTTCCTTTTACCTGTTTTCGTAAATCCTCCTGAAACAATATAATATCTTGCCCTTTCCATAGAGAGATATCATCGCTTGAGGCATTATTTTTCTTTAAAAACTGCTGAGTAGCTGCTTTTTTTAGATGAGAGAATGCTATGTGTTCTTCGCGAGTGATGAGTTTATTGTTTTGATTGTCAGGTTATTGTTTTTTGTAAAATAGTTTACAATTGTTTTACAAAGGTAATACAAGAATACTCTTTGGAGTGATACTATGTTTGTTTTCAGTTTAACAAGGTAAAAACAATAAATATGAAAACAAATATTTTAAAATTAATTAGAAATGTAATTGGGGTAGGTTGTTTGGTAATCAGTTTTTCCTGCTCGCAAGCAGAAAAAAGTTACTCAACAGCTACAGAAAATATCGTAATGGAAGATACTGGAGAGACACCGGCTTTAAATGCATTTGAAACAGAAGATGAAATCAAAATAAAAAATGAAACAGAAAACGCAAATAATAGACTTAAGATTATTAAAAATGCAAGTTGCCGTATTAAAGTGAGTAGCGTAGAAGAAGTAACTACGCTTTCTAAAAATATAGCAGCAAAATATAATGGGTATGTGTCTGATGAGCGTTTTACAAATACTAATTATTCTAAAGAAAATAGATTTACGATTAGAATTCCTCAGGATAAATTTGATGAAGTACTAGATAGTATTTGTGCTTTAGCGGAGTTTGTGGATCATAAAAATATATCTACTGTTGATGTTACTGAAGAGTATATAGATATAAACTCTAGGTTGAAAACCAAATTAGAGGTAAAGCAGCGTTATGAAACAATTCTTAGAACAAAAGCTAAAAATGTAGAAGATATTTTACTAACCGAAGATAAATTAAGGGAGCTTCAAGAAGAGATTGATGCGGCTAAAGGTAGATTGAAGTACATGTCTAATAAAGTATCATTTAGTACTATCCAATTAGATATGTATGAAACTGTGCTTCCTAAAGATGAACCAAAAAAATATGTAAAAAGCTTTGTAGATAGAGCAGAGGATGGATTGTCCTTTGGTTGGAATCTGTTACAACACCTTTTTTTAGTGCTTTTTTATGTTTGGCCACTATTGCTATTGGGAGTATTGATTCTAATCTATTACAAATGGATTAGAAAATAGCTTTTCGCTTTTTTAAAATAGTATAAATATCAATAACAGAACACTAAAGCATTCAGCAATAACAGCAATCGAGTAATATTATCATGTAACAAGTTCTATTGTGGTATTATGTTTGTTTCAGTATTCAGTGTAACAAAACTAAATAGTATGAAAACAATGAGTATTAAAAAAATCAGATTATGGATGGCAGGGTTATCCATATTATTGATCATTTCTTGTGATCCTAAAGCAAAAACTCCTTCCGCATTACCAGATATTATGGAGGAAACGGATGCAGTTGTCAAAGAAGATAATGCTCCGCCTATTTTGAAGGAGGAGGTTTTTGAAGAAGAGCTTGTGGTTGAAGATATAGAAGTTCCAGAAATTGAAGAAGCTGAGGAACCAGTGGCGTTTATGATGGAAGTTGAAAATGATGAGGTTATTATGGCAAATCCTAGTAGTTTTATTAAGGAAACCAATAATGAATCATATGCAGAGGTAGTGGAGAATACATTTAAAAGGACAAGTTTGGCTCCGTTGTCTACATTTTCCATTGATGTAGATAAAGCTTCTTATAGTAATATCCGTAGAATGATTAATAATGGCGAAAAAATCCCAGATGATGCGGTAAAACTAGAAGAAATGATAAATTATTTTAAGTATGATTATAGGCAGCCATCGGATCAGCATCCTTTTGGGATTCATACAGAATCAGGAAGTACTCCTTGGAATGAAAATACACAGTTGGTCAAAATTGGGTTAAAAGGTAAAGAAATACCTGCAGAAAATTTTCCAGCTTCTAATTTAGTCTTTTTAATAGATGTTTCAGGATCCATGAATGATGCTAATAAGCTTCCATTGCTTAAAAAAGCTTTTAAATTATTAGTAAATCAATTAAGAGAAAAAGATAAAGTTTCTATAGTAGTATATGCCGGTGCAGCTGGAGTTGTTTTAAAACCTACTTCTGGTAATAATAGTGAAAAAATACTGAGTGCATTGAACAACTTAGAAGCAGGAGGATCTACAGCAGGAGGAGAAGGTATTAAACTTGCCTATAGAATTGCCGAAAAACATTTTATAAAGAATGGGAACAATAGGGTGATTTTAGCAACTGATGGTGATTTTAATGTTGGGATACGAAGTGATAAAGAGATGAAGGAATTGATCGAGGAAAAGCGATCGTCTGGAGTATTCTTAACTTGTTTAGGGTTTGGAATGGGAAATTACAAGCATAGTAAATTAGAAACTTTAGCAGACACTGGTAATGGTAATCATGCATATATCGATTCTATGCAAGAAGCTCAAAGAGTATTAGGTACTGAGTTTGGAGGAACATTATATACGATCGCAAAAGATGTGAAAATTCAAGTAGAATTTAATCCCGGTAAAGTAAAAGCGTATCGCTTAATCGGTTATGAAAATAGATTGTTAAACGATGAAGATTTTATCGATGACACAAAAGATGCAGGAGAGTTAGGTAGTGGTCATACGGTGACTGCTTTGTATGAAATTATTCCCTCAGGAGTGAAAAGCAAATATCTTGGAGAAATTTCTGATTTAAAATATACTGGTAAAACAAATAATACAGAATTCGGGGATGAGTTATTAACTGTAAAGTTTAGATACAAAAAGCCAAAAGAAAGTCGAAGTGTAGAAATAGTCCATGTACATAAAGCAGAAAACAATGATTTAGTATCGGGTGATTTTAGATTTGCAGCTTCTGTAGCTTGGTACGGAATGATTTTGAAAAATTCAAAATATATACAGAATCAAAATGTTGAGGATGTGGTCTCTTTAGCAAGAAATAGTAGAGGGAATGATGAACAAGGATATCGAGCAGAGTTTATACGATTAATGAATAGTTATGATAAAGTAAATTAATGCTATTTGATAAGAATTCTTTAGTAAGCGCATCCTTCTGATGCGCTTATTTTTGTATTTTGCGACAATGAAGGAAATCTTGGCAAGATATATCCCTGAAAGAGCTATAGAACCCGCTTTCGATTTGATTGTTAGGTGTAATGTTCATCTTAAAATTGTTAATGAACGAGCATCGCGTCATGGGGATTACCGTAAAATGCCAGATGGTAGACATCTGATTACTGTAAATGCTTCTTTGAACACATATCGTTTTCTAATTACTTTAATTCACGAAATTGGACATTTAGTAGCTTTCGAGAAGTATGGGCGCAATATTAAACCTCATGGAATAGAATGGAAAAGAACTTTTCAGCAACTCATGTTACCATATATTAACCCTGATGTCTTTCCTTCTAAATTATTACCTGTTATTGCAAATCATTTTAAGAATCCAAGGGCAAGTAGCGATACTGACGAAAAATTATCACTTGCGTTAAAACAATATGACCCAGAGAATGATAAAAATTATATCTTTGAAATACCGTTAGGAAGTCGATTTAGGTTATATAATGGAAAGATTTTCCAAAGAGGAAATAAAAGAGTTAAACGTTACGAATGTGTCGAACTAAGCACAGGCAGGGTATACCTGTTTAACCCCAATGCAGAAGTCGAATTATTAAATTAATTATGGAAAAAAATTATTATGCTATTTTAATGGCTGGGGGAGTTGGGTCTAGATTTTGGCCTGTTAGTACAACAGAGTTTCCAAAGCAATTTCACGATATGCTGGGAACTGGAGAAACTCTGATCCAAAGAACATTTAGTAGACTATCAAAGATTATCCCAAAGGAGAACATTTTCATATTGACCAATGAAAGATATAATGATTTGGTTTTAGAACAATTACCTGAAGCAGCACAGCGACAAGTTGTAACAGAACCTGCGATGCGTAATACAGCTCCTTGTATATTATATGCGGCTTTAAAAATACAGAAAGAGAATTCTGATGCAGTTATGGTGGTTGCGCCTAGTGATCATTGGATTGAAGATGAAGATGCATTTGCACAAAATTTAAAGCAAAGTTTCGAGGCATGTTCGAAAGATGATATCTTAATGACCTTAGGTATACAACCTGCTTTTCCAAATACAGGCTATGGTTATATACAGTACAATGAAGAAACAACTGCAATAAAAAAAGTAGCTCAATTTACGGAAAAACCAAATTATGAAACGGCTAAAAAATTCTTGGATCAAGGGAACTATCTTTGGAATGCTGGGATCTTTATTTGGAGCGCAAAAAGTATCGTGAATGCATTTGCTAAGTTTCAAAAAGAAATGACAGCGTTATTCGAAAAAGGGATAGGAGTGTATAATACATCCGAAGAAAGTAGTTTTATAGAAAAAAACTATCCATTAGCCGAGAATATTTCTATTGACTATGCTATTTTAGAACATGCAGAAAATGTATATGTATTACCAGCTACTTTTGATTGGAATGATTTAGGTACTTGGGGGTCTCTATATGATAAATTGGATAAGACAGAAGCTAAGAATGCTGTTGTAAATGCCAGAGTTTTATCAGAAGATTCTTCAGGAAATATGATTAGAACTTCTGGGGATAAAATCGTCGTTGTCGATGGTTTAGAAGATTATATTATAGTGGATAAAGATGAAGTTTTATTGATTTATCCTAAGAAAAAAGAACAGGATATTAAACAAGTTCTTAAAAAAGTAAAAGATACATACGGAGAAAAATACGGATAATATTGATGGAAGAAAATACACAAAATCCTCAGGGGAAGTCTCAAGATGAAAAGGTAGAAGAACAAAAGCAAGCGGTAAAAAAAGATGCCAAAGGATTGTTTCGTAGTGGTTCTACTTTTTTGAAAGAGTTGTTAGATTTTCGTCATGATACTGATAGAGAGAGTACCATAGAATTGATAAAAGCAGATATACCTTTTAAAGGGGCTACTGCTTGGATTTTGATATGTTCTATATTTATTGCTTCTATTGGTTTAAATGCAAATTCAATTCCCGTAGTAATAGGAGCGATGTTAATATCACCGTTAATGGGGCCTATTTTAGGAATAGGAATGTCTATTGCTGTCAATGATATAGACACTTTAAGAAAGTCCTTGGTTAATTTCACCGTTATGGTGGTTCTTAGTATTCTTACGGCCTGGTTGTTTTTCTTTTTATTTCCATTAAAAGTCGAATCTTCAGAATTATTAGCTAGAACTAAACCTGATATAAGGGATGTATTGATAGCCTTCTTTGGGGGATTAGCGTTGATTATTGCTAGAACAAAAAAAGGAACTATTGCTAGTGTGATATTTGGTGTAGCAATTGCCACAGCTTTAATGCCACCGTTATGTACTGTTGGTTTTGGACTGGCGATAGGTAAATATGAATATGCTTTGGGAGCAATGTTTTTATTTACTATTAATACTATTTTTATAGCATTGGCAACATTTATTGTTCTAAAACTATTAAGGTTTCCAATGCTTCGATATGCGAATTCTGCAAAACGTAAACTGATTGCTAGATTAGTTTCTTTTACGGCAGTGTTAGTTATGATACCAGCTATCTATACTTTTGTTATTACACTAAATCAAAGTAAGATGGAAGGAGATTATGATCGTTTTATATCAGAAGAAATTGATGAAAATCCAGATTTATATCTGAGAAAACCAATACCTGATTATGATAAAAAGACAATCAAACTTTTCTTTGATGGTGAGATAACTGAAGCTACCAAAAGTGATCTCGAAAATGAAATTCTTAAGTATGAAAATATAAGTGATTTTGAACTAATAATAAGAGGTAATAAAGCTAGAGGAATAGATCAAATTTCTAAGGCAAATGATCGGTATATTGTAGAGTTAAATCGATTAGAAACTGAAAATGAGGCGCTATTAGATAAAGTTGAAGATCTAAAGATTCGATTGGCACTAATGGAAACTCAATTAGCCGAAGCTCAAAAAGTTATTCCTGTAGATATATTGCCTTATAATAATATTGCAAAAGACGCTAAAATTCGTTTCCCTGATTTGTTACAATTAGGATATGGTGAAGTTTTACAGTCTAATTTCTTAAAAGTGGATACGGTAAAGGTAATTTTTCCACAGTGGAAATTCCAGGTGTCCGACAGTCTTCACGAGGTTAGGAATAAAGATTTAAGAGAGTGGATAACTGGAGAGTTAAAAGCCGATACGTTGTTGGTAAAGTAATTTTATTAATTTGATTTTGATCGTGTGTTATGAATTTTAGTAAAGTAAGCGAAATGAAGTTATGAAAAAGTCTGAAATTATATTATTTATACTATTTATAACTTTTCTTTTTTTTATTGATCCTCTATATGCAGGACCTGGAGGGGCTATAGCTAAAGGTCTATTTAAAACTTGGTGGGGTAAAATTTTACTATTAGTTGTTACTATTGTTTTATTACCATTTATTATTTACATAAAGTCGGTTGAGTTTTTTAAGGTAAAAAAAACAAAGAAACAGTTAATGCATATTGGCTTAAAGAATAGAGATTTTTCTTGGTTAAATTTAGAAAAGAATTTTTCAAATATAATTACCCGTGTTTATGATGCTTGGGGAGATGAAGATATGAGTAAAGTTAAAGAACACGTAAATCATTGGTATTGGCAAAATCAGCAATCTACCCATCTAGATAAATGGAAATCTAATAATTTACAAAATATTTGTAATCTTCAGAAGATTCATAAAATAAGACCGTTGTATTTGGAATTAACAAATGAGAATGATTTGGAAGGTTCAAAAATTGTGATTAGTATATCCGGGACAATTGAAGACTATCTAATAAATAGGGATACTCAAAAAATTATAGAAGGAAATAGAGGGTATCAAAATGAAAGCCATATCTGGGTTATGGAATATACTGATGGTAAATGGTTACTTGATGATATTAAAGACAGCGATTTAAGTTTAGCGTTTGCTAAGATGGAAAATATGATTCCAGAAAATGTTTTAATGGCAAAATAGAAATACATCTTAAAATTATAACACTAGCAGTAAGAACTGTTTACAATCCCTTTAACTGCGCATCGCGTACTTTTTTAAATAAGTTAGAGGAATAAACAAACTCCGTAACGGCTTCATTATCAGTTTTGAAAATTTGTGTTTTATCTCCTTCCCATTCTAGGTTACCAAATTTTAAGAAAACGATTTTTTCACCAATTTCCATAACAGAATTCATATCATGGGTATTGATGATGGTGGTAATATCATATTCTTCAGTAATTTCTTTAATCAAATTATCAATTACGATGGCCGTTCTTGGATCTAATCCAGAGTTAGGTTCATCACAAAAAAGATATTTAGGCCTAGTTACAATTGCTCTTGCTATGGCCACACGTTTTTGCATTCCACCACTTATTTCTGAAGGAAGTTTGTTGTTAGAATTCTCTAGATTAACGCGAGCTAATACTTCATTTACTCGTACCAGCATTTCTTCTTTTTTCTGTTTTGTAAACATCATTAGAGGAAACATTACATTTTCTTCTACAGTCATAGAATCAAATAATGCACTTCCCTGAAATACCATGCCCATTTGTTCTCTTAAGTCACGTTGTTCTTCTGTAGAAAGGTCAGAGTAGGTAGCTCCATCATAACAAATAGAGCCTTCCTCTGGAGTAAATAAACCCAGCATGCATTTAAGAAAAACGGTCTTACCACTACCACTGGTTCCAATGATTAAATTTGTTTTTCCTCGTTCGAATGTAGTAGTTATTCCCTTAAGAATTTGTTCGCCATTAAAACCTTTATGTATATCTTTTACTTCTATCATTAGCTTAACAATAATTGAGTTAATATATAATTAGAAGTTACTATAACCACTGTTGTCCATACAAAGGCAGAGGTACTCGCTTTACCAACTCCTAAGGCACCTCCGGTCATGTAATATCCATGAAAAGATGGAATTGTTGCCAATAGAAAGGCAAAAATGAACGTTTTGATAAACGCATATGTTAAGTGATACGGTATGAATTCTTCTCGCAAGCCTGTTAAAAACTCCGAACCCGAAACAAATCCTCCATAAACGCCAGCAATATAAGCTCCAAATACACCTACGAACATTGCAATAGCTATTACAAATGGATACATTAACATCGCTATGATTTTAGGAAATACAAGATAATTTAATGAATTTATTCCCATTACTTCCAAGGCATCAATTTGTTCAGTAACTCTCATCGTTCCGATACTAGATGTAATAAAGGATCCTACTTTTCCAGCCATAATAACAGAAAGGAAAGTGGGAGCAAATTCGAGAATCATAGATTGTCTAGAGGCAAACCCAATTAATTGTTTAGGAATTAATGGATTTGTTAGGTTTAAAGCTGTTTGAATCGCGATTACAGCTCCAATAAAGAAAGCAAGAAATACGGTAATTCCTAAAGAACCAATAATAAGATCATCTATTTCTTTAAATATCAGGCTTCTAAGCACAGAGCCTTTAGTCATTCGACTAAAAACTTTTTTCAGCATTAAAAAATAGCGACCAATATCGTCGAGATAAAACATATGTTCTACATTAGAAGGGCTAAAATAGAAAAAAAAATAGGGACAGCATTTAACCTTCTATTAAAGTTTTACATTTGCATAAAAGGTATTTTAGCCTTTTAAAATGTAAACAGATAATGATAAAGAAGATATTTTTAGCAATTATTTTAATAATAACAGTTACTCAGTGTGCAACCAAAGATTCATCATCAATAAAGATAAACTCTGAAGAAACAATTTCTGTCCGACCAAAATTAGTTGTAGGGATAGTAGTAGATCAGATGCGGTATGATTATTTAACTAGATTTTATGATCGTTTTGGTCAAGGAGGGTTTAAAAGAATGATTAATGAAGGTTTTAATTGTAAAAACAATCATTTTAATTATATACCAACATATACAGGACCAGGACACGCTTCGGTATTTACAGGGACAACACCTCAAAATCATGGAATTATTTCTAATAATTGGTATGATAAATTTGGGAAAGATATGGTGTATTGTGCTAGTGATTCTTTAGTACGTGCTGTTGGTTCTGATAGTGAATTAGAAAGAATGTCTCCTCGACGTATGAAAACAACAACTTTTGCCGATCAAAACAGATTGCATACGCAATTAAAAGGAAAGAGTATTGGTATTGCAATAAAGGATAGGGGAGCAATATTACCAGCTGGCCATGCAGCTAATGGAGCTTATTGGTTTAGAGGAAAAGATGAAGGTAATTGGATTACTAGTACGTATTATAGAAATGAATTACCGGATTGGGTGCAAAAATTTAATGAATCTGATAAAGCAGCTTCTTATTTTAAAGAGTGGAATACTTTATATGATATTACTACTTATGGAGAGAGTGGCGCTGATGAGAACAATTTCGAGCGTGGTTTTAAAGGAAAAGAAAAGGCGACTTTTCCTTATGATTTAGCTGCATTAAAAGATCAAAATGCAGGGTATGATATTATTAAGGGATCTGCATATGGAAATAGTTTAACTGCCGATTTTGCAATAGCTTCCATAGATGGGGAGTCATTAGGAGCGGATGATATTACAGATGTTCTTACTGTGAGTTTTTCTAGTACGGATTATGTTGGTCATAATTTCGGAGTTAATTCTAAAGAAATAGAGGATACGTATTTAAGGCTAGATAAGGATCTTGAGCGCTTTTTTGGAGTATTAGATACTAAGGTTGGGAAAGGTAATTATACAGTTTTTTTAACTGCGGATCATGGAGCTGTTCAAGTGCCGTCGTATCTGAAAAAAGTAAAAATACCTTCAGGTTATTTTGATATGGTAGAGCTCACCGTGAGTGTAATGGATTTTGCAAAACGAACCTTTAAAGTTAACGGACTAATCGAAAAAGTAGCTAATGATCAGGTGTTCTTTGCTTACGACGTATTGGAAAAAAATAAGATAAACCCACAAGAATTACAGAAAGCTATAGCACATCATATATTACAATATGATCAAATAGATAAGGTTTTTACTAGAGAACAATTACAAATGGGAACCTTTACAGAAGGAATTGGTGCACTTATTCAAAAAGGATATAACCAAAAAAGAAGTGGTGATTTGGTATATGTATTAGATCCTGCCACTATAGCATATTCTCGTACTGGATCTACGCACGGTAGTGGTTTAAATTATGACACACATGCTCCGTTATTATTTATGGGTAAAGGAATTAAACAAGGTAGCACCACTACTAAGACAACAATTCCAGATATTGCTCCAACTATTTCGGCATTATTAGGAATTACATTTCCTAATGGAGCTACTGGTGATGTGTTGTCTTTTGTTTTAGAGTAATCATTTATCTGATAATTTTTGATATATGGATTGTGCGCTAAGTATAGCCCCTTCCATATATCCTCCATGCATAGGGGATGTTTCTGTACCTCCTATAAAAAACTTGTCGTCGAAGTATCCTTGTTGATATATTTTATGACCATTATTTTGATGAGGGAATATAAAATCATTAGAAGGTAAAGAAGTAAAGGGTTCTCGTTTCCAGACTAATTCCTCATAGGATAAATATTCTAATGCGTCCTCTCCAAATAATTTATGGAGTTGATGAATTACTTTTGATTTTCTTTCATCCTTAGTATATGAGGCCATACCATTTTGTAAAAAACCTTTAAGGGAAAAATGAGTGTTTTCCGCATTAGAGTGATCGTATAATTCAGTTAAGGGACCGACATTGCTAAAAACGGTTCCTGAGTAATTATTATTTTTCCAAAAAGGAGTTTCATAGGATACACCAAATTTAATAGAATCTCCCATCCATGTATGGGTTTTGTTGGCGATTTCAATAACTTTATTTGATAGAGAAGGATAGAATTGTATAGAGTTTGCTAAAAGTGAAGGGGGAATAGTAGAAACAACTTTATCCGTATAATATATATTGTTGGAAGAAGTAACTTTAAAACTATTGTTTGCGTAATCAATTTGTTCTATTTTTTCGTTTAGAATCAATTCTTTTTCATCCAGAACGTTAGCAAGTTTGTGTATAATAGCGATAGTTCCATGTTGTATTCGATAACTTGGTTGTTGATTTGTTGGTAATTGAATTTGTTGTGGAGGAGCAGTTGATAATGGTTCAAAAAGTGCTATTCCTTGCATATATTGTTCAAAAACAGGAAGCTCTAATTCTCTTAATAATCCTAGCAATTCTTGATGCTGAAAACTTAACCAAGTAGCTCCCATTTCAATAGGGGTTTCTTTCGCAGATTTAAGGGTGTGGATTCTTCCACCAATCCTATTCCTAGCTTCAATAATTTTTACAGATTTTCCATGTTTCTTTAATCTGTAGGCTAGTAGTAAACCGGTTAGACCGGCTCCAATAATAAGTACTTCTGATTTCATATACTTAGTAAATATAAAAAGTAAAACTCCTATATAAAGGAGCTTTACTTTATTAAGTTAAGAAAACTTAATCATTCATTAAATGCGCACCATGCACAACAGCAGCACCTGCTCTAAGTGCAGCAGATACAAATGTAGCCTCTGCTAATTCCTCTTGTGTAGCACCTGCTTTTATAGCATTTTTCTTATGAATTTCTAAACAGTATGGGCATTGAGTTGTCAATGCAACCGCAACAGCCATTAATTCTTTATACTTTACAGGAATAACTCCTTCTTGTAAAGCAATACTATCAAAAGCCTGAAAAGCTTTCATAGCTTCAGAAGCATTTTTACCAAGTGTACCTAATTTTTTTAGGTGATTCATATCATACATATTCAATCTTTTTATGTTAATTTCTTCCTGCGATTACACCTCCATCAGTATCCCAAATAGCTCCCGTTACCCACGATGCTTGATCAGATAATAAAAAAGTAATACTATTAGCTACATCTTGAGCTGTTCCATTTCTTCCTATTGGATGAAAATTATTAAACCCAACAAGTGCTTTTTTTGCCTGATCAGCACCTCCAAAAACACCATCATATACTGGAGTTTCAACTACAGCAGGTGATACTGCGTTTACTCTAATGCCATGATCTGCCAATTCCATAGCCAGATGTTGAGTTAAGGAGTGTAATCCAGCTTTTTGCATAGAATAGGCAGAAGATGGAGTTGCTTTTACAGCTTGTTTAGCCCACATAGAACCAACATTAACAATAGCTCCGGTGTTGTTTTCTTTCATTTTTTTAGCTGCAGATTGCGTAATAAAAAAGAAACCTCTATTTAGATCTTGATATGAGTCATAATCTTCTAGAGTATGATCAAGAAAAGGTTTTGGACCAAAAATCCCTGATGCGTTTACTAAATAATCTAAACTGTTTAAGTTAGCGATTGTATTACGTAGTTGATCTACACTATTTTTATCAGTGATGTCAACTTGATGTTTAATAATGTTTTCGCCATCTTCAATTTTAGATGTATTTCTTCCTACAACATGAACTGTAGCACCTCCGTTAATTAAAGATGTTACTGTTGCTTTACCAATTCCACTGGTTCCTCCTATAACTAGGGCCGTTTTGTTTTTAAACTGTGTCATTATTTTTATGTTTAATTAATTAATAAAAGACAGACAAGTCTGTCTTTGTTGAGATAAATTTTTTTATTCTAAAATCCTTTCGCAAAGAGATAACGCAGCCTCAATGGGCCAAGTATTCTGGTGTAATTTGCTTTCAGAAATTGCTCCTTCATATAATAGGTAAATTTTTCTTGCCAGCATTTTGTTAGCATCATTAGAGTTTTGATTATAATTTTCTATAACTACTTCCTCTATAAAATTTATGAAATCATGTTTTTGCTGTTGGATTTCATAGCGTACAGTTTCATTTTCTTTAGGCATTTCGGCGTATGTATTTAAACACCAACATCCATTAAAGTCTTTTTGATCAAAGAATAATTTTAGAAAATTAAACAAAGCGTATATCCGTTTTTTACCTTTAGGCGCTTTATATACATATTCTCTAATATCTTTAGTAAAAGTGTTGTTCTTAAATTGTAGGTAAGCAATACAAATATCTTCTTTAGAAGGAAAATGATTGTATAGTGTTGCTTTTGCTATTCCAGCTTCTTTAATAATCTCATTGATTCCTGTTAGATTATAACCCTTATGATAGAATAGAGTAGATGCGGTTTGTACAATATGAGCTCTTGTCTTAGAGTGTTTCATATGACAAACATATAAAAAAAATATTCAAAAACAGACAAGTCTGTCTATTTTTGAATATTTTTAACAAAATCAACATTTATTTTACGGGTCTATAGCCACTATATTGAGCGGGATATTTAGTAGGATTTTGAGTATTTATAATTTGAATATTCTTACCTGTGCGTTCTCCAAAGGACTCTATTCGTCCAGAGTTGATTAAACTAATATGGTCTATTCTGCTAATTGCCCATCCTGGATCTTCATATTTTAATGCACGTCCTCCTTTACCGGAATTGATAAATAATAAATTGTCAACATTTAGCTTTTGAACACCCCATAGTAGGACTACACTTCCTAAATCTTTATTATTTACATCTATAAAAGTAGAGTTTTTTAATTCTAAGTAAGGTCCAGTAGTACTTTCGTCATTTCCCATTCTTAAAAGGGCTACAGCGTTACCCATTACTTTACTAAAATGACAATTATCTATTTTTATATATTCTGCATTGTAACGTCCTCTGTTTTCATTTTCTCCATCAAGACTGATAGCATTTCCAGAAATATTATGAAAGGTTGAGTTTTTGAAAACAATCGTATCGGCATATGTGTTTTTATAAGCTCTAAAAGCTGTTTTACGACTTGCATCGAAATTTTTAAATTCACAAGACATAACTTTTAACTTATAATGTGCTATCATTGGTTTCGATGAGGTAGCTATAGCAGATTGTGCAATTCCATTTTCTGAAGCGCCATCAAACTGAACACCTTGAATAGAAAGGCTTCCTCCATTCTCTATAACTACTAACGGCTTTTGTGATTCATTTTGATCATATTTGAAAATGATAGGTTTATCATTTTTCGATGTAGTAAGTGTTAATGTTTTATTTATAATCAAAGGTTTGGTAAAAGTATATGTTCCCGGTTTTAATAAAATGGTATCACCAGAAACTGCACTCTTTATGGTATTGAATAATGCGTCATTTTCATTTCCGGATACTTGTGTTGCATTCGAGTTCTTATTTGTGATCTCAAAATATTTTTGCTGAGGAGTATACCAATTTGGTCCTACATCACTTTTAATAAAGGGAAGTTTAGGTTGGTAATTTTCATTCTTTAATAAACCATCCTTCGGATCTTTTATAAAGGAAATATTTGTTGTTTCGAATCCATTATGGTTGAATTTTGAGTCGGCAGAGACCACTTGATTTTCAGAAAATGAAAAAGTACTATAATCCGAAATTGCTTCAAAAACCTGTGCTCTTTCGGGGTGATAAAATAGGTTCTTAGTAAATCGTATATTCTGAGGAGGATCTGTTCGCTCATTATCTGCTCCAACACCAAACTGAATGTGATCACATTTTAAAAACATGTTTTCAGTAATATCTGTGTTTTCAGCTCTGTGATATCGGTTAATAAGCGAATTAGGAACTCCGTTCATTACAGGAAGAGCTCCAAAAAAACGTTTCCCTTTTAATTCCTGAAAATGATTATTTTTAATGGTATGTCCCTCATTGATTACCCTAACACCACCAGTTCCTGGTTTGTTGTTTCCGATAAAAAAATTGTTCTCGATTAAGTTTCTATTTCCGTGTCTTAACGCTAGAACTCCAGCAGACTCATAAAAAATATTGTTACGAACGATGTTGTCACTCGATTTTAATGATACAATTTCTACTTCGCCATCACACTGCTCAAAGTAGTTGTTTTCTATTAAAGTTCTTGATGGGCTTAGAGAATATGTAGAAACTCCTACTCTTAATGTTTCTCCACCATTGGATCCAAGGTTTGGTCTATAACCAAAATGGTTATGGTCAATTCTATGATGGTTTTCTAGACTATTTTTGTTATTTAATCTTACGACTAAAGTTACACCTGCATTAAGCTTTCCTCCAAAGTAATTGTGATCTACTCGATTGTTTTTTCCGTGTAAATGAATCCATTCAGATTTATCAAATCTATTACTTGGATTAAAGTGATCAATAGCAATTTCTGTAATTCTGCAGTTTTTAGCTAGTTTTCCGTCGTCAGTTTTGAAAATAATTAATGCATTTTCTTCAGTAAAACCATTGGTGAAAACAAAACCTTTTATAATTAAGTGTTGACCTCCAATTTTTAGAGAAGTATTACCAGAAAAAATAACTTTCCCTTTTTCTTCAGCTTTTATAGTAATTGGCTTTTCTTCTGTTCCTATAGCATCAATTACCAATTGAGCATCTTGCCAGATTCCATTACCCAGTATAATTTCATCTCCAGGTTTTGCATTGCTAATAGCATCTTGAAATTCTTGAGGATTGTTAACAAGATCGTTGTTATCCGATTGTTTTGTTTTACTTGCTTCTGAGCAAGAACTTACAGTAAATAGCGTAGCTATTAGGTAGCTAAAGAGCCTACTTTTCTTCATTAGTTTCTTTTGAAATATTTGTATTAAACATTTCCCATTAAACTACTAAATCGTCTAATGCTTCAATAGAAGTGAATACCCATAAGTTGTGTGTGGGACCAATTTAGGCCTATTTTTTATAATAACCAAGTATATAGCATCTCATAAAAATAAATTATGGATGAATTGAAAAGATGTAGTTTTTAAGGACAATAACTTTTATAATAATTTGTCGAAAAGTACCTATTATAAACAGATGTTCTAATACAAGTTAAATTAAGTGCAGATATTTATGATAACTACATGAACAACTATATATAGATTATTCTCGTTTTTTTACGGTTTAGAGAATTTTTGGAGGATTTTTTTCCATCGTAGTTTGCGAATAAAATCACCTTCGACTTTAGAAACTAAATATGGTTGTTTTGATTTTTTAGCTTTAAAAAAACCTATTAAGTAGTCAAGCAATAATTTAGGTTGTTTTTTTAGGATAGCAAGCTTCATAGATGCAATTAATGTGATCATTAAACCGTACCGCATTGTATAGAAAGCTTCTCCTTGCTTGTATTTAGCTTTGGGGTTGTATGTATTCCCTGTTGGTTTCAGGTGTTTTACTTTTAGAGATTGATCTGTTTTGATTTTCCAGTTATGATATTGTGCTAATAACTCATCTATAGTATCCCAACCCATTGCTGGTTTTAATCCCCTAATGTCTTGAAAACAGGATTTTCTATATGCTTTTAGAGCTCCACGAATATGATCCTTATTAGTTAGGTTTTCTAAAATCCAGTTGTTGTCTTTTTGGATATAACAAAAGCCACCAAACATTCCGATTTTTTGATTTTCTTTGAAATTTTTCACTAGAGTTGCTAGATAATTTTTTGGAAAAATAAGGTCTGCATCAAACTTGCAAATCACATCATATTGGTCATCTAACGAAGTATATCCTTTATAGAACGCATTAATAACTTTGCTTCCTGGCATATGATCCTTAGAAGAACTGGTGTTAACTAATGAAATGTATGAGTGTTTGTTTATAAAATCGAGAACTACAGTCTTTGTATTATCGGTAGAATTATCGTTAACTACCACTATTTTTTTTGGAAGAAATGTCTGAGATACTAAAGATTTTAGAGTTTTAGCAATCAATAGTTCTTCATTATGAGCCGGTATGACAATATAAATGTTCAAAAGGGAGGTGATTGATGTAAACTATTTTCTTTCGGCATATACAATATAGTATCTAGGAGTAAAGTATCTAAGTAAAGGTCTAAATCCAATTTTATTAATTGGATGCGTCCATTTTTTTGTTGCTTTTATTTTCCATCCAGCTTTTTCTAATAACCAATCGAATTGCCAATCTTCAAATTCGTGATAATGACGATCCCAAGGGTCAGTCTTGCTTTTATAAGCAGGAGAGAACCAAAGTTTTAATGGAACAGAAGTCACTAATTTTGTTGCTTTGATATCACGTAAAACATTGAATGGTGCAATTAGATGTTCAAAAATCTCGAAGGCTGTAACAACCTCGTCTTTACTTAATTTTACAGCGTCGGTTTGCAGATCAAGATCTTCTCCAGATGTATTTGTTACCGTGTAACCTTCCTTTTCCATAAAGTCTACAAATGGGTTATGGACACCGAGATCTAATATGGTTGCTGGAGCAGCAATGTGCTCTCTTAAGAATTCTAACGTTTCTTTATACCTCTTATGAGGAAAAGTTCCTTCGTACATCTGGGAATAATTACTGTCTAACTAATAAGTTGTAAAAATAGACAATTACAGAGATTACTATGCGTTCCTATTGTAGAATTTTCTATAGGTGATTAGAACTGATACAGAAATGCATTGATATTCATACCGGCACCTACACTAGCAAATAATAGAATATCACCAGAATGAAAAAAATGATCGGAGATTTTACCTTTTAGAATCAAATCATATAATGTTGGAATAGTAGCTACACTGCTGTTTCCAAGTTTTTGTATGCTCATAGGCATAATGTTGTCAGGGACTTCTTGATTATGAAGTTCATAAAACCGTTTTATAATAGCCTCATCCATTTTTTCATTAGCCTGATGAATAAGTATTTTCTTTACTGCGGAGATGTTTATATCTGTTTTGTCTAAACATTTCTTCATTGCCATAGGTACGTGAGTCAAAGCAAATTCATAAATCTTACGGCCGTACATTTTAATATACTTGGTTTGATCATTTGTGGTAGTATTGTAGGTATCTCCAAAAAATAAGAAATTGGATTCTTCAAGAGTGTGTGAGGCGCTAATAGAAGATAGTATTCCGCCAGTATTTTCTGTGATTTCTAATATAGTTGCACCAGATCCATCAGAATAAATCATAGAATCTCTATCGTACTCATCAATAACACGGGACAATGTTTCGGCTCCAATAACCAAACATTTTTTTGCCATACCACTTTTCATAAAAGAAACTGCTTGTATTACACCTTCTATCCAACCTGGACATCCAAATAAAACATCATAGGCTACGCAATATGGGTTTTCTATTTTTAAAAGGTGTTTTACTCTAGCCGCTAAACTGGGAACAGTGTCTGCTTGAGATGAATTTTTATCAACGTCTCCAAAGTTATGAGCAACAATTATATAATCTAAAGTTTCTTTGTCTACATCAGCATCTTCAATTGCCTTTTTTGCCGAAAGAAAAGCAATATCCGAAGTGTTTAATGTTGAGGAAGCGTATCTACGCTCTTCAATACCCGTAATTTTTCGAAATTTATCAATAATAACAGTATTAGAGTTGTTGATTTGTACGCCATCTGAATTAAAGAACTGATGATTTTCAAAATCTTCATTTTGTATGATCTCTGTAGGAATATAGCTTCCTGCACCTGTTATTTTAATACGCATTTTTCTTTTTTTAGCTTGTGTATATAGAAGATAGGTATTAATTGGTTATTTATTATGCTTGCATAATAAAATTTACGATGCCTACGGTATTTGAATAGGATATATTATTGTGTTTTTAGCTGAATTACCGTGGCAATTGACAAAGCTCGTGTTTTCATAAGTTCAGCTTTTTCTCCTTTAAAATTGTCGTCTATAATTGTTTTAAATAATGCCAGCCAAGTGTCAAAATGGATTTTCTTCATTGCCTTTCTTAGATGTAAATCTTTATGAATTTGTAGTACATTTTTTTTGTAATTTCCAGTGTAAAACAATTGTTGTTCCCAGAAGCTTGAAATATGAGGCATATGGGTTTCTAGGTTAATTTTTGCTATTTCGGTGAAGAATATACCAATGTTAGAATCTTTCAATACTTTTTCGTAAAAAAACCATAAAATTTGCTCGATATCTTCTCTATTCTGTATATCTCTTAAATTATCCTTGTCCAAAATACCTTGATTTGCTATATAAGTGTAAACACAAAATTAAAAGGTATCTGGACAAGTACGCTGGTTTTGGGTTATAATTTTTGTTTCGAAACAATCAGATCTCTTAATTCTTGTTGTTTTTCTTTTTCTATCATTTTTTGATGTGCATAGGCAAAGATGGCATTCTCTACAATTTCATTTTCTCTTTCTCCAGAAAGAATATAGGATATACTTGTTTTTGAATAAGGTTTTTTTGGGGAGCTATAAATCTTGTTTTGGTTTAGGTAAGCTTGTATTTTTTTTACGTGCTTGCTTCCAATGACCTTTAAGATCGCAATACGTTCTTCAGGTGTAATCATAAATAAGTTGGCTAATGTTATAGGTATAAGTATCTTTGTGAATATAATGTTATCGTTTTGGTATACAATATTATATAAAATATTAGATATACGCAAATAATAGTCAATATTTTGGATAAAAAAGATAAAATTTTAGATAGAGTTATTTTATTTGCAGCTCATTTGGGAATAAGCCTTAGGAGTTTTAGCCTTTCTATAGGAGCAAGTGCGGGCTATTTACATAGATTGCAGTCTGCAAATAGTAATATTGGAGGTGATTTTATTGAAAAGATTATACAATTGTATACAGAAATTAATCCTACTTGGCTTGTTACTGGAGAAGGAAATATGCTAAAAGAAGACCATATCGTTCAAGAATCCGAAGTAACATATGGTAAGAAGGATTATTTTAAACAAGTTTTATTGCAATATTTAGATGATAAGGATATTAGAGATAAACTTATGGAAATTGCTAATAAATGATAATGTAATTATCAATCCGTATATAGCTATTTTTCTTATTTACTAAAAAATTTCTTTTGCTTCCAAGGCAGCTTTAAGATTTACTTTTACTATCCGAATACTGTTCAGAAATTGTTTTTGATCATTTCTTTTGATAGAGATAATCGTTTTTCCTTCTTTGGTTTCTTTGTTAGTAATAATTACTCTTAAACCACTTAATTTCTTGTAGTTTGTGGTTCCTCCTTTTTTAATAATAAAATTAGTTTTTGGAAATAGAATATGCTTATATGTTTTTCCAGATGGTTTTCCTAAAGTCATAATATCTCCAATATTTACACTATCAGGAGATGTAAATTTTTGCTCTTGTGCATGTATCGAGAGTATCGATATAAATGCGATAAATAACAGTTTTTTCATGTGTATTGTATTGAGTTGATTGAGAGAGATGTCTACAATAAATATAGCATTATTTACTTAACATTAAAACATAAAATTTGGTTAAATAATAGTTAATGTATTAAATCATAATAGTAATACTATTATTTTTGAACAAAATAGTTTTAGTTATGAAATATATACTCCAAGACTTAAAGGTTAATATCAATAATAATATATATTTAAAGGATCCAGAATCTTCTACTTTAGGAAAGAAAATTGTAGAATATAGTATTCTTTTAATCGATGAAATCGGTTTTGATAGTTTTACTTTTAAAAAATTAGGCGTTAAGATAGGATCTAATGAAAGTTCGATATATCGCTATTTTGAAAACAAGCATAAGCTCTTGTTATATCTAACTTCTTGGTATTGGGGTTGGCTAGAGTATCAATTAGTGTTTACCACTAATAGTATTTCTGATGCTAAAGAAAAATTAACCAAAGCTATCGAAATTGTAACTCGGACTACAAAAGAAGATTCTTCCTTCTCCCACATTAACGAGGTTTTATTAAACAAGATTGTAATTAATGAATATTCTAAATCATATCTGACTAAGGAGGTTGATAACGAGAATAAAGATGGATACTTTTCTATTTACAAAAGACTAGTGAACAGGATTAAAGATATGATTATACAAGTGGACGAAACATATTATTATCCTGCTAGTTTGGCCAGTACCATTACTGAGGGTACATTGCATCAACATTTCTTAAGAGATCATTTTTCTTCGTTAACGGATTGTGATGAGAAAATTACTCCTACAAAATATTTTATTGATTTAGTATTTAATTCTTTAAATAACCACAAGAATGGCTAAAAATATATTGACCGCTTGGCAGCGTTTGATGGGGCTCTTAAAACTTGATAAAAGAGATATCCTGCAAGTATTCTATTATGCAATTTTCGCTGGATTGGTAAGTTTATCCCTTCCTTTAGGAATACAAGCTATTATAAATTTATTACAAGGAGCGCAGGTTAGTACTTCCTGGATAATCCTAGTAATTTTAGTTACGGCTGGAGTTCTATTTGTAGGGATATTACAGTTTATGCAAATTAGGATTATAGAAAATGTACAACAAAAGATCTTTACTAGAGCATCTTTTGAATTCACATATAGGTTTCCTAAAATCAAGATGAGTGAGTTACGTAATTATTATCCGCCAGAATTAGCAAATAGATTCTTTGATACTTTGACTATACAAAAAGGATTGTCAAAGATATTAGTAGATTTTCCGACAGCTTTGGTGCAAATAATCTTTGGGCTTCTATTACTGTCATTTTATCATCCATTTTTTATTATTTATGGTTTGCTTTTATTGGTTTTAATCTATATCGTATTTAAATATACAGCAACCAAAGGTTTAGAAACTAGTCTTAGTGAGTCTAAAAGTAAGTATAAAGTTGCCCATTGGATCCAGGAAGTTGCGAGGTCAATAGTAAGTTTTAAATTATCAGGAAGAACAAGCTTGGCACTTAATAAGAACGATGCTTTAGTAGCGGATTACTTAGATTCTAGAGAAAGCCATTTTAGAATACTCGTATTGCAATTTATTCAGATGATTGGTTTTAAGGTATTAGTTACTGCTGGCCTTCTATTAATAGGTGGTGTTTTAGTTTTAAATCAGAAGATGAATATAGGACAGTTCGTAGCAGCTGAGATCATTATTTTATTAGTGATTACCTCTGTAGAAAAACTAATTGTAGGTTTAGAATCTTTCTATGATGTATTGACTTCTTTGGAAAAAATAGGTCAGGTAGTTGATAAACAATTAGAACCTCAGGAAGGGGAAAAACCTTTTAAAGAAGATGAGGGGTTTGTGATAGAGTTGGACCAGGTTTCTTATGCCGTTCCGGATAGAGATAAAAGAATTATCGATGATGTTTCTCTTAATATTTCAGAGAGTTGTACCATATTGATACAGGGACCTAATGGTTCTGGTAAATCAACTCTTCTTAGATTAATTGCAGGTTTATTAGAACCCGATACAGGTAGTATATATATCAATAATGTCTCGCTAAAGGGAGTGAATTTAAATTATTATAGAGGGTATATTGGGCAGTCATTGACAGAGGAATCTCCGTTTGAAGGAACTATTTTAGAGAATATCACTTTTGGAGATGAAAGTATTACCAGTGAACAAGTTTATTGGGCTTTAGAAAAAGTAGGATTGCTTCAATTTGTAAAAGAACAACCTAAAGGTTTATTAACGATGTTGTATCCGGAAGGTAAGCAGATACCATATACGATTTCTAAAAAAATAGTATTAGCTAGAGGAATTGTTACAAAACCGAAATTGTTAATTCTAAAGGATCCTTTAGATCAATTTAATGAAACTGAAGCTGCCAGAATTATGGACTTTCTGGTGGAGCCAGAAAATCCTTGGGCGTTAGTTGTAGTTAGTGAAAATGCTAAATGGACATCGCGTTGTGGTAGAATTATTACCGTAGATAATGGTAAAATAATAAGTGAAAAATAGAAAGGTATGCTAAATATTTCAAATAATAAGTTGAATAGAACTGTAGATATTTTAGGGTATAAAGCATCTCAGAAAGTATTTGGTAAAGATCATTATAAGTATTTTAATCGTTTTTTATTAGTATTTACTATTATCCTTTTTATCATTTTATTCTTTCCTTGGACTCAAAACATTTCTGGGACTGGATTTGTTACGACACTAACACCTGATCAACGACCACAAACAATACAATCGCCTATACCTGGAAGAATAGAACAGTGGTATGTACGAGAAGGAGATTTTGTAAAAAAAGGTGATACTATTTTACGTATTTCAGAGGTTAAAAATGAATATTTTGATCCCAATCTTGTCGCTAGAACTGGACAACAGATAAAAGCAAAATCTATGGCTGTTACTTCATATGAAGAAAAAGTAAAAGCGTTAGGTAATCAAGCAGATGCATTGGTTAGAGAACGCTCTTTAAAATTAAAACAGGCAGATAATAAGTTATTACAATCTAACCTAAAGGTAAAAAGTGATAGTATTGATCTAGAAGCGGCAAAGACCAATATAGCTATAGCCGAAAGACAATTTAAGCGAACCGAGCAGCTAGAAAGTGAAGGACTGAAGTCATTAACAGATGTAGAAACTAAACGTTTAAAATTACAAGAGACTCAAGCTAAGTTAATTTCGCAAGAAAACAAGTTACTAGCTAGTAAAAATGATGTTATCAATGCGCAGATAGAAATGAATCGGATCAAAGCAGAATATGCAGAGAAGATATCCAAGTCTCAGAGTGATCGATTTACTGCACAGTCAAGTCAATTTGATGCAGAAGCACAGGTTACCAAATTAGAAAATCAGTATACCAATTATGAAATAAGAAATGGCTTGTATTTTATCACTGCACCGCAAAATGGGTATATCAATAAAGCGATACAATCCGGAATAGGAGAGACATTTAAAGAAGGGGATCGGTTAGTTGGTATTATGCCATCAGAATATGATCTGGCGGTAGAAACATTTGTGAAACCCATTGATTTACCATTAGTGCATATTGGAGAAGAAGTAAGAGTACAATTTGATGGTTGGCCTGCGATTATTTTTAGTGGATGGCCCAATGTATCGTACGGAACATATGGAGGTAAAATAGTTGCAGTAGAAACATTTATTAGCCCTAATGGGAAATACAGAATATTAATTTCACCCGATGAAAAAGATCATCCCTGGCCAGATGGAGTGCGTGTAGGATCAGGAGCCAATACCATTGCATTGTTAGAAGATGTACCAATTTGGTTCGAATTATGGAGACAGTTAAATGGTTTTCCTCCTAATTATTACCAACCCGAGGATAAAATAGCAACTACCAAAAAGAAATAATCTATGAACAAACTTTTGTTGTACAGTTTTCTTTTTTTGACAACTGCAACCTATGCGCAGGAACAAGACTCGATAAAACTTAATTTTAGAGAATATCTAGGGTTTGTGAAAAAACATCACCCCATCGCAAAGCAAGCTGAGTTAAATATAAGTGTAGGAGAAGCTAATCTACTGAAATCTAGAGGAGGTTTTGATCCTAAAATTGAAGTAGATTATGATAGAAAAAAGTTCAAAGGTTCTGAATACTATGATTTATTAAATGCGACGTTTAAAGTACCTACTTGGTATGGGATAGAATTAAAGGCTAATTTTGAGCAGAATGAAGGGATATTTTTAAACCCAGAAAGAACTGTACCCAATGAAGGCTTATATAGCGCAGGTATATCGGTTCCAATTGCGCAAGGATTGTTAATTAATGATCGAATGGCTGCACTTAAAAAAGCAAAATTATTTAGAGAACAAACCAAAGTAGATAGAGATATTTTAGTGAATGAAATTTTGTATAATGCATCGTTGGCTTATTTTAATTGGTTAGAAGCATATAATGAAAAAGAAATTTATCAGAACTTTTTGATTAACGCAAGGGCCCGTTTTGGTGGAGTAAAGAAGAGTGCATTAGCCGGAGATAAGGCAATTATAGATACTGTAGAAGCGCAGATCACAGTACAGAATCGTCAATTAAGTTTAGAACAAGCTAAAGTAAAATTGATGAAATCAAGTTTGGAGCTATCTAATTATTTATGGATCGGAAATAATATTCCCGTAGAGATACAACCTAATGTGATTCCAGACAATGAAGTAGATATTGTTATTGACCAGACATTGCAGATACAACAGGCATTGTTTACAGAAGTAGATTTAGCAAATCATCCTAAACTAAGATCTTTGAATTATAAAATAGAAGGTCTAGAAGTGGATCGTAAATTAAAAGCAAATAAGTTACTGCCTAAAATTAATTTGGAATATAATTTTTTAACTCCTTCGCCAGAAATTGCGAATTCATTTAATACTGCGGATTATAAAGGAGGGGTAGCATTTCAGTTTCCATTGTTTTTACGAAAAGAAAGAGGTGCGGTTAAATTGGCTAAGTATAAAATCCAAGATAGTCAATATGAGTTAGCAAGTGTACAATTACAAATTGAAAATAAAGTAAATGCAATCAATAATGAGCTAGATTCTTTCAAAACTCAAAACAAACTGATTACTGATATTGTAACAGATTATACTACATTACTAAGAGCCGAAGAACGAAAATTTAGTTTTGGAGAAAGTTCTTTATTTTTGATTAATTCTAGAGAAAGTAAACTAATTGATGCCCAATTGAAACAGAATAAATTACAAAATAAGTATTTCGATACTAAAGCAAAACTGTTTAAAAATTTAGCTGTAAATCCAGAAAATTTGTAGCCATTAGATTTGTGCATTTTTTTTAATTACTGTAAGATACTATTAGTAATAAATAGCTATTTATATCCACTATTCTCTTTAATTAACTATCGAATAAGTTGTTATACTTTATTCCTAAATAGTCATTAGATTTTGATAATCTAATGTATAAGAAATCAAAATTAATTTACCTCTTTTATTTTTATTAGAAAAGGGAAAATTCCCTATTATTGTATGATTTAAAAACGGGGGATTTTACCCGTTTTTTGTTAGGGTATACTTGTATAGTTTTGGAACTATATAACAATCTAATAACCAGCAGTCTTTAAAAGAGCTATTAAAATGTCAACCACTTTTTCTTTTATGGTTAAGCAAATCATCAGTGAAGGCAGTAAGGATGCGATTCCTAATCCTGCGCAATCAGGGTATTTGTGCATGCCAAGAGAATTTTTATCAGAATTAATACGTCTAGCATCAATGATGCAGGTAATGAAAATTGGTGTCGGTAGTGAAATTGCTGATATAAAGAACAAACTAGAAATAGCAAATCAGTCTCCGGTTATAACCAAATCAGATGATCGATTGTATAATTTGATGGAAGGCGCTATACATCGTATCACACGCGTATGTCGATTAGAAGGAGAGCTAGCACAAAGTCGAGGAGAAAGAGAGTTGTCTGAAACATATGCTTGGACAATAGCAGGTTGTAAGTTGTTTTTAGAATATACTGAGTCAATCGAATGATTATATTATGATACGGTGTTTCATTGCTTTAGGTTTTTATAGATAATCAGTTTAATTAAAATTACCATATTTTTAATAGTATCATAATTGATGTTTCTTATTTTGCAACGCAAAGATTATTCTACCTGATTTTAAATCATTTTTATGAAACATTTCCTCCTCTTATTGGTATTAGTTATAACGTTTAATACTTTTGGTCAGGTTGTAGATAATGCGTTGATTCCTGTGGAACGAAACTCTCTTAATTCTAGTATTTTAGGAGAGAAAAGAAGTTTTCAAGTGTATTTGCCACCTAGTTATTTTTATAGCGATCAAGGGAACTTTCCAGTTATCTATTTAATGGATGGAGACTATAATTTTTATCATGATTCTGGATTGGTAGAATTTCTGTCAAGTGTAGCAGATAAAATACCGGAAATGATTTTGGTCGCGATTTCTGACAAAGGAAGTGCAAAGTATCGAGAATATTGTCGTCCCAACGCAGAAGGCTCAGAAGGTGGAAGTGCAAATAAGTTTATGTCATTTTTGGAACAAGAATTAAAACCTTTAGTGAATAAGAAATACAGGACATCTTCTTATGATATATTAGTAGGACATTCTATGGGAGGTTTATTTGTTGTAAACCATTATCTAGAAAAGCAAACTGCATTTGATAGTTTTATTGCGATTGATCCTTCTTTATGGTGGAATGATTATATACTTAATAAAACAGCAGATACGGTTTTTGAAAATCAAAAAGAATTAAGTGCTAACTTATTTTTGTCTTTAGCCAATACGCAGGGTATGGGTGTGAGAGGTTTTGTAGGGGTATTAGATAAATACTTTCCTTATGATACTAATTGGAGTTTTACATATTATAAGGATGAGAATCACGGATCCGTTCATATGATTGCATTGAAAGAGGCATTAATTCAATTATTTAAAGATTGGGAGGTTAGTAGAGATAAATTTTACTCATTTTCATCTGCGAAAGATCTAATAAATTATTATAAAAAATTAAATACAGAATTCGATACTAAGTTTTCGTTACCAGCTTATAATTTTGGTAATATGATGAATTATTATTATCGCAAAAATTTAAGAGAGGATATAGCAATTTTGGAATCAGAGATAGAAATTCATTTCCCAAATTCATTAGATACTTTTTATAGTGTGTTAGGAGGGTATCAGTTAGAAGATAAGAAATATAATGAAGCGGAAGTAACTTTTAAAAAGAGTCTGGAAAGCCACCCTAACTCGTTCCGTGCTTATGATGGTTTGTCAAAAATATATACTGCTAGAAAAAAAATAAAAGAAGCTGAACAGGCGAGTCGTCAGTCTATTTTACTAGCCACAAAAGCCAACGCAAGGCAATGGCAATTAAATGAATTACGATCTAATTTAGATTTGATTCTTAAGCTTTCCAAAAAATAAATTCTTCGGAATAAAAATACTTGTCAAGTTTTCGGTTGCTGAATAAATATCGTCATCGGTACTTTGTGAAAAACAAAAAACGATGAATTTTAAAGAATTACATAATCAAGAAACACCATTGCTTTTAGGAAATGTATGGGATGTTCCTAGTAGTAAAATGGCAGAAAAAATAGGTTTCCAAGCGATAGGAACATCGAGTTCCGCCATTGCTGCTCTATTAGGATATGAAGATGGCGAACAAATGGCATTTTCTGAATTAAGATATTTTGTCGAACGAATTAAAGTAAATTCTAATTTACCTTTATCTGTAGATTTGGAGGCTGGGTATAGCAGAAACCCTATAATTATTACGGAGCATATAAGAAAAATGGCTGATTTAGGTGTTTCGGGAATTAATATAGAGGATAGTATTGTTGATGATAAAAGAATATTGTTACCAGCGAAAGAATTTGCTAATAAGTTGGAAAGAATAATGAATGCAGTATCAAAAGAAAATTTGGATATTTTTATAAATGTAAGAACAGATACTTTTTTGTTAGAACATCCTAATGTGCTTGAGGAAACTAAAAAACGAATACAATTGTATGAAAAAGCAGGTGCGGATGGAATTTTCATTCCCTGTATTAAAAAAGAGTTAGAAATTAAGGAAATTGTAGATTATACTCAATTACCTGTCAATGTAATGTGCGTCCCTGATTTATCAGATTTTGATACTTTGAAAAAATTAGGAGTACGAAGAATTAGTATCGGTAATTTTTTGTTTGATAAAATGTATAGTCAATTGGGTAGCACTACCAAAAGGATACTAGATCAACGATCATTTCAATCCATTTTTTGAGATATGTTAGTAACGGAAAATGATAAAATAGAATTATATTATAAAGCTTTATTGGAACGAAAAGAAAGCTTTGTGGGTATCTTTTTTGTAGGAGTAAAAACAACTTCCATTTTTTGTATAGCGACTTGTAGAGCTAGAAAACCTAAATTAGAAAATGTAGAGTTTTATACATCGATTAAAGATGCTTTGGATAATGGATACAGACCTTGTAAAATTTGCAAACCAACAGAGAATGCCAATATGGCTCCTGATCATGTAGAAAGAGCAATAGCTTTAGTGCGACAAAATCCAAAAGAGAAAATTACTGATAATCAATTGCGAAAATTGGCAATTAGCCCAGAGATTGTAAGAAGATGGTTTAAGAAAAGCTACGGAATGACATTTCATAGTTATCAAAGAATGTATCGAATTAATAATGCTTTTCAAGAAATAAAAAAAGGTAAAAACGCCACACATACAGCCTTTGATATGGGCTATGAGTCTTTAAGTGGTTTTGGGTACACTTTTAAAAAGATGATAGGAGATTCTCCAAAAAAAAGCAGTGATAAAAAAATAATTTTAATTGATAGATTAACAACACCGTTAGGTCCAATGTTTATTTGTGCTACCGAACAGGGAGTTTGTCTTTTAGAATTTGTAGATAGACAATTACTAGAAACAGAATTTGAAGATTTGCAGAAGCGATTGAATGCTTCGATACTGGCAGGAAATAATAAACATATTAAACAAGCTAAAAGAGAGGTGGCTGAATATTTTGACGGAAAACGAAAGGTTTTTGATGTTCTTCTTGAAACACCAGGAACTGAGTTTCAAAATATAGTTTGGGATGGCATAAAAGAAATTAAATATGGAGAAACAATAACATATCAGCAACAAGCAGAAAGGATATGTAAACCAAAAGCGATTAGAGCCGTAGCTTCTGCTAATGGATGTAATAGAATATCCATAATAATTCCTTGTCATAGAGTTATAGGAAAAAATGGAAATATGACAGGATATAGTGGAGGAATAGAACGCAAAAAATGGTTATTGTCACATGAAAAAGATAGTTAGTTTTTGGGAATATGTGATATAAAAACTATGGCTGAATAGTTAGTGTAACCTAAAAAATCAACCATAGTCTGAAAGGAATAAATATTTTTTAGTAATTATTACTAATTACTTTTTTCGTTTTAATTACTTTGTTTGCAGAGTTCAATAACCTCAGGAAATAAATACCCTTAGGTAAGTTTGTGACAAAACTAACGTTGTTAGATGAGGAGTTCGGTATAGATTTACCAGCAACTTCTCTACCAAATACATCTATTATTTGTGCTTTGGTAATTTCGGTATTGTTTTTTGGTAATTGAATCGTAAGGTTTGTTGTAAAAGGATTCGGATATATCAAAATTTCATTATTCTCTAAAGGTTCGCTTCTGTTTGATAAACTTTGACTACTACCAGAACAGATTACTTCAAATTCTTTAATAGATGACCAATTGCCAGAATATCCAGATGCACCTGTTATTGTAAGTTTGACATATCTAACTGATTGCTCCGAAAAATCCCTGTTAATTACTGAGCCGCCAGAGGTATTATTGGAAGCATTTGTTAAAATGGAAAAACCAGAAGTAGGGGAGTTGCTAGAACCTTCTACAATGAACTGATATGCTCTGTCATTATACGGATATAAGTTAATTTCGTTGATAGTATATTCTTCTCCTAAATCTATTACCGCGTTTTGCGGAAACCCTTCTGCAGACCATCTGTTATCGGTATTGTCATCCAAAATATTGCTTGCTGGATTTTCTGTTTGTTGGTTGCTGTAACTAGAAAGGTTTGCGTTTAATGATAGATTACTTCCTGCAATACAATTTGGAGTATCAATAGAAGAACCAAAAGCTCTAAACTCTAATATACTAATCCAAGGTCCTGAATAACCTGACGCTCCGGAAACAGCTACTTTAATGAAACGAGCATTAACAGGAGAGAATAGGTCGGTTACGGGAGCAGCAACGGTTCCAGGAGTTGAGTTATTGCTTCTGTCAATTATTTCCGTGTATGGCCCATTAGATTCTGTAGCTATCTCTATGGTATATTGATAGGCTCTATCTTGGTAAAAAACCAGCTCTGTTTTATTAATACTATAAATAGCTCCAAGGTCTACTGTAAAGGAATTAGGAAAGCCATTAACAGACCAACGTGACGTAGTAGAATTATCTACAAGATTGGAAGCAATATTATTGCTATCTGGTGTACCTGTAGCAGTGATTGGTTTATTTAAAGCTAGATTTGTTCCTGTTGTTGGGGTAATTACATTTATAGTAGTGGTGTCTGTGAATCCTCCGTCATCTGTTGTAACTGTTATAACGGCTTCTCCAACATTAGTGGCGCTAATCAATCCATTCGAATTAACTGTTACAACAGTTGGATTATTACTGGTGTAAGTAATATTTTGATTGGTTGCGTCCGATGGAGATATGGTGGCTGTTAACTGTAATGTATTTCCAATTTCAAGAGTGGTATCGTTGGGTGTAAGAACCACAGAATCTATCAAAATGTCTGATACAATACCTAATTGCGTAATTGTAATAGTTCTAGTTATTGAACCTCCAGCCACCGTTATTATCCCGGTTCTGGAGGTGTTTTGGGAATTAGCAGTGACCGTTATTGTAGCATCTCCATTATTTGTTCCAGATAAAGGGCTTACAGTAATCCAAGAACTATTATCAGATATTGTCCAGTTAACGTTGGATGTTATGGTGAGTGTTTTGCTTTGAGAACTAGCACTAAAATCATCAATGTTGGATACGGCTAATATATCAGTTGGTGGTGTGTTACTACAAGAACCAAGAGGATTTCCAATAGAATTAACAAAGCAAGCACCAACGTTAGATCCTACATCATTATTAGAGTAAGGAGATTGTGGTATGTTGGACCCTGCACTAGTGCCAGAAATATTAAAAATCTCACCATTACTACTAGCGGATAAATTTGCTGGAGAAAACCCATTAACAGATGCCCCTAAGCTTGTATTGTTATATACGTTTCCGGAATAAGTTACTGAAGAACCGATATCTGAAAAATCTCCAGGATCATCTTCGGTTATAACATCGGTAATATTTGATGAGTTATTAGAGAAGAAAACAACATTGTTAGAAACGTTACCGGTATTACTACTTGTACCCTTATCTCCATTAAAAAATAATGGTGCACTTGTATTTACTATAGTGTTGTTTGAAACAGTAATATCTTCTGATTTTTGATACCCATTAGAAACACTTGTGGAGTTGCAATTATCTTGAGAATTGGTGGAACCTCCCATAAATGTAATTCCATTATTCCATTTTGCTTGATCAATAACGGTAATACAATCCTGAATGTAATTGTTAATAATCGAATGATCACTATCAACGATTCGAATTCCTCCTGTTCCATCAACATTTTCTCCTAAAAAATAATTCCCTTCTACCGTAGCACCAGAACCATGACGTAGTGTTAGAGAACCTCTACATCTTCTAAAAGTGTTGTTTTGGTAAATGTTATTGTCACTTTTATTAGTAATAATTTCATTTTCTCCATCAGCTTCAACAAAATAGTTATTACTAACTGTTGTTCTACAATCTACATTTTGGAATTCGCTTGTACCCACGCGAATTGTTTCACTATCACCAGAATTTGATAGTGAAGGATCCATTTTTTCATATTTGTAAAAATAATTGTTGCTTATTGTATGACCGACAATGTCACATCGATTAGTTTCTGCATTGTACTCTAGTTCTACTAGCACTAAGGCACCAGCAGTAGATTTATTTAAAAAAGAACAATATAATACACTATTATTGTTTCCGTATAATACAATCCACCTATGTTTCACGATTGCCCCATCTTGTTCGGCTTCTGCTGCATCACCTGGTTCAACCCCTAAACCATCAATTACGCAATTTCGTATTGTAGAATTTTGTGCATATGTAGTTCCATTTCTGAATTGGATGAAATTACTAGCTCCGTAACCTCCTTTCCAATGAAACCCTTCGACTATTAAATAATTCCCAGCAATATCCATTTGTAGTCCATTATTAAAAACAACGCCACCTGGGGTTTCGGCTTTTAATGTAATTGGATTTGATGAGGTACCATTAGCTCTAAATACAAGTCGTTCATCATCATTATAGACTCCATCTTCCCAAATAACAACATCACCTGGAGATAAGCTTAAATTGTTGAAATCATCTATTGAACTAATTGTGTATTCAGTAGCAAAAATGTGAGACGAAAACAGAAAAGAAATTATAAATAATTCTTTCAGCCTTCTTTTTTTTAGTAACCCTGTATTGGGAAAAACGGCAAAATCATATTTTTTTTCAGACCAAAATGTGCGAAGATTTTTCATATAAAATGTGTTAAATAGTTTAGTTATAAAAATGAGCTAGCCTTCGAATTTTTGGTTTGATGTTTTAGGTTTTAAAAGCTAGTATTAATTTTGTGCTTTAAATTGGTTGACCAATTTAAAGTTTTTTTAATGATATGTCAATTTTGTTTTACTTTAAATGTGATAGACATATTAATTTCGTTAATTAATTGAATAAGTAAGAGTGGTTGCATTCCTGATGTATAAGAATAAATATTAAGAAAGCTTATATCACTCTAGGTTGGTTTTGTTAAATGAGATTTTCAAATAAATGTTAGAGGATATCTTTTAGAAATTATATACTAACTTTGATAAAATGAAAGTAATCGGAATCGAAATAAATAAAAAAAGAGCTATCTCTGTAGTGTTGTCTAAGGATGAACTGGGTAACTATATAAATCTGACAGGTAAGGATAAATATGTAGAAATTATCGATGATCAAAAAAACGAGGATGTTCAGACTTTCCTAAAGGAGATTCATAATTTTTTTGATACTGTTAAACCTGATCATATTGCTATTATTACTAGACAGACTAAGGGTAAATTTGCAGCGGTTGCGGTTTCTTTTAAATTAGAAGCATTGATTCAATGTTACTCAAAAGCAACAATGAGTTTTGTCTCTAAACAAACCTTGACTGCCTATTATAAAAAGAATGAACTTCCTGTTTCTTATGCGAATACATATCAGGAGAATGCGACTCGGTTAGCTGCTTATCTTCTTAGATAATAGTTAGTGTTTTATATCAAAGATTATAGGCAACATTATTTTCTCTTATGTTTACTATAAGTTTTGTTTAGGAAAAATTCCATTATAAAAGGAAAAATTCCAAATATCGAATATTTCTTTTAGATTTGCATTTCAAAAGAAATGTAATGTCAGAAAAATTATATGCTATTATTGATGTCGAAACTACGGGTAAAGGCATTAATGGTAATCGCATTACAGAAATCTGTATTGTATTGCTAAAAGACGATATTGTTATGGATAAATTTACTTCTTTGGTGAATCCTGAATGTCATATTCCTCCTTTTATAACGGGATTAACAGGAATAGATAATGATATGGTAAGAAATGCACCAAGGTTTCACGAAATTGCAGAGCGAATTATAGAGATGACATCGGATGCTGTTTTTGTGGCTCACAATGTGAACTTTGATTATAATGTGATCAAAGGTGAATTTAAAAATTTAGGATATTCTTTTGTTCGTAAGAAGTTGTGTACAGTTCGTTTATCTAGAAAGTTAATTCCCGGTATGTTTTCTTATAGTTTAGGGAAATTGTGTTCCTCACTTAACATTCCATTAGAAGGTCGACATAGAGCAGAAGGCGATACAGATGCTACTGTTATCTTGTTTCAGCGCATTCTTAGTCTTGATCCAGAATTTGAAATTATCAATAAGTTTTTAAATGTACGATCTAAAGAAGCAACATTACCTCCTCATCTTAAAATAGAAAATATAGATGTATTGCCCGAAGAAACGGGGGTTTATTTGTTTAAAAATCAAAAAGGGAAAGTGATATATGCAGGTAAAGCGAAGAATATTAAACAACGTGTCATTAGTCATTTTTATGATAAAAAAAATAAAGAATATGCTCTAGGTCAGGAAACATATGCCATAGATTATGAGGTTACTGGTAACGAATTAGTAGCGCTATTATTAGAATCAGAAAAAATTCAAAAGCACTATCCGAAATTTAATAGAGCTCAGAAAAAACCAGTAGCTCCATATTGTATTATGTTTTATACGAATAGAAAAGGTGTTGTGCAATTGGCTATAGATAGATCACAAACGTTTGATCACTCTGTGGAGATTTTTTATAGTAGAGCAGAAGCGATAGAGAAGTTGGAACAGCTTTGCGAAATGTTTCAATTATGTCCTAGGTATTGTAGTCTGCAGAGCACTACAGATAACTGCTCTCATTATAAAATTAAGAACTGTAAAGGTATTTGTATTGGAAATGAGTCTGTTGCGTTGTATAATATGAGAGTGCAAAAAGCATTGTCTTCTCTTAGGAGAGATCAAAAAAGTTATTTTATAAAGGAAAAAGGGAGAACTTTTAATGAACAAAGTTTTGTAATGATACAGGATGGGATTTATAAGGGGTTTGGATATATTCAAGAAGATGAACAAATTGTTTCTATAGAAGATTTTGATAATTTCTTGAATCTTCAGAAGCATACGTATCATACCACTAAAATAATTAAAAGTTATCTCCGTAAAAATGGAGATAGAAATATTGTCCCTATATAATAGCTCTAGAAACTATAACAAAACAATAAGATTAATCAAGTAAGTAATTTAGTATTTTAACGACGGTATGGTCTTAACTAATTATTTATTTTCTATGAAAAGTATTCTTACTTCAGCAATCATATTTTTAACAGTATCACTGTATGGTCAAAAAACAATTGATTTTCCGTCTAAAGATGGATTAATGATGACCGCGGATCTATATGAAGCCAAAGAAAGTGATCCGTTTATTATTCTTTTTCATCAGGCAGGATGGAGTAGAGGGGAATATATGGAGATTGCTCCAAAACTAAATAAATTAGGGTATAATTGTTTTGCTGTTGATCAACGATCAGGAGGTTCAGTAAATGATATAACAAATAAAACGAACACTGTGGCTAAAACAGAAGGTAAGCAAACTGAATTTAAGGATGCTTATCAAGATGTGGAATCTGCTATTGCATATGTAAAAAAGACATATAAGCCTAAGAAAATTATTATTTGGGGAAGTTCATATTCTTCATCTTTAGTATTAAAATATGCAGGAGATTATCCAGATGTTGTGAACGGAGTATTGTCGTTTTCTCCTGGGGAATATTTTGGCGAAAAGAATTATATTACTAGTAGTGCTGCTAACATTAAGATTCCGGTATTTATTACTTCTGCACAAAATGAAAAAAAGAGTTGGTCAGGAATCTATAATGCAATTACCTCAGAAAAAAAACAATTCTTTTTACCTAAGACTAAAGGGAATCATGGTTCTAGAGCGCTTTGGGAAAGGTTTTCGGATAATGAAAGCTATTGGAAAGCTGTCAAGGGCTTTCTAAAAACCATTTAGTTATAAAATAAAAATTGCCTGAGACTATCATTCTAAGTCTCAGGCAATTTTATTGCTTAGTATATAAATTTATACTTCCTCCATATATTCTTCAATAGGAGTACAAGTACAAATTAGATTTCTATCACCATAAGCGTCATCCACACGTCTAACTGTAGGCCAGAATTTATTATCTGCAACATAAGTTAGTGGATAAGCAGCTTGCTCTCTGGTGTATGGGAAGTCCCATGTATCTGCTGTTAGCATTGCCATTGTATGCGGAGCATTTTTCATTATGTTGTTTGGATTATCAGAACTTGCTTCCGAAATTTCCTGACGGATACTGATCATCGCATCACAAAAACGATCCAGTTCTGCTTTACTTTCACTTTCTGTTGGTTCGATCATAATAGTTCCTGCAACAGGAAAAGAAACAGTAGGCGCATGGAATCCATAATCCATTAATCGCTTAGCGATATCAGTTACTTCGATCCCGTGTGCTTTAAAAGGTCTACAGTCTATAATCATTTCGTGAGCTGCACGACCACGTTCACCAGAATATAGTGTGCTATAATGACCATCTAATCGATCTTTAATATAATTAGCATTAAGGATTGCGTATTCTGTCGATTCTTTTAAACCTTGTGCTCCTAGCATTGTTATATATCCGTAAGAAATCAAACAAGCCAAAGCCGATCCCCAAGGAGCTGCAGAAATTGCAGTTATTGCTTGATCACCTCCTGTAGTTATTACTGGATTCCCAGGTAAAAATGGTACTAGTTGTTTGGCTACACAAATAGGTCCAACACCTGGTCCACCACCTCCATGAGGAATTGCAAATGTTTTATGTAAATTCAGGTGACATACATCTGCTCCGATAGCACCTGGATTAGTTAATCCCACCTGAGCATTCATATTAGCACCATCCATATATACTTGTCCTCCATTATCGTGAATTACTTGAGTAATTTCTTTGATAGCAGATTCATATACTCCATGAGTGGATGGATATGTTACCATTAGTGCAGAAAGATTGTCTTTGTATTTCTCTGCTTTTTCTTTAAGATCTTCTACATCTATATTTCCTTCTTCGGTTGCTTTTGTTACTACGACTTTCATTCCCGCCATTACCGCTGATGCAGGATTTGTTCCGTGAGCAGAAGAAGGGATTAAGCAAATATTTCTATGATGATCTCCTCTGGATTCGTGATAAGCACGGATAACCATTAATCCTGCAAATTCTCCTTGCGCACCTGAATTAGGTTGTAAAGAAGTTCCTGCAAAACCAGTAATTTCCGTTAATTGATCTTCTAATTTTTTTAATACTTCTTGATATCCTTGAGCCTGTTCAACAGGAACTAATGGATGTATATTACCCCATTGCGCATTACTTAACGGAAGCATTTCTGATGCGGCATTTAATTTCATTGTACAAGAACCTAAAGGAATCATAGAATGATTTAAAGAAAGATCTTTACGTTCTAGTTTTTTGATATAACGCATCAATTCTGTTTCAGAATGATAGGTGTTAAATACATCGTTTGTTAAGAATTCAGTATTTCGTTTTACAAAATCAGGAATACTCGTGGCAGCATCAATTGCTGTTATCTTGATAGATTCCTTTCCAGAAGCTTTTGCAAAAATTGATACGATATTATTGATGTCAACAATTGTGGTAGCTTCATTCAAAGAGATAGATACGGTTTCTGTATCTGGATAATAAAAGTTTACTTCTTGAGCTTCAGCTATTTCTTTAATTTTATTAGCATCTGCTTTAAATCGAATCGTATCAAAGAATACGGTGTTTAGTTGCTTATAACCTAGTTTGGTTATAGCATTTGCAAGACTTGTAGTAGAACTATTTACTTTATTGGCGATATATTGTAGTCCGTCTTTACCGTGATATACAGCATACATTCCTGCCATTACAGCAAGTAATACTTGAGCTGTACAAATGTTTGAAGTAGCTTTATCACGTTTGATATGTTGTTCACGTGTTTGTAACGCCATACGCAAAGCACGATTTCCATTCATATCTTGGGTAACTCCAATGATCCTTCCTGGAATATTTCTTTTATATGCTTCTCTTGTTGCAAAATATGCTGCATGAGGACCTCCATATCCTAATGGAATTCCAAATCGCTGTGTTGTTCCAACTACTACATCAACATCAAAACTACCTGGAGATTTAAGGCTTACCAAGCTAAGAATGTCAGCAGCAACAGCAACTTTTATTTCTGATTGATGCGCTTTTTCTACAAAAGATGCGTAATCATACACTTGACCAGATACTCCTGGATATTGTAAAATAGCACCGTAAAAATCAGTAGAAAAATTAAATGTAGTATGGTCACCAATAACTAATTCAATTCCCAAAGGAATTGCTCTTGTTTTTAACAACGAAAGTGTCTGCGGTAGAATTTCTTGAGAAACAAAAAATTTGTCAACGTTTTCTTTTTTCTGAGCTCTAGATCGCACTGCAAATAACATGGTCATAGCTTCTGCAGCAGCTGTACTTTCATCAAGTAAAGAGGCATTGGCTAATTCCATTCCTGTAAGATCACAAACCATCGTTTGATAATTCAATAAAGCTTCTAATCTACCTTGAGCAATTTCTGCTTGATAAGGAGTATACGCAGTATACCAACCTGGGTTTTCTAGAATATTACGTTGTATTACTGCGGGTAAACTTGCTTCGTGATATCCTAAACCAATATAAGTTTTAAATACTTTGTTTTTAGCAGCTAACAGTTGCACATGAGCAGAATATTCTTGCTCACTCATAGCTTCATCTAGCTGTAAGGGTGATTTTAATAAAATATCATCTGGTACCGTTTCGAAGATAAGTTGATCTATAGAATCAGCTTTGATGGTGTTTAACATGTCACCTAGATCTTTTTCTGAAGGCCCAATATGACGTAGTTTAAATGAGTCAGTTTTCATAGCAAAAAAACAGTTGAGATTTAAAGCGCAAAAGTACATATTTAATCCATAAAATTTTCACAATAAATTAACCTAACACTAGTAAGTTTTTAACCAACTTAGGGTGTTATTAACAGATTCCCCTAAATTAGCAAAGTGAAAACCATACAAAGTATATTTAATTTTTATCTAAATAGCAGTATTCACGTGGCTTTAGCTGTGGCTTCCTTGGTAAAACTTACTTTTTTGAAGTTCGAGATTTTGGAAGGTGATATGTATGTGTATTTCAGTTTTGTTGGAGCTATTGTCGCATATAATTTTGTAAAGTATGCCACGATTTCGAAATTGTATCATAAGCGATTAACAAAATCAATGACTGGAATCAAAATATTAACAGGTATCTGTTTAGTGATATTTGTATATTTTACTTTTCAATTATCTTTAGATATATTGATGTATTTATTTCCTTTTGTACTGCTGACGATTCTTTATACGGTTCCAGTTTTTCCAAATAAAAAAAATTTAAGAAGTGTTGCAGGGATTAAGATTTTTATTATTGGAACAACCTGGACAGGAATTACTGTTCTAGTGCCTATGCTATATGCAGAAGGAAGTTTAGGTCTTGACATGGTTATGGAAATTATTCAACGTTTCTTGTTCATAGTGGTAATAATGTTACCTTTTGAAATAAGAGATTTGCAATATGATAGCAGAGAATTAGAAACGATTCCCCAGAAAATTGGAATTACTAGAACTAAGGTTTTTGGAAGTATATTATTGGTTATCTTTCTACTATTAACAGCATTTAAAGACGATCTTTCCTTTGCAGAAATTTTAACCACGGTATTGATTACAATTGTAAGTTTACTTTTTTTATGGGGTACTGATAAAAAACAATCGGAATACTTTTGTTCCTTTTGGGTAGAAAGTATTCCGATTATGTGGTTGTTTACATTGGTTCTGATGCAAAGCCTATTTGGCTAATTTCTTTTGCAAAGCCTGTTTCATTTCTTCTTTTACAGAAGCTTCTATTACTTGAACATTAGATTTGCTTATTGTTTTGGTAAGCTTAGTATTTCTTTTAGAATATGCACGTGTTACTTTACAATAGATTAACCTAATATTTAATTTGATGATTTCCATAATGGATGCTTCACCATATTGATTTTTATCACAAATGTATTTTGCTTGTTCGCAGGATACAAATAAATTGTTACTCGTTTTCATTACAATTTTTTAACTAATTATTTGGGGTGTTATTAACTTTTTTTATTCCAGCTCTGACATTTTTTTCTTTAACTGTTCTTTCATAGTATCTTTAGCGGATTGATTGATATTTATCACTTTAGGATCCTTAAATAATTTAGTTAGTTTCGTATTCTTAGACGAATATTTTCTACAAGCCTTACAATAAATTAAATGAATATTTAATTTTACTTTTTCCCAAAAAGAGGCTTCTTTATATTGGTTTTTATCGCAAATGTGATTTGCATTCTCACAACTTACAAATATTTTGTTTTCCTTATTCATGTGTATTAAAACCAGTTTTTTTCTAGACATTCCGCCATCGCTGTACGAGCACGATGAATGATCACCCATAAATTAGACGCAGTGATATCAAATTCATTACAGATTGCTTCTGTATCAAATCCTTGAATCGTTTTCATAGAGAAAATACGAGCTTGTTTTTCTGGTAATTTACCAATGCAATTGTGTATGGCAACCCCTAATTCTGTGTTTTCAATTTTACCTTCAGCATTTTGGTCAAAAGGGTCAGCTACTCTTTCTTCTAACCAATCTCCTTCAGTTTCGCCATCATTCGTATAGTTGATTCGTACTTCTGCCTTTCCCTTATTACTATTTATTTTCCTGTAGTGATCAATGATTTTTCTTTTTAATATTGAAATTAACCAAGTACGTTCACTGGCTTCTCCTTTAAAGTTTTTCATTGATTTAAGACCTGCGAAAAAGGTCTCCTGCACTAAATCTTGCGCAATTTCTCTGTCGTCGACTCTTACTATGGTATAATTAAATAAATAATCACTGTATTTGTCAATCCACGTATTAGGGTCTATCGTGTTTGTAGGCATAGTCTATTTGCTCTTTTCTCCAAAAATAGGATAAAAAGTTGAATCTCAAATAAGTTTGAACCATTGAATTAAGGGAAAGGTGTATTAAGAACCCAACAATATACCAGTAACTGGGTATTTTTTTAATATCGATATGACCCTATGTTTGTGCATATCATTTTTTTAAAAAACAGTCAGATGAAAAAAATTACATTTCTTTTAATTATTCAATTAGTATTGTCAAGCGGAATAAAAGCACAAGAGGTTGAAAAAAACTTCGTTCCATATTTTATGAAAGATGGCGAGGTAACATCATTCGAACGTAAAGGTGCTAAAATTGAAGCCAAAGCTATCGGTTTTGGTTATGGAGGAGTAAACCAGTACTTAACTATTTTTAATAGTAAATATTCTAGTGTTAGATTTAAATCTAATGATGTTCCTAAGTTTATTATGTCCTTAGATGAAGGGATTGACCCTCTTGATATTGTAATTATCTCTAAGGCAGATGTGGTAAAGAAGCGAAAAAAATATAGAAGATTTATACAGAAAGGAAATTCTATGGGAGGTGGTAGTAAAGATATAAGTCAACATCTTATCGTTCCAGAACTTAAGAAAATAGACGAAAACCTTTATGAAATTATAATGCCATCACTGGTTCCTGGAGAGTATGCTTTTCAGCCTATTTATAAAGGTGTTGAAGCCAATAATATTATGGGTACATCAGGAGAAGTACGTATTTATTGTTTTGGTATTGATGATTAGAATTTATAACTGAATTGGGAGTTGTTTGCCTGGGAAGTGAGTATCCATATGTCTGAATGAGTAAAAAACTAGTTGTGATTAATGACGTTCATAATTAGACTCCACCAGAATTGCCCACGATGGTAAATTCAGTATATGTTTTACTACTGCTTTTCAGGTAAACTCTTATTTATGGTATAGTAGATTGTTCGGTTTTTAACTTGATAAATTGATTCCTTGTTTTTAGAAATTTAGTTAAGTGTTTTTTTAAAATTATTTGGTCAAATATTTTTCCTAATAGGCTATAGGGGGTTGTATATTCTAAAACGTCAATCATCTCAGTTCCCTTTGATAATTCTTTAAAAATGTGTTGATGCTTAAAAGTTTTAAAATGGCCACTTATCATTTCATCAATAAAATAAGTAGAATGCCTTAATGATGTTATTTTACTTTGATGTTTTAGGTATAAACCAAAATGTTTTCCTTTCCAGGTAACTGTGTCATAGAGATCAATTAATCCAGAAGTTTTACCAGCAATAGCGACCTCTTTTGTTTTCGAAGCGGAACCCATGTGTATATCAATATTTCGAGCTGCATCAAAAACGACTTTAATCGGGGCTTCTATTTTGGTATATAATCGGATTGTGGTCATAACTTATTAGTTAATTCTTTAGTAGCGTTTACTAAATCTGGATATTTAAATTGAAAACCATTTTGTAATAGTTTTTTTGGAATAACGTTTCTGCTTTTTAAAATTAATTCAGTTTCGGTTTTAATAATACGCGCACCAATTTCCAAAAGTGGTTTAGGTAGTGGAATTCCAAAAGGAACTTTTGTTACGTTTCGTAATGTTTTCATAAGATTATTATTGTCCGTTGGTTTAGGTGCAACGATATTAATAGGACCTTGGATCTCTTCATTTTCTATAATAAATTCTAAACTTCGCGCAAAGTCAGTTTCGTGAATCCAACTAAATTTTTGATTTCCTTTTCCTTGTTTTCCACCAAAACCAATTTTTACTAAATTGATAATAGGTTGCAATGCACCACCATTTTTTCCTAATACTATAGAAGTTCTGAGAGCTACTTTTCTAGTTTTTGGAGTTTTATGCGTAAAAAAAGCATTTTCCCAATTGGTAGCTACATTAACGGAGAAGCCTGTTCCAATTTCGCCATCGATTTCATCCATTTCTTTATCTAAAGAATGTCTATAGATGGTTGCTGTGGATGAGTTAAGCCATACCTTTGGTGGATGTTCACAAGACGATATAGCTTCACCTAATATATTCGTAGATACGACTCTAGAAGAAAGAATTAGATCTTTGTTTTTTTGATGATATCTACAGTCTACAGATTTTCCTGTCATATTAATTAAAACATCAGATCCTTCTAATTCGTTTTTCCAGGCTCCTATAGTTTTACCATCCCAATGCTCATATTTAATAGTACCTTCAATTTTATTTTTTCCTCTGGTTAGAATGACAATGGTCTCAACTTTAGTTTTAAAATAATCGACGAGTACGTTTCCTAAAAAACCGGTTCCTGCAGCAATAACTATTTTTTTCATGTTTTTTAATTTAAAATAATAATATGGGTAACCATAATAATCTATAGGTTATCCAGGTGACAGTTAGATACCCAGGTAATTTAAGTTTTTTAACTCTTCTAGTATGATCTAATATCATAAGGCATACAACTAATAAGAAAAGTAAAATTTTAATTTCTAGAACAATTACTTCTTGTTTATACAACAATATCAAAGGGATTAATGTTAAAGATCCTAATAAAGAAACTGAAATCATATTATATAAGTAACTATGAATTTTTTTCTTTATAAAAATCATAATAATACTACCTTGCCAAACTAGTTGACCAGAACACATTACTATTTCTTTTATTAGATTGTCATTAGGAATTAACTCAGGGAGCTCTTTTGCATAATGATATAACACTAATGTCGATAGTAACGTAGCAATAATTATATATATCCAACGATATGTTATTTGAAGTAGACTCATAGGTTTATTTCTCGGCTGTTATAATATAGTACCCAAAACTTTTCATATGCAATCCAGAAAGTAAAGCAAATAAAGAACCTTTAAGGTTTTTCCAACTTTGTGGTTTTAATTTTTCTTTCCTAAAAAACTTCCTAAAAATAAAACCTGTAATAGCAAAAGGCACGTGTAGTACGGAAGGAGCTACTCTAAAAGAGATATCTTCTATGGATACATTTCTAAAACCAATTTGTTCTAAGGATTCTTTTACTTTTTGTATGCTACCAAGACCTTCTAAACTCCACCCTTTACATAATTGCCGATAGCAATAATGACTTCCGGGACATAATTGTTCCACATCTTTTTTAAGAAAAGCATCCGCTATAACTAATCTTCCACCTGGTTTAATAATCCTATATGCTTCTTTAAAAGCAACAGTACTATGTCCAGAATGACAATAACTTTCTATTGCATATGCACTATCAAAACTGTTCGGAGTAAAAGAAGTACTATTATAGTTTTCATTAAGAATAAGACCATTCATGTTTTTTAGCCTTTTATTCCCTTCAGTTACCTGAAAATCAGAAAGTGATACTCCTAGGATATTGATTCTAGGATATTTGCGTAAACCATATTTCATAGTGCCGCCTATTCCGCAACCTAAATCCGCAACAATACCATTTTTTCTGTCGAAACGTAATCGGTTAAAAACTTGATTATTCATTTCATTAAGCATTGTATCTCTTTTGAGAAATGTCGTTTTAAAAGGAATATAATACCCGAAATGCATATTGAAATCTTTACTCCAGAATTCATAATCTTCTGTCGCTTCATCATAAAGTTCGATCAGTTTTTCTTTATTTGATTTTTGAAATCTAAATTTATGTAATAGTGGAAGTGTAGTATTCATAATGATATGTTTTAATTATTGAACTTGAGGATCATTGGGTCTTACTACCTGAGTTACAAATGGAGTCTTTTGTTTGGATTTTTTTCTTCCTCTAAAGAATAAATACATATTTAGAAATAACATTAATCCTAAGTAGACCGAAAATCCACCAATTTTGAAGCTTAATATTTCTACTAAATTTTGATAAGTATCATTGAAACGGTAGCCGTCAATTTTTAGAATTAATAGTGCCCAACCAATGTTTAAAAGATAGAAACCTACTTCAAAGAGACGATTGGTTGCAATCGCTATATCATCTTTACCTTTAAAAATATCAATCATAAAAGTTTTTCCATTTTTAAATAAAGTTCTAGACACAAAGTATGTTAAGGCAATTGCGATAGGTAAATAAATTATGTATCCAATAAAAATTTTAGAAGTTTCCATATAGTTGTTGTATTTGTAGTTATTTAAAGTTTTTAATAAATTTTGTTATCCAGAATAAGTTGAAATAATGCAAGATTGCTAGTATACAGATAATGATTGCTGTGTTTTCTGATAAACTTTCTATCAGTTGGGAAATAGAATTTACAGTAGTCCAATCTGATAAAGTAATTACGGTATATCCGATATTTATGAGATAGTATCCTAGTAAGAGAATGTTGTTTACTCGTAAACAGAAATCCTTGTCGTTAGGAACCAAATGGGTTACAAAAACATTTCCGTTTCGATAGCAAACCAATCCTACTTTTATAATGATAAAAACAGTAATCAATATGTATATGCTATATGTAAATAGGTTTAAATTCATTAATGTTTATTTTACTTTTGTAAGTTATGTATACGGAGTATGATGCGATTAACATAGGTATGATGCAGATAAATAAAATATAAGGATCCATCACCATTGAATTAGTTCTCCAAGTATTAAATATATCTGTTGTCCATAAAAGGCCATATGTTAAAACTATGAACCAATATATTAGAAGGTGTCGTTTTATTTTGATATTAAGTTTTTTCCAATGGAATAATATTATTACTCCTAGAACAACCTGAATAACACCAAGTGCCATTTGAGCTAATAAACCTCCTATGATGGTAGTGTAAAGAATTAAGGTGATAATAAAACTCCATTTGTTAATGTTATGTATTGTTTTCATAATTTTAATAGTTTTAAAGTTTCAATAATTTTTGAAATATAATTTGAAAAAGAAAAGGAATTGCTTCCCTTATCTCTTTTATTATATTATGGTTCTTATTTAATTAGTTTCATCAAAGTTTTAGTAATCCAATTAGATTCTTGATTCACTATCTTATTCATCATTGTATCAGCACTATCCGCTAATTCGTATAAAGCCTTGGTTTGCTTAATTAATTCTTCTGTTTTTTTTGTTCCATCATCCTCAATCGCGGATACCTCTTTTAGTACTTTAATAACTGGCTTTATTTCTCGTCTGCTTCGTTCTTTTGCTACTTGTCTGGCGAGTTCTTGTACATCCTTTTCTGAAGCAAAATATTCCTTTCTCTCTCCCGGTTTACTTTCTTTAAAAACGATACCCCAATCCATAAGTTGGCGTAAATTCATACTTGTGTTTCCTCTGGAGATATGCAATTCTTCCATAATATCTTCCATCGATAAAGGTTCAGGTGAGATCCATAGTAGCGCATGGATTTGTGCCATTGCTTTATTGATTCCCCACAAGGTACCTAATGACCCCCAGGTGGATATAAACTTATCTTTTGCTTCTGTGTAATTCATAGAGCAAATATATAATAAATTTTAAACTTTCAGTAATTTTTGAAAGTTTAATTTTTTCAATTATGTTAAAGCCATAAGCTAAAAGGTTGTGGTACAGTTGTTTTTTTGTGGAGAAGCCGTTTTTATAACACATTGATTTTGTGTAATTTACAGGTTGAATACTGACTTGTTAAGAATCAAAAAAAATGACTTTATTATTCTATTAATATTTTCTTGTTTTTTTGAATATAAGAGTAATGGAAGATGAATATTAGATATGTTTGGTCTAGTTATGTGAGTAAATAGTGTTTTTAGATTGAAAAAAGTTCACTATTAAGTTAGGTCAGGTAATAAATGTTATTGTAGAATTACCTTATCATCATGTTTCGAATTGCATCAGAATATAGTAGCCTGATTAGAAGAGAAGTTAGTTGTTTGTACGCTAGTAATTAAATAAGACGATCAATATCCTCAGAACCTTAATCCAAAAAAGGTGCTTCAAAATTCATTGAAGTACCTTTTTTATGAATTGTTTTTAAAAAATTATTATTTAATCAATCCAGCACGTTTTAATAGTGCTTCAGGTTTTGGTTCTTGTCCTCGGAAACGTTTGTATAAAGTCATTGGATTCTCTGTACCACCTTGGGATAATACGTGATCTTTAAATTTAGTAGCTATTTCTTTATTAAAGATACCATGTTCTCTAAAATATTCAAAAGCATCTGCGTCTAATACTTCTGCCCATTTATAAGAGTAGTACCCTGCAGAATAACCTCCTTGAAAAATATGAGAAAAAGAAGTACTCATACAGTTTTCTGCTACATCTGGATATAACGAAGTTCCTTCAAAAGCTTTCTTTTCGTGTGCTTTTACATCTTTGATATTACTTGGGTCTTGCGAATGCCAAGACATATCTAGTAACCCAAAACTTAGTTGTCTCATGGTTGCCATTCCTTCCATAAAAGTGGATGAATCTTTTATCTTTTGTACCATTTCCATCGGAATTACTTCTCCTGTTTCATAATGTTTAGCAAATAATTCCAGCGCTTCTTTTTCATAACACCAGTTTTCTAAAACTTGAGATGGTAGTTCAACAAAATCCCAATACACACTGGTTCCTGATAGACCAGGATATGTAGTATTAGCTAACATTCCGTGTAATGCGTGACCAAATTCGTGGAATAGGGTAGTAACTTCGTTAAATGTTAATAAAGATGGTTTACTCGGTGTAGGTTTAGTAAAATTACATACAATAGAAATATGAGGTCTTATATTATGATCATCTTTCTTCATCTGTGGTTTATAAGATGTCATCCAAGCACCATTTCGTTTTCCCGATCTTGGATGGAAATCCGCATAAAAAACAGAAATAAAATTACCTTTAGTGTCAGTTACATTATATGTCTTTACTTCTTCGTGATATTTATCTACCTGATCCGTTTCTTCAAATTGTAGATCAAATAAATTGGAAGCTACTTGAAAAACCCCATCGATAACATTTTCTAGCTTAAAGTATGGTTTTAGCTTTTCATCGTCTAGATCAAAAAGTTTTTGCTTTAATTTTTCGGAATAGTACGCTCCATCCCATTTTTGTAATTGATCAATTCCGTCAAGTTCTTTAGCAAAATTTTCTAATTGCTTAAACTCTCTTTCTGCGGCTGGTTTAGCTTTATCAAGAATTTCATTTAAGAATGAGAATACTTTTTCTGGAGTTTCTGCCATGCGTTCTTCTAAAACATAATTGGCATGAGAAGTGTATCCTAGAACTTGAGCACGGTTATGTCTTAATTGCGCTATTTTAAGAACAATTTCTTGATTGTCTAATTCATCATTATTAAAACCTTTTGAAGCAAATGCCAGAGACAATTTTTTTCTTAATTCTCTATTATCTGCGTATGTCATAAACGGAATATAGCTTGGATAATCGAGAGTAACCATCCATCCTTGTTTTTCCTTAGATTCGGCAAGAGCTTTTGCTGCTTCTTTAGCTCCTTCGGGTAAACCAGAAAGGTCAGATTCTTTGGTTAACAACATTTCGAACTTGTTCGTTTCTGCAAGTACATTTTCTCCAAACTTTAAGCTTAATTGGGAAAGCTCTTTGTCAATTTCTCTTAGCTGTTCTTTTTTGTCAGCGGGAAGGTTTGCACCATTTCTAGAAAATGATTTATATCTTTTTTCTAATAAAGTGTTTTGTTCTGGAGAAAGATCTAATTCATCTTTAATATTATATACAGCTTCAATTTTTTTGAAAAGATCTTCATTTAAGGCAATGTCGTTTCTAAATTCAGAAAGTAATGGAGAAGCTTGCTGAGCGATTTTTTGAATCTCATCGTTAGTTTCTGCACTATTTAGATTAAAAAATATGCTGGTAACTCTGTCTAATAATTCTCCACTATATTCTAATTTCTCTATTGTATTAGAAAAAGAAGGGGACTCAGAGTTTTTAACCAATGTGTCTACTTCTTGTTTAGCAATTGAGATTGCATTTTTAATAGCTGGTAAAAAATGTTCAGGTTTTATTTTAGAAAAAGGTGCTAGGTCGAATAATTCTAATAATGGGTTTTTCATTATTTATCTATATTTTTTATGAATAATGTGTGCTTTTGTCGAGAAACTGTGTTCGTTGTCGATAAATGCCTTTCTAATTGTTTTATTTTTTGACACCAACGTATAGGATACGATTACATTTGTGTAGGTTTATTAGTAATGGTCTAAACAAAGTAATAAACACATTATTGTAATCAGGGGTATGGATATCAATAATACGCTTTGTGAAGACCAAATATATTGAAAGAGCTACAATTATTGTAGCTCTTTTTTGTTGATTTTTGGTTTACAACCTACTATTTGGATAGAGAATATTGAAAAATGTATGTTTTTTCTAAAAAAAACATGCAATAAACGCACGTTTTATGCGTTTTAGCGATAAAATATGTAATTTATCGAAAATGTTAATAAGTTTTGACAGATAATTATTGCGTAATTAAAGTAAGGGATTACCTTTGTATCAGGTTTTAAGAGTATGGTCTTACGATGAATTTTTTGTGTAATATATTTAAGTTGGTTAATAAATATTGTTATATTCTATTGTAAGACCTGATATTGGAAAGAGTCGCTGAGGAGCGACTCTTTTTTTTGCAATACTCTTTTTTACTTTTTTATCTGTTTTGCGCCTTCGATTACTTTTTGTTTCAGACCTTCTTTATAGACTAAAATTTTATCTAATATACAAGTGTCGGATGCTCCGATAATTTGCGCCGCTAGAATTCCTGCATTCATTGCGCCATCTAAAGCTACAGTTGCTACAGGAACGCCTCCAGGCATTTGTAATATAGAAAGAACAGAATCCCAGCCATCGATAGAATTCCTTGATTTTACAGGTACCCCTATAACCGGTAACGGAGATAAAGAAGCAACCATTCCAGGAAGGTGTGCCGCTCCACCAGCACCAGCAATAATAACAGAAATCCCCCTAGTATGAGCTTTTTTACTATAATCAAATAATTTTTCAGGAGTGCGATGTGCTGATACAATATCCACTTCTACTTCAATATCAAAACCTTGTAGAATTTCGATTGCTTTTTCCATCACTGGCATATCACTTGTGCTTCCCATGATGATTCCTACTTTACTCATGTATCTAATTTTATTATATTTTTTAAAAATTCAATAAGAATATATCATTACGCTAGTAATAATGAATTAACTTATTTACTGACTACTTTTATGGTTTTTTTTACCTTTTCTGCAATTTTTCTGGCTTCAGCTATATCCTCATTAATGATAGTTACGTGTCCCATTTTTCTAAAAGGCCGTGTTTGTTTTTTTCCATAGATATGAGGAGTAACGCCTTTCATTTTCATAATAGTGTCGATATTTTTATATACAACATTTCCTGTATACCCTTCAGCACCAACAAGATTCACCATTATTCCTGCAACTTTACTTTCTGTATTTCCTAGTGGTAAATCGAGTATTGCTCGTATATGTTGCTCAAATTGATTGGTATAACTAGCTTCGATACTGTAGTGTCCACTATTATGAGGTCTTGGAGCTACTTCATTAACTAAAATTTCATCATCCTTTGTTTGAAACATTTCGACAGCTAATAAACCAACGTGAGTAAAAGCTTTAGAAACATTTTCGGCAATTGTTCTTGCCTTTTCAGCTATCTTATCATCTATCCTTGCGGGGCAAATAACATATTCTACTTGATTAGCTTCTGGATGAAATTCCATTTCTACTACTGGATATGTTTTAATCTCATCCTGGGGATTTCGTACTACAATTACCGCTAGTTCATTTTTAAAATCAATCAATTTTTCTGCAATACACTCTGTATCCGGTAATTTAGCGATGTCAGCGCCTGTTCTAATAATAGAAACTCCTTTTCCGTCATATCCTCCTTGCGTACTTTTCCATACAAAAGGTAGTTTAACTTTTCCACTAGTAATACCTTCTGTTAAATGGGCTTTGTTAGAAAACTGGACAAAAGGAGCAGTAGGTATTTCTTGATTCTTGTAAAATAGTTTTTGCTTCCCTTTATTTTGAATTTTTTCTAATGTTTTAGAATCAGGATATACTTTTTTTCCTTCTCGTTCTAGTCTGGCTAATGCCTTAATGTTCACTGTTTCTATTTCAAAAGTGAGTACATCGACTTTCTTGCCAAAGTTGTATACAGTATCATAATCCATTAAATCACCTTGTTGAAAGTGATCACATGCAATTCTACAAGGAGCATCGGGGTTGGGGTCCAGAACATAGGTACAGATATCATACTTCCGAGTTTCGTAGAGCATCATTTTGCCCAATTGACCACCACCCAGGATACCTAACTTAAAGTCTGACGAAAAATAGTTTGTCATTTTTTGGAGTATCTTATTTTGCCTTAGGGGACAAAAATAAATTTTTAATAAGTAAAAACCTCAATATTGTACGGCAAATGCAGTAGATATCTATTATAAGTGTTGTTTGTAATCACTATCTTTGCGCCTTTGAAAACGAAACGGTTACTGTGATAATCTTATAAAGACAATGATTACACTACATGATTTACAGTTTACGCCATTTATTGCAGAGGATAAAATAACTAAAGCAATAGATAAAATATCCGATGAACTTAATAGAGATTTATCTGATAAGAAACCTCTTTTTATAGGGGTTCTTAATGGTGCATTTATGTTTGTGTCTGAAGTGCTTAAAAGATTTGATTACGATTGCGAAGTAAGTTTTGTGAAATTAGCGTCTTATGAAGGAATAGAAACTACTTCTTCTGTTCAGGAGCTTATAGGATTAAAGGAAGATGTAACTGATAGAACCGTTATAATTCTAGAAGATATTGTAGACACAGGCAATACTATTGTAGAATTGTTAAAAATATTTAAAGATAAAGGGTGTAAAGAGGTAAGAATTGCTACTTTATTTTTTAAACCTGAAGCCTATACTAAAAAATATACGATAGATTATATAGGGATAGAGATCCCCAATAGATTTATTGTAGGATACGGACTAGATTATGATGGTTTAGGTCGTAATCTTACAGAAGTTTACCAATTAAAACAAAACAACATGACAAATTTAGTGTTATTCGGACCTCCAGGAGCAGGAAAAGGAACACAAGCTGAAGTTTTAAAACAAAAGTATGATCTAGTTCATATTTCTACAGGAGATGTGTTTAGATATAATATAAAAAATGCTACTGAATTAGGAACATTAGCAAAATCATATATTGATAAAGGACAATTAGTACCAGATGAAGTAACAATTAATATGTTGAATGCTGAGGTAGATAAAAATCCAGATGCTAAAGGTTTCATTTTTGATGGATTTCCTAGAACAGAAGCTCAGGCGGAATCATTAGCAGAATTGTTATCTTCTAAAGGAGCAGAAGTTAGTGCAATGGTTGCTTTAGAGGTAGACGATGAGGTGTTAGTTAATCGCTTATTAGAAAGAGGAAAAACATCCGGTCGCCCTGATGATGCTGATGAAGGTGTGATCAGAAATCGTATTAAAGTATATTATAACGAAACTGCGATACTAAAGAATTACTACCAAAAACAGGATAAGTATTTTGGAGTTGATGGAGTAGGTGGCATCACTGAGATTACAGATCGATTAAGCAGTGTTATAGATAAATTATAGACGTATTGTTACAGAGTATTAAATCTCTGTTTTTTTTGTAAAAGGTTTCAAATTCAAAAGGTTCTAATCAATTGGTTAGAACAATTAGGTAGCGTATTATGACAGAAGGAAATTTTGTAGATTATGTAAAATTACATGTTACTTCCGGAAATGGAGGTAAAGGATCGGTGCATTTACATAGAGAGAAATATATTACCAAAGGTGGTCCCGATGGAGGAGATGGTGGACGTGGAGGTCATGTTATCATAAAAGCGAATCCAAATATGTGGACGCTTTATCATCTAAAGTTTAAAAGGCATTTTAGAGCAGAACATGGAGGACATGGAAGTAAAAATAGGAGTAGTGGTGCTGATGGAGATGATGTATATGTGGATGTCCCTTTAGGAACTGTGATCCGTGATACAGAAACTCAAGAGATTCTTCATGAAATTACAGAGAAAGGACAGGAAATTATCATCGCTGAAGGTGGAATGGGTGGTCGTGGAAACTGGCATTTTAAAAATTCAGTAAATCAAACTCCTAGATATGCGCAACCGGGTATAGAAGGGCAACAATTTGATATCACATTAGAATTAAAAATATTAGCAGATGTAGGTTTAGTAGGTTTTCCGAATGCAGGAAAATCTACTTTGCTTTCTGTTATTACATCGGCAAAACCTAAGATTGCAGATTATGAATTTACCACACTCAAACCAAATCTAGGTATTGTAGAGTATAGAGATTTTCAAACATTTGTGATGGCTGATATTCCTGGAATCATAGAAGGAGCAGCTGAAGGTAAAGGAATTGGTCATCGATTTTTGAGACATATAGAACGGAATTCTACATTATTGTTTTTAGTTCCTGCAGATGCTCCAGATATTAAAGAACAATATGAAATCCTATTGGATGAATTAAGAAGGTATAATCCGGATTTATTAGACAAAGAACGATTGATAGCTATCTCTAAATGCGATATGTTGGATGATGAACTGAGAACGGAACTAAAATCAGAGCTAGATGCTCAATTGAATGTTCCGTATTTATTTATTTCTTCTGTTGCTCAACAAGGTTTGCAAGAGCTTAAAGATAGACTTTGGCAAATGCTAAATGACTGATATTTCTTATTTAATAGAATATCCATCTTTTAATATTCCATCTGCTTCTTTTGGATGCTTTTTAATATAAGCAGCTACGAATGGACAAAGTGGTATCATTTTATATTTTTTTTCTTGTATATATTGTAATGTCTTCTTTACAATAGTACTCCCTAACCCTTTTCCTTCCATTGATACAGGGACTTCAGTGTGGGTAAGGTATATAGAATTATCACTAGTAAGTATATATTCAATAAATATAGTTTCATTTTCGACCTTGAGTTCGAATCTCTTTTTAGGGTGATCAGTATTATTTATTAACTCTAGTTGTGACCAGTTATTCTTTTTCATAATTAATGATTGTAGTTATATTGTAAAGCTAAAATATAAAAAGACATCAATGACTTAATCAATGGTTAAAGCTACAATACCAAGTTTTAATGTACTTCTTTAAAACAACTGATCAATTTCTAGATATTTTTCTTTTATTAAACTTAAACCAAATGCTGCTGCAGATGCAGAAAATACTGAGTAATCTAAAGGAGCCTTAATACCTAATGTAATTGTCATAGAAATTCCAAAGATTAGTAATAAAACTCCACTAACTTTAGCAAATAATGAAGTTTTGAATCCTATAAGTAAGAAGATTGACAATAATACCTCTGCTAGCGTGGCTATGATACCAATAACATTAATAATAGATTCGGGAGCCCAAGGATTTAGCAGTTTAGTGTATTCTAGAAAATTACCCCAAGTTCCCCAGGCAGAATTTTCTTTTGACCAAAATCCAAATCGGTCTGCTACTGCAGAAATAAAACCAATAGCGATACTAACTCTTAAAAAGAGTTTGATATAAATGATTTTCATAAGAAAATAACTAACGGTTTTTTATTCTTGTGATGGTGCAGGGGTTAGCAATGTAGCAACTCCAATTCTATTCCAAGCATTGATTCCGCATATAGCCATAATGATATCGATTACTTTTTCTTCTCCAAATGTATTGATCGCTTTTTGATATAAGGTTTCTGATAATCCATTATTAGAAATAAGAGTAATTTCTTCAGTCATTGCTATAATGATTTGCTCTTCGGATGTAAAAAATGGAGAATCTCGCCATACAGGTAACGCGTGGATACGATATTGTTTTTCACCTTTTCCGATAGCTTCTTTTATGTGCATTTGTATACAATAGGCACAACCATTGATTTGAGAAGCTCTTATTTCAATCAATAAAAACTCTAGATCTGTTAAGGTACTTTTTTTGCAATTTTTATGTAAATCAAACAATGGTTGGTACGCACTTGGTTTAATCTTACCGATATCTATTCTATCTGCTTTCATAAGTATGTTGTTATTTGTTTAAAGCAAAATTCAACATATGAAATGATGAAAAACTTAATCTAGATTAAGAAACATATTAAGAACGCTTTTTTGCTCTTATTTTACTTAAAAATTCTGGAGTAAATCCTAAATAAGAAGCTAACATGTACTGTGGAACTCGCTGTACAAACTCTGGATTATATTTATAAAAGGTGTTATATAATTCTTCTCCTGATAGGTTGAACATATATTGTATTCTTTTTTGATCGGCTATTCTAACTCGTTCTTGAATAATTCTAAAATATTTATTGATTTCCAAAGAGTTTTGTAATATACTATCTAGGTTAGATCTACTGATTTTTAAAATTACAGCATCTTCGGTAGCTTGGATATTAAGTTGTGTTTGAGTTTTATTAATAAAACTATCAAAATCCGTTAACCACCAATCTTCTATGCCGAAATTCACTGTTTTTTCTACCCCTTTTTTATTGACGAAAAATGATCTAAAACAGCCTTTTACAATGAAATGATTATGATTACAATGATTTCCTTCTTTTAAAATAAATTGTTTGGGAGCAATATTTTCAATTTCAACAAGGTTTATGAAATTAGTTATTTCTTTTTCTGATGGATGTACAAACCTTAGGATGTGATTTTTTAAAGATGCTGTCATTGTAGTTAATAAATAAATACATTATTTAATGGAGTGATCTATTTTTTTACTTTTAAAATTAGAAAATGGTCGTCCATAACATTCCCAGTAATGATAAGATTTTTATAAGGTGTAGCCACAGTGGATCCAGACATTCCCGTTCCGTCATCTGTATATTGTTGTTTAATGGTATAGTCATTCTTTCCGTTGTAGGTGATTTTTATAATTTCTGAAGGAGAGGTTTCTTTTTTACCTTTAGCATAAGATCCAAAGCGCAATAGATTAGGATGGGCTCCTATCCACAGATTTCCTTCAGAATCAATTTCAATATTATCTACTCCTGTATTACAAGGAATGTCTTCTATGAATTCTAGCGTACCATCATCTTTTTTAGTATATGCTTTGACCAAAAAAGCTCTTGGAGACGCTACATATAATAAGTTACGCTTACGGTCAAAATTAATTCCGTTGGCATAGGCAATTCCGTCTGCAACTTCTATATAGTTTTCTCCATCATAGTACAAAACATTAGAAATAGAAAGTCCCAGATACTCCTCTAATATTTTACCAAATCCATCCGTATATTTATGATCGTTTGTTATATAGAATCGGTTTTCATCAATAAGAACTAGATCGTTTGGACTAATTAGTGAAGGATGCTTAAGAGTTTTTTTGTGAATCAGGTTTTTATCCTGCATCGAAAAAACTTCTATAGAATGCCCTTTTGGAGTATGATTAATAGCCATAATTGTATAGGTGCTATCTTTTTTAATCATCGATATACCGTGTGGAGCAAAAGGTTTATTAAAAGAAGAGGTAAGATTAGTTAAATTAAAACTATTGTCTTTGAGATCCATAAAATATAAAGCTCCTTTTTCCTCCATAATAGGAGGGTAGATTTCTCTATTGGTAGATGAAATTAGCGCAAAACCTTCTGATATATTTACCGTAATATCTTCGGCACCTTTGATAGAAATCTCTTTTAAAACTGTTCCTTCAAAATTGTTTTCTACAGACCTAAAAAAACCAGTTGATATTAGTATATGTACTACAAAAATTAGTAGTATTAGTAAAAGCGATAGTGTGATTCTTTTTGTCAAAAGTTTCATATGTTACCAGTCATATTATTTTTTACTGTTACTTGGCACCGGAGGAGGACCTTCGGGAACAATAGCTTCATAGACTTCATCTCCTTTACGTTCTTTGTATTCTGCTTTTACCTTTTCTAATGCTTCTGGATTTTCATAAAGATCTGTCATGGTCATTGCCATGGCTTTTGATGCATAAAGCATTCCTTTATGACCTATACTCATTCCGCCGCAAGCGACCACTGCCCACGAATGCCAAGGCGTGTCTTTTGGAGCAGTAGTTACTCCTAGATTAATATTAGGAACGTTCCAGCTTACATCTCCTACATCTGTAGAACCGCCTCCTGGATGTTCTTTAGTCTCTTCAAGAGGATTAATGGCACTGTCCATTCCTACTTGTTCTTTTTTAGTAACCTCTTGAATCTTTTTTCCAAAAGCAATTTCATCATTAGTATAAGTAATAGGCCCAAGAAGTTCTAGATTGTTTTGCATTAATTTCCCGCCTTCACGATTTACTAATACTTCATAAATACCTGATATTAAAGAGATTTTGTAGTCTACATTTGCCATAATTGCTGCACCTTCTGCCATTTTCTTTACTCGCTCATATACAGGCATCATTCCAGAACGCTTCGTGTCACGTACTCGCATCCATAACCTAGAATAATCGGGGACAACATTAACTACTTGTCCTCCATCCTGGATATGATAGTGCATACGAACTGTTGGTTTTACATGTTCTCTATAATAATTAATTCCAGTCGTATAAATTTCTAAGGCATCAGAAGCACTTCTACCATTCCATGGATCTGCAGATGCATGGGCTGCTTGTCCAAAAAATTCAATTTTAAAGTCTACAAGAGCTAATGAACTTTGCACATCTGCTTTGGTAGATGCAGAAGGGTGCCAGCTAATATTAGCGTCTACATCATTCCACAATCCTTCTCTTACCATCCATATCTTTCCAAAGTATTTTTCTTCACTTGGCGTACCAAAAAATTTCACGGTTCCTTTAATTTTTCCACTTTCTATCAATTCCTTTACAGCAATAGCTGCACCAAGACTCCCTGCTCCAAAAAGATTATGCCCGCAACCATGTCCTCCAGCTCCTTCTTTCAGTGGAGATTTGGTTGGTTGCGCTTTTTGTGAGATACCCGGTAATGCGTCAAATTCTCCTAACACACTTATTACAGGTTTTCCTGATCCATAAGTGGCAACAAAAGCTGTAGGCATTCCTGCTACTCCACGTTCTACAGTAAATCCTTGCTTTTCTGCATAATCAGCTAGTAGCTTGGAAGATTGATTTTCTTCGAAAGCAGTTTCTGCTAATGCCCAGATCTCATCGCTGATTTTAGTAAGCTCTTCTTGATGTTTTTCTATAGATTTTATAATAGCCTTTTTATTGTTGGAGAGTTTTTTTTGACTATAAATCGGAATAAATAATATAGCACATAAGAGAAGACTTAAAAAGTTATTTGGTTTCATAATGGCTTGAATTAAATGAGTTTGCTTAAGATGATCATGTTAAAAATAACATTTTTTAAGTTGATAGTATATTTTAGATTGTACTTATTAGCATTCATTTTAATTAGAAAACACTGGTTTTTATACTAATTACGGTACAACCACAAGGGTGTGAAAACGCATACTAATTAGCTTCTTACGAATACTCATTTATTAACATTTGTTAACGTTAATTACAATAGTTTTAACCCGTTATCAAGTAATACTTTGATTATAAAATTGTTATCAATAACTAATAATTACTCCATTAAAATCAATTTAGAACATGAAGATTAAAAGTCTATTTAACGTTTTTTCACTTATCTTAATAATCACGTTTGTTTCCTGTGAAGGACTTGTGGTTAAGAAAGAATCTAAATCCTTAGATGATAAGTTAATTGCGCAAGCGGATATTCCTACTGTAGAAACGAATACTTCAACAATTAAGGAATTGATATCTTATGATATCGCTTTTGAGGAATTGAATAAAATAGTTCAGTCTTCTGAATATGCTACGAAATTTAACGGAACCAAATCATATACTGTTTTTGCTCCATTAAATGGTGCTTTTAAAAAATTGCCTGAAGGAATAATAGAAAAGCTTATCGAAGAAAAAAATGAAGAAAAGCTTTCTGCTATTATGAATTGTCACATCATTTCTGGGACAATAAATGAAGAAGACATCATTAAGGCTATTAATGATGGTGGCGGAAGTGTAAAATTAAGAACTCTTGGAGGGACTAGATTAATAGCGAGTAGAAAAAGAGGAAAAATTTATTTAATAGATAAAAATGGTAATGCCGGTAGGTTAATGAAAACCGATATAGAGGCTTCTAACGGTATGATTCATACATTAGAAACTGTAATGTTACCAAAAAAATAGGAAGAGCATAATTTCAATGTGTTTGTTTAAAACCGGAAAACCTCACAAGAGATAGAGTTGTGAGGTTTTTTTTATGAAGCATCACTAAATGGTACTTCGGATAGCGAATTTTTAATAAGATACATAGTATTATTCCTGAAATCAAAAACGGTATTAAACCTTTTTAGTAATTCATTTCCTAAAATATGAGTTTTGATTCCTGCCGGGTTTTCTCTGTTTAAAAGTTGTGTCGGTAATTTATGTATGTGTTGTCCAGCAATCTTTAGAGTAGGAATCTCAACTACTTTGGTTATGAATATATCTCCAGCGCCATTTCTTAACTGATTGGTTTTGATAAGATTTAAGTCCTTAGGGAATGATTGCTCACTTAATATGATACTGTCTAGGAGTAAGGCTTTTTGATATCCTGTGTCGAATAAAAAACGACTGTTATACTTTTTGTTTCTAATAGAAATTTCTCCGTTAAGACATAATATAGTTTTTACAACTTCGAGTTTCGTTTTTGTGTATCCTTTTAGATCGGGTAATTCATTGTGTACAGTCAAAAGATTTTTATCATAATCTAAGGATATTATTTTGTCTTTAAATAGATCCCAACCAAAACGGCCATCCGTTCCTTGACCAGAATGTTTTACAGGATATACTTCTAGATTATCCCATACTAATTCTCCTATTTGTAACGAGGCTGGAGTTTTGAGCTTTACATAGTTTTGTGTTGGAGTTATTTCTTTTTTGTGGTCCAATAAATTAGTTTTTTCTTTTATGGCTTCGTGAGTAAGTAGAAGACCCGTTGTTCCTGAATCAAATTTTAGAAATAATGTATCTCTACTGTTTAGGACCGTTTTTATTTTGATATTGTTATATGGAGTTAATTCAAATGGAATTTTTATGTTTTTAGTGTCTACAGTTTCCGAAATCTTCTTCTCTGGATTTTTACAACCACAGAGTATCAAGATCAGAGTAGCCATTAACAATAATGATCTAGGTATAGTCTTTTTAGGTTTCATAGAATTGTTTTATGCTGTTTGTTTCTCCAAAAAATAAGATAAGATATCTTGTTCTAGGATTTAGCAACTGTTAGTTCTAAATTAATCAATACAAATATGATCAATATTTCTATGATAAAGTAAAGCAACCCGATAACAGTTAAATTTTCGTAAAAGTAGTATAGATATCCAATTGTAATAAAGCAGTATAAAAGATTAGCGTAAGCTATTATTTTTAGCAAAATATTCCAATTAACGGGTTTTAAGAAATAACAAGTCATAGAATACACCGAAAAAAACAAAGCAAAGATGGATAAAAAATAGAGTTCTTTTTTAGGCATCCCAATATACTCCTGAAACTTTGTTAATACCACAGCTAAAAAAAATAATGTAACTAGCGCTCCCAATCCATCAATTAGAAAAAGTCGTTTAGGTTCTTTTCTTAAGGTTTCAAGGAATGAAGAGAGTTTAGAGATCACTTTTTTTATTCTTGTTATTAAGATTTAAGGTTTTTTCTGCAATAAAAGATACTAAATTTTGAGTGAATTTAACCTGTTGATTAGATACCTAACTTTTAGTAACATTAATAGTATAGGTTGCTACAATATCACCGTTGATTTTTAAATGAGTATCATAAATGCCTTTGTTTTTAAATGTATGTTTAAACGACTGGATATCATCAGATTTTTCTTTGTTGTAAATTTCTAATGTTCTTTCTTCAATGCCTATATAGTAAACTAATGCAATGTTTTTATCCGAAACAATTTTATTCGATTTAAAACTAAATATAACCTCTTGATCTTTATTTATAGATAGGTCCATATTTTGTGGATAAATAGGAGTGATGTTATTTTCAAATGTTTCTCCGTAGACTAATGGTGCATTTACAAAACTAATCGCTGTAATGTTTTCAGTCAATAACCATTTTTGTTTTATGGGGAAATGATTTTTTCCAAATAGTAGAGGATCTGTTAAAAAATAACCATCATTATATGCTCTTACAAAAACGTTATATTCATTTAGATAACCACTAGACCAAGTAGCATCGCATAAATACCATTTGCTATTTAGTAAAACTGCATTCCAAGAATGGTTTGCCATTTCTAATGTTTTGATGTTAGATTCCACAGATCTACCATATCCATCCACAATTTCTGCGGTTATATTAGACAAATGGCATAATTCTTTAATTAAATATGCATATCCTGTGCACATTGTCTTTTTGCGTTTTAATAATTTTTTAAAAGCAGTTTTTTTATATTCATGGTTCCACCTCATAAATGAAATGGAATCTTGTCTTAGTTTCTTTCTTTTTTTATTCACTTTAGTAAACTGCGTATTATCGCCTTTTATATTTTGACAAACCCACACATAGATCGCTCTAAATTTTTCGACTTCTGTAGGCAGTGAATTCGTAAGCTCATGTGCTAATAGTGGTAGATTCTCTAAAGAAGCTCCTTTGTGTAGTTTAGCAATATTATCCGCTCTAGTGAAATCGATATGCTTAAAGTCCGAGACTTGAGCATTTAAGTAATTGCCAAAAAAAATGAATAAAAAAAGATAGAGACTAGTTTTCATAACAATGCAATTTGATTAATTTCTTTTTGAGCTATATACTTTTTTTACCGCAACTTTACCCATTAATACACAACCATCCATTTTTAAGTTTACTTTTAGAGCTATATCATTTGCGGATTTTTGATCTCTTATTACTACTTTTTTAGAGGTAAATCCTATATAACTAAATACTAAGACATCTCCTTTTTTAAGTGCTACTGGAAATTCGAAATTTCCATCAAAATCGGTAGATGTGCCTATGGTTGTTCCTTGTAAAACAATATTGGCACCAGGTAAAGGAACTCCGCTTTCTGATACGATACCTTTTACGGTAATGTTGTTTTGAGCACTAGCGACCTTAAGTTCTGAAGGATTATTATCGGAGATTCTTGTTTTATTTTTTAGATCTTGTCCTTGTGTTTTAGTAAATGAAAACAAGGTTAAGAAAGCAAATGCGATACCGCTGATGTAACTGATACTTTTTCTCTTTACGCTATAGTTGTATGTTTTTAGTTGACTACTATTAAATCTACCACACGTATTTTTTGTAGAATTAGTTTTAAAATAATTAATGATCTCTGTAGAATTCATCTTAGAGAAATCGATGACTTCTCTGCTACAAGAATTACAAAATCCACCTTTTCTTGTTGAAGAAAAGTCGTTAAAATTTTCAGTACATGGAGTTTTGATGTTTAAGCTAAATTGATTCTTCATAGTATTGTTCTTTATAGTTAATACCCCAAACCTAGGATATCAATAGCTTTTATGAAACGTAGAATTAGCGAAAGCATCTTTACAGTAACTAAAGTGCTTGTTTTGGTTAGGGAGTATGATATTAACTATATATGTAATAGGACGAAAGAATTGATATAGGCTTCTTTTATAATCTAGATTAATAGTTAGTGCAGATCACTTTTATCTAGGTGACTTTGCCGTTTTTGATTGATATACTAAAATTAGTAAAGAATATTATTAAAGTGATAAACACAGAACACGATCATTAAAAACATTTTTTTGATTAAATCCTTCGATCTTATTTTATGTTATTTGCCTTTATTGCAATAATCGTAGGGCGGATGATAAACGATACGTTTCGGATGTGTACTTAGCCAAATATAAATATTTTACTCTTATGATTTCTGCAAATGCCTATCGCAGGATTACAATTTTAAAAATATAGGATAAGACATTAGTAGTAAATTTTATATTTGGCGATTTTGTAAATAACCGTAAACACTTCCGTTAAATATAAAAACCTTGTGTTTCTTTATACATTATTATACATAGATTTTATTATTTAACTATTAAAGCCAACCATAATACATATATACTAATGCAACAGTATCAATAAATCCGTGAACAGCAATATTGAACCACAAATCGCTCTTGCGGATATGAAAAATAACAGCTAAAAGCATACCTGTAATACCTGATAAAATCTGTCCACTTATTCCTTGATATGCGTGTAGCCAGCCAAAAATAAATCCAAATAGTAGAATATTAATGACAAGGCTGATCTTACTTGATCCAAAAAACTTAGTGAATTGTCTCATTAGATACCCTCTAAATACAATTTCTTCGCCGAACGCAGCCGAAGCCCAAATAAGAGCAAGTAAGCTTAATGAAGCAGGCAAGTTCCCTTCATAGGATTCAAATTCAGAAAAGTCTATAGGTTTCCCTGTTAGATAGGTAACGCCTGGCATCAAGACATAGCCATAAAATAAGAAGATAGCTATACCCAAAAGTGGTGCTACAATTAACAGCCTTTTTATATTTAAATTTTTACGCTGAAAACCTAAAGAGCTAAAAAGTTCCTTTTTGTATTCAACCGCACTTGCTATTATTAATAATAAAGCGGCTATCATCATTTGAAAGGATCCTGATAGGTATAAAATATAACAAATGATTATTGCGATTACCGGTGTCAATTTTGTTGTAAAAAAGCTTTTGTTCATTTTTTTATCGTTTTTAATTTTAAGCGAAGTAATAACGATAAAGCAATATAAACAGTGATCTACGGCTTGTTTTTACTGAATGGTATCAAAATAACAGCTGAATAATCATTAAATTTTATAGCTTACTCTTAAACCAGTTCATAAATTCTTGTTTTTTATATCTACTGATATTTATTTGAAAAGCTTTTTCATCAGAAATTGTGGGTTTGAGTAAGACTGATAACTTACCGTTTTCTATAGATTTTATTTGTTCAACAGCACGAGTGTGAAGTATAGTTTGTCTATTGGCTCTATAGAAACTTTGTTTGTTGACTTCATTTTCGACTTCGTTGAGGGTAAAATCTGTTATAATGGAGGTTCCATCAGTTTTTGTTACATACACTATTTTGTTTTCACTATATATGAATGCAATTTCAGAATAGTTAACCAAGGTTGTTTTACCTCCTTGTTGCACTTTAAGAACGCCTTTTATCGAGGTAAGCTTGTGAAGGTTATAAATATCGGTAGAAAATAAAAGGGCAATTCCTAGCGTACAAACTAGTAGAGAGAGTGAAAGTCCTGTTAGTAAATGATAAATACTGTATGATTCAATTCCATTAATCAAACCGTTTAAACCAAAATAAAAGAAGAAATAGAGTATAGTGATATACCCTAAAGTTGAAAATAGGAAACGTAAAAGTAGTTGTATACTAATATTTTTAGTGAAGTATTTTTTTTTAAAATATATAAAATTAAAGCGAGCGATAAGGATCATTAGACCTCCACCAATAATAGAAACCACTATAGGAAATAAAGGAAATTCATAATCTTCATTAAATGGAAAATGTTTTGGTTCGAAAAGATGATTTAATACAATTGAAATTACTAAAAGTATAACACCATTTCTAACCCAGAAATTTGAAAAATTAATGTTTTTTGTAAAAAAAATAACTATTGTTTTTATGAAAGATTTCAATCTGTCGTTTTAATTTTTAAAGTTTTATACACCTTGTTGTAAGCCGTTTCTTATTCGACTGGATTAATGAACTTAAGAACTTCATCTGCTACAAATTTTCCACTATTTGCGAAAGATGCTGTTATTAATCTATTTTGGGAATCAACAATTTCATAATTTATTTTCTTTTCGTGATTATATATTTTCAAATTAGCTCCTCTTTTTTTTAATTCAATTTCCATATCATAAGGTAATAATTTTCCAAAATCAGACTGTTTCATTATATTTTTTTCATTCCATGTAGGAAAACTGGTCATTGTTTTGTCTTTGACCAGATATTGACCCGATTTTAATTTCACATCGATAAGTGTAGCAGTTCCGTGACCAATTGTTCCGATAATCCCTCCTGAATCATATATTTCCGATATTGTATGAAGAACATCTGTATTTTTATGAGTGTCCCAAAATTGCCCATACCCACCAGGGATTATGACAGCTAAATATTCCTCTGAATTTACTTCTGACGGTTTTAAACTATTTTCTGTTTTATTTTTGAATAGTTCACTTTTGATAATTTTTTTGACTAAATCCGTAGTATCCCCGTTATGATAGATTGGGATTTTTCCACCTTTTGGTGATACAATATCAATTTCTATATTTTTTTCAGAAAATTTATTGAAGGGGATTGCCAATTCAATCAGATACGTTCCATTTGGTTCATTTTTCATCTTATCTACATTGGTTGTAATGAAAAGAATTTTCTTTTTTTCAATATTCTGTGTACAGGAAATACTTAAAATAAAGATTAATAAAAATGCCAAAATTTTATTCATAGTTCTGTTTTTACAAATTGCTTAGATTGTTTAATATATATGTCGTAGCAAGGCAAAATGTTACCTAATTTTTCGAATTAACACAGAGCCGAACTTTTGTTTTTAACTTTTCTGTTCTAAAAGTCAAATTTAAAAATTTAACGGTTTTTATAGGTAAGTACAAATCTATCGGTTTAGAATTTATTAGCTAGGTTTTATATATCCTGTTGTGCAACGTTTTCATTTGTGTTTATTTTACTAAGTATTAGAATTAAACCTAAAGAAAAAATTGATACACCCAATGCAGTATAGATTAAATTATTCCACAAGAAGTAGCCTAATCCCATGAAAATGGCGCCAAATACCGTTAGGATGTATCCAATAAGGTTCGACTTGATAAAATTTATAGCGTGAATTGTAAGTCCTAAAAAAAGTAAAGATGGACCAACATAAACAAATGGAAAAGCTATCGCTGGTGTGCTCGCTAATTGGTTTAAAAAGATATTTCTTGCATTATTATCATTTCCAAAACTCCACGAAATAAAGTCGATTGTATTTAGTCCAATAAATGCGACTACTCCTATGAATGTTAGTACAGAAGCGATTTTTCCGATTTTATTTTTTGGAAATACTTTATTGAAATTCAAGAGTAAAACTGCTCCAATCAAATTTAGCCAATGAGCAAAATCAATTGGTTTTTGACTGTGAGCAAATTCATTACCTTTTGTAAATATCCAATAACTTATAACGAATAAGCAAAGTCCGATTATGCAAATGATTTTTGATTTCATCGTAGTATTTGATTGATTAATATTTTCAAAAATTACATTTTTTTTAATATTTAAATACTTTATAAAGCTGAATTGTTGGATAATGGTGTTGAGTCGTCGTAATGAGATATAGGGCCGAATATATGCGATCATGCCTACTTATATTCTAGTAATCTGGGTTAAGAATAAGTACTGTTTATATTCGTTATTACGAATATATCACTTTATCTTAATCATGCAAATGCAGTAGTATATATTGCTGATATTTTGGTTATCAATATTAAACCATCAATCCCAGTATTACATATATATAAAGTACTAGACAATATTAATTTTCTTCTTCTTCAATATCAGGAATATCGTTTCGATGATCACTTTCCATTTCCTTCCTTAGCTTTTTTAATCTTTTTTCATAATTTGGATCACAAAAAAATATAGCATTTGTTTTATTGATTGTTTCATTTGAAGCGGAGTTGTGATAATCAATTTTTCTTAATGTTGTTTTTACGGGTTCATTATCAAGGCAATTACATTTTATAATCCAATTAGCATTTTTATCATATTTATACTTAAATTTTTCATTTATATTAGAAACAGTTTCTGAATCGAAAGAAGTTTCCTTGTAACTTAAGATATTATTATGCTTATCATATGAATATGTTTTGAAATTTTTATATACAATGCTATCTCCTTTTTTATTAATCATTGTACGAGAAAGCAAATTACCTTTTAAATCATATTCATTAATTTTTTTTCTGATAGTATTGTCTGTGGGGTTAGTAATAATAGTACTTAATTTTTTGAAATTAGTATAAATTACCTCTATAACTAAATGGATTTTATCATTTTTATATTCTTCTGTATATTCTTTGGTTATAATACCTTTGTTATTAAAAAAAGATGTAGTTTCTTTTTTTAATTCCTGATTGTTATATACCTTATATTTCTCTTTTAAAATTTTATTTTTCTCGTCATAAGAATATTCCCTCTTAGAAAATATTTTTTCATTACTGTCATAACAATCTATTGATTTCAAATTACTGCCATCATATGAAAAGTTACAGTTAGAAATCTTTTTGTTGTTGTATGATTTGTATTGGTAGTATACTTTTGAAATCCTACCTTTCGAATCATAAAAATTTTTCATGGGTAATGATGTAGATTTATAGCTCTTTAGAATTCCCGTATGGGTCATCATTTCTTTTCCGAAATGTGCGCTAATTTTATTTAATCTTCTATTTAAAGACGATTGTTGGTTATATTTAATGTCTATTAACGAGTCATTTTTGTCATAAATGTATTGGCACTTAACAACGTCTCCATATTTATTTTTCTCATATTCGTCAATAAGCATATTCTTTTTATTAAAAGACAAAACCCTGTGATCTTCTAGTTTAGATTGCTCTGCTAGTTTACCATTTGCTTCGAGTATAGCTATAAATATTAAAGAGTATGACTTTTCTTCTACCTTTTTAACATCTCCTAATAAATCAAAATCACTTGTATAATCGATTAAATTTTGTCCAAATATTGAGCTATAACAAATAACAAAAAGTATAAATAGTATAGGTTTCATAAAATTATTTAACAGCGGTTTTGTATATAAAAAGTAGCAGATTTGTTCGCTAATTTTCCGTTGGCAAACAAAGATAGAAGAAAAGAACTAATCCATAATTTTGGCTTTTAATAGTTGTTTTTATATATGTTATTATGTGCCGTACTTTTTCTTATTGTTCTAAATTTCTTCTAACAATTTCTTCTCCAATAGCTCCGAAATATTCAGATATAATTTTTTGCCATAAAACCATTCCGTTCTCTGAATTTGAAAATAGTACTAAACCATCTTTAGAGTTTTTAAGGATTATTGCAATAGTTTTTATGCCATAATCTCCACCTGTATGCATAAATGCAGTTTCATTATTAGGTAAGTTAGTTAACATTTGCATTCCTAAACTCCAATCAATTCCTACTTTTTCGTTTGCTTGGACTTTTAGAAAATCATTATAAGTTTTTTCAGACAAACCTGCTCCGTTCAATACATGCCCTAAAAATTTAGCGTAATCTTCTACTGTAGTTAATAAATTTGCCGAAGCATTTGCAACAGTATGTTTTTCATAATTTATTGGTTTTCCGTTTTCATCGTGCTCAACCGCATATTGTTTATCATCAATCTTATCTGTCCAATAAAAATAGGTGCTATTCATTCTTAATGGATTAAATAATTTTTCTTGGGCAATTTCTTCAAAAGGGCGGTTAAACTTCTTTTCAATCGCTTTACGTAAGTACTCAAAACCTTCTCCAGAATATTGCCATTTTGATCCAGGTATAAATTGAAATGATAATTTTTTGTTATCCGTCAAATATCGCCAATTAGGAAAACCAGATTGATGCGATAAAATATGTCTTGTAGTTAGTTTGTTTACATATTTACTATACTTTACATCTTCATCTATAAAATATTTTGAAACAGGTTTGTCCAAATTCCAAACCCCTTCATCAATTAATTTTAAAGTCACAAAAGCAGTAATGGGTTTGGTTAAAGATGCAACTTTATATATACTGTTCTTTGAAATGGATTCACCTGGTTTTTTATCCCCAAATGTTCTTATTTGTTGAATTTTTCCCTTCTTTATTAGTCCTATTGCGATGGATGGAATATTATGTTTTTTTAATAATTTCTCTATTTCTTTATCATTATCAAATAGTGTATAAGCATAATCAGCATCGAATTTAGCTCCATAATTTTTTTTGGGTGGTTTATGCTCATAACTTAAAATTCGTTTCACTTTCCATTGTCCATTTTCTAAAATCCAAGTGTGAATAAATCTACCTCGCTCGGTAGCATATAGTTTTTTATTAGGCTCTTTAATAAAAAAAACATGATCACCTGTTTGTACTGCGCCATATATTTCTCCATTATTTTTTAAAGGAAATACTTTTAATGTTTCTTTTACCAATTTTCTAATGGGTTTAAAATTAGGATTCGAGCAAATACTGCTGGTAAATGATTTATAAAAATCTTCTAAATTTGAACTACCATTTTGATCGTGAAAAAATTCTAAATCTTTATGAAGTACTTTTTTTAGAGCTAAGTAATTACATTTATTAAACCCTTCTTTAAAAATTAAGCTATCTGCTTCTTTTAACTCAATAAACAAGTTTGAATTATTTGATACTTGAGCAAAACTGTTTTTTGCTGTTAGAGTTAATACGATTACAAAAATTAGTCTGTACATTTTCATTTTAAATTTTGATTGATATTTGAAGTTTCAAATCTCCAAATACCAATCAAAAAAACAGCAAAAAGTTATCTGACAATGAGGTGACAATTATCTGACACTATTTATATGATGTTGAAATTCAGTTTAATGTATAGCTTCTTGTTTTTGTCAAGCTCTACTGCATTTCTTAAAATTATAAAGATGTTAAACAGAATGGTACAACTTAAGAATAAAATGATTTTACCATTTTCGGTAAAAAGTACGATTAAAAAAAAGAGAACTATAGAAAGAATAAACCAAAGAATTTGCAAAGAAATTATTTGCTTGGTCAGAGGATTGAATTGTTTTTTTATACCTATGATAAGTAGGGGTAAAACAATACTTCCTAGAGGGATCATAATAAGGGGTAGGGACGAAAGATTAATGTATTTTATAAGTTGATAATTGATACTCTCAGATTTAATTTGATTTTCTTTTAAATCATTTTCGTCAATTTCTAAAGCCTTGGCCAAGACTTTTAGGGTGTGTCCTTTGGGTTCAATACCTTTTTCTATTCGCTGAATCGTTCTTGTAGAAATACCCGCTTTTTCAGCTAGTTCTTCTTGAGTGAGGTTTAAATTTTCTCGATATTTTAAAAGTTTGTTCAATCTATAAAATGTTTTTTCAAATGGCACACAAAGTTGTGTACTGTTTTATTTAGATCAAAATTAATAATAAATAAAGGTATTGTTGTTCAGGTTTTATAACAATTTATAATCCCGACTTTTTCGGAGGTATTCAAACTTATGGAATATACATATCCTGTATGATCCGTTGGTAAAGGAAACTGATATTTCATTTCCCTTAGATTAACACATCACAACTCCGCTTCAAATTTGAATTTATAAAAAATTATCACGACCATGATCTGGTATTTAATAGCGTGCTAACGTTTGGATAGCGTAACTCTCCACGATACCATCGTAAAATACTTGGGCAATTCCTTTTTGCAAAGTATTTGTCTGTTTTGTTAATCAGAAGAAAACTACATACTCTCAGCATATCCCTCCTAAAAAGTTGTCCGATCAAAAGTGAATAATTGCCTGTAACTGTTTGTATACGATTAGTTGTATTGTTTAAACAACTAAGTTAGCAAATAGAAACAGAACATAATATTTGGAAGGATTTTCAGAATTAGATCTAGATAAGTAATTAATTTTATGCTGTGGTGTTATTTTGTTGATTTTTTAAATTTAAATTATTCAACAATATCTTAACATTTTAGTTATCTATAAAGCTGTACTGTCCTAGGTTACAATTTTTATTTAGTTAGTTTTTTTAGCTTTTTTTGAGCATCTTTATTACCATCAATTTCAATAGCTTTTTGATATTGTTCTATGGCTTTTTGGTTTTCTTTTGTTTTTGAATAGAAATCACCCATTGCTACATAACTTCTAGATTCTTCTGGATAAAAATGTAGGTTAATATCCAGATAGGCTTTGGCTTTTTTGGGTAAGTCGTGTACGTCTAGCATAAAGAACCCTAAATCATTTACAAATTCCCATTTTGGTTTCATATCACGTTTAAACCGAATGCTAAGTTTATTAAAGTGAGTATAAAAAGGTTGTGTTAGCTCTTCTTTACTATATCTTTTTGGAGTATTAAAACGCCATCTTTCTTTAAATTTATACCATTTATATACAGATCGTAAACCATTGTACATTCCCAGTGTTACAATACCTCCGTGATCTTCTTCTGGATAATATTTCCAAGATGTTTCAAGATGTTTTTGATTTTCTACCAGTATATCATGAAATTTAAGATTGGCTCTTAACCCTTCGGTGGGTTCATCATCCATTCTTCTTACTTTAACAGTATCTACTTTATAACTATTTGCTACAGCAAGATGTAAAGATTTGTTTTGATAATTGTCTTTTTTAAGTAATTTTTTAGATTGCTTTACTAGATTTTCTTTATCCCACCAAAGGCTTGGATCTATAGCCAGATAATTGTCAAAAACATCTGGGTGATTTACATAGGCATATACCGTAAAAAGTCCTGCTATAGAATGCCCTACAATGGTACTCAACTTATCTGTAGGATATTTGTTTTCGAGATATGGAGCAAGTTCGCATTGCATAAATTCTAGAAAATTAGAAGCACCGCCAGAAGTTTCGACAGAATTTCCTTGTCGTCCTATAAGAACATTTGTAGGAGTAAAATCTCTAGTGCTATCTGTATTAGTAATTCCCACAACAATAGACTTTGGAATATCAAAATCTTCTAATAGTTTTAACATGCCTGTAACGGGATAAAAATGCCTGGGAGAATTCAATACATATATTACAGGGTATTTTTTTCCTTCTTCTATTTCTTCTGGAAGATGTACCCAAATATCACGTTGTTCTTTAAGTACATGAGAATATAAAGAATCTGCTGTTCCAATAACTATTTCATTTTTTTCGTTTTTACAAAACTGGGCATTCATCTGAAAATGTATGCTTATAAGAACGAGTAATAATGATATGTTTTTCATTTATGAAGCTTTTTTGAAGAATCGTTAGTAATAAATATCACGGGATAAAAATACATTTAAAAAAGCTTCAAACCGTTAAATAATATGGGCTTGGGACGAAAGATGATTTTTCAGGTACGAAAATTATAAGGCTAGAATACTATCCTTATAATTTTTAGAAACACTAACCTCCATTTGGGTAAGGAAAATCGTGTTTTGGTTTTTCCAGGACTTAAAATGTGTTGGATTTATAAAGTGAGAACGATGCACTTGTACCAAAAAAGGGATCTCTTGATGCAACTTTTTTAATGAAGAACGAATAAGTTTTGAACTTAATTCTCCATTATCTAAATAGAAAATCTCTACATAGTTTTGGGAGCTAGATGCACTTACTAGATCTGAAGGGTATACTTTAAGAATATCTAGTTTATTATCACCTCGTATAGTGAGTAAGGCCTCTTTAGGAGGAATAAGTCTTACAACATATAGTCTAGAGAATATTAATAATGGGATTAATACAATAGATGTCTTAGCAAATAGAAAAGAAAAGAAAGAAAAGTTATAGACACTATTTATAATTGAACTTTTAGAATACTTATAGAAAACAATATTTAAAATCAAACATAAACATAGAATAGTTATAATCTCAAAAACTACATTCCATCTTACTATTTTTTTATAGATCCTGTTTTGTATAACAGCTACAATAGCGTAACACAAAAATGTAAGAAAGGAAAACCCAATTCCGAGACCTACCCAATTGGTGTTTGAAAAGAATTCAATCTCAAATGGTCTTATAAAGTAAACGAAACAGAACATCCAAATTCCTATAAATACACCTATTAATAAATGATGTTTTATAGAGGGATTAAGTTTATTCATTTGTTAATACTATTTGAGTTTGGGACTAATTTAAGCATTTAATAAATTATATAAACGTAGTGGTGATTTGGTTGATATTTGTAGAATGAGCAGAGTTTCTTTAGCTAGTTGTTTTGATGTTAATGCTGTACAGAGATTCTTTTCTAGTAAAATGGAAGAATGTGTCGCGTAGGCTTCTATTCGTGATTTTCATTCCGATAGTGCTCTGGAATTAGATACAACGGTTTTGTGTATGAACGTTCAGTATAAGAAACGTAGGGCAGATGATAAGCACTTTCGTTTCGGTTTATTACTTAGCTAAATATAAATATTTTGCTTTTATCTTTTTTGCTTTAAACGCCAAATTTTATATTTAGCGGACTTAGTTAATATACAAAGACCATTCGGTTTGCCACAAACGCCCTATGTTTTCTTATACATTGTTAGCCACAGTATTATTCCGCAAATTCCTTTTCAAAAAAAGAGTTCAAGTTTTTCTTTTTTCTCAAAGTAGTATCAGACTTTAATTGCTCAGTAAATTTCCGTAATGTAGATTTTTTTCTAAAATTAGGTAAATCTTTATGGTCGTTTATTGATTTTTGAACGTGGTCGGCTACATCACTCGGTAAATGGTAACTAAGATTTACTCCAAGTAAAGAAGGAAACAGTTCGTCATAAACTTCATCAATTTCTTCTTTTTTTGGTGCTAATGCAATATAATTATATAAGAAATCAGGTCTAATATAACAACTAACGTGAAATTCTTCATCTAGAAATTTTTTGACCATTCTGAATGTAGAAGTGTCTTTAGATAACCACCAAGTTTTGTAACCAAAAATGCTAGTATCATTTGTTTCGTTATTTTTTTCTCTTAATGCATATACTGATAATATGAGTTTAGCATCTACTTCGGCTTTTTTGGGGCTAGATTTTTCAATGGTTAATTCTTGTAATAACTTATCATAAACAGATTCTTTTATGTTGATATTAAGATTGTCTTCAGACAGATATTCTATACCGAACAATTCTTTTAAAAGTTCTATCAAATCCAATTTTGCTGATTTTAAATCTGGGTCGATAAAGTGATTTAAAAATTTATCGAAGTCAGAAACTTTACCTCTTTTTTTAGCATAAAAATAAGCTCGAAGAATTATGTGTTGAACTGCTGTCAAATTGTATTCATCTTCAAGATAAAAATCTTCAGATTCTTTTAGATTTCCGTAATAGATGTTTCTTAATATTTTAAAGTGTGATACTAGTTCATCTAAAATTGCATCGCTAACTACCAGTTTAACACCAGCTTTTTGGGCACCTTTAAGAAGGTTCCAATGCCTACGGTTAATTGGTTCTAGAAACATTTCAGAAAAAGCAGGAATTAAAATTGAATTACCAATAAACAATGTTAATTTATTTGCTAATGATTGAAAATAGATAGCAACCTTAGGATCCCATTGAAGAAGGAACATTAGCATATAAGTATTTGACAATGATTTTAAAAACTTCTTTTGTTCAATAGTGCCATTATATACAATTTCTCTAATTACATATATCAGACACTCTTTTACTTTAGCGCGATTATCAACAATGATTGAACTTTCGTCTACTACTTTGTCTACAACTTGGATTAGATGTTGTTCAATTGAGCCTCCATTTTCTTTACTCAACATAAAATTTGAAAATTCTAAACCTTGTTCGTAAAATATAGTTTTAACTGTCTCTTTCACAAGATTTGCGACATTTCTTACTATAACTTTTTCATCCTTTAAATAGCTTTTTAATTTTTCACAAGTTTGTTCGGTAAAAGTTAATTCTAAATCAACATCTTGCAAATTACGTTCGGTTATTTCCTTTCTAGTTGAAAAAGGCAAGCAATACCCTTCTAATTGACTATGATATTGTATTTTTTTATCTTTTGTTTTACTGATTAATGAAAGTCTCTTTCTCACAATATCGTCAACTGAAACATCATCTTTTTTTAGAAACCCTTTTACGTAATTTATTATTGAATCTTCGGAAATAACAATTTTCTTTTCTGGGTCTGTTGGTTCTAAGTGAAAAATAATTAAAGTGTCTATAAGATTGTCATTTAAATCTTTAGTATTAGTATTTTCTTCAATTTGTTGTCTAAGAAACACATACAATCTAGATTCCTCGTCTAAGTTTGCAACCGCATATGATTTACCTGGTTTGCTATATTCTTGAAAGTTAGTTTTTAGGAAAGTATCATAAACTCTTTTAGTTGATTCTGAATTATTAACATTTACTTCGAACCAAGTACTATCCCAAATTCTTAAATTAACATCCTTTTCTGAAAATATTTCATCAATAATCACATCTTTATTATTAATTTTTCTATTGGTAACATATGTTAATCGTTGAATCTCTTTTTCGTTAGCGATAAGTTTGTCAATCGTTTGTGTAATTTTAGATTTTGGGTCGGATTTCTCCGTGGACATTTGAAAAATTTCTCTGTCATTTGACGACCTCGAATGAATATGCTCAAACCCGTCCAATCCTTTGTCTCCTGTTCCGCCTATCGGAATAAATTCATAACCCAATCTTGCACTTAAAAATTGATGCCCAAATTCTTCAAATACCCAACCATTGTCTAATTGTTCTAGTGCGATTTTGAAGGCTTCTTTATTCATATTTTATTTTTTGCAGTACATTTTGTAGATATTGTGGCTAACGTTTTATATATGTGTCGTAGAAGGGCAAAATGTTACCTTGCTTTTGGGTTTTTCTGCGCATTGGTTGCTAACTTTTACTTTCTGCAAGCATTGCGCCTTACCAAAATACAAGAACCATTCGATTCATCACTTGGCTGCTATGATCACATATATAGTGTTAACTACATTTTAATTTTCAGCATAATTTGTTCAATTAATCTGGACATTGTAAGTTGTGAAAATTTTCCAGAAGAACTAAATATTGGTCATTTTTTGATTCAACATAAACTTTTAAAATAGAGATTAATTTTGTGCAATTATTAAAGTATCTTTTTATTGATTCAAAAACCTTTTTCTTCTTTTTTATTGATAGAGATCCTGAATCAAGAATATTATTCTTTTTGTCATATATGAAGAATTTTCCAACTCTAGTAGGAGTATAGCTATTTGAACCTGGTCCAAGTGAATAATTTTCAAATCGAACTAAAGTGAAGTTATTATTTACAGCTACTATTTCACAAATTTTGAGACCTTTTCCATTCTTTTTTGTAGGGAATGGCATGAATAAGCGATCTCCTAAAACTATTTTAGATACTTCTTTATGTGAAACTTTAGAAATCTTTTCTCTATTGTGAGTTTTTAGAACATTTTTTTCTAGCCAGTTAGGGTCGTGTTTGTTTTTTCGATAAGTGGAATAAATAACCGATGATTTTGATATTTTAATATCTTGATATTCAACAATGTTAATTTTCTCTCCGTTTATTAATTGAATGTAATTTTCTTGAGCAATTGATTTAAGCGAAAGAAAAATAAGAATTAACAATATTAATAGTCTTATATCTTTCATATTTTATTTTTTTAATAATTGTAGTTAACGTTTAGGCTATGGTTAGTACGGGAATTAAAAGTAGTGAACTTTCGATTAAGCACTTAGCCAAAACTTTTTATTTTGTTTTATCTTTTTCTTTATAAATCCAAATCAAAAAGATTTGGCGGACTTGGTTAAAAGCTCTAAACTTTGGGTTAAGCACCAAAACCCGTATTAATTATAGCCATTGTTAGGCTTTCGTTTTTAGTTTTTCTCTAATTTTTTTACCTAATTCTAATCTTGCATAATCATCGCTAGAAAAGAATTTCATTTCTATAAATCGTTCTCTAACCAAAGTTGTTTCTGGTAAATCTTCTTTGTCTTTTTTTTCTATCTCTTTAATATAATCGAGCAATAGGAAACCTCTATTATTTAAAGGTGCAATAAACATTGGTTGTAATTGACGTTCGCGCCAATCAATTAAGTAATCTGAATAATTAATAGTCGCAAGGTTTTGACCTATTATAAACTTTGCATAATCATGTAAAAACTCATGTTCAGTCGAACCTATTGAAGCTCCAAATTCAGTTTTGTTATTATAATCAGCAATTGTCATTACTAAGTCCATGCTAAAATAAATGTGTCTACATATATTTGTTAAACCTTGAGTGAATAAGTCTAAGAAACTCACACTGAATGTTGGGTTAGGACAAATAGTATTTAACATTTTGTCAAAAACTTCAGGAATCGAATAATAAGGCATACTAAATTCTCCACTAGTCTCAAATATGTTTAAAGCTGTTTTTTCGTTGAGATAATTTATTTTATTCAGTTTAATATATGGTAATTGATTAGGACTGTTTAATTGATATCTTACATCAGTAAAATAGATTTTTTCATCTATCGGATAATAAACAAACAGAATGACTGGTAAAGGGAAAATCGACCAATAATTTTTATGTTTTTCATGAGGATAAAAGGCATAATGGTCTCCTTTGTCATGTAAATAAGAGTTTCCTGATTTTACTTGAGCTGCAACAATTTTACCTAAAGAATTTCCTTTATCAGTGATGTATTCAATCTGTCCATCAATGCCAATATCTCCGTTTGAAGTTTCTCTGAATACATAACCGTATTTATTTAACTCCAATGCAAGCTTTAAAACACCTTCTCTTTCTTTATAATAATTCTCACTTACAATAGGTGTGTTCATTTTTCTATAATTTCAGATTTCAGCTTTTTTTGCTAATGAAGCCTAACATGCGTGTATAGGTATTGCATATAGTACCGTTTGTAATTACTTGTAAGCGTTTACAAACGTATTATATCTCGTTAACTTTACAGGCATTTTTGTTTTATGGATCTAAAAATAGTGTAAAATTCCCCACAAAACAAAACCACATATGAATTCATATGTGGTCTAAGTACATTGTTATGTAGTATTCCTTATTCTTCGTAGATATCAAATTCTGCAGCTATAGCTTTCATAAGTTCAGCATCTTCAAAATCACTATCAGACATCTTAGATAGCTTTTCTAAGTATAAATCAAATTGACCATTTTTAAATATACTAAGCATTTTTCCGCCTTCTGCACAACCTGCAGCATGCCATACGTTTGGTGGCACAGTAACCGTGTCTCCTGGTTTTGCGATAATCGTTTCATCATCAAAAATTAGTTCTACTTCTCCTTCTAATATATAAAATACTTCGGTCATGATTTTATGATGATGTCTAGCTAGATAGAATCCAGGTTTTAAGGTGTCCTCTACAAAACATAACTCTCCTTGTGTGCTATCAGAAGAAAGTTTGATAAAGCAATGATCCTGAGAATAATTGTAGTTGTCACCTTGTCCGTTTCTTATAATCTCTTTTTCTTTCATTTTTATATATATTAATTAAACCAAATTCTCTTTAACGTGTTTTCTTTTTTCTGTATCAAGTGCAATACAAATCCAGAAATATGAAATAATAATAAAAGGAATATCATTTTGGCCATTATGTGATGCGATAACATAATGGGATGAAAACCATCTACACTTATTTCTGGTAAATCTTGCCAATTACTAGATTGTAATGAGTGAATAATTCCTTCTAAAAAAAGAGATGCCAATCCAGATAAGCACATCCAGATGATACTAATATAGAAGCCATAGTAAACGCATTTTCTAACCCTTTCTCTTACAGATTTTTTAGGGTATAAATTCTTGGGTTTCCTATCTGTACATAAAGCAATGATCCTAATGATCGTTAGTATAAATACTAAAACCCCTAATGAGAAGTGTATTTGGTACAGTATAAATTTACGCTCACTGACAGCTTGATGCTCCATATTAATTCCTGTATAGATTAATCCAAAAATTAGTACTGTAGAAACCCAATGAATCCAAATAGTACGTTTGCTATATGTTATAGATGGCTGTTGCATTGTAATTATAGCACGCTAATTAAGAATACCTTGCCATTATATAGAGGTTGTAATCTGTATTTTGGTTGTTGACTAATAACGTCTAAAAACTGCTGCGTTTCTTTCATATTGGCGTTGTCTACATAAATGGTAGTGTTGGTATGAAAATTGGGTTCTAGCATTTTAAACAATGGGAGATACACATCTTTCCAACCATCTAAAAACAATAGATCTATAGGTGTTTTATGATTTTCTAAAGTTTTCATAGCATCCCCAATTCTTAGATCAATAAGATTGTCTACTTCTGCTTTTTTGAATGTTTCTTTTGCTTTATTAGCTTTAGAGGTAATTAACTCAGTTGTGATAATGTGCCCATTAGTTTCTATCACGCCTAAGGCTAAGTATAAGGTTGATATCCCGAATGAGGTTCCAAATTCGACAATGTTTTTATACTTATTTTCTATAATTAATTTTGTAAGATCTTCTCCTTGTTCTTTAGATATCGAAAGATATACATCTTTAAAATCTTCTGGCTTTAATGGACGGACTACACTTTTAGAAACAGCCTTAATCATTTTAAAAAAATCACCTTTAGAATCACGAAACAATTCGTCTATAATCTTGTTGGTTTTTTCTTTACTCATAGTATTTTTCTTATATATAAAATTTGATTAAAAGAATAAGACTGCTTTTTTTAGAGAGAACTGTATGTACCCATTGATAGTACATACAGTTAGTTAAGTGTATGTTCGAAATTAATTTAGTGTTATAGTAAAACTAGCTCCTGGATTAAAATTAAATCCTGCTCCAATTTCTACTACTAGAACACTATTAGAATCGATTCTAAGAGTAACAGAATCGTTATCAGAAGTAAACCCAGATACATTTTGCGGTTCATCGAATGTAAAATAATATCGATCAAAAGTTCCTGTTTCTAATGTTCTAAATAAATCTCCATAGGTTGCATCTCCAGTTTGTGCAACCAATTCAAAAGAAATGGTGTTTTGATCAATGTCTATATCATATAAACCAAGCAAGTAAGCAGGAAATTCAACAGCATTTTCAATAGTTGCTGTTGCTTCTAATGATCCTGCTGGTTGCATGAATAAATCTTCTATGGCAGTTTCAACCCCGCTTGTAATGGTAGTTGATTGAAATGTATTAGCTACGGTTACACTGACTCCGGGTGTTATTGGAGGAGTGGTGTTATCATCATCACTATCGCAAGAGGTAAATGAACTTAATGCTAAGGATAGTATTAGGTAGCAACTAATTGATTTTAGAGTTTTCATAGTAAGGGTTTTAAAAAAGTTTACGTTCGTTTTAAAATAAATTGTGTGTCCTGGAGATTGTTTAGAACTTTCCATTCTCATTCTTCCATTCGGATTTAGGCGGAATTGTTGTAATTACATCCCAATGCTCTACGATCAATCCATTTTCTAGCCTAAATAGATCATAAAACGCAGTTTGATCTCCTTTGCCAAATTTTCCTTCGCTTAGTGTAAGAACAAAGTTTCCTTGTCCCAAGACTTTGTGCAGTGCTGTATATTCCATAACCAATCCATTTTTGGCAAAGTATTTCATAGCCTCTCCAAAGCCTTCTAATCCATCTGCTACAGCAGGATTGTGTTGCACATATTTTTTAGGATTTATATAATTAGTGATCTTATCCATTTCGCCGTTTAGAAGTATTTTTTCAATAAAATCTTTTACTTTGACTTTGTTTACTAATGTTTTATCTAAATCGGTAATTTTAGTAGCACCGTCGAATTGGGTGTGTCCACTTGGATTTGGTTTTTGTACTTCTAATAGGTTATCCCAATGTTCTACAATTTTTCCATTCTCGAAACGGAAAACGTCAAACCCGGCTTTTGGCCCAAAAAAGTCATATTCTGTATGCGTAAATACGTAATCTCCGTCTTCGAAAGCTCGTACTACATTTGCTTTAAACCCGCCTTCTGGGGCATTTTTCATTACTTCGCCAAAACCTGCTAATCCATCTCCAACGTCTAAGTTGTGTTGAATGTATTTTTGTGGATTGATATATGAAATTGGAGTTTGATCACCTGTGTTAAAACTATTTAGCAATGCAACTACTTTTTCTTTTTTGGTTAGGTGTGCTGGTAAAGATTCATAACGTCCCATAAACATGCTAGACTGATCCATTTTTGCCATAAATTCCTTTGCTGTTGGGTCTGCCATAAAACCATTTAAAGAAGCATCAGAAGCGGTTTTGTTGGTCCAATAAACAGCAACTGCTTGTGTACCTTTTTCATTTACACCGGTAAGTCTTTGTAAGAACCCATCTCTTTTTCTGGTAAAATCAGTTTCTACCTTTTGATTAAGTTTATGGAATTTTTCTAAATCTGTATCTGGTTTTAAATCAAATGTCATTACCTCTACAAATTCACTTTGGTTTGCATTAAATACTTTATCCATGCTATAACGCTCCATCTTCATGGTAGCGCCATTGATCATTTGTGCATAATCAGCAACGGATGTATCGCTCATAAACTTATTCATAGATGCTTCTGCATTTGCGATACTCTCCCAATATACAATTACGACATAAGCTCCGTTTTCATCAATAGCACTTTGTCTTTTTATAAAACCTGGTTGTTTGCTTGTAAAGTCTTTTTCTATAAGTTGATCTCTGGTTTTAAATGCTATTGGGTCTACATTTTCATTGATATTGAAAGTAGTCACCTCCATAATGGTTTTACTTTCTTTTGATGTTTCTTTGGTTTTAGCACAATGACTTAGAGATAAAGTCATTAAAACGAGGGTAAGTTTGATTGCGTGTTTCATTTTACTGTATTTGATAATAATAGAAATTGTATTATCAAAAGTAGTTCAGTATCAAAACAATAAAGTGGTTGATATTATCCCAATTAGTGTCAAAATAGGAAAATATTACTGATGCGATCGTCTAAAGGCTTCTGGAGAGCTTCCTACAAATTTTTTAAAATATTTAAAAAAATTGGCTGGATCGTCGAACCCAGATGTATATGCTATTTCCTTAACCGATTCGTTCGTACCAATAAGTAATCTTTTTATTTGCGTAATGGCGATCTCATCAATAAAATTTTTGGCAGGTTTATTAATTATTGCTTGTACAATATTGTTCAGTGTTTTGGTAGAACAGCCCATGTTTTGAGCATAATACATCACTTTTTTATTGGCAAAGCAATTTTTTTCTACCATATCCTGAAGCAATAAGAATTCCGTTAAATATTTCTTTTTGTTTGGCAATTGTCCGTTGTTAAATTTGATACGGAATAATTTGGTAATTAGTATGTGTAATGCGCTACGGGTGATACTAATGGAGTATTCATCTTTTAATTTATACTCGGATACTATTTGTTCCATTAAAGAGTAAAAATCGGAAAATTCATGTTCTTTTACCTGCAACTCAATCTTAGGAAAGCTTATTAATTCATTAAATAATTGAAATGATTTCAGAGCCTCTAACTTATTGATGTGGCTAACTATAAACTCTTCAGTAAAGATTAGTAAATACCCTTTTGCAGTAGCGCTTTTAGAAAATTTTTGAATTTGATCTTTTCTAACTAATAGAACAGAACCTTTTTGGTATTTATAATCTACAAAATCAATAGTATGATATCCATTTCCTTCTGTGATAAAAATGATAATATAAAATTTTACAATATGGTTTTTACATATATCGTGATCTAATTTTCTGTTTAGTAATTCTTCAAGTTGTACAACCTCGAAGTATGATTTAGGATTGGTTTTATTGTCAAATTTTATATGTTTAATTTTTTCTTTCACTGAGATGCGTACTTGGAATTTATATGGAACTAAGTTCTTGTTTTAGGTTGCTTTAATAAGAATTAATATTCTTTTTCGAAATAATCCCATAGTTCATTGCCTAATTTTTCTCCAAACATGGAATTAGTAAATACTACATATCCCCATTTTTTTTCGACATCCATCATGTACCAACATGTAAAACCATCATTAGATCCACCATGAAAATAAGTATTGTGATGAGGGGAATCCGCTGTGATGAACCCTAAACTATAATAAACATTAACTCCGGTAGATAATGTTGTTATTTTAGAATGATGTTTAAATAGTTCTTTGTAACTAGTTTCGGATAAGATTTTCTTATTCATAACACCAATCATCCATTTAGAAAAATCAATAGGTTCGGAACGAATAGATGAAGAAGAAACGAATATGCCTTTGTCCTTTTTGTACCAATACTCATTTTTCCAATCGATCCAATTACCTTCTTTATCATAAGGTTCTGCTTTATGTTTTAGGGCATAAGAATCTTCAATAAAAGTAGTATGTTCTAATCCTAGAGGTTTTGCTATTTCTTTCTGAAAATAAGTTTCTAAACCATTCCAATCAGTTCCTAAGATATGTTTTAAGACCATTGCTAAATATTGATATCCTTCTCCAGAATATTCGTAATCTGTATCAGGATCAAATTTGATTTTTAGTTTTTTGTCATCTTCATTTTCTCTCCAATTAGGAAATCCAGACCGATGACTCAAAATCATTCTGGCGGTTATTTTTTTATAACGCTCATCGTATGCAATATCTTCGTAAGGTAGGTATTCATGCATAGGTTTATCCAGATCTAGTTTTCCATCTTCTACAAACTTCATTACAAATGTTGAAAAAACCGATTTAGACATAGAGGCTCCTTCAAAAATTGTTTTGACGGTAACCGGTAGTTTTTTTTCGAGATTGGCGTGCCCTAATGTTGTATGATAAACAACGTTACTATTATTTATTACCGCTATAGAAAGCCCAGGAATATGTAAAGAATCCATACGTGTCTTAAGGAACGTATTAATGGAATCAGGCGAAATATCAAACCCCTTTAGATTTTGGATTTTATTTTGCGCATAGCAATTAGTTAATAAGTTGATTAACAATAGTAAGATGGATTGTTTTAGCAGGTTTCTTTTCATTGGTTTTAAGTTTCGCGAACTATACGGGATAAGATTTTTTAGATGTAAGTGTTACAAATTGTCTTTTTGGTTATCCTTAATGTAAAGATACATCTTTTGATATCTAAAATGTATCTGTAATTAGAAGGGCTTTGCAATATGAAAACGCAAGAATATTTTATCAAAAAGATTGATCGATTTAGAGATGAACTTTATTCAGAAATAAACGAATTCGCTTCTATATATCTAAAATACGATGATAAACGTTTAATTTATCCAAAAACAAATTCTGAAATAGGATTTTGCAATATAGCTTCTGAAAAAATTGAAACTCAAGAAATACAGGACATTTTAATAGATGAAAAAGGAATTTGCATTTACCCAAAATCGGATGCCTTTTTATCATATGATTTAATGGAGGTGGTTAATATTTATGATCTAATGATTTTAAGATCGGTTGTTGAAAATGACGGACCTAGGCAAAATGTATACTTAGAAATACGAGAATTGATAGGTAATCAAAAGTTTTCTTTTACAGTTAGAGAGGGAAAGATTCAGTTTTTTCTTAAATCTTCTGAAGCATTTGCACTTGATAAAATAAAAAATATAATTATTAATGAGTTCGAAGTTTTTATCTACCCGCAATCAAGTGATTTTGATCCCTTTTCTTTATCAGATGTTATAAGTGAAAATGATCTAAAAGTTTTGAAAACTATTATTGAAAAAGAGCTAAAACAAAACACTTAAAAAACAACTAGTATTATAAAGCTTTTGTTTTAGCTATTTAGTTTAAATAGTTTATTAGAGAGGATTGTACTCTTTAGCCTTCCAATTTTTATTATCTAAATTTAAATATTGATAATGTATAACGTCCGTTTTGTCAAATTCTCCATCCTTATTAATGTCTTCAACAGTTTTAAAATACAATCTATTTTTGGATACTAATAATTTCCAATTGACTAATTCTTGATAATCTGGGGTTATCTTAATAAAATTTGACCCATCGATATTGCTGATGTATAAAGATTTTAAATCTTGATAATCTAGAATTTGATCTTGATTAGTGTCTTTATCTATCACCTTGTATAGTAAATATTTTGATTTAGTTCGATCAAACACTTCCTTTAGAAAAGTTACCGATTGAATATTAATTGTCTCTTCTGTTAGTGGAACTAGTTTTTCAGAATCGATATGTTGAAACTTTAAATTTGTTAAGTTTCCAGTAATCTGATATTTAGATTGATTGGATACAGAAAAATTGGTATTCTTATAATCCGAAGATCTGTAAGATGTTTTAGACCAAGATTTGCTAATTTTTAAAAAACCAATCGGGTGTATTAAATAATCTGTACTATCCATCCGAATCGGCAGATCTGCCGCCTCGATTAAGGTAGTATCTTTTTTTAATTCTGTTGTTTCTTTGTTTTTACCGCTGTTATCATATACTATTTTTGGCTTTTTACCATCAGTACAACTTGCTAGTACACAAATTAAAAGTATAAGTATTAAACTATTTTTTATCATTATATTCTAGTAATCAAATTAATTAGATTCGAGCTTAAAGTCTATTTTACTTTTACTCTTATTCCTTCAGAATGGCTGCTAAACTCCGGTGCATACATACTTTGTATTGTAGTGATGCCATTAGAGAAATCTCCTTTATTATTCACACGTAAATCATATTCAAAGACATAAACTCCTTTTGGTAAATAATCAAAGAAAAAGTTAGTAGAAGCATCTTTAGTGCTTTCATAATAACCTAATCCATCTTGGTATTTGTATCGTGAGATAACATTAATAGGTTCCAATCCAGAAGCACGCATATCTTTCATGTGTACAAATTCCATAGCGCGATCAGATCGTAACTCGATACGAACTCTAACTAAATCCCCTAATTCTAATTGTGTCTTATCTGTGATTTCTGTAATCTCTTCACCAGTATCCGTATTCTTTTTTAAGAATAATTTTTTCTTCAACTTTAAAGGGGTTTCTGCAGAGGTAATTTTATCCAGATTTTCAAAATATTGCCAGTACAATGCTCCCCAAGCGATCCCTTTTCCTTTTTTGGTGATTTTGGCAGTTGCCATATCTTTCTGTATCTGATTCCCATTCCAGGATGTTTTGAAATATCCTGTTCCTGCTTCTACTTTTACATCTTCCATGGTACTAGGATCAATTTTTTGATTTCCTAATACGATTTCTACCATATCAGTTACAGATAACCAGTCGCTACCTTGTAATAATAATGCATACACTGCCTCTGTAGTAGCTTTGGTAGTTTTCCATTGATTAGTTTGTTTGTTTTTAAGTAACCAAACTTTAAGATTGTCTACAATTTCAGTCTTTTTGGGTTCTTGTTCGATTTCTGCAAAAACTTCAATCATCAAGGCTTGTGTTTCTATAGGAGCCTGATACCAATACCAACTAGCAGTATTAGATTTCCAGTACATTCCTAGTTCTTCGCTAGTGATGCTTTTTTCGTGTAATGATCTAATGATTTTAGTGGCAGTATTGGTGTCGTTATTTCGGTGTAATATTAAAGCCAATAAGCCTTGTGGATATAAACCTCTTTTTAACCAATATTTTTTGGATTGTCCTAAATAATAATCCCAAGCTTCATTAGTATTATTTGCTCTTTTAATATCTGTAAAGAAGCTACGCATATATAGATAATGCATTTGCGTGTAACTAAGATGGTCTTCATTAATATCTATCTTGTTGCGCTTACAATATCTTTTAAGCTCTTCATATTCTTTTATAAATTCTTTATCTAGATAACGAACTGCTTTTTGAAGCATATTCTGAGTTTTGTTGTCATATTTTGTAACACCTAGTTTTTTAAGATGTCCAAAACCTGAAGCTATGTGCTGAGTGATATAACGATTTTCTCTTCCTTCTTTAAACCAAGGGAAAGCTCCAGAACCATACTGCATTTGCTGTAGTTTGTTAATAGCACTTTGCAATTCATTATTCATCTTATTAAGATCGAAAAGTAATGCAATGCGTTTCTTTTGTTCTGTTTCACTTTGTGCATCTCTTAACCAAGGTGTCTCTTGTATGATTAGCGATTTTAATTCTTGATTTTTCTCTAGATTGCTAAGTAAAGCATCCGTGTTTTTCCACTGATTGAATACTTCCTGAATTCTTGGGTTAGAATTAGCAATATGACTTGCTAAAGAATTTGCATAATATCTAGAGAATGTTTGTTCTGCACATTCGTATGGATACTCCATTAAGTAGGGTAGTGCTTGCACAGCATACCAAGCTGGATTAGATGTCATCTCTAATGTGAGCTTATGATTTTTTAATGTAGAAGATGTGTTGTCTTTTAATTTATCTAATGTAAATGTCTTGGTCTGATTAGAACGGATCCACATAGGTAATGTTTCTGTAACCAGCATTCGGTTTGATAACACAGGTAATACATTCTGTTCTCCATCAGAAAACTCACCAGCTTTTGCTATAATTTTATATTGTACCGTTTGTACAGTAGAGGGAATCGAAAGTTCCCACGATACATTAGTATTTCCAGCTGCTTTTACAGAAAAATCTTTGCGAATACTAGTGTTCTGTAAATCGGTATCAATTGATTTACCGGTCAAAGCATCTGTTAATTGTAACTCGATAACTCCACTAAGATCTTTAGAAGAAATATTAGAAACTTTAGAACTCAGAATAATCTTATCACCTTCTTTAAGAAATCTTGGAGGATTTGGTAAAATCATTAGTTCTTTTTGGGTAATAGTTTCTAATAGTTGTGTTCCAGCATTTAGCTTTTTAGTATGTGCCAATAGTTGCACTTTCCATTTAGTCAATGCCTCTGGAGCAGTAAAATTAAAACTTATGTTACCTTCTGCATCCGTAGTTAACTTCGGAAAGAAAAATGCGGTTTCCTGAAGATTTTCACGAATCTTAACTCCTTCTAGGGATGGTTCTTTTGCTCCATAAACTCCTTTCAAGGAATCTGTTATTTTATCGGTAAGTGCGTTAAGAGATTTTTGTTCAATCTGAGACTCATTGGCAACTACAGCAACTTCTTCTAGTTCTGCATCATCCGCGGCCATTTCCATAGATGCCATGGGAGCAGAAGCTAATTTTCTGCTTTTTTTACCTCTTACACCAGAGGCGAAAGAGTCCATTCGGTAATTGTATGAATTTCCAAAATATAATCCAAACCAATTTAGTTGATCATACCCCTGGTGTTGGAAACTGGCGATCCATAGTTGTTGATCATAGATATTAAAATTCCCTTTAGCAAAACTTTTGGTTGCATTTCGTTGTGAGTACGAATAGTAAATAGGTCGATTGATAGGATTAAAATACCATTGATGCGGCTTAAATTGATCTAAAGAAGCATCATACATACTGGCTAGTAGCTCTGCAGTTACTTTATCTCCTTTAGGTCCTTTTACAGTAAAACTCCAAGTTTCTTGTTGTCCTGGTTGTAACTTATCTCTAAAGGTGTTAGTTTCTATAGTAAGCGCTGTCGGTTCATACGGAACTGCAATCGGTATAGTACCACTTTGATATGCATTATAATTTGCAAAACTATATGTAACGGCAAAACCACCTAGATCTTCTTTATTTACGGGTATTTTGATAGTCTTACTATTGTTAGATAATTTAATCAGTTTAGTTTCAATTACCTTTTGATTTTTCTCAATATCTAAAGTGACTGTAATATCTTCTGAGGCAGAACTTAGTTTTAGTATAACTTCATCTCCAATTGCGTATTCACCTTTGTCCGTAGTAATTTCAAACAGTTTATTGTCGGCTATAGTTTTATCAGATTGGTCATAGATATTAATATATTTAATATCCTTTACTTCTTGTCCAAATCGATCTTTAGTTAAAAGTTCAATTACATACTTACCAGTTTGCCATTTCTTAATAGTTTTTAGTAATATGTCCTTAGTTCCTTTTGCATTTTCTTTAGTTTCCTTAGTGTCATACGTTCTTTCTAAAACAAGATTTCCTTTTTCCCAATTCCTATAATCATCTTCGTTTTTATAAGCATCATGCGGGAATAATTTCTTGAATTCTTCTTTACTCATATTACTGTAATCAGGAGCTTTCCAAGGGCGAACTCGTAAAGGGCATTCAGGAGCTTGTAGTCTGTAAATTTTAAGACTTCCTGTATTTGCTATAAATTCATTGTTCAGATTTTGAGTAGTAATATTTAGGATATTGCCTTTTTTGGTTTTATCAATTTCGGAATCAATATTAATAGATGCTGTTAATGCATGATATCCCACGTTTACATAGGTTGTAGTGCTTCTGGTTTCTCCATTAATATCTGTAACATCCGCTATTATTTTATAAGTAAAAGTAGGTTGATTATCTTTTGAAACACTTTTATCTGGGAAAGCAGCGAATGTAATGTTGTATTCTCCTATATCATTGGTCGTGGTCTCACCGTGTGTGATTTCTTGTTCTTCACTGTTTCTAGGATACCAATAACACCAACGAGGATACTGTATTTGTCTATATACTCGGTATACTACTTTAGCGTCTGTAATATTGCTACCGGCATAGGCAGTAGCAGTTGCTGTGAGTTTAATATTATCATTAACTCTATAGGTTTCTGTAACTGGATTAAAATTTGTTTCGAATTTAGGGCGCTTGTATTCTTCTACAGAAATATAGGTGCTATTGTAATTATCTGTTTGGATTGTATAATTACCTGTTAACCCAGAAAAAGGTAGAATAAATTCTCCAGCAAATGATCCATATTCATTGGTAGTGAATTTTAGTAGTTTAATTTCTTGCCCATTTACATCAATAAGTTTTGCAAAGGTTGGTCTATTAGCTACTACTTTAGGATCTTCTTTTCCTTTGGTAGCCATCATAATCCCTTTGAAATATACGGTTTGTCCAGGTCTGTAAATACTTCGGTCTGTAAAAAGAAAAGTAGAATATCTGGTGCTATTATCTGGTTGACTATCACCACCATATTGATTAAGATATATTCCTTTAAAATTTGCTTTATCTGTACCCTTAGTAACAGTTGCTAATACATTGTAGTAATAACCTTCTTGAGAAAAGAACGCTTCTCCTTTTTCGTTAGTTGTTAGCGTTTTATTTAAACTATTTCTTCTACTATCTGCAAAGAGTTTAATCGAGGCATTAGGTATTGGTATTCCATTATTTCTATCAATAACCTGAAACTTAGTTTCTTTTGTTGTTTTGTTTTCTAAAAGAGTCAGGTTAGTAACTTGTAAATCTCCAAAAGTGAATGTATGATCTGCGCTTAAATCTTTGGTAATTGATCCAACAATAATATATGATCCTTGCCCTAATGAAGGAACGGCAATTTCCATGTTATGGTTTTGGTAATCTTTTTTGTCAATAAATTTTGATTCCCATGAATGAACTTCTGATAATTTGTTTAGAAATGCTACTTTCTTTTTTGGCTCATATATTTTCTGTAAAGATTGTATTTGATTTTGATTTGCTTTTAATACTTTAAAATATAGAAGTTCAAGGTTTTTATAGTTTACTAGAAGCCTAGATGGTTTGTTAATTGGGATGTAACTTTCTAACTTTATAGAATTAACTTGCGCATCAAGAATTTGTTCTTTTTGATATGCACAATTAATAGCTCCTCTGGATTTAGGATATTGCGAAATAGCTGCTTCACAAACTTCCAAGGCTTTTTTAAGTGCCCAACGATGAGTTTCATTCTCTGCAGGAATATAAGTAGCGGCTTGTGTCTGATAAAGAGTAACTATTTCATAGTCGTATAGGGTGGAGGATGGGCTGTTTTTATGTTTTTCTTTTTCTGAAAGTAAGGTAGCTAGTAAAAGTTCTTGTTTATCATTAAACACAGCATTATCATGAATGAATTTTAAACGTTCAATGTTTACTTCGATTAATGCATCAGGTTCCTTATCTCTCTTATGAAAATTGATAAGGCTTTGGTATATTTTTAAAGCATGGAACTGTAAGGATAAAGAATCCTTAGTGTTAAGTTTGATTATAGAAAAAGGTTCGTGATCTTTTAAGTAATCAGGGGAGTCGATTTCAAAAGCATATGCTGGTTTAGTAATGCTTGTTTCTGAAGTTTTATAAAAAGCTAAAGCATTATGCGATAGAAAATCAAAAAGTGTAGGTCGATATATTTTAGAACCTGTAGACTCTGATAAAATGTCATTGAATCTTATTAGATCTGTCTGTTGAGCTAATAAGCCATTTTCTAGTGATTTCTGATAATACAGATGGATTTCTGCAAATAACGTTTCTAAATCCCATGTTCTGAAATCTTCTTTATCTACTTTTTCAGAAGTTTTAGTACGATCATAAAATTGCCATCTATGTTCTTGGAAATATTGCCAATATAAATTGGCTAAAATACTTTCTAAGATATTTCTGCTAGGGAATTTACTGTTAGAAATTTCACTTTTAAATTCCTTAATGATATTTAGCTGAGCATTTTCTTCTAAAACTAAATTGTATTTAGCTTTGTAAATCAAAGCTTTAGTGATTTGATTTGTGTTGTTTGCTTTTTTTGCCTTACTATGGATCGTTTCTATAATTTCTAGAGCGGATTTAGGAAGACCTTGTTGGTCAAACTCTTCTACTTTTTTCCAATCGTCTTGATAATTATAGTCGTTCTGAGCCATCATATAATTTAGGTTTGTAATAAAGAGTATGAAAACAAGAATGATGTGTTTTTTCATCTGTTTGGTTTTTTTGTGTTTGTTAAAACAATAGTACAAGTCTTATACCACATATTTTAGATAAAGATTTGTAAATAGTAAATAACTATATAAAGCTACATAATTGCAACGATAAATTAGGGAAAAGCTTGTTTTGATTAGTGTAGTATTTAATTGAATGAGTATTTAGAGCTCTATTAAGTGGTGATTTTAGTGATTTATGTTCAGGAAATAGACCTAGATTTAATTTGAAAGTATGCCTATTAGTCACATTTTATTTTTGATTTTAGCTGTTGGTGTTAATACTCCATACAGTACATTCTGAAATAATTGAGGGTCGTAGACTTAATAGTTTCTGTTTTTATGACTATATTTATAAGTAATAATAAAAGTTGATTTTTCCCCAAAAAAAAGGTTCGTATCCGTTTCGAGCCAACTATACTCACTGTGCTTATATAAAGCAGATGATCATTTATATTTTTACTATAAACCAAATTTTAAATTATGAAGGGTATTATTATTTTTCTATTAGTTATTATAACATTAGTTATGGGGTATAATCAGTATCACAAATACCAAAGATTTCATCCTAAAAATGTGAATTATGTATCCAAAGATACCGTGGATAATTCCTATTATGATCAAAATGTTGTGATGGATTATTATGAAGCAATTGAGATGTTAAATGGATTTGTTGTATCCCAATGGTCTACAAACCGTATAGATGTTAGAAATCCAAAAAAAGACAATGCCGCGACTCAATATGCTGTAAATGAGTACCAAAAAAAAATAGGGAAAGTGAAGTATTATGAAGCTATTTTGCTTCAATCTACGGCATATAAATCTAAAGGATTATCTAATGAAGAGATTCGATTACTAGAGAATAATCAACGGTCTAGCGAAGATCTTTCGAAACAAAAACAAAAAGATGAGTTTTATAATGTTTTCGAAAAGGTAATTTTACAGAAAACACTACAAATTGGAGACCGAGGACCTTTCGTATATGAGTTGCAAAAACAACTTACTATAGATGGATATGTTATAGCGGTTGATGGGAATTTTAAAATTGAAACACAAACTGCATTAAAGGATTTTGAATTAAAAAATCAATTGTATCCAGATGGAATATTAGATGTTTTAACGCTTCGTGAACTTCTGAAATCTCCAAATGAGAAGACACGACCATTAATTGCTACTCAATAATCTATTCATTTATGATCGTTTATAAATACGAACAAAACCTTTTACTTATTTTAGGTTTTACTTTCTTTTATAATTAAATGTAGATTGTATCTTTACTTTTTTGAATTAAGAATATAATTATGCGTGTACATTTTATTGCTATAGGAGGTAGTGCGATGCACAATCTAGCTATGGCGTTGCATCAAAAAGGAGATGAGGTAACAGGGAGTGATGATGTAATTTTTGAGCCTTCAAAATCTAGATTAGATAGATTTGGACTATTGCCACAAGCTTTCGGTTGGTATCCTGAAAAAATTACTTCTAATATTGATGCGATCATCCTTGGAATGCATGCAAAAGAAGACAATCCAGAGTTGCGTAAAGCGCAAGAGTTAGGATTAACAATATATTCATATCCAGAATTTCTGTATGAACAGTCTAAGAGTAAAACACGAGTGGTGATAGGAGGTTCTCATGGTAAGACTACGATTACTTCTATGATTCTTCATGTATTGCATTATCACGATAAAGAAGTAGATTATATGGTTGGAGCCCAGTTAGAAGGGTTTGATACGATGGTTCATTTAACTGAAGAAAATGATTTTATGGTTTTGGAAGGTGATGAATATCTTTCTTCGCCTATAGATCGAAGACCCAAATTTCATCTATATAAACCTAATATAGCATTGCTTAGTGGTATTGCTTGGGATCATATTAATGTATTTCCAACATTCGAAAATTACGTAGAACAGTTTCAGATTTTTGTGGATAGTATAGTTCGTGGAGGAAGTATAAACTATAATTCTGAGGATCCAGAGGTTGTTAAAGTAGTGGAGAATTCTGAAAACCAAATTCGAAAAATAGCTTACAATACTCCAGAATATAGGGTGGAGAATGGAGAGACTCTTCTGCAAACTCCAGAAGGAGAGATGCCTATAGAAGTTTTTGGGGCTCATAACCTGAGTAATTTGGCTGGTGCAAAATGGATTTGTCAACATATGGGTGTTGATGAGGATGAGTTCTTTGAAGCCATAGCTTCTTTTACGGGAGCTTCTAAAAGGTTAGAAAAAATTGCAGAAAGTGATACTGCAGTTGCTTATAAAGATTTTGCACATAGTCCATCTAAAGTAAGTGCAACTACTAAGGCGGTTAAAGAACAGTATAAAGATAGAAAGGTTGTGGCTTGTTTGGAGTTGCATACGTATAGTAGTCTTAATGCAGAGTTTTTAAAAGAATATGAAGGTGCACTGGATTTTGCAGATGAAGCTGTAGTTTTTTATTCGCCTAATGCAGTAAAAATAAAACAACTGGAAGAAGTATCAGCGGATCAAATAGCAAAAGCATTTAATAGAAAAGATCTTATTATTTATACAAATCCCGAAGAGTTTAAAGCATACTTGCACCAAAAAGATTTTACTAATGCTGCTTTGTTACTGATGAGCAGTGGTAATTATGGCGGGTTAGATTTTGATGAGATAAAAGGAATGATGTAATCTAAAAATGCTTTTTAAATAATTCATTTACAAAATCAGCAACGTTTTTTTGATTGTTTTTAATCAACTCCTGTTTTGCATTTTCGATATCTTCAGGTATTTTGTCCTGGCTTAGTTTAAATTTTCCTTCCCAGTCTTGTACTTCAATTTCGAAAGTATGTATATAAGGAATTAAGCGATCCATTCTGGAATCCTCTATGGATAGTTTGAAATTTTGATCAGGGTTTTCTAAAAAATCAGTCATAATGACCATTGATTTTTTTATTAATTCTGGATCTTTAATTTCTTTAACAATTCCTGTGGCATGTGCAATTATATAATTCCAAGTCGGCAATTGGTTTGTTGTGTATATAGATGGCGAGATATATGTCTGAGGCCCCTGAAAAACTGTTGTGATAGGATAATTATCTTTTAGTAAACTTATATGAGGATTGTTTGCGTCAATATGGCCAACCAGTTTGTCTCCATGAAATATAAGAGGAGCGTGTGTAATAAAAGGTTTTGTTTCTTGAGCTGAGACTAATGTAGCAAAAGGGTAGGTAGTCGCTACGCTTTTGATGTTTTCTAAATTATAGTCTTGATGGTGTTTTGGTGGATACACAGACTATACGTTAAATTGTTGTAAATGATGATCTAAATGCTTGTACTGCATTTTTCCCCATTGATCTTTTGTGAATTTTCCGAACATAGGATGTGGATCCCATTCTGAAACGGTTCTTTTTTCAGAGAATTCATTAACAAGCGCTACAAGATGTTTTTTCTCCTGATCAAAAACTTTAGCGTCTACAACTTTTAATTTGGGATGAGTAGGTAAACTCCTTTTCCAAGGTTTGTCGTTATACAAAGATTTTTTAAAGAATAATTTAGCCAGTAAGCTAGGTTTCATTGATGGATACTCCTTTTTAAGAGCTATTTTAAGAGGAAACTGACAATGATAAAACATTTGAGAAATATCCATTTTACCCCAAGAAGGAGTACTCGTGTTAGATAGCCTATGAATACGTTCTTCTATTTCGTTTTTCGTAGTTTCGTCAAAAAGAGATTTCATATCAATGTAGTTTAGTATTCACTACTCAAAAATAATAGAATTATTTTAAAAATAGTATATAAGAATACTAAGCTATTGCTAAATAACTTCTTAATCAATATTTATGAAATAAAAAAGATTTGGTATTAACCTACTTTCTCGAAAACAAGTTTTAGAATTCCTTCTAAATCTCCATTGGCAGAAATATCTTGAGGTGTTCCGAGATTAATCATTAACGGTTGCTCTTTAATTTTTCCCATTAAGAAATATTGAAAAGTCGTACCTGATTTAAATTTGAAACCTGTTAGTTGAGATCCAAAAGAAGTAAAAGTTACTGCTGTTTTGGAAGTGTTATCAGCTCCAAATGCGTCTATAGTAGCATCAAAAACTGCGGTTAACATATCATCACTGTAATAGTCCCATTTAATAGAGGTTCCATTACAAGCCTGTAGTTCATATTCTGATTGTGCTTGACATCCTCTTGGTACTTGTATGTGGTTTCCTACTAGATTTAGAAAGCTAATACGTTTTCTGTCTTGTCCATAAAAACTAATAGTAGCCAATAATAATACGAAAGTAAAAATGTTCTTCATAAATAGGTTAATTTGAAGTTGTTAAATTCTTTGTTTTTAGATTATGGGTGGTCAAATATAGTAAAACTTTCATTTTCAAACAAATATATGTATGATGAATATTTAAATATCGACAAGATATTCCGTTTTCATTTGTATTTTTTAGGCAATAATATCTTGTATTTGAGATAAATAGTTTATACTTATAGGTTGAAAGTTATAGGGAATAAAACTGCATAAAAAAATTATATGAGTGAGCTTAATTCGTCATTTTCTATTAGGAAATGGAGTGAAAATGATCGACCAAGAGAGAAATTGTTGGTTAAAGGGAAGAATTCGTTAACTGATTCAGAGCTGATAGCAATTTTGATTGGTTCTGGGAACCGTGACGAAAGCGCTGTAGCATTAAGTAAACGAATTTTGGCAAGTGTTGATCATCAAATTAATTCGTTAGGAAAATTATCTATCAAACAGTTGATGAGTTTTAAAGGAATAGGAGAAGCTAAGGCAATATCGATAGTAGCAGGTTTAGAACTAGGGAGAAGAAGAAAGGAAGAAATTGTTCCGGTTATACCCAAGATTAGTACAAGTAAAGATGTTTTTGATATACTAAGTCCTCTTATAGGAGATTTAGAACATGAGGAGTTTTGGGTATTGTATCTTAATAATTCGAATAAAGTATTACAAAAGAAACAAATAAGTGTAGGAGGAAAAACCGGTACATTGGTGGATCCTAGAATTGTATTTAGATATGCGTTAGAATTTAATGCAACTTCGATAATATTAACTCATAATCATCCGAGTGGCTCATTAACCCCGAGTCAGTCTGACAAATCATTAACTCAAAAACTAAAACAAGCCGGACTTAGTTTAGATATTAAATTATTAGACCATTTGATAATAACAGAAAAGGAGTATTTTAGCTTTGCAGATGAAGCAATACTATAATTGAGAATATGTTATTAGTCTATGTTCAAAAAATAACTCCGAGAGTATCTTATACTTTTAAGCATATTTGTAAGCGAATTTTGGGATTGGAAGTAGACTTTACTTCTAAGATAGAATCTTTCATTGCTCATGATGGACCTAAACTTTCTTATGGTAAACAGCCCTTAGGAAAGGAACTTTACTTTCAGAGTGTAGATTTACTTTTCGAACATGGATTTAATGAGGTGGATATTCAAGTGATTCCTTGGGGAGAAACCCAATGTTTCTTTCAGGTTAAACATCCTGATACTGCTTTGCCTTTTGATATTTTTGCAGCTAGTTTTTACTTATTAACCAGATACGAGGAATACCTTCCGCACGTAAAAGATGAGCTTGGTCGATTTACAGCTACAGAAAGTATAGCTTACCAACATGGATTTTTGCAAGAACCGGTGGTTGATATATGGGCGTTTGAATTTAAGAATATTCTAAAAGAAAAGTATTCGGACATAGTATTCCAAGAAAAAGAATTTAGAATACATCCTATATTGTATATCAATCAAACTTTTGCTTATTGGCAAAAAGGAATTTTAAGATCAATTGGTGGTGGTTTACGTGATTTATGGCAGTTAAAAATAAGTGATGTCACGGATAGATTTAAAGTAATGTTAGGGATAAAGAAAGATCCTTATAATACATTTGATTTTATAATTAATTTACAGAAAAATAAAATAAGAGACTGTCTTGTGTTTTTTGGTTTAGGTGATTATACTAACCTTGAAAAAAACATTAGTCATAGTAATCCAGAACACCGAAAAGTTATCAAGCACGTTTCTGATTATGTAAACGTAGGACTTAAAGTGTCGTATGATGCTATCTCGGATTTAGAAATATTAAAAGAAGAAAAAACAAGAATAGAGAATATTGTGAATAGACAGATGCTGTATTCTCTATGTTCATTTTATAAAATAAAACTACCAGAAGCCTATAGAAATTTTATTGAATTAGAGATAAAGGAAGATTTTTCTATGGGTTATCCTGAGCAAGCAGGGTTTAGAGCAGGAACATGTACCCCGTTTATGTTTTATGATTTAGATTACGAGGTGCAAACTCCTTTAGTGATACATTCTTTTTGTTGCACTGCTAAAAGTTTTGATAAGGCAGAAAATGAGTTTACAGTAAAGCAAGAATTACTAGATTATATTAAAAAGATAAAAAAAGTAAACGGATTATTTATTCCTGTTTTTAGCAATGGTTTGTTTAGTGATCTTAATGAGCAGAGTTTTTGGGAATCAATATTTGAGTTTATTTGGAATCAAGATGAAGATAAAAAAGATTGATCATGTGTTTTTTGATTTAGATCATACGCTATGGGATTTTGATAAAAATTCTACTTTGGCTTTTGAGTTGATGTTTACTAAATTCCAAATATCAGTTCCCGTAAATGATTTTTTAGTTGTTTATCAACCTATAAATTTGCACTATTGGAAACTCTATAGAGAAGAACAGGTTACTAAAACAGAACTTAGAAGAGGTCGTTTAATAGAAGCTTTTGCTGCTTTTGAGATGCAATTTCCTTTAGAGATTATCGATGCTTTATCAGATGATTATATTAATTTTTTACCATTGAATAATTACCTTATTGCTGGTGCAAGAGAGCTGTTGACATATTTAATGCCTAAATATCAATTGCATATCATTACCAATGGTTTTAGAGAGGTCCAAAATACAAAGCTTTCTAACTCCGAAATCAATCATTATTTTAACACAGTTACAAATAGTGAAGATGTGGGAGTTAAGAAACCAAATCCAATAATATTTGAACATGCAATTAGGGTTTCTGGCGCGAATATTGTTAATAGTTTAATGATTGGAGATAATTACGAAGCTGATATTGTTGGTGCCGAATCATTGGGAATTAAAGCAATATGTTTTAATTATCATAAAGAAAAGTTACCAGAATCCGCAATACAAGTTTCTGAATTAAATGAAATAAAAAGATATATTTAGTAATAAATATTTGTATATTTTCGTTAATACTAAACAACTCCCCCCAGATGAAAACAAAAAAAGCCAGTTTATTACTGCTACTTTTTAGTGCAGTTTTAACAACAGTTTCCTGCGTAAAGGAACTAGATTTTGAGCAACTCGAAGATGTTGTTCTCACACCTGTAATTGAAGCAGATTTTATTTATTCAGAATTTGATGTGTCCGATTATATACCTGATGGCCTTCCTTCGGATACAGATTTTACAATTCCTCCGGATGTTCTAAGAGATACTATTAATTACGATTTAGTTGGGACTGATTTTGCAATCGATAATTTAGATAGAGTAGAGCTAACTATAGAGGTTCGCAATACAATTCAAAGATCTTTTACGCTTCAGTTTCAGTTTTTAACAGAAGGTGAACAACCATTAGGCCAATTATATAGTGTTCCTGTGCAAGCTGGGATGGGAGAAGGTACAGAGCCCGTAGTGTCGTTCTCTGTTCCTAATCCAATTGTATTGGATAATGCTACGTTAAATCAATTATCATCTGCCCAAAAAATTGCAACAGAGATTATTGTACCAACTCTCAATACCGATTTAAGAGGTGTTTTAAATATAAGGTCTAAAGCTAGTTATTATGTAAATTACGAATTATGAGAATCTTATTATGCCTTTGCTTAGGTTTATTGGGATACTCGGGATATTCTCAGAACAAGGAAACCTTATATGATTTTACAGATTTGCCGCAATCATTAATGCTTAATCCTGGTGCGGATGTAAATTTTAAATACCATGCTGGAGTACCGTTTTTATCGCAAATTCATTTCAATGTTGGATTTAGGGGAACCTCTCTTTATGATGTTTTCGCTGATGATGGTAAGGATATTAATGATAAGATAGAGAATACTATAAATACATTAACAAGTAAAGATTACTTTACATTTACCCAGCAATTGGATATTATTAATTTTGGTTGGAGAAGTAAGCGTAATAAAGATTTATATTACTCTGCTGGTTTATATCAAGAGCTAGACCTGATTGTATATTTTCCTAAAGATTTTGCAGTATTGGCTTATCAAGGAAATCAAGATTTTATAAATGTACCGTTTCGATTTTCTAATGTAAGCGCTACTGGAGAGTTACTCACAGTATATCATTTTGGTTATAATAAAAAAGTAAATAAAAAACTCACTTTCGGTGCAAGAGCAAAATTGTATTCTAGCATATTTAATTTTAGAAGTACCAAAAATAGAGGTACGTTTACTACTATAGAAACTCCACAAGGAAATAATATATACCAACATGTAATTAGTAATGCAGATGTAAGTGTTCAAACGGCGGGATATGCTTCTTTGAGGGATATCGAATCGGAAGATAACTCGGATGGATCAAAACAAGTTCTAAATAAATTTTTGGGTAGAGCATTTCTTGGAGGTAACTTGGGGATTGGTGTCGATGTTGGGTTTACCTATAAGTTAGAAGATCAATGGACCATTACGGGTAGTGCAACTGATTTAGGGATGATTTTTTATACTAAGGATGTTGAAACATATCAGGCAAGAGGTAATTTTGTTTTTGAAGGATTCGAAACTCCAATTACAGATGATAATGGCCAGGATATTTTAGATGAGTTAGAAGAGGCGATTCCAATTGATACTTTAAATACTAGTTATGCTGCTTTACGTCCTCTAAAACTTAATGGTTCTATTAAATATTCTTTTAATAGATATGATGATGGGACTTGTAATTGCTTTATAGAAGGCGAGGATCCTCCTTATCAAGATGCTTTTGGTTTGCAACTGTTTTCTCAATTTAGACCTAAAAGACCGCAATACGCTGCTTCTTTATTTTATTATAAACGCTTATCTAATTTTTTAAAAGCGAAAGTTACTTATACAGTGGACGATTACTCTTATAAAAACGTTGGATTTTTAATGTCTACTCATATTAACAAAATTAATTTCTATATTTCGGCAAATAATCTTTTAGAATATTCTAATCTTGCAGATGCCAGGGGGGCATCTATTCAATTAGGATTTAATGTAATAATGTGATGAATATAATACGTGTTTTATTTTTTGGGCTTTCTTTTTTCTTTACAATTAATTTTTCGGCGCAGAGTACTGTGAATGATTATAAATATGTTATAGTGCCTGAAGGATATGTTTTTTTAAGGGAAAACGATGATTATCAATTAAATTCATTAACCAAATTTTTATTTGAAAAATATGGATTTACAGCATTTATTAGAGGAGAAGATTTGCCAGAAGATTTAAGAATGAATGGTTGTAAAGGGCTAAGAGCAGATGTGAGGAAAAATTCAGGATTATTAAAGACAAAACTTATAGTCGATTTAATTGATTGTAATGGGATTGTCGTATTCAGTACAAAAGAAGGAACTAGTAGAGAGAAAGAGTTTAAAAAATCATACCATGAAGCTCTTAGAGATGCTTTTAAGGATATAGAAGCTCTCAACTATAAGTATAATGGTAAAAAGGAGAATAATCCTGCTAAAAGCGATATTGTTGTTAAAGATAAATTACCTTCTGTTAATCAGACCGTACCTTCTAAAGATGCAATTGCTAAAAATAGTGAGGAGATAATTAAGAAAGCCGAAAGTAAGGTTTCTAAAGGAGATGTGTCCAAGGCTAAATCTTTGTCATATGTTTATAATGAGAGTATATATGCATTTGAGAAAAAAACATATGGTTTTGAATTGTTAAAAAAGAATGCTGATGGATCCGTTTCTATTGGTAAAATATATAAATCTAGTAGAGATAATAATTATATAGTACGAGCAGGAGATTTAAGCGGTGTTGGCTATTTTGATTCGTATGGAAATTTTATTCTTGATCGAGTTAATCCTGCAACTAGTAGGTTGATAACGGATACTTTTGCTCGTCAATAATATTAGTAGTTATATTTTTCTCCCCATCGGGATTTAAGAAAAGATCTAAATGCATTTTCTCGCTGGTTATCTCCAGGTTCATAGAGCTTAGTGTTTTCTATTGACTCAGGAAGAAACTCTTGGTTAATAAAGTTGTTTTCGTGATTGTGCGCGTATTTATAATCTTCTCCATACCCTAATTCTTTCATTAATTTAGTTGGCGCATTTCTTATGTGCAATGGTACGGATAAGTCACCAGTTTGTTTTACTAACTGTTGCGCTTTGTTAATAGCCATATAGGAAGCGTTACTTTTTGCAGAAGTAGCAAGGTACACTGCGCATTGACTTAAAATAATTCTTGCTTCGGGATATCCAACTGTAGTTACTGCCTGAAACGTATTGTTAGCCATTATTAAGGCTGTTGGGTTAGCATTGCCAATATCTTCAGATGCTAATATTATCATTCTACGGGCAAGAAATTTAAGGTCTTCTCCGCCTTCTATCATTCTTGCTAACCAATAAACCGCTGCATTGGGGTCGCTACCACGAACAGATTTAATAAAAGCAGAGATGATGTCATAATGTTGTTCTCCTGTTTTGTCATATCTGACAGTATTTTGCTGTACAAGTTTTAAAACAAGATCATTAGTTATTATAATTTTGTCTTGATCTTGACTAGAGACTATAAGCTCAAAAATATTTAATAGTTTTCTTGCATCTCCACCACTTAATCTTAATAAGGCATCTGTTTCGTTTAGTTTTATGTCTTTGGATGAAAGGTGTTCGTCTTGTTGCATTGCCCGCTCTAGCAATGCTTCTAATTCTTCTTTTCCAAAGGCATTAAGAACATACACTTGGCAACGAGATAACAATGCTGGAATTACTTCGAAACTAGGATTCTCTGTAGTTGCACCAATTAACGTGATCCAACCTTTTTCTACAGCTCCTAGTAGAGAATCCTGCTGAGATTTGCTAAAACGATGAATCTCATCTATAAATAGTATAGGGTTTTTAGAAGTAAATAATCCACCACTTTGTTTAGCTTTGTCAATAACTTCTCTTACTTCTTTTACTCCGCTATTAATTGCACTTAGTGTATAAAACGGTCTATCCGATTCGTTGGCTATAATATTAGCTAAAGTGGTTTTTCCCACACCAGGAGGACCCCAAAGAATCAGAGAAGGTATAATTCCTCTTTTTATTTGTTTAGTCAAAGAACCATTGTCTCCAATTAAATGTTCTTGACTCAAATATTCCTCCAGAGATTTAGGACGTATTCTTTCAGCTAATGGTTTGTTCATATTTACAAAGGTAACAAGTGTTTAATTGAATATCATAATCGTTAACTTTATTCTGCGTTTCATTATTATAAATATTTGTATTACTGACAATTTAACTGTAATTAAATTTTTGGATGGTTTTTTGATTATTATAATAAAATTATGGAAGAAAATAGTGATTTTAGATTTAGTACTGGAGTTGTAGGGTATCCATTATTGTTTGTATTAGCAATTTGGGTGGTTTTTTGGTTTGAGGTTCGTTTTGGTTTTGACTTTAATGGTTTTGGAATATATCCAAGAACCTTGATAGGGGTTAGGGGAGTATTATTTTCTCCTTTTATTCATGGTGATTTATCACATTTGTGGCATAATACTTTGCCACTTTTGATTTTATCTATGGCTCTTTTTTTCTTTTATCCCAAAAACTCTTGGAAAGTATTGCTTTTTGGAGCAATTTTAACAGGTGTTTTAACTTGGTTTTTTGGAAGACCTGCTAATCACATAGGGGTGAGTGGGGTTATTTATATGTTGTTTGGTTTTTTGTTTTTTAAAGGAATACTGGCAAAGCATTTTAGATTAATTGCGCTATCATTTATCGTTGTTTTTATATATGGAAGCATGATATGGTATACGTTACCTGTAGATCCAAAAATTTCTTGGGAAGGGCATTTATCTGGTCTAATTGTAGGAGTATTATTGGCTTTTTGCATAAAAAAAGGTATTGCCAAGCAAAAAAAGTATCACTGGGAAACAAAAGATTTTAATCCAGAAGATGATCCTTTTTTAAAACATTTTGATGAAAATGGGAACTTTATAGAAATTTTACCAGAAGAAGAGTTGAATGATGAAAGTGTTGAAATAATTTATGAGTATAATCCGAGAGATGAAAAAAAAGGTGACTAAAAATAAGTTTTAGATCTTATAATCTTTGGCGGATTGATTCATATAAAATTACACCACAGGCTACAGACACATTAAGAGAAGCTATTTCACCGTACATAGGTAGTTTAGCCGAATGATCCACTATTTTTAAAACAGAGTTGGATATACCTTTACCTTCACTACCCATTACTATTGCAGTTGGATTTGTGAGATCTTGGTCATAAATAGTTGAATTTGCCTTTTCAGTAGCGGCTATTATTTGTATGCCAGAAGCTTGTAAATAAAACATGGCATCTTTAATGTGGTCAACTTTACAAATAGGGATTTTAAAAATTGCTCCTGCTGAAGTTTTTACAGTATCTGCACTTACAGGTGCTCCTCCTTTTTTCTGAATAATAATACCATGAACCCCCGTACATTCTGCTGTTCTTATGATCGCACCAAAGTTACGGACATCGGACAATTGATCTAGGATTAAAAACAAAGGAGTTTCACCAGATTCAATCACATTTAATACTAAGTTTTCCAAGTCTTGAAATTCAATAGGTGCGATATGTGCTACAACTCCTTGATGATTTTTATTAGTTAATCGGTTGAGTTTTTCTACAGGAACATAGGAGATATTAATATTTTCTCTTTTCAGTAAGCTTATTAATTCTTTTGATAAATCACCTTGCAGACCTTTTTGAATAAAAATTTTGTCAATTGTTTTTCCCGAGTTTATGGCCTCTAAAACCGTTCGGATACCAAAAATTTTTGATTCATTTTTCATAGAGAACAAATATAGTGTATAAAAAAACATCCCGATGAAATTTTCATCGGGATGTTCTAGTTAATTTATTGTATTTTAAACTATAAATTTTATATTCTTGTAAAACGAACTTGTACAAGTCCAGCAGCTGGACCACTACAACTAGATGTGTCTTCTGTCATATTGATCTCGAAACTATTGTCATCTGTAAATGTAGTATCAAATTCAGTATTTGTAGTAGCAGTTCCTAAAGCGATTATAGGTCCGCCTGGACACTGTAATCCTGTACTCTGTGCTGCATCCCAAATAATTTTACCACATACTAAAGAGAAACTATAATTTCTGTCTAGACCAAATCCATTCCAGTCTCCATCAAATCTTCTTTTTGTAGGGTCATTTTCATCAACTGTAATTTCTACTGTTTCATCAAATACAGATCCAAATGCACCATTAACTGTAGTTTCTATCATATAAGTACCGGTAAAAAAAGCTGGCTCATCAAATACACAAACAACAGATCCTTGATATTCAAAAGGAGAGTTAAATACAGGTTGGCTAACAATGTTAGTACCGGTATTTGTTGTAGTATAAGAGTTTCCGTCTGTTAAATTAAGCGTAAATCTTACGAAAAAATTATCAGCACCATCAAGATTGTCATTAATCAATCCAAGAGCAGTCAAAACTTCTGGCATAGTAGTTTGATACGTTACCTCAGGCTGGCTATTACTATTCATTGAAAAAGCGGATGACGGGATAGTTTCATAAAGAATTTCGTCTTTACTGTTATCAATGTCATCATCTGGATCCATTGGAGTAGTTGTACCATCTTCATCAACAGTGTTGTCAGTAAATCTTACATATACATCAACATCTTGTATTAAGCTTCCATCATTTAAAGCATCATGCTCTTCTAGAGTTACTTCAAATCCAGATCCATCAATGTCGAATAAATCTACTACGAATGATGAGGATATGGTTTTTAAATAAGCACCATTTGTTTCTACATCAGATGCTTCTAAAGGATTTGGTAGTTTTTCGTCATCAGTACAACTATTAAATAGTAAACCAATTGATAATCCACCTAGAACTAAAAATTTATTTATTAATTTCATTTTCATATGTTTTTAATTGATAAATCCTGCAGGATTCGTGTCCCAAAAGATTTGTTCTGTTCTTTGTCTTTGTGATGCATTAGTGTTAGCATTCACATAATCGCTAGGATATAGAGCAGACCTGTAGAAATCACCAGGAGTTGGAGATAATGAAGGTTGTAAATTTGCAGGATATCCCGTTCTTCTATACATATTATAGGCTTCAATACCATTACCAAATAATGCAAGATAATACTCTTTAGCAACTATTTCTAATCTTTGTTCGTCGTCCATGGATGCTAGATATTCTTGATCAACAAATGATTGATATAAAGCAAGATTTCCAACAGATTCAGCACTACCTGCAAAATTACTTACTTTGCTAAAGCTATCTGCGATACCTTGAGTAAGATATACTTGTGCGTCTCCTGTAGTCCCAAGAGTTAAAGCTGCTTCAGCAAGCATAAAGTTCACAAAAGATGATGTTAAGATTGGTGTAATTCCTGCACCACCAGATCCATCAGCTCCTTCATTTTGTACGGATCCTCCAGAACCATCATCAAATTTACCACCAGCAGGGTATAACCCCATAACTGTTCTCTTATTTGAGTCAGGTGGTAATCCAGCGTTATCTAAGTGATCTCTTCCCCAATATCCTCTGTTTATGTCGGTAACACAGAATGGGACAACAGTATTGTTTCCATCGTATTGAGAAGTCACACCAAAATAATGAGGAGGTGTTGCTGCGGTTGCACATTGTAATGTAAAATTATCTTCATTAGTAGCATCAAGATCCTGTCTGAAAAAGTAAAAAGGTGTTCTTGGATCTTCTAATGGTTTTTCAAATAACATTGTCCACATGTAGTAATTCGAAACATATTGTCCTCCTGGATCATTCTCGTAGAAAGTTGCATAGGCAGGATGTCTATTGTCAGGATTTTGTCTATTACCACCGTAATTTAGTTGCCAATCTTCGTCGGCTGCATCTATTAAATTACCCTCTGCGATCAAAGTGTTAATTTCAGATGCTATATCTGTATTAATAGCAGTACCATTTAATCTTGCAGTTAAATATATTTTTAATTTTAAAGTATTTGCTGCAGTAACCCATTTCGCCTGAGTTGTAGCATCAGTACCATCACCACCTAAACCATAAAATAAATCTAGAGGAGGGAATGAACTTGGTTCAGTATTTAATAACGCAATCGCTAAATCTAATTCATTAAGAGCATCAATGTAAATCTGAGCTTGATCGTCTGCATTAGGATTTAGATTGTCATTTCCTTGTAAAGCCTCACTAAAAGGAACATCTCCGAATAGATCAACTAAAGTAACAATTGTATATGCTTTTATCACTTTAGAAACACCTTGGTGGTATGTTAAGTTAATATCAGCGGCTAATGGTTCTAAAGAAGATATATCTTTTAATACGTCCGCATAAGCAGCTTCCCATACTGCATCAAAACCAAGTGGGCTATATGCTTCAGAATATATAGCTCCTCCTGTTGCAGCGTGCATTCTGGTAAGATCTGATGCAAATGAGGTAAATCCAGCAGCTTGTTCTACGAAATTATAGAATGAAAGTTGGACGTTGTTAAATAAGAAGTCAGGATCAACGTCTTCTTGACCTACTTGATTCGGATTTACTGTTAAATCCAGTTCTGTAGTCTCACAAGATGTAATTATACTTATAATTACAAAGAGACTGAAATATTTAAATATTTTTTTCATAATAAACTTTATTATCTATGTTATCTTAAAAAGTTAACGATAAGTTGAAACCATATCTTTTAGCTGTTGGACCAGTTAAGTAATCAAATCCTTGACCATTACCAACACCTAAACTAGTAACTTCTGGATCAAAGTTAATACCCTTTGGGAAGTTGAACGCTTTATACCACATGTTTTGTGCTATAAAAGATATTGAAACTCTACCAAAAGGAGTTTTATCTAAAAATTTACTAGGAACATTATAGCCTAAAGTAGCTTCTCTTAGTCTTAATGTAGTTGCATCGTAAATACCTCTTTCGTTAATTCCTCCTGCGGAAGCTACACCTATATTGTTAAAGTATAAATCCGTAGCATTTATTTGAACTGTGTTAACCGATCCATCTGTTTGAACTCCATCAAGAACGAAAGTTTGTGTTCTGTCAAAATCAGTATCGGTTGTTAAACCACGAGGAAGTAAAGCACCAGCTGTTGTAGAATAAATATCACCACCATGAGTATATTCCCACTGCATTCCTAAAGTAAATCCTTTATAACTGAAATTGTTTATTAAAGTAGCTCTCCAATCTGCGTTAGGATCACCAATAATCGTTGGTTCAGGGTTAGCTATATAGTTACCGTCAGCACCAACAACTCTATTTCCGTTGTCATCTCTCTGATATGTAGTTCCAAATATAACACCATAAGCTTCTCCCGGAATAGCATAGTTACCGAATCCAATAAATCCAGCGATAACTTCACCTTCAGATTCACCACCTAAACTCTCAACAATATTTTCATTTATTGTATATTGACCAGAAATATCCCATCTAAAATCATCAGGGTCATTTCCTCTTATTGGCGTTAATCCAAATCCAACTTCAAGTCCTTGGTTAGAAACTTCAGCAACATTGTCGGAAGTTACTGTATTACCTGTTGAAGGATCAAGAAATCTATTATTAAGTATTAAATCTTTTGATCGTTTGTCATAAACAGATACATCAAACGAAACTCTATTGTCAAATAACTTAGCTTCAACACCAGCTTCTAATTCAGTGATTAATTCTGGTTTTAAGTTTGCGTTACCAAGTCTGTCTGCTTCGGATAGTGAATTAATTATTGCACCACCATTTGGATCAATAAATGTATTAGCATTACTATCTAATCCAATTACTGTAGCGTAAGGATCAGGGAAACCTGCTGAAGATCCATATCCTAATCTTAATTTTAAATAATTAATAGCTTTACTTCCTCTTAAACCTTCGAAAGCACTAGTTGGTACAAAAGATAAACTTGCAGATGGGTAAAAGATCGATCTGTTTTCTTTCTGTAATGAAGAATACCAATCATTTCTACCAGCAACGTTAAGGAATAAGTAGTCATTGTAATCTACAGTAGCTGATAAATATGCTCCAACGATATTAAATTCTCTTAAATCACTAAAACCAGTAGTTTCTTCAAAGTTTTGGTGATTAATTAAACCGAATACAAATTGTTCAGTACTACTGGTGAAATCTCTTTTTCTTTCTTCTCTCCTTGGGTTAAATCCAAGGTTACCACTTAGTCCCCAAGAATCATTAAGGTCTTTGTCAAAGTTTAAACTTAATGTATGATCCCAAACTGTATTTGAAGTTACAAAAGTTGATAAAAATCCACCGGGTGCTTGAGTACCACCTTTATTTACATATCTATCCTCATCCTGAACATAAGAATCTAGTGATAATCTGTAACTTAAATTAAGCCAATCGTTAAACTCATACAAAGCCGTAAAGTTTCCAAAAAATCTTCTAGTATCTTCAATGTTACGAGCATTTTGTTGAGTCCATCTCGGGTTTTGAATACTATTATCAGTACGATAATAAACACTAGAACCATCAACAGGGTTTTGAAAAGGCAGATTGAATAAATCGATACTTCTCGGGGTATACAAAATGTTTGCAAATAAACTAGCCGCTCCATCATTTGCATTACTTCCAAAACCGGCAGATGTTGGAGGAGTTATTAAATCAGTTAATACGTAGTTAAATGAACTACTAATTGTAAATTTATTAGAAAGTTTAGTACTTCCTCCAGCACTAAAGTTTAGTCGTTGGTATTTGTTACCAATAACAAAACCTTCATCATCTGTTCTACCAACACTGATGTTGTAAGATGAAGTGTCATTACCTGAAGAAACAGATAAAGAAGAAGTTACTACATTACCAGTTCGGAAAAAAGGCTCGATGTTATCGTATGGTCTGTAGTCATATCTCGCTCCTACGAATTCTGGAAAAACTGCATTTAAATCTGAGCGATCGTATGGATGGGCAATAGTTCCATCAGCGGCAACCCCATCACCTGCTATTCTCTGATTAAAATCTGCTCCCCAATTAGAGAATGCTGCCGATGCCGTTTGGTTAAATCCATTTCCATAAGAATCTTGAAAATCAGGTAAATCTGAAATCTCATTTGAAAAATAAGATTGATTAAACGTAATTTCGAATTTTTTATTAGCGCCTCCTTGAGCGGCTCCAGATTTAGTAGTTACTAAAACTACACCGTTTCTACCTGCTTGTCCGTATAGCGTTGTTGCACTTAATCCTTTTAATATAGAAATTTCCTTAATATTATTAGGGTCTATATCAAGAAATCTACTTGAAGCTGAAGCTCCACCTGTAGTAAATCCTTCAGAACTGTTGGTGTCAGAATTGAATGGTACACCATCAACAACAAATAAAGGTTGGTTATTTCCGTTTATAGAAGAATACCCTCTAATAATAATATTAGTACCAGTACCGGATAGTCCAGATGTTTGTGTAATATTCACTCCTGGCGCCTTTCCAGTAAGTGATCTTACTACATCGGTTTGAGGTTGAGATGCAATATCTTCTGATGCAATCGTAGCTACCGCATATCCTAAGGCTTTTTTAGCTTTTCGAATACCTTGCGCAGTAACAACCACTTCTTCCAGTGTCGCTGCATCTTCAGCCAATTGAACATTTACCGTGTCGCCGTCTCCAACAACAACTTCTTTTGTTGTAAATCCAAGGTAGCTAAATGAAAGTACAGCTCCTCTGTTTACTTGAATGGTATAATTACCATCAAAATCAGATTGCGTACCCTTACTAGTACCCTTTACAACGATATTTACCCCTGGCAGAGGTAACCCACTATTGTCGGTTACATTACCTGAGATCGTTTTTTCTTGTGCAAACGTTAGTTGCACTACAAACGCCAGCAATAGCGTTAGAATTCCTCTAAACTTTGTTCTCATTTTATAATTTATTTGAATTAGCCAATGCCAAAAATCATAATAATATCTTAATTAAACAACTTTTATTTAGTTAAAAATTAAATTATTGTTCACGTCTGGTTAATATAATGTGAAATCCTACTATAACGTTGTAGTGGGTGGTTTTTGCTTTTTTGTTAACAGTGTTACGTGATATTTTGGTCCGAAAATTTTGATTTCAAAAATGGAGTGCTTGTTTTTTTCTTAGAGGTTGTAAGGCTTTTGTTTTGAGAGTATTATCTGTTGCTTGGTGTTTTGGTTTTGGGCGGTGGTAATACAGCTTTTTCTGTTTCTAAGTCCTTTGGTACTCTAAGATGAATAAGGTTTTGGTTTAGGGCGAAAGATCTCCGATCTTGAGGGGGTATAGGCTTTTTTTGGTTATTGATTTTTGTGATTTTTTTAAGGAAGATTATTGTTAAAATGATGCATTTAGGCTTAAATGAACCTTTGTGTTGGAGAATTTGAAGTTGGAATCACTGCTTTTTCCGTTTGCGAAAATTATTTTAAATAGGCCAGTTTGTGTGTTTAAGCCAAGGCCTATTCCAAAACTTGTGAGGTTGTCTGATATTTTGTTGGTTTCGTCTTCAAAATAGGAATAATCTATAATCGAATGGATGTACAAGTTCGAAGATAGGATGTATTGATATTCGGTGTTTAAAACATTAAAAAGGGAGGCGTTGATGCTGTTTTCTTCAAATCCTCTAATTGAATTAATACCTCCAAATCTAAAAAGTTCATTTGTAAATAGGTTGTCAGAAAAAATAACGGAAGCAGTGTTTTTTATTAGTACAGAGTTTCTTTGGTTTAATTCGAAAATAGAACCAAGACTAAGGGAACCTTTTGTTTGATTTAAATTAGTGTTATCAGTTCTTCTTGATCCAAATTCAATTTCTATATTATAAAAATTTTTTATTGGGAATAAGTTTTTGTTTTGTCTTCTGGTGTGGTTGAAGCCTATTCCGAAGAATGATGAGTCGTAATCGTTGATATTGAGTGAAGGCAGGGGGTTGTCAAGAAGGTTGTTTGAGGAAACTGAGGAATACCCTAGCCATATTTTATTTTTATCACTGATTAGGTAATTAAGATTGATATTTTGCTCGGTTATCAAAAAGCTGGAATCTTTTTTGAATATTTCTAGGCCTGCTTCAATACCAATTGGTGTTTTAAGGATGTAAGGTAGCGTGATATTAGCTTGAAACCTTTGTTGTTCATTTCCGTCGCTTTTGTAGATTAGATTTAGTCTTTCTCCAAAATTTAAATTATTGACAAGATTTAGATTTAGATATCCGTTTAGTTCCAAGTTTCTGGATTCTGTGTCTGTTGAGAATCCAAGAAAACCATCAAAATTGTTTGCTGATTTTTTTTCTAAATATAAGTATACTTTTGTTGAGTCTTTTTCGAATAGAACTTCTGGTGCCTTGATGTTTTTGGCAAAACCTAGGTTGTCGATTGTTAGAGATTTTTTTAAAATATCATTCTTTTTAAAAATTGCCCCTTTGCGTATTCTGCTATTATATTTTAAGTAAGAAAAAGGGAACTTGCTGTATCCTTTGATTATAATGTCGTCGATTTTTCTTATGTTACTCTTTGAGCTAATCAGTTTTGCGGATATTTCGTTGCCGTGTTTTGTGATTCCTATTAATGATAAATTACTAAATGTATTTCCTTGGTTTACGAGGAAGTTTGTTAGGAATTGAATTGTTTTCTCTGTGTTTTTTAAGGGTATCGAGAAGTGTTTTTCCGTAATTTCTGTGGATATTTGTTCTAGGATATTACGCGGTATAGACTCCTTGTTGTATTGGATTCTTATTTTTTTGTATTTTTTGTTTAGCTCGAAAACACCTCTAAATGTGGAGTCAGATGTTTTTTTTAGTTCTAATAGTTGAGAGTCTAAATATCCTGATTCTAGTAATTTCTTTTGAGTTTTTATTATCTCTTCTTTTAAATCTAGAAAGTTTTTGAAAGTCTTAGTGTATTGGGTGCTGTCTATTTTTTGTGTTTCTAGAGTGTCTTTTCCTTTAATGCTTAGGTTTATAATTGGATTTTGTGCGCTACAAAATGAATGTATACATATAATAAGGACAAGGATGTGTAACGAATGAGTTTTCAAATTTCTTTTTAATACTGCTAAAATAACGGAAAATACAGGGATTTCTTACGGTTAGACAATATGATTTTAAATCTGTTTGAAAATTAATGCGTTAGGATTTGAATTGATAAAAAATATTTCTACCTTTGCAGCCCTCATAAAAGAGGTAATTAAAAATATTTTAATAATAGTGTAAAGCAAATTATGCCAACAATTTCACAATTAGTAAGAAAAGGTAGAGCCAAAATAACTAAGAAGAGTAAATCGGCTGCTTTGGATTCGTGCCCGCAACGCCGCGGTGTTTGTACGCGTGTTTATACTACTACACCAAAGAAACCAAATTCAGCTATGCGTAAAGTAGCTCGTGTTAGGTTAACTAATGGTAAAGAAGTAAACGCATACATCGGTGGTGAAGGTCACAATCTACAGGAGCACTCGATAGTATTAGTTAGAGGTGGAAGGGTAAAAGATTTACCAGGAGTTAGATATCACATTGTACGTGGAGCTTTAGACACCGCTGGTGTAGAAGGAAGAACGCAACGTAGATCTAAGTATGGTGCAAAACGCCCTAAGAAGTAATTAAAAAACTTTAAGAAGAAGACATGAGAAAAAGAAAGGCTAAAAAAAGACCTATTTTGCCGGATCCACGTTTTAACGATCAGTTAGTGACTCGTTTTGTAAACATGATGATGTGGGACGGAAAAAAATCGGTTGCTTTCAAAATTTTCTATGATGCTATTGATATCGTAGAAGAGAAAAAACAGAACGAAGAAAAAACCGCTTTAGAGATGTGGAAAGATGCGTTGTCTAACGTAATGCCACATGTAGAGGTAAGAAGTCGTCGTGTTGGAGGTGCTACCTTCCAAATTCCTAACCCAATTAGACCTGATAGAAAGATATCTACTGCTATGAAGTGGTTGATTCAATTTTCTCGTAAGAGAAATGAAAAGTCTATGGCTCAGAAACTTGCTGCGGAGATAATTGCAGCAGAAAAAGAAGAAGGAGCTGCGGTAAAGAAGAGAGTAGATACTCATAAGATGGCTGAAGCAAATAAAGCATTCTCACACTTTAGATTTTAATCACGAACAGAAATGGCTAGAGATTTAAAATATACAAGAAATATAGGAATTGCTGCGCATATTGACGCAGGAAAAACTACGACTACCGAACGTATTTTGTATTATACTGGGGTGAGTCATAAGATAGGTGAGGTGCACGATGGGGCTGCAACAATGGACTGGATGGAACAGGAGCAAGAAAGAGGTATTACTATTACTTCTGCTGCAACCACTTGTGAGTGGAAGTTTCCTACAGAAAATGGTCAGGCAGTTTCGGATACCAAAGGATATCATTTTAATATTATTGATACTCCAGGGCACGTTGATTTTACGGTAGAAGTAAATCGTTCATTACGTGTTCTTGATGGGTTAGTATTCTTATTTAGTGCTGTAGATGGTGTAGAGCCTCAATCAGAAACTAACTGGAGACTGGCTGATAATTATAAAGTGCCTCGTATTGGATTTGTGAATAAAATGGATCGTCAAGGATCTAACTTTATGGCTGTATGTCAGCAAGTTAAAGATATGTTAGGGTCTAATGCTGTGCCAATTGTAATGAATATTGGTGACGAGGCGGATTTTAAAGGTATTGTAGATTTAGTAAAAAATCGTGCTATCGTTTGGCATGATGAAACACAAGGATCTACTTTTGATGTAATCGATATTCCTGAAGAATTAAAAGAAGAAGCGGCTGAATTAAGAGGTAAGCTTATAGAAGAGGTTGCGGCTTATGATGAGAATCTTCTTGAAAAATTTATGGAAGATGAGGATTCTATTACAGAAGAAGAAGTACACGCTGCACTTAGAGCTGCTGTTATGGATATGTCTATCATTCCTATGATTTGCGGATCTGCATTTAAGAATAAAGGAGTTCAATTTTTATTAGATGCGGTATGTCGTTACTTGCCTTCTCCAACAGATAAAGAAGGTATCGTGGGGGTTAACCCTAATACTGATCAAGAAGAAACACGTAAGCCTGATGTGAAAGAACCTTTCTCAGCTTTAGCTTTTAAGATTGCTACAGATCCTTTTGTAGGTCGTTTAGCATTTTTCCGTGCATATTCGGGTCGTTTAGATGCAGGTTCTTATATATTGAACAACCGTTCTGGTAAAAAAGAGCGTATTTCTCGTATTTATCAAATGCACTCTAATAAGCAGAATGCTATTGATTTTATTGAGGCAGGTGATATTGGTGCTGCTGTAGGGTTTAAAGATATCAAGACTGGTGATACTATGACTGATGAAAAGAATCCTATTGTTTTGGAATCTATGGATTTCCCGGATCCAGTAATTGGTATTGCAGTGGAGCCTAAGACAAAAGCTGATGTAGATAAGTTAGGTATGTCTTTGGCAAAACTTGCTGAAGAAGATCCAACGTTTACAGTAAGAACAGACGAAGCTTCAGGACAGACAATTATTTCTGGAATGGGTGAGCTTCACTTAGATATTATTGTTGATCGTTTAAAGCGTGAATTTAAAGTAGAAGTTAATCAAGGTCAACCACAGGTTGAGTACAAAGAAGCTATTACTCAGGCTGCTGATCACAGAGAGGTTTATAAAAAGCAATCTGGTGGTCGTGGTAAATTCGCAGATATTGTATTTACAATTGAACCAGCTGCTGAAGGTGAAGTAGGTCTTCAGTTTGAATCTACAATTAAAGGTGGTAACGTTCCTAAAGAATTTATACCTTCAATTGAGAAAGGATTCAAAATGGCGATGGCTAATGGTCCTTTAGCTGGGTATGAAGTTGATGCTATGAAAGTAACGTTGAAAGATGGTTCTTATCATGATGTGGATTCTGATCAATTGTCATTCGAATTGGCGGCTAAGTTAGGGTTTAAAAACTCGGCAAAAGCTGCAAAAGCTGTGATAATGGAGCCTATTATGAAATTAGAAGTTATTACTCCAGAAGAAAATATGGGTGATATCGTAGGTGATCTTAACAGACGTAGAGGACAAGTTAGTGATATGGGTGATAGAGCAGGTGCAAAAACTGTAAAAGCTACTGTGCCACTTTCAGAAATGTTTGGTTATGTTACTACGTTAAGAACATTGTCATCTGGTAGAGCAACATCTACTATGGAATTTTCTCACTATGCTGAGACTCCTTCTAATATTTCAGAAGAAGTGATTGCAGCAGCAAAAGGAGTTAACGCTTAATTTTACAGAAATGAGTCAAAAAATTAGAATAAAACTAAAATCTTACGATCATAATTTGGTGGATAAGTCTGCAGAGAAGATTGTTAAGACCGTTAAGAGTACTGGAGCTGTGGTTACAGGCCCGATTCCATTACCAACACATAAAAAGATTTTTACAGTATTACGTTCTCCGCACGTTAATAAGAAATCTAGAGAGCAGTTTCAATTAAGTTCTTATAAAAGACTTTTGGATATTTACAGCTCGTCTTCAAAAACAATTGATGCGTTAATGAAGCTAGAATTACCAAGTGGAGTTGAAGTTGAAATCAAAGTTTGATAAAAACTTCTAAGTAAGAAAATCTTACGATAAATGTCCCAAGCTGCGTGCGAGGGAAAAACGGCAAAAGAATACATTCAGGGTTGAAGTATTTTGACCCTGTTTTTTTGCAAAATAATAAGTGAAATACTAATTAATAATTAATAAATATGTCTGGGTTAATAGGAAAAAAGATCGGTATGACCAGCATCTTCGACGAAAATGGAAAGAATATTCCATGTACAGTTATCGAAGCTGGACCATGCGTGGTTACCCAAGTCAGAACTGAAGAAGTTGATGGTTACAAAGCTGTTCAGCTAGGTTTCGATGACAAAGCAGACAAAAATGCTACAAAAGCGGCTTTAGGTCACTTTAAAAAAGCAGGAACTGTTGCTAAACGTGAAGTTGTCGAATTCCAAGGTTTTGATGAGGAGTACAAATTAGGTGATACGATAACAGTAGAGCACTTCGTAGAAGGAGAGTTTGTAGATGTGTCTGGTACATCAAAAGGTAAAGGTTTTCAGGGAGTTGTTAAGAGACATGGTTTCGGCGGTGTTGGACAGGCTACTCACGGTCAACATAACCGTTTAAGGGCTCCAGGTTCGATTGGAGCGGCATCTTATCCAGCTAGAGTGTTCAAAGGAATGCGAATGGCAGGAAGAATGGGTGGAGATAAAGTAAAAGTTCAAAACTTAAAAGTATTAAAAGTAGTTACTGAAAAGAATCTACTTGTTGTGAAAGGGTGTGTTCCTGGACATAAAAATGCTTATGTAACTATTCAGAAGTAATGAAGGTAGCAGTAATTGATATTAACGGAAAAGAAACAGGTAGAAAGGTAGACCTTTCTGATGCTGTTTTCGGTATAGAACCAAATGATCATGCTGTATACTTAGATGTGAAGCAGTATTTGGCTAATCAACGTCAAGGGACTCACAAGGCTAAGGAACGTGCTGAGATTGTAGGTAGTACAAGAAAGATAAAGAAGCAAAAAGGAACTGGTACAGCGAGAGCAGGTAGTATTAAATCTCCTATCTTCAAAGGTGGGGGTAGAATTTTTGGTCCTAGACCTCGTAACTATTCTTTTAAATTGAATAAGAATTTAAAAAGATTAGCACGTAAATCTGCACTAAGTATTAAGGCTAATGACAAAGCTATTACAGTTGTTGAAGACTTTACATTTGACACAATAAAAACAAAGAATTTTACTTCTGTTTTAAAGTCTTTAGGGCTTGAAGGTAAAAAATCTTTATTTGTGTTGGGAGAGTCAAATAAAAATGTATATTTGTCGTCACGCAATTTAAAAAGTTCTGAAGTTATAACTTCCTCAGAATTAAGTACTTATAAGATACTTAATGCTAAGAATGTTGTGCTTTTAGAAGGTTCTTTGAAAGGAATTGAAACGAATTTAAGTAAATAGAAGCCATGAGTATCTTAATAAAACCTATTATTACGGAAAAGGCTACTGCTGATAGTGAGGTGTATAACCGCTACGGTTTTGTAGTTGATAAAAAAGCGAATAAGGTAGAGATCAAGAAAGCAGTTGAAGCTGCTTATGGAGTATCTGTTACTAAAGTTCGAACTATTAATGTCCGTCCAGACCGTAAAACTCGTTATACAAAAACGGGTATGGTCACTGGTAAAACAAAAGCTATTAAAAAGGCTATTGTACAGGTGGCGGAAGGTGATGTAATTGATTTATATAGTAATCTTTAAGACTAAGAAATGTCAGTAAGAAAATTGAAACCAATTACCCCAGGTCAGCGTTTTAGAGTAGTTAATGGATATGATGCCATTACTACTGATAAGCCGGAAAAAAGCCTATTGGCTCCGAAAAAAAGATCTGGAGGTAGAAACAATCAAGGAAAAATGACCATGCGCTACAAAGGTGGTGGTCATAAGAAAAGGTATCGTATTGTTGATTTTAAACGTGATAAGCAGGGGATTCCTGCTACCGTAGCAACAATAGAGTACGATCCAAACAGAACTGCTTTTATTGCGCTTCTAAATTACCAAGATGGTGAGAAGCGTTATATTATAGCTCAAAACGGTCTACAAGTTGGTCAGAATGTTGTTTCTGGAAGCAATGTTGCTCCAGAAATAGGAAACGCGATGCCGCTTAGTGATATCCCATTAGGTACAATCATATCTTGTATAGAATTACGTCCTGGTCAAGGTGCTGTTATGGCACGTAGTGCTGGTTCGTTTGCTCAGCTTATGGCTAGAGATGGTAAGTTTGCTACTGTAAAATTACCTTCTGGAGAAGTGAGGTTGGTGTTAGTTAATTGTATGGCTTCTATAGGGGCTATCTCTAACAGTGATCATCAGTTAGTTGTAGGTGGTAAAGCAGGTAGAGGAAGATGGTTAGGTCGTCGTCCTCGTACAAGACCAGTAGCTATGAACCCTGTTGATCATCCAATGGGTGGTGGAGAAGGTCGTTCATCTGGAGGTCACCCTCGTTCTAGAAAAGGTCTTCCTGCTAAAGGATTTAGAACCCGTTCTAAGACGAAAGCGAGTAATAAGTATATTGTAGAACGTAGAAAGAAATAATAAGATATGGCACGTTCATTAAAAAAAGGACCTTACATTCACTATAAGTTAGAGAAAAAAGTAGCTGCGAATGTAGAGGCTAATAAAAAGACTGTGATAAAAACTTGGTCAAGAGCATCAATGATATCTCCGGATTTTGTTGGTCAGACGATTGCAGTGCATAATGGTCGCCAATTTGTTCCTGTATATATTACAGAGAATATGGTAGGTCATAAACTAGGAGAATTTTCGCCAACACGTTCTTTCAGAGGGCACGCTGGTGCTAAAAATAAAGGTAAAAAATAATTTAAGCTATGGGAGTTCGTAAAAGAGAAATGGCAGAAAGAATTAAGGAAGAGAAAAAGCAGATTGCTTTTGCTAAGCTTAATAACTGTCCTACTTCACCTCGCAAGATGCGCTTAGTAGCAGATTTGGTACGTGGTGAGAAAGTTGAAAGAGCGCTTCATATTCTTAGATTTAATCCTAAAGAAGCATCTCGTCGTTTAGAAAAGTTATTGCTTTCTGCGATAGCTAACTGGCAAGCGAAGAATGAAGACGCAAACATCGAAGAAGCAGACCTTTTTGTAAAAGAGATTCGTGTAGATGGAGGTAGTATGTTAAAAAGACTACGTCCTGCTCCACAAGGTCGTGCACACAGAATAAGAAAACGCTCTAATCACGTTACAATCGTGGTTGCAGCAAAAAATAATACACAAAGCTAATATAAATAGTATGGGACAGAAGACAAATCCAATCGGAAATCGCCTTGGTATCATCAGAGGATGGGAATCCAACTGGTATGGAGGTAATGACTACGGTGATAAACTTGCCGAAGACGATAAGATTAGAAAGTATGTACACGCACGTTTATCTAAAGCTAGTGTATCTAGAGTAATTATTGAGCGTACGCTTAAACTTGTAACCGTTACTATCACTACTGCTAGACCTGGTATAATTATCGGAAAAGGTGGTCAAGAGGTAGACAAGTTAAAAGAAGAGCTTAAGAAAATTACAGATAAAGAAGTTCAGATCAATATCTTTGAGATTAAGAGACCAGAACTTGATGCATTTCTAGTTGGATCTAGTGTTGCAAGACAAATTGAGAGTCGTATCTCTTACCGTCGAGCAATTAAGATGGCTATTGCGGCTGCAATGAGAATGAATGCAGAAGGTATCAAAATTCAGATTTCAGGACGTTTGAATGGAGCTGAGATGGCACGTTCGGAGTCTTATAAAGATGGTCGTATTCCTTTATCAACATTTAGAGCTGACATAGATTATGCTTTGGTTGAGGCACATACTACTTATGGTAGATTAGGTGTGAAAGTATGGATTATGAAAGGCGAAGTATATGGTAAGAGAGAGCTTTCTCCTTTAGTTGGTCTTTCTAAGAAACAAGGAAAAGGAGGCGATAGAGGAGCCGGACGAGGTGGTAATAATAAATCACGTCGTAGAAAGTAATTTTTTAAAGTAAATTAACAATGTTACAGCCTAAAAGAACAAAATTCCGTAAACAACAAAAAGGACGTATGAAAGGTCTTTCTCAAAGAGGACATACACTTTCCAACGGAACTTTCGGAATCAAATCATTAGATTCAAGTTTTGTTACTGCTAGACAGATAGAAGCAGCACGTATTTCTGCTACTCGTTATATGAAAAGAGAAGGATCTCTGTGGATTAAAATTTTCCCAGACAAGCCTATTACAAAGAAACCTCTTGAAGTACGTATGGGTAAAGGAAAAGGAGCTGTAGAATACTGGGCGGCAGTTGTAAAGCCTGGAAGAATCTTATTTGAGATCAGTGGTGTGCCATATGATGTAGCTAAAGAAGCATTACGCTTAGCTGCACAGAAGCTGCCAGTAAAAACTAAGTTTATTGTGTCAAGAACCTATCAAGGTTAAAATTCAAAAGAGACTATGAAACAATCACAAGTAAAAGAATCGTCTACAGCTGAATTGCAAGAAGAGCTTGGTAAATCTCGTAAAGAGTATTCAGATTTAAAAATGGCTCACGCTATGTCTCCATTAGAGAACCCTTTACAATTACGTAAAGTGAGAAGATCTATTGCAAGAATGGCTACTGAGTTAACTAAAAGAGAATTAAACGGTTAATTCTGCTGAAAGATGGAAAAAAGAAACTTAAGAAAAGAGCGTATAGGTGTAGTTACTAGTAACAAAATGCAAAAATCAATTGTAGTTGCTGAAGTAAAAAAAGTAAAACACCCGATGTACGGAAAGTTCGTGTTAAAAACGAAAAAATACGTTGCACACGACGAGAAAAATGACTGCAATATTGGTGATACTGTAAAGATCATGGAAACAAGACCTATGAGTAGAACCAAATGCTGGAGATTAGTAGAAGTAATTGAAAGAGCGAAGTAATTATGGTACAACAAGAGTCTAGATTAAAAGTAGCAGACAACACAGGTGGTAAAGAAGTTTTAGTTATCCGTGTTTTAGGTGGTACAAAAAGAAGATACGCCTCTGTAGGAGACAAGATCGTTGTCAGTGTTAAAGAAGCAACTCCTAATGGAAACATTAAAAAAGGAGCAGTTTCTACTGCAGTTGTAGTTCGTACCAAAAAAGAAGTGCGCAGACCAGATGGTTCTTATATTCGTTTTGATGATAATGCTTGTGTTCTTTTGAACCCTGCTGGAGAAATGAGAGGAACCCGTGTTTTTGGTCCTGTTGCAAGAGAACTTCGTGACAAACAGTTCATGAAGATTGTATCACTAGCGCCAGAAGTGCTTTAATAGTATAGCAAAGATGACAAAGCTAAAAATTAAATCAGGAGATACTGTAAAAGTTATCGCTGGGGACAACAAAGGTCAACAGGGAACTGTACAGAAGGTATTGAAAGATAAGAACAAGGCAATAGTAGAAGGTGTTAACCTTGTGTCTAAACACCAAAAGCCTAGTGCAGCTAATCCACAAGGTGGTATAGTGAAGCAAGAAGCAGCTATTCATATTTCTAACTTAACATTGTTAACCGCTAATGGGGATGCAACTAGAGTAGGATATAGAGTAGAAGGAGATAAGAAAGTGAGATTTTCTAAAAAATCTAATGAAGTAATATAGTTATGGCTTATATCCCAAGACTAAAACAAGAGTATAAGGACAGAGTAGTGTCTACTCTTACAGAAGAATTCAGTTATGGTAATGTAATGGAAGTGCCTAAGCTTAAAAAAATAGTTTTAAGTAGAGGTGTTGGTGCAGCTGTAGCAGATAAGAAGTTAATTGACTACGCCGTAGATGAATTAACAATGATCACAGGTCAAAAAGCAGTAGCTACAATTTCTAAAAAGGATGTTGCAACTTTTAAGTTACGTAAAGGAATGCCTATTGGTGCTAAGGTTACGTTAAGAGGAGAAAGAATGTATGAGTTTTTAGATCGTTTAATTACTTCAGCTTTGCCACGTGTACGTGACTTTAATGGAATTAATGCTACTGGTTTTGATGGTAGAGGTAATTATTCTTTAGGAATTACTGAACAGATTATTTTTCCGGAAATTGATATCGATAAAGTGAATAAGATTTCAGGAATGAATATTACTTTTGAAACTTCTGCAGGAACAGATAAAGAAGCAAAATCATTGTTAACAGAACTAGGGTTACCTTTTAAAAAGAATTAATTATGGCTAAAGAATCAATGAAAGCCCGTGAGGTGAAGAGAGCAAAAACAGTTGCTAAATATGCTGAAAAACGTAAAGCTTTAAAAGAAGCTGGTGATTATGAAGCATTACAAAAGCTGCCAAAGAATGCTTCTCCAATCCGTATGCATAATCGTTGTAAGTTAACAGGAAGACCAAAAGGATATATGCGTCAGTTTGGAATTTCTCGTGTAACATTCAGAGAGATGGCTAATCAAGGGTTAATTCCAGGAGTAACTAAAGCTAGTTGGTAATAATAAAAAATTAATTGGTCTAAGGTTTGGCTATACTAGCCGAAAACCAAGATCATAAATTATATACAATGAATACAGATCCTATAGCAGATTATTTAACTAGAATACGTAATGCAAATAGTGCTCAACATAGAGTTGTTGAGATCCCTGCATCAAAGGTTAAAAAAGAGATCACTAAAATATTATTCGATCAAGGATATATTTTAAGTTATAAATTTGAAGATAATACGACACAAGGTAGTATTAAGATAGCTCTTAAATACGATAAACTAACCAAAGAACCTGTAATAAAAGAATTACAAAGAATCAGTAAGCCTGGTCTACGTAAATATGCAGGATCTAGCGAGATACCAAGAATTCTTAACGGATTAGGTATTGCGATTGTTTCTACTTCTCACGGTGTAATGACTGGTAAACAGGCTAAGCAGGAGAATGTAGGTGGTGAAGTACTTTGTTACGTATATTAACAGTATAAAAGACAAAAGAAATGTCAAGAATAGGAAAAAATCCAGTAACTATTCCGTCTGGTGTCACTGTAGAAGTGACAGGTAATGTTGTTACTGTTAAAGGAAAATTAGGAGAACTTACACAAGAGATAGATGCTATCAATGTGAAAGTAGAAGAAGGTCAGGTTGTTCTAGAAAGACCTACGGAAGCTAAGGATCATAAAGCAAAGCATGGTTTGTACAGAGCTTTGATTAACAATATGGTACAAGGTGTTTCTGAAGGTTTTACTAAAGAGTTGGAATTGGTTGGAGTAGGTTATAGAGCTTCTAATCAGGGACAAAAATTAGATTTAGCTTTAGGTTTCTCTCACAATATCGTTTTAGATGTTGCTCCAGAAGTGAAAATAGAGACTATATCAGAAAAAGGTAAAAACCCGATCGTAAAATTAACTTCCCATGATAAACAATTGGTGGGACAGGTAGCTGCTAAAATTAGAGGTTTCCGTAAGCCAGAACCTTACAAAGGTAAAGGAGTTAAATTCGTAGGAGAACAATTAAGAAGAAAAGCAGGTAAATCTGCATAATAACGAAGTTATGGCATTCTCAAAAGATTTAAGAAGATTAAAAATCAGAAAGCGAATCCGCGGTAAAGTAAGCGGAACAGAACAACGTCCTAGATTATCTGTTTTTAGAAGTAATAAAGAAATCTATGCGCAAATCATAGATGATGTTACCGGTAAGACTATCGGTTCAGCTTCTTCAAGAGATAAAGATATTGCTGCTGCATCAGGTAATAAAGCAGAAAAGGCAAGCTTGGTAGGTAAAGCCCTTGCTGAAAAAGCTAAGAAAGTTGGTATAGATACTGTATCATTTGATAGAGGTGGATATTTATATCATGGAAGAGTAAAATCATTAGCTGAAGGAGCTAGAGAAGCAGGACTTAAATTCTAAGAAATTATGTATCAAAAATATAAAAACGCAGAATTAGTAAAACCAAGTGGACTTGAATTAAAGGATCGTTTAGTTGGAGTACAACGTGTTACTAAAGTAACTAAGGGTGGTAGAGCATTTGGATTCTCTGCTATTGTTGTTGTAGGAGATGAAAACGGTGTTGTAGGTCACGGTTTAGGTAAGTCTAAAGAAGTTGCTGAAGCTATTGCAAAAGCAGTAGAAGATGCTAAGAAAAATTTAGTTCGTATACCATTAACTAAAGGAACATTACCTCACGAACAAAAAGGTAAGTACGGTGGAGCAAGAGTATTATTAATGCCTGCTGCAACTGGTACAGGAGTAATTGCTGGTGGAGCTATCCGTGCAGTATTAGAATCAGTTGGTGTTCATGATGTACTTTCTAAAAATCAAGGATCGTCTAACCCACACAATGTGGTGAAAGCAACGTTTGATGCTTTATTGCAAATGCGTAGTGCAGAGCAAGTAGCAAAACAACGTGGTGTTTCACTTGAAAAAGTGTTTAAAGGATAAATATAGGAACGATGGCAAAGATTAAAATAACTAAAGTAAAAAGCGCGATTAACCGTACTCAGAGACAAAAAAGAACTCTGGAGGCTTTAGGTCTTAAAAAGATCGGTCAGGTTGTTGAGCATGATGACACTCCTAATATCCTTGGGATGGTAAATAAAGTTAAACATTTAGTTTCTGTAGAAACAAAATAATATAAGCACATGGATTTAAGTAACTTAAAACCTGCTGCAGGTTCAGTAAAAAATAACAGTAAGCGATTAGGTCGTGGTCAGGGTTCCGGAAAAGGTGGAACTGCCGCTCGTGGTCATAAAGGAGCGAAATCTCGTTCTGGATACTCTAGAAAGATAGGATTTGAAGGTGGGCAAATGCCTCTTCAAAGACGTGTACCAAAATTTGGTTTCACTAATATCAACAGAAAAGAGTATCAAGGGATAAACCTAGATACGCTACAGAAGTTAGTTGATGCTGGTAAAATAACTGATACAGTTGATTTAGACGTGTTATTAAATACACGTCTTGCAGGAAAGAATGATTTAGTTAAGATACTGGGAAGAGGTGAGTTAAAGGCTAAATTAAAAGTCACAGCTCATAAATTTACAGCCACTGCAAAAGCAGCTATAGAAGCAGCAGGCGGCGAAGCAGTAACCTTATAAAAGACATTTCATGAAATTTATTGATACAATAAAAAACATTTGGAAAATTGAAGAACTAAAAAATAGAATTCTAGTTACACTGGGATTGCTTTTGGTTTATCGTTTTGGAGCGCAGGTAGTTTTACCTGGAGTTGACGCGGCAGAATTAGCTAATTTGGGTACTCAAACTCAAGATGGTTTATTAGGGTTGCTTAATGCATTCACAGGAGGAGCATTTGCTAATGCTTCTGTATTTGCTTTAGGGATTATGCCTTATATATCCGCTTCTATTGTTGTTCAGTTGATGGGAATAGCTATTCCTTATTTGCAAAAACTACAAAAAGAAGGAGAAAGTGGAAGAAAGAAAATTAATCAGATTACGCGTTGGTTAACAATTGCGATTACCTTGGTTCAAGGTCCTGGTTATATTTATAACTTGTTCGCTACACTACCTCCTGCTGCCTTCAGTACGGAAATAAGCCAAACTGTTTTCGTTGTATCATCTGTAATAATATTAACTACTGGATGTATATTCGCTATGTGGTTGGGTGAGAAGATTACCGACAAAGGTATAGGTAATGGTATTTCATTATTAATAATGGTTGGTATTATCGCTACTTTACCTCAATCGTTTGTTCAGAATTTTATTTCTAGAACATCTGGTGAAGGTGGAGACATTATAATGGTGTTGATAGAACTAGTGATATGGTTTGTAATAATATTGGCATCTGTATTATTGGTAATGGCTGTTCGTCAGATTCCTGTGCAGTATGCTAGAAGAACTGCTAGTGGAGGGTATGAAAAGAACGTTTTTGGTTCAAGACAATATATTCCATTAAAGTTGAATGCTTCAGGAGTAATGCCAATTATATTTGCTCAAGCTATTATGTTTATTCCTGCTGCTGTTGCTGGTCTTTCTGAGTCAGAAACTTCGCAAGGAATAGCTGCTGCTTTTAGCGATATTTTTGGATTATGGTATAATTTATTATTTGGATTATTAATCATAATATTTACATATTTCTATACTGCGATTACCGTTCCAACGAATAAAATGGCTGATGATTTAAAAAGAAGTGGTGGTTTTATACCTGGAATTAGACCAGGTAGTGAGACTGCAGAGTATTTAGATAAGATCATGTCACAAATAACATTACCAGGATCTATTTTCCTAGCGTTAATTGCTGTTTTTCCTGCGATAGCTGTAAAGCTTTTAGGTGTTCAACAAGGTTGGGCATTGTTTTTCGGTGGGACTTCATTATTAATTATGGTTGGAGTTGCTATAGATACAATGCAACAGGTTAATTCATATTTATTGAATAGGCATTATGATGGATTGATGAAAACTGGTAAAAATAGAAAAGCGGTAGCATAAAATGGCAAAACAACCAGCAATAGAACAAGACGGGAGTATAATCGAAGCTTTATCAAATGCAATGTTTCGAGTAGAATTAGAGAATGGTCACGTAGTGACAGCTCATATTTCAGGTAAAATGCGTATGCATTATATTAAATTATTACCAGGAGATAAGGTGAAGTTAGAAATGAGTCCTTATGATTTATCTAAGGCTCGTATAACATACAGATACTAATAATTTTAAGAATATTAGTTAATTAAGATTTTTTACGTACTTTTGCGGGCTGAAAATCTTGTTAACGAGACCTTCTGAAATGCTTACTAAGTATTTTCAGGATTTAAACACAAAGAGATGAAAGTTAGAGCATCAATAAAAAAGAGAAGTGCCGAGTGCAAGATTGTGCGTAGAAAAGGCCGACTTTACGTAATTAATAAAAAGAATCCTAGATTTAAACAAAGACAAGGGTAATTATGGCAAGAATTGCAGGGGTAGATATACCTAAACAAAAGCGAGGAGTTATAGCATTAACCTATATCTTCGGAATTGGTAGAAGTAGAGCTAAAGAAATTTTAGACGTTGCCAAAGTAGATGAAAGTATTAAAGTTTCTGATTGGGATGATGACCAGATTGGTCGTATTCGTGAAGCTGTAGGAGCCTATACCATAGAAGGAGAATTACGTTCTGAAGTACAGTTAAATATCAAACGTCTTATGGATATAGGATGTTACAGAGGTATTCGTCACAGAGCAGGTTTACCACTTAGAGGTCAACGTACTAAGAATAATTCTAGAACGCGTAAAGGAAGAAGAAAAACAGTTGCTAACAAGAAAAAAGCAACTAAATAATAAGTAGTATGGCAAAGTCAACTTCAAAAAAACGTAAAGTAATTGTTGAGTCAGTAGGAGAAGCACACGTAACAGCATCTTTTAACAACATTATTGTTTCGTTAACAAATAAAAAAGGAGACGTAATTTCTTGGTCTTCAGCTGGAAAAATGGGATTCAGAGGTTCTAAAAAGAACACACCTTATGCTGCACAATTAGCTGCGGAAGATGCTGCTAAGGTTGCTATCGAAGCTGGGCTGAAGAAAGTAAAGGTATACGTTAAAGGTCCGGGGAACGGAAGAGAATCTGCAATACGTTCTATTCATAACTCAGGAATTGAAGTTTCAGAAATTATTGATGTAACTCCAATGCCTCATAACGGTTGTCGTCCTCCAAAAAGACGTAGAGTATAAGTAAATGCATCCCGAATATTTTCGGGATCTTTTATGTTTTATATTATAATTAAAGTAAGTCAAATGAGGAACAAAGGATTATCGAAGGAAAGTGACCTTAATTCATATCCTCCTCAACAATTAAATTAATAAGAAAATGGCAAGATATACTGGTCCAAAAACAAAGATCGCTCGTAAGTTTGGAGAAGCGATATTCGGTGATGATAAGTCATTCGACAAGAGAAATTATCCTCCTGGTCAACACGGAAATAACAGACGAAGAGGAAAGAAAAGTGAATATGCAATCCAGTTAATGGAGAAGCAAAAAGCTAAATACACATATGGAGTATTAGAACGTCAGTTCAGAAATATGTTTGAAAAAGCGACAAGATCTACAGGTATTACAGGTGAAGTTTTACTTCAATTATGTGAATCTCGTTTAGATAACGTTGCTTTTAGAATGGGACTTTCAAATTCTCGTAGAGGAGCTAGACAATTAGTTTCTCACAGACATATAACTGTAAATGGAGAATTAGTAAATATTCCTTCTTACCAATTGAAGCCTGGTGATGTTGTTGGGGTAAGAGAAAAATCAAAATCATTAGAAGTTATCCAAAACTCTCTTGCTAACAATAGTAAAGTGTACGAGTGGATTACTTTTAATAATGATACAAAAGAAGGTACTTTCGTATCGGTTCCGGCAAGAATTCAAATTCCGGAAAATATTAATGAACAATTCATCGTCGAATTATATTCGAAGTAATAACTCTTAGAAGAAACAATAATATGGCAATATTAAATTTTCAGAAGCCCGATAAAGTTATCATGATCGACTCTAGTGAGTTTGATGGTAAATTTGAATTTAGACCATTAGAACCTGGGTACGGATTGACAGTTGGTAACGCTTTACGAAGAGTTTTGCTATCTTCTTTAGAGGGATTCGCTATAACTTCTTTAAGAATTGAAGGGGTAGATCACGAATTTTCTACTATTTCTGGAGTTGTAGAAGATGTAACAGAGATTATTCTTAATCTTAAACAGGTACGTTTTAAACGTCAGATTGAAGATATCGATAATGAATCGGTTACAATTTCAATTTCTGGTCAAGAGCAATTAACTGCTGGAGACTTCCAAAAATTTATTTCAGGTTTTCAGGTTCTTAACCCGGATTTGGTTATCTGTAATATGGATAAAAAAGTAGCTCTTAACCTAGAGATTACTATAGAAAAAGGAAGAGGATACGTTCCTGCAGAAGAAAATAAGAAAGCCAATGCTCCGATAGGTACAATCTTCACAGATTCTATATATACACCTATCAAAAATGTTAAGTATAGTATTGAGAATTATCGTGTAGAACAAAAAACTGATTACGAAAAATTGGTTTTTGAAATTGTTACTGATGGTTCAATTCATCCTAAAGATGCATTAACTGAAGCTGCTAAGATTCTTATACACCACTTTATGTTATTCTCTGATGAGCGTATAACATTAGAGGCTGATGAGATAGCACAAACAGAAACATATGATGAGGAATCATTACATATGAGACAATTGTTGAAAACTAAATTGATCGATATGGATCTTTCTGTAAGAGCACTTAATTGTTTAAAGGCTGCAGAAGTAGATACTTTGGGAGATTTGGTATCATACAATAAAAATGATTTAATGAAGTTCCGTAACTTTGGTAAGAAATCTTTAACTGAGCTAGAAGAGCTAGTAAATGTTAAAGGACTTAATTTTGGTATGGATCTTTCTAAATATAAATTAGATAAAGACTAACACATCATATTTTGCTCTCTACACGAGGTAGATCGAGCAAGATGGTGTTTAAATTTTAATGTCATGAGACACGGAAAAAAAGTAAATCACTTAGGTAGAAAAACTGCACATCGTAAAGCTATGCTTGCTAATATGGCTTGTTCTCTTATAGAACATAAGAGAATAAATACTACAGTGGCAAAAGCAAAAGCACTTAAACAGTTTGTAGAACCATTAGTAACTAAGTCTAAAGAAGACACAACGCATAATAGACGTCTTGTTTTTAGTAAGCTTCGTAACAAGTATGCTGTGGCAGAATTGTTTAGAGATGTTGCTGCGAAAGTAGGTGATAGACCTGGAGGTTATACAAGAATTATCAAATTAGGTAATCGTCTTGGTGATAATGCGGATATGGCGATGATAGAATTAGTTGATTACAACGAATTATACAATGCCGGTAAACCTGCTAAAAAGAAATCTACTCGTAGAGGTAGGACTAAAAAAGCAGAAACTGCACCAGTAGTAGAAACTCCAAGTTCGGAAGAAGAATAAATGAAAAATGTGATATACACATAGTTATAAAGGATAAACGTTCATCGTTTATCCTTTTTTTTTGAATTTTTATAAAAAAAGTCTAAGTCCTTGAAAGGGAATTTTAATATTAAAAAAGATAAAGGATGAAATATCAATCTCGAAAGAAAGCAATTGTTTTATTAGCAGACGGCACGATTTTTTATGGCAAAGCTGTAGGAAAAGAAGGAACAGCATTTGGTGAAGTATGTTTTAATACTGGAATGACAGGATATCAAGAGATTTTTACAGACCCATCTTATTTTGGACAATTGATGGTTGCTACTAATGCACATATTGGTAATTATGGAACTAATATTGAAGAGGTGGAATCTGATTCGATAAAAATAGCAGGTTTAATTGTGAAGAATTTTAGTTATGAGTTTTCACGTGATCGAGCCGATAGCTCTTTACAGGATTTTCTTGAAAAAAATAATTTACTTGCTATATCCGATGTTGATACTAGAGCACTAGTTAGTTATATTAGAGATAATGGAGCAATGAATGCATTGATTTCTACAGAAATTGATGATATTGATGCATTGAAAAAGCAATTAGCAGCTGTTCCGGATATGAATGGATTAGAATTAGCTTCTAAAGTTTCTACTAAAGAACCGTATTTTTTTGGTAATCCAGATGCAACTTATAAAATCTCTGCTTTAGATATTGGAGTGAAAAAGAATATACTACGTAATCTTGCAGAAAGAGATGCGTATATAAAAGTATTTCCTTATGATGCTACATTTGATGAAATGAGTGAATGGCAACCTGATGGTTATTTCTTGTCAAATGGTCCTGGTGATCCTGAACCATTATCTCAGGCTATAGAGACTGCAAAAGAAATTATTTCAAAAGATTTACCACTATTTGGAATTTGCTTGGGGCACCAAGTAATTGCATTGGCAAATGGCATTAGTACTTATAAGATGCATCATGGCCATAGAGGTATAAATCATCCTGTTAAAAACTTAATTACAGGTAAGGGAGAGATAACGTCACAGAATCACGGTTTTGCTATTAATAGAGAAGAAGCAGAAAGCAACCCAGATGTAGAAATAACCCATGTACATCTTAATGATAATACTGTGGCTGGTATGAGAATGAAAAGTAAAAATTGTTTTTCAGTTCAATATCATCCAGAAGCTAGTCCCGGTCCAAATGATTCAGTTTATCTATTTGATCAATTTATAAATAATATAAAAAATACAAAGGTAGAAGCTTAGAATTTGAAGTTTATTGTAAATATTCTGTACTCCGAATAATAGGTTGATCTATAACGTTATAGTTGATAACTTGTCGTGTTTACTAGGGTTTAAGCAATAAATTAAGAGATTTTCTGAGGTATTTAAATTTACCGGTTTTGTATATTGCGAAGAATTAAAATTATCCAACAAAAACAAATCAAAAATGAGTGTAATTATAAATATTCACGCCAGACAAATTTTAGATTCACGTGGTAACCCAACAGTAGAAGTTGACGTGATTACCGAAAATGGTGTTTTAGGTAGAGCTGCTGTTCCTTCAGGAGCTTCAACAGGAGAACACGAAGCAGTGGAACTAAGAGATGGTGGTAGTGACTATATGGGTAAAGGGGTTAAAAAAGCGGTTGAAAATGTAAATACTATAATCGCAGAAGAATTATTAGGATATTCTGTGTTTGATCAAAATTTATTGGATCAAACTATGATAGAAATAGATGGAACTCCTAATAAATCTAAATTAGGTGCTAATGCAATATTAGGTGTTTCATTGGCAGCAGCAAAAGCTGCTGCAAATGAATTAAATATGCCATTGTATAGATACGTTGGAGGAGTTAGTGCTAATACACTGCCGGTGCCAATGATGAATATCATTAATGGAGGATCGCATAGTGATGCCCCAATTGCTTTTCAAGAGTTTATGGTAATGCCAGTGAAGGCAAAAGACTTTACTCATGCTATGCAAATGGGTACAGAGATTTTTCATAATTTAAAGAAAGTACTTCACGATAGAGGATTAAGTACCGCAGTTGGAGATGAAGGTGGTTTTGCACCGACATTAGATGGAACAGAAGATGCATTAGATTCTATAGCTTTAGCAGTAGAGAAAGCGGGATATAAGTTTGGAGATGAAGTTATGGTAGCTTTAGATTGTGCAGCTGCTGAGTTTTTTGTAGACGGTAAATACGATTACACAAAATTCGAAGGAAAGACTGGTGTAATAAGAACAAGTGAAGAACAAGCAGATTATCTAGCTGAGTTAGCTTCTAAATACCCTATTATATCTATTGAAGATGGAATGGATGAAAATGATTGGGATGGTTGGAAATACTTGACTGATAAGGTTGGGGATAAGGTACAGTTGGTAGGTGATGATTTATTTGTTACCAATGTAGAAAGATTATCTAGAGGAATTGAAAATGGTATTGCTAATTCAATTTTGATTAAGGTGAATCAAATAGGAACATTAACCGAAACTATTGCAGCTGTGAATATGGCTCATAATGCAGGTTACACTTCTGTGATGTCTCATCGTTCTGGTGAAACTGAAGATAATACAATTGCTGATTTAGCAGTGGCGTTAAATACTGGTCAAATAAAGACAGGTTCAGCTTCTCGTAGTGATAGAATGGCTAAGTACAACCAACTACTTCGTATAGAAGAAGAATTGGGTGTTGTTGCTTATTATCCGAAAGAAAAAGCATTTAAGATTAAAAAGTAAATTAAAGCGTAATAATAGAAACTTTTGGTTTACTAAACTTTTTATTAATGAAAGAACCCTAGATATTACATAATAAGATTATGTTAGTATCTGGTTTGTTCATTTTTTCAAAAAAAACACACGTTTTTAAAAGAGGATTCATAACGAATCCTCTTTTTTTAGCTATAACCATAAAGTGATGTTTCTATTGTAAAATAGATGGTGTGATTAATAATATATTAACACTATATTTTGTAATTTAGCATCCCTTATTATAACAGCAAAATTCTAAATAATCACAATGTCAAAAAAAGCTACTTTAGAAATAGACGGTAACAAATATGAGTTCCCCATAATAGAAGGAACTGAAAAAGAATTAGGAATTGATATCAAGACTCTCAGAGGTGCCACAGGTGGTATAACAACTATTGATCCTGGATTTAAAAATACAGGAAGTTGTGAGAGCGGAATCACTTTTCTAGATGGAGAAAAAGGAATTCTAAGATACCGCGGATATTCTATAGAAGAATTAGCAGAAAAAGCTGATTTTTTAGAAGTGGCTTATTTGTTAATTTTTGGTGAGTTACCAACTGCTGAGCAGTTGGATAAGTTTGATAAAGATATTAAAGAGGAGTCTCATGTAGATGAGGATATGAAGAGAATTCTTGATGGATTCCCTAAAAGTGCTCATCCTATGGGAGTACTTTCATCTTTAACTAGTGCATTGATAGCTTTTAATCCAGGTTCTGTAGACGTAGATTCCGAAGAAGCTATGTATAATGCTATTGTAAAAATAATGGCTAAGTTTCCTGTCCTTGCGGCTTGGACTATGAGAAAGCGTAAAAGTCTTCCTTTAGATTATGGAGATAGTTCGTTAGGCTATGTGGAGAATTTACATAAAATGATGTTCTCTAGGCCAAACAAAACTTATGAAGCAAATAAAATTGTAAATGATGCATTGGATAAGCTTCTAATATTACACGCTGATCATGAGCAAAACTGTTCTACATCTACGGTGCGTATTGTAGGTTCTTCACATGCAGGTCTATTCGCATCGTTATCAGCTGGAATTTCCGCTCTTTGGGGACCATTACATGGAGGTGCAAATCAAGCAGTTATTGAAATGCTTGAAGCTATCAGAGAAGATGGAGGAGATACTGCAAAATATATTGCTAAAGCTAAAGATAAAGAAGATTCGTTCCGTTTAATGGGATTTGGACATAGAGTATATAAAAACTTTGATCCAAGAGCCAAGATCATAAAAGTATCTGCAGAAGAAGTTTTAGGAGATTTAGGAATAGAGGACCCAGTTCTTGATATTGCCAAAGGTCTTGCTAAAGTTGCGTTAGAAGATGAGTATTTCGTAAAGAGAAAGTTATACCCTAATGTAGATTTTTATTCAGGGATTATATACAGAGCTTTAGGTATTCCTACTGAGATGTTTACGGTAATGTTTGCATTAGGAAGATTACCTGGTTGGATAGCACAATGGAGAGAAATGCGCCTTCGCAAAGAACCAATAGGAAGACCTAGACAAATATATACCGGTGAGACTTATAGAGCTTTTAAATCTGTTTCTGAGAGATAAGAAAACCAACAATATAGAAAAGGGATGTAGCACTAGTGTTACATCCCTTTTTTTATGGAATCAATAATTTATTGTTTCCTTAAGGATTGAATTTTAGGATTTGATAAAAAGTTTGTATTTTTTTTAAATAAAATTAGCATCTACATAATACCTCTTCCTATATTTGTTCATATATAAAAGTTAGTTATTAATAATAGTTTTACTTTAAAATCAGGCCATTGAAATTAAATATTAAAAATGAAACTTCTAGACTTAGAGCAGTTGTTTTAGGAACAGCCATTAGTAATGGTCCGATACCTAAAATTGAGGAGGCGTACGATCCAAAGTCAATACAACATATAAAAGCCGGTACCTACCCAAAAGAAGTAGATATGGTTGCTGAAATGGAAGAAGTCGCTAGGGTATTTGAAAAGTATGATGTAAAAGTATATAGACCTGAGATAATAGAAAATTATAATCAAATTTTTGCAAGGGATATCGCATTAGTTATAGATGATACTTTTATAAAATCTAATATACTACCGGATAGAGAAAAAGAAATAAAAGCAATTCAATACGTAATAGATCAGGTGGAACCTGGAAAAGTTCATAAAGCTCCATCAGAGGATATCCATTTTGAAGGAGGTGATATTATTATTCATAATGATCATATTTTTATTGGAACCTATAAAGGGAATGATTATAGCGATTGTATTGTGGCTAGAACTAATATGAAAGGAGTAGCATATATTAAGTCTCTTTTTCCTAATAAAATTGTAAAAGAATTTGATCTTCAAAAATCAATGGAAGATCCTAGAGATAATGCTTTGCATTTAGATTGTTGTTTTCAACCTGTTGGAAAAAATAAAGCTATAATTCATAAAGAAGGATTTAGGAATGTAGAGGATTATAAGTATTTAGTTGACTTTTTTGGCAATGAAAACTTATTTCATATTGATAGAGATGAGATGTATTACATGAACTCTAACGTATTTTCAATATCAGAAGACGTGATAATTTCTGAAAAAGGTTTTACTAGATTGAATGACTGGTTACGTAATTTAAATATAACGGTAGAAGAAGTTCCATATGCGGAAATAGCAAAGCAAGAAGGACTTTTACGTTGTTCTACAATGCCACTGATAAGAGATTAGATAATGAAACAGATAACAAATACTATAGTGATGATTCGTCCAGTTAAGTTTAGGATGAATGAACAAACAGCTGTAAATAACTATTACCAGAACAGTTCAAGTAGTAGTACAGAAGATGTGCATATAAAAGCACAAAATGAATTCGACGGTTTTGTTGAGAAATTGAAATCTATCGGAGTAAATGTAGTGGTTATTGATGACAAGGAAGAAAATGATACTCCAGATTCTATATTTCCAAATAATTGGGTTTCCTTTCATGAAAATGGTGATATAGGATTATATCCTATGTTCGCTGTTAATAGAAGGAGGGAGCGTAGGCCGGAAATTTTAGATATTATAGAAGGCACTGGTTTCGAAATAAAAAACATTGTTGATTACACATCAGCTGAAGAAGATAATGTTTTTCTTGAAGGTACCGGTAGTCTTGTGCTTGATCGAGTGAATAAAAAGGCTTATTGTGCATTATCTCCAAGGGCAGATGAAGAATTACTTATTGAATTTTGTGAGGATTTTGAATACACTCCAGTAATTTTTACAGCATATCAAACAGTAAAAGGTGAACGATTAGCAATTTATCATACAAATGTTATGATGGGTATTGGAGAAACCTTTGCAGTAGTATGCGTAGATTGTGTAGATGATAAAAAAGAGCGTAAGAATCTTTTGAATCACCTAAAAAATGATGGTAAAGAAATCATATCAATTACAGAAGCTCAAGTGAATAATTTTGCAGGGAATATGTTACAAGTTATCGGGGCGGATGATAAAAGATATTTGGTAATGTCTTCTGCAGCATATAACAGTTTAAGTAAAGATCAGATATCAAAAATAAAAAAACATTGTGAGATTGTTCATAGTGACCTGGGAACAATAGAAGAACTTGGAGGTGGAAGCGCCCGATGTATGATGGCAGAAGTTTTTCTTCCCAGAAAATAATAGTTTGTAGATAACTTTTCTGAGTCTTAAAATAGTTAAAAGATATCACTTAAACACTAAGTGATATCTTTTAACTATTTTTGATTATATTCAATTTAAAAAATGCTTTCGAAGAAAACAAAATACGGATTAAAAGCCCTAACGTATATAGCAAGGAAAAAGTGTGAGCACCCTGTTTTAATATCAGAGATTGCTAAAAGCGAAAATATTTCTCAAAAATTCTTAGAAAGTATATTACTGACACTTCGTAAAAACGGTTTTTTAGGCTCCAAAAAAGGAAAAGGAGGAGGTTATTATTTAATTAAAGAACCTAAAGAAATTTCAATGGCTTCGGTGATCAGGGTGTTAGAAGGGCCTATAGCAATGTTACCATGTGTAAGTCTTAATTTTTATGAAAAATGCGATGACTGTCCAGATGAGGATGCTTGTACAGTGCATGAATTGATGATTGAAGTTAGGGATAATACCTTAAAAGTTTTGGAGAATAAGACTTTAGGGGATTTTATGGATTAAGTTTTTATTCTTCTAAAACTCTAAGGAATATATAAGGTCCTTGAATCTTTCCCCAAACCTGTTTCCCTTGATTATCATACCCTCTATCCCAAGAAGAAATTTTATTTCTACTAATTACTATATTACTGGTAGTATAGGATATGGTTTTGCTAAAACTACTAGAGCAGGTTCCTTTTTCTGTTTTTCCCAGATAAATTGTGGAAGTCTTTTTTTTAAAATAAACATCACACCCTTCCCTTATTTTTAAACTGTCTTTTGTTAACCTATCAAAAACAGATACATTTTTCCATGAATTAACATATTTTCTTTGATTCGGTATTACATAGCTTGTTGTGCTTATTGTAACACTGTCTACTCTTTTAATATGTATTATTCTTTGATTGTATACAGAGGTGTTATTTTTTTCATCAAATAGTTCTTGATAAAACCAATACCCAGATCTGTTTTCCCAGATTGGATAATTATAAAGATTAACCGCAGAATAACCTGATTCTTGTTTAGATTGTTCTTTAGAAGAAAAATTCCCCGATATTATTTTTGCAAAATCATCTAGCTCCTGATCGCTACCTTTTTTTGTATTACAACCAAGTGCTACTATTATTAGAAAAAAAATGAGGAAAGGTTTCTGTATTTATTTTTTAGTAAAAATACTAATATTAGATCGAATAAATGCTATTTATCGTATTATTTTGCTTTTTATCTGATTTTTTTAATCTTGTTTGAACCGATATTACGTATCATTCCTCCAAATATAAAGTAATGAAAGGGTACCATCAGATACCAATATAATCGCCCCCAAATGCCTCTTGGTCTAAAGGTAGCAGTTTGATGAAGTATGTTGTTTTTGTCGATGTCAAATTCAAGCCAAGCTTCACCAGGAACCTTCATTTCTGCAAAAAGTAGTAGACGTTTTTCATTCTTATCAGCCACTAAAACTCTCCAAAAATCTAAAGCATCTCCAGAGTTGATTTTATCGGGATTAGTTCTTCCTCTTCGTAAACCAACTCCGCCAAAGAATTTATCAATATGTCCCCTTATTTTCCACATCCAATCTCCATAATACCAACCAGTTTCACCACCTATCGCCCAGATTCTTTCGATTACTCGATTAGGGTTGTCTATATTCATTTTTTTATAATCTCTAAGACATCCCTTTTTTGGAACTTTTACATATTTCTGAATATCTTTATCAAAACGACCACTAACCATAGAATCTTTCCAGCTTGATACCACCTGATTTTGTTCTATTTTAATAAAAGCTAGTTCTAAAGCTTTGGTATATGTCATAGGTTCAATACCTAATATTTTTTGTAATCGATTGTCGTTGGCTATTACAGGAATACTCATACTATCTACTAAATTTAGCGCAAGTTTATACGATGTAGAAGTAACAAAGTATAACCAATAAGAAGAAAGTTTGGGAGTCATTACTGGAAGTGTTAGAATAAGTAAACTGATTCCACGTACTTTAGAATATAACAAAAGCATTTGTTTATAAGTAATGACATTAGGCCCGCTGATATCAAATGATTGATTATAACATTCGGTATTTCCTAATACTCCTGTCATAAAACTTAAGACATCTCTTATAGCAATCGGGTGTGTTTTGGTATTTACCCATTTTGGTGTTAGCATAATAGGTAATTTCTCGCAGAGATCTCGGATTATCTCGAAAGAGGAACTGCCTGACCCAACAATGATTCCTGAACGTAAAACAGTAAGATTAAAATTTCCTTTATACAAGGTTTCTTCAACATTTTTTCTGGACCATAAATGCTTGGATAGGTTTTTTTCGTTTACAATACCGCTTAAATATATTACTTGCTTTATGTTAGTTTGTGCTACATAGAGATTGAAATTTTGCGCAGAAATTTCTTCTTTTTTATCAAAATCAGAAGTAGAAGAACTCATAGAATGAATCAAGTAATATGCTACATCAATATCATGAGGTAGTTTAGAAGTATTTGGGTCTTCTAAAAAGTCTATTTCTACAATAGATACTTTTTCGATCATTTCATGATCTATAGAAAGCCTATCTCTATCTCTTACGCAGCAAATAATATCGTGATCAGCGTCTAGTAATAAAGGGAGTAACCTCATGCCAATATAACCATTAGCACCTGTAAGTAATATTCGCATCTTTTTAGGTATAAGATACGAAGAATTACATTGTGATTTTGTCAAAAAAGTAGATTGCTAAAGTTTTTTTACCACTCAATACTGATGTCAATCCTATTTATAAGTCTTCGATATTCGTAGGACTATTGTCTGCTTTATAATTAAGTACTTTTTTAATGTATTGGTGGATAGCAGTATCCGTATTTTTTACTTTTATTTTAATGTTATAATTATCCTTATAAATGCAATATTCTTCTGCTTTTCCTTTGTAGATCGTTAATTTATAGAAAGGAATAACTAAAAGATACGTTTCTAAACGTACACCAAAACCAATCAAAATACCTTTTGGTCTCAATTCTATATTACAAGTATGTATTCTGTTATCCAGCATTAATAGGTTATTAATTTCTACACTGGACCCTACAATATGAAGTTTTGGAGAACCAATCCCTCCTAATTTTATTCGTTCTATTAAGGTAAATGGTTTTCCAACTTGCTCTATGAGTTTCTCTTTAAGTTCAGGGTCTCTATATGTATTATTAACAAGCATCTTTTTCTTTTATCACAAGATACGAATTGATGTCAATAGAGGTGGTGGAAGATTATATTTCTATTATCTTTGCTGCCTGATTTTTATATCAAAATACAATTCATAAAATGGCATTACAACAAACTATTACAGAACAAGTAAAAGCGGCAATAAAAGAATTATATAGTGCAGATTTAGAATCCGTAGAGTTACAAGGTACTCGTAAGGAGTTTGAAGGAGATATTACGGTTGTTGTTTTTCCGATGTTGCGAGTAGTAAAAGGGAACCCAGTTCAAATAGGAGAAGCTTTAGGAGCTTATTTAATTGAGCATATGAAAGAAATTACTTCTTTTAACGTAGTAAAAGGATTTCTTAATTTAGTAATAGAAGATCAATATTATTTAGATTTTTTTGCTAAAATAAAAGATATTAATAATTATGGTTTTGCTAACCCGTTAAAGGGAGATAAGGCAGTAATGGTTGAATATTCTTCTCCTAATACAAATAAACCATTGCATTTAGGACATATTCGAAATAACTTATTAGGTTATGCCGTAGCCGAAATAATAAAGGCTAGTGGTAAAAAAGTATATAAAACTCAGATTATTAACGATAGAGGAATACATATTTGTAAAAGTATGGTAGCCTGGCAAAAGTTTGGGAATGGAGAAACTCCTGACTCTACAGGTTTAAAAGGAGATAAGTTAGTAGGGAATTATTATGTGCGTTTTGATAAAGAGTATAAAAATCAGATATCAGAATTGGTAGCATCAGGAAGAACGGAAGATGAGGCAAAAAAAGAAGCCCCTATTCTTGTTGAAGCCCAAGAAATGCTTAGAAGCTGGGAAGCAGGAGATGCGGATGTTGTGGACCTGTGGAAGACTATGAATAATTGGGTTTATGCAGGATTTGATCAAACATATAAGACGTTAGGTGTTGATTTTGATAGCTATTATTATGAAAGTAACACATATCTTTTAGGGAAAGATAATATAGAAGAAGGTTTATCGAATGGAGTGTTTTTTAAGAAAGAAGATGGATCTGTTTGGTGTGATCTCACAGATGAAGGTTTAGATGAAAAATTAGTGTTACGTAGTGATGGTACTGCTGTATATATGACACAGGATATAGGTACAGCTATCCAACGTGTAAAAGATAATCCTGATATCGGAGGAATGATTTATACTGTTGGTAACGAACAGGATTATCATTTTAAAGTTCTTTTTCTAATTCTTAAGAAGTTAGGATATGACTGGTCTAAAAATTTACATCATTTAAGTTATGGAATGGTTGATCTTCCAAGCGGTAAAATGAAAAGTAGAGAAGGTACCGTTGTAGATGCGGATGATCTTATTGTCGAAATGGCAGTGACCGCTGGAGAAATTTCAAAAGAATTGGGGAAACTTGATGGCTATTCTGAAGAAGAGAAGAATTCAGTCTATAAAACTATTGGTTTAGGAGCATTAAAATATTTCATTCTTAAAGTAGATCCTAAGAAAAGAATACTATTTGATCCTTCAGAATCAGTAGACTTTCAAGGAAATACCGGTCCTTTTATTCAATATACTTATGCAAGAATTCAGGCTATTTTGCGTAAAGCGGATTTCAATTCGAGTACTTCTGTAAGTGATATAGTATTGGATGGAAAAGAAAAAGAATTGATTAAATTGTTAGAGATGTATCCTGATATTATACAGAGTGCAGCTAAGGATTTAAGCCCTGCAATTGTTGCTAATTACACATATGATTTAGTAAAGGCGTATAATTCGTTTTTTCAGAATGTATCAATATTTGGAGCAGATTCTGAAACCGAGAAAGTTTTTAGAGTTCAACTGTCTGAAATGGTGGGTAAAACTATTAAATCTGCATTTAGTCTACTTGGGATTCAGGTTCCAGAGCGTATGTAATTATTTTAAGAGTTTTGGTTTTTTGGTAGAGTAATACAAAAAGAACTTCCTTTTCCAAGAGTACTTTCAACAGATAGAGTCCCTTGGTTAAGAGCGATCAATTCTTTACAAATATTTAACCCTAATCCAGTACCAGCTTCGTTGTTAGTTCCTTTTGTGGTCAAGGTTTCTTCAGAAAAAATTTTCTTTAGATTTTCTTCAGATATTCCAATTCCGGTGTCATTAAAATAGATTTTTACAACGTTCTCTTCTTCTTTTTTAAATAAGGTTATGGTGTCTCCAGGATTGCAAAATTTTATTGCATTTGCAATCAGGTTCTGGGTTACTATGGTACACATATCTTTATCGGCATATACCTGTGTGGTGTTTTTTAAGCCATTAATGATTTTGATTTCTTTTTGAGAAGCTTTTGATGAAAAAAATATAATTTTTTCTCGTATAATTTCCGAAAAATCGTACGTATTAGGGTTTGCCTTAAGCTCATTCATCTGAGATTTGGACCAGTTTAATAGATTAGTTAATAATAGGGATGTTTGATGGGCACTATTAGAAAGTAAAGGGATTATCTCTTTAAATTCATTTTCAGAAATTACATCATCTCTTAATAAATTAAGAGTGTTATCTAAACCGTGTATTTCATTTTTTAAATCATGAGATACAATAGAAAATAATTTGTTTTTTACTTGATTGGATTCATTTAACTCTTTTATATATTTAGCTCTTTCTAATCTACTTTTTACTATTCCTATTATAAAAATGAAGGCAACAACAAAAGCTGCAATTGCCAAATAGGTATATATTTTCTGTTTGAACAATTCTTCTTTAGCTAATTGTTCACTTTTTTTTTGTTTATCTAAAGTTATTTGTTGCTTTTTTTCATCTTCAACTCTTCTTTTTACAAGTTCTATTTTTTGACTAGTTTCTTTAAGTGTATGAGCATTAAATAAATTATTATATTTTTTTTGCCATTTATATGCGTCTAGATATTTTCCTTGTGCAGAGTCTAGAGTAGAGGATAAATCATAACAGTTGAGAAGTAATGGCGTAGAATTAAGCTTTTGTGATTCAGTAGTAGCTGAAGAGATATAGCTTTCAGCATCTTGAAATTTCTTAGTCTTTATAGCAACTTCGCCAAGAGATAATTTTGTTCTGATTAGTCTTTCTTTATAGGCTACTTTGCCTCCAATAAAAAGTGCAGATTCATAATACTTTTTGGCTTGCTGGTACTCTTTTTTAATAAAAGATATTCTGCCTAGAGCACTATATGCCTCAGCAATTCCATGACTATCATTTTCTCTTTTATTAATTGTTAAAGATTCATTTAGTAATACCAATGCACTATCTAATTTTTTTTCTTTGATATAAATTAGTGCTAAATTATTAAGAGTAGAACCTATAGTTTTCGAGTTTGTATTTCGTTTTAGTGCTAATGATTGATAATAATATTTTTTGGCGGATTCGAGCTCATTAATGTCTCCATAGACGTTTCCAATGTTGTTAATAGTTGTGGATAGACTAGCACTATCTTTTAATTTTTCATAATATTGATTAGCTTCTAAAAGATGTGTAATGCTTTTTTCGGGATTTCCTAGTCGTTGTTCAATAACTGCTTTGTTATTTTGAATTATCGCCAGCCCTCTTGTGTAATTTATTCTTCCGTAGTATAAAGCAGCTTGATCAAAACACTTTAAAGCTTCATATAAATCATCAGTGTGATTATAGATAGCAGCTTTTTCGTTATGTATCTGTCCAACACCTTTATCGTATTTGATCTCTTTAGAAATTCTAATAACGCTATCGCAATATTTTAAACCTTCTTCAAATTTTTCATTTAAATTCAATTCATAGATCAAATCAGCTGCAAGATTAATATTTAAGGAATCCGATATAGATTTTGTAACCTGAATAATGCTATCCAGTTTTTTTTGTTGTGATAACCCAATACTACTAGTAAATAATAGTAGAATGGTAAAGCAATAATAGGTATGTTTCATAAAAATAATTTAGGGCACTTAAAAATTACGATATTTATCGTTGATTTTATGTTTTTTTTAACTAAAAATTTCATTCCTACGGCATTTTTTTTATTTTTATAGGAAATGTTGTTTTACCCCATAATAAAAGAAGTATTCTTCTATCTAACTAAATGAATTATCAAATATCCAAAGCTACTGACAGTGATTTGCCATTAATGCAACGATTATTCTATCAAACAGTTACCATCTATGGTTCTAAGATTTTTACCAAAGAAGAGGTGAAAATATTTTCTAGACTAGCATTAGATAAAAAACACTGGAAAGCAAAGTTTGTGGATGACTATGTATATAATGCTAAACTTAATGGAGAAGTTATTGGTTCATTTTCGCTTAGTAAAAATGGGGAAATAGAATATATTTTTGTTCATCAAAATTATCAAGGAAGAGGAATAGCAAAGAAACTTTACCAGACTTTAGAAGAAGTCGCAAGAGAAGCGAACATGTTAACCTTAAGCACTCAAATTAATTCTAATACAAAAGATTTTTTCAAAAAAAATGATTTTGAGATTATTCAAAATATAGAAAAAGTTGCGGGAGGAGAAGATATTGTTGGGTATAATGGTGTTAAAAAACTTGGTTAGAAACTTAATCTAAAAACAGCATTAGGTGTAATGCCTAAACCAAATTCTTTTATTGTTTCAATTTCACTTTGATTTCTTATGACGAAATATTGATTAAAAATGTTTTCTTGATTTAAAAGATTCCAAATTGAAAACCCAGCTAAACCGTTAATGCTTTTTCCTATTTTAAAAGTATAGGTAGATGAAAGATCGATTCTGGTGTAGCTATTTAATCTATTGCCATTAGGATTTTGGTAATTTATGATATCATTTTCAATGCTATTTGTCGTATTAGGAAATGTAGTTGGTTTTCCACTATGCCAATTTATACCAGCGGATATCTTTAGGTTTTTATTATTATATGCAGCTGCAAAGTTTACGTTATGCCTAATATCAATATTGTTGGCAAAATTGGATGGACTTAAATTAGAGAATGAGTATTCATTATCTGCATACGAATAACTAAGCCAAGTACTAAAGTTTTTAAATCTCTTGTTAATCAAAAAATCAATTCCTAATACTTCGTATGAACCGTGATCATTAGTGAATTCGAATTGATTCTGAAATCCTTGACTTCTAGTAATAATTCCTTTTACATCCTTATAGTATATATCTGTAGTTATAAGCCAATTATTATGATTATAGCTAAGGCCTATAGAAGCTTGTCTACTTTTTAAAACAGGAATGTTTTCATCATTAGATAATACCCATCTTCTATTTTCAATGCCTAGAAAATCATTCTGTAGATCTATAACTTGAGATGTAGATTGACTTTTGATTTCTCCTAAAACCTCAATTGTAAAGTGATTATTAAATCTTTTGTAAAAATTAATTCTTGGTTCGAGAATGTATGTGTCAAACTTTTCTAAGTAATTAAGACGAGCACCTAGGTTTGCATATATAGAACTGCTGTCAGAATTATATTCTATCTCAGAAAATAAACTATGCGTACGAATTACTTCTTTAGTAAGATCTCTAAATGTTGGATTATTTAATTCTTGTAAATATGATATACCAGTTTCATTGAATTGGTATCCATTTTTCAAATTAATATTTGCATCAGTTTTAAGAAATGTATTTAGTTTTAAACCATTTTCTAGAACATCATTGTTTTGTATAAGTCGCTGATTATTTGGTATGTCAGAATTAATTGTTTCTAGGACATAATTTGTGCCATACAATAGTAGTTCACTCTGAAAAAGTTTACTCCAATTTCTTTGATAAAGAATACCACCTACGATGTTGTTTTGTGTAGCACTACTTTCTCTAGAGTTATTAATCTGGGTGTCAGAAGAATTTTCTTGAAAAACTAGGTTGTTTCGCATTAGAAGAGCGTTCACTTTTATAAGATCTTTTGGAGATAATTGATATAGCCATCTCATACTTATATCATAGAAAGAAAATCGCTCTCCAGAATTATTAGTGCTAAATACTTCAGAATTTTGGAATGCTTTGTCAAAGTACTGATTATATGTTGGTGTTTCTAATATATCATTAATAGAATGTCTTACTGCTAATTGAATGGATGATTTTTTATTTATTGGAGTATCTAAATAAGTATCAACACTAATTAAATTTAAACCAATACTTGCGTCTAACTTATTGTTAATTTTGTTAGTCGTATTCATTGTTATTACACTTGAAACACCATCACCATATTTGGCGCTTGAACCATTTTTGTATACCTGAACATTTTTAGTTAAGTAAGGATTAAATGCGGAGATAAGCCCAAAAAAGTGACTAGATTGATACATTTTAATACCATCCCATAGAATTAGGTTTTGATCATTAGTACCTCCCCTTACATTGATATCAGAAACAGTTTCGTTTACACTAAGAACTCCTGGAAGTGCTTGTATAGTTTGTAATAGGTCTGGTTCTGTAAGACCAGGCAAAATACCAAAATCATTATAATCGATTTGAATAGAACCATCAAGTTGTTTATCTATCCCTTTAATTAAATAGTCATTTAGGACGATTTCGTTTATATACTCTAGTTTTTGAATTAATGTTATTTTTTTACAAGGTTTGTTAAAAAAATCAAGTGCAGAAACAGTGACTGGTGAGTAACCTAAAAAACTAATTTTAATTTTTTCATTAGGATAATTCACTTTAAGCGTGAAATTGCCATTAATATCACTAATAGAGGTGTCATCGATTCCTTGAATAGAAGCGTCAGATATATTTCTATTAGTGATGTCAACTAAAACACCACATATTTCTGTAAACTTAAAACTAATAGCAACAGAATTGTTTTTTAGGATCGTATAATCGAATGGAGTGTTATTTCTGAGATATACAATGGTTCGTTCGAAAGAAATAGAATCAGAAGGTTTAATAATATTAATATTTTCCAATTCTTGGTTTACATAAGAAAAATCATACCCAAATTTTTTCTGTATAGTATTTAAAAACGATATAAGTGAAATCGTATCTTTTTCGGTTTGAGAATTTACCTTAAAAAGAAAAAATAACATTAAAAAAATAAAAATGAGGATTTTGGGTTTAATCACTCTTTAGATAAAGTTACTGTTTTGTTATTAATCACATATTTTATACGCATTGGAATCGTAACCGATTTTAATGCATTTTCAATATTTGAATGTACAAAATTACCTGTAAATAGTATAGAAGTATCTATATTTTTTGTTTGTAGCGTAACTCCAAATTGCCATTCCAATTCTTTAAGAACTTTAGAAAAGGGAACTTTGTAAAAAGAACTTTTATTATCGTACCATTTAGGTAGCCGGTCAATAGTTTTCTTATTCAAAATATCATTTGAATCATATTCTAGCACATCTCCAGCTCTCAAATACTTTGTTTCATCACCTATAGCAACACCAACAACTCCTTCGTAACAAATTACTTCAAAAAAGTTTCCTCTTTGCTTAATGTTAAACCTAGTTCCTATAACACTTACGATCCCTGATGGGGTATGGACATCAAATTTTTTACCTTTAGCTACTTTAAAATATGCTTCTCCTTGCAATAATATTTTACGTTCACTTTCCCAGTTTTTTTCATTGTAAGTTAATGAAGAGGTAGCATTAAGTCTTATCATTGAATCATCAGGAAGATTAATTGTAGATTTATCACTTATAGTTTTTATTGTAGTATCATATTGTTTGAAAAAAGAAAAATATAAGCCAATCCCAATTACAAAAATTGCAGCTACAGGAAACAATATTTTAACATAAGATTTTCTTTTTGATATTCGTTTTTTCTTAGATAAATAGTTAGTAAGGTTTTGTAAATTACTTATTGTATCATAATCAGGTGCATTAAATTTTTTAGCCGTTTCTGATATTTTTACATAAGAATCATAGGCGTCCAATTTCTCAAACGCCTCTGATTCCTGCTTAGTGAGTTGATCATTATTCAACCACTTATTAATAAGATTCTCCTTTTTCATAACAAGTTTCTTAATATTATAACAACTGATAGGTGAAAATTCCTACCCAGGTTTTTAAATTATTTTTTAAATTCCTTCAATATCTTTTCTCAACTTTTCTAGAGCACCATAAATTCTTTTTTCTACTGCTTTTCTAGAAATACCTAATAAATCAGCAATTTCTTTGTGCTTTTTGCCTTCTATTCTATTCATCAAAAACGCAACTCTTTGAGATTCTGTTAAGTTAGATAGTGCATTTTGATATTTTAAAAGATATTCTTTTTCCTCCATTATAAATTGAGGACTTTCATTTGTACTACTTTTTGTTTCTGTTAACTTATAATTTAATTTTACTTTATCATGTTTTATCTGATTTAAAGTAAGATTATTAGCTACGGTGAATAAAAAACTCTTTGCTTTTTCTATTGAAACTTTATTACAATTATCCCATAACTTAATAAAAGCTTCCTGAACTTGATCTTTAGGATTTATATGAGAACCATATTTGTAATAAATGAAGTCGTGAAGATTTTTAGAATGTTTTTTAAATAATTCTGAAAACAGTCTTTCCTCGCAAACATCTTTGAAGAGAGTTTTTGGCATTTTGAATTTTTTCCAAAATTAAAAAAAAACTTAAGCTAGTGGGAATTTGAGTACTTAAATTGTTATAATAATGAATTAAATGAAGAAAAGTACTATGGAAAAAATGAGAAATTGTATAATCTTAATACTTGTGAGTTTTACGGTATTAATGATTTCTTGTCAAGAGGAGGAGAGAGAACTTATTGATCCTGAGTTGGATAATGCCATTCGTCAGGATTCGCAACTCGCAGGGTTAATGAGGAATATTGTTACTCACGATGGGTCTTTTGATGATTTAGTTGATGGAGGTAATTGTTATAGTATTAACTTACCATATTCGATACTGCTAAATGGTACAGATGAAATAATCATCAATCAAATTTCAGATTATGATCTTTTTACAGAATCAGATAATATTCAGATCCAATTTCCTATTACCGTTACACAACATAATTATATAGAAGAAATAATCGAAAACGAATCACAATTACAAACATTGGCTAATAGTTGTGAGTTACAGGATGATGATATAGAATGTATTGATTTTATATACCCTTTTAGGTTTGCAACTTATAATACCTCTAACAATATTTTAAATACAATAGAAGTAATTCATGATGCACAAGTGTATGGATTTATGGATAATCTTGATGAAAATACGTTAGTTGCCATTAATTACCCTTTGAGATTATCATTAAGTGATGGGACCAGTATAGAAGTAATACATAATGATCAATTAGTATCTGAGATACTAACATTTGAAACATCTTGTGATGAAAATGACGGATAGTTTTGTTTAATTTTTTTAATAAAATAGTTAAACAAAAAGTTAAAAAAATACTAAAATCATTTTTTGAGGTAGCACTTTTACTTTATCAGTTGTTTCATCAACGAACAATAAATTAAAAAAATAAAAACCAATAACATGAAAAATTTCTTCAAAAAAGCTTTTTTAGCATTCTGTATTATTTCAATTGCTTCTTGTAGTGATGACGACGATACTACATTTATCCCCGATGCAATGACAATAGCTGATTTTGTTGCAGATAATGCGGATTATAGCTCTTTATTAGCTGCATTGGAAAGAACAGATTTAGACGTAACATTAAATGGGAATGGTAATTTTACTGTATTTGCACCTAACAACGCTGCATTTACTGAATTTTTAGATGGAACACCATTAGAAGATGTGCCTGTTGAAACGTTAGAGCAAATTTTATTAAACCACGTTTTAGGAACTACGCAAGCTTCTACTAGTCTAACAACAGGTTATGTGAAGAATTTAGCTACAGAATCTAATTCTAATACTAATATCAGCATGTATATTAATACAGCAAATGGTGTAGTAATAAATGGGGAGTCTACTGTAACAACTCCAGATATAATGACAGATAATGGTATTATACACGCAGTGGATAAAGTAATTCCATTGCCTACGATGCTTACTTTTGTGACAGCTGATAGTAATTTCTCTTCACTTGCTGGAGCAGCAACTACACCTGGTTTTGACACGGATTTTGTAGCTGTATTAAGTGGTGCAGATAGTAATTTAACATTACTGGCGCCTGATAACGATGCATTCACAGATTTAGGAGATATTTCTGGATTATCAACTGCTGCATTAGAGCAGGTCTTATTAAATCACGTAATTGCCGGAACAAATATTTCGACAGCTCTTACTACTAGTTATAATAATACATTAGCTACCTACGGTGATACTATGGATAACTTAAGTATTTATATAAATACTGAAAGTGGAGTTTCTTTTAATGGTATATCCGATGTTAGTGAAGCAGATATTGTTGCTTCTAATGGAGTAATTCATAAGGTGGACGCTGTAATTACGCTACCAACAGTGGTTACTTTTGCTACAGCTGATGCAACTTTTAGTAATCTTGTAGCGGCTCTTACCAGAGATGATCAATTAGATGAAAATTATGTTTCTATATTGAGTACAGAAAATGGAACATCCCCGGCACCTTTTACTGTGTTTGCTCCAACAGATGATGCATTTGCTAGCCTTTTAACAGAACTTGGAGCAGCTTCCTTAGCTGATATAGAAGAAGCTACATTAACGGCTACTTTAAATCTTCATGTTGTAGCAGAAGCAAATGTTAGAGAAGAAAATTTAATGACTGGTACAGTAACTACATTAGGAGGAGATATTACTGCTGATGCAACAAATGCAACATTAACAGATGTTAATGATAGAGTAAGTAATATTATTGTTACCAATGTTCAGGCTGCTAATGGTGTAATCCATGCGATTGATAAGGTAATTCTTCCTGCACTATAAGAAGAAATTAACTAGAACAGTAAACTAAAATATATAGTGCACTGCACCTCTAGATTATAATTCCCCCCGAAAGGGCATTTAGATATTGAATCTCCCTATTAATTCAGGACTAAATGCCCTTTTTTCTCACACATATTTTAAATATTAACTAATTTAAATTCAAACTCATGAAAACGCTAATCAAAAGATTAACGGTACCATTTTTGTGCCTTATTTTAACGAACTTCATTATTTCTTGTCAAAATGATAATAATGAATTAGACCCCGAAAACCCTGATCAAATCGAATTTGGAGAGTCAAAAATTATTAGTTTTGACGAAGTTGAGGAAATGACTCAGAATATTATCGATGGTGAGTTGCTTGAACCCGTAAACGAAGATGAAGCTTTTGGCAGTTCTAAAGATTCTAGATTCGATATCAGTAGAGAACGACGAGTATATGATTTTTCTGCAACAGTTAATAGTGGAACTGGAGCAGGAACAGATATTACAGGTAAACTTCGCTTAAACTTCACCTTATATCACGCTAGCTTTACAATCGTTCGAGGAAATTTGGTATTACCCGATGGGACTAAAGCTAGGACTAGAGGAGCTATTGTAAGTGACGGAATTGTTTATTTAATAATTGACCCTCCTGGTAGAAATTTGATTTTTGCAATTGGAAGAGTAGATGAAGAAGGTGATCTAGAAGGACACTTTAGAATTTTTGGAAATGGGATAGGAAGAGGAGATTGGAATGCTGAACTAGTTAAAACTATTTTCCCTGATAAAACGATTGTGGATTTAATTGTAGAAGATGGTAGATTCACATCTTTAATTGGGGCTTTACAAGCCACAGATTTAGTAGCTCCTTTGTCCGGAGAAGGCCCGTTCACAGTTTTTGCACCTACAGATGAGGCATTTGCAGCATTAGATGAAGTTCCGGAGTTAGAAGTGTTAAAACAGGTGCTGTTGTATCATGTAGCAAGTGGAAGATTTAATACACCAAGATTGTTAAGAGAAGAAATGATAGAAACATTACAAGGTGAAAATGTTAAAGTAAGTCTTGATGAAAACAATGAAATTGTTATAAATGACACTGTTAAGTTGCTTTCTGCAAATATTGGTGGTTCTAATGGAGTAATCCAAATCATAGATGCAGTATTAATACCACCATCTTTTCAGCCTTTACCATCAATTGTAGAGATAGCTGTCGCAACTCCAGAGCTTTCTACTTTAGTAGGAGCATTGCAATCTGCTAATTTAGTAGATACATTAAACGGAGAAGGACCTTTTACAGTATTTGCACCAACTAATGATGCATTTGCTGCTTTAGATGCAATTCCAGGAGGAGAAGCTTTAATAGAGGTGCTTTTGTATCACGTAGCAGCAGGAAGATTTACTGCAGAAGAGTTAATTACCGGGCAAACAGTTACCACAGTACAAGGAGATGAAGTAACCATTGAAATGATCAATGGAGAGGTGTTTTTAAATGGTACTATAAAAGTACTTTTGGCAGATATCGAAGCGTCTAATGGTATTATACACATAATTGATGGAGTATTACTCCCTCCAGCCGATCTTCAATCTATTGTCGAAATCGCGGTTGCAACTCCAGAGCTTTCTACTTTAGTGGGGGCATTACAGGCAGCTAATCTGGTAGATACACTAAATGGAGAGGGACCTTTTACCGTATTTGCACCAACTAATGATGCATTTGCTGCTTTAGATGCAATTCCTGGAGGAGAAGCTTTAACCGAAGTGCTATTGTATCATGTGGCATCCGGTAAATTTACTGCCGATGATTTGCTTACAAGACAAACGGTTACTACTGTTCAAGGAGATGAGGTAACTATTGAAATGATTGATGGACAAGTCTTTCTAAATGAAATTATTAGAGTAGATATTGCAAATATTGAAGCTTCTAATGGTATCGTGCATGTTATTAATGGAGTATTAATTCCTCCATCTTTATAAAGGACATAAAGTTGAATTAGCCTAAGAATAATGTCCGGAAAGCTATTAGAAAGATAACCTTATGTTCTTTCCAATAGCTTTTTTTGTTTCAGTAAAATTTCTTTCTTGATATTTAGAATTCTGTTATTGGCATTCTTTATTAATACACTTCAAATCATTAAATTTGCACCTGTCTACTAAAAAAGTAGATTTTTTCAAAATCTGAAGAAAGCATATGTTTGATAATTTAAGTGATAAGTTAGATAAGGCGTTACATATTCTTAAAGGCCACGGTCAAATTACGGAAGTAAATGTTGCTGAGACACTTAAGGAAGTTCGTAGAGCGTTGGTCGATGCCGATGTTAATTATAAAATCGCCAAAGATTTTACAGCTACTGTAAAGGAAAAAGCGTTAGGTCAGAATGTACTAAAAAGTTTAAAACCTGGTCAATTAATGGTGAAGCTTGTAAAAGACGAGTTAACCGAATTGATGGGAGGAGAAGTAGCAGGTGTTAATCTTTCGGGTAATCCTTCAGTAGTTTTAATGTCTGGATTACAAGGATCTGGTAAAACTACTTTTTCTGGAAAATTAGCAAACTTTCTAAAGAATAAAAAAACTAAAAAACCTCTTTTAGTTGCTTGTGATGTATATCGACCAGCAGCTATTGATCAGTTACATGTAGTTGGAGAACAAATAAATGTAGAGGTTTTTAGTGATAGAGGAAATAATGATCCTGTTGCGATTGCTAAAGCAGGTGTTGCCCATGCTAAAGCGAACGGATTTAATGTAGTTATTATAGATACAGCAGGTCGTTTAGCGGTTGATGAAGTCATGATGACCGAGATTGCTAATATCCATAAAGCGGTTACTCCTAATGAAACATTATTTGTTGTAGATTCAATGACAGGTCAAGATGCCGTTAATACAGCAAAGGCTTTTAATGATGTGTTAAATTTTGATGGTGTTATTCTTACTAAGTTAGATGGTGATACTAGAGGTGGAGCAGCAATTTCTATTAAATCTGTTGTTAATAAACCGATAAAGTTTATTGGTACGGGAGAAAAGATGGAAGCAATTGATGTTTTTTATCCTTCTCGTATGGCAGATCGTATCTTGGGAATGGGAGATGTTGTATCTCTTGTAGAACGAGCTCAAGAGCAATTTGATGAAGAAGAGGCCAGAAAATTACAGAAAAAAATTGCCAAAAATCAATTTGGTTTTGATGACTTCTTAAAACAAATTCAGCAGGTTAAGAAGATGGGTAATATGAAGGATCTGGTTGGAATGATTCCTGGAGCTGGTAAAATGATGAAGAATGTCGATATCGATGATGATGCTTTTAAACACATCGAAGCAATTATTCATTCTATGACCCCTGCAGAACGAACAAAGCCTCAGATCATAAATGCAAGTAGAAAAAAACGCATTGGTAAAGGATCGGGAACTTCTGTACAGCAGGTTAATCAATTGCTTAAGCAGTTTGATCAGATGAGTAAAATGATGAAAATGATGCAAGGTGGAGGCGGAAAGCGAATGATGCAGATGATGGGTAAAATGAAATAATATATAATTAAATTAATAATAGAGTAGGGGCTCAATATGGAAGTTTTAGACGGTAAAAAAGTAAGTAACGATATAAAAAATGAAATTGCTGACGAAGTTCAAAAGATGAAAGATCGTGGCGAGAAAGTTCCGCACTTAGCAGCTGTATTAGTTGGTAATGATGGTGCGAGTCTTACTTATGTTGGTAGTAAGGTAAAGGCATGTGAAAGAATAGGTTTTGAATCTACTTTAGTAAAAATGCCAAGCACTACAAGCGAAGTTGAGCTATTGGCTAAAATTAAAGAACTGAATGAAGATTCTGATATTGATGGATTTATAGTTCAGTTACCACTACCTCCACAAATTGACACTCAAAAAGTATTGTTGGCTGTAGATCCAGATAAAGATGTTGATGGCTTTCATCCAATGAATTTTGGAAAAATGGCTTTGGATATGTCTACTTTTATTCCTGCTACACCATTTGGTATTTTAGAACTTTTAGAACGTTATAATGTTGATACAAAAGGAAAGCATACCGTGGTTATAGGTAGAAGTCATATTGTAGGTAGACCAATGAGTATTTTGATGGGTAGAAAAGGATGGCCTGGTAACTCTACAGTGACATTAACACATAGCCATACAAAAAATATTACTCAAATTATTTCTCAGGCGGATATTGTTATATCGGCTTTAGGTGTTCCTAATTTTCTTAAAGCAGAAATGGTAAAAGACGATGCTGTTATTATTGATGTAGGTATTACTAGGGTAGCTGATGATTCTAGAGAAAGAGGATATAGAATCGTAGGAGATGTGGATTTCGAAAATGTTAGTAAAAAAGCTTCCTTTATTACACCAGTTCCTGGAGGAGTTGGTCCGATGACCATTGCTATGCTTCTTAAAAACACATTGTTGGCTAGAGAGAGACATCGCAATAATGGGTAATGTTTAAAAGATAGTGTTTAAAGGATTTTTTAGATTTATTTATTTTTTAATCTGCAATTAGTTAAATTATTAAAAGCTTTAGGTTTAAAAAAACTTAAAGCTTTTTTATATATGTGGTTTAATTTGATAAACTAATATTTGTTATACTATTGTTTATCATTCTTAATTGTATTTATCTGTAAACATTAAAATAAGTTTTGCGGTATAGCAACAAAAAAAGCGTCCCTAAAAGACGCTTTTTTATCTTACATTTATTATTGGTGATAATAAAATTAATATTTTAAATTATATACCTTCTTGTCTTAGAAAGAATTGAAATCAGACGCTTTGATATTATCTTGATCTTCTGATCCGTTATATAATGTTCCATTATCCATAAGATCTAATGAAAGACTATAATTAGGTACATTTAATCCTGCCTCAGTTTTGATAGTTTTGAAGTCTAAGATGTCCTGTCCTTTTTCATACAAAGCGTTTTTTGTAAACGTTCCTTGACGCTTTCCATTTTTGCTAGGAGACTCTCTCCATTCTTTTCCATAAGCAATAACACAGTAGTATTCCCCTTCTGGTATATTTCTTATAAATTGGGTTTGGCTACTATTGATAAAAACGATTCTCACTGTTTCATCATCTTTCGCAGTTTTACCCATTTTTACTAGTTTAACAACAACGTCCGTATTTTGACCAACCTCTATTTTAAGATAATTATCTAACTTGTATTCATATTTACCTTTAAAGTTAAATGACTTAGGGGTAGCTCCTGATTTATATGCTTTCTTTTCCCAGCTAGAATATTTATTTTCTCTGGTTACCTTAGTAGGAGCAGCAGTTGCTCTTGTTCCAGCATTACTGCCGCCTGAAGCTGTTTTAGATTCAATAGGAGTATACGCAGTTTCTGTAGATCCTAAAGTTCTTTTATTAGCTTCTTCTAGTGCTTTTTGGGTCTCAGCTAATTCAGCCAACCTTCTTCTTTCAGCAGCCGTTTGATTTTGTTTCGCGGCAGCAGCAGCAGCTTCAGCAGCAGCTGCGTCAGCTTCAGCTTGTCTTGTTAATCTTTCTGCTTCAGCAATTGCTTTTCTTGCAGCTTCAGCAGCAGCAATTTTTGCTTGTTCCGCTTTTCTAATTGCTTCTTCTGCTGCAAGTCTAGCAGCATTTCTTCTAGCTTCAGCAGCTTTTGCAGCTCTTTCAGCTTCTGCAATACTACTATCTTCTGCTAGTAATTTTGTTAGTACAAAACCGTTTCCGTTTTTGTATTGAACTGTACTCCAGTCTCCATAACCAGAACTAATAACATATACTTGTGTTCCTTGTGGGATTTCACCAATAATGTCAAAATTTGCTCCTGGTCCAGTTCTTAATTCTAATTTGGCGGTGGACATTAAATAGCGATCCAGCGACTTTATTTGAGCGAAAGTCGAGGAAGTCATCACCAATAGCAAAATAAATGTAAAAATTGATTTCATAATCTTTCTGTGTTTACATAGTTAAAATTCAAAAATAAAGCAGATTAGGGTTCTTTAATCTTAAGACGTTAATCTTTAGTTGCTTTTTTTATACTCTTTTAAAAGTTATTGTTCAAAAATCCGTTCTCAAAAAACATGCCAAACTATTTTTAATGACATTTCTAAATTGTTAACAAAAGTTGCCTTTGTGTTAAATAAAGTAGATTTTTAAAGAACATTTATAAGCTTAAGTTGTTGTTTTTCAGTTAATTAAACATGTTTTCCTTGAGCACAAGTTTAAACTTATTTATTAATCAGCTGAGTTGAAAACTCTTAAACTATAAACAAAAGTAAGTTATTAATATGAAAAACACAACTTGTTTTGACTTTATTTGCATAAAAATCTACTTTTTTTTTAATCAATTTGTGTTTTTCAACGATTATTTTGTGTATTACAACTGATTTACACCGTGTTTATTGGGCTTGAAGTCGGTGAGCGATTTTTTAGTTTTTTTAAAATTTATTTTTACTTTTTTTATCAATGGATTATTAGTGATTGGATTTTGTTTTTTACAATACTTTAACATTTTTAATTATGCATGCATAGTATATTTCTGTATTTTTAAATAGATATTATTCTTCTTGGTGATCTTATCTTTTTGATATTAAGTAGTTTGAGTTTTTTCTTTCTTTGTTTTGTTTTAAATTCTCATATATTTCAGTTTGTTGTATTAGGTATTTTATTTTAAGATTAACATGGCTAATACTCTATTGAAAAATTCACTTATTTACGTTGTTTTTAGATCGAGTTTTGCCTCCGTCAGAAATAGCTGACCGTTTTTGTGGTGTAAGATTTTAGTGAGAATGTGATTATCATTTAAAAGAATTTGTATATGGTCGTTTAGAAAACGATTTAGTGGTTTTCTTTGATTAATTCAGGGAATTTTTTTTGAAAACGTTTTAATCTTGGTATGGATACATTCTGAATATATCTATTATATGGATTTCTTTTTTCGTAATCTTGGTGATAATCTTCTGCTTTCCAAAATTTTTGAAATGGAGTTACTTCTGCTGCGATTTGTCTATTTAAACTTTTGCTAAGAAAGTTTTTCTTTTTTTGAATTATATTTTTTTGTTCATCATTTTGATAAAATATAATTGATCTGTATTGAGACCCGTGATCTGGGCCTTGGCCGTTTATTTGTGTTGGATTTTGGGAACCAAAATAAACGTCAATTAGTGATGAAAAGGAAATTATTTTTGGATCATATAAAACTTCTACAGCTTCTGCGTGCCCCGTGCGTCCAGTATTGCTCGATTCATAGGTGGGATTTTTGGTATGTCCTCCAGAGTATCCAGAGACTACTTCTTGTACGCCAATAACGCTTTCATATACTGCTTCTACGCACCAAAAACATCCGCTGGCGAAATATGCTCGTTCTAATCCATTAATTGGTTCGGTTTGGATAGCTTTTATGTTTTGATTTTGAGCGGTATTACTAATTTGGTTATTATTTTGACTATTACCTTGGCAACTAGTTAGTAAAGTAGAAACGGTGAGTATGCTATATATTAAGGTCTTCATAATTTTTTTTTATAATAGTCTTTGTTTGTTGTTAAACCTTTCAGTGTTTAATCTTTATTGCAAAATTACATAGATGTGCTGATTATGATCCTTAAAAAAACTGTAAATAAAAAAATGGCTGTCATTTTAGTGACAGCCATTTTCTACATTATATATATAAGGTGTGTTTTATCCGTTCATGGAAATCAAGAATTCATCATTGTTTCTTGTTTGTTTAAAACGCTCATTGATAAATTCCATAGCTTCTACAGGATTCATATCCGCTAGGTATTTTCTCATTACCCACATCCTTTGTATTGTGTTTTCGTCTAATAATATGTCATCTCTACGTGTACTTGACGATGTAAGATCAATAGCAGGGAAAATTCTACGATTGGATATTTTACGATCTAATTGTAATTCCATATTACCTGTTCCTTTGAACTCTTCAAAAATAACTTCGTCCATCTTAGAGCCGGTTTCTGTTAAGGCTGTGGCGATAATAGTAAGGGATCCTCCATTTTCTATATTACGTGCTGCTCCAAAGAAACGTTTTGGTTTGTGTAGTGCATTTGCATCAACACCACCACTAAGAATTTTACCAGAAGCAGGTTGTACAGTATTGTATGCTCTTGCTAAACGGGTAATAGAGTCTAGTAGTATTACTACATCATGACCGCATTCTACTAATCTTTTAGCTTTTTCTAAAACTATATTGGCTATTTTCACGTGCTCGTGAGCTTCCTTGTCAAATGTTGATGCTATAACTTCTCCACGAACATTACGCTGCATGTCGGTAACTTCTTCGGGTCTTTCATCGATCAGTAATATCATTTGGTATACTTCGGGATGATTGGCTGCAATTGCATTGGCTACATCCTTTAGTAGCATTGTTTTACCTGTTTTTGGTTGAGAAACGATCATGCCTCGTTGTCCTTTACCAATAGGGGAAAACAAATCCATTATTCGTGTTGATATAGTGCTTTGTCTTTCTGCTAATTTAAATTTCTCTTGTGGAAAAAGTGGTGTTAGGTGTTCAAAAGAAACTCTGTCTCTTACTACTTGAGGATCGAGGCCGTTAATTTTATTTACCTTTATAAGAGGGAAGTATTTTTCACCTTCTTTAGGGGGTCTTACTTGTCCAAGAACTGTATCCCCTGTCTTAAGCCCAAATAGTCTAATTTGTGATTGTGAAACGTATATGTCATCGGGAGAAGAAAGGTAGTTGTAGTCACTAGATCTTAAAAAGCCATAACCATCTTGCATGATGTCAAGTACTCCTTCGCTTTGGATGATTGCATCAAATTCGTAATCTGGTTCTTTATAGCGATTTCTATTGTCTCTATTTCCGTTATCCCTATTTCCGTTATTATCTTTTTTATTATTGTTATTACGGTTTTTGTTTTGGGATTTATCGTTATTTCTATTGCGATTATCTTTCCTGTTATCGTCTTTACGTTCCTCTTTTTTGTCTTCCTGTTTTCTTTGAGGTTTTTTGTTTTCCTTGACCTCTTTCGCAGGTTGGGTGTTCTCCTTAGGCTCTTGTTTAACAGGATTACTTTTTTCTACAGGAGGATTTGTGTCTTTTTTAGCTTGAGGATTTTGAGTGTTTGCGGTTTTACGCGGTCTTCTTTGCCTTGGTGCTTGCTTTGATTGTGGTTTTTCGGTTTTCTTCTCTGTTTTAGTAGAAGAATCTTCTGTGATAACCTCTTTTACCTTGTTAGGGTTTGCTGCCTGGTAATCAAGTATTTGATATACCAAGTCTAACTTTTTCATGGTGCGAAATTTAGGTACATTTAAACTTTTCGCAATTTCCTGTAGCTCAGGAAGCTTTTTTGCTTTTAATTCAGAAATCTCTAACATTTAAATTTGTTATATAATTTAAGGTTCTGGTATTAAATTTTCTAAAGAAGAATTCTAGGAAAATTTTATTTTGAAGGTAAGTAACCTAAATAGAATGGGTTACATAAATTGTGATGCAAGTATACGACTTTATTTTTGATTTTTACACATAATTATGAAAAGAAACTCTTATTTTTGCTTTTCCAAAAGAATAAGGGGGAATGATACAAAGAATTCAATCAGTTTATTTGTTTTTAGTAGTTTTAATATCCGGTGGGTTGTCTACTATTTTGCCTTATGGACTTAATGAAAATGGAGAGGAATTATTACCTCAGGATAATCTTTTGGTTTTGGGAATGTTTGCTGGGTCAGCAATTTTGGCTTTAGTAAGTATTTTTTTATTTAAAAATAGACAGCTTCAATTTGTTTTGGGGCGTATCAATATCTTATTAAACTTTATTTTACTAGGAGTATTTGTTTATTGGTCACTAACATTATCTGGAGAAACCTTGGTTTCGGAGAAAGGTATTGGGATGTTGATTCCTATTATTTCTATCGTTTTATTAGTTGTAGCCAACAAGGCTATAAAAAAGGATGAAAATCTCGTAAAATCTGTAGATCGATTACGATAAACCTAAAATCTTAGTAGTATTAGTGCGTTAGGACCCGGAGTATGCCAACTTCGGGTCTTATTTTTTACCAAGCTCGATTACTTCGAGGTTTTCTATTTTTCCTTTACGTAATGTAAATCGTAACATGGTTCTTACTTTATGAAATCCATGTTTTCCGGCTGCTCCAGGATTCATATGTAATACGCCGTTATTTTTGTCAGGAATCACTTTTAAAATATGTGAATGTCCACATATGAATAATTGCGGTGGGTTTGTTTTTATTTCCTGTATTGTATTGCGATTATATTTTGGTGGATATCCTCCAATATGAGTGATCCAAACAGAAACTTCTTCACAAGAAAATCGCTGATGTAGCGGAAAACAAACTCTGGCTTTGTCATCATCGATATTTCCGTAAACAGCACGAAGTGGTTTAATGGCTTCGATCTTATCGGTTACTTTGAGGTCGCCGATGTCTCCTGCATGCCAAACTTCATCTGCTTCGTTTACATAATGTAAAATACGATCGTCGATATAGCTATGAGTATCGCTAAGTAAGAGTATTTTTTTCAAATTATTGAATAAGAAAGATTTATGATGTAATAAATAAACCGAAGTGTTACTATATAATTCATCTCTATATTATAAAGTATATTTGCGATTAGAACTAGGACAAAAATAGGATAAACCTTTGAGATATTTTTTAGAACTTTCATATAATGGAACTCCATATCATGGATGGCAACGACAACCTAATGCAATTTCTGTACAAGAGGTTTTAGAAAATTCGCTATCATTATTGTTGAAATCTAAGATTGATATTGTTGGTGCTGGTAGAACAGATGCTGGCGTTCATGCAAAACAAATAATGGCTCATTTTGATAATGAGGATGAATTGGACGTTGTTCAATTTCGATATAAGCTTAATTCTCTTCTTCCTAAAGAGATTGCAATAAAAGAAATGAGTTTGGTAAGTGATGATGCGCACGCAAGGTTTGATGCGATAAGTAGGTCTTATGAGTATTTTGTAACACTGTATAAAGACCCTTTTAGCATAGATAGTGCGTATTATCTAAAGAAAGAGTTGGATGTTGACTTGATGAATGAAGCTGCTAAATTACTGTTAAACTATACGAGTTTTAAATGTTTTAGTAAGTCTAAAACCGATGTAAAAACGTATAATTGTACTATTACCCGTGCTGTTTGGGAGATGAATGATAATAAATTAATTTTTAAGATTTCCGCAAATCGTTTTTTAAGAAATATGGTAAGAGCGATTGTTGGAACACTTATAGAAATTGGAGAACATAAATTAGGTTTAGAAGATTTAGAAAGGATAATTAAAAGTGAAAACAGAAGTGAAGCTGGGTATTCTGTGCCAGCTCATGGTTTATATTTGACAGAAGTACAGTACCTAAAAACTATTTATTGTAAAAAATAATGGCTGAAAAAAGCGGAAAGGCATTTGATTTTAAATTATTTAGAAGATTGATTAGTTACACTAATCCTTATCGGTTTACATTTTATTTTGTGGCTTTATCTGCTATCTTATTATCCGCTTTTGCGGTGTTAAGACCTCTCTTATTACAGAAAACAATTGACGAAAGTTTTATTCCTAAGGATGAAAAATTAATAGTTTTTTATATCAGCTTAATATTCGGAGTGTTATTATTGGAGGTTATTTTCCAATTTCTATTTATATATTTTGCTAATTGGTTAGGTCAGGAGGTGATTAGAGATGTTAGAGTGAAGCTCTTTGATCATATGTTAGGTTTTAAGAAACAGTATTATGATAAGTCTGCGGTAGGTAGATTAGTAACTCGTGCAGTGAGTGATATAGAAACGATTGCCAGTATATTTAGTCAAGGACTTTTTATGATCATAAGTGACTTGTTAAAAATGGCGGTTATTCTTTGTTTTATGTTGTACTACAGTTGGCAACTTACCTTAATTGTTTTAGCAATTTTACCTTTTATAATTTTTGCTACTAGGGTTTTTCAAAGAAAAATGAAAACTGCTTTTGAAGAAGTAAGAACTCAAGTTTCTAATTTAAATTCTTTTGTACAGGAACGAATAACTGGAATGAAAATAGTTCAGCTCTTTACTAGAGAGGATATTGAATATGATAGTTTTAAAGAAATAAATGAAAAGCACAAAAAAGGATGGATAAAAACCGTTTGGTATAATTCGATATTTTTTCCTATTGCAGAAATGTCTAGTTCGATCACTATAGGATTAATAGTTTGGTATGGGGGATTAAGAGCTGCGCAGGGTGATGTGATTACCTTAGGTGTTGTAATTGCTTTTATTGAGTTATCTCAAATGCTTTTTAGACCACTGCGACAGATAGCGGATAAGTTTAATACTCTACAAATGGGTATGGTTGCGGCTAATCGAGTATTTGCAGTATTGGATACAAATTCTAAGATAAATGATTTAGGAACGATAGAACTTCAGAATATAGAAGGGAATATTGATTTTAATGATGTTCGTTTTAGTTATATAGAAGGAGAAGAAGTGTTAAAAGGAATCTCGTTTTCTGTTAATTCTGGAGAAACAGTTGCAATTGTAGGGGCCACTGGTGCAGGTAAATCGACAATTATAAATTTGTTAAATAGGTTTTATGAAATCGACGGAGGAGTTATTTCTATTGATAAAAAACCTATTGATACCATTGATTTAAAATCTTTGCGAAGCCATATCGCTGTAGTTTTGCAAGATGTGTTTTTGTTTGCAGATACTATTTTTAATAATATAACGCTAAATAATACGAATATAACAGAGGATCAAGTTGTGAAAGCTGCTAAAGAAATAGGGATTCATGATTTTATAAGTAGCCTTCCTGGCGGTTATCATTATAATGTGAAAGAAAGAGGGGTGATGCTCTCTTCTGGTCAAAGGCAATTGATATCTTTTCTTAGAGCTTACGTTTCTAATCCTGGTGTTTTAGTTTTAGATGAAGCCACATCTTCTATAGATTCTCATAGCGAACAATTGATCCAGGACGCTACCGACAAGATTACAGAAGGTAGAACTTCTATTGTTATTGCTCACCGATTAGCAACCATTAAAAATGCTGATAAAATTATCGTTATGGATAGCGGTAAGATTGTAGAACAAGGAAACCACAATGAGCTGTTGGAGGTTGAAAACGGCTACTACAAAAATCTTTATGATGTGCAATTTTCAGAAGTCCGAGAAGCTTAGTTAAGAAACCCGTATTCTTCAAGAAACTTTGTAGATAGAGCCATCGCAACTGCTAATCCGATAAAGATTAAAAGAATCAATAAGAATCCAATAAGTCCTTTTACGATAACCTTTATGTATTTAATTTTATATAAATTTTTGAATAAAAATGTTGCGTAAATAGCCTGAATCCCTAAAAAAACAAAACTACTTTCTTCTATATAATCACCAAAGCTAAACGAAATTAGATAAGGAATAAAGGTTAATATCGTTAGATGTGCTATTAGGTATGTGTTTATTACGATATGTTCTGTGAAATTATACTTCTTATATTTTCTAAATATAAATTTGGATATAAACGAGTAAAAAGGTATTAATAAAAAATAACCAAGTGTAGGATATTTTTCTGTTACTTCTATAAAAAACTTCAATGTTTCTGATTGGTCATCTAATTTTTCATATTCAGATGCAATGTTAAAAGCTTTTTCCTTTAAGAAGGTTAAGATAGTCGATAATGTAAGTGATAATAGAAAGTATGAAGGTAGATTAAGGTGTTTTTTTCTGACACCATTAATATAATCATCGATTACTAAGTGAGGTTTTATAGTAAGATCTCTAATTGTTTTTATAAAAGTGTTATCTACATTAAGATAGACTTCACTTATTTCTGTAAGTAAGTTTTTAAAAGTAATACGTTTTGTGATTTTTTTAGCACCACAGTTAGAACAGAAATTAACATTTTTTATATTATCTCCACAGTTCTTACAATTATTAACTGCAACAGTTTTATCCATTATATATTACGCTTGTTTTTTTTAATATTAATTAAATAGAAGATGTTGATTCACCGGTCATAACACCTGTTTTCATCATTACAATTGCTACGATTATGCTAAAAATCACAAATAAAACAGACATAATTATAATAAAAAACAAGGTCTTAATTAGCATTTTTTTTAGATTTATCTCATAAAGACTTTTAAGTACGTATGCAATATAAATAATGGAAACGGGGAACTGAACCCATAGAATTAAGTATATGTTTTTAACGGTTAGAAGTAGTGGTAAAGTAATAAAACTTATAACCATAGTAATATGTGAGTACGCATATAAGTAGATTACAAAATGTTCAGTAAGGTTATATTTTTTATAGTTTATAAATACCAGTCGCGATATCAAAGCTAGAATCGGTATGGTTAAAAATGAGATCACAGATTGATATTCAAACGAAAAATCAGAAGCTACTTTTGAGGCTTTAATTTGATTGGCATCTGTAAATACATTCGAGAAGATTACATCTTTATACTTACCGAGAATGAAACTATATAAACTTGATATAGTTAGAGAAATAGCAAAGTAACTAAAAACATTTACATATCTTTTTCTTAGACCATGAATGAATCCGTCAATTACAGTATTCGGTTGGGTGAATAGGTGTATAAATGTTCTTATAAATGAATTGTCAAGATTAAGAAATCGATCACTAAATTCTTGAGTTAAGTTTTTAAATGTGATGCGTTTCGTTATTTTTTTAGCACCACAATCAGGGCAAAAGGAATAGTGATCAATCTGAAAACCACAATTTTTACAATGATTTATATTAGTTGGATAGTTGCTCATTATTGTAAATCCCTTGTTATTTTTTCAATCAATTCTTCAGGAGTTTTAAAAATTACAAACTCTCCATTTTTAACATAAGATATTTGCCCCGTTTCTTCACTTACAATTAATGCTAGTGCATCTGTTTTTTCTGTTATACCTATAGCTGCCCGATGCCTTAATCCAAAACGTAAAGGAATGTTTCTGTCGTTAGTCACAGGGAGAATTACTCGTGTAGCAACAATTCTATTATCTTCTACAATCATAGCACCATCGTGTAATGGACTATTTTTATAAAAAATGCTTTCTATTATTGGTGTCTTTACTAAAATATCAAGTTCATCTCCTGATGTTTTTACAAAATCTAATGATGTATTCCTCTTAATTACTATTAATGCACCAGTGAATGTGTCTCCCATTTTCGTGCAAGCTTTAACAATAGCAGTAACATCCGTAAGACTATCTTCTGGAGTGTCCCTAATAAATTTTAGTTGTCTTAGAAATTTTCTTCGTCTTCCAAAATTTGTAGATCCAATCATTAATAAGAATTTTCTTATTTCTTGCTGAAAAACAACAATTAAAGCAAACATTCCCACCCCAATAAACTCTCCTAAGACACTACTTAGCATTTCCATGGCTAGAAACTGCGTAAGCTTCCAAACCAAGTAAATCATTACGATACCTATAAAAATGTTAATTGCTGCTGTTCCCTTAACCAACTTATAGATATAGTATAGCAAGAGTGCCACGAGTACGATATCTAGGACATCTAATATTCTAAGGTTGATTAAATCCAAATGCGGTCTTTTTGTAAAAATAGAAAAATTAGTGAAACTCTGATTTGAAAAGCTTGAAAAAGCATCGTTTTAAAAAACTTTAAGTCTGTACTTTATATTTGTTCATTAGTGTAATACATTCCATAGCTTCTTTTACATCGTGTACCCTTAAAATCGAAGCACCTTTTAGTAACGCAATAGTGTTTAAGGATGTTGTGCCATTTAAAGATTTAGATGGGTCAATTTTTAATGATTTGTAAATCATTGATTTTCTTGATACGCCTACTAGAATTGGTAATCCTTGAAGGTTGAATAAATCAAGTTTTTTTAGGAGCTCAAAGTTTTGGTCGATATTTTTTGCAAAACCAAAACCAGGGTCGATAATAATATCGTTAATTCCTTCTTTTCTGGCTTCGATTATTTTTTTAGAAAAATAAAGCTGCACGTCCTTAATCAGATTATCATATTGATTTAAAGATTTCATGGTTTGCGGTGTACCTTTCATATGCATCATAATATAAGGGACTTTGAGCTTACCGACAGTTTTAATCATCTCTTTGTCTAGACTACCAGCAGAGATATCATTGATAATTGATGCACCAGCTTCTATACATTGTTTTGCAATTTTACTTCTAAAGGTATCAATCGATAAAATAGTATTAGGAAACTTAGAGAGAAGTAATGTAATTATTGGTAAAATTCTATTCTCTTCTTCTTCGATCGAAATATGATCTGCACCTGGTCTAGATGAATATGCTCCAAGATCTATAAAGGTCGCTCCTTCTTGCAGCATTTTTTCGGTTTGATGTAAAATCTGTGATTCGTCTTTGTATTTTCCTCCATCATAAAAAGAATCTGGTGTTAGATTTAAAATACCCATCACTTTTGGAGTAGAGAGATCGATTAAAGAACCTTTGCAATTAATAGTCATAGAAGAGTTTATACTATATTTTTAATGTTTATTTGGTATAATTGCCATATTAAAGCGAAATTTACGCAAAATTCAACAGTAATATGCAAGATACGTCAACACAATATGACGCGGTAATTAAGAAATGTCGTGATCTCTTCATTAATAAAATGAAAGACTACGGTAGCGCTTGGAGAATTCTAAGATTACCATCCCTTACAGATCAAATTTTTATAAAGGCACAACGAATTAGAGGTTTACAGGAGAATGCTGTAAGAAAGGTAGATGAAGGAGAGGTTTCTGAATTTATTGGAATTATAAATTATAGCCTTATGGCTTTAATACAATTAGAAAATGGAATTGCAGAACAACCGGATTTGTCGACAGATACAGCTACAGAATTGTATGATAGACATATTGATATTACAAAAACATTAATGATGAATAAAAATCATGATTATGGGGAAGCTTGGCGTGATATGAGGGTTAGTTCATTGACTGATTTAATTATTCAAAAATTGTTACGAGTAAAACAAATCGAAGATAATAAAGGTAAAACATTGGTGAGTGAAGGAATCGATGCGAATTATCAAGATATGATTAACTACGCAGTTTTTGCGATGATCCATTTAGGTGAAGCGAAATAATGTAGGTTTTATAAAATACTGTTAAACTAAAAGTAACAAGATGTAAACCTATTATCTTGTTCAAAATAAATTATAATTACTATTCTAATGATGAAAATACTTGTTGGTTTTTCCAGAATATTTGTAGCAGCTCTTTTCTTATTTTCAGGCTTTATTAAACTTAATGATCCTTTAGGATTCTCCTATAAACTACAAGAATATTTTAGTGAAGGCGTATTAAATATGGAGTTCTTGATTCCAATTGCTTTACTTATGGCAGTATTCCTTTGTATTTTTGAGATAATAGTTGGAATTACGTTGCTTTTAGGGTATCTACCCAAGTTTACGGTATGGTCATTATTGGGTATGATTGTCTTTTTTACATTTCTCACCTTTTATTCGGCATACTTTAATAAAGTCACTGATTGCGGATGTTTTGGGGATGCGCTGCCATTAACTCCTTGGGAATCTTTTACTAAAGATGTGATTTTATTAGTGTTTATTTTAATATTATTCTTTGGAAGAAAATATATAACTCCTATTCTCCCGGAAGCTTCTCATAAATGGATTGTGTTTGTTTCTTTTACGGCCTGTTTAGCATTTTCGTATCACGTATTAATGCATTTGCCTTCATTCGATTTTAGAGCTTATAAAATAGGAACAAATATAGAAGAAGGAATGTCAGTTCCGGATGGGGCTCCAGAGGCAGAGTTTAAGTACTCTTGGAAGTTTGACGTAAATGGTAAAGAAGAAATTGTAACGACTAGTGGAGAATATCCACAAGTTGATGGCAAGTATATCGGTGTAGAAACAGAAATGATTAATGAAGGATACATACCACCTATTCATGATTTTGCCATTGAAAAAGATGGAGAAGATTATACCACAGAATTTTTAGAAAAAGAAAATGTTGTGCTTATTGTAATGTATAATTTATCAAAAAGTGAAGGAGAAGGAATGAACAAGATAAAAGGGCTTACTGATAAGGCTATGGCTCAAGGGTATGATGTAATAGGTCTTACAGCATCTTCTCCTCAAGAAGTTTCTCAGAAAAAACAACAGTATAATTTAAGTTTTGATTTTTATAGTACTGATGAAACTGCTCTTAAAACAATATTAAGATCAAATCCTGGAATAGTAAAACTAAATACGGGAACCATTACAGAAAAACTGCACTGGAATGATGCTGATCAGTTAATTTTGGAAAAAGTAGAACCGCCTAAACCTAGAATTAATGTACGATTAAAATCTCAGTTAGATAGTATCGCTAAACTAGACCAAAAGTTTAGAAAATTAATGCAAGCTAAGACAGTAGAGGAGCGAGATAGTATTGCTAAGTTAGTTGGAGCAACAGAAAAGGAAGTAACTACAGATCTATGGCAACAACAGAGTGCAATAGATTCTTCGAATACAGTGTTTATAGAACAAATCTTTAAAAAACATGGATACCCTGGTAAAAGTTTAGTGGGAGAACCGACCAATAAAACCGCTTGGTTTGTGATTCAGCATTCTAATAAAATAAATGAATACCTTCCATTGATTAAAAAAGCTGGAGAAGAAGATGAAATTCCTTTTAGGTTAGTAGCTATGATGGAAGACCGACATCTAATGAGCATTGGTGAAGAACAAGTATATGGTACCCAAGGAACAACATTGAATCATAATACGAATACACCAATCAAGATTATTTGGCCAATTAAAGATGTCGAAAATGTTAATCAACGCCGAAAAGATGCGGGATATAATACTACAATAGAGGAATATGCTAAAAGATTATATGGAGATACTTTTAAATATAAAGTCTATACATTAGAAGAGGTCGAAAAGTTGAAAGAAAAGACAAATTAGTAATGACTAAATACTTCTATAAATTTGGGTATGCATTACTTACTTTATTAGGAGTAATTACTGTTATATTTCTTCTGTTTACTATTCTTCCTGGAGATCCGGCGCAAATGATGATGGGACAGAATGAAAATAAAGAACAATTAGACATTATTAATAAAAAATATGGCTTTGATCTTCCTTTAAGTACGCAATATAGATATTATCTTAATGATCTTTCGCCAGTTTCATTTCATAGTATAGAAGAAAATGACTTTTCATTTTTTGACACCGAAAAATATACAGGCCTTTCATTATTTACAATTGGTAAAACAAAAACAGTTCTTAAGTACCCATATTTAAGAGAGTCCTTTCAGAAGAACGGTAAAAAAGTAAGTCAGGTGATTAAAGAAACCTTACCAAATACAGCAGTACTTGCTGTGTCTGCTATTTTAATAGCTATATTTCTAGGGATTTCTATGGGTATCGTTAGTGCATTAACTAAGGATCAATGGGCAGATCGATTAATTCAATTGATAAGTACTATTGGTATGAGTGTCCCTTCTTTCTTTAGTGCTATTATTTTTGCTTGGTTGTTTGGTTATGTCTTACACGAGTATACCAACCTTAATATGACAGGAAGTTTATATGAAGTAGATGATTTTGGAGAAGGAACTTATATTCAATGGAAAAATTTAATATTGCCTGCAATAGTTTTGGGAGTACGACCATTAGCAGTAGTAACTCAATTAATGAGAAATTCATTATTAGAAGTGATGAGTCAGGATTATATACGTACAGCTAAGGCAAAAGGCTTATCACTGTTTCAGGTAATTAAAAGACATGCATTAAAAAATGCGTTAAATCCTGTAGTGACGGCTATTTCTGGTTGGTTTGCATCCATGTTAGCAGGAGCCGTTTTCGTAGAATATATTTTTGGTTGGAACGGTCTTGGTAAAGAAATAGTAGATGCATTAAATACATCAGACCTTCCTATTATTATGGGAGCTGTAATCGTAATCTCCTCTGTATTTATCTTAATCAATATATTTGTAGATCTTATATACAGGTGGCTAGACCCTAGAATAAGGGTGTAAGTATCTTTTTTAGAATTGTAACCAAATAAAAACCACACACATAAATTAAAATTAATGAGAACAAAAATTGTAGCAGGAAACTGGAAAATGAATAAAAATCTTGCGGAGACAGGAGTTTTACTTTCAGAATTAAAGGCAAAATTTGAAGATTCACCAGAAGCTAAAATAATCGTAGCTCCAACCTTTACAAATCTTTATTATGCTTTCGAAGAACTTAAAGAAGTTGATATCGATGTAGCAGCACAAAATATGCATCAAGAAGAAAGTGGCGCATTTACAGGAGAGATTTCTGCGGATATGTTAAAAAGTGTAGGTGTAGAAACAGTTATACTTGGTCATAGTGAGCGTAGAGCTTATTTTGGGGAAACAGATGAGTTGTTAGAAGAGAAAGTAAATACAGCTTTGAAGCATAAAATGACTATTATCTTTTGTTTTGGAGAAGAACTAGAAGATCGTAAAAGCGGAAACCATTTTAATGTAGTAGAAGGGCAATTAAAAAATGCTTTATTTGAATTAGATAATGATGCTTGGAAGCATATTGTTTTAGCATATGAGCCAGTTTGGGCGATAGGAACAGGAGAAACTGCAAGTCCTGAACAAGCTCAAGAAATGCATGCTTTTATACGTAAAACTATAGGAGACGCCTTTAATGCAGAAATTGCAGAAAATGTTTCTATATTGTATGGAGGAAGTGTAAAACCTACAAATGCTAAAGAGATTTTTGCAAAACCAGATGTAGATGGAGGACTAATAGGAGGAGCTTCATTAGACCCTGATAGTTTTGCAGCTATCGCTAATTCATTTTAAATTATATTTTTGAAAATAAATAAGAGGTATTCGTAGGTGCGAATACCTTTTTTGTTAGTCAAAGTATTAACTTTGCTGCCTAATTTAAATAAAGATGACTAAACCTATATACATAGGCTATTATTTTAATATTTCACCATTGCAGCCCGCTACAGAAATTCTGATAGCAGAATTAGGGAATGCTGGTTTTGAGAGTTTTGTTGAAACAGAAAAGGGGTTAGAGGCCTTTATCCAAAAGGAGGAATGGAAAGAGAGTATTTTAGATGACATTTATATACTAAGCTCCGATGAATTCGAAATTACTTTTTCTACTAAAGAAATAGAACAGGTAAATTGGAACAAGGAGTGGGAGAAGAATTTCACTCCAATCGTAGTCGATGATACTTGTGGTGTAAGAGCACCTTTTCATGAAAAGCCAGAATTACAATATGATATCGTGATAGAACCGAAAATGTCCTTTGGAACAGGTCATCATGAGACAACTCATATGATGATTCAGCACTTACTTAAACAAGATTTACAAGATAAAAAGGTTTTAGATATGGGATGTGGAACTGGTGTTTTGGCAATTTTAGCAGAGATGAAAGGAGCACAACCTATAGATGCAATCGATATTGATAATTGGTGTTATTTAAATACAATTGAAAACGTAGAGCGAAATAATTGTAAACATATTACCGCTTATGAAGGAGATGCTGCGTTATTACTGGGTAAAAAGTATGATGTAGTGATAGCTAATATTAATAGAAATATATTGTTGAAAGATATTTCTACCTATGCCAATACCTTGCGCACAGATGGTGTTCTTTTGTTAAGTGGTTTTTATCAAGAAGATTTAGAACTAATTACGAAGCAATGCAAAGACAATGATTTGGAGTTTGTTGAGTATTTTGATAGAAATAATTGGATAGCAGTTGGTTACAGGTTAAAATAATGTGAGAGACGATAATTTTTTCTTTTCGAAATAGTATATTTGTATAAAATTAATGAGATGAGCACTCAAGAAAAGGTTTTAGAAGAAGTTTTAGAAAAAACAGTAGAACAAAATAATAATGAAATTGTTTTATATAATGATGATGTCAATACGTTTGATCATGTCATTGAAACATTAATATATACATGCGAACACACACCAGTTCAAGCAGAACAATGTGCAATGTTAGTTCATTATAAAGGAAAATGTACGGTAAAGACAGGAGTTTACGAAGAATTAGTGCCTAGATGTTCCAAGTTACTTCAAGCTGGATTAAGTGCCGAAATCGTATAGAAAAGTATATTCATAGGAATAATTGTTCAATAACATTGTTTATTGAACTTTTTTTTGCCCAAAAATTACAATATATATCATGATGATACTAAGTTATTGAGGTTCCATATTTGCCTATTTCTTTAGAAGAATGAAGTTTTATAAGATTAGACCACATATTTTTTTTGAAAAACAAGTGCTAAAGCCGATATTAATTTTTTTTTAACACTTTTTAGTTAAAAATTTATAATATGAAAGAAAAAGACTACATTTTTTATGAAAAATAAAATACTTATGAATTCTATAACATCTCTTACATTATCATAATTTTTTGCTTAATCGCTAAGTTGAGTGCTAATTTTAAATATGCATTTAATCGGTTTTATTGTGTAATTTAAGGATGTGTATTTGTTATTAATTACACTGCTTTATTGAATTAAATATATGTATTTGCCTTATTATTAGAGGATTATTTAAATATTTAACTGATATTTCAAAAAAATTATCATATCTTCAACCCGCTTAAAATTTAAAAAGGTTCAAAGCTTTACTAAATTAAATGCAGGCAAAATAAATTTTGTTGAAGATTTATTTTGTTAATAGTAACTACACAAACTCAACTTTTTAAAAATGAAGAAAATCAAAGTATTAGCGCTTTGCGCTATCGCGGCTGGTGTAATCACATCTTGCCAAAAAGACGAAATTAACAACGAAACACAACCTGAAACTGCAGCATTGACAAAAGCCCATTTGGATGCACTTGCTGATGCTGGACTTAATATTGCGGATGCCGAGTATTTTACAATGGAAGGTCTTCCAGGAGACCCAGCTGTACAAGGTGTTAAAGCTTCTGATGTTTTTATTCCATTAACAGAATTAACTTCTGGTATGCACGCATTAGGTAATGCAGAAGACGGAGTTAATAAGCAATACAGAACTAACAATTTGGTTACTGGTTCCAATCGTAGCTTTAGAGTTGTTGGATATACAGGATCTTGTTGTGCGTTAACGAGCAAAATGAGAACTGCTTTACAATGGGCTGTTAATAATTATAATAGATTAAATACATCTCTTAACTTATCTCTTGTTTTCCAAAGTAACTTTAATAACACCGATATGGTTGTTTATAATAATGGCCGTAGTGGTGGAGGTGGATCTGCTGGATTCCCATCTGGTGGACAAGCATTTAAAAGAGTTCAGATTAATGCTGGTACGGATTCTTTTAGTACAAATGTAGTAGAGCACGTAATGACTCACGAAATCGGTCACTCTGTTGGATTCCGTCACCAAGATTGGAGAACTCGTCAGAGTTGTGGACAAAATACTAATGAAGGAACTGCTGGAGTTGGAGCAATCTTAATTAACGGTACTCCAAGTTCTGATAGAGCGGATTCTATAATGTTAGCTTGTTTTAGTTCTGGAGAAGACGGAGAATTCACAAGTACAGATATTACTGCTTTAAACGCTTTATACTAAAACTAAGTATACAGTATAAAATATATAAGATAAAGGCTTTGAATCTTTTTATAAGACCATCTTGATAAAATTTCAAGATGGTTTTTTTATGAAGGATATTGAAAATAAGATTGTTATAGATTTGTTTTCTTAAATTATGGAATTGGTATTTTCATGCCTTTTTAAGGTTTTTTAATAAATTTATTTTACAGTTTCCCCGTATTTTCAATAAATTATTCAAGGTTTTTGTTGTTTCATTGAAATAAATGTATAACTTGCAGGCTGCAAAAATTTTTAAAAAAGTTCAAAGCTTTCACAAAAATATTTTGCTTACAGAATAGATTTTAAAACGGATCTATTCTGTAATAATACACAAACTCAACAATTTAAATGAAAAAATTAAAATTTTTAGCGCTTTGCGCTATGGCTGCGGGTGTGGTTACATCTTGCCAAAAAGACGAAATCACAAATGATGAACAACCAGTTTCATTAGAATTAAGTAAAGATTTACAAGATAAAATATGGGCTACAGGAGTTAATCCTGGTAATGCTACTATTGAAAAGATTACTCTTCTTAATGGAATAGAAGAGGAATACGTTCTTTCTGGAGATATTATGATGAAACTTTCTGAGATTGAGAAAGGAAGTTATGATTTAGAAGATTCAGAAGATGGTGTTAATAAGCAATACAGAACGAATAATCTAGTTTCTTCTGCTAATAGAACTATTGATATTTTAGGATATACAGGATCTGGTAATGCATTAACGAGTAATATGCAGACAGGTTTACAATGGGCTGTTAATAACTATAACAGAATTAGTACTACTTTAAACTTTAGATTAACTTTTGGGACTAATTTTGAAGCTGCTGATATGGTTGTTTATAACAATAATGGTAGCGGAGCTGGTGGTCAAGCAGAATTTCCAGAAGGAGGAAGACCAGGAAAGTTTATCCAAATCTTAAATGGAACTGGAACTTTCGGTGGAAGTAACGTAAATAATGTTAATGAGCATGTAATCGGACACGAAATAGGTCACGCTCTAGGTTTTAGACATACTGATTATGCTCGTAGAAGATGTGATAACAGTAACGAAGGAACTGCTGGTAGTATCGGAGCAATTAATATTCCTGGTACACCTACTGCAAATCAGTGGGGTCAGAACGGTTTAGATTCAGGTTCTTTAATGATCTCTTGTTTTGATGGTAGTGAAGATGGAGAATTTAGTAGCTTTGACATCGTAGCTTTAGAATATTTATACTAATAATAAATTATAGTATAAAATAAAGCTTTGAACTTTTTATAGACCATTCCAAACTTGTTGTTTGGGATGGTTTTTTTGTTTTAAAAATCTATTCTAAAAGATATATTAGGTGTAATTCCGGCAGAAAAGGTGTTTACTTCTTGCAGTAAATAAGTGTTATTATCAAATCTAACACTATATGTTCGATTTAAAGTATTCTCTCTATCATAAAGATTAAATAACGATAAACCAATTTTGCTTTGCAAAGCATCATCTTTTGATAAATTAAATTTATAAGAAGCAGAAAAATCTAGACGATGGTAAGTATCTAATCGATCACTATTAACTTCTCCATAGTCAATAAGAATAAATTCATTAGTTTCTACAATACCTAAAGCAGGAGTATAAGGTCGACCTGTTCTTGCAGTCCATCCTAATGAAAATTCGAAATTATTCCATTGATAGCTGTGTATCCAAGATAAGTAGTGTTTAATGTCAAAATTACCTCGAAAATATTGGTTGTCATTTACATTTTCAAATCTGAAATCTTGATCTGTATATGAATATCCAACCCAAGTTCTATAATTTTTTATTCTTTTTTTGATTAATACGTCTATTCCAAAAACCTTACTTGATCCTGTTTCTAAGTCTAGAACCCCATTAAAACCATTAGCAAATGAAGTAAGTCCGCTAGTTGATTTATGATATCCTTCAATATCAATATACCAGTCGTTTTTGTTAATAGTAAATCCAGTAGATATTTGATCACTACTAAGCATGGATACAAACTCTGAATCCGCCAATAACCATATTTGATTATCTAGGTTAAAATCATTTGGTAAATAATTAGATATTTGGCTAATTACTTGATTCTTTCTTTCGGCAGCCAATTTTGTTATGATATTTTTTGATAGGTTCACCTCTAAGTTTATTCGAGGTTCCCAGTATGTTTTATTAAGAACAGAGAAATAATTACCTCTAACTCCCGCGCTTATTTTAAGTTTCTCATTAGCATTAAATTTATATTCTCCAAATATGGCGTGGGTAATATTACTATTACTTTCATCAAAAGAAAAATTGTCAAAAGAATAGTCAGCATTATATGCTACATCATTGGTTGAAAAATCATAGCCAGAAGCAAAATTGTGTTTAGTATTTATTGTCCAATTAGTATGAATAGAGGCGCCAGAGTCTCTAATTGTATTCTCTTCTATTATATTATTATCAAAGAACAGAAACCCATCACTACTTGCTCTAGATTCTCTTAATCCGTTATAGTTAAAATCATAATTAGAAAAATAAATATTAGTTGAATGAGAGAAACTATTGTTCCATTTTTTTTCCCATTTTATATTAGCTCCTTGATTTACAAATTCTAAATTGTCTTTTTGGATTTCATCGAATGGTTCACTAAATCCTTGAATGTTTTTAATATTAAGGGTGTAGTTGAGGTTATTATTAGTGAAAATAGAACTAATTATTAATTTTTCATTTTTGTCAATATCAAAAATTCCTTTTACAGTAAGATCAGTAAAATAAAATACATTTTTATTTTCTACAGTTTCTTGATCTAATTTTTGATTGTCTACAAAAAATCTAATACTTTGAAAAGCTCTATCAGAATAGCTGCGAAAAGTTGGTGTTTCTATAAAATCAGTAAATGCTCTTCTAGCCGATATGATAACTCCAAACCCTTCATCAACAGGAGCTTCGAGATAAGCGTCAATATTAGTCATGTTAAAACCAAAACCGAAGCCTAACTCTTTAGGTAGTTTGTTTTTAGATTCGATATCTACAACTCCAGAAATTCTATTTCCATATTTAGCTTCAGTACTGCTTCTATAAAGTTTAATATTTTCGGTTATGTATGGATTGAAAATGGATAATAAATCAAAAAAATGACCTGAACTATACATTTTTATTCCATCCCATAAGATTAAATTATGATCAGGGGTTCCACCTCTAATATGTAATCCAGAAGCGGTTTCGGTAGGGCTTTGAATTCCAGGAAGAAACTGAAGTGTTTGTAATACATCGGGTTCTACTAGTCTGGGTAAAATACCTAGTTTACTGGGATCTATATTTACTGCACTACTAGCTCCTTGTCTTGATATTCCAGAAGTCATATACTCCGTAATTACTACTTCGCCTAATTGGAAATCATCTTCGGATAGTAGTATTTTAATACAATCACTATTTTCTAATTCTTTGGCAATGAATTGTCTTTTTTTGTAGCCTAAAAACTGAATGTTAATAGTGTCATTAGGGCTTGATAAGAATAATTGAAAATAACCTTTATGATTTGATGTTGTAGATTTGGCTTGGCTTTTATTATTAATAAAAGCTTCTGGTAGCGGTTCTTTTGTTAAATTGTCTAATAAATACCCGCAAATTGAAATTTTTCCTTTTTGATTCTTTTTTCTTATTACATAATACCTGTCATTGATTTTTTCAAAAAGAATAGAGGTTTGAGATTCAATCTCTTTAAGAACTTCTTCTAGAGATGTTATTTCAGAAATATTGATTGATTCGTTTTTTACTATTTCAGGATTAAAGGAGAATTTAATTTCATTAGATTTTTCCAAGATTTTTAAAAACTCTTGTAGTGATATATTTTCATATCTTTTGTTGACCGTAGTTTGAGAAAAACAGTTAATATATATAAGTACAAAAAAAGATAAAAAAAAAGATTTCATTTATTCCTTAACGAGAACTATGTGGTTTTCGTTGTTAAAAGTATATGAAATTTCCATAGGAACAAAGATTGTTTTTAAAGCTAGCTCAATATCATTGTGATTGTAGCTACCTGTAAAACGCTTATCTTGATTAATGCTTTTCTTGTCAAAAGAAATTTTAAACTGATTTTCTAAAGATTGTATTACTTGTTTTAGGGGAGTGTTTATGAACGTAGTTTCTCCAGACATCCAGCTAGGCTCTGTTATTTCAGTTTCCCAATTTTCAACTATGTTATCCGAAACTCTAAAGGCTTTTCCTTTGGTAAGAATGACTTCTTTAGTAGTATTATGCCCTATAGCTTTTACCTTACCTTCAGAACATATTACCTCAAAATAATCTTTTTGTGCATTAACATTAAATTGCGTCCCTAATACTCTAACCTCTCCGGATTCAGTTTCTACAACAAAATTAGATCCTTTTTTAACTTTAAAAAAAGCTTCTCCTGCCAGAGTAACTTTTCTTTGGTTTTCCCAATCTGATTTTTTGAATTTTAATTCCGATTTCGAATTTAAAACTACTTCAGATCCATCTAAAAGCTCAATGGTGATTTGTTCTCCGTAATCCGTAGCATGAGTAGTAGTGTTGTCAAAGAAAAAAAACAGTCCAATAAGAGCTAACAAGGCAGCAGCAGCACCATAAGTCCATCTAGTAATAAAAGTTCTTACTTTTGGTTTTTCTTGTAATTCATTTTTAATAGTGTTAAAAACTTCTTTCTTGTTGTAGTTAGGAGATTGTAATTTATCTATTTTATCAATAATAGTGATGTATTTTTGATAATCTTTTGATTTTTCAAATTCCGCTTTCTCCTTATCATTTAGATCGTTATTTAACCACCTTGCTAAAAATGTCTCGTCTGAATATGGATTTTTCATTAATTTTTCTTCTACTTCGTTTAGGCTTCCTTAATTATTAACAGGCTTATACTATATTACCCTACAAATGATTACAAAATATCTCCTAATTTTTGCCTTAAGCTTAATAAAGCATAATGTATTCGCTTTTCTATAGCTTTAACGGAAACTCCTGTAATTTCGGCAATTTCTTTATATGATTTTTTATCAATTCGTGATAATAAAAATGTTTCTCTTTGTTTTTTGGGGAGACTATTTATTGCATCATTAAGTTTAATCATAAATTCTTTCTCTTCAATAATAAACTGAGGATCTTGATTGTTAAGATCTGAATGAGGTCTTTGTTCGTATCTTAACACAACCTTTTTATGAGCTATATGATTTAATAAGTTGTTATTTGCTACTGTGTATAAATAAGATTTAGCTTTGAAAAAAACTACTTTTTTACAGTTCTTCCATAACTTTATAAATGCATCTTGTATTATGTCTTCTGCTAAATCAATATCTCCACATTTATAATAAATAATATTCCGCAGTGACTCAGAACAATCATCAAAGATTGATTCAAAATTTTTTTCATCACAAACAGATTTCTTTTCCATATATTTTTCGAAGATATTTATTTTATTGATATATCAAAACAGAATATAGTTTACTCTCTAAAAAATAGTACTCTATCTTTTAAGAAACACATTTTATGACTTTTAATTTTATGTATTAATGAGAAAATTATGATATTTTAAGTTTGACATTATATTTAATGGAGTATGAGCGTGTTTTCAGTTTGTGATTTTTAAAGGAATTATTGCCAATAAGAAGTAGGGTTTTTATTTTTTTACTTGTTTATTTAAAATAAACTTATACTCAACTAATGAAAAAATATATTACTCTTTTAATCACACTCGTTTTTTTCTCTTATGGATACTCACAGTTTAATTCTGATGCGCCATGGATGAAAAACCTTAATACTAAGAAAAATTCTTCTGAATTAAATGAACCTTTAAAGTTTCAGGAAATTGTTGAAGCATTTAATCAATATTGGAAAGATAAAGATCAAACCAAAAAAGGTTCTGGTTATAAACCATTTAAGCGATGGGAGAATTATTGGAAGCATCTTGTTAAAAACGATGGGACTTTACCTACTCCAGAAGAAATGTTAGAAGTTTTTTATCAAAAACAAGAATTAAAAAACAGTAGAGTAGATGTTAGTAATTGGCAATCATTAGGTCCTTATATTCATACAAATACTGGATCTTGGTCATCTGGTCAAGGACGTGTAAATGTTATTGCAGTCGACCCGAATACACCAACAACTTATTATATTGGAGCTCCAGCAGGAGGTATATGGAGATCTACTGATTCTGGAGCTACTTGGACTCCTCTTTCAGATAATTTATTGCAGATAGGGGTTTCAGCAATAGCAATTGATCCTCGTGATTCTAATGTTATCTATATTGGAACTGGTGATGATGATGCTGGGGATACATATAGTTTAGGTGTTCTTAAGTCAGTCGATGGAGGACAAACCTGGAATTCAACTGGACTTTCTTTTTCTGATACTAGATCGTCAATTAACGAAGTATATATTGATCCAGTTGATAACGATAAGATATTTGTTTCTTCTAACAAAGGATTTTATAAATCTACTGATAAAGGTGTTTCTTTTACTCGAACGCTTAATCAAGATTTGGATGATACTAAACTAAAACCTGGAAATTCTAATATTATTTATGCAGCGACAAGAAACCAGGTGTATAAGTCTAGCAATAATGGTGATTCTTTTACTTTAGCTTCGAGTGGCCTGCCTTCTTCTGGAGGAAGAATAGTATTAGCAGTTACCTCTGATGCTTCTGATAATTTATATGTGTTGAGCGCAGATACTAATTTTGCTTTCCAAGGGGTGTATAGGTCTCAAGATTCTGCTAATAATTTTACTAGACTTGATGATGGGACAGAAGATTTATTTGGAGGATCAACGCAAGCGTGGTATGACCTGGCTTTTGAAGTTTCGGACAATAATAAAAATGATATGTATATAGGCGTGTTAGATGTCTATAAGTCTACTGATGAGGGAGCTAGCTTTTCTCAATGGAATAGTTGGAGTGCTCCTGGAACGGCTACTTATACACATGCTGATATACATATGATCAGAGATATTAACGGTATTATGTTTTTTGGTACTGATGGCGGAATATATAGATCCACTAATGGTACTTCTACAGAAGATCTAACAGAAGGTTTGGCTATTGGTCAATTTTATCGTATTGCGGTTTCTCCACAAACATCAAGTAATATGGTTGGTGGTTTGCAGGATAATGGGGGATATGCTTATAGTGATAACAATTGGAAGAATTATTATGGAGCAGACGGTATGGATACCGCTATTGATCCGAATAACCCCAATAAGTATTATGGGTTTATTCAGAATGGAGGAGGTTTATATTTTTCTAATGACGCAGGAGCAACATTGGGAGGTTCTATTGGAGCTCCTGCTTCCGAGAACGGAAACTGGATCACTCCGCTGAAAATGAGTAAAGAAGGAGAATTGTATGCAGGGTATGGAAGCTTGTATCGATTAGAGGGAGGTAGTTTTAATAAAATTTCTCAATCATTTTCGTCTTCTTTGGATGGAATAGAGATTGATCCATTAGATAATGATATCATTTATACTTTTGTTGGAGGAGAACTTTATAAAAGTGAAGATCGCGGTGTTAATTTTACTAACATAGAAACATTTACTGGTAGTTTTATTACAAGTGTCGCTGTAAATAGCACAAATAATGATATTGTATATTTAACAACTTCAAATAGCGTATTTAAGTCGGTAAATGGTGGAGTTGATTTTGAGAATATATCTTTTAATCTTCCTAGTGATGCTAAATTGATAGTAAAGCATCAAGCTTTTCATCCTAATAATCCAATTTATTTAGGAACAAGTTTAGGAGTTTATAGGCTTGACGATACTGCTAATACTTGGGAGGCATTTCTTAATAATCTTCCCAATGTTGCTGTAAGAGACTTAGAAATTAATGAGAATGATGGAAATATTACTGCTGCGACATATGGAAGAGGAGTATGGCGTTCTAATATTCCAGTTGTTTCTGTAGCAAGTGACCTGCAATTAGAATCTGTTACTGTAGATAATAATAGTCAAATTGTATGTGATAGTGTTTCTCCAAAGATTATTGTAAAAAATAATGGTACGGATGTAGTAACTTCTTTTAATATTCAATTTGTAATAGATGAAGGAAACCCAATAAGTCAATCTTGGACAGGGAATTTAAATTCTGGAAGCACAACGGAAGTAGAGTTTTCAGAAACTGATATCACAGGCTTAGGTGAACATAAGCTTAGTTTTGAAGTTTTGTTATCAGGAGATGTATTTCAAGTAAATAATACCGGTTCGTTATCCATTAGTAAAAATGATAGTGATACAGTAGGTATTAACGAGTTCGAATCGAACAATGATGATTTATTAATTTTAGGGGCATTATGGGAACGAGGAATTCCGACAGGAACATTGCTTAATGACGCGGCATCAGGTCAAAATGTGTATGGTACAAATCTAGCAGGTAATTATGTAGATAGTTCAGTTAGTTATTTGATTTCCAATTGTTATGATTTAAGTTTGATTGAATCTCCGATACTAAAATTTAATATGGCATTTGATATTGAGCTAGATTGGGATTTTGTTAATGTAGAGTATTCTCTTAATGGAGGAGGAAGCTGGAGTATACTCGGTTCGGCAAGTGATGCTAATTGGTATAATAGTAATACTTTACCGAATAATGTAAATTGTAATAACTGTCCTGGAGCTCAATGGACGGGAACTGATAGTGTATTGAAGGAGTATAGTTATGATCTGACTAGTTTTACAAATGAAGAGAGTTTTATCTTTAGATTTAATTTTGTATCCGATCAAGCCGTAAACAGGGAAGGAGTAATAATTGATGATCTTAGTATTGAAGGTAACCTTCTTAGTATTGATGATTTTGAGAATGCTCCCGTGTTAAGTCTTTTTCCAAACCCTTCTAGTGATGTGTTTAATATCCAATGGAGAAATGCTAATAACGTATCATATACGGTTACAGATTTAGCTGGGAAATTAATTGTTTCTAGAAATACGGTTAGTTCTTCTGAAAATGTTGCACAAATTAATTTATCTAGTTTTGCTAAAGGAATGTATTTCCTAAATGTAAATTTAGATGGAGTAGAAGAAACTATGAAGCTTATTAAGAACTAAATATATTAATTATTTAGAAATAAAATTTCTAAAGGCGTTGTAATTTACGAAGGCTACCGGATTTTATTATTTGGTAGCCTTTTTCTTTTGAGCTATTTCTATAGGCTGTTTAATAAAGTCATTCTTTTTTAAAAAGAATGAAATACTGGCAGTCAGGCATATTATTAGTACCAAAAGCTCGTATAAAAAGTCCGTATAAAAAAGCAGCTTCATTACTGGATCTGCCAGAAGTATAGAACACAGCTTCATTAGGGTCATTTAATTCGTGTAGTTGTTCTGCAATTAAGTTAAATGCTTTGTCCCAACTTATAGGTTGATAATGGATGCTGTCTGGGTATAAAACCATTGGTTCTGTAATTCGTCCACTCTTTCCGATTTGATAATCTGTCCATTGCGAAATTTCTTCTACAGAATACTTTGAAAAAAAATTGGCATCAACCTTTTTATTGGTAGCTTCTTCGGCTAATGCTTTTGCGCCATTTTCACAATATTCGCCTACTTTAGAAGGTTTTTCTGGATCCGGCCAGGCACAACCTGGACAATCAAAACCTTCTTTTTGATTCATTTGAGCGAGTCCTGTGAAAGATTTCACTATTCCCATTTCTTTAAAAGCGTGCTTGAGCGCTACTGTAACTGCTTTGGTACCTGCAGCATATGTCGAAGGTTCCTTTAATATTAACTTAGAAAATGCTGTTGATCCAGTTACGGAAATGTCTCTTTTAGAATGACTCATCTAGATTAAAGAAGAAATTAATAAAATTTAATATACAATTATTGATGTAATAAATACAATAGTTCTTGAAAATAAATATTACTAGGAAATGTGTTTACTGAAGTAAGCTTGTAGTTTAAAAGATGAATTAGGCTATGTATGTAATAGTAATGTTCTGGGATGTAGTTTTTTGCTTTCTCAAGTTTTCTAAAGGTAAAAAAGCCTGCAAAAAAATGCAGACCTTTTATCGATGCTCCCCAGGCATCTAGAGTTCAAACTTTTCGATGTACGAATTGTTTGAAATTGAAAAATCGAATTTTATAAATTACTGTCTTGAAAAAAATGAAGTCAATTTTATTTTCTTGTTAAAGTACGAAGTGCGCAACCGTGGTCTTGAGTATGACCGCATTCGCCTGCGTAGTATGTATAGATCATGTTTCCGCCGATGATTTGTTTAAACTCAAGCTTAGAAATGACTTCTTTGTTTAGTTTTAGTTTTTGCAGTTTACTGTTTTTTTTCATCTTTATTAATAGTTTAAAGGATTATTTAATTACCGATAAAACTATGCCTGAAGAGGGGTGAAATGGTGAAGCCTTATAAACTTTTACTTTTAAAATGATAAAACGGTATTTAGGAGAATAAAAAAAGCGGACAAAAAGTTAATTTTAACTTGTTTGTCCGCTTAAAGTGACCTCGGCAGGATTCAAACCTGCAACCTCTTGAGCCGTAATCATAAGTATATATTGTTGTTTATTATTTAGTTATTCATAAAATATTTGATAATCAGGTATTTGTGTATTTTGAGGTTATAGTTGTTTATGGGTTTTATGTGTTTAATTGTTAGTTTTGTGTGCAAATTTTGTGCAAATGAATTATGTTTGCACAAAAGGAATTCAATATGAGTTATAGCATTTCAATCTTTCATGATACCAGACGATCCAAAAAGAGTGGTTTGTATCCAGTTAAACTCCGTGTATATGCTACTACCTTAAAAAAGGTAAAGTTATATCCACTTAGTATAGACCTTTCTGAAAAAGACTTTGAAAAAATATGGGATCGTAATACCAAGGTTAGAGGTACGAATGAAGAGCTGAGAATAGAGTTAAGTAGTATTGAAAACAGGGCTAATGATGAAGCTAAGAAAATTAGCTTTTTCAATTTTGAAGATTTTGAAAGAAAGATGTTTAGAAAATCGACCGATGGAGATAATGTATTGTATCATTTTGATAAAGAAATTAAGCGTAACATTAGAAGAAAAAAAATAAATACGGCTGATGGCTATAAATATACATTGAAGTCATTAACTGATTTTCTGTTAAGTAAAAATAACTCGGTAGGGGATAGGTTTCCTTTTGGAATGATAACCCCAAATTGGTTAGAAGAATACGAGGAGTATATGTTAGAGAAAGGAAAGAGTGTAACAACCATTGCTATTTATTTGCGGAATCTACGAGTGATTTTTAATCACGCCATTGATGATGGAGATATTAATAGGGATATGTATCCGTTCGGGGAGAAGAAGTTTCAGATTTCTGAGGCAGGAAAAGTAAGAAAGGCTCTTAATCAACAACAATTGGCTGCTTTTTTTAATGCAAAACCGAAAACTCCAGAACAAAAAAAAGCAAAAGACTTTTGGTTTTTTAGTTATGCTTGCAATGGAATGAATATGAAAGATATTGCATTACTCAAGTATTCAGATTTTGATGGTAATTCATTTCATTATTATAGAGCCAAAACATTTCAGAAGTCTAAAAGGAAAACGAAGATCAATATCTACTTGAATGATTTTGCCAAAGAAATTATTAAAAAATATGGAAATAAATCTCAGTCAGGATATGTATTTCCAATAGTAGCAGATAGTATGTCAGCTACAGATATTACAAAGCATATCAAAAACTTTAACCGCTTTATTAATCAGCATATCAAAAAAATAGCAAAGAAAAATAAGTTACCAGAAGATATCTCTTTTTATTGGGCACGACATAGCTTTGCTACTAACGCAATAAGAAAAGGGGCAAGCATGGAGTTTATTAGCGAAGCTTTAAACCATAGTGGTTTGGATGTAACTAAAGGATATTTTGCTGGATTTGAGGATGAAGCTAAAAAAGAGTTTGCCAAAAACTTAATGGACTTTTAAAAGATATGTCAGAAACGATTAAAACACTGGAAAATCTAGCTTCTTTGGTTCTGGAAAGCATAAAACAAGAAAAAAATATCTCTCAAAAATTAAAATCACCATTACGTGATCAAATTCTAAAAGGAGAAATCAAAAAGATTACAGATTTAGAAAAAAAAGCGGAACAATTATTAGAGAATGGCGTTATAGATATTTATGCTGAACAGATAGATTCCAAATACATTAGAGAAATTGAATATTTACGAATCAAAGCAAACTATTATCAATCTAACGTTTTACCATCCATTGATGTAGATCAAGAAGTAGTTTATGTGTATGCTACTCACATCTATCTAAAAGATTTTTTAGAAAAAGAACTACAACAATTTACAGGAGATATTCTGGATGTAATAGCATTAGAAAATCTTGAAAAAGAAAAAGAACGCGAACCATTAGTTTCTGATAACGGTAATCATTTAGGGTTGTACGATGATCATGGTTTACCACCATTTAAGGAAAATAGAAAAAAAGGGACACCTGTTTTCAAGCCTTCTATTATTTCCTCTCTTTGTAATATAATAGAACTCTATTTTTCTGAACAAGACTTTTCGTATGTAGGATTACTGCTGGAAACCGCTCAAAATGTACCAAAAAAAGTAGTTTTTCTTTCTGAAGGGAATAAGCTAGCAGATATCTTTTGGCAGTTGTATGAAAACAAACTAGTATTCAATTGTAATAAAATGCAATTAGAACAATGGATAGTAGCCAACTTTCAATATTTGGATAGAAGTAATGCCAAGGATTTCACCTTAAAATACCTAAATAAAATCATTTCTACAGATCATCAAATGTGTAAAAATCCTATTCTGTCTATAAAAAGTGATTCTTCTACAGGAGAAAAACTGTTAAAAATCACTTAAAAATAGGTAGTTTTTAGTGGGGTAACGATTTACCTACTTGTACCCCTACAAAGCAAGCACCTAACATTGCGGTATAATAATTAAAATATACCGTTATGGAAGAACTATCATTTGACAAATTACCAAAAGCCGTTGCAAAACTTAGCAATGAGGTAAACGAGATCAAAAGAATCATATTACAAAACAAAGAAAAGGAACCTGAAAAAGACAAGCTTCTTACAGTAAAGGAGGCAGCAGCGTTTCTGGAATTATCTGTACCAACTATTTACGGATATGTCCAACACAAACAGATTCCTGTGATGAAAAAACACAAACGATTGTATTTTTCTAAACAAGAGCTTATGGACTGGATAAGGGGAGGAAGAAAAAAAACAATATCCGAAATACAAGAAGAAGTAGATAATGCACTAGCCAGTAAAAACAGAAAGTTATGATTACAAAGAAGCATATACTTTCTAAAACGCATTACGGAATCAATGTTTACAGCTATATTCTAAAACAACATTTTCCAGAAGAAAAAATAGTGTTGTCGATAAGCAATCGAGAGTGTAAACCTGTAAACAACCCATTTTTACTGCAATATCGTGGTAGTTTGAAAATTAGTATTGTAAATGGTAATGCTGTTTACCAGGATTTAACAGACGAGAGTTTTAGGGGAGATGTCTTCGATTTTGCGGAATTGCATTTTAAAACTATGACAGAAGATGAGCTGCTCATCCGAATTAATGATGTGCTACATTTAGGACTAGAATCCAAAGTTTCGGATTATGATTCAAGATTAGAAAGAATCAATCAGGCATTGGATGCAATTCCTGATCAAGAGTGGAACCCAAGGTTTAGTTATTTTAAAAGAAACCTTTACAATCTGTACGCTACTAAGAATATTGGTATCTCCGAAGTGTATAAGATGATCACTGATACTGTAAGAAAACATCGTACTGATGATGTCAGAAAATTGACTAGTAAAAAAGAGCAAGCAGCATACAAGAAAAAATATTTTGATTATGTAACCTTTTCAGGAATGTTTACAAAACGGAATAGTACTTCACTTATCAAACACTCAGAATTACTGACAATTGATATAGATGGAATAAGTAGCATGAACAGATTAAAAGAACTAAAGCAAAAATTGCTCAAAGATTCTTATTTCCCAACGGAGCTATTGTTTAGATCTCCTGGAGGGAAAGGACTTAAATGGATCATTAAAATTTCCTTCAAAGAATTTACGCACTCAGAATACTTTCTGGCAATTTCCAATTACATAAAACAAACGTATAACATAGTAGTAGATACTAGTGGCAGCGATGTAAGTAGAGCTTGCCTGTTACCGTATGATCCAGAAGCTTATATAAACCCTAAATACAAATTAGATGAAGAGGAAAAAATTTAAAGTATCGAAGTATCTGAATATGCAAGACAACGCTGCATCATTTGATACAGAAATGAAGTCTAATTTTTTAAATTCAAATACTAATAAAAATACTGTTGAGCAAATCGTTGATTGGATAGAAGCAACAGGAACAGATGTTACATCTGTTTATGGAGATTGGTTAAAAATAGGATTCGCATTGGCGGATGAATTTGGACAAGCAGGGATATCATATTTTCATAGAGTAAGTAGATTCTATCCTAAGTATACCTATAATGAATGTAAAAAAAAGTTTAATGAATGTCTAAAAGGAAAAGGCACTGGAGTAAACATAGCTACGTTTTTTTATTACGCAAGACAGGCAGGTTTTAAATTAGAAGGTAAAAATGAAAGCTCGCTTCATATTGAAGAAAGTATGAAAAAGCCTGTAGTACTCAAAAAAGAATTAATTGAATTCCCTAGTACTGTTTTTGAAGAACTCCCAGATTTTTTAAAAGAGTGCGTTAAACACGCTAACAATTCAAAGGAAAGAGATATTTTATTATTAGGCTCTTTAACTGTATTAAGTTCTTGTTTGCCTAATGTCTATGGTCTTTATGATTTACTAACGGTATATCCCAATCTTTATTTATTTATCACTGCACCTGCTTCGTCAGGAAAAGGAAGAGTAAATCTTTGTAGAAGGCTAGTGGCTCCGATTCACAAGAAGAAAAGAGATGAAACAAGTAACGGTAAAATACAGTATGAAGTAGAACTGGCAGAGTATTCTAGTAAAAAAGGTAAAGATAAAAGTTTGACAAAGCCTATAAAGCCAAAAGAACAAATGCTGTTTATTCCAGCTAATAGCAGTGCAACAGGAGCTTTTGAGCTTTTAAATCAAAACGATGGAGCTGGATTAATATTTGAAACAGAAGGGGATACTTTGACTCAATCTTTTAAAAGTGAGCATGGGAATTATAGTGATGGATTTAGAAAAGCGTTTCATCACGAATCGATAAGTTATTATCGAAGAACGGATAGTGAATATGTGGATATTTCTTATCCTAAGATTTCCACTGTATTGACTGGAACACCAGATCAGGTATTAGCATTAATGCCAGATTCACAAAATGGATTATTTAGTCGTTTCATGTTTTATAAGATGGAACGTCAGAAGGAATGGAGAGATGTATTTGCGAATTCAAAAAGTATAGGTTTAGATGAAGCCTTTGATGCTTTGGGAGTAACATTCGAATCTTATTATCTTACATTATTAAGCCAATCGAGCCGAATCGAATTCAGTTTAAGTCAAGAACAAAGAAGAAAGTTTCACATTTTTTTTAGTAAGCAATATGAAAAATTCCTGTTCTTGCAAAAAGAAGGGCTACAAGCTTCATTGTTTAGACTGGGCTTGATCTTTTTTAGATTGACAATGATTTTAACGGTAGTTAGAGTATTGGAAAAAGAAGTCTTGAAACCTAAACTGAGGTGCGAACCAAGAGATTTTGAAACTGCATTGGCGATGATAAAAGTTTTGTTGCAGCACACTGAAGAGGTGTTTTTGTATCTACCAAAAAAGGAAATGACACTTCCCAGACGAAAAGATAACAAAGAGTTGTTTCTGGAAGAGCTTCCCAAAGAATTCGTATCTAAAGAGTATAGAAATATTGCGAGTAAATTCGGAATGTCTAGACAAAGTGCGGAACGATATATAAAACAATTTGTAGAGAAAGGTTGGATACATAAAAAATCACACGGTCATTATGGTAATATCCTCAAAAGAGATACGTGAGGATATTGAGGTTTTTGATGTTTCTGAGGATATCAAGTATTAAAAACCTCAATAATATCTATATCCTCAAAACCCTCAAAGCACTTTTTGAGGATTTGATGTTTCTTTATCTACTTCTTTTTTTGAATTAAGAACCCCAAATTATGTCAACAAAGGTATATTAATGATTCACAATTTTTTTGACAAGATGAAATGCTTTTAACTAGGTTTTGTAGAATGGAAAACATGTTTTCCAAAAATGTAAACATCATGGGAAACATTTTGAAAACAAATGGTAAACATATAAATAAAAATTTCTCAGTCCAATGTTTTAGGTGGTTAAGAGGGGTTTTTGTTTATGGTGTACCAAATGATGTATCATGTGTTAAACCATTCATTATAGTAAATACTGTAGATAGAGCGGAGATATTTTTTTTTTAACATTTAAATATCTTAATTTTTTTTCATTTTGTCAAGCAGGCTGTTTAGATATCAATAAGAGTAAAAACACTTTACTCTTATTGAAGAAGAAATAGTAGTTTCCAGGAAGGAATTAGTCGGAATGAAGAATGATGGAAATTGGACAAGAATTTGAAACAAGAGATTCTGTTTTTTTTAAATGAACTAATTTACTACAGAAAAAGAATTATACTTGTCCCATTTGGTTTTTGAATAATGTGACTTCCTTTCATAACCTGTGTCTAAAAATTAATAATCAATCAACCTTTAAAGACTATACTTAGAATGGAAAAGATACAGGAAATCTTAAACTATACATTCCACTTCGGAAAGGAGATACAAATCACAGTAAAGGCCCTTTTGTTATTATTGATAATCTTTGTTGTCACCTCTTTAATATTAAGTTTAATAAGAAGATTAGTATCCAGAAAGTTACCTAAAGAGGATAGTGAGAAATTTGTAACTGTTTTTTCTTTTGCTAAATACTTCGTTTTTATTATTGTCTTCTTTTTTGCTCTAGATAACATAGGGATTAATATAACAGCAATTTTTGCAGCTTCTGCTGCTTTACTTATTGGAGTTGGTTTAGCTTTACAAACGCTATTTCAAGATATCTTATGTGGCATTTTTGTGTTACTTGATAAAACGGTGCACGTTAATGATATTATAGAGATAGATAATAAGGTTTTTAAGGTGACAGATATTAACTTAAGAACTACAAAAGGAATTAATTTAGAGAATAAGGTTTTAGTAATACCTAATCATACGTACCTTACCAATACTCTTTACAATTGGACTCAGAATAACAATATTACTAGAGAAAGTATTGATGTAGGTGTTGCTTATGGTTCAGATACCGATTTAGTAAAAGGGTTATTATTAACTGCTACTGATAACACTAAAGGGATTTTGAAAAATCCTGAGCCTACAGTATTTTTTAGAGAGTTTGGCGATAGCTCTCTTAATTTTAGATTGATGTTTACCGTTGGAGATAGTTTTAATGCAGTACACCCCAAAAGTGATTTGCATTTTGAAATAGACAGACTTTTTAGAGCGAACAAGGTAACCATTCCGTTCCCTCAAAGAGATGTGCATATTATAACCAAATAAGATTATTCAAACATCTACATATTATTAGTATTTGTGACTTAAATACAGAAAGTGTGCCCTAACAATTATTAACTTAAAAATAATCGAAATATGAAAAATATATCTGTAGACTATAAGTATCTTACTTTAGATTTAATTAAGGCTATTGCCAAAGAATATCCTAATGGATTTAAAGAAATGGACGTAATTACATTGTCCGAAGTAAATTCCGAACTTCAAGATAGGGTTAGATTGGTTATTAATGATACTTTATTTCTTATTAAAAAAACTGAGCTGGAAGAAGCAATGTCTGATAAGTTTGATGATGAATATTTTGATACGCTAAAGACACAATCCAAAGAAAGTTGTGACGCAGAGTTCTGCGAGGAAGATTAAAAAATGTGACTAATTTATAAAAAGCGTGTCTTAAAAAATGAAACATAATAACTAATCATAATTATATATTTAAAATGAAAAAAATCACTCTTATTTTTATTGCAATAGTATTTACTGGTTCACCTGCAATTCAAGCAAGTACGTATAATACAATTGATCCACTAAAGGTAGAATATAAAGCTAATCAGGTAAAAGCAGAATTTGTGGGTAAGTCTAATAAATCCTTGTATTTCAGAAAAATAGATGATAGTAAGATGTTAGAGTTTACGATAATTAGTATGAATATTCTTTCGAAATATGATTTCAATGATAAGCAGAATATTGGTATGGTATTCAATCTTACCTATGAGGTTCAAAAATTAGAAACTATAGTAAAAGATACTAAAAATCAGGATGCCAAGGTTTCTCAGTTTATTGAACGAAAAATATTAATGAATGTAGAACATTTAGAGGGAATTGCTAAGAACTAGCTTTCTGACATTAAAAACTTCAAAAGCCGCTTGTGTATAAATTACAAGCGGTTTTTTTAGTTTTTTATGAGAAATTGAGGTGACCCCAAAGGCATATATGTGTCTTAATTAAAGAAAGATCATAAACCATCTTTCAAATGATTGTTTAACACTTAAATTAATAAACTATGTCACTTATTAAATGGAAAAAAGAAGATGATTTGTTTCCTTCATTCTTTGATAATTTTTGGGGTCGTGATTTTGTAAGCGGTGTGCAAACAGGAACTTCAGTTCCAGCGGTAAACATTACCGAGACAAAAGACAGTTTTGATATCGAAGTTGCAGTTCCTGGGTTGAAAAAGGATGAGTTTGAAATTAATTTGGAAAATGGAATATTAATCATCTCATCAGAAAAGAAAGAAGAGAGAGAATCCCAAGAAAAGAAAATGACACGTAAAGAATTTAGTTTCACTTCTTTTCAACGCTCTTTCTCTGTACCTGATACAGTATCAACAGATAAAATAAATGCCTCCTATAATGATGGTGTTTTGAGCATAAGATTGCCAAAAAAAGAGGAAGCCAAAAAGCAACCTCCTAAGCTTATAGAGATTGAATAATGATGTTTTTTGATTGATTGATGGTACAATTCTCGTGATTGTGAGTTGTTCGAGCCAGAACGGAAGTTCTGGCTTTTTTGGCTATTACATTAACAAACAGGAGAATAAAGTGACCTTTAAAACATAACAGGGTCTAAATAGTAAAACAATTAATTCAGAGATATAATGAAAAGGAAAATCAAACTTTATTTTTATGAATATAAATATTTTATGATTGGTTTGATAGTAGCAGTTATCGGATATTTTTATAGTTTATATAATAATCTTGACGTATTTGAATATATAGGCAAGTATTTAACACTTACAGAAAAGTACGAATTAGATGAAGCCATATTTATCTGGGCTCTTGTATTTTTATTTTTTGCAATCTTAAACATCATAAGCTTCCTTATTAGGAAAAAGGAATCGCAAAAAAGAAAAGTATACAGATCAATGCTTTATGCTAATAATCATATCATTAAAAATCTTCTTTATCAAATTCAAATACTTCGAATGGAAGCTAAGAAAGATCCCAATTTTGATAATCAAGTGATTAGAATGTTTGATAATAGTATAGAAGAAGCACAAATATTAGTTGATAACTTATCAAAAATTAAAAAAATAGATTCCAAAGATATTTATGATTCTATAAAACCCTTAGCAGCAAAATAAAATTAGAGGTCTTAATTAAAAAAAATAGAAAATGACAAAATATAAAAGTTCGATAAAGCTAGAAAACAAAGATGAAATTGTTTCTATATTAAATCAACAACTGGCTGACACTTTTGACTTATATAGTCAGTTGAAACAGGCTCATTGGAATGTAAAAGGTATGCAGTTTTACGCATTACACAAACTTTTTGATGAACTGGCAAGAGAGGTGTCAGGTTATGTGGATATGATCGCAGAAAGAGCAACTGCATTAGGTGGGGTCGCAAAGGGTACGGTGAGAATGGCTGCAAAAACTTCTAGACTTCCTGTAAGCCCGGATACTTTTGATAATGGAGAATTCACAATAAAGAAGTTAATAGAAAGATATGCAATGGTTTCAGAATCAACAAAAATAGTTATTGATAGTACTGATTCTTTAGGAGATAAGGTAACTGCAGATTTATTTACAGAAGTTTCGAGAGGAATCGATAAAGGGCTTTGGTTCCTGGAGTCTCATTTGCTATAAGCTAATAGAAACAGGATAGTTCCTGAAAAATTATCCTGTTTTTATTTTGGAAAGGCGGTGATTTCAAAAGCTGCAGAAGCAACTTCAATTTTGCCTTCGGAGTTTTTAATAGCTAGTAATATTTTATCAAACAGAATAGATTTAGTAGTTCTTCTAGATTTAAAATCTACTACATAGCGCAAAGTAAATGTGATCCAGTTTTCATCAAAAGACATTGCGACCATAGGTTGTACCTGGGCATTTTCGATGTTATATTTACCGATCATTTTGTCCCAGGATTTTTGAGAAGAGGTCGCAAAATCACCAACCTGATCAATTAAGATTTTTGTGAAAGTCTCTTTGGCATAGATATAATCTCCATTGGTTTTAATAGGTATAGTCATTTCATCCCACAAAAATGGAAAATCCCCAGAATAGTTGTATACAGGTTCTTTAAAGACAAAACTATTGGCGACTCTAACCATTTTACCATTATAAAGATCTCCATTGACCCAGTCGCCAATCTCCATAAGAGTCGTTCTCAACAGACCTATATCAATAACATCACCTTTGGTTCCTCCCAACTTTACACGATCTCCTACTTTATAGAAGTTGCCTGTGAAAACAGCAATGTATCCTGCTATACTTACAATTACTTCTTGTAAAGCAAAAGCAATACCTGCACCAGCGACACCCAATGCCGTGCCAATACCAGAAAGCTTGGTGTTAAAAATCAGCATAACTCCGGAAACAAAAATTATGTATCCTAAAAAATTAATAAGCTTTTTAAATTTATACTTAGAAGTATTGTCTTTAACAAGTTTAAAAGCCCCTCTTTGTAGTAATTTTATAATAATGTATACCACGACAAAAAGTATAAATACCGAAGCTAAATTTACAAAAATTGGCTTGTCAAAAATTGACATAATTTGATCCATAAGGCAGTCATTTTTTATTGGTGATTCTATTGTAAAGATACTTTAAATATGCTACATTGTAATGATAGAAAAACTTTGGAATATGGGAGAAAACACACCATCACCTTCCGAAAAACAATTAGGCTTAGTGCCTGGTACTGTGGTGTATACAGGGGGTAAAACTTCTGGTGATTTGTATATTGAGGTATTTGATTATGATAAGAATACTTTTGAAGAAAAAGAATTAGATAGTATAGAGGAGGCATTCAGTTATTCAGACTCAGAACCTGTCACCTGGATCAATATTAATGGCCTTAATCATACAGAAGCTATAGAAAAAATCGGGGACCACTATAAGCTTCATCCATTAATTTTAGAAGATATCGCAAACACACAGCAAAGACCTAAAATAGATGAGTACGAAGGATATCTTTTCGTAGTACTAAAGATGCTATATTTTGACAAGGATGAGAAGTTATCCATTGAGCATATCAGTTTTGTGCTTGGTAATAATTATGTTATATCTTTTCAAGAATCTGACGGTGATGTATTTGATGCGATAAGAAATCGAATCAGAACTGGAAAAGGTAGAGTACGAAGTATGGGACCTGATTATTTATTATATGCGCTAATGGATGCCGTGGTAGATAATTATTTTAATCTTATCGAAGTAATGGGCGATAAGATTGAGGAGTTAGAAGATGATTTATTCGAAGAGAAACCTAACGATGATATCACCTACGATATCCAAAGCCTTAAAAGAGAAATTCTAAAAATAAGAAGAGCTGTATTTCCTCTTAGAGAGGTAGTAAACCGTATTGAGAAAAGTGAACATATTCTTATTGCAGAAAAGACTCAATTCTATCTTAGAGATTTATACGATCATATTATCCAGGTGTCAGAGAATATAGAAATCTATCGGGATATGATCTGGGGGCTTATGGATATGTATATGACCACTATCAGTAACAAAATGAATGAAGTGATGAAAGTACTTACAATAATGGCTTCTATTTTTATCCCGTTAACGTTTCTAGCAGGAATCTACGGAATGAACTTTGAGAATATTCCAGAACTGAAATTCAAGTATGGGTATTACATTTTATGGGGAGTAATGATTGTAGTATTTCTTGGATTGTTATATTACTTTAAAAAGAAAAAGTGGCTATAGGAATATTGATTTTCGGGTCTGTATAAAGGTTTTAAAAAAATAAATGCGTTCAAGCTTACACTTTTCCATAAACTGGGATTATGTAATCTCCTTCTAAAAATCTATCAGTTTCTATTTGGCTTTGTAATATAACTCCGGAATAAGACGATTCAAGCAACAATTGTGCAGATTGTATCAATGGTACTGCCGTTGTTATTTGAATGGCTCTTAACACGTGCTTACCAACTGTTTTTGGGGTGATTTTTCTGGAAATTTCCCTTCTGCGTAAAACATCATCAGTATCATAACCTTGTACTGCGGCGTATAAAACGATCTGATCATCTTCAATATGCGGTATATGTCTTTCCATTTGTTGTTGCAAAGCTTCAATGGTATCTTTAGTATTTGTAATGATATTAATCTGATTCTTCACCCAGCCATAATGACCAGGATGTCGTAAAGTCTTATAATCCAATGAGCGCACTCTACCAGCTAGTGCATCGGGTAGGTCTGCTGCTCCACCGGATGTTAGATCTTCTTCATAGGTAATACCATCAATAATAATCATAGACCTTTCAGACAGCGAAGGGAGTTCTGTTTTTTTATAATCTCGAATTACAATGGCATCTTTAATATATTCAGTAGCTACTCCAGCTGGGCTCCAGGTAAAACCATAATAATGAGGAGAAACTGCGTGATCCGTAAGGGCACCTACTTTAAACTCCAAACTATCGGCCTTTTCCACATTAAAATCGTTGCAAAAGTCCTGGAAAAGTTTGTTAACAAGTACATCAATGTATCCGGGAGCCAGTCCAGTTTGTAATATAAAGCCAGTTTTAGCATCCTTTGCTAGAGAAATTATCTGATTTGTTTCATTAACATATTCAGTAAGATTAGCATAATGCAGATGATAATCTTTAGCAAAAGTCGCCATTTTTGGTGCCAAAGTTCCAGGAAGACAATCCAATAGGATATCGCACTCTTCAAACATAGCTTTCATTTCTTTGGTAATACCTTTTTCAGCAAGGCGAAATGGTTTAATAGTACAAGGTTTGGTAGCACCTTCTTCTATCCATTTTACTACCTTTTGTGCCTTAGATATGGTTCTGTTTCCAATAAAAATAGTTGGTGTAATCTTACTCCATTCTGCCAAAATAAGTCCGACAGCTTCCGCTATACCACCAGCTCCGGCTATGATGATTTTATGATGTTTGTTCATGCTTTAAGATTTAATTCATTAATTCTAACCAATTTTTAAAAGTCTTGATTCATAACTTATTTCCTTAAAATCAAATCAAAATCAATAAGCGAACTATTAATGTTTGCTTTTACTAATTCACCATTATTGTAGTAATATCTGTTTTTCTTGCCGTTATGTAAAGTGAGTTCGTACGTACTTGTTTGGATTTTCTTTATCATTCCATTAAGAGCGGTATATTCTGAAAAAACTTTTTGGATATTAACAGGCTCATCAAAAAAAAGCCGTATTCCACTATACGCTATCATTTCAGAAAGTGTTTGTTGCTTGCTTTTTTTGGTATTGATAATATAATGTGTATCCATCCATTTAATATCAGATGAGTGATGTGGTTTTCCGTTTACAACATTATCAACACTAGCATATATTAATTGGTTTTCGTTGTAGGTGGCTTCAATAGTATATTTCATATGTATACTAACAAGCAATTTTACTTTCATCTCGATATTGTAGCCATATGTTATGTTTTTTCCCTTCTCTAACTTTGAAACCTTCAATTCTCCCAATGTATCTTTTTTAGCAATTACGTCGTAAATATTAGTTTGGGCGGTAATGGTGTAAGGAAATGCAATCAAACAGTTTAGAAAAGTAATCATCCAAAGAATATTGTTTTGCATTGTATTTGAAATTGAGTTTATGACTCATATTATAAGTATTTCTAATATACGATTATTTTTCTTTGAACAGGTTGAAGAGTGTAATCCTAATTTTCGAATAATAACTTATGAAGTTTGGTAAGGAATACCAGTTCTGATTTATTTCTTTTTGAAGAAGAAGTGGCAATACCATCTGCGGCTTCCATTATTTTTTGGCAAAGGTCTTTTGAAAAATCATTGGATTTAGTTTGATAATACGATTTAAAAACTTCATAAGCATCTTCAGAAGTCATTTGTTTTTTAATCAATTTCCGCATAATCTCATAAATAATCTCTTTTCTTTCTTTTTTATCAAAAGAATGTGACCAGTATTTTTCGACATAAGACACGATCTTACGTTTCTCTTCGACCACCATTTTTTTATCAGCCATTGCGACAGCATAAAAAAGATGAGCTAGTTTTTCATAAAAAATGACCTTATGATCTGATTCCATTGCCATTGTAGCTTGTTTTTAATTGTTAAAATCTTGCCAGATTAAAGCAGCAGCACCTAAAATTGCTGCATTTTTTTCCTTCATACCAGATGGTAGTAGTTTTACTTTTCCTTTGTAGATTTCTAATAAGTTTTTTTCCATATATTTTTTAGTGGGTTCAAAAATCCAGTGTCCACTATTGGCCAAACCACCCATTAAGAAAAAAGCTTCGGGTTGTGTAAAAGCGGTGAAGTTTGCCAAAGCAAAACCTAATATTTTGGCTGTATAATCAAATGCTTTTAAGGCAATAGGATCACCTTCTTCTGCTGCTTTAGTAATATCTTCTCCGTGAAGATCATTAAAAGCGATACCTTTAAACCTACTATCATCCATATACTTACAGAGCATATAAAGAATAGTTCTTTTTAACCCTGTAGAAGACACATAGGCTTCTAATCCACCTCTTACTCCCAATCCTGTCAATCTACCATCGCCAAGAGTAAGATCAATATGTCCTAATTCTCCAGCAAACCCATCGTAACCGTCAATTAATTGACCATTAGCAACAATCCCACTTCCGAAACCTGTTCCTAAAGTAATCACAATAAAATCTTTCATTCCTTGCGCATTACCAAATAACATTTCTCCCAACGCCGCAGCACTTGCATCGTTCATTATTTTTGAAGGAAGATTAATTTTTGCCTTTAATTTGTCAAGAAATGGTACAACACCCTTCCAGATTAGGTTAGGAGCGTGTTCGATGGTTCCTCTTCTGCTCGAAGCATTAGGAGCTCCGACTCCAATTCCTAACAAGGTTGCTGGTTGGGGTAGTTGATTATTTAATTCTTCAATCGAGGTTGTGATTTTCTCTAAAAATGCATCAAGATCAATATAATCTTTGGTCCTGAAGTTTGTTTGAATAAGATTATTTCCTTGGTTATCTACTAAACCTATTTTGGTTTTTGTGCCACCAATATCAATTCCTGCAACGATATCCATTTTGTAGTTTTTGAATTCACCGTAAAAGATCTTAGATTATTTTGAAAGGGCATAAATTTTAATACTAAAATAACGTTATGACTATTTATGCATCATTCCGTTAATTATTTCTATATTTTTTAGACTAGCTAATGCAGTACCATCACTCATAGTCGTTGCTGTGCCACAGGCAACACCCCAACGTAACATTTTCTTTTCATGGAGTTCATTTTGTATTCCATATATAAGACCAGCTAGCATACTGTCGCCAGCTCCTATAGTACTTTTCACCATTACAGAAGGAGTACTTTGATAATGAATTCCTTTTTTAGAAGCTAGAAATGCTCCTCTGGCACCCATGGAAACAACGATGTATTTTATATTTTTGGTTTGTATTAATTCTGTAACAAAAGCTTCCTGTTCAGCGCTAGTTAAAAAATCCTTTCCGGCTAATTTTGCTAATTCATTTTGATTAGGTTTTAGCAAATAAAGATTTTCATCTATTGTTTTTTTCAAGGCTTCTCCAGATGTGTCAAGAATTATTTTTACATTATACTTGCTTACAGACTGAATAATCTGGGCGTAAAAATCAGAAGGTGCATTTTGAGGTAAGCTTCCACTAAGCACAAGAATATAATTATCATCTATGATATGATCTACTGTGGTTTGTATGGCTATCAACTCTTTAGTAAGTAACTCGGCTCCAGGTATACCAAATCTATATTGTAATCCAGTTTGTGTATCTAATACCGAAAGATTTTCCCTTGTTTTTTCAGAAACAGGAATGGTCTTTAGATTTATATCTTCATTTAAGATTAATTCTTCAAGAAAAGAACCTGTTTCCCCACCAGAAGGAAATATACAAGAGGATTCTATACCCAATCTCTTTAAAATTCTGGAAACGTTGATGCCACCGCCACCTGGTTTATATGTGATGGAGTGACAATGTAATTTATTTTCAGGTGTTAAGTTATCAACTTTGGCACTTTTATCTAGTGCTGGATTAAGAGTTAAAGTTACTATTTTCATTGATTTAAGAAAGGGTTTTAGTGATGTGTAATGACCAGAAAGATATGGACTAAACCTTCTGGTCATAAAAATTTTTATTAAACTAAAAAAAATAGAATTTGAAGTCCTATAAATAATGAGCCTTAAACCACCCCTTGAGCAAGCATTGCATCTGCCACTTTTACAAAACCTGCAATGTTTGCACCTTTTACATAATCTACATATCCTGTCTCATCCATCCCGTATTCTAAACAAGAAGCATGTATACTAGACATAATTTGTTGTAGTTTTTTATCTACTTCTTCACGAGTCCAATTAAATCGTAGCGAATTCTGAGTCATTTCGAGACCTGATGTAGCTACACCACCAGCATTGGATGCTTTACCGGGAGCAAACAGAATTTTTGCGTTGTGGAATGCTGTAATCGCTTCTGGAGTACTTGGCATATTTGCTCCTTCACTTACACAAATACAACCGTTTTTAATTAAAGTTTTAGCGTCTTCGCCATTAAGTTCATTTTGTGTTGCACAAGGCAGTGCAATATTACAAGTAATATTCCAAGGTGTATCACCCTCAAAGAATTTAGCTGAAGGATATTTTTTAACATATTCATTGATCCTGCCTCTAAGATCATTTTTAAGATGCATCACATATTTTAGTTTTTCCTGATCGATACCATCTTTATCGTATATGTACCCAGAAGAATCAGATAACGTAACTACTTTTCCACCTAATTGTATTACTTTTTCTGCTGCATATTGTGCAACATTACCCGAACCGGAAATGGAAACTATTTTACCTTTAATAGAATCCTCTCTGGTAGCTAACATACTTGAAGCAAAATATACAGTTCCATATCCTGTCGCTTCTGGTCGAATCAATGAACCTCCCCAGCTGAGCCCTTTTCCGGTTAAAACTCCAGTAAATTCATTTCTAATTTTACGATACATTCCGAATAAGAATCCAATTTCACGACTGCCCACACCAATATCTCCTGCAGGAACATCTGTATTTGACCCTATGTGTCTAAAAAGCTCTGCCATAAAATTGTGGCAAAACCTCATAATTTCTGCATCAGATTTGCCTTTAGGATCAAAGTCAGATCCACCTTTTCCACCACCCATTGGTAGTGTGGTCAAACTGTTTTTGAATACCTGTTCAAAGGCTAAAAATTTCAGTATACTCATATTTACTGTAGGATGAAAACGCAAACCTCCTTTATAAGGTCCAATAGCAGAATTCATTTGAATACGATAGCCTCTGTTTACGTGAATTTCTCCACGATCATCTACCCAAGAAACACGAAAGGTAATCGCTCTCTCCGGCTCTACCATTCTAAGAAGGATATTTTTACCATTGTAAATTTCCTGAGAGGAAATAAATGGAATTACAGTTTCCGCTACTTCCTGCACGGCTTGTAAGAACTCAGGCTCGTAAGTATTTCGAGTTCTTACTTCTGCCATAAATGCTTCTATCTTTTCTTTCATTTGATATTTAGTTAAAATAAATATGAAAAGAGCACCCACATTATTATGCAGGTACTCTAATCCCAAGTTGAGTTTGAATTATTCTTCTACAGAAAGTGTATCTGTTTCTTCTTCAGATTCTTCGATTTCGTTTTCTTCCTCATTGTAATTCTCTTCTGTATCTTCCGTCTCTGTGTTCTCTTCTTCCGTATTTTCTTCATCAGTTATAGAATCCACTTTTTCTGTCTTGATTTCTACTTCTGGTTCTTCCTTTTTTGTATCTCTACAGGAAACTAGGATTAAGGAAAAAAGTAGTATTAAAATCGGAAGTTTTTTTATTGTTGTCATTATCAGTTCTGTTTTATTATTAGTCTAATAGTTCTAAATTCACAATAGTACGCACGGTATACTCTTGTTCATCTCCATCTTCGTCTTCTTCGGTTTCAGTTTCAGAAATGAAAGTAACTTTAAATGTCTTTCCTACTAATTTATCATTACTTAAGTTATATTCCTTAAGTACCTCCGGGTTGGCTTTGGGAAAAAGCATGGTGTCATCATCACCATCTTCTGTGGTATAATTAAAGGTGAAGTTTTCGCCATCGAAACCATCAAATACCCCAGTTATTGTTTCTGTGTCTACATTAATGTTTTCTTGTGCTTTTACTATATTGCTGCAAAGAAATAGAGCTAATATTACGAATAAATAGTTCTTTAAATTTTTCATTGTATTTTGGAATTAAATTTTAAAAATCGTTTAATAATCCAGAAGCTTATCACATCAAGTCTGGTACTTTTAGTAAGTATTCTCTAAGAAACTTACGCGTGATTAGTAGTCTACATAGCTATTGTTTTATCTTAAGATTTTGACACATTATATACTAAAAGGTCACTCTTAATTCAAATAAATATTAATAATTTTTAAGCGAGTTCTAGTTTTTCAATCTTGTACATAACAAAATCCTCATCATCATCTTCAGCATATTCTGAATAGGTAATTTCAAAACTTTTACCTTGAAATTTACTAGTCTTAAGGTCGAACTTGCGACTAGCCAATGATGATATTTCTTCAAATACAAGTGTGTCACCATTATCCATTACAAACTGATAATATCTATCGTAGAATCTTTTGAATACTCCATATTCTACATTTTGATTAATAATAGTACCTCTCATTTATGATCTTTTAGGTTGTAAGTTTACATGGCTTAAAAAGTTCTTTGATCACCTTTTTATCTGATTTGCCCAAAAATTTTAAAGCATCTTTCCAATACACCCATTCAACTTTTGCAAACTTATGAGGCTCTGCTACTGTAAATGGTTTGTTATTGTCTTTACAAACGAAATAGTGTTTAGAAAGTCGCCGTTTATCTCCTAATTCGATAGTTATAGAGCAATGATACTCTAGGTCTTCTTCAGATAGCTTAACAGCAGTCTCCTCATAGGTCTCTCTAACAAGAGCAGTTTCCGGAGATTCTCCGACTTCTAAAAAACCACCAATAAATCCATATTCTAATTCTTCACCTATTTTTTGTAAAACGAGTAACTCATCTCCCTGAGATACAATCAATCTTGATTTTTCTTTATGTTTTTTTATACGCATATAGAACAATTTTTTGATTTTTAGACTGATACTTTATTATAATAATTGTTTAAAATAGAATCCATTTCTTTTTCTCCTTTACCAATTTTTACCGCTAATTGCCATTGCTCTTCATTGAGTAACTGAAGTAAAGGTTGTTTTACTTTTGATATGTATTTGAAAGCTTTTAATAATTTTTTATCCCAGGATTTGTGATATTTCAATAGATCATCTGGATACACAATCTTTCGTTTTGTTCCTTCATCAATTCCTCTAAATGGCTCATCAATGTTAAGATACCCATAATCATCTGTCAATTGTTCTCCTGGTAGAATATCCCGAATAGCCATCTCAAAATTATAGGCAGTAGTAAGACAGTTGGCATTGAAGCTATGATTTACAAACCTTGCGTTATCCCAGCATAGTACTAGATTACCCAAGTTATTTTTGTAAGCATACGTTTCTAATATATTTCTATATACAGGTTCTAATTCACGGTATTGGTTTGGAGTAAATTCTCGATCGAATTTATCCAATACCCAAGTGATCGTTCCCATAGGAATTAATTCTTTAGCAACCACACCATACCCTACTTCTTCGCTGATAAATTTTATTTCGGTTTTAGGATGTATCATCTCTTAAATTTTAGTTTCTTCTCAATAGCTTCTATCATAATATTTGCAATATCCAACCCGGTAGCATTTTCTATTCCTTCTAATCCTGGCGAAGAATTGACCTCTAATAATAAAGGTCCTTTGTTTGATCGAATAATATCAACCCCAGCTACAGGAAGATTCAAAATCTTAGCTGCTTTGATGGCTAATTTTCGTTCTTCGGCAGTGATTTTAATTTTAGATGCCGATCCTCCTTGATGGATGTTAGCTCTAAACTCTCCCTTTGCAGCTTGTCGTTGCATGGAGGCTACTACTTTACCATTCACAACAAAACATCGAATATCTTGTCCGTTAGCTTCTTTAATAAATTCTTGTACCAAAATATTAGTCTGTACACTTTTAAAAGCATTGATCACACTCTCTGCTGCTTTATTGGTTTCTGCTAGTACTACACCTTTACCCTGAGTACTTTCTAAAAGTTTAATGATTAGCGGAGCACCATTTACCATTTTTATTAAGTCTTTGGTATCTAAAGGTGATTTTGCAAATCCGGTAATTGGGATATGAATATCGTGTTTGGCAAAAAGTTGTGTTGCTAATAATTTATCTCTTGATTGTGCAATCGCTTCTGCAGTATTTAAACAGAAAGCACCCATAGAATCAAATTGTCGGATTAATGCACAAGCATAAAACGTCATTGATGGTCGTATCCTTGGGATTATTGCATCAAATTCATCAATAATATTTCCTCCACGGTATCGTATTTCGGGTTCTGAAGCATCCAATTTCATATATGCTTGCTCTACGTTTAGAAATACCATTTCGTGTCCTCTGGCTATACCGGCTTCAACGATGCGTTTGTTGCTGTATAACTCAGGATTACTTGCTAACAGAGCAATTTTTAATCCTGACTTTTCTTTGATAAATGGTTTGTATTTTATTCGAATTTCATCATTTGTGAAGTTTTGTTGCGCAAAACTAATTGATGGATTTACGATATATCGATCCATCAATGCTTCTCGACCCAATAGCATTCTAAACTCCATAGCATCACGATTAGCTAATGTAAGCTCAATATCAAAGCTAGTTCCATTAAGGGATACAGGTGTTTTGATTACAAAACGTTGTTCTGAAATCCCTGATGAGCTTTTCACTGTGCGTTTATCATGAAGTTTGGTCTCACAAGTTATGATGATACTACGGTTATCCTGAATTGGATTGACTTCAAAACGTACCCATTCCTCAGTTCCTTTATGTATGAGTTTAATATTATTTGCTTGTATCGAAGAAGTTTTAGCTCCCGAATCCACACGTGCTTTGATTGCGGGTATTCCAAATTCTTCGAATACACACCATTCTTCACTTCCTATTATTTTTAGATCTTTTACTTCCAATTTAAGTTGTTTATTATAAATTATTTTTTTAGTAGTTCAAATAAATCTGTTCTTCTGTCTTTAAGGTTTCTAACCGCTCCAAACTGATTTAACTCTCTTAATAAATCGATATCCACATCTGCAATTAAAATCATTTCTGTATTAGGAGTTGCTTCTGCTTTAATACCATTAGTGGGAAATGAAAAATCACAAGGGGTAAATACCATAGATTGCGCGAATTGAATATCCATATTATGTACATTGGGTAAATTACCTACACTACCAGCAATAGCTACGTAACATTCATTCTCTATTGCTCGTGCCTGAGCACAGTTTCTTACTCTGGAATATCCGTTTTGTGTATCTGTTAAAAATGGGATAAACAAAATATCCATTCCCTCATCAGCTAATAACCGACTTAGCTCGGGAAATTCTGAATCATAACAAATAAGAATACCTATTTTACCACAATCAGTATCAAAGGCTTTTAATTCGTTACCTCCCTGCATTCCCCAAACTTTAGCTTCATCTGGAGTCACGTGTAATTTTTCATATCGTTCTATTGTTCCATCTCTTTTACATAAATATCCCACATTATATAATCTATCATCTTTAATTTCCGGCATGCTTCCAGAAATGATATTAATATTATATGAGATAGAAAATTCTGAAAACTTCTGAATTATCGCATCTGTATGTTTTGCTAATTCCCTTATGGCATCAGGTTCTGAGAGGTGATTGTTTTCTGCCATTAATGGAGCGTTAAAAAATTCTGGAAATAATGCAAAATCAGAACGGTACCCTGCCACAGCATCAATAAAGTATTCTGCTTGCTGAAGTAGTTCATCAAGATCTTTATAGGGACGCATTTGCCATTGAATTAGGCCTAGTCGAATTACCTTTTTTTTGGTAGCAGCTTTTTTTGAAGGTTTTTGATAATAAATATTATCCCATTCCATTAATACAGCGAACTCATTAGAAGCTTCATCACCTTCTAAGTATCCTTTTAAGATTTTAGTAGGATGAAAATCATTTGAAATCTGAAAATTAAGTACAGAGTCATTAATTTCCTTTCGCTTTACTTTGTCAATATACTCCTTTGGAGTAAGAGAACTAACGTATTTATGATATCCAGGTATTCTTCCTCCAAAAGCAATACTTCGTAAGTTTAATTTTTCACAAAGCTCTTTGCGATAATCGTATAATCTTCTTCCTAATCGTAAACCACGAAATTCAGGTTTGATAAAAACGTCTATTCCATACAGTACATCACCATCATTGGTGTGAGTGCTGAAACTGTAGTCCCCAGTAATATCTTTGTATGTATGGCTATTGTCAAATTGGTCATAATCCAAAATAAGAGAAAGGGCGCAACCAGCAATCTGACCATTTACTTTAATCACAATTTGACCTTCAGGAAATTTATTAATTAAGGATTCAATTTGATGTTCTTTCCAATATGCATTCGGCATAGTAGCATATGCTTGTATCATTGCTTCCTTAAGTTCCTGGTAATCATTAAGGTTCAGGAATTTAAGCTCTATGTTTTCTATATCTTGTATATTCATATACTCTTATTTTGAGATTTCCTTTATTTCTGTTAGACAGAAAATATCTCTCCGTGATCTTTAAAACTTTTAAACTCTACCATATAACCATCAGGATCTTGTACAAAAAATGAAAGGTGTTCTCCTACTTTGTTTTCAAAAAAAGTAACCTCCGTAGTCACTTCAAGATCCATTGAGAATAGCCTAGAATACAACTTACCCCACGTTTCTAAATCTATGATTACTCCAAAATGGAATGATGGCAAGATTTGTTCTCCTAGACGATAATTTTTGAAATTAAAATTAAAGTCTCCTGCTTTGGTAAAGGTGATTTGATTTCCGTATAAATTGATATCGGCCCAGCCATCCGTATACCTGCCTAATTTAGCTCCTAGTTTATAGTTGTAGAAATCTTTTGTATTTTCAAGATTTTCACACGGTAAGGCTAGGTGGAACTCTGCTTTTTTCATTGTTGTAATGGTTTAGGATTATTTTATATCTGATTCCTCTGGTAACTCAGTTTCCTTATCTTGGTCATCATCATCATCGTGGTCTTCCATTGCGTTAATTAGGCGTTTACTTACTTTAACCAGATATAAAGTGTCTTCAGTTTTTACCTCGACACATTCTACGATTTCGTTTTGTGCATTTCTGAACGTAATGATATCGTCATCATCGTATCCGTCAGGATATTTTGTAACCAATAAATCTAAAATGGTATTGGTTAACTTTTTGAAGTCGACAATAACTTTTTTTAAATGATTGTTTTTTGAAGTATTCATATCTTTTACATATCTAATAAGTAAGCAAATATTAATGGAGCTACGATAGTAGCGTCTGACTCAATAATGAATTTTGGAGTATCTATATCTAGTTTACCCCAGGTAATCTTTTCATTAGGTACCGCTCCACTATAGGACCCATAACTTGTGGTTGAGTCACTTATCTGACAGAAATAATTCCAGAATGGGGTATCTGTACGTTCCATATCCTGGTATAACATAGGCACTACACAAATAGGAAAATCTCCTGCAATACCACCACCTATCTGGAAGAATCCGATCCCATTATCAGAATTATCAGTATACCAATCTGCCAAGAATGTCATATACTCGATTCCAGATTTCATCGTATTGGCTTTCAATTCTCCTTTCAGAACATAGCTAGCAAAGATGTTACCCATGGTACTATCTTCCCATCCTGGGACTACCATTGGTAAATTCGCTTTTGCAGCAGCGTACATCCAGCTATCTTTGATATCAATTTCGTAGTACTGCTCCAAAACTCCAGATAATAACATTTTATACATAAATTCGTGTGGAAAATAGCGTTCTCCTTTTTCTTCGGCATTTTTCCAGATTTTAAAAATATGTTGCTGTAATCTTCTAAAAGCTTCTTCTTCAGGAATACACGTATCCGTTACGCGATTTAATCCTTGCTCTAATAAATCCCACTCTTGTTGTGGAGTGAGGTCACGATAATTTGGCACACGTTTATAATGACTATGTGCTACCAAATTCATAATATCTTCTTCCAGATTCGCACCTGTACAAGAGATAATATGTACTTTGTCTTGGCGTATGATTTCGGCAAAGATTTTACCTAATTCGGCAGTACTCATGGCTCCGGCAAGAGAAACCAGCATTTTTGAACCATTATTGATTTGGGCTTCATATGCTTTGGCGGCATCAACTACAGAAGCGGCATTAAAATGCAGATAATATTTCTCTATAAATTGTGAGATTGCTCCTTTAGTTTTCATCTTGATCGTACTTTAACTTGTTAATATTGTTTTCTTTTTGATTGGTGTATAGGTTTTCATTTTCGTCATCAGCATCTTGCTCTGTAAACTTGTAGCTCAACATTTTATAGTACAATTTGGCAGCAGCAAAATCAGAGGACTTATCATTTTTATTTGGGCATAATTCAACAATATCAAATCCTACCACATTTTTTTCTTCAAATATTTTCTTAAGAAACTCAAGGGTTTCATACCATAATAATCCTCCTGGTTCTGGTGTGCCTGTAGAGGGTAGGATAGAAGGGTCTAATGCATCCAAATCAAAAGTGATATAGACATTATCGGTCATTAATTCGATGGCATTATCCATCCAATAATCATCAGTTGCCATTTCGTGTGCGAAAAAGACATTTTCTTCATTCATCACTAATTTTTCTGAAGCATCCATACTTCTAATCCCAACTTGAATGAGATTTGTATTTTGATTGGCTTCATACAATGCACAAGCGTGATTGTACTTAGAACCTTCATATTCTTTTCTTAAATCGGCGTGAGCGTCTATTTGTACTACAGTTAAATCTCTAAAACACTCATCAAAAGCACGTATAGCCCCTATAGAAATGGAATGTTCTCCCCCGAAAAGGGTTACAAATTTGTTGCGTTTTATATTGGATTTAACAACATTGTGTACAGCAGTAACCATAGTTTCCGAAGAGGTGTTTTCATCCACAGGTTCTGTAAGGTAAATGCCTTGTTTGTATACCTCACTATTGGTTTCTATATCATATAGCTCCATATTTTCTGAAGCGTGTAGGAACGCTTCAGGACCTTTGTCTGCTCCTTTACCCCAAGTACTAGTTCCATCATAAGGAACAGGGATTAATACTACTTTTGATTTGTCATAGCCAGCGTATTGTTCTGGAATTCCGGCATATGTTTTTTTAGTTTCCATTTTAAAAATGTTTGGATTTAATAAATTTGATTAGTTAGGATTTATAATTATTTCATTTTGTGAATATTCTAAAACTTCTTCTTTTACTGTTTTTTGGTATCCAAGAATAGATAGTAACTGTTCTGAAGTTTGTTGCAGTGCAAAAACTTCTGTAGTTAATTTCCCCTTCTCGTCACGATCTATCAAAATGTGTTTAGGTTGCGGGATCAGGCAGTGTTGCAATCCTCCAAAACCACCAATGGTCTCTTGATAAGCACCCGTATTGAAAAATCCAATGTATAGCGGTTTGTCTTTTTTGTATTTTGGCAGGTAAATGGCGTTCATATGCTGTTCGGAGTTGTAATAATCATCACTGTCACAGGTTAATCCACCAAGCAATACACGCTCATATTCATCATTCCATCTATTTACAGCCAACATCACAAAGCGCTTGTTTATAGCCCAAGTATCTGGCATTGTGGTGATGAAAGATGAATTGATCATATTCCATTTTTCACGATCGTTTTGTTGTTTTTGATATAGTACTTCGTAAATAGCACCACCACTTTCACCAACTGTAAAACTTCCAAATTCTGTAAAGATATTAGGAACATCTACTCGTGCCTCTTCGCAGGCAATTTGGATTTGGTTTACGATTTCATTAATCATATACTGATAGTCATAATCAAATGCCAAAGAGTTTTTTATAGGGAAACCGCCACCTATATTTAAGCTATCTAAGGATGGACATATTTTCTTAAGACTGATATATACCTTTAAACATTTTACTAACTCATTCCAATAATAAGCGGTATCACGAATACCTGTGTTGATGAAGAAGTGAAGCATTTTTAGTTTCACCTTTGGGTTATTCTTGATTTGATTATTATAAAAAGACACAATATTTCTATATCCAATTCCTAATCTGGAAGTATAAAATTCAAACTTTGGTTCTTCTTCAGAAGCAATTCGGATACCAACCTGAAAATCTTCATTAATTACATCACTTAATAGCTCTAATTCTTCGTAATTATCGATTATTGGAATGCAGTTACGATGCCCGTTATTAATCAATCGGGCAATATTTTGAATGTATTGATCACGTTTAAAGCCATTACTAATAACATAGGTATCGTCATTGATTTTACCTTGTGCTTTTAGATTTTCGATGATATCAATATCAAAAGCAGAAGAAGTTTCTATATGAATATCATTTTTTAGTGCTTCGTTTAATACATGTTGAAAATGTGAGCTTTTGGTACAATAACAATAGTTATAGTTGCCAGCATAGTTATTTGCTCTAATAGCGTTGTCAAACCAACCTTTTGCTCGGTTAATGTTTTCAGATATTTTAGGTAGGTAGGTAAATTTTAGAGGTGCTCCATATTGAGCGATCAACTCCATAAGATCGATACCGTGAAATTGTAATTGGTTATCCTCCAGTTTAAATTCTTCTTGAGGGAAATGAAAGGTTTGATCGATAAGATCAATATATTTTGTTTTCATCTGTTTTGTTTTTGATTTGCAGATGAAATTCACCATCAGAATCACAGACCAGAATAGCCTGAAAATCTATGGATCATTCCATTATACGAGATTTAAAAAATTAGAAAGTGATAAGAAAAATGGCAATGCCATTTTTCTTATCTCATACTCGAATAATAGAAATGGTGTAGGGAACGAATTGTATTCGCTCTAAGGATCTTAGTGCAGTAGCATATTTTTCAGAAGTCAGCCTGAGAATTCGGTTCCCCATCCCTGAGGCAGCTTTTGGAGTAGACTTCTTTATGCTCCTAAGCCCGAATCTGAAAAACGGTTTCATTTATGTAGGCAATGCGTCCTTAAATAGACTCATTATTAATTATATCAAATGTAATAAAAAAGTGATATCAAAAACTTTTTTTGAAAAAAAAATCAAATTATTTTTTGAAATCTTTCTTATGTCTTAATATCACTAGGATTAATTCTCTTATGTATTATGACACGGTAAATAGAATTAGGTCACATTTAAGAAAATAAAAGAGCTGTTTTTTTATGTTTTACAGCTCTTTTGTAATGAACTAGCCAGAATTAAATTTTAACTTAAACACTTTGATAAATCCAAGAAAGCGTTTAGAGTAACTGTTTTCTATTTCTTAGGAATCAACCTTTTTTTCATTGATACCAGTATTCCCGCTATAACTCCTATTGAAAAACTACCAAGAATAACAAGAACACGAGATGTAGAAAGTTTCCAAACAAAAAAGGTAACATCAATTACCTCTGAGTTTTGCAGAGAAAAAATCACAATTAGTATAACAATAATAAGTGCTATAATGGTTTTAAATTTCATATCGGTTGTTAGTAAAAAATAGTTTCTTAGATATTTAGACCCTGTTATAAACAATAAGTCACTTTATTCATATAATAAGTTTTTAGTGATCAAGAATATTAGCTTTGTGTTTTTCAATGGCTAGATGTTGCATATCGTCAGTAAGATCAGCCTCATCTACTATTTCGACTTTAATAATTTCCTCGATGATATCTTCTAAAGTTACCACTCCTATGAATGTTCCGAACGTATTAAACACCAATGCTAAGTGCATTTTTTGCTTAATAAAATGATTCATTAGTGCATCTAATTGTATAGTCTCTTTTACCATAATAGGATTTTTATTAGTAAGATAATCTCCAACTATTTTGCCTTCTTCTACTATACCGATTAAATCTTTAGAATATAGAATACCAATCACATTGTCTTCTGTAGTATCGTAAACCGGAATTCGAGTGAATCCTTTTTCACGGATTTCTATCAACTTATTTTGATCTAATAGAGTACCTTTTTCTAAAGTGTATAAAACAGGTTTAGGAGTCATAATATGTAACGCAGTAGTTTCAGAAAAGGATAATGCACCAATTAAGATGCGTTCTTCGTCTTTATCAATATCGGAATCTTCGTTCTCTTCGTGATGTTTGATAATTTCTTTTATTTCACGTTTGCTCCATACAGTTTGTAACTCTTCTCCCAACATTTTATCAAGTAATAGTGATAATGGATATGCTACAGGGTATAGTAAAAAGATGAAAATTTTAACTAACCAAACGGTTTTAGCTCCAAGACTTAATGCAAATCTAGAGAACACTGCTTGAGGTATAATTTCTCCAAAAATTACAATAAGCACTGTAGAAATAATACCAGCAATAAGACCACTGGCGATTTCTCCTAAAAATATAGCGGCAGCCGAGTTAACTGCGACATTTCCTATTAGTAGTGTGCAAAGCAAAAGATTTCCTCTTTTACGTATCGGATATACCTTAATAGCTCTTTTATCCTTGAGCTTAATTTTACGTTCTAAAGAAGTAATGTTTAAGCTAAAAAAGCCTAAGGTGAGTCCGCTGAAAGATCCGGACAAAATAACTAAAATGGTAACTATCAAATATTCCATAAATTTATTAATATGATTTTATACGATATGAGACACAGAAAATTAATTAGGTCACACTAAAAGGTGGTTTTTGAAGAATGTTATTCTTTTCACAGTTCAACCTAGATGATATATTCAGGAATAAGAGTTCACTCTTGAACTTACCAAAACGAAAACCGAGCTTTGAAAAGCTCGGATTAAAGTATTCTTAGATATTTTTGACAAACCAGGAGATGAGATATGTGACTATCGCTAAAAGGATAACTGCCCAAATTTTCTCAGAGTTACTCTTTATTTTCTCCACAGTATTAAGATAAAATAAGTCTGTCTGATAGATGAGTTTATCAAATAAGTTATCTTCTAGTTTTATAGCTAGGTTAGGTCTTAATTCCTTTTTAACATGATTAATAGGAATTGCATCTGAATAGGGTTTGAAAACATCTTTTTTCTTTCTCCCTTTCAAATTCTTTTTGTTTTTTATTACTTTCATTTTATTTAAGAATTATTAATCATTAGACATTATAAAATTAGCTTAGCCTATAATCTTTTCAGAATGCATTTCAGCTTCAAAGCTTGTTAGATATTTCAGATCTTTAAACCAATATGCAGAGGATAAAATTTCGAAAGTCACTGAGTTATTATTGGTTTCAATTTGTATATACTGCCATACGATATCTCTCGCCTCATTAAATTCGTTGCTTCTTATTTGATAATTATAGAGCCTATTGATAAGTGTATTTTTTGGCATACCTTGAGTAAGTAATCGGATTAAAGCAGATTCTCCATTTTTTTTGAAAACCCATAAATCTTCTTCGTCTTTGGTAGTTATTTTGATTTGAAATTTTACAGCTTCGGGATGAGGAAACTTGCCATTGAAAGCTTCATATAATAATTGGGTTACATTAAAAAAATCTTCATGCATCGATAGATCTGAATATTCTTCCCATAATTTTTCATCAACTATTTCATGAGAAAGATTATCCAATTGCCCTGAAGTGAGTCTTTCTTTAAATACATATTCTAAAACTATCCTAGCAGCTTCTTCTGGTTCATTGTCTGTAAGTGATAGTAGACACATTTCTTTGAGATCTTCTGCTGAAATATCAGAGGTATCTCCATACTCTAATAGTGTCAATAACTCTCTGTAGTTTTTGAAAGTCCAAAAATTTGGCAATTCTTTAAGGTATTCAAACTTTAAGAGTTCAACTTCAAAAAGGGTTTTCATAAGCTATTATTTAAATTTAGTTGTCTATTTTCTTTATGACACTAAAAAAAAATAAAGTCACTGCAGAACAGTCTTTTTTTTGAATTTATTTGATAATACTATTCAAGTTTGGCAGTACATTGATGGCAATACTTTGCATCCACAGGATGATTGGTAGCTTTACACTTGAGGCAAGCATATGGTTTTACAGCATTAGCTTGGACTTTAGATTTAGTCATCTCAGAAGTTACAATTCCAGTAGGAATGGCAATAATGCCATATCCTAAAATCATAATGAAGCTAGCGATTGCTTGCCCCAAGTTTGTGGCCGGTGCAATATCTCCATAGCCAACGGTGGTAATGGTTACTATGGTCCAGTAAATACTTTTAGGAATACTCGAAAAACCAGAGTTTGCACCTTCTTCTACGATATACATCACCGAACCCATTATTATACACATAATAAGTACGATATAGATAAAGATGCTAATTTTAAGTCGTGATGCGACAATTGCTTTAGAAAGCGTATTTGCCTCGCCCATATATTTTACAAGTTTTAATATTCTAAAAACCCGCAATAATCGCAACGCCCGTAGCGCAAGAAAAGTAGAACCTCCTGTAAAGAAATAAGATAGGTACAAGGGTAGCGTAGATAGTAAATCTATAACCCCGTAGAAACTGAAAATATACTTTGCAGGTTTGTTTAGACTTATCACTTTGAGAATGTATTCCAAACTAAATAAAATAGTAATAATCCACTCTGCAGCTACCATATATGGATGGTATTTCTTGTCAATATCATCAACACTTTCTAACAAGACGTAGATGACACTAATAATAATAAGCACGAACAAGAAAAGATTAAAAATCTTTCCTTGTTTGGTGTTTGATGAGTGAACAATGCTATAAAGCTTAACTTTCCAAGAATGATGCTTTTCAATTGTTTCCATTCTATATTATGATTCCGTTTTTTCTAGTATCGGGGCTTTCCACTTAACTGTACCTACTTTGCGTTCGTTTGCTAATTTAATAGCGCTTGTAGCTCTTTTTTTATCATATATCATAGCTCCAGTCATAATCAAACTAGTGCCTATGATAACAAATAAGAGAATACCCGGTTCGAATGTGGCTATCTGTGCTTCTACAGGGATTGCATAGAATAGTAATACTGTAATTAACCCTCTTGGTGCCACAAATAATTGAGGAAGAATATCTTTGCCAACAAATACACGTAGTAATATAAAACGTATTGCATATATTGAAAGAATAATGAGCGTGCTTATACCTGCCACTTTAAGATCAAGTAGTGATGTAATTGCTATCGTTACTCCAAAAATTACAAAGAAAAATGTTCTTACCACAAAAGCGGTTTCAGCAGTTATTGTATGTAGCTCGTGGTATATGTGATGTGCTTTATCATAATTAAGAAATTTGGAAAGTTTCCCTTTAAAAAACAACTTCATATTAGCGATTACCAAACCAAAAATAAGAATGATGATGAGTGAAGATAAATGCATTTGTTTACCCACTGCATAAAGCAATAACAATACTGCGATTAAAAGAAATAATTTAACCTGACTCTTTATACGTTGAAAAATAAGAATAATCACATAACTGGCTACTAATGAAATTACAATAGTTAGTGCCAGATTTCCTGCAAAACCAGTAACACCTGTATCATTTGCTGGGTTTAGTTTTCCTGTTAAAAAATAAAACATCATGATACCCAGAATATCAGAGAATGTACTTTCGTAGACATGAAATTCTTTCTTGTCTTTATGTAAGCCAGATACACTAGGGATAATAATCGCACTAGATAAAATCGATAATGGCGTTGCATACAACCAAGCAGACTGCATGGTCATTTCTGGTATAAAATTATATAGGATTAGGGCTGCTACCCAGGCAGATCCTACTAATCCTATTAATGCAATAACGAGAGACTTAAGTATGGGAACTAGTTTTTCTCTTTTAAGTTCTAACTCAAGAGCAGCTTCTAATACAATCATTATCAATCCAACAATACCTAAAACTTCTAATATGGGGAAAAAATTTAACGAATCTGCACTAAAGTATTTAAGCGCATACTGTAATACAACTCCTAAAACAATAAGCATTAAGACCGCTGGTATATTTGTTTTTTTGGATATACTGTTGAAAAGGAATGATAAAATAATGATCACTGATACTTCAATGATAAGATAGTAGGAATTTAAAATTTCCATTTTATGATATATTATGAGTTAGACCTGTTTGTATATTTTGTTCTTTTAAAAAAGCAATTAAATCTTCGGTAGCACTACCTTGCTCTAATGTGTATTGCATTTTTAATTTTTCTGATTCTTTATCTCGGGTAACAGAAGGAGGATCATTGTAGTTAAGAATAGGATTATCAAAAAGTAAATCCAGAAGTTGCTCTATAGCAAGATCGGTTTTTAAGTACATTGTTTTTCTTAAAGAACTATCCTTGTCAGATTTAATAGTGAACCCTTTTTTTTCTACGTATGAATAGTTTATATAATGTTCACCTTCTTCTTCACTAATTGTAATACCAAAGGGTAAAACTTTTTCAATTTCGCCTTCGATATCACCAATCTTCACGAAAACTTCTTCTCTAAATAATGGATTGTTGCGAAAAAAGATACCATTGATATAATTTTTAATGTATTGATATCCAAAAAGACTAATTACTACCAAGATAATCGTATGAGTGATATAGTTAATAGATATGAAATCCAATATCAGTATTAGCGATGCAGCCGGAATATAAAATAGGGCTACTTTTTTGATAGTATTAATGAACCGTTTGTTTCCAAGATTTCTTTTTGCAAATCTTTTTAAAAGATAAATGATAAGCTGTATCGCCCAATATGTAATAATCAGGAAAATAAAAAGTGACCAAAGCCCTCTCCAGGTATTTAATGTTGAAATCATTTTATTATTAATTAATTATATCCCTATATAATAGAATTTCATAAATGTCATTACTCACTACAGGGTTTAGTTTTAATATCCCAGATGTGTCTCTTAATAGAACTTTAGTGTTGATCAACCTTTTTAAAGCGGATTGATAGCTCACATACTGTTTTCCTATGAATTTCTTTAGGAGCATCTCATTGATATATTTATACATAAAAACATATTTGAGCACGATAATTTCTTCTGAAGTAAAGAAATCCCTGAATACAAAATCTTTTTCGTCATAGATCACACTATTGTTATCAATTACGGTGGTACCATATGTCCAAGTCTGTAGTACTTCTCCAATATTATAATTTAGTTCTTTACCTAATTTTAGAACCTTACGCTCAATCTGCTTGGGAGGAATAGTTTGTTGATCGGCATTAACTATGGTTTTATGTGCCGCTCCGTGACGCAGTAATACAGCATTATAAATTTCTTTTGCACTGGCTTTATTTACATTGATCACAGAGGAAAAAGCGTTAGAGAAGGGTAATCTTTTATCCAGATGAGACTGCATTGCTCCAGAAGTAGATACCATAAGATATGCATTATCAGACTCTGATTCTATAAATTGAATTACGGCCCTTACATTATCCAGTAATGTTGACTTTTCATCTCTCCATAATTCAATATCATCAATAATAATTAAAAGCTTAGTGTTGTAAAGATGGTTCTTTATATACTGAAGTACTTCTTTCAAATTATGAGAAGTTTTAAACTTTCTTCCGTCTATTGTAATAGTGCTATTTATTGTTAGCGATATGATATGCTTTCCAAAATACTTTTTGGCAGCATATTCAATAAAAGTTGATTTTCCGCTCAGACTATTGCCTAAGATGAGCACAGACTGATTAAAACCTTCATTCCAAAGAGAAATACTGTCCCTAAATGTTTTTTCAGCCTCTGATCGAGGTACTAGAAATAAATCTCCAATAAAGTTTTTGTTTAAAAACAAAGTATCATAGTGTGCATTAGATTCTTTATACATTCTATAGTTAATACACTTTATAGTAGCTTCTAATTGCTTATGATGTTCTAGGTGATTCGTTTGCTCATATTTTGAACTGAAATCACTGAATAGATGTTTTAATTTATTTTTTATGCGCAGGAATGCTCCTCCTTTTATAGATGCATACTGGGTAATGGAAGATTGTAATGACACTTCTAGGAAATCCTCTACTCCATATATTTTTGTTGCCAGAAATTCTGTATTTATTTTATTTTCAATTTCTGCAATTGATTGTTCCTGCCTTATAGAATTTTTAGATAAAGTATCTTGTATCTCATGTAAGATCTGAAGCTGAGATGGTATAGCATCTAGTGTATCATTGTTTTTTGCCAGCGTTAGACTGCTCTTTAAGTTTAATAAGCTATGGCTTATAAAAGAAGTCATCGTTACTTTTGTATCCCAAATCTCAATCAATAACGGTAACGATTCATAATCCAACCATTTTTTTACTGATTTGTTAAAATCTACTTTTCTTTTCTGTAATAATCCTTCACTTGTTGAAACAGGGAGATTAATTTCGATAAGATTTTTTACTTCATTTTCCACCATACGAGTATAATTCTCCTGTTGCAAGTTGCTAGTATCAACTTTGGAGATTGTCTTTTCTATCCAGTGATTGATTTCACTTATTTGATCATTTTTTTCAATACCCTTAATCTTTTGAATAGCTTGGTTAAGTATTTCTGAGGTGCTATTGATTTCTTCTCTATTATCTGCACAGATTTGTATTGTTTGAATTTTAATATTCTTAAATGAGTTTACAACTTTGACAAAATCTTGATTAGCATCTTTTATTTCTTTTAAGTGTTCTAAGCCAACACGAAATTGTTCTTTGTAGATCTCCCAAGGATTTTGCTGGTGTTTGATCTTTAAAGCAATTTTATTTTCGCCTTTACGAGATAAAGTAGTAGTGTTTTGATATCCTCTAATGGTATTGCTTAACGAGTTGATTGCACTTAATAAGATGTTTCTGGAATTTTCGAAATGAGTAATTAAAGCATCTTCTATAACAGTGCTTTCTAATGCTTTATTTTGAGCTATTTGTAATTGCAAAAAAACATCGCGATGAAGTAATAGTATATCTTTAAACCATTCTGGTAAAACATATTGCAATAACTCTACTTCTTTAATTTCTGGTGTTGACCCTTCTTGTGTATTCTTTGATAGTTGATCCCCAATAGCTATATATAGATTGCATAATCCTACAAACTCAGATAAAATGAGTTTTGTAAGTTGCTCTCCGGATTCAGTTTTTTTAAGCTGTATGGTGTAGTACTCAATTTGATTTGTTAATTTCTTAGATGTAAATAGATCGGTAACTTCAAATTTTTCTGTGGTACTTGTATTCATTTAATTGGGTTTCGGTGTTGAACTACTTCTTTTATGTTAGACACATCTTTTTTGATTGGGTCACATTATATAATTCTATTTAATCTAATTATTTACCAGAATTACTAGGTGGCTTTTTCTGTTTCATTTTGTTGTTTTTATCTTTAATCTGGGTCTTTTTTCTGGTTTGTACCGAAAACCCATTATTCATTAAAGAGAGTAGTGCTATGCTTGATTTCATAGTGCCCTTTGGGTATATTTTATATCTCTTTAGACACGATTTTTAAAAAAAGTCACTTTCCATAAATTACTGAAATATCAAAGCTTATATTTTGTACATTTAATATAGATTTAAATCCTTACTAAAATGAAAAAAGTCTTAATACCAATTGATTTTTCTGACAATTCCTATAATGCGTTACAATATGCTAAGGTTTTGTTTAACAATGAAGATTGTACATTTTTTTTATTGAATGTTTATATAAGTAATCCTTCTAATCTTTTAAGTGAAGAATACAATGATACAATGCTTAATGGAATGTCGGATGAATCAGAGGAAAGCTTAAAGGATTTCCTAAATATTGTAATTAAGGAAAGTGATAATCCGAAACATCATTTTGAAATGGTTTCTAAAGCTAACACTTTGATCAAAGCGATTAATGCTATTCTAGTTTCTAAAAAGATCAATTGTATTGTGATGGGCACAAAAGGTGCTAAAGGTGCTAAAGAAATTTTCTTAGGGAGTAATGCGGTAAAGGTTATTAATGGTGTTGATGATTGTCCCGTAATAGTCGTGCCACAAAACTATATAACAAAAACACCATCCGTTATATCATTTTCTACCAATTTTAAACGATCTTTTTATGAGGATGAGCTAAAGCTATTGGTTGAGGTAGCTTTAGCTAACGGTGCCAAAATTAACATAGCTCGAATAATGCAGGAAGAATACCTAAACAATGACCAAAAGATAAACAAAGAAACCCTGAAAACACTGCTTAAAGATTTGGATTATATCTTTTGCAAGATAGATGTGAAGACCTCAGAAACAGAAGCATTAAAGGAATTTGCAAAACAAACAGAAAGTGATTTGATTTCATTGATACACCACAAACATAATTTCTTTCAAAGACTTACTGAAGAAGATGTGGTAGATAAGATTAGTTTTAATAGTCCGGTGCCTCTTTTGATTTTACCAGAATTAAAATAAAAAATGCCTCCACTTTTGGAGGCATCCGAACATAAGAATTCAGTGCGATTAACAGTTCTTTTGCTCTATTTTTTAATGATTTTAGACTTATCAGTTAATCCCTTAACTTCTACTTTAGGATTTCCATAGACATAAACGTTACTTTTCCCTTGTGCATATAATTCTAGATTTTTACTGGCGTATACATACACATCGGATGAATTAGAGGTATATAGATCTACTGAAGATACTTTCATTTTTTTAGCTTCTAGTTTTGCTGAATCTTTCAGGTTAAAAGTTGCGAAACCTGAATCTCCATCTAAGCTTAACTCTGATGATTTAGTCTGGGTGACACGAGTTTTATCTGCTACTACATAGGCTTTCAGATCCGTTCTGTCATTCATAATGATAGTGGTGTTTTTAGACTTTACTTTAATTTTTCCCCCAGCATCACGTTGTAGTGTGATGATGACATCATCTGCCTTTATATCCAGATCAAAACGACTAGAATTATAACCACTTAAATACAATTTATCAGAAGTCAATCTACCCTTACCTTCCACTTTGGCATCATTTTTAAGGATGAGGTGTTTTATCTCTTTAACATTCAAACTAATTTCCAGCTTTTTACTACTTACAATTCTATTGGTTGTATATATTTTTAGAATACTATCTTTTACAGAAAATTGAACAATATCTAATAAGTTTTCATCCGTGGTAATAAAATAGCTGTTTTCTCCTGTTTGGGTTAAATTCACCTCTAACGCATCGTCAATTTCAATAGCATTGAAATTTTCCAAAATCTCTTTATTCAGCTCTGTAACCACTTTATTACCCTTTATTTTTGGTTTTTTTTGTCCAAAAGTGATAGTCGTAATCGATAGTAATACTATGAGTATTGTTATTTTTTTCATTTTTATCTTAAGTTATGTTTAAATTTTGTTTTCATAGATTAAGACACTTCTTTTTAAGAAAGTCACTTTTATCATTTTTTTTATCTGTTTGTATTATAATATGAAATATTTTTGTAGAAAATTTGAGATAGAAATTCATGATTACTTATAAGCAAGAATTAATATATACTGTCGTACTGATTGTAATTGTATTTTTGGTGGTTGTCGTTACTAAAAGTGCAATAAGAAAATTTGGTTTAGCAAAATCCATAGAAGCTAATAGAAGAAAGATTATCTTTTATTTAAGTTATTTGGTTATTTATATGATTGCAGGATCAGCACTGGCATTAATCTGAGGCGTTGATCTCAAACAATTTACTGTTTTTATTTCTTCGGTATTAGCTGTTTTAGGAGTTGGTTTTTTTGCGCAATGGTCTATCCTATCCAATCTTACGGCAAGCGCTATTTTATTCTTTAGCCATCCATTACGAATAGGAGATAGAATTAAAGTTTTAGATAAAGACTTTGATTGGTCTGGAGAAGTAAAGGATATTACAGGTTTTTATCTTTTTATGAAGACGGATGACGGAAAAAATATTACGATTCCTACTTCTATAATTATGCAAAAAGGCATAGAAATTCTGGATAAAATTGATCTGGATGATGAGGAGCATTATGATTAATTATTTTTAGTTAAGAGTTCATAAAGTTACATTATATAAAATTTCTTCGTACCCAATGGTTCAGGAATATCTTCATCGTCAATAAGCTGTTTAATATTTATTTCTATAGTTCTGGCAATAGATGTCATTGCCGTATCCATAGGTCTATTCTCAAATGGATCTTGTATTTTGAGTGCTATTTTTTCTAACAAAAAGAATGGCAGCGAAATAAGAATCAAAATTGGTATCTCGATAAAGCTATCTAACTCCGTTAAGGAAAATGATAAAATGACTAGGAACAAATAGATGAAAAACTGCAATGTTAACCGATATGGTTTAGGAAAATTTGTGTTTTTTATACGTTCTGCCATCCCCATCGAAGCAATTAATCTTACTATTGTATTGTCTAACTGAATCTGTTGAAAATCATTAATGTGTTTGTCTTTATGTAGTTTTCTTAACTCAGCAGAATGGTTGTTCAATAATGCCAATGGAATGTTTTTGTGATGTTTAATTTTCGAATATTCTTCTTTTGAAATATACTTTTCTATACCTTGGAGTGAATCAAGTTTTCTGAGGTTTTGTCCTAAAGAATAACACCAGGCAATTTGGCGATATGCAAAGGCACTTGTTTTTGCATTATCATTATTTTCCGAGGTAAAAGTTAGCAGCTGATTTATTAATGTTCTGGAATCATTAACAATTGCACCCCATATCTTTCTAGCTTCCCACCACCGATCATAAGACTGACTGAGTTTAAATGATAGGATTAATGCAATTGCAGTACCCATAAATGCTCCTATCGATAGCGGAAGATTAATATCGATATAATATTTTGAAATATAATGAATAGCTGAAGCAAAGAGAGTTGTACATAATAAGTCCCATTTGACCATACTTAATGGGTACTTTAAAGGAATTCTTTTTTCGGTAATCATTTTTGAACCTTATTTTGTGAGTTTTCTCTCTTAAAAGTATCACTTATCTTATTAAATACCTTACATAAAGCAATATTTTGATAGTTATACTTTTGTTCTGATTCGTTCATATACTGATTTTCGCTATAGCTACTTATTATCAATTCTTTGTGATTGTCATAGTAGTCGGATTCCCAGAAATCAATAAAGCTTTCTAAATCATTATTAGACAATAATTGAAGGTGTTGATCTGGAAAACCTAGTTTTAAGTAGGATTCGATCTGGCGTCCAATTTTACTAAACATTTTAGCAGGTTCCATTTCTGTAAAGGAATAATAGATGACTGAATAACTTAACAAATGAAACAATTGCCTGTACCAAAAATGCAAATATTGGGGATAGGGGATTCTTTTCAGCCTTGGGCAATTGTCTTTGTTCCGCTCTAGGAAGCAAAAGAACTAACTAATAATAAATGAACGTACTTCTTTGAGCGGGATGATATTATGTTTTTAAGATATTTGAAAGAAACAAGATTCATTGCGATACACGTATTATTTTGAATGATTGTTTCTTTCTTTGATAGTTGTTTTGGGATGATTCACTTATTACATTTGCTCCTTGTTTAAGTTCTAATTTGCCCCTCAATCGCAACTATTATTGTTAATCTATAAGGAAGTTTTTACTTTTTGATTTCGACTTGACTTTCTACGACGTCTTTAATCGGTAATATAATTTTTCCGTCTTTGGTATTCAGAGTCATACAAATATTATCTATTGCTTCAATACTTCCTTCTATATCATTAATCTTTACCTTATCACCAATCTCATAATTTTTTCGGGTATAAAATGTACGTAGTAAGTCACCGATTACTTCTTTAGATCCTAATCCAAATCCAATAGATATGGCTAACAAAAACGCACCTAAAATTACAGTTACATTATTAGTGACAACCGTAGTGTCTATACCTGCTTGATTTAGTGCAGTGATGGTAATAATTATTGCTATAATATAAAATACCAACGTACTTATGATTTTAGAACCTGCTAAATCGAAGGATTCATAAAAGCCTTGTATGGCTCTCTTTACAAATTTAGCGATGTAAATCCCTATCATAAACAGTGCAATGGCACTAAATAATCTAGGTAAATACCTTAATAGGTTTCCAATTTCTTCTGAAACAATTGTCCAATTCATAATGTCAGAAGCAATTATTAAGAACACTAAAAACATTATCCATTTTACAAATATTACAATGGCATTAGTAACCCCAAATTTGATATCAGACTTTCCAAATAATTTCATTTGATTGATCTTCTCGGTAAGCTTATCTATTTTTACAAATTTTAGCACTCTTTTTAATAGGAATACCACTATTTTGGTGACTAACCATCCGATTAATAGGATAAGAAGCGCACCAACAACATTGGGTAATGCAGTCATAATTTTTTCTCCCATTGCCGTTAATGATTGAAATGTAAGGTCTTTCCATTCAGTTATTGTTTCCATTTTCTTATGATTTGATATTTGTGATTAGTTATTTTTGTTTTTGCTTTTCGTTCTGAAGAATGCTTTTAAGGCTGCTTGATAATTACTCGTAAATAATCCGGCCATATCTGTGATTAATTTTACCGAAGCTACATCTGCCATTACCTTATCTTTAAGCTCTTTTGGCACCTCCCTTGGTGGGGTTCCTATTTTCTTAAATGGGTTTTCTCTTTCCATATATTATATTGAATTATATACTTCAATAATTCTTGCTTTAGCTCTTTTTAATCTCATTTTTACAGCACTTTCTTTAATGCTAAGTAGTACTTCTAATTCTTTTATCGAAACATCATCTTGATATTTCAGTAATAAGATCGACTTTTCTTCTGGTGCTATAAGCTCTAATGCTTTTTGCAATTTATCAACTCGCATCTGAAACAAGCTATCATCACTAACTTCAATATGTAAATGGAGGTCTTCATCTTTTATCGTATCAGATACTTTACTAATCTTATTCTCTTTATCTCTATTGACATAATTAACGCACAGGTTATATGTGAATGCATATAGCCAGGTAGAAAATTTAGACTGCCTTTTATAACTATGCAGCTTGGTAAATAATTTCAAAAAAACATCCTGAGTTAGATCCTTTGCCTCATCTTTTGATTTTACAAACCCAAAACATTTATTATAAACTTTGTGGGCGTACCTATCATAGATTTCACTAAACATCATTGTATTTTCTTTAGATACAATTTTTTCTACAAGTTCCTCATCGCTAAGATGATGGAACGGATCATTATTTTTCAATTTTAGTTAAAGATTAGTTTCTTGTTATTTAAGACACTAATATTTTGAAAAAGTCACTTTTATATTTTTTTTATCTGAAATGAACTATGGGAGGTAGCTTTAATAGTTTTAAAACCAGCTGTTAACTATAGCGTCTTTACCTATAAATAGTTATGATTTGTTGTTTTTGGTTTTGAAAAAGTCTTCAATTACCGATGGGTATTTTATAAAAAACAAATCACCTAACTCCATAAATAGTTTTACCGAAGCGATATCTTTCATTACATTTTCCTTAACTTCTTCAGGAACTTCTTTATCAGTTTCTAGTTCTTTAAATGGATTCTTTTTCATCAGTTTACATTTATTGTATTTTGAAGGTCAGATGGAATCGCCAATTATCATATTGCTTTCCAGAAATATACTTGTTATGGCTTATTTCATTACTTCAATTTATTGTGCGCTTCAATAACTTTTGTTTTTGCTCTTTTTAATCTCATTTTTACAGCACTCTCACCAACTTTTAATAAAACCTGTAGATCTTTTACAGATACATCATCTTGATATTTAAGTAACAGCATCGTTTTATCTTCTGGATCAATAGTATCTAATGCCTTTTCTAACTTGGATGCTTTTAATTCAAAAAGCTCTTCATCATCGATATCTTCAATATTGGATAAATGGTAATCGTGATTATCCATAGTGTCGGATAAGTTATTCATTCTTTTTCCGGAATCTCTATTTAAATAATTAATACAGAAATTGTAGGTAAAAGCGTATAACCAGGTAGAAAATTTAGAATTACCCTTAAAAGTACTCAACTTGACAAAAAGTTTAAAAAAAACATCCTGTGTTAGGTCTTTGGCTTCATCTTCATTTTTGGTAAAACTATAGCACTTATTATACACCTTCTTACTGTATCGATCGTAAAGGATGCTAAATAGCAGGGAATTTTGTGTAGCAGTAATTTTGGCTATTAACTCTTCATCAGTTAAAGCTTTGGATTCTTTTAGAATAGCTCCTCTCTTTGGGTTGATTACTACGAGAAATATTCTTTTTAGAAAATTCACGACAATTTTAGTTTATAGAGTTGTTTGCTTGGTTATTCAAATTTAGTTAAAAATGTGACCCATTACGTATTGTAGTGTCTAAAAAATATATAACTCAAAACAACAATTATTATGTCAATTTCAGAACTATATGAGTCAGGTACTCAAAAAAACAATATTGCACATTTTGCAGCAATTACTAAAATAGCATCCATAGACGGCGAGATTAACTATGAAGAAAAAGAGCTACTAGCTAAGTTTGCAAATAAACTAGATATTAATGAAGAACAGTTTGCAGAGATTACAAAGAACCCACATAAATACCCCATTATTCCTGCGAACTCAAAAGAAGAGCGTTTAATGCATCTGTTTGATCTTTTTAAAATGATCTTTGCAGACCATTTTGTAGATCAACAAGAGGTGAAACTAATTCACAAATATGCAATTGGACTAGGATGCTCTGAAGAAAGAGCAAAAGATGTCATTAAAAAATCAATTAAAATTTTTAGTGGTAAAATTGATTTTGAAGATTATCAGTATCTCATTGAAAAAGGTTAACGTTTTTTAAACTTTTAAAACTTGTTATGATGAATACCAAAACCATACTATTAATAGAAAATGATATAGCATTAAGAGAAAATGTTCAAGAGCTTCTTGAACTATATGATCATAAAGTAATAACGGCTGCAAATGGTGCCATTGGTATAGCACTAGCTAACAAAGAAAAATTTGACATTATTCTTTGTGATATTATGATGCCTCAAGTTGATGGATATAGTGTATTTAATACATTACGTAATAATTCAAATACTTCGCAAATTCCATTTGTGTTTTGTTCGGCAAAGACGGAGAATAAAGAAATTAAAAAAGGACTTGAAGGTGGAGTAAAAGCCTATCTTAAAAAACCATTTGAGGAATAGGAGTTGATGAAGTGTGTTGATAATGTATGGCTGGATTGAATTAATGGGTTATCGTTTTAGTAAATAAGAATAGGGAGATTATGATTTTATCAAAGTTACTTAATAACAATAGGGCAGAAGACAATTTATTGCATTTTGCTTGTTTGGTCAGTTTAGCTAGAATAGATGGCGAGATTGATATTCAGGAACAGAAAACATTAGAAAAGCTTGCAACCGAACTTAAAATAACTCAAGATCAATTTGATAACTTGTTAAGTAATACAGATAAGGTTGTGATAGAACCAATAAAATCTTTTAGTAATCGCTTACAGTACGTATATAATTTCTTCAAAGTGATTTATACTAATAAAGAGTTAGGTGAAAAAGAAAGAGGATTAGTAAAACAATATATTTCTTCACTGGGTTTCAATGAAGAGAATACTGTTAAGTTAATGAAAACAAATAAGAAAGTTTTTGAGGAGAACTTAGGATTGTCTGAATATGAGTATTTTATTTTTGGTGATTAGCAAATATTTAAGACTCTCATAATAGTTTTAGATTATATTTTCTGTGCAAATTTTGTGCAAATAAAAAAGCGTTACAGTGATTTATTTCTGTAACGCTTTGATTATCAAGTGACCTCGGCAGGATTCAAACCTGCAACCTCTTGAGCCGTAATCAAGTGCACTATTCAGTTATGCTACGAGGCCTTTTTTGCGGGTGCAAATATATGAGTATTTAATAAAATATAAAACTATTTTGAAATTTCTTTTTTAAAATTTTCAATGATTTCACTAGCTTTTTTGGCATCATCGTTATAAATGAATAGCTCAGTTGAACCTTCAATAGCTCCAAAACCTGCTAACCTTCCAGATTCTTTGTGATCTTTTATAATAAAATGAATATTTATTTCATCTAATAAATAAGCTAGTCTGTTAACTATGATAGATGTTCCTGTATATATTTTTATATGCTTTTCCATATGTATTATGTTTATTTAGTTATTAGCGGAATGAAAATGTTTCATTCCGCTTTTTTTTAATGTTACTCTTTGGATGTTTTTTGTGACATCATCTTTTTGGCAAGATCAGCACCAATCAAAGATTGTAGTAGGTTGCCGTTGGTTCCCGATTTACTTCCATCTTGGATATAAATCTCTGGAAGCTGTAAATCTTTAAGCTGTTTCGCAACATTGACAGAGGTTTTAAATTCCCACTCCGCTCGTTCCTGTGGCGTAAGTCCTGCTGTTACTAGTTTTGCGTTTTCATAAGATTGTGCATCGGCCATGGTTTTCTGAGTTTTGGCCTTAAACTGTGCCACCTCATAATTTTTACGCTCCTCAATAAGGTTAAATTCTGCTACTTTGGCTTTTGTTTCGGCTTCAATAGTTTTCTGAATTTGCTCTTTTTCTAATCTAGCTCTTTCTGCGGCTTTTTCAGCTTCACCTCGTGCAGTTTCTTTTTGAGCACGATAAAATTCACGTTCTGCTTGTTGTTTTTCTAACTGAGTCTGCGCAACTTCTTCTTTTTGTAACTGAAGACGTTTGTCAAATTCTGGTTCCCAGTCTATTTCTGTAACAACAGCTTGTACAACCGTTAGACCGTATCCTTTTAACGAGTTTCCTTTTTCTCTAACAGGTTCTCCATTATGATATTTAATTCTAAAACGTTTTTGCTTTGATTCCTTGTTAACAATTGTTCGGACTGTAGTACTATCACCAATGGTTTCTCTGTTTTCATTAGCAATAAACTCCTCTAGAACATACATTCCATTTTCTAATTGATCTTTAAAATATCTATCAAAATCCGAAGCTTGTCCAGATATATAATCTTGAGCATCCATAAGCTTACAAGTGTTTTTAATAGATTGATCGATATTAGGAATGATTCTGGATCTAATCAAGTTTCTTTCGGTTTTGTTACGATCAGCAACAGATAAAAATTGATTTTGATCTGCTGTATTGATACTGATAACTACCGAAGTTGCAATTCTGGCTTTTACTGCATCACTAAACGCCCAATATTTAGCTTTGTCAACATTAGCGTATTTACTTTGCTCTCCTAATTCATTTTTCTTGTTAGGGATTACATATTTAATAGGTAATTCGAATTGAATAGGGATTAATCGTCCCCACATTTTAGTATGTATTCCTTGATGTACAACCGCTTTTTGACTCCCCCAAGGATACTGAACTGCATAAGCGGTTCCTGGTTCTGCATAAAAGAACATTCCTGAAATTACGCTCATGACTAATCCTATTATAATCATCGAGATATTTCTTTTTCGAGTAAACTTATGCAGTGTTTTTGATTCTTTAAAAAAAGGTTTAATTATGAAAATGGTGAGTCCGATAAACACCATGGTAATTCCTAGATATGTTAGCATATTAATTTTGTTTTAAAATTTATTAATCACTTAGTTGATAATTAAAGAATGCTTAGAATTACATGATTTCTATGGTTTTTATAATAGTTATAATTGATTTCTTTTTTAAAATATAGATCAAAGAATGATTAGAAAAATTTTTAAATAAAAATCTATGAAATTAAATAGGTATTGTAAGTTTAAAGATGGTTATGGTTTTGGAGTGTAATTAGATTTTCTTTAATGTTGTTATAAATTTAAAGTGAAAAATAATATTTGATTGGTAATTGTAATAATTGAAGATGCTTTTTTCGAGTACTTTTATTTCTGTAGTCGTTTTTCATTCTTTTTTGTACTCTTTTTTCTAATTTCATTATTTTGCGTTCATGAATTTAGAAGAATTAATTAGAGATGTTCCTGATTTTCCGAAGGCTGGTATTGTTTTTAAAGATATTACACCGCTTTTAGCGAACTCAGAAGCTTTAGTGTATTGTGCGGATCGATTAGCTGAACAATGTCCTACGGGTGTAAAAATTGATAAAGTTATTGGTATTGAAGCAAGAGGTTTTATGTTAGGCTGTATGATTGCAGAACGATTAGCCGCGGGTTTTATTCCGGTGCGTAAGAAAGGGAAGTTACCTTCTGAAGTAATTTCAAAAAGCTATGGGTTAGAATATGGAGAAGATATTTTAGAGATCCATAAAGATGCAATCAAACCGGGGGATAACATTTTGATACATGATGATGTTTTAGCAACAGGAGGGACAGCAAATGCTGTTTGCCAACTTGTAACAGAACTCGGTGGAAATATAGTACAATGTAATTTTATAATGGAATTAGGCTTTCTAAATGGGAAGGAAAAACTTAACTGTAATGTAGCTTCGTTGTTAAGTTATTAATAAAAAAGAAACAACTTTCAGTATTATAACCTGAAAGCCGTTTCTTTAATAATTTGGAATCTTATTTTTTAGAAGTTGCGATAATAGCACCGTCTTTTGCTTTGTCACCATATAAACTTATTGCAGTAGTAGCTTTTAGGAAGTCTACCGCTTCTAGTTTATCTGCTTTAGCTAATTCGTCCAATGTTTTAAAATCAGATTCTTTTCCGTCAATGATTATTAGCTTTTCTATGTCTGGATCATCTATAAAACTAAACTTTTTTGATTTGCTAAAATGCGAAGGGAATTGTTGTCCATTAAAAATTAGGTTTCCGTTTTCATCTTCTTCAAATTCGAAAGAGTTCATGATTTGATCTTTTAAACTACCGATATCAAAATGTTTTCCATTAAAAAATATGGAGTCGCCTTCTTTGTCAAAATCAAAGTTAAATTTAAAGTTTTGGTTTTTTAAAATACTATCTAAATCAAAGTTTTGTTTGTTAAAACCAATCTGATTTCTCCAAGAAGAAATGTCAAACATGCCAGAGTTAGTGATGTAAAGATTTCCATTCTTATACCCAAGCTCAACATCAGATATTGGTTCGGATGATGAGGAAGAGTATTTGCTTTTAGCATTTCCTTTTTTTAGAATAATGTTTAAACTAGTGATTTCATTTTGACTATTAAACTCTATGTTTTCAATAATTAGCTCAATGCCATTTTCTAAAAAAAACATTTTAAGATCCTCTAACTCCTTTTCAGTGGTGTTTTTGTTTATTGTTGCTATAATTTCATTAAACTCAGATACTAACTGTTGAGGTGTGTTTGTAGTCGATCCTGAGGTGAATGCTGATAGGGAAAGTATACCTAGTATACCCATTCCAAAAATGATCCATTTTTTCATACTAAATATTATTTTGATTTTCGATTTTTAATTGAAATGAATTCAATATAAAAACGAAAAAGGAAAATGGATGTTGCAGAATATAATTCTTTCTTATCAGAGTTTGTTGTTTGTATTTAAGCGGATACTAAAGAGCTCTTTTGGTTACATATAATCTCCAACCAAAAATTAGCATTTGTAGTTTAGAAGCTTTACTAAGATCCAGTTGTCGTTTTGTAAAACTAGGAAGTAATAGTTTGTTTAATTTTGCTAAAAATATAAAAAGCTGTTTTTTCATATATCTAAAGTAAAAAAACTCACTTAAATTTAAGTGAGTTTTTAAGTAATTGTGATATTGATTTTGTTATTTCAATATAACTTCTATAACACCATTTTCTCCTTTAGAACCAAATTTAGTGATTGCTTTTAAGGATTTATAGACATTTACAGATGCTATGTTATCCGGATTTATGTTGGTGAGTTCACTGTATTTAGATTCTTTTCCATTAATAAAAATTAAGGGCTTCGGTTCGTTGTCATTAGATGATCCAATTTGGATATCCTCTTTATCTATTCTAATGTCAAAACCAGTTTCTTTTTTTGCGCTCTTTTTTGTTGTAATATGAATGACACCATCTTCTCCTTTTTTTCCATATTTCATTACATTTTCTTTTCCTTTGGATACATCTATACTTTGTATCTCATCAGTCTTCAGCTTTTTCACTTCTTTTTTACTAGCTTCTTTTCCATCGATAATGTATAAAGGGTCTTTATCAGAATCATTATCAAAATCAAAAAGTGTTTTGCTATCGTTGGAGTGAAAAGATAAATGACTTTGATTGTCATCAGTTTTTATGAAAATTGTGTTTTTCCCATCTTTTTTTCGTGATACTTTTCTTTTTTTCTTTTTATCACCTTCTACAATAAAAATACTTTCTTCGTCATCATCAGAATTAATTTCTATAATATGTGTATCACTATGTTTACTTCCTTTATTCTTGCTGATCCAAATGTTATTACTGGATTGTCCGATGTTTATTTTGTCTTCTTTACTATCATAGGATAAAACTAATGGTGTAATTGGAGAATCATTTGATAATGAAAAATTAGCATTACTGTTTTTAGATGATACATCAACACTTATACTAGTGATGTCATTATTGCTGTCGCGTTCGACATCACTAAAAGTCACTTTTACGTTATATTCATTTTTTAAAATCCGCTTTATCTTTTCAAGATCTTTTTTGGTGGATTTCTTATTAATTACAAACTCAATCGTATTTTTCTTACTCTTTGTATGTACTTCTTTTTTTACACCAGTTTTGTTTTCTTCAATATTTTCTTGTTTAGGGAACTTGGTTGATAGGATTACTTTTTCTTTGTTAGGTGTATTATTGGTAGGGAACTCTTTTTTAGAATCCTCTTTCTTTTCTATAGGGAATTTCTCCTTTTTAATAATATTATCAGTTTCATTAGGTACTATATCTTCTATAGTAGTTGTGGCTTGATCAGAAGTTTTGTTTTGGATATATTGTATTTCTGTTTTAGTGTTAAAACTCCATAAAAATAAACTTAGCAATGGTAAGATAATTGTTGCTTTCCATAAATTTTGATTTTTTGATTCCTTTTTGTTTAGCATAACGATTCGTTTTTTGATTAATGATTGATAAAAATTATTGGTGATAGATGAATAATTATTAGATGATACTTTGACCAGTGTTAATTGATACTCTTTTTTTGAAGAAATATCTCGTACGGCCTCTTGATCAGCGATAAATTCTAAATTTTGCTGTAAACTTTTTTTATATATCCAAGAAAAAGGGTTGATCCACTGAAATATCACAAAAACATTGGCGATCAGTATATCTAGTGTATGATATTGTTTAGCATGAATTTTTTCATGTTTTATGATCATTTCTAGTTCTTTAGATTCGTGTAATGTGGGATTGAATATGATGTATTTAAAGAAAGAAAATGGAGCGATATCTTCTTCGGTTTTTAAGAAAGAAAACCCATTATTTCGTTTATTAGGGCTTTTTTTAAATATCCTTTGTAAGGATACAAGTTGAAAAATAAATCGTATTAATAAAATGGAGGTAATAGTGATATATGTGCTAAAGATTATAACCCACCAGTCTATCGACGTTGTCTGATTTTCGGAAATAGAAGCAGTTGAAGAATTAACTTCTATTATCTGAAAATTAGGTTGTTCTATAAATTCTATTGTTGTGAACTCTAAGAGTGGTAGTAATAGAGCGCTCACAATTCCTGTAAGTAAGAAGTGTCTATTAACTGTAAAGAAAGTGTCCTTTCTTAAAAGAAAAAAATAAACAAGGTAAAATAAGGATAATACAATACTGGACTTAACTAAATAGATTAAAAAAGCTTCCATAAGTTTATTTTTTTTGTTCGATTACATCTAAAATCTCTCTCAACTCTTCTGCGGTTATTTTCTCTTCTTTAGCAAAAAAAGAAACCATGTTTTTGTAAGAGTCATTAAAGTATTGACTCATCGCTTTACTAACAAAGTTGTTTCTGTACATTTCTTTTGTAATAACAGGGAAGTATTGGTGTGTTTTTCCATATGCTTTATGATCAATGTACCCTTTTTCTTCAAGGTTTCTTATGATAGTCGATACTGTATTATAATGAACAGTATTGTTTAATTCAGCTTGAACCTCTTTAGCAAAAGCTTTTTCTAATTTCCATAGCGCTTGCATGATCTCCTCTTCCTTATTAGTAAGTTTTTCCATTTTATCTTTTTATATGAGCTCAAATATATAACTACATAATTAGTTTTACAACTATTTTTATAGTTATTTAACTATTTTAATAGTTTTCATTTGTTTTTTAAGCAGAGTTACTACTAAAAAATGATTGTTATATTCATTACATATGGTATACTTATTTTATATTCGCAAACAAATTAACAGCATATGATTCAGAGTGTACTTTTTGTAATTATAGGATTTGTACTTCTTGTAGTTGGAGGAGAATATTTAGTACGTTCTTCGGTGGCATTGTCTTTTAGATTAAAGCTTTCAAAAATGGTGATAGGTCTTACAGTAGTTTCTTTTGCTACTTCTGCGCCAGAGTTATTAGTTAGCTTACAGGCCGCTTTGGGAGGTTCTGCTGATCTTTCTTTGAGTAATGTGATTGGATCAAACGTTGCTAACATTGGGTTGGTTTTAGGTATTACTGCATTAATTGGTCCATTGGCTATAGATAAAGATTTTTATAAGTTTAATTGGCCAGTGATGATGCTTTTGTCTTTAGTACTTTATTTTTTCTTAGATAATGATGGTGTTCTTACCAGAGTTGAAGGAGGGGTATTATTAGGATCACTTTTTGTGTATATGTTTTTGTTGATAAGAAGAGCAAGAAAGCACGCTGATAAAACGGTAGAAGATGTTGATGATTCGTTAGAAAAGATATCTAATTTTAAAATGATTCTCTGGTTGCTCATTGGTGGTGTAGCTTTGTATTTTGGTTCAGAGTTGTTAGTAGAAGGAGCCAAGGATATAGCAACTAGAATGGGAGTTAGCGAAGCTGTGATTGGTCTTACGATGGTTGCAATTGGGACTAGTGTTCCTGAATTGGCAGCTTCAGTAATTGCAGCATTGAAACAAGAAAAAGCAATTTCTCTAGGAAATCTTATAGGTTCTAATATTTTTAATATCGCATCTGTTTTAGGTGTTACTTCTTTAATTCAACCTATCGCTGTAACAGATACTCGTTTAATGAATATAGATATATTTTGGATGTTAGGATTTGCAATGATTTTATTGCCTTTGGCATTTATTCCCAAAAAAATGGTTTTAGGTAGACCAAAAGGGTTTTTGATCTTTTCTTGTTATTGCGTGTTTATTGCCTTGGTTTTTTTAAAGTAGATAGTTTTATGTAAGCTTAATGGTTTCTGTTGGTTTGTTTTAAATTGATTTATTTACTATTAGTTTGATTTTTTCTTGCAATAGAGATTTATACACATATATAGTTATTGCGGGATGTAGCTTATTCTTTTTTTAGGTTTAATAAGATGTAATCTTTGTTTTTAATTTGTTATTAGTGCAATGGCAGTTTAAATTGGTATTTTATTTAGGATAAGAGAATAAAAAAGCCTTCAAAGTACTTTGAAGGCTTTTTTGCGTTTAACAAACTTTTAGTTAGTTACACTTGCATCAAATCAATTATGCTGTTACTGCTGAAATATCAGCTGTTTTAACAGTCTTAACGATTCTAGCAGCGATTTTATAAGGATCACCATTAGATGCAGGACGACGATCTTCTAACCATCCTTTCCATCCATTCTCTACAGTGATAATAGGAATTCTTATTGAAGCTCCTCTATCCGATATTCCGTAAGAAAATTCATTAATAGATTGAGTTTCATGTTCTCCTGTTAATCTTTGGTCATTAAATTCACCATAAACAGCGATATGCTCCTTAGTTACTGGTCTAAATGCTTCACAAATAGTTTCGTAAACTTCTTTAGAACCACAAGTTCTTAATACTTCGTTAGAGAAATTAGCGTGCATACCAGAACCATTCCAGTCACCTTTTACTGGTTTTGGGTGGTATTCAATATAGTATCCATATTTTTCTGTAAGTCTATCTAGTAGGTATCTAGCTACCCATATTTCATCCCCCGCTTTCTTAGCTCCTTTAGAGAATAATTGAAATTCCCATTGTCCACTTGCAACTTCTTGGTTGATACCTTCGAAGTTAAGGCCAGCATCAATACATAAATCAGCGTGTTCTTCTACAAAGTCTCTACCGTGAGTATTTCTACCTCCAACAGAACAATAATACATACCTTGTGGTCCAGGATATCCTCCAACAGGGAAACCTAAAGGTAATTGAGTGTTTTTGTCCATAATAAAGTATTCCTGTTCGAAACCAAACCAGAAATCACCATCATCATCAATTGTAGCTCTTGCGTTGGATTCGTGTGGAGTTCCATCAGCATTAAGAACCTCAGTCATTACTAGGTATCCATTTCTTCTTGTTGGATCTGGATAAATAGCAACTGGTTTTAATAAACAGTCAGAAGATCCTCCTTCTGCTTGTTTTGTAGAACTACCGTCAAAAGACCATACAGGACAATCTTCAAGCTTTCCACTAAAATCATCTTCAACTTTTGTTTTACTTCTTAGATTAGCAGTTGGCTTATAACCATCTAACCAAATGTATTCTAATTTAGCTTTACTCATAATTAACACTTTATAAATTGAACTCTTAAAGGTTTCAAAATTAGTTTTATTTTGTGATAACGGAAAAAAAATAGGGGGTCAATTGTAGTTTTTTTATTAATTTTTATCAACACCCTACTTTTTTGCAGGGTATTTTGGTTTTATTTTAATTTTTAAAGAGCATTTTTTTAATATCAACAATAAAAACTTCTTTTATATTTGTAAAAAACTTATTCAATTATGTCAACACTTAGATTCCAAGCATTAAAAGAAGCATTAAATCGTAGTTCTGTGGTAATTACAGAAACAGAACGTAGATCTGTCTTGTTTGGGGAGAATGTATTTAATCAATCAACGATGCTCCAATATTTAACTAAGGACGCTTATAGTAGCGTGATGGATGCGATTGATCATGGAACTAAGATTGATAGAAGAATTGCCGATCAGATTGCATCTGCAATGAAGGATTGGTCATTGTCAAAAGGAGTAACTCATTATACACATTGGTTTCAACCTCTTACAGGAGCAACTGCGGAAAAACATGATGCATTTTTCGAAACTATAGGTAATGGTTTAGGGATAGAAAAGTTTGGTGGTGGTCAGTTGGTACAACAGGAACCTGATGCTTCTTCTTTTCCTCATGGTGGTATCCGTAATACATTCGAGGCTAGAGGTTATACTGCTTGGGATCCTACATCACCTGCATTTATTTATGGAACTACTTTGTGTATACCAACTGTATTTGTTGCTTACACAGGAGAAGCTCTAGATTATAAAACGCCATTGTTAAGGGCTTTACATGCAGTTGATACTGCGGCTACAGCAATTGCGAAGTATTTTGATAAAAATGTAAAAAAAGTAAATGCTTCATTAGGATGGGAGCAAGAATATTTTTTAATAGATCGAGCTTTAGTAGAGTCTCGTCCGGATCTTGTAATGACTGGTAGAACTCTTTTAGGTCATTCTTCTGCCAAAGGGCAGCAGTTGGATGATCATTATTTTGGGAGTATTCCTAATAGGGCTTTGGCTTTTATGAGAGATTTAGAAATTGAATGTATGTTATTGGGTATTCCTGTAAAAACTAGACATAATGAAGTAGCTCCGAATCAATTTGAACTTGCTCCTATTTATGAGGAAACTAATCTAGCAGTTGATCATAATTCTTTATTAATGGATATTATGGAAAAAGTTGCTTCTAGGCATAATCTAAAGGTTCTGCTACACGAAAAACCTTTTGCAGGAGTAAATGGATCCGGTAAACATAATAATTGGTCATTAAGTACGAATACAGGTGTAAATTTATTAGGACCTGGTAAAACACCAATGAGTAATCTTCAGTTTTTAACATTTTTTATAAATACAATTAAGGCTATTAATGAGCACGAAGAGTTGATGAGAGCAGGAATAGCTTCGGCTAGTAATGATCATCGGTTAGGAGCTAATGAAGCCCCACCTGCTATTATGTCTGTTTTTATAGGAGAGCAACTTACTTCTGTCCTAAAAGAATTAGAAGGTGTTACTGACGGTAAGTTATCTCCAAAAGAAAAAACGGATTTAAAGCTTAATGTAGTTGGTAAAATTCCTGAAATCTTGCTAGATAATACGGATCGTAATAGAACATCTCCTTTTGCGTTTACTGGAAACAAGTTTGAATTCAGAGCAGTTGGATCTAAAGCGAATTGTGCTAATCCGATGACAATACTAAATACTATAGTGGCAAAACAACTTGTGGAATTTAAGAAAGAAGTTGATGTGCTAATCGATAAGAAAAGTCTAAAAAAGGATGAGGCGATCTTTAATGTATTAAGAGAGTATATTAAGCAATCTAAAAGTATTCTTTTTGAAGGTAATGGATATGGAGAAGCTTGGGAGAAAGAAGCTAAAAAGCGAGGTCTTAGTAATAATAAAACAACTCCAGAAGCATTAAAAGCCAAGGTTTCTAAAAAAACAATAGACCTTTTCGAAGAAATGGGTGTAATGAATAAAATAGAAGCAGAGGCACGTTATGAAATCGAAATCGAAGAATATGTAATGCGTATTCAGATTGAAGGTCGGGTATTGGGTGATGTAGCAAGGAATCATATTATTCCTACAGCGATTAAGTATCAAAACATGCTAATTAGTAATGTTTCTGGATTAAAAAATCTCTATGATAAAGATTTTAAGAAATATGCAAAAGAACAGATGGAGATTATAGAAGAAATTTCTAAACATATTGGTGAGATAAATACTAAAGTCAATGAAATGACCGAAGAACGAAGAAAAGCTAACAAATTATCTAATATAGAAAAGAAGGCCTTAGATTATTGTAAGAAAGTAAAACCTCTCTTTGATCAGATTCGATATAGTTGTGATGAATTAGAGTTGTTGGTAGATGATGAGTTGTGGCCTTTAACTAAGTACAGAGAGCTTCTTTTCACTAGATAGGTAAGAATTTACTGACCATTTATTTTTTTTGTTTTATTCTTAACAAAAAATTAATATCTGTTAAACCCTTGACAAAATCATATAAAACTCTGGTTTTTATGGCTTTTCCGTAATGCATTTTGTCGAATTCTTACAGAATATGTAAAAATACCCTTAAGGTTTTCATAAATTTGCTTTGTTCGGCAATAGCGCATAAATATTATTTGCAGAACGACTCCCCCAGATTTTTTATAAGGAAAGAGCGTTAGGTATTGATAAATATCTATCACTCAATCGTACGCCCCAAAATGTTTATTGAGAATTGAATTATTAATCAAATTTAATATATTTTACGTATGAAAAAAGTAATTTTTAGTCTAGCAACTTTATTAAGCGCGTCAGTGATGGTTGCACAGTCAAATGCTAGTAGCGTTGATCAATCGGGTGATATGAATGCTGCTAACATTACGCAAGTAGGTTTAGCAAATACAAACACTACAACTCAATTAGGAGCAGGTAACAATGCAGAAGCTATTCAGGGTAGTGAAGCATTCGCTTCTAGAAACGGAATTGTTACTCAAATGCAAACAGGAGATAAGAATAGCGCATTCGCTCAGCATGAAGAGGACAGAAATGAAGTTTATCAAGTACAAATAGGAAACGGAAATACTGCTTCTGCTACTCAAAATTTATTAAATTTTGGTGGAGATAATCTTTCTGAGCAACTTCAAGAAGGTAATGGTAACAATGCTACGATCTCTCAAGAAGGAGCTGGTTTCTTCGGAAATGGATCATTAAATTATGCTGGTCAAGGTCAGTTTGGAGATGCTAACACAGCAACTACTTCTCAAGGAGGTGAAGAAAACTTTAGCTTAATTATTCAGGATGGTTCTTTTAATACAGCTTCTATGGCGCAAGTAGGAGATGTTAATACTGCTGACCAGAGACAAGTTGGTGAAGCTAACTTAGCAAGTGGAGAGCAGTGGGGAACAAATAATACGTTAATTCAATCACAAACTGGTGGAGGTAACGTAGCTACTTCATTACAAGGTAGTAGTTTCTTTGATTCTAGAGGTGGTGTTGTTGATCAATTACAGTCTGGAGACGAGAATGAGGCATTTGCTCAACACGAAGAAGATAATAATTTTATTATTCAAACTCAGTTAGGTGATGGAAACTCTGTTTCTGCAACTCAAAATTTAGCATTTTTCGGTGGAGATAATATTGCAAGTCAGTTCCAATCAGGTAATGGAAATGTTGCTTCAGCTTCTCAAGAAGGTGACTTCGGTATTTTCGGAGAAGGAAACTTAGTACTTCAAGGACAAATAGGAGATGAAAACATTGCAGAATCTTTACAAAATGGAGCTAGTAATATCAGTGATATTTTCCAATTAGGAGATTCTAACTTTGCACAAGATACTCAGTTTGGAACAGGTAACACTACTTTTGTAACTCAAACTGGAGAGTCTCATAGTAGTATCATTCTTCAAAGTGGAACAGGTAACGCTGCTGTTGTAACACAGAGCGGTTCTGGAGGAGAGCTTTAAGAAATATTTTTAATATATTTGAGAGAGTTACATTGACCTTTAGTTAGTGTAACTCTTTTACTACTTTTAAAACCCTTTTACTAATGAAAAAATACTTCACATTTTATATCATAGCGTTAGGCTTATTTCTCTGTGGAAATTCCTACGCTCAGAATAGCGAGAACCGAGATGAATCATTGGTAGGGAGTCAAGAACGATTCATAACACTGAATCAAATAGAAAGTAATACTAATGTGCAGCTTGCAAGGGAGAGTATGATAAATAATAGCGCAGTATTTATCCAGCAAGTAGGTGCTAATAACCAGGTGTTTTCTAATATAACAGCGGAGCGGTCCGATATTCGTTTAAGTCAGAATGGAGAGCAAAATTTAATTGATATAAATGAAACTTCTCGCGAAATTGAAAAGTTAATAACTCAGAACGGTAATAATAATTCAGTAATAGATTTTTCATTTAACCGAGATATTTCAACAAATCTCGAAATTCTTCAAGAAGGAGATAATCTGTCATTCGAACGATTTGGTAGTAACGAGCTAACTAAAAATTTAAAGTTTAAAATGACGGGTAATGCTCGTACAATTATTGTTAGGAGTTTTTAAACGATATTTTATTACTTCTTATGAACTTTAAACTGGTCATACTGTTTTTTTTGGTATTTCAATTCTCGAATGGTCAGCATACCAATATAGAAGTAGTCGCTAAGATTAAAACAGAAAGAATAGATGATATTGTTTCTATTAGTGCAGAAGCGACAAATGCTACAGAGGTTTATAAAAGTTTAAAATATACATTTTCAGTTTTTAGGACAGACAGCAAAAATAATGTTACTAAAAACAATCAAGAAGAAAGATTTACATTAGAAGCTAATGAACAAAAGAGTCTTGCTGTTACATCTGTAGGTGTCGATGAGCAAGATAAAATTGTGATACTTTTGTTGATTTATGAAGAAGAAACAATAGTAGGTAAAGACCGAATTGCCTTTAATGAGGAAACGAAAAAAAAAGAAAAAGAAGAAGAGTACGTAGAATATGATGGTATCGAATTAAAAGGTATTGTTATTGAAGAAACAAAAACAAAACCTGGAAAGGATTTTTATGAGTTTTTTTATAATTCTTATACACTAAATAGAATAAATGGTTCTAAAATAGTTGGAGTTTATGAAAAACTTAGTTTTGGTAGAAGTACAATTATCCAGGTTAAAATAGAAGATAAAGTCATTCATGAATTCCTTGGAAAACCAGATGTAGAATATTTAGAGCAAATGTCTAAAATTTCAATACGTCGGGTTTACAAATATTTTAAAGATCTTAAAAAACAAAAAAGAGATATTTTTCAGTATTAATTACTTATTAAAACATATGAAGTCAATCATAGTAACTACTTTGCTTGTTTTCTCAGCTTTTCAATTTAGCTATGGACAAGACTTAGTATATCGGCCAAAAAACCCTGCTTTTGGAGGTGATACTTTTAATTATCAATGGCTGTTAAGTTCTGCAGAGGCCCAGAATACATTTACAGATGAAAATGATCCGAACGCTGATGATAGATCAGAGTTAGAAAGATTTACAGAAAGTCTAAATAACCAATTATTAAGTCAGATATCCAGAACTTTATTTAATGAACAATTCGGACAAGAGGGACTAACTGAAGGTACTTTTAGTTTTGGAACATTGTTTATTGAGATTTTTCCCTCTGGAGAAGGATTGGTGATAAACATTTTAGATACTAGCACCGGAGATCAATCTCAAGTAATAATTCCTAATTAATTTTTAATGCGTCATAAGTTTTATCAAGTAATTCTAGTAATTTCTTGTGTCATATTGTTGTCCGGATGTGGAACCTATTTTAATCAGCCTATTACAATAGAACAAGCAAGAATTGGGGAGGATACACAGTTTACTCAGACTTTAAGAGATTTTCCCAGGCCTACGGAACCTGTAGTGGTAGGAGTGTATAAATTTAGAGATCAAACAGGTCAGTATAAGCCTACTGAAGCAGGAAGTACATTTAGTACCGCTGTTACTCAAGGGGCAACTACCATTTTGGTAAAAGCCTTAGAAGATTCTAAGTGGTTCGTACCTATCGAAAGAGAAAATCTTAGTAATTTATTGAATGAGCGAAATATTATTCGTTCTACTAGAAAAGAATATAGAAAAAATAAAAATTCTAAAGAACCTCAATTACCACCATTATTGTATGCTGGAATTATTTTGGAAGGTGGTATTGTTTCCTATGACTCTAATATCATTACGGGAGGATTGGGAGCAAGATATTTTGGAATAGGTGGTTCTACTCAGTATAGACAAGATAGAATTACGGTATATTTAAGAGCTGTTTCTACATCAAGTGGTAAAATTTTAAAAACAGTTTATGTCTCTAAAACAATATTATCACAGGCATTAGATGCTAGTTTTTTTAGATATGTTAAGTTCAGTAGATTGTTAGAAGCCGAAACTGGTTTTACCAAAAATGAACCCGGACAGATAGCGGTTTCTGAAGCGATAGAAAAGGCAGTTGAAGCCTTGATAATAGAAGGTATAGAAGATAAGCTTTGGAGTTCCAAAGCAGAACCAGAAAAAGTAAATGCGTTAGTAGCAGATTATAATGAAGAGAAGAATGAAGCACATAATACTGGGCTCTATGAACGATATTTTAAAGAAAGACGAGGAGAAAAATCATTATTCGCTAACGGAGGAATGGCTCTTATTAGTGGAGATTATAATAACGCGGATTTATCATATTCCATAGGAGTAGGAGGTAAGTGGTATTTTAATCCATACTTAAATGCTAATGTAAGTATTAGTAAGTTTGAGTTACGAAATGAAGGAGCATTCTCAGAGGGGTTTCATGCAATTGATGTAAATGCAGAGTTGACTCTATTGCCTTTTGAAAAACTTACACCTTATTTCTTTGGAGGAATGGGAACTGTAAATAGTGATGATTTTGATAGAACCTTTTTTAAATTTCAATATGGAGGAGGTATCGAATATTTAGTCTCTGATCATATAGGAGTGTCGCTAGGTGCTACCCATAATCTTGTATTAGGTGATAAGTTAGATAATGTTACTCAAGGTAAAAGAGATGATCAATATTTTAATTTTTCTTTAGGTTTAAATTGGTATTTTAAAACTCCTTTGAAAATGGATAAAGAACTTCGTAAACAAAAACGAAGAGAAGATAAAGAGCTTAGAAAACTAAAAAAAAGAAATCGACAAGTAATTGAAAATGGTGAAGTTCCTAAAGGATAAAACCCTGATGAAAATGAAAAAATACATAATAAAAATAATAACAGTATTTATGGTTTTTGCTATCACTTCGTGTAGCGAAGATACAATAGATTTAGAAGGTTTGGGTGCTGTTAGAGGAAGAGTTGTGGCCGTGGGAACCAATGAGCCTCTAGAGAATGTGAAAATATCTACAAACCCTTCTTCAAGCACAGTTTTTACTGATGCTGATGGAGAATATATTATTGAGAATATTCCTTCTGGTGATTATTCTCTTGCCGCTCAGAGAGATGGATTATTAGCGCAATTTGAAGCGATATCAATTATTGCTGATCGAGAGTTGGAGATCGTTTTTGAGATGGATGTAGAGACGGCTGGTAATAGAGCACCTGATGCTGCAATCTTAGATTCGCCAGCAGATAATTCTGTAGATCAACCATTGGAAGTTACATTAGTTTGGACAGGTTCTGATCCTGATGATGATGCTCTTACTTATACGATTACTTTGCGTAATGATGAAAACTCTGAAGTAGAAGTTTTTGAAAATATTACGGATACAACCTATACGCTTACCAATCTTTCCTATAAGGTTAAATATTTTTGGCAAGTAAGTAGTAATGATGGGATAAATAATTCTGTAAACAGTAGTAGTTTTGCTTTTGAAACTATGAGTCCTCCAAATAATCGAATTGTCTATACGAGATCAATCGATGATAACGGAGTAATTTATTCTGCGGATGAACAAGGAAGTACAGAGATCCAACTGACATCAGAAACTAAGAATAGTTTTAGGCCTAGACGTCATGTGGGAACAGGTAAGATTGCTTTTCTACAATCTGTTGGTTCGCAGACGCATTTGTTTACAATGAATGAAGATGGTTCTCAAATGATGCAGGTTACTTCTCAAGTTTCTGTTGCTGGATTTAATTTAGGAGAAATCGATTTTTCTTGGACAGAAAATGGTGCTAAATTGTTGTTCCCTAATCAAGATAAATTATATAGTATTAATGCTGATGGAAGTGGTCTAGTTTTAGTTTATCAAACCTCTAACGGAGATCTTATTTCAGAAGTAGATACGAATGATAATAATAATGTAATTGTACTTAAGACTAATAATTTAGAAGGTTACGAGGTAACGATTTTTACGATCAATACATCAGGAACTGTTCTTGATACAATATTGTCAGGAGTTTCCGGAGCTGCAGGAAGTATAAATCTTTCTGTTGATGGGACTAAACTTTTATATAGTCGTGATATTTCTGGTTTTGAAAGCAGTGAATATAGACAATTAGATTCTCATATATTTATATATAATTTTGATGATAGTTCTAATTTAGATATCTCAATTGAAAAACCGGCTGGGACTAATGATTTGGATGGAAGGTTTTCTCCAAATGAAGCTTCCGTTATTTTTGTAAACACTTCTAATGATGGAATATCACAAAAAAACATACAAACAATGTCAATTTTAGAAATAGCTAATAGAGCTGATTTAATTACGAACGCTTCTATGGCAGATTGGGAATAATATCTTTCTAGAGATACATATTTTGTGTCCCAAATTCAAGAATATTAATACTTGAATTTGGGATTTTTTATATTGAGTTTAGTGATTGAGGTAAATTCAATTATCTTTGCGGTTTACTATCCGTTTAATACTGTAATAATGAGTCAAGAAGTAAGTAAACGCTACGCTCAGCGTGGAGTTTCGGCATCTAAAGAAGATGTTCATAGTGCTATAAAGAACATAGATAAGGGTCTTTTTCCAAAAGCATTTTGTAAAATAGTTCCGGATTACCTTACTGGTGACGAGGATTATTGTTTGATAATGCATGCGGATGGAGCAGGTACCAAATCTTCTCTGGCTTATATGTATTGGAAGGAAACAGGAGATATTTCTGTATGGAAAGGTATAGCTCAAGATGCTTTAATAATGAATATAGATGATTTATTATGTGTTGGAGCAACTGATAATATTATGTTGTCTTCTACTATTGGAAGAAATAAGAATTTGATTCCTGGAGAAGTAATTTCTGCAATTATTAATGGAACTGAGGAGTTATTAGAGGAATTAAAAGGTTTTGGAGTTACTATCCATTCTACTGGTGGAGAAACCGCTGATGTAGGGGACTTAGTGCGAACAATTATAGTAGACTCTACGGTAACAGCTCGTGTAAAGCGTAAAGATGTTATTGATAACGCTAATATAAAAGAAGGAGATGTGATAGTAGGTTTGGCTTCTTTTGGTCAAGCGACTTACGAAAAAGAATATAATGGCGGTATGGGGAGTAATGGTCTTACTTCTGCTCGTCATGATGTATTTCATAAGATTTTGGCGGAGAAATATCCTGAAAGTTTTGATGCTGCAGTACCTTCTGAATTGGTGTACTCTGGAAAAACAAACCTTACAGATGAGGTAAAAAACGCACCAATTGATGCTGGTAAATTAGTATTGTCTCCAACGAGAACTTATGCACCTATAATAAAAAGTATTTTATCTAAGTTTAATAGTTCGGACGTTCATGGAATGGTTCACTGTAGTGGAGGAGCTCAAACTAAAATTTTGCATTTTGTAGATAATTTACATATTATTAAAGATAATTTATTTGATGTACCTCCTTTATTTCAGTTAATCCAAGAAAATTCTGGTACGGATTGGAAAGAAATGTATCAAGTTTTTAATATGGGGCATCGAATGGAGTTATATGTATCTCCAGAAATTGCAGATGAAATTATTTCAATTTCAAAAAACTTTAATGTAGACGCTAAAATAGTTGGACGTGTTGAGGGGTCAGATGAAAAGAAACTAACAATAAATAGCGAATTCGGAACATACACTTATAACTAAATTATATTGTTGGATTGTCCTATCTGTATAAAACAAGTATAAAACTTGTGAATACTAATTTTTCAAAATCTTTAAGGATTACCTGTTTAAAAATTCATTTTATCCCAATACTTGTTTCTAAGAAACTCTAATTTGGGTTGAATATATCGTATGCAAAACGTTTTTTTTGGATCCTTCTTGTAGTAGTTGGTTAATTCTGTTCTCGAAGGTTTAAAAGAATTAAATTTTAAAACTTTTGTTATTAATCGATTTTGAAAATTTTCATTTAGTTGAATAATGATTGTTTCAATAATTGGCTTTTGTTCATTTTTGAAATAATAAATCGCACTTCGGTATTTTTCTCTAAAACTATGATTAGAGGTACTTTTGTGTGTAAGTAAATGAATTTCAATTAAGTCCTTTAGACTTATTATTTCGGGTGAGAATACTATGATTACAGCTTCCGAAAAAGAGTTGTTGTTTCCAGTGCTTTTTATATAACCTTGTTCAACAGAGGTTATACCTTTTAAGGATTGAAAAACGGCTTCTGTACACCAGTGACATCCTCCACCTAGTCCTATTTTTAAATTACCCATTACATTCAAAAATCGTAATTTAATTTCTAATTATTATATTGAATTTTATAAAGTTATATTATGGGTAATCCAATTATTAAAGTTGAAAAGGGATTGATAGATGTTTTGTTAGAAATAATAATGCTAATTGGTTTGATTACTTTGATTTTAATTCCGTTGTTTTATTATAAAGATCTTCCAGAAATGATTCCAACTCATTTTAATGCAAAAGGAACTCCAGATGATTATAATTCTAAATCCATGATTTGGTTTCTTCCGATTATTGGTTTGTTTCTCGCGGCAGGTCTTTTTGTTTTAAATAAATCACCTCATGTTTTTAATTACCCTAAAGCATTTACTAAAGATAATGCATCTAAATATTACAGGAATAGTACGAGGCTTATTCGAGTGTTAAACCTAACTATTACATGGACTTTCGTTTTTATTTTATATAAATCTGTTCAAGTTGCATTAGGTCATTCTGAAAATTTAGGGATATGGTTTTTACCAGTTTTTCTAATTATTATTTTTGGAGCTATTATTTACTTCGCTTTAGGGGCAAGAAAAATAGCATAGATTTTCAAGAGTCTAGATGTTTGTGTCTAGACTCTCGAATACAGAATTTAGTTGTTTTGCCTAGTTTATTATGATCCTAGTTCGTCATTGAACCGAACTGTTTTGGTTTCTGTTTCTTCTTCTTTTGTCTCTACAAGTTCAATTGTGTTCTCATCATTAAACTTTCCTTCTTTTTTTTGAAAAAAGATAGGTACAGGAATCATAGTTACCATAATAATGAATAGCAGTAAGACGATACGTCTCATAATTTTTTTTAACCTTTTCATTTTAGGAATAATGTAATATGTACTACCAGTTGTTGGTAATGGTGTAAATAATTATTTTTTTGGCTAAAAAGCCTTTAAAGAAAGGGATTACCCTATATGAAAAGAATTTTCCTCAGAAGTGTAATTAGTTTTCTTTGGAAAGAATATTTTATGTTTTAAAGTTAAAGAAATAGTATTGTTAAATTCTTTACCCTTAACAATGTGGATGCTATTATGGAATCTTACTAAGAATTGTAAATCAGAATTATAATATCTAAATTTCTGGTCACTCTTTATGACTTTGTTGTAAGAAGTAGTTTTAAGATTATTTTCCTTAGAAGAAATTACTAATTCGATAGTATTTTCATAAGAAATTGGTTGGGTATAATTTGTATAGCCACCAATACCTAAGAAAAGTAAAAGTGTGATAAACCAACTAAAAAGTAGTTTGTGATTGTATGTGTACGAGCCTTTTAGCATTTGAAGGATAAAAATACAACTTTTTTATATTAATAATTATACCCCAGAATATTAAAAGTCAATATGACCTTTGGACAAAAAAACGTATTTTTGTAAATTCTACTTACAGGATAGATAGAACTATGATTGATAAATTAAATATTGTAAAGCAACGATTTGATGAGGTAACAGATCTTATTATTCAACCAGATATTATTTCTGATCGAAAAAGGTATGTGCAGCTCAATAAAGAATATAAAGATCTAAAAGCATTGATGGATGAGAGAGATCATTATATAGAGTTGACTGATAATAAGAAAGAAGCGGAAGAGATCATTGCAGATGGTAGCGATGCGGAAATGGTGGAGATGGCAAAAATGCAATTAGAAGAGGCCAAAGAAGAATTACCAGCTTTAGAGGAAAAAATACGGTATATGCTAGTGCCTAAAGACCCAGAAGATGCTAAAAACTGCGTAGTGGAGATTCGTGCCGGAACGGGTGGTGATGAAGCAAGTATTTTTGCTGGTGATTTATTCAGAATGTATACTAAGTATTGTGAAGGTAAAGGATGGAGTACTAGTGTGGTAGATCTTAGTGAAGGAACTAGTGGAGGGTATAAAGAAATTATTTTTGAAGTAAATGGTGAGGACGCTTACGGAACAATGAAGTTCGAAGCAGGAGTACATCGTGTACAACGTGTTCCTCAGACGGAGACTCAAGGACGAGTGCATACTAGTGCAGCGACTGTTATGGTGTTGCCAGAAGCAGAAGAGTTTGATGTAGAGCTCGATATGACAGAAGTAAGAATTGAACGAACTACGTCTACAGGTCCTGGAGGACAATCTGTAAATACCACATATTCTGCGATTAAGTTGCATCACGAGCCAACAGGTATGATTGTTAGTTGTCAGGATCAGAAATCATCTCATAAAAACTTAGAAAAAGCTTTAAAAGTACTACGTTCTCGTTTATATGATATTGAATTAGAAAAGAAACAAGCTGCTGATTCAGAAAAACGTAAGAGTATGGTTTCTTCTGGTGATAGATCTGCAAAAATTAGAACATATAATTATCCGCAAGGTAGGGTAACTGATCATCGTATAGGATTAACTTTATACGATCTTGGTAATATTATTAATGGAGATATCCAGAAAATAATAGATGAGTTACAACTGGTAGAAAATACAGAGAAACTAAAAGAGTCTAACGAGGTATTCTAATCGAATAGAGTTGGGTGATATTTATGGGATTGAAAAAAGGTTGTGTAAAAATATTTGCACAACCTTTTTTCTGAATAATTTTGGTTAAAAAAAAATCGATCACTAGTCAATAAGAAATTGAATTATTATGTCCTGTTGGTAGCAAATGAAATTGTTTCCACTCTTTGACGTGTATTATTCGAACCTCCATCAGGCATATAGGCTCCATGCTTCCAATAAAAATTACCATCTAATCTACTCCAGTCGGAATCAAAACTAAAAGTGTTTCGGGCTCTTTCTCCAGTGTCTAGGTTGTCAATTCTTACATCTAGATTTCGTGAGCCATTAGGGGTCTCCATTCTAATTCTGTACCGATCATTTTGTCTGAATGGGATGGTTTCTGCAGCGGTTGTAGTACTAGATCCTGTAGGTGCATTCGTTCTTTGTAAGCGAATTCTTCCGTTTTCTGCCACTACAGTTGCATATGGTCTACGAGCGTCTCCATGATCATTATGTAGTTGTGCTAAAATAAGTTCGTGTCTGTTGTCATAACCTCTAACATCAAAGGTGAGATCTAATCGATTTCTACGATCCATATCAATATTGGTTTGATCTCTATATTCGGCTCTTCTTCTTTCATTACCATTTGGACACTGTAAGATTAATCGACTACCGTCAACATAAATGTAATCAGTGATGTCAAAACCATTGTCGTTAGGATCATCCTTATATTCACGTTCATTCCAATTATGAGCTCCTCCACCATCATTGTCAACTTGAAAATCATCATTACTGGAGTAAGAACTATCAAAATCCCAAGGAGTATCAGAAGATGCTTTAGAGAGATTATTAAGATCGTTGCCTTCTACAATATTGGTTATATCCGTATCCGATATAGCTTCTTCTTCACATGAAATAGCAGTCAATAAAAGAACAATGAGTACTGTTGGTTTAAATAATAAATTGATAATATTTCTTTTTTTGTAAATTAAAATTGTCATAATCGTAAAATTAGTAGTTATAATTTGTGTTATATTTATTTGGTTAACCAAATTATATATTGGTCAACCAAAAACAATAAAAAAAATGTTAATTTCACGCTTTTAATGTATTTATTAACAATAATTAACTAATAAACTTGTAAAATACATGGTGTAGATGGTTTTTTTTGAGAATATCAAATATTTGAATATTAGTTTATAACAAGGTAACTCAGTTGAATATGTTTCTGTGTATATGTAATTTTATGCATATTGTTTCTTCTGGCGACAAATCTGCAAAAATTAGAACATGTAATTATTTATAAAGTAGGATAACCGATCATCTAATAAGATTAATTTTATATGATCTTGGTAATATTATTAATAGAAATATCCGTAAAATAATAGACGAATTATAATTCGTAGAAAGTAGAGAGAAACTAAAAGAATCTAATGAGGTTTTTAAATAGAATAACCTAGTTATTACTCTCTTTTTTATAAATGGCGTGTTTTTTATTTTAAAGTATATGACTTTGCGTCTTCTTTAATTTTCTTAGCTGTTACTACAAAATAGAGTCCAACTAATATAAAAGGTATGCTTAGCCACTGGCCAGTAGAAAGTATTCCGTTAGGTCCATCTCCAAATCCATCCTGGCTTGTTTTTACATATTCTACAATAAAACGAACAATGAATATAAGCATCATATACATTCCAAATAAAAACCCTCTGTTGTTTCGTTTGTCTGTTTTCCAGTATAATAGCCAAAGTATTAATGATACAAAGATATATCCAAATGCTTCGTATAATTGAGCGGGGTGACGATATGGAATTGCTTCTAGTAGATTAGCAAATTTAGGATTGTTTACAATAGCGGAGTATGCTTCATTAATATTTTTAATTCCTGTTTCTCTTACAACTTCTCCTTTGCTTAAACCATCCCTTATAAACTTTACTCCAAAGGCAGAGTCTTCGGAAGGTTCTCCGATAATTTCTGAATTAAAAAAGTTTCCTAGTCGAACAAAAATTCCTCCGAAAGCTGCCGGAATCGTTACCCTGTCCATAATCCATAAAGGATGTTTTTTTAAAACATTTTTAGAGTAATAATACATAGCTATAATAAATGCTATAGCTGCCCCGTGACTTGCAAGTCCTCTAAATCCTATAAATTCAAATGTTGGATTGAATTTAAAAGGTAAAATGATTTCTAGTAAATTATTTCTGTAATAATCCCAATCATAAAAGAATACATGACCTAATCGAGCTCCTAATAAAGTACCTATGACTGCATAGATAAATACAGAATCTAGTTTTTCCATTGAAATTTTTTCACGGATATATATTTTCTTCATTAAATACCATCCTAATGAAAAAGCAACTACAAACATCAGGCTGTAAAAACGAATAACAAAAAAACCAAGATCAAATCCTTCTATAGGATTCCATACTATTTTAGAGAATATCATGTGGAAAATTATTTTTCTAGGGTAAATATAGGTATTTAATTGAACTCAAAATTATAAATAAAACATTAATGAGATAAACAGGTGTGGGGATAAGTTTAACTTTTCTTTTTTTCTTTGGTGTCGGCATCCGGAACTGGGTCATATCCACTACCTCCCCACGGGTGACAACTAAAAATACGTTTTATGGCTAGTTTTCCACCTTTAAACAATCCATGCTTTTCTAGTGCCTCTACAGTGTAATGCGAGCAAGTAGGTTGATAACGACAGGTAGCAGGAGTTAAAGGTGAAATTACATGTTGGTATAATTTCACAACTCCAATAAATGGTAGTATTAAAACCTTTTTTAAGGTTAAATTTGAACCCAAAATAAAATATTAAATTAATTTAGAGTAAAAGTAGTTCCCTCACGGCCATCCTTTAGTTGAATTCCCATAGCTAATAACTCGTCTCTGATTTTATCACTAGTTGCAAAATCTTTATTTGCTCTTGCTTCTGCTCTTAGATGAATTAATAATTCAACCGTACTAGAAAGTTTATCGCTAATATCGGAAGAAGCTTCGTTAACATTTACCAATCCTAAAACATCGAATACTAGTTCACTTATTTTAGTTTTTAGCATTTCATAATCTTCTTTTGATACAGAAGATTTTTCTTCTTTTATTGAATTAATGAATTTTACCGCTTCAAAAAGTTTAGCAATTAGAATGGGACTATTAAAGTCATCGTTCATAGCAGCATAACATTCTGTTACCCAATTCTGAACATGAAATCCTTCTGTAGTGTCACCTATTTTTAGATTTTCTAAAGTTTCAATTGCCTCCATGAGTCGATAAAAACCCTTTTCTGAAGCTTCTAGAGCATCATTAGAAAAATCTAAGATACTTCGATAGTGCGCTTGAAGCATGAAAAATCTAGCAACGCTAGGGGCGAAAGCTTTGTTAAGTTTGTCGCTTTCTCCATTAAAAATTTCAGCTGGCGATAAGATGTTTCCTGTTGATTTAGACATCTTTTTACCATCGAGAGTTAACATATTAGCGTGCATCCAGTAATTTACAGGACTAACACCACAAGCTGCTTCTCCTTGGGCGATTTCACATTCATGGTGTGGAAACTTAAGGTCCATTCCGCCTCCGTGAATATCAAATTTTTCGCCTAGATATTTAGTACTCATTACCGTACATTCTAGATGCCATCCAGGAAAACCATCACTCCAAGGAGATGGCCATCGCATAATATGCTCCGGTTCTGCTTTTTTCCATAAAGCAAAATCCTGAGGGTTTTTTTTATCACTTTGTGCAGTTAATTCTCTGGTATTAGCAATCATATCTTCAAGATTACGACCACTTAATTTTCCGTAATCATTAGTTTCATTGAATTTTTTAACATCAAAATATACAGAGCCATTCGTTACGTATGCAAAACCATTATCAATTATGGATTTAATCATTTCAATTTGTTCAACAATATGACCTGTAGCAGTTGGTTCTATGCTAGGAGGTATGTTGTTAAATTTCGCTAAAATGTTATGGAAATCTAAAGTGTATCGCTGCACTATTTCCATAGGTTCTAATTGTTCTAATCTTGCTTTTTTAGAAACTTTGTCTTCTCCTTCGTCTGCATCATTTTCTAAATGCCCTGCATCTGTTATATTTCGAACATAACGCACCTTAAACCCTAAATGTTTAAGATATCTGTAAACCAAATCAAAAGAAATAAAAGTTCGACAATTTCCTAAATGTACATTACTATAAACGGTTGGGCCACAAACATACATTCCAATATTACCTTCAGTAATTGGAATGAATTCTTCTTTTTGACCTGAAATTGAGTTGTAAATTTTTAGTTTTTGAGTTTTGTACAATGGAGCTATTGCCATGATTTTAATGAGTTCTTGTGATTATTGATTGAATAAATATAAAATTAAAACGTGGTGTCTAATTTAATGTAGTCTAGGAATTCTCTGCGTACAGCTTGATCTTTAAATTTCCCTCCAAATTCGCTAGTTACTGTGCTGCTTTCGATATCTCTTATTCCTCTAGAATTTACGCATAGATGTTTTGCATCTATTACACAAGCAACATCTTTGGTATTTAGGACTACCTGAAGATCCTGAACAATTTGCATAGTTAAACGTTCTTGTACTTGAGGGCGTTTTGCATAATAATCTACTATTCGATTCATTTTAGATAATCCCACAACCGTTCCGTTAGAAATATATGCTACGTGAGCTCTTCCTATAATTGGGAGTAAGTGATGTTCGCAAGTAGAATATACTGTGATATTCTTTTCTACTAGCATCTCTCCATATTTGTAGTTGTTGTCAAAGGTAGAAGCCTCTGGTTTTCTTTGTGGATGCAAACCAGAAAAAATTTCATTCACAAACATTTTCGCAACTCGTTGGGGAGTTCCTTTAAGACTATCATCATCAAGGTCTAATCCCAAAGTTTCCATAATATGCTTTACATCTTCTCTAATTAAAGCGATTTTTTCTTTATCACTTAATTTAAATGCATCTTCTCTAAGAGGAGTTGTTGCGCTAGTAGCTACATGATTATCACCTAGCGCTTCAATAGCTTCAAGGGCCTTGTCTATCTTCACAAGTTCAAAATTTTATTATTATCAAATAAAAAGAATTATGAGTAGAAACATCAATAAATTAAATTACTAATTATTACTTTTCAATCAGTATTTTCTATTCAAAATTGAAAGTAAAATTATTTACAATTCCAACGTATTCTTTTTCTAAATTTCCTACAGTTTTAGTGTTGATTCTTATCAATAAATCTAAGTGATTTCTCGAAATCGAATAAAATCAACTATAAACAGGCTGCAAAGATACGATTTTGTCTTTTTACTTAGTGAAAGCTATGTTAACAATTATAAATAATATGATACTTTTATACGCACTATATATTAAAATTAGTAAATTTAATTCCTACACAAGAAAATAGACGAACCTACGTTATATAAAACATGACAAAATTACTACCTCAAATCTTATTATTGTCTGTACTGTTTTTTTTTAATAGTGCACTAACAAACGCGCAGGACTTTGATGTTGCCTGTAGAAACGCTCAGCCATTCTGTTCAGATGCTTCTTTAGAACTAACATTTCCTAATACAATTGGTGATATTGATGGGTTAGGAGAAGTTGGATGTTTAAACACTACGCCAAATCCTTCTTGGTACTTTTTGCTTATTGATGAATCCGGAGAACTGGTTTTTGATATAAGACAATGGATGGATACCGATGGAGATAATCGTTTGGATCGTGATGAAAGACAGCTTGATGTTGATTTTATTGCATGGGGGCCTTTTCAAACTTCTTTCATTATTAATTGTGATGACGAGTTGTCAAGAGGGTGTGATCTTAATGGAGATGGGGATAATATTAGGCCAGCGGAATGTGTAAATAATGCTGATGAACCTGATTTTTATATCGATGATGAAGATAATACAAACATTGTAGATTGTAGTTATGCTAGAACATCAGATGATAATTTTATAGAAACATTTACAATACCAAATGCTCAGACAGGAGAATTTTACATAGTATTGATTACTAATTTTTCTGATGAAGCTGGAGTAATACAATTAGAGCAGACAAATCTTGGAGAAGATGGAGCAGGAACAACCGATTGCAGTGTGCTAGAGCCAGGTATACCTCAGGATAGGATTGCTACTTGTGGAGAGTTTCCTTTAACAATAGAAGGAAGGTTTCCTGCAAGTACTGGACCTCCAGCTGTACCTGCTGCGGAAACTTTTCAATGGTCTAGAGCGGATTTAGGAGATACAAATTTTGTGGATATTCCAGGTGCTACTTTTCCTTTTTACGATAATGTTACTTCTAACGGGATTTATAGATTAAGAGGTTTTGATGCCAGCGGTATAGAAGTGCCAGATTCTCCTGATCAAGTTTCTGTGTTAGATGTTTCTCAAATTACATTTCAGGTTGGGTATACCATTACAGAAGAATCGTTTGCGGGGAGTTATACTATAACGGCAGAAATATCTACGGACCCAATCGTAGAGGCAGAAGGATTTACTGATTTTGAATATCGATTAGATAGAGATGTAAATATGGATGGTAATTTTGTAGAATCTAGGCCTTACCAATCTTCGCCAATATTTGAAGGGGTCCCTCCTGGGGATTATCGTATCGTTGCTAGATATGTTAATTGTCCAGATAATGAAAGAACATCTGTTGATATTATGATCTTAGGGTACCCTAAATATTTTACTCCTAATGGAGATGGTTTTCATGAAACATGGAATTTAATCAATCCAGAAGATCAACCTGCTCCCGCATTGGTTTATATATTTGATAGACATGGAAAATTGTTGAAACAATTGAATCCAACTGGAGCTGGGTGGGATGGTACTTATAATGGAAATTTAATGCCTTCTTCGCAGTATTGGTTTAGGGTGGAGTTTAATGAACAGTCCGATCGTGATCCGAATAGAGGGAGAAGGGTGTTTGCAGGTAGTTTTTCTTTAATTAGATAATTTAGAATAGATTTATTTTTGTGAACTTTTAGGATTAAAAAAGGTTTTTAAATGTAGTCTATTGATATAATAATTTTGGTTACTACACTATTCCGGTTTTATTATATTATTTGTTAGGGTTTCTTGTAATATGATTGTTTTTATATAAGAAAGCCTTGGATTTTAGAAACAAAGCTATTTTATCATTTATTTTAAAGACTGGTAATGAGTAAAAGAATACCTGTATCGATATTATTTTTGTCATTTTTCATTTATACAAATTTTAGTATAGCACAAGGTTCTGTTTGTGCTGATTCTGTAGGGGATAATGGTGCTGATCCTTTTTGTAGTACTACTGGTATTGTTTTCCCGAATTGTAATAGTACTAATAGTAGCTGTGTAAATAGCTCTGAAATTGGTCCTAATTATGGATGTTTAACTACACAACCTTTCCCTGCTTGGTATTATTTGCAGATAGATGATACAGGAGCATTGACTTTTCGCATTTCGCAATCTACTAATGAAGATGGAACTGGTACCCAATTAGATGTGGATTTTATATGTTATGGACCTTTTACCGACCCTGTTTCTCCTTGTACTGCTGAGCTAACAGCAGGTAATACTGTTGATTGTAGTTATTCGCCAGACGCAGTAGAAGCGATGAATATTCCAGCTGCAACTGCTGGAGAGTTTTATCTTGTATTGATTACTAATTTTTCAGAGCAACCTGGTTTTATAAATTTTCAGCAAACTGGGGGTACAGGTTCTACAGACTGTTCTATACTAGAAGCAGCGCTAGGGCCTAATCAGGATATTTGCGGTTCAGACCCTGTTGTGTTGGATGGTACATCGGATGGAGCTATCAGATATGAATGGTCTGTTTATAATGAGACTACCATGGTATTTGATATTATTTCGGGTGAAATTAGTCCGACATATACAGTTACTACATCAGGGAGATATCAGTTGCTTATTGAAGATGTTGATGGTAATACAGAAGTTGATGAGGTTGTGATTACATTTTATACTCCTCCTATTATTGCAAATACACCTCAGGATTTATCGGCTTGTGATGATGATGGAAATGGAATTGAAACTTTTGATCTTACTCAGAATACATCTATTATTTTAGGTGCTCAAGATCCAACTGAATTTACAGTGACGTATCACTTTACCCAGGAAGATGCGGAAAATTATACAGGCGCAGCAGGTGATAATATTATTACCGATCCAGATAATTTTGTAAATACTGTAGCAGACCAAGTTGTATGGGCTAGAATAGGTGGAACGAATCAAATATGTTTCGAAATAACTTCTTTTATGTTGAGGGTATATGAGAATCCTGTAGCGAATGTTCCTATGGATATAGAATTATGTGATAATGCATTGGATGGTAATGATACTAACGGTGTTGTAGAATTTGATCTTTCTAATATTGCATCAGAAGTTCTGGGAACTCAGAATTCTGCAGGTTTTTTAGTTTCTTTATATGCATCTCAAGCTGATGCGGATGCTGGTGTTTTGGGGACAGAATTACCTAATAATTATACCAACATAGCTAATCCTCAAACTATATATGCGCGAATTGAAAATGTTTCTGAACAAAGTTGTTATGAGACTACAAGCTTTCAATTGATAGTTAACCCCCTTCCAGTGGTAGTGCCAGTAGTATCTTTATTGCAGTGTGATGATGATACGGATGGTATTTCGTTATTTAATTTGTCAGAAGCAAACACGCTAATTTCTTCAAATGCTGCTAATGAGTTCTTTTCGTATTATCTTACCGAGACTGCAGCAATAAATGCTGATCCTGCGGATCAAATTATTAACTTTACTACGTATCCTAATCCCATTCCGATAAATAGTACAGTGTTTTCAAGGATAGAAACTGATAAGGGATGTTTTAGAACGGCCCAGGTAGATTTAGTAGTATCTGCAACGCAGATTCCTGCAGGTTTTGGATTATCTTATAGAACTTGTGATAATATCGATGTAGATAATGATGACGCTAACGGGATTGCTACTTTTGATTTTAGTGATGCTACAAGTCAAGTTACCGCGCTATATCCTTCAGGACAAAATTTAGTCATTACATATTATGAAAATTTAGCAGATGCCTTAGCAGAGGAGAATGCAATCGTAGATCCGACGAATCATAGAAATGATGCATCACCTTTTATTCAAAATTTATATGTACGAGTTGATGATGGTACTAATAACGGATGTCTGGGTTTAGGACAACATATTCAGCTAGAGGTTGTAGGGTTACCTGAAAATAATTCAGTAACTGATTTTGTTTTATGTAGTGATGATCCTAATCAAGCAACTTTTGATTTAACAGAAAAAGATGTCGAAGTGATTGGTTTTCAAGCGGGAGCATTATTAGTTAGCTACCATAGAACACAGAATGAAGCTATAAATAATACAGGACAGATTACAGGTGCGTTTATGAATGAGTCTAACCCGCAAACAATATGGGTAAGAGTACAATCAGATGATAATAATAATGGAGCTGCAGATGTTGATGAGTGTTTTAGGTCTACAATTTCATTCGATTTAGAAGTGCTGCATAATCCAGAATTAATTAATCCTGATCCTATTAGTTTATGCAGTGATCAGGTTGATACTGTTTATAACTTAACCCTTAGAGAAGACCAGATTACAGGAGGTGCTACCAATATTGTTTTATCATATTATGAGTCCCAAAACGATGTAGATAACGATAATGTTATTCCTAACCCTGCTTCTTACCTGAGCACTACATTAACTAGAGATTTAATAGTTGTGGGTAGAGATACAGATAATAGTTGTTTTTCTAGTGTAACATTGCAATTACGTACTACATTGTATGATGATTTTGATTTGTCTCCAACTTCATTGGAAACTTGTGAATCAGATCAAGAGGGTGTGGGGATTTTTGATCTTACTTTGACGGTACAAGACATTCTTAATTTAAATGATGCAGACATATCTAATGATTTGAGTATTTCTGATTATGATATTGATTATTATGAGTCGATGCAAGATGCTGAATTAGGTAATACTAATACAATTTCATCTCCTTCAGCATATCAGAACGTACAAATATTTAATCAAGTGGTTTATGTGCGTGTTGATCCATTAGCGATGGGTAATGATTGTTTTAGGGTGATTCCAGTTCAGTTGATTGTTAATGCACTTCCTGACTTTACTTTAGAAGAGGAGTATGTACTTTGTTTAGAAAATGATGGTGTGATTATTAACTTGATTCCAACAGATGTGATCGATACAAACTTAGATGATACTGTTTATGATTTTCAATGGTATGTTGGAGCTACAGCAGCAACAGGAAGTGAGATTCCAGGAGAGATCGAACCTACTTATAATCCCACGACTGCGGGTCAGTATGCTGTATTAGTCACTAATAATAGTACAATGTGTGTTTCGGTAGTAGTAACAACGATTGTAGAGTCATATCCACCTCAAATAGAAGATTTTACTGTAGAATTGCTTTCTGGTGCTTTTTCTGATAATGCTACTATTGAGGTAATGGTAGATTCTGATGCAATAGGGGATTATGAATATAGATTAGATACTGGCGATTGGCAATCTTCTCCGGTTTTTACTAGAGTGACTAGAGGAGAACATTTTGTGTATGTAAGAGATGTTTTTATGTGTGGCGAAATTGAACTTCCAGTAGAATTTGTGGTTGATTACCCAAGGTACTTTACGCCTAACGGAGATGGTTTTCACGAGAGTTGGGGGATTGTAGGAAACGATAATGTTCAGATTAATGGAATTCTAATTTTTAATAGATCAGGAAAACTTTTAAAGGATCTGGGGTCTTTAGGTACGTGGGATGGAACTTATAATGGAAATTTGTTACCATCAAGTGAGTATTGGTTTAAAGTGAGGTATACAGAAAATGGTGTTATGAAAGAATTTAACGCTAGTTTTTCTTTAATAAGATAGAGGATAATATACAGGAAAAGCAAAAAAGGAGTGATGAACATCAACTCCTTTTTTGCTTTTAAAGCGACTTATTTTTTTTTTATAAATTTAAACTTAAGGTGAAAGTTAGGTTGTCTCTGTAACTTTCTACTGTTGCAAAATTTGTGAAAGATGTATTTGGATAAAATTGTTCAATACGCTCCTGTTCTGAATAGTCATATGCGACATCAAATTTTACTTTCCCGAAGTTATAACCAATACCCATAGAGAGTCCAGTTCTATCTCCCAGAATGAATTCATTTTCATATGGACTTTCTTCATAGCTATAACCACCTCTAAAGCTCCAGTTGCCATTTCTTAATTCTCCTCCTATTCTAAGGGTAGAAGCTCCTTGTAAACTATTTTCAATTTGTCTATTTATATCAGAAAAATTCACGCCTTCATCAGAATCAAATTCGGTAGATGAATAATCTTTATATGAATAATCTAAACTAATTAACCCACGTTTTCCAAAAAGAACCGCAATACTTCCAGTTGCTTTTGCTGGAGTACGTAATTGATATTCTGGAAATATGTTTATTACGTTAGGATCTAAATTAATTCTTCCATTTACTCCGTCGGTAACTACTCTTTGCGTTGTTTCTTCTTCGATATAATACCAAGTTGGAGATTCTAAAGAAGCACCTAGTCGAAGCATGTGTGAAACCTTTAGTATTCCTCCTACTTGTGCAGAGAAGCCTGCTCCAATAGTAGATAGCCTATTTGTAAAAATAATTTCATTAACCACACTTCCTGTATTATTATTGAATTCGTCAAACCTCGTGATTTTATCATAGTTAATAAAGTGCGAATTAAGGTTAACTCCAACATAAAATCTATCGTTTATTTGGGCTCCTCCATTAATGGTGAATTTCCCATTTAAACCTGTACTTTCGTAATAGTAATCCTGGTCAAAAACTCCTGGAGCTACATTTGAGAAATATGATGTGTTATTGGAGTCTGTAAGATCATTTCCTTCGATAATAAATGATTCGTGACCAAGAAATGCTTGTTGAGCTCCATAACCTTCTGTTTCTCCTAAAAAACCGTAAAGATCGTCTGGACTTTCTCCTGCTCTAGGGGTTAATAAATCGAGAGGAATGCCTTGCGCTTCTGCTAGAAAAAAATTATCGATTGAATTGTTGCTTCTTCCGAAAGCAAATAGTTCTTCGGCAAAATCTGTAGTTTGATCATATGCAATACCTAATGATACCTTATTAAGGATAGTTGATTCATTACGGTTATTGTATATGAATACAGCACCTATCTGATTAAAGTTAAAATTAGAAGATGATGTTTCGTTAAAACCATCAAAATAATTTGTATCATTTTGGATATTTGACGAGGATAATGTTATTGAACCAGAGGAACCTAAAAAGACTGCTGATCCTGCAGGATTTATTTGTAATGCAGACATATCTCCTCCTAAAGCACCAAATGCGCCACTCATTCCTCTAAAACGTGCAGTACCTAAAATTTCTTGTTGAGAATATCTTACTGCATCTGTAATATCTTGGGCATTTATGAAGGATAGAGATAATAGACCAACGAATAAAAATATCTTTTTCATATATGTTGCAATATTTGATTTAACTATTGTTACTACACAACAGATTATGGATTTAGATAAGACACAATTTTTAATCGATTGTATATCTATCTAAATCCAATAAACTTTATTTTTTTTGAAAATTTTTAAAGAATTTAAAAGTGGATTTTAACCTCTTCCGCCACGACTTCTTCCTCCTCCACGGCTACCGCTAGATCTAGATCCGCTACTTCTACTAGATCCGCTGCTTCTGTAAGATCCAGAACTTCTGCTGCTGCTACTTCTAGATCCAGAATAACTCCTTGTACCTGAACTTCTGGAACTTCCTCTGTATGATCTAGTGCTGCTTCTATTAGCATTGTTTGATCTTGATCGCGAGTACGCGCCATTATTTGATGATCTAGTTGCTCCAGAATATGTTGAGGTTCTTGTTCTTCTATTATTGTTAGCGGAGATTCTTCTTCTATTATTGTAGCTACTGCGATTATTGTACGAGCGACTTCTTGATCTATTATTGTTATAGTTTCTAGATCTACTATTGTAGGCACTTCTGCTTCTGTAATTCCCTGCATAAGCATTTCTAAATCCTCGATTTCTAAAACCTCTATTGTATGCGATTCGATTTCTTCCAAACGCACCATATCCATAGTTATAATATGGAGGACACCAAAATCCACCACCATACCAATATGGATTTCCCCATCCAAATCCAGCATTCCATCCCCAGCCGGCGTTCCATCCAAAACCAGGTCCCCATCCAGCATTCCATCCCCAGGAGTTATATCCCCAGTTATTCCATCCCCAGCCTATTCCAGGGCCCCAGGCATTCCATCCCCAGTTATTCCATCCAGTATTTATTATGTTTACAGAAACTTCATCATAATCACTTCCCCATGCAGGTTGTCCGCCTTCATAAGCTAAAGCTACATTTGTCGTATCAGAAGCGTTGTAGTTTTCACTAGAATAAGAATCTATATCAGTGAAAATGGCATCTTGCTCCATAACATTGTCAATCTGAGCAGATTTTTCTGAAAAGTAATTAGAATAATAATTTGAACTAGTTTCGGTTTTGGTAGCGGTTGGTTGTGGTTCATAACTTCTTTGGCTTCTTGCTTCGCCATAAATACCATCATCATAAGATACATACTCATAAGAACCGCAAGATGTCAACATAAGTAGAGAGGCTGCAAGGAAGGTCCCAACAGCTCCATTTTTTTTAAAATAATTTTTAAGTCGCATATCTCCTTATTTTATTGTTGAACAATACAAATTTAGTTAGTTTTGCCCTAACTATTTTTTATTTAACAAAGTCACAACATTTGTGCCAAATAGCAGATTATGAGCAAAAATCTAACAAAACGTAGTGAAGATTATTCTAAATGGTATAACGAATTAGTCGTAAAGGCTGATTTAGCTGAGAATTCGGCGGTAAGAGGGTGTATGGTAATTAAACCCTATGGGTATGCAATTTGGGAGAAAATGCAAGCGGAATTAGATAGAAAATTTAAGGAAACTGGACATCAAAATGCATATTTTCCTCTTTTTGTTCCTAAAAGTCTGTTTGAAGCAGAAGAAAAAAACGCTGAAGGGTTCGCAAAAGAATGTGCAGTGGTAACTCATTATAGATTAAAAACTGATCCAGAGGATACCTCAAAATTAATAGTTGATCCAAAAGCTAAATTAGAAGAAGAGTTGATTGTTAGACCTACTTCTGAGGCAATTATATGGAATACCTATAAAGGATGGGTCCAATCGTATAGAGATTTACCAATTTTAATAAATCAATGGGCAAATGTTGTTCGATGGGAGATGAGGACTCGTTTGTTTTTAAGAACAGCGGAGTTTTTGTGGCAAGAAGGGCATACGGCTCATGAGACAAGACAAGAAGCAATTGCTGAAACTGATCAAATGAATAATGTATATGCTGATTTCGTTGAGGACTTTATGGCAATTCCGGTAATTAAGGGAAGAAAAACTGAAAGTGAACGTTTTGCAGGAGCTGAAGATACGTATTGTATTGAGGCATTAATGCAGGATGGGAAGGCCTTACAGGCAGGAACTTCACATTTCTTAGGCCAAAATTTTGCCAAGGCTTTTGACGTTAAGTTTACTTCAAAAGAAGGAAAACTTGATTATGTATGGGCTACTTCTTGGGGTGTATCTACTAGATTGATGGGGGCTTTAATTATGACGCATAGTGATGATAATGGATTGGTTTTACCGCCTAATCTTGCTCCAATACAGGTGGTTATTGTTCCAATATATAAAGGAGAGGAACAATTGAATCAAATTTCTGAGGTAGCAAATGAATTAGTTAATGATTTAAGATCTAAAGGTATTTCTGTGAAATTTGATAATAGAGATACGCATAGGCCAGGAGCTAAATTTGCACAATACGAACTTCAAGGAGTTCCGTTAAGAATAGCTATTGGACCTAAAGACCTAGAAAAAGGTACGGTAGAGCTAGCAAGACGAGATACTCTTTCTAAACAATTTGTAGATAAGGATCAGGTTGTAGACACGATTGAGTCTTTATTAAAAGAAATTCAGGAAAGTTTACATCAAAAAGCTACTCAATTTAGGGATGAGCATATTACCGAGGTTGCTTCATTTGATGAGTTTAAAGAAGTTTTAGAAAATAAAGGTGGTTTTATATCAGCTCATTGGGATGGAACGGCAGAGACAGAGCAAAAGATTAAAGAGTTGACCAAAGCCACTATACGATGTATTCCGTTTGATGCAAAAGAAGAAAATGGTAGTTGTGTATATAGCGGGAACCCCTCTAAAGTAAGGGTGTTATTTGCAAAAGCATATTAATTTTAGAAAAAAATAAAATAACACTTGCGCCATTAAAAAATAGTTGTATTTTTGCATCCGCAATTAGACAAACAACTATGGCCCGTTCGTCTATCGGCTAGGACGCCAGGTTTTCATCCTGGTAAGAGGGGTTCGATTCCCCTACGGGCTACGAATTAAAAAATTAATTGCAAGTTTACAGTGAAAACTATAAATTTGCAATCCTTGAAAAAGGAAATGGCCCGTTCGTCTATCGGCTAGGACGCCAGGTTTTCATCCTGGTAAGAGGGGTTCGATTCCCCTACGGGCTACGAATTTTATAGTAAAGAAATTTAACAAAGAAAAGATGGCAAATCATAAGTCAGCATTAAAGAGAATTAGAAATAGTGAGACTAAGCGTCTTAGAAATAAATATCAGCACAAAACTACACGTAATGCTATCAAAAAATTGCGTGAAGCTGATAAGAAAGAAGCTGAGACTTTGTTTCCTTCTGTAGTTTCTATGATTGATAGATTAGCAAAGCGTAATATCATACATGATAACAAGGCAGCTAATTTAAAGTCAAAACTTGCTAAGCACGTAGCTGCTCTTTAATAAAAAGAGAATTCTTAAAAGATATTAAGCTTCTTCACATCAGTGAAGAGGCTTTTTTTGTTTTCAATAATCTATTTTTTTTGTTTTTATTATTAATTGTTTGTAACCTGAATTTGTTTGATATCGTCTTATGAGAAAGTTGTAAGATGAATTCTAAATTTTCTTATTATATAGAGCTTGCTGCTAGATGGTATGTTTTTATGCTAATTACCATATATGGATCTGGTAAGTTGTTGGGAGGGCAGTTTTACAGAAGAGGTGTTTTACCCGAAGAAATAGCTATGATTCCTTTGTCTGAAGTAGGAGGGTTTGATCTAGCTTGGACTTTTATGGGGTATTCCTATTCTTATATATTGTTTATTGGTATTTCGCAATTGATTGGAGCCTGTTTGTTGTTGTTTCAGAAAACAAAGTTATTTGGGGTTTTTGTTCTCATGCCAATTCTTATTAATATAATTGTTTTTGATGCTATATTTTTTGATACATATGGAGCATTGGTGAGTGCAATGCTTTATCTTTTGTTATTGTTTTTAGTACTCTTTCTTAATAGGGTTAGGGTTTTAGAAATAATTAGAGTTCTCTTAGGTTATAGGGCAAAGTTTGATGATGAGTTAAAGTTTAGTACTCTGAAAACAGTTGGTTTTGTGTTTTTATTAATGGTTTTACTTTTTGGGATTGATCAGTTTTTTTGTAAACCTATTAGGGCATTAGTTGTTCTTGTTTTTTTCTTCAATCCACCGAGACATAAATTCAGTGCTTTTCATGGTGTGATGTTGTAGCATTGAGCCAATGAAATTTTGATGACGATGCTCTTCTAAATTATCTTTTAATTTAAAGATTCGCTGAATTAGTTTATTGCTAAGTTCTTCTTTTTTGAAACGAGTGTTGATGATTTCTATTCCATTTTGTTGTGCTTGATTCCAGATATTTTCATTGTTGTATAGTTTGATGGCTGCTTTTGCAAATTCTACTGGTTTATCTTTGATAAAGCCATTCCAGTCTGAGTCTTCTCCAAGCATCCCTTCTGCTCCTATAGTTGTTGTTATGCTAGGTGTTCCGTTTAGCATTGCTTCTGATAGTTTTCCTTTGATTCCTGCGCCAAAACGTATAGGGGCGATACATATACGTGCTTGCTGCATAACTTCTGCAGCGTTTTTTGTCCACCCTTTTATATGAAATCCTTCTTTTGGATTGTGTAGTTGAGTGGCTTTTGGTGGTGGGTACGCTCCATAGATGTGAAGTTCAGTTTCCGGAAGTTCTTTTTTTATCAGCGGCCAGATAGTTTCTTTTAAATATAAAACACTATTCCAGTTAGGTTCGTGTCTAAAGTTTCCGATAGTTATGAAGTGGCTTCTTTGGTTGTAGGGCTTCCAGTTATTTTTTGTTTGAGTGTTAATTGGGTCTAGTAGAAAAGGAAGGTATTGTAATAGTTCTTTTCTTATGTTGAATTGATTTCGTAAGATGTCTATTTCTTTACTTGATATAATTAAAGAGATATCAGAACGATAAATGCTGGCAATTTCTCTTTTTGCCATATCGCTTGATTTTAAATTAGAATATGTAAAGTCAATCTTTTTTTTAAAAGCTTCTTCTCTTGTCTTTCTTAGGCTGTGAAGATCTTCTGTGTTTAAAATCCTTAAAGCTTTCGGACAATGTTTAGCGATTCTCCATCCAAATTGTTCTTCGGACATGAATCTGTCAAACATAACAAATTGAGGTTTTAGGTTGTTTACAAAATTGTCAAAACTATTGTCATTAATAGCTATGGTAGTTTTGGTGACGCCAAGTGCATTAATGTCTTGCATGTGTTCACTTTCGGCAGCGGTACTTGCAAAAGTTATTTTAAAACCTTTAGATATGAATAGTTGAATTAGTTGAAGCATTCTACTTCCGGCAGCGGAGGAATTAGGTTCTGGCCATACATTGCCTATTATTAAGATGCTATCCATTTTTGATATTGTAATTTTTTAAAATAAAAAAAGCCTCAGAAACATCTGAGGCTGTAATATTATATAAAAAATTGGTTTATGACAATTTAGAAAACATTGTCTCCATTTTTTCTTTTTCTTCTTGCGCTAACTCTTGGTCTACTAAGATACGTCCACTATGTTCATCTGTGATGATTTTTTTTCGTGAAGCAATTTCCATTTGAACCTGTGGCGGAATAGTAAAGAAAGAACCTCCGGAAGCTCCACGCTCAATAGGTACAACAGCTAGACCATTCTTTACGTTATTTCTTATTCTTTTATATGCTGCAACTAGCCTTTCTTCAATGTTGTTTTGGAAATCTTCAGATTTAGCAATTAAGGCTAATTCTTCTTTTTCCGTTTCTGCAAGTATTGCATCAAGCTCTCCTTTTTTGTGAGTAAGGTGCTTATTTCTCTCTGTTAAACGATCTTTAGTTTGATCTATAATCTCGTTTTTCTGGATGATTTGAGCTTTGAACTCTTTAATATGCTTTTCAGATAACTGAATTTCTAATTCCTGAAACTCCATTTCTTTGCTTAGAGAGTTGTACTCACGATTGTTTCGTACATTTTTTTGCTGCTCTCCGTACTTTTTAATTAAAGATTTAGCTTCTTCGATTAGGTTCTTTTTAGTCTTAATACCTTCGTCGATAGTTTCAAGATCAGCATTGAGTTTGTCTAATCTTTTGTTTAATCCGGCTACTTCATCTTCAAGATCTTCTACCTCTAATGGAAGCTCTCCACGTACATTTCTGATCTCATCAACTCTAGAGTCAATTAATTGCAAATCATACAATGCTCTTAATTTTTGCTCAACAGTAACTTCTTTCTTTGCCATATTTTATATGTATTGAATGGGATTGGTATTTTTATCCGATAAAATGATTGCAAAATTACTGATTTTTTTTCTAAGATAACTAACAATTAAGTTTTTTGTGTACTGTTCGCTTTCATAATGACCAATATCTGCAAGAATTAGTTTGTTCTCGGCTTCGTAAAATTGATGATATTTTAAATCCGCAGTTATAAATATATCTGCCCCAGCTGCTTGTGCATTTTTTATAGCAAAGCTACCGCTTCCTCCTAGTACAGCAACTTTTTTTATAGGTTTGCCTAATAAAGAGGAATGCCTTACACATCCCGTTTTAAATATCTTTTTAATATGCCTTAAGAATGTTGTTTCTTCTATTTCATTGGGTAATTCACCAATCATTCCCATTCCAATATGCTGATTTTTGTTTTCTAAAGTTGTAATTTCATATGCAATCTCTTCATAAGAATGATTTTTACGTAATGACTTTATGATAGTACTTTCTAAGTGTTTTGGAAATGTGATTTGTATTTTAGTTTCTTTTTCGTGATGTGTTTGCCCAATTTTGCCGATAGATGGATTGGTGTTTTTGGTTGCTTTAAAAGTTCCTATCCCATTGGAGGAAAAACTGCAATTTTCATAGTTTCCAATAGTTCCTGCTCCTGCCTCGAATAATTTTGTTCGCAAGGAGTCTGCTTCTTTTTCGGGAGCAAAAGTTACTAGCTTCTTAATACTACCGCTTTGAGGGATTAAGATTTTACGATTTATCAATCCAAGTTGTTCACATATCATATCATTTACTCCGTGATATGCGTTATCCAGTGCAGTATGGATAGCAAAAATCGCTATATCATGTTTAATGGCTTTCATAACTACTCGTTCTACATAGTTATTGCCATTAAATTTTTTGATCCCTTTAAAAACAATAGGATGAAAGCTTACTATAAGATTACAGTTTTTTTCTATTGCTTCATCTACGATTGTTTCTAAAGTGTCTAATGTTACAAGAATTCCTGTAACTGTAGTGTTTTTATTTCCAACTAATAATCCTACGTTATCAAAATCTTCGGCATAACTCATAGGAGCTAAAACTTCAAGGTGTTGTATAACCTCTTTAATTTGCATTGGTGTCTGTTTTTGAAATATAAATTGAATGTAAAAAAACTTTTGTCAATAATCAAAGTTTCGTTTTATACATTTGCTATTATCATATTGTAAAAAGTAAGTTTATACATTTGAATTTATTAAGAAAAATACTTTTGCCGATCGTTCCTGTGTATTATTTCGTAACCTGGTTACGAAATAAGTTGTATGATTCAGGAATTAAGAAATCTGTTTCTTATGATTTTCCTGTGATAGCAGTGGGGAACTTAAGTGTGGGAGGTACCGGTAAATCTCCAATGGTTGAATATCTCATTAAGTTATTAAAGGATGAGGTGATTCTGGCGACATTGAGTAGAGGGTATAAAAGAGAGACAAAAGGATTTCAGTTAGTTCAAATAAATTCTACAGCTAAAGAGGTAGGAGATGAGCCATTACAATTTAAAACTAAATTCAAAAATGTTACAGTGGCTGTTGATGCTGATCGACGTAATGGAATATCAAACTTAAGAAATCAAGAAATAAGTCCAGAAGTAATTTTGTTGGATGATGCTTATCAGCATCGAAAAGTAAAAGCGGGTTTTTATATTTTGCTTACTCCTTATTATGATTTGTACAGTGATGACATTGTTTTGCCAACAGGGGATTTAAGAGAGCCTAGGAGTGGAGCTGATCGAGCGGATATAATTATAGTAACTAAATGTCCGACTACAATAAGTAGTGAGTTAAAGGAAAGTATTACAAAAAAGATGAATATCAAATCTACTCAGATTTTATTGTTCGCTACGATCGATTATGGTTCTGATATAATTAATAGCTCTAGAGAACGATCGGTATCTTCGTTAAAAGATACTCCGTTTACATTAGTTACAGGAATTGCAAACCCAAAACCTTTGTTAGAGTATTATTCTTCTTTAGGTTTAGATTTTACGCATATTAATTACCCGGATCATCACAATTTTACAGAAACCGAGCTTGATCAATTAAAAAAGCATGATTATATAGTTACAACTGAGAAAGATTATATGCGATTGGCTCCTAGTTTTTCCGAGGAAAAGTTATGGTATCAGCCGATAGAAATGAAATTTATTGATGATCAGAATGTTTTTGATACCCGAATATTAGAGTATATAAAAAAATGAGGTCTTATTTTAAGACCTCATTTTGTGTATTTTGGCTAACTCAAAAAAATAAAAAATGCTCTTCATTGTTTTTGAGTTAGATAATTATCAATAGGTGTGCCAAACTATGAACTTATTGTTTTTTTTGATAATGCTTTGTGTAATTTGGTAAAAAACTCTTCTGTCTTATAGGGTTTAGGAATAATATCATTGAAGCCATTATTGTAGAACTCATCTAGATTATCATCTAACGTTACTGCTGTTAATGCTACAATAGGTATTTCTGTATTGAACTCTCTAATTTGCTTTGTTGCTTCAATTCCACTTATTCCTGGCATGTGTATGTCCATAAGAATTAAGTCAAATTCATTATTTTTTGTTTTATTGATTGCTATATCTCCATTATCAGCAACATCACATATCATTTTGTTTTTCTCTAGTATTTTTCTTGTTATAAGTTGGTTGATTTTATTGTCTTCTACCACTAAGACCTTTTTATCGATCATTACGCTATAATCAATTTTCTTAGCTTCTTCTTGGTAATTAGAAACAACATCTTCAAACACATCAAATTTCAGATCAAAATGGAATCTAGATCCTTGTCCAAGTTCACTTTCTAATTTAATTTCGCTATCCATTAATGACAGCAAGTTCTTTACGATAGATAATCCTAAACCTGTACCTCCAAACTTTCTGTTGATTTGCACAGATCCTTGTGTAAAGTTTTCGAAAATACTTTGTTGTTTTTTGTCAGAGATACCAACGCCGTTATCTCTAATTTCGAAATTTAGAAAAACTTTGTTTTCTATGTGGTTGATCATTTTAACCTTGATCCAAATATCTCCGTTTTGTGTAAATTTAATAGAGTTACCAATAAGATTAATTAGTATTTGAGATATTTTTAGAGGATCTCCCTTAAGTTTAGATGGGATTGATTTATCAAACTCATAGTGAAGTTTGTTATTTCTATCTTTAGCAGATTTTCCTAATGCTATTAAAACATCATTAATTCTTTTCTGCAAATTAAAAGAAGTGTTTTCGATCTCTACTTTATTTGCTTCTAGTTTATTTAGATCTAAAATGTTATTTATTAAGGATAGTAGGTATTCACCAGAAAACTTAAGCGAATTAAGATGTTCTTTTTGATTGGGAGTTGGGCTTTCTTCTAGTAATAAATGTGTTAATCCAGTTACAGCATATAGTGGTGTTCTAAGTTCGTGTGTTATTGTGGATAAGAATTGTACTTTGGCTTCACTTGCTCTTTCCGCATTTTCTTTTGCTAAAATAAGTTCAGTGTTTTTGTTTTGTAGAAGCTCATTTGCTCTTGCTCGGAGGTTGTTGTTTTTGTATAGAGAAAGTGTAAGTAACGATAGTATTGTTATTAGTGCGATACTTAATATAGTGGTAAGTCTTCCTAGCTTTAATGATTTCTGCTGTTGCTTATTCTCTTCCGTAAGTTCTTCAATCTTTACTTTGTCATCACCTATATTTAGTTTAGCTCTTGCTTCTTGCGCAATTATTTCTTTATTGATGTTAAATAAAGAGTCTTTAAATTGTTGATGAAATCTTAGATTTATTAGAGAAGTTTTGAAATCTTCTTTCTTTTCATAGATTTTGCTATATAACTCAAAACTTTCTGACTGTATTTCGGAATATCCCATTTCAGTTCCAATTTGCATAGCTAAATCATTCGTAGCAATTGCTTCATCAAGGGAACCTAAGACCATTTGAGCTTTGGCTTTGTTTGTGTATAATTTAGCTTTATAATAAGATTGTCCTAGGGATTCGATTTTAGGTAACCCTTTATTAAAATGAATAATTGCTTCTTCTGGTTGATTCATCTCCAGAGCGAGAAGTCCAATATTGATTTTAACAGGACCTTCTAGAGTTTCTAAATTATTTTTTTTAATTAATGAAGATGCAAGTTGTAAATGTTTTTCCGCATCTGTAAATTCTTTAAGCTTGGTATGTATCGATCCACAAACGTTGTAAGAATTTGCTAAAGCAATTTCATTTTGTTGCTCGTTTTGGATTTCTATTGCTTTTTTTATTTGCTCTTTGGCGCTTTTTAGGTCTCCTAGTTCTAGGTATAATTCAGCAAGCACTCGATTGGTTTTTGCTCTGTATGTTTTGTCTTGATTTGCTACTGCCAGTTCCTTTGCTTTTGTAATATTGTGTAAAGCATTCGACAGTCTAGCTGTGTTGATAGCTTCCGATGCTTTAACAAGATAGTTTTCAATAGCATTTTTAACCTGGATACTATCCTTGGAATCTTCAATTTGCGAATAAGCAATGAAGTTACATCCAAGTATGAATATGATAATAAATTTTTTGATTCGGGTTGGCATTTTCCTTGAAATAACTCAACTAATATAGTTATTTCTTACAAATGTTGACAATTAAATCTATTATTCTGTTGCTATATCCTATTTCATTATCATACCACCCTATGATTTTTACCATTTTTCCGATAACAGAAGTCATTAGAGAATCAAAAACGCAAGAATGTGGGTTTCCTAATATATCAACGGATACAATAGGGTCTTCGGTATAAGATAAAATTCCTTTTAAATGTGATTCTGAAGCTTTTTTGAACGCTAGATTTATTTCCTCGATAGAAGTTTCTTTTTTTACATTAAATGTAATGTCAGTAAGTGACCCATCTGGAACAGGAACTCTAATTCCACACCCACCAATAACACTACTTAATTCAGGAAAAACTTTTGTTAATGCTTTGGCAGCTCCTGTCGTAGTCGGAACTATGGATTGACTGGCGGCCCTAGCTCGTCTTAAATCCCGATGTGGTTGATCGTGCAAACTTTGATCGGTGGTGTAACTATGAATTGTTGTTATGTACGCTTGTTCTATTCCACAAAGTTCGTCGATGACTTTGATCATAGGAGCGGCATTGTTAGTTGTACAAGAGGCATTGGAAATTATTGTTTCATTTCCATCTATGATATGATCATTTACTCCTAGAACAATAGTTTTTATGGAATCTTCAAGGGGAGGTGCGGAGAGTATTACTTTTTTAGCTCCCGCTTTTATATGATCCAGAGCAGCTTCTTTTGTTTTAAATTTTCCTGTGGCTTCAACTACGATATCAACATCATAATTTTTCCAATTACATTCTATAGGATTTTTTTTGTTTAATAATGGGATCGATTTGTCTCCAATTATTATATGATTCTCAGTGTATGAAATATTTTGCGATAATACTCCGTGGATACTATCATATTTAAGTAAGTGACTTAATGTTTTAGTATCTGCAAGATCATTTATAGCAACAACTTCAATATCCGAATTGTTAATCAATAATCTAAAAAGATTTCGACCAATTCTTCCAAAACCATTGATGGCTACTCTAATAGGTATATTCATTAAATAATTTCTTCAAAAAATATTAGGTCAGATGCTTTTGTGCCTTATAAGAAGATCTGACTAATGCTCCACTTTCTACATGTCTAAATCCCATTTTTAGTCCAATCTCTTCATATTTTTTAAATTGATCTGGAGTAATGAACTGTTTTACAGGTAAATGTTTTTTGCTAGGTTGCAAATATTGTCCGATAGTAACAATGTCTAAGTCTACTGATCTCAGATCTTTTAAAACTTGTATGACCTCTTCTTCTGTTTCTCCAAGTCCAAGCATAATACCACTTTTGGTGCGGCTAATACCATTGTCTTTAAGATATTTTAGAACCTGAAGACTTTGCTCGTATTTAGCTTGTATGCGAACTTCTCTAGTAAGTCTTTTTACGGTTTCCATATTATGGGAAACTACTTCTGGTTTAACAGCAACAATACGATCTATGTTTTTTGTTTTTCCTTGAAAATCTGGGATTAAAGTTTCTAAAGTAGTTTCAGGATTCATTCTGCGAATGGCCTGGATTGTTTCTGCCCATATAATTGATCCTCCGTCCGCTAAATCATCTCTGTCCACAGAAGTTATTACAGCATGTTTTATATTCATTATTTTTATAGAACGAGCCACTTTCTCGGGCTCTTCCCAATCTACTGTTTCCGGCCTTCCTGTTTTTACGCCACAAAAACCACAAGAACGAGTACAAGTGTTACCAAGTATCATAAATGTGGCAGTTCCTTCACTCCAACATTCACCCATGTTTGGGCAACTACCAGAGGTACATATAGTATGTAAGTTGTATTTGTCAACTAAACCTCTAAGTTCTGTATATTTTTTTCCAGTAGGTAGTTTTACCCGTAGCCATTTTGGTTTTCCTTTAGGAGGAGCTACAGAAGTAACATCATTATTCATACTTAGCAATGTTTTATGCAAAAATACGAAGAAAGCTCATATTAAAATATAGTTTTCAATATTCTTAAGAGTTTCTGAATAAGTATTTTATTTGGAAATATTTTGGAGTATCTATTACTGTAAATAATCAGTATAGAATTTGCGTATAAATAAATTTTATCCTTAACATAAAATTTACTCATACACAATATAAAATCTATGTATTTGTTTTGTGTTAATAATATGATAATGATAGTATCATTATGGAAAATTACTCAAAAGGGAAATTTTGGGTAAAAAAACAGAGAAATTTTTTATTAAATAGATGTTGAAAAAAATACTTATAAAATTATTTTTAAACACTGATAATCAAGTTGTTAATTTGATTAAAACGCTCTATTTGATATATCTTTAGGGATTTTTTCTTATTAAAATTATGGTAAAACCGTAATTTTAATAAGGTTTTTATGGATTAATAAAATTTCTTTTCCTATTTTTGAAACACATAATTTATAGTATCATACTTTAAATCATGGTTAAAATTAGCTTAACCCCATTTTTTATTCATTAAAAAAAAGTTAAAAAACCAATTAAAAATGTCAAAAGAAGAATTAGAACAACAGAAACAATTACAGAAAAACAGAAAGAGAGTTGAAAAGTGGTTAATTAATAATCAAAATTTTATTAATATAACCGGAATTGAAAAAGAAATATCTGCGCCGAAAGGACTGGTCCAAAAGTTTATCAAATATGATAAGAAAATAAATGATAAGTGGATTAATCCTTTACACGAAGTGTTAAAAAGAATAGCGACTTTTAGTCTCAGATAATACAAGTGATTTATTTGTAGCAAATGAAAGAGAAATGATTGGTTTTATAAACTGAATTATTTCTCTTTTTTATTTGTTATTATTTCAGAAAGAAGTTTTCTTGCCCTTAGCAGTTTTACCTTGATATTATTCATTGGTTCATCTAGGACTTCTGAAATTTCTTTATAACTTAATTCTTGAAAATATCTTAAGTTTATTACTTCTTGGTAGTGTGGTTTTAGTTGTTTGATGTATCTAAGTAATTGGGCTAGGTTTTGTTCTGTGATTAATTTGTCTTCGGGAGTTGGGGTATCATCAATGATCTTATACACAACATCATCTACCTCTCTAGTAGTTTTAGAACGGATAGAAGCATTTTTTTTTCGTAAAAGATCTATATGGATATTTTTCGAAATTTGAATTATCCAAGTTTTAAAGTTATACTCCTCTTTAAAAGTGTCTATTTTATCAAATGCTTTTGAGAAACTTTGGATTGTAATATCTTCTGACTCATATTCGTTTTGAGTCCGTTTTAATTGAAAATTAAAAACATCATTCCAGAAAGTGTCTAACAAATAATTAAAAGATGCTTGTTTGCCTTCTTTAGCTTTTTTAATGTGATCTGAAAGAGTTAAAGATTCTTTTTCCAATGAAGTGCTTTTGAACGAAAGTATTTTTAAAAACTACTTAGAATGTCCTGTTTCATTACAGTTAGCATATTGATCAGGAGTTTTTCCACACATAGAACAAGACTCACCTTCTTTGTTTAGAAAAGGACTTTGGCTTGCACAAGTTCCGGCAAATTTTCCGTCTTTTTTAGCCCATAATTTAATTGCAATTCCTGCAAAAGCAGCTAAAAGAAGAGCTACTGTTAGTAGTACCAATTTCATAATATTATTCTCTCAAAATTCTTATGCAAAGATACGAAGAAAAACTACCTGAAAATATGATTTTAAAAAAATTACATACTTCATAAGGTTAAAAATAACTATTACTTAAATTATGTTTACCTCTGTTTCTAGAGAAATATCAAATTTTTCTTTAATAGTGTTCTTTATTTTTATTGAAAGCTCTAGGATTTCTTGTCCATTCGCATTGTTATGGTTTACTAATACTAATGCTTGCTTATCATGTACTCCAGCATCTCCCCATCGTTTTCCTTTAAATCCCGATTGTTCTATAAGCCATCCTGCAGGTACTTTTATATTTTGTTCGTCTACTTGGTAGTGTGGTATGTCTGCGTATGATTTTTGTAAATTATTAAAAGCTTCTATCGAAATTACCGGGTTTTTAAAAAAGCTTCCGCTATTTCCTATAATAGCGGGGTCAGGTAATTTGCTTTTTCGAATAGCGATTACTGCTTCCGAAACATCTTTAATAGTTGGGGTGTTAATGTTTTTATCTTTTAGAGCATTTTCTATTGCGCCATAACTGGTGTTTAGACTGTGTTCTTTTGTAGATAATTTAAAGGTAACTTTGGTAATTATATACCTTCCTTTTAATTCACTTTTGAAAACGGAATTTCGATATCCGAAACTACATTGTTCTTTATTAAAAATTCTTTTTTTTCCGGTAGTTAAATTTATCGTTTCGCAACTAACAAAACTATCTTTTAGTTCTACCCCATATGCCCCAATATTCTGTATGGGAGCACTACCTACATATCCAGGGATTAATGAAAGGTTTTCTAAACCCCCATAATCATTATTGATACAGTATTGAACAAAATCATGCCAATTCTCTCCTGCAGAAGCAGAAACTAATACATGATTATCTGATTGTTTAGCAGTACTTATGCCTTTTATTGCAATATATAATACTAAGGATTCTAGATCTTTAGTTAAGAGCATATTGCTTCCTCCACTGAGAATAAAAATGTCCTTATTCTTGTGAATAGAAAGTGTCTCTATAAGCTCTTTTTCAGAATTGATTTTTATAAATTCTTTAGCTTTTACATCAATACCGAATGTATTGTGTTTTTTGAGAGATTTGTTTTGTTCTATTTTCAAAAAGGATATGGTTTTAGTTGTACGCGATTTTTTACTTATTCTGAAAGTGAAATATATGATTATTTATCATTTTATAGGCTAACTTTCTCTTTGATGATGCTAAAAGATTTTTGATCAGTATATTTTGCTAAAGCAAGTTTTAATATATTAATCGCCTTTTTTAAATCTCTTCTATTTAAAACATACGCAATTCTAACTTGGTTTAATCCTTCATTTGGACTAGAGTAAAAACCAGCAGCAGGAGCAAGCATAACGGTTTCGTTATTTACATGAAACTCATCTAAAAGCCATTTGGTAAAATGATCCGCATCTTCTATTGGTAATTCTGCAATGCAATAAAATGCGCCATTAGGTGTTGCTACTTTAACGCCTGGAATCTGTCTAAGTCCATCGACAAGCGTGTCTCTTCTGATTTTATATTTTGCTACAGTTTCGGTGTAATATGATTCTGGAGCTTCTAGCGCAGCTTCGCTGGCGATTTGAGCAAAAGTGGGAGGACTTAATCTTGCTTGTGCAAATTTCATTGCTGTTTCCATGACACTTTTATTCTTACTAACCATACAACCTATTCGTGCTCCACACATACTGTAACGTTTAGAAACTGAATCAACTACTATTGCGTGATCGTCAAGAATTCTTTCTTGTAAAATCGAGTAATGTTCTGAGTCATCATATACAAACTCTCTGTACACTTCGTCAGAAATTAAAAACAAATCATATTTTATTGCTAAATCAGCAAGCTGTTTTATTTCTTCCTTACTATAAAGATACCCCGTTGGATTTCCTGGATTACAGATAAGTATAGCTTTGGTTTTTGGTGTAATAAGTTTTTCAAAATCTTTTATTGGTGGTAGTGCAAAACCATTATCAATCTGAGAAATTACAGGAACAACAGTTACCGTTGATTGTGTAGAGAAACTATAGTAATTAGCATAGAACGGTTCAGGGACGATAATTTCGTCTCCTGGATCTGTAATACTACCCATTGTAAAGATTAACGCTTCGCTTCCTCCAGTGGTAACCAAAATATCATCTGATGATATCGTAATATCGTGTTTAGCGTAATAACCAGCTAGTTTTTTTCTAAAGCTCTCAAAACCGGCAGAATGACTATATGCTAAAACATCTAGTTTATGATTTCTTACTGCATTTAAGGCCTCTATAGGAGTCTTTATGTCCGGTTGTCCGATATTAAGATGAAAAATATGCTTTCCTTCTTTTACCGCTTTTTCTGCAAAAGGAGCTAATTTACGAATTGGAGATTCGGGCATCGCTTTTCCTTTACTTGATATTACAGGCATTCCATTTAATTTAAAAAGTAAAATAGCGGTAAATTTCTTAAATTATTTAGGATTTAAGTTAATTATTATCAGGAATTTTCAAGTATTTTTCTATATTTATTGGAATGGAGATTTTGTACTGGGATTTTTATCATTTTCTTAAAGAGAAGGCCCTAATTCTATTTTTGCTCGTTTCTTTTACACTAAATGCTCAAGAAGGTTTTAAACTACCACAAGGTCAGACTAGTGATAAGATTAAATTTGAACTAGCTAATAACCTTATTATTATCCCTGTTGAGCTCAACGGAGTTAAACTATCTTTTATTTTAGATACAGGAGTAGGTTCCACTATTTTATTTAGTATTGATAAAAGGGAGTCTTTAGAATTAAAAAATGCTTCTAAAATTTACCTTAGAGGTTTAGGAAATGAAGCCCCTGCAGAAGCCATTAAATCTACCAATAATTTATTAAAAATAGGAGAAACGTATAGTGATGATCATACAGTTTACATGATTTTTGATGAGTCTATGAACTTTTCTCCTCTAATGGGTTTTCCAATTCATGGTATAATCGGATATGATTTTTTTAAAAAATTTATTCTTAATATTAATTACACAAAAGAGTATATAAAAATCTATGATCCAGAATCATATACCTATAAGAAATGTAGAAAATGTTATCAAACTGATTTAGATCTAAGTAATGGTAGGAAAAGACCATTGATTAAGGCTAAGTATAAAACAAGTACTGGGTATTTAGATGTTAATCTTTTGCTAGATTCAGGATCTAGTTCTGCATTATGGCTTTTCGAAAACTCAGAAATTAACCTTAAAGCTCCAAGTGATTCTTTTGATGATTTTCTGGGTACAGGATTTAATGGAGAGATATATGGAAAGAAAACAAAAGTAAAAGGTTTGGCTATTGGGGATTTCGAGATAAAAGAAATAACAGCTTCTTTTCCAGATTCTCTGTATATACAAGGAATTTCTTTAAAATCACGTCAAGGTTCTATTGGTGGTAGTGTCTTAAAAAGATTCAATATGATTATTGATTATCCTAATAAGAAAATAACTTATAAGAAAAATAGTTTTTTCGATAAACCATTTCATTATAATATGAGTGGGCTTACAATTCAACATAGTGGTGTAAGGGTTTTAAAGGATTATAATATTCGTAGAAGTCCTTCTCGTCCTTCTTTAGATTTTGTAACAAAAGATAATGGTAAGATTTCAATAAATGTATTTAAAGCGGATGCAAGTTCCTTTGTATATTCATTACAACCAGAATATAAGATTACTGAAGTTAGACCTGATTCTCCTGCTGCGATAGCTGGATTGTTAAAAGGCGATAAGGTCTTAGAAGTTAATGGTAGAGCATCACATTTGTACAAGCTCTCTGATATGAATGATTTGTTTTATTCAGAAGAGGGAAAAAAAATTACAATTAAGGTAGAGAGATTGGGAGTGGTCATTAAATTTACCTTTTATCTTAAAAAAGTGATATAAAAAAAGGTTTTACGAATAAGTCGTAAAACCTTTTTTTAATATGTTAATTCTTTTTAATTCTTTTTTTCAAGAACACTCTTTGTGTCGTCTAATACCGTACCTTTTATTTTTATTGCTTTAGTAGATTCTTCTGCGTTAGAATAAACTGTTATTGTTTTACGAATTGGACCAACACGTTTTGTGTCATATTTTACTTCAATTACTCCAGTTGCTCCAGGAGCAATAGGATCTTCAGGTTTTTTAGGTATGGTACAACCACAACTAGAGTATACTCTGGAAATAATTAACGGAGCATTTCCTGTGTTTGTGAACTCAAATTGGCGAATTCCATCACTACCCTTGGAAATTTCCCCATAATCAATCACTTCTGTTTTAAAATCGATTTTCGCTTTGGCATCCTGAGCGTTTAGGGTAATTCCCAGAAAACCAATAAATAAAATCATCATTACATTTTTCATAACGTAGGTTTTTATAATGTGTAAAAGTAGTTACTTTTTATTCAACTTCAAAATTGCAAAAGACTTTCAAGTTGTCGTATATAATAATTACTTTTGCACTCTAAAATCCAAAAATCGGACCAAACTATGGCTTTAGCAGGAAAATATGATGCAAAATCAGTAGAAGACAAGTGGTATAACTATTGGATGGAAAATAATTATTTCCATTCTGAAGTTGATGAAAGAGAGGCATATACTATAGTCATTCCTCCGCCAAATGTTACAGGAGTATTGCACATGGGGCATATGCTTAACAATACAATACAAGATGTATTGATCAGGAGAGCTCGTCTGAAAGGATATAATGCATGTTGGGTTCCAGGTACCGATCACGCTTCTATTGCTACCGAGGCTAAAGTAGTTGCAAAGCTAAAAGCAGACGGGATTGATAAAAATGATTTAACAAGATCAGAGTTTTTAGAACATGCTTGGGAATGGACTCATAAGCATGGTGGAATAATTCTAGAACAACTTAAAAAACTGGGAGCATCTTGTGATTGGGAACGAACGGCTTTCACAATGGATGACAATTTGTCTGCTTCCGTGATCAAAGTTTTTGTTGATTTATATAATAAAGGTCTTATTTATAGAGGGTACCGAATGGTTAATTGGGATCCTGAAGCTAAGACTACTTTGTCTGATGAAGAAGTGATTTATGAAGAAAAACAGGGGAATCTTTATTATTTAAAATATAAAATAGAAGGAAGTGATGATACATTAACAATCGCTACTACACGTCCAGAAACAATAATGGGTGATACAGCAATTTGTATTAATCCAAATGATGAACGTTTTTCCCACCTGAAAGGAAAAAAAGCAATAGTGCCAATTGCTAATAGAGCTATTCCTATTATTGAAGATGAATATGTGGATATGGAATTTGGTACTGGATGTTTAAAGGTAACCCCTGCTCATGATCAGAATGACAAAGTTTTAGGAGATAAGCATAAATTAGAAGTTATAGATATCTTTAATGATGATGCTACTTTAAATTCGTTTGGGTTACATTATGAAGGTAAAGATAGATTCGTAGTAAGAAAAGAGATCCTTAAGGAGCTTGAATCTATAGGCGTGCTAGAAAAAACAGAAACACATCTTAATAAGGTAGGGACCAGTGAGCGAACTAAAGCTGTAATAGAGCCAAAATTGAGTGATCAATGGTTTTTAAAGATGGAAGGTTTGGCAAAACCTGCGTTAGATGCTGTTTTGGATAAGGATGTTAATTTAGTTCCAGAAAAGTTTATAAATACCTACCGTCATTGGATGGAGAATGTGCGAGACTGGAATATATCTCGTCAATTGTGGTGGGGACATCAAATACCAGCTTATTTTTATGCTGATGGTAAAGAAGATTTTGTTGTTGCAGAAACTAGAGAAGAGGCACTTGCTTTAGCAAAAGAAAAAACAGGAAACGTTGCCTTAACCGATGCTGATTTAACTCAGGATCCTGATGCACTTGATACCTGGTTCTCATCATGGTTATGGCCAATGAGTGTGTTTAATGGAATTTTAGAGCCAGATAATAAGGAAATCAATTACTATTACCCTACCAACGATTTAGTAACTGCACCAGAAATTTTATTCTTTTGGGTGGCAAGAATGATTATTGCTGGTTATGAATATAGAAAAGAAAAACCTTTTACGAATGTATATCTTACGGGTATTGTAAGAGATAAGCAAAGACGTAAAATGTCAAAATCTTTAGGAAATTCTCCTGATCCATTAGATTTAATTGATAAATATGGAGCAGACGCTATCAGAGTAGGGATGTTATTAAGTTCGCCAGCCGGAAATGATCTAATGTTTGATGAAGATTTATGTGATCAAGGAAGGAAGTCCTTTGTAAATAAAATTTATAACTCTTATAATCTTATTAGTGGTTGGGAAGTGGATTCGATTATTGAGCAACCAGAAGCTTCTAAAGTGGCGATAGAATGGTATCGATCTAAGTTTCAGAAAGCATTGATTGAATTAGAGGATGCTTATGCTAAATATAGGATAAGTGACGCTTTGATGATTACATATAAGCTAGTTAGAGATGATTTTAGTAGTTGGTTGTTAGAAATGATTAAACCGGCTTATCAGGCTCCAATTGATGCTAAAACATATAAAGAAGTGATTGAGATCTTAGAGGATAATCTAAAAATTTCTCATCCTTTTGTTCCTTTTATTTCAGAAGAGATCTGGCAAGATATTACTAAGAGAACTCCAGAAGAAGCTTTGATAGTATCTAGTTGGCCTCAGATTACTACTGTAGATAAAAATCTGATTAAAGAATTTGAAGTTGCTAGTGATGTAATTTCTGGAATTAGAACGATTCGTAAAGAAAAGAATATCTCATTCAAAGATACCATTGAGTTATCAATAGTAAATAGTGAAAATACTCCAAAAACTTTTGATTCGGTTGTGTCAAAATTAGGTAATGTTTCTTCTTTGGTTTATGTAGGGGAGAAGGTGGATGGAGCGCTTTCCTTTAGAGTTAAATCTAATGAGTATTTTGTTCCTATATCTGGAGCTGTTAATGTTGAGGATGAGATTAAAAAACTTACTGAAGAATTAGCATATACCGAGGGGTTTTTGAAATCTGTTCAGAAGAAACTTCAAAATGAACGATTTGTAAACAACGCTCCTGAGCAAGTTATTGCTAATGAAAGAAAGAAAGAAGCAGATGCGGAAGCTAAAATAGCTACTCTAAAATCAAGTCTTTCTGGGTTGAAGTAGTAGATTCAATAGCACATAGAATAAAAAAAAGCACTTTTATAAAAGTGCTTTTTTTATATATCCGTGATGTATTTATTTACAATCTCAATGTATTTTAGTTTGGCTTCTTTTGGGGTAAGATTTTTAACTTGAAAAAGAGCATTTAGTTTAAATGCATTTCTCAATTCGCTATTCCCAGATGGAGTATAAAAACCTTCTGTATGCATTGCTTGTTTATAGTACGCATAGAAATGTAACATAACATCAGGAGGTAATTCTATAGTAGTACTACTGGCTTTATCAAAAGCCTTTTGGAAAGCGATATTTAATTCCTCATCGGTCATACTTATACATTAGCGATAATACTTTCTCCACCTCTAACTTTTTGGTTTAAAGTTACATTAACTTCTGTGCCAACAGGTAGATAAACATCAACTCTAGAGCCAAATTTTATGAATCCACTATCAGAACCCTGTGCTACTTTTTCACCTTCTTCAGCATAATTTACAATTCTTTTTGCTAATGCCCCGGCGATTTGTCGATAAAGCACTTCAATAAAATTGTTTTTTACAACTACTGTAGTTCTTTCGTTTTCTTCTGAGGCCTTAGGGTGCCAGGCAACTAGGTATTTACCAGGATGGTATTTACTGAACTTAACCTCGCCATTTATTGGGTGTCTGGTTACGTGTACATTAATAGGAGACATGAAGATAGAAACCTGTAATCTATTTTCTTTAAAATATTCTTTCTCGAATACTTCTTCTATTACTACTACCTTCCCATCTACTGGTGCCACTACAGTATTGTCATTGACATCAGTATGCCTTTTTGGGTTTCTGAAAAACTGTAATATCAATATCAGAAAAACTAGTGTAACAGAAAAAATTGCAATAATCCATTCATCTATCTGTATTGATACATACGATGCTGCATTTATACCAAGAAAAAGTACTATTGCTACTGATATAATTTTATAACCTTCTTTATGAAACATATCTTAATATTTGTAAAAATGCGTATAAAAATGGACTCGCAAAAATAATACTATCTAAACGATCGAAAATGCCGCCATGTCCTGGCATTATTGATCCGCTATCCTTTACTCCAGCTTGTCTTTTGAATTTGGATTGTATAAGATCTCCAAGAGTGCCAAAAATACTCATAATTATACTTATAATCAACCAAAGAGGTATTGATAAAGTGTGTGAAAAGATTGCTATCAAATATCCCGCTAATAAAGTAAAAAGAAAACCTCCAATAAAACCTTCGATGGTTTTTTTTGGCGATATACGTTCCAATAATTTGTGCTTTCCAAAATTTTTGCCAACTAAATAAGCAAAGGTGTCATTTGTCCATATCATAAGAAGCGGTCCAGCTATCATAATAGGATCATATGTGTCGTTATAACACGGGATAAGTGTTAGAAAAACGATGGATGTGATAAGAAAAAATATACTGGTAAAATATTTTCTTTTTTCGAACATCGGAATGATCCTAATTGTAATTAAATCTCTAACCAGAAATAATTGAGTAATAATGGTAAGTCCAAGAGTTACTAAAATGACTGATAATGGAACTTTTAAATTAGGAGTGTGGAATAAAAGTAAAAATCCAATAAATATGATATATAACCAAGTATTCTTTAGGTGAATCAATTTTTGAAACTCATAAATACAGATGATACCAAAGATTAAGAATACTCCGATAAAGGTATATTTAGAAATAAATATAGAAATTAATAGTATCGAGATATATAAAAATCCCGATAAAGACCTTGTGAGCAGTTCCTTCATATTATAAATCTTCCAGCAGCAGCAAATATAGATTTTTTGAGCTACTTCCGTAACTTAAGAAGTCTTTTTCTTTTTGTGGTTCGAAGTTTTTTATAGTAGTAATATTAGAAGGAATTGAGTTTTTGTTTTTTTCTTTGATTCCTTTTAAACCTTCTCCAATACTTTTAACTAGTTGGCTAGTGGACGCAAGTATTATAAAGTCATCAGGTAACTCTGTTAACTTTTTTTCTCTAAGTTGATTAGAAGATATAAGAATGGCTCCACTATCTGCAATTAGATATTCGCAAGTGGCAAAAAAGAAAGAGGCTGGAGATTTTTTTATATAGTTAAGGTTGAAACCAGAAAACTTATGTTCTAGTCCCATGTCGAAACAGCAAACATCTTTTTCATACCAATCATTTTCTAAAAGGATCTTATCAAAAGAATCTAGAACTTCTTTGTCACTATCACAATATAAAAATTTGCCTCCATTTCTTTTGAAATTAATCATAAAACTTTCATCAACCGGAAGGTTGATTTCTGGCATATATTTACTGCGATCTTCAGTGTGTCGTTCCTTACTCTTTTGGTCTGATTTAGATTTTGAGGAAAATATTCTTCTAAATAGACTCATTTTTAGATTCGATCGGGGATTTACGGGTTAACAATACTTTCAAAGATAAAAAAATCTTAATCTAAATAGAGTGTTAGATTAAGATTTTTTTAATTTACTAGTAAAATCGAAATAATCGTTTACGATGGTTCGATTATAGTTTCTTCTTTTTTATCAAACGGACGTTCTCCGAAAATCTTTTCAAGATTGTCTTTGAAAATTACTTCTTTCTCTAATAAAACTTCTGCAAGTTCAGTAAGTTTATCTTTATTATTCTCCAGAAGTTTGATAGCACGTTGATATTGCTGTTCGATAATATTGGAAATTTCTTTATCAATAAGTTCACTGGTCTGTTCGCTATATGGTTTCGTAAAACCATATTCATTTTGTCCAGAAGAATCATAATAGGTTAGATTTCCTATTTTATCATTAAGACCATATATAGTAACCATTGCACGTGCTTGTTTTGTTACCTTTTCTAAGTCACTTAATGCTCCAGTTGAGATTTCATTAAAAATCACTTTTTCTGCAGCACGACCTCCAAGAGTAGCGCACATTTCATCTAGCATTTGATTAGGACGTACAATAAGTCTCTCTTCAGGAAGATACCAAGCAGCTCCAAGTGATTGACCTCTTGGAACAATAGTAACCTTTACAAGTGGTGCAGCATGTTCTAACATCCAGCTTACGGTAGCATGACCAGCTTCGTGAAAGGCGATTGCACGTTTTTCTCCAGGTGTGATGATTTTGTTTTTCTTTTCTAATCCACCTACAATTCTGTCTACAGCGTCAAGGAAGTCTTGTTTTCCAACAGCCTTATTTCCTTTACGAGCAGCAATAAGAGCCGCTTCATTACAAACATTAGCAATATCTGCACCGGAAAAACCAGGTGTTTGTTTTGATAAGAAGTCAGTATCTAATCCTTCTTCTTTTTTAAGAGGTTTTAAATGCACTTCGAAAATTTCTTTACGCTCTCTTACATCAGGAAGGTCAACATAGATTTGTCTGTCAAAACGTCCTGCTCTCATTAATGCTTTATCCAATACATCAGCTCGGTTTGTTGCAGCAATAACAATAACGTTTGTATTTGTTCCAAAACCATCCATTTCTGTTAATAACTGGTTTAGTGTATTTTCTCTTTCGTCATTTGATCCAGAAAAATTACTCTTACCTCTTGCTCGACCAATAGCGTCTATCTCATCAATAAAAATAATTGCAGGAGATTTTTCTTTGGCTTGTTTAAATAAGTCACGAACTCTAGAAGCTCCTACACCAACAAACATTTCTACAAAATCAGATCCTGATAATGAGAAAAAAGGAACTTTAGCTTCTCCGGCAACTGCTTTTGCTAATAAAGTTTTACCTGTTCCAGGAGGTCCTACTAATAAGGCTCCTTTTGGTATTTTTCCTCCTAATGAAGTGTATTTTTCAGGGTTTTTAAGAAAGTCTACAATTTCTTGCACTTCTTCTTTGGCTCCTTCCAGACCGGCTACATTTTCAAAAGAAACTTTTACGTCAGTATTCTGATCGAAAAGTTTTGCTTTTGATTTTCCAATATTGAAAATTTGACCACCAGCACCTCCACCAGCGCCACCACTCATCCTACGCATGATAAAGATCCATACTCCGATGATAAGTGCAAAGGGAAGCAAAGTAATAAATATATCACCCCACATATTGCTTTCGGTGTCATAACCTACTTCAGTGGCCACTCCATTTTCACTTTTAATTCTAGCGATTTCGTTTTCGAAATTTTGTAGATCTCCGAACTCAAATTCGTAATCTGGATCATTTGGACTAGCGGGTAAAATTGAATTCTTTTTGTTTTTGGTGTGTTTTTCTTGACTTTTAGCTTCTTGCGTCAGAAATACTTTAGCTTTACGTCTATTGATAATTGATACACGCTCTACTTCGCCGTTACTTAAAAAGTTATTGAAGTCAGAAGGAGTTGTTTCGGGAGCAGATCCCATGTTTCCTCCACCTAAAAAATTTAATGCTAAAAAACCAACAATTATAACACCATAAATCCAATATGCGCTAAACTTTGGTTTTTTATTTGGTTCCATTTTTTTATTCTCTTTAGCCATTTACGCTTTTTTTAATAGTTTGTTTCGATAGTTGTAGTTTTAGCATCGCCCCATAATCCTTCGATGTCATAAAATTCTCTAATATGCTTTTGAAAAACATGTACAACTACATTTACATAATCAATCAGTACCCATTCAGCATTTTCACCTCCCTCTACATGCCAAGGTTTATCTTTTATTGATTTGCTAACTGTTTTTTGGATGGAATTAACAATGGCGTTTACTTGAGTATTAGAGGTTCCATTGCAAATAACAAAATAATTACAAACTGTATTTTCGATTTCTCTAAGATCTAAAATAGTAATGTCATTACCCTTCACTTCTTCAATACCTTTAATAATTTGGGTTATTAATTGATCAGTACCGATTTCTTTTTTAATCATGCATTTTTTTAATTTGTGTAAAGTTATTACTTTTTATGGTTTTAATGTCTGTATTTCCGGACATTTGTAAAAACTTTCACATCGTTATTTATGGATATAATCAAAGTTGATGCCATTGGCTCTACAAATACTTTCCTGAGGGATATGAATCGGGAGAAATATTTAACAAAATCTACTTGCGTTGTAGCGAGAGAACAATTGGAAGGTAAGGGACAAATGGGAACAACTTGGCAAAGTAATCCAGGAGAAAACCTTACGTGTAGTGTGTTTGTGCCGATTAATGACCTTGATGTTATGGAACAGTTTTATATTTCAATGACTGTTTCATTAGGTGTTTATGATGCTTTGGATTTGTTAAAGTTGCCTAAGTTATCTATTAAATGGCCTAACGACATTCTGTCAGATAAGTTAAAGATGTGTGGTATTTTAATTGAGAATGTTGTTAATAATGGCAGATTACGAGGAGCAATTATTGGTATTGGTATAAATGTAAATCAACAGGATTTTGATAATCTTCCGTTAGCGGGATCTCTAAAAAAAGTTTTAGGTAGGAGTTTTGATATAGATGAAGTGTTGTCTGTTTTGTTAGCAAAACTAGAATATAGATTTTCTATACTTCATAATTCTAATTTCCAAAATATAAAAAGAGAATATGAATCTTTACTATTCAGAAAAAATAAACCCTCTACATTTTTGGATGTAAAGGGGGATTCTTTTGTTGGTATTATCCAGAGTATTACTTCAGCCGGAAAGCTTCAGATACTTCTAGAAGATGAGGTTATACAAAGTTTTGATCTAAAAGAAATAAGACTGTTGTATTAATAATAGTAATTAAATCTTACTAATATTTTCACTTAAAGTATTAATGAAATTTTGAATAGGATTTTTGATCATCATTCCCATCATAGCATTGAATTGTCCTTCAAATATAAGTTGCGTTGTACTTTTTCCATTTTCTATATCCACAATATTAGCTGTAAGTGTAAATGGCAGTTTTTCGCTAGCTGCTCCAAGAATAACGGTTGAGTGTTCTGTGCTTCCTTTTTGTTCTAAAACAATTTCTGGCATTCCTTTTAGTTGAAAAAGAAATCTTGAGTCATTTAATTTTTCAAACTTTTGTTTGCTTTCAGGCATCAATTGTTCGAAGTTTTCAACTTTTGTTAAAAATTCAAATACTTCTTGTTGAGTTTTTTCTACAGTTACTGTAGGGCTTTCTAAATTCATCGAAATAAAAATTTATTGATTCCACTCTGCTGGATTTGTTCTCCAACTTTGTAGTGTTTTTTGTTCTTCTTGAGTAATGTAATTAGTATCTAATGCTTGTTCAAGAAGATTTTCATAATTGCTTAAAGTATGCAAAGATAATGCCGCTTCTTCGAAATTTTCTGAAGCTATATCAAAACCATAGTTAAAAATAGCTACCATTCCTTTTACATTTGCATTTACTTCTTTTAATGCTTTTACAGCATTAAGACTACTTTTACCAGTGCTAATTAGGTCTTCTACAACAACAACATTTTTACCAGAAGGAACGATTCCTTCTATTTGATTTTTTCTTCCATGTTTTTTTGCTTCTGGTCGAACATAGATAAATGGAAGGTTTAAGTGTTCTGCTACTAGCATACCAATACCTATAGCACCAGTTGCGACACCGGCAATAACATCTGGTTTTCCATATTTTTCTTCAATAAATTTAGCAAGGTGCTCTCGTAAAAAATTGCGAATAACGGGATATGACAAGGTAACACGATTATCGCAGTAAATTGGAGACTTCCATCCAGAAGCCCATGTAAAAGGTTCTTGTGGTTGTAATTTAATTGCGTTAATTTGCAACAGTAGTTCAGCGGTTTTTTTAGCTGTATTTTTATCAAAAATCATAGTTGCAAATGTATAAAGTTTTTGTGAATAATACGCCTATTATTCTTTCAACAAAAGAGTCTGTTGAGGATTGCGAGACAATTCATATCAAAGATGTAGATTTTCCTAAAATTATAAGGGATATTTTGCTTAAAGAAAATAAGGGCAAGGAGGTAAAATATCATTTTCATCATAAAAACGAGGAAAAGCTATTAGATCATTTGTACACAAAGTTGCCTGTAGTAATAGCAGGAGGCGGTAAGGTGTATAATTCGAAAAAGGAGATTCTTTTTATTCACCGTAATGGTAAATGGGATCTACCAAAAGGAAAAGCCGAAAAAAAAGAAAATATAGAAACAACTGCTATTAGAGAGGTAGAGGAGGAAACAGGTGTTTCTGGTTTAGAAATCACCAAGTTTTTATATAGAACCTATCATGTTTTTAAAAGAAATGGAGAATTTAGGTTAAAGGTTACCTATTGGTTTGAAATGAAAACTGAATATAAAGGAATCTTAATACCTCAGAAAGATGAAGGGATTATGAAGGTTAAATGGAAAGATGCAAAAAAAGCTCGAAAGGCACTTAAGGATTCATATGCAAATATTAGACAGTTGTTTTCACATGAGTATTTGTGATAATAAGTTTACTTATTTATGATTAAGAGATGTAGTATGTTTATTAAGGGGTCCAGTATTCGATATGTTTTTTTAATGTTAATGATAAACTTACAGGCTCAATCACATAAGGAATATCCTCCTGTGATTGAAGATTTTAATAATGATAATGTACTAGATACCTTATATTCTTTTTATGAAAGTGGGAGTACATTTGGAGGGACTGATATTAAAATTGTGAATGGAAATAGTAATGAAGTCTATAAATTCAGTGATTTTGGTTGTTATTGTGAGATGAAACGTATTTATCCTGTTCCTGCTTTATTAAGTAAACCTGAAAACAAACCATTCTTGTCAGTTATTCAGAAAAAATTATTTTCAGAACCAAGGAAAAAACCAGATTCTTCTCTTGAGTGGATTTTTAAAGGGTATTCTTCAAAGAAAAAGATATCTCAAAATAAATACTTTAACTTAATTATTTATCCTAAAGTTGATTGGAATACTGAAAAGATTAAAATCCCTGATAATTATTCTCTTGTCTTAAATAATGATACGTTAAATTTATTATTAGACGAGAAAGATTCGTTGTTTCATGTGAAAGATAAAATAGCCTTTTTATCCTATTGCGGGAATTGTCATTTTTATAATAAGTCTTCTCCAGAGTTAGTTGTAAGCGATAATGAATATAAAATATATAAAACCTCTCACGGAATTTTTGTTAAAAAAGGAGATTTACAAAAATGGTTTTTAGTGAATGATCTTAATTTAACTGGCAGTCCTGAAAAATTAAGATGGGATTCTGTATTACAAGTAGTCTTAATTGATAAATATTTAATTATTCAATTTTCCGGTGCTCCAGATATGTTTGATAGTATATTTGTAGGTAATATAGAAACAGGTGTTTTGGGGAGATTAAAATATCCATTTAGACGTAATGTTGAAGATTATGAAGGGAGTTTAGTAATAGGGGATAACATTAGGTATAGTAATGAGGAGGAGGAATCTTTTTTTGTTAACTCTAAGGATGTTTTTAAGGAGTTGGAAAGATTATATAATACTATAAAAAAGTAGACTTCTTTTATTTCTAGTTTATAGAGATTATTACTACAATATTAGAAGATTGCTATTTCCTAGAACTTTCTTCTCTTTCGTCGAAGGTGTTTTGTTCCATGATTTGTACTTCATTAGCGATTCTTTTCATTAAGATGCTAAAGTCATCTTGATTTATGAGATTGCTTTCTCGATTTGGAAAAATTTCTTCTACAGGAAATCTATAATTAAGGTCAATTGTAAATTGATAGAAATTGGTAAGAGGTTCTCCTTTAGTGTTTAAAAGGGGTACATCTAAGACAATAGCGTCAGTACTGTTGCTTGTCTGATTAGGAATTATCCAAGGACGGCTGGAATGAAGTATATCGGGGTCACGTTTTAACGTGATTTTAGAACTAGGGATTCGTTTTTTATTTGTGTACCACTTGTTATGAATAGCATCATATGCATCATAGGTTTCTTTTGCTGTTTTAACAACTCCTAAACTGTCCAATGTGGTTCCAATATTCAATGTTGCCGCCTTATTAAAAGGTAGTTTTGAATGTAAAGTTTTCATTCCTACGTGTATCCCAAGTAAGTTAGAGTATACATCCTCAACTGAAAAACTAGAAAATTTTTCTGGTATAAATGGGATGGTTGATGCTCCAAACCAAGTAGAAATCTCATGCCAGAGAGAGAGATCGTATGTTATCTTTCCTGCCAATAAAATAGAATCATCGGTGCTTAGATCTTCGGGTATATTTAAGTATAAAGTTTTACGACCAGCTTCGTTACGTAAAGGTATGGTTACTTTTCCTTTTCCTTTATAGTGTACGATAGTAGTGTATAAATAACGAGTCCAATCTATTTGATCTCGTAAGTGGCCGATGTCTATAAAACCACCTTTATTAGTATAGATAGTTCCCGTTCCTTCATCCTTATTACCCATATAATGATGTTCGTTCAAATCATCAATACTAATAACTTGATCAATCGAAACAAATGGTATTCCCCATATTTTTAAATCATATCCAAAAGCACAACAAGCCCTTATAATTCTAGGGGGAGTTTTACTTAGATTAATACTGTTATCTATTGGTGTATTTTGGGCATTAATGTTTATGGAAGTAATAAAAATGCTTAAAAATGTAAAAATTTTTACTTGTTCTAATGTTGTCCTATAAATAATAAATTTCATGAAGTAGGATGATAAATATTATAGATTATTACGTTTTATCATATCAGGATAGAGTTCATCTTCAACCCACATAAAGTTTGGGAATATTCGCATTATTTTCTCATAACATAATTTGGCTAACTGTATTTGGTCCGTAGCTTCATAAGCCTGCCCTAGAGCCGTCATTGTGTTTATGTACATCCAATTATTTACAACCAATCCTTGTTTTTCAAAGCTTTTAACTGCCTTAATGTAGTATTTAATCGCTTCTGCTTTATCTCCACCAAAAGCAGACGGGCGGTAATACATAGAGTTTCCTTTTTCGATATTTCCTTGAATATTTTCTGGGTCAAGTTCAATAGATTTATCTATGTATCTCATGCTTTTTCTGCCTAAGTAAATAGCCTTTAAATTAGAGATACCAATGGTAAATGCGATATAAGCTCCTTTGTAGGCTAACAAAGTTGCATTTTCTGGGGATTTCTCTAGTAACTTGTCTATAATTCTTTCTGATTTATCGATGTATTCCTCAGCTGTATCATCTTTTTCTGCCCCAATTAACCAAGCGGTATAGCCATAGTAGTAACTGATAAGCTCTAATTGTTCTTCGAAATTATTGGGATTAGCATTTTTTTCGCAAGAATGCATTAATTCGTACCATTTATCCATTTTACCTCTTGAATAAGCTTTGTAAATTGGATCACGATAAGGGCTTTGAGAAAAGCCTAATTGCATTGAAAACAGTATAGTTATGATCGAAATTATAGATCTTGTAATATATTTCTGTCTTTCCATATTAGTTTTTTCTGTTTGTTATTGATGAGCCCCTTAATTATTATTAAAAGAAATATAATATGCTGTGGTAGGACTAATAGTAGGTTTAGAACAATTGATTGTTGACTTGCTAGCATGACAAAAAATCGAATGAATACAATGCCAAAAAGATAAGCAATTAGCCACCATAAACCCATGTATAGGTATACTACGAATGGTGCGATAGTTGTTAGTATTCCAAAAGTAATAGTCACTAAAATACTATTACCAAAGAATTGGAATATGTTTTTTATAAATCCTTCAATAGCTTCATCTAATCCAACATACATTCTACAAGAAATATCATTATCTCCTAAACGTGTGTCGCTGGCTAGTTTTTTTTGTTTAAATAGTCTTATAATAGCTATATCTTCTACTTTGTTAGATTTATATCTTTCGTGAGGCCATATTTCTTTGTATGTAGCAGCTTTAAACATCATAAATTGACCATTAGCCGCTGAAAAAATTTTATTTTTTGATCTTCTTATTAGGTAAATTGGAAGGATGCTTAATAAAACCCAATTCATTAAAGGTACCGAAACTTTTTCGCCAAAAGATTTAACTATTTGCTTTGGAAATATCGATAGTAAGTGTAGATCGTGTTGCTGAAGATAACTAATGCTGCGTTTGATTACCCCTTTTTTTACACTTACATCTGCATCTAAAAAAAGTAATATGTTACCAGTAGCAGCCTTTGCGAGTTGATGGCAAGCATGGTTTTTACCTAGCCAACCTTTTGGAAGCGTATCCCCATTTAGTAATTTAATGTTAGGTTTGAGGGCTGCCCAGTGTTTAATAATACTCTCCGTTTTATCCGTCGAGTGATCATTATAGACAATGATTTCTAGCTCATTATATTGGAATGTTGATAGTTGTTCTAGTAGAGTTCCGATATTTTCTTCCTCATTACGAGCTGGTATTAAAATAGAAACAGACGGAACAGAAGTTAATGAAGTTGTTTTTGGTAAATACGCAAACGAAAGGTAATTAACAAATGCTACCAGCAATCTGATACTAAGTAAGATTATTAAAAAATAACAGAAATAGATCATTTTACACCTTGTTTTGTAAAACACACTTCTGCAAAACGATTAAACTGTCGTTCTACATCTTCGGCATTTGTATTTTTAGTAATAGTATGTGTTTCATAGTACGCAGATATATCTGGCCTTAGTTTGGTGCCATAATTAATAAGGTTAATATTGTATACCAATTGGAAATCATTTTTAGTATTTGCTAAAATATGAGAAAGTAACCCTTTTTCAAAAGTAAATTCTTTTGTGTAGATACTTTGGATTCTCCCTTGAGGGAAAAATAAAAATAGATTTTCTTTGTCTTCTAGCATTTCGACAGCATAATCAAGGCTAGCGATACTAGACTTTTTTCCTTTATTGATTGAACTTGCACCAATTTTGGTGAGCATCATGTTTTTTTTCAATTCTTTTTCAAGCATCATAAAGTTAAACCTTCGTTTAAAGACTTTTAGATTTAATAAGATTTGAATAAAACCATCATAAAAAGAGAAATGATTACTGATCATTAAAATAGGAAGGCCTTTTTCTTCATATTCACCTTTATATTTAATACTACTAAAGAAAAATCCTATTAGTATTTTGGTATACAAATAAGAAAATTTCACCCAGTATTTATTATGATTCGCTCGTATCATTTCAGTGTGTAGATATGGTGAATAACTAAAATTATAAAAAAGCCAAATTGAATAAAAAATAACCAACGTGCAGGGCGATTGTTTGTTTTTATGTTGAACTTCTGAATTACCCAATTAAACAGTAAAGCTAATAGAAACCAAGCTATATAGTTATTTACAGGAGGTTCGTTGTTAGAAAACATCCACATATCTATCAACGGAGCTGCTTTTTCTAATAGGATATCGTATAATACCATTAATAATGCAGCGCCCACAATGATCAAACTATTTTTTGATGTGTATTTAGATATTATTCCGTTTGATGCATATGTTAAGAAGACCCAATTAAGACCAATAATAACTGGTACGTCTATTATTTTAATACCAAGTCCTTGACCATAAGTGTAAGTTCCAAAAATTTTACCGGTTGCTACACCAATAATTTCGATTAGTATACCTGATATAAATATACTGGCTAAAACTATGATCGTTTTTAAACTCCATTCTTTGTGATGGGAAAAGACTGCTGCAGAAACAAGCACTAAGGTATATGGCGTAATTAGTATAAATAGATCATGAGTAATAGGTGTGAAATACAAAACTAACCCTACGCAATAAAAAACTATAAAAGTTATAGGAAGTCCCTCATTAATAATGTATTTAATCATCCGATTCATCTATCATGAGAGTGTTTTATTAGCAATAATTTTAGTGCTTGCTAAACAGATTGATATTTCATTAAATGAACAAACATGCTCACCAAATAAATACAAGCCATGAATTCTGAAATCCTTTAATGCAATTTTCATACCTGTTTGTTTTTTTTAGCTCTCATTTCAAAAATATGAGTGAGCATTAAGGGGGATAAAAGCAATGAAAAATTATAAAACATATCTTCGAGCGGAATTGAAAGAACATGAATTCCTAGTATTACTTCTGGATTATAGTCAAAAACGGCTTGCTCAATTCCTGTTCCAGTTAGTATTCCATTAATAATGAAAAATGGAATAAGTAAAATTGGGTATATAGCTAAATAATATTGTACTACTTCTCTTGTAAAATAATAACCCAATAGGAGTATTATTGGTAAAACAAGAAAATTAACAAAAGTGTACGTGAGATCGTAGTTTAATAATGAGGTTGTAAGGGATGCGATTACAATTAGAATGGTTAAAATTTTAGTCCATTTCTCATTTACTTTGAATTTAGGGAAATGAAACTTAACCGCATAAAAAGAGAATGCGCAAGCATACGGAATTGCAATAAAAAATAGATATTCTTCTAAAGGAAGCTTTTTTATATAAATCCCAGAATTATAGATTGGATTAAAAAACCAACATCCAATATGAGTAAAAATGATATCCCAAGCAACAAAAACAACCATGGTTATTAGTATTGCTGGAATTAAATATTTCCAACGCTTATATAGTTTAAGATTTTTCTCAAAACTCAAAGCCAGAGGTCCAGCGAGTGATATGATAAGAATAATTAGATAAAGAGACATAGTTCGTAAAGTTTAGTATTGTGTTCTATGCCAGTTTAAGTTTGTTACTGATGTAAATAGACGCTAATGTCCATATTTTAGATCTATTTGGTATACGAATTCGTTCATTCAGTAATTTCTCAACAGGTGTATACTCTATTTTGGTGGTAAGCTTAGTGTAATAAAGATATGCTGCATAAACTCCATTTTTTGAGTTGTCCGGAAGTTCTTTAATACCTTCTAGAGCTACTTTGAAATCTTCATTAATATATTCAATAATTTTTTTCTTGATATTTTCAGTTAGTTCATTATCCCGTAAGATAGGGAAGTAGATGCGATGTAACTGATTAATATCATCGTTGATGTCACGCAAGAAATTTACTTTCTGAAAAGCAGAGCCTAAACGCATTGCAGCGGGTTTTAAAGCCTGATAACGTTCTTCATCACCGTTTACAAAAACCTTAAGACACATTAATCCTACTACATCTGCAGATCCATATATGTATTCTTTAATCTCATTATCATCAAACTCTTTCTTTGATAAATCACTGCGCATGCTTTTTAAGAAGGCCTGGATTAACTCATCATCAATGTTGTATTTTCGAACAGTTATTTGAAATGAGTTTAGTATTGGATTAAGACTTATACCTTGATCATAAGCACGGTAATAATCTTCTTCAAAATTCGAAAACAAAGTAGTCTTATCGTAATCGTGGAATGTATCGACAATCTCATCGGCAAAACGTACAAATCCATAAATACTAAATATGCTATCTCTTATTGATTTGTCAAACAGTTTGATACCCATAGAGAATGAAGTACTATAATTTTGTGTAACTATCTTACTGCACTTAAATGATACATCATCAAATAATCCCTTCATTTCCCGTTTTTTAAATTTTTTTAATGCAATTTTGCATTAGCGGAGTATGATTTTTCCTCTTTACTTTAATCTATTTTTTTACTTGATAGCAATCAGTTCAATAGATTGTTTAAGCATTAAAACTATTTAATTCCTAATTGTTGTTTTCTAGTATTTTGATAAGTTAATATCATTTGCAAAAGTAATCATCTTTTTCAAACTACCCCACTTTTTAAATTTGCAATAAAACTATTCAATAAACCTTCTATAGAACAGTTTGATTATCGTTAAGGTTTAATAATAAAACGTTGTAAATATTTGTTATAATTCAACAGGTACATGAAAATAGTGCTAAATATTATGATAAAAGTTTATTGATTAATTATATGAAGCTATATGTTGTTGAATAAGTTTTCTGTTACCTATGGTTGTGTTTTTTAAGTCACTAAGATTTTTTTAGGTAAATTAAAACGATAGATAGTCTTTTTAGAAAATCTTTTTTCGAAGTCAGATATTTGGGAACATTGTAACTTTTATGGCTAAAACATGACCAATGATAGAGATTCTTTTTTTAATAAATAACTTTTGAAATATTATTATCAATTGCAATGTAAGCGTCTTTACCGATCTTTTAAAGATTTTGGTACAGAGCCAATAATAGGGTATCCTATTATTATTGTACTGTTTTATTGGTTGTCAATATTTTTTTTTAACAAAGTACCTTATGCATCTTATTTTTATATAGCATTGAGTGCCGCTTTTGTTTATTCGTTTAGTAGCTCTGGACATAGTGATTTTATAAAACAACATTTTTCAAGTTACAATCTCAAAAAAATCAAATTGCTTAATAGTTTGCTAGGAACATTACCGTTTGCAATATTCTTGTTGTATAAATCATATTATGTGGAAGTAGTTTTTATGCTTTTATTGACATTGTTAGTTTCGTTGTTTAAGAAAAGAAGTAAAGTTTCTTTAATAGTACCTACACCATTTAGTAAAAAACCTTCTGAGTTTATAATAGGGTTTAGAAAAACTTTTTGGATATTTTTATTGATATATGGTTTAGTAATTATTGCTGTTGTTAAAGGTAATTTTAACTTGGGTTTATTTGCTATCGTAGCTGTATTTTTGACCTGTTCTGGTTACTACATGAAACAGGATCCAGAATTTTATATATGGGTACATGCAATGAATTCTAAAGAATTTTTAATGCATAAAGTATTAATTGCTATCAAATATAGCTTTCTGCTAACTATTCCAATGTTTGTGTTTTTATCTGTATTTTATTTGAATCAGATACACATAGCGGTACTTTTCTTAATGTTAGGTTGGGTATATTTGATAATGTTTGTATTTATGAAATATGCTTTTCGGAGTCAAGGGTTAGAGATTATGCAAGGAGTGATTGGAGTATTGTGTATTTTGTTTCCTCCATTAATGATAATAACATTACCTTATTTTTATAATAAAGCTTTGAATAACTTAGATCTTTTGCTAAAATGATATCAATAAAATCTTTAGATAAGTATTACGGTAATAACCATGTCTTGAATGATGTTAATCTAACATTTAATCCTGGCGAAGTTCATGGTTTAGTAGGAGAGAACGGAGCTGGAAAAACTACTTTGTTTAGATCTATTTCGGGGATGGAAAGTTTTAATGGTTCTATCGACTATGATGCAGGTAATATGAAGAATGTAATGGGGTTTTTACCTACAGATCCTTATTTTCTTTCTAAAATTACAGGAAAAGAGTATTTGCAATTATTATGTAATGCTAGGAATATTAAAATTAATGATTTTAGCGAAAAAAATATTTTTGACTTACCCTTGCAACAATACGCAGAAAGGTATTCTACAGGAATGAAGAAAAAATTAGCGTTAACAGGTATATTATTGCAGAATAATAATGTTTTTATTCTAGATGAACCTTTTAACGGAGTTGATATATATAGCAATACTGTCATTAATGAAATTCTTATTAAGTTAAAACAACTTAATAAAATAGTAATATTATCATCCCACATTTTTTCAACACTTTATGAAACTTGCGATTATTTACATTATCTGAAAAATGGTAGTATCATAAAAAGCGTAGATAAAACTCAATTCGAAAGTATCGAAAAAGAGATGCAAGCATCAGGAATTAAGGTTAAAATAGATAAACTAAATCTGACATAAAGTTATTTTAGGATTCGATAAATAGGATAGCGCATATGTGCTTTCTCATAATTATCAGATTGTTTATGAATCCAATCTAATTGTGCATACCAGTTTTTAGCAAATACAGTGTCATTTTTCTTCTCTTCAAACTTTTGTTTAAGATTACTGTCATTTTCCAATAATTCTAATGCTTTGTCTTCCCAAACATAAGGAGAAAACCCTTCTTTTTGTTGTAAAATGGTATCAAAGAAGTTCCAGTTGAAAAATGAATCTGGGGCTTCAGGTTCTAATGTTTCTAGTAAATACCTAAAGCCTTTTTGATTTGTAGGGATTATATAATCTCCTTTTCGAAAAGTTATTATTTCGGTGCTTCTTTTGACTGTAGTTTCATAATGAAGATAATGTCCTTCATATGGCGTTTTTCGACTTTTATAATCTTTTATATGGTATACTTCTACAGAGATTGTAGTGTCTTTTTGTACAGCTTTGTATGATATTTTGTTAAGGTCTAATTTATCAATGACATTCCACCAACCTTTAGGTATTATATATGAAGTTGGAATAGTAATTTCGGAAGTTGGAGAGAAATAGTTTTGGTATCTAACCTTCTTGGTGTAGGGTTTATTTTGATCATATTTTAAACGTTTAGCACCTGTGATTTCGCTATTTATATATAACCCTTCGTATCCTTTAAAATCGAAATTAGTAGCGTTGGTAGTGTCTACTTTCCAATTTACCGGATATGTATTTTGTTTTGGTAAGTCGGTAAAAGCTTTTTGCCGAAGATCTTTTATTTTTTCTCCATCTTTTTCGGTGATATCGATCATAGATTTCATTAATTCATATGTCCCTAGTACTCTTGGTTTATATGGTTTTAGCATATGAGTTTCTACCATCATTCCTAAGGTATTCCATAGCGTTGTGTATCCTGTAGAGTATCTAGGAGAATCCATGAATTGTGTCCATCCTTTATCTGGTGTTGTTCCCCAAACATTTACATAAGGTGTTATGTCCCAATTTTTGTTGGATAGCGATTTTTCTAACTGTGGATGCATTTGGTTGTGTAAATAATCACCAAGATTTCCGTTTAGTTTATTGTGTTGAGTAAATAGATGTGTTAGTGTGTACTGGTAGTCGGCACCATTACTAACGTGATTATCAATAAAAACATCTGGTTGCGTTAAATGAAAAACCTCTGCAAACGTCTGTGCATTTTTTGTGTCATTTTTTATAAAATCTCGATTTAAGTCATAATTCCTGGAGTTCCCTCTAAAACCATATGCTTTAGGACCATTTTGATTAGTTCGAGTTCCAGAATTTCTATTTAACGCACCTCCAATATTGTACACCGGAATTGTAACTAAAACAGTATGTTCTGGCGTTTTGATCATCCCTTTAGCAATATCTCTAAAAAGGAGCATAGTTGCATCAATACCATCACTTTCTCCAGGGTGAATTCCATTGTTGATCAATAAAACACGTTTGTCACGTCTTATTTTTTCGAAATCAAATATTTTATCTGGATTGAGTGTTACTATATGAAGCGGGTGGCCACTATCCGTACTTCCAATTTCTTGAATATTGATTTCTGGGTAGACTTTGGATAAATTTTGATAATAGGTAATAACTTCTGGATATGTTGGAGTCTCTGTGCCATTACTTTTTTCAAAAATAGTGGTAAAATCAAAGTTTTCGGCAGTATCTTTTTTAGTAGAATTACAAGATATAATCAACAGTGAGCTGATAATGAGAGTGATGGTTCGCATGAGCATTATGAGTTAGGCATAAATATACTAAGTTTTATATTTTTAAGATCTTCTATAACGTTTTAGTTTTGTTTTGGTAATAGATAGGTTATGATTTTACTTGTCAGGACACAAAATAACTGTATTTTTGCACCCTCAAAATAGACTGATTATGACTGAGTTTGTAAGAAAAAGAGTGGCAAATGCCAAAAATGATATTCTATCAGGATTGACTGTAGCTTTAGCTTTAGTTCCCGAAGCGGTAGCCTTTGCATTTGTGGCTGGTGTAGATCCTTTAGTGGGTTTGTATGCGGCATTTATGATTGGATTAATTACTTCTATTTTTGGAGGGCGTCCTGGAATGATTTCTGGTGCTACTGGAGCACTTGCTGTAGTTATGGTGAGTCTTGTGGCAGAAGGAAATGCTATGGGAGCAGAGGGTGAACAATTAGGATTGTATTATCTTTTTGCTACAGTTATCTTAATGGGTGTTATCCAAATGCTCGCTGGTGTTTTTAAGCTTGGTAAGTTTGTGCGTTTAATACCGCATCCAGTGATGATGGGATTTGTCAACGGATTAGCAATTGTAATTTTCCTTTCTCAGTTAGGAATGTTTAAGGAGTATGTTCAAGGAGAAAAAGCTTGGATGCAGGGATCGGGATTGTTTTTAATGCTGGGATTAGTTGCTTTAACAATGTTGATTATGTGGGGACTTCCTAAAATAAAAGCTACTGCTAAGTTTCCTGAAGCTTTAATAGCTATTTTGGTAGTTTCGGCTATTGTAATCTTGGGTAAATTGGATGTTGCTACAGTGGGTAGTTTTATTAAAGATGGAGGAGGAGAAGGTCTAAAAGGAGGATTACCACAATTTCAGTTTGATATTTTTAATAAAGTCCCGATGACCTGGGAAACATTTAAGTTTATAGGGCCATATGCATTGATTTTGGCTGCAATTGGGTTGATAGAGTCGCTAATGACACTTAATCTTATTGATGAACTTACAGAAACCAGAGGAAATTCTAACAGAGAATGTCTTGCGCAAGGTGGTGCAAATATAGTTACAGGTCTTTTCGGAGGAATGGGTGGCTGCGCTATGATTGGACAATCGATTATTAATATAAAAGGTGGTGGACGTACTCGTTTATCAGGTATTGTTGCAGCAGTTACTTTGTTAATGTTTATACTGTTTGCATCTGGATTAATTGAGCAAGTTCCTATTGCAGCGCTTGTAGGTGTAATGTTTATGGTAGTGATAGGTACATTTGCTTGGTCTAGTTTTAGAATACTAAATAAAATTCCTTTAACAGATGCAATTGTATTGATCTCAGTTTCTTCATTGACTGTGTTTTTTGATTTAGCAGTTGCCGTTATTGCAGGAGTAATTATGTCTGCATTGGCATTTGCTTGGGAAAATGCGAAAAAAATTAGAGCAAGAAAGCACATTAAGGAAGATGGGACTAAAGTTTATGAGATATGGGGGCCATTATTCTTTGGAAGTATTCAGGCTTTTAACTCTAAGTTTGATGTGGCAAATGATCCAGAAAATGTAGAAATTGATTTTATCGAATCTAGAGTTAGTGATCATTCAGCATTAGAGGCTATTTTTAACTTAGTAGGTAAGTATGAAGAAGCAGGTAAAACAGTGCGTGTAAAACATTTGAGCGAAGAGTGTCAGGCTTTGATGATTAAAGCTTCTCCAAGATTGGCAAATGTTATAGAACATGATATTGATGATCCGAGATATCATGTGATGGCCAAAGTTATGAAATAAGGTTTAGATATATTTAATCAACTCTTTCTAGAAGATACATATGTTCATTAAGTATTTCTTTTGCACTAGCTAATTGAGATTCTGGATTATACTGTTTGGATAATTGATACTCATCGATATGCTCTTTTAAAACATATCCATCGAGATTTTCATAATATGAATTTGGAATAGTCTGATGAGCAAATGCATCATTAGCGTCATTATGAGAATCAAAATAATTGAGTAATCTTTTATAGACCTCTAGTTTTTCAATTTCAGGGACATACGATACGCTACCTATAAGATCACCTTGTTTTTGTAATCCTTTAAATACGGTAAAGAGTTTTTGAGTAATAGTTTTATTTAGAAAAAATAATACACCTTCCAGTACTATAAAAGTAGGTGCTTTTGTAATCATTTTTTTTAATGAACTAATCATCTTTTCTTCAGAATCTAGATTAAAATCAAGACTTAGATATTGAACATCACGTTTTGGTAATTTACCTTCTTGAGTCCACAAATCTATTTTACTCTTTTTGTATTCAATAATATCTGCTTTGTCAATTTCAATGGTTGATACATGATCATTCAGTAAGAATTGGTACATACTAAAGCCTGCTCCAAAATTGATCAGTGTTCCTCCATTGTTTTTGTCAAAAAAAGATTTCAATCTTTCGTAAAAGTATCTATTCCTAATACTGTGTAAGATAGGTTCTTCCTTAGATATCGCTTTAGTAATTGATGGTATAAGAGCTTCTGTTTTAGGATTGTTCCATAATTTAGCATAGATATCTTTACTTACATTCTCATGATATGAACGGTATGTGGAAACAATAAAAGCGGTTTCATGAATTTGCATACATAAATGTAAGCTTTTCTAAACTTAACTAAAAAAAAACACCACTATATCAAGCAAGAAAATAGTGGTGCGGTTAGTGTATATATATTCAAAAAATTATGGCAATAATCCAGTAATCTGTGTGCTATCAGTAATTGTAGAGTCCTTATCTTTTAGGTTGTTGTTAGCTAAACGGGTAGTTTTTTCGCTATCATTGATAAAACCGTTTTTAATCATTAAGGTCTTATAGAAATCAGTTTTAGTTTCTACGCTGGTAGTCTCTACTTTCTTAATTTTAATATCAAAATTATTCACAGCAATTAAAGTCTGATAAAAATCAACTTTAGTATTCTTTACATTATTAGATTCAGCTTTTGTTGGTTCTGTAGAAGTGGTCTCTTGAGCACTAATTGTAGAAAGAGAAAACAAAACAAAAATGGAAAGAATTATAGTTTTCATGTTTTTTGGGGCTTAATGAATTTACTACTTGATTTGTATCAAATTTACAATCAAATAGTTATGTAATGAAATGATTTGACATGTTTTAGATGAAGAGTTGTTTTGTATCGACAAACAACACGTTTTTTACGGTTTTACCGTAAAAAACGTGTTGTGTTTTTTGTAGTTCTTCCTTGTTTTTAGTTTTGATAAAGTGTAAAAGCATTGATTTTTAGTGAGTTTTGTCTTGTTTTTATTTAAAGTACTAAGGCCTGTATTTTGGTATAAGTTTTTTAATTTTGTAACTAACTACTTACATAGTATGCAAAAGGGTTTGATTCGTTGGAAAAACTTGTAATACTTTATACAAAAGAAAGCTTTTTGAAATAGTTGTCCAAGACTTGTCGATCGTTAACCTCTAACCAATTATTTAAAATTGTGGCATAAATACTTCTAAAATCTATCGTATACTTGATATCTCCATTAGCATCAAGATTTGATAAATTTGGTAATTCATTATAGACACCTACTTTTTTTAATGAACCTCCTATAGCTATTACATTATTGGCAGCTCCATGATCGGTTCCATGACTTCCATTTTGTTTTACTCTTCTACCAAATTCTGAAAAAGTTAGTATTAGCGTATCTTTAAATCGATCATTCTTTTTAAGATCTTTTACCAAAGCTCCAATTGCTTTAGAATATACACTAAGCAAACGGTCTTGACTATTTACTTGATTTACGTGACTATCAAAACCACCTAGAGAACTATAATAAACCCGTGTTTTTAATCCAGATACTATAAAATCAGCTATCGTTTTTAGATTTCTGCCAAATGTTGATTGTGGATATTCTATATTGGTTTTATAGATTTTAGAAGTGTTATAAATGTAAGCTGCGGATGAATGAGTCTCTAGCATTGTTTTATATAGATACCCTTGATTATCCTCATCCAGCATTTCTTTATTAGTATTCTTCGCTAGATTATTAAAAAAAGGTTCTCTTGTTGTTCGATGTAATTGGTTAGAGTAAGAAACAGCAATACCATTTAAATCTTTTCCTTTCATAGCAAGTGATAGTGAATTATCCACCTCTATTGCTTGATACGGATGCTGGCAATTAGCATCGAGATATCTGCCTACCCAACCAGAGGATAAATACTGGTTAGTATCACTAGCCGTTTGCCAGATGTCCGTACTTCTGAAATGAGACCGATTAGGGTTCGGGTATCCTACATTATTAATTATAGACACTTCTCCTAGATCATATAACTCTCTTAATTCTTTCAAGTTATTGTTAAACGCCAAATCATCTGTTATTTTTAAAGTTTCTATGGCTTTTTTAGAAATGGTAGGTCTTAAACGATAATAAATGTCATTATTAATAGGAATAATACTATTTAGACCATCATTACCACCTGATAGTTGAATAATGATTAAATTTTTATATCCTGATAATTGTTCTGGTGTTAAAAATTCCATCCCTTTCAGGAATGAGGGAACTAATGCTATTCCTGATGCAAAAACTGATTGTCTTAAAAAATCTCTTCTGTCCATAATTAGGGTTTTAGCAAAGTTGATATTCTGGTAAACTCATTAATTCAACTATAAAATTTTTAGTGTCTTTAGAATCTAGTTTGTTTACAACCATTTTTGCACCATTTGATAATTCTGGCTGTATTATAAAATCAATTAATTCTTCTTTATTTTCTTTTTCCAATGAAGCAAGAAAGGACTGCCAATTAGGGGTAGCTTTGGTTTTTCTCTGCATTTTTGATTTTACTTTATTATAGAATTTTTCTCGCATCATTGCTGTAGTTCCATCATCATTGTTATTCCACTCAATAACTCCGTTGTTTAGGGTTACGGATGCCAGTTTTAAGCGTAGCATTAAAGTAGAGCTGTCGATCCAAGATTTTCCACCAGGCCATCCAGCTACATTAGGTGGTAAAAATAAAGTTTGATTTAGTTTACGTTGAAGGTATAATAGTACTTTTGGATCCTTATAGGCTATCCTAAAAGGTTTACTTAGTCCGACAAGTAGTTCTACAGGTGATTTTATTTTGACACCTATGTTTTGAGGTTCATAAAACCAATCACTTAAGAATATGGTTTTCATTAAAGTTTCGAGATTGTAATTGGAGTTATAAAAGATATTTGTTAGTTCTTTTATATGAGAAGGTTCTATTTTTTCATTAACAAAGTATCGATATATCTTTTCAACGAGATATTTCGCTGTCTGTTTTTGTTCTAAAAGAATTTTGATAACATCTTCGCCTTTAAAATCACCAGTTTTTCCTAGGATAGTTTTAGAACCAAAATCGTGATGTTTTTGTCTAAACACAAATGCTCCACTTTTATTAAAATTCCACCCAGTAAAAGCCCTTGCGGCTTCTTTTATATCTATTTCTGTGTATCCATTATCTTGTCCAAGTGTGAAAAGCTCCATAACCTCTCTGGCAAAATTTTCATTGGGATTATTTTTTCGATTTTGCCTATTGTTTAGAAATAATAACATGGCAGGAGACTTAGAGACTTCGATCAACATCTCTCCAAAGTTTTCTAATGCATGCTTTCTTATTATATTGTTTAAATGCAATGCTGCTCTTGGTGTTTTTAATCTAACAGCAAAATGATTGTGGAAAAACAATGTAATCTTTTCTCTTAAGACATGTTTGGTTTCTACTAATTGTTTTAACCAAAGAATATTAAGTTCTAACAATTTTTTATTGCGAAGTTTTCGTAACTCTTTTCGTTCTTCTCTAGATAAATCTCGTGGATTTTTTAGTAAAGCTCCAAAATCAAGGGATAGATCAGTGCTTTGTCTGCTTTCTGAAAACAGATGATTTACTATTTCGTTTTTAGAAAATTTTCTAACATTTTTTAATTCTGAAGAATCGATTCCAAAACCAATACGCCAATAGAGATGTTGTATTTGTTTATCTGTTAAAGAAGTATTCATGATCGCAGTCTTTTTTAGTAAGACCGTGATTTAGGAAAAAGGTTTAAATGAGAAATTTACTTTTTGGGTTCTATAAGGTCCCACTTGTTTCCATATAAATCTTCAAAAACTACCACAGTTCCGTAGATTTCTTCTCTGGGTTTTTCTAAGAAAATAACTTCTTTTGATTTCATCGTATTGTAATCTCTCCAAAAGTTATCAGTTTGAAGGAAAAGAAAAACCCTTCCGCCGGTTTGATTTCCAATTGCTTTTTTCTGTTCTGCAGTGGTTCCTTTTGCTAGTAAAATAGAGGTTTCTGAGTCGTTTTCTGGAGCTATGGTTACCCAACGTTTATTATCAAGTTGGATGTCTTGAATTAATTGGAAACCTAGTTTTTCGGTATAAAATCGGATTGCTTCATCATATTCTCTGACAACAATACTAATGGTTCCAATTTTTCTTTTTTTCATTAATCACAAGTGATTTCGCTCAATATTGTGGTTTCGTCAATTGCATCATTTTGATTGATATTTTCAGAGAATAAAACAAATCGATCAAGTGCATGAAAGGTAGATCTAGCCGAAACCTCCATGGTGTAAGTGCCAGGCGTATCAAATTCTACAAAAATATCATGAGCATCATTATCACTAGTAGAGGATTGCCATTTCCATTGATCCGCAGGACCACTTTTGTATATTTTAAACCAGCCATCTTTGCTAGAACCATTTGGAGTAGGAGATTGACCAGTATCTGCAGGGTAGACTACACTTTCTCCTTTTTTTCCATAAAACTTTGAAGCATCTGCAAATCGCAACCATGAATCATTGTGTTCAGAACCTGATGTTCCATTAGTTATTCTGGATCTCCAGATAAACCGATAAACACCTGGATTGGAAATTTTTATTTTATAAGTAAGAAGACCATTTCCAGGAGCTCCTAAGAATTGATTTTCTTTCCATACCAAGTAATGTGTTCCTAAGAATCCTGTAGTAGTGTTTTCTTTTATCCAATCATTATGGTCTTTAATACTTTCGAATTCGACGGCTACTAATCCGTCTTTTTCTTCATAAATCGCACTATCAGGGTTTTGGCAAGTTATAGGATCAATAGTATCATCACCAGATTCATTATCATTATCACTGCTACAAGCATAAAAAAGAGTAATAATGCTAATAATGAATAGTTTACTGATGTTAGGTGTGGTTTTCATGTAGGTATATTTTTGGGGTTTTACGAATTCTATTCTTTTTTGACAATTACGGTATCTGGTACCAAACCTGTATAATCTCCATTGTTTCTTATAACGTCTCTTACGATTGAAGAAGATATATAGCTTTTACCTGATGATGTTAGTAAAAAGACAGTTTCAATTTCAGTTAGTTTTCTGTTTGTATGAGCAATGGCTTTTTCAAATTCAAAATCAGCTGGATTTCTTAATCCTCGTAGAATAAAATTAGCATCTTGCTGTTTGCAAAAATCTACTGTAAGACCTTTGTAAGTCATTACTTTGATTTTAGGTTCATCTTTAAATGCTTCTTCAATAAAATGTTTTCTTTCTTCAAGCGAAAACATATATTTTTTTTCAGCATTTACACCAATTGCTAGAATGATTTCATCAAAAAGAGTTAATCCTCTTTCTATTATATCGTAATGCCCCAAAGTTATAGGATCAAATGAACCAGGGAAAACAGCTCTTCTCATAAGTGATTTCTCAATGTTAATATAAAGATTAGGTAAAGTTACAAAGTTTAAAATTAGTATAATCTTAATTTCTAATGTACTTACTTATTATCCTTTTATTGCTTCTTCTATAGTATTGGTTAGTAAATCTTGTAAGCTAATCCCTGCCGCAATTGCTTGTTGTGGTAAAATACTTGCTTCACTAAATCCTGGATTAGTGTTCATTTCGATAAAATGAGGTTCGCCATTGTGAAAAATGTATTCACTTCTCGAAAAGCCTTTCATTTTAAGTATTTGATATACTTTTAATGCTAGATCTTTTACTTTTTTCTCATCGTTTTCATTCAATCTAGCTGGTGTAATTTCTTGTGATTTACCTAAATATTTAGCTTCATAATCAAAAAAATCATTTTCAGAAACAATTTCAGTAATTGGTAATACAGTATCTTTTCCTTTGTAGGTAATCACTCCTACAGAAACTTCTGTGCCGCTTAAGAAAGATTCAATGATAATTTCATCATCTTCTTTATAAGCTATATCTATTGCAGAAAGTAATTCATCTTCTTTATTTACTTTAGAAACTCCATAACTACTGCCTGCTTTATTAGCTTTTACAAAACAGGGTAATCCTACTGTATCAATAATAGCTTTAGGGTTTATAGTATCTCCTTTATTTAGAAAGTAATTTGTAGCAGTAGGAATACCATAAGGTTTTAAAGTACTGATACAGTCTCTTTTATTAAAGGTAAGTGCTGCCTGATAAAAATCACAAGCAGTTTGCGGAATTCCTATAAGCTCAAAATAAGCCTGTAATAATCCATCTTCTCCTGGAGTCCCATGAACAATATTAAAAGCGGCATCAAAAATAATTTTAGAACCATCTAAGTGTAACGAAAAATCACTTCGATCTATAGGTGTCTTTTCATTGTTATCATTAACGTAATACCAGGAATCTTTGGTTATGTAAATACGATAAGGTTCATAGATGTTTTTGTCCAAATGTTTGTATACTACATTTCCACTTTTAATAGAAATGTCAAATTCACTGGAATAACCTCCCATAAGGATGGCAATTTTTTTCTTCATTGAATAAGGTTTACAAACAAAAATATCATTTATCTAACAACAAAAGCTAAAAAGTTTCCGTTTTTATATCTTTGCCGAAACTATCAATTGATACATGGAATTTTTTAAAGGACTTTTGAGATTTATTTGGAGTAAGACATTTCTTATTCAACTAGTAATAGCTGTCGCTATGACTGCAATCTTATGCTTTATTGCACTAAAATGGTTGGATAGCTCTACAAACCACGATCAGCGAATAGTGGTTCCAAGCTTAAGTAAGAAGTCATTAGATGAGGTTAAAATGCTTGTGGAATCTAAAGATTTACGATTTGAAGTTCAAGATTCTGCAAATTTCAATCCAGATTTCCCAAGATATTCTGTCATAGAGCAAAACCCTCCTGCTGGAAATATGGTAAAGGAAAATAGAAAAATCTATGTTACTTTAAACCCATCGGGTTATCGTAAAATTGAAGTTCCAGATGTTATACGTAAAACTAGAAGACAAGTAGAGCCAAGATTGGTAGCTTTAGGTTTTAAGATTGGAACTATAACATTTAAACCCGATCCATCAGACCAAGTATTAGAACTTAGATATAAAGGAAAGAGATTAAAGCCTGGAGATAAAATAATGAAGACATCAACTATTGACTTAGTAGTAGGAGATGAGAGTGGGAATCTAAGACTTCCTCAATAAAATTAAATTCTTAAAGAAAATACTTTTGCAAGAGAATCCGAATATTGAAGAATTAGGACCTAATGAGGATGACCTATATGAACATCATCGTTTTGTTGCTGGCGCAGGTCAAGTTCCGCTTAGAGTAGATAAATTTTTGATGAATTTTGTTGAAAATGCTACTCGTAATAAAATACAACAGGCAGCTAAGGCTGGTAGTGTTTTTGTCAATGATATCCCTGTAAAGTCAAATCATAAGGTGAAACCAAATGACGTGGTTAGAGTTTTGTTTGCTCATCCCCCTTATGAGAATTTGTTAACTCCAGAAAATATTCCTTTAGATATTGTATACGAGGACGATGTTTTGTTGGTGGTTAATAAACCTGCCGGAATGGTAGTACATCCGGGTCATGGAAATTATTCAGGAACCTTAATTAATGCACTAATCTATCATTTCGATAATCTCCCAAATAATAGTAGTGATCGTCCTGGATTGGTTCATCGAATAGATAAAGATACTAGTGGGTTATTGGTAATAGCAAAAACTGAAGATGCTATGACACACTTGGCAAAGCAGTTTTTTGATAAAACTTCGGAGCGAGAATACGTTGCCATCGCTTGGGGTAATATAAATGAAGATGAAGGAACTATTGAAGGTAATATTGGGCGCCATCCTAAGAATAGATTACAAAACACAGTTTTTGAGGGAGATGAAGCCGATAAAGGAAAACCAGCAGTTACTCATTATAAAGTTATAGAACGTTTAGGGTATGTAACCTTAGTTTCTTGCAAATTAGAAACAGGAAGAACTCACCAGATTCGTGTACATATGAAGCATATAGGGCATACATTATTCAATGATGAACGCTATGGAGGAGAAAAAATTCTGAAAGGAACCACTTTTACTAAGTATAAACAGTTTGTAGAAAATTGTTTTAAGGTGTTACCGCGGCAGGCCTTGCATGCTAGGACTTTAGGGTTTGTACATCCCGTAACCGGCGAGAAAATGCATTTTGAAACTTCTATACCTGATGATATGGCGCAATGTGTAGAGCGTTGGAGGAATTATGCTAAGAATCAATTGGATGTCGAGTAAACTTTTACTACAAAAACTACTAAGGTGATATATTAAATAAACGTTACTAAAAACTTTATTTTGAAATAAATAGGGATTGCTCGGTAAATAATATTATCTTCGCGCTTTAATTATTTATAATGAACAAAGGAACAGTAAAATTTTTTAATGACTCCAAAGGATTTGGATTCATCACAGAAGAAGGATCAAACAAAGACCATTTCGTACACATTTCAGGCTTAATCGACGAAGTTCGTGAAGGTGACGAAGTAGAGTTTGAACTTAAAGAAGGTAAAAAAGGAATGAACGCGGTAAACGTGAAAGTATTATAATATATACATTTTGACTTTTTTAAAACATAAGCCCGTCTTTTAAGACGGGCTTTTTTTGTTTATAAATGATTGTTGTATAAAATGTTTAATTATAGAAACCGATTTACAGCTTTAATAATTTTATCAGCTCGTACCATATTTTGTTGTTTAATATATTTATAGGTCCTGTCAAGGTATTTTTGGGCTGTAATATTATTCTTAAATTCTTTTCTAGCTGCGTATAGATCTAATGCGACATTTAAGTCAGTTGTAGTGAATTCTACGCCAGTATATTGCTGTAGGAGTTGTAGATACATAAAACCAAATTCTTCTGTTGGTTCTATCATAGTTCCTTCGCCAAAATCATTCCAAGTAATTATTTGAATAAAATCTGAAATTTCATGATGTGTATAGTTTAATGTTTCTGCAAATATTTGACCTTGGTTATGATCTATACTCCATGAGTTGATCCCTTCAGACCAACCACCTTCTTCGTAAAAACTGTTAAAACCTGGATATGATGATCCTACTATAGTTAAATTCTCGGTTGGATAATAATTATAATAATGTTCATGCGCTAGTAAGTGATCCTTGTCTACCCATAGGAATTCCCCAGTTGCATTTTCTCCTACTAAATTATTTGCTGCCCATAATGTTAGAAAATCTGGACGATTATCTGTTGGTAATATATCAAAAATAGTATCCCATTCTGGTTGAGTTGTAATATGATGCGGACCAAATACAAATAATAGATTTTTATTATTATGTTTTATATAATTGGGACTAGAAAAGTATGTATCATTAATATATAATAAATCTTCTTGTACGGCTTCAATAGGACTAGGAGATAGGTTTTGGTTAAAGGATTGAACTGCTACTCGGTCTTCATACATAATTGAAAAATCAAAATCTAAATCTTCTAATCTTGTTATAAAACTTTCCGTAGCATTTTTGATTTTTTGGTAATCGTGTAGATCTTTACTTCCATACCAATCGAATATCACCCCATCAATACCTGCTAATTTCATCATTAAAAAATGATATTCTTGTAAATCAGGATCGCTTGAAGAATAAGGACCAATTGCTGGATAATAGTAGGAAGCAATTTCTCGTTTGCCGTTTTCTTTAATATTATCGGGGTTTTGATTTGTCATGGTCCAATGCTGACCCCAGTATCCATCAAAATCTTTGTTCTGGAACCATGGCATATAATGCATATAAATTTTTTTAGGATTTTCTTTTTCTACATTCATTCCGGATACGTCTTTTATATATCCGTTTTTTGCTAGTTTGATGATTTCTAGCTCTTCATCTAGTACTTTTTTTAGTTGTGCATTCGTATAAGTTGTATCCTGAACAGCTGAAGGAATTGCTTGTTCTTTTTCGGTTTTTAGTATTTCATCCTTTTCACAAGAATAAAATAAAACAACTAAAAAAGTAATAGAAAGGCATTTGGTTGTAATTCGTAGTTTCATGTCATATATGTTTATTTATTTAATAGAATATGTGAGCTTGCTATTAAATAAGATAAATAGGTGTGTTATTGATTGAAAAAATATCAATCAAACTATATATGACAATTGTAAATTTTTTTGAGTAAATTACGTTTAAAACGTTATAAAGTTAAGGGATTTTTTCTGTTAAAAAAAATATAATTTCCTTTTTGTTAGTTAATTAGGTTTTTGGTGTTGAAAAAAAGTATTCTTTTTGTTTTGTTAGAATAGAACATGTCAATACTTCAATAGACAAGAATTACCTGGGCTGATTTTATATGTCGACTTACTATTGTATTTTTGGGAAAACAAAAGTTATCGGAATGAAAATCGTAATATCTCCTGCAAAGTCTTTGGATTTTGAAACGCCTTTGCCTACTAAAAAATATTCGGAACCATTATTTTTGGCTGAAGCAGAAAAGTTAAATTCAGTTCTTCAGAAAAAAACTCCTAAAAAATTGTCAGATTTGATGAATATCAGTGATAATTTGGCGCAACTAAATTGGCAACGTAATCAGGATTGGAACCTTCCTTTTACAGCAGAAAATGCACGACCTTCTGTGTACGCATTTAAAGGAGATGTTTATCTAGGACTAGATAGCTACAATATTCCAGAAGATAAATTAGATGTTTTACAAGATAAATTAAGAATACTATCCGGTTTATATGGAATTCTAAAACCTTTAGATTTAATGCAACCTTATCGATTAGAAATGGGAACTAAGCTTAAGGTAGGGTGTAAAAATAACTTATACGAATTTTGGAAAAAACAGGTAACCGAACAAATTAATGAGGAATTACAAGAAGATGAGTTGTTTGTAAATCTGGCTAGTAATGAATACTTCAGTGTTATTGATAAAAAGACGTTAAAAGTTCCTATTATAACTCCACAGTTTAAAGATTGGAAAGGTGATAAATTAAAGATGATTAGTTTCTTCGCGAAAAAAGCCCGTGGTATGATGGTACGTTATATTATTGATACAGGAGCAGAAACCATAGAAGAATTAAAAGGATTTAATTATGATGGATATAGCTTTAGCTCAGAGTATACAACAAAAGAAAATGAGCTAGTTTTTGTGAGATAACCAGTATTAAGTTATCCGGAAATTATTTTCAAAAGCAACAATTGTATCTAATTTTAGTATCTTCAACACTTATATATTTATATACAAGTGTAGATGCAAAAAATCATAAGTTTTCTTGATCGAATTGGCGAAAAAACAGGCGCTTTAGTAAGCTGGATTGCTGTTTTTTTAGCAGTTGTAATTGGTTTGGATGTTATCATAAGGTATGTGTTCCAATTTACATTTATCTGGATGATCGAAACGGAGATCTATTTATTTGGTATTCTATTTTTGGTAGGTTCTGGATACACTTTTAAACACGGAAAACATGTACGAGTAGATGTTTTTTATACTAATTTTTCTGAAAAAAGAAAAGCTTGGATCGATTTGCTAGGAGGAGCTTTTTTACTAATTCCATGGTGTTATGTAGTAATCGTTTCTTCGTGGTACTATGGCTTGTCATCATTTATGATACAAGAATCTTCTCCACAAGCGGGAGGGTTGCCAGCACTTTATGTACTTAAATTTTGTATTACACTGGGATTTGTGTTTTTGCTTATACAAGGCATTTCTCAGATGCTAAAATCAATTCATATAATAATTTTTAATAAAGATAATTAATGGAGTTTTTAGCAATTATTCTATTCGTAATTATCTTTATTTTAATTTTAAAAGGATATCCTGTTGCCTTTACTTTGGGAGGGATTTCTGTGGCTTTTGCTTTTGGGGTATCGATTTTTGCTCCTGAGTATTTTACAATGTCTACATTTTATTTATTGCCTTCTCGGATTATGGGAGTTGTAAATAATTATGTTTTAATGGCGGTTCCCTTGTTTATTTTTATGGGAATTATGCTGGAGAAATCCGGACTTGCTCAAAGTTTATTAGAAACTATGGCAATGATGTTTGGTCGTGTAAGAGGAGGTTTAGCAATTTCTGTAGTTATTGTAGGTGCTTTATTAGCCGCTTCTACAGGTATTGTAGGAGCTACCGTAGTGACAATGGGATTAATTAGTTTACCTACAATGCTAAAAAGAGGTTATAAAACTGAACTTGCGGTTGGAGTAATTGCATCCTCTGGAACTTTAGGGCAAATTATTCCTCCTTCTATAGTTTTGGTATTATTGGCTGATACTATAAATAGTTCATCAAGAGGAGCGGCTTCAGTAGATGTGGGCGCATTATTTTCTGCAGCTTTACTGCCCGGTTTAATTTTAGTTGGTTTATATATATTATATATATTACTAAAGTCATTTTTTCATAAAAAAGATGCCCCGAGTATACCTGCTGAAGAAATTGCAGCATTTCGCGGAAGTAATTTCACTTCTAAAATCATTAAAATATTATTACTACCAGTGCTGTTAATTATAATCGTATTAGGTTCCATTTTTACAGGTGTTGCTTCTCCTACCGAAGCTTCAGCAATAGGAGCATTAGGAGCAACTTTTTTAACCATTATTCAGAAAAAGTTTTCGCTTAAAATACTTAAAGAAGTTGCGCAGGAGACAACTCGTTTAACATCTATGGTGTTTTTTATATTGTTAGGCGCAACTACATTTACATTGGTCTTTAGAACATTAGGTGGAGATAGATATCTTCAAGAATTGATTATGTCATCTCAATTGACTCCAATGATGTTTTTGTTGTTAGTAATGGTTGTGATTTTTGTAGCAGGATTTTTTATAGATTTTATAGAGATTGTATTTATAATAGTACCTGTTGTAACCCCAATTTTTAATGCTTTTGATATGAATATGCTTTGGGTTGGGATTTTAATGGCATTAAATTTACAAACTTCGTTTCTTACTCCACCATTTGGTTTTGCTTTGTTTTATCTAAAAGGTGTTGCGCCAGAAACCGTCAGAACCAGTCAAATATATCGAGGTATTATACCTTTTATTATAATTCAACTTATCATCGTAAGTTTAGTAATGTTTTTTCCTGAGATTATTTTTAACGGAGACTAATTTTTTAAGTTACTTTATAAATATAGAACTATGAATTTAAATTCAGTAAAAAGAACACGAGTTATTAGAGGATTTGTGCTGACTACAATGACAACTTTAGTTCTGTCTTGTTTGGGTGAACCACCTGCTAGTATGAGTAACCCGACATCATATGGTATTGCAAAACCAGATAAAGTATTTCATTGGAAAATGACTACAACTTGGCCTCCTAATTTTCCTGTTGTAGGAGAAGTAGCTGAAAAGTATGCCGAATGGGTAGATGAGCTTTCTAATGGTCAGATTAAAATTAAAGTATATGGAGGTGGAGAATTAGTACCTCCTTTAGAAGCTTTTGATGCGGTTTCTCAGGGAACAATTGAGATGGGCTGTGGAGCAGCATATTATTGGGCAGGTAAAACTCCGGCTGCACAATTTTTTGCAGCGGTTCCTTTTGGAATGAATAGTCAGCAAATTACATCTTGGTTAGAGGTAGGAGGAGGTTACGAACTTTGGAAGAAAACATATGCAAAATTTAATCTAGTGCCTTATATGGGAGGGAATACTGGAGTTCAAATGGGTGGATGGTTTAATCGTGAGATTAATTCAATAGAAGATTTTAAAGGACTTAAAATGCGTTTACCGGGGATTGGGGGTAAAGTTCTTGAAAAAGCGGGAGGAGCAGCTGTTTTAGTTGCGGGTAGTGAGATTTATACAAGCTTAGAGCGAGGAGTCATTGATGCTACAGAATGGATTGGTCCTTATCATGATTATAAAATGGGATTTCATAAAATCTCAAAATATTATTACACGCCAGGTTGGCATGAAACTGGTTCTCAATTGGAATTTTTTATCAATAAAAACTTGCACGATGGTTTACCACCACATTTACAAGCTGTTTTACAAGCAGCAGCAAAACGAGCACAAGTTTGGGTGTTATCAGAGTTTGACAAACAGAATGGAATTTACCTGGATAAATTGGTGAATGAAGAAGGGGTAGAGATCAGAGAATTTTCCAAAGAAACGTTGGATGCTTTAAGAGGTTTTACTGATGAGGCTATAGAAGAGATGATAGGTAATGATCCATTATCAAGAGAGGTTTATGAAAGTTATTCTGGTTTTCAGAAAAGAATTTCTAAATGGTCTGAGGTCACCGAGAAAGCCTACTATAATAAGATTCAGAAATAGTGTGCACATTATATACAAAAGTATGGAACATAACAGGAAGAGCGAATTAGTTAATTATTAATATAAAACTTATTTATTTGATTTATTCTGTTTAAAATGTATTGCAAGTATTCATACTAATCGATATCTTCGCAGCGAATGTTCGCTAAATATTATTTAAACACAAAATTATAATCATGCAAATCAAAAAGGTTTTAGTTGCTAATCGTGGTGAAATTGCCATCCGAATTTTTAGAGCGTGTACAGAAATTGGTCTACAGACGGTTGGAGTGTATACTTATGAGGATAGGTATTCATTACACCGATATAAAGCAGATGAAGCTTATCAAATTGGTGCTGATAATGAACCTTTAAAGCCATATTTAAATATTGAGGCGATTATTCAGGTAGCAAAAAAGAATAATGTAGATGCAATACATCCGGGATATGGATTCTTATCAGAGAATGCTGATTTTGCCCAAAGCTGTCAAGAAAACGGGATTATTTTTATAGGTCCTAAAGTATCAGTACTTCGTTCATTGGGAGATAAAATTATGGCAAAAGAAGTTGCTATCGCTAATAATATTCCAATTATTCAAAGTAATAAAGAAGATCTTACTGACGTGAAAATTGCTATAAAAGAAGCAAAACGTATAGGGTTTCCTGTGATGTTAAAGGCAGCTTCTGGAGGAGGAGGAAGAGGAATGCGTGTGATTAGAAGTGTCGAAGAATTAGAAAAAGCATATCCAGAATCTCAAAGAGAAGCTTTAAATGCATTTGGTGATGATACTGTTTTTCTAGAAAAGTTTGTAGAAAACCCAAAACATATTGAGATACAAATTGTAGCGGATCATCATGGAAATATGGTGCATCTTTTTGAACGTGATTGTTCTGTACAAAGACGTTATCAAAAAGTAATAGAATATGCTCCTTCATATGGAGTTTCGCAGGAGATTTTAGATAATCTATATAAGTATGCGTTAACAATTTGTAGTGCAGTAGATTATAATAATATTGGAACCGTAGAATTTTTAGTTGATGATGATGAAAGTATTTATTTTATTGAAGTAAATCCTCGTGTACAAGTTGAGCATACGGTTACTGAGATTGTTACAGGTGTTGATTTAATTAAAACACAAATTTTTATTGCGGGAGGATACCAACTTTCTGACAAACAGATTAAGATCGAAAGTCAAGAAAGTTTGAAAGTAAATGGATATGCAGTACAATGTAGGATCACCACAGAAGATCCGGAAAACGATTTTAAACCTGATTATGGAACCATAACTACCTATAGAAGTGCATCGGGATTTGGAATTCGATTGGATGCAGGGAGTGTATATCAAGGAGTAACTATTTCTCCTTTCTTTGATTCTATGCTAGTAAAAGTTTCTGCCAATAGTAGAACTTTGGATGGCGCTTGTAGAAAAATGCGTAGAGCATTATCTGAATTTAGAATTCGAGGTGTAAAAACGAATATGCCTTTTTTAGATAATATTTTAAATCATGATACTTTTAGGAAAGGGGCGGTAACGGTCAACTTTATTAAAGATACAAAGGAACTGTTCAAGATTAAGGAATCTCGAAACCGAGCTACTAAATTAGCTAATTTTTTAGGAGATATTATTGTTAACGGTAACTCTGATGTTAAAAATATAGATCCAACGAAAACTTTTGTAATACCTCAAATTCCGAGTTATAATGAGAAAGCTAGTTATCAAAAAGGAACAAAGGATTTACTTACAGAACTGGGGCCTGAAAAATTCGCTTCTTGGTTAAAAAATGAGAAGAAGGTTCATTTTACAGATACAACTATGCGTGATGCGCATCAAAGTTTACTTGCAACAAGAATGCGAACGTATGATATGCTTAAAGTTGCTGAAGGATTTGCAAAAAATCATCCGGAGGTTTTTAGTATGGAAGTTTGGGGTGGAGCAACCTTTGATGTTTGCCTTCGATTTTTAAAAGAAAATCCTTGGGAACGTCTTCGTTCTTTGAGAAAAGCTATGCCTAATCTGTTGTTACAGATGTTGATTAGAGGATCTAATGGTGTTGGGTATACAGCCTATCCGGATAATTTGATTGGTAAATTTGTCGAACAATCTTGGGAAAATGGAGTAGATGTATTTAGGATCTTTGATTCATTGAATTGGATGAAATCGATAGCACCTTGTATAGAACATGTTAGAACTAGGACAGAAGGACTTGCAGAAGGTTCATTATGTTATACAGGTGATATTTTAGATCCGAAGCGTACTAAGTACACTTTAGAATATTATGTGCAATTGGCGAAAGATATCGAAAATGCTGGAGCTCATATATTAGGAATAAAAGATATGGCTGGTTTGCTAAAACCATATGCAGCATATGAATTAGTATCGGCTTTAAAATCAGAAATTAATATTCCAATACATTTACATACGCATGATACTTCTTCGGTACAATCTGCAACGTATTTAAAAGCAATAGAAGCTGGAGTAGATGTTGTAGATGTTGCATTAGGGGGACTTTCTGGATTAACAGCACAACCTAATTTTAATGCAGTTATGGAGATGTTGAAATTCCATGATCGGGAGAATCAAATGGATAAAGTAAAGTTAAACGAATATTCTAATTATTGGGAAGCTGTACGTGAGTATTATTACGTTTTTGAATCTGGTCTAAAAGCAGGAACAGGAGAAGTATATCAGCACGAAATTCCAGGTGGACAGTATTCTAACTTAAAGCCACAAGCACAAGGTCTGGGATTAGCAGATCGTTTCCATGAAATTACCAAAATGTATGGAGAGGTTAATACGCTATTTGGCGATATTGTAAAAGTTACACCAAGTTCTAAGGTAGTGGGTGACATGGCTCAATATCTGGTAAGTAATAATTTAACGATAGAAGATGTAAAAGAAAGAGGAGAGACTATTTCATTTCCGCAATCTGTAGTTAGTTTGTTTAAAGGGGAATTAGGGCAACCAGAAGGAGGTTTTCCGAAAGATCTTCAGAAATCAATTTTAAAAGATCAAAAACCATTTACGAATAGACCAAATGCTCATTTAGAACCGGTAGATTTTGAAACAGAGTTTAAAGATTTTGTAAAAGTCTTTAAGAAAGGAATGGGTAGAGAACTAGATATAACAGATTTCCTTTCATATAAATTATATCCCAAAGTATTTACAGGAGCATATAATCACCACGTTAAGTATGGTAATGTAGTTAATATCCCAACTAAGAATTTCTTTTATGGAATGACTCCAGGAGAGGAAATTATCATAGAGCTAGATAAAGGTAAAATCTTATTGATTGAATTAATTTCTATAGGAGAGCCTCATGAGGATGGAATGGTAACAGTTTTCTTTAAAGTAAATGGACAGACAAGAAATGTAGAAGTTAAGGACAATTCAATTAAAGTTGATAAGGTAGTTCACGCCAAAATCGATAAGGCAGATAGTAAACAAATTGGTGCGCCTTTACAAGGATCTCTATCTTCTGTATTAGTGAAAACTGGTCAAGAGGTAAAGAAAAATGATCCATTGTTTATTATAGAAGCTATGAAAATGGAGACAACAATTACTGCTAATGAAGATGCTACTATTAAGAAAATAGTTTTGAAATCTGGAACAATGGTTGAAGCAGATGATTTGGTAATTGTACTGAAATAATAAATATTCAATATTTATTTAGAAAACAAAAAAGTCTCTAAGTTTTTAAGCTTAGAGACTTTTTTTTGATCACATATAAAATTTTATTCTTTTATAATCCTTTTTACAGTGTTTCCTTTTTCTCCTTCAATATTTACGAAGTAAATACCAGAGTTTAATTCCGAAATATCAAAAGTATTGGTATTACTTTCAAAAACTTTTTTACCTATCATATTGAATATTGTTGCTTTTTTTATTGGAATAGATATGTTTAACAGGCTTTTAGTTGGAATAGGGTAAATACGTAAATCTTGATCTTTTAATTCTTCTTCTTCCACGTTAAGAGTAGCAACAAGAAAACAGGAGGATCTTTCTGAACATCCATTAAAAGTGATTTCTACTGAGTAATTACCATTCTCTATTGCGGTAAAAGATTGATTTGTTTCACCAGGAATAGAGGTATTGGTTTCACAATCAATCCATTGGTAAGAAGCTCCGGAAATGTTGGCTGTAAAAGTTGGTGATGAGGTATCATCTACAGATGTGTCTGGAATTCCAAATACTTCAATAGTATCTGAAGCAGTATCATTACATGCATTAGCATTTGTAAAGCTGTATGTTATTGTATGAACACCTGCAGCTGCTATTGTGGGATTAAAGGAATATGTTGTTCC
>NZ_AUMK01000004.1 GCF_000430645.1 Aquimarina latercula DSM 2041 | reverse complement strand
TAGTGGTTCTAATGTAGGAGATGTTATTACATACACTTTTACAGTTACTAATACAGGAAATGTAACAATTGATAATATCTTCATAGATGATATGCTAACAGGAAGTATTAATCTACCAGTGACACCATCTATTTTAGCTCCAGGAGAAACAGGAACGGCAACTGCTACTTATGCAATTTCACAAGCTGATATTAACAATGGAGAAGTGATCAATAGTGCAACTGTAATTGGAGATGATCTTGATGATAATGATGTTATCGATATATCTGATAATGGAGATGAGACTGTTGATGATAATGGAGATAATGACCCTACAAATGATGAGACGATTACGGATATTGAACAGCTACCTAATTTAGCTTTAACTAAGACAGGTTTCTATGTTGATGTTAATGGTGATGATTTGCCAAATGTAGGCGATGAGATTCAGTATACCTTTACGGTAGAGAACACAGGTAATGTTGATGTTACTAATATTATTCTTACAGATCCATTACCAGGTATTGTTGTTACTGGAGGTCCAATAGATCTAGCAGTTGGTGAGATAGATATGACCACATTCACTGCTACTTATGTATTAACGGCAGAGGATATTCTATTAGGAGAAGTTATAAATCAAGCTACAGTGACTGGTCAGGATCCAAATGGAGATGATGTTATTGATCTTTCTGATGATCCTACAGATACAACAGATGTAGATCTTGATAATGATGGAGATGCAGAAGATGAAACGGTAACAATTATCGAAGGAGTATTTACAGATCCTGATGATCCAATCATAATCTATACTGGTATAACTCCTAATGGAGATGGAATCAATGATGATTTCAGGATTGTAGGGTTAAGAAACTTCCCAGATAATACATTACGAATTTATAACAGATGGGGAGTTCAGGTGTTTGAAGAAGATGGTTATGAACAACCAGGTGTAGAATTGTTTGCAGGAATAAGTAATGGAAGAGTTACTATTTCGCAGAATAATAAATTACCTGTAGGTACCTATTATTATGTTTTAGAATACATAAATGCTAGAGGAGTAAATACGTATAAAGCAGGTTACTTATATATTAACAGATAAATTTATATTTGGAATAGTATATATTTGTTATTCCCTAAATCAAATTATAATACTTATGAATAGACTATTAACAATATTTATGCTGATTGCGTGTAGCTTAATTTCCAATTATGCTGTTGCCCAACAAGACGCTCAGTATACTCAGTATATGTATAATACAATTAGTGTAAATCCTGCTTATGCGGGTAGTCGAGGAGTTATGAGTATAATGGGTTTACATCGTAGTCAATGGGTAGGACTTGATGGAGCTCCACGTACTCAAACATTAACTCTAAATACACCTATAGGAGATAATAATCGAGTTGGATTAGGTTTGTCAATTGTAAATGACGAGATTGGACCAACTGATGAAACATATTTTGATATTGATTTTTCTTATACGATTCCTACTTCGGATACCGGGAAATTAAGTTTTGGAATAAAAGCAGGGGGACATTTATTAAATGTGGATTTTGATCGATTGTCACAGTTCGATACTGGAGATCCTCTTTTTAATAATGGAAATATAGATAACAAATTCAGTCCTAATGTGGGTGCCGGTATTTATTATCATACAGATAAGTTTTATTTAGGATTAAGTGCCCCTAATTTATTAGAGACAGATCATTTTGATGAAAGTGCAGCGATAGATAGTAACGGGAACTCCTCATTTATAGCAGAAGAACGAATTAATTATTATTTAATAGCGGGTCATGTTTTTGATCTAAGTGATACCGTAAAATTTAAACCAGCTATTCTAAGTAAGTTAGTTTTTGGAGCTCCTCTGCAAGTAGATTTATCGGCTAACTTCTTGTTGTATGATAAACTTACTCTTGGAGTAGGATATAGATGGAGTGCAGCATTTAGTGCGATGGCTGGGTTCCAGGTATCAGATTCTTTAATGATCGGGTTTGCATATGATAAGGAGTCTACAGAATTAGGTAGAACACAGTTTAATGATGGAAGTTATGAAGTTATGTTACGTTTTGAATTATTTAGAAAATATAACAGAATGCTAACTCCTCGTTTCTTTTAATTAGAATTAATAGTTTTTCTGATTAATCATAGAGTTTAGATTAGTTATTTTTATAGTATACAATATATAGCCAAAATAAAATGAAGGGATTATTACACAAGTTAGTGTTTGTTTTTGTTGTGTTTTTCTTTGTAGGTGCTACATTTTCTCAAGAAAGAAAATTGAAGACCGCTCAAAGTCAATATGATAAATATGAATATATTAATGCGCAAGAGACATACCTTAAAGTAGTTAAGAAAGGATATAAAAGTGCAGATCTTTATAAGAATCTAGGGAATAGCTACTACTTTAATAGTCAATTCGAAGAAGCTTCTAAGTGGTATGAAGAATTGGTAAATTCCTATCCAAGCGAAGTAGAACCTGAATATTATTTCAGATATGCTCAAACGTTAAAATCTGTTGGAAGATATGATGATGCAGATGTATTTATGAATAAGTTTGTAGAAGCGAGTTCAGATGATCAAAGAGCGCAATTGTTTGAAGAAGAACCTAACTATCTTAAAAGAATAGATTTCCAATCAGGAAGGTTCGAAATTGAGAATTCTTCTATTAATTCTTCATATACTGATTTTGGTTCGGCTTTTTTCGGAAGATTTATAGTTTTTAGTTCCTCGAGAGATACTCTTTTATTTAAGAAAACGCTTCATCAATGGAATGAAGAACCATTTTTGGACCTTTATAGAGCAGAATATAACCCCACTAATGGAGAACTTTCTGAAATTGAAAAGTTTGATAGTAAGATAAATAGTAAATTTCACGAGTCTACACCTATTTTTTCTAAAGATGGTAATACTGTTTATTTTACTAGAAATAATTATGATGGTAGAAAATACGGTAGTGATAAGAAAGGAACGAATCGATTAAAAATTTATCGTTCTTATAAGAATACTCAAGGTAGTTGGACGACTCCACAAAATTTACCGTTTAATAGTGATCAATACTCCACAGCACATCCAACATTAAGTCTAGACGAGAAAACATTGTATTTTTCTTCAGATATGCCTGGAGGAGAAGGTCAATCAGACATTTACGAAATAGCGATTAATTCTGATGGGAGTTTTGGAGAACCTAAAAACTTAGGAAATAGAATTAATACAGAAGGAAAAGAAACTTTTCCCTTCGTTAGCATTAACAATGATTTATACTTTGCTTCGGATGGTCACATTGGACTTGGTGGTTTAGATGTTTATGTAACTCGATTAAATCCTCAAACAGATGAAGAAAAGTTAATTGTTAACATAGGTAAACCTGTGAACAGTCCTGATGACGATTTTGCTTTTATTGTAGATGATGAGTCTAAAAGAGGATATTTTTCTTCGAATAGAGAAGGAGGAAGAGGGAAAGATGATATTTATAGTTTTCTGCAGTTAGAAGATCTTAAAAGTTTCTGTGAGATTACTATTACAGGTGTTGTTAAGGATAAAGATACTCAAGAATTACTTTCCGGAGCGAAGGTTTCAATCTATGATAGTAGTAATAATTTATTAGAGAGTTTTATTGTCGGAGATGATGCATCATATAGTCATATAGTTAAATGTAGCTCTAACTACTTCGTACGTGCAGAAAAAGAAGAGTATTTAACATTAGAAAAGCTAGTGAGTACTCCAGGAAAAACAGAAACTTTAGATGTGCCATTATTGTTAGAGAAAAAGATCAAAACTGCTGATGTTGGAGATGATCTTGCTAAAGTATTATCGTTAAACCCTATTTACTTTGATTTTGATCAATATTATATTCGTCCTGATGCTGCTATAGAATTAGCAAAAGTTATCGAAGTAATGAATCAATATCCAGATATGAAAATCGATGTAAGATCTCATACCGATAGTCATGGAAATGATGATTACAACCTTTGGTTATCTGACGAAAGAGCAAAATCTACCGTAAAATATATGGTATCTAAAGGAATTGCAGCGAATAGATTAACCAGTAAAGGATATGGAGAAACACAACCTGTTAATGATTGTGGAAATGAATCTAATTGTAAAAAATCAGAATATCAGCTAAATAGACGAAGTGAATTTATAATCGTTAAATAATAGTATACTTACATAGATTACTAATAAAACTTAATTAAATTAAAAAAACACCTTTACGAGAGTAAGGTGTTTTTTTATTATACAGGTAAACAATTCTTTAATTTATGTCAAAAAATGCATAGATTATGAATTGCTATTACGATTTCGTAGCTTTGAGCCAATACAAAGCAATGAAAGAAGAAAAAGTCATTTTAGTTAACGAAAATGATGAGCAAATTGGGTTGATGCCTAAACTTGAAGCACACGAGAAAGCTATATTACATAGAGCATTTTCAGTATTTATTCTTAATGAAAAAAAAGAACTAATGTTGCAGCAAAGAGCTCATCACAAGTACCATTCGCCAGGTTTATGGACAAATACTTGTTGCAGTCATCAACGAGAAGGAGAAAGTAATATTCAGGCTGGAACAAGAAGATTAGAGGAAGAAATGGGATTTACTACACCTCTTAAAGAAACAATATCATTTATATATAAAGCACCTTTTGATAATGGACTTACAGAACATGAGTTGGATCATGTGTTAGTTGGTCAGTATGAAGAGGATCCTATTATTAATCCAGATGAAGTCTCGGATTGGAAATGGATGCATATAGAAGATGTTAAAAAGGATATTATTGAGAATCCTAATAGCTATACGGCTTGGTTTAAGATCATTTTTGATAAATTTTATGAACATATAGTAATATGAGAATAAAGGCTTGTAGAAAAGCGCATTTTAATGCCGCACATAGATTGTATAGGAAAGATTGGAGTGATGAAAAGAACACTCAAGTTTTCGGAAAATGCAGCAATCCTAGATATCATGGGCATAACTATGAATTAGTAGTAGCGGTTATAGGAGATGTAGATCCAGAAACAGGTTTCTTAATAGATTTGAAAATTTTAAAAGATTATATTAAGTCTGAAGTTGAAGATTATATGGATCATAAAAACCTTAATGAAGAGGTAAAAGAATTTGAAAAATTAAATCCAACTGCGGAAAATATCGCCTTTGTAATTTGGAATAGACTTCGTAAAAAGCTAGATTTAAGGTATGATATCGAGGTTACATTATTCGAAACTCCACGAAATTATGTAATATACGACGGTAAATAAAATCATTTATGGCCTTAGAATTAGGAAGCAAAATTCCCCAATTTTCAGCAATCAAAGATGATGGGGACGATTTTCATAGCGTTGATTATATTGGTAAAATTCCATTGGTAATTTATTTTTATCCCAAAAACTTCACTCCTGGTTGTATAAAAGAAGCTTGTGATTTTAGAGATAGTTACGAAGATTTTAAGAAAGAAGGAGTAGAAGTAATAGGGATAAGTGCAGATAATGTCAAATCTCACGAAAGATTTAAGACTAAATATAGTTTGCCTTTTATTTTTTTATCAGATACTGACGGTAGTTTAAGAAAGCTTTTTGGTGTTAAGTCAGGTTTGTTTGGAGTATTACCAGGAAGAGAAACATATGTTATAGATAAAGAAGGAGTGGTTAGGTTAAAATTTAATAGCATTAACGCTTCGAAACATTTAAAAGAAGCTATTAAAACTGTCAAAAAAATAATGAATGAGTAACGATTCACTTTACATGCTTAAGTTTCAGCCCATTTTAAAGGAAAAAATATGGGGAGGCTCCAAATTAAATAATCTTTTAGGAAAGAAGTCTGAGAGCTCTTTTGTTGGAGAAAGTTGGGAAATAAGTGATGTAGAAGGAGATTGTTCGGTTGTTATTAATGGTGAATTTGAAGGAAAAACACTAAAAGAACTTTTGGCTAATTATCAAGAAGAATTGATAGGACAAAAGAACTTTGATAGATTTGGAGCAAAATTTCCTTTACTAATAAAATTTATAGATGCTAAACAGGATCTTTCCGTACAGTTACATCCTGGTGACGAAATCGCTAAAGCGAAGCATAATTCTTTAGGTAAAACTGAGATGTGGTATATTACGCAAGCTGATAAAGAAGCAAACATTATAATAGGCTTTAATCAAAAAGTAAATTCTAAATTATATCAAAAACATGTTGCCGATAAGACCATCAAGGATATTTTACATTATGAGTCGGTTACCGAAGGAGACACCTTTTTTGTGTATTCAGGGTTGATACACGCAATAGGAAAAGGAGTGCTGTTAGCAGAAATACAGCAAACATCTGATATTACTTATCGAGTTTATGATTGGGATCGTAAAGATTCTGATGGTAACTACAGAGAATTACATCAACAAGATGCTTTAGAGGCAATTGATTTTAGTAATAATTCTGATTATAAAGTTGAGTATACTTCAAAAAAAAATCAAATAACTGATTTAGTTCAATGCCCACACTTTATTACGAACCTTGTAGAAGTGGATAAAGAAATTTCTATGTCACATACTAAACTAGATTCTTTTGTAATATATATGTGTGTAAAAGGTAAAGCTCAGTTAATAAATGGGCCTCAAAAAGTTACTATTGTTGTTGGAGAGACAATTTTAGTTCCCGCTTCGATAAAAGAAATTAATTTGATTTCTGAAGGGGCAAAACTACTACAAGTCTATATTTAAAAGTAAAACCGTTTGATAAATGGTTTAAAAGACTAATTTTGCATAAAATATTTTAGAAAATGGCAAATAAAAGAAATCTTAAGAAAGATATTAACTACGTATTAGGGGATATCATAGAAGAAGTATACATCTGGGAAGAGAATAATCCAGATAAAGATAAAAAGGCAGGAGAAGTTATTATAGATGAGGCAATCAATTCTTTTGATGCTTTTATGGCAAGAGTTAGTGATCGTAATGTAGAAAATGCGGCAAAGCACTTTAAATCTATCAAAGAAGATTTAGAAAAAACAGCGAAGTCTTTAGCTGAAAAAGTAAATTCATTATAATTTTTTTAAAAAAGTATTTGCAAATATGATTTCAGAAATTATATTTGCAACCGCTTTGCCGATGTAGCTCAGCTGGCTAGAGCAGCTGATTTGTAATCAGCAGGTCGTGGGTTCGAGTCCCTCCATCGGCTCTTAGTAGTGTAAGTCCCAATTCCTGAAGGAGTTGGGATTTTTTTTTATTGGATAAATTTCCAATTAGAATAGAAATTTAGTTCGAGTTAAATATCTTTCTTAATACGTTCTATTAAATAAACAACCCTAATCTTCTTTAGAAGTTTAGGGCTATTAATGTATTAAGTGATATCACTTACTATTTTTTATTAACGTTTAAAAAAAAATGTGAGATAACTTTTTAGATACAGCAGTTATAGTAAGGATAACTTGGTGTATTTGGATTAGCGGGATGAAAGTAACATCCAGGAATGTAAGTCGCTCCGCATGCTGGATTATTAACTAAGTCAGTAGTTGTACAACAAGACAATGAAGGATTACAGCATCCACCGCCTCCAGAACCAGGACGTCCTCCTCCAGAAATACCTTTTTGTTCTTTTCTATTTAATTGTTGAGCCCCTTTTAAGTTTAAAATTTTTTTTAACATAATTGTAGTTTAAAGAGTTAATTGTGAGTCAATTAAGTTAATAAAAATTGTTTTAAGTAGCTTGCGGTATTTCTGTCAATATTTTATGGTTAAATTCCGGTGTTATTGTTTTTAGAAAATATATTTACTGATCTTTTTCTACTCTTTCAGCTTCTTTTGTTTTTCTCTCTTTTAAGTAATCAGTTAGTTGTTTGCCATATATTGATTTTTTAACTTTTGGAGATAATGATTTTGCTACAGTATCTAGATATTTAATATTGGCGTCAAAAACTTCGTGAAGAGTTATGTATGGAGCTACTTCTAGTTTTCTATTATTGATGGCAAAATTGATAGTGTACAAATATTTTTGTCGAAGTAGATTTTTGTAAGCGATATCGTTTTTAGCTAATTTTTCATCATCATTCTGTTTCTTTGCCTCATAATCTTCTTTTATGATTCTTAGATTTCTTTCTTTGAATCTTTTATTCATTTTGTTGTACTCAATCAATTTAGTTTGATTTTTGCCACCGGCAATAATTGCCTCTTTTTCAAAACCATTCAGAGAAGTGTTGATCGTAATTACTCCAGGCTCTGCAAAAAAATCAATACGATCATTAAATTGAGTTCCATCATGTTTATCTAAAAATAAATAATGAATTTCAGGTTCTTGAACAGTAGTTTGAAATGTAAACTGAGGATCTCCATCGATAACTAAAGAATCTAAATTTATTAAGATAGTATCTTTAATTTTTTGAAGATATAATGTTCCTTTTTTAAGTCCTTTTACTGTTCCGTTTATAGAAACATTTCCTTCTTTTTTAGGAGAACTACAACTTAGGATGAGAGTAGATAACAATAATATGGTAAAAAATTGTCGCATTGATGGGTTTTTAATTTTGAAAAAATCGAATACAAAGATGCTATAAATTAGATTGAAAAACTAACTTCCAGAAGCAATTTGCATTAATATTGTACATAGAATTGCACCATAGGTTCCTACCACATAACCAAACACAGCTAAGAGTACGCCAACTGTTGCTAGTGATGGATGAAATGCTGCTGCCACGACTGGAGCTGATGCTGCTCCTCCTACATTGGCTTGGCTACCTACAGCAAGGAAAAAGTAGGGTGCCTTTATTAATTTAGCAACTCCAATTAAAAGAAGCGCATGTATGGTCATCCAAACCAACCCAATTCCAATTAATCCAGGATTTTCTAATATCATTTTCAAATCCATTTTCATTCCAATCGTTGCAACTAGAATGTAAATAAAAATACTACCGATTTTACTAGCTCCTGCTCCTTCATATTTTTTCGCTTTAGTGTATGATAATAGAATTCCAATAGCGGTTGCTATAGTAATCATCCAAAAGAATTGAGATGTAAAGGATGATAGGGCAGAGCTTTTGTCATTAAATACTTCGAAATTGTTCGATAAAAATCCAGACATTCCATTTGCTCCCCAATGTGCTAAGCCTACGGTTGTAAAAGCGATAGATAACATAATTATATAATCCGTTAACGTAGGGTTTCTATTAACGCTTTCTGCATAAGAGGATACCTTTTCTTTTAGTGATTCAATGGCACTACTATCCGCTTTTAGCCATTTGTCAATTTTTTTACTTTTTCCAATACCAATTAGTAAAATAGCCATCCAAAGGTTTGCTACTACGATATCTACTAGTACCATACCTCCATATTTATCAGGATTATATTCGTAAATTTCTAACATAGCGGCTTGATTAGCTCCTCCACCAATCCAACTACCAGCAAGTGTAGATAAGCCTCTCCAGACCGCATCAAAACCAGCACCTCCAACAGTTTCTGGAGAAATCAAAGAGATTAATAAAATAGCGATAGGTCCTCCTATTATAATACCTATAGTTCCTGTAGCGAACATAATTAAGGCTTTTGGTCCTAAATTAAAGATTGCTTTTAAATCTATACTAAGTGTCATTAATACTAGAGAAGCTGGTAATAAGTATCTACTGGCTATATAATATACATTGGATGATTTTTCGATAATCTCTCCGTCAGTACCTAGTTCTTTCCATTCAGGAGATATAATTCCTAAGGAGTTAAATATAGCTGGGAGTAAATAACAAAGTAATAGTGCAGGAACAAATTTATAAAACCCTTGCCAAAAACCTGTTTTAATTGATGAAGTGTAAAAAACAAGACCTAAGCATAGCATTAGAATTCCAAAAACAATGGTGTCATTGGCAAAAAAAGGAACATTTTCCATAGTGTGAGTTCATTATATTGTGAGATGCGTTGCAAAATACAATTTTTGGATTAAAATTAAATTAACTTCCTAATGTGAGTTAATCATTAATCCAGCTCTTTAAAATTTCTATCTGTCTTTCAGTAGCGTTAGGATTCTGTTTAAGAATTATTTTTTCTACTGCAGGGGGAATTACTTTAGAAGTAAGTTTTAAAATATTTTGATCTCGTTCGATTGTAAAAACAACATCATCACCAATATTCCATTTATTAGAATCACTAAAAAGATCATAAATGTTTTTTATGGTATATGTTTTACTATCTATGCTTAATAGAATATCTCCTCTTTTTATTCCTACTTTTTTTAGAAAGTTATTACGTTCTGCCCCAGCAGTAAAAACTACCTTTTTAGTAGTTTCAGAACCTTTTATAAAGGGTTCTTGTTCATGAATGAAATATTCAGAAGGAATTTCTACAGTATTGTATATCAATCCAGCTTTTTTTAAGTAATATCCATAATCGATAGGGGTATTATTAATAACATGAGATTTTAGAAAATCTGCTACTTCTGGATAAGAAAGTTCTTCTATCACCTTTATTAATTCATCATCTTTAAAAGGACTTTTATTTCCAAATCTTCCTGATAACCCTTTTATAAGATCAACAATACCATAAACTCCTTTACTTTTTTCTCGCATTATTATATCGATACACATGGAAATTAGAGCACCCTTTTCATAGACGTTGCCATAATTTTCTAAATATGGATCTTGTAATATGTTTTTACTCATTTCCGCAAAAGAAAAGCTTTGATCAAAATTTTTAGAATTATTTATTTTTTCTAAAATTCTTTCAAAAAATTCTTCTTTTTCAATGAGTGCTTGATTAATCTGAAATAATAAAGAAAAATATTCAACTGTACCCTCATACAACCATAAATGCTTTGACATTTTTGGATTATTGTAGTCAAAATCATGAATCTCTTCAGAGTGTATACTTAATGGAGTTATGATATGAAAAAACTCGTGCGAAACAACATCTGTCAGCGATTCATTCAGTTTTTGTAATGGTATCGATTCAGGAAGTACAACAACTGTAGAAGTATTATGTTCTAAGGCTCCAAAACCTTTAGCATCATCACTTTTAGAAGAAGAAAGGTAAAGTATAACACTATATTTTTTTGTCGTATTGATATATCCTAAAAAATTCTTTTGCGCTCTGATCATGCGTTCCATTTGTGGCATTAATTGCGCAGCACGATGAAGTTTGGTAGGAGAGTAAACACTTAATAAAACCTCAATTTCATTAATATTAAAAGTTATTTTGTCCGGAAAGGAATACATTATGGGAGAATCAGCTAAATCAGCATATCTCTTAAAAATAAAAACATCTGTATCATATAAAGCTCCTGCTTGAGGCTCTTTTGGTAGATATTCAGATAAAGAAGTTGAAGCTTCCATATCTATAGGATGTTTGATAAAAAGGTTGTACTTATTTTCTTTTTTGTTGTCAAAATATCCTACAAAAGCATATAGGTTAAGAACGAAATTTTTGTTTTGTAGAATATTTGTTCCTGTAGGAGAGAATATTTGATGGTCATTTTCTGTGTCAAAAGTATCGTTCACTAAATAAGTTATGGAACTTAATTGTTTTGCACTGTTTATTTTCCAGCGATTATCTCCGTGTTTTTTTACAGACAATTCATTGCCCTCATTATCGAAAGCTTTAAAATCTTCGATGTATTTTCCATAATTATTGTTTTGGTATGTTCCGGGAACAATTTTGGGCAGGTAATAACTGATTGTATCTGAGTTTATGCTATTGATTTTTAATTCTACCTTTACTTTATCATCTATTATATTTACTAAATCTAAGGATGCAATAATTGGTGTAGTATCTACTTTTATTGCAGATTTTGTTGGTTTGCAACCTGTAAAAGAGTAGATAATAAAAATGTGAAATATTAGAATTCTAATCAGAGTAATTTTTTTTAGCACAAGTATTAGATATTGTTTTTTATATATGTAGCAACACCATCTTCTTTTCCGGGTAGTGTTATTACATCAGCAATTTTTAATGTTTCAGGTTTCGCATTGGCAACAGCTACTCCGGTACCAACAGCTTTTATCATAGCAATATCGTTATAATTATCGCCAAAAGCTACTGCTTCAGATAGAGAAATTTTATAATACTTAGTAAGCAGTAATTCAATCGCAGTTAATTTTGAAATACTTTTATGAGCAATTTCAATATATGTAGGCTTTGATCTATATAAGTGTAATGTTTCGCTAAAATGTGTTTTTAAAAAAATAAATGCTTCTTCAATATATTTTTCATCCCCCATACACATGATCTTATGAGCTCCTTTATTTTCGACTTTCCATTCTTCTATAACTTTTTTTGTTGATTTTACAACTGGAGTTACTTTAGTATTTTGTGATTCTCTATTTGCCCAAAAATCCATTTCAGGAACAAACCAATCATCATTATGATATAAGCTTATATGAAATGAGTTCTTGTTATTAAAGTTGTTCAACTCCTGTATTATATCCGGATGTATAAAAGTAGAATGAATAGGTTTCTTGTCTACTAAAACTAACCCCCCATTATAACAAATTAGTGGAAGATGGGTAATATCCAATTCTTCTTGTAAATGTGTCATAGCACTTGGCATACGAGAAGAAATTAATATGACAGGGATAGTATCTTTTATTCGCTTTATTTCTGAAATAGTAAATTCAGAAAGTTCTCTTTCCGGGTTAAGAAGTGTTCCGTCAATATCAGAAAATACAATACGATGTGAATTCAATTAAATTAGCTTAGGGTTAATGATTCTTCTAATTGGTTAGTCTTTTACGAAGTTAACAATACTAGTGGTAACTTCTGGCATAATTTTAAGCCAGTATTCGTTATAAGATTTATGGTTTTCTAGTCTACTACCTTTTATTTCTCTAAGTATATGATTCATATTTTCTATGATCACATACTCCGCATTAGGAACAGCCTCTTTCAATTTTTCTGCTTCAGAGACTTCTACTTGTAGATCTTTATCACCTTGTAATATTAGAATTGGTATTTCTAGGTTCTGTATCTCTTCAGAAGGAGTATACTTAATCCAAGACTTCATAAAAGGCTGTAATTGATAACCAAATATAGATTCTAAAGCTGGATCGTAATCTGTAGCTCTTCCTTTTTCTTTTAATTCAGTAAAAGCTACCGCAGCACTTTTATCCAACCCAGGTGCTTGTTTTTCTAATTGTTGTATTACAATTTGGTCTACCGATTGTGCATTTCCAGCAATTGATATAAAACCATCAACGTTTTCCTGGCCAGCTACAATCCCGATTAAAGAACCTTGTCCATGACCCGCCAAAATGACCTTTGTGTAATTACCATTTTCCTTGAAGTATTTAACTATTGCTTGCGCATCTTGAATAAAATGTTCTAATAAAATTTCGTGCTCTCTAATTCCATAAGCATCAATTTTAAACAATCTTTTGTCATAACGATACGATGCTACGCCTTTCTTTGCTAGTGCTATAGCTAATAATTTAAAAGCATCATTTTTAGACATTCTGTCATTACCCTCTCTATTGATAGCTCCAGCATCCATAATAAAAATAACGAGAGGAACATTATCATCGGAGTATGGAGTTGTTAATGTACCTTCGATAAGACGGTTAACTCTAACGGTCGCAGAATTGTATTCTTTTTCTTCTTTCTCTTGAGCCAAACAAAATGTTGTAAAAGCAATCAGAAATAATGAAAATCTTATTTTCATATATATTGGGGTTTATAAGATATGTCTTTATGAAACGATAAATATGCTACCATATTTTTGATCTAAAATTCTTTAGGTAAAATATCTTTGTTAAAAATAACATTTAACGATTCACTAACATACCCTTTTTTATCTTTGCTTCAAAATATATACTAATGATTACTCGATACATTGCCTTTTTATTACTGTTTACTATTTCCTTTAATGCATTCTCATTTAATGATGATTGGGGTAAAACAGGTCATAGGGTTACAGGAGAGATAGCAGATAGCCACCTTACAGAAAAGGCAAAAAGAAATATTGCTAACATATTAAAAGGAAAAGGGTTAGCTTTTGTTTCAATTTATGCTGATGAAATAAAAAGTGATGATCGTTATAGAGGCTATAGTCCTTGGCATTATGTAAACTTTTCTTTTGATAAAAAATACGGAGAAGAAACTCCTAGTAAACATGGAGATTTAGTTCAAGGAATTCAAAAATGTGTAGAGGTTTTGAAAAGTGAGGATTCTTCTGAAGAAGATAAAGAATTTTATCTTAAAATGTTAGTTCATTTTATTGGTGATTTACATCAGCCTTTACATGTAGGAAGAGGAGAGGATAAAGGAGGGAATGATATCCAGGTACGTTGGTTTAGAGATGGGTCTAATTTACATAGAGTTTGGGATAGTGAAATGCTTGATTATTATGGAATGAGCTATACAGAATTAGCCAATAATACAGACGAATTATCATTATCAGAAATAGAAGCTATAAAAAAAGGTGAAGTATTAGATTGGATTTATGAGTCGCAAAGCCTTGCGAAAAAAGTATATGCCTCTGCAAATGTAGGAGAGAAGTTGGGGTACAAGTATATGTATAATAATTTTCCAATTGTAAGAGCTCAATTACAAAAGGGAGGAATACGTTTGGCTAAAGTATTGAATGATATTTTTGGTTAAAATAAAACAAGATTTTATTTACTAACTGTAAGATCCTTTCGATACTGCTTAGGAGACATAGAGAAATACTTTTTGAAGGTCTTAGTAAGATGACTCTCATCAGTGTATCCTAATTGATAGGCAATTTCTGCAATTGTAAATTCGGTATTCTGTAACCTATATTCTACGAGTTTCATTTTATATTTGGTTACATATTGATGTATAGATTCTCCCGTTGCTTTCTTAAAATAAGTGCTAATCGAACTCTGCGACATATTGAACTTATTAGCCATATAACTAATCTTGGTAAGGTCATTATCGTATACATGCTGTCTGATGTGACCTAGTATCTGATCTATCCTCGAATCACTTATTGAAACATTTCTATTATGAGAACTGTATTTGTCAGAAATATTACGGACTATAATACTTAATATAGTACTGATTGCATTCGAAATAATCTCTTGATAATATATCTTTTCGTTTTTAAATTCTTCCATAACTACATTATGGATATCCCAGATAATACTTCTATCTTCTTCATGTGAAATTACATCTCCAGGGATAATATTAGGATGATGTAGTAGTTGTTCAATTCGTTGTAACCAATATTTCCTATCGGGTAAGTTGACTTTACTAGAAAATAAAAGTTCGGTAAATTTAAAGTGTGTAAAACCAGAATGTTTTTCTATTTCAAAATGATGCGTGTCTTCTGGAGCAAGTAGAAAAATGTCATTTTTTTTATACCGAAATCGAATACCATTAATTGTGTGATAACCACTTCCTTTTTCAACAAAAATGATCTCAAAATAATTGTGATTATGAGGTTCCGCTTCCCATTTATCGAATGAATATTGATGTACAACAAAGGTCTCGTGTAAGGTATAACGATTCATAATCAATTTTTCTTTTGTTTTAAAGTTACAAAAATAAAATCAAACCTAATAACTGTTTTGTACAAGTGTTTTTGAATGTTTTTACTTTATTTAACTGATAATTAACTAATTATGTTTTAAAAGTACAAGTAGTTACTATAATTCTACAAGTAGACAGTAAGGAACACTTTATACTTTTGCCCTGCAAATTTTTCACACAAATCGGCAATGAAGTTTAGAGTTTATTTATATGCAGTGGTTCGGATACTGTTTGGAGGTTTTTTGGCACTACATAGTGCCTATAACGTAATTATTTATTCAGAATTTCTGAATGAAGTTGACACCTACTTTACAAAAACAACGGTATTTAAATACGACTTGGTTGAAGCATTAGCTCCGCTAGTTCCTTTTGAAGAGTTTGTTTTGGGGTTATTTCTAATTCTTGGTTATTTTACAAGAAAAGTCCTGATATGTGCATCGATTTTGTTTTTGTTTTTGGCACTTTTTTTATTAGACGTAAATTCAATAGGACTGTCGATATTACATATAGGATTATTTATCCTGACCCTAATATTATGGAAAAAAGATAATTACAATTTAAAATCTATGGATTATTCTCGAGATATGTATCTAATGATATAGATTTTATGTTTTATTCATAGGGATTAAAAGCCTTTTAATTAATAATCCTGAAGGTAAGATTAATTCGCGGATTTGTAATTCTCTTAGATTTTGGTAATTGATGTAACCAATTTTCTTGTGTTTTTCCACGCATTAGAAGTAGACTACCGTGTTGTAATAAAAGTTTTTGCTTTAGTTCTTTAGTTTTATGCTTAAAATGAAACCATCTTTCTTCGCCAAAACTTACAGATGCGATTATTGGTTCTGGACCAAGTTCTTTTTCATTATCAGAATGCCAACCATTACTATCTTGACCATTGCGATATAGATTTAGTAAACAAGTTGTAAAAATCTCCGAACTTACATCTTCTACCTTTTTTTTAATCTTTAATAAATTATCTGTAAATAAATGAGGTTGCATGGTGATATTAGAGTACGAATAGGTATTTTCATTATTAGCATATAAGGCAGTAAGGCGTGGCTGCTTATAGGTTTTACCAAAGACCTTTATGTCATCTTGTTGCCATTGAATAGACTCTTTTAATTGGTTAAATAATTGATCAGCTTCAACTTTTTCAAAAAGAAATGGATAATAATGTACATCTCCATCTGGCATTTTTAGCTGAATATGTTCGTTTTTAGAACTAAATAGATCCAATGATTTTGTTTTTTAAAGATATGATTGTGCCCAATAAACTAAGCCAAATTGAAGTAATAACCTAAATACTAGAATTGATTTTGGCAAATTTAAACCTGCTTTTTTATTTATAAGCATGTGTATATGAACTGGAAAAAATAAAATTAACATACATATAATAGACCAAACCGAAAAAAAACGTGTCTGAGTAAATAAAAGACCAATACCTGCAACAATTTCCGCGATACCACTTAGGTAGACCAGTTGCCTGTGATATGGAATATATAGCGGCATAATTCTCATAAATGCCTTTGGTTTAATAAGGTGAAAAATACCGGCGATTATAAAAACACCGGATAAAATATACAAATGCCAACTCATTAAATCCCAGTTGTTTTTACCTTACCAGCACTGCTGAGTGCAAAATCTTTACTTCTTTTCATATGTTTTATGAAACTTACTTTTCTAAAACGTAATGCACTCCAATCTTCATCAATAGCTACTTGTCTTACAGGCTCTAAGTTATAATCACCCAAAACTCCCCATCCATGATCTCTTGTGATCTCAGACTTATATTTTTTAGAACTTTTCTTAGGGTAAGCAAACCAAAGAATAGCATCACCAACTAATTTAGGAAAAATAGTTTCGATTCGGTTTTCGATTTGTTTTTGTTCCTTAACAAAGACTAATGCAAAATCAACTTCAGATACTTGTATCAAAGATTCTTTTACTATAACATCCTTTAGGCAATCTAGTTCTTTGCAAAATCCTTCCGGTTCATTCAATATTAATATCTCATCAAGTGATGGAGGTAGTTGTAATTTTTTGAATAATGGAGTCATGAGTTTGAATTTAAGTTTGGTTATCCTGTGTTTACTACAAGATACAAAAAATAGAGAAAGTATAATACAATTATCAAGTCCTTTTGCGCTGGGTAAACGAATACTTTTTTATATACGTCGTTTTTTAAAAGTTTTAAGGCACTTAGTATTTTCCATAAAATTAAAAGAAAAGTTATGGTTAATATAGTATTGTTTTTAAAGCCACACAAACTCACATTATGAATGATTATTTTAAAATTTTCAAACCCTTATGGATAGGATTGATGATAAGCATATTGCTAATGTCATGCGAATCGCAAGAATTACAGTCCGATGATCAACAAACTATATATGATGATTTTAGCTTAGAGCAGGCATATCCGAATGAAACAGGAGAATTATTGCAAATCATTTTAAATGGAAAAGAAATAAATGTTGAGAGTATTAATAAATATTACATTTTAGAAGGTGATATAAAAATAGAATTATCTGATACAAATAAAGGAGTAGGAAGAACTGGTGGGAGGTGGCCTAATAATATCGTGTATTATACTATCCAGAGTGGAATGCCTAATCAAGCTCGAATAACAAATGCAATAGCTCATTGGGAATCCAAAACAGCGTTAAGATTTGTACCACGTACAAACCAATCCAATTATGTGTATTTTAAAAATGGATCGGGGTGTTCTTCTTATGTTGGACGTATTGGAGGGCGCCAAGATATTACGTTGGCAAATGGATGTTCCACTGGTAATACAATTCATGAAATTGGTCATGCTATTGGATTATGGCATGAACAAAGTAGAAAGGATCGAGATCAATACATAAGAGTAGTTTTCGAAAATATTCAAAGCGGTAGAGAATTTAATTTTAAAACTTATATAGAACAAGATCAGGATGGTAATGAATACACTTCTGATCTGGATCTTGGGAGTATTATGATGTATGGATCATATGCTTTTTCTAAAAATGGTCAACCTACTATAACTCGGATTAATGGAGATACGTATAACGCTCAACGTAATGGTTTGTCTGATAGTGATGTTATTGGAATTAATAAAATGTATCCAGCGCAGGTTTCTAATAATATGATTGAACTAAAAGGGAGTAATGGTAAATATGTGAGCAGCGAAAATGGGAGTAAACCAATGAATTGTAATAGAACGAATCCACAAGTGTGGGAAAAATTTGAAATAGTAACACTGAGTGGTGGAAAAATAGCCATTAAAGGAAATAATGGAAAATATGTAAGCAGTGAGAACGGTGCTAAACCTATTACTTGTAATAGATCACAAATAGGATCTTGGGAACAATTTACATTAGTAAATAGAGGAGGAAGTACGTATGCATTAAAAGGTAATAATGGTAAGTACATTAGTTCAGAAGATGGCGGTCAACCAATGACTTGTAATAGAATATCAATAGGGAACTGGGAGGAATTCGTAATTTCGGGATTGTAAACTTTACTGAAGTTGTGAATAAAGAAAACACCGCTTTAAAAGCGGTGTTTTTTGTTTAATTAATATTTTTAGTCAATGATTTTAGAGTTTTCAGGATCATCAAATAGTTCGCCCTCGTTTTCCAAAAATGTAATATCACTAATAGTAGCTTCGCCTAACTTATCGGTCATTCCTTTTTCTGAAGTCCACCCATAAAACTCCCATCTTGTTGCAAAGGGGATAGAATCAATAGTAATAAAGTCTTTATAATGAATGGCATGCGGATCTGCCTCAGCGTTAGAAATATCACCATCACTTCCGAAAGTAACAATATAAGCAGCAGCTTGTAGTGATTTAGCAACTGGATCAGCATAAATTACATACCAATCATCAGGTGCATCTCCTGTTCCGGCTTCAAAAGTAAGTTTAGCAGTGCTGTGTATGGTATTATTAAGAGTTCTATCATCTTGCATTTCCCATTTCGTACCTGGATCACTTAATTTGTACGGTAACCCAAAGAAATAAGTCCAAGTAAACATATCGAAACGCGCTCCTTTATCATTTGCATCCGCAGGACAGAGATATACATTCTCCCCATCATAAATAAGCTTACTATCATCTTTTTTATCAATTCTTATTTTCGATGAATTTGTGAGCATCGTAACTTTACCCTCTAAATGCTCTTTTCCGTTGAAAAGAATTTTAATATAAAAACTAACTGCCTTGTGATTTAAAAACTTTTCTTTTTTATGCGCCTTTTCTATACTGCTAATAAAATGATCTGAGATTGATAAAGCTCCGTCACCTATTCCGCCATTAGGTTCCACAGGAATAGGGTCTTTAGTCTCAGTAACTTCTGGAGCAGGTTGTTTTTCTTTTTTATTTTGATTACAACTTAATATAGAGATAGTTAATAATATTATCAAGATTCTTTTCATAATGAGGTTATTTGTGTCAGTAAACTAAAATACTAAAAGCATAACTAGTGATGTAATCTTTATGAAAATTGTAACAGATAGATAACCTTATAAGGCTAGAATAGTAAAGTCATATTTGTTAAATACTAGAAATATAGTAACAAAAATCATTTATCGATTACTAATATATATATGCTTGTAGAGTAATGTATTATGTAGCAAAAACCTCCTGAAAACTTGGGTCAGGAGGTTTTTTATTTTTTTTCGAATTCAGGACAATCCAATCGGATATCGTTAGAACTTAAATCCTTTTGAATAAGATTACAGAAATCATTGGTTTCAGATTTCTTTTCATAAAATTTACACGCGAAACAGGTTCTCTGAACAGATAAAACACCAGATTTATTTAATTTATAGATTAAAGAACTAAGCGTTGAAAATAGCGATTGTTGCTCTTCAAAATTAAGGGTATCAATTTGTTTCCTAATTGGATTGGCAAAGTTCTCTGTTTCAGAAACACTCTTTTTTCCATTTAATGTTAAACTAATATGATAACTTCTGCTATCAGTGGATGTTTTGTTTTTGGAGATCAGTTTTTTTTGCTCCAAGACCTTAACAGCATCACTAATAGTAGGTTTGGTAAGATTAAATTCTTTAGCTAAATGACTAACTGTACATTGACTTTCCTTGTGATACGCTACAAAAATCAAGATTTGAATCTGTATAGGGCTTATTTTAAGTTCTTTAGAATATTCCCATAACAAAACACGGAAAATTTCAGAAATACGTTCTAAACCAATAACAATTTTAGCATTGATATCTTCATGTTGAAACGGTATATTGAAAATACTCTTATCCATATAAAACTAATAAGAAAGTTTTGCTTTCTTATTTGCAAAGTTAGTTATCCTAATTAGTTAATTCATTACTAATTACAATTTTCCATTTCGATTATAGCATAACCCTTAGTTTCTATAAGATTTACAATTTCTGGAGAAGCGGTTTCAATATGACAAAACCTACATTCTTTAGCAGTCAAACTAAGAGTTTTAAAAGTTTTAGTACTTAAGTACTTTTTTCCATATGCTAAAACCTGATCTTCATCCATGCTTTCATTTGAAACAAGGATGTCAAAATGCATTAGCAATCCATCTTTTCGATTTACATAAGTATCCCAAACAGCTATTTTCATTTTCTTTTTATTTGAATTCAACATTATACGGAAGTGAGAGATCGGTACTTAAAACACTATATACTTTATAAACACCGAGCATAGGAAACTCTTTTTTTTCAGTATTTACCTGCATATAAGCGGAAACTGCATCAAATTTGAAATTAGTTTGATTGCTTATTCGGTAATCGGGGATAACTACTTTGATTGAGTTTCCTTTAGTAATCACTTGAAAACCTGGAGAATCCATATACATTGGCATTCCCGGATTAGTAGGAGGAAGTTTAATAGTTTTATCATCTTTTTTAAATTGCTTTACTGATAATCCACCTTTGACTCTTTTGTCCGAATGCAGAACTACCCAATGTGGATGCCATACGATACCATCGTTATCATATCTCTTGTCAGAGTTTTCATCCCATAAAGGAGTGTCATCAAAATCGGGATGTGATGTTAATGCCAGGGCAATAATTCCTTCAGTACTACTAAAACCCACATCGGTAGGTTTTAATGTAGTTGGAAAAACATATCCCAAAACTGGAGCCCCATGAAGCTGCCCTACTGGTTCAGGAGTGGTTTCTCCTGCCTTTCCTTTTACTTTAATTTCCCAAATGGTACTGGATAGTTCCTCTAGATGAATAACACTAACTTCAATGATCTTTAAATTATCATTATCGTATTTTTTGCACTCGTCACAAGCAAATAATACATTACTTAATAGTATCAGTATTAAAAAAAACATATGTCTCATAATTTCTATTAGTTTTAGAATAGTTAGGATTCTTTTAATTAGGAATCCTAACTATGTAATTTAAATTTTTTTATTTTTTTACATCAGATAAAGATGCGCCAAAATTAATATGTAATACGTTGCCGTTAGCTGTCACTAGCGCTGGAACCGATTGAACACCTGCTTTTTCTGCGTTACTAATTAGTGATTGATCCTCTCCTAGATGAACAACTTCTACATTTGAAGCTCCGATTAGATGTATAAGGTCTTGTTCTGCACTTACACAAACGGGACATCCTGCATGATAAAAAATTGATTTACTCATTTTGATAATTTTTAAGGTTTAAAAAATTCTGAAACAAATATAGTAAGGAATCCTAATTAAATAATATTTTTTATAAATTTTAACATCAAAATAACTTTAGTCGTATCCATGATAAATAACGTATCGATGTTATAAAAGCATATTTTGTTATTAGTTTTAGTTTATTTATAAATCACCTAATTTCCTGTTCTGATTTTAATTCCTTTAATAAGTTTTCTTCATCTTCTAATGAAGGTTTTTCTCTTCTAGTAAAAAATCTTGGAAATAAGCCTATATACTTGTTAAATAAATCTATTTCTGTATCGATTAAGTCAGTATCTTCATTTTCAACAAGTGTGTCTATAAGATCTCTATAATATGTTACATTGTCCATAATACTTTCGAAATGTTCTTGTTGATTTTCATAGGATAGATTTGCAAAGTATTGTAATTGTTCCTGATATTTCTTAGCTACTTGTTTCCAAAGAGGCCTTGCTTTTTCATGCTTATTTATCTGATAATAACTATTTATAAAATCGTGTAAAGGAGTATAATATTCATAGAATTCCAAAGGCATTTTTTCTATTCCTAAATCCAAAATTTCTTCTGCTTTAATTAACTTATTTTCTTTTATTAATTGATTTGCGAGTCTACCTAAATTGGTCCTGTATGATATCCCATTTTTTCTAGTTTCGGGATCGTGATAAATCTCTGTACTATCTCCATTTCCCCAGTCCCAAGCTTTTACGTTTTGATACATAATATCCGTATTCACTCTTCCTAATTGATAAGGATTTTTTGGATTTACTTTTGTTTTAATAGGGACAAGTTTATAGGTCATTCCATCAAGCTGTAAATAATCTTTCATCCAGATGTAATCGTCATCGCCAAAACTACCTCCTGTAAAATAAATAGGACGTTCCCAGTTGTTATTCGCAATGATATCTAACATGACTAATCTATGTTTTGGGATGTAATTTCCTTTTAAATGAATATCTATATAAGGTACAATCTTATCGGCATCTTTTTCAGAAACGATACCATTTTTAAGGATTTTTTCTTTATCAACCGGAATCCTAATGTTTTTAGTAGGAAAGGTAGATACTGTTTTTCCATTCATAAGTTCACCCTTCGTTCTTGGATCATTAGAAGTTATCCATCTCATCCAGTTTTTAATATGCATGGTATCCTTTGTTACCTCTTTAAAGAAAACAGCATCGTTGTTTCCATATGCATAAAAATTGTGTTCTAATTGTGATGGTACAGGTTTGCCGTCATAGGCTGCCTTTTTCATTTGATCAACATACCAATCTGTAGCCAATAAATTCGTAATTAAAATTCGTATATCTGTCCGATAACCTTCTATCTCTTGTGTATACCATAATGGAAAGCTATCATTATCTCCAATAGAAAATAAAATAGCATCTTTCTGACAAGAAGATAGATACGTTTTTGCAGAAGATTGAGCAGTGTATCGATTGGATCGATCGTGATCATCCCAGTTTTGAGAAATTAATAATGAAGGTACTGCAAGTAATGAAATTGTAATAGCTAAATATGCAGCCTTTTTAGTATTAATCTGATTTTTTAAGATATCAAAAAGAGCATAGACTCCAAATGCAATCCAAATTGCAAATACATAAAAAGAACCCACCAAGGCGTAATCTCTTTCTCTTGGTTCAAAAGGTCTTTCATTAAGATATATTTTTAATGACAACCCCGTAAATAAAAAGAATACCAATAATACCCAGAAATTTTTTCTATCCATTTGGAAGTGAAAAACGAATCCTACTAACCCTAAAATTAAAGGAAGAAAGTAGTAGGTGTTTCTTGCTTTATTTTTTAATGTATCCGTTGGTAAATTGTTTTGAGAACCTAAACGAGATTCATCGATAATAGGAATTCCACTGAGCCAGTTTCCATGCAAAGAAGATAGTTTGCCTTGGACATCATCTTGTCTTCCAACGAAGTTCCACATAAAATACCTCCAATACATATAGTTGATTTGGTATTGAAATAAATAGGATACATTATCAAAGAAAGAGGGTGGTTTTATATCTAAAAACTGACCGAATGACTCTAAGAACTTGTGATAATCATCATAATCTAATTCGCCAGACGCATACTTTTTTCTAAAATCAATGACTGTGTCAATCAGTTCTTGTTGATCTTGATATTCATTTTTAACAGAGAACTCTAAAGGTCCACTGAATAACATATAATTACTAATATGTTCTGTGCTCCACATTCTTGGTAATAAAGTTTTATGAGTATTATCTAAGTTTTGTCGTGCATTTTTCCAATCATTAACAATCACATATTTTTTTGTATTTATGTCTTTTTCATATTTAGGTTTGTCGTCTAAATAGGGTTCTTGTTCATCTAAGTTTCCGTATATTTCAGAGAATTGAGGTCCGTAAAACAGATGAGTTTTTGGGTATTGTTCTAGATTGTAATAAGCTAATAATTCTCGAGCGTTATTTGGATTATTTTCATTTATAACAGTACCTGCATTTGCTCTAATCGGAATCATTAACCAACTAGAAAATCCTATTAGAATAAAAAGAATGCAGAGTAGAGAAGTATTCATCAAAGGATACCCTTTTTTTCTGGTATATCGAAGGCCCATATAAAAACAAATGATCAAGCTAATACCTGCTATTATAGTTCCTGAGTGAAAAGGCAATCCAATAGAATTTACAAAGAATATTTCCGAAGTTCCAAAAAATGCTAATGTGTAAGGTAGTAACATTTTAAAAATGAAAAGTAATGTAGCTACTACAATACTATTAGCAACAATAAAATTTTTGAACGTTACGGTTTTATAGTTTTTGAAATAATATAACAAACCTATTGCAGGAATAGAAAGCAATCCCATAAAATGAACACCAAAAGATAGCCCAATAATAAATGAAATTACAATGATCCATTTGTTTCCTTTAGGTGTATTCATATCCCGCTGCCATAAAAGCCCTAAATAGAACATAACTGATAGTATAAGAGTAGCCATGGCGTATACTTCGGCTTCTACTGCATTGAACCAAAAACTATCAGTAAAAGCAAATGTTAAGGAGCCAGTAAAGGCGCTACCTAGTATTGTTATGGCTGAGCTAGTTGTAAAACTTGATCTAGAAATTGCTAGATTTTTAAGAAGCAAGGTAATCGACCAAAACATAAATAATATAGTAAATGCACTTGCAATTCCAGAGGTAATATTTAAGGTGTATGCTATTTGCTCTGGAGCAGTAGCGAAAAGAGAAGCAAATGCACCGATCATCTGAAATAAAGGAGCACCTGGAGGATGTCCAATTTGCAGTTTAGAAGAAGCAGAAATGTATTCTCCTACATCCCAAAAACTATTTGTAGGTTCTGCAGTTATTATATATACTACCAAAGAAATAGTAAATACGGTCCAGCCAAGTACTAAATTCCATTTTTTAAAAAGAGAAATATTCATTCGTTTTGATTGCCTTTGTTTTGGTAATCAAAAGAAGTGTATATATTAAAAAAAGTGTGATTTTAGAAGTCGTAATAAAGTACTAGTACGGGTATGATTTTACTTTTTAACTAATAATTCTTTTCTACTACTTATATTTAACTTGCTGTAAATATTAGAGATATGAGTTTTTACTGTATTAATACTAATAAATAATTCATTAGCAATTTCCTTATTACTCTTTCCAGATATAATTAACTCCTTGATAGTGTTTTCTTGATTGCTTAATACTGTTATAGGAGTACTATTTCCTTTTTTTCGTTTTCTTATAATTAAAAAGATAAGTGTTAGTATAATTAACCCAGCAATCCCATTTAAGAACATACTTAAAGAATATTTTTTTTCGGTAATTCTTTTATCAACTAAAGAAAGCTTGTTCTCAAGATATATAAATAAAGAAGGATCAATTTCGCTAGATTTTAATTCTTTTAATAAGCTGTTATAATATGCAGTATTTTCTTTGATGTCTCTTTCTAGTAATTTTTTATCATCAAGTTTTTTAATACTGATTAATTTTACCAATAGTATTTGTAAAGAGTCTTTTATATATCCTTTTGTCCTCAGTAAGTATTCTTCAGTATCAAAGTTATCGTGTAAACTTTCAAATTTAGATTCAAATTTCTTTAACTGTTGCCATTCTTTATCAGCTTGGTTATTGGTAGAATAACTTGAAAATAATGTTTCTCCTTTTTCGAAATGAATAGAATCATTTTTTGATAAAATAAATAACTTTGAATTTTTAACTAATTCTTTATTTTTTGATTCTGATATAGGGTTGAGGTGGATTTTGTATATATGATCAGTAGTATTAAACCATTTTTGATCAAAAGCGAAGTATCCTTTTTCAGAAATATCTGATGACGCTATTGGAGTATATGTATAGCTGTTATTACTTTCATTTAATTCTACCTTACTTAGATATACTTCTTGTTCCCAATCTTTTGGGTTTTCTATATGTAAATAGCCTGACACGATTTCTTGTCCATTCGTATTAAAACCAATGCAGAGTATTAATATGAAAAGATAAATTTTAGTTCTCATTTTGTCTTATTATCTTAATAGAAAAGAGTGATGTTGTAAAAATAATAAAATATGTAATACATATATATATCAGAAATAAAAACCGCTTCTACTGATTAGACAGTGAAGCGGTGTTATAATCTATATTCTAAAAACGTTAGTATTTCTACAACTACTTTATCATATCAAAACTACGTTTGATGAATTCAGTTAATTCTTCACCTTTTAGTAAATTTTGAGAAAGTCTTGCTAAGTCAAGAGATTGCTTGATTAGGCGTTCTTTCTTTTTATCAGTTTTAGTGTCCTTTATTTCACTAATTAAATCATGATTAGTATTTACTATAAGGTTGTACATCTCCGGCATATTACCAAACATGTTCATTCCACCACCTCCAGTTTGTTGCATCTCTTTCATACGACGCATAAATTCTGGTTGTGTAATCATAAACGGCGAAGCATTACTATCCATAGCTTCTAGCTGTACTGTATACTTTTCAGCAGGAATAACCTTTTCCAAATCAGCCTTCAGGCTATCTTTTTCTTCATCAGATAATTTAGAGATAGTTTCTTCATCTTTTTTGATCAAATTATCAATATGATCACCATCTACACGAACAAAAGAAATATTCTCTTTGCTAGTTTCTAATTTTTGGATCAAATGAGAAACGATAGGAGAGTCTAGTAATAATACCTCATATCCTTTATCTTTTGCAGCCGATATGTACGCGTGTTGCTCATCTTTGTCAGATGCATATAAGACTACTAACTTATTATCCTTGTCTGTTTGACTATCTTTAATTTTCTCTTGTAATTCATCAAAAGTGAAAAAAGTATCATCAACAGTAGGATATAATGCAAATTTGTCTGCTTTTTCAAAGAATTTGTCTTCAGAAAGCATTCCATATTCTATAACTACTTTGATGTCATTCCATTTCTTTTCAAAATCTTCTCTATCATTTTTGAATAAAGAATTTAATTTGTCTGCTACCTTACGAGTAATGTAACTAGAAATCTTTTTTACAGCGCCATCAGCTTGTAGATATGATCTAGAAACGTTTAGAGGAATATCAGGAGAATCAATAACACCACGAAGCATCGTAAGGAATTCAGGAACGATACCTTCTACGTTATCCGTCACAAATACCTGATTTTGGTATAATTGAATTCTATCCTTCTGCATATTCATATCCTGACCAAGCTTAGGGAAATATAAAATCCCAGTAAGGTTAAATGGATAATCGACGTTAAGGTGAATATTAAATAAAGGTTCCTCGAACTGCATTGGATACAACTCTCTGTAGAATCCTTTATAATCTTCATCTTTTAATTCAGAAGGTTGTTTTGTCCAGGCTGGACTTGGATTGTTAATAATGTTGTCAACTTCTTCTGTAGGTGCAGGATCTTCTTCTTTTGCTCCTTCTGGTTTTGGTAAAGTCTCTGTTTTAGTTCCAAACTTAATCGGAACAGGCATAAACTTATTATATTTCACCAATAATTCACTGATTCTATTCTCTTCAAGAAACTCTGTATCTTCCTCTCCAATATGAAGTATAATTTCAGTACCTCTTTCGGTTTTGTCGTGAGCTTCTATAGTATAGGTAGGAGAACCATCACAAGTCCAATGAGCAGCTGGTTCATCCTTAAAAGACTTAGTAATGATTTCTACTTTTTCCGCAACCATAAACGCAGAGTAGAAACCAAGTCCAAAATGTCCTATTATACCAGAATCTTTGGCACTGTCTTTATACTTTTCTAAAAACTCTTCAGCGCCAGAAAAAGCAACTTGATTGATATATTTTTCAACTTCTTCGGCTGTCATACCGATTCCTTGATCAATAATATGTAATCGTTTATTTTCTTTATCTACTTTAACTTCAATCCTAGGATTACCATATTCTACTTTGGCTTCTCCTATATTAGTTAAGTGCTTTAATTTTAGCGTAGCATCTGTTGCGTTAGATATTAATTCTCTTAAAAAGATCTCATGATCCGAATACAAGAATTTTTTAATCAAAGGAAAAATGTTTTCTACCGATACATTAATACTTCCTGTTGCCATTTTTTTATGTTTTAGTTTTAATTATCACTATTGTGATTCTCTATAGTCAAAAAAAATACCAATTATATTTTGCTGACAAACTGACATTGAAATAAAATTGTGAATACAAAAACGTAAGTATATTAATACAATTTCGTCTATTAAAAAGAAAGGGAATTAAGTTTCATTTTTTATGAAACAACTTTAACAATTTTTTTGTTCAAGTTTTTTCTAAAAAAGTTAAACAATGATTATCTTTACTCTGTAAAATGAGAATTATGGCAGCATCTAATAAGAAACAAACTGTAGATAGTCAGTATATTATAACAAAGTACATGAACTATGTACTCGAACATGATATGTACCCTAAATCGGTATATAAATTTTGTAAAGAGTCAAAAATTAAGGAAGAAGAGTTTTATGAGTTTTTTGGTAGTTTAGATAGTGTAAATAAAGGAATTTGGAATACTTTTTTTAGTACTACTATAGATGCTATGAATGGAAATGAAGAATATGATTCTTTATCGAGTAAGGATAAAATGCTAACATTTTTCTTTACTTTTTTTGAATTACTAACGCTAAACAGGAGCTACGTTCTTTTAGTTTTGAAATATCATGAAATGCCGCTTAAAAATTTAGGGCAATTAAAAAGTTTGCGAAATCATATTAAAAGTTTTGCAAAGGAATTAATTGAGGTTGATAATGATGATAAAATGTTTAGGATAGCCAAAAATCCGGTGTCTATATATTCAGAGGGAGCTTGGTTACAATTTTTATTTCTATTAAAATTCTGGATGCAAGATGAATCTCCAGGATTCGAAAAAACGGATGTTGCTATAGAAAAATCGGTACATACAATTTTCGATTTATTCGATAATACACCTTTGAGTAGTGTGTTGGATTTTGGAAAGTTTCTATGGAAAGAAAAAACGATGTGGAACTAGATGTTTTAGAGTAAATTAAAGAATAGAAGAGGAATATGAAGACAATTGATAAAATACCTACATCAAAAATTGGACGAACTACCGAACTTGTAAAGACGGGAGTTAAAGTAGGTGGTAATTATCTAAAATATTATAGTAAAAAAGCGGTGAACCCTAATATAACAAGAGATCAATTAAATGAGAGTAATGCCGCTGATATCTATGATGGGTTAAAAAATTTAAAAGGTAGCGCGTTGAAAGTTGCGCAAATGCTTTCAATGGAAAAAAATATTTTACCAAGTGCGTATGTGGAGAAATTTTCGTTAGCACAGTTTAGCGTTCCTCCATTATCTGCGCCACTGGTAAGAAAAACATTTAAGAAATATCACGGAAAATATCCGGAAGAATTATATGATACGTTTGCAACTCAATCTGTTAATGCTGCCAGTATCGGACAGGTACATAAGGCATCTAAAGACGGGAAAAAACTTGCTGTGAAAATTCAATATCCTGGAGTTGCAGACAGTATAAGTTCTGATCTGGCGATGGTAAAGCCCATCGCCATCAGAATGTTTAATTTAAAAGGGAAAGATTCTGATAAATATTTTCAGGAATTAGAAGGTAAGCTACTAGAAGAAACCGATTACGTTTTAGAAGTACAGCAAAGCAAGGATATTACTGGTTCTTGTTCGCGGATTCCTAATTTAAGGTTCCCGAATTATTATGAAAATTTATCCAGTAAGCGGATCATCACTATGGATTGGATGGATGGTGTTCACTTAAGCGAATTTGCAAAAGAAAATACTGATCAAGAAAAAGCTGACAAAATTGGACAAGCACTTTGGGATTTTTATATGTATCAAATGCATGTACTGAAAGCCGTGCACGCCGATCCTCATCCAGGGAATTTTCTTGTAGATAAAGACGATAATTTAATAGCAATCGATTTCGGTTGTGTTAAAAAAGTTCCTTTAGAGTTTTATACTCCATATTTTGAGTTAGCTGATAAAGAAAATATCGAAAACCCAGATTTTTTTGCTCTAAAGATGTTCGAACTGGAAATACTCCGAGAAGATGATTCGGCAGAAGAGAAAGCATTTTTCTCGGAGTTGTTCTATGAAATGCTTAGTCTATTCACTAAACCTTTTAATGAAGAGGTTTATGATTTTGCGGATGAAGATTTTTGGAATAAAATAACAGATTTAAGTGAAAAATATTCAAAAGATACAGAGTTAAGAAAGATGAATGGTAATAGAGGAAGTAAGCATTTTTTGTATATCAATAGAACATTTTTCGGTTTATACAATTTATTGCACGATCTCAAGTCGACGATTCGTGTTAAAAATTTTGAAAATTACCTTTAGTCGGTCAATCGACTGACTTTGGTTTGTTTATTTATTGGTTAGGTTGTTAGAAAGGCATGCTGTGGTTGGCGTGCCTTTCGTTTTTTTTGGTATAAGATCAAGAATGATTCTGATATTTTTATAAAAAAAACCGGAAGCTATGGGGTTAGCTCCCGGAAAACACCTTTTAAAATTAAATTTGATGATTGTGTGTTAAGTTTAATTCAAAGATATTTTTTTGGTTGGGGACAAATTAAATCCGGAGGCTTATTATTTAATAATAGAAAACCTCCGGTAAAACGACAATACTAAATAACCCGCTGTGCACTTTAAAACACCAAAATAAAGTATTGCGTTTGTGATTTTTTAAAACCGGGAACTATTGTCTAGTTCCCGGAACCAATTCTGTGAAATATTGAAAATTGAGGCTGCTATCTTAACTAACAGATTTTCAGGGTTTACTAGATTGGTTTTTCTGTGTGTTATATATTAATGAATCATTATATGTGTTTTTAATCTTCTCTTAGTTTATTCTTAAAAAACTTGAAGAATGATGTAGACAATAAGTAAGACGATTATTAAGGCAATTAAGAATAAAGAGGTTTTGGTTAATACACGATGGAATTTATCAAATCTATTCATGATACATTCCATAGGATTGAATCCAGTGATTCCTGATTAAAATGGAATTGGATTTGCCTAAATAAAGATGGTAAAACTTTAATATAGTTTTCATAGTTTATGATTTAGAGTTGGTTGCTCTTTTTGAATTTTTACTATGATAACAGCCTCGGGTCAAATGTAGGAATTACACTTCGATAATAAATATGGTTTTACTTTAATTAAAATATGGTTTTAGCGTACTGTTATGTTTTTTAAATATTTTAATCACCTTTAATTAAGTTATTTAATGTGTAAAATTAACGATATTTTATATTTAATTTAACAAATAGTATTATGGGTTCAAACGGGGATTTTAACATTTTATAAACTCTTTTGTCGATATATCGTACTATTTGAAAGAAAGTAGTTTTGTGTTTCATAAGAGGTGTGAACTTTATTTCAAATTTTTAATGAGGGATTTTTCCAATGTTAGTATTATGATATGAAGTGTTTTATTAATTATCCTATTAGAAGCTAAAAATTATTTAATTTGTTTTTCTGTTTTTTTAGAAAAAGATAATTGAAGGTTGTTATTGATATACGTTTGTAGATTTTATTAGTCATTAGTCGAAAAAAGTGATTTTTCTAAAAAGTTTTCGCTCTTCTCAGATATTTTAAATCAGTAGTTTTAATCATGATGATTCTTAATATTAGTTCTGTTTAAAATACTAATAGTTATTGTTTTAAAACAAGAAAATAGTTTAATATGAATACACATTCTATATTTCAAAATGATTTAAAGGAAACTTTGGAGTATGCATTTTCGGTATATTTAGTTCAATCTTCCAATGCTATTTATATAGATTTAGATGAAGAGGATGCTAATGTTTCTTATGTTTTATATAATAAAGAAGGGCAAATTATAAAATCAAAAAATAATTTGTCTAGGAGATATAAATTGTCTTTAAGTCCTTTTCCTTCAGGAATGTATAGGGTTGAGGTTACTGATAATGTGAATAAAATATCGAAAGAAATATTAAAGTTTTGACTATTCTTTTTTGTGTTAGGTTTTGTCAATAAGCATATTATTTCCTGAGGCTACTTTTGATATATAAATGGAGAATATGGTGATTTTATTATGCGTGCATACAATAAGACTGCAGTTTCTTTTATCAAAAACATAAGAATACATATCTTGCTCTGCAGTTTTTTAGCAACTATAGTATTTAGCTATTATTGCACACAATACACACTCAATATTAAAAATATATGTATACTTCAAAAGTAACAGGATTAGGGAGCTATGTTCCTGAGAATGTTGTAACTAATGACGATCTTTCTAAAGTAATGGATACCAATGATGCTTGGATTCAGGAACGAACTGGAATAAAAGAAAGACGACATATCAAAAAAGGGGATGGAAATAGTACTTCTGTAATGGGAGTAAAAGCAGCTAAAATAGCTTTAGAAAGAGCAAAGTTGTCAAAAGATGATATTGATCTAATTATTTTTGCGACACTTAGTCCTGATATGTACTTTCCTGGAGGTGGAGTAAGAGTTCAGGATATGATGGATATGGGAACTGTACCGGCCTTAGATGTTCGTAATCAGTGTAGCGGATTTGTGTATGCATTATCTGTGGCTGATCAATTTATCAAAACAGGAATGTATAAAAATGTTTTGATTATAGGAAGTGAGAATCATAGTGGGGGATTGGATATGACTACTAGAGGTAGAGGAGTTTCTGTTATATTTGGTGATGGAGCAGGAGCAATGGTTTTATCTAGAAATGAAAAAGATGATGGAAGTGGCGTATTATCTACCCACTTACATAGTGAAGGAGCTCATGCTAAAGAACTTTCGTTAGAAGGTCCTAGTACTGATCATTGGGTACCAGAAATCATCGCAGAGAATGATCAAGAGAACATTCCTTATTATCCATATATGAATGGGCAATTCGTGTTTAAAAATGCAGTAGTTCGTTTTTCTGAAGTTATCAATGAAGGCTTACAAGAAAATAATCTTACTCCTTTGGATATTAATATGTTAATTCCACATCAGGCAAATCTCAGAATATCTCAGTTTGTTCAAAAACAGTTTAAATTATCTGATGACAAGGTTTATAATAATATTCAAAGATATGGAAATACTACTGCCGCTTCAATTCCAATTGCGTTAACGGAAGCTTGGGAAGAAGGTAAAATTAAAGAAGGTGATCTTGTAGTGTTAGCAGCTTTTGGAAGTGGATTTACTTGGGGGAGTGCTATTATTAAATGGTAGTATTATAAGGAAATATATAAAGTAAAAATCGCGAAACATCGTTTCGCGATTTTTTATATGTACTTGGGTTATTTTTTTTTAAAGGCTAATTCAAATAATTTATAACCAAATGGTACTACTATAATAGACGTAACAAATTGGATAGTGTTACAAAAACAGTACGTTTTTTAAGAATATTTAACTAACCAACGTTTTTTTAATTAATACTTAAATTTAACAAATATTATAGATATATTTTATGAATTTAACATATTAATTGATTTATTTAGAGGATTCCACCGCCACTTTTTTCATTTTTGTCTCTTCTCTTCCTTGAGACTTTTCTGTTTTTTCCACTACCAAAACGATAAGATAATCCAAGAAATATTGTTTGTGTCTCTCCTTGGAATTGTCCATTTTGTTCGAAAGGAAAATCACCTGAGAATCTAAAACGCATAGTGTTAAAAATATCATTGAAGTTTATACTTGCCGTTCCTTTCCCTTGTAAGAAATTGTATCTAGCACCAGTATTAATAAAATAGAAAGGTTTTGTCTTAAATTGGATACCTTCCTGTTCTCCGCGATAAAATCCGAATATTTGAAAAGTAAGGTTTTTGGTAGCTTTAAAATTATTATTCATTCTAAAATTATAGACAACAGCATCAACTTCACTAGCGACTTGTACAATCTCATCCATTCCATTTACTTCTACAATATCTTCCACAATTCCTTTTTGTGTTTGTGCGTATAAATCAAAACTAGCATTAAAATTCCACCATTTAGTAGGACGATAATTACTTGAAATTTCTATTCCATACGCAGAGTTATTGTCAAAATTTTCAAAAGTAAGTATCTGACCTTCTTCTACAGTTGGATCAGCTAGTAAGGTTTGATTAATTTCATCATTAATTAGACGATAAAATGTACCTGCTGTAATTGAGCCTCCAGTCAATTTACGTGTATAATTTAATTCGATTGAATTTGTAAATTGTGGATCTAATTCAGGGTTTCCTCTAGAGGTAATCCTTGGTGTACTCCATTCCCTTATAGGATTTACTTGATTAAGACCAGGACGATCCACTCGTCTACTATAACTTAATTGGTAACTGTTTTTTTCTCCAGGTGTATACGTTAAATATGCAGAAGGATATATTGTAAAAATATCATCTTCAAATACTTTTTCATTATTAAAAATTGCTTCTACTTGATAGTTTTCTAATCTAGCTCCCAATTGATATGACCACTTTTCATAATTTTTGCCATAAGTAGCATATATAGCGTGAATATCTCTATCATAACGATATTTAGAATCATCAAAAAGTGTAGAGCGATATTCATTGTCTGTACGTCTTAATCGCCCCTCATATCCTAGTTCTAATTTAGCTTTTTCTGATAAGGGATTTACATAATCAAGATTGATTGTTGTATTCGTTCTTTCATTGTCTAATATGTCATCATAATTGGGAGTTAATCCTCCTGCAAAATTAAAGTCATCATTGCTGTCACCTTCAAAAACATTATAATCAACTTCTAATTCTATATTATGCCCTTCTTTTTTAAAATCATGCTTATAATCAAAATTATAAGTAGATCCTAAATTGTCACTTTTATTAATTAGATCCTGAAAAATGTTATTTTCTGGGTTGTCAAAAAACAAAATGTCGGTGGTTCCAATAGTTTTTCCATCAAATATGTTTTGATTGGTGTATAATGATATGGTGTTTTTTTCATTTATATAATAATCAAAACCTACTTTGAATAAATGTGATTTGTTATTATCCTGAAAACGGAAATCGGTTCTATAATTTTGGTCACCTCTAAATACAAACCCTTGATTTAGATTTTTTGTAATATTTGCACCATAATTTCCATAGACATTTATTTTTCCACTTCGGTAATTTAGGTCTATAGAACTGTTAAATCTAGCATTTTTATCCCAGTTTACTCCAAGATTTATGTTTCCATTAAATCCAATATTAGCGTTTTTACGCAATACAATGTTGATGATTCCACTCATACCTTCTGGGTTATATTTAGCAGACGGATTCGTTATAAGTTCAACTGATTTAATAGAGGTTGATGGTATTTGTTTCAATAATTGAGTTGGCGAGATATTTGTTGGCTTGCCATCAATTAAAACTTGAACATTTGGGTTACCACGTAGTGCTATATTACCATCTTGATCTACGTTTACAGATGGGATATTTTGCATTATTTCTGCTGCGGTACCACCAGTAGTAGTTAGATCTTTTCCGATGTTAATTACTTTTCGATCTATTTTTTGTTCAATGGTTGTACGTTCAGCTATAATAGTTACGTCATCTAAAGCTTGTGCCTCTTCTTCTAATGAAACAGTGCCAACATTAATGTTTTTACTTTTCTTAGAAATTTCGATAGGTTGACTATGACTTTTATATCCTATGAACTGTATTTTTAAAATGTAATTTCCGTTGGGGATATCTGTAATTGAAAATGTGCCATCTTCTGTAGTGATACCTCCGCTGATTAATTTGTCAGCGCCGTCATTAATTATAATAGTCGCGTACGGTATAGGTTGGTTAAGATTTTTGTCAATTACTTTTCCTGAGATTGTTCCTAGTATTACATTATTACTGGGTTGCGCTATGACAAGAGAAAAGCAAAATAATAAAAATAATAAAATTGCTTTTTGGCCTGCCTGTTGGCTCGGTGGATTGATTGTTTTCATTTCGAACGTTTATTTGATTGATAATTATGCTAAGCATTGTACTTTGTATTGCATAATACAAAAGCATTTGTTTTCCCTGTTTTAAACACGTTGATTAATCGTGTGTTTGATATATGACGATTCATTCTAAATTCTGTTACACTAATATTTTTTTTTTAACAATAAATTATATAACCAAAAACCGCCCCTTAATTAGGGGCGGTCTTCTTATAATAATCAAATAGTAACACTAACCATCAACTATGAATAAAATTTGATTATTAAGTAACTAACTAACTAAATTTATGAAAAATCATATTTCTTTACCTATAAGACGTGAGTGGTAAGACTTATGTTACACCTGTTTTTTGTTTTTAACATTTTAGCCTTTATTTTTAACTTTTAATGGATAGATTAACTTTATTTTGCAATCAAATTAATACATATGACATCCAAAAAAACTTTAGTATTAGGTGCTTCTTTAAAATCCAATCGATATTCTAATTTGGCAATAAATAAGCTGGTGCGTTTTAATCATGATGTTATAGCAATTGGATTGCGTGAAGGGGAAGTATCAGGAGTTCAAATTGAAACAGATTTAGTAGATTTCGAAAATGTTGATACAGTTACTTTATATTTAAATCCTACCCGTCAGGAACAATACTATAAATATATAGTGGGCCTTAATCCAAAAAGAGTCATTTTTAATCCAGGAACTGAAAACCCAGAGCTTTATAAGGTTTTAAGACAAGCGAATATAGATATAGAAGTAGCTTGTACTTTGGTGTTACTTTCTACGAATCAGTATTAGTCCTAGAAATGTTAGTAATCCATTGAGCGGAAGTAATTCATAACCGATTTTATAACCACCAATGAATTCAGAAGGTATTTTCCATACTCCAATAATAATTAGAACAGATATTAAAGCTACAATCCACGTGTATTTATCTTTGATTTTATAATTAGTAAAAATTCCGAATGCGAATAAACCTAGAAGTGGACCATAAGTAAAAGTAGCTACGGTTAGTAAATTACTGATTACATTTTCCGTTAATACATGTTTAAAAACTATAATCACGATGATTAACAAGGCACTCATGGCAATATGAGTTTTTTTTCGAATCGCTACTTGATTTTGCTTTTCTTTTTTCTCGATACCTAAAAAGTCTACACAGAAAGAAGTTGTTAGTGATGTTAGAGCACTATCTGCGCTACTGTATGCAGCAGCAACTAATCCAAGTATAAATGCAATAGCTAATACGATGCCTAATCCGCCATTAATTGCGATTTCTGGAAACAACAAATCTGTTTTTACATTTCCATCTACAACTGGGGTGGCAATATTAAATTGATCAGCATATATGAATAATAAAGCGCCTAGTAAAAGAAAAATAAAGTTGACCACAATCAATACAAAACTAAAAGAAACCATGTTTTTCTGTGCTTCTTTTAAGTTACGACAGGTTAGATTTTTTTGCATCATATCTTGGTCTAATCCAGTCATACAGATGGCAATAAACATACCACCAATAAATGACTTGAAAAAATGATTCTTTTCTAAAAAGCTATCGAAGAAAAATATTTTATCATAATTTTTTAATTCCTCTGAAGAGAGAAATTCTGAAAAAGACCATCCTATTTGATTATTAATATAATAGATTGCGGTTCCTAAGGCGATTAACATAAATAATGTCTGTAACGTATCAGTCCAAACGATTGTTTTTATCCCTCCTCTAAAGGTATATATCCAGATTAATAGTATAGAAAGTATAACGGTAATTTCGAAAGGTACATTCCATTCGTCAAAAATATATTGTTGTAATACAATTGCCACAAGATAGAGTCTGAAAGAAGCACCTAAAACTCTAGATATAAAGAAAAAGAAAGCTCCTGTTTTATAACTTACTACTCCAAATCTTTCATCTAGATATTGATAAATAGAGGTGACGTTTAACTTATAGTAAATTGGCATTAAGATATATGCAATAACAAAATTACCAACCAGATATCCAAAAACTATCTGCATATAGCTAAACTGTGCCCCTTCAACCCATCCAGGAACAGAAATAAATGTAACTCCACTTAATGAAGCACCGATCATACCAAAAGCAACTACGTACCAAGGAGATTGTTTATTCGCTTTAAAAAAGGCTTCGTTTCCCGAACTTTTTCCTGTGAAATATGAAATTAAAAGTAATACACCAAAGTAAGCGGCGATTAAAAGTAGAATATGTATGGGTTGCATATAAAAATTCGAATTAGTAAAACACCAAAATACGAATTAATATTTTTACGATACCAACCTGAAATTATAAGTTATCTGTTTCTGGTATCACTCTCAATGACACCATCACGTAATCGTATTACACGATGCGCATGAGCAGCTACTTCTTCTTCATGAGTTACCAAAATTACAGTGTTACCAGCTCCGTGAATATCATCAAATAACTGCATGATTTCTAATGAAGTTTTAGAATCTAAATTTCCAGTAGGTTCATCTGCTAATATAATGGAAGGTTTGTTAACCAATGCACGACCAACCGCAACACGTTGTCGTTGACCACCAGAAAGTTGATTTGGTTTGTGGTCCATACGATCTGCTAAGCCTACATCTGTTAATACTTCTTCGGCTCTTGCATTTCTATCTTTTTTAGAGGTTCCAGCATAAACCATAGGCAGTGCTACGTTATCTAAGGCTGTAGTTCTTGGTAGAAGATTAAAAGTCTGAAATACAAAACCAATTTCTTTATTTCTAATATCTGCTAATTCGTCATCGGTCATTTTGCTAACATCATTTCCATTAAGGTTATAGGTCCCATCTGTTGGGGTGTCTAAACAACCTAAAAGATTCATAAGTGTAGATTTTCCAGATCCAGAAGGTCCCATGATAGCGATATAATCTCCTCGTTTTATTTCTAGATCAATGCCTTTAAGTACATACACTGTTTCTTGACCTAATTGAAAGTTTCTAATGATACCTTTAATATCGATAACGTTTTCCATGCGATGAATTAATTATAGCCGTAAGATACGATTTTAGCTTATATGACGCATCAATGAAGAAGTTGTTACACTCTAATTGTAAAATGTTCTTTTTCTTGTTCCTTTCTAAAAAAAATAAAGCCTAAATCAAAAGTGTCTATAGTAACTTTAACCTTGTAATGATCTTGTAATTTTTTCCAAAATAACTGATGTTCCTTCGATGAATGTATGGCCTGTAAAAGAAGTAGAGAATCATTATGAACTCTAGAGAATAATGTTTCTAAATATTCTGGATTTTCTTGCAGTTTGTTGATGTTTAGATATATGAAATCGTATTTTTTGTTGTTGGTTTCAGAATTAGAAATTGAAATGGAATTATTAAGGGTTAAAATCTCTGCAATATTATTAGAGGGTTTTTCAGGGATTAAACCTGATTTGTAATCTAGATACGGTATTAATCGGTTTATAAGTTTAGCATTTTTAAAATTTATATCAACAGTATTATTTTTAAGAATTAATTTTATTCTGGGATATGCGTCTTTTTTTTTTGAATCATAAAAACACTTGGTAACTAAATTATAAACAAAAGGGGAATGTACACCGTGTTGGTTAGTAGATTTAATCAAAAACCGAAAATATGACTTGATTTTAAAAAACATGAATGAAGTAATAAGTATAATTATTTATTCCATTTTTTCAGAAAGCTCTAACCATCGCATTTCTTTTTCTTCAATACTATCTATAATCTCTTTTAGCTTCGCAGACTCTTCATTAATTTTATCTCCTTCCAAAGAACCATTAGCGAAAAGTTTCTCTATATCTTTTTTCTGAATTTCTAATTTCTTTAGATCACGTTCGATACGGTTATATTCTTTTTGTTCATTATAAGACAAAGCAATCTTATTATCTTTTTTCCAAGATGTCTTTGTTTTTGGTTCCGTGTCAATCGATTTAGTTTTTTCTGGTGGTCGACTATTTTCGTAAATACGGTAATCGGAATAATTACCAGGGAAATCTTCTATTACTCCATTTCCTCTAAATACAAATAGATGATCTACTATTTTGTCCATAAAATATCGATCGTGTGATACTACAATTAGACAGCCAGGAAAATCTAATAAGAAGTTTTCCAAAACATTTAGAGTAACAATATCTAAATCATTCGTAGGTTCATCAAGTATTAAGAAATTAGGGTTCTGTATAAGAACAGTACATAGGTATAATCGTTTTCGCTCACCACCACTCAGTTTTTCTACAAAATCATATTGTTTTTTGCGGTCAAATAAAAAACGTTCTAATAGTTGTTGTGCAGAAATTTGCCTTCCTTTTTTTAAAGGGATATAATCACCAAATTCTCTGATCACTTCTATCACTTTTTGCCCTTCTTTGATAGTGATACCTTTTTGGGTGTAGTAACCAAATTTTACAGTGTCTCCAATTACTATTTTACCTTGATCAGGTTGGGTAGCTCCGGTAATCATATTTAGAAACGTTGACTTTCCGGTTCCGTTTTTACCAATAATTCCAACTCGTTCTCCTTTTCGAAAAACATATTCGTACTTGTCTAACAGAACAAGGTTTTCATAACTTTTAGAAACCTTATGAATTTCTAGGATTTTACTTCCTAGTCGTTCCATATTTATCTCTAATTGTATTTCGTGATCATTTCTTCTTTTATGAGCTCGTTCTTTTATTTCATAAAAATCATCAATTCTTGATTTTGATTTTGTAGTTCGAGCTTTAGGTTGTCTTCGCATCCAATCCAACTCCTTTTTATAAAGTTGTTTTGCTTTGTTGGTTTCAATTTCCTCATTAGCGACTCTAGCTTCTTTATTCTGAAGATAATAGGCGTAATTTCCTTTGTAGCTATATAGTTTTCCGTTTTCAAGCTCTACAATTTCATTACAAACGTTTTCTAGAAAATAACGATCGTGAGTCACCATAAAAAGAGTGAAGTTTTCTTTGGCAAAATACTCTTCAAGCCATTCAATCATTTCCAAATCTAAATGATTGGTTGGCTCATCCAGATATAATAGTTCAGGTTTACTGAGTAGAATATTAGCAAGTGCTAACCTTTTTTTTTGGCCTCCAGAAAGTAAACTTACTTTTTGATTTAGGTTTTCTAACTTTAGTTTAAAAAGAATTTGTTTGTATTGTGTTTCAAAATCCCATGCATTCAAAGCATCCATTTGCTCAAAAGCTTTTTGGTAAGCTTCAGTATCATCAGGATTTTGCAGCGCTTTTTCATAAGTGTTTATTACTCGTAACGTATCATTATCAGCAGCAAAAATAGTTTGCTCGATAGTAAGATTGGGGTCTAGATTAGGCTCCTGAGGTAAAAAAGCTACTTTTAGATTTTTTCTATATACGACTTGACCATTATCAGGCTCTTCATCACCAGCAACAATGTTGAGTAGAGATGTTTTTCCTGTTCCATTTTTTGCAATAAAACCTATTTTCTGACCTTCATTAATTCCAAAAGAGATATTCTGAAACAGTATGCGTTCTCCAAATGATTTAGCAATATTTTCTACTGATACGTAATTCACTTATTAATTTTAAAATTGACGCAAAGATAAATAGAAATAGATTCTATGAAAGGTTTTACTAGAGGTATAATATTTCTTTTGAATATAATTGAATATTCTTTTTTCTTTTTTTTTTTTGTATATTTTCAACCCCTAAGTCCAATTATAACTATGCCTATGAAGGAAAAACTACTTGTAATTCCCTTATTATTATTAAATATTCATTTCTTATTCGCTCAGGATACGTATCGTGATGAATTTAGTGCTGTTTCCTATGGTAATAACGATGGAAATTCCAATTGGGCGGCTAATTGGGATGAGAGTGATCCTTTTTCCGGTGGAGATAATATCCCTTCTAATGGTTTTGTGAGAGTAACAGGGAATAGATTACGATTTAGTTTCATGTTTGCTAATGAAGAACAAATTGAGAGAACTGCGAATCTTGCAGGATCAACTACAGCGACACTTTCTTTTGATTGGGAAACATCAAGCCTTGAGGCAGGAGAAATTATTAGTGTTCAGGTCTCTAGTACTGGAGGAGCTCCTTTTACTACGTTAGCTACTTTTGGGAATAATGTTAATACTACAGGTTCTTTTAGTCAAAATATTTCAACCTATATTTCGGCTAATACCACCATAAGGTTTATTAATGTTAATAATGATTGGAATCAAGGGAATGATCGCTTTTTTGTTGATAATATAGAAATAGAAGCTAATACTTTAGTAGATGACCCTCCGGTAATTACCGTTACAGGAGATAAACATTTTTGCCCTAATGGGTCAAATTCTATTCCAGTAGTAGAAACAGTTTCTATTACAGATCCTGATGATGTTAATTTGGAGCAACTTACTATTCAGATATCTACAGGATATCAAAATGGATCAGATTTATTAACATTGACAGGTGTACATCCTAATATTACGGATAGTTGGGATGTTACCGAAGGAAGATTAACATTAACTGGACCGGCTACTTTTGCAGAGTTTGAAGCTGCTGTTTTGGCTACAGTTTTTTCATCTACGCCTCCGATTGTTGCCGTTTTGAGAGAATTTTCTATTGTTTTGGGATCTCCTCTGTATTTGCCAGAAACAGGTCATTATTATGAGTTTATTCCGTCCTTAGGAATACGCTGGGATGATGCGAGAGATGAAGCAGAATTAAGAACCTTTTTTGGACTTCAAGGATATATGGCTACTCTGACAAGTAATATCGAAGCAACTTTTGCTGGAGATCAAATTACAGGAACAGGTTGGATTGGAGCTAGCGATAATTTTGGTTCGGGAGAAGGTGAATGGAGATGGGAAACAGGTCCAGAAGCTGGAACTATATTCTGGAATGGTGATGAAACAGGAACCGTGGTACCTGGCGAATTTGCTTTTTGGAATAATAATGAACCTAACGATTATCCTGACGATGCAATACCAGGTCAAGAAAATTATGCACATATAACGGATGATACAATTGGTATTCAGAATTCTTGGAATGATCTACCAATCACTGGAGGAGGAGGAGCTTATGTTGCTCAAGGATATATTGTGGAATATGGAGGCTTACCTGGTGATCCAGTACTTCAAATATCAGGAGTAACGAGATTGAGAATAAGTTGTACGGTTATTACTAACCGAAATAAAACATATAGGGTTAATTATTAGATTGGAAACGGTATGATTTCTTTTTTGACATCTTTACTTCCTAAAAAGTTATTTTTTTTCTTCGTCTGGTCATAGAAAATAGGAATATAAAGATCATCAGAAAAATAGCAACTCTTGCTAGGTAATCACCAGCTTTTACATAAAAAGTAATTTTTTCATTAGTTTTAAGACTTCCTTTTAGAACTCCTTGTTCATTGTACGCTAAAGAAGATACAATATTACCAGTCTGATCGATAATGGCGGAGATTCCAGTATTAGCACTTCTAGCGATACTTCTTCTGGTTTCGATTGCTCTCAATTTTGCATAGGCCAAATGTTGTTTATGTCCTTGTGTTACTCCCCACCAAGCATCATTAGTAATGATGGCAAGAAAATCAGCATCATTCCTTATATAACCAGTAACAAACTCACCATAAACGCTTTCATAACAAATGATTGGACCTGCGCCAAGACCTTCTTTAGTAAAGAAAACTTCTCGATCATCTTGTGTTGTTTTTTTGGCAACGGTACCTCCTAAATCTATCATGGCGTCGCCAACTAATGGTTTAAAAACACTTTGATAAGGAAAATTTTCTACTCCAACGACCAGTTTACTTTTGTTATAAATTTCTGTTGTTCCATCTTGTCTTACTAGGAAGGCAGAGTTGTAATCGTCATAGAATACACCACTTTTATGCTCATTTGTTTGTGGACGAACTTTAGCAGGATTTCTGAATACTTCTAATAGAGAAATTCCTGAAAGAAAATTAGCATTGGGATACTTATTAATAATACTACTAGCTGTTTTTCTTGCAATAGAGTTATTAAAATTCTTTAGTCTATTATTATCAGCAAAAACAGTTTCTGGAGCTATAATAAAATCTGTCTTTTGGGAAATTTCTTTAGCGGTAAGAGAGCTTAATAATGTGCCTACACGATCATCAGAAGTGTTATATTTTTCGGTATAAGGGTTTATGTTGGGTTGTAGTATAATAACTTCTACATCTTTACCTTCCTCCGTATAAGTTTTTAGAATTATAAATGAAATTACAATTGGAACAATTATAAGAAGTCCATTCTTTATCGCGGATCGATACAAAATAGACTTTTCTTTGTGTTCAATATAAAGTAAAACACTTTTATATAACCCAATATTTACTACCCAAATCCATAGTGTCCCTCCGAAAGTACCTGTGTATTCATACCATTGTATCCAAGAAGTGAAATTGGCAAATCCGTTACCCAGATTAAGCCAAGGCCAAGAAAACTGCCATTGCAGGTGTAGGTATTCAAAACTCATCCAAATGCATACTAAGAAGACTGCACCAATAGTAAATGATGATCTTCTGGCAATAATGTGATAGATAAGAAATACTAATGCCATTAATAATGTATTGACGATTTCTGCAAACCACATTCCAAAAGGAGTAGAGTTGTATATCCACCAAGTGGTAATCATATTCCATATAAAGAATGCTAGAAAAGCAAAGCCTAATACTTGAGTTTTATGACGTTTATTGTTACGTGTTTTGTATTCTATAATTAATAAAGGGACAAAGCCAAAAAATAGAAATAAAGGAAAACCATAGGTAGGCCATCCAATAGAAAGTAATAAACCAGATAAAATAGCAAGTAAAATGTTTTTCATACGGAGTGTTCTGTCTTAGTAACGAAATTAATCTTATTTCGTTACAAAACTTTAAGTCAAAGCTAAAAAAATGTTATGATTGAATATGTGATATTGTTATCTAAAAATACTCCAGTCTACTTTTATAGAAAATACATTAGAATAAATAGCGGCACTTTGATCTCCTATGTCTGTTAATGCATAATCTACTTGTATTCCTTTATATTGAAAACCAATACCAAAATTTGGTTGGAATCCTACGTTGTCAGAACCATCAAATTGTTCAATATTTTGAAAATTACCAACGCCTCCTCTCAGGTATACTATTTTAGAATAATCTAATTCAAAACCAAAAGCCGGGGTAATACTAATTGCAGATGAGGAAATGATATCGTTAGTCTCTGCAAAACGTACATTCATATCCAATTCAGTGTTTAAACCGAATTTTTTGCCTATGTCAAATTTTCTTGCAGCTCCAAATTGCAATTTGGGAATAGTAATTTCTGTTGTTTCCGGTAATTCTTGATCTCTAATTTGAGGTATTTGATCTTCATCAGGAATACCATCTCCGTTTAGATCACCAATAGCAAAATCTTCTACATTCCAAGCATTAAAAGTTGTAGTGATATCACGTACCATAATTCCAAATTGCCATTTGTTCCTTTGATATTGTAATGCTGCGTCAAAACCAAATCCCCAAGAAGAGGCAAAATCTCCAATAACCCTTCGTATTACCTTAGCATTCGCTCCATAACTCAACCCTTCTATAGGTAATTTTCTAGAATAAGAAAATGTAAAAGCATAATCTGCTGCAGAGAATAAATTGATTCTAGTGTAATCAATATTACCATCAGCATCTACAAGACTGGTTGTGTCTAAAATATCATCTACTCCAAAACGAATTAAGGAAAGAGCAATAGCGCTTTTTTCATCTAAAGGCATCGCAAAAGCTAAGTAGTCATAATTCGCAATATTTGCAAAATAAGCCGCGTGCATAAATGATACTTGGTTGTCTTCTAAATGGATTAATCCTGCAGGATTCCAATAGCCCGAGTTTACATCACCAGATGTTGCAACTACGGCATTCGCCATCCCTAAAGCACCAGCATCTACACCAATATTTAGAAATTCATTAGAATATTTTCTAGTTTGTGCCGAAGAAAACGATACAACTAAAAGTAGTAATGCAATTATAATTCTTTTCAATCCAAGCAATTTTTGACAAATATCTCACTATTTTTCAACATGATAAACTTTATTTGTGATTTCATATTGTGTAGCCTATGTTAATAGACGAAAATAGTTTGCTATTTTTACACAAAAATCAAATCATATGTGGCTTAAAAAGCAAATCCCTAATATTATTACATTACTTAATCTACTTTGTGGATGTATTGCAACCATCTTTGCAGTTCAGGGGGCTTTAGAATTAGCAGCACTTTTTGTGGCGCTTGGTATTGGTTTTGATTTTTTTGATGGCTTTGCTGCTAGAATTTTGAAAGTACAAAGCGAATTAGGGTTGCAGCTGGATTCTCTAGCGGATATGGTTACTAGTGGTTTAGTTCCGGGAATAGTGATGTTCCAGATGCTTGCTAAGATTTTTGGATACCCCTATCGGGGCGTTTCTGAAGGTTCTGGTCAAGTAATTTCTTATGACTTTATACTTAGTGATTTTGGGTTGAATTATTTGCCACTAGTAGGTTTGCTTATAACACTAGCTTCTGCATATAGATTGGCTAAATTTAATATCGATACACGTCAGACTACCTCGTTTATAGGTTTACCGACTCCTGCAAATGCGCTATTGATTTTAAGTTTACCATTAATCATCAGATATCAGACGCATCCATGGATGTCAGATGTTATTTTAAATCAATGGTTTTTGATCGGTTTAACTTTGATAAGTTGTTATTTATTAAATGCCGAAATTGGACTGTTTGCTCTTAAGTTTAAAACTTGGGGGTTTGCTGAAAATAAAGTCAGATATATTTTCTTATTGCTTACAATTGTTTTGTTTGTATTACTTCAGTTTATGGCAATACCTTGTGTTATCTTGTTGTATGTTTTGATGTCCCTAATTTTTAGGGAGAAAGATGTTGCGCAGAACAATTAATTAAGTAAATGAAAAATATTTGCAGAGTACTGTTTTCTATAGTTGGAATATCTTTTATGTTTTGCTGTTCTAGTAAAGTTAGAAATGAATCCATTGAATACGATAGTGGTATTACTTTAATCAAAAAACATGATTCTTTATTTTATATACAAATCAAATCAGATTCTTTAATAGATACTTGGGAGTTAAAATATCCAGTGTATCAATATATGATTGGAGACGTAGATGAAAATGGATCTAATGATATATTAGTAGGAGTTATTAAAACAACTCGATTTGATTCCATAAAAAGAAAACGACTTTTTATTTTTAAAAATTATGAAGGTTATGTCCGTCCACTATGGTTAGGTTCCAGGTTGGGTAAACCTTTGGTAGACTTTAATTTTATAAAAAATAAAGAAGGTAGTTTTATTAGAAGTGTTGAAAAAGAAAAGAGTGGAAAGGTATTAATAGCAGAATATAAATGGCGTAGATTTGGGTTGGAGTTCAAAAGGTATATACATAGAGAAATTGATAGTCTAAGGGCAACACGCATACTTAAAAACGAAAACATATAAATTAAAAGAATTATGAACAGACAAATACTATTTGCTAGTTTCTTTTTGTTTCTAATAGCTTGCGGAGGTGATAAAAAATCCGAAGAAAAAAAACAACTTGAAGTTTCTCCGGATATTGTAGAAGTAACTGAAAAGGATGATCAGATTATCGAGAATGTAGAGAATCCTGTTCTGATTGATGGAAAACTGGATATAGAACAGCTGGGAGAGGATATTAATTTAGAAATGGACATTTCTTCGTTTAGTCTTTATGAAATTAGGATTTTACGAAACAGTTTTGCTGCTAAACAAGGGTATTGCTTTATGAAAGGGGATCTTAGGTATACTTTTGGTGCTACTAGTTGGTATAACGAAAGAATGGAAAATCGATATTGGGCAGAAGAAGGAGGAAAGGATATAGCACCTATTTCGTATTCTGACCAAGAAACAGTCTTTATTGAGAAATTAAAGAAGAGAGAAGAAGAATTAAAATTAAAGAATTTAGTAAAAAAAGGTAATAGACAATTGGCGAACGTGAACAATGTTGTAAACCTTTTTCAATTAAATGATCCAGCACCCGAATTAATGAGTATGTTAAGTCAGAATGGGTTTGCTATAGTTCCTAATAATAATATTCAGTTATTTCATTTGTATGAACAAAATGATTATGCTGAGTTCCCAAATTTTGTAACTACCGATATGTATATGCAATTGTTTCATATGTATTTTGGTTACATACTTAGACAAATAGAAGAAGAACAATTTATTCCTATACTATCACAGATTTGTGAGTCTATGATAAAGGATATGCAAGAGATTGTAAAAACTACACCTAATGAATCAATAAAGGAAATAGCAAAATTTAATCATACCTATTATGCTATAGCCTATACTGTTTTAACTAACAAAAAAATAGAAGTGCCTTTGGGGTATGAACAACACTATGAAAATGAATTAGTTTCAATTAAAGGAGCAGAGGATAGTACTTCTAAATTTTTAGAATTTGAAGAAGTTAATTTTCCTTATAGCTTATTTAAACCGAGAGGACATTACACTCGTACAGAAACGTTAAAACGATATTTTAGTGCTATGATGTGGCTGCAATCTGCACCTTTTTGCCTCAATAATGATTTACAATTTAAAAGAGCTTTGGTTAATGCTTCTGTTTTAGGGAATAGTCCAAATTTTGAAAAAGAAACATTACGGAAATATAAAGCAATAATGGAACCTATTAATTTTATAATAGGTCAACCAGATAATGTGTCTTTTTTGGATTTAGTAGATTTAATTGAAAAGGAAGAGCTCCCTATAGAAGAGATTTTACAGAATACTACTGTTATTGAAAGCTTGAAAGAGGAAGTGAAAAAAATGGCAGAAATCAAAGATAAAATAAGATCAGGTGGCGGAAGTTGTAAAATTAAAATCAACTTTATTCCACAAAGATATTTATCAGATAATGATGTTCTTCAGAATTTAGTAGATTTAAAAAGTAAAGTTTCTAAACGCCCTTATCCTCAAGGTTTAGATGTCATGGCTGCTTTTGGGAGTGAATCTGCCGAAAATTTATTACTGAATGAATTGAAAGAAGGTGAGAAATGGAGTAAGTATCCGAAATTACTTTCTGATATGCAACAAGAAATGAAAGACTTAGACTGGAATGAAACTCTGTATACCAAATGGATACAAAGTTTATTAGAGTTGCAAAAGCCTGATGATAGTTATCCGTATTTTATGCAGACAACCGAATGGGATAAGAAAAACTTAAATGCATCATTAGCGTCTTGGGCAGAACTTAAACATGATTCTATTCTTTATGCAGAACAACCTATGGCAGCTGAGTGCGGATCTGGAGAAGAGGTACCTAGTCCATATACGGTTGGGTATGTAGAGCCTAATATTGGGTATTGGAATACGGTAATCGAATTAATAGATCTTACCAAATCTGTTTTAGAAAGAAATAAACTATTGAATTCTAACATTTCTAGAATTACAACAGGTTTAAGAGAAAATGCAGAGTTTTTGTTATCAGCTAGTACAAAAGAACTTGCTGGTAAAAAGTTATCTGTGCAAGAATATGGTCAGATAGAAATAATTGGGAGTACATTCGAATGGTTAACGTTGGATTTAGTCAAGCAAAAAGATCAATATCTTGATGGTTGGCATAATGTAAAAGGTGCAGATAAATCTGTTGCTGTTGTAGCGGATATTTATACCGCTAATGGCGAGAACAATCCAGATAAAGGAATCTTACACGTCGCAACAGGTAATGTAAATGATATATATGCAGTAGTAGAAATTGAAGGGTATTTATACATAACTAAAGGTGCGGTGTTTGGATATCATGAATTTCATTTACCAATGGGTAATCGTTTAACAGACGAAGAATGGCAAGAAATGCTAGAAAATAATGAAGCAACCGGAATACCAATTTGGATGAAAGATATTATTGTACCAATACCAGTTCCTAAAACGAATGAAAAAATATTCTACAGTTCCGGATGTTAACAGAATTTAGATATTACTTGATGTCTCAATATCGATTAGGTGCGTTTGTTTTTTATTTAATAACCTTTTTAATAGTAACCTCTTCTTGTAATACAGGTAGAGGAAAAACTGATGAAATTAGTATTGTTTTTGTTGGGGATTTATTGTTGGATAGAGGTGTACGGAATCGTATTGAACATTTGGGGATGAATAGCCTATTTCACTCATCCATAGATTCAGTTTTTCAAAAAAATGATATTGTTATAGCAAATTTAGAATGCCCGGCTACCGAGATAGAGGAGCCGATTAATAAAAAATTTATTTTTAGAGCAGAACCATCTTGGTTAAAGTCATTAAAAGATCATGGAATAACACATCTTAATATGGCTAATAATCATGCGATGGATCAAGGTAGAAACGGTCTCGTGGATACTAATAAAAATATAATAAACAATGGTTTGATTGCCTTGGGGTATGGAGAGAATACGGAAAAAGCCTGTCGACCGCAATTAATCGCTACTACTCCTAGGAATGTTTATGTGTTTTCTTCTCTTCAAGTTCCATCAGAAAATTGGACTTTTTTAGAAAACAAACCTTGTGTTTGCGAAGATTCTTTTGATGCTATTTCTTATAAGATTAAGGGGTTAAAAAGTAAAGAGCCTAATTCGGTAATTATAGTTCAGCTCCATTGGGGAGCAGAACATACTGTTGTTCCACTAACGTATCAAAAGCAACAAGCATATTTATTAATAGATGCTGGTGCTGACGGTATTATTGGGCACCATCCTCATACAATTCAGACGGTAGAGTCGTATAAACAAAAACCAATTTATTATAGTATTGGGAATTTTATTTTTGACCAAAATAAACCTATTAACTCTAAAGGGTTATTAGTGCAGTTACAAGTTCGCGAAAAAGATGTTGTTTTTAATCATTCAGAATTTAGCATAGAAAAATGTACACCAAAAATTTTAAACGACTAAGAAAAACTATATCTAAAAATCTAATTTCTTCTTTCTAAGTTCAAAATTCTGACCAAGATATACTTTACGAACCATTTCATCTTCTGCTAATTCCTCAGGAATACCTGCTTTAAGAATGCTTCCTTCGAACATTAAGTAGGTTCTGTCGGTAATAGCAAGCGTTTCTTGTACATTATGATCTGTAATCAGGATTCCAATATTTTTATTTTTTAGTTGTGCTACAATCCGTTGAATATCTTCTACAGCAACTGGATCTACTCCTGCGAATGGTTCATCAAGTAGAATGAAATTTGGATCAGTAGCTAGTGCTCTGGCAATTTCTGTACGTCTTCTCTCGCCACCACTAAGAAGATCACCACGGTTTTTTCTAATATGCCCTAATCCAAACTCTTCTATTAGAGATTCCATTTTATGAAGTTGTTCTTTTTTAGAAAGTTTTGTTAGCTGAAGAACACTTAGAATATTGTCTTCTATACTTAATTTTCTAAAAACGGAAGCTTCTTGAGCCAAATAACCAATACCATTCTGAGCACGTTTGTACATCGGGAATTTGGTGATATCGGTATTGTCCAAAGTGATTTTTCCACCGTTAGGTTTAACTAAACCTACAATCATATAAAAAGAAGTAGTTTTACCAGCTCCATTGGGCCCTAATAAACCTACAATTTCTCCTTGATTTACTTCCAGAGAAATCCCTTTTACTACTTTTCGACCTTTGTATGACTTAATTAAGTTGTCCGCTTTTAACTTCATAATCAGAATGACTTCTTTAGATGGTAAGTGTTGCTATAATGAGCAGGTAAATTTATAGTATTTCTTTTAAACCTTAATTTTCAGATGTATTTGCTTCTAATGCATCCCAGTACTCATATGCTCTACGAAGATGAGGAATTACAATTGTTCCACCAATTAAAGTTGCAATACTTAGGGTTTCTGCAACTTCTTCTTTGGTTAAACCTTCTTTATGACAAGTCTCTAAATGATAGCGGACGCAGTCATCACATCTTAATACTGCAGAAGCAACCAAACCTAATAGTTCTTTCGTTTTTACATCCAATGCTCCTTTCATAAAAGCATTCGTATCTAGATTAAAAATTCTTTTAATAATTTTATTATTATCTTCTAGAATACGAGAGTTCATTCTCTCTCTATATTCGTTAAATTCTTCAACTATAGTACTCATCTAGTTTGTGTTGTTAATTTTTTATTCTTTTTATTTTCTCTTCTGACAACCATTTTGGAAATAAAAATACTTATCTCATATAATATAAGTATTGGTATTGCAACAATTATCTGAGTAGAGATGTCTGGAGGTGTGATTACAGCAGCTAGAATAAGAACAATAACCAAAGCATATTTTCGATTACGTCTCATAAATTCGGGTGTTACTAATCCTACTTTACTTAAAAAGTATATGATTATAGGCAATTCAAAAATAAATCCAGATGCAATTACAGAAGCCCTAACTAATGATATATAAGATCCTATTTTGATCTGATTTTCTACAACTTCGGCAACGGAAAAAGTAGCTAAGAAATTTACCGAAAGCGGTGCGATAATATAATACCCAAAAAGGACACCAATAAAAAATAATATAGAAGATACTATAATAAATCCTCTGGAATGCTTTCGCTCTTTTTCATAAAGTGCTGGTGAAATGAATTTCCAAAATTCATGCAATATATAAGGGAATGCTACTACAAATCCTGTGGTAATAGATGTCCATATGGCAGCGCTAAATTGCCCGGCCATTTCTGTACTAATAAAATTAAAAGGCATTTCTTCTAGACAGCCTTTTTCCATTCCAAAGGTTTCAGAAATACCGCATAAAACTCTATAAGAGATAAAATTCGGATCTCTTAATGCAAAGATGATATCCGTAAAAATAGTTTTTATGAAAATAAAGGCAAAAATAGCGACCAAAACTATTGCTAAAGTTGCTCTTATTAAATGCCATCGTAACTCTTCTAGGTGATCAAGAAAGGACATGGATTGCGGATCTTTTGTTGTTTTATTTGCCATTATAAAATACCTTCTCTCATTAGATCATGAATATGCAAAAGACCTGCATAATTACCTTTTTCTTCTGCTAATAACTGCGATATTCCGTACTCCTCCAGTCTGTCTAGAGCATCTATCGCCATTGCATCTGCATCGATACGTTTAGGGTTTGGGGACATAATATCCTTAGCGGTTAAACCTGCAAAAGAAGTGTTCGTGGTGAGCATTCTTCGTAAATCGCCATCGGTAATTATTCCGATAATTTTATTGTCTTCGGTTACTGCGGTTGCCCCTAATCTTTTTTCTGTCATTTCTACAATAACAGCGTTGATATCAGAATCTGGACTTACTTCAGGTTTTTCATTTTTAGATACAATATTATTTACCCGCAGGTATAATTTTTTTCCTAAAGCTCCTCCTGGATGATATTTAGCAAAATCTGTACTAGAAAATCCTTTTAGATTTAATAAACTTACAGCGACTGCATCACCAATAACTAATTGTGCAGTGGTGCTTGTTGTAGGGGCTAGATTATTAGGACATGCTTCTTTTTCTACAAAAGCATTTAAAACAAAGTCAGCTTCTTGCCCTAAAAATGATTCTTTATTAGAGGTAATACCAATTAAAGTATTGTTAAAGTTTTTAATTAGAGGTACCAGCACTTTAATTTCAGGGGTGTTTCCGCTTTTTGAAATACAAATTACTACATCATCTTTAAGAATATTACCCAAATCACCATGAATTGCATCTGCTGCGTGCATAAATACTGCTGGAGTACCAGTGGAATTCATAGTTGCTACTATTTTTGAAGCTATAATAGCACTTTTACCGATTCCTGTAATAATTACACGACCGTTAGAATTATGAATCGTATTCACCGCTTCTGCAAATTCTTGATCTATAAGCTGTTCCAGATTTGCAATTGCTTTAGCTTCTTCACTAATTGTTTTTTGGGCAAAAGAAATAATCGTATCGAGGGTGTTCAAAATTTATAAAATTTGCGTGTTATAAATAAAGATTTTATTATCTTTAATTATGCAAAGGTATGTAATACCTTATGAATTTTAAATAGTGCCAGAAAAAAGCTTACTATTTTTAGTTTTCCTTATCTTTGGTAACTTTTAAAAAAAGAACAATCCACTAAATCTTTACTGGGGAAAAAGGTTTTAGTGATAGCGATTTTAATTTAATTGGTATATAAAAGTTAAACGATTTAATGAGTTTGAACGAAACCGACTTACAAGGAGCTTTAAAAAAGTACTTTGGTTTTAGTCAATTTAGAGGATTGCAGGAGAAGGTTATAGAAAGTATTTTAGGAAAACAAAATACTTTTGTTATTATGCCTACAGGTGGTGGAAAATCCCTTTGCTACCAGCTTCCTGCCTTAATGTGTGAAGGAACAGCTATTGTAGTTTCTCCGCTAATCGCACTAATGAAAAATCAAGTAGATGCTATTCGAAGTATTTCTTCTGAAGAAGGAATAGCACATGTGTTAAATTCTTCCCTCAACAAATCCGAGGTCAAAAGAGTAAAAGGAGACATTGTTAGTGGTGTAACAAAACTGTTATATGTGGCACCAGAATCTTTGACAAAAGAAGAGTACGTAGATTTCCTAAAAGAGCAAAAGATTTCTTTTCTGGCTGTGGATGAAGCCCATTGTATAAGTGAATGGGGACATGATTTTAGACCAGAGTATAGGAATCTAAGAAATATTATTAAACGAATAGGAGAAGATATTCCGATTATAGGATTAACAGCAACGGCAACGCCAAAAGTTCAAGAAGATATTCTTAAGAATTTAGCGATGAGTAATGCTAAAACATTTAAAGCGTCCTTTAATCGTCCTAATTTGTTTTATGAAATACGCCCGAAAACAAAAAATGTAGATGCTGATATTATTCGTTTTGTAAAACAAAATAGTGGCAAAAGCGGAATTGTTTATTGCTTAAGCAGAAAACGCGTAGAAGAGCTTGCTCAAACACTAGAGGTAAATGGCGTAAAAGCTGTTCCTTACCATGCAGGTTTGGATGCTAAGACCAGAGCAAAGCATCAAGATATGTTCTTAATGGAAGATGCTGATGTAGTAGTTGCTACAATTGCTTTTGGAATGGGGATCGATAAACCTGATGTACGTTTTGTAATCCATCATGATATTCCTAAAAGTATAGAAAGTTATTACCAAGAAACAGGTCGTGCAGGTAGAGATGGTGGAGAAGGACACTGTTTGGCGTATTATGCTTATAAGGATATTGAGAAGTTAGAAAAATTTATGAGTGGTAAACCTGTTGCAGAGCAGGAGATAGGACATGCCTTGTTACAGGAAGTAGTGGCTTTTGCCGAAACTTCTATATCCAGACGTAAATTTATATTGCATTATTTTGGTGAGGAGTTTGATGAGGTTACAGGAGAAGGAGCGGACATGGACGATAATGTTCGTAATCCAAAAAAGAAACATGAAGCTCAAGAAGAAGTACAACTCTTATTAAAAGTTGTAAATAGAACAGGAGAAATTTATAAATCGAAAGACTTAGTAAATACGTTGATCGGAAAAAGTAATGCGCTTATTATATCTCATAAAACTCATGAACAACCTTTTTTCGGAACAGGTAAGTTTAGAGAAGATAAATATTGGATGGCATTGATCCGACAAGTACTCGTTTCTGGGTATTTGAAAAAAGATATAGAGACTTATGGTGTGATAAGGATTACTCCAGAAGGAAGAAAATTTATCGAATCGCCTGTGAGTTTTATGATGACAGAAGATCATGTATATGATCAGACTAAGGACGATTCTATTATAACCGCTGCTAAAGGTGCAGGAAAAGCAGGTGGTACTGATGATCGATTAGTAGGTATGTTAAAAGATTTAAGAAAAACTGTTGCCAAGAAATTAGGAGTTCCTCCGTTCGTGGTATTTCAGGATCCATCGCTAGAAGATATGGCCCTTAAATACCCGATAAGTATCGAGGAATTAGGAAATGTTCATGGAGTAGGAGAAGGAAAAGCCAAAAAATACGGAAAAGAGTTTGTAGCATTAATCTCTAAATATGTAGATGAGAATGATATTATGCGTCCTGATGATTTTGTCGTAAAAAGTACAGGAGCTAATAGTGGACTTAAGTTATATATTATCCAGAATGTAGATAGAAAACTTCCGTTGGATGATATCGCTGCAGCTAAAGGAATGGATATGCCAGAGTTTATTAAAGAAATGGAAGCTATTGTATATAGTGGTACTAAACTTAATATTACATACTGGATAGATGAAATATTAGATGAAGATCAACAAGAAGAAATTCATGAATATTTTATAGAGGCAGAAAATGATAAAATAGATACGGCGATTGAAGAGTTTGATGGAGATTATGATGATGAAGAATTAAGATTGTATCGTATCAAATTTATTAGTGATGTAGCTAATTAAAGTAGATATTATAGAAATAAAAAAGAGAGGATGTTTTTACATCCTCTCTTTTTTTAGGAGTATTTTATTGATTTCCGTTTACGCATACCCCATTTTGAGGATACCAACCTAAACATAGACATAGAGTTCCATCTATAGAGATTGCTTGAGCGCAAGCAGGATTTCCATTACCTCCATTAATGGATTTTTGTTGATTTTTTTTAATTTCCTGAACTCCGTTTTCTTTTAAAATGTTCTTTAACATATTGTTAGTTTTAAGAATAATTTATAATGCCCTGAACATTTATAGACACTCAAGGTATATGTCTATTTAATATATTAAGAACGATTAATAATATAATTGTTGCTTAAAGAGATGTTAAATAAACAGGGAAAATTCAGTTTTTTATTTGAACTATTATAATTTTTTAAGGTTTAAAATAGATTCATAGAAAGATATAAGCTAGAAGTAGTTAACTCTGAGTCTGGTATAGAAGTGCTTTTTGATATGTTCTTAGCTGTATATTGTCTAAAACCAATTTTAAATCGACCTGATCCAAGACCCCCACCATAAAAGTAATCGGTGGTAGTATTTTCTATTTCATTCTCTGCAAAAACATTAGATTCTGTACCAATATTAAAATCGACAGTAAGACCTCCTTCTAGAAATAACTCAAACTTAGAACTTAAGTAAATATGAAATCGCGGTCCTACGGCTACATTGATACTTTTATAATCTAGTTCAAACTCACTATTAGAAATTTCGAAATCCCTACCGTCCATGGTAAAAGCCTTATACGTAGATTCTAGAAAGAAACTTAAATCTACCTTAGAAAAAGGTATAAAAGTCTCTATAAATATACCATATCGTGGCACAAAAACGTCATCATAACTTACATTACCAGCGCTGCCTATAATTGAATTGTGTGTAAAACCACTTACATCTGCTGCGGCAACGATACCTATTCTGGTTTGATTGATTTTTTTACGAATGCTATATTCTATTTCATTGCCTTTACATTCGTTATATTTTTTGAAGTATCTTTTTAAATCCCGTTGTGTGTAGGTAAGTTTAGAAACATCTTGATTCTCACAATTTATTTTATCCTGTAATTGCTGTTGATAGGTGTTGTTTTGCTGAGGGATAATCTTCTTTCCCGGTTTTTTACTTTCGTCTGGCGTATAAAATACCTTGTATAAAAGTAATTCTGGATATACGGTATTAGGATCCGTATAGAAAAAACGATTTACACCATTTTCAGAATATTGGTATAAGGTAGTTTTACTTTGTAATATAGTTCTTAAAAATATCTTTTGGTACCTAAGATTAGGATCTTTTGATTTAGTAGATTTGCCAACTGTATCTCCATTAAGATCAAATTGTAGGATATACCTTTTAAACCTATAATCTTCTCCTACAGCAAACTCCTTAACGTTTTCAATAGTTTCAGTTTTAGGGCTAGAAGAGATGGTTCGTTTCCATTCGAATTCTGTTGGGTTACTTCTCCATGACAATTTTTTGATTAAGCATTCTTTTCGGTTTCCATCGTTATCGATAAAATAACCAGCTTCATAAAGGCTTTGCGCGCTGCAAGTAGCTATACAAAATAGGCCTACTGCAAAATAAAGTAAAGATTTCATGTGTATGACGATCTGAGTGTGTGAAGCAGCAAATATAGCTTTTTTGTTAAAAATCAGATGGTTTGATATAGAAATAAGTTTGTTTTAAAAGAATTGTGGTTAAAGTTTATGAAAAGAGGTTATCGAATTCGATAACCTCTTTTCTAATTAATTTTCCTCATCCTGTGGGTCACATAATGGTAATCCATGAATGTTGCAATAAAATGGAGCGCCAGCAAAGCATCCTCCTGGGAAAAAGGTTGGACATTCTGGTAAATATCCTCCTTTAATAGATTGCTGTTTGTCTTTGTTAATCAATGATACTCCGTTTACATTTAGAATGTTTTTTAACATAATTTACGAATTAATAATTATTTTTTTCCTTAAACAATTATAGACACTTAAGGTGTATGTCTAATTAAATCTTAAAATTATTAGTATATGTTTATTTTAATGAGATTTTAAAAGTATAAGGTTGTCAAAACCAACAACCTTATACGATTATTCTTAGATCTATTCAATAAGTTTAAATAGATTTAATTAATTATCAGGTGTTCCGGCATCACAAGTCCAACAACCATCAGCATTATATCTTCCGTTTTGACATAATCTGTCTGTGTCTGCATCAATGCAGCTGTCAATGTCGAATCCACCTACATTAAAACCACCATTGATTAACTGTTGTTCTTGTTTGTTCATTGTTTGTACTCCTTTTACATTTAAAATGTTTTGTAACATAATTTTTAGTTTTAAATTTTTAAAAAATCTCTAAACTTTTATAGATATTTAGAGGATATATCTACTACCATGTTCAGTATATTATCAAAATGTTACTATCTGTTTTTTGTTTTTTTAATAAATTTTAAAACGTGGGTATTTTTAAGTTCTTTTAAAAAGATAAAGAGATTACTAATTTTAGTAATCTCTTTATCTTTTTATTTTTCGCATCGATATATTAAATACCTTCAATTATTTTAGTTATCAGGGGTCCCTGCACAACATATTAGAACTATCCCATTTCTGAATGTTGGAGTCCAATAGCCTCCATATTGACAACCTTGAATATCATCGCAGTTTGTACTTAAAACTCCTCCGTTTATACTTTTTTGTTCATTTTTTTTAATTTCTTGAACTCCATTTTCTTTTAAAATGCTTTTTAACATAATTTACGAATTAATAATTATTTTTTTCCTTAAACAATTATAGACATTTAAGGTATATGTCTAATTAAATCTTAAAATTATAAGTAAATCATTTAATCTTCATCATAGAGTTTTTAACTCAACGTTCTATATTATATGTATTACTAATGCTAAGAACTAATTAGTGTCAATTTATTAATGTATTATTAGAAATACTATAATAAATTGATAAGCGTAATGGATTATTTGATAAGCGTATATTAAATTGTTTAAGAGAATGTTCTTATGAGATCACCTAATTTAGATTTATTTCTAATTGAAACAATTATTTTTTCTTTATTACTTAAAATGATAGTTTCTTTTTTGTAGATAGAGGTGATATGTTTGGTATTTATTAATGTTTTTCTATTAGCTCTAAAGAAACCTTTAGTTATTAATAGATTTTCGTAATGTTTTAGTGATTTTGAAGCTAAATATTTTAAACTGTCAGTAATTAAAAAAATGGTATAATTACCATCTGCTTCACATTTGATTATATTATCAATATCAATTGCTATATGTTCATTTCCGATATTTATCATTAAACGAAATTTGGTCATGAATTCTTTGAGCAGATCGTATTTTTGTTCTGTAAAAATACGTTCTTTCAGGTTTAGGTATCGCTGAACAACATTTTTTAATTTATCGACATCTATAGGTTTTGATAAAAAATTGAAAGCATAATATTCCATTGCTTTTTCAATGTAGTTATTATACCCTGTAGTAAATATTATCTCAAACTCATGATTAGAAATTTCATCTAGAATTTGAAAAGAATTCCCATCAATAAGTTCAATATCCATAAATACTAATTCAGGCTTAGTTAGCTTTAAAATATTTATAGATTCTTGTATACTTCCAGAATTACCAACTATTTCTATTTCCTTAAAATTTTCAACTAACATTTCGGATAAGAATTCTAAAGAATCTTTTTCATCTTCAATAATAATAACTGAAATATTTTTATCCATTGAGATTTATGCGTTTTACTTCTTTTTTATTAAGCAATAGCTAAATTAATTAATTATACTTGTATTAACTTATATAATTTATTAAAAAAAAGACAAAAATGAGAACAACCATATTGCTAGTTATAATCATGTTTGGACTAAAAGGGAATGCGCAAAAGAATAGTTATACACAAAAAGAAATAGATACTTTTAAGATTTATCCTACGAATAGGGAAAACCTTTTAAAATATCAGAAGATGTTGGAAACAGATGAAAATTTGTTAGGATGGACTTATTATTATTCTAAAATGAGTGTGTTATATTTGGGTGAAGATAAATTAGATTCGTGTTATTTCTTTGCAAATAAAGCAATCTCGTCTTATGACACATCAGATAAGAAACGTAAAGAAGACGAAACCCAATTAGCAAGAGCATACTATAATGGAGGCAGAGCATTAAGGTTGCACTATAAGGATCATAATAAAGCATTAGATTATATGATGAATGCTTTAAGGGTGATTAATAAATATCCAGGTTTTTCAAAGTATCTTAAAGGTTATATTCTTAGAGATATTTCTAGTAATCATTTAGAAATGGGGGATAATAGTTTGGCTTTAATGTACTTGTTGAAAACATCAAAGGATACAAGCTATTTGAAAAACCCACTTAATTATGGCCCTTTGTATAACAGCATTGGTAATATGTATTTTGATTTAAAAAAAATAGATTCTGCAAAGTTTTTTTACAAAAAAGCATTGTTAGATACTATAATAGGTATAAAAGTAACTTCTCATAATCATTTAGGAAATTTATTTCATTCTGTAAATCAAAAGGACTCAGCTTTTTATCATTTTAAAAAATCTAAAGATATAGTAGATTTAAACTCGGAGAAAGTTTCGGACTATTCTAGATATAGCTCTCACATTAATTATGGTCAGATGCTGTTGAATAAAGGAGAGTATAGTGCTGCTATGTATTTGCTTAATAGGACTTTAGATAGTATTAATGCTTTAGGTAAATTAGATAAGCGCGATCGAGATTTGAAAGTGAGGAATATGGATTACCTTATTAAAACGTATCAAAAAAATGGTAAGCTAGAAGATGCTTTATCTGTTTCTATAAGAAAAAGTGATTTTCTACAAAAATTTCATCAACAAGTATTGGATGAAAAACTTAGAGAATTAAATATTGCATATGAAGTAAAAGAAAAAGAAGAATCAATAGAGCAGTTAGCGGCGATAACAGAAGAACAACAGATTATCATAAAGCAAAGAAATACTATAGCTATAGCGTTATTAGGAATATTAGTGTCGATTATCGGAGTTGGAATATTGTTGTTTAGACAACGTAAACTGAAGAGTAAGTATGAAACTGCTAATCTAAAACAACGATTATTACGATCTCAGTTAAATCCTCATTTCGTCTTTAATGCGCTAAATACAGTAAGTAATTTAGTAAATAAAAAATCGGGACATACCTTACAGTATATCTCCAAATTAAGTAGTTTAATTCGATTGATTCTCAAAAATTCCAGAGAAGAGTTCATTGTTCTCGAAGATGAGTTACAATCCTTAGAAGATTATCTGGAATTAGAATCTAATTTTTCTCAAAAGTTTACTTATTCGGTTTCAGTTTCAGAAGATATTGATATTGAAGAAACCTTTATACCTCCTATGTTTATTCAACCTTTTATCGAAAATTCAATTCAGCATGGTTTAAGAGGTGTAGACGACGGTTTTATTAAGATAGTATTATCCAAAAATGAAAAAGAAGGTTTGATACAGTGTCTTATTGTAGATAATGGAGCAGGGATTACAAAACCTTCAGAATTTAAATCTAAAGTTGATACAAAACATCAGTCTTTTTCTGGTAAAATTATTAAAGAACGCTTACAGATTTATGCAAAGTCATTAAATAAAAAAACAAATTTTACTATTGATCAAATTCCAGATGGAAAAGGCACTGAAGTTAAAGTGATATTACCTTACTTGATAGATACTTAATCTTTATTTCTTCTATAAAGAAATAAATATAATACTATCACAGCTACAATCCCAAATCCTAATAGAAACATCCATAAATTATTAGATTGTGGCAATAAAGTTCCACTATCTCCAATCAATACTAAAGAGGCCCAATAGTGAGGAGAGGCTTCCGCATCTTTATTGTTTTTAAGATAGTTTAGTTTTGCCGTACGTAGAGCTGCTGATTTAGTTCGTCCTTCGCTTAGATTTTTATAGAAATTAGCGGTGATGGTAGCAGTCGCTTTATCATTGGTGCTCCATAATGATGGAATCACAGTATTGGCTCCTGATTTAAAAAATCCTCTGGCAAGACTTAATATACCTTCTCCACGTCTAATTTCTCCTAAAGAAGTATTACAAGCACTTAATATTACCAATTCTGCCTGGCTTTGTAAAGAGTTCAGTTCTAAATCGGTTAATTTAGAATTTCTAAAAGCGATCCAAGGTACAATAGAATCAGAAGCATCTGCATGTGTTGCTAGGTGCAGTATTTTATAATCTTTTATTTTTTTGATAAAATTTTCTTTAGTGGCTTCTTGATCCACTAACAGCGTTCCGTCATATAATTTATTAGCATATGTGATTTCTTTAGCGCTATTTTTTAATGTGGTTAGGTTATTAGAAAAATTGATGGGCGCAACTCCTAAGAAATCCTGAGTAGCTTCTCTTTGGATGGATTTGTTTTTGTTTTGAAAAGTAAGAGAGAATGCGTAATCGATCTCATTTTCTTCTATGAAATAGGTGTTTCTATTGATGTCAATTATCAATGCCTCAAAAGGGATCATTCCTAGCATATGATCAGGTATGATTGTTACTTTTTTGTCTTTGAGAGATTTTCTAATATCTTTTGGAAACAAGGATTGATAAATAGCGTTGGAAACTTTAGTATAGGTCTCGATATCTTTTGTAGTAGTAAATGGTTTATTGAGTTGTTCTCTTAATGATGTAATGTTATTTAATAACGTATCTATTTGTTTCAATTTAAAAACCTTATTTCCTTCATTAGATAAGATCATCCCATATCCATAAGGAGTAGTATATCCAATACGTTCTGCCATAGTGTACTGAATAATTACTTCATTTTCCTTTGGTTTTATTTCTGATAATGATAGTACTCCAGGAATTTCTTTAGACAAGAAATGTTCTGGGTAAAACCCTTTTATAGAATCATTGAAGCGCTGTAGTTCCTCTTTTTTGTCAAATATTAATATGGATAAAGAATCTTTTTTTTTATCAGAACCCCCCTTTTTGTTTTCTTGTAATGAAGCGATATCGTTTTTAAATGCTAATTCTTTTTCTAAGATACTTTCTGGTAATGCTGTTTTACTTCTATTAAGATCTTGCATAAGCAATAATGCCTTGTTTTTTTCCATGAGGTAAAAGGCCTTGTCTAGTAAGTTAGCTCGATAACAAGCTTCTAGTCCAATAATATAAATCTCAGAAGCCAGATCGCGCCATCGTAGTTTTGTTTTGTAAGAGAGATCAGAGGTTAGCATGATCTCAATTAGTCGATCCGCAGTTTTTACTGTTTTTAAAGCTAATAAATAAGCACTTTTGTTATTTGAAGTATTTCCTTGATCAATGTAAGTGTTAATTTTTGTTTTTAAAATCCCTAGGAATAATGATTTTTTTTCTACTCCTTCTAATTGTTTTCGAGTTGATGACCAATTATAATCGGCTTTTTCTGGATTTAAAAACCCAGCTATTGATTTCTGGTAAAAATCAATAGCTTGATCATATTTTTTTTCTTTATAAGCAAGTTTACCAAATCCAAAATAAATAGACTTTAGTAATGTTGGTTTGTGCTCAACTAATGATAATGATGTATTAAAATATTCTTTGGCAATTATAGTATCTAAATCAATATTTGCTAATCCTAGATTATAGTTAGTAGAACATTCATAACCTTTGTTTTTTATGATTTTGGATATTATAAGGGCTTTTTTGTAATAATAAATAGCAATTATCAAGTTGTTTTTTGAGCCATTTTTAATGTAATCCATATTACCGAGGTCATGATATTGTATTGCTAAATTTGAGGTAATTAGATACTCATCTTCGATACTAGGTTTTTCTATTATTTTTACAAGGGAATCTGCTAGCAGTAAATGTCGAATTACTTGTTTGCTAGTCTTAATCTGTCCCATATTTCTATATGAAAAGGCTATATTAATATGACTATTTATGATTTTTTGTCGATCTTTTATTGGATCTAAGTATTGAAATACCTTCAAACGATGTTCGACCGAGTTATAGGGATCCTCTAGTTTAAGATAGATGTCAGCTAAATAGTTATAAGTTCTTATGTTCAAGGAGTTTTTTTTAAAAGGGGCGGCGTTTTTAAATGCTTTAATAGCTTTCTCGTAATTTTTATATTTGTTATGAAAATATCCAAGATTGATGTAGCTGTTTTTAAGTAATTCTTTATCAAAGGGGATTGCTTTTTTTTTAGCATCAATAGCAAGTTGAGTATAATATATGGTTTTTTCTTTATTTTTTTTTCGATAAAACCATTTTCCTAATTCGTGAGCATCTGCACCTAATTGGGTATAGTTGCTTTGTCTTTCATAGGTTTTGAAAAGGTCAGTATATAGGCATTTTTTGATAGTATCGCTCTCTTTACTAATTAGAATAGAATCTAATGTTGGGGATATCTTTTGACTATATAGTGATTGAGTATTGATTAGATATATTAAAAAAAATAAGAAAGGAAAATAGATTTCCTTTCTTATTTGAGTTTTTTTATCTATAATTTTCATACACTAAAGCTGTCCATGTAATGGAACATCATAACAATTATCGTAATAACCATTTTTAGCTTTAAGTGTATATATGATAGTAGGAACGCCCTCGTCATCATTTTCCGTCTTAGTTCCAGCATCAGTTGCATTGGCTGATGCAATATCTGTTTTAGTAACTTTTTCTAATTCAGAACATGGGACTCTCCATTCATCTACGGCGTAGCATCCATCTTCAAAAAGAACTAAGATGGAACTAAACCAGTTCTCTCTAGCCCAAATATGAAAATCATCTCTATCTTCTTGTGTCCAATCAACTGGATAACGCACAAAAAAGTTACAATGCGGAACCCAGTTAAATTTAGAGTCATTTTCTTCTAAGGTTTGTTGTACTTCTTCTTCAATAATAGAAGTTTCTTCTGTAGAACAGCTTTGTATTCCAATCACAAAAACTGCAGCTACCAATAGTAACGTGATTTTTTTCATTCTTAAATCTTTTTTTGTATTATTATTTATTAGTATGTTTCCCTAACCTAACAAATGTTACCACGCTAAAATAAAAAAAAATTAAATAGTTAAAGATATCTTAATGAAGATAACTGAAATAGACCAGTTAAAGCTGATTGTTTCTGGAGAAAAACAGGTGATACAAGATTTGTATACAAAAGAGTTTCCCAAGGTGAGAAGTTTTGTGCTTAATAATAATGGAAATGCTACGGATGCAGAAGATGTTTTTCAGAAAGCTTTGATGCAATTAATTGCTAGATATAAGGTAAAAGCATTTGTAATTGAGAGTAATTTTAATGCTTATTTTTATACAGTTTGCAGAAATTTGTGGCGTAGAGAACTAAATAAGCAAAAACGCATAGTAACAAATGATGAGGTTATAGAACATGTTAAAGAAGCAGAAGACATGACGATGTTAACTTTAGAACAAGAAAAATGGGAACTGTTTCAGGAAAAACTAGCGGAACTATCTGATAATTGTAAACAATTGTTACAATTGTTTTTTCAGAAAGTACCATATAAAGATATTGTGGAGAAACTAGGATATAATACAGATAATGTAGTGAGACAACGTATTTTTAATTGTAAGTCACAATTGACTAAATTGATTAAAAAAGATTCGAGATATAATCAAATCAAAGAATTATGAAAGATTACCCGATAGAAATTGATGATTATCTAAGCGGTAATATGTCAACATCAGAAAAACAAGCGTTTGAGGCAAGATTGCTTACCGATACAGAACTCTCTGAAGAATTGAAGTTGCAGCAAGATATGCAGACCATTTATGAAGATCAAAAATGGGTAGAAGGAAATAAAGATGCATTAAAAACAACAGAAGCTACCCAATTAAAAGCTTTTTATCAAAGTGATGAAGCAGCAACATTAAAATCAACGATTAACGAGGTGATTTCAGAAAATCGATCAAATTCTCAATCAAAGACTTTTTGGTTTATTGGAATAGCTGCATCTATTGCCGTTTTGATCACCGTTTCATTATTTGTTTTTAAAGAAACCAATTATGACGAGTTATATGCTTCGTATATACATTTAGATGAAATACCATCATTGGTAACTAGGGGAGAGGACACAAATAAAATGCTTGAAGACGCCCAGTTATTATTCGAAGAACAAAAATATCAAAAAGCTACAGAGTTATTTACCACCTATCATCAAAAAGAGAAATCTATTGATCCTTTAAGTTATATTTATAATGGGATCTCATATGTAGAACTTAATAAGTTTGATGAAGCTTTATCACAGTTTCAACTTTTGAGAGATTCTAACACACTACAGGCTAAAAAAGCCAATTGGTATAAAGCTTTGGTTTATTTAAAACAGAAGGATAAAAAAGAATTGATAGCGGTTTTACAAACTATTGTTTCTGATAGTAATGCATATAAGTATCAAGAGGCTAAGGAGCTTTTAACAGAGATTGATTAAATATACGACTCGCTTAGAAGTTTTTATCAGTATTGTTTTGTAGATTCGATGATTGTAAAGAGACAAACAATCATTCGTTTTATGTGTTAAACATTAAGCAATTACCTATCTTTGCAGCTTAAAATTTAACAAGCTTAAAATACGCAGTTATGCAAGACGGATTATACGCAAAATTTAATACCTCGAAGGGAAGCATTTTAGTAAATCTAGAGTATCAAAAGACTCCAGGTACAGTTGGGAATTTTGTAGGTTTAGCAGAAGGTAATATGGAGAACAAAGCAGTTCCTCAAGGAAAACCTTACTACAATGGATTAAAATTTCACAGAGTAATTCCTGATTTTATGATTCAGGGTGGAGATCCACAAGGCTCTGGAGCAGGTGGACCAGGGTATCAATTTGATGATGAAATTCATCCAGATTTAAAACATGATGGACCAGGAGTATTATCTATGGCTAATGCCGGACCTGGAACTAATGGAAGTCAGTTTTTTATCACTCACGTAGAGACTGCTTGGTTAGATGGTAAGCATACTGTTTTTGGTAAGGTAGTAGAAGGACAAGATATCGTAAATGCTGTTGCGCAAGGTGATACAATTGATTCTTTAGAGATAGTAAGGGTAGGAGCTGATGCTGAGAACTTTAATGCTGTAGAGACTTTTAGGCAGTTTAATGGAGCTAAAGCAGAAAGAGAAGCTGCTGCAAAAAAGGCTTCTGAACAATTATTAGAAGAATTAGCTGCTGGTTTTGATAAAACGGATAGTGGATTACGATATAAAATCATCCAAAAAGGTGATGGTGCTCAAGCAGAAAAAGGAAAAACTGTTTCAGTACATTATAAAGGAAGTTTAACAGACGGTACTGTGTTTGATTCTTCATACAAGCGTAACCAACCAATTGATTTCCCATTAGGAATGGGGCAGGTTATTCCTGGATGGGATGAAGGTATCGCTTTATTACAAATAGGTGATAAGGCACGTTTTGTAATTCCGCCATCTTTAGGATATGGAGCGCACGGAGCTGGAGGAGTAATTCCCCCAAATGCTACACTAGTTTTTGATGTAGAATTGGTAGGAGTAAAGTAAAACTCTTTTTAAAATAATTTTAAAACCTCTGGAATATATTTTCAGAGGTTTTTTGTTTTTTTAATGGTCAACCCTACATAAAAAAACCACTTTAACGCATAATTAACACTTGTTCTCCCTCTTTAAATGTTAATTTATTTATTAAAATAGAGAAGTTTTATAGAAAAAAGTAAACTTTTACGTCTATAATGCAGATATTTACACCCCTAGTTATAAGATAATAAACCAATACAAAAACCCCATTTTTGATGGTTATGAAGTGGAAGCTAACAGTGTTTTTAATATTTTTTTGTGTAAATTTTTCCTTTACTCAAGATAATGAAGCTGCAATGACTGCTATCAAAGATCAAATAGAAATCATTGATAGTTATATCGAATCCGATGTGTTTTCTTTGGATCCTGAGGAGTTCTTAGATCAGATTGCGGATCATGGAGCGGAGCTCAATGGATATTATGAGCACGAACGTTTAAAGAAAATCATAAGAAATATCGGGATGCCTAATGCAATGGTAATTACGGTATTTTATTTTTGGAATGATCAATTGATTCATGTGAATTATAAGCAACGCCAGTATATGGAAACAAAAAATAGCGATGGCTTTGTTGTAATGGATTACTCCAACGCATTTACAAAATTTGAGTCAAAACATTATTTTGATAAAGGGAATGAAATTTATAAAATAGTTTCTGGTCAAGCGGTAACTAACATAGAACCTGAAGAAACTTTTGTTTCTTATAGTTTAAGAATGAAATCTTTGTTAGATAATAAGTTTAAAAATAGAGGGACTTATGAAGCGCTACAGGGAAAATGGGTAAATGTTCAATTTCCTGATGAGCATATGATTTTTGAAGAAACTATACGTTTCAATTTTCGTGATGGAAAGTTTCTGAAAAGATTAAAGGTAAAAATTAAAGATGATGTTATGTATTGTTCATCTCCTAAAGATAAATATATTTATAAATATAAAATAGAGACTTTGAATGAACGAGAATTAGTTGTAAAGGATTTACAAAATACTTCTTCGAGTTTATTTTTGTACGTAAAAGTTGACTGAAATAATACTATGAATCTTCAATATCCAATAGGAAAGTTTAAAAGCCCTAATACTATTACTAAAGAACAAATTACTACTTGGATAAAAGATATAGAGGAACTACCTAAAAAAATAGAAAAATTAGTTTCCAATTTTTCTGAAGCCCAGTTAGAAACCCCATACCGACCTGATGGGTGGACTGCAAGACAGGTTATTCATCATATCCATGATAGTCATCATAATGGTTATATTCGTTTTAAATGGGCGCTCACCGAAGAACAACCAGTAATTAAAGCATATTATGAAGATAGATGGGCGGAATTATTTGATACTAAATCAGCACCAATTCACCTCTCTTTAGACTTAATAAAAGCGTTGCATGCTAAATGGGTGTATTTCTTAAAAGGTTTATCTGATGAAGATTTAGAAAAAGTATTTATTCATCCCGAAGGTGATGTTGCAATTTCTTTAGCAGAAGATATTGGAATATACGCTTGGCACGGAAACCATCATTTAGCACATTTACAGATTGTAGCGGGTACTTTTAAGTAATCTCTTTTATCTTATTATTGTTTCCATTTAATATTGCACCCTATACTTGGTTTTTGGATTTCGGAAACTGTAGCGTTTCTAAGTACCGCATCCAATGCTTGACGAAGGTCTCTACCATTTACAGGAATCCCGTTTCCAGGTCTCGAATCATCTAACTGCCCTCTGTAAATAAGTTTTAATTCTCCATCAAAAAGATAAAAATCCGGAGTACACGCTGCATCATAGGCTTTAGCTACTTCCTGTGTTTCATCAAACAAATAAGGAAATGTATAATTGTTTTTCTGAGCGGTTTTCCACATGTGTTCTGGAGCATCTTGTGGATAATTTTCGATATCGTTACTGCTAATAGCGACAAAACCAAATCCTTGTACCCTGTAGTCATTAGCTACTCTAGAAATTTCTTCATTTACGTGAATAACAAAAGGGCAATGATTGCATATAAACATAACTATAGTACCTTTTTCTCCTTTTATGTCATTCAGGGAAACTTTATTATTAGTGACAGCGTCTACTAAAGTGAAATCTGGAGCAACAGTACCTAATGGTAGCATGTTTGATGGAGTACGAGCCATAATGTTTAAATTTTATATTTTCGAAATTACAATATTATACTTTATAAGTATAAAAATTGTTATCTTAGTTACATTCCAAAAAATAAAATTATGAAAACTTTAGAGACTTGGTTTCAGGAATATGCTGTGAGCCATCAGAACAAAACAAATATTGCAATTCATTTTATATGTGTACCAGCTATATTTTTTTCTGTTGTAGGTCTAATTATGAGTATTCCTAGTGGTTTTTTAGCTTCTATAATACCTGGAGAAAACCCATTTATAGAAAATTGGGCGTTTGTCGTTGCTTTACTTATTTTGCTTTTTTACGTTAGGTTATCCGTAAAAATGGCGTTACAAATATTAGCTTTTGTTGCTTTTTGTATAATTGCTAATTACTACATCAGTCAATATGCACCATTATGGATGGTGTCTCTTATTATTTTTGTCGTTGCTTGGATCGGACAATTTTATGGTCATCATTTAGAAGGTAAAAAACCTTCTGCTGCGCAAGATTTACAATTTTTGTTGATTGGACCTGCTTGGGTAATCCAAAAAATGTTTGGAAAAAAATAATATGCAATTACAGAATTGGAAAGATTCAGGATCGTATTACACATATAAAAACTATCAAATATTTTATAAAGAAGAAGGGGTAGGGGATCCTTTGATTCTTGTGCATGGATTTCCAACATCTTCTTGGGATTGGAGTAAAATATGGGGCACACTTGCAGAAAAGTATAGCGTATATGCAATTGATATGTTGGGGTATGGTTTTTCGGCTAAACCAAGTGATTTTAAGTATACAATTGCGTCCCAGGTTGATATATGGGAAGCCTTTTTAAAACAAAAAGGAATTGTTTCTTTTCATATACTGGCGCATGATTATGGAGATACTGTGGTTCAGGAAATGTTAGCTAGATTAAAAGAGAACCCAGCATATGAATTTGATATTAAATCCGTTTGTTTTCTTAATGGAGGAATGTTTCCAGAAACTAATTTTCCTACATTAACTCAAAAAATGTTACTCACTCCTTTTGGTGCTATTCTTAAACATTTTATGGGTAGAAATACATTGGCTAAAAACTTCAAAAAAATATTTGGAAGCGATACACAACCTAGTGAACAAGAGATAGATGATTTTTGGGAAACAATAGCTTATAATTCTGGTAAGAATGTAATACCTAAGTTGATAAAATACCTAAAAGAAAGAGATACTTATAAAATTCGCTGGAGAGAAGCGATACAATATACCGATATGCCTAAACGATTAATTGATGGCGCTGTTGATCCTATTTCGGGTAAGCATATGGCAGAATTCTATAAAGAAATAGTGCCAAATGCTGATGTTGTGTTATTAGATGCTATTGGTCATTATCCACAAACAGAAGCTCCAAATGAAGTATTACATCATTATGAAGAGTTTAGAAAAATCATTATTTCTTAATTCTTCGTTTATGAAAATATCTTCGAATAAATACGGATTGTAATTTATTCATATTTACCCGAAGCCCATTGTATGGTAGGTTCTATCCATTCTTTTAATGGTTTGAAAAGAAATCCATGGCCCATTCCGGTAGTAAGTTCTATTTCTTTAAAATGGATAATACTACAGGTAGATTCTTTTTGTCTAGCTATGGCAGAGACTCCAAATGGATCTGTTTTTTCATAAATATTCAAAATATTTCCACAATAATTAATTTCAGGAATTTCTATAATATCATGATCCCTAAAACTTGCTATGAACACAAAATTGAGGTGAGGATTATTAGCTATAGTGGATACATATTGAGCGATGTAGCCACCTTTAGAAGTGCCTACAATAGTTATTTTTTCAGGGTTAATATTGTTTGCTAATAAACTATCTATTTGATTTACAATCTTATTTGCATACGTATTAGCATTGACATTGCTATTCCTTTTTTCGCTAATAACCTGGAAGCCACTTTTTTTAAATTCCGAAATGATTTCTTGATATTCTGTTCTTCCGAATTCTGGGTGAACTTCATGTAGTTCATGGGTTTCTAGAAATCTATTATGAATAAAGAAAATGTATCGGTCATTCTGGTCATTTTCACTTTTACAAGAGGATAACGATAATACCCATAAAAAAATAACTATACGTCCTAGATAAGTATTCATGGGTTTGATAAATTATATTTCTATAAAAATATTTTATTTATAATGTTCTTTTTCCTGGAAGTTACTCAAACAAATAGCTGTTTAGTTACATCTCATCACTAAAGAAAATAGCATTCATTAATAACTTATTAGTACCATACCAAAAAGCTCTAAAATTAGTGTTGTCGGTAAATAAAATAGTGTTCCCTCTTCCTAAACTTTGATGTCTAAATGGTACCGTATTAGCCAATGAATCCAAATTCTTTTTGCTGATATATCCGCTTAATAGTGGTGACTTTGTATATTGAATAGGGTTGTCGTAACTCTGTTTATGAGCTTTGATAAATAAGGTTGTGTTTCTAAAAAGTGATATTTCATCATTTTTATAACCAAAATTTATTGGATGTGATCTATCGGTTTTAGCTTGGAAAATCGCCCCTCCAATTACCTGAGCTCCAAAGAAATCTCTTCTTTGCTCAAACGAAATGTTTTTAGCATCGTTTTCTGGTTTAGAAAATTCGATTTTCATAAGCTCATTGTTTTTAAAGAATTGAGCTGCGTTTCTATATCCGATTAGTGTTCCTCCGTTTCTGATCCAAGATTTAATCTTGTCAATAACATTTTTACCCATTGTTTGATTCCAGCTGTTTGGTAAAATAATATGAGTGTATCTAGATAAGTTTCTTCTTTCTAGGTATTCAGTATTTAGTTTGGTGATAGGAATGTTGTAACGTTGATCCATTAAATGCCAGATTTCTCCAGCATCATATGGTGTGATTCCGCTTCCTGTTAACAATGCGATTTTTGGCAATGATAATGCTCTAAATTGATTACTTCCTAGATCAATTCCTGTTGTTAAACCAGTAGATACACCTGTAATATTTACATGATTTTCTGAAGCAAGATTTTGTAAAAATGCATGAATTTCCTGTGAGTTTAATCTTTGATTCTGAATAGGAATCATAATTGTTCCGTAGTCATAGTTTTTATTTTCAATAGAAAAAGGTTTCATGCCTACTTTAGCCCTCAATCCGCTATTTAAAATTTTATATAATACGGCAGGCGTATAATACTCATGCCATTCCATAAGGTATGCATAGTTGCTTTTATTAATGCTTTTAGGTTTTTTATAGTCCAACTCAGTAATTTTTGCTCCTAGGTCAGAGGTAGTTGTTTTTTCAGTATAATCTAAATTAAAGGCTAATGGGAATGTCCAAGCAGATACATCATAAAATAAACTGTCTTGAAATTTTGTTCTTTTTTCAAACATAGCCTTGATTAAACGGCTTTGTTTTTGATTTTTAGGAACTGCATAACTATATCCTTTTTTAAATTTTTTACCGTTTGCAGTGATATCATTTTTTAAATCATAAAACTGAACCTTATGACGTTTTAAGATTTCTGCAAGGTGATAGGTAGAAGCCGCATCTTTTTCATTTCCAAAAATGTAAGATCCTGTTTGCGCTTCTTTTCTAGCATTATTATAAAAGTTGTTTTGATATCTAAGTAATTCTGTGCGCATGGATTTTGCCGCTTCTAATGTAGAGAGTGTAGCAGTAAATTGATTTCTTACTGTAAACGGAAATGTCAATATTCCGTTGTCTGTTTCCTGCGCATGTCCTCGAGAGCTTCCTTGTTCAAATAAAATACCTATTCCTCCATTGATATCAGGGAAGGTGGATCCTTTTCCGTAATAAAAATCATCAAAATTTTCTTCTGTAAAATATAATGATCCTATTTTATTAAAGGCTTCTGCGTGATAGTTAGCAATTTTTTTAGTAAGCTCCTGATTTAATTTAGGTGTTAATGGGTGTGTTCTAGATTGTATTCCAGGTTGAAAGAAAAAACTACTATTAGAGCCCATTTCGTGATGATCTGTGAGAACGTTGGGATACCATTTATGGAAAGTCTCAATTCTAGCTCTTGATTCTGGTAATTGTACAGGTAACCAATCACGATTCATGTCAAACCAATAGTGATTTGTTCTACCTCCAGGCCATACTTCACTGTATTCTCTGTCTTGTGGATCTGTGCTTATGTTTTTACTTTTATTAGTATTTGCCCAATAAGCAAAACGCTGTAAACCATCAGGGTTAAGCGATGGGTCAAATAAAATTACAACATTCTCTAATAACTCATCAACTTGATTTCCTTGTCCAGCGGCTAAATAATAAGCAGCAATTAAACTTGCGTTTGAGCCACTTGGCTCATTACCGTGTATAGAAAAACCTTGGTATACCACTGCTGGCATGGATGCAATGTCGTTAGCGGTTTTGCTATTTTGGGTTAATTGAATATGTTGATTTCGTATTTGTTCTAAATTCTGATGATTTTTTTCTGAAGTAATAGTTAGTAAGATGATAGGCCGATCTTCATATGTTTTTCCTCTATCTTCTATGGTAATACGCGGAGAAGCTTTTGCCAAAACTTTCATGTATTCTACCAATTTATCGTGAGTAACGTGCCATTTTCCTGGAACGAAACCTAAAACACTTTGCGGTGTTGGTATTTCAGGATTATAGGAAACTCCTTTTGGTAAATAATATTCTAACGAAAGGTTTTCTTGAGCAAAAGAAGAAAAGAATAATAGTGATAAGATGATAGTAAAGAAGTGCTTCATTTTAGTTTGTTTGAGCGATTGTAGCGTTTAATAGTTTTCGAAAATAAAAAAAACCGCTTCAGAGACTGAAGCGGTTTGCATAAGTTTAACATAAGTTATTATGCCTTATATGTCGTCAAAGCTTACATCTGTAAAACTTTCTGTAGAAGCTGTAACTTCTTCATTTGCTGTTGCAGATACTTCTGTATTTTGTTCGTAAGATTTTTGATAATCTTTTTGATGTCTTTCACTGATCACTTCTTCACCTTTTTCATTAACTATGAAATCAGTCATTTCACTTAGTATTTCACTGAAACCAACAAAGTCTTCTTTGTATAAGTAGATTTTATGCTTTTTGTAGTGAAAAGATCCATCATCATTAGTGAATTTTTTACTTTCTGTAATAGTAAGATAGTAATCTCCAGCTTTTGTTGATCTTACATCAAAGAAATATGTTCTTCTTCCTGCTCTTAAAACTTTTGAGAAAATTTCCTCTTTCTCCAACATTTCATTATCGCTCATAATCCTTATTTCTTAATTAATTAGTCTGTTACGATGGAATCAAAAATCTAAAAAAATTGTTAATCGTACAACAAAATATCAAATTTCTTTTTCGCTTAGCTGTTTTAAATATAGCTCTTTGTAATATCCATCAACGTCTAATAGTTGATTATGAGTGCCTTGTTGGATGATTTCGCCTTCGTCTAAAACAATGATTTTATCCGCGTTCCTAGCGGTAGAAACTCGGTGACTTACTATAAAAGTGGTCTTATTTTTGGAAATTCTATTGAGATTATTGAGTATTTCTTCTTCTGTTTCGGTATCAACTGCAGATAAACAATCATCAAAAAGAAGGATGGACGGATCTTTGATAATTGCTCTGGCAATCGAAACACGTTGTTTTTGTCCACCTGATAAAGTAATTCCTCGTTCTCCTAACACGGTATCATATCCTTTACTAAATCCTTCAATGTTTTTGTGGACAGCAGAATTTTTGGCAGCCTGAATTACTTCAACTTCAGTGGCATCAGTTTTACCAAATTTTATATTATTTCTTATAGAGTCACTAAATAAGAAAGCATCTTGCGGCACGTACCCAATGGATTCTCTAAGATTTACTAAATTTAGTTTTCTAATAGATCTTCCATCAACTTTAATTTCCCCGTCAGAAACATCATACAATCTCCCTAGTAAATCAAGAATTGTTGATTTTCCTGATCCTGTTTTTCCAATTATTGCAATGGTTTGTCCAGAATTAATTTCAAAACTCACCTTTTTTAAGGCAGTAATATTGGTGTCGTCATAGGTAAAAGAAACATTGTTAAATGCTATATTTCCTGTTATGGGTGTTTGCTCAGTGACACTGTTTGTGATTTCTGGTTCTTGACTTAGGAATTCATTAATCCTTACTTGTGAAGCTTCTGCTTGTTGTATAATAGAGGTTACCCAACCCACGGTCGCTACCGGCCAGGTTAGCATGTTAACAAAAATAATAAACTCTACTATTACACCAAGATCTTGAATGGTTCCATCAATATATTGTTTTCCTCCAATATAGATTACCATGATATTACTAACACCAATAAGTAAAACCATTAGCGGAAAAAATAGAGCTTGCACTTTTACAAGATCTATATTTTTTTCTTTATTGGTGTTTGATAAATCTGTAAAGTTCGATAATGTCTGAGATTCTATTCCATAGGCTTTGATGACCGAAATACCACTAAAAGATTCTTGTGTGAATGTGGTTAGTTTAGCTAAAAATTGCTGAACAATTGTACTTCTTTTGTGTATGGCAACACTTAATTTATATATAGAAATAGATAAAATAGGAAGTGGTGCAACCGTGTATAGGGTTAGTTGGGGAGCAATACTAATCATATAACCAATAACTACGACAAATAAAGTAATGGTGTTAACACTATACATGATTGCAGGACCCACATACATCCTTACTTTGGATACATCCTCGCTAATACGACTCATTAAATCACCTGTTCTGTTTTTTTTATAAAAGTTAAGTGATAATATTTGGTAATGTTGGAAGACTTCATTTTTTAGATCAAACTCAATAAATCTAGAGACTACAATAAAAGTTTGTCGCATTAAAAAAGTAAAAAAAGCAGCGATCAAAACAGATCCAAGAATCAAGAGTATATTGGTGATTAATCCCGTTTTTACATCCTCTATATTGGTGATGCTATTATTGATGTATTGTTCTACTATATCTACCGAATCACCAACGAATTTAGGAACTGCAACTGCAAAAATTCTAGCAATTATGGTAATTACTAATCCAATAAGGAGGCGATATTTATATTTTAGGAAGTACTTGTTTAGATGGCGTAATGCACGCATAAAGTATTGATTTTTAGAAACTCAATTATTAACAAATTCTTAAAGTTTAACAACAAAAAATTTTAAATTCGTAAAAATACCGTATTTTAGCGCTTCTATTTTGACTATAATATAATTATAACATTTTAAAATTTCTGAAAAATGATAACCGAAGTGCTTACTGCGAATCAATTAAAAAAACAAGCTCCTGTATTTGGACAATTGTCTTTTAACGATCACGAACAAGTTGTTTTTTGTCAAGACAAAGATACAGGATTAAAGGCAATAATTGGGGTGCATAACACAATTTTAGGACCAGCTCTTGGAGGAACTAGAATGTATAATTATCAAACAGAATGGGATGCTCTTAATGATGTATTGAGATTGTCAAGAGGTATGACCTACAAGGCGGCTATTACAGGATTAAATCTTGGAGGAGGAAAGGCTGTGATTATAGGAGATCCAAAAGTAATGAAGACTCCAGCTCTTATGAGACGATTTGGAGAGTTTGTTCATACACTAGGTGGTAAATACTATACGGCAGAAGATGTTGGTATGGAAACATCAGATATGGATACTGTGCGAGAGGTAACACCATATGTAACTGGAATTTCTGAATCAAAAGGAGGAGCAGGAAATCCATCTCCTGTTACTGCTTATGGAGTTTATATGGGAATGAAAGCTTCGGCTAAGTTTTCTTACGGGACTGATAATTTAGAAGGTAAGAAAATACTAGTTCAGGGTATTGGTCATGTAGGAGAAGAGCTTGTACGTTTAACAGCAGAAGAAGGAGCTAATGTAATTATCACGGATATCAATCAAGAAAGACTTGAAGAAGTAAGTGGTAAATATGGAGTAGAAATATATAAAGGAGAAGATTTATATTCTGAAACTGCTGATATTTATGCACCTTGCGCATTAGGAGCAACAATTAATGATGAGACTATTAATAAATTAAAGGTAAAAGTAATTGCTGGAGCAGCAAATAATCAATTGGCTTCAGAAGATATACACGGTCCTTTATTACAAGAAAAGGGAATTGTCTATGCTCCAGATTTTTTGATTAATGCCGGAGGTATAATAAATGTATATGCAGAAATAGAAGGATATGGTAGAGACCAAATCATGAAAAAAACTGAAAATATTTATAATACTACCTTGGATATTTTGAATAAGGCAAAGGCAACAGGTATGACAACAAATGCTGCTGCTGTTAGTATAGCAGATGAAAGAATTGTGGCTAAAAAAAATCAATAGCCGAGAGAATCTAAAATTTACTGTATAAAAAGTGAATTTTAGAATTGGTAGATTAAAAATAATAGTATTTTTGCAGGGCGAAAGTGAGACTCACTTTCGCCCATTTTATTAATGTTCTTTGTAATTTCTTATGTTAACCAGAAGACATATTCGAGTTAAAGTAATGCAGTCCCTCTACGCACTAGAGCAGACGAAAAGTGATAATCTAGATAAAGAAGAAAAATTCTTGCTATTTAGTATTGATCAGATGTACGATTTGTTTCTTATAAATCTTCAACTTTTGGTAGAAATAAGAAAGCATGCTGTTGATTTTTTAGAAAAGAGTCAAAAAAAATATTTAGCAACTTCAGAAGAAAAGAATCCAAATCAAAAATTTATTAATAACGAAGTTCTTTTGTTATTAGAAAAGAATACAGAGCTTAAGGAAGCTATGGATCACAAGAAAATGAATTGTTGGGATCTGGATGATGAGTACGTTAAAATTCTTTGGAAAGAGATTAGTACAAGTGAGTTGTATTCGGATTATATGGATACTAAAATGAGTTCTTTTAAAGAGGATAAGGATTTTATTTTAGATGTTTTTAAAGAAATTATAGCTCCTAATGATAAATTATATGAATATATCGAAGATAAGAAGCTTACTTGGATAGATGATTTGCCATTAATTAATACGGGGATTATCAAGATGCTTAGAAAGGTAAAGCAAACTCATGATGAGCATATGTCTTTACCTAGACTCTATAAAGATGCTGATGATAAAAAATTTGCAAAAGATATCTTTAGGAAAACAGCGCTTAACGGAGTAGAATTTGCAAAAGAAATAGAAGGAAAGACTCCAAATTGGGATAAAGACCGAATCGCAGAGTTGGATAAAGCGGTCATTAAAATGGCAATTTGTGAGTTCCAAAGATTTCCGTCAATCCCTGTAAAAGTAACAATTAACGAATATTTAGAGATTGCTAAGGAATATAGTACCCCAAAGAGTAGTATCTTTATCAATGGAATTCTGGATAAAATATCTAAAGAATATCAAGAGAACGGTAAATTAAATAAAGTTGGCCGTGGACTTATGTAGTTCAAAAAAAATAGTATTTTTAACCCTCAATTAATTAAAAACCCAAGTAATGAAAAAAGGAATCTTAATTTTAGCTGGTGTTTTTGCTTTGACATTTATGTCTTGTAAAGATAATGCAGCAGAAAAAGTTAAAGAAGAAAATGTAGCTGATGCTGCAGATCGTGATGCAAAAAACACAGATTTTCCTGTAATGAGCTTTTCTGAAACTGAGCACGATTTTGGAACAATCAATGAAGGTGATGTAGTAGAGCATACATTTACTTTTACTAATACAGGTAAAGCGCCTTTAGTAATTGTAAACGCAAAAGGAAGTTGTGGTTGTACTGTTCCTGAGTGGACAAAAGAACCAGTTGCTCCTGGAGCTACAGGATCAATGTTAGTAAAGTTTAACTCTAACGGTAAGCCAAACGCTCAGAACAAGCAAGTTACTATTACTGCAAATACTGAAGCAGGAAAAGAAATCCTTAAGATTAAGGCAATGGTAACTCCAAAAGCTAAACCAGTAAGCGGAACTCCAGTTAGCGAGTAATATCTATGGAAGGATTTGGAGGACAATTACCTTTTATACTTTTAATATTTGTAGTGATGTACTTTTTTATGATACGCCCACAAATGCAAAAAGCGAAAAAGGAGAAGAAATTTGCTGAAGAGCTTAAAAAAGGAGATCGTGTAGTTACCAAAAGTGGTCTTCACGGAAAAGTCTTTGACTTCAGCGAAAAAAATAATGCAGTTGTTATAGAAACTGGAGCTGGTAAATTAACATTTGATAAATCTGCTATTTCTTTAGAAATGAGCCAGAAATTAAATGCACCACCGGCTGAAAAGAAAAAATAACAAATGCTCTTATTACACAAAAAAGCGCCGTATTTAAATACGGCGCTTTTTTGTGTAATATATATAAGTATAGGTTGATTAAGATTTCATAGTGACGATTCGTTGTGGTAGTGGAGCTGCATATCCAGCGGTACCTAAAGCTTCTACAATTCTTTGTCTAGTATCCCAGTATACATCCCAATAGTCATCACAGGTAGAATAAGGTAATGCTAATAATTCTACGCCATTTGCACCTAAATTATTTACTGCTACTCTAGGAGCTGGATTTTCCATTACATTATTATCGCCTTTCATTACATCCATCACAATTTGTTTTGCTTTTTCGATGTCTGTACCATATTGGATTCCAAAAGGCATATCCACCCTTAGATTACCTATGGTTGTTAAATTTGTAATTGTACCGGCGGTGATAGCCCCATTCGGGATAATTTCCGTTTTATTCTGAAAAGTTTCTAAAATCGTAACGAAGACAGAGATTTCTTTTACAAAACCAAGTTTGCCTCCCGTTTCGATAAGATCACCAACTTTAAATGGTCTAAAAACAAGTAGCATTACTCCAGCTGCCATATGACCTAAAGATCCATTAAAAGCACCTCCGATGGCTAAACCTACTGCTGCTAGTAATGCTGCAAATGTAGCTGTTGGTATACCTACAATACCTGCTATAGAAATAAATAATAATACTTTTAATAGGAAGTTTACTAGAGTGACTAAGAATGGTTTTAGGGTACTGTCTACTTTGCTTTTATCGAAAGCTTTTTTAATGGCTTTCATAATCATTTTCACGATCCAAAGTCCGATAATTAATGCAACAATTCCTCCAACAATTTTGAGTCCATATTGGCCAACTCCTTCTTGTATAGAATTGAAAAAACCGCCTAGAGAGCTCATTATTGCACCTCCTGTTTCTGTAGTCGCAGATACGGCAGTATCTACGACCTTGTCTGTAGTTTGCATGATTTATGTTTTAAAGTGATTAAATAGTTATCACATAAATCTACTACTATAGTGGGTACATTGTTTTTATTCTTAGATAAGAAAAAAATGTAAAATCGTTAAAAGTTATTAAATCTCGATGAATTGCGAATTACCTTTTTGCTGTAAGTTCGGCGATCTTTACAATTACTTCTACGGCTTTGATCATACTTTCTACAGGAACATATTCATATCTTCCATGAAAATTATGCCCACCAGCAAATATATTAGGGCATGGCAATCCCATATAACTTAGTTGTGATCCATCAGTTCCTCCACGTATTGGTTTAATAAGCGGAGTAATGCCTAATTCTTTCATAGCTTCTTCTGCAATATCTACGATATGCATTACAGGTTCCACTTTTTCTTTCATGTTATAATACTGATCATTGATCGTTACATTAACTACATCTTTTCCATATTGTTTATTTAGTTCATCTCCCAATTTTGCCATCATCTCTTTACGAGCTTCAAAATGTTCCTTATCATGATCTCTGATAATGTATTGAAGTTTAGTTTCTTCAACCTCTCCATTCATAGAATATAAATGAAAGAAACCTTCTCGATCACTAGTATGTTCTGGTGTTTCTAATCTTGGTAAAGAATTAATGAAATCCTGTGCGATATACATACTATTGATCATTTTTCCTTTAGCATATCCAGGATGCACAATTTTTCCTTTTATCGTAACCACTGCACCTGCAGCATTAAAATTTTCATATTCTAATTCGCCGATTTGGCTACCATCCATAGTGTATGCCCATTCTGCTCCAAATGTTGAGACATCAAATTTGTGCGCTCCTCTACCTATTTCTTCATCAGGAGTAAATCCAACACGTATTGTACCGTGTTTGATTTCTGGATGTTGTACTAGATATTCCATCGCAGAGATAATTTCTGCGATACCAGCCTTATCATCAGCTCCTAAAAGTGTAGTTCCGTCAGTGGTAATTAATGTTTGTCCTTTGTATAGTTTTAGATCCTCGAAATAATCAGGAGATAATACGATATTTTCTTCTTCGTTAAGAACGATATCTTTTCCGTCATAGGTCTCTATAATTTGAGGATTTACACTTGCTCCTGTAAAATCCGGAGTAGTATCAAAATGCGAAATAAAACCTATGGTAGGTACTTCATGATTTACATTAGAGGGTAAGGTTGCCATGATGTATGCATTTTCATCAATAGTTACCTCTTGTAACCCTATTGATTTTAATTCTTCAACTAGTTTATTTGCTAGATCCCACTGTTTTGCTGAACTAGGAGTAGTATCACTATTAGGGTCACTTTCTGTGTCAATAGTTACATAACTAATAAATCGATCAATAATATGTTTTTTCGGAATCATAGCAACATTTTTTTATCAGAAGATTTCAAAAATACGGTATTATTATAATATGTTGTTTTTAAAAAATAAGAAAACCTTGCTTAGCAAGGTTTTCTACAAAAGAAGCGATAGAATTATTGCTTCTAGGGGTAATTAGTTGTAAATATTAATTCAGAATTTTTAAAATGTCGTGATGTTGTTATTAGGTTGGTATACATAATTGAATGTAAAAAATCTACTTTCGTTAACAAATGCATCAGGACTAGTCGGAGCATCTTTATAATAACTAAGAATTTCTATTTTAGCATACTTTCCTTCTGAAGTACGTATTACTAAGATTTTCCCTGGTAAAGGAGTAATTAAGAATAATGGAGATCCAGAATAGTTGTACCAACCTTCGTCACTTCCAGATGGTATAGCAAGTGCATCTGTTGCATCTTGAACAAATAGACTAGAATCTACAGAAGCGATATCCGACATTGTACCAGTAGCTATGTAAGCTGCTGCATTTCCGGTTCTGCTAGGTTCATCCGTAGTTCCTTGCGAGACGCCTCCGTTAACAATAATTGTTGTTGCTCTAAAAGCAATATCCCAATTATTTTCATCTGTGGTGATCGCTCCTGTGTCTAAATCAAATAGCGTAAAATCACCAGAAATTGGTTGTCCTTGTCCACCTTCTTGAGGTGCTGGTAAATTGCTAGTTGTTTCTGATATAAGATCAGCAAGGGCTTGCGTGTCATCATTATCATCTGAGTTTGAAACAAACCCTTCTGGAGCTGTACATGCAAGTTGTGATGTTGCTGCGTTACCTAATCCATCTCCATCCGCATCTTCAAAAAAGACAGTTTCTGCACATGAATCATCATCGCTGCTACATGAAGCTATGGTAAGACTAAACGTTAGTAATAAATAAAATCCTCTTTTCATTTTTATAAATATTAAAATTGGTAATTAACTCTTATGTATCCTCTGGTTCCAGGATTACCGGGGATATTGATATTTTGATAATTCAGTACGTTGTCTGCGCCTGCTTGTATTTCAAAACTTTTGAACAATTTCTTACTCGCGGCTATGTTTAGAGTTGCAAATCCATCAACTACTACAGCATCATCATCAAATGCATCGAATGTTCCATTTCCATTGGTATCACCTAACCCATATTTACTTCGGTAGATGGCACGAGCATTTACGTTTAATTTCCATTGTGGAATATCCCAAAACACTTTTAGATTTCCATTATGTCTTGATCTATTAAAAAAACCGTAATGATCTTCTTCTGCAAGTACGATGGATGTTAAGTTTTCGTCTCGTACGAATAGTTCTCCATTTTCTACTTGTTCTTTAATGTCTTTATTAAAGGCATATAGAAGCTGGTAACCACCACTAATTTCTAAGTTGTCAAAAATGTTGTAGGTTGCGCTAAACTCCATTCCTTCTGTGTATATTTCATCAAAATTTTGGTAGCTGAATACATTTTGGCCATTAGTTTTTCTTGCCAGTACGAAGGTGTCTATAAGGTTTCTAAAATCGTTTCTGAAGAAATTAATATCCAGAATGAGTTTTTTGGATTGTCTATAGTTAATTCCAATGTTGTATCCAATAGAACTTTCTGCTTTAAGATCTTTATCAAATGCTTGGATAAGTTCATCTACTCTGGCTTGTCCTTGAGCTGGAGTTAAATTTTCTCCCAATGCTAACTGACCTTGATCAAATAAAAGTTGTAATTCTCTTGGTACTGTTTGATAACCTAAAACAGAATAACCTACAGAAGGGTTTGTGAAGTTTAGATATAACTGCCTAAAATCTGGAGCTTTAAATCCATAACCAGTAGATCCTTTAATCGAGAGTTGATCAGTGATTTTATAGTTAAATGCAAACTTTGGGCTTACTTGGTTATTGTATTCAGAATGGTTGTCGAATCTAGCTCCAATGATAATATTAAGATTTTCTAAAGGATTCATGTCGAATTGCCCATATATATACTGTGAGTTAAAACTAACTTCGTTTTCAAATAAAGTACGATCTAGAAAATCATATTGATAACCAGCACCGGTGGTTATGGTTCCAGTATTTTTAATAATGTTGTTAGCACGTATTTCGCCTCTAAATAATTTTTGATCAAACAAATTATTGAATACGATATCATTAGTTTCAGTATTTCTACTGATATCTTCTGCAATGTAATTTGTGTAGTAAAATTCATAAGTAGTATTAAATTTTTCTGACCATTTTTGATCTAATTTTAATAGAGCATTTAAATCTCTTTCTACTGCTTCTCCTTGCGCATTTACTGTGATTTCTTGTCCATCTTCATTAGTATCCGTAAAAGTAAAGCCAGAATCTTGTAATTGATTAAAGTATCTCCCAGAAGCACTTAGTTTTAATTTTTCGTTCACATCATAATAAAACCTACCATTAACCGTATAGTTTTCAATAGGGTTAACTGTTATCGAACGCTCACTGTTATCTGGATTTAAGGTATATTGATCTCTAGAAAAACGATTTCCGAATAAAGCATATCTTACTTTTCCTTTCTTTTGCTGAAATGATAAGTTCATATCTTGGGCGGTAAATGATCCAATACGATAAGAAGCCTGTCCTTTAAGTTTTTCGTTTTTTGGTTTTTCTGTGATGATGTTAATAACACCTGCTAACGCTTCGGATCCATAAAGACTGCTTGTAGGCCCCTTTACAACTTCAATTTGTTTGATATTACCTACTGTAAGTCGACTAAGATCAAAGTTTCCTGAACTTCTTCCTACTAAAGGAACACCATCCATTAAAATTAAAGTGTAATCGGAATCTATTCCTTGTATCTGGATACCTTCAAAACCGCTTTCATCGGTAGCAAGAATAAGCCCTGTTTGTTCTGCTAAAATGTCATCAATTCTAACACTTCCTGATTGTTTTATAGTATTTCCGGAGATTAAAGTAACCGGAAGCGGAATAGAGGATAATTGTCTTTCTGTTCTTGTTGCAGTAAGAATGACTTCTTCTAATTTTTCAGTTTTTAAAGAATCACTTTCCCTATGAGGAATATTTGTTTGACTATAGATAGTACTACTTAATAATAATATAAAAACAATGAATTTGTTCATTAATTTAGATTAATTAAAAATAATGATTAATTTTGGCAAATATATAATCTTATTTTAATTCAGTCTAAATAAGAGTAGTTAAATTTTTATATCTTAAATTTTTTAATAATTATTAAAATGAAAATCAGTCAATTAGCAATTGTTTCGTCACTATTTATGTCAAGTTTAGTTATGGGGCAAACAGACAAAAAAGAAAATGATCTTACCGCTATAAAGTCAATGTGCGGTTGCTATGAAGTCACTTTTAACTTTGCAGAGACATTTAATTACACGAATGATTCTTTATATAAGCCTTCTAAAAATAAAATATCAAAAGGATTAGAATGGGCACAATTAATTGTTGATGAAGATGATAAAATATCGATTCAGCATATTTTACAAGTTGGTAATCCTGCTGATCCACATATTGTAAAACATTGGAGACAAGATTGGGAATACGAAAATCTAAATTTTTATCTCTATGATGGGGATAATAATTGGAAATATGTGCAAAAACCAAAAAGCGAAGTATCTAGACAATGGTCACAAAAAGTTTTTCAAGTAGATGATAGCCCTCGTTATGAAGGTTCAGCTAGTTGGGTTCATGTTGATGGAAAAAGCTTTTGGGAAAACACAACACCCGCACCATTACCACGGAGAGAGTATACTACTAGAAGTGATTATAATGTTACCATTAGAGGAAACCGCCATGAAATCACAAAAACAGGATGGGTCCATGATCAGGACAATGATAAAATCATAAGAGAAAAGGGTAAAGAAGATGTGATTATTGCAAAAGAAAAAGGGTATAATGTATATAAGCGTGTGGATAATAAACGTTGTGAAGTTGCTGCTAATTGGTGGAAAGAGCATGGTGATAAGTGGGCGATGGTGCGTGGTAAATGGGATGAAATTTTTGCTAGAAATAAAGACCTGTCATTAGAGCAGAAAGTAGAAAATAAAGCACTATATAAACATCTTTTTACAGAAGATTATACAGTCGAAGCAGACATTAATTCTATCATAGAATCATTTGTAAAAAAACCATAATATGAAAAACATAAATAATATATGGTTGGTTACTATTTTTGTGCTGATCTGTTCGAAAATACAAGCACAAGAAAATGTTTTTTTAGACAGAACATACTGGAAGTCTAATCCTAGTATCGAGCAAATAGATAAGGATATAGCTGCTGGCAATGATCCAGCAGCGTTAAATAGGTTTGCTTTTGATGCTGTTTCATACGCACTTTTAGAAAAAGCGGGGAATTCTACTATAGAATATCTATTGACCAAGAAAGGGAATGATGTTAATAAGAAAACGCACGATGGTAGAACCTATATTTTTTGGGCAATTTATCGGGATAATCTTGAAATGATGCAGTTCCTACTCGAAAAAGGAGCGAGAACAGATATTATTGATAGTCACGGATACTCATTATTAAATTTTGCAGCGGTTACCGGTCAAAAAAACACAAAACTATATGATTTTTGTATAAAAAATGGTGCTAATCCGATGACAGAAAAAAATAACGATGGTGCCAATCCATTATTACTTGTAGCACCATTTCTGGAAGATGAAACTTTGATCACATATTTCGTTGATAAAGGCATTGATATACACAGTCAGGATGATAATGGTAATGGTATTTTCAATTATGCTGCAAAAAAGGGTAATACGAAGATTTTAGAGTTGCTTATTAAAAAGGGTGTGGCTTATAAAACTTTGAATACTAAAGGAGGAAATGCTTTTATATTTGCCAGTCAAGGTACTCGGAATAGTGCCAATAATTTAGAGCTTTATCAATACTTAGAAAATGTAGGTATTCGCCCAGGTGTAGTAACAACTGATGGAGTAAATTCGTTGCATGCATTAGCTTTTAAGAATAAGGAACAAGATATATTCGATTATTTTATAAAAAAAGGGGTAGATATTAATCAAGCAAATGGTAAAGGTGATACTCCTTTTTCAAATGCCGTTTCTAGAAATGATTTAAAGGCGATTAAATATTTGATTAAATACGTAAAAGATATTGATCAGTCTAATAAAATTGGTGTAACGCCATTGATGAAAGCCGTTGGAAGAAATAATATTGACGTTGTTAATTTATTACTAAATAATGGAGCAAATCCATTGCTAAAGGATACAGAAGGGAATTCACTAGCATATTATGCTTTGGAGTCATACGATAAAAAAACTTCAGAAGAGTTCGATCAAAAAATTACTTTACTATTAGAAAAAGGAGTTGATTTTACAGAACATCAAGCAGAAGGAGAAACATTATGGCATTTGGCAGTAAAAGAAAATGATGTAGCTCTTTTAGAAAAAATTGAGAAATTAAATATTCCATTAAATAGTAAAAACGATGAAGGTAACACAGCACTACATTTGGCTGCAATGAAGGCAAAGAGTATTGATGTGTTAAAATTTCTTTTAGAGAAAGGAGCTGATAAAAACATGCAAACGAGTTTTAATGAAACCGTTTTTGATTTAGCATCTGAAAACGAATTATTACAAAAACAAAACATTGAGTTAGATTTTCTGCAAGAGTAGATTGTTGGAAATAAAATATTTGAATAAATGAAAACACTTTTAAAAATAGTATTCTTAACAGCATTAGCTGTTTTTACTTTGGTCTCTTTTACTAATGAAACGAAGACTCAGAATCTTAAGTGTATGATTCAGATGGTTAATTATACAGGAGAAGCTGCCTATGTGGTAATTTCACTTATGAAACCAGATGGGGAGTATGATCAGACTTTATATGTGCAAGGAAAAGATAGTGAGTGGTATAGTGATATTACAGAGTGGTGGAAATTCTATGGAAAAAGGAGGCCAGATATAGATGCGATTTCTGGTGCTACCATAGCTGGAGGAGAAAGAACTATAAGTATTATTAAAATACCTAAGGATAAAATTGATGCTGGATATAAAATTCGTTTTGAAACTGCGGTAGAAGATCAAGAATATTATAAGGATGATGTTGAGTTTGAATTAACTACTGAAACTATTAAGTCTAAAGTGGCAGGGAAGGGTTTTATTAGATATATAAGAATGCTTCCTCAATAATATATAGAATATAATGACTATTTCGTTGTGGAGATATAGCCATCTTCTTTTGGCTATATCTTCTGCTATTTTTTTATTTATTGCTTCTGTAACGGGAGTAATTCTTGCCTTAGAGCCAATATCTGAAGTTGCAAAACCATATGTAGTAGATAACATTAAAGAGGTAACGATTTCTGAAACTATTGAGGCATTACGGGAAGAGTATGATGATATTATTGCAATTACCGTAGATGAAACAAATTTTGTAATTGCTTCTGTAGTAACGAAAGAGGGAAATGACGAAAGAATTTATATAAACCCAAGAACAGGAGAGAAGTTAGGTGTACCAAAACGTAAATCCGGAATTTTTAAGTTTGCTACGAACCTCCATCGATCCTTATTCCTCAAAAGTTTAGGGCGTTTTTTTGTTGGCTTTATTTCTTTCTTGTTAGTTGTGATTGCGATTACCGGTATTATTCTTATTGTTAAGCGACAAGGAGGAGTTTTAAAACTTTTTTCAAAGGTTAATAAAGAATACTCAAATCAATTTTATCATGTTGTTTTAGGAAGGTGGTTTTTTGTGCCAATTCTTATTGTAGCATTGACTGGTGTATATTTATCTATAGAAAAGTTTTCTCTACTCCCGAAATATACATCTCCCCACCAAATTAATTTTCAAGGAGATCAGAAAACTGATGTAATTGCTATTACAGATTTTCCAGTTTTTAAAAAAATATCTCTTGCCGAAGTTAAGAACATAGAATTTCCATTTTCTGATGATATAGAGGATTACTTTAGATTAGAATTGATTAATAAAGAACTTATTGTAAATCAATTTAATGGCAATGTGCTTAGTGAGCAAGAATACCCGTTTGTGAAATTAACAACATATTACGCACTTATCTTACATACAGGTAAAGGTAATGTTTTATGGTCTTTTGTCTTATTGATTACTTGTGTAGTCATTTTGTTTTTTATGTATTCAGGTTTTTATATGACTATTAAACGTCGTAACGGGAGTAAACTGGTATGTAATAAAGGGGGTAAGGATACAAGCGATTATATAATTTTAGTAGGATCAGAAAACGGTTCTACATATACGTTCGTTAATTATCTAAGAAATGCATTGTTTTCAGTAGGTAAAACAGTTTTTGTAGCAGAACTTAATTCATATACAACATATCAAAGAGCGCAACACATAATTGTTATTACTGCTACTTATGGCGAAGGAGAAGCTCCTACAAATGCTAAAAAATTTAATCAATTGTTCAATAGTGTTGCACCTATTAATGAACTTCGATTTTCTGTAGTAGGCTTTGGGTCATTAGCATATCCTGAGTTTTGCAAATTTGCAGAAGACGTAGATAAATTATTTAGAGAGCATTCTAAATTTACTATTAGTTTACCGATAGAAAAAATAAATAACAAATCAACAGATGATTTTCGGTATTGGATTCAAAAATGGAGTGTATATGAAGGGCTCACATTAGAGATTGAAGATTTTAAAGATTTTGCTGATAAAGAATATGATGCTTTTGAAGTCATCGATAGAACACCATTGAATATTGATGATACATTTTTACTTCGGTTACAATCAAAAGATTCTTCTATTGATTTTAGATCCGGAGATTTATTAGCTATTCGTCCAGATCAAAATACAGTAGAACGACTTTATTCAATAGGAAAAGTTGATGGAGGTATTGTATTAAGTGTTAAAAAGCATGATTTAGGTCTTTGTTCCTCATATTTAAGCCAATTAAATAAAGGAGATGTCTTAAAAGGTAGAATTAAATGTAATGAAAAATTTTATTTACCTACGAATACAAAGAATGTAGTTTTAATAGCAAATGGTACTGGTATAGCTCCTTTTTTAGGAATGATTGCGGGTGAGAATAAATATGCTAAAACACATTTGTTTTGGGGTGGAAGAACTCGAGAATCTAAAGAGATATATGAAGATTATCTAAAGCGAGGTAGATTAACAAAGCAATTGCATGCTTTTCAAGGGGTTTATTCTAGAGAAGATAATAATGAATATGTTCAAAATGTTATACAGAGAGAGTACAGTTTGATAGTGGATGTTCTTCAGAAAGATGGCCTGATCATGATATGTGGCTCTGTCAATATGCAAGACGAAGTTCTTGACGTTTTGGAAAGTATAACTGAAAATAAATTAAAAACTCCTTTAAGTACCTTTCAGAAAAATAAGCAGATCAGAATAGATTGTTATTAAATTCAAGAATGAATCTAATGAATATTATAAAAATTAAATATTTGTATGGTAAAATTTTTGTAACACGTATTTTTGCAAACCAAAAGAAGCTATTACATGTATAAATCCCTAGTTCGTCCAATATTATTTAAATATGATCCAGAAGGTGTACATCACTTTACCTTCAAAATGATTAGAACGGTATCAAAGTTTCCTTTTGTATCAGGTATTTTTAGAAGTTTATATCAAGTAAAAAACTCCAAGTTAGAAAGAGAAGTTTTTGGATTGAAATTTAAAAACCCTGTTGGACTAGCAGCTGGATTTGATAAAAATGCGGTATTATATAACGAGTTAGCTAATTTTGGGTTTGGTTTTATTGAAATAGGAACAGTTACACCGAAAGCTCAGGAAGGTAATCCTAAAAAACGGTTATTTCGATTAAAAGAAGATGCTGGGATCATTAATAGAATGGGATTTAATAATGAAGGATTAGAATCAGCGATTACTCAATTAAAAAAGAATAAAGGTAAACTCATAATAGGTGGCAATATTGGAAAGAACACAGATACAGCTCCCGAGGATTATACGAGAGATTACTTAGCTTGTTTTAATGCATTACACCCATATGTTGATTATTTTGTACTAAATGTTAGTTGTCCTAATGTTGGGAGTCATGCAAAACTTAATGACAAAGAATATTTAGAAGAGTTAATTAGAACTGTTCAAAAAGCAAATCTTACATTTTCGGCACAAAAACCAATTGTACTAAAAATAGCTCCCGATTTAAACAACACTCAATTAGATGAAATAATAGAACTAGTTAAGATAACAAAATTGGATGGTGTAATTGCTAGTAATACTTCTGTTAATAGAGAAGGATTACAGACTTCTAAGAAAAGATTAGAAGATATTGGTAATGGAGGATTAAGTGGGCTACCAATCAAGAGCAGAAGTACAAAAGTGATAAAATATTTATCAGAAAAAAGTAACCAAGCTTTTCCTATAATTGGAGTAGGAGGTATTCATACAGCTGCGGATGCAATTGAAAAATTAGAAGCAGGAGCAAGCCTAGTTCAGATTTATACTGGTTTTATCTATGAAGGGCCAAAATTGATAAAAAATATCAATAAAATGGTTGTTCAAAAAGGATTGTAAACTATCTCAGAATTATTTTTTGAGTTTCTGTTGTTCCCGAATTAGTATGAAGTCGCACTAGATAAATTCCAGCGTTTAGATTACTTAAGTTTAGATTAATATTACTATTACTCTGTTTAAAATTGTAACGTCTAACTTGTTTACCTAAAACATTATAAATTTCAATTTCTTTTAAGGTTGATGCATGGTTAGTCTGAATAGAGATATTACCATCACTAGGATTTGGCGAAATAGTGATGTCATCTTTTTGTGTGTTAAAATCTTGTACGTTAAGTTGTTTTTGGGTAAAAACTATAGTGCCAATTTTATCAGAATTAAATGGTGAATTTGATGGAGAAAGCATAGAAATAGCTTCGTGCGGGTTAGTAGCATTATTGTTAAGGCTATATCCAGTTCCTTCTTCAGTTCCGGCATCATATGGGAAAAGATCTATAGAAATCTCTGGAATCCATTGCCCTCCATTATCTATCAGAGATATGCTGTTTACAGCAATCATCCAGTCAGGACTAAGAGCAATCATAGAGGCAAGACTAACTAGCGGATAATCAGAACTAACAGTAAGATCATTAATTTTAATTGTTTGATTAGAAGAAGTAGGGAATAAATTCGGGCCTTCTATAAATTGGTCTGCATTATTTGCGGCAATTGCGGTGTTCACTTCGTTAGAGAAGTCACCGAAAAGACCTAATTCTGCAACGTCTTCAATTCCGGGAGTGGCTAAACCACCCATTTCTAAGAAAACAATGTTGTTATTATGTGTAGCACCTACTAATTCTGTAAAATGTGCGTTACCAGGTAAAGTTCCGTGAGATGCCCAATTGCTTGTGAAAACAATATCATATGTGGCAGTAGTTTGGCTATATGTTGTAAATACTAAGAGTAATATAATAGAGTTTAGTATACGTTTCTTCATTTGTGAGTTTGTTGGTTATTTTGATTTGTGTTATATATTCTAAACAGTTGATTACTAAATAACCCTAATTTTTAATTATGATTTATTAGGAACTAATTTAAAACGATATGCATATTTTTGAAGCATTTGTCAATGAAATGTAATCTCATAAAAATTAAGAATGAATTTTGACATCTTGTATACGTTTATAATTGCCACATTGGCCTTATCAATCTCTCCAGGACCTGATAATATTTATGTGTTGATGCAAAGTATTGTTAATGGAAAAAAATACGGTCTTGCTACTGTCGCAGGTTTGATGTCCGGATGTTTGGTTCACACAACATTGGTTGCCTTTGGTGTTTCTGTTATAATTAAACAAAGTGAGATATTGTTTTTTGGGATTAAACTAATGGGGGCTTTGTATTTATTCTTTTTAGCCTATAAAGTATGGAGAAGTAAAGGATCTATTCAGCTTTCTGAGGATTCGGTTGAGAAAAAGAGTGTTGGGCAATTGTTTAAGCAAGGTTTTATAATGAATGTACTGAATCCTAAAGTGTCTATATTCTTTTTAGCCTTTTTTCCTGGGTTTTTATTTAGTCAAGAGTTAAGTAATGTAACGCAGTTTTATGTTTTAGGTTTTTTGTTTATCGTAGTGTCTTTTTTTGTTTTTGGAGGGATAGCAATTATGGCTGGTTATATTTCGGATTTTGTTAAAAGTAATTCAAGGGTTGGAGAGTTCTTAAAATGGATGCAGATAATTGTCTTTATTGGAATAGGAATTTTTATCCTGTTTTCTGAAAAATAATCATATTTTTATACTCTTAATTGAATTTCTTTTAGATAGAAGCTGATAAATGGCCGAAAAAGTAAAAATCATTGAATGTCCAAGAGATGCTATGCAAGGCATCAAGGATTTTATCCCTACAGAAAAAAAAGTACAGTATATCCAATCGTTGTTGCGTTGTGGTTTTGATACTATAGATTTTGGTAGTTTTGTTTCTCCAAAAGCGATTCCGCAGATGGTAGATACAGCAGAAGTTTTATCAAAATTAGATCTTTCGGCAACAGAAAGTAAATTATTAGCGATAATAGCTAATGTTCGCGGAGCTAATGATGCAGTGCAGCATAAAGAAATTGATTATTTAGGATACCCCTTTTCGATTTCGGAAAATTTCCAGATGCGTAATACGCATAAGACCATTGCAGAATCTGTAGAAACTTTACAGGAAATTTTAAATATTGCTGATAAAGCTAATAAACAAGTAGTAGCTTATTTATCCATGGGTTTTGGGAACCCTTATGGAGATCCTTGGAATGTAGAGATTGTGGGTGATTGGACAGAGAAGTTAAGTAATATGGGAGTGAAAATTTTATCACTTTCTGATACTGTAGGTACTTCTAATCCAGAAATTATAGAGTATTTATACGCTAACTTGATCCCAAAATATCCCGATATAGAATTTGGCGCACATTTACATACAACGCCTACAACCTGGCATGAAAAAGTAGATTCGGCCTACAAAGCCGGTTGCAGAAGGTTCGATGGAGCAATACAAGGATTTGGAGGATGTCCAATGGCAAAAGATGAATTAACAGGTAACATGCCTACGGAGAGAATGCTTTCTTACTTTACCACTGTACAGGCTGATACTAATGTAAGAACTATGAGTTTTGAGTCTTCTCATAATGAAGCAACTAAGATATTTACGAAATACCATTAAATAGATAGAGTAATAAAATGAAAAATGTATTAAAAAAAGTAGGGCTGTTATTGTTAGTAGTATTAGTAATTATGCAATTTGTTAGACCAGATAAGAACGAGTCAGGATATGAATCGGTAGCTTATTTTGAAAATGATACAAAGCCAACAGAGAAGGTAAAGGAAATATTAAAAAGTAATTGCTACGATTGTCATAGCAATCAAACCATATATCCTTGGTATGCAGAAATAGCACCAGTTTCTTATTGGTTAGCAGATCATGTGGAAGAAGGAAAAGAACATTTTAATGTTTCTGATTGGGAAGGGTATTCTGATAAGAAAAAAGACCATAAACTGGATGAGTTGATTGAAGAGGTAGAAGAAGGAGAAATGCCACTTTCATCCTATACTTGGATCCACGGTGATTTAGAAAAAGAAGAAATGGAAGTTCTAATTAATTGGACAAGAGAACTTAGAAAAAAATACGCTACAAATTAACTACAGTAGTTAAACAATTTTGGAAACTGGTTTATGAATAGAACGGTTAGATAATCATTTAGGATTACTAGTTTTTTTATCTAATTGTTAAAAATTTAAATTTATTTAGATTTAGTATAAATAAAATTTGCCAGATATATTAGGTTGAATATATTTGCACTTTATTAATTATTTGTAATAAGTCTAAATAAAAAGCAATGAAAATTAAAAGTGTATTCAAAATTGTATGCATATCGGGAACTATCGTTTTAGGTTCTTGTTCTTCTGATGATGACGCAACTCCAATCACGCAAGTAGAAGTGCCTGCTACATATGAATTCCTACGAGAAGGAGAAAGTACTGTAAGCTTTAGTGGTCAAACTACGAGAATAGCAATGGCAGAGGTAATTATCAGCCAATTTGTTGATAATACAAATACCGAAGCTATTATAGATGCAATGTTTGATCATCAAGAAAATGCAGATGATTTTGAAGATGCGGATTTAAATGCTTCTGATAAAAGTGTAAGAAGTAAAACAGCAGCATCAAGAGATTATTTTTCTTCTAACGCTACAGAAGCTGCAGCGATAAAAGCTGATTTTGATGCTTGGATTAATGGTCAGGTTGATGAGGTTTTTCCTAACTGGGCGATAACTGCTACAGCTGGTAATCCAGGAGTTCTTCAAGAAGCTGGAGGTGGATCTAATAGATATGTAAATGCTAATGGATTAGAGTATAATCAAGCATTTGCTAAGAGTTTGATCGGTGCGTTAATGACAGATCAAGCATTAAATAACTACTTAGGTACGGCTGTTCTTGACGAAGCTGATAATGTAACAAATAATGATAATGGAATAGTAGCAGATGGTAGTACGTATACTACTATGGAGCATAAATGGGATGAAGCTTATGGATATGTTTACGGTGCTTCTGTAGATCCAGCGAATCCTAATGCAACTATTGGAGATGATGATAGTTTTCTTAATAAGTATGTTGGTAGAGTAGAAGATGATGCTGATTTTACAGGAATAGCTGATGATATTTATAATGCATTTAAACTAGGTAGAGCTGCTATTGTTGCTAAAAACTATACCGTACGTGATGAACAAGCGGCAATTCTTAGAGAAAAAATTTCTGAAGTTATTGCAGTAAGAGCGGTTTATTATTTACAACAAGGAAAAGCAGCATTAGAAGCTGGTACAGTGGATTATGCAAGTGCATTTCACGACCTTTCCGAAGGATTTGGATTTGTTTATAGTTTACAGTTTACAAGAAATTCAGATAGTAATACTCCTTATTTCACTAGAACAGAGGTACAAAGCTTGATAGACGATCTTATGGGAGGAACAAATGGTTTATGGGATGTAACACCAGAAACCTTAGATGCAATGTCAGAAACAATAGCATCTAAGTTTGATTTTACTGTAGCACAGGCTGGGAGCTAAAAATTAAACAAAATATAAAAATGATAAAAAAGAGGAAGGACTTTGTAATAATCCCTCCTCTTTTTTTACATTTGCAAAAATTTATTAAGAATAAATAAAAATAAGATGAAGAAGTTTGGGTTTTTGACAGTGGTTGTTTTGGTTCTTATTCTGGCTGCCTGCTCATCGAGTGATGATAGTGGAGAAACGACAGATAACTTTGATAGAAAGGCTATGTTAGAAAATGTGGCGGATAATATTGTAATTCCAGCATATCAAAATTTTTCTACAAATATGGCTGCATTAAAAGTAGCTACATCGGATTTTGTAGGTACAACGGATGAATCTAATTTGGTAGCTTTAAGACAGGCTTGGTCAACTGCATTTATCTCTTGGCAATCTGTTAGTATGTTTGAAATTGGGAAAGCAGAAGAGATTTCTTTTAGAAACTTTATGAATGTATATCCTGTTAGTGCTACAAATATAGAAGCAAATATATCTTCAGGAACTTATGATCTTACTTCTGTTTCTCAGCAAGATGAACAAGGTTTTGGTTCATTGGATTATTTAATTAATGGTCTTTCTGATTCTGATGCCGCTATTGTTGGTTTCTATACCGACGCCACTACAGGTACAAATTATAAAAATTACCTTACTGATCTTGTTACCAGAATGGATGATATGACATCTGAGGTGTTAAATGATTGGACAGGTACTTTTAGAGATTCTTTTGTAAATAATAATGGTTCATCTGCTACAAGTTCATTAGATAAGTTAGTAAATGATTTCATATTTCATTATGAAAAACATTTGCGTGCAGGTAAAATAGGTATTCCGGCAGGTGTATTTTCTGGGAATCCATTAGATGATAGAGTAGAAGCGATTTATAAAGGCGATTTATCAAAAACACTTTTTAATGCGAATCTTGACGCATTACAAGATTTCTTTAACGGAAAGGATTTTAGTAGTAATGCTACAGGTCAGAGTTTAAAGACATACCTAGATTTTCTTAATACTATTAAAGACGGTGAGGATTTAAGTAGTCTGATTAATAATCAATTTAATTCAGCTAGAACAATAGCGACGAACCTAAACGAAGATTTTTCTGAGCAAGTGAGAACAAATAATAGTTTAATGCTTAATACGTATGATGAATTGCAAAAGAATGTTGTTTTTCTAAAAGTAGATATGCTTCAGGCTATAGCTGTAAATATTGATTTTGTAGATGCCGATGGAGATTAAATGTAATCTCGTTCTCTTATGAATTTTCAATTAAACGAATATCTTAAAAAAAATACAGAGGCTGCACCACTTGCAGTCTTTCGTATTTTTTTTGGTTTAATGATGTTTATTAGTATTATTCGTTTTTGGAGTTACGGTTGGATAGATAAATTATATGTTCAACCAACTTTTTTCTTCTCGTATTATGGGTTTGATTTTATTAAACCCATTGGCAGTTATACATATCTGATTTTTATTTTATGTGCTGTTTCTGCTCTACTTGTCATGATTGGATATAAATATAGAATTGCAATCATAGTATTTTTTTTAAGTTTTACATATATAGAATTGATGGATAAGACTACGTATCTTAACCATTACTACTTTATTAGTATTCTAAGTTTTTTGTTAATCTTTTTACCAGCTAACGCTTATTATTCATTGGATGCTAAAATAAGAGGGATGTCTTTTCAGAAAATACCAGTTTGGACAATTGATACGCTTAAGTTACTTATTGGAATAGTGTATTTCTACGCTGGCCTTGCAAAGCTTAATTCAGATTGGTTATTAACTGCTATGCCGCTTAAAATATGGTTGCCTTCTAAATATGATATTCCTTTAATTGGTGATTTAATGCAACAAGAATGGGTACATTATACATTTAGTTATACTGGTGCTATTTATGATTTAACAATTCCATTTTTATTACTATCTAGAAAGACTAGAGTTTTCGGCTTTATAATGGTAGTTGTGTTTCATATTTTGACTAGAGTCCTTTTTCCAATAGGAATGTTTCCGTATGTGATGATTGTAAGTGCATTGATATTTTTTGGTGGGAATATACATCACAAGATATTACAATTCATTTCAAGAATATTCAATATTAAGAAAATAGGTTTTGATACTAATAGAGCTTTAATTATAAGATCTGTAAGAACAAAAATTATTGTGTCGATAGTAGGAATATTTTTTGTGATTCAATTACTTTTGCCGTTTCGGTATATGCTATATCCCGGAGAATTGTTTTGGACAGAAGAGGGGTATCGTTTCTCTTGGCGTGTGATGTTAATGGAAAAGGCAGGTTACGCTAATTTTAAAATCGTAGATCAAAAAACTGGAAAACGATTTTATGTTGATAATGATGATTTTTTAACTCCTTTTCAGCAAAAACAAATGGCAACACAGCCAGATTTTATATTAGAGTATGCAAACTACTTAAAAAAACATTTTGAAAAACAGGGGCATCAGAATGTGCAGGTATTTGTAGAAAGTTATGTGGCGCTTAATGGTAGATTAAGTAGTCAATATATTGATCCCACAGTGGATCTTGGAAAACAAAAAGAGTCATTTGAACATAAAACGTGGATTATTCCATTCAAGGATGAGATTAAGGGATTGTAAAGTAGTTGTGTTTTTTTTACTGTTAACTACAGTTGTATCGGCGCAATACAAGATTAAGGGGGTTGTTTTAAATGAAAATAATGGACCAATTCAAGGTGCGGAGGTGTATAATAGATCTACTGGAGAACAAACAATTACAAGAGGAGATGGTAGTTTCGAATTTGTGGATGTGGAGCAAGGGGATTACTATTTATCTGTTTTTAGCTTTGATTATGAAATTTTGGAGCGACAAGTAAAGGTGGATAATGACCTAGAAGTTAATTTTGTTCTAAAAACATTAGGAGAAGAGTTGTCTGAGGTAGTAGTAACACAACGAAGAGAAAAAGTATTTGGACTTAAACGTTTAAAACCTGTAGAAGGAACTGCAATATATGCAGGTAAAAAAAGTGAGGTAGTTTTACTAAGTAATGTTCAAGGTAATTTAGCTTCTAATAATGCAAGGCAAATTTATGCGCAGGTCGCTGGATTAAATATTTATGAGAATAGTACGGGGGGATTACAACTTAATATAGGAGGTAGAGGTTTAGACCCTAATCGTACAGCAAATTTTAACACCCGTCAGAACGGATATGATATTAGTGCTGATGTATTAGGGTATCCAGAAAGTTACTATACACCACCTGCAGAAGCTATTGAAGAAATACAAGTTGTGCGAGGGGCTGCTTCATTACAATATGGAACACAGTTTGGAGGTTTGTTGAATTTTAAAATGAAAAAGCCAAATCCAAACAAGAAAATAGAATTAGTATCTCGTCAAACGTTAGGTTCTTATAACCTTTTCACTAGTTTCAATAGTTTAGGAGGTACTGTTGGTAAGTTTAGTTATTATACCTATTTCAATTATAAGCAAGGTGATGGGTTTAGAGCTAACTCCGAGTTTGATTCTAAGAATGCCTATGTTCATTTGGGGTATCAATTATCGGATAGAACGAAGTTGATCGGGGAGTTTACTTATTTAGACTATTTGGCTAAACAACCGGGTGGTTTAACGGATACTCAATTTAACATAGATCCTACATTTAGTAATAGAACTAGGAATTGGTTTGATGTAAATTGGAAATTATTTTCTTTAAAACTAGAACATGAATTTTCTGACAGGACAGATTTTAGTCTTAATCTATTTGGTTTGGATGCTTCTAGATCTGCAGTAGGTTTTAGAGGAATTCCTGGTAGTCTTAATACAAACCCTATTACAGATGTTGATGAAGTAGATGGATCTGGCAATTTTGTGAATTCTAGAGATCTTATTGTTGATAATTTTAGAAATTGGGGAGCAGAGGCAAGATTACTTACTAGATATGATTTGCTAGATAAGGAATCTGTTTTTCTTATTGGTTCGAAGTTTTATAAAGCATCCAATGATTCTAGACAAGGATCAGGAGGTCTTGGGTCAGGGCCTGATTTTAACTTTCAGGATGAGACTTTTCCTGATTACCCTAATCAATCTTCTTTTGATTTCCCCAATGTTAACCTCGCTATTTTTGGAGAAAATATTTTCAAATTATCAGAGAAGTTTTCTATTACTCCAGGATTTAGATTTGAATATATTAAAACAGAGAGTGAAGGAACTTTTAATAATGTAGTGTTTGATAATGCTGGTAACCCTATTGCTAATAACACAGAGACGGATAATAGAGAATTGGATCGATCTTTTTTTCTTTTCGGAATAGGGTCTAGTTATAAACTTAATAATTCTCTAGAAACTTATGTGAATGTTTCACAAAATTATAGATCTATTACTTTTAGTGATATAAGAGTAGTAAGTCCAACATTTAGAGTGGATCCAAACATAGGAGATGAAGAAGGCTTTACCGCGGATATTGGAGTACGAGGTAGATTAAATAATATGTTGTCATATGATGTGAGTGTTTTTGGGCTGGTGTATGATGATAGAATAGGCATTGTTTTTAATGATAGGGCTGAACGCGTAAGAGGAAACATCGGAGATGCGTTTATTTATGGAGTAGAGAGTTTCGTAGATTGGAATATTTGGAATACATTTTCTGGAGATAATGAAAATTATAGATTAAATCTTTTTGCTAACACTTCTTTTACCAGTTCAGAATATACATCGTCTGATCTTTCGGGGGTAGAAGGAAACAAAGTAGAGTTTATACCAGAGATTAACCTAAAAACGGGACTTAAGTTTGGTTATAAGAATTTTCTAGCAAACCTTCAATATACATACCTTTCTGAGCAATTTACTGATGTTTCTAATGCTTCTGTAGCTTTAGATGGAGATAATAGAAATGGTATTATTGGTGAGATTCCATCTTATTCAATTTTAGATGTTTCTTTTTCTTTCACATATAAGAAGTTTAAATTAGAAACAGGAGTTAATAATCTTTTAGATGAGAGTTATTTTACGCAAAGAGCTACGGGATATCCAGGTCCTGGAATTATACCATCTGATCCTTTAACTTGGTATGCAACATTGCAATTTAAGTGGTAATAAGGATAAAATTTAACTTTTGTTTACTTGTATAATTAACTTTTGTTCAATCTATGGTTTTGGTTTTAATCTATAAATTTGCTTAAAACACAGGTTATGAAAGAGTTTGAGGGTTATGATACAATGATGGCAGAATATTACAATTCGATTCCGGCATTAGTTCTTCCGTTATCTAGTTGGGAATTCTATGGAGAACATAATTGGTTTTTGAATAATTTTAAGAACGATCTTGATTCTTTAAATAAAATAACAAAAAAATGGGATTTCGAGAACGTATATCATAATGAGCTTGTTCATAAAAAATCCGTTATAGTTATTACTAATGCGGATCTTAAAATAGTATATGCTACTCGTAATATTGAAAAAATGAGTGGATACACACCGCAAGAGGTTGTGGGTAATTCTCCAAAAATGTTTCAAGGTGAACAAACGGATCTAAAAACATCTAAGATTATTAGAGCCGCAATTGATAATCAAGAACCGTTCGAAGTTTCGATTGTTAATTATAAAAAGGATAGATCTACATATTTATGTCATATTAAAGGTTTTCCTGTAAGAGACAAAAAAGGAAAATTAGTTAATTATATAGCTTTTGAACAAGCGGCTTAGTTTAAAAATCAATTTTCACATTTATTGTTGTAAATACTTATCTATCGTTTTAGCTTAGAAAAATAATTTTATATAATAAAAAATAAGGTCAGTTAACGTTATGAATGTTGACTGACCTTTATTATGAAATACCTAATTCGGGTTAAAACTAATTACTTGCTCTTTTAGGATATGGAGGTCTTTTATGTTCTTTAGATGGATTATTTTTTAGTTCTTTCAAGGCTATTTCTATTGCTTTTTCTAATTGGGGATCCCTTCCTTTAATTACTTCAGACGGTAATTGATCTACTTCTATGTCTGGCGCTACACCAACATTTTCTACAATGAAACCATCTTCTGTCCAAATTGCTACATTAGGAGCGGTAACGCTTGCACCATCAATAAATTCTGGAAATCCTAAAACTCCAACTAAACCTCCCCAAGTTCGTTTACCTACCATTTGTCCTACTTTAAATTTTCTAAACATCCATGGTAACATATCTCCACCAGATCCAGCGGTTTCATCAATGATCATTACTTTAGGTCCTTGAATAGAAGCACTTGGTGTTTTTAGATCCTTTCCATACCTGAAATTCCAATGAGATTGATAAGGGTTTAGTAATAAATTGATATAATAATCCGCTATCTGACCACCTCCATTAAAACGTTCATCAATAATAATCGCTTTTTTATTGGCTTGTGGGAAGAAATATCTTTTAAAATATTCATGACCAGCACCAGCAGTATTTGGAACATATACATACGCTACCTCACCATTAGTAGCTTCGTGTACTTTTTTTAAATTTCCTTCTATCCAATCTCGATTACGTAATCGATACTCACTAGCTATAGGCGTTACTTTTACGACTCTAGAATTTTTATATGAGTTATTAGGACTTATGGTAATTTCGGTAATTTTATTTGCGGTATTCTCAAAAACACTAAAAAGGTTCATAGTACCTTCGATATTTGTTCCGTTTACAGCTAATAAATAATCCCCCTTATTCACTAAAACTCCGGGCTCTGTTAGCGGTGATCTTAAATCAGGAGTCCAATTTAATCCACCATAAATTTTCTTAAATCGATACCTATTGTTTGTTATTTCATAATCGGCTCCAAGAAGACCTCCAGGAATTCTTTCAGGAGTATTCAACTTTTCTCCACCTCCTTGTAGTCTATGATGACCTACAGATAATTCACTACACATCCATTGTATAACTCTGTTAAGGTCATTTCTGCAGGAAAGATGAGGTAAAAACTGTTGGTATTTCTTTTTCATTCCTTTCCAATCAGAACCGTGCATTCCTGGGTCATAAAAATAGTCACGATTAATCCTCCATGCTTCTTCGAAAATGTTTTCCCATTCCTTCATTGGGCTCATTTTTACCTCTATTTCATTAACTTTTAAGATTCCTTTTCCGGACTTTGGTTTTTTTCCTGTATCTGTGATTCCCCAAGTATCTCTTTTTTGGTAAAGCATTTTTTTACCGTTGGCAGAGATAACATAATCATCCAGATCCATCACCTTAGAATCTTTACGTTCTTTTAGATCATACTGATGAAGTGAAGAAGGTGCTGAACGATCTAATGGGTTCCGGGAAATATATAAGATTTTACTAGCTTCACCAGAATTTAATCCGTAATAATTACCAGCCCGTATGGGAAGATCAATTATTCTATTTTGAATACCATCTAGATCAATTTTTAATAATTTTTCTGCCTCTTCACTTTCTGATGATTTTTCTTCTTCTTTAGTTTCTTCTTCATCACTTTCTTTAGCAAAAGGAGAGATGATGTCTTTTCTAAGTGTAGCTAAATAAATAGAGTTGGTAGCTGTCATATCCTGGTTGGACTGATCAAACCAGTTAACAACGGGTCCGGCATCGGTAGAGGCAAAGAAATAAATATAATCTCCGCTTGGATCAAAAATAGGATTGGTAGCATTACTTAATCCATCACTTATAGGGTATGATTTTGATTCCTGTAAATTGTATAAAAATACTTGCTCAAAGTTAGAATCTATGATTTTAGAATAAACAATCCATTTAGAGTCATGAGACCAATCTCCAAAAATATTTCTAAAAGCCCCTGGAACATAGTATTCATCACTGGCAATTTTTGAAACTTTTTTAGAATCGACATCTAGAATATATAAATTTCTACCATTATCAGAAAAGCTAATTTTTTTGCTATCTGGAGACCAATTTGTATAAGCGTAAAAACCTGTGCCTGGGATTTTAAATTTTCGAGAATCTCCTTTTCCATCTTGCGATTTAATATGTAATTCATATTCTCCAGAATCATCAGAAAAATAAGCAATGTTTTTTCCGTCAGGAGACCAAGAAGGATATTTTTCATGACTTCCCGTGCTTTGAGTTAAGTTTCTAGAATCTCCTTTATTTTCAGGAACGGTTATAATTTCTCCTCTATAGTCAAAAACTGCTCTTTTTCCAGAAGGAGATATATCAACGGAACGCACGTATCGTGAACTCTTTACATATCTATCACGTAATTCTAAGAGATCTGTGGCAATACCTATAGTTAGTTTAGTACTCGTTTTTGTACTGATATTATATGTATGAAGATAACCGGCTTGTTCAAAAATTATTTTATTATTTCCTAAATCAGCATTTGTAATAGGGAACTTATCAAATTGAGTAAGTTGTTCTATTGTTTTTGAGTTTATCTGATAAGAAAATAGATTAAATTCCCCATTGCGATCACTTAAGAAGAATATAGTATCATCTTTCCACATAGGTTGTACATCATTACTTCCTCCTTTAGGTTGCGGGATTTTAACAATTGATTTATCATTAAATGAGAATAACCAAATATTAGCAGTAGTACCTCCACGGTAGTTTTTCCATTGCTGAAAACGTTCTCTTATTGGTGTATATGCCATATACTTTCCATCGGGAGAATAGGTGGCATGCCATGCATTCGGTATTTCTAGTTCTGTAGGAAAACCACCAGTAACCGGAACTGTATAAAGTTTAGAATATCGATTGGTATGAATAGCCCTTTGTGAATTAAATAGCACAGCATTACCATCTGGAGAAAAACCTAAAGTAGTATCCCTCATAGGATGCCAGGTCAGTCTTTTAGGAATACCTCCTTCTACAGGAATGATAAAAACATCGACATTTCCATCATATTCTGCATTGAAAGCAATGTGCTTGCCATCAGGCGAAAAAACAGGATTGGATTCTATTCCTTTATCTATGGTTAATCTACGAGGTTGAGAGCCATCAGAATTTGCAACCCATAGATCTTCTGCATAAATAAATGCGATATGTGATTGACTAATTGCTGGTGTATGCAACATTCTTGTATCCTTAGGATCTGTGGCATAAGATTTAAAAGAGTACAGAATTGCTAAAAAGAATACTGTGTAAAAGATTGAATTTAATTGTTTCATAAGCTTTATGATTGATGAAGATTTATGTGTTTTTATTTAATAAATGAAATTAAGTTTTTACGAATTGGATTCTGTTAATCATATTTTAAAATATATAGTTTTCAATCTTATAATTGGTATGGATGGATGTATTAAGATTAATGTTGAAAACCAATATAGTAGTTGTTTAGCCTAAATAGAATTAAGTTTTTTTGTTTGATTATAAATTCCGCAAACTATTGTTTGTTAGTTTGTTAATCTGTTGTTAAAGATGTTTTTGGGATGTAACAATCTTTGATGCCTAGTAGTCTTATAAGCATAAATCAATAAAAACGAATAGAATGAAAAAATTAAATGTTATGCTGTTAGCAGTAGCTTTTGCAATCAGTAGTGTTGCAACTGCAAGTACAAAACTAACAGAGTCAGAAACTAATTTCACGCAGGAAATTAAAGAATTATTAAAAAAGCCTTCTTTTAAAATAGAAGATGAGATTGAGGCTAGTGTTACTTTTACTTTAAACGATGAAGGTGAAATTGTAGTCCTTTCTGTTAACTCTGATAGTGATGTCATTAAAGGTTACATTAAAAACAGGCTAAATTATCAAAAGATAGAAGCTAAACCACGCACTGGAGTTAAATTTTATACGATGCCAGTGAGGGTAGTTGCCTCTTAAGGTATAAAAGTAAAGAAATAGAAAATCCTGGATTCATCAACCAGGATTTTTTTTATGCGTTTACTTTCCTGTAATATAGTGTATACTTACGGTTGCCAATTCAGAATTCGGGAATTTAGAAAAATGATTTGGATCGCTTTGTAATCCTACTTCTTCGATAACTTTAAGGAAGGAATTGATTTCTAAAATATATTGATCAGAAAATCCATGGGTGGCATCATAAGCTGTAGCCGCTGTGCTTCCGATATTATTAGAGACTATGTGTGGAGGTACAGTATGTAATTCTATAACGATTAAACCAAATTTAGCAATATGTGGTTCCCATTTTTTAAAATGATCCTTTAGATTACGTTCTACATCATCATTTTGTAGTAACTTTCCTCTATATGCAAATGCCCCTGTAGATTCACTAGACGTATTTAATGTAGATATTGGTTCACTCCATATTCTGTTATGATCTAGAAAAGTTCTAACAGATAAAAGATCTTTTAGCTCAATTTTGTAATTTTCTTTTAAATCCTTTTCGAGAAGATCAGGATCGCTAATATCACCCCAAATAACTTTTGCCCAGATATCTGCTTGAATTAAATTTGCTCTTGTAACTTTTAGTGCTGCTTTGTTATAATCTGCACCAACTAAAAATAAAGGATGGTCATCTAGGTGTTTACCTCTTAATGTTTTTGATTCAATGATTTCGAAAAGATGAATAAGAAATGCGCCATTTCCGCAACCCATATCAAGAATCCCTTTGGGTTGTTCTTCTAAAGGTTTATTGAATAGACTAATAATAATTTCATCAATTTTTTTAAAATAGGTGGTGTGAGCTCCTCCGCTGCCCCATACATTCATTTCGCGGTCTACATGGGATTCGTCAGAACTTTTCTCAGTGTTCCATAAAACGTTTGGATCACCAAATAATAATTGATCCATCTGTCTAAACATTGGGATGTAAGAAACTGTTACGCCATATGCTGTTGCTCTTTTAGCAAAAAACAAACCTTTGTTAGTAAAAGTGTAGTTGTCATTATTTTTGCTAAACCATCCTAGATTGCTTAAAAAAGAAAGGATCGTATCAAAACTTGCGGGAAATTTGTGATATTCATCTGCGCTAAAAGAAGCTTCCATAAAATATTTATGAAACATTCCGCCCATTCCAAGATGTACAATAGTAGGGCCTACTAAAATCCCTTCGATATGTTTTAAGATTTGATGCTGTATTCTATTTGTAGTGGCATCTTCGGAAAAAGAAAGATTAAATGAGTTTTTATACTGAGTAATTAATTTTTCTAATTTGTGAAATGGCTCTAATTCGAATTTTCTGGGATGAAATTTACCGGAGTATTCTAAAAGATCAACAACACCTTCATATAAATAGAAATAATCAAATGCTATTTTTGTATACTCATTTAGGGATACTTTGATCGTATTTTGCTTAACTTCATAGATCAACCAACTTTGGGAAGAAAGCATTCTGAGTGCTACGTTTATATATCCTGCATTTCCTCCAAATTCTTCTATGATTTCAGAAATGGATACACTTTTTTTAGTAACGATATAATCAGTTATTCCTTTTTTTAAGAGTGAATAGGCAACAGGAGCAACGGTTATACCATCTAAATGTCTGAATAATTCTTCTCGGAATATTTGCTTCTCCTCTTTTGTTAGCATAGATACTTAATTAAGTTGGTTGTCAATTGTTTTAGTTCAATGATTTACCAAATTAAGCATTTATTTCCGAAGTTTTTTTAGGATTTTTTGTTAGCTGTTTGCTTTTTGTCTTTTTTTTCAGGCATCGGTCCTCTTAAATGAATAACAAGTCCATTAAGAAAATTACGAAGAATTTGATCCCCGCATTCCATATATTTAGGATGATTTTCATTTCTGAAAATTGCACCAAGTTCGCTCTTTGTTACTTTAAAATCTACTAATGAACAAATTTTTACAATTTCATCATCTCGCAGTTTGTGAGCTACTCGTAATTTTTTGAAAATATCATTATTTGTTAATCCCATAGAACAAAGGTACCTTTTTAATTGACTTCAAGAAAAAAATATCCTTTATGTTCCAAAACAAATATGTTTATAGGATATTTGCATTTTTAAATTATATAGTAAAATATGTATAGTAAGGAAGAGAAATTAAGTTTGTTATCAGAAATGATTGATTTTGCTAAGGCTGATAAAAAAATAAAAGATGAAGAATATAATTTTATTTTAGCTGTGGCTTCTCAATTAGAGATATCAGAAGAAGAGATTGGTTATTTAGTGAGAAATAGTGCTGAGAAACGAAATCTACAGCCAGAATCTCAAAGAATACTTCAGTTTCATAGATTAGTGTTGTTAATGAATGTGGATCAAGAAGCAGCTCTTTCGGAAGTAGATAAAATCAAAGAAATGGGCTTGCATATGGGATTACGACAAGAAGCTGTTGATACGGTTTTAAAGGAAATGCATAAATATCCCAATAAAGTAATACCTCCAAAGGACTTAATAGAGATTTTTACTAGGTTTTATAATTAAAGAAGAAAATTATTCATAATAAATATAGCCTTCAGATATCCTCTGAAGGTTTTTTTTTGGTTTTGTCATAATGATTTGACATTTTGTCATTATTTTCAAATACAAATATGTCAAAATGACACAAAAATAGTAATGGAACTCTAATTGCTATATACTCATTGAATTTAAATCTAGAATAACTTTAAAAAAATAAATACAATGAGTTTAATTAAAAGAACAGACAGATTACCACTTATTTTCGACGATATTTTTAATACCGATTGGTTTGGTGGTATCGCCAATGAGCACAAAATAGGTTTTAATACTCCAGCAGTGAATGTAAAAGAGAGCGATAATGATTTTATTATTGAATTGGCTGCACCAGGTTTAGTAAAAGAAGATTTTAATATCGAATTAGATAATGATGTATTAACAATCTCTTCGGAAACTAAAAATGAGGCGAAAGAAGAAAAAGATAATTATACAAGAAAAGAGTTTAGTTATCAAACGTTTAAACGTTCATTTAATTTGCCAGATACAGTAAATATCGCGGATATTTTAGCTTCTTATGATAATGGAGTATTATTAGTGAAACTTCCTAAAAAAGAAGAAGCCAAGGTACAGCCTAAACGTTTAATAGAAATTTCATAAGTTGTTTTTTGAGATTTGAGTTAGTTAGTTAATGTTACGAAAACGCCCTTATATCAAGGGCGTTTTTTATGTTTTAAAGGCAAATGTTAGCAATTAGTTTTTTGCTTAGTCTTTGTCAAATTTTATAATTACGAAAATTTTCCGTATCATTGTGATATCAAAATGATATTATTATGAAAAAAGAAAAAAATATAAAGACAAGTAATGGTTACATGATGTTGATGGTACTACTATTGTTAATAGTAGGAGTTGTTACTGGTATGGTTGTGACAAAAAATCCTCTATTTCTGACTTTAATAGTAGTTATTGTATTGGTAATCAAAGGTTTTTTTATTGTAAACCCTAATAGTTCTAAAGTAATGGTGCTTTTTGGAGCGTATAAAGGAACAGTAAAGGAAAATGGTTTTCTATGGGCTAACCCTTTTTATTCGAAACAAAGGATTTCTTTAAGAGCTAGAAATTTTTATAGCGAACGAGTAAAAGTTAATGATAAAATTGGAAATCCTATTTTGATAAATGTGATTTTGGTTTGGAAAGTTAGTGATACTTATAAAGCAGCTTTTGATGTAGATCATTATGAAGATTTTGTGAGGGTACAAACAGATGCGGCAGTAAGAAAATTAGCAGGTTCATATCCTTATGATAATTTTGCAGAGGGACAGATAGAGGTAACTCTCTTATCTGGTATGGATGAGGTAAATGAAGCTTTAGAAAGTGAAATAACGGAACGCTTGGCTATTGCAGGGATAGAAGTTATGGAAGCTAGAATAGGGTATTTGGCTTATGCTCCAGAAATAGCAAGTTCTATGTTAAAAAGGCAACAAGCTGTAGCAATAGTAGCAGCGCGTAAAAAGATAGTAGAAGGAGCTGTGGGGATGGTAGAAGATGCATTGCTTAAATTATCTCAGGACGAAATAATTGATTTCGATGAAGATAAAAAAGCTTCTATGGTTAGTAATTTAATGGTAGTTTTGTGTGGTGATAAGGAGGCGACTCCTGTTATTAATACAGGAACACTACATTCGTAATTTATGAGTAAGAAAAAATCATTTGTTCTTAGGATATCCCCAGAAACTTTTAAGTTAATAGAAAAATGGGCAGATGATGAATTTCGTAGTGTTAATGGTCAGTTAGAATGGATGATTTCTAAAAGCCTTAAAGATGCCAAGCGACTTAAACCCAAAAAAAAGGATGATGATTCTGAAAAGGAATAGGAAATAACATAATTTGCAAATGATTGTTTTCAAAAATGGGATGATTCGAAAACAATCATTTAATAAGTTATAATGTATTACCGTAATAACAATCTTTAGAAAGGGCTTTAGAATAGCTTGTTTTACTTTCTAAATCCATAATAAGATATGTTTCTTTTTTTAGCTTGATTTCTATCCTGTTGTACTTCCAATAAACCTTAATATCATTGGACTTAAGATTTTTAATGTAGCTATATTTATTTGCATAATCTGTGGTTAGAGGAGGTGCATTTCCATTTTTTGTAGCTTCTTTAGGGCTCATAGTAATAGATTCTGGATCTACTACAGAACAAAGAAACCCATCAAAATCAATACCTTGTTTGTCAGGGTTTAAAACATAAACCCAGATTGAGTATTCATCTTCTTCTATCATTAATGTTCTACCTGATATTGGATCAGTAGAAGTTATAAAAATACCATCGGTATTATTCTCTGTTCTAGTTTTTAAGGTGCCTAAAGCAAAAACACTAGTAAATATTGATAATAAAATTAATTTCATTTTTGGGGCGTATTTGATAATATTAATTGAATACTACAAATGATCTGATGTACTATTCTTAAGCCCTAATAAAATTATGTGAATCATTATCCGATTGAAATTCGGATGGTTTGTGTGGTTCACGAATTTAAGAAATTAATTGTTAACTTAGATCTATTTTGAGTCTTAATTTTGTGAGATTTCCCCCTTTTGTATTGAAGGAAAAATCTTATTTTTTTACTATTTCTGACTCTAATTCTTCTAAACCTGACTACTCATCTGTTAATTTTTATCCACTGGTTAAGTGTTTTTAAAACAGGGTATTGATGTTTAGTTCGGTCTTGTTATAATGTTTTGAATAATTATAAAATTCATTATAAAAATCGAGATAATGAATGATTAAATTTAAAGACTACTCAAGCAAAAAAATATTAAACTAAACTTAATTTTATAGCGCTTTCTGCGCAAGCAATAATAGCATCTTTGACAGGTATTGGTTTCCAATCTAAAAGTTTTACGGCTTTATTATTATTTACCTTTCTTTCTGTACCCAAGTCAATCAAGATTGGTTTAATTGTTTTGTCGATATTAGAAAATAACCGTACTGCAAAATCTGGTAAAGTAAACTTAGGAACTTTTTTATTTGGATAATTTTCTCTCAATATATTAGCAACTTCCTGAAAAGTCATATAACCTGCAGAGCCAACAAACCGTTCTCCTGCTGCTTCAGGAGTTTCTAGAGCTCTTATGTGTAAATCCGCAACTGATCTTACATCAACCATATCAAAACCAATTTTTGGAATTGCAGGAGAGCTGCCATCCATAGCTTTGATGACAATATTGGCAGAAGTTCCAAAATCTTTTTCAAGTATAGGACCTAAAATAGCTCCAGGACATACAGTAGTCAACTCTAATCCGCTAGTATCATTTCTAATAAAATCCCAAGCTGCCTGTTCTGCAATAGTTTTACTTCTAAAATATGGAGTAGAATCATTTATATTGGAAACATCGGTCCAATTGTTTTCGTCAAAAATACCTTTTCGATTTGATTTGTCTTTTCCATAAATAATTGCACCAGATGATGAGGTAAGAACCACTCTTCTTAATCCGTGCATAGAAGCGGCTTTTAGAATATGTAAAGTTCCTGATTTAGCTGGTATGATAAGATCATCTTCGTTTTTGGGTAATTCTCTTGGAAATGGAGATGCAATATGTAAAACATCCTGAACCTCGCTAACCAAATCATACCATACATCTTTATCTAATAAATCCGCTTCTGCAAAACTTAGTTTATCAATATTTGGGGTCTTCTTTTTTATAACTTCTTTGATTTCTTTGGCTCTATCCATACTTCTTAAAGTACCGATTACCTCATATCCTTTATTTAATAATTGTATAGCGGTATGTGAACCTAAAAAACCAGTAATACCTGTTAATAATACCTTTTTGTTATTCATGCTTAATATGATTTTTTCGAATTTATAGATCCAGCCATTTTTTGAAATTAGAAGTTCTTTCTCTAGAAACAATAATTTGCTCTTCTTCTTGAGGTTTTAGTTTTAGTAATAATCTACTGTTAAAATAACTGTGAATCTCTATGACTGATTTTACCGATATCATAAATTTTCTATTAATCCTAAAAAAATGAACGGGATCTAGAATTTCTTCCAATTGATCAATAGAATATTCAATAGGATATTGTTGACCATTATGAGAATAAAGGAATATTAATCCTTCGTTAGATTTGAAATAGGCAATATCTTCTACACTAAAAGTATTGAACTGATTTCCAACCTTAATCATAAATCGTTTTTTGTACTCTTTATTAAATAGCTTTTTGATGTTTGCTAATTTTTGTTCGTCAAAAATGGGTTCACTATTGGATTGTGATTTTCTATATTTATTTAGGGCATTATTAAGATCATTCCGATCTATCGGTTTTAATAAATAATCTAATCCATTGTATTTAAAACCTCTAATAGCATATTCATTATATGCTGTAGTAAAAATAACAGGAGGATGATCTTCTAGCATATCCAAAATATCAAATCCATATCCATCGTTTAATTGTATATCTAAGAATATTAAATCTGGTTTTTGATTATTATCAAACCATTTACGGCCATTTTCTACAGATGTAATTTGCCCTATAATATTTATTTCAGGAGCCAACTCTTCTATTAAAGAAGCAAGTCGTTTAGAGGCAAAATTTTCATCTTCAACAATTACTGCTGTCATTTTAGGATACTTTTATAATGGAAACTTCTTTAATGTTTTTAGGAAGTAAAGGAATGGTTACTTTAAAGTATCCATGTTGGGTTTCGATATTTACTTTTTGATTGGTATAAAATGAATACCGTTTTTTTATATTCTTTAGACCAAGTTTTGTTGATTCTTCTTTCTGCGTTCTTACGTGTAGATTGTTTTGAACGATCAAACCATCTTTTTCTGTCGAAATTATGGTGACTTCTAAAGGTTTTTCTTTAGAATAGTAATTGTGTTTTAAAGCATTTTCTACTAACATTTGTAAGGAAAGGGTAGGTATAACAAAATCTTTTGGGTTAACTGTAATATGTGTTGTAATGCTTAAAGCTCCTTGATGTCTAACATTCATCATGAAAATAAAAGAATCTAAAAAACTTAATTCTTTTTCTAAACTCACTAAATCCTCTTCACGATTATCTAGAATGTATCGATAACAAGTTGCCAATCTAGATACGAAATCAGATGCTAAATCTCTATCCTCATACATTAAAGAGGTTAAAGTATTTAGGCTATTAAAAAGAAAATGTGGACTGATTTGATTTTTTAGGGATTTATATTTAGACGTCATAATCTCCTTCTGTAAATCATTCATTCTATTTTCCATTTCTTTTTTCTGTTGTAAAGAATGATAGAATAAATTGAAGATTATTAAAGCAAACCCTAGAATAGCCGCTCTAAAAAAATCAATTCTAAATCGCAACCAGGGGTCATCTGCATCAATTTGACAAATTTGATCAAATTGAAAAATAGCGAGATAATATACTAATGCAGAAATGGGAAGACAAATAGCTAAATTAATAACTAATATTTGTAATCCTTTTGTTAAATCAAGACCTTCACCATTATTTGATTGCTGTCTTTTTACCAGCCAATCATTACTTTCCCAGGCAAGCATAAATAAAAAAAATGCACTACAATAATAAAAAATGGCAGGAGCGTCAAAAATTGATTCCTTTTCTTCATGAACTATTGTTAGTTTGATTAAGAAATAAACCACATTAATTATAATGATCCTTATTCCTATTTTTTTTAATGTAGTTTTTTTTACCATAGAAATTATAATAGTACTGTTAAAGATACATAACTACGAATCAAATTGTCTAACACTTTACACCGAACTGTCAAAATAAGAGTTGAACTGTATGAAAAGTTATTTCGTTTGTAAATGTCAATTGATAAGTCAATAAAAAAGATCCAATAAGAGTTTTAGACAACTCAATTGATAATTTAACAACTCTACTATTTTAATTAGAAGGATTAGAATCAAGTTAGCAGATTTGAGTAAAATCAAAAAGGTTATGAAAAAATATATTTTCTTGTTTACTCTTTTATGTACAACGATAAGCTATTCACAAACTGGTGTTATAAAAGGAATTGTTTTGGATAAACAATCAGAAACTCCTCTAATCGGCGCCACTGTAGAGTTATTAAATACCGAAGAAGCTAATGGTGTTATTACAGATCTTGATGGTTTTTTTACTTTAGAAGGAGTTCCATTAGGAAGACAAGTAATTCGTGTAAGTTATATTGGTTTTGAATCTATAACACTACCGAATATAGTGGTTACATCTGGTAAAGATGCCGTAGTAAATGTAGCTTTGATTGAAGCTTTTGATAGATTAGACGAGGTAATAATTACATCTGATACTAATAAAGCCAGATCTATTAATAAATTAACATCAGTATCAGCAAGGCAATTTAGTTTAGAAGAAGTAACTCGTTTTTCTGGTGGAAGAAGTGATGTGGGTAGGCTAGCAGCGAATTTTGCTGGAGTATCAGCTCCTGATGATAGTAGAAATGATGTGGTAATTCGAGGAAATTCTCCTACAGGATTATTATGGAGATTAGAAGGAGTTCCGATTCCTAGTCCTAATCATTATAGTACATTGGGAACAACTGGAGGTCCTGTGTCTGCTTTGAATCCTAATCTGTTAAAGAATTCAGATTTTATTACTTCCGCGTTTCCGGCAGAGTATGGAAATGCAATAGGAGGAGTTTTTGATCTTGGCTTTAGAAAAGGAAATAAAGATGATTACGAATATACTGCTCAGGTAGGAATTTTTACAGGTATAGAAGCAATGGCAGAAGGTCCGTTAGGAAAGAATAATGGTTCTTTTTTAGTCGCAGGAAGATATTCGCTTGTTGGTTTATTAGGAGTTGGAGCAGGAGGAACTTCTGCTGCTCCTAACTATAGTGATGTGTCTTTTAATCTTGATTTTGGGAAAAGTAAATTAGGTAATTTTTCATTATTTGGTATCATCGGTTTTTCTGATATTGATTTTCTTGGAGATGATATTGATGAGGATGATCTGTTTGCTGCAGAAGATGAGAATTCTTTTGTAAAATCTAGATTTGGTGTGATAGGTTTAAAGCATCAAATTAATATTACCAACAAATCATATCTTAAGACAATTTTGTCTGGATCATTTACGGCAAATGATTTCGTTGCGGATCGATTTATAGATAAAGAGACTCCACAGGAAAGAGTTATTCGATATACAGAAGCTGATAATAAAGAAAACCGATTTACTTTCTCAACCCTTTATAACGTAAAATTAAGTAATAAAAGCACCTTAAGAACTGGAGTATTATTAGAGAATATTGGTGTAGAATCTTTGTTTCGTGATAGAACGGAACAACCTGATATTAATAATGATGGAGATCCAGATATATTTACTTTTAGAGATTTAGATGAAAACCTTACAATTATACAGCCTTTTATTCAGGGACAATTTAGATTAACAGAAAAGCTAACTATAAATGGTGGTATTCATAGCCAATATAGTACACTAAATGAACAATTTGTAATAGAGCCAAGAGCAGGATTAAATTATAAGATATCCCAAAATCATCGTTTGAGTTTTGGGTATGGTCTGCATCATCAGCCTGTTCCGCTACCTCTTTTGTTTTTAAACGAAGAAGTGGATGGAGAAATTCTACAAACAAATAAGGAGTTGGATTTTGTGAGAAGTAATCATTTTGTATTAGGATACGATGTGAAACTGGGCAATAGTTGGAGAGGTAAAGCAGAAATATATTATCAAGATATTGATAATGCAGCTGTAGAATCATTTCCATCTAGTTACTCTTCTTTAACAGAAGGAGCGGATTTTGGTTTTGATAATGATAGAACTTCTCTCCTAAATGAAGGAACTGGTTTTAATCAAGGAATAGAGCTTACGTTAGAAAAGTTTTTTAATAAAGGATATTACGGATTATTAACGACATCAATATTCGAAAGCAAATATGAAGGAAGTGATGGTGTGGAAAGAAATACTCCTTTTAATAATGGGTATGTTATTAATATGCTTGCCGGTAAAGAATTTGCTATGGGTAAAAACAAAAAAGATGTTTTATTTTTTGATACTAGAGTAACATTTTCTGGTGGAAGATATTATACACCTGTTGATCTGCCTGCTTCACAAGCGGCTGGTTTTGAGGTTTTGCAAGAGGATATTGCTTTTAGTGAACAAAATGACGGATATTTTAGGTGGGACGTTAAGTTTGGTTATAAAATTAATAGCAGTAAAAAGAAAACTTCTCATCAATTTTATGTTGATCTACAGAATGTAACTGCTAATGAAAATCTATTTGCAAGACGATATAATAGATTGACTAATAATATAGATGAGGTAAATCAAATAGGGTTTTTTCCCGATTTTGGATATCGTTTTGAATTTTAACATAAAAAAATCACCATGAACACAATGAGAACACTATTATTCACGTTTTCTGTTATTTGTAACTTGGCTTTCTGGGGGTATGGACAAGGAGATAATAATGATGTTAAGAAAGGATTTATGGATAGCCAATTATATGATATCGCATATTTGATTCAATTTAGAGACAGCGTAAATACCAATGTCTCTAAAGTGCCAGTTGCATGGCATCTGGATCATACGCTTAAGGTAGTAAACAGAATTCATAATATACTACAGAATTCTGATCCAACTGTCTACGAAAAACGTTTTAGTTTAACACGAGTTTTTTCATTTACACTTGGATATATCCCTAGGGGAAGAGCAAAATCCCCTGCAGCTGTTTTACCGCCTAATACTATAAAAACAGAAGATATATTATCTCAATTAGAAGAAGCCCGAGAAAACCTATCAGAACTAGAAAAATTAGATCAAAACGTGAATTTTATCCATCCAGTTTTTGGTCAATTAAATAAGAAACAAGCAAAACGTTTTTTGAAGATTCATACTAAACATCATTTAAAAATTGTACGAGATATTTTAGGTAAAGAATAAAACCTAGACCTGAGGAGAACTTTTAATAATCGAAAAACGTAATCAATAATTGTTTTAGTTACGTTTTTCGATTTCTAGAGCTCTTTTATAAAAAGCTCTAAAATCTTCTTTTTTATAGGTAGCTCGCATAGCAGAAAGGACGTCTAATAAAGATAAGCTATTCCATTCCCATAATAATGTATCAAAATTATAAATGTACATTGATTTTTCTACTTCATTTCGTATTTTAATAATTTCTGTTTCATTAAAATTATTCTCCTGAAGCCTAGTTATAAGTAGTTCTCCATTTTCTTTAGTTAACTCAGTATCTAGGTAAGGTTCTAAAATCCAATCCCAATTCCAGCTATAAGGGGACAAAGGAATGGCATTTCTTTCTGCAAATGCTTTTAATGTTTCCTTTTTCTCTGCAGATATAAAAACTATATCATCTTTTAGAAAGATTTTAATAGCTCCAAATTCTATGCCTATAGATTCAATTTCACTAGCGTGAACTAATCTTTCTGGATAGATGATTGAAGGCTCAAATGGATATTCATAAAACCAGATAGCATTTTCCTGTATTTCAGAATTTCCTATTCCACAAAATAGATTTTTTGCGAATAGCTTTCTATTGAAAATTGCGGATATGTTTTTGAAAAATTTCAATAGGGATAATTAGTTAAGCTTTATTTAAATTTAAGTTTTAATTCGCCATTCTCTGCTATTAAATCCCATTCTTTACAGAGTTGATCAAAATCTTCTTTTATTTTTTCAATATCTGCTAGATTCATTTTTGGGACTTTAATTCCATTAATGTTTTGAGCTTCCCAGTTTATTAATTCAATGAACTCTTCAGTTTTTGCAGCTCCAGAACCTATAGATTGCAAGTTTCTAGCCATAATTTCAGATAACCAGGTTTCTGCACCAAGACTCTTAATAACCTCTTTGTCAGATAACTCTTGAATAGTCATTCCTGATTGAATTTTTCCGTAAAATCCATCTCTTAAATTGAACCTTGTTTCAACGACATAATGAGCAATATCATGATTTGGGATTTCTGGTCCTAAATTTACAGATGTAGAAGTCCCATTTTCTCTTTTACAAGTCAGCATATTTCTATTTTTACCTTTTGCAATTATGATCTCCATTTCTCAAATTGTATAAACAGGTTTTTCTTGAGTAATCAAATCATTTATAGCATCCCAGAGTAAGATTCTTTTTTCTAGGGATTGTTTTGCCACTAGTAATGTTTCATTCCATTTTTGCTCATCTGTTCCGCATAGTTCTTCTATCATTTGAAGAGATAAAGGTCCATGTTCATCACCATCAAGTTCGATATGTCTCTCTAGATAGTATTTAAGCTTGTTATATGTATTGTTTTCGGAATCAGCCCGTTTCAATATTTCTATAAACATATCTGGGATAAGATCTTCTCGTCCGAATGTAAAAGAAGAAGCGACTAAGTGAGGTTTGTTAGTTTCAATAATAGAAAATGAAAACTTTACAAAATCTGCTACTCTTTTGTCAATGTTAATTTCATTTAATGAATATAAAACCGAGTGGCCAGATTCAATTTTTGTTATAAATTTATTAATTTCATTTGTATTTGCTTTTACTTGTTTCATAGCGTCCAAATACATTTCAAAATGACTTTTGGGCTCTCCCATTTCATTGATGTCACTTTCTTCTCCATGGACAATTTCATTTATAAACCTTGAAAGTGTTGGATTATTTGAAGGCGTCCAAGGAATTTGAACATTCGTTAAGTTTATTTGAAGGCTTTTTAAAAGTGACATAAAATCCCAAACTGCAAATACATGATTTTCCATAAAGGTTTTAATGTCATCTATTGTTCTCAAGTTTTTGTACAGTTGATGATTCTGCAACTGATTTCTCAATTCAGAAATTTCATTTTCTATATGTTGAATTTTATCCATTTTTTTGATAGCTATTAGTAATTCCAAAAATATCCAGTCTATACTTTTTATGTATGATTTTATTATAGACTTATATTATTGTTAGATATTATATGTTTATTAATAATTATGGTTGCAATATTGTTGTTGTCCATTCCTTATTGTTCAATTGAAAAAGAGTTCTATGATGAAATCTATTCGTCTTGAATTCCATAAACTCGATTCTAATAGGCTGTATAGCATATCCTCCCCAGTTTTCAGGTTTTACAACATCGTTATTTTTATAAATTGATTCAGCTTCATAAAACTTTTGTTTAAAAGTGTCTATACTTTCAACAATATTCCCTTGTTCACTAATTGTCGATATAATTTTAGAGTCTTTAGCTCTTGGTTTAAAATAAGATATAGCTTCACTATTACTTATTTTAGAAGCATTCCCTTGAATTCGTATCTGTCTTTGAGTAGTTTCCCACCAAAAAGTAATTGCTATTTTTGGAGATTTTTCGATTTCCATTCCTTTTCTGGATTGAAGTGGTCCAGTAATTATAAAGGCGTCATTTTTTAGCTCTTTTAGAGATACAAATCGAGCATTAGGATACTCATCTAATCCAATGGTAGATATACAACAAGCAGCAGGAAGACTGTTTGTGCTTTTTTCAAGCTCTTCGGCATACCACTTAGTAAATAATTGGAAAGGATCTATATTCATGAGTTTTTTATCAAATAGTGTTCAACTTCTGATATTCTTTTTTCTTTTTCTTGATCAGGTAACCAACTCGCTTTAAAACTATTTTTGACTAAATCAGCTATTTGCTTTTTTGAAAGATTTAAAGCATTTGCAATACCTATGTAATTTTCATTCATATACCCCCCAAAATAAGCAGGATCATCAGAGTTTACAGTTACAAGTAAATTTTTGTCCATCATTTTGACTATTGGATGTTGCTTCAAGTCAGAGACTACTTTTAGTTCTAAATTAGAAAGAGGGCATAACGTTAAAGGTATTTGAGAAGTAGCTAATTTGTCTACTAATTTGTCATCATCTAAACAACGATTACCATGATCAATTCGAGTGACTTTTAATAGTTCTAATGCTTCCCAAATGTAAGATGCAGGCCCTTCTTCTCCAGCATGTGCTACCGTAAGAAATCCTTCTTTTCGAGATTTCTCAAATACTCTCTCGAATTTTGAAGGAGGATTTCCTACTTCAGATGAATCTAATCCAACTCCACTAATCCAATCTTTGTAAGGCAAAGCTTGATCCAAGGTTTTAAAAGCAGAAGCTTCGTCTAAATGTCTTAGAAAGGATAAAATCAATTGATATGTAATACCTAGTTTCTTTTTTCCGTCTTCGAGAGCTGAGTAAATTCCTTTGATAACGGTATCAAAAGATATTCCTCGATCTGTGTGTGTTTGAGGGTCAAAAAATATTTCTACATGAACCACATTTTGTTCGCTAACTTTAGTAAGATAGGCCCAAGTGAGATCATAAAAATCTTGCTCTTCAATCAATACATTAGCTCCGGCATAATAGATGTCAAGAAATTCTTGTAGATTATTAAACTGGTATGCATTTTTTAAAGCTGCAACAGAGTCATAAGGAATCTTCTTTTGATTTCTTTTCGCTATTTCGAACATTAATTCAGGCTCAAAAGTTCCTTCTATATGTAAATGTAATTCTGTTTTCGGAATGCCTTCTATGAATCTTTCTATGGAAACCATATTCGTTCTAGTTTTTTAGTTTACTATTTAAGAAAATAACAGAGATCTGATTTTAAGAATATTGTCTAATGCATTATACTTTTTGATCCTGAATTTTAGCTTGTAACATCTTTATTTCATCTCGTAATCTTGCAGCAGTCATAAAATCTAGTTCTTTTGCCGCTTTTTCCATTTCTTTACGCACATTACGAATTCGAGCTTCTAACTGTTCTTTTGTGAAATAAGCAGTTTCTTCTTCTGCTGCTTGCAATGATGGAGCAGTCTCGAATTGATACGGTTCTACTTTTTTACCAGCAAGTGCATTATCCAGTGATTTTTTTATTGCTTTAGGAGTAATACCGTGTTTGGTGTTATAAGCAATTTGCTTTTCTCGACGATAATTAGTTTGATCAATAGTGTCTTGCATACTTTTTGTAATTTTGTCCGCATACATGATAGCTAATCCGTTGACATTTCTAGCAGCTCTCCCTATGGTTTGCGTTAGCGATCTATTATTACGTAGAAAGCCTTCTTTATCAGCATCTAAAATAGCAACTAAGGATACTTCGGGAAGATCTAATCCCTCACGAAGTAGGTTAACCCCAATCAATACATCAAACAGCCCTTTTCGTAAATCCTGCATGATTTCTACCCGTTCTAATGTATCTACATCACTATGGATATATCTACAACGAATATCAATTCTGGTAAGATACTTTGTTAACTCTTCGGCCATTCTTTTGGTAAGAGTAGTAACCAATATACGTTCGTCTTTTTCAATACGCTTATGCATTTCTTCAATTAAATCATCAATTTGATTAAGGCTTGGACGTACTTCTATAATTGGATCTAATAATCCTGTCGGACGAATAATTTGTTCTACATATGTACCTTCACTTTTTTGTAATTCATAATCTGCCGGTGTTGCACTGATATAAATTATTTGGTTCTGAAGAGCTTCAAACTCCTCAAATTTTAAAGGACGATTATCCATCGCAGCTGGTAATCTAAAACCATATTCTACAAGATTTTCTTTTCTTGACCGATCTCCTCCATACATCGCGTGTGTTTGTGGTATCGTTACATGACTTTCGTCTACGATCATTAAATAATCATCTGGAAAATAATCTAATAAACAGAATGGTCTGGTTCCAGGCTCTCTACCATCCAGGTAGCGAGAATAGTTTTCGATTCCTGAACAATATCCTAATTCTTTGATCATTTCTAAATCAAAATTAGTGCGTTCTTCTAGTCTTTTAGCTTCAAGAAACTTTCCAATCTCTTTAAAATATTCTACTTGTTTACCCAGATCTAATGCGATTTGATCGATTGCTCCGTGTAATATATCAGGAGAGGTAACAAACATATTAGCAGGATATATATTTAGGCGATCATATTTTTCTATAATTTCATTAGTTTGTACATCAAAAGCTTCTATTTCTTCTATTTCATCACCAAAAAAATGAACTCTAAATGCATCATCAGCATAACTTGGATAAATATCTACTGTATCTCCTTTAATTCTAAAATTACCGTGATGAAATTCTCCTTCAGTTCTGGAGTATAAACTTTGAACTAGTTTATGTAACAAGGCAGTTCTTGATACAAATTGTCCTTGTTGTATAGAGATTACATTCTTTTGAAATTCAACAGGATTTCCAATACCATATAAGCAAGAAACTGAAGCAACTACTAGTACATCTCTTCGCCCAGAAAGCAGGGAAGAAGTAGCACTTAATCTTAACTTTTCAATTTCATCATTAATTGATAAATCTTTTTCGATATAAGTACCTGTTGTTGGGATATATGCTTCTGGTTGATAATAATCATAATAAGAAACAAAATACTCTATAGCATTTTCTGGAAAAAACTGTTTAAACTCAGAATATAATTGAGCTGCTAATGTTTTGTTATGTGCTAATACCAATGTTGGGCGTTGTACTTCAGAAATAACGTTAGCCGCTGTAAATGTTTTACCAGAACCTGTTACTCCTAGTAATGTTTGGTATCTTTCTCCTGCTTCTAAGGCATTAACAAGCTGCTTTATAGCTCCAGGTTGATCTCCTGTTGGTTTAAAATCTGACTTGAGTTCGAACTTCATTATATATAGACTGTCTTTTCTGAATAAAGATAAAGAATACTACTATGATTTTTTATGATGAATCGAAGTTTTAGGGAAAGTTTATCGTATTAATGAAAAACTGCCTTTTCGTACTCTTCCATCACTAAGTTCTACCCTATACCAATATTCACTTGATGGCATAAGTGTTCCTCCATAAGTTCCGTCCCAGCCATTTCCAGATGGGACTAGCTGTTTTAACAACTTGCCACTTCGATCAAAAATATAAATAATCGAATTACCTAAAACCTGCGATGAAATTCCGCCCACGTTCCAAGTTTCATGGAAACCATCTCCATTTGGAGTAAAATATTTAGGAAAACCAACTACGGAAATAGCTTGAGAGGCTTCTGGTCCGCAACCATTTTTGTCTCTTACGTATACTGTATGGAATCCTGGAGGGACATCTGTAAAGATTGGACTATCTTGATACGTTCGGATATTAGCATCATTAAAAGCAATCGCATATTCGTAGTCTCCCGATCCTAAAACATTAATAGCTACCGTGTTGTTATCCAAAGCATCATTAATTTCAATAGGTTGTATAATAGTCGCTGGAGAAGAACTTGTAACTGAAACTATTCTATCCTTAGAACATCCGGTGATTTGATTGGTAATCGATACTGTATATGTTCCCGCTTGAGATACCCTGATACTTTCTGTAGTCTCACCATTTGGAGACCATAAATAATCAAAATTATTAGAGGTTCCAGATTGTAACCCTGAATTGATAGTTACATTACTACCTTCACACAAAAAAGCTTCTGCTGATTCCTCAATATCAGGTAAAGGGTTTACAAAAAGTGCTACTTGATTAATACCATAACATTGGTTTAGATTGTCTTCTATACGAGCATAAACAATATCCGTTCCTTGGGTTCCTGTGGTAGTGTTAGTATATGAGGTTATGAGATTAGTTTCGCTTAAAGCGTCATCAATATTTTGATAGTAGACAACTGATAAATTAGGGTTATTGATTCCAAAAAGTACTTGAGCATTGGCAAGTGTTAAATCGAATTCTGTAAAACCATCTTCAATACCATCATCGTCACATGCAGCTATAGAAGCATTATTGGCAGTAGTGATACTTACCTGAAGATCTAAAGTAACAATTCTAAAACAGTTATTGGTGTCATCAGTAACTCGAACAAATAGTTGTTGATTTGTTGTTGAATTCTGATAAGCATCTGTATTCGTAATTGAGGGTGCTCCCATATTAGCTGCTGTTAGGTCTTCAAAAAATGTAACTGTTCGATTAGGGTTGCCATTAGTGATTTGATCAATTGATTGATTGAGATTAAATAGAGTAATACCATCGGTTGGATTATTATATTCATCACATTGTGTAAGTGTAGAAGCATTTGCAACAGGAAGTGGATCAACTTGTAACTCAAAACTAGTGGTACTTAAACAAAGTAAGGAAGTATTTTCTTGAACTCTAACAAAAAGTGTTTGTGGATTAGAAATGTTAATATAAGGCGTTGTTTTATCAATAATATTTGTTCCTGCATCAGCGTCAGATTGAGATAGATGATAGGTTAATGTATAATCCGTTGGATTTAATCCATTAAGAATTTCTGAATCCTTATTACTTAATAAGAAAGAAACAAATCCATTTGTGTCATTACCATCATCATTAGTATCACATACTATAAATGGAGTAGGAATAGCTATAGGGGGACCAGGATCTGTTATTAAAAGAAAGGTGTCTACTACAAAGCATTCTGTGATTGTATTTTCTATTCTTACATAAATGGTTTGATTGTTTTGTGTACTGAGATAAGGACTTGTTAATGCCCCATTTCCTAGGCTGGCATCTTCTTCAGAAGCGTGATACGTAATAATGGTATTTATTTGAGTTCCAAGAATTGCTGCAGTATTACTTTCTAAATCAAAATTTGTCATTCCGTCATTAGGATCTGTAACGATATCACATTCTGTAAGGTCTAAACTAGTAGAAGTACCAGAATCATTTTGAGGGCTATCAGGCAGAAGTGCTGTTCCTGTAAATTCTAAATCAAAACCACCATTTTGCGAATAGTTATCGATTAATATGTAATATTCTTCTCCTGCAAGAGCATCTATAGATCTTACAAATCCATTTCCTTCACTACCAGGTCCCTCACTAGTTTCTGTTTCAGTGTCATTAAGTCCTGTTAAAGTAGATACTCCAGCCGCTGGAGGATTAGTAGATGAGCATCTAATAGAAGTACCGAGTGCATTACAGGTGACATTGGGGCCGTAAACAGCAAAATCATAATCTTCAGCAGCACTACTAGATTCTGGTGTTATGGTAAAGGCTAACGTTCCGGACTGGACTATATTCACTTTAATCCACAAGCTTTGACTTTCCACAAATGCGCAATCTGGAGGGAAATTGCCGGGTAAAGCAAAATCATTAGTACCAACTCCGTTAGAATTAAGCTCTAAATTTGTATTTCCACAAACAATAATGCTATTTATACAATCCGTAGGCTCGTTTTGTGCATATCCATTAAAGCATAATATAAAAAGTAATAAAGTGAAGTGTAATTTTTTTACCATCTACAATCTCTGTTAGGCCACGAATATACTAATAATATACCATAGCTTTATAGAAGAAGAAAAGGCTTGTAGATGTATTATCTTATCAAAGAGAAACTTCCTTTCCGAATTCTTCCATCACTTAATTCTACACGAAACCAATACTCGCTAGAGGGCATTAACGAGCCGCTATATGTTCCATCCCAACCATTTCCAGATGGAACTAATTGTTTTAATAATTTCCCACTTCTATCAAAAATATAAATGATAGAGTTTCCAAGTACTTGAGCAGATATTCCCTTTACGTTCCAAGTTTCGTGAAAACCATCTCCATTTGGTGTGAAATATTTGGGAAAACCAACTACAGAAATAGCTTGAGAGGCTTCTGGTCCGCAACCATTTTTGTCCCTAACATATACCGTGTGGAATCCTGGAGGAACATCTGTAAAGATTGGGCTATCTTGATACGTTCGGATGTTAGCATCGTTAAAAGCAATTGCATATTCGTAGTCTCCAGATCCTGAAACATTTATCGTTACTGTATTGTTGTCCGATGCATCATTAATTTCAATAGGTTGTATAATAGTCGCTGGAGAAGAATTTGTAACAGTTACCATTCTATCTTTAGAACATCCAGTGATTCGATTCGTAACTGAAACAGTATATGTTCCTTCTTGAGATACATTGATACTTTCTGTAGTCTCGCCATTTGGAGACCATAAATAATCGAAATTACTTGAGTTTCCGGATTGTAATCCTGAGTTAATAGTAACATTAGTGCCTTCACATAAAAAAGCTTCAGCTAATTCTTCAATATCTGGCAGAGGATTTACAAATAATTGCACTTCATTAATACCATAACACTGATTTTGATTGTCTTCTACTCTGGCGTAAACAATGTCTTGTCCTTGAGTTCCTGGAGTTGTATTGGTATAAAATACAATTTCATTAGTTTCACTTAGCGCATTTTCATTAGTTTCATAATATGAAACAGAAAGATTGGGACTTGCTATTCCGAGCAAGACTTGAGGGTTTGCTTGTGTAAGATCAAATTCTCTAAAACCATCTTCTATGCCGTCATCATCGCAAACTGCTAAAACAGCATCACTCGCGGATGTAGTACTTACTAGTAAATCTAAGGTAGTTGTTCTAAAACATCCCGTAATATCATCTATTACTCTTACGAATAGTTGTTGATTAGTAATTGTATTTATAAAAGTATTTGTATTTGAAATAACAGGGGATCCAGTTTCGGCAGATACCATATCTTCAAAAAATAATACTGTACGATCTGTTGATCCACCAGTAATTTGATTTATTGCTTGATTTAAATTGAATGATGTTATTCCGTCATTTGTGTTCAGATATTCATCACATTGTGATAGAGAAGAATTATTGGCAACGGGCAATATATTAACGGTTACAGGAATTTCTGTAGTATCAAAACAAGCTGTGTTCAAGATGTTTTCAAGTCTGGCAAATATAGAGGTCATCGTGTTAGATAATATCACACTTGTTGGATCTGGAAATGGATTCGTATTATTCTCGGCATCAATTAATGTAGCGTGATAACTAAGGTTGTAATCAGAAACATTTTGACTGCCATAAATGTCAGAATTGATTGTGGTTAGATCATATGTAATCATTCCATTGGTGTCATCTCCATCATCTGCATTATCACAAGCAACTATTGGACTAGTATTAAAAGCTGTGGGTCCATCAAAAATCTGTACCTGAAAACTAGATGTATTATAACAGACTATATTTTCTATATTCTCAATTCTAATGGCAATAGTTTGTGGGTTGTTTTCTGTTACGAAATTTCCAGATATCTCATTTATATCAGCATCAGCATCGGCAATCGATCTAAAATAACGAACTTGAAACTGACTAGGATCTTGCATTCCGAGAATAGAGGAATCATAAATAGAGAGATCTAAACTTGTTATTCCGTCATTATTATCATCACAGATGATTTCATTCATTGGTGTATTTTGAATGGTAGGAACTTCAAAAAATGTCACATTAGCAACACCAATTAAAGGGCAACTTCCATCATTTAGATCAACTTCTAATCTATAATTCCCAGTGGTTGTAATGTCTAGAAAATAAGGAGTGTTTGTGACTGCTACATCATTGATATACCAAGTATATGTGGCTGTAGAGATATCTTGATATTCAAGTCTAAATGTGTCTCCTTCACAAAGTAAAAGGTTTACATTATTTACGTCACCATTATTTATGATATCAATTGACTGGGCAAAAATAGATTGGATAAAAGGAGGAAGTCCTATTCTGGATCCTCTTCTTCCATCCGTGTTAACTAATAACCCTCTATCACTATAGTTGATATTTGTTGCTAATTCTTCGGGGTTTTCTATAACTCCAAGATAATTTCCAGTTCCAGAATCAAAATCATATAAAGCTCTGTAGATTCTACCGTCCGGTCCTAATTGCAATGCTCCCGCACTAAAATTAGAATTGTCTTGTCCATTCTCATTTAAAATTCGAGTGCCACTAGCGGCGATTTGGTTGTCGGGTAATGTAAGATCGAATTGCATAAGAAAACCATTGCCAAATCCTCCGTCTCCAATACCAACTGTAGTATATAAACGTTGACCACTTTGTGAAAATTCAATACCGTAAGGTGCATCACCATCATATAATTCTATCTCATTACTTACAATTCCTGTACTATTATCAAAATCATAAAACAATACTTTGCCAGGCCCATCACCTCCAGTTACAGTAGTCAATCCAAAATGAACTACAGCTAATTTATCACCTTCCGGAGAGGCTTTTAGGTAACCTAATGCATTACGACGGTATCCAGAAATAGGAACAGTAACTCCAACCTGTGATGTAACGGGAGTAGTGTTAACACCTGTTTGATCAACACTAAATGCATAATAGGTATCAATAAAATGAGTAATTACCCAAAAAGAATCACAATCGTCACTTTTTACCGCTGTTATTTTTTCTGAACATCTGTATAAGCTTTCTAAAGAATCAGAAGTATCATACGTTATTAGCGGAAGATTTTTTTGACCAGAAATTACAGCCCCATTTCCTCCATCTAACGACATATCTACTACCGAATATAATAGTCCATCATTTACTCCATCTCCATCATTGGTGTTGGAATCTCCATCTGCATTAAAATGATGAGGCTCATCTACAGTAAAAACAATATAAATATTAGGAGTGTTTGGCTGAGGGACAATCAATGCAGATGAGGTACTCGAAGTATCTCCTCTTAGATCTTCTCCATTTAACATGATACTATGATTCTGCGTATAAATAGTCGAACCATCTGTATAAAAAAGAAGATTTCCAGTAGCATCAGATATTGTTGTACATCCTTCTAAAGTACTTATCCTACCATCTGTAAGTGGAGTAGGAGGTGTAGTACTAAAGTTGACTCCCGCATTTTGTCCAAAATACCAGTTATTAGCTTCTCCTTGCGAAAATACTGAAGCTCCTAATAAAAGGAAAAAGATGAACGATATGTGTTTCATGAGTTGAGTTCCAAAAACCCAAAGATATTATAAATCTCTCTTTTTAAGAAGATAATACGAAAGTCTAACAAATATTACAGTCCAGATTAACACAATTAGTATCTCATACCAGTGTACAGCATAGTCTCTTTGAAAGTTTTCTCCTAGTTGATTAGCTGCAGATTGTATAAAATTTAATCTAGTTATTGGTTCGTTAATAAGATTAGACATACTATCTAAAGGTAAAAAAGGTATAATTTTATCTATGATATCAGAATCAAATTTCCATTTAATTAAACCAGAAAATAATCTAAAAGCGCCTTCAATTAGCTGCCAAAAAATAAGAAAACCAAGAGCAAAAGCTGAACGTTTGATAAGTATTCCTAAAAACATACAAAAAGAAAAGAAACCAACTAATTTTATGAAATAAGCAAAAATAAATTCTAAATCCGAAAATATAATTGAAATCTCATTGTAATCAGAAAATATCAATCCTAGAATTAGAGATACTAAGAATAAAAAAATGGTAGATATTAATGAAAAAACAACAACGGTAAGAAACTTAGAAGCAAGAAATTCTTTTTTGCTTAAGCCATCTATTAGGTTTTGTTTTAATGTCCTATTAGAGTATTCATTCGCCATAATAGATACAATAACTATGGCTAAGAAAAGCTTTAACCAAGCAGCAATCCAAGCATTAAAATGCCATATATATGGAAAATTAAAGATCCCTTGATCCGCTAAACGAAAATTCACTCCTCCAAAACTAAATTCATAAGATGCTATAAGAGAAATAAGGAGTATTAATACAAAATAAGTTATAGTCAGTACTTTCGCAGACTTATTATATCGTAATTTCTGAAATTCTATATTGAGTAATCGTAACATGGCTTTAGTTTAAGTTGTTGGTTAATTGTAAGAACTGTTCTTCTAGACTTTCTTTACGCTTTACAAGATGTGTCAGAGTAATACCAGCGTCATATAGCTGTTTGTTAAGACTTTCGGCATCTAATTCACTATTTAAAAAAGCGATCAGTTTGCCGTCCTCTTCTTTAATATTACCAAAAGTACTTTGTTCAGATAACCACTTCTTTAAGATGCTATTTTGATTACTGTTTAATTCAAAGAAACCATGACTTGCATTCATTTCATCAACCGGTCCAGAATATAATTTCACTCCTTTTCTAATAATAACCACGTGACTACATACTTTTTCTACTTCATCTAAGAGGTGAGATGCTAAAAGAATTGTAGTGCCTTGAGATGCAATTACTTTAATAATTTCTCTGATTTGATGAATCCCTTGTGGATCTAATCCATTTGTAGGCTCATCCAGAATAAGGATCTCTGGATCATTTAGCAATGCAGAAGCAATTGCTAATCGTTGTTTCATACCTAAAGAAAAAGTTCTGAACTTACTGTCTTTTCTATCTAAAAGACCAACAAGTTCTAGTTTTTCATCAATTTTATCAGCCGCTACTTCTTTTATTTGACATACTAACTTTAAGTTTTGAGCAGCAGTCATATAGGGGTAAAAATTAGGACGCTCAATAATTGCTCCTACTTTTTTTAGTGCCTCATGGGTGGACGACGATCCGTCGAACCAGGTAAAATCTCCAGAAGTTCTATTGACAACATTAAGAACAATTCCTAAAGTAGTTGATTTACCGCTTCCGTTAGGTCCTAAAATACCATATACGTTTCCTTTTTTAATTGTAAAGGAAAGATCATTGACGGCTGTTATTGGTCCGAATCTTTTGGTAAGATTCTTTAAAGTTAGAATGGTTTCCAATTGTGATTATTTTTGGTGGTTATATTAAACTAGACGACCGGTATTAAGTTTTGTTACAATAAAGTTGTGGTTTGTTAGTAATTGAATATTGTATTTCGAAACCTTTTCTTTCGTAAATTGCTATCCGAAAGCAGCTGAATATGGAAGAAAAGTTAATGTCTAAAAAGAAACCTACCTATCCAATTAATGATAGTTTGGATAGGTATTTAAAAGAATGTAATCGTAAAATAAAGATTCCAGTATTTTACGATGATTTGTTGAGGTTTTCAGGCTCCATAGTTGTTTATGATAGTAATGATGAAGATACATTGTGGGTTCGTGTATATTATGAAGAGCATGAGCGGCCAGAGATTGAATCTAGTTTAAAAAAAGTATATACGATATTACATTCTGATGGAAATGAAGATGCTATAGAGTTTCTTAATATCGATGCAATTGACTATTGCACCTTTGGAAATTCAAAGCCTTTTAGAGTTCGAGTTCGGAATATACTGAATGATAACTATACGTATATTTATGTTAAGAAAGCAGATGCTTCTCGTATCTACGGATTGGAACTAGAGCATATGTTTTCGCCCAATAGAATTAACTTTTTAGTATATAAAAATACACTTATAGAAGAGCATATTGCAGGTATTCCTGGAGATGTATTTATTAAAGATTTTCTACCGGATTTAAGTGATCAGGCTAAATCCCAAATAGCAAAAGAGTTTGTGAAGTTTAATGAACGTTGCCAGATGCGTTTATTAGGAGATATGAGATCATATAATTATGTTATTATCCCTATCCATGATTTTGATCATGTAGAATATAAAATAAGGGCTATAGATTTTGATCAACAATGTTTCGAAGGGAAGTTAAAAGTATATCAACCACAATTTTTTAAGGAGAATTTTGATATGGTAGATATTGTGATGAATAAGCTTCAGCCTAGTTCTATAGAGCAGTATAAAAAAGAAGAACGTTCTATTCTTGCAAAGCGAATATTGAATTCTAGATCCCGTTATGAAACCCTTGTGAAATGTATGTGCGAAGACACTATTTCTACAGAAAAAAACTTAAAAGAATTAAGAGAGCATTTATATAATTTTACACTAGACTTAAAATTTAGGCGAAGTAAGTCGATGGGAGAAGTTTTAAAAACAGCGTTGGATTTCGTGAAGCGTAATTATGAAAATGTAAATATGAAACGATTGTTGGAAGGATAATTGGGAGTCGGAAGTCGGAGGACCGATGTCAGAAGTCAGAAGTCAGAAGTCAGAAGTCAGAAGTCAGAATTAAAATAGTAGACTACCTCTGACACCCGACTTCTGGCCTCGAACAATTATTTCATTTTTTTCTCAAGTTCAGCATTTTTTTGTTTTAAAGCTTTTACTTCTTTGATGAGGTTATCGGTCTTTTTATTCTGCTCAATCATATAGAGTGTTAACTCTTCTATTTTTTGAAGTAGTTTGGCGTTCATTTCTCCTAATTGGATACCATTTTCTCCTACTTCTGCTGCAGAAGGAATGTTTTCTAAATGCCCTTTTTCTGCGATATGATTTTCTACTTGCTGCAGAGTAGGTAGGTTGTAACTATCTTTGAATACATAATCTGGCCAATTTGAGTGCAAAGCTACCTTAACTTCTTCTGCCGCTATTTTTCCTTTGACACCTAATTTGTAACCTTTAGTGTCTGCGGTTCCAATACCGACATTTCCATTTTTCATTATAGACATTTTACTGCTTCCGTCAACTTGAAAACCAAATCGAGAAGTAGTCGATCCACCTGCAATATTTATGTAACTATTTCCATCTCCAGAGGTAAAAAGATTTACGTATCTGCCATCAGTATTTGATGTTTTAATTACTCCTACTACGTGTAGTTTTGCTGAAGGATTTGCGGTTCCGACACCTGTATTACCACTTACATATAAATTTGAATCTTGACCTCCAAATCCTACTCTTACGTGTTTACCAGTATTGTAGTTAAGATATAAATCACTAATTGCTCTACTTTGATAATCTTTACCATCGACATGTCTTGTTCTTAGACGGTAATTTTCTTCTCCACCTATATTAACGTGTCCTACAACTGTTAGTTTTGATAATGGGTTAGTTGTTCCAATACCTAGATTACCATTAGCTGACATTGTCATCATTTTTTGATCATAATTGGTCCACGCAAATAAAGGTCTGTTCTGAACCGCACTATTTAATCTCCTTGCATTAAAATTTATCAATGCATTGGATCCATTATCCATTGCATCAGAGGTAGATCCCATAATTGCAAGAGAATACCTGTTATCTGTCTGATGATATCCTTTGATTAATGGAATAAATTGATTTGCAGATCCGGTAGAATTTGCTATTTGTAAATAATCAGAAGGAGCATCCGATATTTTAAATCGCATTAAACTTTCTGTTTGCCCTGTATTAGATAATATATCTAGTTTAGCTCCGGGGTTAGTAGTTCCGACACCTAGATTACCAGAAGGATTAAGAGTCATTAAATGACCAGTTCCTTTATTGAAAAAATACATATTACCTATAGTTTTTTCAACACTTCCTATATACAGTTGATTTGCTCCATTTAGGCCAAAAGCTCTAGAAAAACCTGTTTCTCCAGTTTTTTGAACTCTAATATAATCCGAAGAGTTATTTAAATCTATATTTTGAGATTTTCCTTCAACAAAAAAAAGTGCGATTGCTATTATTAATAATGTCTTTTTCATGATTTCTTTCATTGTTTGTAATTTTAAAATGTAATAGTTCTAAAAACTTTGGATGATTATTTTTTTAGTTCTTCAATTGCATTTTTTAGTTCTTTCATCTGTTTTTGTTGTTGTTGATTAACTTTATCCTGCTCAATCATATAAAGTGTTAACTCTTCTATTTTTTGAAGAAGTTTTTTGTTCATTTCCCCTAATTCGATACCATTTTCTGATACTTCTGCTGCAGAAGGAATGTTTTCTAAATGTCCTTTTTCTGTGATATGATTTTCTACTTGCTGCAGAGTAGGAAGGTTGTAATCATCTTCGAATACGTAATCTGGCCATCCCACTAAATCTACTTTTACTTCTTGAGTATGGATATTGCCATTTACAGCTAGTTTGGCATCCGGTGTGTTTGTCCCGATACCGACATTGCCTCCATTAAAAAAAGAAGTTCCATAAGAGTGAATTTGTACTTTTTTTGTTTTATCTGTTTCAGAATTTGCGGTATACATTTCAAATTTAGAATATAAAAAACCATTTGATGAACCACCAGGTTTAAGCATAAAAACATTATGATTATAACTTCCAGGTATTGTTCCCATTGTCATATTATGCCTAGCCCAATATATTCCATCGTCATTTAGCCCAGAGTTCAAAAACATTTTACCTTTTACTTCAAGTTTTTCTTGGGGAGTAGTTGTTCCAATACCGATGTTACCATTTGTTCCAATTAAGAATTCTTCTTTTCCAAAACCATCATAACCTCCTACCCAATAATGAAGACCATTATTATCAACTCCAAAATCAACTGTACCAGTATTAGATCCTGTTCTGTTTAATTGAATTTGTATTGCACTATCCTTAGCATCTACTTGTAGTTTTTGAGTTGGATTTGTAGTTCCAATACCTATCTTGCCTCCAAACGGATTAAGAAGTAAATCAAATTTTGCAGCAGTTGTAGTTTGTTGTGTTTGAATTACAGCTTTTAGATTAGTGTTATCTACTCCAAACCTAAGACTTGCATCATTACCATTATTATCAGCTCTTAAAACTAAAGCACTATTTGGTAAACTTATATCATTTGATAAATCTGCATTTTTTAAAACTTCTAGTTTACCAGAAGGACTTGTAGCTCCAATACCTACATTACCATTCTCGTCAAAGACTATTTTGTCACTTATGCCATTTGGTTGAAATCTTATTTTGCCTGAAGCAGATCTCATAATTAAACCGTTTGATAATTGGCTGTCAGTTCCTAAAACACCAGCATTGGCCCAAGTATTTACTTGGTTGTAATTAGAGGAAGTAGATAATAGATAAACTGATTTCCCTGGTGTTCCTTCTCCTATTATGATTCCACGTCTTGCGGAATTACCACTATTATTGTTATTAATTTCTAGAAGAGTAGAACCATTTTGATTCTTTTCAATGTTCAAAATGTTTGCTGGATTTGTAGTTCCAATACCTATATTACCTCCAGGAAGAATCGTTAACCTTTCTTTTGTACTGGTTGCATCTTCAAAAATACCAAAGCGATCTGCCGTTATAGTCCCTGTTGCCCAAACTCCATTAGAAGAATTGCTTTGGAATAAACTTACAGAACTAGGTGATTGTAGGTTTATTTTTTCATTGTTAGAGGTCTCTGTTTGTGATATACTGTGTAATGATATCAACAAGAAGGAAAGTGTTAAAAAAACAATTTTTTTCATGATTTCTTTAAATTATTTGTATTGCTATAACTTCCGTAAACTTTATAATGCTTTTATATACGTGTCTTGAGAGAACTAAATGTTACCTTAGAAAATGAAGTTTTTTTTGAAATAAATGGGCGAATTCAAGAGAAATCTATGGTTTTACGATAAGATAAAGCTGAGATCTTAATGTCGGAAGTCAGATGATAGGAGTCGAGTTGTCGGAAGATTAATAGACTACTTTACAACCTCTGACTTCAAGCTTCTCAAGCTTCGGACATTTTTAATCTTTCTGTTCTTTATTAAAATATACCAGGTAATAGTACATCTGTTTTTCTTCATCCCAACCTTTTTCTACAAATTTTTCTGCAGATTCTGGATTGATAAAATCCATTTTAATTTGGATGTTAGTATCTAAATTAATAGTGTTTTTAATCTTTTTTCTTGCTGCAGAAACTGCAGTATTGGCAATTGGGAACTCAGTAAGATCTTCGATATGATATTTTGGAGCTTTTTCTGTTTTGTAGTGTTTAAATTCTGGGATAAGATCTGGATTATCTATAACTTCATTAAGGAAAGCGGATTCTTCGAAGGTGTCATTTTTAGCAAAGTGATTTACAGCTCGGTTCATAAACATCACTTCTTCTTTTTTGTCTTCTGCTGGTAATACTACGTCCTTTGCAAAATCCTGACAGAACTTCATGTATTTTTTTGTGTAGAAGTTTTCATCGGCAAATGCTTCTACTCCAAGAAAATGCTCTAACCAATATTTAGTATCATAACGGTTAGAGTCTACAGAAAGAATTTTATATCCTTCTTCTTTTTTATGATTGAAAATAAGGCAACCTTTATCAAGTTTATTAAGGTTAACTCCTTGTTGGTGTAACAATGCTATGTTAGTTCCTTTTTCTTCAAATTGAAGGAAATCATATTTTAATTCTGATTTAAAAATTCCAACAGCAGAAGTTTTTTCATTATCTATGGTAAGATTATCTAGATAAACAACATATACTTCACCACTTTTGATATGTGGGTGTTGCGATTGCTCGTATAATAAAGAAGCAATTCTTTTGGATTTTTCGTGTGCTGATGCTGGATTGTTAAAAATTTCGGTCACTATCTTATATAGCGGATTAAACTCCACATCAACTTCATTAACAAACTGAAAATAATTCTCTTCTTTTTCTCTAAAAGGCTTAAAGAAATACTCCTTTAATAGCGCAGTTAATTCATCATTAAGTGCATACGGAGCATCAGAAAGAAATATGTTCTCGTTTCTACTTTTGTTTCCTATTTTATGAATCGAAAGAGATTCAATCTGGGTGCTATATAAGTTGATCATATTCTTTTAGTTTTAATTCCAATGTTCGTCAAATCCTAATTCATCATAATCATCAAGGTCTAAGAAACCTTCATCATCACTATTTTGGTCTAAATCATCAGCTTTAAATTCTTTATCGGGAGCATTGTCAGGAATTTGTCCGTGAACGAACATAACATTCGGGTACTCTCGTCCATTTTCATATTCTGCAATTTCGGCAAGCTCTACTAAAAACGTCCACATGCTTAAAAAATCATATATGTAGATCAATCTTGGAGAAGCTTCATGAACTACATCATTAAGTGTTGTTTCATTCATTAATCTTACTGGCTGATTGCCATCACTCATGTCAAAAAGAGATATCTCTTCTCCTTGATTCCATTGCTCATCACTGGTGTAAAAAGATGCCATTTCCATACCATCAAAACCAAAAGATTGGTTGATGACATTATGGAACTGCTCTAAAGTAGCATCTTGTTCGATTTCGATATCTCTAAATACATCTTCTTCTGTATCCAGGATAATTCTGAAACGGTAAATCATTCTTGATTAATTTGGATTGGCAAAGATACAAACTTGTTCGTGACTATTTTAAAATTTTAAGCTTCAATAACTTTATTTTTAAACACCTCTAATATGATATAAAACTGTACACCAAATAATAAGGATGATATAACCAAGTGCAAGGGTTGTGATAGAAAAGGGAAATCAAAATAATACATTAATATTCCTGTTAATGCTTCTAAACCGATTAATCCTATAACCCAATTTAATTTAGATATTCCTAATTGCATTTTTTTGTTATACCAAAGAAGCCAAGTATTTATTAAAACAATCAATATGGAAAATGATCTGTGTATATAGAAGGTGAAAGTAGGAGGGCTTAACCATTCGGATTTTGTATGCTCTCCAACAATTTTAATTTGTTCATCAACATATTGTCTTACCTGAGTTCCTAACGCCACTTGTATTAGTGTAAGTATAGTAGAAAAAAGTAATATGTTTTTAAATGTAGTTCCGAACTTAATGGATGTGATTTTTTCTCTTGTTAAGAATAATACATATAACAATATTGCTAGAATAATGAAAGCAACCAACATATGGACAGTAATTCTAAGTGGTAGTAAATTAGAATCGACTACAATTTTCCCTAACCAAGCCTGAAAGGCCATTGCAATAATTGTAATACACGCATATATGGGTATTTTACGATTTTCTTTCCAAAATCGTAACGATAGGATAAACATCAATAAAATTGGAATTCCAGAAAGTACTGTAACAAGTCTGTTGATATATTCAATCCAAGTATGCCATACATTAAACTTAGCATAATCATGTTTGGTGTAGGGTTCCCAATTATCAGGATTGTATGTGGAAGCAGATGAGAAGTCTCTAGTTGCGATTCTTAATTCTTTATCCAATATGACTATAAACCCTTTTTCATATTCATAATTAGCTTTCCATTGGATCTGAGCTTCATCTGTAGGGGGAATATAATACCCAAAGCATTTAGGCCAATCTGGACATCCCATTCCGGATCCTGTCATTCTAACAACTGCTCCAGCAATTATGATTAAATATATAAGTACAACCGATGTAATGACAAGTGGCCTGAAATATTTTTTCATATGTTTATACTAAAGATTATGAGTGTCTTAGTTATTTTTTTAACCCTAGTTCTTCTCCTTTATTAATCATAAATTGATAAGCAGCTTCATGTTCATTTGGTATTTCTCCCTCCAAAATAGCTTCTTTAATGGCTTCCTTTATAATTCCAATTTCGCGAGAAGGTTTAATGTTAAACGTTTTCATAATTTCTTCTCCGCTTACTGGGGGCTGAAAATTACGAACATGATCTCGCTCTTCTACCTCGACCATTTTCTGACGTACAATTTTAAAATTGTTGTGGTATTTTTTAAAGCGTTTAGGGTTTTTGGTAGTAATATCAGCTTCGCAAAGCGTCATTAATTCGTCTATATAATCACCAGCATCGAATACCAATCTTCTTACTGCAGAATCTGTTACATCTGAGGCAATAACAATCGGGCGAGAACTCATTAATACCATTTTCTGAACAAACTTCATTTTGTCATTCAAAGGCATCTTTAGGCGCTTAAATAGTTTAAATACCATTTTAGAACCTACAAATTCGTGACCATGAAATGTCCATCCTACTTTTTTATTAAATCTTTTTGTAGGAGCTTTTCCTATATCATGTAATAACGCTGCCCAACGAAGCCAAAGATCATCTGTGTTTTCGGATATATTATCTACAACTTCTAAGGTGTGATAGAAGTTATCCTTATGTTTTTGTCCTTCTACTTCATCAATGCCTTTTAGAGCCATTAATTCAGGCAAAATGTATGGTAGTAATCCTGTCTGTTCTAGTAAAAGAAAACCTACTGAAGGTTTTTCGCTAAGTAATATTTTATTAAGCTCATCAACAATGCGTTCTTTGGTGATGATTTTAATTCGGTCTTTATTTTTCGTTATCGCTTCTAATGATGTTGGTTCAATCTTGAAATTGAGTTGCGTAGCAAAACGAATTGCTCTCATCATTCTAAGAGGATCATCAGAGTAGGTTATATCTGGATCTAATGGTGTACGAATAATTTTAGACTTTAGATCTTCTAGTCCATTAAAAGGATCTAAAATATCTCCAAATGTATCTTCAGAAAGGCTTAGTGCTAAGGCATTAATAGTGAAATCTCTTCGGTTTTGGTCATCTTGTAATGTCCCATTTTCGACAATTGGGTTTCTACTATTTTCTCGATAAGATTCTTTTCTGGCACCTACAAACTCGACCTCTATGTCATTAGCTTTTAACATAGCCGTTCCGTAGGTCTTAAAGATTTGAATTTTTGGATTTCCCGGAAGTAATTTAGAAACTTCTTTTGCCAATTCAATTCCGCTACCTACAGCTACAATATCGATATCTTTTGCGGTTCCTCTTTGCAAAATATGATCTCTAACAAAACCACCGATAACGTAGCTTTCTAATTGAAGATTAGCTGCTGCTTTGGTAATAGTATTAAAAACAGAATGTTGTAATGCTTTTTTATAATTTTTCTCTTCCGACATGAATCAATTTACTTCCTGATAATTTTCACTGTGCTATCACCACCTATTTTTATAATTGAAGAAGGTTTAGCATCTTTATTTTTCAACGGCAAATTTACAACATAGTCAACGCCTTCCAAAATCTCTTTACTTATTTCTTTTAGGTTGCGAGGAGTGGATTTTCCACTAATATTAGCAGAAGTAGAAACGATTGGTCTTTTGAATTTTCGGATTAACTTTCCGCAAAAAGGATCACGAGCGACTCTAATTCCGAGTGTATTATCTGCTGCAATTAAATTTTCTGCCACTCTTAGTGGTCTGTCATAAATTATTGTTGTCGCTTTAGATGCATATTTTAATATGTCATAAGCAACCTCAGGAACCTCTTCTACATATTGTTGAAGCATCTTGAAATCACTAACTAGACATAACATGGACTTACTATCTGCTCTTTGTTTTAAAGCGTATATCTTGTCAACCGCCTCAGCATTGGTTGCATCACATCCAATTCCCCATACAGTATCTGTTGGATATAGAATAAGTCCTCCTTTTTTAAGAGTATCTATTGTTTTTTGTATTTCTTCTCTTTGATCTTCCATTCTTGTTGAATTTTAGAATTATATTTTCTATGTCAATGCACTGTAAAATTATCGTTTATAGATATTCTGGTCTTACTGTGTTGATAATTATAGTTAGATGATACTTATTAATCTAGTATTATATTTTTATAAACTTCTAAAGTTTGCTGTGCCATATTAGCGGTTGTGAATTTTGTAATAAGTTTTTCATATCCTTTATCAACAAAACTCTTTTGTTTTAAAGGGTTTTCTGAAAGTTCTATGATATGTTTAGAAAGGCTTTTAGGAGTATGCATAGGACTTAATAAGCCATTAATATCTTGGTCAACAATTTCTGGAATACCACCTACATCAGTACTTATTACTGGAGTTTTATGATAAAAAGATTCGTAGATTACTTGTGGGACACCTTCGCTTTGAGAAGTGACAAGGCTTACATCAAATTGTGGTAAAAAATTGGATGCATTGGGAGTGTATCCTAAAAACTCTATATGGTTTTCTAAATTTAATGCTTTGATTCGTTCTTTTAAAGCCTCAGTTCTGTCAGTAAACGTACCTATTTGTATAAAGAAGAATTCTTTTCTTTTTTGTTTGTTAATAATAATATCTACAATATCAACTAAGGTGTCTAAGTGTTTAGCTCTGATGTGATTAGCTATGTTTCCTATGATAATTTTGTCACTTGCTAGATTGTATTTCTCTCTAAGTAAGAAAGGTGTTTCTGTACTTTTGGTTTTTAGATTTGTTCCATGGTAAATAGTAATTAGTTTTTCCTGATTTTCGATTCCTGCAGAAGCAATTTTCTGAGTTTCTTTGGATACACAAAGTACTTTTTTAATTTTAGGGTAGTTGTACTTGTACAACGTCTTTTTACGTTGTTTAATAGGAAAAGAAGTTTTTTTACTAAAAACAAAAGGAGGTAGTTTGTAAAATTTATCTGCTAAAATCGCTAGTAATATGGCACTAGGATCATGAATATGGATGATGTCTACTTTCTGTTTTTTACATACTCGACCTAGTTTTATGAAAAATCTAGGATCAAATTTTGGCCATAGAGTGGCAGGAATAAAATTTAAGTTGGTTTTTTTTAATCTTTTATGAAATGCACCATTTTTTACACAAAAAATTGTATTCCTTACTTCAGGATTTGATAAAGCTAGCTCAGAGCATAAGTTTTCTATATGGTTTTCGCCACCACCCCAGTTTTTAACAGCAGATAAATGTAAAATATGCATACTACTTTCGTGCAATTGTTTGTTTTAATTTTAATGACTCCGATAAAGAAGCGCCTTTTAGAAAAAGTATAAAAAGAGAAAAGTTTTTGGGTTTAAAAATAGATTTAAAAAAGAACTTAAAGGTTAACCAAGATCTTAATACCTGATAAGCTAGGTATCCTGAGTTTTTTCTAAGAACATATAATAGTGAAATTTTTAATTCCTTTTTAATGGCTATACTTTTCTGGGTACTTTGTCCCTTAAAATGAGTGTAACGACCTTGCGGAACAAGATAACAATGACCATTTGATATGTTCTTCGAAATTCTATAGCAAAGATCCGTTTCTTCGTAATACAAAAATATATTAGTATCAAAACCTCCAACTTTTTCAAAAGCATCTGCCGAAACAACTAAAAATGATCCAGGTACACTTTGTACTTTAACTGAAGCGTCATAGATTTTCTTTCTCTTAGGATATTTTGTTGGATTAGTTTTTTCTAATACTTTTCTTCCGAATAGTTCTCTGCGTAAAGAAAGAAAATGATCAAATGATTTTTGTACTTCTCCTTTTTCATTATACTGTTGAGGAGCACATATTGATGCATCTTCCGTTTTTTCTAGAAAATTAAAAACAATATTTAGGCAATCATTTTGTAGGATGGTATCGTTATTAACGAAAGCGTAATATTTTCCATTAGAAAATTGTATTCCGTGCATATTTCCTCCTCCAAAACCAGTATTATACTTACTTCGGATTAGTTTTAGATTTGTGACTTGTAATTCTTTAATCTTTTTATCCAGTAGTAGATAATCATCTAATTCTGAGGCGTTATCAACTACAATAAATTCATAAGATATGTCGTTTGATGTCTTCTCTATAATTGACTTAATACAATCTATAGTAAAAGAAGAAGAATTGTAATTGATTAGTATAATCGAAATATCTTTCATAATAATTTATGCGCTTAAGGATCAAAAGTAAAGGTTGCATTTCGATAAAACAAGCAATTGGAATTTGTTTAGTTTTTGTTTTAATAATGTTCTTAACGAATAATATATTACCTGATTGCGAGAATACCAATGTCAACAATATTTAAATAGGTTTTTTTGATGGAAATTATATCGTTTAATTTTAAATATATTTGCAGAATAACTTAACAAATGGATTACGAAAATAAACCTAGTGGTTACTACGACAATATTAGAGACGAAATGATTCAGTATTTGCCGGAAAACCCAAAAACTATTATTGATGTTGGCTGTGGAAATGGAGCTTTTGCTGAAGTCTTAAAAAATACAACAGGCGCAGAGGTTTGGGGTATAGAATATATGGACAAAGAAGCTCAGGTAGCCAAGAGCAAATTACATAAAGTTTATTCTGGAAAATGTGAAGATTATATAGATGAATTGCCAGATAAGTATTTTGATGCAATTTATTTTAATGATGTATTAGAGCATTTGGTAGATCCTTATGAGGTTTTAGATAAGATAAAGCATAAACTAACGGCAAATGGTGTGTTGATTAGTTCTATTCCTAATGTTAGATATCACAATACCTTTATGAAAGTTCTTGTTCAGAAAGATTGGAAGTACGAGGATTTTGGTGTGATGGATAGAACGCATTTACGCTTTTTTACAAAAAAGAGCATTCAGAGAATGTATGAAGATCTGGGTTATGAGGTTTTAGTGCATACAGGCATCAACCGAAGTAGATCTATAAAACCGTACTTGTATAACATTCCGGTGTTATTTACTCAGCTCGATATTAGGTATCCTCAATACGCAACTGTAGCAAAATTCGAAAACACCTAATGACCATGAAAAAAAACTTGGTTGTACATCCAGATCATACTGATTTGACTCCGGCTATTGAAAAAGCAATTGTTGATTTTGATAATCATAAAGAAATTTTAGGAGATGCTGAACGAAATGTCATAAAGATAGTTACTGTAGGGAATAAGAAATTTGCTATCAAATCTTTTAAAATCCCTAATATTGTCAACCAAATTGTTTACAAGTTTTTTAGAAAGTCAAAGGCGGAGCGATCATATAGATATGCTAATAAACTATTAGATTTTGAAATTAAGACTCCTTTTCCAATTGCCTATGAAATAAGGAGTACTTCTTTTCTATTTAAAAAGAGTTTTTATATAAGTGAATTAGTAGAAGCTGATCTTACCTATAGAGAATTAACTACTGATTTTAGTATTGTTGATCATGAAGAAATACTAAGAGCTTTTACTAGGTTTACATATAATTTACATAAGAATGGAGTGAACTTTTTGGATCATTCTCCTGGAAATACTTTAATAAAAAGAAAGGAAAACGGTTATGATTTTTATTTAGTAGATCTTAATCGCATGGAGTTTGGTAACATGAATCTTGAAACTCGTATTAAAAATTTTGCACGTTTAACTATTCATAAATCTATGATAGAAGTTATGAGTGATGAATATGCAAAATGTAGTGGAGAAGATAAGGCAAAGGTATTTGATCTTATGTGGGGATATACCAAAGATTTTCAACATCGTTTTTATCGTAAAATACGTATTAAAAAGAGAATATTTTTTTGGAAGAAAAAATACAAAGAAAGAGTGTCTAAAAGTCCTATTTAGTTAGTTTTTAGTGAAAAGTTAGTTGTTTTTTCATGTGAAGAGAAGATTAAAAAGAGAAGTAGTTATGTCAGGAAAAAGTAACTTAAAAGAGCAATTATATTTTTCACTAATTCATAAATGGAAATATATTGTTGTTATATTATTTTCTGTCTTAAGAAAAAATAAATCTAGAAGGATAATAAACAAAGCAGTTTATATCGCTAGAGAAAAGGATAAAGATTGGATTTTTGGAGCTAAAGTAAGACGGTTATCTAAATATTCATCTTTAAATGCAACTACATTTTATCATAATAAGTTAAAGAATTTGCCAAAAGCAGATGCGTATTATTTTATTTACCAAAACTATTTTTGTCGATGCTTAAGGAGTACTCCAAGTATTTTGTTTAAAAAAAATGTAGTGATGTTCACACATCCCACTTGGTCCAAAAAATATTCTAAAACTCATGTAGTTTGGTGCCTCAATAAAGCGGATTATGTTATTTGTTTAAATTCTGAAATTAAGAAGTATTTGATAGATCTAGGTGTAAAACCTGATATTCTTAAAGTAATGCATATTGCTACCTCTTCTTCTTTCTTTTACTCGCACGAAAGAGGTTCTGGAGGTATAGGATTTTGTTCAACATTTAGTGATCGAAAAAACCCAGACTTAGTTCTTGATTTAGTGAAAAATATGCCTGATCGACAGTTTTATTTAATTGGTCGTCATTGGCAACAATATGATAGGTTTAATGAGATATCTGACTTACCTAATTTTAAGTACCTTGAAGAAGAACCTTATGATTCTTATCCAGATTTGTATAGTAAAATAGATGTTTTTGTATCTCCATCTTTGATCGAAGGAGGTCCTGTGCCTGTGTTAGAAGCAATGATGTCTAATTGTGTTCCCGTGGCATCAAGAACTGGTTTTTGTCCAGATCTTATTACAGAAGGAGAAAATGGTTTCTTGTTTGATGTAGATGCCGATTATAAAGAAGTAATTACCTTAATAGAAAAAGCATTTTTAATTAAAACGGATGTTAGAGAAACCGTGTTGCCTTATACTTGGGAGAATTGTTCTAAAAAAATAGATGATTTGTTTATTAATTGATCTGATCTTGTCTTTTATTTTATAGTGTAGGGTGTTTTTGTGTTATCTTCAATGTTGCTGTTTGAAAATCAGTATTATAGGTACATAGATTCCGTATGCGAGAAACTATAGAGAAAGCCATTTTTTAAACTTCCCTATTTTTTCGATCGCAACAAAAATGTTGCTTTCAGAAGCAATAGGAGTTAATGATACTTTTATTCTAGATTTGGATGTATAGTACATTTCTTCAATACATTTTAGATGAATTATGTATTTTCTGTTAATCCTAAAATAATTGGAAGGGTCTAATTCTTGTTCTAATTTTTTTAAAGAAAAATCTATAGGAATCTTTTTACCATTCCAGAGTTGAATGAAAGTTAGTTTTTCTTCCGTATAGAAATATGCAATTTGATCAATTTCGATAGTCTTTAAACTATTGTTCATTTTTACTAAAAATCGTTTTTTATAATCTTTTCCGTTGTGAAGAAACAAGTCTTTGTATTCAGGCAACTTGTTTTTATTAAGCCCAAAGAATTTATCGATGCTCCTTGATAATGAGTTTTTAGCGACTGGTTTTAATAAATAATCAATACTATTTTGTTCGAATGCTTTAATTGCATATTCTGAGTATGCGGTGGTAAAAATTATTGGAGTATTTATTTCTAATATTTTAAAGATTTCGAAAGAATATCCATCGGATAAATTGATGTCCAAAAAAATTAAGTCAGGACTCTCTGTCGATAAATACTGTATTGATTCATTTATGGAGGTCAGAACCTTAACAATCATTATTTGGTTATTGACTTCTTGAATTAGATTTTGTAATCTAATAGCTGCAATACTCTCATCTTCTATAATAATAGCTTTGGTCATATTTCAGGTTGAATAAGTGGTATAGAGGCTATGTAATTGTTGTTAAGTATGTTAAAAACAGGAATCTCGGAATGCAACATCTTGTATTGATTTACTAAGTTCTTTTGTCCAATACCAAGCGATTTTTCATAATCATTATTTTTAGGTTGGAAGTTATTCACGACTTTAAGACTTAAATTATCAATTGAAATAGTTATTTTTAAAGGTTTACTGATGTCCACACTGTTATGTTTGATAGCATTTTCAAAAAGTAATTCTAAAGTCATAGGAGGTAGTAGAAGGTGTAGTTTAGATTCTTCGATATCATTTTGAAAAATGATACTTTCTCCAAATCGAATTTTCTGCAATGACATGTATGAATTAATAAGTTCTAATTCTTTTTTTAACGGTACTACTACCTCTTCGCTCTGAGTTAAGTTATAACGGTAAATATTAGATAATTCTTGTAAAAAGTGTTCTGCTTTTTTTGTATCAATACTTATTAAGCCAGATAAACTATTAAAACTATTAAAAAGAAAATGAGGATTTAATTGTTTTTTTAAGGCCAAGTATTGAGCTACTGATTTTTCATTTTGATATTGCGTGAGCTTAATTTTGATGTCCTGTTTCTCTTGCTGAGATTCTAAGAAAATTTCAATAAAATATACGAAAGCAATGACTGCGAAATTGATTAATAAAACTAGCCAGAACACCAAATCAAAAAAAGATCTTTCAAGTTCTTTATCATTTTCAAATGTATAAGCAACTGTCTGCCAGATAAATGTTAGTGTAACTGTTTTTGTTAAAATAACGGTAGTCCAAACACTTAAGAACTGAGATCTATTTTCTATATCTATTATTTTTGGAATTAGTTTGTTTTTTAAATAAACTCTAGACCAAAAAATAAACAAAGTATAAATGAAACTTACAGGTAATAATATAATAGTTTCAGAAAGCCCTTCTTTTAGATCAGCAGTATAAATTTCACTAATAAGGTGAAAAGCATTAAACAGAAGAATAATGAATAAATAAAAATAAATCCTGTTAGTTTTCAATTTATTAGTTTTAATTTTCTATGATTGTCATGGTATCTTCTTCGATATCTACTGTATAAAAGAACCCTAATGCTCTATTATTGGGGTTGCTTAAATTTATTAAATTTCCACGTATTGAAGCTGGTGGCGGGTTACCAATTATTGGATTACCTAAATTTCCTGTTTGTATAAACAATTCGTTTAAGAAATCGAAATAGTCTTCAGATATTGATAATTGTTGTGCTGTAGCAATATCTCCGATTTCAAAAGGCACTTCATCATTTGGATTTACACCAATACGTTGTCTACCATCAAAGAATTCATCTGAAACAATTAAAACCTCGCTATTTCCTGGATCCGGAACTATAATAAATTCATTGTTTTTGAAAAGACGATAATAATAAAAATTAGCAATATCTATAGGGTCTGTAGTATCAAATTTAACAAAATATCCTGCATCTGTTGCGATTGTTTCTTCTTCAAATTCAAAATAGAAATTATCAAATGAAGGTACTTCACTTATAGAATCTGACCCTTCATAGGTTTCTCCATTCCAATTTATTGTGATTGTGTATGTGTTTCCAATTTCTGGAATGATTTCTGTATTTTCATAAAACCCATTTGTAGAATGATTAAATATCCAAGAATTAGTGCCATCTGTTACTGTAACGATTGCATCATCTACAAAAGGTTGGTCTTCTGTAGATAAAAAAGAGGCAGTAGTAGTTAGTTGAATCTGCTGTATAGGTAATGGACTGATAGTGTTTCTCTCTAGTCCCCCATTGATAACTAGTCTTGGAGTACTTTCATTTAATGTGATGTCATTGGTTACGTCTGTTTCGCATGACAGGAAAATTGACGAGATGATTATTACAGATATTATAAATAAATTTTTCATTTGATTTTTTTTTAGAATTTGAACTCATAAGATATACTAGGTACAATACCAAAGAATGATAGTTTGGTTGCTTGGGTCATTCCTGTAGCTATTTCTTGATCTCCAACTTCTCCAACTTCATTAAAGTAGATAGAAGCTGCGTTTTGTCTGTTATACACGTTTACAAGGCTGAATACCCATTTACCGTTTTTACCTTTTTTAGGGTTTAATGTTGCTGATATGTCTAATCTGTGGTAAGCAGGTAAACGATTTCCATTTCTATTATTGTAATCGGCAACTACTAATCCATTTTGTTCATATCGTCCTGTAGGATAGGTTACTGGTCTTCCTGAACCAAAAACAAAATTAGCTCCAAAATCCCATCTTTTATTTAGTTTATAGAATCCAACTAGATTTAATTCGTGTAATTGATCACTGTTGGATGGGTAGTATTCGTTATTGTTGATTCCGAGAACTTTAGTTTCTGATTTAGCAAGTGTATAACTTAACCATCCAGTTAATCTACCTTCATTTTTATTTAGTTGTACTTCTAATCCATATGCTCTTCCTTCTCCTTGTGCAATTTGCGTTTCTATCTCCTCAGTAAATATTAGATCCGCTCCATCAATAAAATCAGTAACATCATTGAGTTTCTTGTAATATGTTTCGAGACTTAAGTCATATTTTCCTTCATTGAATGATGTAAAGTATCCTAACGCTAATTGATCAGCATATTGTGGTTTGATGTAAGGCCCACTAGGAGACCATACGTCCAGAGGAGTAGGAGAGGTAGTGTTGGAGATTAAATGTAAATACTGATACATTCTATTATAACTTAGTTTAAAAGAATTAGAATCATTTAATAAATATCTTGCGGATACTCTGGGTTCTATTCCATTAAAAGACTTTATGCTTTCTCCAGAACTATATTGTGTGGTCTCTATGATTTCATTTTCTTCATAAGTATCTTGTTCAACATTGTAGGTTAAAGGGCTTCCTGTATCATATTGACTTATTTCTTGAGATCCTAGTCGAAAAAAGTTGGACCATCTTAGTCCATATTGAACACTAAGTTTATTTGATAATTTTTGTTTTAGATCAACATAAACCCCGTTTTCTAAACTAAACTTATCACTAAATTCTTCTCCATTGATACTGGATCCATTTAGAGATGATATTTTTCCAGGTTTAAATTGATAATATGTCATATCTACTCCTGTTTTAAGTGTGTTGTTATTATTAATGTACCAAGACAGTTTTGGTTTTAGGTTGTAGTTGGTGATACTGGATTTCCATCTAAACTCGGAACCTGTTCTTAGATTATCTAAGTTGTATTCGTAATTACTAAAAATAGCGGAAGTCTGTAGAAATAATTTCTCGTTGATAACGCTTGTCCATCTTAATGTTCCAGATGTATTTCCCCAAGTTGTTCCTAATAATCCATCAAGTTCAAATGTGTCTCTACCGAAATATCCTGAAAGAAATAATCGATTGTTTTTATTCAAGTCATAGTTCGCTTTTAGATTGAAATCATAGAAAAATAAAGAGCTATCTTCAAAATCCTCTAGAAGGAATGAAAATAGGTCTATGTATGATCTTCTACCTGCTAACATATAACTACCTGAAGCTTCTTCTTTATCACCTTTTAGAATAGGTCCTTCAATTAATGCTTTGGCAGAGATAAGACCTATTCCGATGTTCCCTCCAAATTTTTTAGTATTTCCTTCTTTTTGTTTTATATCCAGTACAGAAGATAATCTTCCTCCATATATAGCTGGAATTCCTCCTTTGTATAATTTAGCATTTTTGATGGCGTCAGAATTGAATACAGAGAAGAAACCAAATAAATGTGAAGCGTTATATATAGTAGCTTCATCCAGTAATATTAGATTTTGATCTACAGAGCCACCTCTTACATTAAATCCAGAAGAGGCTTCGTTTACACTGGATACTCCTGGTAATAGTTGTAATGATTTTAGTACATCAGGTTCTCCAAGGATAGCTGGCATTTTCTTAATAGTTTCTCCTTGTAATGAAATAACACTCATTTCTGTTGATTCGATTTTTTTTCTTGTGTTATTAGATGAAATGATGATTTCATCTAATTGAGCTAACTCTTCTGTTAGATTAAAATCTATTTTTTGATTATTTGTAATTTGAATTTCTTTAAGAATAGTTTTATATCCTAAATAACTGATTTCTATTTGATGGGTTCCTTTTTCTATGTTCATGGAATAAAAACCATAATCATTTGTTGTGGTTCCTATGGAATTATCAATAATGATATTAACTCCTAGTAATTTCTCTCCAGAGCTAACATTTTTTATATATCCACTTATGGTAAATTGTTCTTGTCCAATTGTTCCAAGTGTGCATAAAAAGAGCAGGTATACAATTTTTTTGATCATATGCATATAGTTTTAAATATGTTTTATTCAAAACTATATGAGAAGCTTTCTTGGATTTTAGAAATATGGATAAACCTTGAAAAAACCTGATGAGCCATTATTTTTTTACGTGAATAAAAATGGAATAGCAGGTTTTATTATCAAAAACCTTTGTTTAGTTAGGTTAGAATGCTGATTTATTGTTTTTGTTGTTTAATTAATTCCCTTAGCTTAGAGTATTTTAGAAAAGTAATGTTCGCAGTTTGTATGCATATAACCAAGCCATTAAATCCGTCTAGAAATCCAAATCTTAGAAAATAAGATTTTAAAAATGCCCAAGTTGGATTAAGAATAATCTTCCAAATAGGAGCTCTTTTTCCTAGTTGATAGTAAGATTGTGCTGATATTGTAGAGAACTTATCTGTTTTAAGATTAAATTCCTGGTAGGTCGCATAATTCCAATGTAATATATCACCTTTTAGTTTTGAGGAAGCTTTAGGGGCTGTCAGTTTAAAAGAATCGTGAGGATTTATACCTTTCCACTCTCCCTTTCCCTTTATAAAAGCCCTTAATTTTTTATCTGGATACCAATCAGAGTATTTTATCCATTGCCCACAAAAATTATTATATCGATTCATATAGTATCCATCGTGAATCCAATTGGATTTTAATTTTATCAAAGAGTTCTGAAGTTCACAAGATAAAGCCTCATCACCATCTAATGATATAATATGATCATTAGAAGCTTGAGTAATAGCAAAGTTTTTTTGTTCTATATATCCTAAAAACTTTTGCTTAATAAATTTTACATCAAACTGTTTACATATTTCCTCTGTTCTATCTGTAGAAAAAGAATCGACAATAACGATTTCATCAACCACACCCACTAAAGATGAGAGGCATCGCTCTATTTTTTTTTCTTCATTGTAAGTGATAATAACAGCAGAGAGTTTAACCATTCGGATACTTTAAGATTGATGCTTTATTTATAAAGGTATCGTGCAAAAATAGTTATTTTTACGGCAATGCAATCACTAGAAATAACAGTAATCATAAGTACTTACAATCAACCAGAATGGTTGAGTAAAGTGCTGTTTGGATATGAATGCCAAAGTATAAAGAATTTTCAAGTAATTGTTGCAGATGACGGGTCAACAGAAGATACAAAGGAATTAGTTTTAAAGTTCTCTAAAAGAGTTAGTTATCCTTTAAAACATATTTGGCACGAAGATCAAGGGTTTAGAAAAACAGTAATTTTAAATAAAGCTATTACAGTAGCAGATTCTGATTACCTATTATTTACGGATGGTGATTGTATTCCTAGAAAGGATTTTGTTGAAACTCACCTGCGGATGAGAAAACTCGGTTGTTTTTTGTCAGGAGGGTATTTTAAGTTGCCAAAAGATATTTCTGAATTGATTTCTGAACAGCATATAAAAAATCAAGAATGTTTTGATGCTAAATGGTTAATAAGTAAAGGGCTAAAATCTTCTTTTAAGCTAAATAAATTAACAGCTGATGGATGGAAAGAACGTTTTCTTAATTTTAGTACACCCACTAAAGCTACTTGGGATGGTATGAATGTCTCTGGGTGGAAAAAAGATGTTTTATTGGTAAATGGTTTTGATGAGCGAATGCAATATGGAGGAGAAGATAGAGAGATAGGAGAACGGTTATTTAATCTAGGAATAAAGGCTAAACAGATACGTTATAGTGCGATTTGTGTGCATTTATATCACGAAAGAGGATATGTTCATCCAGAAATGATTACAAGGAATAAGGCTATAAGAAAAGTTACAAAACGAGATCAAGTGATTAGAACTCCTTTTGGAATTGAAAAGGACTAAAGATTTAAATTTTTAAGGAACGTTCTAAGTTTTGGGATTATTAATTCTGAAGAAAGATTTTTATATAATTCTAATGCATGATCTTTCATTTCTTTTGGAGTTTTATCTCCGTATAATTCTGGCTTGGTGTCATAAAGATGTACAGAGTCATGTGTAATACCATCTTCAAACATATTCCAGTCTTTTTTAATAATCCAAGGCGAAAAAATAGTAAAAGTTGGTTTGTCTAGGGCTTTTGCCATATTTACAGCTCCGCCTTCATTTCCAATTAAAACATCGCAATGAGATAATATAGCTATAAATTCACGTAAGCTTTTTCCGAATACATTAAAATGAATATGTTGTTGTGTGCTTTTTGTTGTTAAATCATAAATAGTTTTAGCATCTTCTTCTTGACTAGGTATATAGTTAAAAAGAATATTGGCTGAGGTTGTTGTCACAATTTCATCAATAACTTTGGCCATGTATTCGAAAGGTAGTGTTTTTCTAATTTCGCTACCTACAACACTTATCATTATCAGCGGTGTCTCTGAAGAAATTCCGTTGGTAGTTAGATATGCTTTAGAAGTTTCCTGTTCTTTTTTTGTCAAAAATATTTTAGGACGAATTATGTTGGAAGTAAGTCTGTCTTCAGGATATACCAACCGAAGTCGATTTTCTATTGCAATAGAAGCATTAGTAATAGGGTCTGATTTTCTATGTACTACTTCAGAATAAATAAATTTAGTGTACCATTTATAAAAAGATATTTTTTTTGGGGCTTTCGAAAAGAAAGAAATAAGATTACTTTCTAATTTTCCGTATGCATCTATAACCAAATCATATTTTGCCTTTTTGATTTCTTTTAGAAATGAATAAAATGCTTTTTTACTATCGCGATATTCATTTTTAAATTCAATAATTGTGTTGAAAAAAGGGTTTTCTAGAGTTACTGGTTTTGTATTAGAATTTACTAAATAGTCAATCGTTGCATTTGGGTACTCTTTAGTTAGTGCCTCACAAATAATTGTACTTGTAAGTACATCACCGATCATTTTTTGCTGAATGACTAATATTTTCATTTACCTAACTATTGATTAAAAGAATGAGCTTGCCTAAAAGACAAGCTCACAAGTATACATATTTATTTCTAATTATACAGCTACATCGTGCTCTCTCAAGGCATCATTTAGGGAAGTCTTTTTATTAGTACTTTCTTTACGCTTACCAATAATTAAGGCACAAGGAACATTATATTCTCCTGCAGCAAACTTTTTAGTATAACTTCCTGGTATAACTACTGATCTTGCAGGTACGACTCCTTTTCTTTCTACAGGAGTATCACCAGTTACATCAATAATTTTGGTAGATGCAGTTAATACCACATTGGCACCAAGTACAGCTTCAGTTTCTACGCGTACTCCTTCTACTACGATGCATCTAGATCCGATAAATGCATTATCTTCTATGATAACAGGAGCCGCTTGAAGTGGTTCTAAGACACCACCAATTCCAACACCACCACTTAGATGAACATTTTTTCCAATCTGAGCACAACTACCTACCGTTGCCCAAGTATCTACCATGGTACCTTCATCTACATATGCACCAATGTTTACGTAACTAGGCATTAGTATGGTTCCTGGAGAAATATAAGCTCCATGACGAGCTACGGCATTAGGAACGACTCTAATTCCTTTTTCTTTATACCCTTTTTTTAATGGAATTTTATCGTGGTATTCAAAAATACCAGCTTCAAGTGTTTCCATTTTCTGAATAGGAAAATAGAGCACAACTCCTTTTTTCACCCATTCGTTTACTTGCCATCCATCTTTAGTTGGTTCTGCTACGCGAAGTTCACCAGCATCTAATAAGTCGACTACTTTTCTTATAGCATCCTGAGTGTTTGACTCTTTTAAAAGCTCTCTATTATCCCAAGCTTTTTCTATGGTTTCCTTTAGTTGGTTCATTTATTAAAAATTTTCGTAAAGATAACAGCTTCATTCGAAAATCATATGCTCATTGAATATTTTAGGATACTCTTAATAATTAGAACTATTTTATAATAATGTCATACTTTTGCACAAAATATAATATGGCAAGGATTTTAGCAATAGATTATGGAGGAAAGCGATGTGGAATTGCTGTTACAGACGAGTCAAAGATTATAGCCTCTGGATTGACTACTGTAGATACTAAGGATTTATTGAATTGGTTACAAGAATATGTTTCAGCCGAAGATGTAGAGTTATTTGTAGTGGGAGAACCAAAACGCTTACACGGAGATCCTTCTGAAAGTGAGAAATTGATACAGCCGTTTTTGGAGAAGTTGTCAAAAATGTTACCTGATATTCCTGTGAAAAGAATAGATGAGCGATTTACTTCTAAAATGGCTTTTGATACAATGATTGCCAGTGGAATATCTAAAAAGAAACGAAGAGATAAGGCATTGGTAGATCAGATTAGTGCTACCATCATCCTTCAGGATTACCTTTATAATTTGTAAAGGTAAATTTAAAAATAGAGAATAAAAACAGAGAATATTAATAATATGATTTTACCCATTGTAGCGTACGGCGATCCAGTATTAAAGAAAAAAGCAAAGGAGATTTCTAAGGATTATCCTAAGTTTTCGGAATTGCTCGAAAACATGTTCGAAACGATGTACAATGCTCATGGAGTAGGTCTTGCGGCTCCACAAATTGGACTTCCAATACGTTTATTTTTAGTAGATGCAGAACCTTTTGCGGATGATGAAGAACTTTCTGAAGAAGAGAGAAAAACATTAACAGGGTTCAAAAAAGTTTTTATAAATGCTGAAATTATAGAAGAAACTGGAGATGAATGGGCTTTTACAGAAGGATGTTTAAGCATTCCAGAGGTTAGAGAAGATGTCTTTAGAAAAGAAACGATCAAGATTAATTATTTAGATGAAAATTTTGTGCAACATACAGAAACATATAGTGGTCTAGCTGCTAGAGTGATCCAGCATGAGTATGATCATATTGAAGGAGTTTTGTTCACAGATAAATTATCAAGTCTTAAAAAACGTTTAATTAAAGGAAAACTTACTAATATATCTAAAGGAAAGATTAGTGCTGATTATAGGATGAAGTTCCCTTTAGCTAAAAAAGGACGTTAATCGATTTTTAGAATTTACATAGAATTACAATACAATTTATGTTGGTTAATGTTTGATTTTTAAAAATGAACTACTGATATTTGCCAACTTTGAAGATAAATTTATGAGCTTAGACAAAATATTATCAATTTCTGGAAAACCAGGTTTATATGAATTAAAGGCGCAGACCAGAAGTGGTTTTGTGGCTGAATCATTAGCGGATGGAAAAAAACTTTCTGTTAGTATTCAAAATAACGTTAGTATTCTTAGTGAAATTGCAATCTATACTTTTACAGAAGAAGTTCCTTTAAGAGAAATTTTTAAAAGAATCCAGGAAAAAGAGAATGGAGAAAAAGCAATTAGTCACAAAGAGTCTAAGAATAAGTTAGAAGCTTATTTTAGCGAAGTATTACCTGATTATGATGAAGACAGAGTATATGTAAGTGATATGAAAAAAGTGATACAGTGGTATAATATTTTACAAGCTAAAGGAATTACTGATTTTGAAGAGCCAGAAGAAGTAACTTCTGATGAAGAAGAATAAAAAGTTTTTAGATAAACAAAAAACCCATCTCATTTAGATGGGTTTTTTGTTTTAGAGTTTTAATAATTCATTATCAGTTTTTTACACTGTTAAAGAATTATGGATAAGTTGCAGAAATATTGCTTTATTTTCGATACCTAGTTTGGGTTCTTCTTTGTATTTTTGCGCAAAATTTAAACACAACCGAACAAATAGTTAAGTTTACATGGCTAATACCAAATATGTTTTTGTAACTGGAGGCGTTTCTTCTTCTTTAGGAAAAGGGATTATAGCAGCTTCATTGGCAAAATTGCTACAGGCTAGAGGATACAGAGTTACAATTCAGAAATTAGATCCGTATATCAATGTTGATCCTGGAACATTGAACCCATATGAACATGGAGAATGCTATGTAACCGATGATGGTGCAGAAACCGATCTGGATTTAGGACATTATGAACGCTTTTTAAATACACCAACTTCTCAGGCGAATAACGTAACTACCGGAAGAATATATCAGAGTGTTATTGAGAAAGAACGTCGAGGAGAATTCCTTGGTAAAACTGTTCAGGTAGTACCTCATATAACGAACGAAATAAAAGAAAGAATTCAAATTCTTGGCAAGAGCGGGGATTATGATATTGTAATTACTGAAATAGGTGGAACAGTTGGTGATATTGAGTCCTTACCATATATTGAAGCTGTTAGGCAGTTAAAATGGGAATTAGGAGATACGAATGCTTTAGTGATTCATCTTACATTAATACCATACCTTTCTGCCGCTGGAGAATTAAAAACTAAGCCTACACAACATAGTGTGAAAACATTAATGGAAAGCGGTATAAAAGCAGATATTTTGGTGTGTAGAACAGAACATGAGTTGTCAGAAGATCTGAGGAGAAAGCTGGCATTGTTCTGTAATGTAAGGCAAGAGGCGGTTATTCAGTCGATTGATGCATCTACTATTTACGATGTTCCTAATTTGATGTTGGAAGAGGGGTTAGATGCTGTGGTATTAAAACAACTTGTACTTAGAGACGATAATGTTCCTAATTTGGATAAATGGAATGATTTTCTAAAACGACATAAGAATCCTAAGTGTGAAGTAACAATAGGTTTAATAGGTAAATATGTAGAATTACAAGATTCTTATAAATCTATTTTAGAAGCTTTTATTCATGCTGGTGCAGAAAACGAGGTAAAAATAAATGTAGAAAGTATACATTCAGAATATATAGATGATAAGACTATAGCTACTAAAATTGCGCATCTTGATGGTATATTAGTTGCTCCAGGTTTTGGAGAAAGAGGAATAGAAGGAAAGATAAAAGCAGTACAATATGCAAGAGAAAACAAATTGCCTTTTTTCGGTATTTGTTTAGGAATGCAAATGGCAGTTATAGAGTATTCACGTAATGTTTTAGGATTAAAAGACGCATGCTCAGTAGAGGTAGATGAAAACACAGCGTATCCAGTGATTAGTTTGATGGAAGAACAAAAGAATATCACAGATATGGGGGGAACTATGAGGCTTGGTGCTTGGGATTGTGAATTAGTTGACGATAGCAAAGTGTCCGAAGCCTATGGAAAACCTTTAATTACCGAACGCCATCGTCATCGTTATGAATATAATGATCAATACAAAGAACAATTAGAAAAAGCAGGGCTTAAAACAACAGGAATAAATCCTAAAACAGGTTTAGTAGAAATTGTGGAAATTCCTGAACACCCTTGGTTTGTAGGTGTGCAGTATCATCCAGAATATAAAAGTACAGTAGCTAATCCTCATCCGCTTTTTGTAGCTTTTGTAAAAGCAGCAGTGGCATATTCTAACTGTAATAAAGATGTCAAAGTGTCATAGTATCTCTAACTGGCTAGATAATTGACAAAAGAAAAGTAATATAATTTTAGAAAGCCTCTTTTTTAACCTAAAAGGATAGAGGTTTTTTTATACACATATCAATGGAAGAAAAAAAGTTTGACCTTAATACAGTAATTGGATTTGTACTGATATTTGGAATTTTTGCGTGGATGTTTTGGGTTAATAAACCAACACCAGAAGAGATTGAGGCTCAAAAGGCTGAACAAGAACAAGTTGAAGCTCAAGAAAAAACTGAAGATAATAAGACGACAGATTTTGTAAAAGAAAGTGAAGCTATTGTGGCGAATCCACAAGATTCCCTTGCGGTAGTTGCTGCTAAATCTCAATTAGGTGCATTTGCGTATTCTGCTAGTTTGCCTTCTGCAAAAGAAAATGTTACTAAAATTGAAAATGAAGTTTTAACTTTAAAGATTAATAATCGAGGAGGTTATATTCAAGAAGCATTATTAAAAAACTTCAAAACGTATGATTCCGTTCCTTTATATCTAATTAAAGATGGCAAAAACGCTTCATTTAATCTTAATTTCGGAACAACGGATAATAGAATTTTAAATACGAAGGACCTGTTTTTTGAACCAACTGTTACTAAAAATGGGGATAATACTGTTTTGTCCATGAAACTTAAAGTTTCTGATTCTAAGTTTTTAGAATACCGTTATGAATTGAAACCTAATGATTATATGTTGGATTTTTCAATTAAATCACAAGGATTACAACAGGTGTTTAATTCAAGTCAGGTAGTTAATTTAGATTGGAAATTACAGGCTATAAGACAAGCTAAAAGTGCTTCTTACGAAAATCGATATACGGAGATTCTTTATGAGTATGATGGAGGGAAAGATGATTATACTGGACAAGGAGATTTTGCAGAGGACACTGAAGAAGAAGTAACTTGGGTAGGATTTAAACAACATTTCTTTACTTCTGTTTTATTAACAGATACTCCTTTTAAAACAGCAACATTTGCTTCGAAAAATGTTGCTAATACTAGTGAATTAGATGATAAAGACATTAAAGTTACAAAAGAGTTTGCAGCTTCTATGCCTCTAGAACTTAAAGGTGGTGAGTTAAACTATAATATGAACTGGTATTATGGTCCTACGGATTATAAGATTTTAAGTTCTTATGATCGTAACTTAGACGAGATTGTGCCGCTAGGATGGGGGATTTTTGGAGTGATAAATAGATATATATTTATTCCATTTTTTGGGTTTCTAAGTGGTTTTCTACCATATGGTATAGCTATAGTAGTAATGACAATCGTGGTGAGAATTGTATTGTCTCCAGTAACATATAAATCCTATGTTTCTCAAGCGAAAATGAAAATATTAAAGCCTGAGATTACAGAGATTAATGAGAAGTATAAGGATAATGCTATGAAAAAGCAGCAGGAAACTATGGCTTTATATAGTAAGGCTGGGGCGAGTCCTATGAGTGGCTGTCTACCAGCGCTTATGCAGATTCCTGTGTTTTATGCGTTGTTCAACTTCTTTCCGAGTGCCTTTGATTTAAGACAGAAGAGTTTCTTGTGGGCTGATGATTTATCAAGTTATGACACTATTGCAAAATTACCATTCGAAATACCATTTTATGGTGATCATATTAGTTTATTTCCAATATTAGCTTCTATTGCTATATTTATTTATATGATGATGACAACTGGGCAAACGATGCAACAACAACAACCTGGGATGCCTAATATGAAGTTTATTATGTATTTGTCTCCTTTAATGATGTTGATTTTCTTTAATAACTATGCAAGTGGACTTTCTCTATATTATTTTATTTCTAACTTGATTACTATTGGTATTATGTTAGTTATTAAGAATGTGATTATAGACGAAGATAAAATTCATGCTAAGATTCAAGAGAACAAGAAAAAACCTAAAAAACAAGGTAAGTTCCAGAAGAAGATGAAAGAATTAATGGAGCAAGCGGAACAACAAAAAGCTAGTAAGAAATAATAAAAATTTTAATATTTTAAAAAGCCCCTTTTTCTAATTAGAAAAAGGGGCTTTTATTCATCTACCTATTTCTAGTTAGGAATTATAACGGGCGATAATACCATAACTTGATCTATCACGTGTATAACACCATTAGTGGCTTGTATATCTGTTATGGTAATATTGCTGGCATTTATAGTATCTGTTCCTTCAGGACGGACAGTTTTTGCTGTAGCATCTATAGTTATTTCTCCAGTTATGCCGAAAAGATTGCCATCAACTAAATTTATTTCTCTAAAGTTAGAATCAGGAATAACATGAATATTTAATGAATTCTCTAAAATAAGTTCTGGAATATCACTAGGAGTACTCCAAGAAGCATCAGTATCTAGTAGAGCATTAAAAGCAGTATTATTTGGTGCAAAAACTGTAAAAGGGCCCTCTCCTTGTAGTGTAGTAACATAGTCAAAACTATAAGCGGTTAAGGCTTCTACTAATCTTGAAAAATTTGGATCTGCTGTAGCAAAAGTGGTTACATCAGGTAAACCAATTACTGCGTCTATTTTATGGATAATACCGTTAGATGCCGCGATGTCCGGTGTGCTTACAGTAGCACCTCCATTAAAAACTACTCCATTTGTTGTATTGTAGTACATGCTAATAGTAGATCCATTAGGGCCAGCAGTTGAGGAAGTTTCAGTATAACCGGCTACATTGTTAGTAAGCGTAGTGGAACTAACTTCTCCAGGAATTACGTGATTTAATAAGATTTGTTGTAATTCATCTGTTGGCACAGCGCTAATATCTGCATAATTGTTTGCAGTTAGAAAGGCTTGAATAGCTGTATCTGTTGGAGCTAAAACAGTGAATGGTCCACTACCATTAAGTACAGATACTAAATCTCCATCTGCAGCAGCAAGAGCCATTACCAATAAAGATAAATCTGAGTCTGCAGTTGCTATAGCAACTATATTATCATCTGTGGGTATGATAACATTACCATCATCATCATCGCCACAAGATGAAGCTGTTAAAATTAATGCTGTTATTACAATAGCATTGGTGACTTTTGAAATAATTTTCATTTTTTTGAGTTTTAAAAGTTAAAATTTGTTCAGATAAGCTAACGGAGTATTTATTTCATATATTTTCAATAATTTGTTAAACAAAAGTTAACAAGGTCTGGTTTTGAGATTAGTTAGTTGTTTTTTTAGAAGTTTTAATGTTTTTTTTGTAGGATTTTTTTACCTAAAAAAATAAAATATTTTCTTTTGATTATATTTTTGATGAATATTGGTACGTTTTTTGGATTATGAAATTACTAAAAATGAAATAAAACCATGCGAAATAGATTTTTGTTTTTCGTTTTTGTTTATATCACTGCTATAGGATATGCTCAGAAGTTTAATTCTTTTGATGCAGACGGTAAGAGACATGGAAAATGGCAGAAGAAATATGAGAATAGTGATCAACTTCGTTATGAAGGGACTTTTGATCACGGAAAAGAAGTAGGAGAGTTTAAGTTTTATAAGCCAAATAGTGGAACAATGCCAACGGCTATTAAAGTTTTTACTTCTGACACGGATAGTGTGCAAGTAAAATATTTTACAGCTAAAGGAAAGGTAATTAGTAAAGGAAAAATGCTTGGTAAAGAAAGAGTTGGAGTATGGACTTATTATCATAAAGGATCCCCTGAAATAATGATGACTGAAGAATATAAAGCTGGAAAATTAGATGGAGAACAGAAAACATATTTTGAAAATGGTCAGCTAACCGAAAAAATAATTTATACTAATGGTAAAAAGCAGGGTAAACGAATAGTATATTCTCAGAAAGGTGTTTTAATTAAGGAGTTTACTTATGTAGATGATCAATTGCACGGAATTACGAAGTACTATGATGTAAAGGGAAAAGTTAAGATAGAAGGTGCTTACAAAAGAGACCGTAAAGATGGAGTGTGGAATTATTATGAAAATGGAAAATTATTAGAACAGAAAACATTCCCTATTGGAAAAACAGGTTCTTAGTATCGATTTTTAGAATCGATAGATAGATAAAACCTTAAGGCAATGCACAAGCATTGCTTTTTTTATTTGTTATTTTTGCAGATAATTTTTAAAATAAATATTTCTTCAATTTTTTGAAGATATTAAGTATAGAAAACGTTGGTAATGAAAAGGGTTATTGTAGGTTTATCGGGAGGAGTAGATTCAAGTGTAGCAGCATATCTTTTAAAGGAACAAGGATATGAAGTGATAGGTCTTTTTATGAAAAATTGGCATGATGATTCTGTTACTATTTCGGATGAATGCCCATGGTTAGATGATAGTAATGATGCTTTACTTGTAGCCGAAAAATTAGGTATTCCTTTTCAAACAGTTGATCTTAGTGAAGAGTATAAGGAACGTATCGTGGATTATATGTTCAACGAGTATGAAAGAGGAAGAACACCGAATCCAGATGTACTATGTAACCGAGAGATTAAGTTTGATGTTTTTTTAAAAATAGCAATGTCGCTAGGTGCGGATTATGTTGCAACTGGACATTATTGCAGAAAAGATACAATAATAAAAGAAGGAAAAGAGGTGCATCGCTTATTGGCAGGAAAAGATCCTAATAAAGATCAATCTTATTTTTTATGCCAATTATCACAGGATCAATTGTCAAAAACTCTTTTTCCGGTTGGTGAATTACTAAAACTTGAAGTGAGAGAGATTGCAAAAGAACAGAATCTTATTACTGCTGATAAGAAAGATTCTCAAGGATTGTGTTTTATAGGAAAAGTAAGACTTCCAGAATTCCTTCAACAAAAGTTACAACCAAAACAAGGAGATATTATTGAGATTTCTTCATCAGAAGAAATGTATAATAGAACAGCTCCGAATTTTAATTCTAAAAAAGAAGAGTTAGAGTTTCTTTCTTTAAAATATGAATATGATATAGCTGATGGGAAAGTAGTTGGGAAACATCAAGGGGCGCATTATTATACAAAAGGGCAACGAAAAGGTTTAGCGGTAGGAGGTACTCCAGAACCATTATTTGTTATTGAAACTGATGTGAAGACTAATGTGATTTATACCGGACAAGGTAAAGCACATCCTGGTTTGTATAGGAGGGCTCTTTTTATTAGTAATGAAGAATTACACTGGGTAAGACCGGATCTTAAATTACAAATAGATCAAGAATTAGATGTAATGGCAAGAATACGCTATCGACAACCACTGGATAAGGCAACTTTGCATCAAGTAGATTCTGGTATGTATATTGTTTTTGAAAACCCTCAGAGTGCAATTACAGAGGGACAATTTGTTGCTTGGTATATTGATGAAGAATTAGTTGGGTCTGGAGTAATTTCGTAAGTTATTTCAATTATTTTCTAATTCCATTACTATTTTATCTATTAAATTCGGATTTTTACTGCTGAGGGTAAATTAATAAAATCAGAAAATTTGAAAAGTGGAAAATTTATTGAGTTAAATAATCTGTCAAGCGGTCTGTATTTAATAGAATTAATTTCGGGTACCTCGCGTCATACAATGAAGATATCTAAAAACTAATGAACAAGGTTAAAGAACTTTTTAAAATTAAATATCCCATTGTTCAAGGTGGGATGATTTGGGCAAGTGGATGGAAGCTTGCAAGTGCAGTTAGCAATTCTGGAGGTTTGGGACTTATTGGGGCAGGTTCTATGTACCCAGATGTGTTAAGAGAACATATTCAAAAATGTAAAAAAGCAACGGATAAACCCTTTGGCGTAAATGTTCCAATGTTGTATCCAAATCTTCAAGAAATTATAGAAATTATAATTGAAGAGAAAGTTAAAATAGTATTTACATCTGCAGGTAATCCTAAAACATATACCTCTTACCTTAAAGAAAAAGGTATTACTGTAGTACACGTGGTAAGTAGCTTGAAGTTTGCTTTAAAAGCACAAGATGCTGGAGTAGATGCTGTTGTAGCGGAAGGTTTCGAAGCAGGAGGTCATAATGGAAGAGATGAGACTACTACTTTAACTTTAATTCCTATGGTCAAAGAGAAGATTAAAATTCCTTTAATTGCAGCTGGAGGCATCGCCACAGGTTCTTCTATGTTTGCTGTGATGGCATTAGGAGCCGATGGAGTTCAAGTAGGTAGTAGGTTTGTAGCAAGTGAAGAAGCTTCTTCTCATCAGAGTTTTAAACAAATGGTGGTTGATGCTAAGGAAGGTGATACACATCTTACATTAAAGGAGTTAGCTCCAGTAAGAATGTTGAAAAATAAATTTTACAATGATGTTGCAGCATTGTATGATAAAGGAACATCATTAGAAGAGTTAAAAACATTATTAGGGCGTGCAAGAGCAAAAAAAGGAATGTTCGAAGGAGATTTGGTAGAAGGAGAACTTGAAATAGGACAGGTGTCAGGTTTGATTAATGATATCAAACCAGTTGTTGAAATAGTGAGAGATCTAGTCTCTGGTTTTAAAGAAATACAGAAATCAATGAATAAAATTCAGTTTTGATTACTTTACTTTGGAAAATACTAAATCCGTAATGTATTTCTCACAAATATTTAAAGTATCATAAGAATTTAATTTTTTTTGTATAAGCTTTATGTTATTGTAATAAATATCAGCCTCTAATATTTTGTTTGCAGCATTTTGTATAGAGATAATCCTTGGTCTTTCCGTTTTTAGATCGATACCTAATCCGCAATAATCAATACGTGCACAAATCTCATTTTTACCTTCATTAATACCTGCAGTAATCATTGGTACTCCATGCTTAATACTAATCATGATGCTCCCGTATCCGCCATTGGTAATAAAAATATTTGTTAATGGCATTATTTCATCAAAAGGTATAAAATCTTCTATATGGATGTTTTTATGGGGATATTTCTTTTGTAATAATTTAGTTTCATTATGTGCGGTAGCTACTAAAATATTATAGTTAGTATTTTTAAAAGCTTCTAATGATGGGATAATAAGTTTTTTATTGTTTTTTTCTACTGTGCCCTGAGAAATTAGAATGGTTTTTTTACTGGGATCTAATATTTTTTTCCAATCTTTAGTTTTCCTATTATGATGATTGATTGACCAAGTATCTAAAGCTCCAACATATTGTATCGTTTTAGGTATAGTGTATCTTGGGTAATCCATCTCCGGTATTCCATTTTGTAAGAAGATAGAAGAGTTTAATGGTGAGATGTCAAAAATATTATGTTTTTCTTTGGGTAGATTCAAATTTTCTAATAGTTCATTGTATGCTTCTTTAGTATCTCTAAATAGTAATTTTTCTGCCATTAACTTTATAAAGTTTTGTTTTCGTTTACTCAAAAAATTAGTAGCAGGCTGATGTCCTAAACCGTATTGAGGAATATCTGGTGAGGATAGTGCTAATGGAACAACCCCAATACCAACAACTGGAATATTTAATTTATCTTTTATAATGGTACCAGGAAATGTATTGTCGAATACTAAGATTTCGAAAGAGAATGATGAAGATACTTCCTTGATATCTAAGTAGTAATCTTTCATTCTATTTATGAAAAGATTTATAATATCAAATTTTATATGAGATATTCCTTTTAGTTTTTTGCGTTCTGGATATGCTTGATCTAATTCTGATACTTTGATTTCTTTGGATTTTTTAAAAGGAATATAAGGGATTCCCATCTGTTCTAATTTTTTTTCATAAACTTTTCCTGTATACCATCTTACATCATGTCCTTTTTTCTTTAGATGCACGGCTAATTGGGTCATTGGATTAAAATGCCCGTCAGCGGGTATACAAGCAAAAAGAATTTTAATAGAGTGCATATAAATTGTATTACTGTTAAGAGAACTTCAAATCTATAGTTTTTTTATAAAAAATTACTTTTATTCTTAAATTATAAGGAGCATGATATTATCCTTATTTTTGAAATAAAACTATACAATGAACTCTAGGGAAAATCAATTAAAAGCTTTTGATAGGTTGCTTACTATAATGGATGAATTGCGAGAGCAATGTCCATGGGATAAAAAACAGACATTACAGTCACTTAGACATCTTACTATTGAAGAAACTTATGAACTAGGTGATGCGATATTAGATAATAATTTAAATGAGGTTAAAAAAGAGCTTGGAGATTTACTATTACATATAGTTTTTTATGCTAAAATAGGAAGTGAAACTAAAGATTTTGATATTGCAGATGTAGCCAATGAAATATGTGAAAAATTAATTAGTCGTCATCCTCATATTTATGGTGATGTAGAAGTAATTGATGAAGAAGATGTAAAACGAAATTGGGAGAATTTAAAACTTAAAGAAGGTAAGAATAGTGTTTTGGAAGGTGTTCCTAAGTCTTTACCTGCTTTAGTCAAAGCAAGTCGTATACAGGATAAGGTTGCAGGAGTTGGTTTCGATTGGGAAGAGCCACAACAGGTTTTCGAAAAACTAGAGGAAGAATTAGGAGAACTTCAAGACGAAATTGAAAAACAAGATGCTGATAAGATAGAGTCTGAGTTTGGCGATGTATTATTCTCGATGATCAATTATGCTCGTTTCTTAAATATTAATCCAGAGGACGCGTTAGAACGAACCAATAAAAAGTTTATAAAACGGTTTCAGTATTTGGAAAAAAAAGCAAAAGAAAAAAGTAAGAGTTTACAGGACATGACACTTGCCGAAATGGATGTGTTTTGGGAAGAAGCGAAAAAAATATAATATAATGATGCTTTTTTTCCATTTTTCGGATAATAAAAATTATAATTTTATTGATATTTTGTATGTTATTTACGGTAATACCATATTTGTTTAAAATAAATTTTAGTTTCAAAACTGTTGATTTTATTGAGTTTTTTAGTAAGATATTATCGGGAGACGCTCTATTGTGAAAAAATTAAGAAAAAGTTGTCGTAAATTAGAATCAATAATTATTTAGTAATAATTGTGTGGCTAACTCAAAAAAATATAAAAAAATATCTTTACTAGGTATCTTTGTTTTATTTTCCATTTCTTCAACCATATATGGTTTTGGTAGCAATGGAATAATAGATGAGGAGAATACTTTGTCCTACACTCAAGATAGGTATGATACTAAAGAGCAATATCAATCTGTAATTGATAGGTATCTTAATGCATTAGAAGAAAAACAAGCGGATTCTTTATCAGTATTTCAGAAGTTGGCTTTTACCTATTCCGAAATGAGAGAACCGGAGCTTGCCGTACAATATATTGATAGGTATGTGAAAGCAAGTTTGGATATTTCTTTTGCAGGTCATAGTTTCTTTAATAATATAAGTGACTCTGAACCTTATCAGCTATTAGCAAATAAGTATCTCAAAAAAGTTGATTTGTGGTCGATTTTTTGTTTGTATGTCGGTTTCATTGGTTTTTTTGTTGCGATAGTTCTAAATCTTAGAAAGCGTTCGGACAAAGTGGCGAATCTTTTAATGAGTTTTTTTGTATTACTACATTCTTTTTTTATTCTACATATCTGCGCGCTATTGACAAATTATCAATATTATTTTTCACATAGTTTGTACATATCTACTTCTTTTTCATTTTTATATGGTCCTTTAATTTATTTTTATTTTAAAAGAGTTATTAATAAATATGTTTTTAAAACTATAGATCTTTTACATTTAGTTCCTACTGTATTATTAATTGCATTCTTGTTGTTGCCAGTATATTTTTTATCAGCAGAAGAAAAATTAAAAATGATGTTAAATGGTACCGTTCCGCATGGTGCTTTAATCACTATTGTGAAATTGATGTCACTTATGATTTATGGCGGATTGGTTTTAAAAATTTATATTAAGTCAATTAGAAACAAGAGATCAGTTTTACGCTTTGAATCTGTTTGGCAAAGAAATATTGTAATTTTTTGTTCTGTATATATAGTCACATATAGTATTTATGCATTTTTAATTATTTCTAAAATTTACAGTGGTTTTCTATTCAATATGCAGGTTGGATTAATGGCGTTATTAGTATTGTATGTAAGTTATACTGCTTTTGTTCAACCTAGTATTTTCGGAAGCCTAAAGGTGATCAAGACTAAGCCACAAAATAAATTACCTGTTACTAAGTATGTAAAATCTGGACTTACGGAAAGCTTATCAGCAGAATTAAAAGAAAAATTACTGTATTTATTAAACGAAGAAAAAATCTATAAACAAAATAATATAACCCTTCAAGGGCTCTCAGAGTTAATGGACACAACGAGGCATAATACTTCTCAGATAATAAATGAACATTTTAATTTAAACTTTTTTGAGTTAATTAATAAATATAGAATCGAAGAAGCAAAAGAGCTTTTACAAGGTGAAAAGCATAAAAAATTTAATATTATTGATATCGCTTATGAAGTAGGTTTTAATAATAAAGTAACCTTTAATAAGTCTTTTAAAAAGTATAACCAAATCACACCTTCGGAATATCTAAAAACATTTGTAGCTTAGTTTAATTAGGGTACGTTTTAGTAAACATTCTTCGGAATTAAGTAAACATTATTCGGTAAAGGTAAACCTTGATAAGGGTTACCCGACTTTATATTTTCTATCCTTTCTTTTACATTGTAATCATAAAAGGGATGTGCATTTTCTATAAAGACTTTGTTCAAGTTTTATGAAATGTAATATTTGAGTTAGCCATGAAGATATTCATTATTGCCATCTCATTATGGTTACATTATTTTCGTTTTAATGATTAAATTTAATTGTATTTAAAGTATTAATATATTGGTTTTAAGTTTTTTAAATTATTTTTATGTAATTTTTAAACTTGTTTTTCGACCAATGGGATGTTCGATTAGTTTTATGAAAATAATAATAAACATATAGTATTTTTATCTACACAGATTTTTCAGCATATTATGTTACAAACTCAACTAAACCTAAAATCTGCTTATTGTTGTATATTTTTACTTTGTTTTCTTTTTAGCAGTGGTCTATTTGCAAAGAATAACAATGTGAACTTAGTGGTAGATTTTATTTCCGACACCACGCATGCTTTAGCTAAAGCTGATACGCTTTTTAGTTTAAAAAAATATGATCTGGCAATTTCGATATACAAAACGTTATTAATTGATGATTATAAGGATCCTAATTATTTACATAAAAGGTTAGCCTTTTCTTATGCTAAATCTGATCAGCCAGATGAGGCTAGTGTTTTTATTGAAAAATACATTCTAGGTACACTTGATGTATCATTTGTAAATCATAGTTACTTCGATTCAATCAAAACATACGATAAATTTAAAATATTGCAAAAAAAATACCAAAGCAAAATTAACGGATGGGCTTTATTTTGTTTATATGTAGGATTTATTGGTGTTTTTATTTCTACTATTTTAATATTTAAACCTACTAAAGATCGATTAGGCAATCTTTTAATTGGTTGTTTTTTATTACTCCATTCTCTTTTTATTCTTAGAGTTAGTATTCTTATTACTAATTATGAATTTTATTTACCACATACATTATATATATCCGCGTCTTTTTCTTTTTTATATGGCCCGTTTATTTATTTCTATTTTAAAAGAATCAATCAACAACATAAATTTCGAAAAGTTGATTTATTGCATTTGCTACCAACGCTTTTGTTTTTGATTTTTATGATACCTATATATTCTTTATCGAGTGAAGAAAAATTATATATGATTATTCATAACGAAAGACCTTATGTTATTTTAATAATGATAGCAAAATTAATTTCATTAATGATTTATGGATTGTTGTTAGTAATGGAACACTTTAATAAAAGAAAGAAAGAGAAGACTTTGGATATATCAAAAAAGAATTGGCAAAGAAACTTAATAATGTTTTATAGTCTTTACGCTGCATTTTATGGAACATATACATTTATTTTCAGAAAATATGAAATGGGAAGTTTATTATTTAATCTTCAAATTTTTCTAATGAATTTGTTAGTGTTATATATAAGTTATAATACGTTTTTTAATCTAGCACTTGTTAGAGATAATAAAAATAGATCTCTAAAAACTCATAACATTAATAAATTGAATCCTTTTAAATATAGTTCTTCAAGTTTAACAACAGAATTGTCGATAGAATTAAAAGATAAACTTGTTAAGCTTATGGACAAAGAAAAAGTATATCGAAAGAATGATATTACTTTGCAAAAAATAGCCGATCTATTAAACACAAATAGGCATAATACCTCGCAGATTATAAATGAACATTTTGGACTAAATTTCTTTGATTTAATTAATTCATATAGAATTAACGAAGCTATGTCAATTTTAAAAAAGAACAAATCTGGGGTTGTCAATATTATTGATGTTGCCTATGAAGTAGGGTTTAATAATAAAGTTACTTTTAATAAATCTTTCAAAAAGTATAATCAGATTACTCCATCCGAATATTTAAGAAGTTTTAGTGTCTAACTAAAAAAATAGTTCTCTCATTTTTATTTTTTAGTATTATAATTAAAGATGTAAAATGCTTTTGTTTTTGATTTTTGTTAAAATCAAACCCTTACAATAGAAAGCTAAGTAAATAAGTAAAATTTCATCGGTAAAAAGGTAAAGCTTGATCATTTTTAACTAGTTGAAGTCCCATAATCACTTGTTTTGTCAAATATTGCTAGAAAGAGAAGGAGAATTTTTTAATCTACAGAATGCCTTATACATTTTATAAAAAGTCAATAGATAGATTGAATTAGCCATCATTATCATATTCTTTTTCTCTTTTTGCAATTTCTAACGGAGGTTTAATTTTATGAAATTTAATTTATGAAACAAATTAATTACAAATTACTGTTGTTTGTATTTTTTGTATCCAGTATTTCTTTAGCACAAGAAAAAATGATCACTGGATTAATAACGGATAATAAAGACTTACCCTTACCGGGAGTTAATGTTATTGTTAAAAACACATCCAACGGAACGCAAACGGACTTTGATGGAAATTATAGTATAAAGGCAAATAGAGGAGCTGTACTATCGTTTAGTTATGTGGGTTTTGCTACCAAAGAAATCGTGGTAGGCGATTCAAATAATATTAATGTGCAATTAGAAGCCTCGGCAGCTGAGTTGGAGGAAGTTGTAGTAGTTGCTTATGGATCGCAGATCGAAAAAAAATTGGTTACCAGTATTACTACAGTTTCAAGTGATGATATACAGGATATTGTTGCCGATTCTCCACAAAATATACTACAAGGACAAGCGGCAGGAGTACAGGTTTTTTCTAGTTCTGGAGGTTTAGGAGCTTCTCCTACAATTAATATTAGAGGTACTAATTCAATTGGTAGTAACACAAGACCATTATTTGTTATCGACGGAATAGTACTAGGTGATAACTTTACTACTTTTGGACAAGGTTCGGGACAAGGGATTAATCCTTTGGCTAATATAAACCCAAATGATATTGAAAGTATTTCTGTTCTAAAATCAGCAGCAGCAGCAGCATTATATGGTTCACGTGGAGGCAATGGAGTTGTATTGATTACAACTAAGAGCGGAAGAAAAGATGGAAAAGTTACGGTGGATATAGACATTAACACATCTTTTGCATCTATTACAGATTCGCCAGATTTATTAAATGCTCAAGAATTCATTGATTTTACAACACTTATTAGAAATGGTTCAGCGGTAGGAGCAAGTCCATTGACTAGTGCTGGAGGAGAGTTTGATGCTTTAGATGCGGTTTTGAGAACTGCTTCGACACAATCATATAATTTTAGTGTGCGAGGTGGTAATCAAAATGGAAACTATTTTATTGGCGCAACAAGAGAAGACCAAGAAGGTATTAGAGTAGGTGATAATCTAGAGAGAACTAGTTTTAGATCAAATGTCCAAGCGAAAGCAGGTAACTGGTTGACAGCAACATTAAATGCAAATATCTCTCATAACAGATTTGATAGAGTACCAGCAGAGAATGCTTTTGCTTCTCCATATACTATTGCATTATTACAAAGACCAGATGTAGAACCATTTGATGATGAAGGTAATTTTACGACAGCTGGTAACGTAGGTGGGGGCAATGTAATAGCTCAAGAACTATTAAATCTAAATTTATCGACAACTACACGAATCGTTGGAAATGGATCTTTAGATTTTAATTTATCGTCTTTATTAGATGGATTAAGTTTTAAACAAGATTTTGGAATAGATAGGGTGTTTACAGAAAACCAACAAAGAAATGTTGATCTATTAACTCCAGGTGGATCTGCGGCAAACTCCGTTTTCCAACAAAATAGATATATACTTAATAGTATTCTTACCTATAATAAGAGTTTCGGTGATTCACATAATTTAAATGTTTTTGGAGGATTCTCTTATGAAGATAATGCTTTTAGAAATGTACAAGCTCAAGGTACAGGTTTCTTATCTGATGCTCAATTGAATATTGAATCAGCTTCGACATTTCCTGTTACTTCTTCAAGCGGAGATGCAACTAGATTAGTTTCTTATTTAGGTAGAGCTTCTTATGACTACGCAAATGGTAAGTATATTGTTGAAGGTACTGTAAGAAGAGACGGTTCTTCAAGATTTGGTGCAAACAATAGGTTCGGTACATTTTGGTCGGCGGCAGTAGGATGGAATGTTTCTGATGAATCATTCATGCAGAACGTTGATTGGATTCAAGGATTAAAATTAAATGGGAGTTATGGTACAACTGGTAATGATAGAATAGGAAACTTCCCTTCTTTAGGATTGTTTACAGGAAATAACTTTAATGGTAATTCAGGGTTAACTCCATTCACTTTGGCAAATCCAGATTTACGTTGGGAAAGTACTACGACTTGGGATGTAGGGTTAACTGCCGCTTTTTTTAATAGAAGATTGTCTTTTAATGTAGAGTATTATGAAAGAGTTACAGATGATTTAATTTTATTTGTTCCTGTGGATCCTACATTTAATTTTGGACTGAATGGAAGAAATGAAAATATTGGAGAATTACAGAATACGGGTGTAGACTTTTCTATGGACGCTGTGATTTTTAAAGGAGCTAATGACGGTTTTAAATGGACCTCTAGTCTAAATCTTGGATTTAACAAGAATGAAGTTACAAGTCTTCCTGAATCAGCAAGCGTAGATGAGAATGGAAATAGGTTTGTTGCTCAAGCAGGTGGGTCACTTGCATTTTCAGGACAGAGAGCAATAGAAGGACATTCTGCAAATTCATGGTATTTGATTCCATATATTGGAGTTAATCCTCAAACAGGTGATGCTGAATGGCTTGATGCTGATGGTAATCCTACAACAACCCCAACGGATGCAGATAGAAGAATAGTTGGTCAAGCAAATCCTGATGTAGTTGGAGGATTTTCGAATGTGTTTACATATAAAAATTGGTCGTTAAATACATTATTTAACTTCTCTGTAGGTAATGACATATTATTAACTTCTAGAACATTTACAGAAAACCCAATAAGCGGTTTTAATAAATCATCAAGAGTTTTAAGTGTTTGGCAACAACCAGGAGATCAGGCTCTAATACCTAGTCCCGATAGCCCAACAATAAATACATTTAATCAAAATTCTACAGCTCAATTAGAAGATGGGTCTTTCCTTAGATTAAAGAATGTAACTTTAGCATATACACTTTCTGATAATTTTTTAGATAAGATTTTTATTAATAAAGTAAGGTTATATGCTACTGCTACAAACTTATTGACTTTTAAAAGTGATGGGTTAGATGGTTATGATCCAGAAGTATCAAATGGATCTAATGGTGCTGGTGCTATAGGACAAGATTTCTTTACTTTACCACAAGCTTCAACATATACTTTTGGTATTAATTTGTCCTTCTAAACAATTTAACGATATAATATACACGTATGAAAACAAGTATAAATAAAAATAATAAGTTTAGTTTACTAGTAATTTTACTGGTAATACTAACGACTTCTTGCGAAGATAGAATAGAATTATTACCAGAGGATGATACGGCTAATGAGGTTGTGTTTTCAAACGGTTCCTTAGCATTAGGAGCTGTAACAGGTATATATAATAGAGCACAACAGGATAATGTACTTAACGGAACATTACAATTTATTACAGAGTGGCAGTCTGATAATGTAGATTTCATAGGTACTTTTACCACATTTGGAGAGATAAGAGATTATGCTACATTATCTGCTAATGGAGCGGTATTTGGTATATGGGATGATAGTTACGAAGTTATCGGAGCTGCAAATCTAGTTATCGATAATGTTCCTTTAGTACCAGATGAGAGCTTTACAGAAGAACAACGTACAGGAGCTATAGCAGAGGCTAGGTTTTTAAGAGCTTTAGTATACTTTAATATCTCAACAATTTTCGGACAACCTTTACAAATTGGAGCAGGAGCAAATAATTTGAGCGTACCTCTTGTAGTTACATCAGAACAAGGTCAAGAGTTACCTAGAGTAACTTTAGGGCAAATATATGATTTTGTAGAAACGGAATTATTAGCTATCATTCCTGATTTAGAAACCAATAATAGAATAGGAGCTAGTTCAAGAGCCGCTGAAGCGCTATTAGCGAAATTGTATTTGTATCAAGAACGTTGGGGTGATGCTGCAAATTTTGCAAACGATGTAATTAACGATTCCTTCTATAGTTTAGCTCCTGATTATACTTTTTATGACTCTCCAGATTCACCAGAACATGTATTTACATTAATAAATGATGCAGTAACAGGTCAGACATCTGGGCAAGGATTTTCAGGATTAAGTAATCCTGTCCCTGGAGGAAGAGGTGATGTTCCTTTTTCTCAAAATTTGTTAGATGCATATGCTGAAGAGCCTGGAGATTTAAGATTTGATAACTTGACTCAAACTGGACCTGGAGCTGAAGGTGCGGATAGAATATTTACTAATAAATTTCCGGAGGACGTTAACAACTCTGATGACGCACCTGTATTAAGAATTACAGAAATGTATTTAATAAGAGCAGAGGCTAATTTTAGAGCAAGTTCTTCTGTGGGTTCAACACCACTGGAAGATATTAATCTATTAAGAAATAGAGCAGGATTATCTGATTTAACAAGTGTTGATTTAGATATTATTTTAAATGAAAGAAGAAAAGAATTGGCTTTTGAAGGACAAAGACGAATGGATCTTTTAAGAAACAACTTGAGTTTAAGAAGACCGGATCAACCAAACGAAGCTCTTTCTGCTCCAGGTATGGATAAAACTATATATCCAATACCTCAAGGGATTAGGGAATTATCTCCATTTATAGAACAAAATCCTGGTTTCTAATTATAATAAAACATGTAAGGAAAGGGAAGGTCTACTGAAAAGTAGACCTTTCTTTATTCCATATTTCAAGATTTAAATTTGTGAAGCATATTATTTTGATGGTTAGATATAAAAGGTAAACATATAGTATAATTGAATTTGATTAACTATTAACTTATAGCTATTAGATGTATAGATTGTTCATTTCGTTTAATTGATTAATCCCTTTAGTGAAATACAATGAAACGTCTTGATTAAATATAAAACACTACTATTCATTTTCATAAGTAAATTTTTATCGGCAAGGTAAACGTTGATAGGCTTTATCCATTTTTTTGACTTCTATAAGTTCCTTTATCACTCAATCATTAAAGGAACGGGCAAGAGATTACCAATAATAATTGTGTAGTTTAATCATATTGGTGATGTTATTATTGAGTTAGCCTTCAATATACTCTTGCCTTCTTTTATGTTATGACTAAATATTGGAGTATAAATCTTGAAAAATTTCAATTATGAAAATCAACCATTACAAATTATTAATACTCGTTTTTTTTATATCGAGTATTGCATTAGCGCAACAAAGATCCATATCTGGAACTGTAACAGACAGTAACGGATTACCTATTCCAGGAGTTAATATAATTATTAAGAAAACAAAAAGAGGAACCCAAACAAATTTCGATGGAATCTATTCTATAGAAGCAGAAAATCAAGAAATTATTATGTATTCTTTTCTTGGATATATTTCGCAAGAAATAATAATTACCAATCAAAATATGATAGACGTAGTCCTTGAAGAAGATGTTAGTGCTTTAGAAGAAGTGGTAGTAGTAGGTTTTGGGACACAATCTAGAAGGAAAATTACAGCTAATATAGCTTCTATTTCTTCTGATAAAATTAATGAAATACCAACTCCAAGTTTACAAAGTACCCTGACAGGTAAAGCAGCAGGCGTACAAGTAACACAATTAAACGGTAAAGTAGAAGGAGGAGTAAAGGTAAGAGTTAGAGGAATATCTACAATATCTTCTTCTCAGGAACCTTTATATGTAGTAGATGGTATTCCAATAACTAATTCTGATGAATCTATTAATGATTCCCCAATTAACCCTTTAATTGCATTAAATCCTAATGATATAGAATCAATCGATATTCTCAAAGATGCTTCTTCTGCCGCTATTTATGGAGCCAGAGGAACGAATGGAGTTATTATTATTACAACAAAACAGGGGAAACAAGGGAAAACAAAAGTGTCACTTAATTCTTCTTATGGAGTTAGTAGTGCTACGAATATTAGAGATTGGCTTAATGCAGAACAGTATGTAGAATTAGTAACAGAATCTGCATTAAACGCTGGTTTTACTCAAGCCGGAATAGAAGGGCAATTTGATTTTTATGCTAATGGATTAGATTGGAGAAATGGAGAAGTCGATACGGATTGGCAAGAATTAGCTTTGGTAGATGGATCAGTACAAGATTTTGGAGTATCGGTTTCAGGTGGAAGCGAAAAAACAAGATTTTTTATGTCTACCGCATATAATAATACAGATGGTATTGTTCGTGGAAATCAATTAGAAAGATATTCTTTTAGAACAAATATAGATCATACACTTTCTGAAAAGTTTAGAGTGGGAACTAATTCAAGTGTTTCGAAATCTATAATAGACAGAATTTCTAATGATAATGCATTTGCAACCCCACTTCAGGCAATAGCGCAATCACCACTTTCTCCTGCGTATTTAGCAGACGGTGTTTCTCCTAATAATGAATCTACGGAATATTATAATTTTTTGACAGAAGAATTTAATGGAAACTTCAAAACGAATATCTGGAGAGTATTAGCAAATGTGTATGCTGAATATAAAATTCTACCTGAATTAAGTTTTAGATCAGAGATAGGATATGATTTTCTATCTCAGGTAGCAGAACGTTTTTCCGGAAGTCTTACTGAGTCAGCTTCGGTTGGTGGATTTGGAACTGCAAATGCTGTTCAAACAGAAAAGTATAATTTAAATAACTACTTCACCTACAATAAAAGGTTTAATGATACTTTTGATTTTGAAGGAACCTTAGGAATGAGTTATGAAGATAGTCAGCGAAGATTGCAGTTTGCCCAAGGTCAAGGTTTTCCTTCTGATGATTTACAAACATTAAATAGCGCAGCAGAAATTACAGCAGGTGGATCTAGCCGAACTAGATTTAATTTTCTCTCTTACTTTGGTAGAACTACACTTTCAATTGCCGATAAATATCTGTTCAATGCAAGTTTACGATATGATGGTTCTTCTAGATTTGGGGATGAAAATAGATTTGGATGGTTCCCAGCAGCATCAGTGGGATGGATAGTTTCAGAAGAATCGTTCCTTAATAGTTCAGAAGTTGTTTCACTGCTAAAACTTAGAGGAAGTTGGGGAATTACAGGTAATGCAGGTATTGGAAATTTTGCAAGTTTGAGTTTGTTTCAAGGAACTCCATATAATCAAAGAGCGGGATTAGCTCCTACTCAGTTAGGAAATCCAGCACTTAAATGGGAAAAAACAACTCAGGTGGATATAGGATTAGATTTTGGTTTCTTAAATAATAGAATCTCTGGAGAAATTGATTACTATGTAAAAGATACCGATGACCTTCTGTTAAATGAGCCTGTTCCGGGAGCTTCAGGTTTTCCTAATATTACTAGAAATGTAGGAGAAATGAAAAATAGAGGATTTGAATTCATTATTAATACAAAAAATATTGTTTCTGCAGATGGTAGTTGGAGTACATCATTAAATCTTTCTACGATTGATAATGAAGTAACTAAATTGCCAGGTGGAGATATTATAGCAGGGAGAAACATTGTACGAGAAGGTGAAACGGTTTCTTCATTTTATGTAGTAGAATTTGCAGGTGCTGATCCGGCTAATGGAGATGCTTTATTTGTTAGAAATACTGTGAATGCAGATGGTTCAATTGATAGAAGTACTACAAATAATTTTAATGAGGCAGATAGAATTATAGCTGGTAGCCCTTACCCTGATTTTATAGCTGGTTTTACTAATAATATATCTTATAAAGGAATTGATTTTGCATTTACTTTTCAAGGAGAATGGGGTGCCTCGATATATAATAACGGCGGACGATTTCAATCGGGAAATGCAAGATTTTTCGATAACCAAACTACAGATCAATTAAGAAGATGGCAACAACCAGGAGATATCACGGATGTTCCACAAGCTCGTTTGTTTAGTACAAATGGACAGCAGGCATCTACAAGATACCTTCAGGAATCAGATTTCATAAGATTAAGAAATTTGACTTTAGGATATACCATACCGCAAGAGGTAACAAAGAAATTTTATATGGAACGAGTAAGAGTTTATTTCACAGGTTTTAATTTACTCACTTTTACTGACTATGATGGATACGATCCAGAATCTACTGCGGATTTTAACGGAGATTCTAATATTCAAGTAGGAGAGACTTTTTATTCAGCTCCTCCTGCTAAAACATACACACTAGGTATAAATATTGATTTTTAAAAACGTATTGATATGAAAACATTAAAATATATAAAACTGATAATGATCGCAGCACTGATTGTTTCGATTTTTGGGTGTGAGGATAATTTGGAGTTAGCACCTGAACAAAGTTTATTACCAGAAGTAGCTACATCAAATCCTGCTAATTTGCAAAATATATTAACAGGTATTTATGATGAAGCTGGACAAGCCGTTTCATACGGTGGTCAAATAAATTTAGCATCAGAATTACTTGGTAATGATACAGATCTTTCTTGGAATGGTACTTTTGAACAGCCAGCTCAATTAATAGAAAAACAACTAGTACCGGACAATACTTTCGTAAGGGATTATTGGTTAAACGCTTATGAGGTTAATAATCAGGCTAATATTGTATTAGCAAACTTAAGTGTATTTGAAGATGAATCAGAAAGAAATAGAGTAGAAGGAGAAGCTAAGTTTCTTCGTGCTTTAGTTTATTTCGATCTAGCGAGATTATTTGGACAATCATATGATGCAGCTGGAGGCAATTCTCAACTTGCCGCCCCGATTGTATTAGATGCAATATTAAACCCTAGTGATATCACTTCTCCTTTAAGAAATTCTGTAGAAGAAATGTATGGTCAGGTGATTTCTGATCTTCAAAATGCTTACAATTTGCTTCCTGATTCTAATGGAGTATTTGCTGATAGATATGCGGCACAGGCGTTATTAGCTAGAGTATATTTGCAACAAGGCAATTATACAGGAGCGAGAGATGCCGCTGATGATGTTTTACAAAATAGCGGACATTCTCTAACAGAGACATATGATGGAGCGTTTAACAATGATGGGGACTCTAGTGAAGATATTTTTGCCTGGCAAGTTACCAGTCAAGATGGTATAAATCAAATGAATACTTTTTGGGCAGGCCAGGCATTTGGAGGTAGATCAGGAAACCCTGATGTGTCAATAAATAGTTCGTTTTTTGATATTTTTGATGATGTAAATGATGATAGATCACAATTTTTTTATACAACTTCTGGCGGGACTGCTACAACCAAATGGCAATCACAGTTTGCTAATATTCCATTTTTACGCATTGCAGAAATGCACTTGATTAGAGCTGAAGCCAATCTCAGATTAACAACAGCAATTGGGTTAGATCCTTTGGTAGAGATTAATGCACTTAGAGGTAGGTCAAATGCTGGAGCACTTGGAGTTGTTACTTTACAAGATATAATTGATGAACGTAAACGCGAACTAGCGTTTGAAGGTTTTACTTTGCACGATATTAAAAGATTACAAGGTACTGTAGGTCCGTTGAATTATGATGATAACTTTTTGGTAATGCCAGTTCCTCAAAGAGAAAGAGATGCGAATCCGAATTTAATACAAAATCCAGGATATGGGAGTTAATTGTTGAGTTTTTATATTTTTCAAAACTGCCTGGAAATATAATCAGACGAAATCTACGGAGTGGAATGAACTATAATCTGATTCAAAATAATTTTCTGGGCAGTTTTAATCTCTTAGGGAAATAAGACCGAAGATTGTGTATATCCTTTTTATATCCCAAAAAATTACCCGTTTAAATATTGTTTTAAACGGGTAATTAATTTTAAAAGAATTTTTCTTGAAATTTTATTGTTTTAAAATTTTTCTAGTAGAAGACTTACCGTCAATAGTTATTTTACAAAAATAAATACCACTTGCTAGAGATTTTTCTGCCAGTTTATATTGGTGCTTTCCTAAGCTTACTTTTGTATTAATAATAGTTTGAGAAGCTCCATATAAATTAATAAGTTCTATCCTTACGTCACTTCTATTCTTTAGTATTTCTAATTGTAATACAGAGTTTTCGGTTATAGGATTAGGAAATATTTTAATATTCTTATCTAATGTTTCATCTTTAATATTAGTATCATTTAACCTTATTGCATCTGGATTTTGATCGTGCCAGGTTCCATTATAATACCACCCATTTTGACAACGATTTAGATCTGGTGTTTGAGAAACCCCACTATTACTAAAAATAAAATTAGAGCAAGAAGTATTTGGTAATGTATATCGGTACCAACCATCTGTCGCTAATGTCATAGGTTCTCCTGGCCAACCAGTTGTTGAGTTAGAAGGAGTAGCATTCCAAAAATAAATAGTTGGAGATGTATATGAGTCTGATTTAAAGTACACTGTTAAGTCTTGACTTACTTCAGGGTTACTATCATACCAAGTTCCATTGTAATACCATCCATCTCCGCATCTTTGTAGATCTTGTGTTTGCGATATTCCATTATTACTGAAAATTATATTAGAACAATTAATTCCTTCAAGTTTTAAAGAATACCATTCATTACCAATATTATTCATTGTTACACCAGGCCAAGGAACTGTTGCGTTAATTGGAGTTGTATTCCAGTAGTAAATAGTTGGATTAGATAATGAACCTTTAAAATATATTGTCATTGAATCAGATGTATTATCTGAAAAAGTAAATGAATTACTGATAATTTGAGAAGATAGTCCTTCTACATCGTATGCAATAGCACGTATAGTTGTGTCAGATGTAATACTTAATGGGGCAGTATACTTATCTGAAGAAATAGAAGGTTCATCACCATTTAAAGTATAATAGATTTCTATTCCTTGTGGATTATTATCTGTAGCGCTTAATGATATACTTACGGTTTCTCCAATATTAAAAGATCCACCTTCAGGTGACATGGATATTATTGGAGGCGTATTTCCTGTAATTCTTGGATCCGTATCGTACCATATACCATTATCATACCAACCATCTTTATTTCTACTTAAATCATCTGTTTTAGCACCACCATTATCATTAAATAATAGGTTAGTGCTTTGTACTCCTTCGAAAATATATTCATACCATTCAGAGTTGTCTATTCGATTCATCTGAGGTCCTGGCCAATTGCTTGGAGGTAAAACGTCTGGCGATTCATTCCAATAATGTACATTTACTTGAGACCAAGAAGATGGTTTTTTTAAATAAACGTGTAATCCTTCTATGGGGCCAATTCGATAGTTTTGTGTAATAATATCAGAAGCAGTACCATCTTTATCAAAAGTAACTGCTTTTATAGTAGTCGATTCGGTAATAGTAAATGAACTATTATAAGCAATGCTAGAAGCATTAGGATTAGAACCATCAGTAGTGTAATAAATAGCATAAGGAGCTCCAGCACCACCTACACCTTCAAGAGTAACCTGAATAGGATCTTCAGAATTTGTAATATTAGGATTAATAATAACAACAGGATTGCTAGGGCCATTAACGCAATTTTCGAAAAAACCACCTCCGCAACCTCCAATAAGTCCAGGTCCATTTAACACATAAATTCCTGCTGATCCAGAAGTTACTGTAAAGTTTAATATCCCATTTTGTGCTGCAATTTCACGACCAGTAACTGCATCTCTATATAAACCATTTGTCATTCCTGAAATAGAGAATGATGCATCTCCATCTTTTGCTAACCCTACCGCAACTTCACTATTTTGATATATTCTTCGATAGGATACAGCATTTCCGGGAGCTTCTTTCCAATCCCAACTTCCTTTTTGTAAAGCGGGAACAGCTTTTCTAATAGCATTTAGTTTTTTAATATGTTGGTATATCTGATGATTAGAAGCTTGATCAATAACATCTCCATAGTATGCTCTACCGGTTTCATTGATGGATTTTTCGATTCCAGATGCGTCATGAATATCATTAAACTCTCCGGCTTTAAATCGCATTTCTGTTCCGTAATATACGGTCGGGATTCCTCTCCAAGTGAACATGAAATTCATGCAAGCAGCTAAATTCTCATCAGATCCACCATAACGTCTATTCCAGTCATTATTTGGGCCAAAATCATGATTGTCTAACCAAGTAACTAAGGTAGAAGGGTCGCTATATAGATTATCATATCTTGCAGCTGCTTTTACTGTTGGAAAAGATTGTCCTTCTTCAAAAGTACCGTGAAAAGTGGCTTCTCCGAAAAAATCTATTACAGCAAGATCTAAAGGTTCTGAATTATTAACTTCTCCTCTCCAAGTATAATAATGTGGGTTAGTTTCATCAACAGGATGTAGTTCGTGACGTTTTTGTGCTACTTCTCCAAAAATAAATAGATCGGGGTTGATAGCTTTAAATGCATCGTAAAAATAAATAATATCCTCTCTGCTCATATGTTTAACGGTATCCCAACGAAAAGCATCTACTCCCATATTTATATACGTGGCATAGGCATTTACAAGATAATCTCTAACCACTTGACTACCTGTATTAAGATCAGGTGTATCACCAGCTAGTGCTCTGTTTTGTAAATTTTCTATATCATCAAATCCTTGCGCAAAACCATTTCCAGAATGATGGTACCAATCCGGATCAGATGTATCAACATAGCTTTCTTTGCCAGGGAAATTGTAAGCGGACAGATCTTGATTATATGGTGGAGGCATTTTTTGTAAATTCGCTCTACTCCATATTAAACCATCTTCTGGATTAGGAGTTAAACCGTCATATTCCCAATTAGGATTATCTGGAGCGTACCAAGGTTTTGTTGGATCTGTATTATATTTTATCTCAGCGACATCCTTTATACCAAAACGACCGGCGTGATTGGTTACAACATCTAGAACAATTTTCATATCACGAGCATGAATTTCATTTATTAAATCTTGAAAGGTAGCTCCGGGAGACTCTAATCGAGGATCTACTTTCGTAAAATCCCATGCGTGATACCCGTGATAATCTAAAGGGCTTCTGTTGTGTACAATTGGTGTTATCCAAATAGCGGTAAACCCGAGATCTTTAATATAATCTAGTTTTTGGATTAACCCTTTAAAATCTCCTTTCCAAGTTACATCTTCTGGATCCGTAATTGTTGGATTTATTGTTGGATCAGGATTGTACGAGGACCATTCTGTTGCTGCATTATTACTAGAATCTCCATCGAAAAATCTAGAGGTCATTAAAAAATAAATTGTTTCTTCTCTAAAATCAGTCTGCGCTGTTAGAATGTTAGAATTGAGAAATAGACTCCATAGACATATTATGCCTAGAAGTTTAGGTAGTGAGTTTTTCATAAGTTTTAGTGTTTGAATTGTGTTTGTGTGAAATTTTATACTTCTTTCAGAAGTTGTGATTTATATTGTCATATTGATTTGATTAGGTGGTTTTTGTTAAAGAGGTGATACTTTTTTAGTTTAAAAAATGATGATTTACTAATTTAAGCAATAATTGAGTATTAATTTGATTGTTTTTTTACTCAAACGTTTTCGTGTTGATAAGATTTAGAAGTGGTTATATACTAACACCCTGTGCCAATAATTTTAATACATGTTTTAAAAACTTATTTTTTGAAACATATTAATTTATCGGAAACTGATAGATCATTAAAATGATAGTTGGTTTTAATCCAATTTAAAGTTTTTTGTGTGTAGAAGAATACGTGGGTCGGATCATTTTTATACCACCAAGAATTAAAATCAATAGATCGGTTATAAAGATAGGTTTTACAATATAAACTTCCTTTTTCCTGTAATAAGGAGTGTAATAATTTGAACTCTTGATTTGGATTGTAAAAGTGTTCCATTACTTCACAACATGCAATGTAATCATAGGTTTGGTCTAATGCTTTTGGATTTGGATCAAAAAATGGATCATATGTAGTGATATTGTATCCTATATTTCTTAACATCGAAGTGATCACAGGACCACTACCGCTTCCAAAATCCAGACCATTATGTTCTTTTTTATATTCATCTGTAATGGAATTCACTATGGGGGACACAAAATTTTGATAACCAACGTCCGTCACATCATTGTTATGAGTATCATACCTGTTTTTTTCATCTATACTAGATAGAAAATATGATGGATACATTCCAATCCCATCACAATGAGTACACTGATAATAGCCTCTTTTTTCGGTAACAGAAAATTCTACGGTTTCTGATCCACAAAGAGCACAATTCATAGATTATAATTCTTTAATTTTTTTAAGCTTGTTTTTCCAGACTTGTAAACTGTCTTTATGTTTTCCAATGTTTTTCTTTACCTCTATTACCAGAGGGTTGTTATCATCTGCGTGTTTAAAAAATTGTAGATTATTTTCTAATTGGCGAATTTCACCATGAACTTCATCTATTTTTTTACGAATGAAGTTTTGCTCATTTCTAAGTGCTCTATCATCTGATTGATTGGCAAGAGAACTAAGTTTGTTTTCATACTTAATCATCTCAGTTTGCTGTCTACTAAGATTTAGTTGTTCAAAAAAGGTGTCTAAGACCTTATTATAATCAGATTCTATGTTTTTCTTTTTGTAAGGAACTCTACCTAGGCTCTTCCAAACGTTAATGTTTTCTTTGATTGTAGTAAGATCAGTTTCGGGATCACCAGATAATTTTAGTTCTTTAAGTGCTTCTATGTGCGCTAATTTTTTCTCATAAGAAGCAACTTCTTCTTTATTAGCTTCATTTTTTTCAGCGTGGATTCGATCAAAATAAGAATTACAGGCATCTTTAAATCGTTTCCATATTCTATCGCTGTCTTTTCTAGGAACGTGACCTATTTTTTTCCAATCCGCTTGAATTTTTTTCATTAGCGGTGTAGTTATAGAAAAATCATCACTATCCTTATTATCTTCAGCGATTTTGATGAGTTCCATTTTCTTATTTAGGTTTTCGAACTGATCTTTCTTAAGACCTTTATAGAATGCATTTTTATTTCTGTTAAAATCTCTTACCGTACTTTTAAATTGACTCCAAGTTTCTTCATTAGCATTAGAAGGTACTTTTCCAGCTTGAAAGAATTCTTCCCTTAGAGCCTCTATTTCTTTGATTTTTTGTTGCCATCCGCCATGATTTTTTGGATGATCGGAAGCTACGTTGATGATCTTAGAAATAATTTCTTGTTTTACTTCTAGGTTTTTTTCGTAAACTTTATCTTGTATTTTAAAGAAATCTTGACGGTTTTCGTGTATCTTTTTAGTAAGAGCACTAAATTTTTCCCATATAGGTTCTCTATATTCTTTAGCTACTGGGCCCAAATCTTCTTTCCACATTTTATGCAGAATTTGCAATTCTCTAAATGCCCTATTTACATCAGTTTCCTGAGCTAATTCTGTGGCACGCTCAATAATCTTAAGTTTTTGCTCTAAATTATGTTTGAAATCCAGATCTCTAAAATCTCTGTTTAGATGAAGAAAATCATAAAAGTTCTCTGTGTGATGATGGTATGTGTTCCAAACTGTATTATACTTATCTCTTGGAATAGGACCCGCATTATGCCATCTTTCTTTTATTTCCTTAAAGTGGTTATATGTAGTATTAATGTTTTCTTCTACATTTAATAGCCCTTTTAATTCTTCAATTATATCCAATCTTTTTTGAAGATTAACTTGTAGATCTTTCTTTAAATTTTGGTAATATGCATTTCTTTTTTCTTTATAATCAAAATAAACAGAATTAAACTCTTTTTTTAATGGAGTAGAGTAGTAGAAGTCAATTATATTACCGCCATCTGCTAAAAATTCATCTTTTTTCTGCTCTACTTCCTCATTAAACTTAGCATTAAATTCAGTTTTAATTTCCTCCACATGCTCCTTTATTGCCTGGATCTTTTCGCTTTTAATAAGGTGGCGTAATTCAGATATGAGCTCATCTTTGCTCATTGCATGATAGTCTTTTTTTTCTATATCGTGTCGCTCTAACTTGCTTTCATCCTCACTATCTTTTGCTACTGCCTGATCCATCTCATTTTGGATCTCATTTTCAGAATCAGAGATAACTTCTTCTTTTTTTATTTCTTCAGTAGCTGTAATTTCTTCGGTAGATGGTTCTTCTGCAGGTAGTTCTTCTGTAGCAGTCTTTTCTTTTACAGTAGTTTTTTCAGATAGATCGTCTTGAGTTGACTGTGATTCAGTAACTTCTGTGACAGTTTTTTCTTCTATAGCCTTTGTATTGTTCTCTTCGTTTCCATCTGCTTCTGGCAGGTTATCGTGTGTGGACATTATATAAAATGTTTTTGTTTGTCTGAGCTTAACGATTGACTAAGATACTAACATCTTATATAAACTCAAAGCAAATGAGCTGTTTTAGGAATTACATTTGTAGGAATTATATAATAATTCTGATATAGGAAATGAAAAATTATTGATTCCAGATCTCCCAAGATTTCTCGGCTTGGAGTATTAGCATACGTAAACCATTACTAGTTTTCGCTCCATATTCTTTTCCTTTTTTCATAAAGGTGGTTTCTTTTGGATTGTAAATAAGATCGTATAAAACGTGATGTTCACTTAAATATTCAAAAGGAATGTTTGGGTGACTTTCTACATTAGGGTGTGTCCCCAATGGAGTACAATTTATAATTAATTTAAATTCTCTAATAATATCTTCATCTAGATCATTGTAGCTCAATTCTTTGAAATCAGGGTTTCGAGATACAAAGTTGTGTTTTATATTTAATTTATTTAATGCAAAAGCAATTGCTTTCGATGCTCCTCCGGTTCCTAGGATTAGAGCTTTTTTAATCTTTTCATTTAATAATGGCTTTAAAGATTCTGTAAAACCGTAATAGTCACTGTTATAACCTGTTAGTTTTCCGTCTTTGTTAAACTTAATTACATTTACAGCACCAATTTCTTTGGCAGTAGGATCCAATGAATCTAAGAAGGGGATTACTTCTTCTTTATAAGGTATGGTTACATTCATTCCTTTGATATCTGAATCTTGTATTATAGTTCTTAAATCATCGATCGTTTTGATATCAAAATTTTGATAAGAACAATCCAGATTTTCATTTGCGAATTTGTTAGAAAAATAGTTTCTAGAAAATGAATAACCGATATCTCTACCTAATAATCCGTATGTGTTCATGTTGGTTTGGTTTTTAATGTTTTCTCGCCATACCATTCCAACCAAAGGACAATCCCTATACCCACTAAAATAAAAAAGAAAGCAGCATAGGTTGGTATTATTGTAAGATCTGGAAGGTAGCGATCGTAGTTGTCCAGTATGGGATTTCCTTGTGCATCGATCAATATTTCTCCTAGATCATTTTTTTTATACATTTTATGTTTCCATGGCCAAACAACTCCTAAAGAACCGGTTATAAAACCAATAATAGCAGCAAAAGTTGCATTTTTGTAATGCTTTAATACATATCCTAAAAAGTGCGATAATGTAACTAGGCCAGTTATAGAGCCTAAACTAAATACTACAAGAACTTGGAGCAATCGTAACCTTTTAGCATTTTCCATAAAAGATAAATCCCACCGTATTAAATCAGCTATAGTGTCATATAAAGCATTTACAGCATCTACTAATAATAACACATAATTACCAAATAAGATTAAGATAAAAGAGCCTGATAATCCAGGTAGTGTCATACCAGAAACTCCGACTATACCACAAAAAAAGACAAAGAATAAGTTGTCATTTTCCTTTGCAGGTTCAAGTAAACTAATACTTATTCCGACTATAGTACCTATGATAATAAAACATATATTGCGTTTATTCCACTCATCAAAATTTTTGGTTATGTAGTATATTGATCCTATAATCATTCCAAAAAATGCTGCCCAAACGTACAGTTCATAATGGATAATTAGATAATCAAGAATTTTAGAAACACTAAAGTAGCTAATTAACATTCCTGAGATCAATAGTGCTAAAAACCGGCCGTTTATATATCTCCAAAAACTTTTGAATCTAAAATTGATAAATAGTTTAAATGCTTTTAGGTTTATTTTCTGCAATGAATAAATAAATTCTTCATAAAAACCAGCAACAAAAGCTACAACTCCTCCAGAAACACCAGGTACTTTATTAGCGGCTCCCATAGCCAAACCTTTAATGACTAGAAAAAACTTATCGCTAAACGTTCTGGTGTTTTGAGCCATAGATATTAATCTCCTTTTTTAGTTGCGAGTCGCTCTAGTGCAAGAATTAATAGAAACCCTATTATAATAAAAAGAAGTACCCAAATAATTCTAGGATCGCCATCAAAACTAGAAGGTAGAATACTTTTTTCTAGAAAAGGAACTTCAATACCTTCTGAGTTCGTTCTCCATGAAAGTACTTTTTTCCAAGGCCATAATTTGTTTAAAGAACCTATCATAAACCCTGTAAGTAAAGCTAATGTCATATTCTTATGGTTATTAAACATCCAGTTTAATATTTTAGAAAAAAGCTTTAAACCAACTATTGCTCCAACAGCTATGATCAATATTTTATAAAATGCTTGCCATAATAGATTAAAATCTAAGGAAGTCAACCCTTCTCTAAATTGATTTAATATACCAATGAATGTTTCATAAGCTCCTAAAATTAAAAGAATGAATGCTCCGGAAACTCCTGGTAAAATCATCGCTATTATAGCTATAAAACCACAAAATAGTAAGTACCATAGACTTTCTGGTGATGCAATTGGTTCTGCAATTGTTATAAAGTAGGAGATAACTGCGGCTAATAGTATGCTTATAAGAACCTTAGGACTCCAGATTGTTATTTGTTTTCCAATATAAAGTATACTCGCCAATACCAATCCAAAGAAAAATGACCATAATAATAGCGGTTCATTATGCAATAACCATTTAAGAATTTTTGCTAATGACAGAATACTTATTGCGATACCTGAAAATAGTGCTAATAAAAAAGAAAGATTGTATTTTTTCCAAGAAGCAACAAACCCTTCATTTTTCCATGCCTTAAAAAAATTAAGGTCTAGATTATTGATTGTAGAAATCAACTCTTCATATATACCCGAAATGAAAGCTATTGTTCCTCCCGAAACTCCAGGAACTACATCCGCAGCTCCCATGGCAATTCCTTTAGCTGAAACTACCAGATAGTCCTTAAGACTTCGTTGCATTCTTTTTGATTTAGCATTTGTTATACAAACAAATGTATGTATTTTTTGTTGTAAATTTTGTTGTTACTTAAAGGAAATTGAAGTAATCTATTTGATTTATAAATTCCACAAAAAAACAGCTTGATTACCCTTTGTATTCAGAAATAATATTCTGAACTAATGTAAGATTAAATACGTGTTCAAATAATTCTTCCAAAACAATAGTGAACTCAATATCTAATTCCAGTGCTTTTCTAAGATGAAATTCACCTTTGCTAAATTCTTGTTTCTCGTAATATAAACCTGCTAGCCTATATTGTATTTCTGCATTTTCTGGATAAAATTCAATAGCCTGTTGCATATTTTGAATAGCGGCATCAGACTCTCCGATAAATTTTAAAATATCCGAACGATTAAGCCAAGTTTCTAACTCGTAGTTTCCAAGTTCTAAAGCCTTTCGGTATCCTCTTTCTGCTTCTTCAAAGAAAGCTAAGCGATTATTAATTTTAGCATAACGTTTCCAGTATAAAACATTTTCTGCATCTATGCTAATCGCTTTATTGGTATAATACAACGCTTTTTGATAATTGCGTTTTCTCATATAGAAATCAGTGATTGCAATCCATCCTTTGTCCAAAAGTGGATCTTCATGCACTGTTTTAGAAAAATGTTGAATTGCTAAATCATCGCTACCTAATTTTTCGAAACATTTACCAATTCTGAGTAGAGCAAAAGAAGTTGGGTCGTCTAATTCTAAAGTAATCCGATAATTTTCTATAGCTTCATTGTAGCGTTTTAATTTTTCTAAGACCTTTCCTTTTTCTAAATAAGCACCTATAAAATATTCATCACTAATAATAGCAAAATCAAATGCAGCAAGAGCTTTTTCATATTCTTTAAGGTCAAAGTACTGTTTGCCGACTTGATGCCAGGCAACTTCACAATATGGATTTTTATCTAAAAACATATTGAGATAATTTATTGCTTCTTCATGTTGTTCAAGAAAATCAAAACAGTAAATAATATTATATAGTGCCGAGTAATCTTGATTATCTGATTCTAGACATCGCATGAAGTTTACTTTTGCATTTTCAAAATCATCCATAAACAAATACTCCATACCTATAAGAGAATATACATCTGCTTCATCAGTAGTATATTGCAGCGCAGTGCTTAGTAATTCGATTGCTTTTAAGTGATCATTTTGTTTAGAAAGTATATTGGCTTTTTGGATATATATTTCTTCATTTTCAGGTTCCAATGCATGAAGCTGTGCCAGAAGATTATCAGCTTTATCTAAACGATCTTCAAAAACAAGAATTTCAACTTGTAATAGTTTTAGATTAACAGAAGAAGGATGTTGAGAAAGTCCTAGAGAAATTGCTTTTTTGGCTTTAGCAATTTTTCCATTCTCTAGATAATGATGAATTATTGATTCGAATTCATCAGAATCAAAAAATTTAACATCATTAGATCTCAGCATAGACTCATATCGAGTAATTGAGAAATTATTTTCTTCGAATTCTTCGTGGTTAAATTTCATACACGTTGATTAAAGATGCCGAATAAATCATAAATGCGTTGTAAATCTTTTTTGTTTTCCCCAACAATTAAGAGTAATACAAAACACCTTACTTAATTTATATTGGCATTATTGATTTCCTCTGTATTAAAATTACAAATGAATTGGTATAATACTACTTCGGAAATCATTTGTTTGTTAACAAACTAATTAACAAAATGCGTACCATTTATAAATGAATGGATTACAGTTTTAAAAAATAAAAGCCTTTGGATGCTACTGGATGTGCGATATGGTAAGATAGCTTACTAAATATAAGGAATTTATATGAATTAATCAATATCGATGTTTGAATTTTTATGATTTACAAGTTCATCCAATATATCGATGATTATTTGACAACCGATACTAATTTCTTCTTCCGAGATCGTTAAAGGAGGCGTAATACGTACTGCTTTTGGTTCAAAAAGAAGCCAAAAAAGTATTAATCCTTTATCTTGACATCTTAAAACAATTTCATTTGTTATTTCAGCAGAAGGTGTTATTAAAGCTAACATTAACCCGACACCTCTTATTTCTTTTATCAAAGGGTGTACTAAGAACGATCTAAATAATTTTTCTTTTTTTAATGTTGCTGCCATTAAGTCACTTTCTGTAATTTCCTGCAAAGTTGCCAAAGCGGCAGCCGCGATGACAGGATTGCCTCCAAATGTGGTAATATGACCAAGTTTTGGATTGTCTTGTAATTGATCCATCATTGAAGAAGAAGCTGTAAAAGCTCCTATTGGTAATCCACCACCCATTCCTTTTCCCATAACAATTATATCCGGAATGATATCATAATTTTGAAATCCAAACAGTTTTCCGGTACGACCAAATCCAGGTTGAATTTCATCTAGAATTAGCAAAGCGCCAACTTCACTACAGCGTTTTCTAACTTTTTTAAGATAATCATTAATAGGCTCAATGAATCCAGCTCCTCCTTGTATGGTTTCTAGAATGACACCTGCAGTTTTATTTGTAATGCTTTGTATATCAGCTTCCTTGTTGAAATTAATAAACGAAACATCCGGAATAAGAGGTCTAAAAGCTTGTTTTCGTTCTTCAAAACCCATAACACTCATTGATCCCATAGTATTACCATGATACGCTAATTTAGCAGCTATGATTTCACTTCTTCCAGTAGTTCTTCGTGCTAATTTTAAGGATCCTTCTATTGCTTCTGTTCCTGAGTTTGTTAAATATGTTTTTTCTAAAGGATTGGGTAGAAGAGAAGCTAGTAATTTGGTAAGTTCCACTGCCGGTTTTTGAATATATTCTCCATAAACCATTACATGTAAATACTTGTCAAGTTGCTCTTTTATAGCGTTCACAACTCTAGGATGTTTGTGACCAAGACTACAGGCAGATACACCTGCTACAAAATCTAAATACTTTTTGTTTTCAGTTGAAAAAATATGACTCCCTTCTGCATGCGAAATTTCCATTGCCAAGGGATGTGGAGTAGTTTGCGCTTGATAAGTAAAGAAATCTTTTTTCACATTCGTAAAGTTAAGTCAATATGAAGTTTTCGATAGCTTATTTTAATGTTTAAAAAAAAGAAAAGATTTAAAAAGAATCTTGTTTATTTCTTTTCTTGAATACTATCTAAAGTCTTTTTGTTTTTTAACGTTGTTACTGTAATGCTATCTCGTTGTCTTGCCGTACGATTAAGATCATGGTCCACAAAAGCTACCTTTTTTGGTAATTCTTTTTTAGAAGTTGTATCATTTTTCTTTTTGGCTTTTGTGTTTTCCTTAGTCTTTTTCTTGGGTTTTAGAATTTCATCCAACTCTTCATTAGTTTCCTTTAATTCTGCGTCTTCAAGTTTTTGCTCTAATAGTCGAGAACCTTCGGATTTGTTTTCTTCTAGACGCTTTATAGTTTCTTCATCAAAGAAGTCATCATCTTCTACAGGAAGTGGTATCCCTGTTATTTTTGTCAACTTGGGAGGTGTTTCTCCTCTAAAAAGATCCTTCTTACTAAGTATTTGTTCTTCTCCTCTCCATTTAAAACCAGATAGTTCCCTAGCATTTTCAGGCAAATCAATTTCTCTATACAATGTTCCGTCTACATTTTGATAATAGTAGACATCTACAATTTCTCGTTGTTCTAGTAGTAATTTTATCGAGCTCGATAATACTTTATTAATACCAATCAGTTTAAGTTCTCCTTCACTTTCTCTTTGATAAAATATAGTTTCTGTATTCTTATCGATATCTACTTGATAAATTTCATTGTCTTTAAATAATCCATACAGCGTTTGACCTTTCACCTGATTATATCCAGCTTTTAGTGTGTCTTCTTGGACTAAAAATGCATTTTGATACACTAGCAGTGAATCAAGCTTTTCAGTTTCAGTATTTGATATAATCTTTATAGTATCACCGGTCATTTGATTTCGCTGAGACCAAATAATAGGTTTTCCTATCATTTTAGTATATCCAGTGGTTTGATCAACATTAATAGAATCACTCTTACCACTCATATTACTTTTAAAAATTCGAACATCATAAAAACCATTCATAATTCTACGTTCTGGTTTTCCTGTAACCATTAAAGTGTCACTGTGAATATAAATAGAGTCTTTTTCCTGTAAAGTGGATGCTAATGCTCTTTTTGTGATAAATACAGAATCTTTGTCCTTAAAAACTTCTGCATAATGACCGGTAATAATCGAATTATTGGCGGTATCTAATACTTTAATGTTATTCGTGGCTGATGCAAATTGTATGGCACTATTATAAAATATACTATCACCAAAAACAGTTCGATTATCATAATCGATACGAGCATTTTTTATAGCATATCCAGTCTTTACTTTAGTATCATAAAAACCACGCTCGCAATAGAGTGTGCTTTCTTCTCCTTTTACTGTTGATGGTCCGTATAAATATGCATGACCGTTATCTGTATAATAATCCAAACGATCAGAATCTACCGTATTTTCTGGGTTAACAATTTTTACTTTTGTATTAAATGAATATTGTTTTCTGTCCATAAAATACCTTCCTATTTTACTAGTAAGGGTATTAGAAGAATCTTTTACTGTTCCACCACTTCTGTAATAAGCTTGCTGACGTAATCGATCAAAAAATAGTGTATCTGTTGTTAATGTATTCGATGGGGTTTCTAAAAAGACTTTTTCTCTCGCATATGCAAATTTACTATTACCATTATATTCAGCATAAGCACTTGTCATAGTAAGCGTATCTCCTTGCTTCATTTTTACATTACCAAAAGCTCTTACAAACTTATCTTCTCCATAATGAACGGCTTGATCACACCATATTTCAATGCCTTCGTGTTCAATATAAACTTGTTTTTTTACTTTGGCAAGAATCGTTGCACCGGGAAAACGTTCTTCGTTTTTAATGGTACGATCTGATTGAACCTTGATTTTTTTACCTTCTTGAGCAAACGAGATAGTGCAAAAAAGAAGTGTAAAAGTTATATAGAAAAATGTATTTTTCAAGTATCTGTAATTTGTCTGCAAAATAACGAAAATTGTATGTAATGATTGTATCCGTTCATGCATAAATACTTAAGCAATGAAGTTTTGTTGCATTTTTGATCTAAAATCAATGAATCATTATAATTTTCTGCTAATGGTTATTAAGTTTAACTAGAGTATAATTTAGAGAAAAGGATTTTCGCAAAACAGAAGTTATTAGCCTTTTAATACTATAAACGAAAAATCCCTTATTACCGCACGTAACAAGGGATCTATACTTTACTAAGAATAAAGTTAAATTAAGATTGTAATCCTGGAATTTCAACAACTTCATTTACATCTTGGGTATAATCGATTCCAGCTACTTTAAACCCAAATAAGTTAAAGAAATCATTACTGTATCCTTCTAAATCACCAATAGTTGATAACGTTTCTGTGGTGGCACTATCCCAAAGCTCTTTTATCTTTGCTTGAATATCTTCGCGCATTTCCCAATCATCGACTCGTATTCTGCCTTTGTCATCGGTAGCGATTTCATTGTTGTTATATAATCGATCTGCAAACAAACGTTGCATTTGCTCTATACATCCTTCATGAACATTATTTTCTTTCATTATTTTGTATAATAAAGAAATGTATAGAGGAATAACAGGAATAGCTGAACTAGCTTGTGTTACTAGCGCTTTATTTACAGAAACATATGCTTTCCCGTTTATATCAGCAAGAGAATCAGTAATATCAAATGCTGTTGCTTCTAAATGATCTTTGGCGCGACCAATAGTTCCTTTTCTATATACAGGTTCAGTTAACTTAGGACCAATATAAGAATAGGCAATTGTTTTAGCTTCTGGAGCTAATAAATTTTCTTTTTGCAAAGCATCAATCCAGAACTTCCAATCTTCTCCCCCCATAACTGTCACTGTATTTTCTATGTCTTCTTCAGTCGCAGGTTCTATGGATACTTGAGATATATTTCCGGTATGGAAATCTACAGTTTTATTTGTGTAAGAATCTCCAATAGGTTTTAAAGAGGATTTATGTTTTACTCCAGTTTCTGGATGTACTCTTACAGGAGAAGCTAAACTATAAATTACTAAATCAATTTGGCCTAGATCTTTCTTGATAAGAGCGATGGTTTGCTCTTTTATCTCATTAGAAAATGCATCTCCATTAATACTTTTGGCATATAATCCGGCTTCATGCGCTTGTGTCTCGAATGCAGCAGTATTATACCATCCTGGAGAGGCTGGTCTATTTGTTTTAGGTGGTTTTTCTAAAAAAACTCCTATTGTAGCAGCGTTAGAACCAAAAGCACTAGTAATTCTTGAAGCAAGACCAAACCCGGTAGATGCTCCTATAACTAGTACATTTTTTGGACCTTCAATGGCTCCTTTAGATTTAATATAATTGATTTGATTTAGTACATTTTGTTCACATCCTTTAGGATGTGCTGTCAAGCAGATAAAACCGCGAGTTCTTGGTTCGATAATCATTGTGTAATGTCTTTTCTGAGTGTACGAACATAGCCTAAAAAGAGTCGATTTCCAAGTAAAAGAACAGGAGATTGAATAATTTTTGAAATTCAATAACTATCCAGTAAAATCCATGAAAGTATTTTTAAAAATGTATATTGATACATAGTTGAAAAATATGTGTTAATATTTACGAAAAAGGTAGTGAATCAGGTGGTAAATAATTCATTTTATCCTCTTTAGAGTTGAAAATATCGAAACTATAATGAGCATTTACTAATTCTTTAAAGTTGTTCTATAAATCGGGAAATTCCGTAATGAATCCTTTAAAATTATTCGATTTAGATTTTTGTATGTAGTGGTTTACAATGTTAACTGCTGCAATCGTCAATGTACTATTAAACTTATCGGTTGCATTTAATTTAGTCACATATGATAAAATATGATTAGAAATTTTTTTACAGGCTGTATCTGCATCACTAAAACTTATGTATATCCAAGCTAGTCTTAGGTGTGCTTCATGATTGAATAAAGAAGGGTTCAGAGTGCCTTCTTTGAATAATCGTATAAATTCTAAATCATCTAAATCAAAATGCGTCTTCATTTTTAATGATATTAGCTTTTATGGTTTTTTACCGTAAACATTGGTAATGCAACTTGGTATTTTACTACAATTAGTCGAATAATAATAATTAATAAGGTTGTAATTATATATATAAGATTAATTGGAGTGTTCAGTGTATATAAAATCATAAAACATATTCCTCCAGCAATAGATGCCGTTGCATAAATTTCTTTCCTGAAAATTACAGGAACTTCATTACATAGGATATCTCTAATAACACCTCCAAAACATCCCGTCATGGTTCCTAATGCAATAGATACAATAGGGGCTAGGTTGGTCTGTATGCCTGTTTCTACTCCTATAATAGTAAAAATACCTAATCCTATAGTATCAAATAAGAAAAGAGACTTTTTTAGGTAATCTATTTTATTTCGGAACAATATAGCTAGTATAGTTACTCCACCGATCAAGTACATGTTTACAGTGTTTTGCATCCAGGATACAGGTGTTGCACCAATTAATACATCTCTTAGAGTTCCGCCACCAATAGCTGTGACAAATGCAATAATAAAGATTCCAAACAGATCGAATCTTCTATTCATCGCACTTAAAGCTCCAGAAATAGCAAAAGCAATAGTTCCTAAAATATCCAAAGTATCGAAAAGTGTCATTTTCTTTTATTTTGGAATAAAAGTAGGGTATCTAATTGAAATTATGATTTTTCGGATTCATCTTTCTGATGATTATCTAGGATATCTATATATGAATAACAATTCTTAATAACTTTAGTGTAAGGTTTATCATCAAATTGCTACTTTTACATCAGTTAAATAGAAAAGATTATGTCAGATACTATAGAAAGAATAAAATGCCTTATTATAGGTTCAGGACCTGCAGGTTATACTGCAGCAATATATGCAGCCAGAGCAGATTTAAAACCAATTATGTACACTGGTATGGAACCAGGAGGTCAGTTAACTACTACGACTGAGGTAGATAATTTTCCGGGATATCCTGAGGGAATCGATGGACCTACAATGATGGTGCAATTACAGCAACAAGCCGAGCGTTTTGGAACTGAAGTCCGAATAGGGATGGTTACTTCTGTCGAATTTAGTAAAGAAGTAGGAGGTATTCATAAAGTTACAGTTGATAATACGAAAGAGATCGAAGCAGAAGCTATAATAATATCTACTGGTGCCACTGCTAAATATTTAGGTTTGCCTAGTGAACAGAAATTACGTGGAGGTGGAGTTTCTGCCTGTGCAGTTTGTGATGGATTCTTTTATAAAGGACAGGATGTTGCGATCGTGGGAGCGGGAGATACTGCAGCAGAAGAGGCTACTTATTTGGCTAATATTTGCTCTAGTGTTACGATGCTTGTGCGTAAAGATTATATGAGAGCTTCGAAAGCTATGCAACATCGTGTAAATAATACTCCAAATCTTAAAGTGCTTTATAATACAGAAGTTGATGAGGTGATAGGAGATCAGGTAGTAGATGGTCTGCGTATGGTAAACAATCAAACTGGAGATAAGTCTGAAATTTCAATAACAGGATTGTTTATAGCTATTGGTCATAAACCTAATACTGATATTTTTAAAGATCAGATTGATATGGATGATACTGGATATATTATTACAGAAGGTAAGTCTACAAAAACAAATATTCCTGGAGTATTTGCTTCTGGAGATGTTCAGGATAAAGAATATAGACAAGCGGTTACTGCTGCAGGTACTGGTTGTATGGCAGCATTGGATGCAGAAAGGTATCTTGCTACAATAGAAACTAGTGAAGAAGTTTCTGCGTAAATAATAGTATATCGATACGATAAAAAACACCTGATATGTATTTAATACATATCAGGTGTTTTTTTATTATAGTTTTAGTAAACCAGGACTATAATCTATTTTTTTCTTGTACAATATAGCTTCATTAGTAAATACAGGGATATTGATTTTTGGTTCTCCAAGAAGGTAAATCTCTGAATCATCCTTGGCTTCAATAGTAATTTCTTCATTGGCTATTAAATAACAATCGGTAGAACCTTCAGCAATTATTGAAGTTTTTTCTGTGATTAATTTTTCACCATAGAAATCAGTATTTCCATCAGCTCTTAATAGCATCGAAGTTACTTTCCCTTCTAATTTTGCATATCCTTTTTGATATAAGTCTATTTTTAGGCTATCTGCTTCTACGATACCTTTAAGTTCGGAGTCATCATTTACTTGATAAAAAGCTTCATTTGCATTTATATGTAAATCAACATTAGATTTGCCATTTGTAATACTACTTGTTTTATCAGCTTCAATACTTAGAAACATCTCAGAATCATCATTACTTTCGATTCTTATGTTCGAAGCTTTTATTAAAGAAGTAGATTTAAGTTGTACTTTATTAAAAGATACTATCTTCTTTAAATCTTGAGCATAACTGATTTTAATATTAAGTGCTTTTGAGCGTTTGATCCTTTTATCAGACTTAATATTTAAGATGCTATCTTGTACAGTTATATTGATTACTTCCTGTAAATTACTATCTGCCTCAATAGATATTATATTATCACTGTCTTCTTGTAATGTTACTTCAAAATTATCATTGAGTTGTATTGTATGAAAAGCATCTACTGATTTTTGTTCAGTAACTACAATTTTATTTCCTTTTATTTTCTCTTTTTGCGCGTGTAGGTTTCCTAAACCGATTAGGCATAATAAAGAAAGTGCCCATGTTCTCATAGTATGAAAGTTTTTATTTTAAACTGTGTTTTTTTTATTTCAGTATAATACGAGTCAAAAAAATATCATCTTCAATTCAATATTATTTATTAAATATAATGTTGTTTTAAGCGATATTTCAAAAGACGTACCAAAAAAAAGACTCTTTTAGATTAGAGGCTTTTTTTTTCTACCAAATGCAAAAAAAACGTTTAACAAGGCAATGTTATTTAAGGTATTATTTTACTTTTTTCGCTTCTTCTACTATTTTACCATTTTCGCGTACAATCATTTTTGAGACTACACTGTTCTTGTCTTGTATAAACTCAAAGGTGAGAGGGCTTTGTTTATGAAAAAATAAATTTTCTGTTTGCGGGTATACTATTGCGTTCATTTTGCCAGCATTTACTTCTAAATGTTGCTCTTTTTTGGTAATAATTACTGTTCCCGTTTGTGGCGCTTGGTAGGTTCCTATATATTTATTTAAGATATTATCTGATAAGGAAATTTCTTTTTTGTCTGTATTTTGTGGCGCTGGTTGGTGATCGTAACTAAGAACTCTAGTCATTTTCCATTGTTCATCTTTATGTCGCCAAACGTGAGTAAATTTAGCTATTTCAACAAGTTTTTCTTTTTTATCTTTTTCTGAAACATAAAAAACGTGTTCTCCAGTAATAATTGCACCATAATTATTTAGAGGATATACCTGTACACTACCTTCTACAACTTCTCTGCGAACTCTTGGGTTTTCTGGATTGCATAATCCATTTTCTACACTGGACATCATTTTAGTAAGTCCAGAAGTAAGCCCTCCTTTATCGTGATAAAACTCAAAATCTTCTACAAAAAAAGTTTTAAATGTAGTAATATCACAAGTGTTATATGATTTCCAGAATTTTTTATCTAGCTCTAGAATTGTTTCTTCTAATGAAGAATTATTTTGTGCGGTTAGAAGTGAAGGAATTAACGCTATAAATAAAAGTTTATGAGTTTTACTTAAAATTGTTTTTAACATGATAGTTCGTTTTTGATTGATTAATTTTTTTGATTGATTTTTTGGAGTATAATTGGGATCCATTTTCTAAAAATGGTCCATATCATAAATGATATTATTATGAGAACTAAACCGATACCTATTGGTAAGATCCCTCCAAAAGTATAGGTAAGCCCAAGTATAAAGCCCAGTAAATTTCCTGGAAGATATATTGGAATGAAAAAAGCTAGAATGATTGGCGTCCAAATAGCATATTGTAAAATGTTTTCTAACCGTAATTCCCATAATAAAGCTATTAATATTCCGAAAACTAATCCTCCAATAAAACCCTTTGCGATTTTTGATAAGCTGTAGGTAATTGAGTTTTTATTATGTAGCCACTTACTTAAGGAAATCAAAATCCAACTTAGTAAGGGGATTGATAATAATCCCCACCAATTTGATATTCCAGGTAAATCTTCTCGGGCTAATAGATGATGTGTCGTTACCCCATTATTATAATGATATTCCCAAAAGATATGAAGCCCAACTATTGATGTAACAAGAATAATGAATGGTAATTTGTTCTGAATTACTTTTTGTGTGATCATTTTTTGATTTTTAAAATGATGAAAAGAAAAAACCACCCAAAAAGCATAAATATCTAAATAACTTGTCTGTCAACAATGGAAGCTTTTCAGGTGGTTCGATTTTTGGTTGGTTGGTGGTTGGTCTGTGGTTGAATTTATTGGTTATATATTTGTTTAATTTCTTTTTACGTTTCCTCCAGAATTTTCTACTTCATCAACTTTTCCAGGTTCTCCATAGTAATTAATATTAGCACCACTAGTTGCTTTTCCTGTAAATTGATCTTTAGCATGGATTCTAATCATTGCACCACTAGTAGCTTTTGCTTCTGATACTAAACTTAATAATTCACTAGCTCTAATATCAGCACCACTAGTTGCGCTTGCATTATGGTTGTTTACTTTTCCGGATAGATCCATCATTGCTCCACTGGTTACAGATGTAGTAAGTGTTTCCGCTTTTACTTTTAGTTCAATATCTGCACCACTTGTTGCACTAATTGCAAGGTCTTTTTGTACAACTGCTCCTTGAGATGTTACTTTAGAACCACTAGTAGCAGATATTTTTCCTAGTTTATCATATGATACATATACTGTTTTCTCGTCTGCTTGATAAATGTTTTTGTCAGAAGTGATATATAGTGTCTCGCCTTCTACATATACCTCTATATGCTGATGCAAATTTTCATTAGCTTCAATGATTACTTTTCTATCTTTTTTATTCGTTAAAACTACATCTAAACCTCGACTTGATTTGATAGTATCAAAGTTTTCGTTAATGGTCTTTTCTTTTTTAATTACATCTCCCTGACCTCTAATTCCATTAAAGGCTATGTTACAAGAACAACATAATGCAGATAAGCATATGGTTACTATTATTTTAGCTAGTGTTGTCATAATTTAAGTGATTTAATTTGTTAAACTGTTCGTTTTTTGATTGTTACTAATTATCGGTTTTGATTTTTATTCCGTTCTCGTCAATTTTTATATCTACTTCTTCACTTTTGATTTGTACTCCATCTTCGTCAATCTTAAGATTTGCATTGTCATCATCAGAGTTGATATTAATTTTTACTCCGTCATCAGAATCCTTATCATCTTCTTCCCATTCATTGTATTCCCATTCATCCTTTGGACAGTCTAGACAACTAAGTTTTCCATCTATTAGTTTTAGATACTTACCTTCTTTACCATCAATAGTTAGATAATCGTTATATTTCCAAGAGTTATTAAAACCAGAGGTATTATCATCGGCATATATTGTCATCCCTTCGGGTATAGAAATTATGATTTCAACTTCTTGATCATTGTACTTATTTGTGTAATCAGTGATAGCATATCCGTCTAATAATAAGGTGTTCCCTTTTATGTCATAATTATACTTGATTGCAGCAGCTCTTTCTTTTGCTCCATCATAACTACTTCCTTCTGCATTTTTTCTAATAATTAATTTTGGTGTTGAATCCTCTCTGTTTTCTTTAATCAAAACTTCTACATCCTGAATTACAATCACCTTATTATCATTTTCATCTCTTTTTATTTTAAAATCATTTCTGTGATATAAACCTCTTACATATCTGTTGTTTCCAACCATTTTTATAGTTAAAGTGTCGTTTGATTGTATGTTTAAGTTTCTCGAATCTTCGATTACTTCTGCATCATAAGCTTCTTGAGTAGCTTGACGAATCCCTACTACGGTTAATCCTATTACAGATAGAATCCAAACAGCTAAAAGAGCTAACTTGGCTGGTGTACCTATTGATTTTAGATTATTGATTACAATTTTTAATCCTAAAATGAATAAAAAGAAAAATGGAATACCTACTGCAAATAATGTAAGTAATGATACCAACCATAAAGGAATATTAGGATGATTGACAACATCAATATATTCAGTAAATGGTGTTTCTATAAATCCAAAAGTACCAACAGTAAATAAACTAATAAAAAGACTTATTAAAGTAATACCTGCAACTATTATAAGTAATACACCTATAAATTTTACGAATATTTTTAATACTACTAATAGTACATCTCCAAGGGCGTCAAAGAAACTAGTAGATCCACTTTTTACTTTATCACTATATTTTTGATAATCTACGTCTTTAACTTTATCTGCAACATCATTAAATCCTTCCTTGATTTTTTTTTCAATGTTACTGATATTTACTGCCTCACCTTTCATAGCTAGGTAATCTGCAGTACTTTTTGCTTCTGGTACAAAAATCCAAAATGCTATATATATAAGAATAAATGCACCACTAGAGAATACAGTAAATAATATCCATGCGATTCTTAACCAAATAGGATCTATACCTAGGTAATGACTTAACCCGGAACTTACACCTCCTACATACGAGTTAGAAGTATCTCTGAATAATTGTTTAGACTTGGTAGTTCTTTGATATGATGATTTTGGTTCATCTTCAAAAATTTCTTCATCCAATCTATAATCTTCGGGTTGCCCCATTACTTCGATTACTTCATCAACTTCTTTGATGCCTATTACTTGTCTTTCATCTTTTATTTTTTCACTGAAAAGTTCTGCTATTCTAGCTTCGATATCAGCGATAATTTCATCTCTACCTTGAGAGTCGGTAAACGAACGTTTTATCGCCTGAATATAGCGCTGCAGCTTTAAGTAAGCGTCTTCATCGATATGAAAAAATATGCCTGCTAAATTTATATTGACTGTCTTGTTCATTTTTGTTTCTTTTTTTGTTTAGTAACTATGGTTACTGCATTTTGTAATTCGTCCCAAGTAGTGTTTAATTCTTTAAGAAAAAGTTTTCCTGTTTCTGTAAGTCCATAATATTTACGTGGTGGTCCTGATGTTGACTCCTCCCAGCGATAGCTTAGTAAGCCTGCATTTTTAAGTCTGGTTAGTAGGGGATATATTGTGCCTTCTACAACTAACATCTTTGCATCTTTAAGGGTCTCTAAAATCTCTGCCACATAAGCATCATCGTCCTTAAGAATTGAAAGTATGCAATATTCCAGAACACCTTTGCGCATTTGCGCTTTTGTGTTTTCGATCTTCATAAAACTGATTTTTAAAAAGTTAAACTGTTCATTTTTTGATTAATAATTGATTGATGATTATTATTTAAATAAATATTGATCAGAGAATACAACCCCTGCAATAAATACAGTTGATAAAAGATAATTGATTAAGTTAAATTTTAAATTGTATCTCTGCTCTTTTGATGTTTTAATTACTAATATGAGTAATGTAAAACTTACTAATAATGGTAAAATCCAATATCCTAGACCTAACCAAGCACTAATTCTAGCTTCATCATTAGGATTAAAAATAGATATTATCATAGCTAATACTCTAGAGTAAAAAGCAAAGAATAAAAATGGATACCAATACTCATTATTTGTTTTTTTTATAAAATAGAAAATGACAAAAGCCTGAATTATTGTAAATAATGGACCTGCAGCACTTACTAATTGTTGATGCCAACTATATTGATATTCTCCTTCCTTCAGGAATGCAGAGTTAAGTGTCATTCCCATTTCATATCCTAAAAGTTTCCCAGTGATGAAGTGGGCCAACTCATGAAAAAAGAAGGAGGATACCACAGCTATAGCTGTAATTAAAACATATTTTATATTGATTGATGAGTTCATGTTAAAATTACTTTATAAAGCGTATTGTTAATGGATATTTATATCGCTCACCTTTATTTCCTTTAATTGCAGCAGAGATGATAAAAATGATTTCTAAAAAGAAACCAATTAAAGCAATAACTCCTACAAAAGAAGCGCCTATTAATGTTCTAAATCCACCATCACTAGAAAAGTGAAGATCTAATCCATTATGATTAAAAATATCGAACAAAGAAGCATCTCCAAGTATGTTGAACATAAAAAATGGAAAGGATATCATTCCTAAAATAACAGTGTATAATAAAATACTTAACTGAAAATTGATTGCTTCTTTTCCGTGTTCGTCTATAAAATCGGATTTTTCTTTATTGGTAGTCCATAAAAGTATGGGAACAATAAAATTACCGAATGGAATAAAGTACTTAGTGAACACTCCTAAGTGCATAAATGTTGCGATGTTATTATGGTTGTTAGTTGACATTTTTTAAAAGTATATAATAGTTTCTTATACAAATATATGGTTAAAAGAAGGTATTATGCAAAACATAGTACCATATTTTAACATAATTTTATGATTTAAAGCGATTTTGTATGTCCATTCTTTTTCAATATTTTAGAACAATTAAATATCATATTATGAAGATTACACCAGGAAAAATTAACACCTTCACAATGTTTAAGTTACCCTCTGCTTGGCTCTGTGGTGTTCGTGTAAAACAAATTAGTGAGTCTAGTTGTACTGTTAGCGTTAAGCATAGATGGATGAATCAAAACCCTTTTAATTCTATGTTTTGGGCAGTACAGGGTATGGCTGCAGAGATGAGTACAGGTGCTATGGTTTCTGGTCAGATTAAGGAAAGCGGCAAAAAAATATCGATGTTAGTAGCAAATAATAATGCTACTTTTACAAAAAAAGCTACTGGTAGAATCACATTTATATGTAGTGATGGGCATTTGATTAAAGAGGCGATTCAGAAAACAATAGAAACCGGAGAAGGACAAACTATATGGATGAAATCTATAGGGACAAATAAACAGGGTATTGAAGTCTCTACATTTAATTTTGAATGGACAATTAGATTAAAAACCAAGTAGGTTTAAGTGTAAAAGGTTATTAATTTTTATTTATTAGATACTAAATTCTGTAACACTTTGTGTTAATCTGTAACTTATATATTGAGACTATTCATTAATCAATAAAATAAATAATTAAATATGACAGCACACGAAATTGACTACGCTATCTATGGAGAAGAAATGCAATATGTGGAAATAGAACTAGACCCTCAAGAAGGAGTGATTGCAGAGGCAGGTAGTTTTATGATGATGGAGGATGGTATCAAGATGGATACTATTTTTGGAGATGGTTCCCAGAAAGATGAAGGATTTATGGGAAAGATTTTTGGAGCAGGAAAACGCTTACTTACTGGTGAAAGTCTTTTTATGACTGCTTTTTATAATGAAGTTGTGGGGAAAAAGAAAGTTAGTTTTGCTTCGCCATATCCAGGAAAAATTATTCCTATAGATCTTACAGAATATGGAGGTAAGTTTGTTTGTCAGAAAGATGCATTTCTTTGTGCAGCTAAGGGAGTTTCTGTTGGGATCGAATTTTCAAAAAAATTAGGAAGAGGCTTATTTGGAGGAGAAGGGTTTATTATGCAAAAGCTAGAAGGAGATGGAATGGCTTTTGTGCATGCAGGCGGCACTACTGCTCGAAAAGAATTACAAGTTGGAGAAACATTGAAAATAGATACTGGCTGTATTATAGGTTTTTCTAAAGGCGTTAACTATGATATAGAAATGGTAAAGGGTATTAAGAATACAATTTTTGGAGGCGAAGGATTGTTTTTTGCAAACTTAACAGGTCCAGGAGTGGTTTATATACAATCTTTACCATTTAGTAGGTTAGCAAATAGAGTGCTAGCATTAGCTCCTAGAGGAGGAGGCAAAAGTAGAGGAGAAGGTAGTATTTTAGGTGGTTTAGGTGATCTTTTAGATGGCGATAACAATTTTTAGTAAAGTTAAATAAGGGTTAAAAGACGGTTTTTTAGTTTTATTTGACTATATTAGTTGTAACAACTTTAAAAACTGTAAGTATTATCCTACAATTACTTGTATTAAACCTAACATTTAAACCCCTATTAATTTATGGCGAGAGCAATGTTTGATTATACCAAGACTGTACTGAAAAAGGTTAGTTTTGATGTAAATCTATTTACAAAGGAAGTAATTAAAGCACTAAACAGATTACTACCGCACGAGATTGAAGAATTAAAACTTTGGATTCAATCTTTGGCACTTAACAAACCAGAGTTAGAACCTTGTTTAATTTATTTAAAATCATAAAATTATAAAAGCGACTTTTTAGTCGCTTTTTATTTTTGATATAGGGCTTATAATCTGAACATTTTGAAAAGTAATTGCTCCTTTTACTACACCAGCGATTGTACTGTGTAGTGCTTCTATAATTTGCATTTTTAACTCACTTTTGTGAAAAATAAGGCTTACTTCACGAGCTGGAGAAGGTTCGTTAAAAAAATGTAGATTTCCTTTTTCCTTATCATTGATATCCAATGTATGTAGGTAAGGTAATAGTGTCATTCCTAATCCTTCATTAGATAGTTTAACCAATGTTTCGAAACTTCCGCTTTCTAACTGAAAATGATCTTCGTCATAGCTCTTTTGGGTTTTGCATAAGTTTACAATTCCATCTCTAAAGCAATGCCCATCTTCTAACAATAACATGTCGTCTATATCTAAATCAGATATATCTATTTTATTCTTTTTATTTAATCGATGACTAGGAGGTATATAGCCAACAAAAGGTTCATAGTATAACACACGCTCCTTAATACTTTCATTCTGTAAAGGAGTTGCAGCAATTGCAGCATCAAGATGTCCGTCTTGCAAACGTTCCATAATAGCCTCAGTTGTTAGCTCCTCAATTTTTAGTTTTACTTTTGGATATTTTTTTATGAAATTATGTAAGAACATAGGTAATAAAGTAGGCATTACCGTTGGTATAACTCCTAATTTAAATTCTCCTCCAATAAACCCTTTTTGTTGATCAACTATATCTTGTATTCGTTCACTTTCATTAACTATATTCCTAGCCTGTTGTACTAGTTTTTTACCCACTTCTGTAAGCTCAATTGGCTTTTTACTTCGGTCAAATATTAGGATAGCTAGTTCTTCTTCTAATTTTTGAATTTGCATACTCAATGTAGGTTGAGTAACAAACGTTTTTTCTGCTGCTTTTGTAAAATTTTGATGTTCAGCAACTGCTAATACATATCGTAGCTGTGTAATGGTCATGTTGTTAATTTTGGATGACAAAAATAGGAAAGCTATTGATAAAACTTATTAATGATATACTAAAAATTTGTTTTTTCTATTGAAATTTTTTCAAGAAAATGTTGACCTCTCTCTATTTAACCATACTAAACAATAAAACTTATAATAATTAAAAATTTAACAAATGAAAATAGTAAGTAAATCTTTAGTGATATTGGGATTAAGTATTGGTGCGTTATTAACTTCTTTTTCAGAAGAGGAAATTTTAGAAGATCTTACAGGAGGTTGTATCGCCATTAATGCAATTGAAAATTATAGTGCTGCACTAGAGCGATATGGAAATGACCCTAGTGTAGAAAATTGCGAATCTTTAAAAGCTGCATCGATAGCATATTTGAGTGCATTGGACGATTGTCCACTTATTGAAGATGCTGATTTGGAAGAAGCACTAAGGGATGCTAGTGAAACGAATTGTGAAGATTAATATTTAGTAGTTATTATATAAAAGGGTTTTACTTATATTATAAAGTAAAACCCTTTTTTCTTGATTGATGAGTATGTTATTCTATATTAGAACCTAATTTCTAATTCTAGATCTTCGTTACCTACTTCAAATTTTGCATCACTCCACATTGGTGGTCCATAGCTCATATTGTTGTTAGATACTCCATAACTTTCTTTTGGCATTCCGTTTTCTTCAAAATCCATTCTTTCATTATTATTGGCATCGTGCACACAAGAGATACCATACTCTCCAGTAGGAATATCTGTAAAAGTTATTGTGGCTACACCATTTTTTATTTCGCCTTTTGTTGATTTTATCGGAGCAGCTTTCATAAAAGTAGCTTCATCATATAATCCAAAAAGTACGGCGCCATCAGAACTCGATACATTAGGTACTGTTACTGTGATAGTAATCCCTTTGGTGTCTTGTGCATTAGTTACAAAGTGTATGGCAGTCATTGCTAAAAATAATACTAGAGTTTTCATAAGAGTTTAGTTTTTTGATTTTTATTATTTCGTTTTGATGATTCAAAAGTCTATAAATCTTGGATACTCTTATAAAGTATATCACCCAATTGTAGAATTTAATGGATGAAATGTAAATAGTGTTTGATTGAGGAATTATAAAAGCCCTCTAGCTTTGATCTCTAAATATTTATTAATGGTGTTTACAGTTAAGTCTTCTGGTGATGTCAAAACTGTTTGGATGCCATGCCTTTGTAGTTCTTTTACCATTATTTTTTTATCGTAGGCAAATTGCTGTGCGATAGTTTGATCATAGATAGCTTGGATATCTTCTGCATTCTGGTGTATCAATTGATGTAATTCCGTATTTTCAAAGAAAATAACTACCAATAAGTGTTTTTTTGCTAATGCTTGTAAGTAAGGGAGTTGTCTTTTTAATGCCGAAATATGTTCAAAGTTGGTGTAGAATAAAAGTAAGCTACGATGATTGATTTGTCTTTTTACATGGGCGTATAATAATCCAAAATCCGAATCTAGAAACTGTGTTTTAATATTGTATAAGGTTTCAGATACATTATTAATATATGTTTTCTTTCTACTTGCTGGTAAAAAGTTGCTAACTGAATTGGAGAAAGTAAGCATTCCTACTTTATCATTTTTCTTAAGTGCGATATTAGAAAATGCAAGTGTACTGTTTACTGCATAATCTAATAAACTTAACTCTTTAAAAGGCATTTTCATTACTCGACTCTCATCAATTATAGAATATATTGGTTGTGATTTTTCATCCTGAAATTGATTGATCATTAGGTTTCCATGCTTGGCAGTTGCTTTCCAGTTGATTGTTCTTATATCATCACCAACCACATATTCTTTAATCTGTTCAAACTCCATTGTGTGGCCAATACGTCTTATTTTTTTAAGCCCAAATTGAGTTAATTTGTTGTCAATAGCTAAAAAATCATACTTCTTCATTTGTATAAAGGATGGATACACCTTTACCATAGCAGATTTATCAAAACTATATCTTTTTTTGACTAAATTGATTTTGGTCATAGTGTAGACATGTAGATGGCCAAAAACATATTCTCCTCTTTTAATCGGTCTTAATGAATACTCAAAATCCAAAGTTGACTTTGGAGGTATTACTCCAGTCTTTAGAAAGTCTCTTTTTTGAAATTGGATAGGGATCTCATCTATTATTTCTGTAAATGTTGTAAACGCATAGTTACTTTTAACTCGCACAGGTATTGCATTAAGATCACTATTAGAAAATTTTTCAGGCAACAACCTACTTGCTTCAATACCTTTTTTTGTATTAAATAAAATAACAATATCAAATAAAAAGGTAACTACTAATCCCCATAATAATAACCAAGCTATTGGATACAATACATTGAACCAATAAGATGTTAAAAAAAGCACCGATAGTATAGCGAGTATATAAAATACTCGTGAACTTAGATATAAGGATTTGTAAAATTTGATCACAGTTAACGAGGTATTTCTACTGATTGGATAATCATTTCAATAACATCTTCTGTAGTCATTCCCTCCATTTCACGTTCTGGTGATAATATAATACGGTGTCGTAAAACTGGATATAATGATTTTTTAATATCCTCTGGAGTTACAAAATCTCTACCATTAATTGCAGCAAAAGCTTTGGAAGCATTCATTACCGCTATAGAAGCACGTGGCGAACCTCCAAGGTATAGATGAGGATGTGTTCTAGTCTTGGTAACAATTTCTGCGATATATCCTATAATTTTTTCTTCGATAATAACTTCTTGTGTTTTTTTCTTGTATTCTGCAAGTTTTTCAGGAGTCATTACAGAATTTACTAGTTCTAATGGTTTTAATGTCTTTCTTTCGTGATGCGTTTTTAGAATATTTACTTCTTCTTCTAACGACGGATAATCCACTTTGATTTTAAACAAAAAACGATCTAGTTGCGCCTCTGGTAAAGCATATGTTCCTTCTTGCTCGATTGGATTCTGTGTTGCTAGTACCATAAAAGGTGGTTCCATTATATACCTAATACCATCTATAGTAACTTGTCGTTCTTCCATTACTTCAAATAGAGCGGCCTGAGTTTTTGCAGGAGCACGGTTGATCTCATCAATTAAAACCATGTTAGAAAATATTGGCCCTTTTTTGAATTCGAAATCACTAGTTTTCATGTTTAAAACAGAAGTTCCTAATACGTCACTTGGCATTAAATCTGGAGTAAATTGAATTCTATTAAAGTTGGTTTCTAAGGTTTTTGCAAACAACTTAGCGGTTACTGTTTTGGCAATTCCAGGGACCCCTTCTATAAGAACATGTCCATTGGATAATAGAGATACAATTAGTAATTCAATAAAATCCTGCTGTCCGATAATAACTTTAGCTAGTTCTGATTTTAGTCTTTCTACTGCTTGTTGTAATTCGCTAAGATCAATACGATTCTCAAAATTTATATTTTCTGAAGTTTTTTCTGTTGGAATAATACTTTCTTGAGTAGTCTCAGAAGGAGTAGTGTTATCGGGAGCTTTTTGAGCATCATTTTGTAACTCTTCGTTTTCCATATGATTTCGTTTTTTCTCTTTTTAAGAGTATGTTTTATATCGTTTCCGTTATGATTTGTTTTTAAATTCGCTAATCATATTATATAGTCGAATTAATTCTTCTTTAGTTATTATTCTTTTTCTACTAAGTTCCTCAAAGTATGTAAACAATGCCTTGGTATCTTCAAAATCATTATTACTTCTTGCAGAAATGTCTAACAAAGTTTTTTCATCCAAAGTATTTGTAGGTATTCTTAGATCATGATGAACATAATCTAAGAAAAGAAGATTTTGTTTTTCTACAATTTCTTTATGCTTTTCCTTCTCAAAATACATTGCACTAATCGTTCTAGTAAAAGCTAATGTTTGATTTTTTAGAGGTGTTATAATCGGGATACTTCTTTGTTTTCTTTTTCCTTCAAAAATCACAAAAAGTAACACTCCAATCAGTAAGATGTAATAAGCCCATTTTAAGTATCTATTTTGTAATAAGAAAAACAAAGGAGAGCTATAGAATGTTTTTCCTGATTTGTAATGATTGTCCCAAAGAATATTTTTTTTAAAGTCAATATAGCTCAATAAATTTTGGGTATATTCATAATTGTTATCAGTTAACATAAAGTAGTTTCCGAAAGCTTCTGGAAAAGAGTGTAGTAGTATCTCACCTTGACCAAAAGGTTGCTTAATATAGTTCAGCTTAGGGTTTTTAATTTGTAATGTGTCATTGTATAATTGAGTAAGTCCAAGAACCGTAGTGCTTGTAGTATCTATCTCACTAAAATATGGATTGTAGGTGTCGCGATCATAATGATATGGTTTTTCTACTTTTAAGTTCTTATTTACTAGTTCGACCATCGGTTGCGTAGAAATATCATCTAAGGATACTAGGTTATCTAATTCAATAGATAGTGTATCTAATAATTTACTACTAATAGATTTTGAAGATACAAATAGCGTATTTCCTTTTTCTACCCAGTTTAGTATTCGATCCAATTCAGCGCTATCAAAATCTATAGAACCATTTACAAAAAAGTATGTTCCACTAATCGTATCATTGTCTAATAAGAATTCATAAGGCGGTTTATTAATATCTTTTAATGTACTCTTATCAAAAGTTTCTTTAATCATATTGTAAGAAACGAAGGTGCCTAGCGGAATTTTATCTGTTTTAGCATAGCTAGGAAACCAATTAATGGGTTCTGGTTCACTTGCTTCTAAAAAGGTAAGAAGACCTATTAAGGCAATAATTACAATAATGAATATTTTAGTCTTTTTAGTTAGCAAATTAGGATCTTATACTATTAGTAATCGATTTAAATTTTTGTTCTGCTTGTTCAAACGATGTTTGGTTAATATCAAAACTTCCGTACCAAATAAAGTCATATAGTCTTGTGATATTCTGAAATTTATTTTTTAATGAATTATCAGTTAGTTCCTTTAAATAATCAGTATTCGTTTTTTGAGACTCCCAGTTTATGAATTCGTTTTCGGATAATTGTTTAAGTACAGATAAATAATAATACCGGATAGCCAATCTATAGTTATTAGCTTTCAAAGCTTGTTGGATTAATTGTTCTATATTTTGGTTTTGGATGATATCTTCATCCTCTGTAAGTATGATTTGAGGGGCTTCTTGTTTTTCAAAAAGCATATCTCTTGGGTTTACTCTCATAAATAGCCATCCTAATAAAAACAATACACCTATAATGACTAAATAAGGTAAAAGTTTGAATAAAACAGCCCAGAAACCAGTTACTTCTCCTACACCGAATACCCATTGTAGAAATCGACTCCATAGTTGTCCTACCCAGCGTTTAAATTGTGTCCAAATATTATCGGGTTCTTCATACTCGGTGTAGTTAAAATCTTCTTCATTGCGATACTCTTTAATTTTATCGGAACTAAACTCTCTAATTTCTTTACTAGAGTCTAAATCGTATACGATTTCTTCAGATTGTTTTACAGATATACTGTCCTGAATCTTAGCAGAAATAGAAAAAGGTATAATTATAATTAAAAGAAGAAAGTAGCTTAGTTGTTTCAAATTATTCGGTTTTACCTAAAGAATCAATTTGTTCTAATGTTCCCGTGTGATGTTTTCTTTCATTTAGATTAAAGTAAATGAAAGCAGTGGAAATTGCTGTAAAGAGATAGATAATAATATATTGAAGAACAGAAGCTATCGTATTTAGTAGAATGAAAACCCAATCAAACATACTGGATGGATCAGAAAAACTACCTTCTGATGCAGCAGTAAAGGTTTTAAAAAATGTGTACATAATTGCAGGAATAGAAAATACCATACTTATCACATAAGATAATAATCCAATAACAAGAAGTGTTGCGAATGTTATCCACCATTCATTTTTCACTAATTCGAAACTCTCACTGATCGTATCGAAGACTGCAGATTTTCTAAAAACCAAAATAGGAAAAATAAGACTTAAAGGCACATACAAGTATATTCCTGGAATAACACATAGCATGAATCCTACTACTAGCATAATACTAGAAAGAATTGAAAGCCCTATGATACTTCCTAAATCTTTTTTTACTCCATTGATAACCGATTGTTGTAATACTACCCCTTGATTATCCGAGTATTCTTTTATGTAATGTAGAACGGTACCAAAAACTAATCCGTAAAAGATTAAAATACTTATTATCATCACAAATGCTGATATCAAAAAAGAGCCAGAATTAAACATGTTTAAATTACCAGCGCCTCCACCAAGAGCAAAAGGATCCATAAAATTAGAAGTTGCATGGGTGTAATATGCAATAGATAAAAGAAGGATAACCAAAACGATTCCAGTTGTCTTAAATAAGACCGTAAATAAAGGTTTAAAATTAGTTCTTAAAAACACAAAAACATCTGTAAGAATATCGCCTAATTCTCTTTTCTTTTTAAATTCAATGTAATTATTATTCATCTGTAGAAATTGATTTTTTATATAATTGTCTTGGGTATATTACGTAATAGAATAAAATTAATGATAAAGATAAAGCAATAATAAAAATCGCCAACCAATCTGGCATTTCGGTATGTCGAGTTACAAAACCTTCTAAAAAACCTGCGATAATAAAAAACGGAACTGTACTAATTACAATTTTTAACCCTGCTTTAATACCTCTTACAAAAGAGGTTAATCTGGTATAGGTTTTTGGGAATAAAATAGAATTACCGATTACCAACCCTGCACATCCTGCTATAATAATAACAGAAATCTCAATAGTACCGTGTATCCAAATGGTGCGTGCACTCTCCCAAAGAAGTCCTTTTTCATAGAAAAAGTATTGAAAAGAGCCTAACATAATGAAGTTTTGCATCAACATGTAGATCGTTCCAATTCCTAAAAGAATACCAAGTATAAAACAGTTTAGAGCTACTCTTATGTTATTTATGGTGATACCTAGGAACATATCGGTTTCTTCCATTTTTTTATACACAGCCATTGGATCGCCATTTTCAATATTCTCTAGGGTCATATTTACATAACCATCACCTAATATTGATCTTACAAATGCCCCATCAGTTGCAGAAGAATAGACTCCTATAGCAGTAAAAAGCCCCGAAATCAAAAAGGCAATAAGCAGTTGTCGTTGGTATTTATAAAACTCCAAAGGGAACTCTTTAACCCAAAAAGAATAAAATCGATTCTTTTTTTCTTTTTTAGTTTTATAAATTTTTTGATGAGCGTTAGAAGCTAATCCGTTTAAGTAGTTAAATGTCTGACTTTTAGGATAAAAGGTTCCTGCGTAACTTAAGTGATCCGTGATCTCAATATATAAACTAGAGAGTTCATCTGGAGTAATTTGCGCATTATTAAGCAGAACACTTTCAAATTTTAACCATTTATCTTTATTTTGCTTCACAAAAGCCGCCTCACGCATGGATCAAAAATTAGGAGCTTCAAAGAAACATAATTAATGGATAATTTTCAAATAGAAACAGCTCAAAATGTGAGTATACAGCAAAATACTGCTGGAATAGGGGAACGAATCTTAGCATATTTAGTAGACTTGTTGATAATCATCGCGTATTTTATTGTTGTAATTTTAATTGTAGCAGCTTTGGATTTGGGAATGGCTGATGAGTGGGCATTCTGGATGGTAATAGGTTTACCTCCCTTTCTTTACTTTTTATTATGGGAAACTTTTTGGGATGGGAGAACTCCCGGAAAAGCAACAATGAAGATACGAGTTGTAAGATTAGACGGATCTCGACCTGCTTTTTCTGGATATTTAATAAGATGGTTACTTAGATTGATTGATATTACATTAGCGTCAGGAGGAATTGCGGTAGTTGCAATATTATTTAAAGGAACTGGCCAGAGACTAGGAGATATGGCGGCAGGAACAACAGTAATTAGTGAAAAACAAAAGGTAAGATTTCATCAAACTATTTTAGTAGATATTCCAGATGATTATAAACCTGTGTATCCACAAGTAACGGTGTTTGACGATAGTGAGATGCGTAAAATTAAAGGCATCTACCAAGATGCAAAAAGAAATGGAAATCATAATGTTATTTTGCAATTATCTAACAAAGTGAGTAGCATTATGCAGGTTACACCGCAAGAAAAACCAATACAGTTTTTATCTAAAGTATTAGAGGATTATAATTATTATACGCAGAAATAGAACTGAAGTATCAATCTATTTTTTTAGGGTAACAAATTTTTATGATGATTGATATATTGATATAAATCATAAAATCAAATATCATGAAAGCAAAGAGTTTTAAACACTTAGAATTGCGTAAAGAAACTATTTCAAAGCTAAAAGGAGGGTTGGCACATCCTATGGGGCCATATAAGGAGCGTGTAAAACACGCAGTAGGTACTCGTAATACTTGTCAGTGCGAAACAATAGCCGATCCTTGCTAAACTATTAATGATGGCTGTCTATAAGATGATATATTTTTTAGACAGCTATTTATCTAATTACTTCTGCCTTGATAAATATGTTTTCTTTAGGCCATTCACTGCCATCAACAGGAACATTAGAGATTTCATCAGCCACGCTCATACCTTTTATAACTTTCCCAAAGATTGTATGTTCTCCATTTAGATGAGGAGCTCCTTCTTTAGCGATTACAATAAAAAACTCATAAGGTGTAGAGCGATTAGAAGGATTGTTTACCCATTGCTTGGATAAAGCCACTGATCCTCTGTTATGTTTAAGACCTTTTATTGGTTCTTGAGGTAATGTATAATCTCCAATATCATGACGCTTTTGAGCCATTTGAGTACGGTCACTATTTCCACCCTGAATAACAAAACCTTTGGCAACACGATAAAAGAAAGTCTCATCAAAATATTTTTGTTTAACTAGATAAATAAAGTTAGCACGATGCATAGGGGATTCTTTATAAAGTTTAATATCAATATCTCCAAATTTGGTGCTAATACGAACAAGAGTTTCTGGGTTTTCTTTACCATATTGTAATAAAAACTCTTTCATGTTAGTATTGGTCAGTTTAAATGGCTCTTTATCTATAGTTTTGGAAATATTGTTTTTTTCTTTTTTTGTAGTTTTTAGTAAATCTTTCTGATTCATAGTGTTTTGCTCAGAATTGTCTTTTTCATTTTTTACAACTGTCTGTTTAGTTTTTTTAGATTGTGTATCTTCACAACTATAGAATATAAAAAGACTAACGAAACCAAATACTAAAATCAATCGGGTTAATGACATTCGAAACATTTAAAAAATTAATACCAAAAATACAGAAAATGTCGGTGCCTGGAGAATCTTCTCATTTTATTATGGCTCCAGAAATTAGAAAACAGGAGCTTTATAAAATTAAGATAGAGGAGAAAAATCCTAGAGATGCAGCCGTTATGATGCTCTTTTATCCTAAAGGGAATATTACACATTTAGCATTAATTTTACGACCAACGTATGAAGGAGTACATTCGGGACAGGTAGCATTACCTGGTGGTAAGGTAGAAGAATATGATAAAAATTATGAAGAAGCTGCGTTACGTGAGACTAGAGAAGAAATAGGGGTAAATTCTGATGTAATCAAGGTATTGAAACAATTAACCAAAGTGTATATACCTCCATCTAATTTTTGGGTGCATCCATTCATGGGAGTTTCTAATGGATTACCTAATTTCGTAAAACAAGAAGAAGAAGTAGCAGAGATAATAGAAGTACCTATATCCCAATTGTTAGATGAAAGCAATGTAATTTCTAAAAAATTGTCTACTTCTTATGCAGAAAATATCGAAGTACCTTCCTTTGAATTAAATGGTTACATCGTTTGGGGTGCCACGGCTATGATGCTTAGTGAACTTAAAATGTTTATAAAATCTGCGTTAGAGGGATGATTTTGTATATTTGGCTCCCATTTTCTTCTTAATATTTAGAAGAATTTAACTGAATTGTTATCTATTATTTAATTAATTGTATTTAGTTTTAAGTATAACTAACTAATAATCAGAAGTGATAATTTTTTTGCTTGAAAATAATAGATGCTAATAAACTAAAATTATTTATGGGATTATTTAAAAGAAATCCTTTTGGACATATATTATTCCTAAAAAAATGGCTTATTAGAATTATGGGATCTATGACGCATCGTCGTTATAGAGGCTTTAATGAGTTACAAATAGAAGGAAGTGAGATTTTTAAAGAGCTTCCTGATAATAATGTATTATTTGTTTCTAACCATCAGACTTATTTCGCTGATGTGGTTGCCATGTTTCATGTTTTTAATGCTAGTTTAAGTGGTCGTACAGATTCAATAAAAAATATTGGATATTTATGGAAACCTAAACTTAATCTTTATTATGTAGCCGCTAAGGAAACCATGAATGCCGGTTTACTTGCAAGGATATTAGCATATGCAGGTGCTATTACGGTAGAAAGAACTTGGAGGGAAAAAGGCCAGGATGTCAATCGCCAGGTAAAGATGAGTGATATTACTAATATCAAAAGAGCCTTAGAAGATGGATGGGTGATTACATTTCCGCAGGGAACTACTAAACCATTTAAACCAATTCGTAAAGGGACTGCACATATTATTAGGCAATATAAGCCTATAGTAATTCCAATAGTAATTGATGGTTTTAGAAGATCATTTGATAAAAAAGGTATTAGAATCAAAAAAAGAGGAATTCTTCAGTCAATGGTTATTAAAGAACCATTAAAATTTGACTACGAAAATGATACTGTAGACGATATAGTTAGCAAATTAGAATTTGCTATTGAACAACATTCCTCTTTTCTTAAAGTAATTCCACAAGAAGAGCTAGATGCAGAAGAAGAATTGAACAAGAAAAGACAATGGGAATATTAGAATATTTTAATATTTCCGATTTATTGAATGTTCAGAATCAATAACTAAAGTGCCAAAATTGGTTGAGACTATAGCTGCTTTCATTTTTATTTAAAGTGTAAGTTCTAAATCTCCTGATACTAAGCTTACGTGACAACAATCAGTACTTACTGTGTAGTCACTACTAATAACTTGCTGATCATTAATAAATCCTCTAAACTGAATTTGTTGCTCTTGATTTACTCCGAGCACATCATCTTCGATTAATAGGTATTGTCCAAGTTGCAATTCTTGTTCGGCTGGGGACAATGAAACGGTAATATTTTCTCCATTCTCTAGATTAATCACTTCATAGGAGTCTAAAATAACGGGCTTTTGATCCTGATCAGTTATTGATACCGAAATTCTAATCAGTACTAATGTACAGATAGCATCTTCACAATTATTAGTGTCATCACAAGATATCTGTGCACTTGTAAATAATAAAGATATTAGGATAACGATTAATTTGAATGGTTTGTTCATTGTCTTTTGCTTTTTTATAAGATGTGAAAAATTGAAATGGTTGCGCAAAATTATAGAACTACTTAGAACTTTAATATTTAAAGAGGGTTGCCTATACCTGATTGTATTAAAATCTTTTTTATTCTAGTATTAGTATGTTTTGAAGATGAATTGATAGTGACTTATGTTAGCTAGCTAACATTCCTAAGAAAACTTATTTGTTAAAGATATCTAACATAAATGTTAATGTTATTTTAAAAACTATAGGTTTTACAATTCCTGTGTAAATATTTTATTTTTAATTAAATATTTGATTTTTAATGTTTTACGATTTTTGTTGTTACCTTTTTATTTTCTTTTTATGTTCGATAGACTCTTTTAGACTTGTAAGTACAGAAAGTATAAAGCGTACCAAATATCAGTCAAGAAACTTAAAAATTAAAATACTTCATTTCTTGATTTTGCATTGTATTCGGCCGAATAAAAGTGTGTAAAAGCAATTAATCATTGTCTTGTTTTATGAAAAGGCAATGTGCAAAGTTTGACGTAAACATAAACTCAAAACTCAAAAAAAGAAACAAAATGAAAAATCTAAAATTTAGCTTATATATACTATTGGCCTCAACATTAATATTCACTTCGTGTAACGATGATGATAATTTCGTTCCAGATGGAGGAGAAGAAACTAATAATTTTGTAGGAGCGGTATACGCAATGACAAATGGTGAAGGACAGGTAGATGGGGTAGAGCAGGGACCTAATACCATTGTAACTTATGGTAGAAATGTAGATGGGACACTTACGCCGATAGGACCCGTTGCTACAGGAGGAAATGGTGGTGATTTTGATGGAGGAGAAGGATTAGATCCTTTAATCTCAGCATATGCAATTACCAAAACAAGAGATAATGCATTTGTTTTAGCAGTAAATGCAGGTAGTAATACAATTTCTGCATTGCCAGTAAACGATGATTTCTCTTTAGGAAATCCTGTCCTTCAGACAACTTCTGCCCAAGGTCCAAATAGTATAGATTCTTATCCTGCTCCAGAAAGTATGACAGGAGTAAATAGTTTGGTTTTAGTAACCAATATTACGCGCTCAGAGTTTTTGGATGGAGGAGAGCCAATGCATAGAGGTACTTTAGATTCTTTTTGGTTATTAGATGACGGAACTTTTCAATCTGCTGGAGCTTCTGTTAATCTAGATAACAGACCGTCTTGTGTGTATATTGCTCCTGGTGGAGCGTATGCGATCGTTGCTTCTATTAATGCAGGAGCTGCTGGTTTAGATGTAGGTGCTACAGATAATTTAGGAACAGGAAGTACTGCAGTGGGTAATCAAGACGAAGTAGTTTTATTTGGTATTAATGGAGGTTCACTTACTAGATTAGATGGTGCTACTTCTACTTTACGAGGAAATGCAGAGCAAAGGAACCTTCCTTCGGCAATTGGATCTCAAATTGTTAGAGGAACAGATGGAGAATTATATGCAGTTGTTACTGAGGCTAGAGAATTTCAATATAATGGAGCACCGCCAGCATTTCCAGCTTTACAAGATGGTTCTGTTTCTACGTGGAGAATTGATGGAGATCAACTTGTAGATGTTAACTTAGATGTTAGATCAGGTGAAGGAAACACAGGAAGAACCGCTTGTTGGTTAGATTTTACGTCAGATGAAAATACATTTTTTGTATCAAATGCTATAGAAGCTGGATTGGCATCCTTTAGCTTTAATAATGGTGTAGTAACCTTGTTAGATCAAACAGCTGCTCAAGGTGTGGGAGCTACAGGTAATACTACAGATCCAGGAGCTGCATTCGGAACTACAGAAGGATGGATTGATATGTGGATTTCTGATGATGGAGCTTTCTTATACCAGTTATATGGATTAGATGGTACTATTGGAATCTTTGGGGTTAATGGACAAACACTTAGCCCAATAGGTGAAGAGTCAGGGAATCTTCCAGATACAAATACACAAGGAATTGTAGCGATATAGAAGAATAATTGTAGTTTTATTTATTATTATTTTCCCAAAAAGCCTGGAAGTCATGTAACTCCAGGCTTTTTTATTACAACTTATAAATATTTATAATATTTACATGATTTGACAATATCCCCAATGACAGAAGAATTTTTCATATTCGAATCCTGGAATTCCATTTAGAGCGCTACAATCTGAATGACTACGACATTGCATGCCTGTGTTACCTCCATTAATAGTTTTTTGCTCTTTTTTGTTTAAAACCTGAGCTCCTTTTAGTTGCATTAATTTTTTCATTTTGTTAGAAATTAAGTGATTTTAGTTTAATAGCAAACATTTTAAGACAGTTGCAGTTTTCTGTCTATTCTCGATTAGAATTTATGAACTTTTCATCTCCCTTATTTTAAAGGAGATATAAAGTGTTTAGGTAAATGAACATATAGAGAGAGTGATAATGTTTCCGTTGATGATTTTCTCTACTCCACAACTTCCAGAACAACAATCACTATCATCTATACATCTTCTTGCTATGTTCTGACAACCATATGTACCTCCTTGAATTGATTTTTGACGCTCTTTTTTAAGAATAGTAACTCCGTTTAAGTTTAAGATTTTGTGAATCATTTTGCGTTATTTTTAAATTAGAAATACGATAAAAAAATCCCGAGAAGAACTCTCGGGAGAAATAATATTTAATCAATTTGCTCAAAACAATGTCCGAAAGAACAACTTCCACTACAAAGTCTAAGACATAGATCTCCGTAATACGTTCCGGCTTTAATCGTTTGTTGTTCTTTTTTGTTCAATTGAGATACTCCTTTTAAGTTTAAAAGATTATTAAGCATAATGATTTGTTTTTAACTACCTACTCTATATTAAGGTTTTCGGTTGCCCCTTGATCAAAATGTACGGTTATCTGTATTTTGATGCTGATACTAAAGTAAACTGTGATCAGAGGAATTAAAAAAGAAGGTTGACCATTTTAAACAAAATAGTCACAAAAAAACCCTGCATATTAGCAGGGTGATTAGTGTACAAAAAAAAGTAATACTATTTAATACCTAAAGCGCAAATATTCCAAGGTTCTCCATCTAAATTGATAATGTCTGTTGGTAACGTAGTTCCACTAGATCCTCCTTCTATTTTTCGCATTGTATCTATGTTAATCCTTGCTATTGTTAACTTTTTTAGTTTGATTTTTCGTGTTCCGTCTTTTTCCATTTTATGATTATTTAATTGTTAGTTAAGTCTTTTTTCAGTTTCCTGAGAATGACTTGCAATAAAAAATGTATTTCATAGAAATATATTTGATTTCAAGGATTTGTAATAATAACACATGGCTAAATTGTTTAAAATAGCCATAGGTTATACCTCAATTTCCGATGCTTCAAATTGCTTATCAAGACTTTTGATATAATAAGACGGATTGATACCTGTTTTTGCTTTAAAATGCTTTACTAACGAATAACTACTCTTGTATCCAATCTCTGTAGCGATGGATTGAATGGCATATGATCGAAACTTTTTATCATCCTTTAATCTGTTGAGTACATACTCAATTCTAAGGTCATTGATATACTCTGTAAAGTTTTTTTCTTTGTGTGTGTTGATTGTTTTGGATAAATAAGTAGCATTGGTTTTCAGCTTTTTTGCCATGGATCGGAGATTGCAGTCCGATCTTAGAAAATACTCCTGCATTTCTAGTTTTTCTAATCCTTTGATGATTTCATTGACCTTCTGATCATCAATAGTGATTTCTTTTTTTAATTCTTCCTTATGAATTGGATTTTGTTTGCTAGCTTCTAAAGTATCGATTTCTTGTATTAACTTGTGAAACATCGTTTTGTTGGATCGTTGCTTTCTAAAATATAAGAAGACACTAAAAATTAATGCTATTGCGGTACCTAAAAGAATCCAGAATATTCGATTTTTTGCTTGCCTCTCTTCTGTTTGTTTTGCTTCTAAGGTTATTATTTCTTGTTCAAGTTTATTAGTTTCTTTTTGATGAATGATATCCACCGTTTGGTCTTTATCTTTTAGATAGTATTCATTTAATGCGGTATATTTAGTATTCCAAAGCATTGCCTGCTTATAGTCGGCCTTTTGGTTGTAACAGTTTACTAATAATAAATGTGATCTGATTGCAGGAGGTTTAAACTTATCACTTTCTTCAAAACAATTTATACTATTTAGTAATACACTAATTGCTTTATCATAGGACTGTTTTTGATAATAACAATTCGCAATAAAATAATTAGCTCTAATAGTTGGATAAGACTTGTTGTTAATTTGTTTATTATTAAGTATTTCTTTTGCTTCAAACAAATATTCTAAAGATTTGTTATACTCCTTTTGGTAATAGAAGACCATCCCTTTCTTGATTAAAAGGTCTACATACAATTCATCTAGTTTAAGAGATTTACTCATCTCGACACCTTGTTTGGCATAGTGTAATACGGAGTCATATTGCTCTGCATCTAGATATATATCACTAAGAGTAGTTAAGAATCTAACATGATTTTCTTTATTATGGTAGGTGGTACTTGGGATAGTTTTTAGAGAACGCAGTGCAATTTTTTTTGCTTTGGTATTTTGATTCATTCTTGAAAGAACAATAATAAGCCCAGAATTGACTATGATCTCATTTTTTACATTCCTTGTTTTTTCAATAATATCGAGGGCATTATAGTAATTTTCTAAAGCTTCTTTATTTTTTCCATTCCTACAATATATATGCCCTTTCATTATATGAGAGATGCATATTAGTGAAGCATTGTTCAATTTTTTTGCTGTAGTTTCTAGCTTGTTATAGGTTGCGATGCTTTTTTCATATTCTTCTGTCTTGTAGAATATCATTCCTTGTTTTTCCAACTCCTTAAGATCATTGGTGTCATATTCTTGAGCAGAAATATTGAATGAATTTAGCCAGATAAAAAACAAAGAAAAAATAAGGTACTTACCTAATAAAGGGTTACTGTGAGTTGTCATTCTGATAGATGTGTATGTCTAAAAGTAAGCAATACTTTTGTTTTCTAGAATATTATCTATCATTGAGAGTTAAACAAAGCAGATTTATATTATCCTAATTTCAAAAATGAAGGTTATTTTTTACTTACTCCAACCAATCCTTAAAATCTTTTACACGTTCACGTGCTACAATGATTTCTTGCTCACTAAAATGATTCAACTTGATTTGCAATCTAGAATTGGTATAAGAGATAATGTCTTTTATCGCATTTATATTTACATAGAATTTGCGATTCACTCTATAAAATTGTTGTGGGTTCAATTCATCTTCTAGAGATTCTAACGTAGTATCGATAAGATAGTTTCTGTTTTCTTTAGTATGAAGGTATGTTCCTTTGTTTTCTGAATAAAAACATTCAATATCCTCTACAGAAAAGATTTTAAGATGCTGACCGACGCGAGCAGTAAAACGTTTTTTATATACTCGATCTATTGGGTTGACTAGCAATTTCTTAATGTCTTCAAAATCTACTTGGATAGATTGACCTGGTGATACCTGATCCTTGTACTTTTTTACAGCAGCTTCTAATTCTTCATCATCAATTGGCTTTAGTAGGTAATCGATGCTATTTAACTTAAAGGCTTTTAATGCATATTCATCATAGGCAGTTGTAAAAATAATCGAGCTTTTAATTGTAATAGCGTCAAAAATCTCGAACGATAACCCATCACTTAATTGGATATCTAAAAATATCAAATCAGGATGTTCATTATTACTAAACCATTCAATAGATTCACTTACAGAATGAAGCATTGTATCGATCTTAATATCTAGATCATCTAGCATGCGCCCTAATCTCCTAGCAGCTGGTTTTTCGTCTTCGATTATTATTACATTCATAGTTTGGTTATAATTACTTTTTTATTTGTACTTCTTTTCCAGCTTTCCACATAGAAGCTATAGTATTTATATGTTTAATATCTTCTATTGGGTTTTTATCTAATAATAAAAGATCTGCAATATACCCTTCTTTTACATATCCTATTTTTCCTAATTCGAATTTATCCGCTGGTAAGGAGGTAGCTCCTTTTAGAACTTCTTTATTTGGAATACCTGCTTCTGACATCAGGATTAGCTCTTTATAAAGATCGGTTCCATAGTTAATATCTACATTTGGAGGATCGGTTCCTGCTAAAATAGGAATTCCTGCATCGTATAATCGTTTTACTTCTTTTTTTAAAAATGCTTCCAATTGTTCAATTTCTTCTGCGGTTTTTTTTCTTCGTTTCTTTTGGACTTCTATTGATACAAGAAGTGTTGGGATCACAAAAAAATCTTTTTCTTTTGCTAATTGTTGTAATTGCTCTTCTGGCATTGGAGTATCTCTCCAGATATGTACCAATCCATCGGCATTATTAGTTAGCACTTGATATCCGTCATTCATTTTAGAAACATGCACTACTACCTTTTTTTTGTTTTTATGACCTTCATCAATAATCGCTTTAACGGTTTCGTGCGATAATGTAGGTTTCCATGGTTCAACGATTATTTTAATGTGGTCTACACCTGCTTTTACTCTATCAGCTATATATTTAATTGCATCCTCTGGTCTAGTTAGGGTAGGAACAGGGAAACCATATTGTGTGCCGTGTCCTTCTGGAGCGGTAGCAGCATATCCAGCTACAAAAAAACGAGCATAATTTGTAGAATCTCTATAGGTCTTCATCATTCCTTGGTATGGCTCAACACCATGCATATCCAATAGATTAAATACACCAGCTCCTACCGCTTGTTGTAAAATAGGAACTCCCCAAGCGTGTACGTGGCAATTAGTCATTGCAGGCATTAAAAATTTACCATTTCCATCAATAACAGTAGTCTTGTGATTTATTGATTTGGCAACTTTAGAGATAGTTCCATTTTCTACAAGAATGGATGTTTTTGGGATCACTTTATCACCATCAAAAATAGTTACATCTCTAATGATAAAAGATTCTTGAGCATTAAGTAAACCTATAAAAAATATAATAATAAGATGGATGAGTGTTTTCATTTTTACCTACTTTAATTTCATTATCAAAATTGGATTATATAAACAATATAGAAAGAGCATAATTTACTCCCAAAGTTGCTTTTCTTTATCTTCTTCATCCATGTATTTTCTGATTCTACGTTCTTCCCAATCTTTATCAAACATAGGATTAATTCTATATGCTTTAACAGCGTGGAAAGCTAAACCGATTCCCCAACCAAATGCAGCCCATAAGAACCAGGCATAACGCCATTCATTTTGATAGTAATTTAGACCAGCTAAGAAACCTATAACAATAACATAGGAAAATAGGTTATTGTAAAATTTCTTTAATTCGTCTACTCGTTCTTTTGCGCGTTCGTATCTTTTTTGTTCTTCGAAATCTTTCATGATGATTAGTTTTTTAGTGTTAGTTTTGATTGATGTTATGATACATCTGGTGTATCTTCTTCGTCCATTAGTTCCTTGATTTTTCGTTCTTCCCAGTTCTTTCCAAAAATAAAATTACGTTTAAAGACTTTTAATCCGTGAAACAATAACCCTATTCCCCAAAGTGCAGGAGTAATGTATAAGTGCCATTGTGACCAGCTTTTAAATCCTTGATTGTCCGAATTAGTGTTGATGATTAATATAACTATGTTAATAACAATATAAAACGTTAGGTGTGTATAAAAACCTCGTTCATCATCCACTCTTTTTTTAGCTAGTTCATATCTGTCTTTTTCTTCATAGTCTTGCATAATGAATAGTTTTAGATTGTTGTTGTTTTTTGATTAATGATTTTGATCACTATAGATAATCTATAGTGTTATCTTCATTCATTAGTTCTTTGATTTTTCGTTTTTCCCATTGTTTACTGAAAATTATGTTAGGATTAAAAACCTTCACCCAGTGAAAGAATAAACCAATTCCCCAGAAAAATGGAGTAATGTATAAATTCCAATTTAGCCAATTATTAAATCCTTCATCTATGAAATCTGAGTTGATCAGAAGTAGAAAAACATTTACAATTACATACGCTGTAAAATGGCTATAAAAACCTTTTTCTTCTTGGACTCTCTTTTTTGCTCTTCTATATTTTGTTTGTCGTTCTAAGTTTTCCATGTTATATTTTTTTTGAATTAGTTATTTTCTTGCATTAGTTCTTCAATCTTTTTTTCTTCCCATTTCTTGCTTAAAAAAGATGGTTTTGATGCTTTTCTTAATACATCTTTATTTCCAAAAACCCATAGCCCGTGTCCAAGTAAGAATATTCCCCAAATGATAGGAGAACTAATTAGGTTTAAAAATAAATATCCGTCATATATATGGTGTTTTAGTTGTAAAATTATATAAGTAATCACCATATTAATTACTATATACAAGGCAAGGTGTGTAAAAAAAGATCGTTCGTCTTGAACTCTCTTTTTTGCTTTAGAATATCTTTTATGTAATTCAGAATTTTCCATTTGTTTAGATGTCATTCTTCTTGTTCATAAATTCTTCAATCTTTTGTTCTTCCCATTCTTTACCAAAGATGGATTTACTAAATAATTTTCCTAATCCATTTTTTCCTCTGAATGTCCATAATCCGTGTGCCAGTAAACCAATTCCCCATAATATCGGAGCACTAAATAGATTCCATGGCAGGTAATTGTCATAATTTTCACTATTTACATAATCTCCAATTTTTATTTTAAAAATTATGATTATTATATTCATTACCACATACACTGCGACGTGTGAAAAAAAACTTCGTTCCTCCTTGACCCTTTTTCTAGCACTGTTATATGCTTTTCTTTTATCATTATCATTCATAATTTCTTCGATTAGATTCGTCCATATATTTTCTAATTTTTTTCTTCTCCCAATCTTTACCAAATATTGGATGATGGTCAAAAGCCTCTGCATAATGGAAAAGTAATCCTAATCCCCATCCGGCCATCGGAAAAATAAACCAAGGAAGGCCAAAACCAGTAGTTCTGTAATTAATGAATATTAAAAAAGGAATTACGATGCAATATGCTGTTAGACTTCCGTAGAATTCTTTCATTTTTTTAACTCTGTCTTTCGCTCTTTTATATTTTAAATCTTTAACGATTTCTATATTCTGTGATGCTGTCATATCGATTGATGTTATTTTTTTTGTTAATATTGGAAGCTTTGCAATGAAAGCCGTTTCTGTCTTGAATACCGAAAACTCTCTTTTAGTTAGTAATCCGTATCGTTGTTGCACATTTCCTAAACCTACTCCGCTACTTTGCTTTATAACTTCTTTAGGTTGTAAGTTGTTTTCTACAATTAGAAAACCATCGTCCTCATAAATTTTTATATGTAGAGGTCTATCTGGCATAACTACATTATGTTTGATCGTATTTTCTAATAAAATCTGTAATGATAGTGGTACTACCTTTGCTTCAGAATTACCTGCAGATTCTAGCATTTCAAAAATGATACTATCCTCAAACCTTAATTTTAGTAAGGTCATATATGTTTTTGCAAATTTTAATTCTTCATCTACAGTTACTAGTTCTTTATCTTTTTGTTCTAAAACATATCGATACACCTTAGATAAGGAAGTGGTAAACTTCTGAGCCATTCTTGGGTTTTCATCTATCAAAGATGTTAGCACATTTAAACTGTTGAATAAAAAATGCGGATCAAGCTGATTTTTTAGTGCATCAAACTTTGCTGACGCTGTTCCTGCGATTATTTTTTGTTCAGTTACCTTTTTTTCTTGTAGTGCTTTGTAGAAATACATTGCATGAAAGAATAAGGAAATTACTGTAGTAAATAATAAAGGGAAAATATAATCTTTAAATGATTGGTCAGCTAAAAACTCCTCGACAGTTTGTCTTTCTAGAATAATAACCGCTGCTATAAATTCACAAATTGCAAACCCTATCATAGTGATAATAATGGAACCTCCTGCACCAATTACTATTCTTTTAACTCCTTTATTTTTCCATTCGAATTTATAATTGATGAATCGAAAATATAATGTGTTTATATAGCATAAAAAGAAACTATACATAAAGTTAATTCCAAACCAAGAGACCGTAAAAACTTCTTCGAATTTAAAACCATTAGTTAATAAATTTAATACAGCAACTACTAATGAAATTACTAGAGAAACAATTGCAATAAACTTTATGTCTTTTCGGGTATTCATATATGCTAAATATTGTTTTGTTTATGACTTACAATTTTCTTGTATTCTTGCTATCTGATCTTTTCCCCAACTTGGATAAAAAGGTATGGCAGAAGACGTCGTATCAAAGTACAAGATAGCTTTTTCTATCTCAGAACAAAAGGCTTTTGGGTCTTTACCCCAGAATTTTGCTGCTCCCATTTGCCATTCTGCGTGATATAATATTGCTCTTGGGTTTTCAGGTTCAATAATCTTTGCTTTTTGATATAATTCTTCCACTTTAGCAGAATGTGTCATTCCATATTTTGCTCCATCATATACCACATATGCAGTATTTAACATTGCTTCCATAATTAGGATTTCTGCGTTATTCTTAGAAAAAGTTTTGGCTTGATTAAGGTAATCTTGGGCTTTTGTAAGACGAGATTCTACTTCTTCTGCATTTTTAGTTCCAAACGTCTTTACAATATGGATCTGAGCAGCATAGTAAAATGGAAGCCAGTTGTCTTTTTCTGCTTTACCAATTCTTTCGAATAAATTGGCAGCTTCATCATTTTTTTGTTGTCCCCAAAGTTCAAAAGCTTTTCCCATTCCTTTTTCGTAGGCCGATTGAGCAGTGGTAGTTGTAATTGTAAAAATGCTAAGTATAATAATTAATGTTTTCATAGTATTGGTTGTTTTACATTGTAAAGATCCTTTAATAAGGTGTGTTTTGGAATTAAATAATACCGAACTGTAGTTTTTTTGAGATGAATTGTATTACAGATTATCCAATTGATTATCGTTTTTATTATCACTGATTGTCCAAAAGAAACCGACTATAAAGAAACGATCAGCAGTTGGTCTAATAGCACGTCTAGCAAAATCACCATTAATGTTAGGAGTATTGGCGTATTGATAGTTAAATACATTGTCAAAACCTAGTACATTAGATACTGATACAAATAAAATCTTTTGTTGACTAATTAGATAAGCCCAACTCATATTTAAAGAATTAAATGTTCTTGTCTTTTCACCTAAAAAGTTAATAGTATTTGGATCTGTGTATGGACGTCCAGAAGCAAAATTATAGGTAGCACTGATTAAAGATTTCCAATCTTTAGCCCAATATTTTCCAACTACAGATAGATTATGTTTTGCGGCAAAATTTGGAGTAGCACGTTCTGGGTAATTTCTATAATTTCTCTTTGTATCCAAATAGGAGTAACTCGCCCAATATTCGAAATTCTTAATAGATTTATTGTCTCTCCAATAAAGGTCTAATCCAGCTGCATATCCATCTCCATTGTTGTTGTAAAAACTATCAAATTCTGGTAAGTCAGTATCGAATTTGACTAAACTGTTGTAGCTTTTATAATACCCTTCTGCCCGTAATGTTCTTCCATCATTTTGGTATAAGTAGTTAAGAATATAATGTGATGACTTTTCTGGGCCTAATGCACTATTATATTTAAGCACATCTTGCTGAGGTGTTTGATAAAAATCTCCATATGCTAAAGAAATTTGAGATTTATCTGCAATTTTATACGCTAAAGAAGCCCTAGGAGATATCTTTGTAACATCAAGTAAAGCATTGTGAGTAGCTCGTAATCCAACTTGCATTGCTAATTTTTTATTGAAAAATACATTAGCTTCAGAAAAAGCAGCAGTACTGTTATTTCTAAAACTACTCCGAAAATTCCCAAAGGATTGAGCATTTGCTTCTTCTTTAAAATTACCTAAGAATTGTTCTGCTCCAAAACTTAGTTTAAATCGGTTGCTAAATCTTTTTCTTAGTTTTATTTTGAGATGTGCACTATTGTCATCATTATCAACATTAGTTTCTTCAATTTTTATGTCATTGTGGTCATTTGCAAAACTTGCTCCAGTAGCTAATGTCCAATCATTTCTTAGATCACCTTTATAAGAGGCATTTAGATATAGATTTCTATTAGTAAGTCCAAAGTTTATTCCTGCAGGTCTGTTAATATCTTCCTGAATTAATTGGAAATCAGCATAATTTAAGCCTCCATATAATTTGAATAAACCATTATTAAATTGATGTCTATAAACAGCTTCACCGGACAGTGACTCGAAAGGTTTAATCCAATCTACACGTTGAGAAATGATTTCCTGATATGGTTTTAGATTAAGGTAAAATGCGTTGATACTTAAGGAATTTTTCTCCCATTTTTGTGTGTTTCCTACACCAAGACCTACAGTTATAAAAGATAAATCTGTTTTTTCTTGTTCTGGTTCATTAATGGTATTTAAAAGTAATACACTAGATAAAGCATCTCCATATTCTGCAGAATACCCACCTGTAGAAAAGTTGGTGCCTTTAAATAGAAAAGGAGAGAAACGACCACGAGTAGGAATGTTATTAGCTGTTGCTGAAAAAGGTTGAAAGACTCTTAAACCATCAATGTAAACATTAGCTTCATTAGCATCACCACCTCTTACAAATAGTCGACCATCTTCTGCCACAGTAGATGTTCCTGGTAAGGTTTGGAAGGCACCAATATAATCTCCGGCTGCTCCTGCGGTAGTAACAATATCCAAGGGAGTCAATACTGATGCTTTACTATTGTCTCCTGCAGAAAAAGTACCTGCGTTAAGAATAACGCTTCCTAAAGAATTTACATCTTCTTTTAGTACTATTTTTAGATCTTTCATTTTGTTTACAGAGGCATTGAACACATATGTTTCGAAAGAAAGAAAAGAGACAACCAACATTTGTTCTCCCGTTTCTGAGGTGGTAAAAGTAAATGTACCATCATCCGCTGATGATGCTCCATCGTAGGTGCCTTCTAAATAAATATTAGCCCCAGGAATAGGAGCGCCAGATGGTTCTGTAACGGTTCCTGAAATGGTAGTTTGCGCATGTAAAAATGATATGGTGAGTAATAAAATTATGGTTAGTAATGATTTCATCTGTTCTTTTGTTGTTTTTAATTGATACCCCAAAATTGAAGCAAAAAAGCAGATGATAAAATTGAATATAACTCAACTGTCGAAATAATAGGATGGAATGTTGTTTGCGGGAAAAATGATAATAATAAAATAAACTAAGAAATTAGTTGAATCATTCAACTAATTTCTTAGTTTTGCTTTTTGTACACAAATATCTTTATGAAAATTACACTTCTATTATCAATTTTTCTATTTATGTGTGTAGGGAATTATGCGCAAGAATTTACCGTTTTCTATAACGAAGTCAGAAAAGCGAATTATAGGCAGTTAAGATCTTCTATGTTAGATATTATTCCAAGGACAGAGGATGATATGTCCTTGATAAGAGATAAAGCCAAAGACCATAGTAATGAATTGAAAAGTTATCAATACAATAGTGTACTAAGAATAGATGGTAGTAAGTCAATCTATTATCCTGTAGAACGACAATATAATGACACAATAAATAATTCAGTTACTTATGGGAAAGGAGGTAAGCGAGTTTTTATAAGTAGAGAAACATCAGAAAAAGAGTATAAAGTTGTGTATGTCAACAAGCGTAAAAAGAAAAAATCAAGTGTTGAATATGCGTATGGAAAAGAATATTTAATTGAAGAAAAGTTATCTAAATTAAATTGGAAAAAAACCAATGAAACCAAAAAAATGTTTGGGTATACTTGTAAAAAAGCATTATTGTTTAAATCGTTAAAAAAAGAATTTACCGGATCTTACGGGGTATATACTACTAAAAACCAAAAACCTGTAGAAGTATGGTATACAGAAGATATAGATAGTTCATTTGGTCCAGCTGGATATTGGGGCTTACCGGGATTAATAGTAAAAGTGGTGGAGGACGATGCAGTTATCGTTATAGATAGAATACTTTATACACTAGATGGCTTTAAAGTAAAACCACCGAATACAGGAGAAAAAATTACTAGAGAAGAATTAGAAGATATTCCAATGTTACTTTTTAATGAACATTGATGAATTGTTAAAATATAAAATAGATGTTACAGGTGATTTATAAGTATTAAAGGGTAACATTTTTAAAGAATATAACACTTAGGTATATACTATAGTTTATAATATAAATTAGAAACTGATGAAAACTAAACTACTCATAATCGTTTTCTTTATTTCCTTTTCAGGAAAAAGTCAGGAGATTACTGTGTTTTATAAAGAGAAAAGAAAACCTGCTCAGATTTCGAGGCGTCATGCACCGATGGATACAGAACACTTTAAAGTTTATATGGATGAAATAAAAAGAATCAAAGCTGCTAGTATTGCTGACAAGGATAAAGATTCTACTGATATATTTCGTCAAATGATACAGGAGCAAGCAGATAAAATGTCTGCTCACTCTATGAAAATTTTTAAAGAAACTAAGAAGAAATCTTTGGATATTCCAGCATATGATTTCGTTACTGTTTTAAAAATCAAGAATGAAAATTCATTGTACTATCCACAAGATAAAGTTAGTAATGATACTGTATCCTATACCAGAACAAATAAAACAGGCCGTGAATTTGTGGATGAACGGGTCAATTATAATAATTCAGAAATTATTTATATAAATCATAAAAAAGATCAAAAAATTAGTTCACTAAAGATTTATGAGTTTGATCAAAGAAATAGACAGTTTTTGATAGAGGAAAAGTTAATGGATTTACAGTGGATACTAACAAAAGAGACCAAAAAAGTTGATCAATATGTATGTTATAAAGCTGTACTAAACAACTCTGATAAAAGGGTAGAAGCTTGGTACACTAAAGAGATTATAGCTAATCATGGTCCAAAAGGATATTATGGATTACCTGGACTTATTCTAGAATTAAAAGAAGGAAAGAAAACAGTCCGTTTTCACAAAATTCATTTACTTTCTTCGGATACTATGGATATTAAACCACCAACCGAAGGAGAAAAAATTACTAGAGAAGAACTTAAAGATTTACCTTCTAAGTTGTTTAATGAATATTAAATAGATGCTATGGTTGTATTTTCTTTGAATTTAAGAACGCATCTTACTTTATCATAATCATAAAAAGAAAATCATTACAGCTTTGGGAGAAAAAATTGATTAATTGATCTCTAAGCCCATCAAAAATAAAAAAATGAAAAAACTATTATTGCTAATCATTGTTTTATTCTCTATTACTATGCGATCTCAGCAGATGACTGTGTTTTATAAAGAGAAACGTATACCGTCTCAGGTGAATACCAGATATGATCATTCTGGTGAGAAAGAAATTGAATTGCTTGCTATTGAGATAATACAATTAAAAGCCACAATGAAAGCAGAAAAAAATAAAGACTCTATTCAAGTATATGAGCAAAGAATACAAGATCTTTTATCGAAATTAAAGGTCCATACTGTGAGAAATAAACAAAAATCATTAAAAATACCCAAGTACGATTATATTACCGTATTGAAATTAGAGAACAAAAAGACATTGTATTATCCACAAAATAAGGCGGGTAATGATACAGTTTCACAGGAAGGAACTAATGAAAAAGGAGATAATTTTAAAAATGTACGAATTAACTATTATGACTGTGAAGTAATTTACATAGATCAATCACAAAATAAGAAAACAAGCTATATAAAAGTACATGAGTTTGATTTTAGAGGAAGAGAATTTTTGATTGAAGAGGTATTGGATAAGCAAGAATGGATACTAACAAAAGAGACCAAAAAGATTGATCAATATGTATGTTATAAAGCTGTACTAAACAACTCTGATAAAAGGGTAGAGGCTTGGTATACTAAAGAGATTATAGCTAATCATGGTCCAAAAGGATATTATGGATTACCTGGACTTATTCTAGAATTAAAAGAAGGAAAGAAAACAGTCCGTTTTCACAAAATTCATTTACTTTCTTCGGATACTATAGATATTAAACCACCAACCGAAGGAGAAAAAATTACTAGAGAAGAACTTAAAGATTTACCTTCTAAGCTATTTAATCAATATTAGAATATGATCTTAAATAGAATTACACTCGTTCTACTTCATTTTCTTTTTTATTCTTAAAAGGTCTTACTATAAGTCTTGCAGCTTTATCATAATTAATATAGTTATACGTCCAATTAAAAAACGTAACAAAACGATTTCTAAAACCGACTAAAAACCATAAGTGTATAAACATCCAAACAAACCAAGCGAAAAATCCTCCAAAACGGAATTTGCCTAAATCTACAACAGCTTTATTACGACCAATAGTAGCCATAGATCCCTTATCAAAATACTTAAAAGGAATCATTGGCATTCCTTTTAATTGCCTTTTAAGGTTCTTTACGAGATGATTTCCTTGTTGTATTGCTGGTTGGGCTACCATAGGATGTCCTTTTGGATATTCATCCGTTTGCATCAAAGCAATATCTCCAATAGCATATACATCATTATAACCTTCAATTTGATTATATTTATTTACCTTATATCTATTAGCTCTTGGTATAAGAGTATCTGCTTGCAAACCTTCTACAGGCGCACCAGTAACTCCTGCGGACCATATAAAAGTCGCGGTTTTTAAAGACAGGTCTGTATTGGTAGAAACTAAGTTTGATTCATAATTAGTTACCTGAGTATTGGTATGAATACGAACCCCCATTTTTGTGAGAAATTTAGAGGCTTTTTCTGAAGCATTTGTGCTCATAGGTGGTAAAACGCGATCTGCTCCTTCTATTAAATGAATTTCCATTTCACTAAAATCCATATCAGGGTAATCACGCGGAAGTACATTGAGCTGTAATTCTGCAATTCCTCCTGCTAATTCTACACCAGTGGGTCCTGCACCGGCTAATACAAAACGTAATAATTCTTTTCTCTTTTCTGGATCTGTAGTAATAACTGCCTGTTCTAGATTTTCTAACAATAAGCTTCTTAAATTCAATGCCTGCGGAAGATTTTTCATTCGCATCGCATTTTTTTCGATAGTTTCATTGCCAAAGAAATTAGTTCGCGCTCCAGTGGCAATAACTAAATAATCATAAGTAATACTACCTATGTTTGTATTTACTTTTTTTTCGTTAGGATCTATAGAGCTTACCTCAGTCATTCTAAAAAACGTGTTTTTTCCACGTTTTACAATTTTTCTTAAAGGATACGCAATAGAATCAGGTTCTAAAGATGAGGTAGAAACTTGATATAATAAAGGCTGAAATGTGTGATAATTGTGTCTATCTAATAGTACGAGTTGTACATCTTCTTTGACCATTTTTCTGGCCAATGCAACTCCTGCAAAACCACCTCCGATTATCACTAATCTTGGTAAATTAGTATAAGGAATGTTCATAAATAAAGTGTTGTTCTACAAAGATAAAATGATAATATCATATACCCTACAGAATATTTATTTTTGTTGTTTTTATGTGATAAACTACCTGATTATTAGTTTTTTATTGTTTGTTTTTATTAAAGGATATTTATAATATGTGTAAATTTTAGTTTTTAATGTGTAACGTATTTGTTTTATTACCTACTTATTAGGTGTAACTAACTGAAGTGAATAAAGAATTAGAACATAGTTTTGTAACTAATCTTGAGCAAAATCAAAATATTGTGCACAAGGTTTGTAGAATATATACGAATGATGCAGAATCACATAATGATTTGTTTCAGGAGATTACTATCCAGTTATGGAAGGCGTATCCGAAATTTAGAGGAGATTCTAAATTCAGTACTTGGATGTATAGAGTTTCTTTGAATACGGCCATTACGTTATATCGTAAATCAAAAAGAAGTATTAAGACTTCTGATTTTGATACCATGGATTTCAAAATTAAGGCTGAAGAATATGACGATGAAATAGAACAACAGCTTAAGTTAATGTACGCAGCGGTAAAACAATTAAATGATATTGAAAAAGCGTTAGTTTTTTTATATCTGGAAGACAAATCATATAAAGAAATTGCAGAGACTATGGGAATCTCTGAAGTAAATGCAAGAGTGAAAATGAATAGGGTGAAAACGAAGTTGAAAAAAATATTAAACCCATAAGCATGGATGAATTAGAATTATTAAAAAAAGACTGGAAGAATCAAGATGAAGCGCTTCCGAAGTTATCATATAATGAAATCTACAAGATGATATTGAAAAAATCATCTTCAATGGTAAAATGGATTTTTATCATAAGTGTTTTAGAATTTATTGTATGGTCATCAATAGATATTATAGTTAGATTAACTGGTCAATACGAAGAATTAGAGGTTCTTGGTTTAGAAGGCTTTTCAATGTTTACAACGATATTGTCATATGGGATATTACTATACTTTATGATCAGGTTTTATCTAAATTATAAAAATATCCAGACAACAGATTCAGCAGCTGTTTTGATGAAAAATATTCTAAATACAAGAAAGACAGTAAAACAGTATGTATGGATTAATATAAGTTTTCTTGCGATAACGACATTGGTTGTAATCACATATATGGCATTTTATACAGATGCTTATACTAGTAAATCAACAGATCAAGAAGTTCCAATGTATCTTATTATAGTTACTTCTGTAATAGTATTGGCCATTTTTATAGGGCTCTTAGCACTGTTATATCGATTGATTTATGGCATACTGACTAGAAAGTTAAAAAAGAATTATAAAGAACTTCAGAAATTAGAAGTATAAACAACAAATAAAAAATCCTGATTTAATCAGGATTTTTTATTTGTTTTCGTTAAATGCAGAAGGTAATAACTGAGGAATAAATTTTATTAATAGTGGTAATAATAAACTACCGCCAGGAAGAATAAAAATAGCAAGAGAAGGAATTGTTTTGCAAACATCTAGTAATTGCTGTTTCATTTGTTGTTTTTCCTCTTTGGATAAATCTCTAACCGCCGATTGTCCTAATAAAATCATTAAGTCTTTACTTTCAGAAATTTCCTTAATTAATCTTTTCTTATTTCTAAGTATTAAGATACTTACAGTTCTCGAGGTTTGTTTATAGAAGTGGTGAGCAGGATTAGAATAATTAAAAAAAGATATTTCCTCTTTATAGTCTTTTACAAATGATTGCACGGAATGTAGGGATTCTTTAACCCATTGATTTGGCAATATAAGTTCTGCTCCTAATGCACGCATAAAATCTTGTTCTCCTAAATCAATTTCTTTATCATTCCAAACAGCCAAACTTGTTAGATCTAGAATATATCTTTTCTCTAATTCATCAGTATACGTATCTAAATCTATTTGATCAAAACTAGCATCTTCATCAGTATTTACCTTGGTGTATCTTACAGAAGAAGCAAAAAGCTTAACTAGTAACTCATAGTAATCATCTTTTTCTATTTTCGAATTTAGAGCAAGAAAAACAATATTTGTTAATGTTTCTTCTAGAGAAGCAGCGTACTCAATGGGGTTTATATCATGAATCAAAAAATGCTCAAAAGCTAGAACATCAATAAACAATAAGGCATTTGTTAGTAAATGACTAAAATTCTTTTTGAAAATAGATTCATTCGTCTGAATCCTAGTATTAATTATTTTTTCTAGTTTCTCACTTTTACTAGTTGTCAATGCATTGACAAAGGAAAAAAAAGATTTTTTGGTATCTAAGTATTCATAAAACTCTATTAAAGCTTTAATACAGTCTTTAGAATCTCCATTATCGATAGTATCATAATACGTAACTACCAAAGCAGTAAAAAGATTTATCTTAGTTTTCTCTTCTTCTGAGTATGTGATTTCCGAATCATATGACAAAGCTATTTCTACAGAAGTACCATATATAAAACCTACCTTCCTTAGTTCTGGATATAATTCATCTAGTGATGATAAAGAAAGAGAATCTATATCAAAATCTCTCAGAAATTTATCTATCCAACCAGCTGTTGATGGGTTCATAGGTTTGTAGGTTTAGCACAAAGGTAAATTTATTTTTCATCTAACGGCATTCAACGATAATCTAGATCTATAAATTAATAGTTAACAAATTTTTAACACACTTGAGAAAACCGTGTTCTTTTTATCCTCGTATGTAATAGCGTAAACATTTAAAATTAAATAAAATGAACAAGATTAGAAAAACAAATTTATTTATTCTAGGTGGTCTCTTTAGCCTAGGAGCAGTTTTTATGGCAGCAGATCATATAGATGCTCCAGCAGTTGTAGGAAGTACCGCTGACATTACGGATCTGTATGCTTTTGAAGGAGCAAATCCGGATAACACGGTGTTTGTAGCAAATGTTCAAGGGTTGTTAGCTCCAGGAAGCTCGGCAACTTTTGATGAAAACGTACTAGTAGAAATTAACATCGACAATAATGGCGATCTGTTAGAAGATCTAGTGATACAAGCTATACCTAGAGATGGTGTGATGTATTTTTTTGGCCCTTATCAACCTTCACAGACTGGTTTGAATAGTACTATTGATGATGATACACAATACTTAGGTCAAGTTGCAATAAGTACAGGGTCTAATTCCACTACATCAGAAGCAAATGGAATTTCTTATTTCGCAGGTTTAAGAGAAGATCCTTTCTTTTTTGACTCCAATCAGTTTAATGCCATTATTGGCGGAATGGCTTCTGGAGGATTTAATAACCCTGGTAATGATGATTTTGATGGAACTAATGTATTATCGATAGTCGTAGAAGTGCCTAACTCACTTTTAGGAGGGACATTTAGCCACCCAGCAGGAACAGGAGTTGAAGTATTTAATACTTGGGCAGAAGCAAAAAGAAAACAATAATCAAGAATTTTAAAATAATAGATATTATGAAACTAAATAAATTAAAAAATATATCGGTTGCTTTAATCATACTAGTTGGATTAGCAAGCTGTAGTAATGATGACGATGTGGTCGTAGTTAATCCACCTGTAGTTTTGGATTTCTCCGGAACCTTTGCGCAAGAAGATCAAATGGGACGTCCCGGTATTAATACGGTTTTTAGTGCAACACCTGATATAGAGAATAGCTTTAATGTAACGATCCCTTCAGAACAAGGAGCAAACTTTCAATCATTATTCGAAACTCAATTAGCAGGGCTGCATAATGCATTTGGAGCAACTTATGAGAACAATATTTTAGGATTAGACATTACAACCCTAACTACGGTTTTAGCATCAGATGTATTACAAGTCGCTCCAGGAGTACCAACAACTTATTTTGATGGGACTAACGTATTAACTGGAAGAAATCTTACAGATGATGTGATTGATGTATCGTTAATCTTATTATTTGGTGGACAAACAGGAGATCGATTTAATGGACAAGATTTAGATAATGATGGAACTCCAGATTTACCAATACTTGTTACTGATGGAGTTAGTAATTCAGGGGAGACACCTTCAGATACATTTCCATACTTAGAGTCCCCACACGGTTCTTAAGTAAAACCAGATTCTTTGCTGTCAAGCTGAGCCTCTCTGTAGCTAAATCAGCCCTCAAATGATTTTGTATACCTTAATAAAGGTCAATATAGTAGGCTCAGAATGATGGTTTAAACTCAAAAAAAAAAACAAATGAAAATATCAAATAGCATCATAGTTCTCTTAATAGGAATACTTATTGTTTCCTGTAAAAAAGAAGAAGCAACTATTACGAATCCAGAAGATTATGCGGTATATTTTGCTGAACAGAATAATCAAACAACAAAAGAAACTAAAGAAAAGCTTCAATTTTGGAATTCTAGAATAAAAGCAGACAGTCTTCAGATTACAGCTTTAGCACCAGCTGCAACTGCATATACAGAACTATTTCATTCTACTGGAGATATAGCTTATCTTAAATTAGCTGAGAAAGCATTAACAAAATCTGTAGATGTAGCAGCAATTGGAAAATCAGGGTATCTTTTAGCATTAGCGCATAATTATATATCCCAACATAGATTTATTGAAGCAAAAGAAGCAGCACAAGGTGCTTATCTTTTAAAAACAAATAGTAAGGCGACAGAAATGGTCCTGTTTGATATATCTATGGAGCTAGGAGAATATGAAAATGCGGAGAAGTATTTACAAAAAATAACAAATCAAAGTGATTATAATTTTCTAATTCGTTTAGCTAAATGGAATGATTATAAAGGTAATTTGGATGCCACTATTAGGAATATGGAAAAGGCATTGAAAATTGCAGAGAGTAGTAAAAACAAAGGGTTGCAATTATGGTCCTATACCAATTTAGCGGATTACTATGGTCATGCTGGTAGAATAGAAGAGTCTTATGATCATTATTTAAAAGCTTTAGCAATTGATCCTTCTAATGCATATGCAAAAAAAGGTATTGCGTGGATTATATATTCTTATGAGCATAAACCAGAAGAAGCGTTAAAAATTCTTGATGCGGTTATGTCTGATTATCAAAGCCCGGACTATTTTTTATTAAAAGCAGAGATAGCAGAATTTCATAAAAATGATACTGTCAAAAAAATCAATCTAATAAAATATTATAATTCAGTTAAAGATAATAAATACGGTGCTATGTATAATACGCATACGGCACTGTTCCTTGCAGAAGAATATGGTGAGTATGATAAAGCATTAGCTATAGCTGAAGAAGAAATACAGAACCGTCCAACACCACAATCTTATGATTTAAAGGCATATATATTAAATTTAAAAGGAGATCATAAAGAAGCATTGTCGATTGCTGAGAATTATATAGTTAATAAGACATTTGAACCTGTAGCGAATCTTCATATTGCTCAGATTTATAAAGCAAATAATTTATCAGAAAAAGTAAGTCCAATAATTGAAGAATTGATGGAAAGTAGTTATGAGTTAGGACCTGTTATTTCTAAGGAATTAATGAATCTGTAAAAATTACTTTCTTTTAAATTATTAAAAAATACCATGAAAAATATACTTGTGATATTCTCGCTGATATTCGGCTTACACACTTACGCTCAAAATCAAACTTTAAAAGGAAAAGTTGTTGATGCATTTGATACGGCTCTTTCCGAAGCGTATGTATATAATAATCATGCTGAGAGCCATACCCACACTTTAGAAAATGGAACTTTTTTACTTTCTAAAGTAGCAATTGATGATACATTAACCATACGCTTATTAGGTTTTGAAACGAAAAACTTAATTATTAAACAAGTCGATTTTGATAACGGAATTGAAATAATGTTAGAAAGTAAAATTTTTCAGTTGGATGAGTTGATCTTAAAACAGGAGATTAATCCATTACAGCTGATTAATAAAATAGATATGAAAGTAAATCCGGTAAGCTCTTCTCAAGAATTGTTACAAAAAGTCCCAGGCCTATTTATAGGTCAACATGCAGGTGGTGGTAAGGCAGAACAGATTTTCTTAAGAGGGTTTGACGTTGATCATGGGACAGATATTTCAATTTCTGTAGATGGTATGCCAGTGAATATGGTATCTCATTCCCATGGACAAGGATATGCAGATTTACATTTTATTATTCCTGAAACTATTGATAAAATACGTTTTGGAAAAGGATCTTACACGGCTGATCAGGGAAACTTTAATACAGCTGGATATGTAGCATTTAAAACAAAAGAAAGTTTTACTAATAATAAAATTAAAGTAGAAGCAGGAGATTTCAATACTATACGTACAGTTGGCTTATTTAATCTTTTAGATGCTTCCGCTAAAGAAAATGCCACATTAGCATTAGAATATCTAGAGAGTGATGGTCCTTTTGATTCGCCTCAGAATTTTAATAGAATTAATGTAGTTGGGAAATATACTAAGGAGTTATCAGATAATAAAAAAATATCAGCCACAGCTTCACATTTTACAAGTCGTTGGGATGCTTCTGGACAAATACCAAATAGGGCAGTAGCGCAAGGTGTTATCTCGAGATTTGGAGCTGTTGATGATACAGAAGGTGGGATAACATCTAGAACAAACTTTAATCTGGCATACGATACGTTTATTGCAGAAAACTCGACGTTTAGAACCAATGTGTTTTATACAATGTATGATTTCGAATTATATTCTAATTTCACTTTTTTCCTTAATGATCCTGTAAATGGAGATCAAATTAGACAAAAAGAAAGCAGAAAATTGTTTGGTTTTAATAGTGTTTTTAGTTCTAGAAAATATTGGGATCAGGTAGAGTTAGAATTAAATGGTGGAATCGGATTGCGGAATGATGCGATTGATGATAATGAATTATCCAGAACAGCTAATAGGAATGAAACCCTCGAACGTGTAAGTTTAGGAGATGTAAATGAAACAAATGCATATGCTTTTGCAGATGTTACTTTTGATTTCGGGAAGCTAAAAATAACACCTGCTGTTCGTTTGGATTATTTTAAATATGTCTATGAGGATGCATTATTGGCTCCTTTTACTGTTCTATCTGAGACAAAATCTATTATATCACCTAAAATGAGAATTTCTTACGATCCAACCGATAACTTACATTTTTTTGCAAAATCAGGAATTGGATTTCACGGTAATGACACTAGAGTAGTAACTGCCCGAAATGGAGAAGAAATTTTACCTAATTCATATGGTATAGATTTTGGAATGAATTGGAAACCTTTCTCAAAAGTATTTTTGAATACGACACTTTGGTATTTAGGATTGCAACAAGAGTTTGTATATGTGGGTGATGAAGGAGTAGTTGAACCTAGTGGGAAAACTAGAAGAACCGGAATTGATATTAGTGGAAGATATCAAGTAAATGATTGGTTGTTTTTAGACTCGGATGCGACCTACGCATATGCCAGAAGTATAGAAGAGCAAAATGGTAATGATTATATTCCTTTAGCTCCAAAATTTACTGCTGCAGGAGGAATAAGCATAGAGAGTTTACATAATTTCTCTGGCGGGATACGTTTCAGGTATTTAGGAGATCGCCCGGCAACAGGAGATAATGATATCCAAGCAAAAGGATATACTGTGATCGACATGGCATTAAATTATCGATGGAAGCAATTTGATTTTTCATTAAGTGTTGAGAATTTACTTGATACAGAATGGAACGAAACACAATTTGCTACAGAATCTATGTTAGCAAACGAAACTCAATCAGAAGAAGAAATTCACTTTACACCTGGCACACCATTTTTTGCAAAAGCAGGAATAACATATAGGTTTTAGAATATAATGATGAATAGAATAAAGTATCGAAAAGATAATTGAGTTAATTGGTTTTGTTTTTTGATGTTGTTAGTAAGAGCTTGTTTATAGGGGAAACAGGCTCTTTCTTCTTAGTATGGATATATTGGTGAAATATTCTTAATATTACTTATATAAAAATGGTTACGAATTATTTAAAAAACTGATATAATAATGAAAGTACATATAGAAACAGAACGATTAATTATAAGAGATCTAGAGGAATATGATGTACAAGGAATTTTTGAACTTGATTCGGACCCTGAAGTTCATGAGTTTTTAGGAAAAAAACCTATAAAAACAATTGAAGAAGCAAGACAAGTAATAAAATTTATAAGAACTCAATATAAAGAAAATGGAATTGGACGTTGGGCAATTATTGATAAGGAAACTGAAGATTTTATTGGTTGGACTGGATTAAAATATGAACAAGATTTACGAAAAGAATTTAATTATTATGATTTAGGTTATAGACTTAGAAAAAAATACTGGGGAATTGGAATTGCAACGGAAACAGCAATAGAATCGCTCAAATATGGATTCGAAAAACTTGACCTAAAAGAGATTGGTGCTGCCGCAGATATAAATCATCTGGCATCAAATAATATATTAAAGAAAATCGGTTTAACATTTGTCGACAGATTTGATTATGAAGGAGTATCTCATAATTGGTATAAAATTAAAAAAACGGAATGGATAAAGAATAAGTAAAGAGATGATAATAAGAATATCATGTTTAGATCTTATCTAATTAATTTATTGAAAATGGGAAGCGCGTTTACAATTAAGCATATCTTTGGTTGTAATGTTTCCATAAATCAGACAATCAAAACTATCTAATGAAGAGACCTACAATAATCATCTATAGTTTTATCTTTTTATCCTTGGCACTTAATTCGTGTAATTTTATAAGTAGTAATAAGGAAGGTAATTCTGAGAACATAGATAATACGGAAGAAGATAATAGACCTTATTTTGAAGGTGAAATTAAACTATCAGAATCTAGAGGACTTTATGGCGATTTAACAAAAGTGCATACTACTTATTTTATATCAGAGTATAAGATAAAAAGAGAGCAAAGATGGGGAGGTGTTTATAGTGTATTGGATAATTATGCAGGTATCATTATTGATTTAAAAAAAGACAGTGTAGTAATGTATTATGCTGATAAATTCAGTGACAAAAGAAATAAACATACACTTAGTATTAAAGATTATAAATCGCAGCTAGAAAATAAAGTGATGCCAAGTGGTATACCATCTCCTGTGGATCATACTTTTAAACTATTACCGGCTTACAGATTGATTGAGCAAATAAAAGATTCTACGATAATTAAGGAGTTTAGTTGTGATTTTACACGATATCATGATGATACGGATTTTCTAAAACAAGATATATTCGATTCTAAAGAAATAAAGGTAAAACGGGAATTATTAGATATGGTTTTTTTAAATCTTCCTGATGAGATTAATTTCCCTTTAAAATCAGATGTAAAAACCACCTTTTCTGAAATTAGTAATGATTCGATAATAAAAGGAAAACAAACGAAGGCTATTGATCAGTTAGCAAGAAACATATTACGTAAAAAAGATTCTACGATTAAAAAAGAAACAGATTTAGAAAAATTATCTAAAAATAAATGGCTCAATATGGGACTACAAATTCTTAAAAAAGGAGTAGATCTGAACATTCATATAACTACAGATGTTTCAGAGTTTTCTATTAGAGCATTATCAAAAATAGATATTTCTATACCATCTGGAGATTTTGATGAAATTTCAGATTTTGATGAGTTTCTAAACACGCTTCCTACGGGTGGAGGTGGAGATTTTGATGATTAAAACTTAACTTATAGGAGATAAAGTCATAGAATATATACTATATCCTATGATTCATACTGAGAATGATAGGATATAGTATGTTATTGAATTTTTATGGTGTATTCACTGTTTTAGTTTCATTTAAGGCCTGTATAGCTTGATATACGTGACTCAGGTCTGTTGGTTTTAATCCAGGTGTTTTAGAATTAGAATGACAGGAAAAACAACTACCATATTCACTGTATGCAGCTCCGTTTTGGGCATAGGTTTCCATTGTACTATTAGCTAATTGACTTGTTCCAATAGCAACTCCATTAGTTGTTAAGGTTTCGGAATAACTTTTTCCGGTTGGTGCTGCACCATCATTTGTCCAAGTAGCGCCAATAAAGATATAATTTTTACGCATATCTCCACTCGTTAATTGTCCTAGAACACTATTATTGGTAGATATGATTTGACTATTAGAGGCTGCGACTGATTTATTTTCAGGGTTTGGAACGCCAGCATTTGCAACTCCCCAAGGTTTTGTCATCTTAGTATTACTAGGAGTAATGGTTTGTGTTGGACTTGTTTTTGTGTTTGCAATGATATCTCCTTTATCATAAGTCATATGAGATTTATTGTAGGTGCCACTCGCACTATTACTATTTAGTAACCAATCATTTCCAGTATCAGCTGCAACAGCAATAGTGGCTGGTGGAGTAGCATTGTTTACGTATTCATAGGTTAAATTTGGAGCATTACTAACATGCTCGAAAGTTGCCCAAACCATTTCTGGGTGCCCTGAGGTACTACCTACAATATGTATTCCTACAAGAGCAAGTTTTGCTGTTTTAGTTCCATTTGGTGTCCATTTTGTATCTGTTTTAGTATATGTTGGGATGATAGCATCCATAGTGATATACGTACCAATATCTGATTTAGAAATACTATCAGCCTCTACCCAAGATGTTTTGATTTCGATGGCCAGGGTTTCAGGATCTTTTAATGTTACTCCTTGACTTTTAGCAAATGCTGTAATACTATCTAAGGTAGTTTGGGTTGTGGGAAACTCATTGTCATAAAGCTTTCCTGTTTTGGCACCTGTCAAAAATTGAGCATATACATCATTAACCATAGTAATATAATATAAAAGAGATCCATTTTGTGCTAATAACACATCATCAGTCGCTTGACCTTCTTCAGTATCAATTAAAGGATCATTTTTTTGAGTGTTTGCAACTGCACTAATCAATTGTCCTGGTACATGAGGAATTAATGTTCTTTCTTTATCTACAACTGGAGAAACTGTATAAAAAGCAGGTGTTTCTATTACAGTACCATTGCTATAATCACCTTGTTTTACTGGAGATGTCATCCAAAGAAACATTCGTTCAGACCATTTATAAAAATCGCAATTGTTTAGGTGTTTAAAGGTTACACTATTGGCAGGCGTTACAATACCGTTTTTGGAAACACTATTAGTTTTAAACCAAGATTCAAAACTAGAAGCATCTACTACACAAGATTGTAAAACATCAGAGGGAAGTTTAGAGTTTACTGGAGTTACTGCTGCGATCAATGTCTCGGTATTTTCATTTGGTGAGTCTGTAGTATATTCTTTTTTTTCTTTTTTATTACAAGAAATAATTATAGCTACCATTATAAGTAGTAGTACTACATTGCTAAAAGATGATTTTTTCATTTGTTAGTTATTTAGTTAGTATTTGCTTAGGCAAAATATTATAATCGAATAGACTAAAATTACCCCAAAAAAAATAACTGTAACAGCGTATTTATACGTGTTTTTTAGTAAAAAATACTTCAAAAAAAAGCAATAAGAAAAAGCTAAAAGCACCTTTAGTAGCTAATTATAAGTTTCCCGTAATTGAGAAAATGATAAATGTTATGATTCTACGGTACCCAGAGTGTATAGTTGTTCCATAGTAGGAGATTCACTTCCTCCTTCTGGTTCTAGAGTGATACCAAAAGCTTCTGAATCATTAGTGTTTGTAAGAGAGAATATTTTGATTCCATCTTCTGCGAACTTGTCTAAAATACCTAAACTAGTTGGAGTAAGTGGATCCAATTTTAGAGACCACACTTGATATACTTTACCTGGTGGTGGAGTAGGTAATCCAGCAACATCTATGTAAGTAGTTTGTTTTTCCTTATCCCAATAGACAGCTGCGTATGCTGTAGGATCCACTTGTTGAGCTTGTAAAGGAATCTGTAATACATCTTTATCACGTAATACACTTAAAAGTGATTTGACTTTAGATAGGTCTTCTTCTGCGATATTAATTTTTCCTTCGAGTAGCTGTTGCTCTATTTGTGATTGAACAACTTGTTGACGTAGTGTTTTGTTTTTGTTAAACTGAATAAATAATCCAATTAACAAAGCGATAGAAGCAGCCCAACCAATATACGTAGTCCAATTTGTTCGTTTAGGAGTAATAGGGATCACATCTGTTTCTTTATCCGTAAGATTTAGTTTTTCCTTAATACGATTAAAAACAGATTCTGGGTTATAAGGAGCTGCTGATACAGAAAGTTGCATAAGAGATTTTTCAATCTCTCTTACTTCTTGTTCAATTTCTGGATGTTCTTTTAAAGCTTTGTATACTTCGGCATTCTCTTTTTCGGATAATGCGCCGTATACATAAAGCTCTAATATTCCAGATGATATGTATTGTTCTATATCCATAATTATTCAGCCAAGACTTCTCTTAATTTATTAATGCAAATTCTGTTCCGAGTTTTAATCGTTCCAATTGGAATGTTTAATTCTTCTGAAGCCTCTTTTTGTGTGAACCCTTTAAAAAACAATAAATCAATAACTTTTTTACAAATAGGTTCAAGTATTTCTATATACTTTTTTATACCTATAGCGTCAACTTTACTTGAGAAACTATTTTTATCTTCTAATATATCTACGAAAGAATCAGCAGTTTGGTTTTGTTGAGAATTTTTAAACCCTAAAGATCTTGTTTTATCAATAGCAGCATTTCGAGCAATATTAAGTATCCAAGTAAAAAAACGTCCTTTTTTTTCGGAATATGTATCTGCTTTATCCCAAACTTTTATAAATACATCCTGTAATACTTCTTCAGATAAAGTCTCATCTTTTAGAATGCTATGAATAATACCTAGTACATTTTCGGAATACATTTCATAAATACGTTGAAACGCCTTTTCGTTTTTTTGTTGTAACTGAATTATTAATTCTCTAGGCTGCATGCAAAGTCCGTTCGTATATTACTAAAGTACTGCTTTTCTTTAAAAAAAGAAAAAGAGCACATCTTATGGATATACTCTTCTTATATTTAATTACTTTATAAAGTTTTATTTCTTATTCTATAATTCCACCACAACTAACTCTACTTCCGGCAGCACCTGAAGGTTGAGAAGTGTAATCATCAGTTCCTTGATGTACTATTATAGCTTTACCTACAATATCTTTTTTCTTGTCCTCGCAACCAATACACCATTCATTTGTAGCGAAGGTGATAGATCCTTTACCATCTGTAGCAGCATTAAAGTTACCAATATCTCCTTTGTGGTAACCTTTTGAAGCTCCCCATTTTCCATGAGGTTCCATAGTTGGATTCCAATGGCCTCCGGTAGATTTACCATCTACAGAAGAACAGTCTGCTTTTTCGTGAATATGAATCGCATGTTCTCCTTCTGATAATCCATTTAAATAAGCAACCATAGTAACCATACCGCTTTCTTCTGTAAAAGTAATATTACCAGATACATTGCTATCACTTTTTGGTGTTAAAGAGATCGCTAATGTTTTTATCTCGCTCTTATCTTCTTTTTCCTCAGTAGTTTCTTCTGTGATTTCTTCGTTTACTTTTTTATCATATTCCTTTCCTTCCTTCTTATCTCCTTTGCAGCCAAGAACAACAATAGTAAGAAAAGCAATTACCACTAGATTTAGAGTTTTCATAATTTAATGATTTGTTACGTTTAGAGTAAACTAATATAGGACTGTTTTAGCTTATAGCAAAGGATTTAAGAGGTTTTTAGATTTCGTTAAATATTTATTGTGCTTAATTCAGTAATACTTATACCTAAATTTACATCCGGAGTAAGTCTATATTGATATAACCCTGTCTCACCAATTGCGATTAATAAATTCCCAGATATAATGACATCAAATGCATTGTTGTTAATCGAAGTAACCAGATTTGATTCTGATGGATCAGAAACATCGAAGATTTTAATTTCGTCATCACAAACAATTAAGAAATTGTTATAAAGCCCTAATCCTCTTGGGAAAGTAAGGTTTCTGGAATTGATCAGAATGGGTTCTGTAATAGTGGTAACATCATAGATTTGTAAGACATTAAGATTATTACCACAAAATGTATCGGAGTGTAAAGTAACGAATGCATGTGTATCATTTGCAATAACAGGGTCACAAGCGGTAAAATGTTCTACTTGAGAAAGTTTTTCGGGAAATTCTGGATTTGTTAATCCATATATAAACATTCCGTTTCTTGATCCTATATATAAATAGTCTTTATAACTAAAAAGTGTTTCGATATTAAAACCAATCGGTATGGTGTTAACTTGTACGGGATCTTTGATATCAGTAATATTAAATACGGTAAGATCCGTATTATCTACAGTGTATAGATAATCTCCTTTTAACGTAAAGGTTGCTAAAGATCCACCAATTCCATCATTATTTATTGGAGATAAAGAGTCGTTAGAAGAATCGGAATCGCAACTAAAAATAATAAAGGAAGTGAGTATCATAAGTATGCATTTTTTCATAATATTTGGTGTTAGTTGATTAATGTCCATCCTATTACAACATTGTTTTCAGGTATATCGAAAGGCAAAAAACCATCTGGGGAACGCATTTCCGGAAATACATTGATTACTCTTTTAGTAAGTGTAATACCGTCAGTGTTATTATATTCTATTGCAATTAAATCAGTAGCTTGATTAATGTATATCATATTATCACGAATCGCTAAATCAGTTGATCCTGGAGCTTCAAGAAATTTTAACGGAGTAGGAGATGTAGGATCTGTGTTATCATAGACATGAAAACCTTTATGAACTTCATTGATAAAAAGTAAATTATCCTTACTGTAAATTTTACCCGAAGTATTAATTGAAATAGGATCTTTCAAAGAAACTGAATTTTCGAAATCATTTCTATCTAATAATATTGGTTCATATTGCGAAAATGCTGGGTTTATTGGGAAATCATCATCGTTGTTGTCGCAATCTACCAGAAAAGGACAGCAACTTTGTAGGCTTATGAGTAGTAAGCCAAAAATAATTAATTTTGTTTTTTTCATCTTTTGATTGTTTGATTAAAAGATGAAAAGAATTTATAAAGGTTGCGTCGATTAAAAGAACTTAGTTTCCTTTTTCCAACCTAATTATTTTCTATTATAGCTTTTTAATAAGTTGTTTTTTGTCTCTTATACCAAGTTTTAGGTTCTCAGTAATGATCAAAGCCTTGTCTATTTTGGTCTGAGAGTTTTTAAACTGTAGTACATAATAAATTAAACTTCTTTTCATACCAGCGGTAAGTGATTCGAATATATCAGATGCCTCAGGATCACTTTGTAATACGGCTTCTAGTTCTTCGGACATTTCTACACCGTATTTAGAAGTATCTTCTAGTAATTGTATATTAAAATAATCATTAAGAAGAATACCAAGTTGTTTCTGTTTTCTTTGACTAAACATAACATAAAATTGTTCCTTTCTTTTTAATAAAGCTGCGTGAAATTTAATATGGGTATCCTTAAAACTTATTTCGACAATTACTCTTTTCTGATTGTTAGTAATAAATGATTTGGCAATTTCCAAAGGAATTAGTACGCTATGTGATGATTGTAAGGAGGTAATAAAAACTGGGCTTTTCATTTATATATTTATGTTTTCTTCTATAATACAGTTATCCAAATAGTTTTTTTTATCTGAAAAGTTATAGTAATATGTTTTTGTTTTAACCAAAAACATATAAATGTTTTAAGTCAAAATATTTATGTATTAGAATAAGTTGTTTAATGTTTTTTTTGTTTCGTTAATCAAATTGATCTAAAATAACTTATAAAGTGCTGTTTTAATAAAAAAAGTAAAAAAAAAATCTACAGGTATCCCGTAATTAAAAAAAGGTATAGTTATTATTCTGATTATCAGTATATGTGTAGCGATATGTTAAAAAAAAATAAAAAGTCTAGTATTTATGTAGGTTAACTAACAATTGGTAGTTTAAATAACTACCTGAATTTTTGTTTTAGGGAAAATTCAGTGAAAATGTGAAATTGTTAAACTTTATTCAGTGATATTAGATTTGTGTCTAAGATGTTTTTGATTTTGTTAATTTTAGTTAACACAAATTCAAATTTTATACATATGAGAAAAATGTACTCGTTTGTCTTATTAACTATGTTGATAGGCCAGGCAATGTTTGCACAAAACATCATGGATGGTATAGTTAAAAACCATCTGAACAGCACAACAGCTAAATCAGCACTAACATCAGACGATGTGTCAGAGTGGGAAGTAACCGATGTGGTTCCTTCTTTAAATCCCGATATACAGCACGTATATGTACAACAGCGTTATCAGGGAATTCCAATACAGTATGCTACATATAAACTTACTGTAAAGAATAATGAAGTAACTTGGAAGATAAATCAATTTATATCGGATCTTAAGTCCAAAGTTACTTCTGCAAAAGCCTCTCTTCCAGCAGAGACGGCAATTATGAATGTTGCTAGAGCTCACAATTTACAATCTCCTCAGTTGGTGAGATCAAAAAGTAAATCTGATGGATCATTAGTTTATGAAAATTCTGGAATTACTTTAGAACCTATAGAGGCAAAACAAGTTTATATCAAGCAAGATGATCAATTGATATTAACTTGGCGTGTTAGTTTATATCAAAAAGACGGTCAACATTGGTGGAATGCTAATGTAGATGCTACTACTGGTGAAATTTTATATACGGAGGATTGGGTAATAACTTGTAATTTTGGTACTCCTGATCATGAAAATCACAATCACGGAGCGTCTGTTTTATTTGAAAAAGAAACGCCAATTGTTCCTGCTCCTACAGCTAAAACTAAGTCAGAAGCGTCAGCAGCGTTTGCTCCTGACTCTTATAATGTATATGCAATGCCTGTAGAAAGTCCTAGTCATGGTAATCGTTCTATAGTAACCGATCCAGCTGATCTTAATGCTTCTCCATTTGGATGGCATGATACGAATGGTAGTGCTGGAGCAGAATTTACAATTACTAGAGGTAATAATGTATGGGCTCAGGAAGATAGAAATGGGAACAATGGTACAGGTTTTTCTCCTGATGGAGGAGCTAGTTTAGATTTTAACTTTCCTATCGATCTTAACCAAGCACCTACAGCATATGATGATGCAGCAATAACAAATCTTTTCTACTGGAATAATATTATGCACGATGTGTTTTATCAGTATGGTTTTGATGAAGCTAGTGGAAACTTCCAAGAAAATAATTATGGAAATGGTGGTGCTGGAAGCGATTCTGTAAATGCTGATGCACAAGATGGAAGTGGAAGTAATAATGCGAATTTTTCTACTCCAGGAGATGGAGGTAATCCTAGAATGCAAATGTTCCTTTGGACAAGTCCAAATCCTGATAGAGACGGAGATTTAGATAATGGAATTATTGCACACGAGTATGGTCATGGTATTTCTATTAGATTAGTAGGAGGCCCATCTTCTAATAATTTAGGAGGTTCTGAGCAAATGGGTGAAGGATGGTCTGACTGGTTTGGATTAATGCTTACTATGAAAGCTGGTGATTCTGGAATAGATTCTAGAGGAATAGGGACATATGCACTAAATCAGCCAACGACAGGAGATGGTATTCGTCCAACTCCATATTCGATAGATAGATCGGTAAATAATACGGATTATGCAGATATAGGAGGATTAGCAAGACCACACGGAGTTGGATATGCTTTTGCTACTATATTATGGGATATGACTTGGGGGTTAATCGATGCTGAAGGATTTGATCCTGATTTTTATAACGGAACAGGTGGTAATAATATCGCGTTAGCTTTAGTAACAGAAGGATTAAAAAATACTGCCAATAATCCAGGATTCGTTTCTGGTAGAGATGGTATTCTTCAGGCTGATCAAGATTTATATGGAGGTCAGTACGAATGTATTATTTGGAAAGCATTTGCTGAACGTGGTGTTGGTCAAGATGCTAACGAGAATAATAATGGAGGTACTAATGGGCAAACAGATCAAACAGTATCATTTGTTAATCCTTGTGATGGTGGTGGACCTGGACCAGGTGGCGATGAGTGTACAGGTGATATAGCATCATTCCCATATAGTGAAAGTTTCGAAGGAAATATTGGAGATTGGTCTCAAGATTCTGGAGATGATTTAGATTGGACTGTTGATTCTAACGGAACTCCATCTAATGGAACAGGACCAAGCGGTGCGGTTGATGGTACTTCTTATATTTATGTAGAAGCTTCAGGAAATGGAACAGGATATCCTAATAAGAGAGCAATTTTAAATTCACCTTGTTTAGACTTTAGTGGATTGACTTCTCCAACATTAAGTTTCCAGTATCATATGGTTGGTAGTGCAATAGGAACTTTTGACGTTGAAGCAAGAACAGATAATACAGGAGATTGGACAAGTGTATTTAGTAGATCTGGTGCTCAAGGAACAGATTGGAACACTGCAAGTGTTGATCTTTCTGCATATGCAGGAAATGCTAGTGTACAATTACGTCTTAATACGGTTACAGGATCTAGCTGGCAAGGTGATGTTACCATAGATGATTTAAGTATTACTAATGGTACTGTTGATCCAGGACCAACTTGTGAGTCAATTAATTTCAATGATTTCTCTATTACTCCTTTCTCTAATCAAGATTCTGCAGGTAATTTCTCTATTGTAAATGGCGGAGCAGGACTATCAATGTCTAATAATACTTGGAAGTATATTCCTCTAAGTTATACGGTAACTGCTAATACGGTTATAGAGTTTGATTTTAGCAGTACTTCTCAAGGAGAGATTCATGGTGTTGGTTTTGAAGATGATAATACTTTAACTTCTACTAGATACTTTAAAGTTCACGGTACTCAGAATTATGGGGTAACTAATTTTGATAATTATTCTAGTGGTACAACAACATACGTAATTCCAGTAGGTAATTTCTATACAGGAAGTATGGATAGATTGGTATTCATTAATGATAATGACGCAGGATCAGGAAATAATTCAATCTTCTCTAATGTTAAGATCTATGAAGGATCTTGTGATGGATCGGCTGCTTTAGTAGCAGATTTCGGACCAACAACTCCTATTATAGGAACCGAAGATGAAGAAGGAATTTCTATTTTCACAATTTCACCAAACCCACTACAAAGAGGTGGAGTATTACAGATTGCAATGAAGGATACTAAGAGTACTAATAATACATATTCTATTATGAATATGGTTGGACAAGTTGTTGGACAAGGTACTTTAAGTAATAGTAAAACTATAAGTGTTGGTAATCTTGATACTGGTATGTACTTATTAAAAGTTCAAGGAGAAACTAAACGATTTATAATAAAATAGATTTAATTTAAATCTTAAGTTTTTTAAGAAGGCCGTCCGAAAAGGCGGTCTTCTTTATTTCATAATAATACTTTTTAATTATTAAGATTACTAAAAGCGGAGTTAGTCCATGTGGAATTCTATACAATACTTGATGTAAATTTTGATGAATCGATTGAATTGGAAAATCCCAATAAAAATTAGCAACTATTCTAGCAAAAGCTGTAAGTAATCCCCATAAAAATGCATACCATAGTCCATAAAACCTGAGTTTAGGTATAAAAATTAGAATAGCAAGTATAAAATCTAAAATTCCAGCAATGTATAAAAAGGTAATAGCCGTTGCTTCAGAAAAACCGAAAATTTGTATAACCATGTCTACAAATTTTCCTGGAACTGGATAAAATCCAAAAGCATATAACCCATGCGAGAAAAATGTAAGAGCAATTAGAATAGTAAGGATTAAAATTAATCTGGTATTATTCTTCTTTTTGGAATAATAGTATAATAAAACAAAAGGCAATCCAAATTGAATACTGTGCTCAAAAAATTGAGCGAAATGGTAAAATTTTTCTTTGGTCATTAATAGTGTTAGTAATAGTAAACTAATTCCACCAAATATGATGGGAATTCGAAACCATTTTAGATTCGTTTTTTTTATTGTAAGAGTGGAGATTGCGGCGATAAGATATAAGAGACCATTAATTTTTATGCCATATTGTATAGCACTATCTGTTTTGTGACTAGTGGCATAGTCTTGCCAAGGAGTCTTAAAAAACCCTTCTACAACAGGTTGTAATATAGATTCGTCCCAGAAAAAAGTACGATACGGTGCATCCCAAAAAAGATGTTGCAGCGATCTGCCTAAAAAAATTAAGAAGACACTAATTTTAAGAAGTAATTCTATTCGATTGCTTTTCATTGCACAAAGTAACATAGTAAGATGTTAATAGATTGTAAATTCAAGGTTATACTTTTTGTAATCTTAAACTATTAAAATTAAGGATTAATTAAGAATCTAGAATTAGATTTTTTTAATTACATGATATCCTAAATTTGAGAAAACTAACTTAATCTTCATATTAAATGAAACAATTCATTACACTAACTTTAATACTATTAGGGCTTCAATTGCAAGCATCTAATGATAAATATCGACTGACCCTAAGAGGTAACCCTTCCACTTCGATAGTTGTAGGATGGAATCAATCATCTGGTAGCAATCCTACTGTTTATTTTGGGACTACAGATTATGGCACTAATTATAATAATTATCCAAACTCTAAGTCACCAGATAGAACAGTTTCATACAAAGGAATGAATAATAATTTCGCTAGACTTACAGGCTTACAGCCTAATACAGCCTACTATTTTGTGATTAGAGATAGTCAAGGTACAAGTGAGCGTTTTTGGTTTAAAACAGCTCCAGCTGATAAAAGTAGGTTATCCTTTATTGCGGGTGGTGATTCTAGAAATAACAGAACTCCGAGACAAAATGCAAATCGTTTGGTTGCTAAGTTAAAGCCTCATGCAGTATTGTTTGGAGGCGATATGACAGATGATGATACTAATAGTCAATGGCAAACTTGGTTTAATGATTGGCAATTAACAACTGCATCCGATGGCAGAATGTTTCCAATTGTAGCAACAAGAGGGAATCATGAAGATAGTAATAACAGCGTTTATAACTTATTTGATACGCCATCATCAAGTGTATATTATGCATTAACTTTTGGTGATAATCTTGTTAGAACATATACGTTAAATACAGAAATTTCTATTTCAGGTAATCAAACGACTTGGTTACGTAATGATTTGAATTCAAATACCAATGTTATTTGGAAAATGGCGCAATATCATAAACCAATGCGTCCACACGTATCTTATAAATCAGAAGGAAACAGTCAGTATAGCAATTGGTCCCAATTGTTCTACGATAAAGGAGTGAAACTAGTAATAGAGTGTGATGCGCATACCGTAAAAACTACTTGGCCTGTGAGACCATCTACAGGATCAGGAAGTGATGAGGGTTTTATAAGAGATGATCAGAACGGAACAGTATATGCTGGAGAAGGATGTTGGGGAGCTCCTCTGCGTTCTAATGATGATAATAAAAATTGGACAAGAAATTCTGCAAGATTTAATCAGTTTAAGTGGATTTTTATTGATGAAAATAAGATTGAAACTAGAACTATAAGAGTAGATAATGCTTCGCAAGTGGGTTCTGTATCTAATAGCAATGTATTTCAGGTTCCTTCGAATTTAGATATATGGAATCCTTCTAACGGAAGTGTAGTTACCATTAATAAGGGGACAGTAGATCCTAATCCAGATAGTGGCACAATAGAAGTGGCTATTAGCAATGGTAATGATGATGTAGAAGAAAGAGAAAATGGAGATGTGTATACAAATAGTAGTGATTTAGAATTAGTTTATGATAGTTATAGTAATGCAGGAAATCAAATAATAGGACTTAGATTTCAGTCGCTAGCGTTACCTAAAAATGCAACAATCACTAACGCATATATTCAGTTTACGGCTGATGAAAGTAATAGTGCCAATGCAGAATTAGAAATAGCTTTACATGATAGTAGTAATTCTTCTGCATTTAGCACAAGTGACTATAGTGTTTCTAATAGATCGGTGTTTTCTAATAAAGTAATTTGGAGCCCTAATTCTTGGTCAAGTGGTCAGAACGGTTCGGGACAACGAACTCCTGAGCTTAAGAATATGGTTCAACTTCTGGTAAATAAAAGTAACTGGGTTTCTGGTAATAATGCTTCTTTTATTATAAGAGGAAAAGGTGTAAGTTTAACTAGCACTTCTGCAAAGAGAGTAGCAGACTCGTATGAAGGAGGTTCTGATAAAGCAGCGCGTTTAGTTGTTGTTTATACTACAGATTCGGATACAGATCCTGTAGATATTTGCTTAGGTATTTCTCCTTGGCAAAGTGGCATTAGCTATGCTGTTGGAGATAAAGTAACATATCAAGGTTATTTGTATGAAAGAACATCCTCCAATTGGACTAACTTGGGGGCTTGCGGAATAGTAAGAGTTAATACTGATGTTGCTAAAATACTATCTCCACCACTAGAAGAATTAGAGAATGATTTGACTTTTGATATATATCCCAATCCTTTTACTGATCAATTGAATGTTACTATTTCTAGAAAGTTAAAAGAAAATTATAAAGTTTTCATTTACAGTTTGCAAGGTAAGGTTGTGTATAATAAAATAGTAGAGCCTAGTGCTGATAAAACTACTATTTCATTATCTGGAACCCAGAAATCAGGAATATATTTATTGTCCATAGAAGATAGTAATGGTAAGACTATCAAAACAAAACGATTGATAAAAAAATAAAATTGATCAAAAAACACTAATCCAATTATGGATTAGTGTTTTTTTTGAAGTAATGAATAATATGAATTTAAGAAAGTGTTAGATAACATTTTGATAATCATTAGGTAAACCAATATTTGATTTTTATTTAGAAATTTAGACTTTAACTCTTAAACCAATATTATTATGAAATTGATCAAGGTGATGCCATTTCTAGTCGTATTATGTTTCTTTTCTTCTTGTGAAATGGAAACAAATAATATGGAAGAAATCACATCAATAACTGAAGAAAAAAGTGAAGTAAGATTTGATGTAATTATCAAGTTAGTAGATGAATGGTCTGGTCAGGAAATTCCCGCAGGAACTTTACCTGGATATGGAGCTACTAATTTAGAAACAGGAGTCATTTATTTTGATTCAAGATATGAAGTAGGGCTTTTCGAAAGTCTTCCAATTGGAACATATAGGTTTGATGCTCGTGATGGTTATTTTGATGGAGCATCCTCTGCAATTGTTGAGGTGAGTTCAGAAAATGAAACTCCAGAAGGATGGATTGAAGTAACATTAAGATATTGGTCAGAATAAAAAAAGGTCAAAAAGTTTTATACTTTCATAATGGAAAAAAGGGAAACGCGAGTCCTGTATAGTTTCCCTTTTTTATTTGTTTTAAATTTAATTACGATTATTAAATCAACTTAGTAATTACCTGCGTTTCAGAATGCAATGTTTTGTGAACGGGGCATTTATCAGCAATTTGTAATATTCTTGCAATTTGTTTTTCATCTAAATCTCCTTCTAGTTTAATCTCTCTATTAAAAGTGTCTATCTTGGCAGTAGAATCTTCACAGTTTTCACAATCTTCTATATGTTTTTTATCATAACTTGTATGTACTTCTACATTTTGGAGGTCCCAACCTTTTCTGGCAACATACATTTTTATAGTCATAGCCGTACAAGCAGATAGTCCAGCGGAAACTAGCTCGTAAGGAGACGGGCCAAAATCATGACCACCAACACTTTCGGGTTCATCGGCAACCATATAATGATTTCCTACTTTCATTTGGGTAGTGTATCCCTCGTCGTTTCCAAGACTAGCTACTACATGGTGTTGACTTTTTAGTCTAGGTTCTTCAGGGATATCAACATATCTAGTAGACCAACCTGCTATTACTTTTCCAGCATATAAAGAATCTTCTTTTCTCATTAATAAATGATCAGCCCCATCTAAGGTTACAAAACTTTTTGGATGTTTGGCAGCATGATATATTTCTTCAGCATTTCTAATTCCTACGGTAGTATCTTGTGGAGAATGCATTACTAACAGAGCTTTATCCAGGTTTTTAGCTACTGTTGGTAATGATTTTGTTTCAAGATCATCAAGGAATTGCTTTTTAATGGTAAAATCTCTTCCACTTAGGTTTACGATTGCCTTACCATTTGTTTCAATTTCTTCAAGACCACTTCTTAATAGATGTTGTACGTGAGTAGGGTCAGAAGGAGCACCTATTGTAGCCACAGCTTTTATAGAATCAATTTTTGCAGCAGCAAAAATTGCGGCAGCACCACCAAGAGAATGTCCGATTAATAGGGAAGGCGCTTGGTATTCTTTTGCTAAAAAATCCGCTGCAGCTATTAAATCTTCTACATTGCCAGAGAAATTAGTATCTGCAAAATCTCCTTCACTTTCTCCTAAACCTGTGAAATCAAAACGTAATACGCCAAATCCTTGTGAGGTAAGAGCTCTGCTAATATTTCTTACCGCTCCTAAGTTTTTATTACATGTAAAACAATGCGCAAATAAAGCAAAGTTATGAGGATGTTGATCTGCAGGTAATTCTAAACGACCAGAAAGTGTCTGACCTTCTGCATTAGTAAAAGAAATTTTAGAAAGGCTCATGTGATTGTTGTTTTTATTAAATGTCGTTTTTTTTGAGCTTTTCTAACTTTCTATAGGGGTTAAAAATGTGTTAACGTTTTTGATTTAGCTATTTTTTAGTGGAGGTTCTTTATTTTAAATTCTTAATGATTTTATTAAAAAATAAATTTGAAGAATTATCTAGAAGAACAAAACTTGTTTTCTTTTTAGTGTTTCTTACAAAATAAGAATTAGCCGCTAACCAAACTCCATTGTGCATTACAGTATCTTCGTTTAGAATCACCCAACCAAATCCATAGTTCGATTTTTTACCATTATTTAAAGTAGGCTTTTTAAAAGCTTCTTTCAAGTTTTCTTCACTGATAAGATCATTTTGATACCAGAATTGATCCCAAATAACAAAATCTTCTATACTACTAAAAACAGCACCATCTCCTGCAACGCCATCAATAAATGTGGGTTTAATCTCTCTAACCTCTCCTGCCATATCTTCAAAACCATCAGCTTTATGTTTAAATGTTGTATCCTTGGATAGTAAATTCCAAACTCTGGTGTTTTTCATTCCTAATGGAGTAAAAATTCGTTCACTCATAAAATCTTCAAAAGATTGATTAGAAATAATTTCTATAATTCTGGCTAGTAAAATATAATTTGTATTAGAGTATTGGTACTTCTCATTAGGTTCGAAATTAACTTTTGGATGATTTTGAACTAACAGATTTATAGCTATTTGATTTGTGAGAATATCAATACTATCTTTATTCTTTTCTGCAAGACTCATATATGCATCTGGAACTCCTGAAGTTTGATTTAATAGGTGTCGAATAGTTACTCTTTTATAAGGAAATTCTGGGATATAGGTACTTACAAGATCATCATAATCTAATTGTTTTCTCTCTTTTAGTAGCATAATACCGCTAGCAGTAAATTGTTTAGATACTGATGCTAATCTAAATGAAGATTTATTGGTTAGTTTGATGTTTCTCGACACATTTGTGAATCCATAAGTTTTTGCTAATAGCGGAATTCCTTCTTTTGTAATTAAAACACCTCCATTAAATTTTCTGTCGGTATGAAGTTGTTCTAACCATTTATCTATTTGCGTAACTCTTTCTGTTTCACTAGCATCTTTAGGAATTTTTAATGCAGGAACTTGTAGATAAAAGGCAAAGAACCAAACAAAAAACCCAATTACGGCTACAATACCTATTAGAATAATATATAGTATTACTTTTTTCATATACGATTATGATCTTTATAGTGTATAAGTATTAAAAAAGACCGTTTTGTTACCGTATTTTCATCATTAATATTTCTAAAAAGAGATAGGTTAGTAGAGGATAGAAGTTATAGAACATAATTATCGAAAAGAAGATCTAGTTCTTTTTGAGGATCGTGACATATTCCCGGATGGGTTTTAGAACTTTGTATAATTGTACTTCTACAAGCGGTTAACCAGCGGAATCTATCTGATAGTTCTAATTTTCCGATTGCTCCACCAGAAGGAGCCCCAATACTAATTAATTCCCAGGATTTAAGATATTCCTCTAAATGTTCCAAGGTTACTTCACTTGAAAAAGCTTTTAATTTATTTGGGTCAATATGATATTTGACTTTAAGAAATTTTTTTCTTTTAGAGAATAGAATGACCCCTACATTAAAGAATTCTTCACGTTCCACTTTGGGAACGAATCGTATAATTGCGTATTCAAATGTACATCTATCTTGCATCTTCAGCTTCTTTTACCAATTCATCAATTTTAGAAAGTCTACTATGAATAAATTCTATATATGCAGCCCTCATATCATTTGGACTTAAGTCCTCAGACTCATCGATTAACCAATCTTCCGGTATTTTGGTAATAATTTCATTGATCTTTTCGTGAGTCATATGTAATGTAATCTCTTTGGCTGCTTGTGGTAGTTTATCAGCACGTTCCAGCAATACGTGATCTTTTATAATAGGAAACGTTCTCTCTAGATGATTTCGCCACTGTTTCCAATTGTGATGAAAATAAAAACTAGCACCGTGATCGATAAGCCATAATTCTTTTTTCCAATTAAGTAAATTTGTGTTTTTTGCAGTTCTATCAATATTACTAATGATGCTATCTAATAATACTACTTTTGATGCAGTCATTCCATCTGCAATAGAGACTAATGGATCGTACATGATAGCTTCTGATAAGAAATGCAAACCTAGATTAAGTCCAACACTAAACTTAAGTAAATCCTGAATTTCTTCATCTGGTTCAGTTTTACTGAAGGAATCATCTAGATTCATGAACACTAATTCCGGAACTTTTAATCCGATAGATCTTGCTAGTTCGCCACCGATGAGTTCAGAAATTAAAACCTTTTTACCTTGACCAGCTCCTCTAAACTTTAATACATACAGAAACTCATCATCTGCTTTTACGATTGCAGGCAGAGAACCACCTTCGCGTAGTGGTTGTATATATTGTACCACATCTACTGTCCTAATATCAATAGTATTCATAGGGGTCTAATATAATAAAAAGAAGCAGCCATTATATAAAGTTAAGAACAGATTTTTTTTGGTAATAATATCGGGGAAAAATACTTTTTTTAAGATGACTAAATAAAAAAACAGGTATAAATACCTAGGTAACTAATGATTCTTTTTGGTCTAATTGGGATTTAATTTACGTAGTTTTAAGATATTAAAACATTTATATATGAAACATAATTACATACCCCTTATGGTTTTGATGTTTTTTTCTTTTGGGATCACCTCGATGATCGCACAAGAGAATACTGTTTCTGGTAGCGGAAATGCTTCAGGAACAAGTGGAACATCAAGTTTTTCTGTTGGACAAACCTTTTATACAACCATCCAGAATGCAAGTGGATCGTTATCCGAAGGAGTTCAACAGGCTTTTGAAATCGAAACGTTGAGCAATCCAGAGTTCGAATCAGTACAACTTAATGTTAGTACATATCCGAATCCTACCACGGACAGATTATTTCTTTCCATCGATGAGATTGATTTAGAAAATACAAGTTTCGAAATCCATGATATTCATGGGCGGTTAATTATTAGTAAAGCTATTGATAGTAATACTAATGTAATAGAAATGAGTTCCTATGCTTCTGGAGCGTATATTTTAAAAGTGAAGAAGCTAAACTCCTCTTTAAAGACTTTCAAAATCATAAAAAAATAAACCGATGAATAAAATAATTACTTTTTTAATTTTTGCGTGTACAATAAGTATTACGGCACAAAATTCATATAGAATTAACTATCAAACTGTCATTAGAGATGCAGATAATATGGTTGTAGGGAATACAAATGTAGGAGTACAAATTAATATTCTGCAGACATCTGCTTCTGGTACTTCTGTTTATTCGGAGAATCAGAATGTTACGACCAATATTAATGGACTGGCCAATTTAGTGATTGGAAATGCTGCTGGTTTTGATTCTATTGATTGGTCTGCTGGACCCTATTTCATAAACGTAGAAATAGATCCAACAGGAGGAACGAGTTATACATTGTCGACAGTTAATCAATTGTTAAGTGTTCCCTATGCTTTGCATTCAGCTAGTGCAGATGTTGCAGCAACTGCAGATTATAATTCATTAACAAATCTACCGACAATAATAACTTCAGAGCAAGCTGCAAAGGTCGATTTTATCACTGTTACATCGGCTGTAAATTTAGATCAATTACAAACAGACGTAACAGCTAACAATGCCAAAGTTACATTTCCTGGATTTGGAACTGTTCCTGGTACCGCTTTAGAAGGAGATAATGTGATATGGACAAAATCTGTAACTGACGATATTTTTTATAATGCAGGGAATGTTGGTGTTGGTGTGGATGAATCGAGCAGTTTTAGTGGTTCAAAATTACATGTAGGAGGCCCAATTTTGTTTGATGGCACTCCGGCGGGAACTGTTCCTGGAAGTTTATATTATGACAATACAGGTAATGGAAGCTTTCATTATATAGACAATACCAATACAGATGTAACTATCAATACAGGAGCTGTTACATATACTGGTGGATTATGGAGTATAGAGAATGGAGATGCTACTATTAGTACTGATGTAATTATTCAGAATAGTTTAGGAGTGGGTGTAGATGCAACATCTGGTGTTGACTTTGGATTTAATACACTTCTTCTTACAGAAAATAATCTAAGAATATTATTTGATGATAGTGATGATATCTCTGGGACATTACCAGCTAATGATTGGCAAATAGAAATCAATGAATCTTCGAATGGAGGTACGAATCATTTTGCGATTTTAGATGTTACAGGAGCAACAACGCCTTTTAAAATTATGGCTGGAGCGGCTGAACATTCTTTGTTTGTCGCAGCTAATGGTAATGTTGGAATAGGAACAAATTTACCAACCAATAAATTAGAAATTGTAGGAGCAATTAAAGCAGATTCTTTTGTAGGAGATGGCTCTGGAATAACCGGAATAGCTTCAGGTACTGGTGGTATTACTAATGCAGGAGATACTACTATTGCGGCAGATAATGATGCAGATACTGTTGGAGAAATTGCTTTTCAAACCCAAAATACAACCAGAATGACAATTAGTAATACTGGATTTATTGGTATTGGAACAACAACTCCCTCGGTAGCTTTAGAAGTAGTTGGGGATGCCAAAGTAGATAATATGACACTTAATGGTAATGTTTCGGTTCAAGGGATTGCGATTACACCTAATGCAGAAATATCAGCTACAACTTTTCCTACAACTTATGATGTAACAGATAAGAGTTTTGTTACGTTTGATGGTCAAGCAGCTTCTTCAATTCAGGCATTTTCGGGCGGTATCACAGGGCAATCTGTAATAGTTGCCGTTTTGACTTCTGATGTAACATTCGAACATAATGCAGGAACTACCTCACAGAATTTTCAGTTGGCAGGAAATGCGAATATTTTATTGACGGCTAATAGTAGTGCCACATTTATCTATGATGGAACTAATTGGTATTGTGTAGGACTTAACAACTAATAAGAAGATGAAAAAGTTATTTATAAGCCTATGTTTGCTAATACTTACGACAAGTATATATGCACAGGCACCAGAAAAGTTAAGTTATCAAGCTATTATACGAGATGCCTCCGACGCATTGGTTATTAATGCTAGCATATCTGTACAAATTAGTATAGTGCAAGGCAGTGCAACTGGAACCACAGTATATAGTGAAGTTCATAATCATATGACTAATTTTACAGGAGTTGTGAGTTTGTTAATAGGGGATGGAACAGTTGTTTCCGGATCATTAAATGGAATCGATTGGGGAAGTGACTCTTACTTTATTAGAACGGAAACCGACCCTGCTGGGGGAACTAATTATAACATAGTAGGTACGTCTCAATTATTAAGTACATCTTTTGGACTTACCAGTAAGAATACAGATAGAGCTTTGAGTATAGATTACAATAATTTAACTAATACACCTACGACAATAACCACAGAACAAAGCGATAAGGTAAATTTTTTAAGTATTACATCCGCTGTAGATTTAAATCAGATTTTAACAACAGTATCTGTTAATACGGCTAAAACTTCTTTTCCAGGATTTGGAACTACTACGGGAACAGCATTTGATATTATATGGTCAAAAATAGGAGATCATGTGTATTATGATACTGCAAAAGTTGGTATTGGTTTTACCGATGCGACTGCTTTTGGTAATGCTGTTTTGGGAGTTAAAGATGGGATTACCTTAAGTAATATGAATGATGAAGTAGCACAAGCAACTCCTGGTTCTCTTTTTTATGAAGGAAGTGCTAAAGGATTTATGTTTTATTATGATAATACTGGAACATTAAAATCTTTAGGAACTGGTGACATTACTTTTAATACGAGAAATAATGTTTTTATTGAAGAATCTATTGTTAAAAACCGAGTAGCCATAGGCGATGATGTAATGACCGGAATGGATTTTGGAGAAAATGATATGATTTTATCAGATGATACTATTGGTATTTGGTTTAGAGATACGAGTGTTAGTGCAAGTTTCCCAACTAATGATTGGGTGATAAAAATCAATGATATATCTGATAATGGAGAGAATTATTTCGCTGTTTTAGATACGACTGCTAATAGAATCCCTTTTAGGGTTATGGCGGGAGCACCAGATAAATCTTTGGAAATAAATGCAAATGGAAACATTAATGTAGGGAATCTGATTCCTACTGAAAAAATCGAAGTAGACGGTAGTGTTGCAGCTACTTCTTTTGTTGGTAGTGGAGCAAACCTTACTAATCTTACTGGAACAGGTACAGCAACTACATCTAATATAGGAAGTACTACTATTGGAGCAGATAATGATGCAGATACGAATGGTAGTATTATTTTCGAAACAGAGCAAAATATCAGAATGAGAATTGAAAGTGATGGATCGGTAAATAATGGAATCGTAGATCCTTCAAATCTTTTGAGTATTAATGGAGATGCTAATTTTACCGATTTGACTGCGCAAACTCTCTCTGTAGGGGGAGCTGTACAAACTCCTGTATTTACAGAAACAAGCGTTGGTAATTTTACGGGGTATGATTTAACAAATAAATCTATTGTACTTATAAATAATGGTTCTAGTGTTACTGTTTTTGGATTTATTGGAGGAGTAACTGGGCAAAAGGTACATTTGATTAATATTCATCCTACTACTACCATAACGATATTTCCAAGTCAGGTTCTTTTACCCGCTTCTTTGGGTAATCCTGTCTTGAATCAAAACGAAAGTATAAGTCTTATATATAATGGATCTAATTGGGTCGTTACTGATTTTGTAGGTACTCCTTAGTTTTAAAATATTTTAGATAGAAATTAGAAAGGCCCTTTGTTTTTAATAAAGGGCTTTTTTTATTTATAGTTAAGAAAAGTTATTCTCTCTCATTTAAACTCCAGTCATATTCCAAGTAATTTATTTTTGATGACTTATCGATTTTTACTTTTGAATATCTATTGATATAACTTTTAATATCTCCATTATCAAAATCTTTAGCGTACCAATCAAATACTTTTGAAATGTTCACTTCATTATTGGTGATGATATTTTTAGAAGGATCATTAATATATTCAATAGTCCTTTCTTCTAAGGCTTTAGTAATGTTTCTATTTGTATAAGCTCTATTCCATAGTTTTGGAGAAGAAGTTGCAGCACAATTAAGTAAGAAGTGAATTCTAGGTTCATCCATTTTTCTTAAAATTGTGTGCTCAATATCATCGAGACTATATTTTATATTATTTATTTCAATTGATTTTTTCTTCCAGGGATTTTTAAGATCATTTATTGATTTAATGGGATAGTGATCTATTATCATTTTCATTACAATAGCATTATATAGATTTACCCAATACGCTAATTTCTCAGAGTTTTCTGAATTTTCTGAAGGATAGTTAGTGGATAAAGATGTAAAGTATTTGTCAAATAAAAATTTATCCCTAATAAACCCTTTATAATCTACTTTACCATCATTAGATACATTTAATAGTAGAAGTTGATCCCATACCATATGATCTATATGTTTTTTTTGTGCGTGTATACTAGATATAAAACTTGATAATGTTATTATTGCTAGTAATAAATATGTCTTTTTCATATTATGGCTATACCGTTAGAACTATTTTTTAATAAAAATGGGGAAAATTACGTAAAATTGTTAATTATGGTTTTACCGTAAATATAATATTTTAATCGATAAAAAGCAAATAATGTCGATAAAACAACTTATAAACATTTTTTTTAGCAAATTATAGTATTTCTTAAAAGATTAAAATATGTCTCTAATTTTTAGTACCCAATTTTAGATAACTTATATTGTAAACGGCCTCCGTTAGTGTTTTAGTAATAGAAGATTAATTTACTAAAGAAATAGGAGAGGTTTTTATGTTTGATTAATTAAACTAAGAAAGTTTAACTATTTCTTCAGTTAGCACAACCGTAGCAAATTCATCTTTGAGATTAGCAATTTCAATATCGTGTACCATTTGAGCACTATATCTTTTACCACTAAAGCTAATTTTATCAAAAGCCGCTACAGCGTCTTCAATTAGAAAAGTATTAAACCCATAGTTAGAGGCCATTCGGGTACTGGTAGATACGCAATGTTCTGTGGTTAATCCTACAATAACTACGTTTTTAATATTTGCATCTTCTAATTGTGTTCTGAGATCTGTACCTATAAATGCACTGTTTACATCCTTTTCAATAACCGGTTCGTTTTGTTGTGGTACTATAAAATCTTGAAATTCATTACCAATTTTCCCTTTGGCCAATGGAGAATCTGGGTTAGAAGAACAATGTTTTACGTGATAGATTGGTAAACTTTCTAATCTCCATTTTTTTAATAAAGCCTCTATGTTTTTTTCAGCGTTAGGGTTATTACGTTCCGTGCCATAATATCCTGGATTGTTGATTCCTTTTTGTACATCAATAAGTAGTAATGCTGGATTATCTTTTTTTGTAAGTGCCATAGTTTTCTTTTTTAAGAGCTTAAAAAAAATGAAGCTTTTTATTTTCTAATTGAGCCTTTGGAAATTTTAATCTTTTAACAAGATAAAAGTGATCAGAGGCCCAATTAGATATCAATACTTTTTAACTGTATCTTTTATTCTTTCTTTCTGAAGTCGGTATTATAGATGATACCTAACTGTAATCGATCAAAGTTGATACCAGTAAAATGATTTTTTAAGTACCCAAACTGAATACTAAAGTTTGATTTTACATTATAACCAACTGCACCATACAAACGATTTTGACCAAAAATAGGCTCTTGTAAATTAATAAAAACTTCATCATAAACATTTATGAACCATTTTTCGTTAAAAGGATATGTCAGTTGTAATCTATATCTAGCGCGATGTTCGGTGAAATCATCAACTTGCGTACTAATAAATCGTTGTTCTAATCGATATCGATGTTCGAATTTTATTTTTCCTACTTCATTTTTAAGAATAAATTGCTCAAAAATTCGATGCTCATTACTATTTTCTTCACCAGGAATATCCGAGAAAGTACCATCTGTATTGATATAACCATATCCAATAGTTGCTATTGCATTTTCTGTAAGATGATAATTTAAACCGGTTCGAAGTAATAATTGATTAAAAGTATTAGCTACTTCGTAGAAACGAAATTGAGCTTCTGAGTGAATACTTAATTTATCCGTTATTCGATTCGTTCCAAAATACATATACCAAGCGCCTAAGTCGTCTTCTCCAGTTTCTTGAGCACTGATATAGTTAATACTCATTAGTATTGTAAGGAATACAATTGTTTTTTTCATAAATATATGTAGCAATAATATAATACTAGGATTCTGATTCTACAGTTTTAGTTTCAGATTTTCCGTCATTAATGATTTCTGATCCAGGTTCTTTTAGATATTTATCTAAGAATTTTAGGATTCTTCCATAGGCTTCGATCTGATTCTCTTTTTTTACAAACCCATGTCCTTCATCTTCGAACAATACATATTCTACAGGAACACCATTTTTCTTAACTCCAGCGACTATTTCATCCGATTCTACCTTTAGAACTCTAGGGTCTTTAGCTCCTTGTAAAACAATTAAAGGTTTGGTCACTTTTTCAGTATGAAATAATGGTGAAATTTGACGTAATCTTACTGAATCAGCAGTATTAGGATCTCCCATCTCTGTATATAAAGCATCTTTAAAAGATTCCCACCATGGTGGAATGCTTTTTAATGTTCTTAACCAGTTAGTAACTCCAAATATATTAACTCCCACTTTAAAATCTTCAGGAGTATAGGTAAGGGCTGCCATAGTCATGTAACCTCCATAAGAACCTCCAATAATTCCTATTTTATTGGCATCAATAATATCTTGTTGTGCTAACCAATTTTTTCCGGCTACACAATCTTTTAGATCTTTATCTCCGTGATTTTGATCATCCATTTTATAGAACGTTTTACCATAACCACTACTTCCTCTATTATTTACGGCAAGAATTGCGTATCCGTGATTTACATAATATTGGATTTGTGAACTAAAACCTTGTCTAGATTGTCCTCCAGGACCACCATGTACCCATACCAATGCTGGAACTTTATTGTCTGTAGTAGCTTGTTTTGGCTTATAATATATCGCAGGAATTTCTAAACCATCAAAAGATTTAAAACGAACAACTTCTGATGCTACTAAATGATCTTCGTTAATATCTTTGTTTAATACATCTGTTAATTGATGATATTCTTTAGATGCCATATCGTAAGAGTACACGTTTCTAGGAGTACTTGAACCTGAAACATTTAAAAATGCCATGGACTCATCTCTAGAAAAACTTGCACTTGAAATTTCTTTATTTTCAAATGAAGGAAATGCCACATCTGTACCAGTAGCGACTTCTTTTACATCCATTACAGTTTTAGCATCCTCATTAGTAAACATTACTTGATATTTTCCATTTCTAGTGAAATAAAATGAATTAATATCCCAATTTTTTTCTGCTACTTTTTCTTTTGTACCATTTGCAAGATTATATTTCATTAAATAACTAAATTCTGCATTATCATCGGTGGTATAATAGAATGAAGTGTTGTCTGGAGAAAAATCTTGAGGTTGATTACCGCTAATATTCTCATTGACTTTAGTTTTTTCTTTGGTTTCTGTATTCATTAAATACAAATCGACATCGTTTGTAGTTACTGCCTTAGTAAGCGCAATGTACTTTCTATCTTCAGACATACCGCCAAAATCCATTCCATCGTTATTCTGATAGATCATTTTAGAAGTGAAATCGGCAATATTCATTTCATAATGATCCATGTATTTAGGATCCCTTTCATTACTTCCATAAAAGAAACTTTTTCCATCCTTTGACCAACCTCTAAATAAAGCTCTCACATTTTTTTCGGGAGTCAGTCGTGTAATACCAGAACTGTCTTTAAGAAAGATTTTATATATTTCATCTCCATTACCATCCATTCTAAATAGTATTCTATCATCTTCTGGGAAATAAGAAATACCAAAAACAGAAGAGCTATCGGATTTTGTAACTGGAATTAATTCTCCGCCTTTAACCGATGTGGTATACATATTATAAATACCAGAACGGTTACTAGTCATAAGAACTTTAGACTTGTCATTAGAAAAGCCATTGGAAAAAGCATTTTCATTGTCCATGAATTGTTCAATTGAATATTCTTCAATTGCAATAGGAGGAGCAACAACTTCTTCTTTTTTTTCCTTTTTGCAGGAATGGAGTAGTAGTACTCCAATTCCTATAATAATGAGTTTTTTCATGATTAAGAGTTTTTATTTGATTGTGAAAGTTTTTATCTCCTTAAACGGAGAAGTCTCTAATTTTTCTATTGCTTCCTGATAAGGTTTCCAATCTTCTTTGAAGAAAGAATTTGTTTTATCTAAAGCCTCTTTTAATGCATCATTAGCATGTTTTATCAAAGTTTTTTCGGTAACTGTTAAACCATTTTGTCTACTTCCTGTATACCACCCTGCAGTACCTAAGCGTTGCATCACAGTTACTTCCGGATTACGAGTAATACCTTGTCTTTTATCTTCTTTGCCTAAATAAATAGCTAAGGTAGAATCAATTTTTTTAATAATATCTTTAGAAGACTTAATTTGATCTTTAAACTTCTTTTTATCTAACTTCTTAAGTTCTTTTTGGTATTTAGAAGCTACTTCTTTACTTTCTACCAATTGCTTAACTGCATCAGCGACGGTTTGTCTCATAGATTCTAGGTTTTTGGAAGCATCGTATATTTCATTTATATTTTGCTGAGAAATCTGTAATCTTGGATCAGATTTAACTTCGATACTAGATTCTGATTTTTGATCACCATATTCCATTAGTAATTTATAAGTCCCTGGTTTAACTGTAACCCCACCAGGTTCTCTCTTAGATTTCTGGATTTTTCTAGATGGTCGATCTACTCCTTTTTCATCCATAAACCATCGCATTTTATGAATTCCAGTAGAATCTGGAGTTTTTTGTTTAAGCGTTCTGATAAGTCGATCACCATCATATATTTTTAGATGTATAGAATCCCATTTAACCTTTTTTTCTTCATTCTCATCTATTTCCTCTTCATTGTTTTCTTTTTCATCTTTTTTATCTTTTTCTTTTTTAGACGCTTCTTTTTGTTCTACGGTTACAAAAAAGGAAATATGTGCGCCAAAATCACGATTCTCACCGTTATATAAGGCATCAGCACCGAAACGACTTCCTGTTGGTTGTTGATAGGCAGCTTGATATGCAGTTGGAGGATTAAATAATTGTAATTTCTGAGTAAGAATGTTTTTATTTTTGGCTAGAGCACGTAAGGGTCTAATATCATCTAGGACCCAAGCAGCTCTACCAAACGTTCCTATCACCAAATCATGTTCTCTAGGTTGTATTACTAAGTCTTTTACTGAAACTGTAGGGAAACCAGAGGTCCATTTTGTCCATTTGCGACCTGCATTTAAGGAAATGTATAATCCATCATCTGTTCCTAGAAAAAGTAAATTTTTCTCAATAGGATCTTCTACAATACTCAAAACATAACTTTGAACATCACCATTATCTACGATGCGCTCCCAAGTTTTACCATAGTCTACGGTTCTATACGCATACGGAGTGTAATTAAACCTTCTATAATCATTTGCTACTAAAAGAGCTTCTCCTTTTTTCTTATTGGAAGCTTTGATCTGAACTATCCAACTACCACTAGGTAGCCCTTTAATGTTTTTAGAAATATCAGTCCAATTTGCACCACCATTTTGAGTAATGTGAACACGTCCATCATCTGTTGCCGCCCATAGCATATTTTGTTCTAAAGGAGATGGTTCTATTACTAAAATAGTACAATGATTTTCTGCTCCAGTAGCATCCATTGTTAAACCACCGCTTTCTGCTTGTTTTAGTTTTTCTGGATCATTGGTGGATAGATCAGGAGAAATTACCTCCCAAGTTAACCCTTTGTCTTTACTTTTATGTACAAATTGACTTCCAAAATATAATGTGTTATTATCAAAAGGATCAATATTGATAGCGGCATTCCAATTAAAACGCAGCTTTACTTCAGGATCTGGATGTGTAGGTTTAACTGTATAATTATTACCGGTCATCCAGTCATAACGGCTAACAAAACCTTGTTGACTCATAGACCATCCATATCTGGAATCATCTTTATCAGGTACTACATCAAATCCATCTCCAAAAGATATTTCTTGCCAATAAGAATTTCTAATTCCTTGAGCTTTCCACACATATGCTGGACCTCTCCAACTACCATTATCCTGCATACCTCCATAAACATTATAAGGATACTCATTATCTACATTAATATGATAAAATTGCGCAACAGGCAGATTTCCTATAAATCTCCAGGTTTTTCCACCATCTCGTGTAATATTTAAACCTCCATCATTACCATCGATCATAAAATTACCATCCTGCGGATGTATCCACCAAGCATGATGATCTGGATGCACTCCATTATCAACACCATAAGCTGGCATTAACTGCTTGAAATTTTTTCCACCGTCTTCAGATACATTTACATAGGTAAATACAGAATATACTCTATTTTCATTCTGAGGATCTACATATATTTCTGAATAGTAGAAAGGGCGATTGCCAATGTCGTTTTTATCATTAATTTTTTTCCAATTAAAGCCACCATCTTCGGATTTATATAAGGCATTTTTCTTAGCCTCAATTAATGCATATACAATATTAGGCTTATTTCTAGCTATAGCAATTCCAATTCGTCCTAGATCACCTTTTGGTAATCCATCTTTATCAGTTCTTTCTTGCCAAGTTTTTCCTCCATCATGAGTAATATATAATCCAGAACCTTCACCTCCTGATTTAAAAAACCAAGGGTCACGTTTGTGTTCCCATAAAGCAGCAATTAATTTATTAGGATTGGTAGGATCCATTACTAGATCTGCAGCTCCTGTTTTATTATTAGCAGAAAGAACTTTGTTCCAAGTTTCTCCTCCATCAGTTGTTTTAAAAATTCCTCTTTCAGGATGTATTCCCCAAGGAGAACCAATAGCCGCAACATATACAATATTAGGATTGGTTGGATCTATTACTACTCTGTGGATATGACGAGTTTTTTCTAACCCCATCAATTTCCAGTTCTTACCACCATCTAAAGATTTATAAATTCCGTAACCTCCATTAAGACTATTTCTAGGATTACCTTCTCCTGTTCCTGCCCAAACTACAGAAGGGTTTGATTGTTGAATTGCAACTGCACCAATAGAAGCGGTAACTTCCTTGTCAAAAATAGGTTTCCATTTAATTCCACCAGATGTAGATTTCCACAACCCTCCAGAGGCTGTTCCTGCATACATAATATCCGGATTAGAGGTAACAACATCAATAGAGGTAACACGTCCGCTCATTCCACCCGGACCAATATTACGTGGATGTATTTTTTTTACATAATCCATAGAAAATTCTTGTGCAGAAATAGAGGATATTAGGGTAAGAGATAATAGAAATAGTAATCTTTTCATTTTATAGAGTGAGTTAATTATAATTGAATTTGTTCTTCTAGTATTGTTAAAAAATGTACCTCAGGATATTTTTTCTTTAAATCCTGTAATTCTTGTTTCTTTATTTTAGGTGAAATGTGTGTAGCGATAATCTGTTTGGCGTTAATATGATTTTTGATCAGTTGACTTGCATTATTATCTAATAACATCCAATAAGGAAGAATTGCAATGTCAATACCATCATTTACCAATTTTAATCGGTTAAATAAATTAATATCATTCATCCAATTGGTATCACCAACGTGTAGAACTTTTTTTGACTTAAAATCAATAATGTAACCTATATTTTCTACGGTTGTATGTCTTTTTCCTGCATGATTGATTTTTACACCTGTGATATCAAGTTTTTTGATTTTTATGGTCTGTTTTTTGTAATCTGAAGTAGCAATTGTAAATAATCGATTATTAAAAGGAATTATTTTTTCTGTTATTTGATTAGGCCCAAATAAAACAGCTTTTTTATTAAAATTTAAATAATCATTAGAAAGTAATGTACTAAAGTGATCTCCATGATGATGTGTAAATAGTATAACATCTGGTTGTAAATCTGTATGTATTTTATTAATCAAGGAGGTTGGAGGAAAAAGATAATCATCTCCATATTTAGAATGTAATCCATCGATTAATACGGAAGATTCTCCATTAGAAATATAAACACCCATATTCCCTGTATAGATGACCGATATTTTTTTTTGAGAAAAACCAGAAACACTAAAAATTATAAGAGTTAAAAGGAAAAATCTTTTTAACATTTTTGATTGATTATCTAATTAAAAAGCTAAAGTTAAGAAAATGAAAATGCGAAACTCTTAAAGGGGTGTTAAGTTAGAAAATACCTACATTTGAAGAGGTTAAATACTAATAATATGAAATTTATAGAACTTACTTTGCATAATCATACTATCGTGCATGGATTTGATGCAAGAAATCAAGAAATAATAGAAGAAGTTGAGGTAAAATCTCCGTCTAAAAAATTGGTTTCGGTAGATCGAATATTGTCTGTAAGCGAGAAGTATATTTTGATCAAATATGCATTTGATAGAATTATCTATTGGGAGTATTTAGAAGATTATGAAAATTTAAAAACAATGTTAGCCTAGCGATCTATATTTTAGGGGGTCATTATTTTCTTTTTCTTACTATTTCTGGCGGAAATTAATTTAAAATTCTTATCAACTTTTATGATAATAATATTTCCTGTATGAAGATTGACCATTTTCCATCTAAATCCATAAGAAGTTTCAAAAATGGCAGATCGAGCCATTTTTCTTAAATCAATTTCATCAATTTGTTCAATAATTTCTGTGGCTAATAAATCTAATCCACGTTTTTTTTCTTCATCTTCAGATAGTTTTCTATCAATCTGATTTTGAATTATCATTGAAGAATTTGATGTTATAAAAAGATTATTAGGGTATAATAAGCCGAAGGTAAATAATAATAAGAATAGTATATATTGTTTCATATGTTCTTGTTTTTAAAACTATATACTATATTTATTGTATTGTATATAGTTACTTAATTATAAAATGTGTAACCATATTTTGTTGTTATTTGTACTAAACTTAAACGTTCTTAAAACTAAGGGATTATAAAATTAGTTCATTAGATGTCTTTTGAATATATAATTTTGTTAAAAAAAGATCAATATTTCTTAAAGTTTGAGATTTTATCGGGTAATTAAGGGTTTATTTTGAGAAATTGTTAAAGAAAAGTCGTTTTAGAAACGAAATTATTTACTTTTTTGTTTTTCTAAGTCGTGGATCATTCTTCCTAATTGCGCTAGAAATGGAATTCCGATTTTATCATATTCATAATTATCATCGTTATAGATTTCATTTTCGTTTACATGTATTGTAGCCGATAATATAAATTCTACATTGTTTTTTGTGTCTTTAAAATATGCGCAATCGGTAAGATAACCATAAGCATATCCTACTTTATTATAGATTTCTATATGTTTAGGAATATCTTTTTTTGTGTCACCAAACATAAAAAACTTAACATATCCATCATAATATTCTTTTCTGTCGTAGCCAGCTTCATATGGAAGTGTCTTCATAGCTTTAATTATAAAATCACGATCCCTTTCTGAGATTTTAAAACGTTCTTTTGGAGTAAATGTATCAGGAAATTGAATACGTTTCATTAGCCCGTGTAATGATCTTAACGGAAGATAATTTTTCTGTGAAAAATCTTTTGGAGTTGAAATTAGTGAATCATTAAGAATATAACCTTTACCTTTTAGTACATCTTTTAATGCTAATTCGGCACTAGGTAAATTTTCTATACCTGATTGTTTATATAATGGAATACTATCTTGTATGTTTTTTTTAAAAATTAATGATTGAGATTTAGTATTAGAAGCATTATTAGTCGATAACCGATGAGATATTCTACTATTGATATTTTTAGAGTTTAGCTTTTGATTGATATAATCTTGTCCAAGAAATTCAAATAATCGATTGTAGGCTTGATTATCACTTACTGCAAAAATTTTAATGATTTCTTTATCTATAGAGGAGTATGCAGAATCTTGTTCTGTAATAAAATTAGTTTCTTTAGAAATAGGGATATCATTTTTTTGTAACGTGTTTAATTTTTCTAAAGCAAGTAAAGCAATTGGGAATTTAACTGAGCTTGCTGGATAAAAATAGGTGCTATCTGAAACATTAAATTCGTAATCCGTAAATGTTACTTGACCTTTTTTATTTCGGTTGATTTGACTATATAAAATCTGAACTTCGTATTTCTCTATATTCTTACTTACGTTTGCTATTTGTGGTGTATCCGAGTTTAAGATTTTCTCTAAAGGATCTTGCTGACTACAGGATATCATAAGTAGACTTATAAAACTAATTAAAACAATTGATTTCATATGAACCGATTATAAAATGACAATTTATTTTTTGTTATATAATTTTATACCAGCATCATAGTATTTATCACCTTCTACCCAGAAAGGTGTTTTAGGGTTATTAGCAATATTTCGGCACGCCAACACATAGGATTGGAAGAATTTTAAAAGATAATCATAATCCAGGGTGTCGGGATTGTCGGTTACCTGATGATAATATTTTGTTATTTCTTCGTCAAAAGCAGTAAACCCCATACTAAATGTTGGAGCAGGAATTCCTTTAGCAGCAAAATGTACATTATCTGATCTATCGAATAACCCTTGTTCAGGAGCTGGATCATCAATTGCTTTGAGTCCAAAAGGAGTTGCAGCCTTCTTTATATCATCCGACGCAGTAGTTCGTTCTAGACCAACAATTGTGGCTATACTAGTATCATTATATCCACCATTATCACTATTAAAACAGTATACCATTTTATTTAAAGGAATCAAGGGGTTTTCTACATACCATTTGCTACCTAGCAATCCTTTTTCTTCTCCGGTAAACAATATAAATAAAGCCGACCTTTTAGTTGGATACTTAGCAATATTTTTCGCTGCAGACAATACTGTAACAGTTCCAACTGCATTATCTCTTGCTCCGTTATAAATAGAGTCATTATCGACAGCTTTCCCTATACCCACATGGTCATAATGAGCAGAATAAATAATGTATTCATCTTTAAGTTTTGGATCCGTTCCTTCAACCATTCCAACAACATTTTGAGTAGTTATGTTACCTTTCTTGATACCTTGAATATTAATTGATCCATTCACCTCATTTTTGTCTGTAAAGAATTTACTAATTTCTTCTTTTTGGTCATTTACCCATAAATAAGTGAAATTATTAGATGTGTCTTCTTCAGAAATATACATTTTTTCTCCATTAAAACTATGATCTAATTGAGACCAAGTTCTATTATCAATATTATTAAGCTCAATAATGCCAATGGCACCTTTTTCTTTTGCAATTTTGATTTTCTCTTGTGTTTTAGAAAAGGCAAATCTTAGGTTACTATTTTCTTTTGTTCCAGAATATGAAACAACTATTTTACCCTTTACATCTACATTAGCATAGTCTTTTTCGAAACCATAATTAACAAATGCCAATGAACCAGAATAGGATGTATTCGTTTTGTTTATTGTTACGATTTTTGAAGTACTAAAATTTTTTATTTTCAGTTCTGCTTTATCAAATTGAGATACTGAATTAAGTACGACTTTCTGAAGATAACTTTTATCTTCTGTAACGGGTTTTACTCCATAAGAACGTAGCATATTAGCTAGATATTGAGCAGCTATTTTATTCTCAGCAGTTCCAGTTTGTCTACCTTTTAGTTCATCAGATGCCAAAAAATAAATGTGCCCTTCAATTTCACTTTTTGAAATTGTAGTTTTTACTTTTTCGATATCATTTTGGCTATAATTTATAAATGGAAAAAGAAAGAGTAACAATAGGAATGAATTCTTCATAAACTGAGTAAGATGACTTTTGATTATTATAAGAATATATTCTTAAAAATATACTTGATGTCTCAAAGATAAGAATTGTTTAGTGTTTATTGTTTTTAGATAAAAGTGTCTTTAAGCCAGAACAATTCCAAAACATTTGTTAATTATCTATTATTAGCATTGAGTTCAGTATATATCTTTTACAAAATATGCTAAATTTATATAATGAAAGAGAAAAAGGGATTTTTAAAAAAAGGGTTCGCTTTTAAAAACTATGAAGCACCTGAGCAATCTCCATTTGATAAGCTTTTTGATATTTTTCAGGAGATTATTACTCACACTTCTGGCGACCTAGATGAGGCTTTGGATTGGATGAGAGAATTGGATAAAGAATACAAACTTACCACAGAAGAATACACATTAGATGATTTTATTGAGGATTTAAAGAAAAAAGGATATATCCGAGAGGAAATCAAACCTGATGGAAAAGGCGGAATGTCTATTACAGCTAAGACAGAAAGAGCAATTCGTAAAAGAGCATTAGATCAAATTTTTGGTAATTTAAAGCGTAGTGGATCAGGAAACCATAGAACTAAATATACAGGAAGAGGAGACGAACACGCCGGAGAATATAGGAATTATCAATATGGTGATGGATTAGAAAGAATATCAATTACAGAAAGTTTAAAAAATGCTCAGATTAACCATGGTATCGGAGATTTACACCTTACTGAGGATGATCTTGTTGTAGAAGAAACACAGTATAAGGCGCAGATGAGTACTGTATTGATGATTGATATCAGTCATAGTATGATATTGTATGGCGAGGATAGAATTACTCCTGCTAAAAAGGTGGCAATGGCATTAGCAGAACTTATTACGACAAGATACCCGAAAGATACCTTAGATATTTTGGTGTTTGGAAATGATGCTTGGCCAATTGCAATTAAAGATTTACCATATTTACAAGTTGGACCTTATCATACGAATACTGTTGCGGGATTGCAGTTGGCTATGGATATGTTAAGAAGAAAGCGTAATACAAATAAGCAAATTTTTATGATTACCGATGGGAAGCCTAGTTGTTTAAGAATGCCAGATGGACAGTATTATAAAAACAGTAATGGGTTGGATCGCAATATTGTGAATAAGTGTTATATGATGGCACAGCAAGCTAGAAAGTTACATATACCTATTACTACGTTTATGATCGCACAGGATCCTTATTTAATGCAGTTTGTAAGAGAGTTTACCCATGCGAATCAAGGTAAAGCTTTTTATACTGGTTTAAAAGGGCTTGGTGAGATGATTTTTGAAGACTACGAAGCGAATAGAAAAAAAAGAATTAAAGGATAAAAAAGATAATAAATAAAGAATATTTCGGAAAAGAAAATATGGATTTTAAAAATATAAAAACATTTGGTGAGCTAAAAGCATCGGGATATCATAGTAGAAGTATAAAAGACGAGCTTAGAGAAAATTTGAGAATTAAAATAGGTAATAATGAGGATACTTTTACAGGAATTCATGGATATGAGAATACTGTTATTCCGGAGTTAGAACGAGCAATATTATCTAGGCACAATATTAATTTATTAGGTTTGCGAGGTCAAGCAAAAACTCGTCTAGCAAGACAAATGATTAATTTGTTAGACGAATGGATTCCAGTTGTTACTGGATCAGAGATTAATGATGATCCGTTTAACCCGATATCAAGATATGCAGTTACATTGATTGAAGAAAAAGGTGATGACACACCTGTTTCTTGGATGCATAGAAATGATCGGTTTGCCGAAAAATTGGCTACTCCTGATGTTACGGTAGCAGATATTATTGGTGATGTAGATCCAATCAAAGCTGCAAATCTAAAGCTAAGTTATGCAGATGATAGAGTTATTCATTTTGGGATGATCCCAAGAGCCAATCGTTGTATTTTTGTAATTAATGAATTACCTGATTTACAAGCTCGTATTCAGGTGGCATTATTTAATATTTTACAAGAAGGAGATATCCAAATTAGAGGATTTAAACTTCGATTGCCGTTAGATATGCAGTTTGTATTTACTGCAAATCCAGAAGATTATACTAATAGAGGTAGTATTGTAACTCCTCTAAAAGATAGGATTGGTTCTCAGATACTAACGCATTATCCAGAAAGTATAGAGATTGCTAAAACAATTACTCAGCAAGAAGCAAAGTTAGATTCTAGACAAAGTACACTGGTCTATGTGCCTGATTTAGCCAAGGATTTATTAGAACAAATTAGTTTTCAGGCTAGAGAAAGTGAATTCATCGATGCTAAAAGTGGTGTAAGTGCTAGAATGAGTATTACTGCATACGAAAATTTATTAAGTACTGCAGAGTATAGAGCTCTTAAATCTGGAGACGAATACACTTTTTTAAGACTTAGTGATTTTATGGGCGTAGTTCCGGCAATAACAGGTAAAGTAGAGTTAGTATATGAAGGTGAGCAAGAAGGAGCAGCATCTGTAGCTCATACTTTAATCTCTGATTCTATTAAAACATTATTCGCCGATTTTTTTCCAAAAATTGAGAAGTTAGAAAGAGAGAGTGAGAGAAGCCCATATCAAGAGTTGATTGACTGGTTTTTTGAACAAAGCGGTTTTGAGCTTTTGGATGAAATTTCTGAAGAAGACTATAAGAAAAAATTAGATGAAATTATTCCGTTAAACAATCTCATTAAAAAGTATCAAGATGATATAGATGAAAAAGACAGCTATTTTATGAAAGAATTCTTGTTATGGGGGTTAGTGGAACATAAAAAATTAAGCAAATATCGACTGTCTGAAGGTTTTAGGTTTAAGGATTTATACGGTAGTTATATAAATGACTTATAATCATAAAATTATTACCACCAAACAATGAAACACTTGGTAAAAGAATCTTCATTACTTTTTATCCAAAGTAATGGAGATTTTTTTTTGATCAGTTGTATTTGAAGCTCTTCTAGTATTGCCATATAAGAGTTCCAAACTCTATTATGTTTTGGGTGTGTGACCCAATCTTTCTTCTCTGGGATGAAATACTGTCGAGAGCCATACTTATCTGATGTAAAATCTTTTTCATGTATCCAAAATCCTTGTATACAACTATTATTTAGATCAGTAAGTTTCTTGTTTAGATAGGATAGAGGAACAAATAAATTTCCAAAAAAACACACTTTTTGTAGTACTCTGTTTGGATCAATATTTAGTTCTCGAAGTTTTAATACAGTTTCAGAACGATAGAGTAGCGGTAATTGTTTTTCTTTTAATTTGGTTACTTTTTCTAATAAACTATCTTTTTGATTAGGACCAATCCATCTTTCTAAGATAATAGAACTTTTTTTAGGGTTGTATAGATAGAATTTATAAACCAATTCAATGTGTAAAATGTTTTTTTTACGTAAATCTTCTATTATAAAATCTAATTCTCCAATAGTTATCTTGTTTTTGAATATCTGCAGACCTTTTAATATCAATTTATAATCATTAGTACTATGGATGTAATGTTCAAAAAAGTGTTCAATTCTTTTTCCTAATACTTCATTAGGTGCAATGTTAATAGAAAACTCTTCGAAAGAATTACTATTTGAGTTGCGTAAATCAAACTGAGAAAGTTCAAAAAGACTGTTATCTTTCCATAATAGGTTGCTGTTTATAAAACCAGCATACTGATGTTCAAAAGACATTATTTATACTATTGTTTATTTCTAAATATAGAAATGTACTTATCTAATATTGGTCTCAATATTTTTTGATCTACTGGTTTAGCAAGAAAGTCATCACACCCTGCTGCTAATGCTTTTTCTATATCTTCTTCGGTGGAATATGCTGTTTGAGCTACAACTGGAAGATCTGGGCGCATTTTTTTTATACGTTTAGTCGCATCATAACCATCCATAATAGGCATTTTGATATCCATTAAAACCAAATTAATCTTTTCATTTCCTTCACATATTTCTACAGCTTCTTTTCCGTTTTTAGCACGGTAAATAACAAATTCGAAATCAATCATCTTAGTTAAAACTGTTTTTAAAAATAAGAAGTTGATTTCGCCATCTTCAGCAATTAGTATGACATGTTTTTCTGGAATTATTTCTCCTTTTTTTTTAGTAGCTAGTTCTGCGTTATTCTGCATTGGGGTATATGGAATTTTTAGTAAGAAGGAACTTCCTTCATTTTCTTTACTTATAAAGGAAATATTTCCTCCGATTAAGTCGGTATATTGTTTAGCAATCGCTAGGCCCAACCCAAGACCTCCAAAATTTTTAGAGATTTCTTTTTCTGATTGTGAGAAACTCTTAAAAATAATATCTTGATCTTTTGGTTTTATTCCTATTCCGGTATCTTTTATGGATATAGCAACATAATCTTGTACAAGATAAGAAAAGATTATTATTGAACCAGTATGGGTGAATTTAATACCATTATCAATTAAGCCACTCAATATTTTATATAGTTTTGGTTGATCTGTAATAATTGTGCTTTTTTCTTTTGGAATTTTGTGATCTAACTCAATACTTAAGTTCTTTTCATTAGCTTTAGATGAATATTCGGAGATTAATTCTAGAAGTAATTCTTCCAAATTCGTTGGTGTAAATCTAATTTTACTTTGTTTAGTTTCTAATACAGAAATTTCCAAAATATTGTCAACGGAGTGAATTAAATCTTTACCACTTTCAATAATAATTTTAGTATACTCTTGCCTTTCTTCCTCTGTTATTGTTCCAGATTTTAATAATTCTGAAAAGCCCATAATCCCATTCATAGGAGTTCTAATTTCATGCGAGATATTCTGAATAAAATTAGTTTTAATTCTATTACTCTCTTCGGCTTTATCCTTAGCAATTTGAAGTTCTTTGGTCCTTTGTTTGATTTTAAACTTTAAATAAAAATGTATTAAAATAATACTTGCCAGAGCGGCGAAGAATGTAATTGATGAAATGATCCAAAACTTTGGTTTTTTGTAAAATGGTTTTACAACATCAAAAAGCCAATTGTCGAGTATTTCTTGTTTTTCTTCATCAGTAATAGTACGTGTGGCTTTAGCGATTATTTCGTTTAATATTTTATTGTCTTTAGTAACAGCTATGCTGGGGATGTAACTGTAATCAATTTCTGTAATAACTTTTAACCCAGTAATACCTTCCGACTTTATTAAATAATTGACCAATGCCTTTCCGCCAATATATGCATCCGCTTCTCCTGATTGTAATTTAAGTAAACAGGTAATATCATCAGGATAATTCTTAATATTTAAATCGGGATAATTTTGCTTAAGATAGTCGTCTATAGAGTACCCTTTTGGGACTGTAACCCTTTTATCTAGAAAATCATTAAGCTTTAATGTGCTATCGACCTCTTCTTTAACCACTAAAACGAAAGGAGTTTCGAAAAATTTAGTGTAAAAATTTAGATATTTTTCTCGTCCAGCAGTTTCCTGCATTTCCAATACTATATCAATTTTTTTATTTTGAGCATCTTCGATTAAGTTTGACCAATTTGTATAATATTTTTTTCGAAAACGATAACCAATTTTGTTTTCAATAAGACCGAAGTGATCTACTAAAATACCATCGATACTATCTTTTTTATTTATAAATTGATAAGGAGGATAGTACGCATATACTGCAACGGAAATAGTATCTTGTTGTAACAGCCACTCTCTTTCATTTTTGTCGAGAATATCTTGATTAGAACAAGATGTTATTCCGATAATTAAACAGAAGAAAACAAAAATATTAGTTATCTTTTTTAGCATATATTATGGAGTGTTAGAAGTCTTATTTCTACTTTTAAATAATGGGAAATACTTATTTAACATCGGTCTTAATATTTTTTTATCTACAGGCTTAGAAACAAAATCATCACATCCAGCATCCAAAGCTTTTTGTACATCGTCTTCTATGGAATAAGCAGTTTGAGCGATGATAGGCAAATTGGGTCTCATTTTTTTGATATAGGCGGTAGCATCATATCCATTCATAATCGGCATTTTAATATCCATAAGAACTAAATCAATATTCTCATTTTCTTCACAAATGGTTACAGCTTCTTGACCATTTTTTGCTCTATAGATTGTAAAATCATAATCGTTCATTTTGGTAAGAATTGTTTTAAGGAATAAAAAGTTAGTTTCACCATCTTCGGCGATTAATATGATATTCTTTTCTTTCTTAATGGAGTTTTTATCATCCGTCCTCTTTGTATTTGAACTATTCTTTTTGACTTGATTATATGGAACTTTTAATAAAAACGTGGTTCCTTCATGCTCCTCACTTATTACTGTAATTTGACCACCAATAAAATCAGCATTTTTTTTAGCAATAGTAAGTCCTAACCCTAATCCAATATTTTTTTCTATTAGATTTATAGAGTTTTTTGTTGGATCTAGGCTATTAATTATTTTATTTTTCTTTTTTTCTTCAATCCCAATACCAGAATCTTTAATAGAAATAGATAAAAAATCATCTATTATGGAGTACATAATATCAATAGATCCATTATCGGTATATTTAATTGCATTATCCATAAAAACGTTCAGAATCTTGTTTAGTTTTGGACGATCCATTAAAACTAAATTTTCTGAATTTGTAAGTTCACTTTTAATATTAATTTTAATATTTTTTTCTTCTGCTTTTACTTGATATTGAGAAGTTAATGTACGAAATACATCTCGAAGATCGATTTCGATTAGCCTAAGGGTAAATCTTTTAGTTTGTAATTGAGAAATTTCTAAAATGTTATCGATAATTGATAGTAATTCTTTACTATTTCCAATAATCATTTGTGTATATTTTTGTCGCTCTTTTGCACTTAAATTGTTATCATTTAAAAATTCTGAAAGTCCTATAATTCCATTCATAGGAGTTCTTATTTCTTGCGGAATATTATAGATAAAATTTGTTTTTAGGCGATTGCTTTCTTCAGCAATATCTTTTGCAATTATTAATTCTTCGGTTTTCTGTTTAATTTTATATTTTAAATACGCATTGAAAGAAGCTCCTAAAATGAACAATAATAATGTAATTAAGAATACCATTATCCAGAAAGTAGGAGTTTGATAAAAAGGGGTAACATTACTATAGTACCAATTATTTAAGATTGATTCTTTTTCTTCTTTTGTTATATTGGATAGTACTTTAGAAAAAATGTTATGTAGTGTTGTGTTAGTTTTATTAACGGCAAAACCGGGTTCATAATCTAAGTTAGTGTCCGAAGTTATTTCGATATCATTTAATTTCTTTATCCTTATATAATAATTAACCAAAGCTTTAGGTCCTATGTAAGCATCATAGACTCCAGAGTTTAATTTAATTAAACAGGTTTGTTCATCTTTTTCAGTTACAATATTAAAATTTGGATAAGTACGCTTTAAAATTTCTGTAATGGCATAATCTTCAGGTAATACAATAGTTTTATCCGTTAAACTATTAATGTTAATTCCAAAATTAGCATCCCTTCTAGTTACAATTACATGAGGGGACTTAAATAATGGGGCATAAAAGTTTAAATATGATTTTCGTTCCTTAGTTTCTTGGATTTCTAATATACATTGAACGGTATTGTTTTTTACATCGTGTATTAATTTGGGCCAATGATCATAACGTTTTTTTTGAAATTTGTAATCAATTTTCTGCTCAATCAGTTTTAAATAATCGATGAAAATACCATCAATTTCATTTTGTTCATTTACAAACTGATATGGCGGGTAATATGGATATATGGCAACAGTAATACTATCATTTTTCTCTAACCATTCTTTTTCTAAGTCATTGATAACTGTCTCTTTCGAACATGATAATGTAGATAAAAATAAAAGGAAGATTGGGAAGAAATACAGTACTTTTTTTAGCATATGAATTTACAGTTTAAATACTTAACTTTTTTCTTTCCCTTTAATAAAGATAGTATTTTAATAGTAGTTTTAAAAGGATACTACTTTTAAAACTATAGTTGTAAAGGTGTAAAGTATTGCTTTTGAGTACTTAAGAGTCTTTAATAATTTGACTTCCATCAGGATACAAGGCAAAACGTCCTTTAGACCTATTATGTACATGATCATAGCTAGGCCAAGGCCATTTACCAAATTGAGTTTGTTGGTATTCTATAATGGCTTCTCTAATTTCTTGCTGACTATTCATTACGAAAGGACCTTGTTTAACAACAGGTTCACTAATTGGTTTTCCTTGAAGAAGTAATAAATGAGATTCTTTATTTCCGTTATTTATTGTCAAATCTTTATTTGCGATGGTAACAAGTTCATGATTTACTGGGATTTTATATCCATCACTTTCAATTTCATTTCCTTTAAAAAAGAAAATAGAACGATTTATTCCTTCTGATGCCTTCTTAAATGTGTATTGGGCATTCGGTGCCATTTTTATAGTAGCTATTAAAACTTCGTTTTCTGAATTGGATGCCCAAGAATTCGGAGCTGGATCTGCAGCATTTTGATTTTCTATTTTTCCAGAAATTAAGGTTATTTCTGTTGTCCTTTCATGTTCATCAGCGATATTTAATTTGGGTATTTCTTCACTCCAAAGCATTTTAAAATGTGGGGCTACCATTTTTTTACTTTTAGGAAGATTAAGCCAAATTTGGAATAGTAAAAAGGGGTTTTCCTCTTCGGAATTTAATAGAGGGAACATTTCAGAATGTTGCACACCTCTACCAGCAGTCATCCATTGCACATCGCCATTACCGAAACGTCCAGCTGCTCCTAAAGAATCGGAATGGTCAACGAGTCCTTTTTGTACAATTGTTATAGTTTCAAATCCGCGATGTGGGTGCGCAGGAAAACCAGGTACTTTACTACCGTGATACATTCTCCAACCATCTTTGATAATAAAATCTTGCCCAATATTTCTTCCTTCTAGAGAAGCATTTGGACCTAATTCTTCATTTCCTTTAGGGTATTGATCTTCATGATAAGCACAGAATAAAAATGGATCTGGAGTTTCCCAGGTAAATCCTAATGGTTTTATTTTTTTGATTGCATCCATAAATAGTTGTTTTTCTGGACCTAAAAAAAATCAGATATATTATTATGAGTTAATCAAGTTACATGTTTTTAGGATCATAAACTTTATTTCCTTTAATAACCTTATAAATATCTTTAGTATTCTTAATATTTTGTATCGGGTTACTATTAAGAATAACTAAATCAGAAACTTTTCCAATTTTAATTGTACCAGAAACTTCATTTTTTTTAAGATAATGAGATCCGTGATATGCTGAGGTCTGTATTGCTTCTAAAGGGGTTAAACCGGCTGATACCATTGCTTCTAGTTCTTTATGTAATGAAATTCCAGAATATGTGTAGGAGTTAAAAGCACCACTATCCGAACCTGCCAAAAGTTTTACATCAGCATCTTGCAGGGATTTAGTTAAACCTTTAAAAAAGGTATTTAATTCTTTTCTTGATTTTTTAGATTCATCAGATGCCGTTAATGCACGTTTGATTCTACCTTCATAGGTTTTAATAATTCCTTTCCCTATAATTTTTAGATAAGGATCATTACTATGATCTACTTCATCCAGATAACTTAGGATGTCTCCGATGTGTAATGTCGGAACAACATAAGTGTTCGCTTTCTTTAGATCATTAAATGTTTGTTGAGCAATTGAATCATTATAACTTATGATTAAATCATCCATAGCATCCCAAAAACTTAATTCTTTACGAATAATGGCCTGAGTGATTTCGGATTCTTGAGAAGAGCACCCTTTTAAGACATAATATAAATGTTCAATTGCTCCGATACCAGAATTTACAGCTTCATTAAGCTCTACTGTAAACGGCATGTGACCTGAAGATATGATGCCTCTAGCCGAGGCTTGTTTTAATATTTCTAAATAATTCTCTCTAGAAATTTTACTATCATATATTTTTACAAAATCTGAAGGGATTTTTTCTAAAGAATCCAATGCTTTGGTAATATCTTCTGATGATTCTATATGTAAAGAACCTGCCCAAGTGGCATTTGATCCATCTAGCTTAGGACCAGAAGTATAGATAGTTGGTCCAACCAATGTGTTATCACTTATTTCTTTTCTCCATTTTAAAATTTCTAATGTTAAGTCTCCACCTGCATCTCTTACAGTTGTTATTCCATTAGCAATAAATAGGGGAAGTAAATTCCTGTTTTCTTCTACCAAAGAATCTCCTCCTCTAAGGTGAATATGATTATCCCAAAATCCAGGTAGAAGGTATTTATTCGTTCCGTCTACTTTGTTTTTTGCTCTATAGGTGTCAACACTATCTAATAACGTTATTTTTATTATTTTTCCATTATTGATAAATACAGTTTTAGTTGTAATATTTCCATTTTCAATCTCTACCAGATTTATATTAGAAATTACAATATCGTAATGTTTTTTTTCCTTTTTAGAGCAACTTAAAGTGCTTAGAAGTGTAATTACACATAAGGCTATTTTATAGTTTTTGATAATTGATAGCATCATCTTTTGTGAATTTACTTTTAAATGAGAATGCATACGGAGTTTCTCCGTGCTCTTGTAAATAGTATAGTCTTTCTTTAGCTTCTTCTGGAGAAGGCTCGTGACCATTTTCTACGTACCAAAATGCCATATGCATTCTAGGCATTTTATGAAACCACTCTTTTTTCCTTTTTAATATTGCTACATGATCTGATTTATACGTAAAGCTAAATAGTGCGTCCATGCTTTCCCAAACGGACATATTGATGATCAAAAAAAGATTGTCAAAAACTGTTAATGCAGTCGCATTTCCTTCGTCACCCTTTAATCTCCATACAAAACCATCACTTTGTTCGGCTAATTCATTGATACGATCTAAATTATTTACAAAATCAGCCATAATAGGATCATTAATAGGGGCTAACATTTCAGCAATATTTACCTGTGCTAATTGCATATTTTTTGTTTTTGATTGTCTATTTTCTTTTTAATTATGACCTAGATGACACCCGCAACCTGGTTTCATAAAACTCTGAGCCGTTTCGTGCCAAGGAAAAGCTTTGTTAGATTTAGAATTTTCCCACCAAAATTTCGTTCTTTCTTTTGTTGTATTTCCAATTTCATTCATGGTTTCTGTGTCATATAATCTTCCATTAACCATAGTATATTTTACTGTTTCTGTATTTCGAATATTTTCTAAAGGGTTTTTATCTAGAACGATTAAATCCGCTAGTTTTCCTTCTTTAAGCGATCCTATATCATTACCTGCACCGATATAATTAGCACCATTTATGGTTGCAGCTTGCAATGCTTGCATATTGGTCATACCACCTTGTTGAAGCATCCATAGTTCCCAATGAGCTCCAAGACCTTGTAATTGACCGTGAGCTCCTAAATTAACTTTGACACCTTCATTGGTCAATTTTGTCGCAGTTTTAGAAACCAAAATATGTCCATTTTCATATTCTTCATCGGGAACCATTGTTCTATGACGAGATCTAGCATCTACGATAGATCTTGGTGTGTATTTTAATAATTTTTCATTTTCCCAAATATTACCTTTTTGGTAGAAGAAATATTCTCCATTCATTCCTCCGTAGTTTACAATTAATGTGGGTGTATATCCAGTTTTACTAGTTTTCCATAATTCATATACATCCTTATAAACTGGCGCTACTGGTATATTATGCTCTACACCTGTATGTCCATCCATGATCATACTCATATTGTGGTAAAAAGTAGAACCTCCTTCGGGAACGACATTAATTTCTAATTCACGAGCGGCTTGCATAACCTGCTGCCTCTGATCCCTTCTAGGTTGATTATAACTTTTTACGGATTTAGCTCCAAAAGCTTTTGTTCGACGAATGGAAGATCTGGCATCTTCGAGATTATTTACAACTGCTTTAAAATCCCCGTCCGCACCATATAATATAAAACCAGTAGAGTAGAGTCTAGGTCCCACCATTTTTCCACTTTTTAGTAGTTCCGAAATACTGAAAACAGTTTCCGTATTTGCAGAAGGGTCATGAGCAGTTGTTACCCCAAAAGCTAAATTAGCATATAGTTGCCAATGCTTCTGCGTCGTTAATCCATACCTAAATGCTCCAACGTGTGCGTGTGCATCTACGATACCAGGCATAATTGTTTTTCCTCTAACGTCGAATACTTTTGCATTTTGTGGAATGCTAATATTACTTGTTTTTCCAATCTTTTCTATCGTATTTCCATTTATGATAATAGTTCCTTCCTCAATTACATTGTCACCTTCCATAGTGATGATATGTGCATTAGTGAAGGCAATTTTTCCGGTTGGAGCATCTGTTTTTGTAATTAAACCAATAGGAGTCCCATTGCTGGTTATTTCTCCTACTTTTTCTGGAGAGTTTGGTAAGAAGATAAACCTATCTTTAATATTATTTGAAAAATATTCATCTCCTAGTGTCCAGAATATTTGTTTACTGTCTTTAGACCAATGTAAGTTGATACCAGCGTCTTTAGAAATTTGTGACACGGGTACTAAGGTTGATTTATTGTCTAAGTCAATTGTTTTTCCATTAATAACTAGAGGAGCTATATAGGCTTTATGCAAATTTGTAAATGCGATCCATTTATTATCAGGACTCGGAACTAATCGGTTGGCGTATTTTGATTTTATATGCGATTTTTTATCTTGTCCATTAAGATCTACTGATTTCAATTCTTTCGTTAGACTTCCAAAGTAAGTTCCTCCTGTTTGATAGAAAATACGTTTTCCATCTTTCGTAAAAGTTGGATATTCTCCTTCTCTTAAAACCAATTTCGAATTACTTCCGGAAGAAGACATGGTATAAATACCAGTTTTTTTACTAAAACTTCTTCCTTGGTCATTATTTCCTCCTTCTTTTCGATATGTAATTAAACTACCAGAAGGGTTATATGAAGGAGTTCTGTAGATACCTTTTCCGGATGTTAGTTTTATAGGAGTTCCTCCAGTAATTGGAATTTTACAAATAGCACCTAATGTTTCATCATTCCAGGTTACAAATACTATGTTTCCACCATCAGGAGAAAAACTTGGCTCGAACTCAAAATCAGTATTCTGCGTTGTTAATCGCTGTGGTTTTCCTTTAGGTAATTTTTTACTCCATAGATGCCCCAAAGCACTAAATATTAATGTTTTTTTATCAGGAGAGGTAACAGCATGACGAATAACTTTAGCGGTAAATTCTTTTGGAGATACTGGGGAATTAAAATGTACAGTTTCGGCTATTTTTAGAGTAGCATCTGCAGTAAAAGGGATATTAGTTACATTAGAGTTCTCCACATTTATTTTATGAATTTTTCCTGCTGACCAAAATATAATCTCTTGGTTATTTGGCATCCAACTAAAATTGGGGTAAACCCCAAAAATTGCCCAAGCTTCTTGTTGATCTTTATTTAATTGATCATAAATGGGCCATTCTTCACCAGTTTCTAAATCATGGATATATAATACTGTCTTAGTTCGTACTCGTTTTACAAATGCTAGTTTTTTTCCATCTCTTGAAATTTGTGGTCTTGCAGCTCCTCCAGGACCACCAGTTATTCTTGTGGTTTTTCCAGTTTCAAAATCGTATCGTTTGATTACATAAATCTGTTTATTTGGATCCTTGTTGTATTGAAAAAAACCGCCAGGATAAACGTCTTCACTATAGTACATATATTTTCCATCAGATGAAATACTAGGTTCGTTTACGTCTTGTTGATCATTCTTTCTTTTCGTTAGTTGTACTCCAGATCCTCCCGTAATATGATATTGCCACATTTCTCCAGCTCCTAAAGACCGTTGTGATGTAAAGTGTTTTCTAGCAACGATATAATTACCATCTGGCATCCAATAGGCATTATTTAGTAATCGGAATTTTTCTTTAGTTATTTGCTTGGGATTGCTTCCATCCAAATTCATTGTCCAAATATTATCTCCACCACCTGCATCACTAGTAAAAGATATTTTTGATCCATCTGGACTAAAACGAGGCTGTACTTCAAAAGGAATTCCTGTACGTAAGGTTTTGGCTTTTCCTCCCGTTATAGGAATGCTATAAATATCTCCCATAAGGTCAAAAACAATAGTTTTTCCGTCGGGACTTACATCTAGATTCATCCAGGTACCCTCATCAGTCGTAAAACTATGATCTTTATAATTAAACTGACCATTAGGATTAGAAACATCCCATTTATCTTCTTTTTTGTCTTTTTGTGCTTGGGTATTAAATATTAGAAACAGCCCTAAGAATAGGGTAGTTATGATGTGTTTGTGCATGGTATTTGATTTATCTGAATCGAAAATAATGAATTAGACAACAAAATGTCTTAAAGTGTTGTTAATGGAATGTAGGGAATCATGGGATCAAAAGTGGTATTTCTTAGTATTTGGTTTATCTACCACCATCTCTAGTTTTGATATTAGCTTTACAAAATTTGATAATTTCCAAAATCCTTTTATCTCTAGTTTCTTGACGTTTGGCTTGATTTAGCCAGTAAAGGTAACTTTTTCGATAACTTCGGGCAAAGTTAGAATAGTTGGTGTATGCTATTTTATTAGTATTAAATGCTTTTTGTAAATCCTCTGGGATGACTCCATTTTCTACATTATCTAATGCTGTCCAAGATCCATTTTCTTTTGCAATACTAATAGATTTTAGACCACTATCCTGCATTAAATTGTTTTTGATCAATTCCATGATATATGTTTTGTTTACTTTACTCCAAACACTTTTAGGTTTTCTAGGACAGAAATACTGTCTTCTTTTTTCATTATCGAGTTTTTTTACCGTAGAATCAATCCATCCATAGCAGAGTGCTACTTTTACAGCTTCTTCCCAACGCATACTTGGTTGTTTGCTTTCTACTTTATAAAAAATCAAATATATTCCTTCAGAACTTGTATGATTTTCATGAAGCCAACGACGCCATTCTTGATCATTTTTAAAGTATAGTTCTGGTTTGGTAATCATGAGATTGGTAGGGTTTTAATTTTAAACGGAAAGTTACTAATTTTAGTGAAATAAAAGACCCATTATACATTAACATAAATGTACAATGGGTTTCACTATTTTGTGTAATATGTTCGTCTAATAGAATCTAGTGTAGGCTCTAAAAGACCCACTACTAGTTGGTCGTGTTCTTTTTACTTGTCTCTCAGTATTTGTAGAAGTATAGTAATAGTAATACCAGTATCCATTCGGTAAGTCTACCTGATATTTTAATACCCATTTCCAATCGCTAAAAGGCCAAGAAGCTGTGTTTTCCCAAGCATAAAATTGTAATCTGGTTAATCCACAAACTACGTTAGTACGCGTATACGTATCATCTAATTCTTTCCAATCACCACCATAATAAGAATTACGTGTTAATGAAGTCCATAATCCATTATCGCAGAAGCGTATATCTGTTGGTGTTGATACAACAGGAACTCCACCACAATAAATATTTCTAAAATCAGTAGCTCCTATATCATAGCAAGCTTTTTGGTCTATAGCTTCTGCGTAATTTGGATCTTTGATCTCTAATAAAGCACCATTTTTTTCAATATTTCTACCAGATTGTTCTAATTCTAAACCTTTCGCTGTTTTTGCTACGCGTTCTGGTACGGACACAGAATTAGATGTCAATGCAATAAAAAGATTAAAAGGAGATTGTTCTATGCTATGCAGACTTTCTTCAGCATTTTTAGAAGCATTTCCGTATAATGTCTCTGCTACAATCATTTCATCTTCATCACCTAATGCAATAAAATGATATTCGTGCCCATCTTTTTGAATTTTTGCTACCTCATAAGAAGTTTCACTTAATTCATCTAAGTATGCAGCATTTTTGGTAGGAGTTTCCTGTAACTCCTGTAATTGTTCATCTTGTAACTCATCTTCTTTGTTTTCACAAGCTACAAACACAATACCAAAGGTACATGCAATGGCAAGTGTTTTAAAAATTGATTTTTTCATAATTATTGGTTTTAAGAGTATTTAATTAATGAAAGGCTTCCGGAATTGTCTTTCTGAAAACAAAATTAGTATGTAAGTGGTTGTTTTACAATGAGTAAATAGCTATTTATGAGTAGTTGTTACCCCGATATTTTTAGGGTTATTTTCCCTTGTTGGCTGGTGGTTTATAGTTAGATTTCCATTAATATTAATTAATATGCCTAATTATTAAGGTTATATGGATTTCTATAGTTCTATCTTTTTTTTCAATTTGTAATAATGATAAAGTAGGTAGTAGAAATTGATATTCATATAATTTCTTTGTAGTGACCTGCTTTTTTATAGTTTTGCACCTTTAAAAATATGATAATATGATTTCTGTTGATGGAATTGCTGTAGAGTTTAGTGGTGAGACATTATTTAGTAATGTTTCTTTTGTGATTAATGAAAATGATAAGATTGCCCTAATGGGTAAAAATGGAGCAGGTAAATCTACTATGATGAAGATTATTGCAGGTGTACAGAAAGCTACCAGAGGAAATGTACGTTGTCCCAAAGAAGCTGTGATAGCTTATTTACCACAGCATTTGTTAACAGATGATGATTGTACAGTGTTTGAAGAAGCGTCTAAAGCGTTTGGTCAAATTCATGATATGCAGCATCAAATGGATCAATTGAACAAAGAATTAGAAACTCGTACAGATTATGATTCGGATGAATATATGGGAATCATCCAAAAAGTTACAGATCTTGGAGAAAAATTTTATGCAATAGAAGAGGTAAATTATGATGCAGAAGTAGAAAAGGCATTACAAGGACTAGGTTTTAGGAGAGAAGATTTTACAAGGCCAACTAGTGAATTTAGCGGCGGATGGAGAATGCGAATTGAGCTTGCTAAAATATTATTGCAAAAACCAGATCTTATATTATTAGATGAACCTACGAATCACGTGGATATAGAATCTGTGATATGGTTAGAAGATTTCTTACTCAATAAGGCGAAGGCAGTTATTGTGATTTCTCATGATAAGGCATTTATAGATAATATAACCAATAGAACAATAGAGGTTACTATGGGAAGAATCTATGATTATAAGGCTAATTATACGCATTATCTTCAGTTAAGAGAAGAAAGACGTTCTCACCAATTAAAGGCATATCAGGAACAACAAAAATTTATAGCTGATACAAAACAATTTATAGAAAGGTTTAAAGGAACGTATTCTAAAACAAATCAGGTAAATTCTAGAGAACGTATGCTGGAGAAACTTGATATTATAGAAATAGATGAAATAGACACTTCTTCATTGAAACTAAGATTTCCACCATCTGCACGTTCTGGAGACTATCCTGTTATAGCTAAAGAACTATCCAAGAAATATGATGATCATGTAGTTTTTAAAGATGCCAGTATGTCTATTGCGAGAGGAGAAAAAGTTTCTTTCGTAGGTAGAAATGGTGAAGGAAAATCTACTATGATCAAAGCAATTATGGGAGAAATTGATTTTGAAGGTCAATGTGATCTAGGACATAATGCTAAAGTTGGATATTTTGCTCAAAACCAGGCATCATTATTGGATCCAAACCTTACTGTTTTTCAGACTGTCGATGAAGTTGCAAAAGGAGATGTAAGAACACAAATTAAGAATATATTAGGTCAGTTTATGTTTAGTGGCGATCATATTGATAAAAAGGTGGGTGTACTCTCTGGAGGAGAAAGAACTAGATTGGCAATGGTTAAGTTACTTTTAGAACCTGTAAATGTTCTTATTTTAGATGAGCCAACGAATCATTTAGATATACGATCCAAAGATGTTCTTAAGGAAGCACTGTTAAATTTTGATGGGACATTGATATTGGTGTCGCATGATCGAGATTTTTTAAGAGGATTATCTAATAAGGTGTTTGAATTTAAAAATAAAAGAGTAATTGAGCATTTCGAAACTATTGATGCTTTCTTAGAGAGAAATAGAATGGAGAGTTTAAAAGAAATAGATTTAAAAGCATAACTTCTTAGAATCAATATAAAATGATATTTTTTTATTTGGTTTCGCTACTTAATAAAATGGTCTCTTTTTCTACAAAATCTCTAAAATTATTAACTGAGGGGTGCGTTAAAAAAGGAACGTGAAAAAAGGAAGGTGTATCATTACGCCATACCATAGCATACGAAATACTGCTACTGCGAATTGCTTTATAAAGACTTTCTGTCCACCAAGTATCTTGAGTTATATTAGTTAATCCCGTTTCCGTAAGTGCAAAAAGACGATTTTTGTCAGTTGCGATACTTTCTACTATTTGTAAATTATTTAGCGAGTTTTGTAAAAACCTCCCATTCATAAAGTCATATACGTCAACACCAAACATATCTACATAGGCATCACCAGGATAGTTTCTCATATACTCTGAAGCGTCTGAGACCCAATTGGGAGAATATATATAAATCAAATTATGAACGTTTAAGTCTTCTGACAGAATGGTAACTGTATCTCTAAATAGTTGAATATACTCTTGTGTAGTTCTAAAGCCTTCGCCCCAATAAAAGAAATCACCATTCATTTCATGCCAAGGTCTAAATAATACCGGTATTGGTTTTCCTTCTGAATCTTTTAAATTTTTAAAAAGAGTAGCTGCTTTTCTTAAAGACTCTAAAAAAAGGTCTCTAAATTCTCCACCTTCTAGCATGTCTTGGACTACAGTATCTCTTCGATCAAAACCTTGGATATGGCTTGGATTTACTGCGTGCCAACTCATTGTGATAATACTTCCATTTTCATGCGCCTCTACTACCGCATTAGTAAATTTTTCTATAAAATTGTCAATCACTAAGGTGTTTTGAAGCGATATAAGTTCTAAGTCAAAACCAGCAATCGCTGGATGATCATTAGCAACTTCAAAAAAATCATTATCAAGTTTATCAGGCATGGGAAAATTGTTGCCTGTTCCGAAAGCTTCTTGTCTTCCAAAAGCAATTCCTTTTTGTGTAGAAGAAATTAATCTAGTATATAAATCCTTTGCTTCTTGACATAAATCAGCGTCAGCGAAAATACCATTGTGCGCAATTACTGGAGGATTTCTTTCGGCATTTGGGTCATATAGAATTTGGTCATCTGTAGAACAGCTAAAAAATACTAGAATGTTAAAAAAAAGAATCCCAAAGCCTTTATTCATATTTTTTCTCAATCAGTCGTGTAAAAAGTGATATCATTACAGATGAAGTTGTTGAAAGTGAAATGAATAGAAGAGTTAGTGGTTGTTTATTTTAATTCTATTATATCAATTACTAGTTCGAATTTTTCTTCTTTTTTGTTGCCAATCAGAAAAGCAACTTCTTGCATTTGTTCAGTTTGATAATTAGGAAGATCTAATTTTCTTCCTCTAAATGCCGGATACATTTCGGATAATGAGATTTCAATAGTTTGCCATTCACCGGTAGTCTCAAAAATTGCTATGTAAGAATATCGATCATTAGAATTAGTTTTAGCTCTAAACTGATATGTAGTTGGATCTCCTTTTAGTCTGATTATGGCCTTAGTATATCCTTGTACTTTTAAAGTTTCAAAACGATACCGAACCAATGAAAATCCACCATTGTTTTCTAAAGAAACAGTACCAGAAAAAACAGCATTTCCGTCAGGATTAATTTCTAGAGTACTATTAGATACACCACCCATAATGACATCATTTACTATGGTCCAATTTGATAAATCGCTATTTTTATTAAAATCAAAAATAAGTAAAGAAGATGTCATTAAAAGAGTAAATATATATGATGTTATATGACTGATCATTTTTGCTTTAAAACGTTTGTATTACTCAGAAAGTTGTTCTATTCGTTTTAAAATTTCCTCGGCTTCAGCTTGTTTGTTATCACTTGCCTTACGATTCGTGTGGGAAAGTTTATAGGATTCTTCCATTAACAAGCGGTACTTTTTTTGAAGTTGTTCTTTCTCTGATTTTTTCTTAAATAATGTAAACATAGCTAACCTTTTCTTATAAAGGTAATGCATAAGGCTTTAAACATATGAGAAAGTTATCTTAAATAACATGGATATGGGATTTAAATTATCGAAATAGAATTACGATTCCTCCGATAGCTGTCATGATCAAAATAAACTTTCGATACTGATGATCTTTAAAAAGTTTCACCACTTTTAGCCCAATTATAAACCCTAGTATAACTCCTGGGATTAAATATAAATCAGTAAATATTGATTGGTAGGTAATCGTTTTCCAACTAAAAATATGAAAAGGTAACTTGATTAAATTGATTATAAAGAATAACCACGCAGCGGTTCCGATAAATTCATTTTTTGGAATGCGCATGGCAAGAAAAAATATGTTCGCAAATGCACCTGCCAAATTCCCAATCATTGTAGTAAATCCAGCTAAGAAACCAGTTGATCCAGCGAACCAAATAGCGGTTGGGATATTTTTCTTTTCATAACGTTCCCAAAGAAACATAATAATAACACTTATGATTATGATAATTGCCATTCCTTTTTTAAAAACATCTTCGCTAAGATCTTTTCCAACAAACACAGCAACCAATACGCCAGCGATCATCCAAGGAAGAAATTTGATAAGGTATTTCCATTGAGCGTGTCTATTATAATATATAACAGCGAGTATATCCGCAAAAATTAAAAGAGGTAACACAATACCGGTTGAAGCTTTAGCTCCGTGAACTAATACCATTAATGTAACAATAAGAACTCCCATTCCTTTTAATCCAGATTTAGACATCCCGAGTATAATGGCAGCTATAAATGATATAATATATGCGGTCATTTATTAAGAATTGACTTTTAGGTGTTAATTTATGGCTTTAGATAAGGTTGTAATAAGTTTATAGCCTTTTGATCTTGCTTTTCGGTTGCTACTGACAATGCAGTATCTCCACTAAACCCTTCTTTAGCGTGTACATCTGCGTTATTTTTTAATAAAAACCTAGCAATGTCAAGATTTCCAAACCTAAGACTTTCGATAAGTGGTGTTGTCATAGCTTCCGGATGTTGGTAATTAATATCAACTCCTATTTTGACGTAGTATTTCACCAATTCTAGATCACCTGTTTGCGATGCTAATAGCATATCTTTCCAATTACCTCCTGACATAGTTTTTAGGTATTCATTAATAAATTAATAATTTTTTCAATAGGGTGTAATTCAGAAATATCTGTGGTAATTGATTCTAGAACACTACTACCAACGATAGTGAAATTTTCTTGTAATGCTTTTATGCAAGTTTCAGATTCTGAAATGGTAACACCATCAGCTACCTGATAATATGTTTTACTATAATCATTGGGTTCTAGACAATCAAAATCAAAGTGTATATATAGTTTTGTAATATTTTTTGATTGTAAAGTTTCGATCAAATTTGTAATATTTATATTTTTTGGGGCATAAATTTCTCCCTTATCAATTCTACTTTGTTCTGTGTCATCAATATCTCTTAAGCCGACATAATGTATTTGCGACGCTTTAATTGTAGAAAATAATAGAGGGTTCATATGATCAGATCCTTCTCCTAATAATGTTCTTAATGGCATACCATGAAAGTTACAGCTAGGGGAGTCACAAGGTTTATTTATATCGGCATGTGCATCAAACCAAATTACACCTAGATTAGGATATTTTTGATTAAGGTAAGAGACAGGAACAATTTCTAATCCACAATCCCCACCAATGGTTTTGATTGTGTTTGGTTGTGTTTGGTTAATTTGTGTTTTTAGATAAGTCAATTGATCTGTGATTGCATCATAATTATTAATATGATGTTTTCTTTCTCCATTTTTTCCAGCTGCTATTTTTGATAATGGGATATGAACAAATTCTGGATCATTAAGATACTCTAAGATGGCTTTTGCTCCATCTTCTATATTTTTACCGGTTCCAGACCCTTGCCATTGAGGAAAATAAATTTTCATTATATAGATTTGGTATTTATATAAAAATTAGGATCGATTACAATTTCATTTGTTTTTACTTTTAGCGTTTGCCACTTTGTATTTGGCTGTACCCATTGATCTTTTCCGTTTATTTTTAAACGCACGGGCATATCAAAATCTTCAACAATATCAATATATCTGTATTTTAATCCATTATCGTCAAAACTATATTCTAAAGTAGGTATTCTTGTATCTCTTAAATATTGATTAAAAAAAGCTGTTAGGTCAATGTTGGTTTTTTCACTTAGATAATCTTCAATTTGTTTCGTAGTAACGGTTTGATGGTAAAAATCTTTATTTAATCCTCTTAAAATAGATCTCCATTTTTCATCATCTTCTATTAGTTGACGTAAGGTGTGCAACATATTAGCTCCTTTATAATACATATCACTAGATCCTTCGTTATTTACGTGATATCTTCCAATAATTGGCTTATCATTTCTAATTCCTTGACGTGTACCTATTACATATTCGGAAGAAGCTTGTTTACCATAGTGATAATCCAAAAATAGGTTTTCTGAATACGCAGTAAAACTTTCATGAATCCACATATCGGCGATATCTTTATAGGTAATATTATTAGCAAACCATTCATGACCGGATTCGTGTATAATAATGAAATCAAATTTTAATCCCCAACCAGTACCAGATAAATCATTGCCTAAGTAGCCATTTACGTACTTATTTCCGTAGGTTACAGAACTCTGATGTTCCATACCTAAATATGGAGCTTCTACTAATTTAAAACTATCTTCATAAAAAGGGTATGGTCCAAACCAATGCTCAAAAGATTTCATCATTTTTGGAGCATCTTTAAATTGTTTTTTGGCATCTTCAAGATTATCCCTTAATACGTAGTAATCCATGTCAAGATTGCCTTTTTCTCCATCATATTGTTCTCCAAAATGTACGTAATCACCAATATTGATATTTACACCGTAATTATTGATAGGGTTTTGCACAAACCAATGAAATGTTTTAGTATTGGGCGTGCGCTCTTCTACTTTACGAAGTCTTCCATTACCCACATTCATTAACCCTTTTGGAACGGTAACACTTACTAACATACTATCTACTTCATCATACATATGATCTTTATTAGGCCACCAGACACTCGCTCCTAATCCTTGACAAGAGGAAGAAACAAAGTGTTTTCCGTTACTGTCTTTTTTCCACGAAATTCCTCCATCCCAAGGTGCACGAACGGCTTCCTTTGGATTACCACTGTAATAAACATCTATCGAATTGACGCTTCCTTTTATTTGTTTTTTGGAAAGTGTAACGAAATGGGCATTCTCTTCAGAGGTTACTTTTAGTTCTTTTCCATCTTGTATTACTTTTTCTATAACTAATGGTGGTTGAAGATCTACTTGTAGTACATTGTGGTTTTCTAATACTTTATAATGAATTGTATTTTTTCCTTTTATTAATTTTTTATCAGGATTTACTGATATGTCCAAATGATAATAGGTGAGGTCCCACCAAGCGCGTTCTGGAGTAATAGAACCTCTTAAAGAATCTTGTCTTGTAAATTTTTGATGCTCATCAAAAAGTGAGGTTTGCGAGAATATTGGTGATAGTCCGCAAACAATATAGACCGTAAAGAAAAACTTATTCATTTTGTTTAATTTATTGTAATAAAAATTCTAGTGGAATATGTATTCTGTTATTCCAACTCCTTTCATCATGCGCGGCACCTTCAAATTTTTTAGTAATCCAATTTTCACCTTTGGTATATCCTTTATCTATCATCATTTGATCTACCTGTTTTTGATAGGGTTCATATTGGGCATCTAACGTTTCTGTTCCAAAATCAAAATATATTTTATGAGTTGTAGGATCTGGAAGGGTAGAAGGTAGGGTTTTTATATATGCTTCTCCTAAAACAGGAACCGGCCAATGCGTTGATACACATCCTGCTGCACCAAAGACTTCGGGATATTTGCAGATCGCATACAATGAAATTAATCCTCCCATAGATGATCCCATTATACTAGTGTTTTCCATCTTAGTATAAACATTATATGTTTTGTCGATAAAAGGCTTTAATTCTTCTACTAAAAATTTCAGATATTGATCAGAATACAAATCATCAAAACCTGTATTTTGTTTTAAAGCAGCTTTCACTTCTGCACTACTGGTTGCTTCAGAAGGAGCTTTAGGCATATATTCAGAAAACCGTTTTTTTACCGTATTCCAAGGAGCAACAACGATCGTGTTTTTAATCTTTGAGATCTTAATCAAACTATCAACAGCTTCATCAACACCCCAATCAATGCCTGTATATGATGTTTTTGAGTTAAAAACATTTTGTCCATCATGCATATATAATACATTGTATTTCTTTTTGGAATTAGCATCATATCCATCCGGAAGAAATACTTCTACATTTCTTGGGATTACGTGTTCTGATTTAAAATTTTCATGTATTATAACCTTTCCTTTTGTTTCAGAAGGGAATAATGAGGCAATATCATTGGATATGAATGTTTTCTCTTTGAAAGATTCTTGTTTGCAAGAAATTATACAAAGAAGTGCAAAAACAGCTATAATCTTTAAGGTTTTCATGAATTGTGTGGTTAAATTAGCAAGGTTAATATACTTAGAAATAGTTTATTTTCTAAATATCCCAGATGGAAATACTACTGGACTTTCATGACCATTTTTTCCTACTGCAGATATACCAAAAAAGTAATTGTCAATAACAATACCATTTAACGTAAAGTTGTCTACACTGCCAACAAATCGGCTATGATCCCAAGTAGGAGAAGTAGTATCTCTCCAGTAAATTTTATATCCTTTGATATTAGGGTCATCTGATTTTTTCCATCTAAATTTAACTGATGGTTCTACAATCCCTCCGATTTTAACTTCAGTAGGAGCGGGAGGCGCCCAACCGATACTCGCCATATTAATTACATTTACAGCTGTGAGTTTTGCGGCATATTCAAAATTAACATGTTCAACTACATCTCCATATTTAATACCGTCTTCTTCTCTTATATCTTGATGTTGTTGCGTATAATTTTCGTGCGCTTCCATAATACGGATTCCAGCAAAACCAGCATCATTAAATGGACGATGATGGCCACCACGACCAAAACGATCTAAACGATAAACCATCATAGGATTCATTTCTGGCATATATGTTTTAGTAGTTTTATGGATGTAGCGAGCTAATTGACGGGATATTCCATCTACTTCACCTCCATAAAAACGTCTTCTTTCTACTGTTTTTTGATCATCAGTGAGATTCGTAGGCTCTGAAAAAATCCTAAATGTTCTATTGTCGATAACACCATCTACCCCTTTGATATTTCCAATCATATCATTGTTCATTACTCCAATGATTTCCCAATTTTTTGTTTTTGCAAAGTTTGCTAATCCTTTTCCTCCAAAGAGACCTTGCTCTTCGCCAGATAAACCAACATAGATAATGCTATTTTCGAATTTATATTTGGATAAAACTCTGGCGGCTTCTATAGCTCCGGCCATTCCAGTTGCATTATCATTAGCTCCAGGAGCATCATCAGTAAAATTAGTAGGATCAGTAATACGTGAATCGATATCACCACTCATTATAATAAACCGATTAGGGTATTTTGTACCACGCTGTATTGCTACTACATTGACTACCATCACATCTTTAACGATACGTTGGTTCGCTCCTTTTTTTACCAAATCTTTTTGATAAAATACTTCTAAGCAATTGTTACAACTTTTAGAGATATTATCAAACTCTGATTTGATCCATCTTCTTGCAGCACCAATTCCTCTAGTTTCGGATATCGTATCACTTAAGGTATGTCTGGTGCCAAATCCAGCTAATTTTTTTATATCTGTTTCAATTCTTTCCGAAGAAACAGCATCAATAATATCATATATTCTTTGATCGGTTTGAGCAGTTAAAATAATAGAAAATAAAAAGAGTGTTGAGGTGAAAATTGTCTTCATGTGTATTAATTTGATCGCCCAATTTAAGTAAAAGGTATCATTGACTACTGCTCCTTAACAAATTTATAAGATCAATTGCTATTCCTATCTTTCAACAAAAAAACTCTTAGAGATACTAGATATACCATTACTGGAATGATAAGGTATAGGAGTTTAAAACTAAAGTTAAAGCTATCTGAGAATATGGGAATTAATAATAGCACTAGTAATAAACCAACAAATAGAACACCATAACTGTAACCTATTTTAAGGAGTAAGCTAAGTTTGATATATCTTCCTCGGCAAAATCTGCAGCTGCTTTTATGGTGAATAACTACTCATTGTAGTTGAATTCTGAAAAACCAATGATTATATATTAATTTATTAATCTCCTTATTTACTTACTTAAAGAATTAGAATCTATATCAAAAAACGATAAATATTATTCGGTAAAATCACTAAAAATACCTTCCTGATTTTTATCCCTACTACTAATTTTTTAAATATCTTTTTTCATTCAATATATTCTAGATAAATAACCTATTGGTAATGCGTTATAGTACTATTTTTCTGTTCTATTTTTTGCTTTAAAAAAAATATCTCGAATTAAAAAAATAATAAATAATGATAATACACCTATTTTTATCAATTTAATATACTTTACTTCTCTGGTATCTTTTTGATTCGGTACGTAAATAGCATTTTTATTAGTATTACAACCCGCACTTTTATCATAAAGAACTTCAATAACTTCACCTTCCTTTTTATTGGTTCCTATAAATAAAAGATAAGGTGTATCCACTAAAGTTTTAACCCAACAGGATTTATCTGCGTTGAAATATTTTACGCCAAAGACTACATTGTTTGGTTGACTCTTAAATCCATATATTTCACTTACAGAATTAATTGTTACAGTTGTAAATTCATATGAAAGAGAGTCTTTTATTATTTTATCCTTTAAAAGTGACGAAATTGAATGCTTTTTATATGGCTTAACAATAAACAATAAATCTTTGCTAATAAAAAATATGATCAATAAAACAGCTAATACTAGCATCCCTTTTTTCATCTACAACTTTCTTACACTATATTTACACGTACTCTGAATGTTATGTTCTATATCCTCTATAATGGTTAATTCAGCATCATTAATAATTCTATCAAATAAAGAATAAATGAGAATCAAAGTCACATTTTTAATTTATCATTCCAATCTATTTACCAGTAGTTAATTCAGGACATTCACTTTGTAACATTGTCATGTATATTAATTGAAAATAAAATGGATTCACCTCTTTGTTTTCATTTAGTAAAGAAATGCCTTGTTCTTTATACTCATTTTCTAAAACCTCTTTGTTATCAATAATAGCTTTATTAGTACAAACTCTAGTGTCTTTAGCGGTATCATTCTCAATACATTGACAAGCTTGCTTAGCTACGGTAGTAGTAATGGATTCTGAGCAACTGATAATAAAAAAAGCCAAACCTAAAAAAAGTAATTGTGTAGTTTTCATAATTGAATTATTAAATAAATACAGAAAAAACTTATAAACAGCGGTATAAAAATTATCAAAAGCCCTTCTAATTGTCTTTTATTAGCAACAAACTCGTGAACACTTTGTTTATATGTTGTTTCTAAGTTATGGCGGTCTTTTACGAACCTGAAAATTTTTACATTGCTTATTTTCTTCTTTTCATTATAATTATATTTCTTATGTATATTTTCGGTGTTCATAAAAACGGTAATCATTCTGTTTTTCCAATTGGATATGATGTCATATGTAGGTTTGTAGCCTATAGAGCTAATTGTTATGTGTTTGGCAAGTTCTTCGTTGAAAAAAGTGATATAGTATTCATAAACATTTGCACCCATGCCATAATAGTTAAAAACCTTTTTAATAACTTCTGAGGTTATTACTTTATCTATTTTTAAGGAGATTTCTTGCCAACTAGAGATTTCTTTACTCACCAATTTGATATAATGTTTTTCGACGATAGCCTTTAGGTATATCATATATAATATCATCGGTATTATAAGATAAAGCAGTTTAAAGCTAAAGTTAAGGCTGTTAGAAAAGATAGATATAAGCACAAGTATTAATATTAAACTTCCTATTAGAATACTACAACCATACCCTATCTTAATAAGTAAATTTAGATTATTTTTTTTAAACATTAAATTGGTGATTGCGCAGATATTGTTCCTTGTCCACTTATTAAATCCATAGAAGCAGCAATTGCTAATTCTTTCCTTGCACTTTCTGTAAACCAGGTGGAAACAAATGGGAGAATAAGAGCGACTACCGAAAATGATTCAATTTTTTTTGCTGCAGCTAGTCTGTTTCCTGTTCTTACTGTTTCAGAATTACTAGCTCTTTCTATTTTTACTTGATCTTTAGTAAGACTTGTTCTTCCATGTTTTTCTATTGCTCTTGCTATTTCTGGATTTGTTTTTTTAAGACTTCTAAGTGCTGCTCTTCTTTGGGAACGAGGCATTCTATATAATCTTTCATATATAGGAAGGTTCTCTTTTGCAACTCCCCGTTCTGTTAAAATTCTTCTTGCCTCTTCCCAATTCTGAAAACTTAATACATCCCCAATGTTTTCGGGGTCGCTAGGATCTATAGTTCCTGTATCACTTATCCATTCAGGCACATAACTAAGACCTTCTACTTTATTTAGATTTTCATAGCTTTTGTTATCTTCTAAAGAATTAGATCTAATGATATCTTTTTCTGCTGTTGTCGCTAGTGATATCAATGGTGTACCTATAGCAGTGGTTAAAAACATTTTACTTACTGCACCCCATCCCGCTGCACCAGCTGAAACTAGACCAAAACCAAACAAAAATGAAATTGCCATATTAGCACCAACCTCAACAGAGTTTCCAAAGGCAATTTCTTCGGCTGCTTTCTGAGCCAGACCTGGATCAAGAATTGGTTTTAAAATCCCTGATTTTCCACAAGTCATAATTGACATTTGGGTAACTGCTGGACTTTGGTCTAATTTTACAGTACTATGTTGCAAAGACCAGGCTCCAGCTTCTAGATTAGGTGTACAAGTATGTGATACCTTTGCAACGACATACGTTACTGCACCAGCGGCCATAACGGCAGCTCCAACGGCTATGACAGCCCAACCTATTGGTCCTGATAAAATCAAAGCAGCTCCTAATAATAATCCAGCTCCAAAAGCAAAAAGCGAACCTGCTAAATTCATAGGGATTTTGCAAGCAAAAGCTACTTGTATATTTTTATCCGCTATAGTTAATAATGGTTCTTTCTTACTTTTATACATTACAGTAACGGTACTTCTAGTTACTATTAGTTCACTAGGAGCTGGGCTAGTTTGATATGTACAAACAACGGGTGTTTTATTAGGAATATATTTTGCACTCATATCTTTACCTGTTTAAGATTAAACTCTGTTATAAATTCATAGTTATTCTTAATTTGTTCAGAAAAAACAGCTTTTCCTTCAGTTATATAGCCTGTTTTCTTATCTATGCGATAAGATTGTCTGTATATATAATTATATTCTGTAAAGTTATACTGTATCATTGGTTTGTAAAACAAATTATACTGTCTTATGAGCTCCTCATTGTCTAATGTATCTCTAATTAATGTTCCAACTTTTCTTTTATAAATAAAATCATTATCCTCTTTAATTGTAGTCTCTGAGATCTCCAATTTAACTTTTACTTTTTGGAATATCTGTGATATAAATGTCAAAGTAGTTATTTTTGTTTTATTATCTAAGTCTATTAGATAAGAATCAAGTAAAATGTTATAGAAGACATTTTTATCTAATGTTTTTATGAGGTTTTTTTCATTTTTAAATTCAATATCTCCATTGTCAATAATATCCTTTGCGGCATTTTTATTAGCTTTTTTTAATTCTTGAAAAAAATCGGTGTCAGGCAATACTTTGGTTTTAAACTTGATCCAAGATTCTGATAAGTTATTTAGATTAAGAATTTGTTTTATTTTTCCATTCTCGTTTAATTGCAACGAAATATTTTCTTTCCAATATTCTAAATCTCGAAATGCATCCATTGCAATTTCAAAGTGCTTGGGTTCTGAACTATAAACATAATCTTCTAGAACAGAATTAAACACGATGTTTTTTTCTTTTTTCAGAAACTCTACTAGATATTCTTTTTTTATGTTTGCGTGGAAAATTATTGATTTATCACTGTGTGTACTATTTGTTTGTTCGCAACGATAACGTATTTTATTTGTTTTGTTTACCGGATTGAAAAAAGAATCATCATCAACTTGCACATTTCCCGAAGTTGTATCTTCTTCATCCAATAAAAAACTCAGTCTTTTTTTCTTAGACATTCCTTAAGATTATTTTTTAATTAATATCAACATTAGAACCAATAATCTTTGCATTTCCATCCAGATAAACCTGGCTATTCTTAGAAATTACACTTATGTTATCGTTACCTGATAATCCTATAGTGTCTCCGATTACAGTGATATTTTTACCTTTAAGTTCTATTGTTCCATCTTTTTTTAAGATCAAAGAACTTTCACCAACAACGACTTGGAATATTTCTTTTGCTATAATGTCAATTTTTCCGTCTTTATCCATGACAAGCGTACTAGACTCCTCACCAACATTAACTTCAAATTTTTCATTAGCTTGTGATATTAAAAGTCCGTTCCCATCTAGTTTTATACCAGCAGTTCCTTGATCCGTTATGGTTGTAGAACCTTCTTTGTCATCTAATACTAATTTCGTACCGCTTCTGGATTGAATTGCTTTGATATCATTTGCATCACTCTGAAAAGCTCCCGGTTGTGCGGTACCAGTATACATACTACCCATTACATATGGTCGTTCTGCATTTCCTCCTTCGAAACCAATAAGAACTTCTTCTCCTTTTTCAGGAATAAAATGAAATCCTTTTTCGCCACCTGCATGTGGGGAAACGACTCGTAGCCAAGGTGTTATTTCTCCATACGGTTTTTGCCAAGGGAACTGAACACGAATTCTACTCAATCCATCTGGATCAACATTTTCCATTACAGTAGCTACCTGAGTTTCACTTTTAGGAAATGCCATCATATCTGTATTGGGATATACATCTAACTCTGCTGTAATTCCTTCAAATTCATTATAGTATTTACCATTTTCTGAGGCAGTATGAGTAACTTTGATGATTCTAAATGAACCATATCCTGTCATATCATCTTGTATTGTAACTACATCTCCTAAGTTAACACCAGGATTATCACTTTTTCCCTTTACGATTACTTGATTTACTATGGTAGCTTTTTTCTGTTGTATTACATGTGTATCGAGACGTTGCTTTAATTTGGCATCATCGTAGGAGTTAATATAAACAGCAGTTTCTTTAGAAAATATACTTTCACTTTTATCATTAGTGAACTGATTATATCCATTAACACCGGTATTCACTTCTGCTGTTGATTTCTCGTGTTGTTCATCAGTTAAGTAATCATTAGTGAAGTATTTATACTTATTAGGTTTTGGAGCCAATTCAAGAGAAAACTCTTGTAAATCAATTCCGTAAGATAAAGGAACGGTATCATACTTTGCATTTCCAAAAACTAATGTATTCCCGTTATAATAGAACCATTCGCTATATTGGGCAGCAAGACGAGTTGCATATTCATAAGAGCTTTCATTTTGCTGTACGCTATAATGCAAAGCATCTGTTTTAGTAGGATCAAAAGAAAGGGCTAGCATAGAAATGTCATATCCCTGAAATGTTTTTTGTAAAATATCAGATAGAGGGACATCGTTATGCGATGCATAATGTGGGCCATCATCTGCTATAATAGAACTACTTTTACCAGAAATTACAACGCTGTCACCTGTACTGTTTTGAAATCCCTTGGTACTATTTACAGAAGTTACAATACCTTTAAATGCTAATTCTTTATAACCACCTATAAACCCTAATGGTTTTATTTGTACCACAAAGGATTCTCCTAAAAAGTTCTTAGTTTGAGATACCATCTCACCTGATAGTTGTTCTAAAACATCTGTCCTACATATCAATTCAAAATCGTGGTGTTCTGTAATTTTTTGTCGAAGAGAAAATTTCTTAAATGAAGTAATAGGCGTATCTCCGATGTAGATATCTAATTTTGATTGAAGTGCCATAAACAATTATTCTTTTTAGGTTCTATAGATTAGTGCTTTTGCAAGTATTATTGTTACCTAATTAACTCTATTTTTTCCATATTATTCCTTGTTTTCGATAAGTTGCGCTATTTTTCGTTTAATAACAGATTGTCTTACATTTCACTTACAATTTATGACTACGTTTTTTAATTGATTTACAATGTCTCTTATAATATGGTAATCATGATTGTTTAGTTTAACAAACTATACATCAAATAAAAAGCATACTGATCATTTAGCTTAATTCCTAGAGTATTATCTTCGGGAGTTTAGGGTTAACTTGTTTTTATTGGTATTTATTCAAAAGCCCAAAATCAAATGGCGTCCAAAGACAAGATTTCAACCCACTTTCTTTAAATCCAGTATTTACCCAGCTATTACAAGTCTTAAAACAAGAGTAACTTCCTTTAGATTTATAAAAGTCATCCTTAGAAGAATACCCTTTATTTTTTAATAAAATTTTCATTCCTTTTTCATTTCTCTCAAAGGTATTTAATAAATAAGTATTCAATTTTTGCAATTCAATCTCATTTATTTTTATTTCAACCCAATCTGAATGTTTTTGTTTATATCGAGTTACATGCATTAATGTCGTACTTTTCAAAAACATTGCTTTGAATGCATTGTTAAAAGTCAAATCTCCCCAAGTTGGTGTATTAATATAAAAGTTTTCATCTCCCCAACCGAATGATATGTATTTTTCTATATTCTCATATTTGATGCCTGATAAGAGCATACTATCTATATCTTTTTCTGGTAATATAATATCTAAATGAACTCCGTTTGTACTTAAGTAAATAGATTTACTTAAATCGTTATTACTTGTTTTTGAGTTGATTGTTATAGCAGATAGAATCAATGATATTATTAAATAGGAAATTGGAATTAAAAAAATAAATAAAATCCATTTAAATATTTTTTTTACAATCTTCATATATTATTAAATCAAGCTTTTATTTAAGAGTGACACAAAACCATAATGATGTGTAAGTAATATTGTGAGATATTCTAGTTAGGGATTCTTATTATTTCAGAACTAACCCATTTTAATTTTCCATTATTTGAATAAAAAATAAATTTTCCGTCTTTAGAAAGTGATGGCGCAAAATCCTGATTTGTGATGTTAATTTGATCTCCCAAATTTTGAGGTTCTGTCCAATTATTTTTTTTATTTCTATAACTATAGTAAAGACTGCTATTACCATTTTCGTTGATTGAGAAAATTATAAAACTTTCATCTTTTGAAATATATGGGTCAAATTCATATTTTTCGGTACTTAATGGTTGACCTACATTCTTTGGTTCCGAAAACGTATTATTGTCTAATACTTTTACAGTGTAAATATCAAAAGAACCTTGACCACCAGCTCTGTTAGATGAGAAAAAAGCATTTCCTTTATCTGAAATCGAGAAGAAATATTCATCAAATTCTTTTGAATTTATAGGTTCAGGAAGTGGCTTGGGTTTTCCCCACATACCATTTTCATTATTAGCATACCAGATATTCCAATCCGTGTTTTCATCATTTTGGCTGGTTGGTCTTTCAGAAATAAAATATATTCTATCCCCTTTTTTAGTCAAAAAAGGATCAGCGTCACTATACTTTGGATCCGAAAAAGATGCAATTTTTGGTTCACTCCATTTTCCATTATTTTTTTTTGATATGTAGATGTTTTCTTTTGAATCTATAGTGGTGAAATAGATCTCATCACATTTTTTAATTTCAACGTTAAATTTAAAGCTCCCTTTTAAATTTAATATTTTAGGATTAAAATCTTGCGGAATTGTTTTGGGTTTGGGTAAACCAAAGTAACTGCAGTCATTATCTTGTGCAATTGATGCACTACATATTATAATACAGGAGAAAGTGAAAATTATTTTTTTCAAAATAGATGATTTCATAATATGCTTAAAGATTAATTAGTAATTTATTTCTTTTCAAGGTTTTGCGTTACACAATGAATTGTATATAAAACTTGATGTACAATTTAAACTTTTTCTTGTTTGTCTACCAATTCTAATTGATTTCTATACTTTATCATTTGTACTTTGATATTACTTTTTATTATAACAATCATCTCTATTACATACTTTAAGTTGCATTAGCTGATTTAATTCATTCTATACTTTTTTCTGTATTCCGTAGGACTGACACCTTCTTTCTTTTTGAATAGTCGTGAAAAATAAGGTGGATATTCGAACCCCAATTCATAGGCTACTTCTGAAATGGTTTTGCTAGGGTTCAGCAAAATATTTTTAGCTTCATTGATTAGGTATAAGTGTAAATGTTCGGTAGAAGTTTTTCCTGTTTCTTTTTTTAACGTATCACTTAGATATCTCTGCGAAACTGAGAGTTTATTGGCAATTTGTAAAATGCTAGGGATTCCATTTTTTTGCAATTGTTCTGAATCAAAATAGCTTTCCAGTTGTTTATTAAATTGTTCTAGGAGATGGTTAGAAAAATCTTTTCGATTGATAAATTGTCGCTCGTAAAAGCGATTGGTATATTTAAAAAGAGTACTTAGTTGGGAAATGATGATGTCTTTACTAAATCTATCTTGATTATTTTGGTATTCTATATCAATACTTTTTACAATGTCTTCGATCAACTTTTCCTCTTTGGGTGATAGGTGTAACGCTTCATTGACTGAGTATGAAAAGAATCCGTATTTTTTGATCTGATGTGCTAATTCAGTTCCTTTCAGAAAATCTTCATGAAAGTTGATGGAAAATCCTTTTTGTTCAAAAATCATGTTGTTATCCCATTGTAATACTTGTCTTGGTGAGATGAAAAATAGAGCACCATTGGTGAAATCATATTTGGTACGCCCATACGTTAAACTTCCTTTTACAATTTTTTTTAAACTAATAGAATAACAATCATTGGTAATTGGAGGAGAACTTTTTTTAGTGCACGGCAAAAAATTATTTCCAATAGAAGAAAAAACACTTAGCATAGGATGTTCTGGTCTAGGCAGTTCCAGATATTCTAGATAAGCTGATAATGTTTTAAAATGTTTCATTTTATTTTTTCAATTCTTTTTCTACTGCTAATAGTTGTTTCTGGTAAACATCAATTCTCGCATGGGCAGTGCCGTCAATCAATAAAATAACAACTAACATGGCAATGGTGGTAATCATACTAGCACGCCAAATGGGTGTATTAATAAATAGAATGAAGAGGGCACAAGCTGCTATAATTAAGGGAACAGCAGTAAAAACAACGTTTTTATATTCGTTTAAAGTGCTTTGGGTACGTTGGAGTTCTGAAGTAACAAAAGTTGTAGTATCGCTATTGTAGGCTTTTTTAAATTCTGTAATTCTTGATTTATTAGTAAAAAATAACCCTAACCCAATAATTACCAATAATGAGCCGGCTACCAATGTTGGAATTATGTAAGCTCTTGCCATGTCGGTTTTTCCCAATTGCCAAAAACCTAAGCTTGCAGCTATAAATATTACTCCGAAAAGAATGAAAAATGGTGTCGAAAAAAGTTCAGCTTTTGCCCAGTCTGTTGATGTTTTTAGAATATCCATGTTTTATTTTTTTTTCAATTATATAGTTTATAAATTCCATTTTAACCCTATCGCTTTTTCAGACACTTCCCATAACTTTTTTGCTACAGTTTTATCTTTTGCGTGTGGTTCTAACGAACATTCGCCAACAGGACCTTTAAAATAACCTCTTCCTGTAGGTCCGTAAAATCCTTTTTGATCTAAATCATCTTCTGTGGCGCACATTAACTCGGGATACGAACCTTTTTCTGCAGATTGTACCATTGGAGTCAACTTCATTATTTGCCACACGAATCTAGTAACTAGACTACCACTAGTTTTGATCAATGATGTTCTGGAAGCTCCTGGATGACAAGCATACGCTTTAACATCGGTCTTGCCTGCTTTTTTCAATCGATCTTGTAATTCGTAGACGCACATAATTTGCGCCAATTTACTTTGGCTATATACTCCATTAGGACTGTAATTTTGATCCCAATTCATATCGTCGAATTGTATGGTTTTAATTCCTAAGTTATATCCCATACTACCTACAGTCACAATACGTCCTTTAGATTCTTCAATTCTTGGATAAAGTAACGCTTGTAGTAAAAAGTTACCATAGTGGTTTACACCTAACTGACTTTCAAAACCATCAACGGTTAAGGTTTTTTTTGGTACTTGAGCAATGGCCGCGTTGCACATTAACGCATCGATTTGCGGAACTGTCTTAAGAACTTCTTCTGCTGCTTTTTTTACCGAAGCTTGTTCTGCCAAATCCATACGTATATTGGATACATCTATAGTATCACTAAGTTCTTGTTTTAATGTTGCGATAGTGTCCTCTGATTTTTTTGGATTACGATTAAGCATTACTACTTTTGCTCCTTTGGATAACAATATTTTTGCTGCTTCATATCCTGTACCACTTGTAGTACCCGTGATAACAAATGTTTTATCTTTAAGTGATGTGATTCTATCAGGGGTCCATCCCTTTTTTCCAAATTGGTTTTTGATACTCATGTTGATCTTTTTTTTATTTAAAATAATAGAGCAAAGATCAGTACAATGATGTGTTGGAATCTTATACGGAATTTCGAAATACGTATACTTTTTGGTTTTCTTTAATTATACAACGGATTAGCTTAAAAATAGTAGTAGATTTTAGTAATCGAACTATTCTGATTAAACATTGTTTTATACTTTATTGAGGTATGTTGTTTATAAGTTATTTCGAGACAGCTATAAACCGCTTTTTATATAGATTTAGATGCTTTTATTTTTTCTAATCCAATCCATTCGTGTTTAATATTCTTCATTAAAAGTGCATTGTCGAATTTTATAGAATCTTTTGGAAAAATAGTTTTATTCTCAAAAAAACTAGAGTGAACTTTTTTTACATTTAAGAGGGATACTTTCCAGTTATATGCTTTAAGCTCTAATCCGTCAAAGTCATTTTTGTCAGGAGAATAACCAATTGATCCATTTTCAAAAAAATCTGAGACGCAATTTAGATTATCAAATACACTTTCTTCGTTCCAATTGTCTGTTTCACTTGCTTCAATTGATAAAGAGGTATCGTCATCACTAATAAATGCTACATCATAATTTCCGTCTGATTCATTAACCGTAAATTCAGCAAGATGATGAAGACCCGGAAAAATAGTACCTCCGGCTAAAGAGTTTACTTTAGAAGAAGTATCTCTTCTTGGAATGTAAACACCTTCTTTTACTTTTCCGTTTTCATTCCATTCAACTGCAACTCTATGAGCTCCATTTTCTGAGGAAATTCCGATTTGTTTTGGTAATCCTTTCGGTCTGATTTCTTTTAGTCTAATTAAACATATTCCAGCAATACCTTTTCCATTAATAAGTTTGGGTCTAAAAGGTTTCGGTAAATAATTTTCCAAGATCTCCTTGTCAACTTGATAATTGATAAGAATGCGCCTGTCGATTATTCCTTTTATTTTCGGGATTTTCATTTTCTATGGTTATAGCTAATATCAGTTTTTATTTCTTTTCTTTTCGCAAAATCTTCTCCATTTTGCGACCTCTCGCTAATTCATCAATCAGCTTTTCCATGCGCCTACATTGCTTATATAATTCAAACTCATCCTCTATTTCTTCAATTCGATAACCACAAACGACTCCTTTAATCAAGTGTGCGTTTGAATTTATTTTAGCTTTTTGAAAAAATGTTCTAAAGGTTACTTTTTCATTAATAAGCATTTGTAAAGCATCATCATCAAAACCAGTAAACCACTTAATTACTTGGTCGAGTTCTTCTTTTGTTCTACCATTTTTTTCCAACCTATTAAGGTAAAGTGGGTAAATGGACGCAAATATCATATTGGCAACCTTTTCATTTTTTTCGACAGTAACTTTCATTTTTATTTGATTTTAAATTAATTGGTACTAACGTGTGAGTATAAAATGTGATTTAATAGATTTTTGAATAGTGTTGGCTTACAATTGTTATTAATTTCTACAAGCACATTCATGATGTTCATTTAAATATGCGATTGTTTCCATACTCAGTTTTTCAACAATTGAGATATTTAAATCAGCTAGTTTTTTAAAATAAATACAAGCTTTCCCCATTTTAAATTTCCCTAAATCCGTCAGGAGAGCATCACTTTTTTCTGTATTTGAATAAATATAGAGTGAAAATTGTGTTTTACGTGGTGAGAATCCTAGCAAAGGAGCATCACCTTCATTACCACTTGCATATTTATAGTGATAGCTTCCAAAACCTATTATAGTTGGTCCCCACATCTTAGGTTCAAAACCAGACCATTCACTCATTAATTCTATTAATCTATAACTATCAGCTTTCTTTTGATCGTTGTCTACATATGATTCGATAAAATCAAATACGTTTACTTCTGTTTCTGTGGTTTTATTTTTAGCCATTTTATTAATTATTTTAAGTTGCTTCGAAATGTCTACCCAAAATGATCGTATAGTTACTATTTCGCTACTTATAATTAATTATAAATACTTACAACCCTTTGTTTATCAGTGTTAGTTTTATTCTTTAGGTTTTTATATTTCTAATTTAATAATTAATTCTGTAGTATCAAGTAACAGTTTTTCTTTGGGTAATCCAGTTTGTTACAATGGGCCATATTTCTTTTTTTGAGTTTTGAGACTTTAAAATACGACTATGATTATAGTTTTCTAAATTTCCATTTTCTTTTGAGAAGAAAAGAAGTTTGTTCTGTTTGTTATCAAATGCATTGAGAAACTTTTCACAACCTTTCCTTGGTGCTATAAAGTCATCACCTTGTGCACAAATTGATAAAATTGGCACATTGATACTATTCATCCTTTTTAAGTAATCAAAGCCGTTTGCTCCAATAAAGTTCTTTTTTAAATTCCAATCAAACCATTGTTTCATGGTATAATAACTTTCGCTTTGTTCTGTAGAACCTGCAGCTTTCGAAGGAACTTTTCCCAATAAAGCGGTTATATATTTGCTTAATACTATTTTTATTTTACTATTCAATGTCTCTCCAGCTCCGAATGCTTGTACAGCAAATAAAGTAATACTATTAATCATTGGGTTATAACTCGGGTTGTTAATCAAAAACATTGTTAAGATAATACCACCACCACTATGAGTTAAACAATCTATTTTTTTTATGTTTTGGATATTGAAAAGAAAATTGAATGTTGATTTAATGTCAAATTTTGCAATGGTTTCAAAATTAAATTCTTTTTTGGTTTTTGAACTTTTTCCATGATTTCTCCACTCCATTATCCAACAGGTAAATCCTTTTTCAATTAAATATGATGTTATACCGTCACATATTTTTCTATTAGAAAATGTCCCGTGAGTTAAAAATATATGTTTACCAGATATATTATTAGAACTCAATTTCCAAAGAGCTATGAGTTCATTGTCATCAGTTTTGATATGATAAAGATGTTCTTTCAGCACTGGTTTATTAAATGTTCTTTAGATATATAGTTTATAAGAGGGGGTATTATTTTAATCATATAAATTTAAAAATATATGCTAATAATGCCATTAGCATCATGTAAGTAATATTACCTAATACATATGCTAAAAGTGATTTTAGATAATTTACGATCCGATTCTCTCCGTAAAACTGGCCAATTCCCCAAACGATGTAAACAAAATACATAATAATACCAATTACTCCTATAATTGGACTTTTTAAAATTGTCGTTAAAAGAATAAAAGTTCCTAAAATAATAAAGGATTCCCCTAAAATGAATGATAGAAGAACTAGTATTTCATAGAAATTGTAATTCGATTTTCGGTATAATAACTTTATCCATAATCCAATAAAAACACCCATTGCAAGTTGAGAATATCCAATGTTGTTTTGAGTCCAATCTCCAATTTCCTTGGACCGGATCTTTCCACTGAAACCTCGAACTTTATCAATGTTAAAAAGACTAAAATTTATATCTAATGAATTTATAATAAATGTAAAAATCACAGAAGTGAGAATTAAGAATAGCATCGGTTTTACATACTTTTCTCTATTTTCATGTATAAATTCTCGAACAGATTGCCCCGGTTTAATCAAGAGGTTTTTTACGGTTAATAAAAACCCTTTTTCTAAATTAAGTATACTTTGAATTTCGGCATATAAATAGTGTTTATCAATTCTTTTTAACTTGGAATTCGCTTTATCCTTTTGTTCTATGTTTTTATTAGATTTTTTAAACATTATATTCTTCGAATAATCAGAATCTTGTGTTTCATTAACAGTACGTATAACGACTAAGATCTACTGATGGTGATTACGATTTATTACAAAATATAATGTTTATTTTTTTATCAATTTACGAGTAACTAATTTGTTTTTATTTAAACGTAAAAAATAAACTCCATTTGATAAGTCAGAAATATTTAACTGAGAATCTTGAGATACAGATAATTCTTTGATTAATTGGCCGTTAATATCAAAAATTTCAAGTTCTGCACTATCATATTTTTTTAATTTTATTGTAATAATATCGGATGCCGGATTTGGATAGATTGAGAAATTGTCTGTAATCGAAAAATCATCAACATTAAGTGTGTTGTTTAAAGATATTGTCTGTAGTAGGTTATTGTAGCCTGTTTCAGATTGCCAAGTATTTGTGTTTGCAAGTTGAATACTATAATCAGAATTAGATGCTAATGATGCTTCAGTATCAGGCATCCAAAGATATAATTGAAATGTTCCGGTTAACCCTAAATCAAAATTTTGTGTTATTGAAACAGAAGATTCCCAAGTTCTAATATCTGTGTCGATCACTTCTGTAATGATTTCATCTGTAGCTGTATTTTTCAAAATTAGATATACAGTTCTTTTTTTAAAAGGTCTTGCGAAACCGACATTTGTGATATCTAAACTTAGGTCAAAATCACTATTGTTAGTCGTTATCGTTGATGAATTTAAAACAAATCTGTATCCGACGTTTTTTACAATATCATCATAATGACCAGAGTTGATTGCCTGAGTCCAAAAGGGTGTATAGTAATCTCTGTTTATGGTTGTCCAATTGGTTAAATTTAATTCATTTAACGCATTAGCGCCGCTCGTTCTAAAACCATTATCGCAAGTATTTATACCATTAGTCTCTCCCGTCATTGGTAAATACTTGGTTTCGTTAGAAATATAAGAGTAATCAATTGCCCCAACAGGATTTTCGCATTGCGATGACACTCCGTAGGTTCCTTGATCACCAAAATCATTTAAGAACGCATCATTATAGAATCCAATTCTAGCATTTTCGTTATTTTGATAGGCGGTTTGTTCATTTAGTTGCGTATCACCATACATCGTAGTTTTAATAGCGGCATATCTAACTTGGATGGGAACTTCTATTGGTGTAGCTGCTAACATTGCATCTACTATTTCTTTGCGATTAGCCCATTGAGTTTCTGAGATACTACCATCGGTACCAAATTCTGTAGAGTTTGTATAATACCATTCCCCCCAAGTACCAATAAAACCCGCTTGAACAGAAAAAATAACATCTTTATTGGTGTTTAATACTGTAGAAAGTTGAGAAATATGCGTTAATATTTGTGATTTGCTTGGTTGCTGTGCCGAAGTTCCTTGTGAATTAGAATAAGAAAATCTCACAATTATTTTAAGACCAGCAGTTCTTACATTATCGAAATCCCCCTGTATATTATCTAAAAAAGTAGCGTTAATATCTGTATTTAAAAATGCATCTAAAAGAAAATAACGGTATACAACAGTTACTTTGTCCGTACTTGTCTTCCAATTATTTAAAGTGCTAACAGATAAGTTGCTAAAATCCGCAGTCGTTGCGTACTCACTGGATGTAATAGAATATTTTTGTAATCCCCTTTCAGGGTTTGCTATAATATCTGTAGACGCTGTATAGTTAATCGATTGCCCTAATACTAATGTACAATTAAATAAGAGTAGCACGAATGCAATTATATTTTTTAAGAGACTAGTCATATTGTAGGTTTTCATAATGGTTAAATTTATCTTTTTAAATAGTCAAAATAAATTCTAACATCTTGGTTGGGTTAGAATGGGAATTAAAAGTAATGAACTTTCGATTAAGCTACTCATCCTTACCCTTATATTTTGTGTCTATTTAAAAAACGTATACTTGGCTAGTACAGTATACGTTTTTAAAAAAATCATTATTATTTTTTAGGAAATAAAACCTTTTAGAATAATTATTACCAAAAGTGATTAGTTTTATCTATTGGGCTTACGGGAAGTTATTTGTTGATTGAACTTAGTTTGATCATTTGATTTACACCCATATATAAAACAATTAACGCAATAATACTGATTATTAAGTTCCCTGTTTTGGTAATTTGAAAGGGATTAAATGTTACGAGCAATACGCTAGCCAGCACCCAGGCATAATCTTGAGTTATAATCCAAATGATAGCTGATTTTCGTTGCTTCTTGATTTCAAACCAAATGGTCAAAGCAAAGTACATCAATACGACTCCCACGATCCAAAAAACGGTATTGTTATCGGTACCGAATAGTTTTGCGATTTGTTGATTTAATATAATCAAAATAATGCCTGATGTACTAGAGAAGAAGGCATTGATTCTTAAGGCATTTTGTAGTTTATTCATTTGAATGAGATTTTGTTTTAGCAAATTTCTGTAAACAAAGTTTAATCTCTCTTGACAAATGATAGTTAATTCATTCTTCTAAGCCTACTTAATGATTCTGGAGTAATTCCCAACATAGACGCTATATATTGTAATGGGACATTTTTAAAAAGATCTGGTTCTTCACCTAGTAAACTTATAAATCGTTGTTTTGCTGTAGTATGTAATTGAGCAAACATATTTTTTTCTAATAAGGCAAAAGAATGTGCCAATAACATATTATCAAACTCTAACCATTTGGGCTCAGTTTTATTTAGCCTAAAATGATTTTCTCGGTTGATTACATATAGTTTGCAGTCTGTAATTGCTTGTATGTTCCAGTTATTTGTTGTTTGGAAAATGAAGCTTGAAAGCGAAGTGATAAATTTACCACTACTACCAATCCATAAGGTTATTTCTTTTCCATCTGCAATGTCATACATTCTCATATAACCAGATTCAATAAAGGCCATTTGGCGACAAATCCTTCCTGATTTTAGAAAGAAATCACCTTTCACAATTTCTAATGGTTCAAAAACTGAAAGAATGGTATCCATTGATTTTTTTTCAATGGCAATTTGACTTAGAATACAGTTTTTTAATTTTTCCACTTTTGTTTAATGACTAGTAATATCAAATATATACATTAGTGTAAGATAAATGTTGTTAAACTTCTAATGTGTGATAGCTTTTTCTTAATACATGGCCAGATCATTATTTATGTAAATTGATGTTTCATTACAATCACATGTTGCATTAGCTTGTGTTTTGTTGTCTAAAAACACATAAGACGGTTTTATTAATTAGTAAAACCTTAAAGAATATTTATAAACCGCCTTATGTTTCTATAGTATATCTGCTAACTTTATTAGTTATTAATAATTGCAGGTAATATGTATTCTTTCATTATTTTGTCTGCATTAGGATGTGCGTTAGGATTATTATATGCAGAAGAAGTTATAACTATTACATAAGGAATGTCTTTACATATAAAAATTTTGTTTCCGCCTCTACCACTACAAAAAGAAACCTCATAGTCTTTTCCATTAACATTATATGTTTTATTCCAGAAAAGGTATCCATAATACCCATCTTTTATACCTGCAGCTGCTTGTGACACTTGTTTTGATAAACTTTTCTCTACCCACTTTTTGGTTATAATTTGTTTACCATTCCATGTACCTTTGTTTTTGTATAATTGTCCATATTTTGCAAAGTCAATGGCTCGTAGTTGTATTCCTCCCGCGGTATTACCAACTTTTTGAGGAGTATATTGCCATTTATAATTAGTGATATTAAGTGGTTTAAAAAGTTTTTTATCCGCATAAGAAACTAATCCATCAGGAACAGATTTATGAATGATATCACCCAGAATAACTACTCCTGCGGTAAAGTAAGTGAAATCGGTTTCTATTTTTTTACTTTTTTCCATGGGTAAATCCAATGAGAATTTAACCCAGTTATCTGTTGGATACATGTTTTCTTCATTTCCGGGACTACTATAATCGTTATCATCTCCAAGAAATCCTGAACTCATTGTTAGAAGAGATTTTAAGGTTACTGAATCTTTCTTTTTACTATAATTTTTAAAGGATTTTAAATTGTAAAAATCTTTTAGAAAAACCTTCTCATTGTTTATGAAATCATCTTGTATAGCAATTCCTAACATTGTAGAAGCAAATGATTTGCCTACAGATCTAGAATCGTGTAGACTATTTCTATGTTCGCCATTAAAATATTCTTCTATTAGAAGTTTATTTTCTTTTATAACTATGATTCCATTAATGTTTTCGAATCTGTTTTCAGCAATTTTTCTATTTAACGCTTCTATTTTGCGATTATCGAAACTATCTTTCGATATTTCCCAACCACTATTTGATTGGATTTTTTGAACAGGTATTAGGTTTTCATCTACTTGGATTTTAGCTACTTTGATGGAGATAGTCCCTTTAGCTAAAACAGCACCTACTTTTACTGTTTCTTGTTTTAAATATGGTCTTACCTCGATTGTTAAGGAATGATTGCCTTCTGTCAATATATCTTGTCCACCACTTAATTTCATGAACCTTAACCACGTGAACCAACCCCAAAAATCAATCTGTTTAGGATAGAGTAAGGGAACCATATATTTAAGTTTGGTTGTTTTAGCATCTATAGTTCCTGCACCTTTATTTAGATTTTCTACGTGAACTTTTTTACCATTGACTAAGAATGAAAATTGAAAATTCCCTTTGTTTAATAATTGATCTTGGGATAGGGTAGGAGCTAATAATTTAAGGCTCTCTATAAGCGGTTGTTCTAAAGTAAAATGAATGTTCAGAAAAGCATCCTTGTTTAATGTAAAACTTTTGATATAATTATCTGATGTAGGGGGGCTTTTTTTGAAGTCAACTTTAGAAAAATGTAGCTTTTCAGTTTCTCTTGTTTGAGAATTTTCTGGAGTTGAACTTTTGCTGGTATTACAAGCTATTAGTAAGCATGTAATTAGTACTAAATAATTTGATTTCATTTTTGATTTTATATTTGATTGATAATTGAATTATTCCACAAACATAGACTTATCAAGGTTTTTAAAAGCTCCAGATTATATAATGGTACTCATTTAAGGATGTTTTGAGTCATTTTTTATAGACTTTTTATAATGTAAAGGAGTTACTCCTTTAATATTTTTAAAGACTCGGTTAAAAGTTGTTTTCGAATTGAAACCACACTCAAATGAGAGACCTAACAGCGTGAGATGATCATAATGACCACTATGCAATTTTTCTATGATAGTGTTTACGCGATATTCATTTATAAAATCAGAGAAATTTTTACCTAATCCATCATTAATAACTTTAGATAAAATATTAGGATGCATATCAAGGTTTTCTGCTAAGGATTTTAATGTCAATTCTGAGTTAAGGTAAAATCGATTGGTTGCCATTTGTTCTTTTAACCAAGATGCTTTTTTAAAGATTTCTTCCGATGGTTTCTCTTTTTCGAGATTATTTTCTCTGTTGGTTTCTAATAGAATTACTTCTGGTCTCAAAAAGGCTTCGGCACTAATCCAAATAGTAACAATTGACAGTAACACATAAATTGGATAATAATCCGCTAGTCCTAACTGGAAATTAAATAGAGCATAATCTATAATAGTATATGGTGTCCATAAGAACCAAAGTACGGCAAATATGATAATTAATCTATATAGCCATCGTAAACTGTATGCATCGTTATTACTATAATTTTTGTTTAACCATCTATGATAAGTTCTAATTTCTTTTAGTGCATATATACAGTAAGTAACAATAGATACAATAGCAAGAAACTGTACAATAGGCATTAATTGAAGATATGTAATCGTCTCAATACCAATGGTGTTATTTATAAGTGCATCACGACTAATTACAAAATGTATAATGAGTTCTATAACTAAAGGAAAAAAATGAAGGATATCTTTTTGAGAAAGACGATAATTAAAGTTGGTTATTTTTTTTACATATAGATATAATAATGGTCCTAGAGCTAGAGAGTACTGTAATGGTATTAAGTGAAAATTTGGGAGATAGTTGGTTACCTGAAAATCTAAACTTAATATCCAAATATTCCATAAAACAATGATAAACGTAAGTAACCCAAGTAATACATTGGCTTTTTTGTTTATCCGCTTAGTAAGAATTAATAGTAGTCCAAACGTAGTTCCTATAAATACAGATGCTATTATAAGAAGATTAAAAATATTTAAATTGAATTCACACATTAATTGTATTCCGTATCTGATATTTTAGATTTTGATTTTGATTGTATTTTAATATACGTCTCATGATGCGGTGTAATGTTACTTGATTTATTAACTTTTATGGATATTACTGATGGTTACCATTGCAATGTAACCAAATTAGAGAACTATTGGTTCAAATTCTAATTGCTATACCACCTAATGATAATTAATTATCAATAGGCTCTGTATATCTTACAATATCAATTCCAATACCGTTTGGATCTTGTATAGCAAAATGTCTTTCGCCCCAAGGTTCATCTCTTAAATCTACTTTTATTTCCACTCCTCTGTTTTTTATCTCAGCGTAAAAGGTATCTACATCCTCGACTTCAATTGTTAGATACATTCCTTCTCCTAGAAAAGGTTTATGAAAAAAGGATTGTTGAGTTGGATGATTTGGTAATAAAAAACTTAAAGTGTCTCTTTCATTGGGAGTCTTGAGCAGAAGATAAAACTCATTCTCAAACTTTATTTGGAAGCCTAAATTTTTAGTATAGAAAGATTTTGTTTCATTGAGTTTTTTAGTCAGAATCCCAGCATTTAGTCTCATAATGAGTTATAATTTTGTATGATTATATTGTACTTTATAAATTGATATTATAATTGAGTTATATCCTATTGGGGACTAATATCTTTTAGAAAATAGTATGGTTTCTAAGGTATCAAAAATTGATGACACGGAGAATTATATCGTTAGCTTTCATTTTTTAATTTAATGGAAATGTAATACCTAGGGTAAATGCTCCAACGTATTGCGCAACGGATGGCTGAAAATAATAGGCAAAGCCTAAATCTACATTATGGTTTTTTCCTAGCTCTAATCCAAATGAGAAAGGAATGTGATAAATCACTCCACTTTTATCAATATTATCAAATGCTGTTACTGTTTCAAATTTCCCGATAGAAGTTCCTATCCCAATTTCGGCATAAGGTGCTACCCAAGGAATTGGTGCTCTCAATCTTGCTTTTCCACCTAGTAAAAAAGCTTTTGTCTCGGCTTTTTCATCGGTTGGGTTATCATTTATATCTTTTCCATTAGAACTAGTTGTTATAAAGCCTGCATAAGGTTTGAACTCAACCCAGGAAGTAATTTTAAGTACAAATTCTCCTTGTATGAAAAAACCATTATTAACAACTTGATCAACACTATTATAGGGAGCACTTAATCCGTAACCAATTTGAGCATTGATAGATTTTTGTTTTATAAACTGTGCCTGTACTAAGTTAGAAGTTAGAACTATGATTAGCAGTATGATTGTATTTTTCATGAGATATAACAAGGTTTATTGTAAGTAGCTTTATAGCTAAAAATGTTACCCTGTTTTTTTATATTTATAATAAAAGATCAGATTTATTATAAACAGATTATACTTTAGGTATTTTTTATATTTCTTCTAAAGTGGATTTTCCTTTTGATTTATCTCCAGATGTCCATTCCCAAGTTTCATGAAGACGTATTTTTCCGTTAGTTAATATTTCTGGTTTCGAAAAACAGATTCCAGTCATTAACTCTTTGTTGTTATTTGTTTGATGATAACGCATTTCGATATTTCCGTTTTCATCCACTAATCCAATTAGGTGTCCTTTTTTAATTTGACCACCACTATATTCCGAAGTTAAGATTGTACCTTCCTGTTTATATTTAAAAATTGTTTCTTCTGTTGTTTCCCCATTTTCTGAATTTTGTGTTGGACGAAATGACTTATTATGGTAGTTCATTTTCTCTATTCTTTTACTTAATTTTATAATCTTTAATTATGTTGCTAATACCTTGTTGATAAGAAGTTATTTTAAAATCAGGGAATCGATTTTTGAATTTAGAAGAATCAAAAATATTATCAATCTTATACCTGGGTAATAACTCCTGAGTTTCTCTGATGTTTTGATTAAAGATTGATGTTACTTTTAGAATAAATCCTCCTAAGGTATTGTATGTTATTTTTCGATCTAATTGTAACGAGATTTGTTCTATGATTTCTTTGTATGTTAATCGATTTTCATCACACGGAAGGTGCCAAGTTTGACCATATGTATCTGGAGTATTCCCGATCAAAGCCATTGCTTTACTAGCATCAGGAGTATAAATAAAGGTCCTTAAGACATTATCTTTTAAAAATACTTTTGGTTTTTTATTGGCTTTTAGCGCATCAAAAATAAGTGTATTCGTTATTCCCTTTGTTTTATCGGGCCCATAAAATTCAGGTGCTCTACATATTACTCCATTAATTTCTTTGTTATTAATCGCACTTAATAAAAGTTCTGCAGCTATTCTTTTTGCTTCTCCTTTTTTACCTTTTGGTTGCAGGGGTGTATCTTCTTTTTGAATTTTGCTGTCTTGGGGATATGCATATGTATTGTCGAAGTATACAAGTTTACAGTTGTTTTTTTTGCAACCAGATATTACATTCTTCATGATGATAGGCCAATCTCTTAACCAAATCTTAGATCGGTATGGGAGCCCTACAGTTAGATACGCAATTTTGGCATTTTCTACAGCGTTATGAACATCTTTTGCTTGTAACAGATCACCTTTGAACAAAATATCATCTATATGTACTTTTTTGGGGTTCCGTCCAACTAGTTTAATTTCTTTCGTGTAATTGGATCGTAATGCTTTGGCCAATTCCTCTCCAATTATTCCATTTGCACCTAAAATTACCTGCATAGTAGTATTAATTTGCGTTCAATACTTTGTAAGATACTCTTTAAAATGTTAATTGATGATATAGGCAACGTTTGTAAAAGGTTTTGATAATCATAATTGAACTAATTATTATTACATTTCATTACATTTCATTACATTTCATTATGTTTTATTGATATAACTGGGGTTTTGTTATTCCCTTTTCAAGAAACATTTGTTTGTTCATTTCAAAATGCGACTTTGTCATTTCATTATAATATTTCTTTAAAGTTGGAAGAGAATATTCTTTTCTTATGCTATCTATATTTGTAGAATCTAGCAAACCATTTTTTGGTATCGCTTGTCCATTTTTATTGTATGTTAATTGGGTGCCAAAACGTTGAGGTTTATTTAGGTTCACTTGAATTCTATCCTCTAACATCGCGTAGTGATACTTGTCATTACTTCCGTTTTTAATTTCTTTCTCCATCGCTGTCAGCATTTCTTGCTGAAAAGGGATGTCGTTATCTGCATGTTGAATTGGAAGCCAAAAACTTGTCGAAGCCTTTTGTCCAACTTTGCGTTCTCCGAGATAACCATATTTATTAAATAATTCTTTAATTTTTTGTTGATTTATTATTCCAATACTATCTCTTTGACGTTCAAAAATCTCCCAAGCTTTTTCGTAACCATGTTTTTCTCTTAATGCTGTAGGAGGTATACCGGCGTATTTTTGATCAAGAATATCAATAACATTAAGTTCTGATATGATCTGTTTCTTATCTTCTTCAGAGATATTTTTTTTATTTGTACAACTTGTAAGTGCTATGGTTATTACGAGTAATGAAATTATTTTTCTCATAGTTTATTAGAATTATAAATATAACTAAAGACTTTAGGTAAAATCTTTAGTTACAGATTTTAAGACTCTAGTTTTATTTAAGTTTATATTTTGGTAATTGAGAAGAATTTATAACAACATCAAATTTTTTTGTTAAATCCTGAAGGATGAGTCTTAGTGTTTGATCTTCAATTCCAATTAATTCTAATTTTCTCTTTAGTGTAGTGTCCTTATGAATTTTAGATACTTCGTTTTTTGGGATAGTGTTAGTAGATGTATCTGTTGCATTATTACAAGAAAATAGTATTAGTAAGAATATAGAAAATAGATGTCTCATGTTTTAGTTTTTGTAATTGAATGTAAAGAAGTACAGTGTTAGTAATGATCAGTCTTTTTTTTCAAAAAATTGCCCGACTAGGTTTTGCCTTGATAAATTAAACCCAAGAACTTCTCCTTCAGAATTAAAGATAAAGTCGATTTTACCAAAGTAGCTATTTATTACATTCATCATAGATTCAGAATATATGTTGAGTGAAAACGTTCCGTTTATAGTGTGTTTTACAATTAGTTTGTTATCAATAATCGTAAGTTCATAGATTGCATTATGATCTTTGTTTTTGTAGATGCCTATGTATTTGGTAAGATCAATATTAGAGTTATCTATGGTTGGAAGATCTACTTTTTTAGCCCTGAAAGAAAAATCTAGGAAACGCAAGTCTAAACTATCCTCATTAAAGATCAATTTAGAATAAGGTAAAACAAAATCAAACACGTTTTTTCCTGTTTTAGGGAGCATTGTTTTTTCGGATGTTCCATGAGTTCCAAAGTATAATGAATTATCCTCTTCCCAAATATTATAATATGTACTAGCATTTAATTCATAAATTCCTTCATAAGAGGATAAATCACCCTTGTATGATGGCTCTTTTTTATTTATTAAATTATCTTTTAGTAGTATTTCTAAGGAATCATATATGATTTCATACCCTGATAATCCTCCAGCATTAGATAAGAAGATTAATGATAAATCATGTTTTGGAGCGTGTAAAATATAAGATCTATAACCTTCCGTTCCTCCGCCATGGAATACAATATCAATGCCTTTATAATTTTCAAACTGAATTCCTAGACCATATTCTATAACTCTATTGTTATTTAGAATAGTTTCTTTCTGCATTCGTTTGAAATGTTTTTGATATTTAGAATTTTTTCTTGTAAAATTTTTAGCCCAAACTATTAAATCATTTAAGCTAGCATATACTCCTGAAGATCCTATTGTGCTAATTTTTACAGAATTATTTATAATATTATTTTCTATAGAAGTATAAGAATATGCTTTATGTGGGATTACCTGATTGTAGTTGTCTACAGCTTGACTATAATCCATTCCAAATGGATTAAATACTTTTTCTTTGAGCTGTTCTTGGAACGTTTTTTCGCCTACATTAGTAATGATTTTCGAAAGTAAAACAAAACCTGTGTTGTTATACTGATAATCATTTCCTGGCTTAAAATTAAATTGTCTTATATTAAATAGCATAGTTATAACCTCTTCATAGGTCATTTTTCTGATTCCTTTTATTTGGGCTAATTCATCAACATTAGGCAATCCGTGTGTATGATTCATTAATTGTTTAATGGTAACTTTATAAGGAAGCTCTTTAAGTTCTGGTAAATAATCTCGGATGTCATCATTAATGGACAACTTCCCTTCCTCTTGTAAGATTAAAGTTAATAGTGAGGTCATTTGCTTAGAATTGGAAGCAATATTAAAAACTGTCGTATCCGCAATAGGTATTTGATATTCTACATTAGCCAATCCCATTGTTTTTTTGAATATAACTTTACCCTTTTGTATTATAGCAAAAGCTCCACCTGGGTTTTTTTTATCGAAATGAGATTCTAAAATAGATGTTATTTTTTCTGAATCTATGGATCGTATGGACTGTGCATTTATTAATATTGGTTGTATTAGTATTATTATAAGAATACATTTTATATATATGGTTTTCATAAGATTTTGATTTATGATTTTAGTGCTTTTTAAATGTAATAGGTTCTTTTTGTGAGAATAATTGTAAACCGGAGATATCTCCGTTCAGATCATTGATAAACTTTAAATCGAATTGAGGACTAAAAACATCTTTAAAATTTTTGGTCGGTTTAAAAAAGAATGAGTTGTGATTTGTATGCTGTAAATGGAATTTATATTTAGGTAATACCGCGTATAATTTTTCATTTTCTATGATAACTTTAATACGTCCATATCCTTTTGCTTCAAATATTCCACAAAAATTATCCAAAGGGTGGGTCGGCATTTTCTCTTTATTAAATGATTGATAGGGAAGTGGTTTGAAAATTTCTTTTATTTTTACTGGGTATGCTGACTCAGGATCGATGTTAAATAATTTTCTTGTAATGATATCCGCTATAAGGTGCGGTAACAAAGAATTATCTTGATTACTAAGAACTACGATGCCTATTTTTTCAAAAGGAAACATTACTAAGGAAGAACTAAACCCAAATGTATTACCACCGTGGTCTATTCTATAATGACCATAGCTAGATTTTAGACGCCATCCAAATCCATCTCCGTGTAAAAAGGAATCACTTTCATAATCTCCATTTTTGATATTTTGAAGCCTTGTTGCCTGCTTAACATATGCTTTTGGGATAACTTCATTGTTTTCAAAAGTTCCATTGTTTAACCAAGTTAACATCCAATTTGATAGATCGCTTACGGTACTTTTTATTGCTCCAGCTGGACTGATAGAATTGTATATTTCGAACTTTACTTGCTCTATGTTTTTATTATATAAACCATAGGGTAAAGAATAATTATCAGATTTATTGATTTCTTCGAGTTCGGTATATGAATTATTCATAGATAGAGGTTTGAATATCATTTCCTGGATATTGGTATCCCAACTTTTCTTTGTTATCTGTTCAACTATTGTCCCAGCTAACGTATATCCCATATTACTGTACTCGAAACTGTTTTTAATTTCGCCTTCTGGTTTTAGATACTTTAATCGTTGGACTACTTTGAGTTTATTTTTGTCAGGGAAAAACACCTCTGATGTACCTTGGTTCCCAATACCACTTTTATGGCTTAGTAAGTCTTCAATGGCAATTAAATTATTCATCTTATCATTGTAGAATTCAAAATCTGGAATGTACTTAGCAGGTTTATCTTTAAGTGAAACTTTGTTTTGGGATGCTAGGATGCCCAAAAGTGAACCAGTAAATGCTTTGGTTGTCGAACCAATTGGGAAAACAGTGTTTTCTGTTACGGGTAATTGTTCTTTTAGATTTCTATATCCAAAGCCTTTTGAGTATATAATTTCATTATCCTTTACTACCGCTACAGATAATCCAACTGCTTGATATTTTTCTATCCATAGCTTTATGTCATCTTCAATTCCGTTTAATTCAGAGGTGTTTTTTTGACTAAAAGAATATTGAAAGAATATGAAGAGTGTGATTACATAAATTGATTTCATCTTTACTTGTTTTTTGATTTCTACACAAAAATGAGTATTCAAAAAGATGAAATGGTACGGGTATAAGAAGTCGAACCTTTTTTACCATATAAAAAGGTTCGACTTTAAATCGAACGTTCCTAAGTTATTGATTTACGGTAGCTTGAAGGTGTGTTTAATGTGTGTTTTTTGAAGGCAGTATTAAACGAAGATTTGGAATTAAATCCCACTTGATACATAATCTGTTGAATATTTAATGAAGTATTTTTTAATAATTTTTTAGCTTCTTCAATTCTATAAGCATTTATAAAATCAAAGAAATGTTTATTTAAATGTCTGTTGATTAGAAGAGATAAGTTTTTTTCTGAAATATCTATTTGGACTGCCAATTTCTGTAGTGTAAGTTCAAAATCTAAATAAGGTTTATCACTTTCCATAAATGAACGTAATCTCTTTAAATGTTCATCTTCAATAGGAGTGGTTTTTTCTGACAACTCACTTGGGGAATTCGAAGTTAGCGGTTTCAGATTCATGTTTATACCGGTAAAAAGTTCTGGACGATATAAAGCACTTAATACAAAATAAATGGTAATGATTAATACCATAATACTAATCAATACATTTATATTTACTATATATCCTTGAAAAGTGGAGTTAGAGAGATACCATCTTAAAATTACAAAGCTATGTGCAAAACAAGAAAAAGCTGTGATATTAAATAACCATTTATAAACTACGTAATTTGTGCTAGAATAGTTTTCAAGATAAACGGTTTTATATTTTTTGAGAACTATAAATACAATGATGATGTAACCAATGAATTGTAGCTCACCAATTATTTCAAAAACCATTAAACTTTGATCGGAAAACCCTGTTATTTTAAAGAGCAATAAAAATAGAATGAATAGGGAGGTGTGTATACTATGCTTTTTCTTTATTCTAAAGTTAGTATAACAAGCGGAAAGTACATAAAGATAAAATAAAGGTAGTTGCAATAGACTAGAAGATACTTTTAAAATATTAAGATTTGGATACTCTAAAATTTTATTTGAAAACAGCCCTGTAAGATCGAATGCAACTACTAATAAATATATTCCAAATAATTTATTAGATAATTTGTTTTTTGTTTTGACAGTAAATAGGAAAATGGAAAGTAATAGCATTAAAAAAACAACTATTTTTCCAATACTTTCTATGAGTTCTATTTTGTTCTCCAATAATGATTAGCTTTATAAATTATTATCAACAAATATTAAGAAAATAATCATAATAAACCAGTTAGGTCTTTTTTGATTTGATTGACTTCCTAGTTTTGTTTAATGATCATAAAGGTTAGATACAATTCTAATTCAATCGGTTTTATTGTATAAAAGTAACCTTCGCAATTTTTCCGTTTTCTACTTCGTAAATCGCTACAGCTTTTCTCTTTTGACCATTCATAATCAGAAATTCTTCATCAATTACTTTATTACCATAAACAATCCGTTTTTTCACTTCACAATGTAAGTCTGGAGTTCGTTCGAAAAAAGAAGTATATCCTTTTTTTAATCGATCTTTTCCTTCGTAGATCAATTTATTTGGATAATTGTATATTTTTATAGTATCCGAATACGTGTCTACAAAGCCATTAACATCTCGTTTGTTATAAGCATCTAGTTGTTTTTGTACAATTTGTTCTGGAGAAACATCTGATACTAAAGTGAGCATTGTTCCTATTTCGTTGGATTTAATTCTGCTAATATTAGCAATTTCGTTATCAAGAAATGTATGAAAGATACTCCAACGAGTATCCGTTTTAGGGTTGAACTTAAAAATAGTATTCCCTTTTGGCATTAGAATAGTTCCATTGATCAACCAACACATATCTTCAGTTTCAGGTATTGTGTTAATTATTTTTTCAGTTTCACCGGTAATTGGGTTTAACGACCTTATTTCCCATTCTTTATTTTCTTTACTAATATAACTAATCAGTGGCGTATTGGGTATTTTATGCAATGATCGGCCTATTTTTTTCTGAAAAGTCTTATTTACCTTTGTCTTTAGATTAGAAACCACTAACGATAATCCTCCATCTTCTAACACAGAAGAAACTAATGTGTTTTGGTTAAACCAAACGTGATAACCGATAATTAGATCTTTTATAAGAACGGTTGGCTTTCCATTTTTAAAGTCATATTGATATAATAACTGTGTGCCTGTCGTGTCTAATCTGATAGCGGATACTGCCTTTTGATTTGGAATTTTAGTAGGCGAATATTCGCTACCTATTGCTGTTTCAGAAATCCAATCTATCTTATTATCTCTAATATTATATTTGGCAATGTCGGTTTGTTTGTTTCTAGTAGAAGCAAAAAGTACAATATTATCATTGTAAAAGGAAGGCTGATTGTCATATCCTTCGTTATTAGAAATGTTTCGTTTGTTTTTTAGCTCTAATGTTTCTCCATTTACGAAAATATCAAACAAATAGACTTCAGTACTTGGTTGTGCGGATACTACAAAAACAAGTAATAGTAGTATGAATGAGAGATGTTTTTGCATCGGTTTTGTTTTCTAAAATACACTGAATTATCAAGTATTTTCTTAAGTATTTGTTAAGAGTTTATAGTAATTGTTTTCTTGAACTATATAATCCAATGGCTGGACCAATTGCTAAAAATACAAATAAATATATAGGATCAATTTTGGTAATAGTATATGAAAGTAACTGAATACTTATGATGGTAATAGCAAAACCTATACAATTAACAATAGTAAGTCCTGTTCCTCTTAATTCTGGAGGAGCTGCAGCCGCAACTAAAGTCGAAAATTGAGGAGAGTCTGAAATAACGACCATTCCCCAAAGACATAATAATCCTAAGAAGATTTCTGTGTTTAACTGGAATAATAGGGGAGAGGTAATACAAAATAGTCCAGAAATAATAAGTGAATATCGAGCTACTTTTCTACTACCCGTTTTTAAAGAAATATATCCGCCAATGATGCAAGAGAAAAAACCTACTGCGATAATGATAAATGACCAAAATGAAATGGGAATTCCTATTCTGTGTTGTTCTACATATGTTTTTAATAATATCGGAACAAACCCCCAAAAAGCATATAATTCCCACATATGCCCAAAATATCCTAAAGCAGCTTTTCTAAAACTAACAATCCCAAAAAGCTCTGTTATTACACCTAATTGAAGTTTAGAAACAGGTTTTCTATAAGGACCGTTAGGAACAAAAATAAAGATTAAAATTCCTCCAATAGCAGCTAAAAGGCTTGTAGATTGTATTACAATTTTATAATCGCTATTCCAAGAAAGTTCTTTTAACAAATGTGGTAACGCGGTTCCAAGAACTAGAGCACCTACTAAATATCCAAGGGCTTTTCCTAATCCATCTTTATAGTAGTCAGATGCTATTTTCATACCTACAGGATAGATTCCTGCAAGAAAGAAACCTGTACCAAATCTAGCTGTTAATACATTTAATACGGTAATATTAGGTATTAGCAAGGCAATATTACAAAGTGCTCCTAGAATTGCCGAAATCATAAACACCTTAGAAGGAGGGAATCTATCGACTATAGTAAGTAAGGCAAAGGTTAGTGTACCAACAATGAATCCGAATTGTACAGTGGATAAAAGATATCCAAGAATATTAAATCCTACACTAAATTGAGCGGCAAAATCATCAATTACCGCATTACCTGCAAACCACAGTGAAGTACAGAAAAACTGCGCAATAATTATTACCGGAAGTATATAAAATTTTGGTTTCAGATATGTGTTCTTATGATTGGTTATTAAATTCTTTTAATAATTCGTGAACTTGATTTGTATCTTCTACATAATATTTAGCAATCGTCTTTTTAAGTCCAACTTTAACTGTATACGAAGAAGAAGGTAATTCTTTAAACATGTATTCATCTGTCCAATCATCTCCAATGGCGAAGATAAAATCATACTCTTTTTCAGTTAGCATTTTACACGCTGATTTACCTTTATTAATGCCACTAACTTTTATTTCTAATACTTTATCACCTTCTAGAATTTCTAAGTTGTGATTAGCTATTAGATGTTGTATGGTTGTTTTTAGTTCCATGGATCTTAATTTTCCTAAATCAGGATCTACATTTCTAAAATGCCAAGCTAATGAATAATTTTTTTCTTCTATAAGAGAACCCGGTGTTCTATCAGTAAACGATTCTAAAACTGGGGCGATTGATTCGAACCAATCATTACTAACTCGTTCCAAAAGTTCCCAATCTTTATTGTTTTCTTTTAGCCAAGCGCCGTGTTCAGTAATTAAGGTATAATCCTTATGACCAAACCACTTGTTAAAGGTGAATTTATCTCTTCCAGTTATTAAAATTATTTTGGTACGATCATCACTTTGTAACGTATCTAAAATATCAAATATTTTTTGAGTTGGCTTTGCATTCTCAGGAATTTTTTCAAAAGGTGCTAAAGTACCATCATAATCAATGTATAAAATTCTATTTTTTGAAGTATTATAATCATTAAATAAATCCTTTTTAATAGAAGGCGTCAGTTTTTTTAAAGAGTATTTCTTAGCAGTAGTCTTAGTTGCATCTAAAGACTCCATAAAATCATTTGCCCATTTCTCTACATTATATCTTTTTAACCGTTTTTGTAGTGCTTTATTTCTTTTTATTTGCTCTTCTTCCGGCATTTCTAAAGCAAATTTTAGTGTATCTGCTATTTCTTCAAAGTTATTAGGATTGATAATAAGTGCTTCACTCATTTCTTTTGATGCTCCTGTCATTTCACTTAAAATAAGAACACCTTTTTGATCTACTCTAGAGGCTATATATTCTTTTGCTACAAGGTTCATTCCGTCTCTAATAGGAGTAAGTAAAGCAACTTCACTAGAAGTGTATAAATCAATCAAGTTTTCAAAAGGCATAGAACGATAAAAATACCAAATGGGTGTCCAACTAACTTCGGAAAATTTTCCATTAATTCTACCTACCAATTGGTCAATTTCGTTTTTTAGTAGTTGATATTGTGGAACATTTGATCTAGATGGAACTGCAAGCATTACAAGTCTTGCTTTACCTTTAAATTGAGGGTATTTGTCCAGAAAATATTCAAAAGCTCTTAATCTGTTGGCTATTCCTTTGGTGTAATCTAGCCTGTCAATAGATAAGATAAGTTTAGCTCGATCACCACTTATTAAATGTTCATCTATCTTTTGCTGTATCTCTGTTTGATCTTTTTTCTCTTTTTCATTATGAATAGTAGCGGCATTATGAAATTTATCATAATCAATTCCCATTGGGAAAGAATCTACTTTTACTATTCTATTATCTATATGAACATTATTGAAGTTAATTTCTAATCCTAAAATTCTTTGGGCTGAACTCAGAAAATGACGTTCATAATCATAGGTGTGAAAACCAATAAGATCGGCACCCAGTAATCCTTTTAATAGTTCTTCTCTACAAGGAATCGTTCTAAAGACTTCATAAGATGGGAAAGGAATATGTAAAAAGAAACCTATAGTTACGTTCGGTTTCTTTTTGCGAATCATCTCGGGTAGCAATAATAGTTGATAATCGTGTACCCAGATAGTATCATTTTCTCCGAGATTTTCTATTATTACATCTGCAAATTTTTGATTTACCTGTTGATATACTTCCCAACTGTCTTTGTTGAATTCTGTATATTCCATAAAATAATGGAATAATGGCCATAAAGTATTATTGCTAAAACCATAATAGAATCCATCTATTTCTAATTCTGTAAGTGGTACACCAACACATTGATGTTTTTTTAGTGCATTATTAACTAAATTTCTTTTTTCAGTATCTAATTGTTCTTCGGTTAGACCACTCCATCCTATCCAAATGCTATCACTTCCGGAGTGCACAGACTTCATTCCTGTTGCTAATCCTCCAACACTTGGAGTAGTTTTAATAGAATTATTGTCAATTTCTAATTGTAAGGGTAGTCGATTTGAGATTATGATAGTTTTGCTCATAAAGGGTGGCGAAAGTTGGTTGACTAAATTTGATTGATTAAATTTCGGTTCAGTGAATAAAGGTACGTTTATTTAAAAGAACTTGAGGTTATATGGACAATTTGGACTACGGAATTATAGGGAATTGTAAAAGTGCAGCGTTGATTTCTAAACAAGGAGCAATTGATTGGTGTTGTTTGCCAAATTTTGATTCTTCGTCAGTTTTTGCAAAAATTTTAGATGAAAAAAAAGGAGGCTCTTTTGAAATTTTAGTTTCAGATGAATATACTATTTCCCAAAAGTATATCGCCAAAACAAATATTTTAGTTACCGAATTTAATAATGGTACAGATGCTTTCGAAAGTATAGATTTTATGCCTAGATATCAGAATGAAGATGGTACTTATCATACACCTGCTGATATCATACGATATATTAAATTGATTTCAGGAAAGCCATCTTTTAGAGTTAGATATAATCCTAGATTGGAGTATGCCAAAGAGGAAACTTATTCTAAAAAAACTGATGAATATATAAAAAGTATAACAGATAAAGATAAATATGATACTTTATACCTTTATTCGGATTTAGATTTAGAAGCTATTTTAAATTCAGAAGAGATAGTTTTATCTGGTAATGCTTATTTTTTAATCAGTTATCACGAAAAAATTCTAAAGCAATCCTTAGAACTATGTTATCTTAAATTACAGAGAACACGTGTGTACTGGATGAATTGGAGTGAGAAAACTACTTCGTATGCAGTTTACAATGATCAGATTCTAAGAAGTGCATTGGTACTTAAATTGCTTAGTTATGAAAAATCTGGAGCTGTTTTGGCTGCTGCGACTACATCTTTACCCGAAACAATAGGAGAAGTTCGTAACTGGGATTATCGTTTTTGTTGGATTAGAGATGCCTCTATGGTAATAAAAGTGATTTCTGATTTAGGACATAAAAGGGTAGCGCAACGTTTTCTTCAGTTTATTATAGATATTATACCAGATAAAGATGAAAAGATCCAGATTATGTATGGTATTAATGGCGAAAAGGATCTTACGGAGAAAACATTGGATCATTTAAGCGGTTATAAAAATTCTAGTCCCGTACGTATTGGTAATGCTGCTTTTCATCAAAAACAGAATGATATTTATGGGATTCTGATGAATGTAATTTACCAACAATTCGTGAAATTTGATTGCGCCGTAGATGATAGTGAGAGTTTATGGACCATAAGTAAGAGTATTGTTCATATTGTAAATGTAAACTGGGAAAAACCAGACAAAGGTATTTGGGAATTTAGAACAGAAGAAAGACATTTTACATTCTCTAAATTGTTATGTTGGGTGGCTGTAGATAGAGCTATTAAGATAGGAGAGCTTATTGGTAAAACAGAAAATAATACGAGGTGGATTGAGCTTAGAGATCGGATTTATAATGATATTTATAAGAATGCTTGGAATGAAGAGGTACAGGCTTATACCCAATCTTACGGATCCTCTGATTTAGATGCTTCTACGTTATTAATGGAATCTTATGGTTTTATAGAGCCAATGGATCCAAGATTTATAAGTACTGTAAAAGCTACAGAAAAAGAATTATGTAATGATGGGTTATTATATCGTTATAAGAATAAAGATGATTTTGGGTTGCCTTCTTCGTCATTTACTATTTGTAGTTTTTGGTTTATCAATAGTTTAAATAAAATAGGAGAGAAAGCAAAAGCAAAAGCAATGTTTGATCAATTGTTATCTTATAGCAATCACTTAGGGCTTTTTAGTGAAGATATAGACTTTAAGTCTAAAAGATTGTTAGGGAATTTTCCGCAAGCATATTCTCATTTAGCACTTATTGAAACCGCAGTTAATTTTTCTGAAGACGTATCTAAAGATGAACAATTGATGGAAACAATGTTATAAGAGTATCACAACGGAAAATTCCTTTTCTATATTTTTAGAGATTTATTTTACTCAATAAGAACTATAGTACCGAAGATATCAGCATTAATCCAGCCTTGATTTTTATCTTCGCCAGGTACGAAGACAGAACCCATGAAATTTTCTCTTTCTTTACTCGTATCATTATCGTTATAGGCTATAGCGAAACCTAATTTTTGATCTTTAGATAAAACCACAGGATCATTGGCTTTGCCTTCTTGGTAAGTATCATCATATACGGTCAGTTCGAATTCCCATATAGAAACATCATCTTTTGTTGTACGTTTCATTTTTACATGATTATTATAAAGTAATGGTTTTTTCTGTGAATCTAGATCTACAACATTACCATCCAATGCTACATGATATGCAAACGCATTGTTGTTGTATTGATGTTCTCCTCCGGAATTATCGGCGTCTATAAATATCTCAACACAATCATCATCCCACCATAATTTAAGTGGGTCTTTATATTGATCATATAAAATATCATCTTTAATTTCTACTAAAATGTACAAAGCTTCTGGAGTCCAAGTCATTTTATACCTACCAAAGAAATCTTTGATATCTGGAAATTCCCCAATCCAATTCTGATCCATTGGATACCATTTCGTTTGATTCCAGATTGGATCATCCATATCTCCATCTACGTTGGGAGCTATTTCTGCTTTTTTAATATCTCGAATTTGATGATCTTTTTTTTCTTTTTTTGGAAGTGCAGTTTTTTCTGTTGAATCTGCAATTGTTTTATCAGAACTTTTTGGTTCTTGATTTTTGCAAGATATCAATATAATTAGAGATAAAATGAAAGCTATTTTTTTCAAAGTTTGAGTATTATAGTTAATAAATTGAATTTTTAAAGAGTGGAAAGATATTAAAAACAATACGCTTTTTATTGGCGATATATAAAAGTTAAGATTTTGTAAAGTTAATAGAAAAGATATCAGAATTAAATAAGGTTAAAAAAGCGGTCGTTTTATTAAAACGACCGCTTCTTGACTAACATATCAACTTGTGATAATTATTGGTAAGTAATTAGGACAAAAAAATTATTGTTTTACAATTTTAATTCTTTTAAGTTTTTTACCATTTAATGTTATGGTACCAAAATAGATGCCGGATTCTCGCATATCACTTGAATTAATTTCTATAGTTTGATTCCCTACTTGCGTGTTTTGGCTGTATATAGTTTTAGTTTGACCTAAAATATTAGAGATACTAACTTTTAAAACACCATTTTCTGATGTATTTACGCTTAATGTACCTCTATCTTTAATTGGATTTGGCCAAAGAGTAACAATACTTTTCTCTATGATGGAAGTATTCTCTTTATCAGCTGTATCAGCTAATTCCATTGCTCTGTTAGAAGGACAATTATTAGTACAGTTATTAGACCAAGTTCCGGTTCTTTTTCCATTACTGCTTCCGGTTACTATAAACCATCCATCGGTACCTCTTGTGAGATCAACTGTTTGTTGACCATTTCCATTATTGAAAACCACTCCAACATCATTTGTAGCAACTCCATTAGGTAATGTAAATGTTTTTCTACACCAAGATGTACCACTTAAGTTGTTCATAATTGTTCCAGGCCAACCTGCAGTTCCAGACAATGTTTGGTTTGTGGATTTATTATATAAGTACATGTTGGTATTAGTACCCCATCCACCGCCAGGTTTTTGGAAGTTTAATGTTACATCATTAGTTGTTCCTGATCCACTACCACTACAATCGCTAGGACAATTGTCGGACCAACTATTTCCTCGGTACCAACCATTGGCACTTCTCGAAAGATCATCAGTTTGGTTATTTCCATCATTGAAGATGACTCTAAGATTTGCTGCAGAAACACCTGCAGGAGGAGTAATGGTAAAAGAATACCAATCTGTTCCTGAAATGTTCGTCATATTGTTTCCAGGCCAATCACTAGTCCCAGGAAGTGTAGTGTTTGCTCCTGAATCGAATACATAAGCATTGATATTAGATCCCCAACCTGATGGTTTAAAGAAGTTAACAGTATAAGGAGGTACCGTTTCTCCGCCGCCAGTATTTGCACCTTGTGTCCATACTGCATAATCAGTACCAGAAGTTTGTAGTGTCCATCCACTTCCGTTAGGAGACCAATTACCAGATCCTAGTTTCATTGCTAGTGTTCCAGATCTTCCATCGATGTAAGCGGCATATAAATCTCCTCTTGCTTCATCAATACTTATAGTAGATCCAGAGTGAATTCTTACACTTTTTCTTGCTGCAATAAGGTCCTTAATAGCATTTTGTACGCCTGCGCCAGTATCAAAGAAATGAGTCCAGAATACCATTGGGTTTCCAGGATGTGTTAAAATATAAGCATATCCTTTTCTAAGATTTGTCTCTCCACCTGGAAAAACAAAATTTGAGCCACAACATTGTTGTGCGAAACCAGTATCATGATTATCAAGAAAAGTAACTGATTTAGATGGATTGATACCCATCATACCAGAAGGCCTACCTTGACCATCTCTTAAATAAGATAAATTATTATCTCTAATCGCATTTTGTAAACTTACTTTTGTGTTAAAATCAAAAGCAGAAGATGAACCTTGTGTTCTATTCACAAAATTATTCGTTTGTACTCTGCTACTTTCTAGTAATTCTCCTACCGCAAAGTAAGGGTTTGTAGCATCGTTGTATTCTTTATTATATATAGGATCATATCCGTGAACAAAATCATACCTCCATCCATCAAAACCAAGATCATCTTGTAACTTTTTCATCCATTTTATAATCTCTGCTCTTACTGCTGGATTTCTGTGATCTAAGTCTCTGGCAGCTGCAAATCCTCCACTAGAACCATCTGCTTTTAAATCAAATCCAGGTACAAAATCATTATTAATACTAAACTCTACAGGACCATTTACAAAATTTCTACCTTCATCATCGGCTGTAATATAAAATGTTGGCCAAGCCGGATTTGTAAATGTAACTGCGTCGTTAGTACCTACTCGATGATTCACTACAATATCGCTTATTACTTTAATGTCTAAATTATGATATTGATCGATCAATGACTTCAGTTGATTAGTAGTACCATAGGCGCTATCGAAGTTATTAATCTCTCTAGGCAGATATCCTTGTGGGGCGGCAGAATTACTTGGAGGAGGCATCCAGATTAGGTCAATTCCTGCATCACTGATGGTATTTCTAACACTAGAAACAACATCATACCAAGTTTGACCTGCAGGTTGGTTTTGTACATTCCAGTCAAAAGCCTGAAACATTACATCTTCATCTTGTGCCTGTAACTGTAAAAATGGTAAGCAACATAAAAAGCTTACCAGGATTTTTAAGAGGTTTTTTCTTTTCATTTTAAGATTTTTTGTTCTGTTGAAAACAGTAGTTTGTAATAAGTGAGTAAGTTTTTTTCGCAAATTTTCGTTCTTAGGTAAATAAGAATATGAAATAAATAACTTATGGAAAGACGTATATATACAAGAAAATAGAAGTTTGTCTGACAACCAGCGAAACTTACTTTGTTTGTTTTAATGAAAAGATAATCAAGAATTTGGTGCTCTTAATTATAAAAACAGTAATTATGACGACTATAGATAAGTGATTTTTTCAAAATTTTTATTCAAAAAAACAGGTTCTATTTATTCTGACTGATTAGTTAATAGAACTATTTTATTTAATTAGAGTAGCTCAAATAATTTCGAAATTTTCGGAGGAGGGGAAATTGATTTCATAATTCATAAGTTTTAGTTTGTAAAAGTGTTTCTTGTGTTAAATTTCTACTAAGTTATTACGAAATATTCAATTCTTATCTTCCGAAAAGTTACTACAACGTTTTCGTGTTGATAAATTCTCATTATTTCACATAATATATTGAAAAACAACATATAATTAACAGTTGTTTATTGTGTTTGTAAAAATTTGAGGCTCTTTTAATGAATTATTAGCGTACTTATTTATTGTTTTTTTAAAAATTTCTTAATGAACTATAATGTGATATTTCCATAATATTAAATTAGATTAATGTTTTGATAATCATTTGGTAGTAAGAAATTTAGATTAGTAAAGTATTTTAGTATAACTAACTTAAATATATCAAATCATGAAAATTCAATTTAAATTTTTAGTAAACATCTTTTTGTTTTTATTTTTATTAAACTCTTGTGATAATCAAGAGGACTCCAATAATGATGAAACAATTGGATTAGAAATTCATCAAGAAGATCAATTAGAAGGAAAAAAAGAACTTAACGGTTTCCAGATAGCATATAAAGTTGTAGAAAAATCGAATTATTATACTGTTAAAGTAGCGATAAATGATGTAAGGCTAGTCGCTTCAATAGATTATGATACAGAATTTATTGAAATCGATGGTAAGAATGTTGTGTTATCTAGTAAAGAGAAAGAAACATTATTAATGATAGGAGAAGAGATCTCTGCATATCTATTTAAGGATGGTTCTGTGGATGATTTTACGATGGCAGAATTCACCTTATTGAAATTACTAGAATATTGGGCTAAATCTCCAAGTAATTATAGTTACGAAAAAATTGTTTTTAAAGGGAACCAAACCAATCTAGTGAAAGGTAATGTTGATGGAATAACTTGTATTAGAAAAAATACATATGTTACTGCTGTGTACGATGATAATGAAGGCCAAATATATAGAGATCGTGAATTAGTAAATGGTGATCGTTGTTTAGGCCGTTGCGGTTTTGGTTGTCCGGGTGTTTTTTCTATCGCTAGTGCTTGGACTAAAGATTGTTTAGATCATGATCAATGCGGACGTGTATTAGGTGGAAGTACGAATCCTTTTGATCGTAATTGTGGAGATGAATATGCGCAAGCTGCTGATGATTTCCTTTTTGGAGTATTACGTGGATGTAGAGGGTAGATAAAATTTGATAAATAAAAAAACCGTCTTTCCCCAACAGAAAGACGGTTTCTTAAATCAAAATTAAACAACTTCCTAGTTTTAATCCTTAGGAACGGATATATTATTATTGTTATGAAAAGCAGTATCCGTTTTCGGCAGCTACTTTATCAGCAATTTTTGTTCTTAATGCAACCACATTTGGTTGGTTCGCATATTTAGTGAAACGTTTAAGTCCCATTAACATCATGCGTTGCTCATCTCCTTCAGCAAAAGAAACGATTCCTTCTTTTCCTTTTTTAATAACGATATCTACTGCGTTATATAAGTATAATTGAGACATTGCAATTTGAATCTCTTGAGAATCTTCTCCAAAACGCTTAGCATTTTTCTCTGTACGTAGAATTGTAGATTCCGCCATATAGATTTCAATTAGAATGTCAGAGGCAGCCATTAATAATTGTTGGTGCTCTTCTAATTGCGGACCAAATTTCTGCATAGCAGCTCCTGCCACCATTAAGAATACTTTCTTTAATTTTGCAATGATCTCTTTTTCTTCTGCAAATAAAGCAGAGTAATCAGGAGTGTCAAAAGAAGGAATTCCTGTTAATTCATCAGCAACCTTCATAGCAGGATTTAAAAGATCTACATGACCTTTCATTGCTTTCTTTACTAGCATACCTACAGCTAACATACGGTTGATCTCATTAGTACCTTCATAGATACGAGAAATACGAGCATCTCTCCAAGCAGATTCCATAGGAGTATCTGCAGAGAATCCCATTCCTCCAAATATTTGAATACCTTCATCTGTAGTATTCTGAACATCTTCAGAAACCGCTACTTTTAGTATAGAACACTCGATAGCGTATTCTTCAACTCCTTTTAATTCAGCTTCTTGATGTGTATTTCCTTCCGCTTGTCGGATAGCAATTCTATCTTCGATATTTTTTGCAGCACGGTAACTTGCAGATTCATCTGCATAGGTATTCGTAGCCATTTCAGCGATCTTAGATTTGATTGCTCCAAAATTCATAATTGGAGTTTTAAACTGAATACGCTCATTAGCATATTTAGTAGCTTCTCCAATTACTCTACGTTGCGCATCTAAACAAGCTGCTGCTAATTTGATACGTCCAACGTTTAAAGCATTCATCGCAATTTTAAATCCATTACCTCTTTCTGATAACATATTCTCTACAGGGACCTTAGTGTCACTAAAGAAAACTTGACGAGTAGAAGAGGAGTGGATACCTAATTTCTTTTCTTCATCACCTAATGAGATACCGTTAGAATTGTTAGGATCATATTCTACAATAAATCCAGTGATATTTTTGTCATCCTCAATACGAGCAAAAACAATCATTACATTACAGAATCCTGCATTAGAGATCCACATTTTTTGACCTGAGATCAAATAATGTTTACCATCTTCTGATAATACAGCTTTTGTTTTTCCAGAATTTGCATCAGATCCTGCGCCCGGTTCTGTTAAGCAATATGCTCCCATCCACTCTCCAGTAGCTAATTTCGAAACATATTTCTTCTTTTGCTCTTCGTTTCCATATAATGATATTGGCATAGTACCGATACCTGTATGTGCTCCAAAAGCAGTACTAAATGATCCTGTAGCACCTGATATATAATCACATACTAACATTGTAGAAACAAATCCCATTCCTAGACCGTCATATGCTTCTGGTACGGCAACACCAAGAAGACCAAGTTCTCCGGCTTTTTTCATACACTCTGCAGTAAAAGCATAATCTTTTGATTCGAATTTTTCCCAGTGTGCCCAAAGTTCTCTATCTACAAATTCTTTGGTACTATCACGCATCATCTTTTGCTCTTCAGAAAAATCTTCTGGAGTAAATACATCTTCAGCTTTCGTTTCTTTCACAAGGAATTGTCCTCCTCTAAGAATGTCTTTATTTAAAGTTTCTGTACTCATTTTATTAGTGTTATTTCTTTATTCTATTTTTTTAGTTCAAAAATTCAAAAATACCTGCAGCACCTTGTCCCGTTCCAACACACATGGTTACCATTCCGTATTTACCTTTCATATCACGTTTGCGCATCTCATCAAATAACTGAACAGAAAGTTTAGCTCCAGTACAGCCAAGTGGGTGACCTAAAGCAATAGCACCTCCATTTACGTTCACTATATCTTGATTGATGTTTAGCTCACGCATTACCGCTAATGATTGTGAAGCAAAAGCTTCATTAAGTTCAATCAGATCGATATCATCTTGTTTTAAACCAGCTTGTTTTAATGCTTTAGGAATAGCCTTTACAGGACCGATTCCCATAATTCTAGGCTCTACACCGGCTGCAGCATAGTTTACAAGTCTTGCGATTGGCTCTAGGTTTAATTCTTTTACCATATCCTCACTCATTACCATTACAAAAGCTGCACCATCACTCATTTGAGAAGAATTACCAGCAGTCACACTTCCGTCAGCTGCAAATACAGGTCTTAGTTTACCTAATACTTGTTTGCTAGTTCCGGCACGTGGTCCTTCATCTTTATTTACGGTGTATGATTTGCTAGCTTTTTTACCATTTTCATCAACATAAATCTGTTCAACATTGATAGGAACAATTTGATCCTGAAAACGATCCTCTGCTTGCGCTTTTAAAGCTTTCATATGAGAATTGTAAGCAAACTCATCTTGATCTTCTCTAGAAACATTAAATTGATTGGCAACCGCTTCTGCAGTATTTCCCATTCCCCAATAGTAATCTTCATGACCAGACTTTGCTAAATCATAGTTTAATTCTGTTTTGTATCCAGTCATAGGAACTGAACTCATGCTTTCTGCACCACCAGCTATAATACAATCTGCCATTCCAGCTTGTATTTTTGCAGTAGCCATACCTATGGTTTCAATTCCAGAAGAACAGAATCTATTTACAGTAACACCTGGTACATCAATAGATTCTAATCCCATCAATGATATTAAACGTGCCATATTAAGACCCTGAGATCCTTCTGGCATAGCATTACCAACAATAACATCATCAATACGGCTTTTGTCTAATTGTGGTAGCTCTTTCATCATATGCTGAATTGTTTCAGCAGCTAACTCATCAGTTCTTTTAAATCTGAACACTCCGCGAGGCGCTTTTCCTACGGCTGTTCTATATGCTTTTACTATATATGCGGTTTTCATTTCTTTTTCTTTTTTCTAGTTTCTTAAAGGTTTACCTTTCTTAAGCATATGTTCAATACGCTCTAACGTTTTGCGTTCTGTACATAAAGACAAGAAAGCTTCGCGCTCTAGATCTAATAGGTATTGCTCTGTTACAAGGGTAGGTTCTGATAAATCTCCTCCAGCCATAACATATCCTAACTTATTTGCTATTTTATGATCATGCTCTGAGATATATTTACTTGCTTCCATTGAATCTGTTCCAACTAAAAACATACCTAGTGCTTGTTTTCCAAGGACTTTTACATCTTTTCTTCTAACAGGTTGTGTATATCCTTGTTCTGCCATTAATTTTGCATATGCTTTCGCTGTAGCGATCTGACGATCTTTATTAACAACAACTATATCTTTTCCTTTTTGAAGTAAGTTTGTATCAAATGCTTCGTAAGCAGAAGTGGATACTTTAGCCATACCAATAGTTAAGAAATGTTCCTGTAATACATTAAGTTCTACATCATCTTTCTTAAAAAGATCTGAAGCTCTTAAAGCCATTTCTTTTGATCCACCACCACCAGGGATTACACCAACACCAAATTCTACTAATCCCATATAGGTTTCTGCAGCAGCAACTACTTTATCAGCGTGCAATGAAATTTCGCATCCACCACCTAATGCCATGCCGTGAGGAGCAACAATTGTAGGGATCGAAGAATAACGCATACGCATCATAGAATCTTGGAAATACTTAATAGCCATATTTAGCTCATCGTATTCCTGCTCTACAGCCATCATAAAAATCATTCCGATATTTGCTCCAACAGAAAAGTTAGCGGCTTGATTACCTACAACTAATCCCTGGAAGTTTTTTTCAGCCATATCAATAGCTGTATTTAATCCTGCAAGTACATCACCACCTATAGTATTCATCTTACTTTGGAATTCTACATTAAGGATTCCATCGCCAAGATCTTCTACTACAACACCGCTGTTTTTGAAAACTTCTGATGATTTACGAATATTATCAAGAATGATAAATGCGTCTTGTCCAGGAACTTTTACTTGTTCCTTTTTCGGAATGTCGTAATAATTAGTAGCTCCATTCTTTACAGTGTAAAAAGAAGTACTTCCTGAAGCGATCATATCATGTACCCAAGCAGCTGGTTCGTACCCTTCTGCTTTCATTATTTCGATTCCTTTTTCTACTCCGATAGCATCCCATATTTGGAAAGGTCCGTGTTCCCATCCAAATCCTGCTTTCATGGCATCATCAATCTTATAAAGATCATCAGTGATTTCAGGGATGCGATTTGATACATATGCAAATAATGCAGCAAAACTTTTACGATAAAACTCGCCTGCTTTATCTTTTCCGGCTACAAGTACTTTAAAACGATCCACTACTTTATCAATAGTCTTGGTCATTTCTAAAGTAGTAAATGAAGCTCTTTTTTTGCTTCTATATTCTAAAGTGTCAAGATCTAAAGAAAGGATTTCCTTTTTTCCTTCTGGCGAAACACTCTTTTTATAAAATCCTTGTTTTGTTTTACTCCCTAACCATTTGTTCTCCATCATTGTATTGATGAAAGCAGGAAGTTTAAATAATTCGTGACGTTCATCATCAGGACAATTATCAGCAATACCGTTAGCCACATGTACTAAAGTATCTAACCCTACTACATCAACTGTACGAAAAGTAGCAGATTTAGGGCGTCCTATTACTGGACCTGATAATTTGTCTACTTCTTCTATAGTTAATCCCATATCTTTTACCATATGGAATAAGCTCATAATACTAAAAATACCTATTCTGTTTCCAATAAAAGCTGGAGTATCTTTAGCTACTACTGATGTTTTTCCTAAGAATTGTTCTCCATATCCGTTAAGGAATTCTAGAACTTCTGTAGAAGTATTTGGACCAGGAATAATCTCAAATAATTTTAAGTATCGTGCCGGGTTAAAGAAATGTGTTCCACAGAAATGTTTCTGGAAATCTTCACTTCTTCCTTCATTCATAAATTTTATTGGTATACCTGAGGTATTGGAAGTTATTAGTGTTCCAGGAGTTCTATGTTTCTCCAGGTTTTCAAAAACTAGTTTTTTGATATCCAGTCTTTCTACTACTACTTCTATGATCCAGTCTACGTCTGCTACTTTTGCAACATCATCTTCTAGGTTACCCGTAGTGATACGATTTGCAAATTTTTGACTGTAAATAGGAGAGGGTTTAGACTTAAGAGCGGCGGTTAGTGAATCATTTACTAACCTATTACGAACCACTTTGCTTTCTAATGTAAGACCCTTGGCCTTTTCTTTGTCGTTTAATTCTCTTGGTACTATATCTAACAATAGTACTTCGACGCCTATATTAGCGAAATGACATGCAATACCGGATCCCATAATTCCTGAACCAACTACTGCAACTTTTTTAATGACTCTTTTCATTTTTTTTAACTTCTGGTTGTTAAGATGTTATAGATTCTTGTTTTGTGTATATTTTCTTCGTAGCAATGAGATCATTGATCAATTGAAATACTTCTAAGAAAGTATCTAACTTTTCTTTAGAAACATGTTTTCTTACGGCATGATCAAATGTAAAAACTACGTCTTTTGAAAAATTTCTCATTTCTACACCGAAAGGTGTTAGATAAATTAAAACACCACGGCCGTCTTGAGGATTCTTCTTTCTAAAGATTAATCCTTTTTCTTCCATGGTTTTTAAAGTTCTAGATAAACTGGTGGCTTCCATACCCATTTTAGGGCCTAATGAGGTAGATGGTGTTCCGTTTTCAGGATCAATGCTAATTAAAGCAAAACCTGTTGCCATTGTACTACCTTTTTTACCTGCTTCTTCGTTATACATCTTGGCAACTGCCATCCATGTAGCTCGTAGTGCATAATCAATCGTTTTTTCTCTCATTCAGAAAATTTGTTATGCAGTAAAGGTAAGAAAAATTTACTATGCACGCATAATAAATTGTGTAAAAAATCAAAAAAAGAGTAAGTAATTTACGTTTTTCTATTGAATTAATAAAAAAACTCCTCATAAAATGAGGAGTTTACTGATTTAAAGTTAAAGTTTTACACTATACATTTGTAATCAGTGAATTGAATTAGCCATAAATTTTACTGTATAGATCTTGGTATTTTGCCTTGATCACTCTTCTTTTTAATTTCATTGTAGGGGTAAGGTGTTCCGCTTCAATACTCCATTCATCAGATGTAAGTTCGAATCGTTTGATGCGTTCCCATTTTCCAAATTTTTCATTATGTTCATCTACTTCTTCTTGGAAACGATCAATTACTATCTGATTACTAACAATTTCTTCATTAGTAGTTCCAATAGATATACCTTTTCGGTTTGCCCAGTCTTTTACAAATTCGAAATTTGGTTGGATAAATGCAGCTGGCATTTTTTCTCCATCTCCAATTACCATTATTTGTTCAATAAAACGAGATTGTTTCATTGCGTTTTCGATTACTTGAGGCGCTACATATTTTCCACCTGAAGTCTTGAACATTTCTTTTTTACGGTCTGTAATTCTTAAGAAACCTTCATTATCTATTTCTCCTATATCTCCAGTATGAAAATATCCATCTTTTAATACTTCTTTACTTTTTACCTCATCTTTGTAATATCCCATCATAACTTGAGGACCTTTTACAAGAATTTCTCCGTCTTCCGCAATTTTTACTTCGGTATCCGGAAGCATTTTTCCAACAGTACCAATTTTAAACCCTCTGTCTCTAATATCATTAACGGAGACTACAGGTGACGTTTCGGTTAATCCATAACCTTCCATTACGTTAATACCAGCAGCATTGAACACTCTAGCTAGTCTGGATTGTAAAGCAGCACTACCGGAAGCTATTACTTTAAGATTTCCTCCTAATGCTTCTTGCCATTTACTAAATATTAATTTTTTGGCAATACCTAATTTCTTTTCATACCACCAACCATTTGCTTCATATGGTTCATATTCAAGACCAAGCTCTACCGCCCAGAAAAACAATTTCTTTTTGATACCAGTGAGGTCAGCTCCTTTAGCAATAATTTTATCATATACTTTTTCTAGAAGTCTAGGAACAGCAGTCATCATATCCGGCTGTATCTCTTTTAAGTTGTCACTTATAGTTTCTAGAGATTCTGCAAAGTAAATACCAATACCTCTATACTGGTATAGATACATTAACATTCTTTCATAAATATGGCAAACCGGTAAAAAACTCAATGCTTTAACTTCTCCTCCAAAATCTGCAAATCTCGTAGAGCTATGTAAAGCGTTAGATACAATGTTTTTATGACTTAGCATTACACCCTTAGGTCTCCCAGTGGTTCCAGAAGTATAAATTAATGTAGCTAAATCGTCTTCTTTAACAGAAGCCATTATTTTTTCTACTTCTTCTTGATTACTATCATCTTTACCAAGTTCTAATACTTTATTCCAGCTATCACATCCATCAAGATCATTAAAAGAATATACTCCTTTTAATGAAGGGACATTGCCTTTTATGTTATTTACTTTTTGTAAAACTTCATCATCAGATACAAAACAATAAACAGATTCTGAGTGATTTAGAACATATTCGTAATCTTCTTGGGAAATAGTAGGGTAGATAGGTACATCTTGTGCAGCGATCTGTAAAACTCCAATATCCACAATATTCCATTCAGTTCTATTATTGGAAGAAATAATTGCGACCTTATCATTAGGCTTAACTCCTAATCGTAATAGACCACGACTAATCTGATTTGCTTTATCTACATACTCCTTAGTTGAAGTTGCAACCCACTCACCATTATATTTCGTAATTAAAGCTTTGTCTAAGTTGTATTTTTCTAATTGATAATGCGGAAAATCAAATAATCTAGTAATTGTATTCATACGTTGTTTCAGATATTTTTACTCTGTTTAAAAGACCTTCAGTTAACTGTATTTTTAAGAAAAATGATAGTTAACCGTTATTATAAAGTTGCACAAAATTTATTTTATATTCTTAAAATTCTCGTACTTTTTATTCTATAGAGAATTTTTTGAAAATTACTATGCGCGCATAGTTTCGCAAATTATAAAAAATCTAACAATACACAACCCTAATATATAAAAAAAGGAGCTATCTTTTGATAACTCCTTAAGTTTTATGGGATTTAATTGAATAATTATTGTTTTAGAATTTTAAAAGTTTTGACGTTTTCTTCCATTTCAATCGTTAAAAAGTACAATCCTACATTTAATTTTGAAATATCAAATTCTTGATTTCCAGAAACTTTGTTTTTTGTAGCAACCTTTTGTCCAATGACATTTCTTAAATGTAGATTGAAATTGGAGGAAGAAGTTGCTGATATTTGCAGTAGATCTTTTACGGGGTTTGGAAAAACTTTGAATTCTGAAAATAAATTTTCTTCAATAGTTAATACATTTTCATTGATACCATTTATTATTAAATCATCGAAAAAGAATCCATCACTTTCGATGTCACTATCTGAAACAAATTGAAAACGTATTTTAATCGTTTCTCCTAAATAATCACTAAGATCAATTTCTTCTAATATCCAATCCGTTTGAGTTCCATCGTATAGAGGCTCTCCTGTTGGTTGACCTGGATTTGTACTTCCCGAGTTGGTAAATTTTCCACATTGAGGAGTCCAAGAAGATCCATTATCGATAGAAACTTCAAATTGAGTATAGTCCCAATTATTTTCGATATCCCATTTGGCATTAAATTGAACATTAGCAAAAGCCGCTGTGGTAAGATCGATACTTTGGGCAAGTTCAATTGTTTTGTTTTCATTAGCGCCATAGTTTCCAGTAGGAGATTCAGTTATTGATGCATTGGCAGAAACAAATGTAGTTGTTGTTGTGGACCATCCAGATTGCGTATAATCTGTTAAACTATTAGCGTCATTATTTACAATACTCTGTAATGATCCATATTTTTTAATGACATTTATGGATTCAGTAATCGTACCTCCATCTATTTCAATAGTATAAGAGATCTCATCACCAACTTTTATTGTATTATCAACGTTGATCTGGATATTATCTGTAATATCTTCTCCGATTTGGGTATTGTTATACGTTTTAGTGTTACCAACGCTAGTAATATTATTTGATATTGGTATAATAGCTACAGTAAAGTTTCCATTTCCAGTTATACCAAGTCTTTTTAGTGTATACTCTGCATTAAAAGAAGTCATTTCTCCTACAAAAAGGCTTCCTGTACTTGCTAATTGTGCATAATTGTTAGTCATTTTTGCAGCGGTAAGATTTAGATACATCATTTCTTTGCAGATCCCATCTATTTGGTTAAAAGCAGGCCAGAAGGCGGTACCAACTTCTGGAGTAAAAGAAAATATTTTATTGTGAGATGATGATACACCTCCGTACATAAAATCATCACTATCACCAGCAAATGGAGCGTCTCTTAATGGGTTATAACCGTTTTGAGAAGTAAGTTCGGCTCCTATTGCAATAAAAATATCCTCATCAGGAGTTGGCGTATTGGCAGCATAGGAATATGGGAAATATAATAACTCGCCAAAAGTATGGTTGTTTAAAGCAATGACAAACTCGTGTTGTTCAGTAAACCATTTCATTGCTTGGTTTTCTACCTCAGAAAAAGCGCTAGTACCGTGATAGGTTTGATCATTTGTATTACTAGATGAGCCTGGACCTCCCCAAGTAGCTGCTGTAGAATTTCCATTAGGATAGTGGTCGTAATTTCTATTATTATCAACCCCGTGTGTATTGAATCTATTTTTTCTCCATAATCCACCTCCGTTTGGATTTGTTACTTGATTATAAAGATATCCGTCTGGGTTTATGACAGGTACGAAATATAACTCAGTATTATCTACAATTTGTTTAATATCAGGATCAGTATTGTAATTCTCTAATAAATACCACATATAATAGATAAGTTGCGATAAACTTGCAGGTTCTCTCGCATGATGTATGGCATCATATAATATTTCAGATTCGTTTTCATCTACATTAGGATTATCAGAAATACGCACCCATTGTATTGTATTTCCTCCTATGGATGGAGAAACGGAATTATCAGGTGTACCATTCGTAACAAATGTACCGATGTCCGCTCTTGCCGAAATTAATGTTGGGTATTGTACTCGCATGGCATCAAGATTATCTAACATTTCTTGATAAGTTAGATATCCGCCCATAGATCCAAGAGAAAAGTTAGATGGAGTTGGGTAGTTGTTAACGGTTCCGTTTCCGGACGGACATGTTAAATTCTGAATCGCTTTTTGATTTTTCGCTATCTCATTTCTTCGTATAAAATCGGCCTCTGCATCTTCAATTATAATTTCTACATTAAACCCAAGACCTTTTGCAGTCTGAATCTCTTCATTAGAAAAATCGGAAATAATGAACATCCCTCGTTTATGTTGTCCGTGGTCCATTGGTACTCCAGCGTCCATTAAGATCTTAAAATTAGCTGAAGTATTATAAATAATTTTTGCTCTGCTATATGACGGTTTTGTTTGCGCTATAATCGTGGCCGAGACCAAAAAAAACAGGAAAATAATTTTTTTTTTCAAGGGTTTAGGTGTTTAGGTTTTAAAATAGTTAATAGCAATGGGATAAAAATACTGATTAAATCTTCAATCGTAATATTCCATTGATCAATCTAACTAGTATAGATATATAACAGTTAGACTATAATAAACCCTAAACAGATTAAACTAATAATGTACTGAATTCGTATAACTATTGATTTTTAATCCACTTTCTAGCATTTACGAAAGCTTCTATCCATGGTGATACTTCATCCTGTCTTCCTTCGGGATAATTTGCCCAATTCCATTGAAATGTAGAACGTTCTATATGTGGCATCATTACTAAATGACGTCCAGATGTGTCGCACATCATAGCAGTGTTATAATCTGACCCGTTAGGATTTGCAGGGTATCCTTCATACCCATATTTAGCAACAATGTTATATTGATCCTCAGAAAGAGGAAGGTTAAATTTCCCTTCACCATGAGAAATCCATACTCCTAATGTGCTTCCTGCTAATGTGGATAACATAATCGAATTGTTTTCTTGTATTTTAACAGAAGTAAAATTGCTTTCGTGTTTATGAGAATTATTATGATGCATTTTCCCATGCTCGCTATGCTCAGGATTGATTACTTCTAATTCCATAAATAATTGACACCCATTACAAATCCCTACGGATAAGGTATCTTCTCTTTTGAAAAAGTTTTTGAGTGCAGTATTTGCCTTTTCGTTATAAAGAAAAGCGCCGGCCCAACCTTTTGCGGAACCTAAAACATCACTGTTAGAAAATCCACCTACAGCTCCAATAAATTGGATGTCTTCTAATGTTTCTCGACCAGATATTAGGTCAGTCATATGAACATCTTTAACATCGAAACCTGCTAAATACATAGCATTTGCCATTTCACGCTCAGAATTACTTCCTTTTTCACGGATGATAGCAGCTTTAGGTCTTGGTTGATCATTAGTAATTACTGGAAGCTGTCCTGTAAAATGTTTAGGGAAACTATATTGTAAAGCTTGATTTTCAAAATTTTCAAAACGATCTTTTGCTAGATTATTGGCAGTTTGCTTTTGATCTAATAAATAGGATGTCTTGAACCAAGTTTTTCTAAGTTTTTCGATATCAAAATTGTAAGAATCATCTACATTTTTAATTTCTAATGAACCTTTATTGGTTACTGTACCAATATTGAAAAACTGGATGTTATTCTGAGAAAGTACGGTCTCTATATTACAATTATTAGCACTTTGGAATACAATACCAGCGTTTTCAGCAAATAGTAACTTGATAGTATCTTGTTCTCCAAGTTTAGAAAGGTCTAAGGTTGCTCCCAGATTAATATCTGCAAAACATAATTCAAGTAGTGTAGTAATTAACCCTCCAGAAGCAATGTCGTGTCCAGCAACTATTTTATTTTCTCTTATTAGTTGTTGGATAGTATTAAAAGTGTTTTTAAAACTTTGAGCATCCTTAATATTAGGAGCTTTAGAACCAATTTTATTTGTTATTTGTGAAAAAGATGAACCACCTAATTCATAATTGTCTTGTGATAAATTGATATAATAGATATCTCCACCATTTTTTTGAAGAACTGGCTCTATCACTTTAGTAATATCATTACAATTGGCAGCTGCAGAAATAATTACAGTACCCGGAGAGATTACTTCTTCATTAGGATATTTTTGCTTCATCGAAAGAGAATCTTTACCAGTAGGCACGTTGATTCCTAAATCAATAGCAAAATCGGAAATTGCTTTTACTGCTTTATACAATCTGGCATCTTCACCTTCATTTTTACAGGGCCACATCCAGTTTGCCGATAGAGAAATAGATTGTAATCCATCTTTAAGTGGAGCCCAAACGATATTGGTTAAAGCTTCTGCGATAGAATTTTTGCTTCCCGCTTCGGGATTAATAAGTCCAGAAATAGGGGAGTGTCCAATAGATGTAGCGATACCTTCTTTAGAGGTGTAATCTAAAGCCATTACTCCACAATTATTAAGTGGTAATTGTAAGGGTCCAGCACATTGTTGTTTGGCAACTTTTCCACCTACACAACGGTCTACTTTGTTTGTTAGCCAATCTTTACAAGCAACAGCTTCTAACTGCAATACTTGTTCTAGATAGTCATGAATATTTTCTTTTTGATAAGATATCTCCTTATAATTACGATCAATTGTTTTGTCATTCATGATCGTTTTAGGAGAACTACCGAACATATCTTCTAGTGCAAGATCCATTGGTTTATCACCTTTGGTTTTTGATTGAAAAGTAAAACGATCATCACCTGTAACATCACCTACTTGATACATTGGAGAACGTTCACGATCAGCTATACGTTCTAAAGTGTCAATATCTTTTTGCCCAATGACTAATCCCATACGCTCCTGAGATTCATTACCAATAATTTCTTTTGCAGAAAGGGTAGGATCTCCAACAGGTAATTTATCAAGATCAATTTTTCCTCCTGTTTCTTCTACTAATTCAGAAAGACAATTTAAATGACCTCCAGCTCCATGATCATGAATAGAAACAATAGTATTTGTATCACTTTCTACCATACCTCTAATAGCGTTGGCAGCACGTTTTTGCATTTCTGGATTAGAACGTTGGATTGCATTTAATTCGATTCCACTACTAAATTCCCCAGTATCTGCAGAAGATACTGCAGCTCCACCCATACCAATTCGATAATTTTCTCCACCAAGAATAACGATTTTATCACCAGTTTCAGGTTTGTCCTTTAGTGCTTGTTCGTTCTTACCATATCCGATACCACCAGCTTGCATAATAACTTTGTCAAAACCTAATTTACGAGCATCTTCTTCGTGTTCAAAAGTTAATATAGATCCAGTAATTAAGGGTTGCCCAAATTTGTTACCAAAATCTGAAGCTCCATTAGAAGCTTTGATTAAAATATCTACTGGAGTTTGATATAACCATTTTCTTTCTTCGACCGACTGTTCCCAAGGACGATTTTCTTCTAATCGAGAATAGGAGGTCATATATACAGCAGTTCCCGCTAGCGGTAAAGAACCTTTTCCACCTGCAAGACGATCTCTAATTTCTCCACCAGAACCTGTAGCAGCGCCATTAAATGGTTCTACTGTAGTAGGGAAATTGTGTGTTTCAGCTTTAAGTGAGATTACACTTTCGTAAGGTGTTTCTTGATAAAAGTCTGGTTTGTCAGCACTTTTTGGCGCAAATTGAGTAACCTTAGGACCTTTTATAAAAGCTACATTATCTTTGTATGCAGAAACAATATCATTAGGATTTGTTTCTGAAGTTTTCTTTATCAATTTAAAAAGAGAGGTTGGCTGTTCTTCTCCATCGATGATAAAAGTACCGTTGAATATTTTGTGTCTACAGTGTTCTGAATTTACCTGAGAGAAACCAAAGACTTCCGAATCTGTAAGTTTTCTTCCGATTTTTTTAGAAACTTCTTCTAAATACACTACTTCTTCTGCGCTTAATGCTAAACCTTCTGCTTTATTATATACATCGATATCATCAATTTCTAGAATGGCTTCAGGCTCAATATCAATGGTATAAATATCTTGGTTTAAATTAGAATACTTTTGCGAAAGCATAGGGTCAAAATCAGTGTAATTTTCAGTAACCGCTTCGAACTCTTCAATTCTGATAATTCCCGATATCCCCATATTTTGAGTGATTTCCACTGCGTTGGTACTCCATGGAGTTATCATAGCGGCCCGTGGACCAACAAAAAAAGCGTCAATAGACGCCGTTGAGATTTTAGGTTGGTTGCCAAATAACCATACTAATTTTTTGATGTTTTCTGTTGAGATTTCGTCAGTGGTTTGTACTGCAAATACTTTCTCATTTTGGTTTCCGAAGAAGTGGATCATGCTCCCAGACTTTGTGTTGTTTTTAATAAGCTGCAAATTTACTACTTTTCTTAAGAAAGTATTGTATAAAACTTTATCGTAATGATAGAGTTATTCACTAAATTTTAAACAACGATTAAAAATAAAAAAAAGCGGCTTTTCTAGCCGCTTTTCGTTTTATCGTATGATTACCTTTTTGGTAATACTTCTTTTAGAAGAAATAATTTCTAAGAGCAGCACACCTTGAGGTAAATTATTTAATTGAATGGTTTCGTCAATATTCTTTTTAGAGACTATTCGCTTACCAGTAATATCATAAACATTTACTTCATTATTTACACTATTTGAAATGTCTATCGTCAGTCTTCTATCTAAAGAAGGGTTTGGATATACCGTTATAAGGTTATCCAGATCAAGATCATCCACCCCTAATGTTGGATCATAGCAGGTCCAGGATAAATCATCAATAATTACTCGGTCACTAGTTGTAGCTTTATCAGTAAAAGAAACTATAATATTTCCAGTTACATTGATGTTATTAATAGTAGTCGTTTCTTGAACATCGCTATAAGGTATTGTTCCCACTTCAGTTCCGTTAACTCTAATGGTAAATGTTCCTGTACCACCACTAAAGGCTCTTAGCGTAGTAACAGTAAGTGATCCAATTCCTCCAGAAATTGAAGAAGAAGTTAGTTCACCATTTCTAATAGTAATTGCACTTGCAGTTAATGTCTGGTCTGTTCTGGCATCCGTAGCGGTCCATTCTCCTCCGTCATCACCAGTCCAAGTACGTTCGGAATATGAACTAGAAGCGGCTCCAATATTACCAAACGTTTCTGTAGCACAAGCAGTTCCGCCAGTTCCTCCAGTTAATGTGGTTCCGTTCACAGGAGCACTTTGAGAGGATTCGTTTCCTGCAGCATCTTTTGCCAATACTGTAAAAGCATATGTTGTTTCCGAACTTAAACCACCTACTGTGGTGGTTGTAGAAGAAACAGATTTATTAAAAACACTATTTACATATATATCATACTCAGTTACGGCTATATTATCTGTAGAAGCTGTCCAAGACAAGTCGATACTATTAGAAGTTTCATTAGATACCATTATGTTAGTAGGTGATGTTGGAGCTTCTGAATCAATTACAGTACTCCATATCATTTCTACGTATTCTGGGTGATCAATAAATGGATTTCTGTTACTCTGTCTTCCAAAAATTGCATTATTTCTGTCGATTTCTCTTGTTGATACAGGATCTTGATTATGCCAAGTTATAAGAATGTTTAAAAAGGTTTGATCAAAAACTTGATCACTTGTTCCATTAAACATGGTATATGAATAACCAGCTACGTCATCTTCATAGCGAGTGGCAAAGTAAAAATGCATTCTGGCAATATCTCCTTTAAACTCATCTATTGGCTCAAAAACGGTAGCTGCATATCCTGCTGAATATCCTGAATTTACATTATTCCCTCTTTTAGAACCATTTGTGGTAGTTAAGTTAGCTGTTTCCACTCTTCCAAATGGTAAACTACCACGAGCACCATTTACGAATTTGTCAGAAGGAACCACAAAATGAGCATCTGAACGTTGAGGAGTTACTTGATTAAAAACAGATTGTGGTATTATATGTTCTCTATTGTAAAATTCTCCTTCTGAAGTTCCTCCAGATCCAGGGTCTTGATCTGTAAAGTGAGTATATTCGTAATCATCAGCTCCTGTCGGGTTTTCTGAGTACATATCTAGTACACTTCCGTTATTTTCATAATATGAGTCAGAATCTGACGCTACATATGTAGTGTACAGCCCGCTATATCCGGGATCTGTTGATTGAAACTCTGGAGATAATCCATCATTATCACTATCAATAATATTTTTTAATTGTGTTTTTAGCGTATATCCTGATCCAGTAGCAGAATTATAATATCCGGTAGGAACTTGACTATATCCTATATAAAATGTACAAAGTGCAATAAGAAGTAGTTTTGTTTTCATTGTTTGTTACGTAAGTTGAGTTATTTTCTTTCTAGCAATGCCATGTAAAATCCATCATATCCAGATTCTGAAGAAAGCACTTTTTTATCTTTTATAAAAGTAAAACCTTTTCCTATTTCTTTAGTTAAGAAAGCTTTAACTTGATCTTGATTTTCAGAAGGAAGTATGGAGCAAGTTGCATATACCAGCTTTCCACCTGGTTTAACCATTTTAGAATAACTTTCTAAAATCTGTGATTGAGTTTGTTTAATTTTATCTAGAAACTCTGGTTGCAATTTCCATTTAGCATCTGGATTTCTACTTAAAACACCTAATCCACTACAGGGAGCATCGATTAAAACGCGATCTGCTTTGGCACGTAGTTTCTTGATATCTTTAGAACTCTCTATAGTTCTTGGCTCTATATTATGAGCACCTGCTCTTCTTGCTCTTCTTTTAAGTTCTTTTAACTTATTGCCATAGATATCCATGGCAATTATTTGCCCTTTATTTTCCATTAAAGCAGCCAGGTGTAGTGTTTTTCCTCCTGCTCCGGCACAAGTGTCTACTACTCGTTGACCAGGTTTTACATCTAAGAAATCGGCTACCAATTGAGAAGAAGCGTCCTGTACCTCGAAGAATCCCTTTTTAAAAGCTTCTGTAGAAAAGACATTAGCTCTTTCTGTGAGCTGAAGCGCTGATGAATATCCTTTTATAAATTCGGTATCTATATTTTCATCTTCAAGGATACTTCTAAGTTTATCTCTAGATATTTTTAATGCATTAGTTCTAAGTACTACAGGTGCTTGTTCATTTAAAGCAGCAATTTCCTTTTCCCATTTTTTTCCAAGCTCTTTTTCGCCTAATTCATCCATCCAATCAGGAATAGATTCTCTAAACTTGCGAATTTGACTTAATTCGTCGAAACGACCTTTGATACGTCTTGTTGGTGTAGGAACAATCTGTTTCCAATCGGGTAAAGTAATTCCTCTAAGTGTCGCCCAAACCGCAAAAATCCTCCAAAGATTTTCTCTTGAAAATGGTTCCGAAACATCAGCAATCTCTGCATAAAGACGTTTCCATCGTACAATGTCATAAACGGTTTCTGCAACAAAACTTCTGTCGCGAGAACCCCATCTTTTGTCTCGTTTTAGTAATTTCTGAACTACCTTATCCGCATAAGCTTCTTCATTAAAAATTTCATTGAGTCCATCAATTACAGCAAAGACCAGATTTCTATGTAAACGCATCCTTTATTTTTTTAAGGTTTGCAAAGGTAATCCTTTGCTTTAGAATAGTGTTATATTTGGTTTAAAAATATTGGGTATGAGATTTTTACTGTCACTAATTGTTGTAATATCTCTTTTTAGTTGTAGTACTGAAAAGCGTATGATCATTAAACATGATTTTTCTGCGGTAACAGTAATGCCTTTTTATAATGATACAGTAAGCATAAGAGCTATCGAAATAAGTGATGATCAATTAATGTTTGCTGGAAGTAATGGAATATATGGAACTTTTGATATTGATGAGAAATTTAATATAAATAATAAGAAAATTGACATCTTAGGTTTTGAAGGAAAGAAAAATCAATTTAGAGCTATTGCACAAACCAAAACGAACTTTTTTGTATTGAGTATTGAATCGCCAGCGCTATTGTACCAAGTAAATAAGGAAAGTAGAGAGGTGAAATTGGTTTATAAAGAACATCATGATAAAGTATTTTATGATGCTATGGTGTTTTGGGATGATACTGAAGGAATTGCCATGGGAGATCCAACAGACGGATGTTTATCTGTTATAATTACCAGAGATGGAGGCGAAACTTGGAGCAAACTTTCTTGCGATGTATTACCCAATACAGCAGAAGGTGAGGCTGCGTTTGCGGCTAGTAATGGAAATATAAGAATAATAGGTAATGATGTTTGGATTGTATCTGGAGGGATAAAATCCAGAGTGTTTTATTCATCAGATAGAGGTAATAGTTGGGATGTTTCTACAACCCCTATACTTCAGGGAACCGAGACTTCGGGAGCTTATTCATTGGATTTTTATGATAAAAGTAATGGAATAATTTTCGGAGGAGATTATACAAAACCAGAAGTAAACAAAAAAAACAAAGCCATTACCAATGATGGAGGTAAGAATTGGAATTTAATTGCTGATGGAGTGGGAGCCGGATATAAGAGTTGTGTACGTTATGTACCTAATAGTGGAGGAAAAGAAATTGTAGCGGTTGGCTTTACAGGAATATCTATTTCAAGTGATTCGGGAAACACTTGGAAAGATATTAGTAAAGAAAGCTTTTATACAATTCGTTTTATAAATGATAGTATTGCAGTTGCTGCTGGAAAAAATAGGATGGCAAAATTAATTTTTAAAACAAAAAAAGTAAATGATCAATAGGCTTCATTTACTTTTTGTACAATATAGGTAAGATCTATTATTACTTTCCTTGCCGCCTATTACGTAATTGTTTTAATAGACGTTTATTGAAATCCATTTCTGCTTTTACCAGTTTTAGGATTTTTTTATGCGGAATCACTTGTCTTAAATCTGAAATTAGTTTTTTACGAGTAAGGAATTTTTTTTCTTCTGCTTTAATGTAGTTGTTTAAAAATTCTTCTGATTCTTTTTCACTTAAGTTTTCGAAACCATTTGCCTCTTTTATTGCTTTAATTGACTTACGCTCCTTTCTTTTGAACCCTTCCATAGTCTCCTCATGCTCATTATAAATAGGCCAAAATTGTTGTGCTTCCTTGCTGCTCAAGTCTAGTTGTTCCGTTATGTAAGCTATTTTTAAAGCTTTTACTTTTCCTCTAGGTCCTCTTTGACCAAAAGAGAAGTTAATAGTAAAAACGATAATAAATAGTAGTAATATCTTTTTCATGTGCTCTTTTTTATTCAACATATATAATTTCATCCTCTAATTCTTCATCTGATAAATAGTTTTCTAATTCTTCATCAGTAATATCTTCGTCACTAAATGTATTCGTTAGGTTAATTTCTTCGTCTAATAATTCTGCAATTTCAGAATCACTAAATTCTGCATTTCCTTCATCGAAATATTCTTGAATATCTACTATATCAACAGAATCAAAACTAAAAGAATCTTGTCCTTTATTTATTGATATAGAAATTATAATAGCTATCATAGCAGCTATACCAGAGATATATAAAATGTTTTTCCGAGATAAAAGTGATATTATTTTAGATTCTTGATTGGTATTTATTGTTTTTTGTAGAATAGTGTTCTCTACATTTTCAAAGTATTTGTCAGGAGCGCTTAATCCTGTTTTGATACTACCAGCAAGTATAGAGGATTCCTGATTCTCAGAATTTACGTTTTTAAATATATCGCGCTCAAGCTTATCAAAATAGTTTTCTGGAACTTTTAAACCAGAGTTAGCTTTATTGGGGAGTGCAGAATTGACTTGATCATCTTTAGAAATTTTTTCAAAAAGTTTCTCTTCGAAATTCTCGAAATAATCACTGGGAACTTTAAATCCTCCTTTTTTGTTATGTAAATTATTTTTTTTCACTATATCTAGGACGCTGTAAATGTAAAAAGGTTTAATTAGTTTTTAAATATTCTTCAATTTTTTTAGACGCTAGATGGTAAGAAGCTTTTAGAGCTCCCTCGCTAGTTTCCAAGATTTCAGAGATTTCTTTATATTTTAATTCTTGAAAATATTTCATATTGAATACTTGTTGTTGTTTTTGAGGTAATAATGCTATTGCTTTTTGTAGCTTAAGTTGGATTTCATCTCCTTCAAAATATACATCGGCTTCTAAGTTTTCAATAAGTTGTTTTTGTAGTTCTTCATTACTAATATTATACTTTTTTGCTTTTTGGTTCAAGAAGGTGATTGATTCATTGGTTGCAATTCTATACATCCAAGAATATAGTTTACTATCCCCTTTAAATTTTGAAATGTTCTTATATACTTTTATAAAGACATTTTGTAGGATATCATCGGTGTCGTCATGATTTTTGACCATATTTCTTATGTGCCAGTATAACCGTTGCTTATACATAGATACAAGCTTAGTAAAGGCATTATTTATGTCTTTATCTGTTTGTAATGCTATAAGTAAGTCCTCTTCTTGAATATTCAATAGTAAATAATGATTTAAGTAATGATTAGTATACGCTAGTTTACTATTAGACTAAAATAACAAAAAAAGGTTTAATATGATGTTGAATTATTTTATTTGTAAGAATTTGTAGGAATAATTATATTATTTAGGTTAAAACAATATATTTTTTAGACAAAATACACAATAAATTTGTTTTATTAAAAAAATGTATTATCTTTACATTGTAATTTAGAAAAGATACTTTCACATTTTTTAAATGTAGAGTTCAAAAAAATAATTTTAGTTTTTATTTTATATTAAGCCCCTATATTAAGATGATTTGTTTCAATTAAAAGAGTGTTTCCGCACTCTTTTTTTTGTTTTCATTGTTTCTTTAGTTTCTTATTTTTTTATTATTAAAGTAAGAAAAATACTACTTTATTGTTGTTTTTGATTTAATTTTTGTGTTTTAATACATTTTTTATAGATAAAAAACACATAAAGTTTGCGAGTTTAAAAAATTATAATATCTTTACATTGTAAATAAGAGTTAACGCTTTCATTTTCCCCAAGATGAAAGATTTTAATAAAAGTGAGTTTTAATTTTAGATTAAGCCCCTAAATTAAGATGATTTGTGTGAAGAAAAAGAGCGTGGAGACGCTCTTTTTTGTTTATACGCATATTTGCCTTCATATACTATAATTAAATAATAAGTATTTGATAAGTAACAAAAAAGTAGGTTTTTACTGACTTTTTAATTGTTTTATGTGTTTTTAAATGTTAAAAAGCATATTTTTACAGATAAAATACATTTTTTGTTTGCGTTATACAAAAATAGTTCTATCTTTACACTGTGAAAATGAGTTAGTACTTTCATTTCCCCCAAAATGAAGGTTTTTATAAAAGTGAGTTTTAATTTTAGATTAAGCCCCTAAATTAAGATGATTTGTGTGAAGAAAAAGAGCGTGGAGACGCTCTTTTTTGTTTATATGTATTTGATAATCTGAATTTTAATTATCAAATGATTGCATGGTAACTAGTTTTTGGTATGCACCATTTTTAGCAATAAGTTCTTCGTGAGTACCTTGTTCTACAATACGTCCTTTTTGCATTACAACGATTAAATCAGAATTTTGTATAGTTGATAGCCTATGTGCTATTACAATACTTGTTCTATTTTTCATCATATTTTCTAAGGCAGATTGAACTAAACGTTCACTTTCTGTATCTAATGCTGAGGTAGCTTCATCCAGAATCATTATGGGCGGATTTTTAAGTACTGCTCTTGCAATAGAAAGCCTTTGTTTCTGCCCACCACTCAGTTTATCACCACTATCGCCAATAACGGAATTAAGTCCTTCTGGTTTTTCTTTTACAAATTCCCAAGCATTAGCAACTTTTAGAGCATTAATAATCTCTTCATCGGTCGCATCTTCTTTACCAATTAGTAAATTATTTTTAATAGTATCATGAAATAAAATAGAGTCCTGAGTAACTAAGCCCATTAATCCTCTAAGAGAATTTTTGGTAATATCTTTAATATCAGTACCATCAATTTTTATAGCTCCCTTGTTTACATCATAAAATCGGGTCACTAAGTTTGCTATAGTAGATTTACCACTACCTGATTGACCAACTAAGGCTACTGATTTTCCTTTTGGGACAGTAAGGTTAAAATCGTTTAAAACATATTCTTCTTCATATTTAAATGAAATATTTTCTAGCTTTATATCAGTAGTAAAGTCGTTTTTAGTTGTAGCTTCTGTTTTATCTTTTAATGGAGATTCTGTATTAAGAATTTCTAATACACGTTCTGCTGCCGCATTTCCTCTTTTTACACCATAACTTGCTTTAGAAATAGCTTTGGCAGGAGTTAGAATGTTATATGCAAGTCCCATATAGACAATAAAAAGACCTGGATCTAATGATTTTTCAACGAGTACCATTTGACCACCATACCATAATAGTATAGCTATTACAGTAATTCCTAAAAATTCGCTTGTAGGCGATGCTAGGTTTTGCCTATTTAATAGTGAATTCGAAAAATTGTAAAACCTTAATGTAGATTCTTGAAACTTTTTCCCAAAAATATTCTCGGCATTAAACCCTTTAATAACTTTTAATCCTCCTAACGTTTCTTCTACTATGGATAGAAAGTACCCTTGCTCTTTCTGAACTTTATCAGAGTGTTTTTTAAGTTTTTTTCCGATTAAGGAAATTAAAAAACCTGAAACTGGAATAAAAATAAAAACAAATATCGTTAGCTTCACACTAATTAATAACATCGCACATATAGTGAATATAATCATTAGCGGTTCTCTTACTATCAATTCTAATATTGATAAAAAGGAATGTTGAATCTCCAATACGTCTGTAGAAATTCTGGCGATAGTGTCTCCTTTTCTTTTTTCTGAAAAGTAGGAAAGAGGAAGGTCTATTGTTTTTTGATATAATTCATTTCGAATATCTTTTAATACTCCATTTCTTAAAAACGTAATGAAATACATAGCTAAATAGCTAAAGATATTTTTCATGAAAAACATAGTAATGACTAATACAACCATAAATAGGAGTACATCATCATTTCCTTGTTCTGCTTTTTGAGTAACAAAATAGTTAAGATAACTTTCCGCGTATTCTCTAATGTTTAAAATACCATTCCATTCAGGCTCTTGACTAACTCTTTTAGTCTGGTCAAAAAGAACATTTAACATTGGGAATAAAGATACCATTGCAAGTGTTCCAAATAGCGCATAGAAAATATTTGATATGATATTTAATATTGCATATATTTTATAAGGTTTCGCAAAGCGAAGGATTTGTTTAAAGTAATTCATTAATTATTTTAGAAACGGTAATAACCGTCATTTAAGTTAATTGTAAATCTTTTTTGATTGCTGCTATTTTAGTATTCAGTTTTTGTTCCACAGTATCAAAAGCTGACAAATCGTCAATAGATTCTTGTACACTCATATAGAACTTGATTTTTGGCTCGGTTCCACTTGGTCTTGCAGCTATTTTGCTTCCTGCTTCAGTGTAAAAAATCAATACATTAGATTTTGGGATTTCCATCGAATGTTCAGTTTTATCTAAAGTATTTGTTGCTATGCTTGTTTGATAATCTTCAATTAATACAATCTTTTCTTCAGCGATCTCGGTAGGAGGATTGTTTCTTAAATCGATCATTGTTTGCTTGATTTCCTCAGCTCCTTTTATTCCTTTTTTTACAAGAGAAACAAGGTTTTCTTTGTAAAAGCCGTGATCAACATATAGGTTTAATAGCTCTTTATAAAATGAACTTCCATGAGATTTTGTGTACGCAACAATCTCACAGGCCAGAAGGGTAGAGGTAACGGCATCTTTATCTCTAACGAAGTCACCTACCATAAAACCAAAGCTCTCTTCACCACCACCAATAAAATGTTTGTCAGGGAAGTCTTTAATAAGTTTAGCGATCCATTTAAAACCAGTAAGTACTTCTTTGTATTCTACCTCATATGCTGCTGCAAGGTTTTTCATCATTGGAGTGGATACGATAGTAGAGGCAATAAATTCGTTTCCTTTTATTCCTTTTGATTTATAATGTTTTAATAAAAACCAAGTCATTACAATCATGGTTTGATTTCCGTTAAGTAATTGTAATTCTCCGTTAGTATTTCTAACAGCAATCCCTAGTCGGTCGCAATCTGGATCTGTTCCGATTACAATATCGGCATTCACTTTTTCGGCAAGTGCTGTTGCCATTGCAAGTGCTTCTGGCTCTTCTGGATTTGGAGATTTTACAGTTGGGAAATTACCATCAGGTACTTCCTGTTCTTTTACAATATGTACATTGCTGTATCCTGCCTTCTTCAAAGTTTCAGGAACCGCAGTGATGGATGTGCCATGTAGTGAGGTAAATACAATGGTCGTATTATCTTTTGCTTCTTGTGTAGCAGCAAAACTTCCATTCTTTACACTATTCTCTATAAAAGGAGTATCAATTTCTTTATCTATTTTTTTTATAAGTTCTGTATTTGCATCAAACTTAATATCAGCATAATTCAGAGTGTTTATTTCGGCAATGATTTCGCCATCTTGTGGTGGTACTAATTGTCCTCCATCTTGCCAGTATACTTTGTATCCATTATACTCAGGAGGGTTATGACTAGCAGTTAGTACGATTCCACAATGGCATCCTAATTCTTTTACAGCGTACGAAAGTTCTGGTGTTGGTCGCAAACTAGAAAATAGATAAACTTGTATGCCATTAGCAGAAAATACATCGGCTACTAATTGTGCCAGTGTATCACTATTATTTCTACAATCGTATGCGATTACTGCCTTTGCTTGTTCACCATGGAATTGTTTCTGTAAATAATTACTCAACCCTTGTGTACTTTTTCCTAAGGTGTATTTATTTATGCGATTTGTTCCTACTCCCATAATACCTCGCATACCACCAGTTCCAAACTCTAAGTCTTTGTAAAAACTCTCCTTTAATACATCAGAGTCTTGTTGTTGTAGTTTTACAATTTCTTCTTGCGTTTGTTTGTCAAAAACAGGTGATAACCATTCTTCAACTCTAGTGTGGATTAAGGATTCTGAAACTTGCATTTGTTTAGGTTTTGTTGATAAAAGTATTATTTAATTTTGTTAGAAAATTCCTGTAAAAAGGAAGATCCACGTTAAATTTAAGTTATTTAATAATCTAATGATAAAAGGGGTGTTCGTTTATATTTTTATTATACAATAGAGGGTTATAAATGTATTTTTTCAGAAATATGATATCGTTCTTTATCACGTTTGCTGGTTAACATAATTTCTCCTAGAAAGCCAGCTAAGAAAAACTGCGTTCCTAGTATCATCGATGTCAAAGCGATATAAAATTCTGGTCGCGAGGCTATCAATCTTCCTGTTTTTTCTATAAAGAGTTTATCTATCCCTAAATATAATGAAAAACAGAACCCTATTATAAAAAGAATTGTACCAATCAGACCAAAGAAATGCATAGGTCGTTTTCCAAAACGTGACATAAACCAAATGGTGATCAAATCTAAGAACCCATTTACGAAACGGTTCATCCCGAATTTAGTTTTACCATATTTTCTCGCTTGATGTAAAACAACTTTTTCGCCGATCTTATTAAATCCTGCATTTTTTGCTAATACAGGTATGTAACGATGCATTTCTCCATGAACATCTACCTGCTTAACTACTTGATTTTTATATGCTTTTAATCCGCAATTAAAATCGTGCAACTTTAAACCAGATGTTTTTCTTGCAGCTGCATTAAAAAGTTTAGAGGGTAAATTTTTAGCAATTACAGAATCATATCGTTTCTTTTTCCAACCAGATATTAAATCGTATCCATCTTTAATGATCATATCATACATCTCCGGAATCTCCTCTGGATTATCTTGTAGATCTGCGTCCATAGTAATGATTACATCACCTTGCGCTTCTGCAAAACCAGCATGTAACGCTTGCGATTTACCATAATTCTTAAGGAATTGTATTCCCTTTACATTTTGATCTTGTTTTGATAGAGAGGTAATAGTATCCCACGATTTATCGGTACTACCATCATCAATAAAAAGAATTTCATACGTATATTGCTTGGATTGCATAACTTTTACAATCCAATTATAAAGTTCGGTAAGTGATTCTTGCTCGTTAAGCAATGGTATGACTACAGAAATATCCATACTATGATGATGCTACTTTAGTTTTAAAAACAGAACCTGCAATTAATGATATCACAGCTCCAATAAATATGAACCATATGGTATACATGATTACACCGATATAGGATTTACTACTATCTTGGTTTTCTAAATTTTGTTTTACCTGATCCAATTGCTCGGGAGTAAACTGTTCTGTAAAACGTAATGTCATATTAGTTTGAAAATCAGGATCTATATAAACATCATATATATATGCCATAGAACAGTAACATAAGCCAACTATACCCATTATTATAATCCCAACTTTTAATGCATCAGTAATATTTAATACACTTTTATGTGTTTTATACTTTTTGATTACATATATAATGATAACAATCTCCAATATCAACGCGATCAAAAAAGTAAGATAATATAAGATGGGAGATATGTTTAATATTCTTGATAGGTAATCCAACGCTACTCTAGCGATACCGGTGGATATAGCTATGGTAATAATATAAGTAAGAAAATTTTTATGAGAAACCCCCATTGATAATTTAGTAAAATGATTTGGTTGACAAATATAGGTATTCCATTTATAGAAAATTACATAAAAAAATTGGATTGCCGTTTAGGCAATCCAATTGTATTTTTTACTTTATGTGTGTTCTAGTATAAAGGTTCTTTCTTTTTTATTGCTAAAGAAGCTAATAATCCAATAATGATATATATAAGCATTCCCCAGAACCAACCTTTTATTTGATTAACAAGGCTAAATTGATTTTCTTCTTGCATTTTTGCTACCGCTTTCTCAATTTCTGATTCTGGTGTTCCGAATTTTTCCATGAAACCAACAGTAGATTCTATAATTTGTTCGTTAATAGCCGTGGCTGCATCTGGATCAACTGCAACATATATTAAAATAGTAATAACTGTACTAATTAATGTTCCTATGGCAACGGTTATTAAATAAGAAGTAAATGCTTTTTTGAAGTCTATAAAACCTCCTAGTAACTTTCTGCTTTTTACTGCAGATACGATACCGAATACAATAATCATAACAGATATACCAATTCCGGCCATCCAATTAGTATACATTCCTTGATATACAGTATAGGCAAGAACAGTTACAAGTGATAGGACTACTCCTAAAATCACCCCAAGAGATATCGCATTAGATTTAACAGATTTTTCCATAATTATATAGTTTTGGTTATTTAGATATAACACATAAGTACACAAATTTACGAATTTGTTACATTTTGCTCAGAAAAATATTAATATGTATGTATAATTTAGTGTGGAGCTGGTTTACTTAAAAGGATCTCTTTTTTTTCTTATTACAAGTCCAACGATTAGTGATAGGAAAAATCCAATAAAGAAATTTTCGACAATTGCTATCCCGATTAATACTAGAGGAGAAGTAAACTTTTGGGTAATGGCTATTTTTCTGTCAATATTTTCTTGAGTCAAATCTTTAGAAACCTCTGCAATTCGTTTAATTTGTTTGTTTTCTAGTTGAGTAATTATTTCAGGATCAATTACTTGCATTAACATTATTTTCCAAAGAATAGCAATTAATCCTCCTAGCATCGTTATTCCAATTCCAATTTTTAAGGCTTCCTTTAGACTAATGAATTCATTTTTCTTTTTGTAAGCTATTAAGCCTAACATATTACTAAAAACGATTATTAAAAAAAGAATTAAGTAATGAAAAAGATTTTGATTAGTATAATATCCAGTTAAATAGATAACAAGGCTAAAAATAACACTAATAACTCCTAAAAAAGCACCATATTTTAGGATATATGTTTTTATAGGAATACTCTTACTCTTCATTGTTTTATTTTGGGTTGTTAAACTGTTTTCTCCCATCAAATATACTAAAATGTTAATAACAAGAGAGTTGTTTTTTACTTTTTAGATCAAAAATTGATAAAAAAAGACTACATTTACGTTATATAATTACGGTTAAACCATCGTTTTTGTTGTTTTTTACAAGTCAAAGATAATAAAAGTAGAAATGTAGTTTAGCTGTTTTTTTAGCTTTTTAACTCCCAAAATTTAATAATATGAAAACAAAATTACTTTACGTAGCTAGTTTTATGCTTGTTTTATTTACATCTTGTTCAGTAGAAGAAAATAATCAATTATCAGATCAAGAAAAAGATCTTAAAGTAAAAAGTTTGGTAAAAACTTTTGCTGAAGAAGTTCAACCTTCTGCTAGCTATAAAAAAATTATAGAAGAGATAAAATTAAGATCCAAAAACTCTTCTGGATATACGGAAGAAGAGTTAGAACTTTTGGAACAAGAATTTCTAAGTCAACAAAGTGAGGATTTTGTTATGCTGTATCATTACGTAGTTAATTTAAATTTATCCGAAGAGGAATTGAGAACTTTTGTGATGGAATACTTTTCTTTAAAGAATGAAAAAAGTGTTCGAATGAAGAATGATGGTGATGATTGTGCATTTTCAAGTGCGGTGGGTTCATTATTCTTTGGTGTACTTTCTAGATTAATATGTGAAGTTCAAAATGAACAAAATGGAGATGATTAATTCAAATAAATTATTTTATTTAATCTTGCTATTTTATAAAAAATGTTTAAATTTGCACCTCGAAAATGATAATATAATATAAATGAGAAAAGATATTCACCCAGATAATTACAGACTAGTTGCCTTTAAGGATATGTCAAATGATGAGGTTTTTTTAACTAAATCTACTGCGAATACTAAAGAAACACTTGAAGTTGATGGTGTTGAGTATCCGTTAGTGAAATTAGAAATTTCAAGAACTTCTCATCCTTTCTATACAGGTAAATCAAAACTTATAGATACTGCAGGACGTATCGACAAGTTCAAAAACAAATATGCTAAATTCAAAAAGTAATTTAGTACATAACGATTTTAAGAAGCCTTTCTTTTCAGAAAGGCTTTTTTGTTTTTATACGTTACCGTATTTTTGATTCGCAATACAAATTTTTCACTTTTAGAGTTATGAATTATATTCTTTTTGATGGAGCTTCCAGACATTCACTTCTTCCTTTTACGTATACCAGACCTGTTGCTGATATTAGAATAGGAATTTTGACCATTCGAGAGAAATGGGAAAAATATTTAGGGTATGCTACTTCTACGATTACAGAGGATTATCTTAGTGAGAAATATCCAATGGTAGAATTAGAGGAGAACGTGATGATCAATGCTTCATTTCTTCCAACAGAAAATTTGGTAAGGATGGTTTCAAATTTAGAGTCAGATCAAGCTATTTTTTATGATGATGAGCCAATTGCTTTTTATGCAAAAGAAGATCAAGAGGTAGATTTTGATGTGTATGAAGTGATACAATATAATTACGATGTGTTTACGGTTAAATATACTTGGGATATTTTTTCTAAAAATGAACGGGCAATCAAAGAAGATTTTGATTTGTTGACTAAGGATAGAGAAAGTCAAGCGATACCAGAAAGTAATAATGTAATTGCACCAGAAAAAGTTTTTTTAGAAGAAGGTGCTAAATTAGAGTTTACTACGCTCAATGCTTCTGCAGGACCTATTTATATTGGTAAGGATGCAGAGATTATGGAGGGGAGTTTAATCAGAGGGCCTTTTGTGTTGTGTGATCATGCTACTGTAAAAATGGGCGCTAAAATATATGGAGGAACTACAATTGGCCCCCATTCTAAAATAGGAGGAGAGGTTAGTAATTCTGTGGTGTTTGGATATTCTAATAAAGGGCATGATGGTTTTATAGGGAATACAGTATTAGGGGAATGGTGTAATCTTGGTGCAGACACCAATACATCAAATCTTAAAAATAATTATGCTCCAGTGCGATTATGGAGTTATGAAACTGAAGGTTTTGCAAAAATAGGGTTACAATTTTGTGGATTAATGATGGGAGATCACTCTAAATGTGGTATTAATACAATGTTTAATACGGGAACTGTAGTAGGAGTAAATGCTAATGTATTCGGAAGTGGATTTCCACGTAATTTTGTGCCTAGTTATAGTTGGGGAGGAAGTAGTGGTTTTACTACGTATTTGACCAAAAAAGCTTTTGAAGTAGCAAAAGTAGTGATGTCTCGACGCAGTATTGAATTAACTGAAGAAGATCAGAAAATCTTAGAACATATTTTTGAAGAAACCAAAACGTGGCGTAAAAGTTATGAGTAATAAAATTTATTTTTTTTCTACAAAAAAAGGTAGTAATATTCTTTATTACTACCTTTCTTAAATTTGATTTTGCATATATGTTTTATAAACTATAGCATTTTTCTTATTCTTATTGCTTAGTAAAGAAAGACTTAATAGCCTCTTCTCCAGGATCATTTATGGTAAATGTAGTACCCGTTACCTCTTCAAGAGTAATAGAATATGCATCACCGTTTTCGTAATTTGTAGTCGTTCCGTCAATAGTTTCGTTAAAAACCACTAAAGTTAATAATGACTCTTCCTCATCATATGCCCAATATCCTGTAGCTGAATAGTTATATTCTTCTTCGTCTAAATAAGTTGCTTCGCAATTTTCTCTAGAATTGGTATAATCATAATCTCTACTTGTCTCCTTAAATGTCTCAGATAATGTACCATCAGTATTAAATGTAATTGTTGCTAGGTCAATTGTATAACAGTAAGCATCTTCAATAGTAAGGCTAGAATCATTTGTACAGTTAATTGTAGCAGAATCGCATGTTTCTTCACCTACAGTATCGGTATCTGTTTCTCCTTCATATGTGATTTCTTCTTTAGTAAGGTTCCAAGTACCAACTAAGTTAGGGTTTCCTCCCCACGCTTCAACTTCTACACATACTTCTACCGGTTGGCTAATGTTTCCATCAGTATCGTAAATACATATTAAGTAACAAAATTTACCTGGGCTAACAGTGTCTTCAAAATCTACATCAATATTAATTTCTTGATCATTTTGTTTAGAGATCTGTTTGCTTATGTGCTTACTAAATAGCCCTTTTCTTTTCTTTTCATTGGAAGTTACATTTGATCTACCAGGAATAGAAACATTCCAGTATTCATCAGCTGTTGTTCCGCCTTCGGATTGCACCTGGATATAAGCTCCTGCATAATTAGATGGTGCGTCAAAAGTAATATCGAAACCATTTTTCTGAAAACCAGATTGCGAAGTTTCGTCTAAGCTAAAAGGTAGTGTTCCAGTAGGTGTTGGTGCATTTCCAGAAACTTGCGTTCCGTTGTCAATGATAATACCTCCAGATACGTCATCAGGATTAAGAGAGATTTCTTCTGTTGGATCCGGAGTAACTGTTACGATTCCTGGGTTAGAGTCATCGTCACTACAAGATACTGCTGCTAGCATTAAGGATGCTAAGGCAAATACATAGGTTTTTTTCATAAGATTTTGGTTAAAATAATATTAATTGATGGCGAATATAGTAAAAAACATCGATTAAGTGTGTTTTTTAGTCGATAAAGTGTTTTGTTCTTCGTTTAGAGGAATTATAAAAGAGTTATTTTTCTTTCCAAACGCGTTTTAGAACTAAGAAATTTTGCGGATTATTGGTTAATCCTTTTACATTTTTCCGGGTAAAACGAACTACTTGATCGTAGTACAGAGGTACGATAGGAGCGTGGGCAATTACAATCGAATCCATTTTAGCGTAATACGCTTCCCGTATTTTTATATCCTTAATAGAAAAGCTTTCTTCATACAATCGATCAAAAGTTTCATTCTTAAAATGTGTGTAATTAGGACCGTTAGGTGTAAAATTCTTGCTATAGTATGGTGATAAGAAATTTTCGGCATCTGGGTAATCCGCAATCCAACTCGCTCTGAATACATCTAATTCTCCGCTCCATTTCTTTTTTCTGATGGTGGATGGCGGCATCACATCTACAATAATGTTAAGGCCAATCTTTTCTAGTTCACGTTGTATAAATTCACAAATACTTTGATAATTACTATCGGTTGCAATGCTAATGGTTGGGTTTTGGTTTCCGGTAAGTTTGATATATTCTTTAATGAGTTTACGAGATTTTTTTGGGTTATAGGTAAATCCCTTTTGATTATTAAAACCGGGTAAACCTTTTGGAATAAAACCATTCGTGGCAGGAGTTCCAACACCATTTTTTAGATACGTAATCATTTTTTCTCTGTCAAAACCATAGTTAATAGCTTTGCGTAGTAGTTCGGATTTTACTTCATCTTTATCTCCATCCAAGTAGAATCCAAGATACTCGGAGTTTAGATATGGTCCTTTGGATAAGTTTACTTGATCTTTATATTTATCTCTAAGTTTTCCACTTGGAGTTAATAATTCATCTTTGTAAGATGCATCCAGACTATTTAAGAAATCAATTTCTCCTTTCGCAAATTGTAAAAATTCTGTTTGCTTGTCTGGTAAAAATGTTACAGCTACAGCCTCTAAGTATGGTAATTGTTTCCCGTTCTTGTCTTTTTCAAAATATAGTTCATTACGACGTAAGACTAATTTAACGTTCTCTTCCCATAATTTAAATTTAAAAGGACCGGTGCCAATTGGATTCGCTCTGAAGTCACTTCCGTAAAATTCAACAATTTCTTTTGGAACTACTGAGCAATAGCGCATACTCATTAAACCCAAAAATGCTGGAAATGGCTTTTTTAATTGTATCCGGAATGTTGTGTCATTGACTGCTTTGTACGTGTCTACATTTTTTAAAACCCAGTTTCCGGGAGATGCTACTTTTGGATCATTTAATCTATCAAAACTGTATTTGAAATCATTAGCAGTTACGATTCTTGTACTATCTGTAGTTTTAAATTCAGCATGTTTATGAAACTTTACATCGTTTCTTAATGTGAAGGTGTAAATTAAATTGTCATCAGAAATTTTCCAGTTTTTGGCTATATCGGGTTGTATGTTTAAAGAATCATCAAGTTGAATTAAGCTATTAAATAATTGATTAGTAGGCCAAATAATAGATGGGTTACGAGCAAATGCTGGATCTAAGGTAAGTGTGTTAGAGTATTCATTATATCTAAATACTAGATGATCTTTGTTTTCTTCAGAAGGGGTTCCGCAAGAAAAGCACAGTGTGCAGAGGTAAACTATTGCTAAATAGTGAATTATATAAGTTGATTGGTTGATTTTCAATTTTAGTAAACGGATTATTGTTGGTATCTTTGACGGCTTTTAATTACGATACTAACGAAGGTCGGGATCTTTTGGTTAAAAACAAGTGTAAATATAAATAGATTTCTGTCTTTGCAGAAATGACTTCATAATTGTTGATGAGAAAGAAAGTAGCTTTTTATACCTTAGGTTGTAAACTGAATTTTTCGGAAACCTCTACTATAGCTAGAGATTTTACGAATGAGGGTTTTGATCGTGTAGATTTTTCTGAAAATGCCGATATCTATGTGATTAATACCTGTTCTGTAACAGAAAATGCTGATAAGAGATTTAAAACCATAGTAAAACAGGCTCAAAAAGTAAATCCAGATGCTTTTGTAGCTGCAGTTGGTTGTTATGCACAATTAAAGCCAGAAGAGTTGGCTGCGGTAGATGGAGTGGATTTGGTGTTAGGTGCTACCGAGAAGTTTAAAATTACTGATTATATTAATGACTTGTCTAAGAATGAGTTTGGAGAAGTTCATTCTTGTGAAATTGAGGAAGCAGATTTTTATGTTGGGAGTTATTCTATTGGTGATCGTACGAGAGCTTTTTTAAAAGTTCAGGATGGGTGTGATTATAAATGTACATATTGCACAATTCCATTAGCAAGAGGTATTTCTCGTAGTGATACATTAAATAATGTGTTGAAAAATGCAAAAGAGATTTCTGAAAAAGGTATTAAAGAAATAGTACTTACCGGAGTTAATATTGGTGATTATGGAAAAGGAGAGTTCGGTAATAAGAAGCACGAGCATACTTTTTATGAATTAGTACAAGCTCTTGATGAAGTAGATGGTATAGAAAGACTTCGTATTTCATCTATAGAACCTAATCTTTTAAAGAATGAGACGATTGATTTTGTGTCAAAATCACGAACATTTGTACCTCATTTTCATATTCCATTGCAGTCTGGTAGTGACGAGATATTAAAGTTAATGCGTCGCAGGTATTTAAGTGACTTGTATGTAGATCGCGTGCGAAAAATAAAAGAAGTGATGCCTCATGCGTGTATTGGAGTTGATGTGATTGTTGGTTTTCCTGGAGAAACAGATGATCATTTTTTAGATACTTATAATTTCTTATCCGAATTGGATATTTCTTATCTACATGTATTTACCTACTCCGAACGAGAGAATACAGTAGCGGCTTCGTTGGATAATGTGGTTCCGCAAGATGTAAGAAAGAAGAGAAGTAAAATGTTACGAGGTTTGTCTGTTAAAAAACGTAGAGCTTTTTATGAAAGTCAATTGAAAACAGAAAGAACTGTATTGTTTGAGTCAGAAAATAAAGAAGGATATATTCATGGATTTACAGAGAATTATGTAAAGGTAAAGATGCCTTGGAACCCTTCTTATGTAAATACATTATGTCCCGTACAGCTAACAGATATTGATGATGATGGTTTGGTGCGGTTTGAGTTTTTAAAGTAATACCGCTTTAAGGATTCAAAAGTATGTGTGATTGTTAGGCTGAAAACGAGTTGTTTTTTGTCTATACTAGATAAATTAGTACTAATAGAACATAAAAAAACCTGCTGAATAGCAGGTTTTTTTATGTTTCTAAAGATACTTCTATATGTTGATTCCAACAGGAAGTAAATCTTTGTATTTTCTTCTATTCTTTCGCATGAATTTTGCGATAATAGGGCTTGTAGGAACAAGTCTAATATTACGTTCTTCGATAATATTAAAAACAGCTACTATAAATTCTTCGGAATATCCCTTTTCCATTTGCTCCTCGCTCATCACGAGTTTAGTAAGGAATATTTTTCTCTCTTGTTGAGCATATTCGATCTTTGATTTTTGACCTTCAATAGTAGTTTCGAATTGTCTTAAAAATTCGTTGTCTACTATTTCTAATTCCACATCGCTCATGTTCTCCATATTTTTTTTAATTTACTATTGATAAAAATTAAAATGGGTTCTAAAACTCATAATTTTTCTTTGTCAGAAATCTGATAATAATTATAAAAAATTAAGATATTGTGTAGATTAAATTTTAGTATTCCTTACTTAGCCTAACTAAGATTTGTTAGTTAAAATTTTCCCTTTTACAATAATTTAATATCCTGTTTACTTTTTTCTGATAAAGTATTACTATAGTTTTGAGCTGCAAAGATAAGAAAATTAGAACTTTAAAACGTATAAACCATTGTTAAAATACCTAGTATGAAGGAAGTTACCCATGTTTATTTTGTTCCTGGTATGGCTGCAGACGTATCTATTTTTGAATATATAAATCTCTCAGAAGAAAAATATAAAACATATACCATTCCGTGGAAGATTCCCAAAAAAAATGAATCAATGGAGTCTTACGCAAAACGAATGTGTGAAGAAGTTGAACATAAGAAATGTGTACTTATTGGTGTTTCTTTTGGTGGTATTATGGTTCAAGAAATGAGTAAGTACCTTAATGTTAGTAAACTAGTTGTAATTTCTAGTGTTAAGACAAAACATGAACTCCCTAAGCGAATGCGATTAGTAAGAAAGACAAAAGCGTATAAATTGATGCCAACATCATTAGTTTCTAAAATAGATAATTGGGAGAAACTGGCGTTTGGTGATTTTGCAAAAAAGAGAGCTGCGATGTATCAAAAATATTTATCTGTAAATGACAAAACCTATTTGGATTGGGCAATCGAGAAGATAGTTTGTTGGGATCAAGAAGAGGTTATTGATGGAATTGTTCATATACATGGTAGTAAAGATATCGTTTTTCCGATCTCTTACATTGATAACTGTATAACTGTAGAAAAGGGAACTCATGTGATGATTATTAATAGAGCGCGTTGGTTTAACAAGCATCTTCCAGAAATAATTGAGAATTAATAGCCAATATTCCAATATTTTACATTATTTTGGAAACTTAAGAATTTATTCCCCAATAAAACCTACTTAAAGATGAAGATGATAAAAAAAATGTTAGTTTTTTTAGGTGTGCTATTTACCTTTGGAATTTTAGTAAATGCTACACAACAAGAACCTCAGAAGCCAATTGCCCAGGAACTTTTAGAAGAAAAATTGATTAACGACTACAATGTCTATGCAGTTCCTATGCCTGATAACATGAATTTTGCAGGAGAATTAGTTCCTGTAGAAAATCCAGATATTCGAGAACGAATGGATAGGGAGTTGTTGGTTAACACCTATTGGCAATCGAATGGTTTATTGCTTTTTAAAAGAGCGAATAAGTATTTTCCGATTATAGAGCCAATATTGAAAGAAGAAGGCGTTCCAGATGATTTTAAATATTTAGCAGTTATAGAAAGTAGTTTAACTCAGGCTGTTTCTCCAGCTAGAGCTACCGGTTTCTGGCAAATATTAAAAAATACAGGAAAAGAATATGGTTTAGAAGTAAACAACAATGTAGATGAACGTTATCATATCGAAAAGTCAACAAGAGTTGCTTGTAAGTATTTAAAGAATGCTAAAAAGCGTTTTGGAAGCTGGACTTTGGCAGCAGCAGCTTATAATGCTGGTCCTGGAGGAATAAATAAGCAATTAAAAAGACAAAATGCTACTACATATTACGATCTTCTTTTAGGTCAGGAAACAGGAAGGTATGTTTTTAGAATTACAGCAGTAAAAGAGATCCTAAGTAATCCTAAAAAGTATGGGTTTAACTTTACTAAAAATGATTTATACGAGTATATTCCTACTTTTAATGTTTTAGTTGATGAGCCAATAGTAGATTTTAATGAGTTCGCAGCTAAATATAATATCAATTATAAGATTTTGAAATTACATAACCCTTGGTTGCGTGAAACTCATCTTAATAATGGTACCGGAAAGGAGTATTTAATTAAAATTCCAAGAGAAGGGTATTATAAAACTGGACTAGGACAATAATATCTAGTGTTTACCTAAATTATTTCTACATTTTATATTGCCATATCTACAATTATTGTAAAATTGTAGTATGGATACAATGACAATTATTTCATTAGTAGTTATAGGGTTATTGGCTGGCTTTCTTAGCGGCACTATGGGTATTGGTGGTAGTGTAGTAATGATACCTTTATTGATATTATGGGTTGGATTTACACAGCATCAAGCACAAGGTACAAGTCTTGCGGTACTTTCTGTTCCTGTAACTTTATTGGCGGCTTTTAACTACTATAAAGAAGGTCACGTAAATTGGAAGTTCGCTGCTATAATGGCGATTACTTTTATTATAGGAGGCTATTTGGGAAGTAAGTTTGCAGTTTCTCTAAATCAAACGACTTTGAAAAAAATCTTTGGTGGGATTCTTTTACTCGTGGCCTTAAAAATGATTTTTGGGAAATAAACAAAGATATAAATAATTCTTATCTATTGTTTCCTCTCGTTTAAAGAATCTTTCTCTCGTCTATAACGCTCATATTCTTCATCTATATCGCGTTCTTCTTGTGTTCTTGAGTCACCTTTAACTTTAAGCTCTTTTTTATCTTCCTCCGCAGGAACAGCTAATGCACCTTTGGCATCAAGATCAGCTATTAAAAGAGAAACCCCTTTAGATAGAGAATTATAATGTATTGTATAAGAGTTACTGAGAGTTTCGCTAGAATGATGAGTAACAATTTTACGAATATCTAACAATTTTTTATCGCTATCCATAAAGTACATCATAGGGAATCCAAGAGAATGCTTCAGGTTGTTAATGATATAAGAATTTTGATTAGTAAGTTCATTAACATATAATAGTTGAATGTTTTCACTGTACTCACCAACTTTTTCCTTCAGTCTCTCTTTTGTGTCCCAGAATAAGACAATGAAATCTATTTGATCATGAAATTTATCCGATAAGTCATTCAATGCTGGTATTTCTCCAATACCAGGAACACACCAAGTGGCATATGTAATTAAGAATATAGGTTTTTCAATTTCTTTAAAAGAGATTGGTTCTCCTTTTAAAGGACTCATCTTAAAATCATCCATATAAGTTCCAACCAGATGATTTTGAACAAGTGAATCAAATAAGAATTTAGCATATTCTAGATCTTGATCCTTGTATGCTTCATTACTTTTTAAATTATATTTTTTGATATGGGCTGCAACAGCAATTGAAAAAGGAATCTTTCTTTCTAGCTGTCCAAAAACATTTCCTATATATAAAAAAAGTATTCCTAGAATTAATATTTTCTTCATTACAACTTTATTACGCGAGCTAATGTACTATAAAGTCTTTAAAAATAACAGTTTTAGTGTCTTAAAACATTATTTATTAGATTTAGTACTGCCCTTATTTTACCCTTTGAACTACTAGATAACGTAATTATAAGAACAATTAGTGTGCCTAAATCTTTTTCATTTGTTGTTTCATCATAGTGATTTGCTCTTTTAGCATACCATGCTTATCTAATTTCTTAGCTTCGGTAAGTAAATTTTGAGCTTCTCTTTTTCTTCTTTTGGTCATGGCAATACCTGCAAGATTAAGTTTAGCAACGGCTAAATCTTGATTCATGGATAGCCCTAATTTTATAGCTTTTTTGAGATATTTTTCTGCTTGCGTGATATTTGTTTGTGATAACATAATACCTAAAAGATAGTTGTAATATCCTTGTTGCTTAGTGGTAAGAGCACTTTCAGGGTTCTTAATTCTATCTAACCATTTTTTTGCTCCTGGAAAATCTTGTTTACGTAATCTTAAGAATGAAAGTAAAATTAATTCGTTTTTAAAATATAAAAAGACAAAAATCGAAGCTAGTAAAATCAGCATAATTCCATTTCCAATATATCCTTCTATCATTTGCCAAATGGCAGTACCAACAATTAATGCTGCAATTACTAATTTAATGTTTTTGTTGTACATAAAATGTATTATTTTTTTTGTCGCGGCAAAGGTAATAAAAACAATTATAAATATTTTGATATTTAGGTTTGTGAAAGTAAAAACTCTTCGTATATTTGCCCGCAGTTTTGGGATGAGATTCCAACTAGTTTTACAAAAAAGAGATTTCAAGAAGATATATAAAGATAGATAGCAATGAAAAGAACGTTTCAACCATCGAAGAGAAAGAGAAAAAACAAACACGGTTTTAGAGAGCGTATGGCTTCTGCTAATGGTAGAAAGGTCCTTGCTCGTAGAAGAGCTAAAGGCAGAAAGAAGCTATCTGTTTCTTCAGAATTAAGACATAAGCACTAATGATTGTAGTGCGACGAAAATATTTAAGGTGTTACTTTTAGGAGTAACGCCTTTTTTTATATCTAGTTGATTCCTAAATTATTTTTTAAATTTCAATACCAACACCAAAATGCCAAAAAACGAAAAACTCAAAAGTATATTGATCATTGGATCAGGACCAATCATTATTGGCCAGGCATGTGAGTTTGACTATTCCGGATCACAAGCTTTACGTTCTTTACGTGAAGATGGAATAGAAACCATATTGATAAATTCTAATCCGGCAACTATAATGACGGATCCTTCAATGGCAGATCATGTATATCTGAAACCATTGAATACCAAATCTATTATCGAAATCCTTAAAAATCATCCAAACATAGACGCAGTACTGCCAACTATGGGAGGTCAAACTGCCTTAAATCTTTGTATTGAAGCAGATGAGAAAGGAATTTGGAAAGATTTTGATGTAGAGATAATAGGTGTAGATATAGATGCCATTAATATAACAGAAGATCGTGAGAAGTTTAGAGAGCTAATGCTTAAGATCGGAATCGGAATGGCACCACAAGCTACTGCAGGATCTTACCTAAAAGGGAAAGAAATTGCTCAGGAGTTTGGTTTTCCTTTAGTAATAAGGGCTTCTTATACACTAGGAGGTGCTGGGGCATCTTTTGTATATAAAGAAGAAGAGTTTGATGAATTATTGACTAGAGGGTTAGAGACTTCTCCTATCCACGAAGTAATGATTGATAAAGCATTGATAGGATGGAAGGAGTATGAATTAGAATTATTAAGAGATGCTAATGATAATGTGGTAATTATTTGTGCGATCGAAAATATGGATCCTATGGGGATTCATACAGGTGATTCTATTACCGTTGCTCCAGCAATGACTCTTAGTGATAAAACATATCAGCGTATGCGTGATATGGCAATTCATATGATGCGAAGTATAGGAGAGTTTGCAGGAGGATGTAATGTGCAGTTTGCTGTAAGTCCAGATGAAAATGAAGATATTATAGCAATTGAGATTAATCCACGCGTATCTCGTTCTTCGGCATTAGCTTCTAAAGCTACAGGATATCCTATTGCAAAAATAGCGGCTAAATTAGCAATTGGCTATACATTGGATGAATTAGATAATCAAATTACAAAATCTACGTCGGCTTTATTTGAGCCAACATTAGATTATGTAATCGTAAAAATACCTCGTTGGAATTTTGATAAGTTTGAAGGATCTGATAGAAGGTTAGGACTGCAGATGAAGGCAGTAGGTGAAGTAATGGGAATTGGACGTTCTTTTCAGGAAGCCTTACATAAAGCTACTCAGTCTCTAGAGATTAAGAGAAATGGTCTTGGAGCAGACGGAAAAGGATATAAAGATTACGATCAAATAATAGAAAAACTTACCAACGCTAGTTGGGATCGAGTTTTTGTGATCTATGATGCAATCCAAATGGGTATTCCGCTTAGTAGGATATACGAGATTACTAAAATAGATATGTGGTTCTTAAAGCAGTATGAAGAATTATATTTATTAGAAAAAGAAATCTCAACGTATACAATCCAATCATTAACCAAAGATTTGATTCTAGAAGCTAAGCAAAAAGGATTTGCTGATAGACAGATCGCTCATATGCTTGGTTGTTATGAAAGTGAAGTATACAACAAAAGAGACGAGTTAGGAATCAATAGAGTGTATAAGTTGGTAGATACTTGTGCTGCTGAATTTAAAGCACAAACGCCATATTTTTACTCTACTTTCGAAGCGGAAACACAGACAGCCGACGGAGAGATTATTGTTGCTAATGAAAGTGTTGTAACAGATAAAAAGAAAATAGTAGTATTAGGTTCTGGTCCTAATCGTATTGGTCAAGGTATTGAGTTTGATTACTGTTGTGTTCATGGAGTTTTGGCTTCTGCAGAATGTGGATACGAAACAATTATGATTAACTGTAATCCTGAAACAGTTTCTACCGATTTTGACACAGCGGATAAATTATATTTTGAGCCTGTTTTCTGGGAACATATATATGATATCATTCGTCACGAAAAGCCAGAAGGTGTTATCGTTCAGTTAGGAGGGCAAACAGCCTTAAAACTTGCTGAAAAGCTTGATCGATATGGAATTAAGATTATTGGAACAACCTATCAATCACTAGATTTAGCAGAGGATAGAGGTAGTTTTTCTACTTTATTAAAAGAAAATAACATTCCTTATCCAGAGTTCGATATTGCCGAAACGGCTGATGAAGCTTTAGAGGTTGCAGATCGTTTAGATTTTCCAATATTAGTACGTCCATCTTATGTACTTGGTGGTCAAGGAATGAAAATTGTGATCAATAAACAAGAATTAGAAGAACACGTTGTTGATTTGTTGCGCAAAATACCGAATAATAAATTATTATTAGATCACTACCTTGATGGAGCTATAGAGGCCGAAGCAGATGCAATCTGTGATGGAGAGAATGTATATATCATTGGTATCATGGAGCACATTGAACCTTGCGGAATACACTCAGGAGATTCTAATGCTACCTTACCACCATTTAACCTTGGAGAATTTGTTATGCAACAAATTAAGGACCATACGCATAAAATTGCTTTAGCATTAAATACGGTTGGATTGATTAATATACAGTTTGCTATAAAGGATGATGTTGTATATATCATAGAAGCAAATCCAAGAGCTTCTAGAACAGTACCTTTTATAGCGAAAGCGTATGGAGAACCATATGTAAATTATGCTACTAAGGTAATGTTAGGAGAGAAGAAGGTTACGGATTTTGATTTCAAACCACATTTGGATGGATATGCAATCAAACAGCCTGTATTTTCATTTAATAAGTTCCCGAATGTAAATAAGAAACTTGGACCAGAGATGAAGAGTACTGGAGAAAGTATTTTGTTTATTGATGATCTTAAAGATGATCAGTTTTACGATCTATATTCAAGACGTAAGATGTACTTGAGTAAGTAATTTTAATAAAATATAGAATCTTAAATCCCGCTATAACAGCGGGTTTTTTTGTTTGTAAGTGATTATGTTTTTAAAACTAAAGAAAGTTTTAACTTTATACTTTTACCAATACATATATTATGATTAGATTTTTTATTCCTGTTTTTATGTTCTTTAGTTCGATTATGCTCGGACAGGTGAATAGTTTAGAAATCCAAAAGCAAATCGATCAAACCGTTTGGAAACCATTCCAGAAAGCGTATGAATCATTGGACGCAGTATTATTAAACGAGATATATGCAGATGAAGTTTTACGTGTTACACCAGAAGGGATTGATACCAAGAATGTATTTAAGAGTAAGAATGTAGAACGTCTAAAAGCTTCTAAAGAAAGTAATACACAAATAAAATTAGATTTTTGGTTCGATAGTAGGCATACCAATGACGATACTTCGTATGAAGTTGGTTTTTATAAAATAGGAATAACTGCGGATAATAAGACACAATACTTGTATGGACAATTCCATATTGTATTAAAAAAGATCAATGGTATATGGAAAATAACACAAGATTGGGATACTACCACAATTAATGGTAAGTCGATTACTAAAGAAGATTTTGATAAAAAGAACTTTTTACGATTTTGATGTTTTTTAATTTATGCTGCTGATTATGCTACAAGCATGTGATATTTAGAAACGATAATTAGATAATTTCCCAAGGTGTGAAGAAAGTTTTAAGTTGGTTATATCAAACAGTGATTGTTCTGATTATTGTGTTTCTTCTTTTTGAGCTATCGTATCGATTTTCTGTTATTGATTTTTATAAAGCAGAGTTTACTTCTCTAAATGATGCTAATGATATCGAATCTAAGAATATAGATTATTTAGTGTTTGGAGATTCTTTTTCTGCCACAACAAGTAATTATGTTACGTATTTAAGAAGTGTTAGTGATAAAACATTTATAAATTCTGGTGTACAAGGAATAGGAGTGAAGCAGGTTAATACTTTTGTAAATCGACGAATACAGAAATATCAGCCAAAAAATATTATCTATCAAGTATATGTAGGAAATGATCTTATAGATGTCGATCATTTAACGAATTATAAAGCATTATCCTTAATAAGAAATGTATACTGGGATGTATCGGATATGTTTCTGAGTAGTTCTTATGTCAATTATCGGTTGGGGCATTTTAAATCGAGCGTTGCACCAATTAATAAGACGTTTAATGATCAAAGATTTAGTGTAAAGGATTATAATCAGCGAAGCAAATTATATTTTCAGTCGGATTCAGCATACTTATATAAATCGGTAACAGCAGAAGGGAGTTTTGAAAACCGATATAATATTTGGATTGATGAATTAAAAGAATTTATAGAAGGAATCCCAACTGATGTTCATGTCTTTATTGTTTTTGCCCCACATTGTTCGCAGTTAAATTCTTTTTATTTCAATAATATGCGTCAATTGGGAGCAAAGTTTTCTGATGAAACTGAATTTAGGAAAACGGAATATGGTTTTTTTGAAAAAGCTTCTTTGGATATACAACAATATCAAAATGTGACTTTACTAAACCCTTTAGAACAATTACGAGAAAAAGATACGAAAGAGAAAAGACTTTATTATCTTAACGATCCTCATTTAAACGAGTATGGTCAAAAGGTTTTAGGTACTTTTTTAGAAGAGGAATTATTATCAAACGAATAGAGTGTGAGTTATATTTTAGGAATTTCAGCGTTTTATCATGATTCGGCAGCTTGCTTACTTAAAAATGGTAAAATTATAGCCGCTGCTCAAGAAGAACGTTTTACTCGAAAAAAACATGATCCTTCATTTCCTAAAAAAGCAATTGAGTTTTGTTTAAAAGAAGGAGGGATTGATATAGAATCGATCGAGGTAGTCGTTTTTTATGAGAAACCTTTTCTAAAATTTGATAGGATTATTAATTCTATTCAAGCTAACACACCTTTTGGTTTTTCTTTTTTTAGAAAATCTATCAAATCTTGGACAAAAACCAAACTTTGGATTCCCGCAATTATTAAAAAGGAATTAGCATTTACAGGTAGCGTTTTATTTTCTGAACATCACGAAGCACACGCAGCAGGAGCTTTCTTTTCTTCTCCTTTTTCTGAGAGTGCTATAGTTACGATAGATGGAGTGGGAGAAAAGGCTTGTACCACTATAGGCTTAGGTAACAATAATGAAGTAAAGATTATAAAAGAACAACATTACCCACATTCTTTTGGGCTTTTATACAGTGCATTTACCCAGTATTGCGGTTTTAAAATTAATTCTGGAGAGTATAAGTTAATGGGACTAGCTCCGTATGGTAAACCTATTTATAAGGAGTTAATATTAAAACATTTTGTTACAATTACAGATCAGGCAGAAATACATTTAGATCTTAAATATTTCTCATTCGATAAAGGAAAAACTACAATTAACAAAGCATTTTGCGACGTTTTAGGACAATTGGCAAGAAAACCAAATGAAGAAATGACATCGTTTTATTGTGATGTAGCAAGTTCTATACAATCAGTTACCGAGGACTTTTTGGTAAAATTAATTAGGTATACAAAGAAAATAACTAAATCAGACAATGTATGTTTATCAGGAGGGGTAGCGCTAAATTGTAAAGCAAATGGAGAGTTGCTTACTAAAGATATATTTAAAAATATATGGGTGCAACCAGCGGCAGGAGATGGTGGAGGAGCAATGGGAGCGGCTTTCGTGGGATGGTATCATTATTTAAAAAACGAGAGAACTTATATCGATAATACATTACCAGAACAAGCATATCTAGGAATTGGTTATAGTAATGATGCTATAGAAGCTGTTTTAAAGGAACATCAGATTGATTATAGTTTAGTAAATGATAAGGAGTTATGTGAAGAGGTTTCGGATCAGCTTAAAGGCAAAAAAATAATAGGTTGGTTTCAGGGTAAAATGGAGTTTGGACCCAGAGCTTTGGGTAATCGCAGTATTTTGGCAAGTCCGTTATATAGTGATATGAAAAAGCATGTGAATATGAGAATCAAAAAAAGAGAAGGGTTTAGACCTTTTGCTCCCATAGTATTAGAAGAAAAAGCTAAAGATTGGTTTTTGGATAGTATATCTTCTAAATACATGCTTTTTACGTTTAGAAGTGATAAGAAAGAAAAAATACCATCCTGTATTCATGAAGATGGCACAGCTAGAGTTCAAACGCTCTCTTCAGAAGAAAACCCATTGTTACACCAATTAATTTCTTCTTTTGAAGATAAAACGTCTTGCCCTGTATTGATTAATACATCATTTAATGTTAGAGGCGAACCTATAGTTGCCTCTCCGTTAGATGCGTTGAGATGTTTTTTTCAGACAGAAATGGATCTGTTGGTATTAGGTAATTATATAATATATAAAGAAAGGAATAGGAATGTGAGTGAAACACTTTCTAAACAAATACAGTATGAGTTGGATTAGTGGTGTGATAGATATTGTTCAGGATAATAGTAATGCTAAAAGAAAGCAACGACAATTTGGAGGATTGGTATTAGTACTATTATTGTTAATTTTTTGTGTCTCTGTATATAAAGATGGATTTATATTTAATGCAAAACAGATTAATACGACCATTGGTTTTGTGGGAGTGTCAATAATTACGCTTTTGTTACCAATACTGTTTTATCCTTTTCTATTCGTTTGGTTATTTGTTGGTAATATTTTGGGAGAGATCAGTTCTTTTGTTATTTTAGGGATAGTCTATTACTTACTTTTTTTTCCAATTACGTTTGTTTTAAGAATTACAAATAAGAAAAAAGCGACTACTGGATGGATAGATAAAAAAGAAAGTATCGATTATGAAAAATTATATTAGCAATGAATAAATCAGGGATATTTTTAGAGTTTTTGAAGTTTTTGATGCATCAAAAAAAGTATTGGTTGATCCCAATTATTATTGTTTTAGTTTTATTAGGAGCTTTATTAGTTTTTACAGAGAATTCTGTTGTATCACCCTTTGTCTATTCTTTATTTTAAAAACCACATATAAAAAGAGGGATCATTTTAATAATTAAAATAAAATAGTAACATAATTGAAACCAGTTTTTATTCTTTTAACGGGTTTGTCGGGTAGTGGAAAAACTACTTTGGGAAAAGGTTTAACAAATTACTACTCAAGTATAGAAAATAAAGTCTTTCATTTAGATGGAGATGATCTGCGCAAGGCATTGCACTGTGATTTAGGGTTTAGTAAAGAAGATAGACATAAACAGTTAATCTTAACGGCCGAGCTATCGATCTCTTATCTTAAGAAAGGAATCAGTGTTATTGTTTCTCTTATAGCTCCGTATAATGACCATAGATTAGATGCTAAGAAACTTATAGAAAATGAAGGTTTTGATTTTAAACTAATTTATGTTGATTGTTCTATTGAAGGTTGTATAGAAAGAGACCCCAAAGGATTATATAAAAAAGTGCTAAAAGGAGAAATAAAAAATTTCACAGGGATTGATGATCCATACGAACCTCCTAAACAGGTAGACTTACATATACCAACTGAAAAAATAAATTATCAGAGCTCATTAAAAAAAATGATAGAGCATAGTTTTATTAAAACAGAACCTGAAAAATTATAAATAGAGCTACTTTTTTAGAATATGATATATACTAGGTATAAACTCACACACTATAATGGAAACTAAAAGAACGGATTATCTTTTCGTAATGGGGCATATGAGAAGTAGGTCTTCTTTGTTGACTCATATTCTTTTATCACACCCAACTATGGTGGGACTTGGAGAAAGTAACGCGATATATGAGAGTAATTTAAAATTACTTTATATGAAATCTAAGACCTTATTAAAGAATAGGTCTGTTAATTTTTTTAAAAAAACCTATGTAGATCAAATAAATCATAATTCGAAAACTCCCAATCCAAAGATTTTTCAAAAAAAGAATTTTAAAGTGATTATTCTAACACGACCTCCTGATCCATCAGTAGCTAGTATTATGGCACTTACTAAAAAACATTATACACCATGGTCAGATGATAAATCAAAAAAATATTATCATGATCGGATGTCTTACCTAATAAAACTGAGAGAAAAATTATCTAATGATCAGTGTTTAGTTATAAATTCTGAGGAGTTAGTGCGTGCACCAAATGTAATTTTAGATAAAATAAGTGAGTTTTTAGAGATGTCTACACCACTTAAATCGGAATATGAAACATTTAATTTTACAGGTACCAGTGGGGATCCTAGTGCTAATATAAAAGAAGGAAAAATTATTAATAACTCACAGTACATTGATGTTGATACATCTAAATATCCAGAAGAATACGAGTTGTTTAATCAATTGATTAATATGTAATGGATATTAATTGTAATAATCAAAAAAAGATTGGATATGTTTTTTAGCAAAAACATTTCCTTTTTTACTCCAATGCCCATCACAAGTTAAAAACTGTTCTTCAGAATCTTTTATGGAAATTTTATCTGTTTCTAAAAGAAGATCCAAATATTTGATTCCGATAGATTTACAAAAAGCGGACATTTCTTTACCTAAAGGATTATTTTTATGTTTTTTATAATTTTGAATATCTCTTAATACTGGAATTGTAAAAACCATAACTTCTCTTTCCCCAGCTATTGATTTAATCTGTTCTAATGAATACTTTAGGCGATTTAATTGCTTTTCTGAATAATTAAAATATCCGGGAATTTCATCTTCAGATACTATTTTATTATCTTTTTTTATAGATTGTTTTAATACTGATTTAGCATATAAAAGAACGTTGTATGAATATGTGAAATTTTTAAATATTTTTTTAATAGGTTTAAGTTTTTTACTATGCACTCTTGACTTCTGGATGCTATCCAGATGATAGGTCAATGAATAATGCGGATAGTCTCCGACGAGATATGGTCGATATCGGTCCGAATTAATTTTTAAGTTTATTTCATAGTCATCATCAATAAAGTCATTTGCGGGTAAAACACCTATTAAAATGGCATCATGAGTGTAAGAACTAGCTAATGTTTTATATAACATGTAATATTGTGTAGATCCAAAATTACCTGCCATTCCAAAATTTAGATGTGGTATATTTTTTTCTTTTTCTAATAGATTTGATAGTCTGAATTCTCTAGATACACCTACACCTTCGATAAATGAATCTCCAAGAACCAATACTCTCTTATTAGAACTTCTTATAGCTCTTTCTTGATCTCTAAAACCCTTGGAATTGGATTGATAAGTTACATCAAAGCATGTTTTTTTTTGCCTATAATTATTATTTGGGAGATGAGAGGTTCCAAAATTTTTATTAATGTCATACCAAAAACTCTGTGTATTCTCTAAAGAGTATGTAGGGATTTCAATATTAAGATTGCTATTCTTCGTATATATAGCTAGTACTACTTCCAAAAGAAGGAATGTAAAGCCAAATATTAAAATCAATTTTTTAAATAAAGAGATTAAGTACTTCTTTTTAAATAAATTATGATTCATTGAATGAGATGTTCTAATGATGATATATAAGTCCTAAGCTAGTTGATATTATTAATTGATGTAATAATATCATTAGCAATAATTTCACTTATTATAGAATTACCATATTCAGAAATATGGCAATTGTCAATAAATATATTTTCTTTACTAGTGTCAAAACAGTTACTGATATTAATAAAGTTATTTGAGTTTTGTAATATTGAATCAATTGTTAATTGTTGATATAACTTATGAAATACCTTATCTAAACCTTCATGTTTGTTATATTGAAGGTTTTCATATTCGGTTCTTAATTTCTTGGTATAAACAGATGGTTGTAAGTAATTAAAGATATTAAAACGATATTGATTGCTGATAGCGTCCGTAATTTTAATATTATTTCTATATCCTTTTATAATTTCATCAAGTATAGAGTCGTTTATGATGACATCATATTTTTCTTTTTCTACGTGCTTTAATTTGTTTTGTAGTTTTTTAATACCCATATTAACATTACTTGATTTAAGTGCTAATATGAATTGTTTGTTAGATTTTTTGATAGCATCATATGACTGTTTTATTGGTTCCCTAACGTTTTTTAAATAATTAGGGTGTTTTAAAAGTACTTCATTAAAACCATCATAAAAAACAACAATATCTGGTTTTTTTCCTTTTTTTAAAGCTTCTATTAATAGTGCAGTTTCTTGTGATCTGCTATAAGCGGGAACACCGTAGTTGGTAATATGAAATTTTTTTGTTGGCTCTTTTTCTTTTAATTTTTTGGATAATAATGACGGTATTGTCATTATATCTCTAGCTCCTTCGCCAAACATAGTAGAACCACCAAAACAATAGATAGTATATGTAGAATCAGTTATGATAGTGTCTTCATTGATAGTTTTTCTATTACCTTGTACATCAATATTTATTGCTTTACCTGTATATGGTTTAAGTTTATATTCCGTAAATGGATCCCATTCATAGGTTAGCTTATGGTAATCATTGTAAAACTGTTTTATAAAAGGAATATCTTTTTCAGAATATGAATTGGATGCTAAGACACGGTCTATTTTATTAGATTGATGTTGAAATTTTCTGTTTTCGAAAAAAAAACCAAGGATGACTTCTAATATTACTAATAAAAGGAATGATATGAAGATAATGATAATGAAATCCTTAATTTTTTTTCTCATACTTGTAAAGAAGAATTATAGGTCAAACAATTGTTGATTTTATAAAAAAACGACAAATAGAATTTAATATAAGTCTCAAGAGTTTATTATTAGATATTTAATTAAATTTAGTCATAATCTTTAATATCTAGTGATTTTAAAAAAAGTATTTAGTAATCATAGATTATAGTAAAGAAAGATTTGGTTATGATTAAATTTTTAGTTTTTGTGTATGAATAAGGTTTTTCTAGATTTAAATTACTATTCAGAGAAGATAAAAAAACCGGATTTATTAATTAAAAAGTTTAATTATAGTTTAGGGTACCTTCCGTATTTGAAGGATAAAACACAAACAATTTCATTGAATAGGATTGGGATTAATTTTTCTATGAGAAAAGAAGGAGTTCATTATCTATTCTATAAAGGAAGGAAAATAAAAAAATATAGTATTCCTTTTTTATACCATAATTTCATAAATAAGTTAGCACCAGATTACATTTTAATACATGGAATGGGATATGGGAGGTATAGTTATTTTCTACGGAAACAATTACGTAAGAAATCAATAATTTTGGTTCAAGTTCAAGGATATGCTGAAGCGCCCAAAGGTTTAAAGAAATTAATATATACTTGGGCTGATAAATATATAGATGGTTATTTTTTTACAGGAAAAGAAAATGCCAAAGATTGGGTAGCGTCTGGAGTTTTTGATAATAATAAAGTTTTCGAAGTAATGGAAGGTGCTACCAATTTTACATTCAACCCAGAGATTAAGAGAAAGAAAGAATCCTTTTTGTGGGTCGGGAGATTGGATAAGAATAAAGATCCAATTACTGTTTTGAGTGCTTTTCAAAAATACCTAGTTAAAGAACCTTTGGCTACATTAACGATGGTATATAATGAGTTTGAATTATTAGAAGAAGTAAATGACTTGTTAAGCTCAAGTACACCTTTAAAACAAGCAGTTGATAACATTGGAAGATTAGATAGAAAAGAAATCGAGTTATTATATCAAACTCATGAGTATTTTGTTTTGGGATCTCATTATGAGGGTAGTGGATTTGCACTTGCAGAGGCAATGACCTGTGGTTGTGTTCCGATTGTAACTAGTATTCCGTCTTTTAATTATATGACTAATAATGGAGCCTGTGCTTTATTGTTTGAGCCAGGTAATAGAGAACAACTACTGAAAGCTTTTTGTGAAACAAAAACTATAGATTATTCTAAAAAACAATCAGAATTGTTGCAATGTGTAGAAGATAAATTGACTCATAAAGCAATAGCTGAAGATATTTATCAAACGTTTCATTATTTAGAATCAAAAAAACAAGAATAGATTACAGCAGCAGTATCTTCTATTTTGAAATGCCTAACCCGTTGGATTTGTTGAGTTTTATTCAATAAACCCGTTGATGTTTTAATTAAGTCTACTTTATTATCTTCATAGAAAAAGTTCGTTATGTTTTCTGATAAAGGGAATGTACTAATTACTTTGCAACCACTATACAGAGCTTCTTGAACAACCATAGAATTACCTTCGAATTGAGAAGTATGTAGTAACAGTTTACTATTGTTTAAAAGATCTCGAACCTTGTTATTGGGTACATACCCCATTAATGTAATATTTTTTCTTAGTCCTAGCGCATTAATTTTAGTAGTAAGCATTTCTTTTTCTTCTCCATCCCCACAGATAACAACATTTATGGTATTCAACACTTTTTTTAATTCGAAAATGATTTCAATAAATAAAGAATAATTTTTTAATGCGCCTAAATTTCCTACACCAATAATATCAATGGTTCTTGATCCAATATTCAGTTTCGGAAAGCTATTGGTGTCTACAGCTACATTGGCAATTTTTTTAGCGGTAATACCCCAATGTTTTTTTAAAACCTTTTGATGGTTTTTTCCCACTACAATAAGTCGATCTGCGGATGGCCTGAAGAGTTTAAAATATTTGTTATTTGATTTTACATCTTGTCCTTGCAACCAAGTAAAATGTTTAACTCTAAAAAATATCCTAAGTAACTTACCAACAATAGCAGTGTCACTATACCAGAAAGATAGGATTCCGTCATAGTCATTTCTGCCAAAAAGTTTGGCACCTTTTATAAAGGCTTTACTAATCACCAATATACTATTCCATTTGGTTTTAAATCCACCTCCAATTGCATACACTTTAATAGAGTTAATATTGTATTCCTTTTTTTTAATAGGATATCGGAGTGTAATTATATCTATTTCTAGATCATCAAAATTAGTATCTAAGTAATTACAGAATTGATAAATAAAAGGAACGATAGTATCCTCATTTTTGTTCCCTGGAAATAGTGGCGTAATAAATAACAACTTTTTCTTCATCCCTTTATGAGATTGCTGTTTTGAAATGTGTAATGTTTCTCGGCAAATTTAGAGAGGTCTTTATTATGAAAAACAGCAACTATCGATAATTCATTTTCTGTTGTTCTACTTTTTAAATATTTCATAATTTTTATCTCTAAATCTTCATTTAGTTGATTTGTAGCTTCATCAAGTAATAGAATTTTTGGTTTTGTATATAAGGCTCTAATCAAAGCTAAACGTTGTTTTTGTCCACCTGAAATACTTTTACTATCAATGTTTAATACAGTATCAAAACCATCGTCTAAATTTAGAAACCAATCTTTTAGATCAAAACTATCAAAGAGGTGATTTATATAGTTATAATCAATATCTTCTTTTTTATTCATTGTTATATTTTCAATCAATGTTCCTTGAAAAATAAATGAATGTTGCGATAACATATATACGAAAGGAAACGATGCTGTATTCGTAATAACATTTTCGTCTAATATGATCTTACCAGATTTAAATGGAAGCATTCTACAGATAATATGTAGTAAGGTCGTTTTTCCGCAACCAGATTTACCCATAATTCCGATAAAATCCCCTTTCTTTATTTCTAAGTTACAATTAGATATAATTAAATCATTATTAGGGTAATTAAAATTAATGTTTTCTAACCGTAAAGAATTTTCGAACAGATTGTCATTTAGTTCATTAAATTGGTCAAATTTGTAAGATGCTAAAATATCAACCGCGTGTTTGTTACTTTTTAAATCTATGTACGCGTTAATGATTTTATTGAATGACGGAATAATTTTAATAACGGCACTTCCATAAAAAGAAAGTAATACCAGATCTTTCATTGAACTGGAGTTTAATAATATAAAAGCAATAGAAAATGAAATAAAAATAATTGTCATTACTTCTAGATATCGTACATTATTTTGTTTAAAAGTGCTTAAGGATGCTAGCGTGTCATTTTGTTCCTCATAGGATTTGCCAAATCGATTAATGAAATCTCTTTCTGATTTAGAACTTTTTATTTCGATGATTCCGTTTAAGATATTCATTAAATTATTTAAGGTGTCTCTATATGATTTAGAAATGATTTCATTAAAGCGTTGTGTTTTGCCTTTACGCAAAAACAATAATAATAGTGCAGAAATAGAGACAAAAATTATAGAAAAAATAGTTGCCAAAGGATTAAGAATAAATCCTGCTATCATAATCATAGATATTATAATTATTTCTGATGTTAAGTGGTAAATCGGGATAAGAATATTAGTTACGAAAATAGTTGGAAGTTTATGAAAATCTCTGATTAATTGTCCTTTATCGTTGAGGTAATATTTTTCATAGTTTCCATAGGTAAAATTGGATACTAGTTTCTTAGATAACAAAGTACCAATAGAGTAGAGGTATTTTGATTGTAGGGATACAATTTTAGTTTGGAGTAAATTTTTTAGTAAATAAAAAACTATTAGAATTATAAGGGCATATAGTATATGCTTTTCTTGATAAGTAATACCAAAATGGGAAACCAAAAAATCATCTACTTTCTTTTTATCAATTATTAATAGAATAAATGGTGTTAAAAACGCGATGGAAATGAAGTCTAAAATTGAATTGACAATAGAAATAGAAAAGAAAAAGGGAAGTCTTTTCCTTTTAGATAGAGGAATTAGATATTTTATATGTTCAATTAATTTTTTCAAAATTTAAAATCAAATGTTTTAATCATTATTATGTGCTGATATTATTAATATTTTCTTTTTGATATAGATTTTTTTTAAATAATATTCTGAAGATTAGTATCAGATTATATTTTATCATTTCTGTATCTATTTTAAGAAAGTTTGGAATTAAAACTCCAATCAAGGACCAAAGTAAAAATAAACGATTTGAACTTGAGAAATTAGAATTGTTAAGTAGTATATAATGTAATGCTGAAGTTCGGTAATAGAAACCTTCTTTTGGATTGATTCGATTCGTTATTTCCTTGTAATGAAAAGCTTTAATCTTTTTTAGAATGGTAATATTAAAGCCTAATTTAATACAAGCATCATAATTATCTCCAATACCATTAAATATGAAAACGGGATCAAATAAATCTTCTTCAGGTTTTCTTATCATTGCACCCATTAATGAAAAAAAAGGAAAATTATTTTCATCTTTATTCCAGTTTACGAAAATAGGCCATCCTGCTTTTGAGATTTGGTTTCCTTTGTTAGATAATTTAGTTTTTATTCGGTTAACAAGAATATTGCCTCTTTTACTTTTAGATAAATCAGAAAAGATAGAAAGTCCAAAGAACCAATTATAAATTAGTTTTACATCAGAAATCTCATTGGCATATGCCCATTCATCTTTTGTATTTTTTTCTAAAATTATTCCACTAGCAGCTTTTTTAGAGGGATTTTTTTTCAGATAGTCATATAATGTTAATGTATATTCTTCTTCGAAGACTAAATCATCATCACTTAATAAAATAATAGGATTTGAACTTAATTTAATACCGATATTTCTTTGTTCACAAACTGAAGGAGTGGATCGCTCCAAAATTAAATTAATAGTATTAGGTGGTGTAATGAGATCTTTAGTTGTAAAAGCTTGATCACTGGAGTCAATAATGATTATTTCTTTAGGTTTTAGAGCCTGTTTATATAGAGAATCTAATACTCTATTTAAAGATTCTAATCTATTTCTGGTTGGTATTACAACACTAATCATATATCATCCATTTTTAAATAAAGAATTTTATCTCAATTTATAATATTTCATTAGTAGTAAAGCGGCTATCGATTTTACTTTTAATTTTAATTTTTCTTTTAGGTTATTTCTGTTTTTAAAATAGTTTACTTCATTAACAATTCTTCTTACAGCAAAATCATAGAATTTACGATGATAAGTTCTTTTAAAATCAATGTCTCTATCTGTTGAGGTATTCCAATCCGGTTGTATAGTGATATCATTTTCGATTTCATTATATAGAGAAGTTCCTTTTATTGGATAAGCAACAGTGATTGTAAAATGAGTAGGGTTCGCTACTTTTAGATGATGTATGGTTTCTGCGATATCTTTTTCATCTTCACCAGGATATCCTACCATAATAAAAGTTCCGGTTTCGATACCTAATTGATTAGTTTTCTGGATGGCTTCTCTTACTGTTTCTACTTTAACTCTTCGATCCATTGCATCCACTATTTTTTGTGAACCACTTTCTGCACCAATCCATATCCGATAACAACCAGCTTCTTTTAACTGTTGTAAAACTTCATCATTTAAACGTTCTGCTCGGGTAATACATTCAAAAGGAATAATAGCATCTTGTTGTATCACTTCTTTATGAAATTCTGCTAACCATTTATGACTTACTGTAAATACATCATCAACAAACCATATGGTATCAGGATTGTATTCTCTTTTAAGCATAGCTAATTCTTGTGCTACAAGATTAGCAGGTCTTCTTCGATAGCTCTGTCCATAAACTGCTGTACTACACCATTTACAAGTATATGGACAACCACGCTGAGTACTAATGGTCATAGAACTTTGTCCATGGTTATTTTTCCAAGTATCAAGATATTTTTGCATATCAATAGCTTCTCGGTTTGGGAGTGGAAGCACTGATAAATCTTTCATTTTTATTCTGGCAGTAGTTTTTACTACTTTGTCATTATCTAAATATGCAATTCCTGAAACTGCGTGTATATCGGTTTTGTTTTTAATCGCTTGATGGAGTTCATATAACGTTTCTTCTCCTTCACCGATTACGATATATTGAGCACCAGATCTTAAGTAATTTTCGGTGTTATAAGTAACATCAGGGCCTCCTAGTACTATTTTTGGGAAACCGTACGTAGCTTCTGTAACTAGTGTTTTAATAAGTTTAATGACTTCTACTTTAGTCATTAGATTTGCATATATAGCTACTACATCTGGTTTCTTGGATGCTATAAAACTTAGTTGCTCTTTTTTAGAGCTAAATGTTGTGTCAAAAACATAATTCTCTAAACCGTACTCTTTTAAGTATCCAGAAATATAAAGCTGTCCTAGAGGAGGATAGGGTTTCATGATCCTTTGTTCCTTAGGATCTGTACTTAGATAATATGCGTGGGTAAGAACTATACTCATTTTTTGATGAGGGAAATTAGATAATGATCACTATATTTTGATAGGAATGCGAAACGACGGAAAAACATATCCAGATTTGATAAGATTTTTAAAATTCCCGACTTGTTCTTAAAAAACGATTCAAGATAAGAAGGAGGGATCCATAATCCGATGGGTTTTAATTCATTTGTTTTAAATAATTTGCTAGATATTTTCTGTATCATTTTTGGATTATAGTACCAAGTATTTACATCGACTCCGTCGACATTTGCTATGACTACATTATCAGTATTACGTCTAAAAGCTTGTTTGAATTTACCTTTCATCGTGAAATAAATATTCTCCATCAAACATTGCTTAGGCATAATAACTCCTATGATTATTCCATTTGGTTTTAATTTTGCCTGAGCGGCTATAAAAAACTCTTTTAATTGATCTGGAGAAAGACAATTTAATCCTCCAAAATCTGAAAATATCAAATCAAAAGGCTGTTCAGAATTTAATGTGCTTAGCTTGTTAATATCTAGTTGTAGAAACTCTAGATCTTTGATCTGGTTATGTTGCTTCGATTTAGCGATTGAAATCATTTCTGATGATATATCTGTAGCAATAACACGATGTCCTTGTTCAGCTAGCCATATTGCATCATGACCAGTACCACAATTAATTTCTAGAATATCTAATTTTTGATTTGGCGGAAGCATTTTTGTCAAATGATCAAACACCAAGTTTCTTTGGAGTTTGCCAATTTTACTATGAGTAAAAGTAGTATCATAGGTTATCGCCGCTATGTCAAAACTCTCATTCATTAATATGTTCCATTCTTTTTAAAATCTGAGCATCCATATATGCACTTGGGAAATAATACAGTAAATATGATATTCGTTTTAGTGTATTAGTAGAAATTTTAGAAGGACTCTTTAGAGTAGCTTTTAGGAATCGTAGTCCTTGACTTTTTCTATATTCCTTATGTACATATCTATGTAGTTTTTTATAGTATTTAGAATTATAAGTACTCTTAAACATCATGGCTAAATCATCCGAGTCTGTCCAATTTGCTTTGAATCGAAGATCATCTTTTACTTTATCATAAAATTTAGTTCCCGGAAGTGGATAAGATACGGATATACCTAGGTCATCTGGAACTAGTTCTTTTATCATTTTTATAGTTTTAGAAATATCATCTTTGGTTTCACCGAGATAACCAAATTGAATAAAAAATGCTACTCGTATATTCTTATCTTTTAGTAACGTTGTGGCATTGTATATTTCTTCTACTTTAGTTCCTTTATCCATAGCATCGAGGATGGATTGAGAACCACTTTCTGCTCCAACCCAAACTTCTTGTAATCCAGATTCAGCAAGAGCATCTATAGTATCTTCTTTAAGTAATAAATCAACTCTACTTTGGATGTAATACTTTAGTGTAGTATTTGTGTTTTTTAGTTCTTGATTAAAATTCTGCACCCATCCTGGAGTTAAACCAAAAATATCGTCACACATCCAAAAACGTTCGACATCATAGTTTTTCTGTAAATATTGTATGTGGTTTACTATATATTCTGGAGAATGCGTATTATATCTATTTCCATAAATTGGTTTAGCGCACCAGTTGCATTTAAATGGACACCCTCTGGTAGTAGCAAGATTTAGAGTAAATTCTTTACCTCCATCATGCCATACTTTCTTATAAGAATTAATGTCCACAAGATCCCATGCGGGCATAGGTAACTCATCTAGTTTTTTTAAAACTTCTCGTTTAGGATTAGTAACAGTGTTTTCATCTTTTTTATATACAAGGCTTTTAATTTTTTCTATTGGCTGCTCATTTTTAAGAGCCGAAATAAGTTCTAATAAAGCCAGTTCTCCTTCTCCTTGGATAATATAATCAGCACCATTGTATAAATATTTAGGATAATGATCTGTAGCATCAGAACTATTGACAATTATAGTGCAATTATGGCTTTTCCCAATTCTCATCATCTCAAAAGCGGCTTCACGCATAGTAGTTAAACACATTTTTGTCAGGTAATTAAAGCCATCATCATATAAAACCATAAATCTAGGTTTCTTTTCTATTATTTCTTTTTCAATGTCATATGGGTTATCTCTTAGGTTGGTGTCAAAAAGATCAACCGTAAAACCCTTTTCTCGCATTAAAGAAGCAGCGTATATAGTTCCTAATGGAGGATAAGGTGTTTGATTCTTCCATTGTTTAAGATCTAAAGGGTAGTAATAAGAATGTGAAAACAAAATATCAAGCATGCTCTTTTTCTAATTCTATATTATATTTTAATTGAAATTCATTGTATCGTTTGTTTAACCTGTCAATGACCTTTTTCTGAAAATTTCTAGGATGATGTTTGGATACCCCATCCGTTGATTTCATTGCTATGTCAAAATCATCTTTGTGTAAAGTCTTAAATTTAGTATTCCACTTTTTTAATGTCATTTTTAGAAAAATACGTTCTAAACTATTTCCGATTTTAGTGTTTAGTATTAATTCTATAATTCTAGTTATTAGAGGCTTACTTTTTAAATTTTTGACGGAAGATTTACCTATTTCTAAATTGGGTAAAAAGTTAGAAACCCATTGGTTTTGTCTATAGAAACTAGTGAAATCTCCAGAAACCGGAATTAACGTTAATAATTCGGTAGCCGTAAATATATTTTTTTCTGATATTTCTAATGAATTTTCCGCTATAAAGTAATTGATACAAAAGAACTTTCTGGAATTGAATAAGAATATTTTCTTGTACAACATTAATAGCGTTCTTGCAACCCAAAGCCGTTCTGATTTTGTAATCACAAAAAAATCAACATCACCATCTTTATCGTGATAATTTTTAGACAAAGCGCCAGAAATACCAACAGCTTTTACATAAGGAAACTTAGCAATTAAAGTACCTTTTTTAATTGCTTTTTGCATAACAGATTTAGCCATTTTATTTCCTTCTATACGACGAGAAACAGATTGTAAGTTTCCATCTAGAAAATAATAACTGTTATCATAAGAAATAACTCCCTTTTTTTTGAGATATTCAAGTTCGTTTTTGATTTCACTTTGATCAGAGGCAGCAGAAAACAAATAAATCTCTTCGGCTGAAAGAGGATATTTAAAAATGGAAAAATATAGCAACGTTTTAAGAGATTTCACCGAGAGTTGAGTTTTAATTAGACGTTATTAAAAATAACATTATATCATTTTTTAATAATTAATTAGTGTGTTTGAATCTGAATATGTTGATTATATAGTTATTTACATAGCTCCTAATTATATATTAATAATATGGTTTTGAATGAAACCATATTCAAACAGTTTATTAGCGCTAATAAACATGATTATGATACAGACATTCAATAAAAATGTACTAAAAAGGAAAAATTAGATTTAAAAAAGGAATATTTCAAGTTGAAAAATTGAAATATTAAAAAACTATTTCTTTTTTAAAATAAAATTTAGCGATACCGAAATATCATCAGCGATCTTTTTACTAACGATACTTGGAATTTTAATATCGAACTCTTCAGGTTTTGTTATAAAAGATGAAGCGATAGAAATTGTATCATCACCATCTTTATTGACTACGCCTTTTACCTCGATTTCCTTTGTTTTTCCGTGTAATGATAATGTTCCTTTAATCGCATATTCATTTTGAATATTACTGATATCAAAGTCTACAAGCTTACCTTTAAAAGTAGCTTTGGGATAATCGTCAGATTCAATATAGTTTTCATTAAAGTGTTCTTCCATCAAAGCATTCTTAAACCTGAAACCTTTTATTAAGGCTAAAGCAGCAAAGTCACCGTTATCAGTATTTAAAATGGCAGTTACGGTACTGTTTTTAGCTTTTACTTCTTCAAAAGATGGCACAGAAGCTTCAAAACTAATAGTACCTTTCTTGGTAATAAATTTTCCTTGCGCAAGAATAGATCCTGAAACAAGCATTAACAAAAAGAATAAGATATTTTTCATGGGTATATGGTTTTATTGTTCTAATAATCCATCAGTATTCCATTGTAATATAATATCAATGGTCGCTTGTGGTAACCTTGGACCTCCAGAAGGCATCAAAAAACTAATATCTTCTGAAGAAACTCTCTCTAGTAACCCTCTGTTATCCACAGCCTCCTTTACCTGATCAAAAGTTAAAAGTGGCATAGGAGCAAAGTTAATCGGTGGATCATTATGACAAGTAGTACAGTTACTATCAACGATAGCCTTTACATTATTGTTATAAGTAACCAAGGTAACAGGTGTGATATCTATTAAATCTTTTTCGCTATCATTTTCACAACTTATGTTGAATAAAATCATACAAAAAATCAAAAATTTTAAAATATTTATTTTCATAAATTGCCTATTGAGTTCTAGTTTTGGAAGGTAAAAATTAGATCAAATTTAATTGATATGCAAAAATATGTTTCATTAGGTAGATAATTTTCATACTTTTAAAACAAGTTTAAACGGAAAATACACAATGAAAAAACTACTCATAGTAATTTTAATTTTAGGAATTGCGGCTTTTGTTGGATATAAATATGTGTATCAATCTCATAGGGATATTCAGGAGGAAAAAGCGGAATTTACAGTTGATGCTACTGATTTGGTAAGAGAATTTTCGGAAAGCTCAGATACAGCTTCTAAAAAGTATTTAAATAAAACAATTATTGTTAAAGGAGAAGTGACAGAGATAGAAACTAATTCTTTAATGCTCAATGAAGCTGCGTATTGCACTTTTGATACTGATCACAATATTACTGCATCTAGTTTACGTTCACAATATATCATAAAGGGCAGATGCATCGGTTATGACGAACTTCTAGAAGTAGTTAAGTTAGACCAAGCATCAATTATTAAATAATTTCTTTTTATAGTATTTTAAAACCTCGTTCATGAAAAAACTCTTATTCATTTTATTTTTACTACCATATATTACACTTGCTCAAGATGATTTATTAAATGAGTTAGAGTCGGATGTTCAAGAAGATAATTATGTTACATCTACTTTTAAGGGACTTAAGATTGTAAATTTTGAATCTACAAAATTGGTTAATAAACGTAGTTTATTTTTTGTAGTTGCTCACCGTTTTGGTAGTGTAGAAAATGGAATTGATGATTTTTTTGGATTGGATCAAGCCGTTACTCAACTTAAATTTATTTATGGTATAACGGATGGACTAAATGTTGGGATTGCACGTAGCTCTTTTCAAAAAACCTATGGAGCTCATATTAAGTATAGATTAACAAGACAGAAAAAAAACGGATTCCCTTTTACTATTGTTGGATATAATTTATTAACGATTAATACAGGTTTAGAAAAAAATCAATTACCTAAATTAGAATTTAATAATAGATTATCTTATGTGTCTCAGGTTTTAATTTCTAGAAAGGTAAGTAAAAGACTTTCATTAGAACTAGCACCGTCTTATTTACATGAAAATTTTGTTAGATTTGATGATCAGGATAATTCTCAGTTTATTATGGGAGTAGGAGGTCGTTACAAATTAACGAAACGTTTTAGTCTTAATGTAGATTACGGATATCATTTTAATAGAAGTAGTACTTCTACTTTTAAAAATCCATTATCAATAGGTTTTGATATAGAAACAGGAGGTCATGTATTTCAGGTTCATTTTACAAATGCACAGCCTATGTTTGAAAATGGTTTCTTAGGTCAAGGATCTGGAGATTGGGGAGATGGTGATTTTTTCTTTGGGTTTAATTTAAGTAGAGTCTTTGATCTGTAGAGCGAAAAAATATTTTTATAGGTGATTAATTCTGCTAATGTCAATTATTTACTTTCTTTAATAGAAAAATCTGCAAATAGTACTTCTTCATCTCTAAGGTTTTGTGCGTTTTTTAAACTCCTATAGATTCCCCATTTTGGTCTAACGAATTCTGCACCTGCATTCCATATTTGTAGGTTAGTACTCTGGTATTCCAAAATTATTTTCCCTGTTTTTATATTGGCGATAGATATATCGTAAGAGGTTTTACCTAAGTTTCCGTAAGTAACTTTTTCTGTAACCATTACCCAATTACCTCTTAATAGGTCCAAATCTACTTTTTTAAGTGTATTTTGATCTTTTCCGCTAGAATGTCTAAGCTCTAATTTATCAACACTTCCTTTTCTAGCTGTAAGGGTGATAATAGGTTTTGCTTTTTCTGTTTCTCCTACAGATTTTAATTGATGGAGGTGCGTAAAGTTCTTAGATGGCTTAAAGTTTTTATCTATCTTGAATTTCCATTTGTACTCTACAGTTTCCCCAATCGTAGCTTTTAGATTATCTGGTGATGATTTATAGCTTTTTATTTCATTACGTTGTCTATCAAAAGTTTTGCAACGGTCATTGTCTTCTTTAACATGAATGACAAATTTAAATACATTCTTAGCGAGTTCATCATCATAAACTTCACTAATGTGCTTACCATAATTAAGATGGTTATCACAATCTTTTCTTACCATACCTGGCGCTTCTATAGGATTATATCCTGGAGCCAATTTAGAAGTAATAAGCTCATAGGTGTTTCCTGGGCCATCAGCAGTAAGAGAGACCTGAGCATAAGAAGAAATGTATGTCAAAAGAGCAAATAGAACAAAAGCAAATTTCATAATATGTTGTTTTTTATTTTAAACTTTCTATTAATCTATTTTTACAATTTTCTTTATAGAAAAGGTATTAGTTTGCTTATCAATAATTTTTATAAAATAGACTCCATTAGAAAGATCACTAATATCTAACTGATCAGTAGTTTTTAATTCTTGTGGTTTCTTGACAATTTTTCCTGACCCACCTATAACCGATATTGTGTAGTCATTTGTGTTCTCGAAAAAATTAAAACTTATTACTGCTTTAGTAGGGTTCGGAAATACATCAAACAATTCTTTTTCTGATATTGTCGGTACAGAGAGCGTAGGGTTTTCAGTTACGGAAAAGTTAGCATACAATACTTCTTCATCTCTTAAATCTGAGGCAGAATTTAAACTTCTATAGATTCCCCATTTTGGTCTAATAAAATCTGCATTTGTCTTCCACATTCTAAGCGAAGAAGAAGAGTAGTTTAATATTTCTGATCCCGAATCTACATTAGTGATGATAATGCTATAAGAAGCATTTCCAGTTTCTCCATAGGTAACAGTTTCAAGAACTTCAACCCAATTTCCTTTTAATACAGATAGATCGACTGTAGTAAGTGTAGATTGTGAAGTAGTAGGTGCATATCTTAATTCTAATCGATCCGGGCTTGCCTTTCTAGCAGTTAAGGTAATCAGCGGCTGACTTTCTTCTGCAGAATCTGCTCCAACAGATTTTAATTGATGAAAATGAGTAAAACTTCCGGAAGGTTGAAAGTTTGCATCTATTTTAAATTTCCATTTGTATTCCACAGTTTCTCCTATTACTCCTTTAAGATTATCAGGAGAAGGAGCGTAAGTTTTAATTTCATTGCGCTGGCGATCTGTAGTGGAACATTTGTCGCGATCAATATCTTCATTAACATGCATGATAAATCTAAATACATTAACTCCTAAGTCTGTATTGAATACTTCATCAATATGACGATTTCCATCTGTACCAGAATAGGTAGAATGGTTATCGCAAGTACTACCAGTAATTCCGGGTGCTTCTATGACATTTCCGCTTGTTGGTGCAAAAACGCTATTAATAAGTTCATAGGTGTTGCCAGGACCGTCAGCATCTAATGTTATCTGAGCTTGAGTACCAAAACTTATAAATAGAATAAAAATTATTGTAAAAGGTTTCATTATCTATGGGGTATTAAATTTAGGTTTTAATAGGAATATCCTTGCAAAAATATGCAAGGATATTATCTAAACTCAAATTAAAATCAAACTGTTTAAAAAGTATTTTTTAATTTTTAACGATCGCTTTGGTAATCTTAGCTCCATCACCATAGATATTCATATAATATAATCCAGTGGAGAAAGATGTTAAATCAATAACGTCTAAATCATTTTCTTTTTGAATTAATATTTGACCAGTTACGTTTACTACTTCTATAGATGAAATAATATCATTTTTAGAGCTGATATTAATTACGTTAGTAGTTGGATTTGGGAAAAATGAAATATCGTCGGTTAATTCTTGTTCTGTTATAGATAGAGTAGCAGCCGTAGGATTTAGGGCTCCATATATTTCACTAGGAATAATATAGCTTGCAAATTCTGCAGGTGATACTCTTGCAGTGTTACCCGAGAATTCCCAATTAGGACCTGTTCCATCAAATGAGGCAGCTATCCAATCCGATGTAGTAAAACCTGTAGAGGTTCCTTGTCTTCCCCAGAAATGTACATTACTACCTGTGTTTTCTATTACAGTTGCTCCTGTGTCAGTGAAAATACCATTACTAGAGTTTTCTGCTAAATCTCTAACAACTATAATTTGGCCATATCCAAACTCACCATTGTCTCCTGAATCTAATAAGTCATCTTCATCTAAAAAGCTAACAGAATCATAACGAGTCCACATTGTATGATCTCCAGTTGCATCAATAACACCATCATTATCTGCATCGATATCAACACCACTTGGGTCACTAGGAGCTTGTACTAACATATATGTAGCACTCCAATCTTCGAAATTTCCATCATAACCGATATCTGGTGTAAATGAAGAAACATTACTACTAGAAGAACCTGTAACATCATTTCCAATAAGTTCTATAGTCACTATGGTTGTTCCTGCTGCGATGACACTAGTATATGGATTTGTTGTTACCACATTTGTATTTTCATCCGTATAGTTGGCTACAATAGCTAAAAAACCATTAGAACCAAAAGTTCTTGTTCCATCACCTAGTTGAATTACTTCACCAACTTCTCCGTAATCATCTCTACTAGCTTCTCCATCACCTTCAACATTAATTAGATATAAATCGGAAGGAATCACGGCATCAGGAGTACCACGAATTTCGATATATTCATTAGTAAGATCATCGCCATTAGGGCTAACAATTAGTTTGTTAAGATATACCCCAGATCCCGAAGGAATTTGAGCAAATGCAAAGCTCATAGTTAACATCATACAGGTAAGTAATAAATTTTTCATAATTGTCTTATTTTGAAAATTGGGTGAAATTTATATTTGGTCAACCAAATTGGTTAACCAAATATATAGATTTATTTTTATTTAACACAATTTTTGTTGAAAATCATGTGATTCAATTGATTAGTTAGCAATTTGTTATTCGGAACGAGCCTTTAGATTGATAAATGCACAAAAACTATTGATTATTTATTACGCTTTAAATCTTTAACAATTCTTAATGAACTCTTAGTTAATTCAATTATTTTATTGTAATCAAAGTTTCCGTTTTCATCTTTCGCAATAAGCTTAGATCCCATTCCTACGCAGTGTACCCCTGCATTGAACCAATCTGTAAGGTTTTTTTCTTCTGGTGATACTCCTCCACTTGGCATTATACTTGTCCATGGGCAAGGTGCTTTTATACCTTTTACAAAATCAGCTCCTCCGATTTGCGCTGCAGGAAATATTTTTACTATTTCTGCTCCCAACTCCTCTGCATAATTTATTTCGGTAAGTGTTGCACAACCAGGAAGCCACGCAATTTTTCTACGATTACAAACTTTTGCTATCTCAGGGTTTAGAATAGGGGATACGATAAAATTGGCTCCTTTTTGTATAAATAATGATGCTGTACCTGGATCAACAACAGATCCAATTCCTAAAATCATACCAGGTAATTCATTTTCAATCCACTTTGATATCTCTGTAAATATATCTTGTGCGTGATCACCTCTATTGGTAAATTCAAATACTCGCGCACCTCCATCATAACTTGCTTTGATTACTTTTTTTACAATATCAATATCTTTATGATAGAATAGGGGAACAACTCCTGTGTTTCCCATTACTTGTGCAACTTCAATTCGTGTATATTGTGCCATGTTATCTTTTTATTCGTCCTGATATATTACCTTCAATGATACTTAGTACATCAGCTTCTGTTACTAGATTAGCATCTCCTTCTATAGTATGCTTTAAAGCACAAGATGCATTAGCAAATTGCAATGCTTTTACATCATCATAGTGCAATAGACCTTGAATTAATCCTGCAGCATAAGCATCACCAGTACCAATTCGATCAACAACGTGTGTTATTTCTAATTCATTGGTTTCCGAAAATTCGTGTCCATTCCACATTCTAGCTTTTATCTTATGCCAGCTAGCATTAAGAGAAACTCTTGTTTTATCAAATACTCCTCTAATATTAGGATACCTTTGTAATAGAAGTTTACTGGCTTCGATAAAATCATCATTAGTAAAGGAGAAATTAGTGTTTAGAAGTTCATTAATTTCATTTGGACCTCCAATAAAAATATTGGACAATGCTACCAATTCATTAAGTATATTTTTTGCTTCATGACCATAATTCCAGAGACCACTTCTATATGCTGGATCTGCGGATATTGTAATTCCTTTTTTATTAGCAATTTCTAATCCTTGTTTTAGTGCTTTAAATGCATTTAGGGATAAAGCAGGGGTAATACCTGTCCAGTGGAACCAATCACAATTTTCTAGAGCTTTTTCCCAGTTAATTTCTTCGGGATTTATATTGCAAAAAGCGGAGTTAGATCTGTTATACGCTATAGTACTTGATCGCATGACTGCACCAACCTCCAGGAAATATAATCCCAGAGGATGACGCGAGTCAATAATCAAACCAGTATCTACTCCCAGTTTCTGCAAGTAGCTCTTTGCTGCATCACCAACAAAATCGTTGGATACTGCTGTAATATGTTGTGTATTGTTCCCGAATTGAGCGAGTGATATTGCTACGTTCGCCTCGGTTCCACCAAAGTAGTATTCTAATTGGTTAGATTGTTTTAATTTTTTGTTCCCTAAAGGAGCAATACGCATTAAAACTTCTCCAAAGGTTACTACTTTTTTCATTTTATATGTTTCTTTATATTAAATACCTAATGCTTGTCCACCACCAATCTGGATAGTTTCGGCTGTTATAAAAGCAGCATCATCACTTGCTAAGAAAGAAACTACAGAAGCTACATCTTCTGGTTGTCCTAATCTTCCTAACATAATGTTGTTTTTCCATGATGCGAAAACCTCAGGCTTTGTAGATTTAATTTGAGCATGAAATGGAGTATCTATAGTACCTGGTGATACCGCATTTACTCTAATTCCATATTCTGCTAAATCTTTTGCTAACGCTCTAGTAATTGCATTAACCGCAGCTTTTGATGTTCCATAAATTCCAGCACCAGGACCTCCTGCGGTCCATCCTGCATTCGATGTATAGTTAATAATTGAAGAATTTTCTCCTTTTTTCAAAAATGGGATAGCAGCTCTAGAAGCAAAAAATGTAGAATCCAAATTTAAGGCCATTACAGATCTATAAAATTCTGTAGTCATACCTTCAAATCTAGATCTTCCTCCTAATCCACCAGCATTATTTACCAGTAGGTCTATTTTACCATATTTTTCTCCAATAGCTACAATATTAGAAGTAACTGCTTCTTCGTTTGTAACGTCGAATCCGTAATATTCGGCAGTTATTCCTAGCGCTGTAAGTTCTTTGATTCTTTCAGCTCCTTTATCATCTTCTATACCATTTAAAACTACAGTATATCCATCGTTACCTAATCTCTTAGCAACTTCAAAACCAATTCCACCGGTTGCACCAGTTACAATGGCAACTTTTCCTTTTAAACTCATTTTTTCTTTTTATTAATTATAAATTATTGATAGTTGATTAATTTTAATTTACACCAATTTATACTGGTGTATTATTTTCTTACAGGTCCTATTTTTTTGATAAACAAGAAAATAGATAAGACCCCAAGTATTACAGAAACACATATTGCTATAAATGCTGGGGTATATGAACTTGTGGTAATCTGACCGACAAACCAGTTCATAATCATTGGCGATACTGCCGCTACAGTTCCTGCTAATCCTGCTAGTGTTCCAACAGAAGGACCTCTAAATAAGTCACTAGAAATCGTTTGGATGTTTCCAATCGCAAATTGGAATCCGAATAATGCTAATCCAGCAAGATATATGAACATCATAAAGTTCTGGTCTGTAACGAAGTTAATGATGGATACAAATGCGATTAAAATTAGAATACCTCCTAACGCAATTGTTATTTTTCTTGATGCATCTACAGAGAACTTTTTCATTAAAGCTTTTGTAAACATACCACCTATTATACTACCTGCAGCTGCCATTAAATAGGAAATCCAAATACTTTTAGTTTCTTCAATGTCAGATCCAAATTTTGCACCTAAATAAATAGGCATCCATCCTACAAAAAACCACCATATTGGTTCTATAAAAAATCTACAGAATAGAACTCCCCAAGATTCTTTATGGCTTAATATTTGGCCAATACTTAACCCTTTTTCTTTTACTTCATTCTCTGGCTCAACTTTTTCTATTCTATCTTTTATGATAAGTGCTCTTTCCTCATCAGTAATCCAGGGGTGCTTTTCTGGTTTGGCTTTATTAATAAATAACCAAGGAATTACCCATAATATACCAACAAAACCTAAGATGATATAGGTGGTTTTCCAACCATATTGTGTGTATAAGAATATGATAATAAATGGTGCAATTACATTTCCTATAGAAGCACCGGCATTAAAAATACCTTGAGCAATTGCACGTTCTTTTATAGGAAACCACTCACCATTACTTTTTACAGCTCCTGGCCAATTTCCGGCTTCTCCTAAACCTAGTAATACTCTAAAAATTGAAAGACTAACAAGTCCTCTTGCAAATGCATGAAAGACAGAAGCTACAGACCATACAATAATAGAAACTGTAAATCCTAAACGGGTACCTATTTCATCATACAATTTTCCGGAAGCAAATTTACCGATGGCATATGCAGCGAGAAAGAAGTTAAGCATTAGAGCATAATCGGAGTTATCCATCCCTAAATCCTTACCCATTTCGGGCCATAAAAGTGCAAATGCAGTCCTATCGATATAATTAATAACCGTTGCTAGGAAAATTAACACAATGATCCACCAACGTAATCCTTTTAGCTTAGTCATCTAATTACTTCTTTTCGTGTGAAATTTCTAAAAAATCTTCGCGTATTGGACTAAATACATCAATAAGAACTCCAGCTTCCAAACATACTGCTCCATGAGGAACATTAGGCGGAATAAAGAATCCATCACCTGCATTTAATACTTTTTTGTCATCTCCGATAGTAACTTCAAAACTTCCAGATTCAACATATGTAGTTTGAGAATGAAAGTGGTCATGAATGTATCCAATTGCCCCTTTTTCGAAGTTTACTTTAACCATCATTATATTAACATCATATCCGATCATTTGACGTGTAATACCTTCTGCGGCTTGTTCCCATGGTTTGTCTTTGGTTACAAAGAATACTTCACTCTTAATTTTTGAGTAGCTCATTGTTTAGTTAGTTTTTAAATTATAATTGCCTGTCCACTGATATGTTTTATTACCAATAGTCAATTCATGTTGTTTGTGTGGGTCGTGTTCTTGATTAACGACCGTTAGTGTATAACTTTCATTATTTTTGAATGTCACTTCTACGATAGTATAGTTATTATCAGAATAGATCAGTTCAATATTTTTAACATCAGAATGTGGATTTTGTACAGATTCTAATTTTGGATCAAAATTCCCGTGAGGTTCTATAATATTTACAAAAACATGATCCTTCTTGTTCTTTTCTCTTAGCATATATGACGCTTCATTTCTAAGATTGAAATTAGGATCGTTAGCTCCTAGACTCGCAAAGACCATATTACTTTCCTTATCTATTAGACTTGAGATAGAGTAGAAGCTATTTTGGTTTAACCAAGTTAGCGTTGCAAAATTTTGATCACTCTTACCTTCGGCTAGTTTCCATAGATGTTGGTATCCATTCTTAATTCCAAGTGGATCTAATGTATTTTCTTTGAGATACTCAAAATTAGTTTCCATTACTTGTCCTTGATACATAAAGTTTAGATCGTATTGATGAGCTTCTTTAGCAGTAATTGCATATACATCTATAACGAAAGGAGGTCTTTCTGTAGCTTCATTTTTAACTAAGGCCAGTGTTCTTTGCATATGAACTCCTGGGTATGCATTTTCTTCTTTAGCACTAACAATTTGAAGGTTATTATCTTTCAAGTTTGAAAAAAGAAGTTTTGGATTTACTTTACTCGATGCTTTTACGTTAGCTCCAAATTGAGAAGACTCATCTACAGTAACTGTATTATGCGCTATAGTTTGTTTTGCCCACGTTTTGTTTTCTGGTAGATATCTTCCTCCTTGTTTTGATTCTACATTCAAAAATCTTGCAGCGCCATAATCTTGTAAAATTTCTTGTTTTCCATCATACAGAAATATAGACAGTCGATCAAAATGACCATGTCCCATCCCTTGAGAAGCAAATTTAAAAACGGTAGTAAGTTTTTTGTCTTTTTTACCATTAGACATACGCAATAATGCTAAACCTCCATCGTTTCCATCTTTTCCGTCTGTAATTAATAGTGGTTTTTTTTCGTACGATTTTGGTTTGTAATCTTTCAAAGCTTTAGCTACCTCAAGCCCAGCACCTGATATGCTGACTTTTTTATGTGCTAAAGTAATAGGCAGTAGCGAGCTGTCTTTATAGTAGGCGTAGGCAATATTGCTGGCAAATATCAATTCACTGGTTAAATAGTTCTTTTCTTTTAATGCATCATTAAAAGGAAAAAATGCTCCATTTTCGTCAGTTAGTTGCAATACTGTGGTTACCGCTTTACCTAATAATTGATCTCGGTATTCAAAGATTTTAAGATCAGGTTGATTGATCTGGATAGCTTGAGCGAAAAGCATAAAAGGCATCATAGCATATCGCTGATAATAAGGACCTTCAGAATAGTATCCTTCCGGAGAAAAAAGCATATCTATCTGCTTAAGAAAACCTGTTTCTTTATCTTTATTACTACCGTATAAAGCACGGTCGACCATATCCTGATCTTTGAGAACATATCCTGTCATACCTACGCCCGCTACTGCCCAGGTTCCATGGTTATGTATTTTATTGAAGGTTTTTTTAGAATCAACACTAATAAATTCTGCTACTTTCTTAAAAACTTGGTCTTCTATTATTTTCTTATTTTCTTCAGAAATTACATCACTTACCAGATTATATGCTTGTATTGAATTAACTAACCAAACACTTTCATTTAATCCTTGCCAGAAAAGCTTTCCAGCTGGGTGATTTTTTTTACTTTTTGGATGTAAAGGTAAACTAGGATACATTTTAGCATACGCTAATAACATATCAGTAACAAACTTGGAGTATTTAGTGTCTTCAGTAATTATATATGAAATTCCTGCAGAATACATTTCTCCATAATTACGTTTGTGTTTTTCATGTGTATATCCACCACCAGGATCTTTTGGAATAGGCACTTCAATACCATTCTTAATTGCTTTGTCTGCTTTTTCTTTATGTTGTTCAAAGGAGACTTTTAAAACATCATTAGTGTTTAGTAATTTTTTTATTTCATTAGCTTCAGAAGTAGATAAAGAAAGTGTTGGTTTTTGATTTTTAATCTCTGTTTTGGTTGATGCTGTGTTTTCGTTTTTGGTACAGCCAAAACTTAGAATACTAAGAGTTAGGGTTAGGCAAAGAATGCCTAACCTTAACCGAATAGTATGTAAAGGTGATTGGATCATTTATAATATTATGAAAATTCGTTATTTATTGTTTTTTAACCTTGATCTTTCCAGTTAGTCTCATCCGTAATGGAAGCTGCTGAGTAATCTACAGCTCCAAACTCTGTTAATACTCTGTCGGTTACAATTATCCAATCGTAATCAGCTGATCTTGGTATATTATCAGAAGAGCTACCTGCTGTAAGACGGAAATGAAATCTTGAAAAATCTGCTGCACTATCCATAAAACCATTAAGTCTTACAGCAACTAATACCCATTCTCCTCCTGTGTCTAAAAGAGGACCATTAGATTCTCTACGCTGAGCACTTGAAGTTCCTAGATATATTTTTGTTCTACAGTTTGCTCCATTAATTCTCATCCAGAAATGTAATACAGGGTTTCCGCCAAATCTACCAGCTGGATCTAATAAAGCAGCTGATTCTTCTCCCATTTCTTCGGTTCCAAAATCATCGCTAAAATCATAACAATATATAGAGGCTAAAGTACTAGTAGTAGCTTTAGGGTAATCTAAATGTAAATATCTACTTCCAAAAGATTCTGTCATTCCTGGGAATCTTGGTTGTTCTGCTTCGTCTTCTCCTAATGATAAAACCACTTCAGTAGGATCACCATTCTTATTATCTCTTACAGTTTCTAAAGCTTTCGTATCAAAATCATAATATTCGTAATATGGTCCGTTGATGTATGGTATATTAAACACAGTTTGACGCATTTCTGTATCTGTAATGATAACTTCAGATATGCCTGTTGTTACTCCAGATGGAACCATAAAAGTTAAATCAGTAGGAGACGTAGTAATTGTTGCCTCAATACCATCGACTGTAACAGATGTTGTGAAATTGATATTAGCTCCTGTGATTGTTACCATATTATCTCTAGCCATTATTCTAGGCACATTATCTGGCTCTGGTGTCGGTATGTTAACTAAGAAAGAAGAACTTAATTCTTGTGCAATTTCTCCGCTATTACTATTATAAGTTAAATTAATAGCAACAGGATCTAGAGTTCCTGGGTTTGGCACAGTTACTACTATTACATCATTTTCTTGAAAAGATATAACACCAGGTACGCCTCCAAAAGTAACACTTGATACTACACCAAGATTAGCACCTTCTATAATTAGTAAATCATTTGCTGTAGCCTCACCAGGGATTGCACTTGTTACTGATGGTACAGGATACGATACAGTTAAACTTTCGGTAGAAGTAGCTGTAAATTCCAAGTTTTCTGCACCTTGTCTACTTAAATCATTGATAAGTACGATTTGTCCTGAAATAACAGCAGGGTCAATTCTTAGTAAAATTTGAGTATCACTAATTTTACTTTTAATTTCAGTAGGTATTCCACCTATGGTTGCTCTATCCACAAATTGAAGAAATTCCCCTTCTACAAGTACTTCTTCAAGTATTTCTGCACTAGATGGAGAAAAATTAGAGATTATTGGAGTTGCAGATTCGATTTCTTCCACAGTTTGATCCACTTCGATATCCGCATCACAAGACGAGGATATTACAAATATCAACATTAAACAGAAAACCAATAGACCTGCTAAGATTCTCTTAAAAGATGCTTCGTAATTTTTCATAATTCTATTGTGTTAATTTTATTTTTTAGTATCCCATTTCAGTCCAATATGTTGTTCTTTTCGCAATGGCGATTTTTCACTTGGAATGAATTTTTCTTTATCTTCCCATTTAGGGTTTTTATATATTACATTTTTTTCAGATGCTCCTTTTGTTGCTTTTACAGTGCCACAATCAAAAACGACACAGTTACTTATCGTATTCTTGCTTCCATTTAAGTTAACAGGGTTAATTACTTTGTAGCTTTTTTCGAAAACTGAATTTTTGATGTTTACTGTTACAATCCCCTTGGTTCTAAGCACGGTACCTTTTTCTACATTTCCCACATTACTAAACACAGAGTTTTGTACAGAAAGATTACCTCCTAAAGTAGATTCGTCAGTTCCTCCACGATAATAATTTAAAGCCCATTGTTCTATGTCTTTAAAAATTGTGTTATTAATACGTACTATTTGAGCACTATACTTTCCGAAACTTTCTTTTTCTTCTGAAAGATTAATTCCTCGGTATGATTTTTCAATTCTTGAATTAGCGATACTTAAAGTATCGGCAAAAGTTCCTTTGTAACCTTTGAAAAAACTACCCCCTTTTTTATTTCTAAAACCATGAATATGACAATTGTCAATAAATACAGAGTATGATTCGGCGACACCTTTGTCAGGAGAGACTACAGCATATTTTATAGGTGTTTTTAAGTTTCCAGAAATTTCTAAATTATTTAAGTGTAAACTATTACCACCTTCTACTCTAAAGAAATATGTTGGGTTTTTATCTAAACCTTCTTTTACTTTTAATATAGGTTTTTTACCGTTAGTATCTCCTTGAATAGTAATGTTTGTTGTAATTTTTATTCCTTTTTCTAGAATGTATTCTCCAGATTTTAATTTTAAAATACTACCGAAAGAAGCCTTTTTTAATGCCTTACGTAATGTTCCTAAACCTGGTTCTACTTCAATGATTTCTGATGTAGCCACAAGTTTCTCAGGTTTTGTTTTAGAGTCCCAAGAGGTTCCACTTCTAAGAACCAATGCCTTAGGGAACTTATTATTTCCTAGGTTATAAGCACCAGCAATGAAAGTAGTTCTTTTTGCTCCAGTAATATCCAGTTTAGGTGATTTAGCTTCAGGTTTCGAATTTTTGATTAATTCTTCGTTCGTTTCAGTTGGGATGTAAAGAATATCTTCAAATGTATCCCAATTTACTTTCATTTTTGTAAAGCCTTCTTGATCAAAATTTTTCTGAGTATCTAAAATATTCCCATAGAAATTAAATCCATCTATTTTATCATGTATTGTTGCTATATCACCATTTTTATCATTGTATATGATATTATTAGAAAAGGTTGTATTTATTGGGGTTAATGACCTTTCTTCATCACTACCAGCGCAAAGTTGAATTGGAGAACAATTTATGATAGTATTGTTCTGAATTTTTACATCATTAACTTGATGATATCTATTTGCAGGGCTATTAGGTACGCCATTCATTACAACTATTGGCCCTCTAAAACCATCACCTGTAAGATTCATCATTAAGTTATTTCTAACAACATGACCTGCATTTATAATTCTTATACCACCAGTATTTGGTTTTTGATTTCCTATAAATACATTACCTTCTATTAGGCACTTGTTTCCGTGTCTTAATGTTAAGACACCTTCACTTTCTAAAAAGAGATTGTTACGATATACGTTGTTACCTGATTTATTAGAAATAATTTCTAACTCACCATTACATTTTTCAAAAACATTATCTTCTACAATTGTTCTGGAAGATAATAATGAGTTTTTGCTAGTTCCAATTCTAATAGTTTCCCCACCATTAAAACCTAAAGTAGGTCTTTCGCCAAAATAATTATGATCAATTCGATGGTTGTTTTCTATATGCTCTTTTCCCTTTAACCATACAACTAGAGTAGTACCAGAGTTAATTTTTCCTACAAAATAGTTGTGATCTATTCTGTTATTTTTACCCCAAACACTTATCCATTTATAATCGATAGATTTTTTACTTGGATTGTAATATGTAATTGCACAATCAGTAAGCCTGGAGTGACTTGCATATTCTTTCGAATTTACTCTAAACGAAATCACAGATTTTCCAGAAGTGTAACCATTCTTAAACCACAACCCTTTGATTAATAAATGGGTTCCAGCTATTTTTAGGTTGGAATCCCCGGTAAGGATTACCTTACCGGATTCTTCTGCTTCTATAATAATAGGGTTTTCTGATGTTCCTTCACCTTTAGCTACTAATTTTACATCTTTCCATTCTCCATTTTTTAATATTATACGATCTCCTGCTTTTACAGATTTTATAGCATTATTGAATTCATCAACAGTTGCTACTTTAATCTCATTAGCAAAACATGTACATCCAATAAAGAATAGTTGAATGTATACTATTGTAGTAATGATATGTTGCTTATTTATAATCATTAATAACCTATATTTTGAGCTAAATTAGGGTTTAGGTCAATTTCTCTTTGTGGTATTGGTAATAGTAATTGAAAATCCGAAATAGGACTTGCATCAAGATCAGGATTGTCTGGATTGTTATAAGCAAACTCTGTTGTAAAATGTTCATTTATTACAGTCAAAGCTCTATTAGTTCTTAGTAGGTCAAAGAATCTATGATTTTCGAAAGCAAACTCAAGACGTCGTTCATTTTCTAAGGCTAATTTAAAAGCAAAGCTAGAGTTTACATCAGCTTCTAATAGATCATCTAGACCAGCACGTGTTCTTACCTTGTTTAGTTCGATTAAGGCTTCAGAAATTCCTCTAGCGTCTACATATGCTTCAGAAAGCATTAATAGCACATCAGCAAATCTTGTAACTGGCCAATCTACATCACCATCATCCAGTGCGTTAAATGCCGAATTGTATTTAGTAACGTGCTTGTTAAAGATTTCAGTTCCGTTAGTTGCAATATAACTGTCCGCCATGGATGAAGGTTTTCTTGAATCATTTATTAGATATAAATCGGATATATCTTCTGTAGGTACATTAAGTCCATCACCATTACCAAAAACTACGTTTCCATCACTTTGTAAAGGAGCAAAGAAGTTCGGAAAAGGGGAACCTAAACCTATAAGTCCTTGTTCATATCGAACAGAAAAAATTACTTCATTGTTTAATTCATCACCTGGTTCAAACAGGTTATCATAATCGGTAACTAGATCATTTATTCCTCTGTCCCTAACATATTCTAGTTGAGTAATTGCAGCTTCTAGATCTCTATCAGGATTCGTCAAATGAACTTTTCCTAATATAGTTCTTGCTGCTATTGCTGTTGCTCTACCGAATTCTGAATCATCATATTGTTCTGGTAAAAGTGCGATTGCATCTTCTAAGTCTTGAATAATAAAAGGATATACTTCTGATTGAGGTCTACGAGATAATTGAAAACCTTCTTCACCAATTAAAACTCTATCTACAATCACAATACTACCATATAACCTTGTTAAGTTAAAATGCATTAACGCTCTAAGAAATTTGGCTTCACCTTCATATTGATTTCTTAAGTCTTCATCAACTGCAACATCGATGTTAGCTATGATTCTATTAGCTAAAGCTATTGTTTTGTAACAATTAGCATAGTAAGCTTGATTTATCGAATTATTGGTATCTACTGTAAGTCGATCCAATGTAAAACGAGGAGCATCTGATTCTGGAGATCTATCTGGATTAGTAAATGTATTATCAGAACGAAGTTCTGTAATATTCCATTCTACTTCCATCACATCATATAAACTAGAATATGAAGCAATTACTCCTCTATTTAACTCTTCTTGGTCTTGATAGAAGTTGTCATCTGTTCTAAAAGAAGTTACTTCTTCTTCTAGATCACAAGACACCATCAATAATGTCAATGACAATGCATAAATATTAAAATTTATGAATCTATTTTGAAGTTTAAAAATATGTTTCATTATGTATATTTTTTAGTCCGTTATTTCATTCATTGGAATTAGCTTTTGCTAATTAAATATGAAATAGACTATCATTAATTGCTTTTTAGAAATTGATATCTAATCCAAGTGCTAGTTGCCTTTGCACTGGTGTAACTCCTCTTTGATACCCTCTGATCAAAACATTGTTTCTATCTGTGTTTCCTTCGGGATTATTACCTAAATAATCATCTGCAGCTTGATACCATAAATTTTGCCCAGAGATATAAATTCTCATTTTTTCTAATCCCATTTTCTTAGTCGAATGAGTAGGTATAGAGTACCCAAGTACTACTTCTCTTAATGATATATAAGAAGCATCTTGAACAGCATAGTCCGTTTCTAACCATGGAACACCAATTCTAATTCCGGGTCTACTAGCAGGGATATTTTCATTAAACCATTGGTCTTCTGCATATGTAGCTCCATATCGAGCAACTTCATTATAAAATGCTTCACCCCAAACAACTTCACCTCCTTGAGATCCTTGGAAAGAGAAATTAAGATCTAAGTTTCCGTATGTAAATGTGTTAGTGAAACCCCAAATAAAGTCGGGAAATGGATCACCAATTACAGTTCTATCATCTTCATTAATAACTCCATCACCGTTTACATCTACTCTTTTAAGTCCTCCAACTGCATCAGCAATACCACTTGGACTATTAGCTAAATCCTCAGCGTTCTGAAAAATACCATCAGTTTGATATCCATAAAATTGAATATATGGTTCTCCTACACGAGTAATATATTGATCAGTCCGCTCTCCATTATTAATTATTCTTTCAGATCCACCGAATGAAATAAGTTTATTTTCATTAAATGAGATATTAGCACTCCCTTGCCATTTTAATTTTCCTCTTCCAAGATTTGTAGATAAATCAAATTCCCATCCTGAGTTTTGAACTTTTCCAATATTATTCCATTGCTCATCAAAACCAGTTGAATTGGAAATTTGTTGTCTTAACAGAAGTTTTTCGGATAGCTTATAATAATAATCTACAGTAAGATTTACAGCACCATTGAAAAGACCTAGATCTATACCATTATTAAATTCTGTGTTTGTTTCCCAGGTAATATCAGGGTTTCCTTGTAAAAAGTCTACTTCACCTTGTCCTGTTGTTACGCCACCAGTATTTCCTATACTGTAATTTCCGAAATCTACTATGGTTGGTGCTAAGAAATCAAATAGGGCAGGAGCAGATCCACTAATTCCCCAACTAGACCTTAACTTTAGGTTATTAATTGTATTACCAATGCTATTTCTCCAGAAATTCTCGTTTGCAACATTCCATCCCACCGATACAGAAGGGAAAAATCCATATTTGTTGTTTTTACCAAACTTATTGAAGCCATCAGCTCTTCCTGCTAAAGATACTAAGTAACGATCTTTATAAGCATAATTAATCCTTCCTAAGTATGAAGATAATACGGTTTTATCTTTTAAAGTAAATGTATTATCTAGATCTATAATTGTTCCACCGTTAAGAGTCGTTATAGTTTCATCATCAAAATTAGTTATTCTAAGGTTGCTAAGACGTTCTGTCGTATTCTCATAGGTAATACCTAATAATAATCCAATATCATGACCATTAAAATCTCTGTTGTAGTTTAATGTATTCTCATTTATGTATTTAACAGTAAGCTGATCTGCTAAGATTCCTTCTGTTTCTCCGTCTCTATCACCATCAGAACCAAAATATTCTTCTCCCGTACGGTATCTCACATAACCACCTAATGAAGATCTTAAAGTAAGTCCTTGCGCTATTTTCCATTTCACAGAACCGTTAGCAAGTAATCTGTATTCAAAACGATTACGTCTACTGGCTTCCTGTCTAGAGATAGGATTAAAGTTAGATGAAGACCATAGGTTTTCTATATTACCAGTGTTTTCTGTTAGACCAGTTACAGGATCTACATAATCAAAATTAAGGTTTCTAAAATGTAAAGCATGTGCAAAACTTCCAACAGGCTGTCCTGTTAAGTCTGATGTATATTGATTATGTCTAACAGGAATCCAAGTTTCATATCTTCCGGTATCTGTAAAATTAATAGAAGATCTTCTTGTAAGTGTGTAAGAAGGATTTATTTTTAAATCAAAACTTAAGTTGTCAGATAATTTAGATTTAAGTCTAGCAGATAAGTTTAATCTTTCTAAATCGTTATCTTTTCTAAGTCCTTCATTATAAATGTAGTTGGCAGATATTAAGTAGTTTGTTCTACTTCCACCTCCATAAACGTTTAATTGATAATTGTCAATTCTAGCAGGATTTCTTAAAGCTTCATCTTGCCAGTTAGTAGGGCCACCAATGTTTTGAGCAATGGTTCTTTTTCCTATTTGAACATTATCATAGTTTACAAAATTAGGTTCTCTATTTTCTTGTTGAGCATTAAAATTTTCTACTAATTGATCTCTACTTCTGTCTAAGTCAGAAAATGCAATTGCATCTATGATGTCAATACTTCTTGCAGCTTGTTTAAAACCTGAAAGTGATTTGAACTCAAAAGAGGTTTTTTCAGCTTTTCCTTGTTTAGTAGTTATAAGGATAACACCATTCGCTCCTCTGGATCCATATATTGCGGTAGAACTCGCATCTTTTAATACTTCTATAGATTCTATGGTACTAGGATTTATAAACTGAAGTCCATCATCAAAAGGGAATCCATCAACAACAACAAGTGGAGCAGAACTAAGACTTATAGATCCAATACCTCTTACTATTATTTCTGGTTCATCACCAACATTACCAGTGGTATTTCTAATCTGAACTCCGGCAATTTTACCTTTTATACTGTTAGAAACATCAGAATAAGGCAATTCATCTAGATTGGTGTTTTCTAATTTGGATACAGAAGCTGTTAAACTAGATTTTTTCTGAACTCCATATCCTATAACGACAACTTGTTCTAGTTCGGATGCCTCTTCTTCTAGAGCAATATCAAGTGTAGTTTGATTATCGATTGCCACTGTTATGGTTTTCTTTCCGGTAAAAGAGAATGAAACGACATCACCTTTGTTTACCTTAAGTTGATAAAATCCATCAAAATCCGTAGTAGTTCCCGTATTGGATTTCAATATCAATACATTAACTCCCGGTATTGGTATCCCATCTTCCCGAGAAGTTACTGTTCCTTCTAATGTAATGCTATCTTGAGCAAGCAACGTACAATGAGATAGAACAATCAGGAAGACTGCTATAATCTTTTTGAAATACATAAGTAATTATTTTTGTTTTTTAATGCTTTAGTTTAAATCATTAATTGATTTGTTTTCAATTTTAAAAGCAAAACCTATTTTTTGTAATTACTTACTTTATAAACAAATCATAAAAAATCATAAACGGAATGACGTTTATCTATTTTTTATATCTTTGTTTTTATCTATCTATAAGTAATTATAGTAATGATTTTACTTTTTAAACTAAGTAAAGTTTCGAAAATAAAGGGATTAGTGTGGTAGCTGTCCCTTTTTTTAGTTTTTATTGTTTGTGTTACATATTCGATTGGTATTAGATTTATTTCCTTTATTTTTTTTGATTTTCTTAATCATAACAAAATTTATATAAATCTTTAAAGTGCTCTTCTAGTTTAGCAACCGCTCTATCTGGATCTTTATCTATAATGGCATCTATAATAGCTTGATGTTCTTTAATTAATAAATGATTTTCATCTTTATTACAAACTTTGTTGGCAACAAAGTGGGTAATGATTTCTGGAGTAATTACTAACATTAAAGAGTTAATAACACTATTGCCACTAGCTTCAGAAAGTTTAAGGTGAAACATTAAATCTTCCTCTACCGCATTTAGACCATTAATTGCTTTTTCACTGTAGGCTTCATGTGCTGCTTGTATTTGACGTAAATGTTCATCTGATCTTCTTGTGGCAGCTAATCTTACAGCATTTGTTTCCAGTATCAATCTTGTTTCTACCAAGGATTTAAAATCAGGTTCTTGTAATTGTAAAATATCAGTCATCATTCCGTTAAGTGCGGTAACTCCTATATTCGATACTCTTGTCCCACTTTGGGGATATTTTTTAACCAACCCATAGAATTCTAATCGTTGAATTGCTTGGCGTAATTGATTCCTACTTACACCTAACTTTTCGGCAAGAACTCTTTCTGCAGGAAGCTTATCACCCGGTTCAAGTTGCTTAGAAACAATTAATTCCCTAATTTTAGAAATAATTATATCTTCGGAACCTTTCTTGGAGTTGGATATAACTTCCGTTTCCTTCTCTATTTTTAATCGCATATACTGGGTTTGATTTTAACTGGTTGACCAATCTGGTTAACCAAAAGTATTGTTTTTTTTTATTATCACAAAATTTATATGTTAAAAATCTTATGAAAGTTTAAAAAAAGTAATGTTTTTTAACTAAAAACACATTCTATATCCTTTTCGTTTTGTGATATCGGTATTTTATAAACTACATATTTATTTATGGGATAGCTTGTTGTGATACCCCTTTAGTTCGGTTTTTTTAGAATTATTACCTATTATATTGTGTAGTTGAACAAATTATTTATTTAATCATCATAAATTATATTTTGTTTTAAGGTATTATTAAATCATTAATAATGAGTAAAATGTAAATTTATTATTGTTTTTTTAGGATTTATAAGGAATTGGGATGTTGATTTTATTAAAATGATAATTCTTTGATAAATTGGTTTTTTTATTTTAAACTAGAAATTATTTTTGCGTAATATTGTACCATCTAGTTAACGAAAGGGGCTACGGCCGACGATTTAGAGTTACTATTATGAAAACGCCAACATTTATTATTAGAGAAGTTAAAGTTCAATCCTTGAACAAATCAGTTGATATTAATATATCATCTATACGCCGTTTTCGTCGCCCCTTGGGGGTTTAAAATTATTATGAAGTAGGTGCGTCCTACTTCCCTTAGAAAAACATTCCTTTTTTCGATTTAGTTATTAATTCCTTTTAAAAGAATATTCTTTTATAATTGGTTTTTGACATAAACTACATTCGCATCTTCTCAGGAATCATATCTTTTAAATTTTAAGTATTGACACTTTTTTGATATTTATAATTCATGTACAAAATGAATTTTTATCAATAGAAAAGTTGTTCATAATTGCATCTGGCATTAAGAAAGAGTTATAGAAACAAACGGATGAAACGGATAGAAATAATCATAGCCACTAATGATCATCTTGAATACGCTCAGGAGATTTGTGATGTAATATCGGATTCTGCTAAAGTAAGAGGTACCGGTATTGCTAAACGAACACCTGATTATGTTAAAGGAAAGATGGAAAATGGAAATGCAATTATAGCATTGTGTAATGGAACGTTTGCAGGCTTTTGTTATATAGAGGTTTGGGGTCATGAAAAATATGTTGCGCATTCAGGTCTTATTGTACATCCCGATTATAGAAATCAGGGATTAGCCAAAAGAATCAAAGAATTTACTTTTAATTATTCTTTAAAAAAGTATCCTGATTCTAAAGTTTTTGGAATTACTACAGGACTAGCCGTGATGAAAATAAATTCAGATTTAGGATATAAACCAGTTACATTTTCAGAATTAACCAATGATCCTAAATTTTGGGCTGGATGTAAGACTTGTACAAATTACGATATATTAAAAGCTAAAGATCATAAAATGTGTTTATGCACTGGTATGTTATATGACCCTTCTACTGAAGTGAAGAAAAAAGAAAAATGGTACGATAAAAAAGTATTAAAAAGATTAAAGAAAATAAAACAAACAATGCTAGCAAGCAATAAACAGTTGTTGTTATGGAAAAAGTAGTAGTAGCATATAGTGGAGGTTTGGATACCTCGTATTGTGTAAAATATTTAATTCATGAAAAAAAATTAGAAGTTCATACGATATTAGTAAACACAGGCGGATTTTCTGATGAAGAGCTCATACAAACCGAAAAAAGAGCGTATGAGTTAGGAAGTAGTTCTCATGTAAATAAAACAATATTAAACGAGTTTTATCAGAAAGCTATTAAATATCTAATCTTTGGTAATGTATTAAAAAATAATACATATCCTTTGTCTGTAAGCGCTGAAAGAATTTTTCAGGCAATTGAAGTAATTAATTACGCAAAAAAAGTTGGAGCAAAATATATCGCGCACGGAAGTACGGGTGCAGGAAATGATCAGATTAGATTTGATGTGATTTTTCAGACATTGGCTCCAGAAATTGAAATTATTACTCCTATAAGAGATTTAAAACTTTCTAGACAAGAAGAAGTAGAGTTTCTTAAAAAACATCAGGTACACTATAGTTGGGAAAAGGCGCAATATTCTATAAATAAGGGTATTTGGGGAACGAGTGTAGGAGGTAAAGAGACACTTACATCTAAAAATGCTTTGCCAGAGGATGCATATCCAAGTCAACTGAAAAAAGAAACAGAAGAAACGATCACGTTAAATTTTGAAAAAGGAGAATTAATTGGTTTAGATGGAATCAAAGATGAACCAGTTAAAAACATTCAGAAGTTAGAAGAATTAGCAAGCGCCTTTGCTATAGGTAGAGATATTCATGTAGGAGATACTATTATAGGTATAAAGGGAAGAGTTGGTTTTGAAGCAGCAGCACCTTTGGTAATAATCAAAGCCCATCATTTACTTGAAAAGCATGTGTTGACAAAGTGGCAACAATATTGGAAAGAACAATTAGCTAATTGGTATGGTATGTTATTGCATGAAGGTAATTATTTGGATCCTGTAATGCGAAATATTGAAGTATTTCTCGATGATTCTCAGAAATCAGTTACAGGTGACGTAATCGTAAAATTAAAACCATATCATTTTACTTTAGAAGGAATCGAGTCAGAGTTTGATATGATGAAATCGGATTTTGGTCAGTATGGTGAGATGAATAATTCTTGGACTTCTGATGATGCTAAAGGTTTTATAAAAATCTATGGGAATGCCAATAAGATATATCACAATGTAAATCCTAGTGAGTCATGATAAAAGTAGGAATTATAGGAGGGTCTGGATATACAGCTGGTGAATTATTAAGATTGTTGGTTCACCATCCAGAAGTTGATTTAGATTTTGTGTTTAGCACGACTAATGCAGGTGTACCTGTTAGTAAACAGCATGTTGATTTATTAGGAGATATCACTCTTTCATTTACAGATACAATCAATCTAAATGTAGACGTTTTGTTTTTGTGCCTTGGGCATGGAAGATCTAGAGCTTTTTTAGAAACAAATACATTTTCTGAGACCACCAAAATCATTGATTTAGGAAATGATTTTAGGTTAGAGGGGGATCATAAATTTCAAAATAAAGATTTCGTATATGGTTTGCCAGAATTACAAAAGGACAAAATCACGTCTGCGCAGTACATAGCAAACCCAGGATGTTTCGCAACAGCCATTCAATTAGGTTTATTACCACTTGCATTTTCGGGTAAATTAATAGATACCGTTCACGTAAATGCTACTACTGGGAGTACGGGAGCTGGAGTAATGCCTGGTGGTACTACACATTTTAGTTGGAGAGATAATAATTTTTCTAGTTATAAGGTTTTTACACATCAACATTTGGATGAGATTCATCAGAGTATAAAACAATTGCAAACTAGTTTTGAATCTCCAATTCTCTTTATTCCCAACAGAGGTAATTTCAGTAAAGGGATTTATGCTACAATGTATACTAGATATGACGGATCCGAAGAAGAGGCTAAAGAACTTTACAATTCTTTTTATAAGGATGCAAAATTTACAGTTATATCAGATCAAGAAATTTATTTGAAGCAAGTAGTAAATACAAATAAATGTATTATTCATGTTACTAAAAAAGATGGGATGTTATTAATTACTTCTGTGATTGATAATTTGATTAAAGGAGCTTCTGGACAGGCAATTCATAATATGAATCTAATGTTTGGATTAGAAGAAAAAATAGGTTTAGAATTAAAAGCAAGTGCGTTTTAAGATGAATAAAATAACGATCATAGGAGGAGGTAATCTAGGTAAATCTATAATATCTGGATTGGCAAATAGTGATTTATTTGAAGCGAAAAATATTACCGTAGTAGATAAATCAAAATATAATTTAAAAGAAGTAGAAGAAAAGCTAAGTGTATCAACATCGCAAGATATTATTACTTCTATAAAAGATGTTAAATGGGTAATCTTATGTGTGCAACCTCGACAGTTGAATGCTGTTTTACAAGAGATTAAAGATGTATTAAGTAATGATCAAATATTAATTTCAACAGTTACAGGTACTTCTATTGAAGAAATTAATGAGGTAGTTCCTAGTAATAAAGTAGTTCGGGTAATGCCCAACACTGGAGCGTCAAAAAAATTATCGATGACTTGTATTGCAGCTAATGATAATGTTAAAGAAGAATTATTGGTTGTAGAAAAGATGTTTAACACTATTGGAGAGACCTTAGTAATTGAAGAAAGACTGATGCAAGCAGCGACTGTTCTTGGAGCTAGTGGGATCGCCTTCTTTTTAAGATTTCTTAGAGCAATGATACAAGGAGGAATCCAGATGGGATTTCATCCACACGAAGCCCAGATAATAGCAGTGCAAACAGCCATAGGGGCGGCAACCCTGGTGGCGGAAAATGGTACCCATCCAGAACGAGAAATTGATAAAGTGACTACGCCACAAGGATGTACAATAGAAGGGTTAAATGAAATGGAGCATCAGGGATTGAGCTCATCCGTTATAAAAGGGGTAATGGCTTCTTATGAGAAAATTAATACTATAAAATAAAGTGCTATGAAACTATTTGATGTATACCCACTTTATGATGTCGAACCTGTTAGTGCGCATGACAGTATTGTTATTGATAAAAATGGTGTAGAATATTTGGATTTATACGGAGGACATGCAGTAATTTCAGTAGGTCACGGGCATCCACATTATGTTAAAAGATTAAAAGAACAGATAGAAAAAATCGGGTTTTATTCGAATGCTGTTCATAATAGTTTGCAATCAGAATTGGCAAATAAACTAGGCCAATTATCTGGATACAAAGAGTACCAGTTGTTTTTATGTAATTCTGGAGCTGAAGCAAATGAAAACGCATTAAAATTGGCTTCTTTTTACACAGGGAAATCGAGAGTTGTTTCTTTTCAGAATGGTTTTCACGGTAGGACTTCTGCAGCAGTTGCTGCGACAGATAATGAAAAGATCAATGCTCCTTTAAATCAACAACAAAAAGTTACTTTTTTACCATTAAATAATTTAGAAGTTGTAAAAACTGAATTAAAAAAAGGAGATGTATGTGCCGTAATTATAGAACCTATACAAGGAGTTGGAGGTTTAGATGAAGGAACTACTGAATTCTTTAAGGGATTAGAAGAGTTGTGTAAAGAAAACAACGTAGTTCTTATTCTAGATGAAGTACAAGCTGGATTCGGAAGGACAGGTAAATTCTTTGGACATCAGCATCATGGAATTACTCCAGATATTATCTCAATTGCTAAAGGTATGGGAAATGGTTTTCCTATAGGTGGAATTATGATAGCACCACATATAAAACCTAGTTATGGGTTGTTGGGTACAACTTTTGGCGGAAATCATCTTGCTTGTATAGCAGCATCTTCGGTTTTAGAAATATTAGAGACAGAAAACTTAATAGATAATGCTAGACTAACTGGTGATTATTTTGTTTCTCAAGCACTTCGTCTTCCTGGAGTCAAAAAAGTAAAAGGTAGAGGGCTAATGTTAGGTTTAGAATTTGAGTTTGAAGTAGGAGACCTTAGAAAAAAACTGATCTATGATCAGCATATTTTTACTGGTGGAGCGATGAATAAGAAGTTGTTAAGAATACTCCCGCCACTAACAATTGGAAAATCTGAAATAGACCAATTCATTAAAGCGTTACAAGATATTTTGGTGTTACAAAAGATATGATTATGAGCATAGTGTTAGATATATCACAAAGAAATTCAGTATTGAAAAAGATGGCAATTTTAGTGGATCAAAACCGGGATGAAATACTAAATGAAAATCTTAAAGATCTTAAATCTTATCAAGGGAGTGATCTTGCAATGGGTGACCGTTTAAAAGTGGATGACCATAAAATTGAAGTGATGATTGCTGCTCTCAAGCAATTGGCATATCAAGAAGATCCAATTGGGGTAGAGCGATTCCGATTTACTCATGATAATGGTATGCAAGTGTACAATAAAACAGCACCTTTTGGGACAGTATTGATTATTTATGAATCAAGACCAGATGTAACAGTTGAAGCAGCTGGAATTGCATTTAAATCAGGAAATAAAATTTTACTAAAAGGAGGAAAAGAATCCTTACACTCTAATCTTGCAATAGCAAAACTTTGGCATCAAGCACTAAAGGAAGAGACTATCTCTTTAGATTGGATTACATACTTAAATTATAATAGACTAGAGACACAATCTTTTCTGGAAAAACCAACGCAAAATGTGGATTTAATTGTCCCTAGAGGAGGAGAAAGATTGATTGCATTTGTAAAGGAACACGCTACTTGCCCTGTAATTGTTAGTGGAAGAGGTAATAACTTTGTCTATGTCCATAATGAAGCGGATAAGGCATTGGCTTTGGATAATATTATTAATGGAAAAACTGATAAAATTTCAGCATGTAATGCAGTGGATAAAGTTCTAATTGATAAGAATCTTCCTAATAAGGAAGATTTCGTGAAAAACCTTATTACAACTCTTAAAAACTTCAATGTAGAAATATTAGGGGATACTTCTTTATCCAAATATGAAGAAGTTTTACCTATATCTGATAACAGTATTTGGCAAGAAGAATTTTTGGATTATAAGATAGTTATTGGAGAAACAGAGAATGCGCAAGAAGCAATTTCTACAATAAATGAATATAGCGGGGGACATTCTGCAGCAATTATTACAAGAAATCAGATAGAAGCTGAGACTTTTATGACCAACGTAGATTGCGCCGCAGTATATCATAATGCTTCTACAAGATTTACCGATGGTTTTCAATTAGGTTTAGGAGGAGAATTAGCAATAAGTACAGATAAATTGCATCAAAGAGGTCCAATAGGATTACAGCATTTGGTTACTAATAAATGGTATATACATGGTGATGGACAGATCAGATAAAAAGCGTATCGTACTAAAGATAGGGTCTAATGTTTTAACCAAAGGAACAGATCATATATCTAGAGGTAAGATAGAAGATATAGGTAAACAGATTGTTGCTTTACAAGATGCATATGAATTTGTAATTGTTAGTTCTGGTGCTATTGCTGTGGCTAAACAATTTGTGAATTTAGAAAGTAATGGGAAAGAAATTAATGTAAAACAAGCATTGGCATCTATTGGACAGCCTCATTTAATGAGGATTTTTCAAGAAAGTTTTAGAGATCTTGGATTACTAACATCCCAATGTTTATTGTCTTACTCCGATTTTGAAAGAGAACAATCTAAGAGAAATATAGTAAATACAATAAATGTATTAGTGGCTAATAATTACATACCTATCATTAATGAAAATGATACTGTAGCTACTGATGAAATTAAATTTGGAGACAATGATAAATTGGCAGCATTGACAGCTTGTTTATTAGAAGTAGATTTATTAGTGATAGCTACAAATACCAATGGTATTTGTACTAAAGAATCAATAGAGAATGAAACCTTTAAAACAATAGATGAGGTGTATGATATGAAAGAATTAGCGGATGAAATTGTTTCCTCTATCTCTACACACGGAACTGGAGGAATGCAATCCAAAGTGCAGGCAGCGAGTATTACCCAAAATGAAGCCATAGAAACTTGGATTGTAAATGGGTTAGAAGATAATTTTATGGTAGATGCGATAGATAAGAAAGTTCCTTTTACCAAAATAGTTAAAGCAGTGTATAATGAATAATTACTTTTCAATAAAAGATGTTGATTCACTTGATACTTGGGTGAATGAAGCGATTGAATTAAAACAAAACCCTTTATCTAATAAGGTTTTAGGAGCTGATAAAACAATAGGTTTGTTGTTTTTTAATCCTAGTTTACGTACGCGTTTAAGTACTCAAAAAGCTGCTTTAAACTTGGGGATGAATGTAATTGTAATGAATTTTACGGGAGAAGGTTGGTCTCTGGAATATGGTGATGGTACAGTAATGGATCAAGGTAATTCTGAACACGTAAAAGAAGCAGCCCAAGTAGTCTCTCAATATTGTGATGTATTAGCAATTAGAGCATTTGCTAAACTAGAAAATAGAGAAGATGATTATAAAGAAAATGTACTAAAAAATTTTATGGTACATGCAACTATTCCTGTAGTTAATATGGAAAGTGCAACTGGTCATCCTCTACAAGCATTAACTGATGCAATAACGATCACGGAAAATAAACCAATACATAAACCAAAGATTGTATTATCATGGGCACCGCATCCGAAAGCCTTACCGCAGGCAGTTGCAAATTCTTTTGTAGAAATGGTGCAGCAAATGGAAGCAGATTTTGTAATTACCCACCCTGTGGGATTTGAGTTAGCCAGTCATATTACTAATGAGGTGCCCATTGATTACAATCAAGAAAATGCATTGAAAGATGCAGATTTTGTGTATGTAAAAAACTGGAGCTCATATGCCGAGTATGGAAAAACATCTCAGGATCAAAACTGGAAAATTACTGAAGAAAAAATGAAATTAACTAATAATGCTAAGTTCATGCATTGCTTACCAGTAAGAAGAAATGTAGTTGTAGATGATGCGGTAATTGATAGTGATAATTCCATTGTGATAGAACAGGCAAATAATAGAACATATGCTGCTCAATTGGTTTTAAAGAAAATTCTAGAAAAAACTAAGGGATGAAAAAACAAAAATTGTTAGTAGCTAAGATTGGTGGTAATATTATCGAAGACAAACATGTTTTGGATTCATTTTTGGAAGATTTTTCAAAAATTGAAGAGCCCAAAATATTAATTCATGGTGGTGGTAAATCAGCAACGAAGTTAGCTTCAAAATTAGGAGTTAAGACAGAAATGATCGATGGTCGTAGAATTACTTCTTCGGATAATTTAGATATTGTAGTAATGACATACGCAGGTTTATTGAATAAGACCATCGTTTCTGGCTTGCAAAAATATAATTGTAATGCGTTAGGGTTAACAGGTGCAGATGCAAATGTAATTGTAGCGGATAAAAGACCTCCACAATTTGTTGATTATGGATATGTTGGTGATGTTACAAATGTAAGTGGTAAGACTATCAAAGGGTTTTTAGAATTAGGAATGACACCAGTTTTTTGTGCTGTAACACACGATAAGAATGGTCAATTATTTAATACTAATGCGGATACCATTGCCTCAGAAGTTGCTTCAGCGATGGGAACATATTTTGATGTGTCATTATTTTATTGTTTTGAATTGAAAGGAGTTTTGGAGGACATAGATGATAAAGAATCTGTTATTGAATATATTGATTTAGAGAAGTATACAGAGTTAAGAGATTCCGAGGCAATTTCGGATGGGATGTTACCAAAATTGAAGAACTGTTTTGATGCATTACAAAAGAACGTACGTAAAGTACATATAGCAAATGCAGATTTTATAAAAGATAATACGATAAAACATACGACTTTAAGTCTATAAAAATGATACAAGAACTAACGAATAAAGCTATTGAGCTATTACATAAACTGATCGAAACTCAATCTTTTTCTTCAGAAGAAGAAGAAACAGCATTGTTGATAGAAGATTGGTTTAATAAATATAATATTCCTTTTGAAAGAGAGAACAATAATATTTGGGCATACAATAAAAATTTTGATGAAACCAAACCTACAATATTATTAAACTCTCATCATGATACTGTAAAGCCTAATGGTAATTATACCAATGACCCTTTTAAAGCATTTGTCGAAGACGGTAAATTATATGGGTTAGGGAGCAATGATGCGGGAGGCTCTTTAGTGTCATTAATTGCTACATTTACCTATTTCTATGATCGAGATGACTTAAAATATAATTTTGTAATTGCAGCTTCTGCAGAAGAAGAGAGTAGTGGGCCTTTAGGGTTGAAAAGTATTCTGAAATATCTAAAAAATGTAGAATTTGCAGTTGTTGGAGAGCCAACATTGATGCAATTAGCAATTGCAGAAAAAGGCTTGTTGGTATTGGATGTATCTGTAAAAGGCACAGCTAGTCATGCAGCACATCCTAATGATGATAATGCTATTTATAATACACTAGAAGTAATTGAATGGTTTAAGAATTATACGTTTGAAAATGGATCTGAAACTTTAGGAGAAGTTAAAATGACCGTTACCCAAATCAATGCAGGAAATCAACATAATGTGGTTCCATCTCATTGTAATCTTGTAATTGATATTAGGGTGAATGATAAATATAAAAATCAAGAGGTTTTAGAAATAGTTAAACAAGCAATGCCAAATAATGTCGAGGTACAACCTAGATCCTTGCATTTAGGTTCCTCATCAATACCAAAAGATCATGCAATTGTAAAATCAGGAATTGTTTTAGAGAGAACGACCTACGGTTCGCCAACACTTTCGGATCAATCGGTGTTAAGTTGTCCATCTTTAAAACTAGGTCCTGGAGATTCTACAAGATCGCATTCGGCTGACGAATTTATTTATGTAGATGAGATTAAGGAGGGCGTAGAGCTGTATATTAAAATTTTAGAAGGAATAGTATGAAACTTTGGAATAAAGGATTACCAACAGATCAAAAAATAGATATGTTTACTGTCGGTAACGATAGACAATTAGATTTAGTAATAGCTAAATATGATGTTCGAGCGACATTAGCACATGCTAAGATGTTACACAAGATAGAATTACTGACTGATAAGGATATTTCTACAATTGAAATAGAACTAAAAATATTGGCTGAGCAGATCGAAGATGGGACTTTTATAATTGAAGATCAATTTGAAGATGTACATTCTAAGATTGAATTCGAACTAACAAAAAAAATTGGAGATGCTGGAAAGAGAATTCATACTGCTAGATCTAGAAATGATCAGGTATTAGTAGCAATGCATTTATACCTGAAAGATGAACTATTGCAAATAAAATCCCAAATTAAAGAGTTGTCTGAGAATTTATTAGATGCTGCAGAATTATATAAAGAAGTTTTGTTACCGGGATATACGCATCTTCAGATTGCGATGCCATCTTCATTTGGACTTTGGTTTTCTGCCTATGCAGAGAGTTTTGTAGATGATTTACATTTTATAAATGCAGCATTAAAAGTTGTAGATCAAAACCCATTAGGGAGTGCAGCAGGATATGGGAGTTCATTTCCTATAGATAGAGAATTCACTACTAAAGAACTTGGTTTTGAGATCTTAAAATATAATGTAGTTGCAGCTCAGATGAGTAGAGGCAAATCCGAAAAGTCTACAGCTTTTGCAATGAGTAGTGTGGCAGGAACATTATCTAAACTGGCGATGGATGTTTGCTTATATATGAGTCAGAATTTTGATTTTATGAGTATCCCTTCAGAATTTACAACTGGTTCTAGTATTATGCCACATAAGAAGAATCCTGATGTATTTGAGCTAATTAGAGGGAAGTGTAATAAAATTCAAGCATTACCTTATGAATTAAGTTTATTGACTAATAATTTACCTAGCGGATATCATAGAGATTTACAATTACTTAAAGAAGGAATTGTCCCTGCAATTCAGGACCTGAAGGCATCATTAGAAATGGCTATCTATGCTTTGAAAAATGTGAAGATTAATGAAACAATATTAGATGATAATAAATATGATTATTTGTTTAGTGTAGACACATTAAATGAATTAGTGATGAAAGGAATGTCCTTTAGAGATGCCTATGTAAAAATAGGATTAGATATTGAAAATGGCAATTATAAGCCAGAGAAGAATACAAAACATAGTCATTTAGGTAGTATTAATAATTTGTGTTTAGATGATATAAAGAAAAAGCTAGAATCTGTTTAAATAGATATAAAGTATATAAGAGAAGTTGGAGCAGTTAATTGAGTGTAAGTTGAGTTAGTTTAATTTTTTTAGCTTCAACCTAGACCCTCAGCGGAGTAGTTAACCGCTGAGGGTTGTTTTTTATGTACGATACTTTAATAATTAATATATTAGTTTAAATTTAAAAATCATGAAAATCACCTGTTTCGGAGAAGTGCTTTGGGATATATTTCCTAATCATAAAAAAATTGGAGGAGCACCGTTAAACGTTGCTTTACGATTAAAAACTATAGGGATAGATGCTTCGATTATTACTAAAGTAGGAAACGATGACTTAGGGGAAGACATTATCCAATATATAAATAAACAGGGATTATCGTTAGATACGATTCAAAAGGATTATCAATATCATACTGGAGAAGTTTTGGTTTCTTTAGATAAAGAAGGAACAGCCTCCTATGAGATTAGTCGTCCGGTTGCTTGGGATTTTATAGAAAATACTCAAAAAGCGGATGAAGAAGTGAATATTTCGGATGCTTTTATTTTTGGAAGTTTAGCAGCTAGAAATAATGTTTCAAGAAATACTTTGTTTAAACTTCTTAATAAAGCCAAGTTTAAAATTTTAGACGTCAACCTTCGACCACCACATTACGACGCACAGTTACTTAATGATTTAATGAAAAGAGCAGACTTTATTAAGTTGAATGATGAAGAATTGGATGAGATCTGTATTCATTTTGGAATAAAAGAATCCACTCTCGAAGAACAGATTAAGTCAATTGCGGCATATACCAATACTTCTCAAATTTGTATTACCAAGGGAGGAAAAGGAGCAACGTTATATTATAATAATTCTTTTTATCATAATGATGGATATACTATAAAAGTAGTAGATACTGTTGGTGCAGGAGATTCTTTTTTAGCAACGTTAATATCTAAATTAGTAGAAAAAAATGAACCTCAATTATCTGTAAATTATGCTTGTGCGATCGGAGCTATGGTAGCGGGTAGCGCAGGTGCTAATCCTGTTTTTAGTGATAGAGAGGTTCAGGATTTTATAAAAAGTCAATAGTTAATTCAATTCTCTAATCCAAATATTTCGATAGTGTACTGGATTACTATGATCTTGTAATTTTATAGGCCCTTTGCCATGTGGAACATTTTTAGGAGGACCAATATATTCTGTACTACCTAATATTTCTACATGATCTTGTACTAAGACTCCATTGTGAATTACAGTAAATAATCCTGATTTCACTTTTTTACCATTTGTAAATTCTGGTTGATGAAATATAATGTCATACGTCTGCCATTGATCATTCGGTTTGGTAGCATTTACTAAAGGTATATGTTGTTTATAAATAGAAGTAGCTTGTCCGTTAGAATAGGTACGATTTTGATAACTGTCCAGAATTTGTATTTCATATTTATTTTGAAAAAACACGCCACTATTTCCTCTTCCTTGGCCTTCTCCTTCTACAATATTAGGAGCTTTCCATTCTAGATGTAATTGGACACTTCCAAAATTATTTTTCGTCTGAATATCTCCCGTCCCGGGTTTTACCGTCATTGTTTTATCAGTATTGATTGTCCATCCGGCAGTAGTGCTATCTTTTGTCGAGATCCATTGACTTAAGTTTTCTCCGTTAAAAAGTATAATTGCATCTGAAGGAATATTGGTTTTATCAAAAGAAATTGCTTTAGGTTCTGGTTCCCATACCTCAGTTTCTTTAGGATCGGTGATTTCTTTTTTAGGGGTAGGAGGTTGTTCATCTTTTGCAGTATCCATCTTAGAGACAGTGTTTACTTCCTTTTTTTGTTCATTACAGGAAAAAATGATAGCGCAAATTAAAAGTGGATATATGATTTTGTTCATAATGATGTTCTGTTGGTTATAGTCCTAATATTTTTTTTAGTTGTTCTTTATCGATTTCTGCTCCAGCAAAATCATCAAAAGCTTTCTCAGTGGCTTCTATAATATGATTTTGAATAAATGGGGCGCCCTCTTTGGCTCCTTGCTCAGGGGATTTGATACAACATTCCCATTCCATAACTGCCCAAACATCACAACCATATTGTGTAAGTTTAGAGAATATTGTTTTAAAATCAATTTGTCCATCTCCAGGAGAGCGATAGCGTCCAGCTCGATCTATCCAATCACTATATCCTCCAAAAACTCCTTTTTTTCCTGTAGGATTAAATTCTGAATCTTTTACGTGGAAAGCTTTTATAAATTCATGATAATGATCAATATATTCTATATAATCTAATTGTTGTAAAACAAAATGACTAGGATCATATAATATATTTACGCGTTTATGATTTCCTGTTGCTTCTAGGAATCTTTCAAAAGTAATTCCATCGTGTAAATCTTCACCAGGATGAATTTCATAGCAAACATCTACACCTTGTTCATCAAAATGATTAAGTATAGGTAACCAACGTTTAGCTAATTCTTCAAACCCCATTTCTACTAATCCTGCTGGACGTTGTGGCCAGGGATGCATGGTATGCCATAATAATGCACCTGAGAATGTGCCGTGTGCCTTAATTCCTAGTCGATTGCTAGCGGTTGCTGCATTCTTAACTTGATTAACAGCCCATTCTGTACGTTTTTTAGGATTATTTTTGCAATTATCAGGTGCAAAGTTATCAAACATTAAATCATAAGCAGGATGCACTGCAACTAGCTGTCCTTGAAGATGTGAAGATAATTCCGTTATCTCTAAACCATAATCGGCTATTTTACCTTTTAATTCATCGCAGTATGTTTGGCTTTCTGCTGCAGTGTTTAGATCAATTAACCGAGTTTCCCAAGTGGGTATTTGTATTCCTTTATATCCTAAATCAGATGCCCATTTGCATAATCCATCTAATGAATTAAATGGTTTTTTATCATCCATGAACTGTGCAAGAAATACTGCCGGTCCTTTTATCGTTTTCATAATTTTTTAAATTTTAGTCCAGCTAGCATTATTTTTACTGCTTTCTACAGCAGCATAGATGAATTTCATCCCTCTAACACCATCAATAACTGTTGGGAAATCTAAATGCTGAGAAATCCTCTTTTTACTCTTGAAATTTATTAATTCTTTGGCAAAGCTTCTGTAAATTGTTGCAAATCCTTCTAAATATCCTTCTGGATGTCCTGCCGGAATCCTAACATATTCTGATGATTCTGGATATGTTCCATTACCGCCAGGAGTATATATTTGTTTGGGTTGATCTAGCCATTTTACAATAAGCTGATTTGGATTTTCTTGATACCATTCTATACTACCTTTAGTACCATAGACTTTAATACCTAAGTTATTCTCTTCTCCAGTTGCAATTTGCGAAAAAGACATGATTCCCTTAGCACCATTTTCAAATCGTAATAATATATTACCATCATCATCTAGACTTCGTCCATCCCCAAAAGCCGTAAGGTCGGCCGCAATAGAACTAATTTTAATGTCTGATATATATTCTATTAAATTCTCTGCGTGCGTTCCAATATCTCCTAAAGCACCGCCAATACCAGAACGTTTAGGATCTACTCTCCACGCAGCTTGTTTTTGACCGGTTTTTTCTACCGCAGTAGAAAGCCATCCTTGTAAATAATGAGCATTGATTTTTCGGATGTTTCCCAGATCTCCCTTCGCAATCATAGTTTTTGCTTGCTTCACCATTGGATACCCGGTATAGTTATGTGTCAATGCAAATACTTTTCCGGAAGAAGTGACTACTTTTTCTAATTCAATTGCTTCATCTAATGTTAGAGAAAGAGGTTTATCACAAATTACATGAAATCCATGTTCTAAAGCCATTTTTGCGGGTGGAAAATGCATATGATTAGGAGTAACAATAGCTACAAAATCCATTCGTTCTTCTTCTGGAAGCTTTGCTTCTTCAACAATCATTTCTTCAAAGTCGCCGTATATTCTTTTATCTGATATCCCTAGTTCTTTTCCCGAGATAAGGCTTTTTTCTTTACTAGAAGAAAAAGCTCCGCAAACTAATTCAATCATCCCATCAATACCAGCGGCTTTGCGATGAACATCACCAATGAATGATCCAGTGCCACCACCGACCATTCCCATTTTAAGTTTTGACATAATTAGTTTTCTTTATATTCTATTTTTTCGTTTTTGAAGAAAACAGCAAATAGTATCATTACTGTAGCAGCAAAAATAGCTGGGAATATCCAAATGCTATTCCAATTATGCTGCCCTTCAGAAATCAGGTTTGTATCCGTAATTTTTCCTGCAACATAAAATCCAATTAACATTCCTAATCCGTAGGTAGCTAGAGTAATAAGGCCTTGCGCGGCACTTTTGAACTTTTCTCCAGCTTTAGAATCGGTATAAATCTGTCCCGAAACAAAGAAGAAATCATAACAAATACCGTGTAAGGCAATACCAACAATAAGCATAAAAGCAAGCTCTCCTGAATTACCATAGGCAAATAATAAATATCTAATTGTCCAAGCTAACATTCCTACTAATATTGTTTTTTTGAATCCAAATTTTTTAAAGAAAAATGGTAGAAGTAACATAAATAGTACTTCAGATATTTGACCAATGGTCATTTTTGCAGCCGGATTTGCAACACCTATTTCTCCTAAAAATTGCCCAGCATGCTGATAATAAAATGCAAGAGGAATACATATAAGTATGGATGCTAAGAAAAACATTAAGAAGTTTTTATCTTTTAAAAGCTTTATTGCATCTAATCCTAAAATATCTGAAATTGTTACTTTTTGATCTTTACCAATTTTAGGTGGTGTTTTAGGTAAAGTGAAACTAAATACGCCAAGGATAGCAGAGGCTATAGCAGTCATTAGAAAGGTGTTTTTTAGCATTCCATTAGCAACCCCTTCTGCAGAATCCCAATGAAAAACATAACTAATCACAAGTCCTGCAATGATCCATCCTATAGTTCCAAAAACTCGTACAAATGAAAACTGTTTTGCAGGATCTGTCATTTGATTAAAAGATACAGAGTTTACTAGAGCAAGTGTTGGCATATAGGCAATCATATAACCTAATACATATGGATAGAAAATAGAAAAATCCGTAGCATTCGCCATTTGATACATTAAGACTGCTCCGATAAGATGTAATACTCCTAAGATGCGTTCTGCATTAAAAAATCGATCAGCAATTAGTCCAATTATGAATGGAGCAATAATAGCTCCCCAAGATTGCGTAGAATATGCCATAGCTATTTCTCCGCCACTTGTGTTTAAAGAATTTGGTAAATAAATACCCATGGTTACAAACCAGCCACCCCAAATAAAGAATTCTAAGAACATTAGTAAGGATAACTGAAACTGAATAAATTTATTCATAGTTAGTATAGTAGTTGGTTAATTTAGTTGTTTAGAAAGGCTAATTAATAAATCACGTGTAGCGATAATTCCATCAATTTCACTTAATCGATCACCTTCATATTCTACACCGATATACCCTTGATATCCTGATGCTTTAACAATCTCTAACATTTTTTTGTAGTCTATGGTAGTCTCATTTCCATTTTCGTCAAAATCATAGGATTTAGCACTTACTCCTTTTGCGAATGGCATTAATTCTTCAGTTCCTTTGTATTTAGGATATTCTTTAACACATTTAGCTCCCCATCGTTCGCCTCCTTCGCGTTCTAAACAAAAATTACCAAAATCAGGCAACGTACCACAATTTGGTTTGTTTACATTTCGCATCACTTCTGCAAGTAAAGAGCCATTAGAAGAAAGATATCCGTGATTTTCTACAATTACGTTGATATCTTTAGTAGCCGCATATTCTGATAATTTAGTCAACCCATCGGTAGCAACTTCTACCCATTTTTTTGGATCATTTGTACCGAATAAATTAACTCGTATCGAGTGACATCCTAAAAACTGAGCTGCATCTACCCATTTCTTATGATTTTCTACAGTTTGATTTCGTTCTTTTTCGTCAATTACCGCTAAGTCTCCTTCTCCATCTACCATAATCAGAAGGTTCTGTACATTATGTTTGTTACTTTCTGATTTTAAAGAATCCAAAAGTTGTTGTAATGCTACTTTAGGATCTTTTGCATCCTTGTATGAATATAATTGACTAACGTATTCTACTCCAGAAAAACCTAACTCTTTTGCTTTTTTTGCAAAATCCATAGGATTTAATTTCCCAGATTGTATTTCTTTATGAAGTGACCATTGCGCTAGTGATAGTTCGAAAAAAGGTACTGATTCTTTTGGCTCTTCTATGATTTTTTCTTCTTCTTGTTCGATTGTTGTATTTTCTTTAGTAGTTTTCTTACAGGAGCTAATAATTAGCAAGCATAAAAGCCCTTTAAGGATGGTTTTGTACATAATTTTAAGTTTAGTTAGGTAATTTTTATAAAGCCCAGTCTTTTCCGCCGGTTAGGTTTTCTACAGAATCACAACCAATATATTCTCCAGGTACAGGCAGATAGTTAAGTACATTTTCTGCAATCTCTTTTGATGTTTTAAATCCATAAATAGATAGATCTCTTACAGAAGAAAGGAAAGTAAAAGATATTGCTTCTTTAGATACTTTTTCTAAATCTTCAGGAGTTTTTATCATGGCCATTTCTTCCCAGTATTCTTTTCGTTTTTCTTTAGAGATTTTTAAATATTTAGCTAGCAATGCATCATATTCTTCTACGGTTACATCGTCAACATTTTTTTCTTCGTTAACTCCCAGTTCATCTAAGATAACTCCTGCACCGTACTTAAACATTTGTGCTTCCTCAGCTTCTTCTACACCTTGATTGATAAATTTGTCAATAAACATTGGTACATGTAATGATTTTGCGCCAGGAATATCCGTTTCCGGAAGAATAAGATCTACTATTTGTTCTAAAGCTTTTCCTTCATCTATTGATAGTAGCTCTGGAGTCCAATCCAATACATATTCTTTTTGACAGCTTTGTAATAGACTTAGTATTGTTGGGGTAGCGGCAATATATCCAGCTGATAACCCTATGTTTTTTAATGCTTCTCTTCTGTTCATAGTACTAAGATTAAGCGTTATTTTTGATTTGTGTTGCTGCGTGATCTGCAGCTCTTGCGGTAAATGCCATATAGGTTAATGATGGATTTACACAACTGGCAGAAGTCATAAATGCTCCATCAGTAACATATACATTAGGTACTGCGTGGATTTGATTGTTTGCATTTAGAACTGATGTTTTTGGATCTTTACCCATTCTAGCAGTTCCCATTTCGTGAATTCCTAAACCAGGAGCTCCAATATCGTCCCAAGGTTGTATATCTGTAAAACCAGCTTTGGTAAGCATATCCATTGCTTGTTTTATCATATCTTTTCGCATTTCGAGTTCATTTTCTTTAAACTCTGCATCGAATGTTACTGTTGGTAATCCCCACTCATCTAAATTATTATAATCTAAACTCATTTTGTTTTCGTGATATGGTAAGCATTCGCCAAATCCCATAAGTCCAACACGCCATCCACCAGGTTCTAAAATTTTATCCTTTAGTTCTTTACCATACCCAAGCTCGGCAATAGTTTCTTCCCAATTAGAACGACTAGCGCCTCCTTGATACCCATATCCACGTTTAAAATTCTTTTGGTCAGTTTCTCCTCCTATGTTTCTAAAACGAGGTATATAAATTCCGTTGGGTCTTCTACCTTTGAAATATTTGTCTTCAAACCCATTATATTTTCCAAAAGCACCAGCTTTAAAGTGATGATCCATAATGTTATGACCCAATTCTCCAGAGTCATTACCCATTCCGTTCGGAAAACGTTCTGATTTCGATTGCATTAATATGCTCGCTGAAGCAATTGCTGATGCACATAGAAATATAACTTTGCCAGTAAATTGTATCTTTTCTTTGGAGATCGTATCTATTACTTCTACGCCAGTTGCTTTTCCTGTCTTATTATCATATAATACTTGATGAACAATAGAATTAGGACGTAAAGTCATATTTCCAGTTCTCTCTGCTGCTGGTAGAGTAGAGGAGTTACTACTAAAATATGCTCCAAAAGGACAACCTCTCATACAACGATTACGGTATTGACAATTCATCCTTCCTTCAAACGTCTTGGTGCCAGTAATATGTGCAGTTCTTCCAATAGTTAAAAGTCTATCTTCATAATTCTCAGCAATATTCTTTTTTAGGTGATCTTCTACACAATTTAGTTCCATTGGAGGAAGAAATTGTCCATCTGGTAGTTGTTCTAATCCTAGCTTTTCTCCACTAACACCAATAAATTCTTCTACTTTGTCGTACCAAGGAGCAATATCCTTGTAACGAACTGGCCAATCAACGGCAATCCCTTCTTTTTTATTTGCTTCAAAATCAAAATCACATAGTCTATAACTTTGCCTTCCCCACATTAATGATCGACCTCCCACGTGATAGCCTCGTATCCAATCAAAACGTTTGGTTTCATTATAGGGGTGTTTTAGGTCATTAACAAAGAAATGACGATGTGCTTTATCAGTTACGTATCCTGTACGATGTTGTTTTGGTTGTTCGGCTATTTCAGATCTTGAAGGTTCACCTTTCAAATCATAATCCCAAGGATCATCATTTGCAGTGGTATAATCATCGATATGTGTAACCATACGGCCACGCTCTAATACCAGTGTTTTAAGCCCTTTCTCACAAAGCTCTTTGGCAGCCCAGCCACCACTAATTCCTGTTCCTACGACAATTGCGTCATATTGAGGTTCTTGTTCCATACTTTTTTTGATGTTTACAGACAGTCTATAAATTAAATAATAATGAATAGGTTAAATCAATAGAAATAGTATTAGATTTCTATTAATTTAATATAACTCATATAGTGATTTTACAAGCACTATTGTTAACTCTGATAGTAGTTTTGTTTGTCTGTTTTCTTCTTGTTCTGGAAGAAAGGTGTTTTAGCTAAAAATGATAATAATTAATAGTAATAAAATTAATATCATCAAATTCAGGTTCTAATATAAGAAGTTTGTTTGCTTTTTAACAATACAATTAACAAATCATTAATTAAATTAGTGATACATTAAAAAAAAATTCAAAGCTAATGTCAAAAGTAAATAGAAGAAAAGCAATTAAGAACCTTTCTCTTAGTATTGGTGCTATTGGTCTTGGAGGTGTTGTAATACCGCAGTCCATATCGGGAGACATTTCTAATTCCTTTCAAAACAGTTTGAAAGGAAATATAAATCACGCGGTATGTAGGTGGTGTTATGGTAATATCGAATTGGAAGAATTTGCAGAAAAATCAAATGATATAGGTATTAAGGCGATTGATCTTTTAAAACCGGATGAATGGGAAGTTGTTATAAAAAAAGGACTTAAGTGCTCTTTGGCAACAGATACCTTTGCTAGTATTACTAAAGGGTTTAATGATCCTAGGAATCATGAGGAACTTCAGAAAAAATATTTCAATCTCATTTCACAAGCGTCTAACTCGGGTATAAAACAGGTAATCGTTTTTTCGGGTAATAGGAATGGTATTTCTTCTGATCAAGGTTTAGAACAGTGTTCTGTGGGATTAGAACCACTTGTAAAACATGCAGAAAAGAATGATGTTACTTTAGTAATGGAATTGCTTAATAGTAAGGTAGATCATAAAGATTATCAATGTGATCATACACCTTGGGGAGTTCAATTGGTTGATAAAATAGGTTCTACTAATTTTAAATTACTCTATGATATTTACCATATGCAAATTATGGAAGGAGATATTATTGCTACCATTAATAAATATAAAAATTATATCTCTCATTATCATACGGGTGGTGTTCCGGGAAGACATGAGATAAATGACACTCAAGAATTAAACTATCCAGCTATTATGAAAGCCATTGTAGCTAATAAGTTTACAGGTTATGTTGCTCAAGAGTTTATTCCGACGTATCAAGATAGTTTAGAGGCGCTAAAAGAAGGAATAACGATTTGTGACGTTTAAACCTGTATTATTTATTACCATCTAATAAAAAGTAATATTTCCCTTTTTGTTATACCCAACTTGTCGAAGTAAAATTAATAAAACAAAGATTCTAAAGTCTTCGACAAGATCAGATTAACAATTTAGTAAACTAAGGTATTATAGTTTTTAAATCCTGAATCACATTAATATTATGTCGTAAATACGCAAAAAGAATAAACAAAATAATAATCGCTACAGTAAAACCTAACAGATTCCCATTTTTGCTACTTGAAACTTTCTTAGATGTTTTTAAATAGGCTTTGGATAGTTTCTTAGTGTATTTAGAAACTAGCGCAAAAGCCGGTGCAAAAATTAACACCACTATTAGCATATCTATGATTACCAAAAGATATCCTTGTTCATGAATATGCTTTTTTACATACTTAATCACGAACTCATTAATAAGTGCTGCACAAAGTACAGCAATTGCATAGATTGCAAATTTAGTAAGCTGTCTATTATTCATGGGGTCTACATCTATTTTTATAATATCGTAAAAATAGAAAAATGTTATGGATACTACTTATATATATTATAGAGGAATATTACCGTGCTTTCTTTTTGGATGATCAACAGATTTTTTTTCTAGCATACTAAATCCTTTAATTAGTTTTCTTCTAGTATCTTCTGGAAGAATTACTTCATCTATAAACCCTCGTTGTGCTGCTCTATATGGATTTGCAAATTTATCTGCATATTCAGCTTCTTTTTCTGCAAGTTTTGCTTCAGGGTTATCCGAAGCTTTGATCTCTTTTCTAAAAATTATTTCACTGGCACCTTTTGCCCCCATTACAGCTATCTCCGCAGTTGGCCAAGCAAAATTAAGGTCCGCTCCAATATGCTTAGAGTTCATTACATCATAAGCACCACCATATGCTTTACGGGTTATTACCGTTACTTTTGGAACTGTTGCTTCACTTAGTGCATATAATAATTTTGCTCCATGTACTATGATTCCATTCCATTCTTGATCTGTACCAGGTAAGAATCCAGGTACATCAACCAAAACAAGTAATGGAATATTGAAACAATCACAAAAACGTGTAAAACGTGCAGCTTTTTTAGAACTATTTACATCCAAAACACCTGCTAAAAACATAGGTTGATTAGCTACAACTCCAACACTTCTTCCACCAATTCTGGCAAAACCTACGATGATATTCTCAGCATAATTTTTATGAATCTCGTAAAAAGAATCTTCGTCAATAATTCCTTCAATAACCTCATGCATGTCATAAGGTTTATTTGGGTTATCCGGTACTATTTCTGCTAGAACTTCTCTTTTTTCATCAGATAATTCATAGGAAAGAGCTTTTGGTGTTTCTTGGTTATTTTGAGGGAGATAACTCAGTAACTTTTTTACATCTTCTAGACATTCTATATCATTTGATGAAGTTATATGAGCTACTCCTGATTTTGAGGAATGTGTGCTAGCTCCACCTAATTCTTCAGAAGTTACTTCTTCATTGGTTACAGTCTTCACTACATTTGGTCCAGTTACGAACATATAACTAGTATCTTCTACCATAATAGTAAAGTCGGTAATAGCTGGAGAATAAACTGCTCCACCGGCACAAGGTCCCATAATAGCAGAAATTTGTGGAATTACTCCAGAAGCTTGTACATTTTTATGAAAAATATCAGCATAACCACCTAAGGATCGCACTCCTTCTTGAATTCTAGCTCCACCAGAATCATTTAATCCAATAATAGGTGCTCCAACATTGACTGCCAGATCCATTACTTTACAAATTTTCTCAGCGTGTGTTTCCGATAGTGCACCTCCAAAAACGGTGAAATCCTGAGCAAATACATATACTAATCTTCCATGTACGGTACCATAACCTGTTACTACACCATCACCATAATAGATTTCTTTTTCCATTCCGAAATCCGTTGTTCTATGAGTAACTAGGATTCCGATTTCTTCAAAAGATCCTTCGTCTAAGAAATAATCTACACGTTCTCTAGCGGTTAATTTTTTCTTTTGATGTTGTTTTTCAATACGTTGTTTACCGCCACCTAAATGTGCTAGATCAATTTTTTCTTGTAAAGTTTTTATTTTAGAGTTCATATGTTAGCGAATTGGTAAACGTAATACTTGTTGATCTTTTTTATATTGTTTTAGGGCTGTGAGCGCTGCTATTCTTGCTTCTATCTCCATTTCGGATTTTAACACTTCTGGGGTGTAATATTTTTTTACAAAATGAGTATCAAAAGCACCGGATACAAACGCTTCGTGTTTGCACACAAATTTGCCAAAGGATAAGGTTGTTTGCACACCTTCTATATGATATTGATCAATGGCTTTAATCATTAATTGAATGGCTTCTTCTCGGCTATCACCATAAGTGATTAATTTTGACAACATAGGATCATAATAAATAGGAATATCCATTCCTTCTTCGAAACCATTGTCTACTCTAATACCATTACCTGTCGGAATTGTGTAAGTATCTAAGTGCCCTACACTAGGTAAAAAATCATTTAATGGATCTTCTGCATATACTCTTAATTCCAATGCATGTCCAGTTATTTTTAAATCTTCTTGTTTAATAGAAAGTTCTTCTCCTCTTGCTACTTTTATTTGTAGCTCTACAAGATCAGTGCCCGTTATTAGTTCTGTTACAGGATGTTCTACTTGTAAACGAGTATTCATTTCTAGGAAATAGAAATTATGGTTTTCATCTAATAAGAATTCTACAGTTCCTGCGCCAACATAATCACAGGCTTGTGCAACTCTAACAGCAGCTTCGCCCATTGCGGATCTCAAAGTTGGACTTAAGACAGCAGAAGGAGCTTCTTCCACTACTTTTTGATGTCTTCGTTGTACACTACATTCTCTTTCAAAAAGGTGAATAACGTTTCCATGAGTATCCGCCATCACCTGTATTTCAATATGTCTTGGAGATGCTACGTATTTTTCGATAAATACTGATCCGTCACCAAAAGCAGAAATAGCTTCACTTATAGCACGTTGCATTTGTGATTCTAGTTCGCTTTCTTTCTCTACTACACGCATTCCTTTTCCACCACCACCAGCAGAAGCTTTTATTAGAATGGGAAACCCAATTTCTAGTGCTATTTTTTTAGCTTTATCAACATCAGTAATTGCTTCATCAATACCTGGGACCATAGGTATATCATATGCTTTTACGGCCTCTTTAGCAGCAAGCTTACTACCCATAACTTTAATAGCTTTGGATTTTGGTCCTATAAAAGTGATGTTATTTTTTTCTACTTCCTCTGCAAAATCAGCATTTTCACTTAAGAATCCATAACCAGGATGTATTGCATCCACATTTAATTTTTTGGCAAATGCAATAATCTTGGAACCTAACAAGTAGGATTCGTTAGAAGGTGCTTCACCAACGCAAACTGCTTCATCAGCAAATTTTACGTGAGGAGCATCTCGATCTACAGTAGAATATATAGCCACTGTTTTAATTCCCATTTTTTGAGCGGTTTTCATTACTCTAATGGCAATTTCTCCTCTATTTGCAACAAGTATTTTTTTCATAATGTATTAGAACTTATGATATGTCTTTTGATTTAAACTTACTTTGAGGTTTTATTCGAATTCAATCAATAATTTTCCTTTGTCTACTGCATCTCCTTTAGAGACAGCTATGGATTTAATAGTTCCTTCTCTTGGAGAAGTAATAATGTTTTCCATTTTCATTGCTTCTAAAACTAGTAAATAGTCATCTTCTTTAACGGTTTGACCAATTTCTACCTGTATATCTATAATTAACCCAGGCATTGGAGATTTTATAGAGTTTACTTGTTTTGACGCACCAATAGAAAACCCCATTTCCGAAATCATCATATCCAATGAGTTAGATATATCGACCTCATAGATATTAGAATTTACTTTTACTGTATAGTTCTTATTAACAAAATCAGATTTTATAACTTCTGTATGATAGGATTGATTATTGTTAATAACGTGAAATTTTGAATTGGAAGTTTCAATAATATTGGCTTTCGAAATAGTATCTTCAGATAAGCTAGTTTCAAAGTCCTTATTTACTTTTACTTTATAGTTTGTACTCATAAATAAACCATTCAATTTGGTCGATAAATATAGGTATTTATATTCATCATAGGTATTTCTTGTGAAATTTTTAAAAATTGTTTGATAAATGTTATGTTTTCTGAAAAAATGAAAAAAAGTAGAAGGTTGAAATATTTAAAAAATAGGGTTGCAAAAAGGTGTCAAAAGGGTTTCATTGTGGTTTCAGAGAGATCACTTTGTGCTTTTATATTCTTAAAATAGTTGGTTAAAAAAGCAGACGATTATATCTATATTTACATAACATATATAAAACTATGTATGTTATGGAACAATTTTAATGTATGTCATTTATTGAAGGATTTTTTATTGGTATAGCGATGATCATTTTTGTTGGTCCAGTATTTTTTTTGTTACTCAATAGTAGTTTTCAGTATGGCTTAAAAGCAGGGTTTTCTGTTGCTTTTGGTATTATAGTCAGTGATTTCATATGTGTTTTATTATGTTATTATGGACTTTCTACTTTTATGACAGTAACTCAGAATCAATTTTGGATTGGTATTATAGGAAGTGTTATACTTTTTGGATTGGGAATTAATTATCTGCTTAAAAAAGCTGTAATTACTAGTAATATATCTATTAGTTCTAAAAAATGGACTTCTTTTTTTATCAAAGGCTTTAGCGTTAATTTTTTTAATCCTTTTGTATTTATTGTTTGGATCGGAGTGTTTAAATATGGATATGAAAAATATTCAGATTCCATAGCGCTTTTAGTTTTTTTGATAGCTGTGCTATCAGGTATATTGACTACAGATTTATTAAAAGTTTTTCTTTCAGATAAGCTTAAACCATTCATATCTCCTTATAGATTGAAAATATTCTTTAGGATAACTGGAGTAGTTTTGCTAATCTTTTCTTTCCGTTTAGCCTACCTAGTTTTGTAATATTTGATAAAATTCATTTTTGCTATATTTGAGTAACAACTTAAAAAACAAACCAATATGGAATTTAATTTATTAATAGTTGCAATCGCTGCTCTTGTACCTATAGTATTAGGGTTTATATGGTATAACCCAAAGGTTTTTGGTACTGCTTGGATGAATGCTTGTGGATTTACAACAGAAGATTTAAAAGGAGGGAACATGGCTGTAATTTTTATTGTTTCTCTTATTCTAAGCCTTATGTTGGCTTCTTCGCTTCCGACTATGGTAATACATCAAAATGGTTTTTTTCAGAGCTTAATGAATGAGCCGGACTTAACTAAGGAAGGGACAGAAATCTATCAGTATACTCAGGATTTTATGAATAAATATGGAACCAACTTTAGAACATTTAAACATGGTGCTTTGCACGGTGCAATGGCTGGAATATTTTTAGTTTTACCTGTGTTGGGAACAAATGCTTTATTCGAAAGAAAGGGAGTGAAGTATATACTAGTAAATGTTGGGTATTGGACTGTGTGCCTAGCATTAATGGGAGGCATTATTTGTGAGTTTACCTAATGTATTTAACAATAAAAAAGAGGATTTATATCTATTATAAATCCTCTTTTTTTATTTATTCCCAAGTACGCGAGAAAAGAGTTTTTTAAGCATAGGAGAAGCTTCTTCCACATTACGTTCACGTTCTTTAGCTTGTAAATTACCATTTTGATCATAATACAATTCGTAGCTAAAGACAAAACGACTCGCATCTTTACCCATTCCTAATTGTCCAAATCTAAGATCATTAAAGTATAATTTATCGTTATCAGATTCGATCGTATACCAACCTTCACTTAATTTAATTAGACGCGGAATTAAAGGATCATTTTTTGCTTCACCTAGTAAATAATGGTTTTTAGGAAACTCAGTAAAATTAATAATATCTGGTTTGTCAAGTAAGGAATAATATCCGATAAGAAAGGATTCGTCAGTTTCTATATTGGCTGTCCATAAAATGCTATTTAATGCAGTAGGTCGAGTTTGTATTTGATTATATGTAAGATGTTGGTTTTCTAAATTAGTGGTAAAATTAGATTCTGCAATTTGTTGTAATACCAAAGTAAGCAACATATAAAAACTACTACAGTACAATCCTAGATTATTAAAAAACTTTCTTTTAGGATTTGTACGTTTGTAAAACATAGCTATGAGTACAAAAACTAAAAACGGGACAGTATATAAAGGATCTGCTACAAAAATATTATGAAAAGCCACTTTATAGTCTAAAGGCCAAAATAATTGTGTTCCCCAAGTCGTAAATGCATCTAAAATAGGATGGGTAAATAGACTAAGAAACATAAGCTTGGTCCAATCTTTCCAATCTGCTTCTTTGTTTTTATATATTTTACTCACTAGCCATCCCAGAAGTGGAGCCATAAGTATACTGAACAAAATAGAATGTGAAAACCCTCTATGCAATTCATTAGAAGTAACGCTGTCAAAAAATAATTTAGCTAAAACATCTAGATCAGGAATCGTTCCAGCAATTGCGCCCCAAAGCATAGCTTTATTTCCTACTTTTTTTCCTATAGCAGCTTGACCAACAGCAGCACCGAGTACAATCTGAGTTAATGAATCCATTATTAACTTAACTGAAGTTTAAACGGATTTCTTACTTCATATTCGCTGGGAGAAATGAAATCAACCAAAGGTTTTAATAATTTGTTAGAAATTGAATTTCCATGACGAACATATAATTTCATTTCTACGGGTTTTGCACCTACGCAACTTTTTATGATTTCTGCTGTTCTACCCAATCTTAATTCGTCTACTTTTTTAGATACAGCAAGATCTACATAATCATAAAGCATACGTTGGTAAATATCATAAGACTTATTGTATTTGTAATCAATACCAATATGATTTGCTTCTACAATTTTATTAAGAATAAAAGAAGTGGTGAAACCAACAAGGGTATCTTTTAAGAAGTACGCTTTAAAAATAAACGAATCCTGAAGCGTCTTTTTTAAATTTTCAAAAGTAATTGCATTAAGTTTTCCAATTTTAAAATCAGCTTTATCTAGAACAGAAAGATATAAGGCGTCTATTTCTTTATGATATGTATTAATATCTTCATCCGTAAAATCTTTGACAATGATATCAGCAGACTTTTTAAAAACCTTTTTAGCTCTTGTTCTAAATTTAGTTTTCATACTATCCAGATAATCATCAAAGCTATTCCAGTCTTGTTGTATTTTTAATACCATATTGACGTCGATGCTAAACTCTCTAAAATCTTGTCTTTTAATATAATCACTTTGATTAAATGAAGAAGGCCAAAATTCTTTTAATAATATAAATGATGGCTTTTCTGATTTTTCTGATTTTCGAATTTCTCGTAACGCATCTGATAAACTTTCAAACGCTTCTTTAGAACTAATGTGAGGAGCATACAGAAAACCATGTTCTCCACAAGAAAAAAGATTTCCGCAGACAAGTACTCTCACATCCATACTTTTCATAAAAGTATTTTTGATTGCGTCACTTATTCGACAAGGGAACTCCTGAAACTTTAAATCTTCAGTGTTAAATTTTATAAGTTGTGTTACAGCAATTCCTACAGGGATATTTTGATCATAGAATAAAACATATCGAAATCCAATAGTTTCTGATAATGTCTGTTCTAAAGTGTTAAGATAGTTTAGTGTAAGAAAAAGATTATTTTCATTATTTACACTATTCCAATCTTTAGAAGGAACATCATTAGTACTCTGAAATATTGAATAATGAAGTTTAGTTGTTCTACAACTATTTTTTATTTTGTCAAGCATAAATCCCTTACCAATGTTTTTGACAAACTGTTGTCTGAATAGCATTCAAATTTACATTTATTTTTAATAGTAGTTTGTTAAACGATTGTCAATTTTAATTTTACAATTTTAAAAGGCTTTAATACCGTAATTTGGATACGGAAAAACATTTAATGTTGTTTTGTCGTGTAAATCACGTTTTTAAACGAAAAATGCCATGAAAAGTCTGATTTTATGATGCATATTTCAAATAAGTTTAGTTTTTTTGATTGTAATTGGAAAATTTTATGGGGAAATCAGTCACTTGTGTGCTTTTAATTGATGATGATAAGGCCACAAATTTCTTTAATGAAAGGGTAGTTACAAAACATAATAGTTTTGATAATGTAAATACAGTGCAGAGTGGGAAAGCTGCATTAGAATACCTTTCTAAAGTAGAAAATAGAGAAGTAATAAAACCTGATCTTATTTTTTTAGATATCAATATGCCAGCCATGAATGGATGGGAGTTTTTGATAGAGTTTGCGAAACTGAACAAAGCTATTACCGAAGGAATTAAAGTAATTTTATTATCAACATCTTCTAACCCTGATGATGTTAATGAATCGATAAAGAATCATTCAGTGGATGATTTTATTAATAAACCATTATCATTAGATTTATTAGATAATGTAATGCAAAAACATTTTTCTAAACGTGTGATAAAAAGTTGAGTTAAGATCACCTTTATTGTTTAAGTGTTTTTATATTTTTGCTTAAATGAATAAGTTAAAAAAGATTCTTTTAGTTGATGATAGTAAAGCAACCAATTTCTTTAATAAAACAATAATTTTAAAAACAAATTGTGTTGAAGAAGTTGTTTTAACTACTAATGGTGAGAATGCACTGGAAAATATTCAGACAGCTTCTATTCCTGAAATAATCTTCTTGGATTTGAATATGCCTATAATGAATGGGTGGGAGTTTCTAGAGCAATATGATACATTGTCAGATTCTTGTAAGAACACAATAATAGTAGTGTTGTTAGGAGCCAAGTTAAGTGAAGAGCAAGAGATAAAACTAAAATCTTTTCCGCAGGTTATGGAGTTCAGAGATAAGATGTTAACCAAGGAAGTTGTTCTAGATATTATTTCTAAGTATTTTAAGAATGCTATAAAATAATATCATATATGGTATTCCAATTATCTTTTTCAAAAGTACTATTTTAAATTAAAAATGCGCTTTATCGTTTGTTTTTGTATTTTATCGTAAAATACTTATCTAAAATTTTATTAAGATTAGTTTTCTTGTATTGATGTGGTTCTTTTGTTCGAAACCAACAAAAATATATTATGTATAATCCAATTGATTGTGTTTTATTGATTGATGATGATAAACCTACCAATTTCTTCAATAGTAAGATTTTATCAAAACATGATAGTTTCAATTCAATAAGGGTACGACAAAGCGGAAAGGCTGCTTTGGAATACTTAGCTGATGTTGATAAAGGAACCGAATTAAAACCTAATCTAATCTTTCTTGATCTTAATATGCCTGCTATGAATGGTTGGGAGTTCTTAATTGAGTATTCCAAACTAAATCAAAAAGTGATAGAAGGTATTAAGATTATAATACTTACCACATCTTCTGATGTTAGAGATGTAGAGAAATCCAAAGAAAATCATTTTGTAAAAGATCTTGTTAATAAACCATTATCATTCCCAACATTAAATAAAGTAGTTAAAAGACATTTTTTTAAACCCCACTCCAATGAAAACAATAGCAAAAGTACTTTTAGTCGATGATAGTGATGCAACCATTTTTTTTAATAAGATTGTACTTTCAAAAACTGGATATGTTGATGACATATTGATCGCTAAAAATGGTTTAGAGGCTTTACAGATTATCCAATCAGGAATAGTTCCGGAGATTATCTTTTTAGATATTAACATGCCGGTAATGGATGGTTGGGAATTTTTATCAAAATTTCAAGACTTAGAAAACTCTTTAAAGAATACAACGATCATTTTAATGATTGGCGCAGAACTGACAAAAGAAGATAAAGAATTAGCAGGATCTATCGATCAAATTAAAGAATTTAGTGGTAAAATGTTGTCTAGAGTTGGTGTAGATACTATCAGACAGAAGTATTTTAATAAAGAATTGACTTCGATAGAATAATTATTTGGTCTCTAAATCCACCAAAGGATATTAGTTTTAAGAAACTTTTGTTTTTTATTATTTATATTGCACAAACGGTTTAATAGCACAAACGTTTTAGTTGTAAATAAATTTAAAATTACCTTTATGGTTAGATTACAGACTATATCCTGTATCGCCTCAATACTCTTTTTTTGCCAAATAACTTTATCACAATCTAGAGCAACTATCTCCGGGAATGTTTCCGATCAATTTGGTAGTTTACCGGGAGCAAGAGTTAGTATAGAAGGGACTAATCAAAATACTACAACAGATGTAAATGGAAACTATACGTTTGATGTAGAAGAAGGCGAGTATGTTCTTACCGCTGGATTTGTGATGTATAACTCAGTTTCCAAGACTACAATGGTAAAAGTTGGAGAAACTGCCCAGTTGGATTTTGTACTAGAAACAGGGTTTTCTATAGATCAACCCATTTCAGTTGGTTCCAGAGCAAAACCAAGATCTTTACTTAAAACAACGGCGCCTGTGGATATTATTTCTCCTCAGGAGATTACTAATTCCTCACAAATAGAGTTAAGCCATATTTTACATTATTTAGTTCCATCTTTTCACTCTACCAATCAAACCATAGCGGATGGTACGGATCATATTGATCCAGCAACTTTACGTGGTTTAGGACCTGATCAAATCTTAGTATTAGTGAATGGCAAACGTAGGCATAATAGCTCGTTGTTAAATGTAAATGGAACTGTTGGTAGGGGTACAGTGGGGACTGATTTTAATGCGATTCCTATAGCATCTATAGAACGAATAGAAATATTACGTGATGGTGCAACTTCTCAATATGGATCAGATGCAATAGCAGGTGTGATAAATATTATTTTAAAGAAACAAACAGAAGTTATTAATATAGATAATAGGGTTGGTATTACGACAGAAGGAGATGGTTTTACTACGTATTCTTCGGCTAATTTTGGATTAAAAATTGGTAAGGAAGGTTATATTAATGTGACTGCAGAATATAGAGATAGAGAATCAATAAATAGAGCAGGAGATTATACAGGAACGGTTTATACAGATGATTTAGCAGAAGATCAGAGGTTAATCCAAGAAAATAATTTCTTTGATCAAACAGGGTATTCCGGGAATAGGGTTATGGAAATTGGAAGTGCAGAAACACAAAACCTTACGTTGGCATTTAATGGAGAAATCAAGATGTCCGAAAAAGCAACATTTTACTTACAAGGAGGAAGAAATTATAGAGAAGGTATGGCGGCTGGATTTTACCGTTTTCCAAAGGATCAGGATAGAGTAGTGCCAGAGTTATTTCCTAATGGTTTTTCGCCCCAGATATTAACTGATATTCAGGATGATGTCGTTGCAGGTGGAATTAGGGGAGTTAAGAATGGGTGGAATGTAGATTTTAGTCACTCCATCGGTATCAATAGCTTAGATTACACGGTGAATAATTCTAACAACGCTTCATTAGGTGTTGCTTCGCCTAGAACTTTTTATGCGGGTGGGTTCGAGTATCAACAAAACACCACCAATTTGGATATTTCTAAAACCTTTGATTGGTTAAAAGGAGTTAACATAGCATTTGGAGCGGAATTACGAGTGGAAAATTATCAAATCGTAGCAGGTGAGGAGGCATCATATATCAATGGTGAGAGTACATATTTTGATGAGTTTGGAAATGAGCTTCCTAGAGCAGCTGGAGCTCAGGTGTTTCCGGGTTTTCAACCAGAAAATGAATTAAATCGCTTTAGAACAAATAGTTCCGCTTATTTTGATGTAGAGACTAATATCTCAGACAAATTATTGGTGAAAGCCGCAGCAAGATATGAAGCTTATAATGATTTTGGAGGACAAGCTATCTGGAAACTGTCCAGTAGATATAGGATTAATGATAATGTAAGTGTTAGAGCAGGGTTTTCTACAGGTTTCAGAGCACCATCATTGCATCAAGTGTTTTTCCAAAATATTAGTACGCAGTTCGTAAACGGCGAAAGTATTCAAGTAGGAACGTTTAATAATGAAAGTGCAGTAGCTACAGAAGCATTTCAGATTGACAAGTTAAAGCCCGAATTGTCAAAACATTTTAGCGCTGGAATTAGTGGGAAATTAAATGATAATTTTACTTATACCTTTGATTATTACTTAATTAACATTGATGATAGAATAGTGCTTTCCGGGAGATTTGCTGAAGGGTATGAAACAATTCTCGAACCTTTTGGAGTAGGTGCGGCCCAATTTTTCACTAATGCTATTGATTCTAAAACATCAGGAGGAGATGTTGCAATACATTATAAAACGGACCTGGGAATTGGTAAACTGGGAGCCTCTTTAGGTGGTAATATTACAAGTACTAAAGTAAAAGGAAATATAAAAGTATCTCCTTCTTTAGTAGGACAAGAAGACGTGTTGTTTAATAGAGAAGAGATTGCTAGGGTAGAATCTGCACAGCCTAATTATAAGATAAATTCTTTGTTGTCATATGAGTTTGGTAAGTTTAGGCTGCAAATGGTCAATACGTTGTTTGGAGAAGTAAAGTTTGTACATCCGGATGATGGGGATCAATCGAATTGGGTGCTAAATAATTATACCGGAAATATAGAATCTCGTGATCAAATATTTTCTCCAAAATTAACAACCGACCTAGCGGTTTCTTACCAGATTAACGATTATGTGAAATGTACACTAGGAGGGAACAACATTTTTAATGTCTATCCAGATAGACATAAACATTCAGCAAATACTAGTAACGGCAATTTTGTTTACAGTAGAAGAGTACAACAATTCGGAGTTAATGGTGCTAATTATTATCTTCGGTTATTGTTAAAGTTATGAATAATAATTTGTGTAGTTTTTTATGTATTCAATTGAATAGGCAATATGTTTTAATTGCATTCTTAGCCTGGTTTTCCGCATTTGGGGCTAACAACCTTATTGCTCAGGAGACAGCTAATGAAGAAGTGAAAAGAGTACAACGTGCTATATTCGTATACAATTTTGCGCAACAAGTAGGCTGGCCAGAAATAGATAAGATAGATACTTTTAAAATAGGGGTTTTGGGGCCAGATAGAACAATTATCGACCTAAAATCAATGGCTCAAAAAAGAAAGATTTTTGGAAAGCCGGTAGAAATTGTTCGTTTTCAATTTGTGAAAAGTATTAAAGATGTTCAGTTGTTATATGTTCATAATAAGTATAATTATGATATAAATTATATTCTTGGCAAAATTTCAGAAAAAAATATATTACTAGTTACAGAAGATTACTTTTATAATTCTTCTATGGTCAACATGGTTAATGTTGGGGATTCTTTTGAATACGAGATTAATGTAAGTCGAATTAAAAATGAAGGTTTTGTAATAGCTCCCTCATTAGAACAATACGCAATTACCTCTTCTCAAAAATGGAAAGGTTTATTTAAAACGGCAGAAGAATCTTTAGAAAAAGCTTTAGATGAGAATGAGGAGCAGAAGGTTGCTATTAGGGATAATGAAGAACAAATAAAGCAACAAGAAGAAAAAATATCAAATCAAGCAAGGGCTATTGATACAATCCAAGGGAGTATTGTAGATAGAAATAATTGGATTGAAAAGCTATCAAGTGAAAGTAAAATACAAGAAAAGAAATACGAAGAAAAACTCCTAATAGAAAAAGAGTTAGAGAAAAACATTCAGGATCAGGTTGCATTTATTAAAAATCAGGAAAAAAAGATAGAAACAAGTATTCAAGAGATTAAAAAACAACAAGAATATTTAGAACAACAGAATGAAGAAATTAAGGAAAAGGAAAAGATTTTAGAAGAACAACGTTCGGAGCTAGATAATCAAAAAAAGATTAATTGGTACTTAATTGCGTTGATCGCTCTAATTCTAATTGGAGGTTTTTTTATCTATAGAAGTTATCTTAATAAAAAAAGATTGAATGCTTCCTTAGAGGAGAAGAATAAAGAAATACACGAGCAATCATTAGTGCTAGAATCAAAAAATAAAGAACTAGAACAATTTGCGTATATCGCTAGTCACGATTTGCAAGAACCTTTAAATACAATTTCCAGTTTTATAGGTTTAATATCAGAGGATTATGGAGATGTTTTTGATGACATAGGAAAGGAAAGTTTGAATTTTATAAAGGATGCTAGTATTCGGATGAAGAAACTGATTGATTCTTTATTAGAATATTCTAGATTAGGAAGAACTAGAGAGTTTACAAAAGTGGATATGAATACAGTTTTAGACGAACTAAAAGGCGATTTTACTAATATTTTAGAAAGGACTAATGCTAAAATCTATTCGAAAAAGTTGCCTGTTGTTAAAGGAAATCCTTTAGAGCTAAGATTGTTGTTGCAAAATTTGGTTAGTAATGGGATTAAATTTACAGAAGAAGGTATCATCCCCGAAATTCATATAGAGGCAATTAAAAAAAGAAGAAAAGACGAACCTTCCAAAAAATATTGGCAGTTCTCGGTAAAGGATAATGGAATAGGTATTCCTAAAATTCACCAAGATAGGATTTTTGCAATTTTCCAAAGACTCCATTCTAGAGAAAAATATCAAGGTACTGGAATAGGATTAGCGCACTGCAAGAAAATTGTAGAATCTCACAACGGCGCAATTTGGTTAGAATCAACGGAAGGAAAGGGAACTACTTTTTACTTTACAATTCCCGAATAGCAATACATAAATAGTACCTCATAAGTAGCTGTAATCTATAATTACTTATGAGGTATGTAGTTTTTCTAAACTTCAGGTCTACCCTTAAGTCTTTTTTCTATTTTTTGTTTTTTAGCAGTAATGATCTTCATCATTTCCATGATTTCCGGATCTTTATTTTGTTTGTAGATTTCATTAAGACTCAAAACGAGATCTTTTGCTTCTCTTGATGCTTCAACTCGATCACTAGTGGACATATTGCTCATACTTCTGCCCTCAAACTCACGTGCTTTCTCCATTAATTCCATAACTCAGTATTTATTGTAATAATAAAAATGTTTTAGACTACTTTATAAAAAATAAACTATTTAGTCTTTAATTTAACACTTTTGGGGTAAATATATAAAAAAAATCGACATTTATTGTCTCTTATATATAACGGAAATAAATGAAATGATAAATGATCATTATACTCAGTTTTAATAAATAGATGTTTTTTTAGCAAATGTTGTATTTACTTCAAATATTTAACGAATTAAATACATTGTTTTTTAGGTTTTTATCTGTTTTTTGATTTCGGTGATTTGTTATTTTTTTTAATAAAGCGATAAACATTTTATTAAAAATAAAGATTACTGGAATCTTCAGTTTATAAAAACTGGACTACTATTCTTTTAATATGATTTGATATCATTGTATGTATATTATAAATCAAGAAAAATGAATAGTACAGATTTGGAGCCCAAAGAATATGATGAATATTATGGTAGATATATTAAAAAGTTGTCTCCACAAGTTAGTATAATAAAAGGTTTCGAAATAGGAAAAGATGATGTGATTATTTTTTTTGAGTCTATTCCTCCGGAAAAACAAGAATATAGACATGATATTAATAAATGGAGTATCAAAGAAGTTTTACAACATTTAATAGATACCGAACGCATATTTATGTATAGGTGTTTTCGTATTGCCAGAAATGATCTAACTCCTTTAGCAGGTTATGATCAAAATATTTATATAGATCCTTCAGGAGCAAATCAAAAATCTATGAGCGAATTGATTGGTGAATTCAAAATAGTAAGACAAAATTCTATTTCATTCCTAAATAGTATTAGTAATGATCAGTTGATGTATATCGGTAATGCTAATGGTGGTGATATGTCAGCTAGAGCTGCAGCTTTTACCATAATTGGTCATGAGATTTGGCATATGGATATTATAAAAGAAAGATATTTATAAAATTTAATTTCGTTTGGTAATTATAGATTTAATACTGTTCTGTAATTCAGGAATTACCTCTTTTTTAAACCATTCATTTTTTGCTTGCCATATATTATTTCTTGGCGATGGATGTGGTAGCACAAAATAATTAGGTAGGTATTCTTTATAATTTTTCACAGATTCTGTAAGTGTTCTTTTAAGTTTATTTCCTAAGTAATATTGTTGTGCATAGGTACCAATTAATAGTATAAGTTCTACATCCTTCATATTGCTTAGTAATTTTTGATGCCATAATGGAGCACATTCCTTAGTAGGAGGTAGGTCACCAGATTTTCCTTTTCCAGGGTAACAAAAACCCATTGGAATTAAAGCTGTGATTTCAGAATTATAAAAAGTGCCATTATCAATTCCCATCCACGCTCTTAAATTTTGTCCACTTTTATCATCCCAAGGAATTCCGGATTTATGAACAACACTTCCTGGAGCTTGTCCTATAATTACAATTTTACTTCGTGTATTAGCAGAAATAATAGGTCTCGGACCTAATTCTAATTTTTGGGCGCATACGTCACATTTTGAAATTGAAGATAAAAGAGTATCCATATAGTGTTGGAAATTTAGAAGGTTAAATTACAAAATATTCTAACAGTTCATGTTAATAATAAGCTTATTATAAAGACAATACATTCATCTCCGTTTTTAGAACGTATTGCCCTAACTTGTGGTTTGTATTATTCAGCTTGATCTATTTAGTCGTGTTTTTGTGTATTTAATAAGGAAGAGCTTAAAAGTTTAACAAAAGTTTAAGTATGTGTGTTTTTAATGATTTTTTCGTTGTTTTTGGTGTGTTTCTTTGAGAATTATTTAATTATTAAAACAAAGTTAATTAATTGTTTGTCAGTTGTTTATGGTTGATTGATTGAAAGAGCTACTTTGCGGAATCCTACGTTGTGGATTTAATCGTAGTCCTCTTTCAGAGTATGGAAGTTTAATATTATTTTTCTACTTTTAAAGCTAACGGAAGTTAGTCTTGTAACAAAACTTTAGTAATCTCTTCTAGTAATTGATTAGTTAAAGTATTTTTTACAGGAAAAAGTTCATCAGACTTATTTTAATATTCACTCAATCAAAAAAGAGGTTTATGAAACGTAGAGATTTTATTCAATACACAGGATTAGGAGCAGGCGCTTTAATGATGCCTTCATTACTTCTGGGAAATGATATTCCCGCAGAAGCATTGCTTAATCCGGGAATGGATATTGCCATTCAGAAAAAGATGGCGGATGTTGCACTCAATACTGCAAAATCATTGGGAGCAACATATGCCGATGCCAGAATAGGTAGGTATTTAAACCAATATGTATTTACTCGAGAAGATAAAGTACAAAACGTAGTTAATACAGAATCATTTGGTATCGGAATTCGAGTAATTGTTAATGGTACTTGGGGATTTGCATCTACCAATAGTGTTACCGAAGACGGAATTAAGAAAGCTACAGATCAAGCAGTAGCAATAGCAAAAGCAAATTCTAAATTTCAAAAAGAAGAAGTAAAACTGGCTCCAGTAAAATCACATGGAGAAGTATCTTGGAAAACTCCTATAAAAAAGGATTTTAAAGATGTACCAGTTTCCGAAAAAGTAGACTTACTATTATCGGCAAATGCAGCAGCATTAGAGAACGGAGCTAATTATGTTAATTCTGGACTCTTTATGGTAAATGAACAGAAATATTTTGCATCTACAGATGGATCATATATTGATCAAGATGTACATCGTATCTGGCCAACATTTACAGTTACCGCAATTGATAAAGGTACTGGTAAATTTAAATCACGCCAAGCAATGAGTGCTCCAATGGGTATGGGGTATGAGTATATGGACGGATTAGCTTCAGAAAAATTAAAAGGCCCTGAAGGTCTCAAACTATATCGTGGAAGTTATGATATCATAGAAGATGCAACATTGGCAGCTAAGCAAGCGAAGCAAAGGTTAACTGCTAAATCTGTTGAAGCTGGTAAATACGATTTAGTACTAGAACCTAATCATTTAGGGTTAACAATTCACGAATCTGTTGGACATCCATTAGAGTTGGATAGAGTTTTAGGATATGAAGCCAATTATGCAGGAACAAGTTTTGCTACCTTAGATAAATGGAAGACTAAAAACTTTAAATACGGTAGTGATATTGTAAACTTAGTAGCAGATAAAACCCAAGTAGGATCCTTAGGAGCTGTAGGCTATGATGATGAAGGAGTAAAAACTAAGAAATGGGATTTAGTTCGTAACGGTGTATTAACCAATTACCAGGCAATACGTGATCAGGTTCATATGATAGACCAAAAAGAATCTCATGGATGTTGTTATTCTCAGAGTTGGAATGATGTACAATTCCAGCGTATGCCTAATGTTTCTTTAGAACCAGGAAAAGAGAAGTATTCTATAGACGATATGATCAAAGATGTAGAAAAAGGAATCTACATAGCAGGTAGAGGTTCTTATTCTATAGATCAGCAACGATATAATTTCCAATTTGGTGGAACTGTATTTTTTGAAATCAAAAACGGAAAAATTGTAGGTATGCTAGATGATGTAGCGTATCAATCTAATACACAGGAGTTCTGGAATTCTTGTGCTAAGATATGTGACAAAGATGATTACCGAATGTTCGGATCATTCTTTGATGGTAAAGGACAGCCTTCACAAGTAAGTGCTGTATCTCACGGAAGTTCTACTACACGTTTTAATGGTGTGAATGTGATCAACACAGGTAGAAAAATTTAAATCACAGTCTTATTTACAAATAAAAAATATCATGGCAATATATTCCAAAGAAGAAGCAAAACAGATTATGGAAAAGGCATTGAGCTTTTCTACTGCAGATGCTTGTGAAGTAAATTTAAGCGGAAGCGAAAGCGGTAATATCCGTTATGCTAGAAATACAGTGTCTACAGCAGGACACAGATCGAATCAAACCTTGGTTGTACAATCTAATTTTGGAAAAAAATCGGGTACAGCTACGATTGATGAATTTGATGATGAATCATTAAAAAAAGTGGTAAAAAGAGCCGAAGAACTGGCAAAACTCTCTCCAGAGAATCCAGAATTTATGTCCCCACTGGGACCACAGACATACGATAAATCGATTACATATAAAGAAGCCACAGCAAAGGTATCACCAGAATATCGTGCAGAAGTTGCTAATAGCAGTATCGAACCAGCTGCTGCTAAGGATGTTACTGCAGCGGGGTTTTTTAACGACTCCGCAGGTTTTAGCGCAATGATGAACTCTAGTGGTTTGTTTGCATACAACCAATTTACAGATGCTAGTTTTACAGTAACTATGCGTAGTAATGATGGTACTGGATCTGGTTGGGTGACTAGAGATTACAATGATATTTCTAAGTTTGATGCAGTAGAAGCCTCAAACGTAGCGATCAATAAAGCAGTAATGTCTAAGGAAGCAAAGGCAATAGAACCAGGAAAATATACGGTTATTTTAGAGCCAGCAGCTTCAGTTGGTCTTTTAGGTAATATGGCGTTTGCATTTAATGCACGTACGGCAGATGAAGGACGTAGTTTTATGTCTAAAGAAGGAGGAGGAACCAAAATGGGGGAAAAGATCGTAGATGAGCGAGTGAATATATGGTCAGACCCTTTAAATCCAGAAGTGCCTACAGGAACTTGGAACGGTTCAGGACAACCACTTAAAAAGACAAGTTGGATAGAAAATGGAGTAGTGAAAAACCTAGCATACAGTCGTTATTGGGCAGAGAAAAAAGGAGTAGATCCTGTTCCTTTCCCTAATGGATTTATTATGCAAGGCGGTGATGCTTCATTAGAAGATCTTATCAAAGGAACTAAGAAAGGTATTTTAGTTACGCGATTATGGTATATCAGAACTGTAGACCCGCAAACATTATTATACACAGGACTAACCAGAGATGGAACTTTCTATATAGAAAACGGAAAGATTAAATATCCAGTTAAGAATTTCAGATTTAATGAGAGCCCAATCATTATGCTAAATAACCTAGAAACTCTAGGAAAGCAGGTTAGGATTGACGGAAATCTGGTGCCTTATATGAAGATACGAGACTTTACCTTTACCAGTCTTTCTGATGCAGTATAATCTTATAGTACTGTCTTAACTAAAAATTAGAAACTATCAGATAGAGCGTAGTTAAAATGTATAGTGTAAATCACATATTTTTTAATTGCGCTCTAATGGTAGTAATTGGTTTAAGAGAATCCTAATTAACTTTAATTTTAGATCATTTAGTATTTAATAATCTATATTGTTTCCTTAGTATACCTAGTTAATTTCATATTGAGCAATAAATTTTTCTTTACACGATTACAATACGAATCAGGAGATTGGGATGTAGACCAAAGGATGCCTTCTAATCTGTTAAATTCTCTTGTGGAGTATACCACCTTAAAAGTAGACACTCAAGAAAAAATCATCTCGTTAAGTAGTGATGAAATTTTCAAAAGTCCATTTTGTTATATTTCTGGTCATAAGTTAGTACAGTTCACTAAAAAGGAAAGAGAAAACTTTAAGAAGTATGTAAACAACGGTGGTTTTGTTTTTGCAGATGATTGTAATCACGATATTGATGGGTTATTTTCTAAGTCTTTTGTTAGGCAGATGGCGGATATTTTCGGTCCACAAGCGTTAAAAAAGATACCTAATAATCACGAAATTTATAAGGTGTTTTTTGAGTTTGAAGATGGACCTCCAACTACATCTCAGGAATTAAATGGATGGGGAGATGATATTGTACATGATTATTTAAAAGCAATAGTTATTAACGGAAGGATAGGAGTTTTATTCAGTAACAAGGATTATGGTTGCGAATGGGATTATGATTTTAGAAATAAACGGTGGTATAAAATAGACAATACCCGATTTGGGGTTAATATCGTGATGTATGCATTAACATCATAAAAGATAGTATTCATATGGATAAAGAGTTAGTAGATATAGAACAAGAAGTACATATTCTTACCGAAAAACTTCAGAAATTAAGGAAGGAAATAGGGAAGGTTATTACAGGCCAAGAAGAAACTATAGAACAACTATTAATTACCTTTCTTGCAGGTGGTCATGCACTATTAGAAGGAGTTCCTGGTTTAGCCAAAACCTTAATGATTAGAACTTTGGCTCAAGCCATTGATTTAAACTTTAAGAGGATACAGTTTACGCCCGATTTAATGCCGTCTGATATTATTGGTACAGAGATACTAGAAGAAGATTATAGCACAGGAAAGAAGTTTTTTAAATTTAATAAAGGACCTATTTTTTCTAATATCATATTGGCGGATGAGATCAATCGTACACCACCAAAAACACAAGCGGCTTTGTTAGAAGCAATGCAAGAGTTTGAAGTAACCTATTCTGGAAAAACATATGAATTAGACAAACCATTTTTTATTCTTGCTACGCAAAATCCAATAGAACAATCAGGAACATTTGCATTACCAGAGGCACAACAAGATCGTTTTTTATTGTACATAAAAATAGGGTATCCTACGGAGTCAGATGAAACAACAATTTTAAAAAATACGACAGGTTCGAAAAAAGAAACCTTGAATAAAGTAATTTCGGGGGACGATATTATTAGGTTACAACATTTGGTTAGAGAAGTCCCTATAAGCGATGATCTGATCTCTTTTGTCAGTAAAGTTATAAGAGCTACCAGACCAGAAACAACAACGAATTCTTATGTGAAGGAATGGGTCAATTGGGGAGCAGGACCACGTGCTGGTCAAGCAATGATATTAACGGCTAAGGCTAGAGCATTAGCAAAAGGAAGATTATCAGTGACTTTAGATGATCTTAAACACGTAGCCATACCTGTTTTAAGACATAGAGTTATTGTCAATTTTAGAGCAGAGTCAGAGGGTATTACATCTGATAATGTTACACATCATCTATTAGATGATATAAAAGTATGAGCTTAGAAAAAAGAAGTAAGTGAGACAAAACTATCATCAATTATTAAAACCAGAACTGATAAAAAGTGTTTCTGGCTTATCGCTTATAGCGAGGGTGATTGTTGATGGGTATTTGTCGGGACTAAATAATAGTCGTAATGTAGGTTCGGGAATGGAGTTTACGCAATTTCGTAATTATGAACCAGGAGATGATCTAAGATTGCTGGATTGGAAAATGCTGGCCAGATCAGGGCGATATTATATCAAACAATCGGAGGTAGAAACCAATATTTCTATAAAATTTATTTTGGATGCTAGTAACTCTATGTTACACAAAGAGCAGGAACTTTCTAAAATGGATTATGCCAGAGTATTAGTAGCTTCATTAGGATATATGTCTCAAAAACAAGGCGATGCTATTGGATTGTTTGGATTAAACGAAGATCGTTTATATGATTTATATCCTAAAATCCAGAAACAGCATTACAATCGCTTTTTATTAGAACTGGCCAATATAGAGAATAAAGGCAAGTGGCCTGCGAATCCAAATGCATCAAAAAGCTTACATGACCGCAATCATAAAGAACTCATTTTTTTTATAACAGATTTATACGAGCATGATGAAGAGTTAACTTCTTTTATAAAAGGATTAAAAACCCCTAGAAACGAGGTGGTGGTATTACATCTTATGGGAAATAATGAATTAGAGTTTTCTTATAAAGGAACTGTAACATTCGAGGATTTAGAGACAGGAGCAAAGCTAAAAATAGATACGAAGACCGCTAAAAAAGAATACTTAAAGGCTTTAGAGGCCATGATCAGTACTACAAAAGATACTTTATTGATGAACGATATTAGTTATCATATGTTTAAATTAAATGATCATATCGGAGAGGCGTTACAAGTGTTCCTTAAAAAACGAAATAATCTAATCTGATATGTCTTTCTTATATCCTACATATTTATGGGCATTATTAGGACTCTTGGTACCTTTGGCCATACACCTTTGGAGTAAAAAAGAAGGAAAAACAATAAAAGTAGGTAGTACTAAATTATTAAGCGAATCAGACTCTAAACAATCCAGAAGCATCCAATTGAATGAATTATTACTACTAATTCTTAGAATGGTATTAACAGCAATGTTAGTTTTCCTAATTGCTGGATTTCAAATTAAGAAAAGAGCGAATTCGACTCCAATAACATATATCATAGAACCTACGTTGGTACAAGATCAGAGGATACAAACCATTGTAGATACTCTAGAGAGTGGAGCATCGCTGCGACTCTTACAGACTGGTTTCCCTGAGTTGGATAAAGATGAGTTTGATTTTAAAAATGACGAAACACCTAACTATTGGCAATTAGCAAAAGATATGGAAACATTGCGTTCCGATAGTATTGTTGTTTTTACAAGCGCAAAGATAACCGGGTTAAAAGGAGCTCGACCAACGATTTCTAAAAATAGTACTTGGATCGCATTGGATAGTAACGAACCTGTAGAAAGAGTCCTCAGCGTAACTAAAACAAAAGATACAGTAGAAATACTCTCAATTACAAGTGATCAAAATGTAGCATCTTTTAGTAAAAAAAGAGTAGCGAAGAATAGCAATACACTCGGGTATACTATAACAAATGATAGTTTACTCTTTTCGGCTAAAGGAAAAGAGCAAACGGTAGCACTTACAGCGGAACGAACAGCGAAGGTGATGTTGGTGTATACAGATAGTCTAAAAACTCAAAAAAAATATATTGAAGCATCGCTAAATGCAATATCAAAATATCTAAAGAGAACTATAGATATCGAAATACGAACAGCAACAGAAGACATAGCGTATTTAGAATATGATTTGGTAGTTTGGTTATCTACAGCGATTGCTCCTAATACGACAACAAAATTATTGGTATATCGTCCAGATACATTTGCTAATACTATTATTGAAGCAGGGACTTCGAGTACCATTTTTTACCTTACAGAACCGTTGAATAGAGAGAATAGTATTGATAAACACCTGTCAGAACAACTTTTGCAATTGTTTGATTTTTATAAAGAAGAAAAATTAGATATCGGTAACTATGATATGCGAAGTATTGATATATCAGAATTAGAACCCATAACTTCTGTGAGTGCAGGAGATAAAAAACAATATGAATTGTTAGATATTTCTAAATGGTTATGGTTATTAGTAGCAATTGGATTGATAGCAGAACGAAGTATCGCAAAATATAGAAAACAATAGTGAGATCAGGATATAATATATTAGTTGGATTTAGACAGCGATGGCAACTGATGCTTTGGTTAGAAGTGGTCTTATATGCCGTAGGTCCTGCAATTCTTGTATATGTTGTCTCTTCTAGTGTTTTATGGACTGTGATTGCGCTACTTGTGGTAGCAAGTATTGCTGCAATGATCATAAAACCATGGAAAAAGAGTTTAGAAAATATAGCCAGTTATATCGATCTACATTTAGAAGATACCGAATATAGTACGAGTCTGCTATTAGCATCAGAAGAACATTTATCTGGTTTAGCCAGAATACAGCAACACAGAATCCAGGATGTATTGATCACAAAGCTAAAAACCATCAAACCTCCGCATCATTTGATTAGAGGAATTGTATTGGTAAGTGTATGTGTGTTGATCGGTTTTGTGTTATACAAATTTGATCTATTTGGAGCAATACAAAAATCTCAGCAGCCCAAAACTATTCCAGAAACCATTGTTTTTACAGCCACGGATTCTACTGAGATTTCAGTAGCACCGCCAAAAATTCTAAAGCAAGAGCTATTTATTACATATCCACGATATACACAGCTTCCTGCTACCAAAACAACCGCAATGGATATCAAAGCGGTAGAAGGATCTAGGATATCTTGGCAGATACAATTTGATAAAGAGATTAAAGAAGTGACTATAGAAAGTGCAGACAATAGGTATGCTATGGAACAGATCGATGGAGTATATACGGGGAACACTGTGCTTAGCACTTCTGGATTTTATAATTTTAAGTTTACAGATCACCAAAACAACTCGTATGTGTCAGATTTGTATGCTATCGAAGTGACAAAAGATAAGAGTCCTACTGTGGCCATTAAAGGAATAAAACAATTTACTTCTTTTGATTATGAGCAATCTAAAAAAGTATCCTTTATCACAGAAATTAAAGATGATTATGGGATTGAAGATGCCTATATTATTGCTACAGTGAGCAAAGGTTCTGGTGAATCGGTAAAATTTAGAGAAGAGAAACTCAATTTTAGCAACGTAACTACAGGAAATAAAAATCTAAACCTCTCTAAAAGGATTGACCTAGATCAGATGAATATGGAACCAGGTGATGAGCTGTATTTTTATGTAGAAGCTTTGGATCGTAAAAGACCTAAAGCCAATATTTCCAGAAGCGAAACCTTTTTTGCAGTAATTAAGGATACCATTTCCGATACTTTTGCGGTAGAAGGAACGATGGGAGTAGACCTGATGCCAGATTATTTTAGAAGCCAACGACAATTGATTATAGATACCGAAAAACTTCTTAAGGACAAATCTAAAATGACTACCCAAGAGTATAAATCCAGAAGTAACGAGTTAGGTTTTGATCAGAAAGTATTGCGCCTTAAGTATGCGGAATTTATGGGAGATGAATCAGAGTCAGAAGGTATGACAGAAGGTGATGAACATGATGATGAGCACGAGCACGAAGAAGAACACGGTCATGAAGAAGGACACGAGGAAGAAGATCCATTAGCAAAATACACCCATAAACACGATAGTCATAATGAACATAATCTGGTAGAGGAAAAAGAAAAAAAAGAAGACCCTCTAGAAGAATATTTACATAATCATGATGATCCAGAAGAGTCTACACTCTTTACACAATCACTAAAGAGCAAGTTACGCCAAGCACTGAATGAAATGTGGGATGCAGAACTGTATTTACGATTATACACACCAGAAAAATCACTGCCTTATCAGTACAGAGCGCTAAAACTAATCCAGGATATTAAAAATAGCGCTCGTATTTATGTACATCGCATTGGTTTCGATCCTCCACCCATCAAAGAAGATAAACGATTGACGGGCGAAACTGATAAGGTAGCTGGGTATAGAAAAACAGAAGAACTAGAACAAGAAGATCTGTATCCCGCAATACGTGAATCGATCACTAGATTAGAAGCACTCATCTCAGAAAAAACGGGGATTACGGAGGATGATAAAAAACTTTTTGGCAAAGCCGGAAATGAGCTAGCCATAAAAGCGATAGAAGATCCAGGAAAATACCTAGAAACATTACAACAACTAAAATGGATTTCTGAAGATGTAACAGTCCCAGAAGAAGCATTGATTGCATTGCAAAAAGGACTATTTATGGCACTACCAGCAGTATCACCAAATCCTGTAAAAACAGCACAGCAATCGAGCGAAATAAATGATTTATTAGTAAAAGAGTTAGAAATTCATGATTGAGAATATTACTTTTTTACATAGTAATTGGATGTGGCAGATTGGGTGTGGTGCGCTGGTACTATGGTTAGTTTTTGTTTGGAAAGAATTACCTCTCTGGGGAAAACCAAAGTTTTGGATCAGAATAACGGTTGCACTTCTTGCCGTGATATCTATAACGATCATCGCGCTAAAACCTGCTCGATCGATACTGCCTAAAAACACCAAAGTAGCACTACTAACTTCAGGATATGAGCGATCACAGTTAGACAGTTTAAAAAAAATATATAAACGATTACAGACGGTTGATTATATAGAGAATCAGCCCATTTTTGGGAAAGCAACAACTTCGGATACTGTTTTTGTATTGGGATATGGTGTAGCGTCTTTTGATTTTTGGCAGCTAGCGAATAATCAGGTACAGTATGTGTCTGGAGATATCCCCACAGGAATAATTAGATATAGGTATGATCAAGAAAAAGTAGTAGGAACACAGTTTGAGCTAGAGGGAGTCTATAACGATCCAATAGAAGGAAATATATTGGTGCTGGAAGGACCTGGAGGAAATGGTCTGGATTCTATTACCTTGGCGGCAGATGCAGAACAATCTTTTAATTTACGTACAAAACTAAAAGCGAGTGGGCGATACATTTTTTCGATTACAGAGAAAGATACTATAGGAAACATACTATCTAGAGATCCAATCCCAATGATCGTAAAAGATCGAAAAAAGTTAAAGGTATTGATTGTTAATGACTTTCCTACGTTTGAGACCAAGTATCTAAAAAATTACCTCTCCGAAATGGGTCACGAGGTATTGGTAAAGAGTAAAATTACCAAAGGAAAGTATAAGTTCGAGTATTTTAATAGAGACCGAACACCGATGGGTGTTTTTACTGAGAAAAACCTGAGTCCCTTTGATCTGGTGATCTTAGATGCTAATACCATCAAGAATCTTGGAAGAAATGCGACCACAGCGTTAGAGAATGTAATAAGACAACAAGGATTAGGCGTGTTTATCCAGCCCGATGAAACCTCCTTTAGATCCAGAAAAGGATTTGCAGGATTTGATTATGTATCATCAAAACGTACAGAAACGAAGCTACCTATTGCACCAAAAACCAAGATAACAACTTATCCCTTTGTTTTTAATAATCAAACAGAGATCCTAGCCGTACATCGCGATACAGATAAGAAGATCATTTCTGGATATAAATATATAGGAAAAGGAAAAGTAGGCACTACGGTATTGGAGGGTACCTACGAACTGATTTTGGACGGCAATACCCAAGAGTATCAACAACTATGGGCTGGGATACTGACAGCCATTGCTAAAAAAGAAATTGCTGAGGTAGATTGGGATACCAACCAATTATTAGCGATAAAAGATCACCCCTATATTACTACGCTTAGAACCAAAGTAGCTACACCAGAAGTAATAATAGCAGATGGATATCGCATAGCGATGCAGCAAGACATACACTTACCTAATCGTTGGCAGGGAACCACCTATCCTAAAAAGCTAGGTTGGCACCAAATCTCGATTGCACAAGACAGCACTACGGTGTTGGAGTATTATGTAACGGATACGACCGCTTGGTTATCGCAATTGGTATATGATAGGATGCAACAAAACAGTCGTTTCTTTGATCGGTCCATACCTACAGCCAAGGCACCAAGGGCTCCTTTAGCGCCCATAAATCCAATAGGGTTATATATCTTATTTTTATGCTGTATGGGATATCTATGGCTAGTGCCCAAAATAGAAACTACCTGATTAGATTCTTATTTCTCGGTTTGATAAAAGCTGATTTCTTTATATAAGAAAGCTTTTTTTTATGCGTTCTAAGGGAATTTTTAAGTTGTTTTTGGAATTTAAAGCAAAAATTGACTATCGAATTAAACAGTTATCGATAAACATAAAAAAGATATATAGTTACCTTTTGTGACTATATTTGCATGTTGTAAGCAATTTAAACCTACCTGAAATGTTTTTCCCATCAGATACAAAATACAAAGAGACAAAACTTATAAAACAAGGAAAAAGTAGAATTGATGAGGAATTTAAGCTTCTTTCAAAATGGATTTCTGAGAATTATAATGTTACCGTTCTTAATATTCAAGAGGATCTTAATGAAGATAATAATATATTAAAAATTGATATACATGTAGAAACCATTAAAGAGGAACTGAAACTTACAATGAGTGAGGAGTATTATTTCAATGATATTACTACTAATAAACAGAAAGAGATTGCAGAAAAATACATTCAAATCATAAATTCCTCAAATAGCCTGAATATATCTCCAAAAATAAACGATATCTCTATTTTTTGTTTCGCTTTTGAACCACTTGCTAAACAAGAAGCAAGTTTATTAATTCCTGAAAAAAGAATTGAGAATATATATGAAGAATTAGAACTTCCTGAAATTTGGAGAATTTCTCGCTGCTTTGAAAATGTGACCCTATTCGTTTATAAAGACGAACAAAAAAATAAAATCAAAAATTCAGTTAAATTTAAGCTGATTGAGGGCAAATATTTTGACCTACTAAAAGAATACGATGAGTTCAATTATTGGAAAAGAGAAAACGTTAAAATTACAATAGACTCAAAACAGAATTTTGATGATAATTATGAGAGTAGTTGGATCCAATATTATGACTAAAAACTACTTACAACAACATATATGTGATCATAGCGGCTAAGTGATGAATCGAATGGTTGTTGTTTTTTTGGTAAGACGGAATGCTTGCATAAGGTAAAAGTTAGTAACCAATGTGCAGAAAAATCGAAAAATAGGGTAACATTTTGCCTTGTTACGATACATATATTAAATGTTAACAATAATTATGAAAAAAAACCTTTACTTCATTTTAATCATCATATTGATATGTTCTTGTCAATTTACTGTAAAGTCAGGTAAAAACAATTTAGGTATAATGCCTGAGGTTAAAGCTCAATATTTTGAAAACATTTATGTTGTGGATGAGAAAGTTTGTGAGACCAAAGAATTACCGGTTACTAGGTTTGCTGTGGAATATCCAAGTATATTTGAAGTGGAAACACCGAATGATAAACAAAATCATATAATTGTAAAAAAAATTATTGATAATATAGTTACTGAAGAGTTTACTATTGGTAATTCTACCTTAAACCTAAAAAACGAAAATTTGGCCTTAGAACTATTGGAGAATCTTTCAAAAAACTTAAAGCAACAATTCCCTGATTTAGAAATTGTTTCGGTAGGAAAAAAGAATCTTAATGGAGTGATGACCTATCTTTTTGAGGGTAAAGTTGATTATTCTGATTTTATTGATCAAGGTTATAATGGAATATATAAAGTTATGTGTTTACTTCCGATCCCTAAACAAAATCCAGATGTAAATGCTGTACTTATTACATTCATTGCTAACGAGCAATCTGACATAAAGGAATTTTCAGATTTTGCAACTAATGGAATGATCGGACAAGTTTATAAAACTTTTAGATACATTGAATAAATATTGCTAACAATTTGTATAATGTATAAGCATCCCGAGGATGCAAACGCATCATAGAATGGACGTTACACCTAACCTTAATAAACAACATGAAAAAAGGATTATTAATTTTAACGCTACTACTAATAACTTCATTTTCTTTTGCGCAGAAGGATTTTTTAGCAGGAAAATGGAAATATGAAAAAATCCCTGACCATATTGAAATAGATGAACAAGGACTTAAAATGGCTAATGAATTTTTTAAAGACATGACTCTTTCATTCGACCAAAATAATTATACTCAAATTGTAATGGGGAAATCAGAAAGCGGAACATGGTCTTTAATTAGCGAAAGTACTTACGAATTCAGTTCATCAAAGGGTTATAAATATGAAGTTATAATTAAAAAGATTAGTAAAAATCAAATCATATTCAAACAGAAAAATAGAGCATGGCAATTAATAAAATCTGACAAAAAGGCTGCTATTGAGATTCAACAGAATTCACTAGATAAAATAGAAGGCTTAAAAATAGTTGCGAAAAACTTACTTGGAAAATGGTTTTATAATGGACGAATAAAAGATGGAAAAGAGAGTGGGGTAATACTTAAACACAATAAAGATGAGGTCGTTAATTACGAATTCAAAAAAGATGGAATGTTCATAAACAATGCACCACTTGATATAGAACTTATTGGTATTTGGAAAATCGAAAAAGATAAAAAGACTCTTGTCATTGAAAGTGAAAACAAAACTGAATTCATAAAAATTGTAAAACTTGACGGTAAAGAACTTCATCTTTACAATCCTAAAAATGAATCTATTTTGAAATTCAAAAAAAATGAAAACTAGGTGTAACAGTTTGTATAGTTCATATCCTCCCTTTGGGAAGTAAACACAACATGTATAAAACGTTAGTAGTTATAACAAAAAATGACTAAAGAAGAATATAAAAGAAAATTTGAAGAAGATGAAGCTGTTGGGTGGTTAAGTTTGGATAAATTGACAGAAAAACTATACCCAAACCAAGAACCTAAACATTATGGAACAGTTATCAAATATATGCTTGGTGGCGAAGATCCATTAGATGGAGTTAGTATTTATGAAAGTAAAAATCAAAATAACCATTATCATTTTGTGTCTTACGGAATGTCTAACTTGTACTATGATCTGGATAATTGTGAAGAGGAATTTAGTGGATGGGGATTTGAGTTTACATTTAGACTAATCCCATTTAAGGAAGATAACGAAGATCCTAAATGGGTGATTTCCTTAATGCAAAACCTTGCAAAATATGTTTTTAATAGTAAAAAATGGTTTGAAGAATATCATTTTATACCTGCAAATGGACCTATTAGATTAAACACGGAAACTAATATTACTGCAATTGCTTTCGTTGAAGACCCTGAAATGGGAACAATTAAGACACCTAATGGAAATGTTCAGTTTTTACAGATGGTAGGAATTACAACGGAAGAATATGAGCAATTGAAGCAAAACCCTAAGACTGGTGAAACTAAGATTGTTCTAGATAGGTTAAAAAAAGAAAATCCATTATTGATAACTGACCTAAAAAGAAAATAATACAACTGCTAACAATTCGTATAGTTCATTTGCTCCACTCGCTACCGCTAATCTGCAGCTAGTGGCAATACTCATGAGAAAACATAACCAAGAGTCTTAAACCCTATTTGATACATTTTTTATAAATGATATATCTAAATTACGTAGCACACTAGTTATAAACTAACAACAGCTGGGACTACAATTTGAGCCTCTTTAAATGTGAAACTAATCGCAGATTTCAAATAAATTTGGACTCGCTGCATTACGATAGGTATAAACTAATTAAAGTCAAAAACTATCCGTTTTACTTTAATCTTAGAAAATATCCGGATTCGATCTCAAGATTGTTCAGGTGTAATTGAATCAACTGCTAATAAAAACACATAGAACTAATATCAGGCTTCCTACCTAAAAAATTACTAGTTTTATAAAAACAATTAATTTTTCGTGTAGCTAGTACTAAGTACCTGGGCTGGAACTAGTCATATACGAAGACCTTACCTGCAAGTGCATAAAAGAGATCTAAAATAATAGTGAATGAACAATAAAATCACTTTTTTTATAGGAATACTAGGAGTTAGTCTTTTTGTAGTCTCTTCTATTTTAGGTGGATTTCTAATTGAAAATTATAACATATTCAGTCAATATATAAGTGAATCTTATGCAATTGATACTAAATATGGAATTTTTTTTAGAATATTTGGTTATATTCCAAGTGGTATTCTTATTGCTTTATTTTGCTTTCTTGGAGTGAGATATTTTCCACCGTCTAAACTACTCAAAATAGGATTTCGCGGAATCGGAATATTTTATGGGTTAGCTACAGTAGTTGTTGGAATATTTCCTTGTGACAGTGGTTGTAATAAAGAATTAATTGATCCTAGTTCTTCTCAGCTAATTCATAATTTTGTGGGTATACTAACTTATTTATTTGTTCCTGTTTTTATGATTTTAATTGGATTTGAATTAAAAAAAGGGCTCAATAATACGTTTTCTTTACAATCAATTGTATTTGGCGCAATTAGTATGTTGCTTGTATATATATTAGTTTCTAACTCAAAATCTGAATACATCGGACTTTATCAAAGAATGGTAGAGTTGGTGTTTGTTATATGGGTAATCTTTTGTGCTATTGTAATAAAAAATAAAAAACCAATAAGTAACAAGGGCTATAATTAATTCAGGGCTCAGTTCTTGACCAAAATTTTAGAACTTTTAACAAAGACCGCCAAATTTTTAATTTGGCTATAAAACTGAAATAAGATAAAAATAGCATAATGTTTAGTGAAATAGTAGAACTTATTAGAAAAGCAATAGAGATTTCTGATGAAGAAGCTAAAATAGTTGAAGATTGTATTCCAATCAAAACTTTTGAGAAAGGGACAATATTATTAAAAGAAGGTCAAGTCTCAAGAGAATCATATCAAAATTTATCTGGATTAGTTCGTAAATATTATATCATTGATGGTAATGAAGTAACAACTAATTTTTACGAAGAAGGCACATCAATCGCTTCATTTACAAGTCTACATCAACAATCTCCTGCTAAACACTATTTTGAATGTATAGAAGATTGTAAACTAGCTGTTTTAAATAAGGATAAAGAAAAGGAGCTTATAGAAAAAGTGCCAAAGTATGAAGCCTTGTGTAGAACTTCAGTAGAAGAAGATTTAGGAAAACAACAGGATTCTTTGGCTGCTTATTTAATTTCTTCACCCGAACAACGCTATGTAAGTTTACTTAATGATAAACCAAAGCTTTTAAATAGAGTTCCATTATATTATTTAGCAAGTTACATCGGTGTAAAACCAGAATCATTAAGTAGAATTAGAAAAAGGATTATGAAAAATAGATCCTAATAGTTGTTTTTACTTTACTACCAATATTCAAATATTTTAGAGATTTTACCTTTTCTAAATTCAAAAAGTGTCACTTGCGGTTCTCCTTCTTCAATCCTTCCATTGTTTTTTAACATATAGCTTCTTTTAACCATGACAACATTGAGTCCAACAATTTTATTCTTTATTTTAATATCCACGATTTCTCCATTATACGCTCCATTTTTTTGATTTCGAACATAACCGTTGTACAAGTTTTCTCTAGAATAAATACCTCCATATTTTGGATGAACATATGTGAAATCATCAGTAAAAAGCTCAAAAATTAAGTCAATATCTTTTATTGTTGAATTAGCCTGAAATGTCTTAAGGTTTACATCATAGTATTTTTGGACTCCAATTTCTAATGAGTCCTTATGCGTCTTAGTAACATTCTGCGCTATAGTTTGAGTTGTTGTAAAAAGTATGAGTATCGAGATTATTAATATTTTAATAAGTGTTTTCATAATTGATATTGGTTACGTATTAAAAAAATAAATTCCATTTAGTATGCACTTTGCTAGTAAAAAACTGCTGACAATTAATATTGCATTAAAACCATAGTTAACTTCTTTCTTTTGTGTTTTATAATAAATCTTATTCCTTTTAAAAACAGCTGCTAAAACTCCCATAATTATAAACCAAATGGTAAATAGGAAAGATAATTCTGTGTAAATTAAAAGACCAACTAAATCGTGTGCAAATCCTGAAAAACCAAACGTTAAGACTAGAGCTACATACGAATGACATACTCTTTTTAATGGTTTATAAATATATTTATTGAGGTAGTAGTTCCATATTGGATTCCAGTGTACCCAAAACAAATCAAAAGAGTTGGCGCCCAAAGACCTTTTAAACATATTACCTAAAGAATTCGAATGTCCAAGCGGAACACCATTTCGCTTTTTTACATAGTTATTTAAAGATATCATATATTAAAGGTTTTTTGTGAAAAGCCTTTAACCAATAACCAAATCGTAAATGACAACTCACCAATTACACCAGTAAAAACAACAATTGCCTGAAAATAAGATTGATATTCATTATAGCTAACTAAAAATAGTTTTGATAATCCATCAATAAAATAACCTAAAGCGGCTATAATCAATAAAAAACTAATAAATCTATTTATGTAATTAGATTTAAAAGCCAAAAAACCAAGTGATAATAAATGGATTCCAAAAAATAGAAGACCGATAGTCCAAAATTCATCGAATTTTTTGAACAAATCAATTACCCTAGTTTGTAACTCTGAAGAGTTTGTTTTGCCAGAAGTAATAGTATAGATCTTATTTAATTGGACTAGAGCAACTAAAAAAAATGAAGCGTGTAAACCTCTAAATAAGGAAGCTATATATGGTACTATTTTTTGAGTTGGTTCTGTGATTTTAAATAATGACCAGATCAAAAACACATCTAAAATTAGCATTATAAAAAAAGCAATCAACCCATGTCTAAATTGAATGGAATCATTTATAATATTCAAGGTTGTTTGTTCACTATTATCTAAATCTACCAGATTTTCTAGAATTGCAAAGTTTGCGTAGAAACCGGAAATGAAAATTAAGAGGTATGCAATCCCCGAAGCTTTAGTCATTGCTTTCATAGTTTTGTATTTTACATAGTAATACAAATCTATAGCCATCTATAAAGTTATAAATTGACTTTGGTTAAGAAGTGAAATAAATAAGAAACCTATTACTTAACCAAAGTCAATTTTTTTTAGGAATTCCTTGTTGACTTTTGTACTTCAATAATCTTATTATATGAAACCTTTAATTATACTTTTATCAAGTTTTGTAATTTCCTTGTTTGCTATCAAAATTATAAACAAGGAATATGATTTTGCATTATCAGGAAGAATTGCAATGTCGATAATGTTGGTGTTTACAGCAATTGGACATTTTATATTTACTAAAGGAATGTCTATGATGATACCTAAATTTATTCCATATAAAGGGGTATTCGTTCATCTAACAGGTGTATTTGAAATTTTACTTGCAATAAGCCTTCTTATTCCGCGATTGAAATATATATCTGGTTGGACACTAATTATTTTTCTTCTACTAATGTTACCAGCTAATATTTATGCTTCAATAAATAATATAAATTACCAAAAAGGAACATTTGACGGAAGCGGTCTGGCATATTTATGGTTTAGAATTCCTCTACAATTTCTGTTTATAATCTGGATTTTTCTTAGCACTATTCCAATTCATTAAAGAAATTAGCGACCTTCACTCCCGCTAGTTTCTAACTAGTGGCAATATTCGTGATAAGACACACTAAAGAGTCTTAAATCTTGTTTGATACATTTTTGATAAATGATATGCTTAAAGTTGCGTGGTACACTAGTTGTAAACTTAACGTCAGCTTAGAGATATTACGTCAATGATATTCCCGAAACAACGTGGGGAGAGACTACAATTTCATCGCATAAATTCGTAAACAATTTTTGGTTTTTTATAGGCTATCATTTTTGATTTATAAAAATAGACAGATCTTTAAATAACTAATAATAGAAGTTAAATTAATGCTCCAAGAACAAAGAATTGAGATTGTATTTGCTAAATTAGTAACTTAAATACATAACGAGACAATTTGTAAAACATTGAATATTAATTATTTATAAAATAGGATATGGCAACAATCAATACTTATTTAAGCTTTATGGGGACCACAGAAAAAGCATTTAATTTTTACAAATCTGTATTTGGTGGTGAATTCGTTGGTGGAATAAGACGTTTTGGAGATATGCCCGAAAATGATTTAATGTCGGAAGAAGACAAGAGAAAAGTAATGCATGTTGGATTACCAATAGGACCTGGGAATTTCCTTATGGGGACTGATGTACTTGAATCCAACGGACAATCTCTAACGTTTGGAAATAATTATTATATATCAATCAGTCCAGAGAGTAAAGAAGAAGCTATTAAGTTGTTTAATGGGCTTTCATTAGGAGGAACAATAACATCACCATTAGAGGGTACATTTTGGGGAGCATACTTTGGAACATTTACTGATAAATTCGGAGTGCAATGGATGGTAAATTATCTTTCAACAAACTAAAAAATTAAGAATGATAAAACCATAACCCAATAAAACCGAACGTTTCTGTCCATTAAAGTTAATATGATATTTCTAAAAGAATACATCCCTTTTACCCTTCATAAGAAATGTATTATACTTCTAAAATAATACTCGTTTTAGAAGCACCATACTCAGCGATTTTTTCAAGAAAGGAAACAAGATGCTTATTGTTTCTAAAATAACCTAAAATGCATAAACAATCATCACCAGTAATTCTATCACAACTTTGTACTTCTTCCATCGTACTTATTTGTTTTATAGCATCAGATGTTCCTGCAGGTCCTCGGTGCATTACTAATGTTATATATGCTTTAGTCTCAATACCTAATTTTTCGTGATTCACCTTTAAAGCATAACCTTCGATTATGCCTTCTTCTTCCATTTGTCTAACACGTTTACCTATTGCGGGAGCAGACAACCCAACTTCTTTTCCAATAGTAGCAAAGCTTTCTCTAGCATTGATATGCAGCATTTCTAATATTTTTCTGTCTAATATATCCATTTGTAATCAAAATTATTTTATGTTTTATTCGATACAATCGAATGTAAATATAGTTCAATTAATTTGATTGTAAGGTAAAAATGGATTTTTACGTTCTATATTTGTTTTGTTGATTTTGGATAGGTAGTTTCCAATTTTAAATATTCAAATAGAAAAAAGATAAAACATGAATCCATTTTTAATTGATTGTATTGGTTATGGAGGTTTAGTTATAAACTTATACTCAATGTCCACTAAAGGTGAGTATAAACTAAGACTAATCTCGTTAATCGCTAATGCAGTCTACATTTTATACGGCACAATAATTAGTGCAACTCCAATAATTGTAGGATGCACTATTGCTGTATTTCTGCATGGATATCATTTAAGACGATTGACAATTAAAAAGGATGGAAAATGATTAGAATAGAAAAAGCTAAAGAAACGGATATAACGATTTTAGCACTTTTAGGAAGAGTAACCTGGGCCGAATCTCATGGGCATTATATAGAGGATAAAAACAACTTATTAAAATATCTAAACGAGAATTTTTCAGTTTCTAAAATGAAACGAGATATAAGCAATCCTAAAAACCTTTTCTATATTATCTATGTAGATGATTTACCTGCTGGTTATGCAAAATTGGTGGTAAACGCAAAAAATGAAAATATTGCCTCTCAAAATAGTTGTCAATTAGAAAGAATCTTTATTCAAAATGAATTTATTCCATTAAAAATTGGACAGCAACTTCTAACTTTTGTTGAAGAAAGAATAAAAGCATTACAATTAGATACGATGTGGCTTACGGTTTACATAAAAAATAATAGAGCCATTAGATTCTATGAAAGAAATGAATTCAAAAATATAGGAGAATTAAACTTTCTTGTCAATGGAAAAGCGTATGAAAATATAGTTTTCTCAAAAAAATATAAGTATTCAATACTATTTAAAATCGATGAATAGGAATTGATTTATGAAAAACTAGGATAAAGGAAATGAACTATTTCCGATAATGAATAAGAAAACCCTGCTATCGCTAGTTGGCAACTAGAGACAGTTGTAGGTAACTTTTTATAACTGTAACATTATTAAAATATATATATCCTTATTAGGAAACCTTCTAAAAATTAAATCATTAGTCGTATCTAAAGATTGCAAACAAATTGAAAAGTGTTACTACAGAAATGAGAAAAATAGTCATAATCACAATCCTATTCCTAATTGTCATTGGTTCACACGCGCAAAGCAAAAAACAAATTTTAGATTTTAAGTTTGAAAGGGTTACCTTAAACGGTGTATTAAATCTTCCTAAAGATCAAAAACCTAAGGGAATAGTGCTGATCATTCATGGATCAGGAAAAACCAATGCCGTTGCTCAAGAGTGGTATTTGGATGTAAGAGAAACAATTGTAAAAACCGGATATGCCACGTATATGTGGGATAAAATGGGATGTGGGAAAAGTGGTGGTAACTTCAATTATAATCAATCTGTCTATAACAGTGCATCCGAAGCTATCGCAGCTATCAATATGCTTAAAGAAAAGAATATATTAAAATCAAATAATATTGGTTTATATGGAGTTAGCAGAGCAGGTTGGATAAATCCAATTATAATAAATGAATACAAAGATATTGCATTTTGGATTTCGGTAAGTGGTGTGGATGACAAAGAAAACTTTGGCTACCTTCTAGAAGAAAATCTAAGAATTGAAGGACTGTCTAAAGATTCCATTGCCCTAATTGTTGATCAATGGTTAAAAGGAATAAAGATAGCTCACTCAGGCGAAAGTTTCGAAACCTATATGAATGCCACTAAAGAACTCCAGAACAATGCGTTTTGGTTACGATTTGTTCAAGAGAATATGGGAGGGATGAGTAAAGAGACATATATTGGTTTTCAAGTACCTCTTATGAAAGAAATACTTGATAAAGAAACAGGTTTGCCAGTCTATATCGAAGATTTTGATGAGGTCTTATCAAATGTAAAAACTCCGGTTTTAGCATTATTTGGAGAAACTGATATGAACGTAGATTGGAAAAAAACTAAATTATTATATAAAAAAACAATGGGAAAAAATACGGACTTGATAATAAAATCATTCCCAAATTGTAATCATAATATTCATGAATGCCGGACTGGAGGATTCTATGAGTTCCGAGATGATAAACTACCTTACAAAAGATGCGATGGTTTTCTTGATACTATTGAAGATTGGTTACATAAAAGATAAAAGGTCACAAACTATTAGTAAGCTATTCGTAAACTACCTCAAAAACAACGTAACATTTGATCGTTATATGGGACTTATATTTAATTGCCGTACTTAACTTGAGAAACGAATATCATATTGAAAAAAACCGAAAAGAAATCTGATTCATTATTTAATAATTTAGATGTACTATTTGAAAGTATTGAAGGGTTAATGTTCGGAACACCTTACTTGATTATGACTTCAATGGGAACTTTGATTAAAGTACTTTTTTTAAGCTTCATTTCGTTAGTAATGTTTAATCAATTGATAAAACTTAAAAAATTATGGAGTAAAGAATATTTAATGTCCAATATCGTTAATCCTTGGAATTGTGTTGTAACCATTATCTTTTTTATAGCGTTATTTAATTTAACATAGAAAAGAGCAGTATATCTGTAGTTTTTTTAAATTTTAATCAAAAGTCTTCTGACTTATTTCTTTATAGAAATTTTGCAACAAACGATAGAACAATACAGTTACTTATAAAATGATTGTAAAAAGTGAAGGGTTTAAAAATAAGAGATTGAACTCATATTAAAAACTGATTGCATTTAATTGTCTAACAAATTGAATGAAACTATATTAAATTCTGTAGTTATTACCAGTGGAGTATTAGGATGTTTCTTATGCCTATCATTGGTAACTACGTCTTTTTATAAGAGTCGTGCAAACAACTATCTTTCTCTATCATTATTTTTGCTAATAAATTTAACCTTTCTTGGGAGTTGGTCTGATAAAGAAAATCCCATTTTAGATTTTTTAGGCCTTATCATGTTAGAGTATCTTGTTGCTGTAACCTTATTTATATACTTTCTTGTCCAAATCGAGCATGAGTATCTAAAAGAAAAATGGTTTAAGTGGTTGTATGCTCCATTCATTTGCTCTTTTATTATAGAAATTATTCTTCATCTAGACACTGTTTTTCACCTATATGACTCAGATTTTGCCGTTGTTATAGACTATATTAAGCTCTCTACCGTATTTAGTTACAATTTGTTTTTAATCTTTTGGGGCAGGCATTTAGTAAAAGAATCAAACAGAATCTCAAAAGAAAAAAAGCGTTGGTTACTACGATTAAATTTTTTCATTATCAGTATTGTCGTTTGTTGGCTTTTGGCCAATATAGAAATAACTTTTTTTGAGTCGGAGTACAGCGCTAATCTCTTAAGAATTCTATTATCAATTTTGTCTTGGTGGATATTATATTACGGTGTGTTTAAATTGCAAGTAATAGTTCAAAAAGACGAAATACACCAATATTTATCTTCTAAGAAAGAAAGTAATACGAAATCAAAAAGGATAATAAATGAATCGACCGTTTCTAAAATTGTTACACAGTTATATGCATTAATGGAAGAGGAGCAATTATTTAAAGACCCTTTTTTAAGTAGGTACGATATAGCCACTCGATTAGAAACAAATGAAGGTTATTTGTCACAGATTATAAACGAGGAAACTAATAAAAGTGTTGTTCAGTTTGTAAATGAATATCGAGTGAAAGCGGCTCAAAATATATTACACAATCCAGTATTTAATAAGTATTCTGTCGAGGCCATTGGAATGGAGGTAGGTTTTAAATCTAAAAGTGCTTTCTACAAAACATTCAATTCTAGTCTGGGAATGTCTCCGGGAGCTTATAGAAAGCTCAAAAAAACGTCCTAATTCGTGTAAATCCTTTGTTTTAGTACTTCATCAACCTCAAAATTAGCTTTTTGTTTTCTTTTGAAATTTACTTTTACACGAATAAATCAAAAAACATAAAATCATGAAAAAAGTAATATTAATAATCGTTATAACAGTTTTTACAATATCGAATGTTAATGCGCAAGACTTTAATTTAGGAGTAAAAGGAGGTCTTAATTTCGCAACACTTACAGGAGCAAACCACTCTGAAATCGGTTGGACAACAGATTTTAATCTGGGAATTATGGCTGAAATTAAAATTTCTGATAAATTCTCTTTGCAACCAGAATTAATGTATTCCGGACAAGGATATGGTTCAAGTGTGAATTCTGAGGGTATTATTGCACTCAACTATTTAAATGTTCCATTAATGTCAAAATATTATGTGACCAAAGGATTGAGTGTAGAAGCAGGACCGCAAATGGGATTTTTACTCTCTACTAAAGGAGGCACCCAAGATTATAAAGATCTTTTTAAAACAGCAGATTTTGGAGTGAATTTTGGTGTAGGTTATAAACTAGATAACGGGCTCAATTTTAGTATAAGATATAATCTTGGGCTAACTAATATAAATAATATGGATGGTATTTCGGATAAAAATAGGAATGGAGTATTTCAGGTATCTATTGGCTATTTCTTTTTTTAAAACATTTGCTATACAAAGAAAAACCTGAGTTTTTATAACTCAGATTTTTCTTTATCTAATTGAAGAGTTTAACCAAATAATAGATTCCTATAAATTAAAGTACGATTTCGTTCATAAAACGTCCTAATTCGTAAAACTGTTTTATTTCAGTACTTCTCCAACCTCAATAGTAGCTTTTAGTTCCGTTTTGAGATCTACATTCGCAGTAGTAAATCAAAAAACAGAAAATCATGAAAAAAGTTAATACAATCATATTACTTCTAATGCTATCATTTTCATTAGTGAGTTTTAGTTGTACAAATATTAATAAACCAAAAGACATATCTGTAAGCACTGTTAGTAATCTAAAACAATATGTAGGAGATTATATGTATGAAGAAATGGGAATTATAATAAATATTTATACCAAAGAGAAAGAAAATGACACGAAGCTTTATTTTAATTCACTCTTTGAAGGAGAAAGTGAATTAATTGCATCTGGAGAACACAAATTTGCCTTTAGAGCAGAAGAAGAAATTAAAGTAGAATTTAAAAAGGTAGAAAATGGCGTTTTTAATGAATTTACTCTAATACAACCAGACGAAACGTTTAGAGCGATTCGTATGGAAATTGATGATCTAAATATCATAGATAAAAAACTTACCGAAAGAGATTTCTCAGGAGTTATTTTAATCGCTCAAAATGACAGCATCATATTTAACAAGGCATATGGGAGAAAAAATAGTCAAGACAATGGGCTAAATGACGTAAATACAGTTTTTGATATTTGTTCTATTACCAAACAGTTTACGGGTGCAGGAATACTAAAATTATCAATGCAAAATAAGCTGGCTACTACCGATAAACTATCAAAATACTTTGATGCCGTTCCTAACGACAAAAGAAATATAACCATCCATCAGTTACTCACACATTCTTCAGGTTTAACAGCTGGGATAGGAGGTGATTACGATACTATTACAGAAGAGGAATTTCTACGCCAAGTATTTAGTAGTAAACTAATAAGCCCAGTTGGGACAGCATTCAATTATTCTAATATGGGATATAGCTTACTCGCATTAATAATTGAGAAAGCTAGCGGAATGGATTATGAAACTTTTTTGAATGAAGAAATTTTTAAACCTTCAAAAATGTACCATACTGGCTATGTAATTCCGGATTGGAAAAATAACGAAATTGCTAATGGTTATGTAGATAGTACGGAAGCTAAAAAACCTAATGAAGAGAATTGGAGTGACAATGGTCCATACCTCAATCTCAAAGGAAATGGAGGTATTCTAACAAGAGCAAGTGACTTACTGCTCTGGAGTCAAGCAATACGTGACTACACAGTACTTGATGAAGCAACAACATCTAAATATCTTTATCCTCATTTTGAATACAATGGTGGAAATGCTCACTATGGCTATGGTTGGGGAATTGTAAATAAAGATTTAGAGGACGAAATAGTTCGTCACGCTGGTGGGAGTGACTTGTTTAGTTCAGACCTGTGGATGTATCCTAAAAAAGAAATTACAATAATTATTCTTAGTAATAAATCGGATCTACGTGTCTTTTCAATAGCAAAAAGAATATCAAACTTTTTACTAGCAGAGTAAAAGCACTATACCTAAAACTGTTCCCTGTAAAATGGAGTAATTAATACAAAAAACTAAAATGAAAAGAATAAATTCAATCGTATTGTTTCTAATAGTATCATTAATATCAGTAAGCTTTAGTTATACAATTAGTAACAAGCGTGAGGTAATGATAACCAGACATGACAAAGATGAAGCCGAGTTTCTCAAACTTGCCAAGAAGTTCGAAAAATATATATGTCATTTAAATCTACCTGATTGTGAAGGTACCATTGTAGCGGATCAGTGGGTTTTATCTGCAGCTCATTGCGCCGTAGGAATTACGCAAAAATTTGAAAATGGAAGAAAACACTTTGTGATCATAGACGATGTCGAAATAGAAGTAGATAAGGTTATTATGTATAAGGAATGGGATGATCCACAAGCCGATAATTCTTTATTAAAAGATATTGCATTATTACATTTAAAAACAAAACCTATTGATGCGATGCAAGCTAAATTATATGTTGATGAAGACGAAGTAGACAAGCTCGTGTACATGGTTGGAAGAGGAAATAAAGGTGATGGACTCATTGGAATAAATGGTAACGATGGAAAACAAAGAGGTGCTACCAATAGAATTGAAACAGCAACTAAAAATTGGTTGACATGGACATTTGATCATCCAGATACCCAAACAAAATATCTTACAGAATTTGAAGGCATTAGCGGTCCGGGTGATAGTGGCGGACCTGCTTTTATTGTAAAGAACAATACCGTTTACTTGGCAGGAATTAGCTCATGGCAAGATACAAAAGGAGGAGACGAAGGACTTTATGGTGTGGTAGAAAACTATACAAGAGTATCGCAGTATATACAATGGATTAATGAAGAAATGACAGGAAATGGCAACGTTTCTGAAGCGATATTAAGAGTAGAGCCGAAGCCTGATGCTACTGTTTATGAACCAAAGATCATATCTGTAAATGCAGGTATTTTAAAGAAATATGTTGGCGAGTATGAAATATCAGGAAATATAATGAGGGTGCATAAAAAAGAGAATGACACTAAGATTTATCTTTTCGTATCCGAAGGCCAAGAATATGAATTTGTTCCAACTGGAGAACACGAATTTTCTTCTGAAATATTAGAAGGCTATAAATTAGAATTCAAAAATGAGAAAAATGGAGTTTTTAAGAAATTAATTATAATACAACCTGACGTAACGTACGAATTGACTCGTAAATAAAAAGGAAAATAATTAAAAAAACAAAAAATGCATCAATACAAATTATCTTTAAAATTTTTCTTGACTTTATTAGTACTATCTAATATTTGTTGGTCCCAAAATTTAACTTTAAAAGGAACAGTTAAGGGAGCTAATAATGAAAAATTAGCATATGTAAATATTGGAATTAAAAATAAAAATACAGGAACTATATCCGATGAAAATGGAAGTTTTAGTATTAGAATACAAGAAGAAAATAAATCTGATAGTTTATCTTTTTCCTATGTAGGCTATAAACAACATACTATTAAAATTTCTGATATTGTTGAAAAAAGCATCAGCCAATTTGTTCTTGATCAGAAATTGGTGTCTTTAGATGAAATCACAATTATTTCAAAGAAAACAAAAGAAAAAAAGTTAGGAACTACATCGTATGTTAGTTTCGTTGTAGGTGATGTTCGGGCCGATAATAATCAGAATAATAATATTCAAGAATTTGCTAAAAAACTCAAAATAAAAAAACCTTCAAAACTCTTAGATGTAAGTATCGCACTCTCTAATGTAAATATCGATGCTGCAAAATTTAGAATAAATTTTTACAGCATAAAAGATAATCTTCCTTTTGAGAAAATAGGTGCTAGTAATATCATTATTGAAAAACAGATAATAAATGGCTGGAATACATTCGATTTGAAAAAATTTGATTTGAAATATGAAAACCCTGTCTTTATTGCAATAGAATATTTACCTCAGGAATATAATGAACAAGCACCATTTAATTATAACGGGCAATTATTAGGAAGGGCAGTTGGGCGTTCATCAAGTGTAGGCAATTGGAATGTAACAAAAGGAGCTAAGATATCCATGTACGTAACAGTGCGGCAATAAGTGAAAGAACTATTGCCGGCAACTTGTGTAATTGATTGTTAGAATACTGGTGAATTTACTGCTATTGCTGAATTGATATTACTAAGAAAATCAATAAAAGAGTGATAGATATTGTTTGGTATGATTGTTTTATAAAAGATGTCTCCAAAGTTGCGAGTTACACTAATCATAGATTAGCGACAGCTTAGAAGTAAAGCTTTCAAAACGAGAGGCGTAACAAATCATCTTCATAATCGTCTTACAAGAAACTAACCAATTAATATGATTTCAATGAAAAAAGATGCTAGAGTTTCTGGTTTATTATATATTCTTATGATTATATGTGGAATGTTTAGTCTTGTATACATTCCGTCAAAACTTTATGCCTTAGACAATGCCCTGGAAACTCATAATAATATCACTACAAATGAATTGCTATTCAAAATAGGAATATTGAGTGATTTGTGTATGATTACTATTTTTATCTTTTTATCACTTTCTCTATACAAATTGCTCAAGCAAGTCAATAATAAAGTAGCAATTATAATGGTTGTTTTAGTTTTAGTAAGTGTTGCATTTTCATATGTTAACTTAATACCTAAACTTGATATCATTTCTTTGATTAATAATAAAGTAGGAATTAACACTACAGATATACAGGCTGAAAAACTTTTAATACTTCTTAGATCGCATTATAACGGGTTTAGCATTGTTCAAATATTTTGGGGTCTTTGGTTACTTCCATTTGGTTATTTAGTTTTAAAATCTGGCTTTATTCCTAAAATTTTTGGAATTCTACTCATAGTTGGATGTTTCGGTTACTTGATAGATTTTTTAGGATACTTTCTTTATCCAGATTCCTATGGAAAAACAATAATTCCAACAATAGCAAGTCTTCCTCATGCATTAGGCGAAATTGGAATTGGTTTGTGGCTTTTAATTATTGGAGTTAAGAAAAAATCAAGTTAAATATTTATCTGGTTCTCCTGCTACAGCTAGTTTACGATAAGTAGCAATACTCATAAGAAAATATAGAAAAGGGTAACCGATCTTGTTTGATCGGGATTTTATGCTATTTTTAAAGCTAAATAAACTATAGAGAGTAGTTGGTAATCTATTATAATGAAAACATAAATATACTCCAGAGTTGTACTTGATTATAGAAATGATAGAAAAGCTTATTAAATACCAAAATGATTCTGAAAAGAACTTTGAAGAAAAGAAAAATATTTCAACAATTGTAAACTATATTTTTGCTCTTATTATTTTCTTTTCTTCAACAATAGTCTCAGCATTTACCTTTCCTTTTAGATTCTTATATAAGAAAATATTCTTGAAGAAAAATAAATCTAAAATCATTCATCTCAATGGTAAAAATATAGATTCAGTTTTGAAAGAGGAAAAACTAGTTTTAATCGATTTTTGGGCTGAGTGGTGTGGTCCATGTTTGATGATGAACGCTACTATAGAAAAATTCGCAAATGAATCAAAGAATATACAAATCGCTAAAGTTAATGCCGATTTAAACAGAAAATTGTTAGATAGATTTCAAATTAGAGGTTTGCCTCAGTTCATTTTATTAAAAAATGGAAAAGAAATTAAAAGATATGCAGGTGCAATGACAGTTTTTGATCTAAATAAATTTTGTAGTGAAACGGATTAATGCGCTACAGCTAACGTCATTTTGTTACTAGTGGATAACTATTATATTTTTTTTTAGGGTAAGATTGTTTTAAATTATCTAATGGAGGTTTGTAATATTTGTTAGTCCCTAACTAGTAAAAAAGGATATTATTTTGTGGTAAAAATATCCAAGAAAAATAATGAATTCTATTATAAATGAATAATTGGAGGGAATATTTAATAGCATTACTAGCAAACATACTAACTGGATTTCTATTGAGTATAAATTGCGAAGGCGAAAGATGTTTGATCATTATTCTAGCTTTTTCTTACTGTGTAATAGCTGCAATCTCCTATTTACCTTATTTGTTTTATAAACCCTTTAAAGAAATAAATAATGAAAAAATTCTTGCCTTTTTCTTCCCTAGTTTATTAATGTTTATTGCTATTTTTTTATGGTTAAAATTTGGATCAAACATGTCGTTAGGTTCACATAATATTTTATCAATAGGTTTAGCGATATTGCCTAATACAATTTTACAATTGATTCTATTTTTGGTTACTATAAAAAAACGTAATGCTAACCGATCTACTAAGTAAGGCTAAAGTTTTACAATATTATTCTGTTTTTTTAAATAACGGATAGAAAAAATATTGAGTTTTCTAATAGTAAATCTTATATACTACTCCATTGTAACACATTACTAATTCCGGATACTAATAATTTATAATAATCTACAAGGAATCATCCATGAAATTATTGACGCAAGAATATAAAGAACATTGGAATACGGTAAGCAAATTAATATTTAGAGCACTATTTACATATTTTGCTCTCTATATACTTCTAATGTTATTAAATCCTCTTTTTGAAGTACCATTTAGATGGATTGGTAAAGAAGTTTTTAAAGTAAACTACGAATATGAGGTAAGTGGTAATGGTAGTGGAGATCACACTTTTGCATATTTGACATTATTTGTAACTGTAGTTTTAACATTAATAACCGTTGTTATTTGGAGCATTTTAGATCGAAACCGTAAGAGCTACAACATGCTTTTTTATTGGTTTTTAGTATTTCTACGTATTGTTTTAGTAGCTGTAATGCTTCTTTACGGCTTTGTTAAGGTTTTTAAACTTCAGTTTCCATCAGCTTCATTGACTCATTTGCTCGACCCTTTAGGTGATTTTTCGCCAATGGGATTAGCGTGGACTTATATGGGGTTTTCAAAAGGTTTTAATGTATTTGTTGGTTTTATGGAAGTACTTGGTGGTTTGTTATTAATTCCTAGACGAACACAAACACTTGGCTCATTTATAATTATTGGAGTAATGACGCAAGTGGCCATGATGAATTTTTGTTATGACATTCCTGTGAAATTATTTTCGATTCATTTAGTGTTAATGGCTCTGGTGATTTTTATAACTGACGATAGGTTTTTAAAAGTATTTATTAAAAATAAAGCAGTAGATGTATTTACTTATTATCACCCTGTTAAAAACAACAAATATCATAAAGTCATATTTTGGATAAAATCCATTGGTTTATTTATTCTTGTTAGTTTAATTTCATTTAATTTTTATACCACAGAAAGTCATAGAGGGATCAATAGAGAAAAGCCATTACTCTATGGTATATGGGAGGCTTCATATTTTATTAAAAATGGAGATACATTACAACCATTAATTACAGATAATTATAGATGGCGTTATCTTATTGTGGACTTAAAAGATAAGGCAACTGTAAAAACAATGGATGATCTAAAATATCAATATAAGTTCATAACAGATTGGACATCTCAAAAAATAATGATACATAAAAAGGATTCGGAAGCTGAACATTATAATTTCAGTTATAAAAATCCCAATTCAGAATTTCTTGAATTGGATGGAATTATAGACTCCGATACATTACATATTATATTTTCGAGAAAAGATCACGAAAAATTTAATTTGAACTCTCGCGGTTTTAACTGGATTAATGAGCGTCCTTACAATAAATGAAACAGTTCTTTGAAGTTTTCAAAAACGTTCTTGATTTTTTGATTATTCATATTAGAAGTAGAGAAAAATCGTATGTTGCTTTTGATTGTTTCCATAAAATTATTGTAACAAATTTAATTTTGAATCTACATATTAGTAGGGATGTATCTAATTGTTTACATCTCACCGTAAGTAAATAGTTAAAAATATGTTAGAAGGAGAAAGTATTCGAGGAGTGATATCAAGCTTACGTAATAATGAAACGTTACTGAGGTCTAAAGAACTATTAGAAAAAGAAAACTTAAAAGATACTGAAGGAAAATCAAGCTTAAAAAAAGCTTCCGAGGAAGAAATACAACAAATAGGAAAAAAAATAAGAAAGGAAAATCGAAAAGAAAAGAAAATACTAATTGGTATCGCAATACTTATAACAAGTGTTTTTACATATTTTACAATTAATGTAATCCGGCAAAACACTGTAGATACAGAGAGTATAGAAATACTTAAATTCCAGGAAAAGGAAAAAGAGTTTTTAATACTTATTGAAAAAGGAGATGAGTGGTTTGAAAAAGGAAAATGGTCTAATTCTATTTTTTACTATGAACAAGCAAAAGAAGTTTTCCAAAAAAACTATGAAATTAATTACAGACTCGTTCGATCATATAGCTTTCAATGTGAAAGTGAATTTAAAAATTGCCATGAGGCTAAAGAACTGTTAGATAAACTCTTTTTTATGTTTCCTGATAAAGAAAAAGAACTATTAGAAATCAAAGAGAAATTAGAATATGAATATTAAAGAATACCCATTAGCAACTTTCACTACAGTTAGTTTATAACCTTTAACCATACCCGTAATAAAGTATACGATCTAGTTATAGATCTAGTTTCATTTGATTTTAGAGTTTAAGTGTCTAAAGCAAAATGATATGCTAGTTCTAAACTATTGGGAGCAGTGATATCAAGGAAGGTACTAAGAAATGGACATATACAGAATAATTAAATCCTTTTTATATCTATTAGGAATATGTTTTACAATCTATTCGATTATTCAGCATGGAATAAGTAGTAGTCACACTCCTCCAACTGGGTTTGTAATACCCTTTTTCTTTGTTTTCATTGCTTTCTTTTTTTTGATTATTGATTTTTTAGCTAAAAAATATTTGAGAAATTATAATTTGCATATAAAAATAAATGTTCTTTCAATCTTAATTAATTTTATTATAATACTTTCAATTCTTTTAATAGCTTTATAATAAACTGTTTTACCAAGTTCGTATCTTTTTTACTTGTCAAGGCAACCATTTGATCTTAATACGCGTCTATTATATCATAAAGGAATCTAAAATAGGTTTTAACAATGGTCAGAACACGATATTTCATTTCATTCTTATTTCTAGTCGTTAGTTTTAATATTGATGCTCAATCTATCAAAAGAATAGATAATTCAGTAATCTCTACCTCAGTTTTAGACAATAAAATTATGCATTTAAAAAATGCTGGAAATGTACACGGTCTTACAATTGCAATAGTTACTAAAGACAGTGTTCTATTTCAGAAAGCGTACGGTTCCAGAAATTTAAAAGATAAGCAAGAACTAAAAACTTCACATAATTTTTATGCTGCTTCTCTTAGTAAACCACTTTTTGCATTTATTGTTATGAAATTAGTAGATGCAGAAAAGATTGATTTAGACAAACCTTTAGTAGAATATTTAGATAACCCTTTATATTCCTATGAATTTGCTCACAGTTATGAAGGTTTTAAAGATTTAGAAACCGATAAAAGATATGAGAAAATTACCGCAAGAATGTGTTTGTCGCATATTACTGGGTTTCCAAACTGGAGATATATCACTAAATCAGGGATTGATATGGAAAACCCGCTGGAGATCGAATTGGAACCAGGAACTTTTTATAGTTATTCAGGAGAAGGTATTCAATTGCTTCAGTTTGTTGTAGAACAAATCACTAAAACTAATCTAGAGCAACTTGCAGAAAAATACGTTTTTAAACCATTTAAGATGGATATGACAAGTTTTCTTTGGCAAAAAAGATTTGATATGAACTATGCGGTTGGTCACTACAAGAAAAGAAAAACCTTAAAACGAATAAAAAGAAATCAAGAATATGCTGCTGGTAGTATGGATACAACGCCAGAAGATTATGCCAAGTTTATACAAGCGATGTTAGCCCAAAAGGGACTTAGTGAAATAACGTATGAGGAGTTTTTTAAACCACAAATAAGAATTGAGTCTAAGCAACAATTTGGTAAAAATCGATTGATAAAAACGACAGAAAACAGTGATATCCAATTAAGCTATGCCCTAGGATTTGGAACCTATAAAACACCATTTGGAAAAGCAGTTTTTAAAGAGGGGCATATTAAGGGTTGGGAACATTATACGGTATTTTATCCATCACAGAATTTAGGAATCATAATCATGTCCAACAGTTCCAATGCCGAAAGTATTTTTAAAGAATTATTGGAGGTTACGGTGGGCGATACTTGGATGCCTTGGTATTGGGAAAACTTTATGCCTTATGATAAATAACAGTTATGAACATTGCTTTGTAAAGGTTATATTTCATAATTATTTATTTAACTAAGCATTGATAGATTTTTTTATGTTAGATAAGTTTGATCAAAAATGCTGTTAAACAATACAGGAATTCGCGTTCCAAATAACATTTTTTCATACGAATTCGTTACTTTTAGGGTCATAACCTAAAGATACCTGCTGTGAAGATTAAAAAATTCTGGAAACGAATTTTATTAGGACTAATTTTAGTTCCAATGTTAGTAATAGGAGGCCTCATGCTATATATTCAGAGCAACCAATCCGAAATTATTAAAGGGGAGATCGCAAAACTAAACAAAGAACACAAAGGTCTTATTAGTGTTGGTGAAAGTAAATTATCCCTTTTTAGTAACTTTCCATACATTTCTATTAAAGTATATGATGTAAAAATCTTTGAAACTAAAGAAGATAATGCACCTATCATTATGGATGTAAAAGATATATACATTGGTTTTAATCTATGGGATATAGTAAAAGGAAATTATGACATTCAGTCTTTAGTTATAGAAGAAGGTGTTTTTAATATTGTAATTCATGAGAATAATACAACGAATATTCAAAATTCCTTAGCAAGTACTTCTGAGACAGAAACACCATCTACCAATATTCATCTAAAAAAAATTCGATTTAAAAGTTTGGATATCCATACTCTAGATGAGGCTACAAATACAGATGTCGAAAAATTCATGTACGCTGGTACAGGTGGTTTTAGCCAAAAAGATAGTATCATTGCTGGACATATAGATACTCATTTTGAGTTGAATGTGATCAAAGATGGAGATACTACTTTCATTCATAATAAACATTTTGAGGTACATACAGATGTGATATTTAATGAATTTACTGGTATTCTGGATATAGAACCTTCTGGGATTGTTATGGAAAATGGTGATTTTGAGCTAGAAGGATCAATAGATACTAAGAATGATGTAGATCTAAACCTTTCTATAAAAGGAACAAAGCCTAATTTTGATATGTTGATTGCTTTTGCTCCAACAGATGTTATACCTGTATTAGAGAAATACAGAAACGCTGGAGAAATTTATTTTAACGCTAAGATTGAAGGGCCTGCTAATAAAGGAAATACGCCTTTTGTTCGGGCCAATTTCGGAGCAGGAAAAGCTTTCCTAGAAAATACTAAAAGAGGGAAGAAGATTGATAATATGGGCTTCAATGGTCATTTTACAAATGGAAAAAATAGAGATGTAAGTACAATGGAGTTTTCGTTAACTGATATGACCGCATCTTTAGAAAAGGGAGAATTTGAAGGGTCGATTTTTGTAAAGAATTTTGAATCTCCAGAGGTGGATATGAAAATAAACTCAAATTTTAATCTCGATTTTATTACGGAGTTTTTTGAATTGGAGCAAGTTGAAGATGCTTCTGGAGAAGTTTCGTTGAAAATGAATTTTCACGATATTATAGATATTGATGAGCCCGAAAAGGCTTTACAGAAACTAAATCAAGCGTATTTTACAGAATTGATTGTAAAAGATTTAAGTTTAGTGGCCAAAGATCTTCCAGCTCCCTTGCACGATCTTAATATAAATTTAGTAATGAATGGTAAAGAAGCAACCCTAAACAAGTTTGAACTATTGATGGGAAAATCAGATCTATCTGTAAGAGGTTTTCTTTCGGATTTACCTGCAATTGTACATCATACGAACATCCCAGTAGATGTTCATTTGGATATCGCTTCTAAGTATTTAGATATTGCCGAATTAACAGGTTTTTCAGTACAGGATACTACCAAAACTGGTTTTGATGAACAAATAAAAGAATTGAGTTTAGGCCTTTCTTTTAAAGCCTCTGCAAAAGATTTTACAGAATCTAAATATTTACCAAAAGGTGAATTTTTTATCGATAGTCTATATGCAGATTTAAAGCATTATCCACATAAATTACATGATTTTCATGCTGATGTACTAATAGATGATAAGGATCTCAAAATAGTTGATTTTACAGGATATATAGATGATAGTGATTTTCATTTTGATGGGCTTATACATGAGTATGCTTTTTGGATGCAATCCCAACTTAATGGAGATGTTGATTTAGATATCAACGTTACTTCTAAAAAGTTAAGGTTAGAAGATGTCTTTTCGTATAAGGGAGAGAATTATGTTCCTGAAGAGTATCGACATGAAATTTTTGATGATTTGGCATTGCACCTTACTTCTAGTATGCATTATAGAGATTCTGCTTTGCATTCCATTGACTTAGCTTTAGACAAATTAGATACAAAAATGGAATTGCACCCACTACGCTTTGATAATTTTAGAGGAAATATCCATTATGAAGATGAGCACGTGGTAATAAAAGATTTTCATGGCGAAATAGGAACTACTAATTTTAATTTTGATCTTAATTACTATTTGGGTGAAGATGAAAAAATAAAGAAAAGAGATAATTACCTCTCAGTAAAAGCAAATTATATTGACTATGATGCGCTTTTTAACTTTGATGTGAGCTCTCCAGAATCAACAGAAGTTGTGACTTCAACAACTGCTGATGTAAAAGAACATGCAGAAGCTTTTAATTTATATGAGTTGCCGTTTACGGATATGCAATTTAAGGCAGACATCACCCACTTTATTTACCATAGAATAGATCTTCAAAATATTAAAGCGGATATCAGAACAACACCCAATCATTATATTTATATAGATACCTTAGATATGGATGCAGCTGGAGGAAATATTCGATTAAGTGGGTATTTTAATGGTAGCGATCCAGAACATATTTATATGCAACCAGATTTGGTTATGAATAATGTAGATTTAGATAAACTACTGTTCAAGTTTGAAAATTTTGGACAAGATCATCTCGTTTCCGAAAATCTACAAGGAAAACTTACATCTAGAATTAAAGGTAAGATTAGAGTATATCCAGATATGGTACCGGATCTTGATCAATCTACCATAGAAATGGATGTGAAAGTACTAAATGGAAGATTAAAAAATTATGATCCAATGCTTGCGCTTTCTGACTATATGGGAGATAAAAACTTACAAAATATTCGATTTGATACTTTACAAAACAGCTTGGATATAAATAAAGGGAAGATCAATATTCCTGCTATGCGGATCGAATCTACTTTGGGTCATATGGAATTATCTGGTTCGCATGACAGTAATCAAAATATTGATTATTACATACGAATTCCTTGGAAAACTGTGCGAAAAGCTTCTTGGCAAAAGTTATTCGGAAAAAAGAAAGATTCTGTTGTTAGTAAAGAACAAGAAGATGAAATTGTAGAAGTAGATCCGGATGAAAAAATAAAATATCTTAACCTAAAGATCAAAGGAAGTATTGATGATTATAAGATTTCATTAGGCAAGAAAAAGGGGAATTAACTTCACGACTACTAATTTGTTTACCAAAATAATGACGTACAGATATCTTTATAAGTAATGCTGTAAATGATTACATCAAACTCTATTTTATTTACGATTATTAGTGTTTTTGCATTGCAGGCGATAGTACTAAGCGCCATGATATTTTTTAAACGCCCAAAAATATTAGCTCAGAAGTTTTTAGCGATGTTGACTTTTTTTTATGCTATTATGGCATTAAATATTGTCTTAGTTAATGTTTTGAAAGATCATAATATGCTTGATGTTTTTAGATATGTTCAGCTAGAAATGCTTTATGGTATTGGTCCTGCACTGTATTTTTATACTAAAAGTGTTACGGATACATCATTTAAATTTTCAAAACAACATCTTATTCATTTCTTACCGTTGGTTTTAGAGTTTATTTTTTATAGAACATCAATTTATAGAAATGGAGCGGATGGTTTGTATGAAAACCCCATTCCTAGTATAAGTTATGTATATTTAATAGAACAATGGATAGGTGTTATTTCTATCATTACCTACAGTATTATATCATTACGGTTACTCTTTAATCACCAAGTTTTACTAAAGCAATATTATGCTAAGTTGGATAAGCATTCATTTGACTGGTTAAAAATCCCTATACTTATTTATGCATCATTTTTTATTCTATGGAATATCATAACAGAAATTGATCGATTTGTTTTTGATAGAAGCCTTAGAGAATATTACTTTCTTCCTACATTCGTTGTCCTCTCCATACTCTGTACCTGGATCGCTTTTAAAGGATACCTTAGAAAACAAGAATCATCTTTGGCGTTGAAAGTTTTAGTGGATACATCCGAAAAGGTAAAAAAACCAATAAAAAAAGACACTCAATTTATTAAAAAATTGGAAGAGTTAATGCAAAATGAAAAGCCTTATTTGAGTACGGACATAAACTTAACTAAGCTTTCCGAATTACTACAAATGAAGCCCAAGATAGTTTCATTAAAGATTAATCAAAATTGTTCAAAAAACTTTTATGATTTAATCAATTCTTATCGTGTGGCAGAATTTAAAGAACGTTTAAAATCCTCTGATAAGGACAAACTATCATTATTAGGTCTTGCATATGAATGTGGTTTTAATTCAAAATCTACTTTTAACCATGTTTTTAAGAAAACAACACAGTTAACTCCAAGTCAATATCTTAAGGGAATTGAAAATACGTCCGAAAAGAAGCAGTAGGACGATTAATAACTTTTTAGGGATTAATATTGTGGCTTAAACAATTAAAATAGCATCGATTACTCTTTATGTAAGATGTGATTAAAGGTGCTTAATCCAAAAATTAATGAAAAAAAACATAACAATTATTCCCTTAATTTTTATATTTCTTTATGGAACTATAAATGCTCAACAAGCAACTACAAATTTTCAAAAAGGACAAGTTCTTAGTGATTTAGATTATTTGTACCACTCATTAGAAAACACACATTTTAACTTATATGCATATACATCAAAAGATGATTTTGAGAGAAATTATCAAATTGTAAGAAGTGAAATAAAAAAAGACTCTTTTAATCTTCTTGAAACAACATCACTATTACAAAAAGTTATATCTGCAGCAAACAATGCCCATACTAGAATTGTGTTCCCAGGTTCTATATATATGGAATACGTTCAATCTGGGGGCACCATTTTTCCATTAGAGATTGCTTTTGAAGATGGAAAAGCCTTAGTTAGAAAAAATTGGTCAAAAAATGACATTAAAATCGGTGCTGAATTGAAAAGTATTAATGGCAGATCAATTGATGAGGTTTTGCAAAAAATCTATCCTCAGATTTCAGCTGAAAGATCCTATTTAAAGAATGCACAAATTGAGTCTTTAACGCTGTCAAGATTCTATTGGCAAGTTTTTGGAGAACAAAAAGTTTTTAACATAGAACTTTTTATAGAAGGCAAGCAAAAAGAAATACGTTTAGATGCCATAAAAGCCTTGGAAGATTTTGAAATGCAACGGGATGATATAATAAATCACAAAAGAGTATTTAGATTTAAGTCAAAGACAGCTTATTTAAACCCTGGTAGTTTTGCAGGTAATGAGGATGACTATAGAAAGTTTATAGATTCTGCCTTTATTGAAATTAAAAAAAGCCAAACAAAAAATCTTATTATTGATTTAAGAAATAATCCAGGTGGAAATGATTCATTTAGTGATTATATGGTGTCTTATATTGCGAATAAACCTTTTAAGTGGTTTTCAAAATTTCAACTTAAAACTAGTCAATTACTAAAAGAACATGTACGACAAACCAAAGATACAACCGAAGCTTTTTGGAGATCTGTACTAGAACATAAAAATGGAAAAATATATAATTATGATTTTGGGTTTTATGAACCACAACCTGAATTAAAACGTTTTAAAGGTAAGGTCTATGTGTTAGTGAATCGGCAGTCTTATTCACAATCTACTGTTACAGCAGCTCAAATACAGGATTATAACTTTGGAACCATCGTAGGAGAAGAAACAGCGGAATATGCCAATTTATATGCTTCAATTTTCAGCTATAAATTACCGGAAACAGACATAATAATAGATGTGTCTAAAGGTTTAATTGAGCGTGTTAATTCTAAAAAGGAAGACAAAGGTGTAATCCCCGAAATTAAAATCAAAGATCATTTGTTGGATGACGTCGATGAAATATTGAAAGAATTGTTATTGATTATCCATAGAGATTTAAAAGATATTACTAAAGGTAGAAGAGATTAATCCAAGGTAATCATTAAAATAGTGTGGCTGTTAATGTGTATTTAATTAACTGCTTATCGTATTTTTAGGTGAATGTATTTTTTGTAGAATTTAAAGTTACTAATCAATATATAGAAAACAGAAAAGTATGGTAACATTTAATCTTTTTAAGATACCTATATTGGCGTTTTAAAATGAACTAAAAATAGATACCTAATGAAAAAGACTTTAAATGATTTAACCAAAGAAGATTGGAATACGCTTTTTCCAATTGAATTGGTTGAGCATAATCCCGAATGGAAAAACATTTATGAAAACGAAAAAAAACGGATTTTAGATAGAGTAGGAAAGGAAAAAATATTGCGAATAGAACATTTTGGTAGTTCATCAATTACTACAATAAAATCTAAACCATATATTGATTTAATGATCGAAATTCCTGAAGAACTATTATTCGATAGACAATTAATAGATCAATTTATAGAATTAGGTTATTCACATTTCGAAGTTCCTGCAAGAGAAAATATCGAAAAGTATTCTTCATTCGGAAAAGGATATAATTTAGATGGAACTAAAGAACAAATTTTTCATATCCATATGTGTCCGAAAGATAATGTAATGTGGAAACAAATTGACTTCAGAGATTATCTAAACGCTAACAATAAACGTGCAAAAGAATATGAAAGTTTGAAATTAGAATTAGCTTCTAAGTTTAAAAATGATAGGGGTTCTTATGTTCTTGGTAAAACGGATTTTGTAAATGAAACTTTGAACATTATAAAAGAAAACACTAAAGCATAATTACATAAAAAGAGAGTTGCTAGTTCGTTGGAAAATCAAAAATTTATTTTGTATAAAACACGAACTATGATTTTTTTAAACATTAAATTTCTTGTGCAACGACATTGTCAATATATTCATAACAATAATATTCTGATAAATAATAGTGGAGAAAATATTAAATAACATAAAAGATTTTTTCACGGAGTTTCCAGAGTTTATATACCTTGTCATTGGTATTGTTTTTCTTGTTTTGTTCATTGGAACAGTAAAAAATAAGAATTGGGCAATTGACCCAGAAAGTGGAAATCAAAGAATGTTTTATAATATGTTTGGTCATAAAACTTTTAGAGTATTCATAGGGGTTGTTTACGTACTAGGAACTCTTGCAGGTTTTTGTGGATTTTTTCTTTATTTTATGGGGTAATAATTACATATGTTGATGGTGGAGAATATCTAAAAAGGAAATATCCGAACTTGGAAGTAGTGGATGATAGCAAAATTTCGGTGATCCATAATGGAAAATTTATTTCATCTAATGGTAGCTTAGTAAGTTATGTTGGTTCTTTTGATTTGTTAGAAAAATTAATAAGTAAAGAGCACAGAAAATTTGTTGAAACTTCAATATTATATGATAGGTTAAAAAGATAAATTCATGACAGAAAACATATCGATTATCGGTGGCGGAATTGGGGGGTTAGTAACTGCCTTATCCTTTGATAAATTAAAGATTCCATATACATTATATGAAAGAGCTGCTTCTTTAGAAGAAGTAGGAGCGGGGATATGGTTATCACCAAATGCATTGCAAGTTTTAGAATGGATTAGCCCTAGTTTATTGGAGGAAATTCAGAATACGGGAAATACTTTTAACCGGATTATGGTAGCTAATCATAAGTTAAAACCGATATCAGACTCTAAACAAGATTTTGTTCAAGAAAAATTCGGTTACGCTACTATGGCAATTCATAGAGGAAAGCTACAGCAAATTTTATATAAATACGTGCAGGAAGAAAATATTAGATTAGGGAAAGAATTTAAGAAATACCTTGAGAACCGGGAAAAATCTTATGAATTACATTTTGGAGATGGCTCTGTTGTAAATACTAATTCTATAATTGGTGCAGATGGAATTAATTCTAAAATTAGAAAGCAATTATTTCCAAATAGTAAATTAAGATACTCAGGGCAAACATGTTGGAGAGGTATTTCTAACTATAATTTAGACGCTCAATTAGAGTCTGTAGGTTTTACTTTATGGGGTAAAAAATTACAATTTGGGGTATCTAAAATTTCCGAAGGGAAAGTATATTGGTTTGCTGTTAAATTGAGTGCGCCTAATTTGACCGATGATAAGAAAACTATAAAGAATCTTCTAACAAGGATGTTCTCAGAGTACGATCCATTGGTAACTGATCTTATTAAAAATACACCTAGCGAGACAATTTTTAGAGGAGATCTTTCTGATTTAGAATTACTAAATAAATGGAATTCAGGAAATATTTGCCTAATAGGGGACGCTGCACATAGCATGACACCAGATTTAGGACAAGGAGGTGCCCAAGCAATTGAAGATGCATTTTATTTGTCAAATTTTATTAAAGAAACTAATAATACGGAAATAGCTTTTGATAAACTCTATACCTATAGAAAGACAAAAGTTGAAAAATTAGTGAAACAATCGAGACTCACCTCAAAAATCGCAATAACAAATAGGTTTATAGAAGTCATTCGAAACTTAATTCTTAAGAGCACCCCTGAATCTTATATGAAAAAACAGATGTATGAATTGTATAAATTGGATAAAACTATTGCTACTAGTTTATATGAAAACTAATTTTCCTCAATTTATCAAACCCTAATAAGGTTCTATTCTATGTCATTTTTTTAAACTCATACTTGTTCGTGTGATAATAATTTTAGTTATTATTTCTGTTGTCAAAATATTAAGTTGGCTCTTTGATGATTAATCTGGTTAGGAATACAGAAATAGTCTATGGTCAATATATTAGAGATGCTAGGAGTGAAAAGCATTAATAAAAGTAAAATAAAAAGTTTTCGTATTAAACGTTTTGGTATAGTCAAAGTCTTAAACTTATACTAAAATGTTTAGTTTATGAAAAATTTAATGTCTCTATCATTATTGTTAATAGTTATATTATTCAATTCTTGTAGTAATAATGATCAAGAAGATTATGTCCCAATAGAAGAAGATTCTAGTTCCGAAATAAATCTGCCCGACGTATTTTTTAATTACGCCAATATCATATTACCTGAACATTATACTGAAAATAGTTTTCCTGATCAATTTCAGTTTCAAGCGGCAATCGAATTCGATAACACACCAATTGATAATCCCATAACAGATGCAGGAGCAACATTAGGAAGAGTACTTTTTTACGATGAAAAACTGAGTGCAAACGGTACCGTTTCTTGCGCTTCTTGTCATAAAGCTGAACATGGGTTTTCTGATCCAGATATTCTGAGTAAGGGATTTGAAGGCGGACTTACCAGAAGGCACTCTATGGGAATCGTAAATGCTCGATTTTATGAAGGAGGGAAATTCTTTTGGGATGAACGAGCAGCAACTCTAGAAGAGCAAGTGTTGATGCCTTTTCAAGACGAGGTAGAAATGGGTTTGACACTTCAAGAATTAACTAATATTGTAGCTGAACAAACTTACTACTCGAGTTTGTTCGTAGATGCTTTCGGAGATCAGAATATAACGAGTGATAGAATCTCTAGAGCATTAGCACAATTTATAAGAAGTCTTGTTAGTACAACGTCAAAATACGATCAAGCAAGGAGTGATGTAGATTCGCCAATTGTAGATTTTCCAAATTTTACAGAACAAGAAAACGAAGGTAAAAGACTTTTTTATATGCCTCGACCACTTACAAATGGATTGAATGCTAACTGTGTCGCTTGTCATATGTCTGAAGCTTTTGTGGCTCCTATTCCAACAGTTACTCCAATTCCTAGTGGAATTACAACTTTTGCCACAACCAACGGATTGGACGCAATTTCGACTACTGATTTAGGAGTTAATGAAACGACAGCTAACCCTAATGATATTGGTAAGTTTAAAGTTCCTTCATTGAAAAATATCGCTATTCGTCCGCCATATATGCATGATGGAAGGTTTGCAACTTTAGAAGAGGTAATTGAACATTATAGTTCAGGGATTCAAAACCACCAAAGTCTCATATCACCATTAGTAAATTCAGAGGGACAAGTTGGCCAATTTAATTTTACAGAAGAAGAGAAAGAGGCTTTAATAGCTTTTTTAAATACATTAACCGACAACCAAATGTTAACTGATGAAAAATATAGTAATCCATTTGAATAATATCAAACAACTACTGTATATAATGGTGTTTTTTACATTGTTTAGTTGTAATAGAAATGAGGCGGTTATTGATGTTTCGAACCCAATTGAAACTTCTCCAAATATTCTTTTTATTATTGCTGATGATTTAGGTAAGGATGCTATTAATGGTTTTTTCGAAGGTAACATAAAACCGAGTACTCCTAATATTGATGCAATACGAAATTCGGGATTGTCTTTTAACAATTTTTGGACGTATCCAACTTGTTCGCCAACCAGAGCATCTATTCTAACTGGTAAATATGGTTATAGAACGGGTGTTAAATGGGCAGGAGACGAACTTGATTTATCAGAAACGAGCTTACAGAAATATATAAATGATCAAACAAATGGTAATTATGCAACTGCAATAGTAGGGAAATGGCATTTATCAGGAGATAATACAGTAGTAAACCCTGAAATTTTTGGTTTGGATTATTACTCCGGGATTATAAGAGGTGCGCCTCAGAGTTACTATAATTGGCAATTGACGGAAAATGGAGTAAGTAATGTAGAAACAGAATATATAACTAAAAAGATTACTGACTTGGCCAATGATTGGATACATCAACAAGATAAACCATGGTTTATGTGGTTGGCTTATAATGCTCCTCATAAACCATTTCATGTACCACCAAATGAAATGCATTCTCAAGGAAACTTACCTTCATTTTTAAGCGGAATGGATGAAACACCATATTATATGGCTGCAATTGAAGCAATGGATTATCAAATAGGGGAATTATTAGATGATATGCCTCTAGATGAAAGAGAAAATACTATAATTATTTTTATTGGTGATAATGGGAGTCCGAATGAAGTAGCACAATCTCCATACACGTTTTTTACTGCAAAAGGTTCTTTGAATCAAGGAGGGATAAATACACCAATGTTTATTTCTGGTAAAGGAGTCTCGAGAACCGGAAATGATGATAATTTAATTGTAAGTTCTGATTTGTTTGCCACCATTTCTGAAATTGCTGGAGTATCGGTAAATCAAATTCATGATAGTAAAAGCTTTATATCTTTATTTACAGAAGCCGTATCAATAAGAGATTATCAATATTCAGAAAAAGATGATGGGGTTAATAGTCTTTGGACTATAAGTAATGGGAATTATAAACTTATCGAAAACGCCAATGGTAGTGAAGAATTTTACAATTTAAATAATGACCCTTATGAACAAAATAATTTATTAAATGGAAATTTGACAACAAACGATATTAATGCTAAATCAGTTTTAGAAACTGAGTTATTAAATATCAGAAATTAAAAAAAGAAAACTGATTACAAAAAATAGATTAGATAAATTAACTATATGTGATGAGAAGTTTGATCTTTCAATTGTTAGGAGGGAACTTAAAAACATAAACGAAAGAATAATTTGGTACATTCGGGAAAATAATGATAATGTAGTTGTAACTAAGAAATTTAGGAAATGGAAATTAAAACCTTAAAGGGAATTAATAAAAAAGATATTCTAAATGTATTCAACAAATCTTTTTCGGACTATTTTATTCCTTTTAGACTATCTGAAGAACAATTAATTTCGAAAATGTTAGCCGATAAGACAGATCTTAATATATCGGTAGGAGTTTACGAAAAAGAAAGCCTGATAGGGTTTATTTTGCACGGATATGATATAATCGATAATAAAAAAGTAGTATATAATGGAGGAACAGGAGTTATTCCAGAAAAAAGAGGTGTTGGTTTAACAAAAAAAATGTATCAATTTATTTTACCCATTTTAATGGAAAAGAGAATCGATACGCTGCAACTAGAAGTTATAACTAAAAATATTCAGGCTATTACTTCATATAAAAAATCGGGTTATAAAATTGAAAGAGCATTACTATGCTATAAAGGGAAGGTTAGTGTATTACATACAAATGACTATATAGTTGTTAGGGTGTTAGAAGATTATAATTGGGACTTAATGAAAACGTTTTGGGATATATACCCTACTTGGCAAAATTCTAAAAATGTTGTAGATGAATTAAAAAACATCAATGTTTCGTTAGGTGCCTATATAGATTCTAAACTGATAGGTTATATAATTTATAGTCCAAGTAATAAACGAATACAGCAAATAGCGGTAAGTAAAGATTTCAGAAATAAAAAAATAGCTTCTACTTTAATTCACGAATTAATTAAAAGATATGGGGATGAGTTTTCTATTATTAATATAGATAAAAGCTCAAAACCTGTAAATGCATTTTTAGAAAGAATAGGACTTGAAAATAATCTAGAGCAGTTAGAAATGAAATTACATCTTGATAAAAATTAGAGCTAGCAAAAAATTATTTTTATGAAAACCTAAAACATGACCCAAATTGACAACAAAATGACTCAATTAGAAAATTTAAAATAACTTGTAAGAACTATCTTTACAAGAAAAGAAAATGGTACAAGACTATAAAACTATAGACTTATTTGGAAAACTACTATTTGAAACTATTATTTTAAAACCACCATACAAAAAGCCAAATTTAATGCCAAACGAGGCTTGTTTTTTGTACATACTAAAAGGAGAATACGACTCCATTTCTGAAACCGAACGACTTAAAATAGAGGCTCAAGAATCTCTTTTAATGAAATGTGGTAACTATACCTGTAATATGCGTTCTTCGGAAGTATCTGATACGTATCAAGCACTTGCCGTACACTTTTATCCTGATATTTTGATGAAAGTCTATGAAAATAAACTTCCGGATTTTCTTACACAAAAATTACCTTTAGATATAGGTATGTCTAAGCTTAATAGCGATATTTTAATTCGAAAATATATTGAGGGAATTTTGTTTTATTTTCAAAATCCGGATTTGGTAACGGAAGAAATATTGATTCTAAAACTTAAAGAAATCATTTTATTATTAAATCAGACGACAAATGCTCCAGCGATTCGATCGATACTCTCTAACCTATTTAGTCCAAGTTCATATTCCCTTAGAGAAATCGTAAAAGCTCATTATTATGAAAATATATCTTTAGAAGAATTAGCAATTTTGAATAATCAAAGTTTATCTAGTTTCAAAAGAGAATTCAGAAAAATATACAATTCATCCCCAGCCTCGTATTTACGAGAGAAAAAATTAGAAAAGTCTATACAACTACTTGTATCTACAGATTTAAGAACTACAGATATCGCTTATGAATGTGGATTTACGAATGTTTCTCACTTCTCAAAAACTTTCAAAAATAAATATGGAATTTCTCCAACAATGTATAAGTTGACCCATTTAGACAAACCTTTGAACTAATCTTAAAACACTTCCGTTTTCTCTATTCTCATCTTTGCATCAGTAACAAAAAATATGTAAAAATGAAAACAGTACTTATTACAGGATCTAGTAACGGATTTGGTTATTTATCTGCATTAACATTAGCTAGAAATGGACATAGAGTTTGGGCAACGATGCGTGATATCAATGGAAAAAACAGAATTAAAAAAGAAGAACTTGAAAAAATTGCTTTAGAGGAAAAGATTTCAATTACGATAGCAGAATTAGATGTAACTAGTGATAAATCTACTAATGATTTAGTAGCTAGAATTCTTACTGAAGAAAAAAGCGGATTGGATGTTTTAGTAAATAATGCTGGTGTAATGTATGTAGGTATTACAGAAGCATATAGTATAAAGCAAGCGCAGGAACAATTTGACACTAATTTTTTTGGTGTGATTCGAACTTCCAAAGCGTTTCTTCCTTTTTTGAAAAAATCTTCAGATGGATTGATAGTCAATATTTCATCTTTAGCAGGACGATTGGTTTTTCCATATTTTGGGATTTATTGTGCTAGTAAATTTGCTTTAGAAGCATATTCTCAATCATTAAAATATGAGTTAAAGCCATTAGGTGTAGATGTTTCTGTTATAGAACCTGGGCCATATCCATCTGGGCTATTATATAGTGGGCCCGAGGAAGAAGATAAAACTACATTAGAAAGTTATGGAGAAATGGCCAATGTTCCGAAAGCAATGCTTCAAAATTTTGATCAATTCTATAAAAGTGATGAATCACCTAATCCGCAAGAAATTCCAAATGCTATTTTAAAAGTGGTCGAAATGGAAAAAGGAAATAGACCAATTAGACAAGCTGTCGGAGTAGATTATAATACTAACGATTTGAATAGTAAAGTAAGTCCAATTCAAGAAAATTTGATAAAGGAAGCTTTACAAATGGAGCACTTAATTTAAATCCGTAAAAAATGAAATATTTAAAAAAGTTAATAAGCTTTACGGTCTTAGTGTTATTACTATTACCAAGTATTATGAATGCACAAAACTCAAATAACAATCCCAAAAATATGAGTGAAATGGAAACAAAAAATCAAGAAATAGTAAATGTTGCTTTGGTATATATAAAAGAAGGTGAAGAAACACGTTTTGAAGAATACAAGAAGAAGGGAGGTGCTATTTTGAAGAAGTATGGAGGAAGAATAGAACGTATTATTAAACCAAAAATACTAGCAAAAGGAAAAATAGAAATGCCTGATGAAATTCATTTTGCCAGTTATCCTAGTATGGAAGTATTTAATATGTTTAATGAAGATCCAGAGTTTATAAAAATTAGAAATAAGTATGCTGTTCCTTCACTTAAAAATATTTCAGTTTTTACGAGTAGGAACACTGATTTTGAATTTAAGAAAGAAAAGGGTGATAAAACCAAAACCTATGGTATTGCCTTAATTTACTTTAATGAAGGGGAGAAATATAAAAAGCAATTTGAAGATTATCATGATGAAGTTTGTGAGATAATGCCAGAATTCGGTACACATTTCGAACGTTTTATAGCACCATTTCAATCAAAGGGAGATATTGCACAACCAGATGAAATACATCGTTTTTATTTTGATTCAATGGAAGGTTTACAACAAATGGGAGCAGATGAACGAATGCAAGCACTATTTCCTAAAAGAGATACCTCATTAAAAAATCTATATTTTTTTATTGGTGAAGCTAGTTTATAATTGAAAAGAGAAATAAAGACTCATAATTCCATTTATAGAGAATAGTAACTCGATTTTTTATTCGAATTGCTATTCTTTTTTATTTTGTAAATTACCTCCGCCAAAAGCAATTTCACGAAACACGTTACTACTAATTAGGACTACGAGCCATTAGCTAAATGAAACACCCATTAAGGCAACATATTGAGGAGATAATTGAATTAACGGATGAAGAATTTGATTTTGTTTTAACTCATTTTGAAACTGATAAAAAACGGAAACATCAATATCTTGTTCAAGAAGGGGAAGTGGTAAAAAAAGAATATTGGATAACGCAAGGGTGTGTAAAAAGTTATTTTTTAGATGATAATGGTAAGGAACATATTCTTAGATTCGCAATGGAACATTGGTGGATTACGGACTATGAATCTTTTGTAAAACAGACTCCCTCGAATATATACATAGATTGTATAGAAGATTGCGAGTTGTTATACATTTCTTTTGAGAATAGGGATAAGCTTACATCTCAAATGCATAAAATGGAACGGTTTTGGGCAAAAAAAAGTAAGTTTGGTCGTATCGCTTTACAAAAAAGAATCCTTTCACTTTTAAAAAATTCTGCTAAGGAACGGTATGATTTATTACTAGAACAATATCCCCAACTATTTCAAAGAGTCCCTAAAAAACTTATAGCTTCTTACTTAGGGGTTTCTAGAGAAACCTTGAGTAGACTTAACCCATAGTTTAATTTTTTATAAAACTTAATTTTCATACTAATAAAGTGACATAGATCACTTTAAAGTAGTGATATACCTCCTTATAATTTCTTCTGATTCCTCTCAACTTTGTAGTGTTAATTTAAAACTATAAAAAGATGCCTTATATCAACATCAAAGTTACCGATGAACAGGTAACCAAAGAACAAAAACGTCTGTTAATTGTAGGTGCGACACAATTGCTTGCAGATGTATTGGACAAGAACCCTAAAACCACGCACGTGGTTATAGAAGAAATCCCTATTGATAATTGGGGAGTAGATGCAAAACAATATTCAAATTCAGAAAAATTTAAATCATGAAAAACAAAACAATAATTATTACAGGAGCCTCTACAGGTATTGGAAAAGCTATAGCAGCTTATTTTATTGAGCAAAATAGTAATGTAGTTATGAACTCATCTAATAAAGAGAATTTACAAAAAACGTATGAAGAACTTGGATCACCAAAAAATGCAGTGTATTTGGCTGGAGATATTAGTAAAAAATTTACAGGTCGGGAACTAGTACGTCTAGCGAAAGAAAATTTTGGCTCTGTAGATGTCTTAATAAATAATGCAGGTCTGTTTGCTCCAAAACCTTTTTTAGATGTTCAAGAAGAGGATTTAGAGCTTTATTGGAATGTTAATTTAAAAGGAACTTACTTTACAACACAAGCGGCAATTCCAGAAATGATAAAACAACAAAACGGTTCTATAATAAATATAGGTACTGTACTTGTAGATCACGCTATTGATGGTTTTCCTGCAACTGCGCCGTTAACAAGCAAAGGAGCTATCCATTCATTAACAAGACAGTTGGCTGCAGAGTTTGGTAAAAATAACATTAAAGTAAATACAATAGCTCCTGGAATTATTAGAAGTCCTTTACAAGGAAAAATGGGAATTGAAGATGCTGATAGTTTAGCTGGATTACATTTATTAAATCGTATAGGAGAAGCTAATGAAATAGCAGAAGCTGCCTACTATTTAGCATCTTCTGATTTTATCACAGGTGAGACTATTAACGTAGCAGGAGGTCATACAGTTGGGCACGCTATTTAAAAAAGAGAAATTATGTATAAAGATAATATAAAAGATATCGAAAAGGTAATAACGAATTATTTCGAAGGCATTTTTTATGGACAGGTTGATAAACTAGCATCTTGCTTTACGGATAATGTGTTTGTCTATGGTGATATTAACGGAGTTCCTTATAAGAAAAGTGTGATAGAATATTTGGAAGGTGTTAAAGAAAGAAAAAGCCCTAATGATTTAAACGAAACATTTAAAATGGAAGTTGTTGGGATTGATATTATAGGAAATGTAGCTATGGTAAAACTACGCGTACCTATGTTAGGTTATAACTATTATGATTATTTATCCCTAACGAAAGTGAATGACAACTGGAAAATTGTGAGCAAAATTTTTACGCATGTAGCGTAAAGATGTTGTTACATTTTTTTAAGTATAGAGTCTAGATTATAAAAGATTCAAATAATAATGAAAAAGAAACTATTTAAATTTCTGAAAATTTTATTAGGTATTTTATCATTTCTAATACTACTAATTATGGTTGGAGCTTTTTGGCCAATGCCAAAACTGATTCTTCCGGTAAAACATAATACCATACTCATAAAATCAATAAATATTATAGATGTAAAGTCTGGTCAAGTTTTAGAAAACAGAAATGTAGTAATAAAAGATAATATCATTGCTGCTATTGATAGTTTAGAAATTTTAGTTGAAAATTCTAATTCATTAATAATTGATGGTACTAATAAATATATGATTCCAGGTTTATGGGATATGCATACACATTCAAATCAGCATTCTCCTTGGTTACATCATCCACTTTACATAGCCAATGGTATTACAGGAATTAGAGACATGTCTGGGCAATTAGATCGTAAAGATAGCTATTGGGTAGGTAGTAGAGAACGGTTACAATGGAATGCTGAATTGAATGCGTATAAAAGAATTATGCCGAGATATGTTTTACAAAGTAGTTATCAAATAGATGGAGCTTCTAGTGTACCTGATGGATTTCCAGATTTTTTTAAACTAGATACCCCAGAACATGTAGATTCATTGTTACATTTTTATAAAAAAGAACAGGTAGATTTTATTAAGGTATATCAGCAAATACCAAAAGAATCATATAAAGCCTTGGCTAAAAAAGCACCATCGTATGAAATGCATATTGCTGGGCATAAACCAATGTTTCTTAGTTTGGAGGAGGCTGTTAATTTAGGACAACGTAGTTTCGAACATGGTCGTATTTTTATGTTCGAATCATTTCCGGAAGCAGATAGTTTAAAAAAACCTAATAATTGGAAAAGCTATTTTTCTAAATCAAAGAGAAGGTTAGTAGATGAATTTGATCCAAAGATTGCTACTAAACTTATGAAATTAATGCAATTAAAAAATGCCCATTGGACACCAACCTTACAAACGTTAAAGTTTGAAGCGAATGCTCATCTCGAAAACTACATAGCAAACCCTAATTTAAAATATATCACAGGAATTAGAAAAAGGTTATGGTGGGGTATAGATACTAATAATAATGCTTCAAGAAATATGGATGATCAAACTAAAGATATAAGCCAAAACTTTTACAAAGCGGCAATGAATCAAGTGAGATTGGCTAATAGCATCGGAGTGCCAATAATGACTGGGACAGATGTAACAGACTCGTATATATTTGCAGGGTTTAGTATTCACGAAGAATTGATTGAGTTAACAAAAAGTGGATTAACAAACCTCGAAGCTCTACAAAGTGCTACTATAGTACCTGCTAAGTATGCAAAAAAAGAAGATTCTTACGGGAGTATAGAAAAAGGAAAAGTAGCTGATTTGGTTCTATTACAACATAATCCTCTAGAAAATATTACCCATACTAGTAAAATTGATGGGGTACTTATGAATGGGGTCTATTATGACTCAGAAAAAATAATAGAACTCAAAAACTTTACAGAATCAATTGCTACTAGCTTTCATATGAATAGTAAAGTACTATTAAGTTTTTTTAAAAGCCCTCTTATAAGAGTACAATTTGCGGATTAAATCTATAACTATTTGATGGATTGAAAGATTTCTCTGTAACCAATAGTATTATTATTTAAATAGTTTACTCTAAACTGGCTTCATTTTTGATGAGTTTTAAAACGGATATAAACCACTTACTTTGAAATTAATTAGAACTTTTTTATTGCTTATTAGTTTCTTATGGTATTGAAAATTATAGAGAAATCAAATTATGAAAGGTTACACTTTACTATTTTTAGTATGAATATAGAAGATGGTGTAAATTGTGAAATATAAAATCTAATTTTAGGTAAATAATTCACTAGTAACAACGGTGTATGATTTAGTATCAATGAAGTCAGAATTTGTTTTAAGATTTTATTTAATAATAATAAAACTAAGAAGCATATAATAGTTATATATTAAAAATGGAATACAAAGAAACATTACCAGATCATTTATTTTCGCATCATATAGAAAGTTATTGGCATATTTTTTTTGAGAAACAGCCAACAGAAGATGCTTTAGAAATGTTTCTGCCGACTTGTACATTTAATATAATATTTATTGATTCTCATAGTATTGTAAGGAGTAGTTTGCACACCAAGTGGAAACGATTAAATCCCGGAGCTTACTTTATTGGACAAACAAATACTTCATTAAGTTTTAAATCCAAAAGAGCTGTTAATATTACAGGAATCAGATTTAAACCATTTGCTTTTGCAAATCTTATTAAGAACCCACTCATAAATTTTAATGATACTATAGTTAATCTAGAAAATATTTTCTCTCTAGATAATATAGCACACTTACTTATCCAAAGAATTTCTATAGAAAGTAAAACTGTAATACAAGAACAGCTTATTAATGAATTTATTAATGGTTTGTTATCAAAAACAATGTCAGTAGACGAAAGTTTAAGAGCTCAGTTAAACTTTATAATGTTTAGACATGGTAGTATACAGATCAGTGAATTGTTCAAAGAATTTAATGTAAGTAAAGTGACTTTGCATAAACATTTCGTAAATAAAGTAGGGCTTTCTCCAAAAAAAGTTTCACAAATATGGAGAATGAACAGAATACTTCAACTAAGAGAAGAATTTCCGAATATGAGTCTAACTTCAATAGGTTTAGAGGCTGGGTTCTATGATCAGGCACATTTCATTAAAGATTTCAATGCAATTTTTAATATAACACCATTTAAGTTTTTTGCTCAAAAATCAAACCTGGTAGAAATTGCAAATCTTAATATTACAAAACGATTTACCAATCAATACGATCCTATTATATCATAATAGATTTGAGATTTTTTTTTACCATTTACTTTTTTACAATTTTATAAAAACTCTATTTTTTAATTTCGTTTAAAAATCTAAAATAATGATGGTAATTCGTAAATGCATTTTTCTTTTTTTAACCCTATCACTATGTAATATCTGTATTTATTCACAGGATAGTGTGTTAAGCATAGAATATAAAAAAGAGGTGATTAATACCCTGTCTGATTTGATGAATGATAAATACGTCTTTCCTGATATTGCAAAAAAAACAGAGGAACATATAAAGGAACAATTTAAGAAAGGACATTTTGATCAGTTTACATCTAATGAAAGTTTTGCAACCGCTCTAACGCAATCGGTACAGTCTATCAATAATGATAAACATATGAAAATTATGAGTCAACCGCCATACGAGGCTCCCGCTATGACACCAGAACGACTTATTGAAGAGAAAATTTTTAACCTCAAAAGAAAAAAAGAGTATAATGCTGGTTTTCATAATGTTAAAGTGCTAGAAGGAAATATAGGATACCTTGATTTAAGAGGGTTTACTTATTTTAAAGAAGGAAAAGTAATTGCAGATGCTTACATGAAACTTATCAGAAATACAGATGCGGTAATAATTGACTTAAGTAAAAATGGTGGTGGAGATCCTGAAATGGTTCAATACCTATGTAGTTATTTTTTTAAAGGCGATATTCACTTAAACAGCCTTTATTTCCGAGAAGGTGATAGAACAATTGATTTTCATACACTTGATAAGGTGGATGGAAAAAAAATGATAGATGTTCCCCTATTTGTAATTACAAGTGAAAGAACATTTTCTGGTGCTGAAGAGTTTTCATATAATATGCAAACACAAAAACGAGCGACTATTATAGGTCAAACTACAGGAGGAGGAGCTAACCCAGGTGGTACCGTTCCAATTAATGATTTTTTAAGTGTTTTTATTCCAACTGGAAAAGCTATTAATCCAATTACTAAAACAAATTGGGAAGGCGTAGGTGTAGTTCCTGAAATTAAAGTAAGTAAAGATGAGTCATATAATAGAGCACATGAATTAGCAAAAGAAGGAGCAGATCAATTTAGAGAGAAATTAAAAGGATTATACACCAATACTTTTATTAATCTTTTATCAAAATTAGAGAAATATGATGAAGTGAATTCTGAAAAAAATATATTAGCTACTTTAAAAGATTGTAAGGAAAAAGGACTTATTGAAGAATGGGAAATTAATGCTCTAGGATATCAATATATGATGGAACATAAAAAAACAAAAATTGCAGTCTGTATATTTAAGTCTAATACTATTTTACATCCACAATCTGCAAATGGATTTGATAGCTATGCAGAAGGATTAATGAATCTGGGGAGCTATGATGAGTCTATAGAAAACTATAAAAAAGCAGTAGAGCTTGCAAAAACTGACAACTCTCCTGATCTTTCTGTTTATCAAGAAAATTTAAAAAAAGCATTGAAGAAAAAGTAAGTGTTTAGCAATAGTTTGTTTCTAATAAAAATAAAAATTGAAGAAATCTAATATGATAGTAATTGTGTACATTTTGTTTATTTTTATATGGATATTATAGTTTGAAGAACCTATAATGTTCAAGGAAAATTGTTTTTCCACAGAAAAAAATAGATAACAATTCATGAAGCTCTTAAAATTATCTTTTATCATAATGATTATAAGTTTTCTTACGGCCTGTAATCTTACCCTAAACCCTAATGGTCCACGCCCTAACAATCCTTTTTTTATAACTACGGAGCAGGTTACGGTTAAAGGGGTAACAATACCCGAAGGAACCAAGTTAGAGTATGAAAAACACTTCCTAAAAAAAGGAGAGCAAGGTTCAATATTAAATGAAAAATACCTTACAGGTTTTAGACTACCAGAGAACAAAACTATAAATTGGGGAGGTGTACCGATAAGTGCTATTCATAAGTTTTATAATAAAGATATGAGCGGTTATAGTGTGTATGCAAATTTTAAAGTAACGCCTGATAATGAAACTACATTTTACAAAAAATGGAAAGAAGAAGGTTGTGATCTTGGTATCACTGTAAAGAATAGAGATGATTGGTCTTTTAATAATTCTAATATATTAGATATAGAAGGTTGTAGCGTGTTATACCAGCGTTATGATAAGGATGATAAAAAACAACAAGATTTTCTTGATGCAATGTATAAAGCATTAATGGATGTAAGATCCCAAGACTAATATATCTAAGATGAGGTTTTGTAAAATTCAGTAAAAACATCAATAATATATTCATGATCTTGTGTTCCACACATTTCTCTAATACTATGCATTGACAACATTGGATTTCCAACATCAATTGTTGGTATTCCGATGTTAGAGGCAACCATAGGACCTATAGTAGAACCACAACCGATATCATTCCTACTGCAAAAATCCTGAAAAGGAACATTTGTTTTTTTACACCATTGTTTAAATTTAGCTATAGAAAATGCATCTGTGGCGTAACGCATATTGGCATTACTTTTAATTACTGGACCAGCACCAAGTAATGGTTTATGATTGGCATCGTGTTTTGTCGTGTAGTTTGGATGTACTGCATGAGCCATATCTGCAGAAATAAAAAAGGAACGTGCTACAGCTTGAAAAAAAGTCTCTTCCTTGGAGGAAATAGAAGAGTGAATGCGTTTTAATGTAGTTTCTAAAAAATTAGAATTTGCTCCATTTTGCGATTCAGAACCAATTTCTTCATGCTGAAAATAAACGGCCATTTGAACTTCGTTATCCGCAATGGTAGATTTTTTTAAACCTTCAAAAGAGGCATGGACACTTGCTAAATTATCCAATCTAGAAGCGTAAATAAATTCATCATGAATACCTCCAAAACTGGATTTTTCGGCATCAAATAAAAATAAATCCCAACTCAGAATGGTTCCAGATACTCCTGTTTCTTCCTTTAACCAATTTTCAAAATTGATGTCATTAGATAGTCCAATAACGGGGAACATATGTTCCTGCGGATTCGGAGTAAATCCTTTTTTATTAACTTCTCGATCTAAATGAATAGCCAAACGAGGAATTCGTATTTTTTTTTCTACCGTAATAAGTTTTTGCTCTAATACACCTGTTTCATTTTCTATAATTAATCTGCCGCCAAAATAAAGATCTCTATCAAACCAACTACTTAATAAAACACCTCCATAGATTTCAATATTTAGTAATTGATATCCTTCTTTTGTAGAAATGGGATTGTTCTTTATTTTTAGACAAGGAGAATCCGTATGTGCACCAATGATTTTAAAAGAATAATCATTAGACCATTTTTTAGGAGTTCTAAATACTATAATTGAGCCATCAGCTCTAGTTACAAAATACTTTTCTTCTTTCTTTAAATCCCAAATGTCCTGTTCAAATAATTCTAGATAGCTCCGAGAAATCAATTCTTTTTTTAAGTTAGAAACTACGTGAAAAGAGGTAGAACCGGAATCTATGAAATTTAAAAGACTTTGGGAGTAAGACATTAAAAGTATTTTTTAGTTGCTCTAAATATAGTTAAAGCAAGATTTTTAATCAAAAGCAAATGTAATTAAACAATCTATAGAAAAACAGACCACAGTAATATTATACTCATTATCGAAGAGAATATAAAATATAAGATTAAACTTTTGATAAAATAAGAAACGTATTAGTATCCCCATGAATCATTAGTTTATCCAATAACTCTTGTAAAGAAGTTTGATTTTTCACTACAACTTTTAGATGTATATTTTGGTTTCCTGTAATGCGATGTGCTTCTTTAACTTCGGGGAAGTTTTTAATTACTTTAAGAATATGAGCTAATTGTCCAGGAAAAACTTTAAGCAATATGAAAGCTTCTAAATCGTATCCTAATTTATTATTATCAATTTGAATACTATACTTCTGAATCACACCTAAATCTTCCATCTTTTGAACTCTTTCTCTAACGGATGAAGGAGATAAATTGATAGTTCTCCCTAAATCAGCAAATGATAGTCGTGAATTATTTTTTAAAATGTCTAACAACTGCTTATCTATAGTATCTATCATAGAATCGATGATTTTTTGTTTTTAAATTCATTTTTTCGATGGTAAATATAGTTATATTTCGACGATTCAACTTTTTGGTGTATAGGGTTTAGTATACCTTTGTGTAAAATTCTTGTTCATGAGTATTCTTATAATTTTTAATAATAAAGATCCAGAACCTTGGAAGAAGGTATTAAGCAAAAAAATAGTTACTACTAGTATTGAAATATATCCAAATGTAAAAGATGTAGCTGCTGTAGATTTTGTTATTTGCTGGAAACCAGAAAAAGATATTCTGAAGAAGTTCCCAAACATAAAAGTCATCCAATCTGTGGGTGCCTCTATAGATCATATTACTAATTCGCAAACAATTGCAGAAAACATTATTATTACAAGAATGGTGGATATGAAATTGTCTATTGATATGTGGGAGTTTTTGCTAACTGTTGTACTAATGCAATTAAAGAATACCAAAAGATATGTACAACAACAAGAAAAGAGAATTTGGGATCAAAAAGAATATAAGTCTATTGAAAACACGACCATTACAATTTTGGGTTTAGGTAGTATTGGGGGATATGTAGCTAAGAAATTCGCTGATTTAGGATTTACCGTAAAGGGATGGAGTAATTCGAAAAAAGAAATTTCTGGAGTGAAAAGTTTCAATGGAGTTGATGCATTTGATTCTTGTTTAAGTCAATCTGATGTTTTGATTAATCTATTGCCTTTAACTGATGAAACTAGAGATATTATAAACAGAAATACATTAAGGAGACTTGCTACTGATGCAATTTTTATTAACGTAGGAAGAGGTGAACATTTGGTAGAAGAAGATTTAATAGAATTACTTGATACGAATAAACTTGCCGGTGCTTTTCTTGATGTTTTTAGAACAGAACCATTACCAAAAGAGCATCCTTTTTGGAAGCATCCAAAAATTCAAATAACACCACACGTGGCAAGTTTAACTAATGTAGAAAGTGCGGCAAATAAAATTGTAGAAAATTATAAGCGATTTTTAGATGATAGAGAACTATTAAATAGGGTTTCGTTACATAAAGGGTATTAGTAAAATGGATACAAAATTTCATATAGCATTTAAGGTAAAGGATATAGAAAGTACTATTTCATTTTATCATATCATACTTGGCTGCAAATTAGGAAGACAAACAGAACATTGGGTGGATTTTGATTTTTTTGGACATCAACTTTCTGCTCATGTATCGGATGCAATACCAGAATTAGATTATTGCGGAAGAGTGGAGAACCTTAAAGTTCCGATTCCGCATTTTGGTTGTATTGTAGATGAAAAGGTATTTCGAGATATACAAGATAGATTAGAAGATCATAAAGTAGATTTTATTTTTAAACCTCAAAAAAGGTATCAAAATGAAAAAGGGGAACAACAAACGATGTTTATTTTAGATTTTAGTAAAAATGCTATTGAGTTTAAAACGTTTAAGAATGATCATAATATTTTTAAATAAGGATCATCTATATGAGCTTAATACAAACTGAAATGGGACATGGTATATATTATTAATTACCCTATGAATTGAAAAAACAAACAGAGTTAAACGCATGGATGATAATCTTAGTCAGATAAAAAAGAAAGTGTATGATAGATGTTCTTTAAAAATTTTAGATTATGTAAAAGAATCAGAAAGTCAAGAATATTCTGCTTGCAGATTTAAGCTTAATGGACAAAATGTTCTAAGTAGAACTGCTAAAGTTACACCAAAAAAAGTGGGGCAATTCGTAACTTTTTGGAAACGAAAAGAGAATGGACCTATCGAACCATATGATAAATCTGATCAAATAGACTTCTATATAGTTAATGTAAGTAAAAAGAATAAGTTGGGGCAATTTGTATTTCCAAAATCTTTATTGATTAAAAAGGGGATTATATCAACAGAAATAAAAGAAGGAAAAAGAGCATTTAGAGTATACCCTAAATGGGACATCACGAAAAGTAAACAGGCGCAACAAACCCAAAAATGGCAACTTAATTATTTTTATGAAATTAATGATAAAATTGACTTTGAAAGCGTTTTAAAATTATATACAAGTCAATAATTAGTTTTAAGGTATAATTTGGAGTTTTTTAGGTTGAATTATGAAAATTGAATGATTTATTGGGAGTTTTTTTATTTAAATTCTTTAGAATTAGTCTTAATAAATTTTATTTTTTCGCCAAATTACAGTTAATTAAGTGTTAAACTCACTTATTTTTGATTTTTTTAAGGGGTAAATTCCCTGTTATTTTTTCCTTTTTCTGAAATTCTTGGTTTTTGATTCAACCTGTTGATTTTCAATAATGCAACTATGTTGCTTTATTAGTAATGTAGACTTTTTTTGTAGTATTCATGGGCAGTGAGTAGAGTGTTGCCCTTTGGTTGTTGTGTGTTTCCCGTATTCCGTTGTTGTTAATAATCTATAATTTTGTTAGTCTAATTTTATTAGAACTCAACATTTAATTTAAAACTAAAATTAAAACTTAACGCAAAATTAAAAATTATGAAAACTAGACTTAGAATTTTAAGCACAGTAACAGTATTTTCTTTTCTTTTTTACAGTTGTGAAAAAGGTGGAGAAGGAATTACAGATTTAGAATCAGAAATTGAAAATGTAGATGCTATAGGAGCTGATCAAGCGATACCGGGAGAGTATATAGTAGTTTATACAGAAGATCAGTCTATTTCTGGAAAAAGCGCAGAAATGAAAACAAAATCGGCGCAAACATTATCTAAATATGCAATAGCAGAAGATAATATAAAGCAAACGTATAGTTCTGCTATTCAAGGATTTGCGGTTAAAAACTTATCCGAGAAGCAAGCTGATTTGCTTAGGAACGATCCTGAAGTAGCTTATTTAGAGCCTAACTATATCCAAAAGTTGGATGTTAAAATAGGAAAACCTGTAAGTACACTACCAGCAACAGTACAAAATAAAGCGGTGACTAATGACTCACAGTTATCTAATGGAGAATTTCTTCCTTGGGGAATAAATCGAGTAGGTAGAGCTAACGGTGCAGGAAGAACTTGCTGGATAGTAGATAGTGGTATTGCACCACATAGTGACTTAAACATAGACACTGGCAGAAGTAGAAGTTTTGTTGGTGGATCTTGGCAAGATCAAAATGGACACGGAACTCATGTAGCAGGAACCGTTGCTGCAAGAAATAATGGTTCTGGAGTTATTGGCGTAGCTTATGGAGCAACTGTAGTTTCTGTTAGAGTTTTAAATGCCGCAGGGAGTGGTGCTACAGATGGAATTCTTGCAGGAATAGACTATGTAGCTAACAATGCTGGTAATGGAGATACTTGGAACTATAGCGTAGGTTTCCGTAATCGATTTACATCTCAGGCAATAGACGACACGTTTAGAAATTTAGAAAATACAACTTATGGAGCTATGGCAGCGGGTAACAGTAACGATGATACTCAATTTTATTCACCACAAAGGTTAATAACTAGCCGATCTTGGTGTGTTGGAAATATGACTAATGTAGATGCTCCTGCCTCTGGTTCAAATTTTGGTAGTAGTGTCGATCGTTGGGCTCCAGGTACAGCAGTTTGGTCTACTTGGTTAAATGGTCAGTTTAATAATATTTCAGGTACCTCTATGGCGTCACCACACGTAGCAGGAATATTATTATTAAGAGGTAACAGTACAGGAACAGATGGGTCCGTAAGTAAAGGAGGATATACAGCTCCTATTGCTACCTTAAATTAAAAATAGATAAATAGTTTTGAATTAGTTAGAGGCTGAGTAATTTCAGCCTCTTTTTTGTTTTTTTGAGAGAAATTATAAGAACATAAGATGTTTTTCTGTTCTAACGTGTAGAACTAAATATTCAATCTTCTGGTGAGATGATATAGTTTTATCTTTATAAAGTATTACCTCTATAAAACTCTAAAATTTTAACCCGAAGTAAGTATTCATATTTAGCATTGGTGAGGTTGGTTCTTGCATTATCCAAATTATTTTTGCTTGTTATATAAGCAATAAAATTTGACACTCCATTATTAAATCTAATTTCATTTACCCGATAAGATTCTTCAAAAGCTGTTACTTGATTTTGTAGACTTTCATATCTATTAAATGCAGCCTGCATATCAAAATGGACTTGGGCAATTGCATTTTTTACTTCTAATGAAGTTCGTTCTAGTTCTATAAGAGATTCCTCGGCTTTAATTTTTTCTAATGCTACATTGTTTTTTGCTCTAAAACTATTAAAAAGAGGAATATCAACCGCGATACCAACAACTGTATTTAAATTATTGTCAAATTGATCCAAATACTCAATTTTATCTCCTCTAAACTGGGATTGTTCAGTGAAAACCGAAATTTCTTCATTGTTAACGGTAACAAAATCTCCTGTTTCTACAATACTCGATCCAATTTCAGTAAATGTTTCTGCAACACTAGAATAGTTGGTGTTTAACTGTCCAAAAAATGAAATTTCTGGGATGTATTGAGCTCTAGCAACTTTTATTCCTTTTGCTGCTGCTTTTGCTCTTAATTCTTTAGCTTTAAAAGTGGCTAAATTTTTCATTGCATCATTAAAAACATCTTCAGACGAAAGTTCGTATTTTTCAAAATCTAATAAAATAGATGTTTTGTCAGTATCAATATTTTCACGGATATTCATCAATCTAGTAAGACTTAATTTTGCACTGTTTAGATCACTTTCTGCCGCTAGTATATTAGTTTCATCAATAGTTTTTTGACCTTTTATGTCGGCATAATCAGCAGGATTCCCAGATTCTTCACTATATAAATCTTCTTGTTGTTTTAATTGTTTATTAGTGGCTACTAATCTTGCTTTGGCTAATGCTAATATATCTGTTCTGTTTAGTACCTGTAGATATGCTAAAGTAACATTAAGAATTAATGTTTGTTTAGCTTCTTCTATTTCCATTTCAAAAGCTTGCCTATTCAATCTTTGTTGCTTAACTGTATTTAATAATCTAAAACCATTAAATATCGTAGCATCGAGATTTAATCGTGCATTAGAAAAAGTAAGTTCTTGATTTATAAAATCATTGGTAAATGGATCAATACTTCTTCCGTTATTTACACCTATATTATAATTCCCATTTAATGATGGTAGAATGTTTGCTGTGGCTTGTCTATGATTAATTTTGGCTGTACTAGCATTTAAAACAGAAGACTTTAGGTCCAGATTATTTTTTAGTGCTATATCTACACATTGGGCTAGGGAGTACCTTTCTGCGTCTTTTCTTTGTGTAAATCCTAGGAATTGTAAAAGAAAGACACTGATACATATAATTGATTTCAGTGACATGAGTTGTTAGGTTATTCAGAGACGATACGTCCGTCTAAAAGATTAATAATTCTTGATCCATAAGAAGCGTTTTTTTCAGAATGAGTGGCTTGTATTATTGTAACACCTTCTTTATTTAATTCAGAAAATAACTCCATAATCTCCGTACTCTGTTTAGAGTTTAAATTTCCGGTTGGTTCATCAGCTAAAATTAGTTTTGGCTTAGTAATTAATGCTCTTGCAATTCCTACCAATTGTTGCTGTCCACCACTTAATTGAGATGGAAACAAATCTTTTTTACCCACAATATTAAAACGATCTAACATATCAGCTACGAGTGCTTTTCTTTCTGAAGATTTTACGTTTTTATAGAGTAGGGGAGTTTCGATGTTTTCATAAACATTTAATTCATCAATGAGATGATACGCCTGAAAGACAAAGCCTATGTATTCCTTGTATAGTTTAGATCGTTGTTTTTCTTTCATGGTATGCACGGCTTCATCTAAAAAGGCGTAACTACCTTCTGTAAAATTGTCAAGCATGCCGATACAATTTAATAATGTAGATTTACCGGATCCGGATGGTCCCATTAATGAAATAAACTCGCCTTCTTGCACTTTTAGGTCGATAGCATCGAGTAATGCTATTTTTTTTCCACCTGAATTAATTATTCTTGATGTATTGTTAAGTTGTAAAATCATAGTTGTTTTTTGATGATGATTATCTATGTTGTTTTTCGTTGGTGTAAAAAATAATCAGTTTAATTTTTTAAGAGTCTTCTGAGAGATGCGTCTTGGTCGAATGGTATTAAATATTCTGGGGTTTTCTCGTCTCATACAGACATAATTTTCTGAAATTGAATTCATTTTTGTAATCATAATATTACTGAATTTCTGATATTTCTACGTCTCCAATATTTAAACCTTTTTGAATGCTCGCATCACCTTTGTAGTACAATTTCGCTTCTCCAAAAGCTGTAAGTTTAATACGATCAGATGCTTGAATTTTAAATTCGGCCTCTCCAAAGGCTTTTAGCTTAGTATTTTTATTGTCTACGGCAAGTAGATCCGAAGTGCTTTCTCCAAAAGCTGTTATTTTCTGATTTTCGATAGATCCGTTTTTGATAGCTAATGTGCTGGCTCCATACATATCAACATCAAAGTATTCAAAATTTACATCGTTTAAAATTATTTGTGATTCCCCATAAACCTTTAATCGAAATGTTTCTGCGGTGATCTTACTTTTACAAACTGTAGCTTGTTCTCCTCTAATAGAAAGATCAGTAAGTTGTCTATAGTTTATGGTTACGGTAAGTACTTTGCCTTTATAAATAGGTACTTTTCTTTTGGTGCCATTAATCATTACTGTTTTATTTTTTGTAGTCTCTTTAGCATCATCTAGATAGACACGAAGTACATTTCCATTTACTTCGATATTTATTTTGTCTTCTGGTTCGGTACTCTTTTCTATGATTACAGATTCTTGATTGTTTTCCACAAAAGTTGCCTCTATATGTGGGCTGATGATTACTTTGTTAAAAGTAGTAACAGTTTTCTTTGTTTGTCCAAAAATTAATTGTGCAATAGATAACGCAATTAAAGCCAAAAAATATTTTAAATGTTTCATGATGAATGAGTTTTTATGTTCGTTTATATGATTGAATTGATGATATTAATTTTTATTCTGTTTTTAAACTTTTAATTGGGTTTGCGATAGCTGCTTTGATAGTCTGAAAACTTAGTGTGATGATTGCAACTAGCAGAGTGATAATACCTGTGAGTGCAAAAACCCACCAATTTAGTTGAATTCTGAAAGCAAAATCTCGTAACCAACTGCTCATAAACCACCACGCAATAGGTGTCGCGATACAAAAGGCAAATACAATTAGTTTTATAAAATCTCTAGATAGTATTTTTACGATAATTGCCGTAGAAGCTCCGAGAACTTTACGTATTCCGATTTCTTTGGTACGTTGTTCTGCGATATAAGTGGCTAATCCAAATAATCCTAAAGCAGCGATAATAACAGCAAGTACGGTAAAAATCAAAGCGATTGTACCAATTCTTTTTTCTTGCTGATACATATCAAGGAAGGAATCATCTAAAAAACTATAGGTAAATGCTAGTTCGGAAGAGGTAGTCTCATATTTATTACGAATTTTGCTAATAAAACTTTCTACATCACTTGTATTAAATCGATATGCGGTTCTCCAATTATTATCACCTAATCTAAGACTTAAAGGTCCTACATCATGACGTAAAGATTCGAAATTGAAGTTTTTTACTACTCCGATGATCGTATAAATTATTTTTTCTTTTGTATCTGTGGTTTTATATAGTTTCTTACCAATTGGATCTTTAAAACCTGTTAACGCTACTGCTTTTTCATTTAGAATGATAGCGGTAGAATCGGTTCCAAAAGAACGAGAGAAATTTCTACCAGCGATAAGCTCCATTCCCATAGTTTTTATATAATCATAATCCGTTCTCCAATATTGCATATTAAAACCGTTTTCTGTAGTAGCAACTATTTCTGTGCTAAAAGTGGTATCAGATCTTGCAGATTTCGAAACTGGAATATATCCTGCAAAAGAAGCTGATTTTACTTCAGGAAATTGTTCTATCTCTGATTTTAATGATTTCCGGGTTTCATCGGATAAATTAGCATTATCTACAATTAATACTTGATCTTTGTTAAATCCCACATCGGTAGTTTGGATATGTTTTAGTTGTTGATAAACCACAATGGTTCCAATAATGAGCACGATCGAGGTGGTAAATTGAAAAATGACTAAGAAATTTCTTAAGTTGTTTTTGTTTCCCCCTTTAGATAGATTTCCTTTCAATACGGTTATTGGTTGGAATTTAGAAAGGAAAAATGCTGGATAAATACCTGCTAAAGGTCCAACAATAAAAGGCAGTAGAATTAAGAAAACCAGAAATTGTGGTTGTAGTAATGCTTTTATTGAGATTTCCTTGCCGGAGATGTTATTAAACCAATCCAAAGAAAGAAATACAAATATAATGGCAATACTATGTGCTAATACTACAATAAGTGTAGACTCGCTTAAGAATTGTAAGACTAATGATTTTTTCTCTGTTCCTAATACTTTACGAATCCCAACTTCTTTTGCTCTACCCGATGATCTGGCTGTTGTAAGATTCATAAAATTAGTGCAAGCAATAAGAAGAATAAATAAAGCAACAGCAGAAAAAATGTATACATACTTTATAGAGCCATTAGCACTAAGTTCTATACTACGAGAGGAATGTAAATGAATATCTTTAAGAGGAATTAGGGAATATTCAATTTTGTTACCAGCGGCTTCAATATCTTCTATGGTTTTAACTTCCATGTATTGAGATACTTGTGGTAATAAATATTTTGCTACAATTTCCCTAAAATGGGTATTGAACTCTTTATAATTTGTACCTTCTTTTAGTACAACATATGTATGGAAATTATGACTTAGATAATTTCCGAAACCATAATCAACGTTCTCCATAGAGAATAAAAAATCTAACCGGAAATGAGAGTTTTTTGGCATATCTTCTATAACAGCCATAACTTTATATAAGGTCTTACCATTACTGTTGGTTTCTAAAGTTTCACCAATGGCATTATCAACATTCCCAAAGTATTTGATAGCTGCTTTTTCTGACAATACGACTGTATTTGGCGCTTGTAATGCTGTTTTAGGATTTCCTTTTAAGGTGGGAAATGTAAATACATTAAAAAAAGTAGAATCTACATAAGCAACTGAAAACTCTTCTATAAGTTCCGTTCCTTTTCTGATTAATCTAGATCCTTCAGAAGCATATATTCTAGTGTACTCTTCTACTTCAGGATAATCTTTTTTCAAAGTAGCTCCCATAGGATCAGAACTCACCGCCATATTCATTTGGGTACCGCCAAAGAGTATATCAGAATTGATTCTATAAATTTGATCTGCTTTTTCGTGAAATCGATCATAACTTATTTCATCCGTTACAAATAAAGCAATAAGAATAAAGCAACATATTCCTAATGAAAGTCCAGCTGTATTGATAAAAGTAATCCCTTTGTTTTTTATGAGATTTCTCCATGCTATTTTAAGATAGTTTCTGATCACGACGTTGATTTTATTTTTTGATTGTTGAATTTGATATCTATATAGTGAAGATGATGCCAAAATCTTAAAAACCTGAAAAACAGAAGTTTGAGTTTGTTTTTGAAATTAAATGTGTTCGGTTTTGATACACTTTTTGTTCAAAAACGAACACTCTAAAACTTATTTATTCAGATCTTAAAGATGTAATAGGATTGACTAGAGCGGTTCTTATTGCTTGAATGCTTATTGTTATTATAGCAATTAAGATTGCTGCTAAACTAGCGATAATAAAAATCCACCAGTTTATTTGTACCTGATATGCAAAATCCTGTAACCATTGATTCATTAATAACCAACCAATTGGAACTGCAATAATGATAGCAATCAAAACGAGTTTTAAAAAATCTTTAGATAATAATTTTACAATTCCCAGAACACTTGCTCCTAGAATTTTTCTTACACTTATTTCTTTTTTTCTTTGTTCAGCATTAAAAATTACTAATCCTAGAAGCCCTAGAGAAGAGATTAATACTACAAATAGGGTAAATATTTTTGATAAGGTTGCAATTTTATGTTCTGCTTCATAAAGTTGCTGATAATCAGCATCTAAAAATGAAAAATCGAAAGGATATCCGGGTTGAAAAGTGTTATGGATGGATTCGATTTGATCTAAGACAGTAGTTGTCTGGGACCCACTTAATTTTAGTACAATATCAGTACCAAATTTTCTAAACCTTAAAATAAGAGGTTCTAATTTTTTGTGTAAAGAACCATATTGAAAATCCTCTACGACACCTATTATTTCCACTTTTTTATTTCCTTGATCTATTAAAGTGCCCACAGGGTTTTGTAACCCCATAAGTTTTGCAGCAGAAGCATTTATAATGATTTTGGTGTAATCATCCTGAAATTTTTTAGAAAATCTTCGCCCTTTTATAAGTGGAATACCCATTACTTCTGTAAACTTATATCCAACTCTAGGGGATTGAAACATAATATTTTTATCAGAAGGAAGATTGCCCCAATAAAATCCACTTTGACTATCATTGGCTTCTAGGATACTTCCATTTATAAAGGAAACAGAAGTAACCTCTGATATGTTTTGTAATTCATTGATAAAAGTGTCTAGTTTAGTATCATCTCCATTATAAGAAAAAGTAAGAATATGATCACGTTCGTATCCTAAGTTTTTATTCATTACAAAGTTGATCTGATTATTCACTATAAACACTCCAATAATGAAAACAATTGCCAATGTAAACTGAAAAATTACAAGACCTTTGCGAATCCATGCATCTCCAAAAGATTTTTTTAATTTTCCTTTTAATATATAAATAGGTTTAAAACTAGATAAATAAAATGCAGGATAACTACCTGCTAAAAACCCTGTGATTATTAATAATACAATAAGTGAGATTATAATATTTAGATTAATAGTTAGTTCGATATGTTTGGCTGTAATAGTATTAAAATATGGTAATACTAAAATAACAATGACAATGGCTACCAGTAAAGAAATTAATGACAGGACAAAAGACTCTCCAATAAATTGAGCTATCAATATTTTTTTACGACCACCGAGAACTTTTTTAATACCAATTTCTTTTAACCTTTTGCTCGCTTGAGCTGTTGATAAATTCATAAAATTTATACAGGCAATAAGCAAAATAAGAAATGCTATCATTCCGAATAATCTAATATAAACTACACGACCCCCAACTTGTATTCCATTTTGGTAAGGTTGTTTTAAATACCTTTCCGAAAATTGTTGAACAAAGAGTGTGAACATTTCTCTATTATCAACTTTAGTAGATAGATGTTTTGCAATTTTTTTGTTGAAATTATTGATATCTGTTCCTTCTTGTAGGATTAGGAAAATTTTGGCATAACCACTTTTCCAATCGGTGACCCAGCGTGAAGTTTCTTTAAGTAAATCAGAATGTACAACTGAATCAAATTGAAGTGTAGAATTATCTGGAACATTTTTAAACACTCCAGAGACCTGAACAGTAACTTTTTTTGAACCGTCACTCCATTTATAATCCCAATCTAGTATTTTTCCAATAGCATTTTCGGGAGTTTTGAATAATTTTGTTGCCAATTCTTCTGATAATACTACGTTTTTTTTGTTTGATAAAACGGTAGTTTTTTCTCCTATTAAAAGATCAAAAGAAAAGTTTTCGAAAAAATTTGAACTTGCAAAAATACCTTGCCCTAGTTGTTCTTTTTCTTGATTAGAAAATATACCTTTTGGTGTTATGAAATCTGCATTAATTACAGTAGAAGATACTACTTCGGGAAATTCTTTTGCCAAGGATTCTCCTAACAAAAAAGAATTGTTATCCATAGTGATGATCTTATTTTCTACCTCGAAATTAGCTATGACCTGGTATAGGTCCTCTTTATTTTTATGAAAAGTGTCAACACTTTTCTCATCACGTATCCAAAGAAGAATTAATAAAACGCAGGCTAATCCAGTAGATAACCCTGTAATATTGATTATAAAATTAACTTTGTTATTTTTTAGATTTCTAATAGCGATTAAAAAAATATGTCTAATCATAACGTACGTTTTTATTACTCAGTTTTTAAACTACTCACAGGATTTGCTATCGCGGCTTTAAATGCTTGAAAACTTACGGTAGCTAATGCAATTATAATAGCAACAAATCCAGCAATAATAAAGACTACCCAGTTAATTTCTATTCGATAGGCATATTCCTGTAACCAATTACTCATTACTAACCAAGCTAATGGTGTAGCTAATACAATAGCGATACATACCAGTTTCAAAAAATCTTTAGATAATAGTTTTACAATTCCTGTTACACTGGCTCCTAAGACTTTTCGAACACCAATTTCTTTACTACGTTGTTCTGCAGTATAAGCAGCTAGACCGAAAAGACCCAGACAAGAAATAAGTATTGCGAGTAATGCAAATATTTGAGATAATTTACCAACTAGCTGTTCACTTTTAAATATTGCGTCAAACGCCTCATCTACGAAAGTATATTCAAAAGGGAATGCAGGGTTGTTGTTTTTCATAATTTTCTCGATAGAAGCTAAGGTATCTTCCATAGCTACACCTGATTTAGTCTTTATATAGAAGTATCTGGCATAGTTATGATTATTAAAAAATATAACAGGATCACTAGAAGCATACATATCTCCATATTGATAATCCTTAGTAACACCTATTATCTGTAAAACATCATCACCGGCAGTGATTGTTTTTCCGATAGGAGAATTTTCTCCCATAAGTTTAGCAAGAGATTGAGTAATTATGATGTTAGTACTATCCAAGCTCTGATTTTTCTTAAAACCTCTTCCTTCTATAAGCTCTATACCAGTTGTGTTAAAAAAGTCAGAATTGACATGCCTATATGATATTAAAACATCTTCTGTATCGGTTCCTCCTTGCCATTGTAAGCCAGAACCATTATTTCCTGCGGATAAAATTTGAGAATTACTTAATGCCACACCGCTTACAACTCCTGTGTTTTTTAGGTCTTGTTCTATCACTGTAAACTTTTCAATTATATTGCCATTAGCACGCATTCTAATTAGTTGATCTTTATTATATCCTAAGTCTCTATTTTTTACGTGCTGAATTTGTTGGTAAACTAGTATAGTACAAATAATGAAGACGATTGAAATTGTAAACTGCCCCACCACAAGTCCTTTTCTAATAAAGGAAGCAGAACCACTAGTAGCTTTTATTCCTTTTAAGACCTCTACAGGCTTAAAGGATGATAGATAGAATGCTGGATATATACCAGCAAATAATCCACTAATAATAGTTGTGATAAATAAAATAGCGATATGTAATGGATTGGATAAACCTAATACCAGATCTTTTTCTATTAAAATATTAAATTGTGGTAATATCAGTAATAAAAGAAAAATACTTAGAATAGATGCTAAAAAAGACATCATAAGTGCTTCTATTACAAACTGAATCATTAATTTTAGACGACTAGATCCGATAGCTTTTCTTACTCCAACTTCATTAGCTCTTTTTTCACTTCTAGCTGTAGATAGATTCATAAAGTTAATGCAAGCTATTAACATGATGATTAAAGCTATTATAGAAAAGAGACGAACATACTTAATTCTTCCTCCGACTTTTTCTCCTCCTTCGAATTTAGATTCTAAATGCCAATGTTTTAAAGCGTGCAAAAAGGCGTAGGTATCGGTGTTCGGATTTTTTGATGGTATAATTTCTCTAATTTTGTTATCTACTTCCGCAATATTAGCTTCAGGAGATAATTTTACAAAAGTGTCAGAAAAGTTACTGCCATACTCATTCATCCATTCGGCACCATCCTGATATCGTTCAAAAGGAGCAACCCAATCAAAAGGGAATGTAAAATTTGTAGGAGGGTTTTCTATAACACCTGTTATGACATAATTATCTCTGTTGTTTACTTTGATAGTTTTGCCTAATGCGTTCACATTTTTACCAAAAAGTTGCTCAGCTGTTTCTAAAGTAAGTACAATGGCCTCAGGATTATTAAAAGCATTCTCTCTAGTACCTTCAATAAATTTTAGACTAAAAATTTCTAAAAAATCTACATCAGCGTATCTTCCTTGTCTATTGATAGCATTATCACCAACGGTAAAAAGACGTTCTTCAGAACTTGATCGAGTTGCTTTAATTACACCAGGAACTTCATCTTTCATAGCCTGTGCTAATGGCCCAGGTGTTGAATAAAAAGTTCGCCACTCTCCGTCATAGTTCTGATTGGTAGGAATATAATATATTTGATCCTGATCAGCGAAGGATTCATTAAAACTTAATTCATCTTCTACCCACAGAAAAATTAGACTAGCACACGTAATTCCAATGGCTAAACCAAAAATGTTTAAAAAACTATATCCTTTGTTTTTAAGTAAACTACGGAAAGCTATTTTTATATAATTAGTGATCATGATAGTTCGTTTTTTGACCTGCCAAAGGCAGAAAAATTGTTTTATTTATTCCGTTCTCAATGAATTTACAGGATTGGCGGTTGCTGCTTTAATAGCTTGTATACTAACCGTTAAAAAAGTAATAGTCATTGTTACAATACCTGCTATTAGGAAAACCCACCAGCTTATTGAAATTCTATATGTAAAATCTTGTAGCCAGTTTTCCATAAAATAGTAGGATAGAGGAGTAGCAATGGCTAATGCAATAAGTATTAGTAAGAAAAAATCTTTTGTTAACATTTTCATGACTGTACTGACACTTGCTCCCAAAACTTTTCGGATACCGATTTCCTTCTTTTTTTGTTCTGCCATAAACGAGATTAGACCAAATAATCCAAGACAACTTATTAGGATTGCTAGGGTAGTAAATACAATCGAAATATTTGCCAGTCTTTTTTCTTCTGCTATTAATTTTTCTGTTTCTTTATCAATGAAATTGTAAATAAAAGGTGTAGTTTTATTTACTTGTTTCCATACAGTTTCCATCTGATTAAGAATCATTTCGAAATCAGAAGTGTTCGTTTTTACAAGCAACCATTCTGAACTAATATCTAGAAAAAGCATAATTGGTTCTACTTCCTCTTTTAATGAAGCAAAATGAAAATCTTCTGTGATACCAACCACTTCTACAGTTTGTACATCACCACCTGTAGAAAATGAAAGGTTTGTACCTACCGCATTTTCTATTGAAATGTTAAATGCATCAATAGTGGCTTTATTTACTACTACACGACTACTATCCTGACTTTTTAGTCCTCTACCTGTTAATAATTCGGTATCTATTGTTTTTAAATAATCACTTTGAATACCATTTACTTTTACTAATAAAGGTTTCGTTGGATCGTTACCAGGTAAATAAGCACCTACATCTCCACGTAAAAATTGAGATGGATATATATTACATCCAGAAATGGATTTTATTCCAGGAATCTTACTCATATTTGTTTTTAAAGTATTGTATTGAGTAAAGGCTTCTTGTGTTCCTAAACGAACTGCAATTAAATTATCTTTATTAAAACCCATATCTTTATTTTGAGCATAACGAACTTGTTCCGTGATAATATATACCGTGGCGATTAGGCCAATTGAGATTACAAATTGAAAAACTACTAGGCCTTTTCTCAAAAAGGTTCCACCGACAGCAGCGGTGACGGCTCCTTTCAAAACACGAGTTGGCTTTATAGAAGATAATACAAGAGCTGGATATATCCCAGCGATAATGCCCGTTAGAATACCAATTACAAGAAGTATTGATAATACACGCCAGTCAAGAATTGCTAAGAAACTTATGTCTCCTTGGGTTAGTTGATTCACTAGAGGTAATAAAATACATGTTAATGGAATACTAACAACGGTAGCTAATAGGGATAATAGAATAGATTCTCCAAGAAATTGACCAATTAATGATTTTTTATCTGCACCGATAGTTTTGCGAACACCAATTTCTTTAGCACGTTTATTAGCTCTTGCAGTACTTAGATTGATAAAATTAACACAAGCTACTAATTGTATGAATAGTGCTAACGTAATTAATAAGTATAAGTAGCTAATATCGGATACCGGACCGATTTGCCTAGATATACCTTTGGAATGTAAATGGATATCACTCACTTTTTGTAAGATAAGTTCTTTCTTAAAATTAAAAGCAGCAAAGTCTTTTGCACCACGATTCTCTAAAAATTCAGGTAATTTGTTCTGAACTAAAGACGCATTTTCTGGATTATTTAACTTTACATAGGTATAGATAAAGTTTTGAGTAGCAAAGTTCTGAACGGTTCTAACAAACTGTCCTAATCCAGGAGTGTTTATGGTGACTAAATAATTAGGGTTTAGATGAGATTTTTCTAGATCGCTATCATCAAAAACACCAGTTACAGTTAGTGATAGTTGTTGTTCTCCACTACCAGAAATAATAGTTTTATTAAGCACAGGCACATCACCAAATAGTTTTTTGGCTAAGCTAGAAGATAATACTACAGTATTGGGAGCTACCAAAGCAGTATCTGGATTACCTTCGAGTAAATTGAAATTAAAAATGTTAAATATTGTGGGATCTGCAAGATACCCTCTAGGCTCGTAAAATCCTGCCGTACCATCACTTGTGCGAAGTAAATCTTCGGTGCCTTCACCCATATATACTAATCGAGTAGCTTCAATTACTTCTGGGAAATCTTCTTTCATAGCAAACCCAATAGGAGGACCGCTAGAAGCAGCATTAAATAGTTTTGCGTTAGGATCTTCAATAATGGTTCTTACCCGATATATTGCTTCTGCATCTTTATGATGATCATCATACCCTAATTGAGCAAATACATAAATTAAAATACTTAAACAGCAGACAGTCCCAACAGTTAATCCAAGTAAGTTGATTATTGTTTGTAATTTATTCTTTTGAAGACTCCTCAAAGCTATTTTAAAATAATTCCTTATCATGATTGTTCGTTTTTTGATTGATGATTTATTCTGTGCGTAATGAGTTTACCGGATTAGCATTTGCTGCCTGAAAGGTTTTAAAACCTATTACCAATAATGCGAATAGCATCATTAAACATCCACTTACTAAAAATGTCCAAAAACTTATATCGCTTCTGTATGCGAAATCCTGTAACCAATTATGAATTCCATACCAGGCAATTGGTGTTGCTATTATAAATGCAATACCTACTAGAATTAAAAATTCTTTGCATAGCAATGTGTTTATCTGTAATAATGAAGCTCCTAAAACCTTGCGAACACCAATTTCTTTAACCCTTCTATTGGTAGTATAGATTACTAATCCAAGAAGTCCTAAACAACTAATTAGAATTGATAAACCTGTTGCCCAATTCAATAATTTAGAAACTTTTTGTTCTCTTTTATAAAACTTAGCTACAGTTTCATCCATAAAATCTATACGATAGTCTTCTTTATCTGTGTATACATCACCATATGCAGATTTAATTTTGGATAATGTAGATTGCAAATCGTCGGGATTGGTGTTTTGGAAAGCGATATGTACTGCTTGGAATCGACTAAAAACATCTCTGTCCCAATCACCTCGTAATGCCATTGGACGAATCTCTGATTTTAATGAACGTTGATAGAAGTCGGCCATAACACCTACAATAGGAACAGTATAATCTCCGAAGTCTATTCTTTTTCCGATGGCATCTTCTGGTGTTTTAAACCCATAGACTTTTCTTGCTGCTTCGTTAATAACGATTTCTTTTATAGTATCGTTTCTATATGTTCTACCCGCTAATAATTCTAGTTCAAAAAGTTTTGAATAATTGGTATCCCCAAAAATGAATTGTAAATCTGATTGAACATCTCTTTCTTCAGTTTTGTAATTGGTGGTTGTAGTGTTAGAAGATAAAGAAGCTGGTGGCGCACCTCCTAAACTTAATTGTTTAATTTGTGGAATACTTTGTAACTTTTGTAAGTATCGTTTCTTCTTATCAAGTTGTCGTTCTCCTCTAGGACTATAGACCGATACAACAGCCTCTGTTTTAAACCCCATATCTTGATTAAGCAAAAAATTAATTTGTTTTCCTACTAATAAGGTTCCTATTATAAAAACTTGAGCAATTGTAAACTGAAAAACAGTAAGAAACTTTCTAAGCCCATTTTTTCTTTCCCCGACTGCGATATTATTTTTCAGGACCGTAATAGTATTAAATTTTGATAGTACCAGTGCAGGGTAAAAACCAGATAGTATGGTGATTATTACTACAAGTATTACGATGCCAATGATAATTATTGGATTGCTGAATAACTGAAAATCTAGGTCTTCGGCTATGAAATCTGAAAAAAGATTAAGTAACCATTTTGATAATATTAGTGATAGTATAGTAGAAAATAATACCAATAAAAATGTTTCTCCTAAGAATTGACTAATTAGTTGTTTTCTAGAACTACCTAATGTTTTTCTTATTCCAATTTCTTTTGCGCGCCTTGTTGCTTGAGCAGTATTAAGATTTATAAAATTAATACATCCAAGTAATAATAGAAATAATGCCACAAGTGCTAGATTTCTTAATAAAGGTTTGCTGGCTTGCCCTTGTGTCCAATCGTAAACACCATAGTTTTTATTAAAATGAATATCATTTAGAGTTTGTAATTTAAACTCTTTAGATTGTCCGTGGCTACGAGAGTATTCATCTAAATGTTCATCTGCCAAAGCATTAAACTCTTCCTGTATTTTTTGAAAGTTTGCTTGTTGATTTACCTTAACAAATAACTGTGAATTAGAATCAGTAGAATTCCAATTCTTGTCTAAGAAGTTTCCTCTTAATCTTGTTTTAAGAAGTGTTGGACCTGAGATAAATTCTTGAAAAACAAAATCTGTTCGCTCTTTAAAAGATTCTACGACTGCTGTTACCGTAATATTTAATGAATCGTTGTAAATTAATGTTTTCCCTATAACTTCATTCGGTGATAAATCAGGGAAATAATTGGAAGCTCTTTCGGCTGTTAGCACAACATTATTTGGGTTTGATAATGCAGTTGACTGATTTCCTGCAATAAAGTTATACTGAAAAAGATCGAAATAATCTGGGTCGGTAAAAATCACATGTTTTGGCCATTTTAATTTGATGTTTTGTTCCTTGTTTTGAACACTTGCTGGTCTTTCAACATAGAAGCCACTTACTATTTCAAAATTCGAATTATCTTTTATAGCATCTTCTAAGGCTACCGTGACACCTGAGTTATAGAATGTTCCTTCTGGACTGTGAAAATCTGTAACGATTCTGTAGATCTGGTCACCATCGGTATGAAACTTATCAAAACTGTAATCATAATATACCATTAGGCCAATAATGAATGATACACTTAAACCTATAGTAAGACCAATTACATTGATCAAAGAAAATACTTTTTGCTTCCGTATATTTCTCCAAGCTATTTTAAAATAATTCCTTATCATGATTGTGCGTTTTTTGATTGATGATTTATTCGGTTTTAAGACTTTTTATAGGGTTCTGTATAGCAGCATTGATCGTTTTTATACTAATCGTAGCCAATGCAATTATGATTGCAATGCTTCCTGCTGTAAGAAAAATCCAAAAAGTGAGATGTATACGATAGGTGTAATTCTGAAGCCATTGAGAAGAAAAATACCACGAGATGGGAGTAGCTATTATGAATGCTATGAGTACAAGTTTTAAAAAGTCGGTAGTGAGCATCATTGTAATTTTTGAGACACTGGCACCCACTACTTTTCGGATTCCAATTTCTTTTCTGCGTTGTGCCACTACTAGAAGTGAGATAGCAAATAAACCAATACAACTTAAGATAATTGCAAGGATAGAACCACTACCAATCATAGTTATCATTGAGCGCTCGTTGTGTAGTGTACGTTCGATGTTTTCATCTAAAAATGATCCTAGGAATTCTGCATTAGATTCTATGGATGCCCATGCAGCTTTTACATTCGTAAAGGATTGTTCTAGATTGTGAGGTGATACTTTTACATATACGTGTCTTAAATTCCAATTAGGTAATGCAAAAAGCGACATCGGTGCAATATTTCGATCGAGTTCCTGGAAATTAAAGTCTTTTATGACTCCTACTACCGAAAACGCTATAGAATCTTCTAAGATGATTTTTGTGTTTAAAATATCTTTTTCGTTTAATTGCTTCGCCATCGATTCATTGATGATTACCGATAAACTATCACTGGCTAAGTTTTTTCGAAAAGAACGACCTTCTGTAAGATTTAAATCTAAGGTTTCTACATAGTCTGCATCAACAACTAACATGTGAGTATTTATACCACGACCTTTATGGTCAAAACCTAAAACACTGGTAGAACGATTTCCGTCTTTTCCAAAACCCAAAATATTATTGGAAGCTGTAATACTAACTATATCTGTATAGGCTTCAAGTTTGTTTCGAAGTAGTTTCAAAGCTTGCTGATCATTACGTTTTCCATTAAGAGGAAAAGCAATTACCTGGTCTTTATTAAATCCTAAATCTTTTGTGCGCATAAACTCTAACTGATTCCAAAGCACCAGTGTTCCACTAATGAGTACTATAGCAATTCCAAATTGCAATACTATTAAACTGTTTCTTAAATGATTCTTTCCACTACTTTCTATTTTGCCTTTTAGACTTTGCAAAGTGCCTAATCGGCTCATTAATAAAGAAGGATACCCTCCAGTAATTACTGTGATAACTACCAAGCTTAAAATTAAACCAGATAATGTATAAGGATTCAATAAGGTTTCGAAAGAAGCTTTAGTTTTAAATAATGTCTGAAAAGGTTGTAACAATAAAGAAGCAGTAAAAACTCCTAGACTTGTAGATACCAAAAAAACTAAAATACTTTCACCCCAAAACTGAAAGAACAGTTGCGATTTATTAGCTCCTAACGTTTTACGCATTCCAATCTCTCTTAATCTTTGCGAGCTTTTTGCGATGGTCATATTTATGAAGTTGATACAGGCGATAAATACAATCAAAATAGCAATACCTAATACCGAATATGGCATACTACGATTTACAGTTACCATACCTTGATTAAAATTAGCAAAACGAGTGTCAGGAAATGACAATAGTTTAATTTGTTTATAATGTCCATCCGCATTAGGTTGTGCACCGTCACGTTTGGCATGTTCAATCTGACTTTTATAATGCAGTTTGGCGAAATTTACCGTGCTTTTCTCTAGCTGTTCAGGTGTTATTTCTTTAGAGAGTTGTATATAAACTTCGTGATTCGACATATCCCATCTCCCTATAGTTCTGGCGTAAGCGTGCTTCGATTGACTTTTAAAATTGAGCGCAACATCAAAACCCATGGAACTTGTAGCAGGAAAATCTTTAACAATGGCAGTAACATTAAATGGTACTTCTTCTTCATCTCTTAAAACTGTAACAGTTTGCCCAATAGGATTTTCTGCTCCAAATATTCGTTTTGCAGCTTCTTCAGTAATAACAATGGAAGATTCTGAGGTTATTGGATTTTGAACATTTCCCTTTATTATTGGAAAGCTAAACATATCAAAAAAATCAGGATCTACATAAGATGCATGCATATTCAGTTGTTTGCCTTGATGACTTAATAGAATACCCGAGCCACTATGTCGTGTAATCCTTTTAATGCCAGTTGTTTCATTCTGAAGTGCTGCTGCAAAAGGCTCTGGTTTTGCAATATTAGCTTTAAGCCCTTTGGGAGTGCTATCTTCTGAATATACTTGATAAAGTTGGTTTCCTTTTTCATGAAAACGATCAAAGGAAAGTTGAAAAACTGCATACATAGATAACAATATAGCTACCCCAAATGCTATTGTAAGCCCTATAATATTTAAGAAGGAGAAGGTTCGATCTTTCCATAGACTTCTAAATGCTATTTTAAAATAATTCCTGATCATGATTGTTAGTTTACTGTTCGTTTTTTGATTTGTCTAAAGTGATAAATTGATTGATTTATTCTGTTCGTAATGCTTTCACTGGGTTTGATAAGGAAGCTTTTACCGCATGAAAACTAACTGTTAGTATTGCAATTAATATAGCAGAACCACCTGATAAAAGGAACATCCACCATTTTATGTCTATTCTAAAAGCAAAGTCTTGTAACCAATTGTACATAACATACCACGCAATAGGAGAGGCGATAGCAAAAGCGATCATTACTAGTTTTAAGAAGTCTTTAGACAGAAGGTTTACAATTTCTGAAACAGAAGCTCCGATTACTTTGCGAATTCCGATTTCTCTTCTTCGTTGTAAGGTACTATATGCTGCAAGTCCAAGTAATCCTAAACAAGAAATTAATATAGCTAAGCTAGCGAAGTATAAAAATAGGTTGCCGAATCGTTCTTCGTTTTCATATTGTTCATTAAAAGAATCATCTAGAAAGAAGTAATCAAATGGTTGCTCAGGTAAAAAAGATTCCCACAATTTTTCAATTTCGCCAATGGTTTCTTTTATATTGTTAGGTGCTAATTTTACTGTAATTAAATCATTTCTATTTCGCTCCATTCGCATCGTGAGTGGACCAATATTATCGTGTAATGAATTAAAATGGAAATCTTTAACAACACCTATTACTTGACCTTCTCGACCCCATTGCTTGAACCTGGCACCAACTGCATTTTGCGGATCATTATATCCCAAAAGTTTTACCGCTTCTTCATTAATAATCATTGCTTGCGTAGAATCAGAAGCAAAATCTTTAGAAAAAGCTCTTCCTGCTATTATTTTAAGATCGAATTGAGGGATATATTCGTGATCTACAAAATAGAGATCTAAGTTTGCAATTTGAAGATCCCCCGCTTTATTTTCTATTTCAGAATAGGCAGATGAGTTTCCTCCTCCAGGAACACTAGATCCTAAGCTTGTAAATTTAACCCCAGGGATTTTATCAATAGCGTGCTTTAGCGATAATTGTGATTTAGAAGATTCAGCCTCAAGAATTAGTAAACGATCTTTGTTGAATCCTAATTCCTGATTTTGCATATATTTCATTTGATTATAAATAATAATCGTACCAGTTATAAGAATAATTGAAATAGTAAATTGGACAATTACTAAGCTTTTTCGAAGAAGAACACCTTTGCCACCAGTAGAAAAATTTCCTTTTAAAACCTGTATTGGTTTAAAAGATGATAAAACTATTGAAGGGTAAATTCCAGCAAAAATTCCTATAGCTAATGAAATACCTAATAGTTTAATTATATTGACGTAGTTAGAAAAAAGACCTTCACTAATTATTTTTCCAGCAATTTCATTAAAAAATGGTAAGATTATAATGATTAATAAAGTTGTTATTAAAAAGGCTAATAAACAGGTTATAATAGATTCTCCAATAAATTGTAATGATAGCTGTTGTTTTTCTGCTCCCATTACTTTTCTAATTCCTACTTCTTTTGCTCGTTCTACAGAACGAGCGGTGGTAAGATTAATAAAATTAATAGATGCAATAAGAAGAATAAAAATGGCAATGATAGAAAATATATACACATTAGTCATACTGCCACCTCCAGTTCCACCTCTTGTGGATTCTAGATATAAACTTTTTAGAGGTTCTAAATTTAGAGTTACAAACATTTTGCTCTGTTTCATGAATTCACCACTATGCTTTTCTAAGAAAGCAGGAAACTTGGAAGCAAGCTGATCAGGGTCAGTATTAGAATTCACTAAAATGTAAGCTGCAGCGTCATAACTACCCCATCTAGTATCTAATTCTTTATCTAAATGCTGCGTAAAAGTTGTTAATGATAATATTATATCCGCTTGTATATGAGAGTTTTCAGGAAAATCTTTCATAACTCCAGTTACAATAGAATTATAACCTTCTTCAGTTATTTTTAAGGATTTACCAATAGGGTTTTGATCACCAAAATATTTCTTAGCTGTAGTTTCAGATAATACGACACTGAATTGTTTTTTTAATACTTCTTTTGGGTTTCCCTGTAGTAGTTCGAAATCAAAAACAGAGAAAAAACTAGAATCAGCAGCAATAGCATTTGTTTCTTTAAATTTTAGATCGCCTTTTCGAACAATCATATTTAGATCATTAATTCTTACCGCAGAAATTATTTCAGGAAAATCCTTCTCTAGATTTGGTGGTACTGCCCAAGCAGTAATATTAGCTTCTATATTATCAGAAGGAGTTTTAATATCGGCAACTACTCTGTAAATGTCATCAGCTTTACTATGAAAGCTATCGTAGCTTAATTCGAAACTAACATATAGCAGCATAAGAAAACTAGCCGTCATTCCTATTGATAACCCCGTAATATTGATGAATGTAAAACCTCTTCTTCTCCAAAGGTTTCTCCATGCTATTTTAAAATAATTCCTGATCATGATTGTTAGTTTACTGTTCGTTTTTTGATTTGTCTAAAGTGATAAATTGATTGATTTATTCTGTTCGTAATGAATCGACTGGATTGGCTGTGACCGATTTTATGGCTTGTATACTAATAGTTATGATTGTAATAATAAGTGCTCCAAAACCTGCTATAATAAATGTATTCCAAGAGATCTCTGTACGGTAAGAAAATTTTTGTAACCATTGACTCATAAAATAATAAGCAATCGGAGCGGCAATAAAGAGTGCTATAATTACCAAGGTTATAAAGTCTTTAGAAAGTAACATCCATAAATTACCTAGAGAAGCTCCAAGTATTTTTCTTACACCAATTTCCTTGGTACGTTGTTCTGCTACAAAAGAAGCTAGGCCAAATAAACCTAAAAGACTTATAAAAATAGCTAAGATTGTAAATACTTTGGCAAGGCCTGCAATTCTCTCTTCTGCTCTAAATTTTTTGGCATATTCTTGATCTACAAATTGATAATCAAAAGGGAGGTTTGGAAAATTCTTTTTGAATATTTCTTCAATTAATTGTAAACTACTACTTATGCTTTTATCGGGGTTTAAACGTACATTGTAATAACTAGCATTATTATGTCTATCAAATACGTACATTGCTTGTTTTACAGGACTATAAGGTGATTGCACAATCATATCTTTCATAATACCGATAATTTGCATTGGAGGTTCCGGATCTTCTATATCAGAATCTCTTATATATTTTCCAATTGGATCTTTTAGCCCCATATACTTAACGGCTGTTTCATTAAGTATTACGGCGTTAGAATCTGTAGCAAATTCTCTAGAGAAGCCTCTGCCGGCTACTAATTCAATATTAAGCGCTTCTGTAAATTCATACGAAACAGCGGTATATGCTAGATCTTCTTGAAATCCTTCTGGTTTCCCTTCCCAAGTATATCCTCCGCGATTAGACCAAACTGCTGTGGTGGGACTACTGGTGGTTGCCATTTCCATGACAGCACCAGACGCGATAAATTGATTACGCATAATATCTGCCTTACCTTCGAATTCTGGGCTGAATGTTGGAATTTGTACCAATCCCTTTTTACTATAACCTGCAGGTCTGTTTTTACTGAACTCTATTTGATTCATAACTATGAGTGTACCTATTATAAGAGCAATGGAAACAGTAAACTGTGTAACTACTAATACTTTTCTTGGCAATGCTGCAAAACGGCCTGCTTTAAATGTGCCTTTTAATACAGCAACAGGGTTGAAAGAAGATAAGTATAAAGCAGGGTAGCTACCTGATAAGAAGGAAGTGATAAGGATAAAAATTAAAGAAATACCCCAAAATTGGATACTACTCCAAGGAAATACAATTTCTTTACTGGCTAGGTTGTTAAAACTGCTTAAGAAGAGTAATACCATTATAATGGCTAATACATAAGAAAAGACAACTACTAAAAATGATTCACTTAAAAATTGAAAAATAAGTTGTCCTCTTTTAGAGCCAATAGATTTTCTAATACCAACTTCTGTAGCACGTTTTTCTGAACGCGCTGTGCTTAAATTGACAAAATTGATACAAGCAAGTAATAAAACAAAAAGCCCAATTATCCCAAAAAGCCAAACATTTTCTATACGTCCATTTTTGCGTATACCGTCTACAAAATTAGAACGTAGATGCCAATCATCCATTGGTAATAGCATTAATTGCGGATTAAATCTAGATTCGTCCTCTGCTACTTTTTTCTTAGCATCTTTTATAATGGAAGTTACAGCTTCCATTGTTGTGTTTTTGTTAATCTGAACAAACAGTTGAAAAGAATTATTACCCCAAGAATCTTTTGCATTTTCTATCCAAGGTTGCATTTTAGTATAAAATTTCCAAGGACTGATATAATGCATATCTTCAAAAGAGTTATTGATAGGAACATCTTCATATACAGCGGTAACGATCATATCTGTTTCATTCTGTAATTTGATTATCTTACCAATAGGATTTTCTTTATTGAATAATGCTTTTGCAGTAGATTGTGATAGCATTATAGAATTGTTTTCTTTTAACCCTTGTCTTACTCCTTGTAAAATGTTTAAATCTAATATTTTAGGGCCACCTTCTTGCATAAAATTACCTGAACGTGAAATACTAGTTTCTCCATATCGTAAGTATGAAGAGTTGGTCCAAGAAGACATTACTAAATGTTCAAAATGGTCATTGTAATTTTCACGTAGTTCGAATTCCAAAGGCCTTGGAATTGCAGGCCCAGTTCCAGTCTTTCCATTAAAGGTTTGACTTTGAAATATCTGGGCAACGGTAGATTTGTTATTAAAATAATTGTTGTAATTAAGTTCATCTGTAACCCAAAGTCCAATCATAATAGTCACTGCCATACCAATGGCTAGACCAGAAATATTAATCAAGGAATATATTCTGTTTTTAAGGAGGTTTCTAAATGCTATTTTGATATAATTCTTAAACATAATTACTGATTTACTGTTCGTTTTTTGATGATTTGATGATGACCTCTATACTAATACGTTTTCTGTAACCTTTTGTCCGTCTAGCATTCTTATGATTCGATGACTATATTTAGCATCATGTTCACTATGTGTAACCATGATAATTGTGGTGCCCGCTTCATTTAATTCAATTAATAAATCCATTACTTCATTACCATTGGTACTATCTAAGTTACCTGTAGGTTCATCTGCCAAGATAAGTTTCGGGTTATTGACAACAGCTCTTGCTACTGCTACACGTTGTTGTTGTCCACCGGATAATTGCTGCGGAAAGTGGTTACGTCTATGCATGATTTGCATTTTTTCTAAAACCTCTTCTACACGTTTTTTTCGTTCTGCTGGTTTAACACCTGTATAGATTAATGGAAGCTCTACATTTTCAAAAACTGTAAGTTCATCAATCAGGTTAAAGCTTTGAAAAACAAAACCTACATTATGTTTTCGAAGATCCGAACGTTTACGCTCATTATATCCAGCTACTTCTTGACCATTAAATTTGAAACTTCCTCCATCGGGATCATCTAATAACCCTAGAATATTAAGTAGCGTTGATTTACCACACCCTGATGGTCCCATGATGGCAACAAATTCCCCTTCTTTAACATTAAAAGATAGTTTGTTTAGCGCTATGGTCTGTACTTCTTCAGTTCTGTAAAACTTTTCTAAGTCCGTAATTTGTATCATTTTATTCGTTTTTTTAATTGACTTTTTTACTTTAATATTAATTCTTCAGTATCTCCAAAGCTATCATAGCTTGATGTTACTACTTTATCTCCAGGTAGTAATCCTTCAATGATTTCATAGTATTCTGTATTTTGACTACCTAATCGGATAGCTACTTTATATGCTGAGTTGCCGTTTTCTGTTATTTTATATACCCAATTACCACCAGTTTTTTGAAAGAATCCTCCTTTCGGAATTAATAGTGCTTGTTTTTCTGCGCTAAGTGCTACTCGGATTTGAAGATTTTGCCCTCTTCTTATTCCTTCCGGTACATTACCTTCGAATTGCATATCTACTTGAAACCTTCCATTGTTTACCTGAGTAAATACCTTTTTTATGATTAACGTATATGTTTCATTATTAAAGGTAAAGGTTCCTTTTTGCCCATTATAAATTCTTGAAATATAATGTTCATCAATATCTACTCTTACTTTAAATCCGCTTAATACATCAATTTGCCCTAGTCGTTCTCCTTTGTTTTTTGATTGTCCAATTTCTGCATCTAGTGATGTTAATTGGCCATCTACTGGGGCACGCACTACAAGATCACCAACTTTTTTTCTCATCAGTTCTAGAGCACTTTGTGTTCTTGCATATGAACTCTGCGCTTGACTAACTTCTTGTTTAGTAGCAGAAGAATCTTGACTTAATACTTGTTTAGCCAGTTGCATACGTTGTTGTTGATATTTGTAATCATTAGCGGAAGATTCATATTCTTGTCGCCCTACAGCTCCTTTATCATATAATCTTTTATTTAATTCATATACTCTTTTAGCTTCTATCAAACTGTTTTCTACATCGGTAAATTGATTACGACGATTGATTGTGTTTTGACGAGCAGCATTTTGAGAAATCTGCATTTGAGTTAATAAATTATATACTGAAGTTTCTTGATTGATAAGACTTAATTCTAGATCGGTGTTTGACAATCTTAATATTGGTTCTCCTTTTTTCATTATGGCACCATCTTCTACAAATTTTTCTTCTACTCTTCCACCTTCTAAAGCATCTAGATAGATAGTTGTAATTGGTAATACAATTCCATTAACAGGTATGTTTTCTTGAAATACATCTTTTTTAATTGTACTTATTGCAATGCGTTCTTTCTCTACATTTAACTTAGAACCACCCATTGATTGTGAAAACACAAATATTAAAAGTGCTAGGAGTAGTACACCACCTATCAACATTGCTACACGTGATTTTGAGAATTTCTTTTTTTGAATTGGAACGTCCATGTCAGGTCTTTTGATTATTGATGTTTATTAGTTGATTTTGTTTTATTTTTTTTCGAATTGGTTAATAGATTTTCAAACATCTTTTATAGTCAGTAAGCTTACTATTAATATTAGAATTGATTTGCTCATTTTATTTTGTGTTATCTAGTTATAGGTTATCATCTTATTTGTGTTCATTTCTTATGTAGTCAAGATGGTGCCAAAAAAACAAAGTACTGACTATCAGTATTTAATGATTTTTTATAAAAATAAAAGTGTTCGATTTCGATACACTTTCTGTTCGGAAATAGTACATTTAAGAATCTTTAGTATTTTATTTTTCTATTTTTTATATGCTGCAGATAATATTGTAATATTGTATCAATGGTATTAAAAGAAGCTACAATTTTAGTTATTGATGACGATGTAGATGTACTAACTGCATTACGTCTTTTATTTAAGCCTTTGGTGAAAGAGGTGGTAATCGAAAAAAACCCAAGTAATATTGGAGCTCAGATAAATAAAAAGAGTTTTGATATTATTATACTTGACATGAATTTTAATGGTTTGGTCAATACCGGAAATGAAGGTATTTTTTGGTTAAATGAAATTAAAAAGTCGAAACCAAAAACAGATGTGGTGTTAATCACTGCGTATGCGGATATTGATTTAGCAATTAGAGCATTAAAAGAAGGGGCTTCTGATTTTTTAGTGAAACCTTGGAAAAATGAAAAAATAATACACACGATTAGTTCTTTATTAAAGGCTAGAAAATCCAATGCTTCTGATAGTAAATCATCTCAGGTAGGAACAAGTACAATAATAGGCGAAAGCGAAGCAATTAAAGATGTTTTCTTAAAACTAAAAAAGGTTGCGCCTACGGATGCAAATGTTCTGATTTTAGGAGAAAATGGTACTGGTAAAGATTTAATTGCAAAAGCATTACATGATAATTCTAATAGAAGAGATCAACCTTTCGTTAAAGTAGATGTTGGAGCATTAACATCTTCATTGTTTGAGAGTGAGTTATTTGGATATAAAAAAGGTGCCTTTACAGATGCTAAAGAAGATAGAGTAGGGCGGTTTGAGGCTGCTAATGGTGGAACATTATTCTTAGATGAGATTGGTAATATTACTTTAGGACAGCAAGTACGTTTACTAACTGTGTTACAAAATAGATTAGTTACTCCACTAGGATCTAATGAAGCTATATCAATTGATATTAGACTTATTTGTGCTACTAATATTGAACCGAAGGTATTAGCGGATGAGCAAAAGTTTAGAAAAGATTTAATTTATAGAATTAATACGGTGGATATTGTAATGCCACCTTTAAGAGATAGAGGAACGGATATTACCTTATTGGCAAAACATTTTATATCTGTGTATGCTGATAAATATAATAAAAGCCAATTTTCATTGGATTCTGGTTTTATTTCTAAGCTTAAAAATCACGATTTCCCTGGTAATGTAAGGGAGTTGCAGTATGTTTTGGAACGAGCCGTAATTATGGCTGATAGTACTTCCTTAAAACCAGAAGATTTAGTGTTTTCTTCCATAGAAAGACAGACTAGTAAAACTTCTAGCACCACAATGAATTTAGATAGTTTAGAAAAAAATGCAATTCTTACTGTTTTAGAAAAAAATAAAGGGAATGTTTCAAAATCTGCAAAAGAGTTAGGAATAACCAGAGCAGCATTATATAGAAGGCTAGATAAATATGAACTATAACGGTTATATTACCAGACTCTTTTTTAGGATTTTAATATTGGTAGCTCTAATATTAGGTCTTGTGTATACTATTGATAAAGAGTATACCAGTAGTATTACTATAATTAGCTTCGTTATTTTATACTTTTTATATTCTACATATAGTTTTGTGAAAAGACGTTTTGTAGTGATGGATGATTTTTTTGAAGCTGTTAAATATCGAGATTTTTCTAGATGGTTCCCAGAAGATAGAGGACCAAAGGATATCAGGTTTTTATATAAAGGTTTTAATGAAGTTAATAGAACGATTAAAGAAATAAACTCTAAGAATGAAGCCCAATATGTATATCTACAGAAGATTTTAGAAATGGTAGATATTGGGATTATTGCCTATAATCTAGAAACAGGAGATGTATTATGGTCTAATGATTCTTTTAGAGAAACTTTAGATGTTCCTTCGTTTAAGAATATTCGTTTTGTAGAAGGAAGAAAACCAGATCTATATGATGCTATATTTGAAACATATCATAAAGAACCAAATTCAATTTCTATCGCGGTTCAAAATGAGAAAATAAAAGTGTTAATTTCTGATACCGTTTTTCAGGTAAAAGAAGATCCATTTAAGCTTATAGTATTACAAAATATAGATGATACACTAAATAGGAATGAATCTGAAGCTTGGAAGAAATTATTGAGTGTAATGACTCATGAAATTATGAATTCTATAGCACCTATTTCGTCTTTGGCAGATACTTTACAGTCGCATTTACAGCTTACTCTCGATAATCCAGATGACTATCCATTAGAAATTGAAGATTTAAATTCAGGTATAAAAACGATTAAGAATCGGAGTGAAGGTCTATTGAAATTCGCTAAAACCTATCGAAGTCTTAGTAAAGTAACACACTTAAACCTTGATAGAAAAAAAATAACCGAACTTTTTGAAACGATACAATTATTAATGCAACCATCTCTAGATGTAAAAAATATAAACATTGAGTTTAAGGTTACTCCTCCAAAAATTGAATTAGATATTGATAGCTACCTTATAGAACAGGTACTAATTAACCTTATTCTTAATGCGGTTGATGCGTGTAAGCATAGACCAGATCCACAAATAAGAGTACTAGCAGAACAAAAACCAAATAGAAATATAGTTATTAAAGTATATGATAATGGTTCAGGGATTCCTCAAGATATTATGGATAGTATTTTTATTCCGTTTTTTACAAGTAAATCTACAGGTAGTGGAATAGGACTTAGTTTATGTAAACAAATAATGTTACTCCATAAGGGTAAAATTTTGGTTAATAGCAGAGAAAATGAAGGTACCGTATTTAGTCTAGTATTCTAGAGATTAAATTGGCAATTATATTTTGTTATATAAAAGCGGAAAAATAATTAGTTTTTAATTATCCTTTTTTATAGTTCTATTTTTGAAGTTCCTTTAACTGTTTTTCTAATTCGATTATTTTATTTTCAAGTTGTTTTACACGAGGTTGAAATTCTTCGGTTGTGAATCTTTGTTCTATATGTTGAGGACAATTGATATCCCACGCGTTAACTTTAATTTTTATTATACGTTCTACTTCGGCGGTATAATTTTCATCAAGTACCTGTTGTAAAAGTGGGTTATTTGGTTCGTGAGTAACAATTTCTCCCCAAATTTTTATTCTCATCCTGTTAGGGTAATCCATTAAAAAAAGATGAACTTTAGTGTTAGTGTCAAAATTACCAACTGATATGTACTGCCTGTTTCCAGAATAATCAGCAAATGCTAAGTGTTTTTTATCTAATATTTTAAGGAATCCTTTAGGTCCACCTCGATGTTGAATATAAGGTTGCCCATTAGCATTTACAGAAGCCATATAGAATGAATCTCTTAAACTGATAAAAGATCTAAGACTATCATTTATCTCATCCTGCCAGTCACGACGTTCTGCCATTTTTTGATAAGTTTTTCTGGATCCCATTTCTTCCTGTCGCTTTTTTACCTCTGCACTAAACGCTATATCACTAACAAAATTCTTACTCATATCTAAATTTTAAATCACCTTAATAGTCTATGTATTTTATAATAGCTTTCATAATTTTAATAAAACTTACCAAAACTTTATATTATAATAATGATGTATAAAAGCTTATTATAATTTACTTTGTATAAGCTTAATTATCTTTGTTTATATGCTCAACACAAGACTCTTGTTATACGTTTTTATTTTTTTTGTCGCTAATGGGATAGCACAAAATTCTTTTATTTTTCAAAATAAATCTATCAAACCAGGAACTAAAGAAAATTTCAAAATACCTGTAGTTAGTGATAAGGATAGTACATATATTCCTGTTACTATATTTCATGGATTAAAATCAGGGCCTGTTTTAGGAATCACAGCGGGAGTTCATGGCTATGAATATCCACCTATTCTTGCCGCTCAGCAATTGAATCAAAAAATAGATCCAATAAAGTTATCAGGTACTATTATCTTAGTGCAAATAGCTAATGTGCCGGCTTTTTTAGGTAGAAGCCCATTTTTAAATCCATTGGATAATAAGAATTTAAATCGTTCTTTTCCTGGCGATGCTAATGGATCTATAACCGAACGCATGGCAGATGTACTTACCAAAGAAGTAATCGCAAGATCTAATTTCTTTGTTGATATACATGCTGGGGATGCACCAGAAGATTTACGTTCTTATAATGCATGGTATCAGAGCGAAGCGCTCCCACAAGTTTCTAGAAAAGGAAAAGAAATGGCTTTAGCAATGGGTTTTGATTATACTATCATTTTTAATATTAAAAAGGAACGACTCCAGACACCTAGTTTGTATTGTTCACAAGAAGCATTTCATCGTAAAATACCTTCGGTTGATATTGAGTGTGGTAAATTGGGGATTCCTGATAAAATGGAAACGAATAGAATTGTTGATGGAATGTTTTCGTTATTAGTTCATCTTAACATGATGAGCTCTAGCTCTAATGACGAATTTGTTTCCACAAAACCAATAATCGTAGCGAAGCGATTTACAATTAAAAGTCTATCAACTGGACTTTTTTATTCTGATAAAAAAGCAGGGGACTTTATTAAAAAAGGAGAACCAGTTGGGTATATAACTGATTTTTTTGGCAATACATTAGAAAATATTAAGGCATCACAAAATGGAATGATCCTTTATATGATTGGTACTCCTCCTATTAATAAAGGTGAAACTATTATGAATGTTGGTATGATACCAACAATGTAAAGAGACATAAAGCTTACTATTCGAATTATAAACGTCTTATTCTTGGTATTGAAATCAAAATCATAAATATGGATGCAACTACAATTGGAATCATACTTCTTACAGGTGATACCTTAACGTTTGTTTCATAATATTCTGGAGTAAATTGTTTCCAATCGATAGTCTCTGCTTGTTGTTTTTCAAATATTTTTGGATAAAAAAACAATCTTAGTTTTTCATGATACGCATCAGTAGCTTCTAGATAATCCATTTGTTGACTCATACTTGTCCCAGATAATCGATTAAAAACTAGTTGTATATGCATATTTGGAATTATTGATGCAATTTGATTACTGGTTTGTTCACGTAGCTTTATCTTTTCATTTAAAGCTTCTTGTTGATTTTTAGAGTCATCATCTCCCATTTGCTGCATGGCGTAATACCATAACCAGTTAAACCCATCTGTAGGATATCCATATTTTTTAAATTGAGGATAGTGTTTGTAAAACTTCTCTATAGTTGCTAATTTATCGGTATCCCATTTAACGTGATACCCATCTCTCTGTGCTATAGCTGTGCTTAATGCTTCTGGGACCGGATATTTCGTTGATACATATGCATTAATGCCAGCAGGTAAAAGAATGATTAGTACTAGCCAAACTGATAAAAGTAATAAGGCATTAAAACCAGAAGATTTCTTGAAAATAATGATAAAAAAAGTAAGCGTAAACCAAAATAGGATATATAACATTGATAGCCCTAACATCCAAAATAAGTTACGGTCAAAAGTTAGATTAAGCACTAGTTTTGCTATGAAAAAAAGAACGATTAGTGCAGTATATAATAATAGCATTCGGATTAAAAGCTTTGATATAATGAACCCTAATTTAGATCTCGCTTGTATGGTTACTAATCGCCAAGTACCAGTTTCTGTTTCTTCAGAAAGAACATTAAAAGATAGCACAATGACTAATAATGGAAATAAATAAATGATTACAAATGATAGATCGAGATTACCGGATTGTAAATTCATTGGGTTTACCAAATCAGTATCATATTTTTGAGCTTCAAAAGTCTTAATAGTAATTCGCTTTACAGTAGGATTCACATCTGACTGACCAATGGATAGTCCAGCTAATGGGTTTAAGTTGTTTATATAGGCGAATTTTGCATAATATAGTAATAACCCTAAGTCTTCATTATGCAGCGCTACTTGTCGATCAAAATGTTGTGCTTGATATGATTTTACTTCTGCTATTGCATCTTGTTGTCTCTCCAGATGTTTATTGCCAATAACAATACTAATTATACCTAAAAGTGTAATAAGCAATAAACTTATCCGGACCTCTTTAGATCTGATACATTGCTGTAAAAATAACTTTAACGTTGTCATATAGCTTTTGCTTTTTTTGATGTGAATAACAATAACCAGAAGACAAATAACATCCATAATGTTATGGAGATCAATGTAAGAGAAGCTTCTTTAATTGATTTAGAAAAATTCATTGGTTGGTGTCTAAAATCTTTAAATTCTGACCAATGTTCATGATCAACTACATGTTTTTTTCCTTCAGATCCACTTTCTTTTTTTGGACTTATATATTCCATTTGTAATTCATTCATAGTTTGAGCTAACTGATAACGATACGTATCGGCTTGATCTTGAAAATCAATATAAGATGAAAAATCTGTTCCTGACATTATCATGGATAATTGTTTGATAGCAGTAAAAGGATTGATAAATGATGAAAACTGGGTTACATCATTTTGACTGTTATAAATAGAGATCAATTTTTTATAATGCTTTCGATACAAATTAGCCGTTATTTTTTCTCCCTCTCTCATAACAAAACCTGAGTAGTTAAAAGGCAAATCTGTTACTTTTTTAACATTATGAACACTTAAAACAGAGTCCCTTAGATTATTATAATGTGGATCATTAGGATTGTGACTATCACCTTTTTTAATAACTTCTTTTTCAATAGCAGATTGAAATGCTAATTTGCTAGGAGTAGGAAACCAATAATTACCCATAGCTTGTGCAGATTTTGGTAATAACACCACTAATAGTAACCAAATACCTAATAACCTAAGTAAAGCACCTTTTGAAGTATGGGTGCTTGCAGAAACAATGATGGTTAAGGTTGATATAATAAATAGAAAAGCTAAATAGCCAAAGCTTATGAATAATAACCGTAGCCAAAGAAAATCATTAGCACCTTGTTGTCCATAAATCAAAAGGGCAATAATTACTGTCAAAAAAACGGGAATAAAATACAACATAGAAATAGCAAAAAGTCCGAGAGATTTTCCGAATAAGATCTCTTTCCAGGTAGCTCCTTGGGACAATAACATTTTTAGCGTTCCATTCTGGCGATCTTTTGCAACACTAGAGAATCCTAAAAAAAACAAGACCAACGGAAGTACTAGCTGTAATAATAATGATAAGCTTAATTCTCCGAATCGCAGCATACCTGTAGAAAAAGTAGCTTCAGAAAAGTTTACGCTATTTTGTCGATGGGCTTCTAAAAAAACTGTATTCCCAGTAAAACTTTCTAACCCATGATCAAATATTCCTAAGGAAGCATTTATTCTAAAAGCAAAAGTTCCAAAATGAGCCATTCGGTGTGGATGCTTATCTGGGTTAGCCTCCCAACTCTGTCTAGCTTTGACTTGATGATCTAATCGAATTTCATTCTGTGTAATATGATTTTTCACACCACTAACAGCGGCATAGCACGTTAATACTATAAAAATGGAATACAATAGATAGAAACTCTTGGGAGTTGTTGCATTATGCCAAAAGTTTAATACGAATAACTTAATATTAACCCATTTCATATGTTCGCTTTTATTGTTTGTCAATGGTGATATAAAACCGATATGATTGATCCAATCATATCGGTTTCATTCTTTAAAATGTATACGTTGCATTTAACAAAATATTTCTTGGAGCACCTGGTCCTAGTCTAGAAGGGTTAAGACCACCTAACCAATAAGTATCATTAAATAGGTTGTTTACTTTTAGGCTTAACTGCATATTGATGTAACTAGGCTTGTAATATACAGCTGCATCAAATATTGTGTATTCTGGTAATAATACTCTATTGGTATCGTATGTAGGATTGTACCACGTAAATCTTTCGTCTACATATTGTGCACCTAAACCAACTCCAATTCCTTTTAAAAATGAAATTGAATTAAAATCGTATCTCCCCCAAAAATTTGCATTATGTTTTGGAGCCCCACCGATTCGAGCTCCTATAAATTCTGCGATAGCATCTTCTTCAATTGTAGCATCTGTATAAGAATAAGAAGCTGTTAATTGTAAATTTGGTAGTATATAACCTGATATATCTGCTTCAAAACCTCTACTTCTTTGTTCTCCTCTTGTTGTTAAATTATCTAAATCGTAGGTGTCTCCTAGCAAGATGTTTTTTTGAGTAACATTAAAAATTGCGAAGTTGGCAAAGATTTTTCCATTTAAAAATTCTCCTTTAGCACCTACTTCTATTAGACTACTTTCTAATGGATCGAATCTACTTGGTGAGGCTGCCCAGAAAAAACCTTCTGCAGTTGGAGATAATGATACTGTATTCGTATGTGGTTGAAATCCTTCTAAATATGTTGTATACGCACTAATATCATCTGTAATTTCATAAGTTACACCAAGTCTAGGTACAAAAGCACTAGTTTTAAATTCTTCTTCATCATTTTTGTAATCAAAAATGTCTGTAAACCACTCATACCTTAAGTTTACTAATGCTGATAATTTTCCAATTTTGAATTGGTTTTGAATATAGATACCGTTTGAAGTGTTTAAATTTGCAGGAATTGTTAATTCAGCAAGATTGTAACTATTTGTATTTCTGGCTCCATTAAAAGGGTTTTCTAAATTAAAATGTGGAACAGCTGGTACAGGCATAGTTACACCATCTACAACCATTTGTTGAAAATTACCAGGGTTAGTTGGGTCATAATTAGCCTGACCTCCATCAACTGTTAGATATCTTCTTGCACGAAGGAATCCAGCTCCAATTTTTCTTTCCCATCTCGTAGCATCGTATCCAACCAATAATTTATTGGTAATATTATTTTTTTTGATGTCATAATTAAAATAGGCACTAAAGTTATCTGTTTCCCAAAATTGTTGTCTTTTGTCATATCGCATTCTAGCAAGTGTAGGAATCACATTTCCATCAATATCAACGGCTGTACCATCAACTCTATGCTCAGCTAAATCTTCATCCCAAGTTTGTTTCATGAACTGTGCATTAAAGCCAAAGTCTTCAGTAAACTTTTGACTAAAATTAGCCATAAATATGAGTTCTTTAGTTTTATAGTGATCGTTTGATGCACCTACGTTTCTTGTGATTGGTGTGCTATTCAAATCAAACTCGCCATTAATTGCACCAAAAATTGGCTGACCTCTGTCTAAATTACCCTCGGCGTTATTGTAAATCATTTCAACATTAAGTGAGGTCTTATCGTTAGGAATATAACTTAAAGAAGGAGTGATTAAAATAGCATTGTTATTTACAACATCTCTAAAAGAATCTGCTTCTTGAAAAGCCGCATTAAAACGATATAATAAAGTTTTAGATTCGTTCAATGGTCCTGTGAAATCAGCTGTCGCTCTTAAAGTTCCAAAACTCCCTGTTGTTAAACTTACTGAATTTCTTTTTTCAGTCAATGGTTTTTTAGTTACCATATTTACAGTTCCACCAGGATCTGCACTAGAAAAAGTTACTGAAGAAGGCCCTTTGATAACCTCTACACGCTCAAGGTGAGATGTAATAGGTTGTAAAAAGTAATATTGACGTGTACGCATTCCATTAAGCATTTGTCCGTCATCAGCTTGAGTTATACCTCTAATGTTATAATGATTATATAATCCCGTCGCTGATACACTACTTACTGTTTTGACAGCATCTGGTAATTGAAATGCTAGACGATCATCAATAAGTTCTTTAGTTACTGTAGCTACCGATTGAGGCAATTCTTTATTTTTAATAGCTATTTTGGTAGCAGAAAAGGAATAATCACTATTGTAATCTTTTCTTACACGACCGACAACTTCGACAGTCTGTAATTGCTCAGTACCTGCTTCTAATTGAATAGTTCCTACGTCAAATGTAGAATCATCACCTATTTCGATACTTTTCTTATAGGATTGAAATCCTAAATATCTCACTTCTAGGTTGTAGTTGCCAGAAGGAGCATCTATTTCAAATTGTCCAGATCTATTAGTTAGTTTTCCAAAATTATTTTCAGAATTCTCTAATAAAATGGTAGCTCCGACTATTGGAGTATTTTCGGCGTCGACGATGGTTCCTGTTACTTTTACTTGTGCAAATGTGGCACAACCAAATAATATAAATAAAAGGGTGGGTAATAATCTAAAAAGTTTCATTGTGTGTTAATTGATTTGTTTTACGTTTAGATAGTTTTTAAGTATAAATCTTGTAGTTGAGTTGCGGTTATAGAGTCGGTATTGGAAGTATGTACAAGTTGTCCCTCTTTCATAATTCCAATTTTTGTTCCTACATTGACTGCGTTAAAAATGTCATGAGTAGCCATAAAAATAGCCTTGCCGTCATTGCTTAATTCTTTACAAATTTTGGTAAACTCAAGTGTGGCTTTGGGGTCCAAACCTGAGATGGGTTCATCCATGAAGATGTAATCCGCATTTTTAGAAAGTGCAATGGCAATACCAACTTTCTGTCTCATCCCTTTGGAGTAGGAGGATAGCTTGTTTTGATGTGCGTTTTCTTGTAGTCCTGCTTTTGATAAAAAGTCAGAAAGCTGTTTGTTTGAGTATTTAAAACCCGCCAATCTACTGAAGAAGTTTAAATTTTCAGTACCAGATAGATTACCGTATAATTGCACAACTTCAGGGATGTATGCAATCATGTTAGTGGTTTTGTTATTATTGGGTGTAACGGTAACTCCATTAATTAAAGCTTCGCCACTAGTAGATTCAATTAGGCCTAAAAATAAATTAATAGTAGTTGTTTTTCCGGCACCGTTTTGACCTAGTAAACAAAATATTTCTCCTTTATCAACTGATAAATTTAATTGGCTAAGTGCTTGATGTTTACCATATGTTTTGGTGAGATTTATTGCTTTAAGCATATGAGTTTTTTTTAATTGAGAGTTAAGCCCTTTTTGTTCCTTAATCAAATTATACAATTGATCAAAAAACATATAGTTTATACTGTAAAAGAGTATTTAAAGCAACTATGTTGCAAACTTAATTATAATATTTGTTTTTGCAACACTGTTGCGTTAATATTATGTTAATGGATTTTAAAATTCTGTGGTATTAGCACAAATATTATTTGATTCATTTTTGGAAATAGATTGGTATATTTATAAAGAATATGTAGAGCATATTGTCTATTTACTGCGATACTCTTTTTTATTTTACTAGGGTCTTAGTTTTATTTTTTAAGACTAGTTTGGATAACTTTTTCTAATAATGAAGATTCACTTCCCGGTCCTACAGTAAGAAGTTTTGGACCTGTGATAGGTATGCCGTTAAATGGTCGAATAAAAACTTGACCATCTGGATTACGTTCAAAATAAGTATACTTTTTTTCGTCTCCAATTTTTGTGCAACCTTTTACCCTTAGTATACTTTTTGGTAATGCATTGCAGATAGTATATATGCAATCTAAGTTGGGCAGATCTGGCAGATCTGTGGAGCAAGAAGACCAATGTGCTTTTTGATGATCAAGTTTTTGAGCGATGTTTTTAGAAGGCAAAAATTCAGGAAGCAGTGTGGCATCAATTTCATCCATTGTCATAATTTTAGCGAATCGGTTGAGTGCTTTTAATTCTTTCCTAACAAGAGTTTGTCTATTTTTAGTTGTTTTTTCAAGATGAGTTAGGATAATCAATGAAGACACTTGTACTTGATTTGCTTCTAGCTCATCATATTCTCCTCTTTTTTGCCAATTTTTTACATCAACAACGGATATCTGGATAGGGGGTAAGAATCTATCGTTAAGTCCAACACCTAAGAACTCCATTAGCGCACATGCATCAGAAGTGCCATTGGCTTCGATTAAAGTAATTCCATTAGTACGTACTGGAATTCGGTTTACGTGATCTCTCAATTCATTAATACCACTGCAGCAAATACAACTACCTGTAAGGGCTCTTATCCATTTAGGATCAATTTTATCGATAAGCTGAAGTGCATCGAGATTTGCATTTTCATAATCATTTAGAACAATAAAAGGGTTCCAATTATTCTTGATATAGCTTGTTACCAAATGCTTCAAAAGTGTCGTTTTTCCAGCTCCCAAAAAACCAACAATTGTAATTATAGCTTCCATGTTTTAATAAAAAAGTAAAATTTTATATGGTTAAAGAAGATTAATAAAGGAGTAAAATACCACTGGATTAGACGGGGATTATATTTCCGAATAACAATACAACACTTTTAATACTAATCCATCTTTTAAATAAAAGAAGGTTATCTGCCATGTAACTCCATATTTGGTAAATCATTAAGCTCTTTTACATAAAAATCAAAAAAGCTTTTGGTTTGGGCAAAAAACTCTTTTCTAAATTCTGATATTCGGTGATCAGCTCCTTCAAATAAAATATAACGAACTGGATGTTTATATTCATACAACTTGTTCAATAACTCTAGTGATTCTGTTGCTGGAACACGCCAGTCAGCGCTACCTTGCATTATTAACATTGGAGTTGTTTTACACATTTTATCAGCCCAAAATACTGCCGACCGTGCTTTGAGTTCTTTTTCTTTATTTTCATAATAATTAGGAATAACCTTGGCATATACATTCTCTTCAAAATCGGGTCTATGTACGAGATGTTCGAAAGCATTAGCAGCACCCGCAAGGACAACGGCAGCTTTGAATTGACATGTTTTTTTAAGTGAAAGATATGTCATCATACCTCCTCTGCTAGCACCTTCTATTCCAATTCTCGATGTATCGGCATTATCAATTTCTCCTAAAGTGTTAACAAGACTTAGTACATCATTTACGTCCTTTCCGCCTCTTTCTTCTTGTCCTTCACCACCATCATTACCTCGGTATTGACTTGCCACGACTACATATCCCCAACTAGCAAGTTTTCCTAAAAAGAAACCCACTCCAGTCTCATTCCATTTCCCGAATTCACCTGTACCTCCGCGATTTGAAATGATACAAGGGAAACTACCTTTCTGAACTGGTTTAGCGATAAAACCTTTAACTTTAAGAGAGTCTGATAGATATGTAATTCGAAAAAATTCAATGTTTTTAAGTGCTTTAATCATGGCTGAATCAGCCTTGTGAATTTTGGTAATTATAGAATCACTTAAAATTAACCTTTCCTTTTCTATAATTTTCCCATTTTGGGAAAAAGAAACAAAACACTTAAAAATAGTGAAAAGCAAAAGTAATGTTAGTTTATATCTCATTATTGGTTTTTACTTAATGATTTCTAACATTTAAATACTTTCAAAAGGTTTGTTTATAACATCAAAGAATTCTTTTCTAGTATCCGGTTCAATAAACTTTCCTCTATATTCGATGGTAGTCGTAAAACTGCTTTTATCTTTAATTCCTCTTGAGGAAACACAAAGATGTTTAGCCTGTATTACTACAATCACATCCTCAGTTCCTAGAGTTTCTTGTAAGTCTTTTAAAATTTGTAAGCATAATCTTTCTTGTACTTGGGGACGATGGGCATAATAATCTACCAATCTATTGATTTTTGATAGCCCGATTACCTTTTCTTTAGGAATGTATCCCACATGTGCGGTACCAACAATTGGTAAAAAGTGATGTTCACAAGAAGAATCAATATTGATGTTTTGCTCAACCAACATTTTCTGATATCCATATTTATTTTCAAAAATGGAAGTCTTAGGGCGGTTCTTTGGATTTAGACCGTAAAAAAGTTCTTTTACATACATTTTCGCAAACCTGTAAGGAGTTCCAGAGAGACTGTCATCGGTTAGATCAAGTCCTAACTCTTTCATGATTTCAGCAAAATGATGTTGTATGTTTTTAATTTTGTCTTCATCAGATGTGTCAAAAGCATTTGCCCGTAAAGGAGTTTCTGTTGAATTGGAAATATGCGCATCTCCAATTAATTCTATTTCGTTTTGATTCTTAGTGCTCATTATGCATTAATTTGTGCAGCATTTTTCATCTTTACAACGGCAGTACTTCTTATTATAAAAATGTAATCCTACTAATATTAAAGATACTACGTAAATAACTTCTTCAGGAAGCGGTATAATTGATAGTTTTTCATTCATTATAATAAATAACAACATCGTCCAAGCTGACCAAAAAGCATATTTTATTCTATGGTTTGTGGTGGTTTTAGTGGTTTGACGAATTGCGATAAATGAAAGCCCTAAAAAAATAATATCCAGTGATTTCCACCATAAAGAATGTCCATCTTGAAATAAGGTGGAGCCGGTATTGGCTAGAAATAAAAAAGGAGTTGCTAAGCAGTGTGCTAAACATAAGCTACTGGCTATAATACCTAAGGTATCGGAGTTGCTGCGTATTTGTAAAATATTCAAAGTAAAAGTGTATATATTTTAATGAGGGCAAAGATAGTGTATAATTTACAAACGCAACTTTGTTGCGTTAATAATATTTATTTATTTTTGACAAAACTTTTTTATGATCCGAACGACATCGTTAAGGTTTGCATATAAGAACACAAAAACTAATACTTTTTATTTTCCAGACATAGATTTATCATTTGAACAAAATGCTTTGATTTTGGGAGACTCAGGTATTGGTAAAACTACGTTGTTACATATTATGGCTGGTCTTTTAGTTCCAAAAAAAGGAAATGTATTTATTGGTAATACTTGTGTGCAACAACTTACAAGAAATCAATTAAATAATTTCAGAGGTAAGCATATAGGAATAATTTTTCAAAGAGCATATTTTATTAAGTCTTTAAGTTTATTAGAGAACATTAAAATTCGTGAGAAACTGTCTAAAAAAACAATAGATCAAGAAAGGAGAATAGGATTAATAGAGAAATTGGATTTAATTGATGTTAGGAATAAGAAAGTTCAAGAATTAAGCGAGGGTCAAAGACAACGACTTTCCATTGCTCTTGGGATTATACATAAACCAAAGGTAATCTTAGCAGATGAACCTACTTCTAATTTAGATGATAAGAATTGTGAGAGGGTCATCTCCTTATTAAAAAAAGAGGCTCAGATTTGCAAAAGTAATTTGGTCATTATCACCCATGATCAAAGAGTTAGACCACATTTTGATAAACATATAATCCTCTAAATTTGTTATACTTAGCGTTTAAAAATCTCATTTCAAAACCTCTTAATACAATGCTTAGCGTTTTGCTATTAACGTTAAGTATTTTGTTAGCTACTTTTGTTTTACAAATAAGCAAACAGCTTAATCATCATCTAGAGAAAAATAGTAAACCATTTGATATGGTAGTTGGCGCAAAAGGAAGTCCTTTGCAACTTGTATTATCGACTATCTTTCACATAGATAACCCAACTGGAAATATATCTCTAGATGAAGCTTTAAGGATAAGTAAAAATCCTATGATAAAGGAAGCTATACCTGTTTCTTATGGTGATAATTATAAAAGTTATAAGATTTTAGGAACTTCTAGTCAGTATTTACTTAAATATAATGCTACCTGTAAAGAAGGGAAACTAAACACGAAAAATTTTGAAGCGGTATTGGGTAGTAAAGTAGCTAGTAACTTAAACCTTAGCGTTGGAAGTACTTTTGTTAGTTCTCATGGGTTGATACAAAATGAAATTGATATTCACGATGATAAACCTTTTGTAGTTAGTGGAATTTTAGTGTCTACAGGAACAGTGGTAGATGATCTTATTATAACAAATCTTGAAAGTATTTGGGAAGTTCATGAGCATCCATCAGATGAAGAACACATAGAAGGTGAAGAACATACAGAGCACGAGGAAGAGCATAAAGAAATTACAGCTTTATTATTAAACTTCAGAAACCCTATTGGGGCCTTGCAACTTTCTAGATCTATCAATAAAAATAGCTCATTACAGGCAGCACTTCCAAAATTAGAGATTGACCGATTATTGAGATTTTTAGGTGTTGGTTTTCAGGCAATCAATGGAATTGCCATAGCAATACTACTTGTAGCAGGGTTAAGTATTTTTACTAACCTAATAAAGACTGTTAGAGAAAGAAAACATGAATTAGCTTTATTAAGAACATATGGAGCAACGAACTTTCAATTGCTGAAATTAGTTTTTTACGAGGCACTTTCTTTATCCATCATTGGATGCATTTTAGGATGGATTTTAGGTAGAGGAAGTGTTTTGCTATTTGCAACCTTAGCTTCAGAGGTATATCAGTATCAATTGGAGATAAGTATACCTGATACAGAAGAGTTTTTTATATTCACTCTAGTACTTTTTACCACAATACTTGCTACAATTTTTGCTTCTTATTCTTTATTTAAATTAAATATTTCTAAAACTTTAGCCGATGCGTAAAGTATTTTTATTTCTGGTCTTCAGTATCCCACTTCATCTTATGGCTCAGCAAAAATTGTTATGGGATGATTTTACAGATGTTAGTTTTCAAGATATTTATAACGTACATTATGATGATTATTTTTTGAAACCAACATTTGGACCTAAAATAAAGTCTTATGAAGGATCCAAAATTAGTATCAGGGGTTATTTTTTAGATTTTTCTTATAAAGAAGAGTTTTTTATGGTTTCTAGAAATCCAATGTCATCTTGTTTTTTCTGCGGGGGAGCTGGTCCTGAAACTATTGTAGAAGTGATTTTTAAAAATAAACCTGGTTATAAAACAGACCAAATAATAGAAGTAACGGGAATACTAGAATTAAATGCGGATGATGTTGATCACTGTAATTATATATTGAAAGAAGCAACCGCTAGATTGATACAGTAAAATAGAATTAAAATTATACATTAGCTGCTAGAGAAAGGATTAATCAAGTTTTATAATACATGGATAAAATAATAGATCATAATTACCTACGAAAAAATATGATTGATAAGAGTTTCTTATTGCTTACATTCATATTGGTTTTCTCATCTTGTAAGAAAAAAGAACATCTTATAAAAGTAGAAGGAGTGAGAATTGAAATAAATGATACTACTCTGGATAATTCAGATGTGGAGGCTTTTATAAAACCTTATAAAGAACATGTAAATAAGACTTTGGATAGTACCTTGGCGTATGCTCCAGAAACTTACTCTAAAAGAGATGGAAACCTTAATACAGCTATTGGTAATTTAATGGCCGATATCGTATTAGAACAAGCCAATCCTTTTTTTATTTCAAAAACTAAAAGTGCCATTGATATGGTATTATTAAATCAAGGAGGAATACGAGCACCAATTCCAAAAGGTAATGTTACCGCACGTACTGCCTATCAGGTGATGCCATTTGAGAATAGTATCATAGTTGTGGAAATGAATGGCGCCCATATTAAAGAATTGATTTCCTATTTACAAAAATCTAGAAAAGCACATCCTATTTCTGGATTAAAATTGACCGTTGATGAAGATTTTAATATCGTGAAAGCTTTGATTAATGATATGGAAATTAACGAAGACAAGGTTTATTTCGTAGCAACTAATGATTATCTGTATCATGGTGGTAGTGAGATGTATTTTTTTAAAAAAGCGGGCAAGGCTCATAAGTTGAATTATAAAATTAGGAATGCAATGATTGACTACTTTAAAAAAGTAGATACAATTGCACCGAAAATTGACGATAGATTTTTACAAACCAACTAATTAAATAAAGCGATGAAACGAAGAGAATTTGTAAAACATTCTGCATTAACGGCTGGCTTGTTAACAGTTGGAGGTGTAGGTTTATCTTCTTTTTCTGCGAGTAACACGAAAAAGATAACCATCTTACACACAAACGATGTACATAGTCATATAGATCCTTTTGGGCCAAATGATGGTAGAAATTCTAATAAAGGGGGAGTGGCCCGAAGAGCTACAATTATCGAAAATATAAGAAAAGAGAACCCTAATACTTTGTTATTAGACGCAGGTGATATTTTTCAGGGAACTCCTTATTTTAATTTTTACGGAGGTGAGCTAGAATTTAAGTTGATGAGTATGCTTAAATACGATGTAGTAACTATAGGGAATCATGATTTTGATAATGGGATTGAGGGATTGCATGCACAATTGCCTTATGCAAAATTTAATTTTGTGTCCGCTAACTATGATTTTACTAATACAGTTATGGATACGTTCGTAAAGCCTTATAAAATAATAATAAAGGATTCTATTAAGATTGGAATATTTGGTTTAGGAATAGAGTTAGAAGGACTTGTAATGAAAGATTTATATAAGGAGACTAACTATCTTAATCCAATAGAGATTGCTCAGGACATGAGTGCTGTATTAAAAAACGAAGAAAAGTGTGATTTGGTTATATGCTTATCTCATTTAGGATATGATTATAAAAACGAGCCAAATAAAGTGAGTGATTTAAGCCTAGCTGCAGCTACAGAAAACATTGATCTAATTATAGGTGGACATACGCATACTTTTCTAAAAGAACCAACAGTAGTAAAAAATAGAAAAGATAAAAATGTGCTCGTAAATCAGGTTGGGTGTTACGGTTTGTATTTAGGTAGAATAGATTTTTATTTTGATAGCCAAAAAAATAAAACTTCAGACGGAACTGCTATGGTTGTATAAAATTCTAATTATATTATTAGTAAATCCGGTTAGCTAAAGGCTAACCGGATTTATTGTTATTTCACTTCTTTCGGTTTTATCTCTATTAGACAGATGACCCTTCGTAATTAGGAATTGGCCAATGATCGTTTGCTACAAACACTCCCTTTTTCCATTCGTTAAGTTCTGATTCTGTGATCAAACAATCATCCAATTGTTTAGTTACAAGATCAACATCAATGTTTTGACCAATAAATACGAGTTCGATTTTACGATCCCCAAATGTAGGATCCCACTCAGCTTCAATCATCTTTTGATTATCTAAAAATGAGCCATAACTGATTCGTTCACTAAAAGGCATCGAAGCCCACCAAACTCCAGCTGGATCTGTTTTGAGTGAACCTCCTGCAGAACCCCATATAAGAGCTTGATTGGGACGAGAGGCAAGCCAAAATAATCCTTTACTACGAATAATATTTGAAGGAAAGTGATCCTTGGCAAATTCTAAAAAACGTTCAGGATGAAAGGGTTTACATTTTCGATAAACAAAAGAACCAATCCCATATTCTTCGGTTTCCGGGATGTGCTCATTTTCGAGTTCCTGTATCCATCCTGCTGATGCTTCTGCTTCTTCAAAATCAAACAAACCTGTATCAATTACTTCACGTATTGATACTTGAGAATTTTGAGTAGGGATAACGCGAGCGTTTGGGTTTAATTTATGAATAATATCATATAAATTCCTCAATTCTGATTCTGTTATTAAGTCTACTTTATTTAGCAAAATAACATTAGCAAACTCTACTTGATCAGTTAATAGGTTAACAATAGTACGGTCATCTCCCTCAATATTAGTAAGGTTTCTATCTGTTAGATATTGTGGGCTAGAAAAATCTCTCAGAAAATTATAACCATCTACAACAGTGACCATAGTATCTACATAGCTAAACTTACTTAAGTCTAGTTGTCCATCTTCGCTGGTAAAACTAAAGGTTTGTGCTACAGGGATAGGTTCCGAAATCCCAGTACTTTCTATGATTAAATAATCAAAGCGTTGTTCTTTGGCTAATTTTTCTACCTCTACCATTAGATCTTCTCTTAGAGTACAACAAATACAACCATTAGACATCTCAACGAGTTTTTCTTCGGTTCTAGATAGGGTGTTTTCATTTTCTACAAGCTGTGCATCAATGTTGATTTCACTCATGTCATTTACAATAACAGCAACTTTTAATCCTTCTTTGTTATGTAAAATATGATTTAAGAGCGTTGTCTTTCCTGCTCCAAGAAAGCCACTCAATACAGTTACAGGTAATTTTTTCATTGACTTTATTTTTTTAGTCTTTTAAAGTGATCTTACGAGTCACTTTGTTAAATGGCCCTGGAATTACATTTCCAGCTTCATCAACTAATTCTAGCTGAATAGTAATTTCTCCCATAGGAAGCCCTTTGATAACGTGAGGAACCCATTCTGTGATTGTAAATTCTGTGCCATTAATTTTTGCACGAACTTTATTTCCTTCTTTAGAAAGTTTTGTGTTTAGTACAAAGAAATCCAATAATACTTCCTTTGTACCGTCACCAGTATATTCACCTTTAGGTCGGCTATAAATTAGTGTTGGTGCCTCCATATTAAGGTTTAATTTATCCTCAGGTTTTTCTCCTACTACTAGTTTACGAACAACTACAGAATTTTCATTCTTTACTGATTCGTGGAATGAACGGCTTAAAAAGGCAACTAAATGGTGAATGCCATCAGGTATTTCTTTTTTAAAATTTGGTTCATAGTGTGCAGAGTAGGGCTGATTATTTAGGATGAAATGAATATGTTGTCCTTTCCCAGAATTTGCTAGTTTTTGTGCGTTTGGACCTTTAGTTTGAGCACCTAATTCATAATTTTCAACGTTAAAATAGAAATCCATTTCTCCAGATTTTTTAGCGACTATTTCATCAGAAGTATCTACAATAAGTGCTGCGTCTTTATATGCAGGCGAACCTTCTAATTTCTCTAAGGTAATTTTAGATTGTACTACTTCGGCTTCTTCAGTAATTTCTGTTTCTAACTCATCAGTAGTTTCTGGAGCCTTTTTTTCTTGTTTACAGGATGTAATAGCAAAAAATAAAAGAAGAGTTACAATAATTTGATAGTGAGTTTTTTTGTTCATTTTGTTTTAATTTTAAATAATATTACAGTGTTTTCTAAAAATTGTTTTTATGAAGTTTATCAAAATTCCATGTAGATTCATTCCCTTGATTGGTTATGGTAACATTACCTAATTGAATCGTGCTGTTATCTTTTTCGTTTAATCGACAAATTATTTTGGTAATTTGACTGTATTCGATCTGATTAGAGGGTTGAATATTAATAGTAATGTCACCGCTAGCTATGGTTAGAGTATTTCCGTTTTTTTCTAATAGCTTACAACCTAAATGCCTTAGTTCTTGGGTTACGCGGCGATAATCATTTGGGATACAGCTTAAATGAATTTCTTTAATCCCGTTAAAAAGTTTTTCATCAGTATACGTAGATTCAAGAAATGCTTCTCGTGAATATGTGGTATGTCTTTTGCCTAGAAGGTTATCTAAAAAAGCTGGGTTATAAAAACCATACCAAGTGTGTAAAGATGTGCCAGGACTTGGTGTGTAAAAAGCCTTGAACCAGGTATGGTTATGATCATCCAAAGGCATCTCAACATTTTCCATAGCATAAAGAAGCGAGTCTTTAGTAGTTTTTAATTTTGGTTTAACACCCAAATGAAAATGTTCGTCATTGTTTTTTAAAGAGAAACCAATTCCACTTTTTCCTACAGGTTCGTTATAGCTATTTTTTGGACTTAAGATTTCAATATAATGTTGATGTCCTCGTAAATAACAGGTAGATACTTTATGATCTGCGGGAGCAAAATCTGGTAATCCTATATCTATAGAGGCATATTTACTTTTCCAGCTATTGTTTTTTATTAATTTTTCATAAGTAATGCTATCTACAACCACGTATAAATGATCTAATAATAACTTAGATACATCTTTGTTAAAAGTTGCATCAATTTTTTTTCGATCAATAATAACTTCAGATTCTTCTTTTTTTTCTTGTGCCCCACAAGATCCAAACAAAAATGAAAGAATTAAGTAAATAGCTATTTGTTTAAACATATTAAAACTCCTTTGTTAACATAGTCTATTATTGTATATCATTAAAAGCGTTTAATAAAATCGTGGCAGCAATTCCAAAACCAGCTCCCGAAATGAACAGGTTCCATTTTAAATGTTCTCCCCTAATAAATTGAGTATATATCCATAGGGATAACATAAAAAGGAGTACAATAAATAACTGTCCAACCTCGATACCAATATTAAATGCCAATAGTGGCATAATTATGCTATCACTAAATAGCATAAATTTAAAATTGCTGGCAAATGCTAATCCATGAATTAACCCAAAAATTAAGGCAATGCTATATTTTACTTTAGTATCAGAAAATTTACCGTGTTTATTGTAATTGATAATATTGGCTAATGCAGTTAACATTATGGTAAAAGGAATGAGCATATCTATAAGTTTGGAATTTGCCGGAATTATATCTAAGGCGCTTAGAATAAGAGTTCCGCTATGCCCAATAGTAAAAGCGGTAATGATTACTAATATTTGCTTCCATTGTTCTAGTTTAAAAGCAGCACATAATGTCATTACAAATAATAAATGGTCGTATGCATTAATATCTACGATATGATGCCATCCATTAATAAAAAAAGAGCTTAAATTATCCATTAGGATTAGGGTATTATAAATTAAGAGTTATAGGTTTGTCTAGTGATGTAACTTCGAAGTAATCTTCTGAAATAAATGGAGGTATACGAACAGTCATCCTATTAGATTGTAAAAAGTCAAATTCTTGAAAAAAAAGTGTGTTTTCGATACAAATTTGATCTCCCTCTTTTATCACCGGAATTTTTTTGGAAAACTTAATTGATAAAACATTATGCTTTTCAAAAACTTCTGAAGAAATATATTTAAGGGTGTATATTTTATCATTAATGATTATTTTATAATACTTTTTAAAATAATTCTCAATTCCTTCAATATCTTCTTCGGATAAGTCTGATGCATTAAAATTTTTAGTAAATGTATCGTTCATACTAAAAGTAAAATCATCAATAAAAACTCTGCATTCTACTCCTAAAATATTACTTTCCGGAAAAGATTGAATTAATGATGAGGTTAGCTTTATTGGATGTGTTAGGCTAAATGATGTAGAAAATAGCAATAGACATCCGAGAAGTAATATTTGATAGAATTTCATAATTACAGTATTTTAATTATTATGATAATTTTCATTTTGTACAATTGGCTACCTAATTTTTAGTTAGGAGATAATTTACCATATAACAAAACCTTATTTTCGATTGTTTTTGGAGGATAAAAAATTTGATTATTTGAATAGTAGACAAAACTTTGGGTAATAACATTGTGATGTTTTAAAGCTTTTCCCAGTATTGGAGTGTCTAACATGTATTTTCGTTGTTTTTGTAAATGTCTGGAGGCCAAAAGCATTACTCTCAATATTGGATGACTTTGACTTAAGAAATGTTTAGGTAACGTTTTATCAAGCTGTAATAAGGTTTTATTAGCGTTGAAAAAGGGCTCGATTTCTGGTTCAAGTACTTCTCTGTAAAAAATATTTGTGTTTTTTGTTATAAAAATAACTTGAGTAATGTTTTGATTTTTAATTACAGAAATAAGGTTTTCTTGAGTATCAATATCCCATCTAAAATTAGCCCCAAGGGCCGTATAGAAAAATGCTTCATTACTACAAGTTTGTCTTAAAACACCTTCTATATGGTCCGTTGGGCAAATCAAAAACAGAGAATTACCTGATTTTAGTTTATTAAAAGTCATACACTTTCTACTATGCTAAATGGTAAAGATGAATGATGTACATCTATTTTTAGTTTTCCGTTGGAATCTTTTCGATATCCAAAAGTGTATTCAACTTTAGTGTCTTGTCCATTTGTATCAGTAAAAAAATAATTCCCCATGGCTAACGCCCTATTTTCTTCTAATATTAAGGCTGCATTTTCAAACCTAACCTGTGTCCAAGGTTGAAGAGCAAAACCTTTATCTTCAGAAAATTTTGAATTACCACCAATAAAATAGGAAATCGCACCTTCTTTAGTAATTCTAAACTGATCAATTGCAGCTTTAGTTGGTTTAAATAATACTTCTTTGTTGTCAAAATCATACAAATCATTTACGAAGTTTTCCGTATAAGTTTCATTTGCTGATCTATCTGTATGAAGTGCACCTATTTGAACAACTCCTTCTCCCCAAATTTTTTGGGCATTTTCAATTTCTTTTTTAGTAATCATGGTAAGTTTTAAATTATTAATAATGTTATTTGATGTAAATCTTAATATTGAGAGGTTTTATACCTGATAGAGAACCTTCTTGATAATGAGTGAAATTGTGATAGATTAGAAAAATTTGAAATAAGGTTTTCTAGCAGGAAAAGTTGAGTTATTTTATATATCACTGTATAATCGTAAAAGAATAAGTAAAAAATAAAGTGTTTTAACTCTAATTTAAAGTGTTGGAGGAGGTTTGTTGTAAACACTTTTGGGCAGTGTTATACTATATTTAGATGTTTCGTAACTAAAATCTACTTTATGTTCTTGATAATCTGCTGTAGATTTTTGTTCTATTTCTTCGGTAGTATCACCTATAAAAGGTGTAAGCTGATTTGATGTTGTAATGATCTCACATAATTCGCAATTTGTATCTGGATGCGTATCATCGGAAAAATGTGAAAATGCGTGTGCACTAACAACTCTTAAAAGCAGAAAAGTTGTAACTAAAAAAAGAGAAATTATATTTTTATAAAAGTTCAACCTCATTGGTTAGATATGATAACTAATAAGCTTTTTTAGATAATAAAGTATTTAATAAAGCTATTTTGTTTTACTATGTTTTCGAAAAAGTGGCACTTTGTTTAATATAATTTTTAGTTAATTAAACAGTTTTTAACCTTTAGAAGTACTTGTCTTTGGAAAATTTAGTTAAATAGTGTTAATTAAATGTTAATTAATTTTGATTAATTATTTTAGTTTTGTGTGTTTTTGTACTGGTTTTTGTTTTTGTTAATTCTTCTTGAAACCATTATTATCACTAAAGCAACAAAGTTGCAACAAATTATTTTTAAATGCAATTTTTTATCTTAATTATTAATTGTTAACGAAATAGCATACGGTTTTACCATATTAAATTTTTCGTTTGAATTTATAAATTTGCGCCTAACACAAATTTAACTCAATATGAAAAATTTAAGTAAAATCGCTGTGGGGACACTACTCTCAGCTATGGTATTCACATCATGTCAAAATGAAAATTTTAATGATGGAACTGCAGAAACTATTGTAGAACCTACTAGTACTGAAGGGAAAATAATTCCCGGACAGTATATTGTAGTGTTTAAAGATTCTAAAATAGAACCTGCATCGAAAGTTTTAGAAAAAAGATCTTTTACGAGTAGAGAAGATAAGGCAAATTCGGTTAGAGAGATCTCCGAAGTATCTATCAAAAAAATGAATGACATCTTATCAGAAAATGATTTGGATCAGTCTAAAGTATTAAGTTACTATACTACCAAAATTTCGGGGATGGCTATTGAATTAGGAGATAGTGAATTTCAAAAATTATCTAAAGACGCTAATATTGCAGCGATCGAGTACGATAGAGTGGTAGAATTGCCTAAATTCGATATCGAAGAAGTAGTTTCTGGAGATCAATCACAAAGAATGGCTCAGCAAACACCTTGTGGTATTACTAGAGCTGGTGGAGCCGCTGATGGTTCTAGTAGTAATGCTTGGATATGGGTAATCGATACTGGTATTGATTTAGATCATCCAGACCTTAATGTAGTTACAAATACTACTTATGCTAGATCATTTGTAGGTGGATCCGCTAATGATTGTAATGGTCACGGAACACACGTAGCAGGAACTGCGGCTGCTATAAACAATAGTATTGGTGTAGTAGGAGTTTCTGCTGGAGCACCAGTTGTGCCAGTAAGAGTTTTTGGATGTAGTGGTGGTACAAGTACTTCTACAATATTAAATGGAATCAACCACGTTGGTCAATATGATTTAGCTGGTGATGTAGCTAACTTAAGTTTAGGAGGTTTCTTTGGATCAGGATGTGCAAACAATTCTTCTTACAGAAGTGCATTATTAGCTCTTGGAAATGCAGGAACTAGAGTTGCTATTGCAGCAGGAAATAGTAGTGCTAATTCAGCAAACTATCAACCAGCTTGTGTGAATGGAACTAATATATTCACAGTAGCTTCTATGACTTGTAGTCAAGGATTCTCATCTTTCTCAAATTACAATATGAATCCTGTTGATGTTATTGCTACAGGTAGTAGCGTTAGAAGTACATATTTAAACGGTGGTTATGCAACATTGAGTGGTACATCAATGGCATCACCTCACGTAGCTGGAATTATGCATGCTAGAAATAACGGACCTAGAACATCTGGTACTGTAAGTAACAGAGGAGAAAACTATCCTATAGCAGTAAGATAAAAGACACAATCTTTATTTTTACGTTGGGATGTGTAGTTACGAAACCATTGGCTGGAGAGCTGATGGTTTCTCTTTATTTACATTTATTACAAATACCAATAATTAAAAATTGAGTCTCTTGGATTGTAAACCCTTCTAAGCTTGGGATATGTAGTGTATTGGGTTGACAAGTTACTTCTTTACATGTCTGACATTCGAAATGTATGTGATTATGAATTTTATGAGATGTTCCACAATTAGTATCACAAAGTGCATAATACGCTTTTCCATTTTTGCCAGTTACGAAATGAACCTCTCCTTTATCGGCAAATCGATCTAAAATTCTATATATGGTGGTCTTGTTAACTTTTATTGGCATAGTAGCCATAATTTCTTCAGCAGACATTGCATGTTCCGTGTCAGAAAGGATTTTTTTAACAAGATTTTGTTTTTCAGTATTTCTTGATTTTTTAATCTCCATGCTATCGTATTCGGATTCCTTTACTTTATCGAAAATAATGATTTTTTGACCATAAGTACTTTTTTTTCATAAAATTCGAAAAAAGTATACTTCACCATTTTGTCTTCTGATTAATCCAAACCTTACTTATAAAGGAAATTTTTCCAAATTAGATTGTTAGGGAATAGGGAATTTTTAAATTTTTTAAAAAAGCAAAACTAAAATAATTCAGTAAAAAAATAGTTTATACATTTGAATCGTAAACCAATTAATTAAAATCATGAAAACACTTAGTAGATTAGCAGTGATTGCAACAGTTCTTTTATTTGTGTCTTGCAAGCAAAACCCCGCAGAAGCACCTGAGCATAAAGCTATGGTAGAAAAGCATCAAGAAATGGAAGCTTCTCACGAAACTATGGCTAAAGAACATAACACTATGAAAGATGATCATCAGCAGATGGTAGCTGCTCATAAAACAATCGAAAATGATTCAATTCATTTGATAACAGAAAAGAGTCACATAGATTTATTAGCCAAACACGGTAAACTTATTGAAGATCATCAGACATTGATAGAAAAGCACGCTGAATTAGAAACAAAACATGTTTCTGGAGAGATTACATTGGAGCAAATGAAATCTGAACATGAATCCATGAAAGCGGAACATGAGCATATGGAGAAAGAGCATAAAGGTATAGCTGCAGAACACGAGCGTATTACTGATGAGGATAAAAAAATGATTGAGGAAGATAAAAAGAAGGCCGAAGAAGAAGTTTCGGAACAAGAGTAAATAAAAATAGATATAGTTATTAAAAAAACCAGTAAATGAATTGTTTATTTACTGGTTTTTTATTTTTAAATTGCTATTGGAGCACTCATACAATGCTCTGGAATTCCGTATCCATCAACTAATGTTTTTATATGCGGTCTTAATTCTGTAGAAAGCCGCTCTACACGGTTTCGAATTGCTTTTGATTTTGCACTACCAATATATCCTTGTTCTAAATACCAGGATGCATCTTTTCTTAATTCGTGTAATGCATACAAAGTACCTATTTTCTGAAACAACTGTTGATATTTTTTATCTTCTATGGTATCTACAAAACTTGTAAAGGTGCTATATGCCAATTCAGTGCTATATGCTTTTCCTAGGGATAATAAATGTGTTTGAACTTTTAGAAAAGCTTGATACGAGGGAATTCCTTTTTTTACATAATCACGAATTCGCATTGCTAAGGTATACGTAAGTCTTCTGGTTCGATAATCAAATGCATGTTTGTGGAATTTAGGATTATACAGATGATCCTTGTCTACATTGTTAGTATAAGCAGGATTTATAGTACTTAATTTATCATTAAGTCTAGCTCCCAGTAATTTTAGCACAGCCGTAAAACCGGCACTGTTAAATTCAGATTTAAACTCTGATAATATACCCTTTGCCGCTAATAATAGTAATACATGGTTATCTCCTTCAAAAGTGGTGAAGATATCTACATCGCCTTTTAGGTCAGCAATTTGATTCTCTATTAAATATCCCTTTCCACCACAGGCTTCTCTACATTCTTGTATCGTATCATTTGCAAACCAGGTAATTATGGATTTAAGTCCAGCTGCCTGAGTTTCAATTTTTCGTTTATCTATTACTGATTTGTCACTGTAGATTTTCATCATATGCGTTAATGTAATATCATATACATAACAAGTTGCTACAGCCGGTGTGAGGCGTAATTGATGTGTGGGGTAATCCATAAGGAGATCCTCTTGGATTTTTATACTATCATTAAATTGCCTTCTTTTTAAAGCATGCCTAACAGCGATTGCTAGGGCTTTTTTAGCTCCGCCTAGTCCAGCGCGAGCTACACATATTCTACCTCCAACTAATGTGCCTAACATCGTAAAGAAACGTTTGTTTGGATTTTTGATATCAGAATGATATGAGCCATTTGCATCAATATCTCCATATTTGTTTAATAAGTTCTCTCTGGGAACGTGCACTTGATGAAACCATATCTTTCCGTTGTCTACTCCGTTAAGTCCTAATTTATAACCATTATCCTCAATAGTGACTCCAGGCATTAATTCGTGTTGTTTATTTCTTATCGGAACCAGAATAGCATGTACTCCTTCGTTCTTACCATTAACAATTAATTGGGCAAAAACTGATGCCATCTTAGAATCTAAGGCATTACCTATATATTCTTTATTATCGTTTTGTCCTGGCGTATGTATAATTATACTATCTGTTTCTTTATGATATGTTGCAGTAGTTTTAATACCTCTTACATTAGAACCATGTCCAGTTTCGGTCATCGCAAAACATCCTAATAGTTTTGTTTTTCCGGTATCTGCTAGGTATTGATCATGATGTTTTTTTGTGCCTAATTTTTGAATACTTCCTCCAAAAAGACCAAACTGAACCCCAAACTTTATCGCTAAACTTCCATCTACATACATTAGATTTTCAAAAATAGCTGCATATCCAAGCATATCTTCGGTGCCGCCATAGGTTTCTGGATACGCCATAGCTCCATATCCTTCTTTGGCTAAGAATTTTACTTGTTGTAATACGTGTTCTCTAAATTCTTCTTTGGTTCTCCTGATATCCCAATCAAAAATTGGATCTTTAAGAACTTCTCGAAAAGCATCAACCACATCGGAGTGCTCACCTTTAAGAATCTGGTCAATAGCAGAAGCTTCATAATGTTCAGCCGATGTTTCTTGGACTACTTCTAAATCAAATAAATGCCTGTAGTGGTTAGGCTGAATACCAAGGTTTATTTCTATATCTTTTAAATGGGTATTAAAAGGACATGCTGTCTGATAATAACAAACTAAATTTTGGCTGAATGTTGCCAGTGGATGCACTTCACTTTCTACTAGTTTAATGGAAGAATTTGTTATTGTTTTTTTCCAGTTTTTTAACTCTTGATCCTTAGGAGGGTCATTAGGGTTTAACCAACTTGTAAGAACACCTCTGTCTTCCTTGCCTAATGTTTCATCTCCTTGGATTGCTGTCTTTACAACAGAAATTTCCGAGTAGGATAATAAATCGTCTGACCAGATTACATAAAAGAAAGGAATATATTGTAAAATACCTTGAGTATAGCTTGTTGCATTCATAGAATGAAAATACAATAATTATTTCAGAATAATTATGGATAATACAATGAGGTGATCTACTTTTTGTATTTAAGTTTATTGCATTATAAGTTTAAATAAATAATCATATAACAAAGCAGAGTTGAGAAGTATTATCTAAACTACTTCTCAATACAATATGTGTTGAACCATTATAAATAAAGGGGTAGCAGAGTAGGAGGTGAAATGGAAGTGCTAGATTTTGTTTTCTTTTGTTGGTGTTTTGTTTGATTTCAAAGTTAAAATATGAAAGTATGTTTTTCCAATGCAATTGAAAGTTCTATTTTATCCAAGAAAGAAATATTTTTACTACTGGATAATTAGCTAAAACTGTTAGTTTCTTCTTTTTAAATTAATTTTTGATAAAAAAAGGTTGAGCAGGGGTAACATATTTATGTTTAATGACACTTATAAATATAGTGTTTGATTCTTTGTGTTAAAAAAAAGATTAAAAATTTATTATGATAATGTTAATAAAAGAAAACCTAAATATGAACAAGTGTATATTGCTAATTATCATTTGTTTTGTGTCTTATGGATATGGTCAAACAGGGGAAAGATTTAAAAAATGGATTGATGCACAAGAAGAGTTCCCTATTGGTGCTTGGTCTTTTGCATGGAGAACAAGTAAAACACAAAGTTGGTTTGATACCTATGCAGAGGCCAACCTTAATATGATACAAGTAGATACAAATCAATTAAAATTTACCAAAGCTGCAGGACTCAATGCTGTTTTGGGAACTTGGGACGAATATTTTTTACCTAGTAACAGGTCTTCATTGGAAAACGCAATTAAATTAGCGAATGATTCTGCCAATAGAATCTCTATTTTTATTCTAAAAGATGATGCTCCCAATTTTAAAAAACATCAATTTCATCATTATTATCATCAGTACGATTTTATTAATTGGGTTGTGAATAAAGAGATTTATCCAAAACTACCAAGTAGGGTTATAACTCAAATTAACTTTTTACCAAATTGGGCGGTTCCAGAAAGCCGATTTAAAGTACCTTACAATACTCTTGTGGATCAAGGCTTGGAGAGATGTAACCCTTCTGTTGTAGGCTACTCTCATTACCCTACTTTGAAGAGTTCAGATAATGCTACAAGTCCTTCATACTTTAATAATCTCGAACTATTTAGAAATAGATCATATGACTTAGTTGGAAATCGAGGTCCAGGAATCTTCGGATTCATTAGCCTTGTGGAATGGACAGGAGGTGGAGCTGATTCTCAGGATACACGTAAGTCCAGCGAGACAGATTGTAGATGGCAGGTTAACATGCACTTAGCATATGGAGCGAAAGGGCTTTGGTGGTATAATTATCAGATAAAGGAAAAGGATAAAGATAACTTTGGGAATGGTATGTTAGAACATACTACCAACAAAAAAACAGATTTATACAAAATAGTTAAAGATATTAATCAGACTGTTCTTAATTGGGGAGATAAGTTAATGGATTTAGAATCAACAAGCGTTTCTTTTATGAAGAATAAAAATGGTGGTATTCCTAGAGGTGTAAGGGAATATAAGTTAGGGGACGTAAGCTCAGATTTTGATGTTTCCGGTGATGGAGGCATTTGTATCGCACGTTTTGATTATCCCTGGAATAGCGAGTGGTATAATATAATGGTGGTAAATATGCAACATGGCGGAAATAACTATGATCAAACGATTTTTAATCAAAAAGTTATTTGTAAGTTTAGCGATAAGCTCGCCCATAGGAGACAAATTAACCCAGATAATGGTAAAGATGAGGAAATCCAGTTTGATACTTATCGTAATGGATGGTTTGAAAAAGAGTTCGAACTTAAGGGAGGTGAAGCATTATTTTTTACAGTAAAAAAAACATTTAATATAGTTTTAGAAGAATTTCAGAGATTTGACGGTGAAAACGGATATTATAATATAGATAAAGAATTTTCCAATATCAAAAAAATAGAAACTATATACCCGAATCCTGTAGAAGATTTATTAAATGTTAATTTAAGTGACATATATTACACAAACTATATATTATATAATTTAGAAGGAAAAGTACTAAGAAATAATAAAATAGAAGATGGTACTAATAAATTAGAGGTAAATATGAGTGATTTTTCGAAAGGTATTTATTTACTGAAAATAGAAGGAGTTGAAACATCGAAAATATTTAGGATACTAAAAGAATAATTATGGTTTTTATAAATTCATTCTTTTTATTAAACATCTCTAATATCACGGTTCTTTTTTGATTTTGATGTTTTTTCATGTCATATAGGAGTGTGATAATGTTTGATTTTTGAATTCTAAGTAAGGCCAATTCTATTTTGAGAATATATTAAAGTAAGTTCTTTGTGGATAGCTATAAATCACACTATTTTTATATAAAAGGTCAAACAAAGGAAAACAAAACCTTATTAAAGGCTAGAAAATCTATTTACCAATACAGAAATTAGCAAAAATATTACCAAGCAAATCATCAGAAGTAATCTCACCGGTAATCTCACCAAAATGATATAATGCCTGACGAATATCAATCGCCATTAAATCTCCAGATAAACCATTGTCAATACCGTATTGTACTTTTTGAATTTCTTCTAAAGCTTTTAATAAAGCATCATAATGACGAGAATTGGTCACAATAGTTTCGTCATTTCTTAAAGCTCCTGTATTTACAAAATCTAAGAGTTTACTTTGTAATTCTTCAACCCCAATATTTTGTTTGGCGGACAACAGGTGTATATTCTCGATCTCTGAAGTTAATGATGAAATCTCGGATTCACTAAGTTTATCTACTTTGTTAGCTATAACAATTAATGGTTTCTGCGGATATTTGTTTTTGATCTTACCGATTTCAGTTTTTAATAACTTTAAACTATCAACGGTTAATGCAGAACTGTCAATCAAATAAATAACCACCTGTGCTTGCTCAATCTTTTCGAAAGTCTTCTTTATTCCTATACTTTCTACGATATCCTTAGTGTCTCTAATACCAGCAGTATCGATAAATCTAAATCCAATACCTCCTATATTGATTTCATCTTCAATAGTATCGCGTGTGGTTCCAGCAATGTCAGAAACAATAGCGCGCTCTTCGTTTAATAAAACGTTGAGTAATGTAGATTTACCAACGTTAGGTTCTCCCACAATTGCAACCGGAATACCATTTTTAATTACATTTCCAACAGCAAAAGAATCAATTAGTCGCTTTAGAACTTTGGTGATCCGAGAGATTAGATCCTGAAACTGCGATCTATTAGCGAACTCTACATCTTCCTCGGCAAAATCAAGTTCTAGTTCTATTAATGATGCAAAATTGAGAAGCTCATCCCGCAGTTTTTGAATTTCATTACTAAAACCACCACGCATTTGTTGCATAGCAATCTGATGAGAAGCTTCAGAATCAGAAGCGATAAGATCTGCCACTGCTTCTGCTTGTGATAAATCTAATTTACCATTAATAAATGCTCTTAATGTAAATTCTCCGGCGTTAGCGATTCTACATCCTTTACGAAGTAATAACTGAATAATTTCTTGTTGGATGTAGCTTGACCCATGACATGATATTTCTACAGTAGGTTCTCCCGTATAAGAAGTCGTTCCTTTAAACAAAGAGAGTAATACTTCATCTAATATACGCTCATTATCAATAATATGACCTAGATGTATTGTATGACTTTTTTGTTTATTTAGATCTTTTCCTTTAATAGAACGAAATAGGGGAGCGCAAATACTAATTGCATCTTTTCCCGAAACTCTAATCACTGCTATAGCACCAGCTCCTGCTGGAGTAGCTAAAGCAACTATGGTATCTTGTGAAATCATATTTTACTAATAGAAAGTACAAAAATAGACATAATATAATCTTACATTTCATTTTAGACTTCAAACTTTTTTGTAGACAAAATTTTCTTCCTTACTTTTATTGCTGGGGTTGAAATTTTAATAGATTTCTAAGACAAAAAATAAAGGGAAATAAAGTAGATGTAATTTAATAGTTTTTAAATGCATTTATATGGAGTATATGTTTAAGGAGTAACTAACCTTAAGCAAAATTGATTTAGTAACTAAATTTAATTTCTATATACTAAAACTTTTATTTTTATGAATTTTCACAGCACAAACTCATTTAATAATAGGAAACTACTATTAAAACACAAAATTATTGCTGCCGTCTGCGTAGTATTTATGCTAATTCCATTTGTCAATTATGCTCAGACGCAGAGTTTAGCAAGACATGAAACTCCTTATAATTTAACCTTAAAATCAGATGGAGTTGTGGGTAAGAATAACTCACAAGTGATTACCGAAGAAGTTTCAGAAACAGGAGCTACTTGGCTACGTCTGTTTTTTAAGGACGTAAATTTGGGTAATAATAGTACAATTACTATTACTTCAAAACTAGATGGAGCAACTCAGACCTTAACATCCAAAACTATAAAGGACTGGAATAACTCTAGTGCTTATTTTAACGGAGATGCAGTTACAGTTACATTATCGGTAGCTGCAAACGATTCATCAGTAGGAATTAATATTTCGGAATTAAGTGTTGGGGAACTTGATCCTACTGTAAAATCACAATGTGGATCTAGCGATGATAGGGTGGATTCTGCGGATGATGCTATTGGAAGAATTGTTCCAATAGGATGTACAGGTTGGATTATCACAAATGGTAAATTAGTAACTGCTGGTCACTGTGTGGGTAGTAGAGCTGAGATAATCGAATTTAATGTACCAAAATCAAATCCTGATAGAACGATAGTACATCCTGGACCAGAAGATCAATATCCAATAGGAAATTTTGTATCACCATATCCAAATAGTCCGAGTCAGGCAAATGACTGGGCAGTTTTTGATGGTTTTGCGAATTCTCAAACAGGTCAAACGCCAATTCAAGGGCAAGGAGCATCATACAATGTGACACAGGATACGCCTGGAGCGAATATCACAATAACTGGTTTCGGAACAGATACAGGAATTGATAATCAAACACAACAAATTCACACTGGACCATTAAGCTCTTCGACAAATACTTTTGTAAGATATAGAACAGATACTACAGGAGGTAACTCTGGTAGCCCAATTATAGATACAGCAACGGGTAATGCTGTTGGAGTGCATGCATATGGAGGATGTTCTGGATCTGGAGGATCTAATTCCGGAGAAAGAGCTACGATTCCTGCTTTTTGGGATGCAATGGGGTTAGGTACACCGCCGCCACCTCCAACAGATGAGTGTTCAGGGAATGTTTCATCTTTCCCTTACAGCGAAAGTTTTGAAGGATCTATCGGTGCTTGGTCACAATCATCTAATGATGATATTAATTGGACTGTAAATTCAGGAGGTACTCCTTCTAATGGAACAGGACCTAGTGGAGCAGTAGATGGTAATTCTTACATTTATGTAGAAGCTTCAGGTAATGGAACTGGATATCCAAATAAACAAGCAATCTTAAATGCTCCTTGTTTAAATTTTAATGGCGTGTCTTCTCCAACAATAAGCTTTCAATATCATATGACCGGAAATGCGGTAGGAACATTAAATGTTGAAGCTAGAACTAATAATACTGGGAACTGGAGTAATGTATTTACTAGATCTGGGGATCAAGGTGCTGATTGGAATGCTGCAAGCGTAGATCTTTCTGCATATGCGGGTAATTCTAGTGTACAATTACGATTAAATGTAGTTACAGGTACTAGCTGGCAAGGAGATATTACAATTGATGACCTAAGCATAACTAATGGTAATACACCACCACCGCCGACTTGTGATTCATTAAATTTTAATGATTATGCAATTACAGGTTTTTCTAACCAAGATTCTGCAGGGAACTTTTCTATAGGTAATGGAGGAGCATCGATATCAATGACTAATAATACTTGGAAATTTATTCCTTTTAATTATAATGTAACAGCTAATACGGTTATTGAGTTTACTTTTAGTAGTAGTAGTCAAGGAGAAATCCACGGAGTTGGTTTTGAAGATGATAATACGCTGACCTCTAGCAGATATTTTAAAGTTCATGGAACCCAGAATTATGGTGTGACTAATTTTGATAATTACAGCAGTGGATCTACAACTTATGTGATTCCTGTAGGTAATTTTTATACCGGAAATATGGACAGGTTAGTATTTATAAATGATAATGACGCGGGTAGTGGTAACAACTCTACTTTTTCTGATGTTAAAATTTATGAAGGTTCTTGTGGACAATCAGCTAATGCAGAAAGTCTAATCGCTGATTTGGAATCTACTGAAGCGATTTTAGGAGATGAACCAGAAGGTATATTTAATGACGTAAGAATTGCACCGAATCCAGCGACGAATAATTTTTCGATATATCTTAATCAGTTTGTTAAAAAAGCAAATGCGACAGTATTTTCTATTCTAGGTCAAAAACAAGCTGAGATAGAACTTCAACCAGGAGCAAACACGATTTCTGCTAAGAATTTATCATTAGGATTAGGTATTTATTTAATTCGAATAGAGAGCGACGGAGAATCTATAACACAAAAACTAATAATCAATTAATAAATGATATAGAATTAAATTTAGTTACTAAAATAGAGAAGCGCCCTAGGTTTTTAGGGTGCTTTTTTTGTAATTTTTTCTCTTATACATAGATGTAACTGTAACGTTTTGCTCAATATTTCGTCATATATGCATAGGTTGCTAATTAAATTAGCAATTCTATAAAGCAATCATCAACCAAAAATAAAAGAAATCATGAGACAAGACAGATCATTACTAGTCATTACCCATTTATCACAATTATTAGACCTTGTAACCGGGTTCGGAGGGTTTGTAGTACCATTAATATTATGGCTTACACAAAGAGAACAAGTATTAGCAATGGATAATCACGGAAAATCAATTATGAATTTTCAGATAAGTATGTTTATTTATGCAATTGTTTGTATACCGTTAATACTATTATTTGGAGTAGGAATTCTAGGATTAATTGTTATAGGTATTTTATGCTTAGTATTTCCTATAATAAATGCAATTAAAGCTAGTAACGGAGAAGAGCCATCATATCCGTTATCCATGGACATTATAAAATAATGAATAAGAAAAAGGGTCGATTGTAAATCGACCCTTTTTATAAATATATAAGTTGAATTAAATTCTAGTGTTGATTTAATCTAAAATCTGGATAAGCATCCATCCCATGTTCATGACCGTCAAGACCATCAATTTCTTCTTTTTCAGAAACTCTAATACCGATAGTTTTCTTTAATGCAAATATGATAATAAATGAGGTAGCTACACAAAATCCACCAGCAGCTAATACACCTACTCCTTGTACTAAGAATTGGTCAAAACCTGCTTTTGCTCCAAAAATTCCAACAGCTAATGTTCCCCAAATACCACAGATTAAGTGAACAGCAATAGCTCCTACAGGATCATCTAGTTTTAATTTATCAATTAATGCTACCCCAAATACTATAATAGCACCAGCAATCGCTCCAATTAATACAGCATCGGTTGGTGTCATTTGATCAGCACCAGCTGTAATTCCTACTAGTCCACCTAGAATACCATTTAAGAACATTGTTAAGTCGTAGTTCTTGTATAATAATGTAGAAACTAAAAATGCAACAACTCCACCGGCAGCAGCAGCAAGAGATGTAGTTACTAGGGTAAGAGATGTTCCAGCAGCATCTGCAGAAAGTACAGAACCGCCATTAAATCCAAACCATCCTAACCATAGAATTAAAACACCGGCAGCAGCTAACGGGATGTTATGTCCTGGTATAGCTTTAGGTTTACCATCAGAACCGAATTTACCAATTCTAGACCCTAATAACCATACAGCTACCAAAGCAGCCCATCCTCCTACAGAATGAACTAAGGTAGAACCGGCAAAATCATAAAAACCTTCAGCTTCACCAATCTGGAATGATGATAAGAACCCACCTCCCCATTGCCAAGAACCTACAATTGGATATACAACACCTACGTATATTATGGTAAAAATCATAAAAGCTCCTAGCTTTATACGTTCTGCAACAGCTCCAGAAACTATAGTAGCTGCAGTAGCAGCAAACATTCCTTGGAATAAGAAATCAGTCCAGTATGTATACCCTTCATTATATGTTAAGTCTAAAGCTCCTTCTACAACAGGAGAACTCAATCCAAATCCAGCAAATCCAATAAATCCTGCTGCATCTTCTCCAAATCCTGGATACATTAAATTGAATCCTACTAGGCAGTATAATAATAAACCTACACAGATGATGAATACATTTTTGAAAAGAATATTAATTGTGTTTTTTTGACGAGTTAATCCAATTTCTAAAAAAGAGAAACCCAAATGCATGAAAAAGACTAGTGCTGTACACACCATCATCCATACGTTGTTTATAGTTAACATTTCCATTATATAATTGACTATTAAAAGTTATTTTTTGTTTTCAGTTGGTAATTTGTGTGTGGTGGTTAGGATAGTGTAGAACCTCCTTTTTCAGAAGTACGAATTCTGTATGCTTCTTTGATATCGGATACAAATACCTTTCCATCTCCGACTTCTCCTGTTTTACCAGCTTCAAGAATTGCCGATACGGCTGCTTCTTCAAATTCATCGTTTACCACGATAGATAAAAAACGTCTCTGGATATCTGTGGTGCTATACGAGATTCCACGATATACGTGTCCTTGTTTCTCATTACCCACACCAGTAACATCCCAATAAGAAAAGAATGTGATACCTTTTTCGTGTAAAGCTTCTTTTACAACACGGTATTTTGATCTTCTGATGATTGCTTCTATTTTCTTCATAAAGACTAAAAAGTTAAAATTAATGTTAAATCTATGTCAAAAATATGTGAATTACTCTTTAGCCTCAAAATTTTGAAGGGTAATCAAGGTATTTTTATCATTTTAAAATATTTACCCCCTAAAAAATTGGGGGTGTGTATTTTTTGAAGAAATAAATGAGGATTTCGCAGTTAGGTGTTTTTGTTTTTTACGAAAACGTTTTCTTTAGTACCTATTGGCCTTATAATGCTGTAAACCCCTATGTTATTTGGTGTTTTTTACCAAAAATCGCGTTATTAAATTCGTAATTTGAAGTCCTTATTTTAGGATTCTATTAGTTAAATAGTACTTTTTTTATTGAGCTCCAAAAAGTGGTGTTCGATAAGTGGTTTTTCTTTCTCCTTCCTTAAGGTTTTGTTAATTTCAACAACTTGAAACACTTTAGATCGGAAATAATATGAAGAAACAAGGAATGTATCTGCCAGAATTCGAACACGACGCATGTGGTGCCGGATTTATTTGTAGCTTGGAAGGGAAAAAGTCTAATGATATTATTCATAAGGCACTAGAAATTCTTGAAAAATTAGAACATCGGGGAGCTGTAAGCTCTGATGGAAAAACAGGAGATGGAGCGGGAATACTGATAGATATACCACATGATTTCTTTATAGAAAATTGTTCATTTAATTTACCTGAGTCTGGAGAATATGCTGTAAGTAACGTGTTTTTACCTAAAAAAGAAAATCAAAGACAATACTGTATTGATACTTTTGAAAAAAATATCACCGATCAAGGTCTTGTTCTTTTGGGATGGAGAGAGGTACCTGTTGATACAGTACATTTAGGAGAAATAGCAGCAACTACAGAACCTTCGATTAAACAAATTTTTATTGGCAAAAGTGATAAGGAGCAGAGCTATTTTGACTTTAATTTAAAGTTATTTACTGCTCGTAAGGTTACAGAACATGAAATATACAGTTCTAAACTGTCAGAGAATAAGTTCTTTTATTTACCAAGCTTATCTACAAAGACTTTAATATTTAAAGGTTTATTAATGCCAGAAGATATTAAATTGTACTATACAGATCTTATGGATCCAAAAGTGGTAACTAGGTTAGCCTTGGTACACCAACGTTTTTCTACAAATACATTTCCTACCTGGGATTTAGCACAACCATTCCGATATATGTGTCATAATGGAGAGATCAATACTTTAAGAGGAAATGTAACCAGAATGCGCTCTAGAGAGGAATTATTAGCCAGTGATTGGTTTGGAGATGATATAAAAAAGATACTACCAGTAGTTCTTAAAGGAAAATCAGACTCTGCATCTATGGATATGGTTGTAGAGTTGTTATTGATGACTGGACGATCGCTTCCAGAAGTTATGATGATGATGGTGCCAGAAGCTTGGGAGAAGAACTCAGAAATGTCTGAAGCTAAAAAGGCATTTTATGAATATAATTCATGTGCAATGGAGCCTTGGGATGGCCCAGCATCTATCCCGTTTACTGATGGTAATTATATTGGAGCAGTATTGGATAGAAATGGATTAAGACCTTCTCGTTATACCGTTACTAAAGATGGATATGTAATTATGTCTTCTGAAACTGGTGTAGTAGATATAGAACCAAGCAATTTAGAGTTTCATGGGAGATTAGAGCCTGGTAAGATGTTTTTGGTAAATATGGATGAAGGTAGAATTATTAATGATGAAGAAATAAAGGAAGAAATAGCCTCGAAACATCCATATAGAGAATGGTTGGATAATAATCTAGTGCACTTAAAAGACATTGCATATAATGATTGCCCTTTGTTTTTGGGTGAAGAAACTATTGGTAAACGTAAAGAAGTATTCGGATATACTCAGGAAGATATTGATACGATTATCGTTCCGATGAGTCAATTAGCAAAGGAACCAATTGGTTCTATGGGATCAGATACACCAATAGCTGTACTTTCGCAGAGGTCGCAATTAATTTACAATTACTTTAAACAGTTATTTGCACAGGTAACCAACCCTCCTTTAGACGGGATTCGAGAAGAACTGATTACAGATATTAGTTTAACACTAGGAGCAGATCATAATATTTTTAATATTGATGAAAAGCATTGCAATAAACTAAAGATTCAGAATCCCGTAATTTCTAAAGAAGATTTAGATAAGATCAAAACATATTCAGATAAAGGCTTTAAAGCAACTTCTGTTTCTATGTTGTATAATATTAATAGAGGGCTTAATGGGTTAGAAGATGCTTTAGAAGCTACTTTACAAAAGGTATCTGAGGCAATTGATGATGGTAGTAATATTATAATACTTTCTGATAGAAATATAAGTAAGCATCGAGCACCGATTCCGGCATTATTAGCTTGTTCTTTTGTAAATAGTGGTCTACAGAAATTAGGGAAACGTTCTCAAGTAAGTATCATAATAGAATCTGCAGAACCAAGAGAGGTACATCACTTTGCTTTATTATTTGGATATGGGGCCAGTGCTATAAATCCTTATATGGTAAATGAAATTATCAAGGAACAAATTGAAGACAATAATATTACAGAGTTAGCTGCAGAAGAAGCGGTTAATAATTACAATAAAGCTGTAGGTAAAGGCGTATTGAAAGTGATGAATAAAATCGGTATCTCTACCTTAAATTCTTACCGAAGTTCTCAACTTTTCGAATGTATTGGAATTAATACTAAAGTAGTAGATAAGTATTTTCCGAATACTGCTACTAGAATTCAAGGAATTGGATTGTACGAAATCGAAAAGGAAATTGCTAAACGTCATAAAAGAGCATACATAGAAAGAGAAGTAGATGCTGATTTAGATTTAGAAATTGGGGGACAATATAGATGGAGACGAAATGGTGAAAAACACCAGTTTAATCCGCTTTCTGTAGCTAAACTTCAGAAATCAGTAAGAGATAATGATCCTAAAACTTATAAAGAATATGCAAGTTTAATTAATGAGCAGTCTAAAAGTTTAATGACCATTCGAGGATTATTAGAATTCTCTAACTATGATCCAATTCCACTAGATGAGGTAGAGCCTTGGACAGAAATTGTAAAACGCTTTAAAACAGGAGCGATGTCTTATGGGTCAATAAGTCAAGAAGCACATGAAAACTTGGCTGTTGCTATGAATCGTATCGGTGGGAAAAGTAATTCGGGAGAAGGAGGAGAGAATCCACTACGTTTTTATAAAGATGTAAATGGAGATTGGAAAAATAGCGCTATCAAGCAAGTTGCTTCAGGTAGATTTGGGGTTTCTTCGAATTATTTAACAAATGCTGCAGAGATACAGATAAAAATGGCTCAAGGAGCTAAACCAGGAGAAGGGGGGCAATTACCAGGTCCAAAAGTAAACCCTGAGATTGCTAAAACTCGTAACTCTACTCCGTATGTTGGATTAATTTCACCGCCACCACATCACGATATATATTCTATTGAAGATTTATCTCAGTTAATTTATGACTTAAAATCAGCTAATAGAGATGCTAGAATTAATGTGAAATTAGTTTCAGAAGTAGGAGTAGGAACTGTTGCAGCAGGAGTAGCAAAGGCAAAGGCAGACGTAGTATTAATATCTGGATTTGATGGAGGAACGGGAGCATCACCATTAACATCATTAAAGCATGCTGGATTGCCTTGGGAACTAGGAATAGCCGAAGCACAACAGACTTTAGTAGGGAATAATCTACGTAGTCGTATTGTATTAGAGTGTGATGGACAATTAAAAACAGGAAGAGATGTAGCAGTAGCTTGTCTGTTAGGGGCAGAAGAATTTGGATTTGCCACAGCTCCTTTAGTAGCTTCTGGATGTATTATGATGCGTGTTTGTCACTTAAACACTTGTCCTGTAGGTATAGCAACTCAAAACCCTGAATTGCGTAAAAAGTTTAAAGGAAAACCAGAACACGTAGTAAATTACATGTATTTCGTAGCTCAAGAACTAAGAGAAATTATGGCTCAGCTTGGTTTCCGAACGATTAATGAAATGGTCGGACAAGTACATAAATTAGATCGTAAGCAAGCTATCGAACATTATAAAACTGCAGGAGTTGATCTTTCACCAATATTACATCAGGTAGAAGCTTCAGAAGGAGTAGGTATATACAATTCCGAAATACAAGATCATGGATTAGGAAATTCTATAGATTTTGAAATTATAGAACAGGCGCATCAAGCGTTGTTTAGAAAAGAAAAGACCACTTTAGACTTTGATATTACAAATACCGATAGAGCAGTAGGCGCTATTCTTAGTAATGAAATTTCTAAAATTTATGGAGCACAAGGATTACCAGAAAGTACACTGAAATTAAATTTCACAGGTGCAGCTGGACAAAGTTTTGGAGCTTTTGCAACCAAGGGATTAACAATGATCGTAAATGGAAACACAAATGACTACTTAGGGAAAGGACTTTCTGGAGCTAAGTTAATTATTAAAGTTCCAGATGAAGCAACACTCGTTCCAGAAAACAATGTAATTACAGGAAATGTCACATTATATGGAGCAACAGATGGAGAAGTATTTATTAATGGTAAGGCTGGAGAACGTTTTTGTGTTCGTAACTCAGGTGCCAGAGCTGTTGTAGAAGGTATTGGAGATCATGGATGTGAATATATGACTGGTGGAGTTGCCGTTATCCTTGGGGAAGTAGGAAGAAACTTTGGCGCAGGGATGTCTGGAGGTATTGCATATATATATGATGATAAAAAGACATTCGAAGCGCATTGTAATAAAGAAGCGCTAAACTTGGATCCTGTAGAAATACCAGAAGATGTGATAGAACTTAAAAACTTAATTGAATCACACTATAATGCAACACTAAGTCCTTTAGCACAGAGAATTCTCGAGAATTGGGAGAGCGAATTACCAAAATTCATTAAGATCTTCCCAGAGGAATACAAGCAGGCTTTAAAAAGATTAGAAGAAGAAAAATTAGCACAAGCATAAACGATAATAGACATGGGAAAGATAACTGGATTTTTAGAATTTGAAAGAGAGATTGAACAGTACCAGCCTGTTAAAGATCGTATAAAAGGATATAAGGAGTTTACTGTGCCAATGGAGGAAAGTAAGCTTAAAAATCAAGGAGCAAGATGCATGGATTGCGGAATCCCTTTTTGTCATAGTGGATGTCCATTAGGAAACCTGATACCTGATTTTAATGATGCTGTATATCGTGGTAAATGGGAAAAGGCAGCTCGGATATTACATTCGACTAATAACTTTCCAGAATTTACAGGTAGATTATGTCCAGCACCTTGCGAAGAAGCTTGCGTTTTAGGGATTAATGAAGATCCTGTAACAATAGAAAATATTGAAAAAAATATAGTAGAAGAAGCTTTTAAAAATGGATGGGTAAAAGCGAATGCTCCCAAAGAGAGAACAGGAAAGACAGTTGCAGTTATTGGTTCTGGACCTGCGGGACTTGCTGCTGCTCAACAGTTAAATAGAGCCGGACATTTAGTGACTGTTTTCGAAAGAGATGAAAAGGTAGGAGGATTGTTGCGATATGGAATCCCTGATTTTAAGATGGAAAAAAATGTAATCGATCGAAGAGTTGCTGTTTTAGAAGAAGAAGGTATTGTTTTTAAAACAAATACACATATAGGTAAAGATGTTAAAGCGGATCAACTAAAAGCTGATTTTGATGCTGTAGTATTATGTACAGGTGCTACAGTGAGACGTAAGTTACCGGTACAAGGAGCTGATCTAAAAGGAGTGGTTCAGGCTATGGATTTTCTTCCACAAAACAATCGTAGAGTCGATGGGATGAAAGATTTAGGCGAAGAAATTCTTGCAACGGATAAAGATGTAATCGTAATCGGAGGTGGAGATACTGGATCAGATTGTATCGGAACTTCTGTACGACATGGTGCGACATCTGTGACTAATTTTGAAATCATGGGGAAAGGTACCGTAGAACGTCCTGATAACCAACCATGGCCTTTTTGGCCTATGAGATTACGAACGAGTTCTTCACATCAAGAAGGAGTGGAACGTAATTGGAGTATTTCTACAAAAGAATTTTTGGGAGATGAAAATGGTAATCTTAGAGGTTTAATAACATCTGAAGTTGAATGGGTAAAAGAGAATGGTCGTTTTACTTTAAAAGAGATTCCAGATACAGAAAAAGAATGGAAATGTGAGTTAGCTTTATTAGCATTAGGGTTTACCGGTTCAGAACCTACAATTGCAGAACAATTAGGTATTGATATGGACGCAAGAACAAATATAAAAGCTACAGAAGAAAATTATGCTACCAATGTAAAAGGTGTTTTTGCAGCGGGTGATACGCGAAGAGGGCAATCATTAATTGTTTGGGCTATCGCAGAAGGTAGACAGGCGGCATATCATATAGATACATATCTTATGGGAAGTTCTAATTTACCTCTTAAAGGAGATGGAGACTTACCAAGAATTTAGTTTTTTAGAATCTAATATTCAATATTAGTGTTAATAAAAGGCTGCTTACTATTCTGTTAGCAGCCTTTTTACAAAGTTAGAATATGATTATTTTTTTAAAATTTTATCATTTACTATCTTTTTCATAATAGCTTCCTTATAATTTCTACCTAATGGAATATGATAAGATCCTATTGATATCCCTTCTGTTTGGATAGCCTCAATTTTATGAATATGTATAATAAATGACTTGTGAACTTGCATAAACATTTCAGAGTTAAGTTGTTTTGCGACTTCTTTTAGGGGTATTAATGAAAGGTGTTTTTTTCCATCAGATGTATGGAATGCTACGTAGTTTTGCATTGCTTTGATGAACAGAATATCGTCGAAATATATTTTTTTATAACTGCTATCACATTTTATGAAAACATAATTAGCAGTGCTGTTTTCTTTGTTAGTGTTTATACTAGTGTTATTTTGTAAGAGGATGTACTGATCCTTTACTTTATAAACCGCTTTAAAAAAACGAGTAAAGGTGATTGGCTTTAGTAAATAGTCAATTACGTCTAAATCAAAACCTTCTAACGCATAGTTAGGAAAAGCAGTAGTGATTACTACCAAAGGTTTAGATTTCATAGATTTTAAAAATTCTATACCATTCATTCTAGGCATCTGAATATCTAAAAAAAGTAGATCTGCTTCATGCGCATTTTCGACTTTAGTAATTTCCAAAGGGTTACTACAAGTTCCTTGCAATTCTAAAAAATCTACTTCATTAATGTAGTTAGTTATGCATTCTCTTGCCAGTGGTTCATCATCAATTACAATACATTTTAAAACCATAATTATCTTTTTAAGATTGTAATGTCGCAATAGGTGTAATTATACCTTCAGAAGTAACAGAGTGTGGATTCAACTTTAATTTAAGTGCTACTCGATATAATTTGTCAGTTTTTTTGATATAGAGATCATATTGATCTTTATAGATTAAATCTAATCTTCTTTGTACATTTTTTAATCCAATTCCATTGTTTTTCATGAGATCTTCAGTAGTATAATTATCATAGGAATTAATAGAGTTTGTTATTTCAAATATGATTTCATTTTCGGTATTATGAAGTTTTATATCAATCCAGTTTTTTTGATCTACACCTTGAGAAACATGTTTAAAAGCATTTTCTACGAAAGGCATTAGAATAAAAGGTGCTATAGACCAATCACCGCACATCTGATCTTTGATAGCAGTAATCACTTGTACTGTTTGGTCAAGACGAAGTTTTCCAAGGTTAATAAAATTATGAAGATAATTAATCTCTTTTTCTAAAGGGATTTTTGCTTCATTACATTCATATAATTGATACCGCATAAGGTCTGAAAAGCTTGCTAATGATTCTGAAGCCATATCTGGGTTTTTATGGATCAAAACAAAAATGGAATTAATAGTATTGAATAAGAAATGTGGATTAAATTGAGATTTCAAAAATTTAAGCTCTGTTTCTATTTTTTCTTTTTCTAATAACTGTTGCTGTTGTTGAGATTTAATCCAATTTTTAGTCAGCTTAATACTCATTGCTAGTGTCATACTAGCTAATGTAGAAGATAAAGGACCTGATTTTAAAAGAGAAATAAAGGTTTGCTCGCCAAATAATTCAGTAAGAGTAGTATCAGAAACATAAGCCGCAACAAAATAACCAGAAGTAATGATTAATACAGTAATTAGTATAGTCAAACTAAAAAAGGAGAGGTATATGAAGTATTTTCTTTTCTCTAAAAATTTTGGTATCAAATAATACAAGTTAAAGTATACAGCTGCCGCTTGAAAAATAAAATAGAATAAAAATTTCACATTATATGGCGAAAAAAAAATGTTGTAAGCAGCTTCTTTAGCACTTCCAATACCGATTGCCCACCACATATAGTGATAAACAAACCAAAACACAAGGTGATGTACTTTATAATGATATAAACCAATAAGTACTTTAGAGTTTTTTATAGTATCTAATTTTATAGACATAAATGATATCATTTACAATCTATTAAAATAAGAAAATAGTTCTTAAAGATGAGTTGAGGTTCTAATTTATTGACGAAAGTGTTCAAATTATTGATGAAAGTGTATTGATCTCGTTTTGTGTCCTTTCATGCTAGCAGATACATCATTTTTGTTATAGATCAATACTTATACTGATTTTGTCAATTTCGAACGTTATCATGTTTGTTTTCAGAATATTTTAGTTGAAACCACTAAAACTAAATATTTTATGAGACAAATTAGAGATGGACTATTTTGGGTGTTTTTTTTACTACATACCTTAACGATAATAGCTCAGACTAAAATGGTGAGTGAGAATGATATTAATATTTCTCTAAATAGATTTATTAAGGATAGTAATAAAGCAATGATAACCGCTACGCCAGAAATAATAGAAGGATACTATTCTGATGATATTTATCTAATGCCTGCTTTTCAAAAAACACTTATAGGAAAAGAAAATGCAATGCGATATCACAAAGCATTCTTTGATCGATTTGATATTATCGAGTATAAAAGAAAGAATATTGAAGCGCTGGATTTAGGATCTCAAATCTCCGTATTAGGTGAGTTTACTATGAAAATTCGATTAAAAAATGGAGCCGCAGTCGAAGAACTTAATGGAAAATATATGAACATATGGAGAAAACAAGAAAATAACATTTCCTTACTTTCAGAAATATGGAATTATAATCATCATACAGATATTACTGAACAATTAAAGTTTGATGATATTCCAGGTACTGTTTTGGCCTATCAGGAGCATCTTCCGATAAATAGTAACATTAGATTTGAAATAGCAAGTATTAATCATTTTACAGAAGAATTTATAGCGCATAGAGATCATACATTATGGACGCAGTTATATGCCGATGATGTGATCGCTTTTTTTAGCTATAAACCAGTATTTAAAGATAAGCCCACATTAGATAAGTTTATTAAAGATCACGTTGTAGAACTTCCGATTTTCGAGAAACTAGATATAAGAAACAACTACATAAATGACTTAGGGGGTTATGTAGTTAATTATGCGAGTCATATAGCTAATTGGAGAAATAATGAACATTCTGGTATTAGCACTGGTAAAGGAATAAAGATATGGCAAAGAGCACCTAATGGGACCTTAAAAATTGTAAGACAGATATCAACGTATGATTATAACTATTAATCGAATAAACGAATCCATAAAGAACTCTAATATGTATATTACTTTTTTGAAGAAAATATCAATATCATTTTTTCTAATATTCTTGTGTATTCATACTACTTCTGCACAATATAAAATAAAGGGTAGTATTATAGATGATACTATAGAATCTAGAATTCTAACTAAAAATAAAATAGGATTAAATACCAATAGAAACATTAAAATTTACCTTCCGCCAGGTTATTCATCATCAAAAAATAAATATCCAGTAGTCTATTATTTCCATAGTTTATTTGAAAATCCAAATCAAGTGGTTTCTGATCATAAAACTCCAGAAATCATTGATAAAAATATTATAAAAAATAAATCTAACAAGTTTATTTTGGTAATACCTGATTTCTCTTCGCCAACTGTTGGGAGTTTGTTTGAAAACTCTAGCACAAGCGGTTTTTGGTTAGATTTTATTACGGAAGAATTAGTTCCTTTTATAGATAGGAAGTATCGAACGATTTCTAATAAAAATAGTAGAGCGGTAATCGGTCATTTTATGGGTGGAAGAGGAGCATTAAAAGTTGCTATGGCATATCCAGAAATTTTCAATATTGTTTATGCGTTGCATCCAGTAGCTACTGGTTCTGGGTATTTGCCAAGAGTTTCTTTAGGTGTTGATTGGGATAAAGTATTAGTAGCACGATCATATGAAGAAGTAGGTGATGATATTAGGACTAAGATTTTTACCAGTGTATGTCAGGCATTTCTTCCTAATCCAAATAGATCACCTTTATATTGTGATTTTCTATTTGAAAAAGATGAAAATAATGTTTTGCAACTTCATCCAAAAAATATAAGAAAAGAGCAAAGAGAATTTCATCTTGATGAAAGACTGGATGATTATGCAGATAATTTAAGAAATCTTACCGCAATTGCATTTGATTGGGCAAGATTTGATCAAACACAAGCACATGTAATTTCTAATCGTAGGTTTAGTAAAAAAATGATGGATTTGGGAGTAGATCATATGGGTGAAGAATTTGTGGGAGATCCTTGGAATAAGTATTGGGGAGATGAAGGGCGCTTAGCCACAAGAGTTTTACCATTTTTAAACAAACATTTATCCTTTTAATGAACCTCTAAATTGATACTTATGCGGATAAAAAACTTAACTATAGTGCTGATAATTATGGTTTTAGGGATTGGGTGTGATGATCAAAAAGAAAAACAAAATTTTTCTGTAGAAAAAGATCAAAAATCCGTGAAGACTATTTTAGAAATATTAGATGATCATACTATTTCTACAGAAAATAAAATGGGAATTTGGGTAGATGATCTCGTTCTTATGGCTCCAAATCAGCCTTTAATTACGGATAAAATGGCATTGATAGCACATATTGATAAAGAAAAAGAATTTGGTTTTGCTGATATGAAACACGAAATAACAGAGATACACTCTTATCAAGAAATAGTAGTGATGCAGGGCAAAGTAACCGGAACTTTCTATCCAGCAAATACCGAAACATCGAATACTTTTAGTACTAAAAACTTATTTGTTTTTAGAAGGATGAAAAACGATTCTTTAAAAATTTGGAAAGTGATTTTTAATATGACTTCTTAAACTAGATTGAGAATTTAAAAAAACAAAACATGAAAAATTTCATAGTCCTAACTATTGTATTAGCAACGTTATTGGCTTGTAAAAACTCAAAGAGTAATAAGATTGATGAATTACAAGAATCAGAAAGGGTGGAAGATCTTTTGCAAGAGTATAATGAAAGAATTAGTACAGCAATAAAGACAAGTTCTTTTGAAGCGATACATGATTTGTATGATCAAGAATCTTTGTTATTTACGGATTACAATCCATTAATAGTTCATAGTGATAATATTAAAATATACTATGACACTATATTTGCGAGACAGAATATTAAAGAATATCATAGGGAAACGATTGATGTTATAGAATTTTCTAATAGAATTATAGAAATAGGTTTGTTTACCACGGTTTTTGAAAACTCGAAAAAATTAAAAGGAAAGTATTTTAATGTTTGGAAAAAGATGGTAAATGGAAAACTAATGATACGCGCAGAAGCATTAGGCTATTTAGAGCATATTGATGATCCTAAAGTATTTTTGGTTCCCGAAGCAAGTACATCTGTACTAAAAACTATTGAGATACCAAGAGAATTGATGGCCTATACAACTTTGGGAAAAAGTAATGTAATTGCTAGAATTCCTGAAAAAACAGCAGATTCATATACCGACGATACAATGTATTTGCCATTCGCCGATACCATTAAAACTGGAAAAGCTGTTTTGTTAGATCATTATAAAGCATATTATCAGAATCCTGCAAAAATTGATTCCCTTGAAATTATGACGTATGCATATGATAAAGTAGAAAATGGATATATCAAATATGGAGGGTTTTATGTAGATTGGACGGTGCCAGGATTTTCAGGTAATACCACAGGATCTGGGATCTCATATTGGAGAAGAGAAAAAGACAATTCACTCAGAATACATAGGCAAATAGGATTACATATACACAAATAATCTAAGTTCTATATAGATTTTGATTATATCTGATGATTTAGAATGTCTGCCTAATCGTTTAAGATTAATTAAAAATGCTGTTACAGACTATTAGTAACAGCATTTTCTATGATTGATGAATGTATAAATGATAGATTAGTTCTTGACAATATTCATTTAAAAATGAATTTTTATTCTGATTGCTTGATCAAGAGAGACATCATTGTCCTGTTCCTTTAATGATTTTACAAACTCTGGAGTTACTCCATGAATTCTTAAACTTTGCGCTTGATCAGCTGTGATATTCTTATAACCTATATCTTCAAATGTTTTTATAAACTCTGGAGTTACATTATGTATTTTGAAAGACATAATATCATCTAAAGGAAGATTACCAAACTTAGTTTTTTTAAATTCTTTAATATATTCAGGAGAAATATTGTGAATCTTTAAAGACATCAAATCGTCAATATCTAAATTACTATATCCAATATTTTTATACTCTTTAGCAACATCTGGCGATACATTATGTATTTTTAATGACATTGCTTCATCTATAGAAATATTCTGATATCCAGCTTTTTTAAAGGTATTAATGAATTCTGGAGTCACATTATGAATTTTTAAACCTACAACTTTATCTAAAGGAATGTTTTTATACCCCGCGGCGTGATATTTTTTTATAAACTCTGGAGTCACATTATGAATTTTAAGTGAAATGATATCATCTACGGAAGCGTTTTCATAACCAAGTGCCTTAAATTGTTTTATAAAGTCATTAGGGTTTTGTTTAATTTCTTGATATCCTTTTCCCGAACTACTTGTAGAAGAACTTGATTTTCCGTTTTGTTGAGCAGCTTTTGCTTGTTCAGGAGAAATTCCATGAATTTTTAATTTAATGGCTTCTTTTAAGGAAAGATTGGTTTGCCCTGCTTTTTTATAAGATTTTATAAGGTCTGGTGTTACATTATGTATTTTAAGATTTCTAGCTTCTTTTAATGTGATATTTGGATATCCCGATGTTTTAAAACTGCTTATAAATGCTGGTGTTACATTATGTATTTTTAGGTTTTTAGCCTCTTTTAGAGTAATGTTTTTGTATCCAACGTTTTTATAAGCTTGCACATATTGTGGAGTCACATTGTGGATCTTCAGATTCTGTGCCTCCTTTGCTGAAATATTTGTGTATCCTTCTTTTTTAAAATCGGCAATAAAATCAGGAGATACATTATGAATCTTTAGTCTCATATAGTCATTTAATGACATCTTTTTATATCCATTGTCATTATAAGATTTAATAAAATCTGGAGATAGATTATGAATTTTAGCTTTCGTAATTTCTTTTAATGTAGCTTGTTGACCATTAACGTTGTTAATGAATTTTATATAGGCAACATCTACATCAAATAAGTTTAATTTACTTACCTCATTCATAGTATAATCTGTATATCCTAATTTGGATAATTCTTTTCTATACATTTTCAATTTTTCCAAAGAAAGTCCTTTGTGTATGATATCTTCAAAATCATCTTGATCTAGAGAAAGATTTTCTTGTTTTAGATAAGCCAAATAAGCATTGTCAAAATCAGTAAGAAAACAATGTACAAGCTCTTCATTATCTACCTTAAATCCTTGTTTAGATAATGCGCTGCTAAAACTTGTATTGGGTGTAAAAGTATATCTTCCATCTCCAATCCCATTTTCGTATTGACCACTAAATACCATAGTTCCTGCATCTCGTGTAATTTCGAATTTTTGTTTGCTACCCGAAGGGAAATCGGCAAAAAATGAAGGATCGTAACAACGCGTTATAGACCAATAACTTCTTTTTAGAGGTTCTGCATTTCTATACATAATACAGAGTTTACCGCCTCCTTCTTCTGCATCCCAGGCTCCTTTGGTAAAGTCATTTTTAAACTTGGACTCTTTAAAATGTTCATCACTTGGGGTTTCTAATTCATTAGAAATAGATTCATCAATTGATGTGTTAATACTGACCGGATTAAATGATAATACGGTTACTGCCAGTAATGGAATAATGATTAGGTATTTCCATCCTGATTTTGCTGTTGATTTTTTGGAATTCATCATAATGATTCGTTTTTTGAGAAATGATTGATTGTAACTTGTTGCCAAACCTGTAGGCATATCTGGGGTTGATACTTTTAATAAATTCATTTGATATACTTCTTTATTCTCCCCTTTAATAAGCATACCGTGATCCGTAAGATATTCTAGATTATTGTCAATGGCCTTACGATATAACCAGGCAAATGGATTAAACCATTGTATAGTAACTAATAATTCTACTAATAACATATCTAAACTATGTTTTCCGGAAATATGTAATTGTTCATGTTTTAGTATTTGCAAATATGTATCTGGATTGTATTGATTTGGATTGATGAATATCCTATTCCAAAAAGAGTAGGGTGCATGATTAGTATCCGTTTCTACAATTTTGTATGCATCAACTTCGATAGTAGGAAACTTTATCATTCTGTATACTAATACAATCAATTGAATTAAAAAATTAACTCCAAACGCCATTACACCTAAAATATAGATATAGAGAATTATTGATTTCCAATCCAAAGAAATAATAGCAGGGTTTATTGATTCAGTAGCAGTAATGGTAGTTGTATTCTCAGAAAAGCTTACTGAGTCTTCATTGTTATAAACATTAGTTTCAACCAAGTTAGGTACCGGATTTTCGATAATTTCTTTCTGAAATAAGGCCGTTCTAAAAGATATATTTTCTGGTACCGAGATAAAAGGTATGGAAAATGAGATCACCATCAAGCTAATTAATACTCCTCTGTTTAGGTGATAAAAAGTCTCTTTAGATAGGAATAATCTATATATCAAATATGACAAACCTATAAGTGCTGAACTGTAGATGATATACGCCATTATTTCTTGCTTTTAATGAGTTTAATAATTTCTTCTAACTCTTCAGTATTTATTTTTTCTTCTTTAGCAAAGAATTTAACCAATGCTAAAGGTGAGTTATCGAAGTAATTATTGACAACTTCTCCCAAAACATCTTTTTGATAATCATTTTTTGAAATTAAAGGATAGTATTGAAAACTATTACCAAATGCCTTATGACTAATAAAACCTTTCTCTTCTAAAATTTTCACGATAGTAGCAGTGGTATTATAATGAGGCTTCGGATCTGGTAGCTCTTCAATAATCTCTTTAATAAAAGCTTTCTTGAGTTTCCATAAACTCTGCATAATCTGTTCTTCTCGTTTAGCTAACTTTTGCATGATTTTCAATTTGATAGAACAAACATACTCCTAATAAATTAGTTTTACAACTAATCTATTAGGAGTTAAACTAACTTATTAGGAGTTTTGTTGTTGAGACCTTTATAGATAAGGGTTTTTTAGGCTTTGTTAAATAAGTATTAAAATGGTTTTAGAAAGGAAGATTATTAAGGTCTACATTTCCACCGGATAGAATAATTCCTATTTTTTGATGCCTAAAACGTTCTTTTTCTTTAAGCAAAGCTGCTAGAGGAACAGCACAAGAAGGTTCTATTATAATTTTCATACGTTCCCAAATAAGACGCATAGCACTTATGATTTCTTCTTCATCTACTCGTATAATTTCTGAAACGTATTGTTGTAGAATTGGAAAAGTAAGATCACCTAGAGGCATCTTAAGTCCATCAGCAGAAGTATTAGTTGTTTCATTAATTTCTAAAGTACCACTTTGTAATGCACGGTATGCATCATCAACTTCAAAAGGTTCTCCTCCAACTACGGTACAATTTTTTCCAAAATAATGAGCAGCTAATGACGTTCCTGCAATTAATCCACCACCACCAACAGGAGCAAATATATATGTTAAATCTGGGTGATCTTCTAATAATTCTAATGCAGCAGTCCCTTGTCCTAATATAACATTATGATCATTATATGGATGTAAAAATGTAGCTCCTTTTTCTTTTTGAATTTTATTTGTGGTTTCTTCTCGATCTTTATGGGTAGGAGGACATTCTATGATTTCTCCTCCATAATCCTTAACCGCGTCCTTTTTTACTTGTGGAGCATTAGATGGCATCACGATATAGGCTTTAACACCTAAAATTTGAGCGGATAGAGATAGTGCTTGTGCAAAATTACCGGAAGAATGAGTAACAACACCTTTTGATTTTTGTTCCTCTGATAATTTAAGAATAGCATGAGTAGCACCTCTCATTTTAAAAGCTCCCATTCTCTGAAAGTTTTCGCACTTAAAATAAAGATCCGCACCAGATATTTGGTTGATAAGTCTAGATGTCAATACGGGAGTTCTATGGATATAGGATGCTATCGTTTGGGCAGTAGTGCTAAGGCTTTTTGCATTCATGAAGGACGAAATAAATATCTCAAACGAAGATACTATTTTTTCCTTCCGATTAAAAGAGTATTTGTTCCGTGAACATTATCATGTAACTGAAATTCAATCTCTTTAGAGTATGTTCGTATTATTGATTGTATATCAGTATCATTTTCTAACTGGATTCCGGCGTTAAAAAGGATATTTCCTTTTGATTTCAACTGTTTTATGAGAGAACGCCAGAATTCAATTGTATAGAATTTGTCCGGTACTTCTAAATCAATAAAAATATCTATAACGATAAGGTCAAAAGAGCTTTTACAATTTTTAATAAAATTAGCTGCATCGTCAGATATAATAGATAAATTATTACTTTGAATAATATCGAATTCATCTCCTGCTAGTTTGATTATAACTGGATCAATTTCTACAGCGGTAATATGTCCTCTATGATTATACCTCTTTTTTAATGTCTCTATGACACTTCCTCCCCCCATTCCTAACAACAGGATGTTTGCTTTACTATCAAAGTATATCTTAGATAAACCATAATCTAAAATACGCTGCAATGAACCGTAGGAATAATTAGCCATTTCACTATCCAAAACTTTTTTACCATTCATCCAGGTAATCTCCAATGTTCCGTTGATCTTAGATGAGATTTTTCGGGTAAGCGGCCAGATATAGCTAACTATTTTTTTCATATTTATACTATTAGTAATGCCTAAGAATGAAATTAGAAGGTGTAGATTATATAAGTTTTGTTTTTAGATAATCTACACCTTTTTACAAAAAAATTATAGAGCTGAAGCTCCAGCTTCTGCTACCGCGTGATCATTTTCTACAGTACTACCGCTTACTCCGATTGCACCAATAATTTCATCTTTTTCGTTTTTTATAGGTATTCCACCGGGAAAGGTTATTAAACCTCCATTAGAATGTTCTATATTATATAAAGCGCCTCCTGGTTGTGATAACTCTCCAATAACACCTGTATTCATATCAAAAAATCGCGCTGTTTTAGCTTTTTTTAATGATATATCTAGAGATCCTAACCATGCGCCATCCATGCGTGCAAAAGCAACTAGATTTGCTCCAGCATCAACAACAGAAATATTCATTTTAGTGTTTAGCGCAATTGATTTTGCTTTTGCAGCATTAATTATTTTTTCTGCTTGATCTAATGTAATGTTCATTTAAATTTTATTTTATGAGTGTTCTAATTTGACGGCAATATCTTCATAAAACTGTCCTGAACATGTGAATTACCTCATAAATAAAATATAAAGTTTTATTGATCATTGTATACTATATAGTAATGCAATGATAGATAGTTGTTTATACTAAATTACATTAAATGCTTAATTATTATTCAGCTTTTTTATAAGCTTCTTTTAGCCATTCGGTAAGTTCTGAGTCTATTTGATCTAGAGTTGTTAATTGAACTCTATGAGTACACATTGTTCCAAAAGGACCAGAATTTAGTAATCGATCTGTTGTTGGTACGTCTTTTAATTTTAAACCAAGATCTATTCTTGTTTTAGTTGCTGGCTTAATAAGTGCGAATTGTTTTTTTCTGATAATGCTGACACTTGTTTTTTTAGGAGTATTTATGACATCAGTGCCAAAAGAATTAACTACAGCTAATAGTTTTTGATAGATTGGTAATAAAGTTTCTTTTCCTTTATACTGATTCGTAACTAAGTCATCCGGAGTTTCGTTTGATTCTTTAGATAGCGCAATAATGGTATTAGCAAAACCGTGTGTAACTCCATGTTCACCCTTCAAAAACTTCATAGCTTCTCCGTGTTTAGCGAAAGATTTTTCTTGTAGAATTTTTTTCCATTCATCTAATGATTTACCTGTTTTTTCAGGCATGTTACTTATCATGGTTTGTAGTGCTTTGTCCATATTTTAATAGTTAATTGATCGTTTGCCAGTTTCTAAGTATGTAATTAAATTCAAATATGATTTTTCATTACCACTAATAAAAAACTTCATTAAGGATAGATATTTTGGATTATTCTTATAGCCAACTCCATAAGAAGTTACCTTGGTTTTTTTAGTTGTGATATTTTCAAAAGATATAATATTATAAAGATCTTTTTCATCTTTTTTCATAAAATTCGGAAAATTACTAGTAAGTTCTGCTTGTAGTGTTATGATTTTTTTGGGCACATAGTTCACAATATTAAGATGTATTGTTGTGCTATCTCCAATCCTTCCATTTTTATTATAATTGGTTCTTATTTTTCCATTGATTTTAAAATCAACTTCTGCTAATGCCACTGCCCAGTTTTCCCAACCTTTTTTGGTTGTATATGCATTCCAAACAGAATCTAATGGAACATTAATGATAAACTCTTGTATGAGTACAAGCTCCTTTTTATTTGTAGAATCAATGGTAGAAGTAACTCTTTTTTCTGTTTGTAACTTTTGATCTTGCGAATAAAGAAATAACCAAGGGGAAATAATTAGAATTATTAGAAAAGATGTTTTCATATCATTATCAATTTAATGCGAAGTAATAAAAACAAAAAGTACTATGATAGTAAAAAATTAACCTTCTCTATCCAAAGGAAAGAAGTTAGGTTCATCTTTATTAAATTCCTGTTTAATAAATTCTTGAGGGTTAAAGCCAGAAAAATGATTAAACTCCTTTATAAAGTGTGATTGATCGGAATAACCACATTGATATGCTATTTGGGACCAAGTGATACTTTCTTTTTGTCGAATTTGTTTTAAGATTTCATTAAATCGTAAAATTCGTTGATAATATTTGGGGGTAACACCTATATATTTTTTGAATTGATCTATAAGATGCTTTTGAGTATAAGGATAGCCATTGATAGCTTCATTAAAATTCGTTACAGGTGCTGTTTCCAACTTTTTTATTACATAGAGCAATTCTTTAGAAGGTATTTTAGAATCATTAAATCTATTTATTAACCATTGTTCTGCTACATTGAATTTATCCTTAGATGATTCTTGCTTCTTAAGGTTTTCTCTCAGTTGTGTTAGCTCTTCTTTAAAAATTTCTTCATAAGATAAAACCTTATCACTCAGATTTTCCGCAGGAAAATGAAAAAAGGGATAGGTTCCAAAAGGTTTAAACTGAATTACAAACATTTCTGATTTTGGGTGTGCTGAGATTGAAATGTAGTTTTTATGTATGCCAGATACCCAGGCTTTTGTATATGTTTTATTTGGTTTTAGCGTAGTATTATCAAATGTTTTTCTTGGGATGTTATCTAGTTCGAATATAATAAAAACATGTCCTGTTGGTATAACTCTCTCTATAGAATGATCTGGCATAAAATCTTTAAAATGAAATATAGATTCAATGTATTCACTAATGGGACCATTCAATTGATGAGTTTCAAAAATCATATACAGTATTTAGTATTTGGGTTATAAAAACTTAGATATTTTTTAGATTATAAAATCACATTAGAAATAAGCTGTTCTACCGTAGGATGATCGTTTCCACCAGCTGGTTCAATAGTGATGTTTAATGATTCAGCATTTTCTATGTATTTCATTTTTATCATTTCAGCATCAGAAGAAATAACCCCCATATCTATCATTTCTCCATCTACATCCGCCCACATTTGATAAGTATTATTGTTCTTTAGCTTAGAAAGTCCTTGAGGGTTTAATATAACTTCTTTGTTTTGATGATTAACATAAGCAACAGCAGCAGAATTAGGTGATTTTTCATTTCCTTTTAAAACCAATTGAACTACATCGGGTTTATTAATCGCTCGATACCAATCATTCGTTTCCTTTAAATCTCCTTCTATATTTACCAATTTGGTTCGTAAATTATCTGTTTCTTGTTGTAAATTCACTATAGTCTGTTCTGTCTCTTTCCATTGATTATATAACCAACTAGAACTCAATAAAAATAGTGTAGCTAAACTTGCCGCAACTGCAAAATTATAAGATGTTCTTTTTGTTTTTTGTAATGGAATTACTTTTTCATCAGAATGTATAGTAGCTTTTTCTATCGTATTAAATAGTGCTGTTTTTAAATGAGTGGGAGGGGAGATGGCATTTTCTAAAGCTATTTGCTCCATATCATCTTCCATTTTGCTAAAGTATTCACGCAACTCATCATCCTCTTTTAGAATATTTTCTACTTCTATAGATTCCTTCTCCGAAAGCTCACCTAATAGATATTGTTCTAGTATTCCTGTATTTTTTATTGTATTCCTATCCATCATCTCATCAGTTCAATAATAATCCATACGATAATAAGTTCTTCTTTGTAAGATTCACGCAATTTCTTAAGAGCTTGTTTTATATACGATTTGAATGTTCCTAATGGTACATTCATCTCTTCATGAGCTTCTCTATGAGTGAGTCCATTAAAGTATACAAGTTCTAAAGCTTTTTGATGATGAGGTTCTAATTTCTTTAAAGAACCTACTATCCCTTTTGTATCTATTTCTTCTTCAGAAGTACTTCTATCTTTATATACACTTAAATCCTCATTTTGGATGAGGGTTTCTGTTTTTCTTAAAGAATTTAACGTAAGGTTCCTAGCTATTCGGTAGGACCATGTAAAAAACTTTCCTTTTTCTGAATCATAAGTAGTTGCTTTTTGCCAAATTTTCATAAATGTTTCTTGTAATAATTCTTGTGCTAAAGGTTCATTTTTACACATTCTTAAAATTACGCCATAAATCGCTCCAGAGTATAGATCATAGACCTTAGACAACGCTTTTGTGTCTTGATTCTGTAATCTTTTTATGAGCTCTAAATCGTCTTTCATTTATTATTGACTTCTTCAAATTTAAAAAAAATCTCATCCAAACTCATCCAAACGAAACAAACTTGTGTATATGATAATGAAAAGCGCGTTTAACATTGTTTAATTATTAAAAAATAAAATCATGAAAAAACTAATTTTTATTACCTCGACTCTTTTCTTATTCGTAGTATCTCAATCGATGTTTGCACAATCAAAAAAAGATATTGTAGATGTGGCAGCTTCGGTAGATGATTTCTCTACATTGGTTACAGCGGTAAAAGCAGCAGATTTAGTAGGAGCATTAAAAGGCGATGGCCCATTTACAGTGTTTGCTCCCACGAATGATGCTTTTGCAAAGATTGATTCTAAAACTTTAAATTCTTTATTAGAACCAGCTAATAAAGCAAAGTTAACTTCAATTCTTACATATCACGTAGTATCAGGTAAAATTGATGCTGGAGCTGTAGTAAAAGCATTGAAAAGTGGCGGTGGAAAAGCGGAACTAACTACTCTGAATGGTGCGAAATTAAAAGTTCTGAAAAAGGATGGGAAAATATGGCTAAAAGACCAAAATGGTAATTATAGCCAAATTGTAAAAACTGATGTAATGGCTTCTAACGGAGTGATTCATGTAATTGGTGATGTTGTAATGCCAAAATAAAAGTCATTATATCATTTGTAAGCGCTGTAGAAATACAGCGTTTATTTTTTAGTTGTAGAATCTTCTATAAGACTCATCCAAGATTCTTTATATTTTCTAAAATAAATTGAACCTATTATACTAACTACTGCTGCAGCAATTCCTACTAATGAATAAAAAATAGGGATTATGTTGCTATTAACCTTTAGCATAAATGGTATTCTCGTAAGTACTTCGGCAAAAAATGCACAGTACAATCCTATCACACTCCAATACATAAAACTAAGATGTAGTTGTAAATAATTTGTTGGCTTTTTTATGAACATTGGTATAATTCCTAATAATAAAGTGATGCTGCTAATTACTGCGAACCAATGTAGTACACCAAATGTTCCATGTAATCGATATATCATAAAAGAAGTTGCCAGTAAAACGCTCATAGCAATGGTATAGATATAACCAATTCTCTTATGATTTTTGGTGCCTTTAGGTTTTATTAAAGCTAGAGTTCCAAATAATAATGAAATTATTGATGAGGCGAAATGAACAATACCTATAGCGCTTAAAAACATAATGTATTAATTTATGCAAAAGCTACTGCGATACGTAGTATGAAAGTAATTATAATTACCGAATTGTTATATGTTTTGACTGAATTGTTACAAATCAGATACATTTTGTAAACAGGATATTAGCTTGGATTTTTTTATTTAAATGCTTGATTTAAAATCCGTTGGTGAAATACCTAAATAATGTTTAAAAAACCGAGTAAAATGGTTAGGTTCTTCAAAACCTAAGGTTCTAGATATCTCAGAAATAGATTCCCCTTCAATGAGCATAAATTTTGCAGTATTGATAAGTTCTAATCTGATTAATTGGCCTAAAGTGATATTCATTTTAGATTTAACTTTACTAGAAAGCGCTTTAATAGATAGATTCATTTTATCAGCATAAAATTCTAGAGCTCTTTCTTGAGTATGATATTTTTGTAAAAGTTCTAGAATATTTTGGGTAAATGTATCTCGTTTTTCAAAATCGAAGTTTTCTCGAAACTGTTTAGGCGTTTGTCCAGTTGAATTTTTAAAAACACGATTAAAATAAGCATCATCCTTAAACCCTAAATCATAAGAGATTTCCTGAATATTCTTATCGGTAAAAGCAATTTGTTTTTGACTTTCCTGTAATCTTTTAGAGCTAACTAAATTTTTAATTGACAATCCTACTTTATTTTTAATAAGTGCTTGGGCATTATATCCATTATCATTAATAAGATTTACTAGATCGTTACTGGTTAAATTATTAGAATATTCTTCATCAATAATATCTTTAATATCAAAAATAATCTGATATTCTTCTTTGTTTGCTTTAAAAGGGTTTTGCCAGTACCATTGTTTTGAAGAAATATCTATAATATTAGAGGAATTATCTGTTAATGTTGATTCTGATAAAAAGTTATTACATTCGTCACATTCTAATAAATCAATATACCCTAAAGATATTAGATGTTTAAATAATACTCGAACTTCGGTATTATAAAATTTCTCTTTGTTCGAGAATTCAATTCTTCTGATGGTGAAATTGTCTGAAAGAAACTTGATGTATTGTCCTTTTTCTAAAAAAATGGCTTTTTCTTGCCAGTCTAAATAATTTTTAAAATCAACCTGAATACTCCCGTTACCCGATAAAATGTGGATTAACGTATGTTTTTCTATAAAGTATACTTTATTAAGTTCTGGTGAAAATTTTTCGACGTGATGCATTCAATTTACAATATACACTTTTTGGATCCTTTATAGTGGATCCCGCAAGATTAACAAGAAATTTATTATTCAAAAGCAAGATAATAAAAGTGTAAGAAGTTTTAGAATGAATCATTCAAGATATTAATGATAGCTTTTTTAATTATAATATATAAAAGCAATAACCGCTTAAATTAAGATTCAAACGGTTATTACTCATTAATGTTATTACTGTAATCTATTTGATCAAATATTTATATATCAGACAGATATTTCTGGTTTATGTAGGCTTACTACTATAAGAACCATTGCACCATTTATCCAATAGTAGTAGGCATCTATTCCTTGGAATGATAAAATAAAAGGAACGATAATAAATACGATTGCTACTAAAAAATCTACAATTAAATGAACTTTATATGGTACAATACGATATACTCCTAAACTATGATCTGTTAATAAGGTCAATATAAAAGCTGCAACCCCAGTTGCTACAGAAACATATAGCGCCATTGGATTGGAACTTCCTAAACCAAGTATGTATGGTAGTAATATTAATATAATCGCAACAGGATAATCTAAAAATGCGTGTATTCTTTTGGTTACAAATTTCATGATTTTTAAATTTAAAGTGATGGGAAAATTAATTGTGAGTTTTACTTAGTTTACTCCAGTTTTTATCAGCAGTACTTTTTAGTTTATTATGATTGTTTTCTGCTAACCATAGTTGTTTAGCATCTAGTTCTACGTTATTTAAGAATAGATAATACTTACTGTCTTTAACAATAAACTTTGTTGGATCAACTCTAAATTTTGCACCTGCATACGAACCGAATGCACAGAATCCTCCATATTGCGGTAGATATTTAGCAGGGTTGTTATCAAAAGCTTGTTTTTGATCTGATGAGGTGAAATAATAAATGATTTTTTGATGTTCTGATTTATATTGTTTATTTCCTCTCTGCGCTAAACCTAGATCTAGGTAAGATACTGGGCTATATCCTTGTAATGCTATATTGCTATTGTCTACGTTATTGGCTTTTTTATCTTGTGCAGATAAATTAGCGGTAAAAATTAGTGCGATTATTATTAATGATGATTTTATAAGTTTCATAATGTTTTTATTTAAATGTTATTATTGATGTTAATTATTCTGCGTTAAAATATGTTTCTTGAGTAACCTTTCCTTGGTCATTCCAAATTCGACGTATAATTTCGTGCCAGTATATTTTACTGCCATCTTTCATATCAAAATCAAAAGTGAATTCAGAAGCAGAAATATTTTTATTAACAATGGTATGATGATGTGTAATTCCATTAACCTTAGCTATAGCATTAGCAAAACCTTCCATTTTTTTTACCATTTCAGGTTTTCCATTTGTTCCACTATTACCGTAATCAGCAGTTACTGCATTATCTGCAAAAAAATCTTTTACAGCGTCAACAATAGCACCTTGTGCTACGATTGCATCCATTTTTTGTACTTGGTCTTTAATATTCATTTTTTTGTTTATTTAATGATTAATACAATGCAAAGATGAAGTAGAATGAAGGTTTTGATGCTACAAAAAAAAGACTACTAATTGTACTTTTTTGAAGCTGTCATTATAATAATGACCAAACAATTTAAGAGGTTGTTATACTTCATAATTTGTAAGTTTGTTTCGATATTATATTTTTATTTTTAGAAGAGAATCCCTTTAATAGTTTGCAGGAGCAGTTTTTAAAGACGAATAGAAAAACAAATATGAATAAAAAGAAAACTCCTTGGCCAACAAAAGATGCAATGACTCAGGTTTATGAAAAGAAACTTTGGGGAGGTACAGAATTTGATTTTTATTCTGGCGATGGATCTCATAACCCTAAGATTGTACTTCCTTATATAGATGCTATAATATCATTTCTAACGTCGTTTAAGACACCATTGATCGTATGTGATATTGGTTGTGGTGATTTTAATATAGGGAAGCAATTGGTTGAATACAGTAAGAAATATATTGCAATAGATATAGTAGCAGAACTAATAGCGTACAATAAAGAAAAATTTAAGCAACAAAATTTAGAGTTTCATTGTCTAGATGCTGCGGTCGATGATTTACCTTCTGCAGATTGTTTGATAGTACGGCAAGTATTACAACATTTGTCAAATAAGGAAGTAAAACAAGTAGTGAATAAGCTATATGATTTTAAGTATGTTATTCTTACAGAGCATATACCAAAAGGTATTTTTAATCCAAATACAGATGTGATTTCTGGGCAAGGAATCAGATTAAAAAAGCAAAGCGGAATAAATTTATTAGCACCACCTTTTAATTTTAAAATAAAAAAAGAAAAAGAGTTACTATCAATTAATACAGCAGGTGGTAAAGGACTTATAAAAACAACAATTTATGAAGTTTTTTAGATCGTGTATTATATTATAAAGTTGCATCTAGTTTTAATCGATTAGAAACACTAATTATTCGATTTTTAAATTCATTTTTGTCATCAATATGTATTGCTAAATTTTTGTAAGTACGTTTAATTCCATAAAGCCCAATCAAGGTGTTTTCTTCTTTTACCCTTATAATCATATTATGATTTTCTAATACTCCTAAAAATGATAGTTTTCTAGTGATTTTGTCTAATTCAATATCTTTTGATGAGATTTCTATGCTATCAATATTAGATAACTCAATAGTAGTCTCATTCATAATTCCATATCGAAGGAATAATTTATTATTTTCGATAGAAATAGGTCTTTTATACATCGATTTGATAAAACCAATAATCTGAATACCAGAATATATACTAAGAAAAGTTAAAATCCAAGCTGCAGTGAGATTCCATTTTGCAAGAAGAATATGAAATACAACTGTTTCTATCCCAATAATAACTATAAGAGCAATTAATAAAGATATTGTTCCACTGTTTTTATGATAAGAGAACTCATTTTTACTGAGGTTTCTTTTTTTCCAATAAATAAAACCATAATAAAAAACAGCAATTTCTGTGATTACAGGTATTACAGCGGCTTTAGGAAGTATCTCCCTACAAGTATCCTTTAGAACGGTAAAAGTCTACAGATCCATTTTTATTTACTTTATAACGCTTTATAAACCTAGTCAACTTGTATATCACATATGATACTATAGAAAGTTCTAAAACAGGAAATATCCAAGTCTTAAAAAGATCCAAATAATATTGATTGTTGGAAGGAATTATGATTGTGCAAACTACCATACCGATAATCACAAATGAAAGAATAGTACTTTTCGGAATGTTGGTTTTTCTAATTTGCAGAAAATATATAAAGGGAACGGTTAATAATAAATCAAATGTAATTGCAATAGATAAACTGTTGGAGTTTTTTGTAAATATGGACGATTTTGTTAGAAGTATCATAACAACAATAATCAATACAGGAATCCCTAAAATGGCTAGGCTTTTCTGAAGGTTTAAAGTTCTATTCATGTGTTGTAATTTAATTACTAACAGTATGTAGAATTAGTAATTAAATATACACGTTTTTTGTTTGAATACTTAGCTAACAATAAGGTTAATAACTCAAAATATAGGGCCAATTAATAAAAGCTATATTAATTGATAGTTGTTTTTTTAGGAGTACTTTTTTATTTCTTCATTCTTATATTCTAGATAGAATGTTTGATCATTATTATTTATTGTAACACTAAATGGTTCTGGTTTAATTTTAATGGAAGTAGGAAACCAAAAATCTTTTAAGTTATAGTTTGGTAGTAAAAATAATCCTTCTTGCGAACCATTTGTTCCAAATCTTAGAGGATCACCTTTCCAAAATTTTGTTCCAAACTTTTCTTGAAGTTGATTATTCATTTTTTTTACATCACTTGTAGGCATTCCAATTTCATTTACACATAATACATCCGAAATTTTAAAATCAGAATCAATAGCGTTTTTCAGTTCATGTCTTACGATAAATTCAGCAATATTTCCACTAGCATCATAGAAGTAAAATGAATCAGCATTCCAGCTTTCAAATCTCTGGGTCTTTCTTCCTTCTTCTAAGTCTAAAATGGGAACCCTTTTTTCCATCCATTTTATTGCTTGATTTAGTTTGTTGGATGGGATTAAAAAACAATAATGGTACTTATAATCCTTTTCAGACTTTTCGAAAGTTAATTCACTCCATCCAATTTTTAATGTAAAGTGGCTTACTGTACTTTCAAGTATTTCAAATCCTAAAGTATTTGAATAGAATTGTTTTTCTAAATCTAGTTTATTTGTATATAACTTTAATTTTTGAATTTTCATTTTTGGTCCATTTACTAATTACTTGTACTATTTTGGGTAAAAGACAAAAGTATATTAATCTTTATTAGTCACGGTTTTTTATTTGAATTTGGAATAGAATTCATTCTCATTGACAACAATGGTCGTCAATTCGACCTTATGTCCATCTGGGTCTTTTGTATAAATTGAATGAAAATAGTGATGATCCTGAATGTTGAAGTCTAAATTTAATTCTGTATATCGTTCTTTAGCTTTTTCAAAATTTTCTTTTGTAACATTAAAGGCAAAATGGTCAATTTTTACATTTTTAGAATTTAAATTAAGTTTAGAATCATCTAAATCAGCCGGAAACAATGCAATTCCAGATTTTCCGGAAAGCAGAAAAATGGGAAATTCACCCCATTCAGGTGGTTTGTATTCTTTTAATCCTAATACTTTTTGATACCATTCACTTGAGATTTTCAAATCTTTTACTCTAATGGCTACGTGATCTAAAAAATCGAGGGTTATTTCATTATTTTTTCTTACCATTTTTCAAGTCTATTACTTTCCAATTTTTTGCTAGTCTAAAAGGTCAACTATTATTAGATAGAATAGTTCATTCATTAGCTATTTTAGAATAAATATCTAAACTAATAAATGCTCCATTTTTAACTTCGCAGTCTTGCATTGTACCTTCTAAATTGAATTTAAGTTTTGCCAAAGCTTTTTTGCAATTTATGTTTTCGGTTTCTACAAAGCCCTCAATTCTATGTAATCCAATAGTATCAAATGCGTAATTAACAATAAGTGGCATTGTTTCGGTCATGAAACCTTTTCCCCAACTTTGTGGCAATAACCAAAAACCAATTTCTGCTTTTCTATTTTCTTTACTCATATTATTTAATCCACCTGCACCTAGAAAACTTCCATCATCCTTTGAACAGACAGCCCACCAAATTCCGGTTTCATTTTCTTCCAGATCAGCAAACCAAGACATTTGTTCTCTTGTAGCCTCTAAACTATTATAACTAATGCCATAATATTTAATTATATCTGGGTGCGAAAGCCCTTTAAAAACATTTTCTAAGTCCGAATCATTAAACTGTCTTAAGATTACTCTTTTAGATTCTAAAACCGGAAATTTTTTGTTCATTTTATAATTGAATTCTAAGGAATTAAATGTTAACTAAACGATAGATATAATATGAATAGATTTACTCACTAATATAAGCTTCTAGTTTGGAAAAAGCTTTTTCACGGTAAGGTAATAATTCTTTATATTCATCACTATCAAATACATCATGTAATGATTTCATATCTGGAAATTCCATTATAGAAACTAAACTGGGAGTGTAATCACCTATAAGAGGTTTAGAGACCTTAAATTTATTTACAGGCTTTGCATCTACTTTTTTATATAGAATTCCTACTTTTTCTAAGTAATGAGATAATGCCTCGTTGCCTTGTTGATTTATTGTAGCTACGATTGTTACATTAACTTTTTTCATATTTTTCTTTTTAATTTAGATTAACTGTTTTTTTCGATCCATAATTGTATTATATAATTTGAGATAGAGTCCTTTTTAGAAATCACAAGTTTATTTTCTTGCACCATTTTGTTGATTTGATTAGCAGAAAACCATTGTGCTTTTTTTATTTCTTTATTATCGATAGTAAAATTTTTGCTTTCTGTTTTTGCCGAAAAGCCTAACATTAATGACGATGGAAAGGACCAAGGTTGAGAACCGATATATTCTATATTGGTGACCGCTAGATTTACTTCTTCTTTCATTTCTCTTTTAACAGTGTCTTCAAGGCTTTCTCCAATTTCTGAAAACCCCGAAAATAGAGAACACATATAACCATATTCTTTTTCGTGCATATTTAATAGACATAGTGGAGGTCCATTTTTTGGTTTGTATTCTATTATTACAATTACAGCGGGATTAATTCTTGGAAAGTGTAATGAATTACAAAGATTGTTTATGCATTTTCTTCTATGCCCTTTTTCTTCTCTGATTGTCGTAGAACCACAATTATTGCAGAATTGATGCGTGTTGTTCCAGTTTGTAATTCCTTTAGCATATGCTAGTAACGAAGCTTCTCTTTCATTAATGAGATGGAAACAATCTCGTACACATAGTAATTTAGAATATGATATAAAATTTGCTATAGTCGAAAGCTCAATTTCTGATAAATCAATACACCAAATTTCTTTATTATTAGATACGCCAAGAAAATATTTTTGATTAGTTAAAGAAGCTAATTCCAAAGGGATATTCATTAACACTTCATCTTTTAAGGCTGATGTAACTATAAAAAAGTCATTCTTAAAAATTGGGATATAAGAAACCTCACGAAATTTTGTGTCAACTTCACGTAGTTCAGCAGCTCTATCAAAGTCATAATTGCTATAGGATTGTATTCTATTCATTGGTGTCAAAGTTTTTTGCCCAATCTTTTGCCCAGGATTCTAAAGGTTTTAGTAGTAAGAAAATTTCTTTCCCTTTATCGGTAAGCGCATATCCATCAACTGTTCTTTCAATTAAAAATGATTGGGTTAATTCTTTCAGTCTCCTATTTAATGTTGTTGGCGAAATAGATTCACACCTGTCCTGAAGTACCCTGAATGTACAAGATCCTTCTTGTAGTCTCCAAATAATTCCCATCGACCAACTTCTTCCTAGTAAGTCAAATAGTGCCATTAAATGATTTCCTGATTTTGAACCTCTAACTGGTTTTCCTGGTGTGGGTAGTGACATAGTTTAATTTGCTACATTATTGGTAGCAAAGCTACATAATATGTAGCGCTCTGAAAAATATTTTACTATTTTTTAACAGTAAAATCGGGTAGAAGGATATATCATTGCTTGTGTATTCTTTTATGATTTAATTCTTTATACCTATTAAAAAAAGTTTAGTGATAGGAATATAACTATGCTTTATTAATTGAATACTTTATTCATTACTAGATTTTCATAGGTGTTAGATTCCATAGGGAAATCTACATTTCCAATTGATGTATAACCTTGTCTTTCATAGAAAGCTATTGCTCTATCATTTTTGATATAAACCTCAAGATTAAACTCAGTAAATCCATGTTCTTTAACTGCTTTTTCTGCCTCGTTAATTAACCCATATCCAATTCCTTTTCCATAAAATCTTTTTAGAACATACAATTTGCTTAACTCGGGAACTTTTATTTTTCTAATAGGACAAGTGCTATTATAGATTATTTCGGCAACACCAACTGGATTTTCATTTTGATAAGCAATAATAAGTCTATTTGGATTTTCTTTTATGATGTTTTCTATAAGCTCTAAAGAGAACCTTTTAGTTATAAAATTTGCAAACTCAAATGTTATTCCATCAACAGCATAGGTTTCAATGTAAATTGTTTTCAATAAAACTGATATTCTCAAAGAGTCCGTTAGTTTTGCTTTTCCATATGATATTTTCATTGGTTACCTTATTTTTTTGTCTCGTAATATTCTTTGAGGACGAAAAAAGCTTTTTTCTTTTCACCTTTTTCCGAAATTAACCCTTTTCTATTATAGTTATCTTGAATTTCTGGTAGAACTCTTCTGGGAGATTTAAAATCAACTAAAACCCAAGGTGATATTCCTTTTAATTGTTCTATTCCGTCAACCATTTTTAATGTTTCTTGATATAGAAATTCTTGATATTCTTCTGTCCATCTATCATCTTTTTCGCCATGCAGTCCATATTTAGCTCCAGCACCAAATTCTGAAATTATTACAGGCTTGTCTTGAGTAATTTTCCATTTGATTCGCTGACATTTTTCTATTTCACCATCATACCAACCTATATATTGATTGAAACTTAAAACATCGACAATTTCGGCAAATGGATCGTCAATTGTTCTTGTATTAGGATTACCGTTATAATCGTGCTGTTCTAAAGCCGCACTAATCAAACGAGTAGGATCTTGTTCTTTGGTAAATTTAGCAAGTTTGGTAAGGAACTCATTTCTAGTATCGCTATTAGGGGTTTCATTAGCCATTGACCAAATGATTACGCTTGCTCGGTTTTTGTCTCGTCTAATAACTTCCGAAATCTGATTTTGAGCATTAAGATACGTTTCTTCATTATCCCAAGAAATTGTCCAATAAACAGGGTTTTCTTCCCAAACCAAAATTCCCATTTTATCTGCTAACCGAACCATATACTCGTTATGAGGGTAATGGGCTAATCGAACATAGTTACACCCTAAACTTTGAGCATATTCTAATAACCTTTTTGCGTCTTCTTCAGAATTACATCTACCGCCGTTGATAGGACTTTCTTCGTGGATAGAAATACCTTTGAGAAATAAGCTTTTTTCATTAATTAGAATTTCTGCCCCTTTTGTTTTTATGGTTCTAAAACCAATTTGATCTGCTATTTTATCTTCTTGCGTACTAATTGTTACATCATATAATTTTGGAGATTCTGGTGACCAATATCTAATGTTTTTGGACTTTAATTTAATAGTACATTTACCATTATTATCTGTTTTTAATTTTTCATTAATACCTAATTCTGGAATATTGATGGTAATTTCTTGTTCTGCTTGTTTAATGCCATTTAACTCTATTTGACCTGTTATTATTTTAGTGTCCTCATCGTCTAAATAAAGTTGATAGTCAGAAATAAACGTACTACTAGTTTCTATAAGCTTTACTTCTCGTGTAATTCCGCCATAATTCCACCAATCTGTATTTAAAGTAGGAACAGCATCTCTTTTTCTTTTGTTATCAACTTTAACTACTATATAATTCCCTTTAGGTTTTAATAATTTGGAAATTTCAAACTGAAATGGAGTAAATCCACCAATATGTTTACCTAATTTCTTTCCGTTGAGATAAACGTCGGTTTCATAATTTGAGGCCCCGAAATAGACAAATACTCTACTATCTTCTTGTTTTTTAGTATAATCGAACGATTTTTTATACCATAAAGTACCTTCATAATAGAATAACTTTTCCTTTTGTGAGTTCCAATCGCCAGGAACTTTAAGGCTATCCATTTTATCAAAATCATACTCCACTAAATCTGATTTTGATTTACGTTTGGCATTGGTAAAGAAAGCACCGTTTCCTGGATTTTCTTGATTTTCAAATGGTTCATATCTATAATTGTAAAACCCATTTTCATATGGATCTACAATATATTTCCAATAACCATTAAGTGAGGTGGATTCGCGATTGATGGCATTCACCATAATTTTTTCCTGTGCTTTAATCCCGTATACAAAATAGAAACAAGCTAGAATTAATATATGTTTTTTCATTTGATGTTTTAGAAGTGGGCTCTAAGAGTTAGGTTATAGTTAATACAGAACTAAAATTACTGATTTTTAGATTAAGCACTAAGCAAAACTTTTTATTAATTAATTGATGTAAATTCTGTTTCTTGTTTTACAAAATACCTAACGTAGATTAGTATCAATATAGGGACTATCACCAGACCACTGACGAAATTTAATAAAGATATCCAATCAGTTAATTCAGTCCCGCCTTTTGAAATTAGTACTAATTCACCAAGCGGACCTCTTGAAAATATGGTGTTATGAATAAAATTCCAACCTAAATGAAGTTCAAAAGGTAATAAGATAGATTTAGTTTTAGAAAAGGCCCAAGCCCAAGCGTATCCCATCAATCCAGTTCCAATGAACACTAAAATCATGGCAACAATATTTCCTAAAATACCAAAAGAAAACCAATGATAAATTCCGAATGAAATGGCAGAAATTAAAATACCTTTTCTAGAGCCAATTTTTTGGATTATAATATATAATAGTGCTCCGCGAAAAATCAATTCCTCAGTCAATACAGATTTAAAATCCCACCAAAACGATTTTAAAATAATACTAATATTAATACCGGTATTTAATATCCAAGTGGATGATTTTAAATAGGATTCTAAATTTTGTGCAAGAGTACAAAGTACCGCAGTAATAAAAAAACCAATTAGGAATTGCTTTAATCTTTTAGCTAAAGGAAGAAAGCCTAAAGCTAAAATATTTTTTTTAAGAAAAAAATGTAAAAGCAACCATGAGATCGTTATTATTACTAAAATTCCTATCATTCTGTTTCTTTATTTTATATCTAAATATATAATTATTTTTAATAAACGTTAGAGTCTCTATCTAATTGACTTTAAGATAATTAACATAGCTTCTGTTAAACCAAACATTCAAGTGTTTATACATAATTATAGAGATAGTAGATTTGATAGTATTTCTTTTTTTGAAAATTGTCCATGCTTTAGTAATAAATATCCATTCCATAGATCTTTATTTCAACCCAAATTTGTACCGAATAAAAAACGAGAAAAAATGAAAACTAACGTTCCATTAAAATTAACATTCCTAGTATTTTTTCTAGGATTTTCAGTTCAAACATTTTCAAAATCTATAAATACAAGTACTATGAAAGAAAAAGAAACTATCGGATTATTAGTAATTATGAAAGCTAAATCAGGAAAAGAACAAGAAGTTAAAGACTTCTTACTTGAAGGATTACACCTGGTAGAAAGAGAACCTAATACAGTATCCTGGTTTGCTTTTCAGATAGATAAAAACACTTTTGGTATCTATGATACTTTTAAAGTAGAAGAAGGTAGACAAGCACATTTAAAAGGCGAAGTTGCTAAGGCATTACTAACTAATGCAGCAGATTTATTAGAAAATTTTGACCCCATTAAAGATATCAGAACGATAGATATATTGGCTTCTAATCATAAACTGGATTCACAAAATATAGGCTTGCTCGTTATTATGAAAGCGAAAAAAGTAAAAACGGCAGAAGTAGAAAACTTTCTTAATATAGGAAAACAACTAGTAGGAGAGGAGCCTAAAACGTTGTCGTGGTATGCTTTTAAAATAGATGCTACTACGTATGGTATCTTTGATACTTTTTTAGAAGATTCTGGTAGAGATGCACATCTATCAGGTAAGGTTGCAGCAGCACTTATGGAAAATGCTTCTTCTATTCTAGAAAATTTTGAACCATCCGCAATTCGAAAAATAGACATTTTGGCTTCAAAATAATTGTTATCTTCGAAAGGAGTGTTTCTTACACTCCTTTCTTTTTAATCCGTGATTCTAAAAGAAAAATAGATTAGGTATGGCCCAAACTATTATTGATAAACAAAATGGTGAACTTGCTTTTAGACTAGAAAGGTTTGAAAACCTTAGTCAGTTTGACCATTTACAAAGAAAAAATTATTATTCTATTATTTTATTGAAAGGCAGTGATTATAGGCTTAATGCAGATTTGTTTGCTTATGAATTAAAAGGTAATCAGATGATTTGCATGTCGCCTTATCAGCCTTTTATGATTACTTCCAAGGAACCTTCCTCCGGATGGTTATTAAATTTTCATCCTGATTTTTTTTGTACCTATCGTCATCAAAATGAAATAGAAACAGAAGGAATTCTTTTTAATAATTTTTATGATCTTCCACATTTTCAAGTTTTAGAAGAAACACTGTTTTTTAATCTGATTGATCAAATATCAAAGGAGATGGATAAAGACTCTATAGCGCAGCATGAAGTTCTTGTAGCTTTTTTAAAGGTGTTTTTGATAGAAGGAGTCAGACAGAAAAGACATTTTAATAAGGATATAGTACCGAAGTTTTCTGATGGAAAATCCGAGATTTTGCAAAATTTAATAGATTCTATCGAGAATAATTATTTTAAGTTGCATTCTCCTAAAGAGTATGCGGATATTTTATGTGTTAGCACAAAAACGTTGGCAGGAATTGTGAAAAAATATTTGAAACAGACACCAAGTTCATTAATTTCTAATAGAATAGTTATCGAGGCTAAACGCGAACTTTATTTGACTTCAAAACCTTTAAAACAAATTGCAGCTAGTCTTGGGTATGATGACGAATTTTATTTTAGTAGATTTTTCAAAAAGAAAGTAGGAGTTTCTCCTGATATTTATAGAAAAACAGTGGGCTTTGCCAAATTAGAAAATTTATAATATCGTAGATATTTTATGGATATCGATAGTATTTCTTTTCTTCTCACATAAATTTTCTCACTTTGCGAATTTTTGTTAATTCATTAACCAGTTTATCTAGATATCTACATTGTCTGTATAATTCAAATTGGTCTTCTATTTCTCCAATATATTTAGATAAAGTGGATAGATAGATATAGATACTACAGTAGCACTTTTTCATTTTTTTCTACTGTAGATCTCATCTTTATTCTGTTTAGATTCTGTGAGTTTCTACTAAACGGTATGTTGTATAACTGATTAGTTTATTAAAAACTTGAATGTTTTAGTATACTTATTGTCTTTACTATTTATCTCAGCTAGATATAGACCATTAGTTAAATTAGAGGTTTCGATTTGGATATTTTTAGTGCTTATAGCTTCTTCGGATTTAATTAGTTTTCCTTCAATAGTATAAATATCTATCATAACATCATTTTCTATACCAGATAGTATAATATTGTTTCCATTTGTAGGATTTGGATATAGTATCATTAACTCATCATTTATTGATGTTTCGGAATTAGATAAAACATTATCTTCAGAATATCCACCAATAATTACTTTTACTTCCGTTGGGAATGTAGATTGAATTGTAGATGAATGATCACCAACGTCGTCATAAGCAAATGCATATGTTTGAGATTCAAAACTAATGACGTCATCATGAAAAAAGCTTACGTATTCGTTATAAGGTTCTATTTGAAAAAAACGAGTTACATCATGAGAATATTGAACAGTTTCATCTGTGATATTTGTATAAATAGCATGTCGACTTATGGCTGCAGCCATTTGCGCCTGAATCATTAAATCTTCATTATATGCTTCAGTATTTACACTAGCATCATGAGGAGTATAAGCTAAATAGCCAGAACCTTCTATTGCATTTACCGTTGTAGGTTTGTCATAAATAGTGGCAATAGTTCCATCAGCCGGATCGGTAAAAATAAATTGGTTATCATTATTAACCCTACCTACCCATGTTCCTCGGTCTCCAATATTAATATGTAAGTCATAAATACTATAAGTCTCCCAAATATCATCAATATATGCGTCTAAAACATCTTTTGGGAATTCATCTACTTTAGATGGTTGTTCTATAATAGGTTCTCCGTCATAAGAATGGGTTTTTATTGTTTTAGCAACCAAATAATCGGTACTCACATTTTCATCCCAAGCGGCTAAAATTTCATCATGGGATAATAATTCTCCAATTTTTTTAAATTGAGGAGTTCCATTTCCGTTGACAGCTTCGTTATAGGATTCTTCATAAGTTTCTCCTGTAACACCGCCAGAAAACCCATGTACTTCTAATCCCATTGGGTATTGATACGCATCAACACGACTAGTATTGGTCCATAAACCAGCATCTCCCCAAGTTAATTCAACCAATTCCCAACGAATCCCATCATTAGGGTCTGATTCTGAATTTAAATTAGCACCGGCGTAACCACCAGTTTCATGAAAACGCAAATACATAGGTGATTCAAAAGAAATAAAAATTCTACAAGCATATAATCCGTGAGGAATTTGGATTTTTCTGTCTTTAATGTCACTTAACTTAGTGAAAATGTCAGGATATTTCCATCCGGCAGGTTCACTCCATTCTGGTCCATCTACAGTATTATCATCAGCAGACATAGCGATTAAAGAGCTATTGTTTATATTCATCCAAACATCGCCAGTAGGTTCCATCTTACCAACTAATCCAATATAAATATCTTCATCTGCATATCTTGATTTATTTTCAAAAGTGTAGGGAAGTGTAAGTTGAGCATTTAATTTTATTACAGATAATGTAATAATTGCCAAGAGAAGTGTGATCTTTTTCATTGAGGTTATTTTAGTTGGTTTAAGGTTAAAACAGCAAATGCAGCTTTTTAATTTAACGTATAAACGAATTAAAATTGAAAAAAATATATTGTTAAAATAAAATAAAATTAAATCTAGACAAAACGTAATTCCGTAATTGATTTTGAAGAAAATAATATATAACTAAAAGATTTAAAAGAAATTATTCTATGCGAATAATACATCACTTTTCTGCTACGATTACATATGTTGGAAATGCGTAAGATTCTTTCGATATGATTTCTTTTATTTTAAAATCATTAAGCTCTAGAAATATTCTAATTTCCTCTCTAGTAAAAGTTCTAATCACTGATTTATCTATTCCGATTTCTTTTAAGCCATCTTTCGATTTCTTGAAATAGTGAGATTCCCAGTTAAAGGTCATTCCTTTATCTAAGTCTATATTCCATATACTTTTTCTTAGATATTCCTCGTTCTCATAAGTTGCATTATGAAAGACTTCTTTCCTATGCCAAATTGAAGGTATAAATTTTTCAGCATCAATAAAGTCAAAACTAAATATTCCTTTTTCTTTAAGATTATTGTATACATTATGAAAAGTGGATAAAACATCTTTATTAGTCAATAGATAGCTGATAGTTCTGCCTACCATTAGCATACTTCCTACTTGCTTATCCAACTTAAAAGAACGTATATCTTCCTTTGAGAATTTGCACTTGGGATATTTTCTTTTGGCAATTTTGACCATTCCTTCACTTAAATCAATACCTGAATATTCAAATTCATTTTTTTGAAAGTAATTACCCAAATGCCCGATTCCACTTCCTAATTCTAGTACTTGCTTTTTATCGTTTTTTTTAAGAATACTTGCATAAAATTCGAATTCACTCTTGTAATCAATAAAAGAGGAGTACATTGCTTCATAAACTTCGGCTAAATTGGTATAAAGTTCGTTCATTACCTTTTTTATTAACTTCAGATACTAAACATTACAGCTAACGATTTGGTTACGGTACCTTATCTAATGCACATATGTAAAGCCTTTGTTTTATATTTTCTACTCTTTTGTTTGGGTATAGCCAGGTAATCCGTGTAAACATTTTATAATTTGGTTTCCTCCTGGTTCGCCCGCATGATAATGATATCCTCGTTCATCATCAAAATGGCCACCGCATTCGTCTAAATTTTCGGATTTATTACCTTTTTTATCTATCAAACCATAAATTCCAAAACCGTCAATTGCATACCCAATCATAGAGGAGTGCGAATTAGTTTGGGTAATTTCTTTAGTAGAGCCAGTGACTGCGTGATAATGATAACCTCCATGTGGATTTACGTGACCTCCGTGGTCGTCCAAAGGAGCAATGGTATGTGCCGCTAATATTGCATGTGTTGGAGCAGGTGGGTCATATTTAACACCATTGAAAGCAATGCCTATTCCACCTCTTCCAAAATTTTGAGTAGTTTTTATATATTTTGGTGTTACCGGAATCACAAAGGTTGTTACTTGATCTTTAAAATATTCTGGCAAACATTCTACACAATAGTTATGATATTTTTCCTCTACTTGTGGTTTTGCCGCCGCCAAGCAACCTTCTTCGGTGTCGGTAACTTTAATAGTTCCATCTTCTCTATATAATTTCCATTTGTCATCACTATAAAATTCGTTCAATTTGGAAATAAAGTGTCCCGAAACATCATAAACTTTATCATCCTTAAACCAAATTCCTGCTTTCTCCATCCCATCTTCAATATGTCGAGGGCACCAAGGACCCATTTCATGTTCAGTTGCTTGAGAATTTGTTTTAATGACGTAGCATAGTGTCTTAATGCCATTTAATTCAACCATTTCCTTTTTAATACTGTCAATTATATTTTCTGAAATGAAGTAATCTGTATTTACAGGAATTACCTTCATAGAGGAATCAATTTCATTAGACAAATCCTTATTTGTATTTGCTATTTTTGATGGCTTATTCTCTTGTTTATTTAACTCTTCTAAAGTTAAAAAGCCATCATTATTACTGTCAATATTATTGAAATTATCTGCAATTGGTCCTTTAACTTCTGTTTTGGATAATTTTCCATCTTTGTTACTGTCTAATTCATCCATTAATTGCGCAGAAGATGGTCGTTGTCCATTTGGTTCTTGTTGTTCTTTTTTTTCCTGATTTAATTTGCAAGAAATCAAGATTGTAAGAGTTAATATTACAAATAAAGCATGTTTCATTTTTTAATTCATTTTGTGTTTTTTTCTATACTCTTTAGGACTGATACCTTCTTTCTTTTTAAATAATCTTGAAAAATAAGGAGGGTATTCAAAACCTAATTCATAGGCAACTTCAGAAATTGTTTTGTTGGGATTTAGTAACACATTCTTGGCTTCATCAATTAAATACAACTGCAAATGTTCAGTAGAAGTTTTTCCTGATTCTTTTTTGAGCGTATCACTCAGGTAACGTTGCGAAACGGATAGTTGATCTGCAATTTGTTCTATGCTTGGAATACCTTTTTCTTGCAATTGCCCCGAATCAAAATACTTTGATAATTGTTGATTAAATTGCTCTAGTAGATTATTTGATAGCTCTTTGCGATTTAAAAATTGTCTTTCATAAAAGCGTTTGGCGTATTTTAAAAGTGTACTTAATTGAGAAATGATAATTTCTTTACTAAATTCATCCTGATTATTCTGGTATTCAATATTAATATTTTCTACAATGGATTCTACTTGTTTTTCTTCTTTTGGCGAAAGGTGTAACGCTTCATTTACAGAATACGAAAAGAAGCTATATTTCTTAATTTGCTTCGCCAATTCTGTTCCTTTCAGGAAGTCTTCATGAAAATTTAGAGAAAAACCTTTTTGTTCATAGAATACACTATTATCCCATTGTAAAACTTGTCTTGGAGCAATAAAAAACAAAACACCATTTGTAAAATCATAATTTGTTCTTCCATAATTTAAATCACCTTTTACGATTTTCTTCAAACTAATGGAATAGCAATCATTTGTAATAGGAGGCGAACTTTCTTTCGGACAAGGTAAAAAACCTTCACCTTTAGTAGAGAAAACACTGAGCATAGGATGCTCTGGAGGAGGGAGTTCAATATAATTTAAGAAGGATGATAGTGTTTTGAAATGTTTCATCTAGCTAATTTAAAAATTCCATTTAAAATTTATTTAGTTATCAGAAACATTCCAAGCTTTTTGTAATTTTAATTCTTTAATATTAAGTGTTTTACTAGGTTTAAAATAATCATTAGTAAAATCAGCAAATGCATTAGAGTGTGCATTATTTTTTTCTATAGGTTTTCTTTCTGCAAACGTCATATTGCGTTTGACGTAGATATAATTTTATGTTTATGGGTTATACTTTTCTTTTATAGTACTTTCGCGAAAGGGAAATAGTTATAATTAGCAGTATGATTACTACACTACCTATTATTACATTACTGACCATCTTATTTTGTTGCATCGCAAATAGTAAAGTATCTACTTTTCCAGTGTTTAGAAATACCCAATCACTTGCAATTCGGGTAGCAAAATCGGAGTTTCCAGTTGTCAAAATGATAATACCATCTCCATTTGTTGGATTATATCGAAAGGCTGTATTAACAGGTGGATTGCTTTGACCATCATGTCCTATTATAAATTGTCCATTATCAATTTCTGCGAAAAGGAAGGTGCCAAGACCATATATAGGAGCACCAAGTTTATTTGCTTCAGCTTGCCACATCATTCTTTGATATTTTGGCTGTAATGGTTTTAGAGTGCTTTTTTCTATATTAAAAAGAGCGAAAAGCTTTTCTAAATCGGTTAATGTTGTATATAATGATGTTGCAGCCAGAGAGGTGTAATAAAAATGAGGCGCTTTGGAACCATCTGCATTGTAAAAATCACAGAGTTTGTTACGAAACTTTTCATCCCATTGATAGAAAGACGATTGCATTCCTAAGGGTTCAAAAATTTCTATTCTCATATACTGATCAAAAGATTGTCTACTCACTTCTTCTACAATGAGTTGAAGCAATGTAAATCCTCCTCCAGAGTATCGCCATTCGCTTCCTGGTAAGATGCCTACTTGCGTGCTACCATTTCTACCTTGGTCAGCGTCCTTTGCTTTGGTAAGTGAAGATTCTAAAGACTGCACATCTTTTAAATTTTCGAAACCAGAGTATCCAAGTCCATCGGTCAATCCTGCAGTATGACTAAGTAGTCTTCTAACCGTAACTTTATTGTTGTCAAACGAACTAGGTGGTAATTCCCAACGTTTAAGGTAGTTAGATACGGGAACATCCAAATCTAATTTCCCTTCTTGAACTAATCGCATAACCCCAATAGCCGAGACAAATTTTGAAAGAGAAGCTACTTGAAACACTGTATTTCGGTTAACTGAAGTATTCTTTGAATGGAAAGATTCCGTTACTGGCGCTCCATCTTTAAATATAGCCATAGCCATATTGCCTACAAATTCTTTTTTAAGTTCTTTGTGCGCTGATGCTATAAACTTTGTAGACTCTTTTTGTTCAGTGAATGGTGTATGCCACCAACCTTGGTCGGTACCTAAAAAAGTCATTACTGTCCATAAAACAATTAGGGCAGCCGATAGCGAGGTGTATTTAATAAATCTTTTCATTGTGATTTTTAATAACGGTTCCAAAAATTAAACCTACACCAGCTCCAAGCGTTAATCCAATAGCAATATTACCGGTTAAGATTCCTGCAGAAAGTCCAATCCCTGCTCCAAAAACAAGACCTAATTTTTTATCTTTCTTTTTCATGTTATGTGTTTTATTATTTCTACTCTATATTCAATTGATAATTACTGTTCATCTACAATTAACAACAGGACCAATAATTTAATTGTTAATTGACTTAAAGGCCCTATTGTATGATTGTTTTTTATTACAATGTTTGCGTAACGCTTTGATTCCAAATACCAGTTACAGCAGTTTCTTTAGCAAAGGTTTCAAAATCTATAGCTGGTCTACCCAATACTTTGGCGACATCGTCAGATACTTCTTGGTTCTCTGGATTTCCTAATACTTCTTGGAATAAATAACCGAATAGCCATACATACGAATCAGGTAATCCTGCTTGTTTCATACCTTCCTTAAACTCATCAATAGAAATTGGTACAAACTGAATATGCTTGTTACTAGCTTCAGCCATAATTTCAACCACCTCCTTAAAAGTTCTTTTTTGAGGACCTGTTACAGTTATGGTTTGTCCATTATAACTATCATCTACGATGACTTTAGAAACTACATCCGCTATATCATTGACATCGACAAATGGGATTTCTGCATCTGGCATTGGTAATGCAACAGTACCATTGAGTACAAATTCTAAGAAAGCACCTTCACTAAAATTTTGATTGAACCACGATGCTCTAACCAAAGTGTAGTTTAAACCAGAGTTTGCTACGATATTCTCACAAGCTTCGGCTTCTGTCTCACCTTTTCCAGAAAGTAACACCACTTTTTCTAAGCCAGCTTGTAGAGCTTTTTTAGTAAGTGTACTGATAGCGTCTCTTGAACCTGGTACTGCCAAATCCGGATAATACACAATATAGGCTCTATCCATATTTTTTAAGGCCGCGTCATAGGTATCTGTGTTTTCCCAATCAAACATTGGGGTTGTTTTTCGTCCAACAACGCGTACATTATGGCCTAATTCTGTTAAATTTTCTGCAACTCGGCGACCGGTTTTACCGTTTCCTCCGATAACTAAAATGTTTTCTGATTTCATTTCTATTCGTTTTTAAATTGATATTAATTGTGTTTTAATTATTTAATTTTTTTGATTTTACTTTTATAAGCAATTTGCAGTATTTGTTTTACTAAAAACTTTAGTATACCAATACGTGGTACTCATTGCTATAAACTCTACTCCAATGAGCCAAAAACCAGCAGCAGCAAAGAAGCTATAATAGGATCCTCCATTAGGAACTATTAAAAAAGGTACAGTAATTAGAATATCTAAAACCGTTGCGGTTAAGAAGAAAATCACCCCTAACCAATATCCTTTTATAGTACTTTTTTTTCTGTAATATAGTTTTGCTCCTAACCACACTACAGGTAGAATTCCTAAGGACAATAAAATATTTGCCTGAAATTCTGGGTCCTCTAAAATCGGGATGTAGAAGGAAATTGTGTAAATACTTACTCCAATAATCCAGATAATAACCCCAATGCTTATGGCTCTTAATTGTTTCATGATTGTTCGTTTTTTGATTGATTATTTTTTTAAGCTGATACCTTGTCTTATTTTGTGTAAAGCATGCCTATGATTAAAAGTGTAAAAGCACTAAATGATGATACTGTTCTTATGGTATGCCAACGATTCCAAGGTTGTTCGAATTTGTTTCGAAGCTCGTGCAATTCAATTTTTGAAAGAGTTTCTAAGTTAGAGGTATCCAAAACCTCATTTAATGGAACGTTTCCAAAAATGGTTACCAAGCCGATGCCAACAAAAAACAGTATTGCAGCCGTAAGGAATAACCAGAAACTTATATTGTTGTTTTTAAATAAATAGGTATTTACAAAGAGTAATATGACAGGACCAAAAAATACTACCATAAAACGGGCATTTATAATTGCTCTATTCATTGATTGAAAAGACCTTAAGAAGGTTAAGTTGTCTAGTCGACCAATACCAGGTGTAACAGCATTAGACCAAGTAAAACATAAACCAGCTGTAAGACCAGTAAATAGTAAACCGAGCATTAACACGATAAATTTTAGTTTAAATTCCATTAATTGATGTTTTTGTAGAAGTTATCCACGATAATAATTCTTGATATTCCTTAGAGTTGAGTTTTATTTTTTTGCCCTTAGGCATTCTTTTTTTTATGAAGACTTGCTTGTAGATATCATTAGCCCAAGAATTCATGTTTTCTAATGTGAACACACGTCTTTTATTCTTTTTGTAATGACAAACATTACATTTACTTTCTAAGATTTTAAATGCTTCAGCTTTAGAATCTTTTACTACATAATTTAAAGTGTATACCGAAATAGATTCCGTATTCTCTTTAATCAATTCGTAAGTGTTTTTTGAATTGATAGTTAGTACTGTAAAAAATCCTATTATTAATTTTACTGTTGTTATCATCATTATATGGTGTTATTAATTTGATGATACAAAGGTGCCAAGTGTTCAAAAGAGTTTTTTGACACTTAAAGACAATCTCTTGACATTTTACGCCAAAAAGGATTTTTTAATTATTTTTCCTAAATTCTGAAGGAGTTTGATTAGTCCATTTTTTAAAAGCACGATTAAAAGCACTTTGTTCAGAGAAACCTGTTAAGAATGCGATATCACCAATACTTTGATTTTTATCGTGTAGCATGTCTTTAGCGATTTTTTCTTGAGTTCTTTTCACTAAATCCCTATAGGTAACACCTGCCTCAGAAAGCCTTCTGGTGAGTGTTCTGTTACTCATGGCTAGGAGTTCACTGATATTTTGAATCGCAGGGATACCTGTCGGAAGCCCATCTTTAATTAGAGATTCTACATCGCGTACAAACTTATTACCGGGTATTTTGATGCCTTTAGTGTTTTCATCTACCTGTTTTAGTAAGTAATTATTTATACTGACATCTGCCTTTGCAGTTCTTAAGTTTAAGTCAGCCGTTTTATAACTTATGGAATAGCGAGGTTGATTAAAAAGTATTGGACATTTAAAAGCAGTATTATAACTAGTTAAGTCTTGGGGCGGGCTGTGTTTAAAACTAACCTGAATCGGAGAGATATCTTTTTCAGACATGGCTTGCAGTACCACTACTGTGGCAGATAAGCTAGCTTCTGTAGACAATTCCATACCTCTTCGATGTGCTTCTCTATTGAGTATAACATGAGAAATGTTTCCTTCTTTTTTAATTTTCCATACAAATGTATTTGAGAGGAGTTTAAAATAACGATCACTACGTTCAAAGATTTCTCCTACTTTAGAACAAGTGCGCCATGATAGTCCTAATACACCATAATCCTCAATAATCATTTGCTGGCCTACCCGAACCCCAAATCCTGGTCCAAGTTTATCATCTAGTAGCTCGTGTAAATCTAGAAATTCTTCAGCGGCAACAACCTGTAAATGCTTTGCTGCATCTATTGAAGTAGGTAAATCGATAAAATCATCCCTAGACATGCCCTCTGCTATGGCGCAATTAATTATCTTGAGGTATAGACTTATAGAAAAGTATTTCATTTTTCTTACTGAACTGACAATTGCAACTTTTTAATTTTTTAAAATGTCTTGTCCAAACATAGGATTAAAGGTAATAAAATCCTAAGAATTCACTTTGCCAACTAATAACTAGTTGTATACTGTGAATCTGTTGCGAGACTATGTTTTTAATCTAAGCAAGTAATTTTCATAATTTCAAAGAACTTATTGATACTGAAAAACCAACAACTTAAAAATTGTGTAAAAAGCAATAATCACTTTATTTTTTTAAAAGATAGACTTGTGTGATGGTTAGCGATGGCGACAATAGTTTTTTAGTTATTGAAACTAGTTATTTAATTTCTGTTCAAAAAGATGGGTTTTTCGACTCAATTCTTCTTTTAATTCATTATCAGAAATTCCGTTTTCTGAAAAATTATCATAGAAATTGGCTAATGAAAAATCTGCAATTATTTTACCTCCTAAATAGGGGAAGTATGTCTTAGCAGCTTGCAAAACTGTAGTACCACCTCTATCGCCAGGTGAAGTTGCCATTAAAAGCATAGGTTTTTCTCGCCATATATTCATGTCTACTCGAGATAACCAATCGATGGTGTTTTTAAATACTGCCGCATAAGTCCCATTATGTTCGGCAAGAGATATAATAAAACCATCAGCAATATTCAGTAGCTCATCTAATCTTTTAACTGCAGTAGGTACTCCATTTTCGGCTTCAAAATCAACTCCATATATTGGTAAAACATAATCGTTTAAGTCGATTGAAATGATTTTTACATTTTCTAATAAATTAGAGGTATAGGATAGTAAACTTTTATTGATTGATTTTTGACTATTAGTACCTGCTATTGTGATTATTTTTTTCATAATTATTGTTTTTTAGAGATTAGATGATCTATGGAATATTTTCCACTACCATGTATTATTATTGTTAAGGCTAGACCGATAATTAGAAGAGAATATTCGTAACCTTCACCCGCTTGATTACCAAACCAATTCATAAAAAAGCCGTGTTCTAACTGCGCGGTAAAAATGATGCCTAGGAACATTCCCGCAAGTGATATTGCCCAAAACCTACTAAAGATTCCTATGATTAACGAAATAGCCCCAAAAAACTCAATCATGATTACTGAGACAGCTACAATACTAGGTAAACCCATTTGTGTAGTCAATGCCTCCATAGTTGCTGAATACCCGTAACCCCCGAAGAATCCTAATAATTTTTGTGCGCCATGAGGAAATATGACTAAACCAAGTGTTAATCGTGCGATGCTAAACCCAATATTTGGGTGCGTTTTTAAAAGTTTTTTTATCAAGTTTTTCATAAGGTTTACTATTTAAAATTGTTTATAAAGTTGTTCGGTAATACAGTCCGAAAGATGATTTTTTTATAGGTTTATGCCCATATTGATCAAGGTCCACACCAATACCAAACTGATGCCTATTGAATGATACACCAGAACGTAATTGTTGGAAACTTCTAGAATGAGTTTTAAACTCATCCCATACGGTTAAAAACTGACCGTTTAACCAAAGAGATGCTTTTTTATTTATTGGAGTATTAAACTCAAACTGTGCAAATATCTCGGTATAGCTAGCTTCTTTTTGCTCAGAATGTGCTACTGTAGGGATAATTACAAATAATACTCGTGAATTTTTTATAGCGAACTTTGCTGACAAACGTTCTGAATACCCAGAAAAACTATTGTAATATAGAGATGGACCAATGGAGATATTCTCATTAATATTCCAAAATACCGTTGGTTGTACACCTGTTTCATCAAAAACTTGGTTTTCTTCATCTCTAAATTTTTGAAAGAAAGCCAGTGTATTAATACTAAAGGTCTTACTCTTGTTAATTGTATGACTAGCGTATACTATAAAATCTGTTTTATCAAAACCAGAAAACAGTTCTACTTGCATAAATTGTGCTTGCAGGTAGTTTGCAAATCCAAAGGTCAAAATGAAGGTAATGAGGATTATTTTTTTCATGCTTCAAAATTCCGATAGGAATACATGAAAAAAAATGAACTAGTTTAAGATTTTTACATTCTATTGACTTTTGTAATAATTTTGCTCATAAATTCTGGTGTAATGCCGATATAACCGGCTAAGTCTTTTTGAGTAATTCTGTTGACAATTTTTGGATATTTCTTTTTGAACTCGATGTATCTTTTTTCTGCAGTTAAGGATATACCATGATTAGAACGCCTTATGTAACTTATAAGCGATCTTTGATAAAGAATACGATAAAACCTTTCAAATTTTGGTATTTCTTTAAATAGTAAATCATAATTAGCTCTAGAGATGGCTAATAATTCAGAATCTTCAGTTGTCTTTATAAAATAGGAGGTAGGTTCATTAGTCATAAAACTAGCCATATCTCCAGTCCAATAGTCCTCTACAGCAAACATGGATATATGTGGAGCACCATCTTCATCTAAGGTGTAAACTTTTAAGCACCCTTTGGTGATAAAGTACTCATGTTTAGTAATATCACCTGCTTGCATTAAAAATGCCTTCTTTTTAACTTTTATTTCTGTAAGTAACGAAAGATATTTTTGCTTTTCTAACTCGGTTAAATCAATAAACCTCGCTACATTATTAAGTATTAGTGTATGTGATTGGTTATAGTTCAATTCAAGCTCGTTTTTGATTTTTTTCCTAAGTTCTTATTCCTAGATTTTGTTTGAATTAGGAGTTCTTTTTTTAGACATTTTCTAAATTATTCGAACCATGTCACATATAGTTAGTGACCCTGTAAACAACTAATTTAGTAAACATTTGTAAGCTATAAAATAGTTCTGCGAAATTTCTTAAATAAATACTATTCAAAGTAATTAATTATATAAGTTGCCGTTCCAGTTTATTTTGTTCTAGTGTGGTTTTAATGTCTCTTATGAATTTTATTGATTCTTTTTTAATTCAAGTTCTTCTAAAAACGACCACATTTTTTTATTTAACATTAAGCGCTGCTCTTTTGAAAATTTACCGTGGACTCCTTCTTCAATTGATATGAATTCTGTTTTAACATTATGTGCCTTTAATTTTTCATAAAGAAGAGATGACTGTTCATAAGGAATAATTGGGTCTTTAGTGCCATGTACTATCAATACAGGAGGGCTGTTTTTATCTACATAATACAATGGCGAAACAGATTCAATAAACTTTCTATTTTTAGAACCATCACCCAACCATTTTTTCACAGAACCTTTATTTTTCAGTAGAGTTAGGTCGGTCGGTCCATATTTATCAATAATGGCGGCTATTTTAATATTACCATCGTATATACAGTTTCTATCAAACTTTCTATTATTATTCAACAAACCCGCCATGAGAGCTAAATGTCCTCCGGCAGAACCACCCATGATAACAATTTTGCGAGTATCAATATTTAATTCTTTAGCGTGTTTATGCAAATAGAGTAGAGCACATCGTATGTCTTCAATTGCTCCAGGAGCCTTTGAAATATTAACCAAACGATATTCTACATTTGCAACAGCAAACCCTTCTTTAAAAAAACTAGAAAAGCCAGTTTTAGATTCTTTAACACCATGATTCCAACCTCCTCCATGGATGTTAATCACAATTGGAGTAGGTTTTTGAGAAACGGGATTAAAATAAATATCCATGCGCCCTTCCCAATCATCTATTTTAGTATAAATTAAGTCAATTTTAGCTTTATAAGTTACAGGATATTTAACAGGTTTATATTTGGTTTCCTGTCCTGATAAATCAAGAAAGAAAACTAAAGTTAGGACTACGACAAAGTATCTTTTCATCATATCATTGTTTTGTTGCAATTAATGGTTAGAGTATGGAATGTAGCTTTCAAAAGGGCACTAAATTTTCGGATTAACACAGAGCCGAATTTTTTTGTTTTTTATTCTGAAAACCAAATATAAATAATTTAGAAATTTCTGTAAATGATTATATTTTTTTGATTGAATACTTGTTAAGCAGTGTGTTAACTATCGTATTTTTCTATCAGTATTGGTAATTTTCCATTTAAGAATTTAATCTGTTGTTCAATTCCGTTTGGTGTATCATGGTTGTGAGTTGTAACAATAATTATTTTTTTACTAGGAATCATAATTATAAATTGTCCACCATAACCCATTCCATAATCAATTTTATTACCTTTAAATTCAGATTGATACCAGCAAAATCCATGTTTAGAATTTCTCAAACCCCATTTAGTTGAAGATTTTTCATTTTTATCGAATAGTTTTTGAATCCATTCCTTAGAAACTAATTGTTTTCCTTTCCAGTTTCCATTTTTTTCTAACAATTGAGCTATTTTCATCAAATCAATTGGTTTCATTTTGAGACCAAGTCCACTTCCGTCATAGTATCCTTTATTTCTTTTTTGCCAATTTGTATCATAGATGTTTAAGTGGCTAAATAAAAATTGATCGGCAAAATCTAATGTCGAATTTCCATATGCTCTACTTATGATAACAGATAATAAATGAGTAGCTCCAGAGTTATAGTTATATTTTTTCTCCAGGATTGTTTTCTAAATTCTTTTTCAAGACAAAAGAAATAGGATTTTCATTAGTTAACCATTCTTGGTGTTCTAAATATCCTTTCCATGAAAGCCCCGAGGTCTGATTTAAAAGGTGTTCAATTGTAATAGTATTCTTTTTATTATCCGTCAAATTTTTAAATTCTTCTGGAAAATACTTTTCTATAGGTTCATTGATATTTTTTATGTACTCCTTGTCAATTGCTATTCCAATGAGAATGCTCATAATTCCTTTTGTTAAAGACTGCACATCGCAAAGGCTATCTTTAGTTTTTCCATTATAATATTCTTCAAAAACAATTTTCCCATTTTTAGAAACCAAAGTAGAGAAGATATAATCTTGTTGTTGCATTGTCTTTTCGAATAATACAGTTTCTTTGGTTTTTTCTTTTTCGATTTTTTTACAGGATAGAATTGTAAACGAGATAGTGATTATTATAAATGGAATTTTCGTTATCATCAGAATGTCTTTTTTATGGTGGTTTGTGTCTAATATATATGCCGTAGCAGAGCAAATTGTTACCTTGCTTTTTCGTTTTTCTGTGTATTGGTAGCTAACTTTTCTTAGTAGGTAGCATTGCATCTTACCAAAAATACAATAACCATTGGATTCATCACTTAATTGCTATGATCACATATATCGTGTTACCCAATGTTTTTTTATTCATATCCGTGTTTCTTTTTCCGGCCAGATATTTCGATTTTATCTTCAGGTGATAGTCTTAATCTTTTCTTTTCAGATGCTTTAAACCCGTAAAAAACAAATGCAATCCAAAATAGTGTTCCAGTTAAAAGCAAAATTAGTCGTTGTTTATATTTTAGTTTAAAGTTTTCATTCCGTAATTCAATAAGATCTTTTCCAACAGTCCATTTACCTACAAGAATAAAAGGAGCAACTGCGAAAATGTATAACATTCTTAGTTTAGAATAACTTTCGGATGTATTTTTTTATGTGTCTTTTTTAATTCAATTATACAGTTATCGGTTTCTCTTTCCCATTGTTTAATTATTTTTTCTTGTTTTTGTTGCGAACCCCTGCGTTTTAGAAGCTCTTGTTTAGCTTGAGTAATAGCTTCTTTTTTCCAACTATCTTCACTTAAATAAATAATCTTTATTAAATCATTAGTAGTGCGTTCAGAAATAGGAGGTGTAAATTTTGTCATTGGCAATATTGGGTAATGTTTAATATATGTGTCGTTGCAGAGTAAAATGTTACCTTGCTTTTTGATTTTTCCTCACATTGGTTGCTAACTTTTACTTTTTGTAAGCACTGCGTCTAACCAAAAATACAATAACCATCCAATTGATTACTTTGCTGCTATGATCACATGTATGTTGTTTTGGAACGTATTTTATTTATTCTTTCTAACTTCTGACATTATCATTTCCGTTTTTACATATTGAACAATTTCATCATTCTTGAAGTATTCGTAATCATAGTCATTATCTGAGTTATAGTGAATTAAATCTCCAGAATTTTTAGTAAGCATTATATTAAAAAATTCAACGTTCTTACAGTCAGCGGTTGAATATAAAACCTCTATAAATCCAAAATTATTTTTAGCAGAAGTTTTGTTAGAAATATCAGTTTTAAGTTTTTTTAAAAGAGACTCAACTTTATTAATTTTTTCTTTATCCGTAATCGTCAAAGAGTTTTTTCCTCCATAAGAGTGTTTCGTTTTGTTGATCATTTCAATTTCAACAATCGGTAAAGAACATTTTCTTCGTTTACAAGAAAACAGACATAATAATAGTAAAATTAAAGTCAGAGTTTTTAGCATTGTAAATTTTTTCGCAAGAGTAATTTATATGTTGTACAACGTTTAATATATGTGTCGTAGCAGTGCAAAATGTTACCATGCTTTTCAATTTTTCTACGCATTGGTTGCTAACTTTTACTTTCTGCAAGCATTGCGCCTTACCAAAAATACAACAACCATTCGATTGATCACTTAGCTGCTATGGCATCATATATAGTATTAGGCTTTTGTTTTATATTTTTTTATTATTTGATCATCCCAAACTTGAGCTTCTATATATTTATCATATTTAAACCTCTCCTCAGTTTGAGATTTTTCTTCATTAGGAAGTCCATACTCTCCAATAAGATCATTTATTTCATCCAACAAGAAAATTTGATCGTTACAATTCTTTCGATAAGTTTTAAGTTTAGGTTCATCATGAAACTGATAAGAAATCATACTGTCAGGATACGTAAAACTTATATGCTCAGGTTTAAAATCAATTAGTGGAATTTTAATGACTCCTGGATTTACATACCAAGATTTTGCAAACTCACATTTTCCTAAAGTAAAGTAAAAAGGATCCTTCCTGTTGGGTCTTCCTCCCTTTAAAATAAAACCATCTTTAATTTTTTTTTCTAAAGAGAATCTCAAATCAAGATAGTTTTCAGGTCTTTTACTATTCCATCCTTCCGTAATTTTATCTTGAATATTTTCAGCTTTTTCATGACCATACTCGGTAATGTTACGGAATGGTCCGTTTTCAAGTTCGTAATAATGAAATAAATATTTTGGTATGTTCATTTAGTTTAGTTAATAAAGCCTAACGTTTAACATATGGCAAGTTGGGCAGGTGATAAGCACTTACTTTCGGTCTTGCACTAAGCCAAATCTTTTGCATTTTGTTTTATCTTGTTTTTCTAAAAGCCAAATTAAAAGATTTGGCGACCTTTCAGATATACATAGGTCTTTGGATTAAGCACTTATTGTCCTATTTGCTATAGCCGTTGTTGGCAATAGTTATTTATTTCAGTTATTTTATTTTCCGAAATAGATTTGATTCATTATTCTCTTTCAATTTATCAAATAAGTAATTGGATAGAGGAACAGCCAATACGTCATTCAATAAAGTTCCATTTTTATAAAAATATATAAAAGTCCAATATCTATCTCTGTCCAACCGATCCATATGGCTCTCTAAGTCCTTGCCCAAATATGTTCCACATCCTTTTTCACATATTTGATGGAAATTTAAACAGGGATAATTTTCGTACGAACCTCTTTCTCCAACTTCCAAACTGTCCCATTCAAAACAATTAATCCTTTCTGAAAAATAAATTTCCTTTTGGAAAGAAGTCAAATCCCTTTCTATCAAGCTATCAAAACAAGAAGTGTCCGTAGCGTATTTTTCAAGACACTTATCATTATTACAGCTAAGTATAAAAATTGAAATCGCTAAGCAGTACAGTTTGTTCATAATTATTGCCAACGTTTAATGTATGAGTCAGAATATCCCTTGAGGTTATTATGACTTCATACATTTGTGTTATAAACTTTGTATTATAAAAAAGTAGTTTCTAATAATTTTGGATTCATCATATATAATCCATCATTAGCGCCAACATAATTAGTAACATTAGAATAAAAAAATACATTATCCTGAACTGATATAAATTTACTTGGATGATTATAAAATCTTCCTCCATTTATTGACAAATATTCATTTCTATTAAAGTAATTGTAAAGTTGAATGAAACCAGTATTTGAAACACCTAAAAACAGTTGGTTTTTATATTCAAAAAGCTCTTCTGTATGACAACTAGTACAACCATCATATTCCCGAACAAATTTTAAACTTGAAACATCAAATCTCACAATAGATTCTGGCCAGTCATTAGTAGGGAAATCTGGATTATGAAAATCCGGAGTAAAAAAATAATATTGTCCATTAACTTCTTCATAATCATTATAGCAATATACAATGGAATTATCTGTATTTACTTCAATCCAAGAATTCAATACCTCATCATATTCAAATAAATCTTTATGTAGTTCAGAAGGATTATAAGTTCCCCCAGTTATTCCTTTGCCAAGATATACTTTTCCTGAAAAAGGGATTAATATAGCATACTCTCTAGATTTACCAGGAAAGTTCTGTAAATACCTTATCGCTTCTGAAAAGAGATTAATACTTAAAAAATTATTATTTTCTTCAAAAGGGAAATAAATATACATCTCTCCATTGTTTGAAATGTTGGCAGCATAAATTGTATCGGGTATATTTAGATCTGAGTATTTTGACCACATTTGATTTTCTATATCAAATTTCCATAAATGTAGATTTTGAGAAGAATTTTGATCTGAGCCTAATGAAAAAATATTACCATCATGTTGAAACGTTTCTCGAATATATAAAGGATTGTTTTTTGCATAAAGAATATAGTCAGAAATTATCTCTATTGGTTTTGAATAGGTAGTCTCCATTCCTGCGGTTGAATATTTTACAGAATTGATCTGAAATTCTTTGTAAGGTCCAAGAGGTATTTTAATATCTAGTGAATCATTATTGTATATATTTTCTATAGAGGCTTCGAGTTCATTATTAAGAATTACTTTTGAATATTCTGGTGTAAGATTAAAATTTTTCCCTTTGATAGTGATTCTATCACCTATATGAACTTTATCTAATATTTGAATGATTTCTGGTTCTTTTAGGTTCAAAGAGTTATCAAGAATATCCTCTTGTAATTGCGCATTTACCTTCAGAGTAAGATTATTTGTAAGTATTTCGTTTGAAATTATAAATTGAATAGAATCTTTGGAGCTAGATAAAATTTCAGCTTTTTCATCATTTACATAAATCTCTGTAAATTCGGTAGTATCAAAATCCTCACCATAAGCTGTAATGGCTTCACCAAATGTTGTAGCACTTTTATTAACTCCATTAATTTTTGGTGGTCGTAAGCTAAAACTTTTACTTGTTATTAATGAATCTCTTTCCCCTGTTTTAACATAAATGAGGAAATTTGAATTTATTTTTTCTAGATTTCGAGGTATTTTTAGAAAAATAGAATCTTCTTGAGGTTGATAAAATTCGAAAACAGGAATATCATCAAAATAAAATTTTAAAGAATCTAAAACAATATTTTCGCCCTTGATCTTAACTAATTCATTAAAAATACCATTTTCTGGAATTTCAATATTGGATGGTATAAAATCAAAATTTTCCTGAGGAATATTTATATCATCTTTTTCACAACTCAATACTAATAATATCGTAATGATAAAGTATCCTAATCGTTTTTTCATTTTTCTCTTTTTCCTATTAGTGTCTTATTTTTTCAAATTGTTACCCGTATTTTTTGAGAAATTGCTTATAACGTTTAATATAACAAACGTTGTTGTCCCGAAGGGCAACTATGTTTTGTTATATAATGTTATAAGCTTTTTTATTTTTCAGATTCAAGTTTTTCAAGCCTTGATTGCAATTCAAGAAGCTTTTTATTAAAAGATTCAATTTCTTTAATTTTTTTCTCTTGAGCTATGGTATATAGAGTGAGTTCTTCTATTTTTTGAAGTAATTGTATTTGAAAATCTCCAATATTCACTCCGTTTTTTTCCATTTCTTTTGCTGAAGCAATCTCAGGCAAATGTTTTTTCTTTTTAATATAATTTTCAATGAACTCAAGAGTAGGTAGACTGTAATTATCTTCAAATACAAAATCAGCAGTTGGTGTAAGACTAACTTTTATTTCTTTTGATTCTAATTTACCATAAATAGCAACATTTCCATTATCTGCAAAAACAACATTAGGGTTACCAGACTCACCGTGTCTGAAATATAGATCCTTGTTCGTGTTTATATAGGAATGATATATTGACCATCCTGAATAGTTGTCTGGATTAGTATCCTTTAATGCTGATCCTCCAGCGATTTCAAGTTTTGCTACACCAGCGTGTTGGTTTGTATGCACTCTAAGCTGAGAAGTTCCGTCATATTGATAAATTTCCAAATTTGTTTTTGGATTATGAGTTCCAATTCCAACATTACCAGAATTTAAATCCATTACCATACTATGATCAAAACCATTACTAGTTCTATCTTTATCATAGCCAAAAAAACCGAAATAGTCACCTAGTCCACCTATATTTATAAAGTGCCCACTAGCTGTTTTTTGCCTTATCAATGAGTGATATGCATTACTGGTGAGCTGAGTACTAGATGTTATACCTCCTGTCCCTGTTTTACCTGTTATCCAAGAACTTCCAGGAGTAGTAACGTGTATATTTCCATTCACATCTAATTTTGCATTTGGATTTTTTCCAATACCAATATTACCAGTATTTAAGTTCATTATCATACTATGATCATAACCATTTACGGTTCTGTCTTTATCATAACCAAAAAAACCAAAATAATCGCCTAAACCTCCTAAGTTAATAAAGTGCCCACTAGCTGTTTTTTGTCTTACTAAAGGATGGTAAGCATTACTAGTAAGTTGTGTGTTGGATATTATACCTCCTGTTCCTGTTTTACCTGTTATCCAAGAACCTCCAGGAGCTGTAACTTGAATGTTTCCGGTTACTTTTAAATTACCGTTTACGGTTTCATCTTGAGCTTTTACTCCCGAAATAATTGCTAAGATTGTGATTGATAATAGTATATTTTTCATTATTTTCTTTAATTGTTATATATAAGTGTCTTAAGGGGAAAGAATGTTACCATAATATTTTGAGAAATTGCTTATAACGGTCTCGTATAACCGTCAGTTACGGGTTAAAGTACTCAAATTTTTCGGTTTAAAACTGGCGTTAGCAATTCCGAGTGGATTCGGACGCAGTCGAATCCGCCGTAATTGCGGTTATACATTGTTAGCATTGGATTTTTTTATATCACTTTTAAGCTTTTCAATCAGTTCATTCTCATTCAAAAAGCCCTGAAACACACTGCTTTTTGGAAGAAAATATACTTCCCTAACCTTTCCAGAGTCCATAAATTTTATCTTAAATGGAAAATCATTAAATAGAAAGGTCCTTTTTATTTTTTTAATGTCCGCAAATAGAATTGTCGTCTGAGAATTCCGATTTCCGACTTTTAATGATTGTTCATTCCAATAAATGGTTTTCAATTTAGTTATTCCAATTTGACGAAGTATAACGAAACCAATAATCCATAAAGTAATAACTATCAAATTAGTTTTTAAGTCAAATATGAAAAGTGTAATGAAAAATATAACTGATAAAGTTAGAAATTTTCCAATAAATGCGATTTGAAAAATTTTGGTTAGGTCAGATGATATTTTTCTGTTCAATTTGTCCAATTTAATGCTAACGTTTAGCTATGCGTAGTGCGGGAGCAAAAAACTATTGGTTTTCGAGCAAGCACTTAGCCAAAGTTTATGTTTTGTTTTTATATTTTCTAAAATACTAAATTTAAACCTTTGGCGACAAACCAAATAGGCAATGACCTTTGGATTAAACACTAATCCGCATTATCGCATAGGTGTTGTTACCACATGTTTTTTATTCCTTTTATTTTATCTTAAGTCTAAAATGACAGAGTCCTTAACTTTTATATAAATTAGATTATCATTATGATATAATTCTGTTGTATCTCCTTTGACTTCAGTCCGAACAAAATCAGATTCAATAAATGTCTTTTTGTTTGAGTCTAAATAAATTGGAATTGCTACGTATAAAAAACAGCAGGTTATAATTAAGCTATTAGAAATTATTATACCTTTTAACTTATCAGTTCTTTCCTTAAAAAAGAAAATCCCAGTGCTTGTCAATGTCCAAATAAGTCCAACAACTAACGTCAAAAATAAAATTAGATGATGAAATCCAGGAGCGTGAATATATGGGTTTTCAATAATCGCATAAGCAATTCCTGCAATTCCAAATCCTATTCCATAAAGCAACGATGTTTTTAAAATTCCTTTTTTCATTTTATCCGCTAAAAATTTCTGTTGGTAAATACAGACAAATAATTGCCGAAATTATATGAATTCCAATTAGGTAATATTTCCATTTAGGTCTTTTAGTCATAATTAAAGCATAAATGGGAATTTGAACAATTGCTAATATTGTTGGAAAAATTCCAATTCCATTTTTGGACAAAATTGCGATTATCATTGTGAATGGATAAAATATTTTAGCAAATAAATTTGTTCCGTGTCCAGCTCCTATTGATAAAATGACAAATGCTAAAATCAGTATCGTAAATAATATTGTTAGTATCGTTTTACTTTTAGTTTTCATATCCGTGAACATTCCAAGATTTCAAAAAATCATAACCTTTATGTCTCAAGTAGGTTATTCCGTCAATTTTAAATTTGGTTTTTGTCAAATGTTGGATTTCGGTTGTACTTGAACCTCCTAAACTTACAAATTCCATTTGAGTTTTTCCGTTCAATTTTATCAATTCAACTATAGTAGGACAAGGTTTATAAGGAAGTGATTCAGTTCTTTTTATTTGTTCATTGTATGGTATAATTTCCCAAGTTGCAGAATTTTTCTCTCTATGAAAATCTAGCCAGAGTATTTCTTCCGCATCAATTTGATTTTCAGGAACCCAAAATCCGTTTAGATTTTCGCGAACGGAGTCTAATTCAGCCAAATTAATTTCATAATCATTTTCGATAATTATTAAATCTCGATTCGAATTTGAACAACTCGATAGGAGGGATGTTAGAATTAATATTTTAAAAATTATTTTCAAACTTTATACTTCTCTGATGTGTGGTAACGTTTAATATATGTGTCGTAGCAGAGCAAAATGTTACCTTGCTTTTTGATTTTTCTGCGCATTGATTGCTAACTTTTACTTTCTGCAAGCATTGCGCCTTACCAAAAATACAACAACCATTCGATTGATTACCTAGCCGCTATGATCACATATATAGTGTTATAAACTTTTTTAATTATCTTATAGAAATCAAATTATTTGTCAAACCAATTAAGGTCATTACAAGTATCTAAAGTTTCATTGATTAGTTTAGAGTAGTTTTTTAAAGGTTTATTAAATAATCCAACGAACAAAACATCCGTACTGGGGAAATAGAAATAAAATGAATTAAATCCGCCTACTTCACCCGTATGATAAATCATATCCATTTTATATCTAGACTTAGTCTTAGGTGTTATGAACCAACTATATCCTATTCTTGGATTAATCGAGTCTTTCCAATTTTTTGGTCTATAAATAGTTCTTGATTTATTTAAAAGCTCCTTACTTAAAAATTTATTTTCTTGTATAGAATGCTCATAATTGGCTAAATCTATTACTGAGCTCCAAATCCCACTATTTCCGGATGCTGCAAATGTTGGAACTTCTCCATAATCATCCTCAGTATAATGTCCGTCTTTAAATTTGTAAGCGTGGGCAACATCTTTTTGAGGATAATCACCATCTGTAATTTTACTATTAGTCATATTAGACGGTTCTAAAATATTTTTGACAATAAATTTTTGCCATTTATCTTTTGTGATTTTTTCTATTATTAAAGCTAAGCCATTAAATGCAGGATTAGAATATTTATATTTTTCGCCTGATTGAAATTCAAGATTGTTCGCTAACTTTAACGACGCAAAATTCCCACTATCCTTTGCCGTCAAATAAAACTCAACATTTTCTTTAACTTTCCTATTATCTGGTAATCCTGACGTATGTGACAATAAATGCTTTATTTGGACTTTATTTGCTATTTCTTTATTGCTAAAATCATTAAAATACATTGAAAGACTATCTTCTAAAGAGAGTAATCCTCTTTCTTTTAATATTAGAATCCCATTAGAGATAAAGGTTTTCGAAATAGAACCTGTATTAAAAGAAGTATGTTCCGTTATTTTTTCTTTTGTTTCCAGATTAGCCAGTCCGTAGTTTTTTAGATATATTATATCATTTCCTTTTTTTAAAAGTATTGAACCTCCTGGTCCTGATGGTTCAATTTCGGATTCTAACAGTTTATCGATTTTTAATTTTATACTATCCTTTTTAGTTTGAGCCAAACATGAATAAAAGAATAAGCAGGAGAGAAAGTATAGAGCTATGTGTTTTTTTTTCAAGTATTTAATTTTTATTGTTTATAACGGTTTCGGCTATGAGTAGTTGCGTGGTTTTGCACGAAACTTTGCAAGTACACACCAAATTGAAAATCCGCGAGGATTTTCAGAAGTAGGCGAGTTGTAGCAATTACTTATAGCCATTGTTGTGCGTTCGTTTTTTACATTACTTCAATCAGTTTGTCGGTCAATTCATTAATCCGATTTTCGTCTTCAGCAATTTTATTAATTAAATTCGAATACGTTTCTTCAAGTTCTACTGTTGAAAATATCAATTCATCATTTTTATATTCCCATTTTCCTTGATTATCTTGAAGAAATTTGATTATATCTGACAAATCACTGCTGTAATCAATATGAGACTTGATAAAAGGTTCAAATATTGGTTTTTGGATTGAATCTTTTTTGTTTATTCCAGTCATAACACCTTTGAGTGTTAGATTTCCTTTCGGAATATTTTTATTTAACTCAATAAGGATAGATTTTCTATTCTCAAAATGATTTTTATATGATTCTGATTGGTTCTTGTAATGTTCTAATACTCCAACTTGATAGTCAAACTCTTCTTGATTGTTTAAAAGTGAATAATCCAAAATTCTTTCTTGAGCAACTGAATCAACAGACTTTTGCCAATCTATCATAACAGAACTGTTTAAGGATGTGAATTTTTGAAGATTTTTATATACTTCTTGTTCATTTCCAGTACTATTTCTAATCATTTTGGAAATTCCGTCATCTACGTTTGCCATATGTTCTTGATATGCATCAATTCCATCTTCTTCGTCGTTTATTTTACCCTTGTATTCCGAAACGGATTTAGTAATAGCCTCTAGACTATCAGTTTTTTCTTTGCTTATAGCTCCAAGTTCTTTTATAATTCCAAAACACATAAGAAGCAGAATAATATTAAATGTGTAAGTTCCAGCATATTGTTTCCTTCCTTTTATAAGCCAAACAATAAATGCGAAGAATAAAGGTATTATCGCTGATGTTACAATTGAACCAAAAAGATATCCAAGACTAAACCCATTTATTCCATCTCTTCTTAAAAAAATTAGTGCTGAAATTCCGATTACTATTAGAGCTAATATCCAATTAACTTTTGATAATCTAAATCCAATTTTCTTTTCTTCCATATGGTTTGTTTAAATGACGCACAACGGACTTGTGTATGAAACGTAGCGCGTAAAAAGACACTAACTTTTCGGATAAACACAGAGCCAAATTTTTATATTTTGTTTTTAACTTATCAATTTTTTAAAAGCCAAATTAAAAATTTGGCGGACTTTATAAATATACAATACCTTTCGGTTAAACGCTTATTAGCTATGTTTTATACACCGTGTTGTGTGTAGTGTTTTTCGTAATTATTTTGTTTTAGCATAAACATCTACACTTATTGATTTTCCATTTTTTATTTCGCAATCTTTCATTGTTTTCTCGTAGTTAAAATCAAGTTTAGACATCGCTATTTTACAATTCAAATTATCAGTTTCAACAAACCCCTCAATTCGATTTAATTTGAGTTGGCTAAATCCGTAATCTGAAATTAATGGCAAAGCTTCTTTCATAATTCCTTTTCCCCAAAAATCAGGAAGTAGCCAAAGTCCGATTTCCGCTTTATTTTCTTTATCATCAATATCATTTAATCCTCCTGCTCCGTAAAAAGTTTTGTTGTCAAGAGAACAAATCGCCCACCACATTTGTTTTTTATCTGCAAACCAAATCATTTGTTGCTTTGCAGCATCCAAACTGTCAAAACTAATGCCGTAGTACTTAATAACATCTGGATTTGAAAGTCCGTTAAAAATATTTTGAAGGTCTAAATCAGTTATTTCACGTAATAAAAGGCGGTCAGTTTTTATTGTCAGAAATTCATTATTCATTACTTAATTTTTTCCATTTAGTGAGTGGAATTTTTGCATTACACACAACGGTTTATGTATGAGGTGTAATATCCCGATAGGGTATTATGACTTCATACATTTGTGTTATGCCATGTTTTATTTTTTAGTATTATCGAGGTTATTTTTGATGTTCATTAATTCGTCCTTAAGCTCTTTAATGTCTTTGTTTTGTTTTTCTATAGTTTCGTTTTGTTGAATTAAATACAAAGTTAGTTCTTCTATTTTTTTGAGCATAGCTGTATTTAGTTCGGCTAGTTTTATTCCGTTTTCTTTTACATCTTCTTCTGATGGGATTTCTGGAAGGTGTCCATTTTTATCAATGTAAGTTTTAACTGTTTTTAATGAAGGTAGATTATAATCATTGTTAAAAACATAATCAGGCCATTTCCAATTTTCATCAAGTGTAACACCAATTTCTCTTGCTCCGATTATCCCTTCTACAGCAAGTTTAAAATCTCCTGGTTGTGAAGTTCCAATACCCACCTTTCCTTCTTTTGTTATTCTTAGATGTTCTTGGTTTACATCATTTAATGTTGTAAAAAATGCAAGTGAAGAGTTAGCTGTAGATGCATCGCCCGTTAAATAATTTCCTTCTCTGATAGAAGATATTTTGCCGCCGTTAAAGTTATTTACGTTATGACTAAAAATCAAAGATGAAGTTGCATTTGGGTCCCATGTTGCTCTATTTTGTATGGTTACTGCGACATCTCCACCAATTACATTTTCAAAAATATGAAACTTTGATTGAGGGCTATTAGTTCCAACTCCTATCTTTCCTTCTTTTGTTATTCTTAGATGTTCTTGGTTTAAACCATTTAATGCTGTAAAAAACGCAAGTGAAGAGTTTGCTGTGCTTGCATCTCCTGTTAAATAATTCCCCTCTCTAACTGACGAAATTTTACCCCCACTGAAATTATTTACATTGTGATTAAAAAGTAAGGATGAAGTTGCATTTGGATCCCATGTAGCTCTATTTTGAATTGTAATTGCAACATCGCCACCAATTTCATTTTCATAAATATGGAGTTTTGAATTTGGTGTTTCAGTTCCAATTCCTACCTGGTTGTTAACGGAAAAAATTACAGATTCATTGTCATAATTATGTTGCCCTCGTAAAGTAGCAACGAATAATAACATCAAGGATAGATATAAGTTTTTAGTGCTCATTTTTTATTTGTTTATTAATATTTTTTTAGTTCTATTAATTTTATTAGAAGAAATATTTATGAAGTAAATACCACTTAAGAAAGTTGTGAGATCAACACCTATTTGATTTATAGTATATTTTTTGTCAAAAATTAATTTACCACGAATGTCAAAAACTTTTATTTTGGTCTCATTAGAAGTTTCACTACCAGGAATCTCAATTATAAATTTTCCATTATTAGGGTTGGGATAAAGGACAATTCCTACTTTTGATTCTAGTGTTAAATCTTCTTTTGTCTTTTCGGATTTATAATTTGATCTATTAGCAAGAATAGTTATAGTATCACCTATATTTAATTCAGGATTAATTGAAGCATGAAACTTTGCACCCCGCTGTACACTAAAACCTGGTGAAAATTTAATTCTTTTTCCAGAGATATATGAGGCATTACTATTATTTGCAACTATGGATTTATTAGTGTGTTGTTCTAAAGATATACTGTCTCCAATATTGAGCAATTTTCTTGCTCTAAAATCAGTAAAACCAATATAAGTTTGATCTGGTATTGTAAAATCAAAAGGAACAATTTTATCAGAGTATATCGTTTGGTTTTCTTTATAATGTCCGCTTCTACATTGCTGCCAAATCATATTAAACCAATTTTTGTGGAGATTGTTGTAATTATTATTTTCTTCAATGGAAGGTATCCAAAGTAAGTTTCTGGGAGATTCTTTCAATTTACTTATCTCAAATTTAGAATTGATAACATTAAGATCTTTATGTGCTAAATAAATAGAAGAAACCCCTTTAACCCAACTTATATCCGAGTTGCCATAAAAACTAATGTATATCTTTCCATAATCATCAATTCTAATTTTTGGTTCGTGCAGGTAAATGTTTTCAATCTCTATTTCTTCATTTTTCCAAGATGTTCCATTGTAATAGTTGTAATATATGTATTCGCTCCTAGAATTATTTCCAGTAGTGATTAAAAAATGTGGGTTATCATTATTATCAAAAGCGATATTTCCCTTTCCAGCTCCTGATTTTAAATTATGACTCCATGCTAAACCGAGATATTCAAAAGAATCACCACCATTATTTGACTTAAAATAATGATAATCTAAATACCAATTATCAGTGGATGCCTTGTGATTTACATCCGGAGCAAGTACGTGAATATTATTAGCGCTATCAATATTCATCATTACATCATATCTTACAAAATATTTTGGATTAAAATCTCCAAGTGGATCACCTGGACTTAAAGGGTATTCCCAATTTCCATTCTTTTTCTTTCGTATATAACCAATGTCTTTTGCATCTCTGTCATCTAATTGATCCCCATTATTATTACTGTATTGTGCATCAAGACTTCCGGAGATATGAATAGTTCCATAGCTATCAACTTTTATTATAGGGTACGTCCATTTATCCTTAGTTCTAAAATCTTGAGACTTTAAGGATGGTATTGTTTCTTCTGGAAGAAAGGTGAGTGATGAATTATATAAAGAATTCTTTGATTTTCGATAACGAATATCTCCAAAATGTGGCCCAAATACGACATGTAAATATCCTTCATTATCCAAAGTAATACTTGGACCACCATGTGGATTACTTGGTGTTATTGAGTCATCTATTTGGCCTACTTGAATATATTTTTTATTACCTGTTGATTTTTCATATTCTAATATTTTAACATTGAATAAAACTTCGCTATCTATAATATTTTCAATAAAACCAAAATAAGTGTACAGTTTATCATTTCTCACGATAGTTAAAACTTTATTTTGCATAGCATATGCGGTACCTCTTGTCGATCCAATATCAGTTATTTCAATGTCTTGAGCACTAATGGATTGATTAATATTCAATGATAATAATAGAGTAAGGATTCTTATTAAAAGTTTACTATTCATATTTGGATTATAATTCTATTATAATAAATTTAATTTTATTAGAACTTTTTTATATGCGGTTGATGTGGCATAACGTTTAATATATGTGTCGGAGCAGGGCAAAATGTTACCCTTTTTTTCGATTTTTCTGCGCATTGGTTGCTAACTTTTACTTTCTGCAAGCATTGCGCCTTACCAAATATACACGAACCTATCGATTTATTACCGACCTGCTATGATCACATATATAGTGTTATCTACTTTTTTATCCGATCATAATAGGTAGTCCCTGTTTGAATCTAATATCAGTTAAGTGATCTAATTCATGCTCAATTATTTTTTTCAGATCAAGAGAAACGTATATAAATGTGTTCAGTAAGGTGAAAATTTTAATTCCATTTGATTCGGTTTTGTCATAGCTTTGAACATCAATAGTTCGCTTAGTGATCAATTCCGAGTAGTTTGTCCACTTTTGATTATTGGCTCTTCTGAAAATCTCAACAGGTCTTAATTCAATTTGATCAGGAGCATGTTTTTCGAGAACCTTTGCAATTTCATTATCTATAAGAGGGAAACCATCTCCATCTAATATTTTTTTAAAAGAGCCAAATTCCGCTACTTGATATCTCCCATCTTTTAATTTTATTAAATTGACATTTCCGATTATCTCAAATACCTCTCCATCCTCAAATTTATTATTATCATTAATTCGGTTGTCTTCTTTATTACAAATCCAATAAGTTAGATCTTTCTTCATGATTGTAGATAACGTTTAATATATGTGTCGTAGCAGGTGAAAATGTTACCTTGCTTTTCGATTTATTTGCGCATTGATTGCTAACTTTTCCATTCTGCAAGCATTGCGCCTTACCAAAAATACAATAACCATTCGATTGGTCACTTGTTTGCTATGAACACATATATGTTGTTAGCGGTTGTTTTTATGAAACCCAAAGTGTATTCCTATCCACAATTTTCCATTTTCCATTCTCTTTGAGACAGAATATTATTTCGCCTGATCCGCATAAACTTCCACAAGTAAAATTAAAGTAGAAAACCGCCCTATCGTTTTTTGGGTTTATTTTAAAATCAGAGAATCTTATTGCCCCAATGAACCTATAATCTGTATTATTCCAATACTTTTTATTTTGTTTTTCCAGTTTTCTTAAATCCTTGATGATATATTTTCCTGTTTGGGATATTTTATTCAGTTCCAATTTACCTTTCTTAAATGTTGTACTGTCCACCAATTGAGTGAAGAGTTGGTCAAAATCCAATGAGTGTAGAGTATCTGAATAGTACATTCTTGGGAATGATGATTTTTTAATATTCCAACTTCTAAATTCCTTTTTTGAATTAAGATGAAAAGGGTCGAGACCTAATACCAATTCTTTTGTTTCCAATTTTGGGTTATTAAAAGCTTCGTCAAATTTATCCTTTTGAATTTTGTGACTTATCGAGTCTTGCCAGTTTTTAGCATATTGTAGAGGGATTGGAGGAATTGGAAGTTTCTCATAATAATACTCCGTTCCTATTAGCTCAACGAATATATCATTAAGTAATTCAATTTCGGTAACAGCATCTTTTTGTTTAGGAAAACAGCTTACCAAAACTAAGAATAAACTAATATATTGAATTACCTTTTTCATATTGCCGCTAACGGTTTATGTATGAGGCGTAATGCCCTTTTAAGGCATTATGACTTCATACATTTGTGTTATAGCAAGTTTTTATTTCTTAACAATTTTTTTGTAATAACTACTATTACCACTTTTTATCTTGAGAATGTAAATTCCATTTTCTTTATCACTTAAATCTATTTTTATAAAATTAGGTTTTGATTTGTCTATTTTATATTTATAATTATTTAGAAGTTCTCCCAATAAAGATCTAACCTCTAATGTTGCTTGAATTATTTTTTGACTATTATTGATTTCTAAATAAAAAACACCATTATTACTTGGGTTTGGTGAAACTATAAAATCATTTTTTTTGGGTAATATATCCGAAGAATTGTTTTGGGTTATTTTTTTCTTTTTTGAACTATAATAATTTTCCCACCTAAGCTTTGCAGGTATATTTTGATTGATAGTGATTTGATCAATAGTCATAGGTCCTATTGCAGGCCATGAAACATTGTTGTAGTTGTTAAAGAAACTTGGTTTTTCGTTCAGGTATAATGACCATTCTCCTAAAAAATTATATGTTTTTAATATATCACCATCTTTGATGTAAAGATCATAATTGAAATCATACAGCTCAAATACGCTTGGCTTCGATATTGTGTCATTTTGTCCATAGATGATTACATTATACTCATTGCCAACGACATTTGTTTTTTCGGTATGATCCAAGTAAATGTTACCTAATTTTTGAGGTTCCTTGTAAACGTAATTTCTGAAAAGTGTATTGTTTTTCCCATTTTTGTTTTCCCCACCTTGATAATCTGAAACAATATATTCAACATAGTTCCCCTCAAATAAATTGCTATTTGGATTGCTCCCATGTAAAATTAGATCGCCTCCATCCAATCTACTTTTACCATATTGCTCCCTGGAATAGTTATATCCAAAAACATTATATTTTGCATTGTGATTTAATAACATCGAATGTCGGAATTTTTTAAAAATGTTATTTTCAATTTTATTGTATTTTCCTCCTAAATTATCAGTACATTCTTTTCCAGAAACGGCAATTCCATAGCCCTGTCCACCGCCTCCAGAACATAAAGCATCATGAAAAAAACTATCCCTAATTTCAATGTTATTTGAACAAGCAAGGCTTATTCCTACGTTGTAAACGCCTGATAATTCAATGTTTTTTATCCAACAATTATCGGATTCTCTAAATTCGACTAATCTATATCCTTTTAAAGCTGCATTGCACTGGACAGTATTTGATGGATTATATCTGATAGATAAATTTTCCACACCTATTTCTGAGCCATTAGTTATTTGGATATAATTGTTATTATTAGGTATACCGGATGAGTCTACATTAATATCAAAAACTATTTCGGTATAAGTAGGATTATTGTCTACTAAAGTACCCTTACCTTTTATGATAATCTTCGAAAGATTATATTGATTTTCCCTAACTTTTATGTCATCTCCTAATTTTAATGTATCTGAAAAATGATATATTCCTTTTTGTAATTGCACGATTATATGGTAGTTGGGATATTGAATTTTAAGGTTAGCGGCTTCAATCAATGCATTCTTAAGATTTTCATCATTCTGATTTGAATCTGAAACGGGATTTGCCAAGTTAACAATACAGTTTGAACAAGTGTTTCCTGGAATCGAAATGTTATTGGATTGATAACCAGAATTTTTCCATTCTGATATTGAAAACTCCTGATTTTCTCTATTTGGAGGGATAGACTTAAAGTTCAAATAAGAATGCTCTTTATAAGTAAAAACATTTCCATAATTATTATAAGCCCAAATATTTGTACCCTCATTAACTATTAAATCATCTGTTCCACTTTTATTTAAGTCTCCAAACAAAAGAAGCTTATCATTATGACTTTCAAGTGTATTTGTTATTTCATAGTTAAATCTAGCTCCGTCAGATTCGTAGAGCCAAAGTCTTTTACCTTCGGGTGTGTTACTAGCTAAAATTAAATCGGAAAAATTATCTTTAATTGTATTAGAGTTCATAAAAAAGACTTCTTTTCCTTTTTGATCGGCTAAATTAGTATATGCCAGGTAATCTAATGTAACTCCATTTGATTTATAAACCCATACACGTTGATCATTATTATAATCTTGAACTAAGATTAGGTCTTCTTTATTATCTCCTGTTATATCAGCGAAATACTCCTTTTTTAGATATGCATCAATAAACTTTGTATATGAACTGTCTTGATAAATAAAATCTCCGTTGATATAATTATATGTCCACAGTTCCTTATCTGAACCAGAGTTCTTTATTAGGATTAATTCGTCTTTATTGTCATTATTGATATCTGCAAATATTTGATTGGCTTCATCACTTCCAGAAATAGGAATAAACGTATGTCCTTTATACGGAAAATGTTCTGGTAATATTTCAAAATACCATAAATCCTTTCCGGTCGGTGTGTTTTTTATTAAGATTAAATTTGCTCTATTATCACCAGTTACATCAGCTACGGTGAAGTAATCAAAGTTATTAGAAGGGTTAAACTTTATTTCGCTCAAAAAAGTAAAAACAAAATCATCATTTCCTATATAATTTTGCCGTATTAATAACTCATCTCCTTCTTCGGATATAGTAATAAAATCATCTTTATGATCTCCGTTTATATCTGCCAAAAACTTTTTTTCTTGGCCAAATAGATTTAGTACAATTGAGAATAATAAAATTGTAAGTAGGTAATGGTTTTTCATTGTTTTTTTAGGGTATTAATTCGCTATAACGTTTAGTATAAGAAACGTAGGGCAGGTGATAAGCGATACGTTTCATATTGGTACTAAGCCAAATATAAATATTTTGCTTTTATCATTTTTGGTAAACGCCAAATTTTATATTTGGCGACTTTGCAAATAGACACAGACCTTTCGATTAATGCCAAAAGCCCTATGTTTTTTATACCTTGTTAGCGGTTTTTTTATACTTGAGTATCCCAACTAAAATAGATAAATTCTGTTTCTGTTTCCAAAAAGTATTGTCTGTAGTTCCAATTATCAATAATACTTTCTACCCATAGGATGTTACTTTTTTCAATCAAGTTAAACTCTGTTTGAATAGAACCATTTTTAGTAATCCGAAAGTTTTCGTATTCGGGCATTTTATCTATTATTTCTCTATAACTTTTTAAAAAATCAGGTACTGAAAAAGCTTTACTTTTATAAGAGCATAAATATCCTTCGCAATGTAAAAAGGTGTGAAGTTGTAGCCAATTTAAATCAAATTTAAACCCTCCTTCTATTTCATCACAAAACCTTTGTAAAATATACAAAAGTGCTTCTAGATGGTTGTTTACAAGACTCTTGTCAATTGTTGTGAAAAAAGCACAACCAAAAAATTCCGATTTACAACATAAATCATAGAAATTAGTTTGCTTCCATTTTTCATTGGTTTTAGGGTCAATATCAAGAGATTTGAATGCTTCTAAACTTAAATCCATTTTAGTCTTGTTCTATAGTCCATTTTATATTTCCTGAATTTAAATGATCAACCAAAATTGATACTGTATCATTTCTGTTATATAAGTAAAAAGCTTTTTCAGGAATTCTAATTTCTTTAATTTTAGATTTATTATTCACACTGTACTTAACAGTTAAATAATAATTATAATTCAATGGTTTTCCTCCCAAAATTTTATCCTTTTTTAGAATGACTGCTTTGGTTTTTACTCCATTCTTGTCAAGGTTTTTATTGTTTATAATGATATAAGTTGGAAATCCAATAATCATTATTAGACCTAAGACTAGAGCAAATAATTTTAAATTATCCTGTTTATCCAAAACTTTGTTGTTATTACCGCTAACGTTTAATATATGTGTCGTGGCGAGGCAAATTGTTACCGAGCCATCGACATTTTCTGCGCAGATTTTATACTTTAATTCAACTTTAAAATCACTGCGCCATCATAAATATACAAGAACCATTCGATTAATCCCAAATTAGCCATGATCACATCATATCGTGTTGTACACAGTATTTTTTCAGTCATATTTGTTGAAAATTACGTTTCCAACTTTTTCCGTTTTCCAATATTTAATTTGCTCTAATTCCACTTTGTTAAGAGCAGTAATATGTTTCGACTTAAGAGATTCATTTAAAAAGTCAGTTCGTAATTCTGTGAACTGAGTTGGGATTATTTTTGTGATATATTCAGGTAAATCACAAAATTCAACAGTTTCCCAGTCCTCAAGACTTTTAATTCCACAATAAATAGGGTAAGTAGTATTAATTCCAATCTTGTAATTTCCATTTTTGTCGGAAATAAGAATTAAATAGAAATTATTATCAGCTTGTTGTTCTACAAGTTAAACTTTCCAAAAATCTGAATCACTTTTAAAGATGTTAACCAATTTTTTAACCAGAGATTTGTCTGTTTCTGGGATTCCACTTTGCCCTATTTTCCAAAATCCTGTTATACCTATTGGTAGTGTATTCATATAGTATTGTATATAGTGTTTTTTAAATTCTAATTAGTATTAATCATTATCAATAGAAGCAAAAAATGCATCAAGGTCGTCATCTTCATATTCATTCAGGGTTATTTCGTGTTCTAATAATTTATTAATCATTTTTTTTAAATACCCACTATAATTTACTTCCGATTCTTTGCTTATTTCTTCCCCATTAAAATTTGACTTAATATCCATTTTATTCTTACCTAGAAAAGTAATTCGAATATGGGGTTCTTTGTCCAAGCCATGCCATCTGTTTCTTGATAAAAGGAAAAACCATAGAGATTGACCAGCTCTTAATTCTTTGTCAAGATTACAGCTCCTCATTTCTTTTATTAATTTAAGAGCATCATTTGTGAACGGACCACTATCATCAGGGTATTCTTTATAGAATTTCTCAATTAAATCCCAACTCTCAATAAAATCCTCTTCAATTTGATTTTTCTTATTCGATTTATTTTTCAAAACGATTTTCGATATTGTGTACAACGTTCAGTATAAGAAACGTAGGGCAGGTGATAAGCGATACGTTTCGGATTGGTACTAAGCCAAATATAATATTTTGCTTTTATCTTTTTTGTTGAAAATGCCAAATTTTATATTTGGCGACTTTATAAATAAACACAGACCTTTCGATTAAGCACAAATGCCCTATGTTTTTTATACCGTGTTGTAAGCAGTTATTTATTCTTTAAATGACATTCAGCTAATGTTTTTCCACTTCCACAAGGACAAGGGTCATTTTTAGACATAAAACTCTCCTTTACTACAAAATCAGGTTCTCCTTCAAAGTTTCCAGTCTTACCTGACTCTGCTATTTTTAATATTTCTTCGAACTCCTTTTTTGCTCTGGCTTTATCTTTATCTTTATCTGTAGGTTTTAATTTAGCTGTCAACTCTAAATCAAAAAGATTATTCCAAATTTTATAGGTTTCGGTTTCTTTATCAGGTGGAGTGTCAGACCATTCTTCACTCGTATTCAGCGCCTTAAATTTGTTTAAGTCGTCTTTTAAAGATTTCAATGATATGAATTGAACATTTTTTGGTTGGATGATATTGTATAAAGAAATTAAAAACTTATCATTTGTAGTAAATACTCTTGAAAATGGAGCATAAAACAAATATTCTAAGTCTAACAAATTGGTTAATCTATCACCAAAAAGGTTATTATTCATTCCGATGTAGAACATAGAAACAATAGAATAACAATAATATGCATAACCTGAAAATTCCTCTAATTGATATATACTTCCATCATTATATCTTGTTAAGATTTCCGTCTTTTTATTTTCTTCTATTTCAAAATAATCAAGCATCCTGATAAGAGTATCCTCTTCTTCCATTTCAATATTTATACGCTCAAAATATTTACTTTTTAATTCTTCGAGTTTTTCAGGATTTGTAGCTTTTGTATTTGTGATTTTTATGTTTTTTAAGTGCTCAAATTTATTTTTAAACTCATTTATTACATTTTCATCTTTAGATTCATTTCGCCATAAAGTTGAAGTTATTTCATCAACAGAGTCAAATTGTCCTATTTTCCATCGTTTAATAGATTTCTCTTCTTCTGTTTCTGTAAAGGTCAATCCTTTTTTGCCTTCTGTTTTTATGGATTCGTCAGCAATTAAGAATGGTCTATTTTCACTATCTACAAACTTTCCAAGAAATGAATTTTCTATAATTAGTTTGCAAGGCATATTTACATAGGAATTATAAGGGAATAACTTTTTAGAAAGATTGACAACTTCCTCTTTAGGTGTTTTTCTTCCTGCTTTTTCATCTTTAGATAAATCTCCTAATATTTCAGAAACCAAAAGCGGTGTTATATTAACTCTATAGTATCTATGCAATTCAATAATGTCACCATAATTTAGACCTTGGAAAGTTGATTTATCTAATACAATTGGTACTGACATTAATGCTTGGTTTTAATTCTGACTAACGTCAAGTTAATTTATTAATTATAAGTGTTTTAAATCTTATCAAAATTCTCACTTTTCTTGCCTTTTGACGTTCGCATAGTACTAAAGGGTTTTGAGAGCTATGAGGGATTGCTTACAACGTTTAATATATGTGTCGTAGCAGAGCAAAATGTTACCCTGATTTTCGATATTTCTGCGCATTGGTTGCTAACTTTTACCTTCTGCAAGCATTGCGCCTTACCAAAAATACAATAACCATTCGATTAATGACTTAGCTGCTATGATCACATATATAGTGTTGTGTGTAGTTTTATCTTATCTTATCTTATCAAAACCATGGTTTATTAAATTCTTTGCAATTTTTTCAAATTTAGATATGTGTTCCACCATAACAAAGTTGTTAGAGTCCAATAAACTATAAAAATTAAGTCATTTGAAAATTTGGTATTCCAAGATATGTATAGAAAATCCCCCAATGTTAATATAAGTCCAATGGTAAAATATTTATTCGATATTATATGTCGGATTTTATTTTCATCTTTAATTATTCCTAAAACAAAGAATGTTATTGGAATAATCCAAGAGAAGCCATAAAACAATGTTGCTATATAAGTTCCTAACCAACCCAATTTGACAGGTTGAGGATAAAAAATGAATACTGAATAAGTCCAACTCACTATAAATGAAATGAATAATAGAAAGGATTTTCTTTTCATTTTATAGAATATCGCTTAATTGGTTTTGTTTTTAATTTCATATTTAGATTCTTGCAATCTATTTCAATCATTTCGTCATTGTATCGAGTTTTATGCAGTATGATAAGAAAACACCCGCTACCTCCTGAAACCACAAGAGAATCTTTATTCCAATAAGCCTCCGTTAGATTTCCGATAAACCCTTGGTTTTTATTACGTAAAGAAATCGATGAAAACATTTCCATATGCTCAATAGTGAATTCATCATTTACTTTCACGCTTTCTTTACAGGAAATAAAAACTGCTGAAATCATCAGATAAATTATAGATAGCTTTACTTTATGTTTCAAATTAGGATTAATTTTAATTACACACAACGTTAAATATATGGCAAGTAGGGCAGAAAACAAGTAATTATTTTCGGTTTAGCTACAAGCCAAAACTTTTTATTTTGTTTTAATTTTTCCCTTTTAATACCAAATTAAAAGATTTGGCGACTTTGCAAATAGATAATGACCTTTAGATTAAACACTAATAGCCCTATTTGCTATATATAGTGTTAGGGCAAGTTTTTTATTTTTTATGGAACAAATAATCTAGTTCAATTTCAATTCGTGGTTTTTCAAATTCTATGTCGGTTAATGGCGAATACAGAATCTTAAAAGGTAATCTCATATCTTTAAAAGTTTTGAAATATGCAATATAATTTTCTCTATCGATATAATCTCCTCTATCAATTGACGAGCCGTGAAGCAAAAGAGTCGCCGTGATATTCTCAATTTCTCCATTCGAATTTTTTGAAACCACAATATTTTCCAAATACTTTTCAACGGGTTCGTTATTTGTCAATTCAACTTTATATTTCGAGGTTGAATTATCCTTTTCAATTAAAACTGTTTTGTCCGTTGATTTGAAAAAAGGCAAAGAAACTACATCTCCAATTCTGTTCATTTTTCCAATATAGGATTTGATATCCTTATCCGTATTTAGTCTTGGGTATTCATTCTGAATATTTCCATTTTGGTCATAAGTTCTTACGAATATTTTTTTAATTCTTTCGATTTTGAAATATTGGTCAATTTTTTCTTGATAATCGAAAAATGAATTTTTAAATTCATCTGTGTTATTTGCAATCCATTCGGTTTCTATTTCTCCAAATAAGTCAGAACCAATTAAATTCATTACGTTATTCTTGATAGTAGAATAAGGAATATTTAGTCTAAATCTACCAAATAGGTTTTTGCCTAATTTTCCTTCATTATCTTTCAATAATTCCATATTTCCGAATAATGTTCCATAAAAACTTAACTTATCGATTGTTTTATCAATCAGTTTTGAATATTCTGATAACCTATAAAAATTAGTGTTGTTTTTATGATTTACTATATCTAACAGATAGACATTATTTCTCGTTAAATTTTTGGGGTAAATGTTTTTCGATGGATTTCCTTTTAAAAGATAATGTTTAATAATCTTCTTTTTTTGAATTAGCTGAAAATCATAAATAACATTATTAAGAATGTATTTATTCCAAACCTGTTCTTGCTTTAGAGAATCAAGATTTTTGAACTCAGGATTTTCTGAAACTAAATTTTCGTAAGGGTTAAGAAATATAACTTTAAGTTCATAATTCTCAAACTCAAGTTTTTCAATTGTTTTAGATTTCTGCGCAAATGAAGTATTTAATCCGAATATTAAGAAGGTAATTAAAAGAATAAACTTTTCATTCATAGTTCAATTTTGTTTTTTTTGGCAAATTTGCCCTAACGTTTAATATATGTGTCGTAGCAGGGCAAAATGTTAGCTTGCTTTTCGATTTTTCTGCGCAGTGATTGCTAACTTTTACTTTTTGCAAGCATTGTGCCTTACCAAAAATACGATAACCTTTCGATTGATCACTTTGCTGCTATGATCACATATATGTTGTTGGCAAATCGTTTTTTTATAAATCGTAAACTTTTTTAAATTCCATTTTATTTTCCCAACAATCTTGAAATTCCGATTCGCAATTTAATTCAAATCCAGATTCAGTAAATTGCCCAGAATATTTTAAAGGACTTTTAGAAACTCCGATTGCGATTTCTTTTTTCGGATTTTCGTTCGCTTTGTAAACTTTATTTCGCGTTTTTTCGAATAATTCTCTTTGTCCAATTTCAAAAGAAATTTCGTTTTCAGTCAGATTAAAATTCAAAAGTGGATTTCCGTAATGAAAAACTCCGTGTCCACTTCCGTCTTCAGTTCCGAAATAGAATCCAACTAATTTGTTGTCCACTATGTCAATAAAAATAGAATGATTTTCTTCTTTATTTTCGGTTTGATATTCGTAAACTCCAATTATTTCATTATTGACTGATTGAGTAGCTAAATATTCTTTTTCATACTCTTTCCAAACTTGTTGAGAATTCCAAGCGGCTAAAGGTCCTGCTATATAATTTGAAAAAATATACACCAAAGCAAAAACTACGATTAAAAGTATTCCGATTATTTTAAATATGCGTTTCATTTTAATGTTTGCCAACGGTTTGTGTATGAAACGTAGCGTGCAAAAAGTCACTAGCTTTTCGGATTAACACAGAGCCGAATTTTTATATTTTGGTTTTAATTTTTCTCTTTTTAAAAGCCAAATTAAAAATTTGGCGGACTCTCTAAATATACATAAACCTTTCGGTTAAGCACTTATTAGCTATGTTTTATACACCGTGTTGGCAACTGGTTTTTATTTTTCAAATTCAAACCATTTTTTAAGCATATAAACTTGGTCAATGATCTTTCCGTTTTTTATTATTTCTATTTTCAAAAACTCATTTTCGGTTGTGATATATTTCAATTCAATATCTTTCATTCCACTTGTGTCATAAAATGCTCCATATTTACAACTAAAAGGATTATTCTCAACCTCATTTGTAAATACTGATAGTAAAATCATTTTTTCTGAATAGATGTCTTTGTTTTTGTATCCAAAAATTCTGTGGTCTTTTTTCATATTCCCTGTCATCCAAATAGAATTATCTTTTTCGATAAAAGCTTTTCCCATATATTGAGAATCAATTTCCTCAATAATTTTTACAGAACCATTACAAACATCTCCTTCTTCAGTTCCGCTTACCCATTCGTTTAAAGTCTCAATTCTGTTATCTGTCAGTTCTTTTAAATAGAGTGCTCTACAAGTCGGATGAATTGAACCATATATTTTATCTGCGTAATTTGGGAATTTCATTTCCATTTCAGCATCTCGAAATTGAATCCAAAGTCTTTGTGATTTTTTAAGGTTTTCCACAAAGATTGTGTCCAATTTATATTTAGATAATATGGTCTTATATATTTCATTCAATGTTTTATCGGATTCGTTAAATTCTACATATGCTTCTTTATTCATTTCCGCTTGAGTTTGCGAGAAACAACTAAAACTAAATGTCAGAATTATGAATGTAAGTAGGTTTTTCATTGTCTTTTTCAACTTGTTGCCAACGGTCTCGGCTATGAGTAGTTGCGTGGTTTAGCACTTAACTTAGCAAGTACACACCAAACTGAAAATCCGCAAGGATTTTCAGAAGTAGGCGAGAACCAGCAATTACTTATAGTCTTTGTTGTGTGCAGTTTTTATTTGTTTTTTAAATTCTTTTCTTCTGTTGCCCACATAATAACATCTCGAAAATCGATTTTCGCTCTTTTAGTCAATTCCACAACTTCTGAATATTCTCCTTTTGCTAAATACAAAATAGACATTCTTGTATTCTTTAAATTATATTCAGATTCTGCCATAACGTGATTCAGGTTTATTGAAGATAATTCTTTAATCACTGAATTCCTCTGTTCGATTTTAAAATCATTATTTATAATATCAAGTATTTCGTTGTCCATAAATACTATTCTTCAACTTCTGGATTTAGTGGCGAAAGATAAGTGTCATTTAATTCTGTCACTTTGCCTTTTTTCATACGCCAAACTTTGAATTCGTTTTCGTTTCCTCTATCAACATCCTCATCGTCTTGAACATATAAAATTCCGTAAGAACCTTTTGATATTTCCGCAATCCACTTAAAGAAATCAATTACATGTTCTACTCGATGGTTATGATTTACCATAATTGACAAATGGTAAGTCCCATTTAAACATTTCAGTGAATAGATTTCATTTCCATAGTCTAGTTCAGTCGATATTTTTTGTTCTATTTGCGTTACAATTAAATTCAATAGTTCGTCATCATCATCTTCTTCTCGAAATGACTCTCTGATTATTGCCCATCCATTAAATTCAATCATTAATTGTTAGTTTTTTTGTCAAATTGCATACAACGTTTAATATATGTGTTGTAGCAGAGCAAAATGTTACCTTGCTTTTCGATTTTTCTGCGCATTGGTTGCTAACTTTTCCTCTCAGCAAGCATTGCGCCTTATCAAAAATACAACAACCTTTCGATTCATCACTTAGCTGCTATGATCACATATATAGTGTTACAGCACGTACTGTTTTTCTGAGTTATACTCCTTAAATATCACGTTTAATTTCCGTTAATTCTCCGTAAAAACACTTCATTTAGCCGTCCGAGTACTGTTCGCCGCACGTTTTGATTGCGTTTCATTCCTCAATCTTAGGTTTTCTTTCAGATTCCAGTTAAACTTCCGCAAATCCGTCATTTTTTCGTCTGAGTGATGTCAGACGTTGCTTTTAGCTTCTTTATGTAATTTATGTATAGAATTACTTGTAATATGAAATTTGGGATTAATACTATAGATGGTATCACAACTCCTAAACCATGAAAAGTTACACTGGTATATAATAATATTAATATAGAAATCATTGTTGGTATAAAAAATAATACTCTTTCAGTTTCAATTTTTGTTTTGAATTTTTCTCTAGCTATAAATAATAAAGGTAAGTATGAAAAAATACTTAATAAGATATATGCTAAGCCAAATAATTTTACCATACAGCTATCTCCTGAACATTCCTTGTTAATAAACAATATTAAAGATGGAATAATATTAACTATAATAGCAAAAAAGTATATTTTCAAATTATAAAATTTCACTTCTTTTTTGATTATGGATGTAGGTATATTATTGAATGTGCTGTAACGTTTCTTGTATGTTGTGTCTGCCTGCCGAAGGCGGCAGATGCAATATACAAACTGTTGTAGTGCGTTTTTTATCCAATTAGTTTCTCTAAATGTTTTTCAACTTTCATTTCTAAACTCACTAATTCTCCTTTGTAGAAAACACTATTAATGATCCAAGGAATCGGCATTTTCTGTCCGTCTTCTTTACTCGAAATATGATTTATTGTCAATGGAATTTTCTTTCTTTCTGCATATTCTCGAAGGATTTGATTTGTGTAAAAGTCTGTAAAAGGACAAGTATTTGAATAATATGCTGTAATTCCTTTTTTGTCAGGACAAGTTCCCGATTTCGCAGATTCCATTATTTTCGGAAATTCAGCTTTCGGATTTGTCTTAATTCCCCATAATTTAAAAAAAGGCGGTGCTTCATCAATAATCTCAAATCCTTGATATTTAAGAAATTTCGGGTCAGTCATAAAAGGTCTTTTTTTGTCGCTCGAAATTGCAACAATCCCGTCCATTCCTTTTTCTTTTGTGTCTTTAATACATTGTTGAAGTAGTTTTTTCCCGTTTCCGTGACCTTTAAATTGTCCCGAAACCCAAAAACAGTTAATTACCATAAAGTTTTTTCCAAAAAGAGGAAGCCAAGAAGTTTCAATCGGCACATATTCAATAAACACTTTTCCACGAACATCTATTTTTTGAAAATTGTATCCATTTTTAAACTCTGTTTTTAGCCAATCCTTTTTCTTTTGGTATCCGTCCGCACATTTTTTGTCGCTTATTGCACAACAAATATGTTCATCTTGGATATTTTTTTCCGTTAATTTTAGAATTTCCATTGTTTTATGTTTTCCTCAAAATTATAATTGGACTACACTTTCTCCTATGATAATTATCAGCTTTTCCAGTGATTCTTCTTGATAGTTCAGGTGTTTCTTAAATGCACTACAACGTCTCGGCTATGGTTAGTACGGGAATTAAAAGTAGTGAACTTTCGATTAAGCACTTAGCCAAATTTTTTTATTTTGTTTTATCTTTTTCATTTTAAAGCCAAATCAAAAGATTTGGCGGACTTGATTTAAAGCTCTAAACTTTGGGTTATGTACAAACTGTATTAACTATAGCCATTGTTGTGCTTAGTGTTTTTATTCATCGTAATTGTCCAATTTCCAATTTTTATTCGGTCTGATTTTTTTCCAGTCCCAATATTTAGAAAACAATTCATCGTGGAGCATTTCAGCATTTTCAGCTAACTCATCCGTTTTATCCACAAAACTAATTTCAGTCCATTTTCCAAGATTTTCATCTGGGTCGGAAGTTCCGTCAATAATATTTAGTAGTTCAAATAAAACTCCAGCAGAGTTATCCGCTAAAATTTTTCTCAATGCACCTTTTAAAATCGGGTCATTTTTTAATTTTTCCAGAGAAGATTTTTCCATTTCAGTTAAACCTCCATTTGGTGGATAAGTCAAAAAATCAGTAGAGTTTCCTTTTTCCAATTCGTCAGCTACGTATTCTGCATTTTCCTCAATTTTTTGTTGAAGAAAAAGCATTAAAGTGTTGATATTATATTCCGATAGTTTCATTTTTCCCATTAAGCACAACGCCAAAGATATGAATCGGAGCAAGGCAAAAAAGCCTGAACTAATCGATCTATCTGCGCATTTTTATTTCTTATTAAATTTATAAAAATCTAGCGCCATTGCAAAAAGGAATAACCCTTCGATCGAACACTAAATTGCTCTGATTTCATATATAATGTTATAAGCTTTTTTCTAATTTTTATTGCTCAGATAAAATTTCGAAATCATCTAGATTAACATCTACTTTTTTGAGTACTCTTACTATTTTACTACTATATTCTTTAAGTTTAAGAGTGTCTTTATTTAAGGATATTATTTCGTAAAAAGGTTTGTCAAACTTATATATAGAATTATTGATGATTTTAGATCTAAATTTCGAACCATATTCAAAGCGATATTCATAAAGATATTTTTTTTCAATCACATAATGCCATTTAGTAATCCTCGGATCTTCAAGTTTTCGTTTCTCTATAACTTTTTGAATACTATCCGTCTTCCTCCGTTCCTCTTCCGTTTCATTAATCTCCAATTGGCCAATATTTATTTTTGGCTTATCTGATATCTCTTCTATTAGTTCCCATGTACCAATTAGTTCACTTTTCTCAGGTTTTTGGGCATATGAGTATGAAATCAAAAGAAGTAGTATGTATAAAACTTGTTTTGCCATCAATAATTAATCTTGTTGCTTATAACGGTTAATATATGTGTCGTAGCAGGGCAAAATGTTACCTTGCTTTTCGATATTTCTGCGCATTGGTTGCTAACTTTTACTTTCTGCAATCATTGCGCCTTACCAAATATACACGAACCTTTCGATTGATCACCTAGCTGCTATGATCACATATATAGTGTTAGCCTTTCGCCTTTTTATTCATTCAAATATCCGAAACCCATTACGTGCCATTTTTTTCCAAATGACGATGTAATCTTTTCAAAGTCAGACTTATTGTTAGATGCGTAATACACAGAATTTCCATTGATTCCTATGATATCATTTATGCAAGTTTCGTAGAAACTCATCTTTAGGTTATATATGTTTGCGATATCCAAATCAATAGGTTCAATTTCAATCTTGCGAAAAAAACCATCACTTATTTTTCTGATGAATTCTTGTTGAGTATATTCTCCTTTCGCAGAAAACTCCAAAGAAAAACATGAAGTTATATGAATTTCATTTATTAAGAAATCTTCTACTGAATAGTTTACTTTCACCCATTTTTCTTTATATGGTTTGAAAAGTAAGCTGTTGTTTTCATTAACATTAATAGCCCATTTATCACCAGTTTGAGCATCAGTATTAATTTCTAAATATCCATAATTGTTGATATTTAAGCAACTTAGAACCCATCTGAATATACTCGAATTCACACCTATTGTTCTATAAAAATCGTATAAAATTTCGGGGAATTCAATCCCTAATTTAGTTTCTATTTTTTTTATATCTTCATCAAAACTAACAAAATCACTTTCTTTTATATTATGTAATTTTTTTATTTTTTTCAATTCCATCAACTTCTTTTTAGGGGTGAAGGCTAACGTTTAGCTATGCGTAGTGCGGAAGCAGAAAATCACTGTTTTCCAAGCTAGCACTTAGCCAAAGTTTATGTTTTGTTTTTATATTTTCTAAAATACTAAATTTAAATCTTTGGCGACAAACCAAATAGACAACGGTCTTTCGATTAAACCAAAATCTCGCATTACCGCATAGGTGTTGTTAGCATACGTTTTTTTGCTTTTACTTCGACTAGAGCAACCTCAATTATTGTTGATAAAAATACAGCAAGAATCAAATCAAAGCAGTATGGATATCTATAATAAAATCCGGCAAAAAGCCTAAAATCAATTTCTGTCGTTTGGTTTTTCCAGAGTATTGTATAATATATTGACGATATTAATAGAGGTGTCAATAGTATTAAAATTCTAAATAATCTCTTTACATATATTTTGTCAATTATTAGTAATAGGATAGGGGTAAACCATAGCCATCCAATTGTTATAAATGAGTTGAATTCTGCATATTGAATAGATACTCTCGTTTTATAGTGACTTGAGGAGTAAATTATTTGTGATTCTATTAATGTCATAATTAGACAAATTAACCAAAATCCAAAAAATATTCTAATTCTTTTAAAGTCCAATTTTTAAATCGTTTATTTTCAGTTCTTGTTCTTTTTCGTCTCCAAAATCTAACAACTCTATTATTTCACTGCCTTCAATTTCAATCCATAGTTTTCCAGTTAACGATTCAGTTTCTTTCAAATAGTCCACTTCAACATTCCGAATCAGCTTATCGGCTAAATTATAATCTAACATCAAATCAATAATTCTGTATGTATCAGATTCCTCAAAATCTTCCTTTATTAACTCCTCCATTTCTTTTTGAGTGTATTCTGTCCAATGTAGCATCCAAGCATCCATAAAAAACCGATTACATTTCTTGTCAGAGGTTATCAACCAAAAAATCATAGGTATAAATTCGGAACCTTTTTTTTCTCCACTCACTTTGAAAAAGGTAATCTTTTTCCGTATAGGTTCGTCTACTTTTCCTTTAAATTTATCTATTTGGAATTCCATTTTGAGAATGTATGCTAACGTTAAGTATAAGAAACGTAGGGCAAGTGATAAGCGATACGTTTCGGGTTGGTACTAAGTCAAATATAATATTTTGCTTTTTTTTTGTTGAAAATGCCAAATTTTATATTTGGCGACTTTGTTAATAAACACAGGCTTTTAAGTTAAGCCTAAACCGCCCTATGTTTTTTATACATTGTTGTAGCACGTTTTTTATTCAAAATCTTTTTCTGTTAATATCAGTTTGTATTCTACTTCGTCCATTGATAAAAGTCCATTTTTCAATACTCTATATTTCCAGTTTTTTCGGTCATTTATGTTTTTTCTCAAAGTTCGATTGTCCATTTTTACAATTATGGTATCTATTCCATTTAGAAAATCAATTCCTTTATCGTGAGCATTTCCTATTTCTCCATATTCCGCAATTATTAATTCTGTCGTAGGATTTATTTCAACGTTCTTTACAGAATCTTTTTCGGTTATACTTCTATTTTCGAATTTCAGTTTCGAATCAATTTTCAATTCAGATTCAGTTCTGTTTTCAACAACATATTTGTTCACAACTCCAGGGTCACAAGAAGTGAATATTATTAAAATCAGAATAGGAATTATGCTTTTTATTCGTTTTTTCAAATGTGCTACAACGTTCAGTATAAGAAACGTAGGGCAGTTTATAAGCGATACGTTTCGGTTTGGTACTGAGCCAAATATAATATTTTGCTTTTATCTTTTTTGTTGAAAATGCCAAATTTTATATTTGGCGACTTTGCAAAGAATCACAGGCCTTTTGGTTAAGCACAAAAGCCCTATGTTTTTTTATACCTTGTTGTAGCACGTTTTATTTGATTGTTTATTATTTCACTTATTTCATCAGCTTTATCCACAATCATAAAGTGCCCTCCATTTTCAATTAATTCCATTTTAGTATTTCCTTTAGGTGGAATCAATTTGTCTTTCGTTCCATTTATTTTTAGGACATTTTTTAATTGAGTTATATTTTTCCAGTTTGTCAATTCATTAACAGCCCATTTAGCAAACAACAGGTCAGTATCATCCAAAATATCATTAAGTAATTTGGTGTTTTTTGCTCCAAATAAATATTTAGCAATTAACCTTGGAGGGTCGAATAGAGAAGTAGGCATCAGTTTTATCAATTTCGTTTTTCCAAACCACCTGAATATTGTTCTTAATTCATTTTTTGTATGAGCTGAAGAAATCAGAATTGTTGTTTTAGGATTGAGAATCTTACTTATTTCACTTGCTATTAATCCTCCGAAACTAACTCCAATTAAACAGAAATCATTTTTAGTATCTATTACAACACTTAACCTCTTAGAGTAATTTTCAATAGATTCATTTTTATGTGGATCAATCCAATCAATGGGAATAAATTCAAACTCCAATGATAAAGAATCAAAAACTCTTTTGTCAGCACCAAGTCCACTTATTCCATATATTTTCAATCTCTATATTTTTTTTGAGTAATGTGCTACAACGTCTCGGCTATGGTTAGTACGGGATTAAAAGGAACTGTCCTTTCGATTAAGCACTTAGCCAAAACTTTTTATTTTGTTTTATCTTTTCATTTTGAAGCCAAATCAAAAGATTTGGCGGTCTTTGTTAAAAGCTCTAAACTTTGAGTTAAGAACCAAAACCCATATTAATTATAGCTATTGTTGTAGGTAGTGTCTTTTTACTCTTCCTCATTAGATAATCTATCCTTCATTAATTTATTAACCATTTGGTCAGATCTCCTTGTTGTTTCAGGTAAGCGAAACTCTGGGCATAACTCTAAAACTAATGATGTAGCTGTCTCTAAGCTTATTTTATGTCCTATACTAATATATAGAGGTTTTATGTTATGTTGTGTTCTTAATACGTTTCCTATAATCTCATTATTCCATTTCAAAGGAGTTAAACTACCTCTTTCTATATTTAATTTATTCTCTTCCCAAATACCGATTAATTTTTTTTTAGCACATCCTATTGTTGGTATATTTAGTTTAATCCCTAAATGTGTTGCCATTCCAATTCCTTTAGGGTGAGCAATACCTTGACCATCACATATTATAATGTCTGGTTTTATTTTTAATCTATTATATGCTTCAATGATTGAAGGGACTTCTCTAAATGAAAATAAACCAGGTACGTAAGGAAATGAAATTTCCATTTCAAAATACGATTTATCTATTATTTCAAAGTTTTGTCTATCAAGAACTACAATTGCACCAATCATTTTTTGTTGCTCTTCATTATATGCAACATCTACACCTCCAATTAATTTTAAAGGATTAGAAAACACATCTTTTTTAACAACCTTCTCTTTCATTTCATTTTGCTCAATGAAATATGGTATTAAATCATTATTAAAATTGTAAAGACCTTGTTTTATTCTTAATTTTCTTTCATAAGCCCAAGTCAATCTCCTTCCTAATTCTTCACTAACTCCAGAGCCTATATATGCAACTTCACTTAAACTACTCCATAATTGACCATTGGCTATTTCATCAATATGTTTTATTACCTTAGGGTATCTTGCCATAAAATAATCGATATCAAGGTGTTCTTTTTTTAAATTTAAAGAATCTAAAGTGATAAGATTACCATTTAAATCCCAAGAAATCAATTCTATTTCGTCACCCATATCGTAGATTGAAAGAGAATAGCCATATTTTCCTTTAGAAAAAAAGTACCCATTTGAATTATCGTTTCCGTTCATTTTTTTTATTACCTACAACGTTCTGCCTATGCGTAGTGCGGTAGCAGAAAATAACTGGTTTTCGAGCTAGCACTTAGCCAAAGTTTATGTTTTGTTTTTATTTTTTCTAAAATACTAAATTTAATACTTTGGCGACAAACCAAATAAGTAATGACATTTCGATTATACCAAAAACCGCATTATCGCATAGGTGTTGTTATAGCACGTTATTCGTTCCACCATATTACTTTTTCAAACTTCGAATCAATTTCAGACTCATTCAACTTTAGTTTGATTTCAAAGCAGGGTTCAGGGTAATTCTCCAATGTATAATTTTCAGGGTCAAACATTTGTCTTATTTCTATATCGTAAAGTCCGTTTTCTAATTCCAATTTTAAATCCGCATTCATATCAGATGGTAATTTTTCATCAGAATATTGGGCACACATTGTTAAATCATCATAATTAACAAGATATAGGCATTCATTAGTTACTTTGACTTGAGTTTTAATATCTCTGAAAGCTGATTTGGACGTAAACTCATCAAGTAAATCAATAGTCATTAAATTTTGAGTTCCAGTATTCCAAATAACACAATTTTTGTTATTCGTTTCATCGTTAAATCGCTTAAGTACGTCTTCCAATTCCCAATCCTCATTAATGAATGTCTTATATAATTGAGTGTTTACAAATCCAATAAAACCTGAACCATCATAAATTTCCAAGCGATTTTTATTCGACTTTTTATTTTTTAAGAAGTTTAATAATTTCATCTAATTGATTTTCTGGAATGTGCTATAACGTTTAATATATGTGTCGTAGCAGGGCAAAATGTTACCTTGCTTTTCGATTTTTCTGCGCATTGATTGCTAACTTTTACTTTCGGCAAGCATTGTGCCTCACCAAATATAGACGAACCATTTGATTCATCACCTAGCTGCTATGATCACATATATGTTGTTATGGCGTGTATCTTTTTTGATTAAACAGTATTGAATGTATTCTTCTCAATCATTATTGGAATCAAAGTAATCTTTTAAGTCTTGATGATCATTTATTACATCGGCAACATATAAGAACTTGTAATCACCTGTTTCCTTATTCACGTATAAAGGAGGACCAGCAAATTTCTGATCTTCTTTTTCTTTACTGTAGATATAAATTGATTTTTCTAAATTTATTCGTTCAACGATTATTTTATCCTTGATTAGATCTTTTATCTTTTTTTCCAATTCACTTTCTTTCATTTTCCGAATGTTGTTTTTAATTCCGATGCTGATCAGTGTAAAAAGCGATTTTTTTTTAACAAGTTATTACTTCAAAACACTTGTCGATATTGGTTTTTCCATCGCTTTTTTTCGATTTGGGACTAACTATCAAAAACATACTCAAGTCACAGGTCTGGCTTTTGTCCGCCGTAGCGTATTGCTTTTCACATTCTGAGTATGTGCCATAACGTTTAATATATGTGTCGTAGCAGGGCAAAATGTTACCTTGCTTTTCGATATTTCTGCGCATTGGTTGCTAACTTTTTCATTCTGCAAGCATTGCGCCTTACCAAAAATACTACAACCATTCGATTCATCACTTAGCTGCTATGATCACATATATGTTGTTAGCTAACGTTTTTTTGTCAGTTTTATATCTCCTGAATATTTATCCATAAATTCAAACTTTTGTCCACTTCTTACCATTCTATTAATGACCATCGTTTTATCCGTCAATTCTTTTATTCTCCATTTTCTTTCTTGTCCGTCGATAGGATTGAGTAATTCCATCAAGATAAATTCATTTGAGTGATTAATTTTTATATCAGATTCTGAAATTTCAAATGAGTTAAGTTTGATTTTTTCTTCAGTGATTTCATAATATGGAGGCCATTCAAAATCTGTATTTGTTATAAGAGGAGGTGGAGGAGGAGCAGTTTCTTTCGTTTGATTTTTATATTCATCTTGGATCCATTTTCCATATAACATTTCTTTTGTCCAATTTGTTTTTCTACGAATCATTTTAACTATATGATCTTCTTCACCAATAAATAATCCTTCATAACTGTCAGTTCCATTTTTTTTAATTCCCATTACTCCATTGTCTAGAATCAAGAAATTAGAATTTTTAAAAGTGGAAACTCTATATGGACGTAATTTATCATTATGCTGAACCATTAAATATGTTGAATCTTTAAAATCAATAATTAGAGTGTCTTTTTCAGATTCCGCGATCATATTAAAAGTTTTTCCTCTTAATTCACTTGAGATATTAGCCGATTCGAACTCTTCATTACAACTAAGTAGGGTAAGAACCAGGAGCAGAAATATATTTAATTTATTCATTAGTATATGTTAGCTAACGTCTCGTGTAAGAAACGTAGGGCAGGTGATAAGCAATACGTTTCGGTTTGGTACTAAGCCAAATATAATATTTTGCTTTTATCTTTTTTTATTGAAAACGTCAAATTTTATATTTGGCGGGCTTTGCAAGTAGACACAGAACTTTGGAGTTAACACAAATGCCCTATGTTTTTTATACCTTGTTAGGTGTAGTTTTTATTTTGTCCAATCCTATCCATTCGTGTTCAATGTCTTTCATCAAAAGTGCATTGTCAAATTTTACAGAGCCTTTTGGGAAAATACTTTCATTCTCAAAAAAGCTTGATTTTACATCCTCAACATCTAAAAGCGATATTTTCCAATTATAAGCTTTTAACTCAAGTCCATCGTAGTCATTTTTGTCGGGGGAATATCCAATAGAGCCATCTTCAAAGAAATCAGATACACATTGGAGATTTTCAAACACGCTTTCGTTATTCCAAGTGTCAGTTTCTTTTGCTTTAATCGATAGAGAAGTTTTGTCATCGCTTACAAATCCAACTTCGTAATTGCCATTATTTTCACTTACTGAGAAATCTGCTAAATGATGAATTCCAGGGAATATGGTTCCTCCAGCCAAAGAATTCAGTTTAGAAGAAGTATCTCTCCTTGGAATATAAACTCCTTCTTTTTGAATGCCATTTTCAGTCCATTCAACTGCAATTCTGTGAGCTCCATTCTCAGAAGATATTCCGATTTGTTTTGGTAAACCTTTAGGTCGAATTTCTTTTAGTCTGATTAGACAAATTCCAGCAATTCCTTTTCCGTTTACTAATTTAGGTTTAAAAGGTTTTGGTAAGTAATTTGCCAGAACTTCTTTGTCAACTTGATAATTGATTAAAATCCTTCTGTCTATTATTCCTTTTATTTTCGGTATTTTCATCGGTTTTTTGGAATTGCACCTAACGGTTCGTGTATGAAACGTAGCGTGTAAAAAGATACTACATTTTGAGTTTAGCACAGAGCCAATTTTTTATATTTTGTTTTAATTTTTTAGTTTTAAAGCTAAATTAAAAATTTGGCGGTTTTCGTAAATAAAAGCCAACCTTTCGATTAAGCACTTATTAGCTATGTTTTATACACCGTGTTACCTGCTGGCTTTTCTTTCGGTTGTAATTTTCCCAACTAATTCTGTTCCTTCTTGATTGAAAAAGAAAGTTGTCGAATCCTTTGGGTTTTCTTTATTCGAAATATGCAAACTTAACAGTTCGTAATTCGAGTCATATTTTTTAGTATTGTTAGTCAATTCATCAAGTCCGTTTACAGTTATATAATCGGAACTTGATTCTATCAAAGAGTTATAAATCCGTAGATTCAATTCGATACTTTGAGAACCAATGCTTTTTTTTAATTTATTCTCTTCACTATATTTTTCTATCGTTAATTTAATTAGTGGAAGATTAACTCTCTCGTCAATATATAAATCTTCTCTATCCAAATACATTTGAAGCAATTTTTTAAAGAGGTCTGTGTCCGACTTTAAATCTGTTCCCTTGTATTCATCTGTATTTCTTGTAACTTTTAAGTTCTTGAGTTTTATTCCACGTCTTTTAATTTCTAAATCAGCTTTGTAAATACAATTGTTAGTCCAACTTCTTGCAAAGAATAACGAATCGTTATGAATGAAGATATTCCATTTTTCATCCATACTTCCGGCAAAAATTCCTCTGTCTAAAAGTTCGAACTCTTTTTGTGATAAGTCAATATCCAATTCAGTATCAGCATATTTATTCGAGAATGATTCGGCTATTTTTATTTTTCGTTCGGTTTTCATTTTCAGCTTGCAGGTAACGCCAAATATATGAATCGGAGCAAGGCAAAAAAGCCTAAACCAATCGATCTATCTGCGCATTTTTATTTCTTGTTTAATTTATAAAAATCTAGCGCCATTGCAAAAAGGAAATGACCTTCTGATCTAGCACTATATTTTGCTCTGATTTCATATATGATGTTGTGGAGCGTATTGTTATTTATTTTGTCTAATTATCTCTATAAACTATAGATTTTAAGTCTTTTTAAAGAAATTTTGAATTTTTCCGCTATGACTAGATCCTAGAATGAATATATTGCCACTATGATCCCAATACTTTTCAATAATCAAATCTCCATCTATCGTCAGATAAATTCTAATTCTATCTATATAGATATTACTATAAATAATCGGAATAAAGGGTAGTATCTGAATATTTTTCTTATTAAAGAAAAACTCGTAATATCCTTTGTTTTTAAATTTACCTTTAAATTTTTCAGTTTTTTTTAAAGAGCCATTTTTAAAAGAAATTTGGAGGATGTTATCCTCAGTAAAGCTTATGGAAACAGAGTCTATATTAGGTCGCGACAGTTTAAATAATGATAATAATTCTGACTTATCGTTTCGGACGTGATTACTACTTTTTGATTTTTCAGGGGAATTTTGATACACTCCAGAAAAATTGTTATCAATATTCAGGATCTCGGTTTTTTTTATTTTTAATGCTGTAGCACAAGAACAAAAAATAAAAGGTATTAAGATTAATAATAAGACTGATTTATTATGTTTTCCAAGTTTTTGATATTCCATAGAAAGACTTTATTCTTTATACAAGATAAATTTCAGAAGGCTTTTTTCTATATGCTCTACAACGGTTTGTGTGTGAAATCGTAGCGTGTAAAAAGATACTGCATTTTGGATTTAACACCGAGCCAAATTTTTATATTTTGTTTTTAATTTTTCTCTTTTTAAAAGCCAAATTAAAAATTTGGCGGACTTTGTAAATAAACATAAACTTTTCGGTTTAGCACTTATTAGCTATGTTTTATACACCGTGTTGTACACAGTACTTTTTAGAATTCTACTTTTAGTTAATCATTATCTAAAGAAGCAAAAAATGTGTCAAGGTCTTCTTCTTCATATTCATTCAATATTATTTCTTTATCTAGTAACTTTTGAATCATTTCATAAATATATCCAGAATAATTAACTTCAAGTTTAATACTTATATCTGGACTATTAAAAATATCTTCTCCATTAAAATTTGAAATGACACTCATTTTATTGTTTCCAGAAAAATGGATTTGTATGTGAGGTTCCTTGTTTAAACCATGGTTTCTATTCCTTGATAATACTAAAGTCGTCAATGCCTGTCCGGCTCTTATTTTTTCATCTAGCCCTAAATCTCGCATTTGTTTAATCAAACGTAAAGCATCTTTACCTCTTGAACTCCAATCTCCATCAAAAGAACTATAAAATTCTTCAATAGAATTCCAACTTTCAATAAAATCTATCCTATGAGAATCTTTTTTTTGTTTTTTCATTCTTGTTTTTGCGTAATGATATTGTGTACAACGCCAAATATATGAATCGGAGCAAGGCAAACAAGCCAGAACCAATCGATCTATCTGCGCATTTTTATTTCTTATTAAACTTATAAAAATCTAGCGCCTTTGCAAAAATGAAATAACCTTTTGATTTGGCACTAAATTGCTCTGATTTCATATATAATGTTAGCAACATTTTATTTTTCCCATCGCCAGTGCGAGTTGTCGATATATTGGACGTCCATATTAGTCAATTTATTAACAAATTCTTTTGGTTTGGTTATATACTCTTTAGGAATGAGAAGCTTATTAACCTGATCTTTTAAATTAATTATGTAATAATTTTCGATTTCCGTAAGATTAGCGATTTCAGTTTTATAGTGCTTAGATTCAGAAAAATCCTCTTTGCCTATAATGTGATCATCTTTAATAATTAATATAGCACTCTCACTGTCTCTCTTTCTAACATGATTTTTAGCAATCATTTCTATTTCCTTCTGCTTTTCTTTTTTATAAAGCTTAGGAGCAAAAAATAACCAAACTGGAGATATTAATAAACAAATTGTTAAATAAGAATAGTCATTCAAAACAAACGACAATACAAGTCCAACTAGAATAATTATAGAAGGAACTCTAAAATAGTATTGCAATTTTGCTTTGTGGAAGTCCTTATGGTTCTCCAGTTGATACCAAAGATGAATTAGAAAATCCTCCTCATTTAATTTATATTCAATCTTCATATTTCTATTGTTGCTAACGGTTTGTATAAAAATCGTTTTAATGCTTTTTATACTTTGTTGTGTAGCGTTTTTATCTTTCCCTCTTTTAATTTAGATATTTCTGTCGACCAAGGACTGTGATGATCGATAATCCATTCACCATTTCTATATATAAAAGAAAGATAAGCACTCATAATAACATTTTCATGAATTTTCAAATTATCGCCTTCACTAGGAGTATATTCAAAGTCAAAACAATCTTCACAGTTTAAATTCAAAGCAATCCATTCCGCATTTAATCCATTACCTAAATCATTTATTGGCATCATATATCGACCTATTTCCGTAATTTCTTTTTCTCCATCAAATTTGAAAAGAGTCCAAATGTATTCTAACGGAATTTTAGAGTCTTTTGGATTAATCTGCTCGACTAGCTTCCCTTTCTTTCTTATAAATTTTTTTGGTTTTCGAAACTTTATACTTTCTTTATCACAAGAACAAAATTTTATTCTATTTTCGAAATCACACATAATTTTTTAATGCTACACAACG
>NZ_AUMK01000003.1 GCF_000430645.1 Aquimarina latercula DSM 2041 | reverse complement strand
TTTTAAATGAAATCCCCGACGAATCAAGACACGTGGCAGCAACCCGTGGCGAAAACGAAGTAATACATCTGGTGGATGTAGGCGCGGACCCGGAAGTGATCATCAATAATACCACTTATCCGATTGGCTTTTCAGAGCAGGAAGATAAGGACATCGCAATTACCCTGGATAATTACACTACCAAGGCAACCCGTGTGACGGATCAGGAGATACAATACATTGCCTATGATAAAATTAGGCTGGTACAGGAAAAGCATGCGCTTAGGATCATGGAAACCAAACATCATAAGGCAGTACATGCCTTGGGTGCCAGTCAACAAACAACCAACACACCTATACTCGTAACCACTGGTGAGGATGATGGTACGGGTAGAAGACGTTGTACGAATAAGGACATTATCAACCATGCAGCTCAGTATAACGGGTTAAAAATTCCTTTCGCGGGGCGTAATCTGGTACTAAATGCGCAGCATTATGCAGACTTGTTGTACGAATGTGAACTATTAAAAAAATCAGACGGGCATCTTTCCTATAGTGAGACTGGGATGTTAAAAGAACGTTTACACGGCTTTAAAACCTGGTTGTACTTGGATATGCCATACTACAACCTAAGCAGCCTACAAAAAAAGCCGTTCGGTTCCGTGGTAGAAGCTGGGGATATGATGGGGACGGTGTCTTTTTATGCGCGTGATATGTTCCGTGCTTCGGGAATGACTAAGAACTATGCGGATGAGCCGACCACTCAGAACCACGCCTGGTTGTACAATGCAAAACACAATTATGTGGTATTACCAAGAAAAGAGCGCGCACACGGAGCGGTGATCTCCGCAGACGTATAAGTATCATCTTTAAAAATTAACACCTATGAAAGATAACAAAGTGAAACTAACAAAGGATTTAAAGGAACGTGCTAGAAAGGTATTCAAACAGCTAAAAGAACCTAAAATTTGGGTGAATGTCAACGGGGCGTTTTTTACCTCTGAAAACTTGGCGATGCTCAGTGTAAAAAATGACCGCACGAGCATTTTAGCATTGACCCCTGAATTTGTCTTTGAGCCTCCAAAACCTAGCGACAAAAAACTGGTCATTACCACCACCGATAATAAGAAAATTGTTTTCTCAGAACTTGTGGAAGGTGACGCTCCCAAGGAAGGTGATAACGCCAAGATTGGAAATAAAAACGCGCAAGGCACTTTTAAAGTGGACCCACAAACCTCTTTTGTTTTCGATAAAGGAGCGTTAAAAGAAATTATCCACCACGAACCTAAAGACCAATAAATTATGGCAGATTTAGACGGAGTTAAAATCCGCAAAGGCAAAATCGGCGCGAATACCATCAACAACGGGGATGGTATTTCGGGCTTGATTGTCGCCTGTGTAAAACCCGAGGGACTGGAATTTGGAGAAGTGGTTACCTTTTTTAATACCATTGATGCGGAAAGCAAAGGGATTACCCAGAGTTTTGACGATGCTAATGGAGTGAATTTGTACCGTCATATATCGGAGTTTTTCCGTATGGCGGGGGAAGGTAAAAAACTCTATTGTATGGTAGTAGCTGCTGATACGCCCATGTCACGTATTTGTGAAGATGTAGACGCGCAGTACGCTAAAAAACTATTAATTGAAGCCGATGGCGAAGTAAAACAAATTGCCGTGGCGATAAATCCCCCTAACCTGGCGATCGATCCTGATGATCCGAACCCGCCTATTGGAGTCATACACCTTAACGGCTTGCCGATAGATGTATATAACAGTATTGCGCCTGCTCAGGCATTGGCATTGTGGGCATATGATCACCATTTCCCGTGTCAAATCTTTTTAGAAGGCTACCATTTTAAAGGTCCTGCATTATCCGCAGCAGACCTGAGAGCTTTGACGGTAAAGGCGACCAAGGTCTCCCTTGTGATTGGGCAGGATTGGCAGTACGCTGAGACGCGCGTTGGAAATGCCCAACTATTTGCCGAAGTAGGAACCGCGCTAGGGACCCTATCCGCTGCGAGTATCAACCAGAACATGGGAGAAAACGAATCCTTTAACCTAACCAATGCCCCCCGTAAGATATGGTTAGTACCTGGGCTTTCTAGTCACCAGAAAAATAAGGACGTGTTTAACCAGCTGCAAACTCTGGAAGATAAAGGCTTCATTTTCGGGCTTTCCTATACAGGACTGGACGGGGTGAGATGGAACAACGACCATACCTGTACCGAGATTGTGCGGGATAGTGAGGGGAATGTAAACGAACATACCATCGCTTTTGGTCGTACCCTGGATAAAGCAAAACGTCTACTCAGAACCGCTTTACTTCCAAAGGTGAAATCCACCCACCCAGTAGACCCAACCACCGGAAAGCTTCCTGTTGGAGTGATTAAAAACTTTGAGGGAATAGGCAATACCGAATTGGGAAGAATGGTCGCAGCCAAGGAGATCACCGCAGGGGTGACCATTGTAGATCCGAATAGTGATTTGATTGTAGAAAAAACCTTAAAGGTGGACTTTAGAATCGTGCCTTACGGGTCCATTGGTGAAATATTTGGAACGATTAACCTTAAAACTAATATCTAATGGCAAACGTAATTAAGAACAACAAAGCCTATGATTCGGGAGATGTGGATGTGTTTATCGGCACCGAAGCGATTGACGTTGTCGAGATATCCTACGACTCCGAGCAAGAACACCAGTTAAACCATACCCTAAAGAATGATGCTAGTTCCTGGAGCAGGGGTAAGAAAACCCACACCGCATCCATAACGCTAATGATGCATGATGCGGTGTTATTGGAGCGTGCAGCGGACGGAGACTTACTGAAGGTAAAACCTTTTGATATCAGTATCACCTTTGCCAATGAGTACAACGAAGTGGTAAACGATACCATTACTTGCAAATTTATGAAGCAAGGACGCGAGGTAACCGGAGATATGGGACTGAACAAACAATACGATTTATTCGTATTGGGTATACAATATAATAATTCAAACACAGCAAGCTAATGGCAAAATTAACCAAAGAACAGAAAGACGCTTTTATCAAAGAATACGGAAAGCACAACCTAAAAGTTGTGGAATTACCTAAGGATGATTTACACAATGAATATATGGAAGTTGTGGTGCGTGTACCAAATCGCGCAACAGTATCTCAGTATATGAAATATATTGATGTAAACCCTAAAAAAGCACAGGAGATTATTATCAAGCAGTGTTTACTTACTGATAAGGAAGTAGTCATGAATGACGATGCATTGTTTTTAACTGCGGTTTCGTCTATTGCAGAACTCATCCCGATAAGAGAAGGAAGGATAAAAAACTTCTAGGGCAGGATTGTTCAGGACTGCACCACTCAGACCATAAAGACATCGTATTAAAAATTGATGCCTACATCAGTCATTTTTTACACATACCGCACCCCGAACACCTGGACGATATCACCTGGGCGCAAAAATGGGCGCAGGTGCGGTTTTTAGCAGATCAGGGAATACTAGGACTAAAGAAAAAAGAATTATGAGAGTCAATATAGATTTAAGTAAGCGTTACGCATCGGCATTCGGCTTGTTATCGCAGGACAATGCGCCGGGTGGTGCTACTGTACAACGTTCCGGTGGTAACTATAACCTGGAATTTTACGACCGTGGACCTGCTGATTTTGAAGATGTGACTTTTACCTATCCCGATAGGACGATAAAATTTGGCGCGATGCCTTTTGATACAGAGGTAGCGGGGATACTAGCCCCGCCACCTTTGATCAGTTTTAGCCGACAAAAACAACTCATTGAAACCCCTATTAATGATAGTGACAACATAGTGATTGAACGTTGGGGAACACGTCCTCATGACATTCGTATCAGGGGATTGTTAATCGATGTAGAAAACAGGCACTATCCTTCTTCAAAAGTGGAACAATTATACCGCCTTTTTGAATACAACGGGGTCATTGATGTGTCCGGTACGCAGTTCTTTGAAAAAAATATAGCCAGTATCTATTACAAGGATATTGAAGTAAATGGCGTTCCTGGGTTTCAGGATACCGTACAATTTACAATGCTAGCCAGAAGTATCAGCCCGGTAGGGTTCACCTTAACAAATCCGATATGAAACATTTATATAAAAATATGGAATGTCGTATTCAGATAGGCTCCGTAGCATTTGACAGAGTCCATAGTGTTGTGATTGATAGCACCATCAAAAAAATTAGTGATACGGCGGTGATCACCTTGCCCCGTGCTTTTCCACGTACACAGATCAACGGCAAAAGAACCTCTATCAAAGAGCGCAACATTACCGATTATATAAAAGTTGGTGATCCGGTAGTCATTCGGTTAGGGTATGATCAAAACCTTCAGGAAGAGTTCCGCGGATATGTAGATAAAATCGGCGCGGATCATCCCTTGCGCATTAGCTGCATGGATGCCATGTACCTATTAAAAAAGCAAAGCTTTTCAGTGGCTTTTGAAAGTATTAACCTGAAAAGTTTATTGCAATATATCGCCCCGGAATATGAGCATAATATTATCGATACGATTGATTTAGGAAAATTCACCATTGACAATAAAACCGCCTTTCAGGTTTTGGAGCAATTACGAAAAGATTATGGCTTGCATTCCTTTTTTAAAGAAGATGTTTTGCACGTGGCTTTTCCCATTAGTATGACCCCAAAGGTAACACACTCCTTTGTGATGAATAAAAATGTACGGGCGGTCTCCAATAGTTTGGAATTTGTCAAAAAAGACGATGTAAAGCTTTTACTAAAAGCGATTAGTATTAATGATGACGGGAAACGAATTTTTCAGGAATTCGGAGACAAAGGGGGCGTACAACGCACCTTACATTTTGCGAACAGAACCAAAGAGGAACTTAAAAAACTGGCGCAAAAGAATTACCAGTCTTTGAGTTTTGACGGATACCAGGGCACGCTTCCAGGATGGGGAGAGCCACGAACTAAAAGCGGGGATGCATTACAAGTAACCGACCCTGCATATAGCGAACGAAATGGAACATATTTAATTGAAGGCGTCACCATAAAATTTAATAGTAGTGACGGCTTTTTACGCGAAAATAAACTAGGTCTTACATTATGAAAACAGCAATAGTTATCGGACATACCACGCTGGCACAAGGCGCGTATAGTCCTTTTTTAAAGATACGAGAATGGGCATTTAACAAATGTATCGCGGAAGAATTGCAAGATGTAGCGGATATTTACCACTACAACCCATACAATCCAAGTTACACCTCCAGAGTACAGCAGCTTTCTAAGAAGATCAACCAAGGGAACTATTCCCTAGTGTTGGAACTTCATTTTAACGCATCCAAAAAACCACATGCCAATGGTTGTGAAGCCTTGTACTATTTTGAAAATAAAAGTGCGAAGGATTGGGCGAAATATTTTTGTGAGTTGATACACCAGGGAACAGGAATCAAAAACAGAGGAGCAAAACCATTGTATAAAAAAAGTCAACGAGGATTTGCAGCCGTGTACTACCCTGAACCTACCACCTTGATTTTAGAGCCGTTTTTCGGAACTAATAAAAAGGATTGTGAACTTTTCAATGAGGATATGTATATCCTTGCGATTCGTGAACTCATAAAATCGTATAATCATGATCGCTAAAATCAAACTATTTACAGCAGTCATCGCCGTATTGGTACTGGTAATCATCATACAAATGATATCCAGTCAAATCAGAGAGCGAAAACACCAGCGTGTCTTAGAAGAGCTTCACCAGATGCAAGTCCTGGAGATTGAAAAAGCAACCCAGCAGTATACAAAGCAGATCGATAGCATGCAAAATGTCATTGCGATCAAACAAGAACATATTAGCGCATTAGAAATTTCATTACAAAACAACTTACATACAGCAACAAAAATTAATACACAATATGAAGTCTATAAAAAACATGCTCAGCATATTAATCATGCTGATAGCCTTTACTGGATACTCTCAAAACGATACCAAAACACCAGACACCGTTAAGGTATCTTTTGAAGTTGCCAAAAAAATCAATTTGGATTTATTGGACTACGACCGATTGATCAAGGGCAAGGTAGAACAAAACCTGTCCCAATGCTTACGGATCAAACAGGAAAAGGATAGCCTTATTGAATACCTGCGTTTCAAAGAGTTTTTAGCGGATCAGGAGCGGGCATTGTACCAGGAGCAAACCACGCTTTTAAAAACACAGCTTAAAACCTCGCGAAAAAGAAACGGTAATGGCTGGATTTGGGCAGTAACAGGAATAGCAGTCGGCATTACCACGGGAGTATTAGTAACCAATTAGTTATGGGATTTGAAGAAGTCTTTGGGCAACTGATGAACGTCCACCAAAAACAAAACGAAAAGATGATCCTAACAGCTGGCATTGCCAAAAATGTGGGAGATACTTTTTGCGATGTTACAAGAGAAGGACAACCCGATTTGTTAGGAGTGCGCTACCATGCCAGTATGCAAGGTCCTGACAGTTTTTTACGGGTGATGCCCAAAGAAGGAAGCCCCGTATTATGCGGAATTATTGAAAACAATATCAGTCAGGCGGTGCTCATTACCTGTAGTGAAGTGGATAGTATACAGTTCATCAAAGAACAAACGGAATTGTTTGTCGATGAGCAAGGATTTGAGATAAAAAGACAGGGCGAAAGTCTTAAACAGGTGCTCAATGACTTTATAGACGAAGTAAATAAAATACTAGTGATCAACGGGACCTCTATTAATGTAGGAGCAACCACAATAATTAAACAACGGTTAAACAAAATTTTAAAATAGTATGGCTATTACCACCCAGCAGCTTTCCGATTTGATAGAGAAAGCTTTCAATGATGAGAGTGATGTAAGAGTAGATCCAGTACAGGCTAGAAAAAGGCAAGCGCAAAGAATCGCTAATGCTATTGAGCAGTATGTGGTGGGAAGAAATACAATGGTAACAGGAACCAGTGCCACGGGTGGAGCTGTCACCGGAACCGGAATAATTCAATAACACAGATGGAAAGAAAAGATATTATCCTGAATGAGCAAAACGATTTAAAAATTGTCAACGGCGATTTTGTGATCGGCGATAGTGACCAGCAAAATGTAAAGGCAATTGTAGGGATGCACAAAGGAGAATTTAAGGAGCATCCCTTAGTGGGTTTTGGAGCGGACACCTACCTGAAGCAAACCGCCTTGAATTCCGCACGCTTTTTACGGGACTTAAAAGTACAATTAGCAAACGACGGGTATAACAACGCCCAAATAAACATAAATGAAAACCTTAAAAACCTCGAAATTGACCTATGAAAACACTAAACTACATCCTACAAGGCTTCGGCTTTATCAACTATGCCGATTTTAAAACCAGTTCTTTTGGTTTTATGAGTGACAAAATTATTAACCTGGCTGCCATTGGAGCGGTCATTACCTCAATTACTACAGAGATATTCGGAATTACTCCGTTTTTCTCCATCGCTTATGTGGTGCTGATCATTTTTGAATGGCAAACAGGCTTGCGTGCTTCCTTAAAACGCGGTGAAAAACACGAGTCCCGAAAACTGGGAAGGATGATTCTTAAAGTAGCCACCTATACGATTCCGGTATATGTGCTGAATACCTTTCAAAAAGAAGTGGTATTTCCTTCCGTATTGGGCTATGAAATAGACCCGTTTGTATGGTTGTACTGGACGGTATTGTTAGTTATTATTTGGCAATTGTTGGTATCGCTTTTAGAAAACCTGGACGCCCTAGGATATCGCTACGCAAGCACCTTACTTAAAATCATTAACAAGCAGTTTTACAAACATTTTGATATCCATGAAGATCAACGTAATTGATAAACAAAATGTATTTGACATCACCTTGCAGGGCTACGGAACAATTACGGAAGTATTTCAGGTAGCCCTGCAAAATGGGATGGGTATTACCGATACCATACCCGCGGGCACTACCATCGAGATACCAGAGAACCAGCAAGCAACCGACCCTGAAGTATTGGAATATTACAACACCTATAAAGTACGTCCAGTAACAGAGGTAAGTCAGATAGTACAAACCATTGAACCATCAAAAGGAATTGGTTCTATGATTATTAAAGAAACTTTTATAGTAGGATGAAAACCGCAGCACACGTATTAAAAACATATTTCGAAACTGGAGACGTACCGACGCAAAACCAGTTTGAAAACTTAATCGATTCTTTTCACCATAAAGACGATGGAGCGATCATTACAAAAATATCGGTAAGCACTACCGGAACCGTGCAATTTGATTTTACCGATGGCAGCACTGTAGTAATTGAGAAATACAACCCGCCCAGTGAACGCCCCATAAGTTTTATTACCGACTTACAATCTCTTTTGGATCAAATGAACCAGAAACTCAACTTAAAGGTAGATCAGGAAGAAGGCAAAGGATTGTCGCAGGCAAATTTTACACAGGCGGAAAAAGAAAAATTAGCAAGCCTAGAGAACTACATCCCGCCAAGTGAACGCCCGATTAGCTTTATTGCTGGTTTAGTTTCCATCTTAGATCAAATGGCACAGGATATTACCTTAAAAGTAGCTAAGGAAGACGGTAAAGGATTATCAGAGGCTAATTTCACTCAGGAAGAAAAAGAGAAGTTAGCAGGATTAGAGCAACAACCACCCCAAAGCGTTGAAAGCTATGACCGCTTTAGATACATCAATACGATCGATGATGATTTTACCAACGCTGAGGAAGTACTGGATGCGCTAAGCGTTATTGTTCAGTATTACCTGGTCAGAACGCCTAACGGTTCAGTGTATTTTATCTGTAAGCTTGGGAGTCTCTCCATTGATGATCTTGATAAGTGCCGTGTAGAACTGATACGCGATATTGGAAGAATTACCAATATACCACGAGAGCGCAACTGGCAACTATCCGATGCAAAATACGAGGTATGGAATTTTCCAGCGACTGGAATAAGTGAAAACACCTTTGAACATAATGCACTATATCATTTCAATTTTTGGAGACTCAAAAACCCGTCTTTTGAATCCTAATATAAATCTTTTGCCATGCCCAGAACTATAGAAGAAATACAGCAAACCATTCTTACAAAAAAAATCGATGCCCAGAACTTACAGGATTTGGAGGTATTAACCACCAATGAAGAAAATACTATCGATGCCTTAACCAGTGATTCAAAGGTAAGTGTTTGGCGTGTATGGGTGTACATTGTTGCCTTTGTCATCTTTACCTTAGAAATGTTATGGGACATCTTCAGGAAGGAAGTAGATACCCTAATTGAAGAAAATGAACTTCACAACTTCCCCTGGTACAAAAAAAAGGCGTTAAGCTTTCAGTACGGACAGGCATTAGTACCTGAAACAGACTACTACGATAATACAGGACTTACCGTGCAGCAAATACAAAACCGTAAGATTGTAAAACACGTATCAGTGATTCGTAAAATATCAGGAGGAAAAGGATTTTTAGAGTTGAAACTTGCAAAAGAAATCAATGGAGAACTCATCCCTTTAAACGCCCCGGAAATGGAAGCATTCCAAGGATATATGTTTTTAGTGGCAGACGCAGGGACCTTTATAGAATATATTTCCTTGCCTAATGACAGTTTACGCCTTGTCTTAGATATCTATTATGATCCGCTGGTCCTCTATAGTGACGGACAACGAAAAGACGGAACCGACAACCAGCCCGTGCAGAAAGCTATCAATGACTTTTTGTACAATTTAGAATTTAACGGGGAACTCATACTCGATAGACTCTTAGAGCATTTACGCACCGTAGAAGGCGTGAAAATACCTGTGATTCGTGAAGCTTTTACAAAGTTTGGAGCATTCGACTATGAGCCTTTAGATGTGAGCTATATCGCAAGAGCCGGATATATGAGATTAGACACCGAAAACACACTAATAAATTATATTCCGCGTGAACTTTAGTTTTATATACAATATCAATTTTGCAAAACTTGTTGCCGATTTGTTGCCTATCGATTGGAGACAACCCGCCATGTTGCAATGGTTGGAAATGTTAACCGCTCCCTTGGTAGTATTACACGAGGATTTTTTAAAATACCGCAAAGCAAAAATTTATAGGTTAACGCATAACTCGCAGGTGTGTTATTTACAGGCGGTTCTTAATGATGCCTTTGATAATACGTTAAGACGTATACGCATACAAAATGGGCGATTATTACAACCTGTGTATTTCTACACACCTCCTGAAGAGAGACCCGTGTATTTTGAAACACAATATTTTTATGATCCCGTCGACATCGCATCAGACTCCACCGATTTTGTGGTGTGTATTCCCATTGACTTACAACCTAACAACAGCATTGCTTTGGAAAGTTACCTCAGTGATGCAAGGGCACTTATTAACAGCTATAAACTAGCATCAAAAACCTACAGTATAAAATGGATAAACTAAGATTATTTACAGGAGGATTCCCAGGTACTACAAAAACGTTTGATTTTTTACAATCAGCATATACTAACGCTATTGGCGCACTTACCGCGTTAGGCGGTGATTCATATATCATTAAAGGACTCCAAAGAAATGGAACAAACATCGCAGCGGGAGCGATTGTATATAATGGCGAATATTTACCCTTTGTAACGGGTCCGTTTTCTCAAACCGTTAGTATATACGAAGATGTAGAAGAAGTACCTTACAATGAGGATAGTGATAACGATGGGAATCTCGACCTAAAACCCGCCTATGTGACCAGGTATGCCAAGTGTGGGGACGATGGTATAGAAACCTTTGACTTTTCAGAACTAAAAACCTTAACACCGCTTAGCCAACAATCGACACCCATAGGTGGGATTATCATGTGGAGCGGTACCACCATTCCCCAAGGATGGCATCTTTGTGATGGTAGCAACGGAACCCCAAACCTAACCAATAAATTTATCGTAGGAGCTGGCGATAACTACACCATCGGACAACGTGGAGGAAGGGACACGGTCACATTAACCACTGATCAAATGCCCTCGCATTCCCACCAAGGGGTAACCGATAATAAAGGGGAGCACAGACATACAGGATCAACCAATACAACAGGATCGCATACTCATTCAGTGCCAAACGAAACGGGACCCGATGGAGGTAATGGAGTGCATTTTACAATTCAAGGAAATAATAGAACAAGACAACAAGGGAGAGCAGCTGGGTCACACAGTCACACCGTCAGCACAAATAATGCGGGTATGCATAATCATAATTTTGTTACATCATTTGTGGGGAATAACAAAGATCATGAGAACAGACCTCCGTATTATGCGCTTGCTTTCATACAATATCAGGGACAATAACAAAAATTAATAGGGAAAACTAAAATTATGCAAACAACAAAGCAGTACATGGCAGCACCGCTGCCATTTCAGGGACAAAAGAGAAATTTAGCTAAACAATTCAAAGCAGCATTAAACAAACGTACACCACCCAAAGTGTACGTCGATTTGTTTGGTGGTTCTGGACTATTAAGCAGAATTGCAAAAGACGTGCATCCACAAGCAACAGTGGTATACAACGATTATGACAATTATAGACAGAGAATACAGCATATACCGGCTACAAATCGCGTGCTAAATGATATTAGGAAAATGGTAGTGGACCTACCAGCAAAAACACGTATTCCTCAAATCATTAAAAACAAAATTATAGAGCGCATAGAGCAAGAAACGGGGTATCTGGATTATATTACCTTATCCACGTATTTGCTGTTCTCTATGAACTTTGTAAACTCTTTAGAAGAGTTAAAAAAGCAAACATTCTACAATAGAGTACGACACACAGAAATACCAGAAGCAAAAGACTATCTAAAAGGGTTGGAAGTAGTATTCTATGACTACCGCGAATTATTTGAACGATATAACGGTAGTGATCAGGTTGTGTTTATTGTAGACCCGCCATACTTATCAACTGATTGCGGATCCTATAAAAACTATTGGAAACTTAAAGAACATTTAGACGTTCTAAAGGTCCTAAAAGGCGGGCGGTATATCTATTTTACTTCTAATAAGAGTAATGTAGTAGAACTTTGCGAATGGATTGAAACGAATACCGGTGGTGTAAATCCATTTTATAATGCCGAGACGATCTCCAGAACCAATATTGTGAACTATCAGTCATCATACAGCGATATTATGCTGATAGACTGGGAAATTTAAAAACTATTTAAACACCATTTAAAAACACTTTAAAATGAAAGGACAAACAGTAATTAAAATCAACTCTCTAGTTTCTGAATTGAAGATTGAAGTTCATGAATGCGATCACTGTAAGAGTTTAGATCAATCCCACAAATTGAAAGAGACATTGACGAATCTTGTGGCGGAATCGCTCCTAGAAGCAATTTCAATTGTGAAAGATAAGAGCTAAGAAATTTTTTATGAAGAACATTAGCATAATATCTTTCAAAAGGAATATCATTAATAGTAGAGCTTTCAAACTGCTTTTGTGTAGCTATTAAAGCTTTTTCATAAAAATCATTTTCATAGCAATCAAAGTCAAATTCAGATTCAAGACACTCAGCAAATTTTTTAATATTCATGTAAATTTAGGTATTAATATTGAAGGCTAAAGATAGACAAATTCCCGCTCAGATTTAAGTATCTCAGCGGGGTCATTTTTTTGTAAAAAATTCGAGCTCAAAAATTTGCGTACATTAAAAGAAAAAGTTGCACATTTGGAATCGCCGATTACGATTATTGAACCAAAATCTAAAAAGAACAGCCTATAGTATACCATTACTTTTAAGTTTAACATAGCCCGAGCCCCAAGCTTGTTGGTACTAAAATAAAGTGATAGGTATGAAAGATTACAAGATATCAGATGCTGTTCTGGTAAATAATTACATCAAAGGTGACGAGTGTGCATTATCTACGTTAATTGAACGTCACAAACAACGTATTTACAGTTTTATTTATTCTAAAGTTTTTGATAGAGATGTCTCGGAAGATATTTTTCAGGATACTTTTATTAAGGTTATCCGTACATTAAAACTTGGAAAATATAACGAAGAAGGAAAGTTTTTACCTTGGGTGATGAGAATTGCACATAACTTGGTAATAGACCATTTTAGAAAAGGTAATCGTATGCCTAAATTTGAGGATAATGGAGAGTTTAGTATATTCTCTATTATTAGTGATGGTGATCTTAATGCAGAAAAAAGAATAATCAAAGACCAAGTAGAAGAGGACTTACGTAATTTAATACAAGAATTACCAGAGGATCAAAAAGAGGTTTTGGTTATGAGAATGTATAGAGACATGAGTTTCAAAGAAATTTCTGATAAGACTGGTGTTAGTATCAATACTGCTCTAGGAAGAATGAGATATGCTTTGATAAATCTGAGAAAGGTTATTGAGAAAAACAATATCGTTTTAACGAATTAACATTTTTTTATGCAATAAAGTAGATTTGCCGTCGTTATTTATAAAAAATAACCCTTAATTTAAGATAAGTTAATATGGCAAAATTTTACTTTAAGTCTTCTCGCAAAGAGGAGCAACAACAATTAGTACCAAAGAAAATTACAGTAGATTTTCTTTTAAATTATTCAAAGGCTTTAAGTGTTATAGATTACAATAAAATGAAGTTTGAAGCGCTTCTAAATTAAAACTAAACTTTGTAAAAGACCTGTTATGATAATAACGGGTCTTTTATTTTTTTAGATATTCGTTGATTACTGTTTTTCTTCCTATAGTTTTCGTTATTATATCTTTATCTAGATCCCAACCTCTAGCAGGAGAGTATTCTCGTCCGTACCAAATAATTTGTAAATGTAGATCGTTCCATAATTCTCTTGGGAATAAACGTTTTGCATCCTTTTCAGTTTGAGTTACATTTTTACCGTTACTAAATCCCCAACGATACATTAATCTATGTATATGTGTATCGACAGGAAATGCAGGTACTCCAAAAGCTTGAGACATTACTACGCTCGCGGTTTTATGCCCAACAGCTGGTAACTCTTCTAAATCCTCAAAACTTTGAGGTACTTCTCCGTTATGTTTTTCTATTAATATTTTAGATAGACCATGAATTCCTTTGGATTTCATAGGACTTAATCCTACAGGTTTTATAATTTCTCTTATTTCTTCTACAGATAATTTTACCATTCTGTATGGATTATCCGCACGTTCAAATAGGAGAGGAGTGATTTTATTAACTCTAATATCTGTGCTTTGAGCACTCATCAATACAGCGATTAATAATGTATAAGGATCTTTATGATCTAATGGAATTGGTATTCTGGGATATAATTCCTTAAGTGTTTTGATGGTAAAATCTACCTTTTCCTTTTTAGTCATATAAATAGAATTATTTTATGCTAAAATATGAATATTTATGAGCTTATATCTTACTTATTAAAGCTTAAATTTTTAATAAAATTATCGTTGAATTGTCTTTTTTGTTTTAATTTTATCAAAAAACTTTAAACAAACTTAAATTTTTAAGTTTTCAATTTAATTGTAATAAAATGACATCATTAAAAGTAGGAGATAAAGCTCCTAATTTCTCGGCATTAGATCAAGATGGAAATACTATTAGTTTAGAAGATTATAAAGGAAAAAAATTAGTTGTTTTTTTCTACCCGAAAGCTAGCACACCAGGATGCACGGCAGAGGCTTGTAATCTTAAGGATAATTATCAGACGTTTCAATCTCAAGGATATGAAATCCTTGGTGTAAGCGCGGATAGTGCAAAACGTCAACAAAATTTTAAAAACAAATATGAGTTACCTTATCCATTATTGACAGATGAAAATAAGAAGGTGATAGAGGCTTTTAATGTTTGGGGACCTAAGAAGTTTATGGGTAAAGAATATGATGGAATTCATAGAACGACTTTTGTAATAGATGAAAATTCGGTTCTTACAGAGGTTATTACTAAAGTAAAGACCAAAGATCACGCTGCTCAAATACTTTAATAGCTTACCACATAAGATTTTAAAGGCATATCTACTGAAAAGTACTATGCCTTTCTTTTTTAAAATACCTGAAGTAGATAAATGTTTTGCCTAAAGATTAGTTTAATTTTTCCTAAAAAAGAGGTTAGAATTAGTAAGACTAAAATTAATTGGGGAAAAAATAGTTTGCGAAATCCATAACAAATACTAATTAAATCACTACGAATTCTATTTCCTTTCCTGCAGTTAACTTTGTCGAATTATTTTTGCAATGTTTAGTTTTTTAAATATAGAAAAATGGTTTTATACACAGTCCCTATGCCATTTAAGTTCGTTTAGTACTAAAAATTTAATGAACACCCTTAATCTAATTATTACTTAATCTTTTAAAAAAAATCAGGTGAATAGAAAATTATTATTACTCGCTATGGCTTTTTACTGTATGTCATATAATCTATTAGGACAAACAAATGGCTCTATAGAAAAATCAACGGTATTATTTACACAAGAATCAGTTGCAACTCCATTTAATTATGATAAATATAAAGCCGATGGTATTTTTTGGGGTTTTATGCCCAATGCTAGTATTGAATCTGATGTGGCTATTAATCAATGGGTCACAAAAGTAGAGAATCATACAGCTGATAGTAAGTATTATTTTGGTAGAGGAGAGTTTGATTGGGGATGGAAGTGGATGATCGATTTTATGGATGATCCAAGTTCATACTGGGCAAAGAATCTAGATGGTGATGATATTAACTGGGGGAATGCTGCTGATAATGGTGGTACATATAATGGTCAAGTTCATAGTTGGATGAGTCATCAAGGTCCTGATTTCTTAGAATGGTTGAAGTATCAGGTGGATCGAATGACCTTAGCACCTGTAACACATATGATGTTTGATTCACAAACATCTGCAACTCGAACTTTACATTGGCTTGGAGGCGATTTCTCTGTTCATTCTATGAATGGCTTTAGAGAGTATATGAGAGGTAACTATACAGCTCAAGAGCTAACGAATTTGGGAATTAATAATATTAATAATTTCAATTATCGTCAATTTCTGTTAAATACTGGAATGACGTTACAAATGTATAGAAACCGAGCAAATAGTATTAATGGAAATATTCCACTTTATAAAGATTTTGTTTACTTCCAGCGTCAATCACTTAATGATATGATGGAAAAATTATTCGAATATATTGATACTATTAGACCAGGAATTGAGATTGGAGCCACAACAAATGTTGTGGAACCTAGAGGATACATTTATTCCGATAGGTTAACTTATCTTGCTGGAGAGTATGGTCATCCAAGTGATATAGCAACAAGTCCACCAATTGAGCCATTATTACATTATAAAGCTGCTGAGGCTCTAGATAAAACTTTAATTTATTTTCCATATCCTGATGCATTTAAAGCATTGTATGATAGAAGTTCTCCTAGACAGGCTCGTGCTTGGATAGCCCAAGCATATGCCACAGGTTCCATTTTTACAATTCCTGGAAAAGTATGGATAGGTGGAAGCAATACTTGGGATACCGGATGGGAGAATTTTGCTGATATTTATGAATTCATTCATGATCACAATGAATTGTTTGATGATTATGAAGCAGTTTCGAATGTAGCACTTGCTTATTCAGTATATGCTTCATTATTGGAAGGTGGAATGGCAGGTAGTTTGAAAGCTCGTCAGACTTTAGAATATTTAGTGGAGAGGAATATTTCGTTTGATATAAAAATATTTGGTGATCCTGATCAACCTGTAGCTCCTACTGTTTCAGAATTAGGGCAATATGATGTAGTTGTTCATGATAGTGATGTTCAGTACTTAACTAATGCACAGAATCAGATACTCAATCAAAGTTCTTCTAATGTTATCAGTATGGATAATGCTGGTAATATAAATGGTAATCTTTCATGGAAAATCAATGTTTTACGTAATGGTGAGTGGGTAAATTACCTAGTTTCTGCATTTCCTCGAATGTCTTCTGAAAACCCATCAGCACCATATGTACTTCACCTAATTAATAGAAAATATGACGCTGTAGAAGATACATCTCAAACTCATGAAAATATTTCGGTAAAAATTCCAGCAACTGTTTTTCCTAACCCTATTACAGGGGCTACACTCCATATGCCTGGTAAAGCTTCAGTTGATTTATTGTTTGAAACCGATAATACAGGCGCTATGACATTAGATATTGGCACTTTTGATTCTTGTTGGGGTATTATAGAACTTACTCAGGCTAATATTTTATCCACTGATGATATAGTTTTTAATTCTGAAACAGTTTCGTTATACCCTAATCCAGCAAATAGATATATTGATATTGCTAATGCGAGTACGCTAGGTGTTTCATCATTTAAAATTTATAATGTTCAAGGTGAGCTAATTATGAATAATGTATTTCAATCTGCCCCAATAGATATATCAGCTTTAGCTAGTGGTTTTTACTTAGTTGAAATTAATAACGATTCAGGTGATAGTGTAGTTAAGAAATTGATTAAAAATTAATTATTTCAAAATAAAAACTAGAGATAACGCTGCTCAAATTGTTTGAGAGTGTGTTTTATATTAAAACAGAAAAGCATATGTACTTATAATTCATATGCTTTTTGTTTTCTTTACATTCCTAACATCGGTAGATGTTTTACTTTATGATAGGTCAAAGCAACAGTAATACAATTTTTTAGTTCTTTTTCTGGAATATCAAATTCTATTGGAAATATAATAGCACGGTTTCCTTCAAACTGAAAAGTATCTTTGTATAAAACTCTAAATGTGGTAATTAATTTACTAGTGCATTGAAAATACATGCCGTATTGATTGGGTTTACTCTTTTTCCAGTCGATTCTTATTGTGCTACCTTTTTTAACTAAGAAACTAGGTTCTCCCCATTTTAATGTTTCTTCAATACTCTTTATGTCTTCTATTTCTTTAGCTGTTTCAATAATTAAATTCCGAAGATTCATTATTTTACCCATAACTAGGGCAGGGTATTTTTTATAAACCAATGCAATTTCAGGATTGGTTTTGATTGATACTTGTTGCATAGGTCAGTAAAAAAAGTTTTAAATTCTCTAAAGATTTGTTTTTTCCATTTCCTTACTAATTATAGAATAAAGAGTGTTACTTACTTTACTCTGCAATTAGAATTAGGGATATGCTTTAATTGTCAAAATAAAGTTCTGTAAGTAATTCTTAACAATCAAATACTATAATTTCTATTATCACACATATTATGTAACAATAGAAATTATAGCTTAGAATATTTAAGTTTTCGGAATTAAATATAACCGAAATATATACTAATATATTAGTATTTACTGCTAGTCCCTAAGTGGTTATTAAGATGTAAAAATTTAAGTACTTGTTTATTGTACTTTTTCGGTTTCTTTATAACCGAAGAAATTATTTTCTTTAATCATTTCTGGAATAAGTTCAGGTAATTGTTCTTCCCATCCAGATTCACCTTCCTGAATTTTTCGAAGTACTTCTCTAGAATATATATCCATTATAGAAGGATCAAAATCTACAATATCTTGAAGTTTTCCATTGTATTTAAAGAATTTATATAATTCTTTCATTCTAGGATGTACCTTAAGGTTTTCACTTGTAGTTAAGTCTCCAGTTTTAGGGTCTTTTAAAGGATATAAATATACTTTAAGATCTTTAAAGAAGAGTTTTCCGAAAGCTTCTAGAATACCTCCACTTAAATGTCGATAGTATTTTTCGTCAAATATATCTACTAGATTATTTACACCCATAGAAAGCGCCATACGCTCTTTAGTATAATTAGAGAAGTACTCTACAACTTTATAATATTCCTGGAAATTAGAAATCATTACAGTCTGCCCTAAGGAGCATAATAATCTTGCTCTAGACATAAAATCTTCTTCATCGATTTCCCCTTCTGCTCTAAGGTTAGATAAGGTGATTTCAAAAATCTCAATTGTTTTCTCTTTACGTACCTTATTCTCATTAAGGAACATATTAAGTGACTTTTTATAAATATCCATATTTACTTTGGTCACTGGTCTAAAACTTCCTCTTAGAGCTAGGATATTCTTTTTATATAATACAGCAGCGGGTAGAACATTATTACCATCAGGTCCAAACATTACCGCTTCGGTCATTCCATTTTTAACCAATTGCAAACTCATTAATCGGTTATCCACTTTTTTAAATCTTGGACCGGAAAAATTAATAGTGTCAATTTCAATTTGGTCTTTATCTAAGTGATCATATAGATAACGAAGTAATTTTTTTGGATTATCATATTTATAATAAGCTCCATAAATAAGATTAACTCCTAAAACTCCCAAGGTCATTTGCTGTAGTTTAGCATCATTTTCATGAAAACGGATATGAAGTATTATTTCATTATAGTCTTCATCTGGTTTAGTTTGGTATCGAATACCAACCCAACCGTGTCCTTTATATTTCTTAGCAAAATCAATTGTAGCTACTGTATTAGCATAACTGAAAAATAATTTATTTGGATGTTTTTCTCTCTTTATTCGCTCTTCTATAAGACGTACCTCGTGCTTCAACATCTTTTTTAATCGAGCCTCGGTTACATAGCGTTTATCATCTTCTATTCCGTAGATGGCATCACTAAAATCTTTATCATAAGCACTCATAGCTTTTGCAATAGTACCAGATGCACCTCCAGCTCTAAAAAAATTACGTGCTGTTTCCTGACCGGCACCTATCTCCGCGAAGGTTCCATAGATGTTAGCATTTAGATTGATTCGTAAGGCTTTACTCTTAAGCGAAGGGACGGACTCGAATTCCTTATCCCCCATGATAGTAATAGGCATAGCGAAATGGGCTTTTTTTGTTTATGTAAAGTTACTAATAGATTAAGTATTATTAAAAAAAACTGAAAGCAATTTTTCGCATTTTATAATAGATATAAATAATAAAGTGTCGAAATGAATTACTTTTTGAGCAAAAAAATTATAATTACATTTGCCTTTAGTCAATATGCGATATGGAAGTTACATTTCTTGGTACAGGAACATCACAAGGAATTCCGATAATAGGAAGTACACATCCTGTATGCCTTAGTAAGTATCAAAAAGATAAGAGATTACGTGTGTCGGTCTTAGTCTCATGGGACGAGTATCAGTATGTAATAGATTGCGGTCCTGATTTTAGACAACAAATGCTGACAAATGAAGTAGATAGGATTGATGGGATAATTTTTACTCATGAACATGCCGATCATACGATGGGAATGGATGATATACGGCCATTTTTTTTTAGACAAGGAGATATTCCTGTATATGCGCATAAAAGAGTATTAAATGCTTTAAGAACAAGATTTAGTTATATATTTTCATCAGAAAATAAATATCCAGGAGCACCCAGTGTTATAGAAAATGAACTAACTAACCAACCATTTTCACTGGGCAACCTGGATGTGATCCCGATAGATTTAATGCACAATCGATTACAAGTTTTTGGCTTTAGATTTAAAGATTTTGCTTATCTAACTGATGTAAAAACCATTGAGAAGAAGGAAACCGAAAAATTAAAAGGGGTGAAAGTATTGGTGGTAAATGCTCTCAGAATTGAGCCGCATCACTCTCATTTTAATTTAGAAGAAGCATTAGAGTTTATTGATGAAGTAAAGCCTGAAAAGGCATATCTTACGCATATAAGCCATATGCTTGGGTTTCATGAAGAAGTACAACAACAATTACCAGAAAACGTTTTTTTAGCCTACGATAATTTAAAAATTACAATCTAATATGCGAAGTAGAATATTTCTTTACCTATTTATTTTTTCAGTTTTATTCATATTATTTCAATTTATGAATGCTAAAAAAGCCAAGGAATCTTATGATGGTAAGATAGATAACTTGATGGCTAAAATAGAAGAGAAGGAAGATGAGTTAAAATCTAGAGATGCAGAAAAAGATTCATTAATAGATAAAATTTTAGAACTAACTTATTTTTCATTAGATAGTGATGAAGAAGCTATTAATTATTTTGAAGAGCAAGGATATGATGCAAAAAAGTTAGAGTTAACTATTAGTGACCAAATCATAAGTCAAAATAAAGCAGGAGCTGATAATCCAATTGTTCCTTTTGAGGGAATGGAGGGTAATATGGCAATTAATAAAGTAAGATTATTAAATCATAAATGGATCATAGCAGATTTTACAGATGGAGTTTATTGGGGGCAATTATTTATTATTTATGATGTTAGAAAAGATGGAGTAGTGGATTTCGAAGTTGAACAATCATTCTTATACCCTAAAAATTAAGAGATATTACGAGTATAAATAAAAAGACCTGCTTAATATGGCAGGTCTTTTTTTTGGTTATTAATGCTAGTAAGTTGGTTAATTTTAAGTTTTTATTTTTTTACTAACTTTTTCTTTATAAATTCTCCATCAGCTTGGATAATTGCAATATATATTCCTGTAGATACATCAGCACCACTATCGGCTTTACCATCCCATATATATTCAAAACCATTTTCATTTGTTTTAGTAGAATTTATTTGTTTAACTAAGTTTCCTGCCAAATCAAATATATCAATACTTACTACGCTTATCTTTTCATTTATAGAAGAGAAAGTCACCTTGTTGGTAAAAGTGTTAGGATATGTTTTAAAATCGTCTTCTTTAAATCTTAATACAGTATCTTTCTTGTTGTACCAAGGCAATCCTAATCGTTGGTCTAACCACAGTAAAATAAACTCATTGTCATCAGGTAACCCTTCACCAACATGTCGACCAACACTAAATGGATAGTTATTATCATTTAGAACACCAATCAAAAACGGATTAAGAACTACAACACTTTCTATAGTAACAAAAGGAAAAGCAAATTCTCTACCAATTCCTATATCTCCAGGTAATCCAGGTTCTGAAATTCTCCTAGGATCTCTAATGTTCAATAAGTCTACATTAAGTCTTTTTTGAACCATCGTAGAATCTTCGTCTAGTTCTATTTCATAAATAGCTTTGAACCCTTCAAGATCTCCTTGAGATCCATCTCTCTCGATTATTAATCCTCTTTGTCTACTAAACATTACAAAATCACCAATTGCAGAAGCTCTTTCGTTAAGTGGATATTCATATTTTTTATTGGTATAAGATTTACTAGCAAGATTAAATTCGTGGATTAATAGATTGTTATTTTCGCTACCTTCTAGCGGTTTTTCTAGCAATGGTAATAATGTGGTATTATCTGTAGTTAAAGCCATTCCTTCGAAACCACCACTTTGTTTTACATTAAATGGAGTGTCTAATTTTGTCACTCGATATGGCCAGTACATTCCTGCTAACCAAGGAGTATTTTCTCCATTTTGATCTTGTAAGTTGGTACCATCGCCAGCATCTCCAACTTTAGGGAAATCACCAAATAAGCAAACCGTTCTAATTTCTGGATACTGAGCTTGTGAAAGTAATAGTGTTCTAAAATCAAAACTTTGTATATCTGCACGATCCGTTAATTCATTCGCAACAATAATATCAGCAATTGCTTTGGTAAATATTTCCGGACCAAAAGTTCTCTCAGCAAAAATATCACCTCGATCATCTAGATCTGTTCTTGGATTAATTTTGGTTTCTATATTAAAACGAACTTTAGATGCGTTCATCCAACGTTTCGTAGCTTCAGGGTGAGAAGATCCTTCTCCATTTTTATAATAGTTAACATAAAACTCTACAAAATCAAATAATTGTTGTAATGATGGTATTACGTAAGGATCAATAAATCCTTTTTCATTTGCAAAAGCTACAGCAACAGGAGAGAGTGAAAGATCATTGGTTTGTGCAGGTCTACCGGCTAAGATTTTGTCTGCAATAAATGTTTTTTGGATACTGTCTAATGTAAGATTCTTTACCAATACTTCATCTTCATATTCATATGGAGTGCCATCTACTTTTCTTGTTTTTGCCGCTTCTATATGTGGGTCGTGATCTAGTACAGGGATTCCGTCTAAAGTGATTCCACAGTCTGTTTCTAATGTAGGCATCAAATAATCTAATGCTGCTTCCATAGATGGTATGGTGTTTTCTGGACGTAAATTTCTAGCTCCACGATGTCCTTGTGCATCAAAAAGAGTAACATCAATAAGTCCATTATCATCCATATAATCAGCGCGACCGTCTTGGTTCTTATCAAAATTTTGTACAGCTTCTAATAAAAGGTCGGGGCGATCTGAAATAATTCCTTGTAAGTCTAGGTCCAACAAACGATTCATGTTTTCTGTATCGTTAACGGTGTATACAACTACTGGATGACCAGCACGATTTAAAGAAGAAACATTAAATAATTCACTTGATGCTTCTACCAATCCATTGGCAGTTGTCATTCTACTTCCTACTACCGTAGTTTCATCATTATCATCTAACATAACAAACCAAGGTGACATTACTGGGGCTTTACTACCATTAGCTTGTGCATGCGCCCTCATAGCATTCATAATTCTAATAGCACTCGCTTCTTCACTAAATGGATTTTGTGGAGAACGTAATTCTTTACCGGCATTATCTAGATCAGGTAGAGGATAAGGAGCGTCTATTAATACCCCATTTTGATCAAAATGTAATAAGAAAGGTCCAAATTCATCTCCGATCCAATAATCTCCATTAGTAGTTCTTTGGATAGATTCAATATCAAAGTCTGCACCGGTTAAAACTCTATCTTGGCTAAAATGATTCGTAATTGCAAATGGAATTAGTCCATTAGGATCTTTTAGTTCGGTATATTCTAATACTTGAATATCTCCCTCTCCTCTTCTAAAAAAAGTTTCAAATCTAGGTTTGATTTTGTATAAACGTAAATTATAATCCGAAGAATTCTCAATACTTCCAAAACCATTATCTGACATTGCAGTAAAAGTTCCGTCCATATTATTTAAGACAGCAGAAAATCCTTGGATAGGTTGCTTGTTATCAAAAGGAAGGTTTTGCTCATTAATAGGTCCATTACCAATTAAAAGACCAGAGGTAGGACCTTCAGAGAAACTAGCTGCATCTAAAACTGCTCTGGAGAATAGTAAGTCTCCAAAGTTTCTAAAAGATTTTCCTTTTCCTTTTGCATAAATTTCTTGACCATAATAATTGTCCTTAGGTAAATCAAATTGTGGAGTTGTTTTATCTTTTTTGGTTTGTGCAAAAGAAGAAAATGAAAGTAGAAAGCCTAAGCAGACATAGATAGATAATGATTTTTTGTGTCTACTTACCATAGTGTAAGGATGATTTTTCATGTGTAATACGATTAAGATTAAATTGGTTATTAATACCCTAAAAGTAATCTTTCGGTATTACCAAAATGTTTAGTCTATCTCAACAAATGTTTAGGTTAAGGTTAGGTATTTTATGTTAATGCTTTTACTGTATGAAATCGATTACGATATGATTAAACTAATTCTATTTAGTTACGAAAACGTTATAGTGAAGTATTGTGATTTTTATTGTGTTTTTTTGTTTTGAATGAAAATTCAATAATTCGGTATCGTCATCAGTTGTTGTATCCTTATTTTAAAGGTATTCTAGTATATTTGAATCTTATCAACATTAGAAAATACCCATTACATAATGAAGTCAAGATTATTTTTCTTTTTCCTTTCCGGAGTAGTAACATTTTTAGCGTTTTCTTGTAAACCTAATGCGAGTGATTTTATAACCAATATCGATAGCTATAAAAAAGATGGTTTTATTGAGGTTTCTAGAGAGAATGGGAAATACCTTATAAAACTATATTCTAATAAAATTATAGAAACTTCATTTATTCCAAATGGAGAAACGTTTAACCCGCAATCTCATGCGGTTATTTTAGAAAATGGAATTGTTGCTAACGTAGAGGAAACTGATAAAAGTATTGTATACGGCGATTCTGATGGGATCAGTGTTCATATAACAAAAGAACCATTTCATATTTCTTATATATATAACGGAAAAGAATTAATCTCAGAGAACAAGGGATATCTTAAAACAGATTCTACAGAAATATTGAATTTTAATTTAGATAAAGATGAAGTTATTTATGGTGCAGGAGCAAGAGTAGTAGGAATGAATAGAAGAGGTAATCGTTTGCAATTATATAATAGAGCGCATTATGGTTATGAAACTCGTGCTGAATTAATGAATTATACGATGCCTTTAGTACTATCATCTAAAAAATATGCAGTTCATTTTGATAATGCTCCGATCGGTTTTCTTGATATTGATAGTAAAAAAGATAATACATTGAGTTACGAAACGATCAATGGAAGAAAGACATATCAAGTTGTAGCTGGTGATGATTGGAAAGATTTAATGAATCAGTATACTGATCTAACAGGAAAACAACCATTACCTCCGCGATGGGCTTTTGGTAATTTTGCAAGTCGTTTTGGATATCATTCAGAAAAGGAAACTAAGGAAACTATAGCGAAATTTAAAAGTGATTCTATTCCCTTAGATGCAGTAATTCTAGATATTTATTGGTTTGGAAAAGACATCAAAGGGCATATGGGAAATCTAGAGTTTTTGAAAGATTCATTTCCTAACCCTAAACAAATGATCAATGATTTCAAAAACCAAGGTGTAAAAACCATTTTAATAACAGAACCTTTTGTTTTATCAACATCCAAAAAATGGGAAGAAGCTGTAACTGAAAAAGTTCTTGGTAAAGATTCATTAGGAAATCCTTTTAGATATGATTTCTATTTTGGAAACACTGGAATTATTGATATTTATGATCAAAAAGGTAAAGATTGGTTTTGGAATATTTATAAAACATATACTAAAGAATATGGAGTCTCAGGATGGTGGGGAGATCTTGGTGAACCTGAAGTTCATCCATCATCATTGTTACATGCCACAGGATCTGCTGACGAAGTTCATAATATTTACGGACACGATTGGGCGAGATTAGTTCAAGAAGGGTACCAAAAAGATTTCCCTAATCAACGACCTTTTATTTTGATGCGTGCTGGATATTCTGGATCACAACGATTTGGGATGATTCCTTGGTCGGGAGATGTTAATAGAAGTTGGGGTGGTTTACAACCTCAAACCGAAATAGCCTTATCAATGGGGATTCAAGGATTGGGATATATGCATTCGGATCTAGGTGGTTTTGCTGGAGGAGAAAAATTTGACGCAGAACTATATACTCGGTGGTTACAGTATGGAGTTTTTCAACCTATTTATAGACCACATGCTCAAGAACATATTGCACCAGAACCAGTTTTTCATGATAAAAAAACAAAAGAATTAGCGAAAAAGAGTATAGAAATGAGATATCAAATGCTTCCATATAATTATACGTTAGCTTTTGAAAATAATCAAACAGGAGTTCCGTTAATGCGACCTTTGTTTTTTGAAGATTCTGAGGCTAAAGAATTACAAACGGTTTCTAATACTTACTTGTGGGGAGACAGTTTCTTAGTTTCTCCAATAGTAAAATCTGGGGTAGCATCTAAGGATGTTTATTTTCCTAAGGGATCTAATTGGTATGATTTTTATACAGGTGAAAAATATGAAGGAGGTAGATATATTACTATAGAAACCGAAGAGGATCATATTCCTGTATTTGTAAAAGCAGGTGCATTTATTCCTATGGTAGAGACTATCCAGAATACAGAATTATATAATACTAAGGAGCTTACGTTACATTATTATCACGATGTTCAAACGAGTTCTAGTTTTGGGAAATTATATGATGATGATGGAAATACGCCAAATGCCTATGAAAAAGGTAAGTATGAGATTTTAAGTTTCAATAGTAAGAATGTAGATGATACACTTTCTATAAATTTAAAGTCTGAAACAGGCAATGATTATGCTAAAATCAGTCGTAAACTATCATTAATTATTCATAATATAAAAACTGCTCCAGCATCTGTTAAGGTAGGAGATAAGATAGTTGAAACTGATTGGAACGAGAAAGAAAACCTATTAACAGTTACGCTTGAATGGAACTCTAGTGTGATAGAACAATTGAGTATAACATTTTAGGTATATTTATATTCTCAATAGGGTATGCCTAAAATATTATAATCAATAAAGTGAAGGTTTTAATAGAAACAGAAAGATTATTATTAAGAGAAATTACTCTTGATGACATAGAAGTACTATACAATCTGCATTCTAATCCTGCCGTACAAAAGTATACAGGAGAACCTGTAGTAAAATCTAGGGAAGAAATAAAAAAAGCCATAGAAACAAGAATTATTGATTATAAAAAATATGGATATGGTAGATGGGCTACTATTTTAAAAAAAGGAAATAAATTTGTAGGATGGTCAGGATTGGCATACTTGCCAGAATTTGATGAAATTGATTTAGGATATAGGTTCTTACCTGAATATTGGGGATTGGGTATAGCAACAGAGGCATCTCGTGCAATTTTAGAGTATGGCTTTGATTCCCTTAAACTAAAAAAGATAATTGCAATTGCATTTAAAGATAATAAAGCATCGATCAGAGTGATGGAAAAAGTTGGAATGGAGTTCGATAAATTTGCTCCTTATGAACCTAATAGTGAAGACGCAATCTGGTATTGGTGTAATAAAGAACTTATAACAAAAAGTAGGTCATATTAAAAGATAGTATTGTTTATCGAATGTATGGGAGAATATAAAAATTCTAAATGGTACATAAAAGCCAGTAATGAACTAACAAAAAAGTATGGTGATATTCCTCCGCCTTGGATATACGGACCTAATCTTCATCCGTATAGTATCGGTTGGAGAATGGGAGGAGGAGAAACTCACATAATGATTTTAAATGAATGGTTGGATCAAGAAGTTTTAAATTTTGACGATCGTATAACGTATTTAAGAAAATATCCAGCCCCAGCAAGATGGTATCAGTGGATTATACATTTTTTGTGGAATGTTGATACATATGAATTTGAAGAATCTGATTATATACCATATTTTGAAAAACTTGAAAAGTTAGGTTTTAAAAACACCACTGATTTTATTAAAGATTTTGATCGAGATGACTTGGATTAATTTTAAGAAAATATTTTAATGAAATTTAATTCAAAAGAACAATCAAATAAAGAATATATAAATAGAATTAATCTTGTTCTTATTTATATTGATGAGCATTTAGACGAGGATTTATCCTTAGAATCAGTTGCGAAGGTTGCACTGTATTCTCCATTTCATTTTCATAGAATTTTTAAGGCCGTAATAGGTGAGACACTGAATTCCTATGTAAATAGAAGACGTATTGAAAAAATCGCTTTAGAGCTTATGCATAAAAATGAAGTTAGTATTGCTGAGCTATCGCTTCAATATGGTTTTAGTAGTAATTCTTCATTCACTAGAGCTTTTAAAAGTTTTTATGGAGTAAGTCCGACCGATTTTAGAAAACAACTTCCTAGTAAGTTTAGCAAGATTAGTAAAGTAGAAAGCAAGATTGGACAAGAGGAATCGATTTTTGAAAAATACATTTGTAACATTAATAATCATTTAAATTGGATTAAAATGAATGCAAAAATCGAAGTAAAAGAAGTACCAGAATTACATTTTGCAAGTATTACTCATATTGGGATAGAAGGGATAGGAAATGTTTTTGAAAAGTTAATAAAATGGGGGACATCTAAAGGAATTATGGAAACCCCTGATACTAAAATGGCAAGAATATTTCATGATAGTTTCAAGGTAACATCACCAGATAAAGTTAGAATGAGTGTTTGTATATTGATGAACGAACCTTTTGTTTCTGAAGGTGAAATCAGCCCAGTTATTATTAAAAAGGGGAGAAATATTGTTGGTCATTTTGAAATCACTCCCGAAGATTTTGAAAAAGCCTGGAGTAGTCTTTTTGTTTGGATGAACGAGCAAGGGTATAAGAAATCAGAGGTGACTCCATTTGAAATATATCATAATGATTTCAGAAATCATCCAGAGAACAAATGCTTAGTTGACTTTTATATACCAATACATTAAAATTCTTTTAAAAGCCCTAGTGAGTAACGAGTTTATGGTATATGATTTGGTTTTATTTTTTAAATAATAGAGATCTGTAATCGCTGGTTGCGAGATATTCTTTTCTAAGTTGTCTGAGAAATACAACAATCTCATCTCTTTTTACATAACTTTCTTTAAGACAATCCATAAACTCTTCATCATTAACGGTAAGTACTAGATACCATTTTCCACTGCGACTTGTGTAAGAATTCTCTAAAACTGGTTCTAAATTATTGTTTTCTAATGCTGCATCGATTACCAAGGGTGCTAGGTTGATTGTTTTTGTGGTTCTCTCTACTTCGTTAAAAGAGAGGTAATATGTTATGTTATTTACTATGAAAGGAACATTCCATTGAACGTCTTTATTATCTAATTTAAATTTGTAATTAATATAGTCGTAAAATTCATTTTCATTTTTGGGATCTTCGAAAATAAAGGAATTTCTTTTGGGAAGCCCTTTCTTAAACTTTTTAGCAACCATTACTTTATCTTCTTTAATTGTAGGTGCTATTTTAGTAGGAAAGCAAGCTGAGAATAAGAATAGGATAAAGACAAAATAAAGTAACGTTCTCATGAGTTGATTGTTTTTTTGATAATTGATCAAATTCAATGCCATAGTATTTTTTTGTTAATACATATAACTTGTTTAATTTAGTAAAGCTAATAAATAATTGAAATTTAATTATTTAAGATAATGAAAGTTACTGATGAACCCATAATTATTGAAGAATATTACAATGTTCCTGAAAATAAAGTCTGGAGAGCAATAACAGGTGTAAAGGAAATGAAATTCTGGTTTTTTGATGCTATTAGATCATTTAAACCAGAAGTTGGTTTTAAAACCCAATTCTTAGTGCGGGTCGAAGATAGAAATTATACACATTGTTGGGAAATAACCGAAGTAATACTCAATAAAAAAATCACATACACTTGGAGCTATGTAGAGTATCCGGGTGATGCATTTGTGACTTTTGAGTTGTATAAGGAAGATAATCGAACTAGACTTAAGTTATCCCTGGTAGTAACAGAAGATTTTCCGTCTAATGTTCCTGAATTTACTAGAGATAGTTGTATCGCAGGTTGGAATTATTTTTTAGGACAAAGATTAAAAGAATACTTAGCAGAGTAAAATTTATTTTAGAGAGAAAATAGAACTATATTTTTTGTGTTTTGGAAAATAGTAAAACAGTGGATGTTTTTATTAACAGTAAGTTACACTGGAAAAAAAGCCTGGAATTATTAAGATCAATTATGATTTCTACAGAAATGAAGGAAACAATAAAATGGGGTACACCAACATATACGATAGATGGTAAGAATGTAATAGGTTTGACAGCATTTAAATCCTATGTAGGGATATGGTTTCATCAAGGAGTGTTTCTAAAAGATGATCAAGGTAAATTGATTAATGCACAAGAAGGAAAGACAAAAGGTTTGCGACAATGGAGATTTTCTTCTTATGAAGAAATAGAAAAAGACTTAGTGTTACAATACGTTCTTGAAGCGATACAAAATCAAAAAGATGGTAAAGAAATAATAATTAAAAAACCTTCAACCAATATTAATGTACCAGAAGAGTTAAAAGTAATTTTAGAAGCTAATAAGGATCTAAAAAATAGTTTTGAGAAGTTGCCTCGGTTTAAACAAAAAGAATACGCAGAATATATTACTAATGCAAAACGAGATACTACCAAAGCTACGAGGTTAGAAAAAATAACACCTATGATCTTAAGAGGAGTTGGTCTTGGGGATAAATATCGTTAAAATTTGCTTTCTATTTTTTAATGATCTTTAAAGTCTTTTTGTCTTTTAATTTCAAAAAGTACATACCGGTAGCATACCCAGAAATATCGATAGTAGTACTTTTTCCTTTATTAATTATTTTGCCGATATTATTAGTAAGTATCCACTCGTTTTCTTTAGGTAATTGTACTATGCCACTAGTTGGATTAGGGTATAAAAAGGTGGTTGGTTCATTTGTTTCAGGAATAGTTAAAGTATTCTCGGATATCCATTGCGCAGTATTGCTAGCATTGATAGCTCCTGCAGTAGAGAAATTACCGCCAGCAAAAACAGTATTAATACCTTCATTATCGGATGCAAAACTCATGGTGTTTATTTTAATATCTACTCCAACATTAATATCAGTACCTAATGCTTCCCAACCATTTGTTTCATTCCATCTTGCGATATTATTAACAATAACACTATTATTAGTATCAATATTGGCAGTGTCAAAAGCACCAGCGACGTATAAATTATTTCCATCGTGAATTAATGTGTTTACTATATTATTCACTCCATTATTAACAGATGACCAAGTAGTATTGCTTTTATTCCATCTTGCTATTCTATTAACAGTTTGACCACCTGCTATAGAAAAATTACCTCCAATAAACACTTCTGTTGGAGTTATTGCGATTGCCTCTACAAAACCACTAGTTCCTGTACCTAATGCTCCCCAGTTAGTTCCATTCCAAGTAGCAATTCTATTCGCAGTAACGTTTCCAGCTTCGTCAAAATTTCCACCTACATATAGTATTCCGTCTGTGTCTAATGCCAATGATCTTACTTCATTATTTGTTCCTGCTATTCCACTAGTTACATCAGTTAATGCTGACCAAGTTGTGCCATTCCATACTGCAATATTTCTTACAGTATTGCCATTTATTGTTTCAAAAACACCTCCAGCATATACGTTGTTATTATCATCAATTTCAATAGACGCTATTGTTCCATCTATTCCTGATCCTAATGCAGACCAGTTGTTCCCATTCCAGACGGCTATATTTTGTGCAGAAACACCTCCTATTTCAGTAAAAGCTCCTCCAGCATATAAATTGCCATTAGAAGAAATTTTAAGTGTATTAATAGTTCCATTAGATCCAGTACCTAGCGATCTCCATCCAGATGAATCATTCCAAACGGCGATATTATTAGCGCTTATATTTCCTACTTCACTAAAAGTTCCAGCGTGATATACATCGCCATTAGTATCTGTTACGATAGCTTGAATGACTCCATTGGGAACTCCTTGATTTAATGATTGCCATTGTCCAATACCACTTATAGCAGTTCCCGGTGTTGTGGTCGTTCCATCCACTAGTTTATAGATTTGTGCACTACTTCCATAATCACTAAAATATAGTTCACCATTTTTATCTACTCCAAAAGAAGAAACAAACTCACCAGATGTATTAAATAATAATGTACTGTTAGCTGTTCCAGAAGAAGGGTTATAATCCAGTACCCAAACTCTTCCACTTACATAATCTCCAAAAATATATTTAGAGTTAATATCAGGATTTAGACTCGTGATCTCTGAGCCTCGATACACATAGCCACCAGTTATGGAACGATCTCCTTGATTTCGGTTATAAAAATGAACCGGAAAAACAGTAGGTTCATTGATGGTTACATTACTATTAGCCACAGAATTGGCTTCAAATCGACTCCAACCATAGTTTTTTCCATTTTCAATTATATTTACCTCTTCAAAAGCACCCTGACCTACATCAGCACCCCATAATCTTCCAGTTTCATTATCAAATGAAAATTTCCAAGTGTTTCTAATTCCATAGGCATATATTTCATCTAATCCATCAGAATTGGCAAAAGGGTTATCACTTGGAATTTCATAATTACCATTTGGTAAATCTGGATTCGTTTCTACTGGATTATTTCCGTCTAAATCTACATCGATACGAAGAATACTACCAAAAACAGTATTTTTATTTTGTCCATTCCCTTCAGGATCATTTCCACCTCCACCATCACCAATAGATATATAAAGATATTCATCTAGGCCAAAAGCAATTTTACCTCCATTGTGATTGCTATTATTCTGATTTTTATCGAACTGAAAAATCACCAATTCACTATCTGGATCGACAAAGTTAGAATTAGAAGTACTTACCGTAAACCGAGAAAGTACCATTCTTACCGATATGCCTGACACTGGGCTATCCGTGGTGTAGTAGGTGTAAAAATATCCATTAGTCTCATAATCAGGATGAAAAGCCAATCCTAATAACCCAACTTCTTGACCGTCTCTAAAACGTACACGATCTGATATGTCTAAAAAGGTATCTACACTATTAGCTCCTACATTATTAACCCGCGGAAAAACTTTAATTCTTCCTCTTTGTTCAACAATATACATTCGATCTGTTCCATCATTGGGGGATTGTATTTCAACAGGAAATTCAAAATCTATATTTGGAAAAACAGTTTCATACGTAATCTGCGCATTACCTAAAAAGGTAATAGTTAAGAATACGAAAACAAGTAGTGAGGATAGTGTTTTCATGTTTGGAGTTTGAGATAAGTGTCTTTATTCCAACGAAAAAAACTATCGCTTATTATGGTTTATATTACTTTTCTAAATATGATTAGTCAACCATTCTTTAAATTGATAAAAATTGCGAGGATCGACTCCGTGACCAACTGGAAATTCGTTTAGTGAAGTATGTATTCCTAACTCTTTTAATTTTACAGGAGCTTTTCTCGCCCAATCTATAGGAATTACTTGATCGACACTACCGTGTGAACAGTATATGTTAAGTTTTGAAAAATCATTGTTTTCATAACCTTCTTTAAGGATATCTTCATTTAAATAGCCACTTAATGCTATCACATTTTTTACTTTCTTAGGGTATGATAGTGCTACAGAATAGCTAAGAATTGTACCTTGACTAAAACCAAGTAGAGTTACATTGGTAGGATCTAAATTATAGGTTGCGACAGCTTCATCTATAAATGTTGCTATTTTATCTCGTGACTCAATAGCTTGTACATCATCACTAAACTTTCCTTGCGCGGCATCAAAATAGATGGCATACCAAGCATTACCATAGGGTTGCATTGGATAGGGAGCTCTAACAGAAATTATAAATACTTCTTCTTGTAATTCTGAAGCAAAAGAAAACAAATCATTTTCGTCACTTCCATATCCGTGAAACATAAATAAAACAGGTGCTTTATCTTTTTTAATAGTTGGTTCTTTAATGATATGATGTAATGATAAAGTTTTGACTTCCATCTTCTTTTAGCTAAGGTTCAATTTTATTGAAGTTATTTTAGTTGTAAATGTATATGATCATCGTGCCTTACTGCTTGACAACCATGAAATCGAATTTTAGGATGTTGCACCCCTAATCTATTTTTTAGATGAGGTTCTATAAAAACTTTCCCTACTTCTTTCTGATTTACAATTGTCAAAAGTAAATCTTTTGTTGCTTTTTTTGAAAACTTAAGTTGATTATTTGAAATTCCAAAAGTCAAGTATTTAGCAAAATCATATTGCCAGTATCCTTTTTTCTTGCATACTTTAATTTGATCATATTCTTTAGAATTTGGGCCTTCATAGATACCATACCCAAAAAGCGCAGGTTTTTTATTAGTGATCTGATCGCTACTGTTAGTATAAATAAAAGAGAGATCAATTTTTTTACCATCATTATGACTAAGGTGAGGAGGTAATGGAAATCCGTTAATAAAAGGGAAATTAGCATCTAGATATATGAGCTTAATTTTATTATTATTTTCACTTACAGTTTTAGCTATGTTTTGTAAGGCGATATTTAATTCTGGAGTTACATAATTTCTATTGCATAATTTGGTAAAAAAAGTACACGACGTTATAAGATCATTATCTCTAATTTTTTCTCTCCCAAATAAAGGAGCGAGATATGGTACAATTAAAAATGTACTAAATATATATAAACCAATAAACCAGCTAATTTTTTTTAATCGATAACTTTTGATGTTTTTCGAGATCATAAATTCTGAAATAAAGAAAAGCAGTCCACCAATTTGTGTGAATATAGTTAAAGCACAGATTATTAAAATTTTTGAAATTGTTTTAGATAGTCTCTTCATAAACACTATAAGGTAATTTTGTTAGTTAGTTTTGGTAGGATTAAGCTTACAAATACTTTTTTTCTAAATAATTGATAACGAGATTTTTGTGTTTCTTATTTTACAACAAGATATTTTTCTTGGATTAATTAGATTCATTTTAAGCGTTTAAATCAGTTTTTTTAACGAGACCGTGTTAAACATAAGTTAAAATTATGTTAAAAACGTATCAAAATTACGGTTTACCCGTAAGCTTGATCTAGTTTTAGATAATATTAAAAATGATTTGTATGTAAAATAAACTTTATGAATGCTCTTAGTAACTATTTAGTAAATCAAATATTTAAAGTTATGACTGCCATAATAATTTTTAAATAAACAGTGTTTTTTGGCATAAACCAATTTTATATTATCTAACGAATATTACAGGTTGTTATATAAATTTTCCAATAAACTTAAAATAAGCGCTACTAAACTTATTAAAAGTGTATTATATCGAAGATATATGTGTTTAATCGGATTTTGAAATAGTTTTGTTTCAGTTATTCAAAATAATTTACGGTTAAACCGTAAATTTCCTATAATGGAATATTAAGTAAAATATTAATCTTTAATACCAAATCCCAAACTTTATGAAAAAAATTACCTACTTACTATTACTATCTATATGTTTTAGTTTTACACAAACCGAGGATAGTTATCAAATGACTATCACAAAAATTTCTGATGCATATAATGCAAAAGATGCTAATTCCCTTTTTGGACTGTTTTCTTCAGATTTACAGTCTTCTTTTACATTGGACAAAGTAACGAGTTTTATTACTGATAATCAGGCTAAAAAAGGAACGATGGGAGAATCTTCTTTTTTAATGGATGACGATGGTAACAAACGTTATTTAATGGAATTCGAAAATTCTTCTACAATTCTAGTTTTAGGACTATCATCCGATAATAAAATCACCCATTTATCCTTAGAGGAATATTAAAATTAATCTCAATTATAAAAATTAAACAATGAAAAAAAATTTTACATTTAAGTCTATAATGTTACTATTCTTATTTGGAATAGTGGCGTCGAGCACAAATACAATAAGTGCACAACAAAACATAAAATACGGAATGTTAACCTTTAATAAAGCGGTTAATATTTCTGGAAAGCAAAGAATGCTAAGTCAAAAAATGGCTAAGTCCTACCTGTATTTAGTAGAAAACCCTAGTGATGCAAAAGTTAAGAGGGACCTTTTGACTAGTAAAATTATCTTCGAGAAACAGAATGGTATTATCAATCAGAATTCTAGTTATAAGGTAACTAAAGATAGAATTACAAAGGTAAATGGTATTTGGGTAGAGTTTAAAAAGCTTATAGAGAGTACTCCAAATTATGATAATGCAAAAAAGATTATTGATTTAAATACAGATTTACTAAAAGCAACCAATGATGTGGTATCTGCTGTTATTGTGGAATCAAAAGGAGCTAATAAAAACGATCAAGATCTTTTAGAGGATGACGGTTCTGGTGAATCCGATTTAGAGCTTAAGCAAATTATTAATATGGCAGGAAGACAACGTATGCTTTCTCAAAGATTAGCATTGTATTATTTTGCAAATCAAACCACATTGAAGACAAAGAATTCTGAACAGATGTTGAATAACGTATTTAATGAAATTGATGGTGCTATAACTATGTTATTGATTTCTAATTTTAATAATGAGAAAATTGATGAAAAGTTAGGGCTTGCAATGACCAAGTGGGAGAGTGTTAAAAACAATAAAAAGAAGCTAATGAATCAAGGGTTTAAGCCTTCTGAAATGTATAAAATCAGTAATGACTTAACAAAAGCTTTTAACACAGTTACAGGTTTATATGAAAAAGTGAAAATATAAATTATAACTAACACCTGTTATTTAAATGGGGAAAAAAGCGTATTTTAAACAAGTTTTTAATACGTTTTTTTTATTTAATTTTTTAAAACCAATTCATATGAAAAAAAGACTACAATTATTAATGTGTGCTTTATTGCTAATTGGTAGTATAAAGGCCCAAGAACTTAGTATTGATGCAGACATAAGACCCAGAGCAGAATATTTACGTGGTTTCGGGAATCTTGTTCCATCAGGAGTAGATGCAGCTATATTTGTACAACAACGTTCTCGATTAAAATTTGGATATACTGCAGATAAGTTTTCTACATATCTTAGTGTGCAGGATGTTAGTGTTTGGGGTGATACTCCTCAGATAGCTGCTGCTGACAACAACAGTAGTTTTTCCTTAGCTCAAGCTTGGATTAATTTTAAGTTTGGTAGTGGATGGTCGACAAAAATAGGTCGACAAGCACTGTCTTATGATGATCAGAGAATACTTGGTGGATTGGATTGGGCAATGCAAGGAAGGTTTCATGATGCAGCTTTGATTAAGTATAAAAATGAAAGTGGCCTAAAACTAGATTTTGGTTTTTCTTTTAATCAAAATGGAGTAAGTAGAATAAACACCTTATTTGATCCTAATAATGATGGTAATGTAAGAGCTGTATTTGATTACAAAGGAATGGCTTATGCTTGGTTACATAAAGACTGGGCTAAATTTTCTGGGAGTTTTCTTTTTGTAAATAATTCTTATCAGAATTTGGATACCGATGGTCAAACTCCAATTGATGGCACCGTAAATAGACAAACCTTTGGTACACATTTAGTTGCAAAACCTGCTAAAGGATTAAAAATAGCTTTAAACTTATATGCACAAACCGGTAAGTTTACAGAAACAGTTGATTTATCGGCATATAACGCCGGTCTAGAGGTTACCTATAAACCAGGAAAAACTTTATTCGGAATAGGTGGAGAACTACTTAGTGGTGATGATAATGGAGGGACAGATGGCGAGATTACATCCTTCTTCCCAATTTTTGGAACGAATCATAAATTTAATGGATATATGGATTACTTTTATGTAGGGAATCATGCCAATAGTGTAGGATTACAAGATATATATGCTAAAGCTGTTATCAAAACTGGTAAAAGCAGTAGTTTATTAGCAAAACTTCACTATTTCTCTGCTGCAGAAGATATTGCAGGAACTGATGATACTTACTTAGGTACAGAACTAGATTTAGTTTTTACTCAAAAAATACTACCATATGCTACCTTAAAAATAGGGTACTCTCAGATGTTTGCTGGTGATAGTATGGAAATTCTAAAAGGAGTTGCTGATCCTAGCGGATTACAAAACTGGGGATGGGCAATGCTAGTTGTAAAACCAAACTTCCTAAAATGGAGTCCAAAACCAAAACAATAGCATATAATAACAATACCATAATTCAAAACCTGCGAAATCAGTTTCACAGGTTTTTTTATATATTATTTTGAAATTCTTAATTTACAATACTGATAATTACGTAATTCTCATTGCTTAAATACGTGTTAATACTTAATTTCGATAATTATTAGTGGAATATTCCCTAAATTTAAGCTCCTTAAAATGAATTTAATGATGAAAAAAGTAATCTATTTTAGTCTGTTTTTCTGTTTCCATATTGGTGTTTCCCAGACAGATGTTGATTATGAAAGTACAATGAAGACTATAATTAGTTCGTATAACGCTAATGATGCTCAGAAAATCTTTGATCAATTTTCTGCGGACTTACAGACTACATTTACTTTAGATAAAGTAAAGGAGTTTGTCGCCAAAAATATGGATAGTCAAGGTAAATTTTCAGAATTTGATTTAATGGATCAAGATGAAGGTTATAGGTATCTAGTACAATCAGATAGTGATTCTGTAATACTAGTTATCGCGCTTTCTCCTGATTTGAAACTCACTAAATTTCTTATGGAATAAATAATTATATAGTGTTATTTATTTCACGAATGTAAACCATTCTTGAAAATAGGGTCCTACAATTGGAACAGTTTTTTGTTCTTCTCTTATAGCGGTTATTAAACCAAAAACCCAAAGTACGAAGATAAAAATGTAAAAGGAAGAGGAAATTATCCAAGAATCGAACATACTTACTAATGCTCCTAACAGATAAAAACCTATATTAATTCCTAAAGCTTGTCTAATATGAAAAGTAGCAAATTTGTTTTTGTTATCTTGATTCATAAAGAGCGCTATAATAGTACCTATAATAGTTATATATGCTATTATAGCTGCAGTTTTACCTTGTTTTTCGTAATCTGATTGCATGAGAATAGGTGTTTATTTTAGTACTATTTGTCCGTTAGAAATAATTCCATACGTATTACCTTTCGTAGCTTTTTCTAAAAATGCACTATTTTTAGAAGTAGATCCTATGTGTTCTTCTTTAAATATGGAACTTCCTTTTGAGGTAAATAATGATAAGTTAGCTTTATTTCCCTTATCTATGGAATCCGTTTCAATTCCAAATATGGATTTTCCTTTGGTAAGTAGTGATATAGTATGATTAATATCTAGTATATTATTTAGGATTCCGAAAGCACTTTCTAAACCTATTGTTCCATACATAGCGTTATCAAATTCTACTTTTTTATTTTCGACATCTATTGGTTGATGATCACTTGTAACCATATCTATTGTTCCGTCTTTAACTCCTTCAATTAAAGCGTTTACATCTTTTCTTGTTCGTAACGGCGGTAGTATCTTGTAATTTGTGTCAAAACTTGTTAATTCTTCATCAGTAAGAGATAGATGATGAACAGAAACACTACAAGTTACATTTAATTTATTTGATTTTGCTTCTCTAATTAATTGAACTGATTTTGCAGTCGAAATTGTCGGAATATGTAACTTTCCTCCGGTATATTCTAAAAGGAAAAGGTCTCTGCATATCTGTAATTCTTCTGCCAATGCAGGAATACCTTTAAGTCCAAGTAATGTACTTTGTTTTTCTTCGTGTACCATACCTTTTCCAGCAATACTCGTATCCTGAGGAAAAGAAAGTACTAATCCATCAAAATTCTGAGCATATAGAAGAGCAATCTTTAGTAGGTTTGGATTTTTGATAGGTTTTTTATAATCTCCAAAAGCAATGGCTCCAGCTTGTTTCATATCATAAAGCTCTGCCAAGTCAATACCTTCGGATTTTGTTGTAAGAGAACCGATAGGATATAGATCTACGGCGTTTTGTAGAGATTTTCCTTTCAGAAAACCTACAGAAGCACTGGTGTCAATTATGGGAAGCGTGTTTGGGTTTAATCCAATACTAGTAAAACCGCTTTTTGCAGCTACCTCCAGTCCATTTGTTATTGTTTCTCGTTCTTCATACCCAGGTTCGCCAAAACTTACGCTACTATCAAACCATCCTTGAGAAACGTGTAATGTATCTAATTTAATTTCCTCTACATTTTCTGTTATTTCGATTAACGAATCGATATCTTTAATGATTCCATTTTCGATAAGAATATCTACTGTTTGATTATGAAAGGGCGATGATGGATCAAAAATAGTAGCTGCCTTTAATAAGAAATTCATTTGAGATATTTTAATAATAAGATTTCAATTAATAAGAAAATCAAAGCAAAAATAATAAACCATTTCCAAAGTTCGTTAATACTAGTTTCTTCTTTTATTTGCTCGAACAGAGTGGTTACAGAATCGCTTACCTCATATTCTTTGTTTGTAGAGAGGTTATAGTATTGTAAATCACTTTCTAAAGTATTGTAATTATAACCCACATGCTGAATCAATTTTTCTTTGTCCTTAAGAGCATAAATACCGGCTTTAGAAGGTACCTCGTCTGTTGTAATTCGAACTTTGGTAGCAAAACTCTGTTGTAATGGAATACTACTTTCTTCATTTGATTCTAATGATAAAATTCCATCTTGTCCTAACGAAATGGGAACATCATAGGTGTTTACTTGTCCTATGTTATAAGAAATATCAGAAAGTTTTAGACTTTGTTTTCCAATGTTGTATAAAGTGGGAACAATTAATGGAGAGTTCTTAAAATTAGAGTTCTCATTATTAATAGGCGCAGTAAATACGTACATGGATTTTGTTACATATAAAAAGGGACTACTATCCTCAAAAGATAAGATTGTATTATTTGCAGTAGTCTGATAGTAAGAATTTACCTTTGGGTACTGAAAATTGGTTATTCTTTTATCAAAAACCCCTTTGTATAAGGGATGAGAAAAATTGATTCCTGTAATTTTCTTTTCTTGAATACTTTTTGCTATTAAACTTTCCGAAGAAAAACTATTTATAAACTGTTGGTATGATGCAAGATTTCCATCCGCTGCTGGAATAAAACAAATAGTACCTCCCAGATCTTTAAAAGACTTAAGAGCATTAATTAGTGAAACAGGAATTTGCTTAATCTCGTTGATTAATACAAGATTGGCATTACCAATATCATTATAGTTTAACTCATCTATTTTGGCGCTAATTAATAAAAACTCATCGGATGTATAAATGTTTTTTATAAAATTATCACTAGTTTCATTAATAGCTACCACTTTTATTTTTTCGGGAGTATTAATGGTAAAATATCGATAATTGTCAAAGTTTAATGAAGGATCTTCTATAACAATACGGCCGTTAATTTTAGTATTCTCATCAACTCTAAATTCTGTAGAGGTTTTACTGTTTTTAGGAATAGAAGCTGTTGTTTTCGCAACTAGTTTTTCTCCATTATAAAAAGCAACAGAAATATTATCAGCACGTGCATCAGTATTACTTAATAAAACATTTAGAACCATTTCATTATTTTCATCTCTACTTAGAGAAAGACTATCAATAGCGATATTCTGGCGAGTTACAGGTGTTAATTTTATAAGATTTGTTTTGGTTTCTACGTCAGTAGGTATGTCAAAAACTTCCTCTTTTTGTTGAAAATCTGAAACCATAATGATACGCTTTATAGTTTCGGGAGAATTACCTAAAAGCTGTTTTCCCTTTAAGTATGCAGCACTATATGCTATTTGATTCGAAGTATATTCTAGTTGTAGTAAGTCATTTCGGATATCCTTTTTGGTAACCTCTTTAAAAGTTTCTGTATTTGTAAATATGGAAACAACTTCATCTTCTGATAAAGAGCTAAGCAATTCCTGAATCGCTCTCTGCAGCAATGGGCCTTTAGAACCTTTGGCTTGCATACTAAAAGAATTGTCTAGATAAATAACAGTTTCACTTTTTTTTCCAACGATTTCTTCTGAAGCTAAAAATGGTTGAGCAAAAGCAATAATAAGTGCTGCAAATGCTAATAACCTAGCTAATAGGGTTAACCATTTTTTAATTTGTGAACTCTTACGAGTCTGAATGGTAACCGCTTTTAGAAATTGTACATTAGTAAAAGGTACTTTTTGAAAACGTCTTAATTGAAATAAATGAACAATAATAGGAATAAGAAGGGCAAATAAAGCATAAAGAAATTCTGGGTGTTTAAATTGCATTCTTGATTATTGTTTGTCAAATATACTATAAGATTTGTTACGGATGGTTTATGATTAACTAATTTTTAGCGCAAGATTTCACTAATTTAGATACTGTTTTTGGAAATATACTGCATTTTAGGGATTTACAAAATATGAAAACCCGAAGTGAAATAATATACTAAAATTAAACGTACCTTTGCGGCTATATTCAGAAATGGCATTATGTAGTAGATTGTTGTTTCTTAAACAATTTATATGTCATTTGAATCATTAGGATTATCCGATGCTTTATTAAAAGCAATCGAGAAAAAAGGGTATACAATACCTTCACCAATTCAAGAAAAAGCAATACCACCAATTTTAGAAGGAAAAGATGTTTTAGCATCTGCTCAGACTGGGACAGGAAAAACGGCTGGTTTTACATTACCAATCCTTCAATTATTAGCTCAGGATAAACCATTTAGAAAAAGACCAATTCGTACACTTATATTAACTCCCACAAGGGAATTAGCGGCACAAATATTAGATAATGTAAGAGCCTATAGTACGTATATGGATCTTAGATCTATGGTAGTCTTTGGAGGTGTAAATGCTAATCCTCAGATAAAGGCGTTAAGAAACGGAGTGGATGTTTTGGTTGCTACTCCAGGTCGTTTATTGGACCTACATGAACGAAGAGCTTTATCTCTTTCTAAAGTTGAGATTTTAGTTTTGGACGAAGCAGATCGAATGCTGGATATGGGGTTTCAGAGAGATATCAATAAAATACTAGTATTATTACCCAAGAAAAGACAAAACTTATTGTTTTCTGCAACATTCTCCAAAGAAATAAAAAAACTAGCTAATGGGATTTTACATCACCCTGTTTCTGTAGAAGCTGCACCAGAAAATTCTACCGCCGAGATGGTAGATCAAAAAATATATAAGGTAGACAAAGCAAAAAAGAGTACCGTAGTTATTAAATTGATTTCTGATGGTAATTGGAAACAAGTACTCATCTTTACAAGAACAAAACACGGAGCGAATCGATTGAGTGAGAAGTTGTCTAAAAATGGAATTACATCTGCAGCAATTCACGGAAATAAGAGTCAGGGAGCAAGAACTAAAGCATTAAGCGGGTTTAAACAAAATAAAATTAGAGTATTGGTGGCTACTGATATTGCTGCTCGTGGGTTAGATATTCCTCTTTTGCCACATGTGATTAATTATGAATTACCGAATATAGCTGAGGATTATGTGCATAGAATTGGTCGTACGGGTAGAGCAGGAGCAAGTGGAGAAGCAATTTCTCTAGTATCGCAAGAAGAAGTAAGTTATGTAAAGGGAATAGAAAAATTACTGGGGTTAACACTAAATAAAGAAGTGATAGAAGGTTTTGAACCTAGTTTTGTTTTTGATTATAATGCTGCGCCACCAAAGAAAAATCAAAATTCTTTTAAACCTAAACGGAATAATAGAAACTATAATAGACGCAGAAAAAATAGATCATAAAAAAAAGGCGGAAGTTTAACTTCCGCCTTTTTTTAGGTTTATAGCTGTTTTTTATTAAAAAATATAATATCCTACAGAAAGTTGAAAAGTTCTATTTTGACTACTAACAGCATCATCAACGTCTGTAAGACCATGGTTATATCTTGCCTGTGCAAAGAATTTCCCAAAGGTTACGCCAGCTCCAGCGGCAATACTTACATCAAAGCTTTCAGGTTCTCCCACTTCATAATCATCATTTACAACAACACCAAACTGAGGTCCCGCCTCGAAACTAACAAACTTTAAGAATTTGTATTTTACTAAAATTGGTACATTGATATAATCAACTTTTAAATCATCAGTACCTTGAGCAGAGTATAAAACTTCTGGCTGAATAGCAAAATTACCAGGTAAACCGATAGTTGCTACCGCTCCTAAATGAAAACCAGTTCTGGCATCAGTGTCAAATCGAGAATCTATATTAGCGAAATTCACACCTCCTTTAACACCAAATTTTAAGCTTTGGGCATTTGAAACTGTGGTAAAACCGATAAGCGCAATGGCTAAAAAAAATAGTTTTTTCATGGGTATATTGATTGTTTGTTTAAATCAAATATAGAAACTTAAATATTAATAAAAGTTAAAGTTTTTTTAATGAGACTAGCGGTGTAGAGCTGTTTTTTCTTATCATATTCCTCTTACCTCAATAATATATAGTATCGACGAAGTATTTATTTTTCTGGGCAAAATACATTTTTTAGATAATTTTATGGATAATTGACTTTTTTTTCTTTTTATTCATTCCCCAAGCGATTACTCGAACACCTTTAGAATAACTTGTCTTGTGAGGGGTTCCTTTTAATAAATCATCGAAGCGGGGATAATTCACTTCTAAATTGTTGATTTCAATATCTTGGATAGACCATTCTGGATGATGTATTTCATATTCGTTGATTGAATTTTTAGTATCCTGGAAAAGAGCATACCTTTCTGTTAGCCAAATATCAAGTTCAGATTTATTGTTTAGTTCTTTACCTACTGTAAATTTAATTTTTAGAGAATCTTTATACTTTTTATTTTTAGATGTATAGTTATTGGAGTCTCTTTTGATTTTTGAATATCGATAAGGAAGTTCCGAGATGGCTTTAGCAATACTGCAAGAAATTATTTTCCCTCCTTCAATGCTTAAGAAATAAACTCCGGTCTTTTTTCCAGATTTTATGTAAGTGCGAATGTTGATTTCATCAAAATTAGAAATAGGAGTAAAGTAGGGAAGAAATTTAGGTCTGATTTTTTCCATAGAAAATGCAACTAATGATACCCATGGTTCTCCATTGTATAAATCTATCTCCAATTCTTTAGGAACAAGTTTTCTTAATTCGTCATAGTCAACTTTCCAATGTAAGAATATTGCTCTATTCCATTCTTGATAAAATCTCCAATTATCAGACGGCAGTTCCCAAGGTCTATGTTGTGTGTTTTTTAGTATTTCTTTAATGCACATTAGATTACTATTGAATTCTTTTTTTAGCTATTGTATTTGTGTACCTTTAAAACCATGATGAAAGATACAAAATTGGCGGTCCTAATCGATGGGGATAATATACCTGCCAAGTATATAAAAGAAATGATGGAGGAGATTACCAAGTATGGAACTCCTACTATTAAACGTATTTATGGTGATTGGACAAAACCATACCTAGCAAAATGGAAAAATATTTTGTTAGAAAATGCAATAAATCCGATACAGCAATATAGTTATACAACAGGAAAGAATGCCACAGATTCTGCCATGATTATAGATGCAATGGATATTTTATATTCAGAAAAAGTGAATGGTTTTTGTTTGGTGTCTTCGGATAGTGATTTTACTAAATTAGCAATGAGACTGCGAGAAGCCGGTGTTGTTGTGTATGGAATTGGAGAAAAGAAAACTCCGGATCCTTTTATAGTAGCTTGTGATAAGTTTATTTATTTAGAAATTTTGAAAAAAGATACTGAGAAAAAAGATGGTAAAGAAAAGTCTGATAAATCTAATCTAGATAAAATCACTTCAAAAACTATTAGATTATTGAGGAATTCAGTAGAAGACGCTGCAAGTGAAGATGGATGGGCATTTTTGGGAGACGTAGGTTCATTAATTCTAAAGAAACAGCCTAATTTTGATTCTAGAAATTTTGGGTTTGCAAAACTGACTCCTTTGTTTAATTCGCTTAAGCAATTTGAAATAGATGAACGCGAGCATACTAGCGGAAAGTTTAAACTGATTTATGTTCGTAACAAATAGAGTTGTTTATAGGTAACATTGTATCTTCGCGAAAATTTTAGAATATATATCCTTTGCAATACGAATTTAGCATACAAGTATCACCAGAAATAGCTGCAAATCCAGACCGTTTGAAGATCATGGTGTCTAGAAAGAATGGAATTTCTGTTGATGAGATTAGACACATACAAGTTTTAAAACGTTCTATTGATGCGCGTCAAAAGGCGATCAAAGTAAATTTAAAAATAAAAGTATTTGTACAAGAGGATTTTGAGGAAATACCAATTAAGTTACCCGATTATCCGGATGTTTCTAACGCTAGTGAGGTAGTAATTATTGGTGCAGGTCCTGCAGGTTTATTTGCAGCATTACGATGTGTTGAGCTTGGTTATAAACCTATTGTATTAGAAAGAGGAAAAGATGTTCGCGAAAGAAGAAGAGATCTCAAAGCTATAAATAGAGATCATATTGTTAATGAAGATTCTAATTACTGTTTCGGAGAAGGAGGAGCAGGAACTTATAGTGATGGTAAATTATATACACGTTCTAAGAAAAGGGGAGATGTAAATCGAATTCTTCAGTTATTAGTAGGTTTTGGAGCTACAGATCAAATTTTGGTAGAAGCACACCCTCATATTGGAACCAATAAATTACCTGCAATTATTGCAGCCATTAGACAAAAAATAAGAGAAAATGGGGGCGAAGTACATTTTGAGACTAGGGTAACCGATCTTGATATTAAAAATAATGAAATTGATTCTGTAATTCTACAAAATGGAGACCTCATAAAAACGAATAAAGTTATTTTAGCTACCGGACATTCTGCTAGAGATATTTTTGAATTATTGTACAAGAAAGAAATTGAAATAGAGGCAAAACCTTTTGCTCTAGGAGTTAGAGTAGAACATTCTCAGCAATTAATTGATCAGATACAATATAAATGTGAGGTTAGAGGACCTTATCTTCCTCCATCACCATATAGCATAGTAAAACAGGTTGATGGTAGAGGAATGTATTCTTTTTGTATGTGCCCAGGAGGAGTTATTGCTCCATGTGCAACAAGCCCAGGAGAAGTAGTTACCAATGGATGGTCACCTTCCAAAAGAGATCAACCTACTTCTAATAGTGGTATTGTTGTGGAGCTTCGTTTAGAAGATTTTAAAGATTTTAAGAAGTATGGACCGTTATCAGGAATGTATTTTCAAAAAAGTATTGAGCAACGCTCTTGGCATTTAGCTGGAGAGACTCAAAGAGTTCCTGCACAGAGGTTAGTGGATTTGACCAATAGAAAAGTATCTGTAGATTTACCAGAAACTTCCTATAAACCTGGTTTAAGTTCGATAGATATGGGAGAGGTTTTTCCAAAATTCATTCATAAAACACTACAAGAAGGATTTAAGGTATTTGATAAAAGCATGCGAGGGTATCTGACAAATGAAGCAGTGGTTCACGCTCCAGAATCAAGAACATCTTCGCCGGTACGAGTTCCTAGAGATAGAAAAACATTGGAACACACACAAATAAAAGGGTTGTACCCTTGTGGAGAAGGTGCTGGTTATGCTGGAGGAATTATTTCTGCAGCTATTGATGGAGAAAAATGTGCCGAAGCTTGTATAGCAACAATAAAATAAAATCTATTTATTTCTTTATAGAAAAGTCAAAAGAGGTACATACTCCAAGTGTAGATTTTACCTTAATACAACCACCAAGAGTTACTACTAGTTTTTTTACTGTTGATAAACCTATTCCATTTCCTTTGTTTCCGCTTCTATCGGTTCCATTTGCGGTAGTAAATAATTCGAAAATCGAGTCAATTTTATCCTCAGGAATTCCCATTCCATTGTCAGTAACTTTAAAATAATAGAAAACTTTATCTTCAGAATGTTCAATATCAATGATAATATGTTCTTTGTCATTATACTTGATACTATTTCCGATTAGATTAAAAAATATTTGCTTTAAAGCAGATTTGTTAGATTTTAATGAAGGATTAGGTTCTGGGAAATTAATAGTACAATCTGGTTTAATACTTAATAATTCTGCTATTTCTTTTAAGAGATGATTTAGCTTAAATGATTCAGGTTTGTTTTGAACGAGGCTATCACTTTCATAATGATCCAATACATCATTAATGTAATCACTCATAGAAAATGATGATTGTTTTATATATTCGAAATACTCTGAAGTTTCTTTGTCCAGATCGTTTGCTAATTTTAATTTTAAAAGATCAGAGGTAGTAATTACATTAGCCAAGGGCATTTTTAAATCATGAGATATCACTCTGGCAAACTCTTTTAATGACTCGTTACGTTTTCTAAGTTTATCTTCTATTTTTTCTAAGTCTTTATTCTTTTTATTCAATTCAAAAAGAATAACTACTTGATGCGCTAATGATTTTAGAGCCTCTAGTTGTTTGTCACTAAGTTTCTTTGGTTGGCTATCGATAACACAAAGTGTTCCTAGTGCGAATCCATTCTTGTCAATAAGAGGAATACTAGCATAAAATATTACAGTACCATCTAGTGTAAGTGGGTTATCATGAAATCTGTCGTCTGTTCTAGCATCATGTATGATTAAAGGAGTATCTGGATCTAAAATGGCATGTGCACAAAAGGACTGATTTCTAGGAATTTCTTTTGAAGAAAAACCATAGGAAGATTTAAACCATTCTCTATCATCATCCACTAATGATATAAGAGCAGCTTCTGTATCACAGAGATATGCGGCAAGCGCAGTTATTTCATCAAACTCGTTTTCAGGCTCTGTATCTAATATACCTAAAGATTTTAAAGCTTCAATTCTAAAATCTTCGTTAATGGGGAGTTCAGGAATAATCATCTTCATCAAGAATTGCCTGGTGTGAAACAATTCTTAATAAAATTAACAAAAAAATATTAAAAATTATGATTTCCTGCATTGTATTCGATTAAATGTTAGTAAAGATTTAATATTTCTACAACTTTTAATTTAGAATCTATTGGAAATACCAAGAACTTGGTTGAAGAGAATTTGGGTTCACTATAGTGATTTGAAGTAATAAATGAGGCTTATTTATAGAGAATAAGCCTCGTTTATTTATCTATTTTAATAAGAAAATGATTAGTTTATATAGAGTAATTAAGAAAACTATCTTTCTAAACCTTTTATTACATATAACATACTACCTTCTTTTCTACTATTAACAACATCTGGGTTGGCAGTAGGGTCTGTAAATGGAACTCCATCAGCTCTTTCCCAACCATGGTTCTGAGTAATTAACAAGAAAGTATTGTTAACACCTATGGTTTCCGAAATATCTATCATACCAGTAATTTCCCATGTTCTGTCTATTGTTCCATATCCTTGGGCCGCAGCGGCAACTTGATCACATTCCAAAACAGTTTTTAGTGCACCAGTATTTAGATCATACTGATATAGTCTCGCAAAATGATCAGCAGCAGGTTTAAAGTCCTGAATACCATTAGGATCTTCCTGGATATAGGCATAATTTTCTGTTACTAAAATATTATCAGGACTATGAAAAGCTTCAGCAACACCGCCAATTTTATCTCCGTCTAAAACACATGTAATTTTACCAGCCCCAGCAGGATCTATATCATTTAGTTCTACCTTGTAAATTCTTCCAGAACGTGTTCCTTTTCCGATAAGATCAGGTCTGTCTCTTCCAGTTACAGTAAGATAAACTTCTCTGTTGTTATCTGGAGTACCACGTCTCCAATCGATATCTTCCAATCTAGAGAATCCTAATACTCCTTTAGATTTAGCTTCGGCATCTAATAAGTCAATATTTTTTTCAGTAAGCTCTACAAATTCCATATCATAAGCAACACCTTCTTCCATATCCATTTCATAAGTAACACCAGGAGAAGTTACTTTTAATCCATATAGTTTACCACTTTGTAAATCTCCTTTTCTACCAACGTACATTCCTAATTGGCCAGATGGTATTTCGTTATCACTATCATCATCTCCTATAAAAACAACAGTTTTGTTAGAATATGCTCTTTGTCCAATAGCAACTGCGTTTTCTGTAGACCATTGCCCCATAGCTGTTAGCATATTAGGAACAGAAGCAGCATTTGGATCTCTAAAAGGATCTGTAGCAAATACACCTTTAGAATTTCCTCCCCATTCTCCTCCTGAAAGGTATAAAGGACCAAATCCGTGCTCTAACCTTGTAATCATAGATCCAGAGCATTGCGCAGTATTTGCAGTGGCAACTGCATTAAGAATATGTTCTCCTTTAACTGGTTTAAAAGTTGGATCAAGTGTTATTCTTGCAACAGAGTAATCTGCTTCAATATTATTGATAAGCGTAAATGTTTTATCGAAATTTCTTAATAAACCAGCTCCGTCAGCCATAGATCCGTAGGTAAAATCAGGAACGTATGTATCCTCAGAAGAAAGAATATTATATATTTCGACATCCTCAAACTCAGGAGTAGTTTTAAGAAGTACAGGTGAAATCGAATGATTTTCGAATTCAATTCTGTCTCCAACAGGATTTCCACTGAAATCATCTAAATTACAGGATGTTACTAATAATGATGCTATTGATACAATAGCTAAGCCTAAATGTTTTTTCATGATGGTGTGATTTTGTTTTTCATAAATTTATGACACAAAAAGATCAGACATTTTATAGGTATGTTTTATCATTATTAAAATATCATTACCCTAATGTTTAGAATGTAAATAGAGTGTTATTTTTTAGATTTATTCTAAACAACGTTTTCTAATACTCTGATTCCGAAATATTATCATTTAGGCTTTTCATGAATGCTATAATATCATCAATTTCCTGATTAGTAAGATTTAAGGGGTCTGGAGGTAATGTCTGGTATTCTTGCTCTATACCAATTCCTGCGCCACCACCACGATTATAAAAATCCATAACCTCTTCTAAAGTAGTATATACGCCATTATGCATATACGGTCCTGTTAAAGCTGCATTTCTGACTGTAGATGTTTTGAAAAAATGCTTTCGCTCTGGAGTTTTATAAATCGCATATCTACCTAAATCTTCACTTATCGTAGCATTAATCGTATCATTATGCTTAGGAACTCCTATAAGTTCCATCTCTGATTCTTTATAATCAGGCGGAACCGTCCCATTAAATAAAGGGGCAAAATGGCAAGTTGCACACTTGGCTTTACCATTAAAAAGGTTGTACCCATTAATTTCACTTGTTGATAAGGTGTTTTCCAAACCATTGATATTTCTATCAAATTTAGAATTAAAAGGAATCAAAGTACGAATGTAATTGGCTATTGCATTCCTGATATCGTTATTATTAATTTCCCGATTAGGATATACCTTAGCAAATTGTTCTACATATTCTTTATTACTAATAACAGCTTTTTCTAACGTTTTTAAATCAGAATGAAATTCATTGGCATTTTCTACAACACTGATAATTTGCCCTTCTAATCCGCCAGCTCTTTTGTCATAGAAAAAATCTTGCTGTAATGCTGCATACAGTAGTGTAGGGCTATTACGAGTAACACCTTTTGATATCTTTAATCCATCTGTAAAAGCTTTTTCTGGTTGATGACAAGTAGCACAACTGACTTTTTTATCAGTAGAAAGGTTGGTGTCATAGAACAATTTTTTACCTAATGATACCATATCTTGAGTTATCGCTTTTTGATTTCTATCTGCAAAATAGGTTACATTAAAAGTATCTGAAGAGAAAAGAGAGGTTGCATCATTTTTAATAGCTAGTTCAAAAGGAAACTCGACTTTCCAATCAGAAACTGTTTGATTCCAAAGAGTTAACTGTTTATGGGTTCTGTTTTTGATAAAATGATAGCGATCAAATTCATTAAATTCACCTTGTAGGGAATCCATAGTGACTTGTATTTCTTCTTTCCACGCCTTAAATAGATTAGGGTCTTTAAATTCATCTTTAAACATATATAAATAAGTGTGTAAGCTTTGATACACAATTTTAGAATCTTCTAATGAATTTTCTAAAACAGGAGAATCAAAACCAGTAATACCCGTAAGTGCTATTCGGGCAATTGCTTTTCTAAATAGCCATAGAAAGTGATACTGTTTTATGTGATCAAATCCTGTGTTTTTTTGAATAAGTTTTAATCTACTAGCTATTAAATTTACATGTTTTATGATCGTTGTAGTATCTTTTTTATCTACAAAGATTTCTTCTTCCAATACTTGATACCCACTAGGAGACTTTATTTTAATATCTGTAAAATCTTCTTCTTCAACCTTTAAAATATTTGGTTGGTTGAGAAAACCATAGTTTTCAATATCTAATGTAGATAATACAGGTTCTAACTTTTTAAAGTATTTTCTAGATTCTTTAAAATTCTTTTCAATCTTATTAGGATCCTGTTTTATACTATCTAAATGAGCAATTGCTAAAGAAATATCTTTATCAAATTGCTTTTGCATTTTGGTATTGAATGAGATCGGTGCAGTTTCTTCTTTTTTTTCCTCTTTTGCGCAAGAAAAAAGAATAAAAAAAGCAAAGAGGCCCGTCATAAGACAAGCCCCTTTTTTGATTATATTTATTAGCAATAATTGCATAAGATTCATATAATTTATGAATTATCTTTTTAATCCTTTAATGATATATAGCATACTTCCTTCTTTTCTACTATCAGCAACATTAGGATTAGCATTAGGGTCTGTAAACGCAGTACCATCAGCTTTTTCCCAACCATGATTTTGAGTAATTAAAATAAAGGTTTCTTCAACTCCAATAACATCAGAGATATCTATCATTCCTGTAATTTCCCAACTTCTGTCTATAGCTCCATATCCTTGAGCTGCAGCAGCTACTTGATCACATTCTAAAACAGCTTGTAACGCACCAGAATTAAGATCGTATTGATATAATCTTGCATAATGAGCAGCTGCAGGTTTAAAATCTTGGATACCATTTGGATCTTCCTGAATGTAAGCATAGTTTTCTGTAACTAGTATGTTATCAGGACTGTGAAAAGCTTCTGCTTTACCACCTTCTTTATCACCATCTAATACACAAGTTATTTTTCCAGCACCTGTTGGATCATTTTCGTTTAATACTACTTTGTATATTCTTCCAGAACGAGTTCCTTTTCCGATAAGATCTGGCTTATCTCTTCCAGTTACAGCAAGATAAACTTCTCTATTATTAGCCCCAGAACCTCTTCTCCAGTCGATATCCTCTAATCTAGAGAATCCCATAACTCCTTTAGATTTAGCTTCTGCATCTAATAGATCAATATCTTTTTCTGTTAATTCTACGAACTCCATATCGTATGCTGTACCTTCTTCCATATCCATTTCATATGTAATTCCAGCAGAAGTTACTTTTAATCCATATAATTTTCCACCATTTAGATCACCAGCGTTTCCAACATACATACCTAATTGACCAGAAGGTACTTCGTCATTACTATTATCATCTCCGATAAATACTACAGTTTTATCTGGGTATGCATCTTTTCCAATAGCAACGGCATTTTCTGTAGACCATTGCCCCATAGAAGTTAACATTCTTGGAGTAGAAGCAATAGAAGGATCTCTGTAAGGATCTGTTGCAAAAACTCCCTTAGAGTTTCCTCCCCATTCTCCTCCTGATAAATACATAGGACCAAAACCATGCTCTTCTTGAGTAATCATAGATCCAGAACATTGAGCAGTTTCAGCAGTTGCAACTGCATTAAGTATATGTTCTCCTTTTATTGGTTTGAATGTTTCATCAAGCGTAATACGTGCTATTGCATAATCCGCTTCTATATTGTTTATTAGGGTATAAGTTCCGTCTGTATTACGAAGTAGACCGGCTCCATCCGCCATAGATCCATATGTAAAGTCTGGTATGTAAGTATCTTCAGAAGATAATAAATTGTAAATTTCAATATTTGTAAAACCAGACATTTTCTTTAAAAGAACAGGCGAAACAGATCTACTCTCTAATTCAATAAGATCTCCAATAGGAGGTGTGGATGTATCGTCGTCGTCGTTACAAGAAATTAATAATAAACCGCAAATTAGCGCAAAAAGCTGTAAATAATTTTTCATGACTATGTGAATTTTGTTGCAGCAAATTTACTTTGTCATTCAGTTTAATAGCTTTATGGAAAGGTTTTATGTTTATTAAAGAAACATCAATCTAATGTTTATAATGTAAAGACAGTGTTATTCTTTAGAACCATTCTAAGCTAGAATTTTTCAAAAACGCCTAATCCAAATAGAGCATAATCATATTTTACAGGGTCTAGAGGATCTAATAACCTTAGGTTAACATCCAGTTGGTTTAATGCTTTGGCATCATTTTGGTTTCTACTTAATAGATTTAATTTACGAGCAACATTTCCAGAATGTACATCCAAAGGACAGGATAATTGAGATGGCGACATGTTTTTCCAAATTCCTAGATCTACACCAGGACCAGCATCTCTTATCATCCATCTAAGGAACATATTGATCCTTTTAGCAGCAGAATTTTTATGAGGATCACTAATGTGTTTTTGAGTTCTTGGAAGGTGCGGTAGTGTAAAAAACTCTTTTTTAAAGTGATGTATTGCATTTTGTAAAAAGGCTTCTTCATTATATTGAGAAAAGAAACTTTCTAAGTCACCAAACTTATTGTAAATGTTTTGTAATGCTTTTATAAAATAGGAGAGGTCTTTGCTATTAAAAGTTCTGTGTACAAAACCTTCCAGGTTTTCCAGTGTTGTCTCCGAATGGTTCATAACATAATCATGCGGAGAATTACCTAAAAGAGACATTAATTTATGAGCATTTTTTAAAATACTTTTACGATTTCCCCAAGAAATAGTAGCGGTTAGGAAACCAGCAATTTCGATATCCTCTTTTTGGGTAAACAGATGCGGGATTTGAACTGGATCCGTTTCTATGAATTTCGGCTGCTCATAAAAAGCTGCTTTTTCATCAAGAAATTCTTTTAATTCAGTTTTATTAAGTTTCTTCACTGGATTTAGTTCTGTGCGGAAATTCTAAAAAGTGTTCAATGATCTATGACTTGTCTACAATTTTACCATCTACCATAACTAGTTTACGATCTGCCATATTTGCTAACTCTTCATTATGGGTAACGATAACAAAAGTTTGTCCATACTCATCTCTAAGTTTGAAGAATAATTTATGTAAATTTTCGGCAGACTCACTATCTAAATTACCTGAAGGTTCATCTGCAAAAATTACTTTAGGATTATTAATCAAAGATCTGGCAACAGCAACTCTTTGTTGTTCTCCTCCGGAAAGCTCATTGGGCTTATGATCAGCTCGATGTTCTAATCCTAAAAAACCAAGTAATTCTTTAGCTCTTTTTTCTGCATCCGCTTTTGGTACTTTTTTAATAAAAGCTGGAATGCATACATTTTCTAAAGCGGTAAATTCGGGTAGCAGTTGATGGAACTGGAAAATAAATCCTAATTGTTCATTTCTAAATTTAGAAAGTTGCTTCTCCGAAAGGAAATTTATGATGTTATTGTTAATTGATAAATCACTTCCTTTTTCTTTTGATGCTCTATCTAAAGTTCCTAAAATTTGTAGCAATGTAGTTTTTCCTGCACCAGAAGCACCTACAATAGAAACAATTTCTCCTTCTTTTATATGTAAATCAACACCTTTTAAGACATGTAAATCGCCATAGTGTTTATGAATATTATTAGCTTTTATCATCAATTATATCTCTAGAGATTGTGAAAGTAACTAATATCCTAAAATTCGCCAAGATTATCCTTTAAAAGAACCTTTTAAATTATTTATATCTAGAAAATAAACGACTCTTAATGATAAGGTATGTTTTATGGGTTGACCAAAAAGATTATCTAAACTATCCGTATAATTAATCGTTGATAATTCATCTTGGTTAAATATTTGATTACGATAGAGCAGTGTAGCTTCGCTTCCTGGAGCAAATCTCCAACTAAAACTTAAATCTAAATTCCAGATATTAAAATTTGTATTAGGATCATTTTCTGTAGTGTCATAGTCTGTTTGAGTTCGTGAACCATCATCATTAAGTGTGTAAAAAATATTTTCAGAATAATCAGCTGTACTCCAGAAATTTCTGAAACGAAGATTAATTGCTTTATATGGGTCAAAATTATAGCTAGCACTAAGAGAATTCTCTACTGTAGTAATATCTCGTTGTCCTAAGAAAACATCAGTATCATCATTATCGATATATCCAAAATTACGTTTTCTAACAGAGTAATCCGTAGTCCAAATAACTAAAAGTTTATCGGAGAACCGATATCTAGGAGAAAGGTTCATGCTGTAGGTTTGTTGATCATCTTCAAACCAATTACGATGAAATAGTCGAATATCATAAGCAAACTTTTTACGATAATCTGAAGATACCCATAGATTTACACCAAGGTTTTCACTGAATGTTACAAATCTGCCATCTACTCTAGGTTCGAAGTAATCATCAGTATCAGAATCATAAATAGTAAAACCTCCAAAAGCAAAACGTTCTCTAGTAACAAAAAACCAATCGACACCAAGGGAATTGGAAGTTTGAACACTAGGGTCATATAATCTACGATGTCTAGCAAAAAGATTAATTCTGTAGTTATTAAATAGTTTAGTAGGTTCGAAAATCTGGTAAGAAGTACTAACTCGGAAGCTATTGAAATTATTTCTAAAATTTACTCCTAAATCATTTATATCAAAAGTGGTATTAGCTAGATCGTGTCCAAATCCATATCTCCATTTCCCTTTAATACGATCAAAATCAAGTTCTGATCTAAAACCACCAATATTGTCACCAGGAAGATTTACTTGACTTACTATAGAGCGCCCAGTTAATCGATAAGAATTGGCTTTGTTAGCTAAGTTCCATACCAAACCAGTAACGTTGGCATCTCTAAAATCACTTCCGTTTCGGGTAACATTAGTATTAATTAATGAAATAGAAGAGTTGTTATTAAATTGTTGATCTAATACAAAAATATTATAGTTGGCTAAAGGTTCAACTACTTTTTTTCTTTGATTTCCTGTAATAGTATCGGTGATACGTATTTCGGTTTTTTCGGTAATTGCATTAAAAAAACCAATCCCTAAATTTCCTTTAGTTCTTCCCGATATTTTGAGTGCATTTAACAGGTTTACCTTAGTAGGAGCATCTTCTGCTATTTCATTTTCTAATAGATCTTCATCGGATACCGAACCTGTAGGACCATTACCTACACGTCTAGAAAAGAAAATACGCCCTTTATTAAAAAGTTCCGTTCCTTCCGTGAAAAATTGTCTATTTTCTCCAAAAGTTTGTTCAAAAGGTCCTAGGTTAAGTCTAACTTCATCAAATGCAGCTTGCCCAAAATCTGGAATTAGAGTGGCATCTAAAGTAAAGCTATCACTTAATCCATATTTAACATCTAGTCCTGCACTAAAATCTGTTTCTGTTTCTCCGTCGGATGTAGTTGCTAAACCTTGAACAAATGGAAAAAAAGTAAGTCTAACAGGTGGGTTTATATCTTTAACGCCTTTTACAAGCCCGTTATATTGTGTGCGTTGTCCTACTTCGTTATCTACAAAATTCCAAGAATGTGTTTCGTTCCTGTTCTGTAACCGTCTAAAAAAGTTAATACTCCAATCTTGAACTGGTATTTCGGGAAAACGTAAAGCATTATATGGAATTTTAAATTCAGCATACCATCCTTTCTCATCAAAAGATATTTTTGCGTCAAATACTACATTATAACTAAAATCTTCATTGAATTGATCAGCTCTGGCATCTCCTATTGTTCCGGCACTAGTAATAAAAAAACGTGTTTCGTTAATTCCATCATTGTATGTGTTCATGGATATATTAAAGAAATCTGCTTGAGCAAAAACATTATCCCTTTGACTAAATTGGCGTAGTATTTTATCAGGTTGATCATCATAAAGATAAGCAGCGAAATATACCGCTTTATCGTCATATGCCATTTTTACTTCTGTTCTAAGACTTTCTGGTATAGTCCCATCATTACCAGGTTGCCACATATTAAAATTACCAGATGGACTAATATCTAACCATACCTGATCATCTAGAATACCATCAATTTTAGGTGAGGTAGATATTCTGTGTGCCGTAATTTGTTTTTTTTCTTGACCAAATAAAAGAATAGTATGCAGTATAAATAGCACACTAAGGATAGGGCGTAATTTTCTATTCATGTTTTGTAAAAAAATCCTTACTTTTTCGACTCAACTGCAAAACTAGGATTTACATCTGAATGGCGTACTAATGAAAAGTTAAAAAGCATTAGGGCTGTTTACTATATATGTACATTCGTTAAACAATATTTACTTTTTAACAATATTATGGGAAATAATAACTTAGATAGCGCAGTTTTCGCTGGAGGATGTTTTTGGTGTACAGAAGCAGTTTTTCAAAGGTTACAAGGAGTATTTCAAGTGATTTCTGGATATACCGGAGGTTCTATAAAAAACCCTGCATATAGAGAAATAACAACAGGAAGAACTGGGCATGCTGAAGCAATAAAGATAGTGTACGATGCAAATATTATTAACTATAGAGAGTTATTAGAAATCTTTTTTGCGACTCATGACCCTACTACTTTAAATAGGCAAGGAGCGGACAGAGGTACTCAATATAGAAGCGCTATATTTTATGAAAATGAAAATCAAAAAAAAATGGCTCATTCAATGATTGATAAGCTACAAATGGAAGGTGTTTTTGATAGTCCAATTGTAACAGAAGTAACAGCATTAGGGCCTTTTTATAATGCGGAGGATTATCATCAAGATTATTATAACCAAAATAGTAAACAAGGATACTGTCAGTTTGTGATTAACCCAAAACTAAGTAAATTGCAGCATACTTTTAAGAGTAAGTTGAAAAAGGAAATTTAGAATTAATATACGTATAATGCCATACAATAAATTTGAAGAATATAATATCAAGGTTACTGATGATGTAAAAGATAAGTTTAAGTCGATTATTACGGATTTAGGAGAAGATGTAAGTAGAGAAGGGATTGTTAAGACTCCAGAGAGAGCGGCGAAAGCCATGCAGTTTTTGACTCAAGGGTATCATCAGGATCCCGAAGAGATATTAAAAAGTGCCATGTTTAAAGAAGATTATGACGATATGGTAATTGTAAAGGATATTGAGTTGTATTCTCTATGCGAGCATCATATGCTTCCATTTTTTGGGAAAGCCCATATAGCATATATTCCTAATGGGCATATAGTTGGGTTAAGTAAATTGCCTAGAATTGTAGATGTTTTTGCAAGACGTCTTCAAGTACAAGAGCGATTAACTCATGATATTTTAGAGTGCATCAATAAAACACTTAAACCGCAAGGTGTTGCTGTTGTAATAGAAGCTTCGCATATGTGTATGATGATGCGTGGTGTGCAAAAACAGAACTCTGTAACCACTACTTCTGGATTTAGAGGTCAATTTGAGAAAATAGAAACAAGAACCGAGTTTTTAAGATTGATAACTGCAGATTTGGCATAACAATTTTTTGGCATTTTTTTTGTTATATCTTTAGTAAATAGAAACTTATGAAAAAAAACAAATATAAATTACTAAAGAAAGGCATTGTTTATGATTTGATTGGTATGGCTTCGATGGTTATTCCAGTTGTCGGCCCTTTTTTAGATATCATTTGGGCTCCATATGCTGCAAAAAAAATGTTGGATATGTATCCTGGAAAAAAAGGAAAAATAGCATCTGTAATAACATTTATAGAAGAGATTATACCAGGTACTGATATTATTCCATCTTTTACCATTATGTGGTTATATACATTTGTAATTAATAAGGAAGAAGTTTTTGATAAAGACGGTAAAACAATTGAGGTAGAGATAGTTCAATAGTAAGCATTGCTACTTACTTTATCTAATAAGTCTTTTAAAACATTTTTAATCAAGAAATTTAGCGAAGCCCATTCTACGGAGCATTTTTTTCTCGAACCACCAGAAAAACTTAAATTGGCCGAATAACCATCCTACAATTAATAGTATAACTTGGTATATAGGGAATATCAAAAATATTCTAAGAGGCCAATAGATCCAGCCACTCGTAGTTTCTTTGCTCAATCCAATTAGAGTTAGTAATGGGTCAGAAACTCTTGCAGCCGTAGATCCTGTAATTGCAAAAACAATAAATATAGCTATCATTTCCCATCGATAGTTAATTTCCCATTTTTTTTCTAATGCACTAAAGATTTTTAAAGTAAGTCCTAATAAGGGAATAAAAAGAAACAAAGAGATTAAGGATAAAGCAAGAATATACGCTTCGTGATCTTCTGATAATTTAAAAATTCCGGATATAAGTCTTTTGCTTAGTAAAAAAGAAGAAATCAATAAACCTGTAAGTCCTAATAGAGGAAAAATAAGTTGCCAATTAGCTTGGATTTCCCAACGATCTTTGAATTTTTGCATTGAACAAAAATACAATATAAACTTCCCTCGTCAAAATCTTTATCCTCTGCTTACGAAAAAACGCTGGTTGTATTGTTTTTCAAAAAATAAGAAATAATTATATAGTAGATAATTTACTTCGTATCCATAATCAGTGTGCTGATCATAGTTAATTTGTTGAATATATAAATTAGGATCAAAACGTTGTGGTTGAACTACTCTTTGATTGTATTCTATAACATATTGACGATTTCTTATTTCTAAAAACTGTTGATTGTAATATCCTCTGGGTCTTTGTGTTACTAACCAGTTATTAAATCCAGGTTCTATGATAATGATTTCGTACTCTAAATCATCATTAGCAATTCTTAATGTATCTGAAGTATTGGCAGTAGATGTTGTGTCTAGTTTTCGATCTTTAGTTGTTCCGCAACTGTAAATGATTAATACTAGAGTAAGTATAAAAAAAACCTGTTTCGTTACCATACGTTTAAAATACAAAAAGTCGATCAATATTTTTTGATTTTTAACGTTTTGTAATGTTTTGTAGAAATATAATCATGTGTATCGATATAGAAAAAGAGCCTTGACGTTTATATCAAGACTCTTTAAAAATTATTAAAACTTTTTTTGATTTTATTTTCCGAAAAGTCCACCAAGTAACCCTCCAATACCGCCTTTTTTCTGACCGCCTCCTAGAACCATACCTGCAACATCATCTAGAATACTTCCGTCACCATCAGCATCTAGAAATGATTCGATAAGAGATTGTTGTTTAGATCCTTGACCACCTCCAAGCATTCCACCTAACATACTAGATAATCCATTGGCATCAGATACGTTACTTTGAGAAGCTTGCTTACCTAAAACTCCCATTAGAATAGGTGCAGCTACTTTAAGTATTTGACTTACTGAGCCAGCATCCATTCCAGATTTTTGACTTAATGCATTTTCTACAGCTGGTTGTTTACCTCCTAAAATATGTCCAAGAATTCCAGCTCCATCATTAGTAACATTGTCTTCAACTCCACCTTCGAACAAACCACCAAGATTATCTAAGATTCCACCACCAGAATGTTTTCCGGATAACGCTCCTAATAATCCCGAAGCTCCTTCAGGAGTAGAAGCATTTTTTTGCATTGCTCCCATAAGCACTGGCATAGCCATACTTAGTAAATTTCCTGTTTTATCTGCGGATTGTCCTGTTTGACTACTTACTCCGCTAATGATTTGTTGCCCCATTGGGCTATTTAAAAGATCTAAAATTCCAGACATGATTTATATTTTTTTATTATGTGATCTAAATTTACATTTTTTATAGGTAAGATTATAGAATTTATTCCCCTTATTTTATAATAAAACCAGATGAAATGATAATTTTATCGATATAAGGTAAATAAAAAACACCTTTTACGAATTTTCGTAAAAGGTGTTTTATTTTTGATGATCTCTTAAGATTTTCTATTCTTATTTAAGTATAGATATAATTTGATCGGCAAGCTCTTGTCCAATTCTATCTTGCGCTTCTCCTGTTGCTGCACCAATGTGAGGTGTTAGCGAGATCTTGTTATTCATTAATACTTTTATAGCAGGATTTGGTTCGTTTTCGAAAACATCTAGACCAGCAAAGCTTAGTTTACCACTTTCTAGCGCTTCTACTAATGCTACTTCATCAATAACACCACCACGGGCTGCATTGATTAATCCAGCACCATTTTTCATTTGGTCTATTTCAGTTTTACCAATCACATATTCTTTCTGTGCTGGAACGTGTAATGTAAAGAAATCTGCTTGTTTCAAAACTTCTTCTTTTGAAACAGTTTTTATTTTGAAGTTTAAGGATTGTCCATCAAAAAATTCAACCGGAATATCTACTTCTTCAATAAAGGGGTCAAATGCTACTACATTCATACCAACTCCGATTGCTATTTTTGCCGTAGCTTGTCCAATACGACCAATACCAATTACACCAAGTGTCTTTCCTCTTAATTCTGTACCACCAGCATATGCTTTTTTAAGGTTTTTAAATTTGCTATCTCCTTCTAACGGCATATTTCTATTCGCATCATGTAAGAAACGTACACTCCCATATAAATGAGCAAATACTAATTCGGCAACAGAACCAGAAGAAGCGGCAGGCGTATTAATTACATGCAGTCCTTTTTCTCTAGCATAAGTAACATCAATATTATCCATACCAACACCACCACGACCAATGATTTTTAAGGAGCTACAATTGTCAATGATATCAGTTCGTACTTTGGTAGCACTTCGTACCAGTAGTACATTGATTTCATTATCGTTTATATAATTTACTAATTGATCTTGTGCCACAGTGGTGGTTTGCACTTCGAATCCAGCTTTTTCTAGGGCATCTATACCACTTTGTGATACTCCATCGTTTGCTAATACTTTCATTTTAAAGGTTTGATTTTTAATTTTTTTTGTTCTTATTCCAGAATAGTAAGCTTCGGTTTGTTGTAAGTTGGTTATGCTTTTCTTTCTAAATCACTCATTACGTCTACAAGTGCAGCAACACTTTCTATACTCATAGCATTGTACATACTTGCTCTATATCCTCCAACACTTCTATGTCCATTAACACCATTGATACCTGCTTCTTTCCACATTGCATCAAAGGTTTCTTTTAGGTCTTCATCAACTAAAGAAAAGGTTGCATTCATTGTAGATCTATCTTCTTTTTCTGCAAATCCTTTAAAAAGAGGATTTAGCTCTATTTCGGAATAGATAAGTTTTGCTTTTTTCTCGTTTTCTTCTTCAATGGCAGCTATTCCACCAAGTTTTTTTAGCCATCTAAGTGTAAGCATAGATGTATATACAGGGAAAACAGGAGGTGTATTAAACATACTGCTTTTACTAATATGTACACTGTAGTCTAACATTGATGGGATTTGTCTTTCTATTTTGCCAAGAATATCTTCTTTAATAACAACCAACGTCGTTCCTGCAGGCCCCATGTTTTTTTGAGCTCCAGCATAAATTAGACTAAACTTAGAAAAATCCAATTGTCTTGAGAAAATATCACTACTCATATCGCATATAAGTGGTGCATCGGTAGTTGGAAAGTCTTTAATTTGTGTACCAAATATGGTATTGTTACTTGTGCAATGTAAATAATCCAAACCTTCTGGTACTTTGTACCCTTTAGGGATATAATTATAGTTAGCATCTTTAGAGGAAGCAACTTCAATAACTTCACCAAAAATCTTGGCTTCTTTAATGGCTTTATCGCTCCAGCTACCTGTATTGATATATCCTGCTTTAGTTTGTAATAAATTATAAGCAGCCATTAAGAATTGTGTACTCGCTCCACCTTGAAGAAAAAGTACTTTATAACCTTTACCTTCTAATCCTAATAATTCTAAAGCCAAACTACGGGCTTCTTCCATTACATCTACAAAATCTTTGCTACGATGTGAAATCTCCAAAATGGATAACCCAGAGTCGTTAAAGTCTAATACAGCCTGGGATGCTTCTTTGAATACTTCTTGTGGTAAAATACAAGGTCCTGCGCTAAAGTTGTGCTTTTTCATCAGTGATTTTATTGTTTTTATTATTTACTTTTCTTATTGTTTTCTGGCTCCTTAAACCAGTAAGAAAAAACACCACAAAGGTGCTAATAATCTAAAACAAAATCATTATCAATATGATAAAATATTTATTGAATTTTTGTTAAAAATTCAATAACATCAATGTTATCTGCATAATCTGACAGAGAAGGGTGTTGAGTAGTGCCAAAATCAATACTTTCTTCTGAAAAATCATCACTTACAATACATTGGATAGCTTCTTTATCCTTTTCAAACTTTTGGATTAGCTCTTCTTTATTATTATAAGTTTCGTAGAATAAAGTGGCAATAGGAGAACCATAACTGGTATCTTCCTTTAGCATTAGAAAACCATTTTCTAGTAGCTTAAAACTGCTCATTAAATACACCGCTTTGTTATAATCATAATTATTGGCATACTTAGCACCGTTAATGATATCATTATGAGCATAAATGGATTTAAAAAATAGATCGAAATCATAACCTTTAGGAACCATAAGTTTGGATACACTGCGACAACCTAATCCATAATATCTAAATATATCGTTTCCTAATGCTGCCAATTGTTCTTTGGATTCGTTACCGGTTAAAACAGCTACAGAATTTCTGTTTTTGCGAATTATATTGGGTTTATTTCCAAAATAATGTTCAAAATAGCGAGCAGTGTTATTGCTTCCTGTAGCAATGATGGCGTCAAAATCAGTGAATTTTTCGGTGGTAAAGGAGATCTTACTTTTAAACCTTGGTTCTATATTGATTAGGTACGCAGCTAAATATGGAAGTAATTGATTATCATTAGAAGATTGTTTAACTAATACGTTATGGCCGCTGATTAATACTGAAATAAAATCGTGAAATCCAACTAAAGGAATATTACCTGCCATAATTATTCCAATTGTTTTCAATTCTATTTGATCTAATGAATACGAAGATAACCATTGTTCTAGGTTATGTTTTGTAAGTGTTTTACTCCATTGCGATAGTGAAAACACTATGTTTTCTTCTGTAAACCAACCATTATGATGTTTGGCAGATTCTATTTTTTGCGTCATTCCATCAAAAAAATCTTCGTTATTTTTGATGTTGTTAATCTTCTCATAACCAGTATTTTTGAATTGACTTAAGAACTTGCCTAATTCAGAAAATGCGGTGATTCGGTCATTTAATAACATTTCTAATTTGTTTATCACTAGTTTACGAGTTATTTTTGTGTTGCAAATTTAGAATAAAAAAGAGCTATGGCAATTATAATAACGGATGAATGTATAAACTGTGGTGCGTGTGAACCAGAATGTCCAAACACTGCAATTTATGAAGGAGCGGATGATTGGAGATATGCCGACGGTACAGATTTAGAAGGTGATGTCGTACTTCCTGGAGGAAAAGCAGTTAACTCAGAAGAGGCGCAAGAACCTGTGAGCGATGAAATATATTATATAGTTCCAGATAAATGTACGGAGTGCAAAGGTTTTCATGAAGAACCTCAATGTGCGGCTGTGTGTCCGGTAGATTGTTGTGTTCCAGATGAAGATATAGTAGAAACCGAAGAGTTTTTATTGCAGAAACAGGCATTTATGCACAAAGAATAATAGATTAACGATCTTATATAGTTATAAACCTGTCGGTATCGACAGGTTTTTTTATGCTTGTTTTTTAAATTTTAGTATTTTCGTCAAGAATTTAACCTCAAATCTAAACATGAAATTATGAAAAAATTAATATTCTTTATTTTACTTGTTGCTATTTCGGCTACTTCATTTGGACAATATCGTTGGGAAGTTTCTGGTGGTTTAACAAGTTCTAGTATAAATATTGAAAATGCAGATAGTAATCGTGGTACAGGATTTTATTTTAATGCAGGATATGGCTATGTGATGGGAGTTCGAGCTAAAACTAGTATAGTTTTCTCAATTGATGTTCTGCAAAGAAATAGTGAAATCGTTTCAAATATCCCTACAGTTTTACCAGCCGATTTAAAGATTTTACAAGTAGGTTTTAATCCTAAATTTAGATATTTATTTGGTAGAGGAAAGGATCGCTTTAGACCTTTTATCAATGTAGGTCCTTCTTTTAGAATAAACACTAATGTAGAATTAGGAGATATTGATTTGGAATCCGATCAGTATGAGCAACTAGTAATTGGTGGAGTTTATGGAGTAGGTTTTTCGCAAATGATAGGAGAGATGTTTGATATCTTTTTTGAAGCAGGTGCAATGAATGATTTCACAGATAATTTAGTTGATATTGATAGTAAGTTTTTCGATATTTATGCAAGAGTAGGTGTTCGTTTTAGGATATATGATGCTCGACGATAAAAGATAAGTCAATTAAGAATAAAATATTAGGATCCTGCTTCGGCAGGATTTTTTTATGCAATTCATTTTAATTTTTTGTAAATTAGTTACTTACAAGCATTTTTTAAAGAATACTAATATGCCAAATTGGGGATACATAGCAATTATTATTCTTGCATTTTATATTATTGCTAGCGTTGCTTTATACTATTTGCAAGAATATTTTATTTTCAAACCAGAGAAATTAGATAAAGATTTTGAATTTTATTATAACAACCAAGTTGTAGAAGAGTATAATCTAGAAACTAGGGATGGTGCTATTATAAATGGACTTCATTTTAAGGTAGAGAATCCTAAAGGTGTGGTGCTCTATCTTAAAGGAAATTCTAAAAGTATAAAAGGTTGGGGTAAGTTTGCTGTTGATTTTACAAGACACGGATATGATGTATGTATGTTAGATTACCGTGGATTTGGTAAAAGTACAGGAAGGCGTTCTTTTAAAGCGATAAAACGTGACCTTCAGTTCGTTTATAATAAATTAAAAGAAAAAGTAGACGAAAAGTATATAATACTCTATGGACGATCCATGGGATCTGGTTTTGCTACTAAATTAGCATCAATAAACAATCCTAAAATGTTAATACTGGATGCGCCATATTATAGTTTGAGTAAGGTAGCGGCTAAGTTTATTCCGTTTATGCCAATTTCCTTAATAATGAGGTATCCAATACCCACTTATAAATGGTTAAAGTATGTGAATTGCCCTATTCATATAATTCACGGGACTCACGATAAATTAATTCCTTTTAAATCCAGTATAAAGTTATCAAAAGTAAAACCTAAATTAACTCGTCTTTATACCGTAATTGGAGGAGGTCATAAGAATCTCAATAATTTTGAATCCTATCATAAAATGCTAGGAGAAATTATCAATTCTAAAATGAGAAAAATTAATTTATCTAATACTAGCATCGGTGTAAAACACTCCTCAAAAAAAGTAAATGTCCAAGCTTAAAAAAGGAATAATTTGGATATTGATTGTATATTTTATGGGATTAGGACTATTATATTTACTTCAACATAAAATTATTTTTCAACCAGAAAAGCTTCCAATAGATTTTATATATCAATTTAATCATTCTTTTGAAGAGTTTTTTTTAGAAACTACGGATGGAGAAAAGTTAAATGCGCTTCATTTTAAATGTAAAGATCCCAAAGGAGTTATATTATACTTTCATGGTAATAAAGGGAACTTATCCAGATGGGGAGAAATAGCTTCCTTTTTCGTAAATAAACAATATGATGTTGTTGTAATGGATTATAGAAGTTATGGTAAAAGTACAGGGAATATAACAGAAGAAAGTTCGTTATATGACGATGCTCAATTATTTTATGAGTATGTTTTAAGTAAATACAAAGAGAGTCAAGTGATCGTATATGGGAGATCTTTAGGAACTGGTATTGCAACCAAAGTTTCTTCTTTAAATAATCCTTCTAAATTAATACTAGAGACTCCATTTAATTCCATGGAAGATGTTACATCACATTGGTTACCGATTTTTCCAGTAAAGAATATTTTGAAATATAAGTTCCCATCTAATACGTTTATAGAAAATGTAAAGTGTCCTATTACAATTTATCACGGTACCGATGATGGAGTAGTTCCCTATGAATCCGGTCAAAAATTATTCAGAAGTATTTTAACTTCAAAAAAGAAAATGATAACTATTGAAGGCGGTTCTCATAATGATTTAATTAAATTTGATAAGTATATTAACACTATAGGCGATGTGTTAAAAACAAATTCGCTTTACTCTAATTAATTAGAATAAAGCGAATCATAATTTTAAAATGAAAATTTGTTCTAGAATTTATAATTTAAAGATAGATTTATCATAGTTCCCAATTGACTAAAGTGATAACCATCATATGACATTTGAGAGTATCTACCATTAAATGTTATTAGATTAAATGCAGTTTTTGTAGCATCGGCATCATTAAGAACGGCAGTACCAGTAGGAGTAAGCGCTTTAAACTCCCATTCTGGTAATATATCTAGAACATTGTTAATGTTTAACGCCAATGTTATTTTATCGGTTGCGTTGTAGTTTATTCCGAGGTCAGTAACGACTTTGGTCATAAATTCTACTCCAAGATCAGACCCTCCATCGCTATCAGCAGCATCTCCCCCTACCAGTCCTTCTAGATCTTGTAATCCTTGATTTCTAAATTTTGTAGGTCCAAATAATGTGTTGTTTAATGAGAACCCGAACTTACCAATATCGTAGTTGGCACCCAGAATAGCTTTAAACTCAGGCCTAGAAGTGAAAAATAATGCTTCTTGAGTATCATTTACTACTGATTGTCCTGCATCTGCAACTAACTGAGGGTTATTTACAGCTCCATCTCTTTCATTTTGAATTGTATAATTACCAGATAGACTAAAACCAAGTTTACCAGGCCCCAGCACGATGTTTCTGTAATTGGCTACCAAATCAATTCCTGATGTTCTTGTATCAATAGCATTGACAAAGAAACTTACGTCTGATAAATTATTAGCTGTTAGTACGTCATCTAAAGGTGTATCACCTGCTGCAGTAGCACCGATTTCTGTACTTAGCACAATTCTATCTTCTACTTTAATATTATAATAATCTAAGGTGAAATTAAAGTCTTTACTAATCTTAGCACCAACACCTATTGTAAAGTTTGTAGATTTTTCTGCATCTAATTGTGGAATTGATAGGAATTGTGCCTGAGGAGAAACGTTATTAATTAATCCTCCTACTTGTATACCTTGACCAGGAATAAATGAAAATTGAGCTCGTTGAGTATATATCTGATGTAAAGTTGGAGCTCTAAATCCTGTAGATAAAGAAGCTCTAACAGTGAATTTATCTTCTAAAAATTTATAGCGACTGCTTATTTTCCATACAAAAGCTTCACCAAAATCACTATAATCTTCTAATCGAATAGTACCATTTACTAAAAAATCTTCTGTAATATCTGCAGAAATATCAAAATAACCTCCAAAGTTATAACGATTAAATTTTCCAGAGTTTTCTGGTCTATTACCAGCAAAAGAATCTGCACCACCTCCGTCATAAGAAGCAAGATCACCTTCTATAATTTCAAAAGTTTCTGTTCTAAATTCAGCTCCAAAACCAATACTTATTTCATCGGTAATGAGCTTTGCTATATCTATATTTCCAACACTATGTGTAAATTTTGTACCTCCAGGATCAAAGGAAATAGGACTGTTTTCACGATATAATTCTGATCCTTCTGTTAGTTCTCCCGGGTCTACTACACCATTATCATTTGCGTCAATCCAAGTAGATGGTGATAATACGGAATTACGATTATGAGAGTTATTTACGGTATAATCCTGAGAGTTTCCTCCAGTGGTGTAACTAAGGTCATAATTCCATCCATTTTTTTTGGTTTTAAAACCAATGGTAGCGTTATAATCATTTAGGTCTCCTTCAAAAGTAGGAACATATCCGATATATTCTCCGTTAGGACCATTTGGAAAAAAATCAGCTAAATAAGGAAAATCGGCTTCTGTACGCCAATATGGAGTTCTATAGTTAGCAAAACTATTTACTTTCTTGTATACATAAGCAGCATTCATATATATTTGAGTGTTTTCACTAATATCGTACCCTCCATTTACTAAAAATTTTGCAGCTGCCGTTTCAGGAGATCCATTAATGTTACCGGCATCTGGGAAAAGATCTAGAAATGCTTGTACATCTGCGATATCCGCTCCAAAATCTGTTGCCTCTCCTTGTGCATCTACTGTTCCTGGACGGTTTGCTAAACTAACTTTAGAAAAATCTACTGTATAATTAAAGAAACCTTTGTCTTTTCCTATAGTAGATCCATTATTAACACTTATGCCAATTGTTTCTCCATCACCTTCAGAGGTAATACCAGTTCGTAAGGTTGCCGAACCATCTTTGTAACTATCTTTTAAAATAATATTCATTACTCCGGCAATCGCATCAGATCCGTATTGAGCAGATGCTCCATCTCTTAAAATTTCTACTCTTTTAATAGCATCTGTTGGAATAGCTGAAATATCAGAGCCTGTTTCACCTCTACCAGGAGAAGTTTGTGTATAAAGTAATGCACTGAGGTTCTTACGTTTTCCGTTAATAAGAATTAATGTTCTACTAGGTCCCATATTTCGAATTTCATATGGATCCAATAGGGAAGTAGCATCATTTACAGGGGTTTGTACAGTGTTAAATGATGGTATTTTGTATTGCAGTGCTTTATCAAATGTAATTTGACCAGTAGAAGCTAATTCTTTTGCTGGCAATACGTCAACAGGTAACGAAGAAGTAGTATTACTTCTTGGTAAAGATCTAGTTCCTACTAAAATAACTTCATCAAGCTCTGAGCCGCTAGAAAGAGTAACGTTAATAATCGATTGAGCATTAATTTTAACTTGTTTACTTTCGAATCCTACAAAACTAAAAACTAGCGTTCCATTTGGATCTGCTTCGATACTATAGGCTCCTTCAAAATCGGTAATACTACCATTATTGGTTCCTTTTTCGAGAATATTGACACCAGGTAGTGGAGAACCTTGGCTATCTGTAACAGTTCCAGTGATTGTGTTTTGAGCATGGGTCATAGAAATAAATAAGCCCAACAAAATGAGTGTGAGTTTTTTCATGTAAATAATTATTAAATTGGTTTAAAAATAAAGATAGTAATAAATCAATATTAACAAAGGGTAGAGCGTATTATTAAACCTTTTTTTTAGAGGGAGATTTTCTCTTTCTACTTGTCTGGATTATGCTAAAATGATAAAACTTTATTTTTTTAAGTTTTGTTTAGAATAAATGATAGTTTTTGGTAGTCTATTTTTGGATTTTTGTTTTTTTTGATCTGTTAATAAAAACAAATAAAAAAACAGTGGATATAGACTATTTTACTTTAAAATATTTATGTATTGGATATTGTGATTACAATGTTTATAATAAAGTAATAACGATATGCGTAAGTATTTATGTAAACAAAAAGAGAGTCGAAAACAATGACTTTGATGTCAAATCATTTCCGACTCTTTTTATTGTGATTGATAATACAACTTTAAACCATTTAGAAGCTAAAATCTAATCTAGCATAATAATAGGCTCCACCAAATCCCATTTGAACGGCATCCCAATATCCACCAGCTTCGGTTTCTCCATCATTTTGTTGATCAGGATATTCGTTAGTGATATTGTTACCTCCAATGGTTAGTTTTAATTGGTCTGATAACTTATAACCTAAGGTAAGATCAGCGGTTATTTTTGCCCCATATTCATCTTCTGTGTCTACAAAATCTACGAGAGTGATATCACTAAAACGAGTCAAACCAAGACCAGCATTAAATTTTTCCGTATTGTAATTAAGGTTTAATGCAAATTTACTTCTTGGAGCAGAGGCCAGTAAAAATGCTTGTTCTCTTTTTCCAAAGAAAATATCAGTATCTAAATTAGTATTTACAGCTGTGATATACATATTGTTTACATTTCCTGCTAATAACGCAGATAATGTTCCAAAATCATAATTCCCTTTCCAGGAGAGTACAAGATCCATACCTACAGTTTCTGTATCGACTCCATTAGCAAAAAACTGAGCTTCATTAACATTATCAATTTCTGTAGCTTCAAAAGTACCAGTAAGAACAATACGATCTTTTATGTCTATGTAATACCCATCTACTGTAGCAGAAAAATCTCCTAGTGTAGCTGTTAAACCAAGGGAGGCGTTTAAAGAAGTTTCTTCTTTTAATCTGTCAATACCGAAAGAAGCGGTAACTTGGCTATTGTTAGGAGCTAACAATGTTTCTGTCGCAATACCACCTTGGAAATCAGTAAACCTAAGATTATAATAGATTTGTGCTAATGATGGAGCTCTAAACCCTGTACTTACAGAACCTCTAATATTAATGTTATCAGAAGCTTTAATTCGTAATGCTAATTTTCCATTTATAGTGCTTCCAAAATCACTATAATTTTCGAATCTTGCTGCACCAGCTAAAAGAAACACATCCGTAATATCTAATTCTGCGTCTGCATATAAAGATAAATTAGATCTGGATCTGTCTACTTCGTTAGCAGGACTATATCCTGGAAACCCCTGTGAGCCTCCTGGTCTTAATTCTCCACTATCAGGATCTATAGGTTGTGTTTGCGTTGCCGGATCGGTAATTGCTAATCCATTTATGTCATAAGTAGCATATGAACCTTCTTCTCCTGCAAAGATGACGAAGTTTTCAGTTCTGTATTCTGCTCCAAATGCAAGGTTTAAACCTTGAGCCATTTTTGGATAATACTTAGAAAAGTCTAAGTTAATAGTGTTTTGACTTAAGCTGTGCCCTCCTGCATCAAATTCTGTAGGCGAATTTTCTTCTAATGAAGCATTTAATGTACCTTCTATGAAATAGTGAAAATTGTTTTTACCCCAAGTATTACTTAGATCAATTTTCCAACCGTTGTCTGTTACAGTTCGTACTCCAGCAGAAATTGAATTATCAATAATGTTAGAAGTTATTCTTGGAGTAAAACCATTAGGATAAATTTCAGTTACCACGCGTTCGCCTCCATTACGAGTAAACGCAAAAGCATCTGTATCTCGATAGTTTCTTCCTCCAAAAGCATATAGTTCTGTTTTTTCTGAAAGGGGAACATTAGCATTTACAAAAAGATTAAAACCATCAATGGCAGCTTCTCCAAATCCTCTTCTAAAATCAAATCCAGGTCTAAGCGTTTTATTTTTACTTAAATATTCTGTGGTAAAATTGACGTATCCTTTTTCTCCAATACCAACACCGTAATTAGCAGTTACTTTAACAGAACCACCATCAAAACTTTTATCATCGGCGATTCTATTCCCATCATTCTCAGTGTCCAAACGATTCCCGTCTGTATTTGGCGTACCATCAGGAAAATTTCCTTTAGCATTTGTGTTATAAGCTCCGTAACTAATACTACCACTTAGTTTATCAATATTATCCTTTAGTACAATGTTTATAACACCTGCAATTGCATCAGAACCATATTGCGCCGCGGCGCCATCACGTAAAATTTCAATTCGTTTTATTGAGGTAGCAGGAATTGTATTAAGGTCCGTTCCAGAATTTCCACGACCTCTAGTTCCAAAAATGTTGATTAAAGAAGAACTATGTCTTCTTTTTCCATTGATTAATACTAAAGTTTGATCTGGACCTAGACCTCTTAAACTAGCAGGATCAATGTGATCTGCACCGTCAGAACCAGATTGCTTATTCGCATTAAAAGAAGGAGCAGAGTATTGTAATAGTTCATTAATTTCTATTTTACCACTTTTAGTTACAATATCTTGCATATCAATAATATCAACAGCCACAGGAGTATCCGTTGCTGTGCGTTTCGGGCTTCTAGAACCTACAACGATAATAGTATTAAGGGCTTCACCCTCTAATAAGGTAATATCTATTTTATCGGTTGTGCCTGCAGTAATTTCCTGAGTTTGAAAACCGACAAAACTAAATACTAAAATTGCATTTTCATTTACTGCTATGGTATATTTTCCATCGTCATCAGTTATAGTTCCTTTATCCGAACCTTTTTCAGTGATATTAACAAATGGAATAGGGGATCCTGATGTATCAGTTACTGTTCCTGTAATAATTTGTTGACTAAAAGTTAAGCTTGTAAATAAGCTGAATAAAATGAGTGCGAGTTTTTTCATGTGAATATATTTATTGGTTTAGCAATTAAAGATATTCAATTAATCTAGATTTTATGCCTAGCCATCGTATTTATTATAAGTTGAGTTTTGGTATCTAGTTTTATTGATAATATTCTATTTTAAAGATTTTTTTAAAGTGGTATCTACTGCAGAACATTATAGAATTAGAACAAAGTTGATTACCATAAGATGTAAACGAATACTATTTAATTGGCTACGAATTCTATTTTTTAGTACTCGTTTAGGTTATACGGTTAAAACTTTAATTAAGTACTTGTTAAATTCACTCTGGAAAAATTTAATTGGATTTTAAATTTAAACACCTCATTTACAATTTATTAAAATAGCTTCTTGATCATTTTGTTAAATTTAACAAAGTATGTATGAGTTTGTTAATCTTTTAATAATTAGGTGTTTTTTCCCCGTTTAATTTATAAAAGCGTTTGTGCGTTTGGTGTAAATTATTATCATTGCACAAAAATTGGTCGACCAATTTTTTAATTGGTTTACCATTTTAAATTTAACCTATAACTTTTAACAAGCGTAAGCATTAAAAACAATCATTAACAATGAAAAAAACATTAATTATTAGAAAAGAAACTCCCCTTTTGTTTTCTATTTCAGCTTTTATTTTAATACTATTCATTTCAGTGACAAGCTGTACAAATGAAGAGATTAGTGATGAACTATTAGAAACTATAAAAGGAGATTCAGAAGTTAGGATTTCTATACCAATTCAAAACCCTGGATTTGAACTTGGAGAAGTTAATTGGGGAGATCCAGACTATTATGCGATCTCAAGCGATGAAAATTCGGGGTCTAAATCAGGTAAAGTATCTAATTCTTCTGGTAAAATAGAGCAAACGGTTGATGTTAGTAGAAATACGGATTATGTTCTGAAAGCTTGGGTAAAAGGAAATGGAGAACTTTCTGTAGCAGGACAGTCAAATGATTTTGATACAAATGATTTTGAAGAGATTACTATCACCTTTAATAGTGGTAATGCTTCTTTAGTAACTATACTAGGAACCAGAAATAGTGGAGATGTTAGATTTGACGACTTCAGTCTTAATAGTACTTTGATAGAAGGACCAACTGCTCCAGGTCAGATAATACCAATTAGTGTTTCTGCGAATGGAAATCAAACTGGATATGGGCCTGAAAATACAGTAGATGGTGAAATTGAAAACACAGAATCACGGTGGTCATCTAATGGCTATACAGGTAAGTATATTACATATGATCTAGGTACGGTAAAAACTGTGTCAAGTTTAAAAATTGCTTGGTTTAAAGGTGATGAAAGAGAAGCTTATTTTAAAATTAGAGTTGGTAACTCTACTTCTTCATTAAGCACAGTATTTGATGCAAAAACTAGTGGAAGTAGCGGAACGACAGAAGGATTAGAAATTTTTGATTTTGACGATGTGGAGGCAAGGTTTGTAAGAATATCTAGTTTTGGTAATTCTAAAAACAGTTGGAATAGTATTATAGAAACCGAAATTTATGGTAACGAGGACGATAATAGTGATACAACGCCTCCAGGACCAGTTTCAGGATTAAGTGCAATACCTGGAAATGGTTCTGTTGCTTTAAATTGGAATAATCCTGGAGATTCTGATTTTAATAATGTGCGAATTACATATGATGGAGGAGAGGTAACTTCTTTTGGAGAAAGTGTGACTATTAATGATTTGGTTAATGGTACTTCTTATTCATTTAATGCAGTGACAGTGGATAATTCGGGCAATGTTTCCGCTAGTAGAGTTGTTAATGCAACACCACAAGGTCCACCTCCGCCACCGGGAGGAAGTGCAGCAAATATTATAGGTCCTGGATGGAAGTTAAATGGATTTACAGGCTCTTTGAATATTGGTAGTAATGATAACGGATTAGATTATGCAGATAATGCAAGTAAAGATGAAAGTCATTTCTTTTTCGAAAAGGATGGATTTGCAGCATTTAAATGTTACCCAGGGAATCCTACATCTGGAGGATCAAGTAACTCTAGATCCGAATTGAGAGAGGTTATTAATGGAGGAGACGGGTATTGGAATGGTAATACCAATACAGAACACTCTATGAAATGGAGATTTAAAGTAGAAAATTTACCACCTTCTGGGAAGTTGGCTTTTGGTCAAATTCATGAGAGAGATGATTTTTATGATGATGTAATCAGAGTTCAGGTGCAAGGAGATGGTGGACAAAGCTCTGGAAAAGTAGATTTAAGAATATTAGGGTACGTAACTGAGAAGGTTGAAGATCGTGAGGGAAGAACAATTGATTTTGATATGCAATTAGATACAGAGTACTTTTTTGAACTAACCATGAGTAATGGTGTTGTTACTTTATATAATCTTGATAATAATGGTAATAGAATAGAGGAGCTGTTTCAATCTATAGATATAGGTAATGCTAATGAAAATTACTTTAAAGCTGGTTGTTATTTACAATCAACAAGTAGTAGTCATGAAAGCTCTGATGTTTATGGTCAGGTATTGATTAAAGATTTAGAGGTATCTCCAGATAATTAATTTGTTTTAAAATAAAGTGTATAGGACCGCTTAATAATTAGGCGGTCTTTTTTATATATATGATGCTGTTATAATCATATAGTTCATTCGTAATTTTCCATGGCTTATCGAATTGGTTTAAAAACATTTATGTTAATATTTGGTTTTAAAAGATGTGAATTCGATCTTATTTGGGTTAAAATATTAACAATATTGATAATAAATTATAAATATTTTACGAAAACGTTTGAGTTATGTAATTAAATTCTTACTATTGTGATAACTAAATTGGTTGACCAATTTTATTATTGGTACACCAAATATTTAACACAAATATTATGAATAATTCAAAACAAACAATTATGAAAACTTTTCGTAGAAAAAAAAGTGCATCTGGTTTGCATTTTTTTACTAAAATTTTCTTGGCCTTTACTTTAGTATTGGTTGGAATTTCTTGTGAAAATGAAGAATTTATTGATTCTGAGGATTCTATTATTAATGATCAAACTCTCGAAGCAAAGGCTACACCTGTTGTTGGAAAAATCTACACTATTAAAAACTTAAAAAGTGGCCGTACATTAGATATTGCAGCTGGAAGTAACAATAATGGTGCAAATCTTCAAGTATGGGGAACAGATGCTAACACCAGTGCTACCCATAGACAGTGGCAAATACTTTCTGTTGGTAATGGTTACGTACGTTTAAAAGGGGTAGATAGTGGTAAATCATTAGAGGTTTCTGGAGGCAATAATTCTAACGGAGCTAATGTTCAGCAATGGGCTTATCAAGGAACAACACATCAACAGTGGCAAATACTTTCTGTGGGGAATGGATATTTTAGATTAAAAAATAGAGATAGTGGAAAAAGTTTACGAGTAGGAGGGACATCTAATGGAAGTAATGCAGATCAATGGGCTTATAGCGGATGGGATAGTCAAAAATGGTTTTTTACCGAAGTAGGAGGTACTATTAATCCACCTCCACCACCAACAGGTGGAACTGCATCTAGTATTATCGGTAGTGGTTGGAAATTAAATGGTTTTAGTGGAAATCTAAGTGTTGGGAGTAATGATAATGGGTTAAACTATGCTGATAATGCAAGTAAAAATGAAAGTCATTTCTTTTTCGAAAAGGATGGGTTTGCGGCCTTTAGATGTTACCCAGGAAATCCTACATCAGGAGGATCTAGTAACCCTAGATCTGAGTTAAGAGAAATAATTAATGGTGGAGATGGGTATTGGAATGGTAATACTAATACGGAACACTCTATGAAATGGAGATTTAAGATTGAAGATTTACCACCTTCTGGTAAATTAGCATTTGGTCAAATCCATGAGAGAGATGATTCTTACGATGATGTTATTAGAGTTCAGGTGCAAGGAAGTAGTGGACAAAACTCAGGATCTGTTGATTTAAGAATATTAGGGTATGTTACTGAAGAGATAGAAGGAAGTGGAAGAACCATTAATTTTAATATGCAAATGGATACTGAATACTATTTTGAGTTAACTATGAGTAATGGAGTTGTGAGACTGTATAACTTAAATAATAGTGGTAATAGAATAGCAGAATTGTTTGAATCTGTAGATATAGGTAATGCTAATGAGAACTACTTTAAAGCAGGTTGTTATTTACAATCAACTAGTAGTAGCCATGAGAATTCTAATGTATACGGTCAGGTATTGATTAGAGATTTACAGGTATCTCCTGACAATTAATATAAATTGATTTGATAGTTTTAAAGAGCCGCTTAATTTAGTTAAGCGGTTCTTTTATTTTAAATATAGTCAAGAGGATATATTAGTTTTCTGTTAGAATTTTAGCTTTTTTTTGAAATCGTATAAACAATTATCTTTTTAATCTAAATCAAGAAAAAAACAACCCTATTTTAATTTATAGGTGAGGGTAATAACAGAATCCTTAACGGTATCATAGGTTTCTAGAACTAGATTTTTTGCCTCATCAAAATGTCCTAAACAATTATCTTTAATACCACTGTTTATTATATAATATCCATTAGAAAGTAGTTTCGCTTTGGATATTTTTTCTCCTTGCTCGTCAATAAGTGTTAATATATAACCAGTGCCATCAGGAACACTACTATATATTCTCTCATTAGAGGTAGTTCCAGCATTTTTCACAGAAACTTTTTGAGGTTTATAAACTGCCGTTCTATTAGTTTCGTCATCTTCTTCATCTGGATTAAGTGTAACCTCACTCTTTTTGGTAATCACTTGTTGTTGTTTAATTACTTTTTCTTCTCCATTAGCACCTTTAATCCTAATAATTTTTGTCACTACTTCTTCAGAAGAATTCTCTTTAGGTTTAGTTTCTGTCGATTTTTCTTCTTCATTATTATTTTCTTCTTCTTTAGATTGACCATATGTTATAAAGCCAGAAAGAAATAGAATTATTACAATAATGTTGTTAAACGTTTTCATAGGTTTATCTATTTGGTATTGTAAAATTACAAAAATGTAAGGAGAACATTTTGTATAGTTATATATTATGAAGGATTCAATGATATACATTGATTACTAATATTTATTTTAATTATAGAATCTCTTTAACTAGTATTTGTATACTATGCGTTAATACCGTTATCTTTGCACTCTCAAAAATTCAAGCAAATATCATATTTGCTATTATGTTATATTAATATGAAAGCAGGAATAGTTGGATTACCAAACGTAGGAAAATCAACACTTTTTAATTGTTTATCCAATGCGAAAGCGCAAAGTGCGAACTTTCCATTTTGTACAATAGAACCTAATATAGGTGTTGTTAATGTGCCTGATCCAAGATTGGAAAAACTCGAAGAACTGGTAAACCCTGAGCGTGTTATACCTGCTACTGTAGAAATTGTTGATATTGCTGGATTAGTAAAAGGAGCTAGTAAAGGAGAAGGTTTAGGAAATCAGTTTTTAGGAAATATAAGAGAAACTGATGCAATTATCCATGTACTACGTTGTTTTGATAATGACAATATTGTTCATGTTGATGGTTCAATAGACCCTATTCGTGATAAGGAAACTATAGATATAGAATTACAATTAAAAGATTTAGAAACTCTCGAAAAGAAATTAGATAAGATAAAGAGAGCCGCTAAAACTGGTAATAAAGAAGCACAGAAAGAAGAAGCAATATTATTAAAGTTAAAAGATGGTTTGGAGGCAGGATCTTCAGTTAGGGCTATTGAAGTTTCTGAAGATGATCACGCAGAGTTTGTAAAACCATTGCAGTTTATAACTGATAAACCAGTATTGTATGTATGTAATGTAGACGAAAGTGCTGCAGTGAATGGTAATGATCACGTAAAACGGGTAAAGGAAGCTGTATCAACAGAAAATGCTGAAGTAATTATTCTTGCTGTCGGAACAGAAGCTGATATCACTGAGCTCGAAGATTATGAAGAAAGACAAATGTTTCTTCAGGATATGGGGTTAGAAGAGCCAGGGTCATCAGTTTTAATAAGAGCTGCCTATAAATTGTTAAATCAACAAACATATTTTACAGCGGGCGTAAAAGAAGTAAGAGCTTGGACAATTCCTATTGGTGCTACAGCTCCCCAAGCAGCTGGTGTTATTCATACAGATTTTGAGAAAGGATTTATTCGAGCGGAAGTTATTAAATATGATGATTACGTTTCTTTTGGAAGTGAATCTAAAGTAAAAGAAGCTGGAAAATTAGGAGTAGAAGGGAAAGGATATATTGTGAATGATGGAGATGTAATGCACTTCTTATTTAATGTATAAAATATTTAGATACTATTTTTATAGAAAAACCTCTTGAAAACTTTCAGGAGGTTTTTTGTTGGACATCGTAATTTTGCTAGATGTGTGTAATACCTGCAAGAGATATTGTGATTAATTTTACCGAATGCAAAAATCTAAACAAATCTCATTAGGTATAATACTAGCTATTATTGGTGTTGTGTTATTTTCTGCAAAAGCAGTCATGGTAAAAATGGCTTATAAATATCAGGTGACTTCGGAACATTTGTTGTTGTTTAGGATGTCATTCTCTCTTCCGGTTTATATAATTATAGCACAGTTTAATAAACCCTCTTCTCTAGAAAAGATCAAAAAGAAAGATTATTTGTGGATTGTGTTTTTTGGTTTTATTGGATATTATTTAGCTAGTTATTTTGATTTTCTTGGATTACAATATATTAAAGCAGGGTTAGAACGGATAATTTTATTTGTATATCCAACTTTAGTGCTAGTAATTTCTAGAATATTTCTAAAACATAAAATAACGAAACAACAATTAGTTGCTATACTAATTACATATATAGGAGTATTAATTACATTTTGGCAAGAACTTCAGTTAGATACTCCGAACCTTCTTTCGGGAGTATCTCTAATTTTTTTAAGTGCACTTACGTATGCTATTTATTTGGTGGGTAGTGGCTGGTTAATTCCAAAGTTTGGAGTAGTTGTTTTTACCTCTTATGCCATGATTATATCTTCTTTATGTATTATTTCTCAATATCTAATTTTTGATAGAAGTGATATTTTAAGCTATTCTTTGGAGGTATATGTGCTTAGTGTTTTAATGGCTTTTTTTTCTACAATAATTCCATCATATCTTATTTCTTGGGCAATCGCCCGTTTAGGAGCTTCTAATGTTGCCATTATAGGTAGTTTGGGGCCTGTATCAACAATATTATTAGCATTTTTTATTTTAGAAGAAAGTTTATCTGTACTTCAAATAATAGGAGCAGGGATTGTAATTTTTGGGATTTATATTACTACAAGAAAAAAGTGAAAACCATCGGTCATTTATTTGTTTATTTTAATATTGAAACAATAAATCAATACATATTGTACTTTTTTTAGTAAATTAACATAGAATATTAATCACTTTTGTTGGTAAATTATAGCTTAATTTAGTATCTCTGCTAGTTAATCAAAACTGCATATTTTGAGGAAAAAATTATTATTTGTATATCTAATATTCTCTATTCCACTTCTGATTTATGGTCAGCAAGAATCCAGGTTCCCTGTTAATGATAGTTTACAATATTTAATTGAAACATCGAATAATTTAACATTCGAGTACAAGGTTAAAGAATCATTAGAATATGCTATTAAAGCTGTTAATTATGCTCATGAATTAGATGATGATCATTATAAAGCGGAAGCATATTATTTAATGGCATATAATTATCAAATATTAGTTGATTATAAGAATGCGGAACAATATTATAGAAAGTCACTAAAGTATGCTGAAAAAGCAAATGATTCATTATTGATTTTATGGAATAATAATGGTTTAGGAAATGTGTATTCTGATGGTTATAAAGAATTAGAAAACTCATTGATTTATTATAATAATGCTACAGAATTAGGGAAACTTCTCAATAATTCTGAAGAGTATATGACTCCTATAATTAATTTAGCTTGGACCTATGTGGATGCAAAAGAATATGATAAAGCAATTCCTTATTTAGAAGAAGCCCAAAAATTAGTTGTAGAAAATAAAGATGTAGAAGGATATTGCGAGGTGTATTATCTAAAAGGAAAATTAGCGCTAGGTCAAGATAATCTGGAAGAAGCTGAAGAGTTTTTCCAAGAATCCCTCCGAATAGCTGAAAGACATAATATGTTATTAGAGCTATCATATATTTATGAAGCTAGAGCAGAAATGTATGAAAAACAGAGTAAATTAGGAGAAGCTTATAAAGATATTAAACGTTATCAAGAGTATAAGGATAAGGTTTATAACAAGGAAACCTTGAAGCAAATAGAAGTCGCAAGAGTTAGTTTTAGTGTTGATGAGTATGAGCGTGAATTAGAAATAGCAAAAACGGAAAGAGAATACCAGACCAAAATGGCTAAAAACAATAGAACTATTAATATCATTTCTGTTGCGGGATTGATATTTTTATTCGCTACTGCATTCTTTCTGTATATAGGATATAGATCAAAGAAAAAATTAAATGACGTATTAAAAGATAAAAATGTAGAGCTTGTAGAGGCAAAAGCCGAGGCGGAAAAGCTTACTCAGGTTAAATCTCAGTTTATATCTACAGTAAGTCATGAACTAAGAACACCACTTTATGGGGTAGTAGGAATTACCTCCTTATTGCTTGAAGATGAAGATGTATTGGAAAAACATCGACAACTATTAGGTTCATTAAAGTTTTCAGGAGACTATCTTTTAAACCTGATAAACAATGTGTTGCAAATTAGTAAAATAGAATCTAATAAGGTAAGATTAGCAAAAACTCCAACAAATTTATTTAAACTTTCTCAAAATTTGCTCAATTCATTTGAGTATCAAGCTAAAAGTAAAGATAACCAACTTATTTTAGAGGTGCCGAATGATTTGCCAAGTTCGCTTAATGTTGATTCGCTTAGGTTATCAGAAATTTTGATTAATCTTATAGGAAATGCATCAAAATTTACGGAGAATGGAAAAATATGGCTTAGAATTAAAATATTAAGTAAAGAAAATAACACAATACAGATTAGATACGAAGTAGAGGATAGTGGTGTTGGAATCCCAGAAGATAAAAAGGACTTTGTGTTTGAGAAATTTTCTCAAGTAGATAGAGAATCAAATAATTTAGAAGGAACTGGTTTAGGACTTTCTATTGTAAAGAACTTATTACAAATGATGGACAGTAATGTCTATCTAGAAAGTAATGAGGGTAGAGGTACAAAATTCCATTTTGATTTAGAATTGGAGATTTTAGAAGAAGGAGAAGATCAGTCTTCGAGTGATCGAAACAATGGAGCAACTAATGTATACCGAAGAATTTTAGTAGCTGAGGATAATAAGATTAATCAAATAGTTACTAAGAATTTATTAAGTCTAATAGGATACGATTGTGTTATAGTAGAGAATGGATTTAATGCTATACAAATGGTTAAAAAGGAGGATTTTGACCTCATTTTAATGGATCTTAATATGCCATATCTTAATGGTAGTGAGGCAACTAAAAGAATTAGAGAGTTTGATCAAACAACACCTATAATTGCGCTAACAGCTGCCGAGTTGGGAGAAGTACAAGAAGAGTGTTTGGCAATAGGAATGAATGATATCATCAATAAGCCATTAAATAAGAATGATCTTAGGGATATCATTTCTAAAAATCTAATCCCTTAGTCTTTAAAGATAAATGCTGTCAGAAAAAACGATATTTCTCTGACAGCATTATAAATAATTAGTTGGTTCCTTCTGGAATTTCTAATTTTTTATTTTTTACATATTTTTCAAGCCATTGATCTTGTTCCCATAAAAGATGTAAAATAGATTCTTTAGCTCTGTATCCGTGACTTTCTTTAGGTAACATTATAAGTCTTGCCGTCGCCCCTAATCCTTTTAGGGCGTTAAAATAACGCTCACTTTGCAATGGATACGTTCCAGAGTTATTATCCGCTTTTCCGTGTATAAGAAGAAGAGGAGTCTTCATCTTATCAGCGTGCATAAACGGCGACATTGTATTATAAACTTCAGGAGCTTCCCAATAACTTCTTTCTTCACTTTGAAATCCAAAAGGTGTTAGTGTTCTATTATATGCACCACTTCTAGCAATACCAGCAGCAAAAAGGTTAGAATGTGATAATAGGTTAGCTGTCATAAAAGCTCCATATGAATGTCCACCTACAGCCACACGATTTCGATCAATAAGACCTAAGTTATCTACTGCATCAATTGCCGCTTTTGCATTAGCGACTAATTGTTTTCTAAAAGAATCATTAGGTTCTTCATCACCTTCTCCTACAATAGGGAAAGAAGCGTCATCTAAAACAACATAACCTCTGGTAACCCAATACACCATAGAGCCCCACCAAGGATAAGTAAATTCGTTGGGGTTAGAAGTTGATTGTGAAGCACTTTTTTTGTCTTTAAATTCTTCAGGATATGCCCATAAAATCATTGGCATTTTTTCCTTTTTTGTTTTATCATATCCAATAGGTAAGTACAAGGTACCCGATAATTCTAATCCATCATCTCTTTTATATTTGATAACTTCTTTATGCACACCTTGTAGCGCCGCAAAAGGATTAGCAAAATTAGTAATTTGTTTTACTTGGTCCTTAGCGTTTATATTTCTTATATAATAGTTAGGATATTCACTAGGTGATTCAATTCCTACAAGAAATTCTCCTTTTTCTATATTAGTTGCGAAATAGATGTTTTCTACTTTGTCAGTATATGAGGAAGTATACACCCTCTTAGTAGTGTTACCTTTTATACTAAATTGATCAACAAAAGGAAATTGCCCTTCTTTAGTATAACCATCTCCCATTAAGTATACATTTCCTTTATTAATGTCTACTACAGAACGTCCAAATTCATTTCTAGCAGTTACGAAGTTTCCAGGATCATTATATCTGTCTTGATAATTTCTATCATGTATTATTTGGGGCTTTTCAGAGGATTCGTTTGGATTAAAAACGTACGTTTTCGTATTTCTAGTATTCCACCAATAGTCATAAGCAAAAGCTATGTTATTATCTGAGCTCCATTGAATTCCGCTATATCTATTGATTGTTTTTAGTATTGATTTTGGTGTGCTTTCGAAAGGAGCATCTTGTTGAAAAACTTCATCTCTATATTCAACTTCTATATTTGGATCACCTTTATCTAAGGCTTCCGCCCAAATTAGAGTAGATGGTTTATCTGTTCTCCAACTAATAGATCTTTTTCCGGTTCTAGCAGACATAAAACCTTTAGGGCGTACTTCATCAATAGGAACTTTATTAATAGTCTTAAAAACTTCACCAGTACTTTTATAAATAGTAGTTTCTTGAGGAAAACGATAATAAGGAACTAAATACGAAAATGGTTTCTTTATTTCAGTGACCATTACATAGTTTCCATCAGGAGAAAAAGAATAATTACGTATCATTCCTGTTTTAGACCAAGATTTCTTAGTACCATCAAGATTTACTTTAAATATTTCTGAAGTTGCTAGTTGCTCAAAATTATACTCATCATTTGGATTTTTTAAAAGATCCTGATATGTTCTATTTTGTGCTTTTGTTCCTTCACTAATAGAAATGGTAGGTCCGGATGGAATTGCTTCATCTACGTTAATTAGATCTTTCTTTTTATTAGGTAGAAACTTTACTAATAAAGAAGAATCGTCCTTAAACCATCTAAACGGAGAACCAATATTAGCATTTAATGTGGCATCTGTTATCTTATTAGCTTTATTATTTTTTATATCTAAAATCCATAATTCAACTCCATTGCCACTTGTATTTGTAAATGCGGCTTTGGTTTGATTAGGGGACCAAGATATATTTGATATTCTAGGCTTAGTTGGCAATCCAGTCACTTGTACAGGCTCTCCATCTATTTTCTTTATTTTAATATTATTATAGTAACTAGTACGGCTAGAAATATTTGTTTTTGGATTAATTCTTAATCCCGCCAAGCGCATTTCTTTTTCTGATAATTCTGCGATAGTTTTATATCCATCTCGATATAGAAAAATCATATGTTCTCCTTTCTGATCAATACGTATAGATGGTGCGAGTGGGACATCTACCAAATCTAGGATTTCCTTTACGGGTTTTTGATATTCTAAATTTTCTTGGGCATTTAATACTGAGCCCAAAAACAGTATAATAAAAAATGATTTGATGAAGTTCATAATATATTTTTTGAGTTTTATAAGATATGACAACTCAAAAATAGAGATTTAATTACTGAAATATTAGATTTCAGGTTTTTTAGGAGTAGTGTATTGCCACGAATTTATAAATTTAGGACAAAGTTTGTCGTTTTGTCTATTACTACTTCAGAATTTTCTTTGTGCGGAGTGTGCCCAATATTAGGGATGATTAAGGACTTAGATTTTCCAGAAGTTTTTCGAACAATACTGTAGACTTGTTCCAAAGTTCCATACTCATCATTTTCTCCTTGAATAATTAAAGATGGACACTGTATGTTTGAAAGATAGTTTTCAATATTCCAATCCAGAAAAGAGGGAGATAACCAAGTTTCCGTCCACATTCTAAATACATCCTCTGTATTATTCCGATGATATTTAGTCAGCTTATCTTTTAGATTGGTTGTTTTATAGGCAATTTTGGCTTTGCGAATTCCTTGTAAAGTTTCTTTTTCTACAAATACATGTGCTCCTTCGGTAATTATACCAGTTACTTTTTCAGGATATAAAGAAGCTGTAAGTAATGCAATAGTGCCTCCATCACTATGACCAAAAAGGATAACTTTTTTTAACTCTAGGGTATCAATTAATCGTGCTAATATTTCAGCTTCCTTTTTAAGATAATCTTTGCTTCTTTTAGTTTCTGAAAACCTTTCTGATTTTCCATACCCCTGACGATCATAAGAAAGTACATTAAAGTTTGTAGACTGTTTTATTTTGTTTGGAAAATCTCTCCAAAGTTCTATACACCCTAAGGAATCGTGTAAAAATATTATGGTAGGTTTTGATAGGTTAAATGATCTAAGATCTTCAGAAAGTCGTATTCTGGTTGTATCAATATTAATATCCAAAGTGATAGGTATAAGTAAATAATGCCCAAAAATAGGTTAAAGTCTATACAATTTATATATTTTGCATGACCAAAGTTGTAACGCTCACTAATTTTTTGCGTCTAGCATTATAAACAATTGAATAAATGAAAAAAGTATTATTGTCATTGACCATTAGCGTCATGCTAATTGGATGTGGATCAGTTAATCAAAAAAATGGGATTGCTTCTAAAGTTCCAATAACTACAGAGGTTGATTTAACTCAGGTTACAGATGATAAAGTTCCTGTGGTTATTAATCCCGGAAGGTTTATACAAGATACTGTTAAATATTATCTTCCAAAGGTTGTCCAAGGAACATATGCAGTTAGTGATTTCGGAAAGTTTGTAGATGGTTTTAGAGCATTAGATTATAATGGAGCTGAACTGAAAACGGAAAAGGTTGATACTAATACTTGGCTGATCGCAAATGCGAAACAATTGGATAAGATTGTGTATGACGTTAATGATACTTATGATATCGAGAATACTGGAGTAGGGACACCTTTTTCTCCCTCTGGCACTAATATTGAAGAAGATAATTTTGTGTTAAACTTACATGGGTTTATTGGTTATTTTGATGTTTTAAAAAACAACCAATATGCATTAGAAGTAAAAGCTCCGACGACAATGCAACGAACTTCTGCTTTACAAAATGTTGGCTCTGAAAAAAGCGAGGATGGTACGGTTACAGTTGATAAATATTTTGCTGCAAGATATTTTGATATTACCGACAACCCTATGATGTACGGTAAATTAGATGTAGAAGAGTTTGAAGTAGGAGGAATTAAAATCGTTTTAAGCGTATATTCTCCAAACAAAACATACACTGCAGCTGGAATTAAAGAAACTGTTTTTAAAATGATGAAGGCCCAGAAAAAGTATTTGGGAGATATTGATAGTACTCCAAGATATGATATTTATTTATATCTGGCGCCTCAGTCGCAGACTGCTCCTACCGGTTTCGGAGCATTGGAGCATCACACATCTACTGTAGTCGTATTGCCAGAAGCTATACCAGAAGATGCATTGGCATCTGCAATGATAGATGTAGTATCTCATGAGTTTTTTCACATCGTAACACCTTTAAGTGTTCACTCAGAAGATGTACACTATTTCGATTATAACGATCCTACTTTTTCTAAACATTTATGGATGTATGAAGGAGTTACAGAGTATTTTGCTAGTGTTTTTCAGATAAACCAAGATTTAGTTGGAGAAGAAGAGTTTTATACTAAGATGATGGGTAAAATTGAATCTGCTAACTTATATGATGATGCGATGAGTTTTACTGTAATGAGTGAAAACATATTAAATGAACCTTATGCAAAGAATTATGCAAATGTTTATGAAAAAGGAGCTTTGATAGGTATGTGTATTGATATACTTATACGAGAAGAAAGCAAAGGAAATCGAGGTATTTTATCTCTAATGAAGGAACTATCCCTAAAATATGGTAAGAATAAACCTTTTGAGGATGATAAAATAATTGAAGAAATCGTTGAAATGACCTATCCATCTATTGGAGAGTTCTTAAATACACATGTGGTTGGAGATACTCCTATTAATTATAACGATTTTTTTAGGAAAGTAGGTCTTTCAGTGGGTGAAAAAAATATTGAAACAGATTATGTAAGAAACGGTAGTTCTATAATAGTTGGAGGAGATCAGGATAAGAAAACTATATTTTTTACAGAAGAAGTTACTGAAAATAGTTTCTGGGCGGATAATGGAGTACAGCCATTTGATGTAATAAAGGAGATCAATGGAACAGAATTAACTTTGTTAAATGCAAATTCTGTCTTACAAGGAACGCTACAATGGAAAGTTGGTGATGAGGTAGAGGTAAAATTGGATAGAGAAGGAAAAGAAATTATAATAAAAACAAATCTTACCAAATCCTATACTAAAGGTAAAGCTTTAAGTGATATAGAAAATCCAACAAAAGCACAATTAGAATTACGAAATTCTTGGCTAAAAGGATAGTTCAAAAGTATAAAAGAATAAAAAAACGGATCAAATTGATCCGTTTTTTTATTAAAAGAATTTTATATTTAATTTGAAATATTTTTTTTTAAGATAAAGTTTCAGGAAACCCATCCACTCCAGCTGCTAGACGATCCCTTTTAACTTTAATCTTTTTCCTCATCCAATCAGGATATTCAGAATCATCTTCTGCTTCATAAATTTTAATTTCTTGAGAATCATCAGGCTGTATAAGATCTTCTTGTCTACATTTTAGAATTTTTGCAGCAGTTTCCACACCAGAATAACCAGCTCCAGCAACACCATGAGATAAAACACTGGCTCCACATAAATAGAGATTCTCTATTTCGCTTTTTGCTTTATATGCAAAAGGTCCTATTTGCCAAAAACTTTTTTCTGTTCCATAAACACAGCCATTGGTAGAATTTATATAATATTCATTGGTAATCGGTGTTCCCAATTCCTTTTGTACAATGTTGCTTTTTATTCCAGGAATAACTGCCTCTAGAGTTTTAATCATCTTAGACATTAATTGATCTTTAAAATCTAAATAGGCTTCAGAACGTCTACTATCTTCATTCTTAAATTGATTAAAGGATTCGTGGTTAATATAAGTAATGGCTTCTATAGTATGGTACCTACCATCAAAACTTATAGGATCTTTAAGTGTAGTGCAACTAATAAACATTCCAGGAAACGTATCACCTTCTAAAATATTAATTTTTTGAGTTTCTTCAAATATAGTATCAAGATCCTCGTGAGCCATCATCCAAATATTCCCAGAGTCTAAACCTGCTTTGCGCATATCCATATCAACTGTTAGAAATAACATTAATGAAGTACAAGAGTATTTCGTTTTATTTAAACGTTTATTAAGCTTTTTACTAATATGCTCTCTCCCTATTAAATCAATAAATGTTTTTCCTGGATCGGCATTAGAAATAATTCTTTTTGCAAAAATTTGTTCTCCATTTTCTAATTGTACCCCAATCGCTTTCTTTTTCTTGTTACCCTCTAATAAGATTTGTTTTACTTTTTGACTAGTTCTGATTTCTCCTTGATGTTTTTTTAGTGCTTTTGTCATTGCTTTTACCAAAGCACCGCCACCACCAATTGGGTAATAACCACCACTAGAATAATGTCCCATAACCGCTGCATGTAATGGAAAACTTGCTTGTCCTGGTGGTAATCCGTGATCACCAATTTGTATGTTTAAGACAGCTCTAAGTAATGGGCTTTTAATATGTTTTTTAATCACTTTTCGTAAACTAAATACACTGTATTTACCCATGTTTTTAGTTCGGAATGGTATGGTTAGGTGTGCCCAGAAGCCTTTTACTTTGGGAATTAATTGTAATTCATAACAAACATCACTAACTAGTTTTAAATAACTAGAGATTCCTTTTTCTTCTTCAGGAAATTTTTTACTTAGTGTTTTTTTGATATTCTCGTATCCTGCAGGCATATCAATTCGCTTATCACCAATCCAGCAATGTTCATAAGCATCAGGATTCATTCTAAAAAAAGAAATATCATTTGCAATTCCTAAGCCTTCATAAAGTGTACTGGTCGATTCTCCTTTATTTAGTAGACCTACATAATGAACTCCGGGAGTATAACGATATCCTTTAAGATAAAAACTATGACACCATCCTCCAGGAACATCGTGTTGTTCTAGTACTAAAACTTTTTGACCAGAACGAGCTAGGCAAATTGCAGAAGAAAGTCCACCAGCACCAGATCCAATAATTATGGTGTCATATTTTTTATTGTCACTTGAAGATATTTCCGAATAGTTTTCTTTTTCCATACACTTTAATACCTGTTGTTATATCTTAGGTTTAGCAATTTTTGTTAAAGGTATAGTTTTTTAGAATACAGAAGAAATGGCTAATAAGGATATCTTACATTTAAATTACTACTGTAATGTAAATAATAAAAACTGTTTGATAATTAATATTATATGGTTTCAACAAATTCTTTAAGTCTATCAAAAACAGATCCCCAACCGTTCATAAAGCCCATTTTTTCTTGTTGTAGACAATATTCTTCGGTAGGGTGGACTACATTAAAAGTAAAATTAGTTTTATCTCCATTCTTTTCAAATAGCGCTTGTATTTCTACTCCTTCTGTCATTGGTTTAAAATTAGCAGATGACGATATTTTTTTGTGCTCTATGATTTCGGTGTAGACACCTTCTGAGATAAATTCATTACCATCAGGCATTAACATTGAATATTTCCATGTTCCTCCAACACTAAAATCATGAGAGATAACTTTAGTTTTCATTCCTTTTGGTCCCCACCATTGAGCTATATGTTCAGGTTGTGTCCAAGCTTGCCAAACTAATTCTATTGGTGCATTAAAGGTTCTACTTAATGATAATGTGCGTTTGTTTAAATCATTCATTGTTTAGGTTTTAGATTGTAGTTTATTTAAATATTCTTCAAAAGAGTCTAATTTTTCTTCCCATAAATTTTTGTATTGATCTATCCATAGGAATGCAGGAACAAGGTTTTTAGGCTGAATTAGACAATATCTTTCTCTACCTTTTTTATTTATTGATATAATTCCACATTCTTCTAGGATCTTTATATGCTTAGAGATAGCAGGTCGACTAATATCAAATTTTTCAGCAATGGCATTAATAGATAGTGCTTGTTCTGCCAGTAAAGAGATAATATCTCTTCTAACGGGATCTGCAATGGCTTGAAAAACATCTCTTCTCATTATTAATGTGTAACTGATTGGTTACAAATATAAATGTAATCATTCGGTTACGCAAGTTTTGTTTTAATTCATATGGTATAGATTTTATTTATTGTTAATTCATTTAAATATATAATTAATCTATATGTAATAGAAATGCAATTCATTAAATTTGGAAAGACATACTTTAAAACTCGATAAAATTATGGATAACACAGGAAGTTACAATATTAATGGTGAGGGCGATATTAGTAAATGTCCTTTTATGGGCGGAACTGCTAAGGCCTCTGCTGGTCAAGGTACCACAAATCGTGATTGGTGGCCAAATGAATTAAAATTAAATATTCTTCGTCAAAATGGATCAAAGTCTAATCCTATGGGTGATGATTTTGATTATGCGAAGGCATTTAATAGTGTTAATTATGAGGAACTTAAAGCAGATGTAGTGGCTTTAATGACAGACTCTCAAGATTGGTGGCCTGCAGATTATGGTCATTATGGAGGTTTAATGGTCCGAATGGCATGGCATAGTGCGGGTACTTATAGAGTTGGTGATGGTAGAGGAGGAGCAGGTACAGGTAATCAACGTTTTGCACCGTTAAATAGTTGGCCAGATAACGGAAACTTGGATAAAGCGCGATTACTGCTATGGCCGATTAAACAGAAATATGGTGAAAAGATTTCTTGGGCGGATTTAATGATTCTAGCAGGGAATTGCGCAATAGAATCTATGGGTTTAAAAACGTTTGGATTTGCTGGAGGAAGAGCAGATGTATGGGAACCAGAACAAGATGTTTATTGGGGTGATGAAACAGAATGGTTAGCTAATAAAGAACGTTTCGCAGATGGTGATCTCGAAGGGTATCTTGGTGCGGCTCATATGGGGTTAATTTACGTGAATCCAGAAGGTCCTAATGGCTCGTCTGATCCATTAGGGACGGCTAAACTTATTAAAGAAACGTTTGGTAGAATGGCGATGAATGACGAAGAAACTGTTGCGCTTACAGCTGGAGGTCATACTTTTGGAAAGGCTCATGGTGCTGCAGACCCAGATAAATATGTGGGTGTTGAACCACACGGAGCTTCTATTCAAGAGATGAGTTTAGGTTGGAAAAATACGTATGGAACAGGAGTGTTGGATGATGCGATTACTAGTGGTTTAGAAGGTGCTTGGACACCTAATCCGGATAAATGGGATTATGATTATTTCAAAGTGTTATTAGATTATGATTGGGAACAAACAAAAAGTCCAGCAGGAGCAAATCAATGGACTCCAACTGCGGATTCTGGAGCTCCTACAGCACCAACTGCAGGTGATGCTTCGAAGAGACAAGCTTTAATGATGACCGATGCCGATATGGCATTAAAAATGGATCCTGATTATTTAAAGATTTCTCAGCGTTTTCGTAATAACCCAGAAGAGTTTGAAGATGCTTTTATTAGAGCGTGGTATAAATTGACACATAGAGATATGGGGCCTGTTTCTCGTTATTTAGGTCCAGAAGTTCCTAGTGAAGAACTAATATGGCAAGATCCAATTCCAGCAGGTAAGAGCCTTAAAGATTCGGATATTGCATCTTTAAAAAATATGATTTCGGTTTCTGGTCTTACCGTTTCGCAATTAGTTACTACAGCTTGGGCATCTGCCTCTACATTTAGAGGTTCTGATAATCGTGGAGGAGCTAATGGAGGACGTCTTCGTTTAGAACCACAGAGAAGCTGGGAAGTAAATAATCCTAAAGCTTTATCAGAAGTTTTAAGTGTTTATGAAGGTATACAAAAAGATTTTTCTGGAGATGTTTCTATAGCTGATTTAATTGTTCTTGGAGGTAATGTAGGTGTAGAACTAGCAGCTAAAAATGCTGGTTTCGATGTAAACGTGCCTTTTACAAGTGGTAGAGGAGATGCTTCTCAAGAACAAACAGATGTAGAATCATTTGGACATTTAGAACCTTTAGCTGATGGATTTAGAAATTACTTAAGAGGTGATTTAAAATTAGCTGCAGAAGAATTATTGATTGATCGTGCTCAGTTACTAACATTATCTATTCCTGAAATGACAGTTCTTGTTGGAGGTTTAAGAGTGTTAGGCGCTAATTATGATGGTTCCAAAAATGGTGTATTTACAGATAGCGAGGATGCATTAACAAATGACTTCTTTAAGAATATTTTAGATTTTACTTATACTTGGAAACCTATATCTAAGGATGACACACTGTTTGAAGGTAGTGATCGTAGAACAGGAGTAACTAGATTCACAGGTACTAGAGCTGATCTTATTTTTGGTTCTAATACAGAATTAAGAGCAGTTGCTGAGGTATATGCTTCAGAAGATGTTAATGAAAAGTTTGTTAATGATTTTGTATCAGCCTGGTCTAAAGTTATGGATTTAGATCGATTTGATTTAAAATAATATTGAAATTGAAAAATTGAGATTTTTAAAAGGTGATCTATACGGTAGGTCACCTTTTTTATTTGCACACAATATTTTGAAAATCAGATTTATCGATTTTGTAAAATAGGACGTTGGGGATTCCTTTACAGTCGCTTTTTTTCCAAAACGTCATGCCTATTTTTTCTAAAACTTTAATGGAAGCTTTGTTTTCTGATACCACTCTTGCAATAATTTCTTTAATACCTAATTGAGTAAATCCATATGCTAATGCGGCTATTGAAGATTCTGTCGCATATCCTTTATTCCATTTATTTCTAAAAAAACGAAAACCGATATCAATATCTCCATCTTTGTTTCGTTTAAGACTACACCAGCCAATAAAATCATTTGTTTCTTTAAGTAATACAGCCCAGCGTCCATACCCATTTATATTATACTCTTGATAATTTTTTAAAAAGGATTTTGCATCTTCAATCGATAAAAAAGGATAATCACCTGTGTATTTTAAAACTTCAGGATCAGAATTTAATGAAAAGAACTTTTCTGCATCAGAAACTTGTAGTTTACGCAATATTAGCCTGTTAGTTTTGGTAATTATAATTGTTTTATTTTTTTCTTGAGTAAGTTTTTTCGATGTAGAAATAGTTAAGCTTGTATTTTTTTTAATTTTTATCAAGATGCTTGTATTTAGAAACCTAACAACTTAGTTTAGTAGAAACACTATTTTTAATTTAGATGTATAAGATATTAAAGAATAAGTATTTTATAATATTAAATCATACTTTAGAAAAGTATGATAAGTGTTTTTGCTAATAATATCGATCAATTTTTTAATTAATCCATTGTAGTTCAAATAATCAACAAAAACTTATTTAGAATTGTTAATTACTTTGTAAGAGGACTATTTCAATTTAGTAAGTGAAATCTTATATTAGCAAGCATTCTACCTAAAATTTTATGAGTAAGGAAACTAAATATACCGAAGATAATATACGATCCCTCGATTGGAAAGAGCATATCCGTATGCGACCTGGAATGTATATTGGAAAATTAGGTGATGGATCTTCAGCTGATGATGGAATCTATATTTTATTAAAAGAAGTGCTTGACAATTCTATTGATGAATATGTTATGGGCGCTGGTAAAACGATCGAAATTTCAATACAAGGAGATAAAGTAATTGTTAGAGATTATGGACGTGGAATCCCTTTAGGTAAAGTTGTAGATGTAGTTTCTAAAATGAATACTGGTGGAAAATACGATTCAAGAGCATTTAAAAAGTCCGTAGGGTTAAATGGTGTTGGTACAAAAGCTGTTAATGCCTTATCCACGTATTTTAGAGTAGAATCTACTAGAGATGGAAAATCTGCATCTGCAGAATTTGAAAAAGGAAACCTTACGAATCAAGATACTCTAGACGAAACCTCTAGACGAAGAGGAACAAAAGTTTCTTTCGTTCCTGATAATACCATTTTTAAACATTATAAGTATCGAACGGAGTATGTGGCGAAGATGCTTAAAAACTATGTGTATCTAAATCCTGGGTTAACCATCATTTTTAATGGAGAAAAATATTTTTCAGAAAATGGACTAAAAGATCTGCTTTCAGATAATATTAATGAAGATGATAGGTTGTATCCTATTATTCATTTGTTAGGTAATGATATAGAAATAGCAATTACGCATAGTAAAACTCAGTACAGTGAAGAGTATCATTCTTTTGTGAATGGACAACATACTACCCAAGGTGGAACACATCAAGCTGCTTTTAGAGAAGCTGTGGTTAAGACAATTAGGGAGTTTTACGGTAAGAATTATGAGGCTAGTGATATTCGTAAATCAATTGTTTCTGCTATTAGTATAAAAGTAATGGAACCAGTTTTTGAAAGTCAAACAAAAACGAAGTTAGGTTCTACGGAGATGGGTGGAGATTTGCCAACTGTTAGAACCTATATCAATGATTTTGTAAAAACAAAATTAGATAATTTTCTACATAAGAACTCAGATGTAGCAGAGGCACTGCAAAGAAAAATACTACAAGCAGAACGAGAACGAAAAGATTTATCTGGTATCCGTAAACTGGCTCGTGAACGAGCAAAAAAAGCAAGTTTACATAATAAAAAATTAAGAGATTGCCGAGTTCATCTTACTGATAGCAAAAAAGACAGGAATTTAGAGAGTACTTTATTTATTACCGAGGGAGATTCTGCAAGTGGATCAATAACAAAATCTAGAGACGTAAATACACAGGCCGTATTTAGCTTACGTGGGAAACCGCTAAATAGCTACAATATGAGTAAAAAAATTGTGTATGAAAATGAGGAGTTTAATTTATTACAAGCAGCATTAAATATAGAAGAGTCCTTAGAAGATCTTAGATATAATAATATTGTAATTGCTACTGATGCCGATGTCGATGGAATGCACATAAGGTTATTATTAATTACATTTTTTCTTCAATTTTTTCCAGAAGTAATTAAAGAAGGTCATTTGTATATTCTTCAAACACCACTTTTTAGAGTACGAAATAAAAAAGAAACCATCTATTGTTATTCTGAGCAGGAAAGAAGAGATGCTATTGAAAAATTGTCTGGAAAGCCTGAAATCACTCGATTTAAGGGATTAGGAGAAATATCGCCAGATGAATTTGTTCATTTTATTGGAGATGATATTCGTTTAGATCCTGTAATGTTAGATAAAGATAAGTCTATAGAAGAGCTACTATCTTTTTATATGGGAAAAAATACACCTAGTAGACAAGAATTTATTATCGAAAATTTAAAGGTAGAATTAGACGCAGTAGAAGAGTAGTACTAAAGGAATACAAAAAAGTGCCCCAGAAAAAGGTATGGATATAGAAAACGAAAACGAAGAATTACATAATGAGTTAACCCCAGAGGATCATCAACCTCAGGAAGTTATTACCAAAGTTACTGGGATGTATAAAGACTGGTTTTTGGATTACGCATCTTATGTAATCTTAGAACGTGCAGTCCCAGCAATAGAAGATGGATTAAAACCTGTGCAACGAAGAATTCTTCATTCTATGAAAGATTTGGATGATGGGAGATATAATAAAGTTGCAAATATAGTGGGGCATACAATGCAATATCACCCGCATGGTGATGCAAGTATTGCTGATGCTATGGTGCAGATTGGACAACGAGATCTGTTGATCGATATGCAGGGTAACTGGGGTAATATTCTTACAGGTGATAGAGCTGCCGCATCTAGATATATTGAAGCGCGTTTATCAAAATTTGCTTTAGATGTTGTTTATAATCCAAAAGTTACCGATTGGCAATTATCTTATGATGGTAGGAAAAAGGAACCAATAAATCTTCCTGTAAAATTCCCATTACTTCTTGCTCAAGGGGCCGAAGGTATTGCAGTAGGATTAAGTACTAAAATTCTTCCTCATAATTTTATTGAACTGATAGAAGCTTCAATAAAACATTTACAAGGAAAACGTTTTACAATACTCCCAGATTTTCCAACTGCAGGAATTGCTGATTTTACTAACTATAATGATGGAAACCGCGGAGGAAAAGTTAGAGTGCGTGCAAAAATCTCACAATTAGACAAGAACACACTGGTTATAAATGAGATACCCTTCTCTACTACAACCTCTAGTTTAATAGACTCTATCCTTAAAGCTAATGATAAAGGTAAGATTAAAATAAAAAAAATAGAAGATAATACCGCTGCTGAAGTGGAGATATTAGTGCATTTGCCAGGAGGTATTTCTCCTGATAAAACTATAGATGCATTATATGCCTTTACTAATTGTGAATCATCTATTTCGCCGTTGGGATGTGTTATCGAAGAGAATAGTCGTCCTAATTTTATAGGAGTCTCCGAAATGTTAAAACGTTCTACGGATAATACCTTAGAGCTGCTTAAAAAAGAGTTGGAGATTCAATTAAATGAATTGCAAGAACAATGGCATTTTGCATCATTAGAACGAATTTTTATCGAAAACCGTATTTATCGTGAGATAGAAGAGGAAGAAACCTGGGAAGGAGTAATACAAGCAATTGATAAAGGGTTACAACCTCATATAAAACACTTAAAACGTGCAGTTACTGAAGAGGATATTGTACGTTTGACAGAGATTAGAATTAAAAGAATCTCAAAATTTGATATTGATAAAGCGCAACAAAAAATTGAGGCGTTAGAAGATGATATAGCACAGGTAAAATATCATTTAGAACATCTTGTAGAATATGCTATCTCTTACTTTAAGAGGTTAAAAGATACTTATGGTAAAGGAAGAGAGCGTAAAACCGAAATCAGAATTTTTGATGATATTGAAGCTACGAAAGTTGTTATAAGAAATACAAAACTATATGTAAATAGAGAAGAAGGTTTTGTAGGTACATCATTGCGTAAAAATGAATATGTAACTGATTGTTCTGATATTGATGATATTATTTGTTTTATGGCAGATGGTAAAATGATGATAACAAAGGTGGATGCTAAGACTTTTGTTGGGAAAGACATTATTCATGTTGCGGTCTTTAAAAAGAAAGATAAACGTACTATTTATAATATGATTTATCAAGACGGTAGAGGAGGAGCATCATATGTTAAACGTTTTGCTGTTACTAGTGTTACCAGAGATAAAGAATATGATTTAACCCAAGGTAAGAAAGGTTCTAAAGCAACTTATTTTACTGCAAATCCTAATGGAGAAGCAGAAGTGATTACTATTTTTCTTCGCCAAGCGGGAAGTATTAAGAAGCTGAAATTTGATCTTGATTTTTCTGACTTATTGATAAAGGGTAGAGGAGTAAAAGGAAATATTGTTACTAAGTATAATATTAAAAAAATTGAGTTAAAGGAGTTAGGGGTTTCTACATTGAAACCTCGTAAGATTTGGTTTGATGATACAGTTAGAAGATTGAATGTTGATGGAAGAGGAGAGCTTTTAGGTGAGTTTAAAGGAGAAGATAGGTTGTTGATAATCAATCAAAAAGGTGTTTTGAAGACAATTGTTCCAGAGATTACAGTTCATTTTGGATCTGATATGATAGTTTTAGAGAAGTGGAAACCTATGAAACCAATTTCTGCTATTTACTGGGATGGAGATAAGGAAAGATATTATGTAAAACGATTCATAGTAGAAAATGCGGATCGAGAAGAGACTTTTATTTCCGATCATCAGAAATCGTTTTTAGAAATTGTCTCTACCGATTATAGACCAATTGCGGAGATAGTATATAATAAAATTAGAGGAAAAGATCAGCGACCAAATGATGAGATAAGTCTTGAGGATTTTATTTCAATAAAAGGTATAAAAGCACAAGGAAACCAATTAACTACAGAAAAAGTAAGACAGATTAATTTATTAGATCCTTTACCGTATGATGAGCCGGATGATATTCCAGCAGAAGAAATAGAAGTAGTTGAGGAAGAATCTGTAACTCCAGATTCAAAGATATCTGGAGATGTAGAATCTGGTAATGGTGTTTCGTTAGACGGTGAAGATGATGATGGAGATGGAGAACAGACAAGTTTGTTCTAAAAAGAATATTCTAGTAAATTAAAACAATTGTATTAGTGATTCTTAGTAGACAATTAATTTATCTACTACCTTTTGATTATTGATGTTTAATGAAACAAAGTAAACACCTTTTGTTAAATTAGAAATTTTTGCTATGTTCTCTGTGTTGTCATAGTTTTTTGATAACACCATTTTACCTGAAGTATCATAGATTTTAAGTTTTTTAGTTGTGTTAGTTTTTTTAAACTTTATATAAGCTTCATCAATCGCTGGATTAGGGTAAATCTTAAAATAAGAATTGGGGTTATTGATCTCGTTTATTCCTAGTGTCGTATTGTCTGCAACTATATTAAGTTCGTTAAACTCAAAACTACCACTACTTTGGTATCCTTCTACAACAAAAGAAACTTCGTGTAGTTTTCCTAAATTCATATCAATAGATTCCCATTGCTCAAAATGTTCAGAAATATCTATTGTACCACTATTTCTTGTGTCTCTTCTAATACTAAAATATTGCTGGAAAGTAGCGATTCCAACAATTGATGGTTGATTTACTCTTGTGTTTTCATAAATATCGTAAATACTTCCGTTTATTTCGAAAGACTTTTTTAATACTGCTCCATCAGCCATTGATGGAATCCAATTTCGCCAGTCTTCAATAATATAATATTCTACAAGGGGATCAATAGTCCATCCATAAATAGATAGATAGGAGTTTCCTGAAGAAGTAGAAGGGTTGTAGTTACAGTTATATGTAGCGAAAAAGTTCCCTATTTCTTGATGTTCTTGTGTTTGATTGTACCCTAATCCTCTTCTCGCTAAATAGTTCAATATACCATCCCATTCTCCACTAAATAATGCTTCATTTCCCAGTGTCATGCAAGCAGTTCCTTGAGAATTTTGATTCCATAACTCATATCTAAATCCATCTTCTTCTCCGGCAATTTGTTCTGATCCTGATTGTATACAATAGGTCTGTGCTTTAGTATTTCCAAGAGATAATATTAGAAATAAAAATGAAAGGATAATTCGAAATGTTGATTTGTAAAATAAGTTCATTATAATTGTTTTTTTTATGTTTCAAAAAATTGATTTTAAGTAAGTTGTAACTATTTGCTTAAAGTGATTAATTAACTAGGTAAAATCAAGATAAAATTCTTTAATAACTATGAGAAACAAAAAATATTGAGGATATTGAATATTTTTTTTACTTAAATTTTAAGTAAAAATTTTTCAGTTTTTTGATTATGAATATATTAATTAGGACTTTTTTACAAATTTGGTTAAAATGACAATATGCTGACCACTTACTTTTCCTTCTATATGTTCAGGATTGTCGTGGACTAAAGAAATATTGCGAACAGCAGTTCCTCTTTTTGCGGTAAAATTAGCTCCTTTAACATTTAGATCTTTTATTAAAACCACATTGTCACCTGCATTGAGTAAAGCTCCATTAGAGTCTAAATGCTTAATCTTAGTACTTTCATCATCACCTTCTCCTGTAGCTTTAGCCCATGCTAAAGTATCATCGTCCAGATATAGCATATCTATAAGATCTTGTGGCCACCCTTCAGATTTTAATCTATGAAGCATTCTATACGCCATGACCTGTACGCCAGGGACTTGACTCCACATACTATCATTAAGACAACGCCAATGATTAGGGTTCATTGTAAGAACATTTTCAATTTGATCTTTACAAATAGAGCAAATAAGAATACTAGAGTCTAACCCTACATTTGGAGATTCTGGGATATCATATATTGATAGATTATCAGTAGCACCGCATAATTCGCATGTAGTATGACTACGATCTTGTAATTCTTTTAGTTTACTCATTCTTGATTTATAAGTTGTAAAACTAGCTCTCTTGGCTGCTTAATTTTCCTTTTTTACGTAGTTTAAAGTTGATAAACTCTACAAATAACGAAAATGCGATAGTAAAATATAAATATCCTTTTGGTATCGTACCTACTTCTGAATCAAATATCTGTAAATGTGCTAGATGTGCAGCTTCAGCTATCAACATAAATCCAATTAATATTAAGAAAGATAGTCCGAGAATCTGGATAGATGGGTGTTTGTTTACAAAACGACCAACAGGAGTAGCGAACAACATCATAATTAAAACAGAAATAACTACCGCAATAATCATGATAATCAAAGCATCTGTTGGATTATCACTTAATCCATTAGTCATACCAACTGCAGTAAGTATGGAATCAAAAGAGAAAACCACATTAATCAATGTAATCTGAATAATAGCTTTAGATAAAGAACTTGAACTCTTTTCTTTTATTTCTTTCTCTTCTTCTCCTTTTTCATCTACTTTTTCATGGATTTCATGGACACTTTTGTATAATAAGAATATTCCTCCTCCAAATAATATTAGGGATTGACCACTAATTCCTGCTTCTATCCAAGGAAGATTGATGTGCCAAAAAGGAGCCTCCATTGCTACAAGTAGGGAGATACCAAATAGTAAAACAATCCTCATTACCATAGCTAATAACAAACCAATGTTTGTAGCTTTTTTTTGTTCTTGATCAGGTAATTTACTAGAAGCTAATGAAATAAATATAATATTATCAATTCCTAGCACAATTTCTAGAAAGGTTAGTGTTAACAATGCTATCCAAGCATCTGCTGTTGCGAAAATCTCAAACATTACTTAATTTTTTTGGCAGTTCCTTTTTGTTTATTTTTTTTAACACCTACAAGCCCATATTCAAAAGTATAAGTGTCTTTTTCTGTAGTTAATATTTTCATGTGTATAGCCTTTTCTTCAGCCATGTTTTTTGGGTGAAGTTTTTTTACAATATACTCACAATCATTAATCCAACGAATACTAGCGGTGTCACTTCTACCTTGAAAATAATCAATCTCTATAGAATCATTACGTATAAACGTTGTTTTAGCAAGTTCTCCGTTTAGATATGTCTCAAATTCAAACGTTCCTGTTTGAAATTCTGTACAGTCCCGTTTTTGTTGGTAACATCCTGTAAACAGAGCAGAGATAAATAATAAAAAAATAAATCGTTTCATAAAAGTATAATAACGAGAAACGAAAATAAATCTATTTCAACAGATTTTACAGTAACCAGTATAAAAGTTGTTAAGATATTTAATTCTTATAAACGTCGAAAGTACCATCCTTATAAAAAAATACTATCTGGCTAATATTTTTATTTGTCGAATTAGTTTTAATTATTGGTGCTATTGTTTCTTCTGAAGCATCCTTGGATAAAGGTATATCATTATTAGAATGTGAAAATAGGTCTTGTTCTGATTCCGTTTCGGTAGGTGATATTATTGGAGTAGGAGTTATGGATTCTTTTTGTGCAGGTGTTTCTTGTTCTTGTTTAGGGATTTTTGACTTAGGAAATGATCCTTGTCCGTATAAAAGCCAATATAACTCTGCTTCAGGGTAGGCTTCAGTAATCTTCATAACAAAATCTAGGCTAGGTTTATTTCTACCAGATAAAATATGAGAGATAGAAGAACGACCAACACCCATAGCATCGGCAAACCCTGAGGCCGAGACGTGATAAAATTTCATGATTTCTTGGATTCTTTTTCCAAAAGCTGCAGTGTTTACCATTGTAAACCGTTTTATAATTAGCAATGTGTTACAAAGGTAAACAAACCCTACAAAAGAATAGTTTACAATTGTAACTTTAAGAATAATAAACAATTCTAATATTAAATAAAAACTATAGGTAAACATGTTTTAATTCTTGAAAAACAGTAATTTATGTTACAATCAATGAAATATTACTTAATTCCGTAGTATTATAAATGGATGATTTAACTTTCTGTTTAACATCTTAAACAAACACCATTTTTCAAATGTTTACATCTGTAAATAACACTTATTTACAATTGTAAATACAGCTTAGGTTTACATCTGTAAAAACTAAGCTATTTGTTATGAATCTTCGGTAAACAGTAGTAATTTTGGTTCTTTTATATGCTTATGGATATTAATGAATTATCTCGTTCATTTACTAAATACAAAGAATCAAGGTTATCAGGACGTTACATACATCTGGGTCATATTGGTCCGTTAATAGATAATCTTTCTAATAGAATGACTGTGGAGCTGTTAGGTGTCTCAGAAAATGAAGCACCTATACATCTTATTAAAGTTGGTAATGGTTCCAAGAAGTTGTTGTTCTGGTCACAGATGCATGGAAATGAAAGTACAACTACAAAATCGATGTTCGATTTTTTGAATATGCTATCCGATGACTCTAACGAAGTTTCAAAACAAATATTAGCTTCTTGTACTTTATATATAATACCTATATTAAGCCCTGATGGCGCAAAGGCTTATACTAGGCTTAATCATAATCAGATTGATCTTAATAGAGACGCTCAAGATAGGAGTCAAAAGGAAAGTGTAATATTGAGAAATGTAATTGATAAGATCAAACCAGATTTCGCATTTAATTTACACGGACAACGTACTATTTTTAGTGTAGGAACAACAAATATACCTGCTACTGTTTCTTTTTTATCACCTGCTGGTGATAATGAGCGCACAATTACCAAGTCTCGAAAAATAGCTATGGAGATTATTGCAGAAATGAATTCTGTATTACAAAAGTACATTCCTAATGGTATTGGTAGATATGATGATGGCTTTAATATAAATTGTGTTGGAGATACATTATCAGATTTAGGTGTTCCTACTATTTTATTTGAAGCTGGACATTATAAGAACGATTATACACGGGATACTACTAGAGTTTATATTTTTTATGCATTAGTAACATCTATTCAATATATTTCAATGAATGATGTGCTAGGGAATAAGCATCAGGCTTATTTTGATATTCCAGAAAATGGGAAATGTTTTTACGATATAGTCATTAGAGATGTTATTCTAGATAATAAGAATGTTGATATCGCCATCCAGTATGCTGAAGAATTATCCCAAAATGATATTAAATTCATTCCAAAAGTTGTTAAAATTGATGATTTACGAAATGTTTATGGTCACAGAGAAATTATCGGTAACAAAAGAGTGATATTTAACGAAAACGTTACAGTAGAGGTACTTCCGGAAAATGAGTTGTTAAAATTCAAGTTAAATGATGAATTATTCTCAACAGAATTAAGAAAAAGTTGAAAAAAAGTGTATGAATAGATAATTTTTCTGTTATTTTTGCAATGTAATTAATCGGGAAAATTTATTAGAATTACTATGGCAAAATTTAAATTAGACGAAGTAGATCACCAAATATTAGACATGTTGATCGAAAATACTCGTACCCCATTTACGGATATCGCAAAAAAATTACTTATTTCTGCAGGAACCGTACACGTGCGTGTTAAGAAAATGGAAGAAGCTGGAATTATTGAAGGTTCTTCATTAACATTAGATTATAAAAAATTAGGGTATTCTTTTATCGCTTATGTAGGGATATATCTTCAGAATACTTCGCAAACCAAATTTGTATTACAGAGAATTAAAGAAATTCCTTTTGTGACTGTAGCTCACATTACTACTGGAAAGTTTAATATCTTTTGTAAAGTAAGAGCAAAAGATACTAATCATGCGAAAGACATTATTTTCCAGTTAGATGATATTGATGGGGTATACCGTACGGAAACTATGATATCACTAGAGGAAAGTATTAATGATAAAAAACGCTTAATGCATTCTATTTTCCAAGATTTGTAAAGGGCAATCGTATTAAAACATATAAACCCTTTAGGAAATCATCTTAGAGGGTTTTTTAATGTAAAATAATTATTAATCAACCATATTCGTAACCACAATTATGGCAAGACAACCAAAAATAGATCGTTTTAACCACAACGTTCTTACTAAATATCAGATATACAATAGTATATTTATTACATTACCTTTTGATGAAATCACCAATACAGGTGTATTATTACCTCTTTTTAAAGAAGTTTGTGAAAAAGGGTATGATCAAAAGATGAACCCTTCAGAAATAGTAGAAAACTTCTTTACATCTTATCAAGATGATCCTTCAGACAAGGATAAGCATGATTTGCTGTTTAGATTTATTCAGTATATAGAACGTCAGGTAGTATTGTTTGATGCTATAGAAGATGCAGCGTTTCCGATCGTTAATAATATGGATGGAAGAGGTACGCTACGAAGCATTAAAGAAGAAGCACAAGCAAAAGGACAACTAGAAGAATTAAAGGAGTATTTAAGGAGGTTTAAGATTAGACCAACTTTAACAGCGCATCCTACACAATTTTATCCAGGTACCGTATTAGGTATTATTCATGATCTTGATACAGCAATAAGAGAGAATGATTCTCAAAAAATAAAAAGATTACTAGCACAATTAGGTAAGACAGCATTTTTTAAAAAAGAAAAGCCTACTCCATATGATGAAGCTGTTAGTTTAATATGGTATTTAGAAAATGTATTCTATCATTCTGTAGGGACTATTTATAACTATATTCAACAAAATATATTCAAAGGAGAAGATCTCGAAAACGATCTAATAAACCTAGGTTTTTGGCCTGGAGGAGATAGAGATGGAAATCCATTTGTGACAACAGAAACGACTCTCAAAGTTGCAAAAAGATTACGTAAAACTATATTGATTAATTATTATAGAGATATGCGTAAGTTAAAACGTAGAATTACCTTTGGAAATTTGCAGGATAAATTAGGAGTTCTAGAGTCTGCTTTATATGATAATTTCTATTATGCTAAAACGGCTGAACCTTTATCAATAGATACCTTAATGAATGGTCTTTTAGAAGTTAGAGAAGAATTAATAAGTAAACATCAATCCTTGTTTTTAGAAGAATTACAGGATTTAATTAATAAGGTAAAGATTTTTGGTTTCCATTTTGGAACTTTAGATATCAGGCAAGATTCTAGAGTACATCATGGTGTGCTTACTGAGATCGTAAAGAAAACTAATGATTTAGGATTAGGTTTTTTTCCAGAAAATTACGAAACACTATCAGAAGAAGAGCAGATAAAGGTATTGTCTACTGTAACAGGAAAATTAGATCCTTCAGTATTAGATAATGATATGGCTAGAGCTACCATAGAATCTATTTATGCAATTAAAACCATACAGAATAATAATGGAGAGCGAGGATCAAATCGTTACATAATTAGTAACAATGGTAGTGTTCTTAATGTCATGGAAGCTTTTGCTATGATTAGATTGTGTGATTGGGAAAAACCTACTGTTGATGTAATACCACTGTTTGAAACTGTTCCTGATCTTCGTGTATCTCATCAGGTGATGGAGACATTGTATAGTAATCCAGTTTATATGGAGCATCTAAAGAGTCGAGGAATGAAACAAACTATTATGTTAGGTTTCTCTGACGGTACAAAAGATGGTGGATATCTGATGGCAAACTGGGGTATTTTTAAAGCTAAAGAAGCACTTACAGAGATTTCTAGAAAATATAATGTAAAAGTAATATTCTTTGATGGTCGAGGTGGTCCACCAGCTAGAGGAGGAGGAAATACTAATCAATTTTATGCGTCTCTTGGCCCGACGGTCGAGGATGAACAAATTCAAATAACGGTCCAAGGACAAACCATTAGTTCTAATTTCGGAACACTAGATTCTTGTCAATATAATTTAGAACAATTGTTAGGAGCTGGAGTAGAGAATCAACTAACAGCAAACGAAGCCAATCTTTTTTCTAAAGAGAATAAAGAGACAATGCAAGAATTGGCGGATATTAGTTATCAGACCTATGTGGATTTTAAAAACCATCCTAAGTTTTTACCATATTTAGAGCATATGAGTACGCTTAAATATTATGGAAAAGCGAATATAGGTAGTCGTCCTTCTAAACGTAGTAAAAGTAGTAGTTTAGATTTTGGAGACTTAAGAGCAATACCATTTGTTGGTAGTTGGAGTCAGTTAAAACAGAATGTTCCTGGGTTTTATGGGGTTGGAACAGCCTTAAAAACTTTTGAAGATAGAGACGAATTTGACAAAATAACAAGTCTGTATAAGGAATCAGCTTTTTTTAGAGCGTTGTTAGGGAATAGTATGATGAGTTTGACTAAATCGTTTTTTCAATTAACAGCTTATATGAAAGAAGATGAAGAATATGGCGCTTTTTGGAATATTATACATGATGAATATACACTTACTAAACGCCTATTGTTAAAACTAACAGGATATTCTGAGTTAATGGAAAATGAACCAGCAGGGAAGGCTTCTATCGATATTAGAGAAAATATTGTACTTCCATTGCTAACTATTCAGCAATATGCATTAAAGAAAATCCAAGATATTAATAGAACTGGAGAAGATGCAGAGGATTTAGAAATTTATGAAAAAATGGTGACGCGTTCATTATTTGGAAATATTAATGCAAGTCGTAATTCTGCTTAGGGAGATTATATGTAAAAGATAAACCACAATAACTTCATTATTGTGGTTTTTTTGTTTAGGAGTATCTGATAATAGTATTTGTTATTTATATACTTGAAGCAACTATTGTATAAGTTATGTATCTAATAGATATAACTAAAAAATGAAATAATGAAAGTTAGTTTTTTTTCTCTTATTTTGATGATGGTTCTTTTATTCAGTAGTTGTAATAGTAGCGATTGTGAATTGGTAGTATGTGCTCCAGATGCTTTATTTAGATTTGAAATAGTAAATTCAGATGGAGAAAATGTTATATCAAACGGTACGCTTCAGGTTAATAATATTATGATTTTAGATATAAATAATCAAAATACGATTGATTTCGCCGAAATAAATGAAAATAACACTACTATTTTGGTAATAAACTCGACAAGTATATCTGCGGGAACAACTGCTTATTCAATAGAAATTTCTAATTCGGAGTTATTTGCTTTAGAATTAACTACAGAACGAATTAAAGGAGAATGTTGTGATGTGATCAATTTTAGTAATTTAGAAATACAAAATTCCGAATTTGTATTTGATCAGGATACAGGTGTGTATACATTTTCATTAGAGTAATATTCGCTACAATAGTTTAAAATGATTTTCGAAAAGAATGAGTTTTATTCATTCTTTTTTTTGTTCATACCATTTACTAACTAAAATAGTATAAATTAGTTGAGTATAAAATATATACTATTTTAGTTTATAAAACATTCACACAAATGGATAGAATATTTATCATCTTCTCTTTTTTCTTTTTTACAGTTTTTTCGTTTTCTCAGGATGTTTCTGGAGATTGGATTGGAGAAGTAAATGTTAATGGAAATAAGTTAGAAATAGCTTTTAATATAGAAAAAGTTGCTAATGATTATGTATCAACACTTAGCATTTTAAAACAAGGATTGAGCGGCGCTAAGGCTTCAGCCACAGTTTTTGCAGACTCAATAATTACTATTTCATTTCCCGATCTTAAACTAGAGTATAAGGGAAAACTTAATGATAAGATGGAGATTATTGGTAATTTTTCGCAAAGCGGTCATCCTATTCCTTTAGACCTTAAGAAAGGAACTATTACATTAAATAGACCTCAAGAACCCAAACCACCATTTAATTATCATTCTGAAAATGTAGTATTTGTTAATAAAGATGATAACGTGAAGTTAAGTGGAACACTAACAATGCCGAAAGAGAAGGGTAATTACGCTTTGGCTATTATAGTTAGTGGTAGCGGTGCACAAAATAGAGATGGAGATATGTTTGGTCATAAACCATATTTTGTGTTGGCAAATGAATTAACAAAGAACGGAATAGCTGTATTTCGTTTTGATGAAAGAGGTGTGGGCGAATCGGAAGGAGATTTTAATATGGTTACCATAGACGTCTCTGCTGCTGATGTCAAGTATGCAATTGATTTTTTAAAAGAAAGAAAGGAATTTAGTGATTCTAAAATAGGACTAATAGGTCATAGTATTGGTGGTATTGTCGCTCCTAAAGTTGCTGTAGAGAAAGGTGATTTAGATTTTTTGGTTCTACTTGCTGCGCCAGGAATAAACGGGGATGAATTAATGCTTTTGCAAAAAGCTGCTTTCGAAAGAAATCTTGGAATAAATGAATTACAAATTCAACAAGGTCAGAAAGTAGTAAAGGAAGCTTATGATATAGTAGTGAATTCTGACTTAGATAATATTTCATTAAAAGACAGTATTAACTCGTATTACTCTAATAAATATGGAGCGCTATTTCCAGAGAATCAAAGAAAAATGTTGGTAGAACAGATTACTGGTTCAGAAGTAGCTAGTTTTATTAGGTCCCAACCTGCAGCATATTTAGAAGAAATTGATATTCCTGTGTTAGCTCTAAATGGAGATAAAGATCTGCAGGTTTCAGTAAAAGAAAATTTATCCGGAATTAAAAATGCCTTAGCAAAAGGAGGTAACCAAGATGTAGAAATTGTAACCTTAGAAAATCTAAATCACCTTTTTCAAGAATCAGAAAGTGGTTCATTAAGCGAATATGCCGAAATAGAACAGACTTTTTCTCCTAAGGCGTTAACCTTAATAATAAATTGGGTGAAAAGGAAAACAAAATAAAAGATCCTCTTACTTATTTTGTAAAATAGTAGGAATGAATAATCTAATGAACAGAAAAACTTAGTGTGACTTACGATGAAATAATAGTATATCTTAATGAGCTAAAAGACCCTGAAAAAATAATTTTCAAAGAAAGGAAATTTGGAATTGTAGCTCACAATTCTTTAGGCATATATCATAAAGATCTAAAAGAATTAGCGAAAGATATTGGAAAGGGTAGAAATGATCTTGCTTTGCAGCTTTTTGATAGTAATATATATGAAGGTAGGTTGTTGTGTAGTAAATTATTTAATCCTAATGATGTTACAGAAGAACTGATGGAGAAATGGGTAAAAACCTTTGAAAACTGGGAAATTTGTGATAGCTTCTGTATGGGACTGTTTGCTAAAAGTAAATTTGCACTGGCTAAAATAATTGATTGGACAAAGAGAAAACCCGAATTCGAAAAAAGAGCTGGTTTTGCTATTATGGCTGCTTATTGTATGGCTGATAAAAAATCAGATAATGAATTGTTTGAACAATTTTTTCCAATCATTAAAAAAGAATCAAATGATGACAGATTGTATGTGAAAAAAGCGATAAATTGGGCTTTGAGAAATATTGGAAAGAGAAATATAGATTTAAATAAAAAAGCTATAAAAGTTGCTAATCAATTATTAGAATTAAAGAGCTCTTCTGCAATTTGGATAGCAAAAAATGCATTAAACGAATTGCAAAAAGAAAATGTACGAATCTCTGATTACCCAAGAAATATTTATAGAACAAAGAATTAAGTTTATTAAAACCATCCAAAGACTTATTTATTAATTGATCGTTTTACTAATAAAAACAACACCATAAATTACACAGTATTAAATATTATAGTCCTTTTTGGTGCAATACAGGGTTTTACACTATGTTTATATCTACTTTCTAAAAGAAGAGAGAATAAAAGAGCATTTAATTATTACATATTGTTTTTATTTTCTTTGTCCTTTTATAATTTGACATATGCATTCCTGTATATGAATGTCAATTCAATAGGTTTTCTTCCTTTGACTTCTTTTCCATTTCCGTATAAGTATCTTATTGGTGTGGGATTTTATTTTTATATAAAAAGCCAAATAGAAAAAAAAGCTTACGTTATTTCCTTTGTTGAATATCTATTGTTTATTCCCGCAATTTTGTATGGAATCTTAAGAACTTATTGGTATGTGATGCTCCATAGTGGTATTGATGAACATATTTTTTATAGAGTCTATCAAACAGGTTTTTTTCTATATAATGATTTTGTTTATCTGACGTTTAACCTAATTCTCATGATATATGTCCTAGGATTTATAAATAAGAATAAAGACCAGATCAAAGGTTCTCTGTCTATTCGCAAAAATTGGGAATGGTTTTCCACATTTTCCTGGATGTTTATTGTATTTATTATTCTTAATTTACTTCATCAAATCATTGCAGTTCTTTTTAATCTCGAAGATAGCGGAGAGTTTTACTATGTAATATTGGTTTTAAATTCTATCTATATCTATTGGATAGGTTTTATTGGTTTTACAAAATCTAATCTGCTGTTTAAAACTTTTTGCCTAAAAGATCATAAAGAAGAAGAAACAGATATTGCGTTGAGGAATAGTATAGCGTATTATATGAAAACAGAAGAGATTTTTACAAATCAAAACCTCAAAGTTTCTGATCTAGCGTCTTTGTTATCTATATCAGAAAAAGAACTATCCCTATATATCCACGATACGTATCATATGTCTTTCAATGATTTTATAAATACTTATAGAATCGAAAAGGTAAAAACATTGTTGGTTTCTTCTGAAGAAAAAAAGTTTACATTATTAGCAATTGCAGAAAAATCTGGTTTTAGTTCAAAATCTTCATTTAATGCGGTATTCAAAAAGATAACGGGTCTAACTCCTACGCAGTATAAGAAGAATCATAAAAACGAATAAGTCCAATATTTTTTTTCTGGACATTCTTGTATTTTTTTAGAAGTGTTTTTCTTTTCATGGTCTATAATTTTGAAGAAGTGAAATTTAAAAACCATAGTTATGAAAAGATTTTTTTTAGTCGTAATCATTACCATTTCAGTATTTTATTCAAAGAGCTACAGTCAAGAAAAAGTTGAATCCGTTCAAGATAGTATTAATATATTCTATGATCGTTTTTTTGAACAGTTAGAAGCTAATTATCTGTATCGAAAAAATGTTAACTGGAGTAAAATAAAACCATATGTAAAAAAAGAAGCTTTGAAGAAAAGTACTTTCGAGGAATCATTAGAGGTTTGCTCGAAACTTTTTGATACTATTAAAGGAGATCATTTATTGCTTTTTTCAGAGAAAAAAATGTATCAAAGTAGTCTCAAAAGACAAATTACTAAAGAAGATTTACACAGTAGTTTATTGGCAAAATACAGTGAAGAACCAAAGTTTGATATAAAAGTAATTAATGATCATTATGGATATGTGTTTATTCCAGGAATGTTATTATTGAATGCGACAGAAAAGGAACTAAATGAAAGAAGTCAAGAAATATATGATGCCATCATAAAAGTGGATACTTCTAACAAAATAAAAGGATGGATCATTGATTTACGACTAAACATAGGAGGGAACTCTAATGTCATGCTTGCTGGATTATACCATTTAATCGGCGATAATACAGTGTCATTATATTTAGATGCGGATAAGAATGTAAAAAATCGTTCGGGACTTGATAATGGCATTTATTATGAAGATCAAAAAATACAAGCGCAAGTAAAGACAGCTACTAGACCTAAAACAGAAACCCCTGTTGCTTTAATAACTGGTGTAATGACGGCTAGTGCTGGAGAGTTTGTAGCCTTAGGTATTAGAAGAAGAAAAAACACGGTGATTATCGGAGAGGAAAGTTGTGGTTTGACTACTGCTAATGATTTATTTGAATTGCCATTTAAAACAAAAGCTGCGATAACATTAAGTTATGCGACAGATAAATCTGCGACGTTTACAAAAACCATTAAACCGGAAATAGAGATTATTAAAGAGGCTAACTTTCAAGATTTAACTAAAGACAAGAATGTTATAGAGGCAATAAAGTTTATTGATGCTAAACAATAAATTTACTATTTAGTATAATCCGCTTATCTTATAAATAACTGTTAATGCAATCAATGAATGTTTCTAGAATTAGTAAATTTCAACAAAATTTATAAATAGTTATATATGCAATCATTACTTGCGCAAGAAGAATATAATCCATATTACGGAAGTTTTATAGATAAAGCAGAAAGTAATAATATCGTAGAAGGGCTACAGCTAGGAAAGAAGAAGTTTATTGATTTTGTAAACGCTATCCCTAAGGAAAAATTGACTTATGCCTATGAAGATGGTAAATGGACCATAGCAGAGGTGATACAGCATATAATTGATACGGAGCGTATATTTTCATATAGAGCACTTAGGTTCGCGAGAAAAGATGAAACTCCTTTGATTGGTTTTGATCAAGATGCTTATGTGCCGAATTCTAATGCAAATACATTTAGTATTGAAGATCTTATTGAAGACTTTGAATCCGTAAGGAATAGCTCAATTACTTTATATAAAAGATTTACATCAGAGATGTTAAGTCAAATAGGAGAGGCGAGTGGTAGCCCTATGAGTGCTAGAGCTGCGGGTTATATACTTTCTGGTCATCAAAACCATCACGTAGAAATCATTAAAGAAAGATATTTGTAAAATTTAAAGATGACAAAAGAAGAAGTAGCAAGGAAATATCTTTTTTTATTAGAAAAAGGTGACGTAGCCAAAGTAGTAGACCTATTCACCGATGATGGTATTGTGATATCTCCTTTATATGGTACGTTATCAGCAGCTAAATTCTATAAGGATTTATCGGCAGACACGAATTCTTCCAAACTTCATTTAGATGGAATATTTTTAGAGAAAGATACCAATCGCCTTTCCTTACTTTTTGATTATGAATGGATACTTAAGAATAATGAAAAAGTGAATTTTAAAGTAGTTGATATTTTAGATCTTTCAGAAGATAATAAAATTCAAAAATTAACTATTATCTATGATACAGTGAATTCAAGAAGATTGATAGATACTTTATAGATAGGATATACTTTTTTCTTTGATTAATGTAATGCTATAGAACTTTTATGCTATTGTTTTTTCTTAAAATTGAATCGAAATAATAAGAAAAGTTAAAGGTGTTTATATTGTTCTTTCCAATAGTTCTGCCAATAAAATTTTTAACTTCACCATTCTTTGTAACGCAGTGTATGTGAAGGGATTTAGAACCATTTTTAGAGTTTTTTGAATCAAAAATATCAAATGCGTTAAAAGCATCAACGGCAAAAATTGTAATCCCTAGTTCTCGGGCTACTTTTATATCAAATTCAGAAACAGTTCTAATATTTTTTTTGTTTTCTTGCAATTCTTTAGGATGTCCGTGTAATTGTCCTAGAAGCATTAACCCTTCTCCTACCCGTGGAGCACTATTACTACCAACGCCATATGTATTAATCATGATTTCTGAATTGGTCTTTAGCTCTGGTATCCAGTCTCTGACCGCAGAAACTTTTCCATTATTAACATTTAATACTATGAAAACCTGATTCTCTAACCCTTCTTCCATAGTGTCATCAGCAATTCTTTGTACTTCCATTTGTATCTGATCTTCATCAAATGTAATTATAGAGCTATTTTTGTGTAATTCTTGTATACCAGAGATAGATTTGACGCCTCCTTTTTCTTCAATTACGTAGTTCCATTCTCTAATATCAATAACTCTTAAATTATTTGTTTCGGAACCATCTAATCCTAGCTCTAGTCCTGTTACACGATCGATATAATAATCTTCATAAGGGTATACTATTTCTAAAGAAAATAGGCAGATGAGTATTATAAATAAGGAATATTTAGACATTATAATAGCTATTTAAATTAAAGCTTCTATAAGTATATGTCTTAATAACCGAAAATGTTACCGCTCAAAAAATGTTTTTAACAGTTCTTATGTCTAATTCATGACCACCAGGATGAGATCTAAATTCTATTTGTGGTAATATCTCTTTTAAACGTATTTTTTCAGCTTCTACTTTTTTGATTTCAAAATAAGGATCATTTTCACCTAAAATGTGGGTCACCTTAGTAGTTTGGTTTAGAAAAGTAAAATCATCTTTTTTCAATTCCTTTGGAAACCCACCAGAAATCATAACAAAGGCATTTGGTTGTATCTTTCTACTTGCGATCCATCTGCTGGCGATACTCACCCCTTGTGAATATCCTAAAACTACAAAATTTACAGAAGGTGGTAGCTTCTCTAATTCCATAATTGCATCTATGTAGTTGAGTACATTTTTAGTTTCTGTTCCAGTATTTTCTTTTGTTAACCAGCTAGATCCTACTCTTTTATAATCATTGTTTTTGTAATATTTAGAAGGAGCTTGCGGAGCAATAATATAATTGTCTTTAGCGTCAAGACTTTGAAATAAACGGATGAAATATCTACTTAAATAGCCAATTCCATGAAATACGAGCCAAACTGTTTTGGTTTGATTGGTTAAATCATTCAATGTGTCAAATGTGTTAGTAGATTGATAGACAACCTCTTTTTGCATAATTAGTCACTTTTATAGTTCAAACCATTGATCTATTATCGGCCACAAGATATCTTGATTTTTCTTTCTAAAAAAATCAAAATGTCCAATTGTTTTTAAATTGTAATCAGAAGGATTTATATGCTTTCTTGTAGTTAGGGCATGGCTGTATACTCTATCTGCCAGAATGTCTACCGATTTTTTAGGAGCAAAAAGATCATCATCTATGCTAATAAGTAACATAGACTCCTTTATGTTTTGGTAATAAGTTTCTGAATTGCCATCTGTGAAATGTAACATGGAATCTGGATGTAATAAAAAAGTAGCCCAATCTTTGGCAGCTTTTGTAGTCAATGGTCTACCTAATCCAAACCAACTGGATGGATAATATCCTAAAATAGAGGTTGTAATTGGAACGAAGAATTTGAAATTTAAATATATTAAAAAACGCATTCTAGGAGTAAAATGTTTATAAAAGCCAAATTGGGATCCAATAGTTATATATTTATCATAATATTGAAATGCATCACTGAAACCAACACTATTTCCTCCATAACTATGACCAATCATGTATTGTAGGTTATTTGGGTATTTTGTTTTTACATAGTTAGAAACCGCGTTAAAATCCATTGCCCAAGAGAAAAATCCATGTTTTTTTAGAGATTGAATACTTTTAGAATTGGAAGAACCAATACTGCGATAATCAAAAGTAAATACGTTACATCCTTTTTCTGCTAGGTAATTAGCCATGTTAAAGTAAAACTTTTGCGGTACAGCAACTGCTGGAGCAAATACAATAGTTTTGTTATTTGAAAATTCAGGAAGAAACTCGTGTGCGGAAATAGGGTATCCGTCGTTAGATTGAATAGTAAATGATTTCATAATTATCCTTTTAAGATTATTTTTTCCATTCTAGAAACAGCATTATTAATGTATTTATGATCATTATATACCCGCATTAACAGAATTCCACCTTCTAAATCTTGGACCATCTGTTCTGCAAGTGATAAGGATTCTTCTTTAGAGTAATTAGGGACTAGTAATAGTTGTAAACCAGATATGAAATCTTCAAAAAAGTGTTTAATCTCTTCCTTGTAAATAGGGTTTAAATGTGCTGTTTCTAATGCTGTATTTGCCATAATACACCCACTATTGGCGTTTTTGAACATTTTATCAATGAGTATGCGAATTTTTTTTAATTTTTGATCAGTAGTAAGGGTGTTGTTTTCAATCACCTTAAATAAATTATGTTTAAAATAACTGTTCACTGTAGCTAAGACTTCTTTTATCAACTGTTCTTTGTTATTAAAATAATAATAGAAATGAGATTTTTGAATTTCACAAGCTTTTGCTAATTCACTCATACTGCTTTTGCAGATACCTTTTTCTCTAAGTATAGGGATTACTTTACTCAAGACTTCTGCTTTGGATGTTTTGGTTTTAGGCATTTTATTGAACGTTCGTTAAAATAATACATAAATATAGTTAGAATTATTTAATGCCATTGTTTATTTTTACTTAAAATTAAATTTATGAAGTTAACTGAAGAAGAGATATTGGAGCAATGTGCTAAAATGTGTAAGAATACGTTAATGGAAACATTGGATATTTCTTTTTGTGAAGTAGGTGAAGATTATTTGGTAGCAAAGATGCCTGTAACATCAAAAGTTCATCAGCCTGACGGTGTGTTACACGGCGGTGCTATGGTTGCGCTTGCAGAAAGTGTTGGTAGCGCAGCTTCGCATATTTTTTTAGATACAAAGGAGTATTATATTAGAGGATTAGAGATCTCAGCGAATCACGTAAAAAGTATAAGAGAAGGTTATGTATATGCTAGAGCAGAAATTGTACATAAAGGGAGAACAACTCAACTTTGGGATATAAAAATACGTAATGAAGAAAAGCAATTAATTTCGATTGTTAAGTTAACTACAATAGCATTAGCAAAATCTAGGTAATATGGATATTTTGGCATTATACCTAAAAATCCAATCCCATATGGATAGTCAACTGCCATTCGTAGTATATCGGAAGTCTCAAGAATTAACTATAAATTGTTTTTTGCAGAATGATAATAATTTATATGAAATCGATTCGTATAGTACCGCTGGTTTTGTTTTTGCTCCATTTGATAATAGGAAACAAGCGGTTTTAATCCCCAAAGAAAAAAGCACATATTACAGTTCCCTAGTTACATCAACTAACGAAATGTCAAAACATATTCAAAAGGATATCTTGTCTACCAAACAGGATCTAAGTGCAAAAATAAAATATGTACAGCTTGTAAAAGATAGCGTACGTGCTATTAACGATGATCTTTTTAAAAAAGTAGTTGTTTCTAGAAGAGAAGAGGTTTCTTTTTCTAAAAAAAATCCTTTAGAAGTTTTTAAAAGATTGATTAATTGTTACCCAAATGCATTTGTGTATTTATGGTATCATCCTGCTGTCGGAACTTGGCTTGGTGCTACACCAGAAACTCTTATGACAATAAGAGGAAATGAATTTAACACGATGGCTTTAGCGGGAACTCAACCTTATGTAGATTCTTTAAATGTGGAATGGGGAACAAAAGAAATTGAAGAACAAGCTATGGTTACGGATTTTGTTTTAAATAAGCTCTTGCCAAAAATCAATAACATCAAAAAATCTAAAACCTATACGTATAGGGCTGGTTCCTTATTACATCTTAAAACAGATATTACTGGTGTTGTAAAAAATAAAGATTCTGATATTGATTCTATTATTGAAGGTATACATCCCACACCTGCTGTATGTGGTTTGCCTAAAGATTCAGCGAGATTATTTATTTTAAATAATGAACCATATAACCGAAAATATTATACAGGTTTTTTAGGAGAATTGCTAATTAATCACGAAGGTAATGTTGTGTCCAACCTATATGTAAATCTTAGATGTATGGAAATAGACCAAGAGAAAGCTATTGTCTATATTGGAGGAGGAATTACTAAAGACTCTGTTCCAGAAAAAGAGTGGGAAGAAACTGTACGAAAAAGTGAAACAATGAAAAAGGTTTTGTATTAAAATACTTCAAAAGACTGGCTTTACTTGACACTATATTGTAATTTAGCCACTCGAATGAAGAAACGTTTATATTCCAAAATTCCTTTATCTCAAACCATAGTTGCTTTATGTGAAGCAAAAGGAATTTTACATGTGGTTATTTCTCCTGGATCTAGAAATGCTCCTTTGACAATTGGTTTTACGGAAAACCCTACTATGAAATGTTATAGTATTGTCGATGAACGATGCGCTGCTTTTTTTGCTTTAGGAATTGCACAACAGATAAAAAAACCTGTTGCATTGGTTTGTACTTCAGGGAGCGCATTATTGAATTATTACCCTGCAATTTCAGAGGCATTTTATAGTGATGTACCGTTAGTAGTATTAAGTGCAGATCGACCTATTGAACGCATTGATATTGGTGATGGGCAAACGATTCGACAAAAGAATGTATTTGAAAATCATATTTTATATTCAGCCAACTTATATTCAGAAATTGTTCCTGAGATTGAAATAGATGATATTAAGATAAAACAAAAACAGCATGAAGCCCAAAAACATAATGAGCGGGAGATTAATATAGCGCTTAATAAAGCTATAGAAAGAAATGGACCTGTTCATATTAATGTTCCTTTTTACGAGCCGTTATATGATACGATTACTCAACCAACAATAGTTCCTAAGAATATTCCTGTGGAGCACATAGAACAACGTATCTCTGATACGTTACGTTCTACCATGTTGAAGCAATGGAATATATCTAAACGTAAATTAGTATTGATAGGAGTAAACCCTCCTAATAGTATAGAAAAGGAGTTGATTGATTATTTAGCTAAAGATCCCTCGGTTTTAGTTTTGACAGAAACGACATCTAATATCCATCACGAAACACATGTAAATTGTATTGATCAATTAATTACCTCTCTAAGTGATAGTGAATTTAAAGCTTTACAACCGGATGTATTATTGACGTTTGGAGGTATGGTAGTTTCTAAAAGAATAAAGGCTTTTTTACGAAATTACCAACCTAAAGTTCATTGGCATATTGATCAAAAGAAAGCCTATGATACATATTTTTGCTTAACGGAGCATATAAAAATGAACCCTAGTATGTTTTTATCGGGTTTTTTACCGGATACAAAGATTATTGATAATGAGTATAAATCTTTTTGGATTGCAAAAAGAAATCAAAGAAGGGTAAGACACGAGAAGTATCTACAAGAAGTAGATTTTTCTGACCTCAAAGTGTTTGAAACGATGTTTGATCTTATTCCTAATGATCAGATGATTCAGTTAAGCAATAGTTCTACTGTTAGGTATGCGCAATTATTTTCATTGAACCCTTCATTTAAAGTATACTGTAATCGAGGAACAAGTGGAATAGATGGAAGTACTTCTACTGCAATAGGTGCAGCGGTAGCTTCAGAGGTTCCTACTACATTAATAACCGGTGATCTTAGTTTTTTTTATGATAGTAATGGACTGTGGAATGATTCTATTCCTTCTAATTTCAAGATTATTTTAATTAATAATAGTGGAGGAGGGATTTTTAGAATTTTACCTGGTAAATCTGAGAGCTACAATTTTAGTACTTATTTCGAAACAAAACATAGTTTAACAGCAGAGCAATTGTCTACTATGTTTAATTTTGAATATACCACTGTTCAAGGAAAAGATGAACTAAGACAAGCTATAAGAAATCTCTATAATAAGAACGACAAACCTCAATTATTAGAAGTTTTTACTCCTAGAAAAATGAATGATGGTGTTTTAATCGATTATTTTAAGCATTTTGTCTAAAAAAACAAGTTTATTATAATTTATAAATGAATAATTCATTTATAAATGAGTTATATTTGAGATAACATAATAAATTAACTAAAACCTAAAACATTATCACCTTATGAGTAAAAGAGACGAATTGATTACTAAGTACGCTGCGGATATTAAAGATAAAATTGGTCAAACTCCAGATATGGACTTTTTAACTAAAGTTACTATTGGTTGTGGACCTTCTATTTATAATAAAGATGCTGCTACAGTATCTGGGAGTGATCCTTCAGAATTAGAAACTGTAAAGAAAAATTTCTTAATTAAAAAGTTAGGTCTTTCCGATGGACCAAAGTTAGATGAGGCAATTGCTTCTGTTATGGATGCGTATGGGAAATCTAATAGAAATAAATATAGAGCAGTAGTTTATTATTTATTAGCAAAGCATTTTAAGAAAGAATCTGTGTACAAATAGAATAACAGATATTGAAAACAGAAAAGGTGTTCTTGATTGAGCACCTTTTTTTGTTTTAATATGATATATAGGAAGATTAAACAATTATCTTTGCGCAAAAATATAAAACGATGCTTAAGCTTGGTGAATATAACACATTGGAATTTGTAAGAGAGAGAGATCAAGGTGTCTATCTTAGTGATGATGATGGGAATGAAGTGTTATTGCCTAACAAATATGTTCCGAATCAGTTTATGATTAGAGACGAGATCAAAGTATTTCTTTACTTAGATCATGAAGAACGAATTGTCGCTACAACTTTAGAACCGTATGCTACGGTAAAATCATTTGCTTATTTAAAGTGTACCACTGTTTCAGATATTGGAGCATTTATGGACTGGGGGTTAGAAAAGGAGTTGTTTATACCTTTTAGAGAGCAAGCATCTAAGATGAGAATTGGAAGCTGGTATCTTGTTTATGTATATCTAGACGAGGAAACGAATAGATTAGTTGGGTCAAGTAAGACGAATGCATTTTTAGATAATTCTTTAGTTTTGTTATCTTCTTATGATGAGGTAGATTTAATTGCATCACATCCATCTCCTTATGGATGGAATATGATTGTCAATCAAAAGCATTTAGGTTTAGTGTATGAAGATGAAATTTTTCAAAAAATAACACCAGGAGATCAATTAAAAGGATTTGTGAAAAAAGTACGTCCCGATGGAAAGATTGATCTTACCTTGCAAAGACACGGATATCGTGCCATAGAACCTAATGCTCAACAAATACTTGATGAATTAAAGTCAAGTGGAGGATTTATTGATCTTAATGATAAGTCAGATCCTAAGGATATCAAAGATGTTTTTCAGCTGAGTAAAAAAAGTTTTAAGAAAGCTATTGGTTCTTTATATAAAGCGAAAAAAATAGTGATAGAAAAAGATGGTATTCGTTTAGTCGATTAGTTTCAATAATCCATTACTAAACATAGTTGTATTTTTAATACGTTAAAGGAACACCAGTCGCGGGGCAATATATTCCCGTATAAGTACTTGCATCCCTATAAGCATTGTTTTTAACACCTCCTTTTCCGCTATTATTAGCGTTATATCCTCCATTACCTGTTATCGTAAATCTTAAATTATTTTGATTTTGATTTGTGTTATTAGGAAGAGAGAACGCATAATCGGATTGTATAAATTTATTTTCAGGAAGTAAAAGAATTGGTGTTTCGTTTTCAAGATGTTGTTTACGTAAATCAACGGATAAGTTGATCTCCATTAAAACGTAATTTCCAGTAGAAATTAACTCTCTTACATAAGATAAAGAAGGAGTTATTTCTTTATGTTCAAGCGTATATTGAGAGCTGTTATCCGCAATATGTGTATTCCAAGTTTCCCAATCAATTGTTAATGAAGGCTTTTCTTGTCCATAAGAGATAAGACCAATACAGCTTAAAAATAAGATAGGGAGAATCTTCATAGTAATTTCTAATTATCTGTTTTGTCTAAAATATCAAAAATCGTGCAAAACCTGTGTTAATTTATATGAAAGATGTAAAAATATTACTTTTTTAACTTGATTTAACTACTATAATGATGTAGCTGGATACAATATATTGTATTATTTTTGATAGCATAAAAAAAATATAATGAGTTCGATAAATTGGAAAACTGTAAAAGAATATCAAGATATAACCTATAAAAAATCAAAAGGTGTTGCCAGAATAGCATTTAATAGACCTAATGTTCGTAATGCTTTTAGACCAAATACAACTAGTGAGTTGTATGATGCTTTTTATGACGCTCAGGAAGATACGTCTATAGGAGTTGTGTTACTTTCTGCAGAAGGACCATCAACCAAGGATGGAGTGTATAGTTTTTGTAGCGGTGGTGATCAAAAAGCTAGAGGGCATCAAGGATATGTGGGTCAGGACGGAATGCATAGGTTGAATATTTTAGAAGTACAACGATTAATTAGATTTATGCCAAAAGTAGTAATTGCAGTTGTGCCTGGATGGGCAGTAGGAGGAGGGCATAGTCTTCATGTTGTTTGTGATTTAACGTTAGCAAGTAAAGAACACGCTATTTTTAAACAAACAGATGCGGATGTTACGAGTTTTGACGGTGGATATGGATCTGCTTATTTGGCAAAGATGGTAGGGCAAAAAAAGGCTCGAGAAATTTTCTTTTTAGGAAGGAACTATTCAGCGCAAGAAGCATATGAAATGGGTATGGTAAATGCTGTTATACCTCACGAAGAATTAGAAGACACTGCATATCAGTGGGCTAAAGAGATATTAGAAAAATCACCTACTTCTATAAAAATGCTAAAGTTTGCAATGAATCTTACTGACGATGGTATGGTTGGGCAACAGGTTTTTGCAGGTGAAGCAACTAGATTAGCATATATGACGGAAGAGGCAAAAGAAGGAAGAAATGCCTTTTTGGAAAAAAGGAAACCTGATTTTAAAGATATTAAATGGATACCATAGGGTAAATGATTTTATAGAAATTTAGAATGCGAAATGAAAAATAAAGAAGACGAATTATTATCTGTACAATATAGGATTGAAAAATCTGGTATGAAACAACAGAAACTAGAAGATCGTCTTGTTTCTATATCCAAAGAGTTGAAAAGAAGTAAAAGGAATAGTATTGTTTTTATGATTTTGTTCTTTTTGGTAGTCATAGGGATGTCTTTTACTATGTATTATCTAAATCAGGATGGTTTTAATCCAGATTCTGATCAAGCACAGGACACGCCGGAGAATATAGATCAGATAAAAAAAATGAATGATTCTTTACAAGAAGAATTAATGAAACTAAAAACTGATATATCTGATTATAAGGAAAAATTGGGATCACGTGTTGATGGTAATTCTGAAATAGGTATTGATTCAGCTATGGTAGATAGCGCTCAAGACGTAATAGAAGATGATGCTAAAAAGCTAAAATTTAAAAAACAACATTGTTATGTGAAGAATGTGTTTAGAACGAATGGTGTTATTTTTATTGAGGCGGATTTTATTGAGTACTATAAAGGTAGAAAAGCAGTAAAAAAAGCTAAAGAAAACAATGACGCCGAATACGATATTGATAAAAATGGCGATACATTGTATTTTTTATATGATAATTACTATGTTTCTAATACAAATACGAAACTAAGAAGGTTAGAGCTAAATGATAAAGTTCGTATTCAGAATTTAAACCAAATTTCTAAAGGATTTCCTTTAAAAGCGTTTCAGAAAATTATCTCTGAGGATCCTATTATGATCTTAGAGATGAATGATGGAATCGTTTATAAAATAACCAAGCAAAAATTACCGTAAGCCTATAAAGTATCATTAAACCTCCATACCAATGCCAGATATTAAAAACGAAGATCTTTTATCATTGCATTATCAAATAGAAAAAGCTGAAGTAGAGCAACGAAAATTAGAAGATCTTCTTAATGACAAATCTGTTGAACTTAAACGGAATAGAGCATCTAAAATGATGCTTAAATTACTTTGTTCTGTTTTATTAATACTTACGATATCATTAATTGTTTATTTGGTGTTTTGGGTGGATAGAAATAATGGTGATGTTTTAGTAATGGAAAATAAGGAGTTCTCTTCCTTTCAGTCAGAAATTAACGGATTAAAAACACAACTTAATCAATTGAAAAGTGATCAATCCGATTTAAATGACTTAAAAAACCTTTATATGTACAGAGATTTAATAAACAAGGATACTGTTTATTCTGTTCAAATTCAGTCATTTACGGATAAAAAAATTTCTTTGGTTTCAGAAAAATTCACAAACTCTCTTGTGTACAGTGATACCTCTTACTATAAATTAAGTTTAGGGATTTTCGAAACACTCGTTGAGGCCCAGGAATTCAGAAAAATATTGCTAAAGTCTGGTGTTATTGATAAAAATATTTTCGTTATTTCTTACAAAGAAGGCAAACGAATCAAAATAGAAAATCCTTTTTAAGTAAACTGATTATCTTAACCGGGGAAAATTAGATGGATTTACCTCGTTCATTATTTCATACACCTTTTCAAAAATATCTTCTGTAGATGGTTTACTAAAGTAATCTCCATCTGTACCAAATGCTGGGCGATGTGGTTGAGCACTTAAAGTTTGCGGTTCACTATCTAAATATTGATATATATTTTGCTCATCAATAAGTTTGTGCAGTATATATCCAGTAGCGCCTCCAGGAACATCCTCATCTATTACTAAAACTCTGTTCGTTTTAGCAATACTTTTTACGATATCGTGAGTTAGGTCAAAAGGTATAAGAGACTGCACATCAATTACCTCTGCGTTTATCCCTACAGATAATAGTTCTTTAGCAGCTTGCTCAACTAATCTTAGTGTAGAGCCATAAGAAATTAATGTAATGTCACTCCCTTCTTTTACTGTTTCTACAATACCTAATGGAGTTCTTATTTCAGATAAATTAGAAGGCATTTTTTCTTTTAGACGATACCCATTCAGACATTCTACAACAACAGCAGGCTCATCACTATCTAGTAGCGTATTGTAAAATCCTGCAGCCTTAGTCATATTTCTAGGAACAAGAATGTGAATACCTCTTAATAAATGAATCAATCCACCCATTTGAGATCCAGAATGCCATATACCTTCTAAGCGGTGTCCTCTTGTTCTAACAATTAGTGGTGCTTTTTGCTTAGCAAAAGTTCTATATCTTAAAGTAGCAAGATCATCACTTAGTCCTTGAATACAATAAAGTATATAATCTAAATATTGTATCTCCGCAATTGGTCTAAGGCCTCTCATTGCCATACCAATTCCTTGTCCAATAATTGTTGCTTCTCTAATTCCAGCATCAGAAACTCTGATTTCTCCAAATTTCTGTTGTAATCCTTCAAGTCCTTGGTTAACATCACCAATTTTACCGCTATCTTCTCCAAAAATTAAAGATTCAGGGACTCTACTAAATATTTGATCAAAATTATCTCTTAATATTACTCTAGCATCTACTGTTTCTGCATTATCGGTATATTCAGGTTTTACTTCTTTTATTTTAGTAGCATTACTGTCAAAATCATTATATAGGTGATCGCTATATTTTGGTTGAATTTCGGCAATATAATTATTTATCCAATTCTGTAGAGCTGTCTTTTCGGCAAAATCTTCTTTAATTAAATATCGCAATGTTCTTCTAGTTGCTTCTAGAATATCTTTTCTTATTGGTTCATCTTTATCTGCCAATGTTCTTACAAGAGGAGAGATAAAGTTTTTATTTGCGCTTTTATTTTCTACCGCTTCTAATCTTATTAAAGCTTGTTTCTGCTCTTCTTTAATTTCAGAGATATAAGCATTCCAAGCATTGTTTTTTCCTTGTCTTACTGCTTTTTTACAAGATTTTTCTAGTTCCAATAATTCATCAGCTGTTGCGATATTGTGACCAATAATCCATTCTTTGAATTTCTTGTTACAGTCGTGCTCTCGTTCCCAGTTTAAGCGTTCTTCACTTTTGTATCTTTCATGAGAACCAGAAGTGGAGTGACCTTGTGGTTGAGTAAGTTCTTTTACATGTACAATTACAGGAATATGTTGCTCTCTAGCTAAATCTTCTGCTGTCTCATACGCATCCACTAAAGCGGGATAATCCCAACCATTTACAACAATGATTTCATAACCATCATGTTTTTCATCACGTCGGAAACCTTCTAATACTAGCGAAATATTTTCTTTAGTAGTTTGGTGTTTTGCATGAACAGAAATACCATATTCATCGTCCCAAATACTAATTACCATAGGTACTTGTAAAACACCTCCTGCGTTTACGGTTTCCCAAAAAAGACCCTCACTAGTACTTGCATTACCAATAGTACCCCAAGCAACTTCATTTCCATTAATGGAGAAGTTAGTGTGCTCAGATACACTTTTTTCATTTCGATATACTTTTGATGCTTGCGCAAGTCCTAGTAATCTTGGCATTTGACCAGCTGTAGGAGAGATATCTGAACTAGAATTCTTCTGTTTTGTTAGATTTTTCCAAGATCCATCTTCATTAAGACTATGAGTAGCAAAGTGTCCGCCCATCTGTCTTCCTGCCGCAAAAGGCTCTTTTTCAATATCCGTGTGCGCATACAATCCAGCAAAAAATTGTTCTACATTATATTGATCAATAGCCATCATAAATGTTTGATCTCTATAGTATCCCGATCTGAAATCACCATCACGAAATACCCTAGCCATTGCTAATTGTGGTAATTCTTTACCTCCTCCAAAAATTCCGAATTTAGATTTTCCGGTAAGTACTTCACGACGTCCTAACAAACTACACTCTCTACTTGTTAAAGCGATTTTATAATCTCTAAGTATTTGATCTTTATATTCTTCGAAGGAAATATTAGGTGTAATAGTTGTTTCAGACTGCATGTGAACGATTTTTTACGGTTTGCAAATTTAGCGAAAATTCAAGCCAATTCCAAGATAAGAAGTATTAAATTTATTGAAGATAATTCATTTAAAATAGTATTTTATTGTTGAATTCTTTTTTTGAGTAATTATTTTAAGACTTGATTAACAAATATTCAAAATTTTCACATTTCTAGAAAAGAGGTTTAATAGGGTAGTGTGTTGGTACAATTTTCTTGTAGTATAATGACTTTTATATACTTGATAATCAATTTGTTCTTTGATAGCGCGATGAGAGTATATGTTTTTGTAAATGTAGGAATTAAGGTTTATTATCTTTTTTTCCTACAAATCCAAAAAATAATATAACTTAGAAGAAATATTCGTTATCATTATTAATGTAATCGTGAATTTTTGAAGAATATAAAACTCACCGACATATTATTTTACCTTGCTTTTTCGGTAGTTATTATAATTACGACATTTTTTGATAGAAAATATTTGGCTTATGCTTTGCCCATAACTATGTTTTTTATAGGGGGGATATATATGTGTAATATTAAGAAGTTCAATGTATGGTATCTGCTTAGCTTAGTTTCTATGATTTTCTGTGATGTTCTTATTTATACAGATTTCATTTCTAACTTTTCCAGTATTTGTATTCTTACATCTTTATATTTTATATTTTGTACAATAGCTTTAAGAAAATATTTATTCATTAAAACCGTTCAACGTAGTACTTTTTTGTCAATTCCAATTTTAATTAGTTCTGCGTTAGTGGCTTATTTAATTTTTTCTATTTCTCAATTACTAATAGATATGGTTAGGGAGGTCGTACCAGAAGTAGTTTTTTGTTTGGTTAGTTCTACAGTGTATATATTGGTTGCCTATCTTATCTATATGCAAGACACATATAGAGGTGGTTTGAAGTTGATTATAGTTTCTTGTTTATGTATATTCATAATTTCTTTATTACCTATAAATGAACTATTTTACTTTAATCGAATTTTTACAGTTCTTATCAATATAGCACATGTTTTAAGCTTGTATATTTTCATGAAATTCTTGCTAGAAACTACACCAGAAAAAACTATTGATTCAAACGAACGTTATTTATAGAAATGTTTGTAGGCTAAATTAATACCATCTTCTGGTAAAAAGCCCAATAAGAGTTTGAGGACTTAACGTAACAATAAACCTAATTTTCTCGTCATAATTAGGTTGGTTTATTTCAAAACCATTATTAGAAGCTATAGGAAAGAAAAGCTCAAAATAATCAGCTACAAGACTTAATCGTATTCCTGCGTCGTATACAAATTTTGGTGAGACTCCTCTATTTTTAACGATACCTCCATCGGCATAAGCATATACCCAATTCCAGATATTGGTATTAGCATTAAGTGTTGTAATCCATTGATTAGCAAATGGGAAATCTAGTTGAGATTTAAAACCTCCTTCGGCGATAATAATTTGTTGACTTACTAAACCACTATCTTCACTACGACCTAAGTAATTAAAATCAAAAAGATAATCTGTAGGGCGATCTAAGGCGAAGCTAAAAAAATCACCATCTCTACTGGTATCATTAAATATAAACGCTCCAGCAAAAAGACGAAGATTAAGTTGTCGGTTATTAAGAAATAGTTTTCTATAATTTATAGTAGTAGAGAATTTACTAAAATTTTTGTTTAATTGGTAATCAAAATTGAAAGAAGAGGTGTTGATTAGATTGAAGTTAGAATATCTATATCGGACATTAAAAACACTGTAATCCGGTGTGTTAACTGGGTTTATCTCATCACGTTGTCTAAAAACGTTTACACTTCTTATGCTTAATGTCTGACTTTTATTTGATCGTAAATCTTCTGGTCTCCAAGAAAAACGTACGGTTGGAGAAAAGCGTCTAACTAATAATCCAGGTGCATAACTAGAACTGCTGCCGCTAAAAGAATATCGTATTAGAAAAAGATCGTGATCTGCAATTTGTTGCCTTACCTGAAAAAAACCAGAACCTAATAATTTATTGGAGGCAAATCCATAACTAGGTTTAATTCTGTAATCAAAGTTTTTTCTAATAATATTTTTATTAAAAAATTTAGCACCAATGGTAAATCCATCATATACATTATTAAACTCGAACTCTGGAGTATAGAATATTTGACTTTTTGTAGGATCCTCTACGTCTTGTATAAAAGTAAAATGAAATGGTTTATTAAAAATCCAATTTAAGTTCCTGTAATTGTTTCTTCTATTAAATTCTGGAATATTTTGATCGTAATCTAAAACCAGTTTATCGATATCCTCATTACCAATCGTAACCTTTTTTTTGCCTTGTATATCTTTAACCCACGTTTTAGAGATTAGTACATCATCTCTGGTTGCCCCCAGTGATATTGGCATATTGTTATCTCTTTTGTTTTTTATAGTAACTTCTAGAGAGTCTTTGCTCTTTTTTACAGATGAAATTTTAAAATCAAGTTTCTGATTCGTCTTGACATAATCTTCAAAAAACCAATCAACATCCTTTGTGGCAAGTCGTTTTAATATTTTTTCAAATTCTTGAGAATTTGTTTGTTTCAATATATTATTGGTATAGTATTCTTGGATTGCCTCCGCAAGAATATTATCATCTTCTAGATAATCTTCCAAATATTTGAAACCTACTCCTGCTTTATAGGCATTGGCAATATTTTTGTTAAATTTAATAAGTTCATCCTGCGGTGTATTTAAAGGTTGATCTCTAAAATTACGTATAATATTTTTGTACCCTAAAAAATATTGATCATTAAATTCTAGATCCGCAGCGTGAAACCATCGTAACCCTATAACCTTACTCAGGTTACCAATTATTTTCATTTCGGGATAATACTGTTCTGTATATGCCATCATTATATAGATATGTATCGCATCTTTTATCCAAGCGTCATATCTAGGGTTAATAATTAATGTTTTTTCTAAATAACTTTCTGTAATAGCTTTAAGTTGTTTGATCTCATACTGAAAACCATCAGGAAATGGTCTTAAAATATCTGGTAATTGATTTAATCCATAAACTGGATTTTTTTTGTAATCATTTTCCGAAACTAGAATTTTATCAAAAGGATATAGGCCTAAGTGTTTTTCTAGAAATTTTAGAATTTTTTCAACAGCTACGCTTTTCATTTCGGGCATCAAATCATTATCCCTAATATTACTGATAAATTCAATGTTCTTTGTTTCGATGGTATAAAAGCTATTCTCTTTCTCTAGATATAAATTGACTTCATTTCGTTTTTCTCCAAGAAGTTGAATCGTTTTAGTAGGGCTATCTGAATCTGATAATGTTGTATGATCAAATTCACTTGTGAGATGATATATAGATGGTAAAGTAAAATTAATTTTATAGCTTATTGTAGGAGCATAAAGATCGTCTAAATTCTTATGACTATATGTATTCCACTTTGTGTCATAAACAGCAGGAAGGATATACCAATGTTTTAGACTAAAATTTCCATTTTTATGGTATCCATATCTAGTAAATTTTTCACTAGGAATTTTTACTTTATACTTTAGGTTAAAGGTAAAGCTTTTTCCTGGGTACAGTGGGGTATCTATATCAAGTTTTAAAATGTCCGGAGCTTTTTCTTGTAAGGACCAAGTTAATTCTTTAGCTGCTTTATCTGAAATTGATTCAATGATGGTAGATCCACGTTCATAGTCCTTTGCAAAATAAAATTTCCTTACAAAATCTTCAGAAAAACGCTTTCCCAATGGAGTGGTTTTACTAGAAAAGCTATTAGCCCAGTCATGTAAAAAAATCTCTCGCAAGGTGTCGTTAGAAGTATTCTTAAATGTAATCTCTTGTTGTATTGATATTACCTTATTTTCAGTATCGAGAACTCCGTCAATAACAATATTATGTTGCGCATAATTATTGGCTTGAAATAAAAATATAGTAAGAATTATATGGAATATTCTGATAAGTTTCAATTTACTTTTAAAAATTTGATCGTATTATTATTTATATTAATAGGAACAAGATAGTACATTCCGAGACTTAATTCAGAAACAGAAATATTAGTAATAGTATTACTATCTGCGGAAAACGATTTTATTTTTTGTCCTAAGGTATTATATATTTCAAAATCTATTGATTCTAAAGTATTATCAATTTGTAAAGACAGTTTATCACGGATAATATTGCCATTGGTTAATTGTATGTTTTTTACTGTTTCTGTAAATTCCGGAGTATTTAAAAACTGTTGGTTTGATTGTAGTTCCATCACTACAGGTAAATGATCACTCATAGTATATAATGCATCTCTCAATGAACTATCATATATTCCCGTACAATCTGTATCATCAATTCTTTGATTATAACAATCACCATTATTACCATAAGCAAGATAACTATCAGGAACATAACTTAATTCTGTATTGTTTATCATATTTTCTGATATTAAAATAAAATCAAAGCGATCGTCTAATCCACCACCGCTTCCAAAATTATCAAAGTCTTCACTACTAAGACGGGTGCTTTGGGTATGTATTGTGGTAAAAGTCTCATTACTAGTCCAGTTTCCTGGCTTGTTTATAGGGTCAGCCATGGTAATTTTATTGTTACTATTTAGTAACTCTTGATAAGCGGGTTCATCCGAAGAATATACGTTTAGATCACCGGCAAAAATGACATATGCATCTTCATCTAGATTCTCGTAATTATCAATAAATTTATTAACCATATTTAAACGCTTAACCTCATTTTCCGTACCTCTGCTTGCTTTTAAGTGTGATACGAAAACTTCAATTCTAATAGGATTTGTGACTTGATTATCTGATATTAATTCTAAAGTATACCAGTTAATATCTCTTATTGTAGTTGTTAGTCTTTGGCTATCTATTAAGGTAAACTTTTGGTTATTATAATATAATAATTGATGTAATTCTACATCAGAATTAGAAAAATTACTTAAAAAAGGAGCACTGGAATAGTTGTTATTGTCATCATTTAATGATTCATTCAATATTTCTTCACCTCCAATTTCTGTTTCTAATTCGCAAATCATGAAAATATCAGGCTCATAACTATCTATTATAATTTCCAGTATTTCTTCTCTATTCTCCGGAGGGGCTTCAGGATAGTTAAGAACATTATAGAACATAGTTTTAATTGTGGCTTGTCCAAAAGAAATTTGAACACCAAAAAAAACCATAAGGGGTATGAATATTCCTTTCATTATTGAGTTTGTTGAGTTTGTGTGAAAAGAGATATTTTTAGAAATTAGGACTTAAATTGTATTTTCCATAGAATTTATCTAGAATTTGTAATACTTCTTCTGGAGTATCTACAATATGAATTAAATCCATATCTCCAGGGCTAATATTTCCAAATTTATCTAAAAGAGTACTCTTTACCCAATCCATTAGTCCTCCCCAAAACTCAGTACTTACTAAAATAATAGGAAATGTTGCTATTTTTTTTGTTTGTATCAATGTAATTGCTTCAAATAGCTCATCTAACGTTCCAAACCCTCCAGGCATAACCACAAACCCCTGAGAGTATTTAACAAACATTACTTTTCTAACAAAGAAATAATCAAAATCTAAGCTTTTATCACTATCAATATATGGATTATCGTGTTGTTCAAAAGGTAAGTCAATATTTAAACCTACAGAGGTTCCTCCTCCTAAATGGGCACCTTTATTACCAGCTTCCATAATACCTGGTCCACCACCAGTAATAACTCCATATCCATGATCTACTATTTTATGAGCTACATCAACAGCTAGCTGATAATATTTGTCATCAGTTTTAGTTCTGGCTGACCCAAATATAGATACACAAGGTCCTATTTTACTCATTTTTTCAAATCCATTTACGAATTCTCCCATGATCTTAAAAATAGCCCAAGAATCATTTGTTTTTATTTCGTTCCACCCCTTGTGATGTTGTTCTTTTCTCATAAAATTTATTTTATTATCTCAGTTAATAACTGATATTTGTTTAACAAGTTGTTGTTATTTGTTTATTTATTTTCAAAATTTAAGAAATTATTTATTGCAATTCTTTTTCTAAGTACTTTGCAGTATAACTCTTCTTGTTTTTAATAATTTGTTCAGGAGTACCTTTTGCGACTACCTCGCCACCATTTTTTCCACCTTCATATCCTATGTCTATAATGTAATCAGCCATTTTAACTACATCAAGGTTGTGTTCAATAATTAATACGGTATTTCCTTTGTCAACTAATTCATTTAATACGTCCATTAGTACTCTAATGTCTTCAAAATGAAGTCCTGTTGTTGGTTCGTCTAATATATAAAAAGTATTTCCCGTATCTCTTTTCGATAATTCCGTGGCTAATTTTATTCGCTGTGCTTCTCCACCAGATAACGTAGTAGATTGCTGCCCAAGAGTAATGTATCCTAAACCTACACTTCTAATAGTTTTAAGCTTTCGGAAAATTTTCGGAATATGTTCAAAAAACTCACAAGCTTCATTGATTGTCATTTCCAACACATCTGAGATGGATTTTCCCTTATATCGTATTTCAAGCGTTTCTCTATTAAATCTTTTACCTTGACAGGTTTCACATTCGACATATACATCTGGTAAGAAATTCATTTCTATAACTCGTAAACCTCCACCTTTACAAGTTTCGCATCGACCTCCAGCTACATTAAAGCTAAAACGCCCAGGTTTATATCCTCGTATCATTGCTTCAGGTGTTTTAGAGAATAAATTTCTAATCTCCGAAAACACTCCAGTATACGTAGCGGGATTAGATCTTGGTGTTCGACCAATTGGAGATTGATTGATATCAATTACTTTATCTGCATTTTCTAATCCTTTTATCTTTTTATAAGGCATTGGTTTCTTAACCCCATTAAAATAATATGCATTAAGAATAGGGTATAACGTTTCATTGATAAGTGTAGACTTACCACTGCCAGAAACTCCTGTGACAGCAACCATCTTTCCTAAAGGAATATCTATAGAGACATTTTTTAGATTATTACCAGTTGCTCCAGTTAAAGAAATTTTCTTACCGTTTCCTTTTCTTCTTTTTTCAGGAACTTTAATTTCTTTTTTACCACTTAAATAATCAGCGGTAAGAGTTTTGTGATTTAGGAGATTTTCTGGAGTACCTTCACTAATAATTTCTCCTCCGTGTTTTCCTGCTCTAGGTCCAATATCAATTACATGATCGGCACGCTCAATCATATCTTTATCATGTTCTACAACAATAACCGAATTACCAATATCTCGTAGTTGAACCAAGGAGTTAATTAATTTCTCATTGTCGCGCTGATGCAGTCCAATACTTGGTTCATCTAAAATGTATAACACTCCAACTAATTGAGACCCTATTTGTGTTGCTAACCTAATGCGTTGTGCTTCTCCACCAGAAAGTGATTTACTACTTCTATTTAAGGATAGATAGGTTAATCCGACATCAATTAAAAATTGTATTCTAGCATTGATTTCTTTTAAAATTTCGCCAGAAATTTGTTTCTGCTTCTCACTTAGTCGTTCTGGTAATTTTTTAAACCAATCAGCCAATTCACTTATATCCATATTAGCCAAATCAGCAATATTTTTCTCACCAACCTTAAAGTATAAAGATTCTTTTCTTAATCTAGAACCATTACATTCTGGACATTGGATATTATCCATAAAATCTTTTGCCCATCTGCGTAAAGAGGTCGAATCATTATTAGTGTAAGTATTGTCTATAAATGTAGCAATTCCTTCAAAATCAATCTTGTATTCTCTTTTAACACCAAGTGTTTTACTATCTACAGTGAATTTTTCTTTTCCTCCATAAAGAATAATTTCCATGGCCTCTGCTGGAATATTTTTTATCGGGTCACTTAATTTGAAGTCAAAACGCTGTGCAATTAATTCTAGTTGTTTAAATATCCAGTTATTTTTCTGAGGTCCTTGTGGAACTAAACCTCCATTTTTAATTGATTTAGAATCATCAGGGATAATTTTTTTTACGTTTACCTCGTACAGATTTCCAATACCGTTACATTTAGGACATGCTCCTTTTGGAGAGTTAAATGAAAAGTTATTTGGTTCAGGATTAGGATAGGAGATTCCACTAGAAGGACACATTAAATTTCTGCTAAAGAAACGTGCCTCTTGGGATTCTTGTTCAATTACCATTAAGACATCATCACCATGATACATAGCAGTATTAATGGTTTCCATCAATCGTTTAGAGTTGTCTTTATCATCACTAACTGCAAGACGATCAATAACAATTTCAATATCGTGATTTTTGTATCGATCTAATTTCATGCCTTTGGTGATATCTTTTATCTCACCATCTGTTCTAACCTTAACAAAACCTTGTTTGGCTATTTGCTCAAAAAGTTCTCGGTAATGTCCTTTTCGAGATCGTATAATAGGAGCGAGAATGTTTATTCTCTTTCCATTAAAGTCCTTAAGAATAAGATCTTTGATTTGCTCATCACTATAGCTTACCATTTTCTCGCCGGTATTATAGCTATAGGCATCACTTCCACGTGCAAACAATAGTCTTAGGAAATCATAAATTTCTGTAATTGTTCCTACTGTACTTCTCGGACTCTTACTAGTGGTTTTTTGTTCAATAGCAATAACAGGAGAGAGGCCATCAATTTTATCCACATCAGGTCGTTCTAAACTCCCTAAAAATTGTCTGGCATATGCAGAAAAAGTTTCAATATACCTGCGTTGTCCTTCAGCATATATTGTATCAAAAGCCAATGATGACTTACCTGATCCGGATAACCCTGTTATAACAACAAGTTTTTCACGGGGTATGGTTACATCAATATTTTTTAGATTATGAACTCTTGCACCTAAAACTTCAATATTTTCCTCTGAAACTGCCATAAATTTTTAACCAAGATTGCAAATGTAGTTATTTGTAATGTGTTAGTAAAATGAGGCTGGCTTTTACAATTGTTAAATAGCTGTTATAATTTTTTATAAATCAGTGTATAAAACCGTCATACTTTTTTATTTTAGCTTAAAAACATAGATTAATGATATTAGGAATTGGCTCTAGAATAAAGCATCCAACCTATGGATTGGGTGTAGTTACTAATGTTACTGCAAAAATGTATTGGGTAACTTTTATAGAAAATGGATTAGAAACTATTGATGTTGATGAAGATTTTGAAATAATCGATGGAGTAGAGGATGAAGTTGATACTATTAGTTTCTATGAAGTAGAAAAAACATTTAGAGAGTTGTTAAAACGTTATAGCGATATCTCAGAAATAGTTCCAATCGCTGATAAATGGAAAGGCGGAAAATTAATTTTGGAACCAGGTGATTCTAATTTAGCTTCTAAAGAAATTCCAATTGATACCTTCTTTCATAAAATAGTGATGGTACGAGATCGTATCCGTGTCATGGAACAAAAGATCAATAGTTCTAAGGTAATTGATGATCAAGATAAGGTAGATCTACAGCAATATATAACACGTATGTATGGAAGTTTAACAACTTTTAATGTGTTATTTAGTAATAAATCTCAACAATTCACTGGAAGTAGCAAAAAATAAATGACACCATATCCACTCATCAAAAAGATTGGATTAATAGCTGGGCCGATATTATTTTTGCTATTGATCAATCTTCCTATTGTTATCGTTTCAGAAATTGCCGACAAAGTAATTTCGGTAGCGGTTTGGATGATTGTTTGGTGGATAACGGAGGCAGTTTCTATATCGGTTACAGCTTTGATTCCTTTAATATTATTTCCATTAGTGGGAGTTTTGGACCTTAAAACAGTTTCACAAAGTTATGGTAGCCCAATAGTATTTTTGTTTTTTGGTGGTTTTGTGATGGCGTTGGCTTTAGAAAAAGTAAATCTCCATAAGCGAATAGCACTGTCTATTATAAAAATAACAGGAGCCAGTCCTGATCGTGTGATTCTTGGATTTATGATTGCTACAGCTTTTATGAGTATGTGGATTAGTAATACGGCTTGTACAGTGGTGATGCTTCCAATTGCTTTATCCGTGATACAGCTTTTGGTAGATGATGAAGATGGTTTTACTAAAAATGACAGAAACTTTGCACTGAGCATTATGTTAGGGATTGCTTTTTCTGCCAATGTTGGTGGAGTAGCGACTATTATCGGTACACCTCCAAATTCTGTATTAGTAGGTTTTTTAGAAAATGAATATCAGATAGAGATCTCATTTCTTAACTGGATGTTACTGGCACTTCCTTTTTCTGTATTGATGATTGGTATTATCTATTTTGTCATTGTGAAATGGATTTATCCTAATAAGATTACAGGTTTTACAGCATCCAAAGATGTTATCAACCAAGAACTAAAGAAGCTAGGTAAAATAAAGCGTACGGAACGCAGAGTGCTTACTATTTTCTCTGCAGTCATTTTTTTATGGATTTCCAGGACTACGATTAATGGCTTTTTTCCTGATCTAAGGTTATCTGATACTGGTATTAGTATGATGGGGGCATTTGCACTATTTGTAATACCGTTTCGATTGAGTAAAGGAGAATTTACTTTGATTTGGAAAGATACACAAAAACTTCCTTGGGGGATTCTAATTTTATTTGGTGGAGGATTAGCATTAGCAAGTGGTCTATCTCATGCGGGTTTGATAGAGCTAGTAGCGAATATGATTGCAGCCAATAAAGGATTGAGCTTATTGGTTGTTACACTATTACTGATCGTTTTTATGCTCTTTATGACAGAATTAATGAGTAATGTAGCTTTGGTAGCGATTTTTGTTCCTGTAGTAGCTGGAATTGCTTTAGGGTTAGATATACCAATGCTTCATTTATTAATTCCTGTAACAATGGCAGCAAGTTGTGCATTTATGTTACCTATGGCAACACCACCAAATGCTATTGTATTTGCTAGTGGTTTTGTAAAAGTATCTGAAATGGTAAAAGCGGGACTAATTCTAAATATCATATCAGTAATATTATTAGTCTTATTGTTTAAATTTTACGTGTCTCTATTGTTTTGAGATATGGAATCAAGTACAAAGTAAAGAGTACTGAATAATACTTGTTTACTCATTCCAAGCTCTTAAATTACTTATTGGAATCCCAACACCTAATGCCTTGTGATATTGTGCTAAATAGGCTCCGCTTTCCGTTGTTTTCCAGTTCTCCCAACTAGCTTCGATACCTCCAATAGGAATTAATGAAACCCACATTTGATAGGTAGTTGGTACATAGTTTGCATCTACTTTCCATAGATACGAATCTCCAGGTGTAGTGCCGCCCGAATCATAAGTAACTAATAAGCCTTTACTGCCATTTTCTAAATCAACTAATTTTCGAGTCACTCCATTATCAAAAAGTTTGTGAGGTGCTACCACCCAAAAAGAATCATTATTAAAATAAGCTAGTGCTTTGTTTAATAACTCATCTTTCTTTGGAGAATCAATCAAGTTTCCATTTTCAGTAATAGAACTATTTTCAGAATTTTGTAGATCAAGGTTTGCTCGATAAGTATCCCATTTTACTTCGACCTTTCCAGATTTTTTATTCCAGATATAATGATTTTTGTCTCTAAAAGACCACTGAATATAGTCCGTATTAATGAATTTATCGTGGTTTACTGCTTTCTGCATTTGTAAAGCAAAGTTATCAGCTTCTTCTCCTGCGATACCATTGGGCATTTTTTGATGTAAAGAGAAATATAGAATAGCAATTAGAAATATTACAATTACCAATAAACTGGTGAAAAATATTTTTAAAAGTTTAAAAAGACGTTTTTTCAAGATAGTAAGATTTTATTCAGTTTTAAAGATATTAAATCAAACCGAAATTATAATGAAGCATAGTATTCAAAAGCATCAATTATTAAATCATCAGAAACAATACAGTTATATTTTGCGTCACCAATTGTATTTAATAAAACAAAATAAATATTCCCTTTTTCATTCTTTTTGTCATGAACCAGTAGTTCCATAATAGTTGGATAATCTTTGGGGTCAATATCAACTTTGGGGAATGTAGCTAGGATCACTTGAGTAATTTGTATAAGTTCTAATTCTGTAACAGATAGCAGTGCTGCGGATATAAAACCTTCCAAAATCATACCAATGGCGATCGCTTCTCCATGTAATAATTCAGGTTTTTCTGGATGTGTTAAATAAAAAGATTCGATCGCATGACCAAGTGTATGACCAAAATTCAAATATTTTCTGATATTCTGTTCAGTAGGGTCTTCAAAAACAATCTTATTTTTGATAATTACAGAGTCGTAGATTAATTGATCTAAATCATCTGTGGTTAACTTAGAGAGGTCGCTCATTTTATCCCAATATGCTCTGTCTTGTATTAATCCGTGTTTTAGCATTTCTGCAAAACCGCTACACATTTGATTAACAGGCAGAGTTCCTAAAAATTCAGTATCCACAAGAACCATTTCGGATTCGCTAATGACTCCCACCATATTTTTAAGATTCCCAAGATCCACACCTGTTTTTCCTCCAACAGAGGCGTCCACCATGGCTAATAAAGAAGTAGGTACATTAATATAGCTAATACCTCGTTTATAGGTGCAAGCGATAAATCCTCCAAGATCGGTAACTACACCACCACCTAAATTAATTAATAAACTTTTTCTGTCAGCTCCATATTCTGCAAGTACATTCCATATGCTAGTACATGTATCGATGTTTTTGTTGATTTCTCCTGGTTCAATTTCTAAAACTTCTACTTCATATTCTTTTTCAATCTTACTCATAAAATGAGCATAACAGTTTTGATAGGTATTACTATCAACAAGAATGAAAATTTTAGAATGGTTTGCTTTTTCTAAATAAGCATTAAGAGCAGTGTAGCATTCATCGTTAAAATATACGATAGAATCTTTAGAAACTATGGGCTTCATAAAAGGTGTTTTAACAGGCTGTGAAATTAAGTAGAATTTGTAATAAAATAAACTTCCAAGTTCTATATTTGCAGATATCTTAAAACAAATAGCTAGTAGTTAATAATACTATGGTTATTTTAATGAATTTAGGTTGATTGTTAAGAATATTTAAAATTTAGACTTAATGAAGGAACATACTTTGTTTGATAATACCGAAACTGCTTTTGCTTTAAAAAGTGATTCGGAACTGGAAAGAGCATATTTTCTTTTTAAAATGATTGCTAATGAACCTCTTGTTCGTATTGGTACTGCGGTAACCAATTTTGCGTTGAAAGCCCATTTACCCGTTAAAGGATTAATTAGAGCAACGGTTTTTGATCATTTTTGTGGTGGAGTGGATGAAGAAGATTGTTTGCCAGTTGTTGAAAAAATGTATGCCAAAGGAAGAGTTTCTTCCGTGTTAGATTATTCTGTTGAAGGTAAAGAAGAAGAAGAGCAGTTTGATCATGTGCTTAAGAAGATATTAAAAATTCTTGATTTTGTAGATCAAAAAGAAGCAATTCCTTTTGCGGTGTTTAAACCTACTGGTTTTGGTAGATTTCTAGTATGGCAAAAGAAAACAGAAGGTACTCCATTAACTAAAGAAGAAGAACAAGAATGGAAAAGGATAGAAGAACGTTTTGATCAGGTATGCAAAAAAGCATATGAATGTGATGTTCCGTTGTTAATTGATGGAGAAGAAAGTTGGATGCAAGATGCTGCGGATGAATTAGTGGCCAAAATGATGCGTAAATACAATAAAGAAAAGGCGATAGTATATAATACATTGCAGTTGTATAGACATGATCGATTGGCTTATTTAAAAAGGTTGCATGAAGAGGCGAATGTATACGGATTTAAGATCGGAATGAAGATTGTTCGTGGAGCTTATATGGAAAAAGAAAATGATCGCGCTTCAGAAAAAGGATACCCAACTCCAATATGCGAAAGTAAAGAGGCTACAGACCTTAATTTTAATACTACTTTAGAATATATATTGGAAAACTTAAATGATATTTCTGTGTTCATAGGTACTCACAATGAAATAAGTTGTTATCAGGCTATTGAATTGATGAGAAAACAAAAAATAGTAAAAAATGATCCTAGAGTTTGGTTAGGACAGTTGTATGGTATGAGTGATCATATTAGTTTTAATTTGGCTTCAGAAGGGTATAATGTTGCTAAATATTTACCGTTCGGTCCTGTAAAGGATGTTATGCCTTATCTTATAAGAAGAGCAGAAGAAAATACTTCGGTTGCTGGTCAAACAACTAGAGAGTTAGATTTGTTATCTAAGGAAAGAAAAAGAAGAAAGTTATAATAACTATGAATCTGAATCAAGTTACTGTTCCATCTAAAAATGTGGAAAAATCTATTTCTTTTTATGAGAAATTAGGTTTAGTGCTAATTGTAAAAGCATTACCACATTATGCTAGATTCGAGTGTAAAGAAGGAGAAGCTACTTTTTCTATTCATGAAGTTGAAAAATTGCCAGAGGGAGAAGGTGTTTACGTTTATTTTGAAACGGAACAACTAGATAAAGAGGTGGATACGCTAAGATCTATAGGAATAGAGTTCGATCTATTACCAACAGATCAAAGTTGGTTATGGAGAGAAGCAAGACTTAAAGATCCCGATGGGAATAATATTATTTTATATTTTGCTGGTGATAATAGGAAAAACCCTCCCTGGAAAATAAATAGTTAGTAACGATACTAGACAAATTTGTTATATAAATTGTACTTAGAATTATTGATTAAAATAGCTTCTAACAATCACATATATGAATAACATAATACTAGATCAAACATTTACTAATCACGATTTTTCTAATCAAAAAATACCAGGCGCAGAATATGATAATTGTTCATTTGTTAATTGCGATTTTACAGAGGCAAATTTATCCGTTGTACTATTTTTAGAGTGTACATTTATAGATTGTAATTTTACCAAAGTTATGATGAAACAGGCTTCTTTTAGAGATGCGTGTGTTTTTGAAAATTGTAAACTTTTAGGAGCAAATTTCAGTAGTTGTAATGCATTTATGTTTTCGGTAGAGTTTAAAGCTTGTGTGTTAGATTATGCTTCTTTTTATGGTTTTGAACTAAAGAGTATCCTATTTACTAAATCTAAACTGATAGGTGTTGATTTTACAGAAGCTACAATTACTGGTTCTGTCTTTAATGATTGTGATTTATCTACTGCTATTTTTGATCAAACAAATGCAGAAAAAGTGGATTTTAGAACAGCAATTAATTTTGATATAGATCCTACAAAGAATAAGTTAAAGAAAGCTACGTTTTCTAAAGATAATATGAAAGGGTTGTTAAAGAAGTTTGATCTAATTATCGAATAGATTTCATAACGGTTTCTAATGTATTTATAACAGTAATAATTTCTTCTTTGTTTAAAGCTGCAAACCCTATTCGTATTCCATTATGTCCTAGGTTGTTGTTGTCATAACGCCTCCATTCTGGATTAAAAGCTACATTTAATTTTAAAGTTTCTGCCATTACTACATCCCAATTATAAGGTTGTTTTAATCGAACCCAAACTGCCATTCCTCCATTTGGAGTTTCAAAATCAAAAAAATCAACAAGCTTCTCTCTTAATAAACTGCAGAATAGGTCTCTTCGTTCTTTATAAATCTTTCGAACTTTATTACTATGTCTTTGGACATCTCCATTGATGATCATTCTTGCTAATGTTTGTTCTAATAAAGTGTCGCCTTGTCTATCGATAATACGCCTTAATCTTGCTGCCTCATCTATAACATCTTTAGCAGCAATAAAATAACCAATTCGTAAAGCAGGAGCAATAATTTTTGTAAACCCTCCAATATAAATCACATTCCCTTTGGTATCATTACTCGCCAATGGTAGAATAGGTGCATTGCGATAATGAAAATCATAGTCATAATCATCCTCTATAATTGCAAAATTATTCTCTTGTGCTAGATTAAGTAAATGCATACGTCTTTCTGCAGATAAAGTTACAGTTGTAGGATGGTGGTGATGAGATGTAACATAAACAGCACTAATCTTGTTTTTTTTACATATTTTTTCAATTTCCATAGTATTAATACCATGTTGATCTACAGAAACTTGCTTGATAATACCATTAGCTTCTATAAATGTATTATCGGCTGTCATATAATTGGTGTTCCCTGTGACAATAATTTTCTGATCATCGAGCAGTAATTCACTTGCAAGGTAAATTCCCATTTGACTTCCTCTTGTTATGAGAATGTTATCCGTAGTTATTTTTAACCCTCTCGTTTTATTTAGATATGATACTAGTGCTTTGCGTAGATCGAAATTACCATGTGTATCACCATAGGTTAATAATTCTTGGTAATGTTTTTTATTTGTAATGTTTCTATAGTTTCTTGCAATATCTTCTATAGGCGCCAATCGGTGATCAGGAACTCCTTCATCTACTTTAAGAGAAGCTTGTATGGTTTCTATTCCTTTTATAAATAAGTTTTTACGTTTTTTAAAATCAAACCCCGATATGTTTTTCGATGAGACAGGTTTATTAGAATTAGCAAGTTTTTTCGGGTTTATAATTGGTAAATTGTGATTAACAAACGTCCCTTTTGCCGGAATACTTTCTATCCAGCCTTGTGATATTAGTTCATCATAGGCTGCGATTACAGTTTTGCGATGTATTTTTAAATCTTCCGATAATTTACGTGATCCAGGTAGCTTTGTAGAAGGAGCTAGTTTTCCGGATTTGATAAATCCAATCAATTGATCACATAATTGTAAGTAGAGGTGTCGATTTGAATTTTTATCTAAATCGATGTTGCTCTTAAATGGAAATATAACCGGACTACTCATATTATATAAACTGGATTAATTTAATACACCATAAAACTACTAATTTTGATTCAAATCAAAAAAAGAACAAGTAATGTCAGAATATAAAGTTACTCCTCTTAATAAAGTAATTAGAGGGGCAAAAAGAGCTACCTACGATAAGACAGAAATTAATAAAATTTTGGATGATACTTTTTTATGTCATGTAGGATATGTTTGGAACAATCAAGCAATAGTGATACCTACAGCGTATGGTAGAGAAGGAGACACAATCTATATCCATGGTTCGTTAAAAAATAGAATGATCGTTAATTTGTTGGAAGAAGGTAAAGCAAGTATTTCAGTAACTCATCTTGATGGTTTGGTTTTGGCAAGATCTGCTTTTCATCATTCTGCGAATTATCGATCAGTGACTGTTTTTGGAAATGTACGTAAAGTAGAAAATACTAAAGAGAAGATGAGTGCTTTAGAATGTATTTTAAATCATATGGTTCCGGGACACTGGAATAATATAAGAAAACCGAATACTAAAGAATTTAATGCTACATTAGTAATGGCTATTAAAATAGATACTGCCTCAGCTAAGGTAAGGGCAGAAGGCGTCTTGGATGAAAAAGAAGATCATAATTTACCAATTTGGGCTGGAGTTGTACCTATAAAACAAGTTGCATATGAGCCTATTTCGGATCCCGATTTAATACCTGAAATTAAAACCCCTGATGCAGTATTACAATATGTGAATGTCAATAGTTAATATAAAATCAAATCTAATTAGTATGTTAGAAATTAGACCCACTTGCGAAAATTGTAATGTATTATTACCTAATGATAGTAAAGAGGCAATGATCTGTACTTTTGAATGTACTTTTTGTAAAGATTGTGTGGATACTGTTTTGTTTAATGTTTGTCCAAATTGTGGAGGAGGTTTTACTAAAAGACCATCTAGGCCTACTCGGTTGTTAGAAAAATATCCATTAAGTACCAAAGTGGTTTATAAACCAATAAAACTTGAAAAATTTAAGAAATTACTAGAAAGGTTTAGAGATACTAACCCAAGAGAGCGATAGAGAAGGTTTATTAGGATTTAGATTTTCTTTTTTCTCTAGTTTTTTGTTCTAGAAAAACCCCAATAATGGAAAGAACAACACTTAAGCTTAAGGCAATAAATTTAGCATTGGTAAAGAAGATTTTGGTTTTTGGATGAAGAGTAAGAAACTCTAATTATTTTAAAATCTCTAAAGCATTCATTCTAGCAATAGAATCACAATTTGTTATATGTAATCCAATATTTTTTTCTTTAACCAGTCCTTTTATAAAATAGGTGTTACATGAATCTAATTTAGTGTTGCTTTTTCCAAAATCCACATTTCCAGTAGTTAATATAGATGATATGTCTGCAGTGTCTATGTTATGGATTTGCATAGAACTTAAAATATTTTTGGAAAATACACGCTCTTTAATTCTAATATTTTTTAATACTCGAGCATTTGGAGAGTAATCGCAAGATGCATTTTTTCCTCCTAAGAAAAATAGAAGTAAAAATAATCCTATAATAAATCCAAAAAAGTAAAATCCCAGTCGATGCGCTAGTTTCATAGGTGTTCTAAAATCAATGCTCAAAAGTAAGGAAAGTTTTGCATTTATAAACTTTCTATATAGCAAAGAATCTCAAGTAAAGTTTTCTAATTATTTAAAATTAAAGTATTAATAAATTGATATCACGATAAGAAAGATCGAACCAATCAGCTATGGATTTACTGGTTAGAATTCCATGATAAAAATATAATCCACTCTTTAGGCCTCGATCAAAACGAACTGCATTCTCTATGCCACCTTCATCTCCAATTTGTAATAGGTAAGGAGTAAAGATGTTACTAATAGATAAAGATGAAGTTTTTGCGTAACGCGATGGAATATTAGGAACACAATAGTGCACTACACCATGTTTCTCAAAAGTCGGATGATCATGAGATGTTACTTCACTAGTTTCAAAACAACCACCCATATCAATACTAACATCTATGATTACAGCACCATTTTTCATACGCTCTACCATAGTTTCTGATACAATAATTGGTGATCTGTTTTTTCCTCTAACAGCTCCAATAACTACATCACAGCGTCTCAGGGCTTTTAATAGATTTTTAGGTTGTATTGTTGAGGTGTATAATGGTCGTCCTATGTTAGTTTGGATGCATCTAAGTTTAGTAATTGAGTTGTCAAAAACTTTCACATTAGCTCCTAATCCTATGGCAGAACGTGCAGCAAATTCACCTACTGTGCCTGCGCCAATAATAACCACTTCTACCGGTGGTACGCCACTGATATTACCCATCATTAAACCAGAGCCTTGTGTTGCGCTACTCATTAATTCTGAGGCTATTAAAACTCCAGCAGTACCTGCAATTTCACTTAATGCTCGCACGGCTGGATAAGCTCCATCCGCATCTCTAATAAATTCGAATCCCAAAGCAGTAATCCTCTTTTTTGCCAATTCTTGGAAATATATCTTGGATTGCGTTTTTAATTGTAACGCAGAAATTAAAACTGTTTGTGGGTTGATATGCGCTAATTCTTCTATTGATGGTGGTTCCACTTTGAGAATAATAGGGCAACCAAAAACTTTTTTAGTATCATTTGTGATCTCTGCACCTGCTTCACTGTATTCACGATCAGTAAAGCTTGCTCCTAAACCAGCATTAGTTTCCAATAATACTCGATGACCATGAGCTGTTAACGCAGCAACGGCATCGGGAGTTAAACATACTCGCTTCTCCTGATAACTAGTTTCTTTAGGTATACCTATAAAAAGTTTTCCTTTTTTTCGAGCGACTTCAATCATTTCTTCTTGAGGTAGAAGCTGTTCTTTGGTAAAAGGAGAGGTTGGTTTGCTCATTTGTGTGATATTCTTTATCTCAAATTACGAATAAAAAAGGATAGCATCCAAATTTAGTATTACCGTATTTGCAAAGGTTTATATAAGTAATACAGAATTACACAAATAAACCCCTTTTATATTTAAATACACATAAATTATTAATGTTTCACAACTCGCGAAATCGATTCCACCAAGATTTTTTATTCGATTTGTTTAAAGAGTTTAATTCTGACAGATCAATACCATGTATTTTATCAAAGATTTTTGTTCTCATAGAATATACCGTACATAATATAATTATTACAACTGGTATTAGATAATAAAAATGATCACTATCAATTTGTTCTGAATCTTCTAGAATGATAAATACAAGCTGAAAAGAGTAAAGAGAAATTGGAATCAGAATAACAGGGTACCACCAATGCTTACAGGTGAAAAACCATATTATGAATAGGAGTAAGGGGATAAGTTTTCCGAGTACAACCCATATAAATACATTAACACTTTCATAATATTTACTTTGATAGGTGAAAAAAGAATTTTCCCAGATGGCACCATCTGGGAAAATATCATTTACGTAAAATAAAAAAGGAATTATAGCTATTAAAATAACTACAATATTACTTAGAGCCAGGTACTTTGATTTTTTTCTTGGGGGATAAGATTGATTTTGAGATAGTTTTTCCTTGTTGGGTGTTGTCATTTTGTGTGGTTGAGGTATTGAGTTTTGTCTGGTTGTTATTATCTACATCGGAGAATATGTAGGTTGTTAGGGAAAATAAAAAACTAAAAATAATGGTTGTTGTGATTTTCATCTTTATAGGGTTTAAATTAGTTATGGTCCCAAACTTAGATGAAAATCTATCGGTAGCTCAATTTAAAAAAATTGTAGTTTTGCAAGCTGTAAGAAGGCTATTTTGTTACTGCAAAAAAGTATTGTTCTTACGTGATTCCTGTTAAAAAACATATTTTTATCGATTAAGTACTAGTAAAAAACAACAATAAAAATAGGTTATTCTAGCTGTAAGAAAAAGCGTAACTCTGTTAAAGTTTATTAAAATGACTTTTTTAACATCTTTTTACCCTAATGAAAGTACTCTTTTACCATCGTCTAATAGTTTGATTTTAATTTTAACACTATTTTCTGGTAATAAATTTGATATTTTTTCTGGCCATTCAATAAATATCCAAGCATTAGTGTCTAGGTATTCTTCAAAACCGATATCATAAGCTTCTTCTTCTTCTTGTATTCTGTAAAAATCAAAATGATAAATGGTGTTTTCTTCACCACCTTTGTATTCGTTTACTAAAGAGTAGGTGGGACTAGAGATATTGTCACGTACACCTAATTGTTTGCAGATCTCTTTTATTAAAGTTGTTTTGCCAACTCCCATTTCCGCGTCAAATAGGATTGTTTTGTGTTTAGAGTAGGTAATAATGTGTTGTGCAGTTTGCGAAAGTTCGTCTAGGGTATACGTTATCTTCACTACAGTTTGTTTTTAGAATGACTTGTCAAAGTTAATAAAGCGTATGTACTATTATATTTTTGTACATACGCTTTTATAATAAATGTTTTGTTTATCGGGGATTTAAAACCGCAAACGGAATAATCATTTCTTCAAGAGAAACTCCTCCGTGTTGATACGTATTTCTGTAATATCCAACATAATGATTGTAATTGTTTGGATATGCAAAGAAATAATCTCCTTTTGCAAAGATAAATGAACTACTCATATTAATGGATGGTAGATGAATAGATTTCGGATTTGTAGCTGCTAATACTTCTTTATCTTCATAAGTAAGACTCTTTCCAGTTTTATATCTTAGGTTTAAACTGGTATTCTTATCACCAATAACTTTAGAAGGGTTTTTTACATTAATGGTCCCATGATCTGTAGTAATTAATAATTTAAATCCCATTTGCTGTGCTTGTTGTATCATCTCTAACAAAGGAGAGTTTTTAAACCAGCTTTGGGTTAATGATCTGTAAGATTTGTCGTTAGAAGCCAACTCTTTAATCACTTCCATTTCAGTTTTACTATGCGACAACATATCTACAAAATTATAAACAACAACTGTTAGATCATTGTCTTTAAGTCCTTTGAAATTAGCTGCTAAGGTTTTTCCAGATCTTTCATTTGTGATTTTATAATATTCGTGCTTAATGTCAAGACCTAGCCTTTGTAATTGCGCAGTAAGAAACTCATTCTCGTTCATGTTTTTACCACCTTCATCCACATCGTCTAACCAAAGATCCGGATGTCTTTTCTTCATGTCGGCAGGCATAAGACCGGAGAAAATAGCATTACGCGCATATTGTGTTGCAGTTGGTAAAATACTACAATACGATATTTCTTCTTCTTTTTTGTAATAGTTATTTACAATAGGTTCAAACGCTTTCCATTGATCATACCTAAGATTATCAATTACTACAAAAAGTGTTGGTTGCTCTTTACTTAACTCTGGAACTACTTTCTCTTTAAAAAGTGTATGAGACATAATTGGAGCGTCTCCATCTCCATTAAACCAGTCCGGATAATTTTTGTCAATAAATTTACAGAATTGAGAATTCGCTTCTACTTTTTGAGATTCTAGAATTTCGAACATCCCTGTATCTTCAATATCTTCTAATTGAATTTCCCAATACACTAGTTTTTGGTATAGATCAACCCATTCAGAATAGGAATTTACCATAGCCATATCCATAGCTATTTTTCTAAATTCCTGCTGATAATTTGAAGTCGTTTTTTCAGAAACTAATCTAGAATGATCTAAATTCTTTTTTAGACTCAGTAAAATTTGATTCGGATTTACGGGTTTAATTAGATAGTCAGCAATCTTGCTTCCAATTGCTTCTTCCATAATATATTCTTCTTCACTTTTAGTAATCATTACCACAGGAAGGCTGTCATTCTTTTCTTTGATCTCCGCTAATGTGTCAATTCCTGATAGTCCGGGCATATTTTCGTCAAGAAAAACGATGTCAAAATTTTCATCTTCAAGTGTTTCAATCGCTTCAGTACCACTTTGGCATTTGGTAACTTGATAATTTTTCTTTTCGAGAAATAATATATGTGGTTTCAATAAATCAATTTCATCATCTACCCAAAGTATCTTTATGTTGCTCATTATTATGTTATTTTTTTATTCGTTATTACCAGATGGTTATGTCACAAAACGACTAAAGGAGTACAGTTTATATAGTCTTTACTCTTTAGTTTCATTTTATTTAGTGACTGTTTCTATTTTAAATAATTACAATTTTACTTTATCAATATATAAGGATATAGTATAATTCATATGAGTTAATTCGTAATTCTGAATCCATACATATATATTTGTTGATAAAAGTACTATAAACTTGAAAAAAAGAAATAAACTCAAAATATTAAACGATCCAATTTACGGTTTTATTACCATACCTAATGAACTAATTTTTGATCTTATTGAACATCGATATTTTCAAAGATTACGTAGGATATCTCAGATGGGCTTATCATATTTAGTATATCCAGGAGCGCATCATACTAGATTTCATCATGCTTTGGGGTGTATGCATTTAATGCAAAATGCAGTGCGAGTCCTTCGTTTTAAAGGAGTTAGTATTTCTGCGGATGAAGAAGACGCATTATATATAGCTATATTATTACACGATATAGGACATGGTCCTTTCTCGCATGCGATGGAACATAGTATAGTTAATGAAGTAAATCACGAAGCAATTTCCTTGATGTTTATGGAGGAAATCAATAAAGAATTTAACGGGAGTTTAACGCTCGCTATACAGATTTTTAAAGGAGAGTATAATCGTCAATTCCTTCATCAGTTGATTTCTGGACAATTAGATATGGATCGTTTAGATTATCTAAAGCGAGATAGTTTTTACACTGGAGTTGCAGAGGGTAATATTAATAGTGAGCGTCTTATTACAATGTTAAATGTTGTAGAGGATGAATTGGTAGTTGAAGAAAAAGGGATATATTCAGTAGAGAAGTTTTTATTAGCAAGAAGGCTTATGTATTGGCAAGTATACTTACACAAGACTAGTATAGTCGCCGAAAGTCTGTTGATTAGAGTTTTAAAAAGAGCTAAGGAATTAGTTGATCAAGGAGAAAAGCTAAATGCTAGTAAACCTTTGTTGTTTTTTCTAGAAAATAAAATAACCGCAGATAATTTCACAAAAGAGGTTTTAGAAACTTTTTCGAAGCTAGATGATTATGATATAGTATCGGCTATGAAGGAATGGGCAACTTCTGAAGATTTTGTATTACGAAATTTATGTAATATGATTATCGATAGAGATTTATTGCGTATAAAAATTAAAAAGAAAACATTTAATGCGGATAAAATAGATAAACGTATAAATGATTTTAGATTAAAATCTAACATTTCTGAAGAGGAAGCACGTTATTTTATATTTACAGGAATGATTTCTAATCAGGCTTATCATCAAAATAAACAGAATATAAATATTTTATACAAATCAAGTAAAATAGTTGATATAGTGAGTGCTACGGATCAATTTAATTTGAAGGCGTTATCAAAACCAGTAACTAAATATTTTATATGTTATCCAAAGTACATAGATTAACACATTTTTTATACTTTTGTTGCTAATGATTTTTACAGCCACACAAATTGCAGGTATTCTAAATGGTGAAATCGAAGGAGATGAAACCGTAGAAGTATCAAAACTAGCAAAGATAGAAGAAGGAACTAAAGGTTCGCTCACATTCTTGTCTAACCCCAAATATACTCCATACATTTATTCTACTAATGCATCTATTACGATAGTAGATAAAACTTTTGAAGCTGAGTCTGATATTAAGACCACTTTGATTAGGGTAGATGATGCTTATAAAGCATTCTCACAGTTATTGGATTATTACAATATGGTAAAGATGAATAAGACAGGTATTGAACAGCCTAGTTTTATTTCAGAAACTGCTAAATATGGAGATAATATGTATTTAGGTGCATTTTCATATTTGGGTGATAATGTTAGTATTGGAGAAAGTGCTAAGATTTATCCTAATGTATATATAGGAGATAATGTTACTATAGGAAATAATGTTATTGTTTTTGCCGGAGCTAAAATATATTCTGAATCAATAATAGGAGATGATTGTGTTATCCATAGTGGCGCTATTGTTGGTGCAGATGGATTTGGGTTTACACCTAATGAAAAAGGGGAGTATAGTAAAGTCCCACAAACAGGAAATGTTATTATTGAATCCAGCGTAGATGTTGGAGCAGGAACAACAATTGATAGAGCTACCCTTGGATCAACAATTATTAGAAAAGGAGTAAAACTCGACAATCAAATTCAGATAGCGCATAATGTAGAGATCGGAGAGCACACTGCAATTGCTGCGCAAACTGGTATTGCGGGATCTACCAAAATAGGAAAACATTGTTTGATAGGAGGCCAGGTTGGTATTGCCGGACATTTAGTTATAGGTAATAATGTTAGAATTCAGGCACAATCGGGAATAGGAAGAAATATTAAAGATGGAGAAGCTATTCAAGGTTCTCCAGCATTAGGGTACTCAGATTATAACAAATCTTACGTACATTTTAAAAATTTACCCAAAATTGTAGATAGAGTATACAAACTTGAGAAAAAGATAGATGACAATGAGTAATTCCGTTGCGAATAAACAAAGAACTATTCAGAAAGAAATAGAACTCAAAGGAGTAGGGCTTCATACAGGAAAAGAAGTTACACTTACTTTTAAACCTGCACCAGAAAATCATGGATACGCTTTTTGCCGTGTTGACTTAGAAGGCAATCCAATTATAGAGGCAGATGCTAATTATGTTGTAAATACTCAAAGGGGAACAAACCTTGAGAAAAATGGAGTAAGTATTCAAACTTCTGAGCATGTGTTGGCAGCTTGTGTTGGTCTAGAAATAGATAATCTATTGATAGAGCTTAATGCTTCTGAACCACCCATAATGGATGGATCTAGTAAGTTTTTTATACAAGCTCTAGAACAGGCTGGTATTGTGGAGCAAGAAGTAGAAAGAGATGAATATATAGTTAAAGATGTAATATCATATACAGATGAAGAATCTGGAAGTGAAATTATAGTAATGCCATCTGATGAGTATCAGGTAACTACAATGGTGGATTTTGGGACTAAGGTTTTAGGAACTCAAAATGCATCTTTAAAACACCTTTCTGATTTTAAGGAAGAAATTGCAGATGCTAGAACATTTAGCTTTTTGCACGAATTAGAAATGTTACTAGAACATGGCTTGATAAAAGGTGGAGATTTAAATAATGCAATTGTTTATGTGGATAAGGAACTTAGTTCAGGAACCATGGAAAAGCTAAAAGTTGCTTTTGGCAAAGAATCTATTGCTATAAAACCAAACGGGATATTAGATAATTTAACGTTGCACTATCCTAATGAAGCCGCAAGACATAAATTATTGGATGTAATAGGAGATCTTGCCCTTATTGGAACACGCATAAGAGGTAAAATCATAGCAAATAAACCAGGGCATTATGTAAACACACAATTTGCTAAGAAACTCTCTAAGATTATAAAAATTGAGAAACGTAATAAAGTTCCTAAATTTGATTTAAATCAAGAACCTTTAATGGATATCAATAAAATTATGTCTATGCTTCCTCATAGACCTCCATTTTTATTGATTGATCGAATTTTAGAAATGTCAGACAAACATGTTGTTGGGATGAAAAATGTGACTATGAATGAACCATTTTTTGTTGGACATTTTCCTGGAGCACCAGTTATGCCTGGAGTTATGCAAGTAGAAGCTATGGCGCAAACAGGAGGGATACTAGCACTTAGTACTGTGCCTGATCCAGAGAATTACTTGACTTATTTTATGAAAATTGATAAAGTAAAATTTAAACAACAAGTTCTTCCAGGAGATACATTGATATTTAAATTAGAATTATTAACTCCGATAAGAAGGGGGATTTGCCATATGCAAGGTTTTGCGTATGCTAACGGAAAGTTAGTGACTGAAGCAGAACTTATGGCACAAATAGTTAAATCAAAATAATTATTTAGTATATCTGTTATTATATATTAAAACATTAAAACGAAATAAATGAATCAGCCTTTAGCATATGTTCACCCAGGAGCAAAAATTGCAAAAAATGTAGTTATTGAACCTTTTACTACGATTCATAATAATGTAGTGATAGGAGAAGGGACCTGGATCGGTTCGAACGTAACTATAATGGAAGGTGCTCGTATTGGTAAAAATTGTAGTATTTTTCCAGGAGCTGTAATATCTGCAGTTCCGCAGGATAAAAAATTTAATGATGAAGATACTACTACCGAAATAGGAGATAATACTACTATTCGAGAATGTGTTACTATTAATCGAGGTACAACAGATAGAATGAAAACCAAGATTGGTAATAATTGTTGGATCATGGCGTATTGTCATATAGCGCACGATTGTATCGTGGGCGACAATTGTATATTTTCTAATAATAGCACTTTGGCAGGGCATATTAATGTAGGTGATTTTGTAGTACTTGCCGGTATGGCAGCAGTTCAACAGTTTTGTAGTATTGGTAATCATGCTTTTGTAACTGGTGGTTCATTAGTGCGCAAAGATGTTCCTCCATATGCGAAAGCTGCACGTGAACCATTATCTTATGTGGGAATAAATTCAATAGGATTACGGAGAAGAGGTTTTTCAACAGAAAAAATAAGAGAGATACAATCTATTTATAGAATATTATATCAAAGTAATTATAATAACTCGCAAGCAGTAGCAATTATTGAAGCTGAGATGGAAGCTACTCCTGAGCGAGATGAAGTATTAGAGTTTATAAAGAACTCTCAAAGAGGAATTATGAAGGGATATTTCTCTAATTAATAAATAAAATAAGAATTAAGTAACAAGAAATAACAATGGCAAGTACGAGTGATATTAGAAATGGATTATGTATAAAATATAATCACGATATATACAAGATTATTGAATTTTTACACGTAAAACCGGGAAAAGGCCCTGCTTTTGTAAGAACTAAATTGAAAAGTGTTACTACTGGAAAAGTTATTGATAATACATTCTCTGCTGGTCATAAAATAGAAGATGTCAGAGTTGAGACTCATAAGTTCCAGTTTTTATATGCAGAGGGTGATACACATCACTTTATGAATACAGAAGATTACAATCAAATAACTCTGGAGAAATCCACATTAGATGCCCCAGGATTATTAAAAGAAGGGGAAGTAGTTACTGTAATTATAAACTCTGAAGATCAAATGCCTCTTTCTGTAGAAATGCCTGCAAGTGTGATTTTAGAAGTTACATCTACTGAGCCTGGAGTAAAAGGAAATACAGCTACTAACGCTACTAAACCTGCTACCGTAGAAACAGGAGCAGAGGTTATGGTTCCTCTTTTTATTAATGAGGGTGATAAAATCAAAGTTGAAACAGACAAAGGAACGTACAAAGAACGTATTAAAGAATAATTCGGAAGTCAATTATTAATTCTGAATTTGTAATGATAGAATGAAATTTCCTCAAAAACACACATTAAAACAAATAGCTACCATAATATCTTCGGAATTTGTTGGTAGTCCCGATTTTCCGGTTCTTGGCATGAATGAAATACATGTTGTAACACCTGGAGATATTGTTTTTGTAGATCATCCCAAGTATTACGACAAAGCGCTGGAAAGTGATGCAACTGTCGTATTGATAAATAAAAAAGTATCTTGTCCTGAAGGAAAAGCTTTATTGATTTCGGATGATCCCTTTAGAGATTTTAATAAGTTAACTACATACTTTAAACCCTTCGAAAAAGCTACTTCTATAGTTGCAGATACTGCAAAAATTGGCAATAATACGGTAATCCAACCTGGAGCTTTTGTTGGTAATAATGTAGTTATTGGAGATAACTGTTTGATTCATGCCAATGTAAGTTTATATGATAATACCGTTATAGGTAATAATGTTACAATACATTCCGGAACAGTATTAGGGGCTGATGCATTCTATTATAAAAAAAGACCAGAAGGTTTTGATAAATTGATTTCTGGAGGTAGAGTTGTAGTAGGAGATAATGTTGATTTAGGTTCTCTATGTACTATTGATAGAGGTGTTACAGGAGATACTACGATCCAAGAAGGTACCAAGATTGATAATCAAGTTCATATAGGTCATGATACTGTTATTGGAAAAAAGTGTTTAATAGCATCCCAAGTTGGTATCGCAGGATGTGTAATAATCGAAGATGAAGTTACTTTGTGGGGACAAGTTGGTGTTACCAGTGGGATTACTATTGGTACTAAAGCTGTTGTTTCTGCTCAGTCGGGTATTAGCAAATCGTTAGAAGGAAATAAAAGTTATTTTGGAACGCCTGCAGATGATTTTAGAAAAAAATATAAAGAAATCGCAGCCATCAGGCAAATACCTGAAATAATAGAAAAATTGAAGAACAATGAGTAAAACAGCAAAAGAGGTAGTGAAATCCTTTTATCAAACGGATTTGATTCATAATATAGACGCCTTTTCTGAATATTTACATCCGGAAGTTGAGTTAAATTGGAATAGTAGTTTCGGTTATAATAAGAAAGGTTTCGAGGATATTAAGATGATGTTTAAGGAAATGTCCAGTTCATTTGAAACTTTTAAATGTGAAATTAGTCATCTTTTAGAAGAGGACGGTATGGTAACTATTAGATATACATATGTTGCTACCACTATAGAAAGACCCGATAAGGAAGAAGCAATAGCACATTTTATTGCCATCTGGGAATTAAAGAACGATAAATTATACAGAGGATATCAAATTAGTCAACAAGGAGATAATACTCAAGAGAATTTAAAATCATTTTTTTCTAAATAGATTATTTATATCTAAGAAAATAGGTTCGGTTTTTTATAAAAATTTATTAAAAGCTCTGTAAAATCAAAAAATTAAAAAAATGTTTTTTTTTGATTTTTCATTTTAACTATAATGTTCAAAACCGTACTTTTGAAACTGCAAAAAAAAATAAAAAAATCATAACGCAATGAGTGTTCTAGTAAATAAGGATTCTAAAATAATAGTTCAAGGTTTTACGGGTAGTGAAGGTACTTTTCATGCAGGTCAGATGATCGAGTATGGTACTAACGTTGTCGGAGGAGTTACTCCTGGTAAAGGTGGTCAAACACATCTTGATAAACCAGTTTTTAATACTGTAGAGGAAGCAGTTAAGCAAGTGGGAGCTGATACCACTATTATTTTTGTTCCACCAGCATTTGCTGCGGATGCTATTATGGAAGCTGCGGATGCAGGAATTAAAGTTATCATCACTATAACTGAAGGTATTCCTGTTGCGGATATGATTACTGCGTCTAATTATATAAAAGATAAGGCATGTCGTTTGATTGGACCTAACTGTCCTGGTGTTATTACTCCAGGAGAAGCTAAAGTTGGTATTATGCCAGGTTTCGTTTTCAAAAAAGGAAATGTAGGTATTGTTTCTAAATCTGGAACGTTAACTTATGAAGCGGCTGATCAAGTTGTTAAGCAAGGACTTGGAATTACTACAGCGATTGGTATTGGAGGAGATCCTATTATTGGAACTACTACAAAAGAGGCTGTAGAATTATTGATTAATGATCCTGAGACTAGTTGTGTAGTAATGATAGGAGAAATTGGAGGTCAGTTAGAAGCTGATGCAGCTAAATGGATTAAAGCGAGTGGTACTTCTAAACCAGTGGTTGGTTTTATCGCTGGAGAAACAGCTCCTGCTGGTCGTACAATGGGACATGCTGGTGCGATTGTTGGTGGAAGTGAAGATACTGCAGCTGCTAAAAAAGCGATTATGAGAGAATGTGGAATTCACGTAGTAGATTCTCCGGCAGAAATTGGTAAAAAAGTAGCTGAAGTATTAGGCTAATAAATACAGAAAAGAGTATTTAATTCTTTTTTAATAATATATAAAGTCCAAGAGGTTTTTCCTTTTGGACTTTTCTTTTGGTATATGTGTTAAAGTATTCTTAAAAACCGTAACATGTATTAACATTTTGCGTTTAATAGAATGTTAAAGAAACAGTAACTTAAACTATTTAAATGAAATCATTAAAATCTCTCTTACTATTATGTTTAGTAGTATTACTTAGTAATTGTAAGAATTCATCAAATCAAGAAAAAACTTCCGAAAAAGAACTTAAAGTAGAAACACATACAGATCCTGCAGGGTTTTCTTATGAGACAGTTTCAAATGATCCAACAGGATTGCGCCTGTATACCTTAGATAACGGTTTAAAAGTCTATTTAGGTAAAAATCAAGAAGAACCAAAAATCCAGACGTTAATTGCAGTTCGAGCTGGGTCAACTTATGATCCTGCGGATAATACAGGTTTGGCTCATTATCTAGAGCACATGGTCTTTAAAGGGACTGATAAAATAGGAACACAAGACTTCGAAAAAGAGAATGTTTTTCTAAAGGAAATTTCGGATTTATACGAAGCGCATAAGAAAGAAACCGATACCGTAAAGAAAAAAGAAATTTATAAGAAGATAGATGAAGTTTCTCAAGAAGCATCTAAAGTTTCTATAGCTAATGAATACGATAAGATGGTAAGTTCATTAGGAGCAGAAGGAACAAATGCTTTTACATCTAACGAACAGACAGTGTATGTGAATAAAATACCAACTAACGAATTAGATAAATGGCTAACTGTAGAAAGTGAGCGTTTTAGTAAGTTAGTTTTACGTTTATTTCATACGGAATTAGAAGCTGTATATGAAGAATTCAATAGAGGGCAAGATAGTGATGGGCGCAAGCAGTATTTTGCTGTATTAGAAGGTTTGTATCCAACACATCCATATGGTACACAATCTACAATAGGGGTATCAGAGCATCTTAAAAACCCTTCGATGGAGGCAATTCATGCATATTTTGATAAATATTATGTGCCAAATAATATGGCAGTAATATTAGTTGGAGATATTGACTTTGATACTACAATAAAAAAGGTAAATGAATCTTTTGGATCATATAAAAAGAAAGAAGTTTCGCATCCTACATTCGAAAAACTAGAGCCACTTGCAGCTCCTGTTAAGAAAGAAGTATATGGACCTACGGCAGAGTCTATTTATGTAGCTTTTAGAACAGAAGGTAAAGGAACTGAGCAAGAAGTAATAGTTACTCTTATAGATTATATGCTTGCAAACTCTCAAGCAGGATTGATCGATTTAAATCTAAATCAAAAGCAATTAGTTCAAAATGCATCGTCATTTACAAATTTTGATAATGATTATGGATTCCATTTATTATATGGAACTCCAAAAGAAGATCAAACATTAGATGAAGTTAGAGATCTATTATTGGCTCAAATTGATAAGGTTAAAAAAGGTGAATTTGAAGAATGGTTGTTAGACGCTGTTGTGAATGACTTACGTTTATCACAAATTAGACAATATGAAAATGCATCTTCTACTGCATATTCTTATTTGGATGCATTTATTGGTTTCCAGGACTGGAAAAGTCGCCTAGAGATGTTGGATAATATGAAGGAAATTACAAAAGAGCAAGTAGTAGCGTTTGCAAATACTCTTTATGGTAATAACTATGTAGAAGTTCATAAGATTAAAGGTGAAGACAAAAGTATTGTAAAAGTAGAGAATCCTGGAATTACGCCTATTGAACTTAATAGGGACAAGGAATCTAATTTTTTACAAGAGTTTAATAAGTTAGAAGCGCCTAGTTTATCTCCACAGTTTATCGATTACAAAACTGCTATTAAAGAGAATAAGACAAATAGTGGGTTAACTGTATCACATATAGAAAACCCAAATAATGATATATTTAGTCTGAATATCATTTTTGATATGGGGAAAGATCACGATCCAAAAATGTCTTTAGCAGCTGGTTACCTAGATTATTTGGGTACGAACAAGTATACACCAGAGCAACTTAAACAAGAATTCTATAAAGTTGGAGTGAGCTACAATGTTTTTACTGCTGATGATAAAACGTATGTTGGGATTTCTGGGTTAAAAGAAAACCTTGATGCAGGTTTAACATTATTAGAAGATTTATGGAATAATGCAGTGCCTAATCAAGAAACATATAATAAATATGTAGATAAAGTTTTAAAAGGGCGTAAGGATAATAAAACTCAAAAGGGTAACATTTTCTGGAATGGACTTATGAGCTATGGAAAATATGGTGAAAACTCACGTTTACGTAATATTTATACAGCTTCAGAATTACAAGCAATGAATCCACAAGAACTTGTAGATAAGGTAAAAGAATTACGTAATTTTAAACAACGTATTTTTTATTATGGTAATGATGTTAATGGAGCTATAGCATCTTTGGATAAAAATCATATTGTAAAATCCGAATTATTGGATTATCCAGAAAAGACTCAATATTTAGAAAAGGAAACCGGAGGAAATGTGTATTTTGTGGATTATGATATGGTGCAGAGTGAAATGCTTTTATTAGCAAAAGGAGCAGAGTTTGATCCTAAAAAGATGGCGGCTTCTAGATTATTTAATACTTATTTTGGTAGTGGATTATCATCTATTGTATTTCAAGAAATTCGTGAATCTAAATCATTGGCTTATTCTGCATTTTCTAGCTATAGCCAAGCTAGAGAGGTTGGTCAATCAGATTATGTGATGGCTTATGTTGGTACACAGGCTAATAAAATGCCGCAAGCAGTAGATGCAATGATGGAGTTAATGACGGATATGCCAGAAGCAGAAGAACAGTTTAATCAAGCTAAAGAAGCTACATTAAAGAAAATTGCTGCGCAACGTATAACGAAATCTAATATCTTTTGGACTTATGAAAACCTTAAGAAAAGAGGAATTGATAATGATAATAGAGAAGAAATGTATAATACCATAAAGAATATGGAGTTAGCAGATCTTAAGAAGTTTTTTAATAAAAATATTAAAGGCGAAAATTACAATGTTCTAGTGATAGGTAACAAAAAAGATGTAGATATGAATGCATTGAATAAACTAGGAGATGTTAAGGAGATGGATATAGATTATCTATTTAACTATGAGAAAAACGACAAGGATGTCAAAATGTAATTTATAGATATTATGATTATGTCTTAATAATTGGCTTATCATAAGTAAAGTAGTAATATTAAAAAATCCACGAATTTTATTCGTGGATTTTTAGTATAATATAGGTGATAATTTACACAACGTAATACTCTTAATTTAATAGTAAGCACCATTTTTTATAAAGTCGAGTATATATGTATTCTTTAATACTATTCAGATTCTAGCTCAATTTCGCTAGTTGGAATGAACATCTCTAACAAAATTGCTAAAAACATTACGATTCCGCATCCTAGTGCATTAAGCCATAAAAAAGGAAGCCAATCTTGCCACCATACATAAATGATAATCACTTGTGTTACAATTGCTGCAACGAAAACAGCATTACTTTTTACAAATTTTATAAAAAATGCCAATAAAAAGATACCGAGAACATTTCCATAGAAAACAGAGCCTATAATGTTTACTAACTGTATAAGATTGTCAAATAAGTTAGCAAAACATGCCACTAGAATAGCTAATATTCCCCATACTAATGTGAAAAATTTAGAAGCGTTAACATAATGTTTTTCACTTTTTTCTTCTCCAATATTTCGCTTGTATAAGTCAATAGCAGTAGTAGATGCTAATGCATTTAGTTCTGAAGCTGTTGAGGACATTGCAGCTGATAATATAACTGCTAATAATAATCCAATTAATCCTTTTGGGAGATTATTTAAAATAAAATGTATGAAAACATAATCCTTATCATTTGTTTCTACATCAGAATTTGCTTCTTTGATTAGTTCTTTAGCAGCTTGTCTGGTTTTTTTGTCAGAATTGTCTAAAGCTATAATCAATTCTTTAGCCTCCTGCTTTTCTTTAGCATTAGTAGCTTCTATATAGTTTTTAACAGAAGTCTCTTTATAATTTTGAATTTCCGATAGTTTATTTTCCAATTCTTTGTATTCCTGCGCATATTCTGAATTTTCTACAGCTACAGAAGCAGTAGGATTAAAATTAAGAGGAGCGGAATTAAATTGATAAAATACAAATACCATGACTCCAACTAGTAATATGAAAAACTGCATCGGAATCTTGAGTAACCCATTAAATAATAACCCTAACTGGCTTTCTTTTATAGATTTTCCGGAGAGATAACGTTGTACTTGGCTTTGATCTGTACCAAAATATGAGAGCATCAAAAATGTACCTCCAATAATACCAGTCCAAACGGTGTATCTATTACTTAGGTCAAAAGAGAAATCTAATACTTCCATTTTCCCACTAGCTCCAGCAATTTCTAGAGCTTTAGAAAAGGTTACATTGTCGGGTAAGTAACTTATTATAAGGAAAAAAGCAATAAACATTCCTGTAAAAATAATCGCCATTTGCTGTTTTTGGGTAACACTTACAGCTTTTGTACCTCCAGATACAGTATATGCAATTACTAATATTCCAATAATTATGTTTAATGTTGTCAAGTCCCAACCTAATACGGCAGAAAGTATAATTGCTGGTGCAAAGATTGTAATTCCAGCTCCTAATCCTCGTTGAATTAAAAAGAAAAAAGCCGTAATAGTTCTAGTTTTTAAATCAAACCTGCTTTCTAAGTATTCATAGGCCGTATACACTTTTAACTTATGGTATAATGGAATAAACACAATACATATAATGATCATTGCAATAGGCAAACCAAAATAAAACTGAACAAAGCCCATTCCACTATGAAACGCTTGACCAGGAGTAGAAAGAAAGGTGATAGCAGATGCTTGTGTTGCCATTACAGAAAGCCCTATAGTCCACCATTTTGCTTCATTTCCTCCACGGATATAGTCTTGTACACTTTTGCTTCCTCGAGTTTTCCAAACTCCATAGAGTACTATAAACAATAGAGTTCCTATTAATACGATCCAATCTATAAGTTGCATATGTTAGTTGTATGTGGTAAGTATTAGAAAATAATAGTATATGGTAAACTTTTAAGGGTCTATTTACTGTTTTTAGGAAAAAGCAGTAGTTATCCAATAAAAGAAAAGCAAATAGAATACGTTAGCAATTAATACAATTGAGTATAGTTTTTTCCAAACTATCTTGGTATTTGAATCTCTCATATTACATATTATTTTCCTAAAGATAACATATTTGCAAATAATCTATAAGCTCCAGATACTCCCGCGGGAAACTCTCTAAAGAAGCTAAGACCCGTATATACGTAATATCCTTTTCCATATTTAGCAATTAACAAAGCTCCTTTTTTTTCAGATTCTCCTTTGTCATTTGCAGCGATAATAGGAACGTATTCATCGGACCATTTATTAGGAAAGTATAGACCTCTTTCCTGTACCCAACCTTCAAAATCTTTATTGGTAATTTTATTTGGAGTATTTAGTACAGCATGGTCTTTTGCTAAAAGTTTTATGGTAGCGTTTTCATCTGTAACTCGATCCCTAGATAGTTTTAAAGGATAAGGGCCAAGATTATCTTCAACTTTTAACCTTCTATTAGTGTTGTATTGAATTACTAAATTCCCACCGTTTTTTACATATTCAAGCAAATGTTTTTGTCTAAATTTTAGTTCTTCAACAGTATTGTACGCTCTTATTCCTATAACAATAGCATCAAATGCTTGTAAAGTTTCTAGAGCAATTGATTCCGGAGAAATGGTAGTTACTTTATACCCAATTTGTTCTAAACTTTCTGGAACAACATCACCAGCACCTTCGATATAACCGATATTTTGTCCTTTCTTCTTTATATCCAATCGTACCACTTTAGTTTCAGAAGGTAATACTACCGTTTGATAAGGGATATGATCATAATTGATGTTTACAATTTCATCAGAATATGTCTTTCCATTTATATTTACTTGTGGAGAAATATACCCTTCACTTTGATTTTGTGGAGCGGTTAGCGTAAAAATCACTGTTTTTTCTTCGCCTTTTTGAGCTAGTTTAAAATCTATTTTTTCCGGTGATACTTTCCATCCTTCAGGACGTTTTAGGGATATCGTTCCTTTAATATTTGGTTCAGAACTTTTTAGTGTTACAGGAATTTGTTTTGAAGGATTATTGGCATAAATAATCACTTTATCTTTTATGCTAGCAGAAACTGTTGGGATTATTTCAAAAGGCTTATAAACTTCTCCTTTTACAGGATCATTAGTTTTGTAAACGATGTCTTTAAGATATGGAACAATAATTCCTCCAATTTCTATATTAAAAATAGCTTTAGTTTGATGCTCAGTTTCTGGAGTCCCAATAAGTTTTTGATCATTTACACTATACATTCCTAAAGTACCTTTACTATTTAACCAATATGGAGTCGTATTTTTAGTATTCGAGATTATCTTACCTTTTAATTCATAATTACTTCTTTTATTGGTTTCTAGACTAGTTCCAATGTTTTCTATAATTCCAATAGAAGAAATATCAATTGATTTTAATTGTATAGTAGCATTACTTCTGTTAATAGCTTCAATCTTTATAGTTACATCACTATTTGGAGTGGTGTAGGCTTCTGTTGCAACTGCTTCTATATAAAGACCGGTTACAGCTGCTATAATTTCTTTTATTTCTTTGGTTTTAATTACTTTCCAATGATCATTCTCTAATCCTTGAATTAATTGGTACGCTTTGATTAATTCATTAACCGAGGCAGCAGGGTTTTTAAAGTCGAAGTCTTTTTCTACCTGATATAAAATATCACCAACCGCTTTTCCTCCTTTAACTCGATTCCAAGAAGTATCTATTCCATCAAAAATATTTGTTTTATCTTTTGGTAATTCTCCTTTGATCAGTTCTACGTATTCGGTTTGCGTGCCTCTAGTTCCAGTACTTCCAAAACCTTGCGATTTATGTTGACTACGGCTCAGAGAAGCTATTTCTGTATTAGAAAGTCCTAAGTCAGGATAATAAATTCCAGTATCAAACTCTAGAAGATTTGATTTATCAGCTTTTTCAAATTTTTCTCTACTTCCATAAAACCACCAAGAAGTATTAAAGAAAAGTCTTTTTGGTTGCCAAGTATCTACATATTTTAATTGATCTGGATAAACGTTTTTATCAGCTACTAAATCAAAAGCCTCAACGCTTAGCATGGCAGAAGATGTATGATGACCGTGAGTACTACCAGGAGTTCTATGGTTAAACCTATTTATGATAACATCGGGTTGAAATTTTCTAATTGCCCAAACGACATCATTTAGAACTTCTTTTTTATCCCAAATTGCTAAAGTTTCATCGGGATGTTTAGAATATCCAAAGTCATTAGCACGAGTAAAGATTTGCTCTCCACCATCCGTATTACGAGCCGCTAATAATTCTTGTGTTCTTATAACACCTAATAATTCTCTTATTTCTGGACCAATTAAATTTTGACCACCATCACCACGTGTAAGCGACAAATAAGCGGTTCTTGCTTTTACTTGATTAGCCATGTAAGAGATTAATCTGGTATTCTCATCATCTGGATGTGCAGCAACATATAAAACGGAACCTAAAAAGTTTAATTTTTTTATGGCCTCATGAATTTCTACAGAGTTTGGTTTTTTAGGTTGTTGTGCTTCAGCAATATTGATAAATAGAGCGCTGAAAACTATTACAGAAAGTAATTTTCTCATAATAAAGATTTGATAATAGTTTTGAGTATTTCGTCAAATATAAAAAGATAAAATTCTCGGTTTTTACGTTTAAGGATACTTTAACAGGACTATTTTGATCTATATATTAATCCAAGCAAGGAACCTAAAAGTACGGTAATTGCTATTGTTGGTTTAGGTCCAAAGGCCATTAGACCTATTGTTAAACCAATTATACCTCCTAGTGCACTTGCAATAAAACGACCAGGATTTCTTTTTTTATTAATAACATAGATCATTGCTATTGATAAGGTCATTCTTAAGGCTGCACCCACAATGGTTATATCTACGATGTTTTTCCAAAAATGAGCGATGATGTATGCTATTAGTACCGTTATTATAGTTGCATATCGTAGGAATTTAACTTTTTCATTTTTTTTAGATTTATATACCAAATGAGATGAAACAGCAAATATTGACGTGTCTGCTGTACTCATTAACCCCGCAAAGAAAAGTACCAATAATATTGGAATCCAAGATTGATTAATTAAATGTTGCATTGAATATACGAATACAGTATCTGGATCTAGATCTGGATTTTGGTTATACGCATATAATCCAATGATTAGCAGCAAAAATGCAACGAACAGTACGGGTAAGATTGCCAAACCTAAACCTTTTTTCAAAGATTTGACATCTTTTGCGGCATAACATAATTGATATCTGTCTGCTAATCCAAATACGGATAATCCACCATATAATATAAGACCAATGATACTACCCAATTGAACGGTCTCGCTAGTTGATGTATTTAGAACACTGCTGAAATCTCTTATGTCTAGTATTCCTGAAATTAAAAGACATAAAAAGACTATTATAATAATTCCTTGAATAATATCTGTTATTATTACCGCTTTATATCCTGATAATGTAACGTAAATCAGTACAACTGAAGCTGTAATTAACAGTGCAATATCATAAGAGAATAAATCAAAGTATGCGATTACTTTTGCTCCTCCGGCTAAGGAAAGTAGTATCCAAAAAAACTGAACGATAATGGTTATGCTATTTGTAACTATTCCGGTTGTTTTATTTTTTGTTACAAAAACGGGTAAATCCCCTTGTGTATAAAAGACTCCTTCTAAGGATAGTTTTTTAATTCTTGGTGCTGCCCAAAAAGCAAATAGAAGATAACCAATTACAGATCCGATAGACATTGCAAAAAGACCCCAACCAAATTTATAGGCATAGCCAGTGTATGTAATTAAGGTACTTACACCAATTGCACCTGCAAATTTTGAAAATAGAATTGTTAACCCACTACGATTTCTACCACCAATTAAGAAATCTTCTGTATTCGAAGATCGAGATATATAAGTCGATAAACCGATAATTAAAACAATGTAGGTAGCTAGGTAAAGGTAAATTTCCATGTAAGATGAATTGTTGTGCTTCAAAAGTAAAGCATTTAGAATACTTAGTTTCTATTCGCTGTAAAAAGAGTTATATCAATAGCTAGAGTTTTAAGGCTATTTATTCTTTTTATAGTCAACAATTTCAATAATATCTACCCCCATATAATCAGCAATCTTTTGTAACCGTTCAAAGTCTTTTGCTAGATCTTTTCGCTTTACAATATAGTCTCCCGCTTGTGGACTAATACCTAATATTTTGGATATACCATAAACAGTTTTAGCTCCTTTACTTTTTTTAAGTAACCTTTTTAATTTCTTGTTAATCATTGATTAATATGGTTATATGGATTAAATATACAAATAAATTTTTATTAAAAAAATATTTGTATAATCAAAAAATAATTGTATATTCGAATCATACAAATCAAAACCTCGAAAAAATGAAACTCTCATTAGTAATTGCATTATTTTGCGTAACATTTGGATATGCAGCTCCTTTAAATTCAAACCCAACAAATGAGAAGGAGAAAAACAAAAAAGAGAATAAGGAAGGCACTAACGTGAATAGTCTAGTATCAAGAAATTTTCATTCAATTAAGAAGTGGAAAATGACAATAGAATATTCTAATGGAGATATTATTTCTAAGACTATTGAGATTAGTGAGAAGGCCTCCTCTAGTGCTATGGAATTGGCATTTGTAGAAGCAGAAAAATATATAAAGACCTTAAAAAAAGTAAAAAGCTATCATGTATCTCCTGTATCAGCTAATTCATTTGTATTATTAGCAGGAGGGAAGTAATAATCGATTGAACTTAACCTACGAAAAAGCCCACTATCCATTTGGTTAGTGGGCTTTTGAATTTTATTAAACTATTTTTTATTTAATTCTTATTTTTTTCGTTCTACGAATTCTAATTGATCAATCGCTACATTCGTAGTAAATATCCCATAATTAACTACCGCTTTTCCTTTTTCTAAAACATCTATCGTACCAATTGATTTTCCATCAATCATTCTTACTCTGTCACCAATTTTGAGAACTACTTTTGGCTTTTCTTTTTCTATTTTTTCTTCTTTTTTCTTCTGCTCTTTTTTCTTCTCTCTAATTATTTCTACCTTTTTCTCTACTTCTTTGACTATTTTTTCTTCTTTAGCTTTTTTTGCTCTTCTTTGTTTGGTGGATTGCTTTTTTCTCTTTGAATTCTCTACTTGCACTATTTTCATAAATTCATCGATAAGCTCTCTTTTCTTCTTATTATGAAAATATTTTTCACTGATTTCATTTAGTTTTTGTCCTAAATAAATCATTCGTTGATTACTGTCGTATAATTCCTGGTAGCTTTCTAATTTGTTTTGTAATCTTTTATTTATTTTATCCAATCTTTCTTTTTCATCTTCTGCTTTTTGCTCTTTAGATTTTAAAGATGAAGTAGTTTTTTGAAGTTTTGATCGCTCTTTTTGTAAGTTGGCAATACTCTTATCAAAACGAATTTTACCACGTTCTACTTTTTTCTTAGCTTTATTGATTAAGCTATATGGTATTCCGTTTTTTTGCGCTACTTCGAATGTAAAAGAGCTTCCTGCTTCTCCTAAATATAATTTAAACAAGGGTTCTAATGTTCTAGAATCAAAAAGCATATTAGCATTTGTCATATTCGGAAGTTCATTTGCTAACATTTTAAGATTAGCATAATGTGTGGTGATTATACCAAAAGATTCACGTTCATAAAAAACTTCTAAAAAGGCTTCAGCCAGGGCTCCACCTAATTCGGGATCACTTCCAGTTCCAAACTCATCAATAAGAAATAACGTTTTATTATTACATTTCCTTAGGAAATAGTTCATATTCTTTAATCGATAACTATAGGTGCTTAAATGATTTTCTATAGATTGATTATCTCCTATATCGGTAAGAATAGTATCAAAAACGCACATTCTACTATATTCATGAACTGGTATAAGCATACCACTTTGCAGCATAATTTGTAACAGCCCAACAGTTTTTAAAGTGATACTTTTTCCTCCTGCATTGGGACCAGATATTACAATAATTCTATTGTTTTTATCTAAAGAAATTGTTTGAGGATGTGTTTTCTGTCCTTTTTCTTGGTTATTTAGATAGAGTAGAGGATGGTACGCATCTTTAATGGTTATTTCTCGATCTTGGGTTATTTTAGGCAATACCCCATTAAATTTATTTGCATACTTAGTTTTAGCGGCTACAATATCAATATGACTTAGATATTCTTGGTATTGTGATAATAGTTCAGAAAAAGGCCTTATTCTATTTGTAAGATCTTTTAATATTTTAACGACCTCTTCTCGTTCCTCATATTGTAGATTACTTAATGTTCTACTAAATTGCAAGGTCGCTTCGGGTTCTATATAGACAATACTTCCGGTCTTAGAATTTCCCATGATAGACCCCTTTACCTTCCGTCTGTACATAGCTTTTACAGCAAGTACTCGTCTATTATCAACAACACTTTCTTTGATATCATCTAAATATCCTAAACTATTGTATCTAGTAAGATCACGTCCAAAACTTCCATTTAATTTACCTTGTACTTCATGTATGTCTTTTCTAAGTATACTAAGGGTAGGAGAGGCGTTATCTTTAATTTCTCCAAATTTATCTACTACAATTTCGATACAGTTGATTACTTCTTTTGTAAAAGGTACTTCAGATGATGTTTGATATAATATTGGGTATAATTCTTTAAATTTTCTAAAAAAACTTAGCAAATCATTAGTAGTAATACTAATTGAGATAATCTTTTTTAGATTAAAAGTTTCTAAGAAAGTATTTTCTATTCCTAATAGTTGTAGTTCCTTATCAATGCTATCAAATCCGTGATTGGGTATTCTTGCATCATTCAAGTATGAAGATTTATATTCAAATACTTGTTGTAATGATGTGTGTAATTCTTCTTTCGTAGATAACGGAACAATTTGTAAAGCTTTTATTTTTCCATAATCTGTATTGCATAAGTCTTGGATATGACTAAGTACCGTATGGAATTCTAGATCTTTAAGTGTTTTTTCTGAAATTCGGATCATCTTGTTATCCTAATTTTTAGGAGGTATTCTTTTATGTTAATTTCTTTATTATAAAACTTGATAGAAGTTTATTTTTAGAAAAGTATTTATTATAATTTTATATGAAAGCAAATGTAAACAATTGCGATTTTTTTTGATACTAAGATGAATGTAAATATTGAGAATAGTTGGAGGACACACTTAGAAAGTGAATTTGATAAACCATATTTTAAGAGTTTAGTTGATTTTATTGAATTAGAATATAAAAAAGAAACTTGTTTTCCTCCCGAATCAGAGATTTTTTCAGCTTTTAATTATTGTAGTTTTGATAATGTTAAGGTAGTGATCATTGGTCAAGATCCATATCATGGTATAGGACAGGCTCATGGTCTTTGTTTCTCTGTAAATAGTGGAATTGCTATTCCTCCTTCATTAGTAAATATTTTTAAAGAAATAGAATCAGATCTAAGTATTCCTTTTCCTTCTAATGGGAACTTAAAACGTTGGGCTGATCAGGGAGTTTTGTTGTTAAATGCGACTTTAACTGTAAGAGCACATCAGGCAGGATCTCATCAGGGTAAGGGATGGGAAAAACTTACAGATGCAGTAATTCAATATATATCAAAAAATAAAGAGAATGTCGTTTTCTTATTGTGGGGAGGTTTTGCTAAGAAAAAAGGTGCTAAAATAGATGATAATAAACACTTTATCTTAAATAGTGGACATCCTTCTCCTTTAAGTGCTAACCGAGGTTATTGGTTTGGAAATAAACACTTTGGGAAAACTAATGAATATCTGAAAAGTACAAATCAATTACCTATAGAATGGTAAATGAATTATGCAGCTTTAGGGATACCGGAAGTTTTAGGTTCTTTAATTTTAGAATTTGTTACAGATTTTACTGCTTTATTCTTCTTTTTTTCGGAATCTACTGATTGCATACTGAATTTTAAAAGAACAAAATTGAATGCTATAAGCCCTCCAAGAATTAATAAAAATGTTGCCATGGTTTGATTTGTTAGTTAATTATTAGATGCAATTTTCCAAAAAGGTTGCGTACATTTTAATAATTGGTTTATTGGGGTAGGCAAGGCAAATGTACAAAAATATTTCAATCTTTTCTTACGGAAAGCCCATAAGATGTGTGTATTAAACATATCTTAAATATTTATTCTATTTAATTTAAGGTATGATGAAAAAATACTAAAAATTTGAACATTTACCATCTTTACCGCTCTATTATATAACGTTTCTATAATGGAATACCCTACTTTTAAAATCTATATCCTAAATATAAATCAGGTCTAACGATGATATCTGGGCTATTATTATTAAATAAATTCCTGCCGATTCCAATTCCAATATCTAAAAAGAACCCCTTTTTTGTAACAAATTTACCTCCTACACCAAATCCTATAGCAAAATCAGTAAATTCCATATCAACATCCATTCCTCCTACAAAATCTCCAGATATATTAGTCATCTCTACAAATTCTTCATGTTCTCCATTAGATAACATACCAAACCCTTCAATATAAAATCCTCTGGCTATTCTACTCCCAAAAAAATATTTATAATTTACTGTCAATGCAATTTCTTTATCATAAATTCCATCTCTATCGATGATATCATCATCTTGATCTATTTCATCGCTAAACCTATAAAAAAAGTCAAACCCTAAAGTAGTATTATCAGTAAGTACCCTTTCATAACCAATATCTAAAGCTCCAAAAGCAATAATACTTAATGGGTTTAAACTAAATTCGTTTTTATTGATATCTCTTGGTGTAGAATTTGATTGTTCTTGTGCTGTTAAGTGTAATGTGAAAATGATAGCAACTATTGTTGTAAAAAATCTCATTCGTTTGTTTTTAAATTAATTTATTGTCTTTGTTTTTAAATAATCAAGAGATGTTTAAGTACTAATGTTATTCTAAAATCATCTTGATTTCTTTCCTAAAACAAACTAATAAAAATATACCCTACTAAGAAAAGGTGAAAATTGTATGTTATTGGATTAAATAACCTTACTTAAAAGCGGTATCCTAGATATATGTTTGGTCTTACAATAATTTCTGGACTTTTATTACTAAATAAATTTCGCCCAATACCAAATCCTATATCAATGAAGAAACCGTTTCTGGTAACAAATTTTCCTCCAACAGCAAAACCTATAGCGAAATCAGTATAGTCTTGTTCTACATCACTGGCGCTGATAAAGTTTCCTTGATTATCAAAAACTTCTATATATTCCTCGTGTTCACCAGAAGATAACATTCCAAACCCTTCTACATAAAACCCTCTAGCAATTCGATTTCCAAAAAAATATTTAAAACTTGTTGTAAATGCTATTTCTTTATCAAATATATCGTCTGTACTAATAAAATCTTCATCATTATCACGATCTACTAGACTATAAAATAAGTCAAAGCCTAAAGTGCTATTGTTATTAAGAACTCTTTCGTAACCTATGTCTAATGCTCCGAATGCTATTAAATTAAGAGGATTGATACTGAATTCATTTTTTTTAAGATCTCTTTTTGGTAGATCGGCTTGATCTTGAGCTAAAGAAACTTGAAATGAAAATAAAATAATAACGATTATTGATATCTGTTTCATGATAATTAATTTGTTTTCCTACGTAAACAAGATGTGCAAATAATTAAAAGGTTGCTTAGAATTCAAAAATTAAATCTTTAGGATCAATTTTTTTATCAATTATATCTAACTTAAATAATTGATCCTGAATTTCTATTAATGTTTTATGATCTATTATAGACTGACTCCATTCCGTAATTTGCAACCATTCTCTAATATCTTCTAATTTCTGATCATATCGGTGTGCTAGCGTTTTATCAATACTAGGTATTTGTTTAAAATCTAAGCTCGTATTATTTATAATTTGTAGTATATCTTTTAGCTGATCTCTTTTTGTATTTAATATTTCTTCTCTAACAGCTATTACAAAACATGGCCAAGGGGTAGGGCAGTCTGCGATGCGTCTAAATGTCTTATTATCTACTAATGGTTTAGTTGTGAAATGTTCCCACATAAAATAATCGGCACTACCATCTGTCAAAGCTTCTACAGCTCCATCAAGATTTTTAACAACTTCGAACTGCAGATTAGTAGTATCCCATCCAGCGTTTTGTGCGTTAATGTATGCCATTAAATGAGATCCTGAACCATATCTGCTTATCGCTGCAGAAGTGTTTTGTAACTCATTTAGACTTGTGTATTTAGAATTATGACCAACATGAATCCCCCAAACTAAAGGTGACTGAATATATGTTTGGACAATTTTTGAAGGGTTACCACCTATAATATCTTTTATGATTCCTTCAGTTAATATAATAGCGATATCGATATCTTTTTTTCTTAAAGCCTCGCACATTGCTCCAGTTCCTCCAGGGAAATCTGTCCATTCTAATTGGATATCTTTTTCTAAGTAAGCTCCCTCTTCAATTGTTAAATGCCAAGGTAAGTTAAAGTGCTCAGGAACACCGCCAATTTTTATAGTATGCATGTTGTATAGTATAAGAAATGTTAAAAAAGTGTATTTTATCGATTTTATTTGCTTTTTGTCGTTGAATAATAAATAATATCATTACTTTTGAAATATAAATCTGATAATTACGACTACATTTGAAATAATTAACCCCAAATAAAAACAATATTTGCTATGAAAAAGAATTTTTTAAAGAATAAAAATGCTCAAGTTAAAGTAGCTAAATTAAAAAGTAATACATTAGAAAACGGAATTGTTGTTTTTATTGCTGTATTGTTAGCTACTAATTTTTTAATTAGTTTAAAGATATTGTTTGGATAAGGTACTTTTTGGAGAATGTCTTTTCTCGAGATATTCTCTTATTTGATATTGAGATTGTATGGACGGTTTTTCGTCCATTTTCTTTTTATAATAGTTGTTTTCTTCAAAATCTAGTATTCTTGCCTTAGTATTATCGTTTAATTGGATATTTAGGATTTCAGTTAATTCCTGCTTACAATTATTATTTATTATAGGGACTAATACTTCAATTCGTTTGTCAAGATTACGAGTCATCCAATCTGCACTACCAATATATAATTTGGGGTCACCGTTATTTTCGAAATAGTAAATTCTACCATGTTCTAAATATCTATCAATAATACTGGTCACTGTGATATTTTCACTTATTCCTTCTAACCCAGGTATTAAACAAGAGAATCCTCTAACTAATAGTTCTATTTTTACACCAGCTACATTAGCTTTATATAGTTTTTTGATGATCGATTTATCTTCTAAACTATTTAGTTTTACCTTGATACCCGCTTTCTTTCCATTTTTCGCATTGTTTATTTCTATATCGATTAATTTTTCGAAAGTATCTCTAGTGGTAAAGGGTGATATTAATAATTTTTTAGGTCTGGGTAATATCATTTTTGCAGATAGTACTTCAAAGACTTCTATAAGATCCTTTGTGATTTCTGGATTAGAAGTAAATAATCCATGGTCACAATAAATTTTTGATGTCTTAGCATTGAAATTTCCAGTGCCTATATAAGCATAAGAAATATTGTCGTTTCCTTTTTTTCTGTTGATCAATAATATTTTAGAGTGAACTTTTATTTTAGGATAACTATAGAAAACCATAGCTCCTTTTTCTTCAAAAATTTTACCCCATTTTAAATTGTTTTCCTCATCGAAACGTGCTTTGGCTTCTACAAATACCGTAACTTTTTTTCCATTTTCTAAGGCTTTTAGTAAGGAGGTTGTCAATTCGGATTGTTTTGCTACTCTATATAATGAAATCTTGATTTCTGTAACCCATTTATCTGTTGCTGCTTGATTTATAAGGTTTTGTACGTAATCAAAAGACATATAAGGGAAATGTACTAACTGATCTCCTTTAGAAATCACATCGAAATAATCAGTATTATTATCAAATGATTTATGTTTTATTTCTGTTGCAGGGGGATAATGCAAAAATGGATTGTTAGTCGGGTCAGGAAAACTAAAAAAGTCACTAAAGTTATGATATTTGCCTCCAGGCATCATATCTATTTTACCAAGACCAAAAAAGTTTCGAGTTCTTTTTTTAACCTCTTTTGGCATAGAAGAATCGAATAATAAACGAGTTGGTTGACCATCGTTTCGCTGTGATAAGGATTCTTTTATTTTCTCTGCTAATATACCTTCAAACTCATCATCAATATATAATTCGGCGTCTCTAGATAATTTGATTTCAAAACAATTTTTAATCTTTTGATTATCAAATATTTGATCCATGTTGAGTTGTATGATATCATCTAAAAAAGCAATATAGGTATTGTTATTTTTAGTTGGAAGACATATAAATCGACTTAAGTCATCTGATGGAATATTAACAAGTCCAAAACTATCTTGTTCTTCGAATGTTACAAGAAAATATAATTTGTTGTTTTCGAGAAATACGCTTTTGGGTTTGGATAAGTCAACTATTTCAGATTTAATTAGAGGTAGAACTTTAGAAATGAAATATTCCGTTACAAATGCATGTTGATTAAAATCAAAGTTTATTTCTTGTATTAAATAAATATTATGTTTAGCAAGTTCTGGGATTAGTTGTCGATGAAAAATTTGACCAAATCGTTCTTGTTGATTTTTTACCTTTTGTAGAATTTCTTTTACCTGTTTGTTGGGTTTTAATGCTAGTTTTTTCCGGAGTTTCTTGTCGATTTTTTTTATTTGACGTAAGCGTGAAACTCTTACCCTAAAAAATTCATCAAGATTCGACGAAAATATTGCTAAAAATTTTAATCTTTCGTAAAGAGGGTTAGATTGATCTTCTGCTTCTTGTAAGACACGTTCGTTAAAACTCAACCAATTTACATCTCTATCTTTAAAAGGGTATTTATTCTGATCCATATTTAAAGTTAAGTTATAAGATACTGTTTAGTTTTAAGTAAAAGTTAAATCTAATCTGGGTAACTAACAATTTTATCTAAAGTGTATTTGATAAGTTCATTAACTGTTTTTTCTGGATTGTCACTAAACTTTCCGGTTGCTCTATTAGCAATCATAGCATTCATAGAAACAGCACGATGGCCTAATAATTTTGCCATTCCATAAATACCTGCGGTTTCCATTTCTAAATTTGTGATTTTCTTATCGGCATAACTAAAAGATGCGATTTTTTTGTTCAAATTTGCGTCGGAGAGTGGCAGTCTTAATACTCTTCCTTGAGGTCCATAAAAACCGACGTTTGTTATTGTAAACCCTTTGCTAGTTAAATCACTCTGCATATGTCTTCCTAATTTTTTGTCAAAAGAAACTACATAAGGTGTTGATTTATCTCTATTCCAATCTAAATGTTTCATTAGAGGCTCAGAGATCTGAGGAAACTGAATGTCTTTGCTATCATAAAAATGAAGTAAACTATCAAATCCAATTGCAAGTTCAGAAACTATGAAACTATCAATTGGAATTTCTGATTGAATAGCTCCAGAAGTACCAATACGAATAATATTGAGAGAAGTATGGTTGGACTTTACCTTTCTTGTTTCTAGATCAATATTTACAAGGGCATCTAGCTCATTAAAAACAATGTCTATATTATCTGTTCCAATTCCTGTGGATAGTACTGTAATTCTTTTTCCTTTATATACTCCAGTTTGAGTATGAAACTCTCTTTTAGATATTTTGTGTTCTATAGTATCAAAATACTTAGTAACTAGAGTTACACGATCCGGATCACCTACTGTTATTACTGTTTCTGCTAGATGTTCTGGTTTAATATTTAAATGATATATACTACCATCTTTATTAAGAATGAGTTCAGATTCGGCTATAGCCATATTATAATTTTAATAAATTATGTGTTTCGTTGTTATATAGATAGTCATATTTCTTGACACCTCCATAGTGCCAATCTAACATTTGCGTATTGTAAAAATTCTTTTTTTGCTGTAGCGCTAATTTTCCTCTATCGGATAATAAAAGACGCTCTTTAGTTTGATCAAAAAACTGAAAAAGTCTAGCAAGTACCCGCTTCATTTGCATATCACCATATCCATAAAATCCTTGGTATTCTAAGGCATACCCCATCAATTGCTTGATGTTTTTAATCTGATAAGTGTCTACCATTTCTAAGATATTATGCTCTAATATATTAAGTCCAGTAAGCATATTGGGGAATCTCTGCAAATGTGCTCTTAAGCATATTGATAAGTACTCGAAGGAAGATTGTTTTTTAATTTGGCCAACGATCTTTTTAGGATTTGATTCACAATATAAAGTCCATATATGAGATGCAAGTTCTAAATCATTTATATTTAATAAGACCTTGTCTTTAAAATGTTTTTTTAATTGTACATCAGATAATTCACAAAGACCTAGGCATTTTTTTACGTTTTCTACACGACCACTACATACTAGGTATATTGGAGTGTCTTTAATTTTTTTTCGGAGTAGTAGACTTATTACCGCTATCATATTTATGTGGCAGAAAAGGTCATATTCGAACCATAATATAATTTCATCATATTTTCCAGGAGTATTCAGTTTTTCTAGCTGAGAAACAAATTTTTTTTGATAATCAGCGGGTGAAATTCTATAATATTTCTGAAGAAATTCTTTTCGCTTTGCTATTGCTTTTTCTGTTTCAATTTTTATACTAGTGGGACCTTCACAGAGCATTTCACGCCATGTTATTAATTCTCCATCTACAAGATGTAGCTCTTTTAGGCGATCAGTTAAAGTGTCGCCATTAGTTATATGTAATGTCTTAGCCCCCAATTATCTTCAGTTTTCTATAATATTATATGATGATTTTATCCACCAACTCTTTTCACTTTAAATCCTTTTTCCTTAAGGATACCCATAATTTTATCCCGATAATCTCCCTGAATAATAATTCGTTCGTCTTTAAAACTACCTCCAACATTTAATTTTGTTTTTATTTCCTTGGCTAGTTTTTTGAAATCGTGGTCAGCTCCAGTATATCCTTCTAAAATAGTAATTGGTTTTCCTTTTCTTTTTTCATATTTACAAATGATAGGATCATCTTGCATCCAAATATCATTTTCTTTTTCTATAACTTTTTCCTCTTCAACAGGTTCATGATCAGGAAATAAATTTTTTAATTGATCTTTTAAATCCATGAGAAGTTGCTATTTCTTAATCAATCCAATTTCTACTAAGCGCTGATGAAGAAAATCTCCAGCAGTAATATCATCGTATTGTTTAGGGTTATCTTTTGTAATACATTCTTCTAAACAATTTAATTTCATATCACTTCTAGGATGCATAAAGAAAGGAATAGAATATCTAGGTTTACCCCATTGTTCTTTAGGAGGGTTAATTACTCTATGGATCGTAGATCGCAATTTATTGTTAGTATGACGTTCTAGCATATCACCTACATTGATTACCAACTCATCTTCTTGAGGTATTGCATCTATCCATTCACCGTCTTTACGTTGTACTTGTAGCCCTCCAGTAGAAGCGCCCATTAGTAGTGTAATCAAATTGATATCTCCGTGTGCACCGGCACGAACGGCACCTTTTGGCTCCTCTGTTATTGGAGGGTAGTGTATAGGTCTTAAAATGCTATTTCCGTTACTAGCCCAGTGATCAAAATAATGTTCATCCAATCCGATATATATAGCTAAGGCTCTTAAGACGTGAATCCCCGTTTTTTCTAACATTCGGTATGCTTCCATTCCGGTATTGTTGAAATCTTTTAATTCTTCAACAATAACATTTGGAGGGTATTCTTCTATTAAGTTAGCGTCTTTAGAAGGTTCTTGTCCGAAATGCCAAAATTCCTTTAAGTCACCTTCTTTTTTTCCTTTTGCATGTTCTTTTCCAAAAGAAATATATCCCCTTTGTCCTCCTAATCCTTCAATTTCATATTTTTGTTTATCAGCTACTGATAAAGCAAAAAAATCTTTTACTTCTTTATATAATTCTTCTACTAAATTATCACTTAAAAAATGATTTTTTAAAGCTACAAAACCTATCTCTTCATAGGCTTTTCCTATTTCATCAACAAATTTTTGTTTTCGTGAAGGATCTTCAGATAAAAAATCTGCAAGATCTACACTTGGTATATTATTCATGGTGGTATTATTTTCTTTAACTAAAATAGATGTATTTCATTAAAAATACATTATGAATTATGTCTTTTTTTAAAATATAACCCAGAACTGTCAAAATAATTATATTTTAACATATAACTATTAAAACATAGTAAATTTAATTAATTCTTAGAATTGTTTATGATAAATTAACAAGTGCTTAATAGTATTGTGATATTGGTTGTTTTTCTGAGATAAAAATAATTACATTTACTAAGAGTTTTCTACTTTAGAAAACCATCATGTATAAGAATTAACTGATTTTTTAACAATATGGCAGAAGAGAAATTGTTATTTGACTATGATAGGAAAGAGTACAGCGACAACCTATTAATTTCTTTGTATTTTAAAATGCTAAAATCTAGGTTGATCGAGGAAAAGATGCTCATTTTATTGCGACAAGGTAAAATTTCTAAATGGTTTAGTGGTATTGGTCAAGAAGCTATTTCTGTAGGGGTTACTGCTGCTTTAGATAAAAATGAATATGTATTGCCGATGCATCGTAATTTGGGTGTGTTTACAAGTCGTGATATTCCTCTTTATAGATTATTTAGTCAATGGCAGGGGAAATCTAATGGTTTTACAAATGGGCGTGATCGATCATTTCATTTTGGGTCACAAGAATATAATGTGGTTGGAATGATTTCACATCTTGGCCCTCAATTAGGTGTCGCTTGTGGGATTGCTTTGGGCAACCTTTTGAAAAATTACAACAAGGCAACTGCGGTATTTACGGGAGAAGGTGGAACCAGTGAAGGAGATTTTCATGAGGCATTAAATGTGGCTTCTGTTTGGAGTTTACCAGTGATTTTTTGTATTGAGAATAATGGGTACGGATTATCCACACCAACTAGAGAGCAATATAATTGTAAGCATCTTGCCGATCGAGGAGTAGGATATGGTATGGAGTCGCACATTATTGATGGTAATAATGTATTAGAAGTATATGATAAAGTGAGTAAACTTTCGGAGAGTATACGACAAAACCCAAGACCTGTATTATTGGAGTTTAAGACTTTTAGAATGCGCGGCCATGAAGAGGCTAGTGGCACCAAGTATGTACCAGAAGAGTTAATGCAACATTGGGCTTTAAAAGATCCCATCGATAATTATAAAGAATATCTTATAGAAAATAATATTCTTTCAGTAACAGATGATCTTCAAAAGAAATCCGCTATTAAAGCAGAAATTGAAGAACATTGGCAAAGAACAAATGAAGAAGAAAAGGTTCAAGTTGATTTGAATAAAGAGTTAGAAGATGTTTATAAATTATTTGATTTTAAGAGAGTAGATCCTAATCATACAACTAGGGAATTACGACTTATAGATGCAATTTCTGATGCTTTAAAAGAAGGAATGCGTAAATATCAAGATCTTGTGATTATGGGACAAGATGTTGCGGATTATGGAGGTGTTTTTAAAATTACAGAAGGTTTCTTAGAAGAATTCGGTAAGAATAGAGTGCGTAATACACCTATTTGCGAATCAGCAATTATTTCTACAGCTTATGGACTGTCAGTTAACAACATAAAGGCAGTTGTTGAGATGCAATTTGCAGATTTTGTTTCTTCTGGTTTTAATCCAATTGTAAATTTATTAGCTAAATCAAATTATAGATGGGGGCAACCTGCAGACGTAGTAGTGCGAATGCCTTGTGGTGGTGGAGTAGGAGCTGGACCATTTCATAGCCAAACGAATGAGGCTTGGTTTACAAAAACGCCGGGTTTAAAGGTGGTTTATCCTGCATTTCCTGCAGATGCAAAAGGATTGTTGTTAACTTCTCTAGAAGATCCAAATCCTGTATTGTTTTTTGAACATAAAGCACTATATCGTAGTGTTAGGGAGCAAGTGCCTGAAGGATATTATACAATTCCTTTTGGAAAAGCTGCTAAGTTGAAAGAAGGTGATCAAATAACAATTATTAGTTATGGCGCAGGTGTACATTGGGTACTAGATACATTGGAAAGTAATGTTGAAATAAGCGCAGATTTGATTGATCTCAGGACATTACAACCATTAGATATTGATACTATCTTTGAGTCTGTAAAGAAAACGGGTAGAGTAATTATATTACAAGAAGATTCTATGTTTGGAGGTATCGCATCAGATATTTCTGCAATGATTATGGAAAATTGTTTTGAATTTTTAGATGCTCCGGTAAAAAGGGTATCTAGTTTAGAAACTCCAATCCCTTTTGAAACAGGCTTAGAATCTCAATATTTGGCAAAAAATAGATTCGAAAAAGAATTAATAGAACTTTATAGGTATTAATACCTGTTTTGTGTTTCGAAAACGTTTTTGTTAATAAAATCAAGTAGGAATTTATGTGTTTGATTTTCAGGTGATTAATTTTTTTTGATTCGGTGAATTGATTTTTTTATAGGATAACGGAACATTAAGCGAATATTAAGGGTTAAAATCCCCTTGAATTTAAGTTGTGTGTTCTATTGTTTAATATTAATTTCGCGCTGTCTATGGAATAAACATAGCGTAGGGGATTAAAAATCAAGGGGTAAATAAAAATACATGAACACTAACCAATTAGAACTACTTAGTTCTTCTACTGTTTTAGTTACAGGAGCGGCAGGTTTCATAGGGTCAAACCTATGCGAAGCATTATTAGAAGCTAACAGTACAGTTGTGGGGCTAGACAATTTTGCTACTGGCCATAAGAAAAACCTAACAGCATTAAAGGAAAATCCAAATTTTACATTTATCGAAGGCGATATTCGTAATTTAGAAGATTGTAATAAAGCTTGTAAAGGTGTAGATTATATATTACATCAAGCTGCATTGGGATCCGTGCCTAGATCTATTAATGATCCAATAACGAGTAATGATGTTAACGTAGGAGGTTTTCTAAATATGCTTGTAGCTGCAAGAGATGCTGGAGTTAAACGATTTATTTATGCAGCGAGTTCTTCCACTTATGGTGATTCAGAAGCATTACCAAAAATAGAGGATAAAATAGGAAAACCCTTATCACCATATGCAATTACTAAGTATGTAAATGAGTTGTATGCAGATAATTTCAAAAGAACATATGACTTAGATACTGTTGGATTACGATATTTTAATGTTTTTGGGAGAAAACAAGATCCTAATGGAGCGTATGCTGCGGTAATTCCGAAATTTGTAATGCAGTTTATGAAGTATGAGTCGCCGGTAATTAATGGTGATGGATCTTTTTCAAGAGATTTTACATATATTGATAATGTGATTCAAATGAATTTGAGAGCTATCGTTTCCGACAATGAGAAAGCCTTAAATAACGTATATAATACAGCTTTTGGAGAAAGAACTACTTTAAATGAGTTAGTTACTTTGCTAAAAGAATATTTGTCAGAGTTTGATTCCAAAATAAGTAATGTTGAAGTTAAGAAAGGACCAGAACGTAAAGGAGATGTTCCACATTCTTTAGCTTCTGTCGATAAAGCTAAAACACTTCTTAATTATGATCCTAAATTTGATATAAAGTCGGGATTAAAAGAAGCTGTAAAATGGTATTGGGATAATTTAAAATAATTAAAGGTCACCAATTAACGAACGAAATAAGCACAAAAATGAAAGATATTAAAATAGGAATAATAGGTTTAGGATATGTAGGACTTCCTTTGGCTAGATTATTTGCAACAAAATTTCCTGTTATTGGTTTTGATATTAATCAAAATCGAATTAGCGAACTAAGATCCGGAAAGGATACTACCTTAGAAGTTGAAGATACGGTATTACAGTCTGTATTGAAAGATAATTCTCAAATGGATAAGGGATTATATTGTTCAGCGGATCTTGGAGATATTAAAGATTGTAATTATTATATTGTAACTGTTCCAACACCCGTAGATAAAAATAATAGACCTGATCTTACGCCTTTGTATAAGTCCAGCGAAACTGTTGGAAAAGTATTGAAAAAAGGAGATGTTGTTATATATGAATCTACAGTATATCCAGGTGTTACAGAAGAAGAATGTATTCCTGTTTTAGAGAAAATAAGTGGATTAAAGTTTAATGAGGATTTTTATGCAGGATATTCTCCAGAACGAATCAATCCGGGAGATAAATTACATACTGTAGAAAAAATTCTAAAAGTTACAGCAGGTTCTACACCAGAAATTGGTAAAAAAGTGGATGCACTTTATGCATCTGTGATTACAGCAGGAACTCATTTAGCGCCAACAATAAAAGTAGCAGAAGCTGCTAAGGTTATAGAAAATTCGCAGAGAGACATTAACATTGCATTTGTTAATGAACTAGCAAAAATTTTTAACCTCATGAATATTGATACTAATGAGGTTTTAAAAGCTGCTGGGACAAAATGGAATTTCCTTCCTTTTAAACCCGGTTTGGTAGGAGGACATTGTATTGGAGTTGATCCATATTATTTAGCTCAAAGAGCACAAGAATTTGGATATCATCCAGAAATCATATTAGCGGGTAGAAGATTAAATGATAGCATGGGGCAGTATGTCGCTTCGGAAGTGATTAAGTTAATGGTTAATCACGATATCAAAATCAAAGGCGCTAATATTTTGGTGTTAGGAATTACTTTTAAAGAAAATTGTCCAGATGTAAGGAATACAAGAGCGGTTGATGTAATACAAAACCTTAAAGATTTTGGTACTAATATAGATATTTATGACCCTTGGGCTAGTCCATCAGAAGTAGCTCACGAATATGGTCTTGAAACGATCACCGAATTACCTGATTCGAAATTTGATGCTGTTGTATTAACCGTTGCACATAAAGAATACTTGGACATTGATTTAAAATCATTGTTAAAACCAAATGGTGTCTTGTATGATGTAAAAGGAATATTAAAAGAAGAAGAAGTGCACGGAAGATTATAATGGAAATAATCTTTCTAAATAAAGCGACAAAAATAACTTTAAACCAACTGCATTGAGCCAATTAAAAAAAGGAGCTTTACTTACGTACTTAAAAATCTTTTTGATTAACGTTATTGGAATTATGATAACTCCATTGATAGTTAGTTATTTGGGCAAGGATGAGTACGGTATATTTAATGCTATCGGTGCTTTAATTGGTACAATTGCATTACTGGATTTTGGATTGACCAATACAGTAGTTCGTTTTGTAGCTAAATATAGAGCGGAGAAAGATAAAAAAGGGGAAGAGAATTTCTTAGGAACGGTTAGGATACTTTATTTCGCGGTTTCTACATTGGTTGTTATTTCTGGAACTATATTTTACTTCTTTATAGATACGTACTTTACGAAGTTTAATCCTGAAGAACTAAGAATAGCAAAAATGATGTTTGTTATTCTAGTTTTTAACTTAGCAATTCAGCTTCCGGGGATGATATTTACTGGGATTTGCAAAGGATACGAAAAATTTGTTTTTCCAGAATCCGTTGGGATAATTAGATACATTCTAAGATCTTTAACTATTGTAGCTGTCTTGTTTTTTGGAGGAAGAGCTATCGCCTTAGTTATTGTAGATACTGTGTTTAATATTCTGACGATTTCAGTGTCTGCCTATTATGTATTAGTGAAACTAAAAGTAAGATTTAAACTGCATCAATTTTCTAAAGATTTTATTAGAGAAATTTTCAAATATTCTAGTTGGATTTTTCTATTTGCGATTGTAAATATGTTGCAATGGAAATCAGGTAGTTGGGTTTTAGGTGCTATTAGCATACCGAAAGTTTTGGGTATTTACGGAATAGGAATCGCTTTAGGAACGTACTATGGTGCTTTTTCTACAGCAATTTCTAGTGTCTTTTTACCAAGAGCAACACAGATGTCGGTTAACAATGCTAGTGGAGAAGAGTTAACCAATATGATGATCAAACTAGGAAGGTTATCTTTTATTATTTTGATGTATATTTTTGGAGCTTTTATGTTATATGGGGAACAATTTATTAACCTATGGGTTGGTGGAGGAGATTCTTCTGTAGATGGTAGGTATGGAATAGAAGAATGTAGAGAAATTTATATGATTGCTCTAATTATCATGATAGGGTATACACTACCTTTATTACAAGCTTTTGGGAATTCAATATTAGAAGCCAAAAATAAATTATCGTTCAAGGCAATTCTTTATCTAGTGTTTATGATTTTTGGAGTTGTTGCTGGTGGTTTTTTAGCAATGAAGTATAGTGCAGTAGGAATGATAGTTGGGCTTGTTGGTGGATGGATGATTGTTCAGAATGTGATGAACTTTTATTATCATAATAAAATTGGATTGAATATTCTACGATTTTTTAAAGAGTTATTTCATAAGGTTTTATTGGTAGTTCTACTGGTAATAGCCGTAGGGTATTTTATTAACTATATTCCTGGTGAAGGATGGTTTAATTTTATAGCTAAAGGAGTTTCATATACCATTGTTTTTGCGATTATGATGTATTTTGTTGGTATGTTAGAATATGAAAGAGAATTATTTAGAAAACCTATAGTTTCATTATTGAGACGAAAATAAATTAAAAAATGGATACATTAAAGCTACATGCAATTACATATTCAGAAGATGGTCATAAGATTAACTATGAATATTCAGTGGGCGCTAATATCCAAAAATTATTTACTGAGAATGAGCTGTTTTACGTTAAATATCAAATAGATGTTAGTAAAACTCCATTAAGTATTGCAGTAATTCCATTTTTGTCCAATGTATTACCAATGGCTTGGTTTGCTGGTTTTACTATTGAGATAGATGAAGTAGACGAAGATTTTTATAGGGCGCAGGAAAAAATAAAACAAGAATTTGCTAAAAGAGATACTTCTAGTAGTTTTGAAGGAACATTGGTTGCGAAAAAGTTAATAAAAAATTCAATAGAAAAATCTAAGTCATCAATGCTTTTTAGTGGAGGAGTAGATGCGTTTGCAACATATATTAGAATCTATGACCAAAAACCGGATTTAATAACACTTCACGGAGCTGATATTACAATCAAGGATAAAGAGCAATGGAATGATTTTACGGATTTTATTGAGAACGAAGAGCTTTTAAATGATAATAATAAGGAGTTTATAGAAACGAATCTTAGAGATTTTTATACCTATCAAGTAGAACTGTTGTTAAATGATATTGGATGGTGGGGAAAAGTACAACATGGATTAGCTCTTGTAGGTTCGATTGCACCTTTATCATTTGTAAATAAATATGGTTCAGTTCATATTGCTTCTTCTTATACAGATCATATAGATATTGACTGGGGATCAACACCTGAGATTGATGAGAAGATTACTTGGGGATCTGGTTTTAAGGTATTTCATGATGGGTATGAACTAAAAAGGCAAGATAAGGTAGACTTGATTGCCAAATTTGCATCAGAGAAAGATAAAAGATTTCGATTGCGTGTTTGCTATTCTGAAAAAAGAACGGAGTTTAATTGTAGCTACTGCGAAAAATGTTTTAGAACAATACTAGGATTGATACTTAATAATCAAAATCCTAATGAATATGGATTTAATGTTGACAGTAGTGTTTATGATAAAATTTATCAAATATTACATATAGGTTCCGGAAGCAAGGGAGTAAAATACTTCTGGTGGGAACTTATGGAAAAAGCTAAAAATGTGGATACTTTCTTTGTTTTTGATGATCTTGAAACCGAAACTAAACATATGAATGATTTTAGAAACGGTAAGGTGGACAGGCTTTTAGAAGAAAAATTAAATAATGCAAATAAAGGAACAAACAGATTGAAATTTATTATCAGGAATAAGTTCCCTTGGTTGCAAAAGATATATAGAAAATTCAAATAGATAAAAACTAGGTAAATTGTAGAATTCATGAAATACGGACTACTTACATACGATGAGAATAAGAATTTCTTTAATGTTGGAGATAATATTCAAAGTTTAGCAGCTAAACAATTTTTACCAAAAGTTGATACGCTATTAAATAGAGAACGATTAGGAGAATACAAAGGAGATCCTATCAAGTTAATTATGAATGGATGGTTTACACACAATATTCATAATTGGGTTCCTTCAGAAGATATAGATCCGGTATTTGTATCTTTTCATATGAACAATACCGCTGCTCCTGCAATGCTAAGTGAAAAAGGTATTGCTTATTTAAAGAAGCACGAACCGATAGGATGTAGAGATCAATTTACTGCAGATACATTAAAAGCAAAAGGGGTTGATGCACATTTTACAGGATGCCTTACTTTAACATTGGATTCTTATAAAGTTGATGATTCAGAAAGAGGAGATGATATTTATATCGTAGATCCTTTATACAGTTATCCAAGAGCCGAAAAAGTATTTTATAACACGAAGATTACGATAAAAAACATTCTTAATGGATCAGCTTTTAAATTAGGAAAGAAGAATAAACATATTAAGAAATTTATCAGTAAAGAAGTATTAGATACAGCAACATTTATTAACCAAGAACCACCTTCTAATACTTATACAGATGAAGAGAAGTTTGATATGGCCGTAGATTTACTGAATAAATATGCAAGAGCAAAACTTGTTATTACCTCTAGAATTCATTGTGCGTTGCCTTGTTTAGCAATGGGAACACCCGTAATTTTTGTTAATGGCTTTGATAGTTTTGTAGACTCTTGTCGATTTGATGGTATTCTAGAATTATTTAATAGAATTGATATTGACAGTAAAACCGGAGCATATACTTCTAATTTTGGATTAGAAGGAAAAATAACCAACAATACAACCGTAAAAAACCTCGAAAAACACCACGAACTTGCCAATGCATTAAAAGAAAAAGTTACTAATAAAATCTAATCAACCGCACAAACGATGAAAAGGGTATTCAAAAAACTGTTAAAAGATAGATTCTTTACAGCTCCGAAAAAAATGCAACAAAAACATACTGCATTTAGCAAAGAGCAATTAGAAGAACTAACAAAATCGCTTAAGGAAAATTATTTAGACAGAGGAAACACTAAAAGTAGATTATCCACTGAAGAATATAACCAAGCAATAAGTGGACAGCTTTTTGAACGATTATATTATAATAGAAATAGAATAGCTCCTTGGTTACATAGTGTTAAGGATTTAAATGGGACAAGTATTTTAGAAATTGGATGTGGGACTGGGATTTCCACTTTAGCTTTAAGCGAGCAGGGAGCCAAAGTAGTTGGCGTCGATGTTGATGCTGGAGCTTTGGAAGTTGCTAAAGATAGAATGAAGATTGCAGGATATGAAGCAGAATTGCATCATGTGAATGGAGAGGAAATAGAAAAGAATTTTAAGGATCAAAAATTTGATTTTATTATCTATTATGCCGTATTGGAGCATATGACTGTTAGTGAACGATTAGAATCTTTAAAACAAGCTTGGGGTATGTTATCAAAAGGAGGATATCTAGCAGTTATTGAAACGCCTAATAGATTGTGGTATTATGATTCGCATACTGCCGCATTGCCTTTTTACGATTGGCTACCAGATGATTTAGGATATTATTATTCTAAGTTTTCTAGTAGAAAAAATTTCAAAGATTCTTATAGAGAATTGGATGATGAAAGTATGATGAAATTTAAAAGATGGGGAAGAGGAGCAAGTTATCATGAGTTCGAAGTAGCGATTGCGCCTTTAAAAGAAATAAACGTGGTTAGTAGTTTAATGAAATTTGAAAAGTCTGCTTTTTTAAAAGTAGGTTTTAAGGGGTTACGATATATTAAGTTTTTAAAATCACTGAATAAAAATTTAACCAGTGGATTCTGTTATCCTTATTTGGATATTGTAATAAAAAAGTAATAAAAAAAGGTCAGACATTTTCTAAAGTAAAACTTGATGAAACTTGTATATATTGTTAATCGTATAGATGGTCCTGGTGGACTAGAAAGAGTACTTTCTATTAAAGCTAGTAAACTTGCCGAAGATTATAATTACGATATACATATAGTTACATTAAATCAAGAAACTACTGAACTATTCTATGATTTCAGTCCCAAAATCTCATATCATAATGTGAGAGCTAAAGGTAATCCGTTATCCAGAATGTACAAATATGCTTCTGGTTTACGCAGTGTTATTAAAAGTTTAAATCCGGATATAATTGCTGTATGTGATGATGGCCTAAAAGGTTTTTTCGTTCCTTTAATACTTGGGAAACCTTGTCCTATGATTTATGAAAGGCATGTTTCTAGAAGTGTAGAGATTAAAAAAGGAAAAAGATCAATAATCAAAAGAATCACAACTGCTACTAAATTTGGTTTGATGAATTTTGGAGGATCCTACTACAATCATTTTATAGTATTGACAAAAGGGAACCTTAATGAATGGTCTTTTAAAAATCTAAAAGTAATACCTAACCCTTTATCATTTTATCCTGAATCAAAAAGTACGCTAGAAAATAAAAAAGTACTTGCGGTGGGTAAGCATAGTTTTCAAAAGGGATATGATCGATTGTTAAAGAGTTGGAAACAAGTTGTATCAAAATACCCTGATTGGACACTAGATATATATGGTACTATTAGTGAATCAGAAGGTTTAGCAGTATTAGCGGAGAACTTAGATATAACAAAGACAATTAATTTTTATCCTCCTGTAAAAAACATAGCAGAAAAATATGAACAAGCTTCCATCTATACAATGTCTTCTCGATTTGAAGGTTTTGGAATGGTACTTACAGAAGCTATGGCGTATGGCGTTCCTTGTATTTCATTTGATTGTCCATATGGGCCTTCTGATATTATTACCGATACGGAGAATGGACTTTTAATAGAAAACGGAGATGTTGATGCTTTTGCAAAAGGGATAATTGCTTTAATAGAGAATGAAGAGGAAAGGAAATCTATGGGGCTTAAGGCAAAAGAAGCAGTGAAGAAATATTTACCTGAGACTATTGCAGAAGAATGGAATCAGTTATTCTCTAATTTAATGAACCCAAGATCAAAATGAAAATAGTCTTTATTATTGATCAAGTATATCTACACGGAGGAATAGAAAGAGTACTTTCTATAAAAGCTAATTATTTAGCAGAACAAGAAGGTAACGAGGTTCATATTATTACAACAGAACAAAAAGAAGAAAAACCTTGTTATAGTTTTGATAAAAGGGTGATTTTTAAAGATCTAGGGATTAATTATAATCGAAGGAAATCTTATTTTCATCCAAAAAATCTTAAGAAACTACCTAAACATATTTCTAAAACAAAAGCTGCATTAAAAGATATAAACCCTGACATCGTAGTTGTTTGTAGTCATAGTGTAGATACGTATTTTGTGCCATTTATAGTTAAGGGTATTCCAAAAGTAAAAGAGTTTCATTATTCGAGATTTATAGAAAAAGAAAAACGTAATAATCCGAGTCTCTTTAAAAAGTACTTTTTCAAGTTTGCGGATTACGTAGAATCAAAATATGATAAGTTAGTTATTCTAAATAAAGACGAATCCAATTACTATAAGGGTGACAATACTATCGTTATCTCTAATCCGTTAACTTTTTATCCAGATAATGTATCAGACCTTTCTAATAATAGAATTATTACAGCGGGAAGAATAGCTGCTGTAAAAGGGTATGATATTTTGATAGATATCTGGCAAGAGTTTTCGAAAACCCGAAAAGATTGTCAGCTTCATATTTTTGGTAGTGGAGAAGCTAATTATGTAAAGAAACTTCAGGATAAGATTTATGCTGCTGGTATACAGGATTCTATTAAATTAATGGGATCAACAGATAAGATTAAGGAAGAGATGATGCAATCATCGGTTTTTGTGATGACATCACACAACGAATGTTTTCCTCTAGTTTTATTAGAAGCGCAAGCTTGTGGATTACCAATTGTATCTTTTGATTGTCCATATGGACCAAGAAATATTATTGATAAAAATACAGGTATCCTGATTCCTCCGTATGATAATAATGCATTTGTAGATCAACTGAATACATTAATGAGTGATCGAGATCGTATACAGGAAATGGGTAAGAACGCTAGAGAAAATGCAAAGAACTACCAGTTAGATGCTGTCATGGCTCTTTGGCAAAAAATGTTTAATGATTTAACACCAAAGAAATGAGATCATTAATTTTAAATATATATAAAATTTTTTTGTTGCCTCATGTATTCGTTTACAAGACGAGTAAAAATAGAGGTGTTATCGATATGGATATAGATAGGTGGGCAACTGCTAAAGGAACAAAAGGAAGTAAGATATCTTTACTTTTAAATTTTTTAGCAAACTCTCCAGATTTTAGAACATTATTCTATTTCAGAAATAGAGGTATTTTATCGATTTTACTCAACATTTACTGTAAGAAGGAAAAGTATTTTAGAATTGATATTAGTACAAAATTAGGAGGCGGTGTGTTAACTGGACACCCTTATAGTACAATCTTAAATGCAGATTCAATTGGAGAAAATCTATATGTAAATCATTTGGTAACTGTAGGAGAAGTAAATGGAAAAAGACCTACAATTGGTAATAATGTATCTATTTATACAGGAGCTATCATTATCGGAGATATTAAGATTGGTAATAATTGTTCTATAGGTGCCGGTTCTGTGGTTGTTAAGGATATTCCGGACAATTGCGTTGTAGTTGGAAATCCAGCAAGAATCATAAAGCAAGATGGTAAAAAAGTATAATTTTATATTTTTATAAAAAAACAAAAGAGAAGACCTTAAGAAGTGAAGCAAAATAGTAATAACATAACGGTTAAAATTAATTAGTAGAATGAACACTTTTGTGCCTTTAGAGTTTTACTACCCGTTGTATATTAATTTATGCTTCTTTTTGGTTGTTTTTACATTACTACATACCCGACTGTTACAGATTAATGAGCACAAAAATATCGTGTTTGTAAACTTTTCGGGTTATTTTCTATTGATCTTTTTAATTTTATATATTGGTCAACGACCAATTAGTGGGATTTTTGGGGATACCGTCAATTATATAGTCACATTTGATAGATACAGATTAGGAGGGGATATTCCTGAGGTAAATGATTACGGTTGGCATGTGTTTATGAAAACATTGGCACAGATTGTATCGGCGCATACTTTTTTTACGATTTGTGCATTTATATACATTTTTCCATTATATAAAATATCAAAAACATTATTTGGTCAGTATTGGTACTATTCTTTTGTGATGTTTATTGTTTCGTTTTCATTTTGGACATATGGAGTAAATGGTATGCGTAACGGAGCCGCTACATCACTTTTTTTATGGGGATTATGCTACCACCGAAATAAGGTTGTTATGGGGTTATTCTTTCTCGCTGCTACCTTTTTTCATAAAACATTGTTCTTGCCAATTTTCGCTTATATAATCACTAATTTTTATAACAACCCTAAAGTGTTTTTTAAAGGATGGTTAGCTTGTATTCCATTGTCATTAGTAATGGGAAGTTTATGGGTTACGCTCTTCGCTAGTTTAGGTTTTGGAGATGATCGACTTACTGGATATTTAACATCAGAAGTGGATGCAAATGCATTTGCTAGTACTGGATTTAGATGGGATTTCTTATTTCATAGTGCTTTTGCAGTATTTGCAGGATGGTACTTTATATATAAAAAGAATTTTCAAGATAAGTTTTACTTCCAGTTGCTTAATACATATTTGATTTGTAATGGCTTTTGGATTTTAGTTATAAAAGCAAACTATTCTAATAGATTTGCTTATCTATCTTGGTTTATGATGGCAATAATAATCATATATCCATTTTTGAAGAAACAATTTTTTAAAGATCAGCATTTTATGATAGGGAAAGTAATGCTGGCTTATTTTTCATTTACATATATGATGTACTATTTATATTGGGGATAATCACTAACAACAAATCAACTAATGAAAACTATAACTGTTTTTACACCAACCTATAACAGAGCTTACTGTTTACATAAGTGCTATGAGAGTTTAATCAAGCAATCTAACCAGGATTTTGTTTGGTTAATTATTGATGATGGTTCAACTGACGATACAGAAACTTTGGTAGCTTCTTGGATCAAGGAAAGAAAAATTGATATACAATATCATTATCAAGAGAATCAAGGAATGCATGGTGGTCATAATGCGGCATATAGATTAACTGAAACTACATTAAATGTATGCGTTGATAGTGATGATTGTATAGGTGAGGAAGCTATAGAAAAGATTCTTGTTGCTTGGGAAAAGATAAAAGATAAACCAGAATTTGCTGGATTGGTAGGATTAGATGCTGATCACACAGGAAAATTAATTGGAACTAAAATTCCTGAGCATATAAAAGAAACTACACTATATGATTTATATAATGTACACAAAGTACTTGGAGATAAGAAGTTAGTGTATCGAACCGAGGTTGTAAAGAAATATCCGCCGTATCCTATTTTCGAAGGAGAACGTTTTGTTCCTCTAGGGTACTTATATCAATTAATAGATCAAGATTATAAATTACTACCTATTAATGAGGTATTATGCGAGGTAGAATATATGCAAGATGGATCTAGTATGAATATCTTAAAACAATATAGAAGACATCCTAAAGGTTTTGCTTTTTCTAGAAAGAGTAGAATGAAACTAGCAGAAAACTTTAAAGATCAATTTAAGAATGCAATTCATTATGTATCGAGTGCAATTTTTACAAAAAATAGATCTTTTATTAGTGAATCTCCAAAAAAATTGACTACCGTTTTAGCAATACCATTTGGAATACTATTAAACCTATATATACGATATAAAACAAAAGGAGAATTCTAATGGGGGCAATACGTGTTTTGCAAGTTTTTACGATCATGAATAGAGGAGGAGCAGAATCCATGATCATGAATTATTATAGAAAGATTGATAAGAATAAAATACAGTTTGATTTTTTAGTACATAGAAAAGAAAAAGCTGCTTTTGATGAAGAAATTGAGAGTCTAGGAGGTAAAATTTATAGATTTGATCCTATAAATCCTCTTTTCCCAGGAGACTATTACCAAAAGCTTAGATTGTTTTTTAAAGAACATAAAGAGTATGATATTGTCCATTCTCACTTAAATACTTTCAGTTGTTTTCCTCTTAAAATAGCTAAAGAATTCGATATCCCTTGCAGAATTGCCCATGCACATATTGCAATTGATGATGTTAGTTTTATGTCATTATTTTCCAATAAGGAAAGTAAAAAAGAAACTTTTAAGAAATTAATCAAACTTCAGCTAAAAAAGAAGGTAAAGAAAGATGCTACTCATCTATTTTCTTGTGGCGACAAAGCTGGGAAATGGTTATTTGGAGATAGTACTTCATTTATTACCATGAATAATGCTATTAATACAGAAAAGTTTGCCCATAATTTTACTGTAGCGAATAAATATAAGGAAGATTTTAATTTAAAGAATCGTTTGGTAATTGGTCATGTAGGGCGTTTTGCAAGTCAAAAAAACCATGCTTTTTTGTTAAAGATTTTCTCAGCCCTATTGGATGAAAAACCAGATTGTGATTTGGTTATGATAGGGGATGGTCCTCTAAGAAAAGTAATGGAAAAAGAAGCAGAGAATTTAGGGATTAAGAATAATGTACATTTTTTAGGAGTGCGAGCAGATGTTCCGGAATTATTTCAAATGTTTGATGTGTTCGTTTTTCCGTCTTTTTATGAAGGATTGCCGGTTACATTGATTGAGGCACAAGCTGCAGGAATCAAAGTTTTTGCTTCGGATAGTATTACTACAGAAGTAAGCCTTACTGATGATATAGAATTTTTGTCTATTGATAAACCTGCAGAATATTGGGCAGGAAAAATAATCGAAACGGATGCTTCCAAAAAGAATAATAATACAGAGAAAATAGTAAAAGGAGATTACGACATTGTTTCGAATACTAAAAAAATTCATGAATTTTATAAAGAACAAGTAAGACGGTAGTTATGGGAAAGTTGCAAGAGAAAATTTATAACAGTTTGCCTTATCCTTTTAAGTTTATATTACTCAATATTAAGGCTTTTCAAAATTCTAAACAGCGATACACAACAGAGTTTGATACATTCTTAAAAGAGTATGTCGACTTATGGAAGGCGGATAGTAAAACAATAGATGCATATCAAAAGAGTAGATTGGTTCTATTATTATCCGAAGCTTTTCAATACTCTGATTGGTATAGCGAAAAAATGAAGGAATTAGGAATAGAGCTTGAGGATATAGAGGAGAATCCTTACAATGTTCTTGAGCAAATGCCGATTCTTACCAAAGCAGAACGTAAAAAGAATCCAGATGTTCTGGTTAATAAAAGTCGAAATACTGATGGGGTTGGTTATACCAGTGGAACATCAGGTGCTCCTACGATTAACTATTTAGATAAGGAATCAATCAATAGATCATTTGCCTTATGGAGAAGGTTTCATAAAGCGATTGGTCTAGAAACAAAGAGAGTGAAACAAGTTAGATTTTCTGGAAGGTTAATTGTAAAACCAGATTCTAAAAAACCACCATTTTGGGTATATAATTATTTCGAGAATCAACTACTAATGTCTACATATCATTTAACAGATGATAATTTAGGTCATTATGTAAAAAAACTAAATCGTTTTAAACCTATTTTATTAGATGGATATCCATCTGCTATTTATATTATTAGTAGGTTCATTAATAAGAATAATTTGACATTAAACTTTACTCCAAAAGCAATTGCAGTTACAGCAGAAACATTATATGATTATCAACGATTGGAAATCGAGAAGGCATTTAATTGTCACGTATATAATCAATACGCTTCTAGCGAAGGTAGTCCTTTTATTACAGAATGTACGCAAGGTAATTTGCATTTAAATACAGATTCGGGAATTTTTGAGTTTATAAATAATAAAGGAGAAAAAGCGAAGGCTGGAGAAGTTGCTCAATTAGTAGTTACGAGTTTTACAAATCTTAAAACACCTTTGATTCGATATAATATAGAAGATACAGTGCTACTTTCTGAAGAAGGGAAGACGTGTAACTGTGGATGTCTAATGCCTATGATAGAAAAATTGACTGGTAGAGAAGATGATATATTGTGGACAAAAGAAAAAGGATATGTTGGTAGAATGGATACAGCGTATAAAGGCTTAGAAGGAATAGTGAAAAGTCAAATTGTACAGGAAAGTCCTAATGAGATTATAGTTAATTTGATTGCTGATGAAAAATTTGATGAACAAATGAAGCAAAAACTTATATACAATATGAAGGATAGGTTAGGTGAAACTATAAACTATCAAATACATGTTGTAAATGATATTCCACTAGGACCAAATGGAAAATTTGATGCGGTAAAAAGAAATTTTACAATAGAGATTTAAAAGAACTTGTTTAAATCATGTATTTCAATTCTTTTGATTTTTTGATATTTCTTCCAATTGTTTTTGTTGCTTATTGGCTCTTCCAAAAAGGCAAACTTCAATTTCAAAATATAATATTACTTGTTTCAAGTTATGTTTTTTATGGTTGGTGGGATTATAGATTTTTAGCATTAATTGCTTTAAGTACTTTAGTAGATTATTTGGTTGGTATCAGAATTAGTCTCTGTGATACTCAAAAATTAAGAAAAAGGTGGCTTTTAGTAAGTGTTATTTTTAATTTAGGTGTATTATCATTTTTTAAATATTGTCACTTTTTTATTGATTCTTGGGTTGACTTATGTAGTTCTATAGGGTATGATATACAAGACGTTACAACCTTAAGTATTATTCTTCCGGTTGGTATTTCTTTTTATACTTTTCAAACAATGTCCTACACCATTGATATTTATAGAGATAAACTAGGACCTACAAGAGATTTTATATCCTTTGCGGCTTTTGTTTCGTTTTTTCCACAGTTAGTGGCTGGACCAATTGAAAGAGCTACACATTTGTTACCGCAGTTTTTAGAGAAAAGAAAATATACAAGAGAGTCAATTTCTTATGGAATAAAATTAATTATATGGGGTTTTTTCTTAAAACTAGTAGTTGCCGATAGAACCGCTATTTATGTAAACTCTGTTTATAATAATGTAGAGTATCATGATGGTTTAAGTTTGGTTTTTGCAACTATTTTATTTGCGTTTCAAATTTATGGAGATTTTGCAGGGTATTCTTTAATAGCAATAGGAACTGCAAAACTTTTTGGATTTGATTTAATGACAAATTTTAAAAGACCTTATTTTTCTGCATCTATACACGAATTTTGGAATAGGTGGCACATTTCTTTATCTACTTGGTTTCGTGATTATTTATATATACCCTTAGGGGGGAATCGTGTTGGTAGATACCGTTGGTTTTTTAATTTGTTCATTACATTTTTAATAAGTGGTCTATGGCATGGAGCTAAGTGGACATTTGTTATTTGGGGAGCAATTAATGGAATTTACTTGATCATAGAAATACTTTGCAATGGTAAAAGGAGAAAAGGAGTTTTTAATGTAATAAGTACTTTTTGTTTTATAAGTTTTGCTTGGATTTTTTTTAGAGCTAATAGTGTTAGTGATGCTTTTTATATTATTAATAAAATTTTCACTAAACCAGGTAAGTTATATATTGGTAGTGGTGATGATATAGCAGCCTCTATATATGCTGTATTAGCTATCTTTTTATTAGTTATAATTGAACTTAAAAGAGAATATTGGAACAATAATACATTCGTAGCGGTTATTACAAAAAGTGAATTTGGTAGGATGTTTATATATGCAACCTTAATATATTTAATTCTTTATTTAGGTGTTTTCGGACATAGTCAATTTATTTATTTTCAATTTTAAGCATTCATTTATGAAAGAATACAGTTCTATATTTTTAAAAATCATAAAGTTTGTCATAATTATTTTGATTGTAGATGTGCTTCTAGGAATTGTTAGTAATCAAATATTCTTTTTGCAAGAAACTGGTAAATATGCCAGAGCTAATCACACAATCTATGAAACAGAAGCAGAAGTATTGATTTTTGGAAGTTCGCATGCGCATAGGCATTATGTGCCTGAAGTTTTGGAGAAACAATTACATACTACAGCTTATAACGCTGGTGCAGAAGGACAACAATTGTTATATCATTTAGCAATGCAAGAAATGCTTCTAAAACGTAGTACTCCTGATTTATTTATTCTTAATATAGATGAAGATTTTTTGTATTCTTCTGATATTGCTTATGATCGACTTAATGACTTACATCCTTATTACAGCGAGTTTAAGGACGAACTAAGACCAATATTTAGATTAAATTCTAAATTTATTGATGTAGAGATGTTTTTTAAATCATATTTATTAAACTCTACAATCATTCATATACTTCGATACTATGTATCTCCTCAATTAGATTATAAAGGGTATAGACCTCTTCATGGTATAACGCGTAATAATCAGATTAAAAACGATTTAAATAACATTGATGATCAGAGTAAAGAAATTGATGAGAACTTTGTTTTTGCTTTAAAAGAGTTTATCGATAATTCAAAATCTAATAAGGTGGATTTAGTTTTTGTAATTTCTCCAGCATTAAGAAAGATACGTTCTAATAATAAGTCTTTAGCATTAATTAATAAAATTTCTAAAGAAGAGGAGGTCCCTATATTAGACTTCTCTGAGGATAAAAATTTTAATAATAAATTAGATTGGTTTCATGATCCATCTCATCTTAATGATAAAGGAGCAAGGTACTTTACAAAACTTGTTTCTGAACGTATAAATCAACAAAATAGCATGGATAATTAAAAAAAAGGGATGTCAAATATGACATCCCTTTTTACTTATTTATATACAAAAGGTTAATTCTTATCTAGTAGCACATGTATTACCACTTAACACAATAGCGTTAGGAGTATCCGAGTTGTTATTAATACAGTCGAATCTTTCAGCTCCTGAAGGTTCTAAAATATTATTATTAGTAATAGAAACGTCAGAATGGGATCCATATAATCTTATTCCATCACTATCGTTAGGATCTATTTTAGTATTTGAAGAGATATCAATATTGGCAGAAGTTCCTAATTCAATACCACCTGTTACTTCATTATTCTTAAATGTAATACCAGTGGCATTATTGATAGTAATCTTTTTAGAATTTAAGAATTTATTTCTTTCAAAAGAAATTGTATATCCATTAGATTCCGTAGTATTATTAAATCCTGTAAGGAACAAGTGAAATCCACCAGCAGTAACTTCATTTTCATTAATACTTGTATTATTTACAAAAGTATTTGTAGCACTAATCCCAGTTCCATTAACATTGATAATATTATTGTTAAACATAGAATCCGAAGTATCTTTTAATTGAATTCCAATTTCACCATTGGTTATTGTGTTGTCATGAACATTAATGTCATTGGTATCTGTTGCAATTCCTATCGCATACCCTACAATGCTATTATTAGCTATTTCGTTATCAAAAACTGTTTCGCTATGACTACCAGCGGCAAAAATTGCAAACCTTTCTGCAGCAGCAGCAGAGGCATTAAATCTGTTATTTGTAATTTTAGTACCAGAGGCTAATGAGATAATACATCTAGTTTCTATATCATTATCATCAATTGTGATATCTTGGCCAATAGTTGCAGCAGTAAAACCAACTCTACTATTGATTTCTGTATTTCTTGTAATAAGAATATCAAAAGCTCTTTCATTTTCCATAAGAACACCATTATCATCTCTAGTTCTAAAAGCTTCTATATTAATAGCGTACCCAACTTCGCCACCATCAGATCCAGACATTGGCTGACCTACATTTGTAAAGGTGTTTCCTTCAATAAGAATATCACTACCATCAGTAAGAGCAATACCCATTCTTCTGATATTTGTAAAAGAACAATTGATAACCTTGATACCATATGTTGGAACATAATCAGGATTAAATCTAAAACCTAAAGAATAAATTGCAATAGCTCCTTTAGAACCCTCTATAAAATTAACACCATCTATGGTTACATTTCTTCCTGAATGAACATGTAGAAGGTGGGTTCCTTCTAATCCTACATCTTGAGGAGAATAAATACGATCATTTCTATCACCAATGATATTTCCTCCAGAGATTGTAACGTTGTCAGAATCTCTGACAGCTATTACAGTTCCATTTTCTATACCTCCCGCAGCAGGGAACTGACGTAAATTTGTATTGTTAGACATTTTTAAATGAAAGTCAGATGGTACATTAATAGCTTCTACAGAAGCATAAAAATTCTGATCTGCTGTAGTACTAGTTACTTTAGTAGTTTCAAAAAATGCATCAAAAACGTTGGTTTCAAAAGTTGTTCCACCCATTTCCTTGATACGGATCATTAAATTTTCGAACTCGGCAGTGTTTTTTAATGCAATGTCAGATGTAGTCTGTCCTTGCACAATATTTTCCCATCTAGTTGCTGTAAACTTAAATACTGGATCTTTAAGGTTTACATTACCTTCAGTTCCTAATTTAGAATTTAAAAGTCTACCATCAATAGTTCCTCCAGAGAAAATTAGAGTACCATTAAAAATATCACCACCATCAAAGTCAAACGTTACATTAGGCGGTAAATTAATAGTTTGTCCTTCTAAATCTAACAAGCAGTCAATTGTTACTGTAGAGTTGGCAGCTAAGCCAGATAGATCAAAATCACAAAGAGTGTCCGAGATAATCTCGTCATCTTCCTCTTCTTCTTGATCATCGTCTTCGTCCTCAATAACTTCTTCGTCTTCAGAAATTACATCTTCGATGTTTTCCGTACTACAAGCAAAGAAGCTTATAGTGAATACAATTAATAGAAAATAGGGTAACTTTTTCATTTTGGTTGGGGGGTGTTTCTGGTTTTTAATTTCATTTTTAACGGAGTTTCATCGATACTATTGTGCATTATGTCGAAAAAAAATGTTAAAATTTACAAATCTTAAATAATTGATAATTAAACAATTAAAGTGTTGTGGGTTTACCGTAATTTATTTCGATATCAAGATCAAAATCTGATTTGAAATTAGAAAAAGTTATGTAGTTACTAATGGAGGGTGTGTGAGTCATAAATTTAATGGGTTTATTCCCCAATAAAAGGAGTGTGATTGTAAGTTTTTTCTTTCTTTTTTGTTGTGAATTAAATCTTTGAATCTAAATTGTTTTCCAATATATATATAATATGTATGTTAAAAAAGAATATAAATAAAAACTTTAATAGCCTGTTATATCTATATATTTGCACCGAAAACATACATTTTTAATATACAAGTGAAAAATAAGGGTAAAATTATTCGTGTAACCACTGTTCCTAGGTCTCTAGGAGGATTACTTCAGGGACAACTAAAGTTTATGTCACAATATTATGAAGTGATAGGTGTTTCTAGCAAGGATGAAAATATTTTAGATAGAGTAGCGAAACAAGAAGGAATAGAGGTAATTCCTATTGAAATGACTCGTAAAATCACTCCTATTCAGGATCTAAAAGCGGTTTATAAGTTGTACAAAGTTTTTAGAAAGGAAAAGCCTGATATTGTTCATAGTCATACTCCTAAAGCTGGTACGCTATCTATGTTGGCAGCAAGATTGGCTGGAGTTAAACATAGATTACATACTATTGCTGGATTACCATTGTTAGAAGCAACAGGTTCTAAAAGATTGTTATTGGATACGGTAGAAAAAATGACCTACGCCTGTGCAACAATGATATATCCTAATTCTTTTGGTCTTAATGATATCATTTTAGAAAATAAATATACCGGAGCAAAAAAATTAAAGGTAATTGGAGAGGGAAGCTCTAATGGTATAGATACAGCTCATTTTGATCCTTCGAAATATACAGATCAAGATAACGCAAAATTACGTAAAGAGCTTGGTATTGATGATAAGGATTTTGTTTTTGTATTTGTTGGAAGATTTGTAAAAGATAAAGGGATTAATGAGTTGATTACTTCTTTTATGAAGTTAAATACCGAAAATAAGCAAACAAAATTATTGCTTGTAGGAACGTATGAGAGAGATCTTGATCCACTATTACCAGAAACAGAAAATGAGATATATAATAATCCTAATATTATTTCTGTTGGTTGGCAAAATGATGTTAGACCGTTTTTTTCGATATCTGATGCTTTAGCATTTCCTAGTTATAGAGAGGGTTTTCCTAATGTTGTCATGCAAGCGGGATCTATGGGGTTACCGAGTATTGTTACCAATATCAACGGTTGTAACGAAATTGTTTCAGAAGGTGTAAATGGTACTATTATACCAGTTAAAAGTTCTGAAGCGCTTTATGGCTCCATGAAGAAGTTTGCATCTGACAAAAAATATGCTGATGAGTTGTCCTTGAAAGCAAGGGACATGATATGCCAACGATATGAACGAAAACATGTTTGGAACGCAATTTTAGAAGAATATCGACAATTGTAGTTTGTTTTTTCTTTAGTTTTTAGAAACAATTTCTTATTTTACCCAAAACAAGAAAAGTAAATAACATCGTCATAATTTAGATTGATAAAATATAGTATTACCCACAATATGTTTTATCTTAATTTCATTTTTTGTACACACAATATCAATATGTGACTTTGATTATTTCGGGGCTTTATTCATAAAGAGTACGTATAGAATATGAGAGTTAACGAAAAGATTAGGAATATTTCTTTTTGGATAGTTGATTTTGTTTCTGGTGGAAAAATTAGAAGACATTATCTTGATATCAAAGATAGTATAGAGAATCCTTCAAAAAAGCCCATAATTGATAAACAATCAAAGTTTTTGCAAGATGTATTAAATCATGCTGTAACATCTACTGTGTTTTATAAGGATATCATTCCAGAAAACCTTGAGAATTTTCCTGTGGTTAATAAAGAAATTGTAAGATCTTCTTATCAGAAAATTCAATCCCAAAAACATAAGAATAGTAAGAAAATAGGGGTGTCTACTAGTGGGTCTACTGGAGCCTCTTTTACGGTATATCAGGATATTAATAAAAAAGCTAGAAATACCGCTGATATCATTTATTTTTCTGAGTTGTGTGGGTTTAATATTGGATATAAACTGTTCTATTTGCGTTTTTGGAATATGTTTAAAAAGAAAAATAAACTAGCATCTTTTTTTCAAAATATTACTCCAATTGATGTATTTGATTTATCATCGGACTCTATTAAGGATTTGGTTAATGTTTTAAAGAACGATAAATCAAATAAAGGAATGTTAGGGTATGCGTCATCATTTGATAAAATATGTAAGTATTTAGATACTATAAATTCTACTCCGATTCATTGTAAATTAAGATCTGTAATAGGAATGTCTGAACGTTTAGATCCATTAACTAAAAAGTCAATGAAAAAATATTTTGATGTTGATATGGTATCTAGATATTCTAATGCAGAAAATGGAATGATTGCGCAACAACCTTCCCAGAAAGAATATTTTATCATTAACTGGGCAAGTTATTATGTAGAAATTTTAGATTTCAATAATGATACTAGAGTAACGCCTGGTACATTAGGAAGAATTGTAATTACAGACTTATTTAATTATGATACCCCTATGATTCGATATGATACCGGAGATATTGGTATTATGAATTATATAGAAGATCAGAAGGTTACAAGATCGGTCTTGACTAAAGTAGAAGGGAGAAAGATGGATATGATACGTAGTACATCTGGAGAGATATTATCCACAAGTATTCTTTTGGTTATTAATAAGTACAAAGAAGTTAAGCAAAGACAAATTATCCAGAAGACAGCAGATCAATATCTTATAAAATTAAAAACTGAAAATAATGTTTTTGAAAAAGAAAATGAGTTTATAAAGGAGTTTAAAGAATATCTAGGAGAAGATGCATTGATAAAATTAGAATATGTTTCAGAAATCCCTTTATTAAATTCGGGTAAACAAAGAGCTATTGTTAATGAATTCAGTGCTTAAAGAGCCTGCAAAATTTAAATATAAGCACGAATTGTTTTTTATCAAAAAGTAGTTAATTTAAGTTAAAAAAGTAAAATATACATTGTATATTTGCCAGCGATTCTAACGATAGAATTATAGATATGATGATCACTGCATTCCCCCTGACAGACATTTATCGTTTATCTATTTTATTTCCCCCGTTTTTTAAGTATAAAAGTATGACATGGAATTTTTTCCATGATTTTTATTGTAGTCATTTTTAACTAGAAAAAGGTGTATAGGTATTTTTTTAAAAGAGTTTTTGATTTTAGTATTTCTTTGATGCTATTGATATGTATAGGGCCTATATTTTTAGTGTTGATAATATTTCTTGCAATAGCAAATAATGGAAAACCATTTTTTGTACAAAAACGTCCCGGTAAATCTGAAAAAATATTTAGTATCATTAAGTTTAAAACAATGAATGATCTAAAGGATAATGAAGGTAATTTATTGCCAGATAATGAAAGAATGACGACTGTAGGTACTTTTGTAAGGAAAACATCACTGGATGAAATTCCACAGCTGATTAATGTGTTAAAAGGTGACATGTCATTAATTGGTCCTAGACCTTTGATTATTGAGTATTTACCAGTTTATAATGAAACACAGAAAAAAAGACATAATGTAAGACCTGGTATAACAGGTTGGGCACAGGTTAACGGTAGAAATTCCATTACTTGGAAAAAGAAGTTCGAATATGATGTTTGGTATGTAGAGAATTGTAGTTTTTTGTTTGATCTAAAGATATTAGGTCTAACTTTAAAAAAAGTATTGAAAAAAGAAGATGTTAATTTGTCAAAAGAATTAACGTCAGAATGGTTTGATGGAACTAACTAGTTATATTATACTAATAAAAAAATGAGTAAGGATTTACAAGTAATAGGTTTAACAAAAAAAATGTTAAGCGAAGCTATTGATAATAATACTTATTGGAAAAATGATCTCGCGCCATTACCCAAAAGTAAGGCATTATGGTTAGTTGCTAACAATAGAATTGAGGAGGATGATTATTGTGGTGTAATAGGGTATGAAGGAGATAAGATGATTTCTTTTATATTTATGTTTCCTGATTTATTGAATGTAAAGAATGGAGATCCTAAAAAAGTATATTGGATGATTTCCTGGTGGGTTCATAAGTCATATAAGAATACCGTATTAGGAACTTATATCTATAATGAAGCCGTGAACCTAACGGGTAAACAGGTTTTGATTAAATCATATGCGGAGAATGTTACTACATTTTATGAGAAGCAACCTTTTAAAGTAATTGCTTCGAGATTAAGGCATACTATATTTTTTAGTTTAGATGCTTCTATGTTAATCGGAAGATTTAAGTTTTTAAAATCGTTTAAATTTATACTAAATAGATTTGATAGTTTCACTGGATGGATGATTCGGTTATTAAATACATCAAAATTCAAAAATAATGTACAGAATCTTTCTTATGAATATGTAAATCAAATAGATGATGAAACTTGGAGCTTTATACAACCTCTTCTGGATAATGATTTGATCTATAAAAGTAAAGAATATGTGAACTGGCAGATTGATGCAAATCAATACTTACAGTCTCCAGTACCCGAAAGACATCCTCATAAATCGTTACAAACAGGTATTAGTAATAATATTTATCTTCATAATTTAAAAATTGTTAGAGGAGAAGAAATTATTGGTTTTTTATCATATGTAATTAATTATAATGAGTTTAATATAAAGTACTTTCTTGTTAAGAATGAAGATAATTATGATGCTTGCGTAGACGCATTGATGGAAAACTTTGTAAAACAAAAAAGAACATTCATATTCACGGATGATACCAAATTATCTGATACGATTACAAAAAGATATAATACAATTTTTACGCATAAAGTGACTAAAAAGGGATTAGCGCATAATGATACAAAAATAGACTCAGAGAATTTTTCGATGTTAAACCGAGATGGACATTTTTATTAAACCAATTAGCATAACCGACTACAGATGGAATTCGTAAAACAATTACAAGAATCAATAGAAAAACACTCAGATCACAATGTTTTATGTATCAATGGTGTTTTCTATACGTATAGAGATTTTGCTTTAGAAATATCTAAAATAAGATTAGCTGTTGCAAGTGAGATTGAGGATTCAGAAAAGCTTATAGGTTTAGTTACTAATGATGATCTTCAAACATATGCAAGTATAATAGCGCTGTGGTTAGAAGGTAAAGCTTATGTGCCTGTAAATCCAGAAGTTCCTTTTGAAAGAAATTCAAAAGTTTTTGAACTTACAGAGACTAAGTTTGTTTTAGATTCATCCGAAAGTTCGGTGTATAATGATTATCAGGTTATTTCTTCTAATCAATTAAATGATGCTGAAATTGATTTAAAGCCTAAGGAGTTTTCTGGTGATCAATTAGCATATATTTTATTCACTTCCGGAACTACAGGTTTACCTAAAGGTGTTCCAATAACGTTTAATAATGTTCAGGCTTTGGTCGGAGCAATTGATGCAGAACCAACATTTAATTTAGTTCCATCGGATAGATGTTTACAGATGTTCGAACTTACTTTTGATTTTTCAGTTGTAACATATCTGTTTCCGCTACTTGCTGGATCTTGCATGTATACGATTCCTAAAGGTGCGATTAAATATTTCTATATTTTTAAGTTAATTAATGAACAAAAACTTACGGTGCTTACAATGGTTCCGTCTATAATTAATTATTTGCGACCATATTTTGGAGAGATAAATGCTCCTGATGTTAGGTATTGTAGTTTTGGAGGAGGAGCTTTACATAGTGATATAGCAAAAGAATGGAGCAATTGTCTTCCGAATTGCAAAATATTTAACTATTATGGTCCAACTGAGTTTACCGTGTATAGTGGATTTTATCCGTATCATAAAGAAAAAGACACGAAGTCTCATAATGGAATAATAGCCATTGGTACTCCACAAAAAGATACGTTGTATCTTGTAGTGAATGAAAAAAACGAAGAAGTTGCGATAGGTGAGACTGGAGAACTATGTTTGGGTGGACCACAGATTACACCTGGATATTGGAAAAATGAAGAACGAAATGCACAAAGTTTTTTCACAAGAAATAATATAAGATATTATAAAACCGGAGACTTGTGCTTAAAAGATGAGGATGGAGACTTTTTATATGTGGGAAGAGCAGATTTTCAGGTAAAAATAAGAGGTTATAGAGTAGAACTTGCAGAAATTGAGTTTCATGCGAAGTATAAATCAGAGAAAAAAGTGAATATGGTAGCGCTAGATATAACCAATTCTCTTGGTAATGCTGAGCTTGGAATCGCTATTGAGTCCGAAGAGTTCGATACTGAATACATTTTTGATTATATGAAATCAAAAATGCCATCCTACATGATACCTATGCACGTGAGGTTTATAAAAGAATTTCCTCATAGTATTAATGGAAAGATTGATAGAAAAGAATTAAAAAAACATTTTAATATAAATTAAACAATTAAAGCAAACAATTGATGAGTAGAGAAGAGATTTTATCTAAGGTAAAAACAGCATTTGTTTCTGTATTAGAACATGAAAATTTCCAACTTTCTAATGAAACCACAGCAAATGATGTAGATGGATGGGAATCTATTACACATATGATGATCATAACCGAAGTAGAAAAAACATTTGATATAAAATTTAAGTTAATGGACTTAATGAATATGAATAATGTTGGAGATTTACTTAATAGTATCGAGTCCGAATTACAAGCGTAAATTAATATGTATAATTCATTTATAAAACGTTTTATAGACTTTACACTTTGTTTTATAGGTGTTTTGATACTATCACCATTGATATTAGTTTTAATTATATTGTTAATGATAGCTAATAATGGTAAGCCATTCTTTTTTCAATCGAGACCTGGTAAAAATGAAAAAATTTTCAAGATTATTAAGTTTAAAAGTATGAATGATAAAAAGGATGAACATGGAGAATTATTGCCTTTTCAAGATAGGATTACAAAAACAGGTAAGTTTATAAGAAAATATTCTTTAGATGAAATACCTCAATTATTTAATGTGATCAAAGGTGATATGAGTTTAATAGGACCTAGACCACTTTTAGTAAAATATTTACCGCTATATAACGATTTTCAGAAAAAAAGACATGACGTACGACCAGGTATAACTGGATGGGCACAAGTAAATGGACGAAACGCGATTTCATGGGATGAGAAATTTAAGCTAGATGTTTGGTATACTGAGAATAGAAGCTTTAAACTTGATTTAAGGATTATTTTTATGACAGCAAAGAAAGTTCTGTTCAAGGAAGATATAAACAGCGGAGAAAATGTAAATATGCCTACTTTTACAGGTAACAATTAACCAAAAGGATTAAAAAACCACTAAAAACTATATTTTAAAAATTGAAAAATGCTGTAATAATAGGAGCAGGTACGCAAGGTCAGGTATACGCTTCGTACCTTAAAGAAGCAGGAGTTAATATTGTCGGTTTTATCGATGATAATCCTGATCTTGTAGGTAAAGATGTTATTAATATACCTGTTATTGGTAGATATAAGGATTTATTTTTAGATGAATTTAAAAATAAAATTCAAGATGTATATTGCCCTATTGGTGTAAATGCGGTAAGAGTAGAATATTTATCTACCTTAAAAAAAGAAGGGTATGGAATACCTGGTTTTTTACATCATACTGTATCTATAGCGCCAGATGTTACTATAGGAGAAGCTGTATATATGCTAGCAGGTAATATTGTGATGCCACATACAACTATTGGTAACTATATAATGATTAATATGGATAGTACTATTGCCCATCATGTAACATTAGAAGATGGAGTTTTTATGTCTTCTGGGGTTAATATAGGTGCTTTAATCAATGTAAGAAAAAATGCTTATGTAGGTATGGGAGTTACTGCTATGACTGGTGTTAAGGAAATAGGGAAAGAAACATTAATAGGGGCAGGAACAGTAATAATTAAAGATGTTCCAGAATATACGACAGTAGTTGGTAATCCAGCTCGCGTAATAAAAACAAAAAAACCATAGTTTATGGATTTTGAAACTAACCACACGGATATCACTTTTATAGGATCTGGTATCTCATCGTCATTTACTATTTTGCATTTTCTTGATCAATTAAAAACAAACCCGATTGATAAGAGAATATCGTTAACAATTATAGATAAATATCCTGAATTTTATACAGGAATACCATATGGTATAAGATCTGGATTTTCGGTCTTATTAATTACTTCTCTAAAGAATTTTTTGCCGAAACCAGAAAGAACTAAGTTTATTGCTTGGCTTAATAATAATAAAGAATGGTTGTTAGAAGAGTTTAGATTGGATGGAGGAGCGTTATCGGCAGAATGGCTTTCTACTCATAAAGACAGGCTTAAAAATAATCAATGGGAAGATTTATTTATTCCTCGACGTTTTTTTGGGAGCTATATTGATCAAAAAATTAAAAGTAACATAAAGGAAGCGCAAGAAAATAATAGTATATCTGTAGATTATATTAATTCTGAAGTAATAGACTTAGATAAAAATGGAGATGAATACACTATAATCCTCCAGGATAATAAAGAAATCGTTTCAGAAAAAGTAATTCTTTCAGTAGGTTCACTACCTACGCTGCAATTATGGAAAAATGAGGACTTAATAACAGATGATAATTTAATCTTTATCAATAACCCTTATAAGCCTTGTTTAAAGGATGTACTTACTAAGCTTGATAATTTTTTAGAAAATCAAGAAACAGAAAAAATAAATGCTTTAATCGTTGGTGCAAATGCCAGTGGATTAGAAATGTTGTATAAATTGAATGATTTAGAAAATCTAAAATCTAAAATCAACAAGTTTACATTGCTTTCAACTCAGGGATTGTCACCAGATTCTGTAGTTGATGAAGAGGGTAAAAAAAGATATTCGCCTAAAAATTTACTTTCTCTTGCTGATCAACAGAATTTAAGCGCTAAAGAAATAGCAGAAGCAACATATAAGGATTTAGATATAGCAGACGATATTCATCTGGGAGCAGCATCTACTGTGGATATTATCTCAAGTGCCTTCGGTTCATTATTACAAAAATTGAGTACAGAAGAGCTTAAAAAGTTTGCTTGTTTATATGGTAATGATATTGGCAGAAGACAACGTTGTGCGGGATATCATTATTCTAAAACTATTGATATTCTTAAGAAAGAAAATCGTTTTGAACATATTGCTGGACGATTTATAAATATAAATAAAGGTGATAATAACCAATATTCTTTAGAATATTTAGATACAAAATCAAAAACAAATAAAATCGATAGCGATCCGGTACATATTGTTTTTAATTGTATTGGTGGTACAAATTTAACGGCTTCGGACATACCCACGTTACTAAGCAAAGTTATTGCCAATAAATTATGTGTTCCAAATGAATCTAAGATTGGTTTTGACGTTAATGACGCTTTAGAAGCTTCAGATAATTTACATATTGTAGGTCCATTATTAGCAGGTAATATTTTTGATGGAAAAGCCGTATGGCATGTCGAACATTGTGGCAGAATCATATGGTTATCAAACCTGTTAGCTGGAAAATTGTATAATTATTTTAATCAAAATGTAGTGAGCAGTTAGCACAAGAATCAATCAATAAACGAATTACTAATAAACAACTTTAGCATTGGATAAAAATTACAAAATATTAATAAAAGATCTTGATGATGGCGCAGAAGTTTCGAAGTATAAATCACTTCTTAAAAATGAATGGGATAATAATGTGTACTATTCTATAGAACATTTACGTCATTCAGAGAAAGATTCTGATGAGTTAAGATGTTTTTTGTTTGAAAAAAATGATGTTCCTATTATATTGATGCCATTTGTCTTAAGAAAGATAAAAATTGAAGGAAAGGAATATCCATACAAGGATGTAATTAGTCCTTATGGCTATAGTGGTCCACTTTATAGTGATCAGGTTACTACAGAAGATCTTGCCGAATTTTGGAAGCAAGTAGACGGCTGGTATCGTGATAATATGGTTGTAACAGAGTTTATAAGATTTAGTTTAAACGAAAATCATAAGAATTATTCAGGGTCATTAATAGAGACATTATCTAATGTAAAAGGACTATTACTAGATGATTTTGAGGATCAATGGAATGCATTTTTACCTAAAGTGAGAAATAATTATCGAAAAGCGGTAAATTATAATCTAGACTTCAAGGTGTTTCATAAGGATCAAATTACTAAAGAAACAATAGCGATATTCAATGATATTTATGTAGCTACAATGATGCGAAATAATGCGGATAGTATTTACTTTTTTTCCAGTGCTTATTTTGAGGATTTAATATTATCTAACTTAGACAATTTCTCTATTGTAGTAGTGTATTACGAAGGAATACCAATTTCAGTAGAATTGATAATAAACTATAAGGATATAATTTTTGCTTTTTTAGGAGGTACTAATGCAGAATATTTTAGTTATAGACCTAATGATTTTTTAAGAGTAAAAGTTATAGAATGGGCCGTTAAAAATGGAAAAAAACATTATGTTCTAGGGGGTGGGATGAAGGATGGTGATGGTTTATATAAAAATAAGAAATCTTTATTCCCTAAAGATGAAGATGTGGTATTCTGTACGGGAAGAAAAGTTGTAAATCAAGAGATATACGATCAATTATGTATGTCATCAGATGAAGAATATAAAAATATTAATAAGGAAGATCTAAAAAAATATTTTTTTCCATTTTATAGATTGAATAATAGATGAAAAAAGAAAGTATAGATTATTTTTTCCAGCTTTTCGAAAAATGTTCAATACCAAAGATATTTTCAGGAATACGTTCGGGAAAAGGTGTGGAGTCTTTGGCTAACCCAGATTTTGATATTACTCTTATAGAAAAACCGAATAGTATACATTCTATTTTTTTTGTTCCAGATTATCTAAGACCAGATTTAGATACTAAGAATTTGATAGTTAAAAAAGTAAGTCAATTTTTTAAAGGATACGCTATTTTTTTAGATGATTTTGCAAGTGCAGATGCATATATTAAGCATCGTTTTCGGAGTAATGCTAAGGGAATACGAAGAAGAATAAAGAGATTAGAAACGTGTTTTGATATTGAATATAAAACATACTATGGAGCGATAGAAAAGGAAGACTATGATCTTTTTATGGATTGCTTAGAAAAGATGTTGATTAGGAGATTTGAACAACGTAATGATGTTAGTCAGACCTTGTTAAGGTGGGATTATTACAAGAAAATGTATTTTTCATTGATAAATGAAAAAAAAGCTTCTCTATTTGTGGCGTTTGATAACAACCAACCTATCATAGTTTCTTTAAATCATCATTTTCAGAACAGATTATTTAGTGCTATATCATCATATGATATTGATTATTCTAAGTTTAGTTTAGGAAGTGTAGAAATTTATAAAAAATTAGATTGGTTGATAGAAAATGATCATAAATCCTATGAAATGGGGATGGGAGACTTGAGTTATAAGAGAGAATGGTGTAATCACATATACAATTTTGAGCATCAAATCATATACCCTAAAAGATCTATTGTGGGATTTATTAAAGGAAACATAGAATACACTAAAGTAAAAATTAAGGAATTTGTTTTCAAAGTAGCGTATGTAAAATATAAAGAATACAAGGCAAGGAAAAAGAAAAACCCTGCTGTTCTTGCAAGAGAGTATCAAATTGCCCCTATAGAAGATGTTAATTATAATAAAGAATTAATTGTTGTCGACTATAATACTCAAGAATATAGTTGGTTAAGAAGAATGGTTTTTGATTTTTTGTATACAAGTATCGATAACGTTAAAAATGTGAAAGTTTTACGACTTTCTGAAAAAGAAAATAGTTTTCTAATAGTTGGACAGTCAAAGATGCAAAAGGTTAGTTGTTAGTTTTTTTATTCATCCAATTTGTTGATATAATCACTGATAGCCTTAGCAATTAGACTTCTACCTTGGTTATTCCAATGTCTATCATATATTAAAGTTGTAGAAGTCATACTTTTCTCAAAATATGTTGAAAAATCAACGTATTTAAAGTTGTTTTCTTTTAAATAGGAAAGAAAAATAGGGCTTGTTATACTCGAGTCCAAAAGCAATATAAAACGATCTTTATCGTAACCATATTCACTAATTAAACTATTAAAATTTGCTAGATACTTATCTTCTTTCTTCTTTTTGATTCGTAATAACTCATTTTTATCTAGAGGTGGTTTTTTTTGGCTGGTTTTTAGAACGTTCATTAATCGGTATACCAATCTTTGCGGTGGATCCAGGATACCTATACTTTTGCAATAAACCAATAATTTACTTTTTTTAAGAAGTTTATTCATAGGTGATTCTAAGGCTAAACGCCCTGTTACTACTGCATATTTACCTCTCGTTAGATCATTAGAAAATTTGATTCCCAAAATAACCTTATCTATTTTATCGAATTGCTCTTTATAGGCATTGATAAGATGTAACTGATCGGCAAAATCATATCCAGCATAGCCGTATTCATAAACTTCAATATTAGGTATAGAATTTTCAATTTTTTTTCCAATCGAATTGTAATAATTTTGATGAAACCCTTCAATAAAAGAATCTCCGACTAGGGCAATTTCAATTTTATCTTTGGTTGGGTTAAATTCTCTATAAGAGTTGTATCCTGATTTATTTATATGGTATTCGGAGAAATTTTGTTTTCTGTTTCCTGTAACTGAAAACCCGCTTTGATTGGGAACCCATTTTTCTACTTTGTATTCATCCAAAAATCGAGTTGGGGTATCCTTCGCTAGATGAAAACAACGAACTAACAACTCCAATGATATTAATATCAGAAAAAAATAAAAAGCGCTTTTAAGAACAAGTTTTTTCATTTTACTTAGATTATTTAATGACTTTAGAATTGAAAATAAATAAAGGATCGATCTATGTTATCATCAAAGAAAAGTAGCATTCCAAGAATTACTATTGTATAGATTACAAATCGAATAATTTTTGATTTAAACTTAAATGGAGATCTTTCATCTCTCCTAATTCTAAATTCGTATATAATAAAGATTACTAAAAGTATAAAATAATCTATCATACGATAGCCTAAAGGGTGTTCATATATTTCAAAATAAAAATTAGTATATAACTGTTTTAGAAAACCAAAAGCGTCCGTAATTGATTCCGATCTAAAGAATACTCTAGAGAAGGTTACAAGAGAGAAGGTTAGAAGCATTTGGCATATTTCTTTTATTGAAGGAAACCATCTGTTTTCTGCAACTACGTTGTTCATGTATATTCTATTGCGTCCCATAAGAAAAACAGGGATGTATAAAACAGCATGAATGGTTCCCCAAACTATAAAGGTCCAATTCGCTCCGTGCCAAAAACCACTAACTAAGAAAATTATACAAATATTTCTTATAGATTTTAACTTACTAACTCTACTACCACCAAGCGGGATATATACATAATGTCTGAACCAAGTGGATAGAGATACATGCCATCTTTGCCAATATTCGGCCATGTTTCTAGAAAAGTTTGGAAACTTGAAATTTGACATTAATTCAATTCCGAATAATTTTGAAGTACCTATTGCAATATCAGAGTATCCACTAAAATCACCATATACCTGGAAACTAAATAAGGTAACTCCAAGTATAAGTGTTGAGGCTGGATAATCATGATAATTAGCAAAAATATCATCCACTATCGGAGCGATAGAATCAGCAATAACTACTTTTTTAAAGAGTCCCCAGAGAATTAATTTTAATCCTTCTTTACATTGTACGTAATTAAACGTTCTTTTTACCGTAATCTGAGACAGTAAATTGGATGCTCTTTCGATTGGACCAGCCACAAGTTGAGGGAAAAAACTAACAAACGTTGCAAAAGAAATAAAATCTTTAGTTGGACTTAATCTTTTATAATAAATGTCTAATGAATAAGACATTGTCTGGAATGTGTAGAATGATATTCCTACCGGAAGTATAATTTTTAAAGTCCAAGAACTTTGTATTTCGTATCCAAAAATAGTAACAAAATCAATCCAAGAATCGATAAAGAAATTATAATATTTAAAAAAACCTAAAAGGCAAATATTAAAAATAACACTAACCCATAACCACCTTTTTCTAAGGTGATTAGAGTCGTTTTTATGGATAAATTGACCAACGATATAATCAATAATTGTACTAGCTAAAATTAGAAACAGGAAACGCCAGTCCCACATTCCATAGAAAACATAACTAGCCATCAGAATAAAACAATTCTGAAGTTTTAAGTTTTTACTAAATAATGACCAGTAAATTATAAACACTACTGGCAAAAAGATGAAAAAATCTAAAGAATTAAATAACATGAATAATCATTAATATAAAATTCGGGGGGATTTGTTTTATTACAATTTGGTGATTTCTTTTTTTGAAGCGTGTAAATTTTATTTAATTAATTTAATAAATCAAGAATTATCTACTTTTTTTTATAATTCCATTTTTAATGGGATTATTTCTTTCGTATTTAATAACTAGGGTAGGGGAAAAACCCTGTTAAGAAACAGGCAATTTCCTCATTAGTTTGTCAAAATTTACCAGTATAATTGCATAGAATATCCAAAACAGAATAAGTAAGAAATTACTGGTAAATTATTTTATAAAATTTGTTTAAAAAATGTTAAAAGTGCTGTTGTTAGGTAGTTTAGAGAATACTGAATTATTTTTTGTAAGTTTTTACGGATATTATACGTAGGAATATATAGTAATTTTCTTACGGTAAACCCCTTGTTTTAGATGTAATTACAAACTAGCTATGCTGTTAAACGCATTTTTTAAGTATTCCATCTAAAATATGAGTTTTTCTAATGATATTTAATGTAACTAAACTATTTTAGCATTGGTTAAAGCAAGTAAGAGAAAAATACAAGTTGGAAGTACTACCCCCTTCTTCCTAAAATTTTTAGAGTATTAATAAAGAAATTGATGATTACGGCATATATGTTGTAATTGTTGAGGATAAATTATTGTTCATTAATTAATGGGGAAAATTATGAATGCAGTAGAGTCCAAGAAGATATGGCTTTCTTCACCACATATGGGGGGAACGGAGCAAAGCTATGTAAAACAAGCGTTTGATACTAATTGGGTAGCCCCTTTAGGTCCAAATGTTGATGGTTTTGAAAATGACATTGAGAATTATCTCGGAGAAAGTAGTAATGTAGCAGCGCTTAGTTCGGGGACAGCAGCTCTACATTTAGGACTTAAACTTTTGGGAGTTACTTTAGGAGATGAAGTATTATGTCAGAGTATGACATTTGCCGCTTCAGCAAATCCGATAGTATATCTTGGTGCAAATCCTGTTTTTATAGATAGCGAAGAACAAACTTGGAATATTTGTCCTGAGCAACTAGAATTAGCTATAAAAGACAGAATAGCAAAAAAAGGTAAAAAGCCAAAAGCTATTATTGCAGTACATCTATATGGTATGCCATATAAAGTAGAAGCGATACATAAAATAGCTTCGAAATATAGTATTCCTGTTTTGGAAGATAGCGCAGAATCTTTAGGAAGTTCTTATCACAATGTTAAATGTGGAACCTTTGGAGATATTGCGATTCTTTCATTTAACGGGAATAAAATAATTACCACTTCTGGTGGAGGTGCATTAATAGCAAAAAAACCTGAACTTAAAAACAAAGCAATTTTTCTTGCTACACAAGCAAGAGATAATGCTCCACATTATGAACATACTGAAATCGGTCACAATTATAGAATGAGTAATATCATTGCAGGAATTGGAAGGGGACAGATGGAAGTATTGGACAAACACGTTACTAATAGACGGAGTAATTTTAATTTTTATAAAGAAAACCTAATTGATTTCGAAGAAATTAAATTTCTAGAAGAACCATCAGGTTTTTATTCTAACAGATGGCTATCCTGTATAACAACTGTTTCTTATGAAATGAGAGAAAAGTTAAGGTTAGCTTTAGCAAAAGAAAATATAGAATCCCGACCACTATGGAAACCCATGCATCTACAACCTGTTTTTGCAGATTGTGATGTCTACCTCAATGGAATTTCTGATGACCTATTTGATCGAGGACTTTGCCTACCCAGCGGGTCTAATCTTGAAGAAGAAGATTTATTTAGAATTGTATCGGTAATTAAAAAAGTATTGAGATGATTAAGGATTACATAATTAATAACTCGCATAAGCATGCATCTAAATGGCTTGTATTATCTATTGATATTGCAATAACTATTTTTAATTTCTTTTTGGCATACGTAGTTAGATTTGGTATTACATTTGATTTTGATCTAACTAATTTCATATACCAAGTTCCGGTTATGACTGTGTTAGCTGGGATTAGTTTCTTATTAATTGGATCGTATAAAGGTGTGGTAAGACATACTGGGATGAGAGATGCTTATAATCTGTTCTTAGCTGTTACCGTATTAATTTCGTTAAGCGGTGCTTTAATGGTTTCTAGTAGATTATCATTGATGCCAGAGCTTTTAAATATTCCGGTATCAATTATATGTGTGCATTATTTGTTAAATATTATTACGCTTACAACGAGTCGTTTGATATTTAAATATTGTTACTTATATGTAAAATCAAAATTAGGAGATTCTTCAAGAGTAATGATTTATGGAGCGGGTGATTCTGGTTTGATAACATTGGCTGCAATTACAAATGATTCTCATAAATCTGTAACTGTAGTTGGATTTATTGATGATAACCCACAAAAGGTTGGAAAAACAATTAATGGAATAAAAGTATATCGTTCTGAAGCAATTACTCAAAGTTATATTACAAAACATAATATTACAGAAATAGTTGTTTCAATTCCTCATATAGATAAGCATCGTTTATCTAAAATATCAGATAATTTGCTGAAGTTATCTGTAAAAGTTAAGATTATACCTGCAATAAATGATTGGATTGATGGTAAACTAAATGTTTCTCAAATAAAACAAATACAAATTGAGGATTTATTGGATAGAGCTCCGATCGCATTAGAAAATCAAAATATTAAAAGAGAACTTGATAATAAGATTGTTTTAATAACAGGGGCGGCAGGATCTATTGGTAGTGAAATCGTTAGACAGGCTTCATTTTATACATATAAACATTTGGTATTAGTTGATCAAGCAGAATCACCATTGTATGATCTTCAACAGGAATTATTAAGCAAAGGTGTTACTAATTTTACGCCAATTGTAGCTGACATAAGAGATCACCAACGTATAGAAACAATATTTGACAGGTTTAAACCGAATATGGTATTCCATGCAGCTGCATATAAACATGTGCCTTTAATGGAAAACAATCCTTGTGAGGCAATTAAAATTAATGTTTTAGGAACTAGAAAGTTAGCTGATCTTTCTTCAGAATATGGAGTAGATAAGTTTGTTTTTGTTTCTACAGATAAAGCTGTCAATCCTACAAATGTAATGGGTGCTACCAAAAGAGTGGCCGAAATGTATATCAAGTGTTTACATAGAACAAGTAAAACTAAATTTATTACTACGAGATTTGGAAATGTTTTAGGTTCTAACGGTTCAGTGATTCCTTTGTTTAAAAAACAAATTGATAAAGGAGGACCACTTACAGTAACTCATAAAGATGTTACACGTTTCTTTATGACAATTCCAGAAGCATCTCAGTTGGTAATTGAAGCGGGTACTATGGGTAATGGAGGTGAGATTTTCATCTTTGACATGGGGGAGTCTGTTAAAATATTTGATTTAGCTAAAAAAATGATCAGATTATCAGGACTTAATTATCCAAATGATATTGACATTGAAATTACTGGATTAAGACCAGGTGAAAAGTTATACGAAGAACTTTTAGCAGATACAGAAAATACGTTACCTACATATCATAAAAAAATAATGATAAGTAAGCACGATGATGAGGATTGTCCTTTAATAATGGATAAGATTGATGATTTGTGTATTATGAATTTATTTAATCAAGATCATAAAATCGTAGGAAAACTTAAAGAAATTGTTCCTGAGTTCATTTCTAAGAATTCTACTTTCGAAAGTATCGATATCGAAAACAACGAAACTAATAACAAAGTACAAAAGGTATTAGTTTAGTCTTCTTTTTAAAATAGTAGCTATAAACAAGAATATTATTATACTTTTGTTTATAGATCAAAATGCCCTAAAGAATTTAAAATATGCATTCAATCAAGTTTTTACTTTTATTAGTAGTATCATCATTTGTTTTTTCTTGCAAAACACCTACTGATGTTGTCTATTTTCAAGAATCGAAGGATTTAGAAAAAATTAAATCTACGAATTCATTTACACCAGTTTTTAAGGTGGATGACGTAGTAAGTATTTTAGTTTCTGCAACCGATATGGATGCTGCAAGACCTTTTAATTTAATGCAAGGAGCTAGTTTACCTTCTCCTTCTGGTGATAGTGCAGGATCATCTGCTGCAAGTGGAGGCGTAGAACCTACATATTTGATCGATGAAGATGGAAATATTGATTTTCCGGTATTAGGAAAATTAAAAATTTCTGGCTTAACTCGAGTTGAAATTAAGGATATGATAAAGGAGAAACTAAAAATCTATATAAAAGATCCTATAGTAAATGTTAGACTTAAAAACTTTAAAATCACTGTTATAGGTGAGGTTGGACGACCTGGTTCTTTTACAATTCCTAACGAAAGAATTACTATTATCGAAGCTATCGGTTTAGCAGGAGACCTAACTATTATGGGAAAAAGAGGTAATATTATGGTGATTCGAGAAAATGACGGAGTTAATACCTATCATAAAGTAGATCTTACTTCTAAATCTATTTTTGATTCTCCAGTTTATTATTTGGCTCAAAATGATGTGTTATATGTCGAACCTAATGACGCCAGAATAAAGAGTTCTAAAGGACAAGATAAAACAGTTGGAATTGTTTTGCGTGTAATAAGTGTAGGTTTAGCTGCATTAGCACTTATTTTAAGATAGGCAATATATGATTTCTAATAATAATTCCGATAATACTACTGATAACAGCACCTTTATTGATGCTCCTAAGTCAAGTTTCAATTTTAGAGATGAGATTTTAAAGTATGTAAAAAAATGGTATTGGTTTTTACTAAGTGTTGTTGTTTTTGGAACTTTGGCATATTTACATATACGCTATACCATACCTCAATATAATGTGTCTGGTACAATTTTAATTTCTCAGGAGGAGAGTGTTAGTGAATCAGAACTGTCAGCTTTTAAAGATCTTGGTTTACTAGATGATTCTAAGAATAAAATAGAAAATGAGATTCAGATTATAAAATCCAGAACATTGCTTACCAACGTGGTAAATAATTTGAAATTAAATGTTCAATATTTTACCAAAGGTAGGGTTCTTGAATCGGAAAATTATCCTAAATCTTTAATTGAGATTAATTTTTTATCTGCAGATTCTATAGTTCATACAAAATCAAAGAATTTTAGAGTTTTAATTAATTCGCAGACTTCTTTTTCGTTCGTAGATAAAGAAGGACAGAAATTGAGTGATCACTCTTTTGGAAAGACCATTAATACTAGTATTGGAGATATCGTAATAACTCCAAACATTGATGGGATCGAATCAAACAAAGGAAAAGTTATACATATTAAAATAACTCCGGTAAATATTGTAGCTCAGAGTTATAGAAATAAATTATCTGTTATTACGATAGGCAAAGGATCTTCAATCGTAAAATTGTCTTTAAATGATCCAGTAAAGGAAAAGGCAAAAGATATCATCAACAATTTGGTAGAGGAGTATAACAAATCTACTATTGAAAATAAGAAATTGACATCTGCTAGAACAGCTGGTTTTATTAATGAGAGATTAGATCTAATTTCTGGTGACTTGTCTGAAGTGGATGATGAAGCTGCAGGTTATAAATCTAAATTTGGATTGACTAATGATGTGTCTGCACAAACGCAGAGAGTTGCCGATATTGATTCTAGAAATTTACAAGAAATCAATAGATTTGAAACTCAATTAAGAAAAATTGAATCAACCAGACGTTTTGTACTTAGTCAAGATGGTAAATATGATATTTTACCTTCAACACTTGGTTTTGATGATCCTTCGATTACATCAACCGTAGCTCGTTATAATGGATTAATAAGTCAACGAAAAAGATTATTAAAATCTTCTAGTGTACAAAATCCCGTTGTAGTTAATATTGATGAGCAAATTGGTTCACTTAGACAAGGGTTAATTGCTAGTTTAAACGGTGCAAAAAACTCTATTAATATAAGTTTGAATAGTTTAAGAACTCAAGACAAGTATTTTAGTGGTCAATTGTATAATGCGCCACTAAGACAAAAGGAGTTGACTGCTATCGGAAGAGAACAAGGTATAAAAGAACAATTATATTTATATTTATTACAAAAACGAGAAGAAGCCGAGATTACAAGTCATATCACATTATCGAATGCACGTGTAATTGATAAAGCATCTACTTTAGGTTCTTACCCAGTATCACCAAATAAGAAGATGATTTATTTTGGAGCGATATTTTTTGGTTTTGCGTTGCCTTTTTTGACTATCTATTTATTAGATCTATTCAATACTAAGGTAAATTCTAGAGAAGACTTAGAAAGATCGTTATCTATGCCAATTTTAGGAGCTATACCAAAAACTAAAAGTAAGAAAAGTAAGATTGTGGTTTCTAGAAATAGCCGATCATCTATTGCAGAGGCCTTCAGAATTCTTAGGACAAATTTAGGTTTCTTAATGGCAGGTACGCATAAGGAAACGGGTAAAATTATTTTTGTTACTTCTACAATTTCTGGAGAAGGGAAGACCTTAGTTTCTTCTAATCTTGCAAAAACATTGGCAATATCAGGAAAAAAAGTGGCATATTTAGGAACTGACTTTCGTGATCCAAAGTTTCATAATTTCTTTGAATTACAAAAAGGGAAAGATACTCCTGGATTTACCAATTTTATTATGAATTTGGACATTAAACCAGAAGATGTTGTTTATGAACAAGGAGAAAATGATCCTCTTTTTGTAGTGCCTTCTGGTGTTATACCTCCTAATCCAGCGGAATTATTGATGAATGATAGAGTGAAGGAAATGTTCGATTATTTAGGAGATAATTATGATTATATAGTTGTAGATACAGCACCAGTAAGTTTGGTAACAGATACTTTATTGATTGGTCATTTTTCTGATTTAAGTATCTATATTGTAAGAGAAAATTATTCAGATAAGAGAATACTTCAAGTTCCAGAAAATTTCTATAGAGAAAAACGTCTTCCTAATATGGCCGTATTACTAAATGCAGCAGGTGATAAAGTAGGATACGGGTACGGTTATGGATATGGAGCAAAAGATTAATTAAAAGATCGATTCTTTTTCATTAATGCCGAAATTTTTTCGGCATTTTTTGGTAAAAAACCTTTTTCAAGAATCTCGAATTGATGATAATTATGAACATCAGAACCAGCAAAATCATAAAAACCTTCAGCTAGTAGTTTTAGCGATTTATTCTTAACCTTTTCTCCGTAAAATCCTGAAATAGAAAGTAAATTGAGTTGAAATAAAAATCCAGATTCCTTTAATTCAATGTATTTATCCATATGGTCTTGATAAAACGAATAACGTTCTGGATGTGCTAAAATAGGAGAGAATCCTGCTAGTTTAATTTCGAAAAGAAGTTCGTTTAAATTAATTGGTGCGCTAAAAGTTGACATTTCAACCAGTATATATTTTTCATGTAGTGGTATAATATCATTTGCTTTAATTCTTTGGTAAAATAAATCATCTAACATATATTCTGCACTAGCTTCTAGTATAATATCAAGATCTAATGTAGATAATACTCGTTTCATTTCTTGATGTTTACTTTTAATTATCTCAGAAGTATTTGGCCATACCTCTTGCATTACATGAGGTGTAGTAATAATTTTTTTTACTCCTAAATTTCTAAATTGTTCAATAATATAAGCAGATTGGTATACAGTCTTGACTCCATCATCTATATTAGGTAATAAATGGGAGTGCATGTCTACATAACCTTGCGGAATGATTTCTTTAAGATTAATTTCTTTCTTTGATAAAAAATGCAACGTGTTCGTTCTTGTTTTGGGGTTAATTAAAGCATTATACTTTAATGTGATGCAAGTATCCCTTAATAGCTTACATCAAGTTACTTACAAAAGTAAAGATTATTAGACGTAAAAAAAACTGCCTAAGAAGTAAAACTTCTTAAACAGTTTTCGGATTATTGAAATATGCTTCTTTTTAGTGTCTTGTAATATCACCAGATCCTGAAACTTTTTTATCTTCTTTTTCAGGATTCCCTTGATAATCAATATCTCCTGACCCTGTTACACGTGCTTTTAAATAATGAGTAGATGTTAATTTAATATCTCCAGAACCTGTCACAGATGCATCTACATTTTTAGCTTTAAGATCATATGCTCGCACATCCCCAGAACCAGTTACATTTAATTCTAGGTTTTCTGCAGAACCTTTTAGCGTTAAATCACCACTACCAGAGACAGATCCTTCTATTTCCTTAGCTTGTACTTCTAAGCCTACATCTCCTGATCCAGAAACTCTAGTTTCAAAAGATTCGGCCTTTATAGTATCTTTGGAATAAATATCTCCTGATCCAGACAAACTTACTTTCGATATATCTTTAAATGGTACCGTAATAAGTATTATTTTATTTCTACTTGGTTTTAAATAATATTCTTTTTCTACATAGATTTTTAGAACATCACCTTCTACCTCAGTGATTACGTGAGGAATTAGATTACTTTCCGCTTCAATTTTAATATTACCTTCGGTTCCAGCAACTAAAGCGACATCTAAACTACCTTTTAGTTTTACTTGATCGTAGCTTGATAAATTTCTGTTTTTAGTTACTACATTGCCATTTCCTTCTATTTTTTTTCCTTTTCCCCACCATTGTGCATTTATTGATGTTATACTGCATAATGCTAAGCCTAAAATGATTGTTACTGTTCTCATAATTGATTGAATATTTGAATTAATTTTTTCTTAGTTTAACTCCACCATAACTAGTAGAAATATCAATGGAATTTCCACTGTTTTTTTCTCCGTGATATCCTCTGTAATCTTTACTAGAATTATCTTTACTCTTTTTCATTGTGTTAATGCTGTCATCAAGATTAATTCCTCCGTAGGAAGTTTTTATAACAAAATCAAAACTTAGAGTAGAGTCATACCCAATACTTACACCAGTATAATCGGTTCTAATATTGACATTGTTTGTTGTTGATTCTAAGTTTTTAATATCAATAGATCCGTAGTCAGAGTTGATATTTACACTGTTACTTATGTTTCCAATATTAGTATCTAGGTAATCACCATTTCCTTTAAAAATTCCTGCTTTTTCTACTTTTAAACTACCATAATCACAGTTATAATTAAGCTCTTTGACCGCTTTTATTTTTGATTTGGTATAGTCTGCATTAAGTAGAACCTCATCTCCCATATCTAAAATAAAATCTGAGTAATCAGCATTAATTTTTCCACTTTTCATATATTTTATTGTACTGTTGTGAGTGTAATCTATACTTATATAGTTTTCATTTCCAAGTAATTCGCCCACAATGATCTGACCATAATCACAGCTTATTTTAGCATTCCCTTTTGTCTTATCAAGAGTTATACTTCCATAATCGTTATTTAGATCTACACTGTTTGTAATTGGTACTTTTACCGTATAATTAATTTCTAGCTTTAGGTTATTTCCACCCCAACTATCTGAGAATTTAGACCACCATGATTTACTATCTTTGTTAAATGTAGTTCTTGCACTTACCATTTGTGAAGATGCTTCAAAATCTACGCCAATACTTTCAAGTTTTTCTATTACTTTTTCTTCATCATTTCCATTAACTTTTATATTAATTTCCATTACGATTTTATCCTGATCCCAAGAAGTTATATCTAGATTTCCATAATCGTTGCTTATTTTTAATAAAGCATTACTGCTTACAGAAAATTCTTTCTTCATAGATTTCTCTTTTGTATATTTTCCTTTCTTTCTAATATCTCCATTTGCTAGAGAAATGGCCGGTATTAGAAGTAGTAAGTATATTAATTTATAGTATATTGGTTTCATTTTCATTTAATTTTATTTTGTTGATGTTGTCAATTTTTTCTAATACTTTTTCTAGTAAAGTTGCTCTTTTCTGAAAGTTTTTAATCATCGCGCTGATTACTCTTTTATCATTACCACTTTCTACTAGATCTTTTTTTAGATGTTCATAACTAGATTCTAATTTTTCTAACTGCTTCATAGCATCCTCAACTAGTTCCGTAGTTTCTTCCGATGAGTTTTTATCAATTTCTTCCAGTTGGTTTTTGATCGCAACTGTAAAGAAATTTTGAGTATCCTCCATTTGTGGAGAAACACTGGCTAAATCAGCTTTTTCATTAGTATTAAATATAGGAGCTATTGATATGGTACCTATTAATATTGCTATAGAAGCTGCAATAGCTAAAGGTTTTATCCAATTTATCTTTTTAGATGTAAGAGGAATAACTTTGTTTTGCTCCTGTAATTTCTCTAAAAAATGTATTTTATGATCAGTTGATGGTTCAAATACATCAAGTTGATTTTCCAAGCGTTCAAATAACTTATCTATTTCATCTTCCTTTTTCATGTAACTATTAATTTTTTACGTAAACTTTCTTTCGCGCGAGAAATCAGTGTACGGCAATTAGAATATGATATATTTAATATCCCACAAATCTCTTCATAATCATAACCTTCTATCAAGTGTAATGATAATGCAGTACTATAGCTCTCTTTTAATTCTTTTAAAGTATTTAAAACTGTATTAGCTTTAACACTAGTTAAATCTTCTCTTACAACCCCTTCTGTTTCATCTGTAAGTGCATATTCAATGGTTTCTAAAGGGACCTCACCATAAATATTTCGCTTACGAGATATTGTAAGACTAGAATTAACAACTATTTTTTTTAACCAAGCTCCAAATACCTTATTGTCTTCTAACATTGACAATTTAGTAAATGCTGTTAAGAAAGCTTCTTGCATCACATCTTCAGCTTCTGCAGAATTTTTTATAATTCTATAAGCTGTGTTATACATAGCTTTATAGTATCTGTTATAAATTTCCATCTGCGCACTCTGATCTTGCTTACGGCACCTTTCTATCAGTTGCTCAGTATTTAGTTTGGTTAGTGTCAAAAATTTCAGTTTACTTTATATAAAGATATGGATAGATCCTTTTTGTTACAGTTTTAAAAATATTTTTTTGAAGTTTATGGCATAACAATTGACTTATCTAAGTAGAATCAGGTACAAATGCCTTATTTTGCAACTGTTATCGATTCTAAAATTAGATTTAATAAACTTTTAAAGAATGTCATTTTGATTAGATGACAAAATGACTTTGTATATATACTTATGACGAAATCCAAATTAACAACTCTTGACAGTTTGTCATTTCAAGGAATAAATGAAGATGCAGAATTAATACCTTTAATGACACCTGAAGATGAAGAGGAAATCGATAAAGAAGAACTTCCGGAAACGCTTCCTATATTACCATTGAGAAATACTGTTTTATTTCCAGGAGTAGTGATTCCTATTACTGCTGGTCGTGATAAATCAATTAAGCTTCTTAATGAAGCAAATAATGGAAATAAAACGATTGGAGTAGTTTCTCAAAAAGAAGAAGACGTAGAAAACCCTACTTCTAAGGATATAAATAAGGTTGGAGTAGTAGCTAGAATCTTAAGAGTTCTTAAGATGCCTGATGGAAATACAACTGTTATTTTACAGGGTAAGAAAAGGTTTAAGATAGATGAGATCTTAGAAGAAGAACCATATATTAAAGCAAGAGTATTAGAAGTTCCAGAAACTAGACCTGCTAAAGAAAATCAGGAATTTAATACGATTATTGACTCTATAAAGGAATTGGCTTTAGAAATTATAAAGGAAAGTCCTAATATTCCTTCGGAAGCATCTTTTGCGATTAAAAATATTGAAAGTAATTCATTTTTGATAAATTTTGTTTCTTCAAATCTAAATTTACCAGTTGATGAAAAGCAAAAAATATTAGAAATTGATAGTATTAAGGATAGAGCTCTAGCAACGTTGAAGTATATGAATTTAGAGTTTCAGAAATTGGAACTAAGAAATGATATACAAAATAAGGTTCAGCATGATATGAGCCAGCAACAACGAGAGTATTTTCTTCATCAACAGATGAAAACGATTCAGGAGGAACTAGGTGGTGTGTCTCATGAAGATGAGTTAGAGGAAATGCAGGTTAGAAGTAAGGATAAGAAATGGGATGAAAATGTAAAGAAACATTTTGACAAAGAATTGTCTAAGATGCGTCGTATGAATCCGCAAGTAGCCGAATATTCTATTCAACGTAATTATTTAGATCTATTTTTAGATTTACCATGGAATGAATTTAGTAAAGATAAATTTGATCTAAAACGCGCCAAGAAAATCCTTGATCGTGATCATTACGGTTTAGACGAAGTAAAAAAGCGTATCATAGAATATTTAGCAGTACTAAAGCTGCGTAATGATATGAAATCACCGATACTATGTTTGTACGGTCCTCCGGGAGTCGGTAAGACATCATTAGGGAAGTCTATTGCCGAAGCATTAGGTAGAGAATATGTACGTATATCACTAGGTGGATTGCGAGATGAAGCAGAAATTAGAGGACATAGAAAGACATATATAGGTGCGATGCCTGGTCGTATTATTCAAAGCCTTAAAAAAGCAGGAACAAGTAATCCAGTTTTTGTTTTAGATGAGATAGATAAACTTTCTGTAGGAAACCAAGGAGATCCTTCTTCTGCTTTATTAGAAGTGCTTGATCCTGAGCAAAACTCTGAATTTCATGATAATTTCTTAGAAATGGGATTTGATCTTTCCAAAGTGATGTTTATTGCTACTTCCAATAGCCTTAATACAATTCAGCCAGCTCTAAGAGATCGTATGGAGATCATTAATGTTACAGGATATACGATAGAAGAAAAAGTTGAAATTGCAAAACAACATTTATTACCAAAACAATTGGTTGAACACGGATTGGATAAATCTCATTTAAAAATAGGAAAGGTACAATTAGAGAAGATCGTAGAAGGATATACAAGAGAATCTGGTGTTCGTGGATTGGAAAAGCAAATTGCTAAAATGGTGCGGTTCGCTGCTAAAAATATAGCAATGGAAGAGACTTATAATATAAAGGTAAGTAATGATGATGTTGTAGAGGTTTTAGGAGTTCCTAGATTAGAGCGTGATAAATATGAAAATAATGAAGTAGCAGGTGTTGTTACAGGATTGGCTTGGACTAGTGTAGGTGGTGATATTTTATTTATAGAATCGATTCTTTCCAAAGGAAAAGGAAGCTTAACAATTACTGGTAATTTAGGAAAAGTAATGAAGGAATCTGCAACTATTGCTATGGAGTATATAAAAGCTAATGCGGATGTTTTAGGAATTAATCAAGATATTTTTAGCAACTACAATGTTCATATTCATGTTCCGGAAGGAGCTACTCCTAAAGATGGTCCTAGTGCTGGAATTACGATGCTTACGTCATTAGTGTCATTATTTACCCAAAGAAAGGTCAAAAAGAGTATTGCTATGACAGGTGAGATAACACTAAGAGGTAAGGTATTACCTGTTGGTGGAATTAAGGAAAAAATCTTGGCAGCAAAAAGAGCTCATATCAAAGAAATATTGTTGTGTGAGGATAATAAAAGAGATATTGATGAAATTAAAGCAGAGTATCTCAAAGGATTAAAATTCCATTACGTTAAAGAAATGAGTGAAGTTTTGGAATTAGCATTAACCAAGAGTAAGGTTAAGAATGCTAAAAAATTGTAATTTTTAATATTTATTAATAATGAGACATATTTTTTCGTAAAAAAAAATATGGACTTTAGGTATTGATTTTACTGGATTATTTTAATTTTCAGATGTTTAAAACAAAAATAATAAAAAAAAAGTGTAACAAAATTTAGTCATGCTCGTCATATAGATGTAAACAGTAGAGAAGTCAACAAGATCTATTATTAGATAAAAAAGTTGAATGTATACTTAAAGGGGATTAATCCTGATACATCTTGGGATTGATGCTTTTTAGAAAAAGTATTTAAATTTAACTTACAATCAAAAAGCGAGATTTACTTTACTAAATAATTACAAGTTCGAACAATATTTTTTTGAGCGTTTATCCTGATACTCCTTGGGATAAGCGCTTTTCTAATTTTGTAAAGTAAATAAGACTATTTTAGTTTACTTTTTTTGAGGTTTACACGCAACCGTAAGTTGTATAAATGTTTTACTTTTAATATGTAAACCAGACTTTATTTTTTTAATTCATGTTTTTGTCAACCAACATATATATTACACATGGAAATCTCTTAAAACCCGAAGTTAGAATGTCACACCTATAATAGTCTAAAATGGCGATTCCTCAATAGGTTCATTAGCTAGAAAAGTTTTGGTTAAAACGGGATTGTTTCCAGATACAATCCCGTTTTTATATATTATAGTTCCTGTATACTAAAAAATATTACTATTCTTGCATATGATGAATATTGTCCCGCAAATCAACACTCAAAGATTAGCAATAAAACTTAAACCCTCTGCAGAAAAAATGGTGAAAAGAGGACACCCTTGGGTTTTTGAAAATAGTATTATTAAACAAAGTAATAAAGGAAATGCTGGAGATTTAGCTATTATATATGACAGCAAAAAGAATACTATTATTGCAATTGGATTGTATGATCCATATTCTCCAATTAGAATTAAAATAATTCAGTTTAAGAAAGCAGCTCAAATAAATGAAGAATGGTTTGGTCATAGAATTTTACAAGCTTATAGTACTAGAAAAGAGTTATTAGAAACAAAGACAAATAGTTATCGATTAATATTTGGTGAGAATGATCAAATGCCAGGTTTTATTGCAGATGTGTATGATACCGTTTTAGTTATAAAATTGTATTCTCATATTTGGTTTCCATATATTAATTGGGTGCTACCTTGTTTAATAGAAAATACAGAATGTAAAACTGTTGTAATGAGACTAAGCAGATCATTACAAACTAGAGGTGATACATATAATTTAAAGGACGGGGATGTAATTTTTGGAGATTTGGAGAATGAGGTAGTAGTGTTCGAAGAACATGGAGTTTTGTTTTCGGCGAATGTAATTAAAGGTCATAAAACTGGATATTTTTTAGATCATAGACATAATAGAAAGAGAGTCGGTGATCTTGCTAATGGAAAAACAGTATTGGATGTGTTTTCTTATGCAGGAGGATTTTCTGTTCATGCATTGGCTGGGAATGCTACAGAAGTTGTGAGTCTTGATATAAGTAGACAGGCTCTAGAAATGGCAAAAGATAATGCTTCTTTAAACAAGCATTCGGGAGACCATAATATAATGGTTATAGATGCTTTCGAAGGGTTGCAAAATCTTATAAGCGATAACAGAAAATTTGATATCGTTGTTATTGATCCTCCATCTTTTGCTAAGAGAGAAAGTGAAATTTCTAAGGCAAAGAATAGTTATGCTAGATTAGCTAGGCTAGGAGCTCAGTTGGTTGGTGAAAAGGGAATTTTAGTTTTAGCCTCTTGTTCTTCTAGGGTAAGATCAGAGGACTTTTTTAATATATGTGATGAAAACATATCTCAAAGTGGAAGAAATTTTAGTGTGTTGGAAAAAACATATCACGATATAGATCACCCAATAACATTTGAAGAAGGAGCGTATTTAAAGTGTGTGTATTATAAAATGAGTTAATGTAAATGATCAATTTCTGAACCAGGTTGAAGCATATTAATGTTACGTATGAAATGCTTCAACCAAATTTAGGTTCAGTTATTGTTTTCTTATCAGTGCTTTCCAAAAACATGTACTTTTGCTCGATTTTTAGATAAATTTTTGGTGTCATAGAAAAAAGTGATATCCCTTATAATTCGTTTGTTACCTTTTAAATCAATAATTCTAGTCGCACCTCCTTTTTTGAAATTCTTTTTTACTTGAATTACTTGCTTTTCTCCATTTCCATATTGTACAACTATTCGATGCATATTTATAGAACCATTGGTTACTTTTACTTTTAGTTTTTTAAATGCACCATCTTTTGCTGTTACTTTAATAACATCTCTATCAATTTTATAATTTACTGTTCTAGATCCTAAATGTTCCCATTTTATTTTAACGGTAGTAAAGCTGCTTCCTACTAAAAATAATACCATTAAAAATGGTACGATTAGTTTTTGTCTTTTTTTATTTTTCATAATTTAATGTTTTAGTGTTTAGTAGTAAGACCATGCTAATCAATAAAGGTTTAATTATAATTTTAAAAAAAATAGGTTACATACTTCAAATATGTAACCTACTAGGTGTATCTTTTACAATATTATGTACTAATACAAAATGTTTAGTGCTGTTTTATCCGTATCGGTAAATTCTCCATCTTCAGTAGTTCCAAAACATGCTTGCATGATAGAATCAGCATAAGCGGATGTAGGTGTTCCAGGAATCCAAATAGCAGGTGGTTCTGCTGGTAGAGGACCAGAGTAACCGCAGCTTTGACGATTATACCAATCTTGATGTCTAAGACCAATACAATGGCCAATTTCATGGCCTATTACATGTTCATTTACATTGGTTGTAAACGCATCTGTTCCAGAGTTGATTCTAACCCATTTATAAGGTTCTCCAAGTGTGTTCGGAAAACCAGCATTTCCGCCACCACTAGCTACATTAATTTTATAAACTACCATATCGGCGTTGTTGAAATCAGTACCAAAAGTAAGATTGAAATTTAAACTATTTGATAATGCATTATAATTGTTAACGGCCCAACGCAGTGCAGTTTGCATTTTAGAAGTCAATGCAAAATTCCCTCCAGTATATCCCAATATATCAATATCCCTATAATTAGGAGAGACCAAATTAGTATCTCTATATTGTTTATTGTCACCATTTAAAGATTTTAAATCTGAATAAGATGTAAGCTTATCTATAGGAATCGTAATATCTCCGGATATTAAATAAGTGCGGGTTTTGCCATCTAAGGTGGTGATTTTTTGGATAGTAACATCATCGATATTTACACCCATATTAAATAACTTGGTGAGCTGTTCTTTAGTTGGTTTCTTATGTGTTTCTTGGATTTCTTCATTAATTTCTTTTTTCTGACAGGAGAAGTTGGTTATAAGAACCATAAGACAAAGCATTAACAATGTGATTTTTTTCATCGTAGTGTATTTTAATTTCAGTTGATTAGTTTGAATTTTACGATAAGTTCTTGCAAAAGTGTTCCTTTAAACATCAAGTGCTCTATAAAAAATATTGTTGGGATAGTTGTATAATATTTGTGTGGTTTTATATCGTGCAAATATTTATTTTTCAAAACTAAATTTTAGTAATACAATTAAAAAGGGGTATACAACCCAAATTGTTGGGTGAATACCCTTTATATTATGTTAAGGAATGAAGTGGAAAGTAAAAATACTAATTATTCTACTTTAGTATAATTTTCGGATTGCGAATAATGACCACTTTCATCAATTGTTATTTGTTGATAGGATTTTTTATCCATTACTAGTTCAAATCTAAAAACTTGAGTGGTGTCTACTATTTTCATCATTGGTCCAGATGCATATTCTAATCTTTCTTCAAGGATATTACCTTTAATTGAATATGTTCCATATCCAAACCATTCATTACTATCTGCTGGGTCATATCTAGTCCACATCACTTTTCCTTTACTATACATTTTTACCTGTCGGTATCCATTTGGATTTAATATGGTATCAGAGATTTCATTGTGATCATCATATAGAAATTGATGCTTTAGATCCCAAACACCTTCTAGGTTAAAATTATTGACATCAGAGGTGTTAGACGTATTGTAAATTGAATTTATGGAGAAAAAGCTGAAAATGATTAATAAGAAGGATTTCATGATGGAGTGATTTTATGAATTGAACATCAATAAGTTACAAAAAAAAATATGATTTTGTTTTGTTTTAAAAAGGCTTTATAATTTCTTTAGGAGAGATTGTGAATAAGAATTTGATAACAAACATGAGAGGCCGATAAAAGTAAGGTTCTTAAAACTTAAATTTGAAGTAGAAAAATGGTGTATCTGTATTGTTTTATTCTTAATGTAAAATATGATAGAGTTCCAAAATAAGAATTTTATATGACTGAATATGTTTTGTTAACTGATGAGCAAACCTATTTTGTAGAATATCTAATAGGGGAGTTGGTCTTGTCTAATAGTATTAGTGAAGCAATGAAGTTTAATGATGAACATTTGGCTCTAAAGTTTAAAAAGATGTTACATAGCTCTTGTAAATTGACTACAAGTGTTAATACATATATTGATTAAAATAGATTATCATAAAACAGTATTGTTTTATCAATGTGTGTTGAGAAGATAATTGATGTTTTAGGTTGTAATTGTACGAATGCAAATGAAAAAAGGGATATGTATCATATACATATCCCTTTTTTAAAATTTATTTTCTCTTCTTAGTTTGATGATAGCATTGCAAAGAACTTGTCTAGATTTGGTAATAATACAATTCTAGTACGTCTATTAATAGCCATATTCTCTTCTGTGTCATTTTCTACTAAAGGTTGATAGCTGCTTCTTCCTGAGGCGATTAACTTAGATGGGTCAACATTATACTTCTTTTGTAATAATCTTGTGATAGAAGTTGCTCTTTTTACACTTAAGTCCCAGTTATCTTCTAATGCAGGTGTGCTAATCGTTCTTGGATCAGTGTGCCCTTCGATCATAACATCAAGACTTGGTTCAGAGTTAATAACTTGAGCTAACTTTTCTAAAATATCATTTGCTTTGTTACTAACACGATAGCTTCCGCTATTAAATAGCATTTTGTCAGAAATAGAAATCATCACAACAGTGTTATCAATGTCGATAGAAATATCCTCATCCTCTTTTAAACTATCGTCTAAAGAACTTTTTAGGTTATGAGAAACAGCTAAATTCATTGAATCTTCTAGAGTTCTTGCTCCTTGAAGTTTTTCTGGATCTACTTGAGATAATGTTTGTTTCATTTTTTCTTTAGTATTGTTAGAAATTACCGCAAGGTTATCTACCATTACCATTTTCTCATCATTAGAATCTCTTAATGAATTTATTTTTGCATTATAATCAGCTACTCTTGCTTCTATTTTAGCAAATTTAGATTCTAATTCTTCTTTTTCAACTGTTGTTTTCTGTAATGTACTACGAGTATTATTTAGATCTTCTTCCAGAGCTAAATACTTCTTTTTCGAAACGCAAGATGTGGTCATTAAAGCCCCCGATATTGCAATTAATGTGAATACTTTTTTCATGGTTATTTAATTAATCTTTTATACTTACCTAAAACTACTTGTTCTTAGTTTTATTATAATTTTACCTACTAAACTTTTCACATTGAATTCTTAAAAATTGTTAAAAAAAATTGCTAAAATTAGTATACCGTATTATTTTTACGGTAAATTTATCACCGAATTATTTGTAATAAATTGAATTACAACGCTTTAGTTTTTCAGTCTGTTTGGCTAATAAATCTAATGTTTGGTTAATAAATAATTTTAGTTGTAACGAGACCATAAATAAATCGTCTTATAACAAACGAAACGCCCAGAATGAACTTTACTTTAGAATTTAAATTTTTGGAATTTCATGTTTTTGAATAGGGGAAAACTAACTTTATTAATAATATTATGTGTTACAATGCAAACGGTTGTCGCACAGAAATCGGGTATAGAAGATAACGTAGTACTACAGAATTATAAAAGGATAGTATTAGATGGAGGTATAACATATTTACCTATATATAAGGTGAATAGAAAAAAAGTTATACCCATTGTCAATACGGTGGATACGATTAGTAAAAAGGATATTAGCAAGATTTATAAAGAAGATTGGAGTACCACAGTGTTCAATACGTACTGGAGGAATAAACAAAACAAACATCCTTTTTTATTACATTTTGCAGACTCAACCTTTTCTTCTCCAGTGGATCATAAAATGGTTGTCACTTCTAGATATGGATGGAGAAGGGGAAGGCCACATCAAGGAATAGATATTGACCTTAGGACTGGTGATAATGTAAAAACATTATTGAGGGGAAAAGTTAGATATGCTAGAAGACACGGAGGTCATGGTAAAACAGTAGTTATTAGACATGATAATGGTTTAGAGACAGTATATGCGCATCTTTCGAAATATTTGGTTAAGGAAAATGATATTGTAGAAAAAGGCCAGGTGATTGGTAAAGGTGGAGTATCAGGAAATGCTAGAGGTAGTCATTTACATTTAGAAGTAAGATATCATGGAAAAAGTATTCACCCAGAATATTTATTTGATTTTTCTCCGGATACAAAAATAAGATCAAATGATATAGTGGTTACTAAAAAGTGGATAACTCCAAGATCTCACCGTTCTACAAGACAAAGTAAGATTGTAGTTCAAACTAACATTGAAGAAACGTTAGATGAAATTAAAAATCCGACGAAAAGTATTTACATAGTAAAAAAGGGTGACACACTACACGGTATAGCCAGAAAACATGATACTAATGTTTCCGAAATATGTAAAATAAATGAAATAAGATATAATTCTGTTCTTAATGTAGGACAAGAAATAGTAATCTATTAGATATTAATTTTCTACGTACTTGTTTATCATCTCTAATAGGATGCTTTTGTCGTAAGGTTTTAGGATATAATCGTTTAAACCTGCTTGCATAATTTGTCTATTTAGTTGAGTAACATCAACCGCAGTTAACGCAATTATAGGCGTTTCGTTATCAAATTCTCTAATTCTTTTGGTAGTACCGATTCCATTTAGTTTTGGCATATTTATATCCATCAAAATGATATCATAAGTATGATCTTTAGCAAGTTCTATAGCATCAAAACCATTGTCAATAGTCGTACACTCAAAATTTTCTTTGGAGAGTATTTTATCTGCAACTAATAGATTAAGTTTATTATCATCAACTATTAATGCTTTTTGCTTATTGTTATTTGCGTCTGGATTAGCTCCCTTGTTATTTTGGTTAATTGCTTCCAAATTTAATACAAAAGCATACTCGGAACCGGCTTGAGAATTATTTTGCAAAATGATTTCTCCGCCTATTGATTTAGCAAGTCTCTTTACTATTGTCGAATTTATTCCTGTTCCTAGATAGGACTTTTTTACCTTTTCTATATCTATGAATTCTTGATAGATAGATTTTTCATCTTCTTCAGATACTTCGTTTCCATCATGTTTAATCTTAAAGGATATATTATTAAGTCTACCTTTTTTATTGATCAAATGAACCGAAAACACTATGTTTCCATTTTTAGTAAATCGCAAAGCGTTACTAATTAGATTCATTAATATCTGCGATAAGATAGCTGGATTTCCATGTAATTTTTCTGGAATGTCATTATCAAAATCTAAATCCAAAGTATTACCACTGTTTTCTGTAGCATAACCAAAAGAGTGTATAATATTCTGAGTAAGTTCACGTAGATTAATTGGTCTTTTATCGGTAATAATTGTATCAGACTCCAGAATATTTACCTGTAAAACATTATTAATAAGAGTCAATAAATAATCACCAGAAAATTTTAAAGACTTAAGATTCTTATTATGTTCCAATTCTGGATGTTCATTATACAAAATATTAGTCAAGCCCATAATTCCATAAAGAGGAGTTCTTAATTCTTGGCTAAGTGAAGATATAAACTCTTGATTTTTTTGTACTTTCTTTTCTGTAGAAGTCTGTAAAGAGCTTAGTTCTTGGTCCTTTTTTTTAAGGTTAGAAGCTAATAAATAGCATTTGTAACTTAAAAAAAGAACTAAGATGGATAATAAAGTCCAGATGGCATAAGAGATCATTGGTTGTTTTTATGACAAAATAAAAGATATCGGATTTATCTTACAAATTTAAAAAGGAGTTTTTTTCATAAAAGTGATTTTTTTATTGGTTTACTGAATATATTGATTGTTTGGTCGAGTTTTTGATAACTAATAATAAAAAAAAGTAAGGGAATGAGTATCTTTAACGACAATATCTGATAAAGGAGTGAGGAAGATGAAATCTACAGTTATATCGGTGTTATTATTATTATTATTTGTGAATTTAATGAGTTCACAAATTGAAAAGCCTTTATCATCTATAAAAATAGATGATAATAGTAGCACTTTAGGAACAAGTACATATAAACTTACTCCAGGTTTGACTAAACCCAAAAATAATTTTAGTTTATACAAAAGCCCGAAAGATTCTATAAGGTTTAATAGAACTCAAAAACCTTTTGATATGACGGGGGATAATGGTCTATTACAACCAAATTTTAAGGTAGTTCCTAAATGGTTCCAGAAGGATAAAGAAATAAAGGAAGAGTATAAGTCAGATCAGTATCTAGGAGATTTTAAAAGTAAATCAGAATTTGTTTATCTTATTTATCGAGATCATCAGTCAGTAGATGGTGATTTAGTCCGTATCTTTTTAAATGATGATGTAATCCGATCAAATGTTTATTTAAATAGTGTATTCGAAGGGTTTAAGATAGATCTTATTAAAGGTTTTAATAAGATTGATATAGAAGCTCTTAATCAAGGTACTTCTGGTCCCAATACGGCAGAGTTTCAGCTACACGATGATCAAGGTAATCTCATTACAGCTAACGAATGGAATTTGACTACTGGAGTAAAAGCAACTATAATAGTTGTTAAGGAGTGATTTTTCAACTACTATTTATAACTCAATCTTCTTTTTTTTCTCTTTATGAATTCCTTTCTTAGGTTTTCATTATTTATTTACTCGAATATTTTTTCTACGTAACATTTCACTTTGTTTTTACAAACTTTGTGCATATTTAATTCATAGCTTTATTAATATTTTTTAATTTTTTGTGATTTTTTTGAAATACTACACACTAATGATAAAAAGAAACTCAATATGAGTAAAGAAGTAGAGTTTACTCGGATTATTAAAGAAAATGAAGGAGTTATTTTTAAAATAACCACAGTTTATACAGATCAATCCGAAGACCAACAAGATTTATATCAAGAAATAGTATATCAATTATGGAAGGCTTATGATTCTTTTAGAGGAGATGCTAAGGTAAGTACTTGGATGTATCGAGTGGCATTAAATACAGCGATTACAAGATTAAAAAAAGAAAAGAGAAAAGGAAATAGAGTAGGGATTGATCAAATAGTACTTAAACAAACGGAAAACTATAATACAGAGTTCGAAGAAAAATTAAAAATACTATATGCGCATATTAAAATGCTTAGTGATATAGAAAAAGGGCTAATTCTATTACTACTAGAAGGTAAGAAATATGAAGAAATTGCATTGATTACTGGATTGACTCCAACCAATGTGGGAACTAGAATATCTAGGATAAAACAAAAATTAAAAACTCAAATAGTTAAAAAAGGGTAGTAAATGGAATTAGAAGAAATGCAACACGTATGGTCTGAGATAAGCGGGCAATTAGAAAAACAAAAAAAACTAACAGATAAAATGATTATGATGATGACACAAGAACAGTATAGAAAAAAATGGAATAGAATTGCTTACCCAGAAATATTTGGAACAATTATTTGTTTCGGTATGGCATTGTTAATTTTATTGAATATTAATACGTTAGAAACTTGGTATAATATGTTTTTTGGTATTTCATCTGCCATCATACTAATTATATTACCAATACTATCGTTAAGGTCTATTAATAAAATGAGTGGGATTAATTTCTATGAAAATAGTTATAGAGATACTTTAGTAAAGTACACTAAAAATAAAAAACAATTCCAATCACTTCAAAAAATATCCTATTACCTCAGTTTTTTACTAATCTTTTTCATTTTACCAGTTACTTCTAAAATTCTTGGAGGAAAAGATATGTTTACTGGTGTTAAAAACCTCTGGCCATTATTAATTTTTATACCTATGGGAATTACCTTTTTCGTGTTCTTTGCTAAATGGGTTAAAAAATGCTATGGAAAGAATATTAATGATGCAGAAGAAATATTAAAAGACTTACAATCAAATGAATAAATTGATTTTTGTATAGTGTAAATGGTATCTAAAATTAGATACCATTTGTTGTTTTTTGCTAAAATTTATTTATTTCGGTTTATGAAATCCACCCTTTCGAGTTGGAGAATTTAGAAAACCATATTAAAAATATAGCGAATACTAAGATCATAACTGGCATATATACTCTTTGACCTGATAGCTCTACAAAATCTTGTATAAAAAAATTATAGGTTTGTTGAGCTAATATTCCTAATAATGATACTATAAAAAGTATAATGGCAATTTTTTTTCTTATCAAAAGAGCAATGCAACCAAAAAGTCCAGAAAAAACTGCTATCGCAAATACAGAAGTTACCCAAGCCGGGATATTATTGTAAAAGTGTTGATCTGCTTCTGGCATCGCATTTAGTATTTCTTCTGTCATATATGCTTGACCTAAGTAAGCCATTACTCCCATAATATTCCATAAAAGTGCGATAATACTGATGACCCAAAACCATACGGGTAATTTGTTAGTAGTACTCATAATTAATTGATTATTAAGTTGTTTTGAGCTAACAATGTATGCAGAAACCTAGTCAAACGCAAATCTCACTAGGTTGTTCAATTGTAAATTATTGTTCAATATATTAGAATTATAAAGATTGCTAGTTGTTTTGTATTTTTAAGAAATCTAACTAATTATTCATATTATGAATCTTCAAAAAAGATATAATAACATAGGTAAAAATTTCTTTTTTTTAATGTTTATTGTTCTGATTTTTATGGTGTTATCTTGTGGTAAGAAAGAGCCAGTATTTGATAAAAATTTTGTTCACTCTGTTTACATATGGCTTAATAATCCTGATAACCCTGAAGAAAGACAACTTTTTGAAAAATCTCTTATTAAATTCCTCAATACCTCAAAGTATGCCAAAACTAATTTTGTTGGTACTCCAGCAGGTACAGATCGAGAAGTAGTGGATAACACATATACGTATTCTATAATAGTTACTTTTTCATCAAAAGAGGAGCAAGACCTTTATCAAAAAGAAGAAGCTCATTTATTATTTATTAAAGAAGCTTCTTCTTTATGGAATAAGGTGCAGATATATGATACTATTGTTTTAGATTAATATTTTTTAATGATCATATTTATTATGGTTTTTGGTCAAGATAATTTTCCAGTTTCCCGAGAGCATTATCCCAGAATTGTTCGTAGAATTTTAACCATTTATTAATCTCTATTAGTGGTTGTGTGTCTGCTTTACAATAACGTTCTCTTCCTTTTGAGTTAATTGTTACTAAACCTGCATTTTCAAGAGTTTTTAGATGTTTTGTAACACCTTGACGACTCATTTCGAATTGACTTGATATTTCAGTAATTGGTAGGGCAGTAGTCGCTATGACCAACGCATGAAATATTTCTCGTCTTGTGGGATCAGCAATTGCTTTAAGTATTTTGGTAATCTTATTCTGCATGTACTTCTTGTGTTATGTAGTTAAGTAAATCTTTAATACAGTTATCCCATCCACCATCGAAACTAGTAAACATTTCTACAGCAGTTTCTCCATCATAATTTGAAATGCCGGAATGTTCTAAAGAAAGTTTAGTACCACTAGCTATTTCTTCTAAACGCCACACTACAGTTGTTTCAACATCTGTGCCTTGTATTGTCCATGTATATATTAAGGTATAGGGCTTTGCTTCTTTAACAGTCCCAACTATAGGTTTACAGTTCTCTTTGTCAGGAGAGTGAAACGTATATTGATAACCAACTTCTGCTTTGAAATCTGCTGGAAGAAACCAAGTTGATATTTCCTCTTGTATGGATATGGCGTTCCATAATTTATCAATGGAGTGTGTGAAAATTTGTTCTTTGCTAATTACGTCTTTCATTTTGTAAAGTTTTAAGATTTTAATAATGCAACTAAAAGGTTGCTAATTTAATAAAATAAAACAAAAAAGCAACCTTTTAGTTGTATTATTTTTACCTTTATATGTTTGAAAACAAGTTTGATAAACTAAAAAGGTAGTATATTATTTTTTTAGATTAACATTTATTACTAAATTGAAACTCCTCATAACTAAGTATATATTCCCCAATTTTTTAGTATTAAAGTATAAGAAATGATCCATTGATTCATATCTCTGGAGATATTCTAAATAAGTATGTTTTTTTCAATATACCCGATATTGGGTATGTTGTATATACTTGATATTATAGAAATTAGTAGTGTTGATTTTATATTGAATTATAAAACAGCTAAATAATTCCTATAACATGTGTTTTAAATTATATTATACATTAACATAGACTATCGTATGGCATTGATTTATGATCAAATAAATGGAGAACCAAAAACTCATGTATTAATTATAGGGGTTGGAGGATATCGTTATTTATCTGGAGGAGTTGAAGAAAAGGAACAGAACTACGAAAAAATTGGTCTTTTACGGCAGCTATCATCACCTCCAAAGTCTGCATTAGCTTTTCGAGATCATTTGTTAGAAATAGAAAATGATGTTCAGAAGGATTTAGTTAAACCTTTAGGAAGTATTGAGTTATTGATCTCACCATCACCAGATGACCCTAATCCTGGTAGCAATGATGAACAATTCGAAGCGGCAAATTTTGTAAATATCTCTAGAGCATATAATGATTGGAAACAACGCTGTGATATTAATGAGAATAATGTTGCTATATTCTTTTTTAGTGGTCATGGTGTAGAAAAAAAAGATCATTATTTATTAGCTGAAGATTTTGGGGCTAATTCTAATAACCCTTGGTTGATGGGTAGTTTCAGTTTTAATAAAACAAGAAACGCCTTTCATTCCTGTAAAGCATCTACTCAGTGCTTTTTTATAGATTCTTGTAGGAAAATCAATGCACAAATGCTTCAACAAGATTTACCAGACATACCTTTAGATATTCCATTGTTGACAACACCAGATTGTAAACATGATTTAACAATGAAAGCGGCCGCACACAATGAAGCAGCTTATGGACCAAAGAAGAAACCTTCTTTTTTTACTCAATCAATAATAAAGGCTTTGCAAGGATATGCAGCTGATAAAAGAGGTGCCGAATGGGTTGTGAATACTGGAGATATTGCTACGCAAATTCATAATATTCTTCGTACAGTTAAATCTACAGAAGGATATAAACAACGATGTATTTATGCGGCTAGTGATCCTGCTAGTTTGATTACTTTTAGTAAAGCACCACCCGCACATTTGTCTGTGGCCTGTGATCCAGTGGAAGCTACTAATGTGTCAAAACTAATTTGTACTGCTTTAGAAGGAGGAACTGAATTTACCGAAGAGCCTAAATCTGACTCTTGGAAATTGAATATGACCGCAGGAATTTACAAACTACAGACGGAATCACAAAGTGATGAATTTAGTAATGGAGAAACATATGCCTTAGTTAGAGCAATAGCAAACGAAAAAATTAACTGTTCCCGAAATGAGTAATCTATCTATACATATAATAACACACGGTAATGATTCTTCTCGTATTCCAAAGAAAATCAATGTTTTGAATGCAAAATTGGAAGAACTTCATTCTTTTTGGATGAGTTATGATAATTCTACAACTCTTGAGGTAGTTCCAGGTGTTTATGGAGTAATATTAACACTTGCTTCTGGTAAAAAAATCGAAAAAGCTGTAATGGTAAAAGCTGGTTCAACCGGAATCGTAAAATTTGATTTATCTGGTTTAAGCCCCAGTGAAACACAAGAATGGGCTTATTTATCTAAAAATTTATCTACACATAGTGATGAAGAAAAAGATTTAGTGGATAATGTTTATTTAGGGGCTTGGATTCGATTATGGAAAAAAGATAATGAAAATTGGAATGTAGTTGAGATTCCTATACAAGAATCTAGCTCTTGGAATGAAGAAGGAGTAAGTTACGAATTGGATGTAGAACAAAGTCAACAATTTTTGCAAGTTGGAGGTCCTAAAATTCCGTGGCGATTAATTGCATTGCCACCAAATAGTCATTTAATGTGTCTTATTAGACCAAATGAAGGTCCTAAAGGTATTGTACACCCGTTAGAAGTTACAGTTACTACTGATAACTGGCATGCAGAGACTATTTTGACCTTACTTAATCAAGATTCAAGGTCTAAAGCACAAGATTTGTATGAGAGTTCTGGTCTTAAATCATCTTCTGCTCAAGATTTGCTTTACGGAAAAATGACAGATCCAGCTGCTGCTGCAATAGGCGGGTATTATTTATTGAAAACAGAAGAATTAGATCGATTGCATAATTGGGCAGAAAATTTAGCTAATTGGATGCCGTGGATGTCTGATGGCTCTATTATTTGGGCATGGCAACTTATTAAAGAAGGTAGAAAAAGTGGAGAAATAAATATCGATGAAATTAGATTCCGATTTTTAGAAGCGACAAAAAGAGGGATACCATTATACACAGAAGGGCTGAAATTATTGTGGAAAGGTTTAAAAATGTTATCCAATAAAGAAAATTTGGATCTTGAAATAGAAAAGGCGTTAGAATTGGTAGAGATGTATGCAGAAGCTGCAGACTGGACAACAACTACAACTACTTTTAACGGATTAGATCCTAAAAATCCATTAAAAAAAACAAAAAAGGGAACTCCAAAAGATACCTCTCATATTGCCTATATATATGATGTTCCATTAAATGAGTTGTTACAGGATACTGATTTTGATCCAGTAAATGATAATCTTGAAATATTCACTGATGATACAATTTCTCAGAAGTTATCAATAGAGTCTGATGGTCAGATCGTATCCAATGATGGAATAAAATTTAACTCCGTTTATAAGGCAGCAAAGGAACTTGGTTTAAAAGGAAATAATTCTGAAGTACGAAAAAAAATGGATAGTATACATATTAAATTCCCTAAAAAGGATTTTGATGATGAGATCAGAATGTATAGGATGGGAAAACGAAAAAGAAAACTTTAAAACGATGTTTAATATAAAATTTTTGCCGGCGAGATTCGGAGATTGTATCTGGATAACCTATGGTTCTGAAGATAATCCTAGTCGAATTCTCATTGATGGCGGTACTGGCGGCACAAGACATAGTATTAAAAAACTAGTCAATGAACTTCCAGAAGATCAAAAAAAACTGGAATTATTGGTGGTTACACATATTGATCGAGATCATATAGAAGGTATTCTTAGATTATTAGAAGAGGATCAATTACCTTTTCGGATAAGAGATTTTTGGTTTAATGGATGGAGCCATATAAATACTAATACTCAAGATGTAATAGAACATTTTGGGGCTGTCCAAGGGGAACGCCTTTCTTCGATGATATTAAAGCATAATTTGTCTTGGAATGGCGATTTTAATGGAAATACTATTAAAGTTGATCAAGGAGAGTTGCCAAAAATAACACTTCCAGGAGGTATGAAATTAACTATTCTATCACCTGCGCAGAAGCATTTATCAGAATTAAAAGGTAAATGGGAAGAGGAAGTAAGAGCAGCCAATTTAGATCCAGGATTTGGGTTAGAAGTTAACGATGAGGATGTCACAGAAGATGCTATTGAAAGTTTTGGAGATGGGTTTCCGGATGTTGATGAATTGGTAAAAGAAGACTTTGAAGAAGATACTTCAGCTGGGAACGGAAGTAGTATTGCCTTTTTAGCCGAATATGAGGGAAAGAAAGTATTGTTTTGCGGAGACGCATTTCCGAGTCAGTTACTAGAGGCACTAAATAAAATTGCTCCGGAAGAGAAAATTGATTTAGAATTATTTAAAATATCACATCATGCCAGTTCTCATAACACAAGTCCAGAATTATTAGATAAAGTAAATTGTAAGAATTTTGTGATTTCTACCAATGGTAGAATTTATAAACATCCAAAAAAGGTAACTATTGCCAGAATATTAAAATCTTCTGGAGAAAATACTCGACTAATATTTAATTATAAATCTAAAATAAACGAGATTTGGGATGAGAATTACTTAAAAAGTAAATATAATTACACTACAATATTTCCTACCCCAGAAGATGATATTGTAGCGATTGATCTTTAATATAAACCACAATAAATAACACTTTTTAAATCAATTGATTATGAGTGATTGTACTAAGAAACCTGTAATAAATTGTCACACCCATATTTTTAGAGGAGAACATGTTCCTCCGTATTTAGCTAAAACTTTTGTTCCTTGGCCATTTAGTTATTTATTAAATACATCATTAATCCTTAAGCTGTTTAAAAATAGTATATCTAGTAATAATAAAAAATATCAGGATCCTTATATAGAAAAAAGACGTAACAGGATACTAAAAGCTATTAAATTAAGAAGAAACAAATTACTTTCAGGAGTATTATCATTGATCGGAATGATACTGACTATTCATGTGTTTTTTATAATATTTAAATGGCTATCACTTGTTTTTAATCCTGAACAAAATGAAATAATTGGGTATATTGTTAAACTCCAGACTTGGTTAACAGAGCATTACCTGTTGGTTCCAATAAAAAATGTATATCTGCAAGCTCTTCTTTCTTTCATACTATTTAGTTATTTCAAGAGTGGCCGTAATTTCATTTGGTTTGTTCTAAGTAAGACTATCAAATTTTTTGCTATTCTACCAGGAAAGATGACCAAAGATTTATTAGAAAGATATTTGTTATTAGGGAGATTTACTTTGTATAAAAATCAAAGTAAAATTTTTTCATCCATGAAAGAACAATATCCGCCTGGAACAAAATTTATTGTTCTACCAATGGATATGGAATATATGGGTGCTGGTAAACTAAAACCAGAAAACTCTTATCGAAATCAGATGCAAGAATTAGCGGATATAAAGGAAAATAGCACTAATAAAGATGCTTTTCTTCCATTTGTATTTGTCGAACCCAGAAGAATAAAAGACGAAAAAGATCATTTTAAATACGCTTTTAATAACGGCACAGTTACATTAGAGAATTGTTTTATCAAAGAATATATAGAGGATAAAAAATTTGATGGGTTTAAAATATACCCAGCATTGGGCTATTATCCTTTTGATGAGGAGTTATTACCACTTTGGAAATATGCAGCAGATAATCAACTTCCAATTATGACACATTGCATTAAGGGAACAATCTTTTACAGAGGAGCAAAGAAAAAGGAATGGGAGTCGCATCCAATCTTTAAAGAGATTGTAAACCTTAAAAATGAAATTTATGAACCTTTACTATTGCCACAACGCAAAAACAAGGATTTCTCTTTAAATTTTACACATCCTATGAATTACTTAGTGTTACTTAAAGAAGAATTATTAAGAATTTTGGTAAGCCAATGTAGACAGGATATAAGAGATTTATTTGGGTTTACTGACTTAAATACAGAATTGAAATATAATTTATCTCATCTTAAAATTTGTTTTGCTCATTTTGGTGGAGAAGATCAGTGGAATAAGTATTTAGAACTAGATCGATATGGATACAGTAATGAATTAATAAAAGAACCAGATTTTGGAATAGATTTTTTATACACCGCTAATCAAAAATTTAGTTGGAGAAAACTTCAAGATTGCTGGAAATATGTTGACTGGTATTCTATCATTTGTAGTATGATGTTGCAACATGATAATGTATATGCTGATATTAGTTATATACTGCATGATGATCAAATTTTTCCATTGTTAAGGCAAACTATTAATAATCCTAAATTAGGTGATAAAGTTTTATTTGGGACCGATTTCTATGTGGTTAGAAATCATTCTGCAGAAAAGAATTTGGTGGCTACTACAACTGGTAACCTTACTGTAGAAGAATTTGATAGTATTGCACGTGATAATCCAGCGGTCTTTTTATCTAAGTTTTAATCACAATTATTAGTGGAGTACCATTTAGCTATTGTATTTTCTGCAGGTTTATATCTTGGAGAGAAATCAAGATCAGTGGCGGCATTTTCTTTTTTTGATTGGGTGTTCCATTGCCAAATGTACGTGCCAGCAAACCATTTTTTATTCCATAATTCTTGATATAACACTTCAAAAGCTATTTGCTGAGTTTTATCAGATTTCTGTTTAGATAATATACTCAGTGCAGAACCCCATTCCCAAGGTCTGATGGTTCCTGAAGCTTCACTTTTATATCCTACTTCTGTAAATAAGATGGGTTTATTATGCTTTATGGATAATGATTCTAGCATATCAATATGTGTTTTCCAACCATTCCTAACAATATTCATTTCTGGGTTTGGTTTTTGAGTTAAAGGAAAATATGCCTGAATGCCTATATAATCCATATCATTCCAAAAATCAATAAACTCATATTCTCCATCCCAATTTGCAGCATATGTCAATTTTCCTTTATAAATAGCTTTAATTTCTTTAACCAATAAATTCCATTTTTTTGGTTGAGCTTTTAACGAGCTTTTTAATTCAGTTCCAATACAAAAAAGTTCAACATTCATTAATGCTGCCATTTCCGCATAATGTATCATATTGGCACGATAAGAGTCAAACCAAGTATCCCAATCGGATTCATTCGTATGTGTAATATTTGATCTCCATCCATTAGATAACCACAGGTGTGGTTTAAGCATGATATGGATGTTTTTTTTCTTTAGCTCTTTAATTGTTTTAATATGCAAACTATCTCTTCGCGACCATTGACCAATTTCTTTAGGAACTCGCATTGTTAATGTTTGTTCATTCTCTTGATCTAAGAATGGAACAATAGCAACCCATTCTATGTTAGATTTAACTAAATCATCGATTGCTTTAGTATGATCATTATCATAATTCCAACCAAAAACATTCATTCCACGATGTTTTCCATCTATTTTATATAAATCTTTAGATATGCCACTATTGTTTTCTACCGTAGGAATCCAGTTATATTGGAAGTTTTCATAGCTGTTTTTAATAACAATAAATTTATAAATACCAAATAATACGATAGCAGGAGTAAAGAGTCTTAGTGACAGTTGTTTCGCCATTAATTTGAAACCTTTTTTTCTCTGTACTCTAATGAAGTACCTGAAGATTAAAAAACAACAATAAATTATAATAAATAAAACATGAATGGCTTTAAGAAAATTAGTTCTTTCTAATGCTTCAAAAAAATACTTAAAAGAATCTATAAAAGTAACATCAGCAATTACGATAGCACCTATGACAAAAAGAATTAGACTTAATATCCAATTACATATATACACTCTAAGTATAGTAAATAGTTCTTTTTTCATTATTAGTTTATAATCTATCTATTGTATAAGAAGAATAATTAATGATTGTGTTACATAGAATTTTAGCTCAATATCCTTTTTTTCTTATAAATAAAGCACAAACTTTTCTTAAAATGAATATGTAATAAACAAATTTGGATTTTAGTTAAAGAGAAGTATGCATTGCAATCTATTTCATATATCTTTGTAGAACACATGAGGTTTTTAACCATAATATTATCTTTTTTCTTGCTAGCTATGACAATAGCACCGTGTTCTGATTCTTTTAATGCAGAGCATCAAGATGAATTGTCAATAACTGATAAGAATCATAATCACTCCGATGATACAGATGATTCTTGTGCTTCCCTATGTGTCTGTACTTGTTGTGGACTCTCCATTACCTATGAATTAATAAAACCATTTGACATAGAGGTTAAAAGTACAATCATATCAAAAGATGATTTCACAGATCAACCAGAGTACAATTTCTTTTATCTTCCTAATATTTGGCAACCGCCTCAATTTATTTGATGAATATAACATTGGCTTTCACAGAATTAAAGTGGAAGAATACATTTATCTAATAAATAATATCATTTTAGAATGAAAAACATAATATGGAGCGTAATGCTCTTCATATCACTATGTGCATATACTCATGCGCAAAATAGTGTTTTAAATATAAAAGTACTTAATGAGACAAATCAAGAACCTTTAGTTGGTGCTTCCGTTTATATCCAAGATATAGACAAAGGTAGTATAACCGGACTTGATGGTTTGGCAATTATTAATGATATTCCTAAAGGAAATTATAGTATTAAAATTTCATTTTTAGGATTCACTTCTTTTGAACGCAATGTAGAAATTCCATATGCGGAAGAATTGATTGTGTATCTTAAGGAAAATGGAGAATCTTTAGAGGAAGTGTTTTTGGAGTCTAATAGAAGTACCCGAACTATAAAAAGAATTCCAACTAGGATAGAAGTTATTGGTGGCGAAGAATTAAGTGAAAAAAATGCTATGAATGCTACCAATATCTCTATGGTGTTAAGAGAAAGTACAGGAATACAGATGCAGCAAACATCATTAAGTAGCGGGAATTCTAATATAAGAATTCAAGGATTAGATGGTAGATATACTCAGTTATTAAGGGATGGATTTCCTTTATATTCAGGGTTTTCGAGTGGTCTTAGTATTTTGCATATTCCTCCTTTAGATTTAAAACAATTTGAAATCATAAAAGGAAGTTCTTCTACACTTTATGGTGGTGGAGCTATTGCAGGATTAGTGAATTTAATTTCCAAAACACCAGAAGAAGAACCAGATTTAGATATTATGCTTACGCAAACACACGCTTTAGGAACTACACTTAATACTTTCTTTAGTAAGCGTAATAATAAGTTTGGGATTACCCTCTATGGATCTGGTCATTATCAAAAAGAATATGATCCTGAGGATGATGGTTTTAGTAATTTACCACGCACTAAGTCTATTTCTATAAACCCTAAGTTATTCTACTATCCATCAGATAAAACTACGTTTTGGTTTGGTGTAAATGGGACGTATGATGATAGAATAGGAGGAGATGTTAATGGTATTGAAAACGATGATAATAATTTATACACAGAAGAAAACGTTTCTAAACGAGTAAGTACACAAGCTGTCTATACTACAGAAATTGATAGTTTAAGATCCATAAACATAAAAAATAGTTTTGCTTATTTTAATCGTGATTTAATAGTTCCAGATATTAATTTTAGTGGAACTCAAATTAATTCTTTTACAGAAATAGCATATAAGAAAGATGGACAGAGAACTGATTGGATTTTTGGAGCTAATTTATATACCATAGATTTTGATGAAGATTCTAGTTCTTTAGAAAGAGATCAGAATGATGTAACTGCTGGATTATTTATTAATAACATTTATGATTTTTCTGAAAATTGGATATTAGAAACGGGCTTTAGAGCAGATTATGCTGATGGTTGGGGGTTTTTTCCGTTACCCAAAGTATCATTGTTATTTAAATCAGATAATTCCTTTTCCAGTAGGATTGGAGGTGGATTAGGGTATAAGATCCCAGATATCTTTACTGAAGAAGCAGAACTAATTAATTTCAATAATGTTTTAGCTATTGATGATACTCGTATAGAAGCAGAAAGGTCTTACGGAGTAAACCTTGATTTTAATTATGAGACCTACCTTACGGATGAGATAGATTTTTCTATTAATCAGTTATTCTATGTAACTGCTATCCAAGATGGATTATTACTTAGTGATACTGGTACTGGTTTTTTTGAATATGAAAATGCGAATGATAATATTGTAAGTAAAGGAGCCGAAACAAATATTAAGTTTAGTTATAAAGACTTTAGATGGTTTCTTAATTATGCTTTTATAGATACTCAACTAAATTATTTGGATGGAAACCCACAAAAACCATTAACGGCAAGACATAACGCAGGAAGTGTTTTTATGTATGAAAATGAAAAATGGCGAATAGGTTTTGAAACCTATTATACAGGCAAACAATTACTTTCTAATGGTTCAGAAACTACAGATTATGTTTTAATGGGATTGCTAGGAATGCGCAATTTTAATTGGGGGACAATCTTTGTCAACTTCGAAAATTTTACGGACAGAAGGCAGAGTAGATTTTCTCCTTTAGTTTTGCCTCCTGCTAATGACCCTACGTTTGCAGAAATCTATGCTCCTACAGATGGATTTATACTAAGTGCAGGAATCATACTTAAACCTTTTGGACAAAAAGAGCATCATTAGTAACTTTATTTAATAGGATATCTTCTCAGTGTCGAGAAGATATCCTGTTTTAAGTCTTTAAGATTTTATGTTCTTAAATGTTTTTCTTCTCCATAAGTATCCAAAAATTAATATGATTATTACATAAAAACCATTAAAAATCATAGCATGAGCAAACTCATTATTAGTTTCTGTTAAGGTGAGAAATGTACCTCCGAAATGATTGTTGCTAGCATGTACTAATGCTCCTGTAAAAATAGAATAACGATTAAAACCTAGGTAAGCAATAATTAGGGAAAGTGCCATACCTACTAGTGGGTAGGTTATAAAAGCTTCTATATAAGGGTGGTTTGGAAAATTATAGCCTTGAAGCGCAATGGGCATATGCCAAATACCCCAAACTAATCCAAGAACAAAAATTCCTGCAAAAGCTCCAAAACTGTTCATTAATTTTTCTTGAAGATATCCTCTCCATCCAATTTCTTCTCCGAGTATTAGAAATACTGTAATGGGATATCCCAATATCAATAAAAGAGAAAGGGTTAATGGAGTTTGATTAATCTGATCTAATTTTTTTGCAATTCTTATATCTAAGAGCACCTGAATGCTAATAACGACGGCAAAATAAATAATAGGAATTATAAATGAATATAATGAACTTTTGAGATCTGGTTTAAAAAATTTTAAATCCTTCCAGGATCCTCTTTCGTTTTTGTTAAAAATAATTGCAATAATAGCTGGAATAAATGCGTAAATAAAAGTTATAATAGTGTATGCAATAGGATCTGAAAAATCTAAAAGTGTAGTAGTAGAAAATCCAAAAATCCAAGAAATACCAAGTACTAATAAGATATATTTTTTTGATTTTTGATGTTGATTTGTAACTGATGTTATAGAATCATTAGTATTATAGATTGAATTCATAAGATATTATTTATCAGATTAATTTGATTGGCAAATAAATAGATAAACAATGTTTCAATCGACTCAATGGAAGCTTTGAGACTTTTTTTCTAATTGTTTTTTGAACTTTATTGGTGTCATTCCAACTTGTTGTTTGAAAACTCTATTAAAAGTAGCTTTAGAGTTAAAACCAGAATCAAAAGCAATAGATAATAGAGTTAATTTCTCGGCAACTCCAAGTTCTAGCTGTTCTTTAAAATAGGAGACTCGATAGGTATTTACATATTCATAAAAATTAGAATCCATACAGATATTCAATAAGTGTGATAACTTTTTATCGGAAACATTCAGAATATCGGCAGTTTTTTTCAAAGAAAGATCTTGTTCTTTAAAAAGCTTCTCTTCACTAAACTTGATTTGTAATTGAGATTTAAGGTTTAAAAATTCTTCTGATTCACAATTAAAAAATGATTTGACTTTATTTGTTGAATTTTTAATTGAGTTTTGTGATATTTCATTAACTAAAAAAACTTGAGTTTGATGGATCCCAAAATACCCAATATACCAAATTAGTAATACTAAATAAAAGAGATTGGTGTATATGAAAACAGGCATAATAGGATAAGAAACAATTAGTACCCCACTAACAAGGTCAATAATTAAAAAGACAATGAATCCTCGAATCCATATTGATAACCATTTTAGATCTAATTTATTTAAATTGGCATAATTATTTTTTACTAGTTTTTTAAAACGTTTTAATAACTTATTACTTAAAAATAGATAATAGGAGAGGTGTAGTATACCTAGAAAAGGAATAACGATAGAAACAATTCTTAACAAGGTTATTTTCTCATCTATAGGTAATCCAAAAATATATTGGGGAATACTATAAAAAATAAAAGCGATCCCAAACGGTAGTAAACTATATATAAAACTTTTTCTATTTATATTGGATGTATAAATTGTTTTGATGTATTGAAAGATTAATGGGCCCAATACAAAAGGAGCAATAAAACCGATAGGCGATACTATGGTGCTAAGAAAATTCCAATTTAGATATGAAGAAGCATAGGTTAGAAAAAGAAATAAAAAGCTCAAAAGAATACTTAGAAGAAGTTTGTTTGCTTCACGTTTTTTCCAAGTGTGGGTAAGCAGTAGCATTAGAAAAAAAATGGTACTAATTCCAGAGTATGTTAAGAATGTAGAGAAATCCTTCAAAAAAAGTCAGTATTGGTTCAATTAGATGAGATTATTTCTAATTTGTAACCTACACCATGAACATTAGTTATCTTTACCTCAGAATCTTTACCTAGTTTTTTGCGTAATTTAGAAATAAACATATCTAAGCTCCTTCCAACAATAACTCCATTGTCTTCCCAAACTTGTTTAATCAATTGCTCTCTTTTTACAATTTTGTTTGGATATTTTGCAAAAATAGCGAGAAGTTCACTTTCTTTAGCGGTTAAAGAGATTTCATTCTTATCAATATTTAATTTTTGTTGATCAGGATAAAAAATATGTTTACCTAAAATGATTTCATTAGAAGAAATATCTGAAATGTTTTCTTCAGACTTCTTTTTAAATAAAGTGAATCCGGTTATTAGTGTCAGAACGATAATAATAAAATAAAGAGTATTAGTGCTACCCATCTCACTATATAAAGCCGAAGTATTTGCGTTGAGTATGATTACCTTAATAGTATAACAGTTTTTGGGTAAATTCCTACCTAAACATGAAATTTCATTATCCTTAAAAGGCCCCAATATTTCATAACTATAGGATACTTCATTTGTTTTACAATTAATTAATTCAGTAATATAATCATAAGGAACTCCTGTTTTTTTAAATTCAGCGTCTATAGTCTCTGCTAATATTTCAGGGTTGATAAATATTTCTTTTTGAAAAGATACTTCGAAAGTTTGATCAGATATTTCTTTTACTGGTAGGACAAGAGATGTAGCATCATTGTTTTTTAATAAAAGTTTATTACCAACACTTCTTAACGCAATTTTTATTTTCTCAGGATAAAAGGAAACTTCTTTTGAAGAAAAACTATGTATTGAGAATAGCGCTATTAATATAACAAGAGTAGTGGCTAATATTTTGACTTTATTTTTCATAAAATGACCAGTTATTTACAAATAACGGAAAATTTACAATTTATATACACTTTTTTACAATTGATTTAGCAAAGTAGCGTATTTCCAGAATTACTTTCGTTTGAGTAAAATTAAAAACAAAAATTAATGAAAACTAATGTAAGAATTCAACTTAATAATTTGAGTGTAAATATTGTTAAAATCTATATGAGCATGTTCGCGTTTATAATGTTTTACGGATGTTCTGGTGAAACAGATTTTATTGTGACTGATTCTGGACTTCAATATAAAGTAGTCAAAGATGGTTCAGGACCCATTGTAGAGAAAGGACAAGAAGTCCTTATTCACGAAACAACTAAGTACACAAATGATTCTATAGTATATACTTCGAGAAATAGAGAAGAACCTTTAAAGATTTTAGTAGGAGGAAATCAAGTGATAAAAGGAGTTGATGAAGGGTTGTTAGGAATGAAAAAAGGAGAGGTACGAAAATTAATTGTCCCACCTTCCTTAAGTAAAAGAATGGGAAAGGTTACATTTCCTCACCCTGATTCTACATTGCTTTACGATATAGAATTAATTGATATTCTCGAAAAGAAACCAATTCCAAAAACTACAAACAGCAATAGCCTAAAAATAGATAAGGAAAACAGTGAAATTAGATGGGAAGGCTTTAATAAACTCCATACTAGCGGACATTATGGAACTGTAGATTTTATTAGTGGTGAATTTTTTAAAGAAAAAGAAAAGGTTACTGGAGGAGAGTTTATCATTAACATGAATACCATAGCCAATATAGATGGAGGGTATAGTGAGATGTTAGTAGATCATTTAAAAAATTCAGATTTCTTTGATACAGAGAATTTTCCTGTAGCTAAACTTTCTATAGTAAATGTAACTTACAATGATGATTCAAATGCTTTAATAACAGCAGATTTAACGATTAAAGATGTTAAACAACCTATAGAGTTTGAAGCGAACATAAAATATAATAACAGTAAGCTGATTTTTATCTCTAAATTTATAATTGATAGGACGAGATGGAATATAACATATGCATCGGGTAGTATTTTTGGGAATGTAAAAAATAATTTATTATCAGATGAAATACATTTTGAAGTCAAATTATTAACAGAATAATGCAATTGAGATATCCAATTTTATTTGTTTAACAACCAATTGTAAAAAAATAATGACATATTTTATGATAAAAATTCTGCAAAAATGCATAAAAGGAATTAGTTTTGCAGCCCTAGAAATGAGAAAATATGTCGGAGTCAACTACAGAATTACAAGAAAAGAAAACAGGAAAAGACTTATATAGCTATCAAAAAGGGGCTATAAATAGGATTTTTAAAAGCTTTGAGGATGCTAGAGAGGATTACCATCTTTTATATCAATTACCAACTGGAGGAGGTAAGACGGTTATTTTTTCTGAAATTGTTAGGCAATACTTAAAACATCACAATAGAAAAGTATTAGTGATGACACATCGTATAGAACTATGCAAGCAAACATCAAATATGCTTACAGGTTTTGGTGTAGATAATAAAGTAGTAGACAGTAAAGCAAACTTAGATGATCAAGAAAACTATAGTTGTTTCGTAGCTATGGTAGAAACCTTGAACAATAGGTTGAATGAAGATAAATTGGATATTTCCGATATTGGTTTGGTGATTATTGATGAAGCGCATTATAATTCTTTTACTAAATTATTTAAGTTTTTTGAGAGGTCCTTTATTTTAGGAGTTACAGCAACACCATTAAGTTCTAATATAAAGTTACCAATGAAGGACAATTATGATGAACTAATTGTAGGTGAAACTATAGAGTCATTAATAGAAAATGAATTTCTAGCACGCGCAGAAGTATTTGCTTATAACATGGGGTTAACTTCTTTAGAAGTTGGGTCTAATGGTGATTATACTGTAAAATCATCCGAAGATTTATATACTAATAGTAATATGCTAAGTCAATTATTGCAAGCATATGAAAAGCATTCTAAAGGCAAAAAAACATTAATTTTTAATAATGGTATCAACACTTCGTTGCATGTGTATGATACTTTTAGATCCGCTGGATATCCAATCGCGCATTTAGATAACACAGCTACAAAAAAGCAAAGAAAACAGATACTTCAGTGGTTTAAAGAAACTCCTGATGCTATTTTGACATCAGTGAGTATTTTAACAACAGGATTTGATGAACCTACGGTAGATACAATTATTTTGAATCGTGCTACAAAGTCATTGACTTTATATTATCAAATGATTGGTCGGGGCTCTCGAATTTTAAAGAATAAATCTTCATTTAATGTTATTGATTTAGGAAATAACTATCATAGATTTGGTCCTTGGGGAGCTGATCTGGATTGGCAAAAAATATTCAATTCTCCTGATTATTACATGGATAAGCTCCTTAATGATGAGGATATAGAAAGTAAATTTAAGCATGAAATGCCTGCAGAATTAAGAGCAGAGTTTGCAAATTCCGAGGAAGTTTATTTTGATATTAAAGAAACGTATCTAGATTCTGTGCGAAAAGGAGAGTCTTCTAAAGTAGTACTAGAAAGATCAATAGCTCAGCATGCTAAAATTTGTATAGAAAATAGTGAAGATGTATATGATGCTATTGCATTGGCGAAAATGTTAGGAGATGATATTGATCACAGAATTCAGAGCTATGCAAAATGTATCAGTAGAAGTACTCACAATTTTTTATCTTGGTTGAAGGATGACTATAGGAAAAAACTTAATTCTTATTTAAGAGAGAATTTTGACGAGAAGTTTGAAGAAATTCATGGAAGATCACCAGAATAAGTTATAAGTACTATTCTTTAGGGAATTTCCATGCTACAAAACGGCTCTTTTTGTTTCCTTGTGACATTTCAATAGTTTTATGGATGGTCTTTAATTTATTAAGTTGCTTATAAATCTTTGGTAAATTTTCTTTTTTGGAGACTAATGATGTAAACCAACCGACTTGATTTTTGAAATCAGGACTTTGCTTAATCATTCTTTTGATAAACAAAGCTTCGCCACCATTGCACCATAATTCATTTGCTTGTCCACCAAAATTTAATTCTAGCTTAATCATTTTATCTGATTTAGACAAATTGTTCAATTTTCGTTGTGTTCCTTTTTTTGCTTCTTCAGGAGAAGAATGAAAAGGAGGGTTACACATAGTAAAATGAAAATAATCTTCTGATTTAATTATACCCTTAAAAATGTTAGCATTGTTCTCTTGATGCCTTATTTCTATATGATCTTTTAAATTAGAATTAGATGCTACGTTTTTTCTTGCATAAGAAACTGAGTCTAAATTAATATCAGATCCAACCATTGTCCAACCATTAATCTTTGCTCCTAGAATCGGATATACACAGTTGGCACCAACTCCAATATCCAACCCTTTAACAAGACTTGATTTATTTATATCATCGGCTAGTAAATCAGTTATGTGATGTATGTAATCAGCTCTTCCTGGAATGGGAGGGCATAATGATCCTTGGGGGATATCCCAATTCTCTATTTGATAATAATAGTTTAGAATTGCTTTATTTAGTTCCAAAACAGCTTCACTATTAGAAAAATCAATGGTAATGTTGTTATTATGCGGATTGATTATTAAATAATCAGATAGTTGCTTATGGTTGTTTTTAAGTTCTTCAAAATTATACGAAGAATAATGTTTGTTTTTTGGATGCAATTGATACAGGTATTTAATCAAGTCAAATATAGTAATATTCAAATCATATTTTTTTGATTTATAGTTTGTAATCTTTTATTGATTTTGGATAAAATATTGTGTTTTAGTGTTTTGTTTTGATAAAACTTAGGTGAAACACGTATTGCTTTCGTTGAAATAACATATAATGTCGTTAAAATGCATTGTTAATTTTGTTAAACTTTTCGTTTTTTACTGTTAAAGTACTAATTAATCGTGTTTTAGTTATGCGTTATTTTTGCAGTATTATACTTACGGTTTAACCATAATTTGTAAAATTTAACATTTCAAATGTTAAAATCCATAACTCCTTGTTGTATGGCTTATTCGAAAGGATTATAGTTAACTAGAGTAGTTTTAGTGTTAACAATTTAATTTTGTTAAAATGTAAGTTAATGTATTATACTGTAAATAGTTAATATGTATACATGGGGGAAAATACCCCCTTATTTAAGTGATATTATTCTCTATCTTTGAATTGATCGATTATCACACTCATTCTCACACAAGTAATAATAACGATTACAAGCAATAATTACTTACGCTCGTAATAACTTAATTAAAGGCTTATTTAATTAAAAAGATTAGACTCATTTTAATTTATTAAATAACAGTAAGAATAGACTTACTAATATAGTTAAGATATAGCATCAACAATCAAAAAAAAGACAACAAGCCATGAAATTATTAAAACTACTATTTGTGTTATCGATTTTTGTTTCCTGTGCCGCAGAAGATGATTCTGATTCGTACGCGATTGAACAAATATTTTCGGATAACTTAGAGAAAACTATAAAGGTCGATATTATATATGTTCAGCCATCAGGTGTGTCTGGAAAATCTTCTTACAATTTAAATGAGAATGATTTTATAACAAATTTAAATGGTAGTTTCTTTCATAGATATGGAATCGGATTAGAAAAAGGCGATGTAAAAACATTAAATAGTGATGAGTTATATGATTTAAAAGATAATAGAGGACGAGAATCTAGTGTTTTTTTACAAGAAACTCAGGATTATTACCGCGAGGACAGAATAAACATTTTTGTAATGAAAAGATCAAATACAATTGCTATTGCTGGGATAGGTAAAGATAAAAGAGCTTTAATTACTGATGAATTTTTGTTCACATCCACGGCTCCTCACGAAATAGGACATGCTTTAGGTCTTCATCATTACCCAGAAGAAGGGAATATTATGAGTCAGATACGACCTTACCTTAGAACTGATTTTACAAGTGTACAAATAGATAGGCTTAAAAAGACATTAGAGAAAATAGAAGAAGAAAAATAAAACAATTTCAGGCCCCAATCAATAGCCCCAATTTATTCGAACATCCCCTTTTAGTATGTGTGCATTATCGCTCTTTAGGTACTATTTTTAAAGAGTGTTTGTACAATGTTTAGTCAAACAGATTGTATTATTTTAATTTAATCTGTTTGATTTTTTATAAGAAAAATCTGTGTTTTACCCTTAGAGCAGTTATTATTCTGCATTAATTTAATTCTAAAAAACATCCATAAAATGGATGTTTTTTATTGTTATGCTTGTTGCTACTCTTTTTATTTAATTCGTACTTGATGCATTGAGAAATAATATAACTTTATACGAAGATGATAGGGTTATTTAACATGAGGGATAGTTACTTTTGGCGATATTTTAGTACTTAGTCTTTTTGTATCAATTCTATGATAGCAGGTATAAAGAAGAATAATTAATTTTTCACACGCACAGCTTCAAAAGTTTTGAATAAAATACCTTTATAGGCTCTTATATAGCATTTATCTTGGTTATCTGAATCAATCCACACTTTTACTGTATATGTTTTTCCGCTATCAGCATTATAAATTGTTCCACCATCTAACTCTCCGTCTTTAAAACTTAAGTTATTAAGTATGTCCATTCCTAATAAAGGGCGTTGTCTTAATTTTTGGTCAGGATTTTTATTGTCTAGACCATTAAAATTAGAAATGGGATTCTCGGCACGTCTATTTATTTTGCCAAAAAAAAGATCTTTATTTTGGTAAATTTCAATAATTGAACCTCCTTCTATTTGCCATTTGCCTATATATGTTTCAGGGGAAATAGAAGAATTATGTAATAAAAAAGAAATTAAAATAATGAAGGTTAATCTCATTAAAAAGTATGTTGTATAAGTTGTTTGTTTTGGAAATATAGGTATAAAGTTTGAGTTTAATTTCTATTTATCCAATTAACTACATACTAAAGGATAATTTTTTGAAAAGATTTGTAGGCTAATAATGAATACACAAGCATTATAAAACCCTTATATATAAACAAATAGGATATAATATATGTAGAAGAGTTGTTTAATATTTTCTGTCTATAATATCTTTTATATCTACTTCCATATAATCTGCAATTTTTTGGAGTCTTTCGAAATCTTTAGCTAAGTTTTTACGCTTTACTACATAATCTCCTGCTTGCGGACTTACTCCCAAAGTTTTAGAAATACCGTATACCGTTTTGGCTCCTTTACTTTTTTTCAGAAGCTTTTTCAAATTCTTATTTACCATAATTCAAACATACATGTATTTTTTTAATATTCAAATAAAATTTTATTAAAAATTAATTTGATTAATCAAATTATGTATGTATATTCGTCAAAACCAAAAATCATCAACTATGAAACTCTTACTTATTACTGCTTTACTTTGTGTATCTATAGGTTATGCGACAACCGAACCAGTAAACGAAAAGGAAAAAACTAAAAAAGAGAAGAAGAGTGCTAAAGAGAATAATTCTTTAATCTCTAAAAATTTTCATTCTGTAAAAAGATGGAAAATCACAATAGAATACACCAATGGTGAACAAATTTCTAAAACAATTACTTTGAATGAAAGATCTACAGTTAGTCCTTTAGAAAGTGCTTTTGTAGAAGCAGAAAAATATATGAAGACACTTAAAAATGTAAAAAGTTATAATGTATCGCCAGTGTCAGGTAATTCGTTTGTCTTACTTGCAGGCAATTAAAAATCCTAAATTCGTCTCAAAACTACTATTGAGAACATAAATCCTACTTAGTTATAAAAAAGACAGTATTTTACTGTCTTTTTTTATTTTAATTCAAATTCTAGTGTATACGTTTTATATGGATGGTTATTTTTTGAAGTTTTTTGTATTTCATTATCAAATACGCGATTTAGATTATTACCAGCTAAATCTTCTATACTAGGTCCAAAAATTATAGTATAGTTCCCTTTTTTCCAGTTTCTTTTTGGTATAAATGAAACTACTGTTTCATCCTTCTTTAGCTCCCAGATACCATCTATAAGTTGTCCTGCACTATCTAGTATTTTTATATTACCAATACTACTACCATAGTCTATTGGTTCTTCACAATTTATTAGTAGATTAGATACAGAATGAATGTTAGGGATTTTAATTTCCCAATTATTTATGTTTGGTTTCTTTCTATCTGCAACGGTAGTAGTAAACTCTTTAGAGAAGTTTTTTACCATATTTACGCCGTTATGATCTTTAATTTCTTCCGAAATCACCAATCTATATTTTTTTTGAGGGATGAACACAGACCCTAACTGTTTATTTGGAATTAGATTTCGTTTTTGTCTTCCTGGTTCTATCCAAATGGTCAATAAAGTTCCATCCTTGGAGATTAAAGCGTTTTGCAGAGGTAATATTGTTCGATCTATAGGTTTATTAGAGTCATCTACAAATTGAATATATTTATAAATATTATTTTCATTAATTGGTCTAGAAAACTTAACATACCATTTTAAAATATTGGTTGGTACACTTGAAGTACTAGGATACACTTTTAATATTTTTAATGATTCGTAACCTTCAGGAACTGGCAAGGAAAAATAGTTGATGGTATGATTGTATACTACGGTATACTTTTGATTCCACCCAAATGGGACTGCGGGTGTAAAGCTTAATGTATTCTGATTTTCCTGAATTTTTCCTAGAATCCTGGTAGAAACAGCTATTCTATCTTCAGGAATTTCTCCTTTAAAAACAAATACATCCTGAGCTACGGATATGTTCTTGGGTATAATAACTTCATTTTTATTAAAAATGTAATTTTCAGATGTTTGACCTAACGATAAGTTAGTAACAACTAATGCTAAAATTCCAAAATAATATCGTTTCACAATAAAAAGTCAATAGTTCAGGTTTATAATGGGACAGATTACTTTACCCACCAGCTATTACCTGTTTTAAGAGCTAGATTTCCGTTAGATTCTCTTTGGATAATTACAAAACCATTACTACCGATTTTATCTAACTGTTGTACATTAACATATGGAAGATTTACATAATCAACACCTTCGGCAGCTCCTTTTTCTACTACAGGTTTAGTTAACTCACCTTGATATGCTTCTAAATCTTTAAAATCAATTTTCATTAATGCTCTATTACTATTAGAAATTAATAAATACCGATTTCCTTCATTTTCAATTTCTATCATATCAATAGGAGAATTGCCACTTCCAAGTTCAGCCACTGTTCTTCCTTTTTGATGTTCTCCTGATTTCATTTTATTCATTGGAAAAATAACTAATGGAGTACAAGTATAACCAGCCAAAACTTGTAATTCTCCATTGATTTTTGTTGGAATAAATGTTTTAATAGGTGCATGTGTTTCATACTTACCATGCGCAGCGTGGTAAATTTCTAAAGAACTATAATTTTGTGTCTCTGAAAACGGAAAATCAATAGCTCTAAATGTAGAGGCAAATTCTTTGTTACTTAGTCCAGATAATAATAATTTTCCATTTGTATATTTAATATCCGCAACGGCCCATTTTCTTAATTTTCTTCCTCTTCGGTCTTCTGCTTCTTTAGATATAGGATCTAATAATGTAGTTTTAGTGTAAGACACATTGTCAAGAGGTACTTGCTTTAGGACATTGTCCTCAACTCTTAATAATATGGGTATTCCAGAGCTATGATTAATAGAAAGATAAATATTATTGTTATTTGGGTTAACTACCATATCCGTAATTTGAACTTGATCAATAGTGGTTCCCATCATATCAGCAACCAATTTATCTAGATTGTCTAATTTAACTTTCGAGTTATCCAATTTAGGGTGTTCACTAAAATCTATAGCTACAACTTGTGCAGCATTACTATCCCCAATAAATAAAATACCTTCTGGTCCAAAAGTCATCTTATGTATTGAAACAATACCTGGATTTCCGGTTGTAAAATCCTTTTTTAATTTAGAATTAGCCTGAGCTTGACCAAAGAAAAATGATAAGATAAGTGTAACAGTTAGAGTGATAAGTGTTTTCATGATGAGTGATATATGAATAAATCCTTGATCACAAAATAATAAAAATGAAACATGTTTAGAGTTAAATAAATGCCAATACTGATTGTCTAGGATAAAACAAAAGAATTATTTTAAAATTAAAATAACTGATTTTTAACAAGTTCATAATAACTAGAACTTACAGGTATCCTAATATCAGTAAGAAAAAGATCTTTTCCTTTTAGTGCAGTAACATAGTTCTTATTAATAATAAATGATCGATGAACTCGCATAAATATTTCTGGTAATGTCTCTTCTAGAGATTTTAGCGTTTGATGACTCATTATTTTTTTATTAGTAGTATGAAAAACAACATATTCACTATCACTCTCGATGTACTGTACATCACTGTATTTAATTTTATGTAGATCATACCCAGATTTTACCGTAATTTTTCCTTCGACATTGCTGGTTTTAGGATCCTTTTTTATCTTTTGTATAGCAGCTAAAAATCGATCAAAGGTGATTGGTTTTAATAAATAATCTAGTGCATTTAATTCGAACCCTTCCAACGCATATTCAGAATAAGCAGTAGTGAAAATTATTTGAGTTGTAGTAGGGATTATTTTTGCTAAATCAGTTCCCTTTAATTCAGGCATTTGTATGTCTAAAAATATGACATCAATAGGCTCATTTTTTAGAATATTTATTGCTTCGAGTGGGTTTTCAAGTGTAGCAATTATTTCTATATAATCCAATCGATCTATATAGGTTTTTAAGAGTGTTCTGGCTAGCTCTTCGTCATCAATTATTAAACACCTAAGCATTATCGTCTAATTTTATATTTAGTTTTACTTTAAAAATATTATTGTCATTGGTAATTAATAAATTGTGCTTTTCGTGATACAATATATCTAATCGTTTTTTAACATTTTCTAATCCAATTCCTCCAATTTTATCTTTCATTATTTTTTCTTTAGGAATACTATTAATTATTTCAAAATTGATATTAGATGTGTTTGATGTTATATCAATCTCTATAAAGGATAGTGGTTTTTCAATATTACTATGTTTAAATGCGTTTTCTATAAATGGTATAAAGAGCATAGGAGCAATAGAAACAGTATTATCATCTATATTAAACTTTGTTGTAATTTCATAAGGTTTACTATTTTTTAAAGAAAATAATTTGATATAATTTTTAATATAAGTTATTTCTTTTTGGATAGAAACATAAGGGCGATCACATTCATAAAGTACGTATCTAAGCATTTCGGATAAGTAACTGATACTTTGTTGTGTTTTATCAGAATCTATTACTGAAAGTGCATAAATATTGTTTAGAGAATTGAATAAAAAATGTGGGTTAATTTGTGATTTTAATAATTTTAGTTCTGTTTGAAGGTTTTCGTTTTTACTTCTAATTATTTCTTCTTCCTTTTTTTGTGCGAACAAAAAAGTTTCTATAAACGTAGCGATCAAATATGCAATCATCAAATTAGAAAAATGAACCATTAAAATAGATGGAGGTTTTATTCTTCTTGGAGGTCTTTTAAACGGCGGATTAGCTATTCTGGGGTTATTACGAGGAGAAAGCAGTCTAGCGGATAAATTAGAAGATATCGTAGATGATGACAATGCTGACACACAAATTATACTGAGAGAAATTAAAAAGAAGAATAAGTATTTCTTTTTAAATAAAAAATGCTTCGCAACATAAAAAATTAATAAACCAATAAGTCCAATTTGGAAAGCGAAAAGAATGGAGTTTTCGATAAGAAATTTTTCATTATTTTTTTGTCCAAATGATAAGAAAAACCAAATAATTCCCCATAAAACTACTTGAAAAAGAAACCTTTTGTAATTATTCATAGTACAAATTAAATGAAAATATAATAGTTGAGTTTCAAAATGGATGATTAAGAGTTATATCTTTTAGTTCGTTCGCAGAATAGAAGCAGCTATTCACCTAAAAGCACATATAGTCGACAGAAAACTCCTCTATTGCATTATACTTTTGACGAAATTTATAGTCTATACAAGAAACATAAACATAAAAAAAATGAAAAGTAACTTGTTGAATTTAGGATTAGTAATGACACTTTCTTTATTACTGTTTTCATGTAAAACAAATGCACAATCAAAAGATGAAAAGAAGAGAGGAAAAGAAAGACCTACTGTTGAAGAGATTTTTGAAATGATGGATAAGAATGAAGATGGAAAACTAGCAAAGGATGAAGTTAAAGGACCTTTAGAAAGAGATTTTGCGAAAATTGATTTAGATGAAGATGGGTTTATTACGAAAGAAGAATTAAAAAAAGCTCCTAAACCTGAAAGAAAAGGACCGCCGAAAAGAGAGCTATAATTTATGACTAAAAAGAATTAACTAAATCTAAGTAATGATGAATATAAAACTTATATCTAAAAAGATTATGCCTGTAGCATTATTAATTTGTGTTGTCTGCATTGTTTTTATAGCTTGTAGTGGTGATGATAATGGAACATCTACAACGGATGATGATGGTACTGTTGCCGAATTACACGCTGCTTTTGCAGAATTCGATACTGATGAGACAGATATTTATTTAGATGGATCTAATGTAGTTATTGAAACTACAGGAAGACCTAATCATACAACCTCTTATTGGGGTGAGGGTAATGCATTATATATTGAGGAGCCTGATGTTGCGTCAACACCAAGTATAATACCTAATTTTGATGCTTCTGCCACTTTAGTAGTTTCTGCTAATCCACAATTAGCGAATAACACAACAGCAACATCGTTGGGAACAATTGGAATAGCTGTGAGTGGGGCAGCGCTTTTTAATGATCAAGAAGGAAATGGTGCCCTAGATCAGGCAGCAGGATCTTTGGATTATACGGGCGGACATATAGGACCTGGAGTATATCATTATCATTTAGAACCTAGAGCATGGTCTAATGATGATGAAAATTTGATCGGGATTATATCGGATGGATTTTTTATCTATGGTAGAAAGTGTAATTCTACAGGTACGTATCCTACAGATTTAGATGCTTCTGGAGGTCATACTCATATTACACAGCATTCGGAAGAAGCTGAATATCATTATCATGTTATTAATGAATTATATTCTAATACAGGTAGTTATATAGTTTTTGCTGGACCATTTAATGGAACTCCCAATGCGGTTAATTAAATGTTTTTTTATAAGTAGTTTTTTTTCTATCTGTTTTATGGCTTGTAAAACAGATAGGAAAAATCATATTGTTGATACGGATAAAAAAATAATTAATAATATTTTGGTGCCAAAGGACTTGTTGATTTTAAATGCAATTGAAGGAAAATGGTACTATGAGCAAAAACCTTTTTCCGGTTATGCTGTAAAGTTTCATTCTAATAAAATGCTTGAAGAAAAAGTGGGTTATTATAAAGGTAAAAAAGAAGGTTTAGCTCAAAAATGGTTTTCTGATGGTTTGTTACAAAAAGAATCATTTTATATAGCCAATCACCTTGATGGAGTTGTGAAAATTTGGTGGTCAAATGGCAATATAGCTTCAGAAGCTAATTATATAAAAGGAACTCGGAACGGAGTTCAGAAAAAATGGTTTACAAATGGTCAATTGGCTAAACAAACTAATTTGATTAATGGAAAAGAAAATGGGATGCAACAAGCTTGGTTAGAGAATGGAAAGCTATATGTTAACTACGAAGCTAAAAACGGACGTGTTTTTGGCTTAAAAAGAGCTAATTTATGTTATGAATTGGAAAATGAAATTGTACAGTTTAAAAAGTTATAGTGTTATTTTATGTTGTTTGTTTTTTAGTTGTAAACAAAAAGAAAATACTAGTAGAGTAGAAGTGTTACCATATTATCAGGATGCAAGTTTTACACCGCATTGGTTAACTCCTTATGCTAAAGAGCTTAATAGTTTTCATAAAATTCCTGATTTCTCTTTGGTGAATCAACAAGGAGAGATTGTAACTAGTGAAACCTTTGATGATAAAATATATGTAACTGATTTTTTCTTTACCACATGTCCTGGAATCTGTCCAAAAATGACTTCCAATATGTTGTTGCTACAAGAAGAGTTTAAAGATGATGAGGATGTTTTATTATTATCACATTCTGTAACTCCAGAACGAGATTCGATACCGATATTACAAGAATATGCAGAACTAAAGGGTGTTCTGAATTCTAAATGGCATTTAGTGACTGGAGATCGTGATATAATTTATGATCTAGGACGTAATTTTTATTTCGTTGAGGAGGATTTGGGAGAAACAAAAACGAAAGAGGATTTTCTTCATACCGAAAATTTTGTTTTGGTGGATAAGAAGAAGCATATACGAGGTATTTATAATGGTTTAAATAGGGCATCGATTGGTCAGCTTATTATTGACATAAATACTTTAAAATCAGAAAAAAAATTTTAAACTTTTTTACCCCAAGACCAATGATATAGAAACAAAAGAGTTAGTTGCTTTTGTATTTATAGATAGATTTTGTGTTTGAATCTGAATCCCTGTAGTCTCTATGATTGCAGGGGTTGTTTTTTTAAAATATTATTTTTGATGAAATCAATAATATAAATCTGAACTAGCATTATAAAAAAGGCTGAGTTTTAAAACAACTCAGCCTTTCTAATCACCAATTATCTAATATTAACTATCGCTCATAGCAATTTTTTCCCCCTTGCTTCGGTTAACCCAATAGTTTAATTAAATAATCGGTTTATCATTTTTTTTGGTGGTATGATAATTTCTTGGTTTACACTATCAAACCAATATAAATAGCTATTAATAGTCGCACACAGTTCATTATTAGCATTAAAAAAACGATTTCTAATGGTTAATTTTTGACTGTCATTATCAATACAAATAAGTTCCAGATTTATAAAAAAATCTTGCATAAACATTAAATGTTTTCTTTGGCTTAGGGATTCTATAGATTCCTGTACATTAAGTTTTGTTTTGTTTCTTTTTTTGTCGGTATACCCTTTGTCAAATAATAAAGCAAGTAATACAGATGATGTATATTCTATGTATGCAGAGTTTTGCATTACCATATAATCATCAACATCCTCTCCTTTAACTTTAAAATTTCTTCTAAACATTTTGTTTTATTTGATATTATATTCCAGAATTCTTCATTTTGTTAAGTTTTCGTTTTTTCTTGTTTCCTATCTGAAAAGCTCTAGATATATTGAAACCAAGATGTATATCTCCTTCAAAGAAATTATCTGTAGATTCTGTGATGAAGCTTTTTTCTATCATAGTAATAGAGTTGGATAGAATTATTTGAAATACGTGTCCTCCTGTTTCTATATCTACCCCAAACGCTAAAGAGTTTGTTGCGTCTATAGACTCTAACGGATTAGCAGTATAAAAGTATTCTCCGTTTATAGATATTCTTTTAGTTAGCTTTAATCTACTAGCTATACCAACAGCAAAAATATCGTGTGGATCATCATTAATTTTCACAGAATTTCTATGAATATAGGTTGGGGTAATTTGTAATGAAAATGCAGGACTAAATTTTCTGGCAATTAGTATTTGTGAAACATAGGATAATTTTTGACTAAAAGTAGGCTCATTTTCTGGATCAAAATCCTTTAATGTTCTATAAGCAATGCTTGAGAAAAGTGATGCTGTAAATGGGAATGATCCTTTACCAGTACTTTGCTTTAAGAATTTGTATTTAATAAAGCCATCATATGTTTTGTCAAAACTACTTCGACCTACTCCTAACATTATATTATCAGACAATCCATATTCAAAAGCAAAACGGATATTAGATTGATCCAATCCATATAATTCATCAATTCCAAGATTAACTCGTCCAAAACGGTGTGATATTACAAATTCTAATGTTCCTTTATTTCTATTCTCTACGGAGTGCCCATTTAGAACCCTAGTTCCTTTAAAGGTAGAAGTAGTATAGTTTTTTGTTTGTGGAGTCTCATCTTCTAAAATATCCAGTAGATCTTGTGCATATGAACTAGAACTCATAGCCCAAAGTGCAAAAACAATTAAAAAATTCTTCATATTATTTTTTATAAGGTTTGTGATCTAATTCAAATGTTATTTTTATACTTTCTGCTATATTATTAGTTACTACGGATGGTATTTCGATTTCGAAATCAGCCACCTTTATTGGGAAGTTTCCTTTTAAGAATATATTTTCTTTGTTTTTGCTAATTATACCTTTAGTTTCAATTTTTTTTGTTACTCCATGGATAGTAATATCACCAACAATTGATACAGTTTGTTCATTTTTATTTAGTGTATTAAAATCCAAAATTTGGCCTTTAAATATTGCCTTAGGATATTTGTCAGACTCTACATAGTTTTCATTAAAATGTTCTTGCATCAACGATTTTTCGAACATAAATGATTTCATCAAAATAGATATTGCTATTGTACCTGTTGATGTGTCTATAATACTTAATACCTGATTGTTTTCTGCTTTTATATCTTCTATTGGTGTGGCAGAAAAGAAAGAAGTATATCCTTGTTTTGTTAAAAATTTCCCCTGTCCAAAGGAGACAGTGGAAAGTAATATTGTGAATAATGATATATATAGAGATTTCATTTCTTTTTAAGTTTATGGTTTATTCAATAATCACGCATTTAACCAATACTACATCCATTAAGTATCCTGTGCAGATGCCTTTAATATTGATATGCTGACCTATGTTTAGATTGTTTGTTTTTAAGCTTTCTTCGGAAGTGATGTAACAGGTTACATTGCCTATAGTATTCTCATTACCTAATGTAATGATGCTATTTCCGTTTTTTCCAGAAGTTATTTCTGTAATAGAACCTTGAACTTGAATAATTTGTTCTAAGTATTTAGCATTTGCTTCATTTTCATTGTTAGAAAAGCTATCTATTAATTCATTAGATTCTATCGATATATTTGGTACAGATTCTGATATATTGACGAAAGGTTTATTATATATTTTATTATAAATAAATATCCCTGTTAGAATCAGTAGTAACATGGATATGCTAAGTATGCTTTTTGTTTTACTATTCATAATATTAGGTTTAATTATTTAGAGCTCCATTTTCTATCCAACAACGGATCAATTCTATCTGATCATTGCTTAAAGAACCTCCTAATGGCATTGTCCTATTTACTACTTGTGTTCTAACTCGTTCTGAGTTGTTACTTATGTTTTCATAAGTTCTTAAATCGGGAGCTTGGTTTCCTCCATGACACCTAACGCAGTTATTTTCAATAATTGATTTAATATCAGTTGAAAAAGATATAGCCGGATCGCATAATTCTTCTGAGATAATACCAGATTCTTCTTCTACATTTCTTTCGCAAGAAAGAAAGGTGATACTTAATGTAATTATTAGTATTTTTTTGATTTTTAACAGATCATTCATTTTTTTAAAAATTTAAAATAAGAGGAAGAAAGCAAGAAGTCTTATCTTCCTCTTATAACCAACTAACTACTTAAATATTTATATGACGACATTAAGATTAAATTTTTATAATGCTGTGGTATCTGTACTAACTACTGGCCATATACCTGGAGATGGAACGCTAATCCCGTAGTTATCTCCTCTTTCAATGTCTTGTCCGAAATAGTAAAGTGGTCTTCCTTTATAGGTTAGTTGTGATCTGCCAAATACATCGATAGTACCAAAGTCATTAGCATCTAAAATACTTGGAAGTTTGTCGATATCTATATGAAAAATTGGCCAAATTGGATCATTAGAAAAATCCTGTGCTGTATAATTGTTATCGTCTTTAGTGTCATTAACAAAAGCATAGATTGTTCTACCAGTGCTACTAGTCATGTAAAATGTAAGCTCGTCTCCAGCAACATATTCACTTGTGAAATTTTGATCATTTCCGTCACTATCTCTACCAATCAATTGAGCTTCTGCATACATTAAAGAGTAATCAGGTTTTGCGATATACCAATTGTTACCCACTTTATCTCCGTTAGTATCACCGGCTGCGTTATCATTAAAGAAATAATATAAAGGCCATCCTTTATAAGTGTTTTGTTTATCACCATCCGTTCTTGTGATTACTCCAAAATCAGCAGCATCCAAGCCATCATCTAATGTTAAATCTGCTTGATAAAATATTGGCCAAGCTGTTTTACAGTCGTTATTGCATTCTGATTGCGTTTTAGTATCTCTAGAAAAGAAATAAAGAGACATTCCGTTTGCATCCGTAAGGATATTTCCGAATTCAGGATCTGCAACCAATCTTACAGCGTTTGCATCAGGAGTGGGATCTGGTTCGATAATTGTATCATTGTCATCACTACTACAACTTGTTAATAATGATATGAAAGCGAATAATAAGAAAATTGAATTTTTCATTTTTAGATTATTTATGATTTATGATGCAAATAACCGGCAATGAAGGAGGTAGAATCAAACAAATATATGTGAGAAGGAAAAAGTAGCGTTAAAAAGGAAAAAAAAGACTTGAAATATTCAAGCCTTTTTTTTCTATATGTTTATTTAAACTTATATCATTAGTAGTGGTAGCTAGATCCTAAACAATGAAAAAAATGATCTTATAATCATACTATGTTTACCTGTTGTCTACCTAAATTACACTGAAACACAATAGACCTTAATCGGTAAAAAACAAGTTAAAGTTAGGCGATAGGTAGTATTGGAAAAAGAAGAAATTGTTTATTTAGTTTTTAAGAAATATCGCTTAGATATTTAACCATTGTCTAAATTCAGCAGCCTTATTCTTGCTAATAATTATTTCCACATCTGCATCTTTTATCAAAATTTTAAGCTGACTGTTTCCGTATTTTATAATTTTTGCAATTGCGGTAATACTTATAATAAATTGACGATTTGCTCTAAAGAACAATGAGGTATCCAGATTCATTAGCATATCATCTAAACTATCATTACTTGTAGATTTTTTACCGTTAAAACACACAATATATGTTATTGTGTTTTCTGTATAAATGTAAGATATGTTATTTATCGGAACAGGGATCAGCTCATTTCTGATGTAAGTAAGAATTCTCTTTTTACTTGATTCTTTTGTAATCTCTGTATTGGACTCTATGTTCGAGTCTAAAGATTCTTCCTCTGTATTTTCGACTACTTTTTGTTGATAAGCAATAAGATCGGTGTTTAACTTCGACAGATTCAGTAATTCACTTTCTAGGTCTGTGTTTTTCTGCTCTAATTGTTTTTCATAATAACTTCCGATTATTCGAACGGCCATAAAAGAAGATAAAATAATTAATCCTCCCATTAACGCAAAAATTGTATAAAAACTTGTTTTCAATTTTCTAATTTGACCACTAACCTTGTTTAAATTAACGTGTGCTGCAACAATAAGATCAGAATCTTTTACTGGCGCTATATATACAATTTCTGAGATTCTATCGATAGAGGGCAAGCTGTCAGTTTCTTTTCTTTGATTAAGTAATAGATCATAAAGTTTATCAGAACTATCTTCTTCACTTAGCGATTTAATAAGAGATTGATCAGAGTTTACTTTCTGACCAACTTTGGTTCTGTCCGGATGACATACTTCTTTTCCTGACCAATCAAATACAGAAATAAAAGAAGCTTCGTTATGTGTATTTGCAATTGTATTTTGAATATTTTTGATTACAATTTGTTTATCAATACCTCCCGATATTTGATAATGTGATAATCTAGAAATCTCGTTAGCTTCTCTTTTGCTGGATTCTAACTGGATTTCGATGAGCTGATTAGCACTTACTTTAATGAAGTATTTTACACCAAATGATGCGATAATTAGAAATATAACTGATATAGAAATAAAAGTCAAAAAATATAATCGATCTTTTCTCATTGATTAATATCTACTTAAGATAATTAAAAGCTACAAAATGCTTAGAATTTTTTAAAAACGAAAATAACATACTTTCTTACTATCGTATTTAAAAACAACGAACAATAATAATTCATTTCAATCTCTTTTTTTCCTTTTTAATACATATTTTTCATCTTTATCATTATTTTTTTTCTGGAGTATATTAATTCTTCTTTATTTGCACTCGTAATTAACTCTAATAATAAATAAATGAAAACCAGCTTTTAATTAATGAACAGAAAAAATAAAATAACGATATTTCTTCTTAGTCTTCTATTAATAGCAGGGGCATACTTTTATATTGAGTACTATAATACATCACATATTGATATCAATAATGCATCTACAGAAATAAGTACGGATTCCCAAAAATTAACGGCATCGTTTATAAATAATGAAAATGACGCTAATTTAATTTATAAGAATAAAATTGTAGAAGTAGTTGGAGTTGTAAAAGAAGTTACTTTTTTAAATAATAGGAATACTATTATTTTAGAAGGTGAGAATAAAAATTCTAGTGTTTTATGTGATATGCAGTCTGATCAATTGGGGATAGTAAAAAGTCTTAAAAAAGGTCAAAAAATAGAATTAAAAGGGGTTTGTAAAGGCTTTCTAAAAGATGTTATTTTATTAAATTGTATGCTTATTAACCAATAAACCAATGAATAAAGTTATTGTTTTACTTTTTCTTGTTACCAACATTGGATCTTCTGATATTAAATCAGATCAGATTATCACACGGCAGGGGCAAGTTTCATTTTTCTCATACACTTCTGTAGAAAATATAGAGGCTAAAAATAATCAAGTTTTAAGTATTATAGACCTTTCAAAAAATGAAATCGCGATTAGTATGCTTATGAATGCATTTGTATTTAAAAAGTCATTAATGCACGAACATTTTAATGAAAGTTATATTGAATCGGACTTATACCCTAAAGCTACTTTTAAAGGACAAATATTGGATTTCGATCCACTATTAGAAGGTGTTCAGACCAAATTTGTAAAAGGAACACTTACGATACGGGATATAGCTAAAGAAGTTGAGATTAAAACCAGTATTGAAAATATCGATGGAAAACATGTCATAACAGGAGATTTTGAAGTAGTTGTGAAGGATTTTGAAATTAAAATTCCACCTATTCTTAGACCTAATATCGCAGAAGTTATATCAATTAAATTTAGATTTGAATATCAACCATATGAGAAATAATAAGTTTTTTCTTTTATTCATAGTTATGCTAATTGGATTTGGTATTTCTATAAACGCTCAGGATTTATTGGAAACTTTAGAAAAAGAATATCCAGATATTCCTCAGTATGAAATTGCTACTTTTAAATCGACAAGAATTGCGATAGGCCATTCTATAGAGAATAGGAAAGAAGGTGTATTGCAAGTTATGGCAATGAATAGGTATTGGAATATACCTAATTATCAAGGGCAGAGTTTTATAGCTGATAAATGGAGTGCAAGAATTGCTCTAGAATATGGGATTTCTAATAGATTGAGTACAGGAATAGGTTGGACCACTTTAGAAGATGTGTATGATGGTTTTTTGAAATATAATTTATTACGTCAACGTAAAAAATCTAAAAACTCATTTGTTAGTGTTACTCTTTTTCAAAATGCCTCATATAGAAGTGAGAGTGAGGGTAGGTCTGCAATTTATGGTGGTTTCGAGGATACATCTTTTAGAGATCGTTTAGCTTTTACTACTCAAGTGTTAATAGCTCGTAAATTTACTCCTCAATTTTCTGCACAGATTTCTCCAACATTTATTCATAGAGGTTCTTCTTTATCAGATGAAGATCCTAATAATCATTTCGCTATTGGTATTGGAGGGCGATATAAAGTAGGTGGTCATGTATCTATTGTATCCGAGTATTATTATGTTGCAAATCCTATAAAATCTGTAGACACTTATGGAGCCTTTGCGCTAGGAGTAAACTGGGAATTAAGTGATTTAATGCTACAATTTCACATGACTAATGCTTGGAGTACTGTAGAAGATGTATTTATAACACAGACGCCTAATAATTTTAATTTACAGGATGGTAATTTTACTTTTGGTTTTACGGCGACTTTTGCACTGCATCTAAAGCAAAAACAACCTTAACATTATAATACATAAAAAAAGAGACTCAACACAATTTGTTAAGCCTCTTTTTTATTACTGCGGAAATACCTTTTGTTATTTCTTTTCCGCTTTATCTGCAATAATTCTATTCTCTCGGTTCGCCAATTCCCATGCTGTATGAAAAACTAGTCTAGTTCTGTTTTCTAGTAAATCATATTCAATTTTATCAGGTGTGTCACTTGGTTGGTGATAATCATCATGAGTACCATTAAAATAAAATATTACTGGGATGTTATTTTTTGCAAAATTATAATGATCAGATCTGTAATAGAAACGATTAGGGTCGTTCTCATCATTATAAGTGTAATCCAATTCTACATTTGTATATTTTGTATTTACTTCTTCAGAAATATTATGAAGTTCCGTACTTAGCTTATCACTTCCTATTAAATATACATAATTTCTATTTTCACTTTTACGTTTTGGATCTATTCGACCGATCATATCGATGTTTAAATCTGCAACTGTGTTTTCTAATGGAAAAATTGGATCTTTATCAGTGTAATAGCGAGATCCCAAAAGACCTTTTTCTTCTCCAGTAACGTTTAGAAATAAGATTGACCTTTTCGGACCATTACCATCTTTTACAGCTTTGGAAAAAGCTTCTGCAATTTCTACCACCGCAACGGTTCCTGATCCATCATCGTCAGCACCATTGTATACTTTTCCGTCTTTTACTCCTTCGTGATCTAAATGTGCAGATATTACTATAACCTCATCAGGTTTCTCAGATCCTTTGATAAATGCAGCTACATTTTCTGAAGTTATCTTCTCAGAAACATTTTTGTAATCCATAAAGATTTTTGTTTTAATGATACTAGATGTATCATTAGTAGCAATATCGCTAAGAACTGATTTTGCTAAATCTTCATTGAGAAGTAAAAAGTAAGGATCTTCTTCATTGCCAGCGAGTGACATTCTACCCGAGGAGTTAGCAAATTGTGCAACTGCTAACTGATACACTTCTGGGAAATAAAATAAAATAGCTTTAGCTCCTTGGTCTATTGCCGCGGTACGTTTAGCGGCAAACTGTTGTCTCATATTAGACCATTTAGACGCTTCTGATGTTCCAGTAACCATAAAAGTTCCATCTTCGTTTTTAGGTTCTCCTGATTTAATCAGAACAATTTTATCTTTAACATCAACATCAGAATAACTAGAATACTTTTCATCATCGATTCCAAATCCAACGTAAACAATTTCATTGATAGAAATTTTATCTGTCTTTCCTGCACTTAAAGATATAAAATCTTCGATGTATGTAAATGACTTGTCGTTAACAGTTAGCTTGATTTCAGGGTTACCTGCAACTTCAAGAGGTACTTCCTGAAAATAGTTACCATCGCTTTTAGCAGCAGGGACACCATACTTTATATAGTGCTCTTTTAGGAAGTTAATAGCCATTTTTTGACCAGGCTTACCAGTTTCTCTTCCTTGAAACTCATCCGATGCATATGTATATAATGCAGTTTTTAAATCTTCGGAGGTAATTGTATTGGCATATGTTACCGGATCATTAAGAACTTTTTTTGTCTCTGCCGATTTTGTTGTTGTTTTGGTAGTACCACAAGCTGCAATAAGAGCTGTAATAGCCAAAACAGAAAATACTTTTTTCATAAAGATGTGTGAATATTAATTTTTTTTGATTGAGCCAAAAATACAAGAATTTATATATGATTTTATTAAGTGGCTGAAAAAATAGAATTGATCAAATCGTTTATAGCGTTTTAATTCTAGATTAAGTGGATAGATGTTAGTATAGATAGATCAAATTATATTTGTAATTTCGTTTTATACATTTAATTAAATGATTAAAAAATGTCTACTACCAACCAATGTAAAAATTGTGAACAATCCTTCGATGAGTCGTTTGATTATTGTCCATATTGTGGGCAAGAGGCAGCTGATAAATTGACTTTTGGAGTTTTATTTAGTAATACTATTGGGAATTATTTTGCGGTAGATGCTCGTTTCTTTAAAAGTTTCGTCCCATTAATGACTAAGCCTGGTATACTGGCAAGACGTTTTGTAGATGGGAAACGTCTTTCATACCTACATCCCGCTCAATTTTATTTATTTATATCAGTTGTATTCTTTTTCATTTTTTCATTTACTGTAAGGAAAGCCGATAATACCCTTAATAAAAAGTTCAAGAAAGAATTTAGTAAAGATATCAAGTTAGATTCTTTAGATTTTAAAAAAGATTCAATTGGTATCGAAATTGCTAAAAAAGCAATAACTGAAAACGCTGCACTTGCTAATATAGCAAGTGAGGATATTAAAATTATAGATTCTGTGATTTCTGCGGAACAAAAAAATCCAAAGCTCTCGTTTAATTTTAAACGCCAACAGTTAGATTCATTGATAACTATTGGTGCTCCCCAAAGTGAGAAACTCAAGATTATGGGGGTTGATGAAAATGATGGAGCAATTACTAAAAAATTTTTCACTCAAATATTGAAGTTTTATGAGCAACAGGGTGGAGGAATATTAAAAACTTTTTATGATACGATTCCTATTACAATGTTCTTAATGCTACCACTATTCGCTTTTTTGTTAAAAATATTCTTTTGGACAAAAGGAACCTTTGCACATCATATGGTATTTAGTTTTTATTTTTTCACATTTGTTTTTACCTCATTTTGTTTTCTGATTTTTGTTAATTTACTTGTAGATATCCCTATATGGGTACAAGTTTTATTCTTTTTATCTTTCATTATTTATTTGATTCTAGCGTTTAAGAATTTTTATAAAGGTAGTTGGATAGGAGCCTTTTTTAAAGGTTTTGTAGTAAGTTATGTGTATATGATGATTATTGTACCGCTAGCTTTTACGGGTATTATTTTGGTGTCTATATTTTTATATTGAAGATTATAAATTAAAATGTCTTATTAACAAAGAAGTTCATTTTTAAAGAAGTTATGATGAAGTTGAATATAAATAATACATTTTCTGAAGAATTGCCTTCGGACCCGATACTTGAAAACTCTCGTAGACAGGTTAGAAATGCTTGCTTCTCTTATGTTGCTCCAAGAAAAACAAGTAATCCAACAATTTTGCATGTTTCTGATGAAGTAATACAAGATTTAGGCTTAAGTCAAGATGATGTTGAATCCGAAGAGTTTTTACAGATAATGACCGGTAATAAGGTGATGAAAAACACAAAACCTTATGCAATGCATTATGGAGGTCATCAATTCGGAAACTGGGCTGGACAATTGGGAGATGGACGTGCTATTAACTTATTGGAAGTTGTACATAATTCTAAGCGTTGGGCAGTTCAATTAAAAGGAGCAGGAGAGACGCCTTATTCTCGTAATGCTGATGGTTTAGCAGTTCTTCGTTCTTCGATACGCGAATATTTATGTAGTGAGGCCATGTATCATTTAGGAGTTCCTACAACTAGAGCTTTGTCTTTGGCTATTACCGGTGATCAAGTATTAAGGGATATATTATATAATGGTAATGCAGCATATGAAAAAGGAGCCGTTGTATCGAGAGTTGCACCTTCTTTCATTCGGTTTGGTAATTTTGAAGTATTAGCCGCTCATGGAGATCATACAACGTTGAAATTATTAACAGATTATACCATCAAATACTTTTATCCCGAGATAACAAACACAGGTAAGGAGGCCTATATTTCATTCTTTAAATTAGTTAGTGAAAAAAGTTTGAAGATGGTTATAGATTGGCAGCGAGTAGGTTTTGTTCATGGAGTTATGAATACTGATAATATGTCTATTCTTGGTGCAACAATAGATTATGGACCTTATGGATGGTTAGAAGTATATGATCATGGATGGACTCCTAATACTACAGATAGTCAGTTTAAACGTTATAGATATGGTACACAACCAGAAATTGTTCTATGGAATCTTTATCAATTAGCGAATGCGTTGTTCCCGTTAATTGAAGAAGCAGATCCATTAGAAAATATTTTGTACGCTTATCAAAATTCTTATAAGAATGAATATATCGATATGATGACATCTAAAATAGGATTGTTTACTAAGCAATCCGAAGATCAGCATATTATAGAACAATTAGAAGAATTACTTCAGGTTGTAGAAACTGATATGACTATTTTTTTTAGAAATTTAAGTACTTATAAAAAAGGAAGTTATAATCAATGGATGCAAATAGTTTCGGAAGCATTTTATACACTTAGTGATGTAAAGGAGGATGTTCTACAACGTTGGAATGATTGGTTTTTAATGTATGATAATAGATTGAATGTAGAGGTTTTAAGTGATGAGCAACGCAAAGAAGAAATGGATACTATTAATCCTAAGTATGTATTACGTAATTATATGGCTCAGTTAGCTATAGACGACGCTGATAAAGGTGATTATATGTTAATCGATGAATTGTATAAAATGCTTAAAAAACCCTATAGTGAACAACCTGAATACGATAAATGGTTTGCTAAACGTCCCGATTGGGCAAGAGATAAGGTAGGTTGTTCTATGCTATCTTGTAGTTCCTAATAATAAATATTAGTGAAATTTATGTTAGATGTAATAAATAATATTAAAGAAGGATATTCCGAAGGGATTTATAACAATGTTAAGTATAGCATAACCAAAGAAGTTTTTAATAACGGAAAGTCTTTTAAAATATATGCAAAAGAACTACAAGGAAATGATTTCATAAGTTTAAATTATTACATCACTTCTACTTCCGAATTATTAAAACCTTGCGAAATGCCAAAACAAAAGGTTATTAATTTTTTGAATAATGTATCTTTAGTCTAATGATTTTTTTAAAATTTAAACAATTGATTCTAAATAATTTATAGTGTTAAACTTATTGTTTTAGTTTAAGTTATTTTTCTCCTGGGTGGTATGTTTTTTTAGCACGTTTTTCTACATCTTCCTTGTAGAATGCAGCTTCTTTAAATTGAACATTTACATACGGTTCTATTTGATCGTCGAAATGTGTAGAATCGGGATTACCACTTTGTCCACCAGCTAAACTAGTTTTTGCTTTTACTTTATCACCAAATTCCACAATTGCAACAAAACTATTTCCTCTAGTACCATAAATTTTCTTAGTATTATTAGTATACCGAACTCCATATGCTGCAAGTGCTCCCCAGCGTCCAGATGCAAATCCAACCGGAGTGCTAGGTTTATTATCATCGAATGGTTGTTTTATATCTCCATTAATACGTTGAAAACGATTTACCTCTCCCCATGGAAGGATACTTCCAAAGTCTTCTTCTATTTGAGCTAGAGTTTCTTTAAAAATAGACAGTCTTTCTTCTAACGGAGATTTTTCACCAAAATAGGTGAGTAGTGCCATATCACTAATTCTTTCTTCTGGTCTTTTCCCTTTTTTTGCATAATTGGTCCCATAGAAATGTGCTAGCGTCATTGCTTTGGAATCTACGGAAGTTTTGTAATCCCAATTACGTAAAATTTCGATAGTACTGCTTAATTCTTTTATTTTATCATTTTTATCATAAGCTTCTACGAGTCCGGGAATTAATTTTTCGAATGCGGGTAAATATGGATCATAGGCTAACGATATAAGACTATCTATCGTATAATTCTTCTTGTCCTTCAATAATTCAATAGCGTGAACGCCTCTAAAGTTTTCTCTGTCAATAGACATATATGCAGGATATTCTTCTTTTTTTGGGCTAAACTCTAATGCTGCGGTATATGGTGTAGAATTACAATTTTGTAACCAGCCATTTTTAGGATTCAAAAGCATTATAGCTTCATTAACAGGGTGTAATCCGTTCCAATCGGTTTTAGGATTACTTCCATCAACAGGTTTGGTATAATCAAAAGATTGATCCCTAACTGGGATAAAATTACCATGGAAATATGCAATGTTTCCTTCGGCATCTGCATAAACGGTATTGTTTGATGAATTCGTTTTTATATTCATCATATTTCTAAATCCTTTATAACCAGTTTGTTTAGTACGTATGTAGGATTGTTCTAATGCTTTTACTGGTTCCCACATTAATGCCGTTGCGACCCATTTACCATCTTTAAGATGGGTTATGGGACCATGATGGGTTCTATAAGCCGGAAATGTTTTTTCTTTTAAAGTATCATCTTCTTTATATTTTAAAACGACTTTGTACTCTTTTATTGGTCTTAGTTCATCTCCATATTTATACATAGGTTTACCATCTTTCTCAATAGTTGTTTCAACAAATTCATCAATAACATCAGTATACGTAGAAGTATGCATCCATCCAGTTTTTTCATTAAAACCTTGATATACGAAGAACTGTCCCCAAGTAACAGCTCCATATGCATTTAATCCTTCTTCGCTTACCACATGCACTTCTCCTCTAAAATAAAATGAAGTATGTGGATTAATTAATAACATCGCATTTCCTGATTTTGTTAATGATCCAGAAATAGCAATTCCATTAGAACCTTGCGGTTCTAGCATTTCCTTTTCCTTTTTTAAAGCCACCACTTCTGATATTGGCAGTTCCATACCGCCTTCGTACATCGCTTTAATTTTGCGAGTAGAAACACGTTCTATATCACCACCAATAGAACCTTCGCTAAAATACATTGGCATCCATGGTTCAAAATGTGTTAGTAATCTAGGAGTTACCTCAGGATGAGTTTTTAGATAGTAATTGATCCCATCAGCAAAAGCAATGCACAATTCTTTAAGCCATTGTGGACTCTGTTCATAATTAGCTATTGCTTCTTCCTTGGTCATAAATAATTTAGCTCTAAGATCACTATAAAGAGCTTTTTCTCCCTCTACTTCTGCTAATCGACCTGTAGCCCAAATATAATTTTGTTCTACACGATTAAAATCATCTTCACATTGCGCATATAATAATCCAAAAACAGCATCAGCATCTGTTTTTCCATAAATGTGTGGTACACCAAAATCATCTCTTATAATCGTGGTATTTAAAGAATGTTCTTGCCAACGTTTTTCTTCATCACTAAGTTCTATTTTGGTTTCAGTTTTACAAGAGAAGAGTAGGAAAGAGGTAATGCAAAAAAATATGACTTTTGATCGTATCATAGAGTTAGTTATATAATAAATAAGGTGTACGAGTTTTTATTTTAAAAGTGTGTGAACTCCATTTTCTAGAGCAAATAATGTAGATATTTCTTTTTGAGTAAGATTTCTGTTAAAAATAGACAGTTCATCCATCAATCCTATATATCCTAATCCTAAATAAATATTAGATTTTTCTAATTCCCATGAAAAAGGATCTGTAATATCATCTCGTTGTCCCTTTAATACACCGTTGATGTATAAAGAAGTTTCACCTTTTCCAGAATTTAAATTTTTAAAATTTATAAAAATATGCGTCCAAGTTCCTTTTGCAAAAGGAGGCTGAGAGACTGGAATTAATTGATTTTTAAAAACTGGGTCATCATTGTCAGATATGGTAGTATCTTTTTTCCAAGAAATTTTATCTCCAATAACTCCCAGTCTGAAATCTCTAGGGTTTTCTTTGGTAAAATCTACCCAAATAGATGCATCATTATAACTTACATCCGTAATTTGGATTGGATCACAATATCCTGGCTCTAAATCTGTAGCAGGATCAAGATTGAGCCAAAAAGAAACAGCTCCATTCCATTCTTTTTGATTGTAAGTAATATTATCTTTACTAGTATAATAAATATAACCTTTACTATCCTTCTCATAAAGAAGAGCTCCACCTTTTAAACCTTGGTTTTCTGATAAACTAACTCCTTCTTTGTGTAAACCCATTTTGGCAGAATCTCTGGCTTTTCTTGATGGAACAGTATATAATTTAGGATCTCCTAAAGAAAAATCAGCATCAGTTCCATTGTCAAAAGAAGTGTAAAATGTTAATGCTTTTTTTAATGCTGTTTTAGTAGTATCCTTTTTAACTACATCTTTTGGAGTATTATCTTTTTTGGTATTGTCTTTTCCACAGGATATTACCATAAAAGACAAAGCTAAGGTAAAAATAAGACTACACTGAAGGGAGGGTTTTGCAAATTTCATGAGATGATAGATGTGTGTTTATATGGTTATAAATATATAAAAATATACCCACCAAATACTAGGGTGGGTAGTTGAAACAAGAGTTTTAAATAAACTTTATGATATTATAATATTAGTTTTCAATTTTTTAATTGATATCTTCTTGTTAAGAATGCGATCATACTCAAAAACAAAGTTATTATTGTTAAGGATACTATATAATTGTTATTATGGTTTAGTCCTCCGAAGTAATCCATAAATGGTATTTTGTTCATGTTTGCATACGTTATCATAAAGAATACTATTTCGAATAACTTCTTTCCTTTAGTCAGTATTCCTAAAGTGGATGCCAACAAAACAATAAAAATTGACCCAATTATTATATGAGCGTTTGATAATAAATCAAATGTTATAAACAGTCTTATAATTAATGGTGAAGCTAGTGATAACATTAGTATTGTTCCGGCAATTAGTTGTGAACTTAATAATCTACTTAATGGTTTATATGATGTAAATGTAATATGATGTACATTATTATATATTTCTTTGGAAGATATTTCTGATAGTCTATGAACTTGTAAAAACCATAGGACCGGAAGAATCAATGGATATGCTATATTAATAGGTACAATTGCCAAGGATATAACCCCAATTATGTTAATAATCCATAACCATCTTTTTCCTTTTCTAAAGAGTAGCATTAGTTCTGTTTTGACCAAAGAAATAATCCCATAATTAGTGGTGGATTTCTTTAATTCAGATACTATGATCTCTTGATTATTTTGTGTCTTCAGAATTTTAGGAATTAAACTAATACTTCTTAGTTTCTCTTTAATACTAAACCTGTGGAATAATGGTGTAACGACCATTATCATCATCATACCAAGTAATACCCATATGAAACGACTTACAATAAATACTGTGGGAAATGATATTCCATTAAATTCAAACTTTTTAGTCTCTTTTATATTTCCAATAGCATATCCGATGGATAAATCTGTTTTTTCTTCTACTTTTATAATGCTTCTAACCGTTTCTTCCATGTGATGCATTACTATTTTAGTACCAAATGGGTCTAGAGCAAATTGTGATTTATCATTATTAGCTGAAAATACTAATGCTGAAAATAAAAAGAAGAACCCGATATTTTGTAGTACTGAATATTTTCTAAATACTACTTCAAAAATTATTGCCAAAACAGCTATAAAAAACATTGCTGGAATTGGAACTAATAGATACGGAATTAAAAAGTTTAATATTTCTAATGAATAACCATCATTATATAAATAAAATAGTATAATACTCATTAAAAAAACAATGAACACTATAGTAACTAATACCAAAAAATTACTGAGTACTTTGGATAAAAGGTATTTAAAATTAGTTATTCGGGTGGAAGCAGTTATATGCCCGATTTTAGTGGTTAAATCTTTATTAATACTGCCGTTAACTAAATAGAAGCCAATTAATGATAAGAATATACTAGTCATTATAGCAGTAACATATCCGAACCAAGCAGCATTATAATATCCAACATGATCAGCAATTCTAATAGTAGAATAACTGGCATTAGGTTCAGGTACAAATGTATATGCTATCGCTAGACTTATACATAAGGTGATAAGAAAGCTGTAACTTCTGGTTCTTTGTAGGTAATCAAATTTTATAGTTGATAAGAATGTTTTCATAATGAATGATATTTAGTAAGCATAATAAACCCCAATATGTGCCTTTTGTAAGAATATTATAATTGCAATTATTATTAGTGCAGTTATAATTGATATACCTGCGATAGTTTTCTTATTTCGTGATTTTTTCATGATATTAATTTGTTTTAGTTAAGTATAAATAAGCATCTTCTAGATTGGCTTTTTTTGATTTAGATCCCATTATTGGATTTTCGGAGATATATCTAATCATTAATCCTTGTTCTTTTCTTGCTGTACTAACAATGATTTGATGATTTTTAAAATCTTTTAACTCTTCTTTATTGATAATGATTTCAAAAACTTTTTGATCAACTAATTTTATGAGTTGTTCTTGGTTTCCTTGCGATAATAGCGTACCGTCTTTCATTACAGCCACTTGATCAGCTATGGTATCAATATCGGATACGATATGTGATGATAAAATAACGATACAATCTTGCGCTAAATCCGAAATAAGATTCCTAAAACGAACCCTTTCTTCGGGATCTAACCCCACAGTAGGTTCATCAAATATTATAATTTTAGGATCATTTAAAAGTGTTTGTGCTATTCCTACGCGTTGTTTCATTCCTCCAGAATAGCTTCCTATTGGTTTTTTAGCTGCCTCTAATAAATTAAGCCCTTCTAGTAACTGTTGTATTTTTGTTTTAAGATTTGGGCCTCCAATACCTTTTAAAGCTGCTATATATTCTAAAAACTCAAAGGCATTAAGGTTTTGGTATACTCCAAAATCTTGTGGAAGAAAACCTAATTGCTTTCTGATGTAATTTGCATCTTTCAGAATGTTATTTCTGTTCAGAATTATTGTGCCGTCTGTTGGTTTACTAATGGTAGCTATCATTTTAAGAAGTGTTGATTTTCCTGCTCCATTAGGGCCTAGTAAACCTAATATTCCTTTTTCGATAGTAATTGAAAAATCTTTCAACCCATATTTATTTCTATTGTATTTTTTTGATACGTTTTTGATTTCCAGTTTCATGTTTTGTTATTTATTAAATTATTAATAACTAGATTTTAATACATTCCGATACTTTCTATTATAAGGATGGTTAATTCAATGATAAATTCTATTAGCGATTTCATATATGTGATATTTAATTGATTGAGATCAAAAGTGATATATTATACCAATAGAAAGAAAAAAGAATGATGAGTGGTGGGTGTATCGTGATATAGTAACAAATGTCCGTTTAACCTTTAAATTGATCAACTTGAATAAAAAAGTAGTACTTACATCATGAAAAAGAGGTATTTCATAAACCAAAACTTATTTTTGAATGTAAAATTTAAAAAATTAATATGTCAAGATTAGATACTTGGGTTGATAATAAACTTGTACAAAACATACTCGTTTGGTTGTTTTTGATGATTATATTTTTGATGGTTATCCAAGCCGAAAATAGATTGCTGGCATCTTCTGCTATTATTGCTTTTATAATACCTCCTGTTTATATCAGTAATCTGAAAATATTACCGCTGTTTTTTACAAATAAAAGGGTACTAGGAGTTGTTTTATTTTCTTTAAATATTACATTTTTTACTTTTTTGGGAGTTGCTTTGTTAAGTAGTTTTTTTGAAAGCTTTCAATGGAGAATGTTATTAAATATATTTGGAGCTGTTCTATTGGTAATACTATTTGGAACCGCTTTGAAGTTGGCTAGAGATAGTTTTTACAGACGTCAGGAAGAAAAAGAGGCTGAGTTAAAGCTCTTGAAAGCACAATTAAATCCTCATTTTTTGTTTAATACCTTGAATAACCTATATGGTTTATCTGTGATTAAATCCGAAAAATTACCAGACTTGATGCTCAAACTTTCTGATTTGTTAAGATATAGCTTGTATGAAACGAAGGAAACATTTGTTCCTTTAGAGAAAGAAATCAAATACCTTGAAAACTATATTTCATTAGAGAAAATAAGATTAGAAGATAAAGCAGATATCCAATTAAACATTAAAGGTTATGATCCTTCTGATAAAATTATAGCCCCGATGCTATTTATTGTTTTTGTAGAAAATGCTTTTAAGCATTTGGGAGTTTTAGAAGGAGTAAAAAGCAAAGTATCAGTAAATATTGAGATAGAAAAGGATTCTCTTAACTTTAATTGCTTGAATACTATAGATTCCATTCGTACAACAAATATTGAAAAAGGAAAAAGTGGCATTGGTTTACAAAATGCGAAAAAACGTTTAGATTTGATGTATACAGACAAATACAAGTTACAAGTAAAACAAGAAAAAGATTTTTATCAAGTGGCATTAAATCTTAATTTTTAAATGAAAGTACTACAGTGTTTAATAGCAGATGATGAACCAATAGCTCGACAAATTATAGAGAGTTACATTAAAGAAATCCCATATTTAGAGGTAGTAAATACCTGTAAAAATGCGTTTGAAGTAATGGAGTTTTTACAGGATAATACGGTCGACTTATTGTTTCTAGATATCAATATGCCAAAATTATCTGGTATTAGTTTATTAAAAACAATTCGTCACAAACCTCATGTGATTATTACTACAGCATATCCTGAATATGCAGTAGAAGGTTTTGAATTATCGGTAACAGATTATTTACTAAAACCTTTTAGTTTGGAACGATTTTTACAAGCTGTTTTAAAAGTGCAACAGCAAACAAGTCCTATTCAGGATACTGTTGTTGTAGAAAAAGAAAAAAGTACAAAATCTGTATATGTTAAGAGTGATAAGAAGATTATTAAATTAGACTTAGAAACTATTAACTATATAGAAGCTTATGGTAACTATATCAAAATATATACAAATCAAATGATTCTAACACCTGTAACATTATCCGATTTTTTAGAAAAATTATCTGATAACTTCGTTAGAATTCATAAGTCATATGTTGTCAATTTTAATAAACTTAAGTTAATTGATGGAAATCAAATAGTATTACAAAATGATAGTAAATTACCTATAAGTAAATCTTATAGAAAGTTAATTCTAAATAGAATAGATGGTATTTAGCGATATCAATTAGATATATACCTAAGTTTTATTTAAATAATTGGGTGATGTTCATTTTATACATAGTGCCAATAGGTATTACTTGATCCGCAATTAAAATTCTATTTCCTTCGATACTTTTTATATGTTTTTTGGCTACTGCAAATGATTTATGAACTTGTAAAAAATCATCACTGGCTATTGTAGCTAATAGATCAGTTATTTTTTCTCTTACAGTTATGGTTTCTTGAGTTGTAACAACCTTAGCATAATTCCCAGCAGATTCCAAGTATTTAATATCCTCAATTAAAACTTGTATGTACTTTTTATTACTTTTTAGAAAAATACTTTTTTCAGGAGCTTCTGTACGGAGATGATTAGGGGAAATAGATTTTGATTCTGATGCTGTAGCCTTATTTACTGCTTTTAGAAAACGTTCGAAACTAAAAGGTTTTAACAAGTAATCCAGAATATTCAATTCATATCCTTCTAAAGCAAATTCGCTATAAGCTGTGGTAACAATAACTTTAGGAGGATTAGAAAGTGTTTTCAAAAAATCGAATCCTTTTAATTTTGGCATATTAAGATCTAGGAAAATCAAATCTACCTCATTAGTGTTCATATATTCAAAAGCTTCTAAAGCATCATAACAATGTTGAAGCAATTTCATGTTTGGTAATAAATCACAGTAACGCTTTATAATACCGTGTGCTACATGTTCATCGTCTATAATTAAATACTTAATCATAATTGCTTAAGAGTTAGTTGTACTTTATACACATCTTCTGTTATTGCAAAAGATAAAGAATGTTTTTTTGGATACACTAATTCTAGTCTTCTTTTCAAGTTGTTGAGACCAATGCCAGGTTCTTTGGTAACCTCGGATGCATCAAAGTTATTTTCTATTGCAAAATGTATTTCATCGATGCCAGATGTCATATTTATATGAATATAAGCTCCATCCCTTAAATTCTCTACTCCATGTTTAAATGCATTTTCTAAGAGTATGATAAACAGTAATGGCATAACCTTAGATTCTTCATTTTGAATATGTAGGTTAAAATTGACTTCTGTCTTTTTATGATAACGCATTTTATGAAGCTCAATATAATTTTTAAGATATTCTATTTCTTCTTTAACCGTAACAAAATCTCGTTGTCCTTCATAAATACTATACCGCATCATATCAGATAGTTTTAGTATTAATTCTTGAGCTTTTTTGGAATCTTCTTCTACTAAACCATATAGGTTATTAAGGGTATTAAAAAAGAAATGAGGATTCACTTGACTTTTTAGATGTAATAATTCAGTTTTAGACTTTTCGTTTTTTAGTTTAATAATTGTCTTTAATTGTCTGGACACCCAACGAATCCCTACAACAAATAGAATACTGAAGTAAAAGAATGATAAAAGAGTGGCAATTAATTCTTCTTCCGTGGCCACTAAAACGATTAAAACAAAAGGAGTACATATAGCAAATAGCCAGAAAATGATTTTTAGAATTCTAGGTCTCATATTCAATATTAATTAAATAATGTATCTCCACCAAAGAAGTTGATGAACACTATTTAACTCGATATAAACCTGATCAAACTAGGGATGAATTTATTTGCTATTTCTAGTTCGTGTTTGTATCCCTATTTTGAATTCGTTAGTAACTATTATTTACCTCTTTTGTTACTTGATCATAGGTTTGTTGGAAATATAGAATCATTTAAAAAACGAACAGTATGGAACTAATCATAGATAACTTATCAAAAACCTATGCAAATGGTGTAAAAGCATTACAGAATGTTACACTGCATATTCCTAAAGGGATGTTTGGGTTATTAGGGCCCAATGGTGCAGGGAAATCCACTTTAATGAGGACTATCTCGACACTGCAAGAAGCTGATATAGGTTCAATTCAATTCGAAAACATCAATGTTTTGAAAGAGAAAAAAGAACTTAGAAAAACTCTTGGTTATTTACCACAACAATTTGGTGTTTATCCTAAAATATCTGCAAACATATTGCTCAATCATTTAGCAGTTTTAAAAGGTATAACTAATAAAAAAGAACGAAAAGAAGTTGTAAATAGTTTATTGCATAAAACAAACCTGTATGATGTAAGAAATCAAAACTTAGGAGGATATTCTGGTGGAATGAAACAACGTTTTGGTATTGCTCAGGCTTTATTGAATAACCCAAAGCTACTTATAGTAGATGAACCAACTGCAGGATTAGATCCTGCGGAGCGTAACAGATTTTATAATCTATTAAGTGAAATAGGCGAAAATACAATTGTCATTTTATCAACGCATATAGTGGATGATATAAAGGAGTTATGTACTAATATGGCAATCATTAATCAAGGTCAAGTAGTACTACAAGGAAAACCCTTAGAGCTTATTCAAAAAATTGAAGGTAAAGTATATCAAAAAACAATAGCTAAAAATGAATTAGATATCCATAAAAAGAAATATAAGGTTATCAATAAAAAACTGTTTTTGGGCAAGCCTGTTATTCATGTGCTGAGTGATGAAGATCCCAAAAATGGTTTTGCTCCTATAAATGCCAGTTTAGAGGACGTTTATTTTTCACAAATTAATAATTAATTCAAAAATTATGTGGTACGAAATATTCAAATTTGAACTTAAATATAGAGCAAAACGTCCAGAAACATATGTGTTTTTTGTGTTTCTTTTTTTGTTTTCTCTCGTTGGTGTAGATTTTGTTTTTCAAGGAGTGGAGATGGGATTGGTGAAAAAAAATGCACCATTGGTAATTGGCAAAACTATGGGAGCCATTACAGGCATTTTTATGATTATGGCATCAATGATTATGGGAGTTCCTGTACTTCGTGATTTTCAATATAATGTAGAGTCATTATTATTCATTAATCCTATTAAAAAAAGTGATTATATCATTGGACGATTTTTAGGATCATTTACAGTATTATTATTCATTTTTAGTGCAGTATTGTTTGGTATGATTGTCGGTGAACTCATGCCTTGGCATCAAGATTTATTACCATTTATGCCAATAAATTATTTACAATCGTTTGTAATTATAGTACTTCCTATATTATTTTTTGGAGCTTCCTTGTTTTTTGTTACTGGGATGTTAAGTAAAAAATTACTCGTGGTTTATACACAAGGGATTTTCTTATTCGTATTTTTTTTACTTACTAAAGCTGTAAAAAACGAATATATACAGGCTATTTTGGATCCTTTTTCATTAACAACACTTACTCAAGTTTCTAAGAATTGGTCTGTTACAGAACGTAATTCGTTAGAAATATTATTTAATGGTGTGATGCTTCATAATAAGTTATTTTGGATGGTGTTAGGTGTCATTATTCTAATGATAGGTTATCGTAAATTTTCCTTTACTATTAGTTCAAAAACTTCTAAAAAAAATAAGGTTAAAAAATCAAATATTGAAGAAGAATTATCAGTACTTGGGTATTCTACACCTAATATAAGCGTACAATATACAATCAAAACATATTGTCTTCAATTAATAGTGCTTTCTAAATTTTATATTATTTCCTTATTAAAAGAGACTTCGTTTTGGGCAATCGTTATCTGTGGAATGATTATTATTTTGATCAATTCCGTGAGTTTAGGAACTGTTTATGGAGTGGATAGCTACCCTGCAGCATATTTTATTGTAGAAGAATTGCAGGAAATGTCTCTCTATTTTTTTGTAATTCTTCTTCTTTTTTATTCTGGAGAGCTTATTTGGAAAGAAAGAAATGCTAAACTAAACTTAATATTTGATGCTACCCCCATTTCTGATACCATTCCATTGATTAGTAAATTTGTTGCTCTTGTTAGTATTTATATCATATTGATGTTAAGCTTAATTATAACAGGAATACTGTTTCAGATTGTTAACGGGTATTATAATTTTGAATTGAAGGTTTATTTCTTTGGATTCTTTTTAGAAATATTACCATTCTTAGTTCTTTATACCGTCATTGCACTTTTGTTTCAAGTTATAAGTAATAATAAATTTGTTGGAATCTTACTCACATTATTGTTTTTCATTATCAATATAAGTTCAGAATATTTTGGATTTCAACATAGCTTGTACAAATTTGGAGGTAAAACTTTAGGGACATATTCGAGTATGAATGGTTATGGCCATTTTCTAAAACCATATCTCTGGATTAAAAGCTATTGGTTGGTGTTTGGTAGTTTGTTATTAGTCATTAGTGCTGTTTTCTCTGTCAGAGGAACAGAAACAGGACTAGTTAAACGCTTTAAAACTATTAGATATCGTTTTTCTAAACCAATAAAGTGGTTTGTTATTTCTGCCAGTCTTGTATTCATAGGTATAGGAGTTTATATATTTTATAATATTAATATACTAAATGATTATTGGACAAATTCAGAAGAAATAACATTTCGTGCTAATTATGAAAAGGCGCTAAAACAATATGAGTATATACCGCAACCTAAGATTACCAAAGTGAATTTAAATATTGAATTGTTTCCTGAAAATAGGTCTTATGAAGTTCATGGATATTTTATTTTAAAGAATACATTGGATCAACCAATACGTGATATTCATATTCAAAAAAAAATAGCATCACACGTACAATTGGATTCTGTTATTTTCGTCGGAAATAATGTATCTATAGACACTAAATATAGTCAATTTGATTATTCGATTTATTCTTTATCCGAAACATTACTGCCGGGAGATTCTATTAAAATGAAATTTATACAATCTTATAACCCCATAGGATTCGAAGATGATAATTCCAGTACACAAATAGTAAATAATGGTACTTTTTTGAATAATCAGGAGTTCCCAACAATAGGTTATAATAAAAAATATGAAGTTCGTGATGAGGATAAGCGGGAGGAATATAAACTTGGTACTAGACAAAATAAGGCTAGGAGAGAGGATGAACGTGAATTGGTTAATGGAGTTTCTGGAGGCGATTCTGATGGAATTAATTTTGAAGCTATTATTGGTACAAATAATAAGCAAACTGCAATTACTTCTGGTACTTTAATGAAACAATGGGAAGAGAATAACCGAAATTATTTTCATTATAAAACGAATTCTCCGATGATAAACTTCTATTCGATTGTTTCTGCAGAATATGAAACAAGAAAAGATGTTTGGGAGTCGTCTATCACTGATTTTACTAAACCTGTATCCTTAGAAATATATTATCACAATAATCATATATATAATTTAGATAGAATGATGGCTTCGATGAAAGCTTCTTTAAACTATTATAGTACTAATTTCAGTCCTTATCAATATGAACAATTACGTATTATGGAATTTCCTAGATACGAAGTATTTGCTCAGTCTTTTCCTAATACTATTCCTTTTTCTGAAGCTATAGGATTTGTATTAGATATTGATGATGAGCAAGATGTGGATATGGCGTTTTATGTTACAGCGCATGAGGTTGCGCATCAATGGTTTGGTATGCAAGTAGAAGCTGCAAACGTACAAGGGCGTCATATGATTTTAGAAACGTTGTCTCAATATGCAGCTCTGATGGTTTTAAAAAATAATTATTCAGAAGAAAAGGTGCAACAGTTTTTAGAATTTCAAAAAGAGATATATAACAAAAAACGAAAAAAATCCAATGCGCGAGAACCTTCACTGGCATTAGTAGAGAATCAAGATTATGTCTATTATAACAAAGGAGCCGTAGCTATGTATACATTGCAACAAGAAATAGGTGAAAATGCTGTTAACAAAGCATTAGAGGATTTTATAAAAGATTGGCACAGTCAGAATGGGATGCTTAAAACCGCGTCTGGTAGATATGCAACAACAAAAGATTTACTCTCATATTTTAGACAGGTTACACCAGAAGATTTGCAGTATATTATTACTGATTTATTTGAAAAAGTAGAATAACTTGTTTGTTAAGGTAATGTTTAATGATTAAATAAGTAAGCCTTTCAAAAATGAAAGGCTTACTTATTTAAGAGATTTTTATATAAGAATATAATCTTTATTTAATTCATCTTAAGTTTTAAAAACACTTATTTTATCGAAGTATGATTGTTTATTATCAAGTATTTTTATGATATAAACGCCAGTATTCAAATGTTGTAAATCTAAAGCTGCTGATTTTCCATTAATATTTTCTGAATGTATTCGTAAACCAGCTAAATTATAAACTTCTACTCGAGCTAAACCTAAACCAGAAACAGTTATGTTTAGTAAACTATTTTCTTTTAAAGGGTTAGGGTATACTGTAGGCGATTCTTTTGCTACATTTTCAGGAAATTTATTATCTGTTTTAAAACGATCTCTACTTGCTAGCCATTCCATATCCCAATGTACACCTCTTACTAAACATCCTTCAACACCCATATCAACTCTACCGGGACATAATGGTTCGTCATTCGAATCATTGATAGGTCCGTTTCCACATTGAACATCGTTATAGATATTGTCTCCATTATTTCTAGACCTAAATAATGGGTGCTTTTCTAATTCATCACAAATATCAACTACACTGTACTGTGTTCCATTAACAATTACTTTTTTACTTCCTAAATTGTGATCAAAATTAGTGCTACACCAACAAAACCCGTTAGCTTCATAACTGTCGTGCCAAGAAACTCCTCCAGGATTTAAAGGAATATCTCCACAATCCTGAATTAGAATTAGATGCGCCACATTGTATTCGCAATCTCCACCTGCATATCTAGCAGCTACTTGATATTCTGCATTACTCAAACCTGTAAAACTATAAGAGCCAGTATTGTCATTAACAGTAATAGGGTAGGAGTTTCCTCCATCAATACTTAATTGAATTTGTGTATACACATCTGAATCTTCGAAATTGACAATAATTTGACCATTATTGTTGCTACAACCAGGATTAGTTTGTGTAATTGAAAGTCCTCCAAAGAAATCTGAACAATCTTCCCCAATGGTTGTGCAAGACAATACTGAGACATTTGGTCCTGTAACTTGTACATAATCAATATTACCAAGTCCTGAGTTATTAGTTGCTTCCAAACGTACATCCTTTATTCCATCAGAAAGATTCACTGTTATTGATTCTGTTTCCCAAGTAGTCCAGCTTCCCGTAGTGTTAAAAGAAATATTACTAGCTACTGTAGATCCATCTACTATTAAATTTGCAGATCGGTTACTTGTGCTAGCATATCTCCAAGTAATGGTATAAGATCCGGCTGATCCATTTAATTTCCAATCTATCCCATTGCCATTTGCATTTGCAGTATTGATAAAACCTGTTCCTGTATGTCCTGTATGATTGTTATCAATAGTTCCTTCAGCAGAGCAGAATCCAGTTTCATCTTCTTGAATGATAATTGTATTATTAGTAGCTCCATAATAAGTAGGTACATTTTGCTTAGAAATACCTGGACCTTCATATGCCACAGACAATACATTTCCACCAGTTCTTTCAAAAAATTGAACTTCTATCTCATGATATCCAGCTTCTAAACAAACTGTTCCGGATTCTTCACGTGCACCGTGTAATCCATCATTATCTACTACTTTAATTCCATCAATCCAAAGAGTAGAACCATCGTCGGATGTTGTGTAAAATGTATAACTACCATTACTTGGTACATTTATATAGCCATCAAATGTTAATCCGAAATTATCTTGACTTTGCGTATTACTAAGATCAATTGCAGATGCTATTCCAGTAGATATTGGTGATAGTGAATTAAAATTAGGAAGCGAATTCCAATTACCTTCATAATATACATAACTAATACCAGAAGCAAGGTTAGAAGGAGGTGTTACATCTGTTAACGGTGAATTACAAAGGTTAGTTGTCGTATCTTCCGAAAACTGAAACCAATCAACATCTAATAAATATCCACTTCCTCCCTTAAAGACCAAATAAATATCTTGCTTTTCACTTATTTCTGATATATTTGCTGTTAGGGTTTCCCATGATGTAAAAGATCCAGTATTAGTAACTTCTACTGTTCCCAATAAAGTTCCGGAAATACTTCCTTGTCTTATTTCAATTGTCCCTCCAGAAGTCCCACTTGATACAGACATTTCTATTGAATTTGCACCAGAACCAAAATCAATATTTTTATATTGTACCCAGTCACCATTATTTACCCATCCTACAAAAGAATTAGTAGTTCCAGTTTGTATACCAGATTGTTCACAAAAATCTTCTGCTTCTATCTGCGAAAATGCATCATGACTTTCACAAAGCTCCACTGTATCTTCGCTAGGATTAACAATATCATATCCGTTAGGACCATTATACCAAGAAACATTATCATAATAAACGGTTCTTGTTTCATTGGTCTCATATTCCGAATCTTGAAAATTATACTGTCCCATTTTTAAAACTGTTAATGAACCAGCTTCTTCGGACCCAAAATCTTGATCTACATTTCCTATCTTCACATCGTTACTATCAAAATTTCCGAATCCAAAATTTATATTCGTTTTTCGGTATTCACTAACTCCATTGACCCAAATCTCAAATTCACCTTTGTTTTGATTAGATAAAATAAAATGAATCACAATCGGAACCTCTGTTTCATAAGGAAAATTAGAATATACTACTTCTTCAACATTACTACTACTGCCACCATTAGATCTATGAATAATTGTTAAGTCCCCATTTTCAACTTGTAACATTGACTCCCAAGACCAAAAACCAGGAATAAATCCAAAAATCTGAGCAATACCTGCTTTTTTGTTTTTAGGATAGTCAGAACCTAACTCTAAATTCATGCCATACCATCCTTCTTTGTATGTTGTCCATTGGTCTCCACATGCTTCGGCTCCTTTGTCCATTCTTGTTCCATTATATCCTTCTGATGTCCACCAAGTTTTTAGACGTCCATTAACAACTTTGGAGTAATTAGGGTTTTGAGTTGTACAGACATTAAATGGACCAAGATTGCCGTTGTCAAAATCATGAGACAAAAGAATTTGAGCCTTAGAAGTATTTGTGAGTAGTAGGAATATCCCAAGGGTTATTAAGAAGCTACAGTTTGAAATTTTCATGGTATATAGTTATTGTTTCATTATTAGTCAGTTTCTTTTTCATAATCTACAGGTATTATAATTTTAATGGAAGTAATATGGTATTGATTGGTTTTATGAAAAAGAATAAGTGTGTTTTAAATAATAATTGGTTGACCAATTTAAACATAAAATTAGCATATGATCTTAAAGGATCATTTAGCCTTTAGAATACGTAGAGAATTATATAGAATTCGTTTATTATTTATGGAAAAATAGTGGAATAGAAATAGGGCTTATTTAATTTAAAATTGAATTAATTACCAATTGTAGTAGAATACTAGTATTTTTAAATCCAAATACTAAATTTTTTTTATATAATTAAAAACACTCATTTTACATTTTAATCAAACTTTTATAATGAAAACAAACATCATCAATCTATTTCTTATCGTTTCAGTGCTTTTTGTAGGCTGTAAAAAAACGGAAGAAGAAAAAACGGTAGAAAAACAAAAACCACATCAATCATTAGATGCTCCTGTGGCTAAAAAAGTAGCTGAAGAATTAATAGCGCATGGTGATACCCGCGTAGATAATTATTTCTGGATGCGTTTAAGTGATGATCAGAAGAATGCAGACACTCCAGATGCCCAAACACAAGATGTTTTGGATTATTTAAATGCAGAAAATGATTATAAGGATGCTGCTATGAAGCATACGGATAGTCTACAGAAAACATTATTCGATGAAATCGTTGGACGTATTAAAAAAGATGATTCTTCTGTACCTTATAATGATAATGGATATTCCTATTACACTAGATTCGAAAAAGGAATGGATTATGCATTGTACTGTCGTAAAAAATTGGAGGATAATGCTACAGAGGAGATTATGTTGAATGCTCCGAAAATGGCAGAAGGATTGGCATATTTTGCATTAGGAGGAATGTCTATTAGTTCTAATAATAAAATGCTTTCTTATGGTGTTGACACCGTTTCTAGAAGGAGATATACGATTTATTTTAAAGACTTAGTGACTAACGAAACGCTTTCTGATAAATTAGTAAATACCACGGGAAGTGTAGCTTGGGCTAATGATAATAAAACAGTCTTTTATACTTCTAAAGATTCAGTCACTCTAAGAGCAAACAAAATTTACAAACATGTGTTGGGTACCGATCAGTCTCAAGATGTATTAATATTTAATGAAGAAGATGACACCTTCAGTACATTTGTTTATAAATCTAGATCGGATAAATATATTATTAGTGGGAGCTATCAAACGTTGTCTACAGAATACAGATATTTAGATGCAGATACCCCTAATGGTACTTGGAAGGTAATCCAACCAAGAGAAAGAGACCTCGAGTACGATGTGGCTCATTTTGGAGATCATTTTTATATAAATACTAACCTGAATGCGAAAAATTTTAAATTAGTAAAAACACCAGTAAATGCTACAACAAAAGAGAATTGGGTGGATGTGATACCACATAGAGATGATGTTTTGTTACAGGGTTTTACTGCTTTTAAAAATCATCTAGTGCTGAGTGAACGAAAAAATGGTCTTAGTACTATCAGAGTAAGAAAATGGGATGGTAATGATGATCATTATATTTCTTTTAATGATCCAGCATATTTTTCCAGAACTAGTGTTAATATGGATTTTGACACAAATATTGTACGTTATAGTTATACATCGTTAACAACTCCTAATAGCGTTATTGATTATAATATGGATACCAAGGAGCAAACTGTTTTAAAAGAACAAGAAGTATTAGATTCTAATTTTTCTAAGGACAATTATGTATCAGAACGTTTATATGCAACAGCTAGCGATGGTGTAAAAGTTCCTATATCTCTTGTTTATAAAAAAGGAATACAAAAAAATGCTAGTACACCACTTTTATTATATTCTTATGGTTCTTATGGAAGTAGTACAGAACCAAGATTTAGTTCTACTAGATTAAGTTTGTTAGACCGAGGTTTTGTTTTTGCCATGGCTCATATTAGAGGAGGTCAGGAAATGGGCAGATATTGGTATGAAGATGGAAAACTTCTTAAAAAGAAAAATACATTTACTGATTTTATAGATGTTGGAGATTATTTAGTAAAAGAAGGGTATACCAGTTCTGATCATATGTATGCCTTAGGAGGTAGTGCAGGAGGTCTACTTATGGGTACTGTTTTAAATATGAAACCTGAGCTTTGGAATGGTGTCGTTGCAGCGGTACCATTTGTAGATGTAGTATCTACTATGATGGATGAAACAATCCCTTTAACAACATTTGAATTTGATGAATGGGGAAATCCTAAGAACAAAGAATATTATGATTATATGAAATCATATTCGCCTTATGATAATGTAGAAGCAAAAGATTATCCTAATATATTAATAACAACTGGATACTGGGATAGTCAAGTACAGTATTGGGAACCAGCGAAATGGATAGCTAAGCTTAGAGAACTTAAAACAGATGATAATCTTTTGATTATGGATTGTGATATGGAAACTGGACACGGAGGTGCTTCTGGGCGTTTCGAAAGATATAAAAGTGTGGCGTTAGAGTATGCTTTTATGCTTGATCTAGAAGGAATAGAGAAATAGATTTTTATAAAAAGATTGATTTAAAGCCAGTAAGATCTCAATGCTTACTGGCTTTTTTATAAATTTGAAAAAAGTGGTAGAATTAATGGATAAGGACTTTAGTAAAGTAATAACTACTACAATAATATCGGTTCTTATGTTTTCTTTTAATTATGGTCAAGTAGTTAAGAAAGATTCTGAAGGAAGCTTATCTAAAAGATGGCAAATTAAAGGAGACAGCATTAAACGTTTTAAAATTGAACCTTATAAACCGGTTTATTTTTTAGTAGCTAATTATACAACTGATATTAATAATTTTCCGACCAGTGATAACCCACTTAATTTAGCAGAAGAGTCATCTGATTTTTCGGATACAGAGTTAAAGTTTCAATTAAGTTTTAAAACCAGAGCTGTAAGAAATCTTTTTGGTAAAAGAATAGGAGGTGATGTTTGGGTGGGATATACACAATCTTCTAGATGGCAATTATATAGCGCAAATATTTCTAGACCGTTTAGAGAAACAAATTATGAGCCTGAAGTAATGTTAGTATTTCCTACAGCGTATAAAATTCTTGGTTTGAATGGTGTATTTGCTGGAATAGGAATTAATCATCAAAGTAATGGAAGATCGAATCCTTTATCTAGAAGCTGGAATAGAATTGTATTGCAGTTCGGTTGGGAAACACCTTCATGGAGTTTCGTTCTAAGGCCTTGGTGGAGATTACCAGAAGATAGGATAGAAGATAATAACCCTGGAATAGAGGATTATGTTGGTAGAACTGAATTTCTAACAGTTTTCTCAAGAGGTAGACACGATATTAGTTTTTTAGCAAAACATTCTTTACGCGGTGGGAATAAAAACAGAGGGAGTATCCGGTTTGATTACGCTATTAAAGTTCTAGATCAACTACAAGTTCATGCGCAATTTTTTCATGGATATGGTGAAAGCTTAATAGATTATAATCATAATCAAACAACTTTTGGAATAGGTTTATCTCTTCTTCAATGGAGATAAATTTTATTTAAATAACAAAAAGGCCATCGATCATAGTGACGACGGCCTTTTCTAATACTTATTGGCTAATAAATATTATTTATTACTTTTTAACAAGGAATCTTTTTGTAATAGCTAATCCATTAGAATTAGTAAATCTCACAAAATATAGTCCATCAGCGAATTGAGAAATATCAATTCCGAAAGAAGATTTTTCTGGATTTATTTTCTTTACAATAGAACCATTAGAAGAAATCATAATGATCTCATCATACTTTCCTTCATTAATCTCAATGTTCAATGTCGAAGTAGCAGGAATAGGATAAAGCTGGATACTCTTATCTGCTATTCTTGTAAAAGAAACTAATTCATCACGGCTAGAAGCTCCTATAACTACTACATAATCTTCAACCTCTCCATATCTAAATGATTCACATGTTGAAGGTATCCCATTATATTTCATTGATACTCGCATACGGGTAGCTCCAGCAGATGCTCCAGATGGTACAGTAAAACTACCAGTATTAACAGCATCTGTAGAAGGGCTTTTTGACCAAACTAATTCATTCGAATCATCAAAATCACCATCTCGGTTATAATCTATCCAAACAGCATATCCCTCGTTGTAAATTGTTCCGGTCCAAGTTGGTGTAATAGTAATAGTGTTGGTATTACTTAAATTTGTTGTTATAGCTGTATAATCTCCATATCCACCGGCCTCAGCTGTAGTTGTATTATTGATACTTCCTATTTGTACGTTAGAAATGTATTCATCACTAGTTATTTGTCCATTAGAATCACAATAGCCAGTTGGTGGTATATTACCACCACCGCTTCCATCGGCGCTAAGGTTAATTGTATAATCTTCTACTTCTCCATAAGTAAAAGTCTCACAAGAAGTTGGAATCGCATTGTATTTCATAGAAACCCTCATTCTTACAGAAGTTTCAGAAGTTCCACTAGGTACAGTAAAAGCCCCACTATTACTACTGTCTGTAGATGGAGATTTAGACCAAACAAGTTCTCCTGTATCATCAAAATCTCCGTTGTTATTATAATCTATCCAAACTGAATATCCCTCTGCATATACAGTTCCAGTCCAAGTAGGAGTTACAGAAACCGTATAGGTTTGACCTTCATTTAAATCAGTAGAAATACCACTAAAATCTGAATAAAACTGAGCTCCAGAAGTATTATTAATTGTATTCAATTGCACATTACTGATAAATTCATCATTTACGTTAGTACTAGCAGAATCACAATAAACAGTTGTACTACCATCGATAGTGGTAAACGTAGTAGTTCCATTTCCAGAAACATTACCAGCAGCATCTTCTGCAGATACAGAAACGGCGTATGAAGTTAGAGGAGAAAGACCTGTAACATTAAAGTCTGTAGTTGTAGAAGTTCCTACTACAGTCCCATCAATCGAAATAGTATATCTAGCTACACCTACATTATCAGTAGAAGCAGTCCAGTTAAGAATAGCACTACCAGCTGTAATATTGCTAGCAACTACATTTGTAGGGTCGGTAGGAGCTTGCGTATCCGGAACTCCAGCTTCAATCTGAAATTTTCCTACTACACCAGTTCTACTACCATTTACATATTCATTAATAAACCAAAATGAAGAATCGTCTGATGGATCTACATCAATTTTACTATAATCACCATAACGTGTTCCAGGAATATTACCTGATCCATTAGCAATAAGTTCTTCTGCTGTAGTCATAGTTCCTAAAGGATCTGAACTTAATCTACCTGTGAAATAAGAACTAACTCTTACCGTCGATGGAGTAGTAGGACCAGACATAGAAGTATATCCCATACCAATATTTCCTTGACCATCCATTGCTAAACTAGCATGCCAAGCATGTCTTCCATCTGGCGCTGTATAAGTACCTTCTTGATATAATGACCAAGGTTGATTATCACCACTTTGTCTAAATTCATACCAACGAATTGCTGCTAATTCTCCAGAACTAGCATCTGCATCTACCACAAAATTGAATACTGCAGAGTTATGTGTTGCAAATTTTCTAAATTGTGCTTGATTCATTATTGTTGCCTGTAAAGCATCGATAGAAGTACCTCCTCCTGGTTGCGACAAATTAACAAAGCTTCCTCCATCAAAAACACTAATAAAAGGAGTTGTAACAATTTCTTGTGGGTTAGAAACTGTAGAATTATTAGGATTATTCCAATCTACATCAGCAGTCCATACCTTTATATGATCTACCGATACGCCATTCCAAGCATTATCCTGTAAATATAGAATTGTGGCACCTCCGGGCGCCGGTAAATTGCCATTGGTAACATTCAAAGCTTGTGGACTAAAAAAACCACTAGTCACTATGCCAGGAAGATTAAAACCTAGAATTTGCGCATTAGGATCTCCTGCTAACATAGCATCTCTTTCTAGTGCCCATAATTTATTAGTTCCACCTGTATTTTCAGTGATATAATACCCATCACTCCAAACAGATAACTTTTGATAGTCTTGTATTCCTGATATGTTATATACAAACCATCCAGATGTTACAGGATTTGGACCATCAGAAACTGCTACTTGAGCACCTGATCCCAAAAACGAAAGAACCCATCTGTCAGCTGCATTGTCGTAAGAAGCAGTAAGGTCACAACAACCACCTGACGGAAAAATTGCAGGATTAGGAGATGTTTGTCCTACTAACTGATTACCAGATTTATCATAAATCATAAAACCAGTGTTGTAAACGACAAAAACATGGTTTGGACCTACAGCAATAGAAGGGTCAGTTGGTTGAGAATTCGATGAATACGTATCAAAAACAAGACTAGCAGGAGCTCGTTGAACACTTTGCTCCATTTTGTTTTTGTTTCTGAAGAAATAATCATTTTCAGTTTGTGGGTCTTTACCCGAGGTAATTTGATTTCCTAATGATCTTTTATCCTTAGCTTCCCTGACAGAATTATCAGGTGCAATAAGATCGTTAGGCCTTGATGCGATTGACGATACGTATTCTACCGAGGATACTTTTCCATGGTAAAATGCTTTCGTTCCGGTTTGTTGAGCTTGAGTCATAAAAGAGACCACAAGAAAGGCTGTTAATAACTTGAGTTTTAAATTCATTTGTGTTAATTTAAATGGTTAATTGACTTAAATTTAACTTAAATTTCAACAGTAATTTAAAATTATTTCGTGTTTTTTTTAAATGAAAGGGAAGACCATATTAAGGCTAAGTAATAACCATTTATTAAGTTAGTTGGATGAGAATTTATACAAATATTCTATAAAAATAATGGTCAAATAATGTAATTAATTCTATTGCCTTTTTCTATGTTATTTTTAGTTTAAAAATAAATTTGTAACCTTTTTTAAAATCATTTTGTCCAATATATGTGAATTCACAATCAAAAAAATAATCACATTTTAAATTAATCAAAATGATTTTATCAAAACGAACAGTAAAACTATGGATATTGATTTTTTATTTAATATCCTTACCAATGTCTTTTGGGCAAAAAAGGAGCAAAACAATACGAGTACCGGATGGGAGAGTGATTAATATTGCTATATTAAATGAGCATATTAAAAAAGCTATGGATTCTATTGATTTACCTGGTCTTTCTATAGCCATAATAAATGATAACACTATTGTTTATCATAATACATTTGGTTTTGCAAATCTTAAAACTAAGAAACCGGTTACAAAAAGAACCATTTTTGAAGGAGCATCTCTTTCAAAACCTCTTTTCGCATATTTTTTAATGAAAATGGTAGAAAAAGGAGTGTTGGATTTGGATGAACCAATATATTCGTATCTAGAACCTATATTTCCTGAAGGAGTTATTCATAAAGACTCATTTGAGGATTATAAGATTTTAACTCCAAGAATTATTTTATCCCACGGTTCTGGTATTCCTAATTGGGTAAAAGGAAAGCCAATTGAAATTAAATTCAAACTGGGTACAGATTTTTCATATTCTGGAGAAGCTTATCAACATTTGGGCGCAGCTTTTGGTACTAAGTTAGGGATAGGATGGGGGAGCAAATTGGATTCTTTATTTTTAAAAGAAGCTGCGCATCCCATCGGTATGGATAGAAGTATATATACTTGGAACAACATCTATAATGAAGATGTTGCAAATGGCCATATAAGAGGGAAAACAAATCCAGAAATTAATAAATACAAAAAAGTTGGTCCTGGTTTTAGTTTGCACTCAGATGCAGAAGATTATGCATTGTTTTTAATCGAAATGATGAACCCGAAAAATATTAAGGTGACTACACGTGATCAAATGCTACGGGAACATAATCATTTTAAACCTGATAATAAGTTGTTAAAAGAAACCGGTCAAACTGGTTGGGGTCTTGGTTTTGCTCAAAAACCTACTCCCAATGGACTGATGCATTTGCATACAGGTAACAATCATGATTTTCAGGCATATGCGATGTTTGTTCCTGACCAAAAATATGGTTTTGTGATTTTTGCAAATTCAGATAATTTATTTCCTTTACTGGAAACAATAGAGAAATTTTTAGGAGAACATTTTTAATATAAGATAAATGAAAGATTTAAACGAAGTATTTGTATTCATAACAATGATAATAGCTATTGTATTGATTGTATTCATAATTGCTAGATATACGTATTTAATAAAGAAGACATTAATAGAAAAAGGAATATATATAGATCAAAAGAATAATAAATTGAAATATTTAGATATTGGCTGTATCATTTTTGGTTTAGGTATTGGATTATTTGTATCCTCGTTATTTACAACATTTAATTTATCTGAAGATGCCGCGGATTTATTGATTTGGGGTACCATTTTAATTTTTGGAGCTACTGGATTGATTGTTGCTCATTTTATAAGAAAAAGACTTGAGAAATAGTCAATACAAGCAAGAATACGATCTAATTCGTAGAATAAATGATGGTGATGCATCAGCTTTTAGACAACTCGTGTATGTCTATAAAGATGTATCACTATCACTTGCTATTTCAATACTTAAAAATCAAGTTATTGCAGAAGATGTTTTACAAGAAGTGTTTTTAAAAGTATATAATAAGTTGCACACATTTCGGTTCAAATCGTCGTTTTCTACTTGGCTATATCGTATAGTGATTAATACCAGTTATAATGAATTAAAGAAGAGAAAGAATAGTATAAATATTGATGAATTAGAGAGTGGTTTTATAATTTCATTGGTAGAAAAAAATGCAATGGATGAAGCTGATCAAAAAAGATTTATAAATTTAGCATTACAGCAATTGCGCCCGGATGAGGCATTAGTACTCCGTCTCTTTTATTTATGTGAATATAAAATAAAGGAAATTGAAAAGGTTACAGGATTTAAAACCTCTAAAATTAAGGTAGATTTATATAGAGGGAGAGAAAATATGCATTTCCAGCTAAAAAGGTTATTAGGAGATGATTTAAATAACTTATTATGAAAGAAGAAAATGTAAAAAAAATATTAGAAAAAAGTACAGTAGAAACTTCGGATGATTTTATCAATAAATTAATGAAGAAAGTTGATGTTCAGCAAAATACTAAAAAGTCCTCTTTTTGGTCTTTTAAAATTGTTATTGTTGCTTGTTCAATTTTACTATTTATTGCAATAGGATCTCTTCACAATTTTCCAGAACATAATTTCAGTATGTTTGGTTCATTTTTCAATAATATTCCGAAGACTCCGTTTTTTTTAATGATTATTATAACAATATTGTGCTTTATGAACAGTATTATAAGATTAAATTATTTCAATGAAAAACAAAATTAATCTTAAAGTAACACTTTAAATAAACACAGTTAACATCTTTTAAAATAATTAACTGTGTTTATCTATGTACATGTATTTAATATGCCATTTCCACTATTTCGGCTGCAACTTCTGGCGTAATATCTTGATGTTCTCCCAAAGCAGTCATACCATGATCTGTAAGGTTTTTTGCCACTTTTTTAGAAAAACCTTCGTAATCATCAGTATAATCTCTTAATCTGGTATCTATTCCTAATGATTGATAAAAGCCTTCAGTTCTTTTTATAGCTTCTCTAGCTCTTTCTTCCGTACTACCTTCTGTAACGTTAAAAATACGTTCAGCATATTGAGCTAACTTTTCTTTTTTATGCTCGAATTTTTTGGTGTATGCACTAGGTAATATGACAGCTAATGTTCTTGCGTGATCAATACCGTAAAAAGCTGTAAGCTCGTGTGCTATCATATGAACACTCCAATCGGTAGGAACCCCTTTTTGAATATAACCGTTCAATGCCATTGTACAACACCACATAAAATTAGATGCAGCGGTGTAGTCACTAGGATCTTTTATTACGGAAGGTGCTATTTCAATTAATGTTTGTAAAATTCCTTCCGAGAAACGATCTTGTAGAGGTGCGTCTGCTGGATACGTCATATATTGTTCTAAAACATGTGTATATGCGTCAGCTATACCATTAGCCAATTGTCTTTTAGGTATACTGTGGACTACCGTTGGGTCACAAATAGAAAATTCAGGAAATAATCCAGGTCCTCCCATAACCATTTTTTCATTAGTTTCTGATCTACTAACAACGGCACCGCTATTCATTTCACTTCCGGTTGCAGGTAGTGTTAATACAGTTCCAAATGGCAATCCTTTTAGAGTTCTTATTCTTTTGGCTAATATATCCCAGGGATTATCACCTTCATAAAGAGCTGCAGAAGATAAAAATTTAGTTCCATCTATGACTGAGCCACCACCAACTGCAAGCATATACCCGATGTCTTTAGTTTTAATTACTTCTAGAGCTTTTAATAAGGTTGTATATTCTGGATTAGCTTCAATCCCAGAAAACTCTATTACTGTATGTTCTTTAAGAGCAGCAGTTACCTGATCATAGACACCGTTTTTTTTAATACTTCCTCCACCGTATAATAATAAAATCTTCTTGTCTTTTGGTATTTCATTACTTAACTTGTTAATCTCTCCTTTACCAAAAATCACTTTAGTAGGTACGTATAATTCAAAATTCCTCATGATTTTTATAGTTATATATGTTAATTAAACTTTGTTTTTCGAAATTATTTTTACAAATTTCAAAATAAATATGCGGTTAATAGTTGATCTATGGTAAGAAAAACAAAAATATTACGACTTTTGTACTATTAAACCAGATAGTTTATTTGGTTTTACAAATAATTAGAATCAGATTATTTTTTAGATTTACCCCAATGATAGCACCTATATTACCTAAAAATGAAAAATTTCGACAAGCTGCTGTAGAAAAGTATGATTTATTAGATACTTTACCAGAAGAGAGCTATGACAATATTACTTCAATAATGTCGTATATCTGCGATGTACCCATTTCGTTAATAACACTTTTAGATAAAGAACGTAATTTTTTAAAGTCTCATCATGGAATTCCTTTTAGTGAATCACCTCGAGAAATTTCATTTTGTGGACATGCTATCAATTCGGATGATCCTATTACAATAATTAAAGATTCTAGAGAAGACGAACGTTTTGATGGAAATCCTCTTGTAACTGAGCATCAGGCTGTTTTTTATGCTGGTGCACCGTTAATTGATTCAGAAGGTTTTAAATTAGGCACTTTGTGTGTTTATGATGTTAAGCCACGAGAATTAACACTTGAACAAAAAAATGCATTGCTTGCAATGTCTAAGCAAGTAGTCAGTTTATTTGAACAACGATATCAGAATCTAAAACTAACCCAACTCCGTGATAAATTGGAGAAAAGAAATGAAGATCTTAAAAAGTTCGCAAGTGTAGTTTCCCATGACCTGAAGTCTCCCTTGGCTAATATCATTTCTCTTACGGAACTTTTAGAAGATGATAATAAAGATAACCTTAATGCTGAATCACTACAATATTTGGAATATCTAAGGACTTCTTCCTATTCGCTTAGAGATTATATAGATGGTATTCTTAAGTTTTATAAAAGTGATGATATTGTAAAAAATAATGAAGAAGAGATTGACATTGATCTTTTATTAGAAGAATTAAAGAAAATAACCGATTCTGAACATAAAGTTGATTTTAATCTTTATTCTGATGTAAATCAAATTTTTGCTAATAAAACAGCTTTGATGCAGGTACTGATTAATTTACTTACAAATGCAATTAAGTATAATTCAAAATCTGAGATCGTAATAGATATAACACTTAAGGAAGAAGAAAATTTATACATTTTCTCTGTAAAGGATAATGGTGATGGAATCCCAAAAGATTTTTTAGATAAAATATTTGATCTTTTTACGGTAGTAGGAGTAGAAGATAGAGATGGCAATGTTGGTACTGGTATTGGCTTGGCTACTGTAAAGAAAATAGTTAGGAATTTAGGTGGTGATATTTCGGTTATTTCTTCTAAGGGAACTGGTAGTACATTTACTTTTTCTATATCAAAAACTTAGAAAATTCCCAATTGTATTATTCAATAAAAAAAGATTATGAATCTTTAAAAAATGAAAGTTGATTCTATAAAAAATTGTGTCAACCATTAGATTAGATAGGTAACTTATCTAACTAAGTAATTACTTAATATAATTTTCATTTCGCAGAAAATGAATAGCATTTCATAGAAAATGCAATTTTGCGATTAAACTTCTCTTGTTTTTTTTAGTCATTAATGTGTAATTTCAAATCAACAGATTATGAAACAAATCATATTAATAACAACAATCTGTATTATTACTTTTATAGGGAGTATCTGTATACATACGCTTTCTAATCCAGTTAATCCATATGAGTTAGTTATAAATCTTTCTTCTTTTAAGAGTGAATCAACCAATTTTGAATTGATTAAAAATATAATAAACACTTTTGTTGATTCTTTTTAAATGGACACACAATCATTTATAAAAGATAAACGATCAATAAAAAACATATGGTTATTGATTATTCTAAGTATAACACTGCTTACCATACTAATAAGAATTTCTATATACCCAAAAATAGAACCACTAGCACCTTCAAAATAATTAACTATGAAAAATAAAATTTTGGTACTCATTTGTATCTTTATAATGAAATCATTATTCGCAATTTCTTTATACGCGAATGTTGTGATAGACACAACTACAGTAATTAATAATACCGAAACTTATCAAATATATACCGACGAAGCATACGTATACCTTACTATTGAAACGATTGATTCTAAAGTTGCAACATCTATACTACGTCAAGGAATAAATGTATATTTTGACACGAAAGGTAAAAAGAAAAAGAATGTATTTATTACCTATCCAATAGCCAATAATCAACGACCTCCAAGAAGAAATAAGGATAGGCCTAATGAAACTAGAGAATTTCCTGATAATGATAGTATAATACGTCAAATAGGATATAGGCTAAAAAACAATACACCACAAAAAGCATTGTATCAATATTATGATAAAACTAAAGAGTTTAATACACTTCTTAACAATGAAGGTATTACGATCAATTTAGCAGTTAATGAAGAAAGAAACAGTTTTATTTATTATTTAAAAATTCCTAATAATAAAATCAACGTAAAATCTGGTATTAATTTTAATAAGCTTTCTATAGGTGTAAAAACAGTTGAGATGTCTCGAGATAATTCGGAAAGAACTAGACCTACGCAACAAGCTTCTGTTCGAGGAGGTGGCAGAAGAGGTGGAGGAAGATCTAATGGTGGCGCTCCCCAAGGAAGATCTGGGAATGGTCCAGGAGGAGGAGATCAAGGTAGGTCAAAAGGCAGAAAAACAGAATCCGTACCTGCTATAGATTTTTGGTTTAAAACAACATCCAAATAATCATAAGAGCTTTAGATAATCATTAAAAAGAAGAATAAACAAAATATGAAAAAGTTTAAAATTCCTTCCTTGTTAATTACCATGAACATTGTTATAATTAGTTGTAGTGATATACAATTCAAAAAAACAAGTCATTCTCATGATGGCTTCAATCATACTCATCAAGATGCAGTAGATTATTTTGATTCATATTCATTGATTAATGAAAAATATGGAACAAAAACCAAAGTGACTGTATCTAAGAATAAAAGAATTATGGTTACTAATGCGCTTCCGAACCATAAAACCGGTGATTTTCCAAACTCTGGAAATCCAAATAAGATTAAAGCGCAAGAAAAAACATATAGTTTTCCCTTAAATCCAATATATACCGGTAAGGCTGTTTGGGTAAGAGAACCAGGTGTGGCTCTAAATGGTATTAAATTCGAACCGGGAACTGCAGAAGTAGTAGAATGTGAGAGTGGAGAAAATTACAGAGTAGAAGCATTACAAGATGTAATTGATTTAGGTTTGGATTTTAATCACGCGCATGTACAACCTACTGGAGCGTATCATTATCACGGTACTCCAATTTCTATTATTACTGATTTTGATACAGGAAAAGATTTGGTACACATTGGATTTGCTCACGATGGATACCCAATATATTATTCTAAAAGTGGAATATATAAACCTAGTTATAAACTTTTAAAAGGAACAAGAGAAGGAGAAGATTGTAGCTATGAAAATCCTATGACTCGTATGGATATTTCTATTGGTGGTCATCACGATGGTACCTATGGATCAGATTTCGAATATGTAGCGGGTTATGGAGATTTAGATGAATGTAATGGAATTATACATAATGGAAATTATATTTATTTAGTTACAGAAAACTTTCCTTATATCAGCAGATGTTTAATGGGTGAATTTAAAGAACAGAAAAGATCGAGAAGACCTTTTCCTCCAGACAAAGGACCAAGAAAAGGATGAATAAACGTAGTTATTATATAAAGATGTTTTCTACAATAGTAAATCTCAAAAAAGGTGTTTGCAATTTTAATGTTACGTCTAATTAATTTGTGTTAAATATGCTCTTATGAGTTTTATGTAATTAATTAGTTTTGTAAGATAAGCTTCGTAAGTAATTACGGAGCTTATTGATTAAGTTGAATACCATTTAAAAGTATAATATACTCTGACGGAATTATAATTTCGACATATTTTGTCTAGTATTTACTATTATTTCGTGCTATAATTTTAAAACAAATAGCATGTTCAAAAAGTATAAAATTTTTAAATGGATTCTTATCTCCTTTGGGAGTATTATTGTTTCTCTATTCATTTTTGGATGGTGGTTTATGGGGTTAATACCGTCATCAGAAAATATGAAAGACATTACATCAACTCAGATGTCTGATTTACCTTATTTATCAAAAAACAAAATTGATAAGCGTGGAAAGATTCTAGCAATCGTTACTAGTACGAATGTAATGGGGAATACTGAAAAAAGTACCGGTTATGAATTGACCGAATTATCTAGAGCGTATTATGTTTTTCAGGCAAATGGTTTTGATGTTGATATAGCAAGTCCATTAGGAGGAGAACCTCCTGTAGTCATAGATGCTGAAGATATGGGAGAATTTGATTACGCGTTTCTTAATGATAGTGTTGCTCAACTTAAAGTTAAGCATACAATTCCTGTAGATAAGATTGACCCTGATCTATATGAGGCGGTATTTTTTGCAGGAGGTAAAGGAGCTATGTTTGATTTTCCAGACAACGAGTCAATACAAGCTATAGTCAGAAACTTATATGAAAATAACAAAGTAGTCGGAGCCGTATGTCATGGTCCAGCAGCTTTAGTAAATGTTACGCTTAATACCGGGAAGCATTTACTAGAGAATAAAAAAGTTAGTGGATTCACTAATGCAGAAGAATTGTTATTGATATCGGATGCAAAAACAATATTCCCATTTCTTTTACAAGATAAATTAGTTGATCAAGGAGGTGTTTTTAATGAAGGGACGATGTATCTAGAAAACATAAGTAAAGATAAAAATTTGATTACCGGTCAAAATCCTTGGTCTACTTGGGTTCTAGCAGAGTCAATGATTACTGAATTGGGCTATAAGCCTAAATTTAGAAAAGTTACAGGAGAAGAAAATGCCGTAAAAGTTTTAAAAACGTATCATGAACAAGGTTCAGAAAAGGCTAGAGGACTTATTGATCAAATGTATACTAAGGATAAGCAACCTATGTCTAGAGTATTAATTGCAAAACATGGGATTATTGCAGCTATGCAAGGAAAAATAGGTCGTTTTATTAGTTTAACAAGCCTTACTTCGTATGCAAAAAAGAAATCAAAAGAAAACAGCTAGTTATTATATATCCTATATAGAAACTTATTCTATATAGGATATACTTCATTGGAATATGAAATATCCCTACATTTGAAAAAAAAGTCCATTGAATTTTTCCGATATCTTACTTATTATACTTAGCAGCGCAGGACTCTTGCACGGAATATTGTTCGCTTTTTATTTGATAGGTTTTAAAAAGAAAAAAACGCTTACTAATTTATTACTTGGACTGATTTTAGTATTTATGGCTTTCCGGATTGGTAAATCTGTAATGCTTAATTTTGGTAATAACTTGGAGCCTATTTTTATATTTATAGGATTGGCTTTTTTATTATTAATAGGACCTTTTTTTAGATGGTATATTTTGGGAATGACTGTTCCAGGCTTTAAACTTCCTAAGTATTATTTTATAGAAATTATTCCATTTCTTTTAGTGTTTTTTGCTAGTCTCTTAGTTACTAAAGAATGGTATGAAACAAGTGATTTTGTTATTTTAATATTTGGTAGTGGTTTGGTATTTATTTATCTGCATTTTGCACTTTATATCCTCTTAGGATGGATTGTTATAAAAAAAACAAAGAATCGATATCAATCGGTTAAAATAACTAAATCTCATAAAGCTATATTTGATTGGTTGCACCTTTTGGCATTTGGTTTTATAATTATTTGGATAACATATGTATTAAATATATTGGATGAATCAGTTCCCTATATTATTGGACCTGTAGTATATTCTATAATTATATATTTCTTGAGTTACAAGGCATTTCAACTAAAGGCTACAGATTTAAACGGTAATGCTTTTAATGTAAATGATGATTATTCATTATTTGATGAAATATCAAAACTAATGAACACAAAATTATATTTAGAACCAGATCTTTCATTGATAAAATTGAGTAAGTTGCTCGGAAAAAGTGTACAGCAAACATCATCTGCGATTAATCAATATTCTAATAAAAACTTTAATGATTATATCAACCATTACAGGATTCAGGAAGCTAAAAATAAGCTGTTAAATGTTGGAGATAAGTACACAATTTCTTCCATAGCTTTTGATACCGGTTTTAGCAGTCTTTCTTCTTTTAATAGTGCATTTAAAAAATTTGAAGGTGTAACACCGTCGTCTTATAGAAAGAAAAATTCTTAATTAATAATACAATATTTCGAATAAACCTAATGATAAAATTATATGGGTTTAAAAATATTTACTACTTATATTTGGTCTAAACTTTATAAGTGAAATTAGTTTACGATTTTCTTTTTATCATTGGAATGCTTTTTTCGTGCATTTATATCTATATTTTTTATAAATCAAAGGATAAAGGACTTCATAAATCAATTTTGATTGTATTTTTTGCATTATTGGTTTTCGTTTTGTTAGAATCGTATGCTTCGATACATAATATCGAGATATTACTAGACATCAGTTTTTTAATTGTGTATGGAGTAAAATTGGCACTTGGACCTTTGTTACTTTTATATATTCAATCCCTATTTTTAGATGATAAAAAGGTGTTAAAAAATGGAATTATTCATTTAACTCCTTTTATTGTTTTTGTTATTCTAATTTCTGCTCCATACAAGATAGCAATGGTTTCGGGAGAATATTTTGTAGACTATATCGATGTTATTCAACAATATCTTTTTATCAAGCGACCGTTATTAGATATTATTTATTTAATATATATCTATATCAGTTTTAGAACTTTTGATAAGTTTAAAAAAGCATTAAAATGTAATTATTCTCATATCGAGCATAATAATTTTATTTGGGTACGATATCTTTTAATAGCTCCATTTATTATTATTTTTATTGATCTGTTTTTTGTTGGATATCAAATGCTATTTGGCTATTTGGGATGGAGGACTCAAAATTTGATTATGTTATTAACCTCTATTTCTGTTTGTTATGGATTGTATTATGGCGTTAAGCAATCTAAAGTATTGGTGCCATATTTTTTATTAGATAGTTCTATAGGTAGCAAGGATAGAAAGAAAATGATCAATGAAAAATTAGAATCTGAGTTTTCTTCTTTCGAAAAATTGCTTGTAGAATTTATGGAAAAAGAAAAACCTTATTTAGATGAAGATTTAACACTTAGTAAGTTAGCATCCGGAATTCATATTACAGACAAGAAATTATCAGCTTTGTTAAATCAGTATTTAGAAATTTCCTTCTATAATTTTGTGAATAGCTATAGGATTAAAGAGTTTAAACAATTAATAGCATTACCATTATATAAAGATTATACAATAGAAGGAATTGCTTATGAATGTGGATTTAAATCTAAAGCGAGCTTTTATAGGTTATTTAAGAAAGAAACAGGCCAATCTCCATCAGAGTTTAAAATAAATCAAAATTAATCTCATTTTCTTGTCTCTTTAGAAGCAGAGAGACCCATCATTACTCATTTTACAGTTGTTTTGTTGTTTTAATAGTCAATTTAAAATTCATCAAAACAAATGAAAAAAACATTAATCAAAAAATGGGTTTTGGGAACAGTACTAGCTATATTAGTAATTAGTATTGGTTCTTGTATCCGAGTTAATTCGAAAATCAATCAACACCAAGGAGCAAAAACAGAGCTTGTTAATACCTCAATTTTTAATTCTATTAATTCTCCATTAGCAATTACCAATATTAGTGTGTTATCTAAAGATTGTACTAAAATGTTGGATAGTCTAACAGTATTAATCAAAGAAGGTAAAATAGTTTCAATAGATAAACGAACTAATGTTACTAATGAGTATACAAATATCGATGGGACCGGTCAATATTTAATACCTGGTCTTATTGACACACATGTACACTTAAAGAAAAGTAAGAATGATCTTTTATTATTTCTAGCTAACGGAGTTACTTCCGTAGGAGAGATGTTCGGTGACAAGTCACATTTAGAATGGAGGGAAGAGGCAAAAAGTGGAACATTGAGTCCAAACCTTTATGTAGCAACTAGAAAACTTGGTAGTGAAAAAGGTATGATATCAAAGATTAAAAGTTGGTTTGGAGCACCAAAATCCTATACAAGTCAAAGAAAAGCGCGCAAAGCAGTTCGTAAATTTAAAGAACAAGGTTATGATGCAATTAAACTTACTAATTTAAATCCAGAAATATATGAGGCTATTGTAGATGAAGCTGTAAAACAAAATATACCGGCGATAGGTCATTTAGGTCCAGAAGTAGGATTAGATGGCTTGTACAATTCTGGACAGTCTCAACTTGCTCATGTAGAAGAGATTGTTAAAAACACCATGAATGAATTTGGTTTAGTTTATTATAATAAAACAGAAGAATATCTTCAGTTTTTGAAGGAAAGAGCTGATACTATAGCGATTAAAATTAAAGAAAAAAATATCGTAGTATCTTCTACAATATGGTTAGTGGAAAGTTTTCCTAAACAAAAATTAGAATTAGATAGTTTTATCAAAACAATTCCGTTAGAATATGCTAATCCAGGTATTGTTGAAGGATCGAGTATTACTAGAGGGTGGACACCAGGAAATAATTACTACGAGAATTTGAATGCAAAAAACGACCCTGAACTTCAAAAAAGGGTAAAAGGATATTGGGAAACCTATGTAAAAGCTCATCATATCATGACCAAAGCATTAATTAAGCATAATGTGATAGTTGTAGCGGGGACCGATGCTAATGTAGCATGCGCTACTCCTGGTTTTTCATTGCATCAAGAATTACATTCTCTTAATAAAGTTGGTTTAACGAATTCTCGTGTATTACAGTCTACAACGGTACATGCTGGCGAATGGATGCAATATAATATTGGGAAAATTGAAGTTGGTTATAATGCAGATTTAGTGATACTAAAAAAGAATCCTTTAGATGATATCACTAATACTAAAACAATTCAGTCAGTAATTATTAATGGAAAACTTCTAAACCGAACTACACTAGATAATATGTTAGAATCTGTAAAAGAAGCTAATAACAGAAGTAGAAAAATGAGTATAAATCAATATATCAATTAAGTAAAGAAAAAATAATGAATATAAAAATAAAACGAATTATACTAGGTGTATGTACTATAATTTTAATACTTGTGATATATCTTTTGATTCCACAAGTTAGTAATCCCACACCAAATTATGAAACTGCACTCACTTATGGCATTCCTGTTTCAGAAAAAATAAATAACATATTAACTCCTACCATAAAACCTAAACGTACTAGGGCTATAATGGTTATGCAGAATGAAAAAGTTATTTATGAGTATGGGCCTACTGACAAAATAATGAATGGACATTCTACTAGAAAGGCTATGCTGAGTTTGTTATATGGAATAGCAGTTGATCAAGAACTAATAAATCTTGATAAAACACTTGCTCAACTTGAAGTAGATGAATTTATTCCTTTAACTACCCAAGAAAAAAGTGCAACGATAAGGGATTTATTAATGGGTAAATCAGGTGTTTATTTACCTGCTTCTGGTGAGCATGATAATCAAATAACTCAACGACCAAAAAGAGAAAGTCATAAACCAGGAACTTATTTTTTTAATAACAATTTTGATGCAAATGTTTTAGGCACCATTTTTATGAAAGAAACAGGTATTAGTATTGGAAAATTTATGGAAGATAATTTAGCCAAGCCACTTGGTCTTCAGGATTTTGATTCGGATAATGTAATTATGGGAAGCCCTTGGTTTATGCCAAAGAAAAAAACAATGCATAAACAATATTATATCTATATCAGTACTCGTGATTTTGCAAGAATCGGTGCTATGGTAGCGAATAATGGAAAATGGAATGGTAAACAAATTATATCAGAAGATTGGATTACAAAAAGTACATCCTCCTATAGTGATCTTACTACTAACCATATTAATTATGGAAGATATGATGGGTTTGGTTATCAGTGGTGGACAGCTTCAGATACAAATACAATCTGGACAGATGGTTATGGAGAACGATTTATGATCATTAATAGAAATAAAAATTTGACTTTAGTAGAACAAAACTTCACCGGAAATTCCTTGTTAAGTTCAGGGTTTTGGTTGATCAATAAAAATATGGATTCAGGTTTACTAAACTTGATGAAAGCTCATGAAACTATAACCTCTAATAATTACAACAACAGCTATAATTCCAATTAATGAAGAATACAAGATATATTATTTTGATAATGATTTTTATATGTGTGTTCACAATAGATGCACAAACATATAAAGTAAAAGAACAAGAACAGATTAAAGCATTTGTTAACGTAAACGTATTAACAATGCAAGATTCTATTACCAAAATGTCACAAACAGTTATTGTAGAAAATGATAAAATTATTGCATTAGGTAATAGTAACGATATTAACATACCAGATAACGCAAAAATAATTGATGGTGAACATAAAAAATATCTCATCCCAGGTTTAACTGACACCCATGTTCATTTACATCGCAAAAAATCAGAAGAATGGATGCGTTCATATGTTGTAAATGGTGTTACTACCGTTTTAAATTTGGGAGGCTCAAAGAGGGTTTTAAAACTAAGAGCGCAAATTAAGGAGAAGCAAATTACGGGACCAGATATTTATACTGCAGGTAGAGGTGGAGTTGTAAAAGAGTTGAATAGACCACAATATAAAGAAGTAACATTAGATAGAATAGAAGAACGAATTATCGAAGACAAGGCAAAAGGATATGATTTTATAAAGATATACGGGAAAATGACCATACCACAATTTGAACATATGATGAAAATTGCTAAAAGAGAAGGTATTCATGCAATGGGACATATTCCAAGAAACTTAACCGCTGATGATGCATTACGAATTGGTCAAAAATCTATAGCTCATACCGAGGAATTTATTTATACTCAGTTTACAGAATTTGATGAGCAAGAAGTAAAAGATTTTGCCACAAAAGCTGCAGAAGAGAACATATGGTTAATTGCAAATATTATTGCTTATGAAAAAATAGAACTTACTTGGGGGAAACCACAAGTAATGGATTCGATTTTACGATTGCCCGAAACTAAAAGTTTACATCCTAAAATTCAAAGGATTTATAAAGCTGATTGGTATGGGTCCAGAGATGTAAAGAGTAGGCCTTATATAGAGAAAGTTTATAAATTTTACTTTCCAATTGTAAAACATTTTCATAATGCTGGAGTTAATATTCTTGTAGGCACAGATACTGCATTTCCAGCTGCTGCACCAGGAGAATCTGCAATTGATGAGATGAAAAATTTGGTTAAAGCTGGATTAACAAATTACGAAGCTTTAAAAGCCGGAACGGCTAATGCTGGGGTATATATCAATAATTTTATCGATAACAATTATTATGTAGGCAAAATAAAAGACGGTTATACTGCTCATATGATATTACTTCCATCAAATCCTCTTGATGATCTCGATATCTTGAAAGAACCAGAAGGAGTGATGCTAAGAGGCCATTGGTTTAATTCAATTGATTTAAAAGAAATGGTACGTTGGGATAATTAATATTTCGGATACTAACAATATAATTTTATCAATAATCCTTAGTTTGTCTAATATCATTATAAGACAAACTAAGGATATCTTACTTATAGTTCACAACCTATTTTAGATATTATTTGTTTTTTTTCATTCCGAAAAGAAATCTAGGAATCCTAAAAGGATATACAAGAAACTTATATACAGATATAATGATGATAAAGGATGTGATTGCTAGAATTAATAGTTTGATAGATATACTCCATGATTCCTGTAATATATAATATCCAATAACGATAATAACTGTTTGATGTAGTATGTAAAAAGGGTAGATGCCCTGATTGAGAATCTTTACTAAAATACTTGGTTTGTGTAGCCAAATTTGACCATATCCTAACATAGTAATTATTATCGTCCAACCTACAAGTACAGTTAAACCATACCAAATATCCCAACGCATGGAAATATCCAAATAAGTTGCAGCTATATTATTGGGAAGAAAATAATATATATAAAATAATAGTGTAGCCATAAATGCTATAAATGCATTGCATTTGCGGTATTTTTTTAATGAATCCCATAATGTTGGTTTACTTGCTATGATAATACCAGCAAGAAAAAAATATCCGTAATATAATGTAGAGGAGAGGTTTGTTATAGATTTATCATCTTCAGGAAAATAATGTTTAGCTACTATTTTAATAATGATTAGCGGTAACACTAAAAGAAACATTCCTAAAGGTTTAGCACAAAATGTATCTAACAACGTTTTGAATGGTTTAGCATAAGAAGATTTTGCCCAAATAATAATCGGAATACAGCCAATAGATAAGTAAAATAGATTTTCTATAAACCATAGATGATTTACTTCTAAATGTTCTAAGATATTTTTATAAAAATCTAAATACGAAGAATAAGATCCAATATTTTCTATATAAGTTTGTGGAGGTACAATTACTAATACTCCAAAAATTAATGGAATTAGAAGTCGGATTGTACGTTCCTTAGTAAACTGAATCCAGTTACGTTTAGAAAATGCAAACACTGTTCCTGTTCCCGAAATAATGAATAATAATGGTAATCTAAATTGTTCGAAAAATACCGTAATATCATCTAACAGTTTACTAGATTCGGTATTCATAATGTGAAAGTCATCACCGTTAAATGGCATTCCTATATGATGTAAAAAAACTAAAAAGATGGAGATTACACGCCACCAATCAAGGTCATGTCTTCTTTCAGTTGTATTCATAACTATTCTTTAAATCAATAAGGACAAAACTATAGTTATCTATTACTTGAAAACACGACATTACACAAATGACGTGAAAATGACGGGTATGTTTTATCAAATGGAATGTAGATGAATTACTTTAATATTATTATAATAATTTTCACCTTTTCTTTTTGCGCTTTTTCTTAGGTTGTAGATTCGTATTTCTTTTCTTTTTTTCGGTCACAATGGATTTCTCCCTTTGTACCTTTTTTAGATGTTCAATAATCTTTGATTTCACTTTTGTGATCAAAATATCTTTCCTTTTAGAATAACTATATATACAGCCTATTATTAATGATAGACCAAGAACAATAGGAATAGAACCATTTTCTATAAAAGGAAACTGTGTGTATAAATTAATAGCTACTCTGGGCGCGAATGTAAAAAATACATATACCCCATAACTAAAAGATAGTACTCCGAGAATACCAAAAGTATAAATATTCGATTTGATATTCTTTAACGTATCATTTTCCAGTTGTTTAATATTAGCAACACTTAAAAAAGGATTATTAAGTTCTTTTTCTTTTTCAATGAAATGTAAAAAGTCGGCATTCACAAAATCAAAAGACATCCCATGACTTCTTTTTTTTAAATCTTCTTCCGTTATGATGTATTTCATACTGTATTGCCTATAATATTATTTGTAGTATTGATATAAATCAGGATATATAAATTATAGAGCAAAATACTAAGAAATGTTTAAGTGATCAGGTTCTTTTTTATTATAATTTTAGATTAAATAAGAGATGATTCGGCGGGTAGACTCGTCACACTTTGTCCGTTAACGATAAACAGGTCAATCTTATCTTCTGCGTCCAGAATAAGTTACTGCTTCACCTTTACCAAAAGCGTAGCTTAATCCAAATGTAAAAAAGCGTCCACGTTGTCCAAAATTATAGGTTTCGAAAGTAGGTTGGTTTACAAAGTTTTCCTGAATTCTAGAAGCAAAAACATCACGAATACCGAGATTAGCGACTATTTTTCCTTTTAATATTTTTTTACGCATTCCAAGGTCTAGAAAAGCAAATCCACTTTGTTTTCCTTGTACAGTTTCGAAATCTGAACGGTAATTTCCATTAATTTCTAAATCGATATCTGCAGGTAAACCTAATTTTGTACCTAATCTAGTGGACCATTGATTTCCATTAAAATCAAATACTTGATCTTCAAAAGTTCCTTTACGATCAAAATAGTTGAAATTAAAATCTCCTGTAAAAGTTAACCATTTCGTAGGGCTATATTTCCCATTTGTTTCAAAACCTATGGATGAATTAGTTCCTATATTTTCTGGAGTACTAAAATTTACATTATCAATAAACGTTGATACTCTTTCTACAACGTCTGTTGTATAACGATGATATAGACTAGAACTCATACTAGCTTTTCCTATTTTATATATGCTAGTTAGTTCATAAGAATTAGTAAATTCTGGTTGTAGTTCTGGGTTCCCTGTTCTGATATTAAAATTATTTCGGATATTAAAGAAAGGATTCAAATCTCTTAATCGAGGTCTAAAAATTCTTTTTGAGTAACCAGCCTGAAGTGAGATTTTGTCGCTTATCTTATAAGATGTATGAAAACTCGGAAAAAAATTAGTGAAATTTCGTGAGCTGCCTTCATTTGTATTTGCTAATAAAGTTTCTAAATCAGTATTCTCTATTCGCAAACCTCCTTTTACACCCCAGATATCATTTTCATATGCTAAAGTAGCATAAACACCTAATACCTTTTGTATCCATTCAAAATCATTGGTTAGACTTTCGTTAATTACATATTGTCCATCAACTAAATCTTCAACTTCAAAATCATTTCCAACATCGTTTATAACATACTGAGCTCCTGTTTCGATACTATATTCCTTAGTTAATGGATTTGTGTAATCAGCTTTAAAAGTAAAATCTGCTTGCTGATAATTGGTAGCAGTACGTTGGTTACTGTCAACATTTTCTCCTTCTATTGTGATATCCCCAAATAAAGAAGATTGGTCTTTTCCAAAGAAACTTCCTAAAGCGCTTAATTGAAAAGTGTGATCTTTATTGTTTTTAAACTGTTTTTTCCAATTAAACTCATACTGCCATTTGGGATTCGTTGCATCAGTGGTTTCGTTACGTACCCATTGTGATACTAATGTATTATCACCATCAAAAAAGCGGAAATTCGTTTCAGAAGGTTGATCTTCTATTTCATAAGCAAAATTTCCAGAAAGTGTAAACACATTATATTCATTAAGATGGTAGTCTGTTCCTAAAGTTATATTGAAGAAAGTTTCATTTCTAAAATTTTCACCTTCACTAAAAACAACTTCATTATTTTCTAAATTACGGTTGATTGCTTCATTATCTCTTGGTAATGATCGATAACCTGCACCGATCTGGGTAAATAGATTAAATTTTTCTGTTCTACGATTAAGGCTAATTCCTACATTATGATTGTCGGGAATTCCTGTATTAAGTGAAATGGAGCCATTCCATCCCTTTTTTTCTTCTTTTTTCAGTATGATATTTAAAATTCCTGAAGTACCAGAGGCTTCATATTTAGCAGAAGGATTTGTTATTACTTCAATACTTTGAATCATATCAGCAGTAATGGTTCCCAGGGCATTACTAGATTCATCTGCTAGGACTGATGGTTTTCCATTTATTAAGATCTGAACACCTCCAGTTCCTCGAAGGCTTATCTCTCCTTCGATGTTAACATTCACAGAGGGGACATTATTTAATACTTCTAATGCACTTGCACCTGCTGTACTTAAATCTTTTCCAACATTAAATACACGTTTATCAAGTTTAAATTCTGTTTTAGATACTTCGCCTCGAACAACAACTTCGTCCAATGTTTCGCTATCCTGATATAGTTTAACTTTTCCAAGACTTACTCTATTTTCTATCGTTTCAAACTTTTGTAATTTTAGTGTTTTAAATCCTATAAAACTAATTTCGATATAGAAATTATCTGCTGTAGTGTTTATCTCGAAAGTTCCATTGTCATTAGTAATTGCACCAGAAATAGTTGCTTTAGAATTTGTGTCATTTAGAACAATCGTAGCATAGGGTATAGGCTGACCCGTTTCTGCTTCTACTAATGTACCAGAAATTAGTATTTCTTTATTTTGAGCCCAAATTGTAGCTGTTAAAAAAAGTAAGATTATAAAAACCCGATTGTTCATTGTATGTTTTATTTTATTTTGATTTTTCAAAGGAAGGAAGAAGAACAGTTTTTTAAAAATCTACTTGGGTAAACAACTGTTATAATCCTATAAACGACATGATTGTTATTGACAGTAATAGATTTGTCGTTTAGGGTATTGGTTTAGTGGATTAGATGTAATGTTATATAGTTAGAAAAGCGATAAACTATATTTGTTATACAATTTTTTAGATATTGTGAAAAACACATTATTACATAAAGAGGTTTGGTTCCAAGTGATATTACATATTGTAGTATTTATTTTCTATTCTTTTGACCGCCGCAATCCGGAAATACAATTCTATCAATTTGTGTTTTTTTTGAATTTTGTAATTGCTGGTCTTATCATCAATTATGTACTTCTTCCAAGATTTTTATATCCTGGAGCATATTTAAAGTTTATTTTGTTTTTTAGTTTGGTTGTGACTGGAGTAATTTTTGTTGAAGAATCTATTTTAGAAAAGATTTATTTTCCAGATACTAGAGGAAGGAAGTTTTTAGGAGTAGTTTATAACTTAATGAGTACACTGCCTACATTGTCTGTATTGGCAGGGTTTAAATTTGGTTGGGATGCACTTATCAAACAAAGAGAGGTTAAAGAATTAAAGGATTCTGTAAAGGAGAGTGAACTTCAATTTTTAAAATCACAGATTAATCCCCACTTTCTTTTTAATAATATGAATAATTTATATTCGTATGCTATTGAAAAGTCACCGCGAACACCAGAACTTATTCTAGAATTATCGGGGGTACTTCGGTATATGTTATATGAGTGTAAGGCAAAATATGTTTCTCTTTCTAAAGAAGTAGAACAATTAGAGAACTTTATTAATCTTGGGCGATTACAAATAGAAGGGCGAGGCACAGTTACGTTATCTAAAAATATTGAACGAGCAAATTTTTGGATAGCTCCATTAATACTGATCGTTTTTGTGGAGAATGCTTTAAAACACGGTAGTTCTAGTCAGACCGATGGTATCCTTATAGCTATGGATATTAAGGTTACAAATGAAGGGATGCTTTATTTTAAGTGTTCTAATACATATAAAAACCAGACTAATACTAATAATTTAGATAGTGGAATTGGTTTAGAAAACGTAAAAAAACGATTAGACATATTATACCCAAAGGCACATAAATTACATATTAATAATGATAAAGATATGTATGAAGTTCAATTAATGATCGATCTAAAAAAGTCTAAGGAACCATGAATTGTATCATTGTAGAAGATCAATTACCGGCGCAACGTATTCTAAAAAAGTATATAGAAGATATGGGGTCCCTAAAACTCATAGGAACTTTCACAGATGCTATTGAAGCTATGCAACTAATGAAGTCTACCAAAGTAGATGTTATTTTTTTAGACATACATTTACCTAAGATTTCGGGAATTGATTTTTTAAAAACACTCTCGAATCCGCCTCAAGTTATTCTTACGACGGCATTTCCGGATTATGCCTTAGAGAGTTATGAGTTTGATGTGGTGGATTATTTATTAAAACCCTTTTCTTTTCAGCGATTTATCAAGGCTGTTTCTAAAGTAGAAAACAAAAAACAACAGTTATCTTTAGACGCTAATACTACAGAAATTAAAGAAGTGTACGCAAAAATTGGTTTCGATCATGTACGGATTCTTATTGACGACATTACATATATTATATCCGACACAGATTATACAGAAATTCATTTACAGGATAAAAAACTCGTGTCCTCCGAGACTTTACGTTATTGGGAAGAGCTTTTACCTTCTAAAAACTTTATGAGAGTACACAAATCTTACATTATTAATACTTCAAAAATCGAAAAGTTTTCTGGTAATCAGATATATTTAAGTAATCAAAAGACAATTCCTTTAGGTAGGGCCTATAAAAGTAATTTTACAAAAAAAATCCTGTAGAAATACATCTACAGGACCAAATCAACTCTAAAAAAAACATCAATCTGCTTTGGGGTAATCAATTAAAATTAACTGCTTATTGCAGGTTTATGCTATTTACTGCATCAGAAATTTCATAACCTAATCGCAAACCTTCAATTGCATCTTGTTCTATATGAACACCTAGTGGGACACGTGAATAAGCATTTTCAGTAGCCATTTCAGTGAATGAAGTAAAACTTCTTGGCGTTCCGTTAAATTCTATATCGGTAAAGTTATTATATGTCCTATCCGTAAAATTAACACTATCCGATCCAAAGAATGCTATAAATACTCCTGCGCCAGCACCAGCAAAAGTAGCATGACCAGATGGGTAACTTGGGAAAGCTGGATTCGTTTCTTCGATAAACTTAGACAAGTTAGAAGTAAAATCTTCATCAATATACTCCCAAATATAATTACTTGGACGCTCGATGTTATAGGTATATTTGTCATCCCAGGCAGAAACCGCTGCATCATTTATTGCAAAACCAAGTCTTAATAAAAGTTCTAATGCTCTATCATAAGCCAAATCATTTTGCTCTATTAATTGATTTGCAATAGAAAATTGTCTTCCCGGAGGACTTATCATAAGTCCTTCAACATCATCTGCCCAAAATTCTGCGATCCATAAATCTTCATTATTAGCAGTGGCAGCAGTAGTGGTAGTTTCATATACCTCATTCATTTGTTGGTAATAATCACTTGATGGATTCGTACTATGTTGTAATACAGAAGAAAATGCTACACTACTTGATTCTTCTGGTGTTATCGCAAACGTTCTAACTTCTCTCCAATATGGAAACCATGCATCTTCATTTTCATTAGCAGCCCATAAACCTACGCCAACTGGAGCTATATAATCTTGAGGGGTTGGATTTTGTATTTGTTCTTCACCATCTTGATCAGTTTCGCTATAAGCGATAACTCTCTGTGCAACGTGTCTTCCCCAAGTTTCTGAATTTTCTATTTCAGTATCAGAAAGTCCTTCGGTTAATTCTGCTTCTTTTTCTTCTTGAAAATCAGAAATTCTTTGTCTTACACCAGTTTCTAAATTAATCATAAAATGATCTATGGCTAATGCATAAGCAGTATTTAAAGCAAGTTTTAGATCTACATCATCTTCAAGAGTATTTGTGTTAATATTGAAATTATTAAATCTGTCTGTATTGGATGAGTAGTTGTCCATAAAAGGAACTGCTGTTTCGTAACCGGTTAAATGAATATATGCCAAAGATCGGGTTACTGTATTTGGTCTCATACTTTCTGTAAATTGATCTATTGATACCCACAGATTACTCCATTCTGCTATAAGTTCTGTTGTTTCATCCGTTAATTCAACATCGATGTCAGGAGAATCTATATCATTTATAAAATCATCATCTTTACTACAAGATTGAAAAATGAATATCCCTGCTATTAAAAGTGTTGAAAATTTTAAATTCTTTATTTTCATAATTTTTGGTATTAATAAATTTCACAATAAAAGCACTATCAATAACTATAATGTGCTTGTTTATGTGTAATACGTATGAGTCATATTCTTACCCAACCCTTTTTTTGAAAAAAATATTATTTTATTTTCTTTGTAAGTTTTTTTTGAATTTAAACAGCTGTTTGTTAGGTGATTGTTTGCTGTTTTGGGATTAAAAAAATAAATTAATTTGAAGGTTAGGAGAGAAGTTACTTGCCTTTCTGAATGTGTTTTCTGTCGTGTTTTGAAAAACATTTACTGTATTATCCTGATCATATACATTGAGGATAGATAAACCAATAACAGTTCTAAAGTTTCTAGATGGATTATAGAATGTATATGAAGAAGAAAAATCTAATTGATGTAATGCATCAAATCGATCAGAAGAAATAGGGTTTTGATTATTTCCAGAATCTGATTCTTCAGAAAAAATGACTGGCATTCCAGAAAAATATCCCCAAGAAATTGCAAATTTCCATTTTTTGAGGTTTAGTATACCAGTTAGATTTATAATATGTCTTTGATCAAAGAAAGCATCTGTTTTCATATTATTAAAATCGGTCTCAGTTTTACTCAATGCATAACTTATCCAGCTTTCTAGTCTACGCCATTTTTTTTTTATAAATATATTTGCTCCAATACTGGAAATATTTCCTAGATTATCATTAGACTTATTAGTGATACCCTTAGTTTTTTTATAATATAGCTCTAAATCTATTAACCATTTAGACTTATCAAGAACACCACCTAACATTGTTTGTATTCCTTTTTGCGTGATTATATCATCATTAGGCAAAAACCATAATTGATTGGTTATATTAAAATCATCAAAATCATTATTTAATTTTTTTTGAATGAATTGATTTGATGTCCCTAAAGAAGATTTTAGATATAAATTTTTATTTATAGAGTAACTCGCCAATAACCTTGGATTTATGTATAACTTATTTAAAGGAGCATAGTAATTATTATGAAATCCAAAGTTAACATTCAATTTTTCATTCCAATTTTTTTGGAGAGACACATAGGTGGAGTGAACTATGGCATCTTGTCTTCTTTCGGAATCGACACCATTTTCTTCTTCAATTTCGTTACTAATCAATTTATGCTCGGTTAAGGTATATCCTGCTTCTAAAGATGTATTTTGATTGTAATTATAAATAATTTCAGTAATTAATCGAGTATCAGAAATTACATTATCGAATTTTTCTCTATTGGATCTTTCTTCTAATACAAATCCTTCACTAAGGCTAATAAGATTCATATTAGATTTACTAACTCTTAATTCAGTTGTAAGCTTTTCAGAAAAATGAGCTTTCCATTTTCCTGTAACACCCCAATTGTCTAGTTCTAAATCTCTAAAATCAACTTGATCATTATTCCCTGTATTTTTTATTTCCGCAGATAAATTATTTTGAATATTTATAAAACTTAAAGAAGTTGTATGCTTATCATTGACCTTATAATTTAGCTTAGCATTCATGTCTAAAAAATCAATTTTAAAGTCAGAAGAAGTATTAACTTCATCTGCAATAGACTCTAATCTACTACCTTGAAAAATTAAGTTAGAAATAGCCTCTAATTTTGGAGATTGAAAACTTGGATAACTTGTCCTAAAAGCAGCAGAAAAAGATAGTTTATTTTCTATAAGCTTAGTTTTAACTGTTGCTCCTGCAAATAACGTATTTATAGCAATTTCATATTTAGTGGTATTCGGAATTTTATTACTTGTTGTCATATCAATAAGTCCTCCAACACGACCACCAAATTTTACGGGCAACATATTTCTTTGAACTTCAACATTAGTGATAACAGCTGTATTATAAGGAGAAATTGCTCCTAAAAAATGTCCTGAATGATATATAGGGATATCATCTATCTGAACAAGATTTTGATCATACGTATTCCCTCTAAAATTAAGATTTCCAGATTTCCCACTTGGAGAATGTATTCCGGAAATATTATTTATAACATTAAAAATATCACCATCAGTTTCTCCTGCTAATAAACCTAAGGATTCTGTGTTAATTTGTAAGCTATGATCACTAACGTTAGCATCAATACCTTTTGTTAGGTAACCACTTAAAATAATTTCATTAAGTTGATATTGCTTTTTAAATAGATTTACTTTTTTTATTCTTATTAAATCACTGGCTTTTATGCGTATACTCTCATACGAATAATTAAGAATATGGATAGAATCTAAAGGGAATATATTATTTAAGATAAACATATTATCCTTAGCCAGAAGATATTCTATTGGTTCTTCGTTGATCTGATATTCTAAGGTAGATATATGCTCATTATTTTCATTATCAAATACTTCGAATGTAATGTTCTTTCTTATTGGTAATACTACATAGTTAGAAGTGTTTTTGTTTGTGAATTTTACAGGGACCATTTTTTCTATTACTAAGATACAATCTGTAATATTTTTGCAATCAGTATTTTGATCTAAAAAAACCGCATCAAAAAAAGTATGGTTATAGGAAAAGCTTATTCCAAATTTTTGTTCCAACTGTTCTAGTTTATCCGAAAACTTAATGAGATTATTTGTTTGCGCAGTAGAATTAGTAACTAGACAAAACCATAAAGTAAATAAAAAAAGATAATATGAGAACCGCCTCAAATTCATATATTATTTTATTAGCACGATATTATTATCATCTATACTATATTCAATCTCCATTGAACTAAATAAAGTTTCTAAAGCAGTTTTTAAATCTTTGTGAGTTATTGTACCTGTAAATTGTAAGTTCTCATATTTTTCAGGTAATTCTATTTTTGTTTGGTAGTACTTTTCTAGATCAATGACAATTTCCGATAAAACGACTTGATTATATTTGCTATAGCCATCGATCCACTCAGGTTTTTTTGTAGTATGAAAGTTACTAGATAATTTATTTTCTTTTGCGGATATAGATTCTCCTTTTATTAGTATTTTTTGTTCTTGTTTATAGGTAACATTTACTTTTCCTTCATAGCATTTAACTTCAAATATTTTGTTAGTGGCATTTACATTAAATTGGGTTCCAAGTACTTTAATACTTCCAACTTTGGTCATCACCGTAAAAGAGCTTCCTTTTACAACATCAAAAAAAGCTTGTCCTGTTAAATATACAGTTCTATCCTCAGTCCATTTTTTTTCATTATAGGATACTGTTGATAATGCATCCAAGGTAATTTGTGAACCACCAGGGAGATCTATTGTCTTTGATTTTGCAACTAATGTATTTATGGTTGTGGTTTGATTAAATAGATAATTCCAAGAAAAATATCCTCCAGTAATCAATATTGCTATACTAGCGGCAATACTAAGCCATTTACTTGTTTTATTCTCTTTCACAGAAGTAGGAGAGATGACAAGTTTTTTACGCTTTTTAAGGTCTTCAAGGCCTGCTTCGGTATCAAATTTTTTTACTTTCCAAGTATCAATATCATCTAAAACTACTTTTAATTCATCTAATTCTCCAGACGTATCAAGCTCTTCTTTTTCGTCTTTATTTAAACGATTATCTAACCATCTAGCGATTAAATTGTCTTTAGTAAATTTGTTTTCCACGCTTAAATATTTTTGATTACAATCATTTTATATACGTTTCGATTTCTAAATTACCCAACCTGATTATATATTATGTTTTTGTAACTCTGTTATCTCTTTAAGTTTAACCAACGCTTTAGAAATTCGTTTTTCTACTGCTGTTTGACTAATTTCTAATTTTAGCGCTATTTCTTTAAAAGTAAGTTTTTCGATTCTATTTAATAAAAAAGCTTCTCGTTGTTTTTCTGGTAAAGCAGAAATGGTAGCTTCTATCTTTTGTCTAAATTCTTTAGTTCTTAAATGAAAATAAGGGTCTTCATTGTCCATTACTGGGGCACTATTTTTTTCAAATTTTAAAACAACTTTTTTAGATCTTAAAGAATCGATGTATAAATTTTTAGAAACAGTATATAGAAAACCAACTGCTTTTTCAAAAATAATTGTTTTACACTTAGCCCATAATTTAATAAATGATTCTTGTACAATATCCTCAGCCTGATCTAAATCTCCAAATTTAAAATAGAGATGATTTCTAAGGCTTTCAGCATGAGTTTTATACAATGTATTATATACCTGTTCCTCGCAAACTGAGAAAGATTTGTCCATTGCTTTCAATTAATTATAGGTAAATATATAATAAATTGTTAAAGGAATTTAATTTTATAAAAACAATCAAATACTATCATTTTACATTTCATTTTTAGTCAATAAAGGGATTAGCATATTTTTCATCCCTTATAAATTGTTCATCAGTTAAAGTATTTAAAAAATCTACTAAAGCTTGTTTATCGGCTTCTGATAAATTTAAACGACGAACATTGTTTCCTTGGGTTAATCTATTATCTAAATTCGGATTGTTCTGTATACCGCTATTGTAATGTTCAATAACCTGTTCAAGTGTTCCAAATCGACCATCGTGCATGTAAGGTGCTGTTAATGCAATGTTTCTTAGAGATGGAACTTTAAATTCTCCTAGGTCATTATTGTTTCCTGTTATCCCACTAACACCAAGATCCGTAATTGTAGCATCCAATCCATTATTTCTCGCATTATCTCCTACAAAAACATTAGTAGCATGGCAATCAAAACATCTTGTTTGATTACTCATGAAAAGAGTTTTTCCTCTATTTTCGGAGTCTGTAAAATTAGGAAAATCATTATTAATATTTTGACTTTGCGCTAATCCATCGTCAAATTTTGATTGGTATGAAACTATAGAACGTATAAATTGAGATAACGCTAATGCTATTCTCTCACTGGTAATGGTTTCATCACCAAAAGCATTTCTAAATAAAACAGTATAATATTCTTCATTGGCTAATTTTGTTTCTAATTCTGGTAAGGTCATACCCATTTCTACTAGATCCTGAATTGGCATTAATGTCTGTATTTCAAGTGTTGGAGCTCTTTCGTCCCAAAAAAACCTTCCATTATTATAAAATTTTGCGTTAGACAATCCCATGGAATTTCTAGCGGTCAATCCACCGTCAAAACCAACACTAAACTGTCTTGAATCAGAAAATCCATTCTCTTGAATATGACACGATGCACAGGAAATAGTATTATTTAAAGATAGTTTATTGTCATAAAAAAGAACCCTACCTAGGGTTGCACCATGATCAGTAATCTCATTATTATTTGGAGTATTATCCTCAACTTGTAATTCATTATTTAAGAAAAAATCAGGCAATGGAATATCAGCATAATTAAAAGGTGATGTTGGTAAATTTAGTGTTATAAACTCTGTAGAAGTACTTGGAATATCTGTATAATCATCCGTACTACATGAAATTGAAATTATTAATACTAAACAAAGGGATGGAATATATTTTTTCATATAAAACTACTTTTATTATCAAACAGGTTAATTAATAAGAACTAAAGCTATTAGTATTAGTACTTTGTTTTTAATACGTATTTGAAATAGACTTACCCAACCTTACATTTCAAAAAAATAAGTATATCCTTTTTTTAGGAGTTATGTACTAATGAATTTTTAGATATATTAAGCAATGCGCTTCGTTATGAATATAGTTTGTGAAGAACCAAACCTATAGTATTATCTGAAGCGAATTATAGAGATCTACTTACGAATTCTCATTTAATTAGGGCGAAAAATTATTTAGAGAATGTAACTACTAATGATAGCGTAAATTTGAGTACCCTAGAAATTGGTTGACCAGTTTATATTTTATTGAAAAACAATGATATAAGTAATAGATATGTGATCATTCTAATCTTGTTTTCTAGATACAACTAGTAATAGGGCATTATAGGAGATTGGTGAAGAAGTTGCATAATATGATTGAAAAACTAACGTAACTCTTATGCAACTCCAGCTACGACCAATTCTTTTGGTGTTAACTGTATTACTATTTCAGATAACCTCTGTACACGTAATTTATAAGGAATCACTGTTTGTAACGGAATATTCCGTTTTTAGCAATTCTACCTTTACAAAGAACACCGGTAATGATACTTATAACGCAACTCGACCTGATTATTTGGACAATACACTTCGGCATTATAAGGTACCATATCAATTAGTTGATGGGGATAAATTAACAATCAAAAGTATAACCGCTTCATATCTAAATGTTAGTGGGTATAATTATGTACATAATCCTATTAAAAGATCTACAAGCATTAGATTCAATTCTATCAAGACATATAATGTTATAAACATTCCTAGGATGGATAAAGCAGGAATAAAGGAAATTACTATCAATATCTAATTACATACTAATACATAAAATCTTAGACCTATAAACAACCTATTAATAAACCATCATGATGAAAAAAATACTATTCATTCTTTTAATTTTTAATATTGGGAATTTAGTTTCCCAAACTACTGTTAATTCGTTACAAGCATTATTACCTTATTTAAATGATAGTAATGCAAACGTAAAATTAGCCCCAGGAACATATTCTATTACAGCAGCAGATGTTGCTGCTGGAGATTTTAGTAATCCGCTTTTACTTTTTGAAGGTAATAACAGCGCCTATGATTTTACCAACGTTACTATAAATATTGACACTGAAGTATTAAGCAGTTTTGGAAATGTAGATGTGAATTTACTCCAGATTTTGGGAAATAATAATACGCTAAGAAACCTGAAGTTAGTTAATGTAGGGAATAATGCTCCAAGAAAGAGAGCGCAAACAATAGTTATGGATGGATCTGATAATTTATTAGAAGGGTTTCATATGACTGTTCGAGGTTCGTATCCCTATGGTTATGGGGATGCTTTTGGTAAAGGTGGCGGTCCAGTTATCGGTCATCGTAAACATTCGGCATTGTTAGTGCGTGGAGAATCTAATCATGTAAAAAATTGTACGTTAATCCATAGATCTTATGGGCATGCAATTTTTATGCAAGCTGCCAGCAATCCAATTATTGAAGGTTGTTACATAGAAGGGGAGATGCGTTCCACTGATGATATGCTTAAAGAAGAAGGTACAGGTTCTCCTGCAGATAATGTGGATTTTATGACTGTTTGGGGATATAGACTTCCTCCAGGATATATGATGAGTACTGGAGAAGGTGGTATAAGGGCGTATAATGCCGGTACAACTTATATAAATGGAGAAACAATTGAAAGAGGAACTTCTAATCCTACAGTTCGTAATTGTATTATAAAACATATGAGAACAGGGGTAGTGCTAGCACATGCTTCTGGAACTGTACTTGCAGAAAATTGTACTGCTATTGGTTGTGAGCAAGGATTTGGTTTAGGGAGTGGTACTGCTATCAATTGTAAAGCGGATGTTTCTCATGGTCATGCTTTTAAAAGTACTTATGATAATGATAGCTGGGATCTTGATATTGAAATTATACCAGCCGTAGATCCTTATTATAATGGTCAAAAATGTATTGCTTTTATTGGAATGGATAATTCAAGTTTAACCTTAACCGGTGGCGATCCGAATCTTCCTTCAGATTATAGAATTCAAATTGGTGGAACACTTGATGGAGTTCGCTTCAAAAATGGAAATTTAGATTATCAAAGTACCCATAATGGCAAGGATAATAAGGTTATTAATAATACTAAGCATCCAATAGTAATTGCATCTGGTAGTACGGGTTCTTCTATAGAAACTTGTGGTTTGGTAACAGATAATGGTTCCAATAATAGTGTAACTAATACAAATGATTGTGAAACCCAAACATCATTTACTCCAGACCCAAATAAAACATATTACATAGATTCTCCAGTACACAATCTCCGTTTAGCGTCTAACGGATCTAGCGAAGATCCTTATACTACTTCGACGACCACTACAGGAGATAATGTAGCTTGGAAATTTGTAGACAAAGGCAATGGATTTTGGCATATACAAAGAGCTGCTGGCGGTGCTAAACCACGTTTACGAACAGACAATTCAGAATTTGCTGATATGCAAGAGACTAGTTATTCTGGAACATATACTTATTACAACTTTACACAAGGGACTAGTTCTGGTACTCACTTTTTAACATTACCAGATGCCCCTTCAGGAAGAAAACGTTTGCAGGTTAATAGTGAAGGCTTAGTTCGTTTCATGAGTTCTAGCTTAAATGGAACTTGGGAATCATTTTCTATAACTGAGGTAAGTACCAATAACAATGAATTTAGCACTATAGTGCATATTATAAAACGTAATGCGACAGGCTTTGCCATAGACGGTATGGGTGATGGAAACAACGGACAGAATGTGTATTTATGGTCTGCCAATCAAAATAATGTAAATCAACAATGGATTGAGATTGATCGTGGTAATGGCTATTATTCCTACCAAAAGATGGGAACTAACTATTGTATAGATGGAAATGGCGGTGGAGCTGATCGACAAAATGTGTATTTGTGGGAATGTTCACTGAATAATCAAAACCAACATTGGAAAAAAATATCAGTTGGAGGAGGTGCTTATAAGCTCATCAAACGAAATGCATCTGGATATGCTCTTGATGGTGGTTCTAATGGAGCAAATGCCCAAAATATACAGCTTTATGATGCTTCAAGCACTAGCCAAAATCTACAATGGATAATTACACCTATTGATGATATCAAGGCTCCAGAGATTTCCGAAGATAATGCAGTATTCATGTATCCAAATCCTGTAGTAAGTACTGTAACTATTGAAGGTGCTGATAATTCACTCATTAGAGTATATGATATGAATGGAAAAGAAATATGGTCAAAATATGTTTCTAATAATAATGAAACTATAGATCTAAGTTTTCTTTCTTCTGGCTTGTATTATGCTAAGGTGAACGGTTTGCGAAGCTTTTCTACGATAAAAATTGTGAAAAAGTAAACAAGTAGATGATATAAAAAATAAAAAAGATGATTATTAAAAATAGGATAAGTAAACTAATGGTAGTAATACTATTGTTTTTTAATTATGCTTTAGTAAATGCCCAAACTATTGTTAGTTCATTGGTTGAATTTCGTGAAGCGGTACAGAATAGTAATCAAAACATAATTTTAGAATCAGGTGATTACTATCTAGAGGATTTACCCAGCAATTCTAGAGTTATTAATTGTACAGGATCCGGTAATACTATAGATATGACTGGAGCACGTATTAATACCTTGGTGGGGTCTATTAGGGAGGTATATTTTATTATTTCTGGTGATAATAATGTGTTACGTAATGGAGCGATTGAAGATTTTTATAGAAATGGTTTAGAAGAAGTTACTGATTTTAGTGCTTATAATAATGATCGAGATAATCTGGCATATGGGTTAAGAGGTGATCCTATTGTGTCAATTACGGGAAACCAGAATTTAGTAGAAGGTCTTGAAATGATTGTAAAAGGGTCTTTTCCTTATGGCTACGGAAGTCAATATGGTATTGGTTCCCAAAACACCTTTGGTTTGAGCAAGCGTTGTGGAATTTTAATTACAGGAAGTGATGGTGGTGGAATTGGAAATACCCTGGATGGAATCACAATGTATCATTATGCTTTTGGACATGGTATTTTTATGCAAAGTGGAGCTTCAGAAACAACAATTAAAAATTGTTATATAGAAGGGAGAATGCGTTTAAGTAACGATATATATAATGATACGGAAACCTATGATTTACCTTATATAACAGATTATAAGTTTCCAACAGGTGATGGTTCTTGGAGATTGCCTTTTGAAGAATCGTATGATATTCCTTTGAATCATGTATATCCTCTTTCTGAAGATGGAATTCGTTCTTATAATAATACAGGAAGTGTAACCGTCGAGAATTGTACAGTAAAACAAATGAGAGGAGGTATTCGTCTCTACTTAGCTTCTAGTGCAACAGTAACTAATAGTCAAGCAATTGATTGTGGTTCTGGAGGAACTAATTATAATATGCCTGCAGGAGGAACAATAATTGGGTCAAGTGGTAATTTTACTTATGCTCCCCTAAGTGATTTTCGTTTAAGTCGTTCTCGTCAAAATATTGAAATGACAATTATGCCTTCTCCTAATGCTATTGGACCACATAATATAGCAGATATTTTAGGGAATGACCACAATATAATCTTTCATAGAATACCAGGACCTTTAGATTTAGACGAAGAACGTGCAATAGTAGTGTATGGTGATAATTCAACAATAGTAAATGAAACGGAATATACTATTATTCTTGAATCTGGGGCTACCGGCAATACTGTTAGTAGTTGTGGACTTGTAATTAATAATGGTTCTAATAATAATATCTCGCAGCTAAGTGATTGTGGTACCATTCAACCACCAAGTTCTTCCTTTACACCTGATCCAAATAAAACATATTATATAGATAACCCATATCATGAGCTCCGACTAGCTTCTAATGGATCTAGTGAGGATGCATATACTACATCTACACAAACTACAGGAGATGATGTAGCCTGGAAATTTGTTGCTAAAGGAAATGGATCTTGGCATATACAAAGAGCAGGTGGAGGTACTAAACCACGTTTGCGAACAGATAATTCAGAATTTGCAGATATGCAAGCAACTACTAATTCAGGAACATATACTTATTATAATTTTACTCAAGGAACTAGTGCAAATACACATTTTATAACGCTTCCTGATGGTCCTTCAGGACGGCAACGTTTACAAATCGACAATAGCGGCTTAGTTCGTTTTATGAGTTCTAGTTTAGATGGAACTTGGGAATCATTTTCTATAACCGAGATAACTCCTAATAATAACGGTTCTAGTACTATAGTGCATATTACAAAACGAAATGCGACAGGCTTTGCTGTAGATGGTATGGGCGATGGAGCTGATGGTCAAAATGTTTATTTATGGTCTGCCAATCAAAACAACGTAAACCAACAATGGATTGAGATTGATCGTGGTAATGGTTATTATTCTTATCAAAAAATAGGGACGGATTATTGTATCGATGGTAATAATCAAGGTGCTAACAGACAGAACGTATACCTATGGAGTTGTGCTCAAGATAACCAAAATCAACATTGGAAAAAAGTATCAGTTGGAGGCGGAGCGTATAAACTCATTAAACGAAATGCACCCGGATACGCTCTTGATGGAGGTTCTAACGGTGCCAATGCACAAAATATACAGCTTTATGATGCATCAAACACTAGCCAAAATCTACAATGGATAATTACACCTATTGATGATATTAAGGCTCCAGATGTTTCTAATGATAGCAAGGTAATCTTATATCCAAATCCAGTAATAAATACTGTAACTATTAAAGGAGCAGCAAATTCTATAATCCGTATATATGATATCAATGGGAAAGTATTATCTGTAAAACATATTTCTAATGATATAGAAACCATGGATGTAAGTTCACTAGCACAAGGATTGTACTATATAAAAGTAAATGGGGATACTAATGTATCTACTATTAAGATCAGTAAGAAATAACATTTAAAATAAATACTCATGAAAACCCAATCGTCAAGTAAAAACAAAGTCCTCATATGGATAACTTGTTTTTTTTCTTTATTAGTTCAATTTACATATGGTCAAGACTTTAATATTTTAGTCTTTCACGAAACCAATGGATTCAGACACACAGGGGCCATAAATGCTAGCATTTCTATGTTAGAAGAATTAGGATCCAATACTGACCACGATACCTGGTCTGTTGATAATACTAGGGATGCTTCTGTTTTTACTACTGAGAATCTGGCGAATTATGAGGTCGTTATATTTTCAAATACTACAGGAGGTGGCCTTTTAGATGATAATCAGCAAGCTGCGATGGAAGCTTTTATACAAAACGGAGGTGGATTCCTTGGTTTTCATTCTGCAACAGATACTTATAGAAATACGAATGCTGCATCTTCTTGGCCTTGGTATAATGAATTGGTAGGTGCTATTGTACAGACGAGTCCAAATCATACATCAAATAACTTACCAGGTGTCATGAATGTCCTCGCTAATCACCCAGTTGTTAATCATATTGGAAACGTTGGTGATACATGGGAACACGAAGAAGAATGGTATTACTGGGAACTTAATGGCGGACAGCTAAGTGATACCAATGAAAACCTCTTAGAAGTACAATCTACTGGTAACCAAAGTTATGATGCGACACGACCTATAACCTGGTTAAAAGAGTTTGATGGCGGAAGATCATTTTATACCGCGTTAGGGCATAATGGAAGTACCTATAACGATAATATACCTTTTAGAGAAATGGTTGAAAAAGCAGTACTATGGGTATCTGATAGACTTGATATAGATGAGCCTGTAAATGATTGTGGAAATAACCTAACAAGTCAATGGACTGATCTCTTAGAAAATGATTTAGATTGTTGGGAAGTTTGGATGGGAGTACCACATAGTACAACAGGTTTGCCAGGTAGTAGTAGTAATGTTACTAACGGTTCAGGAACTCCTTTAGGTTTAAATAATGATCCTACCAATGTTTTTTCTATAATTGAAGAAAATGGAGAAAAGCAATTATACATTACTGGAGAAGTATATGGAGGTCTTACTACATTAAATGAATATGATAATTACCATCTTAGTATGGAATTTAAATGGGGTGAACTAAAATGGGAACCTAGATTAGATAGACTTAGAGATAGTGGTATTCTATATCATGCTAACGGTGATCATGGAACTTTCTGGGACGTTTGGAAGTCTTCTCTTGAATTTCAAGTACAAGAAGGAGATTTGGGTGATTATATTGGTTTAGCTGGTACACAAGGTTTGGTTCCCTCAGAAAATAATGGGGGATTAACGTTTACGCCAATGGCGCCACTGAACACAGGAACATTAATTAGAGCAGGGTCAAATCCAGAATTACCAAATGGCGAATGGAACCTATTAGAGATTATTGTAATTGGCGATAGAGCTATTCATTATGTAAATGGTGTTATGGTTAATGCTTTGCAAGATGCTACTTGGAACGGAAATTCTGTGACTAGTGGTCAAATACAAATACAATCCGAAGGAGCAGAATTATATTACCGTAATATTAGAATAAAATCAGAAACTGAATTCCCATCAGAAGATGTTGCAACACTTGGGTGGGGTGATGATCCTACTACACCAATTTGTACTGCTAATGCTCCTATAGGAGAAATGATTGCATTAAGAAAATCTGGTGGAGATCAAAAATGGATTACTATTGCAGAAGGTAATTCTAATTTGATTGCTAACGGAGAAGAAGCTGATAGAGCATTATTTTATGTAGAGGAACATACTAATGGCTGTATTGCTCTTAAATCTGTGAGTACTGATAAATATATTCAGGTAGTTGGAACAAATAGGAATGCAGCGATCCGTGCAACCGGGAATGCTCCAGGTACTTGGGAAAATTTTGGCTGGGAACAAAAAGGATCAAATCAAGTTGCTTTAAAAAGCTTATTTAATAATGGGTGGATTCAGGCTAATTGGAATGTTGATAATAGTACTCTTTTTCCGTTGGGAAATGCAGATGGAACTTGGGAAACTTTTGATTATGAGATAATAAATAATGTATCAGAAAATACTCTAGTACATATTACTAAACTAAATGCGCCAGGTTTTGCTATCGATGGAGATCATGACGGAGCTAATGCTCAAAATGTTTACTTATGGTCAGAAAATGAAGCTAACGTAAATCAACAATGGATTGAGATTGATCGTGGAAATGGATATTACTCTTATCAGAAACAAGGAACTAATTTTTGTATTGATGGAGATAAAGATGGTGCTAATGGCCAAAATGTATATTTATGGACCTGTATGGATAATAATCAGAATCAACATTGGCAAAAAGTGGCCGTTGGAAATGGAGCATTTAAATTAATTAAACGTAATGCGCCAGGTTTTGCAATTAATGGTGGTAACAATGGTGGTAATGGCCAAAATGTAAACCTGTATGATTCTTCGAATACTAGTGAGAATTTGCAATGGGTTATTACACCTATCGAAGATACCAAAGCACCCGAAGTTTCTAATGACGGCTCTGTAGTTTTATATCCTAATCCAATAATAAATAATGTAACTATTCAAGGTGCAGAAAATTCTATTATTCGAGTATATAATATGAACGGAAAAGTAGTAGTAACAAAAAATATTTCAAGCAATGATGAAACTATAGACCTAGGTAAACTTTCATCTGGTATGTATTATGCTAAAATAAATGGATCGAGAAGTGTATCTACAATTAAAATTGTAAAACAATAAATAATAGTAGTCTTAAAACTTTTGGGAATAAAAGACCTAGTGATTTTATTTCCAAAAGTTTTATCCAGTTCCTAATTCATAATAAATCTATCGAAATTTTGTAAATAGGAGTAGGAAAGAAGTGTTTTGTTTGTTAACTAGTTTATTTATCCTTATTTAATTGTGATATAATTTCCTGTAATGATATTTTAGCTTCTTTCATAACAGGCAATAATGGCCAGATGTGAGGCATGTTCGCACCTTCAACTAATTTGAGATTAACATTTGCAGCCTTAAATTTCTCCACTGCTAATTTTTGATCTGGATATGCGATATCACGTTCAGCTATATATAAAATAGTTTCTGGAAACTGTTCAAAACTTCCATATAAAGGTGAAATCATTGGGTTTTTTAGATCTAAGTTTCCCACACACATTTTTTTTGCACTTAAAATACCTAATTTTGATAGCATTGGATCAACCAAATCAACGTCATTTATATCAGTATTGGACATAGATGCATCCATTACTGGCGAAATAAGAATTATTTTTTTCGGTATTTGTAGATTATTAGATATTATTCTTTGCGTTAGTGTGGTAATTAATGTTCCTCCCGCAGAATCACCCATTAAACAAATTTGATCCGATGTATAAGTTTCTAAGGCAAGACGATACATTGAATCTATATTGTCAGATATTTCAGTTATTTTATGTTCCGGTGCCTTCGGATAATTACACAACCAAATTGTAAAATCAGTTTGTTTAGAAATAGCTTTGATTGTATCCCAATGATGTTTAGCAGGACCAGAAATAAAAGCGCCTCCATGAATAAATATCAATAATTTATTCTGTTCTTTATTTTGTTGTATTTCTGTTATTGAAGAATCAGAAATTTTAAAATTTCTAGTTACATGTTTTTTGAAAAAACCACCTTTTGGTTCGTAAATATCCTCTTTTCTTAGCTTTCTAAAATCAACAGGATCCTCGCTAAAATTCTTTTTTAACCCCTTTAATTTAATAACTAATAGCGTTAGATAGTATGTAAAACTTTGTTTCATTTATTGATTTTAGTAATTGATATAAGGTACCTATTTGCTAGGTATTGCTCGCTTTAAAAACGGATTCCATATTTTATGAGACACATTTATTTTAAAAATTAATCATCTTAATAACTCTTGTTTCATTATCCGAAAGTTTTATGTGCTTCATGATACCTCCACCTGTTTCATCCCATAACATAAAAGCAATGACATAATATTCTCCTGCTGGCAATCCTGTAAATTCGAATTCTCCTTTTTCATTACACATTGCCTTTCTAGTATTATGATAACCTTCGGGATCAGGAACAAACTTTGGAATTCCATCTTCTATATATACATAAGAAGAATCATCATTTTCATAAATATGATTTAATCGTTCTTTAGTATAGGCAGAATATGGATTTAGTTCTATTCTAAAATCTTTTCCAAAACCTACATCTCCATTTTTTGACTTAAATTTTGCTATGCCTTTAATACTAGAACTCCCTTCATTATTGAACCATTTAACATTTTCTTCAATAAACTCACTTTCTATTTTTATAGTTATATCCGCTTTTTTGTGCTCATCGGCACAACTACTAGATAGAATAAGTAATACTAGTACTAATGATATATACCTCACGCATCTATTTTTATGTTGTCTTTTCTCTAGGTTTTATTTTCTAAATATGATATGAATATATAATCTATTTTATCAATATTCAACGTTTTACTATCGAATATTATATGAAACCATTTTTTACTTGTTTTACAAGATTGGTTTACGAATCATAGTTATTCCTATCCATATAAACCAAATTATTTGACTTATACCAAAGATTTCTGTGAATAGGTCTAATGGATATATTGTTAATATGCCTGCAGTTCCAACAAGTATTCCTAAGATAGTTAAAGGTTTAGGAAATGTTTTTTTGTTGAAAGCAACGAGGCTAATGAGTAATACCCAAATCCCACCTACAATTTCATTTCCACCACCAAGTCCTTCAGAAACGATACTTACACTTGACCATGTTTCCATTGCTTTTTCTGGGGATGTATTTCCGATTTCAAGTATCGAATTAAGCCCTATATTAGTTATCATTCCACTGGCGATTACTAATCCAACCCAAATTGCACCAAAAATAAAAGCTAATTTAGACAAATGAGGTAAGTCCTTTTGTATGCGTTTATGAATAGCTAACACTACTATTGATAATAATACACCAAAAAGAATATAACTTGTAAAATTTAGAAGGGACAAGGTTATATAATTTTCAGATAAAAAAGCTAATTCTTCCCTAGCAGTTGCATTCTTGTCAGGATACTCTAAAAGACCACCGTATATAATGAAAGCGGTGATATAAATTAACCCTTCAAAAATTGAACATAATCCGCCTATCTTCTGTAAGTATTTTGGTGTCATTTTATCCTTTTTTAATTAAGACGTTATACTTTTAATATTGTTACTAACGATATTCGAAATAAGTGAAATAGGCATATATTGATGTATTCCTATTATATTTTTTAAAAAAATGTGTAAAAAAAGTGTTAAATTTAACAAGGCTTAATCGTACATCAACACACAAAATCATGAAACTTATTATCACTACATTATTGCTAATTACCAATATCTCTTCTTTTGGTCAAACCAAGCAAGAAAAATTAGAAGAACGTCAAAAAAACAAAGTAGAAATATTTTCTTCGCAAGAAAAGGATAATCTGCAGGCGTTTGTGGAAGCACAAGTGGAGAGAATGAAGCTTTCCGAAAACTTAAGAGACGATTATTATATGATTTTAGGATATCATACAAATAAAATGGCTCGCTTGGACGATAAAGATGCTCAACTCACAGAAAATGAAGTAAAAATAAAATTTAAAAAAATGCTGACTAATCTTGATGGAGATGTCGCCGAGATATTAACAGAAGATCAGTTTAATATTCATAAAGAAAGTTTTGATAAAATAGTTACGAGTGTTTATAACCGTAATGGTTGGGATAAGAAATGAAATTATGATTAAAGGATTCTATCAACTCTATATAGTTTTAGGTTTTTTATGTTATTCTCATTTGGTTATAGGGCAAGAAACTGATGTGCAACAAGAAGAACCTGAGGTACGTATTTTTAATCAGGAAGAATCGGATTATATAAAAAAATGGTTTAGAACTATAGTAGATGATTCTAATTTAAATGAGGAGACTATAAATCGTTTTAATGTAATCACTTCTTATTACGGCTTAAAAATGAGACAGCTAGGAGAGGACCATAAACTAACAAAGATCGAAATTACTCAAGGCTTTAAGAATCTGGTAAATGAACAAAATAAAGAGTTAAAACAAATTTTACCAGCAGAACAATATGAAAGTTTCTATGACTTTTTTGATAAACTCTCATGGTCAGTAAATAAGCGATTAAATCAATTATAAATTAATATCTCACACACATATCATTTTTATATGAAGAATATAAAACTCTTTTTTTTAATTTCGATATTACATTTAATAGGATATTCACAGTCATCAAAAACTGTCACAATTGGTATTCTTGCGGATAAGTCTTTTGAGGAGACAATTCCTTTGCTTACTAAACTAAAAGCCGAAATAAAAGGGGTTGTTGGCCAAGATGCAACCATTGTTTTTAGAGAGGCATTAGAAAATGAGTTCGATGCAGAAAAAGCAAAATCAAATTACAAAACACTAGTAAATTCTGATGTTGATATCATTTTGGCTTTTGGGGTTATTAATACTATTATTATTGATAAAGAAGAAGAATACCCTAAACCTGTTATTCTTTTTGGTAGCGCAAATAGTGATTTTTATGATTTTCCAGAAGGTCAAAAAACGTCCGAAATAAAGAATATTACTTATTTGATAACACCTTTTTCTTACACTGATGATCTAACTGTTTTTAAAACTTTATTTAATTATAAAAATATAGGAATCATTGTAGATGATTTTATCCCGGAAATTCTCCCTATAAATAAATTATTTGATGATTATTTTGCCAAAAACGATGGTTCTTATAAGCTTATACCTCTACCTAAAAATGGAAACATTAGTTTAGATTTAAATGGTGTAGATGCAATTTATCTTGCTGGAGGGTTTTATTTAAATGATAATCAATTTAAATCATTGGTAACTGATATCAATTTAAAAAAACTTCCTTCATTCTCTGCATTTAGTAAAGAAGATGTAGAAAAGGGGATTTTAGCTTGTAATCAACCTGAAACTAATATAAATCAGTTCTTTAGAAGGATTGCGCTTAATGTAGAATCTATTATTAGTGGTGTAAACTTATCAGAACTTCCGATATACCTTGATTATAAAAATGAACTTTCGATTAATTCTAGTACAGCAAAACAAATTGGTTTTCCGCTACGCTATAGTATGTTAGCCAATGTGGATTTTATAAGTGGGAGCAATGATGTCAATACCGGAACATCATATTCTATTATTGATATCATGAACGGAGTAGTTGATAAAAACCTTTCTCTTGAAAACGAAAGAATAAATATTGAATTAAGTAATCAAGATGTTAAGACCGCAAAAAGTAGTTACTTACCAGATCTTTCTGCTAGTGCGACTGGCCTATATATCGACCCAAAAGTTGCGGAGATCTCTAACGGAGCTAATCCAGAATTTTCTACCTCAGGAAGTGTTACGTTAGAACAAGTGATTTATTCCGAAAGTGTTGGTGCTAGTATTACTATTAATGAAAATTTGCAAAAAGCACAAGAAGAAATTTACAATGCTGCAGAGTTAGATGCACTTTTGGATGCATCAGTGGCTTATTTTAATGCATTAATACTTAAAACAAATGTAGAAATACAAAATCAGAATCTTCAAGTGACAAAGAAGAACTTAGATATAGCAGATCAAAATTTTATTGCTGGAGAATCTGGTAAATCAGATGTACTACGTTTTAGAAGCCAATTAGCTCAAAACACGCAGAGCTTGATTAATGCAGAAAATCAGAAACAACAGGCTTTCAATGCAATTAATCAATTATTAAATAATCCTATAAATACTGAAATTGATATAAGTGATGCCAGAATATCTGAAGGAATATTTATTAATTATAAATATCAAGATTTTTTAGAAATTCTGGATGATCCAAAATTACGCCCATCGCTGATAAAATTTTTAGTAGAAGAAGCAAAAAGAAATGCACCAGAATTAAAAAACATTGGTTTTAATTTAAAGGCTACGCAACGTACGTATCGATTGAATAATCTTGGTAGATTTGTTCCTACTGTAGCTTTACAAGGACAATATGATTTAGCATTCTCGGAATCTGGTAAAGGATCAACTATTCCTTCCGGGTTTGCAGCTAGCCCAGATGGCACATATAATGTTGCGTTGAACTTGTCGGTACCTATTTTTCAGCAAAATCAACGAAACATAAATAGACAGACCGCTAGGATTCAAGAGGATCAATTATCTGTGCAAAAAGAAAATGTAGAATTAAACATAGAAAGAAATGTAAATGATATTTTACTAGATTTAATTAATCAAATTGCCAATATAGAAATTTCTAAAATATCTGAAGAGGCAGCCAGAGAAAGCTTAGATCTTACACAAAATGCTTATTCACAAGGTGCAGTTCCCCTTATTCAATTAATCGATGCACAAACTAATTATTTACAAGCACAACTCGCAAGAGCAACAGCAAATTATGATTATTTATTAACTTCTATGCAATTAGAAAGAGCAATTGGATATTTTTTTCTAATGAATACAGAAGCTAGTAATCAAGAATTTATCCAAAGAGCAAGACAATATATTCTAAATAATAACTAAGTATCAACTATGAAATTCGTAAAACATATACTCCTGATGGTATTAACTTTTTTAATATTTAGTGCCTGTAAAGATAAAGAGATTATAAAAGAAGAAGTACTGAGACCAGTACAATACCAGGTTGTAGGAACATCAGATGCTCAAAATATTAGGACTTTTAGTGGTGTAGCCAAAGCTGGTGACGAAATCGAACTGAGTTTTAGAAGTACTGGAATTATAACCACATTAGATATTAAAGTAGGTCAAAAAATAAACAAAGGTGATTTAATTGCTAAGTTAGATAATGTACAAGCCAATCTTGCATATGAGCAATCAGTTTCTGCGCTAAATAGTGCAAAATCTGCTATGAATACAGCAAAATCAAGTTTAGATAGAATAAAATCTTTATATGAAAAAGGAAGTAATTCTTTAAGTGATTATGAATCTGCAAAAAACAGCTACCAAAGTGCATTGGATCAATATGAGTCGGCTAAACGTAACAAAGGTATTCAGCAATCGCAGATTAGTTATGGATATATCAAAGCACCAAAAACGGGTATCATAGCCGCTAAAAATAGTGAATTGAATGAAAATGTTAGTGCAGGACAAGTAATCGCAATATTAAATGCTGGAGACCATACCAATGTAGAAGTAGGGTTACCTGAAAATGTAATTAATAAAGTGAAATTAGGGATGATTCCAGATATTTCTTTATCCTCCTTAGAAGACAAAAAATTTAATGGTACTGTGATTGAAATAGCTCCTATTGTTGGAGAAGGTTCTGCAACATATCCAATAAAGATCGATATAACAGATCCTGCCAAAGAAATAAAACCTGGTATGACGGCTAGTGTAACGTTCAATTTTAGTAGTGATCAGGATCAATCCGATACTACATTGATAATACCAGTTAAGGCGGTTGGAGAAGATGGAGAAGGTAATTTTGTGTTTTTAATTACGGCAGAAGATGGATCTAGTGCAGTAGTAAAAAAACATCGTATAGAAATTGGAGAACTTACAACCAATGGGTTTAAAATTAAAAAGGGGCTTTCTGAAGGACAAAAAATTGCCACCGCTGGTTTACAAACCTTATTAGATGGTCAAAAAGTAAAATTACAATAATTAGTATCAAAAGAATCAACTATGAATTTTGCTAAATTTTCCATTGAAAAAAATCGTGTTTCTTTAAGTATCCTAGCAGTAATTATGATAATGGGTATGGTATATTATGCGTCACTTTCTCGTGATAGTATGCCTCCATATACAGTTCGTGTAGCTTCAGTGGTTTCTTCATTTCCTGGAGCAAGTCCAGAAAGAGTAGAGGAGTTGGTGACGGATAAAATTGAAAAAATAGCTCAAGAACTTCCTGAACTCAAAAAAGTAACAAGTACTTCCAGAACTGGATTATCAGTTGTTCAGGTGGAATTAAAAATGGAAGTTACTCCAGAGCAGTTACAATCTGTATGGGATCGACTTCGTCGTAAATTAAATACAATTGATGATTTACCTAATAATGTACAACCACAATTAAATGACGATGGCATTGGAGAAGTTTTTGGAATTGCTGTCGGAATTACTAGCGACGGGTTTTCTTATGCTACTATGAAAGAAAAGGCAGATGATCTTAGGGATGATTTAATCAAATTAGAGGATGCAGCCAAAGTAGAAATTAATGGATCACAAGATGAACGTGTTTTTGTTAAGTTTGATAATACTAAATTAAAAGCTTATGGGTTAACTTCTAGCACCTTACAAGGAATTATATCAAGTACTAATATTCTAAATTCTGGTGGAGAAGTAAATATCGAAGAAGAACGAATTATTCTTGAACCAACAGGTAATTTTAATTCTATTACAGATATAGAAAATATGTTAATACCTATTGGGCAAAGCGGACAAGTTGTTAGTTTAGGTGATATTACTAAAATAGAAAAAGGATATATTGACCCTCCTAATCAGAAAGTAAGAATCAACGGTAAAGATGCTATTTCATTACATATTTCACTAAAAGAAGGAAGGAATATTATAAAATTAGGGGAAGAAATTGATATTTTATTAGCCCAATGGCAAGCGAAACTCCCTATAGGGCTAGAAGTATCTCGATTAGCTTCAATAGACCAATATATAGATCTTAAGATTAATGATTTTCTGGGTAATCTAATGCAGTCCATTGCTATTGTGCTGGCTGTAATGCTTATTTTCTTAGGCTTCAGAACTGGAATGGTAATAGCCAGTTTGATACCTATCGTTACTATTACAACGATTATGGTTATGGGACTTATTGATGTAGGGCTTAATCAGATTACACTCGCTGCATTGATAATGGCTTTAGGAATGATGGTTGATAATGCTATTGTTGTTGCAGAATCCATAATGGTAAAAATGGAAAATGGAATTGATGTTAAAAAAGCTGCGATTGACTCTTGTGCTGAATTATTTATGCCTTTATTGATTTCTACTTTAACAACTTCTGCTGCGTTTCTTGCATTCTTTATGGCAGAATCAGTAATGGGAGATATTATGGGGCCTATTTTTGTTGTGATTACCATTGCGTTGCTATCATCGTGGATAATTTCGTTGAGTATTATTACTTTATTTTGTGTGTTTTTTCTAAAAATTAAAAAAAGAGAAGATGGCAAAATTGGCTTTTTGGATCGTATGATTAACCTCTTGAAATCTAAGTATAAAGACCTTATTTTAATAGTATTAACTTGGAAAAAAACAGTGTTGATTAGTATTGTTGTTCTATTCTTTTTATCACTGTATGGATTTACAAAACTAGCGTTTGTGTTTTTCCCAGATAGTGATCGTAATATGATCACAATTGATATTAACTTACCCGAAGGAACCAAAATTGAAAGTACTACAGCTACTATATTAAGTATTGAAAAATTTATAACGAATAATTTAAAAGTTACAGAAAAGAGGTCCGATGGTATTGTTGATTGGTCTTCATATATAGGAAAAGGACCTTCATCTTATGATTTGGGATATAGTGCGGATGAAGCAAATTCAAATTATGCCCATATTCTGGTAAACACTTCATCTTTTTTAGTAAATAATGATATGGTAAAAAAGCTAGATGCTTTTTGTTTCGATACATTTCCAGATGCGGATATTAAAGTTGGATTATTAGGGTCAGGTGGTAGTGGAACTCCTATAGAAATTAAAGTATCTGGAGATGATCCTGATAAATTATCAAGTATAGCCGAAGAAATAAAATCCAAACTTTTTAGTATTTCTGGAACTAAAAACATAAAGGATGATTGGGGACCAAAAGGAAAGAAATTTGTTATAGACATTGATCAAAACAAAGCGCAAACAGCTGGTATTACTAATCAAGATGTAGCAATATCATTACTAACTGTATTAGATGGTTTTCAGGCCGGGGAATTTAGAGAAGATGATAAATCTATTCCAATTATAATGACTAGTAATCAAGGAAAACAACAATCTCTAGCTTCTTTAGAAACCCTTAATGTTTATGGTCAAAACTCTGGAAAAAGTGTTCCCTTGTTACAGATAGCTAATATTATTCCGAAATGGCAATATTCTAAAATTAAAAGATTAGACCTTACACGAACCATTAATGTTTCTAGCGAATTAACGGAAGATGGAAATGCCTCTGAAATAACTGCAGTAATAACACCTTGGCTAAAAGAACAAGAATCAAAATGGGGAAAAGAATATACATACAAATTAGGAGGAGATGCAGAGAATAGTGCTGAAAATATGGGTGCTGTAGCTAATTATCTACCACTTTCGGCATTTATTATTGTAATGCTATTAATCATACAATTTAACTCTTTTAGAAAAATGACGATGATTGTAACTACAATTCCGTTAGGAGTTATCGGTATGGTTATCGGATTACTATTATTTGGTGTCCCTTTTGGATTTATGGCATTTCTAGGTGTAATTTCATTAGCAGGAATAGTGATCAATAATGCAATTGTATTAATTGATCGCATTGAAATCGAAGAAAATGAATTAAAAAGAAAACCCCAAGATGCTATTATTGCGGCTTGTATTCAGCGTTTTAGACCTATTTTATTGGCAACATTTACTACAGTATTGGGTTTAATTCCCTTATATCTAGGAGGTGGAGAAATGTGGGAACCTATGGCAGTAACTATTATGATTGGTTTGTTATTTGGTACTGTAATTACACTGTTATATATTCCATCATTCTATAGTGTATTGTATAAAGTAGATTATAAAGAATATACTTTTAATGATGAATTATTAGATTAATCTTGCATAGTATCAGATACAATGAAAAAAAGATTATTACTTGTTCTAATATTACCATTTTTTTTAGGCTGTTCTTCTATTAAGTTGATAGACTCATGGAAATCCAAGGATTTTCAATTTTTAAAAGCTAAGAAAATATTAATCGCTGCAAAAAGCCCTAATCTAGAAATTAGAAAATCATATGAAACAGCAATAGCCGATCAATTAAAAGATCATAATATTGATGTAGTGATGATGCATAAAATATTTCCTGATTTCGAAGAAAAAGAGAGAACAGCACCAAAAGAAACAGATCAAATAATAAAACTATTTGTAGATAAAGGAATCGGAGGTGTTCTGGTTACATCTTTAAAAAACACAATCGAGACAAAAAAATCAGATACTCCTCAGCGCGCTAATATACCCGAAGAGTATGAAGGTAAAAGTTTTCTAGTTTTTAATAATGAAGATGATATCAGCAACACCTTACCTAAACTTTCTGCACCAGAAAATGGTGGTACTTTGCCTACATCCAAAACGTATATTTTAGAGGCAGTAACCTACGATCTTACCTTAGAGAAAGACAGACAATTAGTAAGTGTTTCTGTAATAGATATTACTGATCCAAAGTCTGCATCTAAGGTACTGGACAATTTTTCTAAAATTGTTTCTAATCAGTTTAAACAATAATGATCATTCCTCATAAAATGTGGTATTATAATAAATCATTAATTCTTTTGTTGTTGTTTATAATTTATGGATGCGGAATAAAAGAACCTATTGTACACCAACCTTTTCAATTAAATAATGCTTCTAAGAAAATAGCAATATTTTTAGATGGAACGCACAATAATGAAAGTAGCTATACAAATGTATCTAAACTTTATAATTTAACTACACTACAAAACAATCCTGATATAAGAGCTGTTTATTTAAGAGGTGTAGGGAATGGAGCTGATTTATTGGGATTGATTACCGGATCTGGTATTAAAAGAGAAGTATGTAAAGGGTATCTATATCTTGCAGAAAATTATAATCATCTACGTGGAGATCAAATTTATATTTTTGGTTTTAGTCGTGGAGCATATGCATCTAGAATTCTCGCTGGCCTTATTTATGTTGCTGGGATTCCAGATTTACAACATATTCCAAAGGAAAAAAGATTACAATTTGTTAGAAAAATTTATGATGCTCATAAAAGTAAAAAGAACCTTCGGGAAAGGAGAGAGGATGTTAAAAAAATAACCAAGCAGAATACCCTAGATCCAAATAATTATAAAATAGAATTTATGGGCCTATGGGATACTGTTGCTGCCCTGGGAATACCTAAATACGATGAAGAATATTATGCACCGAAAAATAACTATTTTGATCAATTATGTAATGTTAAAAAAGCGGTGCATGCATTATCATTAAATGATAATCGAAGTTCTATATTTACTCCAGTTTTGCTTACTCAAGAACGATTATTTGCTACTTGTAAAGAAGTTAAACCTGAAGACGTAGTGAATGAAGTTTGGTTTTTTGGCGCTCATTCTGATGTAGGTGGAGGTGCTAAAAACACTAATATTAGTGGAGTTTCCTTAAACTGGATGATTGATCAGCTTACCGAATATAAATTATTACCTGAGAATGTCAATGTATACCAAGATCGTTTTGATAAAACTAACAACCCGGCAAAAGGATTTGTTCGCCTATTTTACCCGAGAAGAAGTCGTAAATTGTCACTTTTAGTATCAAAAAATGGATATAAAAAAGAAAAATTAAAAATACATCAATCTGTTTTAGATCGATTAAAAATTTCTTTGCAGACCTATGAAATTAACTTAATTAAACTATTTAGTGAGTGTTTTGAGAAAAATGATTTAGGAGGTTATGATTATATAGAGGATACAGAATGCTTTATAATTGAAAAATAAATATGATAAAAAAAATATATCAATATCGTTTTGAACTTTTCTTATTTAGTCAGATAAGTATTCTCTTTGGCTCACTGATTTTACCAGAATATTTTTTTGAAAAATTTATATCGCCTTTACTATTCCTTATCAATTTAATAGCAGGAATTATATTGATTTCGAAGAAGAGAAAGGTAATGTGGTTTTTTATAGTATTACTAATTATATCCGGAATTGTTTTTGGTGCAGATTTTTTAGAAGATAAAGGCAGCCAAGTTTTAAAGTTACTCAATATGGGGGTTTCCTTTTTATTTTACACCATTGTAACTTTTGAAATTATACAACAAATATGGGAAGCTAAAATCGTTAATAAGAATGTGATTTTTGGGCTCATTAGTGGTTATATATCATTGGGATTAATTAGTTTTTTTATTTGTTTGAGTATAGAAATAGTACATCCTGGTTCTTTTGAAGGACTTAACGCAACTGTAGAGCAATCTCAATTATTTACAGAACGTTTGATGTATTATAGTTATATAACCTTAATGACAATAGGGTATGGTGAAATTGTTCCTGTAACCTCTTTAGCGCAGAAAGCAGCTATTTTGATAGGGATGATAGGGCAATTTTATTTAGTAATTTTAACTGCTATTGTAGTGGGGAAATATATAGGGCAGATTCCTAAAAATAATATAGAATAAAATATAAGAATTATTAGTATATGATTATTAATTTCTAAGATTAGATAAATACCATTAATAGTAAAATATAGTATTCTTTATAAACTAGATAAACAGATGAAAACAACTAATTTCTCAATGTACGGTAATCAACTACTTTTTAATGTTTCAGCAATTTTCTTTTTTATAACAGGAAGTATGTATAGTCAAAATTTAGCTGACCTCTACAATAAAATTAACTCATCGGTTGTAGTTATTGATGTCGTTAGTATTGGATCACAAGGAGAAGGTGTTAATAGAAAATTGGCAACACAATCATCACAAGGTTCAGGTTTTTTAATTTCTAAAGAAGGATTGATTTGGACAGCAGAACACGTAATCAAAGCAGCAGAAGTAATTACTGTAGAATTTGTAGATGGTGATAGGTATGAGGCAGAAGTTATATCTTCTAATCCAAGCGCAGATGTAGCTTTATTAAAAATTAAAGATGAGTTTTTGGTAAATAATAAAACAGTAGCTAAAATTGGAAACTCTGACAGTGTCCAAATAGGGGAGGATGTCTTCGTTTTAGGTGCTCCTCATGGTTTCAAACAATCGTTATCAAAAGGAATCTTAAGCGGTAGGCACATTCCAGAAAATTTAAGTAACAACTTTATTAAAGTAGAATTTTTACAAACTGATGCTGCTATCAACCCTGGTAATTCTGGTGGCCCGGTTTTTAACATGAAAGGAGAAGTGATTGGTATTGCTAGCAGAATATATACCATTTCTGGGGGATTCGACGGTATTGGATTTGCAGTGTCTTCTAATGTAGCAAAAAAAATATTAATGGAAGATCCAGATACTTGGACAGGAATGGATGCCAGAATAATTTCTGGGGATCTTGCTAAAGTGCTTAATATCCCTCAAAGATCAGGTTTGCTAATTCTTAATACATCTACCCAAGGTACAGCCGGGAAACTGGGCTTAAGAGGAGGACAGATCCCTGCTATTATAGATGGTGAACAAATAGTTTTAGGAGGAGATGTTATTTTGGATATTATGGATATAAAATTTGAAAATGATAATAGCGGATATCAAATAAAAGAAAAGATAAAAACATTAAAAAAAGGTGATTCTATTTCCATAACTATTTTGAGAGAAGGTAAAATAGGAACTCTAAAATTCCCGAAGCAATAAATAGTCCAAATTGTTTCATTGGATTATTAGTTTGTTTCAGTTCCATATTTATACGTTTCAGTTAATATAGCCTCTGTTTTCAACAGGTCTAAATATACTTTTGACTAAAGATTAAGAAAATCAATTGTTTAAAAGTATAATATAAAATCAGATGAAAACAGTTATTAATATATTAAAAATATGTCTAGTATTACTAATATTTAGCGCTACAGAATCTACAATTGCACAAAGAAATAATACTAGTCGAAATAGAGCAACTTCAGAAAGAACGTATCCAAAAAACAACAATCAAAGTTCCAGAAGTTTTAGAGGCGATGGTTACCGTACGCAACCTATATATCGTAATCCACGATATAGATATCCTAGACATCACCGGGTGATTACTACTTTGCCCAGGCGCCATGTTAGAGTAATTTACAGAGGATTACCATACTACTACTATTCGGGAACATTTTATACAGTTTACGGTGATGGATATGTAATCGTATTGCCACCTGTTGGATTTAGAGTGACTGTATTGCCAGTAGGTTATGTAAGAATTATAACTGGACCCTCTGTTGTTTATTACCACTCAGGAACGTATTATAAAGAAATAGAAACAAGTGAGGAAATAGAGGAAAAATATGAAATCACACAACCACCTGTAGGAACTCAAGTTAAAGATATACACAAAGATGCAGAAGAAGTGATTCTAGATGGAAAAGTGTTTTATGAGTATAACAACATGTTATACAAGAAGATATCAACTTTTGATGGAAATACAGCTTATGAAGTAGTATATATATCAGAAAACAACTAATTAAAATACATATTATGAAAATTTCAAATAGTAAACTCTTGGTAATTCTTTTCTTAATAATAGGATTAACAGTAAATGGTCAAAATGTAAAAGAAGCTATTCAAAATACGAAGCAAATTATAGAAGGGAAGAAAAACCTCGAAAGAGATAGTAAAGAATTAAAAGCATTAAAAGTCAAAATTAAACTATTTGAAGAATCTTTTGACTTAAAGGATGTTACAAGAGTAAATCTGTTAAAAAAAGATATTATAACAGATATGATTCGAGAAGTCGAACAAAGTAATCTAAAAGCAAAACAGGCTAGAATTGAGATAGCTCAAAGTTCTTCGGAAATAAGATCTGAAAGAAGGGAAATACGAAATAATCGTGAAGACTCTGATCGAGGTGGGTATGATAGAAAAGATGATCAAAGAGACATGGCGAGAGATAGAATTAATAAACGAGATGATCAAAGAGATAGACGAGATGATATTAAAGATTTTGAGATGCAAATTAAACGAGCAGAACGTCAGACAATAATCCTTAAAGAACTTAAAGATTTCAATTTCTCATTTAACCAGGCTGAAATAGAAAAAATGATAGCTAAAAAGAAATTAGCTTCAGAATTTGTCCAAACATTAGAGCAAGATATTGTGGCTACTAAAAGAGAACTCGCAGAAGATAATAGAGAAAGAATAGAAGATAGAAGAGAACGACAGGATGATCGTAATGAGAAAAATGAATATGAAACAAGAAAACGACGTAGAAGATTGTAAATAAATGATGCCGTAATAATTATGGGATTAATAAAAGATTGAGAGTAGAATTTAATCAAATTGTTTTAAAAAGCCTTAGGATTACCTAAGGTTTTTTTTAGGTGTATATGTAACGTCTTATGAATAGAATTTACTTAAAACATTTCACTTTATGTTTTAGACGTTTTAGCATCAATTTTAGCTGTTTGGATTTGAAAACCAGAATATTACCTGTTTTCTTAGGATACATTTGTACAAGAAATAATATTTAAACAATAAAATCAAATAAGATGAAAACAGGAAGTTTTAAAATAGTTTATAATAGCAAAACAATGTTTACAGCAGAAGAAATTAGTTTAAACACCGAAAGAGGTAATAATCAAGAAAATGAATTTGTACTTATCAAAAAATGGTTCGATAACCTTTATGAAAAATTAAAAAGTTTAGGAAGAGGAGCTGGATATGCAATTAGTAATTAAAAAGAAAGAGATATGAAAACGCTAATAAGAATAATTCGAAATACTGTGAATAGAACTAAAAATAAAAAGGAGCATAACCATTTTTATAATAGCTCAAGAAGCTATGATCAGGATGAAAATACTTTTTTATTTATTTAAAGAAATTAAAATTAAACAATTATGAAAACTAACATAAAAATAATAATAACAATAACAATAATAATGAGCTTGATTAGTTGCTCTTCGGTAAAAGTAACTGATTCGTGGAAAGATATAAATACTACGAATATTAAAAACAAAAATATCATGGTGGTAAGTAGAACAAATGATGTAATAATCCGTACAAGATTTGAAAGGGATTTGGCTAGTAATTTAAACCAAAAAGGATATGAATCTATTGAAAGCTTTATATTATTTCCAGACTCTAATACCAATTGTGATGTTGATAAAAAAGAGTTGAATCAGATTAAAAGTGAAATTCAGGATAATGGAATAGAGGTAATTGTTGTTACAAATTTAAGAGATACTCAGGAGTATACCGAAACAGTTACCACAGGAACTTCCTATTACGTAGATGTTTTCCCTTACTACGGAAGAGGATACTATAGAGGATTTTATCGATATTATGATAGCTCTTATATTAGTTCAGATCAAATAACACAGGTAACTGCTCATAACACAAGGTATATTTTGGAAACATTAGTGTACGACTTAACTAAACCCGAAGAAAAACAATTGATATGTGTTATTACATCCAGTATAGAAAACCCCGATAGTTTAGGAAGTACATCAAAGGATTATGCAAAACAAATAGTAAAAAAATTGAAAACATAAATTTTTGTGATTGATTAGTTGGTTGTTCCGTCGGAGGTTTTGAAGTATCTCCGGCGGATTTTATTTTATTTTGAAATTTAATCCTAATGATAGATTATTAAATCCTTGTAAAGTATAATCCAAGTTGATTCTAAACCAATTAACATTAACGCTAGCTCCTATATTCGCTCTTAATCCACGTACGTTGTTTTTAATATCTAGCGGATTTATAAATGATAATGTTTCGGTTTCCGTTTCGATTATATAGCTACCTTTTAGTTTGGTAGATGAATTACCGAAAACATAACCTAATCCTCCATATACATTAAATACTGGGTTTTGAGTAGATCCAATAAGTTCAAATAACCAAGAATTCAACGTGGCATCTATTTCTTGATTATTTCCCGTTACGAAACCATCAGAAGCAAACTCAAAATCACCTATCAAAGTAGTATATGCAATTAGACCAGAAAGTGCAATTTTTGACTCATTTATAGGTCTTATCCATTTAGAAAACTGATGTTGAATTCCTATTCCCCAAATCTCTAGACTAATGTCTTCAATATTTAGTTTAGGAAAATAACGTATTCCAAGTTCGGTATATTTGGGCAACCCTATTTTAAATTGCAAAAAAGCATTTGGGAGTAAATTTATATCTATCAGTCCTATTCCTTCTGGAGCGGTAAATTCGAATTGTTCTCCATCAACCGTAGCAATAAACTGTAAATCAGAATCACCTCCCAAAATAGTAGGAATTTGTGCCATTCCACTATCATTCTGATCTATGGACAAGTTTGGTATATCTCTAACATCTATTTGAAAAGTTTCTTTCTCACTAGGGATAAAAGAACCATTAGAAACAATAGAAAATTTCACTTCCCATACATCCATTGTTTTGGCAGAATTATACCAACCTCCTGTTAGTCCATACATAACACCTTCAGTCATTGGTTCTGTATATCTGGTAGCTACTCGTTCAGTAAATTCAATCCCTACCAATAAAAAACTTCTTAGGTTTTCTTGTGAAAACCCTGAATAAAATAAGTTAAAAAAAAATACAAGGATCAATTTTTTCATTATCAATATATATGATAGTTAAATGTACCATAATTAAATCAAATCATTGTAAATCAATACTATGAAATATGTCTCATTTTACATCAGAGATAATTCATATACGATTTAGGTTGTTTCATTCATAAAAGCGAAATCCAAGTTTATTCTTGAACATACATTTGTAAAATAAAATCATAAAAAATATAACAATGAAAATTTCAAATGTAATTTTTACCACTTCAATTTTAGGTAGCATCTTATTGTTTACCACAGCGGGGTTGTATAAAATAGAAAGTAATAACAATATGGGTCATAATATCCCAGAACCTTGTAAATGGAATCCAGAATTAGAATTGAACAATTTGGCTTCAGAACAATTATATAATGATTTGTCATTCGAATCTGTTTTCGGAACCTATAATGAATATCAGATAAGTCCAAAAGATATTTTTGATGTATCAGAAGGAGAAGATATAATCTATTAATTCAATATGGATATTCAGAAATCTCAGAATTATATCAAGATAAATTTAATTACATTTATAGGGTATATCAAACGAAAATTTATAATGATAGGTAGCAAAAAGGTCAAACATATTATTGTTTTTAAGATTGCATTGCTTATCACTATATTAATTAATCTACCTAGAGCACTTTCTCTTTTTCATATCACTGACAAGCTAGTAGATTCTTTTAGTGAAGTATCCTTAGGAGATATTTCATTAAGAGTTATTTCTTTTTTTATTTTTTCTCTGTTAGCTCTTTATATTAATACAAATTGGAAAGAAAAATATGCATTTCTTAGCTTTTATAGTAAGACTATAATTACTGTAGTTTTAAACACTATATTATATTTAGGGTTTGTGTATTTATTTATAAAAGGTTATGCGTTTTTTATAGGGAAACCATTATCTGAGTCTGAGGTAGGTCTTCAATACTTTGTTTATTTTGTAATTCTATTGATTTGCATTTTTGTTGCTAGTATTCTTAGGTATCAAATTAGTCAACAAAAACAATTATTAGAGAACGAAAATTTAAAACAACAAAATTTACAAAAAGAGTTAACCGCATTAAAAAATCAAATAAACCCCCATTTTTTGTTTAACTCTCTCAACTCATTAAACTCTTTGATTAGAGACAATACCAAAGCAACTAAGTTTGTTAATAATTTATCCTTTTTATACCGATATATTTTACAGAGTGGTGAACGGGATTTGGTAACGGTAAAAGAAGAACTTAAATTTTTACAGAGTTACATCGAGTTGATAAAAACAAGATATCAGAATCGCTTTGAAATAGATATAAAAATAGATCAAATCCTATTGTCAGAAGAAATTCCACCATTGGGACTTCAATTACTAGTTGAAAATGCCGTAAAACACAACGAAATATCTCAGGAAAACCCCTTGAAAGTAAAAGTATATAGTTCTGACAAAGGCATATTTGTAGAAAATGTTATAAAAGCCAGAACTTCTTTAGTACAAGGCACAGGAAATGGTTTGATTAATCTTGATAAACGTTATTACTTATTAAAAAAAGAGCATATAGTTATTGATAATAGTAATGGTTTATTTAAGGTAATACTTCCTTTAAAAACAGACACATGAGAGTTATAATTATAGAAGATGAAATTACAGCTAGTGATAACTTAACATACCTTCTTAATAGAATAGATGCGTCTATAGAAGTAGTAAAAGTTTTAGATTCTGTAAAAAGTTCAATAACGTACTTTTCGGAAACCGTTGATGCCGCACTAATATTTATGGATATTCATCTTGCAGATGGCATTTCTTTTGAAATTTTTGATAAAGTATCAATCGATGTCCCAATAATTTTTACTACAGCCTATGATCAATATGCTATAAAAGCCTTTAAGGTCAATAGTGTTGATTATTTATTAAAACCAATCGATCAAGAAGAATTAGCTACGGCGATTACAAAGTTTAAAAACCAAAAACAAACCTCGAATACAGTATCTAATCAAATAAATGATGTAGTTCAGTTTTTACAAAATTCTTCAAAATCATATAAAAACATGTATCTAGTACATCATAAAGATGAATTATTGCCGCTACCAACAGATGATATTTCTTATTTTTTTATAGATATGGGAATGGTTAAAGCTATAACCACTGAAAATAAAGGGTATATAATTGATAAAAAATTAGAAGATATTGAAGAAGAGTTAGATCCTGAAAAATTCTTTAGAGCGAATCGACAATTTATTATTCAAAAGAAAGCCATAGTCAATATAAAATACTATTTCAATGGAAAATTAATTATAAATATTAATCCTGTTTCAAAAGAAAGAATCGTCGTAAGTAAAGCTAAAGCTACAAGCTTTAAAAATTGGTTGTCAGAATAGGTATTTATTTAGAATCATTCTGATTTTTAACAATTTAATTAATCTGAAGGATGTAGTTTTATAAAAAAACATTAAATTGAAGTAGGTTAAATATTCACACATTTGATCTAATTTAAAAATGGTTTGCATATGGGCTTATATAATATCTTCATACTTATTTTTTTAGAGTAAACCCAGATAAAAATCAACATTACAAACAGAGTATAAATCTTTTCATTTTGAAAAGAGCACTAAAGATTGTTTAGGATATAGATATTATAAATATCACGTACTGTATTAGCATATATTAAAAGTTTTTAAATAGTATTGATTAGTTTATGAACTATGATATATATCATTTTTTGTCCTAAATGATTGGTACATCTTTATAATTAATAATAGACCTTTTAGCTATGCCAATAAAAAGTTATTTAGCACATCCCTATCAAGGAAAAAAAGATCAACTTATAAGTGCATTATCTTCACTAGAAAATTGCGAAGTTATTCCTGCAAAAAATCAAGAACTTCTTATAGTAGTTACAGACACAAATAATTCTGTCCAAGAGGATATTTTAAGAGAAAAATTAGAAACAATTTCTAGCTTAAAACTATTAGCAATGGTTTCAGGTTTTAATACTCCAAATTAATATATATGTATACATCAACACTTACCAATAGAAGGAGTTTTATTAAAAAAATGGCAATATTATCTGCTATGACTGCGGCGACATCAATGTTTCCAGGTATTATGTTTGCGGATGAACAGGAGAAAGGGATACCTTCTGGATCAAATTTGGATTGGAAAAAAGCGCCTTGTCGTTTTTGTGGTGTGGGTTGTGGTGTTTTGATAGGTACAGAAAAAGGGAAAGCTATTGCCGTTAAAGGAGATCCAAAATCTCCTGTTAACAAAGGACTATGCTGCGTAAAGGGATATCATTCCATCATGGCCTTGTACGGAAAAGATCGTTTAACTAAACCTTTGATAAAGAAAAATGGAGAATATGTAGAAACATCTATGAAGGAAGCATTAGACCTTATTGCTTCTAAAATGAAAAAAACAATTAAAGAACACGGGAAAGATGCAGTTTCGATTTATGGTTCTGGTCAGTGGACTATTCCCGATGGATATGTAGCATCAAAACTATTTAAAGGATGTATAGGAACCAATAATGTAGAGGCCAATGCTAGATTATGCATGGCTACTGCTGTAACAGGCTTTTTAACATCATTCGGTTTGGATGAACCTATGGGATGTTATGAGGATATTGATTATGCAGATACATTTGTGTTATGGGGTAATAATATGGCTGAAATGCATCCTGTTTTATTTTCCAGACTGTTAGATCAACGACTTAAAAAAGGAGTGAAAATTATTGATTTTGCTACCAGAACCACTCGCACAAGTATGGCAGCAGATAAGTCTATATTATTTAAGCCTCAAACTGACTTAGCAGTAGCAAATGCGATATGTTATGAAATAATTCATAATGGCTGGATGAATCAGTCCTTTGTAGAAGAACATTGCAATTTTAGCAAAGGATTGACTAATATGGGATATGGTTTGGAAGACGGCTATAAGTTCGTAGACAAACCTGAGAAAATTAGCTTTGAAGATTACAAAACATTTCTAGATGATTATACACCAGAAAAAGCTTCAGAAATTTCAGGCGTATCGGTCAAAGATATTAAGTATTTAGCCGCACAATTTGGAGATCCAAATAAAAAGGTGATGTCGTTTTGGTGTATGGGAATGAATCAACATTCTCGAGGAACCTGGATGAATAATTTAGTATATAATATACATTTATTAACAGGTAAGATATCTGAACCAGGAAATAGTCCATTTTCATTAACTGGTCAACCCAGTGCTTGTGGAACGGTAAGAGAAGTAGGGACCTTAACTCATAAACTTCCACATGGAGTTGTTACCAATAAAAAACATCGTGAGTTTGCAGCTAAAATATGGGATGTTCCAGTCGAAAATATAGATCCAAAACCTACATATCATACTGTAGAGATGTTTCGAGCACTCGATAGAGGAGATATCAAATTTATGTGGATTCAGGTAACGAATCCAATGGTCACAATGCCAAAGTTAAAACGCTATAGGGATGGAGCTAAAAAAGAAGGGCGATTTATTGTTGTTTCTGATATTTATCCAACTCCTACTACTGATATTGCGGATATCATTTTACCTTCTGCAATGTGGATAGAGCGAGAAGGTATGTATGGTAATTCTGAAAGGCGTACCCAATACTTTGAACAAATGTTAGAGCCGCCTGGAGAGGCTATGAGTGATACTTTGCAATTAATTGAAGTTGCCAAACGAATGGGGTTTGAAAAACAATTCTATTACAATGAAGAAACTCATATAGAAGAAATTTATACGGAATACCGAAGACATCATGAAGGGAAAAAGCACAATATGGCTCCGCTAGAGGTGTTAAAATCTCAGTCAGGTGCTATGTGGCCATATGTCGATGGAAAATCTACACAATGGAGATTTAATGCAAAATACGATCCAGCTTGTTCTAACGGAAAAGATTTCCATTTCTATGGAAAACCAGACGGTAAGGCAATAATCTGGCAACGTCCTTATGAACCTGCAGCAGAAGAGCCAGATAAAGAATATCCATATTGGTTAGGTACAGGTCGTGTAGTAGAACATTGGCATACAGGATCTATGACTAGGAGAATCCCTGTATTACATAAGGCAATGCCGCATGGATATGTGGAACTACATCCAGATGATGCTAAACGTTTACAAATTAGAACAGGAGATAAGGTTAAATTAACAACACGACGTGGAGAAATTGTTTTACCAGCTTCTGTGGATGAAAGAGGAGTACCAGCTCCTATGCAGGTATTTGTTCCTTTTTTTGATGAAAATATGTTGATTAATGACATCACCTTGGATTCTTTTTGTCCAATTTCAAAAGAACCAGATTATAAAAAATGTGCGGTAAAAGTAGAAAAAGTATAAATAATGAAAAGACGACTTAGTATCATATTATTATTTACTCTTTTATTCATTGGTTTTATTATCAATTGGGGATATAGTTATAAAAAGGGACTGGAAGAAGCCTATATTCCTATTGCTAAAGAACAAGCACTACCAATTATTTATTCAGAAAAAAAAGTTTTTGAACGCTCCGAATTTGCTTTAGATTATCTCAATATGCCAATAGATGAAGCTCATCAAAGAACATTAGACTCATATTATAATAATAGAGCATATCCTGGAGCTCCACCGAGTATTCCGCATCCATTGATTAAAGGAGAAAGGGGAATGGGAGGAAAAGCATGTTTACAATGTCATCAAAATGGAGGCTTTACTGATAAGTTTAATGCATATGCTCCTGTAACGCCTCACCCAGAAATGATTAATTGTAGACAATGTCATGTGGCAGAGAATACATCATCAAGTTTTAAAGAAACAACATTCTATAAAAGAATTGCCGCAACAGTTGGTAATAATAATGCACTGCCAGGAAGTCCACCAATGATTCCTCACCAAATTGAGATGCGAGAAAATTGTTTGTCTTGTCATGCAGGTCCTGCAGCTCCTAAAGAAATTAGGGTTACACATCCCGATAGAATAAATTGTCGTCAGTGCCATGTGTCAGACACTCGTGATATCGTTGAAGTGGAGGTTTTTACAAGAACTAAAGACAACAGAGATGAATAGAAAAAACAATAGTTATTTTTTTAGTTGTATTACCCTAATAATGCTTTTTGCTTGTAAGCATAATGAAAATGAATATCATAGTTTGACTGATAAAATAGAGGCAGAAAGTAAGCAGTTTGAAGGTGTATCTATTTCTTCTGAGCGTTATATTGGTGATATTAAAACTATTGAAATAACCGAAGATAATCATACGTTTTTGATACCTGATCGTAAAAGTCAGATTACATCATATGCCTGTACCGAATGTCATTCTAAACCAGTAGAAGAATTAAAAGGAGTAGCGCTAAAAAAAGCACATTGGGATGTTGTTTTGGAACATGCTAATCAAGAAATAATGAATTGTAGTACTTGCCATAATGGTAATGATATGGATAATTTACAAAGCCTTACTGGTAAAACTATTGATTTTAATAGAAGTTATCAATTATGTGCTCAGTGTCATAGTAGTCAATTTGAAGATTGGAAAGGTGGAGCCCATGGTAAAAATATTGGAGGATGGGCTAAGCCCAGAGCAGCAATGACATGTGTGAATTGTCACAATCCTCACAAGCCTAAAATATTATCCAGATGGCCTTCTAGGTTTAATACACAAAAAGTTAAAGAACGAGATTGATATAATAACATTTTAGTATGATTTTTCAAAAAAATATAAAGTTATGAGTGGAATTGAGAAATATTTCAAACTAAATATGAATAGTACTACTAAACAAACTTCTGGGTCCTGTGGTTGCGGTAGTTCATCAGGAAGTTGTGGGTCTCATAATAGTAATCAAATGAGTGATGAAGATTTTGATAAAGCAGTGGATGCAGCTATTGGTGACGAAAGAAGAAAAGATGGTTTCGATCAAGTTTTTGAAGTTAAAATGGATCGTCGTACTGCATTCAGGAAATTAACCGCGAGTTTATTGATAGGAGCGGGAGCTGCTAGTACCTCTTGTAGTGTAACTACTGGGGATGATAGTAAAGAAAAAGCGCAAATCGATTGGGAAGAACAGTTTAAAGGAAACTATAAACTAATGACGGATGATGAGAAGAAAGGTACTGTGGATCGTTTAGTGCGTTCGTATCAACTACGAAAAGGGGAAAATATAAATATGACCTCTACGAATGCTTCTAAGGATGTACTTTTTGGGTATGCATTCAATATATCTAAATGTCAGGGATATATGGATTGTGTAAATGCCTGTGTGAAAGAAAACAATCAGGATCGCAATTCTGAAATGCAATATATCCGAATCCATGAAATGAAAGACGGAGAAGGATTTAAGTTTAATGAAGCTGATGATAATTATTATCATGAAGTACCCGCTGAGGGACATTTTTATATGGGAACGCAATGTTTTCATTGTGATAATCCACCTTGTGTAGATGTCTGCCCCGTACAAGCTACTTGGAGAGAAGATGATGGTTTGGTTGTAATTGATTATGATTGGTGTGTAGGTTGTAGATATTGTATGGCAGCTTGTCCATATGATGGCCGTCGATTTAATTGGAGTTCACCTGAAGTTCCCGAGGAAGAAATTAATAAAAACCAACATTACTTAGGGAATAGAATGAGGAAAAAAGGAGTTATGGAAAAATGCACTTTTTGTGTACAACGTTCCAGATCAGGAAAAGACCCAGCTTGTGTAGAAGCTTGTCCCACTGGTGCTAGGATTTTTGGGAATTTGCTAGACCCTAATAGTACAATACGGTGGGTTTTAGAAAATAAAAAAGTGTTCAGGCTTAAAGAAGATTTAGGGACAGAACCTAAGTTTTGGTATTTTATGGATTAATATTAGTAATAAAGTTTGACAAATTTAGGATATAAAATATTATAAAATGAATGGATTAAAATCCTCAGTAATATTGATATGGGTACACTAAAAGTTTTAGGAAGTTTAATTAAGGATAGCTTGGATATTATTACCAGAGGCTCTATTAAATACCTTATTTGGATGGGATTTCTAACATTCGTTATGTTAGCAGGGATGTATTGTTATTCTATTCAATTAGAAGAAGGACTTGTCGTTACTGGAATGAATGATCGAGTAAGTTGGGGGTTATATATATCTAATTTCACTTTTTTGGTTGGTGTGGCTGCCGCCGCTGTGATGCTCGTTATGCCTACTTATGTATTACATGATATCGATTTTAAACAAGCAGTTTTAATAGGAGAGGGGCTAGCTGTGGCAGCGTTGATTATGTGTTTAGCTTTTGTAGTGGCAGATATGGGTGGTCCTTCGGTTTTATGGCATATGATTCCTGGTATTGGAGTTTTTAATTTCCCAGCTTCCATGCTTACTTGGGATGTGATTGTTCTTAATGGATATTTGTTTATCAATATCACTATTCCTTTTTATATTTTATTTAAACATTATCAAGGAAAAGATGCGAATCCTAAAGTATATGTACCTGGTGCTATTTTATCAGTATTTTGGGCAGTAGGAATCCATTTAATAACAGCTTTTTTATATCAAGGATTGCAAGCACGTCCTTTTTGGAATAACGCACTATTAGGGCCTCGATTTTTGGCTTCGGCTTTTGCAGCAGGTCCAGCTTTAATCATTTTGGTACTTGCAATGATTAGAAATTTCACAGAATTTAAGATTGAAGATAAAACAATAAAAAAAATAGCAAAAATTGTTACCGTTGCAGCTCAGATTAACTTAATTATGTTGATTTCTGAATTATTTAAAGAATTTTATTCTCCTACACATCATAGTGAAAGCGCAGTTTATCTATTCTTTGGTTTAGAAGGTAAAACAGCTTTATTACCTTGGATCTGGACAGCTATTCCTCTAAATGTTCTTGCAACAGTACTCTTAACTTTTGAAAAATTACGTAATAACTTTAAAGTACTTTATTTCTGTTGTTTTATTTTATTTCTTGCCATTTGGATTGAAAAAGGTTTTGGTTTAATTGTACCAGGCTTTATTCCTGGTCCTTATGGTAAAATAGCCGAGTATACACCTTCCGGTATTGAAATAGGAGTAACGCTGGGTATATGGGCGTTGGGAGCTTTTGTTTTTACAATTCTTGCTAAAACTGCTATAGGTATAGAAACAGGAAAATTAAGATTTAAAAACTAATACAATTCATTATATCAGTAATAAAAAAATGAAATGATAACAAGTGTTATGAATGAATTACGCCTCTAAAAAATCTTCTTCAAAATTAGAGATAAAATCGTGTATATATTTTCTATTACGATGTTTCTTTTTTACCACTAAGTAATGTTTTCTTTTTAAACCATTTTTCCCAATACGCTTAAATACTAGATCTTTTGACAATTTAAAAGAGTTTAATTGCCATTTTGGGGCACACATAATTCCCATATTAGCTTGTATCATCGATAACGTAATTTCTGTAAACGGAATTGCAGAGATTTTAATTGGATTTATTTTATTAGGCCTTAAAAAATGTTCATAAACAGCTACACCTTCGATGGGAAAAGAGTTGATTAACAAATGTACATTTGCGAAATGACTAGCATCTAGATACGCTAAATTATTCAATGGATGTTCTTGATGCATAATAGCAAAAATCTCATCTCTAAATACAGGAATACTAGAAAGTTCATCAGAATTTGGTCTTGTAGTCACAATGGCAATGTCTATATCATCGGATAATACTTGTGATATGGTTTGATGTGTTGCTCCAAGACTTATATCAATATCTATTTCTGGATATAAGATCCCCATTTTTTGAATAAATGCCGGGATAGAATGAAAAAATGATTGACATTCTGCACTTAGTTTAATAGTACCTTTAGCTCCTTCCTTTATGTGTCTTATGGCAGTAAAACCTTCATCAATAGAGCTAAATAGCTTGTTGGCCAACTTATATAGTTCAGAACCTTCTTGGGTTAACTCCCATTTATTTCTAGTTCTATAAAAGACTTTAAATCCTAATCGTTCTTCTAATTCACGTAATTGATGACTTAAGGCCGATTGCGTTAAAAATAGTCGTTCTGTAGAATTAGCAATACTACCTTCTTCTGCTATAGTTTTAATTAATCTGAAATATTTGAGTTCCATAAACACAAAGATAAGTTGCTTACCTATATGTCATAGCTGAAATTATTTCAGTTATAGTTTTATTTATCTCAATTTCAAAATTATATAAACTTTAATCTTCCTTGTAGTTTTGGGATAAATAACATCAATTAATTAGAACTTTTATATGAAAACCATTGGATTGATAGGAGGAATGAGTTGGGAATCATCAAAATTATATTATGAATTTTTAAATATCAAGACGAAAGATTTTTTGGGTGGCTCTCATTCTGCAAAATGTATCTTGATTTCAGTAGATTTTGCTGAGATTGAACGATTAACTTTTAACGATGATTGGAATGCTATAGGAGAACTTATGAAACAAGCAGCACAACAATTAGAAATGGCAGGTGCGGATATAATATTACTATGCACCAATACCATACACTTAGTTAGTGATTATATTTCTGAACATATAACTATTCCTTTCCTTCATATAGCTACAACCACAGGAGAATCTATTAAAAAATTAGGTCTAGAAAAAATAGCCTTACTAGGTACAAAATTTACAATGGAAAAAGATTTTTATACCAAGACATTAACAAATGATTTTGGGTTAGAAATTTTAATACCGAAGAAAAGTAATGGACAAATTGTTCATGATATTATCTATAATGAATTAGTAAAAGGACAGTTCACCAACATTTCAAAACAAATAATTATTGAGATTATAGAAGAACTAGAAAGTCAAGGAGCGCAAGGTGTTATTTTGGGCTGCACCGAATTACCTATACTAATCTCAGAATCAGATATAGAAATTCCAATATTTGACACAGGAAAAATCCACTCACATGCGGCAATAGAGTGGAGTGTAAAAAATAATAAAAATTTTACACCTTATTAATATGATATAATGTAAAATAGATACAATTACATAAATTAAAACTTTAACAATATACAATGGAAAAAATAAAACCTTTACATCTACTTAAAGTATTCATTTTTCTTATTATGAGTACTCTGTTTTCGCAAAAGAATGAATTAAAAAATCATATACTTTTTTATAGTTCTTTCGACAGAAAATTATCTGCTGATATATCCAAGGGAGACGGAATGATATATACTGCAGAAAGCTATAAAAAATTAAATAATGCAAAACCTGGATTACATAACCCTAATGTTGTCTTAGCTAAAAATAAAGGGATGATTGGTGATGCACTTCATTTCACTGAGAAAAACACTACTGCTATTTTTTATAAAGCTTATAAAAATGTTGATTATAATAACAAATCATGGAGTGGTTCGGTATCGTTTTGGTTACAATTAGATCCCAATAAAGACTTAGCGCCAGGGTATTGTGATCCCATATGCATTACAGATACGAGATACAATGATGCTGCCTTATGGGTTGATTTTACTGATCATAACCCAAGAAAATTTAGATTAGGAGCTATGGGTGATCTAAATATTTGGAATCCAAATAATAAAAATGATATGACAAAGTGGGAAAAACGAACGGTAACTATTAACAGACCTCCTTTTAAGAAAGGAAAGTGGACCCATGTAGTTATGACTTTTTCCAAAGTAAATACAGCAAACTCTACATTTAAGCTGTATGTAAATGGAACATTTCAAGGAGTTATAAAAGGTATAAATGATCCTTTTACTTGGGAACCTAAAGACGGAAAAATTATGTTAGGATTAGGATATATTGGGTTGATGGATGAACTTGTTATTTTTAATAAAACATTAGAAGTTAATGAAGTAAAATCTATTTTTGAGCTAAAAGAAGGTATAAAAACATTATTAAAATAGTGGTTTTATAAAAGCATCTATTTTAATAATGTTATTTCAGAAAACACAGAGTAGTAGTGCGAATGGATTGTTTATAGTTTATTGTCTTCCAGATATTTTTTTAAATTGTTTCTATAACTACTACCTACAGGAATCTCAAAGGAATTAATTAACACACAGCTATTATTATATTGAGAAACTTTTTTTAACGGAATTATATATGACTTGTGTATTCTGACAAAATTAAAGCTGTTTAATTTCTCTTCTATAGATTTCAATGTTTTAAGTGCTAGATAATAATTTTTACCACATACAATTTTAGCATAATCTCTCATACCTTCAATATAGTCAATGTCATCTACCAAAACTTTTATAAATTCATCTCCTTCTTTAATATAAAAAGATGGATTTATGGTCAAATCTTTCTTAGACCGAGGAATTAGAATATTTTGTTTAAAACGCTCTATGGTTGTTATAAAACGCTCAAAGGATACTGGTTTTAGAAGGTAATCGATGACATTTAATTCAAAACTTTCTATTGCATAATCTGTATAGGAGGTCACCATTACAAATTGTGTCTTAGTTTTAGCTAGCTTTACCAATTCTGTACCAGAAATTTGTGGCATAGCAATATCTGTAAAAACCAGATCTACTGGGTTATCATTAAGATACTTAAAAGCAGCTATAGAACTTGTAAAAGTTTTTAAAATTTCAAATTCTGGAAATCTATTTATATAGTTAACCAGAACATCGATTGCTAATGGTTCATCATCAATAATTATGGTAGTTTGTTTTTTCATCACCCTAGATTGATTTCTAAATTAGCAGAATATATATCGTTGTTATGCTGTAGAACTAAATTATGTTTTTTAGGATAAGAAAGTGCTAATCTCTTTTTTAGACTCTCTATACCTTTTCCTTTTCGATTAGTTACATTAAAATGCTGCTTGTCTAGTATACTGTTTTCTACCTTAAACAAAATAATATGATTCTTACATATTATATTAATGCTAACAAATGCATTTTGATCATTGGTGTAAAACCCATGTTTAAAGGCATTCTCTACCAAAGTAATTAATAACAAGGGTTCAATATTTTTACCTTCAGCAATTCCGTTAATACTTAACTTAATATTTGCTTGATCTCCAAATCTTATTTTTTCTATAGCAATATACTCTTCAATAAATTTTAATTCTTGTGTTAGTTTTACCTGTTTGTTAGTAGAATCATCCGTTAAATAACGCATCATCCCAGAGAGTTTCAATATAGTGTTTGGTGTATCCGGGCTGTTTTTTAGAGACATACTATAAAGTGAATTAAAAGCATTAAATAAGAAATGTGGGTGTAACTGATTTCTTAATAACTGTCCTTTTGCTTGGTTTAATTCATGTTCTAAATTTTTATATCTATTAAAAAAATCTAATCTATTTATAAAGTGAATAAGAAAATAAAACAGGAAAGTTTTTCCAATAAATTCTGTGGAAAAATCAAATGATCTATCTAATAATACTTCATTATGTATTCTATATGACTTTAGTAAAGCTACTAATACGATAAGCACAATAAAGAGAAATATAAAACCAATCTTATACCATAATTGATTACGCTTTAATACAAAATAATATAATAAATAGGCAATCACAGAAAAGATAAAATACTCTACAGCATCACTAGTTAAAAAGAAAAGCCATTTATCAGGAAGCGTATATATAGCCTTTCTTATGACTTGAAGTACTATAATCGTTATAAAAACCACATTAAATAGGGTGTTTAGTACTTGTATTTGTTTATCTGATAATTGAAACATATGTGTATTGTGATAGACTGTTGTAAATATATTAAAACATAATTCGGATAAATCGATAATAATACCACGTTTGTCGATTAGTAAACTAGGTTACTCTATTTCTTTTTTATGAGTAGATAAATAAAAATATGTTTGAAAAGAATTCACTTTTAAAACATATAAAAATGAAAACTACTATCATCACTTTAATAATTAGTTTATTGACAACTATTGGTTTTGGACAAAAACTTGAGCTAGAAAAAGCATCTCCTTTCACAGCGGTGACATGGGATAATGATCAGCCAGTAGTCGAATTCAATAATGAATGGTATCATTTCGAAAAGCTAGATTATTTTGATAAAGATGAACTAATACGTTTTTGTAAAAAAGAATATAATACAAAATGGAAAAAACGTTTTTCAGAAGACCTTGTAGAAGTGCTTAGAAGTTTAAATTATATACCAAATAAAGATGTTTATTTGGTTTTGTCTAGAAATGGAGTTGCTAAGACATATACTGGTACATTTACTTTTGAAAATAGACAACGTTGCCTACACTACAATAACGTATCCAAACCTAGTAAAAAGAACACTATTAGTAAAGAAAAAACTAAGAAGAGTATTGGTAAAACAGAAGCTATTGAAGATATAAAACAATTTAAAGAAATTCTAGATACTAGATCATCCTATTCACAACTCACTAATTTTGATTATCATACAGTGATTGATGAAATTATAGCTTTAATATTAAAAAGAGAAGATAGTATTCAGATAGATGAACTTGTATATGAAATGAGTAAAATTATGGCAGAGATTGGTGATAGACATGCATCAATAAAAAATGAATCATTTGATAAAAAAAATCATGAATCATATGAGCAAAAACTACCTTTTGGGATTACTGTTCTAGATAAACAAGTTATAGCAGTCAAAAGAAGATTCGGAAATAATTCGTACCAATACTATTATAAGAACTATCCGTATATTAAAAGTATTAACGGAATACAAATAGACACATTAATTACCAATTATAATTATAGAGATAAAAAAGCACCAAAAGAAGCAAAACTTACAAGAGGAGCTAACGCTATTGAGCAATATGGATCACTCTTATTTAATAACAACAAAAGAAATTTAAAAAGGGTAGAAGTAGTGTTTACAGATGGAAAGAATGAAAAAAAAGATATACATAAACTAACAATAGATAACAAAGGTTATGTTTCTACACTACATATTGCCAATTACAATGCTATAAAAAACACAATTCATACTGGACAGTTTGATAGCCTAAAAAGGTTATTAACTAATAATATCGGTTATATAAAAATTCCGATGATGTTTAATTATAAAAAGGTTGATAGCCTAGAACATTTCATAGAAACCACGATGAAAGAACTTTCTAACACCAAAGCCTTAATAATAGATATCAGAAATAACCCAGGAGGAACCAGAGACATATTACAAACTTTTGCAAATTATATGATACCACAAGCGCAGTCACCGTGGGTATCCAATGTTGGATATTTACGAACAAATAAAATAATAGATACTGATGAACATTCAATGAGCAGTCGTTATTTGTATTCTTATAATTCCGATGAATTCTCAAATTCAGATAGGTTCGCAATCGATGAATTCAATAAAACATACAAAATTAAGCAAGAATTTGATCATTCTAAGTTTAGTGCCCCTTTTTATATGGTATTGAAGCATAAAAAAACCTTTTACAAACAGCCAGTTTATATATTAGTAAATGAAAGTAGTTTTAGTGCAGCTACTGTTTTTACAGCTGCTTATAAGGGTTTACCTAATGTAAAAATAGTAGGGGTAACTACTGATGGATCTAGTGGAAACTCAAAAGAAATGTATTTAACCAATTCTAATATTAGAGTAAAGGTATCAACAATGTTATCGTTTCAACGTAATGGAAAAACCTTAGATGGCAATGGAACAGTTCCTGATATCAATATATCAGTAGATAAAGAACAAATATTTAAAGGAAAGGATACGCAATTAGAAAAATTAGTTACCATTATTAATGATGAGAATTAATATTTAGAAAATTCATGAATATTGATTATATTTTATCAAAATCAATCTGAATATATAATTGGAGTAAAATAGAGGAAACTAAAGACTAAAAAAACATGAAACCACAATTATATGTTTTATTCTTTTTGTCAAACTTTGTACTTGCACAAATAGACTCAATTAGTACTAGAATTAATAATCAAATTAATCATAGTTCAGAAAACCCTGTACATAGTATCTTAGTGTATTTAGAAAATGAAAGTCAAAAATTTTACTATAATGAGGGGTTTGGATTAACTACAGAAAATGGAAATCCAGTAACAAAAAATAGTTCATTTAAAATTGCAAGCAGCACTAAAACTTTTATATCAACGATTATACTTCAGCTTGAAGAAGAAGGTAAACTAGATATAAATAATAAGGTATTCAGGTATTTGAAAGATATAGAATACCTCGATTTTGAAAATTTACATATTTTGGATACTATAAAATATTCGGAACGTATCACTATCAAACAACTATTATCACATCGATCAGGATTTGCTGATATTTTTAAGGATAGAGAAGATACATTTTTTGGAATGGTAGCTCAGAACCCTAGCAAACAATATAATCCAAAATCAATTATAGAATTATATTATCAACAAAACCTTAACAATGAGCCTCACTTTATTCCTAATGAAGGATGGTATTATTCGGATATCAATTACGTATTACTTGGGTTACTGATAGAACGGCTAGATCAAACTGAGCTATCTCAATCCATTAGAAACCGAATATTAGGACCATTAGGAATGAAGGATACATATTTTGAATATTATGAAGAGTTCAATAAAAAAACTAGTCAAATAAGTCAGTATATAGGCGACATAAATTTTTCTGACATAAACACATCATTCGATTGGGCTGGAGGAGGACTTGTATCTACGAATACTGATTTAGCACTATTCATAAAAGCATTATTCAGTTATAATCTTATCAATAAAAAATCATTGGATGCAATGATTGATGTAGCGTTCACTAAAAAAAATGAAAGTAGATATGGTTTAGGTATATATGAATTTATTATAAATGAAGATGTGTATTATGGCCATTTTGGATTTTATGGAACTTTCATAGGATATTGTCCTAAAACAAAATCAACTCTTTCATATAGTATTAGTCAAGCGACGCCAAACTTTAACTCGTATAAATTTATTAGTCAACTGCTAAGTTTTGCTAAATAAGGATTATAACGCTACTTTAAAACTGTTTTTAGCACCTCCCAAACATTATTCGCTAGGATTTTTTGTCCTTCTATAGTCGGGTGTATACCATCCGCTTGATTTAGTTCTGGAATACCTCCAACATCTTTTAGAAGAAAAGGGATCAGTGCTAGCTCATTTTTCTGCGCAAGATCAGGAAAAATATTTCTAAACGCTGTAATATACTCGGGCCCCATATTTGGTGGTAACTGCATACCAGCTAATATGATTGTAGTTTCTGAGTTCTTTTTTCGTACTGCATCGATAATGGATTGAAGATTATTTCTGGTTTCTGTTAAAGGAACTCCCCGCAATCCATCATTAGCACCTAGTTCTAGAATAAAGACATCAACTTTCTGGTTAAGTACCCATGAGATACGGCTTTTTCCGCCAGCTGTAGTCTCTCCACTTAATCCCGAATTGATAACCGTATACGCTAAACCTAAAGAATCCAGTCTGTTCTGGAGTATAGCGGGATACGCATCATTAATATCATCTAATCCATAGCCAGCAGTTAAGCTATCTCCAAAACAAAGAATGGTTTTAGTAAGAGTGTCTTTAGCTGAGTCACTGCTATTCTCAATAGAACTGTCTATATTAGTTTCTTCTTTTTTAGTAGTGTTTTCTCCACAAGATAATAGTAAACTGAAGAATAAAAAATAACAAAACTTTAAGGAAATCCACTTATAACGAGTATATAAATACGAAACCATTTGCTTATTTTTCCTCTTTTGCATTATCTAATTGAATTAATTGAAAATCAATATGCCAAAGATATTAAAGATTCATGAACTGGAGAAGACTTATAACAGTGGTTCAAAAAAACTTAAGGTCTTAGACAATATCTCGTTTGAAGTCGAAAAAGGAGCTACCTTTTCTATTGTAGGACCTTCCGGAAGTGGTAAAACTACTTTGCTTGGACTATGTGCTGGATTAGACAACCAGGACTCAGGTATTGTAGAGTTATGTGGCCAAAATATTCAGGAATTGAATGAAGATGAACGTGCACAATTAAGAAATAAAGAAGTAGGATTTATATTTCAGAATTTTCAATTGCTTCCCACTTTAACAGCATTAGAGAATGTGATTGTACCTTTGGAATTACAAGGAGTTAAAAATGCCGTTACAAAAGGCAAGGAGTTACTAGAAAAGGTTGGATTATCACATCGTTTTCATCACTATCCCTCACAATTATCAGGAGGAGAGCAACAACGTGTTGCATTAGCCCGTGCCTTTTCAAACAAGCCAACAATTTTATTTGCCGATGAACCAACAGGGAATTTAGATGAAGAGACCGGAGAAAAGGTCATACAGCTCCTCTTTGAATTAAATAAAGAGGCTGGAACGACTTTGGTTATTATCTCTCACGATCTTGATTTGGCAAATCGAACTCAACAGATACTTAGATTAAAAGGAGGGAAAATTATAAGCAATGAGAAAACGTTAGTACAATAATGAAAATGGATTCATATTCAAAAATAGATATTGCTTGGTTACTAAAGATGGCGTGGCGTGATGGACGATCTAGCATTTCCAGATTACTATTATTTATGGCATCTATCATTCTTGGTATTGCCGCCGTAGTTTCGATACAATTATTCAGTGAAAATGTAAAACAAAATATACAAGATCAATCCAAAGTATTGATGGGTGCTGATTTTATTATTGATAGTAGACAACTCCCTAATGAAAAAGTTCAGGCTATCATCGATTCATTAGGAGCAGACGCCTACGAAGTTAATTTCCCATCCATGGCGGCGTTTCCAAGAAATGGAGCTGCTAAATTAGTACAAGTACGAGGTATGGAAGGCAATTTTCCTTTTTATGGAACTTTGGAAACGGAACCTATTACTGCAGCTACGGAGTATCAAAAAAGGGGAGGAGCCTTAGTAGATGCAACGCTCATGTTGCAATATGATATAAAACCAGGTGACTCTATCAAGTTAGGATTGGTTACCTTTCCTATTCTAGGAGCTATTAATTCAATGCCGGGTAGTTCTGGAATCTCATCAACAGTAGCTCCCACAGTACTAATCCCATATCGATTTATAGAACAGACCGAATTGTTGCAATTGGGCAGCAGAAAGAGATATCAATATTTTTTTGAATCACCAGAAGTGGATCTGATTAAATTAGATAAAAAGTTAGATCCTATCTTGGATGCAGAAAATGCTGACCTCGATACGCATACCAGTACTAGTCAACGAATAGGACGTGGTTATGGAAATCTAGGTAAATTTCTGAACTTGGCGGCGTTTATAGCCTTACTACTAGGCTGCATTGGCATAGCTAGTTCAGTACATATCTATATCAAAGAGAAATTAACAGATGTTGCGGTTTTAAAATGTTTAGGAGCGAGTAGAAAACAGGCTTTTTTGATTTACCTAATACAAATTGCTGTGATGGGACTTATTGGTGGAATTTTAGGAACAGTAGCGGGTATTGGCCTTCAACAATTACTTCCATTTCTTTTGGATGGATTTTTACCATTTGATGTAGAAGTTTCTATAAGTCTACAGCCAATTTTTATGGGATTACTATTAGGTGTTTTGATGTCGGTATTATTTGCATTACAACCTTTACTTTCTACTTGGTATGTATCACCATTAGAAGTGTTACGGGTGTCAGAAAAACAAGCTAGAGGATCTAAAAAGATTCGTGTATTTACCTTTGGCGCAATTTTGCTTTTTATTCTTTTATTCTCCCTATGGATCTTTAGAGATATACTATTTGCTTTTGCTTTTGTAGCAGGTATTTTTGCCACCTTTGCTATTTTGGCAGGGATCTCTACCTTATTTATTAAGGTAATTAAAAAATATTTTCCAACCGCTTGGGGATTTACAGCTAGAACGAGTTTGTTGAATCTCTTTAGACCTAATAACCAGACTACGGTACTTATATTTGCTATAGGTCTTGGTACTTTTTTAATTAGTACGTTATATTTCACTAAAGACATACTATTAACAAAAACAGCATTGGATAACGGTTCAGACAATGCGAATATTATATTAGTAGATATCCAACCAGAGCAGCGTGATGCTGTAATTGCGAGCATGACCCCGTCTGGATTAGAAGTTATCGATAATCTATCCATTGTTACTATGCGGATGCATAGTATTAATGGGAAATTAAGTAATGAGATTAGAAAAGATACAACTACTGCAGTGAATGATTGGGTACTTAATCATGAATTTAGGACGACTTTTAGGGATTCGCTTATTGCTTCAGAATCTATAATTGATGGTAGCTGGGTAAAAGAAGTTAAATCTGGAGAAAAAGTTTCCATCTCAATATCAGAAAGTCTTGCCGAAAATGCAAAGTTAGGAGTAGGGGATCCTGTTATTTTTAATATACAAGGTGTATTAATGGAAACCATTGTTGGAAGCATCAGAAAAGTAGATTGGACACGTTTACAGTTAAATTTTATGGTAGTATTTCCAAAAGGTGTATTAGAACAAGCACCACAATTTCATGTACTCACTACATATGTACCTGATAATAATCAATCTGCTGCACTGCAACGTGAACTAGTAAGTAAATTTCCAAATGTTACTGTCTTTGATCTTAGGCAGATTTATACTGTTATTGAAGACATTCTAGGAAAAATCTCCTGGGTGATTAATTTTATGGCATTCTTTAGTATTCTTACAGGTGTTATTGTATTAATAGGTTCGGTTCGAAATAGTAAATACCAACGTATCAAAGAGAGTGTGTTATTACGTACATTGGGTGCAAAAAGCAAACAAATTCTTAGTATTACGGCGCTAGAGTATTTATTTTTAGGAATACTTGGCAGCTTGGCTGGAATCCTATTATCTTTAATCAGTAGTCAATTATTAGCAACACTATTATTCGAAGAACCTTTTGTGCCTTCCGGTATTCCTTTCTTATTGTTTCTGCCTAGTATAGTAATTTTAGTATTGCTCATTGGATTAAGTAATATTAAAAGTGTATTACAAAGTCCGCCTTTAAATATTTTGAGGAAAGTGGGGTAGTCGTAGGATTAATTTTATATATCAGGATGGGTTTACGTAATGAATTTGATCTTCTGCTATTTTAGCTGTGATAATTAAATATACTGTATAAACTACAATTATGGGATCTAATAAGAAAGCTAAGACAAAGATAGACTGGTTACAAAAAACTCGAGAACACTGGAATTATAAGGGTGTAGAAAGACCTCCATTTGCAATTGAACCTAAAGAGAATCAGCGATCAGTTTGGGATTTTCCTCGTCCCCCGATCATTGAAAAAGTTAGTAAGCCAGTAATTGTGAATCATAAGGATATTAGGATTGTAGATTCTCGTAATGCACTTGCAGTATTAGAGACTGCAAGCCCACCAACATATTATATCCCTAAAAATGATATTGATATGAATACGCTTGTTACGATGCCTAATAAGAGTTCAATGTGCGAATGGAAAGGAAATGCAGTGTATTGGACATTAAAGGAAATGAGTAATATTCCTGTGGCGTGGTCATATCCTAATCCATTTTTAGAGTTTGAAGCATTAAAAGATCATATCGCTTTTTATCCGCAACATCTTGATTGTTATGTTGATGGAGAACAAGTAAGAGCACAATCTAGTCAATTTTATGCAGGATGGATTACTTCTGATTTGGTTGGACCTTTTAAGGGAGAACCTGGAACAGGACATTGGTAAATATGATCTATTAATAGTAGGAGTGAAGTAGTATAAAAAGTAAATGTTATAATTATAGAACCATTTAATAGAATAACAAAAAACAACCTTCTAAAATTTAGAAGGTTGTTCATAAAATTTATGCTATTCTAAGAGAACAAGCCCTTAGTTGATAACTAGTTTTAAACTACGTTTACCACCAGAATTATCCAAAATATTAACCAAATATAATCCAGATTTAATTCCAGAAATATCAATTATCATTTCGGTAGTACTTGTTGGTACTCTTACTGATTTTAATTTCTTTCCGCTCAGGTCAGAAATCATAATGATGCTATTCTTTAAATCCGTCGTGTTTTTTATTGAAACACTACCAGTTGCAGGATTCGGAAACATTTCGAAGAGCTTGTTTTCTATTTCATTCTCTCTATTTATAGCAGTTTCGCACACTGGTGCTGTAGTAGAATCACTAAAATAAATAGTGTAATCTTTAGCTACTAATACAAAGTTTCTTTCATCTATAGTTACAAAGTAATCTCCATCCAAGCCGGGAATACCAGTACCTACCAAAGAAATTTGAGGATTCGGTTGATTAAAGTTTTGTACAGCGTCTGAGAAATCAATATACCAAGGAGCTATATCTAAATTAAAAGAAAATTGATATAAACCATTATTAGTTAAATTCCAGTTTAGTGTAAACAAATTAATATTGCTTAAATCTGGACCACCAGTACCCAAAACGTATACATTATCGTAAGATGTATTTATACTTACCAAAGAAGTTTCGATTGGCGCACCAAAAGAACAATCACCAGTAGGTGGATCTATAATATCATCTGTAACTGTAATCATAACAGAAGCAGTATCAGTACCACCATTTCCGTCACTAACCGTAACAGTGGCAGTATAATCACCTGTTGTGTATGTATGTGTAGAAGTAGCATCTGATCCAAAAGTTCCATCACCGTAATCAATACTATAAGTTAGGATATCATTATCTGCATCAGTTGATCCAGAAGCATCTAATACTACATCCAAAGGAGTAACTCCAGTTGTTGGTGTAGCAGTTAGCATAGCTATAGGAGCAGTATTTACTGGATCGATAATATCACCACATTGCGGAGCTATATCAGAATTACTGCAATAAATAGTAAAATCTCCTGTAGTAGAAACTAACACCAGATTATCTCCGTCTAAGGTTACATAATAACTTCCATCTAATCCTACAAAACTAGAACCCGCAATAGTAAGTTGTGCCTCAGCGGCATTAAAGCTTTGTGTAGATATTTCAATTAAATCATTATACCAGTTCGGAATACCGTTATTGGTACTAAATGAAAATTGATATAAACCATTGTTCCCTAAATCCCAATTGATAGAACAATTGGCTATATTATCTAAATTAGGACCATTATCTCCCAATACATAAATATTTGAATACGAACTGTTTACAGAAGGTAGAGGAGAGGCTCTTGGTGTATCAAAAGGACAAATTATTTCTTCACAATCGGTATCTATCACTAAGTCAATTGTTTGTACCACACCGCTACTAAAAACACCATCGCTAACTGTTAAGGTTACTGCAGCGCTATCTAGATTGGTATAGCTATGAGAAACGGTAACACCTTCTGCAGTTGTACCATCTCCAAAGTCCCAAGAATAAGTCAACGCATCTCCGTTAGGATCAAAGGAATCACTGGCATCAAACTCCACATCTGGGCCGCCACATCGACCATTATCACTAGTAAACAATGCTACAGGAGGTTGTGGTTCTGTTGTTAGACCAAAATCAACATCACTAGTAGAATAAAAAGCTTCTTCTGTAAGCGATCGTTGCCAAATACTATAAATAACGTGTTTACCAGTTCTAGCAGGAAGTACAACATCTATATTGTCAGTAGCAGATGCTTCTCTCGGTTCTGTTTCTACAAGAAGTTCAAGGTTATCCCAGGTTAAAGGTTGATCCGGAGTCCAGCTCGCTTTCGTAATATACACTCTATAATACAATGTTTGATGGGGAGCAGAATTTGTCCATGTTACCGTAAATGGGCCAGGAGTTACCGGCGTGGTAACCCAATCATCACGTACTTGATCAAGACCACCATACTTATCAGGACGTCCTGCACTAGCAAGATTACCATCCGCAATAATGGCTTGATGCATACCATTAGCATCCATACGTGCAACTTCGTTCCAGTCATATAATGCTTGCGTACCATACATAGCTACAGCATCAATACAGGCGGGCGAATCGGGACTCTCGGGATTTTCTTGAAAACAAATCCAGACTCTACTAGGAGGACTTGTTACAGTACCGTGCGGAAAAATAGTCTGAAGGCTTGGGAAAATAAAGGCAACGCACAGCAATAAAGACGTTGACCATTTTCTTAGGTAGGAAATCATCCAACCTAAAGTTTTGGTTTTAGAGTTTGTTTTTTTCATGTTGTTATTGAATTGTTAGTATTGAATTTACGTATCAAAAAAACAGGGTGGTTCAATAACAATTATGAAATTACTATTTAGGATTGTTGTTGTCAACTAATTAACATTTTTTAAATTCATATTTAACATAAATCAGAATTAGTTGAGGATTGTGTTTAACAGTTTTCATTTTATGTATATAGAAATGCCTACAAGAAGAATTATATAGGTATAAAGATGTATAAAATCCTAATCGCTGAGAATCGCGTATTTGAAAATTTCTGTACGATTGTACGGAATAATCGATTTATGAGAATTACGAATATTGATACTAATTGATGAATTTATATATAAACAATACATAATGATGAGGAAATTGATATAGAGTATGGTTTAAAATATTCTATTTTACATAATATAAATTATAGTACAAATATAATATATGAGTAAAACGGCGAATAGAACTTTTTCTGTTCTATTTTACATAGATGCAGATATAGCGCCTTTAGGTCTATATCGTAAGCATTTATGTAACAGCCGTTTTACGCAAGCCAGTTTATTATTAGTAGCTATAATGTCCCCAGCCGCATCATCCCGCAGATATTTAAAATTGATTTTATGATCAATTATAAAAACTCGTGTAAAATATCCCAGGATAATTCTATTTCATTATAATCGTAGCTACTGGGGTCATCATAATTCCAAAAAAACTATTGTTGAAACATCCTGCTCACATTTGTAGCTATAATTTGCCGTTATGTAAAATTGCCGCTGCCTATGCGCTCGATTGTTTTGTATAACAAAATGCTTCTGGCATTTTATTCTACACACAATATTCAGCCACATAGCCAACGCCAAAAAAAGCAAACACTTTTAGGTGCATTATAAATCGCGTATTTGATTAATCATGCGTGAAAAAAGTTTTTATGCCATTCTCGTGACGTTACCGCATAAGTATAAAATTACTCTAACGAGATAATTTCTATACACATGCTAACCAAAGAACTCGGATTAGACATTCTTATTGACGCTCCTTTACCTATTGTTTGTGCCAAAGTTTTCTGAGGCCGGTTTTAAACTTTTAGGTTCTATTTTACATAATGTTTAATGTCTGCCACAAAGAGGTTTTAATTTTTGTGCAACTATTTTCTCAATTATATTTAGATAAATACTATTGGAACTTTCAATTTTAATAACGTTAATTGTTATATCAAAATCACAATCTTTTGCAAAGTGTATTAATTGCAAACCTTGTGTGTTTCCATTATGATAATAACCAAGGTGTTGATTAATTCTTCCTGTGATATTTGTTAAATTCCATTTTTTAGTATAGCCACCACGACGAATACCTACATATAAAACATTACTATTATCATTTTTGTTTGTTGCAGGCACACTTCTATAACTTTCAGTCCCTTTTATGTTAGTCTCTCTATATTTATTTAAAAGGCTATTTAATTCCTTCGCTTGTTCAACTGTTTTTAAATCAAACCAATATAAACAATCACATTTTATTTTATCCAACTCGGTAAATATGTTTCTCGAATTTGCGTGTGTATTTACATCTATAGTAAAGTCTTTATGGTTAGGTAAGTCACTTATTTTAAATGTTTTAATGATCCTATCATCAGTTTCAGACACAACTTTATTACTTATGGACTCAAAAACCTTGTGTATGACTAAGATTTCATCTTTTATATTCATAATTGGTAATCTCCTAATTGGTAATCTCCTATTAAAAAATCAACTCCTTCCCTCCCATTTGGTTTTGAAGATAATTCTAAATTAAATTCTTTTAGCTCGTATTTTAAATATTCACTATTCATTTTCTAATGGATTTGTACCTAATATTTGATTAGTACGTTTCATATCTATATAAACAGAATTACCGTGCATTATAAATTTATCCAGTAATAAATTAGAAACATCTATGTTTTTTAAAAGTAGATATCCAATAACATAATCAATTAAAAAACTAATATATAATAGCTCGAAATCAGTAAAAATATTTTTATTATTTAAATTGCTATGAACGTGATAATTCCTAGATCTTATTAGTTTACTAGGAAACGTTTCCCAATCATTTTCGGTTAGTTTTCCTATTAATTTAAAAACAGGTTCATAGTGTTTTATATATTTCTTTAGGTTTGGAGGGTTAATACCAGAGTATATTTTACAAAATGCCTCAAATGCTGATATGCTATTTGTAAATCTTTTACTATGACTAGAATGGTTTGTAATAAAGTTCTCCATCAATCTATCTAGGCAAAATCTAAAGTCATTATCATTATAAGATACTTTCAAAACTTTATTCAAATCATCTGTTATCTCATCATAATTTGTATTAACAAAAGAAGATGTTTTTTTAGATAGATTTTTATCATTATAATAAATATCTTGCCATTCATTGCAACTAAGACACTTAAAATTAAACTCACTAAATTTTTCCGAGCCACCTCTTAATAACTGTAATACTTTTTGGAACTGATTATAAATCTCAATAGCCTTTAGAATCGCAACTGGTTTATCTAAAGTGAATTTTATGGCTCCTTTGTTTGTTATATGAAGTTCCGAACGATTTTTTGAATGATAATTGATGTAATGTTGAATTTCAATTATTAGTCCTTCTTTTTCAATTTTGAATTTATCTTTAAACTCTTTCGTTGATAAGGTATTTGTTTGAGTATCGAACCAATTCATAAAATTAACCCATTTAACAATAGCATCATTTACAATAAGAAATTCTTTAATTTTTAAATCAATTGCATTAACAAAATGATGTGGACTTGTGAATGTATATTTAGGTCTATATACCCTTAATTCAGAGATACCAGAAGAGGAACTTTGAATTCTACAATCAATAAATGTTACATAACCAACACCTGTGAATGTGCCTATAATTTGTAATTCTTTATAAACTATTTTTTCAGAACAAAGATTTGTTTCAAGAAATATATCATCATCTTTAAAAAAGAGAACACAAAATTGTTTTTGGTCTTCTTTACCTACAAACCAAATATCACCATAATATTTTTTATCTTTTTTCAATATAATTTCAGGAATTTTTTAATTTTAAAATAATCTTCCTAATCTCTGATTCAAGAGTTTTCTTTTTTAATAAAATTTGATCTAATCTATTTTGTACTTGTTGCGTTATTTGCATTTCTTTTAACTCACCTTCTTCAACACTCAATTTAAAATGCTGATTCTCTAAAATATTTAAATACTTACTCGTCATTTTCAACATCTAATTCCAACTCATCTTCAACATCAGATAGTGCGTTATCAATTACACCTTTTTTTTCTGCTATCTTTTTCTTGGCTTTACGTTCAATAATTGCTGCCATTTTTCCCATTCCTGGAATCCCCTGAAGTTTATCTACTGTCATCTGAAATTTATAACTTTGCTCTAAGGCTTCCATTACTGGATGGTCTGATGTTTCGTAATTGGATATTAGTTTACCTGGATTTTCTGATGACGCCTGTAAAAAGTTTGTTAAAAGTCTAAATCTGAGCTCTTCTGACTGTTCAGAATCTTCCAAATTTTCAATCTGAGTAGATAACCCTTCATAAGTTCGACTTAGAACTTCTTTATGAGAATATTCTTCAATTAAACGTTTAGAAAGATTCATTTTTTTACTCGCAGATATGGTAAACCAAAGTATAGGAATATACATAGGGATTATTGATAATACTACTCTTGGAAGTTTATATATGACGTCTTCAAAAGAAAGTCCAGCACTTAAAAATTTTAGACTAACAAAAACTGGAATAACACTCACAAGAACCATTAGAAAAATACCAATATTAAAATTGCGTTGCATTTTTTTAAATGATTTTACTTCATCTTCTTTTTTACCTGAAAAAGCAGAACTTAAACCAGCGGTCATAGCAGATGGAAGTAATTTTGATATATCATCATTAATCTTCTGATACTTCTTTTTATATTCTTCTTGAAAAGAATCATATTCACTTTTGTATTTTTTTTCAAAAGATTCATATTTACCCTGATAGTTTGTATTTAAACCTTCGACATTCTCAAAAGACTCATCTATTTTTTCTTTTAGAACTTCATAAGAAGAATCTAATTCATCTTTTAACCCTTCTATTTTATTCTCTTCTCCTGTTTCTTCATCTGTTTGAGTATATCCAAAGACTTCTCTATGTAGATCATCAATATCTTTTTTACGTTTATTTAAAGCATTAAGACTCACACTTGATTTTTCTACATTATTTTCTATTTTTAATATAAAATCATCAATTTCAGAAAGCTGCGATTCTAGATCTGGATATTTCTCAAGAATAATATCTATATTACCTATTCGAGAGTTAATTGTTTCAAGCTTTTCTTCAAACTCTGATTCTGCTTCATCTAATCTAATTTTAGTTTTATAGACGGCAAGTTTTTGCTGATTAGCTTCATTATTAAAATCATTAATTTCATTCTTTATTTTTCTAGCAGATTCCAATTCATTCGATAATTGTTCAACAAGTGTATTCGTTTCATTTAATTTGGCTTCAGTTTTGTTTCTAAACTCAGATACTTTTCTAGAATTTTGTGTAACTTCTTTTACAATTTCTGGAGTACGTTTATTTAATTGTTTAGTTAATTTTTCCAGATCTTCTATACGCTCCCATAGCTTTAATCTTTCTTTTTCTAAGAATTCTATTTGTTCGGTATTCGATCTTTTAAAAAAACTCATAAATTATTTATTTCTATTAATATACATTAACAATTATGGGGAAATTATAGTTAATTGAATATATAAATTTAAGGTTTGATTGTCTTGCTATAATCACTAGTATGTAGGAATTATCAACAGATCTATTAACAAAGGTTAAAATTAAGTTGTCCTAGTGTTTAATTATTCAATATACACTCCTATCGTAGCTTCGGGCAAAGCGTATTCATTATATTTTTTTAAGAAATTTTTATGAGGAAGATTCATATAATATAACAAATTGGCATATTAAAAAACAGAAATGATTTATTTAGTTCTTCAATTCTAAATCTTTACAAACTTCTTTAAGAACTTCACAAGGATCAACATCGATTGCTAATGCTATTAAATATAGCTCGTTAACACGCAATTTTGTTCTACGATTATTAGACAATTCACTCAGGCGAGTTTTGCTTATTCCCGTTTTACGAGAAACATCTGATCTGTTTACAGATTTTCTAGAAAGATATAACCCTAAGTCTGTCATTATTGTCTGTTTTTAAGAACATAAATTTAGGTATTAGGTTATTCTTATCCGATTTTCTAAATTGGAGTAAACTATTTTGTCCGTTTTTGAGTATATTTGTTCTTATATTCGGAATAATTTATTATAAAAAATGTATTTTATTTTTATAAACAGACAAATTATATACCTTAAAAACCCAATAATTCTATGAAAAATGAACAATTAATCATTGATTTAATACAGCAAGATCTTAAACATAGTCAATTATTGTATGGTTTAGAAAGTATAGGGTTAGATGGATTGAGCACTTATCATCTTGCTATTTTGGAAGTAATCTATCAACTAATGAATGTACCGAAAGAGAAAATAAATGACTATTTGGCAGAAACATATTCTTCTTTTATGAATAGATCTATTGATTGTGATATTACACCAGATGGGCAATCTTTAAAACCTTTAGCAAAAGAATGCTATAGCCGATTAAAATATCTTATTGATTTATAAGTGTTTAACTTTGTGCTTTTGATTTAAATATTTTAGATAATTACCCATTACACACACATTACACTCCCCTCCTGCCGTCGGCTCGTATAATAAGTGTTCCATTACCTTTTTTTAAAGAAACATTTCATTAGAAAACTTTTAAAGAATATGTAGAGATTAAAACTTTGCTTTTACCAAAGCAAAGTGACATAACGCAAGTACATTATAGTACAAATATATATTGTAAGCAAATTGACGGATGCTTGCATTTTACATAGTTGCAGATATCATAACACCGTTGGGTGTTTTATATCGATAGACAAATCGGCTTTAGGAGATTCACGAACTCCTATAAAACATAAACGCGTGAGCTAAACAAAAAATCAATGCTGCATAAAACTTTTGTGTCAAAGTTTTCTAAGGCCGTTTTGCCTACGCATCATCTAGGTGTAAAATTGCTGGTGATTATAGAACCCGTAGTGCATGAATCTAGAAACATTTCATATAATTTAATTAATATCCTACTTACATTTATATTTACAAAGAATTTTTAACAAGAAAAATAAAAGTGTCTTAAAAAGGTAAATAATGAATAACATACTTTTTAATAAAAAAAACGAAAAAGTATTAGTAACTATGGAGCTTTCACAAAAAGTAATTGATACACTTTTTTATGAAAGACCCAATTTTTATGGCATTTTTTTCTTTACAAAATCTAATGGTCAAATAGTTTTGGATGGTCAGTACAAGGATATTAAAGACAATTACATTTTATTTTATTATCCGTATCAAAAATTATATTTGGATGGTCATTTTAAAGGTTTTTTTATTCAATTTCACCCCGACTTTTTTTGTGTTGACATACATGCTAAAGATATAGGTTGTCAAGGTCTTTTGTTCAATAATTTTTATAATGACACACTCCTAAGGTGTTCTGAACTTGAATTCAACAAACTTTATGAGTTTTTTATAGCATTAAATAATGAACTTTCTGTTAAAGAAATTGGCCAGTTAGATATGGTCTCTAGCCAATTAAAAATGTTTTTAATACATGCCGTTAGGATTAAAAAAAAGAGACTGCAACAAAACTTACCATTTTCAAAAGATAATTTATATCATCAAATAGAAAGTCTCGTAGACAACTATTTTGTAACAGAATCTTCCCCAGAATTTTATATAAAAAAATTAGATGTTTCTCTAACAACTTTTAATAGGCTTTGTAAAAAATACTTTCAAAATAGTTTAGTAACAATAATAAACTTGAAAAGAATTGCTACTGCGAAAAACAAACTATTCTTAACCAATAATTCCATTAAAGATATTGCCTACGAAGTTGGTTTTAATGACCCTCTTTATTTTACTAGAGTATTTAAAAAGTATAGTGGCGTATCACCTAAAGAATTTAGAAAACAACTGAAAGACAATAGATTGGTTTAATTATCCATATTTTGGATTGATACTCCTTTTATTCATGTTTCATAAGCATATACCTTTGTTTCAAACTTATAATATATAGTTATGAAACATTTAAATATAGTAAAACTGATCCTTTTTATTTTAATCATAGTTTCTTGTAAAAATGATATAAAAAAAGAAAATACTTCTGTACCCATTGTGGATAGTTCATTAACTACTAAAACTGTTGATGTTTTTGAAAAGAAATTTGGAATACATGAAGGAAAAAGACGAAATCATATTAGTGGTTTTTGTTTTTCTGGTGATTTAACCTTAAAGGATCCAGCAATAAAAAAGCTAACTACAAATGGAATTTTTAGTGAGAAGGCATTAAAAGTTAATGGGAGATTTTCACATAAAGGAGGAGTAAAAAAGGATGAAAGTGGACCTGGGGAATATGGTATGGCATTTGAAGTACTATTAGAGAATGGCAATATTCATAAATTTAGTATGAATACGTTAGATTTCTTTCCTGTAAGTAGCCCTGAAGGTTTTTTGCAATTAATGGAAGCTAAAGTAAGTGGCAAAGCCGAAGATTTTGATAAGTTAAAAAAGGATCATCCAGAATTTAAAAATTTTAAAACACACTACAAATCAAAACCTAAGGTTTTAAAAAATTATGCTAATCATCAATTTAATAGTGTAAACACTTTCTATTTAGAAAATGATAAAGGTATTAAAACAGCCATACGTTGGTCTTTTGTTCCTAAGAATGAAATTGTAAATATTGATACAACTAAAGAAGTGAATTTTTATAAAGACTTAGAAAAAACACTCACCAAAAATGGTCCTTTGGTCTGGGAAATGGTCATTACTATCGCTAATACAAATGATTCCATCAATGACTCCGCGATTATGTGGACAGGAAAACACAAAACAATTGTGGCTGCAACTTTAACTATAAATGCAATAGCAATACAAGGAGCATGCGATAATACCAATTTTGATCCATTACAATTACAAAAAGGAATACTACCATCTGATGACCCAGTACTTAAATTTAGATCACCTACATATGCCACTTCTTTTATTCGAAGAATGCAAGAAAATAGAAATAAATAAAAATTAAAACTATGAAAAATAATGAATTATGGCTCCCAAGTTTAAAAACTGAAAATCCTCAAGAAGGATATGAGCTTGCGATTAAGCTTTCTAGAATGGGTGTAAAATCAACACAACCAGATATGGAAGTATTAAAGAAATTAAGAAAAGAATATGCAAACGATGCGTCGGGATTAACTATGGCTTCTCATGTAATTGCAGTAAATTTTCAAACTATTTCTGCAGCAAATAACTATTGGATATAGAAATGAAATAATAGCATTAATATTTAAAAAAAGAATAAAGCTACTTATACTAAGTAGCTTTATTCTTTTTTTAAATATTCTATTTTAGATTAGGAATTGTTATACTACATTTATAATTATAAACATTATACTACTGATTATACTTATAAGGAGCAGATTAAAACTCCATTTTGCTTTTTGTTGTGAAAGTATAGCTCCATTATACAACATACACATACTAGTTATTATAAACAATTGAAACATTTGTGGAAATGCATTTCCGTTCATTAATGTATACATAACGGCTATTGAGCCTAAACAGCTTTGACCAATAATCGCTATAGCTGCATAACCCATTAAACCTTGTGAATATTCATTCAAATAATTTTGGTGAATTTTCATAGTCTTAATTTTTAAATTTATTTAATTTTTGGTCTATTTTTAAATACGTTTATCAATAAACCTGTTGACATTTTTCGAGAAGCATCTTTAGCTCGTTGTGCCAAATCTCCTTCATATAAAGAATCGATAGTAGTAAACCAAAGCTGTAACCAAGTTCCAAAATGAACCTGCTCCATGGTATGTTTCATACCAGCATCTACTGTAATATGTGCCTTACTCGGGTTTCCTTTAAAACAAGCCTGTCCAAATAAAGTTGTTACCCAAAAATCAGTGAGTTTTTCTATATGTTTAGGCCATTGATCAATTGACAAATGCGTGTTAAAAATGGGACCTAATAAATCATCCTTCCTAATGAGTTGGTAAAAATTAGATACCAGTTTAAAAACATCTTCTCTTGTTTCTATTTGTTTCATTACATGTTTTTTTATCAGCACAAGTATTAAAATACTTGTGCTGATTAGGGTTACTATTTCTTTTTAATGCAATAGATAGTTTCTTGTATCGTAAACCAGCAGAAGTAAAAAATCCCACCAGAAAAAATGACATCACCAATCATACGTAACCATTTTAAAGTCTGTACAGTTGGGGAATACAATAACTCAGCATCTCGCGCAAAAGAATATCCTTTAGTAATTGATGTATAAGCTTGTATAACTCCAACAGGAAGCATACTGAATACTACCATTGCTACCAATCCAATATTTAATAACCAAAAGGCTCTTTTCAGTTTTATAGTATCCCAAACTCTATCTGAATAAAATCGTAAACAAATAATAATGAATCCCATGCCTAATAAACCATACACTCCAAATAAGGCAGTATGTGCATGTACAGCCGTTGTATTTAACCCTTGTATATAATAGAGTGCAATTGGTGGATTAATTAAGAATCCAAATACTCCTGCTCCTACCATATTCCAAAAAGCTACAGCGATAAAAAAGAATATAGGCCACTTATATTTTTGAATCCATTGATTAGATTTTAACAGGTTCCAATTTTCTCTTATTTCAAATCCCATAAGCGTTAGTGGCACTACCTCTAATGCACTAAATGTTGCTCCTAATGCAATAGCTTGTACAGGTGTTCCTGAATAATATAAATGGTGTAATGTTCCTATAATACCTCCTGCTAAAAATATGGTAGCCGATGCTATAGAGGCTCTACCAGCTGTTTTTGGAGAAAGAATTTTCATCCTTAAGAATATAAATGCAATAATTACGGTAGCAAAAACCTCAAAGAAACCTTCTACCCAAAGGTGTACCAACCACCATCTCCAATAATTAATCACAGGTAAACTACTATTTTCACCATACATTAATCCAGAAAAAAAGAACATACCAATAGCAATTACAGATATTAAAAGAATGATTAATAAATGTTTCGAATTATCATTTTTTTTAATGGCAAATAATACATGTCTACCAACCATTACAACCCATAAGACCAATCCAACAGCTAAAAATAGTTGCCAGAACCTTCCTAGATCCATGTATTCATATCCTTGATGACCGAAGAAGAAATTAGTAGTTAAATCTAAAAATTGATGTACTCCCAGCCATTCTCCAAGCATAGAACCCAATACAATAACTAGTAGCGCTACAAACAGAAAGTTGATTCCAAATACTTGGTATTTCATTTCTTTACCACTAATCATTGGTGCTAAAAACAATCCTGTTGCCAACCATGTAGCTGCAATCCAAAATACAGCTAATTGTGTGTGCCAAGTTCTTGTAATAGAATATGGTAAAATGCTTGATAAATCAAAACCAAAAAATGCCTGACCTTCAACGGTATAATGTACTGTTAAAGCTCCTAAAACAACTTGCAAGGCTATTAGCCCAGAAATAACTATGAAGTATTTCAATACCGATTTTTGTGATCCTGTAAGTACTAACTTATCTAAAGGATCATTTTCAGGGTGAACAACTGCTTCTCCTTTTTCGTGATTACGGATATAATAATAAGTTAAGATCCCAATGAATAATAGTAATAATACTACTGAGAATCCAGACCATATCTGAGAATCCGGAGTAATAGTATTATTAATTAAAGGTTCATGTGGCCAATTAGACGTATAGGTATATTCTTTATTAGGCCTATTAGTACTTGCTGCCCAAGAAGTCCAGAATAAAAAAGCATTTAACTTTATCAACCAGTGCCCCTTCAGGAATGGCATATTGTTCATGCCCTTTTGAAAATATATGAGCATAGTGTTTTGAATTATCGAGAATGGCCTTATATCGATCTTTAGATATTGTTATCGCTCCTGTTAAAGAATTATAAGTATTCGTTTTTATATCTTTTATTAAACGAGCTTTTATGGCTGCCTTATTTTCTACATCTAAATTTTCGTAGGTTGTATTATAATCTCTTTTTGCCCAAGAATTGAGCATAAAAACGGCTTCTTTATGTATCCAATCGGCAGACCAATCTGGAGCTACGTAACTTCCATGGCCCCATATAGAACCTACTTCCATCCCCCCTATTGATTCCCAAACATTTTGCCCAATTTGAATATCCTCCTTGGTTAAAATAATTTCACCTGTTTCTTTAATAATTACTGTTTCAGGTATTGGAGGTTGTGTTTGATATACTTCTGTTCCTACCCATATTAATGCAATAAAGGAGAGTATCACCACGCTAGAAAATGTTATCCAAACTTTTTTCATTTTATTGTTACTTTTTTTAATTAAGCTAAATTTTGAACCCTTTGTACGCTATCTGCTGTCGAAACTGAAAGCCGTATAATGCAATCTTCAATACTGGTTAAATCATGAGGAATATTAGCTTCCAATGCTATTAAGTTTCCTTTTTTTAATAATTGTGCTTCTCCTTTTACACCAAAATTTAAAACGCCTTCAAAGATTTCAACAACTATCGGAAAAGGGGCTCTATGTTCTTTCATTACTTGTCCTTTTTTCATCACAATTCTAATTTCTTTTGTATTTGCTGTTTTTAGTAAAACTGTTATTGCAGGTTTGTCTTCGTTATAAATCAAACTTTCTGTTAGTGAAGCTGTTTTCATATTTTTATTCATTATCATTTAATATTTTAAAAGTCATATTATTAATATTTTCATCTACTATTATTTGACAAGCAAATAAGAATTCCAGAGTTTTTGGAGGGTTAATAAATTTGATACCTAGTGTATCACCTATATCTAAATTGTAATTCCCTATAAGTTTTACATAACATGTTCTACACATTGCTCTACCTCCACAATCACCAATCTCTTCGTAATAATTATCTATAATTAACTCCATTAGATTTGGGTATTCAAAGCGTTTAAAATTGATTTCATGAATTTTGTTAACTATATCTATTATGGTCACTTTTAGTTTATTATTCATACACTATTTCTTTACATCAATTTTCACCAAACTTTTTATCCCATAAGCAAATAGAAAAACTACTTTAATGAGCTCTAGTATTACATACCAAAAATGGAGATTACTCTCAGGTAGATTGTTACCTGTTATGATTATGTTCGCTCTTATATGTAATGCTGGTAATAACCATAGTGTTTGGATTACAAGAATTATTACAGGAATAAAAATGAAATCTTTAATAAATCGCAACCTATTTTTTTTGTATAAAATGTTTAGCACTATTATTTGAAAAGAAAAAAAAACTTCCACTCTATTGAGTGCTCTAAATACTACCTGCCCTACGCTTAATCCCAACGATGTCGTTATACCAGGTGCTTGAAATTTCACCCATGCTTCCATAAAACTTATAGCACAAACAAAGCCTATCCAAACAAAAGTTAATACTATTATATATTTATTTATTTTCATAAAAGATTAAAGGATCTTTTTATCCTTTTATATATTAAATTTTTATCTTTTTAAAATCAAAGTATCAAAACTCATATCATTAATTACAGATTTTAAAGAGGTGCTTTCCAACATATTTTTTAAATTATCTCTAATTTCTATAAACTTGAAATGTAATGGACAAGGAGAATTAGCATCACATTGCTTTAACCCTAATCCACAGCCTTTGTATATCGATTCACCATCAAGAACACTTACTATTTGACTTAATTTAGTATCCATCATATGCTCTTCTATAGTAAAGCCTCCATAGGGGCCTTTTACAGATTTTACAATATTATTACGTGTAAGTTGTTGTAAGATCTTGGCTGTAAATGCTTGTGGGGAATTTATCTGTTCTGAAATGGTAGTCATACCCACTTTATTATTAAGGGAACTTTGTTGAGCAATAAAAATAACTGCTCTAAGACCATATTCACAAGATTTTGAAAACATATACTCTAATTTAGAGTACAAATATACTTCTTTTTTATAAAGGATAAAAACATCCTCTATATTTATATTGAATCTTGAAGTTATGTTTATAACCCAGATAAGTATTACTGTTTAAATATTTAGTATACGATAATAAATTAAGAAATAGTCCCATTCCACACACATTATACTTCCTTCCTACCCATTCGAAAAGCTCAGGGACCACGTCGGTTCGTATAATAAGTGTTCCATTACCTTTTTTTAAAGAAACTTTTAGTTAGAAAACTTTTAAAGAGTCTGTAGTACAAGAAAACTTTGCTTTAGCCAAAGCAAAGTGACCCTTCGACAAGCTCAGGACAGGCGCCATGCAAGTACATTATGATACAAATGTGTATTGTAGCAAATTGACGGATGCTTGCATTTTACATGATTGCAGATATAACAACACGCCAGTGTTTTATATCGTTAGACAAATCGATTTTAGGAGATTCACGAAATCCTCTAAAAACAATATAAACCTGTGAGTAATTATGTAAAAGCCAATTTGCGAAATGTTTAGCTCATTCGTAGCTATAATGTCCCCAGCTGTATCATCCCGCAGATATTTAAAATTGATTTTATGATCAATTATAAAAACTCGTGTAAAATATCCCAGGATAATTCTATTTCATAGTAATCGTAGCTACTTGGGTCATTAAAACTATTTTAAGGCGTTTATGATTAAACCTCACGTTTGACATTTGTAACTATAATTTGCCGTTATGTACGGAATAATTACAAAGATTGAGAATCTTTATAATTATTAGCGAGCTGATGCTGCTGGGCTGCCAACCGCTTTATTGCTTTGTAAATAAAAATGCTTAATGCATTATTTTTCTCTACACACAATTTGCCATCGCTTGGCCACACCAAAAAAAGCTAAACCTTTTGCTCTTAATTATAATTCTCGTATTCGATAAAATATCCGTAATAAAAAAAATAGACGATTCTCGTTAGGTTTCCGCAAGAGTATAAAATTACTCTACGAGATAATTTCTATACACTTGCTTAAATTCTAGTTCCAATTAGCATTCTATCATTCTGCGTAATCTTTTGTCTTGATACAAAAGAAATCGACTTAGGAGATTCACGAACTCCAATAAAATATTAACTCGTGAGCTAAACAAAAATTCAAGGCTGTATATAATTTTGGAAACAATTAACTGCTCATTCGCTATATTTTAGACGGCATAAAATTGAATATCTAGTAGACTTTTGATTTTGTGAGCGAGCTGGCGTGTTGGCGATTATACCATTTTGTTTAATCAATAGTACTATCATTATCCAGACGCACCGTCCCGCCGCCAAAAACAATCATCCACTGGATCATTGCTTTTGTCACGTGTTTTAGCCAAAATTTTATGAGGCCAAGTTTAAAATTAAGATTCTATTTTACATAATATAATCACATCAAAATACCATTTTTTGCTTCAATATTTGGTGGCAAATCAGTTTCACCCAACATTTCTCGCAAGTCAATCTCAATAATACGGCAAAGCGATAACATGGGAATATCATTGGCCATTCCTTGAAAAGGGTTTTCCGTATAATCCCCTACAACTTCCATCATTACATAAACCCAACCTATTAATACCGTAATTGGAACCGCTAACCAAATACCCCAATCTCCTAATTGTAATAATTCTGGAATCATACTAAACGGCAATAGAAAAATAAAAATACCTACAAAATAACGACTCAAATTAGCATATTGACGTGGTAAAGGAAACTTCTTAATGCGTTCATTTTTTCCTTGTAAAGTATAAAAAGTTTTAAGCACATTTACAAGTTCCATATGCCTAAAATCTTCAATTGTACCTTGCTTACGTAATGCTTTTAAGTCCCTTGATTGTTCATTAATAATTTGTGTTGCTGTATTTACATTTGCCACTAACCTATCGTGTTCTTCTTTAGGTAAAAATTGTTTTAGTTCAATTCGTGTCACTTCGTCATCTACCAAACCAACTCCGAATTTTTTTTGATACATTCTTGCTGTTTTCGCCGTATGTCCTCCTTGGCTAATATGTTCCCAAGGTGTTGGCACTAACAATTGACTACGATGTGCATATAACCAAGCAATATGGCGGTAAATTAAGCGCTGTTTTATGTCATGAATTTCTTTTCCAGATGCTTTTTCACTTGAAAATAGATTGGTAACAAACCCGTCTACCATCATTCCCCAAGTTCGACTATCGTTTACAATTCCTCCCCAAATTTTTCGAGCTTCCCACATACGATCGTAAGCTTGATTGTTTTTGAAACCTACATAAAAAGCTACAGCAGTACCTATTACCGATACAGGTAACCAAGGAATAATTATGTCAATTAGTTTAAAATAATAAAGCGCTGCTATTCCTCCCATTAATATGGATAACCAAATAATATGACCAATTGTCCATTTTATAATACTGCTTAAACGTATTCCCTTAGTAACTATCATTTGTTTGCCAATTTATGATTTAAGAAACTTTAAAACGGCTTCAGAACGAGAAATAAAACCATTATCGATTATGTAAATTGAAATAAATAAGAACGTAAAACCTATAGCCATTCCTTTATAATACGTTGATGGAATAAAAATAAGTGCGAAAATGGATACCAACATTAAAATAGGATAAATTTTAACTAAGGTATTACCTGCTTTATTATCGTTTGTGTGCTTTTCTATTTCTTCAACTTTTGCTTTCTCTGGTGAATTTTGATAGCGTTCAATACTCTGTTTTAAATGTGCTGGACGATTCACTAATATAAATCCACCATAATCTATTTCCCAAAATTGTAAGTGTTGTACGAAATCCATTTGTTAAAGATATTGAAATTTTATAGTGTTGAAATAATAAAAGCAAAACTTAGAATTCTACGTTTTGCTTTTATTACTATTTATAAGTTTATTACAATCCCATATTTTGTTTTATTAGTGCCATATAGTCATCATCATTTAATTGCTTACTTGCGGTAATAATTTGTTCTGCATCCTCGGTCACATCTAAATTGATTACCAATACATTGTCTCACGCATTAAGTTCTGTATCCTCTTCTGGTTTACTACGAACCGTAGCAACAACATTCCATCCTTTTTCTTGAAAATATTTTGCAGTCATACGGCCAATACCTGTACTGCATCCTGTAATTAAAATTGTTTTGTTCATTTTATTTTCTTTTAAATTATATTTCTAATTGATACCCAATACCAGATTAATAATACGGGGGTTAATAACAATTCAACACTCATAATGGCGTAAGACATTATTTCACTTCCTTTTTCTATACCGAATTGCTTTGTAGATATAAATCTTCCAATGCCCCCAATTATGATAATAGTAAACGCCAAAATGATTGCATAGTCATATCTTTTAATATCGGTAATAAATAAAATTAGTAGTGCTCCAAAACCCATCCAAATAGCCCCTAAAAATCGTATGGTAAAATTTAGTGTTGGGTCTTTTACACTTTCTCCTAAATGTTTTCCAAAATCACCTGGAACATTTGCTCCATTCCAAAGGTCATTAACTCCTGTAAAAATAGCAATAAGTCCAAGTAGTGCTACTATAATTCTAAATGCTAACATGCTTATAGTTTAGTTTAAATTAACTAGCGCTCTACTCATTTCTACTAATTTTTTAGCTTGGTTCATGTCTTTGGCATTAGGATTTGGTGTTTCCATTGGCCAACCTCCTTTTTTGCATTCTTTATCGTTGTATAACGTACTATGTTGGCTAAAATATTTACCTGAATGCCTTGGTGCATCATCTGATATTAAACAGTGTAGTGACGTTTGTGCCGACTCCCAATTACTGTTGGTCATAGACTTTAAAAAAGGTTGTGTGATTTTTATTAACGTGGTCATTAGCCAAGGTCCTTCTTTTCCAAAATTAGAACGCGCCCAACCTGGATGCACAGAATATGTAGTAACACTAGTGTCTTTTAATCTTTCAGCCAATTCCATTGCATATAAAACACTGGCAACTTTAGCTTCACCATAAGCATCAAAAGCACTGTATTTTCTATCTTTCCAGTTTATATCTTCAAAATTTATTTTATACCTTTTTTTAGGACTATTCGCATGAACCACTGAAGAAAGAATAACCATTCTTGAACCTTCTGTACTTTCCAGTACGTCTAAAAGTAGTTCTGTGAGTAAAAAATGAGCAAAATAACTCACCCCAATCGTTTCCTCTAAATCGTCTTTTGTGTATTTAGCTTGATTACCCATTACCACCAATCCTGCATTACAATCTAAACCATCTAATTTGTCATGTTTATTCAAAAATTCCGTTACAAAGGAACGTACAGATTGTAAATCTCCTAAATCACACTTCATGACCTCGCTAGTGCCTTTTAAGTCTTTAAAATTTTCACGCGCTACTTCTCCTGCATTAGTTCTTCTGCAAGCCATAACTACATGAGCTCCTTGTTTCACCAATTGTTTTGCTGTTTCAAATCCAACTCCGGAATTGGCACCCGTTACGATATAAGTTTTTCCTCTTAAGTCTTTTGATAGTGTCTTTTCATCACACCAGATTACATTTTTGTTTGCCATAATTATTTTTTTAAAAATCTTTTCCTTTAAAACTGTCTATTGTCATTTGTCCTGCAAGCTTAGCAAAATGCCCCCAACTTTGGTCTATAGAATAGTATGATACGTTTTCTAATAAATGCTCTACACGTTTTCTGTTGGTTAGCTCAAAACTTGTTGATTTAAAATCATTTTTAATGACCGATTTTTTGATGTTTTCAAAGTTTAAAGCGTTTCCAAAATTACCAACACCAGACACAAAGTTTTCTGTAGTTTCTCCACAGCCTCCCCAAGTTAAATAAGGGTTTAACCAAATATTTGGAGGCACATCGTTTACTGCAATTCCTCCATAATTTAATTCTCTAATAGCCTGATTTAACCTTGGTTCGTTAGCTTCCGTGGTGTCATTATCGATTAAAATCATACAACCTAAAGAACCTAATAGTTTGTTATTACAGAAGTCTGTTGCTTTGGCTAAAAACTCGTTTGTATTGGTTGAAACATCCAACGGAATTTCACTATAAACTTGGCAAAAAGCTTCGTTGGTAACAGCAAAATCTTCTTCTGAAATATTAGGAATCAACACAAAATCACTTTTATTGTGCTTTCCGTTTTCAGGTTTTAAAACTTCTGCAGTTGGTTGATTTTTTAAAAATTCTTCTTTGGTTTTATCAACTCCTGGATAATGTGAGCTACAAGCAAAAGTTTCTTCAGCAATAGCTTTTCGTAATTCATTTAAAAACAGCTCACGTTGCTCCCAGTTTTTAGAAGTGATTATTGTTTGTGGTCTTCCACATACTGCTCCTCCATTTAGTTTACCAACAGAAGCTAATTGAATTGCTTGACGTTTAAGGTCTTTTTCTGTCCATTTCCCAGGAACGATGATACACGGATTGTTTCCTCCACATTCTGATACCAATGGTGCATTTGCTTGATTTTGAATAGCGTGTGCTACTCCTGTTGAACCTGTAAAATATATAGAATGCAAACCTTTTAATGTAGACATTTCACGTCCTTGGTCTGCCCTACAAAAAGCTACAGCATTAATATCTATTAATGGTTGAAAAATCTTTTCCCAAATTACATCTGTTGCTTCATTAAGTTGATGTGGTTTATGAAGTGTTACTTTATTCTCTAAAAACAAGGCCATAGCCATTTCGATAGATGAACTATAATTACCAGCACCAGAAACAGCAATAACACCAGATGGTTTATCCATTGGGTTTATTTGTTTAGGCTCGCCTTCAACGTGAATAAATCCGCGTTGTTTTCCAGAGGCTAGCTTATCTTTAGAATGTATTGGGAATACTTGGATTTCATATAAATTACCATTTACTTTTTCTGTATGTAAAGGTTTAGGCATCTCTCCTTTTATAAGCGATTCGTATAAATGCTGAATTCCCATTAATGTTCCTGCCATTGGCATCACCGTAGTTCCCATTCCTTCTGCAACAGAGGTTATGCTTTCACCTATTAAGTTGTTTTTCATTTCGGCATCAACTTTACCAAGCTCTTCGGCATATTGCTTTAAATTATTTTGAACTTGCTCTAACAATGCCAATCGTTCAATAGCTGATACTTTTGCCCATTTTTGAGGATTTAAATGTTTAAATGCTTCTTGTGCTGTCATAATATTTTGAATTTTAATTATTAATATTCAAGTACAACACAAATTTATCATACTCTTATATAGATTATTAACACTTATTTGGGAAAGAAAAACACTTTTTGCAGATAATAAACGTATTATAAAACTTTTTGGATTGGCTAGTTTAATAGACCTATTGTTCTATATAATATATTTTGGAATGATAAGCAGCTTGCCTACGGATTTGAAGTGGAATTATTTCCGTAAAATAAATCTTTCAGGTTAAATTATTCAAATTAGATTCTTGGTAAGAATAATTATCTATTTAGTTTTAAATTGAACACTTAGATCCTCTAACATTTTCCACCAGAACTCATTTAAAATTTCATCACCAAATTTGATTGTCTGACCTATTTTTGGTGTTACTAATTCAACACTTTCTCTATTAGAAAATTCAACAGCTAAATTTATAGGTTCATACCAATCGTGATTAGATAGATTAAAAGTTCCCCAATGAATTGGAAATAATAACTGTGCATTTACATCTTTTGCAGCTTGTATAGATTTTTCAGTGTGCATGTGTATATCTTGCCAGCCTAAATCTAAGCCATAATCACCTATTTTAATAAAGCCAATATCGATAGTTCCGAACCGATCTCCTATTTCTTTAAAATGTGATTGATAGCCCGAATCTCCACTATGGAATATTTTGTGATTAGTACTTTCTATTATCCAAGATGTCCATAAGGTAGAATTATCCATTCCTTTTCTACCAGAGTAGTGTCTGGCGGGCGTACAGTGAATTTTAAAATCATCAAGTGCAATAGTTTCCCACCAGTCCATCTCGTGTATTTGACTTTCTAGAATACCCCATTCAATCAAATGAGCTTTTACTCCAATACCTACAAAAAATTGCGTTCCTTTTTTTGATAATACCTGAACCGTTTTCATATCTAAATGATCAAAATGATCATGAGAAATAGTAACGATATCAATTTTTGGTAATTCATTAACCTCAAGAGGTGGTGGGTTAAACCGTTCAGGTGCAACCATGCTAACAGGAAAAGCTTTGTTTGATAACATTGGGTCTGTTAAAATTCGTTTTCCGTCCATTTCTATATAAACGGTAGCATGACCAAACCATGTTGCTTTGATACCACTGCTATCTAAAACTTTAGAAATAACTGGTTTTTCCGTTGGAAAAGATCCTGGTGGCACGCGCTCTTGCCCACCTCTCATATCTTTCCAGTTTGCTTTCATACTTCCTGAAACTACATTAGGTGAATTCTTAAAGTGTTCATTTTCTATATTATACTGTCGTGATTTTTCGGCTTTTTTAAGACTTACTTCATCCATTTCACCTCCAAATTCTGTTCCGTTGGTTACAATTTTGTAAGTCGCAAAACCAACAACACCAATTAGTACAATGGATATAATCAGTATTTTTAAAATTTTCTTAATGATTTTCATTATAGTAGACTTTTAATTTATCTTGATAAAATATATATTATTTTTTAGGTTTTAACTTTGGTGTAAATTTTAAACCGAGATTAAAAAAGAAATTTGACTCAGTTGACAAGTCTCTTGTTGCATCATAATTTTCATCAACATACTCCCAAACTCTTCCCATAGAATAACCTGTTGCTGCTGAAAGTAGTAAAGATTTGTTTAATTTCAAGTTTAACTTTGGTCCAAAATTAAATGTTTGTTGTCTTATATAATTTCCGTTCGCTGAATCTTCAACATTATAAACTCCACCTGTATACACGCCTTCTAGACCATACTCCATAGTTTTTTTTGTATTACTATATAGTATTGAAATTCTAGGTAAAATCATTTGAAGCTTTAATCTGTTTTTTTGATAACTTATAAATGGATATGGCACAATTAAATCCCTTCCAAATTGATTGGAATATGCTAATCCAAAACCATATTGAAATGTTGGGCTATTCATTTTTATAAAATTAATACTTGCTGTAATATTAAAATCATCTGAAGATAAGTCTTCTTTAAAGTCTGATGCTATAGCAGGACTCAATGCAGCAGTCAATAACCAATTCTTTTTTAAGGATTTATTATACATAAATGTGTATCCTAATCTATGTAAGTTTAAATCATTAGCATTTGAAACTCCCATTGTATTTATTTCTGAAGAACTTCCTAAAAAAGAATAATCTATTCTATGGTTTAAAAACACTTTAGGATTTTTTAGTTTTTGTACTATAGAACCATAAATATTGAAATTTGTAAAGCTTATATTTCCTTCTGTGTTTTCAGAAAAATCAGTTGAAGGATAACTATTATAACTAAAACCAAACTCATTATTTTGTTGTGCATTACTATTAAAAGCAAATACTAAAGAAATTAGAAGTATTAAAGCACATTTATTTGTTTTCATCATTTAATAAAAAATTTATATAATAAAAAATGAAAGTCGCACTGCCTTTAAGGGTAGACAAATACGACTTCCTGCTATCAACCAATCATCATCAATCAAAAAACTATCATTTATTATCGTAAAGACCTCGTAATTAATTTATCGTAAGCTTTATCACCAAATACATCTCTATACCAAATAGCTGTTTTTGCCATTCGTCCTTTTACATAACGTGTTTTGGGTTTTCTTTTTCTAACAATTTTATTCATTAAATCTGCTATCACGCCTGGTTCTGTTGCATTTGCCATAAGGTTTTGTGAATCTTCAGAAGACATATCTGGAATCATATGTTGATAGTTTGAGTCTTTATAGTATTTTCCTGAAACTTCCATAGCAGCATTATAAAAATTAGTTTTAATAATACCTGGCTCTACTACCACTACATCTATATTGAATTCTTTTACTTCTAAACGTAGACAATCACTCCAACCTTCAATAGCATGTTTTGAAGCATGGTACCAGCCACCAAGTGGTGTATAAATTTTTCCTCCCATAGAAGTTAAATTTATAATACGTCCCATTTTTTGTTTTCTCATGTGTGGTAATACTGCTTTTACAGTTCTAGCATAACCAAACATATTTACATTCATCTGTTGCATTGCATCTTCAATACTTACTTCTTCTATTGGTGCAAATAAGCCATAGCCAGCATTGTTTATTAGTATATCAATGCGTCCTTGTTCAGCAATAATTTTTGCTACTCCTGCTTTTACTTCTTCATCGTTTGTAACATCCATATCTAATGAATGACCTCCAATACCATCCAAAAATTTATTTTTTTCATATTGTACATCACCACCATATACTGTATGGCCTTCTGCAATTAATTTTTCAGCTGTGGCTTTACCCATTCCTGATGCTGTACCAGTAATTAAGATTATTTTTTTAGAATTTTTATCCCATTTTTGCTGCGCGTTTACTTGGAATATACTTAATATAACAACTAGTATGGCAACTCCTACATTTTTAATTAAACTATTCATACTTTATTATTTTTATTTTAAACCTAAATTATTTTTCATCATTCCTATAAAATCACTATCATTCATACTATCTCTAGCACTTAATAATTGTTTAGCATCTTCTCCAGCTCTGTATCTTAATGTTTCTGTATTGTCTGTTGCTGCAGTAAAAATTACATTAGCAATAACATCTGGTGTGCTTATAGTATCGGCATCAAAAGCTTTACCAAAAGCTTCCATGGTACTTCCCACAAATTGGTTATACTCTTTAAACTCTTCGTTATGTTGAAACTCTAAAGAACGATTTCCAAAATCTGTTGCTACACCTCCCGGTTCAATAACTTTTACATTTACTCCTAATGGTTTTAATTCATAATGAAGTGATTCACTAAAACCCTCAACTGCAAATTTGGTAGCGTGATATAGTGGCATTAACGGAAAGGTCATTCTTCCTCCTATAGATGAAATATTGATGAGCATTCCACTTTTATTGGCTCTAAAATGTGGTAATACAGCACGAGTTACATCAAATAGTCCAAAAACATTAACATCAAACTGTCTGGCAACACTTTCTCTACTAGCCGATTCAAAAGTCCCCATTAAACCATAACCTGCATTGTTTAATACAACATCTATATGTCCAAATTTTGCAATACCTTCTGTAATTGCATTATTTATACTTGAAAGATCTTGTACATCTAGTTTTGTAACTAGTACATTATTTAGTTTTGTTAAGTCTTCCTCTTTTTCTGGTGTACGCATAGTAGCTATTACATTCCATCCTTCTGATTGAAATTTTGAAGCTGTTGCGCGACCAATACCTGTACTACTTCCCGTGATTAATATTGTTTTACTCATAATAGTATTTATTTTTATTATTTATTATAAACCAACCAATTGGTTACTTTTTGCCACTAACTTTTTGGCCGCCTCCATATCGTTTGCATGAGGATTTGGCGATTTCATTGGCCAACCGCCTTGTTTACATTCTTTATCTCTATATAACACACTGTGTTGACTAAAGTACGCTCCCGAATGGTTTGGTGCTTCATCTGATAATAATACATGAAGTGATGTTTGAGCAGATTCCCAATTACTGTTAGAAATTGACTTAGTAAATGGTTTTGCAATTGCCATAAGTGCTTTCATTAAAAAGTTTCCACCACTTCCAAAATTAGAACGTGCCCAACCTGGATGTATTGAAGCTGTAGCAACATCAGATTTTTTTAAACGCTCATTTAATTCCATAGCATATTGTATTGAAGCGGTTTTAGCTTCGCCATAGGCTGCAAAATTGTTATACTTTCTGTTTTCAAAATTCAAATCGTCAAGATGTACTTTATAACGATTTTTAGGGCTTCCTGCATGTACTACAGAAGACAGGATAGCCATTCTTGATGCATCTGTTTCGTTAAGTATATCTAGTAATAATTCGGTAAGTAGAAAATGCCCTAAGAAATTAACTCCAAAAGTCCATTCAAAATTATCTTTGGTATATAGTTTTTTACTACCCATAACTACCATACCAGCATTACACATTAATCCATCTAATCGGTGATGCTTCTTTAAAAAGGCTTGGGTGAAATTTCGAACAGATTGTAAATCTGCCAAATCAAATTTAATAACCTCATGACTTCCTTTTAATTCTTTAAAAGACTCAGCAACTTCATTAGCTGATTCTGGCCTTCTACATGCCATTACTACGTGAGCACCTTGTTTTATTAATTGTCTAGTAGTTTCTAAACCAACTCCAGAGTTAGCTCCTGTAACTATATATATTTTTCCTGTTAAGCTTTTTGATAAGGTTTCTTTGTCGCACCATATCATATGTTTATGACTCATAATTCTTTAATCTATTTTACATTACAAAGTAACGCCGATTTTAATTCGAGAAAGAACACAATTTTCGGAATCTATAACACAATATTCAGATAATTAAAAAGCTCTTTCATTTTACTGAAAGAGCTTGATTATGAGCCAATAAAAACCTTTTTTAATTAAAAGTCTTTGCTCTGAATTGCACTGGTGACTCACCTACTTTTTTCTTGAATATTCTACTAAAATAATGTGGATAATTAAACCCTAAATCGTATGCTATTTCATTAACAGTGTATTCTGAATTGAGAAGCTTGGTTTTAGCCAAATCAATAATATATTCATCAACATGGTCTTTGGTACTTTTTCCTGTTTCTTTCTTTAATAAATCGCTTAAATAATTAGTCGAAAAATTTACCTTTTCGGCAAAATATTCTGGTTTAGGTATGCCATTAACTAACTGAATACTTTGATTATAATACTCTTTAATAAGTTTTTCTACTTTACTAATAACGTCAGAATTACTATTAACTCTAGTTATAAATTGTCTATCATAAAACCGCTTAGAATAATTTAATAACAGTTGAAGATTAGTCACCACAACTTCCAGAGTATGTTTATCTATATTAGATTTTAATTCTTCCTCTATATTTTTTGTGATTTCAATTAGAGTATCTTCCTCTTTTTTTGATAAGTGTAAGGCTTCATGTACTGCATAGTCAAAAAAATTGTACTTACCAATATTTGTTCCTAGATCAAAATTTCTTAATAAATCTGGGTGAAACACTATCATAAATCCATAAGAACTTGGTGTGTGCGTTGAAGAAGATACAATTTGATTAGGTGCAATAAAGCGAAGAACTCCTTCTTCAAAATCATATTTGTTTCTACCATATTGCATACCACAATCACCATCCTTTAGGATAATACTATATAAGTCTGAAGTCATTTTGACACCTTCAAATGCTTTCTTTTTTTCTTCTGGCAATTCTTCAAGCCTAGTAACATCTATAATACCTATTAATGGATGTGTTGGCTTCTCCCAACCTAATGTATCAAAAAGCTGAGTAAGGGTTTTAATGCGTATGATATTTTCTTTTGGCATAATACTCTAATTTGTTAGAACAAATTTATAAGCCCCGATGCTAAATACTAAACACTATTTACAGAATATTGAACACATAGTCCTTTTATAAAATCTTTTAGACAATTTATTGTTGAAATATTTTTGTGATTGAAATTTCAATAGGGCGATGGGTTACTCGTAGCTCTTTTTTAACTTTTTTGAATTATCTTCAATAAAAGGGTACTCAACGTTGTTGGGGATTTATAGTCAAGCATAGCTTTTTTTATAAACTAAACTACCAATCATTCCAGTAGCTTCATTTATAATAGCTTTCATTTTAATTTAATTTTCGGTATTCTAGAGGTGTGTTTCCTGTTTTAGATTTAAATAATCTTGTAAAATAATGTGGATAATTAAACCCCAATTCAAAAGCTATTTCACTAATAGATTGGTTTGTTGCTAAAAGCTTATTCTTAGCCAATTCTATTACATATTCGTTAATATGATCTTTAGCAGAACGTCCCGTTTCCTTTTTTAAAACATCACTAAAATAATGTGAAGAAAGGTTCGCTTTTTGGGCAAAGAAATCTATAGAAGGTAAGCTATTTTCTAATTGCTCATTATTCTTAAAATACATCTTCAATTCTTTTTCAAATAGTGTAAAAACATCTTTGTTTTGAGCGGCTCTTGTATTAAACTGTCTTTCATAAAAACGTAAACAATAATTCAATACCAATTCGAGATTTGAGACTATTACTCTTTGACTGTGATTATCAATACGTTGAGTGAATTCATTTTCGATATTTTTAACCGTTTCCTTTAAAGTAATTTCTTCATCTTCAGATAAATGTAATGCTTCAAAAACCCCATAATTAAAAAACGAATAATCAGAAATAATTTCTCCTAAATGTGTTCCTCGTATTAAATCCGGATGAAAATAGAGCATCCAGCCCTTAATATCTCCTGGTTTCATCTCTTTTTCTACTGTAGAGACTTGCTTCGGTGCAGAAAAGACCATAACACCTTCAGCAAAGTCGAAGTGATTTCTACCGTACTCAACTCCACAATCCCTATCTTTTAAGGCAATCATATATAAATCAGTAACTACTTTAGTTCCAATTTGCGAAGTTGGTACATCTAATTTCTCTGTATTAATTAACGTAATTAAAGGATGTTTAGGCTTTTCAAACCCGAAGGCTTCGTGAAGCTCACTTATAGAATTTACATTTACTATATGATTTTTCATAATCTTAGATATTGTATACAAATATATAAACCGTTAGTGTTTAAAATTTACACAAATTGCAGAATTAAGAACACATATTTAGTTATTAAACCATTGCACACACATTATGCTTCCCTCTTACGTCGTCGCATAAAAAGTGTTCCATTAACATTATAGAAGAAGCTTTTTAGAATAAATTTTTTCAAGAAACTTTAGTAACAATTTTCGCTTTTAGCCAAAGCTCAAGTTACATAATGCAGAACATTATTATTCAAAAAAAGAATTATAATCAGACGTTATATAAAATGTCTTTATAACATTATAAAAACGTGAGCATTATTGTAATAATATAAAGAAAAACATATAGTTATAAATTCTTTTCATGATCCATACTTTGGTTCAATACACGAACAATTAGAATATCTATATCCGTGACTAAATAAAAAATAGTGTGAGATTTATACGAAAATCTTTTTAAAGATAGAATAAATTCAGAGGCATCACGTCCAAGATTAGTATTGTCCGCTAATACTTGAAACAGCGTATGCATCCCTAATAAGTATCCCTTGGCTTGTTTTAACCCAAATGTTTCAATACCATATTCATACATTTTGGCAAGATCCATCTCTGCTTTTCTTGATACTTTATAAACGCCCATCCGCTCTCATACGTTCTTCGACTTCTTGCATAATATCTGGCACAGATTTATCACTAATACCACTATCCATACCTTCAGTTATAGCCGCTTTAAGTGCTGAAAATTTTGCTTTTTTAGCTTGGTCACGTCTTACTAAATCACGAAGATACTCACTGTCATTTGTGAACTCTCCTGCCTTAATTTGAGATTTTATCCACTTATCTTGTTTCTCTGTAAACGTGATCGTTTTTCTAATTGTTGACATAATTAAATGTTTAAATAATCATACTATTGGTGTAATATACAATATTCATTAAGCATTCCAAAATTTGTAACTCCTAATTAATGCACTTGTAAGCAATCCCATTCCAAAAACATTGCCTTTATCTCTCCCGATAGTTATCGGGATCGTTTTTCATAGTAAGTGTTGCATTACCATTTTTTAAAGAAACTTTTAGCTCACAAGATTTTTATTTTTTTAGAGGAGTTCGTGAATCTTGCATGACATTTGGCTACCGCCCAATCTCATCCTTCGATTTTGTTAGAAAACTTTTAACATAAACTGTAGAAGTAATAAACGCCAACGCACCGCCTCGCGCTTCTACTTCAAAAGGTTTACTAGACCTTCTTCATTCCGCCGTGCCTAACTAAAGTGACCCTTCGACAAAACTTCGAAAGGCTCAGTGTAGCAGCTCAGAGGCAACGTCGTTTCGAGAAAGACGTTCCATTATCTTTTATAAAGCATTCTTCTCTATCTTATTTATCAACCCTTGTTGCTGTTTTACTAATAATTCTCCAATCATTTTTAAACTTTTTAAGTAAGAATAAATCAATATATACCCACGCTCGATTGGGACCAGCGATTTCAACTTTTGCTGTTGCTATATCTTTTGTAATCTTAATATCTAAAATTTTGGCCTCTCTCCCATTAAACTTCCCTTTTTCAGCGTTTTTAAAAAAATCAGCGTACTCACTTGGGGAGTATTTTTTGAAATCTCCATCTCTGTTTGTTAGATATAGTGTAGCATTGTCTGCAAAGGCACTTAATAACATTTCTTTCTTATTATAAGAACTCCCTTCCATATATTTCTGAAGTGTTTTTACAACTGAAGGATTATATGATGATGTTCTGTATGTAGCAGCGTCACTTATAGGATAAAAATCCTCTATTACAGTAGAAGTCTTTTTATTGTTTTCTTTTTTAATTAAAAAAGCCCCTCCCCAAACTACTTGAGGATACTCTATAACTTGCGCTATCATTTCGCCTAAAGATGGAATGGTAGCTTTAAACTTTTCTATGGCCTCATCTTTTGGAGCCCAACGGAATTCTACATTTTTATTTGTTGGCAAATCATTAGTAGTAGATTTTGCGACATAAACCTGTCGTACACTTAACGAATTATTAAAGTCAAATTTATAAGTAAAAACACCTTTAAGGTTTGGTTTTGTAATGGATACTCCATATTTATTTGAGATACTATCGATAACTTCATTTATAGTTTGTCTTTTCTTATAAAATGCACCCATTGTTATCCAACCAATTGTTGCTTTTTTTATTAAAACATCTCCGTTATCATTAAGAATAACTAAACTAATAACTGATGTATTCACATCTTTATCAATTTTAGATTGGGCATTTGTATATTGAATTGTAAGCAGCATCGCTACTACTAGGATGTAATTTTTCATATTGACTGTTTTTAATATTAATACGTGGCAAATGTCTAAGGTTTAGACACTGTTTCCTACTTACATCACGATGTTGGCATACAAAATGAATGAAAAAACCTATTTTGAAGTATGCATTGAATAAAATTATGAAGGGATATGTGGCACTTTTGCAAAAGCATGAAACGTATAAGTAATATTATATTTTCTCTGAAGAATTGTGATTGTGATATTATACCAGTGTATTGAAAGAAGATAATCTCTGTTGTCTCAAAAAAAAATTATAATTAAAATAATTTATGTCACATATTTGAGACATTTTGTAAAAAAAGATTACTTTTGTGTTTGGATGAATATTGAAACTAGATCAAGAATAATTGAAGCTGCTATTAAAGTTTTTAATAAAGATTTTTCTGCACCATTACAGAAGGTTGCAGATAATGCAGATATTACAAGAAGAACATTGCATCGTTACTTTAAGGATAGAGATGAACTAATTGTTACCTGTGAACGTCAAATGGAAATGAGTTGTAAAAAGGCAATGATAGCAGCAATTAATAGTTCTGATGATCCATTGATCCAGTTAAAAAATATTTTACACGCAGGCATCGAATGCGGAGCTAAATATTCTTTTTTTTATAAACTTCATCAAAGAACTGGTCACAAACATTCTCAAAGCGATAAAGACTGCGCAGACTATGATTATATTTATCAAAGCTTCGCACAAATAATTAGAGACTTGCAAAAGAAAAACATAATTAGCAGGCAAATGACCATAGATTGGATTCAAAATCTACATGCTGGTATAATAAACAGTACGGTTAATGCTAGTACGACTACCGAAACCGAAAAATTACACATCAAAGAATTTGCTTGGAAATCTTTTATAAAAGGAATTAGTCCTTAAAAAAATTTAATAACCTATGTCTCATAATTGAGACATGTGTAAATGATAATAGAATACAATATGGCAGTAATAGAAGAAGCAATACATGAATTACATCATAATTTAATTTAAATAAAAGATAATCTATTAGAATTTATGTAATAGAGTCTTTGCATCAATTAAAATTATTGCATCTCCTCCTCTATTATTAATATTTAAAAACTTCAAAATATGAACAAAGACAAACTTTTTGATGTAATTATAATAGGCGGAAGTTATGCTGGATTATCCGCTGCGCTTGGATTAGGAAGAGCTTTACGTAACGTACTTGTGATTGATAATGGTAAACCATGTAATAGGCAAACTCCCCATTCGCATAATTTTCTTACTCAAGACGGTATGATACCCTCAGAAATAAATAGATTAGCAAAAAAAGACCTCGAAATTTACGAAACGGTTTTTTTCTATAATGGATTCGCATCCCATGGTAATAAAACTAAAAAAGGATTTAAAATAACCACAAAAAGCGGTGAGATTTTTAATTCTAAAAAATTAATAGTTGCTACCGGTATCAAAGATATAATGTCTGATATAGAAGGATTTAAAGAAAGTTGGGGTATTTCTATAATTCATTGCCCATATTGCCATGGTTATGAAGTAAGAAATAAAGCAACTGGAATTTTAGGAAATAGTGACTACGGTTTTGATTTTTCTAAGCTTATAAGTAACTGGACAAAAGATTTAACGTTATATACCAATGGGAAATCCGAGCTTACACAGGAACAAACTGAACAATTATCGCTTCATCAAATTCCTATCATTGAAAAAGAGATTATAAGTTTTAATCAAAATAATGGGCACCTCAATTATATTATTTTTAAAGATGGAACTACAATAAAAATTGACGCGTTATATGCAAGAGTACCGTTTGTTCAAAACTCAGATATTCCAAAAATACTGGGCTGTGAAATCGATAAAATGGGGTATATAACAGTAGATAATTTTCAAAAAACAACTGTTCCAGGTATTTATGCTTGTGGTGATAACGTTTCCTTAATTCGTTCTGTAGCTAATGCTGTTGGAATGGGTGCCAAAACCGCAGCAATGCTAAACAAAGAACTTATTGATGAAGAGTGGTTATAGGTAATTATTTGATTATAATTACCATAAAGGAGTTCACAATACGTTAGTTTTAAGGATATAAGATTGTAATTTAATAATACAGTCTAAAATCAAGGAATTTACAGATTTTGTAATGTCTTTGATGCAGCTCTTCTACAACATCTAACATGTTATCATCTTCTTTAAACAAGTTAAAAAATGTTATATCAAGATTTGAGCTAGTGACTCCATTATATGGATTTCCGTATCCAGAAACACCTTTTGCACCTGTGATATCCAGAAAATATTGTGCTTCTTCTTCGTCTAAATCCAGCACTTTTGCATTAGAAAAATGTAAAATCTTTCCATTTAATTTTCCCTCAAAAATTTCTGCAATTTCCTGTAAACTATAATAGTAATCATTTAAACAAATACTATTTGCTTCGCCCGTTATCACCAAATAGATGATTTCATAATTTTTAAAATTATGATCATCCAACACTAATGTATTTAAACTAGCTTCTAAACCTTCAATAGTGTCGCAGGTTTTATAAATACTGGCTACGCCATATTGAGAGGTCAACTGTTCTAATTTTTTTTGTGCCTCAGTAATCTCGTTCGTTTCTATATCATTAACTGCTTCTAAACAGTAAATAAAATAATCGGCATCGATTAATGGTTCTTGGGGTAATTGCTCTCTTTTTTCTAACAAATCTTTAGGATTTACGAAATGTATACGAATCACAAAAATAGTAGATCTCTTTAATCTTTTTTAGTTAATTTATATAAAACACCTATAAACTATAAGTGTTTTATATATCTATTGTATTACTTAAGATTAAAAATATAATCTAATACTAAATCATTATCCTTTAAAATATTTTCCATTTTCATTTCTATTTTTTTATCCGGAATTATTCCTTTATTAAGTGGTAGTTTTGGCACATTCACTGATTCTCTTTCTGTCCCGATTTGTAAAACTAGTTTTGTGTTTTCTAAAGGTTTTACTCTTCTTCCGGGATGTGTACTGTACGTTCCTCCGGTCTCTTCTCCTAGTATAGTCGCTAACTTATTGTGCTTTATAACCGCTAACATTTGAGCAGTAGCAGATGCAGAACGACCATTGGTTATGACAAAAATATTTTTATTACTTATGGTATTATCTGTTTTTGGTTTTACAATTGCAGGTCTATTTCTTCTTTTATTTAACTCATTATCTTCATAAAAGTTTATTTCCTTACTAGTGATATATGACAATAAGTGATTCGTGCAAGCAGGGTTTCCTCCTCTATTTCCTCTTAAATCTAAAACTACTTTCTCTATATTTTCCTCTATGATTTTTTTCATATAAACGTCAATCTTCTCTTTGAAAAAATCAATATTTTGTTTTCCTCTTGGAAAATAACTAAAATTCTTAATTCTTATAATAGCAGTCTTATGTTCTTTTTTTACATCTAAACTTAACCTAGGTGTATTTATTATTTTAGATTTATAACCTGGCGCAGGTTCATCAATAAAAAATGTAGTAGTAATTTCTTTTTCGGTATTGTAAGGTTTAAATTTTATCTTATAAGTTCTACTAAAACCGAAGTAACTGTGATAATAATATAAAAAATTGATGTTTAAATCTCCTCTATAAAAGTGCTCATTAAAAGCGTCTGCAGAAATCGTTGTTTTTAAACTCTTATATATATCTTTTGCAGCAACTCCGTTAATTTCTACTATTTCGGAACCAACATTCATTGCTATATTTTCGATACAATTATTTATAGCATACATTTTACCATCTTCAAACCATACGATCAACGGTAACCAATATTTATATGGTACACTAAAAAATCGATTATCAACTATGCGCGTATGTAAACATCCTAAACTTGCAACTATGGGAGCTACTACTTGATAGAATTCATTTATCGTCATTGAGTCTTTTAGTTTTTCCCGTTGTACATCTATTAAATTAGTATAAGACACTTTATCTATAAACTCAAATTGAGTGGGATGCTGTTTTAAGGTTGTTAATAGTTGATTATAATCTGCTACTAATTTTTCTCTTTCAATGGTACTAGCAAGATTTATAAAGACCGAATCTTTAATCTTTGCAGTAGGTATAGTATGATGATATTCTGTTTTTAATAATGCTGCCGAATCATTTTGATTATAAACATATTTTACACGGGTTACACCTCGTTTTTTTTGTATTTTACTATCTATGTCAAAACTACTACGCTCAATTAAATTACCAGTAGTATCAAATTTATATCTTGAATAGGCATCATTACTTCTTTTATCCAACATATAATTCCCATCTAGATCAATAGAAGCATATTTTAAGCAATTTCCTTTTTTATCATAAGTAGCAAATCCACCTGCAGTTCCTAAAAACGAACCGATAACGGGTTTATTTTCTGCATTAAAAAATTGGAAACTAACCAAATTATTATACTCGTCATATGTAGCTTTATCTATAGCTATTCCTGTTTCGTCATTTATTAAATTTAGGTTTTTATCTACATTATTCATGGCTAACAATATTCCATTAGTATTGAATTTATATATTACATTATAAAACTTATAATAAGGACGCATTGGTACATTAGCTCCACTGATATCTTTTCTGGTCTCTAATATGGTATTCGTTTTAATGTGTTTCCATTTGTATTCAAATATTTTCCAAGTATTATTAATAGGAGCATCATTTTTATCATAAAATTTTAAGCTTACTCGCTTCCCTTCTTTGTTATAGGCATAAACTTCTTTAAACACTCCCATTCCGTTGGTTGTGGATTCACCATCTGAATTAAAAAATGTTCTTATTTCTTCATTACCGATGTATTCAATTTTGGTTTTGGGAGCTAAAGCTCTTTTGCCATCAAGTATACCACTCCTATTTAGTTCGATAAGCTTATTCTTATATAGATATTCAATAAGAATAAGTCGGTTTGAAGCATCATAAGTTAACTTAAAATGATTGGTGTTTTTACTTTCGTCTTGGGTTATAGGTATCCTACCTTCTGTTTTTGAATATGGTGTTTCTCGAAAAATTAAATGGTTAAAATATTTAATCGTATCAGATTGAGCTGCTACCTGTGCTACTAAAACTAAGAAGAAAAGAAATAGACGTTTTTTCATGATTGATGAGTTTTATGCAAATATAAACTAAAAACATAGTTTGAACTATGTTTTTAGTTTATATTAATATTCATCAACATAAATAATTAATATTATGGTAATTATATTTATTTCGAATCAAATGCAGGGATAATAATTTCAGTAATCGGTGTCATTATCTTGTCTTCTCTATCATGGCCAGATATAACGATGGTTAGATCGAGTGCTGCTATTACTATTACACGTTGTCCTCCACCACCCCAAGCAAATGAGGCATCATAACTTTTATCACCTACCTTTATGAGTGTTTGATACCAAAAATATCCATAACGATAGTCTTTAGGCATCCAATCTTCTGTAGGTTTCACAATACCACTAGTGGCTGTAGCAAGGTATTCTGCAGAAATAAGCTGTTCACCATGTAATTTCCCTTTATTAAGAACCAAATTACCCAATTTAATCATATCCCGCGACATCATACTTACGCGCCAACCTGCTTCTGGCAATCCACTAATATAATTAGACCATTTATAATTTGTAATACCAAGTTTATCAAGTAGTTCAGTTTTAATAAAATTCTCAGCGGTTCCAGGGACGACTGCATCAATAACAGTCATGACTAGCATTGGGTTAAAATTACCATACAAATATGTCTGAGATTCTGACGTTATTGGTTTGGTTTGCTCCAGAAGCGTCTGAACCAATCCTTGACCTTTTAATCGTATGGAATCCTTCTCAATATCTTTCCAAGTATCGTTATCTATAGCTAATCCTCCATGCATAGTCAATGCTTTATGAAGTGTAATTTTTTCGGCTCCTTTAGTGATTTTTTTAGGATTAATATCTTTTAGAAAACTAATCAAAGGTTTGTTTAAATCTTCCATGGATAGGTATCCCATTTGAATCGCTCTTCCTAGAACTAAACTAGTATACGCTTTTACTGCTGATGCTTGTCCATGAGGCACGTTAATACGTCCTTTTTTATAATAAGATTCAAAAACTAATTTGTTTTTGTGAGAAACCAAGACTGCGTCATAGCTTCCATGTATGCTTTCAAAAATCTCCTGAGAAAGTGTAAGAATTGCGTTTCGATCCTTAGTATTCACAGCTAATGTGTCCACTAATATCCCGTCTTTTCTATCTTCTGGAGTTGTAGTAACAAATGCATTATTGAGATGCGCCATATCCCAGAATGAGACGTCATAATTATCACTTGAAATAGGATTTATTATTGATGACAACCAAGTGGCGCTGCGAATTGCTGTTGTAGGGAATGCAGTTCCATGAGTACCATCAATCACTTCTTTTAATACGGCCAAACCGCCATCTCTTCTATCCTTTAATAATTTAACAAATGTGTCGATGGGTTCTATCTCTTTTTCTAAGGAACCATATGAAATAAAAACATTAGCATTCAGACTCGAGTTTCTATTTGACGTCTCAAAAGGTCCAAATTCAGTATTAAGTTCAGATAAATAATCAACTTCATCTTTAATCGTTGGACTACCAATAATGTAATTGTTAAAGGTATCAGGTTGAGTCATTAGTATATATGCACCAAATTCACCACTCAGTGAATACCCAAAATACGTACGACTATTGGGGTCAGAACGATAGGTATTTTCGACATATTTAATGACATTATCGCGAATAAAGCCTAAATGTGTTTTGGCTTGACCCATTTGGTATTTTGCTTGAATTTCTGGATTGCTGTGTTTGCTTATCGAGTAATCACGAAACCTACTCACATGCGCTCCTCTCTCTTTTTTTAGGGCTGAGTTTATGTCTAATTGCCAAGAAATCCCAACTAGAATTACATCTTCAAGAATATATTCTTGGCAAGCAGATAGTATTTCGCGATGCCACACAGCATCTGTATAATAAAGGACAGGATAGGTCTTATTAGTGTTCTCAGAATAATCTTCAGGCAATTCTATATAAAGCTCATATTGTCTGTTATTTTTAGAGTCTTTTATTGGTATTACTTGTATTTGTGGTGATACTAAGGGTGATCCTTTCACTATTTCTGAATTTCCATTTGCATTATTTTCTTGCGCAACAATGACTTGTATCGAAATGATACATAATAATATTAATAACTTCGCTGTATTCATGTTTATTCTTCTAATAATTAACTAAAGCTTAAATAACTGACACACTATCTCTTATATGTTGTTTTATTCAAGATCAAACAGTCCGGATTTGGAAAGCTGTCGCGAAATGACATCCAGTTGATTCCTTTGGCGATCAGTATTTGATGTTCCGTAAAATGCAATAACCAAATCTTTAGAAGGAGATACATAAAGACCTTGACCTCCATGGGCACCTTTATAAAAATCACCATCCTCATACACTGCACCCCATTGATAACTACTATATTTCTTTTCTTCTGGATCCTTTGACTTATTGAGGTTTTTATTAACATCTCGGATTTTAAATAAGTGCGCATCAGAAATCATTGGGTTTGTGCTCTTTCTACCACTAGGAGTAAAAGCAAGACCAAACCTAGCAAGATCTCTAAGTGTTGTAGACATACCATCCGCATATGAAATAGAGGTTCCATTTTTATTGATTCCTAAAAGGGCACTAGATTCTGCTCCTATCTTTTTCCATATTTCCTGTTCTACAAAATCGCGAAAGGTAAGACCACTAATTTTTTCAACCAGTAATGTTAATACCATAGCATCGGCATTGCTAAATTGATACTCTGTTCCAGAAGGTTTTGATGCTTTTGCAGTAGCTAAATCTTTAATTGGATCAAAACTTACCTCATAGTTCTCTAATGGTACACGATCAATTCCGGAGCTCATAGAAAGAATATCTATTACTGGAACTCCTTCCCAACCAGAACCTTTAAAGGCATCAAAGTAGTAATCAATAGGTTGGTTAGTATCGATTAAATGGTTATCCTCTAAAATGGCTATTGAAGTACTCACAAAAACTTGAGTTATTATCATATTAATATGTAGATCAGTTGGGAACATTCTCGGATAACCTTCAAAGACGATGTTGCCCTTATGAATTATAATTAACCCATTCACTTCTACTTGCTGTACATAGTCATTTAATGATAGCCCACTGCCTTTTTTCAAATCTGTTGGTGTAATAAAATTTTTTACATCATCTCTTGGTGTTTCTTCTAGTATTTTTGGTACATCTGACCTAAGTATCCGCGAGTGTTCTTTTATTTCGGAGAAGTTTAAATAATAATATCGTTCCAGATCGCCATATTCTGTCCAATTGCCTCCTTCATAAATACGTTTATGGAATCCATAAATTTCTTCTTTTGTAAATCCAACATAATTATACGTTTCATATTTTGGAATTGTTGTATTTATAGTATTAGCATGTTTTTTTTCCTCGTCTTTACAAGCGATAAAAAAAACTATAGTTAAGAGAATTAGAATACTGTTTTTCATAAATTATTTATAAATGTTCAATAAATCTATATCAAAATCTCTGCTTTAATCGCTTAAAAGGATCAGCACAACAATTAAATGACAAAACCATTTCGTCATTGATATACCCGTTTTATAAAGAAATTAAGATGATTAACATTTATAGATACTATCTTTATTAGCTTTTAAATGAGTTTATGATTAAAAAAAAGTCCTTACAGCGTACAATACTCCTTAACATAGGAGCTTTTGTATTGGTGCTCATCCTTGAATTACTAAGTGGATGGATGATCATAGATCGATATGATTCGACTTTTTCTTTTTTTTTATGGGCACTTAAATATGCCATTAATATTATGGCAGCTATTTGGATAAATCATTTTATTCTTATTCCTTACTTTTTTGATAAGAAAAGATATATTATATACGTACTCTTAGTTATTGGGAGTATATTTTTTATTGCCTATGTAGAAGCTTTTGCTAACAATAGCTGGCCTGGTGTTACTAAAACTTTTTTATTCCATTTTTATACGACAGGTACTGGTATGGCTGCTTTTTTTTTAAGAAGAAATATGATCATCCAAAGAGAAAATGCTGAGAAAGAAAAATTGCAAAAAGAAATGGAACTCATTTATTTAAAAGAGCAGGTGAATCCTCATTTCTTATTTAACTCATTAAATAGTATTTATTCACTTTCTAGACAACAATCTCTAGAAACTCCTGATCTTGTCATGCAGCTTTCTGAATTAATGCGTTACCAATTAGAAAGTTCTAAAAAAGAAGCGGTTTTATTAAAAGAAGAAATTGAGTTTATAGAAAATTATCTATTGCTTGAAGAAAAAAGGCTGAGTAAACGATGTACTATTGAGTTTTTGATTGAAGGTGATCTTTCTGGATTAAAAATTTCACCAATGTTATTGATCCCTTTTGTTGAAAATGCTATTAAACACGGTGCACAAAGCACCAATGAACGGAGTAAAATTGATATTTCTGTTACTATAAAAAACACTACGCTACATTTTAATGTGGTTAATTCAAAGCCTACTATGATTCCAATATCAAATAGAAATGGCCTAGGGCTTGAAAATGTAAGAAGACGTTTGGGTTTATTGTACGCTAATGCTCACACATTGGATATTATTGATAACGCAAATGATTATCATGTAAATTTAACTATTAATCTAACGGTGTAATATGATAAAAATAGGTATTGTTGATGATGAATTATTAGCACGTAATGTACTAGAAGAGTACTGCTCTAAAATTGAGAATTTTGATATTGTAGTTAATACTGGAAATCCTCTTGAATTTATTAATTTCATTCAACAAAATCACGTTGATCTTATTTTTCTTGATATAAAAATGCCTGAACTTACTGGGATGGAAATTTTGCGTTCTCTATTAAAACCACCTAAAGTGATTCTTACCACAGCTTATTCGGAGTATGCGTTAGAAAGTTATAATTATGGCGTTGTAGATTATTTACTGAAACCCATAAAGCTTGAACGCTTTTTAAAAGCTATAAATAAAGTTTCGGCATCGAAAATAACAGCCCCTAAAAAGAATAGTCCAAATAAAGAACTTCAAATAAAACATGATGGTGTACCGGTTAATATTTCATTTACATCAATTTTATACATTCAGAGTTTTGGAAATTATTTGAAAATCTTTACTGATTCTAGAATGTATCTTATTTCAGAGACACTCATTAATATCACTACTTTATTATCTACAGATTTTCAACGCACCCATAAATCATACATTGCTAATTTAAACAGAGTTTCAAAAGCTACTAAAACCAATTTATTAATTGAAGATAAAAAAGTGCCTGTAAGCGCTATGTATAAGGTTATTGTATTTGAAAAATTAGAAGTTTTAGCGAAATCATGAAATAGCTAATTCCCTTTTCACATCATAGAATGCTTCCCTCCTACATTTCTAATCGGCTAAATACATTCTCGTTTTAATAAAAGGTATTCTTTGGTATTTAATTAGTAAACTTTTAAAGAAAATACAGAACTAATAAACATACATCTCCTATAGCTTCTAAAATCAAATCAATCGTTTCAATAAAATTTGTACTGTCTTTAATGTGCCATCTTCTAATTGCACAGTTATGGACACCACTTTGTCTTCACTGCGTAACGCTTTTTGGTAAAATTGTTTGTCTTTTTCCTTAATACCGTCAATAGAAATTAGTTGCTGACCAGCTCTTAAACCTTTATCATAGGCCATACTAGGTTGATAAATGGATTTAATAAATATAGATTTTCTTTTTGATTTCAGAATAATACCACTCAATGGAAAATCGAAACTATCCTTAAATGATTTATTTGGCTTTAAATAGATTTTCTTTTTTTTATAGTTTAATATAAAATTAAATTTACTTATGAATTCTAATCCTAAGATGCCCATATAAGCTTCTTTAGATAACATTCCCTTTTTTGATTTTGAAAGAGATACTGGTATTTCTGAAAAAGTATAATTGTCAATTTTAATATTTTTAACAATACCTTGTTTAGTTTTATCTTTGGAATTAATCCCTTGAGATTCTTTAATAATGAGTTTTTCAAATTTCGATACCATATTCAACTTACTTGTAAACGGCTCGTTAAATATAAATGGTGATGCCACATTACCTGTATCGAAAAGCACTTTGCCAGACAATGATTCATTATTAGAAAGTAAAACGGAAATATCTATTTCAGGTGTGCAAAATGCTTCAGTAAAAGGAATCGATTTATAACCTTTAGTGTCAGGTTTCCCTTTTCGTTTATAAAAATAAATTGTTTTTGTGTCGAAGTTCGTTTCAGTAACATAATTTTTGAAGATATCATATCCTATGATCCCTTTAATATCGGCCAAACGAGATAAATCTGATACATACATTTCTAAATTTTTTAGTACAATATTGTTACTTAATGACACTCGCTGCTTTTGTGTCTTTCTTATATCATTATTAACGGCTGATGCCCCAGTGATTTGAGTAGGTTGATCTTGTAATGGTAATCCTAATTGGTTAACGACACTATTATCAATAACTGTGACTGAAGCACCAGTATCCATTACAAAATCAGAAACCATCACTTTATTTATTTTTAATGATATAATTATAAGTCCGCTATCATTTATTGTAAATGAAATTTGATCAATGGGTTTGTCTTGTCCAAAAATTATTAAAGGAAATAAAATTAAAGTGATTGTAAAATACGTTTTCATTGATGTACATTTTAGTTGTGATACTAAATTGCAGCATTACTGAGCGCGAAAAAACAGAAAAAAGGTGAAGCTATATAATGATAGAATGAAAAGGGATAAAATGACGATTAATTATTAGTTTTCTAACCATATCCTAAATGCTTTAGTTGTAGATGTACTTGTGACCGCTAAATCTTTTATATTACTGATTTTTAGGTACAGTCTATTTTTACTGTGAGGCGAAATACTTTCTATAAAATTAATATTCACAATTTGACTTCGGTTAATTTTAAAGAATTGATTGGGGTTTAATTCATTGTATACTGTTCCTAGATTCTTCGAAATGGTATGAAACATGCCCTTAGTGTCGTATAGTTTACACAAATCCCCAAACACTTCGATAAAACATATCGTCTCAACATCAATAAGTTTTATATCGTCTTTCTTCTTTACAACAAATCGCTTTTTGTATACATTCTCCTTACTTTCTAATAATAACTTAAAGTCATTAAAAATGTCTTTATTATAAGGTTTTGTATTAAAAAGTGTTTCAAACTTTTTAATTGCTTCATTTAACTCTTCTTGAGAATATGGTTTTAAAACATAAGCAATCCCATTTGTTTGAAAAGCTTTGAATAAATGTTCATTATAGGCTGTACAAAAAATAATAGGTGTCGAAAAAGTCACTTGACTAAAAATATCAAATGAAGTTCCTTTTAATATTTTAATATCAGCAAAAATTAGATCAAAAGTATTTGAGTTTGTTAACGCTTCAATACCTTCATTTACAGAACGAACATGAGTATGCATAAAGTTATCACCTAAATAATTTACTAAATAACTTAATAGCTTTTTATAAGCGGGTTTTTCATCTTCTATAATTAAAATAGTCATTATAATATGCCGTATTAATCTATTAAATTAAGTAAAGGTATTTCTAAAATAAACTTTTGTTTATCCTCTATTATTTCTATGGTTCTATCTCCTAATAACTCGTGGCGTTTTCTTAAGTTTTCTAAACCAGTACCTAAAGATTCTTTTATGTTGATCGCATTAGATTTGTTGTTCTCAATTCTAATTTTATCCTTTTCGATATGAATTTGTGTTCTAATTATGATTTTATTATCCGCAGTATTATGTTTTATTATATTTTCAATAGACGTCAATAAAGCACCATTTAGTATATATTTATTTTTATTAGAAGCATTTCTAAAAACTTCAAAACTATAATCACCTTCAAAGCGAGTTTCTATTAAAAAAAAATACTTATTTATAAGAGATAATTCTTCATTAAGTAAAACAACTTCTTCATCTTTTTTATGAATAAGATAGCGATATAATGCTGCTAAATTCGAAATATATTTTTTAATAGTTTCTTTAGAAGAATAATCTACTAGAGCATCAATAGTATTGAGGTTATTATATAAAAAATGTGGATCATATTGCGCACGTAACACTTTTAGCTCAAGCTCTTTTTGTAAGTTAATTCGATTGAGTTGATCTTCTCGATAGTTATAATATTTTTTTCCGAATACTAACACTAAAGGAATAGAAACATTAATAATAGAATCTTCAACATTAAAAAGAATAGTCTTACCAATAGAAGGCAACTCTTCCCACTTTATGTAACCAAAAGGAATGTAGTATTTGTTTAACAAGAAGAAAAAAAAGCCAATAGCAGACAAACCAGATATACCAATTCCAAATAAACCTACGTAACTTTTATACTTAATTAGGAAAGTTTCTATGACCCACTTAATAAACCATAACAATACAATCATCTGAATGATCCTTATTGGAATACTAATAAAATATTCTGTAAAAGAAAATGTATTTGTATCATAAAAATGATGAAAACCATTCCAAACCCAGTAGACTAAAAAGTAGACTGCCAAAAGCTGATAATCTGTTTTGTTAAATTTAATAGAGTTCATCAAAGGTTTTAATGACTAGTAAGATAAAAAATTAATATACTTTCGATCTTTAAATGATTGTTTTCTTTTCTAACTCTTCCAATAATTTTAGCCATGAAAAGACCTAATTATTTATACCTCTATCTAAAACCATTAATGAGAGCCTTGTGAGTTATTGATATATTCTTGCAATATTATCTGAAAATGAAAATCTAAAAAAATGAAAAAAGATCAAATAGGATAAAATCCATTTTAAATGGTATTTTAATAAGATCGATTTCATATAAAGCATTCGTTATTTTCTGTTATTTAATTGAAATCATTATTCGCTAAAGTGAGTTCCCCTACTCTCCTATTCCATAAACTAAAATCTAAAAACACCCCTTATTCCTGAAAATAATTAGTACACTGTAACTATTTATTGTATTCGATTGTTTTTATAAAATAATTTATAACATCTACATTTTTTTCGTTTTATATATCATTAAATAAAACAGTAACTTTATTAAAGAGCTTTCAAAAAAAAGTCAATGTCCATGATAGTATCGTAAATTAAAGTGGTTTTTACTTTATATAATATACTAGGCGTATGAAATCATAACCTTCTATTTCGATTCATCCAAAACCTATTCACAATAAATTCTTAAAATTTAAGTTACGAAGACATTATGATTATTGTAATACTACAATATCATCGTGTAACACAAATTAACTCGTCATGAATAGAAATACTCTAAAAAACCTACATGTAAAAAGAAAGCATTGGCAAACTTGGCTTTGTCTCTGCCTAGTATTAACTTTTGTACAACCTGTCTCTCCGCATGGGACAGTAACCAGTCCACCGAGTCGTGTTTGGGCTTGTTTTCAAGAAGGTCCTGAAAGCCCAGATTCTCCTGCTTGCCAAGATGCTGTAATTGGTTGGGGTACACAAGCTTTATACGATTGGAACGAAGTTGCCAGAATGGATGCCGGCGGAATGCATATGGATATCATTATGGATGGAAATCTTGCCAGTGCCGGACGTCCGGACAAATATGGCGGATTAGATCAAGTAAGAAATGATTGGGTAGCAACACCTGTTACTCCAGGCCCTCTTACTGTAACCTGGACCAACACTGCTCCTCATGAAACCTTATACTACCGAGTGTATATAACAAAGGCAGATTGGACACCAGATAAGCCACTAACTTGGGATAGTCTAGAACTCCTTGTAGAAACAGATCCAAGACCAGCGGCATCTGTTGATGATATAGATGTTATATTACCGCAAAGAACAGGTAAACACGTCCTTTACAGTATCTGGCAACGATCACTTACCGCTGAGGCATTTTACTCTACAAGTGATATTGATTTTGGAGCAACAACAGAACCTTTACCGCCCGTAGCTCTTTTTACAAGTGATAATGGAAGATGTGGTGGCTCTGATGTTACTTTCAGTGCAGCAGATTCTTATGATCCTAATGGAGATCAATTGACCTATTCTTGGGATTTTGGAGATGGAACCACTGCAGAAGGTCTTGAAGTTTCTCATACATATTCGAATTTAAACAGTGCTACAGTTACTTTAACTGTTAGTGATGGAATGTTTAGTAGTGGAGCTACGGAAACAATTAGTTTAACAGTAGATCCAGAATGTGAAGAAACTGTTTGTCCTTTTGATACTCCAAGAGCAGCAGCCTTACCTTCCTTAAATGAAACCTATAATTATGTATATGTGATTGGTGATAATGGACCTGATTTTAGTGATATTTATAAGTTTTTCATCAACTGGGATTTAAACAACCAAGGACTATATAATTTTGATTATCAAACTACAAGTACTTATACATCTTTTGTACAAATGCCACAGACTTTTGCTGATGACAATCCAGAAGTTACCTTTACTAATAGTGGAATAGCAAGATTAGATGGTTCGTATTTTGTAACAGTTGATAATGGTAATTTTGTGATGGTTTCTAAAACTGAAGGATTTACAATATATTTTAGTTTAACACCGAACGAACCCTCTTGTGCAACTACGTTATCGGTAACTTCTTTTGATGAATTAGGGCTTACCGCATTTCCAAATCCTTCGAATTCAGTGATAAATATTTCAGGAACTTCTAAGCTTAATGGAGCTATCATAAAATTATTAAGTCCAACAGGTACAGTATTGAAGTCGCATCGTATAAACAATGAATCTACTTACACTATTGATGTAAGTAATCTTCCTAATGGCTTATATATAATTACTTTAGAATCTGAAATGGGAGAGAAATCAATGACCAAAGTTATTGTAAATGAGTAAGGGTTAAATTAGAATCCTACTGTAAGGTTCTTAATGTTCATTACAGCATTTTATATACTTATAAAGGCAGCAATTTAGTATTGCTGCCTTTATTTATTCTTATGGATGTTACTCTATTAATATAAAAATCATACTTTTTAACTTTACAAGAACCTTTAATATTAGTTATTTTTCCAATATTCAGAATAATCATATTGATAGACGCCATCTATTAATTTTACTGCAGGACGGTTAATATTTCTATCTACTGTTTGCATATTTGAACTCATCATTTTGGGAGTTCTTTTTTCTTTTCTAGGTTTTGTATTTTCATCCGCAATAACTGCAGAAACTGGAAGTGCCATCTGACAAGAACGGATAGTTTTATAAAAAGAAGAAGCTTTGTAACCTATTTTATTTATAATATCTGGACTTACAGCAACATATTTATTGCCTTTTTTAAATAATAACCGCGTGTTTGGGTTAACTAATCGTATTCTGATTTCTACATCATTAATAGGCTTCAGCGGTCCATTATAGTTTAATGTTTGTATTATTTTGTTTGTTTCTTTACTCACATATTGTACTTGGTAATAGGGATATGTATATTCTTCATAAACTGGTACATAATGCGCTCCACCAAATAAAAATTTCCAGAAAGTGTCATTTTCGTTATAATAAGAAACCAAACGTTTATCTATTTTATGGGTGGGTTGCCTGCAATCTATTTCTGTAGTTTTATCATTTCTCTTTATTTCCATATCACCCTGAATTGACAAAATAAGTGCATCATTTTGAGTATTTGAAAAAACGGTTGTCCAACCTTGATCTGTAGCCAATGGTAGAGGTGTTGTCTCTCCGTCCCATTCAGGAAGTTCGATGTCAGGTTTAAATCCTTCGTAGTCCCTAAAAATGGATAAATCGTCTATATAGCAGGAATTTGGATCTTCTCGACAATCTCTTATCATTCTTTGTAATAATGATTCATAATTTGAAGCTAAATCTTCCTCAATATCACACTGATTGATATCCTCTTCGGAAAACAAATCCGGATTATTTCTTACAAATTCTATATTACCTTTAGCTTCTTTAACTAATGCTAGTAGATGTCCCGCATCTTCTAAAACCTTTCGCTGTACAACTCTAATTTGGCTAAAATCAATATCAGGAAAACCTGCAATACTTTCATATGGACTCATTTCTACATATAAAATAACCGCGCGCTTGTCTGCACTTACATCTTCTTTAAATTGTGCAGCATATTCTAAAAATGATTCTATATTTAGATCACGAGGTGTTGGACCACCACCTCTAGAAATAATTGTAGTATTAATACTTTTTGTACTTTCTTGTTTTTCTTTAACCTTTTCCACATTAATTTCTCCATTGACTTTTACGCCTAGGTATTGATTTGTAGTTTTAAAAAACACATCAACTTTTTCCTTTTCTCTAGTATTACGAGTATGCATAGTATATAAGGTAAATAACTCACCTCCCGTATAAATTCTGCTAACAAACATATCACCGCAGGTGCGTATAAAAGCTTCTGGATCATTTTTTGCCAATTCTATGAGAGCTGGTTTTATTTTCGGTTGGATCAAGACCAGTGGTTCATTTACATATTCTGCCTTAATTAATAAATGATCAGAAAAACTACTAAACTCTGTTTCATTAAGCACATTGACCTTAAGCTCATTTTGAGAGCTCCAATTACCTAAGGTAAAATCCAACTCTGCCTTTGCAGATATATCTAATGATTCTTTTAAGTCTTCTTGTGTGCTAACACGATCTACCGTAATTTGTCCTGTGTTTCCTCTGGCTCCTGCCGATATTTCCGCTCCCTTAACAATACCATCAAAATCAAAAACACCGAAATACTCTTGTCCTGTAGAGCTATTATATCCATTGCCAAAGTTTAATTTTTCATACACCCGCATGACTTTTGGATCAGGACTATCAGGGTCTGGGAATGTTCTGCTAACAATACTATCGGCTTTAGTCATTTTGACGAAAGTATCCGTTGTTGGCGTTGAGTCTGGGGCTTTTTGTTTTTGCTCACATCCGTATAATACAAAAAGGACGAGAGAAGCTATTAAAAAACTTTTCATCGTTTAGGTAGTTAATTAGTTTATTAGTTACTAGCAAGTTAGTTATTAATTTCTAAATAATAATAAAGCAAACAATAAGGTGAACTAATGAAAAACTAAATGGTTCTAGAAAAACGAAAACTACGAGAAAAAATAACCTTTTTTGATATACTTCCACTTCACTCCTATACCTTTCTGCGATAACTTGATAATTTAATATAGCGCTTGATACAAGTAGATATTAACTAGACTTTTTAAAATGGCGCAAAAGTATCTTTGGGTGCGTCCGGTATACTCCAACGTTGATGAGCTGTTATATTTTTTGGTTCATCAAATTTAGATATCGAATTATCAGAATTACCATAACTGCTTGTATTACCTCTAGGGATCTGCATATGATCTCCATATAACCAAACAACCAAATTGCTGCGTTGTCCACTGGTAATAGGGTGTGTAGCGTGTGGGACATCACCACGATGGATTATTGCTTTACCCGGTTCAAAAATAGTCTGTACAATTTTTCCAGTAGTTTTATCATGAAAATCAACTTGTGAACCTGTAAATTCTTCATCAGCTAAGTTAATATTGATATTCAAAGTAGCAGCTGAAGCATCAGTATGCGCATGCAAATCTTTATCTTTATCAGGGTTGTATTGAATGGAAAAACCAAATGTTTGGCTATCATAACCATAAGTACCTAATAACAAACGAGCAATCGGACGCATATAACGGTTCATTATATCATTGTAAAATGCCTGAAAATTAGGTGCAGCGAGATGTCCTTCGGAGCGTGGGTCAAGCATAATTCCATAACGATTTAATTGGATACCATATGGTGGACGTTTAGGAATTTGTGAATTTATCACTGCTTCTAGATAATCACGGAATTCTGTTAAACGATCAAGATTAAAAAATTGCGCAGAATAAACACCTGGAATAATTTCTTTCCATAAGTCGGCAACAACATTTTCTTTTTCTGGGTTTTCCCACGCGTCATTAATAGCTTGTAGCAAGCTTGGGTCGAGTAATGTTTCATCCGGAATAAGTAAATGATCTTTATTTTCGATTTCCCATTCTGCCCATGCATTTTCGAGCAATTTTCGGTTGCTGTTCCAAAATTGAGAAACAGATACTTCACGTTTTAACGATGCTTCACGAGATGGTAGAGTGAGCGCACGAGCCTGTGCGAGTGCATTATTTTTTTTCATTTTAATACTATTTTTTTATAATGGATGCCCGGTATTTTTGAGCATCCATTGTAATTATTGAATAAAATCAATTCTTAATCTCTTTGGATTTCCTGTAAATCAATTAACATATTTTCCCAGTTCTTTTGATTATCGTGGTCAAATTGTGCTCCATTTTCATCTGCAATTGTAAATCGCTTTATTGCTGGTGTTTTGCTAGTTGCTTGAAACAATTGATAGGCTTCTTCATGTAATGCTTCAGCGATAGGTAAATCGATAGAAGCATAAACAGCTCTTTTACAAGCTTCGATAGATTCAGCTGGAAATTTAGAAATACGTTCTGCTAATGCATCTACATAAGCTCCTATTTCATCTGCATCTAAAGCCTTATTGATTGTACCAAATTTTTCTGCCTCGTCTGCATCCCAATCTCTTGCTCCTAAAATAATTTCTAGTGCTTTACCCAATCCTGCTTGTCTTGCCATACGAGATGCTCCACCACCACATGGTAAAATCCCCATACCTACTTCCATTTGCATAAATTTTGCTTTGCCACGTGCTGCAAAACGCATATCTAAAGCTAATGCCATCTCGTGACCACCGCCACGTGCAAAACCTTCTATTTTTGCTATAGTAGCTTGTGGCACATTACTTAATCGCTCTAATACTGATTGTAAATCAAGTAGTTTTACTTCGTTTCTTGGTACAGCTTCTTCAGACATATCCCTTAGGAGATTTGTATCATAGTGACATACCCAATATCCTGGATTAGAAGATTGAAAAACAACTACTTTTACACTTCTATCTCGTTCTAAACGAAGACATAAACTGCTTAAGTCCGCTAACATTTCTTGTCCTTGTACGTTTACAGGTCCAAAGTTGATATCTACTGTTAAAATTCCACCTTTTTGTTCTGCTGTGAATGTTTGAAAATTTTTGTAGTCCATTGTGTGTATATTTAAAAGTGTTAATTATTAATTGCGGCAAATGTGTGTTGCTTTATTTTTCCATTATCGATGATATAAGTGTCTGTAGCAAGTTGTATATCTAGATGTGTGTTTTTTCCGTTCCAAACGAAATACACTACATTATCGTGGACTTCTTGTTTGATAATTTTAAACTTAAAACCATCAAAATTTGGAAGGAACTCTTTATAAAAATCGAAAATTGCTTGTTTTCCTTTATACGTTTTTTCCGGCGTAATGAAGATTGCATCATCCGTATAATCTTCAGCTACTTTAGAAGGTTCTAATGTGTCAACAGCCCTCATATGGCTCTCAAATACTTCTTGTGAATTTTTCATTATAACTATTGTTTATGAATTATAATTCAAATTTACGCTGAGTCTAGAGCCTAGATTTAGTAAGAAAAAAAGATGATTTAGTAAAAAATGAGGAATCTATAATTATAGGGTAGTACTCAAACTAGCTTTATATTTTTTTGCCGTTATTCCTTTATAAGATAGAAAGGTTTTATCTAAGTGACTGCTATCAGTAAAACCCAATTCTTGAGAAATTTCTGTAACTGTTAAATCTGTATATTTTAAGCGAGTTTCTGCTAATTTCAATTTGTAATTAAGAATGTATTTCTTTAAACCAATATTCATTTTATTTTTAAAATATTGACTAATGTAATTTTCTGAAATATGAAATTGATTTGCTAATTCCTTTTTTGTTAGTTTTTCAGAATCATGAATATTACTATGGATATAATTAATAATGTCCTGAATTTTAGAACTAGACATTTTTGAAGATATAAAATTTACATTTCTAGAAATAATATGTAAAATAGTATGCATCGTTGATTTTAGTACGACTTCATTTTTTAAATTCTCATCATTATATTCATTGCACAATACTGAAAACAAAGAGTTTAAACTATATTGATCAGTATTGAACTTTAGCCTTAAATTAGATGTTCTATCTGCACTATGTAAAATTATTTCTATTCTTCTAAACCACTCTTTTCGTTGTAATTCATTTTCTTCTAAGCTAGAGCTACTAAAAAAACTATTTAGAAATTTTACAGCAGAAACTGTTGTCGGGGTTTCAATTTCTAAATTATATTGATCACTAGGTATTAAGATGAATAGTTGATTATCACTATACTTAACTTTGTGATTATTGATAACAATAGTTCCTGCACCCTTTTCTATATGTAGAATTTCGAAAAAACGTATGGGAGTGTATTTACAAAAAGCTAAAGATGTTGCTTCCTCAAATTTTTGAATTACAATATTTTGGAATATAGTTCTAGGCATTATTTTACTAACTATAATTTTTGCATTACAACTAATTTAAAAATCAAACATTTCGAAATTAGCGTTTTACTCATTTTGTAAAACAAATATAGTTAGATAAAAAAGCTCTAATTAGTAAAAACACTTGTGATTTTAGTAAAAAACGAGGATTTTAGCATCTACACTATCTTTATTGTAAATTCTCAGTTATAGCTATTTGGAAACCAGTCCACAGTTCAGGTAATAATATTAATTTATTCGATTTGTTGGTAGTATATTTGTCGAGAAATTATATTAAAAAGATATCTCTTATAATTCTATGCCTTTTAAAAAATTACACGCTGATATACAGGAAAAGCTCTCGGACTTAGATATAACTTTGCCGACACCTTTTCAAACTAAAGCTATTCCTGTAATAAAAAGTGGCGCTAATGTATTTTGCAGTGGTCCAACGGATATAGGTAAAACGACTACACTTATTCTTACTATTTTACATAAACTAAAATGTACTGCTGTTGGTAATGCACCTAGAGCAATCGTGCTTGTAAAAAACAAAGAAAAAGCCACAGAATTGTATGATTTGTTCTTAAAATATACCAAGCATAACTCTTTACGAGTATATTTAAGTCACGAGGAATTACATATTGATCTTCAAAAATCAGAAATATTCGAAGGACTTGATATCCTTATTTCGACACCCGTAACACTAAATAAGTTGCTATTAGCTAACGGATTAAGTGTTTCGCAATTAAAAATATTTAGTGTTGATGATGCAGGTTTTTTGACTGAAAATGCAGCGTATACTGCACTCCTTTCTATTACTCGTGGTATTAAAAAATGTCAATTCGTCTTATATTCAGAAAAGCTTGATCCTAAACTAAAGCGTTTTGAAAATAGTTTTATGGAGTATTCTAAAAAAATATCTGTATAACACTCAATTATAGTATTTACTCAATATTTTCCCACCAAGATTTTTTCAGATTGTTGTTTTCTTTTAGAAAAATTGATTCTCCAATCATTGGAGTAATAATACTGATATTCAATTCTTTAGATTTCTTACTAACTCGTTCTATAGGATCTTTCCAAGTATGCATTGCCAACTTAAAACCACCCCAATGAATTGGCATTATTACTTTTGCCCTAACATCTAATCCCGCTTGTGCAGTCTCTTCTGGGAACATATGTATATCTGGCCACATTTCGTTGTACTGACCACATTCTATCATAGCAAAATCGAATGGGCCATACTTCTCACCTATCTTTTTAAAATGATCCGCATATCCACTATCACCACTAAAAAAGATATTTTCTTTATCCGATTGAATTATCCAAGAACTCCACAATGTTTTTGCTCTATCAGTTAGGCCCCTCCCAGAAAAATGTTGTGCAGGTGTACATATGAATTTTATTTCTTCATACATAATTTCTTCCCACCAATCTAATTCTATAATTCGTTCCTTTTCTATTCCCCATTTTTGTAGATGAGCCCCAACTCCTAATGGTGTGTAAAACATAGTTACTTTATCTTTTAGTTTCTGAATAGAACCATAATCTAAATGATCATAATGATCGTGAGAAATAAGAACAGCATCTATTTTAGGCATTTTTTCTATTTCTATCGGAAGGCTTTTACTAAAACGTTTTCCTCCTAACATAGGATGTGGTGCTGGTACATTTCCAAGCATAGGATCTATCAATATGTTTTTATGATTAACCTGTAACAAAAATGACGAATGGCCAAACCAAATAAGACTCGACTCTTTTTTAAACTCTACAATATCCAAAGAATCCACTTCTTTAATAGGTAAATTATCATTGGGTACTGTATTCGGTTGAGATTTTAAATATCCAATAAGACTCTTACCCATATCACTTAGACTCATATCTAGCTTTACCTCATTAGTGTTTATAAATTTTCCATCCTTATAATTTTTTGAAGAAGTATATGAATCTCGTTGCTCATCTGTTGCCTTACCTCCAAACTCAGGACTTAAATTAATAAACAAAATAGCTATTAGTAGCACTATGCCAACAAGAATTCCTATACCTGCAATCATTCGTTTTAAATATTTAAAAAAATTATTTTTCATTAGTTGTTTTAAGATTCTTATCTTTCATTAGCTGGATATTTAATTTTTAAGTATGTAAAAGATTCTTTATAATCGAATAAATATTCTTTTATGAACAAAAAAAATTAACTTTTTATAGCATTCCAAACAAAGGAAAACATCATATCCGTGTCCTTTTTATTTAACTGTATTTTCTTATTTATAATTAGGTTAACAGTTTCATATAACAGTGCTCCAATTGTAGCTTCCAAAACTTCATTATCAATATCCCTAATAAGTCCTTCTTTCTTACCTAACTCAAATAAATTCGTTCCAATTCTGTTTTTGGTTTCTATTATTGCCGTTGGAATTTTTTCATAGTACGGCGACTTTTTTACTTGTGTTATAAAATTCATCTCTTTACTGTGATTTATACTAAAATTAATCCAGTATAACCAAACAGCTTTCATTCTAAGTTTAAAAGGTACATCCTCTGTAATATCTTGAACACTATTTTTAGTAATATTAGTTATTAACTCGCTTGCTATGGATACTATAAGATCATCTTTGTTTTTATAATAGACATACAATGTGGAGACCGAAATACCAATTCTGTTAGCCAACGTAGACATTTTTATACCAGCAAATCCCTTTTCGGAAACAATATCCAAGGTGTGTGCTATAATTGCCTCTCGTTTATGCTCATCTTTTACTCTCACAATGCAAATATAAGGTAATAATCGAATATATATTCGATTATTACCTTATAGATTTGATTTAATTAATAATTGGATCGTATTTATATAATAATATACTTGGAGACATAAAACAAAACAACCATCAAACTATAGAGATACAGTTACATGACTAAGGCCTGCTTAGTAATTAATATGAGTATATGATTTATGGATAATTTTCCAAGTACCCTTTACCTTTAGTAACATCATATAATCGGTATATAGCCTTTTTCTAGTTGGTACATCGATTTCTACTTTTGCAATAGCTGCATCATTTACAACATCTATTGAAACTATCTTACCAACTCTTTCCCGTTTTTGACCTTCTTTAAAATAACTAATATACTTCTTACCAGATCTAATACTCAAAGTATCATTAGATATTGAATATAAATTTAAATCTTTATGAAAGGCTTTTTTTATTCTTTCTGGTGCTCCATTTGCGGTTCCTTCTATATAATGTAGAAGAGTTTCAGTGATTTGATCTTTGTCTGATTGCCCAGAGGTTATGTAAAAACTAATTAAACATACAGATAATAGCAATAATTTTTTCATTGTTCGATTTTTAAAAGATTGATTTAGTATGCTAATCTATTTGAAAACTTCAAAAATCATTATACAAAACGAGTTGATGTTCTACGGATTTATAATTCCGCAGAAAAATACACATATCATTTACACGATTTTTTAAACTGAGATGGTGTCATTCCTTCTTGTTTTTTAAAAGCGGTATAAAAAGTAGAGTTCGATTTAAAACCGCATTCATTACCAATTGCTTCTAAAGTAAGTAGTGTATTTGTTTGAATTAGTTCTGTAGCAATTTTTATGCGATAGTTGTTTATATAATTAGAAAAACTTAAGCCAAGATTATCATTAAGGTACTGAGATAGTTCGTGCGGTTTTATATCTAGCTTACTAGCAACATCAGATAACTTTAGATTAGGGTCACGATGTATTTCATCTTTTTCAAACAAGATATTTAATCTATCGGCAATAGAAGATGCCTTTTCCTGGTCTATCTTTTTATTAGCATATTTTACTATAGGTGTAAGAAACGTAAGTGTACTATTTCTTCGTTTTATAATCCAAATAACCAAAGTAATGTAAAAGGTAAATGAAAATGACAGTGCTCCAACAATATAAGAAGTATATGTTGTGGTATTATATGCTAACCAAATAATAAAACCACCTGTAACGATATTAATGATCCAAAAATCTAGCGTAGTAATCTTCTCTGTTTTACTCCAAAGTTTCCTAAACCTATTCCTAGATTGATATATAGCTGCGATTGTATAGGTTGTCCATTGGATAAATAAAAGGGAACCAAATATTCTTGGTGGACTAAGCCACCACAAGTGTTTGTATTCTCTATAGGGATATTCAATACTAATGATAATCATAAATATAAGTATCAGAACAATATGAAATAACCAATTCCATTTATGAACTTTGTGAGGGTTTATAGCAATTTTGGTATATAGATATAAAAATGGGCCAATTAAAAAACAGGCTGTTAAACCTATACTAACGAATACAGAAGATGTACCTGGATAAAACGTTAAGAAAACTGATTTAGTAACACGAACACTTATTACAAATAAAAGAGCTGCTAAAAAAAGAGTGGCTCTGCTCCTATTCTTAACTAGAAACCCAAAATAAAGACTAAGAAAGAGTCCGTTAAAGGCTCCTAAAGCACTAAAAAAAAACAATAAATTTTTACTGAATTCCAAATGATGACTGTTAGTATAACAAATATAAGAAATGTTATTTCAGATTATTAACAATCTTACTTACTCAAAAATTTCACAAAGTATAAAAAGAAAAGATGCTTCAGTATTAATTACTGAAGCATCTTTTGTAAATTATTAGTTTGATAGTTTGTTATGAATTATCTAACAATTAATTTTTGAGTAATCTCTTCGCTACCCTTTGATTTAATTTTTACAATATAAACTCCAGAACTAAGCGACAAACTACGCGCAGAGAAATTATTGATTCCTGGGGTTAATAAAGCTTCATACTTTTTCTGCCCCAATGTATTATATATATGCACAATAGCATCTTCGGTACTTTGAGAACTTAACTGAAGAGAGAACTGATCAGATGTTGGATTCGGAGACATTTTTATTGCTTCGATACCTTCTTTATCAGTTCCCATAATTGGTCTTTTATCATCTAAATTAGCAATTACTTCTGTTGCAGATAAACCGTTACAAGACCCTTCATATATTTTTACGTTAGAGAAGATAGAATTATTTCCTGATCCTGCATCATTATCATTGATAAACACCAATCTATCCATAGCTCCGGTATAAAAATTCCCAACAGGAATTACATAAGTAGTTGTACCAGAAGAATAATTATCAAAATTCGTTACTCCATAGTTTTGAGTACCGTGTACCTTAAAATAACGTGAGGATGTTAGTGAATTATTATCTTCAAAACCTACTGCATGAATCTCTCCTTGCGATGCGCTGCTAAAATCAAATTCGATTACTGTATTTGCAGTAACGGTATAATTAAGACCAATATATTTCCAAGTATTGTTAGTTAATGATAAAGCTCCTCCTCCATTCTGTATAGCGAAATTTCCTGCACTATCTTGGTTAGAAAAAGAGGTGATTGCAAAGTCATTAAAGTCAATACTATCACAGGTTGGATTTGGATTTCCTGTACCATTTTGGATACTTACAGCATCAATAGCAATATCACTTTGCCATCCACTAGCGCCAGTTCCTGTCAATACATTAAAACGTAATTGTACACTTGGATTACCTGCATAACTCGTTAGATCTATACTTGTTTCGTTCCATATATTACCTTGATCTCCTGATCTACTAAATATTGGTAACCAATTTCCAGTATTGTTTGTTCTTGCTTCTACTGTTAAGCTATTAATTTGACTACCAAACATATGATATTCAAAATTAAGGGTTGGAGAATCTACATTAGTAAAGTTCAAACAAGGTGAATTTAGTATTGCTCTTTTATTAGGAAAACCTGTACCATTACCAGAGGCTTCTACGTAGATATAAGTACTTCCATCAGTAGCACTACTTGGCCCCGTTTGATTTGAAGGAGTTCCTCCTGAATTTCTAGTAAAGTTGATATCATCTCCAGAAGTAGCATTACTCCACTCGCCAAAATTACTTTCAAAACTTTCGTTGAACGGAAAAGAAGTTACATCACCAGAACAGGTATCATTAGGCGGAGGTGGTGGCGTACCATCAATTGCTCCATCAATATCAAATCTAGAAAAGAAATCCCAAATTTCTTGAGATGTATTTACGTTTCCACCGTTCCAGCTATGTCCTTTTCCTTGGACTCTAATAAATTCTGCCGTTACCCCATTATCACCGTTATCCCAGATAGAACGAGTAGATCCTCCTCCTAATTGAATCACATCTGGTGTACTATCTCCATTATTAACTGCAGACCAATATTCCATAACATCCTGTATTGGTTCATTCGTTCCGTTACCATTTATAGAAATTACATTATCATTCGTTCCCGTAATTTGTAATACTGCAGTTGGATGTTGTGGTTGACATTGATTATTGGTAATCCAGCTTCTAGTCATACTTCCTGCAACCGAAGCAACAGCTGCGATCCTAGGACTTAATTCGCAAGCAAGTCTGTAACTAAAAAATCCTCCATTGGAGAATCCTGTAGCATAAATTCGCTTTTCATTGATATTATAATCTTGCTGAATTACATCAATCAAGGCATCTGAGAATCCTAAATCATCCTCATTACCACCAAAGTTATTATTAATAGCCCATCCAGAGAAAAAGCCTCCTAAACCTTGAGGAGTGACAAAAATGAATTGATTATCCTCGGCTAATTGTCTAAAATCACTTTGATTGTACTGAGTATCAATGTTATTAGTAAAACCATGGAAATTTAAAATTAAAGGAGCAGGTTGATTGGCATCATAGCTCGCAGGAATATACAAACGATATTGTCTGGTTCTACCGTCATTTTGTAATGTAGCATTAATGACTTGCTGTGCTTGTAGTGCAATAGTAGTCATAATTGTTATGACTAATAGCCATAACGTTCTTTTTGTAAAGCTTAGTTGAGTTTTCATTGTAAGGTTTTAATTAATTGATTTGTGTTAAATAGTTAAAAAGTATTATGCGTGAATAATAAATTGGTTTGATGCCGCAAATATATTCATTAAATTAAATAAATATCAAAATAATTCTTAAAAAAATACAATATTCATAATTATGTTATATAAAAAATAACAGAAGTATAATTCCTACAGTTATTTTAACGATTGTCGTTTAATGGTATTTTTCGATTTTATCGAAAAAAGAATAAAAATGAAAGGAAATAATTCTTAGTATTAATCAAAGGAATTTGAAATATATAAACCTAATTATTCATAAATTTACTAATAACTTATATTCGCGGCATGTGGATGTATTTAGGTTTATTAGCGGCACTATTTTTAGGTTTACACAACTTATGTAAAAAACACGCAGTACAAGGAAATGAGGTTTTTCCAGTGCTTCTTGGTACCATTGGATCTGGTTTTTTAGTGTTATTACCTTTTTTTATTGGTTCACAGTTTTATCCAAATTTCACGAAACAGATAGGCTTTTATATTAATAGCATTCCTTGGCAAACCCATGGTTTTATTTTTATAAAATCCATGATTATGGCTTCTTCCTGGATTCTGGCATATCAAGCTTTAAAACACCTACCTATCACCATCGTTACTCCAATACGTTCTGCTGGACCTTTTTTTACTTTCATAGGAGCCATTCTAATTTATCAAGAGCGCCCAAATTTCTTGCAATGGATTGGTTTCTTTCTAATTATATTTTCAGTAATCTTATATTCTAAAATAGGTAAAAAGGAAGGGATTAATTTTAAACGAAATAAATGGATTTTTGCCATTATTGGTGCTACATTTCTAGGAGCTTCTAGTGGTTTGTATGATAAATTTTTAATTCAGGATTTAATACTAACACCTCAAACTTTACAGTTTTGGTTTTGTTTTTATACTGTTATAATTTTATTGGTAATTTTATCCTTTACTTGGTTTAATAATTCAGAAAAACGAAAGAAATTCACTTTTCGATGGACTATTGTAGCTGTTGGAATATTGCTACAAGCAGCAGATTATTTTTATTTTAAAGCATTACAAGATCCAGAGGCGTTGATCATGTTATTATCCGCTATAAAAAGAAGCCAAATACTAATCGCTGTTGTTATTGGCGGTATTGTCTTTAAAGAAAAAAATAAGAGAAAAAAACTAATCCCTTTATTCGGTATTATGATTGGTGTATTTTTAATTTTGTATTCATAAAATTAGACCTACCTTTAGTCATCAACCAATACCAATTCAATGTACCAAAAGCTTTTATTGCTGTTATTATGCGTTATATGTTATTCTTGTAATAAAACTTCACTTACTAATGAACGTTTTTTTATTCCGAAAGGAGTTGAAAATATGGGTGTCGTAAATAAATATTATAGAAATTTATATTTAAAAGATCAACAAAACGTAAGAACATATATTGACTACTCTGTAACCAAAAAAATTAACGATAGTACCTATAGCCGAGAAATATACGGTCCTTCTTTTAAAATGCAATCTTCTAACCAATTTAATATTCAAGGAAATCACATGATAGAAGTTAGTGCAGAACGTATTTATGGTAAAGATACACTTACAGCTGTATATCCGGAACAAAACAAGAATTTCTACCTCACTTTTGATAAAGACACTGTCCACTATAGGTCAAAACTTGTGAATGAAAAGTCCCGATATGTTGATATGAGCAAAACCATCACTATGGTCAAAGATACTATTATAGCTTCAAAACCTGCTAAAATTATTGCATTGAATATTATAGATACTACCGTATATGGAGAAAACCAAAAAAGCGTTACAAATTTTCACTCTCGTAATATTTACGTTCAGGATTTAGGCCTGTATTCCTCCACATTAACAACGGATGCTTTTAAGATGGAAAGAGTTTTGGTAGAGCAATTATTACCTTCAGAATTTAACGTTCTTTCTAAACACAACATAAAGCGTGTTGGTTATATTGATTTTAATAAAACCATAGATAAAGATAAAGAGTTAGAACTATGTACTGATCAAGAATTCATAGCAGATTATTATAATGGAGGAAATGATAGAGCTGGATTTATTGGTGGAAAAGGGAGTTTAAAAAGATTGATCTTTAGTAAACTAGATATTAACAAGCTAAGGGACCAATCTGGCTACTTGACTTTTAGGTTTGTTATTAATTGTAAAGGAGAAGCTGGTAAATTTACTACAGATCAATCTGCTGATTTCGAATACAATAAAAAACAGTTTCCCGAAGAAACTAGTATGCACCTATATAATATCCTTTCTGAAGTAAAAGAATGGAAACCATGTATTATTAGAAACAAAAAAAGAGATTCTTACTTTTATATAACCTTTATTTTAAACAATGGAAAGATTCAAGATATTTTACCTTAGTGGATTTTGTCTAGCACTATTTATTAGTTCTTGTAGTCAACCACCTAAATTATATAAAAAAGAGTTTTCTGAGACGGTTTCTCAGAAATACGCAAAACAATTTATAGAAGGCTTAAAAGGTGGATATTATCAAGGCACGCCAGAAGAACATTTTCATATCCAAGAAGCTATTATTTTAGACACCACCTTCTCCGATCCTCATAGAGAAATGGGTGCTCCCAGAGTAAAACGTGGTATTAATACTGAGACTATGAAGAAGTATAAAAAAGCCGTAGAGCTGGATCCAGAATCTTGGCAAGGATATAGGGGATATTTATACTTATACTTTTATAGAGATTATGATAATGCAATTAAGGACTTTGATGAACTAGACGCATTAACTCCCAACTTTGTAGATTATCCGCAATCTGAAAATATTGATTTTATGAGAGGTGTCGCTTATTTGATGAAAAAGGAGTACCCTAAAGCTCAAGAGTATTTTAAAAAATTCTTTGATCATGAATCAAAATCTGGAGATATAAATTATATAGAGAGCAGAGCATTTATGTATTATGGAATTACATATTTTGAAACAGGAGAACTAGAAAAAGCTTTAGAGAAATTTGAGCTAGGTATCCAATATAATAAAAATGCAGATCTAATGTATTGGAAAGCAAAGACTCTTAAAGCTTTAGGAAAAAACTCATTAGAAATAAAAAAAACACTGAATAAGTCAAGGGAACTTTTAGCTCAAGGTTATAATAGCAGAAGGCCATATGTAGAAGAGTTTTATCAAACATATAAAGAAGATATAGAGGAGCTACTAACTAATATCTAGTCCAAAAAAAACAATAGTACGATAATACTTTCGAATAATTACCAAATCCCTTATCTAAAAACTGTATAATTTAATTGGTAACCAATCCATTATCTTTTTCCAAAGTAGATACATCTCCTCTGTACCGGATAGATGTGCGGTGGCTACTATTAATATTTATATTGGAAGTCCAGTTTGGATATAATGTTACCATAACTCTATAAGATTCCCTGTTATTCTTAACAGTAAATTTAATTATATGTCTTTGCCGTTTTTCATCTTTTGTAACCTCATATCTATCAGGAACTCCATTAAACACAATACCACCTTCATTACGTGTATACTGACCAGGTAATTGACGCTCTCCATAAAATGGTAAGTCCATAGAAATACTATCTCCATGAAATTTTATATGATTGGGGTTGCCAATTAAACTAATCCCATTAACTGTACTTCCTGGAGGTAACAATCCACTATTAGCTATAACATTCATACTAGATGTAGCTAAAGGATACATCCAGTCCGACTGAATATTAAATGACTTTTTAGCAATCAGTGCTTCTAAAGCTTTACTCTGAGTAGTCGACTCTACAGTTTTTTTTGAACTACTACACCCTATCAAAAAACCTCCTAACATTAACAAAAAAACTACAGCCCTCATAATATACTTATTTGTTTTACAATAAATTAACATCAAAATCTATACCGTAATTTACGAATTTTAAACTACAATTCAACAATAGAATATCCACTAATCCTTTATCCTTTCTTCTATTTTACTTAGAATTGTTTTTGAACTTTTCATGTATTGATCTAGAATAGGTTTTAAATTTCCATACACTAGTACATTATGAATAGCCAATCTGGCTTTGTAAGTATCACTTATATAATAATTATACATTTCGATATTTTCTAATTTACCTTGTAACAGATCACCAATCCAAGGGTGATTATATTTTAAAAAATCCATATTGTCAGTTACATCACTACCTATTCGTATATGTGTTTCCCTTAATAAAGTATCAAAACCATTGTGATTAGCAACTATCATAGTTACGAGACTATCAGTTTCGGATGTGCTTTCGAACTTTTCGAGTAATCTTATACCTTTTTGTTGTAGTTCGAATGGACTGTAATTCAAAACTAACCCCATAGCAGACGGATTCTTTTTATACATTTCGATAGTTACCGTATCGCTTAGAAATTGATCAAAAGTTTGTTTCCTAGCTTCTAATAAATCCAGAACACGACCTACCGTTAATGTGTCTATTTTTAAATCTTCTTGATAGGCTATTAAAATATTATTTAGATTGTTTTTGGTTTTTCTAATTTCATTAGCATTGTTGATACTCACTGCGATTAGTATACCAATTACTACTAAAATAATCTCCCCTACAGCGTATACTAAATATTTTCGTATCCCTTTACCTGTCATTAGATTTTTACGTTGTGCGTTAAACAATTTCATACAAACCAATATACAATAAATTCTACCTTATTAGAAAACAGAAAAAATGCTCCTAAATAAAGGTTAAATAGCGGTATTAAATGTGAGACTACATCACTAAATAAATTACTTTTGCCGGATGCTTTTTAAAAAATATGCGCAATTAGAATTTATTGTCTTAATGGCATCGCTCATGTCTATTGTTGCTTTAGCAATAGATGCGCTATTACCAGCATTAGATATTATAGGTATTAATATTGGTACTACAGAACTATCAGACAATCAACTATTAATTACTATGATATTTTTAGGCCTCGGTATAGGGCCTCTTATTTTTGGGCCAATATCAGACAGCTTAGGAAGAAAACCAATAGTTTATATCGGCTTATTACTATTTGTAATAGCGAGTTTTATGTGTATCAACGCAACTAATTTAGCTGTTATGATAGCGGGTAGGATTTTACAAGGCATAGGACTCTCCGCACCAAGAACAATAGCTATTGCTATGATTAGAGACACTTACAGTGGAGATTATATGGCACGTATTATGTCTTTTATAACAGTAGTTTTTCTCTTAGTACCTATTATTGCACCTGCACTTGGCAAATTTGTACTAGATCATTATAATTGGCAAGCTATTTTTTACATACAACTTATATTTAGTGGTTTTGTATCTATCTGGTTTTGGAAAAGACAAAAAGAAACTTTGGAAGTTTCGAATCGTATAAAATTTACTCCTTCTATATTTAAAGATGGTTTAAGAGAATTAATAAAATACAAGACTACGATCGGATACACTTTAATTTCGGGATTTATTGTCGGTTCTTTTTTGGTATATTTAAGTAGCTCACAACAAATTTTCGAACAACAATATCGACTCAAAGATGAATTTCCATATATATTTGCGTTACTAGCAATCTCAATTGGTACGGCCACTTTTTTAAACGGAACTTTAGTACTAAAGTATGGAATGGAAAAGTTAGTTACTGTTTCACTCTACTCCTTCTTTGGTATTTCTTTACTATATCTTGGTTTGTTTTATGGGAATTCTAATCCCAGTGTACTAGTACTATTAATTTTCTTTGGCTTGCAATTTTTCTCGATTGGATTTTTATTTGGTAATTTAAGAGCATTAGCAATGGAACCTGTTGGCCATATTGCAGGAATAGCCGCTGCTATTACCGGTTTTTTAAGCACAATAATGGCGGTTCCTATTAGTACTTATATAGGAAAATTTGTAGAGGACACTGCTTTGCCTCTTTTCTTAGGTTTTTCGGTTTGCGCTGCGATTTCTATAGGGATTTTGACATATCTGAAAACTACAAGTAAAAAAAATAAATAATTTTTTAATCAATAGCGTTCATATCATCCATATTCTTTTTTCTAGGTACAGCTAGTTCTCCATCACCAGTGATAGCGAATTTATCTCTTTTGGATCCATACCCAAAATTAGAAGATCGACGATACTTATTTTGGAAATCAGCAAACTTTCTCTTTGACCAGGATTTCTTTTTATTATGATTTTCCATATTCAAAACTTTTATAATTTGTAACCTGATGAATTAAATCCTTTCTAAGTTATATTAATTTTCAGAATTTAGCAGAAATGTTAACATCAAATTATAATTATTTTACTGATTATCATATACTTTACATTGTTTGATATGTTAAAGCTATTGGAATGATTATTGATTATGTATATATTTAAAAATTAACTTCTGATATGAAAACCTACCTAAACTCAATTCTTTTTTTGATTTTTTTAATTCCTTTTGGATATGGTCAATTTACACCACCAGCTGATAAGATGATTAGTGGATCCAATGGCTATATTGGTCATGAAGAAGCATTAATCAATGATTTTATTAAACTTGATTTTGATAAAAAAAATGCTAAAATATCCTTTGATTTTATTTCTGAGGATACCAATGGAACTATTGGAGGTTTAGATTTTAAAATTTCGTTTAATCCCGAAGACCCTGACAATGCTTATTTTAAAGGAACAGCTCTAGTAAATACCTTAGAAACAGGTAACTTCCTAAGAGATGGTCATTTAATGTGGGAAAAATTCTTCTACAAAAAGAAATACCCTAAAATTAGCTTTGAAAGCTCTGAAGTAGTTCATTTTGGTGACAATAACTATAAAGTGATAGGAAACCTTACTATTAAAGGTATCACAAAAGAAGTTATTATCAATTTCACCTTAGATATTACCAAAAATTTACTTGGTAAAACTACAATTTACACCAGTGATTATGGAGTAAATATTCATGATGAAAGAGAAAAAAACAAATTAGATGTTGTATTTGATTTCCCTATTTTGAAATAAACTATTTGGTATTTATTTATATGTGAATATTATAAGCTTTAGCCAGTTTTTCTGAAGATTTCAAGAATTCATTATTGACAATATTCATTTCTTTTAGACGAGTGATTTTTATTTTCTCATCTTTTTTTGTGTTCCTTTTACTTAATAACGTATTTATCATTTTTGACTGATTTAGTTTTTGTTTTCCCTGTTGCGAAAATACAAATGATAATACTACTACATAAGGGTATAAATACTGTTTTTAATAGGGTATTTTGCCCCTTATTAACCTTCTAAGGTAAATCAATGGTAAATGAAGAAAAAGAACCGTGACTAGAGAAAGAAAGCGGTATATCTGTAGATCTATCATCTATTTTGATACATGGTATTCCATAAATATCCTTAAGAATAGAAATAGAAGACTTTTTTACTCCCATTATATCAGCTACATAATTCTGTAATACTTTTTTATAAAACAGTGTATTATCATTAAATACTTTAGAAATAAAGTTACTATGATCTGTGAAAGAAATAGTATAAGCGTACTTGTTATTCTGTTTAGAAACTGTTTTGTAACTATGATTATCGATTGTAACCTGCTCATCAGAACAAACAAAATCCCAAGGATTATATTTTCTAGGTATAGAAAAACGGCGTTGATGAGCTTTATAAGTAGCTTCCTTCATACTCCATAATTTCCAGACTAATCCATCAGGGTCTTCAGAATCCCAAATCATGACTTGTTCTGATTCTGTAAAAATCTTTTGCAGCCACCCTTTTCTTCTCCAATTACTTTGGATTCGTGCAAGTTTAAGATCTACAATATCGTCACCTATCATTTTGCAGCTAATTTATCCTCAATTACTTCTATAGATGCCTTTACGGTTAACATTTTATCCATACCGTCATTATCTATTTCGATACCAAACTCATCTTCTACATCAAGTATTATATCTACCAAATTTGCAGAATTAATCTCGAGGTCATCAATAAAATTAGTAGCTTCAGAAAGTTGTTGTAATCCTTCCTGATTTTGAACATATGGTTTTATAATAGTTTTTAGTTTAGATAATAATTCTTCTTTTGTCATGAACTTTTTTTGATTACGAATATTTTTTAAAGATAATACAAGCATTTACATCTCCAAATCCGAAACTAGCTTTTACCGCAATATTAATAGGTTTTAATACTGTTTTAGTAGGAACTTTTTCTCTATCAATCAAAGCTTCGATTTCTGGATGTAAATCTTCACAGTTTTTGTTCCCAAAAACAAAACCTTCTTTTAACTGCAGCACTGTAGCTACACTTTCTATACTCCCGGATGCAGCTAGACAATGACCGACCAAACCTTTTAATGAGTTTATATATGGGAAATCTTTTCCTTTTCTATCCAATGCTTCACACCAATTCTCAATTTCTGCAACATCCTTTGTGGTTGCTGTTAAATGTCCATTAATAGCATCTATATCGTTATTTTGAATCCCCGAGTTTATAACCGCTTGACGAATACATTGTTTAACTGCAATGCTATTAGGAGCAGTCATACTTCCGCCATTTCTTTGACCACCACTATTAACGTGTCCACCTAATATTTCTGCATAAATTGTTGCCCCTCTCTTTTTGGCACTTTCTAAACTTTCTAACACCATAGCTCCTGCTCCACTTCCTGGTACAAAACCACTTGCCGTAGCACTCATCGGTCTTGAAGCCTCTGTAGGATTATCATTAAATTTATTAGGAAGAATTCTCATAGCATCAAAGCCGCCCCAAATATAAGGCCCACTATCACTGGTACTACCTGCTAAAATAATTTCTGCTTTTCCCTCTGTGATTCTATCATAAGCCATAAGAATAGCTTCTGTTCCCGTACTACAAGCTGAAGAATTCGTTGTTGTAATATTACCACAACCAATAATTCCTCCTAAAAAAGCACTAATACCACTAGCCATTGTTTGTATAACAGAAGTACTTCCTAATCTTCTTACATTTCCTTCGTCGACTTTATAGATAGCTTCTCTAAATTTATCAACTCCAAGTATACCTGTTCCAAAAATTACTCCAGTATTCCATAAGGGCTTTTCTTTTTTATCCGTGATTTCTAAACCTGCATTTTTCCAAGCATCTAAACCCGAAATCACACCATATTCTAATCCTGAGGCATTTAATCCTTTTAGCTGAACACTATTGAAGTATTTGTTTAAGTAATCTTTTTTATAATTCGGTTTTCCCGCTATTTGACATGAAAATTTAAGTGATTTCAATTCTTCAATATAATTAATTCCTGAGATACCGCTTTTAATTGACTCATTAAATATTGAAACGTTAATTCCATTTGATGAGACAACACCCAAACCAGTAACTACTACCCTTTTGTTTTTCATAAAATTCTAAAGAATTAATACTAACGAAAACTAAACAACCATACCTGCTATTTGCCCTTTAGCAACTAGCTTCTCTTCTTCGTTATACATTTCGACTTGACATTTTAATTTATTAAATCTAAAATATTCCTTTTTTGAAATAACAACTACCCTCTCTCCTGGTAGAACAGATTTGTAAAAATCAATACTCGTGCTACTCATAGCTACTTTAACCGGATTGTTATTTATTTGTTCACTAAGGATAAACATTCCTAAACATACTAAACCAATTTGAGCCATAATTTCTGTAAGAATAACTCCTGGTGTTATTGGATTTTCTTTAAAATGACCTTTATAAAAATATTCATCTTGCTTTAAGGTATAATTACCTACTATTTGATACTCATCTACCTCTAAAATTTCATCAACAAATAAAAAAGGGTCCTGATATGGTAGCTTTTCAATAATCTGTTCTCCTGTCAAAATTACTTTGTTTTTAAAAAGCACATCCGCTAGGCAGTGGTTCTTCTGTTTCTACTTGATTTGCAAAGGTAGTTTCCAATGTTTGTTGACTAAAACCACCTGAAACACTTCCTTTATACACTAATTTCCCATATCCAGTAGTATTCATATGCGCACGGATATAGATTACTTGATCATCACTAATCGCTACAGGGCCTCCAGATCTTGTAAATGGTTGTTCATTTACATGGCTATGTGCTAAAATCCTTCTATATAGCAATGTGCCATCTTCGGATATGATTTCCCACCAATCCGCATATTGATTACATCCTAAATCAGGGCTTTTTATCTCTACGCTAAAGGAATAGTTACTTTCATTACCAGTAACAGACACATTAGTAACTTCTGCATTAGTAATATCTACGTCAATATTGGAGTTATCACCATTATCATTGGCTTTACAAGCAGATACTGTAACCATAATAAAGAGTATATAAGTAAATAGGTTTTTCATGATATTTTTATAGTAAGATTATTATATCTAATTAATTTTGATCACCATTCTAATAATATTCTTTGAGCAGAAAATCCTGGGCCAAAACTTAACATTAATCCGGTTTCTCCTTTTTTGGGTTTGTTATCCATAAAACGTTGCAAAACATATAACACCGTAGCACTGCTCATATTTCCATACTCACGTAAAACAGTTTTAGTCTCATCAATATTCTTTCCTAGATCACCAAAAAGATTTTCTACAGTTTGCACAATTTTCTTACCTCCAGGATGAAAAATCAAATGATCTATTTCTTCTATAGATTTTCCATTTTTTGAAAGAAAAGGATGTATTATATCAGGAAAATATTTAGCTATTTTTTCAGGCACCTCTTTATCTAACACCATTTGTAGACCTCCATTAGTCAATTTAAAACCCATCATAGTTGTTGCATCATAAAAATGATACATCTCATCAGCAAGAATATTTGGTCCTTCAGATTGTTTTTCTGAAGAAAGTAAGGCACAAGCTGCTCCATCACCAAAAATAGCAGAACTCACAATATTCACCATACTATAATCATCATGTTGAAAAGTTGCTGTTGGCGATTCTACTGCGATTACCGCAGCTCTTTTTTCTGGATTTGCTTCTAAGAAATTCCTAGCGTATATAATTCCAGAAACTCCTGCTGCACAACCCATTTCAGTAACAGGAAGTCTTACAATATCTTGCCTAAGATCTAATGAATTTATTAAATAGGCATCTAATGACGGAATCATTATTCCTGTACAACTTACTGTAATTATATAGTCTAGTGATTTTGGCTCCCAACCAGCTTTATCTAATGCTTTTTTTAGTGCAGATTCTCCAAGTTTTTTTACTTCTCTAATGTAAATATCATTTTTTTCTTCGAAAGAAGTTGCAGTAAAAACTTCTTCAATACTCATAATCCCATATCGCTTATCGACGGCGGCATTCTCAAAAATCTTAAGAACCTTTCGTTTAAAACGATCTTCTTGTCCTGTAAGCCAATGAGATACAAAAGGAAGTATTTCTTTTGTATCCCTTACATATTTTGGCAACTGTTTAGCAACTGTTGTTATTTTTACACTCAATTTTACTCCCTTTTAATTATTGATTATCCAGCGATACCTAAAAGCCCATTTCCAATCTAATTGATACTTTGTAAGTCCTAAATCTTTTGCAAAACTTACTAATTCTTTTCTTTTAAACCCCCTTTTAATGGATACGAGTCCATCATTCTTAGCAATATATCCTTTGATAAAGAAATAACTAAATATTTTAAATAAATAATACGACCAAGTGTTTCTATGGATATCATTAATAATCAAAGATTCTGACACTAACTCTAAACTTTTTTTAAGTACTTTCTTTATTTCTTCATCTGTAAAGTGATGCAATGTCAATGTGCAGATAATTATATCACAAGAAAAATTTTCTTTTGTCAGTGTTAAAATATCGGCATTCTTATAGCTAATCTCTGTATAGGGTTTACTTAAATTTTCTGCGTGTAACAAACATTTATCATTATTATCAATTCCGATTAATTTTGCTTTAATTCCTCTTTTCCTAAATACATCTGCTAATTGTCGCAGCATTTGACCATCACCACATCCCAAATCTGTAATAATCCATTCAGATTTATTATCCTTACTTTTTATTTTATTTAATACCGATTTGATAGTGATACTATTGCCTCCTAATAGTTTATTTACTCTAGATATATCCCTTAAAGCCACTGCCAAATCTTTTTCATTAACCTGGGGATCATCCATTAATTCTGCTTCATTACTTCTATTCGTAAAGTTTTCTAACATATTAAAGGTTTTCCGTGTGTTTGCTTTATAATTTTCGGAACAATGACCGGGACTAAAGTTGCCACTTTCAGACCTATTTGTTGTATAGTTTCATTTAACAGCATCTTTTGAAGTATACGTCCAGCATATAATCTTTTAGAAAACATTGTTTTCCATTCTTTTGAATAAAGCTCTTCTATCTTTTCTAATGTATATATATTAGATTCATAATTATTAATTAACAGTTCACATAAGATTTTAGCACTCTGTATAGCCATTGCCATGCCATTGCCACATAAAGGGTGGATTAATCCTGCCGCATCACCTAACATAAAAACATGATTTTCGACGGGCTGTTTTCTATCAAAATTAATTTGACTTATAGTAATCGGTTTTTCGAATATTCGTTGAGAGTTTTCAAAGAAATCTTTTAAATAAGGGTTTTTCTTAAGCACATTCTCTTCAAAATGATCTATATCCTTACACCTTTTAAAACTATCATAGTTTACGAGATAACATGCATTTACAGTATTATTCTCTACCATAGATAATCCACAGTAACCTCCATCAAAATTATGTAACGCCACTGTATTAGGATTAAAACTGGACTTATAATGAGCTTTAACTGCTAGCCAAGGAGATTTATTTTTACTAAAATCACGTTCCAACTTTTTATCTAATATGGATCGCTTCCCATAAGCTCCTATAACATAATCACTAGTAATCAATGCATTATTAGCCGTTTTTACAGAAAACCTGTTTTTTTTGTAGCCTACATCTAAAACTTGATCATTTAGTGTTTGTACACCTAAACTTTTTGCTAAATTCCATAAGTAATTATCTAGTGTATATCGACTAATACCAAAACCACCTAAAGGAAGTTTACTTTTTATTATTTTACCTTTTGTTGTGCTTATATTTAATTCTGAAATTTTTACTACTCCTAAATCATCTAATTTTATTCCCAAAAAATCAAAGTATGGCATTATTTCGTTAGAAATATATTCTCCACAAACTTTATGTTTTGGATACTGATCTTTTTCTATAATAAGCACAGGTATTTGATACTTAGCCAAATGTATTGCACTAGTCAAACCAGACAGACCGCCACCAATAATAACTATGTGCTTATGACTATTCATTTATTGAAGATACATAAATTTTGTGCATAAAAAAATCCCAACTTTTAAGTCGGGATTTATCATTCTCAATTACAAAACCTTACTCTTTTATTTGCGCAACTGCTTGTCTTCTTAATTCTTCATTTGGTGATATAGTAACTTCTACCCTTCTATTTTTGGACTTCCCTTCAGAAGTATCATTTGGATATTTAGGTTGTGATTCGCCATAATAAGTGACAGTAAATCTCTCTTCATCAACACCTTGTGTTATAAGATAATCTCTAACTGATTGTGCTCTATATTTTGATAGAATAAAATTAGATTCTTCTTTACCAACATTATCGGTATGACCTTCGATTAGAATATTAGAATTAGGGTATTCTTTAAGTATTTCTGCTAATTTATTGATGGTTTCTTTAGAACTTGCATTTAAATCATACTTATTGGTATTAAAATAGACACCGCTTTCTTCATCAAAAACAATATTAATATCTTCTTCTACTCTTTGTACAACGACTGCAGGCATTTCTTCTTCGATCTTTTTTGCTTGTTGATCCATTTGATTTCCTATAATACTCCCTACCGTTGCTCCAACAATACCACCAATGACGGCACCAATTTCTCCTTCTTCTCCTATATTCTCTCCAATTACTCCTCCAATAATGGCGCCACCCGCTGCTCCTATAAAACCACCTAATTCGGCGTTTTTCATAGATTTACAACTCATGATAGTGATTAATAATATTCCTAAATATGCTAGTTTTTTTGAGTTTTTGATATTGTGTGATCTCATGTGTAGTAAATTATGTTTGTTGGTTATTAATTCTTTTACTTATTGTTTCTCAAAATTTAGTTTAATTGTAAACTTTTCTCCATCTATGATCATATCATAAGTCCAAGTCATTCTATAATCCTTCAATTCATGGAATTGCATACGATACCCTTTATTATTTATTTCACTTTTCATCTTCTTATTAACCGGTTTTAATAAGATGCTATGCTTTAATCCATTCATTTCTTTTGGAATGGACCATATGAAATTATAAATACCAATTTCTGGGCAAGAGGTCCCTGATAGAGCGTAGCTTCCGGTATTATTATTGGATATGAACTCCCAATTTGTGTCTTCAATACATTTTAAAGGAACACCATTCAATACAGTAACATTATATGTAGCACTACTATTGGTATCAAAACTGGCTTCTTTTAATATCCAAACTCCGTGTATTGAAATCTTAGCTGACCTTGTAAAAGCATCCGAAGCTCCACAACTATATAAAAGTATACATGTCAAAAAAAGGAAAATTGTTCTCAAGGTTTAGGTTTTAAAAAGGTTATCATGTTTTATAGAACAAATATCCTCTTCTTATTACCTTAATACTACATCCTAAATAGTGAAAAAGAGATCACTGTTTTCAGGGTAAAAAAAATGCATGAAAAAATCCCCAAAGAAAACTACATTCCTTTGGGGATTTAATAAATTTTTATACTTTTTTTAATCTATTTTTTTAGCGTCTTCTATCATTTTATCATTTGCTAAAACACCAAATTCTACTCTTCTATTTTTCGCCCTTCCTTCTGCGGTCGAATTATCATACTTAGGTAATGTTTCCCCATGATAATAGGTAGTTAACCTGGTAGTGCTAATACCTTGAGATACTAAATAACTAGTAACTGCATTTGCCCGTTTCTTTGACAATTCCATATTATAAGCATCATCACCAGAACTATCTGTATGACCATCTACAATAATATTAGTGTCAGGATATTCCTTAAAAATATTAATAAGCTTATTCAAGTTCTCCTTGGATTTTGCATTAATATTATACTTATTAGTATCAAAATACACACCACTATTTTCATCAAATATGATATCAATTCCCTCTCCAACTCTAGTTACTTCTGCTCCTGGAATTTCTTCTTCTATTTTTTGAGCTTGTTTATCCATTTGTTTACCAATAACTCCACCGGCAACACCTCCAACAACACCTCCAATAATAGCTCCTAATACAGAATTTTCTTTATTTCCAACATTATTACCTATTACCCCTCCTAGAACTGCTCCAGTAGTCGTACCTATAACAGCACCTTTTTGCGTATTATTTGCATTTTGTACCGCATCACAACTGTTCAAAATAATTAAAGCAGTTAATGCTATTGCTATTTTATTAAAATTTGATCGTATCATTATCTTAAGATTTGATTTATTGTAGTTTATTAAAATTCATGGTGATTACAAAAGGTTTTCCTTCTAGGCTAACTGTTTGAGTCCACGTCATTGTAGTATCATCTAAATGTTTAAGGGTCATGCGATACCCTTTATTATTATTCGTACTTTTCTTCTTCTCATCTATTGGTTTAAAAAGAAAACTATAATCTCCATTTTCTGATGGTTCTGGAATAGTAAATCTAAAGTTACGAGCACCAGTAGAAGTACACTGATTTTCATTTACTGTATATTTACCTGTATTATTATTTGGAATAAATTTCCATATACCACCAGTTAGACATTCTGCCGACGCATCATTATATAACGTAACCTCAAACACACCAGAACGGTCATAAGATATTTTATCTAAAGACCATTCCCCTTTTAAGGTTTTCTTTGCTGCTATAATCGTTTTCTGGCTTGCAGAACAAGATGCCAGCAAAATAACTGTAAGTACTAATATCAGTTTTTTCATGAGTATTAATTTATGTTTAACTGTAAAATTTAAGCTATGAGTTTATATTCAAATATCATCATATAAACTTATTTTGAATTAAAAATATCATCGGAGCATTTAATAATTTAGATCAAATGCACAGATTTTAGATAAAAGTGATGAAGCTTACTTTGGGAAGTCATACGGTTTTGGTTTTTAAAAGTTCAAATCTAATCTACATAAGAGATAAAACGAAACAAAGAATATTATCATATATTAACTATACATTGTTAACAGATTTTAACACTATAAAAAGCAATTAATATAAAATAAAAAACACTTACTCTTCTTCCTTTGGAACTCTAAATAGTAGAAAAACACCAACAATGAAAAATATTATAAAAAATAATATTGAAAACCTAACACTGCCCGTTAGTTGCGCTACAATACCATAAGAAAACATTCCAATAACTATACCGATTTTTTCTGCTACATCATAAAAACTAAAGTAAGAAGCAGTATCCACAGCATTTTCCGGTAGTAACTTTGAATATGTAGACCTAGACAAGGCTTGAATACCTCCCATTATAAGACCTACGATAGCAGCTGCAACATAAAACTGAGTTGGTGTTGTAATAGTATATGCATAAATACAAACCGCAATCCAAATACAGTTAATAACTATAAGAGTTTGTATATTACCATATTTAGCCGAAGCTCTTGAAGTTAAAAAAGCACCCGCAATAGCGACTAATTGAATTAAAAGAATACTAATAATAAGTCCTGTTGTCGCATTTTGATCTCCCCAATCTAACTCTTCAATACCAAAATAAGTAGCAATAAGCATAATGGTTTGAACCGCCATACTATAAACAAAAAAGGAAATTAAATACCTTTTTAACCTAATGTTATGTTTAAGAGCATTCCATATTAATTTCAATTCTTTAAAACCATTAAACAGAACATCTTTAGATAAAGTTTTCTTTTTATTTCCTTTTGGCAAATAATAATATGAATATTGACTAAAACCAATCCACCATACACCTACCATTAAAAATGATAATCTAGTTGGTAATCCTTCATTCTCAAAACCAAACCAATCATATTTTAATATCATTACTAGGTTTATTATTAAAAGTATTACACTGCCTATATATCCTAAAGAATATCCTTTTGCACTTATAGCATCTTGTTGCTCCGGAAATGCGATATCTGGTAAATACGAATTATAAAATACAATACTCCCCCAAAAACCGATCAACGCTAATAAATAACATAACAAACTGAAAAATAAATTATCTAAAGAAAACCAATATAAACCTATACAGGATAATGCTCCTAAATAACAAAAGAACTTCAAAAAATTTTTCTTATTACCTATATAATCAGCTATTCCTGAAAGGAAAGGGCTAATAAATGATACAATAAGGAATGCTAAAGCGGTTACATAACTTATCAAAGAATCATTATTAAAATCATATCCCAAAAAAGAAACAGTATCACTAATTATTTCTCCTTGATCATTTCTAATAATAGTTAGTGCTCCCCAAAATATAGGGAAAACAGCAGATGAAATAGTTAAGTTATATACAGAATTTGCCCAATCATAAAAAGCCCAAGCATTTAATAATTTCTTATGTCCTTTAGGTAGTGTGTTTCCCATGTATCAATATTAAAAAAGCTGTTCTGGAATTTTCCGGAACAGCTTCTAAAATAAGTATAATCTTTTTAAGTATTGAGAATTTACAATTATTTAAAGCTAGTAACTCCAAATTTTCTTGCCTCAGCTTTTGCAGCTGGCGCCCAAGCTGTGAGATTAGCTATACGAGTATCATTTGATGGATGTGTACTCATAAACTCTGGTGGTGCTTGTCCTCCACTATTGGCTTTCATTCTTTTCCATAACTCGGCTGCTTCCGAAGGGTCATATCCTGCAATCGCCATTAATGTCAATCCAATTTTATCAGCTTCTGTTTCATGACTTCTACTAAATGGTAACATAACTCCGAATTGACTACCTAAACCAAATGCTGTTCCAACTATCTGTTGTGTTTGCTCCTTTTGTCCACTAACAGCTACTGCTGTCGCTACACCTGCTACTTGTTGTAATTGTCCAGCACTCATACGCTGTTGTCCATGATTTGCAATTGCATGAACTACCTCGTGTCCCATAATAGCAGCTATTCCCGTTTCAGTTTTGGCAATCGGTAAAATACCCGTGTAAAATGCTATTTTTCCACCAGGCATAGCCCAAGCGTTAACAGATTTATCATCTATTAGGTTATATTCCCATTTATAATCACTCAAATAACCTTGATGACCATTTGCATTAAGCCATCTTTCTGCCGCTGTAGCTATCTTTTGACCAACACGTTTAACCATTTCTGCTTCTGATGTGCCCTTTAGTACTTTACTTTCCTTCAATACCTGATCATATTGGGCAAAAGCTGCTGGTAAAATCTGAGAATTAGGCACTAACGCCAATGTTTGCTTACCAGTAAAAGGGTTGGTAGCACACGATAGAAAAAGAAACACAGATCCTAATGCAACTACTATTTTTTTATTTTTCATAATATTTACGGATAGATATAATTTACGTAATATAAAATTACAAAATTCAACACATCCATTTTAATAAAAAACGATCTATTTATTCACTATAGTCTATGTAAAGCTTTTATAATCGATAAACTGCATTATTTAGCTACAATATGAAGCTCTGTAAAGTTTTTTGGAACAACTACGGTATTATTTTTAGCATCATAGTTAAGATCACCTAAGGATACCACTACATTATCAATTTCAATTTTTCCTATAACAAAAGGTAATCCTATAAATTCTATTTTCATTGCTTCATACTCCGTGATGAATGTACCATTTTTATGCTGCTGTATAATAATTTCATTTTCCTTTCCAGTAAAAGCAAAACTCCGCAAACTAAATCGCCCTTTAGCATAATCATAACCATCTTGAGCGTCCTCATATACCTTAGAGACTTCTTTATTACCCAATTTATAATAAACTTCTAGCTTTAATTCTTCAATTTTTTTCTCACCTACATATTGCTGAATAGGGTATTTAGGAATAACCGCTCCTTCTTTTACAAATAACGGAATCGTGTCTAAATCTGCGTCTACCCATTGTTCCATTCCTCCTTTCACATATTCACGTGTCCAGTAATTATACCAATTACCTCGAGGTATATATAATCTTCTTCCTTTGGCATTAGGTTCTTGAACAGGACATACTAAAATTTGATTTCCAAAAACAAATTCATCGGTTCTATAATGTGTTTGTGGATCCAATTGATCATATAGGACCAATGATTTTAACATTGGTATTCCTTCTTCTGCATATTCCCAAAACATGGTGTATAAATATGGTAGCAATTGGTAGCGCAATTCTACATATTTTCGTGTTACATCAATTACCTCTTCACCAAAGGTCCAAGGTTCTTGATTACCGTGATCTCCTGATGAATGAGTTCTGCAAAAAGGATGAAAAACACCTAACTGTATCCATCGAGCATAAAGTTCTCCTGTAGGATGTTCTGCAAATCCTCCGATATCACTTCCTGTAAAAGACATACCACTCATACTCATACGTTGAGCCTGAATATTTGCTATCCAAAGATGCTCCCAAGTGGCTACATTGTCACCAGTCCAAGAAGAAGTATATCGTTGTGCTCCTGAATATGCTGATCTTGTAATTACAAATGGTCTTTTTGGATAAGCAAATCGTTTTATCCCTTCATAAGTTGCACGCGCCATTTGCGTACCATAAATATTATGTGCTTTTCTGTGACTACAAGGATTCCCATCATAATTATGACGTACATCATCTGGGAATGTTTTTCCAGGAACCTCCATTACTGCTGGTTCATTCATATCATTCCAAACCCCTTTGACACCAATTTCATCAATAAGCTCTTTAAATAATCCTGCCCACCATTCTCTAACTTCAGGATTTGTAAAATCAGGAAAAAAACATTCTCCTGGCCATACTTTTCCTCTCATATAAGGTCCATCGGCGCGTTTACAGAAATAATCGTTTTCCATTGCCTCCTGATATACAGAATACTGATCATCAATCTTAATTCCTGGATCAATAATTACAATAGTTTTATACCCATCTTCTGCTAATTCCTCTACCATTCGTTTTGGATCTGGGAAATACTCCTTATTCCATGTAAAACATCTAAATCCATCCATATAATCTATATCTAAATATATAGCATCACAAGGTATTCTTAAGTCTCTAAATTTCGTAGTAATTTCCTTTACTTTACTTTCTGGATAATAACTCCATTTACATTGATGATATCCCAATGCCCATAAAGGTGGCAATTCGGGTTTACCTGTAAGATCTGTATATCTAGTAACCACATCCTGCATATTAGGTCCATAAAAGAAATAATAATTCATCTCTCCGCCATGCGCCCAAAAACTAGTTACATTACGACGTTCGTTACAAAAATCAAAAAATGTTTTGAAAGAATTATCAAAGAAAATTCCATAGGCTCTCTCTTCATACATTCCAATATAAAACGGAACACTTTTATATAATGGATCTTGATCTTTTCCAAAAGCATATTGATCAGTAGCCCAATTCTCTATACGTTTACCCTTTAAGTTTAAATGCATGGGTTTATCACCCAAACCATAATAACACTCACCTTGCGGAGCGGATTTACTCATCTTTACGATGTTTCCACCGTACTCATAACTTTGCTCCCAATGAAATCCCCAATCATCTTTACAAATAACATTTCCTTCTTTATCACTAATGGAAACACTAATGTTAGCCTTAGCAATAGAAATTACTATTTTCTTGGTGATGATCTCATATTTATCTTCTAACTCTTTAACCTCTAACTCACTGTATCCTCTTACACCTTTTTCGCTAATTGCATAAGAAAAGTCTTTCTCAAAATTACTGTCCGTTGCGTATCTAAAACGCACTACACTTCCTCTTATAATAGTTACTTGAAGAATTACACCATTCTCTGTAGTGAAATTAATCTTATCTACATTTTGTGAAAAGGAAATGATTTTTCCAGGAAATAAGTTCCCTTTTATCTCTAACTCAGTATTAGTAATCATAGTTGGTTGGTTTCTTTTCTTATACTATTGTGTTATGTAAAAAAACAATATCTATTGCAATAAATGAACTCTTTTAATTAGTATTTATTAAAAACATTCAACGAAAACGTTTGAAACTATAATCAATTAACAATTGTTTAAACTACAACTAATAAAGTGCCTTATAGTATTGTAAACATGAAATAATTTAGGTTATATAAATTAACTCTTGATTTTAAAAACAAGTGTTCCTAATGGAGGAATATCAATCTCCGCCGAATATTCTCTATAATGCCATTCTTCATCTTCTATCAATATATTTTTAGATCCAAAATCCCCTGTTCCTCCATACATTTTTTTGTCACTATTAAATATTGGGATTAATATTCCTTTTACTGATAATCCTATACGATAATTGGAGCGTGGTACCGGTGTGAAATTACAAGCTACAACTAACGTATCCTCAGTCTTGTTTCCTTTTCTAATATAGGCAACTACAGAATTTTCATGATCATCATAGCTTATCCATTCAAAACCATCTGACTCAAATTGTTTTTCATACAAAGCTGGGTGATTTCTATATAACAAATTAAGATCTGTAATCAACTTTTTAATTCCAGAATGATAATCGTATTGTAATAAATGCCAGTCTAAACTACTATGGAAATTCCATTCTTCTCGTTGACCGAACTCGGCACCCATGAAAAGCAAATTACTCCCTGGATGTGTAAACATATAACTATACAACAATCGTAAATTAGCAAACTGCTGCCACTCATCACCAGGCATTCTGCCTATAATACTTCTTTTTCCATATACCACTTCATCATGGGATAACGGTAACATAAAGTTTTCCGTAAATGCATAGGTCATGCTAAAAGTTAAATCATTTTGATGATGCTTTCTATAGATAGGCTCTTTAGAAAAATACTGTAGCGTATCGTGCATCCAACCCATCATCCATTTCATACCAAAACCAAGCCCTCCAAGAAATGTTGGTTTAGAGACCATGGGAAAAGAAGTCGATTCTTCTGCAATTGTTTGTACATCCGGGTAACTAATATAAATCTCTTTATTTAGTTCCTTCATGAATTCAATCGCTGCAAGGTTTTCTCTACCTCCATATTGGTTTGCTTCCCATTCCCCATCTTCTCTAGAATAATCTAAAAATAACATGGAAGCAACTGCGTCAACTCTTAATCCATCTGCATGGAATTGATCCAACCAAAAAATTGCATTACTAATCAGAAAACTTTTAACTTCATTTCTTTCATAGTTAAATATTAAACTCTTCCAATCAGGGTGATATCCTTTTCTTTTATCAGGATGCTCATATAAACAAGATCCATCAAAAAAGCCTAAACCATGATTATCTTCTGGAAAATGTGATGGTACCCAATCCAATAGAATCCCAATATCATTCTGATGAAGTTTATCTACTAGTAATTTAAATTCCTCAGGATAACCAAAACGAGATGTTGGTGCAAAATAACCAGTTATTTGATATCCCCAAGATGGATCATAAGGATATTCCATAACAGGCATTAGTTCCACATGAGTAAAATTCATTTCCTTTACATAGGAAACCAATTCGTCTGCCAGTTCGGTATATGACAAAGATCGATCTTCTTCTATTTTTCTTTTCCAAGAGCCTAAATGAACTTCATAAACCGAAAAAGGAGCATCGATTGTATTATGTTTTTTTCTATTTGCCATCCATTCATTATCATTCCAATCATATAAATCTTCCCAAACTACCGAAGCCGTTTTTGGAGGGTGTTCACATCTACGTGCATATGGATCCGCTTTTTCAGTTACAATACTATTATTATGAGAATGAATTTTATATTTATAGATATTACCTTTTCCTACTTCAGGTATAAAACCTTCCCATATACCAGATTTATCCCAGCGAACGTGTAATTGATGTTCTCCTTCTACCCAAAAATTAAAATCTCCAATCACAGAAACAGATTTAGCAGATGGTGCCCAAACTGCAAAGTATGTTCCTCGAACTCCATCTACCATAATAATATGTGAACCAAATTTTTCATATAATCGATAGTGCTTACCCGCTTTAAAAAGATTAATATCAAATTCAGAAAATAAACTATGTACTATTACTTTACTCATATAAGAATGGTCATGATATTATTAATATCATTTTAACTAAATAGAATATTCTATTTATAATTATTTAATTTAGAAATTATAGATACTTAGATCTTAAAATTATCTGGTATTATAGCACCTTTTCTAAACACTACAATACCATCTTTTATCACATACTTTTCATTATCAATGTCTTCTAGATGTGGCCCTCCATTAATAACAACATCATTACCAATTCTACAATCCTTATCAATAATAACGTTATTAATATTACATCTTTCTCCGACACCTATATAAGGTCTATTCTCCTTATCATCAGTTTGCAATTCTTCTATGTCTTGATATCTATCACTACCTATCATATATGTGTTTTTTATGATAGTATCTTTTCCAATTCTGGATCTAATACCAATAACAGATTGTTCTACTTCCTTGGCTTGTATTAAGCAACCTTCAGCAATCATTGATTTATTTAGTAGTGTTCCAGATATTTTTGATGGAGGAAGTATTCTAGGTCTGGTAAGTATATTTCTATCATTATCAAATAAATCAAATTTTGGAATATCATTGGCTAACTCGATATTAGCTTCAAAAAAGGAAGGAATTGTTCCTATATCTGTCCAATAGCCTTCATATTGATATGCTAATACTTTATGATCTTCAATCGACTGAGGAATGATTTCTTTTCCAAAATCTATTCTTGAAGGATCAGAAAGCAAATCAACTAACAATTGTCTATTAAATATATAAATCCCCATTGAAGCCAAATAGTGACGATTCTCACTTTTCATTTCTTCACTTACTTCAGATTCCCAACCTGGAAGTTTATCAGAATTTGGCTTTTCAGTAAATGAACTGATAAAACTATTTTCGTCAGTTTTTAAAATCCCAAAATCGGTGGCGTCTTTTGGGTTAACAGGCAATGTAGCTATAGAGATATCAGCTCCTTTCTCTATATGCGCTTCAATCATATCATTAAAATCCATTTGATACAATTGATCACCGGATAAAATAAGTGCGTACTCAAAATCATGATTAAGAAAATGATGCATCGATTGTCTTACAGCATCTGCAGTACCTTGAAACCACGTTTTATTACCAGGCGTTTGTTCTGCGGCAAGAACATCTACAAAAGCTTGACTAAAAGAACTAAAAACATAGGTGTTTTTAATGTGACTATTTAGAGAAGCTGAATTGAACTGCGTAAGCACAAACATTCTTTTAATATCCGAATGTATACAGTTGGTAATAGGAATGTCTACCAATCTGTATTTTCCAGCGATAGATACTGCTGGTTTTGATCTACTTTCGGTTAAAGGAGATAATCTGGTTCCTTGTCCACCTCCAAGGATAATTGCAAGGACTTTTTTGTTAATCATTGTGCGATTGTTTTAAAGATTTATATAATTCAATGTATTTATTAGCTGAATTATTCCAAGAATGATCAATTTTTAAAATTTCTTTCTGTGTTTTCCTATATCTATTTTGGTCGTTATAAAATTCAATTCCCCTTTTAATTGAATTATATACATCCTGAACGTTTACCTGATCATGACAGATCCCAAAACCACCATCACCAATATCTATAACGGTGTCTTTTAAACCCCCGATTTTTCTAACTATAGGTACGAGACCATATCGTAAAGAATATAGTTGGTTAAGCCCACAAGGTTCAACTCTAGAAGGCATTAATAAAAAATCAGCGCCTGCATATATAATATGCGATAGTTTTTCATCATATCCTATATATGTATTATATGTACCTGGAAAACGTTCCTTTAATTCCCTTAATTTTGACTCTATAGCCGGATCACCAGATCCTAAAATGAGTATATTAATATCTAAATGCTGTAACGCCTCAGAAACAATATCCGGAAGAAGGTCTGCTCCTTTTTCATATACAAGTCGACCTATAAATGCAAATAATGGTTTATCTATATCAAACCCAAACTCTTTACATAACCAATTTTTATTTTCCTTTCTTCCAGAAACGATATTTTTATTTCCGTAATTACTAATAATCATTGGATCCGTTTTGGGATTCCATGTCTGATGATCAATTCCGTTCAGTATTCCAATACATTTATTTTTTTCGTGTGATAAAAGCCCTTCTAAACCATTAGCTTGACCTTGCAACTCTTCCATGTAACTTGGTGAAACTGTAGTTACTTTCCAAGCACACTTTATTGCAGTAGCTAAAGGATTTATACATTGATCCCAATCTAGTAATCCAATATTATGTAAATCAAATTGTGGTATATAATCTAATTTATCATAAGAAAACTGACCTTGATATTGCGCATTATGAATTGTGAGTACGGTAGGAATATCAATTAAACTTTGATAAACACCCACTTGGGATACTAAAAAAGGTATAAGACCCGTATGGTGATCATGGCAATGTATAATATCAGGTTTTATATCTATAGATAAAAGCCAATTTAAAATCGCTATTTGAAACGCTACAAATCGTTCTGTATCATCTTCATAGCTATAGACATTTGATCTATATAATAATTCCTTTATATCTACTAGATATATTTGAAACCCAAACTCAGAGGATATTACTTTTTTAATCGTAAAATCAAAGGAATTAGATCCCAAAACCAATGAATCAGTATAAATGTCTTCACAAGAAAGCTCATTAATTTTTGAATTATCAAAAAAAGGCATAATTACCTCTGTAATACAACCTAGTTCCGTTAGATATTTTGGTAATGAACCGACGACATCTCCAAGGCCGCCAACTTTTGCTAAAGGATAACATTCTAAACTCGTATGAAGTACTCTCATTATTTATTCTTTAGTGCAAAATTTATCAAATGAACCTGTTGTTAATAACTTCCAACAGGAGTTTAAAGCTATAAAAAAGCTGAAAACATTTACCTATATAAATTTTAAAAAGAATAAGATTTAATGATTATTTAATAATTATTTAGCAGCATTATTTTCGATTTGATAATAATATGATAATTGTCGAAAAATAGACAACGGTTAACAACTAGCTATAAGCTACTTATTGATAGTCCTTAGAGCCTTTTTTATAATATATTTGGTATCTTTTGATGAGCTATTTTCTCCCCATTCTTTACAAACATTAAGAACCCAATCAGGTCTTGTCTTACTTGCATCATTTAACCAGTTACCAACAGCATCCTTTACATATTTTGATGTATCAGATTTCAACGCTTCCAAAATACCAATTGCTTTTTCGGGAGTTTCTTTGAGTTCATCTATTTTTTTTGTCCAAACTCCTATTGGTCTAATCGTTTCTACAGCATAACGTCTTACATTCTCATTAGTATCTTTTGTCCAGTTAGATAATATCATAATAGATTGATCTAAATCTTGAATTATATAATCCTTTGTTGCAAAAATCGCAACTTCTCTAACCCCAAAATGTGGATCTGCAGCAAATGGTTTATTAGTGTGAAGTCTTTCTGTGATTGACATGTCTAATCCACTATAATACTGAGTAGCCCAACATCTACATACATCAGAAGGATGATTAGACAAATAATCAATGACTTTATTATCATTGGTTAATTGAGCAAAAGTTGCGCCTATAACTTTGGTATTGCTATTGGCACTTGGCTTTTTTTGATTAGACACGGCTTCATAAAAACTATCATACCAATTAGATTTGTTTAAATCATCTAGTATATATTTTAGTAATTTTAATTGATCTACAGCTAACCATTCCATAAGGTTAGCTGTTTCAATTAGACCTTTATTTAAATATTCTAATACTTCCGAATCTAAATCTTTAGCACTTCTTGGACCTTTTCGATTTATTATGTGCTCCGGAATCTTTTTATTTGTTTGCATAATAGGTTTTAAATCTGATAACATAATACATTCTTTTAAATATATGATTATTCTTCGAATTGGTTAAAAACATCCATATGAAACATTTGCATTGATTCCGGTTTTATAATTTCAAAAATTTCTAATGCCTTTGGATTTTTCATAATATCTTCTCCAGCTAGCTTAGCCGATTTAATATCTGTCCAATACAGTAGATCAATAAACTTACCGTCGATATTACTTGCGGTTGTTCTATCTATAAATCCATCATATAATTTAACAATATCATTTAAAGAGGTTATAGCCTTCTCAGCTTGTTCTACAGAGTACCCTGGTACTACTTCGAATAATACGATTTCAATTGAATAAGGTTTGTCTTTCATAAGGTTGTGGTTTTGACTAAATGTAGTTGCGCAGCATAAAAACATACTAAGCATAATTGTGTGGATTAAGTGATACATATTCTAATTTTCACCAAAACTACAAGTGGAGTGTGACAACCTTATGTCAGTAGTATTTTTAATGTTCCATATATTTTTTAAAATACTCTTCTAACGTAAAAAATTTTGGAGGGAATAACTCTGAAGTTTCTATTAAATTGATAATTCGATCTGTCCTAAACTCCCTATAATCTTTACGTAATCTACAATAGGCTATTAACACCCATATAGTATTTGTAAAATATACACCTAAAGGTTCAATCGATCGTTTGGTGTATTCTGTAGAAGCAGCTGTATATTCTATTTCTAGTACTCTCAAATCTGTAATAGCTTTTTGGATTGTTGATAAATAAGTGCTAGCTGGAGATTTTTTATAAGGAGGACTAACAATTCTTTTTTCTAAAAGTTCTAACTTTTCTTTTTGTGTTGTATTAAGAATCGCTTTAACTTTTTCTATAGCAGTATTATAGTCAGAAATAAGTGATTCATCATTATTGGTGTGGATAATTTTAGCAGCAGTTATTAATGCATTCGCTTCCTTTTCTGAAAACATAATTGGGGGAAGAGAATACCCATCTACCAAAAAATAACCTGTACCTGCCTCGGCTCCTATAGGAACACCAGCATCAGATAATGCAAGCATATCTCTATAAATAGTACGAATGCTTACATCAAATTTCTCTGCTAAATCTGAAGCTTGAACTATTTTTTTAGATTGTAACTTAACTAAAATAGCTGTTAACCGATGTAATCGTTTCATTTCTACTAATTATTCATAAATTTCATCATCGTCTTCCTCTTCAGAGGAATCCTCAATTTCACTAAGATCGGTCGTAGTATTCATGATATAAGCTACTTCTGCATCAGCTGCCTCTTCAATCTCTTCAGGAGTTAATGCTACCGCTTTTACCCTATTATCACGTATCATACCACCAGTCATTATAAGGCTAGTTCCAATTATTACAAACAATAAAATTCCTGGTTCAAAACCTGGGATCATGGCCTCTGCTGGTATTGCATAAAATAATAATACTGTAATTAACCCTCTAGGAGCTATAAATAATTGAGGAGAAATATCTTTTCCTACAAATAATCGTAACAATACATATCGAATCAAATAAATCGAAATGATAATTAGAATACTTATCAATGCTACTTTTAAATTTAATAAAGAAGATAAGGTAATTGTAATACCAAAAATCACAAAAAACAATGTTCGTACTACAAATGCAGTTTCCGCAGTAATTACATGTAATTCATGGTAAATTGTTTTTGCCTTTTCAAAATCCAATAAACCTTCTAGTTTCCACTGAAAAAACAATTTCATATTAGCGATTACTAGACCAAAAATCAAAATGATAATCAAAGACGATAAATGCATTTTTTTTCCAACTCCATATAACAATAATAAAACAGCTATTAATAGAAATAGTTTTACTTGGCTTTTTATCTTTTGAAAAATTAAAATAATACCATAACTGGCAATTAGTGATATAATAATTGTAATGATTAAGTTAAATGCAAATCCCGAAACTCCAGCATCTTCTGCGGGATTAAGTTTTCCTGTAAGGAAATAAAACATCATAATTCCTAAAATATCAGAGAATGTACTTTCATACACATGAAATTCTTTTTTTGCTTCTGACAACCCGGCTACACTTGGAATAATTATAGCACTTGACAGAATAGATAATGGAGTAGCATATAACAAAGCAGATTGCCACGTCATTCCATCAATCAGTGCCTTTAAAATTACCGCAGCAATATATGCAGATGCAACAAGCCCTATTAAAGCAATCCCAAGAGATTTTAAGATAGGAACTAATTTTTCTTTTTTCAATTTTAATTCTAGCGCAGCCTCTAATACAATCATTATCAGCCCAACAATTCCAAGAATCTCTAGCATCGGGAAAAAATCAAAAGATCCCGCTCCAAATGCTTTAATCGCATACTGAATAATAATACCCAATATAATCAACATTAATACAGCTGGAATATTAGTTTTCTTTGCTATTCCATTAAAAATAAAAGATAAAATAAGGACTAAAGAAACTTCGATTATTAAATTATACGAGGAGAATATTTCCATTGGTTAGTTGTGGTTGTTTAATATTGCAAGGGAAAAGATAGTAAATTATTTTAAGGTATGAACAACCTCTTAATCGCAATCATTCGTTAATACTTATTTAACGAAATACTGTAGTTAAAAAGTGTATTTTAGAAACTTAAAATGAACAAAAAACTGTTTTTATGTCTAATCAAGGTTTGATAATCGAAGAACGAAGTAGAGATATTGGTGATTTTCTTGTAGGGAGATTTATTCCTTTTCGAAAAAAAAGAATGGTAGGTCCCTTCATTTTTATTGATCATATGGGTCCAACCATCATTAAAAAAGGAAAATATATGGATGTAGATCAACACCCACATATCGGATTATCTACTTTAACTTATTTATTAGATGGTGAAATTATGCATCAGGATAGTATCGGCACTAATCAACGTATTTCTCCAGGTTCTGTGAACTGGATGGTTGCCGGAAAAGGAGTTACACATACCGAACGTACTCCTAAGGACATGAGAGACGGTACAGAATTTATAACACACGGATATCAAATTTGGGTAGCACTACCAAAACATTTGGAAAATATAGAACCCGAATTTCATCATTTAGATAAAACTGAAATCCCTTCTTGGAATGATGGAACAACTGAATTTAAGTTAGTTGCCGGAAAAGGATATGGTAGAATATCATCGTTGCCTGTGCATTCCGAACTTTTTATGGTAGAAGTAAAAAGTAAAGAACGATATGAATTACAAATCAAAGGAGAGCTAAAAGGAGAAATAGGCATCTGTATCGTAGATGGCGAAATACAAGCCTGTGAAAACAATATTTCTAAAAGAAATATGCTAGTTTCTAAAATAGAAGATACATGTACCATAATTTTAGAGCCAAACACACATCTATTACTTTTTGGAGGGCAACCATTCCCTGAAGAACGTCATATTTATTGGAATTTTGTTTCCTCTAGCACAACTAAACTAGAAGAAGCCAAAGAAAAATGGAGAAACAAACAATTTCCGAAAGTATCTCACGATAACAGTTATGTAATGATGCCCGAATAGTTTTAACCTGATGCTAATTCTCTTCTAATATCGTGCAATGTTTTTGTCGTGTTTACTAACTCCAATACTACTTCTTTTCGGAACTCATCTAAATCCTCGTAATCATAGTACTTTGCCCATTTATGATCTTCTAAAAGAGTTTTTATCTGTTTAATTAATTTACGAGTAGCATCAACTGGACGTATCACAGCAATCTGATCATAAGCAGGATTGTCCTTATGCTTATAACTAACAGTTTTGGTTTCGAAATCTACAGCAATATAATATGCATCTACATCTTGATCTAGATTTTCTCTAAAATCAGTCCAATCTGCATACCCTAAACGAAGATCATCAATCTCTACAGGAATTTCTGAGACCAATCTCCAGTTACACTTAGCAGCTCTACCCCAATGATTAGATAGGCGATATACTCCATTAGTTGTATAGTAATAGGTGCTACCAGATTCACTTCGATAGTGGGGTTTTCTCCTAGAAATTTCTCTTAGACGTACTCCCTTAAATACGCAATAAGTATTCTTAAAGAAATTATTTCGAGTAAACTTCTTTGTTGTAATAATTCGTTCTTCCAATGACAACTTTTTTTTCCGGGAACAAATAACTTGTTTTTTTAGGAGAAAAAGAAAACAAGTTTTTAACAGAATTATATTATTCTTTGATATCCGTTATTTCTATTTCTACTCTTCTATTATATTGCGGATATGTACCTAACGGAAATTTACCTTCGAAACCTACGTAAGATAATCGTTCTTTATCAATACCATTAGAAATTAAAAAATCATATACCTTTTTTGCTCTTCGTGTAGACAAATTATCTTCGGGTCTATATAATGTAGAGTCAGCCATCTGCTGAGGTTTTAACTGATTTATATGGCCTTGAAGTTGTATGTATAATTTCTTTTTTTCCTTTAATTCGTCCACCAATTTATGCAATACAAAATCCGTTCTTGGTAAGAATACAGTTTTACCACCTTGAAATAAAACATTGTCTAAAATAATTCTATCACCCTTCTCGTGATAATCATCAATAATCTGATTCTTATCATTGAAATAAACAATAATATCAACCCTTCTGTTTTTCGTTCTTTGTTCTGAAATAGAAAAATTACTCTCATCATTAATTGGTAATTCTCCTTTGCCTACAGGGGAAAATAGTACGGTCTGCTTATTTGCTTTAATCTTAATTTGTTCAGAAACAAATTCCGATCTTTTTTGAGATAACATAAGATTATTAGCTTCTTCTCCTACATCGTCGCAATAACCAAAAACTTTTATTTTACCAACGTTTTTTAATTTCGAAATTGAATCAATATATCTAGTAAGTCTTGAGAAATCACTAAGTCGTAAGTTCGCCTTATTGGTTTTAAAATAAGTAGAAAATTTAATTTCCTTTTGAGCAATAATAGAAGAACAACAAAAAATGAATGAAAATATAATTAGCCAATTTTTCATAATTATTTCATAAAATTAACATTACTTAAACACAATAACTGGCCAATTATTGTGGTAATATTTACAAAATAATTCTAATCCAAATAATGAATTAGATGAATCATTTCTTACTTCCTAAAACTAAAAACATACAATATCCAAGAAGGTTTCCAAAGAATATTCCAATGTAATGAGGGACTACAAACAATGCTTCGTAAAAAACACCTGCTCGTCTACCCCACTTTCTGGTACAAGCTCTTCCAATATAAGACATTCGCCACCAATGAATTGTTTTACGACCATTACGACCATCTCGATATACTTCTTTACCGGTAGTATATACACAACGTAAATGTCCTCTTAACGAACATTGATCAACAGTAGCAAATTCACCCATTGAATAATCATTATTTTGAAGATTTTTTTTCATAATGAAACTATTAGTACTAAAATGAATGTAAACAGTTCTTTATAATCAGAATACTTAAAATTTCAATTCTAGCTGGAAGCAAAATACTCTAACTCTATAGAGAACATTGAATTGGTAGAAGAATTTCTCCTTTCCTTACTCAAATATTGAATAATTTCTTCACTTTTTATACGATCTATATTTTTCTGACTATATAATTCAGGAAAAATAGCCATTAAACTATTCTGAATATGAGCTATCAACTTTATAAGATCATTACAATATACAGATGTATTATTAAAACCATTTTCTTTTTTATATCTATGAACCAACCTACCTCCCTGACAGACTTCTTTTATTGGACAACTAAGACATTGACCACACAACTTTGTTGTACTTTCTTCAAAATACAACTTCCCTAAAGGAGATTTTTTAATATCAGAAAAATCATTGTGCAATACATTAATTCCTGATTTTGTAAAACCATGTCCACAAGCTTTTAAAGAATCTATCGCTTCTATTTCTCCATTTGTTTCGATGACCAAAACGGCAGATTCATTATTTGTTTGTTCGGTAACACCTAACAACCTATTTACTAACCCTATAAAAATAGGAATCTTATATCGTTCAGAATCCTGTATCCAAATATCAAATAGTTTAATTAACCAATCAGCCATTTCCGTTTTATTTTTATCAAAGGGAAAATTATCATGTGTATAATCTGGAATTAAGAAATTTACAGAATTTACATTCATTTTCTTGAAACTTTTATACATAGTACCTGCATCTTCTTTGATATTTATTACACAAACTGTATCAGCATATCCTATTTGCTCTTTTAATAACTTAACTCCTCTACACACTTGATCATAACTACCATTTCCACGATGATCTACTCTAAACATATCGTGTGCTTCTTTTGTGCCATCTACACTCATACTAGGATAAATATTTAATTCTCTAAACAATGCACACCAATCTTTGTCTATTAAAACTCCATTGGTTTGTATGTCATACTTAAAAATTACATTAGGGAGTATTTTTTTGATATCATTAGCTTTAGCTACAAAAGTTCTGTAAAACTCCTTATCTATTAATAAAGGTTCACCACCATGGAAAATAAAAGAGAACTCCTTTTTATTATATTTCTGAATATATCGTCTGGTTTTTTCTAAAATGGAATCAATCATTTCATACGACATAAATTTTGGTTGCCCCTTATATGTAGTATCACCAAGATTATACATAAAACAATAGGAACAATTAAGATTACATCTGCTAGCTACTTTGAGTATTAAGGCATCGAATTGCATGAATAAGGAATTAAAAAGTTAAGAATATTAAACATACTAAGCGAAGTTTGGAGAATAAAAATTGTACAAGTTTACTCCACTCCGCTTAGTATTTTATAGGTTGATTAAACAACCTATTTATCAATATATGTTTGGATATAATACCAAATCATTTACCTGTGTTGAACTGGATTTCCCACAGCAACAAGAACACATCGCTGTAATGTTTCTGACCAAACCTGGCCTTCTGCACATCTTCTACCACCACTAGTTGGGTAATATATAATATCTGGCACATCCACAGTTCCTCCTAAAATAGCCTCCATATTTTTAAGCTCTTTTGTAGAAAATTTGTCTAAGCCTTTGGGTAATAAGAATACCTTTTTCATTATTTGTATGTTTAGATTTTGCCTACTCTTTATGATTTTCGGCGACCTCAAAAAAAGTGTATTTATCAAGCGCGCGTTTTGATTTTACATACTTATATAAAAAGGGGGATTATTTTGTTACCCTCCTTTCTTGAAAAAGTTTATATGTTGATGGATATCAATAGATATATTTTGAAAAATAAAAGAATAGGTTGTTTTTAAACTGAAGAGAAATATTACCTGACATTTATCGGTCAATAACCCAAAAAAAGCAAACAATACAATTGCTAAACCGCCCTGTTGAAAGAATATCTTTAAAAATTCGTTAATAGGAAGACCAAATATTTTTAAGCACCAATTATGAGATGTGTAATCTTTAAGCTTCGCCTAGATATACCCAATACCCGTTTTCTTTAATAAATGCAGAGTTTTCGTGAATACATTCTATCTTATTTTTTTCAAAGTAAAAAGCCTTAAACTCCACAGTTCCTTTCATATCATATTCTGATCCATCTGTAGTATTTAAAACCTCTAACTTAACCCAATTAACAGATTTAGCCCAGGCAACAATAGATTTCTTTTCTTTTAAAGGACGTGTAGTACTGTGATGACTTTTCATTAAGTAATCACCATTAGCTAAAACAAAAGCACTGTAGCGAGATCTCATTAAATCTTCGGCAGTTGTAGCTTTTAGTATGTCTTTATGAACCGTACCACAACAATTATTATAGGACTTGTCTTTACCACAATAACATTTATTCATTTTCAGAGCCTTTTTCTTTAGATTGATTAGCTTTTCGAACTATCGCTTTTAATCGTTCTGCCCTTTGTTCTTTTTCTTTTTTAAGCTTATTCTTTTTGCGATTCATAAGCTTTGAATGTTTTGCTTTATTTAATGTATTTTTCTCTCTACCTTTTTTTGCCATCTCTAAAAACTTAAATGATTTTACACTTAGAATATAGGACTTACTATTTCCATTTATTCAAAACACTCTCAATTTTTGACTGAACATCTGATCTAATTTCTGTCTTTCTTTTTCCTTTACCAAATTGTTCGTCATAATTAGTCTCTGTATGCCGTATATGTGCTTGTACGGCCAAGTCAATCATTTGTGGGTCAAATTCTTTGGCGTCTGCAGTACGTCCTACCCTTCCACTATGTTTCTTGCAAGCATGTGATGCTATCTTAAACTCTCGCTTTTGAGGACAATTAGGATATTTATTTCTTATTGCATTTGCAAAATTTAAGATATACACTTTATCTTTCTGTTCTCTTATAATAGCTGCCTTTTTATTTTTAAGCTCTCTAGCTTCTCTATCATTTTCGCACTCTAACCGTGCTTTTTCAATTGCTATTTCTTCTACAAACTGCCCTTTACGCTCGTAACGCTTTCTACGTTGATTCCATTTTAAAACGACTCCACAAAGTTTTGAGTGTTTTTTAGACCTTCTAGTCATCGCAGCATTTCCTGCCGGTAATAAGGAGTATCCCAAAAATGGTGAACAAGCAAAACAAGTACCTTTATGATCTTCGGTTTCTGCAACAAACGATTTACCAAAAGGAATTTTTTTACCACAACAAACACAACGTTGTTTTTCTTTTCTAGTTAGAAATATATTTTGAGAAACTGTCGCCAATATAATTTTACTTTTAAGCTACGAAAATAATATTTTATTCTATTTACATCATTAATTAACAATAACGTTTAAATAGTTCTTTTTAATAATTTACAAGTAATAAATGGGGAAATTTCAAATTTTTCCGTTTTAATGTTTGTTTTGTTACGGTTTTTCCGTAGTTTAGTGGTGCCTTAAATCTTAAAATCATAATGCTTATGCAAAAAACTACCCTAGAGAAGCGGTTTAATTCGCAAAATTTAGCAGAGAAATATCGTAACATTTGGAACAAAGGGATACACCTTTTTTCTATAAACGATGCTAATAGAGACTTTTACTACAGTATATTCTACATAGACTTTTTATTCGCGGAAATAATTTATAATAAATTAAACGGTGAAATTATTGCAATAAAAAGTTTTACAGACAAATCTAAGTTAATGTATTATCTCAGAGAAGATTTTAACTAGAACAGCACCTTATTATTATTTGAGTATATAAGTACAATGCGTCTTAAATTAGTTTCTAAATTGAAACATTTTACCCCACTTATCGTGAACAAATTTGAATTTTTTGCCCTAAATAATTCACCAAATTTCTCGGTACTTATATGCTCGATAATTATTGTTTTATAAATTCAGCTATCAAAATTATTATATAAATCCAAAAATTATATAATACTGTATAACTAATCCCATACCTAATACTTTTGGGAAGATTACCTTTACAAACTGGAGATTTTTTAAAAACCAAACGTAATGCCCTAAAGAAAATCCAATAAAGCATCGCTAAAAATGTAATTAAAACACTCCATAGCACTCCTCCAAACAACCATAAAAATACTCCTATTAAAATAGTTATTAGAATCCATAATAATATACTTAATACAGCACCTTCGCATCCATCACCAACATCTGGTATATCAGCATCTATATTAAAAAAATCAGATACACCTTCCCTATCATAATCCAATCGATCCGTCATTTTGCCTAAATTATCTTTTAGTTTTACACCATAATATAGACCGATTGTAATAAAGAGAAAAAATATCACAGATAGTATCGTAGTGGATAGGATAGAATTTTCGATAATAGTTCTTTCCTTTTCTAATCCAAATTGCCAAACCTGAAATATTGTGATAAATATGACCAATAACGTAATATAAAATACGCCTTTAGTAGTTATATAATTTAATCTGGATTTCTTTTTCGTACTCATTTATAAATTTATCCTAAATGCTTGTTGTAACTTATTAGCTTGTTTAGACGGTATTCCTGCTTCATTAGCATAGTAACTCCAATTAGCTACAACATCTAATACTTGTTGTATTTCTGTTTTGCTATTTTTATAGCTTATTTTACTCCCTACAGTTAATAAATCGCTGATAGTAAAATCGTTTCTCTTTCCATTAATTGACATTTGGTGCATGCTAGTCCATATCCCTGTTGGATTGTAAGAATATGTAATATCATATGCAGGAGCTAATTTCCACACTCCTTGTTCATCCATTAGAAATGAAATATTTTTAGTATGATCATCTTGATTTCTTGCAATAACATTTAACAACATTCTTTTATATAACTGAATAGCATCTCGATGCGGTAATCTAAGCTGTCGCATAATATCAAATGCATTCTCATAAGAATATGCTCCTGGAGATTTATAATCAAAATGTGCTAAAGAACATAATGTTTGCATATGTAACTTCTTATTATTAGGTAAACGATCAAATCGCTTGGTCATAAAATGTGCTCTATTATATTCTTGAAACAATTGAGAATGTTCCATTTCAATTCCACAATCTAATGCCATTAAATAATATGCATATTCTATTTTCCCATAACCTTGTGGATCTCCTAAAGACACATCATTTACTCCATCGAATTTAAACAGATAATGCTCAAAACCCTCAGGAACATCCGTTTGACCGGATTTAATTTCACCTGTTTTAGAATTATATGCTATAATTGCCTTTGCTCTTTGTCCACCAGCAGAAGTACCTACTTTTATTAATTCATTTAAATGTTCAGTTTCATCAATATTAAGTTCTATTTGTTCTCTAGAATCTAGAACTTTCTGAGCGAGTATAACTAATTTATCTATTACTACATTACTTGCTACTTTATTCCCTAAATTTCTCGCAGGTTGAAACTCTAAGGCTCCCATACCTCGGGATCCTATATAGCATAGACGATCTAAAGGTGTAAACTGTGCTTTTGGTATATTATTAAGTAACAACCATTGGTCTATCAATCTATTTCCAAAATCATCAGGCAATACATCTGATAACATTCCTGGAAGTCCTTTGTAAGTATCTTCGTTAAGACGAGGAAAACTATATATTCTTTTCTCTGATGTGCCTAAAGGCATATGTATAGGAGAAACCTCCCAATTATTATTTAAAAATTCAGAGAAATACTCAAAAGATGCGTACTTCTTATCAGTATCCCAACTTAAAGCTCCTAATTCTTTTCCCCAGAGTGTTATTTTTATTACATCTACCATGATGATTTGTTTGGTTTATCTTTTGAATTTCCAGAAGCTCTTTCTCTTTCTTTTCCTTTTAATTTCAATAATTCAACAGGACTAATACCAGGATCCGGCAAAAAAGAACTTAAAGCATCAAGTTCTCCAAAAGCTCGCAATATTTGAATAAATGTAAGTAAGGTTGTCGCTTTACCAGACTCGAAATTTTTTATTGTTTGCACATGTACTCCTGCTCTTTTAGAAAGCTCTTCTTGTGTTATATTAAGATTAAGCCTTCTCTTTTTTACGCGTTGCGTAAGCTCTAACAAAACATCATTATCCGAAAATCTACTTAAATCCATAATCTATAAATTAAGGTATACAAAATTATACTTTATAAGTAATAATATCTCCAAAGTATAGATAAATATACTTTAAAAAAAACACATACAAATATAATAAAGTATATTTAAATATACACAATCACATTAAAAAGCATATAAAGTATATTTTTATATACTTTAAAACTATCTAATTTATTTATAAGAAAATACAGTTAAAAACCCCTTTTAGCACACTATATATATTCATAATTTTACTAAGAATATAGTTACCCTTCAATCGTCTTATTGCCTCATAAAATATCTGAGGTATGAAAAATTATATCCAATTACGCACAATTAGTATATTATTATTGCTTTTAATCCTTTGTCAGAGTTGTATATCAACACGAGTTGTCAGCGAATATGATAATGATTCTATAATAAAACATCATAAAACATCTTGGAGTTATGCTTGGGGTTTAGTAACTCCTAAAGATATCAACCCAGAATGTGAATCTAAAAAAATGAATGCTGTTACTAGCAAAACCAATCTTGGGTATATTTTAATTTCAGCAATTACTCTTGGTATAGTAGTCCCACAAACAATAGAATGGGAATGCGCACCTGTAGAAACTCCTATCGAAGATTTATAACTATCTAAAAACTTCAAAAATGGCATTACCAAAAGGCATAGAAATACTACCAATAACTTCTTGGGAAAACAGACATCAAAATTTTACTCAAAAATTAACTAAAAATGCTTCTTTTAAAATAAGAAATAACCATTCCTTATCTAAAAGTTCTGAGAAATATAAGGCTACTACTAAAAACATCCAATGGTTAATAGGACATGCTATTAAAAATAAAATCCGATTGCGAGCAATGGGTAGCGGTTGGTCTTTTTCTAAAGTAGCCGTTTCTGAAGGAGGTATTATTGATACTAAATCACTTAGGCTTTCCTTTTCTATCTCTAAATCATATGTAACAAAAGATTATTTAAACGATGGAGGTACCCTAGAAAACTTATTTTTTTCGCAATGTGGAATGTCAATTTTACAACTAAATACCAAACTCGAAAAAGAAAAAAGACCAAGCAGATCCATTAAAGCATCCGGTGCTAGTAATGGTCAAACCATCGCAGGAGCATTATCTACAGGAACACACGGTGCTGCTTATAACGTTGGTGCATTACAAGATTTTGTAGTTGGATTACACTTAATAGTAGGCAAGGATAGGCATGTTTGGTTAGAGCGAGCGTCTACTCCTATTATGTCTGATAAGTTTGTTAATTGGTTAGGAGCAGAAAGAATTCAGGATGATATTATGTTTAATGCTGCAATCGTAAGTTTTGGAAGTTTTGGTTTCATTCATGGTGTATTAATAGAAACAGAACCCAAATTTTTATTAGAAGAACATCGTATTGATAAAGTAGCATATAATGATGCTTTTAAAAATACAATGACTACACAAAACTTTTCTGGTATTAAAGATTTAATGCCTTTTCCTGAAGTTTCTCCAGATCGAGAATTATACCATTTTGAAATACTTATAAATCCATATGATTTTAAACCTAATAATATCGACAAAGGTGTTTTTATTTAGGTTGCATACAAGAGAAAATACCGTGACGATTACATACGAAGAGAAAGAGATCAAAATGGATTAACATATGGAGATGATTTATTAGGTTTAATACAAACTATGATGGACAGTCTAGGTACTTTATCTGTAAAATTAGTACCAAGCTTAGTTAATCTATTATTTCCTTTAGCTTATAAAGAAACTCCTGCTTTAGAAGGCGCTATTGGATAAACATATAACAATACTAAATTTAGAGGAAAAGTAGCAAGTGCGGCCCTCGGAATCGATATTAAAGATAGCGTACAAGTAGTACAAGAAATAATGGATATTATTGATAATGGCAATCCTTTTCCTGGAGGAATTTCTTTGCGATATGTAAAAGGCACAAAAGCATTATTAGGTTTTACAAAATTCGCTAAAACATGTGTTTTAGAATTAGATGGTGTTGACTCTAAAGTAACCAGAGAGTTTTATGACAAAATATGGAATAGATTAGAAGCAAAAAACATTGCATATACACTACATTGGGGTAAAATAAATTTCAATCTTAACTATAATAGGATACAAAAAATGTATGGCGCTGCTATTGTCCAGCATTGGATAGATTCACGTAACGAGCTTCTTGATAATAATACGCGAGAAGTATTTACCAATAAGTTTTTGGAACAATGTGGATTGAATAAAAAATCTGGGATAATTGTTTAATCATAAATACGATAATCACTCTGCCTATTTAGATTTATAAAACATATTAAGAATCAATCCAGTAATTACCATTATAGTACCTAAAACGCTAAGCAAAGGATATTGGTCTCCGAATAAGAAAATACCAGCTATCATGGTAAATATTACCTCCATGTATTTTAAAGAAACTACCTTATTAGTAACTTGTGATTGAAAGGCTTTTGTCATAAATAGTTGGCCAAAATAGCCGAAGACCCCTAAGCTTAATAATAGTACCCACTCCATACCTTGCGGAGTTTTCTCCCAATTAAAAATAGATAAAATTCCACCTAAAACAGTAGCAATCCACATAAAATAGTTCACAATAACTACGGGATGGTCTCCTAACCCTATTTTATTAATTAAAACATATACAAACCCACTAAATAATGCAGAAAAAACAATTAATAATAATCCTAAAGAATTAATCTCTGCATCAAATCCTTTAATAATTAAAACACCTGTAAACGCTAACAAAAAAAATAACCACTGGATATTTTTAACTTTTTCTCTTAGAAATATAACTGCTAATATAGTGGCAAAAATAGGAGAAAGATACCGTAGAGATACTGCAGAACCTATTTTAAGATATTCTACCGACATAAAAAACAACCCCATAGAGGTTACACCTGCTAAACCACGAAGTACTAGTAACTTCTTTTGATTTCCTAGAATTGATATTTTATGGTGAATTAAAAATGGCATAGTGAAAAACAAAGTTCCGATTGATCTAAAAAAAACTAACTGATATGCACTAAAACCAACTAAATATTTAACCAGTAAATTCATCACCGTAAAAGAAACGGTGCTCAGTAACATAAAATAAATTGCTTTTTTCAAATACTCTTTGTTTTAAACCAAATATGGAACATTATTAATCTTACAAAGATAGAGTATGTACCAATATTATTTAATCATTAACGAGTATGTTATTATTAAAAAACAATGGTTAAAATAATAATTCACTTATTTTTTGGCTTCTTTTTTGCTTATATCAAAATATAAAAAGTAAAGAAATTAAAGAGCTATTACTTCTGTAACTAATGAAACATAAAGAATGTTTTAAAATATTTTCACTATTTTAACAGCCTATTTAGTCCCCTAACCTACTATGAAAAAAGTCCTCTATATACTTCTATTACTGATATCCAATGGTATATATAGTCAAGTGTACACCATCAAAGATTCTGTACAAAAATTCCCTATATCGTATGCTACAATTTCATTTGGCAATGGTAATGGATTGTTTGCTGACGAAGGTGGAATCTTTAAATTTTCAAAAAAAAGATATAGCGACATCGATTCATTATATATATCGGCACTTGGATATAAAGAAAAAGGTCTTAGCACAAATAATATCCCAAAGAGTATTTTATTAACACCTGATATTGCCGAACTTCAAGAAGTAGTTTTAAAAGCAGAAAATTTAGGTAAATACAAGACAAAGAAAAAAGGTTCTAAAATACATGATGATTACTTTAGATGTTGGCTACCTACTGTAGAATCAGAAATAGCTGTCTTTTTCCCTAGGCATTATATAAAATCAACTAAAATTGCTTCTGTTTTTTTACCTGTGATGATGGAAAGCTCCAAAAGATCTTCTAGTAGAAAACAATCTTTTTCTACTTTGTTTAAAATGCAATTCTATGAAAGCACAAATGGTATTCCAGGAAAGAGATTGGCTGGTGATGACATCATTTTTAGAATAACAAATAAAGACAAAACAAATTTCGAACTTGATATTTCTGAACACAAAATATTTGTTCCTAAAAATGGTATATTTATTTCTGTTCAAGTATTAGGTTATACAGATAAGCAAGGAAAACTACAGCATACCAAAAAATACCACGAAGTAGAAACACGTAAAGGAATCGTAAAAGTCTCTACTACATTTAGACCACTGCTTCCTTTTACCGACAAAATAGACAACAATATTACGTTTACAAGAAGAATCTTTTTCAAAAACAGAACCTGGCAACGCTTCGACAAAGAATACAGCGAAAATAATACATTAATCCAAAAAGGTTTTATGAATTATGGTATGGGAATAAAAATGCATGTTTATGAAAAATAATATCTTCTAATCAAGAAAAGAACGTTTCTTATTATACTGAACTGCTACCTCTAGAGAATTTTGCTGGACAGTTTTATTATCTGTATAATTAACAGCATCTTCTATGTTTAAAAAATTATGTTGACTACCTAAATTATCTGTAAACCCAGATCTTTTAAGAAAATCCCGAACAGGACCAATTGTACCAGTGATTAATAATTGCACTCCTAAATCTTCTAAATACCTATGAACATCCTCTAAAATATGTAAACCCGTACTATCAATATCATTGATATTGGTACTATCTAAAATCAAAAACTCTGGTAACACCTCTCTTTTATCTATCTGATTTAATATAGCGTCCTTAAAGTAACTAGTATTAGCAAAATATAATTGATCATCAAATCGAATAATCAGATATCTAGATGACCTCGTAGCATCCGGAAATCTTTTGATATTACGATAATAGTTCGTGTTCGGAATATTTACCAATTCTGCAACATGTGGTCTCGAGCTATAATATTGTAAAAAAATGTACGATAATATGACTCCAATAAAAATCCCTTTTTCTACACCAAAAACTAATGTCCCAATAAATGTTATGAACATTACGATAAACTCCCTTCGTCTTAATGCGAGAAGATATCTTGCCTCACTGATATTGATCAATCCAAAAACTGAAACTAATATAATAGCCGCTAAAACAGCATTTGGAATATAATAAAAGAACGAAGTCAAGAACAATAAAGATATAATCACCATAATAACAGTGATGATAGATGAAATTGTAGTCTTTCCTCCCGCCTCATCATTAATAGCCGATCTACTATAGCTTCCTGAAGAAGGGATTGCCTGAAAAAATGCACCAACAACTTTTGCTAGACCTAAAGCCAATAATTCTTGATTAGGCCGAACTATATGATCTCTATTTTTAATCTCTAAGGATTTAGCTATACCTATACTACCAACATAACCAATAAAAGTAACTGTTAACACGGAAGGAATTAATGCAATCATAGAATCATAACTCATATCAGGAATACTAAAAGATGGTAAACCTTTTGGAACATCTTCTATTACTGAAAGACCTAATTTTTTTAAATCAAAAATAATTGTAATTACCGTTGTTATTATTAAAACAAAAAGTGCCCCCGGAAATGATTTTTTAATTTTTTTAAGAATAAGCATAACTACTATTGATCCCAAACACATACTTAATGTGATTACATGAATCGAAGAAATGTTTTTTATAGCATACCATATTGATTCATGTGGGTAATCAAAATTCGGAATTTCAATTCCTAATGATTCACTAAGTTGAGAAACGATAATAATAATAGCTGCAGCAGAAATAAAGCCCGAAATTACAGGTTGTGAGATCAAATTAACCAAAAATCCCATCCTTAGCAGACTAAGTACAATCTGCAATATCCCTATTAATAAACCAGAAAAAATCACCAAATTAGTAAACTCTTCAGTAAAAGGAGTTGCAAGCTGACTTACTCCACTCATTACTAAAATTGCCGTTACTGCTACAGGACCAATACTTAATTGTCTTGATGTTCCAAAAAAAGCATATATAACCAAAGGAATTAAACAAGCGTACAGCCCATATATCGGTGGTGTACCCATAAGTAAGGCATAAGCTATTGCTTGAGGAATAAGCACCACTCCTACAGTTATACCGGCAATAGCGTCAGAAGCAAAAGTTATTTTGCCATAGCCCTTTAAAGCCTCTAAAATGGGAATTATTTTATTCAAAGAATTATTGCTAGTTGATTTTTTATTAGTACTGGTAAATCTACGACAGTTTAATAATTTATACCAATTGATTTTGAAAAAGCGCTTGTATTTTTTGGTTTTACCTATTTTTGGGATGAAACATACTTAAATGAACGAAACACTACTTCTTATTCTTTTAGCAATAGTTGGTTTTATAGCAGGAGTCATAAATACTATAGCTGGAGGAGGATCTTTGTTAACATTACCGATGCTTATCTTTATGGGATTGCCACCAGCAATAGCAAATGGCACAAACCGAATCGGGATTTTTATTCAGAGTATTACATCGGTTGCTGGATTTAAAAGCAAAGGTATAAAACCATCAATTTTTAGTGTATACTTAGGCCTATCTGCATTGATAGGGTCGCTAATCGGAGCAAAAATAGCAATCAACATAAAAGGTGAAACCTTTAATAAGATACTCGCAATTGTAATGTTAATTGTGGTTCTTTTTATGGTTTTTAAACCTAAAATTAATTTGAAAGATTTTACAGAACGAATACAAGGAAAGTATCGTGTGTTTTCTATCATTACCTTTTTTATAATTGGAATATACGGTGGTTTCATACAGGCAGGAGTTGGCATTTTTATTCTTTTGGCATTAAGTACCATTAATAAAATGAGCCTAGTTTCTTCAAATGCTGTAAAAGCTTTAGTGGTTTTTATATACACCATTGGTGCATTGATTATTTTTGCATACAATAATCAAATCAACTATTTATATGGATTTGTGTTAGCTTTTGGTAATGCCAGTGGTGGTTGGATCGCCAGTAGATGGTCTGTAAAAAAAGGAGATGGAATTGTTAAAATATTTTTGGTAATAATGGTAATAGCTATGGCTATTAAGCTATGGATAGATAGTTAATCTTACATTAAAATATTTCCTGTTTTATCACCATTTTATACCTTGTTAAGGAAACTAAAATCACATATAATGAAAACATATACCCTTGGCATTTTTGCTCTTAGCATATTTTTAATCAGTTGTAAATCAAATGTAAAAGAAGAAAAAACTGCAAATACCGATGAAGCTAATGCAAAAGAAGAATCTATAAAAAAACCAATTTCTGACTTAAAAATTATCCCAATCTCACATGCAACAGCAGTATTAGAATATAAAGACAATATTATATATATAGATCCCACTGGAGGGATAAAAGCGTTTGAAAATCAAAAAACACCCAGTATAATTCTGATTACGGATATTCATGGAGATCATATGAATATCGAAACACTTAATAGTTTGGACATCTCAAAATCAAAAATTGTTGTTCCACAAGCGGTTGCTGAAAAACTACCTGCTAATTATACCAAACAATTAGTAATCATAAACAATGGAGAAGTAAAGGAAGTAAATGGAATCTCCATTGAAGCAATACCTATGTATAATTTAAGAGAAGAAGCGCTAAAATTTCATAATAAAGGTCGTGGGAACGGATATGTTATTACATTGGGTGAAGAGCGATTATATTTCTCAGGAGATACAGAAGATATTCCTGAAATGAGAGCACTAAAAGATATAGATAAAGCATTTGTTTGCATGAACCTACCCTACACTATGACCGTAGAGAGTGCTGCTGATGCTGTATTAGAATTCAAACCAAAAGAAATATACCCTTATCACTATAGAGGTACAGATGGATTTAGTGATGTAGTTAAGTTTAAAGAAATTGTAACTAAGGGTAATTCAGAAATAGCAGTAGTACAATTAAACTGGTATTCTAAATAAAAAAAGTGCTGAAAAAACAAAAAGCATTTACAGAAATTAACTGTAAATGCTTTTTGTTTTTTATTTAGCTAGATACTTATCAAATCTTTTTTACACGAACTGCATTCAATCCTTTCATTCCCATCTCCAATTCGAATTGTACTTTATCTCCTTCTTTAACTTCTTGCATTAAGCCATTTACATGAACAAAAAACTTTTCTTGTGATTCTTGTTCTGTAATAAAACCGTATCCCTTAGAGTCATTAAAAAATGCTACTCTACCTTTTTTAATAGGATCTTCTTCAACATGTTCTTTTTTAGGAATACCGATTTCAATATTTTCGGCTTTTATCTTTTTCTTTTTTGATGGATCTGGAGGGGTATCCGTAAGATGTCCATTTTCATCAACATATGCAATCATGCTATCAAAACCACTTCCTTTTTTAGAATTAGCTCTACGCTCTTCTTTCTTTTTTTGCTTCTCCTCGCGTTTTTTCTGTTTCTTTTTTTCCTTTTCAATTTTGCTAAAAGTCTGCTGCGATTTTGCCATGTATTATAAATATGAATTTATTTGTTAAGTAATGAATAGTCATCGAAATACTAAACAAACAATTGGAAAATCACAATATCACTTTATTGACTTACCGAATAATTGACCCAGCGGTTACAACGACTAATTACATTGAATATGTAATTATTTACTGCAAAGATAAATTATACTTTTTAATTTCTTAGTAATTAAGTACTAATTTAATCCACAAGTTATCATATAAATACGTGAGGAATACTATCTTTCACTAAAACGTAACATCTCATAAGGGGATAACATTCGCGAAGTAAACGCCCTACATCTTCTTAATGCAGTCCGAGTCTGTGGACTTCTTTCTAATATTATTGGTCTACTTCCAAACAATCTTATTGCTGGTATAGCACTGGCATAACAGATAAAATACATATACGCATTACATAAAGCTTCTAGACTTCCGGGGTTTCTAGAAACTCTAGTGTTAGAAAGTGTTTCTCTATCGGATTCAGAAAAAAATCGATAATTAATCTTACCAGCATGTGTCATTACATGACCAATTTCATGAATCAATGTTGGAATAATTCCAATATTTTGATATCGCCATAACGCTCCGTATGTAATTATTATGCCTTCACTTTCATCAAAAAACGAAGTATTTGCATCATCATATCCAGGATTTAGACCACCTGTATATCGCTCTGATCTACCTCTACCCGCAGAATCAGCAAATATAATCCCTGCTGGTTTACGATCTTTTAACCATCTTAAATGTCCGGAAGGTATTAAATCTAATGTTCTTTCTAACAATAATACTTCCGAACGTATTACCTGATATATATTAATTGAAACATTCTCATTAGATCTATAATAATGTATATCAATTAAATTCTCATTCTCTACCTCTTGATAAAAACCTCTTATACGATCATGTTGCCATGAATCTAAAGGATTTGGTGCAAAATAATTAGGCTCACTGTTCCTTCTTCTTCCTGAGCCATAACCACCGATAATAATATCTTGATGGTACGACTGTCCAATCATATGAATTGCCATAGTAATAATTATTTTAATTAGTTAAATTGATTAGTATTTAGTGAAAAACAAAACGTAAAAGTTAACCTGAAAAAGATAAAAGTTTTCCAAAGCAATTATTCAATCATTACATTTGATGCTTTAATTAAAAAATAAATATCCATTCAATAATGCTAACAGACAATAACAAAGATCAAAGACATTTTATGATCTATAAACCTTATGGGTATTTAAGTCAGTTTATAAACAATGGACAAAAACAAAACTCCAAAAAATTGTTAGGAGATCTCTTTGATTTCCCAAAAGGTACGATGGCAATTGGGAGATTAGATGAAAAATCAGAAGGTTTATTACTATTAACCACAGATGGTAAAACAAGTAACTATATATGTAGTAGAAAAATAGAAAAAGAATATTACGCTCAAGTGGATGGTGATATTACGGATGATGCAATATATAAATTAATGAATGGAGTAGAAATTGGTTTTGATGGCAAAAAATATATGACCAATCCCTGTAAAGCTTTTAAGATTAAAGGAGTTCCTGATTTTCCGGAAAGATCAAAAAAAATAAGAGATGATAGACATGGACCAACTACTTGGGTTTCTATCACATTAACAGAAGGTAAATTTAGACAGGTACGAAAAATGACTTCGGCTGTAGGCTTTCCTACTTTACGATTAATACGAGTGAGAATTGGAAATATTCTACTAAAAAACATGGAGCCAGGAGAAGTAATAGAGCTGCAAACAGTAATACAGTAAGTAGTTTACGGTTACGTTTTAATAGATTTGTCATTAAAAAACTATCTTTAAAACACGTATCACCTAAACATCTACATTAGTCCACAATTTCCCCATTAAAAACCCACAAAATAATTTAAGAAAACCTAGTAAACTACATCTTTGAGGTATATAACAATAAATCATTCTTAAATTATGAAAAGCAAATTAAAATTATCAATCTTATCTACAGCGATTTTTACTGTACTGACCTTTATCTCTTGTGAAAAAGAAGAAATTCAATCAGAAAGCATAGTATTAGAAGACCTTGAAACTACTTCTGAAATCAATGGCAAAGCAACTGCGATATCTCCTGTTAGCCGTTATTATTCTGGAGGATCAAATACGGTACACACGTATAGAGTTTTAAACCTTGGTGTTGGAATTGGAACTTATGAAGGCAGACCATTTAAACTAGGTACCTATGATTATAATCAATCGGCACCATCCGGAACTAAACAGGTCTTTTTTCTATTAGCTCCTGGAAATAAAGATTTCGTTATGACCACGAGTGGATCAGAACAATTTAGTTTATTAAGGAAAGGGTGGAAAGATTATAGTGTTAGAAACCTATACGGAAACATTAAGAAAGCTTCATACATTCATAGCAGCGCAGGAAGCGGAAGAGTAAAACTTTATAGATTTTATGGATCTTCAAATACAGATCATTTATATACTACAAACTACAATGAAGGTGTTAGTGCTGGATATTCATATGAAGGTGTAATAGGATATGTACATCGCTAAATAAACCACTTTGATCATATATACAAAAGGGGTATCTAATTATAGATACCCCTTTATAACACCAAATAATTTTACGAAATTATTTTATTTTTTTGATGATATATCGAATCTATATATAAAATCCAATCCCAAAAATAAAGCACTATCGAATTCACTATTTAGTCTTATTCTTTCATCGTTATTAAGTGTAAATGTTAACAACTGAACACCTGATGTATCATCTGATGCATAAACACCATAATCTGTAGTATCTAAACCAAACTTGGCTCTTATTAATAAAGAATCGTCAAATAATTCATAGGAACCGTAAAAACCAACTCTTACAGATTCTTCTTGCGCATAAAACTCAACATCTTGATCTACTAAATTATATGATTTAACAGAGGTTCTTAGATCCAAACCTAAACTAAAATGATTGTATAATTTATAGTTTACTTCTAAACGAATTGGAAGAACAGCATCCATATGAAACTTTTTATTTGCTGACCTATAAAAGAAACCTAAAAGAGGTGTTATAATTGTTCCAAAATTCTCTGAGGAAGAGTATAGTCCAAATTTTCCTCTTACGTTATCATTATACTGAAAATCCAAAAGTGCAATTCCACCAATTTGAAAATCCCTAGAACCTATATTTTCGAAATTAGAAGCCAATTTAGGAAGCACTACATAGGTACCAGACCATTTTTCTGAATGGTTAATTTTTACTCCAGCATTTAGTCGAGTCATTATGAGATTTTGATTGGATAATACACTTGAAAAATCTAAACTCGTATGCTCTACGGTTAACCCTGCTAACAAAATTAAATCATCACTTATAATTTTAGGGTATATAACTTCAAAATTGACATTTGTTACATCAGTATCAAAGGTCTTTCCTTTATCTTCAAAATTGGCTCTAGAAACATTTAATCGAACAATATCTGTATAATCCTGTCCATTTGTAAAAAAACAACATATAATAAAGAAGGAAAATAAAACCCATTTTTTCATAAAGAATATTTAATACTTTGAAAAATAATTAAAATACACATTAATTATTCATCCTCATTTAACAATCGTTGAAATTCTTCTAGATATTCACCAACATGATATCCATCCATTAAGCCATGATGAACGTGCACAGAGACTGGGAGAAGGATTTCATCTTCTATTTTAGCATACTTACCGAAGGATATTTTTGGTACACTATCCTTATATTTAAAATGTCTAGCATGTGAAATACTAGTAAAATTATACCAAGGAATTGATGAAACATGTAAGCTATCCATTCGTTTAGTATTATCATTATGTCGTAATCCTGTAGAGCTTTTAACCCCCTCTATTTCCTTTTGAGCATTTTGTTCGAACACTTTAAAGTTTTCATCATACTCTATAAATGAAAAACCAAAAGTATGATCATCTCTTCCTATAGTGGCAGAAACGTGTACTTGATCATACACATAAACCTTGTTTTCCTCGATTCTATATCGAAATGGTTCTATAGTATTTGCTGCTTTTACCGCTTTATGCAAATAATAGAGGAAATAGGAATATCCGTTTTCTTGAATCTTTTGATATCCCTTTGTAAAATTAATGTTAGACACGATCCCAAAAAAAGGTTCATCAAAAGAACCAAAGAAATCATAATGTTCTTTTCTATTCCAATTTGTGAGATCTAACGCTGATTTCATTATAAAAATTCTAACAATTCTTTAGAACTATCTAAGCTTTTAAAATTAGGGTTATCAATAGTTCCATTATGCACTTCATGAGCCCAAGTAGTATGAAAAGGAATATGATACGCGTGAGCTCCAATATTTAACACTGGTATGATATCTGATTTTAGAGAATTTCCGATCATCAAGAATTCGGATTCATCAATATCTAAATGATCCACTAATTTCTTGTACTGTTTCTCAGTTTTATTAGAAACAATTTCGATATGATGGAAGTATTTCTCTAATCCAGATTTAATCAATTTTCGTTCTTGATCTAACAAATCTCCTTTAGTAGCCATGACCAAACGATATTTTTTAGATAAGTATTGCAACGTTTCTTCAATCCCATCGATTAACTCAACAGGCTCCTGCAGCATCTGTTTCCCATTAGCTATTAAAGTTTCTATAAGCTTAGCATCCAAATTTCCGTTCGTTATTCGTAACGCTGCTTCGATTAAAGAAAGCGTAAACGGTTTTATTCCATACCCATATAAATCGAGGTTTTGCATCTCAACTTCAAAAAGTAATTTATTTGCTTCTTCTTTAGAGAGATAACTAGAGACAAGTTCACAAAAATCTTCTTCAGCTTTTCTAAAAAAAGTTTCGTTTACCCACAAGGTATCATCTGCATCGAATGCTATTACTTTTATTTTACCTAACATTTGGTATTGTAATATTTAACTATTGGTTCTAAAGACTCTATATTACCATCAAAATAACCTTCGTTAATTTTAGAAATTAAATCAGGACAATCTTTAAAATATTCTATCAACAGTTTTTTGGTTTTCTTAAATTGTAGCCCGGATCTAATTTTTATGACTTCATTACCATCTTCTTCTTTAGACAAATAATACATTGATGTAACCGTCACTGCATCAGACCCAAACGCTGCAGAGGAAATTTCTCTTGGAATATAAAAGCATTCTACTTTTCCAGAAATAGCTTTTTTTAATCGCAAAGTTTTATCAGTACCTTTTAATTGTCGTAACACAAATAGTCCTTCGTATTCTTTACCCGTATCAAATGCAACTATCGATTTAAGCGTTTTATACTTATAATCTTCTTTTTCATTAGTATCGGCTTTCCTAAAAACCAATTTATTACGATCCCATATAACTACTTTCCCTCTTATTTCTGTACCGTCTTTAAAAACTAATACATGTGGAAATTCAGATTGTGCGTATACCCCTATTGAAAACAATAGAAAAACACATATCTTAAAGGTTAGATTCATATTTAATTTTGATTGAGCAACTATATTAACGTACTAATTTTTTGTACTTAATTCGTTTAGGCATTAAATCACCTCCAAGACGTTTCTTCTTATTTTCCTCATAATCAGAAAAACTACCTTCGAAAAAGTATACTTGAGAATCCCCTTCAAAAGCTAATATATGCGTACAAATTCTATCTAAGAACCAACGGTCGTGAGATATTACAACGGCACATCCTGCAAAATTTTCCAAACCTTCTTCCAAAGCCCTCAATGTATTGACATCAAGATCGTTAGTCGGCTCATCTAAAAGCAATACATTACCTTCTTCTTTTAACGTCATCGCTAAATGTAACCTATTACGCTCACCTCCAGAAAGTGTGGAAACTTTCTTATTTTGCTCACTTCCACCAAAATTAAACCTGCTCAAATATGCTCTAGAATTAACTTCTTTACCACCCATCATGACCAAATCTTGTTCATCACTAAAATTCTGCCAAATAGATTTATCAGGATCTATATTAGAATGAGATTGATCAACATACGCTAATTTTGCAGTCTCACCTACTGAGAAACTTCCTTTATCCGGAGTTTCTTCTCCCATGATCATTCTAAAAATTGTAGTTTTTCCAGCTCCATTAGGCCCAATAATCCCAACAATACCAGCTTGAGGGAGTTTAAAATTTAAGTCTTCATATAAAAGCTTATCTCCATATGCTTTACTTATACCTGTAGCTTCGATCACATTGGTTCCTAATCGTGGCCCATTCGGTATATATATTTCTAATTTTTCGTCAAGTTGTTTTTGATCTTGACTCATTAATTTATCATAATTCTTAAGACGAGCTTTTTGCTTAGTTTGTCTTCCCTTCGCACCTTGACGAACCCATTCTAATTCTCGCTCTAAAGTTTTTTGACGTTTAGAAGCTGATTTACTTTCTTGTGCTAATCGTTTAGATTTTTGATCTAACCAAGAAGAATAATTCCCTTTCCAAGGGATACCTTCTCCTCTATCTAATTCTAAAATCCAACCAGCAACATTATCTAAGAAATATCTATCGTGAGTTACTGCTATTACGGTTCCTTTATATTGCGCCAAATGGTGCTCTAACCAATGAACTGATTCTGCATCCAAGTGGTTTGTAGGTTCATCTAATAATAAAACATCAGGCTCTTTAAGCAATAAACGACATAGCGCAACTCTTCTACGCTCTCCTCCAGATAGAACTCCAATTTTTTTATCAGAATCAGGAGTTCTTAACGCATCCATTGCAATTTCTAGTTTGGTATCCAGCTCCCAACCATTACCTGCATCAATTTGATCCTGTAATAATGCTTGCTTATCCATTAGTTTCTGCATTTTATCTGCGTCACTATAGACTTCTTCTAAACCAAACATATCATTGATTTTGTTATACTCATCAAGAACAGCTACCATTTCTGCAGCACCTTCTTTAACAACTTCCAAAACCGTTTTTTCGGGATCTAACTGTGGTTCTTGTTCTAAATATCCCACAGAATAATCTGAAGAAAATACTACATCCCCTTGATAATTTTTATCAACTCCCGCAATAATTTTTAATAATGTTGATTTACCAGATCCATTAAGACCAAGAATCCCAATCTTTGCACCGTAGAAAAAACTTAAATATATATTCTTTAAAACTGGAGTGTTAGCGCTTTTAAACGTTTTTGTAACTCCAGACATAGAAAAGATAATCTTTTTATCATCTGACATAAGCCCCTATAAATTATTTTAATAATATTGTTAGTAATCCAAATGAATTTTGGATAATTATACTCTACCTTTTAAAGCATTAAATACCCAAGCATTAGCTAAAAAACCAACTCCAACAGCAGCAAAACCCCAACCAGAGACATCTCTATATCTAAATGCTCCAAGTGCTATTAAACCAAGTCCTACCAAAATCATTATAAATGTGGCCCACGCTAATACTGTATTTTTATTCATTCCCATAGCAAGTTATTTAGTTAACTGTTCTTAATGAAAAATCAAAAACAGCATACAAATATCGGTATTTTATCGTCAAAAAATAACATTTTGGAGTGATCTTAGATGATAAAAACACTTTACTATTTGTTAAACAATAAGTTATGAAATGATTTTATAAAAACAGGGACCTAAAATATTAAGTCCCTGTTTTAAATATAAATCTATTTATTACTTAACTTGAAGGGCCATTATCTACAACCGACTCAATTACTGACTCAATAGCATTGTCAATATTCTCAAAGAGATCATATCCCGTTAAACTTTCGATAGAATTAACCGATGTTCTAAACTGAGTCCAATCAGTACTTATACCTTGATCATTAGGCACATTGATAGCAATAACTCGAGTAGAAGTTGTTACTCTATTAATATCATTAGAACCATTTGGTAAAATCAAAGCAACTTTCCAAAAAGAATCAGGAACAGTAATATTTCCCCCATCGATAGAAGAGGCAAAACCATTTCTTCCCGTTCCTCCGCTTCCTGCTACACCAGCAATAATATGAACCTCATTACCTTCTAAGGTTAATGACCGGAGATAATTTTCAAAATTGGCCCAACTTCTCTGGTTATTATCCGGAGCTTGAGGAGCAATATTAGTCATGTAATATGTGTTTTCATTAGAATCTTCTGACCCATTGCGATCTGCAGATGGACATAAATGTCCTCTATCAAAACCTGAGTTTGTATAATCACTAGATGTAGCTCTGAAAAAATTACTTGGTAAATCATTATCTCTTTTAAAACAATTACATCTTGGAGTATTCCCGGTCCAAGCACTGCTTAGATGCCAACTTACCCAATTAGCAGTTCCAGTATTATTATTATAAGATAAAGAAAAATCGGGTTTAGAAAGGTAATAATTAGTAGAACTTGTACCAGCATTAGAAGGGTTGCCGAAGGTAATATTACTATCTATTCCAGCATTACCGCCAGTAGAGCTAGTCACTACTTCAACATTATCAATATTTATTCTATTAGATCCTCCAGAAATTTTTTGAATTCCATACCGAACACTTACGGTTTCATTCACATCAAAGGCCACAGTGTTTAGCGTTGTAGAATTTGTTGTTACCGTAGAACCTATATAATACCAAGAAGCACCATTATCATAAGAAGCTATTAATCTCCATGTAGATGTACCATCGTTGCCATATTTTGCATGACGAATTCTAATCGTTTCGGCACCATTATCCATATTAAAAGACATGATTGCATAGCCTGTATTTCGAATTCTCACAGATTTAGATCCATATTTCCGGTCATTTGACAAACCACCTAATAAAGCATCACTTAAATACCAATCTCCTGACGATAAAGTAACACTTGCTCCTGCATAACTTGATTTAGAACCTGACTCATAAGTTTCTATAAAACCATCTTGCCTTTTCCCATTTGGATTATAATCATGTGGTCCTTCATTATCATATAAAAAGGTTTCAGTTTTTAGTTCTCCACTTATAGAAACAGGATTAGTTTCTATTTCCGAATGAAGATTATCATCATCTACATTACAACTTGTTATAAAAACAGCAAAAGACAGTAGGTATAAAATCGAATTTAATTTCAATAATTTCATAGTAGCATTTGATTATAGATTAGTAATTTTTTATAGTTGGATTTAATGTATCCATAAAACTAGCTTTACAGTGTTAAATATCTGATAATCAAAAGTTAGCAAACTGTTATAGAAATGTTATAGAATTTAATCTTTTACATAAATCTGTTAACATTTGTTAAACATTTCACTAAAAAAAAAATTGATGAATTGGGTGAAAATTTTAATGATTTAAAAACTACTTGTTTTTTGTATTTTCGTGCAAACAATAGATACAATACACACAAATGGATATAAACTTCAATAAAAACGAAGATCATAATAAACTACTGGTCTCCGCGTTACGTCAAAAACTAGCAAAAGTAAAATTAGGCGGTGGAGAAAAGAGAATAGAAAAGTTACACGCCAAGGGTAAAATGACTGCAAGAGAAAGAATCGAATATTTACTAGACGATGATGACAAAGCCATAGAAATTGGTGCTTTTGCAGGAGATGAAATGTATGAAGAACACGGTGGATGCCCAAGTGGAGGAGTTGTAATTAAAATAGGCCATATAAGTGGTAAGCAATGTATCGTTGTTGCTAATGATGCTACAGTAAAAGCCGGTGCTTGGTTTCCTATAACTGGTAAAAAGAATCTAAGAGCACAAGAAATAGCTATTGAAAATAAATTACCTATTATCTATTTAGTAGATAGTGCTGGAGTTTATCTTCCTATGCAGGATGAAATTTTTCCTGACAAAGAACATTTTGGTAGAATTTTCAGAAATAATGCAGTAATGAGTAGTATGGGAATTACTCAAATCTCGGCTGTAATGGGAAGCTGTGTTGCAGGAGGTGCATATTTGCCTATTATGAGTGATGAAGCTTTAATTGTGGATAAAACAGGAAGTATTTTCTTAGCTGGTAGCTACCTTGTAAAAGCGGCTATTGGAGAAAGTATCGATAATGAAACATTAGGGGGAGCTACTACACATTGTGAAATTTCGGGAGTTACAGATTATAAATCTAAAGATGATAAAGATGCTCTTGACACTATAAAAAATATTGTTTCTAAGATCGGTGATTTTGACAAAGCTGGATACAATAGAGTTAAATCTATAAAACCAAAAAAGGACCCGAATGATATTTATGGTATATTACCTAAAGCTAGAAATGAACAGTATGACATGATGGAAATCATTCATAGATTAGTGGATGATTCTGATTTTGAAGAATATAAATCTGGTTATGGTCAAACAATAATTACAGGTTATGCGCGTATTGATGGTTGGGCTGTAGGTATTGTTGCTAATCAACGTAAAATTGTCAAAAATAAAAAAGGAGAAATGCAGTTTGGAGGAGTTATTTACTCTGACTCTGCAGATAAAGCTACCCGGTTTATTGCCAATTGTAATCAAAAGAAAATTCCTTTAGTTTTTTTACAAGACGTTACTGGATTTATGGTAGGAAGTAAAAGTGAACACGGTGGTATTATAAAGGATGGCGCTAAAATGGTAAATGCTGTTAGTAATAGTGTAGTCCCAAAATTTACGGTAGTTATTGGTAACTCTTACGGTGCTGGTAATTATGCAATGTGCGGTAAAGCATATGATCCTCGTTTAATCTGTTCTTGGCCAAGTGCCGAACTTGCTGTAATGGGTGGTGCTCAAGCGGCAAAAGTATTATTGCAAATTGAGACTGCCTCCTTAAAGAAAAAAGGAGAAGAACTCTCTAAAGAAGATGAAAAGGCTTTATTTGATAAAATTAAAGCTCGTTATGATAAGCAGATTTCTCCGTATTATGCCGCAGCAAGAATCTGGACAGACGGAATTATTAATCCATTAGATACTAGAAAATGGATTTCTATGGGTATTGAAGCAGCTGACCACGCTCCTATCGAAAAACCTTTTAATCTTGGAGTGATACAAGTATAATAAACCTACAATTTATTTGTACTGCAATATTGATTACGTCCTAATTACTTTACAGTAATTGAATAAAACTCAATTACTGTAAAGTAATAATTTAATACATCTTAATTCCTTTTTAGGTATATTATCTTTTAGTCTATGAGAGTTCTTACCACGCCTATAGTATTCACCATACTCTTATTAATATTCTATGATGGATTTGCTTTTCAGGAAAAGAGTATATCCAACAATGATTCCGAATTTATTCTAAATGAAAAAAATAGGGATACCATAGAGTCATATCTATTTCAACTTTTAAATAAAGATTTAGATCTAGCAGAATTAGGGTATAAAATTTACTTAGATAGAGGACTCAAAGAAAAAAATGATACAATTCAGTTTTGGGGCAATTATTATTTAGCATATGCGAAATATCTAAATAAAAAATATGATTCAGCAATAGAATATAGTGCTAATACCACAAAACTTGGTGAAAAATTAGATAATGGAGATTATATAGTTCGTGGATTATTTATTTCTGGAGCCGCGTATCAAGATAAAAGAGATCGCGAAAATGCGCTTAAGAAATACTTATTGATGAAAGAGGTAATAAAAAAATATAACCTTACTCAATATGAAATTGACAATTTAGTAAGCATTGGTCAAATACGAATACGATTAGATCAAAATGAAAAAGCCTTAACGTCTTTACAAAAAGGCCTAGAATTACTTCAAAAACCAGCATACAAACCTGACACTAATCATGACGCCAGGTACTTGTCTACTATCCAGGGTATTGGAGTATGTTATTATAAAAAGGGTAATTATAATGAAGCGCTAAATTATGATTACAAAGGATTACAATATGCCGAAGAACATAATCTAAAAGCATATATTATTGGCTTTAACCTTAATATTGGGGAAGCAAATATAGGAAAGAAAAAATATGATAAAGCACTTTCTTATTTAACTATTGCTAAATCTGATATATTAAAAGAAAACAAAAAAAATGATCCCAATCTTTTTACAGCGAATCTACATATAGCAACCTGTTTTTTTGGACAAGAAAAATATAAAAAAACGAGAGAATTACTGCTTGAAAATTTTGAACACCTTAAAGAGAATCTAGAAATTGAAAAAATAAGAGAAGCCTCAGATTTAGCAAAAAAATGTGGAGAAAAACTCAATGATACAGATCTTCAATATAAGTATAGTAATGAATACAATAAAATCATTGAATCTTTGTATGAGAATGAAAATAGTGCGCAAGAGAAACTATATGACTACGATATAAAAAATTTAGAAGAACAAAACCAAGATCTAATATCACAAAATACTATTTATATAATCAGTTTTCTTCTTGCACTTACCTTGGCTATCGCAGCGTTGATATACAATATCAAAACCAAACGAAAAAACAAACTCCTCTACGAAGAATTACAAAAAGAAAGAATACAAGAATCTATTCCAGAAAAAGATATTCCAGTAGTTACTAAAAACGAATTTATCACTGATAAAAAAATAGAAAATTTATTACAAAAATTATCTGCTTTAGAAAAAACAGAGTTTTACTTAACGATTGATTGTAATTTATATAACACAGCAAAGAAAATTGATACCAATACGACCTATTTGTCTAAAATAATTAATGAATATAGGAAACAATCATTCAATGAATATATAAATGAGCTAAGGATTAAATATTTTAGAAATCGATTAAATAATGATCCTAAATTTAGGTCATATACCATTAAAGCTATTGCTGGCGAACTAGGATATGGAAGCGTAAATACATTTGCATCTGCCTTTAAAAAACAAACAGGACTTAGTCATTCTTATTATATCAAAAAAGTAAATGCTGAGATTACTAACACCAACGAAAAGAAGGGAACAAAGTCTTAAATTGAAGATGAAATTCGATCAATTTTATAAAATTGACGTTTATAAAAGTATATTATAGTTAGTTCTACATACCCAACCTTTATTTTTACAATGAACCAATTAAAGAGATAAAAATGAACTATAAAACTCTACTACCTGTTGTATTTTCTTTGATCATTTGTTCTACATATTCTTTTGCGCAAAGTCATTTTGATTTCAGAGAAATAATTTTAGATATAAACATTGATATTAGTTCAGGAAAAATACACATTAATCAAGATGATCTAGAAGAACTAAAACTTCATAGATATGGTGGAGAAATAATTATTAACATATTTGGCATTTACCCTTCCAGTTTTTACAGACCACCTGGGCAAAAAGAAATACATCTTTCTGTATCTCCTAATTTTATAAATACAACTCTTAATCCAATAATTATTCCGCCTACAAGACCAGATCCTGATACTAGAGCAATATCTAATCAAATTGGAAAAGAAAGGGTTTTATTAGATAGTCGATCGATATATCTTGATAAATATTATCTGAATTCTGGTGATTATCTATTTCATGTAAAACTAACAGAGAACTATATTGATTTAATTGATAAGGTCAATATTCCATTTTCTATCTATAAATATGATGAGCTTGGTGATTACATAATTACCCATGCAGAAGTTATTAATCCTTTCAATCAATATATAATAGATGGATACTATATAAAAAGTCAAATATTAAATTCAAGAAATTATGATATCAACGAATCTACAGAAGTTAGATATTATTATACAGAAAATGAAAAGTCAATTTTACTAGGCAAAACAAATATTAGGCCACTTGAAGGCAATGAAAGTACAAATTCACTATTATTTATCAATTCCTACACATATGAAGATATTGTGGGACGTAAAATCAACATAGTTGTAGATGAGGATAAAGATATTCTAGAATATAGTGATGGTGATAGTAATAATAGAATCACGTATGAAATTCCATCTATCGAATTAAACTCTAATAATCTAAAGGTATACCCAAACCCATTTAGAGATAAAGTTACTTTTGGGTTTTATTTAAACTCAACTTATACTAGTACTGTTTCCATTCAAATTTATGATAATAAAGGTAATATAGTTTATCAAAAGGGGTATATATTTCCAGCGCAAGCAAATCATCTTGAAGTTTCTTATTTGGATGAGAATAAAATACCTTCTGGCAATTACCATTATTCTTTATTTATACATAAAAGTACTGGAGATATTAGATATTATGGGACTATAATAAAAAAAGAATAGTTTTAATAAAACATCCAAATTTAAAAAGCGATTTCTTAAATATTAGAAGTCGCTTTTTTATTAATAGAGAAACCCTGATCGCTATACTATTTACAAACAACATCAATTTTATAAAACTGACTTTTCTTCTTTTTCATAATCAATGATTTACCTCTAGTTTTACAAATATAAGCTGGCCGGCAAATCATAAATCATTTTAAAAAAACAGATTAAAAACATGAAAAAATATTTAAGAATAATAACAGTGCTATTTCTATTAATAGGAATTCAAAGTTGTGAGAAAGAAGATAATTCTTTTATAGAAGAACAGGAGCTTTTAGAGAATGAAATTAGTGATAAAAGTAATCCAGAATATCTTTTTATATGTTCTGTAGATGGTATCCCGAACGGATACTTTGTAGAGGAATACATCTACAATAATAATTGCCCTTTTACCAATTTATTCCCAGGAGGTTATAATGGTGCTATCGTAAAACGAAATGGTACTCCAAATATAATTAGTGCAGGAGCTGGTTGTAATGATAATTATTGTATTTGGATTAAGGGTTCCAATTTTGATAACAATTCTTATGTAGATATTAGAACTACTACAGGCTCTACTATTATAGGAACTTATAGAGGTTCTAACCGCACACTAACAACAAATGCTCAAGGACAACAAGTCATTACACTGCGTTTATCATCCGCTTATGAACGAAGTCAATTTGCCAGTAACGGATTACGTATTTGGGTAGTAAATCCAGATCCTGGAAAATGGGCTGATGGCAGAACTGTTCGTAGACCATATACTAGTGGAGACGGAAACCCAATAGATCCACCTTGCAATCCAAATTGCCCATAAATTGTAATTAATACAATTTATATAATCGATTTATCGAAGCGAAAACCAAAAAGCCATCGAAAGAATAGGTAAATAAAATGAAGGGTAAGTTGTTCTTTCGAACGTTATTTTGGGCAATTAGACTAATTACAATTACTAAGAGGTTTCTTATTAAGGAAATGTTTTCTAAACGTATTCAAATTTTAAATACTACATCATGATTCATAAAATTTTAAACCTAAACGGAGTCATTCCAATTAAAAAGGAAGATCAAATATCAATTAAAGGAGGTACTCATGAATGTCAAAATGTAGCTAGAAGATGCATCGATGATAGTGATTGTTGTTCCGGAAAATGTGGAGTAGAAAAAATAATCAATGGAAATACCATAACGCTTGCTATCTGTTCATTTTCTTAGATAATAACATTCATTTTTGAACTTATAATACTTAAGCAGGAAAGATTTATAAGCTTATAAAAAGTAACGGACAGAAACAGTAACTGTCTTAAAACGTTTACTGAAACACAAATCAATAAATTATAAAAAGATGAAAAAAATAATGCAACTAAAAGGCGCCCAAATTTTAAACAAACAAGAACAAAAATCTGTAAACGGAGGAAATACAGGAATGCGCTGTTATAGCAGCGCTGATTGTAATGTTTTAAATTCTATTCCTGGATTTGAACATGAAGAATTCTTTTGTTTTTGGGGTATGTGTCAAATAGCATAATTTTTTCTGTTTAGAAATTCTTAAGGCGATACCAAATGGTATCGCCTTTTAAATATCCGATAAACTAAATTTTGACACCTTAATTAAGATCTGATTTTGCTAACATAAGGTTTATATCATACTTAAAATATTGTTTAGGATATACTAAAACCTATATTATTAAGTTGAATATTTATAAACAAAAGCAAAAATAATGAACAAATCATTTTTAAAAATTAAAGTATTAAGTATCGCTATACTTGCCAGTTTATTTATCATAAGTTGTAGTGATGATGACAACAGTAGCACCGCATCTATTGATATTACCCAAGAAGATGTAACGAAGAGTTTAGAAGTTGAAAAAATATCCAACTTTATTGATAACATGACTTTGGATAATATCTCAACGAATAGATCCAATGCGCAGTTATCTTCAAAATTCAGTAGACCTGGATGTGCAGATTTCAGTATTACTGATACTGGATACACGCTGACATTTGCCGACTGTACTACAGAGGATGGAGAAACAATTAGTGGAGCAATTAATGTAATGGTAGTAATAGAAAACAATACCGTTACTACAACGATTACTTTTGATAATTTAACCTTTGCAGGAAACTCTGTTAATGGCAGCAAAAGTACTACCTATTCCTTAGATACTAATGGTGGTAACTTTGTATATAGTGTTACCTCTGACCTATCTATTACATTGGCTGATGGAACTACAGCTTCTGAACAAGGAACAAAAACGTATACAATCAGTGGTCTTGGGACAGCAAATGCTAGTTATTCTATTGGTGGTAGTTGGATAGTAACCTTAGGTCCTGACAGCTATTCACTAGTAACGGATCCTACATTAGAAGGTACTTTTAGTTGTGGATATATTACCACAGGTACTCTAATAATGACTAAAAATTCGTTGATCGCTTCTATTAATTATGGAGATGGAACTTGCGACGACAAAGCATTTGTAACCTATCCTGATGGAACTACTGAAGAGATTGAATTATAGAATATAAATCAAAATAAAAAGAAAAGGGAGTTCATAATGGAACTCCCTTTTTTTATTTCCTTTTCGGAATAGTAATCAATTCTTCTTGTCTTTTATTGACATACCTAAATCCATTTTTACCCCAAAAGCCAGCTTCTTCTAACATAATTCTAATATCTTTATTCCATTCCGATAATGTTACTGTAGTATTAAGTTCTATAGCATATACCGTATTTTCGTGTAACTGATAATCTCCAGTAAAAGGAACACCGCCTTGTGAATCCCACATTCCAATAGTTGTACCCGATGAATGTCCATACAATCCTAAAGGATGTGTATAAATGGCAGGTTTTAATCCTTCTGCTCTACCTTCTTCTAAAGATTTTAATAGTATCTCATTTCCGGTTTTCCCTGTCTCAAAATTTGAAGTAAAAATATCCTGAACTCTATTACCATCCGCAAATGCTTTAATCAAGAATTCAGGTGGAGCCATTTCTCCATTTTTTAATATATATGCATGTTGCTGACAATCTGTATTTAACCTTAAATATGTAATTCCAAAATCACAATGAATCAGATCCCCTTGTTTGATAATTTTATCATTTGGTCTATTGGAGAACGAAACTATGTGATCTTCTAACTTTTCATTATCCCGTTGGATATCTACAGTTGGATGAAACCACGTTTTAAGTCCCATATCTGTTACTTTTTGTCTTAACCACCAAACCACGTCATCGGTTGTTGTGCTACCTGGTTTCACAACCTTAGTACTAAATGCTTCACCGATAATATCATGTGTGATTTGTACTAACTCTTTATAGATTTCCATTTCTTGTTCAGTCCTAGTTTCTATCCATGCTATAGCTAATTTCTCTGCAGATGTTACTCTAGACTTGTAAGTATCTGGTAACTCTTTTATAAATTCTTCATAATCTGTTTTAACTATACCATCTACAATTCCAAAATGTTCAGAATAATTAATTCCAATCTTTTTGGGATCCCTTTTTGCAATAATATCTGTAAGGGCCTTCCACTGATCCGGTTGTTTTTCCTTATCCCAAGCAGAATCAATATACTTACCAACATTATATCTAGCTACAGCAAGGTGTTCAATTGTGTTTTTTTCTTTATCCCTATAAAAAACCAATATAGTTCTTCTTCTTGCATTAAGCCATTTTGCTGGTAACATGGTCTTTAATACTGGATCCTCATTATACTCACGCGAAATCAATATCCACATATCAAAATCAGTTTGATCCATTAACTGTGGTAATAGTTTATTAAAACGATCTGCTAATATTTGATCAATTACCTCTGCTCTATCTCTTTCTGGAAGAATTTGTGCTTGAGAAATCGTAGTAAAAATTAGTAATAGGAGTATAAAAAATCTTTTCATTTGTGTGGGTTCATTAATATCGAATAAAAGTATTACAAAAAAGAGACACCTGCAATGCTTTGTGGATGTCTCTTTTTCTATTACAATAAAACTAATTTTAAAGCGTCTGATAACTATTCATTAATCTAATAAACTCTGCTCTGTAACCTTGACGATCTAAAGATCTGTTTTCTTCTGCAATTGTTATAATATCATTGATATTTTTATTAGTTATATATCTTGACTTTCTAATTTTCATACCAAACCAAGCAACAGATGCTGCAAAATTGAAATCTTTAGAAACTTGCTTTTTATTTGTTTTTAACACGTGAACCATTTCAATACTTTTGTTTCCTTGTGGTTTTTTATATCTAAATTTTACGGTTAACAACTCATCTCCATAATTTTTAGTGATTTTAGTATCTGTATACTTTAAATCTGGTGTATGTTTAATATAGTTACTCTTAACTCCTGTTGGTATGATTTCATATAGCGCAGTAACTGTATGACCACTGCCTAATTCTCCTGCATCTTTTGTATCATCCACAAAATCTTCATCAGCTAATAATCTATTTTCGTAACCTATTAAGCGGTATGCTTGTACTTTTCCAGGGTTAAACTCTACTTGTATCTTTACATCTTTGGCAATGGTATATAATGTTCCTCCAAATTCTTTACCTAATACTCTTTGAGCTTCTTGCATAGTATCAATATATGCATGGTTCCCGTTACCTTTATCCGCCAGAGTTTCTAACTTACTATCTTTATAATTGTGCATCCCAAAACCTAAACAGGTTAAGAATACACCAGATTTACGCTTTTCTTCAATCAATGATTTCATATCCGCATCGCTACTCATTCCTACATTAAAATCTCCATCGGTTGCAAGAATCACGCGATTGTTTCCATTCTTCATGAAATTTTCTTGTGCAATTTTATACGCAAGTTCTATACCTGCTCCTCCAGCTGTAGAACCTCCCGCACTCAAATTATCTAATGCTCGATTGATTTCGTTTTTATGAGCTCCAGATGTCGGTTTCAATACCATTCCAGCGGCTCCAGCATAAACCACTATCGACACTTTATCTTTCTCTCTTAATTGATTTACTAATAATTTAAAAGCTCTCTTTAGTAATGGTAATTTATTAGCTTGATTCATAGAACCAGATACATCAAGCAGAAAAACCAAGTTCGAGGCTGGAATTTCATCTTGCGGAATTTCTTTTCCTTTTAATCCTATTTTTACCAATTGAGTTTTGGTATTCCAAGGAGTTTTATCATATTCTGTATGAATTGCGAATGGATGATCATTGGTTGGTTGTTTATAGTCATATTCAAAATAATTAATCATCTCTTCGATCTTAACAGCATCTACAGGTATTTGTTGACCACTATTAATCATTCTTCGAACGTTACTGTATGATGCTTTGTCAACATCTATAGAAAATGTAGATAACGGAGACATATTTACCTTTTCAAAACTATTTTCTACTATTTCTTCATATGATTCATTATTATCTATTTTATAATTCCCTTTGTGCGTAGTAATTATAACACATCCATGAGTTGCTCTTATACCGTATAATGAAGCTGCAGTTTTATCTTTCAAAACTTCTACATTAGAAATGTTTTTAGGATCTATACTCTGAATCTTTCCTATATTTTTTTTATCTATAGGTATACCATCTACAATATATAAAGGTTGATTTGTATTAGAAATACTGTTAGCTCCTCTTATTCTTATAGAATTATTAGAGTTCGTATTTCCCGCATTATTAGTTATTGATAATCCAGAAACTCTCCCATTTAACTTATTAGCTTTTGATTGTTTTCTTGCTCTTCTAGCTTTCCTTCTATCTGCTCTAGACATACTAATAGATTCACTACTAACAGCAGAGACTGCATACCCTAAAACACTTCGTTTTCTTTGTATTCCTTGTGCAGTTACTACAACTTCTTCTAGCTGTGCGGGAGATATACTCATAGCTACATTGACAATAGAACTATCTTGTTTTATTTTTACTTCTTCAGTTTCATAGCCGATAAAAGAAAAAGTTAAAATATTTCCAATATTTGTTTGAATTGAATACCTCCCGTCAAAATCAGTTTGAGCTCCTTTATTCGTTCCTTTAATAGTTATATTTACTCCAGGAATTGGATCATTATTGCTGGCATCCGTAACAGTTCCTGTAATTGTTAGTTCTTGGCCGATTGTTATTCCAACGGTAAATAACAAAAGCATAAAATAGTGTAGTTGTTTCATAATAATTATTGTTTTAATTATGAAATAAAACTACTCCTACAGATTCTTAATTAAAATCTACATTGAGTAAAAAGGTGATTTAGCTTAGGGAAATTGGTAATATATTTAGGATAGATTATTATGAACAAGTTCCAACGTCTTAGTTCGTTGTACTTTACCATTATCCGTTTCTATAAATTGAGCTAAGAAATGAATCTCTTTAGGGACTTCATATTTACTTAAAACTTTTAAATTAGATATCGCATCTTCTAAATTTTCTTTTACCACAATATCATAATCCCTTTCCACTATCAAAATTGCTTTATCACCCAAAGCATCATCTGGAACAGCTGCTATAAAAAATCGATGCCCAATTAATAACTGAAGTTTAGTTTCTATCTCTTCTGGATATAATTTAACTCCTCCACTATTTATTACATTATCATAACGTCCCTTCCAATTAAACTTCTTGTATGTTTTAAGCTCTACAACATCATTTGTGATGATTGTTTTATCATTTAACTGGGGTGCTTTGATTATCAAACAATTTCTTTCGTCTGTACTAAGTGTTATATTTGGTAATGCTTTAAAGTATTTAGCATCTTTTTTATCTTTCTTTTTTGGGTTAATTCTTCTTGCAGCAACATGAGTGATGGTTTCGGTCATTCCATAAGTTTCGAAAATTTTAGTTTTGACCCCTTGCACTAATTCTTTAAGATTTTCCGGTACGGTTCCTCCACCAACAATTAATTTTTTTATCAGATGTAATCTATTAATAGAATTATCTAATTGCAATGGAACCATAGCACAAAAATCATATTGTTTATATACAGTATCCAAGGGATTTGTTTTAGGTGGAACCAAATCAATTTTCCATCCCAAAACCATAGCGCGAACCAACATCATTTTTCCAGCAATATAGGTAGCCGGTAAACATAACAAGGCAGTTGTATCTTCTTTTACCTTAAAAAAAGCACCCGTAGCTAAGGCACTATTTATCATATGCTGCTTGTAAATTTTAATTTTCTTTGGTTTTCCGGTAGAACCTGAAGTTTTGACTACAATATAATCTTTATCATTTAACCAATCCAGAAGAAAGTTACCCACTTCTTGTTCATAAAACTCTCCGTCTTTTTTAAAACTATAGGCGATACGTTGCAGACCAGAATTATCTAAAGATCGCTTATTAATACTAAAATTGTCATGTATTTTAGGTGTAGAAAATGTATCTTCTGTTTGCATACCCAAATTTCAATTTTATTACATATTCGTTGGTTATGATTACGTAAATTATATATTAATAATTTGTTATTTTTCCATTTGAATTTCTGGTTTAACTTTTCCAAATAGTTTATCTCTCCATCCTGACCATTTATATTTTTTCCAAAGAATTAAAATATAAATTGGAAACACTACGAAAACCGGAATCAATATTTCCAATCCTGTCTCGGGTTCTCCTGTATACAATAAAATAGAATCTGTTTGAAAAGCTGTCCAAGAAGATGTTACTAAAAGTGCCGTTATTAAATTATTCGCTGCATGAAAACCTAATGCTAGCTCTAAACCTTCATCCATTAAAGTAATAATACCTAAAAATAGACCTGTCCCTATATAGTAAACCATAATATGAGGACCAATCTTAGCTACTTCTGGATTACCAAAATGCATTGCACCAAATATTACAGAGGTAACAATCAGTGGAATCCATCTAGTTTTTGTAGCTAAACCTAATCCCTGCATCATATGACCTCTAAACAAATATTCTTCGAAACTCGTTTGCATCGGAATAATAATAATTGCCATTATAGCCAAAGTAATAAAAGCATCTAATTCAAAATTAAGCTGAAAATCTTCTGGATATAAATAATATAAAACTCCAGTAGTAATTAAAATATAGAGTGTTATGAGTGTAAACATAAAAAGAACTCGTTTCCAATCTATCTTTTTTCTAGATGTAGTTAAAGACGTTATACTTTGTTGATGCACTACCTTTACCCAAAAAAGTAATCCCGCTAAAAAAATAACAAAAGGTCCTACAGAAATAAGAAAAAATAGTGGTTTCCCTAAAGTTTCTATCTGCTCAGCCATAAGTGGATCAATATCAACTCCCTGAGTAAACATCAAATTAAAAAGAATTAAACCGAGAAAACCGATTGGAACAGGCAAATATTTCCACATTCCTAATTTCCCTTTTCTTCCTTGCTCTATATACATCTATAAATTATTTAATTTAAATAAGAAACTACCCATTTCTTATTTTGTTGATATTTTAAACTACCTGTATCTACTAACAAGGGAGCTTCTATATTATTGGTATACAAACTTCCTGTTCCTAATCCCTGCGGCATCTTACTTTGTAATGTATAGGTATATTGTGCTATAGCACTTAATCCTATATTACTTTCCAAAGCACTCGTAATCCACCATCTTATTCCTAATTCTTCGGCAATATCGATCCACTCCTGGGTTCCTTTAAAACCTCCTATTAAACTTGGTTTTAAAATAATGTATTGAGGTCTTATTGTTAGTAGTAATTTTCTCTTTTCCGTTACACTAAAAACACCAATTAATTCTTCATCTAGAGCTATGGGCAAAGGTGATCTTTTGCACAAATTCATCATATAATCGAATTGCCCTTGCCTTATCGGTTGCTCTATACTGTGCAATCCAAAACTATGCAACTTTATTAACTTATCTAAAGCTTCATTTGGGCTAAACGCTCCATTAGCATCAACTCTTAACTCAATTATTTCTTCAGAAAACTGGGATCTTATATATGATAACAATTCTAATTCTGCTTCAAAATCAATAGCACCTATCTTCATTTTAATACAATCAAAACCTTGATTTAGCTTATCTATTATCTGATTTTTCATAAACTCCTTCTCTCCCATCCATATCAATCCATTAATTGGGATCGAATCTATTCCTTCCGTAAATTCTGATGGAAATAACAAAAATGGTGACTCACTATGTAAAGATTTAAAAGCCATTTCTACACCAAATTGAATACTAGGAAATTCTTTGAGTTCTTCCCAAAGTTGCTCAACACCTAAATGAATATTATTACAAGTCCATTTAAGTTTTTCTTCATAATCAGGTCGATCATCAATACTTAACGTTCTTAGAATACCACACTCACCAATACCTTGTTTACCATTAGAAGTAATTACGATATACCAAGTTTCTTTAGTCTTAAGAACTCCTCTGGAAGTTCCACTTGGTCTTTTAAATTCTAAAATATGCTTATGATAGATTGCTTTCATTATAATTCTATACGCTGCCCTACATCTAATAAAATAAGATCCTTGTCTTTGGCTCTAAACTTTCTTTTAGCATCCTCATGATCAATTTCTATATATCCAAAAGTATCATAATGAACTCCAAGAACCTTATCACATTCCACAAAATCACTAGCAATAATAGCATCATCAATTCCCATAGTAAAATTATCACCTATAGGTAAAATAGCTAAATCTAATTTTGTTGTTAGCGGAATTAACTTCATATCCATGGTTAAAGCAGTATCTCCAGCGATGTAAACATTCGCAGACTCTGCTTGTATTACAAAACCTCCAGGTTGACCACCATAAGTTCCATCAGGAAAACTACTCGTATGTATTGCATTTACATATTTTACTTTTCCAAAACTAAATTCCCAGTTACCTCCGTGATTCATCGGATGTACTTCTATACCTTTATCCTGATAATACATTGCAATTTCATAATTAGATACTATAATCGCATTACTATGCTTTGCAATGGCTTCTGCATCTAATGTATGATCTTGATGTGCATGTGTTAGTAATATATAATCAACTTTAAAATCTGTAATTTTTATTTTGTCTTTAGCCATAGGATTACCAGAAATAAAGGGGTCAACTAAAACTTTAACTTCATTGATTTCCAGCAATAACGTATTCTGCCCAAAAAAAGTAATTTTCATTGTGTAAGGTTTTAAAATGGTAATGGAAAGTTATAAAATCTGCCCTAAACTAAATAATATAGCCAGAAAAAATGTGGATAGTGCCACTTTTTTTAATTCTGGATCTAAGTTTTTGGTATCCTTTGTTTTTATAACTTTATTCAAATGAATTAATAAGGGTATCAAAACTATTAGAAACAGTAAGTTAAAATAATTCTTATAGGTATAAATAAGATAAACTAACATACTGAAAATCGCTCCCAGAATTAAAAAGTAATGATACATTTTAGCTTTGGCAATACCTAATTTAACCACTAGAGTATTCTTTTTAGATTTTTTATCACTATCATGATCTCTCATATTATTGAGATTTAGCACTGCTGAACTTAATAATCCGATTGCGGTAGCTGGAAGAAAAATTAATCCATTTAAGTCTTTTGTAAATAAGAAATAACACCCTACAACACTAACCAATCCAAAAAAAATAAATACAAAAACATCCCCCAATCCGCGATATCCATATGCAGAATTACCCATGGTATATTTTATTGCTGCCGCTATAGCTGCAATGCCTAAAAGAAAAAAGAATATCGAATAAAAGAAATATTCCTTTCCAAAGGACACGTAAATAAGAAATATAGCTAGAAATAAGGTTATAATCGAAGTAAGAACGATACCTACAAACATTTCTTTATCTGATATAGCTCCACTTTGTAGCGCTCGCTGAGGTCCTACTCTATCCTCGTTATCAGTACCTTTTACACCATCACCATAATCATTTGCAAAATTAGAAAGGACTTGTAATCCTAAGGTGGTCGCAATCGCTAACCAAAAAATAATAGAAACCCCAAAACCACCAGCTAATGCTGATCCAACTATAATTCCTGATACTGACAATGGTAATGTACGAAGCCTTGCGGCAGAGATCCAAGCTTTAAATTTGGTCATTATAATCTTAATTGATAGTCAAAGGAACAGTATTTTAATTAAATAAAAAATAAAAAATAATTCTGTGAATTATTTAAATTAGCATTATGTCAATTCCGTTGCCGTTAGAATTCCCTTCATTTAATCTATATAGTACACCTTTGCTACTATTGGTTCTGCAAGCATTTATTTTTGCTTTTCTTTTATTGGTAAGATATTTCAAAAAAAAACATATATCCGCTTTAATACTTTCTTTATTAATTTTTATTACTGGCTATCATAGAACTTCTTATACTATTGGTTTTATGGACTGGTATGACACATTTCGAAATACCAAGATTAATTATTGGCTCATAGCATTATCATTGGCAATTGGTCCTTTACTATACTTTTACATAAAATCAATTACCACTTCTAATTTCAAATTTAGAAAAAAAGACTTCTTACATTTCATTCCTGTTTGTTTATATATAGTATACAAAATATCTATTTTCATTTATGATGCTGCGCAACCAGGTTTTGAGGATACACAGAATGGTTATCTCAAAGTTTTTTTGGACGAAAAATATGTTGGACCCCTTATTGGGGTTGTAGAAAACCTTCAGATGCTTCTGTATCTAGCATTTACTATTCAGTTATATTATGTATACCGAAAAAAAATTCAACATTTTTTTTCTAACACGTATAGTCTAGAATTGAACTGGATTAGGAACTTTCTTTTTATTTACTCCTTTCTTTTTTTATATAGTTTATTTCAGGGAGTTATCGGATCCGTTATTACTGAACTTCATTGGACGCAACGTTGGTGGTATCATTTTTTTACAGCTGTAGCAATTATATATATTGGTATAAAAGGATATTTTACAGATACTAGTAAGTTGAATAATTTAAATTTTTCTGTATCGGTAAAAGAAACAACTTCTACGTTATCAACTGAATTAAGTAGTGATGTTATTAGAAATAAGAAAAAAATAAAGGAATTTATGGCAGAGGAAAAACCGTTTCTTAACCCAGATCTTAACCTTACTCAACTATCACAGATGCTCAAAATACCAGCATCTGTTATTTCTGAGACTATTAATTCTGGTTTTGATAAAAACTTTAATGATTTTGTAAATTCATACCGAGTAAAAGAAGTACAAAAAATGCTTAAAGAAGGTAAGCAACAACAATTATCGTTGTTAGGAATCGCTTATGAGTGCGGGTTTAATAGCAAAGCAACCTTTAATAGAGTATTCAAGAAATTGACAAATACATCTCCTTCACAATATTCTGCTTCCCAAAATAAAGCGTAACTATATCATTTTTATGAATTTCACAATTAATCAAACTGTATTTTTTATACACAATTTTATAGATTAGCAACTTCAACCAGTATTTATTACCGTTTCGATACTTAATTAGTACTCTTTATTGAGAAAATTATTGTTTTGAAGCACAAAAACAAACGCATGAAACATTTATTAACAACTAGCATTTTACTTTTATTTAGCATTCTTATCTCTTGCAAAAATGAAACTAAACCAAATTCAGAAGAAAAAGCAAATTTAGAATCGAAAACAGCAACAACAGTTACAGCGGATAATATACCCTTTGTTTGGGAAGGCGCCAATGTATATTTTTTATTAGCGGACAGGTTTAAAAATGGAGATGTTTCTAATGACAAGGTTTTAGATCGATCAAAAGAAACAGGTGTTCTTCGTGGTTTTGAAGGTGGTGATATAAAAGGAATAATTCAGAAAATTGAAGACGGCTACTTCGAAAAACTTGGAATTAATGCTCTTTGGGTAAACCCTTTAGTAGAGCAAATTCATGACAGTGTAGATGAAGGAACAGGTAACACTTATGCTTTTCATGGATACTGGGCAAAAGATTGGACCTCTATAGATCCAAATTTTGGGACTTATGATGATCTTAAGAAATTAGTAGATGTAGCACATCAAAATGGAATTAGAATCTTGATGGATGTGGTTATAAACCATACAGGTCCTGTAACAGATAAAGACCCTAAATGGTCAGATGATTGGGTTCGTACAGGACCGCAATGTTCCTATAAAGATTATGAAACAGCAGTAAAATGTACATTGGTAAAAAATCTTCCTGATGTAAAAACCGAAAATAATGATGAGGTAAAACTACCCGAAGCGTTAATTAACAAATGGAAAGAAGAAGGAAGATTAGAAGCAGAAATGGATGAATTAGAAATCTTTTTTGCAAAAACTGGTTTAAAAAAATCTCCCAAAAACTATATCATTAAATGGTTAACTGATTATGTTAGGGAACTTGGAATTGACGGATATCGCGTAGATACAGTTAAACATGTAGAAGAAGGTGTTTGGGGAGTACTAGCAGAACAAGCCAAAATAGCATTTGCAGAATGGAAGAAAAATCATCCTGGTAAAGTACTTGACAATAATGAATTTTATGTTTTAGGAGAATTATATGGGTATGGTATCGATGGAAAACGATTTTATGATTTCGGAGATCGTAAAGTAGATTATTTTGCAAATGGGTTTGATAATCTTATCAATTTTCAATTTAAATACGATGCTAAACGACTAAATTATGAGAAACTGTATAGTAAATATAGTACTGCACTACAAACAGGTCTTATAGGAAAAAGTGTTATGAACTATATCAGTTCTCACGATGACGGAGACCCATTTGATAAAGAAAGAAAGAAAACTTTTGAATCTGCTACTAAGTTATTATTAACTCCAGGAATCTCTCAAGTTTACTACGGTGATGAAACTGGTAGATCTTTAATCATAGAAGGAACCGAGGGTGATGCTACTTTAAGATCAAATATGAATTGGGAAGATTTGGAAAAAGAAGAAACAAAATCATTATTACTACACTGGCAAAAACTTGGTAAGTTCAGAAAAGATCATCCGTCTATTGGTGCAGGAAAACATAAAATGATACAAGAAACGCCTTATGTTTTTTCGAGAAAATATACTAAAGATGGCAACGTTGATGGAGTTGTAATAGGATTAAATCAACGAAAAGGAACAAAAACAATAAAAGTTAATTCAATTTTTAAAGATGGTACAGCTTTAACGGATACGTATTCAGGAATAGAAGCTACTGTAAAAGATGGAAATGTTACCATAAAATCTGATTATGAAATTGTATTACTAGAGGCGAAAAAATAATCGAAATTACATATCGACTCACGTTAAATAGGACGGCTCAAATTATGATTTGAGCCGTCCTATTTCGTTTTGGGGCGCCAGAATCGTATTGAAATTAGACATTTGGATTATCAAACATCTAAAACAAATTCAATCATGAAAAATGTAATTAAAATGATAATAACTCCAATAACAATGGCGTATTGGTTTTTTGATTTAGTATTTGCTCTTCCGAGAATATTATGTGGATACTTTCTTGCAGTAAATTTTGGTGGGAGTAAATTTGGAGTACCCTGGAGTCCTAAAGGTTCACCAGATTTAGGTTTTCTAGAAGTAGTAGATTGGTTCCCCCAAGATATTGCAGAATACGGAGGCGTTTTTGCTTTGTTTCCAGTTTTCTTTGCTTGGATGGGAGCAGCTAGCGAAGCCATTGGTGGAGTATTTCTTACATTGGGTTTAAAAACTAGAATTGCTTCTTTATTTATAATGTGCACAATGTTGGTCGCAATATTTTTTCAAAAATGGGATAATGGGATTTGGGGTATGTTACCAGCGATGGGTTTCTTATGGATTTCCATCTATAATCTACTACTAGGTTCAGGAAGGTTCGGAATTGATTATTTATTATCAAAAACGAAACATTTAATATCAAACGAAAATGTAATTCCAAAATCAATTTAAAACACAAAACCATGAAAGCATTTATAAATACTATACTATTATTATTCAGTTTAACAACGATTGGACAAATAAAAGGAAGCAAAAAAATAGAAACCAAAACCTTTAATGTAAAAAATATAGAGTCTGTAAAAATTAATTTTTACGCACAAGTAATCATAGACAATTCTAAAAAAGAGACCCTTATTATCACCACCGATACGAACCTTTTCGAATACATTGATAAAGAAGTAGTAGGTGGAACCTTATACTTAGATCAAAAAGAATGGATACAACCCTCTAAAAATGTAAAGATTATCATTGGAGCACCTAACATAAAAAAAGTAGAAAGTGGAACTCACGATTCTACAAAAATTATTAACCTAGATAATGATTATATTCAGGTTGTCGCACCTATAGGTAAAATAGTTTTAGAAGGAAAAACAAAGGAATTACGTATTGCAGCAGAAGTTGCTTCGATAGATGCGTCAAATTTAACTGCAGAAAATGCTAGAATAGATATATGGAGTTGGGGATCAGCAAATGTTCGGGTACTCAATGAAATTGATGCCAAACTATCTAAAAATGCAAAACTAGATATCTTAAATACGCCAAAAAAAATCAAAGGTGACGCCAAAAAAAATAGAAATAGAAATAATAAAACAAAAAACAATCTTACCGAATACATTAAATTCAAAATAAAAAACAACTCTCTAAGCAGAAATCATTTTTTAGTAATAGGACCGAAACCTGATGGATCTAAATTTAGTTATGGATTTCCCATGATGCCGCAAGCAATAAGAAAAGAAAATTGGACAACTGGAACTAAAGTATATAAGGTGAATAAGCTTGGAAAAAGAAAATTATTAATAACGATAAAAAAAGAAGATAAAAATAAAATTGTAACACTGTTTTAATTACGAAATACCCCAAGAAGAACTTACCTCCTGTATTCAAGGAGGTAAGTGTTGGGGAAAACAAAAAAAGTAAGGGAAAAATTGTAATTGGAATACTTTTCAAAGATAAAGAGGATTAAGGAATTTTGGTTACGGTTAAACCTCAAACTTTAGCCGGAATACAAGCATACAAAGGTTTTCTAAAGAATAAACAGTTACCTATCAATACATTAAGGGGAATATTCCTCTCTTTTTTTTATTATAATAATTAGAGATTTATTTTTTAACACTAAAAAATAAATTTATTTGTTTTAAAAGATTTTAAAGATTTATATAAAGGGTTAAATTTGCCAGAATCATTTTTTTAAACCATACTAATTTTATCATCCTTGGAAAATAAAAAGGCACTCAAATTAATAGACAAAATTCTGACTGATCTAGGACAATCTGGTATCAACACAGACACACTAATTGAAGATCTTAAAACCCTAAGAACTTTTGCTTTAGAACAACAAGTACCTTTAGTGGTTAAGGTTTTAAGACTTACCTACGAACATATAGAAGAAAATGATAGTTTCTTAATCCCAATTCCTGATGATGAGCCTATTGAAGAAAATGAAACTCCAGTAGAAACAGATAAAGACGTAAATCCAGTAGAAAGTCTTATGTATCTTATTTCATTATTGAAAGATCTGAAAAACAAAATGAATGTAATGGATTTGGCTGATTATAGAGATGCCTTAAATGCCTAAAATAGATATCCATTAAAGTATCTTATATATAAATAAAAAAAGACCTTGAAAAATCAAGGTCTTTTTTATTCAAAAACATATACTAAACTAAATACTTTTTTCGTTAACAACCAATCATTTAGACAAAAAATAAAAAGTTGTAATGATAATAACATTTTATCGACAAATTTTATGATTTTATAAACGTCAAAAAATCAATTAAATATTACTTTTGTCCCCTTGAGGAAAAATTGTTATGAAAATGAATCCCCGATCTGTTAAGAAAACAAGATTGCAGTTATTGCATCAGTATTACAGTTATACTGGTTTTTATAAGTTTTTAGGTACCAGTCTTAAAAAGGCACTACCTCCCATTCTATTGTTTATTGCTGGATTATTAATCGTTAATTACTTTGTTATAAACATTAACGATCTTTTATTATATGTAACGAAAAACTACTCTGACTATATAGTTTTTAGTGTGTTTTTCGCTTCAGAATCTCTTTTAGGTCTTATACCTCCAGAAATTTTTATCGCTTGGAGTGATAAAGCGAGTAGTCCCATATTGTATTTATCCATATTAGCTCTATTGTCATATCTAGGAGGTGTTATTTCATATTTTATAGGAAAATCAATAACTAAGATCCCTTCGGTTCACGAATATCTAGAAGTAAAAATGGCAAAACACATAAAAAATACTCGAAAATGGGGAGGTTTTTTAATTGTAGTAGGTGCATTATTACCAATACCCTTTTCTATAACAAGTATTGCTGCAGGAATGATTAGATATTCCTTTACTAGCTATTTACTATTTGGGTTGTTAAGGTTTGTTAGATTTTATTTATATGCAGCTGCAATTTTTAATCTGGTATAACACTTTATCGAGTAAATATTATTATCGATTAAAACAATCATCAAAAACCATTTTGTAATTCTCTTTTATGGAAGAATTAATCCGATACTTTTATAAACTATTAGTTTCATATGGTATTTCAGAAAACATAGCAGAATATTTAAATGTTCTTATAGGAACATTTATTTTACTCATCGTACTTTTTCTTATCGATCGAATTATAAGAAAAGTAATACTTAATCTTTTTAAAAGTTATGCTTCTAAATCACGAAACACTTTTGATGATTATTTAGTAAAGAATAAGACTTTTGATTATTTATCTCATATAGTACCGTTATCCATAAGTATTTGGATATTTCCACAATTATTTATCGCTTTTCCTACTACAGAAGGTTACTTAGAGATTCTTTTTGATATTTTAGTCATTGCTCTAACTATATGGATTGTAAGAAGTGTACTTAGAACCTTTAGAGATTTTTTAAAATCTTTAGAATCCTTTAAGGATAAACCCATAGATAGTTATGTTCAAGTATTTATGATCATAGTTTGGGCTATCGGTGGAATTTTTATCTTTTCGTCAGTCACAGGAAAATCTATCTGGACTTTTCTTACTGCTCTTGGTGCGATGTCAGCAGTAATTCTATTAATTTTTAAAGACACAATTTTAGGTTTTGTAGCTAGTATACAGGTCGCAGTTAATGATACCGTAAGAATTGGAGACTGGATTACTATGGATAAATACGGTGCCGATGGAGATGTAGTAGAAATTAATTTATCTTCTGTTAAGGTTCAAAATTTTGATAAAACGATCACTACAATACCAACATACCACCTAACTTCTGAATCATTTAGAAATTGGAGAGGAATGATGGATTCGGGAGGAAGAAGAATTAAAAGAGCACTTCTTATAAAAGCTTCGAGTATTAAGTTTCTATCTAAAAATGACATAGATCGCTTAAAAAAAATAGAACTTATTACAGATTACTTAGAAGATTCACAAAACAAGATAGAATTTTATAACACAGATAATCAAATAAATAAAGAAGTTCTAGTAAACGGTAGAAATCTATCTAATATGGGGGTTTTTAGACGTTATGTAGAATCATATCTAGAAAATCACCCTTATGTAAATAGTAATATGACCATAATGAGTAGACAACTAGCTCCTACTTCGCAAGGTATTCCTTTAGAAATCTATGCATTTAGTAATGATAAAATCTGGAAAAACTATGAAAAAATAGTGGCAGATATTTTTGATCACTTACTATCTACTATCTCCTATTTTGATTTAGAAATATTCGAATTAGATTTTAATCATAAAAAATAGATAATAAGTAAGATTTAATGCCTTTTGAGCGTTAAATTTGCATTCAATTTTAAATAATACATATGGTTGGTGCTTTCAGAATAATCAGTTACTTAGAAGGAATTTCATATCTACTCATCTTATTTATTACAATGCCTTTAAAATATTTATTTGCGTCTCCAGAACCAAATAAGGTAATCGGTATGGCTCATGGTTTTCTGTTTTTGATTTATATCGTTTTTGCTTTTTTAATTAAAGCAGAAAGAAAATGGAATATTAAGACTTTGGCAATTGTACTCTTATGTTCTATAATTCCTTTTGGTACTTTCTGGATGGATGGTAAATATTTATCAAAGAAGTAAAACGCTTTTAATAAAAAAAGAGCTTTTCATCACTGAAAAACTCTTACACTTACATTTGATATTGTTTACAAATACCAAAAATCTCCACTTCCATTGCCTGCACAAGAAGCCTGATATCCGTTAATAATACAATCAGTATCTTCTGTTCTACCAACACAGGCTTGAGAAAACCCTACACTAGAGCCTCCTCCAGTTCCTGTACCAAAACATATACTGGTTAATGTACGCATTCCTCCATTAATAGCTTTTTGTTCGTTCTTAGAAATCTTTTCAGCAAAATCTAATTTCAAAAATTTGTGTAACATAATAATAAAATTTTAGGTTTTAAAAATATTAATAGCACAATAACTTCTACCCTTGTATAAGTGCAAAATTTTGCGCTCCTCTATAATTAATATCAAAACTTTAAAGTATGTTACTATATATTTTGTTAAAAATAATAAAAGCCAATATTTCTTTTAGCACTACTCCTTATAACTTTCTGGATGGATGAAAAATACTAGTCTAAAAATTAACTGTTCCGTTAAAATCTCCTTCAAATTCAGTATGCAAATTTATAACAGAGTGAAAACCATTTCTTTTTGGTTGTAATGATAAACTTCCATCTCTTAACTGTATTTGTTGATTATTTAATAGTACTTCCAATATTCTATTTTGCTGTGAACAATCACAATTATCTTCATAGGTATGGTAATTGAAATCTTGAAGATTAGCAGCTACAATTATTAATTCTAATACATCTCCAGAATCTAAAAAATAAATAACACTTTCTGAACCAACAGGATTAGATTCTAATCTTGCACGAGTTACTTGATATATTTGACGACCAAAAGGACCATTTTGATTTTGAATTTCTCCATAACTTACATTTTCATTATGCGTACATAAGTGATCACAATTATGTATAACAGGAGCAGAGGGTTTTGTATCAACTCTTGTATTTTTTCTTTGTTCTATTACAATATCAGGAACTGGAATATTTATACTTATGTCAATAGAAACATCTCCTCCTATCCTAACTTGACCATGTGATTTAAGACCTAGTAGTAAACATACTAGAATGACAAAGTTTCTGAAAGATTTCATAGTAAATTTTTAAGATGGTTTATGTTACTAGCTATCTTATCAAATAACATACCAATCTTAAAATATTATTCGGGATATTCGATTCGGAGATGATAAATATTAGTAAGCTTACGTTTGAATACTTTTTTTACCTGTTGAATTTCTTTAAAAGTAATATTTGCATTAAGAAATTGCCCATCTTCCATTTGCTTATTAACGATTTTTTCTACAAAAGAATCTATTAAACTACTGGTAGGGTTTTTTAAACTTTTAGAAGCTGCTTCAACACTATCGCTCATCATTAAAATAGCCGTTTCTTTAGAAAATGGTTTTGGACCAGGATATTGAAAATCTTCTATATTAACATTTTCATTAATCTCCTTAGCTTTCATATAAAAATAGTAAACAGTACTTGTTCCGTGATGTGTTCTTATAAAATCAATCACTCGATCAGGAAGCTTGTTTTTCTTTGCTATTTCGATACCACGAATTACATGATTTATAATAATCTTAGCACTTTCTTTAGGAGATAAAACGTCGTGTGCATTTCCTGATGCTGTTTGGTTTTCCGTAAAAAAAGTAGGATTGGCCATTTTACCTATATCGTGATAAAGAGCTCCTACCCTAACAAGCATTACATTTGCTCCTATCTCATTAGCAGCAGCCTCGGCAATATTTGCAACATTAAGCGAATGATGAAATGTTCCAGGAGCTTTATCCGATAATTCTTTTAATAGAGATGAATTGGTATCACTCAGTTCTAAAAGAGAAACATCAGAGATCAAACCAAACATTTTCTCATAAGCGTAAATTAATGGATGTACAATTAACGTTGCAAAACCACTTATAACAAACAATCCTATAGTTGTCCAATCAATATCACTAATACTCCCTTCATGAATAATATGAAAGGCGATATATGCTACAATATAAATAGCGGTAATTTGTCCAACGGTAATAAACAAATTTGCCCTTTTATAAGACTCCGAAATAGTTAGTATAGTAACGATTCCAGCAATAATCTGCAAAAAAGTATACTCATAACTATTGGGTACAACAAAACCTAAAATCAATACAGTTACAACATGTGTAAATAACCCAAGTCTCGAGTCAAAAAATGCTTTTAGAATTAATGGCAAAATACATAATGGTACTATATAAATATAATCCGATTTATATTTTACTACCAATGTAGTTATCAATACCATTAATAAAACATTGAACGCTATAAATGTTACCTGGGTATTATTATCATAGATATCTCTTCGATATTTTCTAATAAAAAGTAATAACATTAAGAGCGCCAAAGCCACTAAAATACCATATCCAAAAACAATCCAATAAAAATTCTTGTCACTCCAAACCTGAGATTCATATTCAGCTTTTAGCGATGTTAATATTTGTAATCGATTGCCTTCTACAACTTCTCCTTTTGCTATAATTCTACTACCTTTAGAAACACTACCTCTTGTTGTGAGAACTTGCGACAATTCATTTTCGAGGGTACTCTCAGTTAATTTTTGATTAAGGGTAACGTTTGGCTTAATTAGATCATAAAACAATGCAACAAAACCACTTTTAAACTTAGTATACTCACTCTTATCTATTCTTGAGTTAATAAGCGTTGTTACTTGATTTGGAGTTAATATTTGTCCAAAAGTAATAGCTTCTGCTTTGTTACCTTTATTAAGAAATATTTGTCGTTTATTTTCATAACTATATGCCTCTTGTAATACACCATATCGATAAATATCATTAAGAATAATTCTACCAAAAAGTTTTGCTTGCTTTCCAGAACTACTTTGATCTAATACTTCTAGATTACTTTTAAAAGCTGCTTCATATCTATCTTTAGCCAAGTTTGATACGATAGTATCATACTCAAAATAAGGAATGATATTATCCTCAATTCTTTTTTTCTCCGCAATAATTTCGTCTTCCGTCTTTGCTATAGCAAAATCAAAAGGAGCATATAAATTTTCATATTGCCAAGGTTTACCTTTAGTAAATTCATACTTAAAAACACCTCCTTTAGGAAATAAGTAAACGATAAGTATTAATGTAATTACAAAAAGAAAAACCTTATATAAAAAGGATTGATTTTTATAAAAATTATTTAAAAAATTCTTCACAAGGATATTCGTATATATAACTCAAAAGTACTAAAAAATAAGTCAGTATGAAGAAGTCTAAAAAATACTACTTCAATACTATTTAATAATCAATAATTCAATCAAAAACTTAGCTATGTATATCCTCTAAAAATCCTTAAATTCGCAGAATAACAAACACACATATTAAATATAGTATAATGAGCAAAGACGTTGTAATAGTATCAGCAGCACGTACACCAATAGGTAGTTTTTTAGGTAGTTTATCTACTGTTCCTGCTACTCAATTGGGATCAATCGCAATTAAAGGTGCATTAGATAAAATTAACTTAGATCCTTCATTGGTTCAAGAAGTATTTATGGGAAATGTAGTACAAGCAGGAAATGGACAAGCTCCGGCAAGACAAGCTGCTTTAGGTGCTGGACTTAATGATACTGTTCCTTGTACAACTGTTAATAAAGTATGTGCTAGTGGAATGAAAGCTGTAATGCACGCCGCACAAACTATTGCATTGGGAGATGCAGATATTGTAGTTGCTGGTGGAATGGAAAATATGAGTTTAATTCCGCACTATGTAAGACTTAGATCTGGTCATAAATTTGGTTCACAAACATTAGAAGATGGAATGCAAAGAGATGGTTTAGTTGATGTATATGATCAAAATGCTATGGGGGTTTGTGCAGATTTATGTGCTACTGAACATAACTTTAGTAGAGAAGATCAAGATGCCTTTGCCATTCAATCTTATGAACGTTCTGCTAAAGCTTGGTCAGAAGGTAAATTTGAGAATGAAATAGTTCCAGTACCTGTTCCTCAGCGTCGAGGTGAGCCTATTATGATTACTGAAGATGAAGAATACAAGAATGTAAAAATGGAAAAAATTCCTGCATTGCGTCCTGCTTTTACAAAAGAAGGAACAGTGACAGCAGCGAATGCTTCTACTATAAATGATGGTGCTGGTGCTGTCGTAGTAATGAGCGCAGAAAAAGCAGCTGAACTAGGATTAAAACCATTGGTGAAAATTAAAAGTTATGCAGATGCTGCGCAGGAACCAAAATGGTTTACCACAGCACCAGCAAAAGCTTTACCAAAAGCAATTGATAAAGCAGGTATTTCTTTAGATGATGTAGACTTTTTTGAGTTCAATGAAGCATTTTCTGTAGTTGGGCTAGCAAATATGAAAATTCTTGGATTAAATGATTCTAATACAAATGTCAACGGTGGTGCTGTGTCCTTAGGACATCCCCTAGGATGCTCAGGTGTTCGTATCTTGATTACTTTGATGAATGTGCTAGAGCAAAATAATGCAAAAACTGGAGCTGCAGCTATCTGCAACGGAGGCGGTGGAGCTTCTGCAATGGTAATCGAACGTGTATAACACAAATTAAAAGGATTAGCAATCCGAATTTATTAAATGTTTAATATATAGTAGCTATAAATATTCATGCTCTACGGTATTTGCAATCTTAGTATTGTGCCATTACGTTTTGAACCTAATGATCCAAGTGAAATGGTATCACAAGTTCTGTATGGTGAACACTTTAAAGTTTTAGAAAAACGAAAAAAATGGAGTCGAATCCGTTTAGCATTTGATACATATGAAGGGTGGGTCGATAATAAACAATATATAGAAGTCACTGAGAATCAATACAAACAGTTTAACACCAAATCGTTAGATGTCAGTGCAGACTTAATTGACTTTGTTAGTTGTGAAGACAATCAATTAATGCCAATTGCTTTGGGATCCTCTTTAGGAGCACTAGATTTTTTTAAACATCAATATGATGGTAATAGGATTACAGAAATACAATCTAAAGAAAAACTGATAGAAACTGCTTACCTATTTCTAAACGCTCCTTATCTATGGGGTGGTAAGACCAATTTTGGTATTGACTGTAGTGGTTTTACACAAATGGTCTATAAATTAAATGGATACAAATTATTACGTGATGCTTCTTTGCAAGCAACACAAGGAGATCCTTTAAGCTTTATAGAAGAAAGTGAGCCTGGTGATTTGGCCTTTTTTGATAATGAAGAAGGAGCAATTACTCATGTAGGTATTATTATGAAAGATAACTATATTATCCACGCACACGGTAAAGTGCGCGTGGATCGTATAGATCACACTGGGATTTTTAATGGAGAAAAAAGATTATACACTCATAAATTAAGAGTTATTAAAAGAATAGTTTAAAATCTATAATAATGACACCTATAGAACTAAAAATAATTAATGTTCTCCCTAAGGATAGTCGTAAACTTCTAGAAATTGGTCGCCAAACCTTTTATGATGCCTTTGGCCCTCCGCATAATACTCCCGAAAACATAGATTATTACTTAAATCAAAGTTTTACTTTAGAAAAAATCACAAGTGAGGTTCTTAATCCAGAATCTCAATTCTTCTTTACATTATACAAAGATGAAATTATTGGTTATTTTAAATTGAACACAGGAAAAGCTCAAACAGAACTTATAAAACGGGAATCAATAGAAATAGAACGTATTTATGTTATAAAGGAGTATCAAGGTAAAGGTATTGGACAACAATTGCTTGATACTATTATCCTAATTGCAAAACATCAGAAGAAAGATTTTATATGGTTGGGAGTTTGGGACGAAAACACAGATGCTATAAGGTTTTATGAGCGAAATGGGTTCAAAACCTTTGACAAACATAGTTTTATGCTAGGTACCGACAAGCAAACGGACATAATGATGAAACTCGTTTTATAAATAATTTTAAAATTTAGTATTTTTATAACAGTATTATAATGAAGTTATAATTAATTTTGAAACGATCATTTCATTAAAGTATGCCAAAAGTAGAAACTTTCGATAGAACCAATGTATTGCAAAAAGCAACTGAAATATTCCATAAAAAGGGATACAATGGAACTTCTATGCAAGATTTGGTGGATGCTACCAATCTTAATCGATCAAGTATCTATAATTCTTTTGGAAGTAAATTAGGAATGTTTATGCAAGTACTTTCTTTTTACCAAAATGCAGGTAACAAGAATATGAGTAAAGAAATAGTAAATACACATAACGCTTCTGATACAATACTCTCAATTTTCGAATGGTATTTAAAAGATATATTGGAAGACGAAGATCACAAAGGTTGTTTAATCGTGAATTGTAAATCCGAAATGTCCAATCAAGAACCCTTAATACAATCTTTTATGGAGCAAAATCAGGAACAAATGATTGCACTTTTAGAAGATGTTGTACATAATGGTCAAATGGAAAAAGTTTTTAACGAAAAACAAACTGCTGGACAATATGCTTTATATTTATATTCATCCATCCAAGGCTTAAGAATGACTGGAATCCTAAATTCGAATGAAAATGAGCTTAGAAATTTAATCAAAATGGTACTTACAATACTATATTAATATTTTTTTTAACTTAATTTGAAACGATTGTTTCAAATAAAACACATACAACATGAGTAAATTAAACAACAAAGTAGCAGTAATTACAGGAGCTAATAGCGGAATTGGTTTAGCTACTGCTAAATTATATCTTCAAGAAGGTGCCAAGGTAGTAGTCTCTGGAAGAAGACAAGAAGCTCTTGACGAAGTAGCGAAAGAACTAAAAGGAGACTTTATAACGGTCAAAGCGGATGTTAGTATCGCTGCAGATAATAAAAGGCTTATAGAAGAAGCAACCAACAAATATGGAAAAATTGATATATTATTTTTAAATGCTGGAATTGCAACTCCTACTCCAACCACTGATGTTACAGAAGAACATTATAACAACATTTTTGATATAAACGTAAAAGGTCCGATCATCGCTACTAAAGAAGCTTTACCTCATATCAATGATGGAGGGACAATTCTATTTACAAATTCTGTTGTTCATCAAAAAGGGTTTGATGGATTAGGCATATATTCAGCATCAAAAGGTGCATTACGTGCATATCAGAGAGTTTTAACATCCGAAGTGAAATCAAGAGGTATTAGAGTAAATGCAATAGCTCCTGGACCTATTGAAACACCTCTTTATGGCAAGATGGGATTACCAGAAGATGTTGTAGAAGAAATGGGAAAAGGATTCGCTGAACAAGTTCCTTTAGGACGTTTCGGAAGCTCTGATGAAATTGCCAAGTCTGCACTATTTTTAGCTTCTGACGATGCTTCTTACATTAACGGTGTAGAATTAGAAGTTGATGGAGGGTTAAGTCAGATTTAGAATATTGAAATTAAAAATAGGAATATGTTTTATTTTATGACATATTCCTATTTCAATTTTATAAACTACTCGTCTTATTTTTAATTTTTTATGAAAATTTTACTTCTAATATTCCCGTTCTTTTCTGCCCTTAAAATATATCCCCCTCTTCTAAAATCTTCTATATTAATCTGAGTTTTAAACACTTCTTTTTCCATAAATTGCTGGCTTTCCAAAATCAAATCACCTTTTAACAGACTATAAATTCGAATATTTATAATTCCTTCGTTTTTTGAATTAAATTTAAGGTCAAGTATATCTTTTACAGGATTTTGTAATATTTCTACACTAAAATTACCTCGAGGAAAATAGGGTCTGCTTGATATCTTTCTTATATTCCCTAATCCACTAAGTTCAGAAACATATAATGCAGTTCCTGTTCTATTAGCTGTAATTCCTGCAGGATAAGAAAAGGTAGCTTCGGTAATATCTCCATCCATAGCCCCGTTAACACTTCCTGCGAAAATGGAAACGTCATCAATTCTTTCAGGATTGATTTCATAAATTTTATGTTCTCCATAATTGGTACCAAAAAGTGAACCATTTGCATAAGTGATAAATCCTAAGAAAGGAAAATCTGTACCGGAATCAGGAACTGTAGCAATATATTCTAATTCTTCACTTCTGGTATTTAATTTATATATTTTTCGATCATTAAAGTTTCCAATGTATAGCATGCCTCTTCTATCAAAAGCTAAACCCACTGGGGCATTAAGCGGTTCTCCAGTATACAACACCCTAACTGTTCCATCCGATAATAATTCTTTGATTCCATTATTACGTACATCAGTAAAAATAATCGAATTTCTATGCCTTGACTGAATCACTCCAGAAGGTATTCCATCTACAGGAAAACTTTTTAACAAATTCCCCTCCTTATCATATTTGTGGATAACGGAGGCACTAAATTCTGCTATAAAAAGATTACCCTGACGATCAAAAGCTAATCCATTAGGATTAGCCAATCCGGATACAAATACACTTACCTCTCCTGATCGTGCAATTTTATAGACTGAATCTCCAAAAAAATTAGATCCATATAAATTACCTCTGAAATCTATAGCCAAAGCATCATCTACAATCGCATCAGGAGAATCTAAAACTGTAGTTACCTCTTGACAATAAGCTACCGATGATACTATAACTAGTATTAAAACATAAAGTTTTCTCATTTTTTTGTTCTTTTAAATTAAATAATAAATAGATGATGTGTTTTCGTTATTTCAATTTAAAATTATTTGTTTTTGTAATATCTCTACACCACTTTGAAGTAGATCACCTTTTTTTTGAAGTGAATACATCATATTTTGATGTGAATGCAATTAATAAATGATTGACATACATTTTTTGTCTAAATTGTTCCATAAACGCATAATAAAAATGTAGATATATAGGGGACATGAAAATTTCAGCATTAATTATTGATGATGAACCTTTAGCAAGGAACTTAATTAATAACTTACTTAGAACGGAGCCCATGATTAATGTCATTGGTATATGCAAAACTGGAAAGGAAGCTATTTTAATGATCGACACATTAAAACCCAATCTTATTTTTTTAGATATAAAACTAAAAGACATGACCGGTTTTGATATTCTAGAGAAAATTTCAGTAAAAGCTCCTATGATAATATTTGTAACGGCTTTTGACGCTTATGCATTAAAAGCATTTAATTTTTTTGCTTTTGATTATTTATTAAAACCCTTTAATGAAAGTCGGTTTTATATATCTGTTAATAAAGCAATTGAGGCTTTTCATAAAAAAGACACTTCTCTGCTTCAAAAAAAGGTAAACAACCTAATGAATCATGTTCGTGTTGCGGATAAAAATCCCATCAAAAAACTTCCTATCCCATTAAGAAACAGAACTATATTTATCCCTCTAAATGAAATTACATATATAACTGCTTCTAACTACTATGCAGAAATATATACAGAAAACAAAAAGTACCTCCTTAGGGAATCTCTACAAAACCTACTTGATATGTTAAATCCAGATCATTTTATAAGAATCCATCGATCCACAATTATTAATATTGATTTCATAAAGGAACTTATAAACTCAGGCTATGGAGCGATTCATGTAAAAATGAAAGACAGTAATCAATTTAGGATTAGTAAGAGTTACAAAAAAACGTTTTTAACCAAAATGGGAGTGTAATTGAGAAAATTAATAGATAAAAAACTATTCTTAATCCTTATGGGGTACGTCAGTGGATACAAAACAGTGACGATACTGCAAGAATTTTTTTTAAATTATCTTGAAGATAGAGCTATTGAAAACACCGAATGGTTTCGCATAATCATTCAACAAATAATCCCTACAACAATTATCATTACTCCTATAGTTTTCATTATTCTTATAGTAACAAAAATTATGATCAATCGAAACTATAAATGGGTATATATCATTCCCATCCACTTCGTATTATCATGGATTTATGGATTACTTGTTACTTTATCAGGAGTCATTTATTTAATAATTACCGAAGATAGTACTATTTCCTTATCTAAAAGCGAAATCATATCTGAGTTAGTGCATTCTTCGGGTCGTGATTTTCTGGGGTATGTAGGTTTTGTAAGCATCATCTATTCTTATTATTACATTAATAGAACCAGTAAAATGGAGGTACAAAAAGCACAATTATCAGAACAGCTTATTAATGTTAAAATGGAAGCGTTAAAATCTCAACTAAACCCTCATTTTCTTTTTAACACCCTTAACAGTATTTCTGCTTTAATCATAGAAGATCAAAAAAAAGCTCAGGATATGATTGTTTTTTTAGGAGATTTATTAAGAGAAGTTTTAATCATTAAAAATGAGAATTTAATTCCTTTACATCAAGAGATATCATTATTAAATAAATATATCGATATTATGAGAATACGATTTTCTGATCATTTAACCATGGATATTCAAATAGAAGAAGATATAGAAGATACTTTAATTCCAAGTATGATTATTCAACCTATTATTGAAAATTCCTTTAAACATGGATATTCTTATACTGTAGAAAACCTTAATGTCAAGCTAAGTATCTCAAAAAAGAATAATAAATTATTAATTAACATTACCAATAATGGAGAGATCATAAAAGATGTAGAATCTTCGGGAATGGGCATTAAAAATATAAAAGACAGGTTATTTACTCTTTATAATAAGAATTTTGACTTCACATTCAGAAATCTAAAAAATAACAATGGTGTAGAAACTATTATGAGAATACCTATAGAATACTAAAAACTAAACGATATCTGATCAACTATTTCACAAGTTTAACCAATACGTGATTTTTAAGACTATGGAACGAGTTCTTACATCAAAAGCAAATCGATTCATTGGATCATCTACATTTCCTGTTAGATAATTATCTGTATATACGAGTATTAAATCTGATACTGGAGCAAACCTCCATTGGATTCGTGCATTAATGTTGGTATTATCATTTTGTGAATTATACTGTACAAAAACAGACGTAAACAAACTTTTAGAAAACGTATAATCTATCCTGGGGCTAATTAAATAAGTCTCTCTTGTGCCATCTAAGTGAGGTAAATCAAAAACATTAACTGCGTAATTTAGAGAGAAAAAACCTTTGGGCTGAAAACGTAGGTTAAAGCCTCCTCTAGTACCGTATCTCCAACCATTAAAATATTCTCCGACGTATGGACTTAGATTCCAACTAAATACTTTTCGTCGATCACTACGATAGTTTCCAGTAAAACTTATCCAAGAAAAATCTTGATCTGCAGCCAACTCTATTGAATCAGTACCTGTAGGATCAAAAGGATCAAAAAGATATACATAACTATGATTTAGATTAAAACCAAAATTTGATCTTTGGGACAACTCCCCTCCTAATCCAACTGAGAAAAAATGATCCGTTTTCCCAAATTCGGGTCTCCAAAAAACATCCGCCTCCGCGCCATAACTATAATTGTTAAGAAAATCATTTTGAGGATAATACCTAAGTTCTGCAGTGGGACTAATTCTTACATAATTAGTTCTGGGCGTAAATCCAACTTCTGCATTATAATCTTCATGAACATATTCATGCTTCCATAATGCTCCAAATTTCCTAGTATTATAATTCACAGTTGTACCTTGTGCTATCGCCATATCGGTATCAGGAGAGAAAGTTGAGTGAATAAAACTTTTTCCAAACCAAGTATTACTCTTAGTAGAATAGTTATAGTCTAGTCCTATCATTCTATTATACCGATTTATATCTAAAGTATCTAGATTTTCATCAAAATTTACGGCTTGTTTATTTACACCAATAATTCCAATATTAGAACGTACACCTATCTTTCTTTGTATAACTCCAACACCAAAATTAGTTGCGGGAATTCCTTGCGATTTACTAGAAGCTGTTTGCATGTTTAATATACCAACTCTGGTCTTCGGATTTAACTTTCCACTTATTCGTAAACCTCCATAAATCCTATTTTGTACCAATTCCTCAGTTACTACATCTTCTCCCACCCCAATACGTCTAGAAAAAAATGGGTTAATATTAGAAAAACCGAACTGTCCAAAAAGATCTGCATTTTCTAAAAAGAATTGTCTTCGCTCTGGAAAAAAGATCTCAAAACGATCTAGGTTGGTTATTTGTTCATCGACTTCGACCTGAGAAAAATCGGGATTTACGGTTAAATCTAAATTTAAACCAGGTGTTAATGCAATTTTAGCATCACCTCCTACTTCAAAAATTTGATCCGTTGGTAGATTATCCTCATAGTCCTTATTGATCCCTGTAGAAACAAATGGAATCAAAGAAACCGCACTACTCTTAGTGGTCAAATCTTCTTCCCAGATCATCTCTGCGGGATATGCTAACGTGAAAACAACTTGATTTCGCGGTGTTCCTGGGTATGTACTTATCTCATTAGACTGTGTATCAAATCGATACGAAGTAAACCCCCATTTCTTAGAAGGTGTTGGATATCTAAAAGTGCTAAAAGGAATTTCTAGTTCTGCGGTATAATAACCATCGTATTTTTTAGCATTACCTCTCCACTTATTGTCCCAAGAAGTAGAAAAATCCTGAAAAACATTTCCTCCATTACTTATAGTTCCTTCTCTTAGAACACCTTCTGGATTAATTCCAAAATAGAATGCATTGGTTTGATCATCAAAAGTATCGAATAGTAAAGTGATATTATCATTTCCTCCTGCACGATAGTCCCTACGCAAGGATTCTATTACCCAATCATTTCCTGCAGCATAACATTTAATTCCTATGTACAAATTTTTCTTGTCTGTACACATGTATATTTCTGTTTGCGCAGCAGCTGGTAAAGAATCATTTGGGAAATACTGTGTGAAATTTTTAGCAGGTTCTAACTTTGTCCAGATAGCTTCATCTAACTGACCATCAATTGTTATGCTTTCTGAAGTGGTACCAACAATAAAAGACCTTTTTTCGGCAGTATTTTTTTGGGAAAGAACTTGATGTCCTAAACTAAATAAAAGTACAGTAATCCAAAATCTCATGCTAAAGCTTCGTGTTTATTCTTAATAATCAGTAGTTTTTGATATTGAATTCTCAAAAATATAATACGAAAGCTTAGTTTATGTTAAAATTATTACAAACAAAACCATAAGATTTTGGATATACTTTGTTCCATAACGTATTATAGTTCTAAAATTTGTCTAATCATTTGATTCGTAAAACCCCACTCATTATCATACCAGATCATAATTTTAACCAAATCACCATCTACTACTCTTGTCATAGATGCATCCACAGTAGAAGCAAAAGGATTCATTTGTATATCAGAAGAAACGATAGGTTCATAGGTAACATCCAAAACTTTAAGATATCTATCGGTTTTAGCTTCTTTTAAAAGTATTTCATTAATTTCTTCAGCAGTAGTGTTTCTTTCGGCTATAAACGTCACATCGCTTACGGAACCAACAGGTACAGGAGTTCTAACAGCTATACCATCGAATTTACCTTCGAATTGTGGCAACGCTTTTGTTGTTGCAATTGCTGCTCCTGTCGAAGTTGGTGTAAGATTAACTGCTCCTGCTCTACCCATTCTAGGATTTTTCTTTGATGGTGCATCAACCAAAGTTTGCGAAGCTGTATACGCGTGGATAGTATTTAATATTGCTTTTTTAATTCCAATAGTTCTCCCTAAGATTTCTACAACAGGACTAATATTATTCGTAGTACAGCTAGCACAAGAAAATATAGCTGTTTTTCCATCTTCTGTATTAACTCCATGGACTACTGTTGGTGTATCCTTACTTTTTGTTGGTCCAGAAATCACAACATTAGTAGCACCAGCATTAATATGTTTTTCTGCATCTTCTCTATTTGTAAAGAAACCCGTACTTTCTATTACGACATCAATATTATTTTCTTTCCAAGGAAGTTGTTCAGGGTCTCTATGATTGAAGTATAATATCTTCTGACCATCTACAAGTAAATGATCATCCTGTATACTCACTTCTTTATCAAAAATTCCATATACACTATCATATTTTAGTAAATACTGAGCATTATCAATTGACATTAAATCATTAACTGCTACAACTTCTAAGCCTGGCTCCTCCATAATTACTTTAAGTGCAGCTCTCCCGATTCTTCCGAATCCATTTATTGCTATTCTTTTCATATCTTATTTTTTGTTGGTATTAAAATGTGGTTAAAATTATAGGATAGTAGTCGCATAAACCCAACTAAAATTACATTATCCATCTATTAAAGAAACTCCATTTAAATCCGTTGTTAACACATCGCTCATGTAATCAAAATATGGTCTTAATAACCTATAATGATATATCAGTTTTTCCAAGAAATCTTCGGCAAATACCTCTTTGTCGGTAAATTTGTGTTCTACAAAAAATGATTTGTTTTTAATCAAATCAATTGATGGGTGATCTTTACTAAATCCTTTGGGCGCAGTTTTTACTTGATAAGCCGTATTAAAACCTCCAAATGCTTTTTTAAAATCTGAATGATCTAAAATATCTCTAATTTCTTGATCATCCATTTCAAACTCTTTTCGAATACGCAATAAATCTTTAGGTTCTGGACTAAAAAAACCACCAGCCATGCGAGAATTACCAGGTTCTAATCTTAAATAATATCCTCCTCTTCGATGTGCTCCTGCCCGACTAAAGCTAACGCTTCTATGCACATTATATGGAGTTTTATCTTTACTAAAACGCACATCCCTATTAATTCTAAACACCTTAGTTTTCTCTATCTCATCTTCTTCATTTAACCTTTCCGTCACTGAGGCATAAAATGCTTTCAAATCCTTCTCATTAGATTGATAACGTTTTTTATGTTCTTGCATCCAATCCCTATGATTGTTCTTTTTTAGATCTTTTAAAAACTCGAATGCCAATTCAGGAATTCTAATCTCCATATATTTTGATTTAATGATTATATTTTTATTGTATTGAGATACGCTATACTAACTTTTCCTTAAAAAATTGTATCGTGCGACTCCAAGCCAACTCTGCAGCTTCTTTGTCATATCTTGGCGTACTTGTATTGTGAAAACCATGATTTACTTCCGGATATGTAAAAGCCTCATATTCTTTATTTTCTTTTTTAAGAGCTTTTTCATATTCAGGCCAACCTTCATTAACACGCTTGTCGAGACCAGCAAATTGAAGCATCAATGGAGCTTCTATTTTATCAATATCCTCTTTAGGTTGACTTCCATAAAAAGGAACAGCAGCAGCTAGATCTGCTATTTTTACTGCCATCATATTAGAAACCCATCCTCCGAAACAAAACCCTACCACACCAATTTTACCGTTACATTCTTCATGCTGTTTTAGATATTTATATGCTGCTATAAAATCTTCTAGCATTTCATTTCGATCTCGTTTTCTTTGCAATTTTCTTCCCTCGTCATCATTACCTGGATATCCTCCTAATGGGGATAGCGCATCAGGCGCAATAGTAATAAAACCTCCCAACGCCGCTCTCCTTGCTGTATCTTCTATATAAGGGTTTAACCCTCTATTTTCGTGCACAACTACAATTCCACCTAATTTTTGTTTTATATCTTTAGGCTTAGAAAACAATGCTTTTATTTCTCCTCCCCCTTTTTCCGAATTATATGTAATGTAATTAGAATCTAATTGAGTGTCATTTTTATCAACTATCAAGTTATCCGCGTAATTAGGCATTAAAAAACTCATCAAAGAAGGAACTGTAATTCCTCCTACAGCATAGATCCCCAACTTCTCAATAAACTCTCTTCTCTGAATCTTACTATGTGCATACTCATCATATAAGTTAAACACCTCTTGTTTAATATCTTCCTTTTTGAGTTTTTTCATAATTTATGCTATTATTATTTGATAAATTAAGTTTTTTTTCCTGTGCTAATCTTATCACTAACTATATCTATAAAAAACAATAAGTATAGATCGAGTTCTTTGTAAACCTTATAAAGGTAATTCATCTTAAAAGAATACCAAACCGTCTTATCTTTTTAACCAAATTTTATGTATTACTATCAATTCTGACCATTCTTTGTTATTATTATTGTAAAAATGTAAGTATTTGTATTTAAATAAGACTTCTCTATTTCTTTATTCTATATATTTACTAGACTTTTCAAAATAGGCACTATGACTAAAGAAAGAGAACAAATTATAGCTAAGATTGAAAAACAGAAAAAGAATCCTAATCTAAAGCTAAAACTTAAGGAGAGAACAGAGTATTTCACTAATCTTCTTTTTTATACTTTATTCGATTCTGATACAGAAGTAGAAAAAAACATCGCTATACTGGAACAAACCTTTGAAGAGTTGGTAGATCTTGCCTGTTGGGAAACTGAAAGACCTTGTTCTAAAATATGGCAATCTTATTTAGAAAAGCTCCCTGAGATATTGCAAAAACTTAATAAGGATGCAGATTCTTTTATAAAAAGTGATCCTGCAGCTAATTCGATAGAAGAAGTTTATCTCGCGTACCCTGGATTTTATGCTATTGCGATCTATAGATTAAGCCATGAGCTATTAAAATTTGGATTGCCTCTTATTCCTAGACTTATGACAGAGTATTCTCATAGATTAACTGGCACAGACATTAATCCTGGAGCAGAAATTGGAGAATCATTTTTTATTGATCACGCTACAGGAATTGTCATTGGAGAAACTGCAATTATTAAGAATAATGTAAAAATATACCAAGGGGTAACTCTTGGTGGTTTATATGTAGATAGAAAGCTTCGTAATGTAAAAAGACATCCTACGGTAGAAGATAATGTTACTATTTATGCAAATGCAACAATACTTGGTGGTACTACTGTTATTGGTGCAAACAGCACTATCGGAGGTAATGCTTGGATAACTTCTTCGGTCCCAGAGAATTCGATTATATCAAACACATCAGAAATCAAGATAAAAAAAGTAATTTAATGTCTCATAGCATTTTAGATCTCATTGGAAATACGCCTTTAGTAAAAGCTACTTCCCTAATTAATAATCCAAACATAACATTATACTTAAAACTAGAAGGACATAATCCTGGAGGAAGTGTAAAAGATCGTGCAGCTTATAATATGATAAAGTCTGCGTTAGATCGTGAAGATATTGGTAAAAACACAAAATTAATAGAAGCTACAAGCGGAAACACTGGTATTGCTCTGGCAATGATTGCAGGTATTTTTGATTTAGATATTGAACTTGTGATGCCAGAAAATTCAACCAAAGAACGTGTTCAAACCATGCGAGCTTATGGTGCAAAAGTGACATTGACTTCTGCGGATGTTGGTATTGAAGGAGCACGTGATTACGCAGAATCAAAAGTAAACAACGACGGATACGTTATGCTAAATCAATTTGCTAATGATGACAACTGGAAAGCACATTACAAAACTACTGGTCCCGAAATTTGGAAAGATACTGATGGAAAGATTACACATTTTGTTTCTTCTATGGGAACTACAGGAACCATTATGGGAACATCTACCTATTTAAAAGAACAATCTCAAGAAGTTAAGATTGTAGGTGTACAACCCACAGATGAATCAAGAATTCCTGGAATAAGAAAATGGCCTAAAGAATATTTACCAAAAATATTTAATCCTTCGAAAGTGGATCAAGTTATAGAAGTTAGTCAAGAAGAAGCTACAGAAATGGCTAAGAGATTAGCAAAAGAAGAAGGCGTGTTTTCTGGTATGAGCAGCGGTGGATCTGTTACCGCGGCTTTAAAATTAGCAGAAACTATAGATAGCGGAGTTCTTGTTGCAATCATCTGTGATCGCGGTGATCGTTATTTAAGCTCTGATTTATTTTTATAATATACTCAATACATTTTATTTCAAAACATTAGTTACGCTTCTTTTGATAAATAGAAATTTCATTAATTTTATGATTCACAACAATATACATAAAAATGAAATTAGGTGCATTTTCAATAAGTCTAAATGTTAAGAATATCCATATCTCAAAAGAGTTTTATGAAAACTTAGGGTTTGAAGTATTTGCAGGAGACATAAAAAACAATTATTTAATAATGAAAAATGAGAAAACTCTTATCGGGCTTTTTCAAGGAATGTTTGAAAATAATATTATTACTTTCAATCCAGGATGGGATCAAAAAGCTAATAAACTTGAAAATTTTGAAGACATAAGAGAAATTCAAAAGCACCTCAAAAACAAAAACATACAATTACAAAAAGAGGCGGACGAGAACACAAGTGGACCAGCAAGTATTGTATTAACAGATCCTGATGGAAATACTATCCTAATTGACCAACATGTCTAAGATATCAAAAAAGCAATCAAGCTTTATTATGTCTATTCATTGGGCTTTTTAAATAGAAAAATCAATCACTATAAATATTTTGATAAGCTCTACCAATATCATTTATTTTTTGAAAGCTTTTTTCCTTTCTTTGCATTTATGCCAGATCAAAAACAAATTTTAAGCACGCTAAAAGAATATTTTGGATATGATAGTTTTAGACCATTACAAGAAGACATTGTAAATTCTATATTTAATGGTCATGATAACATTGTTATTATGCCTACTGGTGGTGGAAAATCTATCTGCTATCAATTACCTGCTTTACTTCTTTCTGGTATTACATTAGTTATTTCTCCATTGATTGCTCTTATGAAAGATCAGGTAGATGGACTAAAGTCTAATGGAATAGAAGCTGCATTTGTAAATAGTAGTCAAAACGAAAATGAACAACAAGAAATTTATCAAAAAATCCTTAATCAGGAAATTAAACTACTTTATGTAGCTCCGGAGAGTTTGAATTTCTTAGATTCGTTATTATCACAAATAGAAATAGGTTTAATCGCAATCGACGAAGCTCATTGCATCTCCTCCTGGGGTCATGATTTTAGACCAGCATATACACAATTAGGATATCTAAAAAGTCGATTCCCTAACACACCTTTGATTGCACTAACTGCTACAGCGGATAAAGCAACTAGGCAAGATATTTGTCAACAACTTAATATTAAAAATGCCAAACAATTCTTAGCTTCTTTTGATCGTAAAAATTTAAGTCTCGAAGTTCGCCCGGGAAATAAAAGAATTGAGCAGATACTTAATTTTCTAGAAGACAAACCTAACGATTCTGGTATTATCTACTGCTTAAGTAGAAAGACTACAGAAATGTTAGCAGAAAAACTACAGAATCAAGGGTTTATTGCAGAGGCATATCATGCTGGTATTCCACACGAAAAAAGAGCCAACGTACAAGAAGGTTTTATAAATGATAATATTCAAATTGTATGTGCTACCATTGCATTTGGAATGGGAATTGACAAGTCCAATGTACGCTGGGTTATTCATTATAATTTACCCAAAAACATTGAAGGATATTATCAAGAAATTGGTCGTGCAGGAAGAGATGGACTACCATCTGCTACACTACTCTTTCATAGTTATGCAGATGTTGTTCAATTACAAAAATTTGCAACTACATCCGGGAATCAAGAAGTCCAGATGGCAAAATTAGATAGAATGAAGCAATATGCAGATTCTCTAAGTTGCAGAAGGAAAATATTACTTAGTTATTTTGGAGAATTAATAGAAGAGGATTGCGGTAATTGTGATGTATGTAATAATCCTCCTAGTTTTATTGATGGCACTATAATTGCCCAGAAAGCTTTATCTACCGTTGCTAGAATTAAAGAAGAAGAACCCATAGGAACTATAATCGATGTATTAAGAGGTGCCCAGAATGCATTAGTACTAGATAAAGGATATCAGCAACTTAAAACTTACGGTATCGCGAATGATATTTCTTGGCGAGATTGGCAACAATATATCATTCAATTAATAAATCAAGGATATTTAGAAATTGCTTTTCACTTAAACAACAAATTAAAACTTACTGAACTTTCAAAAAAAGTTCTTTTTGAAAATGAAGAAGTACGTCTTGCAAATCTTATCGAATTAGAAAAAATTAAAGAAAAGAATGTTGAGCAAACCAAGAAAGTTTCATCTAATACATTATTTGATAAATTACGTGAATTACGTTTAAGCCTTGCTAAAGAAGCTGGTATTCCTGCATATCAAATATTTAATGATGCAACCTTAAAAGAAATGGAAAAAGTAAGACCGATGAGTGATGATGAGTTTATGCGAATAAATGGAGTTGGGAAAATGAAAATGCAAAACTATGGATATCAATTCATTAAAACGATCATTGACTTTTCTACAGAAAAAACAAAGAAGAAGAAAAAATCAAATAAGAATAAAGGCAACTCTTATAAAGAAACCTTTAATTTATATAAACAAGGGTTGTCCATAGAAGAAATCGCTCAAGAAAGAAAACTAGCACAATCAACTATTTTTTCTCATATCATGAAGCTGTATAATGATGGAGAAGACATTGATTTAAAGCAATTTATTAGTAACGCTGATATTAAATCTGTAAAAGAAGCCAAAGAAACATTGGATAATCCGGACGGGTTAAAACCATATTTTGAGCATTTTGAACAAGCAATGGATTATAACTCTATCAAACTGGCACTAGCTATTCTGGAAAACGACTAATTTTTTGAAATAGGAATCACTTGATAAAAAGGCCCTTGATCACAGCCATCTGCAAGCTGATCTAAACCTGTTTCTACCAAAAGAACATTATGTCTAATCGAAAAAGAAACATTGATTATTTCTTGATTTAGTAAACAGTTTTCATTCATATCGATACCCCCATTACAACAAAAACCATGAGAGTTTATTCTGGGTAAGATAAATTTCTTACTAGCGTATATGTTATCAGATATATTAACCATAATATACAACTCATCTTTATCTTCTCCATACATTACTTTAAATTTGTCAATCAATTTCATTGTATAATAATGATTACTTTTAAGAAGATGCTTTATGTTTTTATAAATAGATTTTTGCTTAGAAATGGTGAATTGAACGGACTCTTCAGTTGGAGAAATAATAATTTCACTTAAGATCTTTCCACTACTCGTTTCTATCTTTTGTAACGAATTTCCCAAATAAATACAACACGAATATTGATTATACACAGCTAAATAATGAGAACCATCTTCGGAAATCGCAGGAAAATTATCCAAAATTAGATTATTTTCTTCATAGTCAACTATAGGTTGACGAGGTTCCTGAGCAAATAAAGATTTACTTACTACAAGCAAAAATAGAAATAATATATCCTTCATTAAACTCTTATAAATTGATAAAAAAAACTTAACAAATCTAGTAAGACTATATACTCAATAAAACACTGTTAACCGTGAAATTATAACGCATCTTTTAAAATTTTAGATACAATTGTTTTAGAATCCGCTATAATAGTTCCTAATATCCCTCCTAATTTATAATTATCAAAACCCACAAAAAACAATCCCTTATGCTTACCATCGGCTACAACTTGTTTAGGAATATTGTATTGATCTAATAGCCCATCAGTGTTATCTATAAAATCGCTTACTTTAGCTCTATACCCTGTTGCTAATAGAACAACATCAAAATCTAATTTAGTCTCATTTATTAATTGTACCCCATTTGCGTAAAATGACGCAACATCTCCAATTACTTTGATTTTATTAGATTTAATCTGTTTAACGGTACCTAGATCTATAACAGGTGTCTTTCCTGTTTGTTTTAAATGATCAATTGGATCTTTTTTAGAAGATAAAATTCCATATTTAGAAAGATCTCCAATAACAATCTTGCGTACTTGTTTTCCAATCCATCTTCCTAAACCAAAAGGCAATCTCTCTAATTTCTTTGCAGTGAGCTGCACGGAACGACCATTAATATCTCTTGGCACAATAAGAAGAGGACTCCTGACAGAAATACTAACATCAATATTATGTTCACTTAAATCTAGCGCCAATTCTGCACCAGTATTACCCATACCAATGATTAACACCTTCTTTCCTACAAAAGGGATTGCATTTTTATAATCTCTACTATGAATAATATCACCATCAAATTTTTCTTGATCCAGCCAAACAGGTAAAAAAGGAACTCTATTTATTCCCGTAGCAACAATGACATTTTTTGTTTGATAACTTTGTTTATCCGTTATTACGCGCCAAAACCCATCTTCTTTCTGTACGGATTGTACTTCTATATTAAACTGAGGTTTTATATTGAAATGTTCTGCATAATTCTCATAGTATGCCACTAACCTAGCCCTAGGAACGTATCTAGGATACTCATCAGGGAACTCTAAATAAGGTAAACACGAAAGTTCTTTTACTGTATGCAATAAAAGTCTATCGTAGTGATGATGCCAACTATAAGCAATTTTATCTGTTTTTTCTATTATTTCGAAAGGAACATTTTGTTTAACAAAACGACCCGCAACTGCTAATCCAGCAGGCCCGGCACCAATAATCAAGTTTTCAATTACTCTTACATTCATAATCAATTAAGAAATTGAGCTACCGTATCTATTTAGGATATTCTTTTTATTGTTAGTAGTAACAAAAGGGTCTTTTATTGCTTTTTTAGCTAAAGTTTCGTGCGAATTTTGATCATAAAATAACTTATACATATCTTGGATTGATATGCCATCGGTATGTATTTCATGTGGAATAAGTATATCATCAGTTTGTACTATCCCTGGAGTTAAAACTCTAAGATACACACCAGGTATCAATGCTGTAATAAACTGTTTTAAAATCGTTTGAGTCCCGAAACGCACACCCAATTTATAGCAAGGTTGTCTAGGTTGTGAAACCTGCACCAACGCTTCTCCCAACACATAAACACTTCCAATATTAATTAATCGTTCATCAAGTCCAAGAACTGTTAGGTTTTCGCCAAACATTCCATAATCCCAATCTAGATTAGGATATTTCTCTTTCCAATATGGATAATGTTCAGCTGCATATAAATAACAGGCTTTATCTACACCTCCATGAACACGCCGATCTACAACGTGATCACCTTTTACATCTTCTTTATCTAGATAAATAGGTTCATCAACTGGATACTTATAAATACCCGTTTTAACTTCTTTTCCTCTCCAAGAAATCGTTTTGGTCTCTCCAATATTAGTGGATACTACTTTCATTTAGTTATTCTTTTAGCTTTACAGTATTTAAAATCAACCCGGAACCAGGAACAATGTGCTCTAAAGTAATTTCTTCTTCCATAGGATTCAATGTTTTCTTAATAAAATTTATATCCACTTTACCTTTGCCTAAATCTAATAACACCCCCATCATTAATCTTATTTGGTTTCTTTTAAAACCCTCTCCTTTTACTCTAAACAAATAACTCGAATCCGGAAAAAAATTTGCTGTATATAAATCATTTTTTACAATTTCACATTGTATTATTTCTCCGTGTAAAATCGTATTTGCATTAGGTCTATGACAATAAGATCTAAAATTATGTCTCCCTTCAAATAGTTTTGCTGCTTCCATCATACTATCAATATCCAAATCTCCTATAACATTATACATAAAAGGAGCACTAAACGGATGAAATTTTTTCCCATAGGAAAACAAGTATATATATTCTTTAATTTTTGGATGCTGTATAATATTAAAGTACTCATCTGTTTCCTGTATACTTATACCTCTGATATCTTGCGGTAGATTTTGATTAAATAACTCAAAAAAATCCTTTAGCACCAACGGATTATAATCCACAAATAATTCTACATAAGCTTCATTTGCAGATACCTTTGCATCCGTTCGTCCAGCCGCTAATACTTTAAAATCTTTTGTTTCTAGGACATAATTAATGGTTCGTTCAACCATTCTTTGTAGTGTATTAACATTAGGCTGCTTTTGCCACCCATGATATCTAAAACCTAAATATTGTAGTTGAATAAGGTAATAGTATCGTTTTCTAAACATATTGATAATTATTTAAAAGTATTCGAATATAGATAAATTATGTATTTCATCGATAATAAGATGTTTTTTAATGAGTAAATAGTATAAAATCAACTTTAGAAATTATTATATTTGAGTAAATCTAATTAATAATTTAAAAAATCAACTCAGTTATGGTTAAAGCAAAATATCAAGACGTTTTGGATTTAGGACAAGAATTAAATATCCAAAATGGTGATGTATCCGAAGAAAATGGGGTTCTTAAAGTAAAAGGAACGGCTAATACTCAATATGAGAAAAATCAACTTTGGGATAAAATAAAAGAAATCGGTGGAGAAGCTCCATCTGATATTGTAGCTGACATTGACGTAGCAGATGGTTCTGTATATCATAGACATACTGTAAAAAGTGGTGAATCATTAAGTAAAATTGCAAAGCATTACTACAAAGATCCTATGAAGTACAAAGAAATTTTTGCTGCAAACACACATATTCTAAAGAATCCCGATGTAATTCACCCGGATCAAGAATTAATTATTCCAAATCTATAGATTAGATAGACCTTATAACACATATATTAAAAAGACCGCTTTACAGCGGTCTTTTTTTGTTCTACTCTGACGATGAAGTATTCCATTAACGATAAGTAATTATGACTTATTTAACAATATCAATACAGTTAATTCACCCATAAAAAAGGTTCGTAAATTGAATATTTGACATTGAAACATATAATATATTATCAATTTTAGTATAATTATTAACCAAAGTATATTTTTATGTTAACTATTTCACAAAAATTATGAAAATATATCTACATTTGACTCCACTAACTCAATTTATTATTAATTATGAAAACACGATTATCTTTAATCATGGGCTTATTCATGATAAGTCTCAGTTTTGCCCAAAATCCTTGGACAAAAACAAACACAAACCTTAAAAGTTCAAACGTTATTTCAACTAAAAAGGACTTACCAGCGAATACTCTTTTTACATTAGATATAAATAGTATTCAGAAAATGCTTGCCAATTCTCCATTAAGAGGAAAATCTACTGGATCATCTACTATCATTCCATTACCAAATGCAGACGGAAATATGGAATCCTATAGAGTATTTGAAGCTCCAGTATTTAGTGATGAACTTGCTGCTAAATATCCTGGAATTAAATCATATGCTGGACAGAGTATTGAGGACCCTACTACAAGAGTAAGATTTAGCATGTCCCCTTTAGGATTGCAAAGTATGCGCTTAAGTAATGGGCCTACAGTATTTATAGAGCCTATTTCTACAGATGGTACTACGTATACAATTTATACTAGAGACCAAAAATCTGATACAGTTAAGAAATTTGAATGTTTAGTGGATGGAGATACTCCTAACTTAAGTAACTCTACTTCATCAAATATGAAAAATGCTGACGATAGCACTTTAAGAACTTACCGTTTAGCTGTTTCAACAAATGGTGAGTATACAGAATTCCATGGAGGAACTAAAGCTGGTGCTTTAGCAGCTATCAATACAACTATGACCCGTGTAAATGGTATTTTTGAAAGCGATTTTGCGGTTACCATGGTTCTTATAGGAAATACTGATGATGTTATTTATACCAATGCTAATACAGATCCTTATACCGGTAGTTTTAATAGTCAACTTCAATCAACGTTAACAAATGTTATTGGTGAAGCGAATTATGACATTGGGCATTTATTTGCAAAAGCAGGTGATAATGGTAATGCTGGTTGTATTGGTTGTGTTTGTGTGAACGGAAGTAAAGGAAGTGCTTTTACTTCTAGAAGTACTCCGATAGGTGATGCTTTTGATGTGGATTATGTAGCTCATGAAATCGGACATCAATTTGGAGCTAACCATACATTTTCAATCAGAAATGAAGGCACTAATGCTCATTTTGAGCCAGGAAGTGGAACTACTATTATGGGATATGCAGGTATAACTGGTGCTACAGATGTTCAACAGAATAGTGATCCTTATTTTCACTTTTATTCTATTGAACAGGTAACTAACTATGTAAAATCTACAAGTTGTCAAACAAATACTAATACCGGTAATGCTATCCCAACTGCTGATGCTGGATCTAATTATACTATCCCCAGCGGAACTCCTTTTGTTTTAGAAGGTCAAGGCTCTGATGCTAATTCTGGAGATGTACTTACATATTGCTGGGAACAAAGAGATGAAAACAACGCTTCGTCTACATATCCAAGTGTTACTGGAACATCTGGTGTTGCATTTAGATCTTTTAACCCATCTACATCAAATAAAAGGTATTTTCCTAGATTAGAAACTATAAAAACAGGAGCTACTTCTTGGCAATGGGAAGCTGTTCCTAATGTTACTAGAACGCTTAATTTCAGGTTAACCGTAAGAGACAATAAAGCTGGTGGTGCTGGAAACAATAGTGATGATATGAGCGTTAATGTTACTGCTAGTGCAGGGCCGTTTGTAATAAATACACCTAATACCAATGTTAGTTGGTCGGCAAATGCAACTGAAACAGTAACTTGGGATGTAGCTGGAACTACTGGAAATGGAATTAATGCCGCCAATGTAGATATTTTATTATCTACAGATGGAGGAGACACATATTCTATAGCATTAGCAACTGGAGTACCAAATGATGGTTCTCATGATATTACAGTTCCTAATGTTCAGGGTACTCAAAATAGAATTATGGTTAAAGGTTCTGGAAATATTTTCTTTGATATTTCTAACACAGACTTTGAAATTTCTGGTGTAATTACTCCAGACACACAAGCACCTTCTACTCCATCTAGTTTAACAGCTACTAACACAACTAGTAGTACTACTGATCTTTCCTGGAATGCTTCTACAGATAATGTTGCGGTAACTGGTTATGATGTTTATAGAGATAATACTATAATTGCTACTGTTGCAAATACATCATATACGGTTTCTGGATTATCCTCAGAAACAGCATATTCTTTTAGAGTTAAAGCTAAAGATGCAGCAGGAAATGAATCAAGTTTTAGTAACACAGTAAATATTACTACTGATGCTGGAACTCCAAATACAGGTTGTACCGGAGAAATTTCTTCATTCCCATATAGTGAAGGTTTTGAAAATGGATTAGGAAATTGGTCGCAAGCTACTGCTGATGATATTAATTGGACTAGAGATTCTAATGGTACACCGTCACGAAATACAGGACCGTCTAGTGCTACGGAAGGATCTTTTTATATGTATATTGAAGCATCTGGAAATGGAAATGGCTATCCAAACAAAAGAGCTATATTAAATTCTCCTTGTTTTGATCTAACCGGAACTACTCAAGCAACATTCACTTTTCAATATCATATGTATGGTAACAGCATGGGAACATTAACTCTAGAAGGAAGTAATGATAATGGTATCACTTGGACATCTTTATGGTCTGAATCGGGTAATCAAGGAAATTCTTGGCAAAATGCAACTGTAAATTTAGCATCATTAACCGGTTCTGGAGTTCAACTTAGATTTAACGGTATTACTAGTTCCTCTTGGGCTGGAGATATGACAGTTGATGACATTAATTTAACTACAGGTACCGTAACACCTCCTTCTTGTACTGATGTAACATTATCTATAACATTAGATAACTATCCTGAAGAAACAAGCTGGCAAATTATCAATAGTAACAATCAAGTGGTAGCTTCTGGAGGAACATACGGTTCACAGCCTGATGGTTCTACAATTTCTATTACTGAATGTCTAGATGCTGGATCATATACATTTACAATTAATGATTCTTATGGTGATGGGATTTGCTGTTCTTACGGTAATGGATCGTATACTCTATCCGCAGGAAGTACTACTTTAGCTTCTGGTGGATCTTTTGGAGGATCCGAATCTACTACTTTCTCAGTTGGAGGAACAGCAAGAGGTCCAGAAATAGAAAGTTTTACAACTACTGAAGGATTACAGATTGGTGCTTACCCAAATCCTGTTAGCTCAAATAGTTATTTAAATGTTATTGCACCTAATTTAAAAATCAGTTATATACTTTATGATCTACAAGGAAGAAGTGTATCCAATGGATCAATAAATAACAAATCAATAAGCCTACAAGGGGTTCAATCAGGATCTTATATTCTTTCCCTAAATATCGAAGGGAAGTTATCTAATCACGCAATTATTGTGAAATAAGAAAACATCATTTTTTTTAATATTCTCAAAACCTAGCGTACTATCAATAAAAGATAAACACACTTAAAAAATTAATTGTTTCTCTTTGTCGGAAAATACTTTCCTAAAATAAAAAATTGTGTAACTTTGAGGTTTTACCGTAAATATACCCCGCCAAAACTATCAATAATTATGAAATCGATTTTATTTTCATTTTTTCTAGTAATTGCTATATCTGGTTATGGGCAAGTTCTATCTAAAACCAATATAATTTATGAGTCTAAAAAGACTGTAGTAATGAATAATGGGAAAGAATATCAAATAGTAAAAGAAACTCCCTTATATGCAGTTTCTGATACTACAATTCCTTTAAGGTATAAATTCCGAGATAATATTCTAATTCTAAATAGAGTGCTTTTAGTAAAAGAAGATAATAAATCAAAGGAATTGATAGAATGGACTAAAGGAAAAATGCTATTCTACGAACTAAGGGAAGTTAAAGCTTACTAATAACTACTTTTTTATTTATAGTTTCATAGAAAAGGATATTATTTTTTCCCTTTAGCAATTGCTTTTTTAGCAATAGTAAGGATTTGATCAAACTGTTCAACAAGTGTAAGATTTGAGTTATCAATTTCTATTGCATCTTCAGCTTTACGCAATGGAGAATCTTTTCTTGTACTATCAATATGATCTCTATTAACTACATTTTTCAAAACATCCTCATAAGTAACATCTTCTCCTCTTTCTACAAGCTCTTTATATCTTCTTTCTGCCCTATCTTTGGCAGTAGCAGTCATAAATAACTTTAATTCTGCATTAGGGAAAACGACAGTGCCAATATCTCTTCCATCCATTACAATACCTCTATTTTTTCCCATTAGTTGTTGTTGCTCAACTAATTTTCTTCGAACAGAAGATATTGCGGCTACAGGACTCACTTGTCTAGAAACCTTAAGTGTTCTAATTTCTTTTTCGACATTAACATCATTCAAAAATACTTCAGCTAAACCAGTAATAGTACTAACTTCGAACCTGATATTAATCAAATGAAGATTTTGAGTCAAGGCATTTTTATCAAAAGTATTTTCATCAATATAACCTTGATTCATAGCGTACAATGTAACAGCGCGATACATCGCACCCGTATCAACATATATATATCCTAATTCCCTTGCTAATTGTCTAGCAACTGTACTTTTACCAGTTGAAGAATACCCATCTATTGCTATTATTATTTTGTGATTCACTATTGAAGATTTACATTAACACCAAAAGTACTGGACGAAGCCGCCGAATTATAACGGGCGTATGAATAGGCAAACCTAAACTTCCCTAATTTTAAAGAAAAACCACCACTTAGTCCTGCAAAAGATCTCTGATCTTCTATTCTCAATTCTTCTGATCTTCTAAAATTATATCCTAAACGAATATTGAAACCACTTTCAGGAAAAAACTCTAACCCTACTACAACGTGGCGTAACGCATTATTTACAAAACTAGGATCATCAGCCTCTACATTTCCCTCGAGATCCGTAATATCTCTAGCTGGATTTCTAAAAGCAACATCCCAAACCTGAAGATTTTCTAATGTAAAATTCCATCTAATAGGTACATTTTTTAGAGTTTGAGCAATTCCCATATCTACAGATAAAGGTAAGTCCTCTCTAGTATTGTCATATGTAGTAAATTGGGTTCCAAGATTACGAACCGCAAAACCAAAATCAAACTTTGATTCTGGATTATGATAAATCAAACCTAAATCCAGCGCACCTCCTAAAGAAGTGTATTCTTCTAATTTGGAAGAGATAAATTTACCACTCGCACCAACATGAAAATTTGAATTAGGAATTGTATATCCGTATCCAACTGAAATTGCTACTTCTCCAGCCCCAAAATCACCAGTTTCATTTCCAAACTCATCAAATCCATCAAACTTACCATAATTGATATAAGTAATTCCAGCGTGAAATACTCTTTGTTTTTCTCCGAATGCTTTTGCGTATGATACTGATCCGTAATTAACATCAGCAATATAATTCACATAATTTATAGATAATTGATTATCCATTTCGATATTAATTGTAGCTGGATTAAGCATTGCCGAAGTAGGGTCCATATTATAACCAGTAACATACTTACCACCAAGCGCAGCCTGTTTTGGCGAAGAAACCAAATTCAAGAATTGATAAGTATACCTACCTCCTATCTGTGAATAGGTTAATGTGGTAAAAAAAATGATTACCAAAAATATATATCTACGCATCATTAGCAGCAAAAATAAAAGAAACTATCTGGAAAACGATAGTTAGCAACAAAAATTTTATAAGACATCAAATAAAACGGATAAGACCATCAAGAATGAACCAAATATTAACTTTATAAGTACAGATATATACATAGTACATCATATATTAAATTATTTGATTAATAGTACAGGTCAAAACATAATAAACACATGTGATTGAATATCAGAATTTTACAATACATCTAACAATATAATACGTATATCAGAGTTATAATGAATTAGCAACCCAAATGTATAATATCATTTTAGCGAATGATTTATTTATATAATGCTAATCGATACTAACTTAACACACAAACATGGGCTTTTTTGATTTCTTAACCAATAAGATAGCCGTAGATCTTGGTACAACTAACACATTAATAACTCATAAAGGCAAAATAGCAATAGATGCGCCATCAGTAATAGCAGTAAATAAAATTACAGGAAAAATAATCGCTGTTGGAAAAGAAGCGAGTTCAATGCGAGGCAAAATTCATAAAAATATAAAAACCTGTTATCCTTTAAGAAATGGAGTTATTGCCAATTTCGATCTATCAGAAAAAATGCTTAAAATTCTGATAAAGAAATTATCAGACATAAGTAGTGCTATTTTTATCAAATCATATAATATGATTATCGCAATACCTTGTGGGATCACCAAAGTAGAAATGCGAGCAGTAAAAGAATCTGCAAGACGATTAAATGCAAAAAAAATATATCTAATTTCGGAACCTATGGCAGCGGCTATAGGAGCTGGTATTGATGTACTACAACCGAAAGGTCATATGGTAATTGATATTGGAGGTGGTACCACAGAAATAGCTGTTATAACTCTAGGAGGAATAATTGCCGGTAAATCTGTGAAAATTGCTGGTAATGTATTTAACAATGATATCATACAGTACATAAGAGAGAAACACAACTTGCATATTGGTGAAAATACTGCAGAAAGTATAAAAATTAATATCGGATCTGCTGTAGAAACTTTAGAAGTACCTCCTAAAAATACACCAATACAAGGAAGAGATATCTTAACAGGTAAACCTAAGCAAGCGTACATAACATATAGAGAAATATCCAAAAGCCTTGACAAATCAATAACACAGATAGAAAATCACATACTAGATACTTTATCCAATATACCTCCAGAAATATCTGCTGATATCTATAACACAGGTATATTTTTAACAGGCGGTGGTTCTTTGCTTCGTGGTTTAGATAAAAGATTTTCTGTAACTACGGAACTCCCAGTATACAAAGGAGATAATCCATTAGAAGTAGTTGTAAAAGGAAGCGATATTGTATTAAAAAATTTAGAACGATATACTAATGTATTAATTAGGAATATATAAATAGATTACTTTGTAAAATGATAATTATTTAACAAAGTAAAACATATTTATAAAATCAAATATGTATATTTGATTGGTGGATAAGGAACAAGTACTAGAAATAAATAAAGCATTAGCTAATTTAACGAGATTAGAAATTTTGAATTGGTTAAAAGATCCTGAATCTAATTTTCCTCCCCATTCAGAACTCGGTCATTTTGATTTTGGCGTATGTGGTCAATTTATTAAAGAAAAATCAGGTTTATCACAACCTACTATTTCTCACTACTTGGCTATTATGAATAAAGCAGGTTTATTAACTCCAACTAGACATGGGAAATGGACTTATTTCAAAAGAAATGAAAAAATTATACAACAATACATTGATGAAATAAAAGATAATTTATAAAAAATTTAAAATAACATATTTACAAAATTAAATATATAATTATGAAGATATTAATAATAGGATATACAGGAACAATAGGTAAAAAAATCTACGAATCCCTACAAGAACATCATGAAGTATATGGAGCACATAGAAACAGTGACTCCTATCCTATCGACATTACCAATCAAGAATCGATCAGACAACTGTTCGAAAAATTACCTAAACTAGATGCAGTTATAAATGCAGCCGGTACAGCATCCTGGAAACCTCTTTTTGAACTTAAAGAAGAAGATTATTATCTAGGAATAAAAAGTAAGCTGATGGGACAAGTTAACTTAGTACACATAGCAAAAGATTATATAAATGATCACGGATCAATTACCCTAACTACTGGTATTTTAGCGGAACATTATGAACCTAATGCAGTAGCATTATCCTTAGTAAATGGTGCTATTCATAGTTTTGTTAATGCGGCTTCAAAAGAATTAAACAGAGGTATTCGCTTAAACACAGTTGCACCAGGGGCTATCTCAGGTGATTTTCCTAAAGAAAAGAAATTTGCAGGCTATTTTCCTGTAGAAATTGAAGATGTCGTAAAAATTTATGAATACTCTTTGACCACAACTAATAGTGGACAAATTCTAAAAATATATTAAACATAAAACTATTAAATCAGTATAACAAGCTCACCACAAACCATTAAAAACTACTATTCATGAAAATTCCAATATATCAGATTGATGCTTTTACCCAAAAACTATTCGGAGGAAATCCAGCGGCCATTTGTCATTTACCTCATTGGTTAGATGATAAAACTTTATTAAACATAGCCATTGAAAATAATTTAGCAGAAACCGGTTACTTCGTAAAAAAGGATGACATCTATGAAATTAGATGGTTTATGCCCTATGCAGAAATTGATTTATGCGGACATGCAACTTTAGCAGCAGCTTATGTAATCTTTAATTATGTAGACGCCTCGGCAAGCGAAGTTATATTTTCTTCTAAAAGTGGTATTCTAAAAGCTAAAAAAGAAAAGAATAACACCATTACTTTAGACTTTCCTTCTAGATTACCAAAACCAATAGAAATTCCCAAAGAAGTATATAAAGCCTTTACATCGAAACCAATTGAAGCATATGCAGGTAGAGATCTAATTATTACCGTTGATTCAGAAGAAGATATTATAAACGAAGAACCCACATTAGAAATACTAAAAGGACTTCCCTATTTATGTACCGTTATTACAGCCAAAGGAAATGATTCTGATTTTGTATCTAGAGTATTTGATGCTAATCCAGATATACCGTTGGAAGACCCTGTAACTGGATCTGCACATGCTGCTTTAGTCCCTCTTTGGGCTGAAAAACTTGGTAAAACTAAGTTAATAGCTAAACAATTATCCAAAAGAGGTGGTGAATTAGACTGTAGACTAGAGAAAGATAGAGTCTTTTTAAGCGGTTACGCTGTACCCTATTTAACTGGAGAAATAGAAATCTAAACTGATCATATTATGAAAACTATAGGATTAATTGGTGGTATGAGTTGGGAATCCTCTACCATATACTATGAATTGATAAACAAAAAAGTAAAACAACTGCTAGGAGGTTACCACTCGGCAAAATCAATTATGATTTCAGTAGATTTTGCAGAAATTGAAGATCTACAAGGAAAAAATGATTGGCCAGCCCTAACCAAATTAATGATTAATGCTGCGAAGCAATTAGAAAATGCTGGAGCTGATTTAATAATACTTTGCACAAATACAATGCATTTGTGTAGTGAAGAAATGATTAAAAATACAACCATCCCATTTCTTCATATAGCAGATGCTACTGGAAATAGTATAAAATCCCAAGGGTTACAAAAATTGGCGCTCTTAGGCACTAAATTCACAATGGAAAAAGATTTTTATAAAACTATTCTTAAAAAATATGGAATTGATATTTTAATTCCTGAAAAAAATGACAGAGAACAAATACATCAGATTATTTATGAAGAATTAGTTAAAGGCAAAATCAAAAATAGTTCTAGAGAAATATACAAAAGAATAATAACTGATTTAAAAAATAAAGGAGCAGAAGGTATAATTCTGGGCTGTACAGAAATACCATTGTTAATAAAGCAAGATGATGTAGATATTCCTATCTTTAATACTACAAAAATCCATGCAGAAAACGCAGTAGAATGGGCACTAAAAGACTAATTTATTAATAAAAAACTATAGTGATTACAAAAACATTTGATTGATTTTGGATCTTAATTTCCTTCCATAATCCTCCTGTAACCAATCTCTATAGTTTTTTGTGCTTTTACTAATACAGTAGGAATATCTTCTTACGCGATATTCAATATCATGTTCTAACAATTTACTAAGAATTCTAGCATCAAATACATCTTCGCTATTTTCTGCACACATCTTAGCATGTTGTTCTATTGATTTTTCTAAAACACTCTTACTACGTAGACCATATTTTTTCGTATTTGCATATTCAGCTTCAATATCAAAATCTATGTCTACAGAATTATTGAATTCTTTTCTTATTTCTTCTGGCATAACGTACTTAAAATTACGCTCAATTTCATCATCACTAACAAGACTATCATAGTAGAAATCAGGTGACCTAAATATTGTTTGCCAATCAATCTCTCCATTCCACAAGCCAAAACGAGCAGTATTATTACCCATATCAATGATAGAGAATTCTGGTTTTTTAGGCAATATTCTAGAGCCTCTACCTATCATTTGAAAATATAATGTCAATGACTTAGTAGCACGATTTAAAATAATAGTTTTTACAGTAGGTTCATCAAAACCAGTAGTCAATATACTAACTGAAGTCAGAATTGCATCATCCGTATGTTTAAACCATTTAAGAATATCAGCTCTTTCTTGCCGACTATTAGTATTATCTAAATGCCGTATTGGATATCCTGCTCTATTAAAAACGTCATATACATGAATGGATGTATTAATTCCATTATTAAAAATTAGTGTTTTTTGCCCCTTTGCTCTTTCCTCATAAGCCTTTAGTAATTTATCCTGCATCAAGGCATTTGTATACAAGTCTTCTGAAGATTTGACGGTATAATCACCATTCATACCAATTTTCAAAGAACCAAGACCAACATCATAGGTATAGGTTACTGGCTTAGCCAAAAAACCTTTTCCAATAAGAGAACTAATGGTATCCCCTACTATTAACTCCCTATAATTATCTTTCATTGGGAGTTTCATATTAGAACTTAAAGGAGTTGCAGTAACACCTAGGATAAAACAAGTATCAAAAAAGCGAAATAATTTTCTAAATGAATTATAATGTGCCTCATCAATGATGACCATGCCCACATTATCAATCTCTAATTGGTCATCATTAAGACGATTATTTAGTGTTTCTACCATTGCTACGAAACACATATACTCATGCTGATCTTCTAATTTTTTTACATTACTATTAATGATTTTATTCTTTACATTAAATTCTGTAAGCATATTAGATGTCTGATCACACAGTTCTATACGATGTGTAAGTACTACTACTTTTTTCTTAGTAGTTTCAATATATCTTCGAACAATTTCAGAAAATATTACCGTTTTACCTCCACCGGTTGGTAATTGATATAGTAAATTATAATTTCCAGAAAATTCCTGCAAACGCCCAAAAATCTTATCGATATCTCTGGCCTGATAATCATATAGAACTTTTTGTTCTTTTTTTTCTATTTCAGAGGGATTTACCCGCATTTGCTCTCGATTAAAAATAAGCTACAAAATTAAACACTTTCTATACTTATATAAAAGATTTTATAAAATATATTTTGTTTTGTCTTACAATAGTTTCAAAAGTGTTAATTATTCATAATATTCCTTATCACTTGCGTTGTTCTTTATAATTTTAAAATATAATCCATAACTATTTCATGGCTAAGATTGACAAAGACCTAATACCAGTTCAAGCATTACTTATTCCTAAACCTATTCTGTATACTGGAAAGGTGTTAAACTGGATTTCTCCTTTTTTAGCATCGAGGTTTGCTGCTCGGTTATTTCTAACTCCCTTTAAATACAAAAGACCTAAAAGAGAGGAAACGATGGCTGTTCAAAGCCTTAAAGAGAATGTGTCAATAAAAAAAATAAACAGAGAAGTTATAATTTATAATTATGGAGTATCCAACAAAAAGGTTTTATTAGTTCATGGGTGGTCTGGTAGTGGAACTCAACTTTCTATGATAGCTGATCAACTATTAAATATCGGATACAGCACAGTAAGTTTTGATGCTCCTGCACATGGCCAATCTCCTGGAAAAAGAAGTAACATGATTCACTTCATTGAGACTATCTATCAATTAGAAAAAACACATGGACCATTTCATGCAGCTGTTGGCCATTCTTTAGGAGGGATGTCATTATTAAGAGCAACTAAATTTGGATTAGGATTACAAAAACTAGTTATTATTGGAACAGCGAATAGTATAACCAAAATCACTAAGGATTTTGCTAAAAATTTGCAATTAGGAGATAAAACTGGTAAATTAATGAAACAATATTTTGATCAGCATTATGGTGAAGACCTGGATAACTACTCTGGAGGAATTTCTGCGGAAGGTATAGAAACACCAACACTAGTAATTCATGATAAAAACGATATAGACGTTCATTATAGTTCGGCAATTGAAATTGAAAGTAAACTTAAAAATGGGAAAATAATATTAACTGAAAAATTAGGTCATCGGAAAATTCTTGGAGACAAATCAATAATAAAGAAAATTGCGGCATTTATTTCAGAATCATAAATCTTTTGTTATTGATGAACTTTATAAACGACTATATAGATACAAGAACTTTAATTTGAATAAAATGAAAAAAATCATCATACTATGTATCAGCATTTTAACTATAAGTTGCTCAGGTACTGCTCAAAAAGACAGTAAAAAAGAAAAGAAAGAATATGCTGTAAATAAAACTAATAAAGAATGGAAGGAAATCTTAACTAACGATCAATACTATATTCTTAGACAAGCTGGGACAGAAAGACCTTTCTCTAGTCCTTTAAATAAGATATATGCCGCTGGAACATTTTATTGTGCAGCGTGCAAAACACCTTTATATGAGAGTAAACATAAATTTGATAGTGGTACAGGTTGGCCTAGTTTTGATAGAGCTGTAAAAGGAAATGTAGATGTAGATACAGATTATAAACTTGGATATGCTAGAACCGAACTATTATGTTCGACCTGTGGTGGACATTTAGGACATGTTTTTAGTGATGGACCAAGAGAAACCACCGGAAAAAGGCATTGTATTAATGGAGACGCTTTAGTCTTTGAACCAAAAAAAAGATAAATAAATGAATAAATATCCTTTTCATAAAACAGAAGAAGAATGGAAAAAAGAACTCACAGAAGAGCAATATAGGGTACTTAGACAAAAAGGTACCGAACGTCCTTTTACTGGAGAATACAATATTCATTCAGAAAATGGAACATATAAATGTATGGCTTGCCATACTCCTTTATTTATAAGTACATCAAAATTTGATTCTGGATGTGGATGGCCTAGTTTTGATCAATCTATAGAGGGAAATGTAGAATATATAAAAGACACATCACATGGAATGATTAGAACAGAAATTTTATGCGCAAACTGTGGGAGTCACTTAGGTCATATTTTTAATGATGGCCCAACTGAAACTGGTCAACGATATTGTGTAAATTCAGTAAGTATCGATTTCAATAAATCATAAAGACTATCAATTTTATACTTTGGAACACTTATTGATAGTTAGTTCTCATATCAGAAACAACAAATAATTACACATTATGAAAAAGATTTTTGCACTTTTATTTTTATCAACACTTGTATTCACTTCTTGCGTAAATGATGATGACGTAGATTTCGATACCATTGGAACAACTTTTGAATTTACTACAAATTTTAATCAAGCTAACGATTTCGGGCATCGTTTCTTTTTTAATGAAAACATTTTTGATTCAGATGTTGTACTAGTGTATAGACTAGAAACTGTAGACAATAATTTAGATGTTTGGGAACCTTTACCTACAGCTACTATATTCTTAGATGATGGTAATGGCGGTGACATTACTGTTTTATATCGATTTAATTTCACTTCTGGTGATGTAGATGTATTATTGGAGAGTAATGCTCCAGAATTGGTGCCAGCTGATTTAACGAATAATCAAACATTTAGAGTTGTTGTTGTACCTGCATCTTTTGCAGAAAATACAGACATTGATTTATCAAATCTAGAAGAAGTACAATCAGCATTGAACCTAGAATTTTAAGTAATTAAGAAATAAATATTATTCCTTATTATTCCAAAAAGATAAGGAAAATGAAAAAAAATTAACACTATCATTATGATAGTGTTTTTTTATGAATTTTATTAAGGTATAATTGTGAAAACCGAATCTGCAAAACCCTTTTTGATTAAACGAATTATCCGTAAATTCGTGTCTTCAAAAAATTCACATTTATGAGCGCATATGATATTATCGTATTAGGAAGTGGACCTGGTGGTTATGTTACTGCTATTAGAGCTTCTCAATTAGGGTTTAAAACTGCTATTATTGAAAAAGAGAGCCTTGGAGGTGTATGTTTAAATTGGGGATGTATCCCTACAAAAGCATTATTAAAAAGTGCACAGGTATTTGATTACCTAAAACATGCTTCTGATTATGGCTTAACAGTTGAAAAATTCGATAAAGATTTTGATGCAGTAGTAAAAAGAAGTCGTGGCGTTGCTGATGGAATGAGTAAAGGTGTTCAATTTCTAATGAAAAAGAACAAAATTGATGTTATTGAAGGTTTTGGTAAATTAAAAGCTAACAATAAAGTAACCGTTACTGATAAAGATGGAAATGCTTCTGATTATGAAGGAAAACATATTATAGTAGCAACAGGTGCAAGATCAAGAGAATTACCTAATTTACCACAAGACGGTAAAAAAGTAATTGGATATAGAGAAGCTATGACTTTAGCATCTCAGCCTAAGAAAATGATCGTAGTTGGTTCTGGAGCCATTGGTGTAGAATTTGCTCATTTTTATAACGCAATGGGAACAGAAGTTACCATTGTAGAATATTTACCAAATCTGGTACCATTAGAAGATGAAGAAGTATCAAAACAATTTGGAAGAAGCTTTAAGAAAGCTGGTATTAAAGTAATGACAAATTCTTCTGTAGAAAGTGTTGACACAAGTGGTGACGGAGTAAAAGCTACTGTAAAAACTAAAAAAGGAGAAGAAATTCTTGAAGCTGATATCGTATTATCTGCTGTTGGTATCAAAACGAATATAGAGAATATTGGTTTAGAAGAACTAGGAGTTGCTACCGATAGAGATAAAATTGTAGTAAATGACTGGTATCAAACAAATATCCCTGGTATTTATGCAATTGGTGATGTTGTTCCCGGTCCTGCTCTAGCTCACGTAGCTTCTGCAGAAGGTATTACTTGTGTAGAAAAAATAGCAGGAATGCATGTAGAAGCAATTGATTATGGTAACATCCCTGGATGTACTTATGCTTCTCCAGAAATCGCTAGTGTTGGGATGACTGAAAATCAAGCAAAAGAAGCTGGGTACGAAATCAAAGTTGGTAAATTTCCTTTCTCTGCATCTGGTAAAGCAAGTGCTGCTGGAACAAAGGATGGTTTTGTAAAAGTGATTTTTGATGCTAAATACGGTGAGTGGTTAGGATGTCATATGATTGGTGCCGGAGTTACTGATATGATCGCAGAAGCTGTATTAGGTAGAAAACTAGAAACTACTGGACACGAAGTCCTAAAAGCAATACATCCACATCCAACGATGAGTGAAGCTGTTATGGAAGCAGTTGCTGACGCTTATGACGAAGTGATACATTTATAGTAATAGATAAACTATTAAATTAAAAAGCCTTATGAATATATATATTCATAAGGCTTTTTAATTATTCCTTAATTACAATTTTATTTGATCAAGAGATCTCCTTTTTTATATTTCTTTTTTTCTCTTCTTGTAAATTCAGAGAAAATTACATCCTCATTAACTTCAACGGTATATATCTCTTTATTACCTAATTTCATTACTCCATCATCAGTTAAAAAATTCGGATTTAAATAAGTACTTCTACTTTTTTTATCTTTTAGTTTTTTCTTGATTTGACCATCAATCTTAATATCAGATAAATAGGAAATGTTAAAATGTAAGACATTATCGTTACTCTTATTTCCTTTTGCATCAAAAACTCCCAAACTAGTTTGCGGATATACAGTTTGCCCTACCTTAACAAGCACTCCATTTTTCGAAAAACCTTTATAAATTGCTAAAGTTCCGTCTTTATGTTCAATGAGTACTTGGTTTTTCTTTGAAGTAAAATGAGATACCGTATCCAACTTATATTGATCTTTTACTTCAATTACAAGCCCTTTGCGCACAGCAACAATAGTATCACTATCTTTTGCTCTAAAAACAAAGGATTTCCAATTATCAGGAAGTTCAGAATCAAAATATTTTGTAGAAAGATTACCAGCATCTTTAACCTTGATCCTAGTTCGTTTTTTGAATGGTAATGTGTAAACAAAATCTTTCTTTACTTTAGGATTATATTTACCCCTAATATAACTTGTAGTATATCCATAAGAAATTCCTTGTTCTGGATTACGCCGACGTAATTTTAGTACTATCCCTCTATTGCTATCAACCGTCCCTATAAATTTTTGATTAAAAGATCTACCTCCATAAGCAGTAATATCTGCGTTTTCTAATTTAGTAAATTCAATCATGACTGTATAACTACCAGGTTTTGATTTCTCATAAATGATATCTATACTTTTATCATTATTTCTTCTTGACTCTATATTGATAACTTTTGATTGCCCTTGTATTCCAATAATTGTCGCAATAAAGAGTATATACGACATAATAATATTTTTTACTTTCATTTAATATTTAACTACAAATTGGTTGACCAATATTTTTAAAACGAAAGTAATGAATTTTAACATTTAAACTTAAAAAAATTAACAGAAAAAAATATTCACGTACTTAGTACAATTTAATTCAAATTATATCAAATCACAATACCAGAAAGAAGTGTCCCAGCTTTTATCATCTTCGTCTGTAAAACAATTATCATCATCATCAGATGATGGAGTGTAATTTCTTAACACCTTATCTCCTATTTCGAAGTTTATTGGATTACTAAAAATTGGACCATCAAAAACAAAGGTATGGAACTCTCCATTTTCTCCACAAGGATCTACATTTTCTGGTAAATCATTTAGAAACGATTCATCCAGTATCCTACCGCAAAAAGAATCATCAAGGTATTTAGCATTTACACAAACAGTAATTGCTTTAAATCCTAGATTAATGAATTCTAACAAAAGTTCTTTTGTGTTTTTTTTCCAAAGAGGAAAAACCCCTTGAATTCCAATACTCCTTAGTTGATCTTCTCTATAAATCCGTAAATCCTCTAAGAAAATATCTCCAAAAACACAATGTGTATATCCTTCTGATTTTAAATTCATCACATTATCTTTCATTACCTCATTGTATGAAGTCATAGAAACGTTTGCAGAAAGTTTTATTTTATGCAAAGGTAAATTTAGACTTACTGCTTGGGCATCGAGAAGAGACTCTCTCAATCCGTGCATGGAAACTCTTTTAAAATCATCATTAATTGTAGTAACTAGTTTCGTTATATTATACTCTTTTTGTTGTAATGTATAATATAATGCCAGTGAAGAATCCTTACCACTGCTCCAGTTAAAATACGTTTTACGCATCTTATAGAAAACTTTGGATCGCTAATGCATAACTCTGTAGACCAAAACCAAGAATAACACCTTTTGCATTTGGAGAAATATACGATTGATGTCTAAACTCCTCTCTGCTAAAAGTGTTGGAAATATGTACCTCAATAACAGGAACATCTACTGCTTTAATTGCATCACCAATACCAATGGAAGTATGTGTATAGGCTCCTGCATTTAGAATAACACCATCAAAAGTATCATTTGCTTCTTGAATTTTAGTAATTAACTCTCCTTCAATATTGGATTGAAAATATCCTAATTCAACATCTTTAAATCTCATTTGTAATTCTGAAAAAAAATCTTCAAAAGTCTGACTTCCGTATATACCGGGTTCTCTTTTGCCTAAAAGATTTAGATTAGGGCCGTTTAATAGTAAAAGTTTCATTCTTATTGTTCTCGTATGATTCTTCGATTATCTTTAGTTTTAAACAAATATCCCACTGATAATTGTGCAACTGAATTTCTATTGGTAATATCTATAACTCCAGTATCATTAATGTTTGTTAATCCTAAATTATATCTAACTTGAAAAAACAAACCACTCTCTAGCTTATAACCTGCACCCACTGCCCAGCTAAAATCAAAATCATTAAAAGAGTCAAAAAATGGATCATTATCAGCTACATCATCATTTCCTACTGTCGTTAAAATTGAAAATTGTGGGCCTGTTTCTAAACTAATTTTTTCTGTAACATAGAATTTGGTTACAATAGGTAATGAAATATAATTTAGACTAATCTTTTGTTCTTGTCCAGCTACTTCTACCTTATATCCTTGTGCTGAATATAACAGTTCTCCTTGAATATAAAATTTACTTGAAATAGGATACTCTACCAAAGCACCTAGATGTATCCTCACTCTCCCGCTAGTATCATCAGCATCACCAAGAATACTACTGTAATTTATACCTCCTTTAAAACCTGCACGAGCATATAATGGGTCTTCATCAGAAATTTTCTGAGCATTTACAGAAATGAAACTAAAAATAATCACAATGAGAATAAAAACATTTCTTTTCATAATCTAATAATAAGTTGATACTCAAAAGTAGCTTTATTTTTTATAACCATATGTAAGTAACTAAAAAAACTGCTATCAAAAACTAGAGAAAACCTATTACAGAAGACGAAAGTAAATTAGTCTTCAAAATTTAACAATCTATTAATTACTGAAAGTAAGAGTGTTAGATTTTACAAGGAAAAAATATCAAAAAAATATAGAAAACTGGAGTAACAAAATTATCATCAATGTAACTAATGTGTGTATTAACAAATAAACAAACATTATGAAAAAATTGATTTTAACTGCAATTGCAGTATTCACACTAACTTTTGTCAACGCACAAGATGGAGGTTTCGCTAAAGGAGATATTTTTGTTTCTGGATCTTTTGGTTACAATTCGACATCTACGGGAGATATTAAAAACAACTCATTTGAATTTACTCCGAGAGTAGGTTTCTTTGTGTCAGAAAATATAGCTGTTGGTGCTAGATTAGGTTTTACTACTAGTAAACAAGAAGCTCCTTTTACTGAAGATATAAAAAATAATTCATTCAATGCTGGAGCCTTTGGTCGTTACTATTTTACACCATCTAGTAAATTTTCTGTGTTTGGTGAATTAGCTTTTGAATATGCTAGTTCTAAACAAGAACAAGGAACTGGTGAACTTAAAATAAACGGTTTTGGACTTAATGTTGGTCCTGGTGTAAGCTATTTCTTAAGTGATCATTTTGCACTTGAGGCTTTCTGGGGAGCATTAGCATATGCAACTGCAAAACCAGATATTGATGGTGCCGATTCTACTAATGCAGTAAGTGTAGGTTTAGATCTAGATGATATCAACTTAGGTTTAGTATACAAGTTCTAATATAGAGCACATATAAATTTTAAACTCCATCATATACATAATTATGATGGAGTTTATTTTTTTGAACAATAAATATTTCTTTTTTCATCCCCTATTTTCAGGAATAATCTTACTTAAAATCTACCTGAAAACAGTGGTTTTTTTCATGAATAGCTGATATACATTTGTTTCAACTTTAAACAAACAATGATCATGAAAAAATTAATTCTAACTGCTCTTGCAGTATGCAGCTTAACATTTGCTAATGCTCAGGATGGGGAGCAAACTTCTAAAGGAAAATGGCTAATTGAAGCCAATACTAATTTTGGCGCTGCTCACACAGCCAACACTGGTATACAATTCACTACTTTTTCTGACGATGCAGGATCCATTTTTAATATTGGATTAGAAGGTGGATATTTTATTATCGACAATTTAGCCTTAAAAGCTGGATTAGGATATGGATCAATTAAAGCTAATTCTGATGCTGATGCAGTTGATAGGTTTAGTTATAAAATTGGTGCTAAATATTACGTTATAGGGTCTATACCAGTACAAATAGATTACAGTGGTATCAGTAGCGATGCCGATGAAGATCCTTCTTACTTTGGTATTCAAGGTGGGTATGCTTTTTTCATTGGAGACAATGTTAGCATTGAGCCTGGAGTAAGATATAATTTAAGTTTAAATGATGATTTCTATACGGATGCATTTCAACTTAATATTGGATTTGCTATTCATCTATAAAAACTATCTTTTATAAATTTATTAAACCATCCTGATTAGATCAGGATGGTTTTTCTTTTTATATTAGAAAAATGAAATGGAGTCACGCCATAAAAGACTATGAACATTATCTAAAAATAGAAAGAGGACTTTCTGATAATTCCATCATTAATTATAGTCTTGATATTCAAAGACTAATCAAATATCTAGAAGCACACGATATACAAAAGACTCCATTATCCATAGAAAAAGATATACTACAACAATTTATATATGAAACCGCAAAACTAGTAAATGCTAGATCACAGGCCCGAATCATATCTGGATTAAAAAGTTTTTTTAATTATTTAGTTTTTGAAGATTATAGAGATACAAATCCAATGGAACTTATAGAAGCTCCTAAAATTGGAAGAAAACTACCCGATACTTTATCATTAGAAGAAATAGATTTAATTATTTCTAAGGTAGATTTAAGCAAAGCTGAAGGAGAGCGTAATCGAGCCATTATCGAAACACTTTATGGTTGTGGATTAAGAGTTAGCGAATTGATCAATATAAAACTCTCGGATCTTTTCTTTGATGAAGGTTTTATTAGTATCACTGGTAAAGGTGATAAGCAACGATTTGTTCCTATTGGAAATGTAACGCAAAAATACATCAATATTTACAAGGATGAAATAAGAACTCATCTAAATATTCAGAATGGACATGAAGATACATTGTTTTTAAACAGAAGAGGTAAGCAACTGACACGAGCTATGATTTTTACTATTGTAAAAAGACTTGTAGAAAGAGCCGAAATTCATAAAAATATAAGTCCGCACACCTTCCGACATTCTTTCGCAACCCATTTATTAGAAAACGGAGCAGATCTTAGAGCTATTCAATTAATGTTAGGTCATGAAAGTATTACGACTACAGAAATATATATGCATATGGACAGAAGCCATCTTAATGAGGTAATTAATACATTTCATCCAAGAAGATAGTATGATTTTGAATACCTTAAGAAAATACATTACCTATATTCTATTTTTAAGTTGCTCTTTAATCTATTCCCAACGCTTCAGTGCAGATGGAGGTGTTATGCTTAAGGCAGAAATTACTATTGGCAATCAAAATCAATGGTTAAAACTAGGAGCTTATGGTTTTGGAACTTTAAACTATGGAGATATTTCTATGGAAACTGGATTATCCTTTGCTTCTTATCAATTCTTAAAACGACATACTGTTAACGGTTCTGGACTCGCATATTCTTATGAATTTTTTGCATTAGCTGGTATTGGTAAAAACAGTAATTTACTAGGTTCATCTATTTCTAACCTAAACACCACCCTTATATTTAACCCTAATGGAAAAGGAGGTTTTAATGGTTTAGGCTTTGGTTTTAGTAAAGATTATCTTCCTAAATCTTTGAAATTATATGGGCTAAGACGTGGAGCATTTCTTATGCGATTTAGTAACGCAAATCATAATATCCATTTCGCCTTTCAGAATGATTTTAGTATTGGACTATTTAAGGGAGCGGGCACCGATTATGGTGTTACAGGTTCTTTGGACATTGGTTTTACTAAAATAATTGATCCACAAACAATACAAAAATTTGGGATTGGTATTGATTTATTTACGCCAAGACCTGATTACAGTCAATCCCCCAGAAATCAAGTAAACTCTGATGATGGACGTAAAAACGTATGGTTTACACTACCTCCTTTTAAAGAGTTATTTTATGGAAACTTATACGGATATGTAACACATCAAGAAAATGATTTTTCTATACATTCTAAACTAGGAATTAATAGCCAAAAAGCAGGAGCATATATACAAAACATACTGCACGATGGTTTAGGGCTAAATCCTAGATTCCCTTGGTTAGTAGAAACCAAAGATAAAATCTATATAGAAGTAAGCGGAAATGTATTTTATAAAACGACTACAGATGATTAAAAAACAATTCTTATTTCACCTGTGTCTTCTATTGCTTTGCAGTAGCTGTAATACTTACACCACATTTTATAGTAAAACTCATGTAGAAATCAATTTAGAAAAATTCTCAAAAATTCACCGTTTAGACCTAAGCAATCAAAAACTTAAGGAGTTACCTAACTCAATTACCAAATTAAAAGATCTTAGAATGATTAATCTAAGTAATAATAAGGGGTTAGATATCGACAATAGTCTCCGGGTGCTTTCGGTTCATAAAAATCTAGAAGTATTAATCTTAGATAGCTTAGATATTAAAACAATACCTGAATCCATCAAACTATTCCCTAAGCTAAAGCAGATTTCATTAATAAATAATCCAGGCTTTGATCTCTCACAAATACTACAGCAAATTTCTGAATTACCCATTGAGTTTTTAAACCTAAAAAATAACCAGCTCACTAAAATCCCTAAGAATATAACAGCACTCAATACGCTAAGAGATTTAAATTTATCATATAATGAGATACACGATGAAGCAAGTTATTCTCATTTAGGAAAATTACCCGATTTGTATTCTTTATGGATAGATCATAACAATCTAAAGGAGTTACCAAATACTATTAGTAAACTTAATCAAATTCGATTTTTTTATATAGATCATAATGATTTAGAAACGCTTCCTGATCAATTAAAGGAAATGAAAAGTGTGTGGGTAATACACGCCGGGTTTAACAAATTTAAAGAGCTCCCTAGTGTTTTTTCAAGTATGAAATCTTTACTTATGGTACATATTAATAATAATGAGATTGTATCAATCCCTATTACCTATGAAACTGAAAAATACCCGTTAGCGGGACTAATTTTGGATAATAACCCACTATCTCAAGAAGAGATCGTAAAAGCAAAAGAAACTTTCAAAGGGTTCTTCCTACTGTCGTTCCAACAAAAGAATTATAAATAAAAAGACTCTCGGAAAAACCGAGAGTCTTTTAGTATTGTTATTATATCTTAAAATAAGATTTAATTAGGTCGCGTTGCTCTACCTGAAGGCATAGAAGTATCCGAAGTCATTATAACAGGATTTGAAGGACCTGTAGTAATACCTGCAGTTCCGCTTAATGGCTCAATGTAGAAAGGTGCTGGATCATTATCGCCAAAAGGCTCTACGGTAATAAAAACTCTTCTACTTGCTACTGAAGCAGGAAATGTAACCCCAGTCAATGGAATTTGACTTGGAAGTACAAGAAAATCTTCCCCAGGAAAATCTGGAATCATCCCTCCAGAACCACTAAAGAAATTAGCATCATCTCTTCCTTCTGCATCAGAAAATGTACCAGTCGAAACTGTTACATTACCGAAATCTACCCAACCTTCATATTTCCAACCACTCGCTAAAGTAGGTAATGTTAATCCTGCAGATGTTCCATCCATAAACCAAACACCAAATTCATCATTATCAGCTACATCATCAGTTGGAGTAGCTAGAAAAAACTGTCCCGCTGTACTAGATAAATCCGCAACTACTGGCGCAAAATTAAGCGTCGCAGTATTAGATCCATTAAAACTTCCTGTCAAAATTTTAGCATCAGAAGGAACATTATCTGTATCGCCTACTGGTTCTACAGTAAGAACGAATTCGGTAGCATCAGCTAGGTCAGAAGCTAATACTGTAAGATTTATAGTTCCCGCAGGGTTTGTAAATCTACTAGTTGGTACCGCTTGACCATCTACTATTAACCATCCTTGGTAGGTAGAACCTCCAGTTAAGTTTTCTAATCCAATTGTTTCTATAGCAACATTAGCTACAGGTGGTCCGTCATCACTAGAACAGGAAACACCCAATAATCCTAAGGCGATTGCTGCCATCGCCATCATCTTGTTTTTCATCATTTTTTGCTTTTTTAATTTAATTCTTGATAGTATGGATATCAATATTCAAATTAACTACAAAAAGCTGATAAAATTGTACGTTTTAAACGTTATTTTTCAACGTGTATTAAAGAATTTTATGCTTCTGGCGGCGCTTGTTGCGGTTTTTTGAACAATTCTATATAAGATTTTCCGATGTGGGAAATAATATCTCTTGCTAATAAACCTTGATAACCAGTTTGTTGAATTGCTATATCCCCAGCACTGCCATGTAAATAAACTCCAAATACTGCAGCGTACAGCGAATCATATCCTTGAGAAATCAAACCTGTAATAATTCCTGTTAACACATCTCCACTACCAGCTGTAGCCATTCCTGGATTACCAGAAGTATTTACATAAATATCGTCTTGATAAATAACCAAGCTATTTGCACCTTTAATGACGATAATACAATCATGCTTTTTAGAAAACACCTTTACCTTATTAATCTTATCAAAATCATCTTTCCATGCTCCTATTAGTCGTTTTAATTCTCCAGGATGTGGCGTTAATACCGTTTTTGCGGGTATATATTGTAAGAAATCTGACTTATTAGCTAATATATTAATTCCATCCGCATCAATAACCAACTTAGTTTTATTTTGCTTTAAGAATTCACCAAATGCCTCAATCGTTTTATCATTAGTTCCTAAACCAACCCCTACTCCAATAACGGATGGTTTAATGTCAAACTTTATTTTAGATATATAATCATCTTCTTCATCCGTAATAACCATTGCTTCAGGAACCGACGATTGTAAAATATCATATCCACATTCTGGAATATATGCAGTAGCAAGCCCCGCTCCTATTCGTAAAGCAGCTTCTGTTGCTAAAACTGTACTACCTATTTTACCATAACTTCCTCCAATAAGTAGACAATGTCCATAATCTCCTTTATGAGCAAATTTATGACGAGGCCTGTATAGAGAAAGTACTTCGTTCTTACCTATTAATTCTGCAAAGCCCGGAGTTTGGGATATAAACTCTCTACTTAGGCCAATATCAATAACCTCCATATCTTGGGAATACTGTCCAGTTTCTGGTAAGAAAAATATTAGCTTAGGTAGTTGAAAAGTAACGGTCGTAGAAGCATATATAACACCTTCGGGATCATCTGGCGCTTTATCTGCATATAAACCTGAAGGTACATCTATAGATAACGTAAAACATCTAGACGCATTAATATGTTTAATTAAATTAATAACCCAAGGTACTACCGGCCTATTTAAACCTATCCCAAAAATTGCATCGATTACCATATCCTGTTGCTTAATTTCTGGAAAATCCTCATTAGACTTTAGTTGCACAGGCCATTCTACACCTATTCCCTTTAAACGATCATAATTAACTAGGAAACCATCAGATCTTTTATCACTAAAATTTACAATATATGTCTTTACATGATATCCATGTTCCACTAACAAACGTGAAATCACTAAACCATCTCCTCCATTATTTCCAATACCGCAAAATACATGAATCGGAATCGGAGCTCCTTGCAATCGTTGATGTAAAACATTAAATATTTGAGTAGCAGCTCTTTCCATTAACTCTAAAGAAGTAATCTTTTGAGATTGAATAGTTACTTCGTCTGCCTTACGCATTTGATCAGCGGAAAATATCTTCACAAGTTTAAATTTTAGTGATTATTTTTTGATACATTTTACAAACATTGATAATCCTTTTTGATTAGTTTTTTTTAAGAATGCCTTAATGAATACAGCCTTAAATTAAAGTATCAATAAAAGTTTATGATTACTAACGTTTTTATTTTGTTCAAAAGTAAAAAATTATACATTTGAACTTAAATATAAATTAAACTAATGTTTAGTACGGTTTCAATCTCGGTTTTACTTTTCGCGTTAGGAACAACAGCGGCTTTCGCCTACACTTCATTTACACGTACTTCTACTATTATTATTACCCTTAGGGGTTAATCATTTATATATCATAGAAATTAAGTAGTTAGTTTATTTTAAGTAAATAATCTAACGAAAAGCTTTACTAAATACATCATTATAAAAAATATATTATGAACGTTCTAAAATTTGGAGGTTCCTCGGTTGCAAATGCAACTACTATAGAAAAAGTTATAGAAATCATCGAAAAACAATCTGTAAACAAACCTCTTTATGTGGTTGTTTCTGCCCTTGGTGGAATTACAGATCTACTAATAAAGGCTGGCAAAGAAGCTTCTTCTAACAACGAAAAATATAAAAATACACTAACAACTATAGAAAGTAGGCATCTCGAAGCTATCAAGGAATTAATCCCGGTGGTTTCGCAAAGCTCTATCATCAGTAAAGTCAAATCAGAGTTAAATAAACTAGAATCTTTGTGTGAAGGAGTATATCTTTTAAGTGAGTTATCTCCTAAAACTGAATCTGTAATTGCTAGTTTTGGAGAAATGCTATCCTCTTTTATAATTTCTGAAGCTGCTAAAGTAAAAGGATTAGACATCGTTTTAAAAGATTCTAGAGATTATATAATAACAACTGAAGCTTCGAAAGTTACTATTGATTATGAGGAAACCAATTTTAGAATAAAACGATATGCCGAGGATAACAAACATCAGATCAGTCTATTTCCAGGTTTTGTAGCAAGGACATCGGTTGGAGAACCTACAACTTTAGGAAGAGGCGGATCAGATTTTACAGCAGCAATTTTAGCATCAGGTATACACGCAGAAAAATTACAAATTTGGACAGATGTAAGTGGAATGTATACTGCCAATCCTAAATTAGTAAAACAAGCAAAACCTGTATCACATATTTCTTATCAGGAAGCCATGGAATTGTCCCATTTTGGAGCTAAAGTTATTTATCCTCCAACCATTCATCCGGTTTTAGATAAAAATATTCCAATTGTTATCAAAAATACTTTTAAACCTGAAGATAAAGGTACCTTGATAACTAGAGAAGTTACTAATAGACCAAAACCAGTTACCGGTATTAGTCATATCGATAACATCTCTATAATATCACTAGAAGGAAGTGGAATGGTTGGTATTCCAGGATTTTCAAAACGTTTGTTTGAAGCTCTATTTCTAGAAAACATCAATGTAATCTTAATTACTCAAGCTTCTTCTGAACATTCCATCTGCTTAGCTGTAGAGGCTATTGATGCAGAAAAAGCTAAAACAGTTTTAGATTCTGCTTTCGAGTTTGAAATTACAAAGCATAAAGTAGATCCTGTTAAAATTGAAAACGATGCTGCTATTGTTGCTTTAGTTGGTGATAATATGTATCACCATCAAGGTTTAAGTGGTAAGATGTTTAGCACTTTAGGTAAAAACAATGTAAATATTAGAGCAATAGCTCAAGGAGCTTCAGAAAAAAATATTTCTGTTGTAATTGGGAAAAAAGATATCAAAAAAGCCCTAAATATATTACACGAACGTTTTTTCGAAGTAAAAACAAAACAACTAAACTTATTTATTACAGGTGTAGGTAATGTCGGTAGTAAATTATTATCACAATTAGAACAACAAAAAAGTTACTTAAAAGATAAATTACGTTTAAAGATACGAGTGGTTGGAATTTCTAATTCAAGAACAATGGTTTTTGATGAACAAGGAATTAAACTAAATTCTTGGGAAGAAAAATTAGCTAGTGGAGAAAAAGCGAATTCAGAAAAATTCTTTGAAACTGCTAAAGCAATAAATATCCGTAATTCGATTTTTGTAGATAATACTGCAAATCCAGATATTGCCAAAGTATACAAGCACTATTTATCAGAAAGTATGGCAGTTGTAACCTGTAATAAAATTGCTTGTGCTGATGAATATGTTAACTATTCTGAATTAAAAGAGCTTTCGCGAAAATTTAGTGCTTCTTTTCTTTATGAAACTAATGTAGGGGCTGGTTTGCCTATCATTGATACATTAAACAATCTAATTGCATCGGGTGATAATGTACATAAGATACAAGCAGTATTATCGGGTAGTTTAAATTTTGTATTTAACAATTATAATGAAGACACTAATTTTTATGATGTTGTAAAACAAGCACAAGAAGAAGGATACACTGAGCCAGATCCAAAAATTGATTTAAGTGGTGTAGATGTTGCTCGAAAAATTTTAATTCTAGCCAGAGAAAGTGGTCAAATAATGGAGCTAGATGATATCGAAAAGGATGCTTTTTTACCACAACAGAGTCTCGACACTTCAACTGTTGATGATTTTTTCGAATCATTAAAAAAGAACGAAGCTCATTTTTCTCAAATTCTTGAGGAAGCTAACAAAAAAGAATGTAGATTAAAATATGTCGCTCAATATGAGAATGGTAAAGCAAAGGTAGGTTTACAACATATACCTTCGGATCATCCATTCTACAATTTAGAAGGAAGTGATAATATTGTTCTTTTTTATACAGATCGCTATCCAAAACAACCTCTTATTGTAAAAGGAGCTGGTGCTGGTGCAGAAGTAACGGCTTCTGGTATATTTGCTGACATTATAAGAATTGGTAAAAAGTAAATCTCAATATTAACATGAAAAGTATAAAGATATTTGCTCCAGCTACCGTTGCTAATCTATCTTGTGGATTTGATGTCTTAGGCTGCTGTTTGGACACTGTAGGAGATGAAATGGTCATATCACTTAGTTCGAAACCAGGTGTAAGAATTACTAAAATTGAAGGAGCTGATCTCCCTTTAGACACTAAAAAAAATGTAGCTGGTGTTGCTGTAGAAGCTTTATTAGCTAATTATAAAAATGAAATAGGAGTAGATATTGAAATTTACAAAAAAATCAAAGCAGGAAGTGGTATTGGCAGCAGTGCTGCTAGTAGCGCAGGAGCCGTTTGGGCCGTAAATCATTTATTGGATCATCCCTTTTCTCCTCATAAATTAGTCGAATTTGCGATGGAAGGAGAAAAACTAGCTAGTGGAAATGCACATGCAGATAATGTTGCTCCTGCCCTATTAGGCGGATTTACTTTAGTGCGAAGTTATGCCCCTTTAGATGTGATAAAATTACACACTCCTGATGATTTGGTAATGACTGTTATTCATCCTCAAATTGAAGTAAAAACTTCGGATGCGCGATCCGTTATAAAACAAAATGTAACATTAAAGCAAGCAATACATCAATGGGGTAACGTTGGAGGTTTTATATCTGGGCTTTTTACTGAGGATTATGATTTAATAGGTCGTAGTTTAGAAGATGTGATCATAGAACCTATGCGATCGATTCTAATTCCGGAATTTGAAAACGTTAAAAAAGCCGCCATTGCAGAAGGTGCTTTAGGATGTGGGATTTCGGGTTCTGGACCTTCCATATTTGCTTTAAGCAAAAGTATGATTACTGCGGAAAACGTGGGAAACGCAATACATAAAGTGTATACAAAAACAGGACTTGACTTTGATATTCATATTTCTAAAATCAATAGTCAAGGAGTTAAAATAATAAATTGATATGCAAGAAATTAAAAAAATAGCAACAGGTTCTCCTTGGGAAGACATTGTAGGATATTCTAGAGCCATTAAAATTGGTAATATCATTGAAGTATCAGGAACAACTGCTCCAGGAAAAAACGAATATGAGCAAACCAAAGCTATTATTGAGTCCGTAAAGAATGTACTAAAAGAATTCAATGCTGATTTAGATCAAATAGTTAGAACTAGAATATACTGTACAGACATTAGCAAATGGGAAGAAATTGGTAAAGCTCATGGTGAATACTTTGGCAAAATAAAACCTGTAACATCAATGGTAGAAGTTTCTAAACTAATTGATCCCAATATTTTAGTAGAGATTGAATTTTCTGCTATAGTTTCATAATACTAAAACTAGATTAAAAATGCAATATTATAGTTTACATAATAACGCTCCTAAAGTACCTTTTTCTGAAGCTGTTATAAAAGGATTAGCGCCAGACAAAGGTTTATATTTTCCTGAAAGTATAACTCCTTTACCTTCATCTTTTTTTGATAATATTGAACATTTAGACACCATAGAAATTGGTTTTCAAACTATTAAACAATTCGTTGGTGATGAGATTCCTGATTCAGAATTAAAGGATATTCTTAGGGATGTGTTAAGTTTTGATTTTCCTGTAATTGATATCAAAGAAAATATCGGTACGTTAGAGCTTTTTCACGGACCTACAATGGCTTTTAAAGATGTAGGTGCAAGATTTATGGCACGTTGTTTAGAATATTTTAATAGAACTAATGATAATAAAGTTACTGTATTAGTCGCTACATCTGGTGATACTGGAGGTGCGGTAGCACAAGGTTTTCTTGGGGTTAAAGGTGTCGATGTGGTGATTTTATATCCTTCTGGTAAAGTTAGTGATATACAAGAGAGACAATTAACAACTCTTGGACAAAATATAACAGCGTTAGAAGTAGATGGAGTATTTGATGATTGTCAGGATATGGTAAAAAAAGCATTTCTGGACAAAAGTATTACGGATCATAGGCAATTGACCTCTGCTAATTCTATCAACATCGCCAGATGGTTACCACAATTATTTTATTTCGTTTTTGCTTATAAACAATTGAAAAGTAAAGGAAAAGATATTGTATTTTCTGTTCCAAGTGGTAATTTTGGAAATATTTGCGCCGGAATTGTAGCACATAAACTTGGCCTTCCTGTCGAACACTTCGTTGCTGCTACCAATGTAAATGATACGGTTGTTAGATATATGAATACGGAAAATTATGATCCAAAACCTTCTAAAGCAACTATATCTAATGCCATGGATGTAGGTAATCCAAGTAATTTTATTAGAATTCAACAGTTATTCAACAATAACTTCGAATCTTTAAAAAGTAGTTTTTCTGCTTATAGTTTTAATGACCAAAGCACAAAACAAGCTATGAAAGAAGTTTATCAAGAGACAAAGTATATAGCAGATCCTCACGGAGCAGTCGGTTATCTTGGGTTAAAAGAATATAATTTAAAGGAAAATGAATACGGAGTATTTTTAGAAACTGCTCATCCAGTTAAGTTTTTGGATATTGTCGAAGAAACTTTAGATACTAAAATATCAATCCCTCCGCAGATTCAAAAAGTAATGGATAAGAAAAAAGTAAGTATCAAAACCAATGATTATAACAAACTAAAAGAGTTTCTTCTTAGTTAAGAAGAAACTCTTTTAGAATATTTTATTTATCCTAAAATTTATTTAGAAAGTGATTTCATTACTTTAGAGACTATATAAGAAGTAGATGCTAGGTACCTAAAATTAACTGTTGTATACTTATCTTCGGACTGGTGCACATACGGGGAATTATCTCCATTCATTAACTCTGCAGTTATTGTTATCGTATCATACCCTAAAGTAGAAAATACTCTAGTCTCTGGAGTTGATACTCTCCTTTTAAAAACTGGTACACCAGATTCTAATCGATATGCTGATTCTAAACTTATATTGGATGCTAATAACTCTATAGCTCTATCTTCGTCATTATCCCATCCTACATAATCTACACGATGCATAGAATTTACATTGTATTTATCATCCTGTAGTTTTTTTACAAACATTCTACAGCCAATCATATTCGTTTCTTGTTGATCAAAAAATACAATCATAAAATTAATATTACGATTAGCTAACTTGGTTAGCTTTTCCGACACATATAAAGTTAAGGCAACTCCAGTAGCGTTATGAACTGCTCCAGGACTCCCTTCTGCTGTATCATAATGAGCTCCTAAGACAATATATTCATCGCTACCATTGGTAGCAGGAATCTCGGCATATATGTTAGATCCATTGTACTGATTCCCTTTTTTATCTTGAACGTTATAATTATTACGTTTTGCTTTAATCCCTAAATCTTTCAGGTAATTAAATAAATAATCAGCTGTGATTCTTCTTTCCGAATTACTTGCTCTACTAGACAATTTCTTTTTTCCTTTTATAGGAATATGTCCAGTTAGTTTACCAACAATATCCTTTTGGATATTAATAATCTCTGCTTCTTCTTGATCAGTCAATGATTGAGCTACTGAAATCTGAATGCAAAAAATCAATAATAGTAATGTTCTAAACTTATATAATTTCATTTTAAAATTTTTGTATTCTTATTTTTCCTTTCCTTCTAACAAATTTATAAAAAACAATATATAATTTTACAATTAGTATATATATTGTCTTAAAATAAACATTTCCTTATGATAAATCCAAAAACCATACCATTTTTTATCATTATTACTTTGTTATTCATTGGTGGTTGTAAAAAAGAAGAATCATCTATTAACTATCTATCTGCTCCTGATAATTGGAGAAAAGAAACTATAGAGTTTCCATTATCGTTTGCACCATCAATTAATTATAAAGGTACGGAATATGTTCGATTTGCTCCTGGTTGGGGTAAAGAAGGTGCTGAGGATTATTTTTCTTATGCCTTTCTTTGGTATCTAGATGAAAAACCAACATTATCCAATATAGTTTTAGAGTCACAACTAGAAGATTATTTTATCGGATTAATGCAAGGAATGGTTAAATCAGAACCTGATGCCACCAAGAAAGTTAAAGAAACTAAGGCTTTCTTCGAAAAAATTGATAATACATCTTATGCTGGTAAAGTAATGACCTATGACGCTTTTACAACTAAAAAAGAGGTCGCTCTAAATATTATTGCTACCTATATTGAATGTAATTCTATTGATAAACACTTAGTAATCTTTAGAATATCTCCTAAAGAAATTGATCACTCAATATGGAACAGGTTAAATGAAATACAAGTTTCTATAGATTGCAAAAAATAATAAAGTAAACCTTGCTTATATTTTATTAAATAATTGCCTATCTTAATAAGGCCTAATCTACTAGTACTAAAACCAAAATACTATGCGAAAAATATCATTTGTATTAGTTATCCTCTTTATTATCGGATGTACTTCTAACAAAAAGGAAGAAAAATCTAATATTAAACCAGAAAGCACCACTGCTATAGATACTGCTATGGTCGATCACACCTCTGAGCAAATTATATCTAATGAAGAAAAAATAGAAGTAAAAGATTCTGTTATTGTAACTAATAAAGTAAAAGAATCAGAAACTGATATAAAGGTATCTAAGGGTAGAGAAATTGCAAAAGAAGCCAAGGCCGGAGATAAAAAAGAAAAAAAAGAGATTACGAAAGGTAATATTGAAAGGATTAGACCACATCATACCATTTGGAATAGTTTAACCAAAAAACATGTCTCCTCTTCTGGAAAAGTAAATTATAATGGTTTTAAATCAAATATTAAATCCATTGAAATCTACTTGTCACATTTAGAAGTAACTCCTCCAAAAAAGGATTGGACCAAAAATGAAAAATTAGCATATTGGTTTAATTTGTATAATGCTGCTACAATTCATCTGATAGCCAGTAATTATCCCGTAAAAAGTATTAAGGATATAAATAATGGTAAACCTTGGGATAAGAAATTCATAAAATCTGGAAATAAAACATACTCTCTAAATCAAATAGAAAACTCTATTGTACGCCCTAATTTTAATGAACCTAGATTACATGTAGCATTTAACTGTGCTGCTATTTCTTGTCCTAAGTTGATGAAAGGGGCATTTCTTCCTTCTAAATTAAATTCGCAATTAAATATGCTTTCTAAAAGCTGGATTACCGATTCTTCAAAAAATAAAATTTCAGAAAACTCCATTGAAATTAGTAAAATATTTGAATGGTACAAAGTGGATTTCAAAAAAGGTATAATCCCGTTTATTAATAACTTTTCTACAACAAAGATAACTCCTAATGCAGAAATAAAATACTTAGATTATAACTGGGATCTTAATGATTAAATTAACACGACTCTATGAATTCATAACTATCTTTTTGAAATCCAGTCCTCTATCGCAGGAGGTGGTGGCGATGGAGGAATTAGATTATATGTTTCTGCCCATAAATTTCTTCGACAAGCTTGTTCTTTATAGGATCTCATAAATGAATACCACCATTTCTTAAAACCTATATGATCTTTAAGAATTCTACTATTTTCTACAGAAATCTTTTTAGAATCTTCATCATATTTAAATGCTAATTGTATAACAAAAAGATAATCATTCAATCCCCAATCTGTACCATTATCGATCCATTTACTTGCATAAATAGTATAAATATATTCATCCCCATATGGGTTATAAAAAATATTAGGATGGCTTAGCATATACTTTTCATGCTTCATAACTTCTTCATCCATAATTTCCACTAAATAGTCTACATTAGGAGTATTAGTAAAAGTCTTATTTATTTTTTTTGCTTTAGAAGACATAATCAGTTTAGAAATAGTTTTTCCTTTTTCCAAACAAGCAAATAGAGCTCTTCGTTCCCCTTCATCACTTCTAGCACAGGATACAACAACAATTAATATTACAACAAGTTTACATATGTTATTCATTATACGTACAATTCTTATAATTACACCAAAATTATTTTCAGTATAATTCATCCCAATAAAAAAACTATTTGTTTTTAAAATCCTCTAGTTCTTTCTCCGTAAATGCTCGAAAAGCAAATTTATAGCCTTCAAAACCAGCAATACCATAAAATAGAATATCCATCATACTGAAAGTTTCTTTCATCATTGGTACCAATAGTGAATAGTCAAAAGACATAAGAGTTTCTAAATATCCAAGATTTTCAAAATTAGCAATAGCACCAATAACACTAAAAAAATTACCAGCAAAACAACTCAAAACAGCAACAATAGCTCCAGTAATTCCAAAAATCTGATCAATTCCTTTCCCTGTATATCTCATTGATAAACCTACACAGGCACCGATAGCTAGTGCCATATAACCTATTTGATATCCAGTTGCCAATGTTATTATACCCCATAATAAAGCACCTATAATTCCAACAATAATACCAGAAATGATTGCAAACGGGTAGTTTTGTTCTGATTTCAATTTTTCTAAAATGTCATCGGTTATAATACTTTTCACCACATTATTATGTAATTCTTCTGTATCGTCAAATCGTTCCTGATATGTTGGATCTAAATTAAATTCCCCGCAATCATTTATGAAGTTTGCCTTTTCTTTAGTAAGTGAACATACTAAACCTTGTTTAAGATCCATTTCTCTGTTAGCACATTTTTTACAAAATGCCAAATGTTCTTCTCTTGTCATAATGGTTAATTAGTTATTGTTAGAACTAAAGACATAACTCTTTTATCTAAAGAAATATGACTCATAGTTTATGTATGTATCATAGAAGAGTGATTTGTTACCCTTGTAAGTCAATATTTGTTCATCAAATTACATATTATTCGAGTTAAGAGAACAACCATATTGAATAATTAAATAGGGTGTTTATCCTACCTAATTACTGAAGTTGCTGGATAAATTCTATAAGAAATAAGAATCTATTGGAAAGTGTATTAAAAATTAAGATTATTAGTAGTTAGGTCTAAAAAGGCATATAATTATATCTTCTCTCCAGCAGTTTTTACTTTTTACCTGCTATATTTCCTGAACGATCATAACTAGTATATCTATATTAATCATAAAACGTAAGTTAATTGAAAACCACTGAAATCAAGTGATCTAACATCTTATTTCCTTGAACTAATTGCATGCCAAAGTGAATTAATTCTGTGGTAGCATGTCTACCTATACAAAAATCTTATTCTTAAAATTTGTACCTGTAACTGCAGATGCCGTAACAACTCCTGCAAATAAAGCACCACCAACACCAGCTGTAACAATATCCTGCCCTGTTAGATATAATCCTTTGATAGGTGTTCTGGGTTGTAAAAACTTCTGACGAAAACGATCAGGTGTATGATCAATTCCATAGATTTCTCCATTTTTATAATTCACAAAATGTTGTGTACTTAAAGGTGTAGAAAGTTCGTAATGATCTACCTGTCCTTCTAAATGTGGAAGTTGTTTAAAAAGTTCCTTCATTAAACGCTGAGATATCTGTTCTTTCCAAGTTTCATAATCCTCTCCTCGTTTCATCCATCTAGTATCTTTCCATTGCGAAACAGTTTCATATGGTACCAAAGTTATAATATCAATCGTGCTACGTCCAGGATATCTATTGGACCAATCGGGATCTTTAGCAGAAGGAAATGAAACATAAACTACTGGAAAAGGAGCTATTTCATCTTTTAGGTAACGATCTACGCACGTATCGTGATCTCCATCATTTGGATATATCCAAAAATTAGTCTTTGGTAATTCTAATTCTTTGGGAGAACTCTTAAAACCCATATATAAACAAGCGTGAGATACCGAAGGTGTAACTTTCTGTAATTGTTCTAATAGTCCTAACTTGGTACTAATAGAGGTAGGAATTAATTTTTCGAAAGTATTAAAAACTCCAGTACCGCTAATAATTGTATCCGCATAAAACTCCTTACCATCTATCATTCTTACTCCTTTTGCCCTATTATTCTCAATAATCACTTCATCTACCTCAGCATTAATCAGAATAGTTCCTAAAGAAGATTCTATTACAGGATCTATTGTTTCCACTATTTTAGAGGAACCTCCAACCGGAAAATTACCTCCTCCAAAATAATGTCTAGCAACAGAAGCATGCATTGCAAAGCTACTTTGTTTTGGAGGCAATCCATAATCACCATATTGAGCAGACAGTACTTTAATTAATTCTTCATTTTTAGTAAGCTTACTTAATACTTGATATGTGGTTTGATCTGCATATTTCAAGTATGGTCTTTTTAGGAAACCTCCAATCAAAAAGCGTAAAAAGCCAGGCAGTGCTTTTTCTTTGTAAAAAGCTCCCATTGCCTTATTTGATTTAAAAACTAAATCAATATAAGTATCAATTGCATTTTCTTCATCTGGGAAATAACTTAGTATTTTATTTCTAAAATTCTCAACACCTTTTACAAAATCATACGATCTATCGCCAATAATAATACGATCATATACTTCTCCCATATCGGCCCATGCTAATTTACCGTTAGAAACATAATCAAACAACTTTCTAATAGGGCTATTCTCTTGCTGTACTCCTCCAATATAATGAATACCTACATCCCACTCATATCCTTTGCGTTTAAATATATGTGTAAAACCACCAGCCGTATAATGACGTTCTAAAATAAGAACCTTTTTACCTTCTTTAGCCAAAATAGCTCCTACTGTTAAACTTCCCATACCAGATCCTATAATAATAGCATCATACTTATCTTCTAATTTAGGACGTTGTTTATAGGACTGAATCATATATTGGTTTTTGGTTGAATATCAAATCTAAGAAGAATCTTAATACGATACTTGATAAACTTCAAAATGATTATTTCTTAAAAACACAACATACTAATAATCAATATGTAAAACAAGAATATCACTGTTTCCTGCTGTTATTATTCTTTATGTTATTTGCACCTTAACTAAACATTAAAAAAAGTTAAAAATTCCCCTAAAAACACATCATATTATTTACGATTTCTTAAAAAGTAATAATCATATTTTTTAGGTACTGTTGTTTACTTTTATTTCAACTTTTAACCTTAAATATATTACAATGAAATCACTTTTTAAATCATTATTGGGCGTATTATTTCTAACATTAACAATCGTTTCCTGTAGCGACGATACAGATCTTAATGAATCAGCGGAATCTGTAGACAGAACAGCTATCTTTGATCTTGTTGGTACAGAAGAACAACGTATTGCTACACCTGAAGAATTAAGTAAAATCCCTACAACTATCGAAAAAGCTAATTGCACATTAAGTGGCGATGAAGGGTGTTCGGATAATGCTTCTTCAGAATTCGAAAGATATGTACGTGAGTGCACTACGTATACCAGAAACTGGCCTCCATCTAATGTAGTAAATACGTACTTTAGAAGTATGGTATATTACGTTGATGGTGACAGCGATATTAACCTTGATCATTATCAAGACGATTTACAAGCTCAAGTGTCACAAATTGTTGGTTCTGGAGGAGCTGCTTTTGTAGATGCTGATATCATCTATTTTGAGTGTAATGACAGACAAAACAATTCTTGTGTTATACAGTATTCTGTATATAGATAAAACAATTGATTATACAATTAAACCAGGTTCTTATGGGATCTGGTTTATTATTTGTACTAACGATCAATCGATTCTAATTACCTAATTAAAATACCAAACCACGGCTTTTAAGAATCAATTTTAGTTTTCCCTAAAAATAAACCAACATATAGCTAAATACATCTTATAAGTATATGTACTTTTGCACCCATCTCACTAAACCAGATAATGGTGGATCATAAATGATTACAAACTCAACTCTAAATTAAAAATGGCTATTCTTATTTTTATGCTTGTATTATGGTATACAGGTTTATTTTTTCAAAGTTTCTTTTTACATAGATACGCAGCACACCAAACATTTACCATGTCTAATTTTACAGAAAAAATGTGTTTTTTTCTAACTTGGGTATGTCAGGGATCTAATTATCTAAGTGCATATGGTTATGGTGTCATGCATCGTATGCATCACGCATTTGTGGATACCGAAAAAGATCCGCATTCTCCAAAGTATGATAGTAATATGTTCAGCATGATGTGGCGAACTAAAAATATATATCAAGATATCAATAATGAGCGAATTTCTTTAGATACAAAATTCACCAAAAACACTCCTCAATGGAAATCATTTGATACGTTTGCTAGCTCTAATTTTTCTAGAATCGCATGGGGATTAGGATACACTGTATTCTTTTATTTTTTTGCTACCGCTTGGTGGCATTGGTTATTTCTTCCAATAGCATTCTTTATGGCACCTATACACGGAGTTATTATTAATTGGTTTGGTCATATTGTTGGATATACTAATTTTAAAGTGGATAATACCTCTAAAAACTTACTCCCTATTGATTTCTTAATGATGGGAGAGGGTTATCATAATAACCATCATAAATATAGTGGTAGAGCTAACTTTGGTGGTGTACGATGGCATGAAATAGATCCTACTTATTATATAATGCTGTTATTAAACACGTTAGGCATTATTAAATTAAAGAAGAGTGCAGTAACGACGAAACAATAATTGACAATAAAGTTAGTAGCTTTAAAACACACTCAAATAAAACAAAAATATCGAGCTTGTAACGCTCGATATTTTTGTTTTATTAGTACTAAGTGTCTTCATATAAAAACTACAGACTACTAAATTCTATAAAATCATACTCTGGTGAATACTCGAATAAATGCCTTAATACAGAGGCATGTCCGTTTCCTACGATGAGTAATATTCTATCTTCTTTAGTTTGCTCTATCTGTTGTATTTTTCTAAATATTCTTAAGTTCCTATTATACCACCATATGGATAAAAAATCGGCTCCTCGATTGTTATCAAGTTTAAAATCGCCCACAAGATAAGAGCCATAATTATGTCTATGTCCTTCTACTGTATTCATATATTTGAAAAAATCAAGGATTTTTACTTTAGAAGGAAATTTAGTGGACTCATTGAAGGATTTCTGCGTCATTTTCGTAAAAGGATCATCAGATTGAAAATCATACCCTTCCGTCAATTCTTTCATCATTTTAGGGTATTTCTTTTCTAATTCTGAGCTAAACGTAGTAGCATCCACAGAATAAATCTTGGCTAACTTAAAATCATTTGCAATTCGCATTCCTAGTTGGTAACTCTCGTTTCTTACATCTCTATGTTTCCCTGCTTTATACTCTTCGTATTTTTTATCCATCCCCCAATCTGGTTTTGCCTCTATGGCAACTTTTGTAGGTTTAAACCTTTTGATATAAGCCACTAACTCTTCTACCTCTGACTTTTTAGGTTCTTTTAGCACATCGATTTTATCATCATCATTGGTTTTGGTATAATCCAGACCTGGGTATGAAAAATGGAATGTACCTACAACTAGCACTTTCGTTTTCTGTTTTGGATAATAACTTTCATATGGTTTAAGAATTCCTTCATTCTCCTTAGAGATTTCCTGAGCTGCCATTTTAGTAGTAAATAAAGTGATGCTAATGCTGATAAGTAATAATAGACTGTATTTCATTATATATGATTTATTAAATTCAATACAATGTTACGGCCTTAACGCTGGTGCAATAGGAATTTTACACGAACACCTTTTATTATTTTATAAACCTTACATATTATAAAACATAGGTTTTTGTATAACAAAAACTATAGTTCATCCTATAAAAAGAATTGTTCATACTAATTGAATAAAAGGAATCGTATTTAAAACTACTTTTGGAGTATGAATACTAAAAAAGAGTTTCTATACAACCTATTAATTGTATTGGCAATAATTATCCTAGATGTACTTGGAGATTATATCATTTTTGATAAAGATGTTTTTTCTTCGAGCTTTACTTTATTTTTATTTAAAACCACATTTACTATATCACTATTAACAGTGTATATTATAAATTATATATATAGTGTTCCTAAATTTCTATTTAAGAAAAAATACCTTCAATACTTCTTAGCATTCATAGGGATGATTTTATTATTTGCAGGCCTGCGTTTCTTTTTAGAAGAAATCATCTTATATAATATCACAGGCAGACATAATTACTTTTTTAATGTTCCTATGTCAGAACTTATTAGCAACTACGCTTGGGATTCTTTTTATTATACCTTAAGAGTCTGTTTGGTTAGTGCTGTTGTGTGTTTATTTTTTAGATACAATGAAAACAAAGAAGAAATACATCAATTACAAATCGAGCAAGAAAAAGCAAAACTCTCTGTACTTAAATCACAGATAAGTCCTCATTTTTTATTTAATACCTTAAATAACTTTTATGAAGAACTATATGAAGACAAACCTAAAACGGCCAGTGATATTTTAAAACTATCTAAATTATTGAGATATGTTACCTATGAAACAAACGAAGATTTCACTTCTATAAATAAAGAAATAACCTTTATTGAAGATTATTTATATTTCTTTAAACGCAGGTATGAGGATAATTTCCATGTGCAATTGCATATAGATGGTTTTGTACATAATCAAAAAATTCCATCTCTTATCCTAATACATTTTATAGAAAATGTATGTAAGCATGGAATCATCAATGACAAAAACCGCCCGGCTAATATTACATTAGTGATCAGCGATCATACGTTAGAGTTAAAAACGAAAAACTACATTAATACTTCTGATACATATACGGAACAAGGCATAGGTACTAAAAATATTAAACAAAGATTAGAGGTTATCTATAAGGATAGTTTTATTTTAGAACATCAAAAAACTGAAAACCAGTTTGAGGCATACCTGCAACTTGAACTCTAAACGTATAACAACTTATTAATGAAAGACCAATTTACTTGTGTAATTATTGACGATGAACCAGCAGCGATTAGGTTGTTAGAGAAATATTGTGGTAAGGTATCTTTTTTAGAGGTAAAAGATACGTTTACAAATCCATTAGAGGGATTAAAATATTTAGAAGGTGCATCTGTAGATCTAGTTTTTCTGGATATACAAATGCCAGAAATTACTGGAATTCAATTGTCAAAAATTATCAATAAAAGAACCAAAATTATTTTCTCTACCGCTTATCCTCAATTCGCTTTAGATAGTTATGAAGTTGCCGCTTTAGATTATTTACTTAAGCCTATTGAGTTTGAACGCTTTTATACCGCAGTCTCCAAGATAAAAGCTACAAATAATTCGGATACTATAGTTAATCCAACTAATAATGATGAATTTTTCTTTTTTAAAACCGACGGAAAGAATAAGTATGCCAAGGTATTTTTACAAGATATTATATTTATAGAAAGTTTAAAAAACTACATTGCTATCCATCTAAAAGACCAACAAATCATTACTTATAACACATTAAAACATTTTAAGGAAACACTACCATCATCTAATTTTATACAAATCCATAAATCATACATCATTTCTATCAAGCATATTGATAAAATAAATAATGATACGATTTGGATCCAGAATACAGAACTCCCTATTGGAAATACGTACAGAAAATCATTTTTTGAGACTATTGACAATCATCAACTCTAACGGATAAAATCGTATTAATTTTATCCTTCTGTATAAAGACTGTAGCGCTCTATTTCTTGTATGTTTATCCAGCAACAAGATGTTCTACCAATCTTAATTTTTGACCATCAAATGTAAATACCCAGAGGGAACTATATTCACTTTCCGAGTAATAATCGCTTCCATATTTAAATGGCTTTTTCATTATTTCTGAATGTTCCAGATCACCTCTACTAAGCGTAACTTTGTTACCATCTATAAGTAATTCTGTTTTACTTATTAAAAATCCATTATCTGTCGATACACTGTATATAGCAGTATCTCTATACCAGTTAACATCTTTTAAGTTTATTTTAGAAAAAATAGCATTCAACTCATCTATAGCTCCTTCTTTGTTCGCTCCATCCGATAAACCATCATCCAAAAACATATTAATAGTAATAGTATCTTTTTGTCTGAGTACTCTTTTTAACTCACTTAATTCTGCAAACAGTCTTTGTCGTTTTTTCTTAATTCGGTTTTCTGCTGCCTTAAAAAGAGCTATGTTGGTATTTTCTATATCATTTAAAGTAATTTCGGCAGGATTATTATAATCTGGTTGGTACCACAAATATTCCTGAAAATGTTCTAACAAACGTTCATCTTTAAAAATATATTGATGTCTAGCAAAAATCTCATTTCGTAATAGTTGTAATTGATACAAACTATTTTTGGATATGTCTTTTGATGCATACGCAATTGTAGCACAATCAGAGCAGTCTTCTAGTTGTGCCTTTATAGTCATAGAGCATAAAACTAGAACTAAGAGTATGTAATTTTTCATAAAAAAGTGATTGGTTTTAGTTGGTATTACAAATATACTATTTGTAGTCAAATCACTCTATATCTGAAATTTATGTTTAATCAATGGATGAAAAAACAATTACATTTTAGCCTTTCTTTTAGTTAATTCTGCGATAATAGGTAAAAATTTATTACCCGTTATTTCAGAAATCTCCATATACTGATCAGCAGCCTTCTCATATTCTTCTTTCCCTTCTAAAACCAATGCATACAACATTTTAGCCTGTATATCGGTAGGATCAAAAACAAAACATGCGTCTATATCCTTTTCAGCATTTTCATAATCTCTAAGCCCTAGATAATTTTCGGCTCTACTCCTATACAATGATAATTCTTGATTATCTTCAATTAAATAAGAAAGAGAATCCGTTATTTTTTGATTTGCCTTTGCAAACCTATTGTTCTCACCTTCTTTTTTTATTCCGTCTAAAAAATTAAAATACTCATCACAATCATAAATTAAATCTTTTTGTACAGTTAGTACAAGTTCTTCTCCAAGACGTCTTCCTAAAATCTCCGGATCAGTTCCTGTAGTATCTTGTAATGCTATCGAGATTAATTGTTCTTGATGATTTAATATACTTTTAGCAACACAATTGGCAAAAAAGCTTTGATCAATATTTGTCTTATCCTCTTCTGAAAAGCAATTGCACATACTTTCGGCTACTTCTTTTTTAAAAATGGGATCATCAATACTAAGACTCCTATCGATCTTTTTTTGTTGTGCTAAAATTTCATGATATTCTTCTTCGGTAATACGTTGCACACTAGTCTGTATGACCATATCAGAAAATGGAGATGTACTCTTTTGAAGATATGAGTTTTCTGTAGTTTCTAACATTGCGACATCAATAGAAAATGGTGTATCCACATCAATATCATAGGGATTGTCTACTATTTTATCTAATGTTAACTTATAACCACACGCTGACCATTCTACAGAAAGTTCGAGTTTCATTTTAGAAATAGAATTATACTCTTTTTGTTTATTTCCGAATCTATGGAGTAAAGAAACTCCCGTTATGGAATCTTCAATTTTAAAATAACCTTCTCTAAACTGATCGCATTCTTTTTTTTGTCCTAAAGCGACTATAGAAATCATTAGGAAAATTAATAACACTTTTATATTCATTCTGTGATCTAAATTCTATTGGCTGGTAATATACTATAATTACTTTATAAAAACCTATTCCAGTTTTGTACTAAAAAAGAACATTCGGACCCAGATACCCGAGGTTTAAACCTAGTTTTACTGCATTGGGAAACTCTTTATAGCTATTAGCTTTTTCCGTAATTTCTAACACAATATTCTTTTCTTTATCAAAACATTTTATTGATAAAACATCTTGATCCAACTTCATAAATATCTTTTCATATATGCGCAAATTATAAGAGTTTTCTTTAATCAAAATCTCTCCTGATTTCATCACTCCATTATCAAAGATAGCGGTATGGAGTACCTTATCATTAAGATCATACCTGATGACTTTACCATCTAATTTATAATCCTTTATTGCATATGTATATTCTTTATTTTTTCTATTAGCACTGTACACCACTACATTTTGATTATTTTCAGAAATGTAATTGGTAACTATTACTTGTCTTTCGGTTGTTTTTTCTTTTTTAACAATTGCTCCTTTTTCGTACCATACTTCTTCTCCTCCAAATATTTCTTTACCTTGATACGGGCTACCATTTTTATATATCAGTGTGCTAACTACCTTACCCTTATCGTTATAATAAACGGTTTCTCCTTCTAATCTATCATTTTTGTATTTTTTTACAAACAATTTATTTCCCTTATAATCATAGTTAATGAATGATCCTTCTTTTTTATCATTTATATAATACCCTTCTTCTATTAATTTATTAGAATAATTCAATCGTTTATACGCTCCATTTTTTTTGGCATTTTTAAAGGTCAAATAAGAATTATTAGCATGGTTGTAGGCAACTCCTTCGTATGGTTTTTTATCTTTAAATAACAGCTCTGCAATCACTTCTCCACTTTCTTTATAAAAAACTGCTTTTGTATTTATATCTATATCTTCTATTAATACATATTCATATTCTTTACTAGCATTAGACATGTAGCGTTTCTTATATTTTTTACTTTTTACTAATGTACCATTATCCATCTCCTTATATTCCTCTACCACATCTGTATTACTAAAATACTTATACAAGATTCCTTGCTTTAATTGATGATCATAAGTAGCTATCTCATTGCCTGATGGATCATAGAAGATTTCCTTTGCTTTGCTTCCTTTTTTATAAAGTAATACAGAACGTTTTTTTTGCGTATCGTGATAAAACGTTACTTCTTTTAACGTTTTATAACCGTCATAAAAATATTCTATGATTCCAACCTTACTAGTATCTTTATCAAAGTATCGATAAGTCTTCTCAGAAGTTTTATTCCCGTCCGAATATTTAGATACATAATTAATTCTTCCTTTATAATCAATTCTATATCTAGTACCTTCTTCTTCATTCATATATTCATCAGAGTTAGATGTCAAATGACCCAATTCTAATCCATTTTTATCATAAAAAATAGCTTTACTATTCTGAAAAATACTGAACGGAACATTTGTCTTTGGATAAAAATTAGTCTCTTTTACTAAAACTCCTTGGTCATATATAACAGATCTACCTTTTTCTATTAATGTCCCTTGATATGGTTTATACCCTTTATAAGTAAGCCTACTGGATTGTTTTCCTTGCTCATCGTAATTAATCTCTTCCTTTTTATTTTTATTCTCGAAATAAATCTTCGCCTTTATCTTCTGATTTTTATGAAAACGTTCCATATAGACCACATCACCTACTTCATTGAACTCTTCTATATATTCTATAAGATGCATTTCTTCTGAAACGTAATTCGAATAAAACTGCATACGTTTTCCATTTATAAAACTCCAGCTTTTATTAGGGTTTTCAATTCCTACTGTATTTAATAGATTTCCCTGTTTATCAAAATATTCTATTTTTTGTTTCGGTTCTTCTATAAAACGATTCCTTAGTACACCATTAGGATAATACGTAGTCATTACCCTGCCGTTTTTGTATTTATAATCTCTAACTTCTTTTACTCTAAATGGATTTCTATAATACGTAACAAATATTCCCTCATAACTTCCAGTTGTCTTATCTCTTGTAGAAGTTCCTATATACTTGCCTTCATTGTCATAGAATTTAGTTTCATAGGCATCTACATAGGTTCCTGTATTCTTTTTAAAATATTCGTACCTAACACCATTTATATCGGTATCATAGATAACTTCTTTCATAATACTATCACGCTGTACAATATAGGTTTGTGAAGTTCCATTATTAAAATTTGCTTCTCCAGAAACAAAACGTCCATTCTTGTATTGAGCAATAAGCTTTTTATCTTTGTAATAAGTAATGAAATCACCTTCTAGACGGTTATTTTCATAAGTAAAAGATTGTATTACTTTTCCGTTTATATCGTACCAAGTTACCACACCTTCCCAAAAATCCTTTGCAGCATTAGAGGATGTACCTTCCATTTGCAAAGAGCCATTTATATAATAATCCTGTACTAGATATAATTCTCCTTTCTTAGAAACAGGTGGACGGTAAAAAGCTGCATCATCTTTAATTGATAGCCTCCAATTTTTATCATACCAAATTGTATCATTCTGTCCAAAAGCCTTAAAACCTATAGTACATAAGATTACATAAATAATACTAACCAATACAATATTCTTCTTACCAATACTCATACTCTAATTCCTTATTTTTCTTTCGATTTATTGATGTAAAAGTAAACATCACAGATACAATAACTACCCCTGAAAACAAGGATATTGTAAACCCTGAAAAAAGAAATCACTATATCTTTAATAGCAAAAGCTCCTCTAATTGGGGGAAGAGGAGCTTTTTGGTAGGTTGATTATCATAGTTTAAATTGATAAGCAAAAAAAGTGTAGTTGAGTTTGTGTAGTTACTTTTCTAATAATCCATTAAATCCTATACCTAATATATCTCCTCAGGGTCTGTAAATTTCTTTGGGTTAAAATTCTCAGACCCTTGATGGAAATAAAATGGTTGGTCAATTGAAATAAAATGGGTAATTAATATTGTTAAGAAGCTGCAGGAACTATCTGTTGTTGTTTTTCTAATTCTTTCTTAGATAAGTCACGAGTAAGCCATCCACCTCTTCCAGCAGTTGCTATAGCATATGGTGTAATCCAGAACAAAGTAAATGCATAGAATAAACTATATGGATACGCCCATAAAGATTCTGATAGACTATGTTTTTTAGCATAAAAGAACGCTTGAATACTCGAAAATATTAGGATACTTACTAGTGTAGAACTAAAAAATAAAACTGGATACGTAGCTATAAAAAATACCATTAATAAAGTCGCAGGATACGCCATTACCATTTTTAACCATTGGTTTAATAATAAAACTCTGGTACCAGCTTTTGATCCTTCTCTAAAATTACTAAAGGCAAATTTACTCATAGCAATATTCTCTCTAATATTACTACGCTCCCATCTTATAAACATCTTATATAAATTCTTATAACGTTCTGGAGTGTTCGTATACACATATGCTTTTCGCTGAAACAATACATTATATCCTTGTTTTAGAATCATATTAGTCATTGCTCGATCTTCTCCTATTTTAGAGACTTGTCCCATAAAAGTCTGAGTAATCCATTCTGCTCTACAGTTCATAACTGCTTCTCTGCGATACGCAGATAAAGCTCCTGGAGTACATAATACAGATCCAATAGCACTCTGTGCAGAACGTATAAACTCAAAACTAAATGCAAAGCTTACATTAAGCATTCTTGGGATTAACGCTTTGTCGCTATTTAATACTTTTACATTACCAGCTACTGCCCCACAAGATTCATTAGTAACAAAAGGCGAAGCCATTACACGTAACGTATCTTCTTTTACAATAGAATCACTATCAACAGTAATAAAAACATCACCCATTCCTAAATTAAATCCTCTGTACAAGGCATGTCTTTTCCCTCTGTTCTCAGGTTGCTGATAGATAGAAACTCTATTTCCTAATTCATTTTTTGCTTTTTTCATCCAATCCCAAGTATCATCCTGGCTCCCATCATCAATAGAAATAATCTGTAACTTCTCGATTGGATAATCACTTTTAGCTAAACTATGAAGTGTTTTATATACCAATTCTCCTTCATTATAAGCGGGAACAATTACAGTACATAATGGTAATTCTTTATCAGATACAATATCAGTGGTTTGATAGCGTAGATACAGATATAATATATAACCAAGAAAACTTACTTTAATCAATAACAAAGAAATACCAGCTATCATTAAACTTATTCCCCAAACAGTATTCATTCTTTCTAAACGAATTTGTTCAAAATAAGGGTGCAAAAAATAGAATAACGATGTAGCTCCAAATAATAATAAAAAAGTGATTAGCAATACAAACGAAGAAGATCCGTTTAAGACCATATTCTTCATTCGATTACCGAATGAGTTTCCCACTATCGGTGTTTCTGTCATTTCTATTGTTCTTGATATCTCCATAATGTTTTTTTTGTTACCACACTGGAAAACCAAAATTGATACCATTCACAAACACTACTGAATAACAGTGGTTTAAGAATAATACCAAAAAACAAAAGTGTGTATATCTTACACAGTTGTGTATTTTTACCACATTATTTTCTACAATTTTATCTAAGATTTCACTTCCTTATATTCATTATAGGATGCCTTATAAGATTTAGTTATTTTTGTTAGAGTATTCTCTAATCTCATTTGTTTTGTAAATGAACAGAAATATCAAAAAATACCTGCGTTTATTATGGCAATCCGTTCTCTTTTGGTCCTTAGCCATGGGATTCTTTTCTATATTTAGATATTATGGTATTGATGAGGAAGAGGGTATCTATATGATTCCAGAATATCGAGGGTATACCGGTACAATACGTGCATTAATGGGTTTTTCTAGTATTGGAATGCTAATCGGGATTGTATATGCTACCATCGATCTGATATTTGATAAATATACTTCTAATAAAATATCATTGGTATATAACCTAATCGTTAGAACCTTATTTTACTTTATTACTACCGTTATCATATTTACGATTATTATGGATATTTTTTCAGACATCTATAATCTTAATTTAGATACCGATAGAGGTTGGTGGAAAGAAAACAAATCATTTTGGGCTACTATACTTTATATAGTGATGGTGTCTTTTGTTTTTTCATTTATAAAGATTGCAACTGAAAAATTTGGTAGAGGTGTTTTTATAAAGATGCTTCTAGGTAAATATAAGAACCCACAAGAAGAGAAGCGCATTTTTATGTTTCTGGATCTTAAAGATTCTACCACTATCGCAGAAAAATTAGGACATTTTAAATACAGTCAGTTTATACAAGATTGTTTTTATGATCTAAACACTGTTGTTCCTAAACATGAAGCAGAAATATACCAATATGTAGGAGATGAAGCAGTATTGAGCTGGCCCTATAAAAAAGGATTAGCAAATAATAATTGTGTATCCCTATTTTTTGCATTTCAACAAAAAAAACAAAGTAAAGCTGACTACTATGAAGAAAAGTACGGTGTAATTCCAGAATTTAAAGCTGGATTACACGGCGGTAAACTCATGGTTACAGAAGTAGGAGTAATCAAAAAAGAAATAGCCTATCATGGGGATGTAATTAATACATCAGCTCGGATACAGGCAGAATGTAATAATCATAAAGTGAAGCTTCTTATTTCTGAAGAGTTATTACAAGATCTAAGCATTAATTCTAGCTTATCTACTACATTCTTAGGGAGTGTTTTATTAAAAGGAAAACAAAAAGAAGTCAATATCCACACGATTAGCAAAAACCTACAACCTAATTAAGCACCTAAAAAAGAGTGTTTTAAAACCATTTTAAAATCTTTTTTCTTCTAATAACCGAAAAAAAGGTAGGGTGAATTCGTACATATGTGTTTTAGGTATAGAAAACAAAAATCACGTAAACTATACCTGTTATGAATCATACATTAAAACAATACTCGCAGCTTCTGAAGCAGTCTGTACTTTTTTGGACAATAGCTATGGTACTATATTCGATATTTAGATATTATGGAATTGATTCAGAAGAAGGTCTTGCAGTGATCAAAAACTATGAAGGTACACTGGGAACACTTTATTATTTTGTGAAACTCATTAATATCGGTATCATAATAGGTGTATTATACGCTACGGTGGACTTTACTTTTGATGCCTATACAAATAATAGAATATCACTTACTAAGGATATCATTTTAAGAACATTATTGCATTTTATAGTTACGCTTACTGTATTTATGGTGATTACAGATATTTTCGCAACACTTACAGGTACACACGCTGGTCAACATACAGGTTGGTGTTGTTTTAATAAATCGTTTTGGGCGGTTATTCTGTATATTGTTTTATCCTCTTTTGTCTTCTCTTTTATCAAAATAGCCAACGAAAAATTCGGAAAAGGAGTTTTTATAAAAATGCTTTTAGGAAAATATAAAAACCCACAAGAAGAGAAACGTATTTTTATGTTTCTTGATCTAAAAGACTCTACCACAATAGCAGAAAAATTAGGACATTTTAAATATAGCCAATTGATACAAGATTGTTTTTATGACCTAAATAAAGTAGTTCCTAAACACAACGCCGAAATCTATCAATATGTAGGAGATGAGGTAGTGTTAAGTTGGCCCTATAAAAAAGGATTAGCAGATAACAACTGTGTAAATTTATTTTTTGCCTTCCAACAACGAAAACAGGCGAAATCAGAATATTATCTCAAAAAATATGGCGTTGTACCAGAGTTTAAAGCAGGATTACACGGTGGTAAACTCATGGTAACCGAAGTAGGAATTGTAAAAAAAGAAATAGCCTATCACGGAGATGTTATCAATACATCTGCACGGATACAAGGCCAATGTAATGCTTATAAAGTACCATTATTAATCTCTGATAAACTGATTCAAGATCTTAAGATCAATGCCAATTTAACTTGTCAATTTTTAGGAAGTGTATTATTAAAAGGCAAGCAAGAAGAAGTTAACATTCATACCATAGCGAGGGTATAAATAGCGAGGGTTTTGGGGAAAATCCGAGCAAGCCGAAGCTTACCCTGTGTTGCAAGCTTCGGCTTTTTTTGTTTTTTATTGGACCACCCTTCGACTAGAATCACCCTTCGACTACGCTCAGGGTTCGAGAATGTAACCAACCGAGGGCTGTACTTGGGTAAACTCAGCAGCCGCGGAGCCGAAGTACGGTGACTTCGAGAGCCTCAGTCACCCTTCAAACATACGAGGGCTGAGGTTCTCGAAGCCCGACAGGCTCAGTGTAACAGCTCAAGGTTCGATCGTGCCCGAGGGCTGTACTTCAGTAAACTCAGCAACCGCGGAGCAGAAGTCCGGTGACTTCGAGAGCCTCAGTCACCCTTCAAACATACGAGGGCTGTACTTCGGTAAACTCAGCAGCCGCGGAGCCGAAGCCCGACAAGCTCAGTGTAACAGCTCAGAGTTAGAAAATAAAAAAACATCTCATCAAACGATATATGTTTAATGGGATGTTTACAAACAAACACTTAGTGTTCATTAACTATTGGGCACTAACCATCGTATCCAATGCTTCTTTGATATGTTGTTCTCCATTGAGTATTTCGAAAACTTCTCTTCTAGCAATAGTATCTTCTAAACTCTGTACTAATACCTTGGCAACATCTCCTCTTGGTATAGAACCTTTTTTATTATCTAAACTTGTTGCTAATCGTATTTTTCCCGTTGGTACTTCATCATTCAGTGTACCAGGTCTAACAATCGTAAAATCTAAACCGCTATTGGCCAGATATTCATCAGCATCATTTTTAGCCTGTAGATAATCTTGTAATTTATCAGACTGCTGCGGAGCGTCTGCTCCTATAGAACTTAACATAACGAGTTTATGAACTTTATGTTTTTTAGAGGCGTCAACAATTTTCATCGCTCCTTTACGATCTACAGTTTCTAATGCTTTTCCTTTTGATCCTGCAGCAAAAATTACTTTATCTATACCTTTAGTTACGTGAGTAACATCTTCGGATAAGTCGGCTAGTACGGTTTGTATGCCTTGTTTTTCAAACTTTAGTTGCTGCTCTTTTTTTCGCACCATTGCAACCGGTTCAAAATTATCTTGATTATTTAATTCATTAATGACTATATTTCCTGTGGTACCTGTGGCACCTACTACTAGTATTTTTTCCATATTTTAGTATAACATTCAAGAACGCCAAAAACAAGTAAAAAGGCTGGTTTAACTAGGGTTTAACGGATAGTTATAAAGAGTTCTTAATGCAAGTAAGTAATTAAAATTTAATACTGATTCTGGAATAATCGAAACCCGCAGTAATCAGGGTTCGAGAATATCAGTATCCGAGGGCTGAGGCTCTCGAAGCCCGGCAGGCTCAGTATGATACCTCAGGATTCGGGGAATATCATCATCCGAGGGCTGTACTTCGGCAGGCTCAGTAATCATGGAGTCGAAGCCCGACAGTAATCACCCTTCGACTCCGCTCAGGGTTCGAGAATGTAACCAGCCGAGGGCTGTACTTCGGTAAACTCAGCAGCCGCGGAGTCGAAGTCCGACAAACTCAACAACCGCAGAGCCGAAGCCCGGTGACTTCGAGAGCCACAGTCACCTAATACTATAATAAAAAATTAACTTTTTTTGTTGTTTTAGGGGTACTTCAAAGGTACCTCACTCCTATTTATGTACTACTCTCCTTTTAGTTCTGATATAGGAAGTTCCTGTGTTAAAAACAAGTGACACTTCCTTCTGACACAAGAGTTACTTCTCTTTATACCTAGCCATGCTTCTGTTAGAAGTACCCTTACCTTTTACTAGAACTAACCAATGCAAAGCTTTTGCTTACTAGCACCTACTATGATAAGTCTCCTAAGCGAAACACTCATCTCGACATGCCTACTTATATATGTACCCACTCCCTGGTAATGGTAGTAGGTTTTGAGTATTCTTAGATAATTTTCGTTAATGAGAAGTTAATTTGTAAACGCACATACTGTAATAAAGATTACCATAGTTTTAAGGACATATAAGTATAAGATGCTTAAGAAGTTTTCAGGGCAACATAGGACAATACGGACCAAAATATTAAGAATATCACTGCTAACGTTAACCTTCTTAAACGAACAATATCCTTATGTAAGCTGCAAACATTAGGATTATTCTTTAGAACTTTTAGTGGTATAGTACTGCCAAGGTTTATCTCAGGATTATATGAAATTTTTTGAATCTCAGAATAGCTTTTTCCATCTATTTTATAGGAAAGCCCTACTTTCATTACCTGTCTTGTTCCTTTTAACAATCTTGAAGTAACTGTTTGAAAAGCTTTATCGGCCTGACATAAAATTACAGTAGCATCAATAGTAAGCGATAAATATTTAAAACTGAAATATCGATATCCTTCGTACAAAGTATACGCAACTAATACTATTTCTATGATACTAAGGTATATGAGCATCTCTATTTACTTTACTACTTTACAATTTGATTTATGAACATCACATTTTTTTATTTTCCTTAATGGTTCTGTTCCTGCCACAATATTATTAGCAATAAAATTAGTTCCTGTATCTAAACGTACTATGGTATATGTAGGCTGCGCTGCTTCAGTTGTTTTAATAGATGTAACGGTTCGTTGCATATCATTTCCTTGTAGAACATCTCCTATTTTTAGTTGATAAACTCGGTCATAATCATAGTCTTTTATTGTTTTCGAAGGATTATAAGAAACCCAATCTCCATTGGCTCGTAATAGAGGATGATCATTGGTAAATGTTATCGTTGATTGGTCATCAAAAGTAATGGTAACTAGGTTGTTGTGTATTGGGCTAGCTACTTCTTCTACAATAGCAGTGGTATAGGTTTTTGTTTGTTTATGATAAGATACTACCTGATCACCAACTTTTATCAATTCAATTGATTTTTGTGTAGCATTAGCCATGGTCACCATGGTGCCAGCAGCAAAGCAATGTACATCAATCCCATCAAAATAGATTTCTGAAATCACGGTATCATCATATGATTCCCCTGGATATACTTCTAGAATTTCAAACTTGATAGTCCAATCCGGTAACTTGGAAAGTTCATCATAATTATCACGATCATCGTTACCAATTGGATCAACCGTAAAATGATTAGTTGCTCTTTGATCTTTTAAGTCTAAAATAGCATACGGTTTATCATCTATATACATTTTTAGTTTTTTAACTCTACTATTTGCTTTCCAAGCTTTTTCGCTTTTTACATACCCGTTTACTATACTAATTTTAGTAATTCTAGGATTTTCCTGAGGAAAGCTAAATTCCAAAAACTCACCAACTCCATATCCTTCAACTCCCTCTACCCAAGCATTTTTATAATCAAAATCATGAGAATTTTCGGGAATATATGATGTTTTCCCTTGTGTCTTTAAATAAGAAGAAGCAGAAACCTTAGCAATACTAGCACCACAATACCAACTACATCCATCAGTACCTACTTGCCAATAATCGCCATGCACCTCACTTACCTTCTCTAAATCTTGTTGTTCCTGAGCAGTAAGGTCTTTATACTCGATACCATTTTGCATCTTTTCCCAGATAACTTCGCAAGCTTTCCAATTTCTATTAAACTCCTGCTCACCTTCTTTACTAAATTCTAAAAGTTCTACAGAAGGAATTAATGCTTTGATTTCCTGTGCAGTAGCTACCACAGAGCATAACAGCAGTACATAAAAGGACAATATAGGTTTCATCATATTCACTTTTTTGGGGCAAGAAGCTGTTATGGATCATCTTGTTACCTAACAAAGATACTATTTATAATAAGGAGATTAAACAAGTGTTAAAATTTTAATACAGAATATGCCTAATCAAACAATGTTTTGTTTTTAATCTTAGGCAACGTATAATCCATAAGTGCCAGTATCATTAGTACTACAGTAAGAATTCTATAATCTCCAGATATTAAATTATATAACTTTAGTATAGCTCCAATATATAGTATTAGTACCCATGCAAGTTTTAAATAATCTAATCGTTTTTTGATAGGTTTTTTAATGAAATGTAAGACATAAACACAAACAATTCCAATACACCCTATCACAATAAGAATATCCTGAAAAGGCCAATGCATAATTTTAAAAACGGTACCTAGACTACCAATTTGACAAGCTCACCCTTCGAGAGCCTCAGGGTTCGAACAGCCGAGGGCTGAGGCTCTCGTAGCCCGGCAGGCTCAGTAATCATGGAGTCGAAGTCCGACAAACTCAGCAACCGTGGAGTCGAAGCCCCCAGTAATCACCCTTCTAGAGCCTCAGTCACCTAATACTATACTAAAAAATTAACATTTTTTGTTCGTTTTGGGGTACTTCAGAGGTACCTCACTCCTATTTATGTACTACTCTCCTCCTAGTTCTGATATAGGACGTTCCTGTATTAAACAGAAGTAACACTTCCTTCTGACACAAGAGTCACTTCTGTTTACACCTAGTCTTGCTTCTGTCAGAAATACCCTTACCTTTCATTAGAACTACCCCAAGCAACGCTTTGGGTTACTAGCACCTACTATGATAAGTCCCCTAAGCGAAACGCTCATTTCGATGTACCTACCTATATAAGTACCTGCTTCCTAGTTATAGTAGTAGGTTTTGAGTATTTTTAGATGATTTTGTTAATGAGAAGTTAACATCAACTAGTACATTAATACCATGTTAGCGTATTTTAAAAAGCAATACGCAACAGCCATTTTTCGGATATCATTCATTAAATAATCAAGGTTTTATTCTAAATATCATTGGAATACTAAACCATACATCCATAGGCAGGTTATGAATAATCGCAGGTTTTTGTTTTGGAATAGAAGCTATAAGGTTTTTTGCCTGTATTTCTAAAGAATTATGTGTATCTGATCTATAATCTATATCACTTACATTCCCTTCTTTTGTTACTTTAAACTTCACATACACCTTACCTTCTATTCCCCGTTGATACATTGTCTGCGGATAATTAAATGTACCTTTTACATGTGCCTGAATTATTTTTTTTAATTTTTTCTTTTCTTCGATAACTCCGGTAAAAACATCTTTCTTTCTAGTTTTTATCGCTTCACCTTTTTTATTATAAAACGTTGCTTTTTTTAATTTCCCTTTATCAGAATATAACTCTCGACTACTCATACTTCCATCTGTTCTATACCAAGTCCACTCGCCTATTTCCTTTCCTTCTGCATAGGTTCCTGCTCCCATTACATTGCCATCGCTTCTATATCGTGTGAACGCGCCATGTCTTTTTCCATTTTTATAAAGAGAGATCGTTCTCAGAAAACCTTTTTTATCGTATTCACTGATTTTACCTTCTAGTTTCCCTTCATTATACGTACCTTCAAACTTAGGCGTGCCATCTTCATAATAACTTTTGTTATAACCGTGAGATTTTCCATTTTTATAATTCCAGGTATATAGTTCTTTACCATTTGCATAATACACAGAAGTTCCTTCTTTCTTGCCATCTACGTAACTTACTTTGCATTGCAACTGTCCTTTCTTATAATATATCCATTCTCCTACTTTTTTATCCTCTTCATATGCACCTTCTTCTTTTATAAATATATCTTTAGTATATCCTTTATAAAGCCCTTCTTTTTTTCCATTACCAAAACCTTCGTAGCTGGCTTTTAATGTCATTGGCTCATTAAAACGGTAATATTCTTTAAACTCATATTTACCTGATGGTAATTTGGTTTTGACCAGCATATAATTAGACAATGTTGGGTATCCAGGACTTCGATCATAACGTAGATATGTAGTATCCACAGATTGCGCCTTTTGAGCAATACAGGTCGCAGTTAGTATTAAAAAGAGAGAAAATGTAAAATAGTTCTTCATCGGATATTAGAAAATTTAAGAGTTGTGCTAAAATGCTTTTAATTTATCAAGTTCATACTCTTGTAAGTATCAAAATGAGGTAAAATGTTACCCTAATATATGGCATTGATAGGTGATTTTTTAAGAAAGTTTCTATGTATATATTAATGTAAGGTTTAGAATTAGATTCTATTTACTCTTTCAATATATAATTACGAACTATTGTCTCAGTAATTGGTTTTAGTCTTACATTTTCCGTAGGATGCATCCCCGATTTTGTAAAAAGCTCTACTTTATTATTTCTCTTATAATACCAATATAAGGTATCCCCTTGCTTGAAAAAGGTTTCGATGGTATCATTTTGTGCTTTCTTAAAATTGTCAACCCAATCCTGATTATAGTTAAGACTAATACCTTTTGTATTACAACTTGCGCTTTCATAATGATCTTCTTTCCAAACCATACAGTCTTTTTGTTGCCAATTATATCCTAAATAAAATAACACCGAAACTAAAGAAATGAAGCTAATTGTTATAGTAATTTTCTTCCAAGGAATTTTTGTTTTTCCATCTCCGCTACCTGAAGGAGGTTTAATTATTTTATTTCCATTCCTTTTATACTCTAAAAACGGTCTTGGTTTAAAATCAATTAATACTGCAACAAGTTCTAAAGATATAGAAGATTGAATTGAATCAGTTTTTCCTTTTAAAAAGTTAATTATTGGTACAAACTTATCATTATCAAATTCTTTCTTGATTTTAAAACCATCTTCATTTTGAATATCAAAAAATTGTTTAAGAATTCTTTTGTCGCTTTGTAGCCTTCTTATATCATAAGCTTCAATGCAAGCTTTCTTAAGATTGGCTCTAGTTGGTTTAGCTAATAAAGTACTTAGATCTCCTCCACTTTGTAAAGAATATTTATTTCTAATTGCACGGATATACTCTTCATAGGTAATATCATTCATAACATTCAAAATTTAGTAATATGGAATAATTGGAATAAAAAGATTCTATGGAATCTTTGGAATCCCTTACCTGTAGTGGGGTAACGTGGTAATATCTTTGTCCCAGACTTAGTTAAAGTCTTGCTTAGATAACAAGACAAATGTATACAAACTAATTCAAAACAGGAAATATAAGACAGGATCAGACAGTTGATCCGGGAAGAACAACCTACTTTCTCTGTCTTTGACTTTCCAAACATTCTTCCCAAAAGTAGAAAAGGCCTTTTCTCATTTAACGCGCCATCATCTGGCAATAATCTTCTGGATTCTAAAACCAGGAAGTGGCGCTATTGTATAATTTTTTTAAACAAAAAAAGATGAGAAATTCATTTGTAATTTTAGCAATAGTAATGTTTAGTTTTTCAATATTTTCGTGTACAACCTCTGATTTAGCAGAAGAAATCGCTATTGAAGAACTAGCTACAGAAGGAGAAGATGGTTCTACCGTAGAGTCCGAAGAAGAAGATGATGACTAAGGGAATATTTACCAAATAAATATTCATATTTTATTAATTTAGAGGAATGAAAGCTATAAGACTAACATTCCTCTTTTTTATATCGATTACTTTTCTTTTTTGTTCTAAGAATGAAGGTAAAAACAACAATTATATAAATCCTCCTATTATTGATAGTATTCATAAAAAAATTAATCAATCCAAAAATAAACAATTACCAAATAGTCAAAGATTAAAATCAATTAATGAGGCTATATTAATTTCGAAAGAAAATCAAATTGATTCCTTTATATTAAAATCTATAAGTTATAAATCAACAATGCATGGAAGCAATAAGGAGTATATTAATGCCATAAAAACGACAGAAGATTTAATTAAAACTTCTTTAAAATTTGGTGATACCTCATATTTAGCAAAAGGTTATGGAAAACTTGCTCGTTATTACTATAAACAGGACAAAATTACCGAAGCGTATACAAATTATTATAAAAGTTTCAACCTCTATAAAACTATTAATGATAGTTTAAAAGTTGCAAAGCAATTAAGATCAATTGCGGATATTGAAAAATCCTTTGGAGATTTTATATCAAGTGAGGCTACGTGTTTTAAGGCCCTAAAATATCTGGATACAATTCAAAACCCAACACAAATAGCTGAGTTATACCAAATAATTGCAATAAGTTCAAGAGAACAAAAGGATTATAAAAATGCATTGAAATATAACAAAAAAGCTATACAAATAACTACATCTAATACACACAGAAGTCTTTATAAAAACACAAAAGGTGTCATCTATCTAAAAATGAAAAAATATTATGATGCAATAAAAGTATTTGAACAACTCATTACTGATTCTTTGATGATCCAGGATTCTAAAGAAAAAGCTCGTGTTCTTAGTAATCTTGCTTTTACAAAATCAAAATTGAATTATACTTGGACTAAAAAAGAATTACTGGAAGCATTAAAAATAAGAGAAAACCAAAAGGATATTAAAGGAATGATAGCTAGTAACGTTCATCTTGCAAAATATCATATTGGTAGAAATAAAGATTCGGCAATGAAATACGCTAAAAATGCATATCAAATTTCAAAGGAGTTAAAAAGTATAAGTGGGACTATAGAATCTCTTGATTTAATAATCCAAATAGACAAAAACTCATTAAATCAATTACTGGAATATAAAAAAATCAGTGATAGTATTAATTCATCAAATAGTCTATCCAAGAATAAATTTGCAAGAATAAGGTATGAAACTGAACAAAAAGAAAAAGAAAATTTAATTCTTAAAACTGAAAATAGTCAAAAAGCTCTTTCTCTTCAGAAAAAAGAAACCCAAAACATCTTATATGCCGGAACTGGACTACTGATTATTCTTTCTTCTATTTTCCTATTTTTCTACCTCGGAACTAAACATAAAAAAGAAAAACTCCAGGAAATTTATAAAACAGAAACACGTATTTCTAAAAAAGTCCATGATGAATTGGCAAACGATGTGTATCAGGTTATGACTCAATTACAAACAAAAAACAATACCGATACAACTCCTGTATTGGATCAGTTAGAAGATATCTATTCTCGTACCAGAGATATTTCTAGAGAAAATAATCGTATCGAGACCGGTGCTCAATATACGGATGAACTGAGATCTATGGTATCTAGATACGGATCGGATCAGACAAATATTATTATTAATGGGTTAACAGAAGAACACTGGACCAACATACCTGCATTAAAAAAAATAGAAACGTATCGGGTTTACAGGAATTGATGACCAATATGAAAAAGCATAGTAAAGCCTCACTAGTCGCTCTTACGTTTAGAAAAGAAGATAACAAGATACATATTATGTATACCGATAACGGTATCGGGTTTTCTGAAATTGAACAAAATATAGCAAATGGTATCCAGAATGTGGAAAACCGTATAAATGCAATAGACGGAAGTGCTACTTTTGATACAAATACCGAAAAGGGATTGAAAGCCAACATCTCTTTTCCTGCATAAAATGACGCCCTATGTTTAAAAAAGTATTAGTAGCAGAAGATATTGACAATATCAATCAAGGTTTAAAAGAAATCAAAGAAGCATTACAGATTGCGGAGATGATTCACGTACAATATTGTGATGATGCACTATTAAAAATAAAACGAGCCAATCTTGATAATGATCCTTTTGATTTATTAATCAGTGATTTATCTTTTAAAAAAGATCATCGAGAACAAAAACTAACTTCTGGAGAGCAACTTATCGAAGCTGTAAAAAAAGAACAGCCTACTATTAAAACAATAGCCTATTCTATTGAAGACCGACCAGAAAAAGTAAAAAGTATGTTTACTAATCTCGGTATAAATGGATTTGTTTGTAAAGATCGTAAAGGATTAAAAGAACTATCTAAAGCAATTACCGAAGTATCTCATCATAGAATCTATATTTCTCCACAAGTAGAAGCTGCTATGAGAAACGGAAATACAATAGAATTTGACGCCTATGATGCAAAACTGATACAGCAACTAGCTAATGGATTGACGCAGGAGCAAATAGGCATTTATTTTAAAAACAATGGTATCGCACCCAGCAGTATCAGTTCTGTAGAAAAGCGACTTAATAAATTGAAGATCGACTTTAAGGCCAATAATGCTACCCATCTGGTAGCTATTGTTAAGGACTTAGGGTTGATATAAAAATACATTAGTTCGAGTATTGCGATTGATAAATCGTAATGTATTGATAACCAGTATTTTTATAACTATAAGGCATAGTACTAGCATCTAAAAACTTCTCGACACAGTTTTCTATATTACCATTCCGAAAAATCACTCGAAGTGACCTCAGATATACTTTTGAACATTTTTACTCTTTTATGGGAAACCGTAAGGCATAATATTTCTGTAGAATTAGTTTTGAAATAAATTAATCATAATAAATCGAAATCAAATGGAATATTTAACAGGAGGTGCAGGAATTATAATATTATTGGCTCTATTTGTTTTAAGCATACTTCTCACAAGATTATTAGGTGCTTGGATGCTTAGAATTAATGATGTAATTAATGTTCTATATGCAATACTAGAACAGCTTAAAAAAGCAAACAAATAATGGAATATAATTAAAGCTTGTTATGGGGTAATGGGCTTTTACACTGACCCATCTTGTTTTTAAAACTTGATGGGTCTTTTTTTTGTTCTATCACCCTACTTTATGGTTTTCCGTAAGGAATTGGTTTTTAGTGAGTGTAAGTTTGAAAAGTATTAATCTTAAAATATAAAATAATGCCTAGATATTATGTAAATAAAAATGCTCAGACAAATGGTGACCACGAAGTCCATAAATATGGATGTCTTTGGCTACCTAATCCAGAAAATAGAATCTATTTAGGAGAACATACAGGTTGCAAATCTGCGGTAAGAAAAGCCACAGAATATTATAGAAAGGTTAACGGGTGTTATCACTGTTCATATGAATGTCATACCAGTTAAATATGAGTTTTTTAAAAAGTACTATAAATCAAGTAGGTAGAGATGTTGGTAAAGTAGTAAGCAATTCTCTTTTTAAAGATAGTCATGCTGCTCCATACCGGAGGGTGAAAAGTATTAGAAACACAGTTCACAATTCTCTAAGTTCTAAAACTGAATTTGAAAAGGCAATTGATTTCCAAACTGGCCATAGACCAAGTACATTGATAGCTAAGATTTCAGGAGTATATACTATAATAAAAAATGAGGTCAATCAATTCCTATCCGATGGTTACTTAGATACTCATGAATCGGAAACACTCTTTGAAATGATGCAGAAATTTAATTGTAAAGTAGATGATATTTGTGATTTACTTGAAATTGATGAAACTTCCTTTGAAAAAGAAATTAATCAACTTACAAGAATAGTAGAAAAAACAAATACGTTATTTCAAGAAGCTTTACAGCTATCTTCAAAAGGTTGTCAATTTAGAAAAATGGAACATTTAGAGGAAGCAGATAAAGTTGAACTAATAGGTTTCTTTGAATATGTTGGTTTCAATACCATCTGGATGGGAAACTATGCAAGAGGTAAACAAAAATCTATAACTAATACAGTTCTTGCCAATATAGCAGATATACTTACCTGTACTTGGCCTTTAACCAGGTCTTATCTGTTATTGGAAGGTGTTTTTACTTTTTCAAATGAAAGTAATCGAAGAAAAAAATTAAAAAACGCTCATTTAAAACTTGCAGAAATCGAAGGAAAAAGAGGTGACCTTTATTTAAATATCTAATTAAGCTTATGAAAAAAATACAACCCTTATGGAATTAAACACTCAACTCAAAGCACTTGCCGATAAGATCGAGCAGCTTAAGGACAAAATAGAAACGGAAGAATCAACCAAACATGCCTTTGTTTTACCTTTTATCAATTTATTAGGTTATGATACTTTTAACCCTACCGAAGTTGTGCCGGAATTTACCGCGGACCTTGGACTTAAAAAAGGTGAAAAAGTAGATTATGCAATCTTTCAAGATGAGGAACCAATCTTGATTATAGAATGTAAAAATTGGCGAGAAAATCTGGATATTCACAATTCCCAATTATTCAGATATTTCCATGTTACTCAGACACGTTTTGCTCTACTTACGAATGGAATTGATTACAGGTTTTATACTGATCTAGAGGAAACCAACAAAATGGATGAAAAACCATTTTTAGAGTATACAATTACTCAATTAAAGGAAAGTATAATCCCAGAAATAGCTAAATTTCATAAATCAAATTTTGATATTGATAAAATTGTGGATAATGCCAGTTCACTAAAATATCTTAAAGAAATAAAAAAGTTGATTAATTCAGAACTACAAGAATCCTCTTATGATTTTGTTAGGTTGTTTGCTAATCAAGTATATTCCGGAAGACTTACAGAACGGGTTATGGAAGAATTCACAGAATTAGTACATAAAGCCTTTAACCAAACCATTAGTGAAAAGGTAAACGATCGATTAAACTCAGCATTAAATAAAGAAGCTGAAAAACAGCACGAAGAAATTACAGAAATTGACGAGGAAGTAAGTAAAATTATAACAACAGAAGAGGAACTTGAAGGCTTTAGAATTGTGGTAGCAATTTTACGTCGAAAAATAGCTGTAGAAAGAATTGTACATAGAGATACTCAATCTTACTTTGGTATTCTATTAGATAACAATAACAGAAAACCCATCTGTAGACTCCATCTTGACGGAAGTAAAAAATATATAAGTCTATTCGATCAGGATAAAAATGTGCATAGAGAACATATAGAATCAATTAGTAATATTTATGATTTTGAAGAACAATTACTTCAAACCATAGACACTTATGAAGGTGTTGACGCGTAGAGAAAAAACAAAAAAACATCCCCGATGAAAAAATTAACACTACTATTCTTTCTCATTATTGCCTCTTACCAATGCAATTCCCAAAGTATAGAAACCACACTCTATATAAAAGAAGAATTGGTAAAGCAACGAGATGAACTATTAAAAAAGGCAGAGGAAATTCAAAAACGAATTGATGCTATTGATCAAAAGTTAGGAAATAAAAGTAATTCTAAATCCAGTACCCAATACATAACCAAAACAGTTAATTATAACTCTCTAAATAGTAGTACAACCAAAAAAAAGCGAAACAAACTAAGAGCTACTAGGAGATACATACGAGGATCCAGAGGTGGATGTTATTATATTAATTCTAATGGAAACAAAACCTATGTGGATCGCAGTATATGTAATTAAAACATAAAATTATTATATTCAGACACCGAAAACTAAAAAGTTATGAGCAATTATTACTTACACTCTTTTATATCAATCTTAGTTTTACTGGTTTTCTCTCCTACTATCAAATTGCCCAAAGAATTTGAAGCTAAAGTAATCGGCATCAAAGATGGAGATACCATAGAAGTCCTTTATAAAAATGAACCGGTCGTTATAAGATTAGAACATATTGATTGCCCAGAGAAAAAACAGGCCTATTGGCAAAAAGCGAAACAATTTACTTCTGATTTTTGTTTTGGTAAGAAAGTGCAAGTGATATCCAAAGGAAGATTTGATAGATATCGTAGATTAATTGCTGAGATTAAATATAAAGATAAGATCTTAAACAAGGAATTAGTTACCAATGGATATGCCGTTCATTTTAAAAAGTATTCTAAAGATAAAAGTTATGCCTCATTAGAAAATGTAGCAAAACAAAAGAATGTAGGTATTTGGTCTAAGAAATCTCTTGATACTTCTACTCCTCAAGAAAAAAAGAAAACAAAGTGTAAAAAAGAGGTTTTTATTTGTAATAGTAGTTCTAGTGAAACCTATCATTACACTAAAGAATGTAGAGGATTAAAAAATTGTAAAGATACTATCAGGACTATTTGTAAAGAAAAAGCTGAAAAACAATATGGAAGAGTATTATGTAGTTTTGAAAAAAAATAATTAAATCTTATAAAAACCAAAACCCGCATACCAAAATGATATCCGGGTTTCTTTTGGCATAAGTGATGCTATATAGTTAGATCAAAAAGAATTGGATCACTGCAATGGATACTCTGCCAATTGTTACTAAAAATTAAAGTACCAATGTTAAAGTTATGGTATGCCATTTTTCTTTAGAGTTGAGTATAAAAGTTCTCTCTTTTATTACAACTTCTTGCCAATATTTATTGGCAACCCTACTTTAAAACCGAATCGCAAATCTTTATCATCCCCGTTTGGTTCTTTATTAAGATCCTGACGATCTATAAACACCTGAAGTGTAAGTATGTTTTTCTGTTTATCCTTTGATTTAAGGTTAAGAAGTGCTCCTATTCGCATTGGAAATGTTTCAATACTCTCTAAATTAGACTCATCAGAAAATCCTAATTTATCATACCCAATATTACCAAAAATACCAATAGATTTAAAAAAACTATAATAAACTTCTACATCATACCCTTGTCTAAAACCATAAGTGTATCTTCCTTCTCCCACATAACCAGTTCTACTATTAGTAATGGTAACTGGTTCGCCATCTATGATATCTCCTGTTGGTGTATTTAAATTAATAGTGCTTTGTCTAAAAGCTCCTATATTAGAACCTCTGGAAAAACTAGCTAAACCCCTAAATATAAAATACCTCTGTCCTTTCCATTGCTTTGTATAATTATATGAGCCTGTAATACCATATAAATCTCCTATTATATCACTAAATAGACTATTGAAAGACATATTCTCTTCAAAATTATATAGCGTGGTACTTTCTCGTTGATAGAAAGCCGAAATACCAAAAAAATCTATAGTCTTAGAAGTCCATATATCTCGAGTAATTTCTATTTCTTTATCCTTAGTAGACTCAATCAAACTATCTAAATCTGCCTTAGCTTTTTCGTAATCAGCTATTAATTTCAAAACATCAAAATTCGGATCTAAATTATAGGTTTCTCCTTTTTTCCAATCTCGAGTATTCTCGATAATTAATTTATTTCTTTTTCTTGGAGTTTTAAGTTTATATTTACTCTTTGCAGGAACTGGTATTGGATCTATAGATGAACTTCTATCAATGACGATGGAACTGTCATACTCTTCTACCTGTGCTATAATAGTACTATAGTATGTATCAGACTCAACTGGTAAATTATGTTGCAACATAAGATTATAAAGCCCTTTATAAGTATATAACTTCAAAGGTATATCTCTATGAATGTTAAAATTCCTTTTTATAAAAGCTCTTTTTAATTTATGTTTATCTACTTTATTCTGTAGCGAGGGAAAACCTCTTTTAGCATTACCTCTTGGTATATAAGTATTTACTGTAAACTTTGATTGTTTACTCCCTCCATTCTCATCGAAGAAATAGACCCCGTTATCTACTGAAAAAGCACCATCTATTGTAAAAAATGCACTTTTGTAATTACCTAGATAGCCACTTGCTGCTATTTGTGTTTGTTTATCATTTAATTCAAAAGCAAGCCCCTGTTGTGGAGCATTATCGCCCAGAATCATGAAATTTAAATCTTGAAAAATTAATTTATTAAATGCATCATCAGATACTAACTGATCACTCTTTACCGTAATATCCTGAGAATATGCTCGAAATATGAATAATAATATTAAACTTAAAGTTGTTTTCCTACCCATAATTGTTTAGTCTTAGAATTGAATGAATTTATTGTATGTTAAAACGATTATCTATAGTTGCAAATTCCAAATAATAATTAAGAAAAAACATACCCAACACCCAGTATTTTTTTTCAAAAAAGTATTGGGAAAATTAATTTTTATTTACTGGATATGTAACAGGTAGTTGTACTTGTTTTCTATTGGACATAAAAACACCTCTAACCATTGTTTCCAATGATTAGAGGTGTTTGGGTTATTTACTTCTTGGATCTCACCCTTCGGCTCCGCTCACCCTTCGAGAACCTCAGGGTTCGCTAAAATTCACCCTCGGATTACGTCTGGAGACTGAGGCTCTCGAAGCCCGATTCGTCACCCTTCGAGAACCTCAGGGTTCGCTAAAGTTTACCCTAGGATTACGCCTGGAGACTGAGGCTCTCGAAGTCTCATTCCGTACTACCATCCGTACCCTGATCGGTTTGATCTGGTATGTCCTCTTCTGTGGTACTAGGACTATTCGCAAATCGTTCTTTTAATCTGCTATGCAATGCCTCTGCTCCTGCTACACCGCTACTAGCCGCAACACCAAACATCTTATAGGCTAATAAAGAAGTGCTATAGGCTTCGGATCCAGCCAAGATTCGCGTATCGTTTACCTTTTCTGATAATTCTGCTAATTCTAGTGCTAATACCTTTAACTCATTGTATAACGCATAATCTTTATCTACCTCTTCTACATTGATAAAATTGGGTAGAATATCTCCGTTTTGACGCATACTATCTAGTGTATCTTCTACAAAGATCTTGTTACTACGATTGATTTTAGGGAGCGTCCTACGCTCGTCTTTAGTCAATCCTGTTAAAAATGGTAACAGTGTATTGATTTCCTCAATTCTGTTTTTTACTTCTGTGATCGCTGCTGGATCTACGGTTACCGATAATCGGTTGTTTAATACATTACTCATACTTCATTTGTTTTTTAACCCGGATTCTTTAATACTTAGTTATAATGAAAATTGATTTAACCCTCTTTTCATTTTCTTTGCTCACCCAAAGAAAACGAAACAAAAGAAAGGGTGCTTTTTCAAGGTATTTTTTAGCTTTGCTAAAAACCAGATTTGTTTTACTAAAATCTTTCCAAGGCTTCAAGATTTTTTAACGTAAAACAAATCCTATACTGGTGAAAAAGATTTCAAAGCCCTGCTTTGGAACGTCTATTATATACGATTGATTAAATCTTATGATATTCTAGACAAACAATAAACCTTAACCAAAACTATTATATCCAGATTGAGTTTAACATTCATTTGAGGTGATGTATGGTCAATTACAATACCGATAATTTCAATATTTTATGTTTTTATTAATAATATTCTGTTAAAATTTAATTTTAATTGATTACTATTTAACATTTTACGCAAAAAGTTGACAATACACCAACTCTATAAAATCACTACTGACATACTGACCTCTATATAAAATATTACATTACAGGGGTTTACAAACGCTTTCTTTATATATGGATACGTTTTTGATTTTATTTTTTACAATTACTCATTCGATGGATACTGACAGTGCTATTGGCAAAGGATTGGGGTATACTGGTGTTGTGTCACCCTTCGACACTTCACCCTTCGGCTACGCTCAGGGTTCGAACATCCGAAGCTTGTACTTCGACAAGTTCAGCATCCGCATCATCGAAGCCCGGTGACTTCGAGAGCCTCAGTCACCTAATATCACGATAGGCAATGGACAATCCCGGTAACGTATCCAATTCTCCCTGCATTAACGCTTCCTTTTTTGCTCTGCTCCATCCTTGTACTTGTTTCTCACGATAGAATGCCGTATCGATTCTGTCATATTGTTCGTAGTATAATAACCTAACCGGTAATCGTTTTTTTGTATGATTAGCTCCTTCTCCATTTTGGTGCTGCTGCAATCTTCTATCTAAATCTTTTGTACTTCCTGTATAGTAACTGCCGTCACTACATTCTAATATGTACATATATCCTGTCATCCTTATGATAGTAAAGTATTCATATTACTATGTGTCAGTAGCAAAGCAATTGTTACCTTACGAATTCACCCTTCGGCACTTCACCCTTCGAGTAACCTCAGGGTTCGGGAGTATTCTCATCCCCGAGGGTTGAGGCACTCGAAACCCGGTTCAACTAGAATCACCCTTCGAGAGCCTCAGGGATCGAAAATAGTTAAGGATTCGAGAATAGCTAGAGTACAAAATTATAATGAAGATTTAGGTTTATCTACTTTAGGATACCAGACATCTAATAGCGGAAAAGACCCTTTGATATAATATTGATATGCATCCACTTCGTAGAATTCTGATAATATACTTGGGATATTATCTTGACTATCTACCTTAAAATATGCTTCATTGGGTGTTTTTATCCAAGTATCAATATAAAAAGTTTCTGCATTAAAAAATTCTAGATAAATATATATTTCCTCTGTATGTTTACCTCTAATCAGAGTAAAACCATCTATTAATGCATCGAGATACGCTTTTTTTGATGCTAAGTTGTCGTCTTCTTTAAATTGCAAAGTTTTTACTAATAACAACAACTTATTGTTATTCTTTTTAAGAATATAGGTATTTAGAGAATCTGTTTCGACATCTAAATATGCCTTCATATGTTTTTCGAACTTTTTTATTTCTGGATTCTTTGGATAGTACCTATAATTCGTATTTAACTCCTGTGTTTGTCTATATATCAAACTACGAACAGCGTCTTTTTCGAATTCCTTAGTGCCATAAATTAGATTATGTAGCGCTGTTGGATAATGCTCGGATAATAGTTCATAGTATGCTCGATCAATTTTATCCAGATAATAAAAATAGGTTGAAAATTTCGGGTTACCTCTTGATGAATACATAAAAACACTGTCTGTCTTAGAAGTGTGATTTAGGATATCCCCATAGGCCATATTAAGTAATTCTAAATACTCCGATATTTTACTTTGCGTAGCATATGGTTTAGCAACTTTTCGTAAAGTATCCCCTACTGTATATATTTTTGATAGATACGTTTCGTTTGTTGTATAATGTTGGATATAAACATCTTCTTCAAATCGATCCCAAAATCGTATTATATCATTGTGTTTCCTAGGAAACTCTGACACTGTATACTTGGAATGTTCTATAGTATCTCTGTTATGCGCTGTGGTTATTTTCGCATACAAAGTGCTCCAATCTCTTGCCAAATACTTTAGTTTAGCATACTCATAGTCAAAATCCTTAATAACATCTTTTTTCGCTTTATATGTAATATCTCTAGCTTCCTTTTTATCGTCATATCTTGATTTTAATACTATAAAACTTGTAAATAGTACCATAATACAAGTTATGATTACTAAAACCTGAAATGCTTTTTTCCCTATATCTGACATTTTATATATAATCTGATGTTAATGTACTACTATGGCACTCCTTCCCTTTTGGCTACTAATTAGATAAGCTAAGTTAACAGCTCAGAGTTTACTTATAAAAGAACTAAGTGTGGTCTAAATCCAGTATATTCATTATCCACATTGTCCTAATCCATACTACTCACTTTCCTCTGTTTTGCGAAACCCGATAGTGGTTTTCTGTTGGTTGTTTACCTCCGAAAGATGTGTTTCGAAATTGGTCTTCATATTTTCTGGTAGCCTTACAGATTCCGGTTGTGTCCAAGCTAAATTATTTGCGGGCCAATCACATTTTTCTTTAAAATAGGTCCATTTCTGTAATCGATCCGTGCAAGCTTCAAAATTATTACTCCAAAAAGCATGTCCTACCCGATAATTGTCATAATAATCTTCATGACTATCAAATAGATAATAAATAAGCTCCGATGCTTTTAGTATATTTTTCCAAGCTTCGTCTTCCGTAATATAACCTGCCATAAATGCCCATCGACTCATCGGTATAACTCTAAACAAATCAAATCCCCAAATCAACTTCTTAGGCTTATCATTAATTACTACACCACATTTTTCTATATACATAGGATCTACTTTGGTAAGTCCAGAGATTTGATTAATCATATCATTTGCGGAGTCCGAAGCAATATCCTGCGCAAACCACTTAGAGTGCATCCCATCAAATAAGCGAGCTATCATCTCATGATATTGTTCTTTATTAAGTACTCCCCAATCTTCATTAAGATATTGTTGGTATAAGATATCATACTGTATATCAAATGTCTGCGGCTTAAATTTTTGTTCTCCTAACCGAATATTACACGGAAAAACTTCTAAAGTTTCTGACCAACCTCCGCCATAAAACATATGTACTAAATTGAGTCTAATTGCTTTTTTTTGGTCTATATTCAATGGAACTACATTCCCAAGCTTATAATAGGTTTGCTGTTCTTTTATTGCTAATTTTCGTTGCTTATTTAGAAAAGAAACTATAAAAAATAAGGAGATAATTACACCAATAACTATAGTGAGAAACTGAGGTTCTATTAAAGAATTTAAAGGCATCCCATTTCCATTAGAAGGATTCCCAAAAACTTCGTACAATCCCATTCCTATTACCAACATAAAAAACAACGTTGCGGTTCCTAAGATCGATAACCCAACTTTGGCATTCTGCTCTAAGTTTTGATATGCTTGTAAAAAAGTATTGTTTTTTGGTGGATTTATGCGACTTAATGGTGTGTTTTGTAATATTTCCATAAGCTGCTTACTCTGCTGTGATTTTATAATTCTTTGTTTTATTACTGATCACTTGGGATTCGAATCTCCAACGCTTGTCTGCTGATATAAGTGAGATTTTTTGAGCTCGCTTATCTGCTTTAAATTTTCCTTTTATTTGTGTATTAGAAAAATTACTATGATCTGCTTCTAAGGTTTCAAAGGTAAGCGCTCCTACTTCTTCACCCGTAACATACGTACAGGTGCTATCTATAGGATTTACAGCTATTACTTTAATCCAACCATGAGCTAAAAAAGGCGTCTTCTTTTCATCTAAAGTCTGATTAATAAATCCATAGTATTTATCTCCTTTATTAGGTAAAGACACAAACTCTTCTATATTCATTTTTGCTTGTGGATTACTAAACATAAATAAGTAAAAAACCAGTGCTAACGCACCAATGACTCCAATAATAGTAGTAGAGAATATAATTTTACCAAATGTTGAATATGTTTTTCCTGCATCGACAATTGGATATTGTTTAGCATAATCCGCAGCTGCTTTTTTCATTTGCTGCGTCCACTTTTTTTTAGAAATCTCGGTTCGATCTGTAGTTGTATAAAAAGCAATTACGGGTTTCTTCTGGATGTTTTGAACCAAGCCTGTATTTATAACCTTTTTATGCAAGCGAACTTCCATCATCACTTCCATATTAGTATATGGGGATATAAATTGGCTCTTGAGTGTTTGATAATGTTCTAAATGCTCACTGATAGTAAGAATAGGCATAATGTGCGTTGTTAGTTTGTACATCTCAAAATAACCACGGATTCAGATCAAAATCAACCCTGAAAACCACCGTTTAATTAGGGAAGATTTCTTTGTTTTATGTAATGCATGAGAAATATAATATTAATTGTTGATTTTATGTAATCTCATTAACAGAATAAAAAATCAATGAATAGGAATCAATACCAACCATACTCTAGAAATAGAAGAAATCATCTTACTAGCTATAGAATGTGTTTTTCTGATATCAATTACAGGATATTCTTTAGCGTAGGCATCCACTGCTTTTATCATTTGTTCTGTCCAATACCTTTTAGGGATCTCTGTCTGATCTGTGGTAGTATGAAACGTAATGATTGGCTGTTTTAGTGTTTTTTCACCAAAACCTTTGTGTATCATCTTTTTATGCATACGTACTTCTAGTAAAACTTCTTTTTTGTTATAAGGTGAAACAAATTGAGTTTTTAAAGTTTTATAGGGTACTACATATTCTTTGAGCCTTGATTTTTTCATACTTTGGGGGTATTATAGGTTCTTTATATCAAAGGAAACAATTCTATAAGATAAAACCACCCCTGAAAACCACTGTTTTCCATTTTACACTAGCAAATTTCCCCGAAAGTTATTACTAATAAAAGACTTTTTGCGAATATGATGTGTTTTCTTTATCCGTTTGGATGTTATTCTGAAGACCAAATTCTTACACTAATATTGTATAATTGCTATTCTGAGGATAGCTTAGACCTGCCAGCAATAACATAAGGATACCTAACCTATTTTTAATTTGATAAAATTATATTTACCTAAGTAGGGCAACGAAGATTATTCCTTATTTACCAAATGAAGATATTTCTGATCAGCGCATTCTCCAAATACAGTAAACGGATTCATTGCATTTCCGTAGTTCTGTATTACGATTTCATCTCCATCATAACTGCCTTGTACTTCTTTTTTGGAGTTATCAATTAATAATCCTTGGAAAGTAATATATCCATCTTTTATTAAGAATATTCCCTTATGTTCTCGTTTACTGGTTTTTAGATAATATTGATTTCCTTCTAGCTTGATTTCTAATCCACAAGAAGATTCTGTTTCTAATGTGTATACTTTTTGATACAACTGATAACTTCCGTAATATCGGAGCAATTGTTTTGATTTTTGAGTAGATTCTTTTTCATCACAATCATCTTCTCCTTTCTCAAAAGTTTCCATGGTTGTAGTTTCCACATTCACTTTAATATCATAAAAACCATTGTTTTGATTATGGTCCATAATCAGGACCTTACCTACACTCGTAAATTCTCCTGTGCATCGCATATCCCATTCTCCCCAGTAAGAGTTTATTTCGAAAGCATCTAATACGCGTACCAAAACACTCTCTTCCTGAATAAAAAGAGAAATGGTGATTGAATTATAAGGATTCGGTTTAGATGCTCCTATATAAGAAAGTGTAATTCCAAAAGCTCGCTTTCCATCGGCAACCTTATAATTGGCTGTGTCAATGGATATCTCATCGATACGAATAGCATCAGAATACCAACTTTCTTTTTCATAAAATTGTTGCTTGATCTCCGCCGTCTCCGAATCTACCACCAAAATATAACTGTTTAATGTAAAAACGTCCCAATCGTACTCTTGGCTAGCTACTGTAGGAATCACTACTATAGTACTGGTCTCATCATAAGGCATTACTTTCTGTACAACAAATTGTTCATACACTTGTATGGGTTGAACTCCAAGTTGTTCTAAAATTTTGGCTATAAATGGTGAAGGCGTAAAAGCTTCTGATTCTTCTTCTATAGTTTCTTCTATATCTTGCGAAGGTGGCTCCTCCGCTCTTTCTACAGCAGCTTCTACTTTTTCTGGAATGCTTTCTACTGCGTTTTCTACCTTGGTAGTTACTTTATTTTCTTGTGTTGTATTACAGGAAATTAATAGAATGAGTACTATAGAAATAAGGAAAAATCTATTTTTCAACCTTGAATCTTGTTTTAATATCATTAGATATATTATCTGAAATCATTAAAAAATTATAGTCTATATAACCGTTTGGAATTATTGACTTATATACACCAGTCATTCCATTGTAGTGAAATCTTATTATTTCTATTTGATTATTCTTAAAAACAAATTCATAATTATTTAAATCTTTTAATTCAAATGGTCTACGTTGTTCTAAGTGACTTTCAATAATATCAAATTCTTCTTGATCCTCATCCTTAGTTAAATCTAAATCATCCAAAATATCTTGAAAATATTTAGTGTAATCATCATTGAAAGATTTCAAAATGGTGTCGGGGTTTACAAATACAACATCATAATCAAGAAGCTTATTTTTTTGAAGATCTAATGTCAAATACTTAAAAAATTGATCATAACTACTAAACTGATTGTAACTATATTTAATTGTAACAATACCTTTATTTTCACTCTGTATTTTGTATCCTTCAGGGGAATATACACACTCGTTAATCTGATCTTTTTTAAAGCAATCCGAAAAAAGTTTTTTCTTTATTTCTAATCGTTTTTGAGGATCATTAGATTTCAATTCACCATTTACTGATACGCTTTGGACTTCTTTTTGAAGTTTATTGATTACTTCACTACTTTTATTATCAATTTTCAATTCTTCAAAAACTGCATAAGATTGATTTATAAACAAAGAGTCTTTAAGAATAATTATTTTAGTCTTTGAATTTTCTGTTTTATTTGTTTGCGAATTACAAGAGACAAAAAACGTAATTGATATTATATAAATTAAATATTTCATATTTAGAATTTAGAAAAACTAAGATTAAGATACACCTAATTCTTACCAATACTTGCGCATCCTTTATACATATTACCATTAACCGTAACAAAAGCTTCATAAACTAAATAGTTATCAGACAGTCCTAAAGAGCAAGATTTGTCTGGTTCTAACTTATAATCAACTCTTCGAATTAAACCAAAAGCTTTATTATTGTTAGATTTAAACATCAAATTGAAACCTGATTGTTGATCATAATAAAATTCACATTCAAAACTTTCTTCTCTTACAGAATCAAATTTTTTAAATAAAAGCTTAGATGAGTTTATTTTAAATTGCCAATATGGCCCATTTCCTTCACCAATAAAATATAATTTACTAGAATCCAAAATTTTAACTAATTCCTCCGGTTTTAATTGATCTATTTGTGAAAGAGAGTCTTTATGAACAAAAACTATGGAATCTTCCTTAAAAACTTTTAGTTCATTTTGATCATTATATTCACCTAAAAAAATTACTTCTTCTTCATATTTCTCTTGACAACTAAGTATTGATGGAGAAATAATAATAAACAAAATCGTTACAATAATAAATAATTACTGCTTTGCTTCATTCTAAAATCTCTATATCCGATCGTTTTAAATATCCCCCTGAAACTATAGTGCCGTCGTAATATACTTTTACCCAATCATCCTTTATCTCTTCAAGATATGCAATATCCCCTTTAACCAAAAAAGCTTTCCTTTTTGATACTGATGACATTTCTGTATGGAAAAAGGTTTTGTTAACTATTACTTTGATTTTTTTCGATTGTTTCTTAATTCTATATTCTTTTATGTAATTGACCTTGTCAATTTTAGATCTATTTTTAAGTTGGTTAAAAATTTCTTGTGGTACTGATGATACTAGTCTAAAACTAACTTTTTCTTTTTTATCGCCATAATCGAAATCATCATCTAAAATTTCAGCTACATCAAAATACCTATTAAAATTAGTACTAATTTCTATATCCTTAGTACTATAAGCTTTTAACCCTTTTTTAAATTTAATTAATAACTTTCCTGATTCTTTTAAACTATTTATCAATACATCTTCGCTTAATGATGTTTTTGAATCATATGCATTCGAAAAACCAAAATAACCTTCATCAAGTATTAAATTATTATCTGTACGACTAATAGTTATATCTAATACTTCATTTACATTAACTATTTTATAGTACTTATTCTGATTGTAATCCTTAAATTCTGATTGGTGCTCCAAGTATTCAGAAAAACTCTCCCAAATTCCTTGAAAATCCTGAACAGAATGTTTCGATTCTTTTTGATCTAATTGATCAATGACCTCACTTGAAACTTCGTTCAAAGATTCTTCAATCTCTATTTTTTTATTACCATTATTTTTACAAGAGAATAAACTTAATGATAAGAAAAAAAGAATAGTTACTAAATAAATTATATTTTTCATCTAATTTTTATTTATCTAAAACTTCATAAGCTTTTTTAGTATACTTCTTTCTATCAGCCAATCCATTATCTCCACCATTTACATCAAGAGTAACAGAAGTTATAGTCGCATTGCTGTTACCTTGATCAGCCTTACTGTTAGTGCCATTTTGTACATGAGTCCATATAATCATTGAAGCTTTAATAGCAACTTCGACATCTGTTTTCAGAAGAGAAATATCATCTCCCATAAAATCTTTGGTATCATCGGGATATAATTCTTTCCATTTATCATCTAAAGCCTTATACTTATCCTTGCCTGTTAAATGTATAAAACCTACGCCAAAATAATCTGAACCATCTTCGGTAGATTTTTTCCCATTATCCATTCTACATCCATATACATAGTCAAAAAGTGTTTTGCTTTGAGTATAAGAAGATTTCACAGTATATAACGCATTGAATTCTGTATAATTCCAAGAAGCTACATATTTGCCATTTAAAAGAACTCTTGTTACTTCGATAGGATCATCAACATCTCTTTTATGACCATACTTTTTTTGATAAGAAGTAGAAGGATTAGTATACTCACATTCTAATGTAGCATCATATCCTTCAATTAAATCATGATATTTAAACGTGTATTTATCAGATTTTGTTGGGTGCGATATTAAAACTTTCCTAAGAAAAGTGTTATAAATATTTTTCGCTGAATAACCATAATTTTCTTCTAAAGCTTTTAACTGACCTGTTTCAGCACCTATTTGCCCTAAGAAATGAGACATTCTATCTAGATTATGAATCTCAAATTCATCACTATATTTATTAATAGCTTTAGCAACTTCTTCCCTACGCGTCTTCTTAGATTCAGGAAATATTTCCAATAATTGCTCAGGAGTAATCGGAAATTTCGGTCCACCTTTCAATTCAAACCATTGTCCATCCGTATCTAACCATCTGTTCGTAATTTTTTCTCCTCTTATTTCTCCTTCTTCAGTATCTCCGAGATATTGAATATTTAATTCCGTTTGACCCTCTAAAGTATGTGCATCGGCTAAAATGTATAACAAGGTTTTCTTATCAGTAACATCATTCAAAGATTTAATCCAACCATCTTTTTTTTCTTCATCACTACTATCAATAGCTATTTTAAAAATAGCTTGATCGGCAAAATCATCTTTATTTAAATAATCAGTCTCGCACATACCACCGATAGTTGTCTTCACCATAGTATGATAATTATCCTGATCATCCTTAAGCATTATATTCTCATCCTGTTCTTCAATTCCCTTTTCCTTGCCTTGACGAACATTAATAGCCATGGTTTTACCTTGCAACAATTCAGTCTCTACTATTACATAGATTTCTTTTCCAATATTACCCTCATCAACTTTTTTAAAAGTTATTTTCTTTTTCTTTTCCTTTGCTGCTATAAGTATTGGTAGCGTAATTTCTTGTCCTATGTTAAGGCTGTTTTGATTCGCAGTAGTAATCGTTTCATCACTTTCTATAATAGCTGCAACTGTTGTACCCTTCTTATTAGCTATTTTACTTAATGTATCACCAGATTCTACCGTATATATTTCATTATCTTGTTCACCAGATTCGCTTTCCACTTCAATTTCTTCAATAGTAGCTTCTGCAAAATATGCTTTAGTAACCTTTGGTCTTACGATACTAAGCGGAGTAATCGTTTTAAAAATATTTGGAAAATCCTTAAATTTTAAAGTAGGCATAATCTATTTTTTTTGAGAAATAATCTCCAATTTTATTTTTTGTGTATCAGACTTGATTACTAAATCTTCTATAACATCATTAACTAAAACTTCTCCATTGTACTTAAAATCATTTTCATTATCATCAAGATCTATATCAACATCCTTACCAACACCATTCTTAGTTTTTAGAACTAGATACACTGCAGTACCTGATTGCAATTCATCATCCGGAATCATTTCTCCATTCATATCTGTATAATACATATCCTCTATTTCAGGCTCTGCGTTCTCCTCCCGCTCTGTAATTGGTGTAGCATTCGTAAAAGGATTACTAGGATTCCAGTTTTTTTCAAAAATCTGACCGCGCACTCTCTGAATACCTGGCGACAATACCAATTCCATTTTTAACGGACTATTACCTTCTGCATTAAATTTTTCTTCTAAATGAACACAATGGCAATTCGCAAATTCGAAATCAAATAGTTTACTAAATCCATCTCGTTTAAAAAATCGAACATATCCGTTATACGTGGTATGCGTAGAAAACATCCAATCGTAAAACAATTCATCATTCTTAGTGGATTCTATTAAAACATTGATTTTACCATCCTGAATCGTAGTTTTAGGACGACCATTGCTATCCATCAGTTGCTGATATAAAAATGTACTGTCAATTACATTTCGTTCTTCGTCATTAATAAATAGTTTTGCCTGAAAGGCCATAAGCGTTTGAATTTGGTATTTGGAAAGCTGAAAATATCAAAAATATATGTAACAACGGTTACCATCACGAATTATTTCGATATAGGTATATTTTCCCGTGATAAACTGTAAATTTAGATATCGGTAATCTATTATGTAAGAAATCAAATGACTATAAAATCCTTTATAGTATATCGAACGAAAGAATATTTATTTAGAAACAGGAAATTTGGTTAAGCTTTTAGCCCAAGTAATTGCATCACCTAAAGATTCGAAACTACGAAACCTACTTTTTATGAAGAGTTTTTCTATCAATGCATTTAGTATTCCTTTTTTAGTATAACTTATAATTGCATATCCCCTCATTTTATAATCACTTCTATAAAACTTAATCCAATCACTCGGTTTTACCGCATAAGAATGTACACGATTAGTAATATAAACAACATTACCTCCATCGTGATCATAAAGATTAGTTAAGTCTTCTACCAAAAGTTTTGCGTGATCAGCCCAAGTAACTACAGTATCTTCTTTAAACTCACCAACCACAAATCCATCAAATAAATAAAAATTTCCGAAAGGATAATTTAATTCGTGTATAGCCTGATTATAAAATATAGAGTCTTTAAGGTATTGCATAGGAAACAAATGTATTATTTTTCCAAATCTAAACTACTTGTAATTCACTTAATTTTCCCTTTTAAATCGGTAAATAGCAAAAAGATGTCGACGAATGAATTGCAGACCATTACCACTTACAGAAAAAACCGCCCTAACTATTAAGAGCGGTTTTATTTAGTCTTGGGGTATTCATACATTTATTAATTCTTAAGCAACTTCATTGTTTTGGTTTCTCCATTAGCTGCTGTAATCTTCACAAAATACAATCCTTTATAACCTTTTAGTTCTACATTAAATTGATCTGCTTCTTTTTGATGATCCGCATAAATAACATCTCCTGCCATATTTCTGATCACTATCCCTACATTAGTATAGATATCATTAAGACGTATAGTTACCTCGCCTTGTGTCGGGTTAGGATATGCGTTAAAATCTATCGTTTTAATTTCTTCTGATTGTGTGATTTCTTCTCGGCCATCTTCTTTTCCACCAAAATTACCTATAGTAAACTGTTCTCCACCCATTGGCTGGAATCTTTCATCAGTTTGTAAAATATTATAATTTAAATAGGTCCCTTCTTTAAGTTCAACTTCTGGTTTTACCAATAACTGAAGACTAAAGGTTTGATAGGGTTCTGCTTTTACCTCATAAATACGAGCTTTGGGTTCATATACCCTATAGACATTTCTATCTACTCGTTCAATTCCTTCCATCTTTGCTTCTGCTAAAATTTCATTTAACTTTTCGTCAGGAATGATATAAAAAGCTCCTATCTTTTCAAATGGTATACCCGTTTTATTCTCTGTAACGTCTAATGATAAATTAATAGCTCTAACTCGTTTGTCCACATTTCTAATGAATACATAAGGTGCAGTATTATTAAATGCATTGATATCATAGACACTCACATTTTTCCAAGCAATGTTATTATTATTTCTGGTATTGTTCCATACAGCAGTTCCTTCTACTCCGATTGGATCTGTTGCAGATTCTATTCTAGCTAATAAACAGAAGTGATGTACATCGTTTATAAAATCTGCTGGATTAGGTGGATACCAAGGAATTTTTACGATAATCTCATCATCTGGAGATGTCGGTATTGGCACATCACCAATAAAATCTCCGTGTAATACGCTGCTACCACTTACCATCTGATAATAATTATCCCAATGTAATGGCCAAGATAATCCTGTAGAAGCTTTACTAAAATATAATTTTAAAACTCCATCATCAATATTAGAGCAATTCTTTCTATTAATTCTTACATATACCCAATTAGGACTCAATAATTTGTATTCTGGATTTTCATGGGTTAGTACGCCATCATCATCGTTACGCACCCAAATATCTGGACTAAGGTACATAGTTCCCGAAGATGGTTCTGTTCCATCATCCAACGTGGTATCTCTAATATAAATATCTGAAGTATTCGCTGCCAACACAGCTTGATGTGCGTTTAATCTACCATACCCCAATTCCTGAGAATGTCCTAACTCCGCTGGATTCCAGATATAATCATATCCTCCTACTTTATCAGCTGTACATTTTAGTATATCTTCAATCTCCTGATTACTTAATGTCGGATCTACTGATAGCATCAATGCTGCTACTCCTGACACTGCTGGTGCAGCAAACGAAGTTCCATCGCTATCGGCATAGACATTTCCATTTTGTGTACTACGAATCCCTACACCAGGCGCTGCAAGATCCAAGTTAGGACCAAATTGCGAGAAACCTGCTTTAACATCTGCATTTGTTGTTGCTGCTACTGAGAATGCATTTACATTTGATGCCGGATACGAAATAGCTCCCGCTCCAGAATTCCCTGCAGCACACACTATAAATACTCCCGCATTATATGCATCTTGTAGTGCTGTATCTATAGCCGGCGAACTCCCAACAGTTAAACTAAGTTGAATGATATCTGCTCCATTATCCATTGCATATATAATAGCATCGTCCAAAATAGAAGCATTAGGAGCAAAATCTCCAACTCCTTCTAACATCAATCTAGACCCTACAGCGTTATTACCGCCGGCAATGCCGGACATCCCAGTGTTATTATTCGTTTTAGCTCCAACGATTCCTGCTACATGCGTACCATGCCAAAAAGGTCCTCTGGAATCATTATCTGCATTATTAAAATCCCAACCTTTCCAATCATCAATAAATCCATTACCATCATCATCTATTCCGTTTCCGGTAGTAGGATCATTTGGATTAGACCAAGCATCCTCTCCTGGATTAAGATACACATTCTGATATCCATCTGTACCAAGCCCTAAATCTTCATGAGTCCAGTCGGTTCCGCTATCCAAAATTGCTACAATTACCGAGCTATTTCCAGTAGTAATATCCCAAGCATCTTCTGCATCAATATCCGCATCACTAGCTTGTTCTAGCCCCCATTGTATTCCGAACTGAGGATCGTTAGGTGTTAAAATATATGTACCCATCGTATTCGTGAAAACTTGCTCAGCATCTACTTCCTTACTCATTTTCTCATATGAATCGAGTAGTTTACTTTTGGTAGTAATTTTAAAGTCATAGAAACCTAATCGGTTACTTCGCATGAATTTCATCCCATAGATGTTTTCTAATCTTTGAATCTCCTTGGGTGAAGGTGCTTTCTTAAATTGAATTGTAATTTCATCACTTAATGTAAATTTTTGTCCAGTTTGCTCATCAACCAATTTCCAACCATCTTTTTCTTCCAAAAATTGTTGTTGATTGATTGTTTTTGTCTTTTGTGACCACGAAAAGCTAGTGATCAGTGCCATAAGGCACCACAGAATTGTTGTTTTAGATTTCATATATAATATATTTAAGTTGATACCATAAACTTACACTACTACTAATGAGAGATCAACAGGTATTACACTTATTAAAAACGGGGATTTATCCCTTATTAATTATGGTAATCCTATAATCAGAAGCTATAACTTAAAAAAGCGGGGCACAACAAATTACAAACAATTAACTATCAATATATTACATTCAAATCATAAAGCTTATCAAAGGAAGCACCCTGAAAACAGGGTGTTTTTTTCACTGAAAAGAGTGTTTGGTAAGGGAATCAATCAATATATCTTTGTAGTGGTCATAGAAACCAATTAATTAACACTTATATAAAAATCATGAAAAAAACCATTTTAAATTTCGCATTAATCATTGCTGTTCTTTTTGCAGCTTCTTGTAAAAATGAAACTAAATCCGACGCTGCTGATAGTGCAGAAAAAACGGAAGAAGTTGAAAAAACTGAAAAAGCAGAAGAAAAAAGTAATGAAGAAACAACGACAGCAGCATCTGATGGTGTGCCAAGTTTTAGTGACGAAAAAGTACAAGAGTATGTAAATTCTTATGAAGCTTATATTGAAGAATATAAGAAAGTAGTCGAAAGTAAGGATATGACAGCTTTTGCTTCTTTAGGTCAAAAAGGACAAGAATTAGGTACAAAAGCTCAGGAAGTTATGGGTAATCTTTCTGGCGATGATGTAAAAAAGTTAAATGATTATATGACTGCAAAGTCAGCTGAATTGCAAGAGTTATCTAAAAAACTAATGCAATAATCATTTAGAAATATTAAGTTAAGTTTAGTTACCTTAATTGATGGGGGTTATTTGGCAAATCCTGTTCTGTTTATGGACAGGATTTGCTGTTTTTAAACAATATATTATTCACACAAATAATTAATCTTAAGATATGTTATTAATAAAAAAGTTTATGTCAGTTTTCGAAGAACAGGCCCAAACTATTGGCTTGTCTTTAACAAAAAGGAATGATAATCTACTGATCGCAGAAAATCACGAAAAGTATTTACAGCTAAAAACCTACTTAGAAGAATTTGGTGGTTCTGGTCAATTAGCAATAGGTGAATTAAAAGTTATTAAAGGAAATATTCAAAAAGCATTACTAGAAGATCATTTTCAAATTCGCGATGATACCTTGGTTGAGAAAAAAATTGGAAATTTCACCTTATATACAGAAAAAAAAATACCAATTCACAATATCAAATTAACCTATCTTCAGAGTCTTTATACTAAAATATTTAAATGTGATGAATACATTATCATAGAACAAAAGGGAAATCATGACCTCATCCGAAAAAACCCTGTTTTTATTGAATTTTTAAGAGGTAAAATGACAATCGATCAACTATTTGATTTAATCGCCTCTCTAGATATTCCTAATGGGTTGTACATTCAAAAACCACGAGGCTTTGGAGATCCGGAAAAAGTTAAAAAATGGAAAAAAATAGGGTCCATAATTTCTATTATTACCCTTATCTGTTTTCTACTAATTAAACTTCTAAAATACCTTATATATTTAGGATAGTTTTTTTTAAGGTAGTTTTTGATATTTCTGGGCGCACGCTTCGATACAAGGAAAATACAGAAATAATCTTCCTTCTTTTATTTCGAAACTAATACTCGTAGAATTACCACAATCCACAGTTATAACATTCTCATCAATGGAGTAACTTTCTGTGCTATCTCCTTCTCCACCAATGGTTATTAAACATAAAGTTCCATTAGACACTTGAAGTACCCCGGCAGGGAGAAATTCTAATTCTAAATCACTATTTACTGGCTGGAATGTACCGCTTCCATCTCCAGGATCAACCAGTTGTTCTATTAATTGCCATTTTCCTAATAAATCAGGATCAGCAATCGCATCATCATCATTACTACAAGAGAACACACATAAAAGAGGAATCAAAATAAGAGGTATATACTTTTTCATGATTGCGTTATTTATAATGTAGATGCGTTATGTAGGATTGGGTTGCTTTTCAATAAAAAATAATTTAAAATTAATTTCTATCCGAAACTCTGTAAACAAATTTTAAACCACTCCAATCATCATCTACGGCAGCTACCTTAATGTCAACTAATCCAATCTGTAATACATGAGTTCGGATCAACTCTCTTTTAAGATTAGTGGTTATTTTAGAACTTCCTTTCGGCCAGCTAACCCATAACATTCCGGTTTTCTTTAAAGCAGTTTTATAGATTGGGATAATCTTTTCTAACTCTATTATTGTTTTACAAAACACATGAATAAAATCTGCTTGCTCATTTTTTGCCATTTTCAGTTCTTTTATCTTATCAGGAAGATCAGAAAACAAATTCCAATAATGATCTGGACGATTATATAATAAAATAGTACATCCCTCTTTTATTCCCAATTTTTTAGCTAATGGAGTTCCTGAATATCCTGCTGGCATAATGCATGAATTAACTAATGACACTTTATAAAGTTATTAAAAAACATAGAAAATACAATCATATATTATTATATCCATAATTATATGCTTTCTGATTAGGAAAAAGTTAACAATTTATCATACAAAAGCATTGTTTACCAACGCAAAGTTTTTTACTTTCGGCGTCAATTTGATTCTTAATTCTACAAATCAATTCATTATGAAAAACACTGCATTAACAGAAACTCATATTGCTTTAGGTGCTAAAATAGTTCCGTTTGCAGGATATAATATGCCTGTTTCTTATGAAGGAGTAAATATTGAACACGAAACTGTCCGCAAAGACGTGGGAGTTTTTGATGTATCGCATATGGGTGAGTTCTTAATTACGGGACCTAATGCTTTAGATTTAATCCAAAAAGTAACTTCTAATGACGCATCTAAACTAATAGATGGAAAAGCGCAATACAGTTGTTTACCTAATGAAAAAGGTGGTATTGTAGATGATTTAATTGTATACAAATTAGCTGATGAAAAATATTTGTTAGTAGTAAATGCTTCTAACATCCAGAAAGATTGGGATTGGATACAGAGTCATAATACCATGAATGCTGATATGCGAGATCTATCTGAGGACTATTCTTTATTAGCAATTCAGGGACCTAAAGCTGCTAAGGCAATGCAATCCTTAACATCTGTGGATTTAGAAGCAATGAAATTTTATACGTTTGAAGTGTCTGATTTTGCTGGGATCGATCATGTGATTATTTCTGCAACTGGATATACTGGTAGTGGTGGTTTTGAAATTTATTGTAAAAATTCTGAAGTACAACAAATATGGAATAAAGTACTTGAAGCTGGTGCTGATTTCGGAATTAAACCTATTGGTCTTGCTGCAAGAGACACCTTGCGTCTAGAGATGGGATATTGCCTTTATGGTAATGATATCAATGACACAACATCACCTATAGAAGCAGGTTTAAGCTGGATTACAAAGTTTAGTAAAGACTTTGTAAACGCAGAAGCATTGGCAAAAGAAAAAGAACATGGTGCAGAACGTAAACTTATAGGGTTTGAATTAGATGAACGAGGAATTCCAAGACATGATTATGATATTGTAGATAGTAATGGAAATATCATCGGAATAGTTACTTCTGGTACGATGTCCCCTTCTTTAGGAAAAGGAATCGGATTAGGATATGTTCCTAAAGTTTTTGCTTCTCCTGGTAGTAAAATTCATATTCAGGTTCGTAAAAAAGCAATTCCAGCAACAGTAATAAAATTACCTTTTTACAAAGGATAATTATTTTATAACAATAATAAAAGGTAAGTTAAGTTTCAAGATTACAGAGTTTAGTGATCTTTGAAACTTAACTTTTTTAGCATAACGTAGTATTGAAAAAAATTCTAATCATAGGAGCCAGTGGTTTTATAGGAAACGCTCTATATAAAGAGCTTAATTCTTATTTTGATACGTATGGTACATATCATACGGATAATCCCTTTTATGAAAAGAATCAAAAATTCTTTCAGTATGATATGGAATTAGAAGATATCTCAATATTATTAGATAATCTTAAACCCACAATCATTGTTTCTGCTATTAGAGGGAACTTTAACTCTCAAGTCGATGCACATCACAGAATTATAGATTGGATCAAGAAAAATAAATCTAAATTGATATTCTTATCCAGTGCAAATGTATTTGACACCTTTAGTAATTATCCTTCTTATGAATATGATAAAACATTAAGTGAAAGTGTTTTTGGTAGATTTAAAATAAAAATTGAAAATGCATTGATGCGACTACCAACTCATAAATACGTAATCGCGAGGATACCTATGATTTTTGGAGCTAGTACTCCACGTGTACAAGAGCTTAGAACATTATATGATCTTAAAGCCTCGATAGAAGTTTTTCCTAACGTTATTATAAATGCTACTTCAATTTCTAAACTGACACAACAATTACATTACATAATTAATAGAAGTAAAAAAGGCATCTTTCATCTAGGAAGTACTGATCTTATCTATCACTTAGATCTTATAAAAGAAATCTGTGATATGCTCCAATTTGAAGATCCAATATTTAAACAAGTTTTTGATTCTAATAATGATCGGTATTTAGCGGTACTTCCTAAAGATAACTTGTTACCAAAAAATCTGCAAATCACAACCAAAGAAGTTATCGATTCTATTATCTTAAAGTAAGTCAGATTCTTAATGAAATTATAATCCATAGTTAGAAGTCATATTTCGTCCTTATCTTTGTTTAATATGAATTTTGAAGGGAAGAAGATTATACTATTTGATGGTGTTTGCAACTTATGTAATGGTGCTGTTAATTTCATTATCAAAAGAGATAAGAATGATGTTTTTAGATATGCATCGTTACAAAGTGATATAGGTAAAAAATTGGCTTCAGAGATTGGTGTAGATACGTCAAAGTTAGATACTATTCTGCTTATTGAACCATCTGTAGCATATTATCATAAATCAACAGCCGCTCTACAAATTGCAAAGCGGCTGTCTGGTGGTTATCCGTTACTTTCTGTTTTTCTTATTTTTCCGAAGATTCTAAGAGATTGGTTTTATGATATTATTGCTAAAAACAGATATAAATGGTTTGGCAAAAGAGATAATTGTGTAATTCCAACTCCAGAACTTAAAGCCCTATTTATTGATTAAATCGGTTAAAATATAATTTAGAAAATCAAAGTATTTCTTGATTCTCGATTTTTTTTAATTCACTCTTTTCTTTAGCCAGTTCATTCATATTGTCAATATGCACAAATCCTAAACAGAATATTGTAAAACATATAAGAACTACCGGTAATAACAATTGCTTCATATCTATTTTATTTTGGGATTAAAATAACTTGGGAGCAAAAAAAGACCATCCTTTAATTACGGTTTAAAAGTAATCATGTTTACACCCTACTCACCTTCGTCTTTTAGAATTCGTAGCAATTCAATTAGAATTCGTTATTGTAGTGATTGTACTTATCAAAAAAACGTTTTTAGAAGCATCGACCAAACATCATTTAAATAGGAATTTGTCCTAGACTTAACGGTAAAATCAAAGGTATATAGCATAAAAAAACTGCCTTACTATAAATAGATAAGACAGTTCATTGGTGGTTATCCGTTACTTTTTTTGTTTTCCCTTTTATTCCTTCAGTTCCGAAGTAATAGTTCCCTCTTGTTTATTAGTTTGTAACGTATCCTTTCCTTCTCTTCATTTTACATCAAACTCTTCTATCGTTGTATCGATATCAGAATTATCATCAATTTGGTGTTTCTCTCTTAGCTGATTATATTCTTTATCAAGCTTGTTTACATTATCAATATGCACTATACTTAGGCATATTACTGCAAATGAGATCAAAGCTACTGGTAGAAAAAGCCGTTTCATAATGAGTCTTTTTAAGTTTATTAATATGTGTGGTTCAAAAGTATACTTATCTATCGCACAAATTAAGGGGACTTTAGCTAAAAATCATATAGGGGTTTTCCCCCTTTTTTAATATATAATAACCGTAAACAAAACACAATATACTAATAAACAAGCATTTAGATACATATATTTAAATCAAAAAATATAGCGTTAATATAAAATCATAAAAAAAGAGCTATACAATAGCTCTTAAAATTTTGGTGAAATCTTATGTCTCTTTTTGTTTTTTAGAGGATAAAAACTAGTTTATAAAACTATCTCTCAAAACGAAATGAAAAACCATCTTCAAATGTTTCTTCTACGGTAAATGATGTATTTTCTAAATTAATACCTCCTACAACTATTTCGTTAACAATAAGAATATCAGCATCCGCCGGAGCAGAAATACTATAGGTATAAGTTCCTGAATCTAATAATACATTAAAAGATGAATCAGTAATCGTATTATTAATAGTTACCATTCCTGTAGTTTCATTAAAATCCCATACAATAAGGCCTTTTTCTATATCCTCATCCACTCCTGTAACTCCACCAGAAACCTTAACCAAGTTCCAAGCTCCTGCAATTGTTGATGACTGGGCATTATTATCATCATCATTACTACAACTGAATAGGATAATCGAAAGCAATACAATACAAAAGTGTCTCATCTGTTTATTTTTTTAGTTTATTAAAAGTGAAAAAACTAAAATTTATACCCGGTTATCAATTAGTTAATTCTCTTAATAGATGAAATACTTATAAATTGGTTGCGTCTTAAGAGTAATAAGTTAACCAAGGATAGGATTAGCAATTTTTTCTATTTCATCTAACAAAGCATTAAAATCTACTTCAGTTGTAAGAGGATTCATTATTGAAGTTCTTAGATAACGATCCTCTCCTATCATTGTTTGTACGATATAGAATTTACCAGATAAAATCAGTTCTTCTCTTATTTTAGAGTTGAACGAATTAAGATCATTTTCTGATATGTTAGTATATCTAAAATTCACAATATTAGCTTCAGGGTATATTAATAACTCAAATCCTTCTCTATTCTCTATGATTCTTGAAAAGGCTTTTCCTAAGTCATATAACCGATCGATATTCTTTTCGAATATGTCATTCCCGTACATTCTAATATTAGAATATACTTTTAGTGACATCATTAGTTTTGTGCATTCAAAAGTTCTTTTACCAGAATTATACCATTCCCTTGATTGCTGAGAATCCCAAAGATATTGCGCTTTCTGTTCAAAAGTTCTATAAGAATCTTGACTATCTTTAAAAATTAATGCTGTATTTAATGATGGTGTCAGTAACATTTTATGGAAATCGATTACTACAGAATCTGCTTTTTCAATTCCTTTTGCTAAATGCCTATATTTTTTTGAAAAAACGACTCCTCCACCATGTGCACCATCTATGTGAAACCATAAATTATGTTCTGAAGCAAAAGATGCTAATTCATTTAAATCATCATAAGAACCCGTAGATGTAGAAGAAGCACATCCAACAAGTGCAATAACTGTTAATCCTTTATTTTTTGCCTTTTTTAAATACTCTTCTAATAAAGAAGTATTTATTTTAAAATTTTCATCGGCAGGAACTTTTACTATTCCTTCTGAACCAAATCCCAATATTCTAGCTGCACGGTCAATACAATAATGCGCTTCTTCAGAAACTAATACCGCTAATTTCTGATTATGTCCATCTTCCCAAACCGAACCTGGTGCTTTTGCTTTTCGAGCAGCTAATAAAGCTGTCAAATTAGCTAATGTACCACCCGAAGTAAGAAAACCAGACGAATTAGCTCCATATCCAATCTTATCTGCAACAAAATCAGTAACTATTTTTTCCAATGCATTAGAAGCCATTCCCATTTCATAGACTCCAGTTCCATTGCTCAAAACATCAACCATTAAACCAGATAAACTGCTTATTACAGAAGGTACCGCTACTTGATGTCCCATATACCTTGGATGGTGCACATGAATAGATCTATCAAGAATTTTTTGATAAAAATCCATTATACCAGTATCAGAAGATATATCTTCTTTCCAATATGATAATTCTTTTTCTGGATCTTCAAACTTAATAACAGATTGTTCTCTATTCGATTGCACCTGACCAAGGTGGTCAGCTAGCATATCAACTAATTGATGACCTATTTCTCTAAAATCTGAAGGATTGTATACTTTTTCTAATGATTCGTCTAGGAATATATTTTCATTCATAGTACCTTAATTGCTCAATTTTCAATAAAGGTAAAACTACCAATCCTATTAATAAGAAAAAGCATTCAATTTTAGAAAAAGTATAACAAATAAATTCTAAAGTTCTTTATTATCCCTGATAATGATCATCCCAATCTTTTACCTTAGGATCCCCTAATTTACCAACGGATTTTGCAACAATCATAGAAACAGTAGCATCTCCTGTTACATTGATAGTAGTTCTCAACATATCTAATGGACGATCTACAGCAAAGATTAAGGCTAAACCAATAGGAAGTTTATCCGAAGGGAAACCAATTGCCTCTAATACGATTACCAACATAACCATTCCTGCTCCAGGAACAGCCGCAGAACCAATAGATGCTAACAATGCCGTTAATACAATAGTGATCTGGTTGCTAAATGTAAGCCCTTCTGGCCATAACACTTGCATAATAAATACTGAAGCTACTGCTTGATACAGACTAGTACCATCCATATTAATAGTAGCACCAACTGGCAGTACAAAACTAGACACCTCTTTATCAACACCAATATGCTCTTCTACTCTTTCCATAGTTACTGGTAATGTCGCAGCACTAGAACTTGTAGAAAATGCTAATAATTGCGCTGGACTGATTTGTTTTAAAAACCATAAAGGAGATTTTTTGGTAATTACGGATACCAAAATACTATAAAATACAATCATTAGCGCTAATCCAAATACTACAACTCCTGCATATCTCAATAACGCTAATAATATATCTGGATCATCAGAAGTAACAACCACATTTGCCAACAATGCAAAAACAGCATACGGAGCAGTGAGCATAATTAAATCAACCATTTTTAAAACAACCTCATTTAAACTATCGAAAAACTTTTTTAAAGGATCTGATTGTTCTTCTTTAATAAGTAACATACTAATTCCTAAGAAAATAGCGAAAAATATTACTTGCAGCATCAGTTTATTATTACTCATAGCTGCTACTGCATTCTGAGGAACCATATCTATAACAAACTGTAAAGGACCACTTTCTTTTTGTCTTCCGGCCTCGGCAATACGTTCAGATATTTTAGAACTGCTAGCATATTCGTTGGTTAATTTTTCTATAGTTTCTGGAGTAATTCCATCTCCAGGTTTCATTACATTAACTAATAACAATCCTATGGTAATTGCAATAACGGTAGTTAAAACATAGATTATTATTGTTCTTCCTCCTATTTTCTTAAACTTAGAGATATCTTTTAAATCAGAAATTCCTTTTATTAAAGAAGCAAGAATTAACGGAACAGCTATTAATTTTAATAGATTAACGAAAATTGTACCTAAAGGAGCTATCCAATCTCCTGTAAATCCTTTCCCCCAGGAAAACTGTGTCATTAAAAACCCGAATAATATTCCAGCGATCATTCCGATCATTATTTGCCAATGCAATGCTAGTTTCTTCATGTGAATTATCTAATTTTTTGAATACAAGAAGTCGAAGATATAAAAAAAGGATGAGTAGATAAGTTTTTTAGTAGATGAGTATGTGAGAATAGTACAAAAACCGATAAAACGAACCTCTCACGAAACTAAAATTTACCAAAGTAGCATAAGAAATTACTGGATTAGTAAATCGATGATAAAATTACTTCTTAATATCATATTTTATTAGTTTTCCTTTTTGCCAAGGAATAAAAGGAGATAGGTGTAAACCATATATGATTTTATCATCGTATACAGCTATCGAAGTTACTTCTTGATCTAAACGATATGATCTTATAGGATTGAGTTGGTAATCAAACACATATATTACACTTTTTTTTGGTTCAGTATTACCAAATTCTTTTCCTCTATAAACAGCATAGATATAGGTATCGGTAAGCTTGATGTCTAAAAACTCATATAAAGAACGGTTGGTATAACCGATTAGCATTTTGTTATCTTCATCCTTCTCAGCATAATAAATCGGTAATTTACTATGCGGCACAAGCACAGAGGTGAACTCTTTTGTTTCTGTATTAAAAACTTCTAATAAAGGAGCCGTTTCATAAGCAATTACAATATGACGATCATTCTTTTCCATCTTAGCTGTAGATATAAAATTTCTTATCGCTATGGAATTCAACTTACCTTTTGGAGGGTTTAATAATGTTCCATACCCTTTTACTGTTCCAGAGGCCATATCTTTTTCATAGATACGATGGTCTTCCTTACTAAATTGTCCAGCATACCATAACTTTTGATTATTTTTATCATAATTCAAAAAGTAGATATATTCATCTTCATCTAGCTTTTTACTAATGGTATCATTAGATAAATTAATTAGATCTTGTAACTCATAATAAAGATATTTCTTGTCATTTTGATCCCAAACGATAAAGGCAGTATTGCCGTTCTTTTCAAAAGTACCAACATCAGATAATTCATTTGGTCCATTTCCAATCCCTATATACTGATCAACATATTTATTGTTTTCAATATCGATTAGATGCAAGTGCTTTTGAGCTTCAGTATCGTGAATTACCAAATGATTATCGAGCAATGTTAGTCTTAATGGAGCGACTAATTTATCGGATCCAATATCCAATTTTTCAGAAACCAGATCAACTTTGTCTACAAAACTCTCATTCGTGATTTTTTTGTATTCTTTCCCTAAATATTGGCTGTAAACAATACCTCCGTAACAACAAAGTATTAATAAAAGATAAACACGCTTAGAAGGATTAGACAACATATTAATATTACTTCTTGATCGTACGATTCATTAACCAATAATCTACGATGACTAAGGCTGCCATTGCCTCTACAATGGGCACTGCTCTAGGTACTACACAAGGATCGTGTCTTCCTTTTCCTTGCATATTTACAACATTCCCTTCCTTATCAATGGTTTCTTGATCCTGCATAATAGTCGCTACAGGCTTAAAAGCTACATTAAAGTAAATATCCATTCCGTTAGAGATACCACCTTGTATCCCTCCAGAAAGATTGGTCTTGGTAGTACCATCCGAATTAAACAAATCGTTATGCTTGCTTCCTTTTAACTCTGCTCCTGCAAAACCACTACCATATTCAAATCCTTTTACTGCATTAATGGATAACATTGCCTTACCTAACTCTGCATGTAACTTATCAAAAACAGGTTCTCCTAATCCCACTGGAACACCAGATATTGCACAACTAACCAATCCACCAACTGTATCTCCTTCTTTTCTAATTTGCTTAATATATTGTTCCATCTCCTCTGCTTTCTGAGGATCTGGACAACGAACAATATTACTTTCTGTCAACGAAAAATCAAGTTCTGTATGTGGTTTATCTAACTTTATTGATCCTACTCCACTTACATATGCGTTAAATGAAATTCCTGAAAGCACTTGCTTTGCAATAGCACCTGCTACTACTCTACTAGCAGTTTCTCTGGCAGAAGAACGTCCACCTCCACGATAATCCCGAAGACCATATTTTTGATCATAAGTATAATCCGCATGAGAAGGTCTATACGAATCTTTTATATGCGAATAATCTTTAGATTTTTGGTTAGCATTTTTAATCACAAAACCAATCGGAGTTCCCGTTGTTACACCTTCAAATATTCCTGAATAAAACTCTACAGTATCAGGTTCTTTACGTTGCGTAACAATAGCAGATTGACCTGGTTTACGACGATCTAATTCTGCTTGTATCGCCTCTAGATCTAAAGTTACTCCAGAAGGACATCCATCAATTACTCCTCCAATTGCTACTCCATGAGATTCTCCAAAAGTGGTTACCTTAAATAGATTTCCAAATGTATTTCCTGCCATTCAAAACAATTTTTAACAAATGTACTTGTTAATCTTTAAAAACGCCATAGTAATTTGATAGAAAAACGGCTATTTGCTTCTTAAAAATTGTTACTCTTTCAGATTTCAAACTCTTTTATTACACAATGAATATTTTTATTGATTTATGATGTTAACCAATTCATAGTATTTATAGCATTAAAGAATATTTTCATCTCCTGCAAAGTACCGATACTTATTCGTGCCCAAGTTGGATAATGTTTTCCTCCACTCGGAAAAATGGCAATCCCAAATGGCACTAATTCTTCTTTTAATCGCTTAACATCTTTTACTTCTATCAACATAAAGTTAGTGTCACTTTTTAAATATTTCAAGCCCATTTTTTTTAAGCTACTTTCCATATACGTTCTTACTTCTACATTCTTTTTTCTATATTCATCTACATAATCAATGTCGTCTAAAGCAGTTATTGCAGCTACAATCCCAGGGTTACCGATCAATCCGCTAAAAGTATAGGAATCATGATTCAACTTTGCTATCGTTTCGGGCAATCCCATTGCATATCCAACCCGTAAACCAGCTAAACCAAATGCTTTAGAAAAAGTTCTAATAATCAATACATTATATTTTTGTTTTAATAACTCAATAGTATCTGGTCTTCTAGAAGGTTCCATTAATTCTACATAGGCCTCATCAATAGCAATAGTACAATTGGTAGTAGCTAATTCTTTACAAAAAGATTCTAGCTTAGCCGCTGGTAATGATTTTCCGGTTGGATTATTTGGGTTACATATATATACAAGTTTTGTGTTCTTAGTTATTTCTTTTTTAGTAGTTTCTAAATCAATATCCATTCCATCGGTAAGTAGTATTCTCTTTACTTTGTGATCAAAAATTCTATCAGCGAAAGCAGCAGTAACATTAAATGTAGTCGCAGGAACTATAATACCATCTCGTTGCTGTCCAAATGTTCTGGTTAACATACATAATATTTCAAAAGATCCATGACCAAAAATCACTTGATCTTTTGCAATTCCATTGATTTTGGCTATTTTTTCTTTTAGTGTGTCTGTAGAATACGAATGAAACGATGCATACCTATTTACTCGATTAGTGTTATTGGTGATAGCATCTAATACTTTTTGAGAAGGTCCATAAGGGTTTTCATTAGAAAATAACCTAATATTCTCATCATTTCCTAATGGTTTTACATCATTTTTGTCTAATAAAGTGGCTCCATAAGATATTGGAGAAATAGTACTTGCTACTGCTAAGGTGCTTCCTAATTGTAAAAATTTTCTTCTATTAAATCCTGTTGCTTTCATATGAGTATTGGTTTTCTACAAATTTGACTGATATACAGTGTATTTCCTATCAAGATCGTGATTCTGGTATACTAAAACGTGATATACTCAATTACCATTACTATCGTTTTTATATAAAAATTTCTTAATTTTCGACCGAACAAGAAATATCGATTAATGAAGGTTTGTATAGCCGAAAAACCAAGTGTTGCTAGAGAAATTGCTACTGTTTTAGGAGCTAATACAAAACGTGATGGTTATTATGAAGGAAATGGATATGCTGTTACCTATACCTTTGGGCACTTATGTACTTTGTTTGAGCCAAATGATTACAAACCACACTGGAAAAGTTGGGATCTTAATAATCTACCAATGCTTCCAGAAAAGTTTAAAACTAAAGTTGTAGATAATCAAGGAATTCAGAAACAGTTTAACATCGTTAAATCTTTATTTGATCAAGCAAGTCTAGTAATTAATTGCGGGGATGCAGGACAAGAAGGAGAACTCATACAACGATGGGTCATCAATCAAGCAGGATATTCTGGAGAAATACAGCGATTATGGATTTCATCATTAACTACAGAAGCAATTAAAGAAGGGTTTGATAATCTCAAGCCTTCTGAACAATATGATAACTTATATTATGCAGGTTTTTCTAGAGCCATCGGTGACTGGTTATTAGGCATGAATGCTACCAGATTGTATACAGTAAAACACGGAGGTTACAAACAAGTATTATCTATCGGTAGAGTACAAACTCCTAGTCTTGCGATGGTTGTTCATAGATATAAAGAAATCCAAAACTTTATACCACAACCGTATTGGGAATTACAAACCTTATATCGGGATACTTTATTTAGTTATGAGGAAGGGAGATTCTTAAAAAAAGAAGATGGCGAATTACTAGCTAATAAAGTAAAAAAAAGTGATTTTGAAATTGTTTCTATCACTAAAAAGGATGGAAAGGAATATGCTCCCAAGTTATTTGATTTAACAGGATTGCAAGTATATTGTAATACTAAGTTCGGATTTTCTGCAGATGAAACTTTAAAAATTGTACAAAGATTGTATGAACAAAAAGTTGTTACGTACCCAAGAGTAGATACTACCTTTCTGCCAAATGATGTATACCCAAAAGTTCCTGGTATCTTAAGAAATTTGACCGATTACAGCGCATTAACTAAACCTTTATTAGACAAAAAGATTAAAAAATCATCAAAAGTTTTTAATGATAAAAAAGTAACCGACCACCATGCTATTATTCCAACTGGTGAGCAAATAAACCTGCAGTATAATCAAAAACAGGTATATGATATTATTACAAAACGTTTTATTGCAGTATTCTATGATGATTGTAAAGTAGCAAATACTACAGTAATCGGTAAAGCTGATTCAGTTTCTTTTAAAACCACAGGCAAAGTTATTTTAGACAAAGGATGGCGAGTAGTTTTTGAGAATCCAAATGCTCCTAATAAAAAAGAAACTGGAATTCTTCCTGTTTTTACAAAAGGAGAAAAAGGACCTCATGAACCAACCTTTCTTGAAAAAGAAACTAAACCTCCAAAACAGTTTACAGAAGCTACCTTACTTAGAGCTATGGAAACTGCAGGAAAACAGGTGGATGATGATGAGATGCGAGAGCTTATGAAAGAAAATGGTATCGGTAGACCATCTACAAGAGCAAATATTATTGAAACGCTATTTAAGCGCAAATATATTGAACGTAATAAAAAACAAATCTTGCCAACTAGCACAGGTATTCAGCTTATTGACACTATCCAGAATAAACTACTTATTTCTGCCGAGTTAACAGGAAGATGGGAAAAACAATTAAAAGAAATTGAAAAAGGTTCTTTTAATGCAGGAGCATTCATTAAAAATATGAAACAAATGGTGGACCATTTGGTGTATGAAGTAAGAACGGAAAAAACAAGAGCTAATATATCTTATACAGCCGATAAAAAAACGCAAAAAACGAATACAGAAAAAACTAAAAAGACTTCGACAATAAAAGATGAGCTTTGCCCTAAATGCAAAAAAGGAAAAATCTTAAAAGGAAAATCTGCTTATGGTTGTAGCGCGTTTAAAGATGGTTGTAGTTTTCAACTACCATTTACCTATTTAGGGAAAAAAATATCCGAAAAACAATATATCAGGTTAGTAAAAAAAGGATGTACTGTTAACTTAAAAGGTTTTAAATCAGAAAGCGGACTTGTAGAAGGTCTACTTCGTTTTGATGATCATTTTAGGATTATATTAGAAGAGAAAAAGACAAAATCAGCTACTACGACCAGTACACCTGATCAAATGGAATGTCCTAAATGTAAAAAAGGACACATCCTGAAAGGGAAAACTGCTTACGGCTGTAGTGAATTCAAAAACGGTTGTGACTTTAGATATTCATTTGATATGTTACGAACTAAAACTACTGGAAAAAAAATAACCAAAGCATTAGTCTCTCAAATTCTTAGAGAAAATTACAACTAATACTATTTTAGAATCTTAAAATACTATTAAAAGCACCTTGACATTTTACTAATAACTAATTATATACTTACTTAGTAACTACGGATGAAACTCATAGAAGAATTCCTATAAATAGGGATCTGATAAAGAATTAATCTTGCAAACAGTTTTCTTATCAAACAGCTTTTTTAACTAACATAAGAACAAATAGAATGTATAAAGTTACTAGACTAACATATCATATTTTAGTATTTGTTCTCATAACCCAATCAATACAACTTTTAGGTCAAGAAGATTCATTTATTGATGGCAAACTAATCAATGCTAAAAATCAAACTCCAATATCTTTTGCTACGGTTTTGATTAAAAACAAAAAAAGAGGTCTAATCTCTAACGCAGATGGAGGATTTAGAATCCCTTATACTTTTAAGAAAAATGCTGATACTTTAGTGATATCTTCTATAGGATACCTGACCCAAGAAATACCTTTATCAAACCTTAAAACAAATCAGATTAACTTAATAAGGCTATTGGAAAAAATAGAATTATTAGACGAAGTAAAAGTTGTAACTTCAAAAAAGAAGAAAAGAAAAAGTGCTAGAAGCATCATTCGAACTGCCATTGATAGAATTCCACAAAATTATCCTTTTTCGCCATATTCTTATGTTGGCTATTATCGGGATTATCAAGTAAAAGATGGTCATTATTTAAATATGAACGAAGCCATAATGAAAGTTTTTGATCAAGGTTTTGGAACTGAGGATTTTAAAAATACGCAGACAACTTTATTCTCCTATAAAAACAATACAGATTTCCCCAAAGATACAGTTGCCTCAAAACCATATGATTACATTAATCGAAGTAAGATTATTTCTAATGCGACTTTAGATGGTCAAGGAGGAAATGAATATACTATTCTTAGATTACACGATGCAATTAGAAACTATAATATTAATGCGTACGACTTTGTAAATCGTTTAAATAAAGATCTAATTAAAAATCATAGACTTAAACTTCTACCAGAAACTTTTATAGACGATATCCCTTTATATGCCATTAAAGTTTCAAAAAATAAGGAAAACATAAAAGTAGAGAGTAAAATTTATGTAAGTAAACAAGATTATAAAATTTACAAATTAGAATATGCAGTGTATGATAGACAACAATCTAACACTACAAAAACTCCTAAAAAAAATCAAGGCAAATTACTTTTTGAAATCATTGTAGCATATAGGTCAAACAAAGGGTTAATGTATCCTAATTACATCTCTTTTAATAATGCTTTTGAAGTTCTACAACCACCAAAGTTTAAGCCCGTAACTGCAAAAATCAATCATGAAAGAAAACGTTTTGAACTTATTTTTAATAATTCTGTATCCACGAAAGATGCTTTTAAAAAAAAGAATTATCGATTATGGTATAAAGAAATAAAGTTAAAAATTGATAGTGTTAGTGTAAAAAAGAATAGCATATACCTCTACCCTGAAGACAAAAAAGCTTTTTTTCATCCAAAAATGATACAATCTATTGATAAATTAAGTAGCAAAGGTGTATCCATAGAAGTCAAAAATGTGCAAGATATTTATGGGAATATAGTTCATGAACAAGAATCTGTTTCTTACAATCAATTTAGAGAGTTTTTCGTTCAAGAGCTTGGCACCAATACTGAAAAGAATACTAATCAATTATTTATGATTAAAACAAAACCAATTTCTAAAAACATCCACCCAACAAACACTCCTCAAAACCTATTGGACTATTGGATGAATACACCTTTAAAAAATTAAGTTGTAATCTCAGAACCAAGTTCATATAACCAACAATAAAAACAATAGAATAAAACGTTTTAAAAAGGTTTAAAAAAAATTCTATTTAATGTATATTACCCACCTTTCTAAAGGTAAAAATCATGCAAGACAATAACATATTAAATTATATAAAAGAGGTAGTAAAAAACATGCCTCCAGACTGGTTGAATTTAACAACACATCGACTAGATATCTATAATGAAGCATTGGCTAAAGATCAATTCCTAGAAGGTTTTGAACTTCTGTTTAATAATAATGACGCACAACTATCTTCACTACATGAACTACCAACAGCATATGACTATATTAGATTAGGGCACCCATTGTCTTGTGTTTTAGAATGGACTATTGCTAAACTACACAAATTAAGTTCAGAAAATATAATTAGTTTTTCGTCTAAGACAACTCCTATTATGGCTGTTCTACGAACAAACTTATTAGCTCGTAAAAACACGCAAATTGTATATACTGATCAATTACCTAACTGTTTCGATGCCGATATACTAAAAACCGTATATGGATATCAATTTGATCTTAAAAAAATAGAAAATACTGATGAGATTACAGCGTTTAATGGAAGTACAATTTTTGTTTCCCAGCAGGATGATCTCACACAATTTGATTTACAAACTAATATTGACTTTTTTGTAAACATTCATCATAATTTAGGTAGTGTTATTTTAATAAACAAAGACACTAATAAAGAATATATATCAGAAATTCAACATGTAAGAAGAAGAGAAACTATCGCGATGACACCTGCGAACACTTTAGCTTTTCTAAAAAGTTTAACCCAACAGTCTTTTTCTAATGACTTAAATAGTAAAATTGACGAAAACAAAACTATTGTTTTAGATACTATAAAAGAAATTACTGGAACTAAGGCAAAAGGTCTTGTTGGATCTAGCGGGCTATCCATGCAATATGCCATTGTAATGGGATTGGTGGATCACGCATTAGAACATCATAAAGGAAAAGCTATAAAAATTGTAGTTCCTCCAAACTGTTATGGAGGAACCAATGATCAAGCTAGACGTGTTGCTGCTTGTAGTGATATGATCGAAATAGTTGACTTACCTGTAGATGGTGGTCAGGATATGGTGCAAAGTATTGAGATAGTTCTAAATAAAATAGCAGAACAAGATGCCGTTCCATATATTATTGCAGAAATCCCAACAAACCCAAGAGTTGAAGTTCCAGATCTTCCTCAATTAGAAGCAGTTCTTAGTAAAGAACGTAAAACTACCGATGGTCAAACTGCTATTGATCCAGTATTTATTTTAGATCAAACATTTTGCCCTAATGTTCATTTCTTAGGAGAAAATGAAATACTGTCCTCGGTTAGAGCTATTGCCTATGTAAGTGGATCAAAATTTCCTAGTGGTGGTAAATGTACTGCGGGATATTGTGTAGCTAATAACAAATCTGCAAGCTTACTAGAAAAGATAGACTTACATTTACGACTTTGTGACAATCAAGCTACTGATCTACAAATGGAAATATTAGCAAAGCAATTGCCATCTATGAATCAAAGAATTGCTGATGCTTATACAAACACTCGTGATTTCGTTAGTTTTATCGAGAATAAATTACCGGATGCAAAAATCAATTTTGTATCTCCAGAATTAGCAAATGAAGGGTTTACTCCTTCTGTATTTTCTTTAGATCTTCCTACTAAAGGTGATACTGACGATGAAAAAGAAACATATAAAAGAGCACTGAATCTTAAGTTAATCAATCTAATGATCGAAGAGATTCCTGATGAAAGTAAATTTTGTGTTAGTTATGGTCAACTAAAAGGGTGTTATTGGACAATACCTGCTACTTCTACCCAAGGAACTACTAAAGAAGGTGATAAGGATTATATAGTTCGAGTCGCCCTTTCTGCTAATTTAGATCTTGACCTTCACAAAAAGATTTTTATCGATTTTGTAAATAGTATATAACCAAGACCATTATGAGAGCAACATTCCATCTTTTAATTGCAGTTGTTTTTTTCACCTCTTGTAAAGAAGAAAAAATAATCGAACAGGTCGATTTTAAAACAAAATATATGTTTTCTTCTGAAATAGAATCTCAATTAGCTAAAGATACTGTTTCTTGGAAATATCAAATAGCAGCTTCCCAATACGCAACTAAAGGAGATTATAAAAATGCAATGAATCAATGGGATATTGCAATGGGAATAAAACGAAAAGGATTTACCGAAGATCGAGTAGATTCTATAAATCAAAAATATACTAAGGTTAATGCTAATAATTATATTTTAGAACAAGCGGAAAAAAATCATGTGATCATAATAAATGAAGCTCACCATAATTCTTTTCATCGTTCATTTACAAAATCACTTCTAAAACAATTATATGATTTGGGATATAAAAACTTAGGGCTTGAAGCGTTATCATACAAGGATGATTTAGATTCTCTTAATAATATTAGAAAATATCCAATACAAAAAACTGGTTATTATACGAAAGATCCTCAATTTGGTAACCTCATTAGAGAAGCGCTAGAGATCGGATATACTCTTTTTCCTTACGAAACGAAAAATGAAGAAACCAATGGAAAACCCAGAGAAATTGATCAGGCAAAAAATATCCAAAAAGCTATAGAAGCGAAACCAAATGAAAAATTTCTAATTCATTGTGGATATGATCATGCATTAGAAGGAAATTATGACTATTGGGAAAAAGCAATGGCAGGAAGGTTAACAGAATACACAGGAATAGATCCATTGACAATAAATCAAGTAAAATATAGTCAACAAAGTACATCTGAATATAATTTCCCTCTTCTAAACGCTTTGGACATTAAAGAATCCTCTGTTATTATTGATAAAAAAGGAAAACCATTAAAACATAAAAAAGGTGATGCTTGGTCAGATATTGCTATTTTCCATCCTACATCAACGTATATCAACAATAGACCGGACTGGTTGTTTAAAAATGGGAATCAGAATGTTACTATCAATTTAGAAAAAATTCAAATTGAATTCCCTATTATGGTTCTAGCCTTTAAAGAAGGAGAAAATATAAATATGGCAGTACCTATAGATATTACAGAGGTAAAATCATCTAAAGAAGCCTGTAATCTAGGTTTAAAAAAAGGAACATATACTATTGTCATCACTAATGGAAATGAGTCATTAAAATTTAAACAGCCTGTAGATTAAATATCATCTTCATAGCATACAGATAATAGGATTTTTAATTAGGCAATCTTTATATTCAGAAAAACACAAAGCAAATGGATACATCTATTCTAGAGTTTTTAAATAAAGCTGGAAAGTTTTCTGATGAAGAATCATCATTGCTACAAAATGAAGTTATATATAAAGAGCTAAAAAAAGACGCGTTTTTACTGCGTAAAGGAGAGGTTTGTTCTTCTCTATACTTTGTTATTTCTGGAAGTTTTTATCAATATTATATGGATACCAATTTAGATAAAAATATAATTGATTTAAGAATACAAAATGATTGGGTTATTGATCATAAAAGCTTTACTGGTCGAAAACCTTCGGAATTTGAAATTCAGGCGTACGAAAATAGTGCTGTATATGAACTAACCATAGATGCAATACATAAATTAATAGCAATATCTCCAACATTTTTTCAAATTGGTAAAGTTTTAGAAGAATCAACTGCTAGAATTTCTTTTTTTGACCATAATAATACTCCTGATGAGAAATACGCATATATCCTGAAAAACAAACCTCTTCTGCTTCAAAATTTTCCTCAAAAAATAATTGCATCTTTTCTGAAAATAACACCCGAAACTTTAAGCCGAGTACGAAAACGAATTACCTAATTTCTTGATTACGATCAAGTGATCTTTCTTAATAAACCATAGATATTTGATAGTATCATTTAAAATCAAATACATGGAAAACTACAGTTATAAAAGTACTGGTATTGCTCTTATTACAGGAGCGATTCTAATTATCTTCACCATGATCCTCCATCCTCCAGGTGGAAATATTGAACACATTATAAAAATCTCTAAATCGATCCGCATTACTCATTCATTAGCTATTCTCAGTTTGCCAATAATATTATTTGGATTTTATGGTTTAACAATAGCACTTTTAGACAAATGGAAATTATCCATTCTTGCATTTATAATCATTTCTTTTGGTTTGATTGCTGCTATGTTTGCTGCCCTTGTTAATGGACTCACTCTACCTCATTACCTAAATCAATATGCTACTAAAACAGAAGAGAACTTAGAAGTTTTACAACCAATCATAAACTATGGTTTTGCTCTAAATATTCCATTAGATTATATTTTTATAGTTGCCTGTTGTATAGCCATTCTAGTATATTCTATTATTATTTTAGCAGAAAACAAGTACCCAAAATGGATTGGAAATTTAGGGATTTTTATTACAATTTTTGCTATTGTAGGAGGGGGAACAGATTTTGTGTTTACGAGTTTAACCGGTTTTAGAATATTTACTTTTAGTATAGCCGCTTGGATATTATCAATTGGACTTCTTTTATTTAAAACAAAATCTAGATAGATGAAAATATTAATATTTGGCGCATCAGGTTCTGGAACAACCACCTTAGCTAAAGAAATTGAAAAACACGCCAATTTTATTCATTTAGATCTTGATGATTACTATTGGAAAAAAACAGAACCACCATTCCAGAAAAAAGTACCACGAAACGAACGGAATAAAAAACTAAAGTTAGATTTCAAAAAGTATGAAAATGTTGTTGTAAGTGGTTCATTGGTAAGTTGGGGAAAAGAATGGCTAACATCATTTGATCTTGCGGTATTTATTCGCCTTGATAATAAAGAAAGAATGGATCGTCTTTATAAAAGAGAAAAAGAACGATACGGAGAAAAGATTCTAAAAGACAAAGAGATTCAACAAAATTCAAAAGCTTTCTTAAACTGGGCGAATCAATATGAAAACCCTAATTTTGAAGGGAGATCATTAAGAATTCATAATAATTGGATCAAATTATTACAGTGCAAAGTTTTGAGAATAGAAAGAGAAATAACTTTAAATGAAAAAAATGAAAAAGTAATATTTGAAATTAAACACAAACTAAACTAATTACGAACCTTATTGCTTTTATAATAAGTAAATTAAACACTAAATGGTTTGATCAAGCAATAGAGAACCGACATCATATTTACAAAGACTCTCTATATCTAACCGCTGTGGTATTTGTTAACTTTTTAAAAGCTGTATTAAAAGAAGAAATACTATTAAAACCACTTTCATAAGCAATAGCAGATATTTTGAAGTTATGATATTCTGGCAAGCTCAATAATCTTTTTGCTTCCTCTACCCGATACCTAGCAATAAATTGAGAATAGTTTTCATTTCTATTTTGATTAATTACTTGCGACAATTGTTTAGACGTTATTCCAATCCGTTTACTCAATTTGGTTAGTGTTAATTCGGGATCCAGAAATACTTTTTCTTGTTCTATTAAACTCATTAACTTTTTCAAATATTCTATCCCTTTTTCATTGTCTAGCGAAGAATTAATATATTTTTCATTCTTCATTTTAAACAAAAAAGGATTCTTTAATGCGGTAATTGATAAAATCAAAATTATCAAAGAAAATAAAAAAGCAGTACTTAAGTATGGAACCACATCCAGAAAAACACTAATCTGTATGAGTGACATCATTATCGTTAATATCGTAAAAAACAATAGCCAGTGATAGAGTTTATTCGATTTATCATTTCTCTCTTTTCTATTTACCACTATCCAATATAACGTATACAATCCATATGCTAATATGTGAAATAACAGTGCTAAAAATATAATTCTGGAAGAAATAGAATCATTATTCGGGATTACCCAGCAAAATGTTACGAATAAAAACAAAGGGATGTAGTGAATAAAAATTGATCTTTTATTACCTATTTTATTTAGTTCAAATAGTTGCTTGGTATAAAAAAATAAGGAAGGTCCAATTGCCAACAACATGCCTAAAAATACATTGCGAACTATCGGATCTATCTGAAAATAATTATAAAACAGTGATTTACCAATTCTAAGACTAAATGCCAATAAATAAATCGCTAAAAATATATTAGCACTAGATCGCTGTTCTTTGGTTATTATCAAAAAAGCACTAAAGAATAACGCTATGATAAAACCTATACTACCTAATAATAATTCTATGTGTTTATAAACTTCTGGATTCATAGTTCAACAAAGAACGTAATTTTAAGTCTTTGTTTTTACTAACGAGTTATATAAATAACTATTTTTTTTTGTAATAAAAATATGATTTTAGCAACCTAAAATATGATCAGTACATTCCTCGGTAATTGCCATTCTAGACCATATTACTACTGATTTTTGTTGCGTCCCACCTTGGATCTTTTGTTTTTCATTACGATCCATCTCCTTATAAGTTTTCTTAAGATTATCTAATGCTTCCATTACTTTTGTTTTAATAATTAACACGATTAAAATAAACATATCAATTAAAATAACATATTACAAAACAAATAGTTAACTAATTTTTAACCAAACGATATGTTTATGAAAACTTTTTTTTAAAATCAACTTAAAATATTTAAAAAATATACCACAATAGTAGTGACATTAAAACCCCAGTAATAGCTATTAATGTAGTCATCACAGTCCAAGAACGAAATGTTTGTTTCTCTGTCATACCCAGGTATTGACCAACCAACCAAAATCCACTATCATTAACATGAGATAAAATAGTTGCCCCAGATGCTATAGAAATAACAAAGAGAGCTATCTGAGAGTTACTAAAATCACCCGCTAGAATAATAGGTGATGTAATTCCTGCGGCTGCAATCATAGCTGTTGTTGCTGATCCCTGTAAAACTCGTATCAAAGCTGCCACAATAAAAGCAAACAATAATGGATGAATATATGAACTCTGTAATGATGATGCCAATAACTCACCTGCTTTAGTATCCACTAGTATCTGTTTAAAAGCGCCACCAGCACCAGTTAATAGAATAATTGCTCCTGCTGGTTTAAAAGATTTCATAGAAATTTTCAATAAATCATCTCTAGTAACACCTCTTTTGATTCCTAAAAAATACCAAGCGACCACATTAGCAATGATTAACGCAGTAAATGGATGACCAAACAACGTAATCAAGTTTACCATCGATTTTGATAATACATCTTCTCCGAACCAATCACCTAACAAAACCGTTTTTAAAACAATCAGCATAATGGGTAATGCTATAATCAATATAATACCAATAGGATTAGGTGTGTTATTTATTGCAACACCTGAGTCATTTGTTTCTGGAATAGTAATATTTATTCTTGTAGCTAAGTATTTTGCTAATATAGGTCCGCTTATAATAGCCGCAGGAATACCTGTTAAAAAACCAAAAACAATTACCCAACCAAGGTTAGCTCCTAATATATCGGCAACAGCAACTGGACCTGGTGTTGGTGGAATAAAACTGTGAGTGATTGCTAAACCTGCCAATAATGGAATAGCATATAACAATAAAGATTTTTTAGTTTTTCTAGCAATTGCATAAACAATAGGAACCAAAATAATAAAAGCTACATCAAAAAAAACGGGTATTGCAATTATAAAACCGGTAATCATCAATGCCCAAGATGCATTTTTTTCTCCAGCTAATTTTAAGATATAATTAGCCAATCCTTGTGCACCTCCAGAATTCTCAAGTAAACCACCAAACAACGCTCCAAGTCCAACCACGGTAGCCACAAAACCTAGTGTACTTCCCATTCCATTTTTTATGCTATTTAGAATGTCATCTGCAGGTAAGCCAGCTACAATTCCAACTAATATACAAACGATTAACAAGGCTATAAAAGCCTGCATTCGTAACTTTAAAATCATAAAAAGTAGTGCAATGATACCTACTCCTACTGCAATTAGTAATTGATAATCCATAAATTAGCTTTTCCAGTTTGTATGAAAATATTGGTCAATTGGTTGATCCACTCTTTGATATGTATGAGCGCCAAAATAATCTCGTTGCGCTTGTATAATATTAGCAGAAGATTGCGCAGATGTATATGCGAAAAAATAATTTGCTGCTGCAGACAATACTGGTAGTGAAAAACCTGATTTTAATCCAGTTGCTACCGTTTCTGAAAGTGAATCTATCGTAGATTTCATAGTAGAAACCACTTCTGGAAACAGTAATAAAGGCATCTCATTATTTTCTGCAAATAATACAGCCATTTGTTCCATAAGATTACTTCTAATAATACAGCCATTGGTCCATATACTAGCAATTTCAGACAGATTGAGTCCCCACTGATATGTTGCTGATGCTTCGTTTAATAATTGAAACCCTATGTGATGATTGATAATACTAGTAGCTTTAAAAGCTTTTTCTAAATTTTCAATAAAAACAATATCATTGGCAGGGTAATCTGAAGTTTTAAGTTGATATATCTCAGATGCTTTTACCCGTTCGGATTTAATTCCAGAAACATTACGAGCCATTACAGATTCAGAAATCGTAGGTAGAGAAACTCCTAATTCCAAGGCGGCATTTGTAGACCATCCGCCAGTTCCTTTCTGCCCTGCTTTATCTAATATTTTATCAATAAGAAAATCCTCACCCTCTGTTTTAAGAAGAAGATCCGAAGTAATCTCTAACAGATAACTTTTTAGTCCTTTTTTAATCCAATCGGAAAAAATAGCGGATATTTCAGCTGGAGTTTTATGTGCATAAAATCTTAGCATATGATATGCTTCTGCTAATAATTGCATCTCTGCATATTCAATCCCATTATGAACCATTTTTACAAAATGGCCAGATCCTTCTGGCCCAATATAAGCGCAACAGCTATTATCGTTTTTATCTTTTGCTGCTATTGCTTCTAAATATTTACCAGATCTATTGTATGCTATTTTAGATCCTCCCGGCATTATTGATGGACCCTTTAATGCGCCTTCTTCTCCACCAGATATTCCGGTTCCTAAAAAATGAATTCCTTTTTCTTCTAGTCTTTTACTTCTTTCTAATGTTGCTTTATAGTGAGAATTACCTCCATCTATAATACAATCTTCTTCGGACAAATAGCGTAATAATTCATCGATAACTAGGTCCACTGGTTTCCCTGCATTAACCATAAGCATTATTGTGCGCGGTTGTTCTAAAGAATCTACAAACTCTTTTAAATCATCAAAACCTACTAATGTTTGGTATTTAGACTCCTCGGCAACAAAGTTTTTAGCGACATTAACTTCAATATGATCAACATGTCTATTATATACAGAAAGTTTAAAGTTTTTGGACAATAAGTTTTTAGCTAAACTCTTACCCATGACTCCTAAACCAATTAACCCTAATTGTGATTTATCTGTATTTAATGTAGTTTTAATTTCGCTCATAATTTGATCAACACTCTTATCTATATTAATAGAAATACCATCCTCCGGTTGTTCTAAAGCTTCAAATTGAGAGAATAGCATTTCCTTTTTAAAAAAATGATCTTTTCTAGCTTCTAAACGATTTGAAATCAAATCAAAACTCCCATCCAAAAAAATCCACTTCACATACTTAGAATCGATAGATTGAAGGGTTTTTCTATAAGCTTTCTTTAAAGCTGAACAAGCCAGTACTGCACCTTTGTTTGTATTCCAAACTACGATTTCACTCGCTAATTTCTTCAGCCAAGGTTCTCTATCAGAATCATCTAAAGGAAAGCCCGTTGACATTTTTTTAATATTCTCTTCTGGATGAAAATCATCTGCATCAAAAAAAGGAATATTTAATTCTTTAGCTAATGCTTTTCCTACTGTAGTTTTTCCACTTCCAGAAACTCCATATACTATGTATATTATACTTTTAGACACCTTAACAATAGTAAATTATTATTCTAAAATAAATTCTAATTCATTTTCTTCGTCTAAAGCATGTTTAGCGATCCATAGCTTAAAATTACCAGGTTCAGTAATCCATTTCTTGTCAGGTCCATAAAAAGCTAAATTATTTGTCGAAAAAGTAAATTCAACTTCTTTAGATTCCCCTGAATTTAATATAATTTTCTCAAAACGTAGCAACTCCTTTACAGGTCTAGTTAAACTCCCAACCATGTCTCTAAAATATAATTGTACTGTTTCTTTAGCCTTTACATCTCCAGTATTAGTCACTAGAACTTTTACAGTAATAGTTTCCCCTATCTTTGGATTCGTTGAGGATATAGAAAAATCGGAGTACTTAAAGCTGCTATAACCAAGTCCATAACCAAAAGGATATTCTGGTAAAAACCCTGCATCTAGATAATGAGAAGTATTCCCAAGAGAACTCTGCCAGGCACCAATTGGAATTGAATCCATATGAACAAACTCTTCTGGAATTACTGGTCTACCTGTATTTTTATGATTATAATGAATAGGAATTTGCCCTACCTCTTTTGGCCAGGTTACTGGCAACTTTGCTGATGGAGAAACCAAACCCGTAATAATATTTTTTAAAGCTGGACCTCCCATAGTTCCAGGATGCCATGCCATAAGAACTGCATCTACCTTATCTTTAATATTTCCTAACGTAATAGGTCTTCCTGCCATTAGAACTAAAATAATTGGTTTTCCTGTTTTGTGTAATTCTGTAATTAGTTCTTCTTGTGCTCCAGGAAGGTTGATATCAGCTCTACTATGTGCTTCTCCAGAAAGAATTGCCTCTTCTCCAGCAAAAAACAAGATGATGTCAGAAGATTTTGCTGTCTTTATTGCATCACCAAAATCATTCTCCGATTTATCTCTGCTGTACGATAACCCCTTACTATACTGTACCATATATTCATCATCACTTTTAAATGATTGTAAAGGAGTAATTGTATGCTCTTTTTCTCCATCAAAAGTCCAAGTTCCTAATTGTTCATGAGGTGCATCCGCCAAAGGACCAATTATAGCTATTTTCCTTTTAGCATCTAATGGTAAAATATTATTCTTATTTTTTAATAAAATAATACTTTCTTCAGCAGTTTTTTGTGCTGCTGCTAAATGTTTTTTATCATACAATATTGTATCATCAGGATCAAAATAGGGGTTATCAAATAATCCCAATCTAAATTTAATTCGAAGAATATTTCTTACCACCTGATCTAATTCTTTTTCAGAAAACTTATCCTCTTGTATTAATTCTTTTAAATGATCGTGATAAGAAGTACTGGTCATTTCCATGTCCAACATTGCGTTAATAGATTTCTCTGCAGCTTCTTTTTGATCCTTGGCATATCCATGATTTACCATTTCTATTATAGAATTCCAATCACTTACTACGAAACCATCAAATCCCCATTCTTCTCTTAAAATGTCTTTTAGTATATATGAATTTGCCGATGCCGGAATCCCATTAAGATCATTAAAACTTGTCATAAAAGTTGCGGAACCTGCATCTACTGCAGTTTTAAAAGGTTTTAAATATACATTATGCAACAAATTATCATTGATGTTTGCTGTGTTATAATCCCTACCTCCTTCTGCTGCTCCATATCCAATAAAATGTTTGGCACAAGCAGCTAAACTTGTTGGTGATGCTAAATCTTCTCCTTGAAAACCTTTTACATATGCTTCTGCCATTCTACTTGTAAGATAAGGGTCCTCACCTGCTGATTCTGCTATTCTTCCCCAGCGAGGATCCCTAGAAATATCTATCATCGGAGCAAAAGTCCATCTTATTCCATAAGTACTTGCCTCTATTGCTGCTATTCGCGAACCTTCTTGTACTAATGAAGGATTAAATGAAGCCGCCTGCCCTAGCGGAATAGGGAAAATTGTTTTGAAACCATGGATTACATCTCGTGCAAAAATTAATGGAATCTTACTAGGGCTTTCTTCTACGGCTATTCTCTGAAGTTCTTTAGCATCCTCTTTATTCATTATGTTAAGAAAAGATCCTATTTGGCCTTTTCTAACAGCATCTTTAAGATCTTTTGGTAGTTCTTTTACTCTACTAGACTTACCTCGTTGCGCCGTTTGTCCTATTTTTTCTTCTAATGACATTGTAGACAAGATACTATCTATTTTAAGCTCTACGGGGTCTTTAGGATAATTGTTAGATGAAGTTTCTGAAATCTTAGAATCGCAGGATAGCATCATTATGAATATGCCAAAAATCAAAAAACGATATGTATAAACTTTCAAATGTAAAAATGTCATAAAATAAATTTTATTAGAAAGAAAAATTCTAAACTTTTCAATACGAAAAATGTTAAGGTTTGAAGGACGAATTTAGAGATACTTCAGGATAAGAAAAAAGCAAAACAAAGCTATCGAGGCGTTGTTAAGAAAGTTTATAGAAGTATTTTATTCAATAAAAGATAATAGAATAAGATAATTTCATAAAATAACTCGGAAATAATTAAATATTTGATGGTTTATAACTTTTTGATAATAATATCGGTTTAACATTCTAGTAATACCGAGTTAAAATATTCAAACACAGATAACAATATGCTCCTAATCCCTTAATTATTATTTAACTATATAGTAGTTTATTTGTAGGAATAAGTCATTTTTATGAAGAAACGTACTGTAGATATCGTAGTTATATCTGATGTTCACCTAGGAACGTTTGGATGTCACGCAAAAGAATTGCTAAATTATCTCAATAGTATTAAACCCAAAGTACTTATTCTTAATGGTGATATCGTAGATATTTGGCAATTTAGAAAAAGGTATTTCCCTAAGCCGCATCTTAAAATCATTAAAAAAATTATCACTCTTGCTTCTAAAGGGACCGAAGTTATATATATCACTGGAAACCACGACGAAATGCTTAGAAAATTCAGTGATACTACCATGGGTAACTTCAAATTAGTTGATAAGTTAGTTTTGGATTTAGATGGGAAAAAAGCTTGGTTTTTTCACGGAGATATTTTTGATGCCTCGATTCAGAACGCAAAATGGTTGGCTAAATTAGGTGGATGGGGCTATGATATGCTCATTTTATTAAATCAATTTATTAATTGGTTTCTCTTACGAATGGGGAAGGAAAAATTTTCACTTTCAAAAAAAATTAAAAATAGCGTTAAAAAAGCAGTCAAATACATAAATGATTTTGAAGAAGTAGCTGCAGAACTAGCTATCAAGAATGCATATACATACGTCGTTTGTGGACATATCCATCAACCACAAATAAAAACATATAAAGATAAGAATGGATCCTGTATGTATTTAAATTCCGGGGATTGGGTAGAAAACCTGACATCACTAGAATATCATAATAAAGAATGGAAACTTGTTCATTACCAACAACAGCAACTTGAAGCTTATGCTGAAGAACTAAATGAAGATATTGAAAATGTTCCTCTAGACCTTGAAGGACTGCAACCTTCATTTTTCTTGAATTCATTTCTTGAAAAAAAGATCTGATTAGTTTTTTAAAAAATCTCACACAATTTCTTAATTACATAACTAAACTTAAAACCAATGAAAACTCTTAAGACCATGTTGCTTTGTGCAGTACTAATTCTTTTTACATCTTGTCAGTATTTGGATGACTTTTCTGGAGGTCCAATATCTGTTCCACCTCAACTTGTTTTAGAAGAGAACATCCAATATGAGCTACCTTTTGAAGTATTAACTACTACTCCAGAGGATGTAGAAATTAGAAATGGTGGTTACGGTTCTGCGGCAACTGCTCATCCTAAAAGAAAAGGAGAATTTTATGCAATAACAGATAGAGGTCCAAATACTGACTTTATGGATGGGAAAAAATTTCCAGTCGCAGATTACATCCCAAGAATCGGCTTGTTCTCTGTTACTTCGGAAGGTGATATTATTCTAAAAAAAGAAATCATATTAAAAGATCCAAATGGTAATCCTATTTCAGGAATTCCGAATCCTGAAGGAAAAGGAGCTACAGGAGAGATACCTTATGATATTGATGGCAACCAATTACCATTTGATGATTTCGGTCTAGATGCAGAAGGTTTGGTGGCATTATATGATGGAAGTTTTTGGGTTTCTGATGAATATGGTCCTCATATCGTACACTATTCTGCTGAAGGTATAGAACTTGAACGTATATCTCCTTATGGTATTAATGATGACAATAGAGGTAGAAAAATTCCTGCTGTATTTTCGAAACGAAGACCAAATCGAGGAATGGAGGGATTAGGAATCACACCAAATCAAAGGAATTTGGTAGGTATCATGCAATCTACTATGTATAATCCAGAAACAATTAGAACGGATCTTACTAGAATTTTAATGTTTGACTTACGAACAGCTAAAACAAAACAATTCCTTTATAGACAAGAAAACTCAAACCTATCAAATTCAGAAATCGTTGGTTTATCTGATACAGAATTTCTTGTTATAGAAAGAGATGGTAATTTTTCTGGAGAAGGTACTGTACAAAAACATATCTATAAAATAGATATTTCTAACGCCACAGATGTTAGTTCTACTAATGACGAAGATGAATTTGGTTTACTACTTAATGGAAAAACTCTGGAAGAATCTACCTGGGTGGAGTTAGAAAACGCTGGAATTGTTCCTGTTACTAAGACCTTAATAGCAGATCTTGTCGAAAAAACAGGATATCCACACGATAAATTAGAAGGTATATGGGTTATTGATGATCATACTTTAGGGTGTATCAATGATGATGATTTTGCGGTTACCGATGAAGATGACAATGGTATTATTGAACAAAAAATACTTCCTGGATCAGAGCCAAAAATAGATGCAAGTTCTTTATATATGATCAAGTTAAACACTTCTTTAAACAATTAAAATATGGCCAACTATTCATATTTAATTAAGTTATTTTTCACTTAATTATAACCAATAAAGCGGAGTTAAAATATTAAATTTTACTCCGCTTTTATGATATCTAATAATTTGATATTAAAATTATGGCTGAACTAAGATCTAGAATCCCTAATTGATCCTTTTTGCCGGCATTTTTCTTCCTCCTTGATTTAGAGTCAAACTATCTATTAACCCTTTGTTATTAGCGTTGAAACTAATTTCTGCAGGTACTACTTTTAGGAAAAACAATGTCTCGGATTCTGCAAAAAGTTCAAACTTAGGTTGCCCTGTAGCCTCTGCATATATTGAATTTCCTTCTAAAGTAATGTCTATGATGAAGTTTGGTTGTAACTCGAATTTACCCACATATTGTTTCAAAATATCTGCTGATACCGTAATAGACTTTCTTTCTGCAGGAGGAGCTTTATCAATTCCTTTTCCTGTAAAACTTTCATCAGCAGTTTTAAATACTGTTTGTCTTTTTCCATCATCAGTCATCGAAAAATTATAAGATATAGTTCCATCATCAAAAATAAACGAACCATCTTTCATTTGGTATATTTCAAACTCTCTAGAATTTTCTCCTTCTCTTAGATTAAATAGTTTACCATCTTTAAGCATAATATGTCTTATAACATTATCTTCAAACTCATAAGCTCCTACCCATTTTTTTGCTTCTTTAATTGATAATGCAACTGCATCTTTTTTATCAGGAATTGGTTTACCTATGGCAGTAGCTGCTACTTTCATAGTGATTTCACGTACATTCTTACAGTTACAATTAGTTAATCCAATTACATATACATTTTCATTTTCTAGAAAGATTCCATTCGTTGTGTATCCAAAAATTCCTCCACTATGCGCATATCCTTTAGATTCTTGTATTATGGTCTTACTCCAACCATAGCCATAATCAATTTCTTCGCCACTGTTTAACTTAGATCCGTTTATTGCTTTTTCTAAACTTGATCTTTTAATAAAGGTGTTAGCACTTATTGCATTTTGCCATTTTAATAGATCATCTACTGTAGACATCAATGATCCTGCGGCGTAAGGTAATGTAAGACTTAGATAATCCGCATTAAGGAATGCATCTTCATTTTGTTTATACCCATAAGCTCTATTTTTAATAAGTTCACTAGTACTTCCGTAATATGAAGAATTCATTCCTATTTTTTGGAAAATATTCTTCTCTATAAAATTTTCATACGTATCTTTTGTTACTACTTCAATAATATATCCTAATAATATATAACCCGAATTATTGTATCTAAACTCTTCTCCTGGATCAAAATCCATAGGCTCATTTTTAAATACATCTATTAATTCGGTTGGTGTCATATCAGTACGCGCAGATTTCATAAAACTAGGCATACCAGTATAACTTTTAATACCAGATGTATGATTTAGAAGATGATGAACGGTAATCTTCTTTCCATTCGTAGGATAATCTGGAATATACTTAGTGATTTCGTCTTCAATTTTAAGTTTTCCTTGTTCTTCTAACATTAGGATTGCAACTGCGGTAAATTGCTTGGTTATCGAACCTATTTCGAATACATTTTCTGGTTTGAGAGGAACTTCTAATTCTAAATTAGCTTTTCCAAATGCCTTTCTATAAATAGGTTTTCCATTTTTGGCTACTAAAATTGAGATACCTGGTTCGTCTACAGAATACATCGAAGAAACTATAGCATCAATTTCTTTTTCTAAATTTTGGGCCTGTGTACTAAAGAACATTCCTGTACAAAAGAAAACTAAAAGTAACGTTTTAATTGTTTGTGATAATTTCATGTGATTATTATTTTGATTGATAATGTGGTTGCTTAATAAAACAATTATTATCTATTTGACGATCAATTCTAGAATAAGTTACTAAAAGATTAAAATTATTATTCTACAATAATATATATGAGAAATTAACTTTTTTAGTCAAATTAAAAATTATTATATAAAAAAAGCTTTTGGAGCATTCATATCATATGCTCCAAAAGCTTTTTTCTAGAAACCTCTATTAGGTTTTAATACTTTAAAAATATTATTCTTCTTCTCCTATAAAACCTGGAGCTGCCGGTACATCTTCATCTATTTCTACTTCTTCTACTTCTTGAATAGAATCTCTCAATGCTTTGAATTTTTCTAATTGTTCCTCTTCACCTGTAAAATAAGGAAATACATCCATAATTGGTGATTCTGCAATTGCAGGTATTGTATAATCTCCTGTTGTACCTTTCATTACGCTATTAGTATTGTCAAAAGCTTCTTTTACATCATTAGCCTGAATTAAAAGATACATATTTGTTTTCCTTTCTTTACCGCTTTCTTCGTCATAAGCTATCAAAGATACTTTTGATTTAAACCAACGATCAGAATTTTCAAAAGGGTGTATCTCAGCAAAATTTGCAACTTTTATATTAGTAATAATAAATTCTTCACTAACATATGCTGCCATTTCTTCATTAATTCTAGTTTCTGCTTCTGTATAAGATACTGCATCCACTAAATAAGGTTCTGTAGTTACTTTCTGTACTCCAGAATCATTTATTTTTCTATATTTTACTTTACATTCGTACCAAGTAGCGCTCATATATTTACTTTTTTAGGATGCCAAATATAAATCTTAAAAAAAGTTCTCAATACGAATTTTGTTATTAGATATTCACAATTTCACAACACATTGATTATAGGTTATTTATATTCTGTTTTCGATATTAAAGCTGCATTTAATATACTAACAGGATGCAATGCAATACGTTTTGTTCCATCTTTAATCTGATGTCTACAACTAGTTCCAACAGCAGCAATAATAGTTGTTTCTGGAGCTTTTCTTACCGCAGGAAATAATGTTTGTTCCCCAATTTGCATACTCACATCATAATGCTCTTTTTCATAACCAAAAGACCCTGCCATACCACAACATCCAGAAGGGATAATGGTCACTTTATAGTTTTTGGGTAGATTAAGGTATACAAACGTTGTATGAATAGTAGACAATGCTTTCTGATGACAATGCCCATGAAGTTTTATCACTTTTTCTTCCTTTGTAAATTGCTCAGAAGTAATATTACCTAGTTCAACCTCTGATTTTAAAAACTCATCAATTAAAAAAGTGTTTTGCGAAAGTATTTTTGCTACTTCTTTATCATCAGCTAACCTATGATATTCATCTCTAAACGTTAATATCGCCGAAGGCTCTAATCCAATTAATGGAATATCACTAGATATTAATTCTCTAAAAATATTTAAATTATAATTCGCAAGTTTTTTAGCCTGCTTTAATAATCCTTTAGAAATAAATGTTCGACCACTTTCCTTGTGATTTGTAATTTTTACCTCATAACCTAATCCTGTTAACAACTCCAAGGCATCGATTCCAATATCTGTATCTAAATGATTCGTAAACTCATCAACAAAAAAGTAAATGCTTTTAATTGGATTTTTAGGTTGTTTTAGTTTTAAATGGTATTGACACCATTTTCTTAAAGACTGTTTGCTTAGTAATGGCAATTCTCTCTCTTTAGCAATACCAAGAGTAGATTTTAAAATTCCAGAAGTAAATGTGTTTTCAAAAAAGAAATTTGTTAAACTGGGTGCTATTCTTCCTAGATTATTTAACGTATTATTATTTGCAAATAATTTAGTTCTAAGAGAAGTTCCATTTTCTTTTTGATATTGATATTCGAACTCTGCTTTTAGCGCAGCTACATCGACATTAGAAGGACATTCACCAGAACAACCTTTACAACTAATGCATAAATCAAATACTTCTTTTAATTCTTTCTTGTTAAACTTATTAGGTTCGGTATTATTCGTTAATACTTCTCGTAGTGTATTAGCTCTACCCCTAGTTGTATCCTTTTCATTTTTAGTAGCCCTATAACTAGGACACATCGTTCCTCCAGATTCTACCGATTTTCTGCAATCTCCACTCCCATTACATTTTTCTGCAGCACGTAAAATTCCTAAAGAATCTGTAAAATCTAATAATGTTTCTATTTCAGGTTCTTTTCTATCAATCTCGTACCTTAACTGTTCATTCATAGCATAGGCATCTACTATTTTTCCTGGATTAAAAATACCATTAGGATCAAATACAGTTTTTATCTGTTTTAGTACATGATAATTCGCTTCTCCAATCATAAAAGGAATATACTCTGCTCGAACAATTCCGTCACCATGTTCTCCACTCATGGATCCATTGTACTTTTTTACCAAACTAGCTACATCATCAGTGATTTCTTTAAAGAGCACAACATCTGTTTTCTTTTTAAGATCTAAAATTGGTCTTAAATGCAGTTCCCCAGCACCCGCATGTGCATAATAAACTGCATCTTGATCATGTTTTTTCATTAGATCAGAAAACTCTTTGATATAGTTTGCTAAATCAGACAAAGCTACGGCCGTATCCTCTATACAGGCTACTGCTTTTTTATCACCAATAATATTACCTAATAACCCCAACCCTGCTTTTCTGAGTTCTAAGGCTTGATTAATTTGATTTCCCAATAAAATAGGATTCGCATAGGTCAATCCTGAATTCTCTAATGTAGACAACAGTTTCATTTTTTGTTTTTCAAGACTTTCTAAATCATTAGCTCTTAATTCTAACATTAAAATCGCTTGAGGATCATCTTCTATAAAAAAGCGATTCTTAAGTTGTTCTACATTGTTTTTTGTACAATCTAAGATTGTCTTATCCATCATTTCACAAGTAAATAATGTATGTTTCATTACTGGTTCTACAGCATTTAAACAGTCTTCGATAGAATGAAAGTGAGAAGCTATCATCAATGACTCCTGAGGAGGTAGTTCATCCAGTTGCAACGTAATTTGTGTTGTAAAAGCTAATGTTCCCTCACTACCAGATAATAAATTACACATATTAAAATCCTTTTTGCAATCTGAGAAAACATTGGATTTAATTAATTCATCAATTGCATATCCAGTATTACGTCTATGTATCTCTGGTTTTGGAAAATTATTATGTATATTTTCTTGTACATCTTTAGAAATCAATTCATTAAAAACAGTATCATATATCTTACCTTCTAATGTATTTTGATTCCTCTTATGCTCAAAACCTTCTTTAGAAACATTGGAAAACGTTACTTCGCTACCATCAGATAAAACTGTTTGTAATTCGATTACTTTATCTCTAGTAACTCCATATTGTATAGAAGTAGTACCACTACTATTATTGCCAACCATACCTCCTATCATACAACGATTAGAGGTAGAAGTATTTGGTCCAAAAAACACCCCATAAGGTTTTAGAAAACGGTTTAAATCATCTCTAATAACTCCAGGCTGAACAGTAACTGTTTTTTTAGCTTCATCGATAGATATTATTTTAGTAAAGTATTTAGACACGTCTACTATAATACCATCTCCAACACATTGGCCTGCTAAAGAGGTACCGGCGGTTCTTGGTATTAAACCGCAGCTATTATCGTTTGCAAAATTTATAATTTTCTTTAGGTCCAATACATTTTTAGGAAAAGCTACCGCAGTAGGAATTCTGCGATATACGGATGCATCAGTAGCATATAAGGATTTGGTAAGAAAATCGAATTTCAATTCTCCGTCTAACTGTTCACTTAAAGTAATGAGATCAGCCTCTTTTATCATATTTGTTTTCCTTTTACTAATGAATCTAACGTAATCTGCCGTTTAAAATTGGTATCAAAACAAATAAAACTATCAGTACCAGCAACTCCGTCTATTTGATGAACTTGTTCGTACAGTATATTACGTAAATGATGATTATCATATGCAAATATCAGGATAAAAAGTGCATAATTACCAGATACATAATTACATTCTAATATTTCTGGTATTTTAGCTAAATCATCAACCACTGACCTAGCATATCTAGCTTCTTTAAGCCTTATTCCTACATAAGATTTGGTTTTGTATCCTATTTGCTTCTCATCAATAACAAACTCGGCTTTATTAATTACCTGATTCTCTTTTAACTTTCTAATTCTTTGATGTACTAATGAATTAGAAATCTTTAATTCTTCGGCTATCTGAGAAAAAGGTTTTCTAGCATCTTCGCGGATCTGCAATAATATTTGCTGATCTATATAATCAAAATGATTCATAATGAATGAAATTTTGAGTGATCTAAACTATAAATAAGAAATCTTATTTTAAAGCAAAATCAATTTGACATAAAAAAAAACAATAATTAATTAAATCAATTACCTAAAGTAATAAAATTAGTCAAATGTAGTACTTTTGAAATAAAAATAAACAGATAAAATGAATTCTACACTTTTTTTTAACGAGCTATGGAAACAATATGCCCATAAAACTCCATCTGCAAATAAGGTTAAATCTCTATTAACAGAAGAGAATGAAACGATTTTCAATGATCATATCGCAATTAGAACTTTTGATGACCCAAGAACTAATATTAGTGTAATCGCTAAACCATTTTTAGCAATGGGTTATAAAGAAATAAATGAATATCATTTTGAAGCTAAAAAACTGTATGCTAAACATTACGAACATGCTGATAATCCTGATGCTCCAAAAATTTTCATAAGTCAATTGCTAAGCCATCATTTTACTGAACAGCTTCAGAAAACTGTAAAAGAATTATTGGATAACGTCGAGCATACAATTTTTGATCAAGATGATCTAATACTAAAAGGTAGGGTTTGGGAGACACCATCCTATGAAACCTATAAAAACTTACAACAAGAATCTGAATATGCTGCTTGGATGTACGTTAATGGTTTTTGCTCCAATCACTTTACAGTAGACGTTAATAAACTGAACAACTTTAAAAATTTAACTAGTCTTAATAATTTTCTAAAGGAAAACGGATTTGTACTAAACTCTTCTGGTGGAGAGATCAAAGGAACTCCTTCTCAATTTCTTGAACAATCAAGTATTTTAGCAGATAAAATCGAAATAGAATTTATTGAGGGGATCAAAGAGATTACTTCTTGTTATTATGAATTCGCATTTAGACACAAACAAGAGAATGGTAAACTTTTTACAGGGTTTATAGCAAATTCAGCAGATAAAATTTTCGAAAGTACAGATATGAAATTACAAGAAGTTTAGACAGGTTTTAAAAGAATTCATATGTTGTATTAAATTAGAAATTAACAAAACCTTAAGCAATTCAGTCATATTAAAAAAAAGGATCTAACGTTATATTGGGATAACAATAAAAAAACAATATCACAATGACGAAGCGTATTATTATCATTACCTCTTTATTATTTGCTTCAATTTTTACAGCACAAGCGCAAGAAATTTCGGAACATGCTATAGGTTTAAGACTTAGTGAAAGTAATGGTTTTTGGGCAGAAGCTACTTATCAAGCAAAATTAAGCTCTAAAACTAGAGCAGAATTAAATCTAGGAGTGCAAGGAAGAAATAGTTTTAATGCTGTTAAATTAACTGGAATCTATCAATGGGTGTTTAATATTGATGGAGGACTAAACTGGTATGTTGGGCCTGGTATCGGTGGTGGTCTTGTCGATTATGACAATGATCTTGATAATAGGGATGACTTAGGGACTTTTGGTTTTGTAACGGGAGACGTTGGTATTGAATTCAATTTCGACTTTCCGTTATTAATTTCTTTAGATTTTCGACCAGAAATTTACTTTGATGATTACACAAATGATGATATAATATTTAATCTTGGTCTAAGTGCAAGATATAAGTTTTAGTACATCTAACATATCATAATAAAAATCCCTTGGCACTATTGTCGAGGGATTTTTATTTTTTTTCGATTATATGTTAACCTTTTCATTCGATTACATACAAAAGGTAAATATTAAAAAAAACCTTATAATCATGAAAAAATTATTTTTTGTTCTCATCTTAATTGTAACTAGTATTAATCTTCAGGCACAAGATATTCCTAAAAGTGCTATAGGTATTAGATTATCACAAGGAGTTGTTGGTGATGAAGGATTTGGTCCAGAAATTACATACCAACGTCAAATGTTTGGAGAACATAATAGAATTGACGTTAACCTAAGTTGGAAAACAAATTCATTCATTAACACCTATCGTGGAGGTGCATACTTTCATTGGAGTTATAACATTTGGGATAACCTAAATTGGTTTGCCGGTCCTGGAATAGGTGCAGGATATATTGACTTTAAAACTAGCATTTTTGGTTTTGGAATAACCAATGATAGAGATAGTGAATTCTTTCCATATGTTGGAGCTGATTTTGGAGTAGATTATCGTTTTGATTTTCCACTGCAGGTGGCATTTAGTATTCGTCCAACGTACGATATTCATAGTATAGAAAATACTGGAGGATTTAGTGATGTGGATAACTTCGGAGTCAATATCGGAATTGCTGCAAGATATATCTTTTAAACCCCTCGAGAATCAATTGATTTGATTTTTGTTTAGTTGTAAGGCGCTATTATCAAAATAATAGCGCTTTATTTTATTTCTCTAAACCGAGGCGAGTGCGCTCTCATATAATTCTACATACAAAGGAACTATATTAGCAATATCAAATTTCAGTGCTTGATCAAATGCTCCTTCCTTAAACTTATCTAATGTTTCGTCATCTCTTAAAATACTAATTGCATTATTAGACATTTCCTGAACATCCCCTACATTACTTAAATATCCAGAAACACCATCTAAATTAACCTCTGGAATACCTCCTGAATTACTCGATACTACGGGAACTTTGTTTACCATAGCTTCTAAAGCCGCTAAACCAAAACTTTCTCTCTCGGAAGGAAGCAAAAACAAATCAGAGAAACATAATATTTTATCAATTTCATTACTATTACCAAGGAAAATGACATTATCCTTTATCCCTAATTCTTTACACTTCTTTTCAGCCGCTTTTCGCTCAGGACCATCACCTACCATTAATAACTTAGCGGGAAGTTCTTTTTGAATATTATAGAATATATCTACAATATCCATAATTCTTTTTACCGGTCTAAAATTACTAATATGAGTAACTATACGCTCTTCTGGTTTAGCCATCAACTCTCTCTGGCAATCTGTAAAATCAGTTTTACGTACACTAGCTTCAATAAAATTGGGAACTACCTCAATAGTTTTCTTTATATCAAATAGTCTTAATGTATCATCTTTTAAACTTTCTGAAACTGAAGTAACAATATCACTATTATTAATACTAAAGGTAACAGCCGGTTTATAAAAAGGATGATTCCCTACCAATGTAATATCAGTACCATGTAATGTCGTCACCATTGGAATATGTATGCCTTCTTCTGCTAATATTTGTTTGGCCATATATCCCGCATATGCGTGTGGTATAGCATAATGTACATGTAGTAATTCTATATCATATTTCTTTACCGTATTTACCAACTTGCTGGATAAAGCTAATTCATACGGTTGATAATGAAATAGAGGATATTCTGGAACAGTAACCTCATGGAAGTGAATATTAGGACTTAATAACCCAAGTCGTACTGGTTGTTTATACGTTACGAAATGTACCTGATGGTTTAATTTAGCAAGAGCAATTCCCAATTCTGTAGCCACTACTCCACTACCTCCAAAGGTCGGATAACAAACAATAGCAATATTCATAAATACAATTTTCTTTTGGTAGCACAATGTACAAGAAAAATAGTATTGCTACTTGTTAAAGGATTTGTAAAAAAGTTATTTGATTTTAATTAGCTCTATTTCTTCAACCCCAATTTTTTTTTACATAAAACAATTTACCATCTGTAAAACTAGGATCCAACACTTTTAATTTTCCATTTTTTGAATCATAAGCTCAAACAGTATATGTATTGTAATTTCCTTTGACATTTTTCATCGATTTAACATATTCCATTTTTAGTGTTCCTGTATACACATCTCTAAAAATATGAATCTTTGTAGATAGATTATTATTTTCCAATTCAGCATTAATAAGATACGTTTTGAATTTGTTATAAGAATCCTTTTCTATGATCCATTTTCCAAACAATTCTTCTGTATTAGGAATCTGATTTTGAGCGGAGATTGATACAACAGAAATTAACAGAAATAGCAAGGTAATTTTGATTGGCATATCTTTATCTTATTTACTCAATCGAATCAAATTGTATGCCTAACTAAAGAAATAAAAAAAGCAGATCATAAGCCGGATTCTGTAATCCATCAAAGATGGAATCCTTATCATTTATCTAGCCTTGATATTACTATCAAGATCAAACCGCCTACCCTCCAACATTGGGCGCGCAACCCTTAAGCGTTGGTATACATGGCGTTGCACCGTATAGAGTTTACCTGGTTTCACTACAGCCTTACCTGTACATACTTTCTGCTGCACTTGTCCTCATCTCACGACGGACGGGCGTTACCCGCTATACTGCACTATGGTGTCCGGACTTTCCTCTCTTTTGATAAATCAAAACAGCGATAAGGTGATCTGCTTACGTGCAAAAATAAAATAAATAGAAAGCTTGAATAAGTAATTCGTGTTTTTTTTAAACTGTTAATAACTCGGTTGTAAAAACCAAATACAGTAATTCTTTATTTCCAATCAATTTTTAACTTTGTATCGATGGAACACTTCATAGTATCTGCACGTAAATATAGACCTCAGACGTTTAAGGACGTTGTGGGACAACAGGCTATTACTAATACGCTGCTTAATGCTATCGAGAACAATCACCTTGCGCAAGCCTTATTATTTACAGGCCCAAGAGGTGTTGGTAAAACATCATGTGCTAGAATTCTAGCAAAAACAATTAATCAACAAGGACATGAAAATCCAGATGAAGATTTTGCATTTAACATTTTTGAGTTAGATGCTGCTTCTAATAACTCTGTTGATGATATCCGAAACTTAATCGATCAAGTTCGTATACCTCCACAAGTTGGAACTTATAAAGTTTACATAATTGATGAGGTACACATGTTATCACAAGCAGCTTTTAATGCTTTTCTTAAAACATTAGAAGAACCGCCAAAACATGCAATTTTTATACTTGCAACTACAGAGAAACATAAAATCATTCCAACGATATTATCTCGTTGTCAGATTTTTGATTTTAAACGAATAACAGTTACCGATGCAAAGAATCATTTGATGCAGGTAGCTGAGCAAGAAGGAATAACTGCTGATGAGGATGCTTTACAAATCATTGCTCAAAAAGCGGATGGTGCTATGCGAGATGCTTTGTCTATTTTTGATAGAGTTGTTAGTTTTAGTGGTAAAAATCTAACTCGACAGGCGGTTACCGAAAACCTCAATGTATTAGATTACGAAACGTATTTTAAGACTACAGATCTAATTCTGCAAAATAATATTCCCCAGTTGCTTTTAGAATTCAATGAAATTCTAGCTCAAGGATTTGATGGTCATCATTTTATAGCTGGTTTGGCTTCTCATTTTAGAGATTTATTAGTTTGCAAAAATCAAGCTACCATTAATCTATTGGAAGTTGGAGAACAAACAAAAGCCAAATATTTAGAACAATCACAAAAAGCACCACATCCATTTTTAGTTAGGGGAATTGAACTTGCAAATGATTGTGATTTAAAATATAAAACAAGTCGTAACCAGCGATTATTGGTCGAATTATGCTTAATGCAACTTGCCTCTGTACTTACAAAAGACGGAGAAAAAAAAAAGGCCAGCCTTACATAATCCCTCCTAACTATTTCAAGGAAAAAGGAATACAACCAGTAAAGATTTCTCCAGAAGTTAAGGAAAGAGCTGAAGAAAAAGCTGATCATAGTGAATCTGAGATTTCTATTTCTAAAGAAAATCCTGATGTATCTGTTTCATCCACTCCTGTTGATGAAAAAAAACAAGAATCTCCTTCTCAAATTACTAATACAGAACAAACAGCTACTATAGGTCCGACCACTTCGGAAAATAAACCTTCAATTAGAAATAGAACTGGTAGAACCTCTGGTTTATCACTAAGTAGTATTCGTAAGAAAAAAGAACACGCAGAGAAAAAAGTAGATACGATTGTTGATCCTAAAAATTTACCTAGTGATGATTTCACTGAATCCGAAATGCAAGCTGGTTGGGAAGAATATGGGAAAATGCAAGACAAAAAAGGAGAACGTATTATTGGTTCTATGTTCGCGATGAATATACCTACATTAAATGATGGTAAAATTTATTTAGAACTACCTAATAATTCTATGAAAGCTGATATGGAGAGTGCACTACCAGGATTATTTCAGTTTCTTTACAAAAAACTTAACAATTATAGTATTGCACTTGATATTAAGGTAAACGAAGAGGCATCAAAAAAATATGCTTTTACTCCGCAAGATAAATACGAAAAACTTCGAGAAAAAAATCCTCTTATTGATAAATTAAGGTCTGATTTTGACTTAGATATCTAATAGTGTTTTATTGAAAAATTATATAACTTAAGATTTCTGATAAACATGATTAAGATCTAGAGTCAACATTTCTTAGTTTAAAAAAACCTTTCCATCTGACTAATTAGCATTAGAAAAATCAAAATAGTAATTTTGCTTATTATAATTGAAACAAGATGATGCTAGGTTTAAAACTCCCAACTGATCCGCGATGGGTAAATATTGTAGAAAAAAACATTGAAGAAATCCTTACGGATCATGCCTATTGTGAGCAAAAGGCAACATCAACTGCCATATCATTAATTGTTAGTTTCCCCGAATATACAGAATTGGTACAGGAGATGACTAAACTAGTTAAAGAGGAAATCAGTCATTTTAAAATGGTACACGATAAAATCATTGCCCGTGGATGGACATTAGGTCGAGATAGAAAAGATGATTATGTCATTCAATTAGTTACTTTTTTTCCAAAAGGTGGTAGTAGAACTACGCAATTAGTACATCGACTATTATATGCAGCCTTGATTGAGGCCAGAAGTTGTGAACGTTTTAAACTTTTATCAGAAGAATTAGAAGATCAAGAATTAGCTAAGTTTTACAGAGATTTAATGGTTAGTGAAGCTAATCATTATACTATGTTTCTAAACTTTGCCCGTCAGTATGGAGATCGCAAAGAAGTTGATCAAAAATGGCAGGATTTATTGGATTTCGAAGCAGATATCATGAAATCTCTAAGTAAAAAAGAATCAATTCACGGATAGTATAAAGCGAGTATAACTTGTTTTTTACACTCGCTTTACGCAAATTACTATATGATTTATAATGGTATAAATGCAGAAACTTTATAAAACTCATCAGAGGTTCCTGCATCCGTATTTAAGGTTGCTCCTGCCGATATTCTAAAAGCAATTCCTTTATCAAATTTTAGTTTAATTGACCCTCCTAACCACTGATATACTAATAAAGGATCTCCTTCTTCTTGTCTCGTTACTCCAAAGGATTCATAAAAAGCTCCTAAAACTACACGCTTACTAACACTTATTCCCGGAGCCATCCAATTTAAAAGATAATCTTTGGTCAAGATACCATCATCTTCTCGTATTGATTTATAGTAAGATATATATCCTTCAAAATCAATCAAACCCTTTTGATAGTTTACATAAACACTCGGAACAATTCCTTCTCCTATTTTAGTTCCTGTGCTATTAGATGAAAACTTACCACTAGTGAAACCAAAAGATGGATTAATATATAAAGATTTATCTAATAACTTAAATCCTAATCCAACAGACGTTTCTAACAATAGATCACTTCCGGATGGCAAGTTTCCAAAAGATGGATTTGTCCAAAAAATAGTATAAAAGGTAATATCAAAATTTCTATTCGTTTCAAAGTTACCAAAGAAAATAGGATAAAAACCTGCAACACTATTATGAATGATTTTGGTTGCAAATGTAGTTTTATTCTGTTCTTTTTTTTCCTGAGCACTAGAGGCATACATCATTAATAAGCATGCTATAATCGTTAATATATTCTTTTTCATAATTAAAATTCTGTTTGTAAAAATTGATTTATTAATGTTGAGGTTTCTATATGTGTTTCTTCGAGGTGCAGATGATGACCACCTGTAACCCAATGAACACTAACTTTTTTAAACCTCTTAAGCCTTTCGCTAAACATTCCATTTGAGAAAAGGCCCTCTTTTCCTAAAATAACAAGTACCTCACAAGATATTTTTTCAATAAAAAGTTGCGCTTGTCTTTCTGTCATCTTATAACATTCTGGTAAGGCAATACGTGGATCATACCGCCATCGATATCCATTAGATGTTTGAGACAAAGATCTCCCTATCAAGCAAGCGGATGCATCATACGACATACTACTGATGTTACTCTTCATTCTCTCCTTAATAGCTTCTTCCCTAGTATCAAATTGAGAAGAATTTGTTGAAGAAAAACCAAACAACTTAGTCTTCTTAGCCATTTTCATTTGTTTTGTGGATTTTCTAAAATTAGATACAACATCCCCCTCATTAATTACAAAAGGAGCACCTAAACCATCTATAAAAACTAGCCTATCCATAAATTCGGGCATTGCAGCCGCAATAATAGCTGCCACTCCCGTACCCATGGAATGTGCAAGAATCGAAAAGTTCTTCCATTTTAATATACTTACTACATTCAATATATCAATCGCATAGTCCCACAAATAATAGGAATCATTAACTGATCGATGATCAGAAAAACCGTGACCAGCTAAATCAAGAGCGACTAAATAAATATCCTCAGAAAGTAATGGTGCTATCTTGTCGAATGTATTTGCATTATCCAACCAACCATGAATAGCAAGCAGCGGTTGACCTGTCTTATCTCCCCAGGTTTTAGCACTAATCTTAAAACCTTCTATATCCAATACTAATTCCATAATTAAATAGATATCGTATTATTAGCTTCTTCTATAATTTTTAATGCTCTTTGTTTTAATACAATTACATTAAATTTTCCATTCGGAGTTTTTGGAATTGATTCGATAATCTGAATATACTCTGGTACTTTATAATTTTCTAAATTAGATGAGCAATGCGATAAAATCTCTTTTTCTGTAATTGATTCATTTGAGTTAAGTACAATGAACGCAAATAACGCTTCTCCGTAATCAGCGTGAGGAACACCTGTTACTACAACAGCGTTGACTTCTTTAATATTTCCTATATAACCTTCGACTTCTTTGGGACTAACTTTTATACCTCTAGAATTAATCATATGATCCATTCTACCTATAAAATAGAGATATCCATCATCGTCAATAGTACAGTAATCACCGGTATACAATACTTTTTCACTTGGATATCTACCTGGTTTAAGTTTTTCTAATGTTTTAATTGGTTTATTCCAATATCCCTGCATTACAGTTGCACCGCGTATTACTAATTGACCTATTGTATTTGGAGTAGATATTTTGTTATCATCAGAATCCACTAACCATAGTTCAGTATTTGGAATAGCTATCCCTACACTATCCGGTTTATTGTCAATATCTTCTGGAGGCAAGTACGTACATCTCTTACATTCTGTTAGGCCATACATTGAAAATATTTGAGCCTTTGGAAATATATTTTTGATCATCTGAATATTACTACTCGTTAGGGCAGCTCCAGTATTTGTTACGGAACGTACACTTCTTAAATCAAAACGATGTTTCTTATTTTGCTCAAATAATAGCATGATCATCGTTGGTACTGCAGGTATTATTGTTGCTTTCTCCTTTTCTATTCTTTTTAATAGAAATATGGGCCAAGTGGATTCTTTTTCTAATACTAATGTTGCTCCAACAGAAATACTCATAATCATTTGATATAAACCATAATCAAATGATAAGGGTAAAGCGCATAAAATTTTATCTTCCTTACTATACCTCAAATAACTATTTAATGAATTCGTAGCGGCAATCATATTTTGATGAGTTAACATCACTCCTTTTGGTTCACCGGTAGAACCAGAGGTATATATAATAGCAGCTAAATCAACACTAATTGTTCTCGAAGAAACAAGTTCTTTTTCCGTTTTATTAGATACACGTCCAAAATCAACAAATAAGGTTTCTTCTAGATCTAATGATTTATTAGGAATAATAACCTTTTTAAGCTTTGAGTTATCTAATAGTTCTATATTCTGAACTGCTATATCTTCTTTGGTGATTAAAACTATAGCACCAGAATCATTAAGTATATATTCAATTTTATTAGATTTTAGCTCAGTTCCTACAGGAATTACAACAGCTCCAATTTTTAGAACTGCCCAGAAAGAGATGACAGTCTCTATAGCATTTCCTAATTGAAGTACAACACGATCTCCTCTTTTAACACCGATATTTTGAAAATACGAAGCAAGTGAATCGGATTGTCTATTTATGTCAGAAAATGAAAATCTTTCTTCTCCGAATACTACAGCTATTTCGTTAGGATATAGGTGTGCAGATTCTTCCAAGAAATTTTGAATTTTTGGTATCATTATAAAATATTTATAAGTTGAATTAACAAGTAGCTTATTGATACTTCTAAAATGATTAGAGTATCAATAAGTACTTGCGGTAAAGAAATCTAGAATTCCTCTACAATAATTAAAATGGAAGTTTTATACGTTATAAAACCGAAACATCTATGTTCATTTCGGTAAGTACATACTCGAAAATTGTTTGTAACGTATTGAAGTGTTTGGCTTCTATATTATCAGGGTTTACTTCGAAACCATTAATATTATCTTCTAAATATGTTAGAAAAAACATAGATGAAAGCGAATCAATTCCTAAATCATTTTTAAGATGAGATTCTATTAAGATCTCTTCTTTGGTAGTATTCGGAATACTATCTAGTAAACCGTCTTTTATTATATCTAAAATTTTATCAGTATCCATTATTATATCAATTAACTTAAGATTGGTTCTTCTTGTTTAAAATTTACTAGTATTTGCTTATTTACAATATCTTCTGTTGTATCACTACCTCTAATAAGGTAGGTTTCTCCTCGATATAATAATACCTCAGAAGGGAACCCATGACTATGAAAAAGTCCAGGAGAAGATGTTGGACCATAAGCTCCTGACAACTCAACTAACAAAATATCAGATACATTTACTTTAGTAAGCATAATATTGCGTCCAATAATATCATCTGGACTGCATAACGGTCCTGAAACCTGATACTTATCTACAAAACTATCATCAGGATTAGATATATTTTTCATTGGAAAATTTCTTTTTACCACTCTTCCTGAGCCCGCTGCTGCAGAATGGCAATTAGTACCTCCATCCGTTACAACAAAAGTTTTTCCATGATTAAATTTCATATTATTTACTTTAACAGCCATAGAGCCTGCGGTACCAATTATAAATCTTCCAGATTCCATAATGATTCTAGTGTTAGGGAACCTTTTGTGAAAGCTATTGAATAATGGAACCATTAAGTTTCGAAATTCCTTAAGGTCTAGTTCTTCTTGATTATTAAAATATGGAATTCCCATTCCTCCCCCTACATCAACCATAGTGAATTCGCAATTGTATTTTTCAACAATCTTTTCGTATAATTCTAAAATATACTTAGTGTTTTCATATACTGATTTAGCTTCTAAAATATTTGTACCATTATATACATGAATACCTCTAATATTTACATTCGGTGTATGCAAATAAGTTTTAAAATTACGAATCGCTTGTTGTTCTTCAATCCCAAAATGAGTAGGCCTACCTCCCATTTTCCAAGGAGATCCTTCTGCAGAAAAGTCTGGATTAATGCGAATCGCAACATTAGCTGTAACTCCCAATTCTCCAGCAAAAGAAGAGACTCTTTCCAATTCTACTTCAGATTCTATTACTATAGCAAATATGTCTAATGCGATGGCTTTTTTAAGCTCTTCATCTTTTTTACAAGGACCTAAATAAATGATATCATGAACAGATGTTCCGGCTTTAAGAGCGATTTCCATTTCTGTGATAGAACATACCTCTGTACAGGCTCCTTGTTCTCGTAGCAATTTTACCAAAGAAACATTTGGATTTACTTTAAGAGCATAAAATACATCCACACAAGAAGGTAATGCATTAACTAAATTTTGATAATTGGTAATCAATTGTTCTCCGTCATAAAAATATGCTGGTGTTCCATATTTGTCTACAGCAGATATTATTTCTTTATTATTGTTTTTCATTTTTTTAGTAATTATCAGTAGTAAACGTGATACACATGTTTAACTACAGTAAGATATATTACTCCATTGAGCACTATATTCTTATTAAGTATTGAGTTTTAAGAGTGTTTTAAGGAAGGTTTGGAATTCTATTGATCTGAATTAAACATATCATACTCTATAAGCCAATGGCCATTTTCTTTTTTCCATAGAATCACATATGACCCTTCGAAAACGTGCTCTTTTTTTGAATCTAAATAACCGAGCATATGACATCTTTGAAAGGCCACATCCATTTTTCCAAAAAACTGTAATTCATCCTGAAAAAATTCAACTCTATCTACCGATTTTACACTTAGAGAAAATTCTTTTTCAATTTGGATTCTTCCTATTCTAGGTTTGACTCCTGGTTTCATAAAAACCGCACCTTTGCTCGTGTATTCTTCTGAAATTCCTTTTGGATCTTTATTCCTCCATTTAGATTCGAAACGACGATCCGCTTTATCAATAAGTTTTGCTTCTTTTAAAAGGTCTTTTTCCGTAACATTTTCAATTCCGAAATAACTAACTACAGAATCTTTGTATTTAATTTCAGCTTGAGTTGGTTTTGTAGCTGCCAAAAATGATGATGATAAGATTAAGACAAAAATTCCGATAAAAAACGTCCAAGTTGGTTTTAGACTAACTGTTTTCATAACTGGTTTGAGTTTAAGAGTTAAAAATTAATATTTATAAGATTCGAAATTATAGCAGCTTCAATTTTTTAGTTATAAATATTCTAACACAAACTTTACTTTATTATAGTTATGAGCGATAATAAATGACATGAATACCATAAAAAAAATATGTAATAATGATAATCAAATGTGATTTTAAACGTTAAATCGATATTATTTTAACATTTCATAAAGATTTACCGTAAAAAATCAAAAAAGAGAATGTATATTAATTTATTAGATGGCCTTATAAAAGCCGATCAATATAAGCGGAACTGCTATGATCAAAAAGAAATTATAACTAATCAAGAATATATATGTAACAAATTCTACATCATTAAAAATGGAGTTGTAAAAGTTAGTAGTCTAACAGAAAAAGGAGATGAAATAATACTATTCGTACTAAGCAAAGGGCAAGTTTTTGGGTCGAACCCGATTATAGATAATTCGTACACAAATTACTTTTGTGAATCGCTTAACGAAGAAACTATATTATATGAATTTGACATTCAGCAGGTGAGGAATCATATAAAAGAAAATCATTTCAAATATAAAGATATACTGATTGCACTAGGGAATCAATATTTCCAATTAGAAAGAAGAATACGAACTTTAACAAATAATAGTGCTGAACAACGTTTAATCAATGTTCTTCTAGAATTCATGGAAAAGTTTGAATCAATATCGGATAACAATCAAAATATCATCATTGATATACCCCTCAATCAAGAAGAAATTTCTAATTACATTAGGGTAACAAGAGTTACTATAAATAAAATAATTAATAAACTTAAAAAAGATCTACTAATTGAATCTAATCAGCAAAAAATTATTTTGAAAAAAGGTTTTTTTGACTACCAGAAAGGATTTTAAAGTAAAGTAATTACAATCTATAACCAACAGATAATTGAATATTTCGGTTTGTTCCATCTATGTTTATACCCGCTCCATCATCAAAAACATTAGATAATCCAAAAGCATAACGAAGATCTACAAAAAAGTTATCTGTGATATTCGCTCCAACTCCAATTACTCCGGCAAAATCAAACGTACCAAAATCAGTATCACTAGATTGATTATCTTCCCATTCCCATATCTTAAGTCCGGCTTGTGGTCCTAATTGAACATTAAAAAGATCAGTAATATTGTATTTTAACATTACAGGTAATTGAAGATAATTAACTCGTAAGTCTCTATCTTTATTTCCTTGTCCAGAATATTGAAATTCTGGTTGTAATCTTAATTTATCTGTTAATCTATAGTCCGCTAAAAAACCAACTACAACACCTATTCTACTCTCATCTAAATCTCCGGTGATATCATCAGAACTAATAGAACTTAAATTTGCTCCTATTCTAATTCCGTATCTTGATTCCTGAGCGTTGATAGTAACAGTACCTATAAATAAGGCAAAAAGTAAAAGTAAAATTTTATTCATAACATAAGTATTTATAATCAATTTGGTTCCTAAAGCAATTTAACACAAAAAAAGTAATTTTAAAGACTATGTAGATAGTTTAAGCCAAATATTCCAATGATAAATCGACAAAAAGTCAATAAGTTGATTTTTTATGTCTTTAATCGATTTTCTAGTTTTTCACTGTACAAAGATTTTATAATCCCATCTGACAAACCAATTTTAGGGACAAAAATATCCTTAGCCCCACTCCATTTCATAGCTGATAAATATACCTTAGTAGCTGGTAGTATAACATCTGCTCTATCTTGATTTAAGTTTAACTCCCATATTCGTTCTTCATAGGTTAAAGAGTTTAAAAGATCATAATAAGAACTTAAATATAAAAACGATAATGGTTTCCCATTACTCTTTCCACTATTCTTAAAGATATTATTAATATTTCCACCAGAACCAATTAATGATAACCTGGAATATCCATTAGTAGTATCCGTTATCCATTTTTCTACTTCTTTCCAAGTATTTTCAGAAACAACATTATTAAGCAATCTTACTGTACCTAATTTAAAAGATCTAGAAGCTATTGTATTTCCATTATGATAGAGCGTAAACTCAGTACTACCACCTCCTACATCTACATATAAATAAGTTGCATCAGTATTAATTAAATCATGAAGATCCGTCATTGCAATAATAGCAGCTTCGTTAGTTCCATCGATAATATCAATCTGAATTCCTGTTTGTTTTTTAATCAGATCTACTACTTCCTTGCCATTTTCAGCTTCCCGCATGGCAGATGTAGCACAAGCTTTGTATCTAACTACCTTATGAGTATTCATTAAAAGTTGATATGCTTGCATTGTGTCAATCATCCTTTTAATATTTTCATCAGAAATTTTATTCGTCAAAAATACATCGGCTCCCAATCTTATAGGAACTCGAACCAGACTGGTTTTCTTAAACCGGGTAGTTTTCCCTTCTTCTTCATGTACACTACTAATTAGTAATCTAACTGCATTAGAACCTATATCAATAGCCCCATATTTTTCTATAGTCAACAAAATATTTAATTTCCTAGTTTTCTTAAATAATAATCATACGTAGCAATTTGAGATCTTACCTTCGCATTGTCGTTTCGAATATACCCATTATCCTGATTTTCTGAAAGTTTTCGGCCTTTGACATTATCACTCCAACATATTTCGAATGTATCTATCAATTCATCTTTAATATCATCATCATAAATAGGGCAGGTAATTTCCACACGTCTATCTAAGTTTCTTCTCATCCAATCGGCAGAGGATATAAAAACCTTAGGGTCTCCTCCGTTTTCGAATATTAAAAGCCTTGGGTGTTCTAAAAACTTATCTACCACACTGATCGCTCTAATATTTTCACTCATCCCTGGAATTCCTGGAATCAAGCAACATATACCTCGAATTATTAAATCAATCTTTACACCTGCTCTACTTGCTTCATAAAGTTTATCGATCATACTATAATCGCTTAAACTATTTAATTTTAGTTTAATTCCAGCAGGTTTTCCTTTTTTACTATTCTCTATTTCAGAATCAATTAATTTAGTCAATGAGCTTCTGGTATAATGAGGTGATACAAATAAATGCTTATATCTACTTACTTTATAATTAATTTCAAAAAATTTAAACACCTTATTTGTCTCCTTCAAAATAGCTTCATTGGTAGTAAACAAGGTATAATCAGTATATATTTTGGCCGTAGATTCATTAAAATTTCCTGTACTAATAAATCCATATCTTTTTAATTTACCTTTTTCTTCTCGCTCAATAACACAAGCTTTACAATGAACTTTTAAACCTGGAACACCAAAAATTAAGTTTACTCCTTCTCTCTGCATTTGTTCCGCATAACTAATATTTGCTTGTTCATCAAATCTAGCTTGAAGCTCTATCTGCACAGTAACCTTTTTTCCATTCTTTGCTGCATTTATCAAAGAACTAGCAATATGAGAAATACTAGCCAATCGATATATCGTAATCTTAATTGTCTTTACTTTTGGATCAATTGCTGATTCTCTTAAGAATTTAACTGTATAAGAAAATGTATGATACGGAGTATATTGCAGGTAATCCTTTTTAGCTATTTTATCCAGAAGACTTCCTTGTAAACTTAATCCAGGAATTGTTAACGGAATCAATGACTGATATACTAATTCCTTTTTACCTAAATCTGGAAAATTCATATAATCTCTTCGATTATGGTATCTACCACCAGGAATAATACTATCGGCATTATCAACACCCATTTTTTCCATTAAGAAATTAAGTGTATCCTTATCTATAGTCTTATCGTATACAAATCGCACTGGTTCTCCATCTCTTCTCGATTTTACACTACTAGAAATTTTTTCTATAAAACTTTTACTAAAATCATTGTCAAAATCAAGCTGTGCATCTCTAGTAATCTTGATCATATGTGCAGAAGCACTTACATAATCAAAAATACTAAAGTTGATCTGCATACAATACCTTATTAGATCATCTAAAATTATTATGTATTTTTTACCATCTTTTTCTGGTAATACAACAAAACGATCGGTATTCTTAGGAATTTCAATTAGTGCATAGATTTTTTCCTTTGTTTTCTGGTGTAAAATCTTAGATATCGTACCCTCTTTAGGTACTTTTTCTTTTAACACTAATTTTACCGCCAGATAAGCGACACTGTCTTTAAGGTGTGGAAACTTATCTAGATCATTCAAAATATAGGTTACCAAGGCGGGGCTTACCTTATCTACAAAATACCTACGAATAAAACTATCTTGTTCTGGAGTTACTTGATTTTCATTAATAATAAAAATATTATGTTCTTTTAGTCTTTCTCCAATAGTATTAATCGTTTTTAAACTTTCCGCTTGTTGCTTAATAACTATTTTGGTAATTTGTTCTAATAACTCGCTTGCAGTTTTACCTTTAAGGACATTTTTACCATCCCTACCTGCAAGATCAATTCTTTTTATTGCCGCATAACGTACTTTAAAAAATTCATCTAAATTATTAGAAAATATACCTATAAATCTTAGCCTTTCTAATAACGGAACACTATCATCAGACGCCTCTTGTAACACTCTAGCATTAAATTGTAACCAACTTAATTCTCGATTTATATATTTATTTACCTGATTTTCTACCATTTATCGCAAATCTTTAGGAAAAAGAGTCAGTATGTTTTTTCCTACACCTATATCTTTCCAACTATCAATATCAAACTGAATACCTATAACACCTGCTGTTGGTAGATTATCTATCATTTCACTACCGTAAAGATTTGCTATAGAAGTAAATGCGTGGTTATGACCAAAAATCATAAGAGCATGTACCTTATCATCACAATTTTTAATAACTTCTATCACCTGATGTCCATTAAAATCATAAAGCTTTGGCTCTAAACTAAATATAGCATCATGAACCTCTAGATTATTTAATATAATCCTAGCGGTACTTTTGGCTCTCTCCGCATCACTACTTATAACCTTATCAATAGAGTTTATAAGGTTTTTTAACTCTTTTCCGATCAAATCAGCATCCTTCAAGCCTCGGTTATTTAAGGGTCGTTTATGATCATCTAAATCAAACTCCCAAGAGGATTTAGCATGCCTAATAATATATAAAGTTTTCATACTTCAGAAAAAGTTTAAGTAAAATAAAATTATATACGCAAGTTTAAGAATAAGCATTTACAATTCTATAAATAAAATGATAAAAAAGAATATTCTAAAAAAAAACTATCCATAAGTATAATTTTCATGAATATGAATCTAAAACCATAAGGAAACGGGAATTATTTACAAACTAAAACATAAATATGTGAAAATGAGACGGGTAATACCCTACACTTAATCGATAAAAGCGTATTTTATATCGAAAAGAACAGATTTTACTTACATAATCAAATGTTAAAATTTAAATTTACCTACGGTTTCCCCTTAAAATGAAGACGTTTACCCTGATTAATTAAACGCAATTTAGTGACAAGATTTAAGTTATATATAATAGGGAATAAAAAAGGAAAAGTGGAAAAAATAAGTAATCAAATAATAAATTATAGAAAAACATATGTTAGCATAATGCTGATTCTACTATGTTTTTCATTTAATTTACAAGCTCAGGTAGAAGTTCCTCTTGAAAAAAGAACGGAGTTTACCATCAAAGGTGACTTTAAATTTGTCTCTAATACTATTCTTGGTAAAGTAAGCAATGATGATGGTACAGATCAATTCGATCCTAATAAGAGTTATAACAATGGAGGATTAAATAATCAATTTAGAATGGGATTCATAGATATTGATAATGACCCTTCTACTTTTAATTCTAGTAGCGCTGATCTTGATATCACTTCGGGATGTGCTGCTATTAAACATGTTGGACTTTATTGGACGGCCTCTTATGCGGATGAGAATAGAGAACACGACATTTCTTCTATCAAAATCAAATATCCTGGTAATAATTCTTATTCAACTATTAAGGATGCTCAAATAATACATGACTACTATAATGATTCTAAATCTTTGTTCAAGCAATATTCTTGCTACAAAGACATTACTAAAGAAGTAATGAATTTGGAAAACCCTACGGGTACCTATACGGTTGCAAATATTCCGGTCACCACTTCAGAAGTTAATGATGATGCTACTCTTGGAAATGGTCTAGCAGGCGGATGGACAATGGTTGTTATTTATGAAGATAACTCCAAGCCTAGAAAACGTTTTTATATATATGATGGTTTTGTTAATATCGATTCCAAAGCAAAACCGGTAGAATTCTCTTTTGATAATTTCCAAACAATTCCTGAAGGCGCTGTTCACGGAAAAATTGGTGTTATTTCTTATGAAGGAGATAAAGGAATACGAGGTGATCGTTTTCAGGTAATGTCTAATGAGACTAATAAGTACAAAGGTATTACAGATAACACCAACCCAATGAACAATTTCTTTAATGCGAACATTACTGAAAACGGGAAAAATATTACTTCTAGGGTTCCGGCAAGTCAAAACACACTTGGGTATGATGCTGATTTATTTGATATAAAAAATCCAAGAAATAGTATTATTGGTAACAACCAAACGAAGTCTAGTTTTAGATTATTAACAGATAATGATGGTTATTCTGTGATGGCTGTAGCATTTAGTGTAGAGATATATGAACCGGCTATTCAGATCATAAAAAGATCTCGTTACACAGATAATAGTTTTGTTTTTCCAAATGATATTGTAGCACCGGATCAAGATATTGTTTATAGTTTAACTATAAATAATGATGGTAATGACGATGCTAAAAACACAGTTATAAAAGATATTTTGCCAGAAAACGTTTTATTTTTCAAAGAATCAGTTGTACTTCCTTCTAAGAAAATAAAAGTATCTTATGATGAATCAACAAGAACTGTAAGCTTCTCTGTACCTAATAAAATGGTAAAAATTGATAACGAACCTTTTGAAATTCGTTATTCTATTAAAGTAAATACCAGTTGTGATTTACTAAATGAAACTGGCGAAATTACTATTGTAGATCAACCAGTGATTGCTGAGTTTAATGGTTCCCTTAATGAAACTAAAAAATTCAGTAAAGGATACAATCATATAAACAAATGTAATCTCCCTGATTATTATCAGCTTAAACTAGCTGTTGATATGAGTGGTTTAAATTGTCCTAATTTTAATACGGATTTCGCAACTCGCTCTAAAGAGTTAGATAAAAATATAGTAGAGTTAAGCACTTCAGATAAATCTGAAAACACGGGCAATACCGGAATTAACAATGAGGATATTGTTGATATCAGTACAGATCCTGAATCTAATTTAGATTCTTCAATTTCTTTAGATAAAACTATTAATGACCTTATTAAGTTAAATGAAATATATTTTGAGTTTGACAAATGGGATATCACAGAAAGAGCTATTGTAGAATTAGATAAGGTCGTATCGTTAATGAACAACGAATACCCAGAAATGGTTATAAAAATAGAAACTCACTCAGATAGTCGTGGAGATACAGATTACAATCTTACACTATCTCAAAAAAGAGCCGAGTCTATTTATAAGTATCTTATTAGTAAAGATATTTCTGAAAATAGAATTCTATCTTATATTGGTTTTGGAGAAGCTAAACCGGTAAACAAATGTAAAGATGGTAAAGACTGTTCTGAAGAAGAATATCGAAAAAACCGTAGATCAAGTTTTGTGATTATGTAATTTTTAATTTCTAAATAAGAAATTTAATTACTTCTACCTAGTTACGGTGACAGCCTATTTGTTACCCAGTTGTTACCTTTTTGTTGTTGGGCATATCGAATTCTGTCATGAAGTCTATTTGGTCTTCCTTGCCAAAATTCAAATTCTACTGGGGTCACACAATACCCACCCCAAAAGTCAGGTTTAGGAATTTCTTTCTCCTTATATTTTTCTTCTAATGCTAGTAATTTGCTTTCTAAAAAAGCTCTAGACTCAACAATACTGCTCTGCTCAGAAGCCCAAGCTCCTAATTGACTTCCCTTTGGTCTAGAATTAAAATAATCACTACTTTTTTGTTCTGAAATTCTATTAACTACACCTTTTATAATTACCTGACGTTCTAAATTAGGCCAAAAGAAAGAAATACAGACTTTATTATTTGCAGCCATAGCTTTTCCTTTTTCAGACTCGTAATTGGTATAAAATACAAATCCTTCTTCATCGAAATGTTTGAGCAATACAATTCTCGTTTTAGGGTAACTATCTAATCCAAAAGTTGTTAAACTCATAGCATTAGTCTCTTCTACTCCACCTGCTTCTTCTACTTCTTTAAACCAATTCGAAAACAAAAGAAATGGAGAGACTGGTAATTCGTTTTCTTCTAAAGCCTTTTTATCATAAGATTTTCTATAATCCGTAAGATCTCTATTCATTATTTTATAATTAGCACATTTATAGTTTAAATGTAATATGAAAAAACGTATTTCTTTCTTTAGAACTCAAAAACTTTACCATCATCTCCTATTACAACATTATCAAATACTGTAGAAGCCTCTTCTTTAAACTTCTCTATATTATCATATCTCGTAGAGTAGTGACCTAGAATTAGGTTTTCTACATCCGCTTTACTTGCTATTGTGGCGGCTTCGATAGCCGTACTATGACCAGTTCTCTGACACAAGTGCTTATGACTTTCTAAAAAAGTTGATTCGTGATATAAAGCTGTTACTTTATTTAGTAAGGAAATTTTATCTTCATCATATCTAGTGTCACTACAAAAAGCATAACTTTTTACCGGTGCTGGATCATCTGTTAACTCCGCATTAGGAATAACATCTCCGTTTGGTAATATGGCATCTTTACCTTTCTTAATAGACTTATAATAAGCCTTATTAATATCATAATTAAGAACTTTACTCATCAATAACTTTCTATCTCCTGGTTTTTCCTGAAATAAAAAGCCATTACAGTAAATTCGATGTTGAAGCGGTATAGTCCGAACTGTTACCTTTTCGTCTTCGAACACTAATTCTGAATCTGTATTCGTCAGTTCATGAAAATGCAATGGATAATCTGTCCAAGAATTAGATAGCTTAAGTTGTAGTGTAATTGCTTCTTTTATTCCTTTAGGTCCATATATATGAAGTGGGTTTTCTCTATTTAGCATTCTAAATGTAGAAACCAAACCAACAAGTCCATAAAAATGATCTCCATGAAGATGCGAAATAAAAATATGATTAATTCTAGAAAATTTAATCTTATTTCTTCTTAATTCTACCTGTGTACCTTCCCCACAATCAATAAGAAAAATATGATTATTTATTTCTAATACCTGTGAAGTTGGATTTGTGAATGTTCTTGGTGTCGCAGAGTAGCAACCTAAAATTGTTACTTTCAATTTTATGTGTCTTAAATTTAAAAAGTCTCAAGATAATCTAATCTAACAGATTAATCTATATCAGTTTCCAAAAGAATCAAAAGTAGTTAGCAAATCCATATAACGTTTCGCTGACATCTTCCTATATCCTGTAGCACCAAGAACTGTTCCTTCTTTGTTTATAACCAATATAACCGGAAACACCATTTTTTTATTATAGCGTTCTGCTAATTTATAGTTCTTTTCGCTTTGTTCTTCTGGCAACCTGTTTTTCTTTCTTTTAGGAAAATCTGCTTTTAACCAAACAAACTTTTTATCTGCGAATTCCTTAAATTCTGAATTAGAAAATACTTTTCTTTCTAATTTAATGCAAGGTGGACACCAATCAGATCCAGTAAACAGTAAAACAATATTTTGATCTTTTTCTTTCGCTAACTTTATTGCTTCGTCGAAGTCATATTTCCAGTCTTGCGCATGAATATTACCTGAAACAAAGAATATCAACACAAGAATAAATGGGGCTAATTTATTCATAAGTATTATGACGTAAAAAACTACTTTAGATTACAGAATTAATTAAAATATTTTTAAAAATCTAGATCTCTTTCTATTTCCTCCATCTCAATTAGGTCTAAAGCCTCTATTAACGTCGGTACAACAGTAATTTCCTTCGGCGCTTCGTCATAAGAAACCTTATCGGTAACAATTACAAAAGAGCGTTTATTTGATTTGTGTTTGTTTGAAATTCTAAGAAATTCATTAACATCATTAACAGATAAATCCTTTAACGAAAATAAGTTAGCTACAATATTGTCGTTTTTCATTGATTCATATTTATCTTCAATCCCTTTTACGAACTCTACTACAGTCGCTTTTTCCTGTGTTATTATGGTTGTAGAACCTTCTTTATTGAATATCATAAGTTTATTGTTTTATTTTCGAAGCCAAAAGATAAATAACAGCCATTCTCACTGCTACCCCATTTTGAACCTGATCCAATATTATGGCTTGTTTAGAATCAGCTACATCACTCGTGATCTCAACACCACGATTGATAGGTCCAGGATGCATTATTACAATCTCTTTATCAAGGCTATCTAATAACCTTTTATTTACTCCAAATTGTTGGGTATATTCCCTTGTAGATGGAAAATAACTAATCTCCATTCTTTCATTTTGTACTCGTAACATATTTGCTACATCACACCATTGGAGCGCTTTTGTAAGATTTGTTTCTACAGTAACACCAAGTTTGTCAATATATTTTGGTATTAGTGTTTTTGGTCCACAGACCTTTACTTCTGCTCCTTGTAGTTTAAGAGCAAAAATGTTAGAAAGTGCAACCCTAGAGTGCAAAATATCACCAACAATAACAACTTTTTTCCCTTCTACTTCTCCAAATTTTTCTCGTATAGAATACGAATCCAACAACGCTTGAGTTGGGTGTTCATGAGCTCCGTCTCCAGCATTTACAATACTTGCATTTACGTGCTTTGATAAAAAAACACCTGCTCCAGGATTAGGATGTCTCATTACAACCATATCCACTTTCATCGATAGGATATTATTAACCGTATCTATAAGTGTTTCTCCTTTTTTTACCGAAGATGATGCTGCAGAAAAATTAATAACATCTGCAGATAATCTTTTCTCCGCCAATTCAAATGACAATCTTGTCCTTGTACTATTCTCAAAAAAAAGGTTAGCTATTGTAATATCCCTAAGCGAAGGAACTTTTTTAATTGGTCTATTAATCACCTCTTTAAAGTGATCAGCTGTTTCAAAAATGAGATTAATATCTTCTTTAGTGAGATATTTAATTCCTAGTAAGTGATTTACACTTAATTCACTCATTCTTCTCTTCTGTTATTATATTTCTAATGTATGAATATACTTCAGAAATTATTGAACTTTAATTATTTACTAAATAAACTGCATCTTCTCCTCCATTTTCTACCCAATGGACCTTTACCTTTTCTTGATTAATAGCATCTACCTGCCGACCTCTATAATTAGGTTGAATTGGTAAATGACGACTAAAACGTCGATCAATTAATGTAAGTAGCTCTATTTCTCTTGGTCTACCAAAAGACTGTATTGCAGTTAATGCAGATCTTATACTACGACCTGTATATAGAACATCATCAATAAAAACAACTCTTTTATCCTCCACTGTAAAATCAATATGTGTTTTATTTGCTTCTAAAGGCTTTTCTCCTCTTCTAAAATCATCTCGATAAAAAGTAATATCAAGGTGTCCCATTTTTACATTAGACAACCCATAATCCCTAACTAAGACTTCCTTTATTCTATCCGCTAAAAAGATACCTCTTGGTTGTACTCCGATCAGAACAGTGTCTTCAAAATGAGTATGATTTTCGATTAATTGACAAGCCAAACGGTGCAGAATAATATCTATCTCCTTTGCACTAAGTAGTAATTTCTGACTCATAATCTCCAAATAGACATTTGGTATACAAAAGTAATGAAAATTTAGAATTAATCAATCCTAAGTCTAGTTTTAAAATATCCAGATCAACACTCAATAATAAAACGACAGTATAATCTTTTCTATTACAAAACAATAAAAATAAAGACTACTATTCTTTTATTTCTATCCATGGACCAAATGGCATTGGAAAACTAGGAGCACTTGCTGGTGTTGGATAAAAGTTTTTATAAGGATTTTTATAATCATATATTTTACCTGATTTTTTATCGATCTTATATGTTATCGAATATCTATCATAGATCTGCATATCATAATAGTTCTTTTGTTCTCTTATAATAGTATATATCTGTGAAGATGCGTTGATATGATATTTAGGGTCATTGGTATTATTCAATTCCAATACATGATCAATAGCGGCTTTAGTATTATTAGTAGATCGATATAAATAAGTTGAAGAAAAACCAGATCTAGAAGTTTCATTCTCAGAATTCCTAACTACCGAACCACCACTACCAGAAACTCTATCTATAGACACTTTTACAACAACCTGAAAATAAAACTCTTCTCCATAAGCAAGGTATTTTATTGGAGAACGTTCCCTGAATTCTACCTTTACCTCCGCATTATTATACCAAACAGAAATAAGGACGTTCTCGTCATTAATAAGAGATTCAGTATCGTTACTAATTCCGTTTGCCGCAATATCCACAATAGTAGCTCTACCTAATTCTATGGTTTGATTAACTTTTTCTTTGAATATTTTTAATTCCTCTTCGGTATGCATATTCTGACTATTCGATAAATTCATAAACAAAATATTTAAAAATAAGACCCACAGACTCTTCTCCATTATTGATCAATTTACTGCAAATTTCGATAAAACATTCAATCTCGAACACACCAAAACCAGTATAAGATACATCCCTTTTTTCAGTTAAATTATAAAAAAAGACCGTTCATACGAACGGTCTTTAATATTTATTATGAAAATAAAGAGATTATTAGTTCCCTCCTTTTTCCATTTTAGCTTTAAGATCTGCTAACGCATCGATATCACCAAGGGTGGTTTTCTCTGAGTTACTAGCAGCAGCTTTCTTAGCAGCTTGCTTAACAATCTTAGCTTCTTCTTCTTTAAATAAAGCAGTATGCGAAGCTACAACTCTTTTGAATTCTTTGTTGAACTCAATGATTTGGAACTCAGCTTCATCTCCTTTAGTAAGTTTCTTACCGTCTTCTTTTTCTAAGTGACGTGAAGGTACAAAAGCAACAATATCTTCATTGAACTCAATTGTAGCACCTTTGTCTACAATCTCTGCAATAGTATTAGTGTGCTTAGTTCCTACAGCAAATTCTTTTTCATACTTATCCCAAGGATTATCCTCAGTTTGTTTATGTCCAAGACTTAATTTACGTCCTTCTACATCTAATTCAAGAACAACAACATCAAGCTTATCTCCAACATTTGTAAAATCAGATGGGTGCTTGATTTTCTTAGTCCAAGAAAGATCAGAAATATAAATTAAACCGTCGATACCTTCTTCTAACTCTACAAAAACTCCAAAGTTAGTAAAGTTACGAACGATACCTGTATGTCTAGAACCTACAGGATATTTTGTAGTAATGTCAGTCCAAGGATCTGGAGTTAATTGCTTAACACCAAGAGACATCTTACGCTCTTCTCTATCTAAAGTAAGAATCACAGCTTCTACTTCATCACCAACTTTAACAAAGTCTTGTGCTGAACGTAAATGAGTTGACCAAGACATTTCTGAAACGTGGATCAATCCTTCTACTCCTTCTTCAACTTCGATAAATGCACCGTAATCTGCAATTACAACTACTTTACCTTTTACTTTATCACCAACCTTAAGTTCGTTGTCAAGAGCTTCCCAAGGATGCGCTTTCAACTGCTTAAGACCTAATTGGATACGTGTCTTAGCCTCATCAAAGTCTAAGATTACAACATTCAACTTCTGATCAAGTTCAACAATCTCATTTGGATGGTTGATTCTAGACCAAGAAAGGTCAGTAATATGAATAAGTCCATCAACTCCTCCAAGATCAACGAATACACCGTAAGAAGTAACATTCTTAACAGTACCTTCTAATACTTGACCTTTTTCTAATTGACCAATAATTTCTTTCTTCTGCTCTTCGATATCAGCCTCGATAAGTGCTTTATGCGATACAACAACGTTTTTGAATTCATGGTTAATCTTAACCACTTTAAATTCCATTGTTTTACCTACATACGCATCATAATCACGGATTGGCTTCACATCAATTTGAGAACCAGGTAAGAATGCTTCAATTCCGAAAACATCTACAATCATACCTCCTTTAGTTCTACACTTAACAAAACCGTTTACGATTTCGCCAGTATCGTGAGCATTATTTACTCTATCCCAAGCCTTGATCACACGAGCTTTACGGTGAGATAATATCAACTGACCTGTTGCATCTTCACGCACATCAATTAACACCTCAACCTTATCACCTACTTTAAGATCCGGGTTATAACGAAATTCATTTAATGAAATAACACCTTCACTCTTTGCATTAATATCAATAATAGCATCACGATCTGTAATATTAATTACTGTACCATCAACTACTTCATCATTTAAGGTGTCAACAAAGTTTTCTGCAACTAGCTTTTCAAACTCTTCAAGTTTAGAATCTGCGATTGGGTCAATACCTTCCTCGTAGTTGTGCCAGTTAAAGTCTTTTAAAAATTGTTCAGGATTTTCTTGTTGAGGAGATACAGCTGGAGCTGCCTTTGGAGCCTCTACTTCCTGAACGTCTGTGTTTTTTGTTTCTTCAGACATTGAAGATAAAATTTGTATCCTGTATTTGTTTGAGAATCAATACGAAAACGTATACAGAAGCGTTAAATTAAATTATTTTTATCCTTTTTATATTCTCTTATTCGCTAAAAAGGGCTGCAAAAATACAATTTAATTTATTAGAAAACAAAGTATTAGAACAAAGATCTAGAAACATATTTTCAAAATGATTAGCTTGAGATTTTTTACATATAGCCTTTCATAAATTTAAAGTTGCAAATAATCTCTCCATTTCTTCAGTTTCTACAGGTGCAGGAGCATTACGATCTACTATTTTACCATTTTGATCAATAAGAATAAAACGAGGAATACTATACGAATAGGTATCCGTTACCAAAAAATACTCCCTCATAAAATCGGATTTAGTAACATTTCCTGCATACAACTGTATTGAATTATCCAAGTTTTTCTTTTTGATCAAATTCTTCCATTTGGGTTTATTATTTGGGTCATCAATAGAAATTCCGACAAACTTTATTTTTTTATCCTTATACTTCCTTTTTAAATCCTTTATATAAGGAAATTGTTGTATACATGGCTTACACCATGTAGCCCAAATATCGATATAAATATAGTTTCCTTTAAAATCAGATAGCGAAACCACTTCTCCATTATAATCTTCATATTCAAATAAAGGAGAAGGCTTTCCTTTTTCTAATTTCTTTAGTCTCTCATATTTATTTTCGTATATTTTCTTGTGCACTGAATTAGATGAAGTCATTAAAATAGGAAAAATGTTATCAATGGTTTCATTCGTTTCTCCAGGATATAGAAGTAAACCACTATGATAATACATAAAATCATCTTTTATTAGTCCATGTGGCATCTCCTTTAAAACCTCTGAGAATGACTTAAACCCAACATTTTCAAAAATCTCCTTATTATAATAATCACGTTTTATTTGTCCTAATTTTCTATTATAGTGCTCTTTAACTAAAGACTTGTAACTACCAATAGTTTCATACCTAGATGCATCAGATAAATCTGAAACATCTAAACCTTCAAAATAATTTTTAGGTAATGAATCATTAAGAACAAAACCAACGTATTTATGTAACTCTGCCAAATAATTTCATTGATTACTTCTCAGTTCCTTTTCTTTAAATTCTGGTGTTATCGTAGTAATTGTATCTAAAATTTTTTGGATAGCATTTTTAAGAACCAAACTTTGTTCTTTTACCTGTACAGGTTTATTATAATATTGAAAAAAATTAATACTATCCTTCAAGGATGTAATTAATTGACTTTTAGTCACCATAAAGTTGTTTTCGTTAGCTCCTTCTCCTTCATAATAAAGCGTATTCAATTTATTTTCAAGATCAGCGCTTAAACGAAGCGTATTTCCTTTTTCAAGATATAGTTCTACCGTTTTTCTTCCTAAACTAAAATGAAAATAATTAATGGTATCGATTGGGATTGTATCTGAAAAAGAACCATCTGGCGCAATTGGAATACTCTTTTTCAAATGATCTCCTATTAATGTAAGAGTATCTATTTTTTTCGAATTCTTTATCTGTCCCGAGAAAATAGCATAATCAATGGGCCTTTCTTTTTGACAACTAAGAAAACTTATACAAAGGAGGAAAATTCCATACAATTTATTCATAGTTTGAGTTTTGTGGTTAAAAAAACAAACTTACAACTAAGTTTTTAGTTAAATATCTTTTTTAACTATTGATAATTACTCAAAATAGAATTACCAAAACATGCTAATATTTAATAATCTCAAATTCACTTCTCCGGTTTATCTGATGCTCTTCTTCTGAACAGGTTTTAGTATCACAATCAATTAAAGGTGCAGATTCTCCAAATCCTTTAAATTGCATTCTTCTTGCATTTACATAACCTACCAATGCTAAATAATTACGAGTAGATTCTGCTCTTTTTTCAGATAAAACTTGATTATATGAATCCGTACCTCTACTATCCGTATGTGAAGAAATTTTAATATAAACTGTTTTGTACTTTTCCAACTTTAAAGCAAAATCATCCAATACTTTTTTGGAATCTGCTCTAATATTCCATTTATCATAATCAAAATAGATTGGTGGAAGATCAAAATACAGCTTCCCATTCTTTTCGATAACAGGGGGGCCTACTTTATCCGAAAGCAACTTTAACCTTAACTCCTCTGCAGTAAGTTTTTCTTTTCTTTTTGTAGTTGTGTTTTCAGAAGTGGTAATAGCTTCTGTTTCTCGTTCCTTAGAATTCTCTACAATTGCAAGTTCTATTTCCTTTTCTAAATAAATTACATAAGTTTCATTATCTTTTTCTTTCACTAGAATAGGTTTGATATTAGTTTTATATCCATTAGAAGAAGCTCTAAAATCATATTTTCCAGGAAAAATTGATAAACTAAACGCTGAGATTGAATCTAGTGTAGATTCGTACACTTTTTGCCTTTCTGCATTTTGTAAATACACATCAGCATTGGAAACATAATTATCTGTAGCAAAATCTCTAACCTCAAAATTCGCCATATATTCTTTCAAAAATATTTCTCCTATCTGAGAAAAAGAAAAGATGTCGTCATCTGTTTTTCCTTTTCTATTCGATGCAAAAAAACCGTCTTTTTCATTATAATACGTTAAGGAAAAATCATCGTAGCTAGAGTTAATTGGTGCACCTAAGTTTACTGGTTTTGTAAATTGATTTTCTTTTAATTCAGAGACAAAAACATCCATCATTCCTAATCCTAAGTGACCATTAGAAGAAAAAAACAAATGTCCTTCTTTAGAAATAAACGGAAACTGTTCTCTATTTTCTGTATTAATAGATGAACCAAGATTAATTGGTTCTCCATAAGTTCCATCCATATTAATTTCGGAAACATAAATATCAAAATCCCCATATCCGCCTGGCATATTAGACGAGAAATACAACATCCTATCATCTGCTGAAATAGAAGGATGTTCTATAGAATATTCTTTATTATTAAATTTTAATTTTTCTGGCTTCTGCCATTCTCCATCAACTCTTTTAGCTTTATATAAATGAATTGCATTATTTCTTAGACTATCAAATTTCTTTTTCCCTTTTTCTGAATTACTTTTTGAAAAATATATAGTATTACCATCCGAAGTAAAACAAAAATTACCTTCGTGGAGTTTAGAATTAACTTCTCCAGAAAGAGCCTCAATTTCGGAGACTCCTATATTATTGCTATCAACCTTAACAGTATATATATCTAAAAATGGTCTATGCGTCCATTTATATTTTTGATTCATAAAACCATGAGAACTTCTGTCAGATGCAAAATACACAGTACTATCTAATTTTACCGCTCCAAACTCTGAAGCTTCAGAATTAAACGCTACAGAATTCACAACATAATCATCATCTTTTAATTTAAAAGCTTCTATTGTCGCAATTGCATCTAATTTATTTAATGGATTTGTTTCCAGATTTTTTTTATATAACACTAGGAAATCGACAGCCATTTCATATTTTCCTAAGGAAGAAAGTACTTGATGCATCATAAAATTATATGAATTATCATACGACTTATCCTTTCCATAAAACTTACCCGAAGTCAAAACCTTAAGATATCTATACGCCTTTTTAAACTGAAATGTATTGTAATATGAAATAGAAATATTTTCAAGAATATGTTTTTCATATCCTTCTTGATTTAATTCTTCTTCGTATTGCAATGCCGCATTTATATAATCTCCATTATCAAAAAAACGATCCGCTCTACTCTTTTTCTGAGAAAAGATAAACTGTGTAATCAATAAGATGAATACAAATATTATTTTAGTTTTCATATCTTAATAAAATCTTGGAGATGTATACTTATTACTAAAATTGAGTAAATCGAAATTGTATAATAGAATAATTTCGTGACTTCCATTGTTATATCCACTTAACTCACTTGTACTAAAATCATATGAATATCCTACTTTTAGATTTCTCGTTATATTAAATCCAGCCAATGCAATAAAAGCATCCTCATAACGATAAGAAACACCTAATTCGAATTTATTATAAATCAAAGAATTAAGTGAAATATCAAATGTAAGCGGAGAATCTAAAACCTGCTTTATAACCATAGATGGCTTAAGTTTAACCTCATCTACTAAATCAAACACAAAACCTGTAACTCCATATAAATGGGTCTTTGATTGAGAAACACCAATACCATCGACAGCCACCTCATTAGGTAATAAATTTGGAGAAGAAATACCGGCATAAAAATTATTAGAAAACAAGAATAATCCTGCTCCTATGTTTAGCTGTAATTCAGAATTATTTGCAGCAAATGCAGGATCATCTGCTACATCAGAACCAGAAGCATCTAATTTAAAACTATTGATTCCTACTTTTAAACCATAAGATAATTTAAAACGATCTGATATACGTGTAATATATGCGAAATCAACATTAAAGAAATTGTTATTGGTGCTAATTGCTTCACCAATTCTGTCATTTACATAATTAACACTTAATTCAATCTTCTCACTCAATGGAATGTTTCCGAATACATTTGCTGTTTCTGGTGAGCCTTCAATTCCTGTCCATTGTCTTCTATATAATAAACCAGTAGAAATCAATCCACTCTGGTTCGTAACATAAGCAGGGTTTACCGTACTCATGTTATACATATATTGAGAATATTGTGGTTCCTGCTGTGCATACAATACCGAGCAGAAAACTATCGCTATACTAAAAATTAATCGTGATTTCATTGTTTATCTGCTTAGGTAAAAGCTTCCTTGAATAGGAAAATTGTTTTCAAAGTTTGGTGTAAAAATGTAGAAATAGGTTCCAGATGGTAAATCATCTCCCAATCGAATAGAAACATTACTTTCTCCCCGGAACTCCTCAGTATTTCTATTTCCTTCAAATACTTTTGCTCCGTATCTGTTATATATCTTCAAATCAAAATCCGGAAAAGCAACTGGGATATTAAACTCATCTTCAATAAACAAATCAAAAGTGTCATTTTGATTATTCCCATCTGGAGAAACTCCATCTTGAAAATCCAATGCGCATATATCACCATTAGAGAATCGCTCACCCATATTAAGAATATTAACAGCAACCGTTACTCTTTCTGACTCGCAATTATCAGCATCTACAGTTGCGATATAATATATTTGATTATCAAAAAGTAATGGATTATCAATAATAGGCATATCACTTTCTAATGTAGGATACCAATTATAATTTAATACATCCACTTCAATATCATCTAATCTTTTACCATCAAGAATACAGAATTCTTGATCCGGCACATTCGGTTCTGGTAAATCTATGATTTGTACTTCTACATTTAATGAAGATTCATTACAAGGTGCTGTGTTAGGAATTACGTATCTAAAATTATAAATCTTATTAACCTCATTATCGGGATTTGGTAATAAATCAAACTCTACCACTCCATCTGGAGTTAAAGCACCTGTATTTTCTATATCCTGAAAAGTTCCGGTTCTTGGTGTATTATTATCTAAAATTGTAAATAAGTTAACACGTCCATCAATTTCACAAAAAGAATCACTTCTATCATTACCAATCTCTACTGGTTCTACAATAGCTATAGTTACTGTTGCTTGATCTTGAGAACTACAACCGACATTACCTCCAACAGTATATACATAATCTCCCGGACCTAGAATTGGTAGTGTATTATCTGAAGCATCAAAAATACCTAGATGATCTGGTGACATATAACCAAGAGGTCCAATCCACGTTCCTGTTGGATCAGGATTACCTTCTAAAAGATTGAAAAGTGTTACCGTTAAATTATCTGAACATAGTGATGTAGCGGTACCACTTCCTGCTCCAGCATTTGCTTCTTTATAAATTGTAAACTCTAATAAAGCTTCATCAACACACCCAGAAGGGTTGGTTGTTGTATGTGTAAAGGAATACGAAATTGGAGCATTAATTTCTTCAGGAACCAAGAATAAATCATCAACTACGTTACCTCCATTATTATTATCTGTCCAAATCCCTTCCTCTATAGTTCGTCCATCTGAGTTTAATAAACTTCTTAAACTATATTGATTGGCATCTGTCTTACATATAATTAGATCTAAAGTATCTTCTCCTGCATAATCATGAGGTAAAATTACAATTGTAACTATAGTAGAAATAGTAGGACAAGGGTTGCTCTCTATACTAATAGGCTGACAAACATCACCGGAATAAGAAAATGTTGCACCACAGCTTTGTCTAGGAACCACATCGTATCTAAATCTATAACTCCCTGGTCTGGCTCCCGCAATAGTAATTGGTCCTAAATGTTGTTCATCTTCTGGTGTATCATTTAAATTATTTTCTAAGTTAAGATCACCATTGAAAGGAATACCTCCAAGAAATGTCCAATACGCAAAATCATCCACTAATGAACCATCCGTATAAACGTAACCGGGTTCAAACTCAAGTAAATCAAAAAGGTTAATTTGAGCCGGAGACGAATTAGGACAAATTTCTTCCACTGAATTCTGTGGAGCAAATGGCCTTAACTCTTCATATATAACAAACATTACCGTTTCTTCGTCATTAGGACATATTGGAGATCTACTGTTGATCTTATAGGTATAACTAAAATCTATACAACTAAAACCTGGAACATATTCTGGAGAAGCTCTAAACGCATCATAGACCTCTTTCAAATTAATTACTGCATCCGTAGCACTTGTAATTTGGCCAGTATTATCATCGTCTTCCCAACTTCCACCTAATTCTTCTCCATTTAAAAATCGGTTATCGAATAAATTAATATCCATATCCCAAGATGCGATATCGCCTTCACAGATCGAAAATGATGATCCATAACCTGCCGTAACCGGTCTTACTACAGTTATCTGAACATCTACAAATTCAGTAATACAAGTATCTACATTAAAAACGGTATACCTAAAACTAAAATCTTCACTATCCACAGGGAAACCACCATTATTTTCAATGGTTGTACCAAAGTTTGAGCCGCTTAGAATATATGTATCAGAAGGTAGAGAGCCGGTATAAGTCCATATACCGTTTAGATGAGGAAGAGCGAACCCTTCTCTTGACTCTAATGTATCAAAAAGGTTAATGTCTATTTCAAATCCTGCTGTACAAATATCATCATTATCACAAACAGGAAAGAAACCAGTTGTTGCTGCAATACCAGCATACGGACCAAGTTTGACATTAACTCTAACTCTATAGTCATCTGGGCAATTCGGATTCTTAAGTTCAAAAAAATAAAGATCAGAAGCATTTCTTAACTGCCATAATCTTAAAACTCCAGAAGCTTCTATTCCTTCTTCACCTTCTTCTATTCCTGTAGATTCCCAAAAATCTCCTGATTCCGGTACGATACCTGTTTCATCATACAAATTAATAATACCATCTGGAATACCATCGAAATCGAAATCGATAGTCTCCATATCACAAATGGTTATCATTTGTTCTTGGCTACATTGAGAAAAAGCATCTCCAATACCGCCAAAAAATATTAATAAAACGAAAAGTAACTTTGTGTAGTTTTGTTTCAAAATCAATTTATTTATCTGTAAGTATCATTTTTAAGCTTTTTGTTACCTATAAAAACGAAATAAAATTAACAGGTATTCGAAAAGCCCGGCGAAATTATAAAAATATGTTAAAAAAACATCATCCCCTTACAAAAATCAACACTTACCTACACCCTTAACCTCTAGATTTTAACACTTTTACAATATCATTAAGCTTATAACCTTTAGCTTGTAGTAAAATTAAATAATGAAAAAGAAGGTCTGCGCTTTCATCTAAGAACAACTTTTCGTTATCATCCTTAGCTTCTATAACCACTTCTACAGCTTCTTCTCCTACTTTTTGAGCAACTTTATTTATCCCTTTTCTAAAGAGAGATGCTACATAAGATTTTTCATTATCTTGATTTTCTTTTCTATCCTGTATAGTGTTTTCCAAATCTGTCAAAAAACCAAAAGACTGAACATTTTTCTGTGCCCAACAAGTATCATCTCCTTTATGACAAGTTGGACCCACTGGGTTTACTTGGATTAATAAGGTGTCATTATCACAGTCATTTTTTAGATCTACAAGATTCAAAAAATTACCACTCTCCTCACCTTTAGTCCATAATCTATTCTTAGTTCTGCTAAAAAAAGTTACCTTTTTAGTTTCTATTGTTTTCTGGTAAGCCTCCTCATTCATATAACCAAGCATCAAAACATTTCTAGTGGTTGCATCTTGAATTATTGCCGGAACAAGTCCATCATTATTTTTATTGAAATTTATTTCCATTTTATCAATCTATATTTTGGTTTCCAGATCAAGTCCGGAATTATATTTTGTTATAATCTTACCGGAATTTCATTTAACCGCAATTCCTCTTTTAAATCTTTTATTTCTATTTCTTTAAAATGAAAAACACTTGCTGCTAATGCAGCATCTGCTTTTCCTTCTTTAAAAGTATCTATAAAATGTTGTGTATTACCTGCTCCACCAGATGCAATTATAGGAATATTTAATTCTGTAGATAATCTTGCTAAAGCTTGATTAGCAAAACCATCTTTAGTTCCATCATTATCCATAGAAGTAAATAAAATTTCTCCGGCACCTCTTTCTTCTACTTCCTTTGCCCAATCAAATAGATCAAGCTCAGTTGGTACTTTTCCTCCGACCAAATGTACTATCCATTTCCCATCAATTTGTTTAGCATCTATAGCTACTGTAATACATTGACTTCCAAATTTCCCTGCTAATTCATTAATTAACTGTGGATTTTTTACTGCAGAGGAATTAACAGAAACCTTATCCGCTCCATTTTGCAGTAAAACATCTACATCTTCTATAGATGATATGCCTCCACCAACGGTAAACGGTATATTAACTTTCTCTGCAACTCTAAGAACTAAATTAGCAAGTGTTTTTCTTCTCTCCTCAGTAGCTGAAATATCCAAAAAAACTAGTTCATCGGCTCCTGCTTTAGAATATGCATCTGCTAATTCTACTGGATCTCCAGCATCTCTTAAATCAACAAAATTGACTCCTTTTACCGTACGTCCGTTTTTAATATCTAAACACGGTACAATTCTTTTAGTTAACATTAGTTTTCTTTATTTTTTATATTTAGATCCATACCTTCATAAAAACCTAAATCTTTATTCTTTAATTGTTTTGTCCAAAAAGCTATTTGCCCCGTGTGATAAGACAAATGTTCAGTCACGTGAATCATTATACCAATTCCTGAAAAAGTAAACCCTTGCACTTCTCGTTTTCTCATTAATTCAGAAATAGTACAATCGAACAAGATTGTCTTGGCTTGTTCTAAAGTCTCATTAAGTTTTAATAACAACTCTTCTTTCAAAAAACCTTCTTTAGGTTCAAACTCAGTATCCCTATCTCTTTCATCTTCCAAACCTCCTAGAGAAGCTATACCATATTGAGTAATATTACCACAAAGATGAAGCATCAAATTTCCGATACTATTTGAAGATTGATTAAACCGTTTCCATATATCATCTTCAGAAAGTTGATCAAAACTAATAGTAATCATCCTAAGACTTTCATCCAATCTATAGGAGATTTGCTCCTTAAACTCTTGTGATATTTCCTCTTTCATTACTTACTAACTGTTTTGAAGAATATAATTCTCTAATTGTTTTAAACTTATTCGATTCTCATAAATTGCTTTTCCTATAATTGTTCCTTCACATCCAATTTCAGCCAATTTTGGTAATTCATCAAAAGTTGAAATCCCTCCAGAAGCAATTAGCTTTATATCTCCTATTTCATTCAACATTTTTCTATACAAATCAAAAGAAGGTCCTTCTAACATCCCATCTTTACTAATATCTGTACAAATCACATAGGACACACCCTCTTTTTTATATTCTTTAACAAAAGGAATTAGCTCTTTATCACTTTCTTCCAACCAACCACTTACTGCGATTTTTTCATGTTGTGCATCTGCTCCTAAAATAATTTTATCACTCCCGAATTTTTGCAACCAAGATTTAAAAATATCAGGATTCTTTACTGCAATACTACCACCAGTAATTTGATTTGCACCACTATCAAAAGCTATTTTTAAATCTTCATCTGTTTTTAAACCTCCTCCAAAATCAATTTTTAAACCCGTTTTAGAAGCTATCTGGTCTAACACCTTATGATTTACTATATGCTTAGATTTTGCACCATCTAGATCAACTAAATGTAAATATTGAATTCCATGAGCCTCAAATTCTTTTGCTACTTCTAATGGATTTTCATTATATATTTTTTTAGTATCATAATCTCCTTTAGAAAGGCGAACACACTTTCCGTCAATGATATCTATTGCAGGTATGATCCTCATGCTTTATTTTATAATTATTAGTTATTAATTTTTAACTCTAAAAAGTTTTTCAAAATCTTCTCTCCCGCATCACTACTCTTTTCTGGATGAAATTGAGTTCCGTAGAAATTATCTTTCTGTAAAGCTGTACTATAAGTTACTCCGTAAGTAGATTGTGCAATGGTTTCTTCCATTATAGGAGCATAATAACTATGAACTAAATAGATATACTCCTTCTCTTCTACTCCACTAAATAAGGCAGAACTTAATGACTCTATTTGATTCCATCCTATTTGAGGAACTTTTACTCCGTGATTAAACTTTACCACATCCGTATGAAAAATACCCAAACCTTTAGTATCACCTTCTTCTGTGTAATTACACATCAATTGCATCCCTAAACAAATTCCTAAAACTGGTTGCTTTAATTGTGGGACCAAGGTATCTAAACCAGAATCTTTTAACTTACTCATAGCACTGCTCGCTTCTCCTACTCCAGGAAAAATCACTTTATCCGCAGATTTTATTTCTTGAGGGTCATCACTTAAGACAGCTTCATATCCCAATCGTTGAATCGCAAATTTGATCGATTGAATATTTCCTGCTCCGTAATTTATAATTACTATCTTCATATTATTGCATCCTGAACTTGATTCAAGACCTTTTTAATTATACAATTTGGTTTGTTATAACATTCCTTTGGTACTTGGTAAAAACATTTTATTTGCATCTCTTTTTACCGCCATTTTCATCGCTTTAGCAAATGCTTTAAATATTCCTTCTATTTTATGATGTTCATTTTCTCCTTCGGCTTTGATATTTAGATTACACTTGGCACCATCTGTAAAAGATTTAAAAAGATGAAAAAACATTTCTGTTGGCATATCCCCTATTTTTTCACGTTTGAAATCAGCATCCCAAACCAACCAAGGACGACCTCCAAAATCAACTGCTGCCTGTGCTAAACAATCATCCATAGGTAAACAAAACCCGTAACGTTCGATACCTAATTTATTACCAAGAGTTTTAGAAAACAACTCTCCTAAAGCAATCATAGTATCTTCTATAGTATGATGTTCATCTACGTGTAAATCTCCATCTACTTTAACTGTTAAATCCATCGCACCATGACGTCCAATTTGATCTAACATATGATCAAAAAAGTGAAGCCCTGTAGAAATCTCATTTTGACCAGAACCATCTAAATTAAGTTTAATATAGATCTTGGTTTCATTTGTATTTCTGGTAATTTCAGCAACTCGATCTTCAAGTTTTAAGAATTCATAAATTTCCTTCCAGTCTGTCGATGTTAATACAATACTTTCTGAAATGGCTGTTGTATCAGTTTCTATTTCATCTGCTCCAAGCTCAGGATCTTCTGACAGGAAAATCCCTTTAGCTCCAAGATTTTTTGCCAACTCCATATCTGTAATTCTATCTCCTAAAACAAATGAATTTTCTAGATCGTAATTTTCCTTATCAAAATACTCCGTTAATAAACCTGTTCTTGGCTTACGAGTATCCGCATTTTCATGAGGAAAAGTTTTATCAATATGAACAGCATTAAACACGACTCCTTCTTTTTCGAATGCAGTCATTACTTTATTATGTGCTGGCCAAAAAGTATCTTCTGGAAAAGAATCAGTTCCTAATCCATCCTGATTAGTTACCATCACCAATTCATAATCCAATTCGTCGGCTATTTTAGCCATATATTGAAAAACCTTTGGATAGAACTCTAACTTCTCCAAACTATCTAATTGATAATCTACAGGTGGTTCCAACACCAATGTCCCATCTCTATCTATAAATAATACTTTCTTCATTTTAATTTATTTTTTGTAATTCGTATTCATTAAGAACAGAATTTATATACTTTTTAAAGCCTCTATTAACTTCTTATTTTCTTGATTAGTTCCAACTGTTAATCTCAGTGTGTTTTCACATAATGGTTGTGTCGTACGATTACGAATAACAATCCCTTGTTTTAACAATTGATCATATCGTACATTTGCATTATCTACTTGAATCAATACAAAATTAGCATCGGTTTTATAAATTTCTTTTACAAACTGAATATTTTCTAAGGAATCTATCATACGTTCTCTCTCCTTTAAAATATTAGCTACTTCTTCTTTAATCTTATTAACGTCTTTAACTCTATCCAACGCCTTTTTCTGCGTTAATTCATTAACATTATAAGGAGGCTTAATTTTATTGAGTATACTTATGATTTCTTCTGAAGCATAACACAAACCTAGTCTGATCCCTGCCATTCCATATGCTTTTGATAACGTCTGCGTTATTACTAGGTTTGGGTATTCTCTAATTTTAAGTATCCAACTTTTTTTAGAAGAGAAATCAATATACGCTTCATCTATAACTACCAACCCTTTGAAATTTTCTAAAATTTGGGCAATACTATCTTCTGAAAACGAATTCCCCGTAGGATTATTAGGAGAACATAAAAATATGATCTTTGTTTGTTGATCAACTGTATCTAATATTTTAGAAACATTAGGTTCAAAATTATCATTTAAAAGAACTTTTTTATTTTGAACATCGTTGGTATTAGCTAATACATTATACATCCCATAGGTAGGTGGTAACGTAATAACATTATCAACTTTAGGTTCGCAAAAAGCCCTAAACAAAAGATCTAATACCTCGTCACTTCCGTTTCCTAATAATATATTATTTGTATTAACCCCCTTTTGTGTAGCTAATACCTCTTTTAGACTACGTTGTTGTGGATCAGGATATCTATTTACTCCATTTTCATATGGATTTTCATTGGCATCCAGAAAAATCATTTCAGAGCCATCTGAAACGTATTCATCTCTCGCAGAGGAATATGGTTTTAATCCTTTAACGTTTTCACGAGTTATATTATTTATGTTGAAATTTAATTGTTTCATTACTTGTTAATATTCTATAAATTATCCAAAAATCATTGCTCTCATATATGCTATTATAATCCCTATTATAATAGCGAATATGAAGAAAACTATTGTTGACAGGATCAATACCACTACAAACTTTAATAGTTTAAGAATCATTTGTCCAATACTATAGCTACATAGTTTCTTATAAGTAAACAAATAATAAAAGATAACCACCAAAGAGCTTACGAAATAGATTGATGGACTAATTAGTAAACCTAATAAAAAGAATAACGTACCAGAAAACAATCCGAACCCAAGTAAATAAGAGTTTATAACAAGATGTTCTCCATAATTAAACCGTTTTCTCCCAAAAACCATTACCGCTAAAAACGTATAAAAAGGAATTAACATAAAAGCTATAATATTAAAATACTTAAGCATAAAACTTTGGGTAACTTTATTAGCTTCAGCCTGTTCTTTTTTGTATTCCAAGTATTTTTCTTGATATTCCACAGTGTTTTTCTCTATATCGGGGTTTGACATAGAAAATAATGACTCATAAAAAGATTCCGTTTGAGTAGCAAGAATCAATTCACTATAATCATCAGAAAAAAAGTTAAAAATAAATGTAGCAACAGCAGTTCCGATTACCAGAAATGCAAATGGGTTTATATATCGTTTTCTTGTTCCCGAGATATACTCTGAAATAACTTTATCTGGAGAAGTCACAAAATGAATTAAAGTTCTAACAAAAAGATTATCTAATCCCAAAACATTACTGAAAAAATCACTTTTCAACCCTTTTAAAGTAATACGTTCTCTTATTACTTTCGCACCACAAGATTGACAATAATCAGCATCATCAGCTAAGATATTTTCACAATTTCTACAATTCATTTACTTCTTTTTTACTATAAATTCTATACTCGAATAACGTTTTAGTCAATATCCTTTAAACTTTCTAATCGCAATGTAACTGCGTTCTTATGCGCTTGTAAACCTTCGGCATCCGCCATAATCTCTATGGCATTTCCAATATTTTTGATACCTTCCGCAGATAGTTTCTGAAATGTCATTGATTTCATGAAACTATCTAGATTTACTCCACTATACTGTTTTGCATATCCATTTGTAGGCAAGGTATGATTCGTTCCCGAAGCGTAATCTCCTGCACTCTCTGGCGTGTAATTACCAATAAACACAGAACCGGCATTCATAATATTATTCACATAAAAGTCTTCATCCTCTACACATACTATAAAATGCTCAGGACCATATTCATTAATTAGTTCTAAAGCTTCTTGGTCATGTTCTACATAAATAAGTTTAGAATTCGCTATTGCCGCTTCAGCAATCTCTTTTCTTGGTAACAAATTACATTGATTTGTAACTTCTTTTTCTACTTGCTCTATAAGTTTTTTAGAAGTAGTAACCAGAATCACCTGACTATCCTTTCCATGTTCCGCCTGACTTAATAAATCAGAAGCAACAAAGGACGGATTTGCTGTATCATCAGCCACTACCAACAATTCACTTGGTCCAGCAGGCATATCAATCGCTACTCCAAATTTTGTAGCTAATTGTTTAGCTACAGTAACAAACTGATTTCCAGGTCCGAAAATTTTATATACTTGTGGAATTGTATCAGTGCCAAATGTCATTCCTGCAATTGCCTGAATGCCTCCTACCTTAAATATTTTTGTTACGCCGCAAAGATTTGCTGTATATAAAATAGCTGGATTGATTTTTCCTTCTTTATTTGGTGGAGAACATAACACAATCTCATTACATCCAGCTATAGTAGCTGGAACTGCCAGCATAAGAATTGTAGAAAATAGTGGAGCTGTTCCGCCTGGAATATACAATCCTACTTTTTGAATAGGTCTTTTCTCTTGCCAACAGGTAACACCATTTGTTGTTTCTAAGGAAACCTTATCCGTTTTCTGAGCAGCATGAAAAGCTTCGATATTAGATTTAGCCAAAACAATAGCGTCTTTAAGGTCCTGACTAACTAATTGATCGGCGCTTTCTATTTCTTTTTTAGATACCAATATAGAATCTAGAGATACTTTATCGAATTTCTCTGTATATTGTTTTATTGCACCGTCTCCATTAGTTTTTACATCATTAAAAACATCTAAAACCACATTTTCTATATCTGCCACGGTCTGTGTAGGTCGTTTTAATATGTCCGCCCAAGTATTTTTCTTTGGATTATATATCTTCTGCATTTTCTCTAAATTAACTACAATACCATTTTCTCGATAGGACATACTAAAATACCTTCAGCTCCCTCAGCTTTTAACTCATCTAAAATATCCCAAAACTTATTTTTTTCGACCACAGTATGTATTGAACTCCAACCTTTTTCTGCAAGAGGTAAAACTGTTGGACTACGCATTCCTGGAAGGATATCAACAATACGATCTATCTTATCATTCGGAGCATTCAATAATACATACTTAGAAGCTCTAGCCTTTAATACAGCTTGTATTCTAAACTGTAATTTTTGAAGCAAACTCTTATTTTCATCGCTAATTTTAGGAGAAACAGCTAAGACAGCTTCAGAAGTTAACATTACTTCTACTTCTTTTAAATTATTCTTAAACAATGTACTACCACTAGACACTATATCACAAATAGCATCTGCTAAACCAATATTAGGTGCTATTTCTACAGATCCTGATATCTGGTGCAAGTCTGCAGAGATTCCTTTTTCTTTTAAATATTCTTTTACCGTATTGGGATATGAAGTAGCTATTCTTTTCCCATCAAGATCTTTTATAGAGTTATACGACACATCTTTAGGAACGGCAAGTGACACTTTACATTTCGAAAAATTTAACCTTTCTGCAATCGTAATATCTTTTCCTTTTTCTACTAGAACATTTTCACCAATAATAGCGATATCAACAACACCATCTCTCAAATACTGAGGAATATCACCATTCCTAAGAAACATAACTTCCATAGGAAAGTTTCTAGTAGTAGCTTTTAATTGGTCTTTTCCGTTATCTATAGAAATACCACAATCTTTTAAAATCTGAACGGAATCTTGATTAAGCCTTCCGCTTTTTTGAATAGCAATTTTAATTTTTGACATTTTTTTTATTGTTGTGTTTGGTCAGTTCAAAACAAGTTTTAAACAAAAAAACCCGTTTGAAAATGCTCAAACGGGTTATTATATATGATTAACTTATACACATATCAACTTACCACGCCTGGGCGGAGATATAAGAATGATGATGATGTAAAAGAATATTTTCCATAATTTTTTCTACGCTGCGAATTTATAAATTTTTTTTTCATCTCAAATGCATTTCAGCTTAAAATTTTGCTATTCATCTTTTTTCGGAACATAAATCGCTCAAGAATAATAATTTAATGAAAACATTTTTTAACTTTAAGAGAATAACACTAATCATCAACATATGAGAAATTTAATTTCGTTCTTTATTTTTATCTTATTCGCCTGTCTGGGAATGTGGTGGTACTACTCCTGTAATTGGTGTCTTGGAAACAAAGATGAAGGATCTACTATTGTAAAAGAGCAAATAGATCCTGCTATTGAAGCAAAAGCAAAAAAAGCTTACGAAGATAGTATTGCTTTGGCTCATGGTCTATATGCAAAGGATATTGAAAACATGGATGTTTTTAGATATCCAAAAAACATCCAAATCAACAATTCTAATTTTGATGTTTTTATACCTGAAAGCCTTAATGGTTTTGAGAATAAAATAGCTAATTACCTTGGACAACATCAAGATCAAGACTTAATAATCTATGGGTATGAAACTTCTACCGAAAGAGAAGCAGACTCATTAACTGGTATCTCAAGAGCCAATTTTATTAAAGATATTTTAGTTAACACCGGTGGAGTAAACAAAGACCGAATTCTAACCAAAGCAAAATTACATACCTATGATTATGATGCTAATGGTACATACAATGGTGGTATTTTGCTAAACTTTCATAAAATAGATGAATCCAGAATAGAGGAAATAGAAAAAGGTATTGCTAATAAAACGTTATACTCAAGTTTTGGATCTAAAGATTTTAAACCAGATGCTACCTTATCTAATTATGCTTTAGAACTAAAAAACTACCTTACTAAGTATCCTGATAAAAAAGTATTAATTACTGGTCATACTGATAACATTGGTGATACCAAATCCAATCAGCTCTTTGGACTTAAGCGAGCCCAAAACGTTAGAGATTATCTAACTTCTCAAGGTATCCCTTCAGACAAATTTACTGCTAAATCTAAAGGAGAATTAAGTCCAATTGCTCCAAATGACACACAGGAAAATAGAGCAAAAAATAGACGAATAGAAATAATTGTAAACTAAATACCAACTATAAAAATGTTAGATTTTTTAAACGAAGCAAACTGGTGGTGCCTTCTCTTATTATTAATAATAGCTTTCTTACTTGGATGGCTTTTATCGAGATGGTCTCTTAAAAATAAATACCAAGAAAAATTAGATCAATGCCATAAAGAGAAAGAAAAATTACGCAAAGCTAGTGATAGCTACAAAAAGGCTAATACCACTTTTTCTAATCCTATTCCGGTAGAAGCTCCTAAATCAATTGAAGTAGCAGAAGTCAAAAAGGATTTGAGTGATACAGAAAAGCCTCAATTAAATTTTGAAAGCTTTGGAACAGCAAGTGAGTCACAAAAAGATGATTTAAAATTGATTAGTGGTGTTGGACCATTCATTGAAAAGAAATTAAATAGCATTGGAATATATACTTTTGATCAAATAAGTAAATTTACCAAAGAAGATATAGAAACAGTTACAGAATTAATACAATTCTTTCCTGGTCGTATTGAACGTGATAACTGGACAGCTCAAGCGGAAAAGCTAAAAAATCAATAATCCAAAAATTCAACCCTAAAAATTAAAGCCTTTGTAATATATTTATAAAGGCTTTTTTAATATCCAATATGCATTTAGATCCTATTTATTTGAGAATATAGAAAACTATATATCTAAGTAATAAATAACTTCTAAATATTTTTTTGAATCGGTTTCATCCTTTTGCGCTTTTAGTTCTTTCAAAACTCCAGCAACTTTTATTTTCCTTTCAGGAAGTCTTTGCCCTCCTTTTGCATGTGCAATTACAAAAGTATCTAATGAGTCATCAGAAGTTATTTCATATACATCATACGTATCCACGATTGGAATCATAGAAAATGTTGTTACTTTACCCGCAACAATCGGAACCATAATAAACCCATTAAAGTCTGATTTAGAAGCTATTCTCTTTGGAACACCAGTAATAACTATATTAGTAGATAATTCACCCTTTTCCTTCACTTCATTGACCAACAATCTTTTGATAGTATATTGATCATAAACAGATCTTAATTCATTTGATAATGCAACGATAATTTCTTCTCTATCTTTATCACTTAGATTAGAAGTTGCCAAATCTAAAAAAAGAATCATTTTTTGTTTATCACTAAAAAGACCAGATACTTTTCCTAATTCCGATTGAGAAATCACTCCATCATCAGCTTTTGTTAGAATGTTATAGAATCTCCCTCCATTATCTAATGTTTTAATAGCCTCGTCCTTATCCCTATATGGCGTTACTTTTCTCATAATCTATGAATATTGAATTTGATATAACATTTTACCAATAAATTCTCCAAAAGAAAAAAGTACAACAACCGCTATCAAAGAGCAGTAGATTAATAGAAAAATGTTTTTCCTTCTTTTATCCTTCTCATCTTTAAGAGACAAAAAACCTGCGAGACTTAATAACGTAATGAAGAAGTAACTCATAAATATATTTTATTTATTAGTACATAAAACATATTAATTGTTACAGGAATCATAAAGTACGGTACAAAAAAAAAAGAAAAACTATACCTTTTTTTTCTTAACTAATGTATCAAAAAGTCTATCTATTTGTAGTGGTTTCCATAAAAAACCATCAAAATAATTCAAATAATCCTCATTATTTATAGCAGTAACATCCGCGGTAAGGGCATATATAGGGGTATGGCTATTTTTGTTTTTTGAATCTTTTATGAACTTAGCAGCATCAAAACCATTCATTTCTGGCATATGAATATCCATTAAAATAAAGTCTACTTTTACTTTATTAGCTATCTGTACGGCATCATATCCATTTTTAACTCTTTCAATTTTAACTCCCCATTTCTTCAGTAGCTGCCCCATTACCAAAGCATTTACTTCATTATCTTCTGCAAGAATTGCTATTTTACCCTGTAACTGATCCGTTTGCTTTTGATCAATTTTAATAATCTCCTCAGCTTTTTCCAAGACTAAATCAAACGTAAATGTAGAACCTTTTCCTTTTTCACTTATTAATAAAACACTACTGCCATATAACTCTACAATTTTCTTGACTATTGCTAAACCTAATCCAGTTCCGCCATTATTTCTAGTTGTAATAGTAGACGGTATGTAAAAACTATCAAATAATCTAGACTGTTCTTTCTTAGCTATACCTACACCTGTATCCTTAACACTAAAAGAAATTTTATCTTTTCTACCTTTAGAAGAAATCAATTTAATATTTATATCAACTGCTCCTGTATTAGTATATTTTATGGCATTACTTACAAGGTTTCCAAGAATCTGAAATAACTTAGTTTCATCAAGTAAATAAAATTTAGTTAACTTATCATCAATATGAACGTTTAGTTCTATACCTTTTTCTAAAGCCATTCCTAGATAAGTATCCCTAATATTATTTATTAGTTCTTCAAAATTAGCTGCATGTATTTCTAACTCCATCTTGTTGGAATCCAACTTAGAAAAATCCAAGATATCATTAATAATGCGCATCAAATTTTTAGAAGAAAACTGCAACGAAACAAGTAATTTTTGATCATCCTCATCCGCCCTCTCTTTTAACATCGAAATAATACTTGTAACTGCATTTAAAGGTGTTCTTATTTCATGACTCATTGCCGATAAAAACTCTTGTCTCATCTTTGCAGTTTCCTCAGCTTGTTTTTCTTTTAAAACAATTGCCTCTTTCTCTCTCTTTAATCCCTCTTCTTGTTGTTCGTATTTAATTTTAGAAATACGTTCATAATTCTCAATTACTTTTAGCGTCTGAGAATTAATAGATTTATCCTTTTCTTTTAAATAACTCTCTAAATATTTTAGTGATTTCTTATGCTTGTTTTCGGTTTTATATAACTGATAAAGAAGATGACATGCTTTGAATTTAGTTCTAGAAAGGTTGTATTTATCTCCGTGTGCAATCACTTCCTTTAGTAAAAATTTCGCTTTTTGTCTATCACCTATTTCTAAATGTAATTGAGCGATTTTTTGTTTAGACATTCCTATTCCAAAAACTTCGTTATACTTTTTATGTATTTCTAATGCTTCTAAAAAATCTTTATTTGCTTTTACATATTCTTTATAATAATAAAAAACTTTTCCACGTCCATAAATCGCAAAAGCTAACCCTCTTTCATCTCCAGTTTCTTGTTTAAGCTTTATAGATTTATTAATCATCCTTGAAGCTTTTACAGGTTTGTCTTTTTTTAACAAAATTCCGGACATTGGATTATACACATTAGATTCTAGGTTTTTACTTTTACATTTTTTGGCTGCTTTTATAGCTATTTTATAGGCTTCAATAGCATTATTTTCATCTCCTAGAATTTCATAGATTGTACCTAGAGATTTCTGAGTCCTAGATACATTATACCAATCATCATACTTTTGATAAATTACCAAAGCATCAATAAGATAGATCATTCCGAGATGATAATCATTGGTTTTATAATAAATACCTGCAATACTATATTTGGCATCAGCTACTCCTCTATCGTCTTCTAATAATCTAAAACAAACTATAGCTTTCTCTGCATAGTCTAAGGCGATACTACCTTTGCCACAAATCATGTTAAACAGAGATAACATATTTAGGCTTTTTCCAGTATACTCTATATGATTAACTTCTTGACTTAATAACAATGCCTCATTAGCCAATCTCATACTCTCTTTTAAATTATTAACCCTAAACTCGTAGGATTTATCAAGTAAATATTGAATTTTGGATAAGATATTATTATGTTCAATCATAAAACAAGGGTTGTAAAAATATTCTTACCTTAATCTAGGAGATAAAAGACTAACTGACTTATTATACAGATAAAAATACATTTTTTTTTAAATTTCATACTTATAAACCACATTTTTTTAAAACACAACTCACTGTATCAAAACCATTTAAGAGTATTATTCCCACAAAAATCTCTTACTAAAAGTAGTAAGAGAGCATAAAAAAAGCCACTATATATATTAAATATAGTGGCAGTAATTATTTACAGAAAAGGGTTTATTTATTGATTACCTAAGATTAAAGGCATCCCGTCTTTTCCAGAACCTACAATAACAACCTTAGAATTAGAAGATTTTGCTAATTCAAGAGTAGCTTCTATTCCTTTTTCCTTAAGAATCTTATCCGTTAGAGAAGCACTAAGAATTTGATTTGCTATCGCTTTACCTTCAGCATCAATTTTCTGTCTTTCTGCCTCTTTCTTAGCTTTTTCTAATCTAAACTCGTATTCTAATGCCTCTTGCTCTTGTTTAAGTTTTCTTTCGATAGCTTCCTTAATTGTTGGCGGTAATGTTACATCACGCACTAATACCTCATTTAACTGAATATATTGATTCCCAACAATTTTCTTAGTCTCTTCAAAGATTTCTTTCTGGATAGCATCTCTTTTACTTGAGTATAATTGTTCTGGCGTATACCTTCCCACTACACTACGTGCTGCAGAACGTATGGTCGGTAATAAAACTCGTTGAACATAATTTTCTCCCTTTTGTTGATGTAACAACCCAAGTTTAGCATAATCCGGTTGAAACCAAGCCGAAGCGTCTAATTTTATCTCTAAACCATTAGAAGAAAGTACTTGCATTTTCTCAAAAACTTCTTGCTGTCTTACTTCATATACAATAACTTTATTCCAGGGCGCTACCAAATGAAAACCTTCTCCTAATGGAGGTGCATCAGTTACAACTCCCCCACCGAATGTTTTATACAACACTCCAGCTTCTCCGGAGCCGATTGTTTCTGTTGATTTAGAAATAAAGACAATTGTAAGTACAATAATTATAAGAATAGGTAACCCTATTTTAGGTAATTTTTCCATGATATATGTGTATAGTTTTTAATTTTTAAATAAGCCCATTATATTTCCTCATAAACCACTCAATGCTTAATAATAATATAATTATCATCAAAAGGTATTTCCAATCTATTAAAGATACAATATTTTCTTTGCTCTTTTGAATTGCTTGATACCTCTGATCTTCAATCAGATCACTCACTAAGCCATCTATTTGATTCATAAAATAGGCAGTTCCTTTAGTATTAGTCGCAACTTGTCTAAGTTTTGTTACATTTGCATTAAGTAATTGTTGTTCTACATCATAATCCAAAATACTAAAACTCCCAGATCGTGAAATATTTTCACCCACAACCACTACTGTATATTCATAATTTCCAGAAGCAAAACTACTGAGATCGGCTTCATATGAACTGTTTTTTAATAACATTGGGATTGTCTGTGATGCTTCTGTATCTTTATTTTTTACTACTATATTTAAATTACCCCTGCGATCAAATTCATAATTTTTAGTGAAATATTCCGCTTTTACCTTTATACTAGAATTTCCATAATAAAATGATTCAGAAATCGTATTAAGTCTACTTTTTTGTTTATTAGATGCTAGATATTGAACGAGCCTACCGAAAAAATCATCAAAACTTTCAAAACTTTTATTATCCAAATACGACTGTGCTCTCCACCTCCATATACCTTCTCCAAATAAAATTGCTTCTCTAACCCCATTATCCTCTATAGTGGCTAACAAGGGTTCACCGGTTTTTATGTTTCCTATATTTCTTTGTAATAACACATCATAAGATGATTTCATATGTATCTCTCCAAAAGTTCCTATTAAAGGAGGATAGTCATTAAAACCGATATCTTCTAACAAAAATGTTCCGTAGTTAGGGTTGAATCTTGGCAAATAGTATTCTGTTTGCCTAGTTATTTCTTGCCTATATACATTTTGTGATTTATTTAGAAAAACCCAATCAGTCTTAGAACCAGTTATCGTAAAATAATTTTTCCTAGCAGTTTTTATCTTTTCATATACCGCTCTAAATCTTGCATTTGGTTGATATAAAATAATAAGTTGATACTCTTCAATATCTTTTACTTCTGATGGCCTACTAATTGTGAGGCTTCTTCTTTCGTTACTTTCGATACTTTTTTTAATAGCTCCCAAATCTGGATGAGTTAAATCACTAATCAATAAAACATTTGTCTTTTGATCTATTACCTCTACAGCAAAATCTTTCTTATTATTAATTACATTTTTCTCATTTTCTATTGGTGCTAATCGAGCACTATATTTTAAAACACCAGCTGAGCTAGCTGGGAGTGTAAAATTAATAACTGTAGAATTATTTTCTTCGGAAAAAGAAACAGGCTTAGAATAAACAATATTTTTACCAGATCTTATTTCAAAACTTGTATTTATATTACCTGTTCCAGAATAAGTAAGAATAACCTCTACAGGGAACTTATTTTTAAGATATGCATACTTATTTACATTAAGTTGTTGGATCTTGGTATCTGTTACTACCGTTGTATCACCTATAACTATTGGATAAACCTGTTGTTTATAATTAACACTACTAAATTGATAGTCCCTTCCATACGTTTGGTTACCATCGGTAATCAATACCGTAGGAGCATTTGTATTTTTATAGATTTGATCTAAACTTTCTAATGCTTCCGAGATATTTGTTTGCTTTTCATCAAATGTTAAGCCTAAACTATCTTTTAATACGTCTGAAAAAGAATAATATTTTACATCAAATCTTTCTTTAAGTTCTGGATTGTCTTTAATTCTACCAATAAATTGTGATACTTGTTCATCTTGTTTAAGATGTTTTATAGAAGAAGAATTATCCACTGCAAAAACCAAGGTAGGTTTCTCTATATAATAAGTATTCTTTCGAAATGTTGGATTAATCAACAATATTAATAACGCAAAAATGCTAAGAAAACGTAAAAAAGCAAAAAACAGATTTTTTTTATTTCTGTTTTTTGCTTTGTACATATATTGAAATAGCGCAATAACTATGGCAATTACTCCTGCTGCTATAATCAATCCTATATTTTGTATCTGCATTCTTATTAATTACTATCTAAGAATCTTATCAAGAAATCATTGATTTCTCACTCTTAAATAGTTTATTTTGAAAATTGAAAATAATCACATTAAATTTAAAAGATCTTAAACTTATTAAAAAACTATCCAAAAAATCGTAAATCGTAATTTCGGAAAATTCATTTTAGGTAAGCATTCCTCCGTCTACATTAAGAACCTGACCAGTAACATATCCACTTAAATCACTAGCTAAAAACAGACAAGCATTTGCAATATCTTCGGGAGCTCCTCCCCTTTTCAAGGGAATTGCTTTTCTCCATTCATCCACTACCTTCTCATCTAATTTCCCAGTCATTTCAGTTTCGATAAAACCAGGAGCAATGACATTACTTCTAATATTTCTCGAACCAAGTTCTAAGGCAACTGATTTAGAAAAACCAATAATACCAGCTTTAGATGCCGCATAATTAGCTTGACCAGCATTTCCTTTTACCCCAACAACAGAACTCATATTAATGATACTTCCTTTTCGTTGCTTAAGCATTGTTCTCTGAACTGCTTTAGTCATGTTAAAAACACTCTTAAGATTAACCTCGATGACTTTATCAAAATCGTCTTCACTCATTCTCATAAGCAAGTTATCTTTTGTAATACCTGCGTTATTAACCAATATATCTATACTTCCAAAAGTTTCTAAAACATCCTTTACTAAACTTTCAGATTCCTCAAAACTTGCAGCATTACTTTGATATGCTTTTGCTTTAATACCTAAACCGTTTAATTCTTTTTCTAAATCCGTTGCAGCGTCTACAGAAGAACTATATGTAAATGCAACGTTGGCACCTTGTTTTGCAAAAACTTGTGCTATTCCTTTTCCAATACCACGTGTAGCACCCGTGATAATGGCAGTTTTACCTTGTAAGAGATTCATTCGCTCTATAATATTTTTTTGGTATCTCACATCATCTAATAATGATATGAATTATTTTACGTTTTCAAATATAAGAATTACTAGCAGCTCAACAATAATAAAACACTTGATTTATAATTGGTATTATATACAAAAGTTATAAAACAATTGAAGGTAAGTTTGATCCTGTTAACCTTCAATCTTTTAGCAACTAATTTTATCATAATTACTTCAAAAACGCTTTAAATTTTTATATTCCAAAACAAATCTTTAATAAAAAACCTCGATACTACTGATCGAGGCCTTAATAGAATATTATTTTCACTAAGTTTAGTGATGTACTATAGCCTCTGATCTATACGAGGATAGATTTTCTTGAAACTTATGATATTTCTTAATTACTCCAAAAACTTCATCCCCTATTTCTTTAGAGAACTGAACAGAATCCTTTAATAAATCCGAAGCTTTATTAATAGTTTGTGAAAGCTTTCTACCATTATGATCCAATTCTAAAAATTGTTTATGCATATCAGGCGTGCAAGGCTCACATCGATAAGAATGTAAATCAGTAAGCATGGCTGTGAGTTCATCCTTCATACGACTCAAACGAAGCGTATGTGTTTGACGATTAGGTGATTCCCTAAACGTAATTTGGTTATTCATAATGGTTTGGTTTTAAAGTGAGTGTTTTAAATTTACCAATAAAAAATAAGACATCAAAAACTTTAGACCTTATACTTAAGTGTTTTATATTTAATTTAAAGAATTAAATGATTTATAAAAAAATCAGCATTATATTTCAATAAAAATTAATTATTTATAATCATTCGTATATAAAAAAATAGGGAAAATACCCCTAAAAAAATCATAAAACCTATAATTAATGGATAAATACAAAAAATATAATTGGGGAATTATTGGATGCGGTAAAATAGCACATAAGTTTGCAGAAGATTTACTTACCGTGCCTAATGCAAACTTATTCGCTGTAGCTAGTAGAAATCTTAAAAAAGCAAAAGATTTTGGTAATATATATAATGCATTTAGTTGTTATGGCAGTTACACCGAACTTATTTCCAATCCAGAAATTGATATAATCTATATAGCAACTCCTCATGTTTTTCATCATAAAAACACCCTAATGTGTTTAAACGCTAAAAAAGCTGTGTTATGTGAAAAACCTTTTGCTTTAACTTTAGAACAAGTAACAGAAATGATTGCTGTAGCAAGAAATAATAATACATTTCTTATGGAAGCCTTATGGACATACTTCTTACCTCATTATAAATATGTATTAAAAATTGTTACATCTAATGAACTTGGTAAAATAAAAAATTTAAAAGCTGATTTTGGTTTTGCAAGCGAGTTTAATCCGGAAAGTAGAATATTTAAAAAAGAACTTGGAGGAGGAAGTCTATTAGATGTGGGAATCTATCCATTATTCGCAGCATTAAGCTTATTAGGATATCCAGAAAATATTGAAGCAAAAGCTACATTTGGGAAAACCGGTATTGATGAAAACTGTACGATGCAACTCTCCTACCCAAATAATATAGGAGCTTTTTTATATTCTTCTGTTACTGAAAAAACCAATACAGAAGCAGTTATTGAATTAGAAAAAGGAACAATCGCCATACATAGTCGTTTTCATGAACCTTCTTCTATTACAATTACTAAAAATGGAGTTTCTGAATTACATGAATTCCCGGTAACAACTAATGGTTATAATTATGAAGCAATACACGTTCAGGAAATGATAACAGAAGGAAACATAGAAAGTAATATCATGTCTTTTGAAAAAAGCTTAGAGCTAATCAAGCTATTAGATAGTGTTCGAGATAAAATTGGTCTGAACTATACTTAGATAATAATATATTTTACAGTTATCTATTTATTCCAAAAACATTAAGAAAAAATCATTCTGCACAATAACATTTCGCTTAACCCTAACACGAACATGTATAGATGGATTGACTATAATATTAAATCAAAATTTAGAAAGATCAAAAAATAAGCAAAAGTCCGTAAAAAGTGAAAATCCAGTGCGAAGGCCTTGGATAGTAGAATATGAAGAATGTTTGGAAAATCCCCTTATAGACAATAGATGTTGTTCTAATAGTCAACCTAGTTTTTGCGCTGATCGTTAGATATCAACAAAAAAAAGCGCTCTATTATTTAGAGCGCTTTTCGATTTGTGTGAAAAAAAAGAGTGTTATTTAGCTCCCCACTCTGCAAGGGAGTCTTTGTTTAGCTTTACGTAATCAGCATTTTTAGCTTTCTCTGCTAACTCTAACGAAGTTTTTGCTGCTTTTATTGCACCAGCTTTATCTCCGCTTTTAGCAAGAATTAAAGAATGTTGTCTGTGATACCAGAATGCATCTGCTCTACCCGCTACAGCTTTTTCGATATGTGCTTTAGCCTTATCTAAATCTCCAGTTTCTTTATAAAATGTTGCTGCTTGATAGTGATCATTATGAGATGGTCCTGCCATAACTAGTTCTATACTCTCCGCCGCTTTCTTTTTAGAAGGTACTTCTAATTTGATAGCAGCTTCTGTATTTTCCCATAAAATATTGATATGTGCACTATCCATAGTAAAATCACTTAACATAATAGTAAATGTTTCTACATTCATCGGTATTTTTGTAGACTTTACAGTTATTTTAGCAGCAACTTTACTATCATCCCACTCACGTGGAGTACCCCAGTTATTTGCATCGCTATAAAACATAACTTCCCAGTTTTCTTTACCAGGTTTAGTAAAAATAGCATACGTTCCTTTCTTCAATTCAGCGCCTCCTACTTTTACATCATCTCCAAATGTAATTTGAGTATTCTTATTAGCTCCTGTTCTCCATAATTTATCATAAGGAACTAAATTTCCAAAAATAGTACGACCTTTCATGCTTGGACGGGAATATTCGATGGCAACATCCGTTAATCCAACTACTTGTTCTATTTTAGAAAGAGGGCTAGGTTGAGGAACTTTAACCTGTGCATCAACACCTAACGATAGTAATGCCGCTGATACAAATAAGATGATCTTTTTCATTGTGTTTAAATTTAGTATTTAATTAGTTTAATCGAAACGAAATTAATAATTACACATACATTAAAAGTTAACAAAAACTTAAAATAAGTAACCTTATATTTGTCCTCATTTATAATTCTATGATGCGTAAATACATATCCGAAGCAATAGGAACTTTCATAATGGTTTTTTGTGGAACAGGAGCCATGACAATTAACGAGGTTACCGGTGGTGATGTCACTCATGTAGGTATTGCAATTACTTGGGGATTAATTGTGATGGCTATGATTTATGCTTTTGGAGATATCTCTGGAGCACATTTTAATCCTGCAGTAACTATTGCATTTGCATATGCTAAAAAATTCCAATGGAAAGAAGCACCTAAATATATTTTGTCTCAATGTATTGGAGCCATCGCAGCCAGTAGTATTTTACTCTTTTTATTTCCAGAAAGCGAGTTTCTTGGTGGTACACTTCCTTCTTTCGATGCACTTAGAGCATTTGTTCTTGAGATTCTTTTAACCTATTTTTTAATGCTAGTTATCATTAATGTATCTACAGGATCCAAAGAGGTAGGAATGATGGCTGGAATAGCAATTGGAGGCGTTGTTCTTTTAGAAGCTATGTTTGCCGGACCTATGACAAACGCATCAATGAACCCTGCAAGATCTTTGGGACCAGCTCTATTATCTGGGCATTGGGAACATCAATGGCTATATATGATCGCCCCAATAGTAGGAGCTATACTGGCAGTATTAACGTGTAGAGTTATTAAAGCAGACAACTGCTGCAAAGAATGTTAACAATAAATCTTAGGTGCTTAAACTTTCTAAGTTTTTCAAAATTTACTTTATTTAACATATATTTATAGCTTATTAGTATTTTAAATGCAGCTAGACACTACCGATTTTTGTTCTATTGAATTATACGAGAAGTATGTTATTGTTACCGTAAATGAAGGAGTTAATTTAACTTTAGATAGAGCTAACATCATTAGAAAAAAGCTTCAGTCTTATTACAAAAATCAAGAGTTTCTTTTGATTTCGAATAGAAAAAACAATCATGAAGTATCTGGTGAAATATATAAACGAGGCCAATTAGCTAACATGAAGGCGTTAGCGATTGTCTCAAAGAAAAAAACAGAACGTGATAAGGCAATTATCGAACAAAAGTTATTTGACAAATCATTTGCTTTTTTTGAAAATCTGGACGAAGCAAAATCTTGGGCTGAATCTTATTTTTAGTTTTGTTTAACTTTTTTGTTTAAATTTTAAACAAAAATGATTGTACCTTTATACCTAAAAGAGGTATACAATGAAAATATACACGTTAAAGGCTAAACAAAACTTACCTATTACCCTTCAAGAGGCATGGGATTTCTTATCTGATCCAAAAAATTTGAAAACAATCACACCTGATTATATGGGTTTCAAAATATTATCCGGAGCAGAAAAAAAAATGTATGCTGGACAAATTATACAATATATTGTTACTCCTGTTGCAGGAATTAAAACAAAATGGGTTACAGAAATCACCCATTCAGTAGATAAAGAATACTTTGTAGATGAACAGAGATTTGGTCCATACGCACTTTGGCACCATAAACATTTCATCAAAGAAATTCCTGGTGGTGTAGAAATGGAAGATATTATTGATTATAAAGTCCCTTTTGGAATTTTAGGACAATTGGTACATCCATTTATGGTAAAACCAAAATTAAAAGAAATATTTGATTATAGAGAAAAGAAATTAATTGAGCTATTTGGAACTTTTAACGATTAAAAGATAAACATAATAGCTGTAAAATTTAGAAAACAACATAATGAGAAAAAACATTTTACTTATTGGTGGTAGCCATGGAATAGGGTTTGAATTAGCTTTAAAACTTTATAGTAATCATAATGTCTATATAGCTTCACGTACTTCTCAAAGTTTAGGTAATTTAGAAGTTACTCACATTCCATATGATGCTTCTACCGATGAAATTGACACCTCTAAACTACCTGATCAATTAGATGGTTTTGTATACTGTCCCGGAAGTATTAACCTAAAACCATTTACTATGCTAAGCCCTGATTCATTTCATGAGGATATGCAAATCAATTTTATGTTTTTAGTAAAAATCATACATTCCATTCTTCCTCAATTAAAAAAATCAGAACAGGCTAGTTTAATTTTCTTTAGCACTGTTGCCGTTAAAGTAGGAATGCCTTTCCATACAAGTGTAGCAGCCGCTAAAGGTGCTATTGAAGGTTTTGCAAAAGCATTAGCCGCAGAATATGCTCCAAAACTAAGAGTTAATGTTATAGCCCCTTCTTTAACAGATACACCTCTAGCCAAAAGATTATTAGGTAACGAAAAGAAGAAAGACAAAATGGATCAAAGACATCCTCTTAAACGTGTAGGAGAGGCAGAAGATATTGCTAATATTGCTAAATTTTTATTAAGTGATGATAGTAGCTGGATAACAGGACAAGTACTAGGAGTTGATGGTGGAATGTCTACTTTAAACGTAAATTAATATGCCAAAAAAAGTAAACATTTTTTGGTTTAGGAGAGATTTAAGACTAAATGATAATGTAGGTCTTAAAGAAGCATTAAAGGGCAACCTGCCAGTCTTACCTATTTTTATTTTCGATAAAGAAATTCTGAAAAAACTACCAAAAGATGACGCTAGATTATCATTTATACATAGTACATTACAAACTATTTCCAAGAAACTAAAAGATAACTACGATAGTACTATCGCAATGTTCCATGGCAACCCAATAGAAGTATTCGAAAATTTAATCACAGAATATGAGGTAAACAAAGTATATACAAATCATGACTACGAGCCTTATGCTACCGAAAGAGATGAAAAAATAAAAAAATTACTTACTAAAAAAACTATAGCGTTTAAAACCTATAAGGATCAAGTAATTTTTGAGAAAAATGAAATTACAAAAGCTAATGGCTCTCCGTATGTTGTTTATACTCCATATAAAAATAAGTGGAAAGAGAAATTTAATGCTTCTAAATTAGAAGAACATAATTCGATCAAACATCTTAACAATCTTATAAAAGATATAAACTTACCAAACCTTTCTCTATCCGATCTAGGATTTGTGAAGTCCAAAATTAGCGTACCAAAATATGTAGTTTCTTCCAATCTTATCAATCATTATGAGGAGACTCGTAATTTTCCTGCAATAAAAAACGGTACATCTAGATTAGGTCCACATTTACGTTTTGGAACTGTCAGTATCCGTGAAATGATCAAAAAAGCAATCGCTGAAGAAAACGAGGTTTTCTGGTCAGAACTTATATGGCGTGAGTTTTTTATGCAAATCCTATGGCATTTTCCTCACACAAAAAACAAAGCCTTTAGACCTAAATATGATCGAATTGAATGGCGCAATAACGAAACTGAATTTGAAGCTTGGAAAAAAGGAGAAACAGGATATCCATTAGTAGATGCAGGAATGAGAGAATTAAATGAAACTGGATATATGCATAACCGTGTTAGAATGCTAGTTGCCAGTTTTTTATGCAAGCACCTTCTTATAGACTGGAGATGGGGCGAAACGTATTTTGCAGAAAAACTTTTAGATTATGATATGTCCGCTAATGTAGGTAACTGGCAATGGGCGGCTGGTTCTGGAGTAGATGCAGCACCATATTTTCGCATATTTAATCCTACAACTCAGGTAACCAAGTTTGACAAAAAACTGGAATATATCAATACTTGGGTAAAAGATATCAACGAATTAACCTATCCACAACCCATTGTTGATCACAAAATGGCTAGAGAAAGGTGTCTTATAACTTACAAAGAGGCTGTTGCTTAAACCACAAATTATAACATTTATTTAAAAATATGATACGAAGTTTTTTGTAATTTAAAGCCATCATAAACCAATAAACTTCAAAAACCAATGAATACACAAGAAGTAGCTAATCGCTTAGTAGAACTTTGCCGTAAAGGTGAAAACATGCAAGCCTTAAAAGAATTATATGCTGACAACGTAGTTAGTAGAGAAATGCCAGGAGCTCCTAATGCTGTTGTTACTGGAAAAGATGCTGTAACCAAAAAAAGTCAGGATTGGTATGCCACCGTAGAAGAGTTTCACGGAGGTGAAGTATCTGAACCAACAGTCGCAGAAAATCATTTTTCTTGTAAAATGAAAATGGATTGCACTTTTAAAGGTCAAGGACGCATGCAAATAGAAGAACTAGCTATTTATAATGTAAATAATGGAAAAATAATAGAAGAACAGTTCTTTTATTCCATGCCAAGCTAATAAAAGTAAAAGAGATCGAAATGTGTGATACTTTTCGATCTCTTTTTATTCGTATAGCCAAATCATTAAAACTTATACCCAGCAGACACCTGAAAGACGTGATTTCTTTGACTTAATGCATCGTCAAAATCAAAAATATCCGAAATCCCTATATTAAAACGAGATTGAAAAAATAATCCATCCTCAAACTGATAACCAAAACCTATATTAACTCCATAACTTACGGGTGCAATCAGATCTTTTAAATCATCTTCAGTTGTTTCAGAAACACCATTAACAGAACTCTTTTTTAATAACCTCGAAGAGGTTAATATACCTATTTGTGGTCCAACTTCTGCACTAAATCCAGGTGTCAAATAATATTTCGCCATAATAGGTAACGTAACATAATCTAACTTTAACAACCACTCAGTAAACCTTAAATCTGAACTATCTGTAAATCCAGGTTGTACATACGACCCCTGAAACGAATAAAGTAACTCCGGTTGTATTGCAAAATATCTTGTAATTGGTATTTCTCCTACAAGCCCTAAATGAATTGTATTTCTAGGAATAAAATCATCTATCTCTTCTCCTGCTATATACGAAAGATTATAACCTACCTTTATACCAAGTTGAGTACGATCTTGTTGAGCATTTATCTTTTCTGACACTAAAAGGACAAGAAGTATTGGGAATAGTAATTTTTTAATCATCAAATCTATATTTCGGGGTTAATTTTTAAAAAAATAAAAGCGCCAAAAATAAACAAATCATTCTAATTAAAAAAAGTAAAGAATTATCTGATCATTTGACCAATAGGTAACCACAAATTTCCTTACAAAAAAACACTCACATGTATTATCAAATATCGGGATCCAAAAATCTCTTTACCCTTTCTAAAGCAGGATTCCGATTATCTTCTTTCCAAATAACAGATAATGCAGCTTTTTGTGCGATTTTAGGGATTTCTAAAAACTTTACCTCTAGATCAAATCCATGCTGCAAAGATGTTGGAACGATCGCAACTCCCAATCCACTCTCTACCAATTTAAAAATTGTTTGCGCATGAACCGATTTATGAGAAACAATTGGCGTAAAGCCTTTATCCTCGCATATACTCATAATCTTATCGTAATATATAGAACTATAGTCCGAAGAAAATAAGATAAAATGCTCCGAAGAAACTTGTGCAACACTTTTAAAATTCTTTTTATTAAGTCGGTGATCTTTTGGTAAAACTAATGAAAAAGAATCTGTTTGTACAGCTTTAATACTCACTCCATCAGGAACTCTAGCCAACCTAACAAATCCAATATCCAACTCATCACTAACAATTGACTTAACTTGATCATAATTAGACATCTCCTCTAGGCTAAACTGAATTTTCGGATATTCTTTGTCCACTTTCACCAATAGATCCGGTATAACCGTTTGAATGGCAGAACCCAAAAAACCAATCCTTACCTCTCCTTCACTTCCTTTATCAATTAAGGATGTTTGTTTTATTGTAAAATCTATATGATTAAAAATATAAGCAATTTCTTTTTTCAGATACTCTCCCGCAGCAGTTAAACTTACGTTTCTTTTATTTCTTATAAAAAGTTCAGCTCCAATAATACCCTCCATCTGTTTAATCTGCCTACTCAAACCAGGTTGAGAAATAAACAACCTTTCCGCAGCTTTTCTAAAATGTAATTCTTCCGCCACCGCTAAGAAATAAGTAAAATGACGTAATTCCAATTGATAACTCATAGTTATTAATTATTGATAAAATTAGTATTTATAGGTATTAAAAATACATATTATCTTAGTCTATACAAATACTAACAATTATAATGTCTAAAATATCATCACATTTTCAATTCGGAGAAGACTATCTCACCGCAGGTAAAGCTATCAAAATAGCGTCTAAAGAAATTAAAGGAACTATTTCTGAAGATTCCAGAAAAAAAATCAGAAAGAGTCGCCAAGTAGTCGAAAACATTGTAGATAAAGGCAATCCAGTTTATGGAATCAATACAGGTTTTGGTCCATTATGCACAACCATGATTTCAAAAGAAGAAACAAAGATACTTCAATCTAATATATTACAAAGCCACAGTGTTGGTGTTGGTGATCCTATAGATAAGGAAATTGCCAAACTTATGCTGATTCTAAAATTACAATCACTAGCAAAAGGATATTCTGGTATTGCAGAAAGCACTTTGGATCGTATTCTTTGGCATATTGATAATGATGCAATTCCAATTGTTCCTTCTCAAGGTTCTGTTGGTGCATCTGGAGATTTAGCGCCATTATCCCACCTTTTTTTACCTTTAATTGGTTTAGGAAAAGTAATATATAAGGGTGAAGAAATACCTAGTGCTGATTTATTTAAAAAAACTGGCTTAACATCATTAGACTTAGGTCCTAAAGAAGGTTTAGCATTAATAAATGGAACACAATTCATAGCTGCGCACGCTGTGAAAATTATTGAGAAACTGCATAGCTGCCTTTCTCAAGCCGACATTATTGGAGCTATGATGATAGAAGGACTACAAGGCTCTATTAAACCTTTTTATAATGAATTACACAAGCTGCGTCCTTTTAAAGGAAACATTCATGTAGCCTCTAGAGTAAAATCCTTATTAAAAGGTTCTGAGATCATGGAAGATCATATTGATTGTGATAGAGTTCAAGATCCATATTCATTGCGATGTATTCCTCAGGTTCACGGAGCATCCAGAAATGCATGGCTGCATCTTAAAGAATTATTAGAAGTAGAATTAAACTCTGTAACGGATAATCCTATTATTATTGACGAAGAACTTACTATCAGCGGCGGAAGCTTTCATGGACAACCACTAGCAATGGCTATAGACTACGCTTGTCTTGCCGCTTCTGAAATTGGAAACATTTCGGACCGACGAATATATCTTGCTCTAGAAGGTAATTCTCCAGGAGTTCCTAAATTATTGATGAAAGATACTGGAATTAACTCTGGATATATGATCTTACAATATACAACGGCAGCATTAGCTAGCGAAAACAAAGGTTTGTGTTTCCCTTCTAGCGCGGATAGCATCCCTACTTCACTTGGACAAGAAGATCACGTAAGCATGGGATCTATTGGTGGTAGAAAAGCTTTAAAAGTACTAGAAAACATAGAGAAGATATTAGCGATAGAACTTCTAACAGCGGCTCAAGCTTTTGAATTTAGAAAACCAATGAAATCTGGTGTAATTTTAGATGAAATTCACAAAATGATACGTAAAAAAGTCTCTTTTGCAGAAAAAGATCGTGTTTTTTCGGATGACATAGATAAAGGTATTGAAATAATAAAAAACAAGAGCATCATTAAAGTTTCTAATAATGTATTAAAAGACAATAACTTATCCTTAGAAACAGAGTTTTCCTCTCAATTTGAAATATATTAATTATGGAAAAGTACAAACTTATTGGCCCTATTAAACAATTGCTATCCATGGATGGATTACCCTTAAAAGGAGCCTTGAAAGACGAAGAGCTTCCAATAATTGAAAATGCAGGTATTCTTACAATAGGAGAACGCATTCACACCATAGGAAACTATAATGAAATGCAACAAATAGCAAAAAGTCTTGATGCAAAGGTTATACAACTGCAATCTGATTATGTCTGTCTACCTGGTTTTATAGATGCCCATACACATATTTGCTTTTCTGGTTCTAGAGCTAATGATTATGCCATGCGAAACTCAGGAAAATCTTATCTCGAAATTGCAAAAGCAGGAGGTGGAATCTGGGATACAGTAACCAATACTAGAACTGCTAGTCAGGAAGAATTATGTCATTCTGTAATAAAAAGAGCTAATCACCTTCTTAAGAATGGTATCACTACTGTCGAAGTAAAAAGTGGCTATGGTCTTTCTATACAAGAAGAACTAAAGATGTTGCGCGCAATAAAAGGAGCTAATGAAAATTTAGAATCAGATCTAATACCTACTTGCTTAGCAGCACATATGCTTCCAAAAGATTATAACGGCACTCATGAAGAATATCTAAACGATATAACTACAAACTTGTTCCCAAATCTTATAACGGAAAAACTTACAAATAGAATTGATGCATTTGTAGAGCAAAGTGCTTTTTCTAAAGAAAACATCAAACCTTATCTTAATAAAGCTATTGAAATGGGATTTGATATCACCGTTCATGCAGATCAATTTACTACTAGTGGAAGTGAAATCGCGGTAGAAATAAATGCGGTAAGTGCAGATCATCTAGAAGCAAGCACAGATATAGAAATTAAAATGTTAGCAGAAAGCGATGTTGTTTCAGTTGCATTACCAGGAGCTTCTATCGGATTAGGTTGTAATTTTACACCAGCTAGAAAAATTCTTGATGCAGGAGGAGCTTTAGCAATTGCAAGCGACTGGAATCCCGGTTCTGCACCGATGGGAGATTTACTTACCCAGGCTTGTATTTTAGGAACATTCGAAAAACTAAGTAATACAGAGGTATTAGCCGGAATTACAACAAGAGCTGCTGCTGCTTTAAAATTAGATGATCGTGGAAAATTAGCTCCTAAAATGATAGCAGACTTCTGTTTCTTTTCAACTGATAATTACAATGAAATATTATATCATCAAGGTAAACTAACTCCAAATCAAGTATGGAAACGAGGAGATCTAGTATATTCTAAATAATATAACGATAAAAAGACTTCAACAATGATCTATATGATCAACAATTACATCAAATACTTATGACTACTTTCAAAGAACAAATTTTAACTGGTATCCCTGATACATTACCTCCTAAAAAAGAACTTAGTACAAAAATAAGTAGAGCTCCTAAACGAAAACAAATATTGACAATTGATGAAAAAAAACTAGCACTTAAAAATGCTCTGAGATATTTCAAACCGGATTGGCATCAAGAACTTGCCGAGGAATTCCTTGAAGAGTTAAATGAATACGGACGTATTTATATGTATCGTTTTATGCCAGATTATGAAATGTGTGCTAGATCTATATATGAGTATCCATCAATTACCGCACAGGCCGCAGGAATCATGTTAATGATACAAAACAATTTAGATCCTGCTGTTGCTCAACATCCGTACGAATTAATTACTTATGGAGGAAACGGAGGCGTTTTTCAAAATTGGGCACAGTATCTGCTTACGATGTATTACCTAGCCACCATGACCGAAGAACAGACTTTACACATATACTCAGGTCACCCTATGGGACTATTTCCTTCTTCTAAAGAAGCTCCGAGAGTTGTTGTTACAAATGGAATGATGATTCCAAATTATTCCAAACCAGATGATTGGGAGAAATTCAACGCATTAGGAGTTACCCAATATGGACAAATGACTGCTGGAAGTTATATGTATATTGGGCCACAAGGAATCGTACACGGAACTACTATTACCGTAATGAATGCATTCAGAAAAACCTTAACTCCTGGCGAAAAAACTGCTGGTAAGATTTTCTTAACCGCTGGTTTAGGCGGAATGAGCGGTGCCCAGCCTAAAGCTGGAAACATTGCTAAATGTATTACCGTATGCGCTGAAGTAAATCCCGATGCAGCCGAAAAACGCCATGAACAAGGTTGGGTAGATGAAATTGTAGATAATTTAGATGATTTAGTAAGAAGAGTTCAAACAGCGATTAAAAATACAGAAGTGGTATCAATTGCGTATAAAGGAAATATCGTTGATGTATGGGAACGTTTTTATGATGAAAACATATATATACATCTAGGATCAGATCAGACATCACTACACAATCCTTGGTCTGGAGGGTACTATCCTGTAGATATGACTTATTCGGAATCCAATGAAATGATTGCAAATGACCCAATCCAATTTAAAACTAAAGTACAAGAATCATTAAGAAGACATGCAGATGCAATAAATAAGCATACAGCGAAAGGAACCTACTTTTTTGATTACGGAAATGCATTTCTATTAGAAGCTTCTCGTGCTGGAGCGGATGTAATGGACACAAACAAGATAGATTTTAAATACCCTTCATACGTGCAAGATATCCTAGGACCTATGTGTTTTGATTACGGTTTTGGTCCATTTAGATGGGTGTGTACCTCGGGAAACCTTAATGATTTAGATACAACTGACAACATTGCAATACAGGTAATGCAAGAGATTAAGAAAAATGCTCCAGAAGAAATCCAACAACAGATGCAAGACAATATCACTTGGATTCAAGAAGCAAAAGAAAATAAGCTTGTTGTAGGCTCCAAAGCAAGAATTCTATATGCTGATGCCGAAGGAAGATCAAAGATCGCTGAAGCGTTCAATAAAGCTATTAAATCAAATCAAATATCGGCGCCTGTAGTATTAGGTAGAGATCATCACGACGTAAGCGGTACAGATTCTCCATATAGAGAGACTAGTAATATTTATGATGGAAGCAAATTTACTGCTGATATGGCGATTCATAATGTAATTGGAGATAGTTTTAGAGGAGCTACTTGGGTATCCATTCATAACGGAGGTGGCGTTGGATGGGGAGAAGTTATCAACGGAGGATTTGGTTTACTATTAGATGGATCTGATGAAGCGTCCAAAAGATTAAAAAACATGTTGTTTTATGATGTGAATAATGGTATTTCTAGGAGAAGTTGGGCAAGAAATGAAGAGGCTATTTTTGCGATAAAAAGAGAAATGAAACGTACACCTTCACTTAAAGTAACCATCCCTAATATCCTAGAGAAAAGAATTTTAGATAAATTATTTTAACAACCATCACATCTGTACAATATTTTACACACAAGCATTATTCTACCAATGAACAACTATAAAAAAACAAATCCCGCTATTTGGTCAGGACGGACATCTAATGATCAATTATATCTTCACGAGAAAATAACTTGTATTGACATAGAAAATGATGAACTTCCTAAAAATAAGCAAACAAGCTTTACAATTCTAGGATACGCTTGCGAAGAAGGAGTCAAAAGAAATTTAGGTAGAATTGGCACAGAGTCCGCACCTGATCAAATAAGGAAAATGATAGGGTCTTTATCAAATCATTTCGATAAAACTGTTAAAATAATAGACGTAGGCAACATTTATTGCATAGGAAATGACTTAGAAGAAGCTCAAACTATTACTTCAAATAAGGTGTTTCAAATTCTTGAAAAGCAATATTTTAGTATTATTTTAGGAGGTGGTCATGATCTTGCACACGCACACTATAATGGAATTAAAAAACACCAACCAGACGCCAGAATTGGAATTATAAATTTAGACGCTCATTTTGACTTGAGATCAGTAAATGGCCAAGGAAATTCTGGTACTCCATTTTATCAAATCTCTAAAGAGAATGATCGTTTCAAATACCTGTGCTTAGGAATTCAAGAAGAATCCAATAACAAAGAATTATTCCAAACTGCTCAAAAACTGGGAGTAGAATATATCAAGAATACAGATTTCAATATTACAAACAAAAACAATATTGAAGTAGTAATTAATAATTTTATAAACGATGTTGACTTGGTTTATTTAACCATTGATTTAGATGGTTTTTCATCTTCTGTTGCTCCTGGTGTTAGCGCCCCTTCTCCATTTGGTTTTTCTATCGACATTGCCTTATTTGCTATTGAACAAATTTGCAATAGTAAAAAATTAGTTAGTGCGGATATTGTAGAGCTTAATCCTAAATATGATTTAGATAATATCACAGCTAAATTAGCTGCTAGATTAGTTTATTATATGATGAAGTTTATTTCCTCTTCTTAATTATAATATCTGTTCCTACATTTAGCTATATTTACCATAGAACTTCTTATAAGCCCTATGGAACAAACTGTGATAATTCTCATTTACATTCATGCATTATTTGGTGGTATTGGATTATTATCAGGCCTTATCAGTATTATAGGTAAAAAAGGTAGGTTTTACCACAAAAAAGCCGGAATAGTATTCTCTATCGCTATGTTTATTAGTGCTCTAATTGCTATCCCTATCACCCTTCTCCCTAATCATAAAAATTTACTACTACACTTACTCTCTATATTCACAATATACCTTGTAATTTCTGGAAATAGAGTACTCAGGTTTAAAAAACAATATGTTTTACAAAAAGTGGACATCATTATTAGCTCTGTAATGGGATTAATATTTTTAGGAATGATTAGTACAGGCATCTATTATCACTTGCAAGAGATCCCTAAAAGCATTTTATTTTTCTTTTTCGGAGGGTTTGGTGTCATGGCCACGATTAGAGATGTTAAGCTCTATAAAACCTTTAAAACGAATCCTAAGGCTTATTTATCTAATCATATTGGTAAAATGTCCGGAGCATACGGAGCAGCAATAACTGCATTTTTACTAGCTGCATTGGATTCAAGCACCTTATGGGTTTGGTTAACCCCTTCTATTGTTACATTAATATTTGTTACTTTTTGGAGACGAAAAATATCTTAACAACAGGTTCTTACCTTCCTTGTAACATTATTTTTAGTACATCGTCTGATAATTAAACTCATACATCATGTATTTTCAAAAAATAACTGAACGTACGCTGCGATACTTCGTAGCATTTTTCATATTTGTTTACGGTGCTGCCAAACCACTTCAATTTAAAAATAATAATGGTTTTCCAGATAAATTAGTAAGTGAGTTAACTGGGATGGAACTTATGTGGTCTTTTTTTGGACACACACAAGCAATACCCATAATTATTGGAGTATTGCAAGTTACAGGAGCATTACTACTTTTATCTAAGCGTACTAAAATTATTGGCACATTCCTTTTATTGCCAATCATGGCCAATATTGTACTATTTGATGTATTCTACCAAGTTAACGCAGGAGCTACTATTAACGCTATCGTCTTTCTTGTTATTCTTATAATTCTTCTATTTTTCGAACAAAAGAAAATGATTAAAATCTTTAAAACAATTACTTTAAAATCACCAAAAGATGACAACAGAACTTCATTGTTTATTATAAGTGCTGCTCTAGCCGCCTTACTATTTTTTGGATACACGTATCTACAGCGATAAATATTATGTTTTTAAAACTTAAACAGTAAAAACGTATTCATTTTATTACACAAATAATTAACTAAGAAACTTACTTATAGGAAAACTTGTATTTCATTGCATTCAAAATATAATTACTTTCGTATCTTCGGGATATATGTATATATCTAAATTCCCCATTTAGATTTGCGCACACAGATTACCTCTCGGGCTTTTTTAATATAAATTACAATCACTTTATTTATTCTTAAATAAAGATGGTTCAGAATGTTTTATGGAAGAAGTAAATTTTTATCAAATATCAGTTTTCTTGCTACAAGGGTTTGTAGTATCCTTTTTGGTATTAACGTTATTTCATTTTCGAAAAGTAACAGGTAACGGACTGTTATTTACAGCCTTAGGAATGTTTCAATTCATACAGGTATTCACAGCAACAACAATGTATTTTGAAATATATAATGGAATTACGGTATCTCCAGGATCCTCCGTTCTTTTTTCCGTAACACTGTTTACCGTATTAATTTTCTACATTAAAGAAGATGCTTTATTAACAAGAAAGCTAATATACGCACTCGTTATTGCTAACTTGATGATAGTAATCTTATTACTCCTTTTCGGTATTAACTTAAAAGATTCTAGTATTCATCAGGTTTCATTTACTATGTTATCTGATTTTTTTAACACCAATATATTTCTTCTAATTTATGGTACTATTCTTTTATTCCTTGATTCTATTCTTATAATTTTTGTCTTTGAGTATATTTCTAAACATATACAATCTCTTTTTCTAAGAATACTTTTCACGATGCTTTTGATCCTTTCATTTGATGCTTTGATGTTTAGTATTGTAGGGTTTTGGGGACCTATGGATGTAACAAATTTTCTAATTTCTGGACTATCTTCTAAAATAGTTATGAGTATTTATTATGGTATTTTATTTACCATATACATTAAATACTTTCAAAAAGAAATCTCCGAAAACAGCTATTCTACTTTTAAGGATGTTTATCACTCACTAACCTATCGTCAAAAATTTGAAGAAGCAGAAAAGGTAATTCAGCTAAGCGAAAACAGATATAGAACATTAACCGATATTTCTCCTGTAGGCATTTTTATGACTAAAGCCAATGGAAAAACTACCTTTGTTAACGAAAAATGGTGCGAAATTTCCGGTTTAGCCCAACAAGAAGCAATGAACGATGGATGGCTAAAAGCAGTACATCCAGAGGATAGAAAGAAATTAAAATCTGACTGGTATAATAATACAAAAAGACGAGAATCTTCACATGCTGAATATAGATTTATTAGACCAGATGGAACTACTATTTGGGTATTAGGCCAAGCTATTCCTGAGTATAATGAACGAAAAGAAATTATTGGTTATGTAGGGACTGCAACAGATATCACTGAATTAAAACTTTATGAAATAGAACTAAATAAAATGAAAGATAAAGCTGAAGAAAGTGATCGTTTAAAGTCTGCTTTCTTAGCAAACATGAGTCATGAAATACGAACTCCTATGAATGGGATATTAGGTTTTGCCGAATTACTTAAAGAACCTGTACTTACCGGAGACGAACAACAACTATACATTAGTCTTATAGAAGAAAGTGGCACTCGAATGCTCAATATTATAAGAGATATAATTGATATTTCGAAGATTGAATCTGGACAAGTGAAGGTGTTTACATCAGATATAGACATCAATGAACAAGTAACTTATTTATATCAGTTTTTTAAACCAGAAGCAGACAGAAAGGGTTTGCTATTAAGCTTTAACAATGGTTTACCGGACCAAGAAGCAATTATTAAAACAGATAAAGAAAAATTTAACGCTATACTAACCAACTTAGTTAAAAACGCTCTTAAATATACTCCTGAAGGCTCTATTTCTTTTGGTTATAAAGTGGAAGATGAATTTTTACAATTTTACGTAAAAGATACCGGTATGGGAATTGCAAAAAATCGACAAAAAGCAATTTTCGAACGCTTCGTACAAGCAGATATCGAAAATAATTATGCCATAGAAGGGGCTGGTATTGGATTATCTATCGCTAAAGCCTACAGTGAAATGCTTGGCGGAAAAATCTGGTTAGAAAGCAAAAAAGACTTAGGTTCTGTGTTTTATTTTACAATCCCATATACCAAATCAAAAAAAGAATAGACTTAAAAGGACACCAAACCTACTCTATAATTAGATATTTTTATTTATCGAATACAATGGTCTCTACCCAGTAATTCTCTAATTCTTCTAACGTTATTTCTTTTAAAACTCCAACCCAAGGATCAATCACTAAAACCGTATTATCATCTTTATACCCCGTTATCAAAAGTGCGTGCGCCATAAAACCATTATAATTTTGTGTCCCAATTAAAATTGGACGACTGCTATCTATATGCCCTTTTATCTCACTAAAAGTAAGTTTTGAATCATTTCCATAAATTAAACTTCTATATTCTGAATTGATATAGCTAAAGTGAGTTGATATTTGCGGATGTAATGTAAATAAATCTAAACCTTGATTATTTGCTTCAAACATTTGGTCTAGTTCTTTTTCGGACTTAAATGTTCCATAACTTTGTAAAGCCATTGATAAAGCAGCAGCCCAACAGTTATTTGATCCAATTTGTTCTTCTGGAATTATATGTAAAACACTTGTCGATTTCTTTTTAGCACTTGTTAGTTCGCCCATAATACTTTATTGTTTTTTGTGTGTTTTCAGATTTCAAGAGTTGTTTTTAGACAACAAATAAATATTCTAATAAAAATAAGGAAAAACAGCTTCTATAACAACTATAAACAAGTATGAAAAAACTGACGAAAAATACACTTAATAAATTAAAAAACAACACATTAAACCATCTGAACAATCCAATTCGTAATCGTCAAAAGAAACTTTTCTTTTTCTAAATCATTATGCAGTTCGTGGTACCCTCCTTTAAAAGGAATAAATGAAATCAAGTCATTCTTTTCTGCAAACTCTTGACTTGCCCTATAATCAGTAATTTGATCTGCAGTTCCATGAACTATCAAAACTGGTTTTTCAACAAAAGCGGCTTTAGAAATTACCCAAATACCAGCTTCTATAATTGGAAGTGTGAAATTAGTACTTACTCTATCGTGAATTAAAGGATCATTTTCATACTTTTCTACCTCATCCGCTATTCTAGAAATGGCCTTTACATCCAACCCAGAAGGCAATGTTACAGAAGGTGCTATTTTTTGAAACATCTTTCCCATTGTCATTTTCCATTTTGGTGGCTGAAACGCTAAACGTAAGAAAGGACTCGTAATAATTACTCCTGTAACTTCTGGTTTTTTCCGGATTAAATAATTGATAACCAAGTTTCCACCCATACTATGCCCATATAAGAATACAGGAAGGTTATTTACTATTTCTCTTGATTTTTGATAAACAGCGTCTATTGTATCCATAAGAGAATCATAATTAGGGCAATGTCCTCTTTTACCACTGCTCTTACCATGACCAAAATTATCATAAGTAATTACACCTATTTGTTTTGACAACAACTCAGGAATTACATGATCCGAATATCTACCAGAATGCTCACCCATACCATGTACTAGCAAAACCATTGCTTTACAGTTAGTAGGCAACCAATATTGACCGTACAACTGATATTTAAGATAATTGAAATAAAATTCTTGAAATTGCATACTTAGATATACTATTAAAATAGATTCAAAAATGACATCACTTTTCTAAATAAAAGCAAATTACATTTTTTACTCCTCAAACATTAACGAAACAAATTCTGCAACACAGGCAGGCTTTTCTGAACCATCAATTTCCACTGAACAATCCCAAGTTATTTTTAGGCCTTTTTCGGTATAAGCCTCTATATCCTTAATACTACTATGTAATCTTAACCTACTATCTACAATTACAGGATTTGGAAACCTTACTTTATTAAGTCCATAATTAACACCCATTGCTAAACTTTCTATATCAATAAGATCCATCAACATTTTGGATAGTAGCGAAACTGATAAAAAACCGTGAGCAATAGGCTTCTTAAATGGTGATTCCTTTTCAATTCGATCTAAATCAACGTGCACCCATTGGTAATCTTTTGTAGCATCTGCAAAGGCATTAATCATTTCCTGGGTTACAGTGACCCATTCACCCAATGGTAATTGTTTTCCGTTGTAAGCTTTAAACTCATCAAAGTTTTTACAAGTCAACTGATCCATATTTTTACATATTAAGTGTTTCTAAACTATCTTGAGATTCCTCCATCTATAGTCAAACAAATACCTGATACATAAGAAGCTTCATCTGATGCCAAATACAAATACCCGTAAGCAATATCAATAGGTGTAGCGGCTTTCTTTAAAGGAATTTGTGATTTAATTCCTTCTATATGTTCCTTAGGAATCTGATCTGTCATTTCTGTTAGTGTAAATCCCGGAGCTAAAGCATTAGCTGTAATTCCATACTTACCTAGCTCTATTGTCCAAGTTTTAGACATCGCAATAACACCTGCTTTAGTAGCAGCATAATTGGTTTGCCCGAAATTACCTCGTAAACCTACATTAGAAGCCGCAGATACAATTCTTCCATACCTCGATTCTTTCATATATTGAGAAACAACTTGTGTACATAAGAAAACACCTTTTAAATTTACTTCGACTACAGCATCCCATTCATTCTCACTCATTTTATGCAGTGTGCGATCTTTAGTTATTCCTGCATTATTAATCAAAATATCTATTTTTCCATACTTTTTATGAATCCTTTCGGCTTCGGCTTCAATAGCACTTTTATTAGTAACGGAAATACTCGTAAATTCAGCAACTTGACCATTGTCTAATATAGATTTAGCCACTTGTTCACCTTCTGATAATAAATCCCAAATAATTACAGTTGCACCTTCTTTAGCAAATAAAGTAGAAATAGCTTTTCCTATTCCTCTTGCTCCTCCTGTAACAATTGCAATTCTATTTTTTAATCTCATATGTAAGCTTGTTTATTAAATAATATTAAGAACATTGAATCACCACTTTGCCTCTCACCTTTCGATTCATCATTTCTTCTAACGCATTTGGAGTTTCTTCTAACGGATATATTTTATAAATATGCGGTTGTACTCTTCCTTCTTCCATCCATTTCATTAACTGTAATGTATTATCCATATTCCCTTTAGGATTTTTCATTGCAAAATTACCCCAAAACACACCAACAATAGAGCATCCCTTTAGTAATGCTAGGTTCAATGGTACTTTAGGAATCTGACCAGCGGCAAAACCTATTACTAAATACCTACCTTCCCAAGCTGTCCCTCTCAATGCTGGTTCAGAAAAATCTCCTCCTACAGGATCATAAACAACGTCTGCTCCTTTTCCACTTGTTAACTCTTTGATTTTACTTTTTAGATCCTCTTCTGTATAGTTTATAACTTCATCCGCTCCATATTGTTTGCATAATTCCAGTTTTTCTTTAGAAGATGCAGCCGCAATAACCTTAGCTCCCAATAGCTTTCCTAGTTCAATTGCTGCAAGCCCAACTCCTCCTGATGCCCCTAAAACCAGTAAAGTTTCGCCCTGCTTTAATTGAGCACGATCTTTTAATGCATGATAAGATGTGCCATACGCTATCATAAAAGAAGCCGCTACCGAAAAATCCATCTTAGGAGGTTTTTTAAAGCATACATTAGCAGGAACTGCAACTTCTTTTGCATAACCGCCTTGCATTACAAATCCAAAAACCTCATCTCCAATATTAAGATGCTTAACATCAATACCTACTTCTTTAATAACTCCGGCTACATCACTTCCTGGAATAAAAGGAACATCGGGTTTAAACTGGTATAACCCCTGAATTATTAAAGTATCAGGGAAATTTACTCCACAGGTTTTTACTTGAATTAGGACTTCATTTTCCTTTGGTTTTGGAGATACAACATCCTCATATACCAAATTAGAAGGTTGTCCATATTGTTTACAAACTATAGCCTTCATATTAATCCTCTATAACCTTTAATACAAGTTTACCCATTTTATTTCCAGAGAAAAGACGCAAAAATGTTTCATGAAAGTTTTCGATTCCATTATAAATATCTTCTTTACTTTTCAATTTCCCTTGTGCCAACCAACCAGCCATTTCTCTAGCTGCTTTCCCATAATCTTTTGCATAATCCATAACAACCATACCCTGCATTGTTGCCCGATTTACTAATAATGAAAGATAATTTTTAGGCCCTCTCATATCTTCCATATTATTATATTGAGAAATTGCCCCACAAATAACAATTCTTGCCTGCATACGCAATCTAGATAACGCTGCATCTAAAATTTCTCCTCCAACATTATCAAAATATACATCAATACCTTTTGGGCATTCATTTTTGATAGTTTCATATATATCTCCCGATTTATAATCTATAGCCGCATCAAAACCTAAAACATCTTTTATATAATTACATTTTTCTTTTCCTCCTGCTATTCCAACAACACGACACCCCTTTATCTTTGCTATCTGACCTACTACACTACCAACCGCTCCAGCAGCACCAGAAACTAAAACAGTATCTCCTTCTTTTATTTTACCAACTTCTAAAATTCCGAAATATGCTGTCATACCAGGCATCCCTAGAGTTCCAATATACATTGGCAAAGGCGCTAATTTAGGATCTACAGTATACCAATTATCACCATTAGTTACAGTATATTGCTGTACTCCTCCCCAACCGGTTACAAAATCACCTTCATTAAATTTTGTATGATTATTAGATTTAACAACTTCTCCTATAGATCCAGCTCTCATCACATCACCCAATTCTACTGGTTCTATATAGGATTTCCCTTCCCGCATCCAACCTCTCATTGCTGGATCTAGTGATATGTAATGATGTTTAATCAACACTTCTCCTTCTTTAGGTTCTGGAATAGGATTCTCCTGTAACTCCCAAGTATTTTTATCTGGCAATCCTTCTGGACGGTTTTTTAAGATGATTTGCTTATTCATTTTTGAAATATTTTTTTATTGATACATTTATTTTTTCTGTAAACTCTCTACGAAAGCTTTCATTTTTGCTCTTATTTCTGGTTTCCACCAAAGGGAAATTGCTTGTTCTAAATCGACCTTAGGATCTTCTTCCATACTTTCCAACCAATCCCTTCGTAACTTATACTTAGTATTCTTAAAAATTTCTTCATCAGCTTGCAAATATTGCTTCATTTTTACTTCTGCTTTTGACAAAACTTGTTCTAAATCACAAACTTCATTTACTAAGCCAGTATCCAAAGCTTCATCAACACTCAATAACTTTCCTCCAAGAATACATTCATTTGCTTTTCCTTCTCCTAACCAATAGGAATACCCTCTAATAAGGTTATTAGAAATCTGGATATTCACCGCTACTTCGTTTAACCCAATAGTATACTTTTCTCCTGCAGCCATAATACGATGATCAGCAGTAATAGCAATTACACAACCACCAGCTGGAGAATATCCTGTAATAGCACATATAAATGGTTTACTAAACTTGGCTAATTGGATATACATTCCTCCAAAATCATTAAAAAACTCATTCATCTTCGGCTTATCATAACCATACAATTCTATAACGTCAAGACCCGCTGTGAAAAAATGCGGTGTACCAGTTATTATTACACCTTTTACAGAACTATCAGTTTCTAAATCATCAAAAGCTCGTCTTATTTCCTGAACCATTTGATGGTTAATAGCATTTACTTTTCCTCTGTTCAATTGAACAATTGCGTAGTCATCTTTTCTTTCTACTTTAATGGTTTGCATTATAGGCTTTGGCTTTATTTACTAATTGAATAATTGTTTTATAGAGAAGTTCCTCCATCTAATGTAATTGTCTGTCCCGTTATAAACTTCGTGTTTTCTGAAGCTAACCACACCACAGCTTCTGCTATTTCTTCCGCTTGTCCATACCGCTTCATTGGAATTACACTTTTTAGCATATCGTCCATATCAGGTCGTACTGATAACAATTTACTTAAGAGTGCCGATTCTGTATAGCCCGGGCAAACTGCATTGATTCTAATATTCTTAGTTGCATATTCTAATGCTGCTGATTTCGTCATCCCAACGACAGCAAATTTACTAGCACTGTATGAAAGGTTATTTAATGATGCTTTTAATCCTGCTAAGGATGCAATATTTACAATATTACCATAACCTTGTTTCATCATTTGCTGTAAAGCTAATTTCATGCAATAAAAGACTCCTGTTTGATTTACCGAAATAACACTATCCCAATCTTTTAACGTATATTCTGCTGTTTTAGACATATTTCTTGGACCTATCCCTGCATTATTTACCATTACATCTAATTGCCCAAGCTGATCTACCGTTTTAGAAATTAACAACTCTACTTGTGCAAAATCAGCAACATTAGCAGTAATTACTGTCGCTTTTCCTCCTTCTTTATTTATTTCTTCTGCAACCTGATTTGCTTTTTCTTCTTTAATATCAGAAACAACAACGGTTGCTTTATGTTTTGCAAAATGTTTTGCCGTAGCGGCTCCTATTCCCGAACCTGCTCCTGTAACTATAACTACTTTATCTTTTACTTGCATGTAATACTATATAATTTGTTTAATCTAGATTTATTTCCCTAAAGAAAGAATAAGACGTGAATCTAATAAAGCTCTGCTACGCATATCAGCTGGATATTCTTTTTCTGTAATCATTTTTACAAATTCTTCTTTACTCTCGTATTGTACAATGAGTATTTTATCCCATTCGATGGTATTCTCTGGACCTATCAATCCAAACAGAGGTTTACCTTGATATACGATTCTCGCTCTAGTGTTTTCAAAAAAAGGCAGTATCGCATTCAAATATTCTGCATACGCCTCTCTACCTGTCGTCCCAGTTTCTTCTACATAATCCTTAAATTTCAAAAGATTTATCATCTGAAATGATCCATCGATAGGTAATTCTAAAAAATCTTGAAACTGTTTTTGGGTAATTCCAGTGTATGTATTCATAAAAATTGATTTTATAATCTTATTTCGCTAAGCTCTTTATACTTCTCGTATATATCTGTGTAATGTTCTTTAATATTATTCAGCATAAAATCAAAAGGAACATCTTCGAAATGACCGTAATCTTCTAGATACTCCATGAAAATCCCTCCTTTATTATCAAATTCCTGAAACATTGAGTCATTTTCTCCATCAAACTCTAAAGGTGCTACATTACATTTTTCACACAATGCTTTGTTAAATGCTGGTGACGCCTTTACCCACTTTCCATCAAGATAAACATTAACCATTCCGTGAGGTGTTAATTCATTTGTCCCGAACTTCTCTATAAGCCTTTCTACTCCAATGTGATTTTTCACTTTAGCTAGGTGAATTCTGGCAGGAATACCTAACCCTCTTAAACCGGCGATTAATAAAATGGATTTATCTAAACAATGACCACTGTTCTTTGTAGCTACCTTACTTGCTTTATAAGCCTCTTTCTTCAGGTTAATATGATATGGATCATAACGCCAACCATCTCTAACCTTAACATACAAAGCCTTTGCTTTTTCTTTCAATGTTACATTGCTACTTTTAAATTCTTCTATAATCTTCTGGATTTCCTCCGTCTCATAATCATAATAATATGTCGCTGCCAAATAATCCATTATTTCAATATTTAATCAATTTTATTAGTTTGTATTGCCTGCCAAGCAAGATTACAAAGTAGTGCGGATGCCTTATCCAGTTGCGCAAAACGTGGATCTGTTGTTAAACCTTTATCGTATCTATAATAAATTTGTTGAGCAATAACTGCTATCTTAAAAAGTCCAAATGCATAATAAAACACCAAATTTTTTATTTCTTTTTGACTTTTTTGTGCATACAATTCCACTATTTCACTTCTACTAGGATTTCCTTCCATAATTGTTGGAGAAGGAATACCTTTTTGCACAAATTCATGATCACTGCTCATTGTCCAGTATCCTAATGAAGTCCCTAAATCCATTAATGGATCTCCTAATGTTGCCATTTCCCAATCCAATACCGCAATAACATCATTCCAGCTATCATTTTTAAATACAACATTATCATATTTAAAATCATTATGCACTAAACTATATTGGTATTCTCTTGGCTGGTTATCTTCCATCCATTTCATTATCTTTCCAGCAGCAGGAATATTATCTGTCGCCGCTTTAAGGTATTGTTTCCCCCAGTTCAATACTTGACGGCTTACATACCCCTTTGGTTTTCCTAGATCTTCTAAGCCAACCTCTTGGTAATCTATATTATGAAGTTTTACAAAAGTATTTAGCCAGGAATCGGCAATAGTTTTAAAATCACTTGCTGAAATATTTCTTTTTTTGGCTTCACGAGTACTCAAAATAATTCCGCTTACCTTTTCCATAATATAAAAAGAACAACCTAATACACTCTCATCATCTGTAAAAGCATACATTTTAGGAACTTTTGGAAATACCTTATATACAGCAGATTGGACTTTAAATTCTCGCCCCATATCATGTCCTCGCTTAATAGCACCAAATGGTGGACGACGTAATACATATTCTTTATCTTCTATTTTTAACAAATAAGTAAGGTTAGAATACCCGTGAGTGTATTGTTCAACATTCCAATCACTTTGAACATTATTTATCAAACCTTCCTTAAGAAGGAATGATTTTAAAGTTTTCTCATTTAGTTCTTCGCCTTTGCGTACGTTTTGCATATTTTATTCTGAATATTTTTTAATTACGCTTTTTCCTAACTGGTACATATGTACTTCGTCTGGACCGTCTGCCAAACGTAACATTCTAGCCGCTACAAAAAAATGTGCAAGAGGCGTATCAGGCCCCACTCCTTTTCCTCCATGTATTTGCATAGCTCTATCTATTACTCTTAATGCCATATTTGGAGCTACAATTTTTATCATTGCAATTAAGTCTTTCGAAGATTTATTACCGAGTTTATCCATTTTATCAGCTGCAGAAAGCGTTAGTAATCTAGCTTGTTCAATATCACATTGCGATTGCGCAATCTCTTGCCGGATACTACTATAGTCTTTAAATGATTTTCCAAAAGCAATACGCTCTGCTGCTCGTTTGGACATTAGTTCTAAAGAACGTTGTGCCATCCCAATTAAACGCATACAATGATGAATACGTCCTGGGCCTAATCGTCCTTGTGCGATCTCGAATCCTCTTCCTTCGCCTAATATTAGATTCTCTTTTGGTACTCTTACGTTTTCTAAAACGATCTCTGCATGTCCTTCTGGAGAATCATAGAATCCAAACACCGATAATGGTCTAATAATTTTTAATCCAAGTGCATCCATGGGGACTAAAATCATACTCTGTTGCTTATGTCTTGGAGCATTTGGATCTGTTTTCCCCATAACAATGGCGACCTTACAATGGGGATTCATTCCACCAGAAGACCACCATTTTGTTCCATTGATAATATATTCATCACCGTCTCGGATTATTGAAGTTTCTATATTCGTAGCATCCGAAGAGGCTACTTGAGGCTCTGTCATTAAAAAAGCTGATCGGATTTCTCCATTCATTAATGGGGCTAACCACCTTTTTTGTTGATTTTCTGAACCATATTTTGCTAATACCTCCATATTTCCTGTATCTGGAGCACTGCAATTAAATATTTCTGAAGACCACAAAATACGCCCCATAATCTCCGCTAGTGGAGCATATTCTAAATTAGTTAATCCAGGACTTAATGCTCCATAAGTTTTAGGCAAAAACAAATTCCATAACCCTGCAATTTTAGCCTTAGCTTTTAAATCTTCCATTCCTGGCCAAGATTTCCATCGGTTATCTGGATCATAAAGAAAATCATTTACTTCTTTTTCTATCGGTAATATATGCTCTTCAAAAAACGTAATGAGTTTTTTTTGTAATTCTAGTACTTCTTCCGAGTAATCAAAGTTCATCTTATAATCGTCTTATTTTATTTTAGCAATTGAACAACACCAGAGTAATGCTTTAAACAAAAAACATGGATACTAACCAGCAATCATATATCCACCATCTGCATTGTATACGCCACCTGTCATATATGCACCAGCCTCTGAGGCTAATAAACAAACAATACCAGACATTTCATCTGGCATTCCCATACGAGCCGTCGGTAAGGTTTTTTCTATTTTGCTTAATAGTTTTTCATTTTGCCAAAGAGCAGCACTAAACTTCGTTTTAATCAATCCAGGACATACTACATTAGCACGAATTCCGTATTGCCCCCATTCTTTTGCTTGATTTTTAGTAAGCATTAATAAAGCCGCTTTACTCGTACTATACAATCCTAAACCCGCTCCAGGATGTAAAGCTTCTACTGACGCTATATTAATTATACTACCGCCTCCACGTTTTTGCATAGATGACAACGCTAGATTGGATAAAATCCAAGGCGCTTTTACATTGACATCCATTATTTTATCAAAAACATTCTCATCCGCATCTTCAATTGGACCATACACAGGGTTTATTGCTGCATTATTTACTAAAATATCAACTCCTCCATACTGTGCTATAGTTTTTTGTATCAAAGCTTCGCGTTGATCCGATTTACCAACATGACAGGCAATGCCAAAAGCATCCAGTCCATTTTTTTTAAACTCGGTAGCAACTTGATCCACTGCGTCCTGACTTCGACTACTAATAACCACTTTAGCCCCATATTCTGCCAAACCTTGTGCAATTGATCTTCCTATTCCTTTACTAGAACCTGTTACGATCGCTACTTTTCCTTCTAAATTAAATGATTGTTTTATACTGTTCATTATATATTTAATGAATTAATGTTTCGTTATTATTAAAATATTTGAGTGTTTTTTGATATAAAATTCAATCAATTAAAGACTTCTTTTTCTCCCAGAATAGTCAACACTTCTTCATCCATAAGAATTTCTGCTAGACTACTGGTCTTTGGTAATTCATATTTAAAATAAAATTTCATCGCATGGATTTTACTCTCATAAAACTCTTCAGAATATGATTCTTTTCCAGTTATGATTGCATTTTTAGCATGTACTGCCATATCTAACCATATCCATGCGATCGTTATATTGCTAAAGAATTCCATAAAGGGAGTAGCATCAGATAAAAAACGTTGATAATCTCCTTTTTTAGCAAACCCAACCAAGAAACCTATTACTTTTTGAGTTAATAGCAATTTCTCTCCAAGTGAATTCGCATATCTACGAAGATCATCATACTCCGATGCTTGTCGGATAGTATGCATTATTTCATTGTTAAGTGCTTCTAGCGCTTTACCATTTTCCATCAAAAGTTTTCTCCCCAATAAATCCTGAGATTGAATACCTGTAGTACCTTCATAAATAGGGAAAATACGAATATCTCTATGATATTGTTGCAATATAAAATCAGAACAAAATCCATAACCTCCTAGCACTTGTAATCCATTAGAAACTGCATGCGCGCCCATATCTGATGGATATGTTTTAACCATTGGAATAATCAACTCTAATAATAAGCTATATTTCTCTTTTTCGGATTCGTCCTGAGAAGTCTCCTTAAGGTCATAATATTTAGATGCTAATAAAACCAAACTCAGAGATCCTTCTGCTATTACTTTTTGTAACAATAACATTCTGCGGACATCTGGGTGATTAATTATTAATGTCTGTCCTTGTTCAGGATCCTTTTTACCCGTACTTGCTAATTTTCTACCTTGCGGTCGTTCTTTTGCATATTGTAATGAAGCTTGATATGCCGCTGTAGCGATTGCAGCAGCTCCTCTTCCAACAGCAATACGAGCACCATTCATCATTAAAAACATATACTTAAGACCTTGATGTGGTTTTCCAACCAACCACCCTTTACAGTCATCGGCATCCCCAAAACCTAAATGCGTAGCACAATATCCGCGTTGCCCCATTTTCTGAAAATCTGCAACAGTAGTCACATCATTAGGAATTAAACCACCATTCCCATCTGGTCTTTTTTTAGGAACGATAAATAAAGATATTCCCTTAGTACCTGGAGGGGCTCCTTCAATACGGGCCAAAACAAGATGCACAAAATTCTCTGCGTACTGATGGTCACCTCCAGAAATGAATATTTTTTGCCCAAGAATTTTATAAGAACCATCTTCTTGCTCCGTAGCTTTTGTTACCACATCAGACAATGAACTACCTGCTTGGGGTTCGGTTAAACACATAGTTCCTCCCCAATTTCCGGAAAGCATATTAGGGACATAAGTATCATTTAATTCTTTACTAGCAAAATGAATAATCAATTCTGCAGCACCTAATGTTAATCCTACATAACCTGGCAAATGATTATTCGCAGCATCTTGAATAAAAGCAGATGCTGTATACATCATCATAGGTAATTGCAATCCTCCAGCTTCATAATCAAAAGTTCCTGAAATGAGTCCCATCTCACCACCCTTTTTCATCATAACCTCTACTTGCTTATGAACAACTACACTTCCATCCTTATAATATGCTGGATTCTCATCCATTTCTTTAAAGTAGGGAAATAATTCACGATCTGAGAATTCTTTTACAGAATCCAAAAATAAGTTCAGTGATTCTTTATCGTGATCTACAAAACGTTTTTGCTGTAATACTTCTTCTAATTGATGAACATCATATAAGAGGTATTTTAAAGTATCTAGATCTATATATTCTTTAGCCATTGTGTGAAGTTTTAAGAAGTTGATTACTGACAACTCAATAAATTTCGTGAATATTTAGTAGATTCTAATTAAACTGGTTTAATAAATATGAATTTTATGATATCCTTTTGTTTTTAAAACAAAAATTGACCTATAAACTACTTACGGCTTAGAACATTACTATTCTAAATTAATTAAATTATAAACGTTACCGAAAATCTTACTACTAAATCATTGTTGACTTAGCCTCTTTCTTATTTTAGAAAGCCCAACTGGAGTTAACCCTAAATAAGAAGCAATAAGATATTGGGGAACTCTCTGAAAAAGTGAAGGTCGCTTTTCTAATAACTGAAGATAACGTTCCTGATTAGAAAGATTCTTCATTCTATTAATTCTTTGAAAATTATTAATAAAAGCCTTTTGCATAGATAATCTTCCAAAACGTTCTAATGCATGAGAATAATCGAAAACTTTAAGAGCATCAGTTTTAGAAATGGTATAAACGATAGAATCCTCGATTACTTCTAAATATGATTCGGACGGAATTTCTTCAATATATGGATACAAATCTGTAAAAAAAGAACCTTCTGTAAAAAACTCCATTACTCTGGTCACCCCTTCTTCAATGGTATAATAGGTTACACAGCCTTTCTTCATAAAATAGAAATCTTGAATAGATTGTTCTGGCTTAACAAGATATGCACCTTTTTTATAAATTTCTTTTTTGTAGAATTGCAACCCATATTCCATATCAGAATCACTAACGGGTGTAAAAGAGCGTATTTTTTGTTCTAAATCCTTCAATATATCTTACTATAGAAGCGCAAAGAACAAAATATTTGAGTATTGAGCAAGTTCAACTGTGTATATATTCTAGCATCTAGAATACAAAAAAGAGGTTGTCTAATGGAAAACAACCTCTTTGACTATTTATAAACTACACTAAACAATTTATTGTTATTTACGGATTGCATAACTAGATGCACCGGGAAGATCTCTTAAGAAGTCAACAGCACTTTTAAAAATAAGTTCAATAGAAGAATAAAGATGATTCATAACTGTGTGATTTAAGGATTAATTATAGTAAATATAGTAAGTTATTAACATATAATCAACATTTTAAATAAAAAATTGTTAGTAAATATTCATAAAGTATATTTTTATCGACAAAAAAACACTATTTATGATAATATATATCATTTATAGTATTATTTTCCTACTAAAACTGTTAATAAGTATAAAATTAATCATAGAGATCATCACTTATTAACAAAAAACAAGTTAACAATGAACGTTATAAACAAAATTCTGAGAGAAAAAACACTCTTTAAGAAAAGTATAGTGTATCATTAGTGAAAATCAAAATTGAAGCTTTCATCATACAAAACTATATAAGCTTAACATTTAGACATATAAAACAACATTATAGATACTGAAAATTCCCTTAATTATCACAAAAAAATAATTATAAAATATCGTAATTAAATGTAAATTTGAAGTACCACTTAAATAACACACGATCAATGGAGGAACCTAACCTATCTTTTATTAATAAATTATCAAACGGTGATAAAGTTTTTGAAGAAAAAATTTTTACTGTTATAAGAAGAGAATTTCCTGAAGAAAAAGAAAAGTATTTCCTAAGTATTAAATCAAAGAAATACAATAAAGCTGCAGAAGATGTACATAAGCTTAAACATAAGATTAGTATCCTAGGATTGAAAACTAGTTATGATACTGCTGAGAAATATGAGGATAATTTAAAAAATGAATCAGAAATACTCCGAGAAGAATTCGAAAGTATATTAGAAAATATTACTCGGTATTTGGAGAGCACACTATAACTATATTTTTTACGCAGTACTTTTAACTTTAACTCCATAATGATACGCTATGTGTCCAAGTTGTCCCACTATTTTTACAGAATCCTTCATTGACAATTTAGACCCATCCGCATGAATCCATCTTTTTAATGGTTGTTCACAGATATATGAAGCGGCCTTTTTCTTACCATAAAACTTACGCATTCTCATAAATATCTCTACATCAAACAGCCATCTTGTAATAAACTTCTCTTTAAACAACTCATTAAACACTTCCTTATCCATAATTTTAGCACCGCACTGAGTATCATTAAATGACATTCCCAGAATATTTCGAATTATCAGGTTGATTGTTTTGCTTATAATTTTACGAGCAGATTCCTTAGTAATGTCTGCTCCCATTCTACTCATTCTAGAACCACTTACTATTTTAAAATCCGAAGTAGCTATTGTTTGAACAAGATCATCAAAGTCTCTAAAATCCGTTGATAAATCTGCATCCAAATACCCAATATAATCCAACTGTTTATCCTTAGCCAAATGTAAAACTCCTTGTCGCACAGCTTCTCCTTTACCTCCATTCTTTTCGCAATTATAAACACTTATACTATCCTCTCTACCTTTACTCAACTCTAATAATACATTAAGAGTATCATCAGTACTGCCATCATTAACAAAACATAAGTGATACCCTAAATTACTATTTGTAAAATCTATAAACTCTTTACTTAATAATCTTTTTTCTTCATTATAGCAAGGTATAACAACTCCTACACAATTCCTTTGCAACATTTTTCCTTTAGAATCTTCAGAAGGAGACCTATCATGTTTGATTCCAAAAATCCTACCTATCCTTACCGAAACTTCGTTAAGAGATAATGGTTTTTTCATATAATCATCAATACCTAAATCAAAGCCATCAATAATAGTATCTTCATCATTATTCCCAGAAAGCACTAATATTTTTACATCAGATTTCTCTTTCTCTTTTATTGCTTTTATCACTTCTAAACTAGACATTTCATCCATATTGATATCCACAATAACCAAATCAGGCGAAAAGGATTCAAACAATAACAGACCTTCTTTTCCATTATCAGCACATTTTACCTCATAACCAAGATCGGAAAGATGTTTTTCTAAGGATAATAGAATTAATTGTTGATCATCTATTGCTAAAATTCTTTTCATAATTAAACTTTAAATATTATATATTAAATCTCCGTTAAACCCTTTTAAAAAAACACTTGATCCTACTAAATCAATCGGTCAATAAAATGTATTTAAAGTGATGTTGCGTAATTAAATTTAGGGAATTTTCTCTGAAACGATGTAAATACTTACTAAAAAAAATAAAAATAAACCTTCCCTAAACAACCTATAAGATGTATCTGCGTGAAATGTGAAGTATCTAACTCAAGTCAAAATATAAGAAAAATCAAGCAAAGAGTCCTAATTTTATTCTATTCGTTTCTAAATTTTATTGAATTTAAGCGCTAATTAACTGTACCTTTGCACGATGTCAACTATTGTAAAAAACCAACAACTTATATTGCAAAAACTAGGGATTGAAAAGCTTAACCCTATGCAAGAAGAAGCCAAATTAGCAATATCTTCTAGTGACAATATAGTATTACTATCACCTACAGGTACTGGAAAAACATTGGCTTTTCTCCTACCCGTCATCGAAGCACTTGATAAAAATTGTACCGAAATACAAACACTAATTCTTGTACCTTCCAGAGAACTAGCTATTCAGATTGAGCAAGTAGCAAGAGATATGGGTACCGGATATAAAATAAATGCAGTATACGGAGGAAGATCTGGGTCGCAAGATAGATTAGATTTAAAACATCGTCCTGCAATTCTAATCGGGACGCCGGGAAGAGTTGCTGATCGTTTACGAAGGGACAATTTTTCTATCGATTCTATAAAAACAATTGTTCTTGATGAATTCGATAAATCATTGGAAATCGGATTTGAAAAAGAAATGACCGAGATTATAGAAAATTTGCCAAATATTCAAAAGAGAGTTTTAACATCGGCAACTCAAGAAGTAAGTGTTCCAGAATTTGTTGGGCTACATAATCCCGTTCAGATTGACTATCTAGATGAAGGTCATTCGCAATTGCGAATAAAAAGTATCGTTTCTGATACAAAAGACAAATTACCTATATTAGTAAAAGCTCTAAGTCATATCGGAAACCAACCAGGGATTATCTTTTGTAATTACAAAGACTCTATACAACGAGTAAGTGATTATTTAAAAGAACATAAAATCAGTCATGGTTGTTTTTACGGTGGAATGGAGCAGAAAGATAGAGAACGTACATTAATTAAATTTCGTAACGGAACTCACCAAATTATAATTGCTACGGATCTAGCTGCAAGAGGAATTGATATTCCTGAAATAAAATATATAATTCACTATCATTTACCACTAAAAAGTCAGGAATTTACTCATAGAAATGGTAGAACCGCAAGAATGAATGCAGACGGAACCGCTTACATCTTACAATGGAAAAACGAACCACTTCCTGACTTCATCATTGATCCTGAAATCGAGGAATTAGTTGATGCTCCTATTCCTAAACAATCAGACTGGAAAACTTTATTTATTTCTGGAGGAAGAAGAGATAAAATATCCAAAGGTGATATCGCTGGGCTTTTCTTCAAACAAGGAAATTTAAGCAAAGAAGAACTAGGCATTATAGAAATCAAACCAGATTGTGCTTTTGTTGCAGTCAAAGCTTCTAAAGCAAAAAAGGTAATTGAACAAGTTACAAACACAAGACTAAAGAAAAAGAAAGTACGAGTATCCTTTATATAAATAAAAAGAGGAACTTTTTTAAAGTTCCTCTTTTTATTTATATATTTCTTTACTCTCTTATTCTCTAAGAATCTATACGATACGTATAATTTTTGCTCCAATAGCTCTTAAACGATCATCTATATCTTCATACCCGCGATCAATCTGTTCGATATTATGAATAGTTGATGTTCCTTTAGCACTCAAAGCCGCTATTAATAGGGATATTCCAGCTCTTATATCTGGAGACACCATAGTTGTCGCTTTTAAGGTCGATTTAAAATCATGGCCTATAATAGTTGCTCTATGTGGATCACATAAAATGATTTTAGCCCCCATATCTATAAGTTTATCTACAAAGAATAAACGACTTTCGAACATCTTCTGATGTACCATCACTTCTCCTCTTGCTTGCGTAGCCACCACCAAAACAATACTTAACAAATCTGGTGTAAAACCTGGCCAAGGTGCATCTGCAATGGTCATGAATAAACCATCTATATAACTTTCTATTTGATACCCATCAACATGTGCAGGTATATATATATCATCACCTATTCTTTCTAAAGTAATACCAAGTTTTCTGAATGTATTCGGTATTACTCCTAAATTTTCCCAACTTACATTTTTAATAGTTATTTCACTTTTGGTCATTGCAGCCAAACCTATCCAAGAACCAATCTCTATCATATCAGGCAGCACTCTATGTTCACAACCACCTAAAGACTCTACTCCTTCGATAGTCAGTAAGTTAGAACCAACTCCTTTTATCTTGCCTCCCATGGAATTTACCATCTTACATAATTGTTGTAAGTATGGTTCACAAGCTGCATTATAAATTGTAGTTTTCCCTTTTGCCAAAGCAGCAGCCATTACAATATTTGCAGTACCTGTAACAGAAGCTTCATCCAATAACATGTAAGTTCCTGTCAATCCTTCTGGAGCCTCAACTCCATAAAAGCGTTCTTCTTTATTATATCTAAACTCAGCACCAAGATTAATAAATCCTTCAAAGTGTGTATCTAATCTTCTACGTCCTATTTTATCCCCTCCAGGGCGAGGAATATACCCTTTACCAAATCTTCCTAGCAAAGGCCCTACAATCATGATAGAACCTCTTAAACCACTACCTTCTTGTTTAAACTGTTCACTTTCTAGGTATTCTAAATTTAATTCATCACTCTTAAAAGTATATTTACCCTTACCTAGCTTCTGGATTTTAACCCCCAAATTCCTAAGGATTTCTATAAGCTTATTGACATCTCTAATATCTGGAATATTAGAAATAGTCACTTTTTCTGGGGTTAATAATACTGCACAAAGAATTTGTAGGGCCTCATTTTTAGCTCCTTGAGGTGTAATTTCACCTTTGAGCTGATGCCCTCCTTCTATCTGAAAAGTACTCATAAAAGTAAATGGGTTATGTATATTGGTATTGGTTAATAACGTTTTTTTCCTCGATTGCTGCCACCTCTGTAATTCTTTTTATTAGAACCTCCAGAACGATAATTTTTCTTTTTACCTCTCATTAAATCTGAGGCTGTACTTAGTTCTTCAGTACTATCTCTAAGATCTATTTTACCATCACTTAATTCTAAAAGATGATTAAAAATTGCATGATCATCTACTGTATCTTTATTCCAATTCAAATAACATTTTTTCATGTGATTTGCAATGGTATAAGTTAAGGCAGTTTTTAAATCTCCTTCTTCCCAACTAACAGCAACATCTATCATTCTTTTAATATTGTTACCATAGTAACGATACTTTGGGAAATTCTGAGGGTATTCTAAAGGCTCCGGTCTTTCTTCTAACTTTTCTTTTGTTAGTATTGGATAAGGAGCTTCTACATCTAATTTAAAATCACTAATAATAAATAATTGATCCCATAATTTATGTTGAAAATCCGGCACATCTCTAAGGTGAGGTTGTAGATTTCCCATAACAGCAATAATAGCCTTAGCTACTTTATTTCTTTCTTCTTTATCCTCTATTTCCACCGCCTGATCAATCATTTTTTGTAAATGACGACCATACTCTGGTATAATAAGCTTTTCACGCTCGGTATTATATTCTAAATTATTTATTTCCATATGATTGTTAACATCCATAAAATCTATAGTAATATGAGCTTCTCTAAAAAGGAATGGTAAGTTATAAAACAGCCTTGTTAACGCGTAGACTTTTCAGTAGCTCATTAATTGTTTTGCAAAATACTAAAATAATATTAGTATGTTTATTAAGTATCTAAAAATATTTTGGTTATAGAGAAATAACTCCTTCTACTTTATCAGCTACTTCTTTATACTTAGAGATTACCTGATCGGGATTCTTCATTCTTACATTGATAGAAACACTTGTGTACTTCCCGTTTTTTGATTGTTTAGTCGTAATAACCGCACCCAGGTTATCAAATATTTTTTCGATTAGATTTATTTTTTCAATATCCGTAGGAACTATAAATTTATACAAATAAGCTGTAGGCCATAAAGCAGTATCAGCTAATTGAATTTTTAGTTTTTTATAAAATTCTTCAGAATTAGGAGCATCACTCATGTATTACAAATTTTTTGGGTAAAGATACACCTTCTCATTCATATATCAGAATGGCACTCTCTACTCTTTTTTCATTTTCAGCAATGCATTATACTGTTCTAACGTATCGATATCAATTGTTCTATCACCACCATCAATAGTTATCAAATCGTCCATATGTCTTTCAATAATGTATCGAGCACCAAAATCCTCCTTAAGCTCTGATAATTCAGAACAAAAGGTATTCGGAAAAATAGCTGGAACTCCTGTTCTATTTTTCATTTTAGTAGCAATAATTCTATTAGGATTGGAATCAAATTTCGATATCAAACGGCTTAAATGATTTACATTTATTAAAGGTTGATCTACTAATGAAAATAATACTGCATCAAAATCTACTTGATTACTCAGAAGATATCGTACCCCAAAATTAATAGAACATCCCATCCCTAGCTTCCATTGTTTATTATTCAAAATATGAATTGGATACCCCTTGATCTCTTTTTCTATTAATTCAAAATTTGCTCCTAACACAACATAAGTTTCAACTAACTCTAGATTTAATGACTTTTTAATTTCGTTTACGATTAATGAATCACCTTGCCAAGATAATAGCTGCTTAGGAGCACCCATACGACTAGAAGATCCAGCGGCTAATATGATATGAACAATTCTATTAATTATGAGAAGATATTTTATCTAATTTTTCTTGTTTCGAAGATCCATGAATACCGCCTACTTTATCCTGCAATGAAATTGGCTCCTGATCACGAACTACAGATAAAATTTCTGCAATGATGGAAATTGCAATTTCCTGAGGAGTTTCTGCACCAAGGTTTAAACCAGCAGGTCCATAAATACAATCTATAAACTCTTCATTAACATCCGGAAAATACTCAATAAATGCAGAAAGAATTTTTTCTCTTCTTTTAGAAGGACCTAACAAACCTATATAGACAGGCAATGCGTTTTTTATAGCTTGTAGATATAACAAATCCTTAGCAAAATTATGAGTCATCAAAATAATTGCAGTTTGTTTATCTACTTTATCTATGACTAACTCTTCAGGAGATTGATTCAATACTTTGGTAGCCCCAGGAAAATCCGATGCAATTTTTGGTTTTTTTGGAGTATTCACAATCTCTACTTCCCATCCTGTGGCATTTGCAATTGCACATAACTCAATTGCATCATGTTCCCAACCAATAATTATCAATCGAAAACAAGGTTCCATACTTCGTGAAAAACAGTCAAAACTTATATTATTTTTAACTAAATGGATATCAAAACAACTTGAAAATTTAAGCTCTTTAAAGTCCCCAAAAGAAATCGTGGACCCCATTGTCCCAACAAAATCTTCTTTTTTAGTATAATGAGAATTAATCTCGAAAGGTATTCGAGAAAACAGATAATCCTCTATTGTAGTAATTACATCACTATGAATAGAAAATGGTTCTATCAAAATATACAAAACACCTTCGCAACCTAAACGGTATCTACCATTATAAGTCATTATTTTAGCCCTATTATCAGCAAAAACTGATTGTGATTGTCGCAGCACTTCTTTCTCAACACACCCTCCACTAACAGCTCCAGTCATCTCTCCATTTTCTAGGATAAGCATTCCAACACCTGGACGTCGGTATGATGAGCCATCAACATCAACAATAGTTGCCATGACAGCTCTTATACCTTTCTTATTAGCTTCTTTATATGAAGTTATTATTTCTTTAAACTCATGCGTCATACACTACCTAACAATGTCTCGTTTTTCATGTTTTTAACGAAAGGCTGTTTTGTAAGCCTAACTCCTTTAGCTGCTTTTATTGCATTAGCTATTGCTGCTCCTGCTGGAGGCAACGTTGGCTCTCCTAATCCAGTAGGAGCAATATCACTTTCGATAAAATGAGTCTCTACAACTGGAGTTTCATTCATACGAATTAAGCGATATGTGTTAAAGTTAGTATCCTGTGGTTCTCCATTTTCAAAAGAAAAATCACCATACATCGCATGACCTATTCCATCAATAACTCCTCCTTCTATTTGATTTTTTGCTCCTAGAGGATTGACTACGATCCCACAATCCACTACACAAGTTATCTTTTTTATCACAGGTTGATCATTCTCCAATACCACATCTGCAACTTCAGCCACATGAGTATTATGACAATAATAAGAACTAAACCCTTGATATACGCCTTCTGGCTTCTTACCCCACTCTGATTTCTCTACAGCCGTTTTAATCACCTGCTCTAATCGTTCTGGAGAATATTGTATTCTTTCGTCTTTATGACCTTTTACATTTTGTAATAAATCTAATCTAAGTTGAATATTATCAACCTCCATTGCTTCTGCTAATTCATCAAAAAAACTTTGTTCAGCAAATGCTAAAAAATTAGTATATGGTGCTCTCCAAGCTCCAATGGTTATATTACTATCATATTTTGCAACATCAACTTGATAGTTCTCTATCGCTCCTGCTGGAAAGAAATTTGGAATTAATCCATACATATTAGAATTAATTGCAGCTTCTTTTAAATGATACCCCGTTAGTTTACCATCCTTAATCGCTGCGCTTATTCTATATTTTATAGCAGGTCTATAGATTCCTGCAGACATATCATCCTCCCTAGAATATACTACCTTTACTGGTTTCTTTGCTATATTAGAAATTTCTGCAGCTTCTAGAGCAAAATCTCCATATAATCTTCTTCCAAATCCACCTCCCATTCTTGTCATGTCCACAGATACTTCTTCTGGTTTTCTATCTAATAACTCCGCAACTCTTCTAGCTGTTCCTGCAGGTGTCTGTATTGGTCCAACCAACTTAACTTTCTCAGCAGTAACGTGAGCAAAGAAATTCATGGGTTCCATACAGTTATGAGGAAGAAACGGTGACTCATAGGTACGTTCTACAACTTTATCCGCAGCGGCAAACGCTTTTTTTACATCACCATCCGCGCGCATTGTATTAAACTCATTACCATTTAAAAGATCTACTAAAATCTTATCATGATCCTTAGTATTTTCAAGTTTGGAGTCATCCATCCATTTTGCCTTCACTATTTTTTTACCTTTCATGGCAGACCATGTATTTTCTGCCAATACTGCTATTTTATCTCCAAACTTAAAAACATCTATAACGCCGTTTACTTTTTTTGCTTCTGTAGCATCAAAATCATTTAGTTTTTTACCAAATGCAGGAGGCCGAACAACGGAGACATAGACCATCCCATCTTCTTTATAATCCATCCCATATAGAGGTTTTCCAGAAATGATTTTATCTATATCAACATTATAAATATCCTTTCCTATAATCGTAAAATCTTTAGGGTCTTTAAGTTTTACTTTTTCCGGAACTTTTAAAGAAGCTGCTTCTTTTACGACTTCTCCATACCCTAAAGTTTCCCCATTACCATTAGAAATAACTCCGCTTTTTGTTTTACAAGTACTAGGGTCAACTCCCCATTTTGCAGCAGCCGCATTAATAAGCATTTGTCTTGCGGTAGCTCCCGTTTGTCTTAGCGGTTCCCACCCATGCCTTAGAGATTGACTTCCTCCAGCAACTTGTCTAGTGAAATTTTTAGTATCTAATGCTCCTTGCGCTACAAGAACATTTTCCCAATCTACATCTAATTCTTCTGCGATTAACATCGGCATCGATGTTTTTACACCTTGTCCAATTTCAGGATTTGGCGAAAAAATTGTTACCATTCCATTATCTGCAATTTTAATAAAAGCATTAAAATCGTTAAAGTTTAAATCTGCAATATCTACTGGTGGTGCTACTTCTGGTTTACAAGATTGAAACAAATTAAAACCAATTAAGATTCCGCCACCTGCTAAAGCTGATGTTCTTATAAATGACCTTCTACTTACCGAAGGAGTTGTTATACGTTTCATTAGTTTAGAATTTATATTGGTTAACTTATTTTACTTGCTGCTTGTTCTACTGCTTTCTCTATTCTATTGTAAGAAGCACATCTGCATAGATTCCCACTCATTGCGTCTCTAATCTCCTCTTTATTTGGATTAGGGTTCTGATCTAGAAAAGCTGCAGCGGTCATAATTTGTCCAGCTTGACAATATCCACATTGGGGAACATCAATTTCCTTCCAGGCTTGTTGTACTGGATGAGTAATGTCTTTTGACAAACCTTCTATCGTAGTAATTTTCATTTCTGTTGCTACAGAAACCTTTAATAAACAACTTCTTGTTGCGACACCATCCGCATGTACGGTACAGGCCCCACATTGTCCGATACCACAACCAAATTTAGTTCCAACCAGATCAAAATGATCTCGCAGAACCCATAACAAAGGTGTGTCTTCATCCGCTTCTACAGAAAGCGATTGACCATTTACTTTTAGATTATAAACAGGCATGAGTTTTATTTTTAGGATTTGTATTTAATTAGTCTAAATAAGAGAATAATCCCTAATTTGTTAATCAAGTTACTAAAAATACAGATCGACAAATTCAACTTTAACAGAGCTTTATGGTATCATTGTTTACATATTTTCAAAATCAGTTAATAATTACGAAATTCGCAAAAAAAATATTTCTTTGGCAAAGCACAAAATAGTTATCACCGGAGGTCCTTCAACAGGAAAAACATCTATTATTAAAAATCTTGAAGAAGAAGGCTTCTTTTGTTTTCCTGAATTTATTAGAAGTATTACCCAAGAGGTAAAAGATAATAACGATACTATAGAGATAGTCTCTAATCCAATAGTATCTGTTTCTGATCCATATGATTTTAATATGCAATTACTAAATGGTAGGATTGCTCAGTATAATGATCCTATTGCTAATGATAAAAATATCGCTTTTTATGATAGAGGAATTCCTGATGTCTTAGCATATATGAATCTGTTTAAACAAACATATGATAATACTTTTGTAGAAGCTTGCACAAAACACCCTTATAATCAGATTTTTTTATTACCCCCCTGGAAAGAAATCTATACTTCAGATGAACAACGTTATGAAAGTTTTGATGAGGCACAACAAATTCATCATCATTTATTAGAGATGTATTCAAAATTTGGATACAATTGTATTGAAGTTCCTTTTGGAAATGTAAAAGAACGTAGTACTTTTATATTACAACACGTAATATAGTATTGATGGCCACCCCTATCCAATTATTAAAAAAGATTTGGAATCATGATTCTTTTAGACCGCTACAAGAAGAAATCATCAATGCTGTTATAGAAGATAATGATACATTTGCTTTACTTCCTACTGGAGGCGGAAAATCCATTTGTTTTCAAATTCCTGCGCTATTTAAACCTGGAATTTGCATAGTTATATCTCCTTTAATCGCACTTATGCAAGATCAGGTTGAGCATTTGCAACAAAAAGGTATAAAAGCCATTGCATTAACCAGCGGAATTAAACACTCAGAATTAGATACACTTTTAGATAACTGTATTTATGGGAATTACAAATTTCTATACCTCTCACCAGAAAGGCTGCAACAGGATTTAGTACAAGAGCGTTTAAAGAAAATGAACATTAATCTTATTGCGATCGATGAAGCTCATTGTATTTCTCAATGGGGTAACGACTTTAGACCTTCTTACAAGAAAATCAAAATATTAAGAGAGATCAAACCCGCTGTTCCGATGATTGCTCTTACTGCATCAGCAACTCCTAATGTAGCGGATGACATTATTAAAGAGTTAGATTTATTTCAACCTAAAACCTTTAAACAATCTTTTTTTAGAAGTAATTTAGGATATATGGTTTATCATACTCTGGATAAAAGTGATAAACTTGTTCGAATCTTAAAACGATATCAAGGAAGTTCTATCATTTATGTTAGAAATCGAAAATCTGCGGTAGAGATTAGTGACTTTTTAAACGCTAGCGGATATAAAACAACTTACTATCACGGTGGTGTAGACTCTAAAGAAAAAACAAAACGTTTTCATCAATGGTTAAGGGAAGATATTAGAGTTATGGTTGCGACCAATGCTTTTGGTATGGGGATCGATAAAGCCAATGTAAAAACTGTTATTCATTATAATATCCCAGAGAGTATCGAAAGTTATTTTCAAGAAGCCGGAAGAGCCGGAAGAGATGGAGAGATTTCTTATGCTTTTCTTCTCAAAAACGAAAATGATATTATTAGAGTTCAAAATCAATTTATCAAAGTACTCCCTAATGTAGATTTTGTAAAATTGATATACCGCAAATTGTGCAATTATTTCAGGATATCCTATGGAGAGGGAGAACAAACTACCCATGGCTTTAATTTTAATGAATTTTGCAAGACTTACAGCCTTAGCACCTTAATAACATATAATGCTTTACAATTTTTAGATCGTTGCAGTATTATTAATTTTACACAACGATTTACTAAAAAAAGTTCCCTCCATATTACAACCACCGGAAATCATTTATTGGGATACTTAGAAAAAAATCCTCATTTAGAATTAACCACCAAAGCTATTCTAAGAACATATGGAGGTGTTTTTGATGAAGAAGTAAAAATAAATCTATCACTAATAGCTTCTAAAATAAATATAAGCGAAAAAGAAGTTATAGATGTTTTAAAAAGATTAGAAGAAGCAGAACTACTCGTTTTTAATAATCAATTAACTGATGCTGATATCACTTTTCTAGTCCCTAGAGAAGATGATCACACTATTAATCGCATAAAACCATTTATTGAAGAACTACACGCTTCTAAATCAAATAAGGTAAAAACCATGATTAGATTCGTGCAAAATGAAACAATATGTAGAAGTAGACAACTGCTTGATTACTTTGGAGAAAAGGATACTAAAGATTGTGGTATGTGCAGCGTATGTCGTTCTAATAATGCCAATTCAATTGATCCCCGAGAAATCAGAAATACAGTAATCAATCTTTTACAAAAAAATGAATTATCCTCTAGAGATCTTTTAATGCAACTAAAATGCCCTGAAGATATTGCCTTAAAAATCCTCAGAGAATTAAATGAACACAATATCATAAGAATTGATTCTTACAATAACTATCAACTAGTATAACATAATGAAAGACTTAAAAATTCTGTTTATGGGAACTCCAGATTTCGCTGTAGAGACCTTACGAACAATTATCGAAAATAATTATACCGTAGTTGGTGTTATTACAGCTCCGGATAGACCTGCAGGAAGAGGTAGAAAATTAAAAGCTTCTGCAGTAAAAGAATATGCCTTATCACAAAATCTACCTATACTGCAACCTACAAATTTAAAAGATGAGGGGTTTATCAAAAACTTAAAAGATTTAAATGCAAATTTAAATATTGTTGTTGCGTTTAGGATGTTACCAAAAGTAGTTTGGGACATGCCTACATATGGAACATTTAACCTTCATGCATCTTTATTGCCACAATATAGAGGAGCAGCTCCGATTAATTGGGCTATTATAAATGGGGAACAAAAAACGGGTATTACTACTTTTTTTATTGATGAAAAGATAGATACTGGACATATTATTCTTCAAAAAGAAATTGAAATACAAGATCATGAAACTGCTGGAACACTTCATGACACATTAATGGTAAACGGAGCTTCTTTAGTAATCGACACAATTAAAGCAATTGAGAACGAAACGGTCACAACCAAAATGCAGCCAAAAGAAGATAAAGAATTAAAAACTGCCTACAAACTCCATCGAGACAATACTAAGGTCAATTGGAATGATAATATCAAAACTATTTATAACCTCATTAGAGGATTAAGTCCATACCCAACTGCTTGGTCATTATTATATAATAAAGGTGAAGAAATTTCTATTAAAATATATGATACGGAAATAGAGGAAGAAGAACATAATTTTGATATTGGAAAAATTATCGTAGAAGATTCTATAATCAAAGTGGCAGTAGCCAATGGGTACATTATTCTAAATAAAATTCAACTTCCGGGGAAAAAAGCTATGGAAGCGAAAGCACTCTTAAATGGGTATACCTTTTACAAGGATGCTAAAATGGCCTGAGCCCTTGCTATCACTAGAGTAAGAAAATTCATAGAAAACGTACAGGTTTATTAACAATCGTGTTGAGTTATCAACAAAACCCCGTATTTACTGGGCTAATCCTTGCACGAATCATAAATCCGTATAAATTTGTAGAGCGTTTAACAAAAATTTGGTTTAACCAACAATTAATTTAAAAACAGAATTATGAACAAAACAGAATTAATCGATGCAATGGCAGCTGACGCTGGAATTACAAAAGCAGCAGCAAAGAAAGCTTTAGAATCTTTCTTAGGAAATGTTGAAGGTTCTCTTAAAAAAGGTGACCGTGTTTCTTTAGTAGGATTCGGTTCTTGGTCAGTTTCTAAAAGAGCTGCAAGAGAAGGTAGAAACCCTCAAACAGGTAAAACTATCAAGATCGCTGCTAAAAATGTTGTAAAGTTCAAAGCTGGTGCAGATTTATCTAGTTCAGTTAACTAATTTATTTAGTTTTTGATATTATAGAAAGCTCTCTTTTTAGGGAGCTTTTTTTTATGGATTATCAGTAAAAGTCAAACTTCCTCTTTGATTATTAAAAATAATTATTTAGTTTTAATACAAACTACACCAACTATGATTTCACTTCAACCTTCAAAAGGACATCTTCTGATTGCCGAGCCGTCTATTATCGGTGATGTTTCTTTTAATCGTTCGGTTGTGCTTCTTGCAGATCATAGTGATCAAGGTTCGATAGGGTTTATCATGAATAAACCTTTAGATTATGTTTTATCTGATCTAGTTCCAGAAGTAGAATCAGAATTTAAAATATACAATGGTGGACCAGTAGAACAAGATAATTTATATTTTATTCACAAAGTTCCTCATTTGATTCCTAACAGTGTTGAAATTTCTTCTGGCATCTACTGGGGAGGTGATTTCTCTGTAGTATCAAGTTTAATTGAAGAAAACAAAATCACACCGAATGAGATTCGCTTTTTCTTAGGCTATTCTGGCTGGGATGCGGAGCAACTTATACAAGAGTTAGAAGCTAATTCTTGGGTAATTGTAAAAAACACCTATGAAAAAAATATCATTGGTAAATCGTATGATACTTTCTGGAAAGAAAAGATGATAGAATTAGGTGGAGAATATCTTCTATGGTCAAACGCTCCAGAAGATCCTAGCTATAACTAACCTCCTATTCTTATTCTTGCATTTAATACACCTAGCAACCTTCTTGTTACTTCTGATGTATATTCCTTTTTCCTAAACTTTGTAATAGGCTGTATTCCTGTAATTACATTGGTAATAAACAACTCATCAGCTTTCTGAAGTTCAAATGGCGAAATCGATGCTTCTTCTACCTCATACTCCGGTAATTTTTCCAAAATCCTCAACAATTGAGTACGCAAAATTCCTTTTAAACAACCATCAGCAACTGGTGGAGTCTTAATTTTGTTTCCCTTAATCAAAAACAAATTACCATTTAATGCCTCAAGAACCATTTTGTTAGTATTCAACAACAAACAATTTTCAAAACCATTTTCTTTTGTAAAAATACTTCCTAAAATATTTACCAACTTATTATTAGATTTTAATGTAGATAATAAATCAGGAGCTATGTAATGATCTTTAAACAATGTAACTTCATAAGAAGTACTAGAAATAGTATAAAATGAAGAATTTAATGGTGTTACAGAAATAGAATAATCTATACTATTAAAATTAGGAGTATACAATCCACCTTCTTTTCTATTAACAATAATTTTAACTCTAACGGATGAATTCATAAATCCATTTTCTTGAATAAGCTCTAAAATTTCTTGTTGTAAAAATTCCGGGGTAAAATTCATTGGTATTTCCATTCTAAGAATTCTCATAGAAGCCATTAATCTAAAATAATGATCTTCCCAGAAAAGAATTGTTCCCGAGTTTACACGAATCGTTTCAAATAATGCATCACCATATGCATATCCTCTATTAGCGATAGATAATGTTGCTTCATTATCTACGATTAAATTTCCATTAATATTGACCATAAAAAAAGCCCCTTATTACCAATAAATTATTGGGCGGGGCAAATATACATTATAAAACTAAAGGATTTATGCGGAACCTAAAACTTGTTTTAAATTACCGATCATATTATCCCATAACATTTTATTCTCATCAATTTCATCATCATCGGAGAAGTCAGTCACCATCAAGGAAACATCCTTTGTAATTTCATCAACCTGTATGCGTAATTCGAAGAAATAATCATTACCATCTTCATCATCTGCCATCCATCTAAATTTGATTCTCTCTCCGCTTTTTTTGCTTAACAGTTTTGCTTCCTCCTCACTATCATCCCAAATAAATGTAAACATTTCACCACGTGAATTTACATTATCCGAAAACCACTCAGAAAGTCCTGATGGAGTAGAAATATATTGATATAATAGTTGTGGAGAAGATTGTATTACAAATTCAAGTTCGTATTTTATTTTTTCAGACATATTGCAAATTGTTAGTAAGCCAATATATAGATTAATTATTTACTTTAAAAATATTGAAAAGAGTATTTGAAAAAATTAATTCTACTTTATTGTTTGCTACAATGCTTTTTGTTTTTATATTTGCACCCGAATTAAAATGATGTAGCATCTATTTGGCGAGGTAGCTCAGCTGGTTAGAGCGTTGGATTCATAACCCAGAGGTCGGGGGATCGTGCCCCCCTCTCGCTACAGTAATTCGTTAAAGCCCTTATTTTTAAGGGCTTTTTTATTTTTAAAGCCTTAAACAAAAAAAAGCCATCCACATTGATGGATGACTTATTCTTAAATTTAACGCTGTTATCAAACTTACATTTGTCTATTTAGCGCATCAATTTGTTTTGTTTTTTCCTGCATATACTTACTCATTTTTTCCATTTCTGCTGCAGGAAGCGTAGAAATTAATTTCCTATATTGTTTCGTTAAACTCGAGCTAGATTCACTTAGCTTCAAAAAAGCATCCATATCGGCCTTAGATTCTACAGCTTTTTTATATTTTGAAACATAAGCTTCGTAATCTCTTATATACTTTTTAGCTTCGGTACTGCTAAAAGAAGGAGCTCCTGCCGGAAGCTTTATCGTTTCTTTATTAGGCTTCTTTTTTGTAGATTTCTTTTTCTTTTTTACTACTGGCTTCTTCTCTTCTACAACCTCTACAACATCTGTTGAGTCTACTACTTCCTCGATTACATCCACTTTATCAGACTTAGGGTCTTTTTTACAAGAAACCACAGAAATCAATAAAAGGCATAAAAGAAATCTCAATAAGATATTTTTCATAATTATAGTTTTAGGGTAGTTAATATAGTATTATTTTTAGTTTGGTTTATAAAATTATTGGTTTATCTTACTTTAAAAGTAATTTCAATTCTTCTAAATTCATTGTTTCCTGGGATCCAGTTTGCATATTTTTAACGGTAAAATTCTCGTTTTCCATTTCTGAGGCACCTGCTAAAATTACAAATGGAATTTCTCTTTTATTCGCATATTTCATTTGTTTATTCATTTTAGCGCTATCGGGATAAAGCTCTGCAATTATATCATCTTCCCTGAGTTGATTTATACTCTTTAGACTATATAAGGCTTCTTCTTTTCCAAAGTTAATAAATAATGCTTTTGTAGATGGTGCTACTGTATCCGGAAACAAACCTAACTCTTCTAAAACGAGATAAATTCTATCTAATCCAAAAGAAATTCCAACACCACTAACATCTTTTAAACCAAAAATCCCAGTTAAGTCATCGTAACGTCCTCCTCCTCCAATGGACCCCATCTTTACACCTTCTGGTGCACCTACTTCAAAAATTGCTCCAGTGTAATAGTTTAAACCACGCGCTAATGTAACATCTAAATCAAGAGAAGCTTTATCAAGAGCTACTTCTGTAATCGCACTTACAATAAACTCCAACTCCTCTACTCCCTTCATCCCTTCTTCAGAAGACGCTAACAACTCTTTTAATTTATCAATTTTTTCAGAAGTAGTGCCTGTAAAGTTAAAAAGTGGTTTTACTTTCTCTATAGCTGTCTCAGATATCCCTTTAGCAATCATCTCTTTCTTAACACCTTCCTCTCCAATTTTATCTAACTTATCTAGAGCAACAGTAAAATCAATCAATTTATCACTTGCTCCAATAACCTCTGCTATTCCTGAAAGAATCTTGCGGTTATTCATTTTAATAGTAACACCATCTAATCCTAATTTGCTAAATACTTTATCGTACAGTTGAATAAAATCAACTTCTTGCCATAAAGATTTACTCCCTACCACATCCGCATCACATTGATAGAACTCTCTAAACCTACCTTTTTGCGGACGATCAGCACGCCATACTGGTTGTATCTGATAACGTTTAAACGGAAAATCAATCTCGTTTTGGTGTTGTACTACATATCTGGCAAAAGGAACTGTTAAATCATAACGGAGTGCTTTTTCACTAATCTTAGTAGTCATCTTACTACTTTCTTTACTGTCATACAAAGTATCATCCACTTTACTAAGATAATCTCCACTATTTAATATCTTAAATATTAATCGATCTCCTTCCTCTCCATATTTACCCATCAACGTATCACTATTCTCAAAACTTGGAGTTTCTATAGGATGAAAACCAAACAACTGGAATTGTTCTTTGATTGTATTCATTATATAACTTCTCTTAGCCACTTCTATTGGAGAAAAATCACGTGTTCCTTTTGGTATGGATGGTTTTTGTGCCATGTCCGTTTCGTTCTATTTTTTAAATCATAAAAAATATTTCTAAACCAGAAATACTTCTACTAATTATCAATTATTAAAGGATGTAAATATCTAAAAAAGCTTTAAAATTTTACACGAAAAGCATAAAGAGTTTTACTTATATTAATAAAATTTACTTTTTTGAGTAACTTTAAGCTCATTTTGTAGTCTTATACTTCAAAAGATACTAATTCACCCATTATGTTTTCACTTTTTCGAGAGAATATCAGTATAGCTTTAGACTCTATAAAAGGGCAGCTTTTACGCACGATTCTTACTGTTTTGATTATTGCCATAGGTATTACTGCATTAGTTGGTATCCTAACATTTCTTGGAGCCTTAGAGAACACCATTACTGGAGATTTTGCCTCTATGGGATCTAACACCTTTAATATTCAGCGATATGAATTTACAACAAGACGTGGCGGAAGTGGCGAAAGAGAAAAGATAAATCCTATAATTAGTTATCGTAACGTAAGGCAGTTTAAAGAAAAATTTCAATATCCATTTTCTAAAACCTCCGTATCTTTTAGTGGCACCAGAAATGCAGAAGTTAAATTCGAAAATGAAAAAACGGACCCAGAAGCTTCTGTAGTTGGTGTAAATGAAAATTACTTAGAAAACACAGGGACTGAAGTAGAGTTTGGAAGAAGTTTTACCTTTTTTGATATCGAAAACAATAACAATGTTTGTTTAATAGGTTCTGATTTTAAAAAAAATATATTCAAAGACACAGATCCAATAAACAAAACAATCAGTATACGAGGTGTGAAATTTAAAGTTATTGGTGTTTTAGAAAGTAAAGGAGCAACATTTAGAGACAATCAAGATCTTAAGGTTTTAATTCCTTTACAGGTTGCACGCTCTATATACACATTACCAAATATCAATTATAACATTAGCGTTAAAGTTGACGACAAGCAATTCTTAGAAGGGGCTCAAGATGAAGCAATCATTACCTTTAGAAAAATAAGAGGACTAAATCCTGTAGAAGAAAATGATTTTGGCCTAGAACGCAGTGATGACCTAATCAACCGTATATCTAGTATTACATCCTATTTATATTGGGCTGCCTGGATTATCAGTATCATAACCATTTTTGGATCCTCTATTGCTTTAATGAATATCATGTTAGTTTCTGTTACAGAAAGAACCAGAGAAATTGGTGTTCGTAAAGCACTTGGAGCTAAAAAGAATACTATATCGAGCCAATTCTTTATGGAAACCGTTATCATCGGTCAAATAGGCGGTATCGTAGGCATTATACTTGGAATAACTATTGGAGCAATTATAGTAGCTGTATCCGGTTTTGAGTTTGCAGTTCCATGGTTAGCTATTTTTGCTGCAGTAATTACTTCATTCTTAACAGCAGTTGTTTCTGGCTCATACCCAGCAGTCAAAGCTGCGAGACAAGATCCTATTGAATCCTTAAGGTACGAATAGTCAATAATTAGCTTAAAAGAATGATCATGATTTTTGTTCAACTAGTTTTTCAAAATACTGATACAATTCACCTTTTGTAATATTAGCTCCTTGTAAAATAAGTTTAAACTTATCCATATTAGGATCTTCTGTGTATTCTTTATTTGCGTTATAAAAAGCTACTTGATCATCTAACAGGTTATTTCTTAACCAATCGTACCCTTCTTGTGTAGTAATATCTATATCAGGAAAATTCACTTTAATAGCAATTAAATGCATTTCTGTTTCACCAAGATAAAATAGATGTATTTGATCTTTAGAAAAATGTTCTAAATACTGAGCATTGCCCAAAACTCCTTCCCAAACTAAATCACTAAAAACATCTATCTCTTCTTCTGCTACTTCTGGTTTATTCTGTTTAATATCACTCCACTCATCTGCTGTTATAGATTGTGTAGCTAAAAAATTGATAAATTCTTGGTGTAATTCTTCTAACTGTTCTTTGGTAAGCCTGCGATATCTCATCTTTTCTAATAAAATTGGGTGCAAAAATAGTGATAATTAAAAATCCGCTCCTAATAAATCAAGAACGGATTTTTAAATCTAATACCGAAATTCTTTTTTTAGTTAAAAATATATCGAAGTCCTACCTGTGCTTGCCATCTAGAATCTAAGCTAAAGTCATTAGCAAAGGTGCTAGTTTGAGAAGTATCAAAAGAATACGTTGGAGTATTAGTAGCATCGACGGTAACTCCAATTGGTTGATCATTTACAGGAATTTCTATTACCCCCCAATCAGAATTTAATAAGTTACCAAAATTCAAAATATCAACACTCAACTGTATTGTATTTGTCTTATCACCTATTTGAAAGTTATAATCCTGTAATAACTTTACATCCCATCTTGCTCTCCAAGGACTCAAAATCGCATATTTCTCTGCATAATCCCCTCTACGCTCTCTTAGATATTCATCTTGCTGTATGTAAACCTCTAAAGCTGCTCTTTGATCGGCTTGCTCGACAATTGTTCCACTAAAGTTATACGACGCAAGTTCAGATTCGGTAGGTATATAAATCAAATCATTTAGAACTGAACCATCATTATTTATATCGCCTGAATATGTGTATGAAAATCTTCCTCCCTGAGCATACTCATAAAAAGCTCCTAAAGAAGTTCTCCATTGTTTATTTTTTCCATAACTAAAAGATTTATTTATCTGCCCAACAATCCTATGCTTATCACCATATCTAGAGGCGGTACTCACAGCTTGATTCACATTACCAATAGCAGGGTTTCTATCATAAGCATCACTGGATATTTCTGCATCAAGTGAACTTGCGTCTTCTGCCTCTAAGAAATTATAAGCAACACTAGCAAATAGTCCATTTTTAAAACTTTTCTGAAGTTTAAATGACCAGTTAAACGAATAACCAACATTGGTATTCGTAAACACATAAGCATTTGTTGTACCACCAAATTCATTAACAGCTCTATCAGACGCAAGATAAATAGGCCTACCATCTACTCCACTTAATGTTCCAGAAGGAGTAGCCAAACCATAATTTCGCACCATTTGTGCATTAATATCTTCAGTATAAATAATATCCGTAGAAGCAATCAACCCATTTTTAAACTTATAATCGACACCCAAACTGTTTCTAAATACCTGCGGGAACTGAAAATCTGGAGCAGATGTAGTATAGAAAAAGAAATTAGGGTTAGCAACCTGATTTCCTATCCACACGAATGGAAGACGTCCTGTAAAAATACCGGTACCTCCTCTAATCTGAATAGTCTTATCTCCTTTTACATCATAATTAAATCCTAATCTTGGAGAAATTAACAGCTTTTTAGATGGTAGATCTAAACTATTCAGGTTTGTGGGAGTTCCATTTTCATCAAAATATGTAATTCCAGGTTGATAATTACCATCAGGAAATTCGCCTCCAGCCGCTCTTTCGATATTTTCTGCAATTTTATCTCTAGTATCAAAGAAAAGAGGTTGATCCACCCTAACACCATATGTCAGCGTAAATTGATCACTCATTCTCCATTTGTCCTGAGCATAAAATGCCAATTGCCCCACATTAGTTTCTGCCAACGCCCAATTATCAGTAGCATTATTTGTGTCAAAAACATTTTGCGCATTTGCCAAAGCCTCCGCAATAAGGCCGTTATTAATAGCTTGTTCAAAACTATTAGTGGAACCCGCCGTTATGCGAACGCTATCAAAATCAGGAGCAAATGTACCTACTCCACCATCTCCATTAAAATAAGTATACAATCCAAGATTAAAAGAATTATCAAATTCGAATCTCTCAAAACTTCCTCCTAAAGTAATGGTATGTTTACCAGTAACTATATTTAGATTATTCGTTACCTGATATACTTTCTGTTCTAATCTATTATTGATAGAAAAAGGTTCGTGACCTGCCACAATATACCGTACACCATCTTGCGCTATATTAATCGGTGGAGCCGGAGCAGAAAATGGATCTCTACTATCATCAAAAAATGTATATCCAGCTTGAAATTTATTCGAAATGTTTCCTCCAAAATTAGAATTCAGTTCTACTAAAAATGAATTAATCTTATTATTTATGGTATATCCAGCATTTCTAAACTGTAGTGTTGTTAAGTCAGGTCCTCTTCTACCAATAGCCTCTGGATTCGCAGGTAAATCTCGGGATGCGTCTAAAAAATTATAGATCAATGCTAACCGATGATTATTATTAATATTCCAATCAAGTTTTAAAATCCCTTTAGTTGATTCTGTATTATGCGTGTATCCTTCATAAGGCCCTGTTTCATAACCAAGTAAACTAAGCTGTTGAGAAACATAATCCAAATCTTCTGCTGACACTCTTGAAACATTAGCTCCAGTTACTCCTGGTCTAGCGGCTAAAAAATTTGAACCTAAATCTTCTCGATCATCAATTTCAAAATTCCCAAAAATGAACAATTTATTTTTTATTATTGGTCCTCCAACACTCAATCCATATTGAGCCTGGGTAAGGTCTGGAACAATAATATCATCATCCCCTACCTTATCTCCTGTTAAATCTTGATTACGATAAAAACCATATACGGTTCCTTTCCATTCATTAGTACCACTTTTAGTTACAGCATTTACTGATGCTCCTGTAAAACCAGCTTGGGTTACGTCATAAGGCGCCGTAGAAACCTGAATCTGATCTATCGCATCTAATGATATTGGCTGAGCATTTGCCTGACCACCTGGTGTTGCTGCATCCAATCCAAAAGGGTTATTAAAAATAGACCCATCTAGACTAAAATTATTAAACTGATCATTTCTCCCTCCAAAAGAACCATTACTAGAAGCTGTAGGTTCTAATCGATAAAAATCAGCTGCAGAACGTGTAATTGTAGGTAATGATTTTAACTCTCTATTCCCTATACTGGTTTCTGCTCCAGTTCTTTCACTACTAAAAGTAGCATTCTTATTGGTAGTGATTACTACTTCTTCAAGTTGATTATCATCTTCTATCATAACAACATCTATGTTATATGTCTGACCTAACTGAAGAAAAACATCATCATATACTTTCTTTTTAAAACCAACATAACTTATTGTTACTCGATATGGTCCTCCTACTCTTAAATTAATAAGATCAAAACGACCATCAAAATTAGTAGTTCCACCATACGTAGTTCCTGTAGGTGAATGTATTGCCGTAATATTTGCTCCAGGTAATAATTGATTAACGTTATCGTACACTAATCCTGAAATATTAGAAGTTGTTACCTGAGCCTGAATTGTTATTGCCAATAATGCAAAAACTAAGGTTGAAAGAGTTTTTTTCATCGGTTGTTTTTTTGTGTGAACTAAATATAAATTAAACAAAAAAAACCGCTCAAATGAGCGGTTTTCTATATTATTATAAACCAGTTATCAACCGGTTTAAAAAATCAAATTATTTTGCTTGAGCAACTATTTCAAAAGCAACCGGTGTAATTACAGCTCTATGTAAACGAACAGAAGCTTCATATTGACCTAAACGCTTAATAGTTCCGCCAGGAACAGTGATAAACTTTTTCTCTAGTTCAACACCTTCTTTTCCTAATGCTTCAGAAACATCTGCATTAGAAACAGAACCGAATAACTTATCACCAGATCCTACCTTAGCAGCAATCTTGATTTCGAATCCAGCTATTTTCTTAGCTATTTTCTCAGCATCTTCGATTTCTTTCTTTTCTTTAAAAGCACGTTGTTTTAACGTTTCTTCTAATACTTTTTTAGCAGATGGAGTTGCTAATACAGCAAAACCTCCAGGGATTAGAAAGTTACGTCCATAACCGTTCTTCACTTCTACTACATCGTCTGCGAATCCTAGATTCTCAACGTCTTTCTTTAATATAAGTTCCATAATGTTATGACGAATTTTATTTTAATAAATCACCAACGTATGGCATTAATGCTAAGTGTCTTGCTCTTTTTACAGCAACACTCACTTTACGTTGATATTTTAGAGAAGTTCCAGTAAGACGACGAGGCAATAATTTACCTTGCTCATTTACAAATGCCATTAAGAAATCAGGATCCTTGTAATCAATATACTTAATACCTGACTTTTTGAAACGACAGTACTTCTTAGTTTTTGAAGTATCTATATTTAACGGAGTAAGATATCTAATCTCTCCATCTTTTTTTCCTTTAGCTTGTTGTTCTATAGATGACATAATTAAGCTTTTTGTTTGTTTCTATTTCTTCTTTTCTCAGCCCAAGCAATTGCATGCTTATCTAAACGAACAGTAAGGTAACGCATTACTCTTTCGTCTCTTCTGAACTCAACCTCTACTGTGTTGATAGCCTCTCCTGGTACAGTGTACTCAAATAAGTGATAAAAACCACTTTTCTTGTGCTGGATTGCATAAGCAAGCTTTTTAAGTCCCCAGTCTTCTTTGGATATCATCTTGGCACCGTTAGAAACAAGAATGTCTTCGTATTTCTTAACTGTTTCCTTTATCTGTTCTTCAGATAAAACGGGATTCAAGATGAAAACAGTTTCATAATGATTCATAAAAAATCTATTTTTAATTAAAATTGGCTGCAAAAGTAACATTATTTTTTTGATTTTCAAACTAAAAAACGCTTCGACGAAACACATCTTTTATCGATAAAAAGCGTAAAATGTTTGTGGAAATAATATATATTCATTAATATTGTATAGAATATTAACCTATGCAAGTGGAACAATCTCAATTAAAATGTGCGGTAGTAGACGATTCACGTCTACAAAGACTGGCTATTGTTAAATTAATAGATGAACATTCTTCCCTAGAATTAGTGGCAGAATGGAACAATGCTATTGAGACAAAAAACGGATTATTAGATACTCCGGTTGACTTATTATTTTTAGATATTGAAATGCCAATCCTTACTGGTTTTGACCTTTTGGACGATCTAGAAAATAAACCTCATATCATTTTTGTTACTGGAAAAACGAAATATGCATTTAAAGCCTTTGATTACGATGCAATTGATTATTTAAGAAAACCTCTTAAAAAAGATCGATTTAATGCTGCTGTAGAAAAAGCGCTTAGTATGTCTCGTTTAAATTCTGAACAAGCATCTATTGAAGACGATGACTATATCTTTGTGAAAAGTAATCTAAAAAAGCGTAAAATATTTTTAAGTCAATTAAAATATGTTGAAGCTTTAGGTGATTATGTAAAATTAATTATGGAAGATGGAGATCCGATAGTAGTATTAGCTACTATGAAATCCTTTGAAGCAGAACTTCCTAGTGATCGTTTTTTAAGAATACATAAATCATATATTGTAAACCTAGATAAGGTAGAAAGATATAACAGTCGTAATATAGAAATTGCCGACGAAAAAATACCTCTTAGTAGACATAAGAAACATTCTTTGATAGAAGCTTTAAGCGGATAATAATTCTACTAATAACAAACAAAATAAAAAGTCCCATTTTTCTTATAAGTGGGACTTTGTATTTTTGACATTATATTGATTAACGGATATAAGATGACCCTATAATTAATAATTATCTACATTAATTATAATCCTAACACCAGAAAACTCTTTTATACTCTTAAAAGAATTCTGTACCTTACTTATAAAATCTTTCGTCTTTTTTAAAGATTGTCCGTGAGGTATTTTTATTAAAATATTCTTATTGTATTGATTTCGGATTCTAGAGATTGGAGGAAATTCTGGTCCTAAAACATTTTCTTTAAAAGTCATGGCAAGAGATTTCGCTAACCACAAAGTAGCCTCGTTTACTTTATTATAATCTTTATGCCGCCCAGTAATCTTAATAATTCTATAGAAAGGCGGGTATTTATATTGATAGCGTTCTTCTATCTGATCTTTATACATCCCTGAATAGTCATTAATAGATACCTGCTGTAGGATTTGATGAAATGGATTATAAGTTTGAATTAATACTTTTCCTCTCTTACTTGTTCTCCCCGCTCTCCCTGCCACTTGCTGCATTAATTGAAAACTTCTTTCATGAGCTCTAAAATCAGGAAAATTAAGGAGATTATCTGCATTCATAATACCTACCAATGTTACATTCCTAAAATCTAATCCTTTAGTTAGCATTTGTGTCCCCACCAAAATATCAATCTCTCCATCTTCAAACTTATTTATAATCTTCTCATACCCATGTTTACCTCTCGTTGTATCTTGATCCATTCTGCCAATACTATTTTCTGGAAACAACTCTTTAAGCTCATTTTCAATCTGCTCTGTACCAAAACCTTTTGTTGTTAATTCATGACTATCACACGCAAGGCATTTTTGTAACATTGCTATATGATATCCACAATAATGACATCGCAATTGATTTCTATAATTATGGTATGTTAAACTTACATCACAATTAGGGCATTGCGGAGAATGACCACAGGTATTACATTCTACCACAGGAGAATATCCTCTTCTATTTTGAAATAAAATGACTTGTTCTTTTTCTTTAAGTGCATCTTGAATAGCAAGTAACAAAGTGTCACTAAAATGCCCCGTCATTTCTTTTCTCTTATATTTTGTTTTTAAATCTACAAGGTTAATATCTGGCATTAAAACATTCCCATAACGTCTTGTTAACTCCACTAAACCATATTTACCTTGTTCTGCATTATAATACGATTCTAAAGCTGGAGTTGCAGAACCTAAAACTACTTTGGCTTTAAACATATTAGACAACACTACTGCAGTATCTCTAGCATGATATCTTGGTGCTGGATCATACTGTTTAAATGAGCTCTCGTGTTCTTCATCTATTATAATCAAACCTAGATTAGTAAATGGCAAGAAGATTGAAGATCGCGCTCCTATAACAATCTGAGCTTTAGGTTTTGAATCTTTTACATTGTTCCAAGCTTCTACCCTTTCATTTACAGAATATTTTGAATGGTATACCGTTAATTTTTCTCCGAAGTATTCTTGCAATCTACTTATCAATTGGGTCGTTAATGCTATTTCGGGTAATAAATACAGAACTTGTTTTCGCTTTTGCAACTGCTCTTCTATCAATTTCACATAAACTTCTGTTTTTCCAGAAGATGTAACTCCATGAAACAAGCAAACATCTTTTTCTAAAAAATGTTCTTTAATATCCGTTAATGCTTGTTCTTGATATGTATTTAATTCTTTAGTAACAGCTACTGCATCCAATTCATATTGAACCCTATCTGTTTGCTTATGATATTCTTCTAATATCTCTTTATTAATTAACGACTTAATAACTGATGTGTTACTACCAGAAGCTTTCACAAGTTCACTTACTTTAATTGATTTATCACTTTTGGCTTGTAACATAAATAGATGCATTAATACATCCCGTTGTTTTGGAGCACGAGTTAATGAATCCAATAAAGATTGTAAACCTTCCTCTTTTGTATATTCGGATACTAGTCTAACATATCTTACAAGCTTAGGCTTATATTGCTCATAAATCTCTTCCTGTACGTTAATAACCTCTTTTTCTAATAATCTTTTAATTAAAGGTAGAACGTTTTTTTTCCCAATTATATCCATTACTTCTTGTATTCGAAGTAAACTTTGATGCTGTAAAGCTTCATACAACAAGAATTCATCATCCTTCAATCCACTTTCGTCAATCGAACTGTTATCGTTTCTAAGAATAATTGTTTCACTTTCTAATAAAAAAGCACTCGGTAGAGCTGCTCTCATCACCTCTCCTTTTGAACACATATAATACTTAGAAATCCATGACCAAAGCTCTAGCTGATTTATTGTTACAATTGGAGTTTCATCTAAAATATGTTCAATTTCCTTTGCCTCGTATACTTCTGGAGCCTTTTGATGTATATTGGTAACTAAAGCAGCATAGACTTTACTCTTACCAAATTGCACAGCAACTCTCATTCCTGGCTTTAAAAAATGTGCTTCATTTTCGTTAACACTATAAGTAAACTCCTTATTAAGAGGAATAGGTAGGATTACATCTATAAAATACGTCATCGATACTTTTGATTCAAACAAAAATACATTTTTACCCTTATTATATACAACAAAAGGCTGATCAATTGATCAGCCTTTTGCTTATTTTGGGGTAAATCTTATTTATCCATTTTGTCCAAGCATTCCTCCTTTTATAAGTTTGCAAGCTGGTTCATCTCCTAACCATATTTTAAATAAAGCATATTTAAAATCCCTTCCCTCTATATATCCAACTTCTTCTCCATTCTTAAAAGTTCTTATTCCTTTTCCTTTGATATAAACTAAATCAAAGAAATCATTAATCTGAGTTGTACTTCCAAACAATTCTAAAAACTGATCAATTCTAGCATCTAAGCTCTGTGTATTACCAAACATAGCGTCATCAAAACCTTTTCTAAATACTTTCTTCATTCTCTTATTAGTTACTTTTTTAGAATTGATAACTAATCTAATAGACATACTTTCATCTGCATCCAAAACTTTTCTATCATCGGTATACTTATTAACCGTATACAATCCTCCAGAATATGTTTCTACTCCTAATACTTTTCTAACACCAGCTCCATTTAGTGTAAGCTCTTCTCCTTCAAAATTTACTTTATAAGGTATTACTGCATCTCCTACTCTTATTTGAGCAGTAGTAATAGTCGTAACGACTAATAAGATAGATAGGGTAATTATTTTTTTCATGATTTAGTTTTTAATTATTACAAAGACTTAGTTCTGTATTTTTCTAAAAACTAACAATAAAAAATGTTAAAATTTTCTTTAAATAAAATTTTAGATTTAAAAATGGTTATGCTTTAATCCATTTTTGAGTTCTAAATAAGAAAGCAATATACCCTCTAACATTCAGCGTATTAGGATCATTTTCTTCAATCCAGATTTTACATCTATATACTTTTCCATTTTCTGGATCCATTATAGTACCATCTTCATATTCATCACCATCCTTTTGTAAATCTTTGATAATAACCATTCCTTCTATTGGCTGATTATAGTCATCTCCTTCACACTCTTTACATAATTGCTTACGATCCGATTCTTTTAAAATTCGATCGATTCTTCCAAACAATTTATTTCCTTTTTTATAAATCTCTACTATCGACCTTGGTTCACCTGTATTATCGTCGATAGTCTTCCATTTACCAACTATTTCATTTTGAGCATTCACTAAGCCGGTTAGAAGTAATAATGTTATAATAAGAACTTTAGAGATATTCATTGTAATTAACTGTTTTAAACTTAAGTGTTCAATATAGAGAATATGATGCTAAAACAAAAAAAGCTATCTGAAATTCAGATAGCTTTTTAATAATTTTATAAAATAGTAGACTACTGAAGTCCTAACATTCCATTCTTAATTCCTTCACTAGCCGGTTCATCACCTAACCATATCTTAAATAAAGCATATTTAAAGTCTCTTCCTTCTATCACCCCAAGCTCTTTTCCATTCTTAAAAGCCTGTACTCCTTTATCTTTTATATATACGATATCAAAAATATCATTTTTAACAATAGGCTCATTAAAAAATTTAATAAACTTATTGATTCTTTCATCTAACGCTTTTGTATTACCAAAAGTTGCTTTCTTAAAACCGTCTTGAACCGCTTTAATCATTTTCTTCTGAGTTACAAAACCAGATACTATATTTAATTTTATAGCCATTGTTTCATTTGCATCTAAGATAGCTCTTGGGTCTTTACTCTTTTTCTGTAAATAAAGTCCGCCTGCGTATAAGTCAATCCATAACATTTCTCGCATCCCAGCTCCATTTAACTTAAGATCTGTTTCACCAAAGTTTTCTTCGTAAGGCAATACAGCTTTACCTACTCTGATTTGTGCCGTAGCAGTTGTTAAAGAAATAAGTGCTACGATTAGTAAAGTAATTTTTTTCATCTTTGTTAAAGTTTTATCTGGGGTGTATTAGTATTAAAATTTTTCCTTATTACACAAAAGTAATAAAATTTATTATGCGCGCATAGTAAAAACAGAAAAAAAACGTTAAATTGTGTATTTCAACGCTAAAACAATACTTTTTATCCTAAAAAGCACCTAACATTTCATTTTTTAAACCTTTATCTGCAGGATTATTTCCAATCCATATGTTAAATAAGGCTTTTTTAAAGTCTAATCCTTCTACATACCCTTTCTCTACTCCATCTTTATAAATTACACTTCCTTTACCTTTCTCATATACAATATCATAGATTTGTCCCTCTTCTATTTCATCTTTAATAAATCCAACAAAAGTGTTTATTCTTTTGTCTAAAGAAGTCGTATTACCTTTTGTAGATTTTTTAAAACCATCTCTAAGCGCAGATTCCATTTTGCTTCTAGACATCATACCAGATAATATATGCAATTTTATTGCCATTGTTTCATCTGCAGCAGCAATCGCACTAGCACTTGTACTTTTTTTCTTTAGATACAACCCTCCAGCATAGATATCAAAAAAGAACTTCTCTCTCATACCTGCTCCATTAATCGTCAAATCTTCTCCGCTAAAAGTTACCGTATTTGGTAACGTAGCATCCCCAACTTGAACCTGAGCTTGACTAGTTCCTACAATTGCTAAAAGAATAAATAATAAGCTTAGTTTTTTCATTTTTGTTAAATTAAATGTTTGTATGTTGCTAAAATATTAAAAATTCTTCTTCAATTTAATAAGTGAAGCATTTAATTCAAAACCTAACAGAAGTAAATTAGCATTAAGCCATATATATACCATTAGAATCAGCATAGCACCTATTGAACCGTATAATTTATTATAGTTAGAAAAATTATCTATATATACTCCAAATAAATAGGTTGTTACCATGATCAATACTGTAGTCATAAATGCTCCAGGAGAAAAGAATCTATTCATTTTTCCTTCCGTTGTTCCAAAATAAAACAACGTCGCTACTACAAGAAAAATCATCAAGACAAACAATCCATATTTACCAAATTGCAGCCAGAAAACCGTATTATCCATTACTCCCATCTCCTTAAGATCTTCTAACAAATAACTAAAATATAGTGTTACTATTACGGTAATAAGCAACAATGATGCCACGATCAAAGATACCCCTAGAGCCACTATATACTGCTTTACAAAATTTCTATTCAATGTTACGTGATACGAATATTCAAACCCAGAAAACACAGCATTTATCCCATTAGTCATTAAGAACAATGACAATATAAAAACTGTAGATAACAAACCTGTTCTAGGATTAGCAGAAATATCAGTGTATATCTCTTCAAAGAATAATTTAGACTGATTAGGTAATGCAGAAGTTATAAATTCGAAGAAATTTTCTTGGAAACCATCTATTTGGATAATTGGTATTAGATTTAAAAGAAAAAGTAAAAAAGGAAAAAGAGATAGAAAAAAGCTCCATGAAATGGCACTCGCTCTAGCAGAAAACGTTCCTTTTACAATTCCAATAGTATAAATCTCTACCAAATCATACACAGAAAGACCTTCGAAACCGGGAAGAATAACTTTTTTACCGATCTTAACTAGAATATTAATAATCGGAATTTTATTTAGTTTATCTTCAACTGCTTTTGACATATATTATACCGCTTTCAAACTCAAATCAAGATTATAAACAGAATGGGTTAAAGCTCCACTACTAATATAATTTACGCCACATTCAGCATATTTACGAACTGTTTTTTCATTTATCCCACCACTAGATTCGGTAAGGCAAGTATCTCCAATAAGCTCTACAGCTTTTCTGGTATCATCATAATTAAAGTTATCGATCAAAATTCTATAAACTCCTGGGGTTTTAAGAATCTCTTTAATCTCATCGAGATTTCGAGCTTCTACAATTATTTTAAGATCCTTATTTGTATCAGCTAAATATTTTTTTGTTTTATCTATTGCTTTTGTAATTCCACCAGCAAAATCGATATGATTATCTTTAAGCATGATCATATCATACAGCGCAAATCTATGATTTTCTCCTCCACCTATTTTTACAGCCCATTTTTCTAAAGCTCTAATTCCTGGTGTTGTTTTTCTAGTATCCAGAATTTTGGTTCCTGTTCCTTCTAATAACTGTACAAACTGATGTGTTTTAGTAGCTATAGCACTCATTCTTTGCATAGCATTAAGAACCAATCGTTCTGCCTTAAGGATAGACTGAGAACTTCCTGAAACATAAAAGGCTATATCTCCATACTCAACTTCGGATCCATCTTCTATTTTTACCTCAACTTCCATTTTAGGGTCGACATAATTAAATACTTTCTTAGCAAAATCGACACCTGCTAATATTCCTTCATCCTTTACTAACAATTTAGCTTTGCCAGTTGCTGTATCCGGAATACATGCTAAAGAGCTATGATCTCCATCACCTACATCCTCTCGTATGGCATTGGCTATTATTAATTCAATTTCTGTATCAAATTGAGCTTTTGTAATCATATTGAATGGTTATTTTTGCTAAAGTAGGAAAAGAAGTTGGAAGTACGAAGTTGGAAGTACAAAGTCAATAAAGAAACTATATCTATGACTATTAAATTAATTGCAATTGGTAAAACAGATCATAAACAACTACAAGATCTTATCTCCGAATACACAAAAAGATTAGGGTTTTATATTAAATTTACTTTTGAAATTATACCTGATATAAAAAACTCTAAAAACCTTAGTGAAGGACAACAAAAGGATAAAGAAGGAAAACTCATCTTAAGCAAGACGGTTACTTCTGATGTTTTAATCCTATTAGATGAAAATGGAAAGCAATATGACTCTGTAGGTTTTTCTCAACTTTTACAGAAACATATGAATAGTGGTATTAAACAATTGATTTTTGTCATTGGTGGTCCATATGGTTTTAGTCCGGAAGTATATAATAGAGCCAATGGTAAACTTTCATTATCTAAAATGACGTTTTCGCATCAGATGATTCGCTTATTTTTTATAGAACAGTTATATAGAGGATTTACTATTCTAAAAAATGAGCCTTATCATCATCGATAAGACTCATTTTATGTTTTTGAAATTACTTAATTCTAATCTTTGGTAACAAACTCTTCTATAGCTTTATTTAACACGATACGTTCTCGATTTTCAAAATTATCTTTAGTTATTTTAACTAACAAATCAGGTTTAAGTGGATTCCCTTGAAGCATTTCTCCGTTTTTATTCACTGTTCTAGAATAGGGTATGGAAAACTGAAAGAGTTCTGTTCCTGGAACATCATAATTTCTTTGATTATTACCTGTGTACATTTTCTTTATATTACCTTGGTTGTCTACATAAAAAACAATCCCAATCAGAGCAAATGTTAGGTCTGCGGATTGTGGTTGCCCCACAATAGTAGCATTACTATATTCTTTCATTCTATACACAAAATCATCTGCTGAGCTTGCAGTTCTTTCATTAACTAAAACTATTATTTTTTTTACTTTCCGCTTAGCGGTTTCATTAGGTTCAATATATTCCAGCTCGCACTTATTTCCACCTCGACAGAAGTCTCCTCTTGGTGGTAAAAAACTTCCATTTTTAGTTTTTTCATAAATCCCATTTTCCGAAATTTCTTCAAACCATCCATTTGCTCCCGGAAAACCATATGATAATTCTGTTCTAAGATCATTGTCTTCTAGAATCGCTGTTTTTTTATACTGTACTCTTAAATCTTTAAATTCAGATGGACAAAACTCTGCAAGAAATGATGAATTTTCATTTCCACCAGGATTACTCTGGACATCAAAAATTACGTAATTTATATCGTTTTCAACTGATTTTAAACCATTTCTGATTTTTACAATATCACTACATACTGTAGAATCACCTACGGCAGTTGTGCATCTTAAATCATTATCACCATTCTTATAAGCAAAGTTTTTAATTTTGACTAAAGCTATACTATCTCTAATAAGTAAAGCTGTTTTGTAACCTTTTTCTATTAATTGCCAATCTTGATATTCATTAAGATCAATCCTCTTCATATAAAGATCATAAGAGGATTCTGCATCCTTATCAATAGTATAAGTCACTTCTTTTTGACTGCCATCTTCAAAAGTTATTTGCTTTGGAAGATCACCTTTTACTTTTAACACACCGTGCTCAAATCTATATTTAAAACTAGACTGACAAGTTCCTATTCCATTTGCTCTGGTTTCATAGTTTACAAAATGTTCAAAAACATCTTTGAGAGATACATCATTAATTTTTGAGATTGTTTTTTTAGACTCTATATCAAAAAACACCATTTCTGGATATGTAAATCCAATTTTAATGGAACTCTCTAACTTATCCTTTTTTTGCTTTTCTATTGGATAGCTAAACTGAAAATAAGAATGCCCACTAGTAAATCCTTTCCCGAAATCAAGAAATTTCTTTCTTAAACTTTTATAACCATCGGCTTTCCCAAACTGTTTTTTATGATAGGCCTTGTATTGATCCCAATTAACCTGTTTTGTTTTATTTCTTACCTCTATCGATTCTGCATCAACATATTCGATTTCAGAAATCATCTTATCATACAAATCTGATATTTGTTTTGCGGTAAGAAACTTCTTTTGATCCTGTTGAGCATTGATTGAAATGATGTATATAAAAAACATCATCCATATAATTACTTTCTTCATTAAGATGTTCTCTTTTATTTATCTTTAATTAAATCTCTTAGATCGCTAAATGCATCTATTAAATCTTCTACCAGGTCAATTGATATTGCTTCTTTATCCAAAAAAACAGATAATTTACCTTTTCTAAGTTTTACCCTATATCCTTCACTTCCTTTATTGTTATAATTCCACATATAAGAACTGTAATTTTTAGACATTTTTACTTCTAAATGTTCATTCAGAAACTTTTTTACTTTCTCTGTTTTATGTGAAGGAAAACTTGCTTTTAAGCTGTAAGCATCATCAGTGTTGGAAATAGAGATATTTATTTTATACCCATTATCACTAGTGTCATCACTAGAATAATTAACTGAAATTTTAGAATTAGAACTTGTCTGCGCGTTTAAAGTTGGTATAGCCAGCGCTACACACAACATAAAAATGATTGTTTTCATACTACTTGTTTTTTGATTAATGATTATTAATTGATGTTTCTACTTATTTCCCTAACTACCAGCTGATTCTGAAGTTAGTTTTTTTAGTTCTTTACCTATCTGAGTAAACCGTTTAAGTAACTTATCCGATGCCAATTCTTTTTTAACATTTATTCTTAGTCTATTTCCTTTTAGCTTTACTTGATAAATTTCCTCTTCTTCTAAACCTTTACTCCATACATAAGTATCATTCTTTTCGATCATATTTTCTTTTCCAAACTGATCAATTAAATATGATTTTACATTAGACTCCATATACTTCATGAATTTTATTTTTATTCTATAATTATCATCCATATCCAGCGTAACGAAAGATCTATAAAACTTTTTGTTCTCTGCATCGGAATCATACGTGAATGAAAATTCTGAAGAAGATTTTGACGAACTCGTTTCGGTTGTTTGCGCATTGGTAGTTAATAACCCAAATGCAAAACTGGCAATAATTAAAATTAGTGTTTTCATGATATTTGTTTTTTGATTAATGATTGATTTTTAATTTAATATGCTATGTCTTTTTTTTATTCTTATATATTACTTTGTAGTGGATATTTTCTCATGAGTGAAACTCCATAAAGTAAACAAGGTGATACCAGTAAGGCTATTAGAGCAGCACTTTCTAATGAACTACTTTCACTCATCGTCTTGTTTACATTAAGTCCAATTGTATCAAAGTCTCCAATAAAATCAATAATAGCGTGGATAATAATTAAAGGATAAATTCTTTTGGTAATAACTAATAGCGCTCCAAACATAAATCCAATAAATGTTGCGTACATAACTTGGGACAATTCTCCGTAAAAGCCATTATCAAAATTTATTAAATGCAGTAATCCAAAAAATAAAGAAGAAATTAATACGGATAAAACTATGTTCCTTTTTGTAGTACCTAAGTGTTTGATTAAATAAGACTGTAAAAAACCTCTAAGACTTAATTCTTCTGCAAAACCAATGGACAAAGAATATATTGCAAACACAAGAATATTAGAAATTAGCGGTTCTCTATCCATTTCATCTATCGATAATCCATTAAGTAATACTAAATAGACAAGAGGAAAAAGTAATAGATACCATCTTTTTAGTTTTGTTCGTTTTATTCCTGCGATTTCAGAAATTCCATTATTTTGTATTAATATTATCGAAACTAGAATTAAAAGCAGATTTGATCCAATATTTAAAAACGTATGTATCTGAAATGATTTAATTCCTTTTTCAATCAGTAGGTTAGAAAAATATTCCCTAGCAATTAAAATAGTTATTATAGCAATTACAAAGATTATAAGTTGGTTCCAAAATTTTGATTTGAACATTTTATGTATTCTTTTTATGTTACACAGTAGTTATGAATATTGACAATATTATTTAAACTCTATTGGTCACTCACCAATGCTTAACGTATTGATATAATCTTTTTTGAATTCTTTTACTGTATTCCATATTTGTTGTACCGAACGTATAATCTCCTTGCTTTCTTCTAAAGAAGTATTCATAAAAAAAATAGCTCCTACTTTTTCTTTTTTATTAAAATACATCAAGGTTAATATCCCTGGATCCGAGCCATTATGCCCCATTTTTCCAGAAGGAGAAACTTCCCAAAAATATCCGTAGTTATCGTTTAATTCCTTTTTAGTATTGTACTGCTCTTTAGTCAATTTAGCAGACATCATTTTCTGAAATGCTGTAGCTTTAAGTATATTATCTTCTCCGTAATATCCTCTCATAAGACCTTGTAGATACATAGATAATTCTTTGATACTACTTTTAAATCCTCCATCAGGATATGTAATTAATTTATATTTAGGGATAATATTTCCCGATTCTGTATAGGTAGAAGCACGATGTCCTTGGTAAATAGATTCATCCGACCAACCGGAATTATTCATACCTAATGGATCCAAAATATGTTTTTGCGTATACTCCGGAAATGACATATCAGTGGCTATTTCTAATATATATGCTAATAATGCAGATGCAATATTGGAATACTCATACCTATCTCCCGGTTGATGTTTTAAAAAATTACTTTTTTCATACCATTCTCCTTCTGGAGTTAAATGATTTTTAAGAAAACTCTCTAAACTATATGTCTTATTAGAGCTCATTAACTCCAATTCTTTACGTTCTTTTTTAGTATAGCTTTCTTTATTGAGTACTACTGCATTTTCTATAACATAACTCTTTTCATAGGCGTCGGTATCTAATATAGAAGATGTATGCGTAGCCAAATGCTCAACAGTAATTGGAATTTCTGGATACCTAGGATGATTAATTTCAAATGGCAAAACATCATTTATTGGAGTATCCACTGTTAACTTCCCTTCTTCTATAGCTTTCATTAAAGCGATTCCGATAAAAGTCTTGGAAACAGAACCAATATTTTGTACTGTATTTACAGTATATTTTTTATTAGTTTCTAAATCAGCATAACCAAATCCATTTTGATATAATATTTGATCAGGTGTCATAATAGAAACTCCAAAACCAGCTATTTTACTAGTTTTATATATAGAATCTATTTTTCTATCCAACTCATTTACTGATGTTTGTGCACTAATACAGTATGACACTATTAGACACAGAAAGATACTTATTGTTCTCATAATTATTCGTTTTTTTGATTGATGATTGATGGGCTCTAATTATTCCAAATTAAAGGTGAGCCCTACTCCCCTTACACTCTCTATTTTTATCTTATTATCCTGTTTAAAATATTTTCGTAACCTACTAATAAACACATCCATACTTCTACCTGAAAAGAAGTCATCATTACCCCAAACGTCTTTTAATAAATTTTCTCTTTTGATCATGGTGTTTTTATGATCATATAAATATTGAATCAAAACTGTTTCTTTTTCTGTAAGTTTCTGTCGTTCTCCATGTAGTGTTAGACAGTGATTAGTTGCCTCAAACTTATAATTACCAATTGTGATAACTTCTTCGCGAATAGTTTCAATTCTCTGAGATCTTTTTAAAATATTTTGAAGTCTTAAAACTAAAATATCAGCTTCAAAAGGTTTAACTATATAATCATCAGCTCCCAATTTTAATCCACGTATTTTATCCTCCTTCATTTTCTTAGCTGTTAGAAAAACAAATGGAACTTCTGGATTGATTTCTATTACTTTTTCTGCCAATGTAAAACCATCCATTTTTGGCATCATTACATCAAACACACATATATCAAACTGTTTTTCGGAGAATACTTGTAAGGCCTCTTTCCCATCCTGAGCCCAAACTACACTGTATCCATGAAGCTCTAAATATTGTTTTAAAATACTTCCGAAATCAAAATCATCTTCTGCTAATAATATATGCTTCATAATTATATTTTTGTCGGTATTGTTATTGTGAACGTTGTCCCTAAATCTTGCTTGCTTTCTAATTTGATATTACCTTGATGTGCTTTTACAATTTGATTAGTAAAAAAAAGCCCTAGCCCTAAGCCTTTTACATCATGAATATCTCCCTTTGTAACACGATAAAACTTTTCAAAAATTTTACGTTGTTCTTTTTCAGAAATTCCAATTCCATTATCATGGATTGAGATCTCATACATATCATCTTTAAGATAGGTTCTAAAGACTATACCCACTTTTTCTTTACCATATTTCACTGCATTATCCAGAATATTAAGTAATGCTGTGGTAAACATAAACTTATCAATACTAAAATATACTTCTCTAAACTCGATCTTAGAACTTACTGTAACATCCATATCCTGAACAGATAATTCAAAATCCTTTAAAACATTCTTAAAATAAGTATCTGCTAATATTTCTTCTTTGTTAAGTATTATTTCTTCGGATCCTAAACTATTCGTTACCACTTGATCTACTAACTTCTGCAACCTACTATTTTGACGATCTAAAATGTCCAACGTATTAGAAAATGCTTCTGGAGAATTCTGTATTTCAGCTTTCTTTAAACTCTTAGTAGCAATACCTAGAGTAGCCATAGGAGTCTTAAGTTCGTGAGTGATATTATTAATGAAATCTGTTTTTATATCCGCTAGTTTTTTCTGACGAATTAGGTTTCTAATGGAATAAAACATTAGACTTACTACAAAAAGAAATAAAAGAATAGAGAAAATAAATAATGTTGCCATCTGCTTAAATACTATCTTCTTCCATCCTATAATATTGATATAATCTACTGTTCTCACTTCTATATCTAATGAAACATTTATCATATCATTATTTATTTCATTTTCATAGTCCATATCAGTAAACCAACGAGCTTTACTCATCACTACTTCATCTTCTTTAGGAAACTTTTCTCCAAAAGAATAAACATTTTCTCCACTTGATGCCGAAAAAATAGAATCCATCTCTTCTCCATCAAAAATTACAATACTTTTAATATCCTTTTTATATTGTATATCGTATTCTAAATTCCTATTTGCAATTTCCTTTTTATAATAATCTACAAATAAATGATTTAGAGAATCTGTTATAGGTCTAAACCTATTCAATGCTTCTTTCTTTTGGATATTATTCTTCTTATATTCTATTAGATTTTCACTTAAGTAAACATACCATGCCTCTGCCAAAGAATCCATCTCTACAGTATTATCTATATTACTAATGGCTTTTTTAGTTTCTTTGATAAAGACATCTTTTTTTAATTGATAGGTATTATGTATCAAATACGCCTGTATTGCACATAATGCTATTAACGCCATGGCGGATGTTGTGATCAGTATGTTTATCTTTTTCTTCATTATAAAGATGTATTAATGATATCAATAGCTTTTTGCAATTGATCTTGAGAATCTAAGATATAATGTTTTGGTTTAAAATCTTCTCTAGGAATCCCATTTATATGAAATAACTTTTCTACCGGAAATTGAAATCCAATTTTAGTTTCTGGTAGTGTATATTGATAAATTGCTCCTAATAAATCACCCATACCAGTACCAACTACTTCTGCTCTATTTAGTCCGTCAAATCCAATTGTTATACCTTCTCCCATACTACCGGTCCATCGACCACAAAGAATTACCAAAGTATTCTTATATGTTTTTCCTCTAGGAGAAACCAGCTCGATTGTTTTTCTTTCTACATCAAACAATCTTTTTTCGTAAATAAAATTATGTTGTTGATAGGGTGCTTCTTTACTTATAAAAGATCCCATAATAGCTCTAGCAACTGTTGTGTTACCTCCGCTAGGGGTATCTCTAAGATCTAAAACAATACCTTTGGTATCTTGAAGGTTCTGCATTACTTCATCAAAAGCTTTAATAGTATTGTTATTTCCTAAGGAGTTATTGATTTTAATATAACCAATATTATCATTTATCACTTTAGAAGCCACTAATTCTGTAACATTCTTATTCTTTACATTTTCAATATTGAATGTTAATGAACCATTAACATTAATACTTCTTTTAGTATTATGTGTTCCGGCCAATAAAAGATTTGCTGCATATTCATACATTTTATTAGTATGTACACTAACACTTTTGGGTAAAAACTTTTTTACAGCTTCTGAAATTATAATTTCATTATATGCCGTCACCTCCATTCCTATTGCTAATCCTGCTTTTTCTGCAGGAAAACCTTTTCTAATGGCTGCTATAGTATATTTATTATTTCCGTAGGTAACCCAAATATCTGTACCTGTAGGCAGCATTCTGCTAGAAGAATTCAAATTAGTATTAAGACCTACATGACCATTAAATAACTCATTATTAGTCATTTCTAATAAACGAATAAAATCATCACCATTTTGAATCGTGTCCACAGAAGGTTGATAAATCCTTCTTACTTCGTTCCAATCGACTTGCTGAGTATCAAAATATGCAAAATATTTATCAACTGTATTCCAGTAATAGTCAAAGTCTTTTTGATACTTGGTCTGCGCAATAGAACTATAGGTTACTAATAAAATGATGATGATTCTAAACATTACTATTCGTTTTTTGATTGTTGATGAGATCAAATTTATAAGATACCATCTATCAAAACGAGGAATTAAGCATCGTTAACCGACCATTAACGTTAATAAAGCCCTACAACCCTATAAAATAAGGACATGAAGAAGTTAAGTTAATACTGCCTCAAAAAAGATTAATTACTACATTTGCGAACAAATCAAACCAATCCCATATGCAAGCATATTTAAAGCTGATTAAATTTGATAATCTCATTCTTATAGCCTTAGCACAATTATTTATTAAATATGGTCTTTTTGAACCGTTTGATATAGACGTTACGTTAAATGCATTCGGAATTTCGCTTTTAATTATTTCCACTATTTCTTTAGTGGCCGCAGCAAATGTTATGTTATATATTCAGGATAAAGAACAATCAGAGACGATTGTATCTGAAAAAGTCTTAAACCGTCTTTTTATAATATTTAATGTTATAGGAGTTGGTATTGGTTTTTATTTATCTAATATCATCGGAATACCCAAATTAGCTGCTTTGTTTATAGTGGTATCAGGTATATTTTATATTTATACGACCTATCTAAAAGAAATATTAGTTTTAAAAAATATCATTATTGGTATTCTTATGGCTTTGGGATTGATAGCTGTGACTATTTTTGACTTACTTCCTGCTATTACTGAGCAAAATAGAGCTTCACAAAAGGTTATTTTTTTAATTGTTGTAGACTATTCCATTTTTGCTTTTATAATTGTTACAATTAGAGAAATTGTAAAAGACTGTTTGCATGTTGATAGAGATCACAATGCAGGTTTACCGACAATACCAATTAGTTTAGGAAAAGATCGTACCGCAAAATTAATTGGAGGCCTAACGATACTACCAATAGGTATGATTATTTATTATGTATATACATATTTATTCAATAATTCTACTGCTGTCATCATAGTTTTGGGGTTACTCGTTGCACCTCTACTATATTTTATGTTTAAAAGTTGGGGAGCAGAAAGCAATAAAGATTTTAAAACTTTAAGCCTTATATTAAAAATTGTGCTATTCTTAGCCTCATTATCTCTATTACTTTATCAATTTATTCTAAAATAAGAAATGCTTAAACAAGTATTAAAAGATTATAACCTAATTCTGGCATCAGGATCTCCAAGAAGACAACAGTTTTTTAAAGATTTAGATTTAGATTTTACAATTCAGTTAAAACAAGTAAATGAAATATACCCAAATCACCTTAAAGCGGCAGAAATCTCTGATTATTTGGCTAAACTAAAAGCTGCTGAGTTTACAGAATTAAAAAAAAATGATATTCTAATAACCAGTGACACGATTGTCTGGCATCAGAATATAGCATTAGGAAAACCTAAAAACCTAGCAGATGCTAAAAACATGATCGCTTCTTTATCAGGAAAAACTCATGAAGTAATTACCTCAGTATGTTTTAAAACACCAACAGCTACCAAAGTTATTAATCAAACTACCAAAGTAACTTTTAAAGAACTAAGTAGTGAAGAAATAACATACTATGTAGATACTTTTTCTCCATTAGATAAAGCGGGTGCTTATGGAATACAAGAATGGATTGGACATATCGGAATTACAAATATAGAAGGTAGCTATTTCAATGTAATGGGATTACCCATACAACTTGTTTATGAAACGTTAATAGAACTTGCCAGATCATAGCATTATCGTAATTTAGTTTTACTAATATGAAAGAATAATAAGGGCACATCAATGTTATTTTGAAATAAAATTTGTCCAAAAAAGTATTCTAGATAATTACATTGCTTAAAAATTATATTATGAAAAAGTCATTGTTCCTTTTTGGGATACTAGGTGTTTTGGTAATTATTGCGTGCAGTAATATCAAAGCAGATGAAAACATAAAAAGTACTGAAAAAACCAGTACTGAAAACACAACCACAATTACAAAACCTACAAAAGAACTTTCTGAAGAGTTTAAAAAATACTGGTATGCTGGAAATGCAGAAATAACATCGTACAAATTGGAACAAGCCAGATATGGTGAAATGAGAGAAGGAAAAGCTGTACTAATATATGTTACTGAAGATTTTTTGGCTAAAGAACAAGTAAAAGCGGATTACCAAAACTCTGATAATATTCCTGTCCTAAAATTAAATGCCACTAAAAAATTCAATACAGGAATATATCCTTATTCTATTATGCAAAGTACTTTTTATCCTGTTACTGATAATCAGCATGCTATAAAAATATCAAGTTCTATGCAAGAATGGTGTGGTCACGTATATGCTCAATTAAATAACAGAGAAAAATATGAGCTTACGTCTCACTCCTATTTTCAAGGAGAAGCGGATCAAAATTTTGAATTAAACAAAGACATTCTTGAAAATGAATTATGGACTAAAATTCGAATTAACCCAAATGAATTACCACAAGGAGACTTAAAAATCATTCCTTCTTTAGAATACTGTAGACTTAAACATAAAGAAATTAAGGCATATGATGCGAAAGCTACCTTGCAAAAAGATGCCAATTATAATACATATACTATAGAATACCCCAAACTAAATCGAAGCATAAGTATCACTTTTACCGCTTCTTTCCCTTATGAGATAGAAAGCTGGACAGAAACTTTTAAAAGTGGTTTTGGTGCTAATGCAAAAGAACTAGTTACAAAAGCAACAAAACTAAAAAGTATAAAATCTCCTTATTGGAGTAAGAATAGTAATAAGGATGAAGTTTTAAGAAAAGAATTAGGACTTTAATTATATTACAAAGATCTATTTAAACTAATAATACAATTATGAAATTAACCGAAACAGAAATTACGAGCCGATTAAAAGCAATGGAAGGATGGGAATATGAAGATAATGCAATCCATACTTCTTTTGAATTCGAAAATTTTAAAGATGCTTTTTCAGCTATGTCACGTATAGCTTTTGAGGCAGAAGCACTAAACCATCACCCAGATTGGTCTAATGTATACAACGTAGTTAACATCTCATTATCTACTCATGATGCAGATGGTGTTACCGAAAAGGACTTTAAATTAGCAAAAGCCATCGACGGAATTGTAGAAGAAGAATAAAATATAAATCAGAAATGAATATCGATTTGTGAAACTTTTTGTTTCTACTTATGTTTGTATTCAGATTTTAAATTTAGATTATGGGAAGAGCTTTTGAGTTCAGAAAGGCACGTAAAATGAAGCGTTGGTCAGCAATGTCCAAAGCATTTACTCGTATTGGTAAAGATATTGTAATGGCTGTAAAAGAAGGTGGACCTGATCCAGCTTCTAATTCTCGTTTAAGAGCTGTAATACAGAATGCGAAGTCTGTAAATATGCCGAAAGATAATGTAGAGCGTGCCATTAAAAAAGCTTCTGACAAAGATCAAAGCGATTATAAAGAAGTCCTTTTTGAAGGATATGCTCCTCATGGAATTGCTATTCTGGTAGAAACAGCAACTGACAACAACAATAGAACAGTAGCCAATGTAAGATCATATTTTAATAAATGTGACGGAAACTTAGGAACCTCTGGTTCTGTAGAATTTATGTTTGATCATACTTGTAATTTCCGAATTAATGGAGAGGGATTAGACCCTGAAGAACTAGAGCTAGAATTTATTGATTTTGGTGCTGAAGAAGTATTTCAGGATGAAGATGGTATTTTAATATATGCGCCTTTTGGAAGTTTTGGAGCGATCCAAAAAGAATTAGAAAGTAGAGAAATTGAGATTTTATCTTCTGGATTCGAACGTATACCGCAAGTCACCAAAAAACTGACTGCAGAACAAGTTGCTGACGTAGAAAAACTTTTAGAAAAAATAGAGGAAGATGATGATGTACAAAATGTATATCATACTATGGAAGAATCTTCTTCTGATGAATAAATAAAAGCATAACAACACTTTATGAAAAGACTGTCTATAAAAGACAGTCTTTTTTGTTATGTTTAATTCACCTTTTCGACCAACCAAAAAACTAAGACAATTATGAAAAAATGGATCTTTTTGACATTTCTTTTGGTAATGCAATTTTCTCAGGCTCAAAATATGACTAATGAAACATTAAGAGAAATAATTACCAGAAAAGCAGATACATTAGCAGGAATCACTGGAAATTGGCAATTAGTATATAAAGATACTCCAATGCTATGCGTTACTGATCAAAAAAACAATCGAATGCGCATTATAGCTCCGATTATGGAATCCGAAAATTTAGATAAAGATTTATTGTTAGATTCTATGACTGCTAATTTTCACTCGGCATTAGATGTAAAGTACGCCATTTCTAATGGCATTCTTTGGTCGGCGTATGTTCATCCTTTAAAAGAACTTACAACAGAACAGGTAGAAAGTGCTATATCGCAAGTATACTATGCCGCGAAAACTTTTGGAACGACATTCTCCAGTACTGAACTACTTTTTGGAGCTGGTGCACTTGAAGAAAAAAAGAAAGAACCTAAAAAAGAAATAATTAAAAAGGAAAATACTGAAAAGTTCTAAACTTCTGGTTCAAAACTATATTCAGGTACTTTTCCCTTCACATCCTTGAAAAAAGCATACATAAATTGTAGATCTTTATCAAGATTATTTGTAGGATAAAAGGGATCAGAGATCACTACTCTTTTCTTTCCAAAATCAAAAGCAACCATAATAATTGGTACTTCTGCAGCTATAGCTATATAGTAGAAACCTGTTTTCCATGTAGATACCTTCTTTCTAGTTCCTTCTGGAGCTAAAGTTAATCTTAACTCATCACGTTTCTCAAATTCTTTTGCAATTGCTTCGACTTTATTCTGTCCAGGTGTTCTATCTAAAGCTATCCCGCCTACTTTTCTAAAATACCAACCAAATGGCCATTTAAAAAGTTCTTTCTTACCCATGAAACTTATTTTCACACGATTTACCTTTCGGATCAATAATCCCAAATAAAAATCATGCCAACTAGTATGGGGTACTGCTATAACAACACATTTTTTAATAGTATCACTACTAAAATCTCCTATCATCTTCCATCGCATTATTTTATAAAATATAAAAGATGCTAGTCTAGTCATAATAACTTTAAGTATTAAAGATCACTTATAAAGTACGATAAATTTCTTTTAGCTTATCCGCATTTATCTGTTCTTGCCAATTTTTTCCTAATGCATTTTCCCATAAAGGGACTAAACCAAGAGCAACAGATGCCATTGTATCCAATTGTTCTTCGGTGGCATCCGCACAAACACCAACTGGTAGCTCAATTTCATGAACCTCCTTCATTTTTTTAAATAGTGCCACTCCTTCTGGATAATAATCTCCTAACTTATCAAATACAATGCAATTACCTATTCCATGTTTGGTACCCAAAACGTATGCTAATCCATAACTCATGGCATGCGCAACTCCAACCTGCGAATATGCTATACTCATTCCACCATGCCAGGAAGCCATCATTAATTTAGCATCTGCTTCTTCTTTATCGAGCGTATCTTCAAGAAAGATTTCTTTACATAAATCATACGCTTTTTCTCCATAACTCTGGCTAAAAGCATTAAGATATGTTCCTTTTAACGATTCGATACAATGGATATAACAATCCATTCCTGTATAGAACCATTGGTCTTTGGGAACATTTCGTATTAATTCTGGATCCAGAATTACCTGATCAAAAGGTGTAAAATCAGAATTAATACCTAATTTTCTTTCAGGACCTGTCAATACTGTTGTTCTTGACACCTCTGCTCCTGTTCCAGAAATTGTTGGAATACCCACGTGATACACAGCTTTATTGTCTACAAGATCCCAACCTTGGTATTCTGTAGCGCTTCCTGTATTATTCATCATTATAGCTACTGCTTTTGCTAGATCCATAATGGATCCACCACCAATACCTATAATACCACTTGGTGTAAAACTGTATGTGTTTTTAAAATCAGAAACTAATTGATCTACTTGAGAAGTTTTAGGTTCTTCTTTTGTGGAAACATACACTATGCTATCATTACCCGATAACTGTATTCTATCTTCTATAAATGTTTTGTTATTTTCAAAAACATCATCTATAAGATAGATAAAAGGGGCTCCATTTTTTCTTTCAGAAGAGAGGATTTGTCCTAGTTGATTAAAAGATCCTTTACCAAAAACCACTCTTGGTACCATAGGAAAATTCTTATGGATGGATTCTTCAACTTTAGGAGTAACCGTAGATGTACTATTCAAAAGATTTTGTTTATTAATTAAATTCCTTGCTTTTTCTAAATCTTCCGGGGTATCTATTTCCACACCTTCATGATGCGTCTCTATCATTTTTATATTCTTACCATATTCTAAATATCTAATACATTCAATTTTTTCAGAAGCTTCTAAAGTCCTCATCGGTAGGCGATAAAAATCTAGAATTGCTTGCTTTCTAAATGCATAAATACCTTTATGTTTAAAATAGGTATGACTGATTTCTTTATCTCTAGGATACGGAATTGGAGCTCTGGAAAAATATAAGGCGTAGTCGTCTTTATCCACAATTACCTTAACACTATTTGGGTTCAAGATATCATCCCAATCAGTCATTGGCGTCATAAGACTTGCTAAGTCAATCTTAGCAGCATCCTCTCCCCGAAATACTTCTAAAACCTTTTCTAGGCTTTCTCTTTCAGTAAAAGGTTCATCGCCTTGCACATTGACTACAATATCAATATCCATATTTTCCACTGCTTCAGCAATTCTATCGCTTCCGCAGTCGTGCTCCTTAATACTCATAATGGCTTTGCCACCGTGAGCCGTAATTTCTTTAAATATAATCTCGCTATCCGTTACCACATAAACCTCACTAAACAATGAAGTACTCACTGCAGCTTCGTATGTTCTTAAAATAACAGATTTTCCCTCAAGATCCTGCATTAATTTCCCTGGAAATCGGGATGCAGCGTACCTCGCAGGAATCATTGCGATAGTTTTTAAGTCCGTTTTGTTCAAAATTGCTTGCTTTTGCAGGTCAAAAATAACTTTTTTAAATCGATTTTCCGGAAGAGCGAGTGAATAGTTTTTTATAAACTTTTCTTAAACCAAAAAACAGCAGTATTACCATAATAATTGCTATGAACGGGAGAAATACCGATAATATCGACATAATTGTCGCTGTACCCGTTTCTGCTGTTGCAATTATAGGATTAGCTAATCCACCTGTTGTAGCAGATGATGTTAACCTAGATGCTCCCATTGTACTTTTTACCGTTGCCGCTGTTCCTCCACCTGCAATAATAGCAAGAGCCCACGTAACTACAGGACTTAAATTAGCAACAGTTGATACCATAACCGCTGTTCCTGCAATTGCCGCAAGTGGAATCGCTATAGTATCTAATAAATTATCAAACCAAGGAATGTAGTAAGCTAATATCTCAACTACTGTAGCTATAGATAAAACGATTAATGCCGTGTTACTCCCTACCCACTCCCAATCAGAATTTAAAGGAATCGCTCCATAATGTCCTGCTAAACTAACCGCCAACAAAGGTAAAAACACTCTAAACCCAACAGATGCCGCTAATCCAATTCCTAAGCATATACTTATTATTGTTTCTTGCATTTCTTAAAAAATTAATTTTCGATAAAAAAATCGTCTTTAAATCCGATAAGATACAATTTTTCTTTTGCTCTAGTAACCGCAGTATACAACCATCGTAGATAATCCTTATTAACACCATCGGGAAGATATGGTTGTTCTATAAACACTGTATCCCATTGTCCTCCCTGAGATTTATGACATGTAATTGCGTAAGAGAATTTCACCTGTAATCCATTAAAAAATTTATTATTCTTAACACCTAAAAACTTTTTATACTTGGACTTTTCCCCTTCAAAATCTTTCATTACTTCTTGATACAACTTATTAGAGTCTTCGTAGGACAAAGAAGGCGTTTCGGAAGATAATGTATCCAAAATAAGCACAGTTTCCAGTGGCTTTTGGTCAGGGTAATCAACCATGGTTATTTTTACTTCAGCAAAACGAAAACCATACAACTCCTTTATAGCATAAATTTCTAGTATTTTTATAATATCACCATTCGCAATAAATCCTGCCTCACTTTTAGTATCTAACCAAAAATAATTATTCTTTACAACCATTAAATAATCTCCAGCAGAAAGTTCCTCTTCCTGAAACAGTATTCTAGATCTAATTTGTTGGTTATATATATTAGCTCTTTTATTAGACCTCAATATAATAACTGATTCTTCGTGACCCGAACTTGCGTACGAATCATTTAAAGCATCCATAATATCGTGCCCGTCTACTAATCTAATAATATCAGGATATCCTTGTACGTCAAACTGAAAAGATTCATAAAAACCATCATTTAACAATTCTCGTAATGAGGTCGCATTCATTAAAACACCGCTATTCTCGGCTTGTCGCACAACTTCATCTAATTCTATTTGTATCACATCTTTATTAAATCCCATCGATAATGTGTCTGGATCTAGTGCTGGACTAACTTCTAATTTTACAGGCGGTAACTGTGCTGTATCTCCTATAAATAAAACCTTACAGTTATGACCAGAGTACACATACATCATTAGGTCATCTAGTAATGAGCCATTCTCAAACAACTTACTATCGCTAGGTGTATCAGGGATCATAGAGGCTTCATCTACGATAAAAATTGTATTCCTATTTTTGTTTTGTTTTAACTGAAAAGCAAGTCCTCCACTACTGTTCTTTTTAGGATAATAAATATTCCTATGAATGGTTTGCGCATGTCTTCCTGAATAATTAGTAATCACCTTTGCAGCTCGACCCGTAGGAGCTAATAAAACAGAACTTAACTTCGCTTTCCATAGATTTTTTACTAAAGTTCCTATTAAAGTTGTTTTTCCTGTCCCCGCATACCCTTTTAATAAAAAAAGTGAGTCTTTTGTACTTGATAAAATAAAAGCAGAAAGCTTCTGAAGTACAATATCCTGTTTTAGAGTCAGTTCAAAAGGAAAATCATCTTTTAATAATTGATAAAACTCTGTTTCCCTCATGAAATATCTGTATTCCTTAAATCCATAATCTGTTAATAAATCAAAGATAGTAATGATTTTTTGGCTATAAACTTTTACGATTAAAAAAAAATTGTAGATTTGCGTATACACTAATGTCTAAAAGCTAAATTATAAAATGAAAATTGTTCTTCAATTAGTTCTATGGGTAGTTATCGCAGCCTTGGGATACATGGTATACGATTCTGTAATGGGTCCTGTAAGATTCAATAAAGTTAAAAAGGTACGTTATGCAAAAGCCATTGAAAACCTTAGAGATATCCGACAAGCAGAATTAGCCCATAAAACGGTAGTTGGTAAATTTGAAAAAGATCCAACCAAATTAATTGCTTTTATAGATACTGCTAAGTTTACATTAACGCAGCGTAGAGATTCTAGTTTTGTAGCATTCAACAAAATTCTGCAAATTGATGAGCCAAGAGATACTGTTGTAGTAGATACACTTGGATATGCTTCTGTTAAGGATTCTTTATTTAAAGGGAGTGATCGATACAAAACAATGATGAATGTTCCTGTAGATGGTAAAGATGCTAAGTTCGAACTTGATGCTGGATTTATCGACAAAAACGGAATACGAGTAAGTGTTTTTGAAGCAAGAGTTCCTAAAGATATATTATTGCACGATCTTGATAAAGATTTATTATTCCAAGAAAAGCAAGTAGTATCGGTAGAAGGTGTTGATGGACCTTTTTTATCAGTAGGTTCTATGCAAGAAGTAAATACCACAGGTAATTGGCCAAAAACGTATGACTCAAATACAAAACAGGAGTAACACCACAGGTAATACAAAATATACATTGTCCATTCAGGTGAGCCTGAATGGACTTTCTTTTTGTGCAGTAAATTCTGAAAACGAAATAGTTGCTTTAGAGCAAGATAATTTTGGTGTACGCTTATCTCCTGAGCAGGTTTTAAACAAAATCAAATATATTTTTGATCATAATACACATCTAAAATATGATTTTGAAACTGTAGAAGTGATCTATGAAAATGATCTTTATACTGCTGTACCTAAAGTTTTATTTGATACAGAGTTACTCAAAGATTACCTAAAGTACAACATTAAGGTATTAGAAAATGATTTTATAGCCTATGATGAACTTAATCAGCATGAAATAGTAATTGTTTATATCCCTTATACTAATATTACCAATTTCTTTTTTGAAACATTTGGATCATTTACATACAAGCACTCTTCAACAATACTAGTGGATAGTATTTTATCCAAAGAAAAAAATAGTGAAACGACCAGAGTTTTTGCTAATATGAATTCTGCATCTTTCGATTTAGTAGTTGTAACCAAAGGGAAATTAATATTGAGTAATTCATATATATATGAAACTAATGAGGATTTTCTATATTATGTAATGTTTGCGGCAGAACAATTGCGATTAAATCCCGAAGAGTTTCACCTGGTTTTTCTTGGAGATATTTCTAAAGAGAGTCCATGTTACAATATTGCATATAAATATATAAGGAATGTAAGTTTTGGAAATAGAAATAACACCATACAACTACCAGAAACAATGGATTCTATAGATGCGCACCAACATTTTGTTTTATTAAGTCATTTTTGATATGCGAATTATTTCAGGAAAATATAAAGGAAAAAGATTACAGGCACCAAAAAAACTACCTGTAAGACCCACAACAGACATGGCTAAAGAAGGATTGTTTAATATCCTAAACCATCATTATGTGTTTTCTCAGGTAACCTTACTAGATCTTTTTGCAGGAACAGGAAACATCAGTTATGAGTTTGCTTCTCGAGGTTCCGAAAATATAACTGCGGTAGATACTAATTATGGATGTGTAGGTTATATAAAAAGTATTGCCAAGGAGCTAGAATTTGATATAGACACTATTAAAAGTGATGTGTATAGCTATCTAGAAAAAGTAAAAAAGAAATCAGACATTATTTTTGCAGATCCTCCATATGACTTCGATACGGAGCAGTTTACAAAAATTGCAGAATTGGTTTTTGCTAATGACCTACTTAATGAAGAAGGTATTTTAATCATCGAACATTCTAAACACACCTCCTTAGAGCATGCTCCTAATTTTAGAAACGCCCGTAAATACGGAGGATCAGTGTTTAGTTTCTTCGAAAAAGAGGAATCCTAAGCATTTATTAAAAAGTTCACAAATACATTTTTTAATTACAACACAACTTTAGTCCACACGATTTTGTAGAACTTCCACAAAGTTGTTATTTATACTAGAGAAGAATTTATCTTGAAAATGATATAACAAATTAAATTTTTCACATTATGATTAACAAAATCAAAAATTTAGGAACCTCTTTAAACAAAGAACAACAAAAAGAAATCAATGGTGGATACATTGCTGGCAGAAGATGTAACACCAATGCAGATTGCTGGAATTTGTCTCCGTTTTTAGGACCTGGAGATGTATCTTGTAGATACAGTCCTTTTTCTTCATACAAAGTATGTCAGTTTAATTAAGAAAAAAGATTTAAAAAAATCATAGAGGAGTCTTACAATATGTTTGACTCCTTTTTTAATACCAAATAGTTTATTTGTTTTTCTTCTTAGGAGAAACTCTAAATTCTCTTCTAGCCTTTATCTTATTATATAATAACACTACCAAAACTACAAGTGCCAATATAGCGAAACCTCCTCTACCAATAAGGTAGTCAATAATATCCATACTTAATGTTTTTTTGTATAAAGTCGATAAAGAAATCCTGTACTTACACATCTTTAAATTACCTATAATTACGGATACTAAATAAATAATTCATTTTTTTTGATTTTTTTATGGTAACAAAATATAGATTTCTGACACTATTAAATAGATTTAATACTTATAAGTCATCAGTATTATGAATATCAGACCTCTAAGTAAATCAAAAAAGTATATTTTTGCAGACCTAAAAACTGAAGATTAGTTAACCCCTACGTATATGAAGTATAAGACACACAAAATCAAAGCTTTCAACTTACAAGAAATGCTTTTAGTTTTGGCAATTATAGGAATTTTATTGTTAATAGCACTGCCTAATTTTTTACCTCTTATTGCTCAAACAAAAGCTCAAGAGGCCAAAATACAATTAAAAACTATTAGTAATATGCAGACTCAATACAGATACCTTAATTCGAAATATTCTAACGATTTTAATGAAATAAATTACGAATCTCCAACAACAGTTAAAAATGGAGGAACAGCAAATTATAATTACGAAATTATCGAAGCTTCTATTTCTAATTTTAAAGCTAGAGCAACTGCAATAGTTGATTTCGACGGAGATGGCATTTTTAATGTATGGGAAATTGATCAAAACGGAAGTCCTAAACAAATCACTAAAGATTAATGCTTATTTTGAAAGGACTTATACTTTTAAATCTTGGTTATATAACCTGGCAAGACTTACTTAATAGAGAAGTTTACTGGTTTTTGTTTTTGAGTCTATTGATTTCTCTAGGTTTTCTGCATTATAACAATGTATTATTCATTCATTTCCAAAATTCAATTTTAATAAATGCTTCATTAATAGTTTCAATAATAACAGTACTCTATATGTATTCGGCAATGAAAATAAAACGTCCATTTTTTAAAGAAGTATTTGGCATCGGAGATGCTTTCTTTTTTCTTGCATTTGCAATAGCATTTCCGACGGTAAGTTTTACAATATTATTTGTGTTTTCTATAATTTTCTCTTTAGTACTATGGATGATTCTAAAAAAGAATTCTAAACATAATACAATCCCTTTAGCAGGCTACATGTCATTATTTTTGGTTTTAGTTTTTTCTTTTAATTGGATCTCCAATTCAATTAATCTATATATACTATAATGAAAATAGGTTCTTTTGAAATACCAGTCGATATCAAACAATTGATTACTCCAAATCAAGCGTTTCATTATAGAATAATTCCATTCCAAAAGGAAAATGGCAGTATACAATTCAAAACTGATTCTAAAGACATTGAAAACCTAAAAAAGGAACTTTCAATAATCCTTAATCAGAAGGTTGTTCTTATTTCTGAAACGGAAGAGAATTTACAATCTTATTTAACATTAAACTACAGAAAAACAACAACTACTTCTAATCAAAAATTGCATTATGAAGATAACTTTTTACAGAAGTTAATAACCACTGCAAAAGATTTTGGAAGTAGTGATATTCATATGGAACCTTATGAAAAATTCTGTAGAGTACGATTGCGACTTGATGGTAAATTAAAGGAGCAGTATACGATTAGCAACAAAGAATATCCTCAACTGGTTAATCAAATAAAAATACAATCAGGATTAGATATTTCTCAAAAAAGACTAGCACAAGATGGTCGTATCACATTTAAAAATGGAAACGAAGAATTTGATATTAGGGTTTCGACTATGCCGACTTTATATGGAGAGAAAATTGTTTTACGTTTATTAAACCGTGACACACAAGATGTACAACTAAATGATCTCGGTTTTACTAAAAAAGAACTTCAACTATATAGAGAAGCTACAAAAAAACCTCAAGGAATAATTCTAATTTCTGGTCCTACAGGTTCTGGAAAAACGACTACGCTATATGCTACTTTAAAAGAATTAAATAAAGAAGTCTCAAATATCTTAACTATAGAAGATCCTATAGAATACACGTTAGAAGGAGTAAATCAAGTACAATTAAGAGAAGATATCGAATTTGATTTTCCAGCAGCACTTCGAGCTTTTCTGCGTCAAGACCCAGACATTATAATGGTTGGAGAAATTAGAGATGATAAAACAGCTAATATGGCTATAAAGGCTGCATTAACTGGACATTTAGTTTTATCCACAATACACACTAATTCGGCTTGGGCTACTATTTCGAGATTGATTGACATGAAAGTTCCTTCTTTCTTATTAGCTAGTACATTAACCATGAGTATTGCTCAACGATTAGTGCGAAAACTGTGTATTCATTGTAAAAAAGAAAAAAAAGCCGAACCAAAAGATTTTCCTTTGGGATTTGATATTCCAGAAGAAATAAAAACACATTTTATTCCAACTGGCTGCAATCATTGTTACCAAACAGGATATTTAGGTAGAAAAGCTATTTATGAACTACTACCTATTACCAAAGAATTAGAAACCGCAATACGCCACAACGAATTACAAATTGACGACTACATTGCAACCCAAAATATTGATACGCTACAAAAAAATGCATTGCGCCTAGTAAGGGAAGGTGTAACTTCTACAGAAGAAGTGTATGCATTACTGGCAAACAACTAATACTATGAAGAAAAAGATCTTATTAATATATCTCATTTTTAGTTTTGGAATACTATCATATGCTCAGGAAACATTTCAAAATCAATCTCAGGATAATACGAGAATAGCTACACTAGAAAACAAAATAGATTTACTAAGTGTAGAAGTTCCAGGATTAGGAGAAAAAGTGAATATAAACATCTCTAACACTACACTTCTTAATTTTCTAAGAGCAGTTTCACAGGTCCATAAGATTAATTTAAATCTTTCGGATGAACTTAATTCCATAAATATTATTAATGGGTTTAATGATGTAAGTGTAAAAGATCTCCTTTTGTTTTTAGCAAAAGAATATCAATTAGATATTGAATTTACAGGAAATATCCTATCAATAAAAAAATACACACCTCCTACGGAAGCGCCTAAAGAAAAAGAAGTAATTATTAATTATGATTTGACTACAGGAACTCTATCTACTGATCTTAGAAATGATCTTTTACCTAAAGTATTTAGAAAAATAACGGAACTTTCTGGAAAAAACTTACTCTACACTCCTGATCTAAACACTAAAACTCTTTCTTTATACCTAAGTAATGTTCCAATAGAAGTAGCATTACAAAAGCTAGCAGAAACAAACGATTTAGATTTTAATACAACAAGAGAGGGGTTTTATGAATTTGAAAGTATACCTGGTTTAAATAATGAAACTAATGGAGCTAGTGCTTCCAGAGCAAGACGAAATAGAAGAAATACTAACTATAAAATAGTAGACACTTTAAACAGAGTTTTATCGGTAGATTTAAGAAACGCTAGTGTAGCTGATCTTATTAACAATGTATCTGAAGATCTTAAACTAAATATTTTTACCGCCTCACCATTAGAAAGTGCTGGTAAGGTGACGGTAAAAGCAGAGGCGATTAGTTTCGATGATTTACTTATTAAGATTTTTGAAAGTAATTCTAATCAGGTTGTAAAAAGTCCTTCATCAAATAATCAAGGAAATAGAAATAACAATCAAAATCAACAAGGAGGTTTTCAAAACACTTCCACTACTCCAACATCGACCAATTTTACATTTAAAAAAGAAGGGAATGTTTATTATTTTGGAACTGAGAATCAGTTAACCATTAAAAAAATAGAAATGGTACAAATGATGCATCGTTCTATTGCAATGTTAGGAGATGCAAATCCTGCTGGAGGATTCGGAGGAAATAGTTTTGGAAATAACAATTTTGTTACTGGTGGCACTAACTTTTTTGGAAATCAAGGTAACTCTAATTTTAATCAAAATAGAACAAATAATAGAAATCAAGGAACTTTAAACACTGGAGTTTCTAGAAATAATTCAAGCAACACTACTAATAGTGCACAAGCTGGATCCATTTCCGATATTTTCCCAGCATCTGTTATAGAAGGGTTGGATATAAAAATAGACACAGAACTCAATAGTTTTGTAGTTAGTGGATCGGGTACCCGAGTAGAAAAATTTAAAAATTTTGTAAAATATATTGATAAGCCTGTACCTCTTATTCTTATCGAAGTTATGATTTTAGAGGTTAGCAGAAGTGCAACTGTAGAAACAGGAGTAGAATTCGGTCTAGGAAAAGAACCAACCACAGCAGAAGGTGTCACCTTCCCTAGCGCCAACATTACTTTAGGTGCACAAACAATCAATAGAATTATTGGAGGTTTTGATGGATTTGGCTCATTAAATCTAGGTAATGTAGTCCCCAATTTCTATATGGATATTAAAGCTATGGAATCGAATGGTAATGTAAAAATATTATCCACACCAAAACTTAGTACTCTTAATGGGCATAAAGCTTATCTATCTAGTGGTCAAACTACCTATTATGCTATTACTAGTCAAAACATTTTTGGATCACAAAATCCCCAAACATCTGAGATCGTAAATTACCAACCCATTGATGCAGAATTAGCATTAGAGTTCAAGCCTTTTGTGTCTGGAGATGGTCAGATAACACTAGACATACAGGTTATACAATCTAACTTTAGTGGCGAGCGTATCGCCGAAGATGCTCCGCCAGATATTAATAGCAGGAGATTTTCTTCTATTATGAGGATGCAAGCAAATGACGTCGCCATTTTAGGTGGTATCGAAGAAAAAGTAAAAAATGATTCTGGATCAGGAGTACCTTTATTATCGCGCATACCTATTATCAAATGGTTATTTAGTAAAAGGAGAAGAGAAGACTCTAAGAAAAAATTAAACGTAATTATAAAACCAACAGTGTTTTATTAATGGGAACATCATTTAAAAAATATAACCCTATAAAGAAGAGTTTTTTCGCTTTCGAACATTCTGAACAAGAAAACGTTCCTGTTATTCTTGGAATTGAAGTAACGCAAAAAAATGAAGAATTAGATGTAACTCAATATTTTAATGTAAATGATCTGGCTAAAATTTCAGGCCATATTAAATCTTCGATAAAAGCAAATTTAATAATTACGGATAGTAATGTACTGAACAAAGAAGTAAACACTATAGGTACGGATCAAGAAATTCTTGCAGAAGCTTATCCAAATTTAGATATAAATGATTTTTACTATCAAATCTTAAAAACCAGTCAGAAATCATTCGTTGCTATATGCAGAAAAGAATACGTTCATGCAATTATTGACCAATATAAAAAAGTCAATATACTTATAACTACTGTTGATTTAGGAAGTTTTAAAGTATCCTCATTATTGTCTTATTTTAAAGACGCTACATTATTAACGCATAATTCTAGTATCAAAAGTAGTAGTGAAGAAATTTTTTCTATCCACAATGATAATTGTGATAAAGAAGAATACATAATTGACACCTTAAAAATCCCTAGTACCTATATACTTCCATTTGCTAGTATTTTATACACTGTTACCAATCAATCTATAATTACTGGTAACATCGAAGAAAAAAACACAGAACTAATTAGTACCTATAAAGAGACTCAATTCTTTAAGAAAACGCTGCAATATGGAATTGTTTTTTTATTAATTTCATTATTAATCAATTTTTTTATTTTTAATAGTAAGTATAAAACGTTGCAAAATCTACAAGAAGAACAACAAGTCTATGCTACGCAAAAAGAAAATATAGAAAAACAACAATCCATAGTTAGTACCAAAGAAGGTATCGTAAACAGTATTATAACTACAGGTTTCTCAAAAAGCTCCTATTTTGTAGATCAAATTATACAATTCCAACCAAGTACGGTTATTCTAAAATCATTAAACTATCAACCCTTGGCAAAAACGATACGTAATGACAAACCATTAACTATAAAAAACAAAACTATATTAATTACAGGAGATTCCTCTGACAAAACCAGCTTTACGAATTGGATAAATAAAATTGAAAGTTTATATTTTGTTAATCAAGTAACCATTGTGAATTATAGCTTAGATAAAAAAAACATATCTCTTTTTGAAATAGCAATTAACCTCACTGATGACACAGAAAAATAAAAACATAGTATTAATCATAGGCCTATTGCTTGTTCTGTTTATTGCATACAGATATGGCTTTGCAAAAACCTTTGCGATACATAAAGAGGTGACCAAACTCGAAAATCAAAAGGAGATCTATGAATCTGCTCCTACCCAGTTAGTTGCCTTAGCTAATAAAGAGAAACAATTGGATGAGATCCTAAAAAACAATAATGTAGAGGGAAATTCATTACAAAACAACATATTAAAAGTACTTAATACATTATCAAGTGATTCAAATTTTAAAATAATTAATTTTGAAAAGCCTCATAAGTATATAGATGAAGATTCTCAAAAAACCACTACAACTTATAATTTTACGCTACAAGGAGATTACAAATCATTAATACACGTAGTATATGCTTTAGAACAGAATTATAGTTTTGGAAATATCTTAAGTGTTAATTTCAAAAAGAAGAAAAACTTTAGGACTGGGAATAGGTTTTTGCAGTGTAAAATTTTACTTCAACGAGTGCATTAAGTAAATATAATATTTTAAGGAAATCTATTCAGAATTATTATACTGCTGCATTTCATTAGAAATAAATTTAACCCACTCAACTCTTTAAAAATGCTTTCCTTAAATTGCAACAAAAAATCCGCAAAAGGAAGTTCGTTTCCTAAAAATCATTCTAAATAAAATGAAAAAAATTATTAATATTCACGCAGATGATTTTGGCATAGGAAACGAGATCACTGATAATATTTTGGATTGTATTAATAGTGGAAGTGTTAATAGCATTAGTATAGTTTGTAATACAAATAATTTTAAATATGGAATAGAGAAATATACATCTATACCTAAAAAAATAAGGCTCTGTTTACATTTAAATCTCGTTGAAGGAAAACCAATATCTTCCAAAGAAGAAGTTAATCTTATTGTAGACAAATCTGGAGAATTTAAATACTCTTTCTTGTCACTTTGGCTTTTCTATATCTTAGCTTCAAAAGCTAAAAAGAGAAAAATTAGTGAGCAAATAAAAACAGAAATAGATAATCAAATTGATAAGTATAAAAATGCTATCAATAGCAATACTCCAATATTGATAGATAGCCATATGCATTTCCATATGATACCATTTATTTTTAAATCTTTGCTTGGATTGCATGAAAAACACAAAATTGATTTTATCCGCAACCCGTTGGAACTAAAATATTTTTATGGTTTTACTAAAATGAAAAACTATCTAGCATTAAATTTCATCAAGAATATTTTACTAAATCATCTATCTAAAAAATACATTAGAAGGGCCAAAGAACTTGGTATAAAAACGAACGATTTCTTTGTAGGGGTACTATCCACTGGAAGAATGTCCTACAAAGATGTTGATTCTGCATTATCTAGCATACAAAGAAAACAAAAACCAAAATCCATAGATATATTATTTCATCCAGGGGGAGTGAAAAATAAAGAAAGTATTGATTGGACAAAGAAAAATGCTTTTCTCCAATATTACTCCTCAATAGAAAGAAAGAATGAATCCCAAGTAATCAAAGATGATAATTTTAAAAGTTTAATTCAGAAATATGAGGTTATTTTTAATAATTAGTGAAACCTGTTTTTATCAACCGGATTTTGTTGCTGATTTGATAAGAAAAACTAATCATGATATAGTTGGTGCCATTTTGGTTACTAAAGCATTACCAAAAAGTGACATTGAAAGATATATGATCAAAAATTGGTATTTGTTAACTCCGTTAGAATTATTTAAATTATCTGTAAAAAAAGCCTATCTTTTATTTAAGAACATGTTTTTGAGAACCTCTCCCGAAGGTTCATTTTATAGTGTGAAAAAAGTTTTTGATTGTTTTAACATAGACTATTTCAAGGTGAAATACGATATAAACACTGAAGAAAACTTAAATAGAATAAGAGCTTATAAACCAGATATAATCATTAGTTCCAACCCTTTGATTTTTGGAAATGAGTTGTTAAACATACCTAAATATTGTATTAATAGGCATAGTGCTCTTCTACCATCATTCGGTGGTCTTTGGCCTGTTTTTCAAGCGATTAGAAAAGGAGAAAGTAGTGTTGGTGTTTCTTGTCATACTATGGAGAAAAAAATCGACAAAGGAATTCTTTTAGGTCAAAAAATAATACGTGTAGAAAATGACGATACTATTGATCGACTATATCAAAAATGTTTTAAACATAGTGCTGAAGTAGTTTTGCAAGCGATTCATAAAATTGAAAAAAATGAAATACATCCTATCCATAATACCTACACACCTTCCTACTTTAGTTTCCCAAAAAAAACTCATTGGAAAGAACTAAGAAAAAGAAAAAAGAATTTTATATAGTATATACCGTCCATTCTTAAATCTATCCCTTAGTTATCTTTATTAGATCTGTTTTTTTCTCTAATAAATATTGACACTTTTTATTTAAACTTTACCCTTTTTTTTTAAAATCCAAAAAAAAATCAAATTTCTATGGTAACATATTTCTTACAAACGACACTTAACTATATAAAAAGAAAGTAACAGGTAAAACTAAAGGGTAAAGAATTAAGATTTATAGAGAAAAAACAAATGTAAAATACTCATTAACAACTATCAGTTTTTAACAATTTTAAACATTTATTAACAAACGTAAAAATCCCCTTACGGTTATACCACAAACAATTATATTTGCGCCTTCTTTTTTTTGAAATAAAAAGTGATTAACAACAAGTTTTTATGAAAAAATCAATATTACTAACTAGCATAATCATGATGCTAGTGACTATTTCTTTTGGGCAAGTAAGCACATCATCAACAGGAAGAGTTAGTGAAATTAAAACTGACTTTGTATTTAATTTAGTTGATGGGCAATTTAACAAGCCTTTATTTAGATCTGGATGGTTATCTGATGTTGGAGATTACATATCTATAAAACATGGAGGTAATAATACAGAAGCTGCAACCTATGGTTTTCGTATTAGTGACGCTCAGGGTTTTAATTTTGGTAAAAATGACTTTAATACTTCTTTCCTAAAGATTAAACCTAACGGTTATGTTGGTATCGGATATTCAAATCCTGCTTCCCCTCTTCATATTGTAAGTAATTATGATGGTATAATGACTTTGCAAACTTCTGATGATTCATGGCTATACACTAACTGGAAGGATAAGAATGGTACGAGAAAAGCTTATGTAGGATTTGATAGTAGTCTGACTAATTTCAGAATAAATTTAGAAAATGGTGCAGATAGATTTACAGTTAATGGTGCTAATGTTGGTATTGGAACTTATAGCCCAGCTGCAAAACTACATGTAGTAGGAGATGGAGTTCGAGCATCTAACTTTTCTATTGAAAGTATAAATGATCGGATTAATGATAGCCCTTGGTACGGTTTAGGTAGAGGAAATTTCACGGATCTTTCTAATGATAATGTAAAAACTTCAGTTCAGCTAGCAGGATATTATGGATTATTACTTAAAACCGCTGCTGGTTCACTAGGGATTCATCAAAATGGAAATGTTGGTATTGGAACTACAAATCCTCAATCAAAATTCGTAGTAAAAAATGGAGGACAAACAATTAATTTTTCTTCAGGTACTAACTCTAGTGGGTACGCTCTAGATGTTGGAGTTAATGATGATGGAATAAACCTTTATAACAACTCTACTGTTAGAGGTTTTAATTTTAAAAACATCAATGGAACTTTAATGAAAATAGTTCATAATGGTAATGTAGGCATCGGAACCACAAACCCAGACGCCAAACTAACCGTAAAAGGAAACATTCATACCCAAGAAGTAAAAGTAGATCTTAACGGAGCTGTGGCTCCTGATTATGTGTTTTTAGAAGATTATGATCTAAAAACTATTAATGAAGTAGAAGCCTATATCAAAGATCATGGACACTTACCAAATATTCCTTCTGCGGCAGAAATGGAGCAAAATGGTATCGAGCTAAAACAAATGAATCTTAATCTATTAGAAAAAATAGAAGAGTTAACACTCTATACAATTGCCCAAGAGAAAAGAATTAAAGAATTAGAAAGCAGAGATGCTAAAATCAAAGCTCTTGAGAAAAAAATAGAATTATTATTACAAAATAACAATTAAAACTATGAAGGAAAATTTTTTATTTTTTGCAGCAATTATTTTACTTGGTTTTAAAGGTAATTCTCAGTTCACATTTACTAATAATGAAGCACAAACAAATAATGAAATTGTTGCACCTGTACTAAGATTAAGCAATGAGTTTAGACTACCTAATACGTTTGCAGCCAACGATCCTACTATAGGGACACTTGACAATACTGGTTATGGAATTAATATCCATAAGACAGAAGGAATTGGTTTTGCTTTTAATAATGTGCATAGAGTATTTTTTAGCCCAAGTGGAAATATTAGAACCTCTAGTAGCAACCCTTCCATTCATATAGAAGGTACAGGAACTGGCAATTATCAAGGTGCAAACTTAATTTTGTCTGCAAAAGGTGTAACACCTGGTAATAAACACGTATCTACTTGGTTTATGACTCATAGAAGTACGGATGGTACTGCCTCGATTGAAATGCAAAGACGTGGTATGAATTCGGAATACAATGGTTCTTTAGTAACATACAAAGATGGTCAAGGATGGAGATTTGATATTGCAAATAGTACGACATCTGGATTAGACACAGGTTTAAGTATTGATAATTTTGGTAATACAGGCATAGGGACATCTACACCAAAAGCAAAACTTCATGTAAATAGTAATGCTGACGTAGGAAGAGGGCAAGACCCAGCATTTCTTATCGGATCACGAAATGGACTTCATATTGCTATTGATAATAATGAAATTGGTGCTTTCAGTAATAACGTCAATTCTAACTTACACATCAATGGATCCCAATCAACTTCCCATACCATAATTAATGGAGATGGCACAGGTAATGTTGGTATTGGGACTATGAATCCTACTCAAAAATTGGATATAATTGGAACAATTAAAAGTGATAAATTATTACTTAATGATCCAAATAACACATCCGACTGGAATACTTTATGGCAAAGTGGTTTTTATCAAAGCTATAACGCAACCAACCTTCCTGAACCAAATCAGTGGTTTTGGGGTATCAATATGAATCATAGCTCCAACAATCCTGAGTATAGATATAATGGTCAGATTGTAATTAAAAATAACTCCGTACATCCCAAAATGTATTTCAGGAGCACAAACAAAGAAGGTACCGGAACCTGGGCAAGATTAGTCCACAGTGTAGGTAATCAATATATCGAGGGAGCATTAGGAATAGGAACCAACACTCCAGACGCCAAACTAACCGTAAAAGGAAACATTCATACGCAAGAAGTAAAAGTAGATCTTAACGGAGCCGTGGCTCCTGATTATGTGTTTTTAGAAGATTATGATCTAAAAACTATTAATGAGGTAGAAGCCTATATTAAAGATCAAGGGCATTTACCAAATATTCCTTCTGCGGCAGAAATGGAGCAAAATGGTATCGAGCTAAAACAAATGAATCTTAATCTATTAGAAAAAATAGAAGAGCTAACGCTCTATACAATTTCTCAAGAGAAACAACTCAAAGATGCAAACAATAAACTTATTACATCCAACGCTCGAATTCAGACTTTAGAAACTAAAAACAACGAACTCGAAACTCGATTAGAAAAACTAGAAAAATTAATAACTAAAGAATAATAAAGTTTGAGGTCAGGAAATGAAATATAAAGCTTTGCTTCAATAAACCTCTGACATCGGACCTCGGACTTTCGGCTTAAAAACAAAACCCTAAATATAAATAAACATCGGACATCAAAACCTCCGAAATCAGACATAAAAAACAAAAAAATGAACAAAATAGCATTACCCATCGCCTTAATCGCATTAGTAGCATCTATAGCCTCTTTTTTCTACTTACAATCTTCTTCTGATCTTGTATATGTAGATGTCAATAAACTATTAGATGGTTATAAAAGAACCAAAATTGTAAAAGCAGAATTTGATGAGAAAGCAAAAACAATGAAATCAAATGTTGATAGCTTATTAGCTGATTGGCAAAAAGAATTAAAAACTTACGAAAAAGAACGCAGTGGTCTTAGCAAAAAAGAACTAGAGCTAAAACAACAATTACTAGGTAATAAACAACAACAGATTAACAATTACCAGCAAGCCGTACAAAAGCAACTACAAGAGGAAGATAAGAAAGTAACGCAGACGGTTATTAATGACATCAATGATTTCGTAAAAGAATATGGTAAGAAAAACGGATACAAAGTAATTTTTGGAGCAACCGGTAGCGGAACCATTATGTATGGAGAAGAGTCTGCTGACTTAACAGATAAAGTATTAGAAGAATTAAATGCTGAATTTGAAGGGAAATAGTTAGCAGTCAGGAGTCGGGTGTTAGAAGTCAGAGGCCAAGAGTCAAACAAAAACCTCGGACATCCAACACCCGACTCCTGACATCCAACTCCTGACATCAGACATCAGACATCAGACATCGAACTCCTGACATCCGACTTTTAAAAAAACAAACCATGAAATTTAAATTTGAAGAATTAAGGATTTGGCAAAAAGCAATGGATATGGGCGAAGAACTAAACAAAGTTGCGAAGTCCTTTCCTAAAACAGAAATGTACAATCTTTCTTCTCAAATGATAAGAGCAATGGATTCAGTTGCCTTAAATATTTCTGAAGGATCTATTGGACAAACCAATCCGGAATTCAAAAGGTTTATGGGATACTCGATACGATCTTTAGCAGAGGTAGTAACATGTTTACATAAAGCTGAAAGAAGAAAGTATATCAATAAAGATGAATTTGAAAAGTATTATGCTGATAGCTACGAATTAATGAATATGATGACAGCGTTTAAAAAAAGTATAAAATGATTAAGTCAAACTATAAACATTCGCCCTCGGACATCGGACATCAGACAGACGACATCAAACATTGGGCCTCGGACACTCGACATCGGACATACAAACCCAAAAGACTAGTATGCATGTTAGCGATAGCTTTAATCATAGCTTCGTGTTCGAACACTACTTTTAACACTAAAGAAGACCTATGGAACTATCTCAATAATCCAGATAATAAATATATCCACACCAAAACAGTAAACGGAGTGGATTTCTCCATTGTGTATAAACCAACAGATTTATTAGTAGATCAAGAATTAAGTGGTCAGGTCTCTGCTAAAAAAATTGATAGTTTACGAAGTAAATATGATCAATACTTGTATTTCAATTTATCTATGGCTAAAAACAATCAGGAATTACTAAGCAATGTAGCGGGTAACAAACAACAATTTGGAGCTATGGTAAATCAACTAGCTTTTGGGATGGAACAAAAAGTTCACTTCTATACACCAAAGAAAGATACTATAGCTATGGCAGACTATATCTACCCTAGAATGTATGGGATGAGTGGCGCTACTACTATTTTGTTAGTATATCCTAAAGAAACTATGGTAACAAATGCAGAGCATATGACACTTAGTATTGAGGACCTTGGTTTTTATACTGGAGAAGTAAAATTTAAGATCCCAACAAAAATATTTAAAGACGAATTAGAACTAAAGTTTGAGTGAGGTCTGAAGACAGATGTCGGAAGATAATATTTGTCACCTTGAGCCTGTCGAAGGGTAAACAACAAACATCGGACATCGGACATCAGACACTAATTATCCTGAGCTTGTCGAAGGAAAAAACAAAAAAAGTAAAACATCAAATCACAAAACTGATGAAGGAATACAAAACAAAACTATTAAGAATGACACATAAATATATACTTATGAGTATTATTTGCTCATTTCTTCTATGTACTCATAATATGTCTGCACAAGGCCCAAATGCTCCAGAAGCGGCAGCTTTTGAACCGGTAGATGCCACAGATATGGTAAATCTGGTTACTGGTGATTTTTCATATGTCTTACCATTACTAAATGTACCATCGCCAGAAGGCGGATATCCTTTAGCCTTATCTTATCATGCAGGTATCGCTATGGATCAAGAAGCTTCTTGGGTAGGATTAGGATGGTCATTAAATCCGGGAGCAATAAATCGTGGTGTAAATGGATACCCCGATGATTGGTCAACAACTCGTATACACGACTATTTTTATGATAAGGGGTCAGAAGATGATTACTATACTGCATCAGTAGGAGTTGGTTTTAATGGATTTTCAGCAGGACTGTCATATTCTTGGGGAAATAATAGAGCATCTGGAGGTTCCGTGTATTTTGCTGCAGGATTAAGCGACTATGCAAGTATTGGAGTATCTGTAGGAACGAATGGGGCTTCTTTAAACGGTTCTATTGGTTTAGGTAAAAACTCACCTTTTTCTATCAATGCTAATATTGGAACAAACGGTGTTGGTGTAGGACTAGGTGTTTCTTCAGGAAGTAACACACTTTCTCTAGGTGCCGATATAAGCTATACAGGAAATGTATCTGGTAGTTTTGGAATTTATACCGGAGAAAAAAATAAAAAATCAGGTATAGGTTTTAATCTCTCTTCTCAGGGAGTAGGACTTTCTGGAAAAATAAATGGTGCAGGTACTGGTATAAATTTATCTACAAGTTCAGCCTACAAAATGGACGACTACTTTGTTAGTCAAAGTGGTTATTATATACCGGTGGTTATTCCAGTTAATAATGCATTTATAAATTTAGGGTTTGGTAAACAAACAGTTAAATATTCTCTAAATAAATTAAGAAGTTCTTATGTAACGGGTGGTATTAACTTAAAAAATCAGACGTATAGACTTCAGTATAAATGTTGTCTTAATGGAAGTGGATCTGTTTGTAAAGAATGGTCTGATAATATTAATTGTGGTCCCGGATATAGTATACGTGAAACAAGAGTACATCCTAATAATATTATGGATGTAGATGAAATAGGAATTGTTAATCAAAGTGAAGAATTAAATCTCGATTACAATAATGCCGTTTTACCTAATCATGACACATACAATGTATCCGCACAAGGCTTATCCGGAACTATAAAACCTCTTTATCAAGAATCAGGGATGTTATTAGGATTAAGTAAAGAAATAGGCAAACAGGACGATCGGTTTAGAATTGAGTATGCTTTACCTGATAATCTAAATGAATTACATAAACAAATTATAGAGTTTAACACTCTACCCACTTTTAATTTTGAAAATGAATACACTTCGTCTTTGATAGTAAATCCTATTAACTATAATTCTGTTTTATCTGCAAATGATGTTTTTGATTATACAGATTTATCCAATGGTAATACTATTGAAGAAAACAAGAAAAAAGCTAGATATGTAGAATACTTTACAGGAAGTATGCTAGAAAATAGTAGTTATGAAGATAACGGCTTATTAAAACCAAATATCGATTATGAATATTCTGGAGGCGGAATTGCCGGTTTTAAAATAACTTCTCCAGACGGAAAAACATATCACTACTCATTACCAGTATATAATAGTGAAATTGTAAGTAGAACTTATGGTTTATATGACGGTAGAAGAGGCAAAGAAGATTCTTATGTAGAAAAGAGGCAATACGAGGGTTATGCTACACATTGGTTATTAACAGCGGTAACGGGTCCTGATTTTATAGATAATGGAGATGGAATTGCTTCTAATGGAGATTTAGGTTATTGGGTTAATTTAGAATATGGGAAATGGAGCAATAGTTTTATTTGGTATGCTCCCTATGGAGAAGAATATATCGCAAACGATGAAGATCCAAATGTAAAAAGTTACACTTGGGGAAGAAAAGAAATATTCTATTTAGATAAAATCAAAACAAGAACGCACACTGCTCTTTTTGTAAAAGAAGAGCGTCTAGATAGCAGAGGAAAGGCACTAATACATAAAGAAAGATTAAATAGTGTAACTGTAAATGATATAGAATTCTTATCTCAACAACTTTTAAGATTGAAAGAAATCATTTTACTTAAAAATAATCCAAATGGAGGTGTCCTAGTAAACAAGACTAACAAATCCAATTTGAACATTACCCCACCAGCAAATACTTATATAAGCACGGCTAAACAGAACTATTCGCTACAAGATGATATTTTAGATAGAAATGATTTAACTTCTACTGAATGGAATTCTTTGAAAAACAATGCATTAAAAATAATTGATTTTTCATCTTCTTATAGTTATTCTTTAGCGCAAGAAACCCCTAACTCTTCTTCAGGGCGTTTGACATTAAATGGAATTAATTTTAAGGGAAAAAAAGGTATTAACTCTATCCCTCCCTATAAATTTGAATACAATAATGTTGAAAAATTCAACTGGAAAAACAAAGATGATTGGGGATACAACAATTCAAACCCATCAAATTGGAGTTTAACAAAAATAACAAATCCGACAGGGGGAAGTGTAGAAATAAACTATGAATCAGATGTGTTTTTCACAGCAGTGGACCATAAAATAACCTTTGATCTGGAAAATGAAAAATATACTGCTTCAAATATGAATTATAACACCGGTGAGTTTTTCATTGATTCTGGGAATACCGATTTAGGAATTCAAATAGGTGATTCTATTGAAGAAGTTGATTATATACTTACAGCAAATGGTTTTCTTTATAGATATAAAGGAAGTGCCCAGGTAATTGAGCAAATTGACTCTAATAAATTCAAGGTTAAAACAAATGATCCTATTACAGGTGGAGGAACAGCTCCTATAGATAGCTTTTTTCAAGGCCTTAGAGCAAAATACAAAGCAACAAATCAACAAAAAGGAGGAGGCCTGAGAGTTACTGATATTACAGTAAGAGGTAATAATAATTCTTTTAAAACTTCTTATGATTACAATAAAGAATCTGGTACTCAAACATCTGGAATGGTAAGTTATATCCCTTTCTCTCAAAATGCTATTACAGAAGCTCCTTATGGTAGTTTATTACCTTCTCCTGTAGTAATGTATAGTAATGTCAAAACAAGTTCTTACGATTCAAATTCTCAATTAGTAGGATATAATAAATATAATTTCAAAGTTATTCCTCACAAACAAAACGATAAAATAAAATTTGGAGATATTCTTGAAATTACTAGCACAGAAACTAATAATTCTAATTCAGATAATCAGGATGTTAATATTTCTGACATAATAATTGAAGACAATCTATCTGTTTTAGGGCAACTTATATCCACCGAGACTTACAACAAAAAAGGGCAACAGTTAAATAAGGTCGTCAATAATTTCCAATCTGCTGACAATATAACACAAGGTATTGTTCAGCAGTCATTTCAATCATATAAAAATATTGATTATCTAAAAGATAATAATAGAGATAAGTGGCTTATAAATTCTTCTACAATAATATCGTACCCTAGTAGTCTTATAAGTACAACAACATACAATCAAAATTTAACCAATACAACTAACTTCCTAACACACGATCTTAATTCTGGACAGTTATTAGAAACTATAACAACATCCAGTGATGGAGTAGAATATTTGACTAAAATTATTCCAGCTTATACAGTTCCTAAATATTCTGGTAATCTAGATAGTAATAATGATGGAATCATTGATGGTTACGGTATGGGGTCCAAAGTAGACAATCCTACAAACAAAAACATGCTTACCCAAACTGCAGCAACATTAACTCAAATTAAAGATGCTTCTGGAGGTTGGAAAACGATTAACGCAGACATCAATACCTGGAACAATGATTGGACCTATCGTAATTATAATGGCTCCACCACTACTCCAACTAATGATGCAGAAAAGATCTGGCGTAAACATCAAACCTTTGCCTGGAAAGGTGAAGTTGATGAAAATGGAGCATATTCTGGATATACCGGAGATGATGATAACTTTAATTGGTCTGATCCTGATAATCAATCCAATGCTAAATGGATCAAAACATCTACAGTAAGTCTATACGATCATTATTCAATGCCACTAGAATCCATTGATATTAATGAGAATAAAGCAAGTACTAAAATGGGCGATGATAACTCCAAAGTATTTGCAGTAGCAAATGCTGGATATACAGAAATGTATTATTCTGGAGCAGAAGACTTGATAGATAATACAAATTACTTTAGTGGAGAAGTGTATAAAGCAAGTACCGCTACCCTATCGGATACCTTTCATACAGGATCTAAAGCCATACAAGTGTCTGCTAATGTAAAGGCATTTGCTGTTACTCCTAAAGCTGGAAACTATAAAGTTTCTGTTTGGGCATATAAAGGAAGTAATACCAATTACACCAATACTAAATTGCGTGCTGGTAGCACTACAATTGCATATCATCCTGCAGAAGTAATTCCTGCAGGAGATTGGGTACAATTAAACTTTTACACAAATGATATTGGTGCAAATCAAGAAGTATATGTGTATACAACTTCTGGAACTGTTATCTATGATGATTTTAGATTAGTACCTATCGCTTCTTCTATGAGTAGTTATGTATATAATGAATGGGATGAACTTACCTATATCATCGGAGCCAACAACTTAGCTACTAAATACGAATATGACGATGCTGGTAGACTACATAAAACTTATAGCGAAGTAATGGATACTCCAGAAATTCGTGGAGGATTTAAGTTGAATAAAGAAATTAACTATAATTATGGGAATCCTACAAGTAATGACACCACCAACCCTAATGCACTTTCGCTAAGTCTTGGTATTGGTAATGCTAATACATCTACGACAACACTTACCGCAACTGCAAATGGAGGTACCTATGAGTATGAATATCGATTTGCGATTGGTACTAGCTCCTCTAATTTAAGTTATGGGAGTTGGACATCCTCTAATACTAGAAGTTTGACTACCAATTGTACATCTACAGGAAGACGCTATTACAAATGTCAGGTACGTGATAAAAATTCTGGGGCTACTAAAGAGAGTACCGGAAATCATCAAAGAGGGAATTGTGGAATTGGAGATGATGATGACCCTATAGATATTATTCAACAATAAATAACCAGTTTAAACGAAAATAAAGAATGAAAAATTTTAAAACATATAGCACTTGTTTTTTAGTACTAGTTTTATCTTTTTGGGGAACAGCTCAAGATTTAAACTGGTATCAGAATACTGGTTTTGATATCATCAATTCTAATACAGTATCAGGAAACGGAAACCTATTATCACACGAAGTATTATCCCAAGAACAAACTACCGGGCATTTTGAAATTACTAATTTCAAGGTTGATGGTAATAATCTAGGTGGTTTTGTAGAAACAAAATTCTCTTCAGCATCCATATTCTTATCACAAACCGTCTCAACGAGTTTAAACGGTAGCAATGGATATACCATTACTATTGTGCATAATTCTAGGAATGATTTAGTAGGAAATAGATACACAATAACCGCTAGAAAACCAGATGGAACAGAACTAGGGAAATTAGAGAATATCATACTGCAAACTACGGATCGTATACGTATTGAAAAATTAAGTAGTTCACAGTTGCGATTCTTGTTTAACAATCAGGTGATCGCTACGGTTACAGATGCTAATTTATCTTGGAATCGTGCAGGAATACAAAGTTACAATCTAATAGAAGTTGGAGTTAATCCAGGTATTTTGTCCATGTCCTATGCGCAAAGTGGTTTTGAAATCACTGATGAAAGCTATGGCCCTTTTTCTGTTACGGATACAGATAAAAATTGGGTATCTGTAAATAGTTATGGAATTACTGAAAATGTAGTAGGTAATTTCATAGGAGCTAGCGTAAGTTATTATGATGATTTGGGTAAAGGAACACAATCTCAAACTTTTGATACAAAGGCTAAAAAAACCTGGGCTTCAGAAATACGTTATGACAGTCAAGGAAGACCAGCATTAAGCACACTAGGTGCTCCAATTGGAGGTAGTCCAAGTTTTACTTATAAAGATGGGTTTATTAAAAAATCAGGTAACGCTGATTTTAATATCAATGATTATGAAAATACTGATCTAGAAAACCCTACTCCTGTTACGGATGAAACAAACACATTAGGATGGTACTATAGTGAAAACAACAATAGTGACCCATATCAAGACATTACAGATAGACCTTATTCTAGAACTATTTATAGTGATTTAAATCCTGGAACTGCTTTAAAAACTATTGGTGGTAACAAAATGGACGATCAATGGAAACAGGGCCATGTGTTTTCTATGCCCGCAGGACAAGAATTATCAAAGCTCGGAGCTTTTGGGGATTCTAAATATGATGACTATAAAATCATAAAAACCGTATCTAGAGATATACACGGTATCGAAGCTGTAGTCTTTACGGATACAGATGGTAGAACATTAGCAGTCGCTAGAAGTGGTAACGAAGAAGGTGGTATTGCTAACTCTAGAACATCCTCAGTAAAAATCAGTGAACAAGGATTTGTAGATATTCATATTCCTGTTGGCAGAAGTGGAATCTCATTATCCAGTAATCCTGGCATTACTGTGTATAATTTAATCACAGAAGAAATCGTTACTACCAATATAGGTAGCTTATCAAATGGATTTTATAGAATTGCAATTACAGATACAGACGATTATATTGCCAATAGTATTTCTGTTAATTATCCAGAAAACTATTATGATTATAGCTTACATGAATACGATAAAGCAGGACGTTTACTAAGTAGCAAACAACCCTTAGCACAATTAGAAAGTACCTTTGAGTATAATGCATTAGGACAATTAACCTATACTAAAAGTCCTGATGAAGGTGAAGCTTGGTTTAAATATCGTAGTGATGGACAAATTCGCTACTCCCAAAATAGCAAACAATTGGCAGCTGGTGAATTCTCATATACCAATTACGATCAATTAGGAAGGCCTACACAAAGTGGTGTTTATAAACCTCATTTTCCGGTTCAGTTTAGTTCATTAAACCCAGATGGTGTATTAGGTGCTGGGATAACAACTGAAGTCCATAATACTACCTACGATGCATTATTACACTCTGACAAAAACTATCTATCGGGTGTGCACAGCAGCTACGCCAATCCGTCATTCTTATCAGGAAATGTGGCAAAAACCGAAAACGAAAATACCACCACCTATTATAGTTATGATATCTATGGCAGAGTGCAATGGATTGTACAAAACATTGCAGATTTAGGAGATAAAACGATCGATTATGAATATGACCCAATTACAAGTCAAGTAAACAGAGTACTGTATCAAAAACACAGTACATCGGATCTATTTATACATAAATACACTTATGACACAAATGATTATAGTCTTACCAAAGTAGAAACCTCTACTGATGGTACTAACTATATAGAGCATGCGGCCTATGAGTATAATGAAACTGGAGCGTTAAAAACATTGAATCTAGCTGAAGGATTACAAAAAATAGACTATGTATACACCTTAAATGGTGCTTTAAAAAGTATTAACGACCCTACGCTTGATGATACTAATAACCCAACACAAGATATTGATGATCTTTTTGGGATGAACCTACATTATTATGATAACGACTATACTCGTACGAACACTCCAAGATCTGTGGCTCATACAAGCACAGGAATTAATCAATATAATGGAAATATCAAATCAATTACCTGGAACACCAATAGACCAGATATAACCAATACTCCTAATAGTTACTATTATACATACAACAAAAACAATTGGTTAACAGGTGCTAGTTTTAACCAACCGGTTAATGAAGCAGACCCTAGTATCCCTTTGGATTTAGATCCACTAAACCAACCTGTTAGTAGCACAACCGATGCAGAAGCTAGACGATCTATTACATTAGAAAACGGTTTTAGTATCACTGCCACGAATGGTCGTACTTTTAGTGCTAAAATCATAACTGATGGGACAGTATTGGGTAATGGAGATTATAATGTATCTAACATTACCTACGATGCTAATGGAAACATACAATCATTGAATCGTAACAAGGATAATGTTAATGGTAGTAATGCCATGGATAAACTATCGTATGCATACAAAACAAACAAACCCAATCAATTGCTGCGGGTAGATGATACCGTAGGTGCAGTATCCGATGCCGATGATATCAAAGATCAAGATGGAGATAACTATGAGTATAATGAAATAGGGCAACTGGTAAAGAACAATGAAGAAAATATTGAGTATCTTTATAACGCCAGTGGATTGGTGACTGAGGTTAGAAAAGATAATCAAACTTTGGTGAAGTTCTTTTACAATGATAAAAATCATAGAGTACGCAAGGAATCCTATAATCTAAATAGTAGCGCTACCACAACAACTTTTTACGTAAGAGATGCTGCAGGTACTGCCATGGCTATATATAACAGATTTAATGCCAATGTTCCAGGAGGAGGATCTACAGCCTCAATTGCGGAACATACGATCTACGGATCCAACAGATTAGGCGTTTATAAAAGAGGATTATTTGGTGGAGGAAAGAGTTTATACCAACTAACAGATCATTTGGGTAATGTGCGTGCAGTGGTAACCAGAGATCAAGAAACTGGTACTGCAATGGCCGTAAGTGCTACCGATTACTATCCTTTTGGAATGCCAATGCCCAACCGTACCCTGAGCGGAGCCGAAGGATACCGATACGCATACCAAGGACAAGAAAAAGACCGAGAGACCGGGAAAGAAGCTTTTGAACTTAGGTTATGGGATAGTAGGATTGGAAGATGGTTGACAACGGATCCGTATGGAGAGTTTAGCTCTCCTTACCTTGGAATAGGAAATAATCCAATATCTCTGACTGATCCTGACGGTGGATGTGTTTTCTGTATTAATCAAGAAGTTTTAAACTCAATAGCTGTTGCTGTTCAAACACAATTGAACACGGTTAATTTAGGAACTGTTTATACTGATAATTACTGGGATAATTATTGGGCCGATGTAAATGCTCTTGCTGAAATTAACAATAACATTGAGGCATTAAATACTGGAAAATCGGCTAGTGTTAGAATTTATGATTTTGAACAAAAGCAATTACAGAATACTTTAAATTTTCAAAGTGCTTTAGAACAATATCAAAGAGATCAACCTATGGTAGTGGATGTATTAGATATGTTTCCTGCGGGTGGTCGCATTAAACAGGGAACTAGAGCAGTTACATCTGTACTTTGGAGTAAACAGATAAGAAAGTTATATAGGAAATTAGACGCTAGAATAATACAGAGATCTCAAACTTTAACTAAACAATTAGTCAACGGAAATCTTAATCCTGGATCTGGTTCTAAGTGGATATACAACTCTAGTGGAAAAAAAGTATTTCAAGAGTTAAGAAGTAGAGGTAATGATCCTGCAAGAGTATATTTCAGAGAAAATAATGGTGTAATTGAAATATTAGGTATTTCTAATAAAAAGCTCCAAGATGCTGTTATTAATCAAATTTTACAACAACATGGATTATAAAAGAGAAAATAGTATTTTTAAAATTAAATATAGACTGGATCCTGAACAGGATATAGACAATTGCAATACGGATATATTTGTTACAATTGTTAAAACGCAAAAAGTATATTTAGCTACTTTTTACACATATAAAAATATAACTTCGTTAGTAGAAAAATTCAAAAAATCAGGGGAATGTTTATCTGGATATTATTTTTGGGATGAAGATATGTGTTTAATTGATGATATGAGCATAGATACATTAGATAAAGTTATTTTTGAAATTATAGAAAATGAAGAGTTTTTTTCAATCTTTTCCTTAGTAGAAACAGAATGGCTTTTTCCTCTTGAAGAAGAATGAACCAGCTCTCCGAAGAGTGATTAAACTAGCTCTGCGAAGTGTGTGCTCTGCGAATGTCTGTGACTTCGCAGCCATAATAGTAAGTAAAAAAAGACAAAGCTGTAGTATAATATTGCAGCTTTTTTTAAATTAAAGTGCCAAGTTACAAACTTCGCAAAGCCTATATTTTAAACTTCACAAAGCAATCATTTATTAGTATATTTCATCAATGCAAACAGATGGTTACAAAATAAGAGATCAGTCAAAACCACATTTCATTACTTTAACAGTAGTAGATTGGATCGACGTATTTACTCGAAAAAAAACAAAGATACTATTATAGAAAGTCTGCAATATTGCATTGAACCCATGCTCCCGCTAGTTTGTAACTAGTGGCGGTAAAATGTGTCTCGTCCTAAAAAAAGTTTACATATTTTATATTAATCCTAAAATAGATTTACAACTTATTCTTAATCCTATTATTGGTTTACAATAATAGGATTTTTTATATAATAATTCTTCCATAGTTTTTCAGTTTTTATATTGTTTTGATGTACTTGGTTTGGGGTAAGGTTTCCTATACTCATATGTGGTCTTTCGTTATTATATAACTTCACGACAGTTTCTAATAATTCTGTAGCTTCTTGTATGTTTTCTACTTGATAATCGTTTAGGTATTCTTCCTTTATAATACCATTCACTCTTTCTGCTATTGCATTTTCTAACGGATCTCCATTTTCTGTCATGCTAATCTCAAT
>NZ_KE387185.1:283779-1535763 GCF_000430645.1 Aquimarina latercula DSM 2041 | reverse complement strand
CACAAAACTTTTTTTGAAAAAAAATTAAAGTTTTTTTTGAACCCCGAACCAAATCTACAAAAGCATCTAAACCCCAGTAAAACCTAACTCAAACAAACAAAATCAATCTCAATGAACACAACAAAACAATATCCCGTTTTGCGGGTGCAAACATACAACCCTTTTTCTAATCAACAACAACTTTTTTGAAGAAAATTTTAATCTTTTTATAACAACCTAGAAACATACGATTTACACAAACAAAAAAAATAGAAAACAATCCACAATAAATCAAAACAATAATATCAAATTAAATAACAACCTGTCCTTATTATTATACCACATTAATAAAACAACTTAAAACATCCCATGAAATAACATATAATATATAAAGTAAAATATAAGCTATGCATAAAGGCTATTATATAACAACTGTGCTTCTAGCTATTACAACTAAAGTTATTGAAATAAAAATTGTCACTATTTAGGAAAGAACCAACAATTCTAACGTTTAGAATATCATTAAAAAATTAGTTAGATTACTTTCTGGATCTAATTCTAGCTTTTTTCGAAGTTTATGTCTATTAACATCGACACTCTGTGGACTTATTCCTAATAAAGGTGCTATTTCCTTGGAAGATAAGTTCATTTTAAGATAAGCACACAGTCTAAGATCTTTTGATGTCAAACTCGGATACTGTTTTGACAAACGTTCATAAAACTCTTGATGAGACTTATCAAAATTTATTTTAAATATTTTACTCTCTTTGTCGGTTATATAATATTCTACCAATCTTTTTAAGTCCATGTAATTACTATCATGAGATCTTGAATTAGGAGATTCTTGAATTTTCACAATTTTATCCCTAATCTTTTTTAAAATTTTATTTTTATTCAGATTAACATAAGCTATTTGAGTAAGTTCTCTACTTTTTGCTTTTACCTCACTTTCTAATTTAGAATTCTTTAGTTCGATTATCCTACGTTCTTGTTCTAACTTTTGCGCCTTATGTTCTTCTTCTTGTTTCTTTAGTTTTTCTTCTTTTAATTCAAGTAATTTCTTTTTTTGTTTTTTCATTTTATAACGATTGACAAAGCGCGCTATAAGAAGCATTCCTCCAATCAACAAAATATAAAAACAATATGCCCAAGATGTTCTATATAACGGAGGTTTTATAGTAAACGCAAAAGAAGACTCTTTTACAACTTCATCATACTTTGCTTTTACATAAAACGTATAATTACCTTCCTTCAAATTATACAATGTATGTTCTGTAGAAGTGGTCCAATCACTCCATTCTTGATCATTTAACTTTGATTGAAACGTAACTTTTTTACCATATATAGGCAAAGCATACCTTATCTTAAGGTCATTATCCTTAAAAGGTATATTAGATTCTTCTTCATAAGAAACTTTACTACCCACTGAAACAAAATCCCGAATTAAAACCTTTTCTCTTATATTTTCTAAAGGCGTCAAATTATCTCTAATATAAACTGAAAAGCCACTGTATATAGGAATAAGCTCATGCTTTTCATCTAATGTAAAAGCATTTAAAACATCTGGAACCAATTGATCTTGCAATTCTCTAAGATTGACAGCTTCCTTTTCATTCTCTATAACGACGCTCTCATTATCAACATACCAAGTTTCTCCATTTTTTTTTATAATTCTCGGAGAATATCCTTTTTTATCACCCAGTTCTCTCTTTTCAAAAGAATCACTATTTGATTTATACCGATATGAATAAAAACCTGAAGTAATCATTATCTCATTATCCACTTTAGACAATGACAATACTCCTCCTTCGAAATCACTTAAAGGAAAAAAACTTTCTTGCAAAAGTGTTTTACTCCTATAATCTAACCTAAACTTAAAAACACCTTCTGATCGCAGAGCTAACCATATATAATTATCTTCATCTACCTCCAGATATCTTACTGATTTACTAAATCCTTTAAGCTGATATTCTTGCCAACTCTCTTCTATTTTTTCATATAAGGACACTCCATTGTAATTTGGAGAAATAATGACATCCTCTTTATCCACCCTAAACGATCTAAAATCCCAGGCACCTTTACTAAACCCCATCTTTTTAAGAATCTTTCCACTCAATGTATAGGCTCCAGTATCATGACCAACAAAAACATTGTCATTAATTGAAACTAAGTTCCAGACCTGACCATTAAGTAACTGTTCAAAATCATCTTTATCTGTAATTGATTTCACATCTAAAGAATAAAGTCCTTGATTTGTTCCTATATAATAAAAACCCTCATCCTTTACAGCCGCATATGTAGTTCCTAATTTACCATAGTAATCATAAAAATATTTAAGAGAAGAATTTAGTTTTAAATAATCAACACCATAATCCAATGCCAACCAAAGGTTATGTTCATCATCTTGAAATATTGACAAAACAGTATTGTTTTGCAACCCCTTTAACTTATTAATATTTTCAACTTTTCTTGTCTCTAGGTCAAGTATATACAATCCATTAGAAACTGTCCCTAAAGCGATTCTTCCATCCTTCAATTTTAAAAAAGAAAAAATTTGTGCCTTTCTTACCTCATCCGACATAGCGAAATCCAAGGTTGTAATTTCACCATCACTCAACTTAAACAATCCCTTAGTATCACTAATTAGAATTAAATCATCACGGTCATCCGTTACACCAATAATATTTGCATTTAACTCATCATTATCATAAACCGGTAATAGACTTGTTCCTAACAACTTAAAAACTCCATGTTTATCGTCATTAACATACAAATCATCATCAATTTTATAGCTCCATTTAAAACAACAGGGAGCTGGAATTTTGGTAATGATATTGCCTTGATTTATATATAGATTCCCAAACGTTTGAAAAACAACTTCATCATTAATTTCATGTATCCTCCAATACTCCTCTGCGCTATCAGAAACACCTTTATCAACATTATTTAACAGGGAAACATCGTATGTGTTTTTTAATTGGTTTTTTAACAATCCAAAATGTCCATCAGCTCCAAAATAAATTGAATCTTTGTTCTTAACAAATAGACTTCTATTAACCATGGCATTATTGGTTGCTACAGAATTCCATTCACTTCCATCAAAGATTAAAACTTTATTTTCATTTGCTATATATATAATTCCATTTTCATCTTGTTCAATATCCCAAGATTGTGCACCAAACCCCATATTTTTAGTATCATAATGGGTAATCTTAGGTAAAATCTTATTTTCAATAGATTGTGAAAAAGAAAGAAATTGAAGTAGAAAAAGTAAAAAACAAATACGATTCATTAAATGCTATCTTTTGGGCTAAGGTAGTCTATCAAATATACTAAAAATTATCTTAACATATTTATTAAAAGACGATTAAAAATAATTTCAATAAAATATCTTAATTTTTGTGATTTAAAATAAAAACAAAAATATCTACATAAATAATGGCAAATCGTTTTGTAAAGTCCTATTTTTAAAGCTACAACACTTAAATGAAAAACAAAATGAAAATATTCCATACAAAATTCATTTTTTATACATTTTTAGCACTACTCTTTTTAAATTGTAATAAGAAAAAACAAACTAAATTATTTACACTAAAAAGTTCTAAAGAGACATCAATTAATTTCTCCAACACTTTAACAAATACATCAGATTGGAATGCCCTTAACTACTTATATTTTTATATTGGAGCTGGCGTAACAAGTGCTGACTTTAATAATGATGGCTTAACCGACTTATATTTTGTTGCTAATATGGAGAGTGACAAAATATATTTGAATAAAGGGAATCTGAAATTTGAAGACATTACTAAACCATCTGGAATAAACAATACAGATGGTTGGTCATCTGGTGTTACCCATGTAGACATCAATAATGATGGATGGTTAGACATCTATATCTCAAAACTTGGAAAACACAGAAATAAAAAAGGTAAAAATCTATTATACGTAAACCAAGGGCTCAATCAAAATGGAATTCCCGTTTTTAAGGAAGAAGCAAAAAAATATGGATTAGATATTATTGGTTTCTCTAATCAAGCTGCTTTTTTGGACTATGATCTTGATGGAGATCTGGACTTATATGTTTTAAACTATTCTGTATATCCGAAAAGAACATATGGAGATTCTAAAAAACGACTTGTTAAAGATTCTCTAGCTGGTGATAAATTTTTCATAAATGACAATGGAGTTTATAAAAATGCTACCAATGAATCAAGAATCTTTAGCAGTATTATTGGTTATGGACTTGGTGTATCCGTAAGTGATATAAACAATGATGGTTATCCAGATATTTATGTTGGTAATGACTTTTTTGAAAATGATTACTTATACATAAACCAAAAAGATGGAACTTTTAAAGATATTTTATCTCAAGATTTTAAAAAATTTGGTCATACTACTAACTTCTCTATGGGCAATGATATTGCTGATTTTAATAACGATGGTCGCATGGATATTCTATCATTGGATATGCTTTCTGATGATTTGCAAAGTTTAAAAACTACAGAAAGTGACATGAATTATCAAAACTTTAATCAATATCTAAAGAAAGGCTATCATCCTCAATTTATTAGAAACACCTTACAACTCAATAATGGAAACTTAAACTTTAGTGATATTTCATATCAGGTTGGTGTTTCTGGTACAGAGTGGTCTTGGGCTGGATTATTTGCCGACCTTGACAATGATGGATTTAAAGACATCTACATTACTAATGGAATATATGGAGCTACTAATGATAAAGATTTTGTTAGTTTCATTTCTAACGGAATTATATCAAATCAAATCAGTACAAATATGTCTGAGAATGATTTAAAATTAGTAGATCGATTACCAAAAAAACACACTCCAAATTATTTATTTAAAAACAAAAACGGTTTTGATTTTGAAGATGTCACCGACACTTGGTTTGAAAAAAAACCATCCTTTAGCAATGGAGCTGTTTACGTAGATTTAGATAATGACGGAGATTTAGATCTGGTCACAAATAATGTGAACGAAACTGCTATGATCATGGAAAACAACAGCAATACACTATCTAAAGAAAACAACTATCTAGCAATTGAATTTAATGGATCTACAAATAATAGGTTTGGTATTGGATCTAAAGTTATTGCTTACACAAAAAATCAAACTATTACTCAAGAAAATTACCCTTCCAGAGGATATATTTCTGCCGTTTCACCCAAAATACATATAGGCCTAGGACCTCATAACACCTTAGATTCTTTAATCATAGTTTGGCCCGGAGGATCTTTTCAAACATTAAAAAACATTAGTAGCAACCAATCATTAAAGGTGAATAAACAAGAGGCAAAGCATGATTTTTATGCAATAACAACTAAAAAAAATACGGAATCATTACTGACTAATGTTTCTCAAAAAATACCATACCGCCATAATGATAATAATTATAATGAATTTAATAGAGAAATTCTTATCCCATATATGAATACTAATCAGGGACCAGAAATTACTGTTGGTGATATAAACAGTGATGGTAATGATGATTTTTTCATAGGAGCTGCCAAAGGAAAACCTGCTCAACTATTTATACAAGGAACTGATGGAATATTTACGGCATTAAAAACCCCAGAAATAGACGAAACTTTTCAATCAGAAAATACAGACAACATATTTATTGATACTGATAATGATAATGATCTTGATCTTATTGTCATTAATGGAGGAAACGAAACTGGAGCAACAACTGATAATCTTTCCGTTTACTATTTCAGAAATCAAAATGGATCATTTATTAGAGATTATCAAAGCTTTAAAAACTTATCAATTAATGGATCAGTTGTCAAAGCATTTGATTTTGATAGTGATGGTGATCAAGATATACTTATAGGTTCTAATAGTATTCCTTCTGCATTTGGCATGAATCCTCAGAATTATATTTTTGAAAACGACGGAACTGGAAACTTTCTTGATGTAACAAAAACTATTGCTCCAGAACTCAATTCTATAGGATTAGTTCAGGATGTAACATTTGCGGATATAAATAATGATAACCAAGCGGATATTATAATAGCTGGATATTGGATGCCAATCCAAATATTTATTAATAAAAACAATATTTTCAAATTAGATAAAAAAAGTAACCTAAAAAACACATTTGGTTTCTGGAATTCTGTAAAAGCTAGCGATATTGATAATGATGGAGACATTGATATTATTGGCGGGAATTGGGGATTAAACACTAGATTAACTGCGAGTCAAGAAGAACCTATAACTCTAATGCTTAGTGATTTTGATGATAATGGAAAAATGGATCCTGTAATAACACATTTTTATCAAGGGACAGAAACGGTTTTTAACAATAAAGATGAATTGAGCAAGCAAATGCCTGTTATCAACAAAAGGCATTTATCTTATGCTAAATTTGCTAAGGCAAATTTCTCAGAATATCTTCCGGAACAAAAAATCAAAACTGCCATTAAAAAAAGAGTAACAGAACTACAAAGTTGTTATTTCTTAAACAATGGTAATGGTATTTTCTCGAAAAAAGCCTTGCCCAAAGAAGCTCAAATTTCCTGCATTAACACAATGTATATCGATGACTTTAATAATGACAATTACGATGACATCTTATTATCTGGTAATAATTATGAATTAAACACTCAACTATCCAGACTTGATGCTTTTCATGGAATGTTATTAATAAATGATCAGAAAGGTGGTTTTTTTAAGGATAATAAGAGCTTGTTTGAAATTCAAGGTCCTGCTAGGGATATTGAAAAAATTAAAATTAAAAATCAACAATATTATTTAGCCAGTATAAACAATGATAGTATTTGTGTGCTCAAAAAAAAATACCCCTCTAAATAATATCGTTTCTATAACAAATAAAAAATGCTGAAGATATTTACATCTTCAGCATTTTAAAAAAACAACTAATTTAATTTAGTGAAACTCCATTATTATTTATTGGTATACTCTTACATAATCAACTTCCATAGTAGCTTCTGTAAAATCGGGACTAACAGCACCACCAAAATCTCCACCCATTGCCACGTTAAGGATGAAAAAGAAATCATCTCTAAATGGTAATCCATCGGTGATTGTAAATGTGTTATATTCTACCCCATCTACTTTGAACACTATTTTATTAGTATCCCACTCTGCTCTAAAAACATGAAAGCCTTCATCTAGTCCATCTACATCTAAAGATCTTGATGTAGTATTATCAGCTCCTGTATTCCCAGGAAAGAATACATTCGAATATGTGCGTATTGGGTTTCTCCCTACATACTCCATAATATCTATTTCTCCACAAACTGGCCATCCAACTTCATCTATATTAGCTCCTAACATCCAAAAAGCTGGCCAAGTACCTTGCCCTAAAGCTAATTTTATTCTAGCTTCCATCGTTCCGAATCTAAATTCGCGTTTACCTTGTGTTTTTATTCTTGCAGAAGTATATTCATTACCATCTAATTGTTCTGCTTTTGCTGTAATTTTAAGAAGTCCATCCTCAACCACTAAATTATCACTTCTGTCGGTGTAGCGTTGTAACTCATTATTCACTCCTAAATCCCCAGTCTCAAAAACCCAATTAGAAGTATCTAAACTACCACCATCAAACTCATCTGACCATACAAGTGCTTGTCCCGGAAGTGGTCCAGAAATTATCAATTCTCCATCCGTAGTATCCTCTTCTCTAAGAATACTGATACTTCTGGTTTGTTGAGAAACCCCTCCAGAAAGACCGACAGCTTCTACTCTTATGTCATTTTGATTGATACCAAGTGCCTCAAAAGTGTGCGTGTATTTTCCATCCAGAGTAGATGCTCTTTTTGTATCATTAATATAGAAATCATACTTCACAACACCAGTTGCTGTTGCTTCAATAATTACCATTCCTGACCCATCTCCATTGGGCATTTCAGGAGTTTCACCAACTACATCAACTGTAAAAGTTAAGTTACTCGGTCTATCAACCTGAAACACCTCATTATCCTCATTGCATGACATGAATGATAATGACACAAAAACGAATATATAATTTATAACATTTTTCATATTTATTTTTTTTAGCAATTACATTAGTTTGGCAATGTGATTCCGCAATCCGTAGCATCTTCTACAGCCCTGAATCTTAAATACCAAGCATTAAATCTATCCTCTTCATCATCAAAGAAAAATATTCTTAACGACACCAGATTACAATCGATAGATAGTATTTCATAGGTACGAGTTGCATTCCCTATATAAAGTCCCATAAAACCATCTCCTCCTAATTCGATTGCTCTATCTGTTGTGAATTCTGGTAATAATTCTGAACCTGCATTTGTAATAGATACAGAAACTGAAGGTGGAGTAGCCTCCAAACACTCTGCTGTATTACTTCCTCCTGGAATTCCTGGTGTATAATCATCATGATACCAAGTGTCTCCCATATTATCAGTAGACATAGATAATGTGAAGTTTTCAAGATCAAAATTAAATGTCAATTCATCATTAAATAAACAATCCTCGTTAAAATCAGCTGAAGTTGGCGCCCACCAGTACACAAGATCTCCATCATTTTGTGGAACATTTACTCCTCCAGGTCCTACTCCATAAAAACCTGGTTCATCACCAGCATCTAGTTTCCAGGTTTTAGAAGAATCAGCGGTTGTACTTCCTGCTAACAATCCAAAAATTGATTTAGTTGTGTCATCTAAATCTGTGAATACAGTTACTTCTCCTGTGGTAGACGAAGTTATACCTCCTATACCTACTGCAATAATTGTGTACGTATATGTATTAATACCAGGTGCAGCATAATTAATCATTGCCTTAGCATTTCCATCAAACTTAAACGATTCTGATCTACCATCACCCGTATAAATAATGTAGGTTATAATATCTTCTCCCTGCAAATCGAAAAACACATTCCCGGTTCCATATTCTGGATCTCCAAGGCTAGGTGCTTCTGCCAATACAGAGCTAATCGTTGGAGCACTTATATCACCAAATTCGAACTCTTCTTCCTGACAGCCGCATACTATCAAAAGCAGAGAAAAAATACTGATGTTATATACATATTTAAAATTTTTCATATTATGAATTTCATTAAAAATTATTGTCTGATATTATCAAAATAAAATACTTCACCCATTCCTGCAGTTCCAAAATCAAAGAATAAGTCTACTTGAGTATAATCAATGGAACTATTAAAACCAGGTGCATTATTAAGATCATAGGTTAATGTTTCCCAGGAATTAGATTGTGTTGTCATCACTTCTATTTCTGCTGCATCCCCTGCAGAATTTTCAATTTTAAGTAAAACTGGTATCCCTGATCTAGGCGACCAAACATCTACACTAATTAAGGTAGAACCAGAAAAATCAATTGCATAACCGTCTCTTAAAGGAATAGCAACTCCAGCAAATACTTCTGCATCTACTGGTTTATTAAGTGTTCCAACTTTAGAAGAAATATTAATACCTGACGCATCTGGATTATCAATAACCTGACCTACTACATCTTCTGTAGCCGAGCCGCCAAACCCAAATAGATTAAATGTTCCCGCGCTACTTTCGAAATCAATTGGAAGAATCGGTAAAACTGTATCAAGAGATTGTTCTCCTTGTATAATATTATCTATATAATATGTAACATTACCTCCATCTACTCCAAAGTTTGGGAATATAACTAGATTATTAGCAGGATTAGTAGCAAACTGTGTAACATAGTCTGTAGTGGAAAAATCATATGTTAGAACTTCCCAAGCATTTGTAGTAGTTGTAAGTATATCTACTTCAACCGCAGAATTTGCATCGGCAAGACTCTCTATTTTAAGCTTAAAAAGAGTTCCTGCACTTGGTGACCAAACTTTCATACTAATTGTAGTCCCTTCTCCAAAATTGATACTATTAGTAAGACTCATTGCTGCTCCAGCCCAAACTTCGCTAGGACTACCATCTACCCATTGTACTGCTTTTGGACTTAGATTTCCAAAAACATCTGGATTATCAACTACTGTAACTGTTTGATTGCCTCCAAACGTATTAAAAGAATACATTGCATCTGGATCATCAAATGTAATTTCTAATTCTTGGGGAATAGATACATCTATAATTCCCATATCTTGAGTTACAGCAGCACCGCCACTATACGCTATAATAGTAATTGAATATTCGCCTTCTGTCTGATAGGTATATGTAGCAGTATCTCCAGGAGCGATTTGTATAAATTCGTTTGCAAACTCTCCAAAATAAACTTCTATGTATGTTGCAAAATCCGCATCCGCTTGTATCGAATATGTAAGGAAGTCATTATTATCAGGAATTACTTGAAAAGTAAGATTCTCCGGTGCTTTAAACGACACTTCTAGATCTTCTTTGTATTCACTAATTTCTCCAATTGCATTATAAGCAAGCACTGTTATTTCATAGATTCCTTCGCTAGCATAGGTATGCTCTACACTTTCTCCATTGATCACAGTTACCGGATTTATGGTGTCATCTCCAAAAAACACATCAAAGGATAATACATTATTTCCTAAAGGAGTAATCGTAACATCTCCTGAATTATCGTCGGAAATTCCAAACATTACATCTGTCACAATAGCTTCCTCTGCATTTGCAATAAAAGCGGTACTACTATCATCTTGTTGACATCCTATAAATAAGATTGACAATACTAATACTATAATTAAATTAAAATTTTTCATTTTTCTTGCTCTTGATTAATATATTACCAACCTGGGTTTTGCGTCCAATTTCCTTGAGAAAATTGAATCTCATCTAACGGTATAGGAAATAATTCATGCTTCCCAATTTCAAAATTTGGAAGTCTACTTGCTGCCTGATTTGTTCTTATCAAATCATAAAATCTATCTCCTTCTCCGGCAAACTCTAACCTTCTTTCGTCCCAGATTCTTTGTGTAAGTTGCATTCCTGATTCTGGAATACTTATTACGCCAGTACCATGTGCTCTATCTACAACCTGACGTAAAAAACTCTTGGCTAAGTTCTCATTCGGTGCGGTTTTTCTATTATGTGCTTCTGCCAACATTAACAACACATCAGCGTATCTTATATATCTATGGTTATAAGGAGACCTAGCGAATTGATTAGCTCCGTCTATCTCTCCAGTTCTCGGAATAATTTTATTGAAATAAAATCCTCTGTCCGTTTCACATCCTGGTGTATATTCTATAGCACTATCAATAAGTTCTTGTTCGGTTGTTACACCAAAATATTCAAGTAAGTTTAGTATTGTAGGGGATTTTCTACTATCAGTAGCGGCATATAAATCTACCAGATCAGATTGTGGTATATTAAAACTAAACCCAGCATCATATACAGGATCTCCGCTTAAACGGGGACCTGAAAAGAACGCCCCGATATTACCCTCACTCTCAGCATTTTCTTGCCAATTGTTCCAATTACCACCTTCTGCATTAGAATACTGTATCTCAAAAACAGACTCAATACCATTTTCACCCACTGTAGTAAATACATCTCCAAAATTAGGCATTAAAGAAAACCCTAATGTGGTAACAGATGTAAGTGCTTCGACCGCACCATCCCAATCTTCTTGGTAAAATTTTACTTTCCCCAATAATGCCATAGCTCCTCCTCTGGTAACTCTACCGACCTGAGATTGGGCAATAGGAAGATCAGGAATTGCTGCATTCAGGTCGTTTTCGATAAATTCATAAGTCTCTTCAATAGAACTTCTAGGAATTGCTGTTTCATCGCCTGGCAAAAAACGGGATTCTTTTAGAGGTACACCTCCAAAATTACGGACTAACTCAAAATAAAAAAGTGCTCTTAAAAAACGTGCTTCTGCTATAAATACATCTTTATCTTCAAACTCCCTAGTTTGTGCATTATCTAAAAAAAACGAAGCTCTAAATACTCCTCCAAAAAGAGAATCCCATAAGCGAGCCACAGCGATATTAGTAGTTGTGTGTGTTAATGTACCTAATCTTTGAAACTCGGGAATATCCTGACATCCATCTTCTCCAGCCACTATAGCATTATCAGACATAAATTCTCCAAAAAGCTGTGTCTGCCAACTAAAAGCTAAAGGATCATATGCGCTTATTAACAATTCGAAAAAAGCCTCATCCTCAAGAAAAAATTCATCTACCCCAACTTCAAATTCTTGTTCTACATTTGTAAAATCTTCACTACAGGATAGCGGTATCATAACAAAAGCCATGGACACAACTATCGTTAAATAAGTGTTTTTAATATTTTTCATAGTTATAATTTGCTTCTTTCTTTTTAAAAATTAACATTCACACCCATCGAGTAAGTACTAACAGCTGGATAAAAACCATTATCTATCCCTCTTGTTATAATATTACCCGTTTGTGCTGCTGGATCATACCCTCGATATTCGGTAAAAGTAAACGGGTTAGTAGCTAACATATATATTCTAAGCTTCTCTAAACCAATTGATTTGAAAGGATCTACAGGAATACTATACCCTAACTGGATATTATTTATTCTAAAATAAGATGCATCTTCTACGAAGAAGGTAGATAACAATCCATTATTTGTAGTTTCTGTAGTTAACCTTGGTATTTCATTACTCGTCCCTGGACCCGTCCATCTACCTAGCACATAATCCAATTGGTTTACAAAAGGGTTGTCCCTTTCATATGAACGAAGTAATTCATTTCCTTGGGATCCGAATCCTCTTATTGAGAAATCAATACCCTTATATTGTAATGACAGGTTAATTCCATAAGTAAAATCTCCCAGAGGATCACCTAAATAAGTTCTATCATCATTATCTACAACTCCATCATTGTTAGTATCCACAAATATTAAATCACCAGGAGCAGGAGTTGCACCTAAATTATAAGTAGCGTGGTTGTCTATTTCTTCTTGCGTTTGAAATATTCCTGCAGTCTGCAATCCATAAAAAGAACCTACTGGTAAACCTTCTTGAAATCTTGCAGCGGCTTGCCCTAACCTAAAACCACTTTGTTCTATAAACTCTCCTCCAATAACCTTGGTTACTTCATTATCTATAACGGTAAGATTTGCACCTAACCCAATTTCTAACTTTCCAATATTAAAAGAATAATCCGCAGAAAACTCCATACCTTTATTACGGATATCTCCAACATTTTGTGGAGCTACAACTGCTCCAGCAGTACCTCCTCCTAATATCCCCGAAACGTCGACATCTACTATTTGATTTTCTGTATCTTTTATAAAGTAATCAAAGACAAAATTAAACCTCCCATCCAAAAGTTGTAGATCAAAACCAACATCAAGTTGTTTGGCTACCTCCCATTTTAGGAAAGGATTTCCTAAAGATCCTGGCGCGGCTCCTCTAATAATGGTATTACCTCCATTGATTGGAAACTCTCCTTCTCCTTGTAGATCAAAATTAAATACGCCTTGTCTTGTTTCTAACGCTTTATCATTTCCTAGTTCTCCGTAACTTCCTCTAATTTTTAATAAAGTAATACCTGTATTTTCCATAAATGACTCATCAGAAACTACCCAACCAGCGGTTATACCAAAAAAGTCTGCTGACTCAAAACCTGGAGCAAACAAAGATGATCTATCATTTCTAAAAACTGCTGACAAAAGATATTTCCCTTTAAAACCATATTGAAATCTACCGAATAAAGAAGAACGTGTATTTGCATATTCGAACCTCCCAAATAAGTTATCAGGATTAGGTCTTTCATCATCATCTATAGATGGAGAAAATGGACGACCATTACTTAATATTGCAAAATCAAATGAATTAAATGGAATATCAAACGCTACTCCATTGAAACCAAATCCCCAAAAACGCTGAGCACTTCCTCCCGCCGTTAACGTAACATCATGATTTTCTGCAAATGTATTACTGTATGTAGCAAAATAATCAAACACATAATTGTTGTTATTATCTATTTGTTCAAAGACTGTATTTTCTCCTGGATCTACATTGGCTGTTTTACCCGGCCCATACACAAATGAAGGAGTAAATGACCGTTGTTTTCCAGATTGATGAGTGATATTAAGTCTTCCATTAAGCTCTAAATTTTGAACAATATCATATTCTAAATTAAGAAACCCAGAAAATCGATTTTGGCTAAATTCATTAAAAGTATTCTCAATTTGAGTTACTGGGTTAAATACTTCATTAGAACTCTCTGCAGATCCTAAACTAAGTACTCCATTATCATCTCTTAGTGGAATTGTTGGTTCAGAATTCAATGCATTAAAGGTTACTGAACCTAAACCATTCGCAAAGATTCCTCCATTTTCTGTATATAAATAATTAATATCCGTACGTACCTTAAAAGTCTCTGATAAAAATATATCCGATTTTAAACGCACATTATCCCTTTGATACCTGGCTTTACTCCCACCTATTGCTCCTTCTTGTTCTAAATGAGCTCCACTTAATAAGTAAGTATATTTTTCTCCTCCTCCTCTTACACTAAGTGCATGATTAAAAACAGCCGCAGTATTGAAAATTTCCTCCTGCCAATCTGTTCCCCTTCCTAAAGAAGCTATATTAGTGAAACGTATAGGATCACCTCCATTAACAAATTTTTCATTTTGCACTAAAGCGTATTCTGTCGCATTTAGCACATTAATCTTCTTCGTTACTTGCTGAAAACCATAGTAATTACTATAGGATAATTTTGGCTTTTGACCTCTTCTTCCCGCTTTGGTCGTAATTAAAATAACACCATTAGCAGCTGTACTACCATATATTGCAGCTTGAGCATCCTTTAATACAGTAAATGTCTCTATATCATCAGGATTTATATTATTAAAATCTGTAAGTGCGCCATCAACATAGATATCTGGTCTATTATTGCTATTAGACGATATCCCTCTAATATTAATATTAAATGCAGCTCCAGGATTTCCTCCTTGTTGCGAAACCTCTACTCCAGCTACCGTTCCTCTAAGCGCCTCTGTTGCGATTTGAGGTTGTAATTCACTAACCACATCATCTCCTACGATACTTACCGATCCGGTAATCTCCTTTTTACGTTGAGTACCATAACCAATTACAACTACTGATTCTAATTCTGCAACATCTTCATCCATTTGAACATCCAAAACAGCAGTATCTTTAATTACCATTGTTATTGTTTTAAAACCAACTGAACTAAACTCTAACGTTTCTCCATTTTCGACTACGATTGAAAATACCCCATCAAAATCAGAAGTAGTTCCTGTATTTTTAGTTTTATTAATAATATTTACAAAAGGTAATGGTTCTCCATTTTTTGAATTTACAGTTTTCCCCGTCACTGTGTTTTCCTGAGCAACACAAAAATGAGTTGCGATAACAAATAGATATAATAATATATTCCTCATTAGGCTTAAAATATTAGCTGAAAAGACAAATAATTATTTAGTTGTTTTTTCACATTTATTTTGTCAAAGCTACAATAAACTTAACCTAAATTTAGCAATATGTCAATCTTAACAAAGTATATACAAGTGAGATCTCGTTCTTAAATTTTTAAAATTAAAAAAAACCATAAAAAAATGATTTACAAACATTTAAATACATTTTACTGTTTTAAAATACCTTAAAAAAAGATCAAAACGAATAATGTTAGTATTATAGATTTTTTCAATACACAAACACCTTCAAATGTTAATTTTTTTTTAATAATCTGATCAAAAAATGTTTTCTTAATAGTTATTTAACAAAATATCATCGTTAAATATAATTTTGCAAAAGAAGAATATTCCCGAAAATGAATTATCCTTATAATACTGACTTACTTCATGAGCATTTATCAAACACTTAAAATATTTTATAACTATTCACTTTACTTCTTCAAAAAAGAAGATATATCAAAGTATGTATAAAATGAAAATATGAAGAATAAAAAGCTTCAGAGAGTCCAAGAAAAATAATTGATGAATACAATAATCCCCTCCTATTGTGAATCATTTCAAAAAAAACAGCCAACTAATAAATAAGTTATACTATGAAGTTATATATTTTATAAAAAGAAGTTCCAAACCAACCCAAAGCGGATAACAGCATCACGTGGTGCATATCCGGGAGCAGAAAATTCGTTATTCTGACTAAAAGCTTCTCCAAAATTTTCTACCTTAAAGTAGATTCGAGTTTGTCTAATTTTAGCATTAAAAAAGATATCAAATTGAGGAAAACCACCAAAGGTTTGTCTAGTATCTACAATATTATCAGGATCACTGTTATTAAATTGATCAAAATAATCTATCTCATTCTGACTTTGCACATAAAACTCAGATAACACTGGATCATATCCGTCTGCATCATATTCTGAATAATACTTAAAAGTAACTCCAGTCTGTAAAAATAATGCTCGTTTAAACCAATGATCTTGATAATAAACACTATTACGTGTCACTACATTTGGAACTCTATAAACTTCTCCTCCTGAAACGTTTTGATATAGAATGGAATTATCAATCCCCAACCATCCAAAATTTAGGTTTTGAGAAAGCTTCAATTTCAAGAGTTCTACCTTACCATCATACTGTTCTGGAACTGTTAAAGAATCGGTTCCTTTGGTGAAATAAGTATAATTATCAATTGTAGTGAAGCTTGCTTCAAGATTTGCAAACTTCTTTACCTGAATATTCGCCTGAATTTTTTGAGTCTCTATATTTTTAAAATTATCATCCTCATTGGCATTGTTGAAGTTCTGCCAATTATACCCCACATAATCACTTTGATACAATAAGAAATTATAATTAGGAGCCGTGGAATTCGAACTAATTCCTAATTGTAATCCATAATCGTGTAGTTGATATCCTGCAGATGCATTTAGATAATTCCCGTCAAAATCTCCTGAGATGATTGACATTCCGTTAGCAGCTAATTCAAATCCTTTGTAATTCTTTTGATAAGAACCACCTATTGTAAGTACATTACCTTTAATCCTATTTGTAATATCAGTTCCTCCTTCTAGAGTAACAATCGTATTATAACCATAATTATAATCAGAATATCCGGCATTAACTCTTAAATTACCTAGCCAGACGTTATTAACATTTAAAAATACCTGATTCGTAAAATCTTCTAACGCTACTTTATCTGATAGAGCTCCGGTGGTTTCATAAGACGTTCCAAAAAGATCACTAGCTGCATCTTGGTCAAACTGAAAAGACTTATCTGTTATATCTAATATGTGACCGACTGCTACATCCGTACTAGAGCTATCTGTTTTCTTTATGATCGAATACCTGTGATTTAGATAAAATCTTTTGCCTAACAAAATACTTTCAGCATTCTCAAAATTAACTTCTATAGCAGCTCTATCAGAAAATTCATCTGCATCCTGAAATTCTTCCGTATTAGAAAGATATTGGTTAAGTCCATTTTCTGATAACCCACCATTTTCCTCATTCAACAAATCTTGAGATACAAAATGAGTTTTGATTCTATATCTATCATTTTTAGTACTATAATTAGCCGTTGCTCTAAAATTACCAGTACTGGTCAATGCGTGTTGATATTTACCTAGCGACCTATTACCCTTATACGCAATAGAAAGATTTAATCTAGGAGAAGTATTAATCGTAAGAAAAGCATCTAACTGCTGGCCTTGTTCAAAAGTAGTTTTAAAATATAACTCTGTTAGTGGTGTAGGAACATTGTAATACTTAATATCCTCAGCCTCCATAAAATTAAAATGCCTCGCTCTAGCACCAAAAAGTGGTAATACGTGATCTCGTTCCTCAATCTTAACCAAGCTATTATATGTCTGCCCTACATTATTAATAGGTTGTAAACCAAAATCATCCCTACGTAAGTAATTAAAATTATAATCTCTTTGTATAGTTAAGGTCGTATCTACAAAGGTCGTATCATTTTTTAGATCTATAATTTTATAATCTGTAATAGGAGGCTTACTCTTACCTTTTTTGGTCAAAGGCCTTTTGCTCTTAGCGAAGTCCGGTTTCTGCTGAATATTCGTACCTCCTCCATCTATCTCCTCTTCATTTCCTTCTTGGGCAAAGGTTATGGATCCTAATAAAAGTATAATTATAAATACTAAGTTCTTTTTCATCTATATAGTAAACTGATGGCAAAAATATACTTTTTTAACGAAAGTCAATAGGTATGAATTGCCCGTTTTAATACTAAGTTTTTTTATCGATTATTAAAAATAGTTTTCTGATGTTCAGTTCTTACGTTATCTTCGTATTATGCTCGAATTAAAATTAAAGCCTGATCTCATCGAATGCGGCACTGATGAGGCTGGTCGTGGTTGTTTGGCAGGACCAGTAACCGCAGCAGCCATTATATTACCCGATGATTTTAGCAATGAAATCTTAAATGACTCCAAACAACTTAGCGAAGCTAAACGCAAAATACTACGACCGCTATTAGAAGACTGCTCTATTACCTATGGTGTGACACATATTTATATGGAAGAGATAGATAAAATTAATATTTTAAATGCCTCTATATTAGGCATGCAAAAATCTATCGAACAATTAACACCGCAGCCAGAGCATATTTCTGTAGATGGAAATAGGTTTAAACCATATCATAATATACCCTATACTTGCGTTATTAAGGGTGACGGAAAATATATGAATATTGCTGCGGCATCTGTATTAGCAAAAACATATCGTGATGCATATATGGAAAAGATTCACGAGGAATTCCCAATGTACAATTGGAAAAAAAATAAAGGATACCCGACAGCAGAACATAGAGAGGCAATACGAAAGTATGGAATTACTAAATATCATAGAAAAAGTTTTAGATTATTACCAGAACAGCTTGCGCTAGAATTCAAATAATTATCTTTGACCACTAATAGGCTTTTGAAAACAGTTATTGTAAAAAGAAAGTTATTAAATCGTAATGACAACTTGAATAGAATCAAGAATATAAAGGAAAATAAACACATGAAAAAAATAGTTGTAATTCTACTATCCACAATTGTTTTAGCTTGTAACACGACTACCGAAAAACCGAACACTCTTATTGATTACATACCAAAAGATGCTCAAGTAATCTTAAAAATAAATGATTTAGAACAGGCAAAAAACATGCTACGTGATAATGATTTATTAAAGAAAAATAAAGACGTAGCGTTGTTTACTTATTTTAAAAATCTTCCAGTTTTAGATCAAATAAAACAATCTAAAGGATTACTCTGTTTTTCTCCAATAGGTAAAAATGATTTTGAATACACTTATATTTCAAAATTTGATCCTGCTATAATTGGTAAAGATTCTTTAAACAAAAGAACAATCGAAACTATAAATTATGCTAACAAAGTGATCCATAAAGTCATTTCTGGTGAACAGACTTTCTATGCTACCAAACAAGACAGTTTATTAATTGCTTCCTCTTCTCAGATATTGATTGAAAATGCAATACGTCAACAAGAAAATACAATCCCAGTACAAGAAGATCTTATAAAAGCGTATGAAGTTTCAGACTCCAAAAATCCATTAGCAGTTTTGGCAAATGGAAAAGAACTAAAAGAAATTCAAAGCGCATTACTTCCCAATAGTGACTTATCGCAGTTATCAAACTTTAGCGGTTGGATTTCTGTAGATGCTAAAGTGGAGCAAAATGCCATTTACCTTGATGGAATTGCAATAGAAAAAGATTCATTATCCACCACAATTGGAATTTTTGATAATACCATCGCTCAAGAGAATCAAATCGCCAAAATTACTCCGATTACCGCCAAAGGTTTTATTTCATATACGTATGATGATTTTTATGCGCTTAAAAAGAACTTAGCATTAGCTCAAGATAGAGAGATAGAAAATATCCCAGATGATCTCGATGACTTATTCTCTGGAGTTTCGGAAATCGGTATTATTTTTACAGAAAATGAAAGTATTGTAACATTTACTTCTTTAGCATCAGAAAACACATTAGAACAACTAGCTGGATCTCCATCTGGAGCATATAGAAACGTTGATATTTTTAGTTATGATGAAACCACAACATTTTCTGGATTATTAAAACCATTGATTCCAGAATTTGAAGCTAAATTTTATTTCAATTACGAAAATCATATTGTATTTGCTTCTTCTAAAAATGGTTTACAGACTATTATAGCAAACATCCTTAATAAAACAGTATTACAAGAACAAACTTATTACTCGAATACGCTAGAAAAGCTTTCTGATGAATCATCAATTTTAATGGTAAGCACTGTTAAACATCTCAAAGAGTACATTGCTGAAACTATAGAAGAAGATGAGCAAAAACCTTGGAAAGAAGCTAAAACTATTGGATATCAAATTGGTGCTTTTCAGATTATAAAAGAAAATAACTTTGCTCATATTCATGGAGTCTTACAAAAAAACATCGCAAAAGGATCTGCGACTTCGGTTACACAAACAGCGTCTACTACATTAGAAAATAAAATACTTAATAATCCCATATTGGTACAAAACCATAGAACCAAAGGGATGGATATCGCAGTACAAGATGTAGACAACAATCTCTATCTAATCTCGGATAAAGGAACTATTTTTTGGAAAAAACAGATTAATGGAGCCATTATGGGCGATATCCAACAAATAGATATTTATAAAAATGGTAGATATCAATTGTTATTTAACACCGAAAACACACTTTATCTTGTAGATAGGGATGGAAAAGATGTTACTTCGTATCCTAAAAAATTCGAAAAAGCTATTACCCAGCCGTTATCCTTATTTGATTACGATAAAAATAAGCGATATCGTATTATTATTACGCAAGGTAATGAAGTTACCATGCTAGATGCGGAAGGAAAAGTAGTTACTGGTTTTGGATTTAAAGCTACTGAAACCAATCTTGTGATACCTCCTACACATATCCGAATCGGCAGTAAAGACTACATTCTTATATCCGAAGAAAATGGAAAATTAAATATTTTAGATCGTTTAGGAAGAACTAGAGTAGATGTAAAACAAAACATAGATTTTTCTAAAAATCAATGGCAACAATATCAAAATAAGTTTACCTCTACTACTAAAGACGGAAAACTAATACAAGTTCAATCTGATGGTTCGGTAACCATGGTAGATAAGGAATTAGATCAAAATAGTTCCTTGGTTTCTACCAACAAAACATTAGTTACTTTTTCTGAAAACAAATTATCTATCAAAGAGAAAACCTTAGAGTTAGATTTTGGAGTGTATACAAAACCTCAGATTTTTTATATCAATAATAAAATCTACGTAGCTATCACAGATATACAAACCAAGAAAGTATATGTATATGACAGTAATGCAGAACTACTTCCTAATTTCCCAGTTTATGGGAACTCTGTAATCAGTTTAGGTAATATGGATAAGGATAAAAACCTAGAATTTGCTGTTCAGGGAGAAGAAAATAGTGTTCTCATTTATCAGATAAACTAACATCGATTTAAATTTTATAAAGATTTCATGTTGACATTTTAATACTGCGTCTCACTAATGTGAAACAACGTAATTAAGATGTCATGAAAACTTTAAAAATTTTATCCTTATTATGTATTGCCTCGACCATCCAGGCACAATCGATTGACACGAGTGTGATTTCTAATTCTGGAGGTGTAAGTAGTAATACATCTTATACCCTAAACTTTACTATTGGGGAACCCTTTATAGAAACAATTTCTAATTCGCAGTCTATAGACCAAGGGTTTTGGTCGGGTATTGGTTCCTTAAATCAACTCTCTACAGAAGAGTTCCAACCAGAAAACGGAGCTATTAAAATATTTCCGAATCCAGTTTCAGACTTCTTTACGATTAGGACTCCGAATATCGATCATTACACAGCTTCTATATACAATCTTAATGGTCAAGAAGTACTTACTCAAGAAATCAATACGTCAATGATAAATCATCAGATCGACATAAGCTCATTAGCCCAAGGAACCTACGTACTAAGAATTTCGATTCCTGAAATCAATGAAAACAAAATATTTAAAATCATCAAAAAATAACCTCATTTATAAATTTTAAAATCATGAAAAAAGTAATAAATAATGTAATCCTTTTTAGCCTTCTACTAATTTGCGCATTGGTCTCTGCCCAATCTGTACAAAAAAACTTTATCAACTACCAAGGAGTGGCCAAAAATGCTAGCGGTGATATTCTCGCAGAAGAATCAATCAATATACAAATAGCCCTAAAATTTGGAGCACCAGATATTGCTGCAAGTTATGTAGAAAACCATACAATTACTACGAATACAAATGGTGTATTTGCATTATTAATTGGTAACGGAACGCCAGTAACAGGTGACTTTGATACATTACAATGGGGAGGAATTGCATCATATGTAACCATATCCCTAAATGGAGCAGAAATTGGAACCAATGAATTAATGGCAGTTCCGTACGCTATTACATCCGGTGACACTAGATGGATTTCTAACGGAAATGATATTGAGAACATAAATAGTGGTAATGTAGGTATTGATCGCTCTCCAACCGCAAAACTGGACATCAATGGAGATCTAAAATTAGAAAATGGAACTTCTGTTAATGAAATTTCTACCGATGCAACTTTAGGAAGTAATAGTAATAATGCAATCCCAACAGAGAGAGCCGTAAAAACCTATGTAGATAATGCCACTGCAACCACTACACCTGTAGTTTTTAAAGTTAGAGGTAATGGTTTTGCTGTAAAAGATCTAGATGCTAATACAACTATAGAAACAGATATCTGGGATATTAGAACCTACGATACGCGCAACGCTTTTAATACAACTACTAAAAGATTTGTTGTTCCAGAAAGTGGATACTATTATCTACATGCTGTGGTAAGACAATCTAATGCTGTTACAACTTCTTTTTTTAGAATTAGCTTTAATGTAGATACAGGTGTCGATTTTACTCAAATTGTGGATGGAGATGACGTGAAAACCGATGTAAGTGGTATTTACTTCCTAAATGTTGGACAAGAAGTTTTTGTAAACTTAAGAAATTTTGGAGGTGCAGATGTAAGAGTTGACGGAACCGGTAGCTGGTTCGAAGGATATAAAATAAACTAACCCCAACCTATTTGATTTGTTTAGTTTTTAGTCAAAGAAAGCCGAGGTATTTTATACTTCGGTTTTTTGTTTTATAAATTCTGCTTCAAACAATTTTGTAAAATGTTTCAATAATTTTTCTTTCACTTCTTCTACATTCACTTTTTCAACCCCCAATTCTACATTTAGAGATGTAACTGCTTTGTCATTAATCCCACAAGGAATAATATTATCGAAATACCCAAGATCTGCATTTACATTAAATGCAAAACCGTGCATCGTAACCCATCTACTAGCTCTAACTCCTAGCGCACAAATTTTACGAGCAAAAGGAGTACCCACATCTAACCAAACTCCAGTCTCTCCATCACTTCGTACTCCAGTAATTCCATACTCGGCTAGAGTTAGAATAACCATTTCTTCTAGAAAGCGTAAATATTTATGAATATCGGTAAAAAAATTATCCAAATCCAGAATAGGGTATCCTACAATCTGCCCAGGTCCGTGATATGTGATATCGCCTCCTCGATTTATCTTATAAAAAGTAGCTCCCTTTTCTTGTAATTGTTCTTCGTTCAATAACAAATTACTTATATCACCACTTTTACCCAACGTATATACATGTGGATGCTCTACAAAAAGAAAATAATTACTGGTATCTAAATTAGCATCTTCTCTTCTATTCTTAATTTTTGTATCTAGAATTCCTTTAAAAAGTATTTCTTGATATTCCCAAGTTTCCTTAAAATCTTTTACCCCTAATTCTTGTAGTTCTATCTTCTTATTCATCAATGCAAAGATACGAGATTAAAAAAGTTCTTCTCTACATTCTAAAACACTAAAAACCATCTATTTATTTATAACTATATTTGCCACCTTTTTAATATATAAACCCCAAAATATGAAGCATTCATTACTTTTAGTATTTCTTTTCATTTCCGTATTTTCTTTTGGCCAAAAAATAAAAGTCAAAAAAGGAGAAGTCTTTATTGACAAAGTAAAAGTTGCACACATTGAAAAAATAAAAGCAAAAGGGCTAAGACATTTTCAGATAAGTGACTTAGACAAAAACCCTATATTTAGAGCCGGAGATTTAAAAGTAGCATCTTTACTTTTTCATTCTGATAAGTCATATCCATACAATGCATTTTTTAGAGATGAAGCGAAGGATACCCTATTAATAAATTCTAAACACCACTATTTTCTATCTAAGAAGAAAATCTTTAAACTTGCGATGGAGATGGGTATTTTTACTCCAGAAGGTTTTCAGACAACTAAGTTTGAAGAACTCGTTGAACAAACACCTAAAAGACCAGAAAGAATACTAAAAAAACTAGACAAAGAACGTAAACTACTAAGTGGAAAAGGACATAGAGTAGAACGTGATTTTAATGATCTAGATATCCACTTAATAGCTTTTCCTTCTGAGAAAGCGTATAGTCAACTAAATAAAAGCATGGTTGATCAGGTAAAGTATAACATTTATATTGGTGATCCTCATGTAGAAGAAGGCGATCATACATTAATTGGTTCTGCTATTCGCGAGGTAGGTACTGTAAGTGGTGAGTACTTTTTTATCTTCAACACTAAAAAGTTCCCATTGGCCTCTTATCATTCTATGACTTTTAAGATATATGGAAACAAAAAAGAATTAGGGATTATGGATCATGATATCAAACTATCTATGGGAAGTAAAAGAAGTGAAGCCATAAAAGAAATGGTTCGCGAACTTATAAAAAGAGGAAAAATATAATCGTTTCCTATCTTAAGAATACAAAAGGTGCTGTTCCGAGAACAGCACCTTTTGTATTATATTTTAGTATTCTACACTAATTATTTCTCTAACTCTACCTCTACATCCAATACGGTAGGATCTTCCATGTATTCTAAGAAACCAACTTCTAGCGTAAAACTTTTACCGTCTTGACTAAACATTGCTTTTTCTGATGATATCTTCTTTATTTTTTTCGGAAAATGGTAATTAATTTTATACTTAGAACTTGCCAAAAACATTTTCATCTGCTCTAAACTATCCATACTCATTTTCAGCTTATCTTTATCTAAGATTTTGGTAATCCTTTTAAACTTATTTTCTCCATAAGAATAAATCACTTCAGTAGGATCTTCTCCTTTAGAACCTGCCAACGGATCTCCTGCAGGACCTGTCTTTTTCTGATTACCTATGGTAGAAGCAGTTTTAAAACTATTAAATACATCTCCAAGCTCTTCTACTTTTTTAAATTCTGAGTACAAATCGAATTTCATCTCCTTGGACTGTGGATTCATTAGCATATGCATCTTAAAACTCTCTAGTTTCTTTAACTTTTCCTGTTCTTCTTTAGGCAACTTAGAAATACTATCTTTTTTCTCTTCTAAAAATTCTTTAAAAACTAAAGTAGAATCGATGACCTCTTCTTTTCCTTCAGTGATTTTATCACCTCCCATTTGCATAATTTCGGAACCATCAAAATTGAAAGAAATCTTTCCTGTTCCGTCTTCATTAATATGTAAATCTTCAGAAAATTGGCATCCCACCAATAGAATTGCCACCAAAAATGCCTGTATTAACAGGGAAACTTTTTTCATATGTTTAGTTTTTCAATTTCGAGAAATTAATTAAAAATTATTTATTTGGATTATTTATAATTACCAATGCTGCTATCACACCAGGAACCCATCCACATAAAGTTAACAAAAGTACGATTATAATTGATCCGCATCCTTTATCTAAAACAGCTAAAGGTGGAAAAAAAATCGATAATAAAACTCTCCAAATACTCATAAACAAAAATAGATTAAATAATATAATTATAGGTAGTCTTATATCCCATTATGTTACACCTCTATCTTAAAATTATTTTTATATTGGGTTCATTTCTAAAAAGCTTGACATTATTCTATGAAATGGATCAAAATTATTCTTTGGATCTCCTTTTTAATCTTCTCTCCTGCAATATGGAGTCAATATCAATTTTCTGGTTATGTTGACAACAGTAATAAAGACAGTAATGTCTTTTTATCTCTTATAGAAGATTACAGAAAAATGTCTGGTATCTATCCAGAACAAATCATCCAAAAAGTAGCTCCCGATTCTACAGGTTACTTTGTGTTTACAGAAAATAATCTTCCTACTCAAAACAGGATATATCGAATCCATACGGAAAATTGCTCTGAAGAAGACAAAGAGTCCATTCATTTTAATGGGATTTGTCTAAACAGTAAAGAAATTCTTTTTATTGCTAAAAATGAAGATACGATCTCACTCCCATTTACTATAGAAGAAGAAGTATTTTGTGAAGTTGTTTCTACTAATGAACGGAGTAATACATTTCTTAAAGTAGATTCTATTATAGAAGATATGCGGTATGCCTTTAGCTCATACCGAAGTGAAGCTAATAGAAAAGTAAATTCAAGAAAATGGTTTAATACCTTACAGGAATTCGGAAAAAGCCAGCGAGAACCATTGACAGAATTATACATCTATTCATTCTTATCCAATAAATCTAATAATTTATATACCTATTATCTGCAGGATCTAAAGCAGAATACTTATTATGATGAATTATTAGAACGATTAGAAAAAAAGTATCCTGATAGTCCTTATGTAAAACAATATAAAACAGAGTTAGCTGCCGATAAATTTTCTGTAGAGATCACTCCAGAAAAAACAACACGGTATTGGGTCTGGATCATCATATCGTTATTAATAGGGTCCATATCATTAAACCTTTATCTATTTCAGAAATTGAAAAAAAACAAGAACACTAATAAGCTAACAGAAAGTAAACTTACACAACAAGAAAAAAAGATTTTAGATCTAATTCTACAAGATAAAACGAATAAAGAGATCGCTTCTTTACTATTTTTAAGCGTAAGCACTATTAAAACACATATCAACAACCTTTATAAAAAAATAGAGGTCGAAAGCCGAGAAGAGGCGAAAACACTGTATAAGAACAGGTAATTCTCATTTCTTTATTTTTTAGATTTCAAAATTCCATCGGGGGTCTAGTCCCTATTTCCACCTTGTTTTCATTGGATTTTTGCCCACATGTCTAGAGTTTTGGTTCAGAATCAAAATTCAAAAAAAATAGTAATAACTAAAACATTCTAAAGACATGAAAACCAAGATTACTTATGTATTAGCCTCCATTATTTTCTCTTTTGCACTATCATCTTGTGGTAATTCAAACCAAGATAATACAGCAGAAACACTTGCTATGCATACTGAGCCAAACGAGCAAAAAAGCAATACTGCTGTTGCGGTGATGACCTTCTCAGAAACCGAATTCGATTTTGGTACTGTAGCAGAAGGTGATATTCTGAAGCATACATTTTCATTTACCAATACAGGTAATGCTCCTTTAGTTATTGTGAATGCAAAAGGAAGTTGTGGCTGTACTGTTTCTAATTGGCCAAAAGAACCAATTGCTCCTGGAGCAACCGAAGAAATGCTTGTGACATTTAATACCAATGGTAAGCCCAACCTGCAGAATAAGCAAGTGACAATCACCACTAATGCAGCTACAGGAAAACAAATTCTAAAGATAAAGGCGATGGTCACTCCTAAGATTAAGAATACTGTAAGCGGTATCCCCTTAAGCAAATAAAAAATACTATATCTCCAACCCAAGTATCATAGATAATAATCAAATTCTATAAAAACTTGGGTTGGTCATATATTATCACAAAGAATACACCATATAATCCTACTCTAATGAAAATAATCATACAATTATTGATTTTATTATCAATTACTACGCATACCTATTCACAATCATTTAATCAAGAAATAACGAACGCTAAAGGAACCTCTAATCTCACGGGGAAAATTAATTTCGAAAAATTAAACACAGTTCCATATGGCACTTGGTTCTCTAAAAATTATGAGTCCTACACTCCTAATGAACAAGTAATAAACTCTATAAAAACAGACTTACCGAACTATACTATCAAAATATTTATGGGAACCTGGTGCGGAGATAGTAAGAGAGAAGTGCCTAAATTTTATAAAGTTCTACAAGCAGCTAACTTTCCGCTAAACAGATTAACTACAATCGCGGTAGATGCAGATCGCGAACATTACAAACAAAGTGCTGGAGGCGAACACGAAGGGTTAAACATTCATAGAGTGCCTACGTTTATTTTTTATATAGACGGCAAAGAAATGCAGCGGATCGTAGAATCTCCCAAGACAACCATTGAGGAAGATATTAGGGATATCCTTTCTGGAAATTATACTCCTAACTACTACTCCGTAACTAAAATGAATACTATTATTACCACAAAGGGATCTGATTTTTTATCAAAGAACTCAGAAAGTATTGTAAAGGAACTAAGAGATATTACAGAAAATATGTATGAATTAAACACCTATGCTAATGTGCTGTTTTTTGCCGGCAAACAAATAGACGCAATAGAAATACTAAAATTTAATACTGTTTTATTCCCAAAAGAAGCTGATGCATATGTAAGTCTGGCCAATAAACTAGCAATTACCAATAACCTATCGGATGCGATCCGCAACTATGAACGTTCTTTAGATTTTAATAAGGACCAAAGAATTGTGGATAAAGTCAAAGAGTTGAAAAAATTACTATAGTAGAATACACTCTTAAAAAAAAGAAAGTACCTATTAAGACAAAAGTAAAGCGAACTAAGTTCGCTTTACTTTTTGATTGTTTTAAAAAAGACCACAAGCTGGATGCTCTGGTAATACGCATAGACCGTTACAGCAAATGTGATCAGGAACTCCACAAAAAAAGGAATTTGGAGTCGGACATTCTCCATACTCTCCATCAAAATAGAATCCTCCGTTAATCCCTTTTTGCACAGATTTTTTTAACACCTGAATGCCGTCGATCTTAGAAATTTTTTGAACATAATATATTTGTTAAGGTTAATAACAACAATATATTATGTTTACAATTTCAATCTATGTTAATTGTTATTCTTTAACAGAAAAATCCCCTGTTTAACAATTCTTAAAGAACAGTTGGTTTTGATTATTTTCTATTAGAAAGATGTAATCTCCTCAGAAATAGGTTTGATATCCATATGTCTTTTGATCTTATGTTTAACCTTAGGCATATAATCTCTATACTTTTCTAATGAGATCATCTGTCTAAAACCATAGATATCATCTCCTCCTCTACCACCTCCACGATTACTAGCAAAATATCCCATTTTGTTTTCTTCATCAATAATAAAGGTAAAATCATCTGCTGCACTATTAATTGGTGCTCCCATATTATACACTTGCCAACCAGAACGTTGTTGATTAGGCAACACCATAAAAATATCAAGTCCACCAAAACCTACATGTCCATCACTAGCAAAAAACAATTTACCTGTGTCACTCACGTGTGGAAACGTTTCTCTCCCGGCAGAATTAATAAGACCTCCTAAGTTTTCTGGAGTACCGTAACTTCCATCTTCATTAACGGCTACTACATAAATATCTGATTTACCATAACTTCCTGGCATATCACTGGCAAAATAAAGGTATTTACCATCTGGAGATAATGCTGGATGTGCAGTAGAGTATTCATCGCTGTTAAATGGAAGTTCTTTTACATGTTTCCATTTACCGTTTTCGTACGTTGCTTTGTATATTTTTAATAATACGCAGCCTTTGGTATTTCTTTTAAATTTTCTTTTAGAGTAATTGTTTCTAGTAAAATACACCGTTTTTCCATCTGGACTAAAAACAGCCGAAGATTCATGAAATTTGGTATTAATAGCTCCTTTTAGTTTCTCTATTCCTTTGTCTGGAATGTTTTTACTGGTTCTGTATAAATCCAGAAAAGGTTCATTTGTTTTTTCCTGCAGAATAACTGACATAGACTTGGCATTGCGAGAAGAAGCAAATACCAATTCACCTTTATAAAAACTAGGTGCATAATCCGAGTTTTTAGAATTAATCGGTAATGATTCTATAATAAAATTTGCCGAAGTACTCGATTCTGTAGACAAATCCTCTGACATAAAATTATGTCCCTTAGTCTCTAATGAGCTTTCCGAACGGATTGATGATACAGCTACTATAGGAGTAGCATTATTATTTTTTAAGTTGGCTGTTTCTACAGAAGCATACTCATATTGAGTTTCATTAGCTATTGCTAATTGCTTTTGTTGAGAAAATGTTGAATTCAAAAGAAAGAAAAAAACCAGCCCCAAAAGGTTTTTTTGCAATGTCATTGATTACTTTTTTGTTGGTTAAATACAACTATATTGTCAACTTTTATAAAACTATTGTGTACCAGTAGACGTCCTTCTCTACTGTATTACGATAAACAAATATTTGATTTTTATAAAAATTACAATGCTGCTATCCCCATAGCATTCGTTGTACACTTTTTGTGTTACATAATGCAATGTACTGATCCTTAATTAAATAAAATGTTAAAAAAGAAGAAAATAGTTTACAATCTTAATATTGTTATTAACAACTACAAGAAATAGTCTTTTAGAATCTTAGTTATTCTATGACTAGGTTTTAAACAATAAGGTTTTAAGCGAAAAATTAATTCTTTGTTTTTCTATTTAATAAAGTTCTCTTATAACATAAAAACTAAAGCAAGACTATACTTAAAAATCAATTGAAAGATTATCTCATACTTCGTATCTTTGCACGCTTAAAACGGCAGCATTATGCAATTATCAGAACAAGAACTTGTAAGAAGAGAGAAACTACAAACCCTACGCGATCTAGGAATTAATCCATATCCGGCAGCTTTATTTCCGGTAGACCATACTTCTGAAGATGTCAAACAGAAATATGAAGAAGGAAAAAAGGTAGTTATTGCTGGTAGATTGATGTCTAGACGTATACAAGGGAAAGCTTCTTTTGCAGAAGTACAAGATTCTAATGGCCGTATACAGGTATATTTTAATAGAGATGAAATTTGTACCGATGATGATAAGGCTAAGTATAATGAGATTTATAAAAAGTTATTAGATATAGGAGATTTTATTGGTATCGAAGGGGAACTTTTTACTACACAAGTAGGAGAAAAAACTGTAATGGTTAAAGACTTTACATTATTAAGTAAAACACTAAAACCATTACCTCAACCGAGAACCGATGCTGATGGAAAAGTGTATGACGCTTTTACAGATCCAGAATTGAGATACCGTCAGCGTTATGTAGATTTAGTAGTAAACCCTCACGTTAAAGATGTATTTGTAAAAAGAACAAAGCTTTTTAACGCGATGCGTGAGTTTTTTAATACCAAAGGATATTTTGAAGTAGAAACACCTATCCTACAACCGATACCTGGTGGTGCCTCTGCACGTCCATTTATAACACATCATAACTCACTAGATATTCCTTTATATATGCGTATTGCTAATGAGTTATATCTAAAACGATTAATCGTTGGTGGTTTTGAAGGTGTCTATGAGTTTTCTAAGAACTTTAGAAACGAAGGAATGGATCGTACCCATAATCCAGAATTTACCGCCATGGAAATTTATGTAGCTTATAAGGACTACAACTGGATGATGGAGTTTACAGAAAATCTAGTAGAACATTGTGCTATCTCAGTAAACGGAACTACGGATGCTACTTTTGGAGAACATAAAATAAACTTTAAAACTCCTTATGCTCGTGTAACGATGACCGATTCGATAAAGCATTTTACTGGATTTGATATTACAGGAAAATCTGAAGAAGAAATTCGTGAAGCAGCCAAAGGAATGGGTATCGAAGTAGATGAAACCATGGGTAAAGGAAAATTAATAGATGAAATTTTTGGTGAAAAGTGTGAAGGAAATTACATCCAACCCACATTTATTACTGATTACCCAAAAGAGATGAGTCCTTTATGTAAAGAACATAGAGACAATCCAGATCTTACAGAACGTTTTGAACTAATGGTTTGTGGTAAAGAGATAGCTAATGCATACTCTGAGCTTAATGATCCTATTGATCAGCGAGAACGTTTTGAAGCACAATTAAAACTAAGTGAAAAAGGTGATGACGAAGCAATGTTTATCGATAACGACTTTATCAGAGCCCTAGAATATGGTATGCCTCCTACATCCGGAATGGGAATCGGTATGGATCGATTGATTATGTATCTAACTAATAATCAATCTATACAAGAGGTGCTATTCTTCCCACAGATGCGACCAGAGGTGCGAACCGCACAGGCAAATATTATAGAATCTCTTAATGATAATGAAAAAGCTATTTTTGAAATTATCAAGAAAGAACAAAGCATGCCTTTAGCTGATCTAAAAACAGCTTCTGGTTTAAGTAATAAAGCTTGGGATAAGGGTATGAAAGGACTTTCTAAACTAGGTCTTACTAAAGTTACTAAAACAGATGATAGCCTAATCGTAGAATTGGCAGAATAGATCATTTAATTATATATGAAAGCGTGTTTATTTTTAAAATAAACACGCTTTTTCTTTTTACAAAAACTCTAAAAATTATAACCAAACACATCTGTTAACATTTTTTTAACTATTTTCGCACCTTTATTTTAAAACCCCATATTTCATGAAACAAACACTACTTTCTTGTATTGCATCACTCTTATGTACTATATCCTTTGCTCAAAGTGCCAATATAGATCGAGAAAATTTCAAGACTTCTTATGTAAACCTACCTTCTAAGCCTATCCTTGATGATAGTAAAAGAACATATTCTATAAATACAGGTTCTATAACCATCCCTGGATTTTCTAAAGTAAAAACAGGAGGAACTTTAGATCTCAACTACAAATTTCACGGCACCAAAATTGGAACCGTTGATATTAAAAAAGAAAAACACGAAAAAAAGGACAAAGACGGTAAAGTATTATCTGTAAGCTACACATACACTGCCAATGTAAACTACGCATCATCTGCTACATTATCGGTTAATAACGCAACAAATGCTAACGCTTATGAAAAAAGCTATTCTGAAAGTGAAACTCATACCAGTGGAGAATTTAGCACCTATAAAAAAGCACAAGATTACTACAACAACAACCGATATAATCTAAGAGATAAATACAAAAGCAGCCACAAATCACAATTCTTAAGCTCTGCCAGAGGTCACCTTACTAGTACATATGGTTATGACATTGAATCTCATGAAAGAGAATTTTTCTGGATTCTAAGGTCTAAAAAACATCCTGAATTTGCGAAGCATCAAGAAGCATATCAAACACTACAATCTGCTTTTGAGAAAATGAAATACAATGCATCTATTGATTCTCTCAAAACCGAAGTACAACCTGTAATCGACTATTTTAATAGCGTAATCCCGAATTACCAAGGCAAGAAAAGGAAAATACGTAAAGTGCGATATGCGAGTTATTACAACATCGCTAAAATCTATTATTATTTAGATGAACCTGAAAAAGTTAAAGAATATGCTCAAAAAATAATCGATAATGATTATGACAAAAGTGATGGTAAATATTTTAACAGAATTGCAGATCAACTTATAGAAGATTTTAAAGCAAATGAAACAAAGTCCAGACATTTTGAAGTTGTAACTGAAGACCTAAGCGATCAAGAAGAAGATCAGAATGATATAAGTACAGATATAGAAGTTAATCAAGCGTATTTAATAACAAAAGAAAATGACACTACCCTTGTAGACATCAAAACCTCAGATATCAATAAAATTGCCTACAGTCTTAAAACAGTAGAATATGATCAAAATGGCAAACCTTTTGGCACTAGAGTTAGAAAAGCTAAAAAATGCAAAGAACTTGTATTTGTAGACGGAGATCATTTTAGAAATATAAAATTTAAAGAATCTTCAATTAAGAATGGTGAAGTGGATGCTGGTCAAATGATACTTGGTGGAGCAACAGATAAACTATGCAAAGTTTTATTTGAATCTGAAAAAATAAACTTATATCTATTTAACAATAAAGAACTAGTAATTCTTCCTACAGGAAGTGAAAAAGGTAAATCTACTATGTCAACTGGTTATGTTTTTGGGTTTAAAAAGAATCTTACCAAATTAGCAGAAGGATGTACCATCGTTCAAGAAAAAGTAGCAAATAAAGAGTATAAAAACAATCAAGAAGATTTACTTCGTTTCTGTAAAGAGTTAACGAATTGTAGTGTAGAATAATTTTTTTTTCTGATATTCTCATAAAGAAAACGCAACCTTATTTAGGTTGCGTTTTGACTAAATACTTATAAACAAAAACATTCTTAGCTATACGAAACTGTTTCCCCAACAGTTACTGTATAATTTTCAGCAGCTATGGTATTTATAAAATTCCATTGCGCCTGACTACTACTCGGTGTAAAGGTTACCTGTAAGAATCCTCTTTGGGTAGCATCCATATATTGTAAATCATCTATTAATATCTCTAAGGCTTGCTGAAAACCTGCAGCTTGATTGGCATCAACTCCTAAAAAGCCTTCGAATCCTGGAGAAGAAACCGATGATGTAGCAAACTCCACTCCTATTTCTTTCCCCGTTGCATCTTTTAATTCACTATACCAAGCATTATGTGTATCACCGGCAAGACAAACTGTTTTCTTTCCTCCTAACATAGCAAAAAGTTGCTCTCTTTCTACAAAATATCCATCCCATGCATCTAGGTTATAAGGAACAACTGTTTGCACCCTAGTAATCTCTTCTGGTGTTAGCGTCGGATCACCTGCTAAAAGCCTAGATTTTATAGCTGTCAAATCCGTTAACGCGGTTTGAAAAGCCAAAGCCGTCTCTGGAGTTGCACTTCCTAGAGCGCCTATTTCTGCCACAAGAGTTCCTATTAAAATTAAAAGCTCTGCTGGCATAAACATCTTACCCATTAATACCTGCTGACCTAAAACTTGCCAATTTGCATTACTTGCAGAAACTGCTCCAGACAACCAACTTAACTGTTCTGATCCCAGTAAAGTTCTACTAGGGTCCTGAAGTGCTGTTTGAAAAGCAACAGCATCCAATCCTGAAGTTGGACTAAAGAAATCATCGTAAGAAAGTTGTTTATCTCTTCCTATAATTCTCGTATCTAGCATATGTAAACTTAACACACTTCCAAAATCAAATGATCTATAAATCTTAGATGGATCAGTAGATCGTAATGGTAAGAATTCGCTATATACCTGTATTGCCGTTTGTTTTCTGACTTCATAAGAACCTTCAGAATCTTGATGGTTCTCTGCTCCATCCTTGTACGCATCATTGGTAACTTCATGATCATCCCACACACAAATAAATGGCTTTTTTTGATGTGCTAATTGTAGTTGAGTATCACTTCTATATTGCTTATACCTAGCTCGGTAATCTGTAAGTGATATAATTTCATTTGCTGGTTTATGAACTCTATCTAAAGCTACAGTATTCTCATTGGTTCCATACTCTCCTTCTCCATACTCATATATGTAATCTCCTAAATGAACAATCACATCTGCCTCCGAATTAGCCATTGCACCATACACATTAAATAACCCAGCTGCGAAGTTTGCACAAGAACAAACAGCCAATTTTACATCTGTTACCGTATCACCCACAGCAGGAAGTGTAATTGTTTCGCCAATCACAGAAGTGGTCTGCGTCTCTAACTCAAAGAATCGATAATAAAATTTACTATTAGAAGGCAATTCTTGAACATCAATTGCTACGGTATAATCCCTATCCGCTCCAGTTACAAACTCACCGCTTCTTAATACATCATCAAAATTTTGGTCCAAAGCAATTTGCCAATTAATTGTAATATTAGAACTACCAGTATTCGGAGTGAATCGTGTCCATATGATAATCTTAGAATCTGTTGGGTCAAAACTTGCTACTCCTTCAAAAAAGTTATCCGTACTAAGATCTGGAATACTGATGTCCATATCATCATCGTTATTACAGCTGATGTACATGGGAGCAATCATAAAACCTCCAGCAACTAACAAAGATTTTTCAAAAAAATTTCTTCTATTCATTGTGTGTATTTATTTTCTTTCAAAAATATTTTACCACAATAAACCTGATGTTATCCCTTCTTTAAAAAAATATCAAACTATCTTCCTCTTAATAAAAGAAGTTAACTATAATATAATGTTCTATCTGTTCTCTTTACTTTTTTTTAAAATTTCAGATAGTACAATCCTAAAGAAAATTACTCTACCCAAGGACAATAACACGCATACTTTTTTGCTCTACAAGAAAAATCTATCCCCAATGTTATTTGATGAAAACCACCATTATTAAATGTCACTGGATTTGATTGATAGGAGTAGGTATAAGCAAACATATATTTTCCAAAATTAACTCCAACAAACGGAGTAACATAATTTAAAGCCTGACTCTTTATCTCCTCTCCTTCTAAAAAATCTATGGAATCAAAACTCCTTCTGTAAGATAACCCACCCCATAGTTTCCCAAAATTCATATCACTGTAAACTTTTAAATTGAAGTCAATAGTAGATTGACCAACACCATCTCTATAAGAATATAGAATTGATGGTTCATATGAAAAAGTTTTTCCTGGACGATCAAAAACATATCCTGCGGATACTAGATAATTCCGTAGGTTATTAACTATTTGTAAATCATTGTTAACTCCGGAGTTTTTTAAAAGATTCTTTACAGTAACGTGTGTATAAAAATTATATAGGTTATAAGAAAAACCTACATCCATGTTAAATTCACTTTGGCTTATAGATCCTGGTCCAACCAAAGGATCATTAGGGTCAAATCTAGTTTGATCTAATCTATATTGAAGTATTCCGGCACTTAATCCAAAAGATAATTGATTTAGATCTACTTCGCTTCTAGAGAACATCAAATGATGTGCGTACGTAACATATCCTCCTGTTTGAGAAGTGAAACCATTTTTATCATTATACACAATTGCACCAATTCCTGATTGAGAATTACCAATTCTACCATTGTAAGCTGCAGTATATAATCCTGGACTATCTTCTTGACCTACCCAATTTCTTCTACCTGTCAATCGAACCTGAGAACAATTAGCTGCACCAGCCATAGATGGATGTAGTAAATAATAATTATCTGTAAGATAATCGGAATATATAGATAATCCTTCTTGGGCATTTCCAAATCCTATAAACAACAATGTTATCATTGTCATTAGGTATATTTTTTTAAATTTCATCTTGCTTGTTTTGAAATTGAGATATAATACTCTCATTATCTTTTTAGTGTAAAGTGTCTTCTGAAGGTCGCTGATCCATCTCTAAATTCTGCGACAAACCAATAATCCGAGGCAGGAAGAGGTTTGCCCCCATAGGTTCCATCCCATTGATTATCTCTATTTAATTGTTGAAGCAGTTTTCCGTATCTATCAAAAATAAAGATGTCCATTTCTGGCGTGTCTGCATTTCCAATGACACCCCATTGATCATTAATACCATCATTATTAGGAGTAAAAAAGTTTGGAAAACCAACTACGAATATAGATGCTGTAATTGAACCACATCCATTGATATCTACTGCAGTTACCTCATGTAATCCCAGCGAAACATTTGTAAATATGTTACTTTCTTGCAGAATTCCATCATCTAATACATACTCATAAGTACTATCCCCAACAACAGTTGCTATAATATCAGTGCTATCCGAAAACGCTCCTGCAGACAATTGAAGATTTAAACTCTCTGGATCACTAACACCTATAATTATTACCTCTGAACTTTCCGTACACATTGATATCACATCTGTATAGGTTACTGTATATGTTCCAGGCTGTGTAGCTTCATAAAAAGATTGATTCGCTCCTGGAATTACAGTTCCTTCAAAACTCCATTCAAAAGAAAAATCTATATCGCTTAATTCTGTATTAATTACAACAGACGTTGTTGTAGAAGGTCCTACACATATAATCCCTGACTCTATTTCTAATTCTTCGACATTTATAATTTCTACAAAAAACTGAACTTCATTTTCGCAATTATTACCGTCAACTTCTCTTAAAAAAACCGTTTGGCTTTCTTGTATAACATCTCCAGCATTTAATTGCGTTCCACTTCCATTAGATCCTGTATAATAACTTTGACCACTTTGTAACGCAGGTAATGTATAACTTTCACAAAAACGATCTCCCGGATTTGTTGGAGCAACAGGATTAGGTAAAGGATTTATGGTAATATCAAGAACTTCTTCATCAGAGCAATTTGGTGTTGTTCCGGTTTCTGCATACACATAAATTACCTGGCTTGTGCTAATTATATCTCCAGCATTAAGCTGAGTACCTGCTCCGTTCATTTGCGTAAAATAATTTCCGACTGCTAACGATGGTAACTCATAAGATTCGCAAGCCATAATCGGATCTATAGGATCAACAACCGGAATATCTAAAATTTGATAGAAAACATCAATACGGTCACTAGCACAATTTTCTGTTGTATCAAAAGCTTCTACCCTATATATATAATCACCAGCTGCAGTATCCGTTGAAGTATAAGTGGTACTATTCATTAGTAAAGAATTTCCGTCTTGATCATACCAGTTTGCCGTTTGACCCGGTAATACATCTACCGATAACACTGGCGCCGTAGAACCAATACAAATACTTTCATTACTCGGGTTTGTAGGTTCCACAATATCTGGACAACTACAATCCGGAGCAGTAACCATTAAAGTTGCTACACAATCAGTATTACTAGGATTTGTTGCTGTTATTATTACATCAACTCCATCTGTAATTCCAGTAATCATTGAATTAGTAACATCAATAGTACCTTCATTAACTGGGTCTATTGAAATATCCCAAGTACCATTGGTAGTAAATGACACATCATAAGTCGTTCGGTTAGTAGCACATGTTGTAGATCCAAACACTAGTGTAGGCACTGTACTGATAGTTACAGATATTACTGCAGTATCGGTACACCCATTACTCGTTACTGTATATGTATAATCACCTTCAATATTAGTATCCGCGGTAATTGTACCACCGGGAATTACCGTCATTATAGCATCAGTCCATACGCCTCCCGCATCTTCTCCAGTTAATTCATCGAACAGATTAACAACAGTAGTATCTCCTTCACACAAAGCAACTGGTATCGGAGGTGTATCATTTGGTTCTCCTGCTTCTGGTGGAGCTGTAACCGTAAATATAACATCTACCAAATCACTCGTACACATTTCAACAGGGTCATAGGCTTCTACTCTAAATATATTATCTCCTAATACTAATTCGCCAATTTCTGGTGTAAATGTATCTGTATCTTGCGCTCGAGCAATAGGTGTTACTCCATCTGCCAAATACCAACGGCCTTCTAAACCAGGAGCAAGTGTAACTGTTACAGAAGGTAATGGTGTTGCATCTATACACGTTGTTATTGGTCCAGCTGGTACAATAGGTTCATCTATATCTGGACATTGACAAACATCGTCAATTGTAACATCTATTAAGTATCTAATTGGTGGACAACCAGCAGATAACACAGGTAGCGTATATATATATACTCCATCTAAAATACCGGTAACAGTAGGATCTAATGTTCCTAAATGTCCTCCTGTAAGCGCTGTACCCATTGCAGGAACACTCCAAGTTCCTGTGGTTAACGTACCTACTGGTAACTCATCAAATAAGTTTACGGGATCACATATAGTGATAGTAAGAGGATCGACATTAACATCTCCTATTTCCTCTCTCCAATCTCTTTCTTCTGTTAAGGGATTATGATTATTAGGGAAATCAGTAGGAACGGTACCTCCATTACTAGCATTTGTTTCCACAGTTAACCTATCTAACACCACAGTATCAAAGGCATTATCCAAACCATCTCCATCTATGTCAGAACCATCCGCTATCGTGTTAGGGATTCCATCCTGATCTATATCATAAGCTTCTATAGTATCCTCTAAACAATCTCCTGATATAGGATCCGAGTTTACATCAATATAATCAGGAAGTGCATTGGTATTAGAATTTACTGGAGAAATTGCAGTTCCATTGGTATCATAACTATCATCCACTCCATTAAAATCGCCATCCACTCCACTTGAAGCAATATAACCAGCTGTTGACTGTCCTTCTATATTATCAATAATCCCATCTCCATCAGAATCGATATCTAAAAAGTCTTGATTAGAATCGGTATCAGAATTAATAACATTATGAACTACAGTAGTAGATGTACCATCTGTATTAATTGCGCCATCAAAGCGCCCATCTCCATTGGCATCTGCTGCTGCATTTCCTGACTCGACTATATCATAAATCCCATCATTATCTGCATCCAAATCCTGGGAATTTGGGATTCCATCACGATCAAAATCACAAGCATTCGTGGATAAGAAAATATTGTCTATACCAATATCGTTACCATTCCCATCAGTTCCTTGTCTATTAATCACTCGTATCGTAACAATATTAACTCCAGCGGGAGCAATGAAGGTATCTTCTACTAAGATCCAAGCATCGGAACCGTTCGCTATTTCACCAGAATCCTCACTAAACAGAGGCGTACCTGCAACTTGATCTAAAACCTCTATGGTTAAGTTTGCAGGTAACTCTCCTGCATTATTATTTAAACTAGCAATAGACATGCTAAAATTATATTCAAGTCCAGGAGTAACTGGTAAATTTTCGGCCACAAAAACAGGCAAGTCTGCGAATGCGCTCGATTTCATATTTATAGCCAAATACCTACCATCCGTATTTCCATCGGCATCAACATCTCCTACAAGATCTGTAGCAAGAAATGTAGCATCAAATCCTACATTGGTACGATAGTGAGTAGAAGTAGCAACGTTATATTCTCCGTCGTTTCCATTAATATCCTGTGGCAACACAGGATTGTAAGTCAAACCTAATCCTTCTGCATATCTGCTTCGTGTTGGACCCCCGAAACCAAAATCTTCTTCTAATACAAAAATTGGTGTCGTCGTAGTTGCAGTACAAAAACCATCTTCTATAGTATCCGGAATACCATCGTTATCATCATCATTATCTGTTGTATCGGGAACTCCATCATTATCAGAGTCATTATTTCCGCACGGTTTTACAGTTATGACAGCACTAACAGGAGGGCAAGCTGCTCCATTATCAATAGTATATGTAAAAGCTCCTCCATTAGGATCTGCGGTATCATATGTTCCTGTTCCATTACTCCAAACACCTCCAGATTCTGGCCCTCCATCTAATTCATCAAATAAATTAATAATACCTGTTCTACCACATAGAAACATCGTTGTATTTAAACCTGGATTTGGCACCTCTTCTACTGTAACCGTTACAGTACTTCTCACTGAACCCGAAGAACCTCCATTAACAGTAACCGTATACGTTGTTGTTTCTAATGGTGTTTCTCGATAAAACGAACAAGAACCGTCACCACTAGGAAATGGACAGTTTCTTATAAATGTTGGATTAACTGTTTTTTCCCATTGAACATTATAAGTGCTCGTTCCTCCAGAAGGTCTGGGGGGATCTATATCTAAATTTAGTTGGATTTCAGTCCCTTTACATACCGTTTTTGCGGTTAAGCCGTCATCAGTCTGAAAAGTAACAGTCTGACCATAACTAAAAGTAAATAAAAGTAGGGCTAGGCAACTAGAAAATAGTGTCCGTGTCATAATTGTTGGCATTTATTGAGTTGGTTTTTATAAAAGTACCATCAACATATAAATACTGTAATCCACAACAAATTATCGAACTAAAGAAGTCCATAGGTATATTTAAAGAGATTTGGGTATTGGGTATGTTTTCACGTTTTATCCTATGTACTTTCCGAATAATCTTCGAATGCAATTGTTTTTTACACCATAAATGGGAAAAAAATAAATGCGGTACCCATAAGGATATATTTGTGTTCACGATGGTTAAGTTTAGTGTATAGTAATAGCATCGTAGTTTACTTCAACATAGGGTGGGCGGATTATTGAAACAGACTACCAAAAAAAGAATAACGCATGATTGTATACAATATTTCTACACTTCTAAAGTATTCGACATCCTGCTATCAAAAATCGTTATGAGCACAATTTTTCGATATTTATTATTTTTATTGGCAAAAAATCCTACACATTAACTAGGATATTTTAACGCAATAATCCTTTATCAAAAACCTATCAAAATATACACTGTTAAAGCAGTGATTACGGTTTATCAGTAATTTAATTTTTGGGTAAAACAATAATCAACTATATTTGAACACATTAAAACCACAACTCATGCCTTATATCAGTGATGATGAACTACTGGATTTTCAAGTTCAAATCGACAATGCTAAAGAAGAAAAGAGAGCTACTAACTATACTCATACCAAAGCTCTTAGAGAAGAACAAGAAAATAGTAGAAAATTTAAAATTGCTACAATAATTTTAGGAATTATTGCCCTTTTAGGAGTTGCAGGAACCATCTATTTCATGAAATTCAATACTCCTGACAACCTAATTGCTAAAAGTGAATCTAAAGCGAAATCCGACATACTTAAAAATAAGATTGCCGAACTCGAAGAAACTATTAAGAATTTATCCATGGATCAAGAGATCAATGCAGCAAATAGTAATACTGGTGAACAGCAAGAAAAAGCATCTTTACAAGGAGAGCTTGTTTATGCAGTTCAGATCGGGGCTTTTGAAGAAAAAGATTTATCATTATACTCGGATAAGTTTGTGAACTTTAAACAAATCAAAGCAGGAAGTTTTAATAAATATGCGCTGGGTAATTTTGCTTCTTTAGCTGAAGCTAAAAAATTCCGCAGAGAATTAGTTGGCCTAGGTTTTAGAGGTGCGTTTATTGCTTCTTACCAAAACGGAAAGCGTATAAAGATTGAAGAAGCTTGGTAATAAAAAACCTTGAGATTTTTTTATTAAACCTCAAGGAATTTTCTTAACTAAACTAACCAACTCAATCTAAAACTTATTACACATTTACTACTACAAAAGTTCTTCCCGATTTTTTGTAGAATACTCCTTTATGCTTATAGTACCGCACACCTCTTACCTTAACAATTCTATATCCAGTAGGCAAAGTACTTACACGCACACCAACTGGAGCTGTAACTTTCACATATCTTCTATTCTTTTTTACATACCAGACACCATTATTTCTATAATACCTTACATTTTTATGTACTACAACTCTAGGCTTATGAACCTTAGTCACCACTACATTATTCGCTGGACTAACTTTTAACGTAGTTGCACAAGAGGCAGTTAATGTAAATAACATAATGCCAATTACTAATGTTTTCAATAATGTCTTCATAATAATCTTCTTTTAATGTTTTTCATTAATATGACCCAGATTATGAAGAAAGGTTTAATCTAATTCCTATATTTTATTTTTCTACATATTCTTTTATAGGTATATCATCTATCAAAACATCTTTAAGAACCACATGATCATCTTTGATATACACTAAAGCATATATATTATTAGATAAGCTATCTCTATTTGCCTCTACATAGGCCACCTCCGCATCATATGCTTTTGTTTCTTCCATATAATAAGTATTGAATGGAAGTTGAAAATTCACTTGACCATTATAATAATATGTTACTCTAGCGGTCACATAATCTTTTTCAGTTTTTACAGGTACTTTACTTATCTGTGAGGCCTCAGCAAATCCTTCATTATCATTCTTAAGATACACGTAGATCTCTTCTCCTACTACATAGGTAGTATCTTTTGTGTCAAAGTGATTCATCTCATATTGCAATGTGATATACTTTCCTCTAAAAGGATCTGTAGGATCAACAGGTCTTGTTTTAAATTTATACTCTGTTCCTGAAATTAATACATCCTCATTATTTACAATCATATGAATTGGAACAAAAATCTGCGCCAATGCAATCACAATAAATAGGATAAATAAATAAATGATTTTCATAGGTTTAATTTTTATAAATTAGAATTTTTCTGTTGTTTTTTTAGCATCATATAATTGGTAAGGAAAAAACCTACCCCTACAATCACAAATAGTAAACCTTTTATAATAAAACTCATATCTGTATCAAAAAACCTACAAATAATAAGTATAGAAACAATCAATAGTCCATAGTTAAGGATTCCGAAATTAAACTTATCCGTTCCAATCTTAATTGCTGTAATCCCTAAAGCAAAAACCAATATATTAGTTAAAATCATAGGAATTACTTCTGCACCAGAAAGCAAGAAGAATAATCCCCAGAATATTAGAAATGAAATTTGAAATAGGTTTATAGATCTAACACCTTTTTTGACGACAATATATCCCAAGGTGGAAATTGCTATACCTACTAAAAATAATGAAACATAGAATTCTTGTGCTTGATACATAGTTGTATCATACATCTCTTTCCAGGTCCATTTAAATGTAAATATCATTAGTAAAATGATAGTCCCCAAAGAACCTATTATTAAGAATCCATTTCTAAGTGTCCTTAATTCTTTGAATATTGATAATCTACCAATATTATAGAAAACCCCAAAAAGAGTCACATACATCACAAAACCCAACTCCTCATTACCTCTAATAAAAGCCCCTAAACCTATAGTAACACTTAAAGGAATAATCCAATTAAAAATTGTCGTTGCATTACTTGATATATTATTCTTGATCTGTAGCCAATAGTGTGGTATGATTCCCAACATAAAAATAAAATACCACCAAGGAACACTGTAGTTTCTATAATTCCATATACCAACCTCAGCTACATAATATGTACCTGATAAAATTACTAGAAGTGTTACCGCATGGGATCTAAGCAAGTAAATTAATGGAAGACATAGTATAGTCCAAGTTTTTAGAAACGAACCTAGATCACCTGATATATTATAAATCTGGCTTACTAAAGAAATACTAGCTCCTACTGCAAAAAACAGGAAAGTTCCTGAAGCCTCTTTCCAAGTGCTACTTTTATTTTTTAAAATAGAAAAACCAACAATAGACTGACCAATAACTAAAGGAACAAATGCCAGTATAGTTTTTGTTAGCCTAGAAAAATCATCCCAATTATGAGCTAACATTAAAATAATACCCGCCCCAATTAGTAATGCACCAAAAACCCCAAATATGGTAAACAGTTTGTTAGGTTTAGTTCCTTCTTTCTGACCATAATATTGAGATATCTTATCTGCAATTTCTGACGAAATCACTTGATCACTGACCAATTCTTTTAATTCTTTATTAAATTTTGAACTCATATTTTGATGATTAAAAAGTTGTAATTATTTAAAAGGAATAATTAATTTTATAAAAAAATTACCTCCCTCAAAATGACCTTATTACTTAGATACTAATCTGTTGAATATTATAACAGAGTAGAATAATTAAACTAAAGATTAATTCTAAAATTGAAAGCTTGAGAGGCTTTATCTGCTTTACCAAAATTCGATCGATTATAAAAAAAGGAATAAAAAGAATAACTCCACTTAAAATTAATACTCCTCCTAAACTAGCACCGCCATTAAGAGTTAGTCCATAAATTCCAGAAGGTATTCCTAGGGCAAAAACAATAATCCCTATCATAAAAAACAAAGTTGGTTTATTCTTTAAATTCTGTTTGGAGTTCTGCATTATGAATCGATGAAAATAACTTATTCTTTACTCTATTTCTTTTTACAATAAATATAAATCAGGTCTTCAATAGAAGTATCACCTAAGTCTCTGGCTTTCTTTAAATCCTCACAAGCACTTTTTGTTTCTTCTTTTGAAGGCTGAATATTGCCGTTCCCGGTTAACAAATTAATCTTAGCAGTACCCCTATTCGCATATGCCTGAAAATAATTTGGGTAAAATTCTATCGCGTTTGTATAATCTATAATTGATTGCTCAAAATTTCCAAGTATATCATTGGCAGTTCCTCTAATAAAATAAAGCTCAGGGTCCGTAGAATTAACTTTAAAGTATTCATCACAGTTCTTAATCACTTCTTGATATTTTCCCTGGGAATAGTTAATTCTCGCTGTCCAATAAATTGATGCTTCCATCATTTTACTATTACTATTTTTATCAATAACATACTTGTAATCTTCTTTGGCTTGATCTAGATATCCTGCATGCATTTTAGACAACCCTCTATCAACAAAAGAAGCCATATCGGTACTATCAAGTTTTATAGCCTCTGTAAAATCGAGAATAGCAAGATCATATTCCTTTAACTTATCTCTTGATAATCCCCTATTAATATATCCCGTTTTCTTAACAAGATCTACATCAATTTTTTCAATTAACTGAGTATAATTTTTTATCGCTTTCTTATACTTCCCCTTTTTAAAATTTTCATTCCCTTTTAAGTATATAGCGGTCCCTTTATCTTGTGAAAAAACTGCTATTGACATTAAACACACAATTCCTTTTACTATATTTTTATACATTTCTAACTTATTAATTCATTATCGAACTATACTAAAAAAAGGCAGCTACAGCCGTAGCTGCCTTTTCTAATCATCAAAACAAGGAACTACAATATTGTAGTCCCTCCTTTTGATTTACTCTCCAATTACACTTCTTTTGCCTCAATGAATTTTTTATCTCTTGTATTTTTCTGTACCGCAATCGCTGCAAATAAACTTAGCGTAAATGACATTCCGTAGAAGCCCTTTTCACTCAGATCTAGATCTGCATTCCACAATCCTATAATTAATAAAACAATAGATGCTAACGCTGCAAACCAACTAATTCCATAATAGATCTCTGTTACCTGTAACCCCTCTAATTTATCACGCACATTTTTCTGAACGGATACAGCAGAAAATAATCCGAATAGTAAAATAGTAAAGTAATATCCTTTCTCATTTAATAACATATCAGCATTCCATAAACCAGTACAGAATGATACCATACCCGCAAACAATGCTACCCAAGATGCTCCTATAAAAGCTGGTGTCGGTTTTTGATCATACGTTTTGACTTCATTTTTATCAACATGATCATTTACAATTTCTTCTGTTACTTCGTTGCTAAACTTGTAATCCATAATAATTAATTTTGATGATTAAATTTTATTTCAATTATTTGTTTTGAACAGGACAAATTTGCGATGACTTGATGAGTTTAAAAACTCAATTTTTACAAAAAACTTACGATATAATTGTGATTTTTATTTAAATTAGATCTATAAAAAAGAGCATTATCTTTAAAATACTTACGATATAATGAATCCACTTTCTTCTATAATAGCTACTTTATCTACTGAAGAAAAAAAGAGTTTTATTAATTATCTAAAACATAAAAACAAAAGAAACGACACCAAAAACATTCAGTTATTTAAGATTCTGGACACATCATCCAATCATAAAGATTTAGATGTGAAAATATATGGAAAGAGTGCTAAAGGTGCTTATCACGCGCTTTGCAAAAGATTACATGATAGCCTTATTGATTTTATTGCTACCAAAAGTTTTGAAACCGAAACTTCTGAAGAAATGGAGATTTTTAAGCTGCTTCTGGCAAGTAGAATTTTCTTTGAACAAAAACAATACAAAATAGCCTTAAAGACAATAAAAAAGGCAGAACTAAAAGCCAAAACATTTGATCTTTTTAGTGTATTACACGAGATACATTACACAAAAATCCAATATGCACATGTAGATCCAAATACAACTTTAGCATCCTTAATACAAGATTTTAAAAGAAATCAAACTTTATTACAACAAGAGGAGAATCTAAATCTTTTTTATGCTAACATTCAAAATGAGCTTACACAGAACAGTAATAATATATCGTTGATTATTAAAAACTCTTTAAATCAATTCGATATATCTATTACTAATGATTTAACTTTTCGATCACTATTTAAGATTCTTGATATTACCAATCGAGCAGCAAATGTTACTCGAAATTTCTATTCACTCCTTTCTTTTGTAGAAAAAACATATCAACAGATTGAATCAAAAGAACAACTTACAGATAAGCATCTATTCTACCACATTCAGATTCTCTATTATGTTGCTAATTCTTATTTCAGAAATAAAAACTTTACCACCTCCTACAAATACCTAAAGAAAATGGAGGTACAGATGCTTAAACAGAAGAAAAAATATTACAAAAGATTTCTCCCTCAACTCACACTCTTAAGGGTACTAAATGATAATTATACTGGAAAAGCCAAGGAAGCCATAGTACCCTTAGAAAATTTTAACTATAAGCTTTTTAAAGATCAAACCACTTATATCTTAGATTTAAAATTAACGCTAATTGTTTTTTATTTTCAACAATCACGTTCCAAAGAAGCACTAAGACTTCTAAATGAATTGCATCATAGCGATGTTTGGTACACAGAAAAAGCAGGGATTATCTGGGTTATAAAGAAAAATCTAACGGAAATACTATTACACATAGAGTTAGATCATTTGGATTTAGTGACTTCTAGAATAAAAAGTTTTAGAAAAAAGCACCGTTCTTATTTAATTAATAATAATGAACACAGAGTTTTAGAATTTTTATCCTTAGCTACCAGCTTCTATTTTAATAGCCATACCATAAAAACCGACGAATTTATATTAAAAATAGAACATTCTTTAATTCAGAACAGTCCGGATCGAGAGGATATTTTTGCGATGAGTTTTTATGCTTGGTTAAAGGCAAAAGTATTACAATTAGATTTATATGATACTACGCTGCAAGTTGTACATCAATCTCAAAAAGACTCATCTTCGATTTGAATATGCTTTTTTGGTTTGATAATCAAATCTAATAACAACACAAACAATACTGGTAACATCCATTGGTGATATATTAAATATCGACCAATACTATGCTGCACAATACAAATTAACAACACATTACTAAATGTCAGTAACAAGAATACAAAAGCCAGTAAAGCAATTTTTTCTTTTCGTTTTATCCAAATATAAAGTGAACTTATCAATAATAAAAGTGATAACCATATCATGTAAAATCCTCCAAAAGCATTCACTACATTTTTATAAAAGAGATCAACACATTTCCAAAAATTATCAAACAACAACGGTAGCCACATACTCATTAACATCTTGTCATTTTCGATCAAAGCTTCATGAGAATTTGGATTAGATGGCATTAAAAACTTTCTACCTTCAATTGAAAATATGCCATAAGATATATTCACAAAATTATAATCAAAATGATGAAATACATTATCATTTACGGGCTTATAAAAATCATCCAAAAGTTTACGCTCAAAAGCTAAGGAATACATATGCTTGTAATACTCCTGAATTTTAAGATTTTCATAAATTTTATAATCACTTTGATCAGCTACAAAAAACGGCATAATCATTACCTGAAGTCCTGTACTAGAAATATTTATATATTTATCATGAACTATATAATTAAAGGTTTTCTGTGTCACAGAAACCAGTAGCGGCATCAACAACACAAATACTATTGGAATCAAATATTGCTTAATTTTTTTACTCACATACCCTCTATATACCAATATTAAAAATAGTACTGGAAGTATAAAGAAAAACTGAGTTCGTATTAACAATCCAACAAAAATACTTAGCAATAACATCATTATTACTCTTTTACTTTTCAAGAAAAGATATTGTATCAAAAATGAAGAAATCATCAAAAAACAAGGAAAAGCTAATCCTTGCGTAACAATACGATTTACGGTCAAATATTCCGGAATAACCACGGGAGCCAATAACATCACTTCGATCAACAATATCAATCGATAATCTAAATCAAAAACCTTTTTAATCGTTTTAACCAGATACAAACAAGAAACAAAACTTAAAATTAATTGAATAAATACTATAACATAGTAATAATGAGCTTCTCCAAACAATTTTCTAAAAACAAATAAGAAAGTTCCATATCCTGGCGGTGTTATTAAAGAAAGACCAACGTAACTCATCGTATCTGGTTCTACAACTACTCCGACCCAAACAACATAGATGCAAACAAATAGATACAAAAACATTCTTAGTAAACGATGAATCAAAGTGTACTGCATAAACAACTTTATAATTGAGGATTAAATGTAGTGCAATTATTCTAATTATAAGAAATAGAAATTGGCAATCTACAGAACACTAATTGCCTTGATTTTAGGCTTTAACTTTCCTTTCACTACTACGACATAGTTATTTCTTTATCTTCGGCCGATAAAAATTAACTCATGCTCAAAAATACACTATACCTCTTATTGGTATTTACAGTAACGTTTTCCAGTTGCTCTTCATTACAAAACAAAAAAAATAAAAAGCCTGCTACCGCAGCCGCTAAAAAACCTAGCAAAGACAAAAATGCTATTAAACCTTATAAAGAGGTTATTACAAAAAAAGCTAAAAGTGACCCAGGACTTTTCACTGTTCATAACATAGAGGACAAATACTTTTATGAAATCCCGGACTCACTATTTAACAGAGAGATGTTGATGGTAACCAGAATTGCCAAAACCGCTACAGGTATTGGTTTTGGTGGTGGAAAACAAAACACCCAGGTACTTAGATGGCAAAGAAAGAATAAAAAAGTGTTACTAAGAGTAGTATCACATCAGATTTATGCCGCAGATTCTTTACCAATTCATGAAGCAGTAGAAAATTCTAACTTTGAACCTGTTCTATTTTCATTTCCAATAAAAGCTTTTCATAAAGATTCTGTAAATAATGCCACAGTAATTGATGTTACAGACTTATTTAAAAAAGATGTGAAAGCCATTGGTTTTCCAGCTTCAAGAAGAAAGCGATTTAAGATCACTCGATTAGATGCTAGCCTTTCCTATATCGACTCGATAAGAAGTTATCCTCTTAATATAGAAACGCGACACGTAAAAACATACAACGCCGGAGCACCACCTTCTAATGCAAGTACTGGAACTATTTCTTTAGAAATGAGTAATTCTATGATTTTACTTCCAGAAACACCTATGAAACGTAGAATATTTGACCAACGAGTTGGCTGGTTTGCACGAGGACAAACGGATTATGGACTTGAAGCACAAGAAAGTAAAACGATACGCTATTTAGATCGATGGAGATTAGAAGTTCGGGATGAAGATATTGAAAAATTCAAAAAAGGTGAATTGGTTATTCCTAAAAAACAAATTGTCTATTATATAGATCGTGCTACTCCTAAAAAATGGGTGAAATATATTAAACAAGGTATTGAAGATTGGCAAGTAGCCTTTGAAGAAGCTGGTTTTAAAGAAGCCATTATTGCTAAAGATCCTCCAACAAAAGAAGAAGATCCAGATTGGAGTCCAGAAGATGCGCGTTACTCTGTAGTGCGTTATTTAGCATCTCCTATACCTAATGCAAATGGACCACATGTAAGTGATCCAAGATCCGGAGAAATTTTAGAAAGTGACATCAACTGGTATCATAACGTAATGACTCTATTACGTAACTGGTTTTTTGTACAGACTGCAGCAATCAACCCAGACGCACAAGGCGTAGCTTTTAAAGATGAAGTTATGGGTAGATTAATACGATTCGTATCTTCTCATGAGGTAGGTCATACATTAGGATTGCCTCATAATATGGGAAGTAGTGTTGCATACCCAGTGGAATCATTACGTGACCCAGCTTTTACTAAAAAATATGGAACTGCACCATCTATAATGGATTACGCTCGTTTTAATTACATTGCGCAACCAGGTGATGGAGATGTCGCGCTAATGCCAGAAATTGGAATCTATGACAAATATTCTATCAAATGGGGATACCGACCAATTCTTAATACAACTGCGGAAGAAGAGAAAAAAACTTTGGATAGTTGGATATTAAAACACGCAGATGATCCTAAATATCGTTTTGGGAGACAACAATTTGGAGTAATTGATCCTAGTTCACAAACAGAAGATCTTGGTGATGATGCGGTAAAAGCTAGTACTTATGGTATTGCCAACTTAAAAAGAATTATTCCTAATTTAATCAAATGGACTGCAGAAGACGGTAAAAATTATAGCGACTTACAGACTATGTATGGACAAGTATTAAGTCAATATAATAGATATATGGGACATGTTTCTTCTAATATTGGTGGTGTATACGAATACTACAAGACCTATGATCAAGAAGGAGCTGTTTATACACATGTAACTAAAGAAAATCAAAAACGTGCCATGAAGTTCTTACAAGAGCAGTTATTTATTACTCCAGACTGGTTATTAGATGCTACCATTTTTAATAAAATAGAATCTGCAGGTAGCGTAGAGCGCGTTCGTGGATTTCAAACTAGAACATTAAACAATTTACTAGATCAAGGCAGAATGGCGCGGTTAATTGAAAATGAAGCTCTAAACGCAAGAAATGCATATTCGTTAATAGATATGATGACAGAATTGAGATCTGGTATTTGGAAAGAGTTAAGAACGGGAGCATCAATTGATGTATATCGTCGTAATTTACAACGTGCATACTTAGAAAGATTGGAGTTTTTGATGACAAAAGAGCAAACTCCAATTCCTGCTAACTTTAGACGTTTTGTACGACGTACTAATGTAGATGTTTCACAAAGTGACATCAGACCTATTGTTAGAGCAGAATTAAAAAACTTACAAAGAAATATTAATAGTGCAATAGGTAGAACATCTGATAGAATGACACGTTATCATTTACAGGATGCAACAGAAAGAATCTCACTAATACTGGAACCTAAAAAATAAATGATTAATCCATCGTTTATAAAAACAAAAAGCCGATCTAGATTAGATCGGCTTTTTGTTTTTATAAACTACCTGCTGTAACGGAGACTGCTTTTATAGTAGTATCTAAATCTTCATAAGTTAATGCCTCTGTGATAAACCAAGTTTCGAAAGCACTTGGTGCGATATATACACCTTGGCTTAGCATTCCATGAAAGAATTTCTTGAAAGCATCATTATTACCTTCTGCAGCACTTTCAAAATCTACTACAGGATTCTCAGAAAAATGAACAGAAATCATCGAGCCTACTCTGTTAATCGTATGCACTATATTTTTCTCTATTAATACCTTAGCAATACCTTCATGTAAATACTCAGTCTTTTTTGCGATACTATCAAAAATATTTGGATTTTCATGCAACTCAGTTAGCATTGCCAATCCAGCAGCCATTGCCAATGGATTACCACTTAAAGTTCCTGCTTGATATACTGGTCCCAAAGGTGCTAGGTGATTCATTATTTCTTCTCTAGCAGCAAAAGCACCTACCGGAAGACCTCCTCCAATTACCTTACCAAAAGTTACAATATCAGCTTTGATTCCATACAATTCTTGTACTCCTCCTTTTGCTAATCTAAACCCAGTCATCACCTCATCAAAAATCAACAAAATATTATGAGCATCACAAAGGGATCTTAACCCCTCTAAAAAACCTTTGACTGGAGGAATACATCCCATATTACCAGCTACCGGTTCTATAATGATGCACGCTATTTCATTCTTATTAGAATTAATAATTTCTTCAACATTACCTAGATCATTATATCTAGCAAGCAATGTATCTTTTGCTGTACCTTCAGTAACTCCAGGACTGTTTGGACTTCCAAAAGTAACTGCACCGCTACCTGCCTGAATCAAAAAAGAATCGCTATGGCCATGATAGCAACCTGCAAATTTGATTATTTTATCTTTTTTGGTAAATCCTCTTGCTAATCGAACAGCACTCATACAAGCTTCTGTTCCTGAATTCACAAAACGTATTTTATCTATATTAGGAACCATCGATACCGCCAACTCAGCAATCTTAGTTTCAATTTCTGTTGGCATTCCAAAACTGGTTCCTTTCTTAGCTTTTTCGACTACAGCATCTACAACTGGCGGATGCGCGTGACCAAGAATCATTGGCCCCCAAGAATTGATATAATCTATTAATCGATTACCATCTTCATCATACAAATAAGCTCCTTTTGCTTCTTTTACAAAAATTGGATCTCCCCCAACTGCTTTAAATGCGCGAACAGGAGAGTTAACTCCACCCGGAATTACTTTTTGAGCCTCTCTAAATAGAGCGCTACTTCTTTTATAAATCATATTGAATTAAAATTCTTCAGAATCATCATCAGGTTCTTGTACTTTAAGCACTTGCCCTATGGCGATTGCATTATCTTTTAAATTATTATATGCTTTTAACTCTGTAACTTTTAAATTGTACCTTCTCGATATGGAATATAATGTATCTCCTTTTTGCACGACATATTCTCCATTTTTCGATTTAGTAGTTGTTCTAACATTAGGTTTCTTCTTCTCTGTTACAGTATACAATTTTCCTAAAACCTCTGCATCGTATTTATCCAATTCATACCGCTCTATAATACTTATAAGTTTAACCGGATATTTCTTATCTGTTGCATAACCAGCAGCACGTAATCCATATGCCCAAGATTTATAATCATCTTGCTTGTAGGTGAAGAGTTTTGCATAGCGTTTTCTATTCTTTAAAAACAAAGAATGATCTCTGAAAGAGTGACTTGCTTCATCATATTTTCTAAAACACTCCTGGGATCGATCATCATCGTGATACACTCTATCACCTGTCCAATCATGGCATTTAATCCCAAAATGATTTTTTGCCTTACTGGTAAGATCTCCGTAACCAGCACCTGATTCTAAAATTCCCTGAGCCAATGTTATACTTGCAGGAATACCGTACTGAATCATCTCGTGCTTGGCAATACCTACATACTCAAATATATAATTCTGAACTTTTTCTTTGTAAGAAACTGTAGTAAGTGGTTTTTTCGGTTTAACTACCTCTTCTTTAACCTCTTTTACCTCTCTTTTTACTTCAGTTTTTCTAGAAGCAGTTTTGGTTCTTCTAGAAGTAGTTGCTTTTTTACTACCTCCACAAGAAACAATGAATGTAGCTATACAAAACAACGTTATAATTCTCCTCACGTTCATATCAAATTCTAATAAGCGGAAGCTTCTTTTTACCTAGCTTCTTATTCATACCCGAAATACCTTGCAACCCTCCAGTATGAATGGCTAAAATACGAGTATTTTTTGTAAAAAACCCTTTCTGTATTTTATCAAAAAGGCCATACATCATCTTTCCTGTATAGATTGGATCCAAAGCAATATTTTGTTCTTTGTAAAATCTATTAATAAACTCAATTAATGATAGATTTATTTTACCATATCCCCCAAAATGATACTCTTCTGTTAAACTCCAATTTGTTTTATGAGTGTATTTTTTAATTTCATCAGAAAGGAAATCTCCTTTTAACGCAGGAAATCCAATAATGTTCTGATGCTCGAGGCTAGCATTGATAATCCCAGAGATAGTTCCTCCGGTTCCCACCGCACAACATACATAATCGAATATCTCATCCTTACCAGTTAAAATTTCTTTACACCCTTCTATTGCTAACTCATTTGTACCTCCTTCTGGAACAGAGTAAAAAGAGCCAAATTCTTTTTTCAACATTTCCAAAAATGGTTCTGATGTTTTTTCTTTGTAATCTTTTCTGCTAACAAACTTTAGTCGCATACCATTATGTGATGCTAAACGTAAGGTATCATTCTGCGATAGCGTATGTGATAAATTTTTTGCTAATTCTTCTCCTCTAATAACCCCAACTGTATCTAACCCCACTAATTTACCTGCAGCTGCAGTAGCAGAAATATGGTTACTATAAGCTCCACCAAACGTAAGTATCCTATTAAAACCCTTTTTTTTAGCCTCTAAAAGATTGTATTTAAGTTTTCTGAATTTATTTCCCGAAATATGATCATGAATAAGATCTTCTCTTTTTATGTGAATAGACACTCCTGCTTGTTTTAAAATAGGATGCACTATTTCTTCATTTTTTGATTCTCTTACTACCGAAGAAAAAAAATTCATAGGGTATTATAAGTATTTAGTAAAACTCCAGAGTTTTCGGTTTTTTAGATAAGAAAGCTCAGCTTCCATTTCATACGCTTCTCTTTCAAAAGAAATATTACGGTAAGCTTCTCTAGAATTTTTATACTGAAGTAATCGGACAATATACTCTATTAGATACAAGAAGTAAAATGGTAATACCAACAACTCCAACTGCTGTTTTAGATGAATCTTCTCATGATTTATAAAAACTGCATCTTCCTTTAAATGGTGATTTTTAACCACAATAAAAGGCCAAAGTGCGATTCCCACAAAATGACGACCTATCAAATATTTGTTAACTACAATTGGCATCTTAGCGCAAGATAGTATTTTTGTATCGATGAGCAATCCAAAAAGAATACTAAAACCCGAAGAAGGAGACTATTATCTTACTCCAGAAGGGTACCGATGTTTTACGGAACAATACCATTTAAAAAGAGGTTATTGTTGCGAGAGCGGTTGTAGGCATTGTCCCTATGGCTATGACAAAAAAACAAATAAGTACACTAAAGAGTAACTCTATCTTACTCATGGTACGATTGTTGTGCATATTTTTAAAAAAATATTGTTGAACATTTAATACACAGGATTATGAAATTTTTCTCTCTTTTATCACTGATCCTTATCATTACACTTGGTTCTTGCTCTACTGTTAGAGTAGCATCTGATTATGATAAGCAAACTAATTTTAATGGTTACAAAAGCTATGCCTTTTTTAAACCAGGTATAGATAAAGCTGAAATCAGTGACCTAGACAAAAAACGCATTTTAAGAGCTATTGAATCTGATATGACCGCTAAAGGTTTTACAAAATCTGAAAACCCGGATGTATTGGTTAGCATCTTTACAAAAACAAAGGAAAACGTAAATATTTATCAAAATAATTTTGGATTTGGTTACGGCTGGGGCTGGAATCCTTGGTTTTGGAACAGCGGTTTTAATACTGTATCTAGAACGACAGAAGGAACATTATATATAGATCTTATTGATGCTTCAAAAAATGAATTAATTTGGCAAGGAATGGGAACAGCAGCCTTAACCGAAAAAGTAGACAAAAAACAGGAAAAAATGAATCAAATTGTATCTGCAATACTAGAGAAATACCCTCCAGAATTTAAATAATCATTTTATCCTTATTGATATCATAATAGCCTTTCTATCATGGAGAGGCTATTTTTTTATGTATTTTTATAAAAAACCTGACTTATAAAAATATGCGTAATTTTCTTCTTGGTGCCTTAATTGCTGCATTCATAGCAGTTGGCATTAGTTATTTTATCAATCAAGCTACATCCCAAAAAACTGAATTAGAGTCTTCTGATCTTATACTTGACCAGATAAAAAATGTTGGGAAATTAGTTGTTACCGAAGGGCATTTCTCCGAAGTTATTACCTATAAAGATGCCAAAAAATATTACTTGGATATTTTAACTGCTGAAAAAAAGGCTATTGTTGTGGTAAATGCTGGTGTTACCGTTTCCTATGACTTAAGCAAGATCAAACACCAAATCGATCAAACTAATAAGACACTTACAATTACCAGTATCCCTGAAGCTGAGATTAACATCAATCCCAACATAAAATATCACGATCTAGAAGAAGATTTTTTTAATCAATTCAGTCCTGAAGATCATAACCTCATACAAAAAGAAGTTACGAGACAGCTTAACAAAAAGATAGAAGCCTCTACACTAAAATCTAATGCAGAAAATCGTTTAATTAGTGAGCTACAAAAGATTTACATTCTTACCAATTCCTTAGGATGGAAACTAGTTTATAAAGGTAATTCTATTACTGACTCGGAGCAATTGATCCTCTAATAGTACTTTTAAGCATGGTTGGAACAATGAGTTTATGAAATGGTTTTACAGGTAAAAAATACAATTTCCCAAACCAATTATTAAAATTTACAATTGTCGAAATAGTAAGATTTTTACTCGAATTAGGTTTTGAATTTAAGAGTAGAGAAACTCTAAAATTAAGATGCGTATCGTCTTCTCCCAGAATAATTTCATTCTCCGATTTATCAAATACTTTAAAAATCCCTATTTTATCTCCGATCTCTCCTTTAAAATTATTTAATGTTTCTTTTCTCTTATCCAGGCTATCTCCAGTTTTAAGTCCAAAAACTGCAACTATCTGATTTCTTAACACAAATAGTTTTTCAATCCATTTAGGAGAAGTAGAAAAAAAGGATTTAGTGATTACTAAGATATCTACGACATCCTCTTTATCCGTAAACTCACTTTTAAAACTGTCAGAATAATCATACTTGTTTTTAAGTAGTAATGAAGTCTTAGGTAAACTTACTTTTTCAACTTTCATAGATTCTTAAATTTTTATAAGTACAGGATTAAAAGCTTTAGAAGCTACAACAACTTTATCTCCAATAGTTAGACTACTAATTTCCGATTCCTGTGCGATGACCTTAACTACATTATTACCAATAAGAACTGTAACTATGAATACAACATCTTCCGATTCTATGTTAATCACTTCTCCTGAAAACTGATATTTACCACTTAGTTGATTATCCGTAAAAACGGATAACGAATCTCCTACTTTAGTTATCTTACCATCTTCAAGACAATATACTTTATCAGACATCTTAATAATTTCTCCAATATCGTGACTTACCAAAATTGTGGTTAGCTCATATTCTCGATGTACTTTTAGTATATAATCCTGCAATTTGCTACGCATTTTTATATCAAGCGCAGACAAGGGTTCATCCAACAATAAAACCTTTGGTTTGCGAACCAATGCCCGAGCCAATGCCACTCTTTGCTGTTGACCTCCTGATAACGTATTTGGTTTTCTATTCTTAAGTTTATCCAAAGCTACTATAGAAATCAATTCTTCAATAACACTTTTGTCTTGACCTTTTCCTAAGGCAAATTCTAGATTTTCTTGCACTGTCATATTTGGAAATAAGGCATAATCTTGAAAAACATATCCAATTCTACGTTGTTGAGGACTAAAACTGATCTTTCTATTATCATCTAACCAATATGTACCGTCTACTACAATCTGTCCACTATCTGCCGAAAGCAACCCAGCGATGATTCTAAGAATTGATGTCTTTCCTGCTCCAGAAGCCCCATATAAAGTAACCAATTGCCCTTTCTCTATACTCAATCGAATATCAAGCTTCATATTTCCTTCAGCCGTTTGGAGCTTCTTATCAATGGTAACTTCTATCATTTCCAAAACCGTTTTAAATATCCTCCGTTAATTAAATACACCAATAATAAAATCACAAAGGTTACTATAAACAATAGCAATGAATACATATTTGCACCGCTATAATTTAATGCTTCAACTTCGTCATATATTGCTATTGAAACCACTTTCGTTTTATCAGGAATATTACCCCCAATCATTAGAACAACCCCAAATTCACCAACAGTATGAGCAAAAGCCAATACAATCCCTGTTAATATAGAAGGTTTTATATTTGGTAATAAAACACTAATAAGTGTTTTCATTTTAGATTTACCTAACACATAGGAAGCCTCCTGTAGAGAACTAGGTAAACCAGATAAACCAGATTGAATAGGTCCAACCATAAAAGGAAGGCTATAAATAACTGATCCTATCACTAATCCTGAAAATGAAAAAATTAATCGAATTCCAAAAACATCTTGTAGCCAACTACCAAAACTGTTTCCCGGACTAAATACCATTAATAGATAAAACCCTAATACAGTCGGCGGCAATACCAACGGCATACTTACTAGAGTTTCTACAATCGGTTTAATCCTTGATTTAGAATATGCTAACCAATAGGCCAATGGAATTGAAATTACTAGCAAAACAACTGTCGTTACTAATGCAAGTTTAGTAGTTAGTATGATTGGTGCCCAATCTATCATTTAGAAAGCATTATTTCGTTTGCCTTAATCATCACAATTACTGCTAAATTTTCTTTCAACTCGAGTTCATTTAAAATTTCTGTAGTAATTATGGCGACAATATCTCCTATTGCTGTATGTAAAACTATCTTACTTAATAAAACTCCACTGTCACACTTTTTTATTGTCGCGGGAATTTTATTTTGAATGCTAATTAAAGATGAATCATCTTTACTAATGATTACTTCGGTTTCTTTAAACAATAACTTTACTGAGTTCCCTTTGTGCAGATAAGAAGCAGTATCAGGAGTTTCAACTAAAATAGTTTTGAGCTTTGTATGCTCATTTATTTCAATAGAAACCATCGATAAATTTTTGCTTACCTGTATATCTGATATATGCCCCGAGAAAACATTCATTATTCAGCTACTAAATATCCGAAATCTTCTAGTATTTCTCTAGCATCTTTAGAAAAAAGAAACTCATAAAATTTTCTACTGTTTGTAGAATCTTGAATTTCTCTTTTAATCAAAACGACTCCTTGTTCGATTGGAGTGTACTCTTTTTTATCAATAGGAATCCATCGACCTTTATCTTTTATCTTTTTAGATAACACTACCGACATTGCGGTAAAACCAATTTCGGAAGATTTAGAAATAATAAATTGGTTCGTTTGAGAAATACTTTCTCCATAAACCAATTTGTCTGCTACAGCATCATATATGTTATTTTTGTTTAGCACCTCTACCGCGGATTGACCATATGGTGCTGTTCTAGGGTTTGCTATGGCAATGTGAACAACACGGCTATCAGTTAACATCTCCAATGAAGGTACTAATTCTTGATCCATAGACCATAACACTAATTGTCCATGGGCATAAACTTTGGGAGCTTCAAGGGCTAATTTATTCTCATAAATTTCATTTGGGTATTTCATATTTGCAGAAACAAAAATATCATAGGGAGCGCCTTCTATTATTTGCGCTGTCAATTTTCCTGAAGAACTAATTACTAATTCACAAAGTACTCCTGTTTTTTCTGTAAATGCATTAGAAATCTCCTCAATTGCATATTGCATATTAGCCGCAGCAGCAATTGTAATCACATTTTTTTTTGGTTGTTTACATCCGCTTACAATCAAAAGAATAATTACAAAAACTTTAAACTTAAAATTCTGAAATTCTATAAAAATAACTTTTAGCACTTTCTAATTTTTATCATAATACCTTTCTAATATTTCATCGATAGTATCTACTACTTCTTTTGCATTTTCTTTAGTAAAACACAAAGGAGGTTTCGTTTTCAAGACACTATCATCTGGTCCATCTGTACTAATTAGTATAAACTTATTTCGCAGTTCGTTCTTAATATGATGTGCTAATGTCTTATTCGTTTCGCTATTTTCTGCTTTTATAATTTCTATACCTAAAAACAATCCTGACCCTCTTACATCTCCAATGCAATCATATTTATTTTGAAGTTCGCATAGTAGAAATTTATAGTAATCTCCTACTTGTTTAGCATTATGCTGTAATTTCTCTTCTTCTATAACATCTAAGACTGATAATCCAATTGCACAAGAAACAGGATTCCCCCCAAAAGAACTAAAAAACTCTACTCCTTTGCTAAAAGATTCCGCTATTTCATTGGTTGTTATCACCGCTCCCATTGGATGACCATTAGCTATGGGTTTACCGACAATCACCATATCAGGAACAACATCCTGTGACTCATATCCCCAGAAATAGTCTCCTAAACGTCCAAAACCTGTCTGCACCTCATCACTGACACAAACTCCTCCTTGTTTTCTAATTGCTGGATATACTTTTTTTAGATATCCAGCAGCAAGAGGTACTTGTCCTCCGCACCCCACAACTGGTTCTGTTATAAAAGCCCCAATCGGAGTACTAGAATTTTCTATTTGTTTCACTGCATCTTCTGCATATAACTCACCTGCATTTTGTCCAGTATATTTCCCTCTATACGTATCAGGAATTGGAGTTTTTAGAATATTTCCTTTCTGTCCTTGACCTTTTGGGTTATTAAATTTATAATCACTTATATCAATAGAAATCTGCGTATTACCGTGATACCCATGTTCCATAACCATTGTTTTTTTATATCCCGTATGAGCATATACCATTCGCATTGCTAAATCACTAGCTGCACTTCCTGAGTTTACAAAAAATACTTTAGTAAGTGAATCCGGAAATTTTGACAATAACTTTTCGGCATAAGTAGGTAGCAAATCATATAAATACCTCGTATTGGTATTCAATCTCGCCATTTGTTTCTGTCCTGCTTGCACTACGCTTGGGTGTGAATGTCCAACATGTGGAATATTATTATATGCATCCAAAAAGGTATTCCCATCGGTATCATACATATACTGAAAAGCGGAACGACTCATCGAGATAGGTTCTTCATAACTTAAACTGACGATAGGACTTATATTGGCATACCTTCTTTTTACTTGTTCTTCTGTAGTTAAGGGTTTTTCAATAGGTAAAAGACCTATTGCTTTTCTAAAAACATTCTCCGCCTTAATAGGATTAATTCTTATCCATTTATATAACATTTGCCAAGCATACTTTTCGCTTACAGTAGCATATATATTCTCTGGATTTATTTTTCGGGAATGCGCAGAGTTACATACACTAGTACAAAGTCTAGTAGCAATAAGATAATACAGCGCTTTTATTTCTTTATCTTTTAAAGGAAAAACGCTATGATATCCCTTTAAAATAAAAGGCATCCAATCCAAAGGATTTTCTTTATCATAACACGCATAAGTAATTGCAATTGCCAATTCATTTATTAGTTGTGAATATGCCAAATCACCAAAATCAATAACTGCTGAAACTTTTCCTTTTTCCGTTAGGATATTCCATTCATTTGCATCATTATGTATTACCTGCTTTCTTAATTCTGGTAGTAACGGAATTACGTTTTCTTCAAATTGTTGAAAAAAATAACGAACTACATTTCGATTATGCGGATCAACGATATCATTTAGATATTTCTTGTTCAAGTGCGCATACTGAATATCCCACTCCCATTGTCTAGCTTTTAGGACATAACTATCAAATTTTTGAAACTTAAGATTCATTTCAGCAAGAAAATTTCCTAAACTATAAAATAGTTCTTCTGTAGCTTCAACATCACCTAAAAACTTTCCATCTAGAAACGAAAGCATCCGGCAAATAGTTTTAACCCCATCAACCTCTATTACTTTTATAAAAGTACCATCCGTAAACGGAATAGGGTCAGGAAACATATCTACATCTTTACCCTTAAGATGAAGAAGTAATTCATTTTCTGCTTGAAGAATAGAAAACAATTCTTTATCATAAGAATATGTTTTAAAAATATATTTCGTGGAATTATTCTTGACTATATAATTGACGTTATCGTAGCCATTCAACGTTTTAACTTCGGGCTGATTAAAAGAAAATTCAGCTTCTAAGAGTTTATCTATCATTGTGTGAATGAAAAAAAAATTTCTTGGACATCTATTTTTAAAACCTTATGATAAAGATACTGTATCTGCCCTGCAATCCCACAAAGAATCAATTATAAATTTTGATACTTTTAATCACTTAAGAATTATTGTTAAACGATAGTTCCATTAGATACAGATCCAATCCTAGTCCCCAATAATCTTTCTCTATTTTATCCAATACAAATCCAAACTTCTCAAAAAATTTATACGCGAGTTGAGATGTAGTTACTACTACTTTTTCTAATTCCGAACTTAATTTCAAGATAGATAATGAATGCTCTATTGCTTTTTTTCCTAATCCCAATCCAGTATATTTTGGATGAAAAAATATCCATGTTATTCTACCTATTCTATTTTTACCCTCTAAATAACATCCTACTCCTCCTACTATTTTCTTTTTATAAAAGATTGTATAATAATAGGCACTATACTTTTGTAAGTAATCTTGAAAATCTTTTACCTCTTTGAGGTCAAAATATGTTGGTATATTTTGCTTAAAAACATCAATTAATTCTTTTTTATCCTTCAATTTATAGGGTCGTATCATTGAGGTAGTTTAATTGTTTTTTTTAGGTTTTATTCATAATAGCAAAAACCTTCACTTAATTCTAACAAATTAATCATATAATCTTTCTACAATCATTGATGAAAAATAATTTACTCCTGTTTTAATACAGCTCTCATCAATTGCAAAATTTGGAGCATGAGGCATCGAGATAATTCCTTTTTCAAAATTAGACCCTCCTAAGAAAAAATATACTCCAGGTACTCGTTCTTGAAAATACGCAAAATCATCACCTCTTCCATCTGGCATTTCTCCATATAATCGAATTACATTTTGTTGACCATAAAGTTTAGAAATAGAATTCATAACCTCATTAGTTAACTTTTTATCATTCATTAGGTTTGCACGGTCTCCAGAATACGATACATTTATCAACTTCGTTTTATATTTTGATGACTTGATTTTCTGCTGCACTAGAGGTAAAATCTTATCTAATTCATTAAAAATACTAGAGCCCACATACGTTTTAATTGATATTAAATCACTTATTTCTTTAACACTGAAATTATCACTTACCGTTGTATAATCTTTAAAAATAGTATTGGGATTTGCTAAGCCGATAGTTGGGCTTAATAAACTTTGCGGATCAAAAAATTCACTACCTGATTTAACATTCTGAAAACTTTTAAGCAATGTTTTGGTATACTCAATCATTGCATCATCATCAGTTGAGTTCATATACACCACTTCTATCATTTTATAATCAGCAAATAACCATTCTGGCTTAGTGGAAATCATTGTTGCCGGCAATGGTGCAATATGCGCTCCATATATCTCATCTGGTTTGATCAGATCAAACAAACCATCTTTTATCATTGCTTGAGCTCCTTTATAATTCTCTTCTGAGGGTTGAAAAATAAAATAAACTGTTCCTTCTAATTGTTCTTTTTGGCTTGCTAATACGTTAGCAATTCCTAATGCAATTGTAGTGTGTACATCATGCCCACATATATGGCGTACACCTTCTGTCTTAGATTTAAAATCTACCACATCAGGTATTTCTGAAGGCATTGCATCAATATCAGCTCTCCAAGCTATTTTCTTTCCTTCTTTAGCTCCCTTTAAAACACCAACTACACCATTTCCTCCAATATCAGTTTTAACTTCTAACCCTATAGAAAGTAAATATTCTTTGATTTTCTGCGCTGTTCTTTTTTCCTGTTCCGAGACTTCAGGATTCATATGAAAATCTCTACGAATTTTCACAAGACTATCAAAAATATCATCTGTTCGTTGTTGTATGCCTTTATGGATAGAAGATGTAATTGATACTTCTTGTCCAAAAGCTACCAATCCACAAAAAAGAAATACTATAAGGAATGTTATATTCAATACTGCTTTGTAACAAATCATTTTTACTGTGTTTAAGATTATAATGTAAAAATGAGATATAATTAAATGATGTACCTGACACATATGTGACAAAAACTATCTTTTCGCAATTTTACTTCTAATTCTGCTTAATGATTGACGTTCAATCCCTAAATAGGTAGATAAATGAGATAAGCTTATCCTATTGATAATATCTTTATTGTGTTCTATAAAATCTAAATATCTTTCTTCAGCATTTTTGAATAAAAAGCTTTCTACTCTATCTGTCTGAAAGGTCAATACATATTCTGCGATTAGCCTTCCATACATTTCACTTGTCTTATACTTTTTATACCCTTCTTGAATTTTATTATATGGTAACTTTATAATTACTGATGGTTCAAGGCATTCAATAAAATACTTAGACGGTATTTGCCTAATAAAAGCAGGATAATCTGTTGCATAATTATTTTCACTTACGAAACCAGTAGTTATCTTATTTCCTTTTTCGTTAATATAATAACGTCTTAAAAGACCTTTGCACACAAATCCAACTTCTTTTTGAACTTCTCCGCTTTTAAAAAGAAATTCTTTCTTTTCATACGTTTCTATTGTAAGGTATGATTCTAAAAACTCTAATTCTTCTGAGTTTAAGTCAGGAAATGTTTCGAGATATGATTCATAATATTTTTTTAACTCTTTTTCTGAATTCACGTATTTGTAATTATTATGTTTTGTAAAAATGCATCTTCATACAAACTAATTATTATCTACAGTTAATACTTAATTGAACTTCTTTAAGTTGTTTCCAAATTAGATGATCCATATCTTTTGGTGATAAATAAAACCATACAAAATGTTGTTTTCTAGTAGTACAATATTCATATTGGATATCAGCATTTAAGGTAGTCATATCTTTAGCAAAAAACTCATCATACATTTTTATAGAACCTCTATACATATGATCATTTAATTGCCGTATTGAAGACTGGGTTTCTGGAATATTTTTAAAAAAACTAAAATTGGTGATGGCACCTGTATTCATAAGTCCGTCAAAATAGACATCCATAATGTTTTCTAGTTCCGTAGCATTCAATTTTGGATCTTCTTCTAAAACCCATAAAAAAACATATGAAAAATAATCTTCACTATTGGTATCTCCCCAACCTGGTGCAAATCGTATATGTTCTTCTCCATTGTACTCTAAATCTCCAGCAAATATCAATGGAAATTCTAAAACCTCGCTTCTCCAATCATCTTCAGCTTCTAAAACATTATCTATATTATTATGTAATCTAAAATAAAGATACCCTGCACCAATCCCTACAAGGATTATCAAAACAAGTATTATTTTCAATAGTTTTTTTAACATTTCCGGTTGGATCAGGTGTCAGGTTATTATCAATTTAAACATCTAATATTCTTCTATGATAATTGATTTGGCCTAAATGGTACGTTAAATGAGTTGCCAAGTGCACCAGAAATCTATGGGTACTAGGGTTCTTATCCATAAGTATTCTAGGATATTCTTTTTGTAAATCTTCTTTAGTTATCATATCTAATGAATCCATTACAATCTTCATCGTATCATCTATCATAGATAGTAGTTCTATTCTAGAAACATTTTTTAAAGAAAATTCCTGTTCTCTTTGCCTTATGTATCCAGTTTTACCGAATTCTGCACCAATATAGGTATTGAGATTCCCGACAAGGTGTAAGCAAAGATTCCCTGCCGAATTACTTATATCTGGTGTTTCAATCCATATATGTTCTTCTTTAGTATAAGATTCTATTTCCGTTTTTAATTTTGTTAAATCTCTATCGAATATAGTTTTTAATATTTCTATGATTGAATCATTCATTAGATAACATTTTTTTAATTAAAGTAATTTGACCTAAGTGATAATAACTATGCTCTATCATCGCTTCAATATTTCTCTGATAGGTACCATATTTTTCATCTACAAAATAATTATCCAATTCTTCGTCTGACATAGTATCGATCAGGCTTGCAAATTCTTCTGCATTATCCAATAAGCTGTTCAATAATATTTTCCAATCTTCCTCGGAGGTTATTTTAGGAGCATCAAAACTATATTTATCTCTTATTTCCAAGGCTCCCCCCTTTAACACATTCAAAACTCCTTCTATATAATAATTAATATGAAAAGTAAGCAATGCAATTGTATTTAATGATTCTACTCTAGTAGTGGCTTGTTCCCAAGTTATATTTGATAATTGATCTTTATAATTGGTATTAGCTATCCAAACACCGTTTAATATCACTTCTCTAAATCGATTTGCTATCTGTTTTGTTCTCATTGACTATCATTTAGTAAACCATTGATACACTATTAGTTTTAAAATTATTATTTAAAAATAGCTTTTTAAAATCATATTTCACAATACGATAAAACCATCTTTTAGTCAAAAACAAACGACTACAAACGTTTACAACCGAAAATAAACACTTCCTAACCGAATCTTATTTGGAACTGCATCTATGTTTGCCTTGTCGAAATAAAAGAAAAATCGATACCAAAAAATTGTTTCATCTACCTGTAAAAAACAGGAACTAAAATTAAAAAACATGAACACGTTAAAAAACAAAGTACAGTTAATAGGAAACTTAGGACAAGAACCAGAAATCGTTAATCTTGATTCAGGGAAGAAACTTGCAAAATTCTCTATCGCTACTAACGACTATTACTATAATAAAGCTGGTGATAAAATTACCGATACTCAATGGCACAATATTGTAGCTTGGGGTAAAACCGCAGAAATTATTGAGAAATACGTAAACAAAGGACAAGAAGTAGCTATAGAAGGAAAACTTACATCTCGCAGTTACGATGATAACGAAGGAAACAAAAGGTATATTACCGAAGTAGTTTGTAACGAATTCCTGATGCTGGGAAATAAATAAATTTATTTGGAATACCATTATTAAATTAATCTAGAGATTGGTTTCTCTAGATTAATTTATCTTCATATCTATTAACAATTCATTTTAAAAACTACTCGCTATCAGTTCTAAAAACGTATTATTAAAGTGTCTCCTTCGGAGTTATGCCACTGGTATGATATTAATCGATTACTAAAAATAGTAGCGGTATAAAGAAAAAGGATTGTAATAAAAGAAATTTTAAAAACGCCTAAAGAGGATAGAAGAAATAATATCGGATTATCAAAAGTCCTGAGAAGATTTAAAAATGTGGAGTACTAATTTCAATATATTCTCATAAACTTTTACGACCTATTCCAGTAAACCGATAACTACCTATAAACTGTAAGAAAAATCTATAATTGTCGTCTAAAGTAACTTCTCATAATTTATTAATAATGAGTACTATTAAAAATCCTTACATTTAACAATACTAACTAAACTCACACTTCATTGAACACATATACCAAATATTGGTTTTTAGAAGGTTTTAATTTATTTAATAAACTTGGTAGAATTACCATGATGCGAATGTGTGAAATTCTTGAGATGAAAAACATCGATAAAGGATCAACTGTTGAACTAATTAATAATGATCATAAAAGTATCTTTTTTCTAAAAAAAGGAACCGTTAAGATTATCGATACTACTACAGATAGTGTTAAATACATTGTTAAAAAGGGACACATCTTTGGCGAGCTATCACTCTACGATGAACATGATAATATAGAAGAACAAGCTATTGCACTCGAAGATTGTATTGTCTGTTATATAGAATCTTTTAGAATGAAACAAATTATGGAGAAACATAAATCTCTTAAAAACGGTGTTCTAAAGATATATGGTTTACGAATCAAAAAACTAGAGAGACGATTACAAGATTTATTATATAAAGATAGTACAACTCGAATCAAAGAGTTTGTAATAGATTATATCAAAGAGTTTGGAGAACGAACAGAAAAAAATATAATAGCAAAAAACCTGTTAACGCATAAAGACATTGCCAATTTAACCAATACTTCTAGACAAACAGTTAGTAACACTTTAAGCATTTTACGCAAAGAAGGTATTATAGATTATAACACACAATCTATTTCTATACTTAATACAACAAAGCAACACACAATTCAAAATTAACATACACTCATGAAAAAACCAGTAGCAATTGCTCAGATTAGTAATTTAGAAAACAAACAACCTACTCATGCTTTAGTAAATGGATTAGATTTAGTTATTGTAAAATTTGATGAAGAAATTTCGGTCCTATATGGTAGATGTTTACATCGAGGTGCATTGATGTCCGATGGACATGTAGATGGTCATAACTTAATATGCGGTGTTCACGGTTGGGATTACAGAGTAGACACCGGTGTTTCTGAATACAATAACAAGGAGGTTTTACATAAATTTAGCACTAAAATTGATGGAGATACTTTATATGTAGATGAATCTGAAATTGATGATTACCTTCTTGATCAACCGCAACCATTTAATAGAGATGAATATTTAGGTGCTTATGCAGATACACATCCAGAAGATACAGAACCATACACTGGATACATTAAAGAGCTTGCTAAAAATGGATTAAAAAATCTTGGACATCACGGATTTTCTGCTTCTATGGGAGTTGATAGAAATACATTACCCAAATGGAGTGACATCCAGTTTTTACCAGCTCAGCTAGCAACTAGACCATTATTAGATAACGAAGAAGTAGCTACTAAAGTGGTTATTGGAGCCAAAGCAAAAAAGCCTTTAGAACTGGATATTCCTTTGTTTGTAAGTGATATGAGTTTTGGGGCCTTATCTAGAGAAGCCAAAATTGCTTTATCCCGAGGAGCAGAAATGGCAGGCACAGGAATATGTTCTGGAGAAGGTGGAATGTTACCACAGGAACAAGAAAACAATACCAAATATTTTTATGAGTTAGCTTCTGCTCAGTTTGGTTTTTCCTGGGATAAATTAGATAATGTACAAGCATTTCATTTTAAAGGAGGACAAGGAGCAAAAACGGGTACAGGTGGCCACTTACCAGGCAGTAAAGTGAGTAAAGAAATAGCAAGTGTTAGAGGTCTAAATGAAGGAGAAACTGCTATCTCTCCAGCAACATTCCCTGATTTTCATGGAGTGAAAGATTTCAAAGCTTTTGCAGAAAAAGTACGAGATCGAACTGGTGGGATTCCAATTGGTTTTAAAATTGCTGCCAGTCATATCGAAAAAGACATCCAGTTTGCTTTGGACGTTGGTATAGATTACATCATCCTAGATGGTCGCGGTGGTGGGACAGGATCTGCTCCTACAATTTTACGTGATAATATTAATGTACCTACAATTCCAGCTTTAGCAAGAGCAAGAAAATATCTTGATAAAGTTGGTGCTGCAGATGTTACTCTGATTATTACTGGAGGATTAAGAATCGCAGAGGATTTTGCAAAAGCAATGATGCTTGGCGCTGATGCTATCGCAGTATCTAATTCAGCATTACAAGCTATCGGTTGTTTAGGGATGCGTGCATGCGGAAGTAACAACTGTCCAGTAGGTATCGCAACGCAAAAAGAATCTTTAAGAAGCAGATTGATTATAGAATCTTCGGCAAAGCAATTACATAACTATTTTGATGCAACTAATAACTTAATTAAAGTTGTTGCTAGAGCTTGTGGGTACGATGATGTTTCAAAATTCAATCATGATGATTTATCAACTTTTGATCGGGATATGCATAAATTAACTGGAATTAACTACGCCGGAGTATTATAAATCATAATACTTTAAAAAAAATAAAATAATTATGTCTAATCAAATACATCTAGCAGCTCAATATTTAGCTACAGCAAGTATAAGCTTTTTACCAAAAAAAGACGATGACAGTCATACGAACTTAGGGTTTAATAAAGAAAAAGGATATCTAGAAACCTGGCCTTTAAATGATAGAGGATGTAAGATAACTTTTGATTATCTAAATTTTGCGCTCCATTGGGTTGCTAATAATACGGTTAGACTAAGCCTTTCATTAGATAAAAAAACACATAGAGAAATTCTTAACTGGTTAGAATCATTAACTACTTCGTTAGGAATCAAAACCCCTTATACTTACAAACTACACTATGAACTTCCTTACGATACATTAACGGATGACTACGTTTTCGAAAAACCTTATGATAGTATACTTCAGGAGCTATTACAAAATCGAACCTTAGCACATAAAGTACTAGAAAAAACATTAAATACTTCGTCACTCGAATCTGATATTCGGATATGGCCACATCATTTCGATTCGGGAGCATTTGCTCAATTAGAAGATAAAGCTGGTGTTGCTATTGGATTAGGAATGGCAATTCCTGATAGCACCCATAATAACTATTATTTCTATATCAGTGGGTATAAAGGTCACGATAGTTTAGATACCGCTACGTTTGGACCTTTATCATTAGGTGAATGGAAAAATGAAGGTTTTAAAGGAGCGGTTTTACCAATTTCTGGCATTGATGAAGAAAAAGGAGTTACTTTCTTCAAAGAAGCTATTTCTACTTATAAAAATTAGAACCTATGGAACATTGGTATCTACCTGCTACTATTATTCCCGGGATTGGACTATTGATATTATCTACCTCTAATCTTTTGGTTAATCTCAGTACAGAGATTAAAACATTGATTACAGAAGATATAATAAAAGAACAATTGATTGAGCGAAAGTTAAGACAACTTAAGCTACTAAATAGCGCTATGGTTTTCTTATATATTGCTGTTGCTTGTTTTGTGATTTCTGCATTAGTTTCAGGAATTTATAAGAGTATTGATACCGATTTCAATGCTACCATTTATATTACTATTGCCGGAATTACCAGCGCCCTGTTAGGTTTAATAGCCTTAATTATATACTCATTTAGGGCTGTAAAAATAAGACAAGATCAATATCACAACAAATTCTAACATCTTAAAAAGCAATCATGACTTCAAAAAAAGAAACTATTTGGTATAAAGTACTAGATAATAAAGATAGACTCCCAGAAGGAAGGGTACAAACTGTTACCGCTGGTCACCAAGGTGTTTGTCTCACTCATTATAATGGTAAATTTTCTGCTTTAGATAATAAATGTCCACATCAAGGAGGTCCTCTAGGAGAAGGCTCTATAGAAAATGGTTTGTTACGATGTCCTTGGCACGGTTGGGATTTTGACCCTTGTACAGGATTGCCTCCAGGAGGTTATGATGATGGAGTTACCACTTTTGAGGTAAAAGAAGATGGGAATGCAATCTTAGTTGGTATTCCAGAAGAACCTAAACATCAGGATACTATTTCTGATGTTATGATACAAACTATGGTTAACTGGAATGTTGATACCGTTTTTGGAATGGTAGGTCATTCTAACCTTGGAGTTGCAGATGCTATGATGCGATTAGAAAAACAAGGAAAGTTACAATATTTTGGTATTCGTCATGAAGGCGCTGCCGCCTTTGCTGCTTCGGCTTATGGAAAATTAATGGGCAAACCAGCTGTATGTTTTGGTATTGCAGGACCTGGTTCCACTAATATGTTTACAGGTATGTGGGATGCTAAGGTAGATAGAGCCCCTTTATTAGCATTTTCCGGACAAGTAAATACCCAAGTGATGGGTACCGGTGCTTTTCAGGAAGTAGATTTGGTCAAGGCATTCCAAACTGTTGCTGATTTTAATCATTCTGTCCAACAGAATTCTAAACATAGTGAATTAATGAGTTTAGCCATAAAAAGTGCAATACTCAATAGAAATGTATCACATATTACTTTCCCAGATGAAGTGGCTTTTATGCCAAAAACTATGGGCGAAGAAGCACAAACTCCTGAAGGAAGAATAACTCCGATGAATATTTCACCTCCAAAGCAAATGGTTGCAAAAGCAGTTTCGATGATTTCAGAATCAAAAAAGCCTGCTATTATTGTTGGTCATGGAGCAAGGTTTCATATGAAAGCCATTGCAACTTTTGCGGATAAGCTAAAATGTCCAGTAATTACAACCTTTAAAGGGAAAGGACTTATTCCTGATGATCATGAATTGGGTTGCGGAGTATTAGGTCGTAGTGGAACTCCTATTGCTTCCTGGTTTATGAACGAAAGTGACTTACTCATTGTATTTGGAGCATCCTTTTCCAATCATACAGGAATCACTCCTAAGAAACCAATTATTCAGGTAGATTATGATCCAACAGCATTAAGTAAGTTTCATAAAATAGATGCTGCGCTTTGGGGAGAAATTTCGGAAACGCTATCTCTCATAGAGGAACAAACAGAAAATAATATTGATACTATCGATAGAAGATCAGAAATTGCTGAACGTTGGGATATTTGGAAAGAAGAAAAAGCGAATCGATTAAAAGATCAAGGTGATAATGGAATAAGTTCCATTGCAGTTTTTGAAGCAATGAATAAAGTCACTCCAGAAAATGCAGTAATCGCAGTAGATGTTGGAAACAACACCTACTCATTCGGACGTTACTTCGAACCTAAAAATCAATCTATATTAATGTCCGGATATCTAGGTTCCATTGGATTTTCGTTACCTGCTGCTATGGGAGCTTGGGCTGCCAAAGGAAAAGAAAGACCCATTTGGTCAGTTTCTGGAGATGGTGGTTTTGGTCAATATTTAGCAGAAATGATGACGTTGGTGAAATACAATATGAATATCAAACATGTATTGCTCAACAACTCCGAATTAGGAAAAATTTCTAAAGAACAAAAAGCCGCCGAATTAGATGTCTGGCAAACTTCATTACATAATGTAAGTTTTGCTAAATATGCCGAAAATTGCGGTGCTTTGGGTATCAAAGTGACTAAAAAAGAAGAACTAATTCCCGCATTAGAAAAACTAAGAGATCATAATGGTCCAGCTCTTTTAGAAATCATAACGGATGTGAAACTTATTTAGCTAAACATCTGCTTGAAAAATCCCAAAGCCCTTCTGTTATGCAATACAGAAGGTTTTATAGAATCACCATGTTTAAAAACTTATACGCAAATTATAATCTTAAGAACCATGTTACAATCCTTCAGTATTATTTTTTCGATTGCTGCTTTTTTTAGTTTTATAAACTACAAATGGTTAAAAATGCCTGCTACAATTGCTCTGATGCTATTGAGTTTAGTAACTGTTGTAATCATTACATTAAGTAAAAATATTGTTCCTGACTTCTATCAGTTCTTTTGTGATATTGTTGCTAATTCTGATTTTAGGAGTTTGTTATTAGATGGGATTTTAAGCTTCCTTTTGTTTGCAGGAGCCTTACACGTAAATATTGAGGAACTAAAAAAAGAAAAATGGCCCATCATCTTATTTGCAACGTTGGGAGTTTTGATTTCTACATTTTTGGTAGGTGGTTTGACTTTTGGTGCTGCTCAATTAATTAATATTCAATTACCTTTTTTAGATGCTTTGCTATTTGGCGCATTGATATCGCCTACTGATCCAATTGCTGTGATGGCCATTCTGAAAAAAGCAAATATTGCCAAAAGCTTAGGAATAAAAATTGAAGGAGAATCCTTGTTTAATGATGGTATTGGAGTTGTTGTATTTTCTGGAATATTAATTCTCACTGGAATGGGAGAACATCATGGAGAAGGTTCTGTAACCGCAGAAATTGGTAAATTATTTGTAGAAGAAGCTATTGGTGGAATCGTCTATGGAGCTCTTTTAGGATTTATAGGATATCAGAGTATAAAATCCGTAAAAGAAAATCCACAATTATCAGTAATGATCAGTCTGGCAACTGTAATGGGTGGATATGCATTAGCATCTTTGATCCATGTATCAGGACCATTAGCTATGGTAGTTGCAGGAATGTTAATTGGTAACAAATTAAATGTGGCATCCAATCAAGGTCCAACAAGAAAACTGATCAATGATATATGGGAAGTACTCGATGATGTTTTTAATGGCATCCTGTTTGTTCTGATCGGTTTAGCCATACACCTATTAAAATTTGATGTAGGACATCTAACCTTAGGAATTATCGCAATTTTTATAGTGCTTTTTTCAAGATTTATTTCTGTATTACTTCCTTATTCATTACTAAAGCATACTGAGATGAGCCCCATAAAAACTGTTTCTATACTAACTTGGGGAGGATTACGAGGTGGCATTTCGCTAGCTTTGGCGCTAAGTTTAACAGACAACCCTTCTTCAGAAGTGATACTATATATCACCTATGTAGTTGTATTCTTTTCAATACTCGTACAAGGACTTAGTATCGGAAAACTGGTAAAAAAGTTATATCAATAATTATTAATTACTATTTGTACTTGTCTAAAGCTCGTTTTAGCTTTCCATGAATTCTGGTTCGTAATCGATCTGGTGCTAACACCTCTATCGTATCACCAAAACCTAAAATCACTCGTTCTAACTCAAAATTAATCTGAACCTTAATCGTAAAAGTCGTACCTAGTTCATCTTTTGATATTGTTTGCTGAGATGTATGAAATGGTTTGGTGATTACATAAGGGGCATTTCTATTATCTATTCTAAACTTTACAAGCTCTGGCACTACATTTTCTGAAACCGTCACTCCTATTACATCCTTATAATATACATCACCATCAATATGCTGATCGATATAAAGAATATCTTCTTTAGAATTATGAATACTAACAATCCTATCCAATGCAAAAGTAGTCAAGAGCTTTCCTTTATTGCCCAACGCTAATAAAAACCATCGATTATTAAATTCCTTTAATAATTGTGGATGAATAAGAATTTCACTTTCACTTCTAGCTTTAAAAGACTTATACACCATTTTTAGAACCTGCTTATTCTGTATCGCGTGGTATAATCTATCAATATGCTCTAGCCCTTTTAGTAGGTCATTCTTTTCGAGATGGATAATCGGTATATTATCTTTTTCATTTGCATATACAGAATCTTCTAACCGTTCTATAACTCCATTCATCTCCTTAAACAGCGAAAAGTCTTTAAACTGGCGTAGTATCTGGATGGACTCGTTCATAATTTTAATATCATGATCTGTTACCGGGATATTCATAATACTATAATCTTCTTCTGCATAACGGTAATATTTACGTTGATATACTTCTATCGGAGCATTATACCCTAATTTATCACTGCGCATCATCTGTATATCTAATTGTACCGTACGCTTACTTACATATACATCTTTTCCTTCATATTCATATAATGCATCAGAACATGCCTCTATAAGATCATCCAACATCCACCTCCTAAAGGTATTGCGCAAACATTGATCAATCGTTTTATACCGTATTAAAGCATTTTTATTAGAAGCCATTTAAAAATATTTTAGAAAAAATAGTAAATATTTTTTACTACGCAAAAAGAATGCGTACTACTTACAGACATTTGTACTATAAATAACAAAACAATAAGAAACTTTAGAATTAAAAATCTTGCAATAATGCAGGGTATATTCAAAAAAAGAGTTTCAATTAATTAACAACAAAAAAATAAAACAATGAAGTTTAATCAATTTTCTAAAAAGGAGCAGGAGATCAGAAATTATCTGTTAGCCGATGCATTTGCAGGCTTCGACGGATTAGGGTTACACACTTCGATTGTTAATCCTACTCCAGTAAAAATGCCAAATGCAAAAGGTACAGAAATACTGGAAAAAGCCTTGAATTTCACTAGTATGAACATTCGTGAAGTGCTAGTAACAGACAGCTTTACTTCGCATATAGTTTAGATGTTGTAAGCTCTCGATAAGTGGATTTGTCTTCGTCGACAAATCAAAAAAGGTATCAAAAACCTTAAAGTGTTCACATAGTACTCACGATAAGCTAATGGTTAATCGACAAACTAATAGACACACAAGGCAGATTATATCAGACACTTATTGTTAGATAACAACATTCATATATCGAACGTATCTAGGTATACATTTCTATGACGCTTATTAAAAAAAGGTTACAAAACTCGTTTTGTCTACCGATCTACATCAGTCTGAGCTAAACAATCAGTCTAATCGTAGCCGAAAAGATGTCTAAGTATTTAGACAAACTCCATCGAAGACAAAACCCATCCAAACTGCAGTTTGCCGCTACCTGAAAAGGGGAAAGTAAGGTATCGCAACTGCACTAGGATCACTTTCCCACCTTATTGATCATTTCCCATAGGTATTAGGTATGTGGGCACATACCAACTGGGGTTGCAACCTATGGGCGTACCCCAACAATTGGAATATCAAACAACTAACAACATGAAAACTTTAAAATTTTTACTATTAGCCGTATTATTAGGTCTAAACTTCGTTTCTTGCGACCCTCCTTCTATCAATGAAGAGGTTGGAGTTGAGCAAGTAGAGAAAACTTCTTTTACTGAAGATGATGATGAAGAAACTGTTAAGAATTAAAACATTCTATAATCTAAAGGATATTCAATCAAATGAATATCCTTTTTCTACTTAGATTCCATAACTTTATAGCATTATCTTATTGTGTTAACAATATTTCATTAATACTAGTTTTATAATTTTATGAGAAAAAAAGTATATTTTTTATTTATTATTTTTATTTCGTTTTACAATTGTTCTAAAGAAATTAACAATAATCCAGAAATTCCTACGAAATCGAATAAAATTGAAAAGTATCTTAAAAAAGCGTCAAACAAAAACTTATCTATAAATGAAAGGAAAAACAATTTAAAAAAAGCTTATTCAATATATAAAACCATAGAAAACAATATTTATAAGAGAAATAAAATTCAAAAAATTTCTGCAATCCATTATGAATTAAAAAATTATGAAGTTTCCAAAAATATGGATAGGGAAATGCTACAATTGTCAATTTTATCAAATGATTCAATAGGTATTGCTAAATCATATTTAAACTTAGGAATTCATTATAGAAAAAAACAAGTACTGGATAGCGCTTACTATTTTTTCTATAACTCAAACAAAATTTATACTGCTTTTGGGAATCAAAAAAAAATAAATAAAGTTGATTATATACACGATCAAGGAACTGCATTAATAGATCTAGCCAAATTATCCAGAAAAGTAAAAGATTATAATGAAAGTGAAGCACTCACAGTTAAAGCTATTGAAAAATTTGAATTATCCGGAAATGCCTCATATATCCCAATATCCTATATCAACTTAGGAATAATTGCCAAACAATTAGGTCGTTTTGATGATGCAATAAAATATCATTTAGAAACCATTAAGCATTCTAAAGGCACTTCTAAAGATACTTTATATAAAGCTATTTCATATAACAACATAGGTACAACATATAAATCTCAACAAAAATATGATCGTGCAATAGAATACTACAAAAAAGCACTCTCATATAAATATTTCTTAAGCACCAGACCTAAAAGATATGCTCTTTATACTGATAATTTAGGATATGCTAAATTTCTAGCCAACAAAGATAATGACAGTGCTTTCTATCTATTAAATAAGGCATATCAAATTAGGGATAGTTTAAATGATCTGAAAGGATTAACTACAAGCTACCTTCATCTATCCGAATATTACCAATCTAATAATAATAATTCGTCAAAAGAGTTTGCCGAAAAAGCCAAAGAATCAGCTACTACAATTAATGAAAATACGGAACTCCTGCAGGCCTATGATTTATTGGCACAAGTTTCTCCTCCAGAAGAAGGAAGAAAATACGCGATGGAGTATATCAAACTAAATGATAGTTTAACTAAAAGAGATAATCAATTTAGAGATAAATTTGCCAGAATCCGATTCGAAAGTGAAAATTTAGAAAAAGAGAACCAACAGAAAAGTGAAGAAATTCAGGAAGTACAAAACCAAAACACCGTTTATCTACTTGGGATTTTACTACTTGCTACATTCATTGGATTTATCATCTATTTCTCACGGCAGCGAACCAAGTATTTAGCGCAACAAAACAAAATCGTAGAGTTCCAAGCAGCGTATGAAACCGAAACACGTATTTCTAAACGGTTACACGATGAAATAGGTAATGATATTTTTCAGGTAATGATGCAATATCAAAACGATCCACACGATCCGCAGATTACCAAAAAACTCAATACCGCCTATACCAAGGCTAGAGACATCTCTAGAGAAAATAGTGAATTCGAGGTAGATGAAACCTACTTAGAGGAGTTAACCGATATGCTAACCAACTATACCAAAAATAATATTAGACTTGTTCTAAGGGGTATTGATAAAATTGGTTGGGATACCACAGACAAAAATCTAAAAATTACCATCTATCGAGTTTTACAGGAGTTGATGACCAATATGCAAAAGCATAGTAAAGCAGATTTGGTCGCTGTGGTCTTTAAAAATGAAAAAAATAAAATATTAATTAAGTACTCTGATAATGGTGTAGGCATCCAAAAAGAAGAAATTAAATCAAAAAATGGACTCCGTAATACGGAAAAGCGTATTCTAGCTATCAACGGAACTATTGTCTTTGACTCAGAAAAAAACAAAGGCTTTAAAGCGGAAATTGTTATTCCTAAATAAGCAATAAGAATCACATTATCAATATACTATATATTTTTATGTATAATAAAATGACAAACACTTTATCTAAATATTTCCATTCTCATTCTGGTGCAGACCAGAATCCATTTTCTGATAAAATCACGTGAGAATAGTCTACAATACGGAAAAACGTAATCAAGCTATAAACAGAACTATTATCTTTGACTAAGAAAAAAATAAAGGCTTTAAAGCTGAGATTAAAATCCCGTGTTAAAAAGGATCGAATATGTTTACAAAAGTATTGGTAGCAGAAGATTATGAAATTGCCAATCAAGGTATCGTAAAAGTACTTAATGACCAAGTAGGTATCCTAGATATAGAGGAAGCAAAGTATTGCGATGATGCGTATATTAAATTTAGAAAAGCGCACCAAGAAAATACTCCTTTTGAGTTACTGATAACTGATCTTTCTTTTAAAGAAGATCACAAAGTACAAACCAGAACTTCTGGTATAGAACTCATACAAGACATTCGGAAAATAGACCCTACCATTAATGTAATCGTATACTCACAAGAAAGCAGACCTGATAAGATAAATATGCTATTCCAAAAACTAGATATCAATGGCTATGTATGCAAAGGCCAACATGCAATAAAAGATTTAGTAAACTGTATACAAGGTGTATATAAAGGTGAGACTGTTCTTCCATCTGAAGTAACGGATGCTAATACTGATAATATTATCAACTTAGATGATTTCGATATTATGTTATTAGAAGAACTTGCTCTCGGTTTTACTAAAAAAGAAATTGTACAGAAATTAAGAAAACAAAAAATATCGCCAAATAGCGAAAGTACTATTGACAAAAGAGTAAGTAAACTCTTTGATGATTTTAAAGCAAAAAACACCACACATCTAGTTGCAATTGTAAAAGATTTGGGGTTATTATAGTATTCTTCAACCTTATTTAATTTATAACCTTTTCTTATACTTTGGATTCTGGCTTTCGCCAGAATGACAAATAAAAAAGTACTACAAAAGAACTTTTCATTCCAATGAAAACTGGAATCACTTACTATACTTCGAAAACAAAAATTAAATAAGATCATCGAGAAATATTTCTTTCATTTTTAAAAAAAATTCCCTTTGATTACGGAAATCTGTAAGGACTTCCGCGCTAGTAAATTTATTTTTGTACCATCAAAAAAAAGTAAAATTCTATTTAAGTATTCTAATCAAAAAACGAACGGTATAAACAAAAAAAGTAATGGGAAAAATGAATACAGATCAGGCAATAATATCCGGAATCATTAAGGGAGATCAACGGACATTAAAAATTTTCTATCGAGATAATGTAAGATATATCCAAGGGTATATTTTACGAAATGATGGTAATATGCAGGATGTAGAAGATGTTTTTCAGGATGCGTTAGTGGTATTGTATCAAAAACTAAAATCTGGAACTTTAGAAATAAACGTTCCATTGACCACCTATTTTTATGGGATTTGCAAAAACACTTGGAGAACTCGATTGCGCAATAAACATAAGGTAGTTCATGATGAGACAAAATTTATAAGTGCAGAACATGTAACTGAATCCGTAATCAAGGATATCGAAAACCAAGAACGTGAGCATTTATACCGAAAACATTTCCAGAAATTAAGTAGTGATAATAAGAATTTAATGCTTCTATATTTTGAAGGAAAATCTGCCAAAGAAATTTCTAAAATCACTGGGTATACGGAGGGATATACTCGAAAAAAGAAATTTGATGTCAAAAAACAATTATTAACGATGATCGAAAAAGATCCATTATATCGTGAACTTAGAATTACCGCATAGCTAATTACAAAAGTTATTTACTTTAAAAAGATATAGCTAAGAAAATTTAAGAATAGCTAAAAAAAGAAAACCAGGCCGGGATCCTGGTTTTCTGCATTAAAAAAGTAATCACTGACGACTGACTTGTCGCTTATGAAAAAACGAGAATTAACTCATATTCTTCCTTATAGCCATTTTTTATACTATAAACAGCCAACTCCAGAAAAACCCTACATTTTAATGTTTAAAATTATTATTTAATGTTACACAACCGGATATTGAGCATAAAAATAACTTTGAGCCTAATAAAAAATCACCTATCATTACATCACTAAAACTAAACAACATGAAAAAAATAATCCCGCTATTACTTCTTGTTATTTGTCTATTCGCCTGTAAAGACGAGCAAAAAGAAAAAACTTTGGATACTGAGAATAAAATAGAATCCACTGATGATAATCAAGAAAAAGAAGCAGAAAAGAAAAATAATAATTATCAAACATCTTCGGTAGTTAAACCAGCTAATATTGATCTGGACAAAGAAGTAGAGAATTTTATCATTTGCAAAAAAGCAGCTACGGAACGAAATGATTGCAGAAATAGTATCTCCAAAACGATTACCAAAGTCTTTGAAGTAACAGAATTTAAAGATCAAAAATCGGGCTATGTTATATATGACAGTATTCGTCCTATTGCAGAACGATCTAAAAATTGGTTACAATTAGGAACTGTAACTCAGCAAACCATAGATCAAGCATTAGAGCATACCAATAGAGGTGGTTTAGCACTAATTATTGATACTGCAGAAACATATGGTCACGTAGTTGTGATTGTTCCAGGAGAAAGTAAAAAATCTGGATCTTGGGGTATGAAACTACCCAATGTGTTATCACTAAGCAATTATAAACCCGAAAAATCATTTAGCAACAAATCACTTTCTTATGCGATGAGAAAAAGTGATGATTTAAAAGTTTTTGTTAGGCAGTAAAAAATATCTAGTTTAATAGTATCTAAATCCTCAATTGGTTATATTTCTTTTGAGGATTTTTTTTGATTATTAATTACACTACGCAAAACTGTTGCGCAATACAATCTAATCTTTGCTTCATTAATTAGAAATACAATGAAAAATAAAATTAACATTACCGGAAAGACATTGATTGATTTAGGATTTAGATCTGGTAAATGGTTCCCAGAAGCTATTGAACATATCAACACCCATCAATTAGCTGATGAAGCAATGCATACCTATTTAGAACAATATAAAATGCCTCCTATCCAGGAGTTACATAAAACTGCTATAGACTTTAAAATTAATATTAAAGCAGAGAACGAGTTAGAGCAAGATAATGTTACCAAAGTAACTGACTCCATGAAGGAATTGATGAAAACTCCAACCATTATAAACGGTGCCGTGATGCCGGATGCATGTCCATCTGGTCCAAAAGGTACTATTCCTGTAGGTGGCGTAGTAGTCGCTAAAAATGCAATTCATCCAGGAATGCACAGTGCAGATATCTGTTGTTCTGTGATGTTAACGGATTTTGGTAAAACAGATCCAAAAAAAGTATTGGATGCTGCACATACCAGCACACATTTTGGACCAGGAGGTAGACCGAGAGGAAATCAATATAAATTAACTGATGAGCTACTAGCAGAATTTAAATCTAATTTCTTCCTTAGAGAGGATAAAGATATCAGTATGGCTAGAGAACATCTTGGTACCCAAGGAGACGGAAATCATTTTCTGTTTGTAGGAACTTCTACGAAAACTGGTAATACCATGATGATTACACATCACGGATCTAGAGGTGTCGGAGCCAGATTGTTTAAAAAAGGAATGCATATTGCCAATAAATTTAGAATGGATATTTCTCCTGATACTTTAAAACAAAATGCATGGATTCCTTTTGATACCGAGGAAGGACAAACCTATTGGTCGGCATTACAAACGATCAGAAAATGGACAAAATTAAATCATGAAGTGATTCATGATGCAACTTTGAAAGCGTTAGATCTAGAAGCAGAAGATAGATATTGGAACGAACATAACTTTGTCTTTAAAGAAGGTGACTTATTCTATCATGCAAAAGGAGCAACCCCTTTAGATAAAAAGTTTATGCCAGATATCACAGGTCCAAGATTAATTCCGCTAAATATGGCAGAACCTATATTAATTGTCGAAGGAGCAACCACTGAGAATAATCTTGGATTTGCACCTCACGGAGCTGGTAGAAACTTAAGTAGAACACAACATAAAAGAAACAAAGAAGGACAGACTAATGAAGAAATCTTTGCCATTGAAACAGAAGGTTTAGATGTACGTTTTTTCTCTAAAGAAATCGATATTTCTGAATTGCCAAGTGCTTATAAAAATGCCAAAGCTGTACGAAATCAAATGGAGGAATTTGGATTGGGTGCAGTAATAGACGAAGTGATGCCATATGGTTCTATTATGGCGGGAGATTTTAGTATCAATGCTCCTTGGAGAGTAAAGAGAAGAAATAGAAATAAGTAAATATAACAATTGATTAAAAAATAAAAATGCAAATTAAAAAAGGAACCCTGTATTAAGTTTTTAATTTAAAAATTAATACAGATGAAATCTTATGACAACAAGAAATTTTATAATTACAAAACAAGTCATAAAAGGAAAAAGAGAACCAAAAGTGCCAAAATCTGGTGGAAAAGTAATTCTTGGGAATATCGTCGATATTTACGTGGAAAATATCGTAACCAATGTAAAACAATTCTTCGTAGAAAAGTAGAAGGAGAAAACATAGAATTTCCATTATATAAAAAAACACTTTGGTGGGAAGCCTAAAAGAATTTAGAAACAAAAATGAATTTATTTTCAATTTTACAAAACAGCAAACAGTTCCTTTCAGATTCCTGGAAGGAACGCTATGCTGATTTTTTACAAGAAGAACATCTACAGGTTTTCTCCCAAAATCTGGAACACTATCATCAGTTTGGAGTCCCTGATAAACATCCACTCCCCCATTTTGAGGAAGAAATAACATCTTCACTATCCGAAGCGTTCAAGAATTTTAAAACAATTCTTGCTGAAAACAACACAACTCCAAAAGATTGGGCAGCGATTATTGAAAACACACCTTTTGAGCATCTTTTATTGCTTATTGGTCAACGATGTACCTCAGCCACGTTACAGAATGAAGAGGCGATTCCGCCATTAAAAGAAACATTACTAGCTAGTTGTTTTACTCCTTTTAATCATCAAATCTGTATAGCTACCAGAGCTTGGGAAAAACATATCGGAAGATCTACTGATAATTTTTGGGGAGAAATAAAAGGTAACCCTACTCAGAAAGAAGAAAAAGTAAGAAAACGTATTCTAGAAATTATAGAAAATAAAACTTGGTGGAATATCTTTTATCATTATCAACACGAATATGTATATGAGATTAGAGTACCAAGCGGTCATGGAATCCGATGGAGTTCGGATGGAACAAAATTAATAGGTTTTTTAGAACCTTTTCTATAGATTCATATATCGTAGTAACTTCTTTCTTTACTTTTGTAATAACCATTAACCAACATAATACGTATATGATTCACACTATAGAAAACGACCACCTAATTGTTAGTATTGATAGTATTGGAGCAGAATTAACAAGTATCAAAACCAAAAAAGATAATAAAGAATTTTTATGGCAAGGTGATCCTACTATATGGGCAAGTCGGGCTCCTGTGCTGTTTCCTATCGTTGGAGGATTAAAAAATGGAACATATACTTATAAAAAGAAAAGTTATTCTTTACCAAAACACGGATTTATCCGACACAATAAAAATGTAATAGGAACGCAAAACAATCCTACTAAAGTTTCATTTTCGCTATCTACTTCAGAAGAAACACTGAATAGTTATCCGTTTACATTTGATTTCGTCATTAGTTTTGAACTTGTCAACGATCAAATCATAATTTCGCATAGTATAAATAATAATGGTTCGCAACCCATGTTTTTTTCAGTTGGAGGACATCCAGCTTTCAATTGTCCTATACACTCGTCAGAAAACTATGAAGATTATTATATTTTATTAGAAAAAATGAACAATACTGATTGTTACGTACTTACATCAAATGGATTGATTAGTAATCAAACTATATCTGTCATAGAAGATCACAAAATCTGGCTTACCGATTCTCTTTTTGATAATGACGCACTTATTTTTAAGAACATCAAAGCAGAAAAGGCCACTCTTGTTCATAAAGAAAAAGGGGCAGTACTTTCTATGGATTTAAAGGATTTTCCCGATCTTGGTATATGGGCAAAACCCAAAGCTCCTTATGTCTGTATAGAACCTTGGTTAGGATATGCTGACGTAGAAGATACCACCCAAAACATCGAAGAAAAAGAAGGGATCCAAAAACTCGATGAAGGAAAAACGCATAACAGTAGTTATACAATTACCATAACCGATTGCAAATGACACAAAGTGAATATTAGTATCAACTAATGCTAAAATTGCTTTAAAATCTTCTAGTATTCGTATAAAACAGTTTGGTCAGAATTTGTAATATTTAGCAAGACTTGATTCCCTTCAACTTGTAGATTCGAAATATCGAAATCCAATTCTTGGCTAATAAAAGCTTGACAAGCTTCTTCATTTTTCAATGACAATCTTAAATTTCTTTGTGGCGGATTGGATTCAAATACACTCTCGGAATCAATTAATTTTAGTTCCCAAGTATTTCCATCACAACCCGATGCACCAAAATTGACTTTTAAACAATTATCAGCTATTGCTACACTATTAATGGTTACTTGATCTGAAGGCGCATCCGCATATTCTGAAGCATCTACCAAAGTTGTAAAATCACAATTAGTTGGGTTTGCAACATCATCATCATTCGAACAGCTCAAAATTGTAACTCCGATTAAAAGAAGGACAAGTATATTTTTCATGATTAAAGTTATATGTTATTTCATAGATGAAACTCTTACCTAATGGTTGCGGTGAATTATACAAAATTTTTATAAAAGCTATTGCTATTTTTCAATCCAAACTTCAATACAACTAAACACCTAACGATTGCGCTGTTGTATTCTTCTGTAAGGAAAATCTTCTTTAGATTGAACAGCATTTGTCTTTTCATTTTTCATATAACTTTTATGGATCCACCTTTTCTTATCAGTATCTTCCGTAGTAAAAATTATATTCCCTTTGTTATTCTGAACGGTTCTGAAATTGGTTGTTTTATTAACGTTTTTAACCACACCTTTATTTTCAGTTTTAATTGCATCCATAAACTTCGTTACATCTTTTACTGTACAAGCCTCATAATCCTTATCATTTTGTTCGCTAATAGCTTCGACAATAATCGATTCTAATATTTTATCCCACAAATTCTTAAAAAGACGTTGATTATTATAGATCTCTACTGCATAAACTTTACCGTTGATTGCGTATCCATATCCAATCGTATTGTCCGTTGTTAGTAAATCCTTAAACTTATTGTAGTATTCTTTTTTTGCACTATCCAATTCGTCACTCTCTAGCGCTAATTGCAAGCTCGTATTGGATGCGTTATTGGCTACATTTACCATTTTTCCATTTTTTCTGGAAAGATTATCATTTAAACGATCCTTCTGTTCCGCTACTTTTCCCCAAACCTTACTCTGATTTTTTTCGTGTCTTGCAGCAAGTTTTAATTCTCTAGATGATAACATTTTGGTATTAGACGCAAAAGAAGAAAGAGTTTCATTACCACGTTGTCTCCATCTACCTTGTTCCACACAAAAACTTTGTAATTCTACATTCTTCGCTTTTGGAGGAATAATTACATCATAACTTATTGTTCTATCCTGTTTTCCTCCTTTTACAATATCTCCAGAATGAATAAATATATAATCATCGCTATTATTATCCAATAGCAATTGATTTACATTTCCTGTTTCTTTTACCGTCACTTCCTTTGTATTCATTGCTTCAGATAAGGTTTTATAAATATCACCAGATATTTTTTCTTCACCTGTAATCATAAATAACGTAAGATTCTGAACACGTATTCCTTCCTTAATTTTAATTTCTTCTGTAATCTGTTCATTACTTGGATCATCAGTAATCTTTTGGTCATCAGAAACTTCGCCCTTTTTGAAACCAAAAAATAGAATACAAATACTAAAAACGGATAAAATAATTGAGTATACCTTCATGATTGTTTTTTTTCAAAAGTATCTAGTTGAATGACGATTCTCAATACGTATCGAGTGAGATGACCTTTTCATTTAGGGAATTACTTTTACGATTTAGGTAACTCATAAAAGAAATACATTAAAAAAATAATCCACATTCTTTTGTAAGTTTTATTTCTTTATCTTGACTGAGTATGACAATTAATACCTTAAAGCACCTTTTTGATCTGTAATAAAAAAAATATTGCAATTCTAGTTTTTGCACTTTCGCAAGAAGAGGAAATTAAAAGAAAACCTTTTCTAAAGAATAGTTCATTACAATCAGATCTTACTTCTAGAACGATTACTTTAGTCAAAAAAACAAGATTAGATTATTTTGTATATAACGAACAACAACAATCCGGTACTGGTTTTGGAGAACGCTTTTCGAATGCAATCAGTGATATTTATAAAAAAGGGTATCATGCGGTAATTACATTGGGAAATGACACACCTAATCTTAGTAAGACCCATCTTCTAAAAGCAGTTGAGGCTATACAAAAAGGACACTCTGCGATTGGTCCTTCTTATGATGGAGGTTTCTATCTTTTAGGAATTCATAAAGAGACTTTTCATAAAAAAGAATTTGCTCAATTTTCTTGGAACACTTCTAATGTAAGAAATGAACTTTATGCATATCTACAGTCTTATAATAGGTCTTTTTCTCAATTAGATTTTCTATATGATCTGGATCATTTTTCCGATATTACAAACATATATAAAACACTTCCATTTCTGTTAAAAAAATTACGAAGTGTATTACAAAGAATATTTCAAAAAAGGGAAAAAACAACTTCTTCCGGACAAATACTCCTATTACATATTTCATTAAAAATATATTATAATAAAGGGTCTCCGCATCTTATCTACTAATATGTAAAAAAGATGTTTTTTTAGACATCATATCCTCTTATTTTATTAAAAAAACACTAATCAACCTATGGATGATATCGTGTATTGATGCGTCTAAGTAATCTTAAACGTTTCGATAAACGTCTTACTATGTGGTTAATGATACGCTCAATTATATTATAATACATGAAACTCTTTCTTAAAGTCATTTTTATTTTTTTTACACCTTATCTAATCATTTCTCAAGAAACCACAGGAACACTTCAGGGAACACTTACCGATACCGAAAATAACCCAATACCATTTGCAACTATTCAATGTATTGATGTTTCTACCAATTACAAATACGGAACTATTTCAGAAGAAAATGGTTTTTATAATATCACCAACCTATCTCCATCTAACACTTATAAGTTACAAATTTCATATGTTGGCTTTCAGACCGTCATAGAAGAAAATGTTAGGATTCAATTGGGAAATACCACTATTAAAAACTTTGTGATGTCTGAGGATAGTGTATCCTTAGAAACTGTTGTAGTAACAGGTTCTTCTAAAAGTCAAAAAAACGGTAATGAAACCTTACTAGGAAAACGAGAACTTAGAACCACTCCAACTATCAACAGAAGTATTCAGGATCTTACTAAAAATCTAACAGAAAATAACCTTAATTCTTTTGGTGGTGCTAGTAATCGTTTTAACAATCTTAATATCGATGGTATTGCCAATAATGATGTGATCGGTTTTCAGGAACCTGCAAGTGGAGCGGCAGGATCCTCTGCCAACGGAACCCCAGGAAGTCTCTCTAGAACCCAACCAATTGGATTAGGTGCAGTAAAAGAACTTTCCGTAAAACTAGCTCCGTTTGATGTAAGTATCGGAAATTTTAGCGGTGCTAGCATTAATTTAGTAACTAAAAATGGGACAAATACCACAAAAGCAGAAGTATATGGATACGGAAACAATCAGCTTTTATTAGGTAACTATGCAGATGGTATCAAGCAAGAAAGTGCTAACTTCTATGATGTTCAGTTTGGAGGTGGAATCGGAGGACCGATTATAAAAGATAAATTATTTTATTATGTAAATGTGGAACAGGCACTTTCTGACAATCCTGTATTAAATGCTCCTGGTAGTGCAACCTCTAATATTTCTTCAGAAGATGTACAATTAATTGCTGACCGTCTAATTTCTGAATACAATTATGATCCAGGTTCTTTTACCAACGCTTCTATTAAAACTGCAAGTACCAAAATATTTGCTCGATTAGATTATAATCTATCAGATCAGCATAAAATTACAGTACGTAATAACTATGTAAACAGTTTTGCTGATAATTTAGAATGGAGCTCTTCTATATTTAACTTTGGGAATCAAGGATATCGACATAACAGTATTGCCAATAGCTTAGCATTGGAGTTAAAATCCAATCTTACTAATGGAATTACGAATCAACTTACATTAGGATACAATACGGTAAAAGAAGACAGAGATTTTGATGGACGTGTATTTCCACATATCCAGATAGCTTCTAATTCTAGTAATCGCATATTTGCCGGAACCTATAGAGAAGCTTCCGTGTATAGCACTGATTTCTCTACACTGCAATTAGCCGATAAAATATCGTACACTTCACAAAAACATACAATTACCGCAGGCGGATTAGCGCAGTTTCATGATGTAGATTATGGGTTTTTATCTGCTTGGAACGGGCGTTGGGAGTACCGATCTGTACAAGATTTTTTAGATGATAGCCCTAGTCGAGTGCGTGGCGTCTACAATATTAACAATAATGATTTTGATTTTGTAACTAGCCGACCATCCGCAACCGTTTCGGTTATAGAAACAGCGCTTTATCTACAAGATCAATTCAGAATTTCTAACCGATTTTCTGTTACCGCAGGTATTCGACTCGACGCTCAATTCTTACCAAGTGACTTACCGATAAGTCAAGAAGTATTGAACACACCAGAATTTAGTCAGTTTGATAACAAAATTTCCAATGCACCTCAATTTAATCCTCGATTAGGATTCAATTATTCATTAGATACTAATAATAGATATAGATTACGTGGAGGTACTGGACTATTTTCCGGTAGAATCCCATATTTATGGTTTGCTTATGTAGAATATATATCTGGAACAGAATATTTTAACATCGACTTACGTCCCACAGATGCTACTCCACTTACCGAGAATCTGGCAGATTTGCGCAGTGTACAACCTAATCTTACCGAAATTAATTTAATTGATAATGATTTTACATTACCTAGAGAATGGAAAACTAATGTAGCTTTTGAAGCAAAATTACCTCATCAATGGAATGTAAATCTCGAAGGAACGTATACCGAAGTATTAAATGGATTATTTTTTCAATCCATCAATCGCAGAAATGAACTTGGGAATTTTGCTGGTGCAGACAATCGTCCTTATTTTCTGCAAACAGGTGAGGATATAAAAATTAATCAAAATTTTACCAATGTATTCCTATTAACCAATACAGATAAAGGATACCGTTACAATATAACCGCAAATGTTTCTAAAAGAATAGGAAATTATAGAGGAACTGTTGGATATACCTATGGTAAAAGTAAAGATATCTCCAGTACTGTAAGAAGTTCTCCTGCAGCCAACTTCGAGTGGAATCAGGCTATTTTCGGGAATGAACCTGCTATTTCTTTTTCTAATTTTGATCTAAGACATAAGATAGTATCCACACACTCTTACGATATTAATTTTGGAAAAACCAATACTGCATCTATTTCATTTTTATATAATGGTCGTTCTGGAAGCCCTTATTCCTTTGTATACCAAGGAGATCCTAATCGAGATGGTTCCTCTAGAAATGATCTCATATATGTACCTAGAGACCAATCAGAAATACAACTAGTAGATATTGTAGATAATAATGGCATTGTTACGAGCTCAGCAAATGAACAATGGCAACAATTAAACAACTATATTGAGAACAATTCTTATTTAAGAAGCAGAAGAGGTAATTATGTAGAAAGAAATGGAGCCAAAACTCCTTGGAATCACGAATTAGATATGAAGTTGCAATATGGAAAACAACTAAAAAATGGACATAGTATCACAGTATCTTTAGATATGTTAAATGTATTTAACTTTATCAATCGTGATTGGGGACGTTTAGTATTTGTACCTAATGTAGTTAATTCAAGTTTTAGTTTACTCAATTTTGTTGGAATAGAAAATGAACAACCGCAATATCAATTTAATGTCGATCCAGATGAGCAACCTTGGAACATAGATTTACAAAATTCTAGATGGAGAGCACAAATTGGGATTAAATATGGTTTCTAGAAATCTTACTTATCTTATTCAGAATCAAAATGAATTATTCCTAAAATTTGGAACTTATTTAAGAATAAACTGATATTTGCAATATAAATAAGAACAAAAAAACAAGTTTAAAATATCTATGAATCTATTTTGTACACATAAAAAAGGACGCTGTAAAGCTGTTTTCGAATCGAAAGCATAGATAAAAAACTAGAGAAATATATATTCTAAAGGGCGTCCAAAAAAAATGGACGCTTTTTTTATGTATTATTTTTTAGAAACTATGAACATTCAATAAAATGTTGTTTGAACGATACTCATAAGAACTACAGTTAATTAGCAAATAGATCAATATTCGTTACTAAACGAACAGGAATCCTTTTGCCTAAAAATAAACACAAATCACTGATAGTCAATAAATTAAATTGAAAAATAATTTGCATACTTAAAAAATAGATTTCATATTTGCACCGCAATACAGCAACAAAAATAATAACTATTAATAACCGAAGTAATATGACATTTAAAAACATATATACATATACACTAAGAGAACCAGGTTCTTTTATGCGTATGCTTCGAGACTTCTATAATTCATAAACTGATCCTATCAGTTTGATTTAAAGTCCGAAGCCTGAAAAAGTTTCGGACTTTTTACTTTCAATAACTTAAAACATATTCAATTCTTGGATTGGACTCTTTCAACGAGTTTAATACAGTACCACTGAAGTATTGTTATGAATAATTCTTTCCGAAAAACAAAATAAACAAACATTAACCTAAACAATAATCAAATGAAATTTTATAACCAAAATAGTTAGGATTTCAGATATCAAAAGGTATGCTGGAATCATTATTAAGACAATTATGAATTAAATAAAAATGTCTAATGAAACCGGCACATATTAAAAGCCAAAGACAAAAAGAGATTCGTCGTATTCAAAAAAGGCAGCGTAAAATCTGGGAAGAACAACGAAATCTAGGGTATATAAAATTAGAAAAACCTATTCGTCATGGTTGGTTTAAAGAATCTGTAATTACCAAAAATGTAGAAAAATATAAAAATCAAAAATACATTGAAGAATTACACAAAAAGTTAGAAAAATCATTTTGGGGAAGAACCAAAGAAGAAGCTGATAAAAAATGGCTTCAGGAAACTTCAAAATATTTAATTAACAAAGAATTGCCAACCATAAGTCGTAGGTCCTTTAATAAGCTTAGTGATGGTGCACAAAGAATGTGTGTTCCCTTCAGGTATTATACTAAGGAAAAGAGATTAAAACTTCGGTTTTATGTCAATCTACCGAAAGGTACATATAGGATCAAATTTACGAAAGCTTATGTAACACATAGCAAACGAATAGATCCAAAACTGGAAAGTGAAGATGCATTACTAGACCAAAGGTTGTTAAAAAATGGATACTTCGAGGAGGTACAAAAACAATACAACTGGAAAGATTATTGGCAGATTTCAAAAGGAAGAAAAGAAAAGCTCAAAACGAATAGCAAATTAAGGGGTCTTAAAAAACATAAGATCCAAGAAATTATAAAAGAAGAAATATCATGGGAAAGAAATTAAGCGGAAAAGACTTAATCAAATTAGGCTTTCCAAAAAACAATAGTATTAATGTGACGTTGGGTCAGATTAATCGATATCAAAAAAGAGTAAAAAAAGAACACATATTAATAGAAGCTAAAAAGGTATTATTAAATCCAGAAGCCTATCAAGGTGATGGCGTATGGGGCAAGATTGCTGAGAGTTTACTAAAGCCAGTGGAAGTAAAAAAGCACGCTTTAAAAACTACCAGATCACCATTTCAGATTTATGGCGAAAATGAAATCGATGAGCAAGCAAAATACCAATTGTATGATGCACTCAAGTTACCAGTAGCAGTTGCGGGAGCTTTAATGCCAGATGCACATAGTGGATATGGTTTGCCTATTGGCGGAGTGCTTGCCACAAAAAATGCCGTGATTCCATACGGTGTTGGGGTAGATATCGGATGTAGAATGTGTCTAACAATTTATCCGATTGCTATCTCCTATTTAAAAGGGAAAAAGCATCAATTGGAAAACATATTGTCTGAGCATACCAAATTCGGGATGTATGAAACCCATAAAATAAAGCATGATCATGAGATCTTTGAAAGAGAAGAGTTTAAGAACATACCTCTAGTAAAAAGATTGAAGGACAAAGCATATAAACAATTGGGAACATCTGGTGGTGGTAATCATTTTGTAGAATTTGGAACTGTAGCTATTACAGATATAGAAAATGAATGGGGATTGGATGTAGGTACATATATAGGTGTGCTATCACATAGTGGTTCCAGAGGATTGGGAGCCAATATTGCAAAACACTATACTTATTTAGCAACCAAACAATGTCCATTGCCAAAACACGTACAACAATTAGCTTGGCTAGATCTAAATACGCATGATGGTCAGGAATATTGGTTAGCAATGAATCTTGCTGGAGATTATGCGCAAGCATGTCACGATGATATTCATGCCAGAATCGGAAAATTATTAGGATCACGACCTGTTGCAAAAATTGAAAATCATCACAATTTTGCTTGGAAACAAGAAGTAAATGGCGAGGAGTGCATCGTGCATAGAAAAGGAGCTACTCCTGCTGCAAAAGGTGAGCTAGGAATTATTCCGGGATCTATGACAGCTCCAGGATTTATAGTGAGAGGATTAGGGAACCCAGAAAGTTTGCAATCTGCATCACACGGTGCTGGAAGATTACATTCTAGAAGAAAGTGTAAAGAGAAATTTACCAAGAGTGATATCAAAAAAGAATTGAAAGCAAATGATGTTACATTAATTGGTGGAGGAATTGATGAAGCACCCATGGCGTACAAGGATATTACTAAAGTAATGGCGAATCAACAAGAGTTGGTTGAGGTAGTTGGAACATTTACACCAAAAATCGTGCGAATGGATAAGTAAGATATTGAGGAGTTTAATGAATCAAAAAACTCCTCAATACTTAAAAAAAAATATAAAAATGAAAACTAAAATAATTCAAATAACCGCTGGACGAGGACCCGCAGAATGTTGCTGGGTAGTAGCGCAGGTATTAAAACTATTTCTTGAAGACATTAAAAATAGCGGATATACATACAGCATACTACAAAGAGAAAAAGGTTTTGAAAATGGAACCTTACAATCTGCAACAATACAAGTAAAAGGAAAAGAACTAGACCTTTTTATAGCGTCGTGGATAGGAACCATTCAATGGATTGGGACCTCTAAATTCCGGAAGCATCATAAAAGGAAAAATTGGTTTATCGGGATGTATGAAGTAAAACAGGAACAAACCATAGCTATTAAAGAAAAAGACATTTCTTTTCAGGCAATGCGCAGTTCAGGTCCTGGCGGCCAAAATGTAAACAAAGTAAATTCTGCAGTACGTGCTACCTATCATCCTACAGGAGATCAAGTAGTAGTCATGGATAGCAGATCGCAACATCAAAATAAAAAAATCGCTATAGAACGATTAAAAGAAAAAGTACATCAAAGTCAGCTTTCCAAATTACAACAGTCGCTAAGCGACCAATGGGAAAATCACTTGAATATACAGCGGGGTAACCCAATTAGAATATTTAAGGGTACTGATTTTAAGAAAAAACATAAGAAACAATCGTATGCGTCGAATCGACAACAATTAAAAAAAGATTTGCGCAACGAACTAAAAAATTAAGATCATGGGGAATTTACTAGACAAATATCTATTTCAGGCATTGGATGCATATCCATATAACTTAGAAGAAGCTGTAGAATCATTGAACTATGCGTTGTCATATGATGAAAAAAATCCAATGGCGCTTTGTTTAATGGGGCAGATTTATGCTGAAAACCTTAAAAATTATGAAACCGCAAAAGAGTATTACCAACAAGCACTGGCAGAAGATATGTATGCATTAGATGTATATCCTAAATATATCAATGTCTTGCTATGGAACGAAGATTATAATGAAGCAGAAAAACTTATTGATTTTGCGGTAACCTTAAAAGGTACAGACAAGGCACTTCTATACCTTAAAAAAGGAATTCTTTTTGAACAGCAAGAAATGTACAAAGAAGCACTTGTCTCTCTTGAAATTGCCAAAGAATATACCTATAACAATTATTTCATGAGTGATATCGAAGGTGAAGAAAAAAGGATAAAAGACAAAATGCCCAAAAAGAAGAAAAAAAAAGGTAAAAAGACCAATACATCTTCTAAAAAAGCGAAGAAGAAAAAGAAATAATAATCATCTGTCATTCGCGAGTAGGTTGGAATCCAAATAAGGAATTACCTTATCAAATAACAATGGATCCTGGGCTACAGCGTGATGACAAAAAATAAAAAAGAAATATGGGAGCTCCACATAACAAAAAAAGATATGGAGAACTATGGCCTAGCTATAGAATCCAATATGCATTAGAAATATTAGTATCTCTCAAAGATGTAGTGATATTATCTGGAGGTTGGGCCTGGCATTTTCTATCGCCATTAGACCACACGGAATATAAACATGCACACGATCATAAGGATATTGATCTTTTTGTTGATCCAAAAAATGTTGCCGAGGTAATGAACATATTACTGGAAAATAATTTCCAAAAGGTATGGACGCGATATGATCAATTACCAAGTGATGAGAATTTTAGAAGATACGAAAAAACTATACTTACAGAAGATGAAAAATCCGTGAGAGTCACAATTGACTTTTTTGTAAAATCTAATATTCCTAATCGTATGGCAAAAGGATGGAGTATTGTGGAACCTTCTTATCTACTTGGGCTATATTCTAATATTCATTCTAGTGACAAATGCTGGGCAGTACAATCAGCAATCAAACTATTGGATCAAAACATTGACCCTTTAGATAGAGGAGAATTAGTAACAATTCCGAAAAATTAAAAACAACAGGACCTTACATCTGTAACAGCAGACTGTGAGGTCCATAATTATAAAGACTAAAATGAAAACAATAAATACAATCATAATCATTGACCTGGAAGCGACATGCTGGAATGGCCCAATACCAAAAGGACAAGTACATGAGATCATAGAGATCGGTATCTGTTTATTGAATACAGAAACTGGAGAGATTTCTAAAAATGAAGGAATCCTCATCAAACCAGAACGATCCGAAGTAAGTCCTTTCTGCACAGAATTAACTACGATTACGCAGGGCCTATTAAATAAAGAAGGTATATCATTTATTGAGGCTTGTGAAATTGTAAGAAATAAATATCAGGGACACCAACATACTTGGGCAAGTTATGGTCAATATGATTTAAATATGATGAAAAAACAATGCAGTTTTAGAGAAATAGAATATCCATTATCTCAAAATCATATCAATGTAAAAGAGCTTTTTACTAAAACTAGAGGCCTTCGAAAAAAAGTTGGAATGAATGGAGCATTAGAGATCTTAAATATCTCTTTAGAAGGAACCCATCATAGAGGAATTGATGATGCCAGAAACATAGCTAAAATTTTGGACTGGTGTATAAGTCAAAATTAGGGCTAAATTATGTCCGGGGAAAATTCAAAAAAATACAAATTGTTAAATTTTTATAAAGTTATGTTAATGGTTTTACAGTAATGTAGTTACAACCTTACAATAAATTGTAAGAAATTACGTGTATTTCGTCGAATTTTTACATCAAATACCTGTTTTTAGCCCAATTTTTAGGTAACTTATCTAACTACTAACAAAAAAACCCCTAAAATAACTTCAAGATGAAAGCTCTTAAAACCCCTTTATTTTTTTTAATTTTATTGTCATTTTTCAACATTAATTCACAAGAAATTGTAGATCATAATGCATGGGATCAGATTCTGGTTCTTAACGTGACCGACGAAGGTTTGGTTGACTATGATGGTGTTACAAATGACGTATTAGTATTTTATAAATACTTTAGATATCTACAAAACATTTCTCCAGAAGATCATTGGAGTAAAGAAGAAAAATTAGCCTACTGGCTCAATGTTTACAATGCTACTGTTATGAAAATGATTATTGATGAATATCCTATAGCATCCATAAATCAAATAGAAAATCCATGGAAACGTAAAGCATTTAAATCAAAAGATGTTCGATATAGTTTAGATGACATTGAACATAGTATCTTAAGAAAATTTGGAGATCCTAGAATTCATTTTTTACTTAATTGTGGATCTATGTCTTCGCCAAGGTTATGGAATAGAGCATACACTAGTAGTAACATAGATTATGCCTTAGAAGAAAGAACTCGAGAATTTATCAATGATCCACAGAGAAATCAAATTAATTCTAAAACAGTTAGAATCTCTCAATTATTCGAATGGTACGAAGATGATTTTGCCAGTAATCATATGGATGTAATTGATTTTATAAATGAATATTCAACCATTACTATCGATAAGCAAATAACTAAAAAGTATGTTACCTATGATTGGAGCCTTAATAAAAATGACAAAAAGACTCCAATAACAAGCAACAATTAGCCTCTTTAATTTATCAAATTTTTATCCTTTTTAGCCAAAAACAATATTCATATAGTACTTTAGGTAGTATCCAACTTACTCATCTTTAGAACAAGATAAGAGTTTTAGATACTATCACTTTATACCAAATATGTAATCACTTTTAAAACCTAAATACACCTAATTATGATTAACATTACCAACCTTAAAATGACAACAGTAATATGTTGTTTAATGTTTTTTTCATCGGTATCTGCACAAACTATTATAAATGGATTTTTTCCACAAAAAAACGATTTTACTTTAGCTTCCTCTTATTCCTATAAAAGTTATGACAATTTTTTTCGTGGTAGTGATCAAACCAACTCAAACCCGATGAATATGGGAGAAATCTCATCAACTGTTATAAGTGTATATGGTGAATATGGCATACTTAATTGGTTATCTACTACGGTAACGCTACCTTATATTTCTACTCAAAATGAAACAGGAGTTTTAGATCCTGTGTCCCAAACCGATGAGGTAAATGGAATACAAGATTTAAGTCTTTTCTTAAAAGCAAAAGTTCTAGAAAAAAATCTGGATGCTGCAAAAGTAGCAATTGGAGGCGCTGCTGGCGTTTCTGTTCCTGTAGGAGGGTATGAAGAGGCTGGGATACTTTCTTTAGGCAATGGTGCGACTGCTGTAGATGGTTGTGGTTTTATTCAACTTAGTACCCCTTCCAATCTTTTTGTCGAATTACAGGCTGCATATAGTTTAAGAAATAATTCAGATTTTGAAATTCCAAACGCTACTCTTTTTAGTGCTAAACTTGGATACTATAACAAATGGTTTTATGCACATGCAAAAGTTGGAACTCAGAATTCATTAGATGGATTAGATATAGGAACGCCCGAGTTTGCTGCTGCTGGTGGAGCTGCTGCATTACCAGAAACAGAAGTAGATTACACTAATTTTTATCTTAACCTCTATGTCCCAATATATAAACAAAGTATAGGGATATCTTCTGGATACACAACTAATATGAGTGGAAAAAACTACGATCGAGCTTCAGGTTTCTCTCTAGGATTAGTATACAAAGCAGAGTAAACCCATATTCAATTAATTTATCTTAAAATAACCTATTAATAAAAATTTACCCCGTGAAAAAAATACCCCTACTTATTGCCCTTATGACCTTGATTTCTTGCGAAAAAGATGATTTTATATTACTAGAAAAAGAAATAATTGAGTACAAAACTGATAATGTATCTCAAAATACTGAAATGCTAGCAGAAAATCTTGAAGAACGTTTTAATTATATAGAACCAACTAAAACTGAAATAATCAATCTTGTACCATTTAAAGGAAATAGCTTAAGAGATATCAATGTGTCAATTGATATCTCTACTCCATAAAAAAATAAATACTCTTTCTTGACTAAAGCTCTTATATCAAGAATAAATTTTTGTTGCAACTAGAAAATTATTTCTCAAAATGATTATTCAAGATATAAAACGAAAAAATATAACATTTTAATTTAAACTTATTTTCATGAAAAAGATATACTTACTTATCCTTATTTTGGGACTATTTTCCTGTGAAAAGGATGATTATATATTACTAGACAAAGAAGTAGATCAAACATCATTTTCTAAAGCACCTTTAGGGCCAACTGGATTAGACAAACAAGTCTTAGATCAATTAGAAATCATTTCTGGTGGGATTGGAGCAGCTTATTTTATACTTCCTGATAGTAATCAATTTAATAATATTCCTCAAGACCCATTAAACCCAATAACTCCTGAAAAAGTAGTTTTAGGAAAGCTTCTATTTCATGAAACCGCCACTGGAGGAAATCCTACAACTGCTTCTAATTTATTTACATATTCATGCGCATCTTGTCATCATGCTGCCGCAGGTTTTGCTGCTGGTATTAGACAAGGGATTGGAGAAGCAGGAATAGGTTTTGGAACTAGTGGAGAAGGAAGAACTTTTGATCCTAATATTGCAGTAAGTGATTCCGATATTCAACCAATTAAGTCACCAACTGTATTAAATGTTGCATATCAAGATATCATGTTATGGAATGGGCAATTCGGAGGTTCTGGAACAAATCTTGGTACCGAAGCAAATTGGACAAATATTCCTGAAAATTTTATTGGTTTTGAAGGTGTTGAGGTTCAAGCCATAAAAGGACAAGGAGTACATCGATTATTAGTAGACGATAATTTTGTTTCTAATTTTGGATATCAACAAATGTTTGATGATGCCTTCCCTGGTTCTCCAGTAAATGAAAGATATACTACTACAAATGCAGCACTGGCTATCGCCGCATACGAAAGAACCGTATTACCGAATCAATCTCCTTGGCAAGAGTGGCTTAAAGGAAACTACAGTGCTTTATCTAATGATGAGAAAAAAGGTGCAAAAGCATTCTTTGGTGATGGAAAATGTTATCAATGTCATACTGGACCAGCACTAAATGATAAAAATTTCTATGCCTTTGGTATGGGAGATTTTGATAATACAAGTGATGCGTTTGTTCTCGCAAATGTAAATTTCGAAGATGTTAAAAAAGGAAGAGGTGGTTTTACAAAAGTTGCTGCGGATAACTATAAATTTAAAACCCCTACTTTATATAATCTAACGGATAATGGTATTTACGGACATGGAGGAACTTTTACCTCTATAAAGGAAGTTGTTGAGTATAAAATTGATGGTGTCCCTCAAAGCAATGAAGTCCCATCAGAGAATCTTGCAACACAATTTGGTGATATCAAACTAAATAAAACTGAAATAGATAATCTCGTATCATTCATTGAAAATAGCTTAAGAGATCCCAATCTTACGAGATATGTACCTCAATCTATAAATTCTGGAAATTGTTTCCCTAATAATGATATAGCTTCAAGAGTAGATCTTGGATGCGATTAGAAAATTTTCTTTAAAAAATTAAATACCAAAACATAATATTATTTTACATCATGCTACAGCTCATTGATAACTATTTCCCCGAATAGATTGCTTAAAACATACATCAATGAGCTTATCATGATTATCCTTAATAATTATCCGTTTATCACTAACAATATAATTTGAACTCATTGCAAATGAAAAAAATAGTTTTTTTTATAATTGTCCTCATTTTCTTTTCTTGTGAAAAAGATGAATACTTCCCAATAAATGAATCTATCATTAAAACAACAACCAGTCCTTCTGAACTAGATATAAAACTTTTAACTAAACTAGATAGTGTAACAGATGGCGAAGGAGTTTCTTTTTTTATCCTCCCTGATAGTGACAATTACGAAAACATCCCACAAGACCCTTTAAACCCTATTACTTCGGAAAAGGTCGCTTTAGGAAAACTTCTATTTCATGAAACTGCCACAGGTGGAAATCCAAAAACAGCATCGAATTTATTCACGTATTCCTGTGCTTCATGCCATCATGCTGCTGCAGGTTTTAGTGCGGGCGTTAGACAAGGTATTGGAGAAGGAGGAGTAGGATTTGGATCAAAGGGCGAAAATCGAAGCTTTAATTCGATTATTCCCACCAATGATATCGATATACAACCCATACGTTCTCCTACCATACTAAATGTAGCCTATCAAGATGTAATGCTCTGGAATGGGCAGTTTGGCGGGACAGGAACAAATGAAGGAACCGAAGCTAATTGGACCGGTATACCAGAGAATGCTTTGGGGTTTCAAGGTGTAGAAGTACAAGCTTTAAAAGGACAGGATGTTCATAGATTGTTAGTCAATAAAAAATTTGCCAAAGACTTCAATTACAAAAAGATGTTTAACAAAGCATTTCCGGAAATCCTAAAAGAAGAACGCTATACAAGAGAAACAGCTGGATTAGCTATTGCAGCATATGAAAGAACCGTACTTCCTAATCAATCTCCTTGGCAAAAATGGCTTAAAGGAGATTACAACGCGTTAACAAATAAAGAAAAAAGAGGTGCAAAAATGTTCTTTGGAAAAGCAAAATGTTTTAAATGTCATAACGGACCAGCGCTAAATGACAAAAACTTTTATGCACTTGGCATGGGAGATTTTGATGATACTGATAGTGCTTTGGTACAGGATGACACTAATTTTCCTAATGTAAAAAGAGGAAGAGGAGGGTTTACAAATAAACCAAGAGATTATTATAAGTTCAAAACTCCTACGCTATACAACCTCATAGACAATGGCGTTTTTGGCCATGGAGGAACTTTTACTTCCGTTAGGGATATTGTAGAGTATAAGCTTAAGGGAGTTCCAGAAAACATTGAAGTACCTGAAGAGAGGTTACACAGATTATTTACAAATGTTCAGAGTTTAACAGAAAATCAAATAAATAACTTGGTTTTATTTATAGAGAATGGACTTAGAGATCCAAACCTAATGAGATATGTACCAGATACAATAAACTCCGGAAATTGTTCTCCTAATAATGATGTGGTGTCAAGAATAGATCTTGGCTGTGAATAGAAAATTTATTTTTATCATTTTTTAAAAAACAACACTGAACATTTCACGCAATCGTCATTTTTATATCATGCTCCAGCTCATTGAAGACTATTTCCCAAATAAAATAGCCTAACACAAATTGTACAATGAGCTTTGCATGATTTTTCTTATTCGGTTAGTAACATTATTTTACTATCAACTATATAATATCCGAATACTGATCACCAATATATTTTTTTAGAAAAAACGTCCCCTTTTCATCTAAATCAAAATTTATTAATTGGTGATCAGTTTATAAACAAATATTCATTCCCAATAAATGTATTCTATTTGCATTCGGAATTATGAATTTTACGTTAAGTAATTCGATCATATTAATAGAACGAATCTATAGAAGAACACCCTACCCCTATTTTTTAGATTTTTTAAAGTTTTTTCATTTTTATGTTTTCCAGCTATTCATATCTTTAGATCACTAATTACTATATTTACTAAAAACAATCATTAAAGGAATGAAAGACAAATTATTTGAGGAGGTAATTGATAATTACGATGCGTTAAAATATAGCTTACTAAAAGCGCAAACTTTTGATGAATCTCATTTTGGTTTTCCAGAAATCTATTATAAGATTATGGAAACTGACAAACAGCGAGTAGATGCTTTTCATAAAGCTTTTCAGCTTAATAATAATTTTAAAGACGCTATAGTTTGCGAGATAGGTGTAGGAACATTACCACTTACTAAACTATACATGCCTTTTGTAAAAAAAGCATATCTAATTGAAAACAATCCTGATCTGATTCCTTTTATCAATAAAGAAATTGCCAAATATCCTTGGGCGGATAAAGTAGAAGTAATCTATGCTGATGCGCTAACTGTAGATTTACCTGAAAAAGTAGATTTTGTTGTTGGTGAGTTAATGAGTATTTACTGTGCTAATGAATTTCAAGTACAGATTTTTCAGCATATGCGAGATTTCTTAAAACCTGGAGGAAAATTGTTTCCGAATCGAATTGTAAATTTTGCACGGTTATGCGAAGCTGAGATCGACTCGGATGTGCATCATTACCCGGTTAACTTTACTAGACATCAACCTATGTTTTTAACTCAGCAGTTTTTGGTTAACGAAATTGAATTATTAAAAGAAAAAAAACAAGGTGTAAAACTTAGTTTTTCTGTTCCAGTGTTATTCTCAGGAACTATAAATGCACTGTATTTAGAATCTTATGTAGAAGTGACAGAAGGCTCTAATTTTACAGGTACTGATAGTTTAATGCCTCCGACGGTATTAAAAACCACCAATACTCAAGAAGTAAAAGCAGGAGATTTGGTCCATATAGATTTTAGTTTTGATTATGGTTCTTCTTTGGATGATATTAGTTGTGTATTATCATAAAATTTATCCAAACTTTATTGAATAGTTTAAATAATAATTATGGGTAAAATTCTTTCTTTTCTTTTTGGGATTAAGGAATCTAAGTTTGAGATTACTAAAAAAGAATTAGAAGATATAACTAATAACTCTAGTAATAAAAAAAGTAAGCAAGAAGAAAATACTATTAACGTAGATACTACTCCTTTCTTTAAAGATAGCTTTTCTGCTTTATCAGATACTATTTTTAAAGAAGCTACAGAAAAATTTAAAATCAATAGATATAACTATTGGGCACCAAAATTTACAAGCTTAAAATCTTATAAATTTTTATCGGAACAGCAGGTTTCTTTTAAAAGGGATTTTCTTTATTGGATATCTAATGAAATTATTAAGTTAGAAACAACTCCTGAAGCCTCTGTAGATAGGTTAAAAAGACAGTACCTTGATGAAATGCTAAATCTATTATTAAGATCTAACTTGCATTTTAAGGAAAAAGATTTTAAATATTTTATGAACCTTTGGGTAGAATATCCTACTTATGTTACAATAGGTTCTATAACCTCTAGGTTACGAGCAAAATCTAAAAAGGATGATATCAGTGAAGAGTTTTATAATTATCTAAAAATATTTCTAAAAAGCCCAAGGTTTAACAATCATTTCTATTCCTATTACAAAACTGCTAGAAATACCATACAGAAAATACTCCATACATATACTAACGACAAAGAAGAAAACCACCCTTTATTTTTGTTAGTTTCAGACCCTTTTGCTGATTACATAAATAAATTTCTAAAAAATAGTAATCAAAAAGAACAAGATGCTTATTGCATAATATTCAAAATTTTCGAGACTAATAAAGAATTTTATAATCCATTTAAATTACTCGTTTTAGTTCAAAAACATATAGATGTAATTGGTGAGAATGTTTACAAAAGGCAAATAATAGAATTTATAAAAAAAGCTTCTATCTTTAAACCTAAGATGAGTAATTTAAGAGTCGAAAAAGTTACTTATAATTCTGGTTTAGAAGTTCAATACAATTGTCAATACATAAAAAAAGAAAATATCAGTATTTTAAAAAGTATGATTTTATCACTTGCGACTTTTAATAATAAAAAAAGTCTAATTCCTCATCTCTTAAAAATTATAAATCGTTCTTTTTCTAATGCAAAAGCCCTTAGATTAGGAGAAACTTCTCAATCTTTAGGGAAATTATGTATATACACATTAGCTTTTCAATACGATCAGAAAGGGAAGGAAGAACTGAATAAACTATATCAAGAAACTACCTATAAAGGTATTAAGAATGAAATATTAAAGTATTCGAAAATACTGGAAGAAAGTAATGGAATAGGTCTAATATAAAATAGTTTTACCATCATTAATGCCTAATAATATCAATAAAATACTATCGTTCTTTGGACTAAAAAAACCTCTACAAATAACAGAAGAAGAACTAGTACACATTAACTCTGACACACTAACTGACGAAAAAAGAATTGTAGAAATTATAGATTTGGATAGTATTAACACAGATATATCTCAAATTGAAGAATTATTGTTTGACATCTATGAAGAAGCTAAAATGATCTCTAATTATGAGGATAATGATCTTTATAAAATTGGTTTTAACTCATTAGAACATTATAAAAAATTAATCACATCACACCCAGAAATTAAAAAGCAGTTTTTCTATTTTATCACACCAGAGATATCCCAAAAAGATCGATCAAAACGCATAAGATTTATAGAAACTAAATCAGAGATTCCCGAAAATTTTAAACGCGCTCTTGGTCAACTTGTTCTTAATTCCAAAATGAGATTGAACAATACAGATTTTACGCATTTCTTTCAACTATGGAAAAATACTTATCCCTACTATTATCCGTTACGTCCTTTATTACGCCAACTACAAAAATATTCTTCAGATCATAAAATAAGTCCAGAACTTAATACTTGCTTACATTCTTTTTTACGTTCTAAATCCATACAATACTTACCTATCAAAGAGTATATGGAAGCTAAAAGTACTATTCATAGGATAATTCTAGAAAATAGTAAAATAAGCTTAGTTCCTTCGGCATATGTTTTTCAATTATTACCAGATTCATTCGGAACACATGTAAACAAACTACTTTCTGGCATGAATGAAAAATATCAACATAATTTTTCTAAAATTCTAAAAATTCTTTGCGATACAATCGACCAAAATACACTACAACAAATCAATACGTGTATTGATAATACAGACGAAAATAAATTTGATGTTTTTCTATATAATATCATTCGTAAATCTTCTTATCTAAAACTAAGAAGCGTTACATTAAGAAATAAAGTCTACAATTCTAAGGATGATATATATGGCACTTATGAACAAGTATATATAGAGAATATTGACATAATAAAGGGTTTAGTATCTCTTGCTGGTATTAGAAAACACCAAAAATGTGTCAAATTTATTACAACCATTTTAGAACGCTGTTTTGGTGTAACATTAGGTACTAATTATGGTACTACATCTCGATCATTAGGTATTATATGTATTCAGACACTTGCCAATAAATTCGATGTAGAAGGAAAAAATGAATTACGCAAATTATATCAAAAGACTAGTTTTAAACTTATCAAAAAACAAATAGAAAAAGAATCAAAAATACTAGAAGAGACAACTGGAGAATCGTTACTCTAAAATATCCATATCAAATCCAATAATATCTCGTATTCCAGGTTTTGAAATGTCTTCTGGTTCAATAGGAGTTACGTAATGCCAAAGGTCATTGCCGAAAGTAAATTCCTCTCCTGTATCCGCCTGAAAAATAAACTCTCCGGGATCTAAAACTTTATTATAAATAAGTTCATTGTTACTTGCATCTGTTTTTTCATAAATCTGACTCTCAGCACCTACTATGTTTTGTCTATTAACCACTAAAGCAGACATGATATACTGAGCACCATCTTCATGTACTCCTTCTGGGGAATTTTCCCCTTTTATCTTTTCTTTAGAAATAGTTCTCATAAAATGACTGGTGATCTGGATTTTTCTAACCTCTGGATGAATCTTTTTTACCAAACCAGCCATTCTTTTTAACAATTCAAAAAACAATTTGTTCTCTACAGCATTTCTACTAGCCTGTTTAAAAACACGTTTCCACACTCTAAAATCATCAACATCTTGTTCAAAACCTTGTTCCACTATTCTTTCTACAAAATACTGATCATCCCAAATTTCAATTAAAAAAGTAGCTATATTACGCTGTCTTGTTATTGTAGATAACCGATCAAATTCTTGTTTTTGACCCTCATCGAGTTGCTGTATCCAATATGCTAAAACATCTATCGACTTTGTACCTTCAAAGTAAGGTTTATGAAGTTTCTCAATAGCATCCGAGTCCGAAGAAAAACTTGCCTTCAAAAAAGTGATTTGTTTGCTTCTTACTAAATATACATCATCTTGTAATTGAGAAAAAAATGGTCTAAAAAAATGCAAAAAAGAACTTACATCTATTCTTAAGTCAGCAACACTGCCAACTCGAATAGGTGATTTAATAGTTCTGCCTATTTGCTTTGATATTTCTTTTTCAGTAATCATTTCTTAATTCTAACTTTCTTTGCAATATGACCCAAACATGCCTCCTTATTATGTAACCAGTAAGCATACGGTATCGTTATAATAGGTATTTGTGTTCTAAATAGTGTTTTGTATTGCTCTATGGAAAACGTTTTTTCTAAGGTTCCTGGATATCCAACCAAATCAATACATACCGTTCTTTGGTTAAAAGTTACTAAAATATCCATTATATATCCAGCTAATGAATAATTGACAATAATATCTTGTTCTTGGATTCCTAATTGAATCAATTCCTCGTGTACTTCTGTTGCGAAATTATCAATATATTCTTCCGCTCGATTATGTTGATGATGTATTCTAGTCTCTGATAAGTAATCAATTAATAAATGTTTATTCTTAAAATTCTTAGGATCAAAAGAATAATACAGAAACTGTTTTTGTTTAGCACGGGTTATACTTACATTAAATACATCTTCTCTATCTAAATATTGAAAAACAGAACTGCTTATGTTGTTATCAATGGTAAATGTGATATACATTTGATCACGTTCCTCTCCTTGAAATTCGAAAGGTGTTCCAACGGCTATTTTGTGTTTCTTTATCGCGGCAAGATCATATTCTTCTATCTTATTCTTTAGGTAATTTACCTGATCTCTAAAAGGAGAAAGAATACCTATGGTCGTTGCTACGCCAACCGCAACCTGAATTTCCTGATCAATTATTTGTTGTACATCTTCTAAAATCTTGTCAGCCTCGCTAAGGTTAGTCCCATCTTTTAGTTTTTCGCCTTCACAAAATATCCAATGTATAGCAGAAGATTTATGATGTATTTGTAAATCCGACATTACCTTTAGCTTATCAAAATAAAATCTCTGATTACTATATCGGATAATACTTGGGACACTGCGATAATGTTCATCAAGAAAATGAATATTATTGTTAGAAGGAAGTCGTTCCATGGCATAATCTAAGAAACTCGTTTCCCTGTAATTCATTACATCCTCTCCCTTTATTAGACCGTAATTATTGGCAGTATTTTCCATTACCTGTCTAGATAAAAAAGAAACATGTCTTAGTTGTTTTGGATCACCAACGACTACCACTTTTTTAGCTCTGGCCAATACAGGAATCATTGTCGTAATATCACATTGAGAAGCTTCATCTATAATGGCTACATCAAAAATATCATTTTCTAAAGGAAACACATCACTAACATCTGTTGACTTTGTAATCCAAATAGGTAAGCATTGTAATACTGATATAAAATTAATATCCTGAAATAAGCGATCTCTTTCTACAATATCCTTAGTTTTTACAAGCTTCAATAGTTGAGAAAAAGTTCGATCTTTTTGTAATAAATTAGAAATCTTATCCTGGTATTTTAAAGAAATGATTTCTTTAATCAGCTTATTTCTCTGGTGAATATAATGATCCAACAATTCTATTAGCTGCCAAAAAGGATATTCTTCTAATACTTTTTTAGAAACATATTTTCGCTTCAATCTTTTAAAAAAAGAAGGCTTGTGATCCAAAAACAGCTCAGCATTTTTAATTTCTCTACCCTCTCTTTCTTGTATTTCTTCGCTTATCTCCTTTATTTTATTTTTAGCATAATCAATTTCAGCTTGCTTTTTAGGAATAAAAAAATCTCCTCCAGATTTTCTAAACCTAGTAATTGATTCTATTTTCTTTCTTAAGGTAGCACGGTGACTTCTACCAGAACCTGCTCTAATAGAAAGACCTTTTACTCCTAAATCTTGTATTATTTTATCTTGGAGTACATCTATTGCTTGATCGGATTTAGAACAGATCAATACACTTTTATTATGATATACTTGATCTAGAGCTAATGAAGCAATGGTGTACGATTTACCAGTTCCTGGAGGACCAATTACTACAGTAACATCATTTGATTTTACGGCCTGAATAATATCTAATTGTGACTCACTAAGATTAGAAGGTACATATACAGCTTCTTTCGAATTGGTTTCTTTATCAACTTCTACTTTTCTTCTGGAAAAGAAACTTCTAAGTGTATCATTAAATAAATGTCTTTCCTTTATCTCATCGATTTCATGTAAAACATCTCTGCTGGATTTTGATTTCTCGACAATACCCAAAGCAATTGCGGGAAGTAACTTTAATGAAGGTGATTTTAAATGACTTCTTAATTTCTCTCCCGAAACAAGCTCAGGCAAATCTTCTAGGGCAATTGTATCAATTTTTATATGCTCTCCTAGCTTTCTGGCAACTTTGCGAATATCCTGTTTTTCCGGATCCTGATCATTAATCAATGATTTCATCTCCAAGACAAACGAATCATCAAGATTAAAATTAGATTTTAATAAATTTAGCAAAGCATCATTAGCTCTATTTTCTTCAAAATTATAATTGATATGATATAATGCTTCATTATTAATTTCTAATGACGCAGGAGTAATAATTAAGGGAGCACATATTGTTCTCTTTTTACCTAAAAAAGTTAGCTTTCCGGTAATAAAAAAACTACAGGCAACAAATGTCTTTTCTTTTCTATGGATCTCGAGATACTTATACAACTCTTCTCCAAAATCTGTTTTCATAAAGACGGAATCATCTTCACGATATAACTGATCAATACTACTTAGAAAGAATCGCTTGTGAACTTTTGTTCCTAAAAAATTTAATATATCATTATCTCTAAATTCTTGCTTATAACAATCCTGATAGTATGATAGTACTTTTTCTATATGCATATCCTACTAAAATTAAGCTTCTTCTTCGTCCTTCTGAAATCTTAAATAATCATCTACGGTTTGATTAATCGGTGGAATATCATCCTCTATGATTGTCTTTAATAATTCTTCGGTAAGTGGAGTTATTGATACAATACGATTCGCTTGGTATTCTATAATCTTTTCAAACAAATTTCTAGCAACTCTAGCATTACCAAAACTTTTATGTCTTTTTTCGTATAGTTTATCAAAAATAAACTCTAATTTTTCCTTTGCTTCATCTGCCAATACAAAATCATTCTTGCCACAAAACAATTCAAAAATACCTATGAGTTCTTTTGGCTTATAATGATCAAATGTAAAGTATCTATTAAATCGTGATTGTAATCCAGGGTTCGACTCTATAAATTCTTCCATCTCATCTGGATATCCCGCAGCAATAACAACCAATTGATCTCGATGATCTTCCATCTTTTTTAGCAATACCTCTACAGCTTCATTACCAAAATCCTTTTTATTATCCTTTGCCAGAGAATATGCTTCATCAATAAACAACACTCCATCTAGCGAAGTCTTTACTACCTCTTCTACCTTTAATGCAGTTTGACCTACATATCCAGCTACCATTCCTGTTCTATCTGTTTCTACAAGATGTCCTTTTTCTAAATATCCTAAATGTTTATATATTTTAGACACCAAACGTGCTACTGTTGTTTTACCAGTTCCCGGAGGTCCCATAAAAACCGAATGTAATGAGTTATTTACATTCTTAAGACCCTTTTCTTCTCGTAGCTTTTGTACCTTTAAAAAGTTAGATAATTCTTTTACAGAAGTTTTGATATTGTCTAGACCAATTAACTCATTCAATTCATCCATTACATCATCTAACGTTTCATTTTCATCGATCTCTGTTTGCTTTACTCCTTCTAATTTTTCTTTAGGATGTTGTAATTTACTATTGATCTTCTTCAGTAAGGTTGTCTCTTCCTCAGAAATTGTCCCATCCGCTTTAGTTATCAAAGAAGCTATTCTATATAAAAATGATGCAGAATTAGCAAAATGCTGGCTATCTAATCGTTTTAAAAGTGACGGTAATAAAAATTCATTCTTATATTCATTGCCTAAATCAAAAAGACTAGCCGTTTTAATTACTTCTATGTTTTCATCAAACTTTTCTGATTGAACAAATTTGTTAATCCGTTCTATAGACAAAGAAGCTATAATATCATTTCCCTGAAGCTTCTCGAACATAAATGCTAATAAAAATTTCACCTTAGCATCTGCAACCGTATTTTTTTTATCACTCAACGGATATATCATATTGAATACCCTAATGATATCCTGAAGAATTACATGTTCTGCCTTAAACTCAATAGCATCATCTGTTTTATGAACGATAGCGTTAATTGTATTAGAAAAACGCTTGTTATTATTTAAGTCTTCTGCCAAATTCTGAATCTTCTCTCCTTCGTTTTTTAGAATTTGTAGAAACTCATAATCGATATCAAAATCTTGAGTGGTATCTTCTTTTTGATTTACGAAATCTTTAAACTTATTGGTAAAATCAGAAAGATTTTTTTTCTCATCTTTCTTAGTTAATAACAAATCATCTACAAAATTATTAAGTAACGTAATCTGCTCCTTAGGAAAAGCACTAAACTTGACATCTAGAAACACATCCTTAACTAATGGAATCTTGTTATCCGCAAGATGGATATGTTGTGTAGTAATAATAAAATCTAATTCGTCAATTGAATCTTTTAAAGAATATAACACTAACAGATCTTCATCCTTTATTCTTAGCGTTGGAAATGCAGAAGAAATAGATAATATCTTTAACGGATTAACCGATTTTCCTTTAAAAAAAGAAGCTTTATGTTCCTGAGTTAATTTTGAAAAAAAATGATCTGTGGTTTTATGGTATTTTCTATTGGTCATAATACTCCTACACTATTTAATTTAGGATGATGATAATTGTTGTTCTTTCTTCTTTTTTGATTTTTTCTCGGATTCTATTGCAAATAATATAAAACTAAAAAACAAGGACAATAATGCTATTAAAATTAAAATCCCCCACAATCCATTATTAGGATAAACCGCTAAACCTCTCGGCACGGTAACTTTAGTACTTTTACCAGTATCTACCAATGTTTCTCGTAGTTTTATCAATACATTAGTCCGTTCTAAAGCACTATTAGATTTTAAATTTTGAAGTTCAGCTTGACTGGCTTTTAAATTTCTATACCAAAAACTAATATCTTCATCAGGGGTTTCCCATATCATAGAAGTATATCCACTAGTGATATTATTAGCTTCTAAATAATCAATAACTTTGGTCAGTTCTTCATGAGCAAGTTCAATAGTATTTGCATCTGCTGCTCTCTTTAAATATCCAGAAACATTCTGTTTAAACTGTATCTTTTTAGCGATTCGAACTCCAAAAATTGTAAATGATACTAGAATTAGCACAATACTGATTATATTTCTCATTTCTTCCTTTTTTTCGTTTTTATAATATAGTTTATAGATCACTAAAAACTATAAAGCAATACTAAAATTAAGAATTAACTCCCTGCATCAATCTGCATCATTGCATCTTCTACTTGATGCACCAATTCGTCAAAATGAGCTAATCGCTTCGTTTCTCTATTTCTATTAAACGGTAAATCAACATCTATATGCTTAACAAAATGAGACGGCGCATGTTTCATTATATAAATATCATCTGCTAAGTACACAGCTTCTTGTATATCGTGAGTAACAAATAAAATTGTAGGGCTAAACTTTTCCCAAATACCGATTAGTAAATCTTGCATTTGTAAACGTGTCTTAATATCAAGTGCTCCAAAAGGCTCATCCATCAATAAAATTTCTGGATTAGACATCAAACTACGAGCTATGGCTACACGCTGTAATTGTCCCCCAGATAATGTAGGATATTGTGCATACTTCTTTTGGTGCCCATCCAATCCAACCAGCTGGATCATTTCCATCGCTTTTTCATCACGTTCTTTCTTAGAAACACCTTTAAAACGTAACCCCAAACCAACATTATCCAACACAGTCATCCAAGGCAAAGATGAATATTGCTGAAATACCATGCTTACCCTATTTTCTTTACTTACTGGTTTCCCTTTGACTAACACCGTTCCTGCAGTTGGCTCTTGCAATCCCGCAATATATCTCAGTAAAGTTGACTTACCACATCCGGACATTCCTAAAATGACAGAAAACTGTCCTTGCATTGGTTTGTCCTCTACTAATAAATCTAAGTTTTCTATAATTTTAGTTTTTCCTCCATCGTATGATTGAGAAATCCCTCTAAGTTCTATAACATTAGGAGCCTGAGGAGTATCTGTAAACTGTAATGCCATATTAATGTTTGTTTCCTTTATTTATGTGTTTATATGGAAATAATATTCTATCGATCATTACAAACAATCGATCTTGTAATATCCCTATAACCACTATGATAATTAGTATAGCAAAAGCTTTATCTATTCTACTTTGTCGTTTCGCAGTCCAAATTAATTCTCCTATTCCTCCTCCTTTATTCAACATCTCTACAATAGTGATATATGTCCAAGAGATAGCTGTTAACACCCTAATATCATCAATAATCTTAGAGAATACATATGGAATATATACTGTTCTAATAGTTTGCCAAGATGTAGCTCCTAAGGTAAAAACAGTATTAAGATATACATTCTGGACTTCATCAATCCGCTGGATGACGACAGGTATCAGATATACTATAATACCGAATGCTAGAAAAGATACTTTCATATCACTTCCCAATCCCAGCCACATAATAAAAATCCCGGTCACCGCAGTCAACGGAATAAAACGATAAGAGTTTATAATCTGACTAAATAATCCTCGGAATAACGGAATCAAACCTAATAAAAAACCAATAGGTATAGATACAAGGATTGCTACCAGATATCCTAAAAAGTTTAATTTAATAGAATAAAAAGTATTTCCGATTACATCATCGTTTTTATTCAGATCAGGAAAAGCTTTAATAACCTTAATTGGTGATGGTAGCAAAGGATACACCTTATTTTTCTTTAACCCAAATGATGTCAGTTCTTCAAGACTCATTTGTTCTAAAGTATCGTAACTAGCAACTAAAAGAGAATCATTTTCATAGTACTTACGCTCATTTTGAGCAATCTTAGAAATATCTATCGATTCATCTTGTGTAATTACAGAGGTAGATAAAACTTCTGCTAACAAAAACCATAATCCAATTAGAATCAAAGCACCGATTACAGTAAGTATCGCTTTATCCTTTGATTCTAAGTTTCCCCTAAGTTCAAACAGTCTTTTAATCCCTACCATTAGTCTACTACCAGTTCAAAATCTGTTCTTCTGTTCTTAGACTTACAATCTGCATTTTGATTTCTTTCGCATCCAGGAACTGGTTTATCTGGACCATTTCCTAAAATAATAAATCTGTTCGTTGGCATGCTGTGTTGCTGGATCAAATAATCTGCAACTGATTGCGCTCTTTTCTTAGATAGTGCAACATTAGGACCTCTAGATCCAACATTATCAGTATTTCCTTCAATTCTAATACGTGCGTTCGCAAATGCTTTTGCGATTGGCGTAAACTGAAGATCTATTAATTGTTTAGAATTTTCATCTAATTGAAACTCTCCAGTTCTAAAACTAATACTTACTTTTTTTGACGAAAGCGATTCTTTTTTCTCCAATGTTTTATCAACTGCAGTAAACTGCTTTTGTTGTTCGGCATTATGAGAAGCACCAGATAGCGATGTTTTATTTACTAAATCCTTAGTAGAAAGTAATCTCCAACTTTTTGCACCAGCAGTACTATATCCAAGATTATTATATTTCACTTTCATTTTATTATACAAATCCTCTCCTGTAACACCTGTATAATTTGAGTTCAACCCAAAGAAATCTTTGTTATCTCCATGAGTAGCTAATCGTACATTATTTATAGCGTCATAACAGAAATCTTCTGGCTGCGACAATCCTTCTGCAAGTATCTTCGCCGCTTTTCTCTTATTGCTATCAGAATTGTTTAATTCTGAAGCTCCAATCATCCAACCTTCATATAAATCTTGTAATTGCTCTTTATGTGTTTCTATAAATTCTTTTTTAGAAACAAATACGTCAGCAATAATATGTGTTGCATTCTTAGTGCTTTCTAATACTTTAGAACCTGCTACTTTTGCTACACAATCCGCATCATCCGGACTCCAAACAACAGCGGCATCAACAGTATTACTTTTAAAAGAATCAGCAGCATCAATTGCACTTGGTACTTCTACCAACTGAACATCTTTGGTCGTCATATCACTAGCTTCCAATAACCAAATTAAAAAAGAATGTGATGGTGTCATTGGCGCTACGGCTATTTTCTTACCTCTAAGATCACTGACCTTATTAATTCCTCTTGCTGCTACAATAGCATCTCCTCCACGACTCCAATCTGCCTGGAACACAACTTGTGGTTGGTATTGCGATAACCCTTCTACTTCTGTCGGGAACGCATCAATTGTTGCCCACATTAGATCTATAGAACCATTTTTAAATGCATCTCTAGAAGCATCAAAGTCATCAATAACTTCGAAGTTTACCTTAAATCCATAATCTTTATAGAATCTCGATGCTGTATTGGCTTTAAATCCTTCGTTGAAATACTGTCCTCCAGCATATCCTCCCCAAGTTACTACCCCTACATTAATAACATCTTTATATCCTTCTTTTGTTTCTCCTTTATCAGAAGAAGAAGTTAGTTCTTCTATTTTTTCTTTAGCCTCTGGGTTATTTCTTACAAATTTATTTAGTAAAAAATATAGTCCTCCAATAATGAGCACTACAATTAAAATTTTTGAAAACGGTGTTAATCTTCCTTTTGCCATGATTTTTGATTAGTGTTATTTTTTAATCCTCAAAATTAAATAAGTCTGAGTATTGATTATTTTGGGTTTTAGTTTTAACTATAGGTGCATCCAGATCTACACTATGTTGATCATGCACTAACAGGTCTTTTTGATTTCCAAGAATAAGAGAAACTCCTTCATTCTCCCATTTCTCAAGTAATTCTAAACCTTCTTCTTCGAATATTCCATTCTGTAAATCAATAGAATCCATGAAGTTATTAGACATTTCCATAAAACGCTCCATCTCTCCTATCTTCATACTTACATCATCAGCTATTGCTTCTAATGCGCGATCAAACATTTCCTTCTTGTCATTATTTCCTGCAATAATGTTCATTGCAGATTTCATTGCAGAATGTCCAGCTCTTACTGCTTTTCTTTCTTGCTCCTTAACCATCACTTGATCCTCTATATCTTCCAATAATATCTCTGAATTCTCGTACATCTTAACTAAAACTCTATATAAGATTTCCATCTTCTTATAAAGTTCATCAAGTTTCATATTAGATTCTTTTAATCTACCAGCTTTTCTAGATTTAAGAATCATAATCCCTTTCTTATCTCTTTCTTTTGCAGCACTTGCTAGCTTTAGATTATTATTGATATTCTTCTTATTATCATATATAATGGTTTGCAAACGTTTCATCTGTCCTTTTAGAACAGCAATTTGCTTATTCATCTTCTTTAAGTTACTATGAAGATCATCAATATAACTTTTAAGAATCCCTATCGGATCAATCTGTATAAAAAGACCTGTTAACCAACGCATAAAAGATTTATACATATAGAAAATAAGGTTTCTCATCTTAGGATCTAATACAATATATATTAATGCCCCTAATACAGCTAATAAAACTCCTAGGTATAATGTATTTTCTACAATATTAATTAGAAAGGGAAGTACTTTATACAATCCGTATAATCCACCAGCTCCTAAAAGTCCCATAAATAACATCCCGGTTTTACCTTCGGGTCTTTTCCAAAATGTTTTTGGTTTCAATGAGTTGTTGTCCATTTATTTTAAGTATTTCTGCATTTTAACAATATCTTCTTCGAACTGAGCTTTTAGATGACTGTAAGATACTTTAAAATCATTTTGTGTTTTATTTATCTTACTATTACTCTCTTCTACCTTAGCTTTTAAATCACCAATCTGTTTTTGGTGTTTCGCAATTTCTTCTGTTAGCTTTTTAATTTGCTCTGATTTTTCTTTTATGATTGATTCAAACTGAGCAATCTCTCTTTCTCTACCTGATACCTTGCTGTCAAATTGATTTTTAAAAGCGCCTATAAACTGCTCATTTTCTTTATCTAAAACTCCTATATAAAAATTAGTAGTTTGTAAAAGCTTATCTAAGGTAACTCCCATTGTTGATGCAGTGGCAAATGCAGAACGATATTTCGTCGCTTCATCCATTGGCATTTTCTCCAACGCTTTTAGAGATTTTTTATATTCTAAATAATCAAAACCATCTAGATTATTTTTCTCTATAGCTTGTAATAACTTTTCTACGATTTTAGTGTCCAAAACTCCTTCTGAGGAAGAACTTATTGGATTATTAGGAAGCGGCGGTGGTGTTGAAGCGGCTGGCTTTTTATCCGAACTTACATCAGCTTTTTCAGATGATCCAGAAGTCTCTTTATTCTCTTCTTCAGAATCATCTACTATAAATAAGGACTTTAAATTTTTTAGCATGGTTAGTGAATTTAAACAAATTTAAAAAAATAAGTGTTTTTAGAAGGACCTAAGATAAGTATTTCCTTATATACCTTTATAATATAGGTATCATCTAGCATCAAAATGTTACAATTATTATTTTTTCAATCATTTTACTATACGGTCCCAAGCTATTTTAAGCCCAAATAATAAAGCCAAGAAAAACAACAGTAAATATTGAAACCTTCCTACGAAGAATACACCAAAAAACATTCTCTGTAGGACATATGTTATTATGAACGTTATTATAATAATTATGAATAGTCCTGATAACTTTCCGAAACCAGGAATTCGAGACATAGGGATCGTTTTATTTATAATAACTAAGGCTACAATCATGAATAATAATGGAACAAAGTATGTTACCAAATCAAGTTGTAATAAATTAATTTTTAGAAAGAAAAAACTATAAAGAAGTAAAACCAAAGATAACAAGCCTGGTATTGTTACCGCATAAATTAAAATTCCGTAGAAATAATTAATAGGTGGTTTAAAATTCGACGGCTTTACAAAAAGTAAGCCGATTAAAGTGCACGCTAAAATAATTGCAAAATAACCTAATAATAAATTAGGGTGATTGCTGAACCAATTTAAAAAGTCTTGTACTGTCATTATTGATAAAAATACAAATATAGTTTTATATAATACTTTTTTGCTTTTTAAAGAAAAATCGCTTAAATTCATTCTAAACTAGAGGATTAAATATAAAAAACGCAAATGAAATTTGGTTAATACCTCTAGATTATCCAATATTTGCATAACAAATGACAAGAAATAGAGCACATATCAACCCGAAATCGCTGTTTAGTCAGTGTGATTATCGATGGATAGTAGAATTATCCAATCGAAACCGGACGTTATGTGGCTATTTTAATCCTTAAATTATGAAGTGATTTAGATAAAACCTATATATAATAAAAAGCGTCCAAGAAATTGGACGCTTTTTTTATTAAAAAAAATCAAAAAATGTTTAAAAGTTAATTAGTACATAAAGAATAGCATTTGGAAAGTAAGCATCAGAGAGACAGACGATTGCCAAAATATCCAAAACTTGTTGAAAAACGAGCAGGGATTCCTATACCCAAAACAAACATAACTAACTGATTTTCAGTAAAATAAATTCAAAAAATGTTTGGAGATTTAAAAAAAGTTTTGATCTTTGCATCGTAATCAAAGTGCAACTAAATATCAATATTGATTACATAGTTACTAAAACAAATAAATTAAAATGATACCGAATAAGTTACAACATAGTATTACCCGTCTCTTTAGCAAGCAAGGAGAGTATTGTTCCGATTGGAATATATATGGTGTCTATTATATAGAAAGGAAACGTATGCGATTATAAACCGACATACATCCACAAGATATATAAAGGCGCCCGAATAAGGCGCCTTTTTTTATTTACATAGTTCATTGACATACTGAAAACCAAAATTGACACGTAGCTTAATTGGAAAAGCACTCGACTTTTAATCGAGGTGATGTGGGTTCAAATCCCTCTGTGTCAACTTTAAGGAGGATAGGCAAATATTGGTTTGTTGCGCTTGTCTGCTAAACAAGTCTGTCTAATCACAGTGAAGGTTCAATTCCTTTGTCCTCCGCAATACTGATACTATAGCTTAACTGGTAAAGCTAAGAGCTGTTAACTCTTAAGATGTGGGTTCAAATCCTACTGGTATCGCTAAGACAAGGTGGCTGAATGGTTAAGGCTACGGACTGCAACTCCGTTTTTTACAGGTTCGATTCCTGTTCTTGTCTCTAAAAAATGGAAGTATTGAGCAATTGGTTGGCTCACCAGACTGTAAATCTGGTCTCTTCGGAGCTTGTAGGTTCGAGTCCTACTACTTCCACTAAATATAATAATAAGCCGCTTTTAGTGTAATGGTAGCACAAAGGTCTCCAAAATCTTTAATCTGGGTTCAAATCCGAGTAAGCGCGCTAAATACAAATTATAAAATTAAAGACTCCTATCTATTTAGGAATATAGTATCGTAGCACAGTGGCTAGTGCACCCGACTGTCTCTCGGAAGGTCGCGGGTTCGAATCCCGTCGGTACTGCAAAGCAGGATTCGGGATGAGAAGTTTATCCTGAGCTAGGTGGAAGGGAATCCCGTCGATACTGCTAAAAAACGGAAGAGCAAGCCAATAGGTGGTGGCCGCAGTCTTGAAAACTGTTAGGAGCTAATGACTCGTGTGGGTTCGACTCCCACTTCTTCCGCTATAAATCTGGGAAGATAACGGTGGTTTTGTTTACTCGCCTTGGACGCGAGAGGTCGCAGGTTCGAATCCTGCTTCTCAGACAAATTAACTCATTTTGAAACTAACAATAATGAGTTCAAGCCTAGACTCTCTAAGAAAACAGAGACAACTCTGTTTCTCGGTCTAAAGTTATATCTATGGTGTAATTGGAAGCACAAGGGATTTCTAATCCCTAAGTCTAAGTTCAAGTCTTAGTAGATATACAAATGCTCTGTTCGTATAATGGTTTAGTACACCTCACTTTCTATGAGGAAATAGGAGTTCGATTCTCCTACAGAGTACAATTTTAATGCAGGAATGGCGGAACGGCATACGCGCTTGACTTAGAATCAAGATCTTGAGAGTTCGAATCTCTCTTCCTGTACGAATGCTCCGCTAGCCCAAATGGCAGAGACAGGCGAGAAAAAGCAACGCTTTATCGAAGATTGCGAGCGAAGCTCAGGTTTAAACCCGGTTCAGTCTAAGTTCGAATCTTAGGTGGAGTACAAGAAAGGCTCATGGTGTAAATGGAAGCACCCAAGGTTACGACCCTTGAAGTATAGGTTCGACTCCTATTGAGCTTACAAACTGACCTGTGATGTAACGGCAGCATCCAAGACTTTGACTCTTGGTGTAAAGGTTCGAAATGCCAAGCATTCACAAATACAAAATTATCAAATATTGACCTAATGAGTAATCCTTTCAGGTCATCAAACTAAGGTATAACTCAGTGGCAGAGTGCCGCGGCTATATCGCGGAAGTCTTGGGTTCGATTCCCAATGCCTTAGTTACTATCAATTCATAAAAAGAAGGTCAATATATAGTACTTTATTTTTTACTATTTCGAATACCAAAAAATATTGCGATCCCACCTGTAAAAAACATTAACAGACTATATACGGCTGGAGCAATTGCAAAAGAAGTATTATGAAGTATAGCAATTGCAACGGTTATCGCCAAAGTACCATTTTGAATACCAGATTCTATTCCGATAGATATGGCGCCTTTTTGATGAACACGAAATAGCTTTGCAGAATAATAACCGATAGCCATCGTCAAAATATTCAATAATAAAGCGACAAGACCAGCTTCTTTAAAATAAAAAATGAAATTGTCTTTCTCTTTAATAAGAATACCAACAATAACTAAACCAAGTACCAATGCTGAAGCTATTTTTACCGGTTTAGCCATCTTTAATGCAAAAGACTCATTATACTTTCTTATGATCATGCCAATAGCAACAGGTATAATAATTATAACTAAAATCTGAATAATAGTTTCAATTACATTTAATTGAATAGTTTGATCCTCTGATAAAAAGTAAAGTAACGAAAAATTAACTATGAACGGTATCGTAATTATCGTTATCAAACTACTAAATGCTGTAAGCGTTACAGATAATGCAATGTCTCCTTTAGCTAAATGAGAAATCAAATTAGAAGTCGCTCCACCTGGACAGGCTGCTAATATCATAATTCCAATAGCTATTTCCGGTTTTAGCGATAGCACAGATGCTAACAGAAAACCTACAAGTGGTAAGACTATAAGCTGATTCGCTAAACCAACCAAAATTGCTTTAGGATAAATAAGTATTCTCTTAAAATCATCTATAACAAGAGATAACCCCATACCTAACATTATAATAAATAAGGATGCAGCTAAAACAATGGTCGATATATTATCCATAAAACTTGTTTTCTAATCTTACGGACTAATATAAAGATTTATTTATCAATACTCTGAAAATCAAATACTCTAAAATTAGAAAATGGTGTCTCTAGCTTATCTGGTAAAGCATCTCACTGTGAATGAGAAGAACAGGGTTCAAGTCCCGGAGTACACCCTAAAAGGAATAGTAGCAAAGTTGGTCAATGCGTCGGATTGAAGATCCGAAGATATAGGTTCAAATCCTATCTGTTCCACTAACAATTAAACTTTAAACTATGAAAAACAATCTATTACAAAGGTTTTTATGTAAAACTGAAGACACGGGAAGGTTCATAGTTCAATCCAAAATTACTGGTATTACCTATTTCGTAGAACCAATCGATAATGGCAAACCAGATAAGCTTTGGGGTGATCTAGACCCTGCTACTAAAAAGCTTACTGGTGATTACGGAAATTCTAGAAGAGGAGCTGTTAAAAAAGAAGATTCATTAATTCTGAAAGAAAATGGATTTAAGAACATCTCCATTTTTAAAGGAAGCCCTCTCGGAGAAATAGATAGGCGTGATCACGAATATGAACAATTAAACAATCCATAAATAACAAATGATGTAAAAACTAATATCATGAAAACACAACCAACGATTATCAAAAGAAAGGGAACAAATGGCTTACAACATTTACTTTTAAAATGGGCTACTATGTATATCAATAGTATGACCAAAGCGCTGTATCCTGATACAGATACCCCAAGTAGTAAAAATGATCAAAATCGATTTTTTTACAAATAAATAATTACTACGCAAATACATTGCGCTCATATAATAAATATTTGCAGAGTAATTAAACAAACCCTCTTTTATAAGGGGTAAACAGATTAGGGTTTGTAGTAATGCCCTGCTATTAAGTGAGGGAAATAAATAGCAGGGCTTTTGATAAAAAACATGATTATGAGTACTAAAAAAATATCTAAAGTTATTGATATAGATCAATTCTTAGAAAACAATAAAGAATTTTGGAGAGATTTAGAAACATACTGTGTTGCTGAATGCTGTGGAATTGATGCTTTTGATTTTTCAAAAGAACATATAGAAAAAACTATTTCTTTTTATAATTCTAAAGACGTCCTATCCAATATAGATGAGACCATTTTATTTATAAATACAAATCCCTTAAAGCTTATGAGTAGTTCAATTTTGAACCATTGCGCTTCAAAAGAAAAATTTATTGAACTCTTTAAAAATATCAAGCAAGTCTTGTTGGGTGTTTCTGTATAGCACTATTGTATGAAGTATTGCAGTTTTGTATGATCACTTCATATCCAACTTGCCTTGAAGGTTTGACTATTAACCAAATAATAGTCTCGACTCTGTAGGTCGTGGGTTCGACTCCCACTCTGTCTAAGGCAGATAGTTCAGTGGTTAGAACAACAGACCAGTTGGTTGTCGCGGGTTCGATTCCCGTCAAAGCACCATTTGCTTTGTAGCTCAGTAGGTAGAGCACTACACTTTTAATGTAGCCAAAATGGACTCAAAATCCGTTTTCAAGAAGTTTGGGTTATCTTCTAAAACTAATCCACGGCTTGTCAGGCTGTAAAAATGACAAAAACGTTGACTAGTAGATCAGTTCTTATGCTACTCTAGGGATAAGAACAATCTTAAAGGTTCTTTGAGAAATTAAAAAGGTTGGTACTAAGAAGTAATTACTTTTTTGAGTCCAGATTTTAGAACAATCGTATTTTTTCTAATACTTATTCTTCTATCTCGATACTAAAAACTAATTGCAGAAAATATCACATATTATTTTCTCCGATCTGGAAAGATGATTTGCTGTCACCGTTTTTAACAAAAAAACAAACATCCTTAATACGTATAAAAGGAAATAGATAACACCTCCGTTACGGGATTATCGTCCAATTAATGTTGAATCTGTCTTTTTCAAATAAAAAGACATAAAAATGAAAAAAATGAAAAGAGTAAGAATCAATGCTGGCAAAGTAGGCTTGGTTTTCAGAAAAGGAGATTACAATCGTGTTATAACACAAGGAATCCATTGGTTAAGATTTAATGAGCGTGTTATTCAGTATGATTTATCTAAACCCTTTGCAGCTCCAATAGCACTGGAACTCTTATTAAAAGATACAGTGTTGGAAGATATGTTACACCTAATTGAGGTAAAGGACAATCAAATTGTATTGGTTTATGAGAATGGTAACTTTAAAAGTGTATTTTCTGCAGGTAGATACACACTTTGGAAAGGATTGTACGAATATGAGTTTACAACAGTAGATCTTAGTAAAATCTATATTACCGAGAAAATTGATAAATCTTTATTCAGCAATTACGCACTTAATAAATACATCCGAGTTTTTGAAGTTGCCGCGTATGAAAAAGCTGTACTCATTGTAGATGATGTATACGCTAAAACTTTAGGTAGTGGCACATATCGTTTCTGGAGAAATGATACAACTATCAAGATCGCTAAGGCAGATCTGCGTCAGCTACAGTTAGAAATAGCTGGTCAAGAATTATTGACAAAAGATAAAGCTGCTATTCGTATCAATTTCTATATACAATATAAAGTTGTAGATATTGAAAAAGCATTGCTTGATAATAAAGAATACGAAAAACAATTATACATCGCGATGCAATTAGCTCTTAGAGCTTTCGTAGGAAATTACACCTTAGATGAACTTTTGGAACGTAAAGATAGTATGGCAGAAGCTATATTGGAAACTACCAAAAATCAAACAAACAAACTAGGTGTAAGAGTATTGAATTGTGGTATTAGGGATATAATCTTAACTGGTGAAATGAAAGAAATCATGAACCAAGTACTAGTAGCACAAAAGAGAGCTCAGGCTAATATCATTACTAGACGTGAGGAAACAGCATCTACTAGAAGTTTACTGAATACAGCAAAACTAATGGAAGATAACGAAATGCTCTACAAGCTTAAAGAAATGGAATATGTAGAGAAAATAGCTGAAAAAATTGGTGAGATCACAGTTTCTGGTAATGGTGGAATGGTAAAACAATTGAAAGACATATTCTCTGTGAATAGGTAGGTGTGAAAAAAAATGCACTGGTTATTATAATCAGTGTATTTTTTATTTTTGATAGGTAAATCTAAACTAGTAATTTTTAAACTTTCAGGTAAAAAAATAAAGGAAAACAAAAAAGAGCGTCTCCACGCTCTTTTTCTTCACACAAATCATCTTAATTTAGGGGCTTATTCTAAAATTAAAACTCACTTTTTATAAATGTTTTCATCTTGGGGAAAATGAAAACGCTAACTCATTAACTCTGGTGTAAAGATACAGTTATTTTTCAATTCACCAAACTTTTTATGTATTTTATCTAAAAAAAATGTATTTAAACACGTTAAACTAATTTAAAAAACAATTTTTTGTAGTATTTTTCTTTCATTTTATTGTTTTGAAAAATATATTAAAATGTAGGTAGGGTATACTCTTTCTTTTTTGTTTTAGGGTTGTAATTTTTAACATATAAAGCAAAAAGTTGATGAGAAAAATAGTTTTAATCTTAACCTTTATGGTTTCATTACTACGTACTGGATACTCACAAGAAACGATTACGAGTAATCAAGATAAAATCGCAAGCGCTAATTATAAAAATAGTATCCGTTTACTTCCTCTATCAGCTTTATATGGAGAGATCAATTTTGAATATGAACACATCCTAAAAAATAATTTCTCTCTATTGTTACAAGCATACGGAGATTTTTCAAATACTGATGTTGTATCAAATGGTACTCTAGTTCCGGAAAGTAATATCACAGCGTACGAGATAGGATTAGAAATTGGAGGTAGGTATTATTTTTCAAAACGTAAAAATGCTCCAAAAGGTTGGTTTATTGGTGCCGGAATCATTGGTGGATATAAGGAAGTAGATTATAATGCATCTATATTTAACCCTAGAGATTATGACACGGTTATGATTGGAGGTTCTATAAAAGGAGGCTATCAATGGGTTTTTAAATCTGGATTTACTATTGGCGCGGCCAATCGCATTCAATATACGCAGGAACTTTCAGGACCAATGAATACATATATAGATGTTTTGCCAGAAATATCTATAGGTTATTCTTGGTAATATTGTTAAATTAACAACTTTATATATTATTCATTGTAATCTTATAATTGATCTAAAATTTTATAAAGAATGCCTGAAAATGTAATTAGCGTATGTGATGAGAAAGTATACGAACAACTGTATAGAGAACACGCAGAAAAAATATGCTACTATCTATATTATAAATATGGTGATATGGAAAAAGCTCAAGATATTGTACAGGATAGTTTTGCAAAACTTTGGACTAATTGCTCTAAAATTATTTTTGGAGCGGCTAAAAGTTTTCTATACAAAATAGCTAATAATGCTTCGATCAACGATTATAAGCATCAAAAAACCGTACTAAAATATAAATCAACTGAACAAAAAACCTACACCAATGAATCTCCAGAGTTTCAGATGGAAGAAAAGGAGTTCATGCACCGTTTAAATTCTGCTATTGGAGGATTAAAAGATGGACAACGAGAGGTTTTTCTTTTAAATCGGATTGAAAAGAAAACATATAAGGAAATTGCAGAAATGCTTGACATTTCTGTAAAAGCTGTAGAAAAAAGAATGCATTTAGCATTAGTAGTTTTAAGAAAAAAAATAGGTAACGTATAAATTACATTGGAAAGTATTAAAGTTTCCTGTTAAAGGTATAGTAATAATAAAAACATTATGGAAAAAGATAATTTTCTAGGAAGATGGCTGGTAGATGATATCTCTGAAGAGGAGAAGAAAGAATTCGAAAATTCAAAAGATTATCTTGCTTATAAAGATATTTTAAAAGGTGTTGACAAATTCGACCGCCCTGTTTTTGATCTCGATAAAGGACTTAAAAATCAAAAAGAATACAATAAAAGATACAAAAAGTCCTCTGGAAAGAAAGTAATTAAATTACGCCCATGGCTGTATGCAGCTGCAGCAGCTATAGTAGTTTTGTTTGGACTAAGAACAATATTCTTTTCAACTACAGAGATATATACGGAAATGGCAGAAACTAAAACCTTGACATTACCAGATAATTCATTGGTTACTTTAAATGCTGATTCTTCTGTTGAATATGACAAAAGATCTTTTGCCGAAACAAGGATTATCCACTTAAAAGGAGAAGCTTTTTTTGATGTAGCGAAGGGTTCTAGTTTTACCGTGAAAACTAAAAATGGAGATGTTACTGTATTAGGAACAGAATTCAATGTCTATTCTAGAAATGAGCATATAGAAGTACAGTGTTTTGAAGGCAAGGTACAAGTAAGTAACTCTAAAGAAACAGTAATTCTAACTCCTGGAAAAGCTATTAAATCTAATTCTGAAGGCGCATTATCTCCTAATGAAATCAAAGGATCTAAACCTAGTTGGATGCAGGGTAAAAGTACGTTTAATCAAGTTACTTTACAACAACTTATCCAAGAATTAGAAAGGCAGTATGACATTCGTATTACCACAAATGATATTGATACCAAACGCTTATTCTCTGGTTTCTTCGTACACAATGATCTTGATAAAGCGTTGAAAACTTGTTTTGAACCTATGAATATTAATTATACAGTCAATAATCAAAAAAATATATCGTTAAAAAATAAGTGAGATTATTTCAACTAACTACATTTTTAATTTGTTTCTATACTGCTTTAGGTTATTCACAAGATGTGATTCAATCAAAAGAACCTGATTATAAATCTCTAGAAGAGGTACTAAAAACTTTTGAGAATCAACAACAAATAAATTTCTCCTATGATGTAGATGCTATAAAAAATATAGTATTAAATATAGATGAAGAAAAACTATCAATTACATCATTGCAAAAAGCAATAGAACTTCAGACTTCTTATCTACTACAAAAAGTAGATAAAAATGATTACATTCTAATTAAAAATACTAGAGTTATAGATATCTGCGCTGTTGTCATAGATGCGATTTCTAAATTCGAATTACCGCACGCAGATATACTTTTAAATAAGAAAACTATTGGTGTTACTGATAAAAAAGGAATTTTTAAATTACAACTTAATCCTTCCGATACTATCTCCATTTCATATCTAGGTTACCAAAACAAAACAATTAAAACTTCTGCGTTAACCACCAATTGCGACACTATTAGGCTACAACCGGAAATACAAAGTTTGGGACAAGTTTTAGTAAAGGAATACCTTACTGGAGGTATCCAAAAAAATCAAGATGCATCTGTAAATATATCCACAAAAAAACTTCGTATCCTTCCTGGACTTGTAGAACCAGATGTCTTACAAAGTTTGCAATTATTACCTGGTATTAACAGTCCTACAGAAGATCCCGCTGGATTATACATTCGTGGAGGAACACCAGGACAAAATTTAGTGCTTTGGGATGGAATTAAAATGTATCAGAGTGGTCATTTTTTTAACCAAATCTCTACCTTTAATCCATTTATTACCAAAAATGTAACTGTATATAGAGGTGGTACCAGTGTTCGTTATGGAGATAGAATATCTGGTGTGGTTGCTATAGAATCTGACGATGATCTTTTGGAAAAAGTACAAACTGGAGGAGGCCTTAATTTCACACATGTAGATGCATATTTAAAAGTCCCATTATCAAAAAAAATAGGGTTTTTACTGGCCGGTCGGAGATCAACAACAGATGTCTATCAAAATATAGCCTATAATAATCTAATAAGAAAGGTATTCCAGAATACGCGATCTAACATTCCGGATAATGGCGAAACATCAACATCAGAAGAACGTAGTAGAGAAGATGATTTTTCTTTTTCTGATAGCAATTTTAAAATTCTTTGGAAACCTAATGATAATAACACAATAAAGTTCAGTTCTATCTTCGCAGAAAATAGACTTGATAATAATAAAACTGTCATCGTCTCAGAAGCTAATCTTGAAGCGAAAGTTCAAGATATACTTAAAATCAGAAATTTTGGATTTAGTTTAAATTGGGATAAAAAATATCTTGAAGGTATACATCAAAATGTGAACTTCTATTTCTCATCTTATGATCAAAGATATAACAATATTGAAACTCGAACTTTTGGTGATGATGTAACAGAAAGTCTAATTAACAATAATAAGGTACAAGATATAGGAGGAGAATACACTGTACATTTACCACTTAATAAAAAACAATCTTTAGATATTGGATATCAATTTACCTATAATCAAACAGAGTTTGAAACGAAAAACATTTTTTCTGATGAAACTGGGTTTGAGGAAGGAGGATCTATTATTGATGGAAATGGGACCAATCACACAATATATTCTGAATACAAATACAAGACTTCTAAAACATTTATAAATATTGGTTTGAGAGGATCACAAGTAAGTAACGCTAATTCATTTTTCATAGAACCACGTATGTTTTCTTCTTATGAATTATTGGATAACTTTACCCTCAACACTTCTGCAGAGCTAAAAAACCAACAACTTAATAACTATCTTACGTATAATAGTGCATTTGGAACAATTCCTACACTTCCTGTTGCTGATAATGTTTGGATTCTTTCTAATAACTCTTCAAATAATGAAAATGTAAATGTTCCTTTTATTAAAGTGGTAAAAAGTGCGCAATTTACGTTAGGAGCTCTATATACCTTCAAAGGCTGGAATTTTGACTTAGAAGGATATTACAAAAAAGTAACCGACATTTCTTCATTAAGTGATCTTGTACTAGATATAGCAGTTCCTGATGATGATGAAACTATTATTTTTTACGGAAAAGAAGAAAGAATTGGAGTTGATTTCTTAATAAAAAAAAGAATCAACAATTATAGATTTTGGGCTGGTTACTCACTAAGTAAAACCATTACATCATTTCCTTTTGTACAAAATTCATATTTTGATGGCAGTTATGATCAACGTCATGTGTTTAATCTTTCGCAGACCTTAGAAGTAAATCAATTTGAGTTTGCTTTGGGCTGGAATTATGCTTCTGGAAGGCCTTTTACTAAAATATTTAGAGACGATAACGACCTAGATGGTGGAGTTATTGACCCTAGAGGTATTAATTCTAGTCGATTTAAACCATATCATAGACTAGATGCCTCCGTGACCTACAGATTTCCTCTAAGTACATCAAAAAATACAAATGGAATGATTGGGATTTCACTAAGGAATATATATAACAGGAAAAACACCATTAGTCAGGGTTTTAGAGAAAATCAAGATGAGAATTTCAATTTTTATCTTGAGGGTTATGAAAATAAGTCTTTACGTTTTACTCCAGATTTTGTTCTTCGTTTTAATTTTTAATTTATCTAAAAAAATGACCGCGGATAATCGTAGATGCTACATTATTTATATGTTTTATTCATTACTATACTCTGATTAATATTTTAAAAAAAAACTCTGCGAGTATGATTCAAAAACTATAACATATACGAGAATCATTAATAATAGTTATATTTAAAAATTAAAAAAACCTAGCGCTAAGAACTAAGTGAGATTATTTAAACTAACTACATTATTTATATTTTTCTCTATCACTATTGGTTATTCACAAGAAGTGAAATTACCCGTAACAAATGAAAAACAACTTCTAACGGACATACTAAAAGCCTTTGAGAACCAACTTAAATTCAATTTTTCCTACGATGTTACGGCTATCAAGAATATATCTTTAGAACTCCAAAAAGCGAATCTATCTATAATATCGCTTAAAGAAATAATAGCCCAAAAAACTTCTTATGAATTACAAAAAGTAAGTGAGACAGATTTCATTTTAGTAAAAAACAAAAAAGTTATAGATGTTTGTGCTATAGTTGTAGATGCTATCTCTCTATTTGAACTTCCACAAGCAGATATTCACCTAAATAAAAAAACTATTGGTCTTACCGAGAATAATGGTGTTTTTAAGTTACAACTTCACCCTTCTGACTCCATTAGTATATCTTACTTTGGTTATAAAAACAAAACAATTACTATTTCAGAATTGACTAATAATTCTTGTGATACTATTAGATTACAACCAGAAATTCAGAGCCTAGGACAGGTTTTAGTAAAAGAATACCTTACTGGTGGTATCCAAAAAAATCAGGATGCGTCGGTAAATATATCTACAAAAAAACTTCGTATTCTTCCTGGACTTGTAGAACCAGATGTTTTACAAAGTTTGCAGCTACTTCCAGGTATTAATAGTCCCACAGAAGATCCGGCTGGATTATATATTCGTGGAGGAACACCTGGACAAAATTTAGTGCTTTGGGATGGAATTAAGATGTATCATAACGGTCATTTTTTTAACCAAATTTCTACTTTTAACCCTTTTATTACTAAAAATGTACAAGTATACAGAGGTGGAACCAGTGTTCGCTATGGAGATAGAATATCAGGAGTAGTCGTTGTAGAATCTGATGATGATGTGATAGAAGAAATAAAAACTGGTGGTGGTATTAATTTAACGCACGGAGATCTTTATTTAAAAATGCCTATCTCTAAAAATGCTGGTATCTTATTAGCAGGAAGAAGGTCTACAACAGATGTTTACCAAAATATTGCTTATAACAATCTGGTAAGAAAAGTTTTTCAAAATACTAGAGCAACAATTCCTGATGTAGGTGACGAGGTTACCTCGGAAGAAGAATCTAGAGAAGATGATATTTCATTTTCTGATGTTAATTTCAAACTCGTTTGGCATCCGGACAGTACCTCTACAATAAAGTTCAGTTCTATTCTTGCCGAAAATCGACTTGACAATAAAAAAAACATCATTATTGATGATAAACGAAATGAAACTCAGGATGTTCTAAAGCTAAGGAATATTGGTGCGAGCATAAATTGGGATAAAAATTATAATAATTCTATATCCCAAAATGCCAATTTTTACTTCTCATCCTATGATCAAAGGTATTCCTTTATATTAAATAAAATAGATGATAATATAGACGAAAGTACCAATATAGAAAATGCTGTAAAAGATATAGGGTTTGAATATTCTGTTCGGTTTCCTTTAGTTAATAATCATTCCCTTCATACGGGATATCAATTTTCGTATAATGAATCAAGTTATAAAGCATTATTCGATACAGGTTTTGGAGATGACCCAAACACTTTAGATGGCAATGGGACCAATCATACACTATACTCAGAATATCAATACAAAACACCTAAAACCTATCTTAATTTAGGGTTTCGAGCATCTCAATTAAGTAATGTAAAAGATTTTTTCATCGAGCCTCGTATGTTTGCTTCTTATGAGTTGTTTAAAAATTTCACTATAAATACTTCTGCTGAATTAAAGAATCAGCAACTTAATAATTACTTAACTTATATTAGTACTGAAGATGGGAGACTATCTACATTACCAGTTTCTGATAATGTTTGGATTCTTTCTAATAATTCTTCAAGTAATAATCCAGATACTCCTAGAATTAGAGTTTTAAAGAGTATGCAATTTACGGTTGGAGGCTTATACACATACGATGGCTGGAATTTTGATTTAGAGGGTTACTACAAAAAAATAACTGATGTTTCTTCTCTTAGTGATCTTATATTAGATATAGCTACCCAAGATGATGTTGAAACTGATATATTTTATGGAGAAGAAGAACGAATAGGTTTTGATTTGTTAATTAAAAAAAGAATCAACAATTATAGGTTTTGGGCTGGATATTCGCTGAGTAAAACAATAACTTCGTTTCCATTAGTTCAAAACACGTACTACAATGGGAATTTTGATCAACGACATGTTTTTAATCTATCCCAAACACTAACTATAAATAAGTTTGAAATTGCACTTGGTTGGAACTACGCTACTGGAAGACCATACACAAAAATTGTAGCAGATAGTGCTGCGATATTTGGAGGTACTATAGATCCAAATGGCATTAATTCTAGTAGATTTAGAGATTATCATCGATTAGATGCTTCTGCAGTTTATCGCTTTAAACTAGATAAAGAAAAGGATTGGAATGGTATGATAGGAGTTTCTATCAGGAACCTCTACAATAGAAAAAACATAATCGGACAAAGTTACAGCGAGTTTACAGACGTTAATTTTAATAGAACCTTAGAAACTTCCCAAAATGAATCTTTACGTTTTACACCGGATATTGTATTACGATTCAATTTTTAGTATAATCAAAAACAAAACTGTAAAAACATACAGTTTTGTTTTTGATTAAAAATATTAAACTCTGGTTAATATTTGTTTAAACTCACCATCTTCATCATTGGTTACTGCTGTCATTGTATTACCAGAAAAAGTAATGGTTGCTTCTACAGCTTCAGCTCCATCCATATCCGAAGTAATCTTGTATTTATTATCCCCTAAGTTTTCCCAAGTACCTGTAAATGTATCTTCCAATACACAAGTACCATTTTCCATAACATGACTGGTCCCACTAAATTTTTCATCTTCTGTTACTGTAAGAACATCCTGTAAGTCGCAGGTTTCGACAGTCACTTCTACTCCATCTTCAAACTCTTGAGTTATTTTCCAAACTCCAATAAATTTGTCCTGTGCATCTACTGGTCCAGAATTATCATCATCAGAACTACAAGATGTAAACATAATCGAAGTGGCTACGGTTAATAATAAAATGATTTTTTTCATGATTGTTTTTTTACGTTTTTAAAATTTTTACAACCCTAAAACATATATCTATCAAAACACCCTAAAAAAATATTCAGCAAAAATCAAATTAAATTACAAAAAATTGATAATCATTCGTTTAAAGAATAAAAAAAAATAATTAAGTTTAAAAAACAAGTAGTTTTACATTCTTGGAAGTATTAGCAGTATAGATAATTCAACCAATAAAGTTAGAAAAACAAAAAAGAGCGTCTCCACGCTCTTTTTCTTCACACAAATCATCTTAATTTAGGGGCTTATTCTAAAATTAAAACTCACTTTTTATAAAAACTTTCATCTTGGGGAAAATGAAAGTACTAACTCATTAACTCTGATATAAAGATACAACTTTTTTTAAATTTACCAAACTTTTTATGTATTTTATCTAAAATAAATGCATTTTAACATATTTAATAAAAACAAACACAATATTTTGTAGTCTTTTTCTTTCTTTTATTAAAATTGTAAATAACACACACTACAGTGTATTCATACAAAATACTGGAAAAACAAAAAAGAGCGTCTCCACGCTCTTTTTCTTCACACAAATCATCTTAATTTAGGGGCTTATTCTAAAATTAAAACTCACTTTTTTTAAATGTTTTCATCTTGGGGGGAATGAAAACGCTAACTCATTAACTCTGGTGTAAAGATACAGCTTTTTTTAAATCCACCAAATTTTTTGTGTATTTTATCTAAAATAAATGCGTTTTAACATATTTAAACATCTATGATTGCTATTTATGTAGTCTATTTCTTACTTTTAAGATTTAAACAAAAAAAATAGCCTCAACTGTTATGCAACAAATGAGACTATTATTTTACTTCCTATCTATATGATTAATACCTCAACAACTCTTCTATCTTAGTTTTTACTTTTTCTGTAGAAGGAATCATGGTCTGTTCTAATGTACTATTTAATGGGATTGCTGGCATATTCTCTGAACCAATAGTCATCACCGGTGCATCAAGATATCGGAAACATTCTTCCTGAATTTTTCCCGATAATGCTCTTGCGAAGGAATTATTAGTTGGTTCTTCTGTTACCACCAAACACTTCTTTGTCTTTTTTACTGATTCCATTATAGTTTCTTCATCTAATGGATATAGTGTTCGCAAATCTATTATTTCTACAACTTCTTTTAACTCCTTAGAAGCATTCAGCGCCCAGTGTACACCCATTCCGTAAGTAACTACCGTTAACGTCTCCTTCTCATCTTCAGGCCATATTTGTTGTACTACATTAGCTTTGCCAAAAGGTAGTATATAATCTTCTGCTGGTTCTATAGTTCTTGCAGCGTCTGTACCTTTTACCTTAGACCAATACAATCCTTTATGTTCTAAAATCACCACGGGATTAGGATCGTAATATGCCGCTTTCATTAAACCTTTTAGGTCTGCTCCGTTACTTGGATAAGCTATTTTAATACCTCTTATATTAGTAACAACGGATTCTACCGATGAGGAATGATAAGGTCCTCCACTTCCATATGCCCCTATCGGAACTCTTAGAATCATAGAAACAGGCCATTTACCATTAGATAAATAACAAGATCTACTTACTTCTGTAAATAACTGATTCAATCCTGGCCATATATAGTCCGCAAACTGTACTTCTACAATTGGTTTTAAGCCTACAGCAGACATTCCTACAGTAGACCCTACAATAAATGCTTCTTGTATAGGTGTATTAAAAACTCGTTCATCACCAAACTTTTGCGCTAATGTTGCTGCCTCTCTAAATACTCCACCTAATCTTCCTCCTACGTCTTGTCCATATAATAAACACTCTTTATGTTTCTTCATTAGCTCTTCTACTGCAAACAGAGCACAATCTACCATTACTACCTCATCCTTATCAGAAGGAGATCGTTCTCCTTTTTCTTCAGTAATTGGAGTAGGCGCGAAATCATGGGTAAACAAATCTTCTGGTTTTGGATCTTCTGCTTTCATTGCTTCCTGAAGATCTGTAGTAACGGTTTGTTTAGCCTCCTCTTCCAAACTATCTAACTCATCACCTGTAAAACCAGCTTCTAATAATTGATTTCGCAATACCGGATAAGGGTCTCTAGAACGAGCTTCTTCCAGGTCATCCCTATACCATTCCATGCGTACTCCAGATGTATGATGATTTAGTAAAGGTACTCTTGCGTGAACTAAAATTGGTCTTCGTTCTTCTCTTATAATTCGAATAGCATTTTGAACAGCTATATAACTCTCTGTAAAATTAGCTCCATCAATTGTAATCGCTTCTAACCCATGAAATCCTGCAGCATATTCGTACGCACTTTGTGCTCTGGTTTCTTTCTCATTGGCAGAAATATCCCATCCATTATCTTGTACAACGTATAATATTGGTAACTGCTTTAAAGCTGCCATTTGAAAAGCTTCTGCAATCTCTCCTTCTGTTACCGAAGCATCACCTAACGAACACACCACTAGTGGTGCTTTTATTATCTCACTCTTGCTGGAATCATTATGTGGAATATTTAATAACTCTTTATACTGCATTCCCAGTGCTACACCAGTAGAAGGAATCGCCTGCATACCTGTAGCAGAGGATTGATGAGGGATTTTTGGTTTATCATCCTCATTTAAACTTGGATGTGAGTAATAGGTTCTTCCACCAGAAAAAGGATCATCTTTCTTTGCTAACAGTTGTAACATTAAGTCATAAGGTCTCATCCCTATTCCTAATAACATTGAATCATCTCTATAATAAGGAAAAACATAATCTTGAGGCAATAATTGCATAGCTACTGCTATCTGAATTGCTTCATGACCTCTTGATGTCGCATGAACATATTTTGAAACTGTTTTAAAATTTTCTTCATATAGTTCTGTCATGCTTTTAGCAGTACAAAGTGTGCTAAATGCTTTTTTAAGAACTTCTTTTTCTATAGTTGTTGAGGCTACCATATATCCCTTATTTTTTTGATCTACAATCTACGAATCACCAGTATTGGCGATAACTATTATCCTACCTTCTCTGTTATTGATACCGGTATTATCCAATTAAACGTATCTTCCATTTTTTGAGTCTTGATATTATCAAGTGTATTTTTTACATCTTGGCTCACGGGGTTGTTGTCGGATAAAGTAAGTACCTCATCTTTATACCCTATAGCTTCTATCATAGCAATAGCTACTGCTGTTCCTGTACCAAAGGCTTCTTCTAATTGTCCTTCGTTAGCACATGTTATTAACTCATCAATTGTAATTGGACGCTCTTCTACCTCAAAACCTTTATCTTTCAATAAAGTGATAACACTATCCCTTGTAATTCCTTTTAATATAGAACCGTCTGTAGAAGGTGTAATAAATTTGCCTCCTATTTTGAAAAATATATTCATGGTCCCTACTTCCTGGATATACTTATGCTCGTTAGCATCTAACCATAATACTTGATCATATCCCTTTGCCTTGGCTTTTTCTGTTGGTAGAATTGCTGCTGCATAATTACCCGCAGCTTTTGCTTCTCCTGTACCACCATCTGCAGCTCTTATATACTCTGTTTCTGCATATAATCTTATCTTTTTTGTGAAAAATGGTCCTGCAGGAGAACAGATCACTATGAACTTGTAACTTGTAGCAGCTCTCATACCTATAAAAGGTTCATCTGCATACATGAAAGGTCTTAGATACAAAGCGCTTCCATCTTTTGGAGGAATCCAACTGTGTTCTACCCCAACAATTTGTTTTACCGCTTCTACAAATAAATCCACCGGAACTAAAGGCATTCCTAATCTCGCAGCACTATAATTAAAACGTTTTGCATTCTCTTCTGGTCTAAAAAGTAATGGTGTATTCTCCTTACCTACGGTAGCTTTCATTCCTTCAAAAATTGCTTGTCCGTAATGCAATGCCATTGCAGCAGGATGTGTTGGAATTAATTCTAATGGTTCTATTCTGGGATTGTTCCAAGCGCCATTTTCATATTCACAGATAAACATATGGTCTGTAAAAGTTGTTCCTAAAGGAATATTATCAAAATCAATATCCTTAAGTTTTGAATTTGCGGTTTTTGTAATTTTGATTTGTTGTTCCATTCTTATTTTATTTTAATCACACAAACTATTGGATAAACACTATTGTTGGGTATATGCTATCCATTGTGCATTTATTATATTTCTCTATTACTATCAAAAGCTTCTAATTCGTCCCCAACCTTTCTTAAAAAAGATCCTCCTAAAAACCCATCTACAACTCGATGATCAAATGATAACGATAAGTACATCATACTTCTAATTGCAATTTCATCTCCGCTATCTGTTGTAATAACTTCTGGTCGTTTCTTAATAATCCCCAAGGCTAGAATAGCTACCTCTGGTTGATTAATGATAGGTGTCCCCATGAGACTACCAAATGTTCCTACATTAGAAATTGTAAACGTACTTCCTCCTATTTCATCAGGTTTTAATGCATTATTTCTAGCATTATTCGCTAAATGATTTACACGTTGCGCTAAACCTAGTAAGTCTTTTTCATCAGCATTTCTTACTACGGGAACAATTAAATTACCACTAGGTAATGCCGTAGCCATACCTACATTAATATCTTTATGGACCACAATCTTCTTTCCGTCTACAGAAACATTAATCATAGGGTATTCTTGGATTGCTTTTGAAACTGCTTCTATAAAAATTGGAGTAAACGTTAACTTTTCTCCATGTTTTTCTAAAAATTCTAGTTTCATCTTATTACGCCAATTCACCATATTGGTAACATCCACTTCTATATAACTTGTTACATGTGGTGATGTATGTTTAGAATACACCATATGGTCTGCTATCATCGTTCTCATACGATCCATTTCTACAATGCGATCCTTTCCTTCTATATAGGAAATTGGAGGTGTGTTATATGATGGTTTTGGTGCAGTTGGTTGCGGTCTACTTGGTAAAGGATATTTTCTGTGTTTAAGGTACAACATAACATCACTCTTACGAATCCTGCCACCATCGCCAGTTCCAGAGATACTTTGAACCTCTTCTATTGTCAAGTTTTCTTTTTGAGCGATACTAATTACCAAAGGAGAAAGAAAACCATCATTATCTCCTGTATTTTGGATTTTAAAATCGGATTTAACATTCGGCTTAACCTCTGATTTAATTGATGATTTCGATTTTACATTAGGATTATTATTAGATAATTCTTTTACTTCTGATTGTGATTTTTTTTCACTTGATCCAGAATTATTATTAGAATCAATAACAGCTATTACTTTGCCAACTTCTACCACATCATTAGATTGAAAAAGTAATTCTGTAATGATACCATCACAAGGAGAAGGTACTTCAGAATCTACTTTATCAGTAGCCACTTCCAAAATAGTTTCATCTTCTTCTACAGTATCTCCTACATTCTTTAACCAATTAAGAATGGTTGCTTCTGATATACTTTCACCCATTTTGGGCATTTTTAGTTCTACTCTTGACATTTTAATTAACTAATGTTAGTTAGTTTGTTATTATTACTTCTTAGATATTTATACTATTTGTTCAACCCTTAGGGATCACTTTTTATCTTTAAATTCTTCTAAAGTTTTATAGAAAGCTTCTTGTGTTGGTCGATCTTTCGGAATCTCTCTTAAAGGCTCCACTTCTTCTAAATAATCAAAGCAATCTTCAGGTAATTGTTGGTACAACTTAGTCCCTTTTGTTTTCCACCCAATCATCTCATCGCTAACAGTTTTTATTACTTTCGCCGGATTTCCTACTATCAAACTTCTCTTTGGAAAAATAGTATTTGCTTTTACAAAAGACATTGCTCCAACAATACACTCATCACCAATCTCCGCATCATCCATTATCACTGTATTCATTCCTATAAGACAATTACGACCCAAATTAGCTCCGTGAATAACAGCGCCATGACCTACATGCGCACTTTCTTTTAACACTATAGATTTCCCAGGAAACATATGTACGGTACAGTTTTCTTGAACATTTACTCCATCTTCAAGAATAATCTCGCCCCAATCTCCTCTGATAGCAGCTCCAGGACCTATATAACAATTTTTACCTATAATAACATTACCTGTTACCGCTGCTAACGGGTGTACAAAACTACTTTCGTGCACTACTGGTATGTATCCTTTAAAACTATAAATCATTATTATATTATATGGATTCCAGCCTGAGCTGAAATAACAAAGCGTTTTATTTAAATCTTTTAAGCGTTTCTTTGGTAAAATCGCTTAACACTAATCTACCACTGATGATTGCTCTCTCTGCTAACAATGTATCCCAATGTTCTGTTCCTTCCCAAAATGCCTTTTTCATATCTTTCATCGCCTCGGGGTTATAGGTACATAAATGTTCGGCAAATTCTTTTACCGCAATATCCAATGCCTCTGTATCTTCAAAAACTTTAGTAAATAACCCTTTATCTCTTGCCCATTCTGCATCATAAAAAGAATTAGCATCAATGGCTATTTGCGTCATTGCTGACAATCCTATTTTACGTTCCACCGCGGGTCCCACAACAAAAGGACCTATTCCCACATTCAATTCACTTAATTTAATAGCGGCAAATTTTGTAGCCATACAATAATCTGTTGCAGACGCCACTCCAACTCCACCTCCTACAGTTTTACCTTGTACGCGTCCAATAATAAATTTTGGACAGGTACGCATTGCATTAATTACATTTGCAAAACCAGAGAAAAATATCTTACCAGTTTCTGCATCGTTAATATTTATTAACTCCTTAAAACTTGCACCTGCACAAAATGTTCTATTTCCTCCACTTTTCAAGACAATTACTTTAATATCATCATTATCTCCTGCTTCTGTTATAGTTTTAGCTAATTTGGCTAAAATATCACCAGGTAAAGAATTATGTGCTGGATGAAAAAACTCTATGGTTCCTACTCCATTTTCTGTTGTTATATTTACGTATGGTTGTGTCAATGTTTATTCTTAAATGTTTTACAATAATCCAAACTGTTCGAAATGATGATTCAAATGTTTTACATTTAACAAATCCCATTCAAACTTGTTCATCTCACCAAATACGGCATTTTTCGTAATCGCGTCAGGATTTTCTTTAAAATAAATTTCAAATTCATCCATTGCTTCCAACAACTTCTTTTTAGCAGTTATTAGATCTTCGTGAACTAACGCTTCCAACGAATCTTCTTTCATTAAAGGATGTTTATGACCTTTAGGCATTGGTTTATGGTTATACACCATTTCTTGTACTTTTTCTAAATACTGCTCTGGTGTAGCTATTTCAAAATCTTGAATCTCTCCGGCACCAATTCTAATGGTTTTCTCTATATGTTCTATCATATGCTGAGCGGTCATCAATCCCCATGTAGCTTTGGTATCCTCTTTTAGCCTTGCTAAATATCCCTCAATATTTGCTCGATTTACTTGTACAAATGGTGATTTTTTTTGTACCATCGTTAAAATCGTTGCGATAGCAGTCAACTCATCTTCTTGATCAAATACTTCTACAAACCACTTTACAATACCACTTGGCAATTCTTTTCCTCGATGATCACGATCAATTTTTTGTTTACAAGTTAATCTTACATACACAGTATCGTTATGATAAATTGGACGCAAGAATCTACATTCTTCTAATCCGTAATTCGCAGCAACCGGTCCTTTATTTGGATATACAAACAATCCAGCTGCTGCAGCAAGAATGAAATATCCGTGCGCAGTTCTTTTTTCGAAAATACTTCCATCAAGAGAAGTTATATCCGTATGTGCGTAAAAATGATCCCAAGTAAGATTACCAAAATTGATAATATCTGTATCTGTAATTGTTCTTTTATGAGTTTTAAGAGACATTCCTGGTTCGATATCTTCCCAATGATATGCAAACGGATGTTTATCCGACTCTTTATATTTAGAATTTGCTTGATAAATTCCAGTAACCTCTGTTAAAGTTGTTGGTGTTCCTTGTATTGCACAACGTTGCATGTAATGCTTGATTCCGCGCATTCCGCCCATTTCTTCTCCTCCTCCTGCTCTTCCTGGACCTCCGTGAGTAAGCATTGGTAGCGGAGAACCGTGCCCTGTACTTTGTTTAGCATTTTCTCTATTACCAATCAAAATACGTCCGTGATGAGAAGCTGCTCCTACTACGTATTCTTTCGCAATCTGATCATCATAAGTAAATATAGAGGATACTAAAGATCCTTTACCCATCTGAGATAATGTTATAGCATCATCAAGTGTATCATAAGGCATAATTGTAGAAACTGGCCCAAAAGCTTCTATCTCATGAACACCTTTATGCTGAAACGGGTTATCTTGTCTCATCAGAATTGGACTTACAAAAGCTCCTTTTTGTGCATCAGCACCAACAGTTTCTATTGTATCTAAATTTCCATAAACTATTTGAGCTGTTTTAGCTATTTCTGCAACATTATTTTTAAAGCTTTCGACTTGTTTTTTACTTGCCAAAGCCCCCATTCTCACTTCTTTCAATCTAGGATCCCCAATAGTTACCTTATCTAATTGTTTACCTAAAGCAATCTGAACATCTTCGACTAATTTTGAAGGAACTATGATTCTACGAATAGCAGTACATTTCTGACCTGTCTTAACGGTCATTTCTTTTCTAACTTCTTTTACAAACAAATCAAATTCTGGTGTTCCTGGTACTGCATCTTCTCCAAGCACACAAGCGTTTAGTGAATCTGCTTCCATAGTAAACGGTACAGATTCTTCTATCAACCTTGGGTGTGCTTTTAAAACTCTTCCAGTATGTGCCGAACCTGTAAATGTTACCACATCTTGTGATCCAACAGTATCTAAGATATTTTTAGTCATTCCGCTTAAAAGCTGTAATGCTCCTTCTGGTAAAATTCCTGAATCTACAATTACTCGTACCACTGCTTCCGTAAGGTAAGCAGTTTGCGGAGCTGGTAGAACTACTGCCGGCATTCCAGCCATCCAATTAACCGCACATTTTTCTAACATCCCCCAAATTGGAAAATTAAAAGCGTTAATATGAACTGCCACACCTCGTTTTGGCACTAAAATATGATGCGCCATAAACCTTCCTCCTCTCGATAAATCAATAGGATCTCCCTCTACATGATAAGATTGATTCGGAAATAATTTACGTAAAGATGCATTTGCAAAAAGATTACCAAAACCACCTTCAATATCAATCCAACTATCAACTCTAGTTGCTCCTGTTCTATAACTAAGCTCATAAAATTGCTCTTTTCTTTTAGTAAGATATAAAGCTAATGACTTTAGCATATTTCCACGCTCCTGAAAAGTCATTTTTCTAAGTACTTCTCCTCCTTTGGTTCTACCATAATGTAAAACTTCTGGAATATCTAGACCATCTGTTGTGGATGTACCAATTATTTCTCCAGTAACTGCATCGTTCATCACAATACCATCACCTGAACCTGTTACCCATTTTCCAGTTATATAGCTTTCTAGTGTTTTCATAAATTATAGATTCGTGTTTTCTATTACACAAGCATATCCTTGTCCTACACCTACACACATAGTGATTAATGCATATCTTTTATTTCGTTCTTGTAACTCTAAAGCAGCTGAATATGTGATTCTAGTTCCTGTAACTCCAAGTGGATGTCCAATTGCTATAGAGCCTCCATTAGGGTTGATTCTAGGATCATCATCTTTTAATCCCCATTCTCTTATACAAGCCAATGCTTGAGAAGCAAAAGCTTCATTTAATTCTATGATATCAATATCATCCATAGTAATACCTGCTTTTTCTAATGCCCTATTAGATGCCTGAACCGGACCAATTCCCATAATTCTGGGCTCTACTCCAACCACTGCAGAACTAACAATTCGTGCAATGGGTGTAAGGTTGTATTTTTTGACTGCATCTGAAGAAGCAATAATTGTAGCAGCTGCTCCATCATTTAGTCCTGAAGAATTTCCTGCGGTTACACTCCCATCTTTCTTAAAAGCAGGACGTAGCTTTGCTAAAACTTCTTTGCTCGTAGCAGGTTTTACAAACTCATCATTAACAAACTTAATAGGATCTTTTTTTCGTTGCGGTATCTCTACAGTAGTAATTTCTTTTGCTAATCTCCCAGATTCTTGCGCTTTAGTAGCTTTCATCTGGCTCCAGTATGCAAAAGCATCCTGATCCTCTCTAGAGATATTATACTTCTCTACCAAATTCTCAGCTGTATTTCCCATTCCATCCGTACCATATAACTCATGCATCTTTTGGTTTACAAACCTCCATCCAAAACTTGAATCATACATTTTGGAATCATTACCAAATGCCGAAGATGGTTTTGCAATTACGTATGGACCACGTGTCATATTCTCAACTCCTCCAGAAATAAAGATATCTCCATCATCAGCTTTTATAGCTCTGTTTGCATGTATTATTGCCGAAAGTCCAGAACTACAAAGACGATTTACTGTTTCTCCTGGAACTGTAAAAGGAAGTCCAGCTAATAAAGAACACATTCTAGCTACATTTCTATTATCTTCTCCTGCTTGATTAGCACATCCCATAATCACATCATCATAATCTTCCTTAGGAATATTTGGATTCTTTTTTACTAATTCTTTAATAACTAAAGCTCCTAAATCATCTGTTCTTACCGCAGATAATGTTCCTTTATAATTTCCAATAGGAGTTCTAACTCCATCTATTATATATGCTTCTTTCATTTTGATATGTGCGTATCTGGTTATAGTACTTTAATCACTATTTTATTCTTTCAATTTTGCCGTTACCACTGATTTTTCAATTAGTGGTAAGTATTTAGATTCTTCCTTTTCCATAAAATAGGAAGATATCATTATTGTTTTTTCTCCTGCAGGCATTGCATACATCATCATAATCATTTTATCACCTGTCTCGTCTAAAGTCATTGACTTCTGAACAAGTACTTTTTTACCTTCCAATTCAACTTCTTTAATTCCTAATGAAGTAACTCCATTTTGTTCTTCTGGTTCTTGCATCATCTTTACTTTAAAGGCATCATAAGATTGAGGAGCTACCATTTTCATAATTCCCGCAGACATATCCTCGTTCGCCCGATTAGTGCCATTATCGATAACAAAAACGGTTTCATCTACTTCCATTATTACTTGATCGTTAAAAAGATCACCCATAGCATTTTGAACACCCTCGGATATTTCTTCTTTAGTTTCTGTAACAATTGGTTCTGTGCCTTCTAAAGTTTCTTTTTTTGATTTCGTCTCTTTTCCACAAGAAAAAATTGACAAACATAAGATGGATACTAAAAATATTCTCATTGATCTGTGTATTAGTTGATTAATTATTGCCAATCTTTATTGGTTCTGTATACTACTCCTTTGAATAGTGCTACTATTTGATCACCTCTTTTAACCTCAACAATATTAAACCCTATTTTAGTCTTTGCTATATCGGTAACTGCCTCGGCAGTAAGATAATCTCCTTCTTCTAAAGCTTCAATATGGTTGATCGATGTTTCTATAGAAACTGCATACTTACCATGGGTATTTGCAGAAAAACCAAATGCTGTATCTGCCAAACTATATGATATCCCTCCATGAGCTTTACCCATACTATTAAGCATCTCTTTTCGTACCGTCATTCCCACTTTACATCTTCCTACTTCTACTTGTATAACTTCTATCCCTAACCATTGACTAAAAGGGTCTTGGTCTAGCATTTTTTGAGGTATTTTTTGAGAGTCAATCATAATCTTAGATCTTTTTCTAATTAATTAACTGGAAAAAATGTTCTATTCTCTCTATCCATTCTTCTTAATAATGGGCTACATCGATACCTATCTTCTCGGTATTCATCATATAATTTATCAAGTTTGTTTACACACCAGTCAATTCCTTTTTTATCGGCCCAAGCAAGTAAACCCTTAGGGTAGTTAACACCTTTAGTCATTGCATTATCAATATCTTCTGGAGAAGCGATATTCCAAAATAGTGCATCTGCAGCTTCATTAATCAACATCACTAATACACGATTAAATATATACTGTGAGAGTTCTTCTTTGGATAACTTTTCAGCTCCGTTGGGAGTAACTGAACTACCAATATTCGGAGATGTTATTTTTCCTTGTTCATCATAATTATAGTATCCTTTACCAGATTTTCTTCCAAGGTATCCTGCTTCTGACAGTCTTTTTTGAGTAAAGGATGGTTTGTATCTAGGGTCGTAGTAAAATGCTTTGAATACGGTTTCAGTTACCGTATAATTAACATCATTCCCTATAAAATCCATCAATTCAAAAGGTCCCATTCTAAAACCTCCCAATTCCTTTAAGCTACTATCTATGGTTGCTAGGTCTGCCAGTCCTTCTTCATAAATACGAAGTGATTCTCCATAAAAAGGTCTCGCTACACGATTCACAATAAAACCAGGAGTATCCTTAGCAATGGCTACTACTTTTTTCCAATCCCTAATAGTATCAGTCACTTCATTTATTACGGCATCCGACGTTTGTACAGCCGGTATCACCTCTACTAATTTCATTAAGGGAGCAGGATTAAAGAAATGAATTCCGATACAACGTTCAGGTCTTTTTAACGAAGAAGCTATAGAAGCTATAGATAATGAAGATGTATTTGATGCTATAATAGTATCATCAGAAACATAGGTTTCTAATTCAGAAAACACACGTTGCTTAATTGATAAATCTTCGATGATAGCCTCTATAGTTAGATTGGCATCACTCAACTCTTTTAGCTCGTTTACATATGTAATATTTGTTTGAATCCGATCCTTTTCTTCTTTATCAATCCTTCCTTTTTCAATTAAACGAGAAAGAATTTTTTCCAAAGCTTTTTGACTTTTATCAAGTGCTTCTTGTTTTGTGTCAAACACTTTTACTTTGCATCCGGCTGTTGCGGCAACTTGCGCTATCCCACTACCCATTGTTCCGGACCCTATAACTCCTACCACCATATCTTAATTTCCTTTAAAAACAGGTTTTCTTTTTTCTATAAAAGCATTTACTCCTTCTGCATAATCATTACTTTCAGCTGCTTCTATTTGTAGATCAGACTCCATCGCTAATTGCTGATCTAATGTATTTACCATCGATTGATTTAATAATCTTTTGGTAAGCCCTAAAGCCTTAGTTGGCATTTGCGCAACTTTACTTGCTAGTTTAAGAACTTGATCTTCAAAAGTGTCAACTGGAAATACCTTATATAACATTCCTAAATCTTCGGCTTGCTCTGCACTCACTTTATCACCCAACATCATTAGGGCTGAAGCTTTTTGAAAACCAATCAACCTTGGTAAGAAAAAAGTCCCTGCACTATCAGGAATTAAACCAATTTTACTGAAAGCCTGAATAAAACTTGCTACTTCTGATGCTACAACAATATCGCAAGCCAAAGCAATATTTGCTCCTGCTCCAGCAGCAACTCCATTAACGGCTGCAATAACTGGTTTTTCTATATTTCGTATTCTCTGTACTATTGGATTATAATGTTCTTCTAATATTTTTCTGAATCCTGGGTTTAGTTCCGGAGAGGTAACTTCATTTAAATCCTGACCCGCACAAAACGCTTTACCATTACCAATTAACAGTATCGCTCTGACCTCATCGTTAGCTTCACAAGTATCTAAAGTATCCTGAAGTCTTAATGCCATTTCTCTATCGAAACTATTAAAAGTTTCAGGACGGTTTAAAGTTATCTTAGCTATATTATTTTCTATTTTTAATTCTATTGAGTTCACACTTTATGTTTTTATTACCTTAAATACTACAACTTCTCTAAGGAATTATTTTTCTATTAATTTAAACTGCGGATTGTATATAATTCCGATAACATTGCTCCAAGGATCTTTTACCGAAGCAACCATTAATTCTCCTCCAACATTAGTTGGTTTTTCGTGTTCTATAGCTCCTAACTTTAGAAGTTTCTCATAGGTTTTATGAATATCATTCACTCCCCAATAAGAAAGCACATTATCGGTTTTGTTTTCTACTACATCCTCTTCTGGTAACAACCCTAATTCATATCCTCCAATATTGAAACCTACGTAAAAGGGTTCATCAAAATATTGTTTTGTATCAAAAGCTTTAGCATACCATTCTTTAGCTTTTTCTAAATCAGTTACTTTATATATAGTTGTTCTTAATCCTAGCATATTATTTAAGACATTTGAAATAATCAAAAGGTTCTAAACAATCATCACACTGAAACAAAGCTTTACAAGCAGTAGATCCAAACTGGCTTATCATCTTGGTATTATTAGATCCACATTGAGGACATTTTACTATTCGCTTATTCCCTAATAAAACTTCTTTATCAGCTTCTTCTTCTAAAGGAGCAGCAATCCCATAATCCTCAAGGGCTTTTCGTCCTCTAGGTGTTATCCAATCTGTAGTCCAGGCAGGAGAGAGTACTAATGACACCTTAGCATCCATCCGTTCTTTTTGAAAAGCACTTACAATATCATCTCCTATAACATCCATTGCTGGGCACCCACTATATGTGGGAGTAATATTAACATACACAGTATCATCAACGATTTTGGCAGATCTTACCACTCCCATATCCATAATAGATAATACGGGAATCTCTGGATCACTAACTTTCTGTAGAATCTCGTATAATTTTGGATCAATATGTTGTTCTAATGTGATTGTCATATTACTTTTAATATTACTCTTGAAAAACAACCCTTTTGATAAATCGTTTGAATGATGTCTAATATATCATCACCACTTCATATTTGGGTAAGTTCTCTGCATATACTGAAGATCTGAAAGAAGATATCCCATATGTTCACTATGAATTCCTTCTTTGCCTCCTTTTCTAAACCATTTTAGTTCAGGAATCACTAAAGTTGCTTCTTCTAAAATTTCGTTTATAACCTGGTAGTATTTTTCTTTTAAAAGACTAACATCCACTCCAACTTCATTTTCAAGCATCTTTTTATCATCTTCTGTCATATGAAATAATTCATCAGTAAACTTCCAAAGATCATTCACCGCCTCTTGAACCTTATTTCTACTAACCTCTGTTCCATCCCCCAATCTTTTGATCCAGTCCGACGAAAAACGTTGATGATAACTAACTTCTTTTATCGATTTTTTAGCTATCGCAGAAAGTGTTTCATCTTTACTTTTTTGTAACTCTTGTAGTAGTAACAAATGAAAAACATCGTAAAAAAACTGACGAGTGATAACATATCCAAAATTAACATTTGGTTGCTCTACTAGTAGTACATTTTTATATTGTCTTTCTGTTCTCAAAAAAGCAATATCGTCTTCTGTTACCTTATCTCCAGAAAGTTGTGCAGCGTATTGATAATAACTACGTGTTTGTCCTAATAAGTCTAATGCTATATTAGTACATGCAATATCTGTCTCTAAATTTGGCCCATGGCCACATAATTCAGAAAGTCGTTGTCCTAAGATTAGAGCATTATCCGCAATTCCGTAGATATATTGTATTAAATTTTCTTTTTCCATTTTAAAAAATCGCATTAATTAAGCAAATTGCCATTTTACAGATATACTATTGCCTTTTATGCATTACATATGCTTTACCTCATCCGGCAATGTATAAAATGTAGGATGCCTATATACTTTATCCTGAGCAGGCTCGAACAACTCTCCATTATTCTCTGGATTAGAAGCAGTTATATGTTTAGATTCTACAACCCATATACTAACTCCTTCGCTTCTACGAGTATATACATCTCTAGCATTTTCTAATGCCATTTCCTCATCAGCAGCATGTAAACTCCCGAAATGTCGGTGTTCTAATCCATTTTTACTTCTTACAAAGACTTCCCAAAGTGGCCAATTTTTTTTCATAATCATTAAGCCCTTATTCTCATTAATTCTCAAAAAAGAAAGAAGTGAGTTAATAAGGTATTTATTAAATTGCTTTCTTTATTTTATTATTCTGTTGTTTTTCTGCATAAGCCATAGCAGCATCACGTACCCATTCTCCTTCTTCCCAAGCATTGACTCTAGCTGACAACCTTTCTTTATTACAAGGTCCGTGACCTTTAACTACCTGCCAAAACTCATCCCAATCAATTTCTCCAAAATCATAATGCTTAGTTTTCTCATTCCATTTTAAATCTGGATCCGGTACCGTTAAACCAATAAGGTCTGCCTGAGGAACAGTTTGATCTATAAATTGCTGACGTAGTTCATCATTTGTTTTTCTTTTTAACTTCCATTTCATGGATTGTTCTGTATGTACAGATTCTGCATCGGTAGGACCAAGCATCATAAGAGATGGCCACCACCATCTATTTAAAGCATCCTGAGCTAATTCTTTTTGTTCTGGTGTTCCTTTAGCCAATGTCATCATAATTTCATATCCTTGACGTTGATGGAAACTTTCTTCTTTACAAACACGAATCATGGCTCTTGCATAAGGACCATATGAAGTACTACAAAGCGGTACTTGATTAATTATTGCTGCACCATCAACCAACCATCCTATTGCACCTATATCTGCCCAAGTTAATGTAGGATAATTGAAAATACTAGAATATTTAGCTTTTCCAGAGTGTAATTGCTCGTATAATTCCTCTCTAGAAATCCCTAAAGTTTCACAAGCACTATATAAGTATAATCCATGTCCAGCTTCATCCTGTACTTTAGCTAATAATGCTACTTTACGTCTCATAGAAGGAGCTCTAGATATCCAGTTACCTTCTGGTAGCATTCCTACTATTTCCGAATGTGCATGTTGCGATATCTGCCTTATATGAGTCTTTCGATACTTTTCTGGCATCCAATCTTTAGGTTCGATTTTTTCATCTCTGGCAATTCTTTGGTCAAAAAGTTCTTCCAGATTTTTTATTTCTTTTTCACTCATAACATTGGAGTTTTATTATTCTGAAACCAAGTTCAGTTTTCTTATCAGAACTACAAAATATCCTGATTACACATCAAAATCAACTACTACCTTTTCTGTAGTTGGCACTGCTTGACAAGATAACACTAAGCCCTTTGCCACTTCATCTTCTTCGAGTGCATAATTTATTTTCATTGCTACTTCTCCTTCTATCAATTTACATTTACAAGTACTACAAACACCACCTTTACAAGCAAATGGAAGGTCGGCTCCAGCAGCCAATGCTCCATCTAGAATATTATCATATTCATCATCCATTCCGAAATGGAATTCTTTTCCACCATCAATTATTGTAACTTCAGTCCCCTCGAACTTATGTTCTACAGCAATTGCAGCTTGTTTCTTATCTTCTTCTGAAGCTCCTGAAAAAAACAACTCGTAATGAATATTATCCTTAGATAGTCCCGCATCAACTAATTCATCTCTAATAAGAAAAATCATCTCTTCTGGACCACAAATAAAACACTCATCTACTTCAGGAACATTAATAATCTTATTAGTAAGTTCTTTTAACTTATCCGAGGTAAATCTTCCATTTAACAAAGGAATATCCCTATGCTCTTTTGTTAGAAAATAAAATATCTCAAACCTTCCAAAATAAGTGTTTCTCAATGCTTCTATCTCTTCTTTAAAGATAATAGATTTAACAGTTCGATTCAAGTAAAATAACTTGAATGTACTATCGGGTTCTAAAGCTAAATGAGTTTTTATGATCGAAAGAATTGGAGTAATCCCACTACCTGCAGCGAAAACAATATAATTCTTAGATCTTGTTGTATCTACGTCTGTAAAAAAACTCCCATTGGGAGGCAAGACTTCTAATTCATCTCCAGCTTTTAAAACATTACAAGCATAATTGGAAAAAAGGCCTCCCTCTATTCTTTTAACAGCAACTTTCCACTCATCATCAATAGGACTTGAGCATAAGGAATAGTTACGCCTTACATCTTGCCCATCTAATTCGGTTCTTAAAGTTAAATACTGACCTTGTTTATATGCAAATTCCTCCTTTAAACTTTGAGGAATGTCAAAAGTTATTGAAGTACAGTCCTTAGTTTCTTTAAGAACCTCAGCTATTTTTATGGTATGAAAATCACTCATGAAATATTATACTATAACGTTATAGTATAACAAAACTAACAATTGTTAGTTTGATAAGCAATTAATTAACAGTTAATTTTAAACTACACCTTTTAGTAATACTTCAATCATATCTTTTTTTAGTATCCCAGCATCAATATTTTTTTGCTTCGGATACCATAAATAAAGAGTTCTTAAGGTAGATAAAGTAGAGAATACTATAATTTCAATATTGTTGGATTTAATCTCTTTTGCATCCACTCCCTTTTTCACTATTCGTCTAAAATTTTCCTCATAATCATTTCGCATTTTTTCAAATGACAAAAGATTATCTTCTTCTAAATGCATCCAATCATTATTAAGTGATGCCAACCCATCAGCATTTCTTAAAGTAACATCGATATGAAGACTTATTATGTTTTCTAACTTCTGAATAGCATTTTGATCAGATTTTACTATAAGGTTCATTCCTGTAGTAAATTCTTCTGCAAGTTCAATAATAATTGTAGATAAAATTTCTTGTTTGGATTGGATATGATTATACAAACTAGCAGCTTTGATCCCCATAGCGGTTGCCAAATCTCTCATTGTAACCGCGCTATATCCTTTTTCTTTAAAAAGAATGGCTGCAGCGTTTACAATTTCTTGTTTTCTACTTTCTTGTTTCATTGGAAATGGGGTTTACTTATTGATAAAAACATTAAACTCTAACAAAAACCTTCTTTAGAGATTAAAGACTAAAAATATAATAAATTTGTTATATTGGAAACATTACTACATCTCTTTGATATTTTACACGAAATATAAATTACTATGAAATATGCAGGTTTATTTTTAATTTCTTTATTATTATTTGGCAACTGTAACACTATAAACGCTGTTAATTCTAATGATACTAAAGCAGTCACACAATCAGAACTCGAAGGTACATATGCCGTAACATCACTTTACGGAAATGATGTCTCTGAATACAAACTAACTTTAATTTTTAACCCTTCTAAAAAGACGCTTTCTGGTTTTGCTGGATGTAATTCCTACTCTTGCAATTACAATGTGGAGGGAAATTCTCTAACAACTAGTTTTCCAATTGGTACTAAAATACATTGTGAAGAAACTAGTGCTGTTGAAAAAGATTTTTTTAAGATCTTCTCTGATGAGAAAAACCCAAAACTAGATGGAAATACTCTTCATTTAATTAATCAAAATGATCAAAAAATTATTGTAGCAAAAAAAACCTTTTAATACTATTATCGTACTATCACTTTTTTAGTAAAGCTACCTCCGACTGAAAGATTTTCCATACACACAAAGTACATTCCCGAAGACATTGAAGATAAGTCTATTTCCCTATTATCGTTAACTTGTCCTTCTAAAACTAATTGACCAAATATATCAAAAACCATATAACTGAATTCACTTTCATCTCCATCAGAAATCATCAATACACCTTCTGTTGGATTAGGAAAAAGAACTATTTCTTCTGAAGTTTCTCCACCACCATCTCCTGGGTCATCCCCTTGCGAAAGTGCATTAAGTGTTGTCCTCCCAGTATTTTCTGGATCAAGCCAGTTGGACAACCTAGTACTATCCGTAGTTCCAAAATCCCAAGAAATACTAAATCTTCCATAAAAATCAGGCGCACCATTATCATTAGTTCCAAAACAGGCAGCACCTCCTCCAGCAAGCTGTCCCACAATTCGACCCGAAGGATCAAAAATAGCAGACCCAGAAGATCCTCCTTCTGTAACTCCCAAATCCCAATCATCTACTCTCCAAGTATCAACAGGATCTGGTATTCCTCCAATATTTATATTATCAGCGATAGTAGGGCTTATATTTTCTCTACACACTTTCATGATATCTCCATCAGGATGATGAATCCCAACAACAAAACTTGGAGTATTACCCGTTCTATCCCAACCTGCCCAATCAATATCCCAGTCTTCATCCAAACCACCTGTAATTTCTACAAGTTGCACATCAGATTCTGGGTTACTAGCTCTAGAAATAGCGCCACTAGTTGTTTGAAAATAATTAGATGGACCATTGTCGGTACTATTGTCGGAAGTTGCACAAACCGCATTTGTACTTATCCAATTAAATCGAAATGCCCAATTGGCATTGGCTGTTCCACAATGATTTGCCGTAAGAAAATAAGGAGCTTTATCATTACTAGTGTTATTAATTAAAGTTCCAGAACAAAATCCACTATTTCCAACAAGAGTAATTCCTACAGCTTTTTTGATGATATCTTTTATATTATCAAAATCTGATCCTACAGGGCAATTTACATCCTGATTACAATCACCGGATGTATTTAAACCCTTTTGATACGCTTTGTAATTACTAACACTTCTATATCCATGTACAACAGAACCTATATTTAACTTCCCTTCTCCTTTAACTGCCTTAGGCTCATAATACTCGACTATAATACTTTCTCCATCAGCAAGCCACGTACCAATTGTTTCATCAGGATTATTCATCTTATCCGTATAGGCTCCTAAATGAAATGTTTTCTCCTCATTATACAAATACACTTTACCTCCTTTTGGCAATCTAAAAGAATTAAAAACAAAATTTAGTGTGTTTGCACCTTCAGAGATAACATTTATTCTCCATATTCTATCGCCATTAGGCAAATCCGTCCATAATCCAGCATTTGTAATCCCAAGATCTACTTTAAACTCATGACCAAACCTATACACTTTCGACTTGTCCTTATCATTGATTTTATCTTCTTCTTTTAATTTTTGGAAATCAAAATACGGCATTCTAACTGATGGTACTTTAACCTCATTTATTGTTTTAACTAGATTAACATCTAAACTCTTAGGAAGTTCATTAGTTACTTGACCAAAAATGGCAGCATTAAAAAACAATATAAGAACATAAGAAATAAATTTTTTCATAATATTTGTCTAATCCATTAAATTGTTATGATTTTAAGATGTATTACTTTAGACGAGATAAAGATCTCAAAATCACTTGTAATAATAACAACATATCTGCTTAAAACCCTACACTATCTAAACAAAATTAGTTAATTAATTCTAATCTTAGCATTAAAACTAGTACTTTTCGGCTTGTAGAATTTAGCATCAAAATTTGATTTAAAAATGTCATCACAAATAGAATCCAATCCATTACTTGACAGGTTACCCCCACACCTCAAGCAATTTATCAAACCTCAGAATTACGATGAATACACTGCTATTGATCAAGCCGTCTGGAGATATGTGATGCGAAAAAACATAGTTTCATTAAGCAAAGTGGCTCATAAATCTTATTTAAAAGGGTTAGAAAAAACAGGAATTTCTATCGATGAAATTCCAAGTATGTATGGCATGAATAGAATCCTAAAAGAAATTGGCTGGGCAGCAGTTGCTGTAGACGGATTTATTCCTCCCAATGCTTTTATGGAATTTCAAGCATATAACATACTAGTTATAGCATCTGATATAAGACAGTTAGAAAACATAGAATATACTCCTGCTCCAGATATTATCCATGAAGCAGCAGGACATGCTCCCATTATTGCTAATCCAGATTATGCCGAATATTTGCGACGATTTGGAAAAATTGGCTGCAAAGCTATTTCCTCTAAGAGAGACTACGATATGTATGATGCAGTGCGGACATTGTCAATTCTTAAAGAATCACCAGATACCGATCCAGAAGCTATTAAAGACGCTGAAAACAGAGTAAATGAACTACAAAATCAAAAATCAGAGCCTTCGGAAATGGCTTTAATTCGTAATCTACATTGGTGGACAGTGGAATACGGTCTTATTGGCACTGTAGAGGATCCTAAAATTTATGGCGCAGGATTACTCTCCTCTATTGGAGAAAGCGAATGGTGCATGACTGATAATGTAGAAAAACTTTCTTACACACCTGATGCTGCGTTCCGTGATTTTGATATTACAAAACCTCAACCCCAATTATTCGTCACTCCAGATTTTGCCTATCTATGTCAGGTATTAGAAGAATTTGCGGATACCATGGCTTTAAGAAAAGGAGGGCATCGTGGACTAGCCAAACTTATTGAGTCTCAGAATTTAGGAACTATAGAATTAAGTACTGGTTTACAAATTTCTGGCGTTTTTACAAGAATGATCAAAAACGAAGATAATGAAGTAATTTATTTTGAAACTGAAGGTCCTACTGCACTTTCGTTTAGAGAAAAAGAATTAATTGGCCAAGGTATTGACATACACCCTAATGGTTTTAGATCACCTCTTGGTAAACTTAAAGGTATCAATTTAGCTATTGAAAACATGTCACCGAGAGATTTAAAAGCCTATAATTTCTATGATGGAGAATATATAGAATTTGAGTTCGAAAGTGGGATTACAATTGCAGGAATAAATATTACCGGAATGAGAAACATTAAAGGAGAACTTATTTTAATTCAGTTTAAAGAATGTACTATTAAATATCAAAATGAATATTTGTTTAAACCTGAATGGGGGACATTTGATTTAGCTGTAGGAAAAGAGATTCTTTCAGCATTCTCTGGACCTGCTGATGATTACTCATTTGACATGATTACTCATAACCCAGATATGAATACAATAAAACGAACATACTCTACAAAAGAGCAAGAATTACATTCCTTATATCAAGCGGTTAAAAATATACGAAATGGAGAAAATTCTAAATTTTCCCTAGAATCGGTATTTGACATTATAAAAAAAGATCATTCAGAGGATTGGTTATTATCTATTGAGATTTACGAATTAGTTCATGACAGAGAACCTAAATTTGCAACTGAAATATTAAATCATTTAGATCATATTAAAACAAAAAAGACAGAAATAAGACACCTAATAGATAGCGGGATTAAAATTATTAACCAAAAGACTTTAATAGCTTAACTTTAAAGTTTTACTTTTAGTCTAGTAAATAAGATATACTCTGATTATTTCTTGATTTTGACATTACCCAAGCATTCGTTTATCACGATATTATCAAAATAGCGGTTGTTGTAATTTTGATGAAGAAATAATCAGAATATACCAGTTTTTTATTTAATTACTTTTTTCCCTCTTTTGAGATAGCTCGTATTGTATCTGAAAGGTCTCCGGACTTTAATAAACTTACTAAAGCTCTAAAAAGGTCAAGACCATAAATTTTATTAAAATTTTCTAAAATAGATTTTATCTCTGTAATAGCAACAAAACCTGCTATTATCTTAAGAAAGGGAACCTCATTTACAATATACTCTTCTAATAAGAACGATGCTAGAATTACTAAGTTATATATAAAAAACTTAGAGATCGTATTCCCAATTCGTTCGCTACTTATTGGGATTTTATTTTTATAAGCCGCATACGAACCTGTAATAAAGTCTACCAAAATAAGGAAGACCATTGTCATCATTACTCCATTAACTGGTGAAAGAATCGTAAGCAACCAAAATACCATACTTATAATTTTATCCATGTTTCATTAATTTTTTGTAATCTAATACTCGATTTTTAGGATATGCTCTTATACATACTCTATTATCTTGATTTCCTCCCAGAACGTATACAAACCCTCTAGTTTCTTTAATAAAAAAACCTACATGACCTTTTCTACTGCACGGCTTTTCTTTCCACAAAACCACTATATCACCAGCAGTCGGTGTATCTGTAGATTCACCTACATTAAGCCAACTACGAGCATTAAGCTGTCCTGAATAGGAATATCCAGTCTTTTTTGCTACCCAATTAGCAAATGCACTGCACCAAGCAGTGTCATTACGTAATTGGGGACCGTCAAAACCAATTTCATTAAAATAAGAAACGATCTGTGGGTGATCTTTAGAACCATTAATCTCTGTAACGCCATACTGAGATAGCGCCATTTCTAAAATATTCATACGTTAAAAAAATTTGATTACCTCTACAAGAATTACTTTATTCGAAAAAACCTTTATCCATATAACTAAATTTCTCAGACTTTTTCTTGAATTTAAATCATCATCTAGAGCTTGATTAAGAGTACTAAAAGTTAAAATTCCAAGGCTTAATTATGAACCTGCAGGAACCCAGAATTTTTTTCTTTTTTGCACATAATTACAGTAAACCATTTGCACACTTTTGTCATAGATTTTACAATAAAACCAATACATACAGCGCGTTGAAAAGCATATATAAATATACGAAAACAGTAAAGATTTCTAAAGGTTTTTTATTGGCAAATACTGCAACTACGGGAGTAAAAAAGAAGGCTAAACTTTCGGAGGAAAACCTCTTGATTTAACCTTCTTATAATTTTATATTTTGTTATTTCAAAACTATATTTATTGAACTATAAATCTTTTCATTCTTTTATGATCATTGTTCCCTAATTGTAAAAGATATAATCCACTAGACAAACTACTTACATCAATATTACCATTAATGATTTTAGTATTTATTACTTTCTGTCCGGCATAATTATAAATAGTAACTTTTGACTCTTCATCAGAAACTCCTCTAACAAATAAAACTCCTTTGCTAACGGGGTTAGGATATAACTGTAATTTTTCATTCGTCCCAAAACTTAAAACATTACTTTCTCGGGAAGCAGTAGCTCCTCCAATATTTATAGTATAATCTTCTACTTCTCCATATGTAAAAGTCTCACAAGGTGTAGCTGTTGCATTATACTTTAAAGTTACTCGCATTCTTGTTGCTCCTGACAATGCACTAGAAGGTATCGTAAAATCATATGATTGATTTGCATCACTACGTGTAGATTCGGAAACTATTAACTCCGAACTCTCAAAAGCTCCATTTTTATTATAATCAATCCAAACATTCCAATATTCTGTATATACTGTCCCTGTATAATTAAGACTTAACACAATAGTATTTTGTCCATAAGACACAGCACCAGTTTGGCTTGTGTAATCCGTATATCCGCTCGTTGCAGCAGAAACATTATCTATACCTCCTATACCTACATAATCAATATATTCATCATTTACATTAGTACCTTGACTATTACAATATGTAATTACAACACCAGTTGTGGTAAAAGTCACAGAATCACTTGCAGAAGAACTATTCCCAGCAGCATCTTTTGCTATCACCACAAAAGTATATTCTGAATCTGGGTTTAATCCACCAATAGTAGTATTCGTAGCTGCCGAAGTTCCTATTAAAGTTGCTCCTTGATATACTTCATATTCAGAAACACCTATGTCATCAGTAGATGCATTCCAAGATAAATCCACAGTAGTTCCTGTAATATTAGACGCAATTAGATTCGTCGGTGTTGACGGAGCTTGAGAATCAGGTGTTGTGGAAATAATTTTTAAATCATCAATAGCTATATCACTTCGAAATCCATTTCCCGTAGTTCCCTTAAACCTGAGCTGCATCACCGAACCAGCATATGCAGAAATATCTAATGAGACCTGATTCCATTGATCTCCTTGACTTCCACTCTTACTCCAAATCGATGCATAACTTGATCCATCATTGTTACTAACCAAAACTTCTAAAGATCCCATATTAGTCCCATTCATATGATATCCAAACTCTAACGTTGCACCCGTTAATACCGAAAGGTCGACACAAGGACTATCAAATAACGCTATTTTCCCAGGATATCCAGTACCATTTCCTGAAGCTTCTATAAACATATAAAATGAGCCTTCTTGAGCAGAAGATGGTCCTGTTCCACTAGAAGGTGTTCCATTACTATCTCGAGTCCAATTAATATCATCATTAGTATTATTCGTCCATAGTCCAATATTCGACTCAAAACCTTCTGCATATGGAAATATAGTAATCCCAGTGCAAGCAGGTGTAGTAGTTGTAGTAAAGGATACAGAATCACTATAGGGAGAAACAATTGTTGCTGTACATATACTACGAACCTGAGCTTCGTAATCAGTATCGACCATTAAACCGGAAATACTAGTCGTACTAGTATTTACTGAAACTACCGTCCAATTAACAGCGCCTATCTCCCTATACCGAAGATCAAAACTAGCTCCGACACTACCTGACCAATTTAAATCAGCACTAGTCGATTGCACAGAAGAAACCGTTAATCCTGTTGGAGCAGTTGCTACTAATGGGGTAAGTTGAACATCTTGTATTACCGATTGACCATCTGCAATTACGACACCTGTTATAGTTTTTGACTCATAACATTCTGCTTCATAAAGAACGGTATACGTTCCTGCTTTAATTGGTCTATAATAATCCCCTTCTGGCAATTCGGTAGGTGTCCATGTTTCATACGCCTCTTTCCCAACAACAGTCACTTTTGCATCTATAGGTTGATTCGTTGCAGCATCAGTAACAATACCACGTATTCCATAATTTACTTGTTTTAAAAAACCAATAAGTGCTTCTTGATTATAATTCCAGAAATTCACTAATTGATTTGCAGGAGGAGTTTTTGCGTTAGAAAGCTCTACAGTTACTTCTCTCCCTTTATGAAAATGTATTTGATAATCCTGTCTTCCTCCTTGTACCTCATACCAATCATATCCATTAGTAACTCCATTATTTAAGGCATCAAAATATCCACTTGGACTATTCTGCTGACAGAAATCTCTATATTCTTCGGAAACATGAACAAAATAATCCTCATCAGGATGCGCTCCAGCATAAGTATCCCAAGGATAATTAATCAACTCAATACCGCCATGAAAGTTAGCTGACAGTACGAAGTGTGTTGATGCAGCAAAATTCATAAAATGTTGTGTTTCTATTTGATAACTATTTCCGTCAGGATTCGCTCCATCATCTGGATCAGGGTAATTACGATTAAGATCTACATTGTTAGCATTACCACGAGTAGCATTAGCTACCGATGTATTACTAGCACTATTTCTATACGTTCCATCAGGATTCGCTAATGGATTAATCCATACTTCATTATTATCCAAAAGCTGCTTAATTTCTACATGCCTTGGATGAGAGGTATCATTATAAGCAGTTAATAAAAAATCAATAAGATTAAGCATCATTGGATATCCAGCAATCTCATCTCCGTGCATAGAAGACGTATACATAACACGTGGCTCTTGTTCATTTGCACCTACATTATCAGACAATTTCACAAAAAGCAATGCTTTATCCCCTTCTGTGGTGGCGCCAATATTTTGGATTTGACATATCGTTGGGTTATTGGTAGCAAAATCATTCATCATACTCACATAATCAGCATATGTTGGGTAAGCAGTTAAAGGAAATGTTGCAGCTTTAATAGAAAGATCCGATGTCATTGTTCTATACCCGATGATATTATCATCTTCGGTTGTAGTAAAAGGAATCTCCTTATCTAGAAATTCATCAAATTGAGACTTATTAGCCATTAACTTTACAACACCTGTCACCTGATCATAATGGACAATGGATAATCCTTTTGTAAAGGTTTGTAGCTGAGACGGGCTTTCTATCTTAATATCGAATATCACCTCTCCTTTGAGGTTTATATACTCAATTGCCTGTTCTTTTTGAGTTTTCTGCGCAAATAGCGACACACCTAGGATCAGACAGACCCATAAGGCAAGTATTCGTTTGTTCTTCATGGTTTTAAGAGTGTTTGTGTAAGACATACTTTGGTTATAAGCAGTCTTTATAGTTAAATTGGTTTTAATAATTATAAAGATAAGTTAAAAAACATCAAAACAGTGATGCAAAATCAGATCTTTTCCCCTTTGTAATACTCCAGTTTATCAATAGATTAACTAGTAAAAAATATCCTAAACCAGTCCTTATTTTGATTTTCTATAAACCTAAAACGAACCTTCTTACAAAAGCATTATTTATATAATTTTGGAAATAATCTAATCTTAAATCTGCATTATAAGTTCTTAATATCACGACTCATCCTTAGTTTTTTAGAATATTATAAATTGTTTTTTCTGAAATAAAAAGTTGTTCTATCAACTCTTCTACAATAACCTTCATTTGTTTTTCCGAATTGCTTTCGACATAATTCTGAACAAACTGTTTACGCTTTTCTAATAACAGTTTACTTCGCTGCATAAGCCATTTAATTTTAAATTAAACATAAAAACACCACCTTATTCAAACAAAAGTTTGAATAGTTATCCTTCTAAAGTGACTCTAGCACGACGTCTTATGCTATGTTACCCGAAAATGTTGCAATAGAATTAACACAAATGTTTGATTATGAATAATTTTTCCTATTTTAGCAACTAATTATAGCACAAATATACAACATTTTACAGAAATTACCAACAAAATACAGATGTTTTATGTATTTTGTTTGAATTTATTTATTTTAGAAGTTTTAAATTAAAAAATCAACATAATGATAGCAATTGATGAAAAAATTAGGGAAATAATAGATTTTTTTAGTTTAAACAATCATTCTTTCGCTAAAAAAATAGGAGTCACCAGTACTACAATAGATAGTATTACTACAGGAAGACTCCAACCAGATGGCTCTAGAAAAAGGACCAAACCTGGTTACGATTTACTAGAACGCATTATTAATGAATTCTCTATTAACCCAGAATATCTTTTTGGAAAAAGCAGCAATATATTAATAAACAAAAAAGAGGAAACTACAACATATGGTGGAATCCCACAAGTAGTCGCTGTAAATCAAGAAGGAGATGAAAATGTAGTTTATGTCCCCATAAAAGCAAGAGCGGGATACCTAGATGGTTATGGTGACACAGAATATATAGAAACTCTTCCTACATTCAATATGCCTCATCTGAGTAACGGCACTTTTAGATGTTTCGAAGTACAAGGTAATTCTATGGTCAGAACATTTTTTGATGGAGATCTTGTTTTTGGAAAATATGTAGAAGACCTAAATGACATAAAAGATGGAAGGATCTACGTAATCGTTAGTAAAAATGATGGTATTGTTTTAAAACGAATTATCAATAGAATTGAAGAACGAGGTAAGCTTATTCTAAAATCTGACAATAAAGATGGCAATTACCCCACATATACTATAAATTCTGAAGAAATCATGGAAGCCTGGTATGTCACTATGTTTGCTTCTAAACAAATGCCTGAACCTGTTGATGTTTACGATCGTTTACATGACTTGGAAACTAAAATTGTTTTGTTAGAAGAAGAATTAAGAAGGAATAACTAAATAAAGATCGGGCATAACTTTTATAGTTATAACCCGATCTCACGTAAAAAAACCTCACAATAAAGTTTTCTATACATATATCTATCCCACACATTAGTGAGACTAACAATCAATAGGTTAACATTTTAAAACGTATATTTATGGAATGTTTTTTGATGCAATGAAGTAAATCAGTTTGCTAATTATGAAGAATTTTAAAATTTTACTTTCTGTTATTCTTTTTATGGGTTTTGGCGTAATATATTCTCAATCAATAAAGTCTCCGTCTTTAAGTAAGAAAAAGTCCCCTAAGACGTTGATCATAGACTCTATTCCAGTGGAAATCACTAAAAGCTATCATTTACCCGGAATTAATAATAAAAGTAATGATTACAGGTTGTTTTTTGGAATTTCTCGATTTACGGACTATCCTTCTTTTGGAATTTCCAGAACTCGCCCTTATTTAGTAGTAAGAAACAATGCATTCACTCATAAATCCCTATTTGATCCAGTAGCAAACATCTCATTACAAAACCAATCTTGGGATAATCCATTAAATTCTGACTCGTTCGGAGCAGGAGTAATAGCTGGTAGTTTACATTTACTATCTGGTTTCTTTAATTAAAAACCTCTTTGTTAATTATTCAATATCCTGAAGATCAGAATGTAATAAAAGCATATTCTTTTTGAATTTCTTTTTTTTTCTGTTCTAGTCTCTCAAGAAATTGCTGATGTTGCTGACTATTCGGATTAAAAGGTCTATGTGATATGGCACTTTGCACTTCTTTAACTTTGTTCATAACAATTAGTGCTTCATTAGAAATCCAAGTTTGTTTAAAGTATTCCCATATATAGTCAATTGTTACATCACTTGGATGAATCATATCTGCATTATAAAACCTATAATCCCTTAACTCATCCATCATTATTTCATAAGAAGGAAAATAAACAGCTGTAGTATCGTTTTTTATTACCTGATGAATCCCAGCGATTAAATGTGATTTACTAAGATTATTTTCTACAAAACCATCTTTACTATGTCTTACCGGAGAAACGGTAAATATCACTTTTACATTAGGATTCAGGCTTTTTATTAATCCAACACTGTTTAACAAACATTGAGTTACTTCTTCTACAGACAGGAGCTCTTTACTAAACTCCTTTTGAGATACTTTATGACAGTTTGCCACCACCATATCCAGCGATTGTAAACGATAGACCCAAGCTGTGCCCAAAGTAATATATATATGAGTTGCCGATTGAATCTTCATATACGTCTGTTCTAATGCTCCATTTAGAGATTGTAACAAATACTCCTTATCCGAATGACTTAATCTAGAATGCGCGTCAAAACAATGCCACTGTTCATTATGATAAAACAAATCCGTTTCTGTATACGACTCTCGTTGAGTAGCCATCCATAGAAAAGTTTCAATTGCTTTGGGATGAAAAAGTATTCCGAAAGGATTTACTAAAGATTTATATTTAAAGTATGAAAATTTTTCTCCAATATTTTCAGCAAAACAAGATCCTATCAACAATAACTCTGAGTTATAATCAATCTTCGGTTGCTGAGGCTTTAAGGGTATTTTGGTTTGTAAATTCATACATAGTACCAACTCTCACCTTAATTGGTAAGAGGGGTATTGGTTTTTAATTAAACATATTGTTTTGCTTTTTCTAAAGCTTCCTCAATTCCTTTTGGATTTTTACCTCCTGCAGTGGCAAAAAATGGTTGCCCACCTCCTCCACCTTGGATATACTTTCCAAGCTCACGAACTACTTGACCAGCATTCAATCCTTTTTCTTCTACTAAGTTTTTAGAAATGTAGCACGACAATAATGCTTTACCATTATTATCTGCTCCAAAGATCATAAAAGCATTTTCTATTTCTCCTCCTAGCTCAAAAGATAAATCTTTTATTCCTGCTGGGTCAAGATCTACTTTTTTACCTAAAAATTGAATTCCATTTATTTCTTCAAATTCTGATTTAAGATCTCCTTTTAGGTTTTTAGCCTTATCTTTCAATAATACTTCTATTTGCTTTTTAAGATTCGCATTCTCATCCTGTAAATTAGTTATTGCTTTAATAGGATCTTTAGGGTTTTTCAAAATTGCTTTTACTTCCGAAAATGCTTCAGATTGATTTGTAAAATAATCCTTTGCAGCATCACTAGTGATCGCTTCAACTCTTCTTATCCCAGCTGCAACTGCACTTTCGGATGTTATTTTAAAATGCCATATATCACTTGTGTTTTGGACATGAATTCCTCCACATAACTCCATAGATTCTCCAAAGCGTATTGCCCTAACATCATCTCCATATTTCTCTCCAAATAAAGCAATCGCTCCTTCTGCAATAGCCTGATCGTATGATATATTGCGCTTTTCTTCTAATGGCAACGCCTCTCTTATTCTAGCATTTACAAAATCCTCTACTTGTTGTAATTCATCAGAAGAAACTTTTGAAAAATGAGAAAAATCAAATCTTAAATTTCCACTATGCACCATAGAACCTTTTTGTTCTACATGCGTACCAAGAATGGTACGCAACGCTTGATGTAATAAATGAGTTGCTGTATGATTAGATGCTGTTCTAGATCGCTGTTTAACATCTACAACAGCCTTATGGGTTTCATTAATATGCTTTGGTAACGTTTTTGCAAAATGAATGATTAAATTGTTTTCTTTTTTAGTATCAACAATATAAACCACATCCCCATTAGCTACTTCTAAATATCCTTTGTCACCAACTTGCCCTCCACCTTCTGGATAAAAAGGGGTCTTATCTAGAACTAACTGATATAATTCTCCATCTTTTTTACTATTTACTTTTCGGTAACGAGAAATTCTCGTTTCTCCCGAAGTATGATCATATCCGATAAATTCTTCTGCAGCACCAGGAATTAATATTTCCCAATCTCCAGCTTTTACCTCAGAAGCTGCTCTAGAACGATCTTTTTGTTTCTGCAACTCAGCTTTAAACACATCTTCTTCATACTCATATCCTTGCTCAGATAATATCAATGCTGTAAGATCTTCTGGAAAACCAAAAGTATCATACAATTCAAAAACTTTTTCTCCAGAAACTACTTTACCCTTGGTACCTTTAATTACATTATCAAGCAATACTAGCCCTTGATCTAATGTTCTTAAAAATGAATTCTCTTCTTCTTTAATAACATTTACAATTAGGTTTTTCTGGGATTTTAATTCTGGAAAAGCTCCACCCATTTGACCACTAAGTGTATCTACCAGCTTATATATAAAAGGTTCTTTTGTATTTAAAAACGTAAAACCATATCTAATTGCTCTTCTTAAAATCCTACGTATTACATATCCAGCTCCAGTATTACTTGGCAATTGCCCATCCGCTATAGAAAATGATACTGCTCTAAGATGATCTGCAATCACCCGAATTGCTACACTAACTTTACCATTCTCATCTGTTGGTAAACTATCTTTATCATATGCAGCATTTGTAATCGTTTCTATTTCCCTAATTAAAGGTGTAAATACATCAGTGTCATAGTTAGATTTTACACCTTGTAAAGCCATACACAATCTTTCAAACCCCATTCCCGTATCCACATGTTGTGCTGGTAATTTTTCTAAAGAACTATCAGCTTTACGATTAAATTGCATAAATACGAGATTCCATATTTCTACCACTAATGGATCATCTTGATTTACCAAATCACGACCCGGTATTTTAGCTTTTTCTTCTTCCGATCTTAGATCTACATGAATTTCTGAACATGGTCCACAAGGCCCTTGATCTCCCATTTCCCAGAAATTATCTTTTTTATTTCCCATGATAATACGATCTTCTGGAACAATTTTTTTCCATAAATTATACGCTTCTTGGTCCATCTCTAGATTTTCATCTTTTGCTCCTTCAAAAACTGAAACATATAGAATGTTTTTATCTATACCGTAAACCTCGGTTAACAATTCCCAAGCCCACTCGATTGCCTCTTTCTTAAAATAATCACCAAAGCTCCAATTCCCTAACATCTCGAACATGGTATGATGATACGTATCCATCCCTACTTCTTCTAGATCATTATGCTTACCACTAACTCTAAGGCATTTTTGAGTATCGGTCAACCGATTATTCTTAGGAATTCCATTTCCTAGAAAGTATTCTTTAAATTGATTCATCCCGGCATTGGTGAACATCAAAGTAGGATCGTCCTTAATAACCATAGGCGCAGAAGGCACTATACTGTGTTTTTTGGATTCAAAAAACGCTAAAAATTGGTTTCTGATGTCTTGGGATTTCATTTTTTTATATTTTCTTTATAATCAATTAATTACCGCAAGCAACCTAAAGATGTGCTATCGATATTTGTCAGTTTTTTCTGGACTTTGTGACAATTTATTATATTTGTTCTCGCCTCAAAGTATAAACAAGCCTATTTTTGGCTAATATCCTGCAAAAATAGTATATTTTAGATTATGTCAAAGGTTAAATATTACTACGATAGCGAGACGCTATCTTATCGTAGAATTGAGCAAAAGAAAGGACGTAAATTTGGTTTCGCCATTTTAGGAATTCTTGGTGCTTTTTTGGCTGGTTTTGTGCTTTTATTAATCTATCTAAACATTCCTCAACTAGAAACTCCAAAAGAAAAGGCTTACAAAAGGGAACTGGATAATATGAAGCTGCAGTATGAGCTTATGAACAAACAGTTAAAAAAAGATCACGCTGTTCTTGCCGAAATTGCTGAAAGAGATGATAATATTTACAGATTATACTTTGGTGCGCCACCAATTCCTGAAGAAGTGAGAGGTGCTGGTTATGGAGGTGTTAATAGATATAAAGGCTATGAAGGTTATGATAATTCTGAAATGATTATCGAAAGTCAAAAACAAATAGACAAGCTTACAAAACAAATAGCTGTGCAATCTATTTCATTAGATGAAATTAAAAATTTAGCAGAGCAAAAAGAAGAATTACTATCAACAATTCCAGCAATCCAACCAATTCAAAATTCTGATTTAAAAAGAATGGCATCTGGATATGGATGGAGAAGTGATCCTTTTACTAAGGCTAGAAAATTTCATTACGGAATGGATTTTTCTGCCGCCACAGGAACACCAATATATGCATCTGGGAATGGAACAGTAACAAGAGCTGATGCAAATTCTAGCGGTTATGGTAAACATATTAGGATAGACCATGGCTTTAATTATGTAAGTCTCTATGCACATCTTAGCAAGTACAATGTTAAAAAGGGTCAAAAAGTAAAGCGTGGTGATGTTATTGGTTATGTAGGAAGTACGGGTAGATCGGTAGCTCCTCATCTTCATTACGAAATATTTAAAGATGGAGAACGTATTAATCCACGTAATTTTTATTATGGAAGTTTAACTTCTGAAGAATTTAATGAAATGCTAAAAGCTTCTTCTTTAATTAATGAAACTCTAGATTAATTCCTATGCGCAAAGCACTTCTTCTTGTATTTTTAATTGGTTTTAATTTTAGTATACAAGCACAGAAATTTTCTAAAGAAACTATTGACTCAATGATTACTATCGTTGAGGATTTCAAACTAGAAATGGAAAAACTTTCAACCCCCAAAAGCATTAAGCTAATGGCGGTTGGAGATATTATGATGGGAACTAATTTTCCTAACGAAAGTTATTTACCACCAAAAGATAAAGGTCCATTTGATGATGTTAATATTGTTTTACAACAAGCAGATATTCTTTTCGGAAACTTAGAAGGCACACTTACTGATGTTGGAGAAAATGCGAAACGATGTTCTGACCCTTCTAAATGTTACTCCTTTCGTTCTCCGGAGTATTTTGGTAAATATCTAGAAGAAACAGGTTTTGATGTAATGAGTATTGCAAATAATCATATTGGTGATTTTGGAGCCATTGGCATTAAAAACACAGCCAAAACTCTCGAAAAACATAACATTGCATATGCCGGTATTTTTGCACAAGAATCTACTATATTCGAAAAAAATGGAATCACGTATGGATTTTGTGCCTTTGCCCCAAATAAAGATTGCGTAAAAATTCATAACTTAACCAAAGCAAAAAGAATTGTTAAGGAACTAAAGGAGAAAGTAGACATTGTAATTGTTTCTTTTCACGGAGGAGCAGAAGGAGCTGATCACACACACGTAACAAGAAAAACTGAACGTTTTTATGGTGAAGATCGAGGTAATGTATATCTTTTTGCACATACTTTAATAGATGCTGGAGCAGATATTATTCTTGGACATGGACCGCATGTATCAAGAGCGTTTGAAGTATATAACAATAAGTTCATTGCTTATAGTTTAGGTAATTTTTGCACCTACTCTAGATTTAATCTAACTGGAATAAAGGGATATGCACCTATTGCTGAAATTGAAGTAGACCCTAAAGGTAATTTCATAAAAGGAAAACTGCATTCTGCAAAACAGATTGATGAGATATATCCTTTTATGGATGATAAGAAAAGAGCTTTAAAGGAAATTAAAAAATTAACTGGCGAAGATTTTCCTGAAAGTAATTTGGTTTTTGAACAAGATGGAACTTTTACTCAAAAAAACGAGAATTAACTATGTATGTTGACTTACCGAAAAAAATGTACTATGGTATTGGCGAAGTAGCCGATGCATTTGACGTGAATGCTTCTCTGATTCGTTTTTGGGAAAAAGAATTTGACATCCTTAAGCCAAAAAAGAACGCTAAAGGAAATAGAAAATTCACTCCAGAAGACATCAAAAACCTAGAACTGATTTATCATTTAGTAAAAGAACGCGGGTTTACCCTAGAAGGGGCCAAAATTCATCTAAAAGAACAAAAACAAGAAGCTTTAGACAGCTTTGATATTATTAGGAAGCTGGAATCTATTAGAGGTCAATTATTAAAGATTAAGGAACAACTTTAATTTTTCATACTACGAAAGTACTTTATTTCTCTATATAACCTAGAAATATACTTGACTCAATCGAAGTAACATCAGATTGCATTTGTGTGAGTTTTGTTATACTTGCTACTAACGGAAAATCCTTAAAATTAAACATTAACCAATCCCTTCTTCTACCATCTCTATCACGCACTTGTCCAGTACTTAAAGCATTAGTTATTTCGGATTTTAATTCAGATGTTTCTGCCATTATCAAAAGTGTTTCTCTAAGTTGATCTATTTTCTCAACAAACTCTTTCCCTTTTTCTGAAAAACCGTTTCCCGTAAAAAAAATAGTATTTGGTTCCCCCATTAGTTCATAATTCTGAGGGTCCTTTTCACCTAACATCTCCTGTTTTATGGACTCTATATATTCTTTAAAACTAGTTGTTATAGAATCTACACGTAATGCTTTAACCAAAAGTTCTTCATTCTCTATTAATGCTAATAAAGAATCATTGTTTTTTTGAACTGAATAATTCTTTTGTTGCAAAGCTTCATCCATTTTACCGAATGCAGAAACAACATCTCTACTACTCTTAACCACAAGAAAACTAATCCCTGAAATTATAAATATTAGCAACAATAGTATTATCAAAAGAGGTTTTTTCATATTCAGAACTTTACTTCTTTCTAAAATAAACCGCTACGGGCACTCCATGAAAATCAAACTCTTTACGCAGTTTATTTTCCAAAAATCGTTTATATGGTTCTCGAATATATTGAGGCAAATTACAGAAAAACGCAAATTGTGGTTGAGGTGTAGGTAACTGCATGCAATACTTTATTTTTACATACTTTCCCTTATATGCTGGAGGTGGATTCCTCTCTATAATAGGAAGCATTGTATCATTCATTACACTCGTTTTGATCTTTTTAGAACGATTTTTATATACATCTACAGCAGTCTCTATAGCTTTGAAAAGCCTTTGTTTAGTTAATGCTGAAATAAAAACAATAGGTACATCTGTAAAAGGCTCTATCTGCTTACGGATGTACTTCTCAAAATCTTTTAAAGTATTACTTTCTTTATTTTCGATTAAATCCCACTTATTCACTAAAATCACAATACCCTTGCGGTTACGTTCTGCTAACCAAAATATATTTTGAACCTGAGCATCAAATCCGCGAGTAGCATCCACTAGTAATAAACATACGTCACTATGTTCTATAGCACGAACGGATCTCATAACAGAATAAAACTCTAAATCTTCTTTGACCTTAGATTTACGCCTTATTCCAGCAGTATCTACTAAGTTAAACTCAAAACCAAAACGATTATATTTAGTATCAATGGCATCTCTAGTGGTTCCTGCAATATCTGTAACGATGTATCGATCCTCGCCAATAAGCGCATTAATAAAAGATGATTTTCCTGCATTAGGTCTTCCTACTACTGCAAAACGCGGTAATTCCGAAACTTCTTCTTCTTCCTGTTCTGGCAGGGCCTCTACCAAAGCATCTAACAATTCTCCTGTACCGCTTCCATTAATGCTAGCAATCGTATAATACTCTCCAAGACCCAGACTATAAAACTCTACAGCATTTTCAGCTCTCTTACCATTATCTACCTTATTCACTGCTAAAAAAACTGGCTTATCAACTTTACGAAGCAAATTAGCAACTTCTTCATCCATACCTGTTACACCTGACTCCACGTCTACCATAAAAATGATTGCATCCGCTTCATCAATAGCTAGCTCAACCTGTTTATCAATTTCAGCCTCAAAAATATCATCACTTCCTACTACATAACCACCTGTATCTATAAGTGAGAACTCTTTACCATTCCAATCACTTTTACCATAGTGACGATCTCGAGTAACGCCGCTAACCGCATCTACGATTGCTTCTCTTCTCTGGATCAGTCTATTAAAAAAAGTAGATTTTCCTACATTAGGTCGCCCTACAATTGCCACTATATTGCTCATTATCCTGAATTCTAAAATTTGTGCAAAATTAGTCTTTTTATTCTTCCTAAACTATTGAACCGTAATATGAAGTAAATAAAAATAAAGAGGAAGGTAATAAAAACGAAAAAGCTCAACGGTCAGCGCATCGACCTATTGAACTTTTTCATAATTGATAGTCAGTCAGTGAAATAATTACTTATTTCAAAGATAAAAACAATTCTATATAAGTTGGTTACTGTAAAACAACAAACTTTTTATGGACGTGATTACTTCACTTCATAAATTGCTACTGTATTAGAAACTTCGTTAGTAACTATTACTAATGCTTCGCCTGTTGGACTATCTTCGGCTTTTATAGTGATTAAACCTTCTGGTGAGATATCTGACGCATCTCTTAGCCATTCTATAAACCTAGGATTAACTGGATTAGAGATATCATATACCATGATCCCTCCTGTTCTCTCTAAACCTACAAATAACAATGTACTTCTACCTATACTCAAGGTCTCTACCGCTTCTGGTTCTGCACCTTTATCATCTGATCTATTATCTACTCCATCACCCTCGTTACTATTAAATGTGCTAGGATCTAATTCAAATACAGTTTTTGCTATTTGATCTCCACTATCGTATACCTTAACTCCGGTGGTGGACCAAATTGTAAAAGACCTTCCTCCATAAGCATAAATTTGATCTACATCACCATCACCATCTATATCTCCATTAGCGGTTGTAGTCTTTAGTCTTCCTAAATTTTCATCTAACTGTAAAGTTTCTGCATCGGGATATGCAGTAGGATCTAAAACTAAGTCCTTTACTCTTTCTTCTTCTGAATATCCATCATAATCTCTTGCATCTCCTTCATTAGCAGTAATTAAAAATCTAGCTCCTTGTATTGTAGTAAAAATCATGGCATCAGGATGATAGTATCCCAATACAGGCCAATTTTGGAAATTCCCTACAATATCATCCCTATCGCTAGCATCTATTTGATTTTCTGGAAGGGCATAATTTTTTACCCCTAAACCTGTAATATCCCTAAGTGTTTTAGATCTTAAATCTATTGTCGCAATACCATTATTTTCTTGCAATGCAACATAAGCAGTTTTAGAATCATCTGAAACTGCAATATACTCTGGTTCTATATCCTGAGCTAACGTTGCCCCAGGACTAAATACTCTAAAGTCATTACCTATAGTCCTCCCATTAAAGCCGGTAAAACTTACTTGATTTACTTCTCCAGTACGGACTTCAACTATTGTAACCGATCCCTCTGGATCAAAAGTATATTCATCATTAGGCTCTCCTTCATTAGCTGCAACAATATATTTACCATTAGGGCTAAAAGTCACCATATCAGGTAGTGCTCCTGCAGGATAAGTATTTAAAAGAGTTTGTGATGCTGCATCATAGGTTACAATCGTACCATTTGCTTGTTTATTAGCTGCATTTTCTAGCGCGACAGCCACAATTCCTTCATGCACAGTTACACTATTTGGAATTCCATTTAAAGCAATATCTGTCCCCGCTATAGGATTGGAAGGGTTAGATATATCCCAAACAGAAAGTTCCACATCATTTGGGTTTACTACAAATAACTTAGCTGTCTCTGGATCAAAGGCAGAAATTTCTGCAAAACCTTCGTCTCCGGTTCCATTTATAAAACCTCCGATTTTGTTAAACGTAAGATCATCAGTACTGCTACCTCCCCCTTGATAATCATCAAGATTACAAGAATAAAATAACCCTAAAGCCCCAATTACAACTAGACTTGATTTGTTAAAGATTTTCATTATTAATTTGATTTGCGTTAGCTAGCTAAATTCAATAATGTATATATCTTTAATGTTATGAAAAGAATAAATTATAAATAACTTAAACTTCAAAAAAAACTGTCTAAAGAATACTCTTTAGACAGTTTTATATTAAATTATTTTAAAAATACTATTTATTTGACAATAAACTTCTTGTATTCTGTTCCTTCTTCTTTATCAATCTTCATTAAATACATACCTGAAGGCATTGAACTTAATGTATCAAAAGTTAACGATGTTTTACCCTTCTTAATTTCATTCTCAGCAGTTTCAGGAATCATAGTTGAACCAGACAAACTATAAAAAGACACATATACTTTTTGATCTTTCTTAGATGCTACATCAACCGTCAGTGTTTCTCCTGATCTCAATACTGTTGGATATACAGTGGATGATATAATTGATTCATCACAATCTTGAACAAAAACTGTTACTTCATCCATATCACTACAACTACCTACAGTAATAGTTAATGTATAAGTTGTGGTAGTACTTGGTGACACCACAATACTTCTTGTTGTCTCTCCTGTTGACCATAAATAGGTATCAGCAATAGTAGAAGTTAAAGTTGCTTCTTCTCCAAAACCTTCACATAAAAATTTATCTCTTCCAGCATTCACTTCTACAATAGTAACTCCAACAACAACCTCATCTATGGCTTCACAACTACCACTTGTTAAAATAACAGAATATGTAGTTGTTTCCGTAGGTGATACAGTTATACTTGTTGTAGTTTCTCCAGTAGACCAAAGAACATCTCCTTCTCCTGCCACTGTAAGCACTACTTCTTCTCCCAAACATATTTCTTGATCATCTCCAGCATCTGCAACAAGAGTACAACCTTCTACCGAAACAGTCACTTCATCCTCAGCAGAACATCCATTTGCGGAAACAGTAACAGTATATGTAGTAGTTTCTTCTGGAGAAACCTCAATTGTCGCAGTAGTTTCTCCTGTTGACCACACATAAGTGTCACCTCCTGTAGCGGTAAGCATAGTAGCCTCTCCTACTGCAATAGTTTGATCATCGCCAGCATCAGCAGTTACCGATTTTACTGTAACAGTTACCTCATCTGCAGCAGAACAACTACCGTTTGTAACTTCTACAGTATATGTAGTAGTATCAGATGGCGAAACTTCAATAGTAGCAGTAGTCTCTCCTGTTGACCATAAAACATCACCTTCTCCAACTACTGTAAGCGTTGCGGTTTCTCCTTCACAAATATCTTGATCATCTCCCGCATTTGCAGTAGCAGAATTTACAGTTACAACCACTTCATCTGCAGCAGAACAATTACCATTAGTCACTTCTACAGTATATGTTGTAGTCTCTAATGGTGAAACTTCAATAGTAGGTGTAGTCTCTCCTGTTGACCATAAAACATCACCTTCTCCTACTACTGTAAGCATTGCTGTTTCTCCTTCGCAAATATCTTGATCATCTCCCGCATTTGCTGCAGCAGAACTTACAGTTACAACTACTTCATCTTCTCCAACACAATCAGTACAACTTGTAACAGTTACAGAATAGGTTGTATCTTCTTCTGGGGATACAGTAATACTTTGTGTAGTTTCTCCGTTAGACCACAAATACTGAACCTGCCCTTCTTCTTGAGAAATACAATCTCCTATGTTTATATTAAAATCTCCAAAAGAATCAGGATCTCCTTCTAGATTAAACCATCCTGAAGCTCCATAAACTTGAGGTGTATATTCAAACACATTAGCTCCATTTCCTACTTGAAATGCCTCTCCTCTTCTAGAAATATCATAACTTAATGTGCCTCCAATTTGAGTAATAGTTCCACTAATTTCTGTGTAATACTCCCAACCGGTTGCATCTTCTGATTGACAAAAACTATCTTTAGGACTATCAACAGGTGGAGTATTAGTTAAACCAGAGAATGTAGCATCCACTAAGAACGATGTATTTGTAGAATTATACTCAAATACTTCACCTTTTAATGTAGCTGTTCCATCTGTGGTATTATCATTCCAAACAAGATCTACATTTCTAAACCATAGTCTGGTACCATTATCATTTATAAAAACAACAAATTGATGCTGTCTTCCTCTACAATAGTCTGTATCTTTAACACCATACTCTACACAATCACCACAATTAACACCTGTGGCCTGAGCAGTCAATGTAACCTCTTCTCCTAAACATATTTCTTGATCATCTCCTGCATCTACTATAACTGGATCATTTACTACAACAGTAACTGAATCAGATGCCTCGCAACTACCGCTTGTTGCAGTAACTACATATGTTGTTGTTTCAGTTGGAGATACTGTAATTGTTTCAGTAGTTTCTCCGTTAGACCAGCTAAATGTACCTTCTCCAATAGCAGTTAATGTAACTGTTTCTCCTAAACATATATTTTGATCATCTCCAGCGTCAACAACAGCGGATTTAACGGTTACCGTTACTTCATCTGTTGCAGAACAACCATTACAATTAGTTACTGTTACAGAATATGTTGTATCTTCTTCTGGCGATACAGTAATACTTTCTGTAGTCTCTCCATTAGACCATAAGAAACTAGTATTATTTGTCTCGGAAGTAATGCAATCTCCAAAATTAAAATTGAAATCTCCTACTGGATATTCACTATCATTAGTATCAAACCATCCACAAGCTCCAAACTTACCTAATTCTTTTTCAGTTTGGTTAGCTCCATTACCCATCTGGAATGCTGGCCCCCTTCTAGTTAAAGTAGTAGACCAAGATCCATCCTCACTAGTAATAGTTCCAGTAAACTCTGTGTAATATTGCCAAGCTGATTCATCTTCATCATTACATAAATGTGATTTTGGACTATTGGCAGGAACAATTGCTGTTTTCCCTGTAAACACTGCATCAACTTCATAGTTTGATTGTGTATTTGTATAATCAAAAACAGTACCTTTAAGAGTTGCAGTTCCATCTGCAAGTTCGTTCCACTCTAAATCTACATTAGAAAAGAATCTTCCGCCATCTAACCACAACACATAGTTTTGATTCCCCTTACAATAGTCAGTATTTTGTATACCATATTCGATACAGCTCTCACAACTTTCATTTCCATCAGTAATAGCAGTTAAAGTAACCTCATCTCCTAAACAAATCTCTTGATCTTCTCCAGCATCTACCTGCGGAACATCATTTATTATAACCTCTACCGAATCTGACGCATCACAATTTTCGCAATCCTTAACTGTCACTGTATAAATTCCTCCTTCACTTACCGTAATAGACGGAGTAGTTTCTCCAGTAGACCATAGATAGCTTACCTCTGTTGTTGAAGTTGTAACACAGTCTCCAAGGTTAAAGTTAAAATCTCCTCTATTATACTGATTATCTGTGGTGTTAAACCAACCACAGGCTCCGAATTTCCCTTCCTCAGTTTCTGTAACATTAGCTCCATTTCCTAATTGAAAAGCAGGCCCTCTTCTTGATAAATCAATTGACCAAGATCCATCAGAGCTTGTTACAGTACCCGTTAATTCTGTATAATAAATCCAAGCAGATTCGTCTTCATTATTACATTCGTGTCCTTTTGGGCTATTTGTTGGTGTGGTATCTGTTCTTCCTGAATAGATCGCATTTACTTCGTATGTAGTTTGTGTTAAGGTATGATCAAAAATTGTTCCTGTCAATGTTGCTGTACCATCTGACAATTCATTCCATTCTAAATCAACATTAGAAAACCATCTTGGATTATTACCATCCGTTAACCACATTACGTAGTCTTGATCTCTTTTACAATTATTAGTGTTTAATACACTATATTCTCCTATGCAATCTACACATTCCGATGCTCCAGAAACTATTGCAGTAAGTGTTACTTCTCCTTCTCCGCAAAATTCTGAATCATCACCAGCTTCTACTGTTAAAGCACAACTTACATCATCTTCCGTACAAGAATCAAATATATGTTGATGTAACTCTCCTTGAACATGGTGATAATTTGCTGCGATAACCTGTCCATTAATATTTCCTGAGGAATCCTTTATCACATCTGATTTAGGAGCAAATAAACTACCTATGATCGTTGAACCTCCTTTTAATGTTATACTTGAATTATTATAAAAATTCCAAATAATAAAGGCTCCTTGCTGATCCCCAATTCCACTAAGATTTAGAATATTCCATTCAAAATCACCTGCCGCATCAACATTTATAATTAATGGCGTATTCTGACTTGGAGTATTCTCAAAAGTTAGGTAAGGAAGGTTCTGCAACTCTGTCCCAGTAATATGCAAAACGTTTACTGTATTTTCAGAAAGTAACATTTTATTATCACTACTTATTTGGACATTAGATAGCATATTACTATAAGAAATAGACTTTGATTCGAACAATGCAAAAGCTGCTTCAAAATCAATCAAATTAGCCTGACCAACTGAACTTTGACCTTGTTTTCTTTGCACTTGAATCCTTGGCTTAGCGTCGTAATCTCCAGCAGTAACTCTTGTATTAACTGATGCTAAATTAAAATCTACATCAAAAACTGAAGAGCCATTTAAATCACCTACTTTGGTGTATCCTTGATTAAGATGTATTCCTTCTCCTGAGGTGTAAATTACTTTACCATTCACTACTAAGGATGAAGCTTGGTCATCTCCATTAAAAAAATTAGTTCCTGGCGTTTGAGCAGCTATTGTGATGATTCCATCAATCGTCAAATCTCCTCCTAATGCAATAGGACCTTCCGTATCTCCGCCATTAACTGTAGTATTATATCTAACAAATGCATTATAACCCAATGCTTTTTCTAATGGGTTATTACAAACAGATGTTGTTGAATCAAAACTTTTTTTATTCTTATCAACTGCGGTATTAAACCCCGAAGTCAACATAAAAATGACGATCATTGCTAAGCTAAGTAAAGAAGAACTAATAGAAGTCACTCTCCCTTTACCGCTCAATGAGTTAAGCTTGTTAGTAGTTTTAGACATTGTGTAGTTGTTTTTTCGTTCGAGTTTCAGAAGCTCAAACTGGTTAATTTATTTTGGGTTTTAAAAATAAATACACGGGACAGGAAATCACATATTGATTCCAGACTACAAGAGTCAACAAATCCTTTGTAATTTATTTAGATTTTAGAGTTAAGCGTTTATTAAAAAGTGTGTGAAGATAAAGTATTGTTCATATCATATTTTAGGGCGTTTTAAATATGTTAGCTACGCAAAACTATATGTTTCCCTCTAAAAAAACACAAAAAAAGATGTAAAAACGTTTAACTGTAGCATTTTATCTTCCAAATACAGTTTTCCCGTAATTGTCGAAATTTAAAAACTCACAAAAATCCTACAAACAAAGTAAGGGAAAATTTTATCTAAAAGAATTAACGGTTGTAACCAAAACGTTTTAATTGACGTTCATTATTTCGCCAATTTTTATTAACTTTTACATAGAGCTCGATATGAATTTGCTTTCCAAAAAACTTCTCTAATTCCTTTCTAGCTTCTACTCCAACTCTTTTAAGTGCCGATCCTTTATGACCTATAACAATACCTTTTTGAGACTCTCTTTCTACCATAATTACAGATCTTATTCTGATAATTTTTTCGTCTTCAAAAAACTCTTCAGTCTCTACCTCTACGGAATATGGAATCTCTTTTTTATAGTGCATTAATATCTTTTCGCGAATCGCTTCGTTTACAAAAAATCGCTCTGGTTTATCGGTCAATTGATCCTTTGGATAAAAGGCGGGTGAATCTGGTAATAACTCTACAATTCTTCCAAAAACTTCTTTAACATTAAAGTTTTCTAAAGCAGAGATTGGATATAATTCTGCATTAGGAACTTTTTCTGCCCAAAACTGCACTTGCTGCTCTAATTGCTCTTGGTTAGATTTATCTATCTTATTTAATAATAAGAAAACTGGGATTTTAGCACTTGTAATCTTATTAAAAAATGCTTCGTCTTTCAGCTCCTTTTCACCTATCTCAACCATATAGATAAGAATATCTGCATCCTCAAAAGCCGACTTTACAAATCCCATCATAGATTCTTGTAATTCATATGCTGGTTTTATAATTCCTGGAGTATCAGATAAAATAACTTGAAAATCATCTCCATTTACAATTCCCAAAATCCTATGCCTAGTTGTTTGCGCTTTAGACGTGATTATGGACAACCTTTCTCCAATGAAAGCATTCATCAATGTTGATTTTCCAACATTTGGATTACCAATGATATTTACAAAACCTGCTTTATGAGCCATATATATGATTTTGTTGCAAAGTTAGTCCATTATTACACAAAATTGTCCAATCTAGAGAAGGAATATTTTATACTAAAATAGATTTAGACATACAATTTCAGCTTTACAAAACAGTATTTAAGACACATGAAAAATATTATATCCGTAAACCTTTTGTTAATTTTTCGTAAATTTAATTCCAGTATGTTTTTAAAACCCCACAAAAACAGATAATTTATTTTATAAATACTGGGATTATTTTGGGAAATTATTCTATCTCTTTTTTAACTATTTCGAAAACATATCACACCATACGCACATGTGTATCTGTGATGGTACTACTCATGTTATCACAGTTCAGTTTTGCACAAAACACAGATAAACTGCTTACCAAGGCTGACGAAAGTTTTGAAGCATTAGCTTATATAAACGCTCGTGACATCTATCTAGATGTTGCAAAACAAGGATATTCCTCTTCAGATCTTTATCGAAAATTAGCAGACTCCTATTATTTCACAGGAGAACCAGAAGAATCTATTCAATGGTACGAAAAATTAATCTCAAATTTTTCTGAAGAAATAAAACCGGAGTATTTGTTTAGATATGCTCAAAGCCTTAAAAGTACAGAGCGATATAATGAAGCAGACGATGTTATGGAAAGGTTTAATACAATTACAGGAAATGACAAAAGAGCAAAATCTTTTATAAATAAACGCGATTATTTAGATTTCATAGAAATGCAATCTGGTAAATATGATTTATACACTCTTATCATAAATTCTGAATATTCTGATTACGCTCCAAGTTTTGATCACAAAGGAAACATAGTATTTGCTTCCTCCAGAAGTAAAAACTCCAAGCTTCATGAATGGAATAAAATGCCATTCTTAGATCTTTTTTCTTCAAAAATAAATAACGATAATATTTCTACACAAGAATCAAAAAAATTAAAAGGTAAAATAAATACCAAATTTCATGAATCTTCTACAAGTTTTACTAAAGATGGAAAGACAATGTATTTTACACGAAATAATTTCACCAATAACAAACTTGGTAAAAGTAGAAAAGGAGTTGTTTTATTAAAATTATATAAAGCTACTCTTTCTAACGAAAAATGGTCTAATATTGAAGAACTCCCTTTTAATAGTGATAATTACTCAGTTTCCCACCCTGCCTTAAGTCCTGATGGTAAACAATTATATTTTGCTAGTGATATGAAAGGAACTAGAGGGAAGTCTGATTTATTCGTAGTAAATATACTTCCTAATGGAAAATACGGGAAACCCAAAAACCTAGGAGACAATATCAATACAGAAGGTAGAGAAACTTTTCCATATGTAAGTGAGAGCGGAAGATTATATTTTGCAAGTGATGGTCACGTTGGACTAGGTGGATTAGACGTATTCGTTGCTATTATTAAAGACACAGGGTTATATGAAATATTCAATGTAGGGAAACCAGTAAATAGCCCAAAAGATGATTTCTCATTTGTATTAGATGAAGAGAACAATACGGGTTATTTTGCAAGCAATAGAAGGGGTGGAAAAGGAAATGATGACATCTATAGTTTTAGACAAACAGAGGAATTAATTACTGAGTGTAGAGAATTCTTAAGTGGTATTATCACAGATAATGAAACAAATGAAACTATTGCTAATGCTAATGTAACATTATTAGATACTGATGGGAACATCATAAATGAAATTAAGTCCGATTATGATGGAGCCTATAATTTTGAGGTTGATTGTGACAAGCAATATATTATTCGTGTCTCTATAGAAGGATTTAATCCCAATGATATTATTTTTAAATCAAAAAATACTTTTGAAACTATTAATAATGTCCAGATACCTTTTAAGAAAGAAAAACTATTGTCTACTACATCCGAACCGGTTAATATAGGTGATGATATTGTCGCCCCGTTGCAGTTACGAACTATTTTCTTTGACCTAGATACTGACGAGATTAGACCAGATGCAATTGCTGATTTACAGAAGGTTATTTCTGTTATGAAACAGAATCCTAATCTAAAAATTGAAGTGCGTTCTCATACAGATAGTAGATCTAGTTATTGGTATAATAAAAAACTTAGTGTAAAGCGGATGCGAGCTACAGTAAGATATATCATTCGTAAAGGAGGAATCAATTGGAGACGTATTAAAGGAAAAGCTTATGGAGAACGAAGACTCATTAATAAATGTGCAAACGGTATTCCTTGTACAGAAGAAGAACACCAAGAAAATAGAAGAAGTGAATTTATCGTAAGGAAGTAATTTTCTGAAAGTAAACCTTAGCTTGAGCGTTAACTTTAGGCGCTAATAGTAATCCAGAAATTACTGTAGGTATAGCCATTAATGCAAAAGCACTATCTATTAAATTAATAGCAAAATCGATCTTCACTACAGCTGAAACAATAATAGATCCTATATAAATATAATTATAATATTTACCATATTTGGGTTTAGTTAAAAAACCTAAACATGTTACTCCATAATAAGAAAATGAAAACAATGTTGATAAGGCAAAAATAAGAACCATAACAATCACTATACCATCTCCCATCCCATAAGGTAAAACAGAATTAAAAGCCTCTAAAGTAAGTGAAATACCATTACCGTCAGAATGTCTCCATACCCCAGTAGATAAAATTGCTAATGCAGTTAGTGTACATATAAGAAGTGTATCGATAGCAGGACCAATCATAGCTACAAGTCCTTCTCTAACAGGCTCATCAGTTTTAGCTGTCCCGTGCATCATAGGTGCAGTACCAATTCCTGCTTCATTAGAAAAAGCAGCTCTTTTCACTCCCGTTTTAATCAAATACCCCAAAACTCCCCCTGCAGCAGCCTCCCCAGAGAAAGCATCCGAAAAAATTAAAACAAACATCTCGGGTACATAATCCATACGTAAAATCAATATGGTAAAGACTGTAATAAAATACAAAACCACCATAAAAGGGACTAACTTACTAGCTACTAACCCAATCCTCTTAATCCCTCCAAGAATAACAAATGATGCCATTATAGCCAAAACGATCCCTATATATAATTTAGCTTCTTCGTTCCAATCCAAAACATCAACTAAAGTTTGAGTAAGTTGATTTACAGTAAAAGCAGGTAATGTCCCTACTAAACCAGCTAATGCAAAGAAAATGGCTAATGGTCTCCAATGACGTCCCAATCCAGCTGTAATAACATACATTGGGCCACTAAGCGTCTTACCCTCTTTACTCTCTGATCTATACATAACAGCAAGAGTGCACGTATAGAATTTAGTAGCCATACCAATTAATGCACTAATCCACATCCAGAAAATTGCTCCTGGACCGCCCATTACTAATGCTATAGCGACTCCACTAATATTCCCCATGCCGACTGTTGCCGCAATCGCTGATGATAATGCCTGAAAATGAGTCAATTGACCTGGATCATTTTCATTATCATATTTACCTCTTAAGATGTTTATTGCGTGTCGGAAATATAAAAATGGCGCAAAACGAGAATAGATAAGAAAAAATAAGCCTCCTCCAACTAATAGAATAAGTAATGGCCAATCCCATATCCATGAACTAAATACTGCAACACTCTCTTCTATTTTTTTAAACATAGGCCTTGTAAGTATGCTAAAGGTACTATATATTTCTAATTACAAATGAATAGTAAATTATTATAGTAAAATAACCACTTTACTCAAAACTATTATGTAGCTCTTATAAATCTAGGTTTATTAATTCCCCTATCATACATTACGATACTTCCTGCCACAGCAACATTAACACTTAATTCTGACTTAAACTTAATTAAGAAATGTGACTTTTCTACAGCAGTTTTAGATAATCCATGATCCTCAGCTCCTAACAAGTAGACACATCTTTTAGGGTGATTAAAAGTTTCTAATGGCACCGCATCATTCGTTAATTCAACACCTACTAGCATTGCTCCTTTTGGAAGATGTTTATAAAAATCTTGAAAAGTATCATAATGAAAATATGGCATAGATTTTACCGCATTATGTGTATCACTTGCTTGTTTTGCATATCTGTTACCAATTGTAAATATATAATTCGCTCCCATATTCTGAGCAGTTCTCCAGAGGACTCCTAAATTCTCAGGAGTTTTTCCATTCTGAATACCGATACCAAAAAATTCATTTTCAAAATTATCTATCATATTACAAAAGTAAATAGTAACACTTTAATAGCAACAAAAAATGATTCATACTCCAACCCAGACACCTCAATTATGTTAAAACCGTAATGAGATGTACGAATTCTAAATTGATCCTAACGAATTCTAAAACCAACTTATTTTAACCGTTTATAGCATATAAATTTGTACAAAATAATCAACCTCAAAATAATACTGTTATGAAAAAGATCATTGTTTTTTTCATCCTAATATTAGGATTTCAGTTTATGAAAGCACAAAGTTTTCAGAAGACGGGAAAGTACACAGCAGTTACCGAAATTAAAGAGAATGGTTCAGAACAACCGACTTGCATTGTTAATCTGATTCGTTTGGGGGGAATTTCGGAAAACGTATTTACTTTCACACTCAATGATATTGAGCTTTTTGAGGACATCTTTATCACCACCTTAGAGAACCCTGGTCTGGAAGGGATCTCTGAGGTGATTAAGATGGAAGTGGAATACTTAGCTTGTTGTGCTCAGGTAGAATCACATTACTTTATGATAACAGACAAAAATGAACTTGTATCCTTACCACAATTAACAAATGTTTATTGTGAGAATTCAGATACAGATTCTCAATATACTTTTCCTAATCAACAATATGGTATAGAAGGAAACATTCTTGAAACCGAAACTTTATATAAAGAAACAGCAGAAATTAAATACGTAAACCTAAAACAAAGCTTTACCTGGAATGACAACAAAGTTAATACTCCAAAGAATACAGCAATCACCAGTTACTAGAATATTTGGTGTAGAAAATAACACTATTTATTATTCAATTATTCTATTGTACTGTATCGCTTTATTTTTTTTCACAATCCTAGTAAGTTTTAATATTTTCTAAAAAAATAAAACTATTGTATACGGCAGGCGCGTCCAATTATTTCCAATTTGTTTTTTCCCAAAAAAACTGCCTGCTTGTATACGGTTTTACTCAACATCATTTTCATCAAATTATTTAATGGGAGTACACATAACAAGAGAATCAGTTTGATTATATTTGTTATCAAACCATAGTTTTTTATGAGCCCCAAATGCTTTTCATATCTACTATCCTTTTCAATTATATGGATAAGTGCTATTCATTTATTATCTGCTCAAAATAATGGCCTTAGGGCATATACATTAGAAGACGGGCTTCCTCAATCTCAAGTATATGATATTATACAAGATGATATTGGTTATTTGTGGCTAGGTACACGTGGAGGTGGAATAAGTAGATTTAATGGAGAAGAATTTGAAACCTGGAACGAAGATGATGGCCTCTTATCCAACTACATACACTCCTTACTCTTTTCTAATGACAGTTTATTCATAGGAACTAGAAGAGGATTATCGATAAAAACAAAAAAGAAATTTCATAATTTCGAAGGATTACAAGTAAACAAAATATTTAGGATCCACAATAAAACTTATCTAGCTACTAATGTCGGCATCTATATATATAACCGCAGTGATGGATTAAAAAAAATACAATTAGATCCTAAAATAAATACCAGCATTGTAAATGGAATTGTGTTTGATGGTAAGTTATTCTGGATAGCTACAAATAAAGGTCTTTGGAAATTAAATAAAATTCATAAAGATGCTAGCATTATGGTACGTCATAGTGCATATAATTTTACTTCGGCATTATATCACAAAACAAAAGTATTTGCGGCAGCTATAAATCAAGGAATTTTAGTTTTAAATACAAATGCTAAAAGTTATGGTAATAAATGGATCCAAAAACCATTAAATGTCAATAACATTTCAGTTCTAGATACAGAATTATGGTTCTCTACGAATAATGAAGGAATTACTGTATTGGATGCCAATAATTATCGATTAAAGAAAAAAATAAATCGAAAAAACGGTTTAGCAGTTTCTACTATTAGAAAAACCATTTCGGATCGTCAGTCCAATATTTGGATTGCAACATCTGGAGGAGGGTTCTATAAATATTCTCAAAATAATTTTACCCACTATAATCAAGATACTGGACTAAAAGGTAATCGCGTATATGCTGTTCATAGTTTTAACGAAGAAATCTGGGCCTCAAACTCGGAAGCTGGATTAATAAAAATTGATTCTACGGGAATAGTTCAAGTCAAGCAAGACAAAAGGTTATCTGAAATAAAAATCAAAACTATCACGCATGATAGCAAAGGAAATATCTGGGCAGGTACCGAAGGAAAAGGAATCTTATTTAAAGAAATTAAATTTAAAGACAGCATCGTAACTCGTAATAAGAAGTCCAAAAAACGGAGAAAGGATACAATAACCAAAGAGGTTATCAAGAACTACATCATTAATAAAAGAAGAGGTTTATCTTCTAATTGGGTTCGATCTATACATATTTCTGGAGACACTATTTGGGCAGCCACTTATTCTTCTGGAATTACCAGATTTATATATGATTACAAGAAACACAAAGTAAGATCTGTTAGACGATTCACTAAAAAGCGTGGCATAAAAGACCTTGAAATTAAACATATGGCCTCTGACAAAAAAGGCAAAATATGGTATGCTACAGAAAATGGAAGTATTGGATTTATTAAAAGGAATAAAGTTACACATCTTAGTAATGTACTCAATCAGAAAGTTGCGATCAATTGCTTTCTTTTTAAAAATAATAACTTGTATCTAGGTACAGCTGGACAAGGCATTTGGTGGGCCAGTTTAAAGGAAGAGAAACTCTCTTTTAAAAAAATAAAAGGAGAAAAGAATTTATACTCAAACAATATCTATCAAATGATATTTGATAATGAGGATAATTTATGGGTTGGTACTGAAAGGGGTGTAGATCGAATAGAAATCAACCTAATAAACCAAATTACAGATGTTTTTCATTTTGGGCGTAATGATGGCTTTTTAGGTATAGAAACTTGTCTCAATGCTATAAGTAAAGATATTGAAGGAAACCTGTGGTTCGGAGCCATATATGGACTTACTAAATATGAACCAGGAGAAACTGACAAAACCACTGTAAAACCAGAAATCCATTTTGAAAATATAGAAATCGCATACCAAACATTGGATTCTATAAATCCCGATATATGGGCCAAAAATGACAACGTTCTACAGCTAACCCCAGAACAAACCGAGCTTTCATTTAACTATAAAACTATTGATCTAGATCATCCAAATGACATAGAATATCGTTATAAACTAAATAACACAGCTTGGAGTCCATGGTCATCAGAAAAAAAGCAAAATTTAGCTGGATTAGCATATGGTGCTCATTCATTTTCTGCACAATCCAGAAACTATAGATGGGAAGAAAGTGAGCCTATTACTTTTAAAATATTCATAGATAGCCCTATTTACAAAAAACTCTGGTTTCAACTTGCTACACTAGGGATTATTCTTCTGGTACTTACAATAATTACATTGTTATATATTAGAAAAGTAAAGCTTAAGAATAAAGAAGAACGAGAAAAATTGCAAATGCAAAATCACTTGCTTTCTTTAGAACAAAAGGCATTAAGATTACAAATGAATCCGCATTTCATTTTTAATGTACTTAATGGGATTAAAGCGATGGGAACGAGTAACCCATCCAAAATGAATAGTACTATTAACACTTTTGCCACTTTATTAAGAGAAACATTATATAACTCCAGAAAAGACAATATTACATTAGATCAGGAAATGAAAACCCTGAAACATTATATTGAGGTAGAAAAACTAATGGCAAATAAGCCTTTTGAATATACCATTTCTATCGATTCGGAATTTGATCCAGAAGAAGTATTAATTCCTCCAATGCTCATACAACCATTTGTTGAAAACGCAATACGACATGGGATCCTAAAAGGAAATAGAGATGGAAAACTAAAAGTATTTTTTGATACTAATGAAGAATTCTTACATTGTAAAATATTAGATAACGGAATGGGTATTTTCCAGTCCCAAAAAACCAAAACCAAAACGGATCATCAATCCATGGCATTAACAGTAACTAGAGAAAGGCTGGAGTCTATCTCTGGAAAAGATGCATTACAGATAAAAGAAATTCTAAATGAAGACTCTTCTGTAGAAGGAACTGAGATATCGTTTAAAATACCATTATTAACCGATTATTAAAGACACTATGCTTACAGCGATTATTGTAGAAGATATGCCAGATGCACTTCAACTTTTAAAAAGTGACCTGGAAACAAATCATCCCGAAATAAAAATTATAGATACAGCAAGAAGCGTAGTAGAAGCTGCAAAATCCCTTAGAACCAATGTTCCTGATATTTTATTTCTGGATATTATGCTAGGAGATGGTACAGGTTTTGACGTATTAGAGATATTTCCAGAATTAAAATCTAAAATTATCTTTGTAACTGCGAGTGATGAGTATGCTATAAGAGCTTTTAAATTTGCAGCTATTGATTATGTTCTAAAACCATACTCTAATGAAGAACTAGCACAAGCAATATCCAAAGCTAAAGAACAAATTCAGCCTAATAAAGAAAGACTCAATATTCTTAAAGATACATTATCTGCACCAGAGCAAAAACCTGATAAAATATCTTTACACACTTTAGACAAAATTATTATTGTAAGCTTAGATGATATTGTTAGATGTGAATCCGATAGTAATAATACTATTTTTTACCTACAAGATGGCCAAAAGGTATTTGTAACGAAAACTTTAAAATATTTTGCTGATATGCTTAAAAACTATCAATTTTTACGTGTACACCAAAGCCATTTAATTAACCTCCAATGTATTAGTGCTTTTATTAAGGCAGATGGCGGTTATCTAATGCTTAAAAATGGAGAAAATGTTCCAGTTTCTGTTAGAAAAAAGGTAGAAGTAATGGAGATCTTAGATCGCATGCATAGATAATGTAGAACAAGCAACTGTTTTATAGCGAAATACGTTTTACTACTATTCTATCCTTTAGTCCATATTTTAACTAAAAATTTGGGCATATTGTTCTACGAATGTATAGCTGATTTGCTTTTTAATTTTACCAAGGTTTTTCCATATACCTGTAATATCAAGCGCATTCCAATTTTTGGATTGTACCGTATAGCAGTCTAAAATTTGATCATATATTGTTCTAACTCCTAAAGAGCCCATATCTGCTTTTATCTTTACATGTATAGCAATGTAATTACCTTCAGAACTACAATTATATATTTCGACTTTTATACCTGGTTCATTGTTAATTTGCGTTTTAACATACCCATTACAAGGCACTTTAATTTTTTCAATCTTTCCTGTATTTATATTATTGAATTCACTTGAGTAATACACTCTGTAATAATCATCCCCCAAATTTACTAACTGAAGCTTTGTTTTTAAACGCTTTTGAAATGGCCAACTACCAAACTTCACTTTTTGTGTCTTTGTATTAACAACAGAATATTTCATACTTTCAAGTTTTACGTTAATAATTATACAGTATCAAATCATTGAGGTAAAACTAAAAAATACCTCTCTTCAAAACTATTTCATCATATTTCATCGGGTTCAGATATATCATTTAGAAACTACATAAAATGCCAAGTGCTATAGAATCTACCCCATTGATTCTATAGCACGATTATCTTGGATTATCTGCTTGGCTTTATGAACATCAAATCACTTTCACAAGTACTAATTTCCCTTGTGGTTAATTTGATGTAATACTTCTTAATATTTTGACTTTACCTAACAAACAATAAGAATATTCTAACCATCCAAAATGCTAAACTTTTTTTATCTGAGTTTTGTGTGTTTCCAGTCATTATTTTATAGTATATGATTAATTCTTAATGTTTGATGAAACAAATATATATTGAACATATACGAAATAATATTTCATCATATTTCATTGCTTCATTTATTAATCAAAAGCTACAAATACCAAAAGAGCTGTAGAATCTACCCCATTGATTCTACAGCTCAATAATCTAACCTATTATTCTGGCTATTCACCAAAAATTATAACCTTTCAAATACATCTTAATTTCACAATTAATCTACTTGATGTATTTTCTAATTATCTATTGTTTGATGAGACAAATATATACCGAACACTTAAAAAATAATATTTCATCATATTTCACAAAGCCCTCTAATTACTTTAGTAGAACACATAAAAAATGCCAAAATCCGTAAAGTCTTTCCCCTTCGACTTAACGGATTCTAGCTTTTCTTAACATCAAATCGTTTTCCCTACTTATGTTTACCCCCAGTATAGATTGATCTGATGTTATTCCTAATAATTGTTTACAGTTATTTTGCTCTGATGAGACAAATATATGCCTAACACTTAAGGTATAATATTTCATCATATTTCATGCCAAAAAGTAGTCTTTAATTAGACTACTACTTATTCTATATTATTCGGCACTATTTTTAAGAAGTATCGCTACGATACGAAAAAAAGATCTTATTATGAACCTAATATACCGAACTCACTTCTAACTTATCTTCTTTGAATAATTCAAATAAGTCACCTGCATCTTTGGTGTGCTCATCAAAAGGAATAAGCTTGATTTTTCCCTCTCCATTAGTTTCTGGAGGAGATTGTAGACTTTTAAGAACAAAATATTTTTCTCCGTTAAGCTCTGTTATTCCATCTAAAAGAACTCTATTAAGGTCATTCATAAACACAGGACCTCTAACAGTTCTGGCTAAGCCTGAAGTTTTTTTCTGAGCTTCTTGAAAAACATGAAGTGCTCTTGCTAAAGGAACACGAAAACAAGATTCTGGATTATGATCTGCCTCTACAAATAAATAATAAGGTATTAAGCCATTGGCTATTTGTTCTTTCCATAGTGCTATAAGATCTTCTGGTGTATCATTAATCCCTTTAACTAAAGGTCCTTGGCAACGGATTACAGCTCCGGTTTCTTTTATTCGTTGTATTGCTTCTTTTACCACTTCATTTTCTAATTCTCTGGCATGAGTAAAATGCGCACAGAAATTAAGATGTTTACCCTTTGATTGTATATATCGAAAAAGTTCTAATAATGCATCAGCATCTTTATCCGTTGTAAAACGATAAGGCCACCAAGCTAATGCCTTAGAATTAATTCGTATTACCTGTACAGACTCAATTTCCAAAACAGGATCAATATATTTTTTTATTGCAGACGCTTTTAGCACCAAAGGATCAGCTCCAGTAAATAATACATCTGTAATTTCTGGATTTTCTTTTAAATATGGAATTGGATCATATGGATCTCTATAAGCTGTTTTTTTCTGTGCTTCTGTATTATCAAATGCAACCCATCTAAAACAATATGAACAATAGGCATGACAGGTCTTTACCATTGGATCTGGAAATAGATTTAATATAGTTGGAAAATTCCTATAGCCTCCTGTAATAATTTTACCATCCATCTTAGGAAAACCAGTTTCTGCATGTTTTACTTCTGGATGCATCTTTTTTTTTACAGATTGAACAAAACCAATTCTAGTTTTTTCATCCAGTCCTATTTTAAATAATTGCTTTAATTTTTCATAATCAAAAGCACTTAGCATTTCTTTCCTCGGAAAAATTAATCTGTATATAGGATCTTCTGGAATGGCTGCCCAATTAATCAAATGCTCTAACACATAATTATTTACCTTAAAATGAAAAACACTTGATAGTATATCGAATATCTCGCGTTCTTCTTCTGGTAAAATGTTATAATACTCTGTTTGTTTAAAAGACTTATTATTATAGGATCTAAATAACATAAATAATTGAGTGAATTTTTTAAATAAAAATACTTTTAGGGTTGAGTTCGTTTTCTAACAATTTCTCATCCAGCCATCCCATTTTTACTGGAACATCATAGAGTCTTCCTGGTCCTGTTCTTCTCCAAAAATGACGAAGTCCAGGTGCTATCACTTTAACAACTGGCAATCCGATATCACCTTTTGTTAAATCCAAGAATAACACTTCTAGGTCATTTCTTTTTGCTGTTTCTACACAAAAACTAAGTGCGCTTTCTATATTAGAATCGCACAAAATTGGATAATCTTTTTGAAGATTTTTCTTTTCTACTTTTTTAGGCACTAAATATTGATCAGTTTTAAATGTTGCCATATCCAACCAATCTATAAAAACCTTATCCTTCGTTAAATAACTTTCTGATTTCACAATAGGAAGTAACTGATTTAATTCAATTACAGCTCTTTCTATAGCAATATTAGCGTCAACATGTGAGCCAAAAGCATAAATAATATTACTTTTTGAAGTCTTATTTATCAAAGAAGAAATAGCCACAAAAGTCGGAATATTAAGATCAGAAGTAATATCTAAAACATAAATAGTGCGTTGTATACTTTTGTAATACTTCTCTATAGTTTCAATATAAGGGTTTTCCGAAGTTGACAAATCTACTTCTGGCATTCTAATTCTATTATACCACCATATTGCTGCAGCATCTCTTTCTACTAATTCAAAAAAACCTTGCAAAATAGCCTCTTTAATGGTATTTCCCGCAGCACAACCATTAGAATCAGGATAAGAATACAATTTTTGTTCATCATTAGCAGGATATTGAGAGTAACTAAAGCAGGATGGTACATGCTTATATTTTAGATATGTCAAAGAATAGAATGAAGTCCACTCCATCTTCTCATTTATATCAAAAGGTTGTGGTATAAAAGCATAAAACTTCGATGTATTTTTATTAATCTCTTCTCTTTTTTTAAATTGAGTTTCACTAAAATTCATACATTCATTAGGTAAGATAGCATCTTCCAAATCCTCATAGCATGCAGTAAAACTATACTCATCACCATGATACATTAAACTATAACGCTCAATTGCCTCACATAAGGCTCCGGTTTTTGCTTGTATACTATTTTTACCTTTTCCACCATTACCACTTCGCAAATGATGATTTAACCAAAATAAAGAGGTGCTTTGCAAGGCACGGTTTCTTCCAGAAGCAAAATTAAATATAGGAGCTCCTTCTTTTTTATGATAAGGTGATACTTTTGGTACAACTCCAGATAGGTTACTTATGTGTTTTTTATATTTTTCAAATGTTTCTTCTGCTGACACCGTTCTATAACCACCTAGCTTATTACTTATAGTAATTTTCTCACCTATTGTGATCGGAGCACTCCTCTTTTTAAATATATTTTCATCACCACAAGTCCTACATTGAGGTCTTTTAGTTACCGAATGATGAGAACTATTCATAACACTTACATCTAACGAAATTATAGTATCTTCAAGTATATGTTGTTTTTCAGAATATAACCATTTTATAATTTCTAAAATAGCCATATTACTAGCTATATGACTTGAAATAGTATGATTAGACTTTACCTGATTTTCTTGTTCAAAACCAATTGATTTACAAAACTGTTTAAATGGTTGATTAATTGTTAATCTATGATATAAACAATCCCAACAAGCAGTATTATCAGGAATAAAAAGTGGACCAATTAAAATCTCATTACTATTCGGTTTTATTAACAACCACTTTTTTTGTTCACTAATAAACTTACAGTTTAATTGATTCAAAGACTCATTACTGTAATCATCTGTTAAAACAATATTAAGTGTAGGATTATCATTAGTAATTTGAATACCTGTTTCTATACAAGCATTCCGAAAAACAGTATCATCAATATTTCCAACATTATAAATCTTAATTGATTTATGGTCTAATACTTTTTTTAGTTTTTTAACATCAAAACCTAACTCTTCCCAATAAGCAGTTTCTCGAACCGAATAAGGAGAATCATCTTCTCGAATAAATCCTCTCCATTCTAAAGATGAAATAATTTGAAAAGTAGAAATAAAATCTGATCTGTCTAAAAAAGACTTAGCTAGTTCTTGTGTCGATAATGTGCCTTTATTTATTTCTTGTAAAATATCAATCTCTAATGGATCTGATACCGGAACTATATCTTGATCAGAAATTACATAGAGTAATTTCTGATCAATTTTTGTGATATAAATATTAGACTTTAGCCTAGGGTTTTCAATCATATATTTTAATTAGCAGCAGGTCATAATAATCTCTGCATCTGCCTTTTCATTGGCTTTTATGGTTAACAACATATCTGTATTCGGTATGTAGTTTGGCATAACCAACGTTTGATTATAATCATCCAAGTTATCTATCCCAAGATTCATCGTTGCTGTCGGGGCATCCTTATTAACTTTTGCTACTGTTTGGCTTTCTCCTCTGTCACTTAAAACTACTTTTTCCACCACCATTGGTGATTCTTTTATTGAAATGATTTTTTGTTTCTCATCATCCGCAATTTTATCTTTTGGAGTGATTAATAAAGTTGGCCAAGCTGTATGATGATCTAGAACAATTTCTAACCCTTGTTTTGGAAGGATCATACCAACACCTTCAAAAGGTATTTTTTCTTCTTGATCAAAATAAAACACATATTTACTTTCTCCGTGTAATTTACCATCTGTTAAAAAAGCAATAGTATTTTTCGGATTTGTGAAAGAATCGTATAAATCACTATCCTTAGCACAAGCTAAACACAATTCATAATATTTTTTACAAATTTCAAAGATCTTTTCCTGATCATCTCCCCAAGATATTTTTTTCGTTATCGTTGGTTCAGTTTTGTTAATAATATTCTGCAATTGATCTGTTGTTACGTTTCCCATTTTTAGTTAATTTAGGTGTGAATATTTATTTAAGCAATTGTATCTGTATAGATATTGTTTGTTTTTTTTGTTTATCTTCAATCCAATTTTTGTATGCTTCATATGCTTGCAATTCAAAAATTCGAGCTCCTTGATCTTTTGCAATTTCTACAGAAGTTTCAAATAGTTGAATTTCATTATCAGATAATTTTTCATTCTTAGAACACATAGCTATCGCAAGCATTCGATATAAAGGAGATAAAAAGACCATCTCTTTATTTTCTTTAGCCCATTTTATAGCCTTTTCTGATGTTTCAATAGCTTGGTCATACAATTTTTTGTTGATTAAAGTATCTACTAAAACCCCTTCCAAATAAGAATGCAAATATGTTTGTTTAGAAACTATTCTCATTTCAGAAAAACCTTTTTGTGGATCAATATTTCCTATTCTCCAATAATTATATACATTAGAATATTCTGCCAAAAATCCCATTTCCGGATATTCTTCAAAAAATGCAGAATTGATATTATTCAATTCTTGTATCCATTTCTCATCTTTAATCAACCATGCAATCTGCATAAAATAAACATTAGTAATCGCTATAGAGGGCACATGCTCTATTTGCAAAGCCCAATCACGGCCTTCTTTTAAATGGTGTTTTGCCTTTTCTATATTTCCTTTTAATGCAAGATTAAAAGCATAATTGGCATGCGTATGAGTTTTAGGATCAATTCCATTTCTAAAAGCAATCTCTACATCTAAGTCCTTATCATATAATGATAGTGCTTCTTCAAAATAAGAAGAAGCATCAGACAGAAAACCGTCAGTTGAAACAAACATACCCATAAGAGGTAAGCTATCTAATATGTTTTGTCTGTTTTTAGTTTTCCGAGCTTTATGTATAATCGATTTACATAAATACAAGGCTTCCTTTCTGTTAGATCGCATATGGTGGTATTGTGCTAATCCCCAGTTACTAGTATGATCAGCACCACTAGACTGGAATGTCTCCATAAAATCAACATCATCCTTAAGTAGTTCTTCTAATTGCATTGCTTTTTTAGAAAAAACTTCGATTTGTTCACTTCCATAACCTTCTAATACCATTAAAGCAGGTATGATAATTCGATTAAGTTCTAACTCTTGTTTCCAGGATGTTATTCCCTCTTCACATTCAGCTATCCACTCAAGGCATTTTAATGATTCATTATATGCTTCTTGATTTAAAGATCGACGTATCGAAAAGTTTGTTTTTTTCAGACCATAAACAATAGCTTTTTGGTAATCTTTGGCACTCGCATAATGTTCTGCTATTTCAAAAGGATTATCCCTAACAATATCTTCAAAATCATTTTCTATGGTTTCAGCAATCCTTCCGTGTACTTCTTGTTTTAATAAAGATACCATACTATCATAGGCAGCATCACGAATCAAAGCGTGACGAAATATATACTTTTCATTCTGTACTCTACGATGATGATAGATAAGGTTTGCGTCCATTAATGCCGTAAGATTGTTTTGCACCATAGCCTCGTCGTGTAACGATGATTTCACCAACAAATCATAAGTAAACTCTCTTCCGATTGCTGCTGCTAGCTGTGCTGTTTCTTTAGCAAAACCTATATGATCTAATCTAGCATTTAATAATCCTTTTAAAGTCACTGGAACTGATGTAGCATCAAAGTTTTTTGATAACGCATAGTTTTCTCCTTCAAGTACCAAATATTTCTCTTCTAACAACATCCTAGTAAAATCCTCTATAAACAAAGGAATCCCATCAGTTTTGTCTGTAATATAATCAAGTGCTATTGGTTCAATTGATTTTTGCTGCAAGATATCTTTAACTAAGGATTCACTTGCCGTCTCATTAAGGGTTTTCAAGAGTATCTCCGAGTAATTTTCAAAATCCCATTCTGGACTAAACTCAGGACGAGCAGTTAATAATAAAAAGATACTTTCTTGATCTATTTTAGATAAAACAGCCCCTAAAAAATCTAAACTCGTAGGGTCAATCCAATGTAAATCTTCTATAATAAGTGTGAACTTTTTATCCTTATCAATATATAGAATAAGTTGCCCTAAGCCTTCAAATAAAATCTCTTTCTGTTCCGCTGGAGAAGCCTCCGAAATCTGATAATTATCTCCTAAAGGGATAGAAAACCAAGAACATATTACTGGTATCACTTTTTTTGGTGAACAATCAACCTTCTCCAAAGCCTCCTCTAATTGGGAGATAATAGTTTCATTATCATGAATTCCAATATGCCTTTTTAGCATTTCAAAAATAGGATGCAATGCGTTATTTTGATGCTCAGGAAGACAACGACACTCTCGAACCTTAAACCCACCATTGATAAATTGTTTTTTGGTTTCGTAAATTAATTTGGACTTTCCTATTCCTGCTTGTCCTTTTATAATTATCGCTTTTCCGTTTTTAGCATCAATGGACTCCCAAGTCTCAAAAATCTTACTTTGTTCTTTTTCACGACCAATCATTTTTTGATCAGCACTACGTGGACTTAAATTAGAAAGTGCTTCTGTCTGACGTTCTCCTGTAAGTAAATATACATTTGTAGTATTTATAAAACCTGAAAAATCTGGCATTGTAAACTCTTCAAATTCTAAATGCGCATCTAATAATTTTCGAGTAGTTTCTGTCGCTAAAATCTGTCCTGAGGGAGCAGAATATAACAAATTAAAAGCCGTATTTGTTACCAAACCTTCTGGAGCAGTATTATGTTTTATAAGTACTGTCCCCGAATTCATTGCAATTCTAATATCTAATCCTACACCATGTTTTGCAAAAAGTAACGTATTTCTCTTTTGTAATTGTCCTATAAGTTCTAACGCAGTTCTACCCGCTCTACGCGCATCATTATCACTACCTTGAGGATATCCAAAACACATTACGATTGTATCCGCAATAATTCCTGAGATATGAGCCCCAAAACGAACACCAACTTCTTTACATAAATACAACTGATCTTTTTGGATGGTTTCTAAGGTTTCCATTTCCATAACAGCATGGTCCGATACGGATAAAATTAGCTTTGCACAAAGCACTGTAATTTGTCTTTTCTCACTATGAGCACTGCGCCAAACTAATTGATTGACTTCTGTAGCATCTTCAGACTTTAGTAATAGCTCATTCTGCGGTTGTATATCTCCAACTATGGTATTAAAATTAATTTTAGAAAATTCTTCATAAACCAATTCTGCAGTAGCAATTCTTCTATTATGATTTTTGTCTAAAACACGACTTAATACTTTCCCTAAAGAATGACCAAAAATAGAAGGAGGTAAAGGCACATCCGATGGATTTAGTTGCTTCTGAAAAACCTCTGCAACGCTTGAACCCTGAATTGCAGGTTGCCCTATTAAACATTCTAATACAATAAGTCCCCAAGCATACAAATCTGATTTTACTGTAGGAGGATCTCCCCTTAATTGTTCTGGAGCACTATACGCAGGAGTTCCAATGACTTCATGAGTAAGTGTGATATCTTTATAATCACTGGTCCTAAAATCGTGAGTAAAAATTCCAATTCCAAAATCTAATATCTTTATATGTGACCTAGTTCCTGTTTTGGTCACCATGATATTATGAGGTTTAAGATCCCGATGAATAATCCCTTTAGCATGTGCTGACACTAAAGCGTCTAGAACTTGTCCCATTAGAAACCCTGTTTCTTCTGCAGAAATTCCGTTATGAAGTGTAATTAAGTCCTTTAATGTCTGTCCAGAAATATACTCAAAAACAGCAAAAGGTTCTTGATTGTTAGTATATCCTTTATCTAAAAGCTTAACAATATTAGGGTGATTAATTTCCGCACATAATTTAGTTTCTCTATCAAAGCGTGCTGTCTGTTGTTTTATAGATTTCTGATCTAGTACTTCTTTAAACTTAAGTATTTTGATTGCTACTGATTGACCCGTACTTACTTGGATCGCTTTGTACACAATACCATATCCTCCTTCTCCAATCTTTTCGAGTATTGTATAATTTTCTAAATGAATATCGACATTTGGGGCATTTTTAGTCGAGGGGTTTTCCATGATTAGGTTTTATAGTTGTTTTATGTATAAATCTTTAGTTTTAATTAGCTATTGCGAGCACTTCGCCAATGCATCGTTCTTCTTTTAAAATTTGAAAAAATCTGTGAGCAAACCGAATTTCACCATATCGCCTTTCAACACTATTAGCAAAAAGATATCCATACGGTTTTGTTTCCAACAATAATTTTCTGATTCGATAAATCTTTAAATTCAAGTAATACGCATCTAACTCTTTACCAAATTCTTTGCTCATATCGTTTAATAAATCATCAATTGCCATCCAGCCTTGATCTCCAAAAACATATCCATTTTCTACATCCATTAATCTTTTACGGGCAAGTGCCAGAAGTATATAATTATGAACTCTTTCTCCTAAATCTAATTCTAAGTTTTGCGTAATTATCTTAATACGGATATGCTCCTCATCCGAACTGAGAACAAACTGGAAATAAGCATTATTAACTATATGTCCATTATCCATAGTATCCTCTAATACTTGATTTTCTACAAAAACATATTCCTCATTATCAAATACATAAATTCTGTTTTGAACCAAATTGTCAATCACTCCATTTTTCTCTAATTTCCATGCTGCATCTTCTGGATAAATAAGAACTTCAGGTTCTTCTTCATTAGGAAATGCATGACCTGTAGTAAGTTCTATTATTTTATTTTTATTTTTTAACGATTTGAGATAACTAGATGGAGGATCGAGGTTTACTATTACCCATAAGGTTGAAGTATTTTCACCAAATTGAATCTTAAAGCCTTGTGCTAGTTTTATAGCTGTATTATTTATATACTCCCCATTTACTATAGTACCATTTCTACTATGATCTTGTATATACCAATTACTACCTCGCCAAGATATTAATGCGTGCGATTGAGAAATATCTTTTTCAGGAATATATGTATGAGCAGTGTTTTGGTTTCTCCCAAAAGTATGTTGTGTATTTAAACATACTATTTCCGCTGTTTCATTATTTTTGATAATAGCCATGTTTCAACTATTTCATTTATAAAATTATAAGTGATTAATTTCAAAATAAGTTTAACACTAATGATCTATACATTTACTAATTTAGATTATAACTATTATTAATAATTATATATCTAAATTTCGAAACAACCATATTAAACTACACTCTGAAGTAAAAATCACTAGACTCTTTTTTTTACAACATCACTGAAAACAAATAGCTTTCTATCCTTATAGAAAGAAGCTACCTAACAAAGTGTTGTCTAAAAACCATAGATCTTAGAATATCTGAACACGTATTTTGGGGAGAGGGGAATAGTAGTAGTATCATTACGTTAGTTTATTAATAAGTAATATTGTGCTTCTCAAATATATAAAAAACAAGATTGCTTTTTCCCATTAAAAATCAATTAAATCGGTAAATATTTTATAAAACATTGACGCAATGCGGCTATGCCATATTCAAGTTATTGTTTTACCCTTTTATTGTAAAATAATAGACCATTTTAATTTTTGAATATCAAATTTCTATTGAAAATCAAACATCTTAGGTTTATGTTCTTGACCTATAACCTGATATATTTTACTAGTATTAATGTGTAATTATTAGTGATCAAAAAATAAAGCTCCTAAAATTTAGATGTAAAAACAACTCATAACTAATCTCAAAACTTATGAATTTTTATAGTAAACCATTACAATAAAAGCCCCTTAATTTTTCAGAAAACATAAAAAACTCATATCATTTCTAAAACATCCCATCATCTTAAAAAATTAATTGAAGTCATATTTTAATTATAAAAGCACCTCCATATTTCCACAAGGATACAAGTTTTAATATCTGATTATCAATTAATTAAATCAAAAAATAACATCGTTTAATAGGTGCTAAAATAAATCAATAAGGCATATTGCGAACTATTAAAATTTTAGAATTTTAATATTTTTAGCGAACGTTCGCTTTTTTAATCAAAAACTTTTTTATAATATTGTCCTGTAATTAATTTACAACAAATAGTAAATCGTATTACTAAAAAAGGAATCTGGAAGACGCTACGAAGTAGCAATTAGAATTCGAATTATTAATTAAAAGATCTAAGAAGATGAAATCTCAAGTAAAAACTAAAACACTGGTTACCAATTGGGCTATTAATAACACGATTGATTACAATGCGTACGTCTACAGCCTACAAAAAACAAACAACTCAAAATAAAGACTTTATCCTTAAAATAAAATATAAAACATTACATTATGACTACTTATAATTCGGCACTTGATACGGTACGTACTCTAAAAGCTAAACACGGAAGTACTTGGGCAACCATAAGCCCAGAAAATGCAGCGCGTATTGCTATACAAAATAGATTTAAAACAGGATTAGATGTTGCCAGATATACAGCCTCTATTATGCGTAAAGATATGGCTGAATATGACGCTAACAGTGTAAAATATACACAATCATTAGGTTGTTGGCATGGTTTTGTTGCCCAACAAAAAATGATCGCTGTAAAGAAACATAAAGGCACTACCGATAAAACATATTTATATCTTTCTGGTTGGATGGTTGCTGCATTACGTTCTGAATTAGGACCTTTACCAGATCAATCTATGCACGAAAAAACTTCGGTTCCTAAGTTGATTGAAGAAATCTATACCTTTTTACGTCAAGCAGATGCCGTAGAATTAAATGATCTTTTTCGTCGTTTAGATCAAGGAGAAGATGTGCAGAATGAGATTGACAATTTTGAAACACATGTTGTACCAATCATTGCAGACATTGATGCAGGTTTTGGTAATGAAGAAGCAACATACCTATTAGCCAAAAAAATGATTGAAGCAGGAGCTTGTGCACTACAAATAGAGAACCAAGTATCCGATGCTAAACAATGTGGTCACCAAGATGGTAAAGTTACAGTTCCGCACGAAGATTTTATCGCTAAGCTAAATGCACTTAGATATGCTTTCTTAGAATTAGGCGTAGAAGAAGGTGTAATTGTAGCAAGAACAGATTCCGAAGGTGCTGGTTTAACACAAAAATTACCTGTATCAATGGAAGAAGGTGATCTAGCTTCTCAATATATGGACTTTGTTGAAGCGGAAGAAGTTCTAATTACCGAAGTAAATGAAAATGATGTATTATTTAAACGTGATGGTAAATTAGTTCGCCCAGTGAGATTACCTAATGGTTTATATAAATTTAAAGAAGGCTCAAATATTGATCGTGTTGTATTAGATTGTATTACAAGTTTAGAGAATGGTGCAGATTTATTGTGGATAGAGACACCAACTCCAAATGTCAAGCAAATTGCTCATATGGTAAATCGCGTAAAGGAAAAGGTGCCAAATGCTAAATTAGTTTACAATAATTCGCCATCTTTTAATTGGACAATCAATTTCCGCCAACAAGCATTTGATCTTATGACCGCAGCGGGAGAAGACACATCAGCTTATAATCGCGAAGAATTGATGGATGTAAAATATGACAATACCGAGTTGTCTAAAAAAGCAGATGAAATGATCCGTATGTTCCAAGCAGAAGCATCTCGTGATGCTGGGGTATTTCATCACCTAATTACATTACCAACATATCATACGACTGCACTACATATGAATGATCTTGTAGCAGGGTATTTTGGAGATAGAGGAATGTTAGAATATGTAGATTCTGTTCAACGTCAGGAAATACGAAAAGGAGTATCGTGTGTAAAACACCAACGTATGGCAGGCTCAGATTTAGGAGATGACCATAAAACGTTCTTTGCTGGTGAAAAAGCTCTGAAAGCTGGTGGTGAGAAAAACACGAGTAATCAGTTTGAAGTTAAAACAAATACAAAAGAACCTGCAATGGCCTTAGATAAATAAGACTCATATTTGAATTAAATAAGAAAGGTGACCCTATAATAGGTCACCTTTTTTGGATACATAAAAAATTAAACTTTGGTATATGATCTCTAAACAATCATAACGGTTATTTCACACTAACTAGTTTTCTAGGAAGCTCGTTTCTGGTTTTGGCTTTATACTTTCTTCCATACCAAAGCAAAATCCCACTAACGGGTAATGATGCACAAATTAAGCTCACTAAAAAGGCAATGATCTTGCCTACTATTCCTCCGATCGCCCCAATATGGATATCATAATTCATTCGAATTACTTTATCTGCAAAATTGGTATTTTTATATTTACCATAAATACTATTTGTTTCTATTTCTTCTAAAGTATTTTGATCAAAAAACAGATAATCCATATTATAATACAATCCTTCTGAATTACTAACCTCAACAAGAATTGAAGTAGAATCATTTTCTGGATAATGTAATTCAAAACTATGCGCATCTTTATAGCTACGTTGTAAAATAGGAATCAACTTATCATATTCAAAACCAGTAGTTTCCTTGGATACTATTGCTTGTTCGCTCTCTGGAATCACAAACCGAGGGTCTTTATCGCCACCTGTAGCTTTATAAGCTATAAAATAAAACCAGTTAAAAGCCATCACACATCCAGTAAAAGCTAATATCAAACCAAACGATGAGATATAAAACCCTGTTACTGTATGGAGGTCAAAATTTTTCCTTTTCCATCTGGTTTTTTTATTCCAATCAAATTTTAATCTTTGTTTCCAATTCTTCTTATTTCGTGGCCACCAAAGAAAAAGACCACTTATGATGATAATCAAAAAAAGCAATACGGAATAAGAAACCACTCTAGAGCCGATAGCATCAGGTAACCATAGTCGTAAATGTCCTTTTAATATAAATCCAAAAAAACCTGCATCATTATCTATTCTTTTAATGAACTCGCCAGAATATGGATTTAAAAAAACACTTTGATAAAATATCTCTGGTTCTGCTTCATAAAAAACAACCTCAATCGCTTCATCTGGTTTCCCATAGATAACCCCATGAATCGTCTTTTTAGGAATCACGTTTTCTGCTAATTCTTTAATCATAGAGGCTTCTAAGAACTCTTGATCTTGAGGGGTAACATATTTATGATCATCATAAAAACTTTCTATTTCTTCTTTAAAAACCCATAAACAACCAGTAACAGAAACAATAAAAAGCACTACACCTGTAACTAATCCAAGTATTTTATGAAGTTGTAAAATTCTTTTACGTCTATTATTTCTTTTTTTTCTTGTCATTTATGGATTTATTAAATGCATGGGTCTGAAAAACCTCTACTTAGTCCTTTTACTCTGAACAAAATCACTAAATAAAACACAACTACTTATTAATTTGACTTTGATCTTTCTGAGCTTCAAATGGGGGTATAAGCGTCAGAACAAAAGTTTTTGAAATTTCTCAGAACCCATATTTACATAGAGTCTAGTTGAGTTAATTACTAATTTTAAAGATCCCTTTAAGTCCTAGTCCAAGAACTTTAGCACCTTGTGTTGCAGTTGCGGTTTCAGGATCTACTATATACACATACGTATCTGTATCAGTAGAACTACTAATATACGCTTTGCCATCTTCTACAAACATAGGAGACGTATATCGATGACCGTGAGTTGGCACTCCAGCTATATCCGTAACAGTTTGGTTTATTAAATCTATTACTACCATTTTAAATACATCTTTTTTAAAGAATGCACCCCATTCTCCAGCTCCATTAGTGTCATCTACAATTATTCTTGCAATTGCCTTTCCGTTACCGACATAATCCATCCAGAACAACTTTCCGCCATTAATAGCTTCTTCTACATTAAAGAAATAACTTGAATCAAACTCAGTGGTTCCATTGTTAATTCTTAAAATCCCCGAAGGCTTTGAAGCTGCAGTAAAACCAGCACTCAATGCAGATGTAGAGAAAGAATAAATATCTCCATTTTCTGTTTGTTCAATACCTGTACTATGACCGTTTACCCCAATTGGACTGGTTCTATCATCTTCAATTATTTTTTCTAATTCGAACTCTGGATAGTTAAATACTGCCACGTAAGCACGATCTACATCTGGAGTAATAAAAGAACCATCAGCCAACCACTTATGATATGAAACAAATAATTTTCCATCCCTAAGTACCATACCAGTTACCCAAGGAGTAGATCCTGGATTCGCTACAGTTCCATCACCCATATCGATATCTACAGGGTGTTCTTCAATCTTTTCTAATAAACCCGTCTCGGCATTTACAATATGAAAACGTTTATCAGAAAGCCCTCCATACGTTAATTCCACAGCCAATAATGTGTTCTCGTCTAATGCTGCATAATTATCTAGTGTAGATTGAAAAACAAAATTTGCTTTTTCTTCTAATGTTCCCTCTTCATTTAAATGATAAGCAATACAAGTATCATCATCAGAATATCCCGCGGTAAATATCGTATTACCTGCTCCGTGGAAAAATCTCCAACCTTTTAATGGAATTCCTTGACCTTCTACCGAAATTTCACCGGTTGTTAAAGATTCTAATGATGGTAATTCCAAAATATAATCCACAGGACTTGCATCTCCAACAGGAAATGCCTCAAATCCTACAACATATTTAGATACTGCAATTGGATCCGGATCCGGATCAATAGGTGTATCTCCATTATCATCACTGCTACATGATATAACCATTGCGGTTATTGCTAAAAGTAGCATTACATTTTTTATCCATTTTATTGTTTTCATTTTATATGATTTTTGATGTTTAATATTTAATTTGATATATAGTATCGTAGTTTTACATAAAAGGCTCTTCCGGGTTGTTGTATTTCGAAATTGTCATAAATTTTTGCATCCAAGATATTCCTGGCCGAAACAGCAATGTTGTAACGCCCTTCATTAAATGAATATCCAAGCTCTACATTATGCGAAATTTGTTCGGGAATAATATCTCTATCTTCTGGATTTCCTTCTACAAAAGATGTAAGCGGATAATCATGCACATAATAGGTGTTCCAGGAAACGTTTAATTGATCATTTACAGCAAGTATATTATTGAATTTACCTCCAATACGAGCATTTCCAAATACATATGGAATATTTGCTATTCGTTGATTTTTCAAAAAATCAACACCTGCATTTTCTCCAGCATTTCTATCAATGATGTTTTGATAGGTGGCATTCAGATCCAAAAAGAATGCATCATACAACATTCTTATTTCTCCTTCTACACCTGTACTTCTAGCATCAGCAGTATTGAAGTATCTAGAAAAGATTCCTTCGGATCTAATAGCTATAAAATTCTCAGATTCTCTAAAAAATACATTGGTATCAATCTGAAGTTTTAACCCATTAATATCTGTATTAAAAAGAGCTCCTAGATTGGCGTTGTAACTTTCTTCTGGTAATAACGCTGGATTAGATTTCAATAAAAATCCATCCCCAAATACCTCATAACCTTCAGGAATTCTAAATGTTTTTTCAAAAGATCCTTTAATCTGAAAATTATCAAGGATTTTATAAGTAGTAGCAAAGCCATATCCCAGTTCTTCAAAAGTATTTTCGAACCTGGTAAACCGATCTTCTTCTACATTGGTAAATAGGTCTTCCAAAATTCCTTCTGAGTTTAGAAGATATCCTTTAGAAAAAAAAGAAGTACGCCATCGTGTATCTAAAAGATCAATATCGTAAGAAAGACCAAGTATATTTTTATTAACTATATGAGGGTCCCGAAATGCAATTCTTCCAGTTCTGGCATCATCTTCTCCTCTACGGCGAATATAATTTTTGGTATAGTTAGCGCTTAGAGAATGTACGTCATTAAAGGTGTATGTGGCTAATGCGTTTATTAAATGTAGGTTATCTTTAAACTTAAATAATGTCTTACTGGCTTCAAATTCTCCCAGCGTTTGATCTCCTCGTTCTATAAAATTTCCAAACCAATCATATTTCCTAGAAGAAGTATCTACGACCCTTTCATTATTTTCTGTTAGAGCACCATAAATTTTTAGTTTCAACTTTTCATTAAAAAGATTGTTTTTTTCAAACTCAATAGATCCCGAAATAATATCATTTTCAGTAAATACTTCCCCAAATGGATTCTGCGGATCAATAGGGTGCTGTATTTCGTTTTCGTTTGCAGATGCAGTAAAACCTAAAATTAATCTATCTGCGTATGATCTATCAACTAATCCAGTTTGTATCCGTATCATCTGAGAATTATATGCATCATGAAATCTTTCTACATTATCTCTGCGGATACCGGTATCATTTCCTAATTCATCCCTAACCTCAATATCATCAATAGTATAGTTATTATCAGAATAATTATAAAATGAGGACAACTGAAACATCCATCCATTTTTATTATAATGTTGTCCATTTATAGTAGCACGATGTGTATTAAAAGATCCTATATCATAAGACACATCAAGAAAATCCTTTTTACGTTGATTAGTAATAATATTAACTGCACCGCCTAGTGCATCTGCTCCTAAATGTATCGGAACTACGCCTTTAAAAACTTCTGCTCTTTCTACGAGTGTAGCAGGAAAATTATTTAGAGATAAAGAGCTCCCAAAATTCTCTATTGGAATACCATCGATAAAAAACTTTACTTGCTTCCCTGATAATCCATTTAAAGAGAAATCAAACGCAGCCCCTAATCCTCCTCTTTGACGAACATTTACTCCTGGTATCGTTGTTAAAATAGCATTGATATCTACACTACTATTTTTTAATCCTTTGGTTTCTATAACTTCCACTTCAAAAGCCTTTTCTTTTACCTTTTGAGCAGCAGTTTTCCCTTTAACAATTACATCATTTAATTCTTCTACATTTTGTTTTAAAACAATACGGATATATTGTTCCTTAGAAGCATTCGTAGTAATCTTATAGAAACGAGTTTGAAAACCAATAAAACTAGTTTTTAGTGTATATGTTCCTTCTGGAAGTGAAAGGGTAAATTCTCCATCAAAATTAGTAATTACGCCTACGTTTTCTAATTCTACTACTTGGATAGCTGCTTCGGGTATCGGATTAGAATTCTGATCCACAATGACACCTTTTATTGCCTCTTGACTCTGACAAAATAGAGTAATCAAAAGCATCAAAAAGACACTATTTTTTCTTTTTAAAATAACCACTGACTGTAACATTTTTTTATTTATTTTTGCGACCTAAATATTTATTATTTATAATTAGTCTAAATAAATTTAAAGTGCAAAATTAGTATCTAAGGGAAGAGAAAAATGACGCATTATGGATAAAAAAAGACGCAAAAAGACGTCAATTAAAACCGAAATACAAGACCCTAAAAAAACAGTTAGCTTATCTACTGTTACAGAGCTAATAGGTTCTGGCGAACGTTGCGGAATTATTACTAAAAAATTCCAATTCTTACCTCAATATGGTATAGGTTATTATCAGACACATAAGTTTGAAGGTCTATCTATTACTATCTATGATGTATTATTAGAAAAAAATCTAATAGTAGAAGGTAAGCTTTATGACAATTTCTTAGAAATGTCCTTCCTGATTGAAGGCGAGCAGATCATTAAAATTGAAGGAATAACTAAAGATCTAATCTACGAAAGTCAAGAGTGTTATCTATTGTATCTAGAAAATATAAAAGGTTCTATCTCATATCACAAAAGAAAGCGGCTTAAGGAAGTTAAAATTAGAATGAGTACAGATTTTATAAAAAGGCATAAACTAGATGAAGAATATAATATCTTAGAAAAACATTCTTTGTTAAAACTACAAAGCAAATTTTTAAAACCATTATGTTCAAAAACTCAAAATATTCTTTCCGAAATTTTGTCGGATCAAAGGAAAGGGTTGTTAAAACGATTATTTTTAGAATCTAAAGTCCTTGAATTAGTAACTTTAAAAATAGACACTGCAACTACTAATATTATAACTAATAACATTCCTCCCATTGATAATTTGGTAAAGAAGCTATACCAAGTGCAGCATATGATTTCTTCAGATCTTTCTGTTCAATATCCAATTCATCAGTTATCCAGAGAAATTGGATTAAATGATTTTATATTAAAAAAAGAATTTAAAGCTCTATTTGGCAAAACAATTTTTGAATATGCTACCAAATTACGAATGGAAAAAGCAAGGCAACTCCTGTTACATAGCAAAAAACCCATTTATGAGATATCAGAATTAGTTGGTTATAAAAACTCTACACATTTTACTGCAGCGTTTAAAAAAATAGAAGGAACTACTCCAAAAAAGTATCGTAGTAATCTAGAGAACTGAAAATTCAGTTCTCTAGTAGTCATTCTATTTCTATGATGTCAATCTTCCTTTAGGAATTGTTTTACCTGACCTATAAATATTCCTGATTTTACCCACGGAGAAGTGAATTACAAATGTTAATCCCATAAATATTGGCATTAATAGTATTGTACCGAGTTCACTTTTACTTTGAAAACCAAAAATCACCATTCCCCAACAAATCAAAACCCATTGGATCACATATAATGATGTTACATGTTTACTACAATAGTAGAAAGTTTTATATAAGAAATTGTCTTTGGTTTTCGATAATATCCAATGGAATATTGATAACACTGTAAAGTTCCATCCCGCCAGATAAATTACTCCCCCAGGTCCTAAATGAAAAAAATCATTAAAATGATATGCTTCATTCATAAATACCAATGGGGCTCCAACAGCAATAAATAGTAAACCTACGATACACATTCGTTTAAATAACTCATTCTGATCATATCCTTTTTCCACATACCATTTCCCAAAAAACATCCCTAATAATATAAATGATATCCAAGGAAAAACAGGAAAATAAACCCAATAACCATCACTCCATAACAATTGAGTTATATAGTTTAACCCGAATATTTCTGATTGAAAGCCTCTTAATTCTGGAGATATGAATGCTATTAAAACAGCTAGCCCTAATAGGATAAATTTATTTTTTAAATATGCTCTGATCAGTGCTAATACAATCAATGATATTCCAGCTAATTGTAATATATCACCTGTTAATAATAAATATGTGTATTCTTCTAAATTCAAGGGTATTTCCCATTCGTAAGCGGCTATAAAACTATCAGGCATTAACCCTATAAGTATAGGTGCTAAAAACTTGAGAAAATTCATTAAATAAGCTACTCCCAGAATCGTTATACCTCTTTTTACTGCGCTTTTTATATCTTGATTCCTTGATATCATAAAAGATACTCCCATTGTTATCAAAAAAACTGGTGTACCTCTTCCTACAAAATGAATAAAATGTCCTAGAAAAGTATCGGATTGCACATCTTGTCTAGCATGAATCCACAATGTATGAACCATAATCATAGCAATAACGCTAAATCCTCTTCCAAAATCTATGGCTAAAATTCTACTTGGTTTTATAGTTGACATAAAGTATTTTTTATGAATATTAGTTATCTTCAATAAGTTCAGACTTTCGATTATTTAAATTTATTTTCTTAAACTTAGCAATAGGGTTTTCTAGTGTTCCCTCTAGAATTAAGCTAGCCATGGGATCCGTTAGATTCAACATTTGTTGAGTGTTTTTCAGTTGTAATCTATTTAAGCAACACCTATCAAACTCTGATACAAAGAGGTCATATCGATCAAACTCTGATTGTAATTCTGGATGTTCCGTTTGATATGAATAAATACATAAGGCTACTTCTTGCCAAAAATCATTCTCAGCATACTGGAGATCTCTTTCTAAAATCGGAGTTAGAAATCTAAAAATGCAATCAAAAACATCTGTAAAGATTGATAATACTTTCATTGTATCAGAAGTTTCTGTATATAATCGTTTTACTTTTTCTGGTAATTCCAGTTTCTCATTAAAAACAATCACTTCTTCTGTGATATCTTTCATTAAGATTTTTACCGGAATATGATTCTCCAACACCATAATGATATTTTCTCCGTGTGGCATAAAAACAAACCCATATGTATAAAAACAGTGTAGTAATGGTGATAAATATGCGTCCAAGTATCTTTTGACCCAACTACTGACATCACAAACAGAAGCTTTGATTAATGCTCCTATAAATGAATCACCATCTCCATCCAAATGAAGCAATGCAGCCATTGTCATTAATTGTTGACTCTTCTTTATTTTTGCATGCGGACTTTCTCTCCATAAAGCTGATAGCATCTTATTATGAGCATTTGTTTTTCCTAACACTTCATAGAAAGTGTTCTGGAAACCAACGGTAGCAACTTCTCCTAACATAGTGAAACCTTTTTGCTTTAGATATACATCCTTACCTAATAAATCCGTTATCCATTCCGTAATATGTGGTGTGCTCTTCATATAAGAAGGAGAAAGTCCTCTCATAAATCCCATATTTAGAATAGACAAAGCCGTTTTGGTATACATTTTCTCAGGATTGCTTTTATTGTAAAGTGTCCTAATTGATTGCTGAGCAGAGAAATAGTCATCACCTTCACCTAAGAATACCAAATTTTGATTCGCAATATCGGCAGCAAATACCTGAAGTATTTTATTATTCCATTGCCAAGGATGTACAGGAATAAAAATATAAGAACTGGTATCTAATCCTAAGGATTCCAATTTGGTATTAAATTTTGAAATTAACTGAACCCCTAACTCTTTTCGCATTAAAGATTTGTATTCAAATTTGTGTACAGAAGTAAAAGTGGTTTTACTTTTATGACCCGCTAACCAATATATTTTAAAAGGTAAATTGGTTTCTGGAGCATATTGCAAATAATCCTGACCATCAAAACCTATTCTTCCGTTATTTGCAACAAAACAAGGATGTCCTTCTGTCATTGCATGCTCTATGACCTGGAAAGAGCTATCTACTAGTTCGCTTGATGAAAATGAATGATGACCTTTCTTATACGCAGCACCGGATAATGTACTAGATATTTCTTCTAAGTATACAGGAAGTAAATGTTTTGGTATTTCTAAGGTATACACAAACTCTACGATAAACGTTAATGCATCGATTGGAACCTGAATATCATTTACTTTTTTAATAATAGAGCTTTTATCAATATCCCAATGATCAAGCTTATATTTTTGCGCAGTAAATTCATATGTTATTCCAGGAGTATCGGCAATTAGCACATATTTATTCCACTTTTTATTAGTTGTTTCTTGTTGAGGTTTAAAAAGTAATTCGTGTGAAAATTCGCTAATTGCTTTGCTTACAAGAGCTCTATTTACACTTTTCCAGTTAGATGGATTAAGGTGAGCGTGAGATACTCTTAATGAATCAGATATATTTAAGTTGGTCATTGGTTTTATTTTTTCTCTAAAAGCATTTTTGGCTTTTTTATAATCTTCTGGTTCACAAAAAGCTAATGCTGCAGTTTTTTCCGGTAATTCGATTTCTTTTTGGTATACAAACCCAGCTTTTTTATTAAGGGTATGAATCTTTTGATTTCTAACATCTGGCTCTACCACTATTCTTTCTACATCGGGTAATTCAAAGAAATATTCAAGAACTGTAGTAAATACATTCCAGGTAAATCCAGTGATTTTATAATCTGATGGCGCTACCAAAATATGCATGCCGTAATCAGTATCTTTAGCAGAATAATAGTCAGAAATCCTATCTGTTGCTGCTTTGTACTTTTCCATTAAAAAGATGGGAACTCCATTATATACACCTATAAAAACATCATAGTCTTTTCTGGAAACTAGCGCCGAATATTCTGAGCGTACTTCTTCTATAGAACTTTCTAGCATACCCCAATATGTAGCATACTCTTTTGTTACCCATTTATGAATAGTAGAAATATCATAATCAAAATCTAAATGGCGTAAATGTATAGTTCCAAAATTTTCAATTGTTCTTGAAAAAACTATGTTTTGTGAGATTTCAGTATTTTCCATAATGCTCGTTTAATTATGAAGTTGTACCTACTAAATCTTTTCTAAAAGCAGCAATGGGATTCTCTAGTTTACCAGCAAACTGAAGCAATGCTACAGGGTCATCTAAATCAATCATTTGTTTGTGATTATTTAGTTGTAATCTATTTAAACAAGACAATTGAAATTCTGGAGCAAATAAATCATATTGCTTAAATTTTGCTTCTTTTTCTGGATAACGATCCTGATATTCTTGAATTACATCTGCAACCACTTTCCAAAATTCTTCTTCTTTGAAATTAGCATGTGCAACTAAAATATGAGACATAAATCGGAAAAAACCGTCGAATATATCTGTGAAAATTGAAAGTAATTTTACATCTTCTGGAACTGGAGCATACATGCGTTTTAAATGATCTGGCAGCTCAACTTCTGGATTTAGAATACAAGCTTCTTCCGTAATATCTTTTAAGAAAGATTTCACAGGAATTTGATCTTCTAATACTATGATAATGTTCTCTCCATGAGGCATAAAAACCAGGTCAAAATGATAAAAACAATGCAATAGTGGGCTTAAATATGCTTTTAAATATAAACGCAACCAATCCGTTATAGTTAGACTAGATTTTTCAATAATTTTTGGTAATAAAGCTTCTCCATTTTGATCTACATGCAGCAATGCTGCCATAGTCATGGCTTGTTGGTTTCCATTTACATTGGCAATGGGGCTTTCTCTCCAAAGGGATGCTAACATCTTATTATAATCGTTGTGAGGACCAAACTCTTCAAAATAAGGGTTCACATAACTTATCGAAGCAATCTCACTTAGCATCCTAAAACCCGTTTCCTGAATATAAGAGTCATTATAAAGTAACTCTTCTAACCAAACTGCCATTTTAGGAGCAGTCCCAAGATAATACAGCGGAAGCCCGCGCATAAACCCCATATTTAGAATTGAAAGCGCTGTTTTGGTATAGAATTTTTTAGGATTCGTTTTATTGAATAATGTTCTAATAGATTGTTGAGCAAGGTATTGATCCGGACCATATCCTAAACATATTAGGTTTCCGGTAGCAAGTTCTGGCGAAAATATATTAGCTAATTTATTAAACCATTGCCATGGATGCATAGGAATAAAGAAGTAATCTTCCGGATCAAAACCTTTATTTTTTATAATCGTCTCAAAAGATGTTATCGTCTCATTATCTAATTCTTGCTGTATTAAAGTATCATAAGATAATACCTCGGTTGCTGCATATACAGCTCTGCTTTTATGACCTGCCAACCATATTAATGAAAAAGAATTACCAGCTTCGGGAGCATACGACCTATAATCACTACTATCAAAACCTATACGGCCATTATTAGCAACAAAACCAGGATGTCCCTCTGTCATGGACTGTTCAATAGTTTGAAAATCGGCGATCGCTAGCTCCTCTGAAGTTGGATTACCTTTTAAAAATTTAAATGCGCTGCCATATAAGGTACTAATGATCTCTTCTAAATATAATGGCATTTGAGTATCCTTAATACCGAGCTGTTTTCTAAATTCCTTTATAAATAAAACACCGTCTATGACAACGGATTCACTTTCTTCATATTTTTTGATCGATCCTGATTCAATATATAAATGGTTTAACGCTAATGGTTTTGCGCTAAATTGATATTGAATGGTAGGATTATCTGATTTTAAAATATAACTATTCCAACCGTCCTTTAATTTTTCTAGAACAACTGGTGTGATCAGAAGTTCATGACTAAATTCGCAAATTGCTTTGGTTACAAAAAGAGTATTTACTTTAACCCAAACTTCGGGTTGTAAATGAGCTATAGATTGTTGGGGCGAAACAGCATTGTCTAAAGTATTCATAGCACTTCTTTTATTAATTTTTGAAATTGATGTAAAATCTTGATATTGTTTTTTGTCTAAAAATGCTATTTGAGCAGTCTTATTTGGGAGTTCTATAATTTTATCGAGCTGAAAACCTATCCGCTGACATAATGCAAACATCTTTTTATTACGGATATCAGGTTCTACTAGGATTCTATTTACGGAGGAATCTTTAAACACAAAATCCATTATAGCCGTAAATAAATACCATGTAAAATTTGGGATCTTAACACGTGGCGGAGCAACGATGATATGAATCCCACAGTCTCCTTTTTCCACGCTATAGAGTGTACTTATAATATCTTCTTTGGGATTATATCTTTCTAATACAAAAACCGGTTTACCTTTAAAAACACCTACAAAAACATCATAATGTTCCGGCTCCATCAATTTTATATATTCTTGTCGTACCTGTTGTAAATCGTACCCTTGCATTCCCCAAAAAATAGCATAGTCCATATTTACCCATTTGTGCAATATCTCGCTGTCTTCAGATATCCTAAAAGGTCGTATCTCTATGGTCCCAAAATCAGAAAAGCTTTTTGAATAAATTTTATGATACTGATGCTGTATGTTATTGGCTATTTTTTCCATTCAGAATTTCTTATGACTTAGCTAATTGTTTAGAAGTGAGTTTTGGAGCAACTTTAAAAATTAAATAATACAGCAATAAAGTGATACTAAAACCACCTAAAGCAACCAAAAATGGAATTCTCAATCCATAATTATCTACTAGTAGCCCCACAGAAAAAGACGATAGCAACACTCCTAGGTTTTGAAAAAAATGTACCTTACTATAATCCATAGCATAAGAATCTGGTGTACTAAATTTAAAGAGCAATACATCAAATTTTACAACTCCTTGAAAAATTGCCCAACCATAAATTATTCTACCTATTATTACTGTTATTTCTGTAGAAAGCCCTTGAAGAAATAATCCAGTAATACCTATTAATAATATTGGCACCATCTGTTGCCATACATTATTTGTTTCTTTTCTCTTCGTATTTATCCATAAAGCAATCAGCGCTACAAAACCAGGTATTGCATATACTGTTCCTGATACTAGTGTAGTATTATATACTGAAATGCTTTCCCAATAGGTTGCAAAAAATGGTCTTATCAAAAAATCGCTGAAATACAAAATCATAGTAATCAATCCAATTTTGAGAATAAAACCTCTGGGAATCATTTTTGAGTTCTGTTTAATAGACCCTTCCGGTTCCAAGATTTTGGTTGTATTGTATTTGTTACTTCTTAATAAATAAGCACTCATACCCATTTGTATAAAATCTCCAACCGCCATAATCAGAAAAATGTAACCTGCATCAATTAAATCTACTGTAGCACCTCCTATCACTGCTCCTAATATTCCACCAAGATGTACCACTACAGATAATAAACCAATGGTTTTAGGATGTTCTTTTTTAGTAATAATTTTTAGGATATACGGATATACTAGTAGATAGCTACCTTTAAATAAGATCATCACTAAAGAAATGACCCAGAAGTTTACATATGATGTAGTTGCATAACAACATAAAGCCAATATTCCTGCCACAAACTGTGTGTATATGAGAATATTAAGCTCCGTTATTTTTTTAGAAACATATGCCCAAAAAGGAAACGAAATCATCACCATAAAGCATATCGCAGCAAAATAATAACCTACCAATTCTGGATTTGTCACTCCGAATCGAGCTTCGAAAAATTGAGGATAAAAAGGATGTAATAAATAATCACTTACCACAGCTACTAAGGTCATTATGATCAAAAAGTTCTTCATTAGAATTTTTGTTAGGTTGTTGGAGTTTCTATCATAATTTCCTCTTCTTCTAACACATCAAACTGCTGGAATGCAACTCTCTTTTCTATAGCATAATAATCTGTGCCTGTTAATTCTTTGATGATATATGAATTGCGATAAGCTGCCATACCTAAATCGGGAGTTACAAATCCGTGTGTATGTAGTTCGGCATTTTGTACAAATATCTCACGCCCCAATTGATCAATAGCATAATTACGATGTACATCATATCTTCCTTTTTCATCCCATCGAATTCGATCACTAATCCCATCGACAAATGTTGGTTTTTGATATTGATATCCTGTAGCCAATACTACTCCTTCCGTTGTATGACGATAGTATTTATCTTGCTCATGCTGGTGAATTTCTAGATAAAAGGTGTTCAAAGTACTATCATACACCGCTTTCTGTAACTCTGAATTTGTTCTTAAATTTACTTTGACATCCGCGAGCAATCGTTTCGTATATATCAAATCAAATATATCAGCAATCAAATCTTGATTGATCCCTTTGTACAAATGCTTTTGACTCTTAATCAACTCATTACGTTTGTAATTAGGCAGATTATAAAAATAATCTACGTACTCAGGAGACGTCATCTCTAAAGTAAGTTTTGAATATTCTAACGGAAAGAATCTTGGCGATCTCGTAATCCAATTCAATTCATATCCTTTTTCATCTATTTCTTGTAAGAGATCATAAAAAATCTCTGCGGCACTCTGACCACTGCCAAAAACTGTAATAGATTTTTTGGATTGTAACTTCTTCTTATTTGGCAAATAAGAACTAGAATGAATCGCATCTTCTTTTAAAGAATTACAACAACTGGGTATATACGGACTTGTTCCGGTTCCCAAAACAAGTCTTCTAGCTCTATGAACTTTACGTTTATTCGTTTTTGTACATTCCGAAAGAACAGTATAATATTGCTCCTTTTCATCATAGGCAATCTCAACCACTTCGGTCCCAAATTGAACATTAGATAATTTATCAATTGCCCAACGACAATACTGATTGTATTCATTTCTTAGTAAAAGAAAATTTTCTCTAATATAAAATGAATAGATTCTTCCTTGTTCCTTGATATAATTTAGAAAACTGTATGGATTTGTAGGATCTGCTAAGGTTACTAAATCTGCCATAAAAGGGATCTGTAATGTAGTATCCTGAAGCATCATACCTGGATGCCAGTCAAATTTTTCTTTACTATCTAAAAACAGTCCATCTAACTCTGTAATTGGCTCGGACAAACAGGCTAGTCCTAAATTCATAGGACCTACGCCAATCCCAATAAAATCAAGTATCTTTTCTTCTTTCGTCATTATGCTTTCTATTTTTAATTGTGCTTTTCGCTATTGTAAGTCTTAGCTGTTTCCTTAATCATCTGAATGATATTTAACAGATCGTCAATGGTACTTTTAGGATTTAATAATGTAAATTTTAAATATGTTTTCCCATTAAATTTTGTGCTCGCTATAGAAGCTTGACCCGATTTAAACAAGGTATTTTTAATATAAAGATTCGTTTTATCAAGAAGTGCATCTGACGATACACCTGGAACTTTATATCGAAAAACTAATGTACTTAGCTCTGGTTTATGAGCCATTTCAAAATAGATATCATCTCTAACGCTATGATAAAGATCTAATGCTAGATAATGTACTTTTTCTAAAAATGCTCCTATATTTTTTTCTCCAGTCATTTTTAAGGTAAACCAGAGTTTCAACGCATCAAATCGTCTAGTAGTTTGGATTGACTTTTCTATCAAATTAGGATATTTTTCATCTCTATGTTCTAATGGATTTAGATAATCTGCGTAATATGAAACATACTTAAAGTGTTCTGTATCTCTAACTAAGAAAGCACTAGAACAAACAGGTTGAAACATTGTTTTATGAAAATCAATAGTAACAGAATCCGCATGTTTAATTCCTTCTAAAAGATGGCGATGTGTTTCAGTGAGTACATAACTACCACCATAAGCGCCATCCACATGGAACCAAATATCATATTCATTAGCGATTTTTGCAATGGTATCCAAAGGGTCAAAACTACCAAAATCGGTGGTTCCTGCGGTAGCTACAATAGCAATAGGTATATTTCCTATTTGTTTTTCTTTTTCAATGGCTTGTACTAACGCATCTGCCTCCATTTTCATCTTTTCATCCGTAGCCACAGGAATCACCGAATTGTATCCCATGCCCATAAGAGCAGCATTTTTTCTAATACTAAAATGAGCTTTATCCGAACAGAAAAAACGAAATTTAGAAACTACATCTGACCAGCCATTCTCCTTTAGATTCAATCCAAAATGTTTAAACGCATAATTATCTCGTGCTAATAACAAGGCCATAAAATTGGATTGGGTTCCACCACTGGTAAAAACACCATCAGCAGTAGATGGTAAGTTCATTTTATCACAAATCCATCGAATCATTTCCTGTTCTATATACGTTCCAGAAATACTTTGATCCCAAGTTTCTACGGCCGTATTTACGGATGAAGCGATTAAATCACCAACCAAAGCGGGAAGCAATACAGGGCAATTAAGATGCGCAACATAGTTAGGATGATGAAAAGCAATGGTATGATCGAGATACAATTCTTTAATTTCATTAAGAGCCTGATCCACTGATAAGGTTTCATTCGCGTTTGGATAGAGTAAATCTTTCTTTTCCCGAAAGTCAGATACTTCTCCTGGATAAAAATGATCTCTATCCAAAAAAGACTTTACATATTGCAGCGCTTTATGCATATATTCTTCATAGCTATATTTGGATTGAGGATCGAAAAAATGATCAACTTTTTGATCAAAAGCAAGATTGGTTTGTGTGTCGAAGAGCATATTATTTTTATTTGGTCTAAATAAGCTTGGCAAATGTAGAATCAAACAAAAGTATATTTATGACGTATTTCGGATAAAAAAAGACGTCGTAAGAATATAAAGGAGCTAATTAATCTTGAATTAACGATAGCGTAAGAGTTATTTAAAAGTATATTACGGTTTTTCACAAAAAGATCACAATACACCTATTCTATAATACTTATTAGCAAAATCACACGATCTAAAACTTTCTAAAAACCCTTTTAAATAGTATACATAACACTTTTAATCACTAAAAGATTATGAACACAAAGTAAAGTGCAACAGTAATTAGTTTTGAGCGTTTTTTTATATAATTTAGTAATCTCTCTTTATTAAAATATTTGGATAAAAAAACTACATCGAATTCTACCAAAGAAGCTAAATTCTCCAATTTGTTTGACAAGCACTATAACAGATTGTACAATTACGCTTTAAAAGTTTTAGAAGAAACCGAGCTTTCTGAAGAGTTAGTACAAGAAACATTTATAAAGCTTTGGGAAAACTTTGAGCATATTAACCAATCCGAACGTTCTATAGAATCATTTTTAATCACTACACTAAAAAATAAAATCATCGATTCTTATAGAAAGAAAAGAACTAGAGAGAAACATACAAATGTATATGCGCTCCATACTACTTTAGAAACTGAGATTGATAAACAATGGGAATTGCTAGAGCGCATCGAAAATATCTATACTACTTTGGAACAAAAAACAACAGATATTTTTAAATTATCAAGAGATAAAGGTTTCACCTACAAAGAAATTTCCCAAAAAAAAGGTATTTCTATAAAAACTGTAGAACTCCATATTTCAAAAGCCTTAGCAGCATTTAAGAAAGGCTTAAAAGATTATTTATAAAAAATAATCAAAATTTTAATAGGGTACCCCTGCTCCGCAAACGTCTTATATCTAATTAACACCTTTTGGGTATGGAGCATTTTAAAATTACAGAAACTGAACTTTGGGAATATATTTCGCAAACCGCGGATGATAATACTATTCTGAAAGTAGAAAAATGGAAAAACTCTCCCGATTTTGATAAAGCACTATTTACCAAAATAACAACCATCCATAACCATACTGCCACGAAAGACCCTTCTGTTGAAGAAGCCAAAAAACGTTTTTTTACTACAGTGAAACCCAAAACAGTAGTTTGGAAAGAAATGCTAAAGTATGCGGCTATATTTGTTATACTCATTTCTGGAGTATATTTCTACAATACCTTATCCTCCAATAAGAATCAAATAGTTGTGCAAACAACTTTTGGTGAACAAAAAAACATCAAACTATCAGATGGTTCTATTGTATGGCTAAATGCTTCTAGTAATCTATCCTATAACTCAGAAGATCCAAGAACTTTATATCTAGAAGGAGAAGCATTTTTTGAGGTAGCTAAAGATACCTTACACCCATTTACTGTAACTACAGCGAATCATATCACCGTAAAAGCTTTGGGCACCAGTTTTAATGTAAAATCATATACAGATAGTGCAATTACAGAAACAAAGCTATTAACTGGTAAAGTAGCCGTTACTTCCAATACTCAGTTCAAAGAAAGTGTATTCTTAATTCCAAATCAAAAAGTAACCTTCTACAAGAAAACTAAAGAAGTCCTAAAATCTAATATGGGCACTAATGAATCCCATATTGCCTGGAAAGAAGGGAAAATACAATTCGAAAATAAAACCTTTAGAGAAATAGCAGTCGACTTAAAAGCGCATTTTGGCACCTCAATACTCTTTAAAAATGAAAACATTGCCACTGCTAGATTTACTGGGGCTTTCGACAATACAACTCCTATAAATGAAATTTTTGAAATACTTACAATTTCAAAAAGCTTTACATATCAACTAAATACGAAAACAAATGAGTGGATAATAAAATAAAAAAAGTGGGAAAACTGGCATTTTCCCACTATAAAAGTTAAAAAATTCTAATCGCGAAATCAGTATTAATTAACAATATTCAAATGTATGAAAATATACCATTTTGGGGTCATTTCATGGCCAAAAAATAGTTATGGAAAACCCTCTTTTTTAATGAAATTATCTTTCTTTTTTTATTTGGTTTTTTGTTTTCAACTCTTGGGATTCAATGGGTTTTCTCAAAAAAATGTTACACTAGAAGAAGAAAATAGTTCTTTACAATCAATTATCAATAAAATTGAAACACAAACGTCTTACGCTTTTATATTTAGCAATGACGTAATCGATGTCAATCAAAATTTTAGTATAACTGTTATAAAAAAAGATATAACCGAAACGCTCGAGTTGCTTTTTAAGGATACTAGAATTTCTTATGAAATTAAGAAAAATCACATTATTCTTTCTAAAGCTAAAAAACAAGATGATGATTATACTATTAGCGGGATTGTTAGAGATGCGAATACAGGCGAAACACTTTTGGGTGCCAGTATTATTATCAAAAATAATAACAACGGAGTATTTACCAATGAATATGGCTTTTATTCTATAACGTTACCTAAAGGAGGCTATCTTTTGGAGATTTCTTATTTAGGCTATTCCACTAAAACCTTAGATATTCAGTTAAACAATGATTTGAGCATAAAGATAGAGCTTAGGCCATCCTCAAATGAATTAGACGAGGTAATAATACAGACAAATCAGAATAACAAAAGTCAGGTAGCACCAATTTTAGGAGGAACTACCAATTTAACAACTTCAGAAATTAAGAAATTACCATCTCTTTTAGGAGAACCAGATATTTCACGAGCAGTTTTAACTCAACCAGGTATCAGTAGTATTGGTGAGGGAACCAGTGGTTTTAATGTAAGAGGTGGAAATGTGGATCAAAATTTAATTCTACTAGACGAAGCACCTTTGTATAACACCTCTCATTTGTTTGGATTATTTTCCATTTTCAATGCAGATGCAGTTAAAATATTAAAATTATATAAAGGCGAAATACCGGCTCGCTTTGGAGGAAGAGCATCATCAGTATTAGAAATTCGACAAAAAAATGGAAGTTTAAAGAGAATTAAAGGAGAAGGTGGATTGGGATTATTGTTTTCTAAATTAACAATAGAAGGTCCTATTAAAAAGGATAAAATAAGTTTTTTAGCTTCTGGAAGACGTTCTTATTTTGATGTATTTTTTCCTTTATTTAAAGGTAACGAGGCTGTCGATAAATTTCATTTTTATGATTTAAACACAAAACTTAGCTGGAATATCAATAAAAATAATAGGTTATATGTCTCAGGTATTTTTGCTGCAGATGTCTTGAAATTTAATCAAGAAGAAGAAAATGGAGAAGGTGGATTTGATACTGATTTGGACCTAGGATGGACAAACACTACCACTACTATACGATGGAATCACACTTTTTCAAATAGATTATTTTCTAATATAACAGGTATTTATAGTAAATATGATTTCTCATTAGGGCAAAGAGAAGATCTTCGGGAAGAAGAAATTGAGGAAAACATTGAAGAAACTGTTGAGAGATCTATTGAGAATTGGATTTTTAAACCTGATTTTACTTATTATTTAAATCCTAATACCCAAATGCGATTTGGACTTTCTGGCAACTTATATCAATTCGTTCCCAAAATTACTGGTACAGCAGGCAAACAAGTTCTGGACAAAGAAAAAGCGTTAGAACTCGCCGCCTATTATAGTATTCAAAAACAATGGAATAAATTATCATTACAGACCGGTTTAAGATATTCTTGGTTTGCAAATTTTGGGGAAGAAAACATTGCTATCTACGACCCTAATCTTGCGCAAACACAAAACTCAATTGTAGGAAACAGAAGGGTAAAGAATAATGAGATATCGAAAACTTATTTTGGACTTGAACCACGCATGTCTGTAAAATATGATATTAATGATCGAAAAGCTTTTAAAATAGGATATAATAGAATTTTTCAATACGTCCATTCCATCAATAGGCAAACGATAACATTACCAAACGATAGTTGGAAACCATCTGGTGAGCATATTGCTCCCTTAAAAGTAAATCAATTTTCTGCCGGATATGCCTATGACACCAAGGATCAAAATTATAATTTTTCGATAGAGGGATACTACAAAACATTTGATGATATAATAGTTTATAAAAATGGTGCTCGATTAGGAGTCTTTGATAATTTAGAAACTGAATTAGTGGCCGCTAAAGGTTTTTCTTATGGACTAGAATTTGCCGCTCATAAGAACAAAGGAAAACTAACCGGAAATGTAAACTACACCTATTCTGTATCAAAACGGAAAACAAAAAGCAATTTCTCCTCAGAACAGATTAATAGAAATACTTATTTTCCTTCGAATTTTGATAGACCTCATATATTCAATCTTACGGCAAATTATAAATTATCTAAAAAGTGGGAAGTTGGAGCTTTTTTTACCTATCAAACAGGAAGACCCATCACCGAGCCTAATGGTAGGTTGATTATCGATGGAGATGCATTCATTACGTATTCTGATAGAAACGCTTTTAGAATCCCGAATACCCATAGAGCAGACATCTCGTTTACATATACACCTACCGATAATCCTAAAACGAACTGGAAAGGAAGCTGGAATTTTGGTTTATATAATGTGTATGGTCGTAAAAATGCGTTTTCGATTAATTCTGTTTTTGACAATAACCAATTAGAAACGTCTCAAATTTCATTTATCGCCGCACCAATTCCATTCATCTCCTACAATTTTAAATTTTAGAACCATGAAAAAACTACATATATACATAGCATTTATTTCATTATTCACATTAATAAGTTGTGTTGAGGATATTAGTCAAGATTTTGAGTTTAAAGAACAGGTATTTATCTCGGGATTATTGACTAATGAAGTGGGATTTGTTTCAATTCAGGTTCAAAAAACCGTTCCAGTAACCGACACGATCTTTAATCCTGTAAATGATGCTCAAATATCCTTATTTATGAAAGATTCATCTGATGATGTATCATTGGTTTCGGATTCTTTTACAGTAAATAATGGAACGTATACTACTTCAGAAATGATTACTCCTATTATAGGAAATACGTATTGGATAGAAACCATATTACAAGACCAAACTGTACTTATATCAGAAGAGGAAATTTTAAGACCCCCTATTCCTATTACGGATATGGAAAAGACCGATGATAGCATTCGAATTACTTTTACCGGTCCAATTGATGTACAAAATTTCTATTTAATTCAGTTAGAAATTCTTAAAGATGGTACATTAATTTCTGATGAATTGATCGTATCCAATGACAGAATCATCAATGAAGAGGAAGAAAAAATTCTTGTTATAACTGGTATGAACGAAGGCGAAACATTAAATGTAAACATCAGTAACATTAACTTCACTACGTTTCAGTTTTATAGCAATGTCATTAGTAACCAAGGAAATGAACCAGAATTATCCTCTTTGTTTTTACCTGTCAACCTAGTTGGTAATATCACCAATATGACAACAAATGAATTGGTACTAGGTAATTTTGGTGTGTCAGGATTAACTCCTATTACCATAGATTTCTAAACAACTACCTAGAATACTTTTTTAATAAATAAATCAGGATACTAACCTATCCTGATCCCATACTTTGATTTTAATCAATTACAACATTTTAGGAGGTTACCTTAATAGAGGTGTACCCTATCAGATTATTATAAACAATTCAAAAATTAAATTATTATGAAACATTACCGCATGTACACAACAGTCCTTATTTTATCATTATTTTTCATCAGCTGCGACTCTGATGATGATATCGTTATTGATGAACCTCTTGAAATATCACAAGATATTAAGGATTTAATTTATTTTAAAGGTGATGAAGATGCTCCTATCGTTCTGATCAATGTGCAAAGTGGTCCTGATACAGAACTTAGTACAGGTGAAGTAGACGAAATTTTTCAAACTTTTGATACTACCGACCTTTTAGCTGTAAACGTACACCAAGCACAAACATTAAATCCAAGCCCGTTCGAAAATGATGATATTACATTTAATCAAGCAATTAACTTTAATTCAGAAAGTGTAGAAATGCTGTACAAGGTTGTCAATTATTTTAAAAATCAAGGCAGAACAGTCTATGTATTAGGAATTTCATTTGGAGCTTTCGTGATACAAGATCTTATCGCAAAGAAAGGGATAGATGTCGCAGATAAGTATTTGATTATGGCAGGTAGATTAGATATGGAAACTGTTATGTGGGAAGCTTTTTCTGAAGGAAGGGCTGGGTATTTCGAAAACGGAACTAATCCAATTCCGGATCAAGAACCAGAAATGGATGTTATCGATAGAAACTTAAACCGATTAGCTGCCGGATTTGCAATGAATAGATACACTGAACTTCTTGATTCTTTTGATGACTTATCTAGCATTACCTACGTATACGGAGAAGTAGATCAAGCAGTTGGTAGACTTACAACTTCAGAAATTGAACTTCTACAGTCTAAAAACACAAACATAATCACAGGTTCCGGAGACCACGACCAAACGATTAATGACTTCATTGAGCAAGGTTTTGAAGAGGCGTTTGATATATCATTGCAATAATTGATAGTACTACTATCTATAAATAGTAAAAACATAGATTTTGAAGCAGTTTTAAATAAAATCGAGTATTTTACTTTAACTACAAAAAAGCCAGTTATTTTGATAACTGGCTTTACTATTATTAATAATCTTCTATCTAAAATAATCTTTTCATTAAGTGTCTTATTAATTATTTAGTAATTCTAAAGCGCGTTCTATTCCACCATCTTTTTCTTCTTGAAAGTCTAGAGTTGATAAAAATGGTACCCTGTTTTCTTGATTTTCGGGACCAATTCCAACTGCTTCAAAAACTTCTCCTTGCGCATCACTATATACTTCATTAGATAATCCTACTTCTGCTCCATTAGGTAATATATGAGTAAGAATAGTAGAAAAAGCACCTGCTGTATTTTCTCCTACTATAGTTACATACGGCAAGTCTTTTACGCATAACGCAAAGAGTTCAGCTGCACTTACACTATAAGGGCTCGTTAGTACTATAATATCATCTGTAAACTGAAAGTCCCCTTTTGGTCCTACAGAGAAAGACTTATTTTCCGTAAAGCTATCTCCTAACCTAGCTTTCTTAAAATATGAAATCCGTTCCTGATCCATAAAACGAGATACCATATCTAAAGCAGCTGTATCATAGCCTCCATCATTAAAACGTATATCGATAATTAATTTAGAAACTCCTGATTCTCTTAGGTCGTTCATTATAGTGTCTAGTACAGTATTTAATGTTGATAACTCATTACTGAAATTTGTTCCGTACCCTTCCATAGTTCCAATAACAATATATCCTACTGTATCATCGATCAATCCCCATAATATGTTCTCACTATCATCTATTTCAAAACTTCCTCCTAAATACTCCGTGACGATTGTAGTTATTTTTTGATCAACAAGATTAAAATAATCGTCCTCACTTTCTATTACCAACTCTCCAGTTAGGTTAGCATTTAATCTTTCTAATAATTTGGGGTCTCCTGAGTTAATTTCAATATCATTATCTTCATCATAGACACTTACGTGGGCATCTTCTAATAAAACAACAAGCTCTTCTAAAACATCATAAAAATTATCCTCTGTAACTTGATCTCTTAAATCTTCATATTGAGACCAGTCTACATTTCTAGTATCAAAAAAAGCATAATGGTCATTAAAAATATTCCAAAAATGATCAAAATTTACTTTTGGATCTTCTGTACTGGAAACCTGATCAGGTAAACAGTTTGGAGTTTGACTTGATAACCGAGTAAATACTATTTCTGAGTCTGATAAATCTGTAGAAGCTACAAGCTCATTTTCGTTAGCCAGTTCTAGGTGCAATCCAAAGTAATCTTCTGGAACAAAATCATCGTCCTGAATGGAACATCCTACTGTATTTATATTATAAAAAATGTTATTATCATCAGTCAACTCTAAAATGTATCCTTTTTCTTCTGACATCCAAAAACCATTCATTGGATCTTCCACAGGAAGAATGGTGGTGTCATCATCAGATTGACAAGAGAAAATAAAAAACACCATTATATATAGATACCATTTTTTACTAATTGAAAAAGAGAGTTCTTTTTTGATTGTTCGTAATATCATAATTCTGTTTTTTGATTTTTATAAAAAGTAATTTGTTTTAAAAAGATTAATCAGGTTCTATTTATTACAACTGAAGAAAATCGAACCTAATTTTTAAGGTACTCGCTGTTTTTAAAAGCGATATCCAATTTTGAGACTCACATAGGGTATCGTGTTAATACCTCTCTCCTTATCGTTCCCAAAACCAAGTCCTAAACCTAGCCCTGCTTCGTAATTAAAATGATTACCAATATTTCTTCTAATACCCCAAGTTGGAGCCAGTAGTAGATTGTTCAGTGAATTTTTATCATCTTCTGAAACATTATAAAAATGATAACTCGATCTAAACGAGACATAATTTCCACTATTACCATCTATTCTTTTACCCTTTTTCGCTCGTGCTTTCAGATTATAATACCAACGTGGTTCTAACGCTAAAGCAGGTGCAATATTCGCTGTGTTAGGGCCTCCTAAACCAATTTCACTTCGCAAAACAACTTGATTGGATAATTTTAGCTCATTATGAGCCCACATATTTAAAACTCCTATTTGAACACCAAAAATTGATGTTTCTACTGAAGCTTCTTTTATATTCTGTGAAAACCCAAAATAAGGGCTAGGAAATAACAACAAGACAAAAACTACTTTTCTCATACTTAAAATTAATTTGAAAGGTTTTATTAATAAGATTAAGTAGCGTTTTTCCATTTTTACATTTTTGAATTACTTATGTAAAAGTATAAGTGTCAAAAAAATAAAAAGTAATTTTAAGTCAGGAAAAGTCCTGAAACAATGAAATATTACGAATCAGGACTTTTGCTGAAGTTTTCTGAAGGCTCCAGGAGACATTCCTAGACTAGTATTGAAAGTTTTGTAGAAAGCACTTTTAGATTTAAAACCTGATTCCATACCAATAGCTACGATCGAATATTTATTAAATACAGGATCTTGTAATAGTTTTTTAGCAGCTTCAATACGATATTCATTTACAAACTGAATAACACTCTTACTGATTTCTTGATTTATGATCTGCGATAAATATCCTTCGCTTGTTCCCAAGCGATTTGCTAAATCTAATCTACTCAAAAGTGGATTTTTATATAACTCTTCCTCTTCGATTACTGTATATAATTCTGTAATGATTTTAGAAACAGTGGTTTCATTTATTTTCTTTTTTACAAAAGTATTAGTTGTTTTTTGTGAAACTAAATACTGGTGTATTTCATCTTTTTGGGCTATTATCTGTAGTTTAAAAATCCCATAATATAATATCCACCACGACAGAAAAGAAAGTAGTATCCACAGAAAACTAGTGATAAATTCTGAATCATATATATAAAGTTCTATGTTAGATAAAAGCCAACAAATAATAATGCATATAATAAAAAGGTTGAGTCTTAATAACCAACGCTTTTTTTCTATAGAAATCGTATTTGCTTTTTTTATCAAATATCTCCCCCAAAAAATTAATAATACATTATATAAAAAAGATAATTGATCCTTAATATCATATGTTATTGCATCAAAATCAGGATTGTAAATATTTAAAACAATATCAAAAAAAGAAACACCAAGTTCAAGAATTACAGAACCGATGAAAGGAAAGTAAAGTAATCTATACCATTTTTTTGTAAGATACTTATGTTCGATATGAATTAAAAAATATGTAAATAAAGCTACTGCAACCAAAAGCTCTAACATAATATTGTCTAAAAATTGTAAGACAAAATTCCTTATCTCATACCAACCTAAAAAGGTTAAACTTGTTAACAAGAATAGAGATAACGCCAGATATTTATTAGCACGACTTTTATAAAAAGAAGTGGTCACTAATGAGATACTTATAAAATATCCAATAATTCCACTAACAATAATCGCGAGGTCTAATAGTTTTATATCCAATCCTTGTAAAAATTAATTATAACCAATTATACTCATAACGAATTTAAAAGTATAGTGTTACATTATGTAATGATAAAAATTATAAAGACTATATCTTTAAATGTAAGATTCCTGCTAAAAAAAACAGGCATGAAAGTATTATCAAAAGAAATAGTTAAATAATAAAGCTTCATATAAATATGAAGTTTTCTCCTATAATAATTCTCAATCTAGTTTCTAATTTTAATTGAAATTGAATACCCACAATATATGCCTTCCCATTAACAAACAAAATGTTGATTACAAGCATAACTTGATAATCCTTAGCATTAAATTAAATTAAAATTCTTAATTTAAAAAATATTGGGTGTTTTAACCCTACTCTTTTATCTTCTCTAAATCTAGAATTGTATTAAGTATAAATGTTAATTTTGAATTGATAATTTCAGTTCTGGTTATATTTAAAAGTTAAAGTAAAAAATAGTTTTTTCCTATTTATTTTAAATAAGTAACTTAAACCAATAGTTCAACTACAGCAAAAATAATGGATAATCCTAAAAAAAAATTGCAACGAGCATTTAACAAAGAAGAGCAACAGTTGCTAGAAGAAATCTTAATGCACAGAAGAGATGTACGAGGAAATCATTTTTTAGATACACCAATTCCTGACGACCATATCGATACTATTTTAGAAGCTGCATTGGTAGCTCCTTCTGTAGGATTTTCTCAGCCTTGGGAATTTGTTATAATCAAAGATCAAACAACCAAACACGCTATAAAAAAAACTTTCTCTGAAAAAACAAAAGAAGCGGCTTTGTTGTTCAAAGACGAAAAACAAAAAGAATATATCAAACTTAAGTTAGAAGGGATTGTAGAGTCTCCTTTAAACATAGCTGTTTTCTACAAGCCAAAAAAAGGTCCTGTATTGGGACAAACCAGTATGCCAAACATGGGTAAATACAGTGTGGTTTGTGCAATTCAAAATATGTGGCTCATGGCTAGATCTCTTAATATTGGTATGGGATGGGTAAGTATTTTAGATCCCGAAAAAGTAAAAAAAATATTAAATGCACCATCAGAAAATCAACTAATTGGCTATTTATGTTTTGGTTACACAGACATGTTTTATAATCAACCCGAATTAAAACTTAAAAAGTGGGACCGCAAAAAAAAACAAAAAGAAGTGGTCGTTCTAGAGAAGTATAAATCTTTGTAAACGACGTATTAATCTCCCATTTATTTTACACCAGTTATTATAAGCTTATCAGGGTTAAAGAATACAAAATCTTTTACTATAATTTCTTTAGGTAAAAAATGAAGTATCAATCATTATTGCAAAATAGTGTTTAAACGAAAAATCTTTATGAATACCTTGTTAATGAAAATTGAATGCAAATAAAAAGTCAACCCTGTAAAACGGAACAGAATCCATTTCTGCTTATATCTCGTTAAGGACAAAATTCTCGTTTTATAAAGTCTTATTAAAATTATAGAAAAAAAATCTCACATTTCTGTGAAGCTCGTGCATCATCTTAATGCTACTCCAAGCTTTTTTCATGACTAAAAGTCTTCATCATTTTTTCGACATCCAGATGGATTTTTCCTTTTACTAACCAAGCGACTGCAAATGCATAAACCGCTACCCACTCTAACCAAAAGGTATAGGCAGGAAATATCTCATCCATGTTTATTTTTAGTATTTTCTCAATTGCAAAAATCACAATAAGCGCACCTACAGAAGCCCAAACGATGATACCACTCCTACGAAATAATCTGTTTCTGGATGCTGATGCATTGTGATTTAAAACAAATTTGAAAAAACTCATATAGCCTAATAAAATGAAAAATGAGGCTGCACTTAACAAATGGATAGCTCCTAGAAACCCATTAGACTCGTGCCCAAATAAATATGGAGATCCTGTAAAATATAATTGCCCCAAAGGGTTTTCTGACTTTGTAGGTATCAATACGGTAATTAAAATACAAATACCTGCAGCTGTGGTAACAAACCGATCGCTTAACAACTCTCCTTCTTTTTTAGGATAGCCTTTATAATTGATTAATATCAAGCCAAAAGCCGATAAGATTAATATAAAAAACACACTCCCTGCGGTATAATAATAATGACTCATACTAGAGAGCAAATCCTGATGTGCTGCCAGAAGTAATAATGGCAATGCCAATCCTAAAATTCCGATTGTTTTTCTTAGTGAATACAGTGATGTTTTATGTTCCATGATATACTGATTTATGTTATCCCAAAAGTAGTATCACAAGACAGCTAACGGCTATCACAAAAACGGTAAATAAAGGGAATTTTGCGACAATCTTAGAATGATCCTACTATAGGCATACTGATAGGCTACCTTCGCAGCATTTTGTACTTACTTTTATGTTTTTATTCCTAGGCCCTCATTTTTATGGTTCACTGTCGTCATTACGAAGTTGCAAACTTCGCAGAGCTGGCAGAGCTAGATCACAAAAACGGTAAATAAAGGGAATTTTGCGACATGGATATTCTATTCAGACCTGTGAGCTTTTTAATCATAAAAAAGTTAAAAGTTGATGTACTTTGATTCTTATTTGGATCATTACAATCCCTGTCACCCCTTCATATACTGTTTAGAAGTGATAACGAACTACTTCGAAGGATTAAAAGAATACTTCGAGGTAGTTCGTTAAGGCATTGATGCCCTAAGATGAAGCCCTAAAACCCTAAATCTATCTCATAAAAGCATTACATCGATCCCTAAAAGGACTTCTTTTTGGGCTCATTACCCTTGCTCTATCACTTCGAACTACTAAAGTGATTGTTGGAAGTATTGTTTTGATGCTTGGAAGTATTTAAGTAAGGGGTAGCCCCTATGGTTAGATGGGGTTGTGGGCTTTGGTAATTCTATAATATTACATTATAGAGCTACCCAGTTAAATCGCATCACTCTGTTTTTAAAACTTTTAAAAACATCTATCCCCAACCCTTCAAAAGGAAGGGTTCTTGATATAGCTTTATTAACCCTTCTCGGAAAGGAGATCAGAAAAATTTTTACAAATAAGTTGTGATCTAAATGGGTAACCCTATTACATTAATATCAACAAAATATTGCTCTTCGAAGTTTGCAACTTAAAAATTTCACGTAGCATATAATTCAACTAGTTTTCAGCTTATTCATAACGTAATACTTTTCCAAAAATCTAAATCTCTATGTGAGTATTGCAATGGTATATCAGCTTTAGTTACTTTCAACCCGTTTTATGTAATAGAAAATCTATTCCATCTTTGGGCTACTGCAAATACTACCGCTTCACTACTTTTTTTAATCTAACCATAGCGATGCTATGCTAAAATCAAGAAAAAGCCAGTATGTATTGCTTCTCAAAGCTTCATTACGAAGTGCTATTACATAAAGCGGGTTAGACTACAGACAAAGGGCTATGCGAATGTCTCTGACTTCGCAGCACTTCACCTATCTTTTTCTGTACGCAATCTCTATCGTTACTACGAAGTTGCAAACTTTACAGAGCGGTTACCCTACTCGCCACTAGCAGAAGATGCTAGCAGGAGCTCTTAGTTAAACCTCTACAGCCTTCACTACCTTAATTTTTATAATTCCTTCATCTTCCGTACTAGTGAAATCTTGCATCTTTTCACTATCTATTCTTATCTTGGTTCCTGGCAATAGCAATACCTCTTCTTCTTCTGGATGTACACTTATGCCGCTAATATCTCTACCTCCTTTACTATTTAGTTTTATTTCAATTAAAATAGGGTTTTTATACCAGTCATTTTCTGAATTTCGAACCGCAAATCCTACTGCTTTGCCCATATTTTTGCTCGTACTCATAAATTCATCAACTAACACTGTCTTTCCACTTTTTATGGAATTCCACCCCTTTACATATGTTTGCCCTGTAAAAACCGTATCATCACTTGGAGGAATATTATTGAGTCCTTCCATAGCCATATTTACATGTAATTTTAACTCAGGATAAATTTCATCGACCAATTCCGCAATCCAGTCATTAATATCATTTATGGTAAATGGCATGGCAGCTGGAACATCTCTTAAATTAATCAACCTATTCCTAATAGGTCCAAGTACCTCTAATCCTTCGACACCTTCTGTCTCTCTATTTAATCGCTGTCGTACTTGTTCCATAAATTTAGCTCGTATTGTATTTTTAGACACACGATCAGCACCTATATCAGGTTGAAGGTTCCATAAGCTTTCCTTTACTGCTTTATAAAAACTATCATTAATTCTTATAGTTGTATTTAATAAAGAATGAAGACTGCTGGAATACCCCCCTATGGCAATGGCATGTGCTTTGCTTACGTTTGTATAAGTACCATCGGTATCATTTTCCTGAGCATTTCTTAAGTTTTCTAAAGTCAAATTAGCTACATTAGCTGTTGGTGCTATTAAATGTTCAGTATTAGGATTTACCAGCGGATTTAAAGGTGAATTATATGGTATTGGTGGTAAATGAGCTGTTGCCATAGAAGTATATAATTCTTCATGTGGAAACATTTTATCATTAGCCACGTTATGCCTTAATTCTTCTGTACGTAATGGTGCTACGTTCATATACATTCTAACAACATCTTTTATATTTTTGTCTTCATTTTCACCTTTTACACCTGCAATATGAGAGCCCCTTAAAATTTCGTATAGTGAGTGATCCCAGACAGGAAGCATCCATCCCATAAGGGCAAGACGAAAATCCAAATCGCTGTTGGGTACATTCAAAAACTGATAGGCTTTTAGCATCCGCGTTGTGGTTCCAGATACCCCCGCTACTACAGGCATCCTCAATTGATCGTGTATTTTTTTATACCAACTATCATCTGGGGATATCTCAAACATGGCATTACCAGAAACCCAAGGAAGTGCTTCTTGTCTGGTTTGGTTTCTTCGAGCTTTATTTCTTGCTTTTTTACTTCTTTTTTTTCTTCCCTTGAGATTTAAGTTGTCATCTTCGTATGAGAATGCTAATTCTTCATTAGAAAGTGGCACACCCATTTCTTCAAAATCTTGGGGTGTATTCACAAATTCTCGATTAACTGGACGTGGACGATTTGTTCTATTTTTTTGACTCTCTCGAACAGAAGAGTCATTAGCCTGAATGGAAAGATTACCTAAAGCAAATACATCTTTACCAAAGGTATAACTACTATCCTCTTCCAAATTTTGACCACGCATCCCTCTGTACCCATTAAGCAATTTGGTACTAACTTTAGTTCCTAATTTAATTAGAGGTCGCATAACACCCCTATTAAGATAGTTGTTATAATACGCTACTTGCTCCTGAATTGCATCTTCTTTCAATTCCAATTCATCAATAAGGTCTGTTTGATTGTCAAAAATAATTTCATGAAGAATTTTTTTAAAACCTCTCTTTATTTCATCTCCATAGCCACTACCATAATAAGCTGCATTATAGAAAGCGGTCATTCTTTCTCTTAGGTTACCTTCTCTTAAAACTGCGTACATTTTTTTGGTGTTCAAATTAAGACCTACCTGACCTGTACTTGTTTTATCATCTCTAAAAAACACTTCTTTTAATAAATCTTCTTCATTTTCGTTCCATTCATCTTGGTAACGCCTTTCCATTATAGAAATTAGTTTATCCATCCCTGCATTTAATGCATTAATGGACAAAGGATGGGATGAACAATACGCCCCTAAACGTTGCTCATACGCTTTCGCTGTTGGAAACCATTGACTGCTATTTAAAATCTTTGCATAAGCATTTTCATAAGGTCTTTCATCAGCTTTAAATCTTTGAATTGCTTGAGTTGAAGATTGCGAAATTTTAGAAGATGACACATATTGTTTGCTAGGCAACCACCTATTAGAATTGGCTCTGTTTCCCATCACATCCGCTTCTCTCTCTAATCCAGCATCATCATTAATATTCACTTTGCTTTTTAGCTGTTTAGTAGGTTTTACACGCCCTTGTTTTTGTTGTACCAAATGCCAGGCTTCATGGGGTAGGTGTTTTTCTTGTCCTGGTGCTAAATGGATATCGGTTCCTTGCGCATAAGCATGTGCTTGTAATTGGGCTGGTTTGCTGGAGTTATAGTGCACTTTTACATCATCCATACTATAACCGGATAGGTTTTCAATACCAGATTTTAGGTTATCGGGTAAACCGGTCTTATTTTTTCGTTGGATCGGATTGTTACTATTATCCATACTATCCATTCCAGATCGTAATTTTCTTTGACTCAAAGAAGAGGTACGGTTATCTTTTAATTGTGCCGTACCTCCGTTGCTAGATTCACTAGCAACTCTCGGGGTAATCGAGTGCTGCGGTTCTTGAGTTTTATCTGTTTGTGTTTTCATAGTTTTTTGTGTTAACTATTATTCTTATACTCACTGCTTTTTACTACTAACATCTCCCTAAATCCCTCTTCAAAGAGGGACTTTACTCCCTTCCTTTGAAGACGATATCACATTAGTGATAGGCGAACTGTAGTGCAAGAAAAGGGATGGATGTTTTAATCCATTCATTAAAATTTATAATCGTATTTATATTGTGCTCTTCTCTATTACTTGGACAGCACTTGGACAACACTTCGACAAGCTCAGTGTGACTATCTAAATACTTTTACTTTGTACCTTAAAAGGTTCTCGATACAATCACCTTCCATTACACTTCAGGTGATCACTCGAACTGACGTTTTTTAACTTATAATCACTCCCTCTTTCTGTAACTCCTGCTTTATGGCTGTTTCCAGGTTCTGTTGAGAGATGGTTGTTTTTTCATTAGTTACTGCTTGCAGGGTACATTTACGTATCACGTTCATCATCAATCCACCAGAGATATCATAGTGTTCTGCAATTTTCCATAGATCTGCATTGGCATCTAATGGTAGTTTGTCTGCAAAAGATTGTTGCCATAGTTGGTAGCGTTCTTCTGTACCTGGCATTGTAAATTCAATCATGGATTGGAATCTTCTAGTAAATGCCTCATCTATATTATCTTTCAAATTACTAGCAAGAATAACCACTCCTGGAAAATCTTCTATACGCTGCAGTAAATATCCAATCTCCTGATTTCCGTATCGATCATTAGCACTGCTTACCTGAGTACGCTGCCCGAATAATGAATCAGCTTCATCAAAAAACAAGATCCAATCGTGTTGTTGTGCCTGATCAAATACTCTTGCCAGGTTTTTTTCGGTTTCTCCTATGTATTTAGAAACCGTCATACTCAGATCTATTTTATACACCTGTTTTCCTGTGCTTTTTCCTAATAATGCGGCAGCCATACTTTTACCAGTTCCTGGTGATCCATAAAACAAACTTTTGTAGCCAGGTTTTAATCGCTTGCCGAGTTCTAGAGTTTCTAAAACTGTTTGCCCATGGGTTACCCAATCCCTGATTTCCTGCAAGCTCCGTGCTGTAGATCTAGAGACGATGAGATCCTGCCACGATAACTTAGTATGCAACTTTTGTGCAGGGAAATCAGGGCTATATACTGCTTGATAGGGTATTCCCGTTAGTATGGAGGCTACATATTCATTAGATACCATCCATATACTGCTTAGTAAAGGACTGTTTCCTTTAGTCGGTGTCGTACTGATCATTCCTTGTCGAATGCCTATAAAATACTGAGTAACCAATCCATGATATATTAATCGTTTTTGGAGGTCATCTCCTGCCAATAAAAACATCGCGGTTTCTGCGGTAGGTATTAATCCCAAATGCCCTTCTACTAATACTCCTCCAAACTCACTGTACCGTCTGTCATAATCCTTGTTTTTAGTGAGTAGAATATCTAATATTTCGGGTTTTAGATGTGGTACTAATGCCAGAATTAGTAGTAGTCTTTCTGCAAAGTTGAGTTTGTGTTCTTGGATAAAGTTGGTATAACTTCCTTCCTTACTATCAATATCTGGAGGAGCTAATTCTTCAACAGATTCATATGGTGTTTCCTGTTGGAAATGTAGTTCTAAGCGAGTTTGTAATACTAAACTTAACCATGCAAGTTCAGCTTGCAAAACTTGGGCATTACTACTATTTACGTTTGTAATAGTTTTATTATGATTTTTTGTTTCTATGATTGTTGATTTTTCCATATCTCTATTTTTTTAAACTGCACTAAAGTTCTTCCTTGTAAATCGGACTTCGAGAACCTCAGCCCTCGTTTTCATATTTCTATTTTCTATTATCATTATGGACCTTCTTTTTTACATTGCCCTACACTTCGACAGCACTTCTACAGGTTCAGTGTGACAGCTCAGTATGACAACAAAATCTCAAACCCAATACCTGATACCTAACACCCTTAAATCACAACCACTCTACCACCAGAATTTCTTGCATCCATGGTAACTTTATGGTATGAAATCCCCATGGTATTTTTTCTAATGTAATATCATGAGTTTCTCTTTTTACTTGCAATAACCAATGCCCATCTCTAGTTCTCAAAGAACCTTGTCTACACAAATAAGAAGCTCTAAATCCATCAGAAGATAGATTTTTCCATTTAGGTCCTTTTGCTATCACAGCAATTATCAGACCTGCGGCGATTTCTTTTTCTTCGGCTGATAATTTAATTGGCGATACTACCGTATCGATATCTAGACCGCATACAATTTTATTGAGTAGTAAATCACCTTCAAACAATTCTTCTTCTTTGGTATCACATAAATACTGTAATACACAAATTGCTTTGTTGCGAGCTGCTTCATCCATAAAATTCTTATCCTTCATAATTCCTATATTCTCAAAAAAGCGTTCTAAAAATGGCCAGAACAATACCAATCCTGCATTTTGTACGGATATAAAATCCGTATCATCAAATGGTGAAGACAACTGTTCTGTTATGATAGATTTTGGCTTTGATCCTAAATGTTTCAATTCCCTTTGTAACCCTTGCAGATGCAATGCTAAAGGCGTCAACAAATTATTGACATCTAGTTCTTCTATAGTTTCCTTAGAAGTATTGCCTACATCGGTAAGTAATGATTTCGTCTCTTTCAACATCTTTATCGATAGTTGATCAAAAAAAGGATGATTTACCAAAGATGATACTTGCTTAAAAAATTCCTTTCCTATTGCATTTTGTGCATACAAGGCAATACAGGAATCCACTAATCTTTTGATCTGATAAGCATACCGACTATTATCTGCTATAAGTTCTTCTTTCTCATCAATATCAAGATCTAGAAGTACCTCTTTTGTACATTCTTTTAGGAATGTGAAATCGGTAGTAGCTACAGAATATTTTAAGAAAGCTATTTTCCAAAAGCTATTAGTTGTTTTCTCCCTTTCTAAGGTATATCTCTTCTGAATGTTATCCAGAATACTGTTTTTAATCCTCAATATCTGAGAAGATGAAAGATCAGTAACAAGTCTAAAAGAAGCTAATAATTGATCTTCTGTACTCGCATATATAAAGCGGTTTAAGTAGGTAGGATTCCATGGAAACTCTCTTAACAATCTCATAAATGTGCTACTTGGTTGTTGTAACAATAGTGACAATTGCTCCTGAAAATCATTTTTGTTTCCTTGTTTTGACCACCAAGGTAATACACCTGTCTTTAGATAATAAATGATAGCTCTTAATGGTGTTTCTTCATGAGTATTATCACTATTTTGTTTTTCTAAAGCTGCATTTGCTCGTTGATATGCTATGAGTTCTTCTTGTAATTTTTCGGTAAAAGCAGTTTCGAAATTTTGCAAAGACACATTTCCTAAATCCAATGTTAACCGATCGATCTGAAGCGATGATTCTGATACATTCGCTTGGCTAAGCACACGATCCAGCACAGTCGTCAATTGATTTCTACACAACGAACTCAATTCATGCTGTATCTTCGATGTATCCGAATGTTTCGGTACATGTATTTCTAAAATCTGTTTATTAACTATGTGTTTTTGCTGTACCATAATCCGTTCTTTTATCCGTTTTGAATTTCAGTAAGGAAACGATGATACGCATGATCAAATTCTTGCATCTCCTTTTCATCCAACCACTGAATATTGGTTCTGATATGCACAGGAGTTTCTTCTCGAATGGTTAAGGCAATGAATTTTTTGAAGTCCTCATCCTGATATCTTTCTATCCATGAAGGAAGCATAAACGTGAGCTGCAAAGAATACGGATCTTGTGGAGTATTATTGGACATCCATCGTCCTGTTTCCTCTTCCTCAGCAAAAGGCACATCGATTTCAAAACCATCGTTGGATATAGAAATAATGGTATGCTCTCCATTATAATGGGTTGTTTTGGTAATTTCTATAAGGTCTCCAACTTGTAAAGAATGTGCTCCTATATGACAAAAGGTATGATTGGAATTAGTTGCCGCTCTAAAACTTTGAATCGCAGCCGAGCGTAAATAATATCGTATATCATGCATACGCTTCCAAACCGCTCCTGTTTCTGATTCCTGAAAAGGTGCTTTGATCTCAAAAAAGTCATCACCAACTGCTAATACAGTATAGATACTATTATAACTATCATTGTTGGTAATTTCTACTTCTTCTCCTGGTAGCACATCATGATCACCGATGACACATCGTGTAAACTCTTCTGTGATAGCAGCCTCAAATGTTGTGATTGGTGATGTACCGTAACCCGCTACAAAAGGATAGGGATAGGATTTTCTAGATCGCAACAAAATATGTTCTACCATATGTAAACCTGCGGCTTCCCCATTTCCGAGATTTCTACGACTGTAATCCTCGATCCCTATCTTTAATGAAATTCTTTTTTCTAACCCAGAGACATTTTTGGTATCCCAAAGATCACTTTTGATATCATATCCTTTTGCTTTGCAACCACTAACCACAGGATATTCTTTTAAAAATCGTGCTTTGTCTTTAATCAATTTTTTATCCGAAGTATCCTGATTATCAGTAGTATCTTTTAATACCATTCCGTAAGAGGTAAACTTCTCGGCAAATCGAGCTAACAAATGATTCAAGAATTTATTTTTTCTTAATAATCCTGTATTGGTATCAGCAGTCATTTCCTCTAAATACGAAGTATAACTACCTGGACTGTCTAGCAACTCTGAAATTCCAGGAACACAATTCAACAAATTTTGATTAAAATATGTACTGGTATCGTTCCCATCAAAACTCATTAGTTTTTTGAAATTTGCTAACTGAGAAAAATAATTAGCAAGGGTTTGCTCAAAAAACAGTAGATATCCACTCAATTGTTTTGCTTGTGCTTTTCTGATAGCAGAAGCGGTATCTGGTAATCCTATTTCTCCAATACCATAATTCATCGGAAATTGATTTTGAATCGGATAGTATTGATCTAATGATGGTGCATCGGATATAGGTAGAACGATGTCTTTTTCTATTAACGATCCTAATCTAGAGACTTCTTCTGTTCTTTTTTGATTATATAACTGTTTGATTCGTTCTATATCAACACTTACTGTAAGGCCTTTAGACGTAAAAGATAATTGCGATAAGGTGCCATCAACATCTAGAATAGGTGTTTTGGAAGTATCTAATGGTAAGAGCCAATTTTTTATCGTATTAGTTCCTGTAGCAAGTGCCAGTTTATCGATAACCAAAATACCCGGTTGATCCATAATTTCTTTAATCACATCCGAGGTTTGGATTTCCTCTTTACGATAGGCTTTGGCGATATCCTGATCTTCCATAAAACCATGATGTAATCGAGGGCCATCAAAAATTTCATCCGTTGTTTTACCTTTTTCTAGTTGTTGTTGCAAGGTGTAAAAAGGAATACGAGGCGAAAAATGAGTGCCAACACGATGTAACATATTTGCAATAAGTTCATGGATATCGTCTACGTTATCAGCAATTTCGATCACACCTTGTAATCTTACCCCTTGTGTATCCAATAGTTTGATTTCTTCAAAATCTTCACAAATAGAACGACAACTATATAATTTTTCTCGAACTGCAGTTATTATTTTACTACCAGGAATATCAAATAATCCATCTTTTTCTATAAACACACGAAACAATCCTTTGGGAATACTAGGTACAAGTTCATTAGCATTTTTGGGAACTACTTTTTCTACCCATGCATTCTTAACTCCTTCTATATCAATCACCATCTTACGAATATCCATAAGGGTCACAGGATTTGTAGTCAAAATGGTCGCTGGACTATATAAACTCTTATGGTCATTCCCTATCAAATCCTGGATATCAAATTCCATACGATATGCAAGATCGGTTACGGCATAGCATACTTGTTCTAAAATCGTAATACCAGGATCATGGATATTATGATCGGTCCATGTATCTCCTGCCATTTTTTGGATCAATTGTATTCCTTCTGTTCTCAGGAATTCATAGCTCAACGCACTGTCTTGCGGTACTGCTTTAGGTATGGTGATGGTATCTGTCATTGTAAAAGGTAATTATTGTTCGTATTCTCCAAATTGATATGTAACTGTCGCCGTAGTTTTTGAAATGATTATAATTTCATGATGTATGCTAATACAAAATATGGTGGACGGTTTTCATGAGCTTTATTGCCTCCTGTTGATTGTAAATTTGCTTTGGCAGTTTTAATAGAAACACCTGTTTTATTGCTCTGAATTGTTCCAAAATTATTTAATGCAAACTCTTTACCAGCACCTGGATTATTATCCATTGTATCAGTAGTATCCCTACCAGTAAACCTAACCAATCCATTAAAACTTCCATGATTATGGTTATGACCAGGATCCGTTATGTTATGGTTATGCCCTTTATCTAAATGGGTATGACTTGGCATTTGTGCTTCAGTAAGCGTTACTTCTTTTGCACCTCCTTTTTTCCCAATTTGATACTCTGGATTGTTCTTTTCCATTCCTACGATAAATTTTCCTGATAAATCTGGCGTATTATTGGTTCCATCACACAATACCCAACCTTTTGGGATATCTTGTCCAGACCACATAGAAATCAATCCTTTAGGCAAGCGTGTATCTACATAGGTCTTTACTGCTTTTTGGGTAGCAAGCTTATCATGACTGGTTGTAGTATTATCCAATTCTTCGTCATCAGAGATATTTGATGCTTTTAGATCTCCTTCTACCTGCAATGTTCCTTTTATAGCAACTCCTTGTTTTTGAGAAACCTTAAAAATAGTAGTGGGGGTATTGGTGGTATCCGTTATAGAAATTAATGGAGCTGTATCTTTCCCTTCAACTGTAAGTTTGGCTGTTGGCTCTATAGTTCCTATACCAACATTTCCCTCTCCTGACTTAATAAATAGTCTACTTTGTCCCGTAGTATCTTTGATATTAAAACCAGGCTGATTGCTATTGGGTGTATCAGAATTTACTCTTGGATTTAGGTTAATAGACCATTGCGGATTGTCATCAGAAAAACTCTCATATAGATCCAACACTTCTTGCGTACCCACTCGCTCTCCTTCTGCCTGCACAGATAATGGGTTTCCTTGTACTTTTGCGACACCATCTTCTGCTTGATTCAACACAGCTTCTATAAAATCTGCAAACTCCTCTTGTGTAGGTTTGTCATTAATCTTAAAATATCCTTTAAGTTCTGTTCTATTTTTCTTGTTGATTTCCACTTCTTATTTTTTTAGGATGTTAACTTTTAAATACCAGTAGTTGTTTTTTATTACTAGATTATAATTTCATGATATATGCCAATGCGAAATACGGTGGGCGATTTTCATGAGGTTGATTGCTTCCAGTCTTATTGGTATTAAAGGAATGTCTATGCTTACCTGCAGGTTGGGTAGTTCTGGTGAATGCTTTGTAATAATCATTAGAACTTCCTGTACCAGATCCATCTCCTCTTTTAGCAGCACCTGTAAAATTATGTGCGTGTTCGCCAGCTTCTCCAGTAGTTCCTGAATGACTATGTGATGGTAATTGGCCTGTCGTTAAACTAACTTCTTCTTTCCCTCCTGTTTTTCCTATCTGATATTGTGAATTTCCTTTGTCAAATCCTACAATAAATCTCCCTGATAAGTTGGGAGTACCTTGCTGTCCATCACACAATGCCCATCCCACAGGAATACTACTAATATTTCCGGACCACATCACAATTACTCCTTTTGGCATCCTTGTATCTACATAGCTTTTTACCGCCATTTGGGTAGGAATTCTATCATGGCTAGCACCTTCTTTATCCAAATCTGTACTCGTAGAAATATTCTCTGCCTTCAATTTTTTTACCGTCATATCACCTTGAACTGATACTGCTCCTTTAATATGAGTTCCTCCATCTGCTAGAATCTCTAGCTTTCTAGTGGTAGGATCACTATTCGTTGATTTTCCAAATAATTTTAAAGTAGTAGTACCTACCTCAATCTTTGCAGATTCCTTATGCTCATTCGCATTGTTACCTCCAAAAAGAAGTGTGTTTTCAGAAATTTGCATCGCAGCGATAGGTTTGTTAGAAGTAATATTTCCTTTGACCGTAAGGGGTGCCACAGGTTCTATAGTACCAATCCCAACAGTACCTTCTCCAGATTTTATAAACAAACGACTCTGTCCTGTTGCGTCTTTGATATTTAATCCAGATTGATTGCTCGATGGTTCTTCAGCATTTATCCTTGGGTTTAAGTTTATAGACCATTGCGGATTTTCATCTGTAAAATTTTCATAGAGATCGACTACCTCTTGTGTTCCTATTCGCTCTCCTTCGGCTTGTATAGACAAGGGATTACCTTGTACTTTCGCAACCCCATCTTCAGCTTGATTAATACTAGCTTCTATAAAATCTGAAAACTCTTCCTGAGTAGGTTTATCATTAATCTTAAAATATTCCTTGAGTTCTGTTCTGTTTCTTTTATTGATTTCCATAAGACTGTATTTTATTACTTTGGTTTTAAGATTTTATTTCACAATAAAGTCTTTACTGATTTCCATATAATTAATTCCTTCAAAGCTGTCTTCTTCGAATCCATTTTCGTTAACTACATAGACTTCGTGTATTTGGGCAGCTACCATAATCATGTCGGGTTGCGAGGGCGTTACGATAGATTTTCCGTCATTCAGACTTCGTACATCGGTAAATGTCTTTCCGTCTTCGCTTTGAAATAATTTTAGGTTTGCTACATAATCGATATACGGACGTTCTGCAATGAAGTTGATAATCATACTAGCATGGAGTGATCCTCCGATTTGAATTTCGCTATCTTCTCCATATGCCCAGGGAGACATGAATCGTTTGATTTCTTCTATTAACTTGTCTTTATAAAAAACTTCATCATATCCAGAATAAAATTTCACAACACATTCTGTAGAAACTTGTAAATAAGAAGGATTCGAAACGGATATCTCGGCATAGGTCGGAGCCAGATTTTCTAGATACGAATTGATCTTAAGAAGTGTATCTGCTGCTACTTTTGGAGCAAAAGGATTAAATGGTAATTTTCCTTTAATATCCGGAACTACAATCACATCTACGCCACCGATACGATCCGAAGCAGGAAGACATTTGGTCTTATAAATTTCTGGAAACTTATGTAATATCATATGTTCATAATCCCACATGGTCAGCGCTCTGTTCTTGTGCCTTAAACGTTCACTGATTCGCTTATATAAGGCATCTCCTTTTTCTACCGGTTTCCCCTTACTAGATGTAAAAGGTTGGGCAATTTTTGCTACTTCAGGTATTTGGTTGAGTTCTTCGCTAATCGTATCTACTGGCAATGGATTTTCGAAATGTACTGGCGCTACTGTTTCACTAGCGAGTGTAGCACTAATCACCTGACTCCGAATATCAATAGTGTCAGATACTCCTTCAATATTTTTAAATGTACTTATCTTGATCCAATGTAAATGAGATGGCATTAACGTACCGCCTTGGGTAGCATCTTCGGGTATTCTAATTTTTACAATTCCTGTATTTAGTAATCCATTTGTACCATCCTGTAGTAGATTAGATGGCGCTAATGTTATCCATTCATTATTTCGCAGATAACTCCATTGCACTACTGGTTTTTCTATTTCAGGATCTGCGCTCCCTTCTGCCATTTGAAATAAAATTGAAAGTACCTGTGGTGTATTTGCCTCAGTGATTCCCAGATATAATGAGCCTTCATCCTTATACGCAGGAATTAGCGTACTTTCTTCTCCAGGAGTTATATCATCATATCCAAATGGGTGTATATGAAATATCTTATTCGTAGTCCTAGGTATTGCTGTATTTGCTAGAATAGTATCACAAGACGTATATGAAATTCCTAGTTTTTTAAGCTTAGGATGATATGGCGGATTGATCTTTAGATTTTTTATTTCTACCTTCTCCGATATTGCTTGTTTGACAGACAAGGTATTAAAGACCGAATGCTGAAAGTTTATTGGAGTCAATTCTATTCTAAAATAGCGATCCCAAAGCAATGCTTCTTCGTCATCTGTCTGTATTCCAAAACGTTCTTTATATTGATAATCAGGACTTGAATTTTTAATCCTTGTAGGAATATCATTGATAGATATACTTTTTTCTTTATTAAAAAGAGGAAAACCTTCTGTTACCTCATTACCTTGTTCATCTTCAACCTTGACAGAAAGTAACAGCTCTGCATTGCGATCATGTAAAAATACATCAGCCTTAAAATCATGTTCATTCTCAATGATAGCAGCATCAAAACCTAACTTTTGATCCATAAGTTCGGCCAATTGTTCATCATTTAGTGAAGCAAGTTCTTCCTCGGTATGATCTGCCTGAATAAGCCAATAATTTTTGTAATAATCCACAAAAGATGTTGGTTGTTTTATCCATTCTAAATGTAACTGTACATCTTGCAACCGTTTCTGTGATATTTCGTCATTAGCGATGTAAAAACTGGTTCCTATTTCAGGTTGAAAGCCAAAAGGTTCAAATGGTTTGTTGGTATCGATTGTTCCTTCATCATTCTCTACAATACTATGCTGCATCTCCTGAACATCTACTCGAATATGGGCTTTTTGTAATGCCACATCTACTAAATGTTGATAGCTACTTCGTATCCTGTTTTGATCATCTTCCTCTTCTATTGAAGACTGTAATGTACAAACCATAACAGGATAATCCGATGCTATAAAAGCAGAAGAAGATGGAAATGAAATAATAGGCAAATCATTATCCTGAAGCTTCATTCGGATTCTCAGCGCATTTAGGTATACTTGATCCTTGCTGTATTTTTGCGTATTTTCTATAGGTGTTTCTAATACTCCAACCTCTTTAATTTCTACAATTTTCACATCCTTAAAGTCTACAATCTCATAAATTTTTTGAGAGGCATCTACGATGTAATCGCCTATATCGGTTACAGTAAAATTAGTAGTATCTAATCGGGTAATGGTTTGATCCTTTATTTCAACGTTTAGATTATTCTCTGATGAACTGCCTACATAATTCCCTAAAGAATACTGAACCTCATCTGGTGTAAACCATTGTTCTGCACTACTTAGGTAGGTTTGAAAAGGATCTTTTGTATCAAAAACAGCTCGTAAATCTTCTATTTTTTGGTTGCTCAGATTCAGATCTAATAATACTTCAATAGTACGTTTTCCGTCTTTGAGCAATAAGGTTGGAGAACTAATCGCAAATCCAATTTCTGATGGTTTTAAGGAATTATCTGCAATAGCAGTTAGTCTATCCCCAAAAGTTTTGAACCTTTTACTTTCTTCTTCCTCATCATACTGACTAAAAAGAAAATCCTTAGCGTTCGTAGTATCATAAATATCAGATAATTGTTCCGTTTCTGGAGAATGAATTACCACAGAACGCAGCTGACGTTCAGAAAATTCTAAAATACGGTATACTTTATTTTTATCTTCTTCGGAAATACTACTATCACTATTAGTTTGCATAACATGAATAAAATCTTGTTTTCTCAACAATAATTCTACTTCCACATATTCTAATGCTTGCTCAGAGTTCTCATTGGAGGCCTGTAAATCTTGAAGTACTTTTTCTAAAGATGTTGTTTCTCCATTGTATAAAGGCAAAGAATCTCCGGGATTTGGATTTCCATACACTTTCTTTAGCATGGCATCAAATCCATTGGTATTGTGTAATTCTTTTAAATCTAGTTGTCTCTGATGAATAATTTTTCTTTCGTACGCCTTTTCTAATAGTTCGTACTCAGGTACCCAATCTATAGGAATACCTTCTTTGTCTTGTTGATGCTTTAAAAAAATACGATCAAATTCATCTCTCTCTAAAAACAAGACTTCTTTTACATAAGCAAGTGCCTCAGCATTCTCGTTTTTTACCGCTTCCTCTAATTGAAAAAGATCTTCTATCTGTAATGCTTCTGGAAAATCTGGTAGTGCATCACCAGGATTTGGATGTCCTAATGCCATTTCCATCATATCTACAAAAGCAGCATCTTTGCTTTTTCTTCGCTCCTGATGTACATTTCGGATAGTGCGTACTTGCTTGGATACAAAAACACTTTTTAATTGTGTAATTTGGGCTTTGCTAATCACCGTATCTTCATTGGTTACATACTGTAATTCGTTCCCTTCAGTGTCTTCTCCCGCCTGTAAGATGGTTCCTTTTTCTACTTCGAGATATTGAGTATTCTCTTCTAATTCTAAAAGTACATTCACCACATCTGGCACTGCCTGTTTTGGGTCTAATTGTAGATACTTTCTGTAGTAAAAATCGAGATGCTTTTCGGTAAGTCCATTCATTTTAGACTTTACATGATTCATTAACTTAAGAAAGGTGATAAATAACACTACATGAGGCTTGGATAATTTTGCCTTCTTTTCGATGTTATTGTAAAACAACTCTGGGTTTTCTACATATGCCGCTAGTTCTCTTGCCCATTGTTTTTGTTGTATTTTTCTCCCTTCGAGAGAGTTTTGATTAAATACATTGGGATCATCTATAAGAAATGATTCCCAAGTACCCGTAGGTCTATTTTGTTCATCAAAAAACTGAAGTTCTTTGGCTAACCGCTGTGCTTCTGTAATCAATACTTCTAAACTACGCCCTTCGATAGCTACGTAATCAGTGCTCAGAGCATCCAAATTGCGATCGTTCTGACTGGTTCCATCTCTAAGAAGTATGTTATCTATATTTTGAATAGTACCCATTGTTTCTACTATTTATTTTGTTTAGGTGGCTTTTATTTTTTTATTTCCCGGTATTAACTTTCCAGTTCCCACGTACATCGGAACAGGATCTGGTGTATTAGGAGGTGAGGGTAGCGTAGCTGGAGAATCAACCTCAAAAAGCGCTATAAATAATTTCCCTTTTAGTATTATTTTTTTATTACCACTTGTCGCTTTTCTAGTTAATTGATTAGGAGCTAGGTTCATTATTTTTAATGTTCCAGATCCAGGAGTTGAAAATGGTGGCACAGTATATTGACATGTTATCTCCACTTTTTTTTCATCTCCCTGTACACAAACTTTTTTACCATTAATAGTTGTCTTTCCCGAAGCTTTTATTGTTGTTTTTGGAATTGGTGGTATTAGCGTGAGTAATCCCACTTTAGAAAACTCTACGGTATCGTCATTCATAATTATCACATCCATAATCCTAGTGTATTTGTATTCATCATTTTCTTCATTATAAATCAAATGCCACGCTAGAGGCTTCGTTGATATAGAATGGATAGATAAGATTAAATCGATTATTTGTTGATCTTACCATATAATCTATATCGATATGTACTACGCCATTTTTGGGATCTATATCTGTTACGGCAACATTATTCACCTCAATTCTTGGTTCGTATAATAGCACGGCACGAGATACCATATCACTTAACTCATTGGCAAATTTCTCATCCAATTCTTCAAACAAAAATTGCGTAAGATCACACCCAAAATCCGGGTGCATGATTCGTTCCTTTAGCGACGTGGATAACAAAATCTGAAGACTTTGCTTGATATCTTCTTCTCCTGAGGTAAGTTTGACCTCAGCGCCTCCAATTCCAAAAGCAGGAGGAAATGACCATCCGTTTCCTAAAAATTTATTATTCATAGCTCTTATATTAAATCCACTTTTTTTCCTTTTACTTTTACTTTTCCTTTAGCATTGATATCAAAGTCTCCTGCAGCTTCTATTGAAAAATCCTTAGTACTAATTATTTTAATACCATCTTTACCCATTAGAATACTATTACCATGAGCATCTTCTAATGTGATTGTTTTCTCCTTCTGATTGATAGCTAATAGCTGCTCATTGGACTGGTCTTTATCCGCTGTAGATAGTGTTATCACTTCTTTTTCCTCATCAAAAAGCAATTGATAATTAGACTTGGTAAAAATCCCTTTGTATTTATTTTTTTTCTTTTCGGTATGTGGTGCTTTGTGGCTGTGCATTGCTCCTAAAACAACTGCTTGCCTGGGATCATCATTTAAAAAACCAATCACTACGCGATCTCCTTTTTCTGGAGGAAAGAAAATTCCATGATCTACTCCAGCATCTAATGTCGTATACATGGCTAATACTTCGGCAGCTTTAGCTTCTTGATCAAAAGCTGGTATATGTACTTTAATTAGAAATCCGTGTTTCGAATCTTCTACATGTTCCAACACTGTTCCTACTTGTAATCCATTTACACCTGGTAATAAACCAGCAGCTTTTGTATCTATAATATCAGATTGCGAACTAAACCAATTGGCATCCATTCCTATTTGTAGGTAGGTATACCATCCTGAACCCATTACAAATCCATGTCGAACTCCAGTAATGATATGTTCTCCATTAAATCGACTTACATTTTCGATTTTCAACGTCTGACCTACTTTTACTTTTCCATTTCCATTCATCCTAATGGTTCCTTGTACCAGAGACAGTCTTGACTTTACAAGTTGTGCATCTGACCAAGATTGCAATTCTAATGGATCTGTAGGTACAGCATGCACCAAGTTTGTTTCTTTAGCTCCAACTGCATCTGACAATTGTGAAGTTTTATAATCAATACTAGTTAATAATTGCTCTTTACCTTTTTTGGGAATACTAAGTGCTAATTCATCCTTTTTTGTATCCAAACCAAATGAATGTACTTTCTCATATTGATGACGACTACTAATTTTTAGATCAAAATGCGCCAGATCTATCCCAAAGGTTAGGGTATGATCGGTACTTCCAATTTGTGGCGTAAAAACAGAAACCTCTCCATTATCAACTTGTACTAATTGCCCATTCGCTTCAGCTCTCGATACTATAAAATCCCAATCCGAAACATAGTACTGTACCATCTGTGGATGTGCCAAAGAAGTATTTTCTATATTCTTAGTTTTTACATCTCTGTAGGTACTGATAATATCTTTTATAAGTTTGCTATCCGTTTTATTCTGAAACACTTTGTTTTTTCGTAAAGTGGTCATTTTTATGGACGGATCGCAAAGCTCTATCGTAAGTACTGATTGGTATTGCGAGCGTTCGATTTCCTGATTGATCACAATACCTTCAAAAACCTTCGTCTCGTTTGTATTATTTCCTTCGTACCGCAAAAAGATTTCAATTTCAGCGCCTGGTATAAAAGCATTACTTTCTAAGGTAGTAAACTTTTGATTTGCTACACAACCATCGGATAGCTTAAGTTCGGCTAAAGGTATTTTGTTAAACTCTTTGCTTGTATCTATCGACAATAATTCATACAATCCTAATGGCAGGATCTTGCCGTTGCTTTTAATCGTACTTGTTACTACAGTTGATGACATCTTTTATTTTTCTATTGGTGGAAAGTAAATTTCTTGACCTGGTATTAGATTTCTTAAATCCGTTAGTTTATTTGCACTTGCTACTAATGGATAATACATCGGAGAGCCATATATTTCTTGACACATCAATGGTAATTGATCACCTGATTTTACCATACGGTAATGCGTAAGATCAGGAGATTGTAAATTCAACTTAGCTAATTGCGCTTTGGGCGTATCATCCCCAATGAAGGATACATTGAGCTCGGCTCGCAAAGGATCTCCATTTCTTTCGAACAATGTGTAATTAATATCTAAGCTAGAAAGTCTACAATTAAACTTTAATGTTTTTCCCCAACTAAGAACTAGATAGCGTGGTTCATGAATTTTACCTTTTATTTCTGTAATGTCTTTTCGAAAATTATCTATTCTTTCTGCAACACTTTTTTGGGTACCTCTTAACAATCTAAGTGCTATCTCTGCCCCATATTGATCTACATCGGTTCCATCAAAAATTAGACTCATACTAACCGTAGATGAATCGCTGTGCATAAACTTAGCATCACTCTTATTCTGAGGATTACTCGCCTTATCGGTAAACTTATTTATAAAACTTCGTCTAACGGATTCGGGATTAAACATCACCTCTAATTTCTTCTTACCAACGGTTCTTTCTTCATTATCAAAAGAAAAAATGGTAAGCTTTTGTAGTTTAAAACTTAATTCACTTAGTAATGCCATGATCTATCTATGGTTTTTCTTTTTCAATATTTTTAGTACTTGATGCACGCATTCTTGTACCACATCACATTGTTCTTTTCTGGTATCCAAAGATGAGCTACCTTCATCTGTCTGTGAAGCATCTGATATAATTGCTCGAATGACAATTTCTTTGATCTCTACTGCCATTTTTATAATCTTAAAATTTGAAATCGTGTATATGCCAACTCCATTGTATCGATGGCCACGGAATTGGATTGTGCATCCAAATCAGATACGGACCATTTTACTGGATATGCTTTTAGAAATAACCATCCTCCAATAGGAATCCCATTTTCGTTAAATAATGTGACTAGTACATTAGAAGGATTAAACTTAAAAAATGAAAATGTCGCATTGAATTCAGAAATCAGCGGAGAGCGCATCTGACCAAAACCTGGTAGACTAAAACTATCTAAACCATCGGCTAAACTACTAGCTACGAAACCTCGTTCCAGTACCAAATTGTTATAGTTAATCTTTTTGGGTACACGATGTGCATGCAGGTTTTGTCCACCTTCATTTATAGTATCCAATTGTACTTCGGTATTGATACCGCTAACTTTTTGAAATCTGACATCTATTGGATTAGGAATAACACCTCCTGATAGAAAGAACACTCCAAATCTGTGTGATAATGTAGGCTCTTTATCTGCAAAATTCATTGCTCTTAAAACATCTAACATATGGTAACTCTTTAATTGTATTTTACTCGTAAGTCATGAGCTATTAAATCGAGACTCTCTATCGCTACTTCACTGGCGCTAGCGCTAAACGATGGAGCATCTAATTTGAAAGGTAATGCTCGGGAAACCTCCCAAACTACGATGCCCATCCCAGCTTCATCACAGAGTTCTATTCTAATGTCTTTCTTTTCTCCAGATTTAATCCAGTCATATAAATCACTCCTACGTTTGATCAACCCTCTTTTTAAAGAAATATTAATCGGTTTTCTTTGGCCACGGATCAAATGATCTCCAACTGCCCAACTAAAACCATGTCGATACAACACATGATCATGGTCAATTTCTAAACCTGAAATCTCTGAGAACGACATGATTTCAACTCCGTTAATCGTTACCTGATAATTGTATACCGGTAACGGATAGGTTTCGCTAATTTTCTGTTTATCAATTGCCACAATACTTTGGTTTTTTGAATTTATATTGACTTACAATTCTGGTTTTGTTTCCTAGAATAGAACTTGCTTAGTTTATTTATTTACTATGCTTCTTCCATAGTCACTCTAAAAGCCATTAAATCCATAGATTCTATAGCTACATCATTAGAGCTTGCATCAAAAGAAGGAGCTGTTAATTTAGTTGGAAAAGCATCTATAACTTTCCAGCTCACTACAGTACTACCGGTCTCATCTAAAAGATGCACTACGATATCTCTTTTATCTACCTGATTCAATTGTATATCATTGATCCAATCATAAAAGACAGGAATGCTCTTTCCTTTTACCAATCCTTTCTTCATAGATATATTTACCGGTTGAATCTGCCCAGGCATATACATAATATTCGGTCCTACTTTTCCTCCTGTAGCGAAGCTTTCCTTATATGTTGTTGTTTCGAAGGATAATTCTAAACCAGATACCTCCGAAAAACTTATAGATACTCCATTGATATCTACCCTATAATTATAGGTTACTAAAGGGTAATCTATCTTTATTTGTTCTTTAGTTAAAGCCATTGTTTTACTTTTTACTTATTCATTAAATTTTGTACGCTTATTATGCTTCTTGTAGTTTATGAGAGAATTTCAGTATGATAAACTCTGCAGGACGCACAGCTGCTAATCCAATTTCTACAATCATCTTTCCTTCCAAAATATCCTGTTGCGTCATAGTTTTTCCCAATCCGATATTCACAAAATATGCTTGCTCTTCTGTCGCTCCAGCTAATCCACCTTGTTGCCAAACTCCGTATAAAAAACTTTCGATCATAGCCTTCATCTTCAACCAAGTCACGGCATCGTTAGATTCAAAAACTGCAAACTGAGATGCTTTCTTGGTAGATTCTTCTATCATATTGAATAATCTTCGTACTGGTACGTATCGCCATTCATTATCATTTCCGGCAAGTGTACGAGCTCCCCAAATCATGGTTCCTTTTCCAACAAAACTTCGTATAGCATTGATGGATTTACCACTTGTAGCATCAACATTTAGTTTTTCCTGATCTTTAGAAGTAATTTTCGAGATAGGACCGATAACAGCATTTAAACTTACGTTTGCTGGTGCTTTCCATACACCTCTTTCTCTGTCTGTGGTAGCGTATGCACCAGCTACTGCCGCACTTGGTGGTAACGTGATACGTTGTTTTGATACTTCACTGATAATTCTGCTGTATAACTCAGAACGAGATTCCTTGAAAGTTGATAAACTAACAGAAGCATTATCACCACCAGTAGTAATAAGATCAGTGGTTCCTGTAGAAGATTCTACAACTGTTGCTCCATCTAACAAAATAATATCAAAATCACCTTTGTTTGAAAATGTATTCCATTCATTTATAATCTCACTAGCAGGAGTTCCTTCTCCAACATTGATGGTTAATACAGCGTCAGCAATACTAAAAGAAGGTATGCTCCCTGTTCCTTTATTAATCTTAACTTTTGGTGCATCTTGAGAAGATCCACTGTACTCAACTCTAATCGCGCCAGCTATTTCTAATTGTAGGGTTTCAGTTGCCGAAGAACCTGATACTTCTACAAGATCTTCTTCATAACGATAGGTAAGTGATGTTTGTAAATATGGGGTATAAGCAGCACCATATTTTAGATTATTTGTACCTATTCCATCTCTAAAAGATGTTCCGTTTTCATCATCTTTTTTAATATCGAAAATGCAAAACCTGTCCTTTAAATCCTGGCACTGTGCCAAGGCATTTTGACATACTTCATGATAATCGGGCGCATCTAATTTTGTTGCTTCTCCAAGCATAATCAGAGTAGGTTCGTCTTCCTTACTCAAAACTTCTAACCCATTTAAGAATGATTCCTTATCATAATCATCATTATAATTTCCTACTGAAATGATATAACAATCACCACCACCATTTTTAAAATATAAATCGATTGCATGATATAAAGTATGCTTCGGAGCTTCTACTTCTATATTTTCTACAGCATCATCATCCGAAATGCTTACCATAAAAGATGCTGATTGTGCACCTCCAAAAGCTTCTTTAAACTCTAATAGAGTAGATACTCTAATCGCTTTGTTTCTAATATCTTTTCCGTTTTTTACTGCTTTTTCCGTATATCCAATAAAAGCTGGCACCGCAGTGGAAACTTCTGCTACAGATTGTGGTAATAGAGGTACCTCCTCAGTGTACACATCTGGTGTTAAAAATCTAGACATATTCTAATAGTTTTACATGTTTATAATGGGCTTTTCTAAAAAATCAATTGATTCTCTCGAAATGCCTTTTCTTACTTAATTTTAATTATTTGGATTCCTTGTTGTTCTGCTCGCGGATTGGGTAAATGATTGATAAGAACATCACCGTTTTGAAGTAGTTTTATATTCTTAATGGGTTTGTTACTGTAGGGAACCAAATCTTTAGATTCGAAAATTTTAACTTGGGTATCGGGAAAATTTAATTGAATAGAATTTATAATCTGGTCCGTTATGTTTTCATCGACCGCCACTTCATTGAAACTGATTTGATTATCTCTAGACTCCAAACTGATATCAATATCTTCAGTATTGGATACAAAATAGTACTTCCACTTTATCGACTTTGCTCCAAATACAGCTTTAAATTTTATCGGTTGTTCTAAAGAAGTAAGATTAATTTTATGACCTATAATTTGAATACTACCTAATGCAGGATATCCTCCAAAAATCCCTTCCTTTACTACTTGGTTACTTACTAATTCCTGACTGTTTTCTGGAAGATCTTGATTAGAAAATAAGATTATATTACCTTCATCTATTTCAGAAAAATCTGTAACCTCTTGAGTAACATCAGAAGTGGGATATATATAAAAAGTAAAGTTGTCATCTTCGCTCAAAGGCTGAAAATCGCCATTTCTTCGAGACATAGGAGCTAAAATCTTTATTCCTTTTTCTGTTTTCTTTACCACAAATCCAAGGTTGCTTAGGTGTTTTCTCGTTTCATTTTTCGGGACAAGCACTACATCATTAGATTCTGATAAAACAGGGTGAATAACTTCTATGTCAAAAAATTCGCGATATTCCATTTTATACTTTATTTAATTCGTGATATTGGGCTTGTTTATAGATATATTCATTACTAAAAGCTTATACTTTTTGATGAAGATTAAGATTCGTTGTGGATATTGGTTCTCCCACGAACTCCATACTTTGATCATCGATAAAAGACAGTAAACGCACTTTATATAAAACCGATGGTAGATAGGATGTGTTTAAAGAATGCCATACTTGATTTTGTTCTTCTAATGGGAGTGATATTAATTCTACGATCAACTTCTCTATATTTTCATCTGATAATTGCGGTGAATTTAGAGGATCGAAGATTCTGTTGACCTGAAAAAACTTAATGACATGTGATAAAAACTTGAGTGCCTGCTCATATTTATTGAATTTAGATACGAACAAAATCAATAACTCAATTCTGATTTCAGGATTCGCCTGGGTTTTGATACCATTTCTTATCACACCAGCATATTGATCTGCATTTCTAAATTTTCTATCTTCAGAAATATTAATGAGAAAAGGAGTTATTTTATCATTAGTAAAAGAAACAGGATCGTTATTATTCGTACTTATAAAGTCTATAATATTAGATTCTGTAGTACCTACTACATTTTTAAAATATTCATTGAGTTTATCCTTTAAAACGGTTAATACAACATCGACCATGGTGTGATAGGTTTATTGATTTTTGATGTTTCAAAAGTAGTTCAAGAAGAGTATCTACTTATAGAAAAAACACGCCAAATCTGCGAAGATTACCGACATTATCTTGGGGAAAAATAAGTAAGCCATATAACTTTTCCGACACCAAGAGAAGAGTCATATTGATAATTTGAATACAGTACCCATAAATACATAAGATCAAGTAATCTTATTAATAGTATTAAAAAAAGAGCACTTATTTTTAGGTATATTCTAGGAAGACAATAAAAAAAGCTTCACATTTCTATGAAGCTTTTGCTTTGTAACGGAAGAGATTGAAATACCTAATCGTTCTATTGGTCATTTATATGAATTACAATCGTTTACAAAAACCCATTCGATGTTATTAATAGCTTCATAAGGGTTACCTCTTTATTTACAGTCATATATTTTATTTAATATTTAGGAAATTGAATCTTATTATCTCCAAGTTCGAATCCTTCTTGGGTCGCGAGAAAACCCTTTAAATATTGAAGTTTTGGCACCAGACCTGGGACAGAATCTGTTTTTTTTGAATCAAGAGCAATTGTTGTGTTTGTGAAAATATTCTGGTTAATCTAAAGTCGAAGAATTCTACATTTTTATCTAAAAGTTAAGTAAATCACGATTACAATTACACAAATAGATACTCCTACTGGAATAGTATATTTCCACGGTTTAATATCAACTTCTTTTGTATATATAATTTCAAAAGCTTCTTTACGTGGATACATTTTACCAATTATAATCATTATTAAAATGTTAATGGCAAATAACACTCCCTGCACGTGTAAAAAATGAGGAAATGTACCCTTCATTACCGTATTATCAAGAATAACATAAATCAAGTAGACAACCGCACCTAAAATGATCGCTATTTTGGCTGCAACAGGAGGAATACGTTTCGTTAAATATCCCATAATAATGATTGTTAAAATAGGAATTGTATAACATCCATTAACTTGTTGTAAATACCCAAACAAACCAGCAGGTGCATTTGCAATCAATGGTGCGATAAACATGGATAATACGGCGAGAACGATTCCGAATATCTTTCCAGATTTTACAATCTGTTTTTCAGAAGCATTTTTATTGATATAGCCTTTATATATATCTACGCCAAAAAGAGTAACAGAACTATTTAAAGCACTGTTAAATGAACTCAAAATAGCTCCAAAGAGAACTGCCGCAAAAAAACCAATCAATGAAGTCGGTAAAACTTTGCGAACTAAGGTAGGATATGCTTCATCTGGATTGGTAATACTATCCCCATACAAATGAAATGCGATAATCCCTGGTAACACCACTAATACTGGGCCTAATATTTTAATAAAAGAAGCTAACAGAATTCCTTTTTGTCCTTCTTTAAGGTTTTTCGCACCCAATGCTCGTTGAATAATTGCCTGATTTGTTCCCCAATAAAATAATTGAACCAGCATCATTCCTGTAAAAATTGTACTAATCGGAACAGAAGAATCTTCTCCGCCCATTGACTTAAATTTATCTGGATTCGATACCCATAACTCTGTAAATCCTTCCACCATATTACCATTACCCACTAACATCAACCCTAAAACAGGAATGATCGAACCTCCTATCAATAATCCAACTGCATTAATTGTATCTGAAACTGCAACTGCTTTAAGTCCTCCAAAAATCGCATAGATAGAACCAATAATCCCTATCGAAAAAACCGTAATCCATAAAGCGGTTGTTTTATCTACATTAAGTAGTGTTGGAATATCAAAAATAGTACTAATGGCCAAAGCTCCAGAATACAAAACAATCGGTAAAAGCACTACCACATATCCTGTAAGAAACAATCCAGAAGTAATCGTTTTAGTTCCGACATCATATCTTCTTTCTAAAAACTGAGGTACTGTTGTTAATCCTTCTTTAAGATATCTTGGTAATAGATATAAGGCGGTTACTACCATAGCGATTGCGGCTAAGGTTTCCCAAGCCATTACCAAAATTCCTTCTGAAAAAGCCTGTCCGTTTAACCCTACAATCTGTTCTGTAGATAAGTTAGTTAGTAATAATGAACCTGCAATCACTGGAGCTGTTAAGCTTCTACCAGCCAAAAAATAACCGGTATATGATTTCTCATCAGTTTTTTTTGTTGCTAAATATGAAATCAAAGCTACCAGCAAGGTAAAGCCTAGAAAAGTGATAATACCCATAAGATTTTGATAGAATTATTTAAAATTGAAAACAGCAGTATTCTTCTTTTCTCTGCTTTTTATCCCATTGCGTTTCCTGAAGCAATTACGATTACTCCTAATATCATTGCGGTCAATCCCAGATAAAGAATTTTTCTAGGTTTAGAACTTGTACTGCTCCACTCTCCAGTAAGTATTCCGGTGATTATTGCTACAGCAACACATACTGTATTAAAAATCGCATATCCAACTGTATTCCCAGAAGATCCTAATTTATACGCAGCAAAGGCAAAGGTTCCTGAGGCAGCAAAGTTTAAAAGTGCCATAATAAAAGTATAAAACAAATTTTTAGGAGTATGTGGAGAACTGAATTTACTCCATAACTTTTTAGCACTTAGTTGGTATATAAAGTAAGGAATTACAAAAATAGCTCCTGATACATATATAATAACCATCACCATTACCGCCGTAATCCATTCCGAATTTCCAGCTTCCTGACAAGCTTCATGCAGATATGGTCTTCCATACGCATTCGCATAACTAAATCCAGTAGCTAACAAACCTCCAATAACAGCAATAATAATTCCTATGGTCATCGAAGACGCTTTACCATCTACCTTTTCTCTACTATTTTTTTGATCTTCAGCTTGTCTTAGCATTCCTGCTTTCCCATTAAAAGACACCCCAAAAAGTACTATCAAAATCCCTAAAAGAATTACCATAAATACATTATTGGAAGGCAATCCGTCTACTAAGAATGGTAATAAGGATCCGACAAGAATAACGGTGCCAATAAAAATTGAAAAACCTAGAGACAAGCCAATGTAATTAATTGCTTTTCCCCACATCATCACACCAATACCCCAAAGAATACTGGCTAATCCCATTTTCCAAAGAATATCTGTAGGTATATTAGAAACGATAACATCAAAATCATTCACTAATAAAAAACCTGCGGCGATTGGAATAATGAGCATATTGATAAAAAACATCATTCCCCAAGTATTTTCAAACTCGTATCCTTTGGTATATTTTTCTGGCAATGCATATAATCCAAGCATTAATCCAGCGAGGACCGCAAATAATATTCCTATAGTCATAATTATTAATTTTAAAAGTTGAGTGTTGCGCTGTTAATTTTATATATCTTATTTACTACTCGATTGTAGAAAATTTGAAAATCGTAGTACTGGTAAATGGTTCTTCAGGATAGGTAATCGTTTTAGGAGCATCTTCTAAATTTACTCCATTCGGATATCGATGGGTTTCACAACAAAAGGCCTTGTATTGTCCATATTGATCTCCAGTTTCTCTTTTTAGAACATCCGAAGTGAAATAACCCGAATAGAACAACATTCCTGGTTCTGTGGTTAAAACTTCCATGGTTCTTCCGGATCCTTTATGCTCAAAAGAAGCCACTTTTCTTAATTCAAAATCTTTTGGGAATAAAAAATAATGATCAAACCCGGTTTCCATATGATCTAAAGCTTCTTTAAAAAACTTCCCATTCCTGAAATCCTCTAATCTTCCATCCACATTTATCACACCTCCTTGTGCTACTCCTTTCTCATCACCTTCTAAAAAGGCATCTGAATGAATGGTAACTTTATGATCATGTACAGTTTCTTGGAAGCCAGATAAATTAAAATAAGAATGATTGGTTAACGAAATTGGAGTGGCTTTATCCGTATTCGCCTTATAAGATATAATCAATTCATTTTCATTAGTAAGTGTAAAACGTGTATTAATTTTTACATTTCCTGGATATCCTTCTTCCATATCTGGGCTTTGTAAACTCATGATGACGATAACTTTATCCTTCATATTATCATAACTTTCTACCGTCCATATTTTTCTATCAAATCCTTGAGTTCCTCCATGTAAATGATTTCCCCTATCATTACCAACTAATGAATATTCTTTGCCTTCTAGTGTAAACTTACCTTCATGAATCCGAGAAGCACACCTCCCTACTGTACCACCGAAATACGGAGCGTTATTCTTATACTCTTCGGAAAAATAACCATCAATATTCTCAAAACCACAGGTAATCTCTCTAGAGGCACCCTGATTATCTGGTGTAAGAATTGCCGTAATCGTTGCTCCGTAATTCGATATTTTTACTACCACGCCATTATCATTAGACAATTCATATAGGAATACCTCATCGTTTCCTATGTTACCAAAATTTCTTTTTTCTACTTTCATTGACTATTAAAATGTGTGGGTTATTAAATAATTCATGTGAATCTTATTAGAATTGTTCAAACGGCTCTAATTTTCCCCAATTGAAGACAACACCAATTCCAGGAATATCAGGAGCTACCGCTCTATAGTTTTCTACAATCAATGGACTGATTGTATATTCATCTATTGGAAAACTATGCACCTCTAACCATCCAGCATTTTCTTGAGAAGAAACCAAACTTACATGCAATTCTTGCATTCCATGTGAACACACAGGAATGTTATGTTGTTTTGCCAATTTGGCAACACGTAACCATCCTGTGACACCTCCACAATTAGAAGCATCTGGTTGCACAAAGGACAATTTAGATTGCTCAAATGCATACTCAAACTCGTGAATAGTATGCAAGTTTTCTCCCATTGCTAGAGGGAAACCTGTTTTTTCTACTATTTCTCCATAACCTTTATAATGGTCGGGAATAATAGGTTCTTCAAACCAAGTAATATCGAATTCTTTGAATCTATTGATCGCTTCAATAGCTTTATCAATACTCATAGAATAATTAGCGTCTACCATAAAAGTAATATCAGGACCAATATGCTCTCTTACTGCTTTTATGCGCTCAATATCTTCATCTAAATTTTCCCTTCCGATTTTGATTTTTAACGCATTAAAACCATTGGCCAAATAGGTATCCATGTTTTGTAATAACTTGGGTAGTGGAAATTGCAAATCGATACCTCCACAATACGATTTACAAGTATTATTTGCTCCTCCAGCAACTTGCCAAAGTGGCTCTCCAAGTTTTTTACAGTGTATATCCCACAAAGCTATATCTATGGTAGAAATGGCAAAAGAAGCAATTCCTCCTCTTCCTACATAGTGGATATGCCATTCTAAAAAATCATAGATTCCTTCAATATCAGCACCGTTTTTTCCGATTAGAGCTTCTTTAAAATCATACTCTATCATAGCTTTTATAGCTCTACCTCCTTTACCTCCGGTATAAGTATATCCAGTGCCTTGACTTCCGTCATTTAGGGTAATGGTGGTAGTAACTAACTCAAAATGATAATGATCTCCATGTTTGGCATCAGAAAGTACTTCTGGAAGAGGCACTTCGAATAATCTAACTTTTATATCTTTTATTTGAATATCCATTAATGAAACCTCTTTTATTTATAATTCATATAAAAGGTTTTCTTTTCTAGGTACTGCTCGAATCCGTACTTTCCATCTTCTCCTCCGCTTCCTGACAGTTTATATCCGTTATGGAATCCTTGATGTTGTTCTCCATGACCTCGGTTTACATAGATTTCACCAAACTCTAATTCATCATTGCATCGCAATATGGTTGCCATATCCTTGGTAAAAATCATAGCCGCTAATCCATATTCGCAATCATTTGCATATCCGATCACTTGATCAAACTCTGAAAACCTAATCACAGGTAATATAGGACCGAATGATTCTTCGTGTACAATAGTCATATCTTGGGTTACGTCTGTAAGTACTGTAGGTTCGAACCAATGTCCTTTTTCAAATTCAGAACCATCTGGCCTTTTTCCTCCAGTTGCAACGGTAGCTCCTTCTTTTACGCTCACTTCTACTAAATGCTCCATATTTTTCAATTCTGAAGCATTTACTTTTGGTCCCATGGACACACTTCTATCTAATGGATTTCCTACTTTGTAAGTCTTTAGATGTTCCATAAATTTCTCCATAAATGCATCATATATATCTTCATGTACATACATACGTTCATTACAGGTACACACCTGTCCACAATTATCAAATCTGGAGTGGAACGCGGCTTCTGCCGCCTGATCTAAGTTTGCGTCTGCAAATACTATAGCCGGAGCTTTTCCTCCAAGTTCTAATTGTACATGTGTAAGATTTTGTGCCGCAGCTTTGAAAATTTGTTGACCTGCAGGTGTACTACCAGTCATGGTAACCATTTTGGTAATTGGATTTTCAACCAATGCATTACCAAGTACCCTTCCTGAACCAGTAACAACGTTCAATAACCCTTTAGGCAAGCCTACTTTTTCGGCAATAAAACCTAATTCTAACGTAGCTAAAGGAGTCTCCTGTGTTGGCTTTACGACAATTGCATTTCCAGCTACCAGAGCTGGACCTATTTTTCTTCCAGCCAAAGCTAAAGGAAAGTTCCAAGCAGTAATTGCAACAACTACTCCTCTAGGAATTTTATGTATATAAATATGTTCGTTTTCATTATCAGAAGGCATAATATCGCCTTCTATATGTCTCGCCCAATCACAAGCATATTCAATAAAAGTTGCGGTAACTTCTACTTCTATTTCTGCTAAAGAAATAATTTTACCTTGTTCTCTGGTTAATAATTCCGCCAGATATTGTTTATTAGCTCTTATTTCGGCAGCAAACTTTCGCATGAGTTCTGCACGCTTTCTTGGAGGAACTTTTCTCCATTCTTTTTGTGCTTTTTCAGCTGCTTCTAGTGCAATTTTTGCATCTTCCTCCACACCCATTTGCACTGTGCCGACAATGCTTTCATCGATTGGACTGGTAATATTAGCAGTACTTCCAGATGTAGCATTCGCCCATCCTCCGTTAATAAAAAGTTGATATTCTTTTGCTTTCATCTTTTCTTTTTTTGAGGTGTTTTTAATTTAATTATCTACCCATCCATCCACCATCAACAACCATGATGGATCCATTCATATAATTGGCAGCTTCGGAAGAAAGGAACACTACAGGACCAGCAAAATCCTCAGGATTTCCCCATCTATTAGCAGGGATTCTTGCTAAAATTGAGTTAGCTCGATTAGGATCATTTCTAAGCGCTTCTGTGTTATCAGTTGCTATATATCCAGGAGCTATGGCATTTACATTAATCCCTTTTGATGCCCATTCATTGGCAAATGCCATTGTCATTTGTCCTATTGCACCCTTACTTGCCGCATACCCCGGTACAGTAATTCCTCCTTGAAAGGTTAATAATGAAGCTGTAAATACAATCTTTCCATTCTCTCTTTCTACCATCTCTTTCCCTATTTCTCTAGTAAGGATAAACTGAGCATTCTGATTTACTTCTATTACTTTATCCCAATATTCATCTGGATGTTCTGCTGCAGGTGCTCTTAAAATTGTTCCTGCATTATTAACGAGTATATCTATTACTGGAACATCTGATTTTACTTCTTTGATAAATTGATACAAAGATTTTCTATCTGAAAAATCACATTGATATGCTTTAAAGTCTTTTCCTAATTTCTTGACTGCGTTTTCTACATCACTTCCTTCTTTTTCAAGACTTGCAGAAACACCAATAATATTAGCTCCAGCTTCGGCTAAACCAATGGCCATAGCTTTTCCAATACCTCTTTTACAGCCTGTTACTAAGGCTGTTTTACCTTCTAAACTGAATTTATTTAAAATACTCATTAATTATATGTGGTTAATTTTATTGTTGGCAATCCATTAATACCTTAAGTCCATCAGGATTGTTATCTATATTTTCAAAAACTTCTTGAATTTTGGTTAAGGGTTGAACATCGGTAATTAGTTCTTCAAAAGGAAGTTCATTGGCTGTTATCAATTGAATTGCTTTTTCGTAATCTTCTTTTTCGTAAACTCTTGCTCCTATGAGTTTTAGTTCTTTCCAAAAAAACTTAAACAAATTCACTGGTTTTGGTTCTCCATGGATAGCTACCATAACAATTCTTCCTCTTATACCAGCCACTTCCGTCATTACATCCAACGCTGGTTGAACGCCTGCTACTTCAAATACCACGTCTGCTAATCGACCTTCAGTATTACTTCTTACATAAGCTACCAAGTCGACTTCCACAGGATTCACTGTATCAAAACCTAATTCTTTTGCCTTCACTATACGAACTGGATTTACTTCCGAAATAATAACATTTGCACCAGCATCTTTGGCTACCATTGCGACTAATAACCCAATAGGTCCTCCTCCTAAAACAATAGCAGTTTCTCCTTCGTTTAGTTCACTCAAACGAACATCATGTACCGCTACCGATAATGGTTCTATCAATGCCGCTAATTTTAGATCGGTCTCTTCTTTTAATTTATGTAATGTAAAAGCAGGTACGTTCCAAAACTGTTGCATAGAACCAGAACTGTCAATCCCAATAAACTTAAGCTCTTCACAGATATGATTAAAACCTTTATCTGAAGGTTTTACTGCGCGATCATCTAATGGTCTTACCACAATCTTATCACCTAATTCGTATCCTGTTACTCCTTCACCAATAGCATCAATAGTACCTGACATTTCATGACCTATTGTTTCTGGAATATTTACTCTTTTATCCATCATACCATGATAGATATGCACATCGGTTCCACATACTCCAGAATATGCTACTTTGATACGAACTTCTCCTTCTTTAGGTACTGCTACCTCCTTATCAATTACACTAAAGGTTTTATTGCCTTTATATATCGTTGCTTTCAATTTTGTCTACTTATTAATTATCTTTTTGCTTGTCTTTTTTCTTTTCCCCATCTGGCGCTTTAGCCCCTTGTGCTACATGCGATGTTTTTCGATAAGAGTCAAAACGCATAATACTCTGGTAGTTCCAACTATTATACATGTGAGATAATCCCCAATCAAAAATTGCAGTTGGATTGTCTGTTGTAGCTTCAATAGTTCTATTCAGACCAATAGCATGAGGCATATTTGCTCCTTTTACAGCACCACGAATCTCAAAATTGATCCCATCTGGTGACCATTGGAATGTATTTCGTTCGGGTCCATCCGTAGTAATCAAAGAAGCTATTCCACCATCTACTGGCCATACACATATTTCATGTCCAGAATTGGAAATAGGATTGTATTTAGATTTTACGTAAGGCCCTTTTGGATTATCTGCTACAGCAACACCATGTCGAATCTGACGTCCTCCATATAATATTTCTTCTCCCATTTGCTCTCCTTTGTAATACAAATAGAATTTTCCTTTGTAAGGAAGAATACAAGGGTCATGAACTTTATGCGAATCAAAATCTCCTTTCTTTTCTACCATAAAGCGATTTTGTTCTTCCCCTTTCCAAATACCATTATCAGCTGGTTTTAGAACAGGTTCTTTACTTTTTGTCCAAGGACCAAAAGGAGATGAAGACCGTGCTAAACCAACTTCATTTTTGGTACGAACATCATATGGTGACTTGATGGTTTGGTAACATAGATAATACATCCCATCCCATTCCATAATTTCTACCGTAAAAATGGATCTATCGTCATAAGATCCTTTCTCTCCTAAAGGAACGGCAGCTTCTTTATCTTCTTTCCAAGTCCATCCATCTTCGGAGGTTGCATGCCATACGGTGCAACGATCCCAAGGAAAAACTTTATCGTTTTCAATATCCCCACCAAATCCATCTGTTGGACCCACACTTTTTGAATACCAAACATGATACAACCCATCTACTTTAATGATTGCGGAAGGATCTCTACGAACAACACCTTCTTCATAAGCTAAATCGCCTTTCAACGGTTTCATTGGATTGAAAACTCGATACCAGTCATTCTCAAAATACTTCCACTGAAGTGCTCTTTTTGAAGCTGCGCTTAAGTATTCTTTATTGGTGATTCCAAAGCGATCTAATTTCTCTGGAGATACATCAAGTACAGTTTCACAAGGCTTATTTTTTTCCTCTTCCACAATTTCTTGTTTGTCAGGTTGATTGCAACCGATAACAAGTACAGTTGCTAATAAATGAAATACGATTTTATGATTTAGCTTCATATGATATATGCTATGGTTAGATACTGTAAAGTACAAGAATCTACTTAATATTTATGGTTAACTTATTACTGGTTAGCTTTTCTGATGTAGCAGATATTGTGATATCTCCTTTATCTTTTTGGGACTGAATAAGAAGTAAACATTTTCCGTTATTGGTTTTAACTGAATTTGATTTATAATCCTGAACACTAAAAGCAGATCCATTATCTACCCCCAGTATGCTAACATTTCCATCCACAAAAAACATTATCTTATCTTCTATATTTTTAACAGGATTTCCGTCAACATCTTCCAATTGTGCAATTATGTGAGCGACACTATATCCATCCGATTGCATCACGGTTTTATCAGTTATTAGTTTAATATTTTTGGGTTCACCAGTAGTTTTTACTGTCTTGATTTCTTCAATCTCGCCATCTTTTTTTCCAATGATTTTTAGTTCTCCTTTCTGGAAAGGAATGATCCATTTATAGATTCTATCTTCGAAATCTTCTAGTTTTTTTGTCTTGTAACTTTGTTCATTGACACATAACTCTACCTCATCATAATTAGAATACACTTCTATGACTACTTTTTGCCGATCTTCATAATTCCAATGTTCATTTACATCGTGCCATACCCATAAAGCTTTTTTCCAAGCTCCTTTTTCTTTTTCTACTGGCTCTCCTGTTTTTTCGTCTTCCTTAAAGATTGATTTTTCTAGTTTTTGTGTTGCTACATAAATATGAGGTTCATCATTCCAAAGGGTTTTCATCATATGATAGGATGGTTTTTCGAATCCCGCAACATCTAACATCCCGCTTGGCGTTGCTTTTCTTGGCCATTGCCCATTAGATTCTCCCATATAGTCAATTCCTGTCCACAAGAATGTCCCGGAGATGAATGGACGATCCTCAACAGCCTTCCACTCATGCCATTGCACTAAGTTTTCAGTTCCCATAATAGGCTTGTCGGGGTAATTCCTATGTCCATAGTCATACAGTACTCTTCTATAACTATATCCTACAACATCAAGTTCATCAGCATAACCAGACAGATGACTAGCAGAAGGTAAAATACAATTAGCTGTTATATATCTTGTGGTATCTAATTCTCTAGTCCACGCTGCTAGTTTCTTAGCTGTTTTTCCAATATCATATTTCCCACGTGGAAGTGTTTCCAATTTTTCTTTAATCTGTGCTGTAGAATGTGGGGGTTCCTCCCAAAAGTAGTTTCCGCTCCAGTCCATATTATTAAAAAAGCCAGTTGCATCGGCATTCCTAGGGTATGTCCATTCTATTTCATTTCCTATACTCCATTGAAAAATTGAAGGATGATTTCTATGTGCCAATATGGTATTTTTAAGATCTTTTTCTGCCCACTCCTGAAAATATTCTGTATAACCACGAGTGATATCATCCACGCTTCTTTCATTCATGTTCAATCTTTTATCTTTGGGATTGTCCCATTCGTCAAAAAATTCGTCTTGTACTAAAAATCCCATTTCATCACATAGCTCCAAAAATTCCTCTGATCCTGGATTATGTGAAATTCTTATCGCATTACAACCTGCTTCTTTTAATTTCTGCAATCTTCTTCTCCAAACGTCCTTCGGTACAGCAGCTCCAACAATACCTCCATCGTGATGTAAACAAACCCCTTTTATTTTGGTATGCTCTTTATTTAAAAAGAAACCTTTATCTGCATCAAATTCAATCTCGCGAGCACCAAATTTTATAGTATTCTTATCTACAATATTGTTATTCTGAACAATGGAAACAACAGCTTTATACAATCTTGGGGAATCTAGTTTCCATAGATAAGGATTGGATATTTCGATGGTACTTTCAATCTTCAAATCATTCTGGGAATCTATGCTCTTGGATTCACTGAATTCAGAAACCATATCACCTTTATCATCATAAATTTTAATCATTAGATCAAACTTTTGATCTTCTGTAAATTTATTTTTTATGGAAGAAGCAATTTTCACTACTGCTTTTTCATCTGTAATCTTGGGAGTAGTTATAAAGATTCCCCAAACCGGAATATGCAAATTGTTCTTTCGAATTAGTTTTACATTTCTATATATACCGGAACCAGTATACCATCTGCTGTCCACATATTTCTTGCGATTGACATCAACTTTAAGTTGGTTTTTTCCTGTAGTCGTGTTTAAATCATCTGTGATATCGAAATAAAAAGGAGAATACCCGTAAGGATGAAAACCTAATAATTTATCATTCAGATAAAACTTACTATTATTATAAACTCCATCGAATAATAGATAAGTAGTAGTTTCTTTTTTTTCACTTATAATAAATTCCTTCCTATACGAACCTTTTCCTCCAGGCAAATATCCAGTGGCTCCTTCTCCCTTATCTGCATCAAAAGAAAAATCTACACTCCAATCGTGTGGAATGCTGATTTTTGTCCAATTATCATATTGTTCAGTATCATATATTCCAGTATTTTCTACTAATTTAAACTCCCAATGTTGATTAAAATCGTGATTACCGATTTCTGAATAATTTTGAGCATTCGATGAGAAAAAACCAAGAATAACGCTAATTTTAAGAATAGATCTTAAAGCCTTCTTCATAATTATAAAAATTAAGGTTCGACAAATATCACATATACATCAGAATCTTGATTTAAAACACACTAGACATAAACTGAACAAGTGGTATTTTAGGTTGAAAAGTACTAGACAAAAACACTATTTTTGCCTAGACCTCTTAAAACACAACTTTAATGCTTCTATATTTTTGTTACTTTATGTGAATTACGTAAAGTATTCGGGCTTTAATAAAGAATATGCCAGTAAACAAAGAAGAAATAAAATAATATTTCAATTATAACCCAAAAGCGCCTTAAGCTTACTTGATGAAAAAGTTATGTTTAAAAGAACCCCAATTTCAATAATTTTTATAACGTTTTGCGTTAGTATCTCATGGTCGCAACAACTATATAAGCAAAATCAATATCTCGAAAAAGCTAGAGAAAACAGGTTTGTAAACTTTGAAAAAGCTGTGCATAACTATGAAAAAAGTATTGAGTTTTTTACGTTCAAAAAAGACACGTTCAATTTAATCAATAGCATCAACGAGCTTTCTGAATTGTATGGACATAATCTTAATTATGGAAAAGCGTATGATGGTTATTGGAAAGCATTATTTCTTGCGGAAAATAGTAATGATTCATTCTCCAAATCCAGAGTATATCAATCTCTTGGATGGCTATATAGTTTTTATAATCGAAACACAAAGGCATTAGAAAATTTTGGTAATGCTCTTACTATTAGCAAAGAGCTTTCTTCTCAAAAAGGTTTTAGCATAGATTACACCATTAGTGACTACTTTTCTATAGCCAACTTTTACCGATATAATAAAGACTATGAGACTGCAAGAACTTATCTCGACAGTTGCTATTTATATTTTAAGGCTAAAAATGAAGGAATTCGAAACTATTTTTTAGAATCAGAAAGAGGTTTTCTATTAGCAAATGAAGGGCAATTTGAAAAGGCTGAAGAAATACTTTTAAAATCACAAGAATATTTTAAAGAAAATAACGAATCTTATTTAGTGATTATTCATTACTTTCTTGCTAGATTATATCATCTTAAAAAAGACTACAAGCAAAGTAAATTTCATTATAACAAATCACTTGAGGTATCCTATGTACATAATAGTCATATGAACTACCAAATTATTAATCACAAAGAAGTATCCCAATTATACTATGACTCTAAAGATTACCAACGTGCATTTTCTCATATCAAGGAAGCTATTGATCTAGAAAACAAAATATTTGGTATTAATAGTAAAAACAATGAGTACTTATTTGAAATTAAAGATCAATATCGATTACAAAAGGAAAAGCAAGAAAAAATCCTTAAAGAGCAGCGTTTATCTGAATTAGAGAGTAGACAAAAAATATCTCTGCTTAGTGCTTCACTATTATTTGTCACACTTTTCTTTTTAATTATTGTTGGCGTTATGACCTTTAAAAATTTAAAAAGAAAACACAAGAGAGAACAACGCTTATTAAAACAAAAACAACGATTGAAGCTAAATGAAAGTAAAAAAGCAATAGAACTAAAAAATAAAGAATTAGCGAAATCAGCTCTTCAGCTTATCGAAAAAGATGAATTTATTGTTGGCTTGAAAAATTCATTAGCAGAAAATAAAGATAATTTAAATTTAAACTCTGTAAATAAAATCATTAAATCCATTCAATCCGGAATGGGAAGTAACTGGAAAGAGTTCGAAGCAAGGTTTATCAATATAAACCAAGGTTTTTATAAAAATTTAAAATCTAACTTTCCAACATTAACCCAAACGGATCTAAAAATATGTGCCTTGATAAAACTGAACTTTTCAAGTAAAGATATGGCTTCATTACTTGGCATATCAGTAGAAAGTGTTCATACTTCCAGATATAGATTGCGTAAAAAGTTACATCTCGAAAGAAATGACAACTTGGTGGAATTTATATCTAATTATTGATTGAGAATATATAATACAATCAATTGCTAAAACAGTTTAATAATTAGCATTTACTAAACGCTAATTTGCAGCTAACAATTATACTTTTAGAAATGTTAGCAAAAGCAGCGATTACTAATGGAAATGGAAATTTCTCTATTGAAGATATAAGAATACATAAACCAGAAGGTGATGAAGTTGTTGTAAAAATAATGGCAGCAGGGGTGTGTCATACCGATTATGATTCTCTGCATTGGGGTAGACCAGTTATATTAGGTCATGAAGGTGCTGGAATTGTAACCGATATTGGACCTAACGTAACCTCTATTTTACCAGGAGATCATGTAATTCTTAACTGGGCAATTCCTTGTGGAACTTGCTTTCAATGTCAAGAACAAAATCAACACATTTGTGAGAATAATTCTCCAGTAGTTGCGGGAGACGCATTACCAGATGGAGAAGTTTCAGAAGGACATGCAAGATTAGAGAGTACTACTTTTAATAATAAAGGCATCGAACGCTCTTTCAATATTGGTACCTTATCCACACATACCGTTGTAAGAGAACAAGCTGTCGTAAAATATCAAACCGAAATTCCTTTCAGTTCTGCATCTATTGTTAGTTGTGGAGTAATGACTGGATATGGTTCTGCTGTAAATACCGCAAAAGTAACTCCTGGATCGACTGTAGCTGTTATTGGAACTGGTGGCGTAGGTCTTAATGTAATTCAGGGAGCTAAAATATCCGGAGCAGCTAAAATTGTAGCTATAGACATTAATGAAACAAGATTAGAAATGGCAAAGCAATTTGGTGCTACTCATTTTGTATTAGCAAAAAAATCTGATAAAGGGTTAAAAAAAGCTACTATAAAAGTTAAAGAGATTGTGGGCAAAAGAGGTGCCGATTTTGCATTTGAATGCACCGCTATACCAGAATTAGGTGCTGCACCTCTAGGAATGATTCGTAATGCTGGAACTGCAGTTCAGGTAAGTGGTATCGAACAAGAAGTAACAATCGATATGCAATTATTCGAATGGGATAAAATATATATCAATCCGTTATATGGTAAATGCAGACCCCATATCGACTTTCCTAAGATTTTGGAGCTCTATGATAAAGGCGATTTATTATTAGATGAAATGGTAACCTCAACCTACAAATTCGAAGAATTACAACAAGCTTTTGATGATATGCTAGCCGGAAAAAATGCGAAAGGTGTCATTGTTTTTGAAGCATTAAAATAAAAATTGATATGCCATCAAAATTTAGAACAACAGAAATATCAGATCCTCGCTTTGAAGCCAATCACCTAAGGCACATTACAGTAAAAAGTGGTTATCTTAAACAAAGAGGAGATATTACCGTATATGTACCTTCGGGTAAAAATCTGAAAGATTTACCGATAACTATTTTATTGCATGGTGTTTATGGAAGTCATTGGATTTGGTCGCAGAAAACTGGTATTCATTTAAAAATGGAATCCTGGATTCAAAACGGTGAAATAGAACCCATGATTATCGCAATGCCATCAGATGGATTATGGGGTGATGGTAGCGGATATCTTCTGCATACACATGCTGATTATGAGAAATGGATTACCGAGGATGTTATAAATGCTGTTATAGAATTGATCCCACAAGCTAGTGCCGACTCAAAATTATGTATAGCTGGTCTATCCATGGGAGGATTTGGTGCTTTGCGATTAGGAATCAAAAACCATCAAAAATTTGATGCAGTATCTGGATTATCCACTATAACAATACTAGAAGAAATGAAACTTTTTGTAGAAGAATCCTTGAATGCATATTCTCAAGAAGAGAAAGAAAATGAATCTATCTATCAAACCATCTTAACCTATAAAGAACACCTTCCTAAACTAAGGTTTGATTGTGGTGTAGATGACCTCCTAATTGAAGGTAATCGAAAATTACATCATCAATTAAAAGAATTAAAAATAGCGCACACCTATCAAGAACATCTTGGAAAACATGAATGGAGCTATTGGGAAACTCATATAAAAGACACCATATTTTTTTTCAATAATGTCCTTCATACTTCTAAATAGAATATGTTAAAATAGTTTAATTATTTATCAAAATAAGCTAACTACCTACAAACGTATCTCACTTACTTTGTTTCACTAAATAATTCATCTTATGAAGAATAGTAAATTTTCTGATCCTTTTGACAAAGCTCGACAAGAAAAAGGATATGGCGAAATGAATGATCAGGATGATCCTGTTACTATGGTATTACGCCTTAAAGATGTTAGAAAATGTGCTCATAATTGGAAAACATATCAGTCTGGAGCTGTTCCAGGACGAATTGTAATTCCATCAGAAGTTAATATCCGAGATACACGTCAAATTCCATTTGAAGTAGACCCTCCAATGCACAAAACCTATAGAGATCTTATTGAAGATTGGTTTAAAAGACCTCTACTTCCAGATTATCAAGCTGAATTGGCTAACATCATTGAAGATATAGTTGATGAAGCAGTTACTAAGGATGGTTCTGTAGAAGTTGTAGAAGAATTTGCTTTATGCTTACAATCAAGAGCCTTAACACTATTGCTTAATATTCCACATGAAGAATCTAAAACTTGGATCTCTTGGGGAACACATGTATTTAGAAGTGAAGGCAGCGCATTAGATAGTAGCAAGGCAAACATCTTATATGATTATATAGATGCGCAAATTGAAAAGGCAATAAGAAATCCGGGTAACGACCTATACTCTATTTTATTAAACTCAGAGATCGACAATAGAAAACTCACAAAAGAAGAAGTAAAGGGAGTTATGATCCTAACCTTTGCCGGAGGAAGAGATACAGTAATTAATTCCATCACAAATACGATCGCCTATTTTGCTGAACATAAAGAGTCTTTACAATTATTGAAAGATGATTCTGAGATCATTGGCAAAGCTGTAGAAGAGTTGATACGATATTTTGCGCCATTAACACAAATGGGAAGAGTAGCTACTCAAGATGCAGCAGTTTGCGAACACGCTGTAAAAAAAGATGCTCGTATTTCTTTATGTTGGGCATCGGCTAATAGAGATGAAACGGTATTTGAAAATCCAAATGAAGTAGTACTGGACAGAAAAATCAATCCTCACGTAAGTTTTGGATTTAGTCATCACAAATGCTTAGGAGCCACACATGCTCGTCAAATAATGAAAATACTCTTACAAGTCTTAACTAAAAAAGTAGCTTCTATAAATATTATTGACGCTCAAGAAAATATCGAGGAGCTTGGAGAATTTAAAAGAAAAGTAGGTTTTAATAGCTTAATTGTAACGTTTAACAAATAACTCTCTTTTCAAAAAAATAATTAAAAAATATAAGTATGCCTAAAATAACTTTTATCACTAGTGAAAACGAAACCATTTCGGTAGAAGGAACTTCAGGATCTGTAATGCAGCTAGCTGTTGATAATGATATCAAAGGAATTGACGGAGATTGCGGTGGTGTTTGTTCTTGCGCTACCTGTCATGTATTTATTCATCCAGATCATTTCGAAAAAACAGGTGCTCCTGGAGAGATCGAAAAGGATATGTTAGAACTAGATGACAATGCAAACGAATTCAGCCGATTGTGTTGTCAATTAGAAATTCATGATAGTTTGGACGGATTGATAGTCACAGTAGCCCAATAAACTTATAACAACCTGTCCTACATTAATTACCTCAATTATTACTATGCCTAACGAAAACACAAAAGCTCCAATATGTTTGGTTATTGGAGCAAGTCATGCGGGAATTAATTTTGCATTTTCTCTTAGAAAAGAAGGATGGACTGGTTCTATAATTATATTCGACAAGGATCCAGAAACTCCTTATCATCGACCTCCATTGTCGAAATCCTATTTAACCTCAGCAGAAGAGGCAAATAATAATTTATTAAAGTCATTGGAGAGCTATGAAAAAGAAAATATTACGCTATATCTCAATATTTCCGTAAAGAAAATTGATCGTATTCATAAAACTATTATTACAGAAGATGGGGCAATACATCAATATGACAAGCTTGTAATTGCTACAGGTGCACGACCGCTAATACCCCCTATTAAAGGTTTAGAACAAGCAACCGAAGTACATACTCTTAGAACGGCTAATAATGCTACTACGATTCGCAGGAAAGTAAAAGAGGATGCAAACAAAAGAGTACTCATTGTTGGTGGAGGATATATCGGATTAGAGATTGCTGCCTCCTTAAGAAAACTTGGAACTTCTGTTACTCTTTTAGAACGCGAATCCAGAATATTAGCGAGAGTAACATCACCTGAAATGAGTCAATTTTTTTATGATGTACATACACTAAATGGAGTTCAAATTCATACCAACAAAAATGTTTCTTCAATTACATCTAAAGGCGATACAAACATCATCAACTGTAATGACAACAATTCATATGAAGCCGAATTAATTATATTAGGTACTGGAGTTATTGTAAATACTGAGCTAGCAAAAGATGCAGGAATAGAAATTGAAAAGGGTATAAAAGTAAATCAAGCTTGCCAAACAAACGATAAAGATATATATGCCATTGGAGATTGTGCGTTTCATCACAACCCTCATTATAATCGTTTTATACGTCTAGAGTCTGTACAAAATGCCGTAGATCAAGCAAAAATTGCAGCAGCTTCAATCTGCGGAAAAGAAGTAGTTTATAATTCGATCCCATGGTTTTGGTCAGATCAATATGATATTAAACTACAAATGATAGGCTTACCTTTTGATTGCAATGAAGCAATTATTAGAAATGAAGAGGAAACCACTTATAAATTTTCCATTTGGTACTTTCTTAATGATGAATTATTGGCAGTAGATGCTATCAATAATGCGAAAGCATATGTGTTAGGCACTAAATCCATTAAGGAACACTTAAAAATCAATAAAACCAATCTTAGGGATTCTTCTTTAAAGCTAAACCTTGCAAATCTAATCTTAAAAAAATAAAAAACACTTTAAAAAACCACTATCCATCTTTAGCAGATTTCCGTAGCGTATAAGGTGATATCTTTTCTATTTTTTTAAACTGTCTATTAAAATAAGGAACAGAATTATATCCACATTCAAAAGCAATTTCTTTGATTGGCATATCTGTATTAATCAATAATTTTTTGGCAAAATCTATTCGTATTTTATTTAAGTAATTGGTAAAGGTAAAGGTAGTTTCACTTTTAAAATATCTGCAAAAAGCAGATACCGTCATGTTTACCATTTCAGCACACTTTTCTAGAGAGACCTCTTGTTTATAATGTTCCATTATAAATTCGTGAACTTTTAAAATCCTATTTGATTTAAAATAGAAACTATTTTTCAAATAATTTTCTGATGCTAACACCTGATATCCTGAAAGATTAATGAGATCCAGTATTTTAATTAGTTTTAGCAATTGATCTAAAGGAGAAAGCTTTGGAATTTCTTGAAGCAACTCAGCAATCTTGGTTCTATGCTTTCCAATAATTTTAATACCTCGTTCGGATGCCTGAAGCACTTTACGAACTCCTTTGAGTTCAGGCACATCCACAAAATGAGATCCAAAAATATCTTTTCGAAATTGAACGTAAATAGATTCACAGTACTCTTCAGAACTCTCCTCTAGAAATCGGGCATCCGGAATCCATGCATGAGGTAAATACCCCCCAAGCAAAACCAAATCTCCTACTTCAAAATCTTCACCATGATCTGCTACTAATCGTTTACCTTGCCCATTAACAATCAATAATAATTCAAATTCGGGATGATAATGCCAGTTACCACTAAAATAAGGTTGTTTGTACACTCCTGTATGAAAAGAAGCGTGTTGCGAAGTTTCTATTTTTTCTAGTGAAACTTCTATTTTAGGATGTTCTGAAACTGGTTTCAATACGACAATAAAAATTAACTTATTGCAAAAATAGTGTAATTACTATTCTCAACCATCCCTTACCTTTGTGAAATCGATATACCGGAACTATTTATTTTTACAAATAGATTATTTATTATACTGATAATTGTATCTTCCATTTCATTAATTTCTTCATTTCACAAAAATGGCTAATTCCAAACGAAATATTTCTATCACTGGATCTACTGAGTTTTCTGATTTAACAGTAAAAGAACCTTCTACTTATGCTGCTGGAACTAAGGCTGTAAAAGTAGCCCTACAACATGCTTTTAAAGAAATGGGTGTTGTGAAATCATTAAAAGGACTTGCTCAGATGAATCAAAAAGAGGGTTTCGATTGTCCTGGTTGTGCATGGCCAGATCCTGATAAACCTTCTAAAGTTGCAGAATATTGTGAAAACGGTGCAAAAGCATTAGCAGAAGAAGCAACCAATAAAAAAGTAGATGCTGCTTTTTTTAAAAAATATTCCGTGGAAGAAATTTCACAATGGACCGATTATCAAATCGGGAAAAGTGGACGGATTACAGAACCCATGGTTTTATATCCAGATAGTATACATTATCAACCGATTAGCTGGGAGAAAGCTTACGCACTTGTTGCTGAACACTTACATCAACTTAAAAATCCTAATGAAGCCATCTTTTATACCTCTGGAAGATCCAGTAACGAAGCTGCTTTTTTATATGGACTTTTTATACGTGCTTTTGGCACTAATAATATGCCGGATTGCTCCAACATGTGTCATGAATCTAGTGGCGTAGCACTTAGTGAAACTTTAGGTATTGGTAAAGGTTCCGTTACACTAGATGATTTCGAAAAAGCAGAAGTTGTTTTAGTTATTGGACAAAATCCTGGAACTAATCATCCTAGAATGCTGTCGGCATTGCAAAAATGCAAAGAACAACGTGGAAAAGTAATCAGTATCAATCCACTTGAAGAAGCAGGGCTTATTCGATTTAAAAATCCTCAGGAAGTAAAAGGTCTTATTGCGGGAGGAGAAGCACTAACCGATATTCATTTGCAAGTAAAGATCAATCAGGATGTAGCATTATTAAAAGCTATTCTTATCAAACTTGCTGTATTAGATCAACAAACAAAAAAAGTGTTTGATCATAAGTTTATCCAAACTTACACGCAAGGATATGAGTCATTTTTGGAACATCTGCAAAATTTTGACGAACAAGAAATGATCAAACAATCAGGAGTATCATCTTCTTTAGTCGACCAAGTGGTGGAACTATTAGCCCATAAAAATAAGATTATTATTTGTTGGGCTATGGGACTTACTCAACATAAAAATGGTGTAGACAACATTAAAGAATGTGTGAATCTATTATTGTTGAAAGGAAGTTTGGGTAAACCCGGTGCAGGAACATGTCCTGTTAGAGGGCACAGTAATGTACAAGGAGATCGATCTGTAGGAATTATACATCATGCATCTCCAGCTTTTAATAATGCTGTAGAAAATGTCTTTGGTTTTACACCACCTACTAAAGCAGGACTTGATACTGTACATTCTATAAAAGCAATGCATGAAGGAAAAGCAAAAGTATTTTTTGCGTTGGGCGGAAACTTTGTATCTGCTGTTTCGGATACAAAGTATGCTGCAGATGCTTTACAAAATTGTGAGTTAACTGTGCAAGTAAGCACGAAACTAAACCGCACCCATACTACGGCTGGGAAAACAGCATTAATACTGCCAACTCTAGGAAGATCTGAATTTGACCTAAAAGATGGGAAAACACGATTTTTTACCGTAGAAAATAGTATGGGAAAGGTACATAGATCAAAAGGAATGCTATCTCCTGCTTCAGATAATCTTAAAAGCGAACCCGAAATCATCGGCGGCATTGCAGATGCTTATTTTAAAGGAAATCATCCCGTAGATTGGCTACCATTAAGCGAAGATTATACATCCATAAGAGCAAAACTACAAGAAGTTATTGCTGGTTTTAAAGGAATAGAAGAAAAATCTAAAGGATCAGGCTTTTATCTTCCTAATAATGTTCGTGAATTAGATTTTAGCAAATTACCTAATGGAAAAGCTCAATTTAGTAATTGTTCTGTACCAGATCATCAGTTACAAGAAGATGAATTTTTAATGATGACTATTCGCTCTCACGACCAATTTAATACCACAATTTACGGCATGAATGATCGCTATCGAGGTATTTTTAATGAAAGAAGAGTTGTTTTAATGAATCCTAAGGACATTGAGAAGTTTCATCTAGTTCCTTTAGAAATTGTTGATCTTACTAGCAACTATGACAATGTTCCTAGGAAAGCAGAAAACTTTAAGATAATCTCCTATAATATCCCACAAGGAAATATTGCTACGTATTTTCCAGAGACTAATATCCTAGTTCCCTATAACCATTACGCTGATAAAAGTAATACTCCCATTAGTAAGTCTGTAGTGATTAAAATATTGAAGAAAGAATAATGTAAAAATATAGGATCTATTTTAAGTGAATTTAATTTTTCACAAAACTACTTTCTTATTTATGCTATCTTCTTTTTTAACAGAAGTGTTCCATAGGTATATTTTTACTAGTTTTTTGAACTTAGAAATGTGTTCAATACTTTTATTCGTTATTAAAGAATTACTATGCAAGTTTATGCTTTCTAATTGCTCTAAACTAGTTAGATATTGAATACCTATATCAGAGATGTTATTTTGTTGCAAAGCAAGCTTTTGTAAACCTCTAAAACTACCAATTACTTTAAGGTCTGTATCTGAAATTCCTTGGGAAGGTAGTGATAGCCAAACAATATTATCTTTGATCTTTGAAAGTTCTTCCAGAATTTCATTTACCACCTCTGCATCTAATTCTTTCGTGTTTTTAGGTAATATAGAAACATCATACCTATTTGTTTCTGATACAATTTCCCTTATGTTCACACCTTTTTGTAGTAAGCTTACTATAATTTCCTTTGATACTGGTGAAGCTACACTCATCATTGCCCCGGCAGAATGATCATCTCCGAATTGAAGTTGTTCTATTAATAATTTTTTAATTTCTTCTGGAGTATCTACCGTTCCTATTGTTGCTGTAAAATCCGCTTGACAATTATCTATCCAATACTCAATTATTTTTATCTCTTCTTTAGTTAAAGGAGTTTTTCCTTCAGGCGGCATGAATTCTTTGTCATCAGGATCTAAATGAACTCTTTTAATCAACTCTGATTGATCGCTATTACCTGCAACTAAGGCAACACCACTTTTTCCTCCATTTAGAATTGAAACCTGATCCGCAAATGAAAGGCCTCCTTTTTTCTTGGAAGAATTATGACAACTCAAACACTTATTATCCAGAATAGGATGAACGACATGAGCAAATAGTTGTGCCTCTTCAATAGAGTTTATGTTAAGTGCCTCCTTATTTTCTTTTTCACTAAAAGGTAAATAGGCTGTTAAATAATCCGAACCATGAGTTAGATGACCTCCATAGTGTCCGGTAATATTTAATAACAAAACAATAAAAGTAAGTGTAGCTATATTTAATCTAACAGATTCTCTTACAATGTTTCTAGCTCGTTTCGTTTTCAATACACAGGCGAGAACAGCTATAACTGTAGTTGCTATACCAAACCAAAAATGTTTATCCAAAGCCTCACCTTCATAATCGCCACTTAATGACAACATATATCCCAATACACAAGCAATAATAGCACTGAATGCTCCAAAAAATAAGGCTAATGGTACAGCTTCTTTCAATAGCTCTTTTTTCTGGTATTTCGCTACTATTTCTAGTATAAATGCAAAAAATAAAAACCCAATTGGTAAGTGTACTACTAGTGGATGAAATCTTCCAAAAAACAAAACAAAATCAGATACTTCGTTCATGAATATTCTTATATATTTTTATTACCATAGCTCCCAAACCCAACTTCATCGTTTGAGAATATTATTTTACTTTTCTTAAACTCTTTCCAATTTTAATGGAGGTGTACCATTTGCATTCCATTGACCGATATATAGGTTCTTATCCTCATCAATGCACACATCATGACCGTGCAAAATTGGCTTATGCTCAAGCTGATATGATTTCTGTAATTCTCCATTTACATATGAAGGTTTTGTCCCTCCTGGATTAGATACAACTTTATCATCTTCTAAAATGGTTACAAAACCGGTATGATCTTTCCAGGTAGTTTGCCCAACTTCAGGTTGCGACCAACAAACACCTGCATATAAATTTTGATCATCAAAAACAGGTCTACAGACTTGCATATTCGGTAAATGCAACGTTTTCACATATTTCCCTTCTAATGTGAACCACTTAAAAGATTCTTCATTTCTAGATGTACATACTACCAGTGGGTTTGATGCATCACGATAATCTATAGCCACTCCATGAGCATTATCTAATCTATAATTTGGATCCTCATTTTGTTTACCACCCCAATGTTTTATATACTTTCCATTAGCATCGTATTGGATGATATAATCCATTCCATATCCATCTGCTACATAAATATCTCCATTAGGTGCTATTGCAGTTTCGGTAGGACAAAAATGATCTCCAGGTTTATAAATTCCAATAGTTTGAGGATGTCCAATATCAAAAATTACTTTCCCATCGGTTGTAGTTTTTGTCACTCTCCCATTATGATGTATCCATTTCCCATTTTTATCCAGAAACCATCCGGAATCCGTAAGAAATAATACATCTTCTCCTCCTTCATCAAACAAAGTAAGACCGTGTCCTCCTGGATATGACGTACCCCAATAATCCAAAAGCTTCCCTGATTTATCAAAAATCAAAATATTATTATCTGTATGATCTCCCATCATTATTAATCTGCCTTTGCTATCTATTTGCATTTCGTGACAGTTAAGAATTGGATTCCTTACCGCACTAACATCTGCCCAATCTCTAACAATTTTGTATTGATAATCTCCATGACCTATAATATCGCCCATTTTTGAAGTGCTCTTTTTATTTATATGAAAAGCAGGAGCAGTTATTGCACCAGCGCTTAATAAGGCCGTATTCTTAATAAATTTTCGTCTTGAATTTTCTTTATCCATAAAAGGAAAAATTAACTTAGTATATCTTTTACTATATGTCCATGCACATCCGTTAATCTGAATCTTCTTCCTTGGTATTTATAGGTTAATCGTTCATGATCAATCCCGAAAAGATGAAGTAATGTAGCCTGGAAATCGTGTGTATGCACTGGATCTTTAATCACATTATAACTGAAATCATCAGTCTCACCGAAGGTGATTCCAGGTTTTACACCTGCTCCTGCCATAAACATGGTAAATGCTTTAGGGTGATGATCACGACCATAATCTGTAGCAGTAAGCTTTCCTTGTGAGTATACTGTGCGTCCAAATTCTCCACCCCAAATCAACAAAGTATCTTCAAACATACCTCGTTGTTTCAGGTCTTTGATCAAGGCAGCATTTGCTTGATCCGTTTTTCGGGCATTTCCTAAAACCCCTTTAGGGCAACCGATATGCTGATCCCAACCTTGATGATATAACTGTACAAATTTGACTCCTTTTTCTAGCAATTTCCTTCCTAAAAGACAATTTGCAGCATACGTACCTGGATCGCGACTATCTTTTCCATACATATCGAAAATATACTCCGGTTCATCACTCATATCAGTCACTTCAGGTATCGATGTTTGCATACGGAAAGCCATCTCGTATTGAGACATTCTAGCATTAATTTCTGGATCTCCATAAAAACTATGTTGTACTTCGTTCAATTTTCCTAAATAATCCAACATATTCCTTCTGTTATGGCCATCATAATTTTCAGGATCTGTGAGATACAATACGGGATCTTTACCGCTTCTAAATTGTACTCCTTGATGTTCTGTAGGCAGAAAACCATTTCCCCAAAGTCGAGCATATAGCGGTTGTCCTCCTCCGTTTTTTGAAACTAAGGTGATAAATGTGGGTAAGTTTTCATTATCAGAACCTAAACCATAACTAATCCACGAACCTATAGAAGGTCTTCCTGGCTGTTGACTACCTGTTTGAAAAAAGGTAATTGCAGGATCATGATTAATCGCATCGGTTTGCATGGATTTTATAAAGCAGATATCATCCACTACTTCTGACAAATATGGCATGGCGCTACTCACCCAAGCTCTGGACTCGCCATATTGTTTAAAATCTATAATAGATGGGGCAATGGGTAAAGAGGTTTGATCAGCACTCATACCCGTAAGTCGTTGTCCTTTTCTTACTGAATCTGGTAATTCTTGACCAAATAAATCTTTTAGTTTTGGTTTATAATCAAAAAGTTCAATTTGTGAAGGACCACCACTCTGAAACAAATAGATAGCTCTCTTTGCTTTTGGAACATGATGTGGCAATCCTAAATCATTTCTGTTAAACATTCCTAAATCTGGCTGAACGTTATTTTTAACAGCGCTCCAAGCCTTATCGGTATTTAGAAGAGAACCTAAAGCCAAAGCACCAAAACCTAAAGATGTTTTGGTTAGAAAAGCTCTTCTATCCATCATTTTTTCTACTTGCTGTAGATCTTTATTATCAGATCGTAAGGTATCGTGGTGATTGCACATAATCGTCTTATCTTTTAGTTATGGCGGCATCAGAATTCATAATGGTACTTGCTACTACAGCATTTGCCGCGATCATCGATAGGTTATCATCTCGATCAAAAGCAAAATCTCCAGATGCCAACCAGCCTTTCGCTTTTAAAATATCACTGTTAAACCTATCATATTCTTCCTGTTGAAGAGCAACTAATAACTGTAACTCCTTTTGAGATATCTGTCTTCCTGTTAATCGGATATAGATATCTTTAATACCTTCTTCAATTGAATCAAAAGCCGTCATATTTTTACCCATTACTTTGGAAGCTTCAATGTATGTAGGATCATTTAGCAATACCAAAGCTTGCAAAGGAGTATTAGTTTCTTGTCTGCGAGTCATACATATTTCTCTGGTCGAAGCATCGAATGTTGCAATGGTAGGATTGGGAGCGGTTCTTTTCCAGATAGTGTATAAACTTCTTCTGTATAACCTATCTCCAGCATCTCTTTTGTAAGGTAAGTGTGTCATTTTCCAAAGTCCTTTTGGTTGGTATGGTTTTACACTTTCGCCTCCTATTTTTGCATTCAACAATCCACTTGCTACTAATGCATTGTCACGAAGCATTTCCCCAGACAACCGTTTAGATGGTCCTCGAGCCAATAATGAATTATCAGGGTCCATCTCTCTTAATTCCTCAGAAACATTAGAATCTTGCTGATAGGTTTGAGACATCACAATCTGTTTATTTAGTGCTTTTAGGTCCCATCCAGACTCTATAAAACTAGTAGCTAGCCAATCCAGTAACTCAGGATGTGTTGGTAGGCTTCCTTGATTACCAAAATCTTCAGAGGTTTCTACAATTCCTTTTCCGAAAAAATTCTGCCAATATCTATTTACAGCAACTCTAGCAGTTAATGGATGTTTGGAGTCTGTTAGCCACTTAGCTAAGCCTAATCTATTTTTCGGTAAATCTTCTGACATTGCTGGTAAACTATTTGGAGTATTCGAAAAGACTTCTTCTCCATGAGCATCGTATTGTCCTCTTTCTAATAGATAGGTTTTTCTGATTCCTGGAGAATCTTTCATCACCATGATCTCTTTAATATTATCTGCGTTATCTGCCTGCATGGTTCGAACTTCTTGAAGCGACGAAATTGCTTCTCGCGTTGGAATGGATTTTGCGGACAAATAGTAGTCGGTAAGCAGTTTTTTATCTGTATCTGAGAGTTCTTTGGATGTTTTTGAAATTAAAGGCTTTAAAAGCTTAGTATCAGAAAGTTTTAAAACTTCCAAAGGAGTTAACTCTTTGGTAAATACTTTTAAGTCATCTACGATTGCTCCTGCAATCCCTTTACCGCGCCATCTGGCTCCGATTTGTAAACCAGGTTCTATGGGTTCAGGATAGATATAATCCTCTAAATCATGGAATATAATATCTTTATATAAGTTGTCTATTTCTATATTAGTTTGCATATGCTCTCCATTCATATACAACTTTAATCCGCTAGCTTTACTAGATCCATCATAAGTAATTGTTAATTGAATCCACTGATCCCTTGGTACTTCTTTAATCGTTTTTTCTACGATAGCGTTATCTGGCCACACGTGTGCTAATAACAACTCAAAAGTATTATCTTTTGTAATCGACAGATGATAACCACGGTAGCTATGCAATCTTGTTCCTTGTGCTTTATGAAAAATTACTCCTTCTTTGAGGTCCTTTGGAATAAAAACTCGTATCCCAATACTGAAATTCTCACTTCTCTGAAACACTCCCACTTTATCTAAATCTAACCACGCATCACCATCAAACTGAAGTCCTTTTCCTTTATATCCTTTTTTCAGAACAATTTTTTGATTTCCAGCAAACTGAGTTTTCATTTCTGTTTTATCTCGATAATTTAAATTGTTACGTAAAGAAGAATTCTCAAAATCATAATATGCCACCAGATGTTTCGAATCTGTAAATGAATCTCCTTGATACTTTTCATTAGCAATCCACTGATCTGCTTCTTCCTTTTCGCTGTATACAACTTCTTTTATTTTATTTTGAGAGTTTTTTACAAGATCATTGATGTATGCCATCATTTGTTCTTCTTCTTGGGTGGGAAGTAACATGGTAGGAACTGGCATTGACCAATCCCACGGGATTTGACCAGATTCATTTACCTGATTAAAAAAACTGAATAATTCAAAGTAGTTTTTTTGGGAAATCGGATCATATTTATGATCATGGCATTTAGCACAAGTAACGGTTAATCCCATGATCCCTTGTCCAACCACATTGGTTCTATCCGAAACATACTCTATTCTAAATTCTTCATCTATAATACCACCTTCTAAATTCTGTGGATGCAGCCTGTTAAAACCAGTGGCTAAAATTTGGTCTTTTGTAGGGTTTTCTAATAAATCACCTGCTAACTGCCACGTAATAAATTGATCATAAGGTATATTTTCATTAAACGAATTAATAACCCAATCTCTCCAAGGGCTCATATCCCGATAACGATCTACAAAATATCCGTGTGTATCTGCATATCTTGCCAAATCTAACCAATCGATTGCCATCTTTTCTCCATAATGTTCTGAAGCCAAAAGTCTATCAACTTGTTTTTCGTAGGCATTGGGACTTGAATCATTCAAAAAATCAAACAATTCCTCTTTGGTTGGTGGTAGACCAGTAAGATCCAAAGAGACTCTTCGTAATAACAACTCTTTACTAGCTTTTTTTGATAGATTTAAATTGTTCTCCGATAGTTTTTTGATGACAAAATGATCTATCGGATTTTTTTCTGAGGTTTTATTTTCTATCTCAGGTTTGCTTGGAGTGATAAAAGCCCAATGATCCTTATATTCTGCTCCTTCTTCTATCCACCTAATCAAAATTGCTTTTTCTTCAGGAGAGAGTTTCAAATAAGATTCTGGAGTAGGCATGACCAGTGTAGGGTCTTCAGATAAAATTCTATGAAAAACTTCTGATTTTTTTAAGTTCCCAGGATCTATAGCAAACTTGCTAGGTGATTCTGGTAATTCGAGAAAAGCAGTTTCCTCGGAATGTAATTGTAAACCAGCAGAGATCTTCGCTTTATCCGGACCATGACATGCAAAACATTTGTCTGAAAGAATTGGCTTTACATGGGTGTTATAATCTATAGTCTTAGGAAGTCTCTCATATGCATCCCCTACTTTCTCTGGCAATGAGGGCTTACAACCGGTATAGATATTCAAAAGAACCAATATTATTAAAAAATAACCTTTTTTCATTTTTTATTAATTATTCCACAACATTATTGAAACAAAACTACTATATCATCAATTTTAAATTGAATACATCAACTGAACAAAAACTATACAATCACTGTTTTAAAACTAAACCGATATGTAGAAATCAGTGAAAATCTCATCAATTTGTAAGAAAAATTAAATAAAATAAGACGTCTATATAATCTAGTTTTTGGTCAAAGCTTTTTACCGAGAAGTATTGAAAAACAAAACGAAAGGCCTTTATTTCCAAGAAGAAATTGTGATTAATTATTTATTGGCGATCCTACACATTTTCTTTTTGTATAGTTTTTGTCCAGTCTATTTTTTTTAACAGGTTAGAGAACTTTGTAATTTTCAATTTTTAATAAATAACACAACCTCAACTTTTATGATTTGTATTTCTAATTATGGAAAATCGTCTTGTGCAGATGTAAAAGCTTTGAATAGTGCTAATTATAGATAAAATGAAAAAAGCTTATTCTTTAATAGAACTAAAAGCTTTAAAACAAGTTGTTCTATTGGAAATTTAGACACTAATTTATGAACTCTAAAGTTAAAAGTCCGATTATTTTATTCATATTGAGATATAGTGAGACAAGTTCGTTTAAGCATCTTGTAAAATAAAAAAACAATAATCTTATAAGTACGGTCCTCAACATGGAGATATAAACAAAACAGTTTATTGGCTGGTCAATAGCCATAGAAATGGAATAGATTGATGTGCTACTTAAATTTTGTAGAACTTCTTTCTATTAGATAAGTTTCCAGTACTGTAGTTTCAAAGGTAATGGCTTCCTTCTGGTTGTCTTCTAATCTACTAATTATATTACTAGCAGCTACTTTTCCAAGTTCTACCGCTCTTTGATCTATAGTTGTCAATGGAGGATTACTATTACCCGCAAGAATTCCATCAGTAAAACCAATAACAGAAACATCTTCGGGAACTCTAAGACCCGCTCCAATTAACAAATTCATTGTGTAAATTCCAGAAAGTTCATCAGCTGCAACGATACCGTCCACTTTATTTTCATTAAGAAACTCTGAGAAGTTATCTGTGAATTTTTGGTAATTTTCAATAATCAAAACCTTAGGTTTTCCTTTTCTTTTTAATATGTCTTTTAATGCTTTTTCATATCCATTAACCCTATCTAATCCAACACTTGTGTGATGAATTGGAGTAACAAAAACAATATTTTTGCACCCAGATTTGATTAATTTTTCGGTAGCGATATAAGAAGATTGAAAATCGTTAATAACAACTTTATCGCAGTAGACTTTATCTGTTACTCTATCAAACATTGATATAGGTAATCCTTTATCAATAACACTTTGTAAATGCTTATAATTTTCTTTTACAAAAGTCTCTTTAGATATCGATATGATAAACCCATCAACACTACCGTTTGCAAGCATTTCTATACTTTTCACTTCCTTTTCAAAAGATTCATCAGAGATACAGGTAATAATATTGTATCCTTTATCCGTTGCTTCTTTTTCAATACCGGATAATACTTTGGCAAAAAAATGTGCCAAAATATTAGGAATGATCACTCCTATTACTCTCGTTTTTCTCTCTTTTAGGTTTTTGGCAGTTATGTTTGGTCTATAATTGTAAAATTCTGCCAGCTTTTTGATTTTATTTTTGGTCTTTATACTAATCTCAGGATTATCAGCTAGTGCTTTAGACACAGTGGAAACCGAAAAATTCGACAGCTCTGCAAGTTTTTTTAATGTCATCATTTGATTACTCATATCTCACTTTTTATCGACCACTGAAAGAAAATTATTGAATGGTATAATGCAACGTTGATAAGGATTTTAAAGTTCCTGCTGCTTGCTCTGCCGTAATATCGCGTTGTGGATCTGCAAACATCTCATAACCTACCATAAACTTTTTTACAGTTGCTGATCTTAATAATGGAGGATAAAAAGACATATGAAAGTGCCATTCTTCATGAAGGCCTCCATCTGTTGGTGCTTGATGAATTCCTGCAGAATATGGAAAACTACAATTGAATAAATTATCATATCTAATTGTCAAATCCTTTATTATTTGTGCAAACGAAGCTATTTCCTCTTCATTTAGCTCTTTAATACTTCGTTTATGTTCTTTTGGTAATATCATAGCTTCATAAGGCCAAATCGCCCAATACGGTACCAGAGAAACGAAGTGATCATTTTCTAAAATTATTCTTTCTCTAGTCTCTAATTCTTGTTTTAAGTAGGCTTTTAGTAAACTTTGATTCTTATCAAGCCAATACTTCTTCATTTGCTCTGTTTTCTTAGAAACTTCTAGCGGGATAGACTCCTGAGCCCATATTTGCCCATGAGGATGCGGATTACTGCACCCCATGACATCTCCTTTATTCTCAAATATTTGAATATGATTAATATATGACACCTCACTTAATTCCTCGTATTCTCTTTTCCATAGCTTAACAACATTCTGAATCTCTTCCACCTTCATTATGGGTAATGTCAAAGAATGATCAGGAGAAAAGCAAACTACTTTACAAATCCCTCTTTCAGACATTCCCTTCAGCAACCCTTCAGAAAAAACCTCTTTTGGAGTTTCAGACAACAATGCAGAAAAGTCATTTACAAAACTATAAGGTTCATCATATTGCGGATTTGTAGCTCCGCTTGCTCTGGTATTTCCTGGACACAGATAGCAATTAGGATCGTAAGAAGGTCTCTTGGCTATGGATTGTTTTTCTTCTTTTCCTTGCCATGGCCTTTTGGTACGATGAGGAGATACTAAAACCCATTCTCCTGTTAGTATGTTATATCTTCTATGAGGATTTTCGTTAATCATGTGATATCTTTTTTAACTTGCTATGATACTTTAGACTCTGTAAACTCGATACTTGTTCCTTTGCATGGCATTACCTGAAAAGCATCTAAATCGATATTAAATCGTTCTTTATATACTAAACCCACTTCTTCTGTATACGCATTGATATAATCTTTATGCACTATATTTACTGTGCAGCCTCCAAAACCTCCACCCATCATTCTGGATCCAATTACATATTCTTTTTCTTTGGAGAAATCCACTAAAAAATCTAATTCATCACAACTAACTTCGTACTTATGTCGAATTCCATCATGACATTGATATAAAAGATCTCCAAATTCATTTAGCTCGTTATTTTTTAAAAACTCAGCAGCCGCTAAAACTCTTTTATTTTCTTGGATAATATATTGACATCTTTGGAAAACAGTTTGACTTACTTCACCTTTTACCTCTTCTAACATATCTAAATTAACGTCTCTAAGAGACGAAACATGTGGATGTCTTTTTTTTATAAAAACCACTCCTTCCTCGCATTGTTGTCTTCTAACGTTATACTCGCTAGTAGCCAGGTTATGTTCTACATTGGTATTTAGAATTAGTATTTTATAATCCACTAAATCAATTGGAATTAAACTGTGTTCTAGAGATTGACAATCAAGAAATAGAATTTTGTTTGTTTCACTAAAAACAGAAGCATACTGATCCATTATACCGCATTTAGTACCAACATATTCATGCTCTGCATCTCTACTTAATACAGTGATGTCTTTTTTAGAAAGCCCTAACTCAAACAATGAATTTACACCGTAAGCAAGACCACACTCTAGAGCAGCAGACGAACTTAATCCAGAGCCAATTGCCAATTCGCTAGAAAAGAAACAATCAAAACCTCGAATCTTATCTGATCTTTTAGATAGCTGATGTAGTACACCTAAAATATAATTTTCCCAATTTTCTGTGCTAGGTGAAATATTATTTAGATCTACTCTCAAGGATTTATCATAATTTCTACTATAGAAATTACAAGTATCCGCTGTTCCATTTTTTTTAAACTCAAAACGTATTTTTTTATCAATAGCAGTAGGAAGTACAAAACCATTGTTATAATCCGTATGACCACCCATAAAATTTATTCTACCTGGAGAAGATACTATGAGCTCTGGGATAAATGTATTTTCTTTGTTCATTATTAAAACCTTTATTTATAACAAAAATAATAAATGTAATTATTACGTTTATTATTTTTTAAAGAATATTTTATGGAGTTTGCCAAAAATCAGCAAAATAGTTGGTACGAAAATAAGGAGCAGGTATTGGTTGCTGTAGACTGTATCATCTTTGGATTTGACAATGAAACTTTAAAACTTCTTGTTTTTAAGCGAGAAATACAACCTCTAAAAGGTTCATGGTCTTTGATTGGAAGTTTTATCAGACAAAATGAAAATGCTAATCAAGCTGGTTTAAGAATCTTAAAAGATATTACAGGTCTGGAAAACATTTTTATGGAAGAGCTAAAGACCTACTCAGCAGTCGATAGAGATCCTGGAGCACGCTGTATTTCTATTGGCCAATATGCTCTAATCCGAATCGATGAGAATAATAAAGAACTAGTGAATAAACATGGTGCATTTTGGTTTTCGCTAGATGAGTTACCAGAATTAGTATTAGACCATAATCAAATGGTAAAAGATGCGCTGGATAGACTACGTGAAAAGGCTAGATTTTCTCCAATTGGTTTTGAGTTACTTCCGAAGCACTTTACTTTACCTCAAATTCAAACCTTATACGAGCAGATCTTTCAGAAAAAACTGGATTCTAGAAACTTTAGAAAAAAATTATTATCGCTAAACTTTTTGAAAAAAACAGAAATTAAAGATAAATCCAGTTCCAAGAAAGGTGCTTATTTATATGAGTTTGACTATGAAATGGAAACAGATCAAAGTTTTATATTTAAAGGATAAGTAATTGGTTTTAAGAAGTAATTTCTTAAAACTAGTTATTAGTTCTTTTTTCTAATCCTGTATTGATCCATTCTTTCTATAGCTTTACCTTCATACATCCGTTTTAACTGCCATCTTGGTCTTTTTAATGTTAATTCCCATTGAAATAGTAGTTTGTATAATTCTTTTACTTTTTCGGGATATTTAAAGGCTAAATCATTATTTTCCGAAATATCTTCGGGAAGGTAATACAGCTCCGCTGGCCTATCAGGATATCTAAGTAATTTCCAATCTCCTTGCCGAACAACACCTCTATTTTCTTTCTTCCAAAAAAGTGTTTCGTGCGGTCGATTTTTATCTTTTTGTAAAATAAAAGGAAACAAATTCACCCCGTCAATATCTTCTAAATCCTCTAAATCACCGTCTCCCAAAGAGTAAAAGGTTGGCAATAAATCAAACGTACTAATCGGAAAATCGTAATTTCTACCTTTGGGTATTACCCCCTTCCATTTCATTATATATGGAACTCTGATCCCTCCTTCCAGATGATTGGCTTTGGTTCCACTTAGAGGTTTATTGTCTGAAGCATTTGTATCTGAAGGGCCTCCATTATCATTAGTAAATACAATTAAAGTATTTTCTTCCAAACCCAGTTCTTTTACTTTGTCAAAAACTAGTTTACAAGCCCTATCCATAGCCAAAGTCATTGCTGCAAGTTGTTTTCTTTTACCTTTTAACTCGGGGAACTGTTGTAGGTCTTCTTTAGTTGCTTCCATAGGAGTATGTACAGAATTAAAGGCCAACATGGCAAAAAATGGAGTCTCTTTATTTTGCTCTATAAAGTTGACTGTAGCTTTTGCAAAACTGTACGTTAAATATTCTTCTGTCTCACCAAATTTTCGAAAACCTGTTTCTAATAAATCTTCAACTCTTGATATTGGATTATTCTCATCATATTCGAAGTAACTACGTGCTCCTCCTCTAAAACTGTAGAATTCGTCAAAACCTCTTTTGGTAGGATGAAAATGATCTGCATTTCCTTGATGCCATTTCCCAAAAAGGCCAGTTCAATATCCTAAATCTTTTAAATATTCAGTAATTGTTTTTTGATCCAGAGGCAACCTCATTTCGCCATCATCAATATAATAATTACTCATATATCCTGGCACATTGTTCTCTTCGAAACCAAATTTTTGCTGATACTTTCCTGTTAATATTCCCGCTCTAGATGGTCCGCAAACCGCAGCAGTGACATACGCTTGATTAAACCGCATTCCTTCTTTGGCAAATTGGTCCAAATTCGTAGTTTTCATCACCTTAATCCCCTGAAAACCAAAGTCTGCATATCCCGCATCATCAGCAATAATCAAAATAATATTTGGACGTTCTTGAGAATTCATGATTGTACGAATAAAAAAAACGATTAATAACAGTAAGCATCTTTTATATTTTGTGACCATCAATAACTTTGTAAATTTATAGTTAATACTATCATTTTCAGTAAGCTTGAAAAGAAAAGCTTAGTTTATAACTAAAAGTAATGAGTCTTACTAAGCTTTCATCTTTTGTCACTTACTTTAAACAAAAATCTAATCTAAATCAATTAACTTCTTTAGGTTCATATATACGTATCCAGTCTACCTTAAAAGTATGATTATCTCCATTTTGGATCTCTGGATTTGACGGAGTTCGCCCATTGCAAGCATTCCAATTTTGATCTTCGACATTAATGATAATATCCATTTCTTTATCCAAATTCATCCCATTATTAAGATAATTAAGAGGGTCTATAACACTGGTAGAAGAATTGCTTTGCGCTTGCTCCAAACTACTTGCTTGATTAACTGCTTGGAATCCATTGGCGGCGGTTGGTAAAGAACCATTGCTAACAGGTTGTGGATAGCTGTAAAGCCAATTACCGTTGACATCTCTACTTGCAAATGCATTATCTGAAAGTACTCTTACTTTTTCACCATCAATGTAATATTCCATATGCTTTGGATCTCTCCAAAACACTCCAATCCTTACCCATTGACCACCCCACTGACTTACTCCATTTTTTCTCCACCAACTTCCTGCGTCTCTTGGTTGGTAATCCTGAAAAGGATTTCTAATAAAAGTATGATGACTAAGGTGTATACGCTCTGCTAGCCATAAATTTCTATCATCTTCTCCAGTTCCACCATAGGCCTCGATAATATCTATTTCCTGAGTATCATCAGGGCTTAATAACCAAACATCAGAAGCCGTAACTGCATCCGCAACTCTTACTCTTGCCTCTACATAAACAGGATACTTTACTCTTGTGGTAGAAGTAATACAACCTGCTCTAGTAGTAGGTAGAGTCCAAGTTTCTGTCACACCATCTACATCACAATCTACATCAAAAGATTTCGTTTCTCCTGTGACTCTTGTAGCCTTGATTTGAAGATCTCCATCTCCAACAGAAACATTTTCCCTAACCCACTTAGTAGGACCTGGTCCTTCCCAATTATTGTGATAAAAATTAGTCCATTTTCCTCCAAATGTCGCCTCGCTTGACGTGGCAGTAAAATTATAATTAAAATCATCCGAAGCTTCCTGATTTAATTTCCAAAACTTGCCCTCGCCTGCTTCTGGCGGAATATCTACACCTTCCCAATCGAAACCTTGATCATCAGGATCCGTTACAACGATGTCAGGATCAGGATCGGGATCAGTAATTGTTACAGGATTCCCAATATCATCTCCATTAGAACAGGATTTTAATGATATAAATACACTACAAAGTAATAAGATCGATATTTTCATTTTCATAACGTTAAGCTTTTTGTTCTCTAAAATTTACAGGGTTTTAAAAGCGTATTTTTAATATTTTAAACATATTATTCAGTTTATTTATCTTCTAATTTCCAGGTTCTCACCCAGTCTATTCTCATGGTGTTTATGGCATCATCCCCTAAATCAGACTTTGGAGGAAGTCCTCCTAACCAATCAGCTTCATTAGTCCACAAATCAAAAATTATCTCTAAATCTCTGGTAAAAACACGATTCGGAAAATCATCTCCTGTTTCATGGTTACCAACTACAACACTTCCTGCAGGTTCTCCATCCAAATAAAACTGAACATTTTTATTATCCTTCCACCATACTCCAACGATATGATATTCCTCATTCCATTGCACTCCTTTAAGAGGATTGGTATCTGACAAATTATTATTACTATAATTTCCTTTATTTCTAATAGTAACCGGAGTTAGATTTGAATCGGCATGAAAATACTGAGAGTTCATAGTTGTTGGAAAGTCTGGCTGACAATTACAAGAAGGTTTAGAATTATTCTCTATAATGTCAATTTCATCTCTATCAGAAATATCACCGTTATTTAACCAATAAGTATTATAGGCAGATATATGAGCTGTTTTTATCCTAGCTTCTGTATACATAGGATAGCTTGTTTTCTCTCTAGAATGTATTCTTGCCGTTTGGAACCATCTTTGTTCTGGATTAGATTCATTGAGAGTAGCTTTTATCCATAAATTACCATTAGTAACACCAGAATTTTCATTAGAATTAGACATGAAAACTGGTACTCCGTAGTTCCAAGTAGACTTAAACCACTTATTAGCATCCCAGGCATCAAATTCATCAGACATTGTTTCCATTTTCACCCACTTTTTGTCAAGAGGTGTTGTATCATCAATAGATACAAAAGATGGTAAATCAGGATCTATATTATTAAAGTCCTCTACTGTTGGAATAAAAGGGTTAACTACAATGTTTACATTAGCCGTAGCCTCATCTCCATCTGCATCTGTAACAACATATGTAAATCGATCAGTTCCGTCATAATTGTAATTGGGAATATATTCAAATATACCATCACTAATTTCTGTAATAGCCCCATTGGATGGTTCAGTAGATATACTATAATCATCTCCATCTCCGCCGTTTTCGCCAATTATATCATTTGAAGCAACGTTTATTCTATTTGCTTCTCCCGAATTACTATCTTCTTCAACCGTTAAGGCATCATTCACAGCAACTGGCTCACTATCCATAGAACTCGTATCTGGTTTAGAGTCTTCGTTGGAGCAATTAGACATTACCAGACCCAACACAACTATGGATAAGACTTTTAGGTTAGTATTCGAACACATTTTTTTAAACATTTTCTTTTTCTTTTTAATTAATTCAACTTGGTAATCTGACTCAATTCAATTTATTGCTTTAAATATTCTATAAAGCATTACACTATAATTACACAGCTATGTTATTCTAAAATCACTTTTGTAATATCCTAATATCATCAATAGATTTATTTTCAATTAACAGATATAATAGCATCCTCTTCTATAAAATGTTTCATCTACACATTTATCTCATTTATAGATTATATTACTAATGGAAAAATGCTCTTGCATTTACAACAAAAGTTAGTTAGGCAATAATGTTATTTAAAAGAAGTATGATTAGGCATAAAAACACCTAATCATACTAAACAATAAAAACTAATAACTCTAAATTAGATTTTTACAAACTTTCCTGTTCCTTTTTCCGTCTGTATAAAATAGGTCCCAGCAGTTAATTCTTCTACATTTAATGATGTCGCTCCTTTTACCGATTTCACAGTTCTTCCTGTGAAATCTATAATAGTATATTGCTCTGAAATCAATTCATTATTAAAGTATAAAACATCCTTTACTGGGTTTGGGTAAAAACCAATTATACTTTTTTCATTATCAAAGGAATCAATAGATAGTGTTGAATCTACTGTTATAGAAGTATTATCATTAACAAACCCACCATCATTATTATAGGACATAAATATGATTAATAGGTATTGATTCCCAGATGGCAGACTTGATGTATTAGGAGCATTAGCATCAATAGTATAATCGAACGTCACATTATTTTGTGAATTTGGCTGCTGACCAGAATTTTCATCAATAGGAAATACCTGATTGTAATCATTTACAATATTAAAGGAAGCATCTACCTCTCTTAATATAATACTAACATAGAAAAAGTCTTCTGAGCCTGCATCATAGGAAACATCCATATTAATAGTTTCGCCGGGAGCAACTGCACTAATTGGATTGTTCCATGTAACACTCTGAGAAAAACCTAAAGAAATACTAAAAAGTAAATAAATTAACGTAATTTTTTTCATGATCTTAATTTTTAAGGATCTAAAATTAATATTTAATAAAATGATAAGATAAATATCCAACTAGACTAAAACTGAACGAAACTGTATGGTTTAGAAAAATTATGATAAAAAGATATCTTTCAAACTTTATCAAGTAGGAACTTAGCAATTTTTCTAAGTAATTTTTAAAAAAGTGAACTTTTGTAAAGATACAATCCTAAAAGTGATACTTTTTTTTAAACAATTTGTTATATTATTGTTTCTAATATGTTAAGAGTTAAAAAACCTTGAAATCCAATGATAATTGGGTTTTTGAATTAATTTTTCTTATTAAAAAGAAGAATTAGCAGCAATAAATATATGTCTTTATTAAATTGCAAATTGTTAATACTACCTTTATGTCATCTAAGTAAATATTTAACACTTTTTTTCACAAAAAAACACTCGTCTATTTTTTGTCTAGTTGCTTTTTTTTTAATAAAACCTTAAGATTTATATGTTTGTTTTGATCATTTCAGTGAATTGAGTTCAAAAAAATGAGAAATCATTAATAAGTATTAAATTTTACTAAGTTTCTATTATCATTTATGAAAAATAACAAAACAACTACGACCAAAAAATATCATTGGTTACTGATCTGTATACTGATGTTATGTTTCGTCAGTACGAAAGCGCAAGATAAAATGAATATTACCGGACAAATTATAGATGAGACCGGTATGCCCTTATTAGGAGTAAATGTTTTAATAGAGGGAACCAATAGAGGTGCCGTCTCTGATTTTGATGGAAATTTTGAAATAAAAGCTTCCAAAGGCGAAGTGCTAGTATTTTCCTCTTTAGGTTTTATGAATCAGTCTATAACAATAGGAGACAATACAACCATCAGCATTGTTCTAGCTCAGGACAGTCAAGAACTAGAACAAGTAGTCGTTATCGGTTATGGAACCCAAAGAAAAATTGAAGTAACAGGGGCGGTAAACAGTGTAAGTGCTGAAGTTATTGCTAAAGCACCTGTATCTGATGTTGCTGAATCCTTACAAGGACAAATAGCTGGGGTTAACATACAAGCCAGTAATGGTAGACCAGGTGAAGAGGCAAACATACAGATTCGAGGAATTGGTTCGTTGAGTCCCGGTTCTTTAGGCCCTCTTTTTGTAGTAGATGGAATACCTTTTCAAGGAAATCCTAATATAGCACCAGAACAAATAGAGTCTATTGATATTCTAAAAGATGGTGCCTCTGCTGCAGTTTATGGAGTAAGAGCCGCTAATGGAGTCATTCTTATTACCACAAAAAAAGGTAAACAAGGACAATTAAAAGTAGATTATTCAACATACCTAGCTGTTCAAAATATTACTTCTGGTGTGCCTCTGATGAACACCAGTCAACAACTTTTTTCAGATCAAGCCGTTAATGATGCCGATGGAACTGTAAACAATACATTCTTTCTAAATCCAAATGCTCTTGATTTTGATAGTGATTTTGTGGGCGACGTTCAAAATGATAATGCATTAATACAAAACCATAATTTAAATATTTCAGGAGGAGTTGGAAATCTTTCCTTAAATATCAATGGTTCTTATTTTGATCAGGAAGGGGTACTTATTAATTCTGGTTTTAACAGATTGACTACGAGAATTACCGGACAATACACAAAGGAACGATTAAAGATCTTTACAAGTATTGGTATCACAGACGAACTTAGAATTCAAGAACCATTTGCTTTATTAGAGCAAGCAGTTGCTCAAAGGCCTTTTCAGCCTCCAATTTCTAATATTCAACCAGTTAATGGTGTGGTACAATTAGGAGTTGGAACTGGACAACCAGAGTTGTTGAGTTTTTTAACAAGGCTCTTGAATGATGAAGATGAAAGACGTATTAGAAGTTCGAATATCGCTTTTAGTTTAGATTATGAAATCCTTCAAGGATTAACTTATAAAGTTAATTTAGGTAGAAACAATTGGAATTTTAGAAGAAACTTTTTGCGACCACAGTATCTTCTTTTCAATGTACAAGGAGATTTTGTACCTGGTGCATCTAGAGAAGATGCAATCTTACAAGAGAGCTTTATTTTTACACAAAGAAATACTATAGAAAATTCCTTAAACTATAATGTAGATTTTGGCAATCACAATATTAAGCTTCTTGCACTGGCATCTTATGAACAATTCGATTCCAAAAATTTAAGTACAGGTGTTATTGGCCTTGCGAGTAATGATACACCTGTTTTAGGTCAAGGGCAAGAACCAATAAATCCAAGTGGATTTGACATTACTAATAAGTTGAGCGGTTTACTAGGTAGGGTTCAATATAATTTCGATGATAGATACCTTTTATCTGCCAGTGTAAGAAGAGACGGTTCTTCAAATTTCCCTACATCCAATAGATTTAAGGTTTTTTACGGAGTTTCTGCCGGTTGGAATATTAGCGAAGAACCTTTCTTTAAAAATGCAAATCTCGATTTTATAAATAACTTTAAGCTAAGAGGAAGTATTGCTGAAGTTGGAAATCAAACGGTGGCAGGAACTAATCCAACACCATTCATACCAACGATAGAATCGGGTGTGAATTTTATTTTTGGGGAAGCTGAAAATCTAGCTTTTGGTCAAATAGGAAGACGTTTGGTAGATCCCAATATTCAATGGGAAACTAAAATATCAAGAAATGTTGGTATAGATCTGTCCATGTTTAGCAACAAACTTAGTTTTACCGCAGACTACTACCTAAATGACAGAAAAGATCTTCTATTAGAAGAAAGGCTTCCTCCATCTACAGGAACCAGTGCTCCAAGAGACAACAGCTTTAGAAGTCGCGTTGTAAATGCAGGAAATTTAACTAATCAAGGGATCGAACTTGCATTATCATATAAAGACCAAACAACTTACGGGTTAAAATGGAATGTTGGTGCTACTTTTACTCGAAATGTTAATGAAGTTACTGATCTTAACGGTACAAGTAGAGGTTTTTCAGGAGGAACTCCTGTATTTACAGTAGGTAATGTGGATAATACTACATTTCTAGCAGAAGGATTTGAAGCAGGTGCATTTTTCTTGCTTCAAAACGAAGGAGTGATTCAAACTCAGGAAGAGTTATTAGCCTATCAACAAATAGTTCCTGATGCGAGAATTGGAGATATTGCTTACATTGATCAACCTACTGTTGATACCGATGGTGATGGAGTTCCAGATACTGCAGATGGCACTATTAATGATGATGATAGAGTGTATGCAGGATCTGGACAAGCAGAATTTGAAGCTGGTTTAAATTTAAATCTTGAATATAAAGGTTTTGATTTTTTTATACAGAATTACTTCTCGTATGGTGCCGAAGTTTATAACGGTGCTCGTCTTTCTGCTTATATCAATGGTAGACATGAAGAACAATTTAACCAATGGACACCACAGAATCCAACTTCCAATATTCCTGCCAGAAGAGCCGGAAATGTATCTACTGCTAGTACTAGAGCAAGATCCGACTTTTTCCTGGAAGATGGATCATACTGGAGAATACGAAATATTACCTTAGGATATTCAATTCCTAAAGATGCGTTGCCAAATTTCTTTTCCAAGTTTAGAATTTATGCAACATCTCAAAACCCTTTTACATTTACAGAATATACAGGTTTTGATCCTGAAATTGGTGGAGACGGAATCTTTACAAGAGGGGTAGATCAATTAACCTACCCGGTTTCCCGAAGAATTTTATTTGGTGTTCAACTTGGTTTTTAAAACATACTTATATAATTAATTTATTATGAAAATTAAAAATAATTTAAAAACTTATATCACAGCAATCCTAGGGATCATTATCCTATCAGGCTGTGAATTGGATGTAGACAATCCAAATGCAGTAACCGAAGAAACTTTTTGGAGAACTTCCAATGATTTCGACGCAGCACTTACTACTGTATATGGTGCTCTTCAATTTCAAGGTATTAGTGGATCTGGATTAGCATTTGAAATGCTTCTAGGAGACGAAGCAGGTACTGAAAACTTTTACAGACAAATTGAATTTGCTTCTTTAAATTTTGGTGATGCCAGTGAACAAGTAGTTGATAAATGGAATGAACTATATATTGGTATCTTCCGAGCTAATCAAGTACTAGAGCAACTTCCACTAAATATTGATGTATTTGATGATCCGGAAGAAGCAATAATTATCGAGGCTCAAGCTAGATTTCTAAGGGCATTTTATCATTTCCAAGTAGCACATTCTTATGGTGGTGCAGTTATTAGAACTTCAGTTCCTAGAACATCAGAAGAAATAGCAACACCTTTTAGTTCCATAGAAGAAGTTACCAATCAGGTTATCATCCCCGATCTTATTTTTGCTAAAGAAAATCTTCCAGAAGCGTGGCCTTCTGCTGATTTAGGTAGAATAACTTGGGGAGCAGCTACAGCATTATTAGGAAAAACATATTTGTACTCAGAACAATGGGAACAGGCTGCTAATCAATTTAGAGAAGTCATAGATTCAAATATTTATAGCTTAGCTCAAAATAATCTAGATAACTTTTCTCACTTAACGGAATTCAACACGGAATCAATTCTTGAGACTCCCTACTCTGTGGAATTCAATCCTGGTGCCAATGGTAATATTGTAGATAACAATACCTTCGAAACTGGTACTGAAGCAAGTGGAGTAGCTCAGTCTATGGGACAATTACAGTTTGGAGCATTTAATGTTGTGCTTCCTACCTATTATCTTCATGAGCTTTTTGTCAGAGATGAAATCGATCCTAACAATCCAATTAATGATGGAAATATGCAATCCAAAAGAATGGGAGCTAGTATTGTTCCTGTAGATGGAGATGGTCTATATTATGGATTACCTATTAATGATAAGCCTGGTTGGGTATTTGGTCAAAGTTCTTACGCAAAAAAATATTCTAACTGGTATCACTTGGAAAGTGAAGATGGAAATAGTCGTTCCGAAATCAATTTTAGACATATTCGCTTAGCAGATGTGTATTTAATGTATGCTGAAGCTGTTCTTGAAGCAAATGGTGACATTGATACGGCAATAGAATTCATCGATAGAATAAGAAGAAGAGCTGGGGTAATCACATTAAGACAATATATAGATGATAATGGTGGGTTTCCTCAATTTCATGTAAGTGAGCAAGTAAATGGTGTTCAGCCTTTTGTAACTCCATCTGCAGAAACTATAATGACACATTTAAGACGTGTAGAAAGACCTTTGGAGTTATGTTTTGAAGGGCACCGATGGAAAGATTTAGTAAGATGGGGAATTGCAGGAGATGTCCTGAATGAATTAGTACAAGATGAATTGTGGAGAGAAGCAAATTTTGATGCTCTGGATATTGGTGGTGTTGGTGTAGCTCCACTATTTATTAGAGAAAAATTAAGACGTGATTTTGGTATAGCAAGCCAAAATTATAACTCGGTAGTTCATGACTATTTCCCTATTCCAGCAGCCGAATTACAAACAAATGATGAAATTGGTAATTAAAAAAATTACAAATATGAAGAAGTTATTAAAATTTATAACAGTACTGATAATCGGTTTTATTACCATTATTAGTTGTCAAAATGATGATGTTGATACCGATGTTCCAAGTCAACGAGTAATTTTTACTTCAGAGCAAAGTCAGGCTAATCAAATTCGAGTTAATACTAGCCTTACTTTCGGAGATGTATCTACAGGAGTAGTTTCAAGAACTTGGGCATTCCCAGAAGGTGTCGCTAATGTTACCCAATCAAATAGTGATGTTGTAAAAGCAATTTTTACACAAGTCGGTGAACATAACGTAACCTTAAGTCAGGTTTTTGAAGAAGATGCTTTCGTAGATGGAGAACTCAGAGGACGTGAATTAGATACTACTATTGTTGTAACCGTAATAGAACCAATTGCCGTAGATTTAAGGGCTAATTATATTAATCCTGATGGTACTCTGGGAGCTGCACTAACTATGAACAACAATGCCGAAAATGAGGTGATTGCTAGTAGGGCTGTTCGTTATACTTTTGACCTTGTAGGAGAACCATTAAATATCGATTGGACTTTGGATGGAGGAGATCCTGAAACAGCTACCGGAACTAATCAAGTAGATGTTACCTATAAACGTTTGGGAACTTATGGAATTAGCGTAGATGCAAATACCAATAGACCTATGGGACAAGCTATAGCTGCTTTTTCAAACTTAGTGAAAGTTATCCCTTCTACAGATCCTGTTACTTTAGATGGAGTTCGAGGAAGAAGAGATGGAACCTTGGCATTAGAATTTAGCAGAGAAATGGATGAAGCTACTGTTGTAAGTGATCAATTCTCTATCAATGTAGAAAATAATGGAACTCCTATCTCTGCAACCATCCAAAGTGTTCAAGTGAACCCTGCAGAAAGAAATATTTTATTAGTTTCTTTAAGTGGAGACCAAATCTACATTGATGACACAGTATCTGTTTCCTATACTGCAGGATCATTATTCACTACAGACGGAGTTCAGGCGGATAGTTTTATGGATATCCCTATAGATTCTTTTGAACAAGGAGAAAACATCTTAGAATCTACAACTATCGATTACAGTTTCGAAAATTCTGCTGATGATGCAAATTGGCCTTACCAATTCTGGGGTGGAAAATGGGAATTATATGACTTTTCAGTTGATTTTTCCAGAGCACGAACAGGTAGCAGAAGCGGAGTAGTTGATATGCAGGCAAACGGAGGTATGATCATTGCGCATACAGCTGGAAAACTACCTATAGAATCAGGTAAAACGTATGAAATTGGTGTTTGGGTTTATGTGGAAAATATAGGGAACACTCCTGCTGGATCTAACAATCCTGATCTTAGAATTTACTTAAGACCATCTCCTGATTTTGGAACAGGTCCAAATCCAGAATTTAATGCTTCATTCCCAACAGGAGAATGGGTATATAGCTCCATTTTAGTAACTGGAAATGCTTCTGAAGAAAAGGAATTACTTATAAGAGGAGATAATGAGTTTAATAATATGCCTATTAAAATTTACATGGATGATTTATTTGTAAGTGAGGTTGAACTTAGACCATAATATATTAGCCAATTTTTATTTTCATTTATTATCAAACTAATATCTGAAATAAGAGAGAAAGAGTGCAGGGTTATTCTAAACAATTGTTTTTTAGTCACAAACAGTTTAGGCCTCTTTCTCTTTTTTTTAACATTTTCCTTTTCTCTACTATAGTTGCCATTTAATTTAAAGTTTTATCGAAAATGAATAGAAAAATAAGTTTATGTAACCTTTCGGGATTGATCATATTTTTTCTTTGTTGTATCCTTGCTTGTAGTAACGATGATAACATTGTTCCAGAAAACAATTCAGATGATCCTGACGAGGAAGTTGAAGAAGAAGAAGAGGAATTAGGTTCAATAGCTGTTTTATCTGATTGCTTATTTGGAGACACCAATTTATTTGACACTCCAGTACATAATGCTATAGAAGAAACTTCTTTAGTTGATAATGGAATGGAAAACTGGCAAAGGGTAGAAATGTTATCTGATGAATTTGATTATCTAGGAGGGAAACAATCTCCAGAATTTCAGAACAAATGGCGTCTGGGATATGTAAACAATTTTCAACCTTTACCAACCATATGGACTGGTGATCAAGTATCATTTGAAGATGACACTGCAAATCCAGGAAATCGAATACTAATTTTACAAGCTATAATTGATGAGACAGGAAATGAAAAAATACTACGTTGTGGTATGATTTCATCAAAAGAAACAAGTACCTACCCACTCTATCAAGAAGCAAAAGTAAAAATAAGCAACTCTCAATTAGCTAATGCTGTTTGGATGATCAGTAAAGAAACACAAATAGAAGAGATCGATAATGTAGAGGCATATGGACCGCGAATAAGAATAGATGGTCAAGAATGTGATCGACCATACTTTGCGGATAGAATACATCTTAGTCACCATACATTTAGACAAACTGAGACCGAAAGATTTGATTATCAACCACAAAAATATACTTGGATGTCTAGAAAAAAAGATAATAACGATTGCTCTAGAGATAATGATGTAGTTTGGAGTGAGCAGTTTCATATTTTTGGAGTTAAATGGGAAAGTCCTACCAAATTAGTCTACTTTATAGATGGAAAAAAAGTAAAAACTGTAAATGATTTGAGAGAAGAAGATGCTATAGATCCAAGAGGATATACTACTTGCGGAGACGGTCTTACTAGAGAGATGCATATGTTGATAAGTCAGGCTTCACAACCGTGGCGATATGGAAGTGTTGATGCCTTTTGGAATAGTAATGACATAAAATCTGGTCCCAACACTAAAATGATGGTGGATTGGATCAGAGTCTATACACCATATGGTCAATTGAATAGGCAAACTTGTAATTAACATCTAATTCATTAAAACTCTATACCCGAAAACCAATGAAAATAAAGAATCGAACCCATATTCAATTACAAATAACTTTATTTTTAGTACTATTTTTAATTCCCTTTTTTGCAATACAAGCACAATCGAAGGATCTTTATTCTTACATGGCATACAATAAATTGGAAGATCGAATTTGTTTTGCCATGTATACCGTTCATGAGAATAAGCTTAAACTTACCGCACAGTTTTATCCAATAAAAAACTATGATCCTTTTGAAGCTACTTTAGAAATAAAAAAAGATGGTAAATGGTTAGAAATAGCCAAAACAGACATAATTTATCCAGGATATATAGCTCCATTTAGCATAGAAAACTGGGATGACTCTAGAGAGATTCCATATCGTGTTGTATACAATGAAAAAGCAACTTACGAAGGTATTATAAGAAAAAACCCTATTGATAAAGAAGAGTTTGTAATGGGAGTACTTTCATGCAACTCATCATTTGCTAGTCATGGAGGTGATATTTCCCGAAATGATATTGTGGAGAATTTTAAAAAAATTAAACCAGATTTATTATTTTTTGCTGGTGATCAAGTATATGAACATAGCGAACATCTTGTTCATTGGTTGAAATTCGGCCGCGATTTTGGAGATATTATTCGAAATACTCCAACCATTTGTATAACAGACGATCATGATATTGGCCAAGGTAATATTTGGGGACAAGGAGGTATCAAATCTGATTCTCGTAGAGGTGTTCATGGAGGTTACTATATGCCTATAGAGTATATAAAAGAAGTTGAACGAGCGCAAACAAGTCATTTACCAGACCCATACGACCCTACTCCTATAGACAGAGGAATTGGTGTGTATTATACGGATTTAAAATGGGGAGGAATAAGCTTTGCTATTTTAGAAGATCGTAAATTCAAATCTGGTTTAACAGAGGTAACGAATCGAAATCCTGATATTTTTAAAAATGGTCCTACTGAAACCTTATTTAGAAAAGATATTAATGCTAAAAAATTAGATGTCCATGACGCCACGTTATTAGGAAAAAGACAATTGGAATTTTTAGAAAATTGGACTACCGATTGGAAAGATAGCGAAATGAAAGCTGTTCTTTCTCAAACAATATTTGCTCAAGTAAGTAACTATACCGGTAAATCTACGAATGAAGTTACTCAGGATTTTGACAGTAATGCTTGGCCTCAATCACCTAGAAACAAAGCCTTATCTATTATTCGTAAAAGCTTCTCTCCTATGATAGCAGGAGACCAACATCTAGCTTCTTTTGTGCAACATGGTATTGATGATTGGGGGGATGCTGGCTTCTCTTTTGCAACACCAGCAATAGCAAATCTATGGTTACGTTGGTGGAAACCATCGGAACGAGCAAGAATTGATAAAGTTACCAATAATGCTCCAAGTTATACAGGTAGATTTCTAGATGGTTTCGGAAATAAAATGACTGTCATGGCAGTTGCCAATCCTACAGAAGATGAAATTAATAAAGGAAAACTTTTATCTACAAGGGCCGCAGGTATTGGAATTGTAAAATTCAATAAACCAAATAGAACAATCACATTTGAATGTTGGGAAAGAAATGTAGATATTACGGATCCAACCAGTAAGCAATATCTGGGATGGCCAATAACCATCTCTCAATCGGATAATTTTAAGATTAAAAAAGGTTTTGAACTTCCTACATTATTACTCAATAAGATAAATCAAGTAGTTACAATCAGAGATAGTTATACAAAAGAATTGATTTCTTCAATTAGAGTAAAAAATAACACGTATCAACCAAAAGTTTTAAAGAAAGGTGAATACAATATAGAGATAGGAGAAGGTTATAAAAAGATATCGATATATAATATCTCATCTCTGAAAAAGAATAAGGAAAAACTGGAAGTCAAATAAAATGAATGATCCCTGGGTTTTAATGTTATTTACAGAATATAGAACTTAACATAAAATACATTATTAAACTTTTTTCTATATATAAAGAGACTATAAGTTTGATTTTAATAAACTTCAACTTACTTATGACAATTTTTCAACTTTAATCAATATCTTTTGGATATATTAAAAAACAATTTGCTTATTTACTTTATACCCAACTCGTCCAAAATGTTTCAATTAATAAATCAGAAATAAAACCTCATTTATCCGAAATCGCATAGCCTCTACTATTAGATATTAACGAAAAAGTATTCTTCCTAATCTTTTTACATCCTATTTTAATAAAAATATTTTTTACTGCATTTCAATAGTAATTATTCACTAAAAAAGTTAAAAAAATATCGTATTAATATTTAAATATTTATTAATTCTTCATTTTGTTGAATATTAATCTAGTTTAATCAAAGAATATATTCGTTTTGTACAGTTTTTGTCTACGTTTTTTGAAGTCTTTTACCACTAACAACTTATAATTTTATAATTGATTTTACGAACCATTAAATCGAGAAGTTTTGGTTAGCTAGACTTATGTTTCCGGTTTTTAAACTCTAGTTCTCCATTCTTGAACTTTCAGAACATTTTTCAAGAATGTTTTGAACTAAAATACTCTATTGAATATCTGATGTATGGAATATACGAATGTTAACATATGCTACTACTAAAGAAACTTTTAACTCTTATAATCATGCCACTCGCATCATTTTTTGTCTAACCAATTAATAATATCATATGTAAACTAAAATATAAACTCAACCAGTATCGCTCTTTAAACCAATACTTAAAACCTATTTTATACGAACTTTACTTGATAGAAGTACACTTCTAGTTGCTTTAGAAAAAGCAATTGGCATTAGATTGACATCACAATTATATCCACGAAAAAACCGTAGACATTTACAATTTAATGTAATCATCGATGTGTAACAAAACTTAGCAGAAGCGGATGTAATACCGAATTTAAAATCGGTTGCTCATTGATTCAATTTTCCCAATTTTTAAAAGTATTGACACTTTTATAAGGAAATCCACTGCTAAAATTTAAACCAAATTAGAATAAAAAACCTTCGAACCACATAACACAAATAATTTAAACTCAATTTTATTAATCATGAAAAAAATCAATTTCATTATTGTAATGGGGCTTTTTATGCTGTTTCCTATAGCAAACAGGGCCCAAAACGTAGAAGTAGATGTCAATGTCGACATAAAACATTCGGTAAACGGAGTCTCCGATTTTGGCAGGGAAAGACACATCACCATTCATTCAAATCTATATGAAGGTGATTGGAATGGAGAACTGGATAAAGCAAAATACTTAATCGATGATCTGGATGTCTATTTTGGTAGAGACAATGGAACCTCATCCTTCCTATTTGGATTTTCACCAGCCGATACAGAGAGACCTAACAAACACGATAGAGATAGCTTAACCAATATGTTAGAATTTTGGAGAGGCTTCTTTGAAGACCGATTGGTAGATGAAAATCGTGTTCAATTTAAAGATAAAATCCAAAGTATGATTATGGGAACTAATCCTCACCCCACCTATCCTACATTATCTTATGGTCATCCTAGCGGTTCTGTTTGGGGTAGAGAAAACGGATCGATTTGGATTCCTCAGGATATTGAAACTTCGGCCGAATGGGTAGTGCAGTATATGGATGAGTTCTTTACTCAAAATGCAGGCAATGAAATGCCGATGCCTAAATATTGGGAAGTCGTTAATGAACCTGATTTTGTACTAAATACAGGACAATTTATGATGTCCAGTTGGGAAGACATCTTTGAGTATCATAATCTGGTTACCAAAGGTATAAAGGAGAAACTAGGAAGCAGAGCTCCAAAAATAGGTGGGATGACATGGGGACTTCATGACCTGTTTAATGGTGATGGTTTTTCACGTTTTCAATCTGTTGACTATGTAAACGGTTTTTATGGTAATACTCCGGCTGATGAAATAGCAAAAGCCTATGCTAGGAGTCAGGTAGACAAACCTTCTTTTTATATTGATAGAAATCAACCTTGGTTTCAGTGGGATGTGCTATGGAAAGGTTTTATGGACACAGCAGGAGATAATATGGATTTTTATGCTGTACACCTATATGATTGGCCAACATATGATGCTACTGGCGGAACCACTCGAAGAGGTGGTCATGTAGAAGCTACATTAGAAATGTTGGAATGGTATGATGTATCAAAAAACGGGGTTAATAATAGAAAACCAGTAGTTATATCAGAGTATGGAGGTGTAAATAATGCATGGGATTTTAAACCTCATGACACAAGATACGACTGGGAAATTATGAAACCTTTCAGTTCCATGTTGATGCAGTTCTTAGAAAGACCTGATTATGTAGAACTATCCATGCCATTCACTCCAATCAAAGCGCAGTGGGGCGATACGGATTCAAACGGAGATGGTGTTCCAGAATATTTCTATCAATATAAAATGTTAAGAGATGATGACCGTGATGGAAATTGGGAATGGAGTGATTATATCAAGTGGTTCGAACTTTGGTCTGAAGTAAAAGGAACTAGAGTAGATACAAAGTCGACTGATCCAGACATTCAAGTAGATGCATATATTGATGGTGATGATGTCTACTTAATTCTGAATAACCTAGAACCTGCAGCCAAGAGTATAAATCTTAATTTCTTTGGAAACACACCTAGTCTTCAAAATGTAACCACAAAACATTTATACTTATCTGGAGTAAGAGATATACGATTAGATAGTAGTTCTGATAATGTTGCTCCCAACACGATACAGTTGGCTGCTGATGGGACTATGATCTTAAAATATACTTATTCGAACAGCATCAATATAAATGAAGACTCCATAGAAAGAAAATTTTATGGAGCTGCGGTTAGCAATAATGAACGAATCCAGATACAACCAGGTGATAATAATTTCTTTGTAAATGGGGTTTCTGTTCCACAAAATCCCGATCAAGCAGAAGCAATATTAAAAGTGACCGCAAATCTTTTTAATGATGATGATGATGACCCAACGAGCTTTTTAAGTATTGACAAATTCGTTTTTAATGGTGTTGAAGTCGAAACTCCGATTGACTGGAGAGGAGGAAATCAAAATAGAAGTAGATGGTTTGGAACTCTTGAAATTCCAGTTCCTGCCAATTTGATCCAACAAAACAATACCATTACATTAGATTTTCGTCATGTTGGAGAAGTATGCGTAGTAAATTTAGTTACTTGGGAATTTACCAAAAAACCAGGAAGATCTGATGAAGGACCTGGAAGCCCGGATCCTATAGCAGTAACAGGTGTCTCTGTTTCACCAGTATCTATAACCTTAGATCAAGGTAATACCACAACACTTACCGCAACAGTAACTCCTGCTAATGCTACTGATAAAACAATTACTTGGTCTTCTAGTAATCCTTCTATTGCATCCGTTTCTAACAATGGTTTGGTAACAGCCTTAGCAATGGGTTCTGCTATCATAACAGCAGCTACTATAGACGGCAGCTTTACTGCTATTAGCAATATCACTGTTAATGACACCTCTATTCCTCCTTCTGGAGATCAGATCATTATTGAAGCTGAAGACTTTATCACCACTGGCGGTACCTTTAATGATGCATCTGCTGGTGGACCTGGACTTGGAGTGAATGCTAATGCCAATAATATCAATTATGTAAATAGTGGAGATTATGCAGAATACACTATAAATGTTGGTAATCCTGGTGCTTACAGGATCAATTATGAAATATCTACACCTTCCGATAATGCACAAATACAACTACTCATCGATGGAACGGTAGTAGCTACAGATAATGTACCTAACAATGGACAATGGGATGATTATAACTCCTTAGTATCATCTAGTACGATCTCTAATCTAACTGCTGGTGTACACACAGTGCGCGTAGTAGCATCTGGATCTAATCCTTGGCAATGGAACTTAGATAAAATTACATTGACCAGAATAACAGGAAACACACAAGTAGATGGAGGAACCATAACTGGTGGTCCTTTTGTATTTACCGTAGGTGACGGAATTGCTGATAATGTATCTGGAATTACCCTTACCGGAAATTCAGGAACTAATTCGCAATGGGTGGTAACCGATGACCAAGAAAATATATTAGGACTACCTCCTACTCCTGAAGCTGTAAACTTTGATGAAGCTGGGGATGGATCTTGTTTCATCTATCACCTAAGCTATGAAAACGGAATTAATGGGTTAAACTCCGGAGCCAATCTATCGGGACTTTCTGGAAACTTCGACCTTTCTAATAGTATAGAAGTTATCAGAAACTCAGTAACACCTCCTAGCGCATCCTTGATCATAGAAGCTGAAGATTTTGTAGCTACTGGCGGTACTTTTGATGATGCTTTTGCTGGAGGACCAGGTTTAGGAGTGAACAGAACCTCTTCTAATATTAATTATGCCAACAACGGTGACTGGGCAGAATATACCATAAATGTAACAACAGCTGCAACGTATAATATCGAATACTTGATCTCTACGCCTTCCAGTAGAGCACAAATTCAATTATTAGTCGATGGAACTCTTGCTGCTACATCAAATGTACCTTCGAATGGAGCATGGGATAACTTCACATCTCTTGTAGATGGAACGGTAACTTTAGCAACAGGAACGCATACCATTAGAATACAAGCATCAAGTAATACAACATGGCAATGGAATCTGGATAAAATTATACTAGCTACTGACAATGCTAATCGTATGAATCCTGATAATACAACCAAACTTATAGAACCAGAGGTATACCTATTCCCTAACCCTACTACTGGCAGTGTATTTATTCAAGGATTATCTCAGGAAAAACAACACAATATCAGAATTTATGATATTAAAGGGGCTGCTTATGTAGATCAAAAACTAAACGAAAATCATATCATAGATATACAAAGTTTAACTCAAGGTATTTATTTCTTAACCATAATAAATCCTAAAAACGGAAACAGAACTCTAAAACTGATCAAAAAGTAAAATCCAAACTACCGATTGAAATATAAATATTATTTCAATCGGTAGTTTTTAATGATGTATGTGAAATTGTACATAAGTATATTACTATATAATTCTATCAATTTAAAAATGACCATTTCAAGTCAAGTTTTATTTTCATCATAATTAGTTTTGTTCAGTTTTTGTCTATGTTTATAAAACAACTGCAACAACATAAAATTTTAATTTTGTAAAAACATTTCGAATAATTTTATTTGTTCAAAATACGTGCAAGTCCTTGATTTTTTTACCTATCTACTTCCCACCCATTTTTAGGTAATTGTAAAATCATAGATATTAATAATAGATCTCAATTTTGGACAAATTCCAAGCTGGATTGTGGTACACTTTAACCAAATCCTCTAAAATTTATTTCAAAAAGATTTCTACGAATCTAAATATTATTTAAAACCTATTAATTAAACAGTAATTTATTGTAAACCATGAATTTTCTAACACACTTTACAAATAACTCATTTGTAAAAAATCAAACTCAACTATTATTTTTATTCTTTTTATGCACTATTTCTTCCATTGCGCAAGATTGGAATGGAATACCTGTACCTGCCAATGCAGGACAAGGAAATGTTTGGGAGCTTCAGCCAGCCCCATCAGATGATTTTAATTATACCTTTAACGAAACCAATCAATTATCTAACTTCGGTAATAATAAATGGTATAACTTTTATCATAATGCCTGGGATGGTCCAGGTACCACCTATTGGCAGTACAACCATGTTTCGGTAGACGGAAGTGATCTAGTACTTAGAGCTTCCAGAAATCCCAGCACAGCAAAGCTTGGTGTCCCAGGGGTAAATTCGGGATGTATCACTGGTAATACACGTGTTAAGTTTCCAGTTTTTGTAGAAGCTAGTGTAAGCGTAGCCGATATCGTACTCGCCTCAGACGTTTGGCTTTTAAGTCCTGACGACACACAAGAAATTGATATCATAGAATGCTATGGAGGTGATGAGCAAGGAAACGAATTCTTCTCTGAATTTATTCATTTAAGTCATCATTCTTTTATTCGAAATCCATTTACAGATTATCAACCAAGAGATTTTAGTAGTTGGTGGAGCCAATCAGATGTTTCTGTTTGGGGAGAGCACCACTGGAATAATGGAAATAGAAGATATGTCCGCATCGGAGTGAATTGGATTAGCCCATTTCATTTTGAGTACTATATAGATGGTCAGTTGGTAAGAGTACTATATGATAAGGCCGTTGCAACTAATAGAAATGGTACTTGGACATATACATACCCAACTATGACAAATGGCCAGCTAGATTTTGATGCTACAGGTTTTCAGCAAATGACAGAATTTGCGACAGGAAACTCTTATTCTTTTCAAACTTTACAACAAGCTAGTAATACTTCTTCAGTAAGCATTATTGATCCATTTGAATTTCAAGGAGGAAATGGATTTTACAAGGAAATGGATATTATTATCAATGTAGAATCACAAGACTGGCATGTAGTAGCTGGTCGTACGCCTACTGATGCAGATTTAAGTGATCCTGCTAAAAATAAGATGAAAGTAGATTGGATACGCGTTTATAAACCTGTAGGTGGAGGAACAAATGTACCTGTAACGGGAGTAAATGTAACACCTGCAAATCTTACTCTTGTGGCTGGAACAACAGGCAATTTAACAGGAGCGGTAACCCCTGCGAATGCATCTACCAAAACTATGACATTTACCTCTAATAATACATCTGTGGCAACGGTAACCCAAAGTGGTGTTGTTACAGCAGTTTCTAATGGTACGGCTACCATAACTGTAAATACAACAGATGGTAATTTTACAGATACTACTATCATTACTGTAACAGGAGGTTCTACAGGAGATGGACAGGCTCCTTTTGGTGGCAGTCCTCATCCTATACCAGGAACTATCAACTCTGTTGATTTTGACAATGGAGGCCAAGGAATAGCGTATAAAGATTTGGGATCTGGCAATAATGGAACGGGACCAAGACAAAATACTGATGTAGATACTGAATTTAAAACGCCTGCAGGTAATATCGGATGGATTGCTAATGGAGAATGGCTAGAATACACTGTTAATGTAGCCACAGCAGGAACTTACACTATTGATGCTCAGGTAGCTTCTTTAAATAACAACGGAGTTTTTCATATAGAATTTAATGGTGCGGATCTTACTGGACTTCAATCTGTAAATTCAACCGGAAATTGGGGTTCTTTTATAAACAAAACAATTCCAAACGTATCTCTTCCTGCTGGTCAACAAATAATGAGAGTATTTATGGATCGTGGTAGTTTTAATTTAGGATCCATGAATTTTACAGCCACTGGTAGCATTACTAGTAATTTAATTATCGAAGCTGAAGATTTCACTAGTACTGGTGGAACTTTTAACGATACTTCTATAGGCGGTTCTGGATTAGGAGTAAATAGAAGAGCTACTACCATTAATTATGTTAATAATGGTGATTGGGCGGAGTACACAGTTAATATTACTACTGCAGGATTCTACAATGTTGAATATCTTATTTCTACACCATCTAACGGAGCACAAATTCAGTTATTAGCAGATAATGTTCTGGCATCTACCACTAACACCCCTAACAATGGATCTTGGGAAAACTACGAATCACTAAATGGAGGTGTTGTTAATCTTACAGTAGGACAACACACTATAAGAATATTAGCGTCGAGTAATACTCCTTGGCAATGGAATTTAGACAAAATCATACTTACTAGAGATGTTAATAGAAGTAATGATGAAGAATTAACCAAAGAATTGGATAAACTTGAAATGTATCCAAACCCATCATCGGGAGAAGTATTTCTAGATGGTTTAGATGCTGAACTAGAATATCACATTCGTATCTATGATATCAAAGGAACAGCACATATGAATACACCTTTGAATCAAAATCATACCATTAATATTGAGAATTTATCGAAAGGAATCTATTTCCTATCTATAAAACACCCTAAAAAAGAGACTAAAACACTAAGATTAATTAGAAACTAATTAACTTCTAATATACTCAAAATTTGCCTCAATCCCGTTTCGATTATAAAGTTGTATAACAATATCGAAGCGGGTTTTTATTTTGAAATAAATGTATTTTCTACATTTAAAAATGTAATTTTGAAATCATAAAAAGTAAGTACAACATTTTGTTCTAAAATACCGAATTAGTTTACTATAAATTACTTTGAGAACAACAAAACCCTTTCGATGAAAAAAGTTGTAACCTTTGGTGAGATTATTATGAGGATTTCACCTCCTGGCAATAAAAAACTCATCCAATCGAATCAATTGGAATATTATTTTGGTGGAACAGAGGTGAATGTAGCGATATCTCTTTCACAATTAGGAAATGGAGTAAATCATGTTTCTGCGGTCTCTAATGACTTTCTTGGAAAAGCAGCCACAAGTTATTTGAATACTTATGGAGTTAACACTAATTTTGTGCAGACCTCAGAAGATCCTTTAAGTTTATACTTTCTTGAAGTCGGTGCTGTCATGCGACCAAGTACTATTAGCTATCATAGATCACATTCTGCATTTTCTAAAATCGACTGGTCTGATCTGGACTGGGAGCAAATTTTAGAGTACTGTAACTGGTTTCATTGGACAGGAATCACACCTGCATTATCGGAAGAAGCTTATAAAGGATTAAAAAATGCGCTTTTAGTAGCCAAGAAAAAAAAGATCCCTGTTTCTGCAGATCCTGCATACAGGAAAAACCTTTGGAATTATGGCATTGATGCCAAAGAAGCACTATCTGAATTATCAGGTTTATCAACTATTTTTATTGGTGGCCCGAATGAAATCAATGAATTATTAAACACAGAATTTACCAATGATACAGATGATTTTATAAAAAGTTGTAAGTATTTACAGGAGAAGTTTCCTTACATAAAAAAGGTTTTTGACAAAACCAGAGTATCCTTAAACGCCAATTGGCATAGGATAAAATCTCGTATGTGTGATGGAAATGGTTTTTATGAAACTAGCGAATTAGAAATTACTCATATTGTCGATAGAATCGGAACTGGAGATGCCTTTGCCTCTGGGTTGATTCATGGACTATTACATTATGATGATCAGAAAGCATTACAATTTGCTAACGCATCCTGCGCATTAAAACATACTATCGAAGGAGATGCTAATTTGGTAAACGAAGAGGAAATAGTATCGGTAATAGATGGAAATCTAACAGGAAGAATAAAAAGATAAACATGGCAAAATATACTAGAATAAAAGTTGCGCAAACAATGGGAAATACAAAGATTGTCCCTCTATTTTATCACGAAGATATTACTATAACAAAAAAGGTCTTGAAAGCTTGTTATGATGGAGGTGCTCGTGTGTTTGAATTTACTAACAGAGGAGATCATGCTCATGAAATTTTTTCAAAATTAATAAAATGGGTGAACCTAGAATTACCGGATATGATACTAGGCATTGGATCAGTAGTAGATTCAGGCACAGCTTCCATTTTTATCCAAAATGGCGCTAATTTTATTGTTTCCCCTGTTCTGAATCCTGATATGGCTAAAGTATGTAATAGAAGAAAAGTTGCCTGGTTACCTGGATGCGGAACCTTAAGTGAAATTAATTATGCAGAAGAATTAGGAGCCGAGATTGTAAAAATATTTCCTGCTGGTCAAATTGGTGGTCCCGATTTTATTAAAGCCATTAAAGCTCCTTGTTCTTGGACTCATATAATGCCTAGTGGTGGAGTTACTCCAGAAGAAGATAACCTAACAAAATGGTTTTCTTCTGGCGCTTATTGTGTAGGTATGGGTTCTAAATTAATTACTAAAGATATTAATGATAATTTTGATTATGAAGCCATCTTAAATAACACCAAAAAATCGATTAAAATAGCTTCTAATTTCATTTGAAATAGTATTGAATAATTACCATCAATCATTAATTTAAAATTCAAATAACCCGAGTTTCCTAAAAAAAGAAGGAACAAATAAGTTCATTATTTTTGATTATCAAACTTCAAAAAGAACTCCAAATACTTCAGAACATAGTCGTAAATTTTCAGATAGTCAAGTACCAACTACCTCTATAGTTTTTCCACTTTATTTTCGAGGTAATCAAACCTTAACTTTATTCTACATTAAGAGCCTTTTTTTTTGTAGAGACGATCAACAAGAGTGGTTTTACCAAACGTTTGCATAAGCTCAAAGAGTTATTGCTGTTATATTTTCAAGTATTGTAAGACTTTTTAAATACCTGCGCCGTGAGATGGAATATGTCATTGGTTCTTTCCCCTGTTAAAATGTGTCACAATATCCGTATTAGTAGGATTAAGCTATTACAAGGGAAACAATATGAATGAAGGATATAACACTTCTAAACGAAAATATTTCTATGGAGTAAAAACACAATTGATTACCACAACGGATGGAATTCCTGAAAAAAGGGTTTTCGAATTAAATTTAGTAAAAAAAGCTAAAATATTGAATTTCAATATTTTAGCTTTATTAGTAGCGGGAGAGATTGAAATATCTAACCATTCTATTAACAATTTATTTGAATTAGAAGCATTTATAAAAACCCATTCTATATTATTAATAGCTTCTTAAGGGTTACACTCTTATTTACTTTCATTGATACTAAAATTTTATCCTATTTTATGTTCGTTAAGTACTATGGCACATAGGATTGAACGTTTTATATTATGCAATACAAATGTCTTCAACCCTTTTTTACGTTCTAAAAAAATTTAAATGAGTTCAGTATTAGTAATTACGGAAAATCATGGATTCCAGGACTTTCCATTAAGAAACCATGGTACTATTCTTGTCTAATTCTAAAAATCGTTTTACTTCCCATACTTGAAATACTTCTTCTTAGATAAGCTCTATATAGTCCATCAGAATCCCATCAACCCAACTGATATAGAGGTCAACTTGATCCAGAATAATAGAGATCATTGCTTTAAAAAAAAGTAAATTTAAAAATGAACAGGTTATCTTTTTTATTTAAAGAGGTAGGTATCCGGTAGTATAGATATTGCCATATTTTCCGCCATTTTGATAAAGGAGCTTAGCTCAGTGTATCATGGTTAATCTAGTAGATATAAGAATCATAATGTGAATACTTATAAAATTGAATTCATAATGTTTTGATAAGTATCAGAATTAGGGTTTACTTCATAAGCGAATTTAGCAGCTTTTTTGCCCAATGAATCTTTTTTAATTTTTTTAAATTTATAATGATAATGTATTACATCGACTCTTGTTAGTTTATATTCTTTTATTGTTTTCAACACCTTTACTATTTTTGCAATCAAGAACAAACCTTGTTTTAATTTTATATGTTGATTCCAATCATCGAAATGAGGATTTAAAGTTATAAAGTCAAGTCCTCTGTTTGGGTATTGTAGCTGACTATATCCTGTTACAAGGGTATCTCTTTCCCTTTAGCTCCATTGCAAGGCGCATAGCTAACAACTAAATTCTTTGAAAGAAACATCCATCCAGGATAAGTATCTTTAGAAATAACATGTTCCAGGTGTTCATAGTGACCATTAAAATCAATTATTCATCTACAAAAAGCACATCTCTCTTTTTGAAATCTGAAATACAATTTCTTAATGTTTAGCTTAAAATTTACTTGAACATTATTTTGCCTATCCCAATCCCCTTTAACAGCTACATCATCTTCGAAAAAACCCAGATTATCATTATTATAAACATATTTTTTATCTATTAAAGAATATTTAATATCACCTATATTTTCTAATTAGCTTTTCCATTACTTCTCTTAACGGATCTTCTTTAGACAATTTATCTAAGTTCAAATCAATCAACTCTTTAACTTTTGAGTTATAATACTTGAATCATCTTCAAGTTCGCTAATCGCAATTAAATCTAGTACCTCTCCTATTTTGTTAGCAACAAAATAATTTCTGGTTGTGGGAGCTCGAAATACTTCTAATAATAATTGTTCTGCTGACATATTGCACCAAAGAAACTCAAAAACATTCATTTTCAATGATTTATACGCTTTGTCATTTTCTTTAAAGTCATTTCACATCAGTTGATTTCAGCATTTGTTGTACCTATGTTGTACCTAATTTGACTTTCGTACTCAAAACAAGTCAATTATGTCATCAAATGCAAAAATAGTTCTTTGTAAAAAACCGAACAGTTAAGGTCAATATCCATTAGCTATTCGAATTTCAAAAAACCGTCGTTCTACCTATCAATATGTTGGTCATTATATTGATATAGAGGAATGGGACGAAAAAAATCTTAGGGTAAAAAAATCAAATCCAAATGCCAATAGCCTAAACAAGCTATTATCACAACAACTTTCTGATGCCAATAAGGCACTTATTGATTTACAATCCGAATATAAAGATGCCTCAGGGAATTCCTCAACTTTCTTTGAACTGGCGCAAGAGCATCTGGACGAACTGTAAGTTGCCGAAAAGTTAAACTGTCTATCCACGGACAGCGCGTTGATTAGTTATATCGTAAAATATCACAAATCCAAACAACTTTCATTTCAAGAAATTGATGAGCGATTTCTTGAAAAATTGATGATATACCTCAAAGTTAAGCACGGCCTTTCAGAAACTTCAATAATGAATATCCTTGTTTTAATCAGCTTGTTGTTCAACAGAGCTATAAAGCTAAAAATAGTCAGCAGGGAATTGTATCCTTTTGGTGGTGACCAAATTAAAATCAAGTTTCCTGAGATTACAAAAATAGGGTTGAGCATTATTGAAGTAAGAGCCATTAAAGCCTTAGATTATCTAACCCGTAATGAAATTCACACAAGAAATGTTTGGCTATTCAGCTTCAATTTTGCAGGAATGCGGGTTACAGATATACTCTGGACAAAGTGGTCTGACATATATGACAATATGCTTCATAACGGAATGAATAAAAACTCAAAACTACTGTCCTTAAAAATTCCAGATAAAGTTCTAAGAATTTTGGATTTCTACAGAGATGATAAAAGATATGCTACCGATTTTGTTTTCCCTGAATTGAAAAAGGCCAATCTCGATGATGCAAAAGACATTTATAATAAAAGAAAAACGGCAACTAAGAAATTCAACGACAACTTAAAATCTATTGCCAAAAAAGCTAAAATAGACAAGAAGATAACAATGTATATCGCCAGACATACTTTTGGCAATATTGCCGGTGATTCCATTCATCCTTTAATGTTACAAAAACTATATAGACATAGTGATTTGAAAACCGCATTGAATTATCAGGCAAATTTTATCCATAAAGAAGCAGATGATGCTTTAGATAGCGTTGTTAACTTTTGACCTATTCCGAAGTAAACTACTCCCTTTTATGTGTAAACTACTTTTGAGATAGGCTTACTAATTTCTGATTAAAACATTTAACCAACATCTTGTATAATTCAGGATGTTTCTTTTTAAGCAAACCTGGACGTTCAAAAAAAACTCTGAAGCAACGGCAAAGAATTCAACTTGATTAATGTCACCATATTTTCGGATATCAAAGTGGTTATCATTTATCGCTTCCATTTCTTTATGGATTAAATTTAACCAAGGTATTGCGTATTGATGTTCTAATAGCCGTTCTAGCACACCGTCTGTTCTATCGTCCAACTTATCTATTAGATGTACAAATTCGTGTATTCCTGTATTACTTTTATCGGTTGTATTTTTAAAGCCGTGGTACAATGCTTTTTTGGAAAGTATCATCTGTTTCTCGAACCTTCCATTCCCAACGATTCCACCAATATTCCTTGAGTTATCCTTACTTCCAAATTGCATATCCTCATTAAAATTATCTGGATACAAAAGGATGCCACTTAAATTTGTGTAGTACCATTCTTTGAAGCCAAAAACAGTGATTACAGCGCTTGCTGCAATTAAAATCTTGTCCAATTCTTCTAATTCAAACTGCACAGCATCAATATAGACCTCACTTAAAAATAGCATCATTCGTTGCTGAAAAATAAGTTGCCTGTCTTCTGAAAGATTTCGGTAATAGAGAACATTCTCCATTAATAACTTGTGCTAGTGCTCTGAAAATGATTCTAAACTTTTTCTTTTTACTATTGAAAACAAATAAATGATAACAATGACAATCAATAAAAAAAATATAACAAAAAGCATCAAAAAGTAGTTTTCAAAATATAGTTATGTCTAAATTTATCCTTCTGTTAGAATGAGGTTTTAGGATGAAAAAAGATGTTAAAATCTATTTCGAATAATCCTTTAAAAGATAGTTCCAATGTCGCTTTTTGAATAGTCCTATGTACAAATAAAGGTTCAGTTTTTTTGCGTTCAATTTCTTGTTAACTTTTAAAGAAGATGAATTAAAATATGTGATTATACTATAAAGATGATTTATTCCATGTTCTTCTAATAGTTTATAACAATGATGTCTTAAAAAAGGTGCTAAATTTTTTCCTCGATAAGCCTGAAAGGTATAAACATTTAACAAATAACCTTCATTATCTTTAAGTGTAAAAGTCCTCTTTTTAAATACAAAATCCTCCAGTTCAACAAATAATAGAGTGGCAATCTCATTCTCTCGTTTGAGCCCGATGCACAATTGCCCCCTTTTCATATCAAGTTTCAATTGATTGGAATTCAACCCCATGTTGTTATCCATGATCAAAACATCTTCTAATTCAAGATAAACCATTTCATAGTCCTTGAAGCTATCTGGTATTTTCGGTTCGTCACAACCGTTCTTCACTTCCTTGAACCAATAATAAGGTTCTATATCAATTCCAATTCGTAACAATGCATTTCTCAAAGTAAATAAAAATAATCCATGACGAATTCGATACCACAATAACTTGACTTTATAGAATTTACTTTTTTCAACTACTTTCATAAATTATTTATTTAAACTTACTTTGAAAGAACCTTCTTTTTTAAAGCTTGCCAGATTTTAAAGAAAATTAGTTAATCTATTGATTCTGCTTTAAATCCCACTTTTTGCAAAGTCGCCTTTACATCTTCTTCGGTTGCACCATCGCTTTCGATAGTTAGGATTTTATTAGGATTGGCAGTATCTACTTCCCAACTTTCTAAACCTTCTTGTGTGTTTAAAAAAGGGGTTACTTTTGATACACACCCACCACAATTGATATTTGTTTTAAATTTTAAAGTTTTCATTGTATTGATTTTTTTTATTATTAAAGTTTTACTCGTTTAAGTCTTAAGCTATTTGCAACTACAGATACACTACTGAATGCCATTGCTGCACCTGCAATCATCGGGTCTAATAAAAACCCGTTTACAGTATAAAGAACTCCTGCTGCAATTGGAATACCAATGATGTTGTAAATGAATGCCCAAAACAGGTTTTGCCTAATCCCAAGAACGGTTTTCCGGGATAGTTTCAGTGCTTTTGGAATAGACTGCAAATCTGATGTTATCAAGGTCATTTTTGCTACATCCATTGCTATATCCGAACCTTTGCCCATTGCAATACTCACATTGGCCTGCGCCAAAGCGTGCGAATCGTTGATGCCATCACCAACCATTGCGACTATCTTTCCGTCTGCCTGTAATTTTTCAACAAAAGATGCTTTGTCGGAAGGCATTACTTCGCCTCGGTAATTTGTTATTCCTACTTGTTTTGCAACAGCTGATGCGGTTTTATTGTTATCTCCCGTGAGCATATAGACCTCGATGCCCCTTTCTTGAAGCATAGCTATAGCTTTTTTCGAAGTTTCTTTAATCTTGTCTGCAATGGCCAGTATCGCGAGCACTTGATTTTCGTTACCAAAGAATATGACTGTTTTTGCTCTTTCTTCGAGACTTTCTGCTGTTTGCATTAAAGTAGCGTCGATTTGAATATTCTTTTCGACAATTAGTTTATGGTTGCCCACATAATATTTTGAATCATTCTCTGATTGTGCCTTTACACCTTTTCCTGTAATGCTTTCGAAAGAAGAGATTTCTGCTTGTTCAATATTTTCTTCTTTCAAATGATTAACGACCGCTTCTGCCAAAGGATGCTCTGATTGCCCTTCAATAGCCAAGAGAATTTCCTTGTATTCATTTTGATTTTCAAGCTTATCGTTCCAGAGTATGTCGGTTACCAATGGTTTTCCTTCTGTAATTGTCCCTGTTTTATCAAGGATTACTGCATTCACTTTATGGCCAAGCTCTAAACTTTCGGCATCCTTTATCAAAATATTGTTTTCCGCTCCCTTGCCAATACCCACCATTATGGCGGTAGGCGTTGCCAAGCCCAAGGCACAGGGACAAGCGATAACCAACACGGCTACAGAGGTCAATAAAGCTTGTGAAAAGGCATTGTCGCCACCTACTGACATCCAGACGATAAATGTTATAATGGAAATACCCAATACCACAGGAACAAAAATACCGGCAATCTTATCGACCAGTTTTTGAACGGGTGCCTTACTCCCTTGTGCTTGCTGAACCATTTTAATGATTTGGGAAAGCAGGGTTTCTCCACCTACTTTTTTAGCGGTAAATTGAAAACTTCCTTTTTGATTCACCGTACCAGCGAAGACCTTTTCCCCTTGGGATTTCTGAACTGGAACGGGTTCTCCCGTAATCATACTTTCATCTACATACGAGCTACCTTTTGAAACTTTGCCATCCACAGGAATCTTTTCTCCGGGACGTACCAAAATGGTCTGACCCACCTGTACGGATGAAATAGGGGTTTCCCTTTCTTCCCCATTCTCAATGATTTTAAGGGTTTTAGGTTGAAGACCCATTAGTTTTTTGATAGCCGAAGAGGTATTTGATTTTGCCTTTTCCTCCAATAGTTTCCCCAAGGAAATAAATGTAATAATCACAGTAGCCGCTTCGTAATATACGTGAGGCTCGATGCCACGACTTAACCAAAATTCAGGAAAAAAGGTGTTGAACACACTAAAGAGGAAGGCGATTCCGGTACTCAAAGCCACCAAGGTGTCCATATTTGCTTTACCGTGTTTGGCCTGCTTGAAGGCATTGATGAAAAAGCTACGCCCAAACCAAAAAAGAATGGGAAAGGCCAATACCAAAGAAATCCATTTGCCTGGTTCCCATTGCATATAGAACATTCCCAGTACAAAAATGGGTAGCGTAAGTATCGCCGACCAGATAGTACGGTTTTTTATATCCTGATAATGCTTTTGCTGAAGTTCTTGTTGTACTTCCGAAGGGTCTTCGGCATCTATTATAATATCATAACCCACCTCACGAAGTGCGTTTTGAAGTTGATTAGGGTTCAACCCCTCGTCATACTCTACCAGAACAGAACTGTTTGCGAAATTGACGCTTGCATCAAACACACCTTCTGTGTGTTTTAATACAGATTCGACACTTGCTGCACAAGAGGCGCAGGTCATTCCCGTAACAGGAAATGATTCTTTCACACCCTTTTTATGATTCTTATTTTCGGTTTCAAATATACTGAATGCCTCCATAAACCCATTCTTATTTGTATGTTACAAATTTCAGGATTAAAAGAGTGTAATGTATTACGTTATATGCTGAATGATTTGTAGAATTTGCTGAATTCGTTACATTTTAAAAAGAGGTTGTTATTTAGTCAATCCCTTAAAAAATGATAAGTTTAGTTTCAGTACTAATAGATGCTTTGGTTTCTCATTATGAGACTTTAGTTCCAACTCATTCGCTGTAACCTAACAGCATTCAAAATTGCCAATAATGCCACTCCAACGTCTGCAAAAACAGCTTCCCACATTGTTGCTAAACCACCTGCCCCTAAAATCAAGACAACCAATTTAACTCCAAAAGCCAATATGATATTCTGCCATACAATTTTTCGAGTAGAACGACTTATTTTTATAGCTCTAACTACTTTTGACGGTTGGTCGGTTTGAATGATTACGTCTGCAGTTTCAATAGCCACATCACTTCCCAAACCACCCATCGCAATCCCCACGTTACTTGCGGCTAAAACAGGTGCGTCATTGATTCCATCGCCGATAAAGGCCACTTTATTTTCTGGATTTTTCTTCAAAATTTCAACCTCATTTAATTTATCCTCTGGTAATAGGCCGCCTTTTGCTTTTTCAACATTTAATTCTTTTGCAATTTGTTGTGTTATGGAATCTTTATCACCTGAAAGCATTATAATATTTTTAATACCTACTTTGTGTAATGCTGAAATCGTTTCTTTGGCATCTTCTTTTAATTCGTCTGCTATCACCACATAACCAGCGAACTTATTATCTATTGCTACTAATACAATAGATTCTACAATAGATTCGGTTTCAGTTGGAACATCTATAGCATTCGCTATCATTAATGCTTTATTTCCTACTAAAATAGCTCTACCATTTACAACACCTTTTAAGCCTTTACCTGCAATTTCAGAGACTTCCTTTGCTTCAAAGTCTTCACCATTTTCTTTATACTCCATAATGGCTTTTGCAATAGGATGCGTGGATTGTTCCTCCAGAGCCATTAGGTATTTCATAAATTCAGATTCTTCCCAACCTATAGCTTTAATTTCCTTGATTTTGAAAACACCTTTGGTAACTGTTCCTGTTTTGTCCATCACCAAGGTATTTATTTTGGTCATCGCATCTAAAAACGAAGCACCTTTAAATAAAATACCGTTCTTTGAAGCTGCGCCTAATCCACCGAAATAACCCAATGGAATAGAAATCACCAATGCGCAAGGACAAGAAATCACCAAGAATATTAAGGCTCTGTAAAGCCAATCTCTAAACACATAATCATCAACGAAAAAGTAAGGTAGGAAAGTAACTCCAATAGCCAAAAACACAACTATTGGTGTATATATACGAGCAAACTGCCTAATGAATAATTCCGTTTTGGATTTACGTGCCGTAGCGTTTTGAACCAAATCCAATATTCTGGCTATAGAACTATCTTCAAACTTATTAGTTACTTCAACTTCAATGACACTTTCTAAATTGATACTACCTGCATATACTTTGGCTTCTTTTAAAATAGAATCCGGTTTGCTTTCTCCCGTTAAGGCTGCAGTATTTAATGATGCTTTTTCAGATAATAGTAACCCATCCAACGGAATTTTCTCTCCTACCCGAATTTGAATCTTTTCTCCAATATTTACATCTTCTGGCGACACACTAGTGTAATCACCATCACGGAAAACATTAGCTTCTTTTGGGCGAACATCTAACAAGGCTTTGATATTACCCTTTGCTCTTTTAACTGCAGCATTTTGGAATAGTTCACCAACTGCATAAAATAACATTACAGCTACGCCTTCGGGATATTCACCAATTACAAATGCGCCAATAGTAGCAATAGACATTAAAAAGAACTCTGTGAAGAAATCACCTTTTTTTATACTTTCCCACCCTTCTTTCACTACAGGAAATCCAACAGGGATATAGGCTATAACATACCAAAGAATACAAATCCAACCAGAAAAACGTGGAAAGACATCAAAATAATCAATCGCAATTCCAGCAATCAGCATTACAAGACTAAAAATAGAGGGTAAGTACGTTCTAAAATTGAATATTGCATCAGGACTATGATGGTTATGACCGCTATCGTAACTGTGTTTGTCTTGGTGTTCTTTAGGTTTTAAGTCGCGTAAATTTATTTTTTTCTTTTTCATAATCTGTGCAAATAATTAAAAATTGTAGTGCAACGGAAGTGCATTTATTAAGTACTGCATTTCTCGCAAATTCCCTTTAACACTAAATTGGCATCTTCAGCCACATAGCCTTCTGGCAAATTAATATTTGGAATTTTATGTTCGGTAAGACAAACGGTCTCATTACAATTATTGCAATGAAAATGTAAATGCAAATCCTGTTCGAGTTCACAATTGCATCCTGTTTCACAGAGCGCATATTTTTGAACGCCCGTACCATCATCTATTTGGTGCACTACACCTTTCTGTTCAAAAGTTTTTAGGGTTCTGAATAACGTTGTTCTATCTGCTTTCGCAAAAGCGTTCTCAATATCCGTGAGGGCAATGGCAACTTCGCTTTCAGCCATATATTTATAAATCAAAATACGCATTGCCGTTGGGCGAACGCCATTTTCCGTAAGTCTTTGTTCTATTTCTTTCATTATTTAGTCTTATTTATCAATGTCCGTGTTCTTCAGATTCACCTTTTTTCATTTCTGCCATTAAATAGTAAGCATTGTTAAATGCGTATTCTACATTTGATTTTTGTTCTGTTAGAAAGTCAATGGCAATCCATTCTCCATCTTGAGTACTCTTTATAACTTCATAAGGCATAAAAGCCCAATTATCACCTTCCTTTTCAGCTGAAAACACAAAGAACCTGTTGCCATCAGCAGCTATGGCACTCTCGGGCATTGCCAATGTTTTAGTGTTGTCAGTTTGAATGCGTCCCTGGATATACATTCCGGGAATCAGGTTCCCTTCCTTATTTTCAATTTCAGCGTGTACATGTATTGCTTTTGGATTCTGTTCAAAAGTCTTTCCTACGGAATAGATTTCTGCGGTAAGTTCCTTGCCAGGAATGGATTGAACATTGAAAGTGATTTTCTGCCCTTCCTTAACCTTATATACGTCCTTTTCAAAAACCATTAAATCTGCGTGCACGTGATGCGTATCTACAATTTCCATTAGGTCGGTCTGGGGTTCTACATATTGGCCTGTTTTAATTTCTACCTTTTGTACAAAGCCTTCAATAGGACTTCTAAGTGCTACCCGCTGATAAATTGTTCCGTTTCTTACGCCTGAGGCACTAATGCTCAGCTGTTTTAGTTGAGCTTCCAATCCGTTAGCCATACTTCGGGATGCTTGATATTCGGCTTCTGCCTTTTGAAAATTTGCACCGCTGCCAACACCTGCTTCGTACAGGGTTTTTTGCCGTTCATATTCCTTATTGAGAAACTGGCTATTACTATAGGCGTTGAGGTAATCCGTCTGTTTTTGAATGATATTGGGGTGTGATAGATAGGCAACTGTTTGCCCTTTATTGACCTTATCGCCTTCGATAACCTCAATGGAAACTACATTAGCACCAACCACCGTAGTTATAGTAGCTTCGTTTTGTGGTGGGACTTCCAACTGACCATTGGCTTTCACGTACCCACTCATATTTCGCATTGGTAAGGTATCGATTTGTATTTGTAATGCATTAAACTGCTTTTCTGTCAATAGCACTTCCTCGGCCTCACCTTCGGAATGCTCTTCTTTCATTTCAGAATCTGTCTCTTTATTTTCTGCGGCACTACTTTTCGAATCGCCACAAGAGGCAAAGCCTAAAAGCATTGTCAGTAGTCCTATAATTGTGTATTTAGATAGATTTTTCATTATTGTTTGAAATATTGTAGTTCAAAAACTGATTTTAGGTAATTGTCGAGAGCGGCCAGCGCATCCATTTCGGTCTGTATGGCGTCCCTTATGATTTGAGTGAAAGCTGCGTAATCAACTGCACCTTCTCTATAAGCTAATAACGCGCCCCGTCTTTGCTCTCCGGCAAGTGGCAACGCTTTATCTTTATAAAATTGCCAAGATACTTTCCACTTTTGATAGGCTTGTACGGCTTGTCGATATTCTGATTGCAATTGGCGTTTTACAAAGTCCGCATTAGTCTTGGCAATTTCACTGTCTATTTTAGCGGCCTTGGCTTGACTTCGTTTTGTTCCAGAGAATAGGGGAACAGATATTCCTGCTTGATAAGTGTAAAACCCGTTGCTTCCATTTACTTGTTGTAATCCGCCTTGAAGATTTAGATTTGGTAACAAATCAGAACGAGCAGCTTTATAGCCAGCTTCGGCTTCGTCGATTCGCTTTTGTGAAAGTTCCAGTTCGGGATGATTCTTTATACTTGCGGATATTCCCAATACAGCAACTTCACTTTCGTCCAGTGTGTCGGGAACGGTGTAAAAAGTATCGGAAACCAACCAAAGGTTAAGCTTTTGCAGCGCAATGGCATAGTCGCTCTCGGCCTGTTGCAGTTTATTATTGATTTGCAACGCCTGATTGGTTGCAGATGAATATTCCAATCTTGAAATAGCCTCTACCTTATAATTGAGTTCGATTGCTTTTTCAAACTGTGAATAGATAGAATCCAGTTCACGGTAGAGTATAAATTTCTGTCTTTGTTGGTACGCTTGAGACCACGCCTTTTTCACTTCCTGTTCCACTTGCAGTCCAGAAAGGTTGAGCGCAGTTTCTGCCAATGCAATTCGCTTTTGCTGTAAACGCTTCTTTGCACCAATACCAAATAGATTGATATTCTGCTGACCTACACCCACTAAAGTGTAAATACCTTGACCATCGTTTACTTCCTCACCGCCTGTAAAAACTTGGGTGTTCCCTAAGTCATACGCTGTGCCTTTAAGGGCGTTCTGTTTTTGAATTTCCAACTGTTTTGTTTTCAATAGCGGATAATTTTTCTTTGCAATTTCCACTGCTTGTTTAAACGAGATAGCAGGTATTGCATCACTATCTTGAACTTGTTGCGCATTGGCGAAAGCCGAAGTAAGTAGTAAGCACAACATCGCTGTTGCGGTTACGAATTTAGGATTGAGCTTCGTCTTACGTTCAGAACGCTTTTCTACCCATTGATAAAAAATTGGAAGGATAAAAAGGGTCAATAATGTTGAAGTAATTAATCCACCTATAACAACAGTCGCCAATGGTCGCTGTACTTCAGCTCCTGCAGATGCAGAAACGGCCATAGGCAAAAAACCAAGTATATCGGTAAAGGCCGTGAGCATAATAGGCCGTACTCTTCTTTTTGTTCCCTCTACAATACGTTCTTTGAGATCGGTAACACCTTCCTCTTTCAACTCGTTCAGTCCACTAATCATCACCAAACCATTCAGTACAGCAACACCGAATAATACGATAAAGCCGACACCCGCGGAAATGCTAAATGGCATATCCCTAAGCCATAGGGCAAAAACACCACCGATAGTAGCCATCGGTATAGCCAAATAAATCATCAAGGTTTGTGGAAAAGATTTTAATGCAAAGTAAATCAGGATGAATATTAGCAATAATGCAATAGGAACAACGGTCTGCAATCGGTCACTTGCCCTTTCTAGATTCTCGAATGCACCTCCATAGCGTATAAAATACCCTGGTGGTAAATCAAGATTTGCATCCAGTTTATCCTTTATCTCATTGACTAATGATTCTACATCCCGTCCACGGACATTTACACCCACATAGGTTCTACGATTGGTATTATCCCGGCTTATCTGCATCGGTCCTGGTGTGTATTCGATATTTGCCAATTCTTGAAGTGGAATTTGTGAACCGTTTGGTAAATTGATGTATAGATTTCTGATGTCGTTGATATCTGTACGGTTCTGCTCATCGAGTCTAACGACCAAATCGAAACGCTTTTCGCCCTCAAAGATGACACCCGCATAACCCCCTGCAAAAGCAGATTGGACTATCATATTGAGTTGGTCAATGCTCACACCGTATTGCGCTAGTTTATCGCGATTGTACTTTATGGTCATTTGAGGTAATCCCGAAGTAGCTTCCGCCCTCATATCGCCTATACCATTAGTGCCAGCTATGATTTTGGTAATCTCATCCGCTTTGGCAGCAAGTACATCAATATCCTCACCATATATTTTAATAGCAACATCCTCGCGTATGCCTTCCAAAAGTTCATTAAACCTCATTTCAATAGGTTGGGTAAACTCATAATTGACACCTGGGATAATGCTTACCACTTCCTTCATCTTATCTATAAGTTCATCCTTTGAATCAGCTGACACCCATTCGTCCTGTGGTTTCAGTATAACGAATACATCTGCAAAGTCCATCGGCATCGGGTCAGTTGGTACTTCAGCCACACCGATACGACTCACAATTTTTTCCACTTCAGGAAATTCAGCCTTTACAATGCGTTCTACTTTAGTAGTTGTCTCAATGGTTTCGCTGAGCGAACTACCGGGTTTAAGGATGGCGTGGAAGGCAATATCACCCTCATCCAATTGTGGGATAAACTCGCCGCCCATTTTAGAAAATACAAATACGGCTACAGCGAATATGGCAACTGCAATACCCACAACCCACTTTCCTTTTTTCAAGGCTCGCATTAAAAGGGGTTCATACTTATGTTGTACCCATTGCACAAAACGGTCGCCCCAAGATTTTTTTTCCGTTTTGGGTGGTTTTAAAAATAAGGCTGACATCATAGGCACATAGGTTAGACACAGAATCATTGCCCCCATCATCGCAAATATGAATGTTAATGCCATTGGCTGGAACATCTTTCCTTCTACACCTTCCAATGCTAAAATGGGAAGGAATACAATTAGGATTATCAACTGGCCGAAAAAAGCAGCATTCATCATCTTTTTGGATGCATCGGCAGCGATTACGTCTCGGTCTTCCTTTTTTAAAGCTTTCTTTTTAAATATATAACTACCCATAAGAAATACGCTTGCTTCCACAATGATAACCGCGCCATCGACAATGATTCCGAAGTCGATTGCCCCTAAACTCATTAGGTTTGCCCAGACGTTAAAAACATTCATAAGTATAAAAGCGAATAATAAGGATAGCGGTATAGTAGAAGCTACAATCAATCCACCACGCCAGTTACCTAGCAAAAAAACCAAAACAAAAATTACGATGAGTGCACCTTCCAGTAGATTGTTGCGCACTGTACCAGTAGTTTCGTTTATAAGCTTACTTCTATCCAATAAAGGTTGAATGACAACCCCTTCAGGTAAAGATTTCTGTATTTCGGTCATTCTTTCCTTCACTCGGACAATGACCTCATTTGAGTTTGCACCTTTAAGCATCATTACCAATCCACCAACGACTTCACCTTCACCATCCTGTGTCAATGCTCCATAGCGTACGGCAGAACCAAAACGTACATCGGCAACATCACTTACGGTTATTGGTATACCATTTTCATTTTTGATAATGATTTTTTTAATGTCATCAAGGTTGCGTACCAAACCTTCGCCACGGATAAAGTTGGCTTGGTGATTTTTTTCGATATAAGCACCACCTGTATTTTTATTGTTGGCTTCCAAGGCTTCAAAAACATCAGTAATGGCAAGACCGATAGCCTTTAGCTCATTGGGGTCTACGGCTACCTCATACTGTTTTATTTTTCCGCCAATGGCATTGATTTCAACAACCCCTGGAACCATTGCCATTTGTCTTTGAACAATCCAGTCTTGCATCGTACGTAAATCGGACAAAGAATATTTATCCTGAAACTCAGGTTCAACTTTCAGGGTATATTGATATACTTCGCCCAAGCCTGTTGAAATAGGTCCCATAGACGGTTGCCCTAGTTCTTCGGGTATCTGCTCACGAACTTCAGTCAGTTTTTCGGAAACAAGCTGACGTGGTAGATACGTTCCCATATCATCATCAAATACCACCGTAACCACGGAAAGTCCAAATCGTGAAATCGAGCGGATTTCCTTTACATTGGGCAGATTGCTCATAGCAACTTCTATTGGATAGGTAACGAATTGCTCGATATCCTCTGTACCCAGATTGGGCGATTGTGTGATGACTTGCACCTGATTATTAGTAATATCTGGTACGGCGTCAATAGGAACTTGAGTCATACTATAGATACCTGCACCGATGAGTGCCAAGGTTAGCAGACCAATTATAAATTTGTTATTGATTGAAAAATCAATGATTTTGTTAATCATAGAATGAAAAGGGTATTAATTCAGTTTACATTCGCGTTGAACACTTAGAGTACAATGCAACGCACGACCTTGATATATCCAAATTGGGATACATCAGAACAGGACATAGTTATCCTTTAAAACTGAATTAAACCTGTGGTGGCTGTAAAAGGGAAAGGGAAATATCCTTACCTACACTATCAAAATGGTTAAAGTTATCTTGCGAAATTAGTGGTTGCAGGGGCTTAAACACCGCAAGTCCAAAATTTATGGTATGAACGTGGCAACAATGGCACTGGCAAAACGGCGAGCAAAGTTCGCAGTCTTGGTCGTGGTCGCCATCAAAATCAACCATTGTAACAACTTGGGAATCATCAGTAATGTTTCCAGTATCACTACAAGGCACTACATTTAGTGCCAAAAAGTAAATTGATAATATGAATGCGAAATATTTCAAGTTACAAAGATAAAAATATTATGATGCAACTGTGTTGCAAATATGATTAAGGTTAACTCGCACAACAACTCAACTTTGAAACATCTTTTCCAAAAGTGATAGCGGCTAATTTAATTCCTTCACCTAATGTCAAATATGGATAAAAACTTTCAGCTAAATCACTTATAGTGATTCCAAATTTAATAGCCATACTTAATTGTTGTATCAGTTCTCCGCCTTCTGGTGCAACTACTCTTGCGCCAATCAATTTATCGGTTTCTAAGTTACGTATCAGTTTTATAAACCCTCTGGCATCTTGAGCTGCCAATGCTCTTGGAACGTGAATTAAATCAAGTTTACTGACTTCAAAAGGAATTTCCTTTTTTTCTGCTTCTATTTCATCTATACCTGCTCCCGCGATTTGAGGGTCTGTAAATACTACCCAAGGCAATGATGAATAATCAATACTGGTTTTTGATAATGAAAATGCATTATTAACTGCTGCATTGCCTTCGGTTGCTGCTGTATATACAAATGCTGGTGTATTGGTGACATCTCCTGACGCAAAAATATTGGAAATGTTGGTTTCCATTTTCTCGTTGACTATAATATGGCCTCTTTCTGTTAAATTAATATCAATATTTTCAAGTCCTAATTTAGAGGTGTTTGGCTTCGTCCCTGTAGCCACCACAATATGTCCTTTTTCGATGATTTGTGTTGTGGAACCGTCAGGGCATTTACAATGTATAATTGTATTGTCTCCATCCTTTTCAAATTTAAAAGCTCTAAAATTTGGTAAAACCTCAATCCCTTCACTTTTCATTTGTTCTACCAAAACATCTGTAATATCTTTTGTTTGACTGCGTAACGGCCTATCGGTAAATTCAATGATACGCACTTTTACACCTAAACGATTATATGCCATCGCAATTTCCAAACCGATATAACCAGCTCCCATAATGGTCAGACTTTTGGGTTTCTCTTCTAAATCGAATAAGGACACATTGGTTAAATAATCAACCTCATTCAGTCCTTCAATATTTGGGATATTGGTAGTTGCTCCTGTTGCTATTATAATGTTGGTTGCTGTGTAGGTGTCTTTTCTATCTACAAGTATTGTGTTATTATCCACAAACTCTGCCCATCCTTTTAGCATGGTTAAGTTTTCAAAATCACTGACCACATCCAGATATTTTTGTTGCTGAAGTGAAGCAACCAATGCTTTTTTATCTTTTATGATTTGTGCAAAATCAATCTCTGCACCTTTAGGTTTTATACCCTTAAAATTGGAATGCGTAGCGTGACGTACCGTTTCGGCAGCTCTAATAAGATTTTTAGACGGCACACAACCCACGTTCACGCAAGTGCCACCAAAATCCAATCCTGCATTTACCATTAGCGTTGTGAGTCCTAAACCTTCAGCCTTAATCGCTGCTGAAAATGCCGCAGAACCACCACCAATAACTATTAAATCGTATTGATTTTTGCTTTTGGAATTTACAGCTGAAACCTCTTCCTCGTCGACATTATTTATGACCGAATAATCACCAACGCTGTTTACTGCATCTATTACATTTGCCTTACTCATCTTATCAACATCAATAGTAAATTCGCCCTTTCCGGTTCCGTGGTTAACTGTGGAACTTAAAACACCTTCAGTTGCGTTCATATCCTTTTCGATATGTGTTGCACAACCTTCACAGGTCATACCTTCTATTTCCAATGAAATTGTTTCTGTGTTTTGAGGCATTTGGCTTTTCATTTTAGCTGTATTTTTCATTGAAATTGGTACTGTTTACATATTAAAAATTATACCTTCCCTTATATTACCTCGGCTTTGAATCCTTTTTGTTCTATTATAGTTTTTAATGCCTTTACCGTTGTTTTTGAACCATCAAACTCAATAACAGCAATATCTCCTGGATATTCAACCGAATGCTCCAAAACACCATCTACTTCCTTTAATGCATTATAAATAGCATTAGAACAACCAGCACAAGTAATGCCTGTAATTTTAAATTTCACCGTGGTTGCATTGTGTTTCTTTGAAGCTACTTCCACAACTTGATTTGTAACCTCCTTGCTTTGTGATTTAGCCTGAAAAGAAAACAGCATTAAAGCCAAAATAGGCACTATTGATAGTTTTTTCATAATGGGTGATTTTGCGTTTATTTATCTTTTATAACTTTATATCCTGTTGAATTAATTGCCTTTTCAATAGCTACTTTAGAGGTTTTAGACCTATCAAACTCTACCATGGCACTTCCCTTTTCATACGAAGGGGTTACATTTATAATACCGTCCAATTCATTTACAGCGTGTTTTATGCTTTCTTCACAGCCAGCACAAGTCATTCCTTGAACATTAAAGTTTACAGTTTGAATATTTGATTGGTTTACAATGACTACTTCTTTTTTATTATCTGGATAAAAAATGGATGAATAATATGGAAATGCCAGCATTATAATTGCAAATACAGTTACAATTGCCAAAAAGGTTTTTGACTGTATGAATTTTGGTTTCTCGTCCGTATCGCATTCACAGTCGATTTCCTTTTGAGGTTTTAGTTTTTGATACCAAGCAAAGCCGAGCACTAAAATTGTTAGCCCGATTAGATAAGGTCTAAAAGGCTCAATCCAAGAAAATGTTGAGGCAATTCCGTTTGTTCCTGCAATTAGAGCTAAAACGGGTGTAATACAACATAAAGAAGCTGTAATTGCAGTAAGCAAGCCTGTACCAATTAATTTGTTTTCACTTTTCATATCGTTTCTAAGATTTTGTTCTTGTCAAGTATTTCAAAGAATGGATTGAGTATTTTTTCGTATTCCTCTGTTAGTGAATAAAAAATGGTTTGGGCTTCTCTATCGGTTTCCAATAAATTTCTATCCTTCATTTTTCTCAAATGTTGGGAAATAGCAGAAATATTCATTTCGAGAATATCGCTTAAGTCGCAAACGCAAAGTCTTTTTTCTTCAAAGAGTAAATAGAGAATTTTTAACCTGACATCATTTCCCACCATAGCAAGTCCATTTGCTAAATAATCAAATGTTTCGTTTAGTTTTGAAACTGTTTCTTTACAACGGTTTATCTGTTTAATATCCGCCTGTTGTCTTATACAAGAATTATTTTCCATAAGACAAAGTTACTATAATTTATTATTTAAGCAAATACTAAAATACCAACATCACAAGTAACATTTTAAAACAACCCTTCGTTTTTAACGTACTTTAATTAAATCTCATCCAATGATCTCCTGTTTTTAACTATGCTGCTCTTAAACTGTGTGGGTGTCATTCCTGTTACTTTTTTGAATTGAAAAGCTGTCAATTTATTTTCTTTGAAACCACTTTTACAACTTCATTTAAAAGCACTTCTGTATCTAATTCTTTAAATATTTTTAAAGTTTTTGCTGCTTCTGTTTCTAGTATTATAGAAATAAGTTTGTTAGAACCTTATAGCAAATAGATGCTTCTGATGGATGCAGGATATTCTGGATAATTCTTTAGAAGAATGTACTTTTTAAATTCGGCTAAAACACCTACTCGAAAGTATAAACTTCGTTTACAGATTCTGTAACCCTAAAATACCCAAAAGCGTAATTTTCTGGGTTTTCTAGATTTATATAATTACCTCTTAGCCTTGTTGGCAAGGTTGCAAAGGGATCTCCTGCATTATCGCCTTGCTCAATTAATCTATTCAAAAAATCGTAATATTCTTCGGATATACCAAATAAATTAATATCTACTTCATCTCCTGGTAAAATCTCATCTTCTGCATCTGCCTCATCTTCTTCATATAAAAGAGACATTTCATTACCATTTGTAAACTCATCAGACATTATTTCTCTTGTGGGAAGCCGATCTTCTCCTTCTAAAAAGGTAATGTAATAAAAATTCACTTCATTTGCCAGATCGTCAAAATAGATGGTTAGGTCCAGCTCTTCTTCATCTGAACCACCTTCACGAGATTGTTCAATTCTATTTATTTCAGAAACAGAGATTAACGTTTCTTGAGCAGTATATGTTTCGCTGTTGTAAATTACCTCTAAATTGTATGTGTTGTTAATTATAGGCACAAAGTTTGTAGTTGTATAACTACCATCTTGTTGATCATTAAAGATAAAAACGTCTCCATTTGAAGCATTTTCAACTATTACCGATGCTCCACTTACAGGGTTTGGTGCTGTATCGTAATAAGGTGTTGAAAGACTTAGCTTTATGGTCTGATTATTTCCTAAAGTTCCTTTTTTCCAATCTAAAGATGCCTCAATAACTAATCGTGGAGATTCAGTTGGCACAGCTAGGTCTATAGCTTCTGTACAAGAAAAAATAATGACACTTAATCCCATGAGGCTTACAATTTTAATCTTATTTTCTATTTTAAGTATCTTTTTTAAATACATCATGATTTTTAAAATTTAAAGTTATAGGTTACGGAAGGAATAATACCAAATATTGTAGTTCTCAAGGCCTCGTTTACTCCAGTATTATAGTCTTGGTTAAATGATATGGAGGCTGCATTTTGCCTATTGTAAAGATTATAAATACTAAATACCCACTCACCTTTCCACTGTTTATTGGGTTTGCGGTTGGGTTTATAGGTCGCTGAAATGTCTAATCTATGATAGGCAGGTAATCTGTCGGCATTTCTTTCATTAAAAATTACAATAGAGGATCCTTCATATTCAAATTGCCCAACAGGATAGGTTACAGGACGACCGGTTTGGTAAATTGCATTCGCACTAAATGACCATTTATCGGTTAATTTATAGACTCCTGTAATAGAAATATCGTGTGTACGATCAAAAGGTGTATTGTACCAATTGCCATTATTAATTCCAGGACCTCCTGCATTTCCTCCAAAAGAACGCTGCTCGGATTTAGCTAAAGTATATGAAACCCACCCTGTATAGCGACCTTTGTTTTTTCTAAACATTAATTCCAGTCCATAGGCTCTCGCCTCGCCATTTAAAATTTCGGTTTCGATATTATTGTTTCCTATTAAGCTTGCCCCATCAATATAATCAATACGGTTTTGGGTAGTTTTATAATAGGTTTCTGCTTCAAGTGAATATGCGTTATTATTAAATTTTTTATAGTAACCAAAAGCATATTGGTTAGATAATTGCGGTTTTACATATGTTCCGCTAGTTGTCCAAACGTCTAAAGGAGTCACTGAAACTGTATTAGACAGTAAATGCATATATTGTGCTGAGCGAGTGTAACTTCCCTTTATGGACGAGTTGTCTGTTAATACATAGGATAAGCCTAATCTCGGTTCTAAATTTCCAAATTTTTCAATAGTCTGTCCTTTTGAGTAAGCCGTTTCTCCTATGGCTTCTCCTTCTTGGTAAATACCCAACCCTTGATTGTAAATTACAGGTTGATTATTAGCATAATTTGTAATAGATTGCCCTCCTAAGCGGTTAAATGTGCTATAGCGCAAACCATATCTTGCAGTAAGTTTGTCTGTAATTTTATGTTCTGCACTCATGTAAAGCCCTCCTTCAAAAGCCCTTTTTTGGTCTAATATTAATGGATTAATTGGAGAGGTTGGGGTAGATGGTGTAATTTCTCCGGGATTGAGATTATATGAGATGCCACTTGCTCCAAAATCTATTTTTAGTTTATCGCTTGCATAATATCCAAAATCGTATTTTAGGTTATAATTTGTTATGTCAGATATCCAATCTAATTGATCAAAGTCCAGTATTATCTGATAGTCATATTTACTATATATAAGCGATAGGTTAGAAAACAACTTATCATTGAAAACATGATTCCACCTAAGATTTGCAGAGTTGTTTCCGTAATTACTATCTATTAGATTTACAATATTAAAAACATCTCGCCCAAAATAACTTGATAGATATATCTTATTGTTTTCATTAATTTCATAATTGGTTTTTAGGTTTACATCGTAAAAACTAATATTACTATTTCTTAAATCGTCTAATAAACCCGAAAAGAGTTGTGCATAAGTTGTTCTTCCTGCTAATAGAAAAGAGCCTTTCTTTTTAAACAATGGAGCCTCAACAGCGAGCCTACTTGAAATTAGCCCGATACCTCCATTGAGTTCGAGCCTTTTATTGTTTCCATCTTTTTGTCTTACATCTAATACAGAAGCTGTTCTCCCTCCAAATTTTGCGGGTATATCACCTTTGTATAGTTTTACATTTTTAATTGCATCGTTATTAAAAACAGAGAATAGTCCAAAAAAGTGAGATGTATTGTAAATAATAGCTTCGTCTAAAAGCACCAAGTTTTGATCTACTGCTCCGCCTCTTACATTAAACCCGGCAGAACCTTCTCCATTATTTGTAACTCCAGGCAAAAGCTGAATGGTTTTTATAAGATCTACTTCGCCCATTACAGCCGGCGCTATTTTTATTGTTGATGCGCTTAAAGTAGTAACTCCCATTTGAGGTTTTCTAATGTTTAGTTTTTTTGAGTCTTCTGTTGTTGTAATAACAACTTCGTCTAAGGTATTTAAGTCTTCTGTAATTTCAATGCTTAATCTTATATCTTTAACAAGCGATATTTTTTCTTGTACCTCTTTATATCCCAGAGACGAAGTAACCAAAGTATATTCTCCTTTTGGAGCTGTTATAGAGTAAAAACCATACTCGTTTGTTGTGGTTCCTATTGTTGTACCTTTAAGATATACCGCTATACCAAATACGGTTTCACCATTTGCTTTGTCGCTAATAGTTCCTCGTATAGTGTATTCTTCTTGAGCAATTATTATGCTACTGATTAGCATAAAAAAAAGTGATAAAAAAGGTTTGATGTACGATGGCTTAGCTAAGCTACGATAACTAAAACAACCTAATTGGTTTTTGCTATATGTTTGACAGTAATGATTGCTACAAGCCTCAATACATTTTTTTATTTTATTATGATTCATACTATTTAAAAATTAAATTTTTACTATTGATTACTTTATTAATTTTTTTGATTACGTCGTCATTGTAGAACTCATTAATAGATATATTTTTATTATCATAAGGGAAGTGCCAAGTGCAGCAATAGGTAGTGCAACCAAAACAACATCGCCGATTCTTTCTATATTTCGGAATTGTGGTGATTGTTGATTAATTTGTGCTTTCAGTTGTGAAAAACAAAATAGAATGGATATCATAAAAAAAGAAACCTTCATTAAACAGGGTTAGTAATGTTTCCCTAATGAACGTCGCTTTTTTTGGTAAAATACATTGTGTTAGTCCAGAATAAGTAGTTTGGACATATTTACAATCTTTGAGTCAGTGATTTTTTAAATTGAGAAGGTGTTAAGCCCTTGATTTTTTTGAAAGTAGCATTAAATGTTGATTTTGAGTTGAAACCCACCTCATTTGCGAGACCAAAAAGGGTGAATTGACCACTTTGGTCATTTTTTAGGTTTTTTACAAACGCTTCAACCCTATATTCATTTACAAAATCTTGAAAACTCTTACCAAAATGTATATTTAGGACTTCAGAAATATATTGTCTTGGAATGTTTAATTCTTGAGATAATTTGTGAATAGACAATTTCGGGTCTTTATACAATGCTTTACGTTGCATAACATCCAACAACGCTGTTTTGTAGTTTTTAACTTGTTCTTTATTTAATTTTGAACCTTTGTATTCAGTTGGTTTGGATATTGGTAATAATTCTTTAGGCCAAATAATTAAATAATAGGTCATACTATAAAAAAGAAAAGCATATACGAGGAGAAGATAACTTTGGTATTGCACACTTTCTGATACGGCTATTGGTTTAAATTCAGCCAACTCGGCCACTTCATTAAAGTAATTAAATCCCATTAGCAGCACTATTGGTATTGTGAGGTATAAAATCCAATACTTTGATTTATTCTTAAACAAATCAAAAATGATGTAGACTAAATAACCCAAAAATGCAAAATCTATTAATTCTTCAGCAACTTCAACAAACATGGTTTCTTCACCCTCATTTAGTTCTATAGATTCCATAATAAAGTAAAGAATATTTGGTAAAAAAAACCATAAATCTTTTTTGTTGAAATGTGTTTTTTCCGTTTTGTAATACTTAAAGAATAGAAATAAAAAAGTAATGAACAAAGTACTATCAGAAAGAAGCCAGTCTGCTCCTTCTTGAAAAAGATTATTGCTGTCATCACCAATTATGAATAAAAGAATAGAAATAATACTTCCAACAAATAACCAGAATGTTGGTGTCTTATATTTACTACGTTTATGAAATAAAACAAGCAGTATAAAGACCCCTTGTATAACAGCTATTATTTGTACAGTTTTTAACATCTTTAAATAAATATAAAATAATTTAGTTTTGGTTTTTCAAAAAAGTCTAATTTAAAATGCCCTCTATGGCAAAACCACAGAGGGAATTCATTTTGTGGTAAGGAAAAGTGCGACTTAATTCAGATTTACTCGATTGTTACATTAAAGGGTGCTGCAATGTCTGTATTGCCACCTGCATCATCAAGCCCCGTATTTGGTTTAGTAGGCAGATGTCGCAATGTAAAGGTCAATACCCCTGAACTTGCTGCCCCAGCCGTAAGCGTGAATTCTGTACCTAACGGATTACCGTTGACGTCAAAATTGCCATACTCCGTTGTCACTTCGAGACCGCCAGCAGAAGTATAGAAAAACTGATGGTCTACGTCTTCTAGTTCTATTTCATCAGTAATGTTTTCAGGAGGACTCACAGTTTCGTTAAGAATTACAATAGAACCATTGTAGGTAACTCCAGCACTTAGGTTGCCCGAAACGGTAACGACTGGTGGCTCTGGGCCATCGTCATCCAAATCGCGAGTCTGTAAAGTAATGGGTGTACCACCTCCATCCGGTTCAAGTGTTACCGTGAAAGTGGTTAGTGGTTCTTCTTCATTTACTGGTTTTGGCGCATCATCGTCATTTGAACACGATACGAACAAAACGGTTGCAAAAATTGCAGTGGCTAAAAATTTTACGTTTTTCATATGTTTTTGATTTAAAAAATTAATAATTGAGTTTGAGATTTAATAAAAAGTTCCTGCCCAAATCGTCTGCGTAAAAGCGCAGGCGGTTCAGGTAATTTCTATAAGGCGTATTAAATAGGTTTGTAATGCCAAAGCCTATCGTGAGTGTTGATTTTTCCGTAACCTTAAAATCAATACTGGAATTAAAATTGATTAAATGAAATGCATCAGGTGGCGTGCTCACGTCTACAACTTCCATCGTTTGGGTGACTGGTAGGAACACTTCAAAATTGTTATCTGGAAATTCGTTTTGACGAAATACATACTCGCTTTGTAGTGCCAGCCTTATATTCTTAGAGTTTGGGTTTTGATATACAATTTCGTTCTTTGTGTTTATAGGCGGCATGTTTATCAAGGGCTCATCCCTTTTACTGTCGTATCCCTTTACGAGAGAAAATTGGTGGTTTAACCGAAGGTTTTGGGCAAAGGCGTATGAGGCATCAAAATCTACTCCCAAAAGTTGGGCATCTGTCTGTCTGTATTCCCAAACTTGAAAGCTACCTCGTATGGTTTGTTGGATTTCTACAGGTTCTATAATGATAAAGTCTTTGATGATATTTATAAAAGGACTTATTGAAAAACTGAACTTTTCATTTTCACGCTGAAAGGTCAATGCGATTTTATTTCCGATTTCTGAATTGAAACTTAAATCGCCCAACTCAATACGAGAGGCAGATTGATGTAAGCCCTCACTAAAAAGTTCAGAAGGGTTTGGTGGACGAGATGCCAGTGAATAGTTAAAAAATAGCTTATATTCATCGCTAAAAGAGTACGTGGCACCCAGCGTTGCCGAAGCGTTGTAAAAATTAAGTTGTGGATTGGTCAAAATCTGATTTTCCAATTCTTCGACAACAATTTCAGGGAAGAGTTCTCCGTAATTACGGGATTCCCAAAAGGATGTTCGGTAAAATTTGAAAACGTCCATATATGTGAAATCAAAACGTCCACCTGCTTCTAAAAGAAACTTGTCGTTTAAGTTATAATCCGCTATGGCATATATCCCAAAATCATATTTGTCATAATCGGGTATCAACCTGCGCACTCCCGTATTGGGGTCAGCAAAGTTGTTTTGATATCTTACCATTAAACCGGTTTTTAGGTCTACTGCATCGGTTAAGCGTGAATCTAAATCGAGCATCAATGTGTGTGTATCCAATTGTAAATCCAATGAAGCCTTGTCCTTATCTGCACCACGCCTGATATCAAATTCCAAACGGTTATTACGCTGAAAATCATATTGTAGGCTCACTTTTCCGAAACCGTCGAACCTCTTAAAACCTTTTATTCGTACTAAATGGTGTGTGACATCTTGTTTTGGTGCAGCGATATCGTAGGTAAAGTCATTTATTATTAAAGGTCTGTCACTATTTAATGCCATAACTAAGTCTTGAATACCACCCAAATGAGATGCCCTTAAAATGCCAATTTCATTTTTAAAAAGTGAATAATACGCCTCGACGCCATAATCAAATTGATTTAAACCTACCTTCAAAGACAGGTTGCGCTCAAAAGTTCCCGTGTTACTCAGCGCATAGTCAGGTGCCTCAAAATCACCAAAGCGTTTTAATGTTCCCTGCAACGTTGCGTGCCATCCGTTTTGATAGCTTTTGGTCAATTGAGAAGTCAGGGAAGCACCACGACCGTTGCTTGCTCCCGTTAGGAAAGTCTTACCGTAAATACTATCTTTAACGGGAACTTTTGAAGCTTCGACAACTATTACACCTCCCACAGCGTCTCCACTATATTGTAATGCTCCTGCTCCTTTAATCAACGTTAGGTTTCCTACGGAATTGATATCTACATTTGGGGCGTGCTCTGCTCCCCATTCTTGATCTTCCATCCTAACGCCGTTGTTGATGATGACAACACGACTACTGTGAAGTCCATTAATCAAAGGTTTTACAACTGTATTTCCTGTGTTGAGGGAAGATACACCGCTCAAGCTATTTAACGCGTCACCGAGTGTGCCACTGCTATAACGTTCCAATTCATCTTTTGAGATTGTGTTTTCCTGTATTGTTTTCGTCTTATTACCGTAAGCTTTTCCCTCCACGGTAACTTGGTTCAATTCTTCCAAATGATGCTCCAGTTTAAAGTTTTTGACCATGTTGCCAGATACCTTAACGGTAAACACTTTTGTTAGGCAGTAGGGATGTGAAACCTGTATATTATAAGTATCATTGCAGAGATTTCGAATTATAAATTTTCCATCGAGGCTTGTAACCACAGCTTGTTCAGAACCTGCAACAATAAGTGTTGCGCCTACAAGGATAGACCCATCATGAAGGTCTGTTACTGTACCGGAAAGGGTGTTATCACAATTTTGTGAAAAAGATGTAATACTGCTCAATAGCAGTATCAATAATGCAGACTTGCGCATATAAATTCTTAATTAAAATAAAACGTATCAGTTAATTTGTCTATTAAGAAAAAAATGGGGGTGCGCGCAGCTGCTTATTGGTTATTTGAAGGGAATGGAACTGTGATGTCGTGAAGGTTTCATTAACCTTTACAAAAATAATAGGCAATAATAAATCAGGGTATTTGGCTATATCGTAGTTGAGGGATGTAAAAAGAAAACTACATATTTCACATTTTGAAATGGATTTATGAATATGCGTGACCTTTTTTGTACAGGTGATATTTTCGTGGCCTTCGAGTGTATGAAAAAACTGAATGGCAGAAGGTGTCATTAATGCTACAAAGAGCACTAATGCAACTATACTTTTACCAATCTGTTTTTTATAATTCACTGTTCTTTCTTTATGTTATAATGTACAAGTTGTAAATTGTCACGTAAGTTGACCATATATCTTATTCTTTCATAAAAGAATTTATTAAACATCGTCCAAAGATTTTAGGTTTTTGTCCACAGACTTCTTAAACTGTGTAGGTGTCATTCCTGTAACTTTTTTAAACTGATTACTCAAATAGGCTACACTACTATAATGTAGTTGAAAAGCTATCTCACTCAAGGTCAATTCATCGTAAACAATAAGTTCTTTTACACGTTCAATTTTTTGATTGATAATGTATTGCTCAAACGTGATGCTTTCTACTGACGAGAATAGGGAACTTAAATATTTATAATCTAAGTTGAGCTCACCACTTATAATATCTGCCCATTTTTCATTGGTTTCTTCATTGGAATGATGTACTTTTTCAACTACAAGATTCTTCATTTGCTCAATAAGCTGTGATTTACGGTCATTAATTATATTAAAACCAGAATCTTTAAGTTTCCTGGCTAACGCCTCTCTTTGCAATTCGTTAAGTTTTGAAATCAATTCTACTTCACCCAACTTAATAGCCTTGAAGTCCAGATTTAAATCTGACAAAATTTGCGATACTGTCGATATGCATCTCGGACATACCATATTTTTTATGTGAATAATTGAACTCATTTTTTTTAAAATAGATTTACTCCTGCTTTTGAAAGTGAATAATAATATGCGGCTACAGCAGCAATTATAAATATGGTAACTATAGCCAGTATGCAAATGATTTTATCTTTTTGAGAAATATCATTTTTAGACTGTCGCTTGTTCTTTTTAGCTTTTCTTCTATTTCTTCTACTTTCACTCATCGTCATTTCTCTTACCATTACCATTGCAAACTTTTCTTAATGTAGATATTTGATTTAGTTTATAACCTTATTATTCTAAAGTCTCTTTTACTTCACCACAGGTTAACATTGCTTCTCCGTAATATGGGTTACGAATTTCTTTTTCTAAACTCAACCAATAGGCTCCCTTATAATTATCTGCCATAGGGCAAAACTCACTATATACTGTTTGGTTAATCCCAAAAAGCCTTACGCTACTTATCATATGTGCAGAAAGATGTTTAAAATGTCCTCTTTGCGCCGCTATGTTCGAATTTTTCTCAATAGCACTGGCAGAGTTTTTTAATTCTTTTTGTATGGTCATCCAATGGTTATGTGCTTCGTTATCGGACAACAATTTCATATCTACTTTTGCTAAATTCTTTCCTATGTTTTTTGCAACTGTTTGTGCTTCTTCAGAGTTGTCATTAACAAGAGCATCTTTCAATAGAATATAATCATCAAAAACTTCCTTTAATTGATTTTGAAATTTATTGGGAACTTCGATTCTTTTATTCATCTTTGAATGGTTAGTATTTTCCTTCGCGTCTCCTGAACTATTCTCTTGCATACCTAGGTGTCCTTCGTGCCCAGTTGTTGTTTTACCTCCTTCGGTGTTCATCATAGATTTTTTACCCTGTAATTGGGCCGCTGCATCTACTGTAAATGTTCCATTAGTCACCACTTCATCTCCATTTTCAAGACCTTCTAATATTGTATAATTAGTGCCATTGGTATTACCTAAAAGAACTTCTCTCATTTCAAAAACAGACTCATTTGGCTTTGTTTTAATATAAACCACAGAGCGTTCACCTGTCCACATTACAGCAGTAGCAGGAACCGTAACCGTACTTTTAGAACTCGATTGAATCCCTTCAACTTTACCTTCAACAAACATTCCTGGTTTAAACTTATCTTTTTTATTGTTGAGCACTGCTCTTACAACGATAGTTCTGGTTGTTGAATTCAGTAATGGGTCTATGAAAGAAATCTTTGCATCAAAAACCTCATTGCGGTATGCATTTGTAGTAACCTTAATAGATTGACCTTCTTTTAGCAAAGCAATTTGATTTTCATAGGCATCAAATTCTGCCCAAACCGTATTGAAATTGGCTATTTTATAAAGAGGTTGTCCTTGTTTTACGTAGTCACCTTCTTCTACCATTTTATGAGTTACCGTGCCTGAAACTGTTGCAAATACGGGAAAGTACTCTTGTACTTTTCCAGCAGATTCAATAGCGTTTATTTGCTTTTCTGAAAGTTTCCAAAGTTTAAGTTTGTTTCTAACAGCTTTATATAATTCTGGCTGCGATTCTTTTAGGGATGAAGCCGTAAGCAATTCTTGCTGTGCAGCAACTAATTCTGGTGAGTAAATAGTTGCTAGACGCTGTCCAGCACCTACACGTTCTCCCGTAGAATTAACGTATAGTTTTTCAATTCTTCCGCCAAAATAAGTGACTTGTACTGCATTAGACTCTTCATTGGCCTTTATTTTACCTGATAACTTTAAAGAGTTATCTTCCATTTCTCCTTGTCCTACCACGGATGTTTGAATGTTAGCCAATGCTGTCGCATTGTCTGTCATTTTAATCTCATTTGCACTAAGACCATCTGCACCAGTTTCAGCTGGAATTAAATCCATTCCGCAAATGGGGCAATCTCCTGCTTCCGGTTGCATAATTTGCGGATGCATAGAGCAGGTCCACATTTGATTGGAAGCAATTTCTTCTGAATGATTGTGGTTATCCATAACCTCATTTGTTGCACTATCGGCAGAATCTCCACCAAAAATTAGAAAGCCGCCCAACAGGCCAACAATCAACGCAACACCTATATAAATGATGTTTTTATTCATAATATTTATTTTTTATTTTTTTTATTAATTTTTCTAATCGTTGGTGATGACGTATACCAAAGCAAGAATCCACTTAAAACGGTTATCAAACCTAAAAGTGAAAATGCTCTTAAAACAATGGTGTTGAAATTATCTCGTCCCTCATAGTCCATAGTATGCGTCATCCAAAGAAAATCGAACCATCGCCAGCTGCGATGTCTTACGGTTTGAAATTTTCCATCTTTTACAGAAACATATGCCTTTAGAGCGTCATCTGTTTTATAAGATATAACATAAGCAGGCAACAGTTTTTCTCGATACTCGTGATGTTTTCCAGTTTCTGTAATTTCCTCAACAGATTCTACCACCAAGTCGCTTTTCATATAGTTTTTGGCAATATAAAGTGCTTCATCCTTTGTAATACTATTTTTTGGACTTCCATCGATAGCGTTATACAATAGTTTATTGTTTACCCAATAATATGGTGTATTGCCAATATCTCTTAACTCAATAGTATTAACTCCTGCAGATGTTCCTAGTTTTGAAGGACTTATTAAATTATTAAACGTTTTGGGTTGATACTCCAAGTTTTTAAATTGGTCTCCATGTATTTCATCAATATCTGTCCAACTAAAATACAAGCCACTAATAGTCCAAAACAGGAATTGAATCCCTAAAAAGAGACCCAAATACCTGTGGGTTTTTCTAATTTTTAAAGCTGTATGCCTGTTTACCATTTTTTAATTTTTTACTACAAAAGGAAACTCGATTTTTACTTTTTCCCAAGCAAGAGATATAGTGCCTTCCGTTTCATTTTTCTTCGTTACCTCATACTTTAAATGTTCAGTGATTTCCTCTGAAATTGTAGGTGTTACTTTAAATCGAATAACATCATCTTTTTCGTCATATTCATCTTTACCGTGTTGCTCCCAGTTTTTATTAATCATCACTGTCCAGTCGCCTTTTGATGGAATTGTAAAAAAGCCATATTTCCCTTTAGGAATCGTTTCTCCATTTATGATTAAATCTTTATTGGTTTCTATCCAGGTAGCCATATGCGCGCCTGCCTGCCACACTTGGTCATACCCTACCAAACCACCAAAGATGATTCTATCTCTTACTCCTGGTGATGAATAATCAATATGGATATGAGCATCGCCTATCATTGCCATTGTTGATGTATGTGGGCTTAAAGGTTTCTTTTTATTTGGTTGTGTAGAAGTTTCTGAAGCTTTTTCCTCAACAACTACCTCTTTGACATCTTTTGTTTCTTGTTTGCAAGAGACGATTAGAAAAACGATTAGTAATACAGAAAGGTGGATATGTTTTTTCATTAGATTTTACTTTATATTTCTTGATGAAGAATGTGTTTTAATAATTTTCCATTTACCATCTATCTTCTTTAAAATTGATGTTGCCACTCCTTTTTTCTTTATAGTTCTAGAATTGCCCTTATCATCAGGGTTTAGAACGATGGTATAGATGTAGGTTTCTGTTGTAAATGCATAAGGTGCATCTACTTGTACATCGATTTCATAATCTGAAAATGTAAAACTTTTAAAGTGCCCTAATTCTGGACCCAAATGATGCTCTATATAGTGACTGTAAGTTCCTTCTACACCCCCAGATTCAAACACTTTAGAGTCTTTTGTAAATAACTCGAATGTACCTTCTGTAGTAAGGTTTTGTAGTGCGTCTTTATAGGTTTTCATTACAGAGGCGACTGCTTCTGAATCTTTGTTTTGCGACTGAATACTTGTGATAATAAATAAGGTGCATACTATTGTTAATGTTGTTTTTAAGGATTTCATCTTTTTTAATTTTTTTAGTTATTTATTTTACTCCTGTATAGTAGCAATAACTACCTATTTTTGTATTTATATAATCTATTTCTGAAACATTTTTAAACCCTGATTTTTTCATGTATTCTGGCATAAGTCCATTTACATTATCTGATGTTGTTTTAAACCCATCAAGCACTTGAACTATATAAAAAGTAAATCTCATAAACTTTGATTTCGCTTTTCCCCAATCCCCAATTATTATTTTTCCATCCGGTTTTAACACTCTATTGATTTCATTTAAACAAGAAGATTTTGTGTTTTTATCTAATTGATGAAAAACCAACGAGCTAAATACTTTATCAAAAGTATTGTCTGCGTATGGAAAAAGATTACCATCATATAAATCAAGCTTGATTTTCAATCCTTTTTTCTTAAACTTTTCCTCAGCAATATGTTTTACCTTAGGGTCTATATCTAAGCCCACATAATATGTGCTATTGTTTCGATTGTTTGCAATAATTAAATTTTGTCCAGTGCCAAATCCAAATTCAAGAATTGTGTCACTATTCTTAGGATTTAGATAGTCTATTAATCTATTTCTGAATTTGCTTTCAGGCATTGTTAATTTAATCGCCCAATCATATAAGTTTGTTAACCAATTATAGCCTAATGCAGGGATATATTCTTTGCTCATATTTGTTGTCATTTTAAATTGGTTATTTACTTGTTAATTGAATCATTAATGCACTAATAACAATTATAGCAATGATTATATATACTATATAATTGAACCATTTTTTAATAACAGATTTTTCTGCTTTGTTTTGGCAACCGTCCTTGCAACAATCTTTCATTACTTACTTTAGTTAAATTCAATTATAATTTTACTTTGTTATTATTTTCTCTTTAAACAGCACCTGAAAATGAGAGTTAGACGCTATCCATCAATCAAAAAACAGGTTCTTCTCTCAAAATCAAGTGCATTTAATTAAACTTCTCTTTTTCAAAAGCTTATGTTTTGCCTGACAAAGGAAGAGAGATACTATATTATAGGGGGATTATTCTCTCTCCCTTGCACAGGCTGCTATTAACCAAATCAACTTTTCTTTTTCAGAAAATTCATTGTGCCTAATTAAGAGAAAGGGCCTCATAACCAACCAACTAAAAACATGCGCCCTTTCTCTTATTAGGACTTTTATTTTTGCCTGTCACGGGAAGGAACTAACACTAACCATCAACTATTTTCCCTTCCCACGACAGGGCTTCTAACTATTCAGATATCCTTGTCATTTTATCATCTTATGTTAACTAATAAACCAGAAGAATGTATAAAGACATAAGGAAGGGATTATCTATTGAATAGTCTTTTGAACTTTCCCGCACTTAAGCATTTTACTTCCATAATATGGGTTTCTCACCTCTTCTTTTGTACTTAACCAAGCACTACCCTTATCGTACATTGGGCAAAACTGTTCATACAGCGTATTCTTAGTGCCAGTTATAGCTACCATATCCGTAATATCCTTACTTAATGTCTTAAAATGTTCTCTCTGATGGCCTATTTCACTTTTTGTAATATGCTCTGCGTGCTCTGTAGCATCTTCAATAATATCCGTCAATTCTTTTTGCTCTCCTGCGGTGTAATTTGACTTGTCAAATGCCTTTAGTGAAACCGCCAATTTAGAACCTGCCTCAGCTGCTTTTTTAGAATCATCTGCCACCAAAGCATCCTTTAAGCTGAAATAATCACTTAAAATCGCTTCAGATTTCATATTCATCATTTTACCATGGTCCATTTTCATTTTTCCTTTTTCCTGTGCATTGGTAAAGGAAACTGCTAACAATAGCATTGTTGCTATACTCATTTTTATATTTTTCATTTTTTATATTTTAATATTAACTATAAACTGTCTTTTAAATTTTCTATATACTCAACTAGCTGCTGGGTTTCTTCTTCTGAAAACTTTGCGTCTTTATGAATGAAAGTATAGGAACCTAAAGGCATCTCACCACTTTCAATCTGCTTAATCATAGACCTCAGTTTACTTACTTTCCTTCTACTTGAAAGAGAATCCCACTCATTAAAGTTTAACTCTGCTTTTCCTTCTTTGATATGCTCTTCTAGAAACCAGGCTACCGGTTGCACCTTGTTGTACCAAGGATATTTTGTATTGTTACTGTGACAATCATAGCAAGAGACTTGCAATTTGTTCTTGATATCATTTGGGACATCATTTACCAACATAAAGTCGGTTTTTGGAACACCTTCACTTTGGTTGTGGTCTACAGGCACAAATTGTATACCTACAAAAGCAACCAACAAGATTATTGCTATGATTTTTACAATCTTCATTTAATTGATTTCCTTTTGAACTTTTCCGCATTTCAACATTTTACTACCGTAGTACGGATTTTTAATATCTTCACTCATACTCAACCAAGCACTACCACCATCATACATTGGGCAAAACTGTTGGTACAATGTATTTTGTGTACCAGTAATGGCTACCATATCTGTAATATCTTTACTCAATACTTTGAAATGCTCACGCTGGTGTGCAATGTCACTTTCAGAAATATGTTCTGCGTGCTCTACAGCATCCTCAATAATATCTTTTAAATCTGCCTTTTGAGTGTCAGTATATTTTGAAATGTCAAGTTTTCCCAAAGTTGTTGCGAGGGTTGCACCAAGCCCTTTGGCTTTAGCATTATCATCTGCTACCAAGGCATCTTTAAGAATGAAATAGTCATTTAATACAGTTTGTGAATTACCATTTCCACTCATTGCCATTTCCTTTTTATCCACATCGTGGTGGCCATCGGAATTATCGTGGTTCATTTTTGAATGGTCTTCCTCAGTACCGATTTCAGAATTGGTACTGCTTTCTGTTTTAGCATCTTTACAAGACACTACTGTTAAGGTTACAAATGCTATTGCAACCACTCCAAATACTAATTTTAATTTGCTCATTTTTATTTGTTTAAAGTTTATCATTTATAGTTTTAAAATCTGGCTAAAAGGCCACCACCCCAACCATATACATTATTATAATTTCCTTGTATTGAAAAATTTCTTGAAAGGATATAAGAAGCTCCTACCAACCATTGGGTCTCACCTTCATAAGAACTATTATTTTCTAAATCATTGACCCAACCAAAGTCGGCTCTATATTCATATTCCCCTTCCAGAAAAATTCTTGGAAAAATCAATATCTCTCTATCCAACCGTATTCTTGGGCGCAATTGATGGTCAATACTCACATCTACGTTAAATCTGTAAGGCGTGAAATATTTTAAACCTACCAATCCTACGGTATTAAATTCATCATAAGAATTTGGGATTTCGGTTTCAGTATTTACACCTACATAAACACGTACCCAATCATTCAAATACCTGTTATAATTTACTTCTATTTCGGCATTTTGGTCATAATCAAATTCGGCACGTAATCCAAATTCGTTACGAATGTTGCTCGTCGTTAAAAAGAGTTCATTAAAGTTTGAACCTATCCGCGCAGCTCCCCACGAGTAATACAGGTCTGTTTCATCCACTAGCTTTTGAGCTGGAAATTCTTTCATCCTTTCGTCTCTTGGTGTATCATAACTAAATACTCTTGCCATACCACCCATCATATGATATAGTACGTGACAATGAAAAATCCAATCACCAACTTCTTCATTATAGAACTCTATAATCACTTTTTGCATTGGTGGCACGTTAACCGTGTGCTTTAATGGTGAACGCTCCCCATTTTCATTAATCACCCTGAAAAAATGTCCGTGAAGGTGCATTGGGTGATGCATCATTGTTATGTTATTTAAGGTGATTCTTGTAACCTCACCGCCTTTAATTTTAATATTATCGGTTTCTGACAATGGTACGCCATTCATACTCCAAATGTATCGTTGCATATTTCCGGTTAGATTAAGCAGTATCTCATTTACTGGCGCATCTGTCTCAAAAGTGGTATTCTCTTTTGCCTTTAAAAAATCATAGTTGAAATAGGTTTTACGAGTACTGTAATCGAAAACGGAACTGTCTTTTTTCATCTTGGACGTATCATGATTCATATGACCTTTCATTTTGTCCGATGTTTCGTTATGGTTCATTGACATCGAGTCCTTTTTCATCTCCATCGTATTGCCCATATTCATTTTCATCTGCCCATCCTTCATATCCATCTTCATCCCGTACTTTTGCATTAATACTTCTGGCGTTTTTTCCTTTTGATTGCCCACCATTGCAGGTGCACCCATCTTCATATCCATTTTTGCCATTTGCTTCATCATTTCCACTTTGTCTGGTCTGTCTATTACAACTGCGGGAAAAAGTGTTCCTTGTCCTAGATGTAAAGAGGTGTTACCAGAACCATCTTGCGTTGTGGCAGTAATCTCTAAAGTACCTTCCGGGATAGTTACTATCACATCATAGGTTTCGGCTATTCCAAAAAGAAATCGGCTTTTATGCACAGGTTCCACATCTATACCGTCACTCGCAACTATGATTGGGTTGCCTCCACCAAAATCCATCCAATAATAGGTGGATGCTGAAGCATTTATAAAGCGAAGTCTGACCTTTTCACCTGGCTTAAATTCTGGGTATTCCGCTACTTTTTTACCATTGGTCAAAAATGCTGGATAGTAGATATCCGAAATGTCCGCACCTTCCATACGGTCTCGCCAAAACTTAAATTGTGCGCCCAATGCACCTTCTTTAATGACTCTACTCAATGGCACTGATGTACCTTTTTTTACCTGATACCACTCATTACCTCGTTTAAGGTTTCGTAATACATTTAGTGGTTTTTCATTGGTCCAGTCAGACAGCATTACAATCAAATCTTTATCATAATCCAATGTTTTTTCTTTGGGCTGAATGATAATTGAACCAAAAACTCCTTTTTGTTCTTGAAGCATTGTATGGGAATGGTACCAATAGGTACCAGATTGGTTAATAGGGATTCTGTATTGAAACGTCTCTCCAGGTTCAATTGGCGGTGTATTTAAATAAGGAACACCGTCATAGAAATTTGGAAGTATCAACCCGTGCCAATGTACCGAGGTTTCTTCGTCCATTTTATTAGTTACATTGATTATGGCAAGGTCTCCTTCATTAAATTCTAACGTTGGTCCAGGAATACTGCCATTTAAAGTCATTGCCTTAGCGGTGACACCTCCAAGTGTCATTTCCTTTTGCTCTATGGTAAGGTTATACTCCTTAACTGGGCGACTTTCTTCTTTTCTGTCTTCACCATTTGTACCAACTTGGGCAAAAACTGAAGTGGTAAATAGTAATAATGTTATTATATTTATTATTCTCATTTTTATTATGTTAAGTAATTAATCAAGGCATATTGTATATAATAGCCTTTAATAGATTCAATAAGATTGATTTGAAATTTTAACTGTAACTCCTGTACATCTAATACATCATTAAAATCAATAGTACCCGTCTCATAATTTTTTATCAGGATTTGTTCAGCATCATTGGCTTGTTTCAAATTATCTGATTGAATATTGAACTTAATTCTTGTTGTCTCTCTACTATATTGCGCATCTGCAAGTAACGTCTCTAGTTTGTTTAGCCTATCTGCTTTTTGAGATTGTATTTGTAATTGCTTTAATTCATTCTGCTTTGTTACAGACTTATACTTGTTATTGAAAATTGGAATTGAAATAGATAGCATTGGCATTACAATGTCTTTTCCGTTATCACTGAAACTCAAATCAGGACGTTCAGAAACTGGCACATAATCCAAACCAAAACCTATGTTGGGTGCACTTTCTTTCTGATTTAATAACTCTGATTGTTCAACCGATTCGTATAACTTATCATACCTCAGCAGTTCAGGATTTAACTGAAGATTTTCGGTTAATATTAATGCATCCTCCCCTGGAATAAACATCTCCTCAACAACGGTTACCGCAATAGTTTCATCACGATTTAATAGATTGTTGAAAGCTACTTGTTCAGCAAGGTAATCTTGCTCCAGTACATCTTTTTTCTGTACAAGTTCATTTTGTCTTATTTGAAGGCGCAGTACATCCACTGCAGATGCCTTACCAACTTCTACCGAGGTTAGTGCAAGGCGTTCATAAGTTTCTAAAAGCTCAATATTCTCATCTAAAACACGTTGTTTTGCTCTGATGGCATATAGCTTATAATAAGATTGAGATACTGCTAGGGCAAGTTTTCGCTTGGCAATCGCAATATCTACATATTGAGTTTCTGCCATTGAACTTGCGTAATTTTCTCTAGCTGTAATGGTTCCAAACCAAGGCAACATTTGCTTTACTGAAAAACGTGCGCGTTGTGCTCCTGTGCGGGTTTCGGGTTCACTCACAAAATAGCCAGCACTTACTTGAGTATCTGGTAAGGTATTGACCTCATTTACTTTTTCTTCGGCTATGTTATACCGCAATTCAAAAGCCTGAATTTCTGGATTATTCCTTTCAGCTTCCTGAATATAAGACACTAACTCTTGTGCATTTGTTTTCGTGAAAGCGAAAACAACTATTCCTATTAAAATTATATATCTCATTTTGTAGCTCTTTTTAATTGAAACTCGTGTTTCCAGCTAAATAAAACTGGCACAACAAATAAGGTTACTAAGGCAATTAGCATTCCTCCAAAAGAAGGGATGGCCATTGGTATCATTATATCACTACCGCGGCCTGTTGATGTGAGTACAGGCAGTAAAGCAAGAATGGTAGTTGCTGTTGTCATCAAACAAGGTCGAATACGTTTCTCTCCAGCTTCGACCACAGATGCCCTTATTCCTTTTCTGTCTTTAGGTTTGTTTTTGTCAAAGGTTTGCGTTAGATAAGTTGCCATTACTACACCATCATCTGTTGCAATACCAAATAAGGCAATGAATCCCACCCATACAGCAACACTCAAGTTTATGGTATGCATTTGAAAAAGGTCTCGAAGGTTTTCACCAAAGAAGTTAAAATTCAAAAACCAGTCTTGTCCGTAGAACCAAATCATTAAAAATCCACCGGCAAATGCAACTGCGATACCTGTAAATACCATTAATGATGTACCAACAGAACGGAACTGGAAATAGAGAATAAGAAATATTATTGCTAGTGCTAACGGCACAACCACAGACAGGGTTTTTTCAGCGCGCAATTGATTCTCATATGTACCAGTAAATAGGTAGTTAATTCCTTTGGGAACAATTAATTCGCCGCTATCAATTTTTTCTTGAATGAGCGCTTGTGCATTTTCAACAACATCTACTTCAGCATATCCATCTAATTTGTCAAACAGGACATAGCCTACCAAAAATGTGTCCTCACTTTTAATAATCTGTGGACCCTGTTCGTAACGAATAGTAACCAGTTCACTTAATGGAATTGGATTACCTTTTTCTACAGGCACATAAATATCTTTTAAATCACTTGGATTTGCACGTAGCTCTCTCGGATATCGCACACGTATACCATATCGCTCTCTACCCTCAACGGTTTGAGTTAGCACCATTCCACCAACAGATACCTGAATGACTTGCTGTACTTGTTCTATGGAAATTCCATAACGCGCAAGCCGTTCTCTATCAATATCCAAAAGCAGATAAGGTTTCCCTACAATACGGTCGGCAAAAACAGCTTCATCCTTAACACCATCGGCTTGCTTGAGAATATCTTCTAATTGTACTCCAAATGCTTCAATCTCATTCAAATCTTGGCCTTTTACCTTAATTCCCATTGGTGCTCGCATACCTGTTTGTAGCATTACCAAGCGTGTTTCAATAGGTTGCAGTTTTGGCGCTGAAGTAACTCCTGGTAGTTTGGTGGCTTTTACAATCTCTTTCCAAATATCATCTGGGGATTCAATTTCAGGTCGCCAGTTTCTGTAGTATTCACCATCATCATCTGGTATCAGTTGTGAACGACGAACTGAAAATGGGTCTTTGGTTTTTGAAATATCGTAGTCAGCCGCTTCATTTATTTCGCTATTAGGGTTGACAACGAAGCTTCCATCTTTGAGAATGAATAGTCCGTCTTCATCTACTTTAAAACGTTGTCTAGCTCTTTTATCATTTAATATATATTCTGATTTATATTGAATGACATTCTCATACATTGATAATGGTGCAGGATCTAATGCCGATTCTGTACGCCCAGATTTCCCAACTACAGTTTCAATTTCCGGGATACTGGCAACTGCCATATCCAATTGCTGCAACACCCGTTTGTTTTCTTCAACACCGGCGTGTGGCATTGAAGTGGGCATAAGCAGAAAAGAGCCTTCATTAAGGGACGGCATAAATTCTTTACCAGTATTACGCATAATCATTACTCCAAAAATTACAATGGCAGTAGGTACTGAAAGAAATAACAGCTTATTGCGCAATGCCCAATTTAAAATTCGCACATAGTAATTTCTAAATAAGGTAAATACGCCAAGAAGACCAAAACAGATAAGACCAACGAAGATTAAGTTTATAAGAATGCTTCTATCTACTCCCAATGGTCTCCAATACTCTGCCAGTAAAAATATGATAGCGAAAGCCGAAACAAATATGTTAATGATATTAGCACGTTTTGGGGTAATTTTTTCTTTTAGTGAAAGAAAACCAACAACACCAAATGCTATTAATATTAACCCAAGAGGATAGCCAAAAATAATGGAAAGAATACCTAGAATAATCATTGCTCCATTGAGCATATAACTAAAGGAAGTCTTAATGTTTCGCTTTTTAAACAAATATGCTGCAAAGGGTGGTATTAAAAACAAGGCTACAATAAGGGATGCCGTTAATGCAGAAGTTTTGGTAAAAGCCAACGGTCTAAATAATTTTCCTTCCGCACCAATCATCGTGAATACAGGAATGAAACTTATAATAGTTGTCATTACCGCTGTCAATATGGCTCCAGAGACTTCGGCAGTTGCATTATACACAACGGTATTCATTGGTAGGTTTTCATCATTATCATCAATATGCCGTAGCACATTTTCGGATAGAATAACACCTACATCGACCATTGTACCAATAGCAATAGCGATACCTGATAAAGCCACTATATTGGCATCTACATTAAATAGTTTCATTGAAATAAAAACCATTAATACAGCTACAGGCAATAATCCCGAAATAAGCACAGAAGCTCTTAAATTGAATACCATTATTATAATCACGAAAATGGTAATCAAAATCTCTAACGTCAGTGCTTCATCAAGTGTACCCAAGGTTTCTTGTATAAGTTCAGTTCTATCATAAAAGGGAACGATGGTTAACTGCGATGTTCTACCATCACTCAACGTTTTTGATGGTAAACCAGAACTTAATTCACTTATTTTCTCTTTTACATTATTAATAACCGCCATAGGGTTTGCACCATATCGCGCCACAACTACTCCTCCCACAACTTCGGCACCTTCTTTATCTAAAAGTCCTCTCCTGGTTGCAGGACCGTGAGATACTTTTGCAATGTCTTTTAAACGTATTGAAGTAAAATCTTCTGATGTAACTACCGCATTCTCCAAGTCGGAAATGGACTTGACGTATCCTAAACCACGAATAAGATATTCTGCTTGATTGATTTCTAATGTTTGAGCTCCAACATCTCGATTACTTTGTTTAACTGCCTTTACAACTTCATTTAAACCAATTTTATATTGTTTCATCAACTCTGGGTTGACATCTACTTGGTATTCCAAAACGTAACCACCAATTGAAGCCACTTCTGAAACACCGCTTGCGGATGACAGCGCATATTTTACATAGAAATCCTGAATGCTACGCAATTCCTGTAAATCCCAACCACCAGTTACATTTCCATTTTCGTCACGGCCTTCTAGGGTGTACCAATATATCTGTCCAAGACCTGTCGCATCAGGGCCAAGTGCAGGATTAACACCACTGGGTAGCAAACCTGCCGGCAATGAATTTAATTTTTCGAGAATACGACTTCGGCTCCAGTAGAACTCAATATCTTCTTCAAAAATGATGTAGATACTGGAAAAGCCAAACATCGAAGAGCTACGTATGGTTTTAACTCCAGGAATTCCCAGAAGTGATGTGGTTAGTGGATAGGTAATTTGGTCCTCAATATCTTGAGGGGAACGACCATCCCATTTTGTAAATACAATTTGTTGGTTTTCACCTATATCGGGTATGGCGTCTACGGCTACAGGATTACGTGGTAAAGAACCAGTATTCCATTCAAAAGGTGCATTTACAACACCCCATGCCACGAATAAAGCTAGTAACAAAACAGCTACTAATTTATTTTCTATTAAAAATTTGATGCTTTTATTTAGCATAAAAATGAGTTTTTAAGTAATTATAATTTTTGTTTTAAAAAACAAAAGACAAGCAGCTTAGTCCAAACAATTTAATGTTGGACTACAGTACTAATTACTTAAAAATCAAATAAGGAAGGTTTGGTCTAAAACTTGAACGTCCCTGACCAAGGGAGGAGGAGAATAATCTCTAAAAGAAGTGTTTTCTGTTTGTTGTTCAGTAAACAGATTTATGTATGAATAGATGAAAGTAGCAACCAATAACTGTTGTTCCTTATCTAATTTATCGAAAGAAATTTTTAAATTATCTTGCCCATCAACAACCAACTGCTCATCACTACAACAGTTTTTCTTGTTAATAAGGTCACATTCTTTTGAAGATGGTTTCTGCTGAACTTCCATACCACAAGATTCAACTGAACCAAACACAGAAGAATCCACTAAAACATCGCCACAGTAATGACTCTCAATAGTGAAAGACAATGTTGAGACAAACACTAAAAGTGCCATGCAAAAAGATGCTATTTTAAGAAAAATCTTCTTCATTGATTGTGCAAAGCTACAAAAATTTTAACACTTTAATTTTGTTTAACATAATTTTAAATTCCTATTTGGCTGATTGACTCAATTCTATAATATAGTCTACAAGGCCTTTAATCTCTAATGGCGGGTTGCCGTGGTCAAAGCTAGGTGACTCATATAAATCATCTTTGTAAAGAACTTTTAACTTCGAATGAGCAGCGCCATCAAATTTTCGTTTTTCAGACGGAGCTTTTAAAGAAGATAGATTTTTGAGTTTAATTTCATCTACTAATTCTAGTATTTTATTCCATTGTTTATTGTTCAGTTTTACCGTACTGCTCTTTTTTACAGTTCTATCTTCACTAAAAACAAGTGTCTCTTTGTTAACCTTAATTTTCTGATAAAAACCTCGGGTAACAGCTTCATATTCAAAAGCAAATTCATTTATCTTTTCTTGAGATACCATTGATTGTCCAACGATAAGGACTAGGAATATTATCACTAATTTCTTCATGGGAAATACATTTTTGATTAAAAAACTGAATTCACAAATTTAATAAACAGCTTTTTAGCGAAATATGATAAAAATCACATTTATTGTATTTGTCTAGCTATTATCTAGAGATATAAAATATTATTTAGAATAATTATAAATAATACTTGGTTTTTAAAAATATCATTTTATATTTGCCTTTATTTAAAATCATTCTAAATAATTTATAACAAATGAGAACTCTATTTTTCCTACTATTTATCTTACAATTTACAAATATATGGGCGCAAACTAATCCCCCAAAAAAGGATACTGTCCAACAAAAAACGGAACAGTTAAAAGAGGTTATTGTCTCTGGAAATACTATACTCGGTAGTAGATTTGAAGTTAAAAACAAAACTGGCTCTGCAAGTTATATCTCCAAAGAAGAATTAAAAAAATTCTCTTATACTAATATCAATAGGGTTTTACAAACAGTTCCAGGAATTAACATCTATGAAGAAGATGGATTTGGATTACGTCCAAATATAAGTTTAAGAGGAACATCGCCTGAGCGTAGTGCAAAAATCAACTTGATGGAAGACGGCGTACTCATTGCACCAGCCCCTTACAGTGCCCCAGCCGCTTATTATTTTCCAACAATAGCTCGAATGGAAGCCATAGAAATATTAAAAGGAAGTAGTCAAATTCAATACGGACCCAATACTACAGGTGGTGCCATTAATATGATGTCTTCTCAAATCCCGGACAAATTTTCTGGAAAGGCTTCAATTGCTGTAGGAAATTATGATTCCAGAAACACACAATTAGTTATTGGTGATAGCTATAAAAACTTTGGATTTGTAACAGACTATTTCAACTATAATTCCAATGGTTTTAAAGAACTTGATGGCGGTGGCAATACAGGGTTTGACAAATCTGATTATTTGGCCAAGTTTAGGGTCAACTCAAATTTAGATGCAAAAATATATCAGTCGTTAACATTTAAAATCCAATATTCTGAAGAAGAGGCAAACGAAACTTACTTGGGATTGACGGATGAAGATTTTGAGGAAAACCCTTATAGAAGATACAGGGCCTCGTCCGAAGATGTAATGAACGCCGAACATCAACAATACCAGCTAACCCATTTTATACAGGTATCCCCGTCGTTAAATATAAGTACTACCGGTTACCTGAATAAGTTCAAACGGAATTGGTACAAATTGGACGACGTAAATTTAGGCGAAAGGGTGAGCATTAGTGATATTCTGTCATCACCAATGGATTACCCCTTAGAATACCAGTCCATTTTGGGTAATGAAAATACCCAAGACGATGTTATGGGCGTAAAGGCAAACAACAGAACATATACGTCAAATGGTGTTCAGTCCATTGCCAAATTACGATGGGGTTCTGATTGGCTACAAACTCTGGAAGCAGGGATTCGTTACCACGAAGATGACGAGGACCGATTTCAATGGGTGGACAGGTATGCGTTTCAAAATAAAGAATTAATACGGACTACAGTAGGCGAAAAGGGTGCAGATGCCAATCGTATAAGTAGCGCAAAAGCATTGGCGACGCACCTCTTGTACACAATTAAAATTAAGAACCTGACCTTAACACCTGGCTTGCGATATGAAAATATAACCCTTACCCGAACGGATTATGGCACCAATGACCCAAACAGAACTGGTCAGGATTTAGCTATTCGCGAAAACAATGTAGATGTGTGGATACCAGGCATAGGTGCAAATTACAGATTCAATAACTATATATCGGTTTTCGGTGGGGTACACAAAGGGTTTTCGCCACCAAGCAATACGCCAGGACAAAATGCCGAAGAAAGTATTAATTATGAGCTGGGTTCTCGATTTGGTTTTAAAGGTTTTTCAGGGGAACTTGTCGGGTTCTACAATGATTATAAAAATCTACTGGGAAGTGATTTGGCAGCAACAGGGGGTACCGGAAGCCTTGACCAATTTAATGCAGGTGAAGTTCGCGTAAGCGGCATTGAATTTTTACTAAATTACAATTTGCTATATAATACCTCAGAGAAATTTAAACTTCCTCTATCGATTTCCTATACGCTTACCGATACCGAATTCCTGACCAGTTTTGACAGTAACGAAGATATTTATGGCGTAGTGACCAAAGGGGATGAAATACCATACATTGCAAGAAATCAATTAAATGCAATATTAGGTCTACAGCATAAGAAATTTGAAGTAAACTTGAATTCACGATATACTGGTGCATTTAGAACTAGAGCTGGTTCAGGAGCGATTCCAGAAAATTTCAAAGTGGATTCTAATTTCATTTTTGACTTATCTGCGCACTATTTTCTCAATGAAAATTTTGCACTAACAACAAACGTAATCAACCTGTTTGACACAGAGTACACTGTATCTCGCGTACCAGCAGGTTTACGTCCTGGTCATCCCTTTGGGATTAATTTTGCAGTCAGATATCGATTTTAAGTTAAAATCTAAAATATGATATATATCATATTTCTGTTTAACCTTTAACATTACTTTTGAATAATTAAAATATTGGTTGCAAACATAAATATCTGATTTTTAATGTGTTAAATATATTAATTTGATTTTATCAATTTTTCAAATGTTAAACAAAATTTCTTAACTTTACAATGTGAAAACATTTTTTACTAAAATATTGTCTTTCTTTTTGGCGGCATCTATATTGTTGTCAACTACTTCCTTTACGGTGAACATGCATTTTTGCTGTGACAAATTAGTAGATATGGCATTTTTCAGTAAAGCTAAAGCCTGTAAGGATAAGGTTCAAAAAAAAGATAATCCTTTTAAAAAGTGCTCCACTTTACAAGAAAAAGATTGTTGTGACAATCAGACTATTCTAAAAGAAGCTAGTGATACTTTTAAAAAATCAAATCCCATTTTAGAAGTAGACACTTTAGTTTTCTTAAATACATTTATTTACTCGTATATCAACCTTTTTGAAGGACTAGAAAAAAACACAGTTCCTTTTGAGGCGTATAGGCCGCCCTTACTATCCAAGGAGATACATATTCTACACGAGACTTACTTAATTTGATTTTCTTCCTTGCAGATTGAACGCATCAATCTGCACACTCAATTATAGCCAAAGAATTACTTCTGGCTAAGCGTTGTTGTACTCGTTTTCCAACAACATAATTTATCAAATAAATTAAACCTGTAAGGCCAATGCCTTACAAACTATTGAGCGTAGTGCGCAATGGCAATACCAGTTATATAATGAGTTCGCCAAAAGAATTTTGGATTAAGAATATGGTCTGCAGTAGATGTCTGAAGGTAATAAAGCAGGAGCTGCATGAATTGGGTATTACAGTACTCTCACTAGAGTTAGGAAGGCTATTGGTGGAAGCACCTCATGAAAATGACAATACAATTACCGAAAACGTGGCAAATGTGCTTCACGCTAATGGTTTTGAAATAGTTCAAAGTGAAGAGGAAATGATAGTTGAAAGAATTAAAATTCTTCTAATAGAAGAACTTGCTGAATTACCGTTGCACATAAAAGTAAAGACTTCAGAACTCTTATCCTCAGCGTTACACCGTGACTATAAAATGTTAAGCAAACTATTTTCTGCTAATGAAAAAATAACTATTGAAAAGTTCTTTATCAAATTAAAAATAGAAAAAGTCAAGGAACTCATTCAGCTAAAACAGCATTCATTTTCTGATATAGGCTACTTATTAGACTATAGCAGTGTAAACCACTTGTCAAGACAATTCAAAGCAGAAACAGGAATGAGCATGACAGACTATAAAAATACTGAGGATTGGGAACGAAGCTTCTACGATGAAATTATATAAAAAACAACGAAAGTTATGCAGATATAGGTTTAGTACAACCATTAATTTTAACAAATTAAATCAAACTAAAAATGAAAAAATTTGTCATTACATTACTGCTTATTCCATATTTTGGAATAGCTCAAACTCTAGAAAACTTAGATTATATATCACCTTTTCATAACGAGGTTGCATCTGTAAAAAAAGGAAGCCAATGGGGTTTTATTGACCTAAACGGAAAATTAATCGTTGATTTTAGAGATGATTTGGTACTCACCAAAACAGACAACGCCAACTATCCAATTTTTAAAAACGATAGATGTTTGATTACTCATCAAAAGGATGGGGTTCTATACTACGGATATATAAATAAAAAAGGGGTAACTATTATTAAACCCCAATTCCTTAATGCCATTAATTTTAATGAAGGAAAGGCACTAGCACTAACGGTACATAAAGAGATTATAGGCTATAATGATATTTTTAAAAAAGACGTTGTCAATTATCATTATTTTGAAGTGGTTATAGATAGTATTGGAACTACAATTGACCACTTAAGTCAACTAGCCATACATATTTCCCCGAAATACACAAAAAGGAAAAATCCACCGCCAATAACATCAAAACTTGTTTCTACCAATTTGGTTGCTGTAAAAGGAAACGACGATAAATGGCAGATTAAAAAAATAAACTAAACAACTAACAAAATCAATAATTATGAAAACAAAACAAATCTTAGTGAGTAGCATTTTTGCGAGCTTGATGTATGTCTTGTTTGTAAGTTTTACTCATAATCCCAAAAATGAATACGAAGCTGTACAGCAAAAAAAATGGGTAGCACCTGCTAGTGCAGATAAAATACAAAATCCTTTAAAAGGAGATGCAAAAACTCTAGCCTCAGGTAAGAAAGTGTATAAGATGTTGTGCTTTGTATGCCATGGGCCAAAAGGTAAAGGAGATGGTATGGGCGGAGCAGGGTTAACACCAAAACCAGCGGATTTGACAAGCCCAACTTTTCAGTCGCAGTCAGACGGTGCAATATTTTGGAAAATAGAACAAGGACGATCACCCATGCCCTCTTATAAGACATCGATTCCAGAAAAAAAGCGTTGGGAAATTATTAATTATCTAAGAACTCTTAAACAATGAAAAAGCTAATTCTAATAACAGTAATCATTGTATTTACTCAAATGGCATTTAGCCAAACATATAATGATTTTAATACTGATAGTACAAGAACCTCAGAACCTTTTAAACCAAGTAAAACTCAGTTTATGATTAGAGGTTATGGCCATACAGGTCTGAATACATTAAGTAATGATGAAGAAACCGAATCATCTTATGTAGGGTCTGCCTTTGCACCCATCTTTTTATTCAAACATTCTGATAGGCTTCTGTTCGAGGCAGAGTTAGAGTTTGTATTAGAAGGTAATGAGCTTGAAGTTGGTTTAGAATATGCTGACGTCATGTATGTGCTTAATAAAAACATGACCGTTAGAGCTGGTAAGTTTCTGCTTCCATTTGGTACGTTTATGGAAAGATTACACCCAGCTTGGATAAACAGGCTTCCCACAAGGCCATTGGGTTTTGGACATGATGGTATTGCACCTTCTTCTGGCATTGGCGTAGAACTTCGAGGCGCTTTTGATCTTGGAGGACCAAAATTGAATTATTCTGTGTATTCTACAAATGGTCCAAGACTAAAGGATGGCAGTGAAGAACCTGAAGAAGCAGGAATGCTATTGTTTCAAAATTTTGAAGACAACAATAACAGTAAAGCTTTTGGAGGACGTATTGGGTTATTACCTTTTGCAGATTCTTCAACTGAAATAGGTTTTTCTACATATTCAACAAGTAAAGTTGGCGCTAGAGATTCAGATTACGAAAATGTTGGTGCGTTCTTATATGCAATCGATTTTGCTTTTATAAAACAAATACCTGCTATTAAAGGGTTTATTGATATTAAAGGACAATACAATAATTCTAATATTGATGATGCTACTTTTACCGAAGTTCATGAAGATGGAGATGAAGAGGAATATACCTTCGACAATAAAAGCAACTCGTTCTATGCCCAAATAAGCTATCGTCCAACAATGGCTAGTAGTGATTTCATGAAAAAGTTAGAGCTCGTTGGTAGGTATTCAAATCTCAATACACCGGAAGGCGCTGAATGGGAAGAACAATCTGATCAATATGCCTTTGGGCTAAACTATTGGCTAACCTGGAGGTCAGTTATAAAAGTGGCATACCAGACAACCGACGCTGTTGGTGGTCATGATGGTGGTGGCACAACTAATGGCTTCTTTGTACACTGGGCAATTGGATTCTAATAAACATATAAATACAGAAATCATGAAAACAATATATAAAATAGTTTTAATCGGTTTAATGCTGCTTATAACAGGGGCGGTAATTGTAAGCTGTTCCTCTACAAAGGATAAATATACAGCTGTTACAGATGTTGAAGACGAATTTAAAATTGAAAAATCTGGCGCACAATTATGGGGAGAAACTTGTAACAGGTGTCATTTGGCACCTTCACCAGCAGACTATAATGATACTGATTGGGAGACCATAAGTTTACATATGAGAGTTCGGGCAAATTTAACAGAAAAGGAAAGTAATAAGATATTGGAATTTCTAAAATCTGCCAATTAATAGCTTATAACACATTTCCCTTACCTATAGTTTAAAATGGATTTTGGGAATGTGATTATTAATTACAAATGAATGTTTAACTAAAAACAAATATTATGAAAAAACTAGCAATTATTTTATCTGCGATTGGGCTTTTAAGCTTAAACAGTTGCAGTCAAGAAACTGATGTAAAGGCAATGCTTGAAAATTCTGAAACACGGAGTGAAATCATAAAAACCATTTCAGAAAACCACGATTTCATGACAGAATTCATGGCAACTATGCGAGGCAATAATCACGCCATGCAAATGATGCAGGGCAACAAAAAAATGACGGGAAATATGATGAACAATAATGATGAGGGTTCCCAACCAAATGAAGAAGACCATTCTTCACATCACTAATCTAAAAAAAGAGACAATGAAAAATCACTGGATATGGATGGTCATCGGATGTGGCCTACCACTACTGTTCATCTTTTTAGCGCCATCATTTGGTATAGGAGACGGTTCATCCCTCTTCATTTTCATCATTTTCATGTTCGCCATCCACCTATTTATGCCTCATGGCTCACATGGCCATGGAGGGCATAACCATTCTGAAAAACAGAATAATCATAAACATGGTGAAGGAACATCTTCGGCTGAGACAAAAAAAGAACACAAAGGGCATCAACATCACTAAATACTTAAAACAATGAAGCAAAAATTTCAAATAAACGGTATTAGTTGTGGTGGATGTGTTTCACGCGTCAAGAAAAACTTAGAAGCACATCCCAACATAGAAAAAGCAGAAATTTTTCTAGCACCAAAAGGGGCTACACTCATTAAGATGAAGGAAAACCTTTCAATTGCTGAATTGCAAAAACAGCTCAGCAAACTTAACGGATATACAATAACAGAAATAAATTAATAACAACTAAAAATTAAAGATTATGCATTTTTACGACGGACATTTTGGAGGCATGCACCTAATATGGTGGATTATATGGATAGCATTCATTGCTTGGATATTCTTTATCCCAGCAGACATCCCATATCAAAAAACAAAGAAAGACAGCCCATTGGATATTTTAAAAAAGCGTTTAGCAAAAGGTGAGATATCCAAGGAGGAATATGAAGAGTCAAAAAAGATTTTAAACGCTAACAACTAATTAAAAACTAGAAATTATGAATCGATTTAATGTAAAAAAACTAGGATTTGCCTTCGGTCTTACTGGTGCCTTAATTTATATAGGCTGTATGATTGTAATGGCAACGGCAGGTCAAGAAGGTACAATATCTTTTTTTAATAGCCTTTTACACGGGTTAGATACTACTAGTATTATAAGAATGGATGTACCACTATTGGAAGCGTTCTTTGGTATTGTACAAACATTTATTATAGGATGGCTTATTGGTGCTTGTATTGGAGCCTTTTACAATGCACAAATAAAAGTGAAAAAATAAAAAAGATAAGATGCAATACGTCTGGTTTATATGGTCACTTATAATTCTCGCTCTCTGGGCGGCAATCTATTTGTCAAAAAAAAGACATAGAAAAGAAATGCTCAAAATGAGCCTCATCACTATGCCTTTCGGGTTAACAGAGCCCTTATTTGTTCCAGAATATTGGTTTCCACCTTCGCTGTTCGATTTGACAGAAAAAACAGGTTTCGACATAGAGAGCCTTATTTTTTCTTTTGCTATTGGAGGGATTGGTGCGGTACTTTACAACCTTATTTTTAAGCGAAGCCTCGTTGAAATTCCGCATAGCGAGCGTGGTCAACAAAGACATCGATTGCATATTTATATTCTCTTTATACCAGCGCTTGTATTTCTTACACTTGCCCTATTTACTTCACTTAACCATATTTATTGTGGCATTATAGCCTTATTTATTGGTGGATTGGCAACACTCTATTGTCGCCCAGATTTGAAAGGAAAGATTTGGGTTGGGGGAATCTTGTTTACCATACTGTACTTCATTTATTTCGGAAGTATTCTTCCGTTTTATCCTCAATATGTGGAGCTGTACTGGAATCTCGACAACCTAACCCATATTCTTTTCTTGGGCATTCCAATAGAAGAATTGCTGTTCGCATTCACTTTTGGAATGTACTGGTCGGGATTATTTGAGCATTTGTATTGGCATAAACTAATAAGCATAAATAAAACTTATAATCAATAAAAATGAAACAAATGAAACAAAGATCATTCAAACAAAAGAACCAAAAAACTATAGTATTAACGGCAGAAAACCCAATCGGAAGAATATTAAAACTGTCCATTAGCATTCTAGTCCTACTAGTAGCCTTCTTAATATTTATTTCATGTTCCGACAAGAAAAAACAAAAGGCTGAAACAGCAACACTAACAGTCACAAAAACAAAACCCATTCAAACGAATTCAACTGTTTCTTCTCAAGTAACTTATGAAATCGTACCAAATGAAAAAGTCTGTATGGTAAACGACAGATTTATGGGTGTAAAACAAATACCTATAGATGTAGATGGAACAACTTACTTCGGGTGTTGTCAAGGTTGTGTTGAAAAATTACAGAAAAATATAGATGATGTCCGCTTCGGAAGTAATCCACTCAATGATAAAAAAGTAGATAAAGCTTCGGCAGTTATTGTTCAGGACAAAGGCAACGGAAGTGTTTTTTATTTCGCTTCTAAAGAAGATGCCCAAGATTTTATAAGTAAGAATAAAGCATAATAAACATAATTGATAAAACATTTAAATGATGAAAATAGTGTTAGCAATAGACGGTTCAGAATTTAGCAAAGCTGCTGTAGATGAACTCAATAAAATGACATTACCGTCATATACTGAAATCTACATTATAAATGTATATGAATATCCTAAAACAACCGGTTTGGGGTTGCATACTATGGGCGGAAGGACAGGAAATTACATAGAAGAAATTAGAAGTAACGCTCAAAAATTGGGAAACAAAATCGTTTCAGAAGCTTCCGATAAAATCAAAGCTGAAAACAAGGCACTCACCATAACCACAAATGTTGTTAGTGGACTGCCCAAAAGTGCCATTCTCGAAAAAGCTGAAGATTGGGATGCCGATTTAATCGTAGTTGGCTCTCAAGGGCAGGGAGCATTTTCACGCTTTCTATTAGGCTCTGTTTCCCAGTATTTGGCAACACACGCCAAATGTTCAGTAATGATTGTAAAAGACAAGGGCGTAAAGTAAACTATTGCCAACACCAATAATAAAAAAATAAATATGAATGTCAAACACGCAAATAATAGCACAAATAACTCTAGCTGCAAGGTAATGGATGATATCTGCCTTCCAGATTCTGATCTACCTCGCGTAGTTATCATTGGTGGTGGATTTGCTGGTCTGGCATTGATAGAAAAATTGAAACACAAAGAGGTACAAGTTGTGTTGTTCGATAAAAATAACTTCCATCAATTTCAACCCTTATTCTATCAAGTGGCAACAAGTGCCTTGGAACCTGACAGCATTGTTTTTCCATTTAGAAAACAATTTAAGGGCTATAAAAATGTAGTGTTCCGTTTGGCCGAAGTCGAGGAAATTCAACCCTCATCAAATACACTAATAACTTCAAAAGGAAAAGTTCACTTCGACTATTTGGTACTTGCAACTGGTACGACCACCAATTTTTTCGGAATGGATTCCGTAGCCCAGAACAGTTTGGGAATGAAGGATATTCGCGATTCCCTGAACATTCGTCATATGATGTTGCAAAACCTGGAACAAGCAGCCATTACCTGCGATGATGATGTACGGGATGCCCTAACAAATTTTGTTATCGTTGGAGGTGGTCCCGCTGGCGTAGAAATGGCAGGAGCTTTGGCTGAATTTTGCAAATACATTCTACCGAAGGATTATCCAGAGTACCCTTCTTCCATTATGAACATTTACTTAATAGAAGCTAATGAGGAGTTGTTAAGCACAATGTCAGACAAAGCATCATCAAAAACTTTAAAGTATTTGAAAGACTTGAATGTAAAAGTACTATTCAATGAGTCGGTAAGTGACTATGATGGCTCGCAGGTTACCACAAAAAATGGAAAGAAAATTTTAGCAAAAAACCTAATCTGGACAGCTGGCGTAAAAGGTCAATTCCCAAAAGGTGTAGAAGAAAAACACGTAGTAAAAGGCAACCGGATTAAAACCGATTCCTATTTAAAAGTAGAAGGTTTTGAAAACATTTTTGCCATAGGCGACATAGCGGCTATGATTACAGAAAACACACCAAAAGGGCATCCACAGGTGGCTCAAACAGCGATTCAACAAGGCAAATATCTTGGTGAATCCTTGTTGAGGCTTATGAAAAACAAACACATAGAACCTTTTCACTATAAAGATAAAGGTTCCTTGGCTACTGTAGGAAAGCGTAAGGCAGTCGCTGATTTGGGCAAATTCAAATTTGCAGGTTATTTCGCTTGGCTCTTATGGTCAATTGTACACTTATTATCCATAAGCGGATTTAGAAATAGATTGATGGTTGGTTTTAATTGGGCGGTAAGCTATTTCACTTATGAAAAGAGCAACCGCCTGATTATTAGAAATTTTAAGCCACAAACCGTTAGTCAACAAACAAAACTTAAAATAGATAATAAAGAAGAAGTTGAAAATATAACCCGATAATGTTGAAAACTAAAACATATAGTGGAATTCATAGTGTATTCAATGCTACCTCAAAAGGCTTGAACAACACAGGTATTGTACTTCTCATTGCGGTCATCATTGCAATGGTATGGGCCAATTCACCTTGGCAAGAAATCTACCGCGGTTTAATGAAAACTAACATCTCATTTACCATAGGCCGTTTTGAAATTACTGAACCGCTGTTACTTTGGATTAACGATGGGCTGATGGCATTGTTCTTCCTTCAAGTAGGACTAGAATTAAAAAGAGAAATATTGGGCGGAAAGCTTTCAACTCTTCAAAATGCTGTACTTCCTATTGGGGCTGCCGTAGGTGGCATGGTTTTTCCTGCCTTTATTTATTTTCTATTTAATACCACAGGTGAAGCTTCTCAAGGCTGGGGCATTCCTATGGCAACAGATATTGCATTTTCTTTGGGTGTATTGGCACTTTTTGGAAAGCGTTTACCCGTAGCTCTGCGCGTATTTTTGGTAACGCTTGCAATCGTTGATGACTTGGGAGGTGTCTTGGTGATAGCGCTCTTTTATACATCGGGCATTTCAACAATGGATTTGTTCCACGCACTACTTTTCTTCGGCTTATTGATAATTGGCAATTATGCAGGCGTCAGAAAAACTTGGTTTTATGCCATTATAGGGATAGGTGGTGTATGGTTGGCTTTCTTTTTCTCTGGAGTTCATCCTACTATTGCCGGTATACTGACAGCTATTGCTATTCCAGGACGTGTAAAAATTAAGGAAGATACTTTTCTAAAACGTTTAAGTACGCTTCATTCACGTTTTACGAAAATAAAACCAGTAAAAGGAGCACTCATTTCTAGTGAGCAACTCGAAATACTGGAAGAAATCAAGTCAACAAGTTCCCAAGCAGAAACACCTCTTCAAAAGCTAGAAAAAGCATTAAATCCTATTGTTAGCTTTTTAGTGCTGCCTCTTTTTGCGTTGGCAAATGCAGGGATTCACTTGCACGGTGAAGTTGGTCAGGTTTTACTCAATCCCATTAGTTTAGGTATTGGCGCAGGATTAGTTTTAGGAAAGTCCATTGGCATTGTATCAATTTCAAGGCTACTTGTGGCTTTAAAACTAGCCAAATTACCCGATGCAGTAAATTGGAATCAACTATATGGTGTCGCCTTTCTGGCAGGAATCGGATTCACAATGTCTTTGTTCATCAATGAATTGGCTTTTGTAAATGAAGAATTCATTTATACGGCAAAAATCGGCATTCTGTTTTCCTCTCTTATTGCAGGAATAATCGGTTCAATCATTTTAATTAAAAGTTCAAAAAAAATAATAACAAATAAAATAGTAAAACAATGAAAAAAATAGCAGTAATAGGATATGGTGTCATTGGTAAAAGGGTTGCTGATGCAATTGCACTACAGGATGATATGGAACTAACAGGTGTTTGCGATATCATAAGCGATTGGCGCATACAAAACGCCGTTAGAAAAGAGTATGATATCTACGCAGCCACTGAAGAAGCAGCTGATAAAATGAAGTCTGAAGGAATTTCAGTAAAAGGAAGTATGCAGGAACTTTTGAAAAAAGCTGATTTGGTAGTGGACTGTACGCCAAAAAACATAGCCGCTAAAAATGTAGAAATCTATAAAGCAAAAGGCATAAAATTTATTGTTCAAGGAGGCGAAAAACACAAAACCACAGGGCATTCCTTTAGTGCCGAAAATAATTATCAATCAGCTATAAACTTGGATGCTACAAGAGTTGTTTCTTGTAATACCACGTCTATTTTAAGAACCTTGACCGCTTTAAAAAGAGCTGATTTATTAGACTATGCAAGGGGAACACTTTTAAGAAGGGCTACAGACCCTTGGGAAAGTCATTTGGGCGGTATTATGAACACAATGGTTCCCGAAAGAGATATTCCCAGTCATCAAGGACCCGATGCCCAAACTGTTGATTCTGATTTAGATGTCGTCACTTCTGCAGTAAAAGTACCTGAAACCTTAAGCCATATGCACTATTGGAATGTGAAGTTGAAAAGACAAGCCACAAAAGAGGAAGTGCTTAACGCCCTTAAAACATCTAACCGTATTAAACTAATTCAATATGACCAAGGTCTAGTTTCAAACAATACCATTAAAGAAATGTTCTTGGATATGGGAAGACCGTGGGGCGATATGTACGAAGTGGCTCTTTGGGAAGATATGCTTAAAGTACAGGGAGACGAACTTTTTTATGCATACGTGGTCGATAACCAGGCCATTGTTATCCCTGAAACTATCGATGCTATTAGGGCACTTACAGGAATTGAAACAGATGGGGCTAAATCCATCTTGAAAACAAATCAAAGCTTATCTATTGCATAAAGAAATACGAATGTCCAACAATAGAAAAATAAAAAATCGCTACAACAGAATAGCCAAATATTTTGACTCATTAGAAAGACCAATGGGAACAAGTGGTTTTGCTAAATGGCGAAAGGAGATAGTGTCACAAGCAACTGGTAAAACCTTGGAGGTTGGCGTTGGAACGGGCAAAAACATTCCTTTTTATCCCGAAAATATTGACATAACTGCAATTGATTTTAGTAAAAAAATGCTTGAAAAAGCCAAAGCAAAGTATCAGAATAGTCCGCTCAAAATCAATTTCCTTGAAATGGATGTGCAAAATATGGACTTTGAAGATAACACTTTCGATACCGTGATTACAAGTTGTGTATTCTGTTCTGTTCCAGATCCTGTAAAAGGTTTAAAAGAGATTAAAAGAGTGCTAAAGCCAAATGGCCAGCTTATTATGTTGGAACACGTTAGAAGTAATGGTAAAGTGTTAGGCAAACTAATGGATTGGTTCAATTTCATACCACTAAATATTATGGGCGCTAACATTAATCGTAAAACCAAACAGAATTTAATAAAAGCTGGTTTCAACGATGTTAAGGTAACTGAACTATGGAAGGATATTGTAAAATACTTCTATGTGAAAAATGAAAATTAATATAAGGAAGCTATAAAAAATAGAATTATGAGTACATATGAAAACATAATACAAAACCTTGGTGAAAAAGCTGATTTCTACTTGAATCATATTTGTGAAAAAATAACAAAAGATGAATTGCAGACACCAAGTGATAAAAATCTTGATAAGGTTTTTACAAATAGTAACAGAAATCCACAGGTACTTAGAAGCCTTAACCAATTATACAACCACGGAAATCTTGGTGGCTCAGGCTACTTGAGCATCCTTCCTGTAGACCAAGGCATTGAGCATAGTGCTACTTTCTCATTCTATAAAAATCCGGATTATTTTGACCCGGAAAATATCATAAAACTCGCCATTGAGGCAGGTTGTAATGGTGTGGCTTCCACCTTTGGTGTTTTGGGACTGAATGCGCGAAAATATGCCCATAAAATACCTTTTATCGTAAAGATTAACCATAATGAGCTGCTTACCTATCCCAATAAATATGACCAAACGCTATTCGGAAAGGTAAAATCGGCTTGGGATATGGGAGCAATTGCCGTAGGAGCTACGATTTATTTTGGCTCACAGGAAAGTAACAAACAGCTTAAGGAAATAGCCGAAGCTTTTGAAGAAGCACATAATTTGGGAATGGCCACCATCCTATGGTGCTATACCCGAAATGAAGCTTTTAAAACTAAAAAAGAAGATTATCACGCAGCTGCTGATGTTACAGGGCAAGCAAATCATTTGGGTGTAACTATTCAAGCAGATATCATTAAGCAAAAGTTACCTGTAAACAACTTTGGTTTTAAAGAGATAGGCTTCGGAAAATATGATGATGATATGTATAAAACCCTCACTACCGACCACCCTATTGACCTGTGCAGATTACAAGTCGCAAATTGCTATATGGGTAAAATAGGACTGATAAATTCAGGAGGCGGTTCCAAAGGTGAATCGGATTTAACCGAAGCTATTACAACAGCAGTAGTTAATAAGCGTGCAGGAGGCTCAGGACTAATATTAGGAAGAAAGGCTTTCCAAAGGCCTTTTGGTGAAGGAGTAGAGCTATTGAGGTTGGTACAAAGTGTTTATTTGGATTCAAAAATTAATATTGCTTAACAAAACAAAAAATGTTTGATACGGAGATAAAATCACTTAAATCACTCAATCACTACCTTTTAAAACTGGTAGAAAGTCGTCTATGGCTAAAAGTTATCATTGCCCTATTCTTGGGTGTTGGATTTGGTCTGCTATTGAGTCCACAAAATGGCTGGATAACGAAAGAAACTGCAGATGTTCTAGGTAACTGGTTGGCATTACCTGGTGTCTTATTTCTAAAATTGGTACAGATGATTATGATTCCATTGATTGTGGCTTCCATCATCACAGGAATCGCCAGTAATGATAAGGATAGTCTAAAGAAATTAGGTGGTGGCGTATTATTATATTTTCTGGGCACTACCATAGTTTCGGTTAGTCTCGGAGTTATACTATCACAACTATTCAAACCTGGACGTTTTCTACATCAACAATCTTTAGTAGAACATAACGATGTAACCGCAACCAATAGTGAAAGTGCTGAACTATCCTTCGGAATCGAAACGATTCCAGATGCCATTTCTAACCTGCTTCCTGAAAATCCTCTGGCATCAATGGTAAGTGGTGAAATGTTAAGTATTGTGATTTTCACAATCATTATTGGTGTAGCTGTGCTATCTCTTGAAAATGCTTTACTGCGCCCAGTAAAGCTTCTTTTAAGTGCTATTCAGGAAGTCTGTATGACGGTGGTAAAATGGTCAATGCTTCTAGTGCCTATTGCCGTTTTTGGTCTTATGGCGCAGCTTACCTCTAGTGTTGGTTTGAGTTCTCTATCTGGTCTTACCTACTATGTAGTTGTTGTCCTGCTTGGTCTGTTGTTTTTGGTAATTTTCTATTTAGGGCTGATTGTTCTTCTGGGAAAAGCAAACCCTATGCATTTCCTTAAAAAAATAAGGGATGTTCAATTATTGGCTTTTTCAACCACAAGCTCTGCTGCTGTGATGCCACTTTCTCTTCAAACAGCCGAGGAAGAACTAAAAGTAGACAAGACTATTAGCAATTTTATCATTCCCATAGGCGCCACCGTCAATATGGATGGAACAGCACTCTATCAAACCATAACCACTCTATTCATAGCTCAAGCCTATGGATTGGAAATGAGTTTACTAAACATTATTGTGGTCATCGTTACCATCGTTGCTGCTTCCATTGGCACACCTGCAATTCCAGGAGGTGGTGTGGTGATACTCGCTTCTGTTTTGGGAAGTGTCGGTATACCAGCCGAAGGCATCATCATTATTATTGGTGTAGAAAGATTACTCGGAATGTTCAGGACTGCTGTAAACGTAACGGGTGACCTTACAGCTTGTATGGTTTTTAATAGGTTTTATGGGAAAGCCCCAGTCTTAATTAAGGATAAAACTGATGTTAACTTTAAATAACCAAATATGACATTACTTCTAATATCCATATTGTTCATTTTTCCTGTTGTCGCTATAGCAGGATATCAACATTATAAGATTGTTAAGCACCCAGATTATGATGCCAACAAAACACTCTTAAATTATGAAATAGTAGGTTCTGGAAGAAGTAAACTCGTTTTATTGCACGGTTTAACAGGCTCGCTGAATTATTGGAAACGCAATTTAGAAAGTATTTCAAATACACACACTTTGCTATTAATAGACCTTCTGGGTTTTGGTGATTCACCTAAACCACAAAATGATTATTCGCTTTCAGTTCAACTAAAAGCTTTAGAATTGGTTTTACAAAAAGAAGGATTCAATGATGGAAGAACGATTATAGGAGGGCATTCAATGGGTGCTATAATTTCAATGGCCCTATTGGAAAAACACTCAAATTGGTTCAAAGCAGGCATTTTTATTGGAATACCTGTTTATAAGGATGCAGATGAATTTAAGAAAGTTATGTCCTCACATTCCTTTGTGGATAGGATATCAACAAGCAAATTCTCTAAATACATCTGTATGATTCATCCCATTTTTATGTCGCGTGCATTTAAACCAGACAACCTCACGGATGATGTTTATGAAGATGCAAAAAAACATCATTGGCAGAGCTATTATTATTCGCTTACGAGGGTAATTCTAAAAACAGATTTATACAGGATTGCAAGAAAGATTAGAGATAGAAAAGTGCTTTTCATCCACGGAGCAAAAGACACTACCGCACCACTCAAGAATGCCATAGACTTGTCGAGGGTATTTACAAACGTAAAAACTGCTATCTCTACGGAGGGTGACCATCAGTTCTTTCTAAAAGAAGCAGAATTTGTATGGGATACAATTCAAGATTTTTCTGTTTCAGATAAAAAATTACAAAAAACAATATCAAATGAGCACAAATAAAATAAAACATATAGGTGTATTTACCTCTGGAGGTGATAGTCCGGGAATGAACGCTGCATTATACGCTATTACAAAATCTGCGGAAGTAAATGGTATAAAAGTAAGTGGTTTTCGAAAAGGATATGAAGGATTGATAGACGGTGACTTGGTTCAATTAAAGTCGCACGAATTACAAAAACTGACCCAAAAAGGAGGCACTATCCTAAAGACCGCAAGAAGCAAACGTTTTCTGGAATTGGAAGGTCGAAAAAAAGCCTTGCAAACCCTAAACGCAAACAAAATAGATGCGTTGATTGCCATTGGTGGTGATGGCACATTTAAAGGACTACTCGCTTTTTCAGAAATATGCAACATTCCGTTCATAGGCATTCCTGGCACTATAGATAATGATATCTCAGGTACGGATTATACCCTTGGTTTTGATTCCGCAGTAAACACAGCCATTGAAAATATTGATAAAATAAGGGATACTGCCGAATCTCACAATCGGGTATTTATTGTGGAAGTAATGGGACGGGATTCAGGTTACATCGGCATTCATTCAGGACTAATGGTTGGTGCGGATGCCATACTAATTCCAGAAAGCGATACGGACTTTATGTATCTATTGGATAAAGTAAAAAATTACGACAGTGAGGATGCTTTTCTAATCGTAGTTTCTGAAGGCGATGAAATAGGTGCCGAACTCGTTTCTTCAAAAATAAAGGAAGTCAATCCCAATGTCGATTTACGTATTACCAAGCTTGGCCACGTACAACGAGGTGGAAATCCTTCTGCTTTAGATAGAATGTTGGGCATTAGGCTCGGCGTTGCTGCTGTAAACGCCCTTTTACAAGGTAGAAGCAACGTAATGGCTGGTGTTTTAAACAATCAATTACACTTTACTTCTTTTGAAGAAGTGGTCAAACAGCATGAAGTAAATAAAGAGTTGAAAGAACTTTTAGAACTATTTGGTAAACAAAAACGAGAAAAATGAAAACATACACAGAGGAAAGACCTTGGGGAAACTTTGAACGCTTTACCCATAATGAAATAAGCACCGTAAAAATACTTACGGTCAATCCAAACGAAGAGCTAAGCCTACAGTTTCACCATAACAGGGAGGAATTCTGGAGAGTAATGGATGGAACGGGAAGTTTCGTAATTGGCGACAAAATAAAAGTTGGCCGGAAAGGGGACGATTTTTTTATCCCGAAGGAAACCGTACATCAAATAAAAACATCTGATTCTTCGGTAAGTATCCTTGAAATTTCTTTTGGAAATTTTGATGAAAACGATATTGTCAGGCTAAAGGACAAATACAACAGGGAAGACCCCAAATAAATATTACAATATGGAACATACACATCAAATTAATACCAGAATACCCATAGAGAAAAAAGGGATACTGCTCAGTCCCACTAAATTGAAATTTGAGAGCAATGGGGTTTTAAACCCTGGAATATTTCAAGAAGGTGAAGAGGTGCATATCTTTTACCGTGCGGTGGAAGATGGCAATTACTCCACCATTGGATATGCCAAAACCAATGAGCATTTAGATCTCATAGAAAGGAAATCAAGCCCGTTAATAACTCGTGATTTTGATTATGAAAAACATGGTGTGGAAGATGCTCGTATTGTTAAAATTGAAGATATCTATTATTTAACTTATACAGCTTATGACGGCATCAATGCCATGGGTGCTTTGGCAACTTCAAAAGACCTGAAACATTTTGAGAAAAAGGGGATAATCACACCGTTCATTACCTACAATGAATATAAATACCATTTGGAGCATTGTAATCAGGAAAGATTGAATCCTAAGTATTATTATTACTACAACTTGTTTGCACAAATTGGATTGGTAGATGAAAAACATAGGTATCTGAGGGATAAGGACATTGTCTTATTCCCAAAAAAAATCAATGGTAAATTTGTAATGCTCCACCGTATATGGCCAGGAATACAAATAGTACAGTTTGAAAAATGGGAAGACCTTACCAAAGAGTTTTGGGAAGATCATATAAAGAACCTTCATGATCATATCCTCATGGATCCCCTATTTGATTTTGAAGTGAATTATCTCGGTGCCGGATGCCCTCCCATACAAACAAAAGATGGTTGGCTGATGATATACCACGGAGTTTGTGAAACCCACGTTGGAAAGACCTATCACGCCGCCGCTGCATTACTGGATATTGATGACCCCTCAAAAGTAATTGGACGATTGCCCTATCCCCTATTTTCCCCGGTAGAGGAGTGGGAACTGAAAGGTGTAGTAAACCACGTGGTGTTCCCAACAGGTACGGCATTGTTCGGGGACGACCTCCATATCTATTATGGAGCGGCCGACAAGCATACGGCTGTAGCCAAAGTAAGCCTGAAAGCATTATTAAATGAATTAAAAAAAACAGCTATATCATGAAAAATCATAAAATTTTATTCGTTTGCTCATATCCTCCACGCGAGTGCGGAATTGCTACTTTTTCACAAGATTTAATTACATCCCTAAAAAAAGGCTTTGGTACTACAATGCAAATCGAGGTGTGTGCACTAGAAAATGAGTGCTGCGACGCTAATGATTATCCAGAAGAAGTTACATATAAAATAGATGCCCAAGAGTTAAGTTCCTTTTTCAAAGTAGCTAATAAGTTAAATGAAAGGGACGATATTGGGATGGTTTGTGTACAACACGAGTTTGGGCTGTTTGGAGGTGACTACGGTAGCCATTTAGTGGCTTTCCTTCTTAAGTTAGACATCCCAATCTCTTGTGTGTTTCATACGGTTCTTCCCAATCCTGATAAAAAAAGAACTAAAATAATGCAGGCGTTGGATGATCTTTCCGAGAAACTGATTGTACTCACAAACAAATCCGCAGAAATACTAGAAATTGATTATCATATTGATACTAACAAAATAGCTGTCATACCCCATGGCACCCATATTGTGCTGTGGAAAGAAAAACAACGTCTTAAAAATAAATATGGCTTTCAAAATAAAAATGTGCTATCTACATTTGGTTTATTAAGTGAGAATAAAAATATAGAAACAGCACTCCGTGCATTGCCAAAAATACTCCAAAAATTCCCTAACACAGTTTATCTGGTTTTAGGCAAAACACATCCTGAAATACTAAAGAGAGAAGGCGAAACATATAGAGATACGCTTTTAAAAATAGTCGATAACTTGGGCATTAAGGACCATGTCATTTTTATAAACGAATATTTGGAACTTACCAGGTTGCTGGAATACCTATCCTTATCCGATGTTTACTTATTTTCATCTAAAGACCCCAACCAGGCCGTTAGTGGTACTTTTGCTTACGCCATGAGTTGCGGAAACCCGGTTATATCCACACCTATTCCCCATTCCAAAGAATGTCTTGATCCCAGTACTGGTATTCTATTGAATGATTTTGAAGATCCCATAGAAATTAGTAACGCTGTTATCGATTTGCTGGAACAACCGCTAATAGCAACATCCATGGGAAAAAACGCCTTTCTTAAAATGCGTGCTTTTAGTTGGGAAAATGTAGCCATTTCCTATTCCGATATTTTTCAGGATTATTTGCAACACAATGATTCTTTGGATTTTAGTTTGCCACCCATAAAAACAGACCATATTGAAGACATGACTACTGACTTTGGGATGCTTCAATTTTCAAATTTTAGTGTCCCGGACACGTCTTTTGGTTATACGCTTGATGATAATGCGAGGGCGCTAATAGCAATGCTTATGTATTATAAGCAAAAAAGAACGGACAAAGTCCTGCGACTCATTGAAATTTATATGGATTTCATTGTGTTTTGCCAACAGGACGATGGACTGTTCTATAATTATGTGGATTTTGAAGGGCAATTTACTGTTCAGAATACCGAAGTGAACCTGGAAGATTCCAATGGCAGAGCCATTTGGGCGCTTGGCTATGTGTTGTCTGATACGGAAAACCTACCAAAAAGTTTAGTAGCCAAAGCAGAAAACTGTTTTAAGAACGTCATACAAAATGTAGCAGATTTTAATTCCCCACGAGCCATTAGCTTTATATTAAAAGGACTTTATTATTATCAAGAAAATGAGCCTAAAACCCAATATAATCAGTTAGCAGATACATTGGCCGAAGAGCTCTTGCGCATTTTTAATATTACCAGTGATAAAAAATGGGAATGGTTTGAAGATTACCTGACCTATGCCAATAGTATATTACCAGAAGCACTTTTATATGCGTGGCTTATCACAAAAAATAAAAAATACAAGGACGTTGCCGAAACTACTTTTGACTTTTTATTGTCACAATATTTTATGAAAGGACAAATTAAAGTCATTTCTAATGACGGATGGTTTCACAAAAGAAACAAACGTACCTTTCATGGTGAACAACCCATTGAGGTGGCTTATACCATTCTTTCATTGGACCTGTTTTATAGAGTTACCCATAAAAAGAAATACGCCAAACAGCTTCATACCGCATTTAGTTGGTTTTTAGGCAATAACCATCTCAAACAAATTATGTACAATCCTGTTAATGGCGCTTGTTATGATGGTCTCGAAGAAGATAATATTAATATAAATCAAGGTGCAGAATCCAGTTTGTGCTACTTAATGGCGCGTTTAGTTGTTGAGAATTACCCTTTGGAGGTGGGTCTTAAAGAAACTAAATCAGATTTAAAGTTAAAAGAAGGAATTGGTTTTAAGACATTGTCAAAGATATCGTCCAAGAAAAGCACATCGGTCAAAGTTTAAAAATAACAAGAAATGTATCAAACAGTTAGCGATTTTAACCCTACCAAGCAATAAAAAAGTAGTCATGACAGAGGCCTTTAAAAATATCAACCCTTTTATCATTGGATTACTCATTAGTATGGGTATAGGTCTGATCCTTGGATTGGAACGTGAGTACGACAAGTTGAAAGAGGAAGAAGGTTTTGCAGGCATAAGAACCTTCCCAATTGTGGCAATCATCGGTTTTATATTAGGAAACCTTACCACAGCTTACACACCTTGGTTGGTCATTATTATTGGGGCAGCATTTCTCTTGTTTTTGGCTTTGAGTCATCTTTCTATCGTGCAAAAACACCTAATGACGGGGATAACAACCAATATGGCATTGTTCGCTACGTTAATTTTAGGTGTTATGGTTGCTAATCATTTGCATAAAGAAGCAGTTGCCACCGCAGTTATAGTGGTTACTCTGTTATCGTTAAAAACCACCTTCAATACATTCATAAAGAATATTACTTCAGAAGAGCTTTTTGCCTTTATAAAGTTTTCAATTATCGCGCTTCTTATTTTGCCTTTCTTACCAAATCAAGACTATGGACCCGAAGGTTTATTAAACCCTTTTGAGATTGGAGCAATTATAGTGATTGTCTCTTTTCTGAACTTTATCGGCTACTTTCTTGTAAAATATGTAGGTTCTAAACGTGGTATTTTGCTCACCGCGATTTTAGGCGGATTGATTTCAAGTACTGCTGTAGCTTGGATATATGCTTCCCGAAGTAAGGAATCGCCAGAACTTTCAAAAGAATATGCTGCCGGTATCATTATAGCTTCTGCCATAATGTTTCCCAGACTCGCTATTCTGGCCTATATTTTCAATAGTGCCATACTTTCCTATTTAGTTATTCCATTTACCATTCTTACCCTTATCTGTTTGGTAAGTGCACTCTTATTCATCAAAAAGAATACAGATGTCCCAAAAACAGCTATCAACCTTGGCAATCCTCTCAATATTTGGAACGCCCTTGGGTTTGGTGGTATTTATGTGATTATCCTGTTTGCCGTTTTTTATGGAAATCAATTTTTTGGCGAAAGCGGTTTATACTATTCGGCACTCATTGCGGGATTGGCAGACACCGATGCAATAACTATTAGTATGGCAAAATTTGGGTCTTTGGAAGAAAAACTCGCACTGGCAACCAATGTCATTATAACAGCCACCATAAGTAATATGATTGTAAAACTTGGGATTACCTATTTCAAAGGCTCTAAAAAAACGGGGAAACTCGTGATGCTAATTTTTGGAACTGTTATCCTTGTCGGGATAGTCTACATTTTAATACAATTAGGAATTTAAAAATGAAAATAATGAAAACAACCATATTCAGTACACATAAATTTGAAGAACCTTATTTGATAAAGGCAAATAATAGTAGACACGAATTAAAACTATTGGAAAGCCGTTTGACCAAAGAAACAGCTATTCTCGCAACAGGCTCTGAAGCCGTTAGCCTATTTACAGGTGATGATGCCTCGGCGCATATCGTTGAAAAATTAAGTGCGATTGGTGTTAAGTATATCGCCCTACGTTCAGCAGGGTTCAATCACGTTGATTTAGAAAAAGTAGCTGAAATGAATATGAAAGTGGCTCGTGTTCCTGCTTATTCGCCATACGCTATTGCAGAACACACTCTGGCACTCATCTTAGCCCTAAACCGAAAAATAATTAGAGCACACAATAGAGTTAGAGAACAAAATTTCTCACTGAACGGACTCACAGGATTCGACCTAAATGGTAAAACAGTAGGTGTTATTGGAACAGGAAAAATAGGTGCAGTACTTGTAAAAATACTTCATGGTTTGGGTTGTAAGATATTAGCTCAAGATGTTGCTGAAGATAAGAATCTGATAGATTTATATGATGTCATTTATACCAACTGTACCACTATCTGCAAGCAAGCAGATATAATTAGCCTGCACGTTCCATTGACACCATCAACTCAGCACTTAATAGATAAAGAACATATCGCTTTAATGAAAGAAGGAGTTATGCTCATTAACACAAGCCGAGGTGGTCTTGTGGACACCAAGGCGGTTATTGAAGGATTAAAATCTGGTAAGATTGGGTATTTCGGCATCGATGTGTATGAGGAGGAAGAAGGATTGTTTTTTGAAGACCATTCCGAAGATATATTACAAGACGATGTCATTGCTCGGTTAATGACATTCCCCAATGTTTTGATTACTAGCCACCAGGCTTTCTTAACCGAAACAGCACTAACAAATATTGCAGAAACGACAATATATAATTTGGGTTGTTTTGACAAAGAAATCCCCTCTGGAAATGAAATATCTGTCAATTAATTTAAATAATTAAAACATAAAAAAATGAAAAATATACTAGTACCCACCGATTTCTCTGAAAACTGTGTAAAAGCTGCAAATCTTGGCATCAAAATAGCTAAACGTTACGATGCAGAGATACATTTTTTGCATTTAATGAAAACACCTGTGGACTGGGTTAAATTGGATAAACAAAAAGAAAAGCGATATCCAGAAACATTAAAGAAAATAGGAATTGCCAAGTCCGCTCTAAGAGAATTGGATAAAAAGGCAGAACGTAGTGGACTTAAATGTCGCACTTTTCTTCAATATGATGCTGGACAAGGAGATATTTTAGAACATTCTGGTCATTTTCATCACGATTTCATCATTACCGGCAGTAGCGGAACCAAAGGCGTTATCAGGGAAATAACAGGTAGTAACGTAGAAGAAATCGTTCGAAAAGCAAATGCGCCAGTAATTGTGGTAAAAGATGAAGATGTAACATTCCCGTTCAAAAATATTGTATTTGTTTCAGATTTCGAGGAAGATATAAGTGAGGCTTTTAGTCAGGTAATATCTATTGCAAAAAAATGTGATGCTCGCATTCATTTATTACGAATAAATACCAAGACAGATTTTAACAGCATAAAACTTGGTTTAAATCCTATAGAACAGCTATTGGGCAAGTACCCAGAATTAAATGACTACTCAATGGCAGTTTATAATGAGCCCTCTGTAGAAGCTGGCATTAATACTTTTATAAAGCAAAATCCAATAGACTTAATAGCAATGGTCACTCATGGCAAGACTGGTTTTTTAAGCTTGTTTTCCAAGAGTATTGTTGAAGGTGTCACCAATCATTCAACGTTACCTGTAATGACCATACATCTTTAAAAAAACATATTCATATGTCTGATAGATTAAATAAAATTCGAGAAAAATCATTCTTCAAATTACTCTTTGGAAGAACCGCATTACCTGCATTTATAATCTTTGGGATAGCTCTTGTTTATGTTTTATTAATGTCACTAATCGATCATAGTTCTTTTCCATTTCATATAATTATTGCAACGGCAGCATTTATAAAAACTATAGTAATTACAGTGACCACCCTAAAACAACTTTCAAAACTGATAGATATTTGCCATTCAGTAAAGCAGTTACTATGGGTTTTTGGGGCGATAGTATTTATTAGTATTTTTTCATTTGCAACTGATTACACCTGTCTTTACCAATTCGATCATACGACATTTGAAGGAATTGCTGTTCATTCAAATTCATACATATATAATCTGTACCACTTTTTTTACTTCAGTGTAATTACCTTTTCAACTGTTGGATATGGCGATATTACCCCAGTTTCCGAAGTAGCGAGATTTGTTGTTATGCTCGAAATATTTTTAAGCTTTTTATTAATCGTTTTTGCTTTGGCAAATATCAAAAAAATACACCTTAATGAATGATATAAATATTATAAAAGCAAGTGGAGAAGAAGTCCCTTTTCAAATCGAAAAATTGATAAGTTCGTTGCAAAGAGCAGGCGCTGATAGAGTGATAATTGATCAAATAGTAGAAAATATTGAAGGCACAATTTATAATGGAATTACCACAAAAAAAATCTATCAGAAGGCATTTAAAATGCTCAAGGGTAAATCTCGTGTAAGTGCTTCAAAATACAAACTCAAAAAGGCGATTATGGAATTAGGACCATCAGGATTTCCTTTTGAAAAATTTATTGGTAAGATTTTAGAGATGGAAGGCTTTAGCGCAAATGTAGGAGTTATTGTTCAAGGTAACTGTGTAAAGCACGAAGTTGATGTTATCGCCCAAAAAGAAGACAAACACTATATGATTGAATGCAAATACCACAGCGACCAAGGCAGGTTTTGCAATGTAAAAATCCCATTGTATATCCATTCACGGTTTTTGGACGTGGAAAAGCAATGGGAACACCAAAAAGGTCACGAGGCTAAACTTCATAAAGGAGGGGTTTACACTAATACCCGGTTCACAACAGATGCCATTCAGTACGGGAAATGTGCTGGAATGCTTATGACCAGTTGGGATTATCCAAAAGGAAATGGTCTCAAGGACAGAATAGATAAATCGGGGCTTCATCCCTTAACCGCTTTAACAACACTTAGCAAAGCTGAAAAAACAAAACTACTGGACAAAGGCATTGTACTGTGTAAAGAGCTTCACGAAAAACCTGCATTATTAGAGGAGACAGGAATTGATAAAACACGACATAAAAAGATTTTAGAAGATTCGGAAGCGTTGTGCACAATACATTAAAAGAACAAAAAAATAATTAAATAAACAGTCATTAATTCTAAAAACAATACAGATGAAAACCGAAGAAATGCAAAAAAAGAACAGTATAGATCTTGAGCCATTTTACCAAGCATTGGAAGATGACCCCAAATTACTTGATGAGGCTCTTGAAATATTGCTTGAGATGGTAAATTTTGAGCCTAAATCCATAAAGAAGCTGGCACTTGTAATAAAAGAGGATTCCCGTAACCTATACAATGAAATAGTAGAATTGAGCAAATCGGGGCAAAACAAAGGAAATACACCGTCCTGTTGTGGTGGACATTAAATAAATGCTATAAAGATGAAAAACAACAAAATAAATGTCCATTTTTTAGGAGCTGCAGGCACCGTAACCGGTTCAAAATATCTGGTAGATACAGGAGATAGAAAGATACTGATAGACTGCGGTCTTTTTCAGGGATTGAAAGAATTACGCCTTAAAAACTGGGAGTACCCACCTGTTAATGTTGCTGACATTGATGCTGTTTTGCTTACCCACGGCCATATGGACCATACAGGTTATCTGCCAAGATTGGTAAAGCAAGGGTTTAATGGTCCCATCTATGGCACTAATCCCACCTTGGATATAGCAAAAATCATTTTGAATGATAGTGCTAAAATCCAAGAACAAGAAGCCGAACGTGCCAATAAAGAAGGCTATTCCAAACATAATCCTGCAGAACCACTTTACGATTTAAGCGATGTAGAAAAAACAATCCCTTACTTCAAAGGGGTACCACCCTCGCAATGGCTACCCATTCTCAAAGATGTAAAGGCGAGGTTTCAATACAATGGACATATCCTTGGTGCTACACACATTGAGTTAGATATACGTGGAAAACGTTTTGTGTTTTCAGGTGATATAGGCAGAACAAACGATTTACTGCTTTTTCCACCCTTAAAACCAAAAAAGGCAGATGTATTATTCATTGAATCCACCTATGGAGGAAGGTTTCATCCTGATGAAGTGGAAGCCATTCCGAAGATTGAAAAATTAGTCAACGACACTATAAATAGAGGTGGCAGCCTATTTATCCCAAGTTTTTCGGTAGAACGTGCCCAATTGATGATGCTTATTTTTTGGAGATTACTTAAAGAGAACAAAATACCTAAAGTACAAATGATAATGGATAGCCCTATGGGAGCTAATGTTTTGGAGTTATTTCATCGTACTAGGGATTGGCACAAACTTGAAGAGCACGAATGTGATGAGATGTGCTCTTATTTCACGGTTGTTAGGAGTTATCGCGAAACAATGGAATTAAGAACGGACAACATACCAAAAATCGTGATTGCAGGAAGCGGAATGCTCACAGGAGGACGTATGCTAAACTATCTTGAAACTCAAGCGCAAAACCCAAATAACACTTTGCTTTTTATAGGCTATCAAGCTGAAGGCACTCGTGGAAGAAAATTGTTGAAAGGCGAAAAAGAATTAAAGGTGTATGGAAAATGGGTGCCATTCAAAATGGAAGTTGCAGAAATTGAAGGTCTCTCGGCACACGCTGACCACACAGAACTAATGGATTGGATGAGTAAGATAAAAAATAAACCTGAAAGAATCTTTATCGTTCACGGCGAGAAAGAAGGCGCAGAAGCATTACAAAAGGATATAAAAGATACTTATGGATGGGATTCAGAAATTCCACAATTGTATAGTATCGAAGAAATAGAATAAATCATCATAATTAATAAAAATATGGACCAACACTCAAATATATTAAAATACAAACATCTCGGAATCTACACCCAAAATGAAAACGTGGTGTATATGAGAGAAGATTGCCACGTCTGTATTTCAGAAGGGTTTGAGGCACTGACCCGAATTAGAATATCCAATGCAACAACCTCAATCGTAGCAAGTCTAAATGTTTTAAATTCAGATATTCTGTTGTCAAATGAAATTGGATTATCAGATGCTGCCGCGAAAAAACTTAATGTTACGCAAAATGACACGCTGTACGTTTCCCACTTGGAACCTATTGAATCGTTAAGCTATGTTAGGGCTAAAATCTATAATCAAAAACTAGATTATAAAGCTTACAGCGAAATTATAACCGATATCGTGGAAGGCGATTATTCAAATATTCATCTTTCAGCATTCATAACTGCATGCGCTGGTGACCGAATGGATATTGATGAAATATCCGACCTCACTAAAGCGATGATAGCTTCCGGAAAGCAACTGAATTGGAAAAAAGATATTGTAGTCGATAAGCATTGCATCGGCGGATTGCCTGGCAATAGAACAACGCCATTGGTAGTTGCCATCGTTGCTGCTTATGGGCTTACAATGCCCAAAACATCTTCGCGTGCTATCACTTCCCCAGCAGGTACAGCAGATACAATGGAAGTACTGACCAATGTGACGCTCTCTTCCGAAGAAATAAAGACCGTAGTAGAAAAGGAAGGTGGATGTTTTGTTTGGGGTGGTACCGCGCAATTAAGTCCTGCGGATGATGTGCTCATCAAAATTGAAAAAGCCTTGGATATCGATAGTGAAGGCCAGCTCATCGCTTCAGTACTTTCAAAGAAAGCTGCGGCAGGTTCCACTCACGTGGTAATTGATATTCCCGTGGGCGAAACCGCGAAGGTTCGTAGTACCGAAATGGCAGAAAAACTAAAAAATCATATGGAAACCGTTGGAACTGCCGTTGGGTTGAATGTAAAAGTTGTAGTTACGGATGGCACGCAGCCTGTTGGAAGGGGTATTGGTCCAACTTTAGAAGCCATTGATATATTAAAAGTTTTGAAAAATGAGGAAGATGCACCCAAAGACTTAACAGAAAGAGCATTGTTTTTAGCTGCTGAACTAATAGAACTTTCTGGAAAAGTAGAAAAAGGAAAAGGATTGGAAACCGCACATAGAATTCTCAAATCTGGAAAAGCATATGAAAAATTCATAGCCATTTGTAAAGCACAAGGTCAGTTTTCAAAACCAGTTTTAGCACCTTATAAAATTGAAATTACGGCCGAAAAGTCAGGGGTTTTAAACAGAATTGATAACCGAAAAATTGCAAAACTTGCCAAGCTTTCGGGAGCACCTCAATCTAAATCAGCAGGGATTCTTTTAAATACCCATTTAGGAGAACAAATCAAAGAAAACCAACTGCTATATACTATATATGCTGAATCCAAAGGTGAACTTAACTATGCCTTGGAATATAAAAACAATCATAACGACATCATAACTATAATTTAAAAAACTATGAAAACAATATTATTCAGTCTTCCCGGAAATGAAGAACTCACAGAACTAATGGCTACAAAAATGGATGCTGAAGTGGGCAAAGCCACTTTGCGTAATTTTCCCGATGGGGAATCGTACACGCGCATATTATCTGATGTTAAAGATAAATGTGTGGTGCTGGTATGCACCTTGCACGAACCAGACGAGAAACTGTTGCCACTATATTTTTTAAGCCACACAGCCAAATCATTAGGAGCTATGTGTACCTGTTTGGTAGCACCCTATTTGGCATATATGCGACAGGACAAAGTTTTTAACGAAGGCGAAGGAGTAACTTCTGGTTTTTTCGGAAAATTGATTTCAGGTTTTGCCGATAGCATTACCACGGTTGACCCACACCTACATAGAATTAGTGCTTTAGGAGAAGTATATCAAATTCCAAATAAAGTGATTCACGCTGCCGATGCCATTTCAGAATGGATAAAAGAAAACATTGAAAACCCGGTACTTATTGGACCCGATTCGGAAAGTGAACAATGGGTTTCCGAAGTCGCCAAAAATGCCGGAGCACCTTTTACGGTATTACAAAAGGTACGTCACGGTGACCGTGATGTAGAAGTCTCTGTTCCCGATGTGGATAAATATAAAGATGCTACACCCATTTTGGTAGATGATATTATTTCCACAGCGCGGACAATGATTGAAACCGTACAACATTTGAATAAAGCAGGAATGAAACCACCTATCTGCGTAGGTATTCACGCCGTTTTTTCAGGAAACGCTTATCAAGATTTGTTGGATTCTGGGGCAGAAAAAATAGTGACTTGTAATACCATCCCGCACTCTTCAAACGGAATAGATTTAAGTGATATTATGGCAAAAGAGGTGAAAAAATTGATGCATCACATATGAGAAAACAAAGTTTCATAGTACTATTTATCTTATTCAGCATTATAATGAATGGACAAACTGAAATGCTCATTGGGCAGATTTCAGGTAGAGTTGTCATTCGAGAAAATTTTGACGAAAAAGGCTCTTTTCTAAACAAACAAACTTTTGAAGCCGGTGAAACAATAAAGAAGAATGAATATTATGAAATTAAGGTGGTTACAGAATTGTTTGATGAGGACAAAAAGTCTACGGATAAATATACAACAACATATCGCTGTAGGCCTAATGAAGCAAGTGTAATGGTAATGGCTTTTCCGTTTTCTAATCCAAAATCAAAAGAGACCGAAATTAATACCACCTCTGAAAAATTTAAAGAGCTCTATGATTTGAATAACCTTGAAGATATAGAATTGGAAATGACTTTTGACTCGGGCTTATTGAATTTTTTTGGTTCAAAAAGCGTCATAAAGATTTACGACCGAACATTAGATGGCAACAAAAATAATATTAATTCAAAAATCAATATTAAGGCCTATGCCTGGGGAATTCGCATTAAGCAACTCAACTATACTGTCAATGAAAAAATAAATGGTAAAGGCTTATTGACCTTTCAGAAATTTACAGAGGAAGATAATAGTTATTTTACAATGACTTATAAATAGAAAGAAAATGAACAACTACGACACACTTTCAGAAGCAATTAACGATTTGCAGGCAAATGGTTATACATACGATTTTAACCTAAAACCTGAATGTTTGGAGTGTGCCTCACTAAAAATTGAATTACACCCAGAAGACTTTGAAGTGGATAAAACCTATCGCTTTGAAGGCATGAGCAGTACCGACGATAACAGTGTGCTTTATGCTATTTCATCAAAAAATGGGATTAAAGGACTTTTGGTGGATGCCTATGGCGTCTATGCCGAAAACATTTCGGAAGCTATGAGAAAAAAATTACGATAACACTTAAACAAGACAATAATGGAAAATCACGAACATCACAATCACGAAGAAATGGACCATTCAAAAATGGACCATTCTAAGAAAAAACAAAAAAAAGAAGACCATTCTAAAATGAATCACGGAGGTGGAGACCATTCAGGTCATAATCCGGGACACGGTCAAATGGGTCACGACCATCATAAAATGATGATAGCAGACTTTAGAAAACGGTTTTGGGTAACACTTGTGCTTACCATTCCCATATTGTTTTTCTCGCCAATGATTCAGGAATTTTTTGGTTATGAATTTTTACTTCCAGGAAATCCATATATCCTTTTTGCACTTTCCACTGTTGTATATTTTTATGGTGGTTGGCCATTTTTAAAAGGGTTTTGGTCTGAAGTCAAAAAAGGTGCACCAGGAATGATGACCTTGATTTCTATGGCAATTTCTGTAGCTTATTTTTATAGTACTGCTACCGTTTTTGGCTTAAGAGGTGAAGACTTTTTCTGGGAACTATCAACACTTATAGCCATAATGTTGCTTGGCCATTGGATAGAAATGAAAAGTGTGCTAGGTGCTTCAAAAGCCTTACAGTTACTGGTAAGTATGATGCCTGCGGAAGCGCACAGGGTAAAAGGTGACACCATAGAGGACATCCCTCTCGAAGATTTACTGAAGGATGATGTGATATTGGTAAAACCTGGGGAGAAAGTTCCAGCAGATGGAATAATAGTAGACGGTTCCAGTTACCTGAATGAATCTATGCTTACAGGCGAATCCAAACCTGTAAAAAAGGATGAAAACGATAAGGTTATTGGTGGTTCGGTAAATGGCAATAGTACCTTAAAAGTAAAGGTTGAACATACTGGAAAAGATAGCTACCTCAACAAAGTCATCAAGATGGTAGAGGAAGCGCAAAAAACCAAATCCAAGATGCAAAATCTTTCAGATAGGGCTGCAAAATGGCTAACCTACATCGCTTTGGCAATTGGTTTTGGTACGTTGGCAGTTTGGTTGATTTTAGGCTTTCCATTTGTTTACGCTTTAGAAAGAATGGTTACCGTTATGGTAATTGCTTGTCCACACGCATTGGGTCTTGCCATTCCACTTGTGGTTGCTATTTCTACCGCTGTATCTGCCCAAAATGGATTGCTTATCCGAAATAGGACTGCGTTTGAAGAGTCGAGGAAAATTTCAGCTTTGCTTTTTGATAAAACAGGAACATTAACCAAAGGTGATTTTGGTGTTACTCGAATCGAGTCTGTTAACAAGGCTTATTCATCAAAAGAAATTTTAAGACTTTCAAGTGCATTGGAACAAAGTTCTGAACACCCAATAGCTGTTGGGATTATCAAAAAAGTAAAAGAAGATAATATTACTATCCCTAGCCCAGAAAACTTCAATGCAATTACTGGTAAAGGTGTAGAGGCCATTGTAGAAGGTAAGCAAGTTAAGGTAGTAAGTCCTGGTTTTTTAAGAGATGAGAAAATTACCATTCCTGAAGATGCATACAGCGATGCAGCGGAAACTGTAGTATTTGTTTTAATTGATGGTGAATTGGCAGGTTATATTGCGCTTGCTGACGAAATAAGACCAGAATCTGCTGAAGCCATCAAAATATTCAAAAAAAATAATATTAAAGTCTTAATGGCAACAGGTGACAATGAAAAAACAGCTAAAGCCGTAAGTGAGAAACTTGGTTTAGATGGTTACTACGCTGAAGTATTACCACACCAAAAAGTAGAAATAGTTGAAGAACTACAAATAAAAGGAGAGTTTGTAGCTATGACGGGTGATGGTGTAAATGATGCACCAGCCCTTGCAAAAGCTAATGTAGGAATTGCCGTAGGCTCTGGTACTGATGTAGCTGCTGAAACTGCCGATATTATTCTGGTAAACAGCAATCCACAGGACATTGCCAACTTAATTTTATTTGGAAAGGCTACCTACAATAAAATGATTCAGAATTTAATATGGGCTACAGGTTATAATGTCGTAGCCATTCCTTTAGCAGCTGGTGTACTATATTCCTCGGGCTTTGTTTTAGGACCTGCGGTAGGTGCGGTATTTATGAGTTTAAGTACGATTATAGTAGCCATTAATGCACAATTATTAAAACGAAAACTCGGTAAAAAATAATGAATAGGAAAGAAAAACTCAACAGGATATCTTTAATCCTGTTGAGTTTATTTGTAGTAATGTTGGGCTATGGTATTTTATTACCAACCCTTCCCTACTACACCGAAAGATTAGCACTAAAAGACAATCTCGACACCGACCTTATTAACTTTCACATTGGTCTGCTCACGAGCATTTATCCCTTTTTCCAACTGCTATTCGTAGTGATATGGGGAAAGTTATCTGACAAATATGGTCGTAAACCCATAATCATTATTGGTTTGATTGGATTTGTAATCATGCAATTACTAACAGGTCTTGCTACATCCTTGACCATGCTATATACTGCACGTATTTTTGGAGGAATATTTACTTCTTCTGTTATCCCAGTTAGCAATGCATATTTAAGTGATATTACATCCGAGAAACGAAGAACTAAAGTTATGGCATGGTCCGGAGTTGCGATAAGCACTGGTGTTATCTTTGGTCCCGTCATAGGAGGTTTACTATCTCAAACAGATATACATTTAGAATATTCCCTTGGACTACTGCATCTAGACCGATTTTCAGTACCATTCCTTTTTGCTTCGCTGTTAGGATTCATAGTTTTACTAATTACATCAAAATGGTTAAAAAATACAGCAAAAGTAATTAAGTTTAATACAGAGAAACGAAGCTTACGGTTTTCATTTAGTAAATACTTCATCATTATTTTAATGATTTCTTTTGTCATGCAGTTTGTCGTCACACTATTTGAAACTGTGTTTTCCATTTATGGTAAAGACGAATTGGCATTTAATAGTAACCAAGTTGGTATCGGCTTCATGATTTGTGGTTCAGTAATGGCAATTTTACAGCCTGTCTTTGCCAGTTATGGGGAAAAGGTCTTAGCTGCTAAAAAGCAAATCGTTTTAGGATTACTCATTTCAGGAATTTCATTAATTGCCTTTCCTTTTTTCAAAAACGAGTTTTTAGTGTACGGATTAATTGTTGTCTTCGCAGCAGGTGGTGCGATGGTAACACCAAACCTACTTTCAGCGGTCTCATTAATATCCCAAGAGAATACTGGTAGAAATATTTCCATACAAAGTTCTACCAATAGTATTGGCCAGATTTTGGGTCCAATTATAGGAACCTGGTTAGTTGCTGCTGGTTTTTATTATCCTTTTATTATTGCTGGGTCGGTTATTTTAATCTCAATAGGATTTGTTTTACCCTCAATGAAATTGAAAGATGAAATGTGATACATACCTTAACGTGAAATATAAATTTCAAAAAAATAAATCATAATAAACATTTGATGATTCATAAATCAACAACTGAAGAACAAAAAAAACAATTACACGATAGTAAAAGTGATAATGCGTATATTCAATTGCTGCATTCTGGCGAAGCGTATTTTATCCGACTAAAAAATATAATCCGAGATGCACAAAAAGAAATACATCTGCAAACCTATATTTATGAGAACGACGAAACGGGAAATGATATAGCCACCTGCCTCAAAGAAGCTGCTCAACGAGATGTAAAAGTTTATGTTTTACTGGATGCATATGGAAGTGTGGCTCTTCCTGATAGTTTTATACAGAATTTGATTCAGCACGGTGTTTTAATTCGTTTCTTTTCCCCTTTGTTTTCCGTGAATAATTTTTATCTAGGTAGGCGTATGCACCATAAAGTACTAGTTGCTGATGGAAAAATGGCACTGATAGGTGGTATCAATATTGCTAATAAGTACCATGGAACTTTGAAATCTGAACCTTGGCTTGATTATGCCGTACAACTAGATTGCCCTGCAGCCGAGGATTTGCAGAAACTGTGCAGAGATTATTTTTTTAGAAAAGGAAGCTCAAAAAAAATAAAGCCAGTCTTACATTCGGCCGGTAAAGCACTTGTTGGAATTACACAAAACGACTGGTTAAAAAGTAAAACAGAAGTATGTGACGCATATACAAATGCAATATTTAGGGCAAAAAAAGAAATAGTCATATTGGGTTCATATTTTTTACCTGGAAGAAAGATGTCTAAGGCATTGAAAAAAGCTAGTGAAAGAGGTGTGAAAATAACGGTAATTTTGGCGGGTATAAGTGATGTTCCATTGGTGCGTAGGGCGACCGAACATTTATATGCAAACTTTCTACATAATCAAATTCAAATATATGAATGGGAAAAGTCTGTACTACACGGCAAAGCTGCTCTTGTAGATAATCAGTGGTCAACAATAGGTTCTTTTAATCTAAACAGCCTTAGCTGCTATGGTAGTATAGAAATGAACGTGGAAATATATTCGTCTGCTTTTGCCGAAACATTACGTTCGGATTTTAACCGGGTTATAAGTGAGTGTAGGGAAGTCACCAAGACTAACTTTAAACAAAAAACGACTATCCTTAATAAGCTTGCAGATTGGTTATCTTATCACATGATAACATTTACGATGCATCTTTTGACCTTTTTGCCACACTTAAGGGCTTTGAAAAAATTTAGATTATGATAGATTATCAATAAGATTTAAATAGCATAATAAATATAAAATTGTCTATTTTATATTTAAAAATTCAATTACGGAGTGTCATTCGATGTGTAACCATGAAGTTAAATTTATAAACTAATAATCAAAAACTTCTGCTAACTTTATGGAGGGAAAATTCTAACTTTTGGAAATGCTTAAAAACCTTTTTAATGATTAAAATATTAACTACAGGTGGAACTATTGAAGGGTTAGATTATGTAGGTGATAAGGGAATCAAAAAAACGAATATATCTATAGGGGATTTTCTCGATAGGGCAAATGTAGATTTTGAATACGATATTGAGAGTATATTTAAAAAATATAGTCGGGCTATAGATGAAAATGACCTTAAACTACTAGTAAGTAAAGTTAGGGAAGCCAATGCGAAGAAAATATTAATAACACACGGGACTTTCACAATGTAAAACACCGCAAAATATATAGGAAAACTCAACCTTGGTAAAACCATTATTTTAGTTGGGTCATTTATTTTAGGGTCTTCTGAAAATACAGACGCCCCATTTAATTTAGGGTATGCAATCAGCTCATTGCAATTTCTAAAACCGGATGTTTATATTGCTATGAACGGACAAGTATTTCACTGGAACAATGTTTCCAAAAATTTTGAAACTAACAAATTTGAGCGTAATGAATAGTTATATATTAAATGTTTGGAACATCAATACATTGGACAACGTTTTTCTATCTATTAATAGATACATTCATTGTATTGTTTACGCTTTACTTTTCAAGAAAGAGAACACGCAGTAGTCTTAAACATTTTCTATTTCTTGGATTGTTATTTGTTACTTACAATGCCTCTGGTGGATTCCTTCCAACTGATAATTTCCCTGGGCCTTTAATACTTCAATACATTATAACTTACGGCGTAGCTATAACATTATGCGTTTTTACTGTCTATTACCTTTATAAAGAATATGATATCGTTGTTTTGAAATTTAATTCGTCCATACGTAATCTAGCTATATTTACAATAGCCAGCTACATCATTTTATTTTTAGTTCCTTAATTTATTAAAAAATCTTTGGAATCAGCTAGATTATTATTCACTGTACCAATATCGATGGCTGCCATTGTTTTTCTCTTCATATTTTATCGACGAATTTCCAATCCAACCAATCCAAACGCTTTTATATTAAGACTAAGTAAATTGTCAACCATAAGTGTAACAAGCATAGCATTACTACCTATTTGTACCGTAATTGGTGATTATCAATGGATTACTTTTACTGTAATGAATATGGCATTTTTTGCCATAACTGTAATAGAAACAGATAGATATTTATTTTTTCAGAAAACAATACTAGAATTTTTGAGGTATTCGCTCTGAAGAAAAAGCAAAGAGGCGAATCTATAGAACATAAAATTATTTATGAGGATTTATCCCGACGAGAGATTGAGATTTCCTTGTCAATTCTCAGTAATTTGAGTTATAAGAATATTGCCAAAGACTTGTTTATTGCTGAAAACACCGTGTCTAAACACGCTTCTAATATCTTTAAAAAAACAGGGGTAAAAAATAGGCTAGAATTTTTACAGCGATTTAGAAAAAAAGCCGATAGAAAAGGACATAGTCTCTAAAGCGTCATCTATACTAGATTACAGTATTTTCCGCATAAATATACGGGGTATTACGTAATTAAATACGGTGTGTTTTCTTTGTATTATTACTTTGTAAAATTATCTTCCCAAAAGTTCCCTAAAATGCAGTAATGAGCCACAAATTTTATGAAGTGAGGCAATGATTATCAACATTTTGCAGAACTATAAAAACATTAATTCAACCTTATCAGCTAAATCCCATTCTTATGATTTCCAACATTAAAGTACCTGCTTATGAATTAACAATTATTATCAAAGGATCTGCTGAAGGAATTGGATAAAATAAAAAATCATACTATTCAAGATGAAATAAAATTCTTTAAAGAGACCAGTTATAACAAATAATCCATACAGTTTATAAAGTAATGGCAATTACAGAAAATCATGGATTTTAGCACTTTCCATTATTTTTTTGCTTGTCATGATCAAAATTTCAAAAGATTAGTCAGCGATCAAAGCATTTAATATGGTGTTTCAAAATCATCATCGCAGTTAATTTTTATATCATATTCTTCTTTGCTAATGTGTCCTTTCACTTCCCATAATTGTTCAATAGTAAGATTTCCGTTCAAATCAAATTGTCGTTTATCAAGCTGCACAAGTCCTATAGAACCTCTGTACCATCGAATTTGTCCAATAAGAATATCCTTTCCATTGATAGGGTCATTAATAATGACTACATATAAGTTTTCTTTTCTAACTAAATCATAATGTTCTATCAAAGTATCAGTATATACAAAATCACCTTGATTCATACCTAAATGATCTAAATCTTCTCCAGATACTTCGAAACAAAAACCACTTTGAATCTCATCAATAGTAATTCTATGTAAAAATTGATCTAAATACAATTCATCAAAGTAATTGTCTATGTAACTTTCAAAATCTATCTTTGAAACCACAGTTGTGTTGCCACTTTTATCCTTTTGATGTTCATTACGTTGTTCTACCAGATAATCTCTAATGACTGCTCTAGCCTTTGTTTTTTCAAGCTCTTCCTTTAATTTTAAATTTTCCACTTTTATATTGGCATAGTCTCCCAACAACAGCCGGAACCTTTCCTCTGCAGAGATAGGTCTTGGGAAAAAGTCCTTTGGCAATTCTAAATAAGCTATTATTTTTTTTTGATGAGACAGTTTTATCACTTCTTGGCTATATAAAATGTAAACTCCTTGTCTTGTCAAATTTAATTCCTCAGCTAATTTATTTATACCTCCTTTTTTATTGATGCTATTCTTTTTTACGTATGCTTTTAGCAGCTTTCCGTGATGATTTGAGTATATCTGATATAATAATTCTTCCATAATATAAATCTACTATTGGACAAATTTGTCTCAACAAAGTTACAAAATGTAAATAAAAATACTTTACATTTGTTGAAGAAATTTTCTTGCAAGAAGAAAAATATGTTCTTAAAAAGACAAATTTTTGTTTGGAATACAGGTTTTATAATCAAATTGGGGATGGTTTTATAACAGAATTTCTGAATCCCTGTATTTTCTATAAATTATTTGTCAATATAATTGGTTTACATAAATATAAAAATTAAAACTTATGAAAGACTATAAGTATTGTATTAAGGAAAAATTGGCAGAGCTACCTGTAGCAAAATACAGGGCTACTAAAGAAAAGATCATCATGGGGTTAAAAAAAACAGCAAGGACTTTTAATCGCTATTGTAATTTACTGGCAGATGACCACGCAGATATCCCTGCTCAGGATCTAGATATGATTGCATCTCATTTGGAATGTACTGCGGATGAACTGAAAAACTATAAAGTAAACAAATCTACAGTTATGTATAAAATTAAGCGGAGATCGAGAAAAGTGGTATAATCTTTATACACTTCTATTTTTTGACATACAGCGTATGTATGCCTACCTATTGCGCTGTTATTGATCTACTATGCATACTACCATTTCTATTAAAGAAATTCTAGTAGTATTTCACATCACCATCACTATTAACTTACTAAAGCACTCTAATAGAGCGTATTCCTATTTCTTGTTAAACAAGTGCCGGGTATGTATTGTCTTTTTTGAATGTATTTTAAAAAGAGCTAAGATCACTTAAAAGGTTACTTATGATTACCAAACAACATATTTTAAAGAAAACCCATTACGGGCTAAAGATATTTGCCTATATCTTACAACAATATTATCCAAAAGAAACAGTACTTCGAGTAAGTGGAAACAAATGCAAACCAACCTACAATCCTTTTGCTGTTCATCATAGAAAAAGCTTACAAATAACAGTAATAAATAATACTGCTGTTTATCAGGGTTTGGAAAACAAAGATTTCAACGGCGATGTATTTGATTTTGCACAGCTATATTTTAAAGAAGACACTGAAACAGAACTGTTAATTAAGATCAATGACATTATGCACTTGAATTTAGAAACAAAACGATCCACCTATGAACTTAGACAAGAAGATATTCAGAATTTTCTGGATGGTATACCAGATACCGAATGGGAACCACGGTTTAGTTATTTTTCTAAAAACCTGTATAATCTTGCTCCCACAAAAACTATTGGTTTATTAGAGGTCTACCAGATGCTTACGAACACCTCCCGTAAGCATCATACTGCACATTTACGCAAACTCTCTTCAGAAAAAGAACAAAAAGACTACAAGAAAAAACATTTTGACTATGTAACTTTTTCTGGAGTGTTTACAAAACGAAACAACAATTGCCTTCGTACACATTCTAAACTGTTAACGATCGATATTGATGGAATCCCAAACAAACAGGAATTAACAGATATTAGAAAGACGCTACTAAAAGACCCTTGTCTTCCTTCTCAACTGTTATTTATATCCCCCAGGGGAAATGGTCTGAAATGGATTATTAAAATCTCATTGGATGAATTTTCACATACTGAATACTTTCGGTCAGTAATAAACTATCTAAAGGAAACCTATAACATCCAGGTGGATGCATCCGGAAGTGACATAAGCAGGGGATGTCTTTTACCATATGACCCTGATCCTTATATCCATCCAAAATACAAAGCTGATGCCAAAATTTGATCCACAAAAATATTTAAAAAAAACACCTGATCGTCAGGATGAAAAAACGAATACATCAAAAACACAAACAAACCCACTATCGCATGATGACTATAACAAAGTAAAAGAAGTAGTCTCTCAATTAGAAACTTTGGGAATTGATATTACTGCAAGTTATGACAACTGGATTAAAATTGGATTTGCCTTTGCAGATGCTTTTGGAAGTATGGGAGAAGCACTTTTTCATAGTGTGAGTAGTAATTATCCAGAGTATGATGCAGAAAGTTGCAGAAAACAATACCAAAAATGTTTAGATAGTACAAATTCAGGAGCTACCTTAGGTACATTTTTTCATTTGGCAAAAGAAGCTGGGGTAACTCCTTCATCACACAAACAAAAGGTGTATACATTAGCCACATCTCAAAGGGCTTCGGTAGCGCAGGAAGAACCGGAAGAAGAGCAAATAACACAAGAACAAGAACCTTCTTTACCCGTCATACCTTCGTCCGTTTACAAGCTATTGCCCAAATTTTTAGAAGAAGTAACCAAATGTGCAGCAAGGGATCAGGAACGGGATTTATTGTTGTTGGGAAGCCTAACAGTAATGAGCAGCTGCTTACCAAACGTATACGGGATGTATGATCAAAATATTGTATATCCTAATCTATTCCTATTTGTTACTGCCCCAGCTTCTTCTGGAAAAGGAAGAATCAATCTTTGCAGAAAATTAGTGTATCCCATTCATAAACAAAAAAGGGACGCTACAAATTCTCAAAAAGTGCAATACGAAGTAGAACTGTCCGAATACTACGATCTCAAGAAAACCCAAAAAGGAAGTACACCTCAAAAACCGGAAGAGCCCAGAGATCAAATGTTGTTTCTTCCGGCTAATAACAGTGCAACAGGAGCTTTTGAACTATTGGCAAATAACGATGGTAAAGGACTGATCTTTGAAACTGAAGGAGACACCCTTGCGCAAGCCTTTAAAAGCGAACACGGCAATTATAGTGATGGATTTAGAAAAGCCTTCCACCACGAAGAAATTAGTTACTATAGGCGTACAGCAAGTGAATATGTAGATATTAAAAGTCCTCAGTTATCCGCTGTACTTTCTGGCACACCAGATCAAGTATTGTCTTTAATGCCGGATTCAGAAAATGGACTATTCAGTAGGTTTATATTTTACAAAATGCAACGGCAAAAACAATGGAAAAATGTATTTGCCAATACCAGCAAGGAATCACTGGATAGCATCTTTGATGAGCTGGGCGATCAATATTTGAAATATTACCAAATACTGGAAGGTTTTGGCAGTGGAATAAAGATTAATTTACGAGAGCACCAAATTGAACAGTTCAATGCTTTCTTTAGCAAAGAATATGACAAATTCCTGTTTTTACAAAAAACAGGTTTAGAAGCTTCCTTGTTTCGATTAGGGCTTATCTGCTATCGTATGGCAATGATCTTTACTATTATTCGATCATTGGAAAACAACTCACTTACTAATATTTTACATTGCCAGGATATCGATATGGAAAACGCTATTACCATTGTGGAAAGTTTGCTTAACCACACTCAAATAGTATATCGATACTTACCAGAAAAGAAACAAACATTACCAAAAATCAAAAACCTGAAAGAAAGTTTTTTAGATGAATTAACTACCTCTTTTTCTACTCAGAAGTACAAGAGTATAGCTAATAAGCTTAAAATACCGGAAAAGACTTCAGAACGCTACATAAAGCAGTTTGTTGAAAAAGGATATCTACAGCGTATTGGTCACGGGCAGTATCTTCACGGACTGAAAAAAGAAGGTTAAACTTGTATAAAGAAATTTTAGAAAACCTTAAAAACCTCAAAATAGACTAGTGAGGTTTTTAAGGTTTTTGAGGTTTTGAGTGTAACGAAGCTTATTTCTTTCAAGTATTTAGCTGTAAGATCCTACAAAAGGAGTAAAACCTCAATAACCTCAAATCCCACAGTTCCTTTTTTTGAGGTTTTGATCTTTACGGACACACCAATCAAATTATCAAAACTTAAGTCAATTCAAATTAATATACGTGTAGCTACATTATCATACTTGTAATATGCGTTGTATGGGTATGTATTAATTTATGTTAGGTATAAAATCAAGTCGGATAAGGATCATTAAACAAACAGAAGTTTAAGGGTAAGAAGCTTTTATTTATCTCCTTACGCGTACCTATATTGAATTAAAAATAAACACCCCAATCGGGATGTGTATTTCTACAAAATATGCATCCCGATTACAATTTATTTTTCAGCGATGTTTTTTAACTCAGGATACACATCCCGATTGAGAATTTAGTCTAAAATTGGAAAAGTTAATAAAAATTGGATGTTTAACGGTTTTTGGGATCAGTATTTCTATAAAATACACATCCCGATCAAGCACAGAATACACATCCCGATCGAGGTTTGTATTTTGGATAAATACAGACCCCGATTTACGCTTAATTATTTTAAAGTTTTATGAGAATTATTTCGCTACACTTCGTACCCCTTTTTAATATTTCCAAATTGATTATAATTTATCTTTTTTCAAATGGTAATGACCAAGTATTTCCTATAAGGATGACACGCAACTTTTTACTATAGCAATGACCAAGTATTTCCTATAGGGATGACACGTAACTTTTTACTATAACAATGACCAAGTATTTCCTATAGGGATGACACGCAACTTTTTACTATAACAATGACTAAGTATTTCCTATAGGAATGACACGCAACTTTTTACTATAACAATGACTAAGTATTTCCTATAGGGATGGCACATAACTTTTTACTATAGCAATGACTAAGTATTTCCTACAGCAGTGAGTTACAACTTTTCCCTATAGGAGTGAGCTACAACTTTTCCCTATAGGGAAAAGTTTCATTACGGTAATATCATAAACTAGAAAATTACTTGCAATATCCCACAAACTAAAAGCGAGCAAAAGCGACTTTTTATGTATAAAAACAACACCTAAGAAATCTAACTTTTTGCAAAATTCAATAGATCTGATTTACAATAAATCTCAAACAAGAATTTAAAGCAATTAGACGCTTTAAATAAGCTCGATTACACAAACCTTCGCTTTAGCGACTAAACCCCTTAAAAACTCTTAAAAACAGGTTTAGGCGTAAACTAGGTTACATTTACCAACCATTGTTTTATGTTAACTTACTTTCTATAAATCAAGTGAATAATTACCTAGAATTTATCTGAAAATTATTTTACGTCCCTTTTTTACTACAGTTTTAGTGCAGTTAATTTATAGGGGGTATAAATTGGTAAGTTCTTCTAATAAAGGGAAGCGAAGGAATTTGTGTTTTTTAAAGAATACGTTTACACAACGATACGTTCCGTTTACAAACGTTTAGATATTCTTTTGATTTAGAGGAAAAATGTTTTAAAGGATTTTTGCAGCAGGTTATGTTGCTCCATTAAATGAAAGCATAATTGGATTACAATCTAAATAGATGAAAGTTCAATTTACTATCTTCATTTTTTTACTATTTTGTAATATAGAAACCGAAAAAGAATCCAGAATTTCGGTAATATACTCCTTATGATTGACAGTATCTGCATATTTTGATCTTAACATATATAATTTGCTTGGAGATTCATCATCTCTATCTTTGATATCCAAAAAACCTCCTGAAATATTATTTTCAAAAACACAATTATCAAAAATTAAGGTATCATTAGCTACCTTAAGAGTTGTTCCTTTTTTAAGTTATTATCCCTAAAGAAACAATTTTCAAAAACAATGTTACCACTTCGTTCAGAGCTAATGATATTTCCATTATACTCGGTGTTATTTTCAACCACTTTACAATCATAGAAATAACAATTGTTTGAATTTTTAAGAAAAATACCTTCTCTAGAGCAATTAGTCATTATAGTGTTTTCCACTATTATATTTTTTGAATTTTACAGTTCAATACCTGTCTGTCCACTTCCATTTAGAAGGCAAGAATTTACTTTAGAACCCTTACTTTCAGCAAAAGAAATTACAGGTGCACTGCAAGTATATTCTTCTGCATTATGATAAGATTCTATATTTTCTAATAGAATATTATAACAATTTTTAAATTCAATAACGCTAGAATGATCTTGATCTGTAGTAACTTTCACTTTGCCCAAGCCCATGATTGATAAGCTATTGACATCATATATAAAAAGTTGACTATTACTGTTCCTATTTTCATCGTTGGGCTCTTCAATAGATCTGATTTGATTATCCACAATTCCTTCTTCAGCTGTGCGTCTTCTGTAATCATTTACTGTAGATAAATTTTATTCTCCGGGTCTTAAATAAATTGTGGTATGATCATCAATACTATCTAGTAACTCCTGAACAGAAGAAATCACTATTACATTACGATCTTCGTTTTCAAGATCAAATCGTATTCCTAATTCTTCTGGGAGATTTTCCTTTGGATTAAAGTTTTCTAATTCTATTTCTTCTTTTGGAAGAAAGGTGAAATCTTTGTTTTCGTTATTGGTAAATATATCTTTATCCAGATACCATTTCTTATCTCTACGTTTGAATAATGCAGAACGTTTCCATTGATGCACAAGATTATGAGTGGTTTTAATTGAAAACCCTTCTTTAATAAATTCAACATCAATGGAATCACTTTGGATAGCAATATACGTGTTTCCCGTCTCTTTGATAAAGCCTGCGTCTTTGTATTTTATAAAAACATAACACTTTACATTAGAATCATCATTACCAACCAATATAACGGCATCTTCAGCTATTCCATTATTATCTAAATCTCCGTATTTAAGGAGTAAGATATTATTATAATTAAAATATGATTGTTGTTTGTACCAATCATTAAGTTCTGATTTACCAGAAGCAAGGGTTAAAATAGTTTGTAAATTTCCTGTGAGAGAATCATATAACTTGGCTTCAATTACTTGACTTTTATTTAAGACCTCGAGAGTTCTTAATTTACCGTTTTTGTAAAAGGATTTTTTTTCTAACCTTTTTGTGTCTTTTTCAACTGGTTCTGGATTAGTTGATGTTTTATCAGTTTTACAGCTTATAAAAAACAATAGACAACTTAGAAAAATAGTAAAAAGAATCCTTTCATTTAGAGATTTTTAAAAATCTTCATTGATTACTGTAATATTCGATAAATCATTAATTTCTTCAAACTTGCCTGTCTTACGATTGACTCGCCATACCTTATAAACTTTGGTCATTATTCCTGCCTCTTCATACTCAGCTAAAGCTAGTAACTCTGGTGCTCTCTCATTATTCACTAAAACATCTGAAAAAATATCAATATCTTTATTAGGAAACTTCTTAAATATATCAGTTTCTTTATCTACTTCTAATACATCAACAATTTTACAAGGAGAACTTTTATCTTCATATGACTGTTTTAATATTAGGTATGTACTGTAGTTTTTTTCTTCTCCTTTTTTCCCACTAATTCTAGTAATACCAAACGTTTTTCCATCTACAATATGTTCATTATTAAAAGTACTTCCAATTAAAAAACCACCAGGTATATAATAACCCTCAGACCTAGCTAAATTATGTGCATCATCACACCTTTGACCAACAAGCTTTTCTCTTAGAGTTTTAGCTTTTTGTTGCCCTAGTGTCTGCGGGATAATCGAATCTATTGCTTCAGAATCAGCTAAATTATTTATTGTTTGCTTATTGTCCGTTTTACAACTACTTGTAAGAAAAATAAATACTATATATGTTAAATAATATTTCATAATATCAAGAATTATTACCATTTACTACTAGGTGTTACACCATCTTGTTTTTTACTAGTTTCAGTACCACTTATATCGAGATTAATATAATCTTTAAATTTTTCATAGGGTTGCACTCCTTTCCATTTGATATACGTATTATAATGCAAATGATTCCTCTTTTTACCTTGATAGGAGTTTCCTGTAGAACCTGTATACCCAATGATTTGACCTTTCTTTACCTTTACGTAATTATCAGCTTCAAATTGATTAGTTATAGAAGATATTAAACCCACATCAATTTCGTTATTATCAATCTTTAAGATACCATTGCTATAATGTATCTTAAACACCTCTTGTTTACCTGTTATTGGGTCTATTATAATTGTATCTGGGTCTTTCCATTCTTTTGAGGATAGAAAATCTTTATAATTTAACCAACCGTGATTAGGTAGAATAGTCTTTTTCTTTTTGTTATAAAAACGAAAACGAGTTTTTTCAAACTGCATTAGGTGTATATAATTAAAGCGGATGTGTTCTTCCTTATACTGTCCTTCTAATTTTATTTTAAACCCAGAAGAAGATTTTGTGATTTGATGCATAGTAATTTTACCTTCTACAGATGCATATACTGGTGTGCCCACAGGTGCATAAATGTCTAATCCATTATGTTCACCGCTACCACGCTGTGGTTTTCCGTATTTTTTAGCTTCATCACTTAATAAGTGGTCTACATCTTTATGTAATTTCATAGATGCATAAGGATTCCACCCCAATATTTTAGAGTCTTTATTGGTTTCAGATTGGCTATTATACCATCCACGTACTTGTGGATTAAGAATAGGTTCGTGCCAATCTCCATGATCTCCTGTATTTACAGATACTTCTAAAGCACCAGTCTTTTTTAAGAAAGGTTGATCAAAATCTAATTGATCACCTTCGCAGGTTACTTGTAGCCATAGATACGTACTTTTAGCTGGGATTTTTTCTATAACTTGTTCGTATCGCTCTGGATTAGTAATTAATCTATAATCAAAAGATGTCATATGTACACTTTGATCTAGTTCGCAATCATGATAAGCGTTTTCAACTTCTTTTTCCTGTGGACTTAGTTTTTCTTTCCAATCATCTTTGGCTTTATCTTCTTTTCTATGTAAAACTACTTCTACTTGAGCTTTTCCATCATTTACCGTAGCTTCTATCTCTGTTTTTTCTGATTCTTTAACTAGTAGCGAAATAGGGGTATCTTTTTCAGAGATCAATAAAGGTTTTTTCTCAAAAACTTTAAAAGTCACAGTTTTACCTTCTAAATTTTGAGCTTCTGCTGTTAGATAAACTTTACTGCCTAAATACGCAGCATCAATTTTTTGGTAATAGATGATGGTTTTTGTGTCTTTTTCTTTTCCCTTTGGTTTCTCCTCTTCTTTTTTTACTGGTATAGTAAGTATTGTTTTTTTAGGAATAAGCTTTGTCCATACAGTATCCGGATTGGCTTTCATAATTTGAGTATAGGGTACTCTCGTTTTTTTAGCAATTTTAGCTAAATCATCTCCTTTTACTACGGTATATTCCGTTGGTTCTTTAGGTGTTTCTTTTTTAGGTTTTGGTTTAGGCTTTTCCTCTCCCTTTTGCACTTCCTTCTTCCGTTCTTCAGCAAAGTATGCAGTAATGATCTTTTCATCTGGATTAAGATCAAGATAGGTAGCGTATTTGTCTTTACAGTTTTCTATGGGTTCACCACTATTAACCACCACATATAAATCCAATCCGGGTTTATTTTCATCTTTTTGTTGTAGTCCATACTCCGTTTTCTTTTTTACAGGAAACTGTTTTAACGTCTTACGACCAGTAATTTTGATACTATTAGCTCCCCAATCCAGTTTATCATCTTCGCCTCCTTTATCATAGTCTAAAACATCAAGATTAAGGTCTTTACCATCTAACCCTAACGTCTCAACTTGTAAAAAGACATCTTGATCGTAGCCCGTGTACTTTATCTTTTGTTCTTTGGCATTTACCCAATTGATGGATAATACTTCTGGTTTGGCAATGACAGCAGTATCTACCTGACAAGGTTTATGAAATGAATTCATTCCAATATGTGCTTCAACTTTGACTTTTTTACCGTCTAACCATTTAGAAAATTTAATTTCAAGCTTATCCTCTGTGGGAGTAATCTTAGAGTATAAAATAAATTCTTTATTTTTCTTGTTGCCGTTATAGATATCAATAGTTCTTTCTTCTTTATCAGTTTTATCTATACCAAGTATCCGGATGCGGTTTTCTTTTTTACCATCAATATAAACACTCCATCGAATTTTCTTTTTATAGGCTTCATCGGGAGTCCCTCCATCATATGTTGCTATGGAATAGGTGGCAATTTCTCCTGCTTTAATTTCTTTTGGTCCTGTAACGCTAGCAACTACTATTTTTTCTTTTGATTTTAATCCAGGCTTATCAACAGCATTGGTAACAAACGTATTAAAGTTAGGAGCTACGCCACGATCATTTTTTCTGTCTTGCATACGTTGATATCGCTCCGCAAATTTAGATTTCATCACAGCCTTATTTTTCTGGACGGCTTCACTTTCGTAATTGCTTATTTTTTCCGCTTCTTGACTCATTCCTTTGTTACATTTTTTAACATTCTATTTGCTATCTATCTAACGTCAACCATCCTAAAACACGATCATTATCAATATAGTATTTTTTTTCTTCATATTTTAATCCTAATCGCTCTCTGCTTTCTCCAAAAGGTCCCGGATTTTGTTGGATTATGGTAACGCTATCTTTAGTTACTTCTGCAATGATCGTTACATGTCCATATGAATTCCAGAAACTTCTACTAAAAACAACAATGTCATTAACCTTTGGTTCTACAGAAGCTCCATTATGATATTGCAATAAATCCCTTTGCTTGTTTAAAGCACCGTTTTTTAATGCAGTATTAAAAAAGTCTTTTGCATTACCATAGGTATCTGGCATTTTATGATCTAAGTGTTCATAATAATATCTTTTCACAAACTCAACACATTGGTAGTTAATCCCTAAGTTATATCCATCTGGAGCAAGGTTTCTTCCTTCAGTATGTGATACTCCTCCATTATAATACACCTTTACATGATTGAGACTATCGATCACTTGTCCCACTTGATACTTGGTGTTAAAGTTCACTTTTTTGACCATCTTAATACCTAGAAATATCAAAACTAAAACCCCAAATACTATTAGTATTTTATACTTCATTCTAAGGGTATTATTTGATATGGCTTACTTTCGGCTATAGAAAACCAATCGATTTTTATAGTTACCTTATCTTGCTTTAGAAAGGGGTATCCTTTTTTACCTGTATCAGCATAAAACCAATATGCTGCATCTTCATCACTAAACCTAAACTCTAGATTCTTATACAAACTAGCTTGATCCTTATCGGTATAACATAGGTTTTTAAGAATAATCTTGTTTTTATACTTGCCAGAAAACAAAAGCTTTCCCTCTGGGTTGCTTATCGTATCTTTTTTGTCAATGATTTCTAATTTACCACTAAAGTTAACAAGAGGGTATGTATAGGAGAACTTAATAGTAAGATCCTTACTTTGCTGCTGTGTAGCATTGCAATCAGAAGCTTGTACATTTTGATATGCTAAGTGTTCATCTTTATGAATCTCAAATTCCGGATTAAAAGTCATCTCTGTAAAAAGTGAAGACAAAAGCCAAAGTACAACAGCGAAAATTCCGGTTATTAGCCCTATTATTTTTATCTTTTTTTTCATTGTGCTACAGGTTCTGCATCTTTAGTAAACAAATATAAATTTCTTGGTAAACCATCAGGAGTGTATCCTGCCTTTACCGGGCCATAAGCTCCTTGGGGATTCCATATCACTTCATCCCAGCCTCCTGATGATCTATAAGCCCTAACCCAATCTTTTGGATTTAGTGGATTATGAGCATCTTCGTCTTCATAATATTCATATTGAGCTTTATAAATTTCATCGCCATTATCTTTCCAGGTATCTGCATAATTTGATCGTACAAGGTAGGTATATACTTTAATATCCAAATGATTCGCAATGTCTTGTGCAAGACTTTCTTGAGGTTTTGCTTGTTCAAAAGGTGTAGGTACTTCTTCAATTCTTATGGCTTTGGCAATGAGACCAGAGTTCTTATCATCGTAGAAACGTTGCGCTTCAGCTCTTGTTTCAAAAAACTTGGTTGTAGTAATTAAGGATCTTGGATTTATAGGATAGTACTCCACATTATAGCCAGGACCAACAAACGATCTTGCTGTACTATTATTTCCAGATCGACAAGCAAAAGAATATAACTCCGCATCAGCAGCAAAAGCTTCTTTTTGTAATAGAGGAACATGGGTTTTGTTAAACTCTTGGTCTACATTATTTATTTCCACGGGTACTATTGGCCAACCTAATCCAAAAGTAAAGCGACTTGGCATACCATGAGAGAAAATTTTAAGTGTCCCTATCTGTACAATATCATTATCGTCATTAGGAAGTTCCCTATCATTTATACTCGCATCAATAGTTTTGGTATTGATATAATCAATCATTTTCTGACGGGTGTCAATTTCTATAATATCAGTCTTATCATTAAAATTTAAAATTGCTTCTTTAAATGCACCAATTTGTTCACTAGAGTAATCGTCAGGATAATACAAAACGGTAAGGTATTTTTGATCTGGATAATTTACCTTTACTTCTCTAACGGTTTGCGCCATAAACATTAGTTTGTTACCAAATGTTTCGGATTCTTTTTCTGTTCCTGTAATGAGAAGAATTTCTTTTGCTAAAACCGGTGTAAGTACTTGAATTATGACACTAACTGATGGATCAGGCTCTTCTAAAAAAGGCATGACATACACCTTTTCTCCAGCTAGGTTCTTGTCAAATGATATTTTTTTTGAAACATTACCCTGATCATCTATATATCCTTGCTTTTCGAAGTACTGTATTTCTCCTCCTTCTTTTTTCCAAGCCCATTCTACTTTTTCTTTATCTGCATTACTTAAGTCTTTATTAAACTCAGCAACACTAAAAACGTACTCTTTACCAATTATCACTTCTTTACTCATTCTCCTTCTTTATTTTCTTCAACAATAAAAGGACCATGTACTCCAACGACTAATTTTGCTTCTTCTAGAGGAGCGAGTGGTGGAATATTTGTTGGTGTATCTTTTTGCGCAGGATCTTCTATGGTAATAGGTATCCCACCTGTAGCGCACATTATTGTAGAACTTTCCAGTAATGCTTTTTTTCCATCAATGGTAATTCCTATAGCAGTATTTTGCCATTGAACCGGTGCGATTACTCCTGCACAAGGAGGAGGATTGTTACTGAATTTTGTGCAGTTACCTTGGAACATTAGGTTTGGTTTTCCCTTATCCGCTTCAGTAGCCCATAGCTTATCCTGTAACTTAATTTGATTAGAGGTAACCACTAGTTTTCCCTCTGGTTTGGTACACAATGAGCATTTAATCTTAGCTCCGTCAATTACATATTTTTCTGCCATAATTATACCTTTTGCTGTAAATGAAATTCATTCCGAATTTCTACTCCATCATAACTGTCTTTAGTTTCTACTGATGCTTTTTCTATCCATTGATTAGTACTATTTATCTGATAGCTTCCTGAGTATGCTATATGTTCAGAAGATTGCGTATCAATTTCTATGGAAAGAACAACATTGGTATCGTTTAATGCTGACACCTTGATACTTTCCCGAATCGGATACACCTTTTTCATTCCCATATGCCGAAATTCTTTAACGACAGGAGACAAACTATCATATTTTCCATAAATAGAATGAAATAATAATCCAAAGTTTTCAAAACTAGAAATGTCAGAAATTATTTTTTGTTCAGTTTCTAATCTACTATCGATAGATCGCGTAAACATTCTAATATGACTACCTTTATAATCTTGTTCAATATGCTGCTTTATTTTTTTCCAGTCGCTTTGGATTTGCAAATAATTAGTTACCCCTATAACAGTACCATCATATTTTACCTGTAAAGTACAAGTATTGTATAGAGAGGATAATTGATTTAATAATTCATTGACAGCCGAAGATCCTGAATTCAATTTAATCTCAGAAGAAATTGTTTTTATCTTAACTGTGCGGGAGAATCCATTATCATCATTAGGCTCGCAAAAAACGGTGAATTCTCGTTTCATATTTTTACCTGAACCTGAACTACCTTCTCTATCAATAGCAGCTGAAAAGATAAAACGAGAATTACCTTCTTCTGGAAATGAACCTTCCCATTCTTTTATGTTGAAATCAAACAACCTGCGAGACATATGGGTTTATCCTTTGCTTATTTTAACATCGCTTCCTCCATTAAACGAAGCCGTTCCTCCACCAGATATTTTAAGATCGCCATCGCTTTGTATTTCAGTTTCCGCTGATAATTGAGTTAAGGATCCACCAATCTGAATATGTTTTTCACTTTCTATAATTTCATTGGCGTTTTTAGATGAAACATCAAGATTCTCACCCGTGTGTATCTCCGTGTTTTTGCCAATATTAAAGATTGCATTCTCCTTAACATTCAATTCAAAATTAGTAGCATTGAAAGTCATTTTTTCTAAGGCGGTTACTGTTATATTATTGTTTACTGTATCTATATGAACGATGTTATCGTTTTTATCCGTAATCTTAATGCTTTCTGATCCTTCAGTATCATTTAATTCGATTAAATGACCTGTTCTGGTTTTAATGGCTTTAATATCATTGTTGTCTGATTGCCAACTATCGGGTTTGGCTGTACCGTGATATAAAGCACCCAATACAAAAGGTCGTTCTGCATTTCCTCCTTCAAAATTCACAATTACTTCTTCATCAATTTCTGGTATAAAATGAAATCCTTTATCTGATCCTGCGTGGGGTGTCATCATACGCAACCAAGGCGTTGTTGCTCCCAATGGTTTTTGCCAAGGGAACTGTACTTTAATTCTACTTAATCCCTCTGGATCATTGTTTTCCATAACCGTGGCAATCTGTACGTCACTTTTTGGATATCTGTTGATATCCATTTTAGGATACGCAATAAAATTGGCATCTACAGCTTCAAAAGTGTTTTTATAAGAGCCTCCTTCAATATTGGTGTGGGTAATTTTTATAATTCTAAAGGTACCGTGTCCTTTGATTTTGATTACTTCCCCAAGATTAACCCCTGGATTATCAGAAGAACCTTTGGCAATGACCTGCTGCATAGCGCGTGCCTTTGTGTATTGCTCCACTTGGGTATCTAATCTTGGTTTTATAGATGCATCATTATAGAGATTATGATATACTTGTGTTTGTTTGCTAAATAATTCTTTTGATATTTTATCTGTAAAACCGTGATATCCTTCTGATGGAATCGCTACTTGTGTACTACTTTTTTGATGAACTTCATCCATAAGGTAATCGTTTGTGAAATAATCAAAGGAATTGGCAATAGAACTCAACTCCAAAGAGAATTTTTGTAAATCTACACCATACGAAAGCTCTGTTTCCTCATCGCTTGGACTACCAAAAATAAGTTTTTTCCCATCATAATAAAACCACTCATTATGATAGGCTGCCAATCTACTTGCATAACTAAAGGCACTTTGATTATGTTGTACTGAATAGTGGATAGTATCAGAAGATACTGGAGAAAAATTTGTTTCTAATTTTCCTTTATCATATTCCTGAAAGGTTTGCTCTAAAATTTCCGAAAGACTTATATCATTAAATGATGCATAATGTCCTCCATCATCAGACAAGATAGAAGTACTTTTAGCCTCTAAGGTTACCAGATCACCACTAGATTGATGAAAGCCTTTTGTTCCAACAACTTTGGTTACCACCCCTTTAAATTCTAGTTCTTTGTAGATCCCGAAATCAGAAGTAGAGCTTATCTTCATGGTAATAACTCCTCCCAGATACTCTTTACTGTCCCCAATTAATTCTTCGGATAGTTTTTCAACCACATCGGTTCTACATACTAATTCTAAATCATGATGTGCATCAATTTCTTGTACTAGTTTTAGGCTTACATAGGACTGAATAGGTGTTCCGGATATGAATATTTGAGTAGTAGTTTGTAGGGCCATATGCTGTATTTATTTTGGGTTCTATTTATTAGTGTATTGATTTGGTTATTTGTTACCTATAACTGGGGATATTTATAATGCAAACTTACTGTTATTATTGTGTTTAACTATAGCAAAAAGGGGTATTCCCCCTGCTAAAACTTAACCTTTTCGATGAGTAACTTGTATATTCGTTCAATAACATATTCATTTCAGATCAATTTATTTTAAAAGTTATCTTTTTGGATCTACTTGGTCTAATAACTCCAGTAATAAGAGTCGGTTTGTCTTTGAGTTTTTCTTTTGCACCTGATTATCTTTTAGAAAGTGATGGATTACATATCTAAGATGAGTGTTTTCAAAGGTTTCTATGATGTTTTTATTTGTTAACCGCTTCATTTTATAATCGTGATACAGTGTATAATACAAGTTATTTCTTGTTGTAAAGGGAAAAAATGCAGATCTAAATTCATAAACCTTGATGAAGTGGCAGTAATCCATTAAGTAACAATAGCCACTTTTTCCAATAGTAATCATCTCATTTTTAAAGAATTGTTTATCCAATTCTTTTATAACACAACGGTATTCAATAGGGGATTTTTGCCCTTGCAACAGTATTTCGACTTTTTGTAAGAGATCATAAGCATCAATTTTTGCCAATCCATCAAATTGTTTAAGCACTTTTTGTAATATTTCATCCTGGTAGGTTAGCATATATTCGCTAGGTTTTATTGTGATTGTATTTTTAAAAGATATTCGGGCACTTTTAGTGAATGGGGGTTTGTTTTTAACTATAAAAAATAATCATACAAAAGCACCCGATATCTCCGGTTGGGGTTATCAACACAAACTATCATCCTTGTTTTACTATTATTTCTTTGATCTATTTTGCCAATACTCTGTAAGGTTCCATTTTCTGATAGCATTCATTATTCTATTAGCTGTCACCTTGATAAACAATACTTGGTTCTTCGCTTTATCAACAGATACGTTAGGATTTATCTTCTCAAGTACTTGCTCTATTGCTTCGATTCTAGCATTATGATTAAACATTTCCATTATTTTCTTTTGAACAATATGTTTTGTCTCAGAATCCAATTTATTATAATTAGGGTGTTCATTTAACATGGTAAGAATTTTATCTAAAGCTACATCAGTAGTTGGCTCATAATGGTTATCTGTTTTGTTGATTAACACAAACCTTCTAGCTCTATGGATTACACTAATAGCATAATCAGTCGTTGTTCCTTTTTCGAATAAGCGAGTAGCCCATTTATAGATTAATGACTCATAACAATCTTTATTAGCAACACCTGCCATAAAATCATCCATTTCTATTTGAATAGATTTGATAATAGCAAGAAGAAATTTATTACGTCTATTGTCTAGTTCTAAGTTGCTCATCATAGGCTTTTGGGTTTTTCTTTCATTTCACTAAATGATCGTAAGCAGATACGCTCGATAAAACTGAAAAGTTTTATGATACGTTTGTTATTAAGCTTGCGGTCATACTTCAGAAATTTCTGCAATGTACCGCTTGGAAAACCTAGACGTTTATCAAGTCCAGCTGCGTTAATTACAGCTTGATTATCTATTAGCCACTTTTCTACCATGTCTCGTTTTGTTGTATTCATATTCATATCATTTCCCAGACTATAAATTGATATAGGCTGATTGTGATAGAGAAACATAAGTGGGGTATATTCTCTCTAACGTTAAACCAATTATGACGATGTGTTTACGTTAAATATGTTTATTAATTTGAATTGGGTTTAAGTATGTTCAGTATGGTTTTCAGATCATTCAGAATGTTCTTGGCAACATCAGTATTAGCTTCTCTCTTACCTTGGGCTATTAAGGATACATACTTACCGGACTTACTATATTTTCTACCAAGAACAGTATGTATTCCTCTTAATATTTTCAATTCCTCATTAGTAAAATTTTGCATACATTTGTCTTTGTTCTGAAATCGGAACAAAAAATCATACTTTTAATACTTTTTTCAAACTAATTTCGAACAAAGTACGAAAAAAGTTTTTTAATATGCAAATAATTTAATGGAGATTAAGACTCTTTTCGAACATATTTCAAAAAACAAAGGTATTTCCATTGATGAAGTAGCTAAAGAATTAGAAGTTGCTAAGTCCACCATTTACTATAGCATTAATAAGGATAGTCTATCTCTGAAACTTAAAAAAGCACTTAAAAAGATTTATCCTGAGTATTTAGATATGATCGAAAATGATGCGCTTGGGATAGAAGAATACGACCCTGTAAAAGTAGCAGATTATATAGTAGCGAATGAAGATGAAATGTTAGAAGTTGATAAATTTCGGTTATGGCTTCAGACAAAAGTTCAGGATGGGGTTATTGAAGTCTTATCTATTAAAAAACCTAATAATGATTAAGTATATATCATAGAAACCTTCTCTTTAATATAAGTTTCAGAGAAATTTATAGTGAGCCCTAAATCCAGACGTTTTTTGATCATCTCTTGAATACGTTTTTCGTTCGTTTTCGATTTTTTCTCAAGATATTGTTCAATATCATTGTTAATCTCATCAAGAAGATCTTCAGGAATCAATCCTTTACGAAATTTACTTTTTACGATCTTTTTCCTATCCTTTGCCATTATCGTAGTTTTTCAATTTGATCAGTATAATCCCGTACAAACTGCTCTTTATCTTCTGCAGAAATATATTTCTGCTTGATATCTCTAACCACAAAATACAACCAAGAATGAAGGTTTTTTTGGCGCTTGATATTGTACCTGTTAATCAGAACGGAAATAATGGTTCCTATTAAGGCAACCAATCCAATAGCCCAATAGTAAAGGTGCTTAGGAAAATCCTGTCTATGCCAAAGGGTCCACGTAATAAAATAAATGGATATAAATAAAAACAATGATGCTGAGATGCCGACAATCCATCGGATATACTTATCTACAATAATGAAAGGATAGATGTATACTAGTAAAATAGCAAAATATAGCATAGCTATGGGTTTGCCAGCCGCATACCAAAACTTCCTGATATTGCTGAAACCAATGAATTTCTCGCTGGTTTTGAGCGTTTCTACTTTGAGGATATATGATTCTTCACTGAGCTTATTTTGTTCAAGCTGCTTCTCGTATACCACAAAATCAGGGTGTTTCTTTGGATAAAATATATGTATAAAAGGTGCAGTACAGGCAAATACTGCACCTATAATCAATATAGAAATTCTAACTGTCCCTATCATCTGGTTCTTCTACTTCTTCTTTGTCGATCATCTTAAGATCAACATCATCATCTGATTTTACATTTTCAACACTATTATCTTCAATATTGTCTGCTTCACATCCGACAAATGTAAATGCCAAAATAAAAAAAAGAATGTTCAATAAAAATGATTTTGCTTTCATAATAAAAATTTTAAAGGATTAATGATTTCAAATGTGTATTACTTTTTTTTCAAGTAATTGGTTTACAATTATTAACGAGTATTAAGGTGTTGCTAATAATTGGATATTGATTAACAATTTCACTACATAATCCCCGCTTTTTTTACCAAAAATGGGGTTTTTCTCCCACTTTTTGCTTTAAAAATAGAGTTAAAAAAGCAGATTGTAGGAAAAAGGGACAAGGAAGTAATATAAGGTATTGACAAGCAATAAATTAATAGCGTAAAATAAACGTGGTTTAACCGTAAATTCTACTTTGTATTTAATCGGTTTAATTAAATAATGTGGTAGTTTCTTTGTTTTCCTACAAATTTTATCCAAATTAGACAAGGTCAAAAATTTTCTTGGTTTTGACTTTAATTTCATAATTAAGACACATTTGGCTTAAAAACTGAGATTTTAACAATGATGTTTTTGTCTTTACGGAGACTGTATCTTCTTGATTGAAGACAATATTTTCAAGCATTGTATTCTCAGGAATTTACGATTCTATATTCGTTTTGGAAACGAATATAGAAGTGGATGGAAAAGCAAGAACAATACAATGAATTAGAAGTTTTGACGGTTGATGAACTACGTTCTTATGAAGGGTTAGAAGATTTAACTGAAGAAGCAGCAGTAGAAATTAGTAAATCACTATACAAATTAGCTGTAATAGGTATAGACATAATGAAAAGTAAAAAATGAGTTTAGATTATTTTGAAAAATTTATTGTAAAAGCGGAAAAAGAAACATCTGTAAATAACAATGTTTGGGTATATACCAGAGTTTCCAGTAAAGATCAAGAAGTAAATAAAAGCCTGAAATATCAAAAGAAGTTTGCAGAAGAATATGCCCATGAAAATGGTTTAATGATAACAAAATATTTTGGGGCTACTTACGAAAGTGCAAAAGGAGATTTTACAAGAAAAGAGTTTAAAAAGCTAATTACAGAAGTTTCCAAAACAAAAGACAAGCCATTTGCCATACTCATATACAAAATGAATAGGTTTTCACGAAGTGGGGCAAATGCGATAGCACTTACTAATGAGTTGGTACACCAAAACAATGTACATCTCATAGAGGTTAATTCTGGAATTTCTACCGAAACACAAGACGGCGAATACCAGATACTAAAAAAACTGTTAAGGGCAAGAAAAGAGAACTTGGAGCGCATGGAACATACTTTGCCCGGTATGAAAACATTTTTGGAAGATGGAAATTATTTAGGCAGAGCCCCTCTAGGATATACACTAAAAGGTACAAGGGTTACAGAGTTTAGTAGAAGAAGTGAACGCCAGCAAATCGAAATCAGCGAAGATGGTAAACTATTAAAAAAAGCATGGCTTATGAAAGCTGATGGCGAACAGGATCACATCATTCAGCAGGAAATGGCGAAATATGGTCTTAATATATCCAAACAGAAATTAAGTGCGATGTGGCGTAAAGCTACCTATTGCGGTATCTCTACAAATAAGTTGCTGGATAAGCCCGTAAAAGGAAACTGGAAGCCCATTGTATCAATAGTAAACTTTAAAAGAGTACAAGCAATTCTAGACACTCCTAGAAATAAAGGTTATCAAATAAGCAAACAAAATTTTGACAGACCCCTAACAGGGTTTTTAAAATGTATGTCTTGTAATAACAAATTAACTAGCTACGAGGTAAAGAAAAAAAAGTTACACTATTACACTTGTCAAAAATGCAAGGGGGTCACTTTAAACGCAAATTCTAGCAAAAGATCATTAAAAAAAGGTGTACACGATACGTTTATAGAGTTGTTGGAATCGTTTAAACTAGATAAGCATCTTATAGAGCCATTTAAGGCGCAAATAAAGCTGTTATTGAAAAATCATAATAATGATAAATACGAACTAAAAGAAACGATAGAAAAGCGTATAAAGGCTTTAAATACTAAGTCCCAAAAATTGGTTGACAAGCTTATGAATGACATAATTGATGATTATACATACAAGTCATATAAAGAGCAAATAGATAAAGAGTTATTGCAATTAAATGTAAATCTCAAAAGTCAAAGCAAAAAAATATCTAACCTTGACGATTTTGTAAACTCAATTATTGTTTTTTCGCAAAATATCAGTAAATACTGGGCTTTAGGAAGTTTTGAAATAAAAACCAAACTGCAAGAATTGATTTTTCCTAATGGTCTAATGATTAATCCAAAAAACAGGCAATATCTAACCAATGAAATCAATTTCTTATTTGCTCTAAACGCAACAATAACAAGGGATTTGAGGGTTTCTAAAAATGAAAAAGCCAGTATAAATACTGGCTTGTCCTGTTTAGTAGCGGGAACAGGACTCGAACCTGTGACCTTCGGGTTATGAGGGCGAATTACACACCTATAAAGTAACTGATTATCAATATTTTACGAATTTAAAAAAACAAAAATATCCAAAAATAGCTTCAAAACCGCGCTCGAAAACCGCGCACCTCATTTATAAAAAACTTTAAAATACCAATGTACATAAATTATGAGCTAAAATTTAACCGGAAAAACAACGTAAAAATTAATAATGAATAAAAAATAATAAATAATAGCTACCTCAAAAACGACCCCAAGCACAATAAGTTCCTTCAAAACTTAGCAAAATAAATTACTCTACAATGTTTCAGGAATTCATATTTAGAAGATTTACATAGAGGAGTATCTCCATACTCTAAAAGTAGGGATTATTCAGATGTAAAAATAATCACTCCTAAAGGAGAAATATCTTGGAATGAATTAAGCAGGATCAATAATGAAGAAATGCAGAGATTAATAGTAGAAGTAGTTGATCGGGTATATACAGCTATGGAAAACTTAACATATCCATCCTTTGCTAAAGAATTAAGAGGTTTAATAAATAAGAGTAAAATAGCTCCAAAATTAATTACTAATGATATTTTCATAGATGAAGATCAATATTTGATCAATAGAATTTCGTTAGCTAAAGAACATCAAGAAAAATTTCATAAGAAAACACAAGACTCCTTAAAATGAATAACTAAAAATTTATATGACATTTAGTCATAATTTCAATTTCATTTATAAATCGTAGCAAATAAGGCTGTTTAAAAATAACAAAATATTTATAAATCTTTAACAAATTAAAACAAGCTCTCGCTAGGGGAAAACTCCGTTTTTCTGACGTTTTTCATTCTATCAAATTGACAAAGAAAACACTCGAATTTCATCAATTTGTGCTAAACAGCACAAATTTACATTTCTTTGTAATCGCACAACCATAGTGCATTTAAGAGCTAACAAAGATTTTACGGAAACCCGTAAGCTATTGTTTTATCAATAAGCAATTGCTTAAAAAAATGCGGTAAAACCGTAATTTTTTTTCGATTATATGTGTTAATTTTACCCTTCAAATAAAGTTTAATAAGCTATAATTGAATTTGAATTAAATTGTTTTCAAAACACAATAGTAAACTAAGACTAAATTTTATCTTTAAGCGGAATAACCTTAAAAATTTTAGTCATGAAAAATGTTTATTATGTATTAGTAGTTTTAATTTCATTATTTGCTTTCTCAAGTTGTGAATCAGATTCCATAGAGAATGAAATTGGACCTAAACAAGAAAATATTGATGATTCATCTTTAAATATATCTGCAATTGATAAAGAAGATGCTGAAACTGTCGGAACAAGAGACTGAAAGTAAAAATTTCAAATTGATTGAAATAGCTAAAATTATTGCGATTTCTGTAATAATTATTGGAGTGTTTGTCGTAGCTTTTCTAGGAGTTTTTTTCCCAAAGAAAAGTGAATCCGCAAAAAAAGCCGAAAGGGCTTATATCAAGGTCGATGATGCAAGGATAGAATCCGACAAAAATTTAAAACAACTATTCGCTCGATACAACGAAAACAAGATCACCGAAGAAGAATTACTTTCTGAAGTAAAAACTCAAATACCTCTGATTCTTAGTTTAACTAAAGAATCAGAGGCTATGAAGAAAGAATACAAATCTGTTTCAAATGCTGACAAGGTTTTTGGTTTCAGAAGTATTAAGATTTTTTTCGGTCATTTAGGAATGCCAATAGTAGCTACAGCTTTAGGAGTGTATCTTTTACTTTTGTTTTTTAAAGAGGAAGATCTGTTTTTTAGAAAAGTGACTTTCTCCTTTAGTATTGTTGGTTTGATAACTGGATTGTTTTATGTGATTTGGGTTTTTTACCCTTCTCCAGATATTCCAGATTGGGCATATATTTTACTACTGTTATTATTCTCTATGCTTGGGACTGTTGTTGCCTTTTTTATTGGAAGATACATGTACGGTTTATCCCAAATAGACCTAGTAATAAAAACTCAAAATCTACTAAGCTTTATTACCTTTGACATAAAAAGGAAATACATTAGCAAGCAAGATCGTCAAGAATATATTAGTGATTATTTAGGAGAAATAGAAAAGTTATCCAAAAAATGATGAAGTTCGAGGAAGGAAAAAAAATTCTAAAAAAGGATGCTAATGGTTTATCCTTTGTTAACAGAAAAGTCCGGAAAGAGATAGATAAGGATATTGAAGAATGTCTGAAAAGACAACAAAAAGAGATTGATCAAATAGTTGATGAACTGAGCCAAGTTGTGAAGATTAAGTTTAGCTCTATTTCAGAATTCAAAATCTTTATTGTGAACAATGTTTATCTGAACGTAGCTTCCTAATCACGACCTCCCATGCCTTTTACCATTTTCAAAACTTGATATGCAGCGTGTTTATCAATGATGTTTGAAAATGTTTTATACCTCATAAGCTCGTCCTCATTATTAGAACAAAAAAGAGCTAATTCCTCTAAGCTTTCAAAATGAAGTTCTTTGTCAATTTTCTTTCTATTTAGCTCTGCCATCTTCTCTCCGTCTAAAAGCATTTCACCAACATCTCTAAGAAGCCAAAGTGGATTAATTTCATCAAAAGCTTCAAGTATTCCTTGCGTAACTTTATCGCCCGCATTCCTTTTGTCTTTTAAGATATCACTTATCGTTTGAGGGACAACTTTGATCTTTTCAGCAAATTCTTTCTGATTCAAACCATAGTAATCCATTATTTCTTTAATTTTTTTCTTCATTTATAGGGTTTTAGCTTAAAAAAATAAAGTTTTTGCTTATTAATAAGCTATAATTTTATTATATTTGAGTGTGTTAAACAAAGATATAAAGTATATCCGTACTTATAGAAAAACTAATAAAATAATCTGTGGAAATATCCACACAAAATTAAAAATGAATAAAAATTTTGAGACCAAAAGGAAGGAAAAAAATAGAGAATTGGCTTATCACATATGCTGACATATTAAACGTCACAGCATTGGAACGGAAAGTTGATATTCAAAGAGGGACAATACAAAAATTTGTAAAGTATAATCGAAAATTAGACAATTCTATTATTAAAGCGCTTGAAGAATTTTTAAAAGATCTCTGCTAAAGATTAGCTAAAGGCTCATCAACTTAGGCTTAAAAAAAATCAGTAATAATCCCCAAAAAAAGAAAAGATTATGAAAAATTCTGAACTTGATAAAAACAAATTCATTTCATTAATCATTGATTCAATCAAAATGAATGTCGATGATTTTATGCAAAATTTGATTAATGGTGAAAAGTATGAAAGTATAATTTACGAATGGTCTACAAATCTATTCTACGAAGGGAAATCAATAGAAGAAGCTATAAAAACAATTCACAAAAGACGAATACTATTTGTGGTCAATTCAACTTATAATTCTTCACCCCATGAAGAGTATGCATCTATAAGGAATCATCAAAGGATAATGAAGGAGTTAAAATCCCTATCTATCTATTCTAATCTCAATCAGAAGCAGAAGGCATCAATTCAAAATAGTATTGATGCTTTAGTGGAATCCAAATTACGCACTCATTCAGGAATAATAGAGTTAGTGACCGAAATAATAAAACACAATTTCGAAACAAATTTATGGAAAGACAAAACAACAAATAAATCAAGAAAAAAGTTCGATTCTGATGATAATGAATCATCGTTTTTATTAAAATTTAAAAATTACTTACACCCTAAAATGCGACTAAATGAAACATTATTACCGTCATAGTTAAGTTGAGTTTGTGGGTTAGTTACCCCAACCAAGAAGATATTTAGGGTGCTTTTTGCTAAATGCGTACTATTGAAACTTTATTGTGACACTCCCAATTTCTGTCATTTAATGAAGTCCCTACCCATCTGTATTAACAGTTTTCAAAGTACACCCCCTAACGAGTGAATTAGCACCCTTATATCTTCTAACTTAAACGAATAGTTGAATTTAATTATCAACTCTAAAAAACCTTAAAATGAAATACACACTATCATCTTTCGTTTCCTTGAATTCAAATACTAAAAAAGTTTGACTAAAGTATCATCAAACAATTTTAGTAGACGAACAACCAATATCAATTGTGAACATTTGAATACAGCCTAATTATTTATGAACCAATTATAAAGATTGTCTAAACCAATTATCTAAATAATTATGAGCGCATTCATTAAAAAAGTTGAAATGATAAATCGAATAGATCAACTTATTCGTTTACAAGCTACTGGAACACCAAATGAACTGGCTTCGAAGTTAGGAATCTCAAAAACTAAACTATATCGCATTCTAAGCATTATGAGAGATTTCAACGCTCCTGTTGAATATGACATCAGCAGTCAGAACTTCGTATACGAAGAAAGTGTAATCTACTTTAGGTTTGGGTTCTATTCAGAAAAACTATATAAAAATAATCAAGCTATCAATATGTAAAAGCTCTGTGGTTGGCCTTCCGCTTGTTATGAAATCTAATATCGCAATTTAACTTAAGTCTATATGTCAAATGCAAATGAAGTTTATGAAAAGTTGAGTAAAATAGAAAAATCACCTATTCTAAAAACAATTGACACTATAGTTGATATGAAAACCCCATTAGAAATCTCTAAAAGGTTAGCGGATCAACTACATAAAGAGTTACTATCATTAGGAATTTTCAAAGCATCAAATGTACTTTTTATCGAAGCTGAAAAAAGTGCTTTCCAGAAAATAATCTCATTGAGCTTTTATAGAAATATAAGATCAATGAGAAGCTTCAATAAATTAAAAGTTAAGAGTGGGTTTTGAGTTTGTGTAGAACAAAGATATCGAGTGTTTGCTATAAAATTAAAGACAGTAAAAATTCCAAACATTTTGAATTTTATGCCAAGTGTTTTCTATGCAGCCCCATAGTTTTAGGCAAACATCTTGATGTCTTTGTAAACTCAACACAGAACAATTAAAAACTAATTAAATCATAAATCGAAATGAATACTAAAACGACACTAACAATTTTATCATTTTTACTTTTCACAACCATCTCTATTCAATCACAGACAGCTCAAAAACAATCTTCAAATGAGTTTACTGAATTTTTTCGATTTAATGCAACTACCTATTCTGGTGATCGAATTTTTGGTATTCACCCAAATAAAGAAAAAGCCGTACAGATCGCTACAAGTTTAATGTTTCAAGAAAACAATTCTGAAGATATTATAAAAGAATTAAAAATTAGCACAGAGATTATTGAGAAGAAAAAAGGGACACTAGTTTATAAACGATTTAAGAAACTATGTCCAAATGGATATAGAATAATCTCAAAAGATGAGTTTTCCAAGCTCACCGCAATAGAAAAAGAAGGATTACTAGGGAATAGTTCTTTACTAAGAGAAAAGAATTAAAACGGATTTTTCAAGGTCATCAAAGAATCCAGAAGAATATCTATAAACAAAAACACAACCTAGCTAAATATTATGAAAAGTCAAAGAGACAATCAAATAATAGAAGGAATCATTGCAGGAGATCCATTCATCATCAATTCTTTTTATCAAGAGAACCTTTCTTTTGCAAGTAGATATATTAGAGCTCACTATGGTAATGAAGAAGATGTAAGGGATATCTTCCAAGATGCAATGATTATTATATATCAAAAATCAATTCTGAATCTGTTACATTTTAATGATTCTTTGGAAGCCTATTTCTTTGGAATTTGTAAAAATCTATGGAAAAATCACTTAAGAAAAAGAAACAAAATAATATATGATAACATTCTTTTGGAATACAAAATTGATGAAGCTTATTTTTCTGATCAACCGAACATAGAAAAAGATTTGTTATCAGATATATACAAAAAGTACGTATTAAAATTGGGCGATGCAAAAAAAGAATTAATACTTCTCTCTATGGAAGGTAAGAGTACAAAGGAAATTTCAAAAATAACTGGATATACAGAAGGTTACGCCAGAAAAAAGAAATGTAACTCAAAAAATGACCTTAAGAGAATGATTCGTAAAGATCCAATTTATAAGGAATTAGTTTCGGTATAAAATACATTCTTCTCCTTAATAGTGAATAGGAAAAGAATCATAAAATCAGATAATAACATTTACAAACTGATGAATAACGTAAAAGAAAGAAAGGTAATACAGAAAGTGGCAAAACAACTCATAGGCTTGCCTAAAATTGAGATTTTTGACATACTCTACAAAACCGAAAGATTATTTAATATAGTTGAAGATCCAGAACCCAAAATAATTGATGCTATATTATATTCGTGGGATAATCCTCACGACATCCCTTTTGATGGTTCTTTTTACCTTTTAACTGATTACACTTTTAACCTTAGAATATTTATTACATCCCATCCAGTAAACTTCTTATCTGCTTTCCAAAATAATTATTATTACAAAACTGCTTATTGCAGTAACCCAAAAAAGTTTACAAAGAAAAATGTAATTAAATCTTTCAAGAATACAAGTATGGAAATTCCTGTATTCGAATTTCTAAAAAGAAATAAATTAAGGAAACGAAATCCCAAAACAAAACGCTTTCAAATTCTTGAATACTTACATAAAATAGAATGTTAAATGATTTATAAAAGATATATCCAATTCGTAATTAACAAATGGCCAAAATGAAACGTATGAGTTCTTTATCGACAATATCAATCTACTTATCGAAAAGTCAGCAATATAAGGGAAAACACCCCTCTAAACTTTTAGGTTACTAATGATTATAAAGCTATGTTTGTGAAACTTAAAACCAATATTAAATTGAATAAAATAGTCTCCATGTTATTACTTGGAGTATTCCCCTTATTGAATGCTCAAGTACTTCCTGATTTGATGCCAAAAACACCAAATGCAAGCCAGTTTACTAATTATTCTAAGAATAACTTTGGTAGCCCTTCTATCTCTCCATTGAATACTACAAATCAAAATGTGAGAAATCAACTTTTAATTGCAGAAGTTGAAAGAAATCAACAAGAGCAACAAATGAGAGAAAAGCAAGCGCAGGGATTAATTGACGATGCTTTACATTCTTTTCCTGAAAGTTATAGTCTACCTTCTTATGGAGATAAAGCGGGAGCTAATTATTATCGTAAAGCGTTTGGGAAGCTTCGCAATATGTCTAGCGATGTCTTCTCTGTAAAGAAAGCAATATTTGCAATTGAAAACGCATTCTATGAGGAAACAGAGAACTATGATGAGTTTGAAAATACTATCAAACAAACAGGAGATTTTTTGAGAGAAAAAATGGACGAATTAGGGTATGATTCAAAAAGCAACTTAGCAAAGAATTTCTTGCTTTTTCAATTTTTCTCGGATACTCTCCAGATAAAATCTAAAAATCTTAAACACCTCCCCTTAACTTATGACTTTGAAGACTATATGGGTAAGGATGATTGGAGCAAGATGTTTGTAAAAAAGTTACTAAAAACAGGTAAAGGGCAATGTAATTCATTACCGCAGTTATATTTAATATTGGCAGAAGAAATTGGAGCAGAAGCTAACTTAGCCCTTTCACCTAATCACTCTTATATAAAATTTCAAGACGATGAAAAGTGGAAATGGTACAATGTTGAACTTACCAATGGAATGTTAACTACAGATGCCTTTATACTTCAATCAGGATATGTAAAAGCCGAAGCTCTCCAAAATAAAGTATATATGCATCCCCTCTATGATCAACAACTACAATCCCATCTTTATATGAATTTGGCTTTGGGGTATATTCGTAAATATGGGTATGATGAGTTTGTTAATGAAATGATCACACAGGCTTTGGAACTCAACCCTTACAATGTTCAAGCATATCTGATAAAATCTAATTATGCCACTATCAAAGTCAAATATGCTTTAGACAGGTTAGGTATTGGTAAAGAAAACTTTGATGAAATAAAACAACACCCAAGGGCAATTCAATTGTATAAAAATATGATAGCCCAATATCAAATGGTTGATAATTTAGGGCATCAAGAAATGCCACCAGATGAGTATCAAAAGTGGTTAGCTTCTGTAAAAGAAGAAAGCAACAAACTACAAAATATTGAACTTAAAACGAAACTAAACACCATAATACCTGTTAAGCAATAATGATGCAAAAGAGAATATTTCTACTTACACTACTTCTAAGTATTTCCCTTTGGTCACAAGATCAGGAGAAGTTATATAACGACACTTTAAAGCAATTAAATTGTATGCTTAAAGATTCTTGTCAATTAAGTTTTAAAAAGGCTGTAATGAGCGTTGAAAATGCCTATTATAATAACACTCTTGATACATTGGGCTTCAACTTTGAAATAAAAAGGCTCGCATCCTTTACAAAAACAATGGCAAATCATGTCAAGTTGAAATACCAGGGGAGAGATAGTTTGAAAGTTAAAAAATATGCTGCTTTATTTTCTGTTGTAACTGATACCATACCTATTGTTGATAAGGATGGAGAAATGTACGAATACATTCCCTTTGTATATGATTTCGAAGATATTTGGGGATTAAAAAGTTGGGAAAGCATGTTCGTAACAAAGCTATTAGAATCTGGTAAAGGAAACTGCCATTCCTTGCCATACCTTTATAAAATTCTTGCTGAAGAAATAGGGGCGGATGCACATTTGTCCATAGCTCCAAATCACATCTATATTAAACATAGAAATGAAATAGATGGTTGGTATAATACTGAACTAACATCTGGTATATTTCCAAACGATGCTTGGTTGATGGCTTCTGGTTATATCCATTTGGATGCCATTACTAACAAGATGTACATGGAAGCCTTAAATGACAAACAAAGTATAGCAATGTGCATAATAGATTTGGCACAAGGTTATAATAAAATTTTTCCTGACAATGACGGTGAATTTGTGGCGAATGCTTGCAAAATTGCTCTGGAACATTACCCCCACTATATAAATGGAAGAATTCTGCAAGCCGAAACCAAAAAGAAAATCTTTGAAAGAGAAGTCAAGAAGGACTATGAAGTATTTGATAAAGAGGTATATGAGGATGATTATTTGAGATTACAATTCATAGATATTCAAGACGAATATGTGTCGATTCACGAATCAGGTTATCGAAGAATGCCAGAAGAAATGTATCTAAACTGGCTTACATCTTTAAAAGAAGAACGAAAAAAGTATGAGAATAAAAAAATAACTAATCCTGAAAAATCTAATTAGTAAAATGAAAAAAAGTCATATCATATTGCTGCTAATTATGTGTACAACTATTGTTACAGCACAAAACCCTTTTGAAAAATTCGGATACACACCAAAGATAGGGACATTATCAAAAGGGAAATATATCGAGCATTTCGATAATGATAGTATAGTTCAAATAGGAACAGTATTACTTAATACAAGGTCTAAGTCTATTGTTGGATTCGCAATACAATCAATATCTATATCTGAAGCTACATTAGAACCTTCAATATCTAGCCGTTGGATGAACCCCGATCCCTTAGCAGATGAAATGACCTCTTGGAGCCCTTATAATTTTGCCTTTAACAATCCTATTTACTACATTGATCCAGACGGGTTAGCGCCTTTTGATTGGTATATAGATAGGTATACTGGTAAAATCTTAGGTCAGGACGGAGCTGCAACTAACGAATTAAGGGTAATAGACAAAAGGGAATTTGATTACGCCCAAGAAGAGTATGGTGGCACTATATCACCAGAAGCAACACAAGAACTTCAAAGTAATAGTACTTTAGTTACCTTTAATGAACAATCGATGCAAGATGAAGCTCAATCCGTTGGTGATGATTCAGCAAGTGAAGGTGTGGAAAATCAAGCATATATAACCTTAAATGTAAATACAGGAGAAGTAGCTGCTCAAAGAGGGAAGGATGGAACGAATACAAAATCATATATCGATTCATCGACAGACAAAGCAGGAAATATGGCTCCAAGAACAGGTGACGGATTAATGCTTATTGCACAAATGCACGGACACCCAAAAAACAAAAAGAAGAACATGCAAAATATCTCAACAACTTCTACAGATGACAAGAACACTGCTAATAGTCTTGGGATTACCGTTTTTGCTATTGATGCTTTTGATTCTAAACAAGGTGCTGGATCATCACGAGCTATTCATAGAGTAACAAAAGGTGGAAAAAAACTTAATTATGCAGGGAAAACAAAAGGGACAAAGCAAACTGGAACAATGAATTTCACCAAACATATAAGAAGCATATTAAAAAAAGGTAGATAATGAGAAGTATAATTTTATCAGCAATATTGATGCTATTTCTAAATGTATTTGGAACAATAAATGCTCAAAAACAAATCACACCAAAAGAAATGTTATCTGTTTTCAAAGAAACACTTGCTAAATCCCGAAATTTTGTACCAGAAGCAACTAATATATGGTCATTTAATAATTCAAATAATGATTACTTCAAAAAGGATACAATTGTTTTAAATAGTGCTAGATGTAGTAGCAGAGGTTATTGCAAAAGTATACAGTGGAGTTTTTACGAAAATGAAAAAATCATCTTGGAAAAGATTGTTAATTGTGATGACCCGCCAGCTAAAGTAGCTTCAAAAGAGGAAGATTATATGGATTTGAAAATCAAAGAGCAAGATGGTATGACTTACTTATGCCTTTATAACAGTAGTGGGCTTTTTGAAACTTTTGAAGTTATAAGCTTAAAAGCAAATAACACAACTGATGAAGAATGCACCTTTGACTATACTTTAAAGCTTCTTAGAATTAGAGAGGATGAGTAAAACAGCTAAATTAACCAACAAGTAAAAACGCTAAATCAATTAGAATGAAAAAAGTATATCTATACTTATTACTCCTTATGAGCTTTGCCATTATGAAAGCTCAAAATCCTTTTGAGAAGTTTGGTTATGAACCAAAAATAGGGACACTTAGTAAAGGAAAATATATTGAGCATTTTGACAATGACAGTATCGTTCAAATCGGAACTATTTTGTTAAATACAAGATCTAAACAGATTGTTGGTTTCGTTGAAGAAACTATAACTTATTCTGAAGCAACTTTAGAACCTTCCATATCCAGCCGTTGGATGAATCCTGACCCTCTTTCAGATGAGTTCCCTGATAAATCTCCTTATAACTTTGTAAATAATAATCCTATTCGTTATGTCGACCCTCTTGGACTTGCACCTGAAGATGTTGTAATATGGTATATGGACAATAATGATGAACAACAATCTTTTACATATACAGGAGACAATGGAGATCAGGCACCAGATAATGATTTTGTAAATGCAGTTTTAGAAGCTTCCTGTAATAACTGCTCCAATGGAGGAGGAGAAAATTTACAAGCCATAGCAGAAAATAGTGAAATAGTCGTTAATGTTGTAGAAACGGATGGCTCATCTGTTTCTACCTACAATAATATCTATTGGAATCCAGAAGGAGGTGCTCAATATGATACGGGGGTAGTTGTATCTCCTGCAACAGTATTAGAACATGAAGCAGATCACACTTTACATCGAATAACAAAACCCGATGAACATCGACAACTGCGGGACACGCCTGATGCCACCTATAAAAACAAGGAAGAAAAAAGAGTAATTACAGGATCAGAACAGAGAACTGCAAGAGCGAATGGCGAAATTAGTGGCAATCAAGTAACAAGAAGAAATCACGATGGTCATACAGTCATAACAACAGGTACTACTTCCAATAAAGTAAATAGGCTAAAGACCTATCAACATTATGTTAGAAGGAACAGGACTGAAGCAGGAGATTTTAGCAAACAATTGAAACGTTACAAAACAAAACAATAATGAAAATTTTTAAACCTTTTTTATTGATATTTTATCTGTTTAGCTTTCTATCATGTAATACAAATGAATTTAATATTCAGTTAGACGATAAAGAGACCATACTTTTAAATTCAGATTATAACCAGTGGCTTAAAACTGAATATGGTTATGATACCTGGAAACCAAAGAAAAAAGATTTTCGTATTGTAAATATTGTCATGAATAAAGCTATAAAAAACAATAAATTCTATTTTATAAAACAACCAATAAATAAAAACATCGAAACATATTATCGGCAGTATATCCCTTATATCAATAAAAACAATGAACGTCTGATAAAAATTAACGCTTTTTGTGAATTACTTAAAATTCCTCCTACTCCATCACAGAAGGATATTGGCTTCACAAACATTGATTGGAAAAATGAATATGTCGAAGTTGATGGTGGTGAAAGTTGTTATTGGGAATTGATTATCAATATTGACACAAAAGCATATGAATAAATTTATCATTGATTAATATTTAAAGAAAAAAACACTAAAACAAATTATGTCTCGTATAGTTTTACCAATAATAACATTCTTTTTACTGATGCTAGTTTGGCGATGTAAGCCAACTTCCAAAAAGGAATCGTTTACTATTGATTTTAGTGTAAATGATATTGTCAGAAAAGACAAAAACTGTCAAGAAATCTTTAAAAAAACATACTGGATTGATTCAGTTCAATTAAATACGGAGCCTTATGTTGAAAGCTTGCTTAACCGCTTTATTGGATACAATAGACGTGATTCATATGAACGCTTATTCATGATCATTTTGGATCAAGAAGGAGAAATTTGGACGAGACATAAATTTGATGTTCAAATCAAAAATAGCAGTGCATCAATTGTGAAATATGAATATAAAGATGATAAGTTTACCCCAATTACGAAGAAAATGGAGTCATTTAACGAACAAAAGTTTGAAGATTTTTTAAACACTAATTCTTTAATAGAACGTCAAAGAAATTATAACATACTAACTTTTGACTTTAAAAGTAATAATTCTTGTGAGTGTCGATTTTTAGGTAGGACAGAGTTTGATATAAATGACTTGAAAAATTTAAACTTGTTCGATCAATTCGCAGACTGAACTACTAAACTGGATTAACCCTAAAACTAAATTTAATGAGCTTTAAAGTAAAATTATATGTTGATAGTATGGAATTCAACATTCTACAACATCACTTTGGTTTCTTACAGAATAGCGATTATACAGGCAGACCAATTTCCAAACCTCAATCAAGAACCTTTGACTTTATAATAGAAGCAAGTAAAGATAATACATTCTTTGAATGGGCTACGCACCCATCATTGATGAAAAAAGAATGCGAGATTGTTTTCTCCCCAATTCAAGGAAATGGTAAAAGCACTAAAATCAAGTTATTAGATATTTATTGTGTGTATTGTAATTATCACTTTACCAGCACAGGTGTTGATCCTTTCACAGTTACATTCAGTTTATCCCCTGCAACTATTTTATTTGATGGTCAAGTAATAATGTCAAAACATTGGAAAGTAACTGACCCTGAAAGATTAAATGTTGCACCAACCACTATTGAAAGTAACAAGGAAATAACTAGATACTATCTTACTAATACGGATGGTAATGAAATTGAAGAATATCAAACAGGAGATATCATCTATTTGAATATTGAAACTCAAAACAGAATAGGAGATAAAACTACAGTAAATTTTAATGATAAGGAACACGATTTTAAATACAATGGAACTATTCTGAATAACGACACCATCAAAGATTACGTTATTAATAGTAACCAAGAATCTATCAAATTAGAAGTAATAGATCAACAAGAAGCTTAAAACCAAAACTATGACAAGATTTACAGTTAAGTTTGAAGATGGAGAAACTAGAACCATTACAGCAAAGTATATAAAACCCGAGATTGTGAAGGGATGGTGGACTTATGATAAAGAAGGAGAGCAACCCTATGTTTATAAAGAGCTGGATGAAAATAAAAATGAAGAAGAAGAAGTTTCTGTTCCTTTAGGCGACACAATGTATTTTCACGCAGAAGTAAAAGGTATCCGAGCTGGTGAAGAACTGGAATTCCAGCTTTTCGATCATGATCATCTATTATGGATTGACGAGATTGATCCAGATGATTCCGAATTCCCAAATGATCCAGTATTCAAAAAAGAAAAAATAAAACAAGTAGGTGATAAAAGAATTGCTACTATAGAAGTAAAACTGGAAGATAGTTGGGAACCCGTTATACAAGATGATCACGATGGGAATTTGGTTTCCTTAGATCATACTATAGAATTATATTGGAGAATATCTTATAAAAACCTATCTGAAGAATATCCTAAAGATGAAAATGATGATCGTTTAAGAGTTGGTTATAATAATCGTGATCTTTGGATAATACCAGTAAACGAAGGAAGTAGTATTCCAGAATTCTTTGATAGAGAAGGAAATCTTATTGTAACTTCATTTAATCCTATTGATGCCACTTCCAAAAAACCTGACAATGAGGAACGATCAGAACAATACGATAACCACGGAAAGTTAATACGCCACGCTGCTAAAAAGGCAAATGATATGGCAAAGGCAACTGGATTAGAAGGGAAAATTGCCAATGTAATTGTGATGAAAGTAAAAATCATCACAAAAAGCACTACTCTATCAGAGATCAATATGATTAAAAAACAAGTGTATAGAGAAACTATCAACTTAACTACAAACGAAGTTGTACATAGCATTGGATATGAGGTGAAAAGTGCATCAGCCTTTGTGGTCAAGGACACTTTTTCGTACATCAATATCACTGAAGAAGAAAAAAGAATCCGAAAATCATTTTCTGAATATTTTAATAGCGTTGATATTAAAGAAGGAATTGTCGGTTCAATACGAAACGCTAGAGAATTATTGAGGTTTTATGACTATGTACAAGTTGGTCCAACAATTCATAGTCTATTTGCACAGGGTGACAGTAGTACCGGCATACCAAAACCGTCATCAGTCGTAAGTATATTTTCTACATTTTCTGGTACGAAACCATTGAAATGGGCAACCAGAGATCTTGCCGAAGAAGCTGCAAAAAAAACCATTGCTGAAACCGCAAAAAGAACAACTACCACGGCAGCATTAGAATCTGCTACTGCGCATCAGGCAGCAAAAGTAAATCCAATGGTATTAGCATCCGAAGCTCTTACGGGATTAGGCTCTTTATTTATGGTAGCGGATGTTATTGCCACCGAAGTTACTAATGGTATGCTTAATGATATGAGTGCATACGGAAAAGAACTTGTACACATTAATAAACATAATGGACTTGATGCATTAGAATCTTTAATTGAAAGAACTTATGCCGATGAATTATCTGATTTCTTTCTCCAAAGAAATATTTCTCACGAAGCTCATTGTAAAGTAATGAATGGAGAAATTAAAACATTCAAAGAGTTAGATCAATTTGATTCAATAAATAACTCTGAACTAAAATATACTTATTTGATCCTTATTAAGGATAAAGATACAGAAACGGAAAAGTACTATATTGATGCAGTATATAGCCAAACATATTAAGATGATGACAAAGATTATATTAAAGATATTATTCACTTTCATATTAACTCTATCTTCTTGTAATAATAATGCCCAAGAAGAAAAGTTTATTCACAAGGTTTTCCCTACTACTGATCTACCATTAAAAATAAAAACTGGAGATCAAAAAAGAGACAGTATACCAATCTCTTTTTATATCCCAAAAGAATTTAATTATATCAATAATAGTGGTTCTCGATTAAAAATAAAGCACACTTTTTGGAGCAAGAAAAGCCCAAATATTAGATCAGGTAATATATACTTTTTACATAATGGGAAGTTTGTCAAAGGTATAAGAACTGAATATTTAGAAAAAGGACAAGAACAACGTTATAAATCATTTGTTAGCTTTGAATTTCTATTAAGTCAACAAGAGTATAATGAATTGTTTTCCAAAGAATATGAAAAAAACAAATATTATGATTTAGAGTTTTCTCCGACTATAAGATCCTTTTTGAATAAAAGAATTTCAGAAAAAGGGTTTATCATTTCTTTACTTTTTGATATTAATAGGAAAAAAAATATTATTGATAAAATTCCTTTTGATTTTTAATTTTTTACAAATTGACTCTAATTCTATAGTCTTATTAACTTTTAATATAAAAATCATTACCAATGGAAAATGAATTCTTTTTTTATGGACTGTTCAGTACTATTCTAGGGTTCTTATATCTTATTTATCGTATAAGAAAAACTAAAACACCAAGCTTTGGTTTTTCAGGAAACAGGAACCGATCCTTGATTAGAAAATTTATGGAAAATGCTGATAAAGTTACTATTGATCTTAATAAAATAGAATTTAGACATCAAACCAATCAGAAAGAAAATTTTGACTTCAAACCATATGAAAGAGACATTTTATTAGAATCTGATAAATCAAAGAAATATACTGAGTATAAAAATAGAGGTATAATAAAGTTTAGATATAAAAATCAAGAATATAAACATCTTATCTATGCAGATGGTATTCCTGAAAAATCATTACTCACATATTTTTATTTACAGAAAGAAACATATCTATATATTGACAAAGAAAATATCTCAAAAAGATTTTTAGATCTATCTTTTTTGGCAGAAGCGACAAACGGCAAGTTTCAAAACAGAGGTATCGAATTTTTAGACCTAGACACATATGATTTGAAAATAAAACATAGTATTTATGGATGATAAAAGCGTACAAAATCCATTAGCTGCGGTTTTGGTTTTGCAGCTGGATTAAATCTAAATTAACACTTATTATCAAATACCATCGTAAAATTCATTTTATCCTATTAATGTTAATTCTTAATAGCTATAAGTTAACCAATTTTAAAAGCTGTAAGAAATAAATTCTGATTACTCCCTACCGTCCAATAAGGAAGTAGTGCTGCACTATCACTAGGTGAATCCGAAAACCATTGATGTTGCACTTCTACAATCTTATCAAAATTTTCTGGATCGACTTTGGCAATTGTCATTAAAATTCCAGAGGTCAAAAACTTATAATTCAATCGATAAAATTTAGACACTTCAAAAGAAACTGTTTTTCCAATTTGTTGTGTCCATCTCCTATATCTTGATCCCCCACCATACATTTGATTTGTCGTACCATTAATTACAAAGAGATGAGATTCAGCTTCGAATAATGGTTCTGAACCCAAATTGCCAACTTCAATCCCTAAACTACCAATTCCGAAAAGACTAACCCCTTCTATGTCACTCAATGTAAATACAATACTAAAATCAAGATTATCACATCTTTTCCAAGTAAACTTTGTGAATTTTATAGCACTTTCGAAAGTTGCACTTCTATTAATACCCCATAGCCCTTTTTCTAAATTCCTATTTACTATAACACCTGGACTAATTTGTAAACCCAAATCCGTGACTGATATTCTTCTTAAATCTATCCAAACAGGATTAATTACTACAATAGTCTCATTTCCAGTACCGCCAGAATTTAGATTTCCATTTCGTACTATCAAATTAAATTTACCTTCAGTATCTCCTCCAAATACTACGGCTTCTAATAGTGTTGGGTTAATAAATTTTACTTGACTAATAACTACAACAAGACTCCCTGTTCTTCTAAACTCTGAACTATCTATTTCCGCACCAGTATCTATAGTTACATTTGGAGTAAAATGATATCCTTTGATTTGTACCTTTCGTATTCCTTTTATTCGCATTCTAGCACCACATACTTCGGATATGAATGGTGCTAAACCACTTGTACTCCCTTCGGCACTATCATTTGTTTGTGTTCCTCTTACAAAGCGTTGTGTTCTAATTGCTCTCATGGTATTTACTCAAATTGTGCCGTTTTATAAAATTGAATTCTTAAAACAGGTGTTCCATTTTTTTGTACTCCGATTACTCTAAACTTTTTAAGGTTTTCAGATCCTACCAGTTCAAATATATCTTGGTTTCCCAATCCAAACCCTGAAATGACACTAGGATTTGATCCATTTTCCTTAAACCTTAATACGGCTGTCGAATTTGTAATAGGTAGTTCCAACACAGGAATAGGCGGTGTACGTTTCTTTTTATTTGATCTAGCAACAATTGATACAGTTTCATCTGGGTCTGGATCTGTAATAACATTAACAATTCCCTGTTCTACCATCATAGTTGCCGATACAGCTTCTTCAGGTACTTCTAATGGAATGATCCTACCGAAAGGAAGTGGAATATCCTGATAGCCTTTATTATCCTGATCTATAGGCACAAGTCCAACTTCTTTGGCATTGATTAGTACTAATTCTTCCAGATAATTCAGGATTGTTGCAGTATTTCTTCTTTTTGGATATGTCTGTTTCTGTATTCGATCTCTTAACATAACTATTCTTTTTATACAAAAGGATTAATCGGTGGTTTCGTTCCTGAAGGATAACCCCAAGCCACATATTGCTTTTTTGAACTATCATTATCTAAATGCACAAAGGTTTTACCCACTCCAATACGTTTGAACCCAACTAATTTTGCAGCCACTACTATCTTATTTCTAATGGATTTGGTAGGAGCTTTAATATCGGCAGCTTGACATTTTGGTATTTTGTGTGATGAATTAGAAACCCCACCTACCTTAGTATTCCAATATGATGATCTTGCACCGGAGTTAATCATATCGAAAATTGGTAGTTTGGTAACTTTAGCCAATTTTTGAAGCATTTTAATAAATTCCTTATCCATACATTTGCCAGATCCTTGAATATCGGGACTATCAAATTTGGTAAGATCAACTTTTGGTTTTGGTTTTGATTTTAATCTAGCCATAGCAATAGCTCCTATAATGACTATAGAAGCTGCTCCTAAACCAAACCATATATGCCCTCTATCTTTGACCACCACAATTACATTGTTTCTTCTCTTTTACTTTTTGATTTCTATCATAAATAGTCATCCCAATCCGAACCATATTTACGATCAAAAAAGCTCCAAAAATTACATTCATAGTCATATTCCCTTTATCTGCTTTCATTTTTTTTCTTGGTGTTTTTTTAATTTAAGTTCCAGTTTTTCTGTATAAACTTCAAGGTCATTAATACGCTCACGTTGTCTAACGATGATAGCCTTCATCTCTTGATTATTTTTCTCCAGTTCCTGAATTCGTTCTTCCATTTTGTCAGACCATTGAATCCAGTTGCTAATTACTTTCTCGTCAGCTTCAGCATTTAGGTTTCGAATTTCAGCTTTCCTTAATTTCTTTTGACTTCTGTATTGAAGAAAGTACTTCACAGTCTCAGTCAAAACCGAACTACCTAATACAACTCCTGCTAGATTTAGAAATTCCATACTTCTATTATTTCGTTTTACTTTTTAATACGGCTACTATTATTGCAATGACACTTATACCCATAATTGCCATTGGAATGATAATGCTACCTTCTTTTTTATCTAATTTCTTCAGGACAATTACCTGTTCTATCTCTTTCATGATCCTTTTGATCTTACTGGCGTAATTAGGATCTGTAGCGTATCCTGCTTTGGCTACTTCTTCAGCGAATCGATATGGGTTTTTTTTAAACCGCATGGCATAGCTATATCTCCTATTTTTAAATAACAAGCCAGCCCAATCTATAAATGAGAAAAAAGGATTAGGGTATGCCCTGAACACATCTTTTATTCTATACTTCCATTTCCCATTGGATTGCTGAATTGGATAGCCTGGATAAATAAAAGGGAAGCTGCGATTCGGGCTAGAGCTATATTCAGTAGTAGTAATTAACTGGCTATCGCCCTGCGACCAACCTCCGTAATTTCTTCCAGATCCCTTTTTGATTCCAAACATCATATTCCCCTTTGCAGATTTCCCCCAACCAGATTCTAAAGCGCTTTGTGCTAATGCGAACAAAATAGGTACTCCAGATTTCTCAGAAGCCTTCTTTGCATAAGGGTAATAACGAATTACAAATTGTTCTTTTCTTGTTGACATCCTTCATTTCTTTATGGTACAGGTGGAACATTAAATACAGGGTTCACAGGAATTTCTAAAGGTAATTTTGCGATGTATGGTGGGAAAATTATTAGTACTTCATCTAGCTCTGAGGTAAACTCACCTTCTATTGCTAAAACCCCAAAGCTACTCAACTGACAAAAGAAAAGATTTCCAGCTGTAGAATGCGTACTCCAAGCTATCACACTTCCAAATTCTGCAAGTGCTGGCATTTTTAATACCGTACCGCCACTTGATGTACCTCCTGTTTGTCCTACACCTCCAACTCTACGAAGTCTAATATTTAAAGGTGTTACTAGATTCCCGTTAATCACAGAATATCTGTTCCTATTACTGATATAAAAAACACTATCAGAATTGATGTTTTCATCCAGTACCGAAAATATTTCTTCACGATTTTGACTAATGCCGGCACTTACAGGAATTCCCGTAAGAACCTGAAAACAATTACCATCAAATACCAATTTATAGATAAGATTCGTTTTTAAATCGTCAGCTATTAAAGGTATCAATGATACCCCGTTGAACTTCTTTAATGGAATGGCTCCTTGCTGATCTATATTCAAAGTAGCAGCTTCGGTATTTACGTTATGAAATACAACCTCTACGGGCAAGCCTGCTTCATATGGTCTAGTTAATTTAGGATCTAATGATAATTCGTATGCATTATCATCTGTTCCAGTAGTAACCCCATATCCTCCTAAACTATTTTCAAGAGGTAAATTATCTTCTCCTCTTACATCTTCTATTCTAAAATCTGATTGATATCCTCCCATTTCTTACTTATTTACTAATTACTAATGTTCCAAGTGCCACTATACTTATTCCCAATAGGATCTTGTGTAGCTTACCTCTTTTGATCTTTTTTTCTTTTCGTTTGATACTTTCCTCTAATAGCAGAATGGTTCGATCATTGTTATTTACCACCATCGTATAATTCTCCAATTGGTCAGACTGAAAAGAGATGATACTATCTTTCTTTTGGGTCACTAGTTCAAACCTTTTAATATTCAAGGATAAATTATTCACAAGAGAGTCATTATATTTCCCAAGCTCCAGTAGTTTGGCAATTTCACGAGATTGAGCAATGGTAAAACAATAGTGTGGAAGCTTATCAATTTCCATTACTTTTGGTGTCAAATCTTGAGAAATACTGATAAAGCTCATCATCAGTAAAGTCATCAATAGCACTAACTTTTTCATCTTTCCTTTCCTTTAATTTTTCTATTACTTGGCTATCTTCATTAATCAATACTGTTAGGCTATCTGCCATCGATTCCAATAGCTCCAACTTACTATCTAATAGTTCATTAGTCTGTATGAGGGTCATATTTTCTCGCTTCAATTCTTCAATCTCAATCTTTTGTATCTGATCGATTACATCATCCTCTGCAGGAATGATAAAGAAGAGTGCAACAACTACCCCTACAATTGCTATAAGGGGTAGTATCCATTTATACTGTTTCATAATAGATCATCTTTAGGAATTTCTATTTTCTTCTTGGGAAGAAACCTTTCAACAACAACCTGAATCAAAAATTTGTAAAATGCTGTTGCAAAAAGAAAAGAGATAAAAAGGCATAGTACTTTTGACAGATCATATCCTCGCAAAAAGAAGACAATCACGGCATATATAAATCCTATGATTAGCACCTGGTATCTGTTTCTAAGTTTAATCCCTAATCCTCTACCTATAAACTCAGGTATTTTATAATAGTTTATTACATAAGTAATAAGCATAAAAGAGAAGATATACGCCCAATCAAGGGAATTCAAAAAATTTGTAAACTGTTCCAAAACGATTTCCATAACTGTTTTTATTTAAGGGTTTGTTTAATTTTTATTACTTCTTGTTTTATAGCTGCTAATTGCGTGTTCGGGAATAGGTTTTTAACCGTATTAGCCACAACAACGATGGCTACACCTGCTAACAGCATTCCTAAAATGATTTTCAATAAGGTCTGATTGGTAAGTGTAATTGTTACCTCAGTTTTCAATCCATCTTTGTCTACTAATGCATCAAGTAAGTTGTTTAAGTTTCTTTTTTTGCGTACCATATATCTTAAGCTTTTATTAGTTCGTGGATTGGAATACCCATTTGATGCTTATCATAAGTGGCTCTATCAACACCTTCGGTTTTGAAAATTTTTTGTACCAATTCTTCCGTTTGCTGATCAAATACTTTGGTAATAGTACCTTTCCAACCGTGATGTCGTAACAACCAAATCTGTAACCGTTCCACCTCCTTGCCTTTACTTCCTTTAGCCAATTGCCAAGGTTTACTTTCTTCCCGTTTTGGAGTAACATAATTGGTTTCAGATGTTACTTTTGTAATAGATTCGGGTTCTTTGATTTCTTCCACATTTTGCCTTTTTTGTAATACAGGCTCTACATTTTCAGGTTTCTTTTTTTGACCTTTAATGAGGTATACTGCTAAAATGCTTACACCAATACCAACCCCTGCTATAATCAAATCATTTGTACGTATCATCTCTTTATCGTTTTAATTGCCGTTCTCATTCCATCAATGTCCTGTTTGCTAAAAGATGTCTTTTGTAAATGCATCTTAGCTGCTTTATTTGTTTTATTTCCAAACATTCCATCAACACCATCTTTATTTTTGCCAGAACGTCCCAAATCTGATTTATGGATTTTACTTAAATAGGATTGCAATATTTTTACATCTCTATGGCACGTACCATATTTCAAAGGGTATTCGTTACTGCTACACCTAAACCTTGTTGGTCTTCTCGTTATAGTGGATCTTCTTGTTGTATTATTGGCAATAGTACTTGCTATTTCCCGATCAAGATCTTCTGCTCCGCTAGGGAACATCTCTGATTTATTTTTGCGTTTTCTGTAATACCAATAACCTATTCCTCCTAATGCTAGAGTTGAAACTCCGATAATCATCCAGAGCATTTTATCATTGTTTTCAGTCTTCTTTACTATTGGTTTTTTATTCTTAATTTTCATAGTATTGTCCTTTATTGAAAAATTCTGTGATGTGTAATTTTTTAAGCTAATCTGTAGTTAGGTAATCTTCTCACCGGATCTTTGACCAGTTTTTTCATTTCGCTATCACTCAAAAAACTTCTAAGATGCTGCCACATATCTTTTTTGCCCTGACTAAAATAGAATGCTCTAGATAGACTAGCTACCTGTGTTTTATCTTGTAAACTTCTAAATACACGTTCTACTGCCTTTTCATCATCATCAAATAATCCTTTGGCATTCTTCAATTCAAGAGCATACTTTTTAGCAGCAGATTCAGACAATTCCTTAATACGTTTTCCCCCTAACCATTTTTTAACATCTCCCGTATAATTCATATTAAAAGGTGCATTCCAATTCGGTTCTGTAACGGGTGTGGCGCTACCACCTTTTATTACTTTCACAGGTTTTCCTTTGCTTCCCATTCCAGTAAATGAAGTCGTCTCTTTATTAGTTTTGTGTTTCTTTACAAAAAAGTAAATCCCAACACCTAATCCAGCTACTCCTGCACCTCCAATTACCCACCACATTGTTTTCGTCATTTCCATTGTTTTGCTTTTATACTGTTCTGTATTTTGGCAATCTTGAGATAATACCTAATACCGTTTTGATTTCACTTTTATCAAAGCGATCCTTTAACTGATCTCTAAGATTTAATTTGTGTTCTCTTTGATATGCTTTAGCTACTTGAGATACCTGAACTTTATCTTTAAGGTTTCTGAACACGGCATATACATTTTCTTCTAAATCTCCTCCTCTATACCAAGGCTTAAATGCTTGATGGATTTCATTGGCATATCGTGTTGCAGTAGATCCTTTGAGAACAACTACTTTTCCCGAAAGGGAGTTAAAAACTTTCTCGACATATTTAACATCTAAAGCAGCTTCACTCTCTAATCCTTTACCTTCTGGATTCAAACTTTTACTTAATTCACCTAATAAACTACTAGCAAGTTTATTTCGCCTTTTGTTGCGTAAAGTGATATAAGTAGTACCAATCAATATCAGCACTACTGTGCCTGCGGTGATCTGTAATCCAACTACCTTTTTCATTTGTTCAAAAATTTGATTCCAGCTCCAACGGATCTACCCATTGGTGTAAGCGCTGCAAGATCAGTTACATCTGCTTTCTTTGCAGTATTCCAAAGTATCAGACCAATAACAGCTAATAGCAAAGTCAAAGTAACGGGTACAGCGATGGAAACTACTTTTGACAAATTTTTTCCTAACCCCATAAAATTGCTACCTATTTCAGATGCATCTGCTATGGCTCTTGTTGCTGCACTTGATACGTCAATTTTGTTCTTCTTTAACCATTTATTGAAATCTCCATTTGTCGTGCAACTGGATGATCCGTTTGTCTTCCAAGTCACCAACCAAATAGTTCGGGCATTTGCCGTCCCAACGGTTGCTTTTAAAGTACCGAAATAGCGCACCCATAATTCGCAAGGATCGTTAGATTCTGGTACTAGAAATAATTTGTTCTGTATGTTGATTTCAATAGGCATACTATTTTCTTTATCTTCTTAAAATATGATTGGATTGTGATTTGACTTCTCGTTTAGACAACCCTAAATCTTCCAATGTTTCTATAAGCCTTCTCTTGACTTGGGCTTCTTTGAGATCAGCTTCTTTCTTGTCATACTTTTTGTAAATATGTCTACCAATAAGAAAACCCACGCCAAGTGCTAAAATGGTATTCTTCATTGCTATTCCTTTTTGATTTTTTTAAAGATGTTGATTTCTGGTACACCTATTTCCTCTAACCAAATGGATACACTAAAAGCAGGGTTTTCTTTGCCTTTCATAGCAGGAGCTTCGTCAAGTCCTAATACTTGAATTTTTGGAAACTTGAGAATGTAGAACTTAACAATAGCTTCCAAACTATTTATCTGTGCCGTAGTACGACTATCCTTTGGCTTTACTTCCTTTTCTGTCCGTCCACCCACATAGGCGATGTGCTTACAGATTCCTAGTACCCCTTTCTTCCCTTCAGAAATCCCCCATAAGTCAACATTAGTTGGATTATCTTCTGAAACTAGAGTTTCCATTGATCCATCAGGTTGAATTAGGTAATCAATACCAGGGCGATTAAATCCATAGCCACCTAGTTTTTTATCACTAGTATGTAGGTCTATTATATCTTCTTTAGTAACAGGAATTCCTTCCCCTGATTCTGTACTTTGAATAATTAAATAATCTACTTTTTTCATCTATTGTTATTTTAAATGTCCATTTCTATTTTGTGCTACTATGCACCATCGAATAAGGGTCTGAATGTTTTTTTGATGGATCGAAATCCTAATAACCGATACGTGGGATAAGGCTTAATACAAACCTTATTATTCTGGTTTCCACCTAATACGTAGATGTACTTTTTATCCTCACTATAGCCGATAAAGAAACCTACGTGTCCCTTCCAACTACTTCTTTTTTCCCTCCAAAAAATAACTACATCTCCTTGTTGTGGAGTCTTTACTTTTGTACCAACTTTTAACCAAGATCGAGCGTTGAGCTTACCACTAAGGGCATAACCAGCTTTTAAAGCCACCCAATTCGCAAATGCAGAACACCAAGCTGTTTCGTCTGTTGTTACCCATCTGTGACCAATCTCTTTAAAATATGTCAGTATGCGGGGGTTATGGTTCTTACCAACAACCTCTGTGACTCCGTACTCTCCTAATGCTATATCTAATACATTGTTCATAGCTTTCTTTTTTTCTAATTAAGTATTGCATCTTCTAAAATGTTTTCTGTTTCAAATTGTTTATAATACGTTAGTATCGTGATGGTTTGCTTTCCTGCAATTTTAAATACCCATCCATTTTTGCCATCAATGATAGCTCCGTTCATCTCAAAAACTTCTGCTACATTTCCGAAGTTTTGAGGGCTGTTATAACTCGAAAAGGAGATAGGTTTTATATTTGTTTTTCCTGTTACAGTTTCTTCTTCAAGCTTCAATACCTTAAAGCGTTCAGTACCCGATAAAACAAATTTTACATGCTTGACAATGGCAGGGTTAAATGTGAAGTCTTCACGCCTTGCTTTATACCCATCATTGATGAGTACTTTATTACTTTCTCGACTATAACTAATGATATTGATAACCCCATTCGTGCTATCACTACTGTAAATCATATCACTATTAGGATCTATAGCCACACCTGTACCTACTGCACCTAAAAAAAGTGTATCAATTACTACATCGGTGGTATCTATTATGGAATATGAATTATCCCCTCTGTTACCTACATACAGTAATTCATTACTAGAGTTATAGAGAATACGATACGGATCTGCTCCAACTGGTATTGCTGCCCTTGTAGTATCTGTATCCAGATCAATCGGGATTACTGTATTATCTCCAGATGAAACTAAATACAGGCTATTGTTTACTGGATGATATGCTATTGTAGTAAGTTCACTACCCGCAGTATCAATAGTATTTGATACTTGATTGTTAGTATCGATGACTGATATACTGTTGTCATTTGAATTGACGACATAGACAGACCCTGTCATTGGCACAATGGTAATATTTCTTGGTGCTTTTCCTACACCAATAGTTTCTATTACCGATTCTGTAGTAGTGTCAATTACACTAATGGTATCATCAGCAATGTTAGCTACATATACATTTGAATTAAAAGAATTGAACGTTATACTAATAGGTCTTTTTCCCACTTGTATCGTATTTACCACTTCCAATTGTTTATTAATCACCGTTACGGTATCACCTATAATATTCGCCACGTAGACCGTTCCAAAGTTTGGGGAACTAGGTTGGCTATTCACGGTCAGGTCTACGGGCGAAACCCCAAAGGGGCTGCTAGCATTAGCAGTTATGGGAATAAGGGATACTAAAATTCCTTCAGTATTCAGAACACTAATATTATTTGATAATTGATTAGCTATATAGGTAAACCTATTAAAAGGATTAACAATGATTCCTTGAGGGTATATTCCTGTTCCTAAATTAGAACTGACGGTTACCGTCCTGAAAATATGATCTGATACATCTCCTGGTAATGTTGGACTTAAGGGTGGCTTTTTGTTGCCCGCCCACAAACGAACTTCTCTTTCTACATCAGAAGTATTGGTAATAGTCAGTTGTGTTGTTTCATATCTATCTTGAAGCCTTTTATAGAAAGCTTCATTATCCAATTTCGTAGCACTTCTATGTAAGCCTTTAAAGGTTCTTTTTGGTAACCTTCTTGTATAGGAACGACTTACTTTCACAAAAGAATCATATGGATCTGAATCTATAGGATCAGTTATGATTACATCAGTATTTTCTGTAGGTGGTATTTTGTTTTTGGGTGCAATACCATTGCTTTTTGAGACTCTAGTTTGATCCTTATCATCATCCAATAACACCCACCAAAGCGCTGCAAGAGTAATCCCTGTAGTTATCAATGCTATTTCGGTGTTTTTTTTCATTGTGCTAGTCTGTATTGATTGATAAATTGAACAATCTCTTTTGTCCTTCTTACTTGTATTTCACCTACTAATTCGGGATGTTGACTAAAAATTTTTGTAGCTGCATACACCGCTTCTATTTTTGGAAATCCATAATCCAAATAATGCCGGATTCCGCATAAATCGGCTGTCGTTTCGCTTCTTGTATTTAAAAACCAATGGCAACCCTCGTGAGCTAGTATTGCTACTCGAACAGGAATCGTATATGTTTTAAACAATCGTTGTGATATCTGAACTCTTGGCATCTTGCGATGTATTCTCGCAGGAGTAATCAATTCCTTCCCAAAAGCATCAACGATGCTAGGTAAATACTGGAATAGAAACTCATTATTCGGGCTATCATAAAATCCAGAAGGGACATACCCCGCCTTTTGAGCAAACTGGATGGCAAACTCCATAAACCGTTGTTGTTCTGGAGTAGTCCAAATCTTAGGTTCGTCCATCATGATCACTTTAAAATCAAGAATATCGATACCCTCATCATCACCTGTCTTTTTATCATAGACCTCCATCTCCAGTTCTTCAGGTGAAACAGGTAAAGGAATTTTGATACTCCTTTTTTGTCCTCTTTCCAAGTAAGCTTTCCTACGGAAATAGTGCGTGTTTGGAGATAAAGGATCGTATACTTTAAACCCTACGTGCATCGCCCTTTTTACTTTTACCGTAATGGCAATAGTAAACCGCTTTCTAAGAGAAGGAATTGGAATGATCATCGTTTTTAACCTTGATTAATTCTTACATATTTATTCTTTTGAGCTTGATAGGCTAATACCCCAATTCCGCCAACGACAACAACTCCTAAAGCAACATATAGTATTGTCGTTGTGGTCTTATCCTTTTTAGGAGTTTCTTGAGTACTTTCATTTCCAAATCCTACTCTGAAATCTGTAGGAATCTCCCTGTTCTGTTCTCCGTATAACTCTGGTACTTGGATGGGTCTAGGTTTGTTAACAATTGTGTCAACTGCTCCACCAATAGCTGCTCCACCTCCTAAATCTCGATATGCTTGTCCTAGTTGTGAAAAGAAGTTTCTTCTCTTTTGTCTTCTGGCAATTCGTTTAGGGTTAGATCGCCTTTTGGCTCTCCTAGCCTTTCTAGCAGCTCGTCTTTTTGCTCTTTTCTTTTTGTTGCCAAACAAGAATTCATCATAGGCTTCATCGTCAAAGCGATCTGATATTAACATTTCTGTTTCTCCTGCTATCATAGTTAAGTTTCTTAAAGTTTAATATTTATATGATGTACATAATGTGTAGGGTCGAGTCCATTGGATCGAACGATTTTGCATTATGTGGCTTTCCCACAAAGGGATACGATTTTGCATCTCCCGCAGCAAGCGGTATTCCACCCACCATTACTGGAGAGTTTCCTATGTTTTTTACAGATGCAAATAGAAATCCTAATGGGATTTCACCTGCATCACTAAAAACTTGCTCTATAGTATCAGCTAGTACGTCCATTTGCTTCTATTTTAGTTTTCATTTTATACATTACAAATCCAGTTACCACAAGCCCTAAAACAGCAACTCCAATGATATTTTGCATCTTTCTTTTGTTACTAGGCTTCTCTGGTTTTTTCTCTTTTTCATTTCTATCCATTACTTCCATATTTGATGCTATCATATTTTGTTCTACAACTGGCAATTCATCCTCCATTGGCAGTATCCTCTGTTTTGGAACTCTTTTAGGCATTGGCATAGCCCTACCTTTACGACTGCCATATCTTCTTTTGTATGGAATGACCGTATCCCTTGATACTTTCGGTTTTCTCCTTTTGTTAGGAATAGATACAGGTGGTTTAGTTCGTTTTCTAGGATCGCCTGGCATTATAGGTGTTCCCTTAAATCGTGGCTTTCTTATCCCAATCTTCGAGATCCTATTATTCCCTTCTAAATCTCTATGAATAGGATTACCAAACTTTATAGGTGGTCTTCTAAAAGGCTTTCTAATTGTGTCTGACCTTGAAACCAATCTATTTCTAACGGGGCGACCAATAGGTCTGCGGTATCGCTTATCAAGTGTTCTTACTGGACGTCTTACAGGACGAGTTCTACGCCTTCTTCTACCAATTCCTATGGAACGTAATATTCTTGTTTTAGGGTGTTTTCGAAAGAGTCTTTTTAACCTTCTTCGGTTCTTCTTTTTTCGTAGTTTATGACGTATTACATGGTGTAAGAATGGGTCATATTCCGAAGTCTCGGATTCATCTATATCTATAGGGTAATCTATCATGTCTTTTTCTTTTAAATGTTAAGATTATCTACCAGATATCGGTTGAACTGGAGCTGGCATAGGCGGATATAAAGGCTTTGAGTTAGATTTAGCCATTACGACACCAATGATCGCCAAGAGTGCAATTCCACCACCTGCCATTAACATCGTATTGGTTTGCTTTTTCTTAGCATCAGCTTCCTTTTTAGCTGCTTCTTCCCTTCGTCTACGTGCTTCTTCCTCTCTACGCCTGCGTTCTTCTGCTTCTCTACGTCTGCGCTCGGCTGCTTCTCGCATTTCCCGCATTCTACGTTCCATATCTCGTTTAGCCTGCGCAGCTTGTGCAGAAGCTCTACGTCTTGCAGCAGCAGCTTGTGATGCTGCAAGTGCAGCAGCATTTCCACCACCACCTCTACTTCGTCTACGTCTTTTCTTTTTGAAAAGTCCACCAACAATACCAATTGCTCCTTTTGCAAGCGCTCCCCAAAATTCATCTTCGTCTTCCTCTCCATCATCATAGGAACTAAAATTGCTTCGCTCCAAGGCAAGCATTTCTTTACCTTGATATTGAATATGGATCGTTAGTAGTTTGCCTAAATCATCTTCAAATTTTTGATTATTTGATTTTAGCAATTCCACCACTTCATCTATAATTTGATTTCTGTTAGGTGTACCTTTGAAAGTGATTTCATATTTTGCCAATAAACCAATGACAGGTTTAGGTTTGGTCAGGATCAAATGACTGATTAGATTAATAGAATCATTATATTTTTCTTGAAAACTCTGTTTCATCTCTTACTCTTTAAATTAATTATGAATTACCAATGCGAGTAGCACCTACCAGATACCCTGCGATAAATACCACGCTTAAAAGCACTAGTTCATCTTTTCCAAATACCGATGCTTTTTGAGGTTCTGAAACAACAGGTGTTGTATCTTTATCAGTAAGCTTTCTTTGACGCATTTCATTCCAAACCATTTGAACTTCCGATGCCAACTTCTGATCTTCTGGATTGGCATTAGATTTTTTTACAATTCGGTCATAATAGCTTTTAACTTCCTTGTCGCTTGCATCTGAAAATTGATCCAAGAAACTATCTTCGTCACCAGATCCATTGTAGTTCGAATGTCCACATTCTCCACAAAAATTGTCTTCACTATTATAGTTGTCATTACTACAAGAATTGCAGGGCTTTTTCTTCTTCTTTGTATTTAGGGCTAGTATTGCCTTCTTATCTGGATGGTGCTGTAGTACTTCTGAAATTACCGATTTACCATTTTTCTGTATCAGTTCTTTGGTTGCCTTTACAAGTGTGTGTAAGTCCTCTGGAACTTCATATCCACAATCAAAAATGATTTTACGGATCGGATCAGGGTTACTAAGCACGATGTAGTCAATACTATTTTGTGCCAAGCCTTTCGTTCTATGTTTTTTTGATGTTTTCATAAGCATTTATTTTGTGATTAAAAAAAGATCAGCCAAAGCCTTGGAATATTCCTATCGCTTTGACTGTATCACTTTTGTAAGCTTGCTTATAGCAACTATCTCAATCTACGTCTACGTAGACTTGATATTGGATATCGACGTCTTGGTCTATATCTGCGTACTGGTCTTCTACGAACTCGTCTACGTCTTCGTGGACGGATTCCAAAGGCAGTCTGTCTTTTTCTTCTACGGATCAAATCGATTTGTGGTAGACCAGTAGTTCTTGGAACTCTTGATAATTCCGCCACATTATTACCTTTTAACAGGTTACCCATATTCGCTCTCGCCTTTATAGTAAAAGTGAATACTGCCGTAGTATCTGGATTAACAGTTACACGTAAAGAATCCTGTCCTGTAACATTCAATTCGAAGTTATCATCATCAATCAATTGTTGCGTAAAGTTCTGAGGGCTTGTAGCATTACGTGGTTGATACACACGGATAGTATTCGATCCTGCTGCCGTTCTTTTTGTCAACTTTAATACGTTGTCAAATTGTAACGGATTTGATACAGAATACTTCATCCCTGAAATCTTAAAAGGATTTGCCTTAGATTCCTCACGAACTTCCTTATGACTCGATTCCTCAACCGTAACGGTTACACCAGCAGGCTGCGCTGCTTCCTCATTTCCTCCAAACACAACCGCTTCAGCTTGATCACCAGAAGTGTTTTTTACCACTACGGTAAGGGTTCTATCATTGGGATCTATTTTACCAATGGAAGTACGGGTGTAATCATCGTAACCATCTTCATCAAAATCATCTACATACTCATCTTCATATTCCTCATCGTAATCGTCATACCCATCCTCATTTCCTTCAAAACCTGAGTCAAAGTCATCTTCCTCATCCTCATAGTCATCATACCCATCGTGCATATCCATATCTCCATCATAATCATCAAAATGATCTTCTGCATCGTCTTGATATCTCATTAGTTCATCGTACTCGTTCATAATAATTTGTTTGTGCTATCATAGACAGCGTTTGACATTTCTTTCCCTCAAATCGTTTCCAACTTTTTATAACAAATGGCATCGATTACGCCCCTCTCTAAAGGGTTATCCTTTTTTGTTTCCGACTTGTGGTTTTTTAGCTGCTGCTAGTTTTTTAGCTTTTCTCTTATCCAACATTGGGCGTACATAGAATGCTCCAACTGCTGTAAAAGCTATTGCTGATACGACTATTACTGCTCCTATAGCTTTGTAGTCTAAATCTTTTTCATTTGCCATTTCTCTAGTGTATTATTTGTGAATATTTGGCTTGGTTTCTAAACCTTTGACCGCTAAATTCAGGCAGTATTTTTGGAAAAACACGCAACTTTTTTGCTACGGGGCATTGAAAAAAGAAAAGATTCAAGAATAACAGTATGTAAGAAAGTACTAGGTGTAGTAAAACTTTTTTCTAAGTCACGTAAAATCTTCTAATTATCTTACATATTGTCTTTTGGGAATAACAAACTACTATCATTAAAAGCTAAATGATAAAACAAAATGAGTAACAACTTGATTGTAGGATTTTTTTTAACCTTAAATTTGTCTTACAAGTTTTTGAAGAATGATTATGAATTAACCATTTTTGTTATCTTCAAGTCGTTTATACAACTAACAAAAAAATAACACAAACAAAGTCACTCCCAGTTTATAATGATTGAACTAGCCGAACAGATATATGAAATAATAAAAGATTATCAATGTGATTATAAAAACAGAAAATTTGAGATAACTATTGAGCATATCATAAAATGGGCTAATCAATTTGGGAATGATGCGGAATTTGTACTTTCCGAATTACTTCATTTTCTACCAGATGTTTATATTTCTAAAGAGAAAGCAAAAACTTTTTTGCACAAGAGGTTATTAGAAATTCAAGAGTTTTATAACTATAAAACTATGAATGAACTTGTGTTAAATACTCATTTTTTTGATGTTCAAAAAAAATATAAAAGCCAAACGGAAATATTGAATATTACTGATGAAATTCTACAAACAGAATATATGATAAGCTATAAGGATTATATAGATAATCCTAAAACTAACTTTATTTATTTTGATGATCTTTTAGCAACTGGAGGTACGGTTTACCGTGATCTAAGTAATTGGTTAGCTTCTAAAGATCAAAATGGTATAGAAAATTACAAATCCATTCTAAATAAATCAAAAACCCTTGCAGTTAGTTTATTTTGTTATCATCAATTAGGTTTTGGTAATATGGAATTCCGATTAATGAAACAGTTTGATGATAAAATTCGGAACAGATTAATTGTAGGTCACAATTATAAAATTGAAAATCAGATTAAGTGGTCAAAACAAAGACTAAATTGTATGTATCCTATACAAGAGCAATCAGCAAATTCTTTAGAATATTTAGCAAAACTAGAAGTGCCTAATGAAAATAAAAGGGTTTCAGCATTTAGACCATCTAATATGCCAAAAGAAGAAACTTTCTTCAGTAATGCAGATAATCGAATCAAACTTGAAGCTCTTTTCCTAGAAAAAGGAATTGAGTTACTAAATAAAGTTCAAAAAGATAACCCTGATATAAGAAAAAGACCTTTGGGAGATACAGTTCGTTCTCATAAAACATTTGGTACGGGAACATTGTTTTTTACTTGGAGAAATATTTCTAACACCTGCCCGTTAGTATTTTGGTGGGATGTTCCTGGACATAACTGGATACCACTTTTTTGTTTAAAGAATAGAGGTGTATAATAATTTTTATATATATTGTAAAAAATGAAAATTTCGGAAAGAGAATATATAAAAAATCAAGTAATCGTATTTAAAAGCACTAAAACTAAATTTGGTGGGCTTTCTAATATGGCTGGTGGGTACTCTATAAGAGTAAATGATGTTATTATTCCTTCTGCGGAAGCTCTTTATCAAGCCTGCCGTTATCCTTTATTTCCTGCTGCGCAACAAGAGATCATAGAACAAAATAGTCCCATGACTGCTAAAATGATTAGTAGAAAGTATTTAAAATACACCAGACAAGATTGGGAAGAAGTGAAATATTCGATAATGTATTGGGTGTTGAAAGTTAAACTTTCTCAAAATTTCGATAAGTTTTCTCAAATATTAAGAAATACTGAAAACAAAGCTATTGTTGAACTTTCTAGTAAAGATAAAGATTGGGCAGCAGTAGAAGTTGAAAAAAACCAACTTATTGGTAAAAATGCGTTGGGCCGTTTATTAATGCAACTTAGAGAAGAGTATATCTTTAATAGTAATTGTATTGAATGCGTTCAACCTATTGATATCGTAGGTTTTTTACTTTACGGTTCTCAAATTGAAACCGCATGCAATCCTATCACAGAGTTTGAAAAAGATATGCTTTTTGATTTAGACTACGCTTAAATCAAGTTAAACTTAATTGATAAATTCTAAGGTCCAAAATATGATACTACTCATATTTTCTATATCAGTTTTATCGTAAAATTGAATAGACTTACCATTAATATTTACTGTTCTTATTTGATATACATCATCTGGAAGCTTATCAACATATTCTATTTTATATAAGGAGTTCTTACCAGTAACCTTATAATATTCTAATAATGTATCCTCAATTCCTATTTTTGTCATTAATTCTTATCAAGTATTACTCAGAATCACAAAAATAACAACTATTTTGTAAAATATAGTGTAAGGAATATTACAACCTAATACCGATTTCTGAAAATTTAAAATCTGGAATATTTGATCTAATATAACTTCCAGTTTTGGCGGTAAACATCAATCTATTCAACCCCCTTTAATTCGGTCATCTAAAATGTGACTTTTTATTTTTTAATGTGTCCAAAAGAAATAAGGGTTACCTTGTCATGATCAGTTCTAACAATATTAGCTAATTCACAAACAATGCAAGAAATAAAAGATATTCTCAACTACACTTTTCATTTAGGAAAAGAAATACAAATCACGGTACAAGCCATTCTTATACTTACCATCATCTTTGTTCTGACTTCAATCATTCTTCGATTGTTCAAAAAATTGGTTACAAGAAAGTTAACAAGAGACGATAGCAGGAAATTTTCCACTGTATTTTCATTTGTTAAATACTTTATTTTCCTCATTGTAACCTTTATAACGTTAGACAACATAGGGGTAAATATTACCGCTATTTTTGCAGCTTCAGCGGCACTTCTAATAGGTGTTGGTTTGGCATTACAGACATTGTTTCAGGATATTATTTGTGGAATCTTTGTCTTATTAGATAAAACAGTTCACGTTGGAGATATTATTGAAATAGATGATAAAGTAGTTAGGGTAACAGACATTAATTTAAGAACTACAAGAGGTATTAACTTAGAGAATAAAGTGCTAGTAATTCCAAACCATACCTATCTCACAAATACATTATACAACTGGACTCAAAATAATAATATTACTCGTGAAAATGTTACTGTAGGGGTTGCATATGGCTCAGATACTAAACTAGTCAAAAAATTATTACTCGAAGCAGCAAAGAATACAGAAGGAGTATTAGAGGAACCAGAACCTACTGTCTTTTTCACAGAATTTGCTGATAGTTCACTAAATTTTAAATTAGTATTTACTGTTAACGATAGCTTTCAAGCAGTTACGCCCAAGAGTGATCTGCATTTTGAAATTGATAGACTTTTTAGAGAAAATAAGGTGGCTATTCCTTTCCCTCAAAGAGATATACATATCATCAACCATAATAAAGGAGAATAAATGTTGGGAGAGGCTTTTTCATATGGAGAATTTTTAATCAGATTAGTAACTTCTATACTACTTTTTACAGTAGCAATATCCGTTTTAAATTTACTGATCACTTTATTGGATTTCATTCAACCTTTTGGAGATTCCAAAAAGTCAAATGATTTAAAAAAGAATATACTATATGTCCTATCCACTCTTTATTCTTTTTACTTAATTCAGACACACTTAGGACTAAATTCATTTCAATTTTTTGTGATCTTTGTATGTTTGGGATACCTTACAGATTTAGTGGTCCGAAAAGCGCTTAAAAATATTTATTATGGACTAAGTATCAAAATTTTGAGACTCTATAAAAAAGATGATTTATTAATGATAGATGGGTATAGTGGAAGAGTAAAATCATTCAATTTAATGATGACTAAAATAATCGATTACAAAGGTGATATTATTATGATTCCAAATCAAAATACCCTATACCCTAAAGTTGTTAATTACAGTAAACTACATATTGATAAACTAGTGATACTGGTAAAGTTTAATGCTACCGTAAATATTCAAGAAGTCAAAAAACATCTACTGAAAAAAATCCAGAAGAATGGAAATATTTTGAATAAACCTATGCCAGAAGTACAAATCATGTCTTATGAAAATTATCATATACTATCCTTAGAAACTTGGGTTCTTGAGGAATTTAGCAATCAGGTATATAACGAAAACGTAGATGACATTAAGGTGATTTTTCAGGAATTTCAATCAGATAATAAATTTCCAGGAAGGACGTTCGAGATTATTAAAAATTAAGTAAAACTTAAAGTAAAAATTCAAAAATGTTAGAATACTTATCAAAGGAGTATTATATGAATACTATCTCCCAATGGTTAATTGCTTTTGCTTTTATAGCTGGAGGAATTATTATTGCAAAAATTGCCTATTTAATTTTTTGCAACATTGTAAAAGGACTTACAAAAAAAACAAAATCTCGGTTAGATGATATTCTGTTAGTAACCCTAAAAAAACCATCCATTTATGGGATTACTGTTTTGGGATTCTATCTAGGGATGGAGTATCTTCATAAAACAGATGAGATGGTTGTTTTTATTACTAAAATATACCACGTTCTTATTGTGATTGGGGTCACTTGGTTCTTAGTAAGACTTGTCAATGCGGTTATAGAAGAGTATATGGAACCTGTAATAGAGAGATCTGATAGTGATTTTGATGATCAATTACTCCCAATTATTAAAAAATTAGTTGCTATAGCTATATGGGGAATTGGTATTATCATTGCCCTAAACAATGCTGGATATAATGTAGGAGCATTAATAGCAGGGCTAGGAATTGGAGGTTTGGCATTTGCATTGGCAGCCAAAGATTACATCGAAAATATCTTTGGTGGGATTTCTGTTTTTACCGATAAACCTTTTACTGTAAATGATAGAGTACGAGTTGATGGGTTTGATGGAAAAGTAGAAGAAATTGGGATTAGACGTTCCAGAATACGTACTCTAAATGGCACTCTGGTAACCATCCCAAATGCAAAGTTTATTCATAATAGTGTTGAAAACGTAGCATTGGAGTTAAATCGAAAAGTCACCTTGAAACTTGGACTTACTTATGACACCAATGCTGAAGGAATTGAAACAGCAATGAATATTCTTAAAGATATCATTAAAGAAAACCTAGATAACGTTACAGAAGAGCCAGTTGTGTTTTTTGAAAATTTTGGTGACTTTTCATTGATTATTAATTTCATTTACTACATCAAGAAAGAAGCAGATATTCCATCAACTCAAAATAAAATAAATTTAGAAATCTTAAAGAGGTATGAAAAGGCAGCACTCGATTTTGCTTTTCCAACGCAAACTATATATAATATAAAACAATAATCTAAAAACGTATCTAGTATTCTTTTCAATTTAAGACAAACTTTCGAGTTTGTCTTTTTTTATGTGACCTAACAAAAAAAGTAGTGTCATACTACTAAGAATTAAAACTTTTTTAAAATGAAAAAAATAACTGTCAATTTCGAAAATATAAATAATGAGCTTTTAAAAGAGATTGCAAAAGCATATCCAAATGGGTTTATAGAGAGTGATGTTATCAGTTTCTCCGATGTAGATCCTAAAATGGAAGATCGTGTTAAAGTGGTTCTGGAAAATTCAATGTACCTAATCAAAAAATCAACATTAGAAGATTCAGAATCATCAAACTTCGATAACGAATACTTCGAATCTTTTACAAAAGAAAAGGACAAAGGCTGTGATGCTGAATATTGCGAGGAAGATTAAAATAATTGTGACCAGAACAAACTATCTGTGTCTAACTAATAAATGAAATAATTAATAACAAAACAAATAACTATACCAATGAAAAACTTCGCATTAGTCTTAATGACAATTTTAACAACAAGTTTTACCACTATTAATACTGAAACATATGATATCGATTATAATGCTACTGAAGTGAAAGCAGAATTTGTAGGCAAGTCAGAAAAGTCTCTATATTTTAGAAAAGCAGATGACAGTAAAATGATGGAATTTACTATTGTAAGTATGAATATTCTATCGAAATACGATTTTAATGACAAAGCTAATATTGGGAAAATATTCAATATTACCTATGAAGTTCAAAAACTTGAAACCTTAATTAAAGATCCTAAAAATGATGGAGCAAGAGTTTCACAATTTGTCGAACGTAAAATACTTATGAAGGTAGAAAAAATCAAATAGTAAATGTGACTTCTGAAACTTATAGGTGTCATAATAGTATCACATCAAAAAAATTATCAAGATGAAAAATTTAATCACATTAATTGGCTTATTCTTTTTTACAACTATTGCGATCTCGCAAGATCAGATAGAAATTGGAAATAAGGCAATGGTTGGCAACTATATAGGGTCTAATAATGGTATATATTATTTCCAAGACGATAAGGATTGGAAAATAATATCTTTTTCTAAAATAGAAAAAGACCTTTTATCAGATCACAATTTAGATAGTAAATCTTTAATAGGAAATACATTCAAAGTAGTTTATAATGAGTCTCTGATAGCAGTGTACAAAGATAACGTAGTTGGAGGTAAAAATGAAAAGATTAAAACCTATATCAAACAGAGGCATATCATTGATTTAGATAATCTTTTATACTATGAAGATGAAGAACTTTTTGGATTGAACTAATGTAAATTGTTAAAATGCTATGAAGTAAGATTCTTTTTTGATTGATGATGGTACAATTCTCGTGGTTGTGAATTGTCTGAGGCTAGATTCCCCTTCTAGCCTCTTTATTTTAAATCGTTAAAGTATGTATCTAAATAAGCTAATCTTTTTATTAGCCATTCACGGATATACTCCAAATGATCTTTGTAAGATATCTTTGATGGCCAGACCAAGTTTTCTCTTTCATAAATTTTATTTTTCTTTAGCCTTTTATAAGTTTGATTAATTGTAGCCAATAAAGAATCAGTACTAAACTGGTTTTTTCGTAATTCAGTCCATCGATATTTAAGTTTACTCTTGTACTCGGCAGGGTTTTCTGCCAATAATCGATCAAACAATCCATTGCTTAAAATATCATCAGTCGTTGGGATTCTCTTACCATCTTGAATAGTTCCCAGTACACCGTCTAAATCCCAAGGAACATTAAAGTATGGGGTATTTTGATCATATCTTGCTACAAACATATTTTTCCCCAGGTTATCAGTAGCCCTAAGTAAGTTTACCAATAAAAAATAATCTATGGCATTGGGTATATCAAAACGTTTTTCAATACCATTATTAAAATCAGCACTACTAGAGTTAATTACAAAATCGGTAAATGAGTGCAAATCATCCCAATGTCCTTTATAGTCGATGACAGGATATTTCATTTGATATCCCCCCCAATGTGGGAAGAGATTTTTAAACGGTGGCACTTTTTTATAGGCAGGAGCACCCTCATAACTAGTAGCTTTAAATAACTCTCCTTTAATCACATTATTTTCAAATCTCTTTAATTTTAGTAAATCTCTATCTACCTGTTGTGATAAAACGTAAAGTCCTTGGTATTCAGAATTTAAAAATACTTCCACAAACCTCAAATCTGCTCCGCTTTTAGCTTTGGGTTCTTTGTCCGTATAGTGAGACTTATGAATTGATAACCATAATTTCAAACCTACATACGATCTCAATCGTAATGGTTCATTATATAACCCATCAAGAATCCAATCGTCATTAGTCCCTAACTTTGGAAGTTTTATTCTGAAAGGAACTTTTGTCGAAGCATCCTTCCAGAATTCAAGATCATATGATTTTTTCGGGAAAGTCAAAGATAAATTTCCTCTTAGTTCTATTCCCGCTAAAGTATCTATGTTTTTTTTATTACTAGCATATTGAAACTTTGAAGGTTTTTTAGGAATATCTGTAATACTATCTTTAATACGAATGGAAACTATAGGTAATTTTGAAATATAAAGAGTATAGGTTTCATTGTTATGATCTATAGAAAAGCGGTTTTTATAAGATAAACTATCTGTTAGTACAGTTCGTTTACAATCCTTGTCAAAAATAATTTGAGTATATGCTTTATGAACTTGTTTGGTAGAATCATTTACTTTAAAATTCCAAACGATAATCTTATTTTTTTTATCAATTCCGAAGCTTCCCTTCTTAGCAATAATTGTAGTAGTTTCTTGCGCGCATACTAAAGAAAGACAAGAAAACAGAAGAACGCATGTTGTATAGAGTTTAAACATTATCAAAGCTTTTAAAATAAAGGAAATAAATAATTAAATGTTAAAACTAGCGATATCCTTTACTTAAAGCAAAAAAATCGACCTAAAATCGAAAGGAAAAATAAATTGGTTCGTTTTGTAAATGAGAGCTTATTTAATAATATCTTTTGGGTACGAATAAATATATATGATTAAAAATATAATATACATCATTTTCAGTATTCTTCTATCGCTTTTACAGCTCGATATGAATGCACAAAATAGTAATACTGCAACGAATACTCAAACTACAATTGGCGCAAGACCAAAACTTGTGGTAGGTATTGTAATCGATCAAATGCGGTATGATTATATAACCCGCTTTTATGGTCAATTTGATGGAGGAGGGTTTAAAAAAATGATTGCTGATGGTTTCCTTTGCAAAAACCACCACTATAATTATATACCTACAAAAACAGCATCTGGTCACGCATCCATTGCTACTGGAACAACACCATCCAATCACGGTATTTTAGGAAATAATTGGTATGATAAAGAAAAAAAGGAAAAAATCTATTGTGTAGAAGATCTAGGAGTTTCTCCAGTAGGCACAAGTAGTTATGAAGGAAAAAAATCTCCCTCTCAACTACAATTAACAACATTAGCAGATCAAAACAGACTCCATACTCAAAGAAGAGGTAAAACGATTAGTATCTCGCTTAAAGATCGGGCAGCTATACTTTCGGGAGGTCATATGGCTAATGCCGCCTATTGGTTTCGCGGTAAAGATCAGGGTAGCTGGATATCTTCTAGTTATTATATGGATAGATTACCACAATGGGTATTAGATTTTAATGAATCCAATGCTATAGATAACTATTTCAAAAAATGGGAACCACTCCACGATATACAGTCATATGGTGAAAGTGGTAAGGATAATACAAATTTCGAAAGAGGATTTAAAGGTAAGGAAGACCCCAAGTTTCCGTATGATTTAGAAATCTTAAAATCGTCCAATAAAAATTATGACATTATTAAAAGTACTCCTTTCGGAAACGATCTTACTATAGATTTTGCGATAAAAGCAATCGATGGCGAACAATTGGGAAAGGATACAGAAACAGATTTCTTATTAATTAGTTTTTCAAGTACGGACTATATTGGTCATAATTTTGGGGTAAACTCCAAAGAAATAGAAGACACCTATCTTAGATTAGATAAAGGGTTAGAACGTTTGTTATTAAGCCTAGATGCAAGAATAGGAAAAGGTGCATACACCGTTTACCTTACATCAGATCACGGAGCTACGAATGTTCCACAGTTTTTAAAATCTGTCAAAATACCAGCAGGTTATTTTAAGGAAGCTTCTTTTAAAATCGATCTTAAAAACTATGTTTATTTGTTATATAACTTACAAGATTTGATATTAGACATATCAAATAACCAGGTGTTTCTAAATGAGGAATTAATGAAGCAAAAAGGGCTAAACCCTAATAAGATTCAGTATCAAATAGCGCAATACATTCTAAAACATAAAGATATCAAAAATGTCTACACCCGAACTCAATTAGAAAACACTTCATATAGTTCTGGAATCGCATCATTTGTACAACAAGGATTTCATCAAAAGAGAAGCGGAGATATCCTATATACGCTCAACCCATTTACAGTAGCATATGCAAAAACAGGTTCTGCGCATGGAAGCGGTTATACCTATGATACTCACGTTCCATTATTATTTTATGGATTTGGGATCAATAAGGGACATACCTCCGAAAAAACCTTAGCGATTGATATCGCCCCAACCATAGCTTCACTTTTAGGAATAGCTTTTCCTAATGGGGCTACAGGTACGGTAATTAGTTCAGCTATTGATTAAAAAATATCCTTTTTTTAAGGAGTGACCTTTTTCATTTAAAGGTGTCTAAATAAGTACCCCTTAATAAATTGATAATGATGAAAAATCTACAGAAATACAGTCTTACACTGATTGGTTTAGTTGTAGCGATATTTGGATATTTATTTTGTTCATTCAATAATTTAGATATTGTAAAGAGCATCAATACATACATTGTATTAACTGATAAATATGAATTAGACAAATCCGTATTTGTTTGGATATCAATACTCCTGTTTTTTATGATAATTAATAGTATTGTACTATTTAGAAAAAGAATAATTTCAGAAAAATATAAAGTATATAAATCTATGCTGTATGCTAGTAATCATATCTTAAATAATTTTCTAAATCAAACTCAAATCATTCGTATGGAAGCTGAAAACATACCAGATATTGATAAACGAACCATTGATATGTTTGATGAGAGTGTGGAGGAAGCAGAACTTTTAATTAAGAAATTATCGGATATCGAAATAATTGACGAAGCTTACATTTATAAAGCTATAGCACCTATAACTCAAAACGAAAAAAAATTAAATAAACATCAAAATGACAAAATACAAAAGTTTGATAAAGTTGGATAATAAAGATGAAATTGTATCTATTCTGAATCAACAACTTGCAGATACCTTTGACTTGTACAGTCAATTAAAACAAGCACACTGGAATGTAAAGGGGATGCAATTTTACGCATTACATCAATTGTTTGATACATTAGCTGCTGAAGTTTCTGAATATGTAGATATGATTGCAGAAAGGGCGACAACTTTAGGTGGAGTTGCTAAGGGAACTGTTAGAATGGCAGCCAAAACTTCAAGATTACCTGTTAGTCCAGATACTTTTGACAATAGCGAATTTACCGTAAAGAAGTTAGTAGAGCGTTATGCCTTGGTAACCGAATCAACTAGAATCGCTATAGACAGTACTAATTCTTTAGGAGATAAAGCAACCTCTGCTTTGTTTACAGAAGTATCAAGAGGATTAGATAAGGGACTATGGTTTCTTGAATCACATTTGTTTTAATCCATTTAGGCAATCTTAGGATTGCCTAAATACTATTTTGGAAAAGCTGTTATTTCAAAAGCAGCAGAAGCTACTTCTATTTTCCCTTCTGAATTATTTATAGCGGTCAAAATTTTATCAAAAAGAACTGACTTTGTGCCTCTTCTTGATTTAAAGTCTACTACATAACGTAACGTAAAAGTAATCCAATTCTCATCAAAAGACATAGTCACCATAGGTTGTACTCGGGCGTTTTCAATATTGTAATTACCAATCATTTTATCCCAAGATTTTTGAGATGATGCGGCGAAATCTCCAACTTCATCCATCAGAATTTGGTTGAATATTTCTTTTGCATATGTATAATCTCCATCAGTTTTAATAGGTATGGTCATTTCATCCCATAAAAAAGGAAAATCTCCAGAGTAATTATATACAGGTTCTTTAAACACAAAACTATTGGCTACACGCACCATTTTACCATTATATAGATCACCATTGACCCAATCACCAATTTCCATTAATGTAGTTCTTAAAAGACCAATATCAATAACATCTCCTTTGATCCCTCCTAATTTTACTCGATCTCCGACCTTATAAAAGTTACTAGAGAATACCGCGATATAACCAGCTACACTAACTATAACTTCTTGTAACGCAAAAGCAATTCCAGCTCCAGCTACTCCTAATGCTGTACCAATTCCAGAAAGTTTTGCATTGAAGATAAACATCACTCCAAAAATAAAAATTACATACCCTAAGAAATTAATAAGTTTCTTGAATTTATATTTTGAGGTATTATCTTTTACTACCTTAAAAGCTCCTCGTTGTAGAATTTTAACAATAGTATACACGATTACAAACAGCACGAAAACGGATGCTATATTCACAAAAATGGGGTTATCAAAAAGAGTAGTAATTTTATCCATCAAATGGTTATTTTATTTGTAATTCTGTTGTAAAGATACTCTAAATATGTTAAATTGTATTTTTAGAAAAAACACTAATTATGGGGGAAACCGTGCTATCACCTGCTGAAAAACAGACAGGTTTAGCTCCTGGAACTATAGTATATACAGGAGATAAAACTTCGGGCGATTTATTTATTGAAGTTTTTGATTATGATAAAGATTCTTTTGAAGAAAAGGAATTAGATAGGATAGAGGATGCATTTACATATTCTCATTCAGAACCTGTTACCTGGGTAAATGTTAGTGGTTTAAATCATATTGAAGCAATCGCAAAAATTGGACAGCATTATAAGTTACACCCTTTAATATTAGAAGATATCGCTAATACTCAGCAACGACCTAAAATTGATGAATACGATAGTTATCTTTTCGTGGTAGTAAAGATGTTATATTTTGATAAAAATGAAAAATTATCCATTGAACACATCAGTTTTGTATTAGGTAAGAATTATGTTATTTCTTTTCAGGAAGCAGATGGAGACGTATTTGATGGTATAAGAAATAGAATTCGTACCGGTAAAGGTAAGGTAAGAACTACAGGTGCTGATTACTTGCTTTACGCTTTAATGGATGCTATTGTTGATAACTACTTTAATCTTATTGAAGTAATGGGAGATAAGATTGAGAAATTAGAGGATGATCTGTTTGAGGCAAAATCAAATGATAATATTACGTATGAAATTCAGAGTCTGAAAAAAGAGATTTTAAGAATACGAAGAGCGGTATTCCCACTTAGAGAAGTAGTGAATCGTATTGAAAAAAGTGATCATATTCTTATTGAAGAAAAAACACAGTTTTATCTTAGAGATTTATATGATCATATCATTCAGGTATCTGAAAATATTGAAATCTATAGAGATATGATTTGGGGATTGATGGATATGTACATGACAACTATTAGTAATAAAATGAATGAGGTTATGAAAGTACTTACCATAATCGCTTCCATTTTTATTCCTTTAACTTTTCTTGCTGGAATTTACGGGATGAACTTCGAAAATATTCCAGAATTGAAATTCAAATATGGATATTATGTTTTATGGGGAATAATGATTTTTGTATTCTTTGGTTTGCTTTATTATTTTAGAAAAAAGAAATGGTTGTAGTCCTCTGTTCTTAAGAAACCATTAACTATTTACTAAGGCATTAAGCTTTGTTAGTAGGATCAATTCAGATTTATTTCTCCCTTTCCCAAATGACAGAGCTATCCCATCCGTAGTTTCTATAATTTTTTGTGTTATTTCATCGGTAAAATGTTCCTTATTTTCATTAAAAAAAGTTTTAAAAATAATAAAAGCCCCTTCAGCCTTTTCGTTGTTTTTAATCAACTCTCTTAACGTTTTATAGATAATCTCTTTACTTTCTGAGTTCTCCATATTTGAAGACCAATATTTTTCGACAAATTCGATGATTTTCTTTTTCTCTTCTCTAACTATTTTTCTATCTGCCATAGCAATAGCGTAAAACAAGTATGCCAGTTTTTCGTAAAATATTATGTCGTGTATTAAATTCATAAGTCAGCGATTCTTTTTAATAAAAGCCTACGTTAATTCATTTGAAATGACCAGAAGTCTGTCATACTAAACTTCTGGTCAAAATATTTTATAATATGTTATGAAGTTAAGAAATAATTTTAAACTACTCCTTGTGCCAACATCGCATCCGCAACTTTCACGAAACCAGCTATATTAGCTCCCTTAACATAGTCTACGTATCCACTTTTATCAATACCATATTCTATACAAGAAGCATGAATGCTTGCCATAATCTGTTGTAGTTTTTGATCTACTTCTTCACGTGTCCAATTATAACGTAAAGAGTTTTGGGTCATTTCTAAACCAGAAGTAGCTACTCCACCTGCATTCGAGGCTTTTCCAGGAGCAAAGAGAATTTTTTCTTTATGAAATGCTGAAATAGCCTCTGGTGTGCTAGGCATATTGGCTCCTTCACACACACAGATACATCCATTTTTAAGTAAAGTCTTTGCATCATCACCATTTAGTTCATTTTGTGTGGCACAAGGCAATGCAATATCACAAGGAACATCCCAAGGAGTTTTACCTTCTACGAATTTTGCAGTTGGATATTTATCAGTATACTGACTAATGCGTCCTCTATCTATATTTTTTAGCTGCATTATATAACTAAGTTTCTCTTTGGTGATTCCATCTTTGTCGTGAATGTATCCTGAAGAATCAGATAAGGTTACTACTTTCCCTCCCAATTGTATTGCTTTTTCTGCTGCATATTGTGCTACATTTCCAGAGCCTGAAATAGTGACTATTTTTCCTTTAAAAGAATCATTTTTGGTCGCCAACATACTAGCGGCAAAATACACGGTTCCATAACCTGTTGCTTCTGGTCTAATCAATGAGCCACCCCAACTAAGTCCTTTACCAGTAAGTACTCCTGTGAATTCATTTCGTATTTTGCGATACATTCCAAACAGGAAACCAATTTCACGACTACCCACACCGATATCTCCCGCAGGAATATCTGTATTTGGTCCAATATGCCTACAAAGCTCCCCCATAAAACTATGACAAAATCTCATAATCTCTGCATCTGATTTATCTTTAGGATCAAAGTCAGAACCACCTTTTCCTCCTCCCATTGGTAATGTAGTCAAGCTATTTTTAAAGACTTGTTCAAAGGCTAAAAATTTTAGAATACTCATATTTACGGTAGGATGAAAGCGTAATCCCCCTTTGTATGGACCGATTGCAGAATTCATTTGAATACGATACCCTCTGTTTACGTGAATTTCACCATCATCATCAACCCAGGGAACACGAAATGTGATTGCTCTTTCTGGCTCCACCATTCTAATTAGAATGTTTTTACCATCATAAATTTCGGTAGAGGCAATGTATGGTATGACAGTTTCTGCAACTTCCTGTACAGCTTGTAAAAACTCTGGTTCGTGAGCATTTCTGGCGGTAACTTCCTCCATAAATGTTTCTATCTTTTCTTTCATTTTGTGTATTGTTTTTAATCGTTTTTTTGAATTAACTAGATCATTGATTCATTTTTATATTTAGCATTGGAAAACAAATGCCCACACTTCTGTGGGCACTTTCTAATCTAGTTGAGTTTGCATTACGCTTCATTAGAGAATAGTATCTAAATCTTCTTCAGATTCTTCAATTTCATTTTCCGCATCTTTAATATCCTCGTCATTCATAATTTCAGAATCGATATCCTCTTCAATGTCTTCTTCATCATTTTTAGACACCTTTTCTTCGGTTTTAGTATCCTCTTTTGAATCATTCTTGTTTATTTCTCTACAAGAAATAAGTACTATACTTAAAAGTATTGCCAATAAAGTTGATAATTTCATTAGTTTCATTTTTCCGCTAAATTATTTATTAAAACTAGCTTAAAAGCTTTAATACTGTAATGGTTCTAACTCTATTGTACTGCTTATCTCCATCATCATCTATTTCTTCTTCTTCAACTGTCTCATAGATGATTTCAAAAGTCTTCCCTGAGAATTTCTTGCTTTTCAGATCATACAATTTAAGTACTTCAGGTTTGATGTGGTTAAAGAAAATTACATCATCATCGCCATCTTCCGTTTTGTAATTAAAGCTGAACATACCACCTTCATAGGCATCAAATACTGCCTTTACCATTGTTGGTTCTTCAGAAATCTCTTCTACTTCTTCAATGATTTCCTCTTCTTCTTCCTCTTCTTGAGCAATAACCGTGTAGCTACAAAATAATAGCGACATCATCATCAATACTACAATTTTTAAGTCTTTCATTTGTTTTAAGATTAAGGTTGATAAATAATTGTACAGTAATACCTTATTACTGTTATTATATGACACCTCGATACCTTACAAGTCACATAAATATTATATTTTTTTCAAAACTTTTTTTAACTACTTAAAAACGTTGGATTAAGATTAGTACTTAAGGTTTATATAGCTTTAACAATCTTATTATCAGGAATCAATCTTTCTTCGGTATTTCCTTTTTTATCGTATTCTAAATGATGAAGGATGTATCTCATTGCTTCTTTACGAGCAAGATCTCTGTCATTACCATTGATGACAACCCAAGGAGATTTCTTTGATGAAGTATTATTGAACATCTTTTCTTTATATTTAGTAAATGATGACCATTTAGACTGCGCTTGTACGTCGACTCCGCTTAGTTTCCATTGTTTTAGTGGATTATGAACTCGTTCCTCCAAACGTTTTTTTTGCTCTTCTGATTTTATAGAAAACCAAAATTTAAAAAGATGTAATCCATCATCAATCAGCATATTTTCTAATTGTACTACTTGTTTATTGAATAGCTCGTGTTGTTCCTCTGTACAAAATCCCATCACGGGTTCTACAACAGCTCTATTATACCAACTGCGATCAAAGAATACTATTTCGCCTGGTCCAGGGAGATGCTCTATATAACGTTGAAAATACCACTGTCCACTTTCTTTTTCTGTAGGTTTAGATAATGCTACTACCTTAAATAGTCGAGGGTTAAGAAATCGTATAAACCGCATGATTGCCCCCCCCTTACCAGCAGTATCTCTTCCTTCAAAAAGAATAACAATTCTTTGATTTGTTTCTTTTATATATTGCTGAAGCCATACTAGTTCTGTCTGTAAATTAATGTATTCAGGATCTTGTTCTGAGTTTAATAGTTTCATTTCTGTATGTATTATCTGTTCAACGAAGGTTTTATTTTTTAGCTTCTTTCCAATCTATGCTCTCATATTTTGTAACACCTAATTCTTATTTATCTTTAATAGCGTCGACATATTTCTTTTGGATCTCTTTCTTTGAAATTTTTTGTTGTAAATAACTCTCAGATGGATTTACCATATAGCGATCTATCAATGCTTCACGGCCTAATAACATTTTAAACTCCATTGCATCTCGATTAGCAAGAGTGATTTCGATCTCAAAAGTGTCATCTCCTATAGTTACCGGAGTCTTTATGACAAAACGCTGTTCCGAAATACCAGATGAATTCTTAACGTCTCTTTTATCGTGAAGTCTTGTTTCACAAGTGATGACAATACTTTTATTGTTTTGAATAGGATGAACTTCAAAATGTACCCATTCTTCGGTACCTTTAGAAATGATTTTGATCTTATTTGCTTGTATAGAAGAGGTCTTGGCTCCAGAATCCACCCTCGCTTTTATGGCTGGAATACCCAATTCTTTGAATATACACCACTCCTTACTTCCTATTACTTTAATGTCTTTTGTTTCCAATATATCATTTTGTTATTATACTAATTATGTGATAAGCATATCTGCTATTTTACACAGTAAATATTTCACCATGATCTTTAAAACTTTTAAATTCTACCATATACCCGTTAGGATCTTTTACAAAGAAAGAGAGATGTTCTCCTACTTTGTTTTCAAAGAAAGTGACTTCTGTAGTGACTTCAAGATCCATTGAAAAAAGTCGAGAATATAACTTCCCCCAAGTTTCTGAATCTATGATTACTCCAAAGTGAAATGATGGTACTATTTGTATTCCTAGTCTATAATTTTTGAAATCAAAATTAAAATCTCCTGCTTTGGTAAAGGTGATTTGGTTTCCATATAAATTAATATCGACCCAAGAGTCCGTTTTCCTACCTTGTTTTGCACCAAGCTTGTAAGTGTAAAAATCAATAGTGTTTTGTATATCTTCACAAGGAAGAGCAAGATGAAACTCTGCTTTCATTATAATTTGTTTAAGATTCTATGTTATTAAAAATATAGTTTATTTTAAGATCTACTCAGTATCACTTAGTAACAAAAGTTGACCAGTCATTGAAATCGAACTCGCGATTGAACATAGCAACGGATCTATCTACTACTTTTTTAGCATAATGGGCAGGAAAGCCCAATTCAATTGCGTAACTATATACAAGCATAAGTTCTTCATCTTCTATCTCATCATCGGTAAAGATAATTCTGAACATATCATAAAGGCGTTGTAACCTTTTTACCGTAGAAGTAGTTGAGGATATAGGATAACGGGTAGGGTTTTCTATCGTCATTTGATATTCTTTTTCCTCTATTTTTAATTTTTGAGCGAGTCCTTTCAATAACTCAATTTCTTTACTAGTAATATTACCATCTGCATGGGCTAGATATACAACAGCAGCAAAATGAGCGAAATTAGTACTGTGTTCTTTTGATTCGTAAAGGTCTAATATGGGCATCATCTTTCGTTTTAATTAAAAAATATTATACATACTTAAGACACTAAAAAAACAATTGGGTCACTTCGAAAAATAAGATTAGTTATTTCTCCAATCTATTCTCCAAGAAACACCTGTTTCAATAAACCAATTGGTGATTTGATTATTTATTTCAATGCCCGAGGAAATGTCTAATTGTAGGTTTTTTGTTAACACATAAGATGTACCGATACTTGTATAAATTTCAAAAGGATCAAAAGCTCCATAATTTTCATAGAAAAATCCTATTTTATCGGTAATATAAAAGTAACTCTGTACTGTAAAAGGTATACTTGGAGAAGTACTATTACCATCCCATAAAAGTCCAATATTAGCAGAGAATGTAGCCTGTTCCAAAAATTCAATATCAGAAATCAATAGCAATTGAGATCCTAAATTTTCCCGATCTACGATTGAATTCTTTATAGGTAATAAAAATTCAGTTTGTACAGCAATAAAAGGTAGTTGTCCTTGAGCTTTTGTCACAAGGTATTTAAAACCTAATTGAGTATTGGTAATACCTGAACTATTTGATGAACTAGTAGTAGTATTGTTCTCCGTTTTTAAATCTATAGTACCTATAAGTTCAAAATTTTCAAGAATACCGATTCTAATACTTTTGTTTAAAGTATAGCTATTCCTATCAATCTCATCGTCTTTTATTGAGGTTATATTTATACCAGATTGCACTTGAAATACTCTTGAACCTACAACTTCTGGGTTAACAGTTTTTCCTGGACGGCTAGAAACTATTTTTTCTGAATATTGGGAATATCCTAAAGTAGAGATTAAGCAGCATATAAAAAGTAGTATTATTTTCACTTGTTGAAGTTTTGGTTAGTACAAGTTTTAACCTATAAAAGTTATGTATTGAATGTATTTTATTAGACACGTTTTTATAGAATGAGTCACTTTAAAAAGCAAAAGCCACCCCCGTGGGGTGGCTTTTGCTTTTTAAAGGTGCAAAGATTACTTTGATAAATGTATAAGGGCATCTCCCTGATTAACAATCGGAGATTCATTAGAGCAAATTATATATCCAGAATTAGGAGCTTTTATTTGCCTTTCGAAATCTCCAAAAGGATCAGAGATACTACCAATATAACTTCCTTTTTCTATAAAACTACCAACTTTTACATTTGATCGATACATTCCTGAGTATTTTGCTCGTAGCCAAGAAGAGTTTTCAATAATTTTAGGAGATTCTTTTTGTTTATTTTTTTCACAAATCTGATCGCTAAAATCTCTTATACCTAAATGATGCATTACTTTTAAAGCTCCTGAAAGTCCACTTTCTGTTACCGTGTCATCTAAGAATAGTGACTTTCCACCTTCAAATAATAATACTTTTTTCCCAAGTTTAATAGATGATTCTCTAAAGGATTTTTCTCTATTTTTTGATTTGAAAATAAAAGGAGCTCCAAAAATAGTAGCCAATTCTATTATTTCTTTATCATCATTTACTCGAACTTGTGGAACATTAAAACGTTCTCCACCACCTGTGTGATAGTCGATGCAGTAATCGATATGTGGTACAATTTCTGTCATTAAATGATAGGCAAATCTACTCGCCAGAGAACCTCTTTTACTACCTGGAAAAACTCGATTCAAATCTCTTCCGTCGGGAAACTGACGGGTCTGGTTTAAAAAGCCAAAAATATTAACAACAGGGATGCAGATTACTGTACCTCTTTCCGGTTTGTTATACCCTTTAGATATCAGTTGTCGTACAATTTCTATCCCATTAATTTCATTACCATGAATTCCTCCTGTAAATAGGATACATGGACCATCTTTTTTTCCTCTTTCAATAATGATAGGAACCTCGATTTTGGTTCTTGTATGCAATTTTGCAATATCAAGATTTAACTGGATACCTTTTCCTTTGGAAACAGCTTGTCCCAAAACTTCAATTTCCTTACTCTGCATTTCTCTCTATATATCGAATGATTTGATTAGCAATATCTTTTCCAGTAGCAGTTTCGATACCTTCTAACCCAGGAGATGAATTTACTTCAAGAATTAATGGCCCTCGTTCAGATTGCAACATATCGACCCCAGCGATACCAAGTCCCAATGATCTGGCAGCTTTGAGTGCTGCATTTTCTTCTTCTTCGGAAAGTTCGATGATATTTGCACTACCACCTCGGTGAAGGTTAGATCTAAATTCTCCTTCTTTACCTTGTCTTTTCATAGCCCCAACAACAACTCCATCCACTATAAAGGCACGTAGATCGGCTCCCTTAGCTTCTTTAATAAATTCTTGAACAATTACTCGAGCTTGCAACCCATTAAAAGCTTCGAGTATAGACTCCGCAGAGTTCTGATTATCTGCTAAAACTACTCCCAATCCTTGAGTTCCTTCTAATAGTTTAATTACCAGTGGCGCTCCACCAACACGATCCACAATCTGACTTACATCTTTTGAATAATTACTAAACACGGTTTTTGGTAATCCAAGTCCAGCTCTGGATAATATCTGTAAACTTCTAAGTTTATCTCTGGATCTTAACAAGGCTTGAGATTCTGTGGCAGTAAATACTTTCATCATTTCAAATTGTCTTACTACGGCAGTTCCAAAAAAAGTTACGGAAGCTCCAATTCTTGGAATTACCCCGTCTACATTGGTTATTTCCTCTCCTTTGTATATAATTGATGGTTTCTTTTTTTCTATGACCAAATTACATTTAGTATGGTCTATGATTTGCATTTCATGCCCCTTTTTTTTACCTGCTTCTACGAGCCTTTTAGTTGAATATAAATTAGGGTTTTGAGATAGGATTACTATTTTCATGATTTAGATTGTTTTATTGTAAAAAGGACTGCCTTGATTTATGAAACAGCCCTTATTACTTTGAATTAGCCAAAAAAATTAATGTTAATTAAGAGTTTATTTATGTAAAGTACTTCGACCAGTAATAGTATGATCGTTGCATTGATTTATCTAGCTATCCATTAGCGAGTAAATCACCATCATTATCGGTTACTTTTCTAAGTATAGTTCTTCTTTCTGTGTCTTTTTTCAATAGTTGAATTTCAATATTTTTCTCTAGCTCCATAATTTTATTTTGAAGCTTTGATAGTTTTACATTTTGTTTTAAATCCTTAAAGCCATCCCAAAGCATAAATGATCCTAGTAATAATCCTCCAAATACTTGAAGTATAAAAAAGGGCATAACCGAATATGTCCCAAATATCAAGTTCATATCATATACTTTTGTAAAAACATCCCAATTAAAAAAGAAGAGAACTGTGCTTATACCTACGTAAGTAAACATTATAAAATATTTCATTTTAGTGTTTTTTATTTTTGTTGAATATTTAATGATCTGTAAATTATATTATTTCTATAATTTTAGACACCATATTCTTTTGAAGGTCACTTAAAATAAAAAATGATATTCCTAGGTGATATAAAAGGATCTAACTTTAAAAAATCCAGAAGCCTTTTTAATCCAAAAATCTTTACATATAAAATCAATTTTTATTAGAACTATATCCAATAATCTTTTCGGTAATAGCAATCCAGAAAGGGCTAATAACTAAGGTTAAAGAAATAAGGCTAATGGTAAAATTGTATCCGAAATCCTCTATAATACCTAAACTGAAAGCAGTAGAGCTTAATAGAAAGCTTAATTCTCCTATTTGAGCTAATAACGCGCCTCCTAACAACGCTTCTTTCCAAGTACAGGAAAATACCTTTAGAATTAAAGAGTTGAGTAAATGATTCGTAATATAAACAACTAGAATAGTTATCAAGATAGACCACAGATTATTATAGATAAAGGTAAGGTCAATTTGTAGCCCAACGCTTATAAAAAAGAAAGAGACAAATAGTACTCGAAATGAGTGTAAAGTGTCGTGTATCCAATCTGCTTCTTTGGCTGCATTTATGATAATTCCTCCGACAAAAGCTCCCAATGCTGCCGATAGTCCAAAAACTAAAGTAACTAATGCGCCCCCAAAACAAAGAAATATAGCCATAAAGACCTGCAATTCATGATCCCTTTCAATTCTTTTGGAAAATGGTAATGTTATAGTCCCTTTTATATAAATATAAATAAGTGTAACTACTATTAATATAGCACCTACACTCATTAGTATTATATTTTCAAGCGATTCTGATTTTCCACCTAATTGAGATATGATGATGAGTAAAGGTACTAATGCAATGTCTTGTGCCAAAAGAATACTTAATACGTTTTTACCAACTTTGGTTTCGATTAAGTTTTTGTCTTGTAAAAGTTTTATAACTACAGCAGAGCTGCTTAAAGCAATAACAAATCCTATCACTACGGATCTAGCGAGGCTCCAGTTAAAATAATAGCCTATCAATAACACAAGAGCCACGCTTAATCCAATCTGTGATAATGTACCAATAACTGCCAGTTTCCAGCGTTTGAGGAAATCAACAATATTTATTTCCATACCAATAAAAAAAAGTAATAAGATAACCCCTAACTCTCCAAGCAAGTGAATAGACTCTGTATCCTGAACGGCATTTAAACCATGTTCTCCCAGAATAACTCCTGCCAAAATATATCCAATAATATAGGTTTGATTTAATTTTTTGAGTACAATACTAATACCGATCACTAGTATGGCAATAACTGCCACTAGAATTATAATTGGGTCTAAAGAGGAAACTAAAAACATGTTGAGTGGTTATTTATCAGATGTAGTTTTTTAAAATTACTTTTTCTAATTTAAAAAGTAAAACCGAGTGCTAGACCCGGTTTTCCAATTCCGATTATTTTGTGTAGAAATTATACGAAGGCACTATATCCTGTTATAGCTCTTCCTACGATCAAAGAGTTTATTTCCTTTGTACCTTCATATGAATAAATGGCTTCTGCATCTGCAACAAATCTAGCTACATCATATTCTAATAGAATACCATTACCTCCCATAACTTCTCGCGCTCTGCTTACTACATCCCTCGTGCGCATAGAACAAAATACTTTTGCAAGTGAAGCATGTTCATCTGTCAATAATCCTTGGTCTTGTAATTCGGACAATCTGTATACCATTGCTTTCATTGCTGTAAGATTGGAAAGCATTTCTACTAAATGATTTTGTATGAGTTGAAATTTAGCAATTGGCTTCCCAAATTGCTCTCTTTTCTTGGTGTATTTTAATGCGCTTTCATAAGCACCTCTAGCACATCCCACGGCTTGCCACGCAACTCCTGCTCTTGTCATACGTAAAACCTTTGCTGTATCTCTAAAAGAGTTTGCATTTTGTAATCGATCACTTTCAGGGATTCTACAATCTGTAAGTGTTATGATAGCATTTTGGACGGTTCGTAATGCCATTTTATCCTCTATCTTTTCTGCTTTAAAACCAGGATTACCTTTACGAACTAAAAATCCTTTTACCTGATTTGATACTTCATCTCTAGCCCAGATAACAGTTACATCTGAAAAAGTAGCATTACCAATCCATTTTTTTTGACCATTTATAACCCACTCATCCCCATCTCTTCTACAGGTTGTTTCCATACCGCCTGCAACTCCACTGCCTACATTTGGTTCTGTAAGTCCAAAAGCACCAATTGCTTCAAGTTTCTGCATTTTTGGTAACCATTCCAGTTTCTGCTCTTCGTTACCACATAAATAGATTGACCCCATTGCCAAACCACTATGCACTCCAAAGAATGTTGATATCGATACATCTACTCTTGCAATTTCTTCTGCTATAATACCTTCCATCACAAAAGGTAGATTTGGACATCCATACCCTTTATAAGCTACCCCGCAAATATTAAGTTTGGCAAGTTTTGGTATAATTTCAAAAGGAAATTCAGCTTTCTTCCAATATTCATTTGCTATAGGTTCAACTTCATCTTCCATAAAGTTTCTGACCTTCATTTGAATTTGTCGATGTTCCTGAGTTAATTTTAAATCATAATCGTAAAAATCACCATCAATTGGAGGTAGTTTACGTTGGCCTTTCTTTTGTTTTTCAGTTAGCATTTTCATAAGACCAGTAAGTTGAGTATCATTTAACTCTCCTACGGTTTTCATAATTTCAGGAAGATCTATCTTTTGAGATATTTTACCCAATTCCTCAAAATCAACCTCTTTCATTAAATGGATAACTTGTTTTATTTTTTTAAATAATTGCATAGCGAGTTTCGTTTTTTATTAAAAATAAGAATACAGTGTTTTAAAAGGCACTATTAGATCTAGTTTTAGATATTTTTAACTAACCAAGTTATAAGACAAACAACTATAGCCAATAGTAACGCCATCCCAATCTTTTCAGAATACCTTTTTAACTTACCCATTGTATTTAGATAAAAAACTTGTGATCTGTACGATATAGTATCATAGAATATATCTTCCTGCCTTATGATTGTACTAGGTCTAAGCCTTCTTTTTACATCACTAATAGAGACAACATCTGAATAAGGTTTAAAAGTGTTTTTCTTCTTTCGTTCCTTTTGCTTTTTTTTCGCCATTTTCATTGTAATATATTTATCCTCCTCTGTTAGCGATTAAAAAGTATAATACTTGTTGGGCAGTAAAATTTACTTTTTCTTTCTTTTGAGGAGTTTTTTTTATTTCTTTTTTAGGTGCAGCTTCGTTTTCTAATGCAACCGTATTTTTATTAGTTGCACAAGAAACTAGTAAGAAACAGCCTATGATCACTATAATTATATTTGTTTTCATTGTTCCTATATTTATATTAAACAGACTCCATATCCACTTGGATTTCTGTATTGAAATTTTCAGCATATTTAAAATCTTTGAACCAGTAGGTAGAGGAGATAATTTCAAAAACAATCGAAGTAGTATCTATACCGTTTTTCTGGTATTGCCAGATGATGTCTTTTGCTTCCTTGAACTCATTCCCATTAACTTGATCTTTAAAAAGTCTATTTAGTAACGTGTTTTCTGGCATTCCTTGAACTAGTAATCTAGTTAACAAAGCTTCGGTATTATTTGTAAGGATTACTAAGTCATCTATGTTTTCTGGAGTAACCTTTACCTGAAATTTAACTGCTTCAGGATGAGGAAATGTACCATCAAATGCTTCATACAACAATTGTGTTACATTAAAGAATTCTTCATGCATTGATAAATCCGCATATTCTTCCCATAACTTTTCATTCAAGATTTCGTTTGAAAGATTATCGAGTTGACCAGCGTTCAATCTATCTTTAAACACATAACTTAAAACTATTTTAGCTGCTTCTTCAGGTTCATAGTCCAGTAAACACAACAAACACATTTCTTTTACATCATCTGATGCAATTCCTGAAGTATCACCATACTCCATAACTTCTAATAGATCTTTATAGTTTTTTTCTGTCCAGGCATTAACTAATGTCGGAATAGTATCAAATTTTAATGGTTCAACTAAAAAAGAAGTTTTCATATGTAAAAAAGGTTAAATGGTTATATTTAGTAAGACACCAAATATTTTGTAAGGTCACTTTCATAAATGAATAAAAATGACCGAACAATTTTGGTAATAGAATTGGGATACTCTCCTAGAAATTAAGAATGTAATAATGTAAACAATACCTATAAGAAGGATAAATTGAATCTACTTTTAAGTATAAGTAATCAAAAGTACTAGTACTGGAATAGTTGATTAATGTATAATCTGTGTTTTAAAAGGAGCTGACCATTTTGATGCTCTTCCAATAGCAGGTGCAACTGTAGCAAATACCTCAAGTTTTCTCGTGTGGTAGGAACTTCCATTATCTAGTTTCCCCAACGTAAGTGCCATAGGTGTTGTTATAGTAGTTTCTTTCTGTTCTGCGGTAAGTATACAGGTTTCTTCTCCTAGAAATATATCTTTTCGATCTAGCGAAATGGATACAACTTTGCTTTCATCCCAATTAGGTAAGATCATTGGAGCGTCAACTTCTCCAAGAATATCATACACAAAAATATGCAAGCAGTACTCCATCTCTAATTTTATATCTAAAGGGTGGAATTCTATTGTTGTCAAAACAGTAATATCATTTACATTATCACCAACGTTTATAGTTTCCGGTATAGACTTTAATTCTACTGATTTTATTTTAGCCATTTTATATGTGTTTTTGGTTAGTGTTATTATTTTTCTGCTTACTCTTTAGAGAATATTCTTCGTTTCATGGATGCTAAAACCCCTACTAAAACTCCAACACCAAAACTACCTAAGATAATCAGTACTCTGGACATTGATAATTTCCAGAAGAAAAAATTCACATCGGTTACTTCAGCATTCTGTAAAGAGAATACAACGATAATTCCTGCAAATAGGATAGCTAAAATAGTTTTGAGTTTCATTTTGATATAGTTTAAAAGGTTTAATAATTTTATTTATAAATAAATTTCAACTTTGGCTTCATACCATTCATACTTTCTATAAATGAATTTATAAGCTCACGTCGTTTATTTTCCTGAATAGTAGTAAGAATAGAAAACTGGTTTGTATTTACAGATTTCTTTTTCTGACCTCTTAATGGTTTATGCTTTTTCATGACGATAAGTTTTGTTATATCATATAAGACACACTTTTTTTTAATAGGTCACTTTTGTGTTTTTGAAAGGGTATCTTTTATGGACGAAATTTGCTGTAGCGTAGTTTCATATCCTGCCTGAAATAACTCTGGTGACTGCTTTAAATCAAAAAGACCATAAGAAAACGATTTTTCTATTTCCAAAACAACATCACATTGATCAAGACGATGTTCCATAGTATTCCAAACAGCTAGATGAAAGGTTCGAACACCAATATCTTTAATACCTTCTACACGACTGTTAAATTTATGGGGGCAGACACTTACACCAATGATTTTATGACAATGATCTTGTAAGGGTTCGATAGGAAGGTTATTCATTACACCTCCATCCACGTAGATATCATTACCTATTTTAACTGGTTTAAAAATCAAAGGAATAGCAGAAGAAGCTACAACGGATTTTATTAAATCTCCGGATTCCTTAATTTCGAAAGCACCTTTATTAATATTGGTAACACCTACTTTTAATGGTATATGTAGGTCTTCAAAAGTTTTTGCTTTAAGAGTTTTCTCCAAAAACTCCTTAAGATAAGTAAGCTCTGTCAGTCCTTTATTAATAAAACCGATTCTGAATATTTTAAGAAAAGTATGATCTCTACATAACTCTAAAATTTCTAAAGGGGAATAGCCAGAGCAATATAAGGCTCCAATGATTGCTCCAGCACTGGAACCTGAAACCATTGCTGGAACGATCCCATTTTCATTAAGTGCTTGTAAAACCCCAATATGTGCAGCTCCTCTTGCACCACCTCCAGATAAAGAAATTCCTATTTTTTGTTGCTTCATAAAAACTAATTATATGTTAAATATACTTAGTTTTCTAATATATCCTTTTTGGATTGTTCTACAGCGAGGTGTTGCATATCATCAATAACATCTGCTTCATCAACAATTTCAACTTTGATAATTTCTTCTATTACATCTTCGAGTGTAGCGATGCCTGTAAATGTTCCAAAATCATTAAAAATAAAAGCAATATGTACTTTTTGATTGATAAAATGATTCATCAAATTATCAAGTAGCATCGTTTCTTTTATAAATAGCGGTTTACTTTTACTAATAAAATCTGCAACAATCTTACTCGTATCAAATAATCCAATTAAATCTTTAGCATATAAAATGCCTATTAGATTATCTTCACTCTGCTCGTATATTGGGATTCGGGTAAATCCATTTTTACGAATTTCAATTAATTTTTCTTGAGTCAACGCCATACTTTTTTCTAACGTATACAAGACAGGTTTTGGGGTCATTATTTTTTTCACTGTTGCTTCAGAAAACGATAATGCACCAATTAGAATGCGTTCTTCATCTTCATCAATATCAGACCCTTTAGCGTCTTGGTGATGCTTGATGATTTCTTTAATCTCTCGTTTACTCCAGATTGTTTGTAATTCTTCACCCAATAACTTGTCAAGAAGTAATGAAAGAGGGTATGCAATTGGATACATCAAGAATATAAAAATTTTTACTAGCCATATTGTTTTTGCTCCTAATGATAAGGCATGTCTTGAGAAAAAAGCTTGTGGAAGGATCTCTCCAAAAATTACAATTAAGACTGTGGATACAACACCAGCAACTAAACCACTAGCGATTTCACCTAAAAAAATCGCAGCAGCAGAGTTTACAGCAACATTACCTATAAGTAAGGTGCATAACAATAGGTTTCCTTTTTTTCGAATAGGATATACCTTAATAGCTCTTTTATCCCCAAGTTTTATTTTTCTTTTTAGACCTGTAACATTGAGACTAAAGAAGCCTAGTGTTAAACCACTAAATGATCCTGATAAAATAACTAAGATTGCAACTATTAAATATTCCATTTTTAAAATTAAAGATTATAGTCTATTTGACACAGCGTTTATAATGAAGTCACAATCAATTTAAGATTTATAAACTTTTATTCTGATAGGATAACATATTATCTCAACGCTAATGCATCACCATATACCGCTCGAAAAAGAAATGCCATAATAAATGCAACTAGAATTCCAATTAGAAGTACATACAGGGCTTTTCTAAGATATCTTCTTTTCTTTTCTAACAACATTCCTAGTTGATAAATATCTTGTAAAAGTGACCGATGTACAAAATCATTGTGATCAGTCATTTCCATCATAGTATTTTCGTATGTCTCAGCAGACATATTTATAAAATTGCCATAATAAAGTGGGTTACCTACAACATTCTTTATTTTTTCAACAGTTAAATTTGCATTTGTTTTTTCGGGCATCATCGCTAACATGGCATAGATTATGGAAATAAGAACTGCTATTCCCGAAACTGAAAGCAGTATAAATTTTAAATCCAATATATCCTTATTCACAATTATTTTACCAATAATAAGGGATAGGATCAAAGCATTCATAGAAAGTAAGATACGTGCTTTTCTATCTACCATTTGATTCAACGTATAATGATTCCTACTGGTGGTAGTAAGCATTTTAGTGAATTCTTTTGTGTTAACTTCTTGCTTCCTATTTGCCTCTTTATTTGATTTCTTGTCATATATCATTTGACCGTCTATTTCATCAGGTCTAGTAGGGCTATTAGAATTTGCATCTTTATTTTCCATCAATCAATATCGTTAGTGGGGTCAAGATATTTGTTTTTTAGTAACACATGAAGGAAATTCTCGTTTTTTTATGTTTCTAATGCTATCGTACATCCGTGACAATATTTTGCATCCACAGGATGATTAGTAGCTCCGCAATTATGACAGACATATGGTTTTACAGCATGTTCTCTTTCTTTAGATTTTGTCATTTCAGAAGTGACAATTCCCGTGGGAATGGCAATGATACCATATCCTAAAATCATAATAAAACTAGCAAGCGCTTGACCTAGATTCGTAGCAGGAGCAATATCTCCATAACCAACGGTAGTAATCGTTACAATGGTCCAATAAATACTTTTAGGAATGCTGGTAAATCCAGAATCTGCGTCTTCTTCTACGATATACATGACAGATCCCATAATCACACACATAATAAGAACGATGTAAATGAAAATACCTATTTTTAATCGAGAAGCTTTAATAGCTTTAGACAGCGTATTGGCTTCTCCCATATACTTTACCAATTTTAAAATTCTAAAAACTCTTAGTAAACGTAATGCTCGAAGGGCAAGAAACGTTGAGCCTCCAGTAAAGAAATAAGATAAATATAAGGGCAATGTAGAAAGTAAATCTATAATCCCATAAAAACTAAATATATATCTTTTTGGTCGATCAAGACTAATTACTTTAAGGATATACTCTATTGTGAAAAGTATCGTAATAATCCATTCTGTTACCACCATAACAGCGTGGTATTTTTTATCAATATCATCTACACTTTCTAATAACACATAGATAACACTTACCACAATGAGTATGAAAAGGGAAATATTAAACACTTTCCCTTTTCTTGTACTTGTATCATGAACTACAGCATAGATTCTTTTTCTCCAAGATAACTTTTGGATAGTTGACTGCATCATCTTAGCTTTCTATTTGATCTATGTTGGGAGCTTTCCATTTCACAGTTCCTACTTTTCTTTCTTCAGCAGTTTTTACTGCCTTAGAACTTCTCTTTTTATCATAAATCATAGCGCCTGTCATAATAAGACTTGTACCTATGATTACAAAGAGTAGTATTCCTGGTTCAAAAGTAGCTATTTGAGCTTCTTCGGGAATTGCATAAAACAGTAATACCGTAATTAATCCACGAGGTGCTACAAATAACTGCGGGAGGATATCTTTTCCAACAAATATGCGCAGAATAACAAAACGAATCGCATAAATAGAAGCAATAATCAAGGTACTAATAATAGCAACATTAAGATTGAATAATGAAGACACAACGATGGTGATCCCAAATACTACAAAGAAAAATGTACGTACTACAAAAGCCGTTTCTGCTGTAATGGTATGTAGTTCGTGGTAAATATGATGCGCTTTTTCATAGTGTAAAAACTTACTCAACTTTCCTTTAAAAAACAATTTCATATTTGCGATCACTAATCCAAATATTAAGATGATAATCAAAGAAGATAAGTGCATTTTTTTACCAACCGCATATAATAGTAACAATACCGCAATAAGCAAAAACAGTTTCACTTGACTTTTAATTCTCTGAAATATGAGTATAATAGCATAACTAGCTATTAATGAAATTACAATCGTCAGAATGATATTTCCTGTAAAACCAACAACACCATTATCCTCTGCGGGGTCTAATTTGCCTGTTAGAAAGTAAAACATCATAATACCCACAATATCCGAGAACGTACTCTCATAAATATGAAACTCTTTTTTAGAAGCCTTTAATCCGCTTACACTAGGTATAATGATAGCACTTGATAATATGGATAATGGAGTGGCGTACAACCAGGCAGATTGCATAGTCATTTCTGGAATAAAGTTATATAAAATTAAAGCTGCTGCCCACGCAGAACCTATAAGTCCTATGATAGCAACAGTGAAAGATTTTAAGATAGGTAATAATTTTTCTCGTTTTAACTCTAGTTCTAATGCTGCTTCAAGAACAATCATAATCAAACCGACGATACCAAGTACTTCGAGTATCGGAAGAAAGTTTATGGACCCTGCATTAAAATAGCCTATCAGATACTGTAATCCAACCCCAAAAACAATCAACATTAATACTGCGGGGATATTTGTTTTTTTCGATAAACTATTAAATAAAAATGATACAATGATAATCACAGATACTTCAATGATTATGTTATAAGATGATAAAATTTCCATGATTAATTAGTGCTATTAGTTAAACTTGTTTCTATATCTTGCTCTTCAAGGAAAGCAACTAAATCTTCTGTAGCTGCTCCATTTTCCATACTATATTGTAATTTTAATTGCCCTTCTTTTTCAGTATTCTTTAGTATGGGCTTTTCGTTAAAATCCAAAATTGGATTATCAAAAAGAGTATCTATAATTTGCTCTTTAGTAAGAGAAGTGCGCAAGAACAGCGTTTGCCTTAATACATTATCTTCTTCATTTGACTTTACTGCAAACCCTTTTTTCTCAATATTGAAGTAGTTAATATACTGCTCTCCTGATTCCGTATTCATAATCATACCAAAGGGTAATAAGCTTTTAATTTCTCCTTCAGAGTTTTCAAAATTGAATACAGTTCCTTTATGGATTAAGGGGTTGATCTTAAAAAAAACACCGCTGATATAATTTCTGATATGCCCATATCCAAATACGCCAATGGCTACTAATAGAATTGTATGTGTGATGTAATTAATGGATATAAACCCTAATAAAAATATGCTTACAGCTATCGGTTTGTATAATAGTATTGCCTTATCAAGTATCCTAATGATTCTCTTGACCATTAGGTTTCTTTTAGTTATTCGTTTCAATACAAACGTTACTAAATTGATCCCCCAATATAATAGAAAGAGAAAAACAAATAACGAAAGAAGCGCTCTCCAGGTATACGATGTGATTGTTGTTTCCATTTACTTAAGTGTTCCTTTATATTTTAAAATTTCATAGATATCGTGACCTAAGACGGTGTTGATTTTTAGTACTCCCATAGAATTTCTCACCAATACTTTCGTGTTAATCAATCTTTTCAATCCAGACTTATATCCACTCTCGAATCGTTTCCCAAGAAAGTTTTTTAATTGTAACTCATTTATGTTTTTGTACAATAAGACATACTTCAAAATGATTGTTTCTTCAGGGGTGAAAAAATCTTCAAAAGGATATTCTTTTTCTATATATACTACATTATTGTTATCTAGTACCGTGGTTCCATATGTCCACCCTTGTAATACTTCTCCAATATTATAGTCAAATTTTTTACATAAGGATAAAACTCTTTTTTCTATTTCTTTTTTAGTCATAGCTGCCCCTTCTTCCGTAACTAAAGACTTATGCGAAGCGCCATGCCTAGACAGTAATGCTTTATATATCTCTTCAATTTTTGTTTTATTGATGTCAATAACAGTACTAAAAGTATTAGAAAATGCTAGTCTTTTATCTAAGTGTTTCTGCATTTCTCTTGAAGTAGAAACCATTACAAACGCTTCATCAGATTCTGACTCAATAAATTGTAAAACTGCTCTTACATTATCCAATAAGCTATGTTTTTTATCCCGCCACAATTCTATATCGTCTATCACAATAATGGGATCAATACTATAAATGTTTTTCTTAATTTCCTGCAGGGCTTCTTTTAAATTCTTAGTAGTGCTAAACTTTCGTCCTTCTATAACAATTTCGCTTTCAGGTTCTAAAAAAATAACCAATTTCCCATAATGTTTTTTTGTAGCGTATTGTAAAAATGTAGATTTACCACTTAGATTATTCCCCGTGACTAATACGGCCTTATTAAAACCATCTTTCCATTGTGCTAGCGTAGATTGCAATTTTTTTTCTTCAAATTCTCTAGGAGCGATAAAGAGGTTTCCTATAAAGTTTCTGTTCAAAAAAAGTGTATCATAATGTGCATTTGATTCTTTATACATTCTATAGCTGATACATTCAGAAGATAATTCTAGTTTTCTATGCGTACTTTGAACCACACGCTTTTCATATTTCGTATTGAAGTCTGAAAGTAATTTTTTTAGTTTATTCCTTAAACCAACAAAAATCGTATTATTACTAGTAGTTAATTGGGTTAGTGATGATTGTAGCGATACTTCTAAAAAGTTCTTGTTGCCGTATATAGGTGTTGCCAGAAATTCTAATGTTATTTTTTTTGTAAACTCAGCAGCTAATTCTTTTTGCTTTGAAGTATTGGAAGACAGTGTATAATGTACATTCTTAAACATCTGTAATTGTGCGGGAATAATTTCCAAATTACTATTGTTCTTCACTAATACTAGGCTGCTTTTTAAATTCAATAAACTATGTTTGAAATAGGATGCCATATTCGCTCTATTGTCCCAGAGGTCAATTAGTTTTGGCAACAATTCATAGTCCAGCCATTTCTGCGTAGTTTTATTAAAATCAATTTTCTTGGTCAATACGTATCCTTCATCTGTAGCTACCGGGATTATAAGTTCTTGTAATGGCTTTAATTTTATATCAATTTCATCAGGATATTTCTCTTGATCCTGATTCGTGTCACTGGTCTTAGAAATAAAAGAATCTATAAGATGGATACTATCAGAAATGTGTGCTATGGTATCGACTTTTTTCAAACTTTCAATGACTTGTCCTGCGCTTTTCTTTATATATTCTGCATCATTGATGATCGCTTCACAAATAGTACTATTATAAGATCTAATATTTTTAAAAGAGTTGATTGTTTTAGAAAACGGTTTTTCTGATTTTCTGATTTCCTGTAGTTGAGTTATAATTAAAAGAAATTGCTCTTTATAGAGTTCCCAAGGATTCGTTTTATGTTTAAATTTTGAATACGTTTTTGTGACCTTTTTCCCAGTTTCATATACCGTATCCCTTTCTATTGATGCTTTTTCACAAAAGTATTGGGTCGCCTGTAAGAGTAATTCTTTGGATTTTTTAAAATGTTCAAATAGAGCGTTTTCAGAAACCACTTCCTCGGCATACTTATGCTTTGCTATTTGAAGTTGTAAAAACACATCTCTATGCAATAGCATAATGTCCTTAAAAGATTCAGAAAAGGTATAGTGTAACAAAAATACTTCGTTAACATCTAAATCAATATTTTCGGTTACTTTGTCGTATTCCTTACTACCAATAGCAACATAATACGTACACAACTCTGAAAAATCATTTTCAATAAGATCGGAAAGGGCTTCTGTAGTAGAAATATTAATAAGCTCATTTTTGTACTCTTTAAGCTGTTTCTCTAACATTTTTGAAGAAAACAAAGAAGAGGACTCTAGTTGTTTTTCGATAAGAGGTTCCATGAATATGTTTTGTTTAATAGAATTTAAGTGAAAGTTAAGCTCCTATACAAACATAAGACACAACATATTAAAAAAGGTCACCTAAAAATTAAAAAAACTAAAAAGGATATCCAATGGCAAAATTTAGAATCCCATTACCTACGTCAAAAGTATAGTTTTGATTATTGTCTATACGAGGTGTATGTATAGGTGCTGCCCAATCCAAACGTATCACAAAACTTTGTATATCTACACGCAATCCAAATCCGGCTCCCATGGCTAATTCTTCGATGAAGTTTGAAGAGAATTTACCTCCAGGTAATGCTTCATTCTCGTTAAGAAGCCAGACATTACCAGCATCAAAGAAAAACGCTCCTTTCAAGTAAGAATATAACGGAAAGCGATATTCTACGTTTGCTTCTAATCGAATATCTCCAGAACGATCGAAAAATGACCCCGTATCAGTTGATTCTGGATTATATGTGCCTGGTCCAATAGATCGTGTTCTAAAAGCTCGAATACTATATGGACCACCAGCAAAAAATTGTTTTGAAAAAGGAAGTATATCTGAATTTCCATACGCTACCCCAATACCACCATATATTCGGGTAACTAACGATTGCTGTTTCCCTATTTTAAAATTCATTCTAGCATCAGCATCCACTTTTATGTATTGCGCAAACTCTACCCCAAGAATAGTTTTCTTTTCATTTTCGCTGACATTACTGCTTAATAGACTCAAAGTATTTCCTGCCAAATCAATATTGGATGAAAAGAACAATGGATTAATTTTAGAGGAATGCCCTAACTCACTATAGGTGAAATTATACGTAAGCCCTGATATTAACTGCTGTTCAAAACTGTTTTTAAGAAAAGGATTCTCTTCCAAAATGGTCTCAAATTCAGGAGTACTATTGGATAAACGTATAAAACTTGTACTAATCGGATTGATGGTGTGATATACATAATCATTAGCATTCCACCCATAACCAAAACTTGCATTAAATGAGCTTAGACTATAAAGTTTACTACGATTTAAATATTCTATCCCTGCACTTATCTTCGTTTTTGGAATAGCATACTCAAACTGCTTAGCTATTTTGATTGGAAATATGAGTCTGGGAAAAACAAGTTCCGCTGTTAATCCCAGTTGAGTGCTACTTAGTCCAGTATCAAAATCACCTCCAATTTGTGTTTCATACCCCAGTTTTCCTGAAATTCTCAAGATTTCTCCGCCCTTGAATAGGTTTCTATTTGTGTAGTTTAAGGTCAATGATGGCCCTGTAAAACCATTAGATTTTGTATTCCCTTGTAGTTCTGCACTCAGCGCTCTCTTATTTAATGGCGATAGATAGACATTGGTATTCAGAAGTCCTAGACTATCACTTTCAGTATTCTTGGTTGCTTCATCAAACTGAACATTTACATATTTGTAGGTTCCAATGGAAGAAAGCCGTCTACTGGTTCCTCTAAATTTTTTGGGATCATATACTTGTCCTTTTTTGAAAAGTATATATGGGCGTAACCTTTTGGGTTTGAAAAACAGCGTATCCTGAATAAAATTGACTGCCTGAATGATAGTATCTATTTTTTGTTTTTCCTTTTCAATTGTATAATTAGGAAATACATTCACCGTATCCAGCTTATATGGGATCAAAGCTTTTTGAGGAACATTATTTTTTAAGCGCACATATAAATCGAAGCGTTTTGTTTTGTACTGATTCGTATCTAATTCGAATATCAAAAAATCAGCATTAAAATTATAATACCCTCTTGCTTTAAGACGGGCATCTATACGTTCTCGTTCTATTTTCAAGTTGGCAAGATCAAATCGTTGTCCTTTGCGAATAACGGTCTCGCTAAAGGTTTTTTGAATCTCTTTATGAATTGGCAACGTATCGGTTTCTAATTGATAGGTCTCCAGACTATAGGGTTCTTTTAATGTAATACCATAATGGATACTACTTTTTTTATTTCTTTTTTTTACTTCTGAGGAAACACGACTATAGAAAAAACCTGAATTTTCAAGTCTATTTAGCAGTAAGTTTTCTGTACGATTGATATCTACATTAGACCTATACACTGGAGCTTCTCCAATTTTTTTATTAATGAATTTATATACAAATCCAGCAGTTCCTTTTTCTACTTTATAATGCGCTAATAACCCAAGTTTAGAAGTGTTGGGTTGTGGTCTAAGTACCCCTTGCAATTCTTCTTCCAGTTTCTTTAGGTTTTTAATCTTCTTTTCAGATGTAATTGTAAAAGAAGCCCCGTCATATAAGGTTTCATTCTCAGGTATAAAACGTTGTATACTGCAAGAGCATAGTATTAAAAAGAGAAAAAGTATCAGTAAAGCCTTCCTTGTCATTGTTCTGATTTTTCTTTAGTTTTTGACTCTTTTTGTAAATTATTTTTTATTTCTTCTTGTACTGCTTTTGCAAATAGTTCTTTGAATTGATTAAATTCCTGATTAAAAATCAAGGAAATTCCAGTAATGATTACCTGCCCGTCTATGATACTTTCAAAAGTGTTTTTACGATATCCTTTAACCCGCCACTTCCCATTTTCATCGAAGAGGTACTGTATATTTATAGTACCCACCAGAGGGGTGGCTTGCCCAGCATTTTGAGAATTCTCCTGAATATCCACACCACTTCCTACTTCAACAATAAGTTTGTTATTGAATAATCGCTTTCGAGCATTTACATCTAGCTGTGTTTTATTCTGTGGTGCATTACCTTTATAATCTGTATAACTATCAATTCCAAAATCCAACTCAACTCCTGAATTACCTAACAATTTATTGGAAAAATTATTTAATTGATCAGATAGTACATTATTAACATTGTCTCTGGCAATAGATAAGGAACCACCGCTACTACCATCATTAGAACTAGACGGGAAAAATTGATTCAGTACTAACAATGAAAATACTTGTTTGTTCAGTTCCTCTTCTTGTGTATTGAGTTGTTGCACCTGACTATATACTGCTCCTCCTAATTCCCCCTGTTTGTCTTTCGGAATATCCAAATTAAATGAAATTTCTGGTTTTAATAGTTCTCCGTTTAAATTAAGGTATACTAAAAAGGGTAGTTTTTGACGATATTTCCCAGCTACAGTACTGGTTTGATTAGAAATTTGATTTGCCATAAGCCCCGTTGCAGCCGTCTCAATTTTATAGATTGCCCGTATATCCATATCTGCTTCAAGGGGATTACCACGCCAGACAATACTACTTCCTTGGGCTATTTCAAAACGTCGCTTTACCAGATTATAAAGACTCACTTCATAATGTCCGCTATTTACCTCATACTTCCCAGAGAGCGACATATTCCCATTTGGAGCAATCCCGAAGTTAAGATCTCCTCCTCCTGAAATTCGAAGGTTATCCCCTGTACGCTCGTCAACCACAATGTTAAAAACTGCTTTTTTATCTACGCTTAATTGTGCATTGATATCGTATCCTTTTAACACCGCAGACGAAGAAAAATCCTCTTCCTGTTTGGTTAAGATATCATCTGGATTTTTCTTATTTACAAATAAAACAATTCCTTCTTTTTCTACAATGTCAACTTCATCCTCTGGAATACTATAGGTGAAATCTGAATCTTTATTCACCAATAATGTACCCGATATTTTGGGAAGTTTTAAATCTCCACCTATGGCAACATCTGCATCAAGGTTCACTTTTCCATAGAATAATGAATTATCTTTTTTTGTTGAATTTAGTATTTGAATCTTTTTTGCCTTTAAGGAGAGCTTAAATGAAGGATTTGCGATATCTCTGGTTAAAATACTTCCGTCTAAAATAAAAGGATTTTTATTACCGTCTAACAATGTGAATGTATCAAAATAGACTCCTTTATTATCTAATCGAATCGATTCTTCTGGCATTACAAATGCTGCATTAAGCGCATTTATAGTGAGTCGTGAGTCATTAAAATGTACCGCCCCATCAAACTTGGGTTCTTGTATGGTTCCTGTTACTTTTACATTCCCAGCAAGGCTACCTGAAGTTTTAGAAATATAGGTTGATGACCATTCTTCTAGTGGTTTAAGTTGTAAGCTTTGTAGGTCAATGTCAAAGTCTAACGCAGATTCGGTAGTAGAAGCCTTATAATCACCATCAATGGTAAGATTTATGTTTTTACCAGTTACTCCTAAATTCAAGCCATAGGTAGTGGCATTTATAGACTTAGCTTTTAAGGATAGTTTTCCTAAAGGAACTTCCATCGCTTGTAAATCAGAAACGGTAGCATCTGCCGTAATTCCTTTATCCTGAAATGGATTTTCTATGATAATGCCTCCATTAAGAGTACCAGAAGCTAGCAGTTTTTCACTATTAAATAGGCTGGCAATAGTAGCTATTTTAAAATTGGTAAACCCAAAACCTATATGCTCCATTGTTTTTTCTGGAAACGTAGTACTCACTAAAATTTCTTGCCCATTTTGAGAAAGTACGAAATCATTAAAACTCAAGAAATCCTTAGCAAAACGTATGCTATTTTTAACAGGAATAGTCCAGTTTTGTTTATTGATAATTAAATCAGAAGGATGTATATGGAAAACAATAGTATCTTTTTCTTTCTGAATCTCTGAGGCAATATGAAATAGCGTTTCGTCTTTATCAAATGCACTAAAATCCGTTTGTAATATATTATCTTTTAGATTTCCTTTCCATTGTATTTGAGCTACATCAATGACACCTGTAGATAAGCTATTCAACCCAAAATCAAATATTAATTTTTCTTTTTCTGTATCTAAGATAGCGCTAAGATTTTCCATTTTACTACCATTATATTCAATGTATGGCGCAGTTACATTAACATTCAATGTGCTATCACCTCCATTGAAACCAACAGTCATTATTACAGGATCTAACCGATCTAATTGTGGAAGAAATAAATCTTTCAAAATAGGAGCTTGTCTTAAAGTCGCCTTTAGTTTTAGTTTGGTAGCAAAGATAGCTGTACTATCGGCTATAGTTGAAATTTGAGGTTTTTCTAAGTATTGATTGAATTGCTGCTGTAATTCTGAAATTAATTTGGATGGATCTGTATTAGAAAGTAACGTAGCCTCTAAGGGATTACTTTGTATCGATACAGCAGTAGTATCTTTAGAGATATCAGCATTCAAGAAAATATCTCCAAGTATATAAGGTTTCTTATTTTTTACAGCAATAGCCTCTGTCAATGCGCCATCAAATTTAAATTCTGATAGGTTTCCTTGAAAATTAGAAATGAAGTTAAATTTCGTTCTGATGTCTTCTTCAGTTAGCCCAAGTGCTTTAAAATTCACTCCTTTTACATTTAATGTGGAATGAGTTTTTGAAGATACACTATCTAGTTCAACATTAGTAACCATTTCAAAATCCAAATGTTCGTCCTTAAAATTCAAATCAACAGTTCCTTTTCCGTTTTGAATATTACCTGACAATTTTAAACTAGCAAAATCATACGAATTAAACTCTAATTTTCTGAAATTAGTTGTTAGTTTTCCATCCAATGTGTTCAGGTTTTTTCCTTTTGCATTAAGTTCGGTTGTGAAACTATAAGTACCCAACTTATCATTAGTAAGAATCTTACCTAGTTGTAAATTTTGCACATCTATATTGCCATCAAAACCTATATGACTTATATTTTTAAATTTTCCATCAATAGTAATAGATCCTTCGGGAATTTTTAGTGTGGCATTTGCTGCAAAATCATTAGCATTGCCGGTTAATTTTCCTTGGAGTTGAATGGTTTCAGGAATAGAAATATCTAAATCCTCTTCTTTTACAAAAGCTAAAACATCCTCCCTTGCGGATCTGAAGTCAAATTGATCTACTTCCAATTCCAGTGTATCTGTTTTAGGGAGGTTCTTTATTTTTCCATCAATGAAAACAGTAGTCGAAGCCCCCCATTTTAAATTAGTTTTTGGTATTTCTAAATCACCTAAGATCCCTTTAAGTTGTAATGTACCCGTAAGGTCTTTTTGTGTAAGAGCATCTATGTAAACATTTTTTTTCAGGGCTGGTTGAAAATAATAAGCATCTTTAGGGTTGATTACAAAATCAGGAATAGAAACAACTATTTGTGATTGCTCTGGCTTTTTTAGCAGACTATCTATAGTATTATATTTTAGCTGTATAGCACCAATGAGCCTATTACTATTGGTTAATAGTTTTAGCTTTGTAAGCGAAAATGAAGTCTTGTTTATGTCTATATGAGCACTTAAAGTTTCTAAATAAAAACCACTTCGTTCATAAAAAGTAATATTTTCAATAGCTGCATTAACTTGTCCAGAAGTATAAGATACATCCTTTATTGTTAAACCCAGTTTTTGTAGCGCTACTTGGTCAGGATTAAACACCCCTTTTTTGGAGGGTATATTTCCTGTTTTAGCAGTTATATTTGTATTAGAGAGTGCTATGTTTTTGGCTTTAATGTTCCATTGTGGCCATTCAAATATTTTGGAAGTGGTAGAAGAGTTAGTATCCATTTTTGAAGTGATACTCTTTAGATGTATATCGGAATCAGCAAGTATCAAATTCTGTAATTCAATGTTCTGTTCTGCAAGGTTTAGAATTGGTGCTTCTAAACTAAAATCTCCAATGGTCACTTTAAATTCTAAATCCTCAGGTAATGAATTATAAGAAGCTGTTGTATTTTTGATTTTAAAAGTTTCAATTTTTAAAATGGGAAGTGACGTAGCTTCTTTATCAGCCGATTCAGGAGGAGATTTGGTTTGTTTAAAATCAACTTTAGAATTTGACAATTCTATTTCTTCAATATCAAATAACATCCTTTCCAAGTCAATCTCATTAGTTTTTAGACTAAAATCATTCAGTTTTAGAGAACTTTCTATACCTAGCACTGAGTCCTTAAAGCGGATATCAAAATTCGTGAAATTAATCCTTCCAAGGGAAATGTTTGGGGTATCCGATGAAACCGTACTTACCTTAGTATCCTCTTCTGAAAAGGTTTCTATCAAAAAGTTAAAGTTATAATCAGTAATAGTATCATTTCTATATACACGTGCCGTTAACCCATCCCAATCCAAAGATTTTATGTTGATTTCTTCCCCTCTTATAAGTGAGAGCAATCCAACAGAGGCTTCAAGATGGTTTGTATATAAAAGGGTGTCTCCTTTCTGATCTTCAAGGTAAAGTCCCTTTAATAAGATATTTCCAGAAAAGGATGTATACAATTTTTCAATCTCAACTTTTGTTTTGGTTTTACCAGAAATATATGCTGTAGCTTTACTAATAATAAGATCTTGTCCCCAAGGACTTCTTATGAATAGCACAAGAGTAATAAAAAAAAGAAACAACCCGACAGTTATTTTCTTTAAGACACTCAGTATTCGATATTTTTTCTTCTTCTTAGAAATAGTCATATACTTTTTAAATCACTATGGAATTGTAAAAAGGTTTTAGGGGGCAAATATACTATTTCATATACCTTCAATGTCCAATCTTATTTTTCTTTTTGATCCGGTTAAATCTTTAATCGAATTCCAGTTCGTAGATACAACAAGTTATTAGTATCAAGTTCTTGAATTCTTTCTCTGTCCCGATCTCGTAAGCTGGTATTATTTCTCAAAATATAAGCTGTACGAGCATATAACTGAAGGCGTTTAGTGATGTAATATTCATAGTGTAATCCTCCCACGATTAGAGATATATTAACGCTATGAGCAACGTTATTATTTTCTAACAGCAACCCTTCGCTTAGATTTCCTGTAAATCCATCCAATTCTGCATATAATTTAAGCTTATGTCTATCATTAAAATGGTATTGTAAATTAGATTTAGGCACTCCAATATTATATGCCCAATTTGGGTGAAACTTTTTATTGTAACTAATGAAAGGCAAGGGAAATGGAAATCCTCTATTTGCAGAATATGATACCCCAAGAATTAACTTCCAAGGCTTTACTACTTCTTTTTTTTCTTTTAAAAAAACAAGCATCCCAGAAAGGTTTATGGTACTTGATCTCCAATCATTAATCGAAGCATTTGTGCTTATACCTGGAGTCATACGTACACCTATTCGCCAATTATTTTTCAATTTAGTGGTGTACCCTATATTTAAATCTAATAATTGAAAATCCTCTAAGCTACTGTAATCAAAAGTAGTTTCTTCTGTAAATACCGTACCAATTTTACTATAATCTAAACCTACAATAAGATAGGAGCTGTTTTTTGTATTTAATTTTATTGGATAATTAAATAATGCTCTTACACGGCTATATTCTGTTTTATTTCCCCCAGAGGGTAGTAGTGTGTAATCTAATTTGGCTAAGTCACTAAGTTGTCCTGACACTAAAAATGAACACAAGAATAGTGGTATAAAACATTTTAGCTTTAGATATATCATGATATTTATAAAAAGATTTTTTTTCCTTTACAATAGTTAAGACACTACTTCTAAAAAAAAGTCACTTTCTACTTTTTGAAGTTATATTTTACTATTTTTATCTAGTAATAGAAAAATTTCTTCCTATAACTAGTCTTAACTATGAAACGAGTCCTAATACCCATCGATTTTTCAGATAATTCGTATAACGCTTTGCAGTATGCCAAATCTTTATTTGACAATGAACATTGCACGTTTTTTTTATTAAATGTATACATCAGTAATCCTTCTAATCTTGTTAGTGAAGAGAAGAATGATGCCATGCTGAATGAAATGTCTGATGAGTCTGAAGAAAGTTTGAAGGATTTTATAAATATAGCGAATAAAGAAAATGAGAACGTTAACCACCATTTTGAGATGGTATTGAAAAAGAACGCCCTTGTCAAAGCCATCAATGCTACGGTAGTTTCTAAAAATATAGAATTCATTGTTATGGGAACTAAAGGAGCTAAAGGGGCTAAAGAGGTTTTTCTGGGAAGTAATGCGGTAAAAGTAATTAATGGAGTTGATAATTGTCCAATTATAGTAGTACCGCAAAGTTTTGTAGCAAAAAAGCCATCATTGATTGCATTCTCCACTAATTTTAAAAGAACCTTTTTTAAAGATGAATTAAAACCACTAATAGATATAGCAACATCCAATACGGCAAAAATAAATATCGCCAGAGTTATGCAAGAAGAATATCTTACAGAAAAGCAAAAAGAGAATCGAGAATTGCTTAAAAATGTGTTTAAAGATTTAGATTATATCTTCTGTAAAATTGATGTAGAAACTACAGAGACTGAGGCTTTAAAGGATTTTGCAAAACAAACCGAAAGCGACTTAATAGCATTAGTACATCATAAGTATAATTTCTTTCAAAGATTAGTAGAAGAAGACGTTGTGGATAAAATGAGTTTTAATAGCCCCGTTCCTTTATTAATATTACAGGAATTAAACTAAAAAAGTGCCTCCAAAACTGGAAGCACTGTAATCGTAATACGAAGCGTTATAGATGATATCTACTTCTTAATGATCTTAGATTTATCCGTTAGTCCTTTAACATCAATCTTTGGATTACCGTATACATACACATTGCTTTTTCCTTGTGCATAAATCTCCAGATTTTTACTTGCATGAACATATAGGTCGGATGAGTTAGAGGTATATAAATCAACAGATGACACTTTCATTTTCTTAGCTTCTAACTTAGCGGAATCCTTGAGGTTAAATGCTGCATAATCTGAATCACCATCTAAACTTAATTCTGATGATTTTGTTTGAGTTACACGAGTTTTATCTGCTATTACATAAGCTTTAAGATCTGTTCTATCGTTCATAATGATAGTGGTGTTTTTAGATTTTACTTTAATTTTCCCACCAGCATCACGTTGTAGCGTAATAATAACATCATCTGCCTTTACATCCAAATCAAAACGACTAGAATTATAACCACTTAAATACAGTTTATCAGAATTAAATCGACCTGTACCTTCCACCTTTGCATCATTTTTAAGAATAAGATGTTTTATCTCTTTAACATTCAAACTAATCTCTAGTTTTTTACTACTTACAATTCTGTTGGTCGTATATATTTTCAAAATACTATCTCGAACCGAGAATTGAACAATATCTAATAAGTTTTCATCTGTCTTTATAAAATAGCTGTTTTCTCCCGTTTGAGTTAAATTTACTTCTAAAGCATCATCAATTTCTATAGCATTGAAGTTTTCGAAAATCTCTTTACTTAATTCAGTAACCACTTTATTTCCTTTTATTTTTGGTTTCTTTTGTGCAAAAGAAATTGTAGTAATAGATAGTAATACGATGAATAGTGTTATTTTTTTCATTTTATTTTTATGTTTAAATTATGTCAGTTTTTATGACGTTACAATAATTAAGACACCACTTTTTTTAACAGGTCACTTTTTTTATAATTTTATTTAAATATGATCTACTTTTGTGAAAAATAAAAATTCAATGAATCTATTAGCTTATAAAGAAGAATTACTTTATACTTTGATACTTATGGCTTTTATGGTAATCGTTATATTGATTACAAAAAGTGCCATCAGAAAATTTAGTTTTGTGAGATCTATTGAGGTCAATAGAAGAAAAATAATTTTTAATTTAAGTTATCTCTTTATTTATCTGTTTACAGCACTAATACTTTCATTAATCTGGGGAGTTGATTTAAAACAATTCTCAGTATTTGTATCCTCTATACTTGCAGTACTAGGAGTTGGTTTTTTTGCACAATGGTCTATTCTATCAAATCTTACTGCTAGTGTAATTCTATTTTTTAGCCATCCAGTACGAATTGGTGATCGAATTCGAATATTAGATAAAGATTTTGACTGGACAGGAGAGGTTAAAGACATTACAGGTTTTTACTTTTTTATAAAAACAGACAATGGACAAAAAATATCACTTCCAAATTCTCTTGTCATACAGAAAGGGATACAGATTTTAGATGAAGATGAGATCGTTACCAATGATCAGATTACTGACCCTATAAAAAATGAAAATGAAGATTAAATTTTTCTTTTACAAAAGCTTTACAAAAACGCAAAACTAGTTTGTACTAGTTTTTTAAAGAATATAAAACGTATCAGATGTTAAAGGCTCAGGTATATTTTTTTCTTCCAAGATTTCCTTTATGTTTATCTCTATTGTTCTTGCTATACTAGTCACAGAAGTATCTGTAGGTTTATTTTCAAAAGGATCTTGCATATTCAATGCGATTTTTTCTAATAAAAAAAAGGGCAGTGCAATTAAAACCAAAATTGGAATTTCGATAAGACTGTCTAATTCTGTTAGGGAAAATGCTAATATCACTACAAAAAGATAAATAAAAAACTGTAAAGTAAGTCGATAAGGTTTTGGGAAAATAGTGTTTTTGATGCGTTCCGCCATCCCCATAGAAGCTGTTAACCTTACAATAGTACTATCTATTTGAGTTTGTTGGTAGTCATTAATGTACTTGTCTTGGTGTAATTTCCGAATATCAGACGAATGATTATTAAGTAAAACCAGAGGGATATTTTTATGCGTGTGTATCTTTTCCAACTCATCTTTAGAAATATAATGTATCGCATCTTTTAAAGCATCTTTTTTTCTTAAATTTTGACCAAGAGAATAACACCAAAAGATTTGCCGATACGCTATTTTTTCTACAGTTTCACTTTCTATCCTCTTGATATTAAGGTTGAGTATCTGGATGATCAGTGATCGTGAATCGTTAACAATCGCTCCCCAAATTTTTCTGGCTTCCCACCATCTATCATAGGATTGACTGAGCTTAAAAGATAAAATAAGTGCTATGGCAGTACCTAAAAAAGCACCTACACCTATCGGAAGGCTAAAATTGATAATCTCTCGGGATAAAAAATGAATGATAGTTGAGAAAATAATAGTGAATAATAAATCCCATTTTATAAGACCTAATGGGTAGCTCAGTGGAATTCGCTTATTAGTAATCATTTATATATGTTTAGGTTTTAATAGGTTTCAAAAAATAATCTTTGTTTTTTTATTCATAGACAAAGTATCAATTTTTTTTGGATTACCAGACACATACACCTTAGCATTGCCTTTACCTTGTATTGTTAATTTGTTTTTAGCATATAGTTGAATCGCTGAAGAGTTAAATGAATTGATAATTACTTCTTCTGCTTTTAGGTTTCTTGCTCGAAGGATTGAAGTATTATTAATTTCTGCTTCTAATAGTTTTGTTTCTCCTATAAGTTCTACAATTGCATTATCAGATTGTTCTATAGTAACTTGATCAGCTTTTAGAGTCGCATGTAACATTGTCGAGCCATTTAACTCAAAATCTGCTGTATTGCTCTCGATATTTAAATCACCCTCACTTGTTCCGTTAGATCTAAAAGAAAACACCTTAGTCTTACTGATCAAATCATAGAAGTTTTTTTCTAAGACGTTTATTTTTAGTGTATCGCTTATGATTGCTTTTTTGGATTTTATGATGGCTTGATCATAAAGTTTTAACTCCTTAACACTTTTCAAATAAATGATGATTTCGGCAGTATTTGCATAGCTGTTTTTTTGTAAAGTGTATAGCTTTAATCTATTATTTTGAAAGTCTGATTTTACAATATCTTTTAATCGCTTATCACATCTGATTGAAATCCCGTTAAAACTTGAAGGATATAGAAAAACCGATAGATTATCACTTACCTCAATACTCCTAATTGTACCTAGCTCACTATAACTGCTGTAAAACTTACTTTCTTGGGCAGATATATTTAAAACAATCATAAAAATTAAAATGAATAGTATTCCTTTCATACAGCTTAGTTTTTAATAAAAATGAATGATTTTATCTGTTCAATAGGCCACTTGATTTATATTTTTGGGTACTAACTAAAAAGATAGAAAAGCAATTGGGTAGGTAACAAATTACATTTGCTCTATGATTTGTTTTTTTGTTGTTTAAAAAACCCAATCGACAATTCTATCATTTCGTTATTTCAAAGCTTCTGTTATTTTTTTATAACTGTAACTTTATTCTCGACCACATCTTTTATTGGAAGTATAATTTTCTCTTTAGAAGTGTCTAAAGTCACACATATATTATCAATAGATTCAATAGTTCCTTCTATTTCTCCGAGTTTTATGGTATCACCAACTTCATAATTTTTTCGAGTGTAAAAAGAACGTAATAGATCTCCAATAATCTCTCTTGAACCTAATCCAAATGCGATAGATATAGCCAACAAGAAAGCACCTAATATAATCGTTACGTTATTAGTTACAACAGTAGTGTCGATACCAGCCTGATTAAGAGCAGTGATAGTTATAATAATGGCAATAATATAGAATACCAGGCTACTTATAATTTTTGCTCCACCCAAATCAAATGACTTGTAAAAACCATGAATGGCTTTTTTTACAAACTTTGCAATATAAATCCCAACCATAAACAAAGCTATAGCACTAAAAAGTCTTGGTAAATACCTTAATAAGTTCCCTATTTCTTTAGATACAATATCCCACTTCATAATATCCGCTGCAATAATTAAAAACACTAGGAACATAATCCATTTTACAAATACTACAATTGCATTGGTTACTTTAAATTTAATATCTGTTTTACCAAATAAGTTCATATCGTTCACCTTTTCAGTCAATTTATCCAAACGGGCAAACTTGAGTACTTTCTTTAATAAGAAAACGACTAGTTTAGTGATCAACCATCCTATAATTAAAATAATGATAGCCCCTAGTATGTTAGGCAATGTTGACATAATTTTTTCTCCCATTGCAGTTAATGATTGAAATGTGAGATCTTTCCATTCGTTGATTGTTTCCATAGTTTAAGATTTAATTTGTTTATTTAGTTGATTTGTTATTTTTTTTAAATGAGCTTTGTATTGTGTTTCTATAATTACTAGTAAACAGGGCAGACATATCTATTAATAATTTAGCTGATGACACATCTGACATTACTTTTTCTTTAAGATCTTCTGGCACATCTCTTGGCGGATATCCTAACTTTTTAAATGGATTTTCTCTTTCCATATGTAAATATAATTATATGCTATTATATATCTCTATGACACGAGCTTTTGCTCTTTTTAAGCGCATTTTTACAGCACTTTCTTTAATATCCAAAAGTGTCTCTAATTCTTTAATAGAAACATCATCCTGGTATTTTAACAATAAAATTACTTTATCACTTGGGTCAATTAATTCTAATGCTTTCTGTAACTTTTCTGTTCTCATCTGAAATAGACTGTCATCGCTAACGTCTATTAATAAGTGATTCTCGTCATCAAGAGATTCTGAATCTCTACTGATTTTACTTTCTTTATCTCTTTTTACATAGTTTGCACATAAGTTATAAGTAAATGAATATAACCAAGTAGAAAATTTAGAATGTCCTTTATAACTGTATAGTTTAGTGAACAGTTTCAAAAACACATCTTGCGTTAGATCAGAAGCTTCACTATTCGATTTTACAAACCCATAACATTTGTTATAAACTTTACGTTCATATCTGTCATAAAGCCTTTCAAAAAGTAAAGTATTCTTTTCTTTTATTATTCTGTCTACAAGCTCTTCATCTGTAAGATTTAGAAATTGGTTACTAGCTTTCAATTTTTATAAGATTAGTATCAATAGTTAGGACACCACCTTTTAAGAAAGGTCACTTAAATATGTATAGAAAAGAAAAATTGGAAGTATTTGCTTACGAAAACTAGTAATATAGTTACATCTGAAGGTAAGTACTATTTTTTGGTTTTGAAGAAACTTTCTATAAGGGAGGGATATTTCACAAAGAACAAATCACCTAATTCCATTAATAATTTTACGGAAGAAATATCCTCCATAACAGCTTTTTTAATTTCTTCGGGAACCTCTTTGTTGGTTTCTAAATCTTTAAATGGGTTTTTTTTCATTCTTCAAGTTTGTTATGAGCCTCTACCACTTTTACTCTAGCTCGTTTTAATCTCATTTTTACTGCACTCTCTCCAATTTTTAAAATAGTTTGAAGCTCTTTTACAGGGACTTCATCTTGATACTTTAGTAACAAAATAGCTTTGTCTTCTGCGTCAATATTTTCAAGAGCTTGCTCTAATTTTGTAACCTTCATATCGAAGAGTTCTTCTTCATCGATATCTTCAACAGAAGACATATAGTAGTCGTGATCTTCCATGGAATCGGATTGATCACTCATTTTTCTAGCTTTATCCCTGTTTACATAATTAACGCAAAAATTATAAGTAAAGGAATACAGCCAAGTTGAAAATTTAGAATTCCCTTTAAAACTACTAAGTTTTGTAAAAAGCTTAAGAAAAACATCCTGTGCTAAGTCTTTTGCTTCATCTTCATTCTTCGCAAATCCATAGCATTTATTATATACTTTTTTACTGTATCGATCATACAAAGTGCTAAATAATAGTGTATTATTGGAAGTAACTATTTGTTCAATAAGTTCTTTATCAGTAAGCCTCTTAGAATCTTTTAAGGTATCCCCTGACTTTTTGTTTACTATTACTAAAAACAGTCTTTTTAAAAAACTCATTTTGTATCTTATTCGTATTACTTTAACATCAAATTTAGATAAAAATGTGACTTTTATAGAATAATAGTGTCAAAAAAATATAACCATTAAAACTAAAGTGATGTCAATTTCAGAATTATATGAGTCTGGGACTCAAAAAAACAATGTAGCACATTTTGCTGCAATAGCAAATATTGCGGTCATAGATGGGCAAATAAATGAAGATGAAAAAAAACTACTTTTCAAGTTTGCAGATAAATTGAATATTAATGAGAACCAATTTGCAGAAGTCGTACAAAACCCATCTAAATTTCCAATAAATCCACCAAGTGATAAACAGGAACGATTACAATATCTTTATGATCTTTTTAGAATGATCTTTGCAGATCATACCATCGATGAGGAAGAAACTAGATTAATTCACAAGTATGCAATAGGTTTAGGCTGTTCTTCGGAAAGTGCCAATAAACTTATAAAAAAATCTATTAAAATCTTCGGTGGAAATATAGATTTCGAAGATTATGAATATTTAGTGAACAAAAAATAAAACACAAATCTTAGTAAAATTGGAAAAAAAAGAACATCAAGAAAATTTAATTCATTTCGCTAGTCTTGTAAATTTAGCATTTGTAGACAATGAGTTTGATTCAGAAGAATATTTAGTTTTAGAAAGTTTAGCACAAAAACTTAATATTAGTAAAGAAGAAAGAACTAATATACTTGAGAGTCCAGAATCCTTTGCCATAAAACCTATTGATTCTTTTAGCAAAAGACTTGAATTTATTTTTAACTTTTTTAATATAATCTATGCAGATCACAAGATCGCAGAACAGGAATATGAATTAGTTAAAAATTATATTTCTGGCTTAGGGTTTAATGAAGAAAACACTCAAAAAATACTCAAAAAATCCATCAGGATTTTTGAAAGAAAATTTTCCTTGGCAGAATATGAGAAATTAATTTTTGAAGATTAATATTTATATGGGGATTTTTTATCCCGTGTATAATTCCTATATTGAAAATTGTAAACACAACCCCTATATCCGTTCATGAGAATGGGTATAGGGGTTGTTTGTTTGTTTCATTAACTAAACTAATTGTGGATTTCCGTAGTTTCTTATTTAAAACCTAATATAAATTTGCTTTATAAACCTAAAAAATAACAATATGAATTTAAAGAACATTGTCTTGCATCAAGTATTAAAAGAAGAAGGTGGTAAACCCGAATTAAACTGTTCAGATCATTTATTACCCGTAGATGCAGAAGACATTGTTGATTTTGTAGAAAGATTTTTAAAAATATACAACAAAAAAAGACCTACTCAAGGTACGTTCAAAGAGGATGCAGATAATTTTCCTTTTCAAAAGTATGCCTTAGCGTATGTTGAAGGAGATAGTTTTTTAGAATTCACCAAAAAAGCAATGGAAACGCTAAAAAGAGCAATAGATAAACCTACCACAAAAGGGGGATATGTAATCTTTATGCACTATGAACATAATACCATAGAATATATTGTGACAACTATGCTAGACAGTTCACCACAATTTGCAGTAGATGAAAATCAATTAAATATTGAAAAACTTAAGACCTTAAACCTAGACGAGTTAGTAAGAGCAAATAGAGTGAATGTAAACAAATGGCAAAATGAAGAGGAAGGGTATTTGACCTTTATAAAAGGGAAACGAGCAATCTCCAAGTTTTTTCAAGCTTTTATAGGAAATACTGATCTAACTTCTTCAAGAATTAATGCAAACAATTTGAAGGATGGACTCAATGAATTTATGAGAGCTAATAAATATAGTCAAGATAAGAAAATGAAGATATTTAATAATATAAAGACTTATGTTGACAGAATGATAGATCTGGCAAAAGATGTTGAGTTAGTTGCAGTATCTGCAATTGTCAACCCCGAAGCTCCTGAGGCATTCACCAATTATACAATTGAAAATGGGAAACAGGTTAGCGGGAGTTTCAGATCCACACTAAAAGGCGATTTCAGTTTTTTGAAACAATCTACTGTTAAAGGAAACGGTTATAAATTAACTTTTGATAAAGAATTGATTAAAAAAGATAAAATTACGAGATCTGGCAAAAACATTATTATAAAAGATGTTTCTCAAGATATTTTAGACAGAGAATTTGGAACTGAATAAAAATACAACTATTATGCTCGATAAAATAATAACCTTAAGAAAACGTCTTATTAATGTTGAAGTTGACTCTTTTGGATTCTCTGGTGATCTGATAAAAGTTACTTCCAATGAGATTGATATAATTACATCAATTTGGGAAGCAATTCCAGAAGTGTACGAATTAGAGAGCGAAAAAAGTGTCAATTCCACTAATATACAGGCTTTTGAAAACAAGAATTTTAAAATACAGATAAGGACAGGAAACGTTGATTATTATGAAAAATTTAATGATTTTATTGTAGGCAATAGATATAAAAATAAAGCTTCCAATTATTACATACACGATATAGATTACACTAGTTTTTTAGATGGGGATTCAAAAGTTGGAATTCAAAAGTATAAAACAAACCTAAATATTATCAGCTTACTTAGGCTGGTTGCTGATTATGAAACCAAAGATGGAGGAGATTTAGAATTATTTTTTTATGGTACTGAAAATGGAGCTGCCCTAAAAATTCAATATTCCTCTGATGACCTAAAATCGATCTCTCAAGAAAATATTAAAGAACTGGAATTTCAATTTATAGAAAAGACAGATGCACAAGAGAGAATTCAAATTTTTAAAACAGAACTTATATCATCTCTACAAAAAAAAAGTAATTACAGCTATCTTATTAAAAATTGGGAGACCTTGGTAAATAATTATTCTAAAAGTTTTAATTTATATTTAGCTGGATTTTCTTTTGAGAAACTAAAAACAGCATCCTCTAAATACTTTCACGAATTATCAGATAGAATACAACAAACAATCGGAAAAGTATCAAATTATATTTTTGCAGTTCCTGTAGCATTTATATTTCTTTTAAGATACTTTGATTTTGAAGGAAAAAACTATCTAGGGGATCTATTTATTTTAATTATTGGGTTGCTATTTTTGATACTAGTCTGGCTCGTTCCTTTTAAGAACATTGAAGAATCAATTTCCGTTATATCAGAAGACATCCAGGATTTTAAATCTAAAATCAAAGGAAATTCATCCTTAATAGAAATAGGTGAAAAACTTACGAGAATAGAAACAAAACAATTAAAGAGTCAAACCAAAAAATTAAATATTGTAAAAGTAATTAGTGTCCTGATTTTTGCGATTTTATTAATTGCCTTTGTTTATATCCATCATACTGGAGAAGTTAAGAAAACACAACAATGTTTCTTTTCCTTATTTACTAACATTAACACTACAAGTTAATTTTTAAATCTATATGTAATTAAAATAAGGTTTTATTTACAATTAAAAACCTCTATTTTTAAGGGAAATTACACATTGAACCTAATTATTAATAACCTACCAACTTAAATAATTCTTTTTGTGGATATACTTAACCCAAACCTAAGTCATCTAAATGAACGTCAACGGCAAGCTGTTGTTAGTGAATCAAATCGCCTTTTAGTCCTTGCAGGTGCAGGTTCAGGAAAAACCAAAACATTGCTTCAAAAATTACTATATTTAATTGAAGAAAAAAAAGTAAGCCCTTCAAATATTCTAACGATTTCCTTTGGTAAAGATACAGTTAATGAGATGGTAGATCGATTACTTATAGCTGCTGACCAGACCAATTCCTATTCCAGCATATTAACTGATCCGGATTTAAAAGATAAAGACAGAGACTTAGAACGACATCTGTTAGTTAAAAAATTCAAATGGATTGATAATTTAACACTAAAAACATTTCACGGCTTTTGTTATCATATTTTAAAAGAATATGGAGTAAAAGAGTTTGATAACAAATTCAAAATTATTAACGATAATGGAAAAAAAGATGAGTTCCTGACGACCAGTGCTAATGAAACTGCTTTTGAAGTGCTGCATAAAACTATTATAGAAGAATGTTCAAGCAGTGAGTTTCTTTTAGACTTAAAACGTTATGTATTAGATTATCTTTCTTATGATCTAAGAAAAAAGAAAAATACAATTTTAAATACTCACGAAGAAAGTAAAAAGTTCATATCACTTAACGGGACTAGAGTACGATCCAAATCTGAACAATATATCGCAGATTGGCTTTATCGTCATAATATTACTTTTAAATATGAAATACCTACGAATTTAACAGGGGATTTTGATTTCAAACCTGATTTTTTTATTCCTGAAGCTGATATATATTTAGAACATATTAGTAATAAAAGTTATCCTAGTAAACATAAAGAAGAACAGTACAGAAAAACAAACAGAATCTTAGAGAAAACCTTCGAAAAAAATACTAAAGATACTGCCTTATTCAATCTTGAGTTAGATCGCATTGTAAAGAACCGTCTTCCTTCCAATTATCATTATCAGGTTTCTTTACAATTTGAGGAGGAATTCAAGAATTTTAATCAGGAAATAAAGGATTTCATTAATCTGGTAATGACTGTAATGCATAAGGTAAAAGTTGAAAACCAAAATCTTGATGATGTCTATGAAAAATCACAAACAGATCAACACGAACGAGTTAGGAATTTCTATAAACTTGCAATTCCTTTAATCAAGAAATATCAGGCATACTGTACTAACAAATCGTATTTAGATTTTGATGATCTTATTGTGAAAACAATTTCATTATTTAAAAATCAAAAAGATATTAAGGATACGTTTCAACAAAGATTTAAGTATGTTCTGGTAGATGAATTTCAAGATGTTAACACCTTACAAGTCGAACTTATAAAACAATTGCTGAATGATGAAAATCAGCTTTTTTGTGTAGGGGATGATTGGCAAAGTATTTATGGCTTTCGAGGTTCTAATGTAGATTATATTGTCAATTTCTCTGACCATTTTCAAAATGCCAACACGATTAAACTTAATTTAAATTACAGAAGTACAGAGCATATCGTTAATGCAGGGAACAAAGTAATCGCTAACAATAAATTTAAAATAGAAAAAATTGTTACTTCTTCTAAAAAATCTGATAGTAAGGTTCATATTTATGCGGGGAAAACAGAAGAAGATTCAATAGATTTTGTTATAGCACAAATTCAGTATTTACAACAAGAAAAAGGATATACCAATAATGATATTCTTATTCTCTATAGAAGATCAAAAATGTTTTATCCATATCGAAATCGACTAAAAGAAGAAGGGGTTTATGTATCCCGAAAAACTATACACAAATCTAAAGGCCTTGAAGCCAAAGCAGTTTTCATAATCGGTATGACACAAGGTCGTGGAGGGTTTCCAGATATTTGGATGGAAGATCGAATTTTTCAGGTTGTTAAAGAATCTAATCACAACCTTATCCTAGAAGAAGAAAGACGACTTTTATATGTTGCAATAACTAGGGCAAAGGATGAATTATTTCTGATTACTGAAAAAGGTAACGAATCTCGCTTTCTAAAAGAAATACCCGATCAAGTACAACAAAGAATATATAAACCTTTACAACTTTTCAATCCAGAAAAGAAAGTATGTTCTGCCTGCAAGCATCAAATCAATGAACAATTTTTGTTTTGCCCGCATTGTGGAGACAAACAAAATTAATAAAGGTTAAATGTAGCAATAACTTAACCAATCTTGGTTCTTCAATCACCTCCCTTTTGCAACCTGCTTTCCTTCAGAAATTCATAACTTCTAATTTAAAACTGGACTTAAAATTTTATCATCATGATAACGTAGATAATCAGAAATCAACTTGATAATTGCTGCATTACGATCCTTATAAATAGGTTTGTTATAAAAATCCAGCTCATTAAGCATCATACGTATTGTAGATTTTTCTTCCTGATCAATAAAACGTTTACAAGCTCTAATGTAGGCTGCTCTTGTACATCCACTAACTTTTCGTCTCCGCATATCGATATACACAAAAAAGCTTCTTTGTTTTTTGTATTCCGATTCGGTCTTAAACTTACCTTCATCCATTGCTCTGGAGCATAAATCATATTGCTCATTAACTATGAGTTGTGCTATTCTAACAATTGAATAATTAGGGATTCTCTCTTTATATTTCGTAACGGGATCTACCTGATGATGTAATCGTATCCAAGTACACGCCTGAAATTGAGTGGTGGTAACTTTACCTAAAGATTGATGTGAAAATAGAATGTCAATTCCCTTATGTCTAACTGTAGTCAAAGCTCCAATAAGAGACTGTCCTTTTGCACCCGTCATATAACTATCCGTATCATCCAGCACGATAAGCCCATTCTTAAAGTGATTTACAATTTTTTCCGCTACCTCTCTCTTTTCAATATTACTCATAGCCTTACCACCTTGCTTAAATGGAAGGATTCTTCTAGCAGCAACTTTTGTCAATGCTTTTATATAATTTGGACTTACAGTACGAAATGTAGGATAATCATGTCCATTTGTGTCAAACGCTAAGACCTTTCTACCTTTTTTACCCTTTTCTGGATTATCCTTCATATAATATTTGATCTCCAAATTGGTACGAAAGGTCTTCCCAACTCCCATTTCCCCTATGATAAGCATCACAAATGGATCACGTTCTAAATCTTCATTACTATAGACAATGGATTTTCTTCCTTTAGTAGACTTTTTTTTAGCCTTTGATTGTGTCGCCATACCCCCATCATTTTGTGCTATCTTCTGCCACTTCGACAATTGCGTTTTCCATTCTTGGTTCTTCATCGTATTCTTCTTGAACTATTACAGGGTCTACTACTCCTTTTTCCTTTAAAGTCACTTCTTCTCTCTTAGGTTCTGGTTTTCCATTAATTTCCTCATAAGCGGTATCAAGGACATCTCTATCATCATCCTCTGGTTCTAAATCTTGATCTGAATACCCTTTTTCTTCTCTTACGATATCCAGAATACGCTCAACCAAAAGATCATTTTCTGCCTTGATCTCCATTACCACCCGACCTTTTTTAAATAATATTGATAATACAACAGCCATCAATTGTCTTTCCGGAGTAAGCTTTTTTGCTTTTCTTTTTAGTATCTGAACTAATAATGGTTTTAATAGTGCTTTATCTTCCTTATCTAATTTTATCCGCTTTACATTCTTGTCATTCTGAAGATCAATAAGTTCTATTATTTCATCAAAATCATAGAATTCCTTGTGTTTTCTGATCTTTACAAAATAACCCCCTCCTAAATCGATCAAATTATTAACCGTTCCAAAAATGCTATCAGCAGCCTGTTTAGCAGCATCCGTTGGCAACTCAAATTCTTCTTTCTCAGTATCACTATTTGCTTGTGAATTATCATCACTTATAGTTGAGTCATCCTCAAACCTCTCGTCAATTTCCTGTTCTGGTGCGTCTAAAGGGGTTTCATCCCTTGCATCAAAAGTTTCCTGTTCCATTGCTTTTCCTGAATTCTTTTCTGCTTCACTAATATCATTCCTTTGTCCTGATCTATCTCCTTTCCAAATATTCCAATCGTTAGGTTTTGTTACACCTGCTATTTCCTTTTCAATGACTGCCTGATTCAATGGACTCAAAACTTCATCTTGAATATCCTCAAAGCCAATATCATTGGGATTTTTCAATACGTCTACCACTTCTTTCTCCAACTCTTTCTTCATATCTTCTTAGTTTATCTGCGCTATAAATTGAATAAGGTTTTCCTCCAAGGTTTCATATCGACCTACAAATGGTTTATTAAATTGAGGAACTGATAGGATTTCTTTACAATTTTTAATGTGATAATAAGCTCCGAATTTCCCCTGATCGAAATGCTTTCCCATCTCACTATATGTTAATCTTGTATACTGACTTATCAGATGATAACTTGCCATACGAGCATCTTTATATTCTTTTGTAACCTTACCATCTACTTCTTTATGTTCAACTTCAAAAATTTTATAGGCTTCGGAAATCACAAAAACGGTAATCAACTTAAGCCGTTGTGTTTTATTTTTTCGAACTATTATTGTTCCTGACAATTGCTTTATAATATTTAGAGCTTTTTTCATTCCGAACTTCCCGATCAGTTTATCAATGCCTTGTTGTAAATCTGAATATTCTTTTCCCTCTATTTTTTCCATACTAGACCCCTTTTTTAACAACTTACTTCATTAAAATTATATCGTATACGTGATAAAAAAAAGAAGTTCTTTCAAGCATATATTTGCCGATTATGGTATCTCCGCCAATCTTGGTTTTTAATCCCATATCACGCAATTTTGACCTCTTAATACCTTTTGTTCTTTTCATCTTTACCAACTCATCCAAAATCATTTCATCCGTTTTCTCCTTTGGTGGAACTCTTTTTTGTGGTGTTTTGGGTGATGATTTTTTGACAATAACTTCTGGTTTCTTTATAAGTTCTGTACGCTTGTTATTGGTCAACCGATCTTCATATTCTTCTTCAATATCCTTCAAAATTTCTATATCTAATTTCTTTTCATCTAAAATCATTTCGTCAGTTTTCTTCTTTTTGGGAATTGTCTTGGGAGGTGATTTTTTGACAATCACTTCTGATTTTTTTGGAAGTTTGACACGTTTATTATTCGTCAACTGATCTTCATATTCTTCTTCAATATCCTCCAAGATTTCTATATCCAATTTCTCTAATTGCTCCATTAACTCCTGAAGATTTGGTTCTTCAATAGTATCTACCAACTCATATAATTGATCATAGATCTCTATCATTTCCTGAATAGGCTTTGGAAGTTCTTTTTTCTTTATGTTGTTGCTTTTCAAAAACTGTTTGAATTCAATTACCTTATTTTTCATTTTGTTTCTGTTTAAATGTTAAAAAACTATTGTACAGGGATTAACTTTCCTGCGGATTTTGCTTCTATTGATTTCTCAATTTGATAAGAAATAAGAGCTGTTAAGGCAGAAGTTGCTAATACAACTCCTAAATTTTTTGCCAATTCCTTCCCTTTAGGAACACCAAATTTGAACCCTTTTCTATTCGCATTAGTCCCTAGATTATAATACACTAGGGCTTCTGCAAAACCAATCGCTAATCCTACTCCTGTAATAATGACTACTGTTTTATCTATTTTCATATTACTTACTTTCTAGGAATACTATGATTCCAATTTCTCTTCTATTTTATCTAATTTCTCTTGCAATTCATCATTATCATTTTGTCCTCTTAAGGCATTCATCCCATATATTTTTAATAGACTACGATGCGTTTTTTTAAGTAACTTTTTGGATTCCTTTTGTACTTCAAGATTATTCTCTAGCTTCTCTGGAATTAAATTTGCAAGCCCAATAAAATGTCCTCTTATTTTTATGTATGGCGAGGGTTTTGGTTTTGGTCCTTCTTCTTTTCTTTTTTGCTCGTTATACTTTTTAATCTTAACACGACATTGTTTGATTTCATTAAGAACTTCATCTAAATCCTTTTTGGTAGTTGTCCTTTTAGGACTCTCTTTTTTAGTTTCTTTTTCTTTCTTTTTTGATGTCTTTTCATTCTTCTTTGAGGTAGTAACTCCTTTTTTGCTTGATGCAGATTTTGTTTTAATTTCTTCCTCTATTGGATCTCCACATGGAGTCTCTACAATAGCATCCGGAGATACTTTTGTCACCATTTTGTAGATTTTATCAATGTTATCTCCTGCTGCTTTTTCAAAAGCATCTTTAGCACCGATCTCATTGTAATCATCAATAATTCCTTTTACTGATTTTTGTAAGGCTTCTGGTTTCACCTTAGAAAGGTCTAGTTTTAATAAATCTTGTATTGTTGCCATTTTTGTTGTTTTTAAGGGTTACGCACTTTTTGCATTCAATTCTAACTCTATCTCTACTTCCAATAGCTCTATGGCTCTTGCTCGTTCTCTTTCCTGAATTCGTATTTCTTCTACGGATAATTCTTTTTTCGTAGTCGATTTCTTATTTGAAGTATCTCCTGAAGTACTTTTGGCATCACGATTCAACAATCGATGTAGTAGCTCATCTGCTTCTTGTGCTTTTACATCTGCTTTACTAAAGCCGTTGGATTGATTTTTAATCACTTCAAAGGCTTGAAGCGGATCAAGCTTTTTTTTAGTTCTTACCAAAATTTCTTCCTGATTCTGGATCTCAACTGTTTTCAGTTCTTTTACTTTTGTATCTTTTGTTTTGTACATAATTTAAAGTGTATGATCGATTGAAAATTCTTGTTTATATAATGTTGTCAAACTCAGAAAGAATTCGTTCGCTTCTTGCCTGTCTGAATAATGAATAGAACAGTTTTGAGGAGTGCCATCCATATCAAAACATTCGTATCTATAACATTGTATAGGGCGATCAACATTGCTAATATCAATTGTTGTCCACCGTAAGATTCTGGTTTTTTTATGCATTGGTGACTCCATAATCCTGAAATCCCTGCAATGCTCCCTACACTCCTTATTGATCTGAACAGCTCTAGTCATAATTACATTGATGATATGCTGTGCAATATTTTCCCTATTCCTAGTGGTCTTCTTTTTCATTTTTCATTGATTTGTTTGGTGTAACTCTCGATAATCTGTGTGACTTCATTAACTGCTGCATTTATGGAATAACTCTGTTCAAAAACAGCATAACGGTCTTGCTTATCTCGTATCTCCTTTACAAAATCTTTACCCATATTCTCCTTCAATGATCCCAATCCATTAGGTATGTTTAGACCAAAATGATCACTTAATGCTATAAGTGCTTTAAATCCCCTATAGCGAAAATATCTTGGGTCACTTGTCATCAATAACAGTTGATTTTTATCCAATCTATCCTGATATCGTTTGATCCGAATGACACCCATAGCTACGTTGCCTTTAAATGAAGTCCCTAATAGCGCATTCACTTCTACTGCCACTCCTCGTATCTCCATAAATTCCACCAATTCAGCACACGCCAAACCGACATACAAGAGTTCATCACCTTTTATTCTTGCATTGCCTCCTGCCATTAGATACAAGCTCAATGCTGGATAAGAAGATTTTCTATCTTTGAAATAGGCAAATACACTTTTAACCGCAGTCGTTTTATTTGAGGTATCTAATTCTATTTGAAGTTGGCTAATGGCATTGTCAATTGGATTTTTTGATCCTGTAGGTTGTAATCGATATAATCCCATCGCCGCACGATCAAATGAGAAAACTCCTAAACCTCTATCATTATATACCACTTTTGGTTTTGAAAGGATGTGACTATCCATAAATTTTACATAGGCTTCTAACTTGTCTTTGATCTTTGGTTGAATTCTCCGCAATAGATCCATTCCAAGAAAGTACTTATGCTCGTTCAATTCACTTACATCTTTTGGGATTGGAGATCCATACCAAGTACTTCCTCTCTTAATCGATGAAGCTGTTGTTTCATTCATTCTTTTCAACACCCCACGATTATCTTCATTTAAGGAAGTAGCTTGTACATCTACAAAGTCATTAAATCTCTGCACACTATCGAAAAAAGAATAATAAGTGGTTCTTCTTCCTCTCTTTTTTATATGTATTTTAGCTACACCCATACTTCGTTGTTATCCTAACCTTTTTTTGTATTCAGTCTTGAACTCATTCATCATAACTACGCCTTTGTATGAGTTTAGAAAACCCTCCAGATTCACTTCGAGTTTGATTTTTTTTGCCTTATCATCATTCATCACCATAAAGTAGCTCTCCAAAGCATCTTTGAGGGTTTTACCATTTGGTACTTTGCGATATGGTTTCCCATGTTCGTCTTTCAATCCAGTAGCTCTTTTCATCTCCAGTTCATAAGCGCGTTCCATATTGAGCATTGTTCTTAACGTCATAATATCCTCAGTATCATCATCACCTATTTCTTTTCCTTCATAGGCTAAAATGGCTTTACGTATTTTAATGCATATATCTGCTACTGGAGCATAGACTAATTGACGTTCTAACACTTCATTAAACCCAATCCTATAGATGCATCCGCTAAAGCGATCTAAAAGGGATGCATCCTGTTTATTGTTGCCTACATAATTCCCACTTGATCCTTTCCCAATGACATTTCCCGTTGCAATGCAGCCAAAATCATGGTGTTTTACAATTGGCTCATTTAGACCATTAAAAATGATTGCATCTGGTTTTGAACTCTTAGCCAATGCATCATTTAATAAGCCTGCGGTATTGGCATCTAATTTTGGCATCTCATCAAGGATTATTATTTTCCCATCCCTCCAAGCTTCTATAAGCGCTCCCTCTTTATATCCCGAAATTGTCTGACCTCCCTTAATATCAATTGGTGATGTCCATTGATTACAATTCACTACTACAAAAGGCAATACCTTCTTATCATTTTCAGTTCTTCCAAACAACGCATAGGCTACCTTTTCTCCCAATGTGGTTTTACCTGTTCCAGCACTTCCAACCAGAAATACATTGTTTCCGCTACTCAAATCATCCAATACCTTCATAAAATTTGGAATCTGCCCCATCTCTGGAATATCTAAGGTGTATGTTCTTCTTTTCATATCATTTTATTAACTGTTGTTTGCTATAGCTCTTTAAGCGGTTTGAAGATTATGATATAGCCTTAACTGATCTAATACTATATCTATAGGCTCTATGAGTCCTATCATATCTTCATAGGCTGTTCTACCTAAATTCTCCTCGTTATACCTTCCAAAAACAAATTCAGGATTGCCATCTTCGTGAGGATTATTTGTAATAAAGAATCCCAAAGTATCTTTGGCTTCGTACAGCGCTTGATTTGATGCTTCTTCTACGATAATCTCAAATTCTTTCTCTACTGGAGTGCCACTAATGGCGGACTTCCATCTTCTATACGGAATCACAACATTTTTGAAAATGGGGATAAGAGAATAATTGTATTTTTCTTTATCACTTAAAGGACGAGCATAGGATACGGTACCAAAAGGATACTTTGTATCCCCTGGTTCTTTGTACTCTTTGAATCCTGTAATTGGATTGCTTCCTTGCCCGTATGGTCTGCCCAATTCATAGGAATAGTTACCTTCAGATTGTTTTGTATTTTGATCCCAATCTTTTTGATTTTCAACTTCCCAATCTTCTAACTCTTTCGCTTTGCCTAAAAATTGCAAACCATAAGTATCCAATTGTTTTAGAAATGCACTTAAGTTCTTCAGATGAAGTACTCCCGTCATTTCACCTCCATTTTGAACAAAGTCTGGTAATTCATCCTCAGTCTGACCTTCCGCCCTTCGAATTAATTCACGTAGTTTGGGATCTATTGCCATTTTATAATTCTCCCCTTTATGGATATATACCTGTAAATAGTTCTCGCCAATACGTTTGAAGCGAAGCTGATCCTTTTGATCTGAAAAGAACTCATCTGTAGAAAGACCTACAATAATGTTTAAAGCCTCTGAAATAGGAAGTAAAGCTTTGTTTACACCGTCTTTACCAAATTCCTTATCCATCAGAATACCATTTTTAATGACACCTGTTTTCGTATTATATTTAACTAGTTTGTTTTCTCCTCCAATTGCTTGAGATGCAGCAACAATGTTTTCAGTTAGAATGTGCCTTTGTTCTCGTTTGGATGATGCCTTTTTTATCAGTTCATTCCATTCAATTGGAATTTTTTTACGTTCTTCTTCTGAAATATCACTACTCTGCGAGTAGATCAAACTTATGTATGCGTGTTCTTCAGGCTGCAATGAATACGAGATAAGTCTACGGGAATCTGCAACTGCAAATCGTAATTGTATGTTGCCGTAGGTGTATGGATTTTTGGCAGATGTACCTAATGAAATTCCCAAAAACATGCCCCAAGAGGGTTCTTTCATAGGGTTTAGATATGGAATTTTCAGTACTTGTCCGACATCAAAATAGCCCACGTATTTTACAATTTGTTGTTTTACATACTCTAATCCTTGTATATACTTATTTACCGCATTGAATTTTTCTTCTATGAGCGCTTGCTGCTTTTCTCGATCATTCGCTATTTTTTCATTTTCATCATCATCTTTTCCACTTCCCAACTCAGGTAAATCCTTCAATTCTTCCCGAAGCTTATGAACAACTTCCATTCGCCTCTCTTTGCGTTCTTCTATGAGTAATGGAAATTTTTCATTGATGTCATTCACAAGTTCCGCACGTACTTGCTGCGGTTTTCTTCCATCCAATGCTTTAGTGATGCGATTTTCTACATCTTGCTTGGTTAGGGGGCGTTTTAAATTATTGACAACACTTACCTCCCGAACGGTATCTTTTCCAAATGGAGTATTCCCACCATTCCCTTGTTTGAATAAGTATCTTTTTTTAATCTCGGCATCTAAAGGAAGAAATTCCGTTTCTAAATCATAGGTTCCTTGCTGTTTCTCTAGCTTGATCTGGTGGTCGTAGCGTTCCAGTAAAACATTGTATAGGTTATCCTGATCTTCCACTAAAAGTAATCCTGCACGTCCTGTAAGCTGTCTTATAGCTCCTTCTTTGCCATCATTACGTTCATAGTATTTTGTGCCTGTTTTTCTATCCGTTACTTTATGATAGGTGGGATGCCCTAATTTTGACATCATTTCAGAGTTTTCATTGATCCATTGCCAAGCAACTTTATCCCCGTATTTATTTAAGAAATCTGCACTTTTAAGGGTGTCGTCATTGGTATTTTGAGATCCTGTAGTATTCGCATCCAAAGACTTTAATTTTGCTTTCAGCATCGTCATCAATCTACGCTCTGTTGGGATATCACTTGTGATATAGTAATACTCAGGTAAGTTTACCTGACCTGTTCTATTAATACGTCCTCGTTTTTGTACTTCAATGTTAATATCCAACTCAAATTGATGGATAATCATGGCGCGTTGTCTTTGATCTGCAAAGTCTTTTGATGCGTGTGCCGATGAACCAGTACTACCACTTTGATTAATGAGTAGTACGTCATAATCTCCCGCGTTAAATAAACGAAATGATTTCTCAGTATCACTTCTGAAAGAAGATACCACAACGTCATCACCATTATAGCGTACTTTTTGATTCCTTCCAGTAACTTCGGTTACTTTAAAATATTCATCATCATGTCCTCCTATATAAGAAGGTTTTTTTTCATTCTCTATTAATTGTACAAGTTGGTCAATAGGAGAAATACTAAGCCCTGAGCTTTCTAACATCATTGCTTTTTTAATCCTGGTATATTCCTCTTGCCCTTTTCTTGATAATTCGGCTACATCAATACGCTCCCTACTTTTTTTACCATCGATACTCGTATAACTATAGAAGAAAACACTATCTAATCCTTTGATCAATGTTCTCACAAAATCTAATTCTTCTTTGGGTAAAACATCTCCACTTGATAGATTCAAATCTTTTAGAAACGCTCCCATTGTGGATTTGAAGGCGATAACCACCTTCTTATCCTCTCTTAAAAGTGATACCGTTTTTTTTGCCACCTCTTCGACTTTCAAAGCGAAAAGCATTTGGTCTACTATATTGAATACTCTTGAAAAATAAGGGGCTTGTTTTACGCCTAAACCTTTAGGTTTATTATCCATTTTCTCCCCTTGAGATTTTGCATCTGCGTGAATTAATGCGAGTACAGGTGCTACATATTCTTCTTCAAATCGAACTACTTCATTCATCAATTTGATGATCCGATTTACACTTGCCCGATTTTTACTTCGACTTGGTTCTTCATCTAAGGTGATATACTCAACTTTAATACCTTCACTCGAACGCTGCCGTCTGATAAGCTGACCACTTTCAGCAAGATTTGATGCTACGATTTCCTGAAGGGCTAATCCTCCACTACGCATAGAGGTAACAAATGCCCCATCCTTTAATCCTGTTTCAGAAATAGCAGTTTTCTTTCCGTAGAAAGGCATAACTTCTGGATATTTCGCAAATGTTGCACTTAAAAAACAGCAAGCATGTGTTTTAGGAAGTACCCTACGCATCCAATTCCCGATAATAGAATCAAACCCACCAGCACTATGCGATTCATCTAAAATGAACACTACTTTTTTATATCTTTTACTCCCTTCAATACCACTCTCACATATACTTTCTATCCAAGCACGCTTGTAATAACTGGCTGATTGAACCTGACTGTAGGTCGTAAATACCATATCATAACCACTTGGTAAATAGTCTACATTCTCATAAATGGTTACTGTTGGTGTAGTTTCGGGGTTCGGTAATTTTCTACCTATTCTTTTATGCCATTCTATCGACTCTAAACTTTCAGTAGCTAAAGTCTTAGAAGTGGTAAGTAATTCCTCTTGAGCTTTGCCCGACAATGGTGTAAATACTACATTACCATCTGCATCTTTTACTTTTGCTCCTGAATCAGAACTTGAGTTGACAATAAAAGGTTGAATATCGTCAAAACCTATATTCTTTAAATCCCGATACATATCAGTAAACAAACTAGGACTTTTCGTAAAAAAAATGGGTAAATATCCTTGCATTACCGCGTGCCTTATAACAGCTGCTGCTTGTCTTCCTTTTCCAATTCCCGTCTGGTCTCCAATGATAATTCCTTGTCCACGTTCAAACTGTTTAAGGTATAATGCTACTGCATCGACCTGCTCGGCAGCAAAAGCCTTCCACAAGGTCGCTGTGGATATATACTTTAATTCATTCCGAACATAATTATCAATGTTCCCTTTTTCCTTTACAATACGGTTTAAAGCCTTTTGAACTTCAAAAGCCATATTCCTAGGAATGAGCGTATCCATTTTAAAACTTGCATTTGATTTTGGTACGTATGGAACAAGGGCGGTCTGATCCGCTGCCAGTTTTGCTACTTGGGCTGCATCCTGAGTGAACCCGTCCTTTTCTTCCTGTATTTCGATGTTCTCCATAATTCTTTTTTTAAAGGGCTTTCTTCTACTTTTCGCAGCACCCAGCAAGTGACTCCATTTTCATCATCATCACTTGCTATGGGACTACTTATCTATCATTACACGCTTTCAAATCTTGATAATACTTCTAAGTATCTGCGTAAAGTGGTATCTGCATACATTTGGACAGCATCTTCTTTCTCCATTCCACCATACATTAATGAGTCATCTGGCACGGTATCGTCCAGATTGCTCCAGTTTTCTTTAAGTGTCCACATAGCACTTTGCATTTTATCGTGATACATTAGGAAATTTGCAATTTCATCTACTGTATTACTATCTGAATAGACAGTTTCTAGGTATTCCTCGATCAGAGGAATTGGATCATCTCCTTCAGCCATTGACCACGCTATCAAGTTGTGTAATCGGATAAAAATTCCCGTTTGGTGATCTTCAAAATTTTCAAAAGGTATTGGATTGCTTACCATAAAAAGAGTAGCGCTTTCATTCGACGGCATTAATTGATTATTTAAAAATATCATAGTCCTAATTCTATTTTAAGTTGGGTGATAATCACCTCTAGTGTATATTCTTCTGTTTTTATATGAGAATTGATACGTTCCCATAATTCAGGAAAGCTATTCACCATTTGCTCAATAGCAGGGTTTTCCTTCTTAGTGGGGGCAACACCTTCTGGAGTTGACTTTCTTCCATTAATAAGTATCAACATTGTTTTGGCAACCGCACCTTGCTTATTGTACAGTTTATAGCTGTTCATATTGATAATATCATCCACCTTGTAGTGACGGTATAACCAATTGAAAAAAGGTTTGTATTTCTCTATGTACCCATCCTGACCGAAATACACATGTCCCATAATGATAATAGCTGCCTTTCCTGTACCTTTTAAGGTATGTAAGGCGAGTCCTGCCATAAAATGCTCTAAGCGCATATGCTGTGCTACCCCAATTTGATTATTAAAGTATTTTTGTGTCCATCGTTCTTTATCAAACTTGGAATCGTCCCAACTGGCAAATGGGGGATTGGTAACCATTACATCAAAGAAGCGAGTTAGTTCTTCTGGAAAAGGTTCAGCAGCATTTAGGTGAGTAATAGTTTCGAACCTTTGTAACTCCAGAGAATATCTCCTGCTCTTATCAATTTCATTGACATGAGCTTTTTCTGGATCTGCTCCCAATACCAACAAGCCATTTCCTGCACTAGGTTCAAAAATGCGTGTCGCATTAGACATTTGGGTATATTCCGCTACCATTGCACCTATTGGACAAGGTGTAGAATACTGTTTAAATAATTCTTTACTACTATCTGAATAGGCATAGGTAGGCTGTACTGTATTCCAAAACTCAACCATCTTGGTTAGGCGTTGGTCAAATGGAATAGGAAGGTTATAGATTTGCTTATACCATAGAAGCCAACTAAGCTCAACTGCTTCCCATAAAGCACCTAAATTAGGTGCGCCAGCTTCTTCTTTGACAGCTTCAATTTTCTTTTTGCTTAATCGTTCATTCTTGATATAGTGATCGTGCATAATGGCCACCACTTTATCCAAATAATCAGGATTCCATGATTTCTTTTCTTCTTCATTTTCAGCAGTCGCAAAGAAATCATCAATTAAAATTCTAGCTATTTTTCCTATAGGTTCATCAGGATAATTCTCCGCTATCCGACCTCCAAATAAATTGTTCAGAATAAAGTCACGAAAGTTGGCTATGTCATCCCTATCCATAACATAGCCATAATCTTTCGCCCTCACTACAAACTCAAAAAACAATTCATCACGGAATATTTTATCTTCTTTTTCAACTAATTCGGCAAGTTCCCTAGCTTCTTGTTTTAGATCTAAAATTCGTTCTTCCCTATGCGCTTTACTACTCTTACTTTTTTTGTCTTCCTTATCGTTTAGCTTTTCTATTTCCTTTTCCAGAAATGCTATCCATTTGTTAAATTCTTTCTCTGTCTTTTCATCCAGTTTGAATTTATTAAGCTCATATCGATAGCCCAATTCAAATACAGTTACATTTTCTATAAATGCCTGTTTACCTGTAAAATCCATCGTAAATCCTCGTAACCCAAACTTTTTCCGAATTTGTTCTACTTCACTTGGTTTTATAAAAAAGAATTCTTCTACGAGTGATTTTTCAATTTGCTTTGGTATTTCTGACTCTTTAGCAGTTTCCTTTTTCTTCTGATCTTCTATATATCCTTCGATTAGCTCTTTGGAGTTATCAAGATCTTCAATTTTATATTCGATGTCCCGATATAGTCCCTTGTCTTCTTTTTTGGATTTTGGCTTACCTGTTTTCGGGTTTGTATGTACTAGTTGTTGTTTCTTAAAATCGGCTTTTTCTTCTTGAATAATTTCCAGCGCTCTTTCTAAATCTGCAATGGGTCGATACATAGCAGCAGCATGCCACCAAGATTGTGTTTCCCTATCTTCATCTATAATGTTCTGTAGTGGATAAACACTTCTATATCCTCTATTTAGATTCACATATAGATAATTTGGATCTGTTGGAAAACCTATTTCTTCAAATAGTTCTTTACCACGTCTTTCCCATTCACGTAGCATGGCAGATCTTGTTACCGAAAATCCATAGTCATTTGGGTGCGCCATTTGAACCAATTCAAATAATTCTTTTGCACTCAATTCCGAAAGATTGTCATCCGAAGCTTCTAACAAGTACGGAGCGAATTCCTGAATCTTTTTAGCATCTTTTATATACAATCCAGAGTTAAATAACGCTATGACTCTGTGCGGAGTTAAGACATTGGAAATCGTTGTTCCATATCGCGTAATATCTGTGATAACAGGATTCTCTTTTTCTGCTTCGGTATCTTTTGCATTTTCATTGGAAACAACTTTAATTGGGTTTGAGATAATATATCTAATTGCTTTTTTAAGCTTTGTGCTTGACATAGTGCTGCCCCCATATATCACACCTTCTTTGAAAGGTTTATGACTGCTGATAGCAATTCGATTCTTCTCAAGAACTTGAAAACTAATTTCATCTCGATCAGATTTGATCCCATATCCATTTGGCTCTGACTCCTCTGGATAATATTTATGTTCGATAAGATCAGGGTTGGAGTTGATAAACTCCTCAAAGTTTTTAACGGTTTTAGTATCTAGTTTTGTCCAGGCTTGTTCTAATAAAAAACCAGAGCTGTGGGGAACTGTGAAAGGTGTGTATCCTAATGCTGCTGCATTTGAAAGGATCAAGTCTAAAAAAGTATTCCTGACAGCTTCTGGTTCTATATCATTAATCCAATCTTTTTGATCTATAATAGCATGTTCAACTTTATCTAAAAATGTTACCTCATTTTCAATTTGCAAAGCTTCTTCTAGCTCCAATCGTAAGGTCGCTATGATAGTTTCAGTTTCTCCTTCGGTATCAATCTCTAAATCAGTAAGTTTTTCAATCATCGATTGAACGGTAGCACGCTTTATATCTGAATGTGGCGCTTTCGTTTCTTCTTTTTCTTCTACAGATTTGTCATTCCCTAACTTTATATCCTCTATCGATAGCTCTATTCCTTGTCCAGCAGCAAACTCTTTTAGAGATAACAAAGCAGACTGAACGGCTTTTAGTTTTTCTGTAGCCTTGATAGTAGTGGCTATAATTAATTCTGTATTTAGATTTTTAGCAATCAATTCCAATAGACGCCTAATTGCTTCTTTTTTTGAATTGTATCTAGTACTTCCTCTTTTTGGTCTGAATTGATTATTACTTCCCGATCCAATTCGATTAAAAAATTCCAAACCATTCAAATAGTAACCTTCTTCATCCTGAACTACCGTAATAGATGCTTCCACTCTGACAGACTCAGGGAATGAAATTTCCAAAACTTCTAATCGTTCTCCTGCGGTTTCACGCGTATATACTCCTCCCTCATTAGTTAAGGATATAGGTTGGATAGGTTTAGAGAAATCGTAATCGCTAAATGAAATGTAATCCAAACCAAGTTCTCCTCTGGAATTGGTTTGTCCCTCAATCAAATTAACCAGATCCAATACTTGTTCCCGAAAACCTTCAATTCCAATAAATGATGTCTTTCCTTTACTAACTAATGGATTATTGGCTGTCACTATTTTTAGGTTATTTCCCTCCCATAAATAACCTGACCTACCTCCATTGACCATAGCGCCTTCTACAAAATTGCCCGTATTACCAATTCCTTTAAGTAATTCTAAAAATGCTTTACTTGTTTTAAAATCAGTACTATCAAATCCAAATTGAAAATTTTCAGATCTTGAAAGCGAAGGATAATCTTGCAGAACAGATTCAGGAATGTCCTTGCCATTTCTTAAAGCTGTTAGAATCGCTATTTTATGTTCATGCTTTTCGTCTGCCAAAACATCTGGATCAATAAGCTGATCGCTGGATATTTTATTTCCCGAAATCTCGGATAGATAGACCGCTTTTGTTTTATTCCATACGGGTTCATCCTGTACTACATTCTCTTTTTTAAGCACAGTTTTTTTGCCTTCTGGAACATTAGAGATAATGCGCTCTTCATCAAAGGCATTTCTTGCTCTTTCTTTTAAATTCTTAGCAGTAACCTTAAGCCCTTTAAATTTATCTCCGAACTGAGATTTTAAAAACCGTATTGCAATGTCTTCGGCTGAAACCCTGAAATCTTCAAAAACAACATAATCTTTATCTTTTATATCCTGATCTTCATTTTCAATGGAAGCTGTCACCAAACTAAAAAGTTTGTGATCAATGTTACCTCTTACAACTTCATACGATGGTTCAATTTTTACCACTAAAAGATCTTTACCTTCTTTGTTAGCGTTTTCTAAAGCACTTGTATACTTATCAAAAGAAGGACGAACCCCACGTATATACCAAACACCTTTGTTTCGATTTGCATTTTTAAATCCAATTGAAATAAGATATTTTTTTAAATCAGTATTAGATAATTCAGGATCAAATTCGAGCTGAATTCCTTTAGGAGTTTCGTTATATGATTTTGTTATTCTCATTTACTTCTTTTCTTTTCGTTAAATGAGATCATTGAACTTCGTACTTTACTAAAAACTCACGAGTCATCCCTATAGGAAATACTTGGTCATTACTATAGTAAAAACTCACATGCAATCTCTATAGGAAATACTTGGTCATCGCTATAGTAAAAACTCACGTACAATCCCTATAGGAAATACTTGGCCATCGCTATAGTAAAAACTCACGTACAATCCCTATAGGAAATACTTGGCCATCGCTATAGTAAAAACTCACGTGTCATCCCTATAGGAAATACTTGGTCATCGCTATAGTAAAAACTCACGTGTCATCCCTATAGGAAATACTTGAAGTCTTTGCTATAGTAAAAACTTGCGTGTCATCCTTATAGGAAATACTTGAAGTCTCTGCTATAGTAAAAACTCACGTGTCATCCCTATAGGAAATACTTGGTCATCGCTATAGTAAAAACTCACGTGCCATCCCTATAGGAAATACTTGGTCATTGCTATAGTAAAAACTCACGTGCCATCCCTATAGGAAATACTTAGTCTATAATCTCAAAATGTGTACAGAAATCTCCTTGTAGTGGGAGTAAAAATGTAGATAACGTAGTTGATCTATTCGATCATTAATTAGTTTGGAATTCTCCTTGTAGCGGGAGTCGTTCCTATTTAGTTTTATCATAAAAACAAGCATTAAAATGCTCCAAATTGTCTAAATTCAATAACTTATATACCCAAATATAACGAGTCTTTTTTAATTTATTACTTGCACAACAATGCTATCGTTGTGTAAATAAAAGTTGGAAAAACAGCATAATATAGGTTAGCCCAGTAATAATGGTGTTTCCCAATTTATACCCGCCATAAATTAACTTACGTAAACCGTAGTAAAAAAATATTGGGAATACAAAAAACTAAGCACTAACTGACCTAATCTTATTGATCTCATAACTAAAATCTCCAGCTCTAACGCTTATCGTTATCACTCCTTCTTCATCTTCATATAATTCTAGTATGGATAATATTTCAATAGGAATTACAGTTTCCAAATCAAATAATTCTCCAATACCAGATTCAACAATCGTGTTCTTCGATTCATCCTTTACGGTATAATTATTTAGTGTCATAAGTATAAAATAACTAGTTCTAAATGTTAAAAAAAGATATGTATATTGAATTTTAACACTCTCATTTGAGAAGGTTTTTTAAACACTTTATGTTAAATAATTAAACCTTTATCTCCAACCCAAATATGCAGAAAATTAGTTCCATTGTGGTGATCCCATTTCACCATTTCGACTTCCCATCCTGTTGTATTTTCAATCCAATCAAATACATTTAGTTCCTCATTCTTGTGCATAAATGTTTCATCGGATTCATAGTTCTCTTCTATGAATTTTGGAATGTTGATTGCTTCGCCTTCTCTTGGGATTCCTTCCCCATTAATCCAATTGATAGTAAGATCACGCTTCCCTGCGTTGTAAAGTATTGTCTTACTCCAATTAATACTAAAATGTACCTTCATTGTGATTGCTGTTTATATGTGATTGACTTAGTTCCCCCGTGAAACTAAGAAGTAATAGTTCTTTCAAATTGTTACAATAATTGTATCCTCTGATCATTTTCCAACTCCCAAGCACCATATTTCTCGGGCTCCCATTCCTTACGAGATTTATGAGCTGAAATATGCCCGTTTAATTGTTTTGAATTTTCAAAACATTCTCCACACTCAGGACACACATATGGCTGCGGTTTAAAGCGGACACCCGCTTCAATTGCTCTGTGTATTTTTAAAGCTTTTTCAGAAAGTAAATCATCTGCTTTACTTGTTTTCTTCTCAACTTCTTTCTTTTTGAAAAAAAGATGGCAAAAGCTAAATATCGTAGCAGATTGAACGATACTTAGCAATACACTACTCCATACACCTTCTGGCATAAATTGATACACTAAATTATGCGCTAGTGTTACAAATAGATAAAAAAAAGCTGTGCGTAACCACCCTTTGACTGTAAAGATTAAGATAGCCAAATCGACCCCAATTGCGTAGCACCACGAAAACCAAGGATGGTCGTAGTGGCTATTCGCTTCAAAAACGTACAAGGTATGTGCGATTTGTGGAATCAAAAGAATAGCCATTGCAATAATTCCAAATAAATCTTTTTCTATTATTTTTTTCATGCTGCGCCCCTTTAGCATTAGTCAATACTGATTAAATAATTAGTGACATACGCAAGAAAAATACTCCTGTGTATGCTGTTGAGTTTTGGAATTAGTTAGTTGTGAATTATTGTAAGGTAAGCAGTTGTAAATTTAAGCGCATTATTTACTTAAAACCAAAAAGAATTTCCCGCTTTTCTTGAAAAGCGATGTTGTTTTTCAAGAAAATCGATATATTTTATGGTAAACCCATAGATTTAATATGGTTTTGTATTAATTTTAACATTGATATGAAACAACAACTGTTAAAATCTGTTTTCTATGGTAACATAACACCAATATATAGACACTATATAGTGTATACGTATTTATACATAAACTCAAAATTAATTAAAATCATTACTGCTAAATGGGGCTAGCTACTAATGCTGATAAAAAACGGGTTGTTGAAATCATCTTAGAATCTTTTAAAGATAATCAATCTGTAAACTATATTGTAAAACAAGACCATAAAAGAGTCGAACGAATTTCAAAACTAGTTGAATATTCATTTTTTCAAGGAAATAAATTTGGTGAGATTTTTATTTCTGACGATCACAATGCTGCTTGCATTGTAATCTTTCCAGATCAGAAAAAAAATACTCTCCATTCTATATTATGGGATATCAAATTAATGGCAGCAGTCATTGGTATCAGAAAAGTGAGAGCAGCACTTAAGCGAGAAGCTTTGCTTAAAGAAAACTATCCTAAAACACCGTATGTACATTTATGGTATATCGGAGTTGATCCACCCCATCAAAGGAAAGGCATCGGAAGTGCCTTACTAGAAGAAGTAATCACTTCTTGTGGAGACAAACCTATCTATTTAGAAACCTCCGTTGTTTCCAATTTAGCCTGGTATGAAAAATTTGGTTTTGAATGTCTCAAAAAATTAGACTTAGGATATATACTTTACCTGCTTAAAAAAAACTAACCATATGTTTGGAACAGAAATGCACGCTATTACTTTCGTAATATTGGTTTTGCAAGCATTTGTACTATTTACTCAAGTTATGTTTGTAGTAGCTAGACCTCATGACAAAACCAGATTACGTTTTTTAGTACTGACTATTACTTACATCTTTTATAACCTATCTTCAGGTTTATTTCCTGATGAAAATATTCCTATAAGTATTATGCTGCAAAATATCGTTGCTTATGCAAGTGGTATTGTGGTTGCTGTATACTTTATCTATTATACCTATTGGGAATTTAATATTTATCCCTTCAAATTGTTTGGTGTAAAATCAATGCTATATACTTTGGTTATCTCGTTCATTCTGTTGTTTATACTCCCATATTACTTTTATGGCAGTTTGGATCTCTCAAGAAAGTTATTTTTAGCTGTTCCTTTGGTTATATCTGTTGCTTTTTTCGTACAAGTGACTAAGGTTTTAAATAAAATATATAAAGATGACAAGCACAAATCTGTAATCTTTAAGTATAGAGTTCTTACCGGAAATGTAGGGTTATTCAGCTTGTCTTTAATGCCTGTTGTTGTTGCTTTTGGTGATCACCAAACCACCGAACAATCCATTGTAAACTTTGGTTTTATTCTAATGATGATCATGTATATTGTGGAATTAAATTCTGAAGCAAAAAAAGAAGCTGTTGTTCTTACACAAATTCATAGAAAAGCAAACACTCCAACTACATATGAAATGCAAATAGCGGATAAGCTTATTCAAGATGTACTTGAGAAGCTTCAACAATTTGAGGATGATCGAGACTATTTAAAAGGTAAAATAACACTAAATATCCTCGCTAAAAGGTTTGATACCAATTCAAGATACCTTTCACAAATAGTAAACTCTAACAAAGGAAAATCTTTCACTCAGTATATTAACGATCTACGCATAAATTATGTAAAGATTAGACTAGAAGTCGATGAAAAGTTTAGAAATTACACGTTAAAAGCCATTGCAAATGATATTGGTTATACCTCTACTGAAGCCTTTCAAAAAGCATTTTACAAAAAAGAAAATATCAAGCTATCGGCATATTTAAAAAAACTAAGGGGCAATTAGTAAAATTGCCTCTTATTCTTATGATCAAGTATCTACTTCAACCCCTATAATGATTTTCATACGCTTTTGTTTTGCAGCATTAAAATTAACCTAAAAAAACTAATTTATTGTTGGAAATACGATAGAAGCACACTAAAAATAAAAACGCTACACCCTTTTACAACAAAGAAATATTTCCATATTTATCACCAGTATTCATTCTCCATAGGAACCAAACCTAACGTATAAATACAAAAGCGAAGCTTATTATGACTTCGCTTTTTGATTAAAGCCGTTATATAAAAATTTGGCACGGAATATGGTTACAACTTATTAAATCAAAATGGCTGTTTTTATTTTCTGGTTTCAAACTATAGCAATTAAAAGAATTGTATTTCCTTGAATTAGAATAGACCGTTTTGCTAATTAGAATTACCCCAAAATTTCATTTATCAGTTTGTAAAATTTTTAGATATGAAACGTAATTCTGAAATAATAATTCAAAAAATAAAACCAGACAACAAAAAAAATAATAGTACAGCACTAAGATTTTTACTGTCTCTTTTGTTCATTATTTTAATACCTGTAATTGGTATTGCTCAAGATGAAATTAGTTTGGAAGTACCTGGTGAAATTTATGAATTTCATTTGAATAGAGTTAATAACCCCGAAGTAAATAAGGTTTATGAGGATAGTATTCTAATCCACATTGATAAAAAATTAAAACCATCTCGTTTAGAACTAATCTTTCCTATCAATGACTATACTAAAGTATTGATACCAAAAAATAATGATATGATCCCTGATTGTTATGATGTGGGTCTAATTACTCAACGGTGGAATATTTCTTATGATTGGCAGATAGGGCTAATGAAGGTAGACTTATCCCAAGCTGATCTTTCCAAACCTATAAACATAGAGTTTCATCTTAAGTCGATTATAGGGAAAGCTCAAATAAATGAAGTTATACGAGCAATAGTATATGAAAAAGAAACAATTGATGGAACTAGTGTAATTGTATTTAAAAGAACAAAAAAAATCCAAGCTTTTCTTTATAATCTGATGCTAGGCATGATTATAATTGCTTGCCTATATTTTCTAATTCATTTTTTTATCATGAAGCGAAAATACTTTTTTGCTTACTCGATTTACTTATTCTTTTTAGTTTTTAATTATGGATACAGAACACCAGAATTTTATTATTTCTATTCTCAATTAGATCCTTATGCCTATATCTATATTGATGTCAATAGTCAAACACTTGCCTTCTTATCATATACTTTATTTCTAAGTCATTTTTTAAATATTGATCAACAATTTATAAAAACAAAAATTTGGTTTAATATTCTAAGTATTGCTCTCGGGTGTACTTTAATCTTTGAAAACATTTTGCTTTTCAGTAGCCTTCAAGGTAAATTCTTCGCAATTGATTATGATAAAGTATTTATATTTATTAAGTCAGGATTAGTTATAGTCTCTTTTGGATTGATAGCCCATCTTATTAAGAATAAGAAAACCCCATTTAATTTGATAGCATTGATAGGAAGTATTCTTCTTTTATTAGGATATGTATTATGTATGTTGTTTAAAAATTATATAATCATTATGACTGTGGTTGTTGCAGAAACAATGATTTTTATGGGTATAATTTCTTATTTACACATCAATAGTGTAAAAGCTTCTTTAGAAGAAAACAGAAAAAATCAAAAGTTGAAAGAAAGCGAAGAGATGCTGAAAGGAGCTAACCAATCAAAGGAAGAGATTATTACAGAATTATCACATCGATTTCGTACTCCTTTATCCATAATATTATTTCAAGTACAAGAAAAGTTGAAAAACAAGAATTTATCGATATCTGAACGAAAAACTTATGATATCATTTATAAATACCTTGTTGAATTATCCAAGGGTGTTGACGATGTTATAAATCAATATGATTCAGATGATACATTGACTAGAATCGAATCCGAATATTTTTTACAGAACAAGGAATCTGAAGCATGTCCAATAAAACAAAAAATCAATGATCTATGTTTAGGAAAAAAATCAATTCTTCTCGTAGAGGATAATAATTGTTTACGGCATTACCTTTCGTTTTTTTTGAAAAACGAAGGTTATAAAGTAATTGAAGCAGAGAATGGTATTGATGGTATCAAAAAGGCACTTGATTATCAACCTGATCTTATCATTTCAGATATTATGATGCCAGAGTCAGAAAAAGATGGTATAGCTTTGGTAAAAGAATTAAAAAACCACCAACTCACTAAATTTACACCAATTATTTTATTAACTGCAAAAGCATCCGATAAAGATAAAATTTTAGGTATTAAATCTTTTGCAGATGGTTATTTGACAAAACCTATTGTAAATATGGATTTGTTAACTACAGAAATTAAAAAGCACCTGTATACAAGAGAAGTACTCTGGAGAAGTATTTTTAATATCGAACTTTCAAACTATACTTCATATGTAGCTGATTTTCTTGAACAGCTACAAGAAATTTTTGCCAAAAATTTAAAAGAGCCTTCATTTAATGCATCAAAATTATTTGAACTGACAAGCTTTCCAAACCAAAAAAAATTGCAAAGGATGATAAAAGAGATATTTGGAGTGCCACCGAATGCGCTTATTAATATTGCTCGTTTGGAAATCTCAAAGATCTATCTAAAAAGAGATCAGTTTATGTCTATTCAAGAAATAGCATTTGAATTAGGATATAACGATGCTAATTATTTTTCAAACTGCTTTAAGAAAAGGTTTAATTGTCGTCCATCACAATATAGAGATCAGTTTATTTCATAAATTTTTCACCCTAACCTTTATTGAATTGCTGATTTTATTGAATTTTAGCCATTTTTTATAGGAATATGTCCAAAAATTACAGAACACTTTTTTTTTCACAAACTAGATTTGATCAATGAAAAAATGTTGTTGTTGAATTTCATAAATAACAACAACAGTTAAAGTAAAGATTCTAAGTATATAAATCAATTTTTTTATGAATTCATAAAAGTCGTTTAAAACTGCAAATGATTTTATGAAATTCTAATTTAAGAAAAGTGGTCTAGCAGTTAGGGAGAATCTATTTGTTAAATTAATTAGAAGTTTATGTATTTTAAAAACAAAAAAGAAGAATGTTCTATCCTATTGCCTAATGTAATAGGGTTAATTCAGAAAAGGGTATTTTGCATTTTAATGCTGTGTTTAACTAGTTGTTTTTCTTCGTTTTCTCAAAAAGAAGGATATTATTTCTTTGAATCAGAGGTGGGACATAACAAAGTTTTAGGAATTGCAGGAGGATCGAGGAACGGTACAGGAATTAACATTAGTGATTATGATGGGGGACTTAATCAGGTATTTTATTTACGTAAAGTAGGGGATACGGAGTATTTTACAATTGAATCAGTTTTTGGAAGAGGTATCCATGTGTATCGAGCTAATAAAGAACCAAAAGCTAAGGTCACACTATGGGATGTTATAGATCAGAACAACTTGAAATGGAAATTTATAAAAAGTAAGAGTGGTAATTCCTTTCATATTCAGTCTAAGTTAGGAACATATTTAGATGTTCAATGGGGAAATTCCAAATCTGGTACTCCTGTATGGATGTGGTCATTCAATGGAGGGAAGGCTCAAAAATGGTATTTAAGACCATTTATAAATTTAAAATTTCCTTTTGTTAAAATGACTGATTTTTCACCGAAGAAACATGGGTTTAATTTTTCAAACTCTTTTAAGAGTACTATTGGAGATTCCGGAAGTATAAGTTTCACTTTCAATGGATTATGTGGGGGCATGAGTTATGCTGCAAATGATTACTATAGCAGTAAAAAGAAGGTTCCAAGACAAAATTATCAACCTGCCATTGGAACACCATTACATAATTATATTTATGAAAGACAACAAAATTCATTTGCAAATTTGATAAAATTTGTGGAGATGACCCCTAACCCTTTTGGATGGCGAGATCATGAGTTTTTTTATTGGGGATTAGAAGGACGATTTTTTGAATTAAAAAGACGGGTTGATCAAAACAAAACAATTCCTTTAGGGTTATTCAATGTACATAACGATCCAGTTAAACATCACCAAGTATTGGCAATTGGTTATAATTTGGGAAGATATAAAGGATTTGCAGAAAATGATCCACATAAGAAAGAAGTAAGAATCTTTATTTACGACCCTAACTATCCAAATAAACTCTCAGTATTGGTACCAGTTCCATCTCAAAAGTGTTATTATCAATTCGCAGGAGAGATCAAAAATGGGAAATTAGTTAACGTTTTCAGAGTCAACAAGAGATGGAGAAGTTATTTTATAGATGACACTTATAAATTCAGAAATCCACCTAGTATTACTGAAATTGACAATAATCTTAAGCCACATAAAATTTATAGTTTTTTATTGGAATTGAGGACAGGAGGAGATGATCTCAGGGGAGGACACGATAATGTCCATGTTCATGTAAACCTAAAAAATGGTAAAAAAATAACGCAATATAATGTCAATAAAAAACGTAGATGGCCAGATAACCATACTCAATTTGTCGAAATTAAGTTAAGAGAACCAATTAGGAAAGATCAAATAAAGGACATTAAGTTACAAACTACATTTGGCGGTGGTCCATTTGGCGACAATTGGAATCTGAATTATTTAAAAGTTACCAGTATAAACGGTAGTGGTAAAAAAGATGATTTATATGAAAAAGGGGCTAATAACCTATTGCTTAAAAGGTTTACAGGGGATTCACAATGGTTTAGCGCCATTATTAAACAGTAGTAACGAATAGAATTTAAAATCTAATATTTTCAATGAAGGGTGTTGTATTTATGTACAATACCCTTTTTTTATTTATAAAATAAAGCTTAACCATAGAAAATTATTGAATATTCATGTAAAAAAGTTTTACTACACCCTGTCATTTCTTAACTCTTACCACTAAAGAGTATTCTATTCTTCTTTAGGAGTGTTCCAACAATGTAGTTTTAATTCGTCTCCAACTTTTTATGCTTGTTCTCTAGTTTGGTGTATTCTAATAAAAGTAGCCTATAACTTTCCTTATAACTCAATGCTGGAGGAAAAAAATCAGGTCGAAGGTTAAAGATATCGATAATCAATTTTCGGTACTTTTTCCTTATGATTGGCTGATTATATAAGGTATAAACACCTTGTCTAGTAATCCCCAAAAGTTTAGCTAGCTTTTTAACCCCTCCTTTTTCGTACTCCGTATTAACATTTATATAGTTTTTAAGAATGATCCCATGATTATACACAATACCAGAGATAGATGATAAGCCATTGTTGTCTGATTTTAAATTTGTTTCTTTCATCTTACTTTTTTTAAAATTTATATTAATATCAAATTGTTTTAAATTATAGTTTAAATACTGCATACTTATTCACTGGAGCGAATAGTAACCTAATTTAGCTCTATATATAAAAGCATTTTTAAAATGTATAAGGTTTTTCTGAGTATACGAACGATTTTTCCAAACCCATTTTTTAGCATTTTCACCTAATTTATTGCGAAATTCAGGCTCCTCAATCAATTGTATTAATGCTGACTCCCATTCTGTTAATTTCCAAGCTAGTAACCCGTTTTTTTTATGATCCACTACTTTAGCATAAGAAGAATGCTCCAAAGCAATGACAGGAACTCCGATCGCTGCTGCTTCCAGAAACTTTATTGTACTGGCATAGGCGAAATAATCTAAAGATCGCATTGGAATCAGAATCACATCGAAATGTAAATTCTTCAAAGTCTGATAATAATCGAGAAAACTTACCGATTTATGGTAGGTAATATCCACCTCTTTTAACACCTCAGATCCATTAGCGTTTCTTCCATTCCAACCAAAGATGACCAGCTCTACTTTATCCTTATATTTCTCTTTTATCTTTTTAAACATTGGGAGGAAATACTTATAATCTGCTGCCGATTTAAGTGATCCTATCATACCTATTCTTACCTTATCATCATTAGGTTTTACAACAGAAGAAATACCTTCAAATCCGATACTGGAGATAAGTGAAGGAAGCCAAAAGAATTCGACGTCTATTCGCTCCTTCAAATTAGTATCTAACCACTCCTGGTATAATTTACACAGTCGTTTTATTGGAGTGGTAATCATATCCATATGAATAAGGTTTTGTACTAACTGATCTTGATCTTCTTGCTTAAAAACCTCGTGATCCGGATGCGATTTTGGAATGTTGTGAATTTGCCTTGTAATATCCATTACCAAATACACATTTGGATTCAACACCCTGATTGCCTGAAAGAGATATGTATAGTTCCCCGTAAGCATTGGAAAAATGATATAATCTGCCCATCGTATTTCTTCTTCTTGTAAGGTATCAGTTCCGATAGTAAAGGTTTTAGCAAAATCCCATTTGGTAACAGAGGTTACTCGTGTTTCAAACCCTTTTGACGTTCCCAATTCTAAATATGGAAGAATCATTCGATAATAACCATCTGAATTGAGCAATGGAGATACATATAATAATCGTACTGTTTCTATAGAGGGCTTTTCAATGCTTAAGCCTTCCTTTGCTTCTGATTTTTTTAATAACTCTCGAACTTTTTTCATTCCTTTTCTTTGTTTTTGTTTCCAACCATTTTTTCAACTTAGATTTCAACGGGTTCTCCTTCAAAATACTTCTCAATCAATCTATCCGTAGTACGGTCATAGATGAGTATAAAATTTGCCTTTTCACCGTATTCTATTACTTTCTTATGTAAACCTGCTAGTCCTTTTTGTGGGTCGAGAAATCTGGAGTACCCACTTTTCCAATCGAATGAATAAAACGTACTAGCCTCATCGTCCTCAGAAGGATCTGTAGCTTCTTTATCCTTAAAATAAACGACCATTTTGTATTTAGAGTGTTCTTTGGGATTCCAACGTTTTCTTTTCTTCCTTGTTTTCATTGTGTAAAATGTTTGATTAAAACACCCAATGGAATGTCTTTAATAAGCGCTATACCCTTATATCCTTTAACCCATACTTTGTCATGACTAGTGACAATGCAAATTTGCAATTGATCTACATTGAGGTTATGTGCTTCAGAAAACTCAGCCATAAATATTTCTATTCCTCGTATCACTTTGGCTTCCAGATTAAACAATCCAGAGGGTTCGGAATTTGTAAATAGGGTAATAAGTTCTTTAACAGGAATCTTTTTAACAGGTCTTCCCTGATTATGCACTGCAACATTTATAGCTGTTCTATCTTTGAAAATTCGTACTACTAATCTATCCTGTGGTAAGTCTGTTTCTTTAGAAAGTTTTGAAAAATAGCTAATGATGTTTTTGGTTACTTTTGTTTCATATCCGAACACATCAACATTCAAATTTTGAACAGCTTTTCTTAATTTTTCTGCCAACCTTGGACTTTTCCTTTTTGTCTTTTGTTCCATTTTTTCTCTTTTTTTATTGAATTATTCCTTTAATTTTGGGTTTAAAACAGCAGCATAAAACTTGCTTAACAACTCTGGTATCCCCAACTTACCTATACGCTGTTCGCACTCCCTGAATACCGTCAGGCGAGGTCGTGATTCTGCCGTATCCTTCTTTTCATTATTCCTGAATTTTCTAATTTCTTGCCGTAAAACTTTTTTCAATTTTAAGCCCTCCTTATGCTTTTTATCAGCCTGATACCAAGGCATTGTCCCTGCAAACCCCCCTTCGGATTTAGGATTAAAATATTCATATGGTAGTTTGATAAAACGATGATCAGGATCACGATCAACATAGTCACGAGCGATGTGAATTCGGGATTTGTAGACATTATGAACATATTCCATTTTTTCATCTGAAACAGGTTCATACCACTGATACAAAAGGGACAATGCAATGTTACATTGTCGCTTATTTAACCACGCATCCTTGTATAAAACATCCTTTGCCAATGCCCAAAGCTCATTGACATATTTCAATAGGAAAGCGTGGCGGGCAGTATCACAGGGATGGTCATTGCCTTCCTTGTTATGTTCGTTCTTGATTTTTTCAGCGCCAGTTTGCCTACCCTGCGCAGTTTTTTCATCAAGCTCGGTTTCTTCCCGCCAAGCATCTTTCCTTCGTGCATCTCCTTTCAAAAGGTCTTTCCTTCGTGTTTTTTCAGTTTCTTTTTTAGGTTTTTTTTCAGTTAGATCATTAACCGTGAGCAAAGGCGAACACCTTTCTTCTGTTTTTTCAGCACTTTTATTTGTATTTTTTTGAGTCAAGTCTGAAGCTGAATCGAAATTCACTTGCCAACTGTTTTGAAGCTTTTCAACAGCTATTATTCTATTATTTCTTTTATTAGTTTTTTTACTAGTGTATGAATGAGGACATTTTGGAGTAATACTATTTTTAATATGCTGATTTTCAATGTTTAAATTTTCATCATCCTTTCTGTTTTGTTTTGCCTTATCAACACTTCCAACGCCTTTTATCCACAAGATTTTTGGATTTATGAACAATTCATAACTGGAATGAGAACCATGCCATATCTTTCCGGTTAAAATGCCGCATTCTAACAAACGATCTATGTGCCTTTGGATAGTTCTACCACTAGCTTGGGTAATCGTAGCTAGTTGCATATTATTCGTCCTTAAAGAAGGAAGGTTACACGGATCTATAGGTGTAACTTTGTTTGACTTCACCAGAGAAACCCCATAAATTTTGATGACTTCTTTTGCGGTAGCCAGCATTGACTGCCTAATCTTTGTACCAATGGTTTCTTGATCATTATTGAATTGAAATACAAATTGATCTAAGGCTTGAAATGAGATGGAATAATTAATAATCATAGTAATTGTTTTCTTTTCAAACTGAAAATCAGGACATATAAAATGCTACAATTACCCGAAAGCAACTGATACTGTGGTTCCCGATTTTAATAGAATATATAATGCTCAACTTCCCCTTTTAATGAATGCCTTCCTGCGATGGATAATGGTAGTTTCTGGTCTGCTTATTAGCTCAAATACCTGGTTCTTTTTACTGGAGAGTTTTTTTGTCTGCGATTCTCGAATTGTGACTATTTTCATTGTTTCCCTTTACTTTAAATTATGCAGATTCACTTTTCCCTATATGCTCCCCGTCACCTAGTTCTAATTCTAATTGTTGAATACGTTTCCCTCGTTCCTGAAGCGATCTCCTTTTTTCTTGTGCTTCTTCATTCATTTTAATGACAGCTTCTATAAGCTTGTCTTGATTATAAGAGCGAAGGATTTTCCCTTTTAAGAACCTCATAACGGTTGGTCTGGTAAGTCCTGTGCGTTTAATAAGCTTATGGATCGGCTCGTTGTAGTAGTCATAGAGTGTTTTTAATTGCTGTTCAAATTCTTTTTTTGTGTACATCCCCAATTGTTTTAAAAAATTATTTAAATTTTATATAAATGTTATATAAATTTTATATAAATTTGCCACGAAGAACAAAAAAAACCAGTTGTTAAGATGAGCAAAATATAATTTTTATATAATTATTCTCAAATTTATAGAATAATTATATATTTTCTATACAACCTTGTGTTTTAAATAATTCAAAAAATTACTAACTAACTGATTATCAAAATATAAATTATATATAAAATTTATATATTTAACACTTATTTAACATGAATGACCTCAAAGTAATAGACAAACAGACACTAAAACTCATAGATTACCTTATAAAATACCATAAGGAATCACAAACTAATCTTGACCTTACTACTGACTATGCTTTTGGAGTGAAATACTACCCACACAACAAATATATTGTTACTCATATGCGTGGAAAAGATGTAGAAGGAGGTAAAGGAAAACACGCACCACATCTTCTAATGTTCAATCTTGGAAAAGACATTAATATTGATTTTAATTTCTTTTATGATGATAGCTTTGAAGTTGAAGATGCACTCTTATCAAAAAAGCAAACAATAAGTAATCAGGACAATGGCGATATAAGTGAAGTGTTTGAAGAAATTGAAAAACGATTAGAACTATTCATTTCAGAAAACAAAAAACTGAAAGGAAAGGAAGCTAAGAAGTTTTGTGATGAGACTGAAAATGAATTACTGAATATTAAAACCCATTTCATTAAGTCATTCTCTGCCGAAACACTTACTGAGAAAAGAAAAGAGATTATAGAGGTATTTGATATGATGATTTTTCTCTCCAGAGGAAAAATAGACACTATAATTTTTAATGACAATCTTGAGCAAGACGTTAATAAGCTCACAGCAGAAAAAGAGCGATATGAAAGAGATAAAGTTAGACTTGAAGAAAGCATCCAAAAATTAAATACCGATTTAGCAGATTGCAATAAGATGGCCTTTGAAGCTCAGAAAGGACAGACAGAAGCACTCAAAGAATTATTAGCCCTAAAAAACAATAACTAAAATCATGATATGACACCTAAATAGGTAGTAGCAAATCCCTTTTGTGTGTTTTTTTATATTACATTGATGTAATGTAACATAAAATTTAATATCTTAGCATAGAAACATTTATAATCAAAAACGTATGAAAACAAAGCCAATAGATTTTAAACCTCATAGCAATGCTCTAAATCAAATGATATTTGAAGCAAAGGACTTACACGGGGTTAGCGCAAGAACACTTCATAGCTGGAGACAATCAGGTGTACTCGATGACAAGAGAGATCCTGATGCCTTACGAAGATGGAATTACTTTAGCCCCATTGATATTGTTTGGATAGGGATTTTAAAAGAAATGAAGCAACTAAGACTTACTCATACTGAAATGATAGCATGTAAAGAAATATTATTTGAAAAGATTAAAGCAGAAGATAATCAAGAGTACCCTGCGCTCGAATATTATTCAATCTTAATTCTTCTATACGACCAGCCTGTATTTATCGTAATCTCTTACAATGAGGGAATCGATGAAGTTTGGATGCTTGATGAAAAAGATTATTTCTTAAAACTCAGATCTGGAGAAATTGAAAACCATACTGCATTATCATTACATAAAGCCGTTAAAATTAATCTCCATCCAGTGTATAACTTACCTGAGTTTAGTCAAACAGCAGGGCTTACACAGGAAGAAACAAAAGCGCTAGAAATCATTCGAAGCAGAGCTTTCAGAAATATAAAAATAACAAAAAGAGATGGGGAGATTAGTATTATAGAAAGCACTGAAAGAATAGAGGATGCAGATGACATTGCAAGATTATTAACCGAAGGGAAATACCAGAACATCGAAATAAAACAAATCAATGGTAAAATAGCATCCGCTCATCGAACCACTAGAACACACTTTAAAAAATAAAAAAATTAATTAACGCAAATGACCGCTACAAGTCAAGCACACTTATCACTACTGTATTGACCGACACTACAATTGGATTTACAGCAATTAAGTATCAAAATGAATACTAATGAAAAATTTATAGAGCTATCTGAAATATCTAAAATTTTAAAAGCTAAAAATATTGGAACAGCTCAAAAATGGTGTGAAAAATTAAAACTACCCATTCTTGCAATAGGTAGAAAAAAAATGTCATACAGATTTTTAGTAGAAGCAGAAATGGACAAAAGAATTATTCAAATCTTTAAGAAAAAAGATCCAGATAATTGGGAAGAACTGTATCGTCTATATCGAGAAAATGATCACTACGGATATTCAATTGTAACCCAAGGAAAAACCAGAAAAAAGGTCAAAGCTTCCTTGAACACTAAACCATTATGCAAGGAAGCAATTGAGTTCCTAAATGACGAATGAAAACTAAAAAATAAACTATGAAAAAAAAGAAGTTACCAACCAAAAAGGGAAAAGGAATGTCAGTTTTCTGCCAAATGACAAATTGTAAAAAGAATTTTGGATGGACTCAAAAAACCGAAAACGGGAAAGTCATAGAACCTACTTGTGGTTTATCTAATAAAAAAATATCCCAATGCAAAAACCTTGAAAACCATAGATACAGAATTGCTATTCATGTTCCTGGAACCGCTAAAAAAAGAGTATACAAAACTTTAGTATCTGCAAGATACGAAGAAGCCCTTATTGAAGGAATAGAATACAGGACAGAGTTTATTGAAGAATTAACCGGTCAACAGAGTATTAATCATGAAAAAATATATTTAAACTACCTTTTCTCAGCACAAATTGAATACCTGAATTTCCTAAGAAACGTTAACGTCCCCGAACACGAAAAAAAAGAAAGAACAGATAAATACATAAAAGAACAGAAAAAATGTCTTTTACTATTCAACAAATCATTGACTAAAAATAAGATAAATAAAAAGCTAATTACAATTGAAAAGATCACTCCGACTCACGTAGGGTTTTATCATTCTTACCTTCTAAGCGATATGAGTTATTCCAACAGCACATATAACAAAAAAATGAGTTCCTTATCCACCTTCTTTGACTGGGCTATTGACAAATACTCTATAGACAAAAAGAATCCTTTCCAAAATGTACAGAAAAGAAGTGAGTTTGTCAACAAAGATTCAATAACCAAAAAAGAATTTGACTCTTTATTAAAGACCATAACACCAGAAAAAGGAGTGGTTGTTTCAAAAAGCAAAAAAAGAAACTTCAATAGAAATCTATATAGACCATTTCTAAAAGATGCAATCAAACTTGCACTGCACACCGGAGGGCGTAGAGAAGAAATTGTAGCTCTACGTTGGAATATGATTAAGGAGATTAACAATAAGCCTGCATTTATACACGTAAACAATTTTAAAGTAGAGCGAATGGCTGGCGAAGCAACAAAAGACAAAGTGAAACCAAAAATATTCCCTATAACTGAAGGTTTAATGCAAATATTAATTGATCTCGGTTACAAAAACAACATAAACAGCAATGATTATATCCTTTCCCCTGACAGGACTAATCTCTCAACAGTTTCTATGATGGATTTAATATCCAAGGGTTTTAACCACTATTACAGGCAACTTAATACAGAAAGAAGTCTACTCTTTAAATGCCTTAGAAAAACCTATCTCACTTATTTAGAAATGGCAATGAAAGGGGATGCGAAAAACCTATCTTCACATTCTACAGATGAGATCTTACAGAAGCATTATATAGATGAGAAAATTGTAAGTACAGCCGTTAAAAAATTAAATATTTTCGAATAATAAACAAAAAAACCGCGCACCGATACCGCGCACCAGCGCTTAAAAAACATAAAATAAAGTTGAAATTTCCCTCTAAAAATAAAAATAACCCCTTGAAAATCAAGAGGTTATTTGTTGTAGCGGGAACAGGACTCGAACCTGTGACCTTCGGGTTATGAGCCCGACGAGCTGCCTACTGCTCTATCCCGCGATATAAGATAACAAATTACTTGTCTTTAAAACTTTGAGTTATGAGCTCAACAAGTTTTTATCTTTCCTTGCGGACGGCAAATATACAACCTTTTTTAGCTTTACAAAGGATAATTAACAAAAACTAACATTTTTTTTACACCAAATTTTCTTAAGGCTTGATTTTAAATCATATACTCTAATTAAAAATAATAGTATTCATTAAAATCAATATCTTTTTTGTCAAATTATCTAAAATTCTAGCTAAAATTGAGATATACTTAAAACTACTCCTCTCTTTATAGTTTTATTAGCTGAAATCTATCGTAACTCGTAAATTTACCTCCTTTTTAACATTTTAATAAGAAGATGCTAAATACATCATCTATATAGTAGTAAAGATCATAAAAATGAGTAAGACGTTATTTGACAAAGTGTGGGATTCACACGTAGTAAGAAACATTGAGAATGGACCTGATGTGTTTTTTATTGATCGCCATTTCATTCATGAAGTAACTAGTCCAGTAGCTTTCTTGGGATTAAAAAGTAGAGGGAACACTGTTTTATACCCAGAACGTACTTTTGCAACAGCAGATCATAATACACCAACTATAAATCAACACTTGCCTGTAGAAGATCCTTTATCTGCAAATCAACTAAAAGCCTTAGAAGAAAATGCAGCAGCTTGGGGGATTTCTCACTGGGGATTAGGGCATCAAAAAAATGGTATCGTTCACGTAGTAGGACCAGAAAATGGAATAACATTACCAGGAGCAACTATTGTTTGTGGCGATTCTCATACATCTACGCATGGTGCTTTTGGTGCTATTGCTTTTGGTATTGGAACATCAGAAGTAGAGATGGTATTGTCTACACAGTGTATTATGCAACCTAAGCCAAAGAAAATGAGAATCAATGTTAATGGAGAACTTGGTTTTGGGGTAACGCCAAAAGATGTTGCATTATATATTATTTCTCAATTAACAACCTCTGGTGCCACCGGTTACTTTGTAGAGTATGCTGGCGATGTTTTTAGTAATATGACAATGGAAGGTCGTATGACTGTATGTAATCTGAGTATAGAAATGGGAGCACGAGGAGGAATGATTGCTCCAGATCAAAAAACATTCGACTACATTAAAGGAAGACCATTAACTCCAAAAGGAGAAGCTTGGGATACTGCTATGGAATATTGGCAAACCCTAAAAACAGATGAAGATGCTGTTTTTGACAAAGAACTTACTTTTAATGGAGCCGATATTGAGCCTATGATTACCTATGGTACTAATCCAGGAATGGGTATTGGTATTACCAATACTATACCAGATGCAAAAACTATAGAAGGTGGTGTTGCTACCTATAAAAAATCTTTAGGATATATGGATTTTAACGAAGGTGATGCCATGATCGGTAAACCCGTCGATTATGTATTTTTAGGGAGTTGTACCAATGGTAGAATTGAAGATTTTAGAGCTTTTGCTTCCATTATTAAAGGAAAAAAGAAAGCAGAAAACATTACTGCTTGGTTAGTACCAGGATCACACGAAGTAGAAGGACTTATTAAAAAAGAAGGATTGTTAGACATCATCACCGAAGCAGGATTTACATTGAGAGAGCCTGGATGCTCTGCATGTTTAGCAATGAATGCAGATAAAATTCCAGCAGGAAAGTTAGCAGTTAGTACATCTAATAGAAATTTTGAAGGAAGACAAGGACCTGGTTCGAGGACTTTACTCGCAAGCCCTCTGGTTGCAGCTGCAACAGCAGTTACTGGAGTAGTAACAGATCCAAGAACACTTTTAGCATAATTAAAAAGAATAAACAAAATGGCGTACGATAAATTTAATGTAGTAACCTCTACTGCTGTACCATTACCAATAGAAAATGTAGATACGGATCAGATTATTCCGGCACGTTTTCTAAAAGCTACAGAGCGTAAAGGTTTTGGAGATAACCTATTTAGAGATTGGAGATACAACAATGATAATACTCCAAAAGAAGAGTTCATACTAAATAACCCTACATATAGTGGTAAAATACTTGTTGGAGGTAAAAATTTTGGATCAGGATCTTCCCGTGAACACGCCGCCTGGGCTGTATATGATTATGGATTCAGGTGTGTAGTATCAAGTTTTTTTGCAGATATTTTTAGAGGTAATTGCCTTAACATTGGTGTTTTACCTGTACAGGTAAGTCCAGAATTTTTAGAAAAAATATTTAAAGCTATTGAAACAAATCCTAATACTGAGATTGAAGTAAATCTACCTCAACAAACCATTACAATCAAAGCTACTGGGGAATCAGAATCTTTTGATATTAATAGCTATAAAAAAGAGAATATGCTCAATGGGTACGATGATATTGATTATCTAACCAAAATGAAGTCAGAAATTCAAGAGTTCGCAACAGCCCGACCTTTCTAACTATATAATTTTTTGGGCGTTCAAGCGGGCTATCATTTCAATTCCTCGCACTTCGTTCCTCAAGCTGTGGGATTTTCATTACTATCCCTAACGCAAAAACAAATCGTATGAGTAAACGATCAATAGAAATCATGGACACTACGCTCCGAGATGGTGAACAAACCTCTGGGATCTCATTTTCTGCTTCAGAAAAACTAACAATAGCTCGGCTATTAATCGAAGAATTAGGTGTAGATCGTATTGAAGTAGCATCCGCTAGAGTATCCGAAGGTGAATTCGAAGCAGTTAAGAATATTATTGATTGGGCAAATGAGAATGGGTATATTAACCAGATAGAAATATTAACCTTTGTAGATGGTGGTAAATCTATACAATGGATGAAAGATACTGGGGCTAAAGTTCAGAATCTTCTTACCAAAGGATCACTAAACCACTTAACATACCAATTAAAAAAAACTCCTGAACAACATTTTGGAGATATTACAAAGGCTTTTGAACAAGCAACACAAGAAGAAATTACTACAAATGTATATTTAGAAGATTGGAGTAACGGTATGCGTAACTCTTCTGAATATGTATACCAGTTTCTGGATTTCCTATCTACACAGCCTGTAAAAAGAATTTTACTCCCTGATACATTAGGAGTCCTTATACCCTCCGAGGCGTATGCATATTTATCTTCTTTAAGAAATAGATATCCTCATATACATTTTGACTTTCACGCTCATAATGATTATGATCTTGGAGTTGCGAACGCTATTGAAGGAGTTAAGGCTGGTGTAAATGGTTTACATCTTACTATGAATGGTATGGGAGAGCGAGCAGGAAATGCTCCTTTAGCAAGTGTAGTTGCTGTAATTAATGACTACCTTCCAGAAATTCGTATTAACGTAAAAGAATCCGCTATCTACAAAGTAAGTAAACTGGTAGAAACCTTTTCTGGATTTAAAATCCCTGCTAATAAACCTGTAGTTGGAGATAATGTATTTACACAAACAGCAGGAATCCATGCTGATGGAGATAACAAGCACAATCTATACTTTAATGACCTAATGCCTGAGCGTTTTGGACGAAAACGTAAATATGCATTGGGAAAAACTTCAGGAAAAGCTAACATTGAAAAAAACCTTCAAGAATTAGGGTTAAAGCTTAGTGCCGAAGATATCAAAAAAGTTACTCAGAAGATCATTAAGTTAGGTGATAAAAAGGAAGTGGTAACTCAAGAAGATCTACCATATATCATTTCGGATGTATTAGATAGTAAACTCTATCAAGACAAAGTAAAAATCAAATCTTATGTCTTAAACCATGCAAAAGGGTTAAAACCTTCTGCAACACTTGCTATTAAAATGGATGATGAGGTTCTTGAAGAACATGCTCAAGGTGATGGTCAGTATGATGCATTTATAAATGCCTTAGAAAAAGTATATACTCAAAAAAAGAAGAGTTTACCAAAATTAATTGACTATGCCGTTCGGATCCCACCAGGAAGTAATTCTGATGCACTTTGTGAAACTGTGATCACCTGGAAAACTGAAACAAAAGAATTTGTGACCAGGGGACTAGATTCTGATCAAACTGTTTCTGCCATTAAAGCAACAGAAAAAATGCTAAATATTATTGAATTATAATAAAATAGAACTGAGAATATAAACATATGGAATTAAACATAGCACTACTAGCTGGTGATGGGATTGGTCCCGAAGTTATCGATCAAGCAGTAAAGGTTTGCGATGCAGTTGCGAAAAAATATAACCATCAAATAAATTGGACATCGGCATTAACTGGTGCCGCTGCTATTGACGCGGTTGGAGAACCGTATCCCGATGAAACTCATGAAATTTGCATGAATGCAGATGCTGTGTTGTTTGGAGCTATTGGTCATCCTAGATTTGACAACGATCCTTCTGCAAAAGTACGTCCGGAGCAAGGATTACTGAAAATGCGCCAGAAATTAGGTTTATTTGCTAATGTAAGACCAACTTTTACATTCCCTTCTCTAATTGATAAATCTCCTTTAAAACAAGAAAGAATTGAGGGAACCGATCTAGTTTTTCTCCGCGAATTAACTAGCGGTATTTATTTTGGAAAAAGAGGTAGAGAGGATAATGGAGATACTGCTTATGATACGTGTACATATACAAGAGAAGAAGTTAAGCGTTTAGCTAAAAAAGGATTTGAGATGGCTATGACACGTGAAAAGAAATTATGTTGTGTAGACAAAGCAAATGTATTAGAATCTTCTCGATTATGGAGAGAAACAGTACAAGCTATGGAAAAAGAATATCCAGAAGTAGAGGTTAGTTATGAATTTGTGGATGCTGTAGCCATGCGATTGGTACAGTGGCCGAATTCTTATGATGTATTAATCACGGAAAATTTATTTGGAGATATTCTTACAGATGAGGCTTCTGTTATATCTGGATCTATGGGATTAATGCCTTCTGCATCTCTTGGAGAAAAAACGGCTTTGTTTGAGCCTATTCACGGATCATATCCGCAAGCTGCAGGCAAAGACATTGCCAATCCGCTGGCAACAGTATTATCTGCAGCTATGATGTTTGAAACAGCTTTTGGACTTCAAGAAGAAGCTCAGGTAATTCGTAATGTAGTTGACAAATCGTTAAATGAAGGTGTAGTAACCGAAGATTTAGCTGGAGATCAAAAAGCTTATAAAACTAGCGAAGTTGGAGATTGGCTTACTCAAAACATTTAATTTTAAAATAAAAAAAGGAAAATTTTGCAGTTTTCTCAAACTGTTGGATTTTCCTTTTCTACAATTAATCGTGAAACAAACTTATTTACTATCCTTTTCTTACCTAAATCTGATACTAAATAAAAACTTCTAATAGTTCACAATAATTGATCGATTCTCTTAAAGTAGTACCTATAGCAACACCATTAGAAATAACCGATATATCTTTATTTACATCCGAAATTTCCCAACTCTCTCCAATATTACTTTTAGTAGTTTTCTTACATAAAACGTTTTTTAATTTATTACCACCCTATATTTTTTCTTTAAGTATGGGCTCGAACTTAATGGGATAGTTAATCATAATTTCCAGGTTTAGGTTATAAGATTTGAGTAGATTTAAAGTTATGCCACCATAGCTGGAGCTGAATTATTATAAATCTCAACTACGGGTTCACTAATCATAACATCCTCGTTAGTTGACATTGTAGGTAAAACATTATAATTAAGCCATATCGAGAACAATTTATAAGGGATTTCTAGAGAGTCCTTTAATCCTATTTTAGAATCATCCATATGTACCCATTTTTTTAATGGCTGTTCGAAAATACTTCTTGCTGTCTGTTCTTTTCCAAAATACTTCTTCATTCTTATAAACATCTCTACATCAAAAAGCCATTTACTCATAAAACTCTCTGCAAAAACAATAGGAACTAATTCCGCTTTATATACTTTAGCTCCACATTGTGTATCATCTATTGATAGTCCTACGATCAAAACTATGAGTATATTAATTACCTTAGACAATAAAGATCTTATTTTATCTTTTTCTATTGCTTCTGAGGCATTTTTCGCTCTAGAACCAAAAACAAAGTTTAATTCATTGTTTGTTTTTAAAGTCTTTAATAGGTCACCAAAATCCTCGAAATCCGTAGAAAGATCTGCATCGATAAACCCTATATAGTCTATTTCCACAAAACTATATAAGTATCGAGATCCAGCTCTTACAGCTGCAGCTTTACCTCCATTCTTTTTCATGTCCACTATACTTACTTTAGCAGGATTTACTTCTTTGATTTCTTGTAGAACTTTTAGTGTATTATCTTTACTTCCGTCATTTACAAAACATAAATGATAGTCATTTTCTTTACTAATAAATTTTTTAAAAGCTGTTACGTTTAATCTTTTTTCCTCGTTATAGCACGGTATGATAATTCCGGTTTTCATAAACATTATTTTGGGTTACAGGTCAAAAGTATGATAGGTAGGTAGCCGAAAGTCGGGTAATTCGACCATTATAAAAAAGCTATCGATGAATGGTATTGATCGAAAGACGTACCACTCGTCGAAACCCAAAGCTTTATTGTATATTTAATCCAAAGAAAGTTTCGTGTATATTTAAAGGGAAGTTTCCGCTTAGGGTTATTGAATGGAGAAAAGAATTACAAACAAATATTTAATCAGTGCTTTACTTATTGGAGTTTTATTCCATGGTTCTAGTATCTTCTTTACACTAGAAACTACTTATGACGCATTGATTCATCTATTTTTTGCGGACCATTACGCATCCAGCTGGTTTGAGCCTTGGAACTATAGTTGGTACACTGGTTTTACGGTTATGGGATACCCTCCATTAGTACACCAAAGCATAGGATTATTATCTCTTATAGGAGGTCTTAAGTTTGGGCTTTTTACAGTAGGTATCATTGCTATCATTCTATTTATAACAGGAGTATATCGATTTTCGTTACTGATGACTGGCAAGAGAAATATTGCTGGATATGCCGCATTGGTTGCTGTATTCTCGTCTTCTTTTGTAGAAACCTTACATATCTTTGGTCAATTACCAAGTATTATTGGAATCTCAGTTCTGATGCACGCATTACCGGAAATTTATTTGTGGATCAAAACCGGAAAATACAAATATTTAATTCGAGCTTTTAGTCTGTTAGCTGTTACAGTAACCTCTCATCATGTTACTCCAATTTTCGGAATGATCTTTTTTATATTTCCGCTTATCGGAATGGTAATTATGGATAGTGCTAAAGATCAAGTCGGTTCGTATTCTGCTATTCGATTTAAAACATTTTTAAATACATTCTTTAAGCTTTTTTGGAGAATTGTAGGTTTTGGCATGGGGTCTTTAACGCTTATCATTTTTTGCATTTTACCTTATTGGATTAACACCAAAAATAACCCTATTACTCAGGTTCCTATCCCGCATGGTTCTAGAGATAATTTTTTAGAAATTACTTCATCTGGACTCGTTTTCTTCTTAATACCATGGGGAGTACTTTTGTTTATTTTTCCTTATTTATTTTATCGGTATTATAGTAAAAGATACTTATTTTTTGGTTTATCCTTGACCTTACTAAGTATATTAGGTACAGGAGGAACAACTCCTATTCCTAAAGTCTTACTAGGTGATAATGCTTTTAATATCCTAACACTAGATAGATTTACATTGTGGGCTTCTATTATGTCGTTGCCCATGTTTGGAGAATTCTGTTATCGTTTTATAGAAGGAGATATTAAGAGTGCCCTCCAAAGAAAATTTGGTAGCGTCTATCATCGAATATTGGGAGGTTCTCTAGCCGGGGCCTATATTTTCGTATGCATATTTACCATGAGTCTAGGATATTTTAGACCTTCTCAGCCTCAAAAAATAAAAATGCTTCCGATTTTGAATTTTCTGAAACAAGATCAGCATGATCATTGGCGGTATCTGCCACTAGGTTTTGGAGATCAAATGGCTTGGTTATCTGCTCAAACCAATGCAATGACAGTAGATGGTAATTATCATTCTGCAAGAAGACTTCCAGAATTGACTTCTAGAGCTGTCGAAAGATTAGAAAACTCCAAATTTAGAGGAGTAGAAGGTATTGGGTCATTACAACAATTTCTAACAGTCCCTGAAAAATACAATTTAAAATATGTATTTTCTAATGATAAGTTTTATGATCCAATTCTTTATTTCTGTGGTTGGCAGCGACTAAGACAATTAGAAAACGGGATAATGGTTTGGGAAAAATTAAACATCCCGCCCATACCTAACATTATTCCAAAAGATGATGTTGCTTTACCTCTAAAACTAATGTGGGGTCTAATCCCGGTAATAACAGTTTTACTTGCTTTTATTATCAATATTCAAGTAATCTGGATCCAAGCTCTTAAAACCAGAGATCAAAAACATCCAGATTTTTTTAAGTACGGAATAAAATACAAAGACTTTAAAAATTATATGATTCGTTTACAGCATATCTGGGCCATATTACTTTTATTAGTCATAAGTTATGGTAGTTATATTTTTTACATCAAAAATGCTACCCAAATAAGTCCACAAAACGTGGTAAAAGCATATTATGATGCGTTAGACTTCAAAGAGTTTAAAAGAGCATATAGTTATATTGACCCTGAAAGTAATAAAGAAGAAGATCAATATATGTTAGAAATCGCTGTAACAGATGGTTTATTGAGTTCTTATGCTAAGATGGATGAAATCAATGTTGAAATTCTAGATCAAACCGATAACACTGCAAAAGCCAGAGCTACTACGTATTGGATTACTCCATTGGAAAGAATAGATAAAGTATTTTACTTAGAATTAGTCAAACATCAAGGAAAATGGTTCGTAAAACCACCTAATTATGATCTTGACATTCCTCCCGATCAATTATTTTCGCAAAATAAAACTCAGTTTTATAATCACGGAAGAAGAAGAATATCCTCCGAACAAACCTTTCATGAAGATGTTTTAAAACAGCCCGTTTTAGAAGTTCTCTATGCAAATCTTGTTAAAAATGATACGATATATACGGTAGTTGGAGAAATACAAAATATTGATAATGTACCAGCAGATGTTGTGATAAAAGCTACACTTTATGATTCTGAAAATCAAGAATTGGCCGTCTATAATGCTAAAGATCAAATGAAACATAAGCTCGTACCTAAAGAAATTACTAGTTTTAGAATTAATTTTGAAGGAATTGCCTGGATGAATAAAGGTGAACAAAAACCTAAAACCTTTAATCCAGATGAATTTACTGCGATAAGCCTAACAGATTCTCCAATAACTTTTAATTTACAATGTGCAGGTAATGTAGCTACAACAGATTTATATAAAGGACTTGCTCTTTCTGAGGTTATAGTCAATAAAAATAAAGTACACGGGCTTTTATTTAATTCTGGCTTACAAGAAATCACTATACCTCAACTGATTATATCGTATTACAACAACCAAAAAGAGCTTGTATGGGTAGATCATTCTTATGTTAGAGAAGGGATCAGACCTCAGCGTAAAAGACCATTTACTTATGAATTAAAAGAAATAAGCAATTTAAAATCTATAAGTCAGGACATGGAGAATATTTTTATTAATGGATTGCCTAATAAAGATATTAGTAATAAAGTAACTCCTAATAGAAGAAGAGATCAAAAGGATTATTCCTTTATACCGGTAGACGCAACTGGTTATAATTTTATAAAAATAGAAGTTAACAATTATATTGGAGCACCTAATTAATGAAGCTAAGAACACGTACATACTTATTATTTTTAGTGATTCTCATTTTAGGGTTTACTACAAGCAATCCAATTATTAAGAATATTCAAAAAATAAATATTACAACGCTGCAAGCTAAAAACACTTATACTGCTGGTGAAGAAATTATTTTGAGATTTAAAGCAGAAGAATCTAGTGAAATTTCTCTTATTGTAAAAAGCTCTTATGGGATATCAGTTCTTAATTCTCAAGAAAGAGAGGGCAATTTAGTTTTTAAAATCCCTCCTTTTTTATCTCAAAAAAGAGGGATAATTAATTATAAATTAGTTCATAATCTGCAAGAGATTTACTCAGGAAGTTTATACATCAGAGCCTCTAAAATGATTACAGAACCTCTAGAATCTTATTTAGGTCCGACCAGCATTACTGCAGGAGGAAAAGATTATGGAATGTTCACAGTAATACCCTCAGACACATATGACAATCCGATAAGAGATAGCACTTTGGTAACAATCAAACATCAATTTTTAGATTTAGAAAAAGATGCTGAGCTATTTATAGACGATTTTATTGTTTGGAAAAACATATATTCTTATCAAAAATCAGGAAGAATTCTTGTCAGTGCAAATACAGGTAATTTAGCTTCAAAAGAATTTACACTTAATGTTTTTCCATCACAAGCTCAAGATTTTGAATTAAAGGTTTCAAAAAAACACGAGTATGCCGATGGAAATCAAATTGTAAAATTTTTTACTTCTGAAATTAAAGATGAATATGGTAATACTATAAGTGATGGACGTATCGTAGAGTTTAGCATTCTAACAAACCATAATGAACAATTACGAGCTTCTGGAACTACTATTAAGGGTGTGGCAACAGGATATATGATACATCCAGCTAAAGCATCATCATGGACTGCGCAGGCCTTTATACCCGAAATGGCAGATAGTGACCAACTTACTTTAGAATTTAAACCCGCAGTAACAGACTATACAATTACTTTTGATAAAGGAAAAAGAAATATTAAAGTAGGAGCTATCTTAAGCTTTATGAATCAAATTATACCGGATGGTGCCATGATTTCTTTACACGTATATAATAATGATACATTGACAGATACATTTACTGAATTTTCTTCTAAAGGGTTTGTAGACTTTTATTTATCAAATGATTTCTTTCCAGCGGGAGAATATACTTTAGAAGTTACAGGAATGGGCATTACTAAAAAATACGATCACATAGTATTGGAATGAAGAAACAAAATAAAATGATATACAGATCTTTCATTATTATTTCATTTATAATCATAAATGGACTTATCCTCTTTGGTATAAGTCAAACATTATCTTTTCTCAATACTGGTGCAGATCGATCTATGATGCTGCATATTGGTGTAAAAAACAAACAGGCATATATACCCAAAGTCGCTTGGAAAGACTCCATTAATCCCGCAAGATCTATTGAAAAACAAACCATGATGGATATTCAAAAAGACTATATTAATTCTTGGTATGTTAGAAACGTAGGATATAAGACTTATGACTCACTAGGGATTTTTGATTTTTATACAGAAAGTGCTCGTGAAAATTTGATAAAAAGTATCGAATTCAATTTAGAAAAAAATATAAAAGTGGTTAGTACTACCATAAATCACAATCTAGCTTTAGATTTTTATAGTGCTGATGGTCAATTAGTAGTTTTCGAAGATCAAAATGTAACATCCTATACTCAGTATTTTAAAGAGAATGAGTTACAGTTTGAAGCAACAGATACTTCTGATTATAAAATAGCCATGCTCCTAGAAGATGGATTCTGGAGAGTGCGTCATATCGTTAAACAACCTTTATCAAAACCAGATACCATACAACAAAAGAAATCCACATATGTAAAAGGAAAGAAAATTATAGTTGACAGTAGTACCTATCAAATAAAAGGCATTAATTATTATCCTCAAAAAACTCCGTGGAATATGTTCGGCGATAATTTTAAAATTTCCACCATAAAAAAAGATTTTGAAATTATTAAAAATGCCGGACTTAATACTATTAGAATTTTTGTTCCCTATAAAGAATTTGGCAAAGAGTATGTAAAAGCCGAAAAACTGCAAAAACTAAAACAAGTGTTGGACTTAGCAGAAGACACTAACTTAAAAGTAGTGCTAACACTTTTTGATTTTTATGGAAATTATGCCATTGACGATTGGACTTTTACGCATAGACATGCAGAGCAAATCATAAATGCCGTTAAAGATCATAATGCACTCTTAGTCTGGGATATTAAAAATGAGCCTAACTTAGATTTTGAGAGTCGAAGAAAAGAAACCGTGCTTGCTTGGTTAAAGGAAATGATTCGTCAGGTACGATCATTAGATAGTACACATCCTATAACAATTGGTTGGTCATCTATAGAATCAGCAAATTTATTAAGTGATGAATTAGATATTATTTCTTTTCATTACTATCTGGAATTAGAAAACTTCTCTCAATCTTTTAGTACTATATCCTCAATAGATAAACCTCTTGTGCTACAAGAGTTTGGACTATCATCTAATAGAGGATTATGGGCTCCGTTTGGAAATTCGAAAAAAGATCAAGCTTCTTATCACGAGAAAATGCAAGAAATTATACAACAGAATGAACTCCACTATATGTCTTGGACATTATATGATTTTGATAATATTCCTACGGAAGTAGTTGGTAGATTACCTTGGCGCAAAAATGCTCAGAAACATTTTGGTTTTATTGATGCTGAAGGAAATAAAAAAGATGCTTTTCAATTTATAAGTTATTGAAAAACATCTTTGGATAAAACATATAAACACTTAATTATTAAATATACATAAAGAACATCCGTTTATTTAAACAGATACTCCTTGTAATTCTTTCTCGTTCTTTTTGCTTTTACCTTTCTTAATATTCTTAAAAGTATCTAAGTACATTTTGGTTATTCTACTCATCGGGAATGCTGTTGCTGCTTTATAATTTGCCTTTGCTAATTGATTTCTATATGCAGTATCAACTACTAGTTTTTCGATTGCCGTAGCTAGGCTATCTGTACTTTTAGGATCAAAAAACTCTCCCCTATACCCTTCTTCTTTTACTAATATACTAAGATCACCTAGATCAGGCATTACCACAGCCTTACCATAGCTTCCCGCCTGGTGCAATACACCAGAACTTCCAGTAGTAGAGGTATAAGGAAATACCACCATGGCACTTTCTCCAAAAATTACAGGAACATCCTCCTCTTCTACATATCCTGTAAATGTTAATTGTGGTACATCTTGATATTGTTTTTTTACATTTTCTAAATATCCAGGTGTATTTGGGTTATCTGTACCCGCAATAACTACTTCTAGATTAGCACCAGTAGCAGCTCTTACTTTTTTTACTGCATCAATTAAAATTTCAACTTTTTTATAGGTTCCAAACTTCCCAAAAGTCATAACCTTGAGTGGCCCATCCGATAGATCATAAGAAGGCTCTTCTGGAATCTCAAAAGTCCCATGAGGAATAAGTACTACATTTTTGGCATTATATTTCTTTTCAAGAATATCAACATATTTACTTATCGTTACCGCTACTCGATCGGATGCTAATACAAATCTTGTTAATGCTGTTCCAATCCAATTAAACACCGTTTTTAATACAACATTATTTGTAAAACCAGCTTTACCTAAATCTACTTGCTCCATAATATTGTGTAACAAAACAACCGTTGGAATCTTTTTCATTTTACATAAAAAAGGTAATAATAAACCTAAGGCAGCAGCAATCTTCTTATCTCCAAACTTCATAAATTGAAGATTAAAAAGAATCGCTTCTGGTTTTGTTTGCTTAACGGCTTTCATAACCGTTCTTATATTTTTATAACTATTAAATTTCCAACAGGACTTTACAATCACCTTACAACCTGCTTCTTCGAACTCTACATTAGCCTCCGATTCCGAAATATCCGTCAACAAGATTAATTCGGTAACCCCTTGTCGTTGTCTAAAATGCTTCACCAAATGAAATGCATATTCATTTAATGTTACTTTACTTGGTGGATACGCAGTTACAATTGCTAATTTCATAATTGTAAATTTATATTAAACTTGGATTCTAAAGTGATACCACAAATATGTACTATATCTCTTTAGGACTACATTTATTTTCGTTGAGATGCAATTTTATATCGACGAATGTAAAATATACTAATTTAGTTTGAATTTTCCCCATATTTATAAAAGAAATACGCTAGCTGAACAACTAATAAAACAGCCATTGCAATTATTTGTACCAATACTACTTCTAGCAAAGAACTATGAAAAAATATGATCAATAAAATTTGAGAAACTCCCAATAACCCCGAAACTACGACTGGTATATACTGATCTAGAGACAAAAAGTAATAAGCAAATATGTTAGACACTGCAAACAATGCAGTTGCAACAGCATATTTCCAAAGTAACGGAGCCATTGATAAATATGCGTCTCCAAATAAAACGTGGATTGCTAATTCTGGAAAAAGATAACAACCCAAAACAACTACAGAGGCTAGCCCTACAACATAGCCGACATATTTAACCAAGATTGGTGCTGTAGCTTCTCCTAACTTTTTCTTTTCTATTACCGCTGGTAATAAAAGCATCACGAACATCCAAGTAACAAAATACACCACTCTTCCTATAAGGGCTAAAGAGGCATATAATCCGGCATCATATTCTGCAAAATAATGTTTAACTAATAGGATATCACTATTATTAATTATAATTTGGGTTAACTCATAAAAAGCGGTAAGTATAAAAAATTTACTAATCTGACTCGTTTGTTCTTTACTTAACACATTTCGCACCCGCAAAGAAAAGTTCTCTTTCTTAAAAGGTAAGAGACCAAAAAAGAATGAAATTACAATACCTGTTACTACTAAAATCGAAGAGCTTATTTGCGAGATAGTAAAAATCAACACCAATGTAATAATCAATCGACTAAACATTTCACCTTGATAAGTCCAAGCCAATTTTTCAAACCTTTTAGTGCCTTGAAAAAATCCACGATTTACGCTCATTATAAAATAGATCGGTACTCCTAATCCAAAAATGGTGAACATTAATGAAGAACTGGTATTAAAAAGTTCTTGTAATTGTTTTGAAAAAATAATCATCCCTGCCCCTATAATGATACCAGTAACACCAGCATACTTATACACTAGAGAAATAAAACTTCTAAAAGAATCATTCTCAAATAAAACAGAAAACTTGGCCGTTGCTAATTGAAATGTCATCGCTACAAACGATAATACCAGTAAAAAGGTAATTAACAACGCCGCATCAGCAAATAACTCAGGGCCTAAAATCCTTCCCAATAATAAATTATATAAATAATTTCCAGCGTTTACTACAATAACGCTAAGCATAAATTTCTGCTCTGCCGTAAGTTTTGGAATAAGCGTACTAATAGTCATTTCTAAAATCTTAAATACCTGTTCATTTTTTCTTTTCTATCAATTTTGTTACCACTTTGAGATACATTACAACTTTCTTATAATGATCATTAACTTTTAAATTTTTTACTAAAGAAAATTCTTCTTTAATATAATATTCATTTTACCAAAGGCCTTGTTAATCATATCATTTTCGGATCCAATCATATAAAATATTTTGTTGTTTTTAATAGCTCTATTATATAGATTAGTTAGCACTTGAATTCCGTAGGCATCTATTCTTCTTACCTTTTCTAGGGATAATACTATCTTTTCAGAAGAGCTCATTAATTGTTCAAAATGATGTTTCAGTGACATTGTATTTGTTCCTTCAACATTTCCTTCTAATTCATAAACTCCATAATTATTAGTTATTTTAAGTGCCATATCATTTTATTTTAGGTTATACTGCAAAGATGTCTTTCCTTTTTAATTCTAAACTCTAATTTTAGATAAGCTACAAGTTAGTATAGATGAATGGTGAAAAATAACAGATTGATTATAAACAACTATTAATCAGTCTTATGTAAAATTAGATATATTAGTCGGCTAAACACTACTGTAAAACCACAACAAAATTAAGGTCTGAATCAAAATCCGTGTATTACAACCATTTTACTTGTTTTTTATCGATTATTTTAACTTTTAATTAACTTTTTTAGGAAGAAAAAACCTCCTCTAAGTATTCTTTTTAACATCTAATAAGCCTTATTTTCATTTCAAATTATAGAAATCCGAATAAAAAGTTGAAAATTCCCTTAAAAAAAGTACGTTAATGTTTTTCGTTATTAAGACAAAGACATACCTTAACTACCTAAACTTTATGTAAAGATTATACTAATAAAAAAATATTCTGAAAAGATATTCTTACCTTGTTAACAATGAAAAATTGTCTATGAACAAAGTATTATTTTTAATGCTCTTTCTTTGTATTAGCCATATCTCTATGGGACAGGATATGAAAGAAGGATTTAATCATCTCGAGAATGGTGCATACGATAAAGCCAAAGTTTTTTTTCAAAATATCCTTCAAGAATATCCCGATAACCGAACAGCAAAATTATGCTATGGTAGGGCAATTGGTCTTCTTGGTGAATCCAAAAAAGCCGTTGCTATTTTTACAGAATTAAAAACAATGTATCCGGATGATTACGAGATAAAACTTAATTATGCTGAATCATTATTATGGGATAAAAACTTTAATGCAGCTGAAACATATTATGAGCGTATCGTAAAGGAAAAACCAAATAGCTTTGCCGCTGTTCTTGGTTATGCTAATACGCTCTCTAATTTAAAAAAGTATCCTTCTGCTCTAGAAACTGTAAATAAAGCCTTAGAAATACAAGTTGGTAATAACAATGCACTAGTATCTAGAAAATATATTAGACTCGGGTATGCCTTTACTTTGTCTCAAAATAAAGAGTATGATAAAGCTTTAACTCTTTTAGACCAAAATTTAGAAGATTTCCCTGATGACAAAGATACATTACTAAACAAAGCAAATATTTATTTAGTGATTAATCAGTATGCTGATGCTGAAGAGATGTATTATAAAACTGCAAAAAACCGTAAGGATAGTATCATATCATTACAAGGATTATCACTCGTTGCTCATAAAATGCATAAAGAAAAAAAAGCGCTTGATTTAGCTAAGGAATCTTTGAAAAAAGCCAAAACCCTAGAATCGGACAATGAAATTCTTCTTAGTTCTTACGAAAGATACGTACAAGCCTTGTTTTGGAATAGAAAATTTAAGGATGCTAAAACTTCTATTGATGAACTTAAAAAAAAATACCCTGGTAATTCTAAATTATCAAGCCTACAAGCAACTTATGGAATGTACACCAGTGATTTTGGAATGAGTCTTGATCAATACAGTACTATTCTTGATTCTGATAAAAGTTCTTTTGATGGCAATCTTGGGATTGCTAATGCCTATAGAGCTTCTGGCCTGGATATGAAAGCGTATGAATTTGCATTTAAAACGCTCTCCTATTATCCGAAACAGTCAGATGCGGAAAAATTAATTTCTGACTTAAAAATTTCTCACACTCCTTTTGTTGAAAACAAAACAGCATTCACTTTTGATAATGGAGATAATGAAGCTATTAGTACAAGTTTTAATACTGAAATACCTTTGTCTACTAAGCTAAAGATAAAAGGCAGCTATTCTTTTCGATCAACCGAAAATACCAGAACCAATATTAAAGCTGAGTCACAGGAAGCTTCAATTGGTTTGGATTATAAATTTAGCGGTAAAATTAGTCTAAAAACTTCTTTAGGATTAAATAACTCTAATGCCGAAACAGATAGTTATTCAGGGATTATTGCAGAAGTTACCTTAAGTACTAAACCTTTTAAGCTTCAGAGTTTAGATATAGGATATAAAAGAGAATTCCAAAACTTTAATGCGGACCTTATTGATAGGGAAATAGTCATGAATAATTATTCTATCAATTATAATTTAGGCACTAATTTTAATTTAGGATGGTACACGCAAGCTATCTACACCTCTCAATCCGATGATAATAGTAGAAATTTACTCTTCACATCATTATATTATAATGTATTAAACAGACCCGTATTAAAGGTTGGATTGAATTATCAATATATATCTTTTAAAAACCAAGTGCCAACTATATATTTTAGCCCTTCATCATTTAACTTAGTAGAGGTTTTTGCTGAAATACTAAACAATCAAAATAATGATTGGTTCTACAGTCTTAGTGCTGCTTTGGGTCGCCAGTTTGTCGAAGAAGATCCTGCATCAACTACGTTTAGAGCTGAAGGTAAGATAGGGCACCATTTTTCTAAGAGATTTACAGCAAATATTTATGGCAAATACAGTAATATCGCTTCAGCCACTGCAGCTGGATTTGAATTCACGGAAATTGGCTTTAAACTAAAATGGTATTTCTTAGAGAAACCTCTTTTTAATAATAAGATCGAAAAACTAAATCTTCAGGCTTATAAATCACAAGTAAAATAGCGAGAATAAATTATTTTATTCTCGCTATTAGACCCCAAAACTCAACCTAAATCTTTCATTATTCTTTCATGAAACTACCTTGATATTTTCTCTTATTCGTATCTGAAACTACATATTTATATATTCCAGTATGTAAATCTTGAGCATCAAACTTAGCTTCATTGCTAGATATCATTTGTAATTCTTCATTTCTTACGATTCTTCCTAACATATCAACAACAGTAATCGTTATCGTTCCTTTTAAGGTCTCAGGCACTCTTATAAAAGTGGTTGCCTGAAATGGATTCGGATAATTTAGTACGTTCTCTACTTTTTCCTGAATCTCATACTCTTCTGTGCTCAATACTGTATTATTCGAGAAAACTAATTCAGAAATCTCAACATCAAAGGATGAAAAGTTTTGATAGTCTCCTTGGATAGAGAACACAACGCTTCTTACGTCTGTTACATTGACTGATACGCCAGCTGCATTTTTAAAATCTGCAAAAGCTATATTATATAGTGTGTTATCAGAATTCGCTTCTATTGTAAATCTTAATCTATCATTCCAATCAGTAAGGTCTTTTGTTACCAAAATAACTTCAATATTGCTGGTAGTATTCATCTCGAACTGTAATGCGTCATAGTTTTCTACATTTAGTGTTAGATCACCTGCTAAAACATTTCTGAAAATGTTCATCGTTTCTTTTACCTCTCCTCTTACAGCAACACCTCTTTCTATTGTGTAGTTCTCATCAGAAGTCGCTTCGGTTTGTTCTAAGATTTCAAAACTTTCTAGAACTACTGCTTCTTCTCTATAATCAACTCCCCAAGGTCCATCTGCTAAGTATAAAGCATCTATTTGAGTAGACTCTTGTCCGTTGATAGAAAATCCAATGTCAAATAAGAATCCAGTATCTACTTTTATTTGCTCTCTATATGCTCCTGATAAAGAAACTGTTTGTCTTAATGCTACTTCAGAAGACAACTCAGTTCGTCTAATGTTTCCATCAAAATTCATTGAAGATGCTCCAGATTTGTTTACAATATCTAATACTAATTCTCCATTATCATATCTTCCTTTTTCTACGAAAATGGTTGGTATTCTATTAGATACTTCATGACTTCTCATTGGTTTATCGGCAATAAAAGTGTCTAAAATATGATTTGCAATATTAGCAACTTGCGCTACAGAACCACCCCAAACTTGGAAGTTTGTATAATCTCCTTCTGGATAGCTATCAATGTTCCACAGACTATAGATTTCATTTTCAGATTCTCCTTCTTTTATAGAAAAAGTCAAAGCATATTCTATTTCTCCTGTAGCTCTTTCTATACGAGTACTAATAATCGTATGATTTCTAATCACTACTGTTCTTAAATCTAATAATTTAGATCCGTTAAGACGATCACATATAGTCTTAGAATGGTCATAAATATTTCCTGTTGTTGTAGTTGCTAATCCTGCAGCTACTCTTTCTTCATTTTGATAATAGTCTACAGAGAATACTGAATTAGCATTCGTTATTCCAAGTAAATCTTCTGGACTAGATACATAAGTAGATTCTGATCCTACTACTCCTGTAGTAGGGAAATAAAGGCTTAAATCTTCATTATTTCTGGACTTATATGATACAACACCTGGTTGAAATCTTTTCTGTGATTTCTTAGTATTAAAAATCAAGTTTGACTTCGTTCTGTTAAAATTACGTTGCGCTATTAAACTTGCAAGATCTCCATTACTTTCTAATCCTCCATCATTAGCGGATGTAACATCTGTAGCACTATTTATGTCTGCATAATTATCTGTTTTAATCGCCGTTATTGGACTTGCTGTAATATAGAATAATGCATCATTAAAATCCTGATCACAAGAAGCGTAATCTCTTCTGATATCCTCAAATCCTAAAATTATTCTATCAGAATCTGGATCGTTAAGTAATACGTTATGATATCTTAATGTTTCATCACTTTCTGGATTATAATCTGGATTAGAATATAATTGCCAGTTACCTGTATCAACACATCCATCTTTCCAAGCATCCGCTAACAACACCCATCCTATACCAGTATTAGGAGGAAAACTACCGATACTAACTTTATCACCTACTTCTAAATCTCCACCACTTCCTACTGCAGATACATTAGGAAAAATAATAGTGATGTCTTCTGGTTGCGGAATTGTTTCGTAAGGGTTGTCTGCATCATATGTGTAAAAACCTAACGTATTTTTATAACCAGCACCTTCTCCTACAAAGGTGATCCAGATTTCAGCATCTTCTTGTAGAACTACATCAGTATCGTATCCAGATGAGATATAGTGTGGATTAAAATCGGGCACAGGATATCCTTCTGGCAATGCATTATTAATCATATCAACAGTTTCCTGACTTACTACATCCTGACCATCAAGATATAATGGCTTTCCATTAGAATCGAAATCTCCTAAATAATTATATCTATCACAGATTGCAGGTATTGGAAAACTTGCAGGAGTCTGACCTCCATTTTCTGAATCAAAACCAGTTTTTCTTTGATCGTAGTGATCATCTAAACCATCATTATCAGCATCAATTCCTGAAGGATACGTTTCTACGTTCCCATCTCCATCACTATCATACGCTTCAGTGTTATCAGAAATACCATCGTTATCAGAATCTACATCTAAGTGATTATAATCGTTATCTCCATCTGTATCAACATCTCCATTCGTTGATCCTCCGAAATCTGGATCAAAATTATCATCTAATCCATCTCTATCTTCATCTGTATTAGAAAGTCCTAAAAATGTAGTTGAATCTTGCCCTTCGATAATATCTATAATTCCATCATTATCAGAATCAATATCATAACAATCATATACTTGATCGTTATCAGTATCTAAAGGAATAAATTCAGTTCCTAATTGATCTGTATCAAATGCATCAGCAATCCCATCATTGTCTGTATCCTGATACCCAGCATCCTGACCATTACAAATACCATCATTGTTAGTATCATTACTTCCAGCTCCAGCTTCTACGATATCATAAATTCCATCATTATCTGAATCAATATCTAAGAAATCAGGATTTCCATCACCATCTCTATCAAAAGCATCTTGTACTACATTATCTCCATTACCACTAATATCATTATCCAAATAGTTAAACATCCCATCATCGTCACTATCCCCATAAGGATCTACTCCATTACATTCTAAAATATTAGATAATCCATCTCCATCACAATCAGCATCCATAGAATCTAAAATCCCATCACTATCTTTATCTAATGGTGATATACCACTTGCGCATTTAAATCCATCATTAGAATTCGTAGTTTCTGTTAAGTTCAATAATGTAGCGGAAGGATTTGTACCTTCATAGTCATTAATTAAATATAACCCACCATTATTATCAGAAAAATATAATCTGTTATCTGTATCTGCATATGCCGCTCCAAATGTGCTAAATGGTAAATTTTCAACAGATTTACTAGAAAACACCGGAGTTCCAGAAGACAAATCCCATTTAAACAATTTACCTCTACTACCTCCGTAAAAAGCACCATTAACATATACAATATCAGCACAAGTACTTGGCGCTGTAACATCTGCTTCTACAATTTCGAATTGCGGAGAATAAATCCCATCATAATCTTTTAAATTAATAATCTTGTGAAAAGTTCTTTTATTATTATTTTGAAACACCCACAAATTCCCATCAGGATCTACATCGGCAGCATAACCTCCTCCGAATACTGTAGTACCATTAGGAGCTACTGCACCTAAATCTATAATCATATCTTTTGCAATTCGTAATAAATGTTTATCACTCTTTTTAATTGCGTACAAAAAATTATCTACAGCATTATATCCTCCTGCATTATATGAACTATAAGAATGTAATGCTTCTGAATATGAACCTGTAATAGGATCATACGCTTTCATAGATCCTGAAATTACTTGATAAAACGTTCCATCATTACAATCAAACTCCTGCTGAGCAGAAATTGATAAGCTTATTATTGCGGTTAAAAAAGTAAAGATTCGTCTCATAACAATATAGATTTTCGGTTTGGATTACTCCAAAATTAATTAAGACTTGTAGATAATTAGTAAAATACTCGTTCCGTGCACTTTCTAGCCCGTTGGATGGTTTAGTTTGTTAGATAAGTGGGAATTAAGCAATAATATTAAATAAGAGAGCGGAATAAATAATTATTTATTCCGCTCTCTGGGGCAAAAACAAAACCAAACTCAAATCTTCAAATCATAATCTCTAAACTATTTTGTATTCTGTGCGAATTAAATTTATCAGAATGTTTTCTTGAAAAGGTTTATTAGCTTATTATATTATGAGATCATTGGTTTATTAGTTTTATTCATCAGAATTAATACTTAAAATACTTTCTATCATTGTGTTAATTTGATTTCCATCAAAATCTTTTCTTAAATAAGGTCTAACTCGTGTCATAATATTTCCCTCTACATCGCAATGAAAAAGTCCAAGAGCGTGTCCTATTTCATGAGGACTTGTAGATTGAAATAAAAACTCATCCGTGATTAAAGCTCTTTGTCTAAGTCCAATACCAGCGATAGCAATTGTATTAGTTCTAGGTATTACATATATATTCAAACGATCTTGTTTATAAGAATCTTGGGTTTCTCTACTAAATACCGCTGATTCATTACCTCTATTATCCTTAAGGTCATACAATTCGCTATTAATAACGACTCTTGATTCTCCCATTTCTATTCCGATATCGTTTCTATTAAAAAAACAACCATTTAGAAATTCAAGATATTTAGCTTCATCCAGTTGATACATTGACTTATCATGATTTTCAGAAGGAACTACATATATTATATCAACAAGCAACTTTGCTGTTGGATTATCCACAAATATTGGTTCTATGAATAATGGTGCGGAATCATCTTCTACTGAACATGAATAGGTAGTTAAGAGGATCAGTATAATAGGTAACAATTTTTTCATAATTTCTGAAGATTAGGGGTTTATAAATAATCAGAAACTTAATTTTAGGCGCGCATACTTTTCCGTTTCATTACTTTAAAGTTACCTAGATATAGGTGTTTAAACGAGATTTTTCGGTGAGTGGTAGATATCCATCGATGAATCGGTATTTTATTGAAGATCAAGCGTTTCATCGATTTTCGATAGATAGGCTATATGAGGCTGTGACGGCACTAAATTAAGGGGTGTATCGACGAATGGTTTCTCATAAAAGATTTAAAAAAGAAAAATGCACTAATCTTATTATAAAGATTAATGCATTTTTTATACAGTATGCGTATTAATTTACTCCATGGATACTACAATTATATCCATTAAGTGAATATTTTTGATAGTGTTGGATTATTTTATCATAATAAGTTTAAGCGTTTCATCAATTCGGGGCGATTAGATCGACTTACAGGAATAACATCTTTAGCTATTAAAACACTATTATCTTCGATATCGATAATTCTTTTGATATTTATTACATAAGACCTGTGCACTTTTAAGAAAAGATCATCTGGTAATTTTTCTTCGATCTTTTTTAAAGTAGAATGTACCGTATAATTCTGCCTTTCTGTTTTGATCAGAATATAATCTCCTTTAGCTTCGACTATTAAAATTGTTGGGATGTCAATCTTTATAAGCCTTCTATCAATATTCACGTAGAGATCATTCTCTCCAGATGAAATACCCGAAGGTTCTTTATTATCTTTTACAGCAGCGGGACCAGATTTCACATCTGGAGTACTTTCTGCTTTTTGGATTGCCTTAACAAAACGCGGTAATGTTATTGGCTTGACCAAATAATCTACAATACATTCATATTCAAATGCTTCTAGAGCAAATTTCTCATCCGAAGTGGTCAATATTATTTTTGGAGGATTCTTTAATGTCTGTATAAAATCAAAACCTGTAAAGTCAGGCATATGAATATCTAAAAATATTAAATCAACCGAATTACTATTTAGGAACTTGATGGCCTGAATTGCATTCGGAAATTCATCAACTACCTTTAATTGATCCACCTGAGAACAAAGCTGTTGAATAATTAACCTTGCAGTTTCTTCATCATCAATAATAATACAATTCATAAGCGTAATGTTTTTATATAACCTTCAAAAAATCTTCAATACTCTCTAAAATTAGCATAAATTTTGGATATAGCGAAGTGTCATCTTTTTTTAAATCTTCTTCAAAAGCAACAGTAACTTTGTACTGAGCCTCGAATCCAAACATTCCAATTTTATGTTTTAGCTTGTGAACATCTTTTGCAGCTTCAATATAGGCTTTTGCATTATAATTCTTTAAAAATTCTTTTTTTTCTTCTGGAAATTCTTTCTTTATTATTCCAATTACCTTTTGTTCAAATTCTTCAGAACCTGCCGCCAGGTCTTTAATGTAGTCTAAGTTTGGGGCTTCTATCATGTTTTACTCTTTTTGTAAGGTGAAGAAAAGTGTAGTACCTATACCAACCTCTGATTCTAATCGTATATCACCTTTATAATAATCTACAATTTTCTTCACAATGGGTAATCCAATACCAATACACTCTTTTTTAGAATCTATACTTTCGAATAGTTGAAAAATTCTTTCTCGATATTTTTCAGGGATTCCCTTTCCATTATCTCTTACACTACAACTTAAGTATGACTCTTCTTCCTTAATATTAATATAAATTTCTCCTTTTTCTTTATCCATGCTATTGACAGCATTACTAATCAAGTGATAAAAAAGATTTTGGAATAATGTAGGATACATAAATAATTTAGACACATTACTTTCTATATGAAATTCCACTGCCTCAGGTATTATCAATGATTCCATAATTTCTCCTAAGAAAGGTTCTAAATCAATTTCTTTATCATTTTCTTCGAACTTATCAATGGTCGAGTACGTATGTAAACCTTTAATTAGATTATCCATTTTTTCTATATTATACTCGATGTTTTCTAAATTTTGGACCACATCCTCTTGTAAATTCTCACCATCTTCTTTGGTCCAAGCAATTAAAGTTATAATGTTTCTTAATGGTGATTTTAAATCGTGTGATATTGCTTGCGTAAATTCTCTGAGCTCCTTATTTTGAGCCGTGAGCCTTTTCAATAAATTATCTTGTTTGGTAAAAGATTCACAAGCTTTTAAAGAAATCGAAAATTTATCCATTATTGGAGACAATTGATTAATTTCTACCTCATTAAACGGAGCCCCTTTATGATTAATTAACATTAAACCTTTATTATTCTTAAGGTTAAAAAACAACCAAGATCCTTCGGTTCTACAAGATGAAGTCATTTCTTCTTCATCTTCTACAAACATACCGGTCTTTATAGTTTCATCTTTAAAACAATCATTCAAAAAATCATTATGCTCCATCATTTCATCATCCACCAATCCGGCAGGATAAGAATAAGACCTTATATATTCATCTTCTTTTTTAGAAATTACACAGCATCCACTCAAGTTTTTGCGAGCAAGCAATAATTTTAAAAAATTATCACAATTTTTATCAAAGTCCAAAGTCCTACCTATGGACATAGAAAACTCATAGAGCTGTAAAATATCTGCGATATGTTTGTTAATATTTACACTCATTTTCTACCAAATAATCCTATTACAATAGTCTTGTTAAAAAGTTCTAAATACCCATTAAAAGAAGATATTTCTCCTAATGTTAATGCTCCTCCAATAAACATTTGATCATTTTCTTTTTTTAAAAGGCCTACTACATTATCTAACTCTTTCTGAAAATGATCTTCTAAAAACAGTGTTCTTGATATACAATCAATTATAACTGCTGATGTTGGATTAGGAAAACTTTCTATGGCTAATTGAGTTGCCTTGTTAGCAGATTCAAGTAAATTCTCTTCCTTGCCTTTTAATACATCCAACATCGTGTTATTAAATACCTCTCCCACGCATATCAATTCTCCCTTATCATTGGTAGCAATTGGATCTCTTACTACACATTCTGAATTATCTTTTACAATTCCGAATGGATATGATTTTGCGATATCGAAAAAATTATCTTTATTTAATTCTTTTCCACAATCAGATTGAACTATCTCTTTATAAACCTCGAGAGCATTTCTCCAATTGAGTTCTTGTATTATATTTTTATCGGTTTTAGTAGCTATAATTGGCCCTTCTATTTTTTCCCATCCGTGTTGTACACCAATACTCCCTGATGTTTCATAAATAATAGTAATAGCTGCATTCATAAAAAAACCTTCATTACTAAATACACAAGGTTTTTGTTCTAGAGTGAGACTTCCTGCGCCACCACCTAAATACAGACAGCTAGTACCAAACACCCTATACAACTCTGATAAATAATTAGAAATATTACCTGTTAAACCATCGATCATGGTAAAAGCACAATAGTCTTTTTCTCTATCTAAAGAAGTGGATGGAATTGTAAAATCTTTTTCTCTTAAATTTTGAGTAACAAAAAGGGTTGCAACGCGATCAACAAAATTAACAACCACACCTTCATCATAAAGACCATTTTGATAAATAATTTTCGGAAATATTCCTCCCATAAACTGCACATCCAGTTTATTTAATTCTTTAACTAATTGAGGTATATCCAGTAATGCTTTTTCTGGTACCGTTAAAATTACTTTTCTTCCAGCTGCTTTTTCTTTTATTTTAGCTGCTACATTATGGGGGTCTGTAGAACTTATAAACATATTTTTCTATTTTTTTATCGTAAAGAAAAAGGTAGTCCCTTTTCCGACGACTGATTCCAACCAAATTTTTCCTTCATAGTAGTCTATGATTTTTTTAACTATAGATAGTCCAATACCGGTTGATCCTTCTGTAGAATCAATACTTTGAAATATTTTAAAAATCTTTTCGTGATATTTATCCGGTATTCCTTTTCCGTTATCTTTTATGTAAAATTTCCAATACTCTTCTTCTTCTTCTGATCCTATATAAATATACCCTTCTTCTTTATCCATTCCTTTGATTGCATTGCTAATCAAATTCTGAAATAATTGCTTAATTCTATGTGGATCCTTCCTAATAGTTGGAAGCTTATTATCTATGCTAAACTCTATAAAATCTGGTGCATGTAGCGATTCTATTGTTTGATATAATAACATATTGAGATCTACTTTATTTACAATTTTGTCTTTTTTATCAATTAGAGAATATTCCAAAATCCCTCCGATCATACTATCCATTTTTTCAATATTCTCTTCGATATGGCCAAAATGACTCAAAACAGTACCGCTCAAGTCTTCTGCATCCTCTTTTATCCAAGTTATCAAAGCACTTACATTTCTTAAAGGAGATTTTAAATCATGCGAAACTACTTGTGCATAACTTGTCAGTTCTTCATTACTCTTTTCTAGATCCATCAACATCTTTGCTCTCTGTTTTTCAAAATCAGAAATCTTAGCTGCTTGTTCCTCGATCAATGTAGCTAATTCAATACCTGTAAGATCTTCAATACTTGTTGCTACTTCTTTATCCTTTTTATCATTAATAGATCGCAGCGTTTTTATCGCATCATTCAATCGTTCAATAACCAATCTTTGTCGCTTTGCTTCTTCAGTTAATTGTTTATTAGCATCAAATAATTCTTGCGAACTTATTGACATAGCTCTTTGCAACATTGAAAATTGCTCTTCATAGGTATTATACGAACCATCAATTGCAGCCAAAAACTCCTGAATTTCAGGATGATTTTTTAAATCATCTGATAATTTTTTTCTTATCTGCCTCTTCAGTAATGAATTCATTCTTTATTCACTCAATAAGGTTAAAGTCATAGTTTGATTATGAAGTTCACACCTAGTACTATTACTAAAAGGGGCTAACTCTCCATAAGAATAAAAACCAGTTATAACTGCGTTTTCACCTACTTCTTCTATAACTTCTTCAATTTCTTCTTCTACTCTCTGATCCATTACTAATTTTCTACCAATACAACTTACTAATAGTGCTAATTGAGGATCTTTATCCCTAGACTTCATAGCTATTTCTGCTGCTTTGGAAGCTCCCTCTGCTATCTTATCAATGTTAGCCATCATTAATTGTACAACGGATCCTTCTGGCACATCTCCTGCTAAAATCATAGCATTTTTTTCTTCATCAATAGAAAGAATAGTTCTTACTATAGCTTCTTTACGCCCTTCTGTTTTTACACTTAATGGATACAATAATGCTGACTGTGGTAATTCTGAAGCTTTATCTCCCAAATATTTTTTGTATAAATCAAGTGCTGGTTGATTATCTAATTCAAATAATACATTATTATCTGATTTTGTAATTATTCTTTCTGGTCCAAAAGGAGTCCATCCACCATACTGTGCACTAGTAATCTGCAAACTATCTCCGTAAAATCCAACTGCTACGATTTCTCCTTCTTTTGGATTTTCATTATAGCCTACTAATGTTTTTTCGAACCTAGCATCATCTCCACATAAACCTCCTGTACACGGTATTTCTCTATGTATTTCCTCTACACCATCTATCAAAGCAGAACCATTAACATAACTACCTTCACTTACAATAAAAATATGTTTTAAGTTCTCTGAAGGTAATTGAGCTGCTAATCTTTTTCCAGTTTCAAAAGCATCTTTTTGAGTATCTAAAATGTTCTGATGACTTAATTTATATGTGCTATTTTCAAACTCTACAGCTGTCAATGAAATAGTGTTTTCAGTAACATTTGCTCCCAAAATTTCTCCCGCAGAAGAACCTATAATAATTTCACTATTGTCAAATAATTTTTTCACCTCTTCCAGAATGGGTTCTTTTTCTAGAATAAACCGATTCCCAAAGACTAATACTAATGGGTTTTTTAGCTTCTCATCACACGATGTGGTTGATTCCCAATTGCCATTTCTCTTTCTTTCGTACTGTTGAATTTTCATATAGAAGGTTTTTTAAGAGTGAATAAAAAAGTGGTGCCTTTGTTTTCTTCTGAGGATACATCGACTTCTCCTCCATACATATTAACTATCTTTTTTACAATCGACAATCCAATTCCTGTAGATTTAGATTTATCTTGAGCTGTTTGAAAAATTTCAAAAATCTTACGATGATATGCTTCTGGAATTCCTGGGCCATTATCCGCAAGCGTAATTTCCCAAAAATCACCGATATCATTACATTTAATATCTAAAACTCCTTTTTCCTTGTCATTATATTTTATCGCATTACTGATTATATTTTGAAATAATTGTTGAAATCTAAATCGATCACCCATCATCGTAGGAAGTGTATTGTGAATATTGATTCTAAATGTTTCTGGAACATAAATCATTTCTAATATATCCGATACTACTTTATCCAGACTTACTGCTTTACCAACCTTTTCATTTCTATCTATACTCGAATAACTTAGAATCCCATCAATCATATGATCCATTTTTTCAATTTTATTAAGTAAAGCATTAAAAGAGGTTACTGCATTTTCATCCAACTTATCTTCATAATCTTCTTTTAACCAATTAATAAGCGCATTCATACTACGCAAAGGTGATTTCAAATCGTGCGATACCACGTGCGCAAAATCATTTAACTCTTTATTACTTTGCTCTAAATTTTTGAGTAATTCTTCTTTTAGTTTTTCTGCCTCTATCTGATCCGTAATATCTCGCACAATTCCTTGTGCAGCTATTGCATTATTATCTTTATCTCGAATTACACTTCCATTAATATGGACTGTTCTAACTCCATTACTTTTGGTTACTGCTCTAGCCACATAATCAGTAAAAGATCCTTTTGTAATTAATTTCTGAAAGGATTCCATAGCATAGTGAACATCATCTTTATAAATAAGAGAGGTTACATTAATTTTTTCTTTATTAACATCATAACCAAATAGCTCCTTTGCTGAGTCATTCATCTCTATTACATCACCGTTCACTTTCATCAGAACATAGGCATCTACGAGATTGTCAAACATTCCCTGTAGTTCAGAACTTTTTTTGGCTAGAACTCCTTTTAATTGTTCATTTACCTGTTTTAATTCTTGAGCAACCTCGTATAATTCTCGTGATTTATCTTCTAGAATGCCCTCTGCTTGTTTACGAGCTGCTTTTTCCCTAGCAAGTGCTCTTTGCAATATATCAGCATTAAGTTTACCCATTTTTCATTTGAATCATAAATTTAACTTCGGTCCCATCATCTTTTAATTTCTCATATGATATAACAGCCCTTTTGTTAAAATGTTCAAATGTTTTGTGCATCAAACCTAGTCCAAAACTATACATTGACCTACTTGATTTATATATCATAGCTAATGAATTTGGTGTTCTTTCTAATACCTGAAAGGTAGGAAGTTCTGCATTGGGATAAATTTTTCTTACTTCTACGTGGATATGATTTTCTATAGACTCTAACATATCCAGCGGATCCGTATAACGTTCTATCAACTGTGGATAGTTTGAAGCCAGTACACTAAAAAAGTGCTCCGCATATGTTAGCAGCAAATCATCCGTTTTAATGTTAGTATTTTTACTTAGGTTAGTAATAAGGCTTAACATTTCAGAAAACTCATACGTCCCTATTGACGTATAAACTCCATTAGATGGTAAATTAGATTCTTCGATAATTTGATCTACCATTTCTAGACCAAACTTATCCTCGACAAGTTGTAAAAACTCAGTAAAAACAATTCCTTTCATAATATAGTATTAAATTGGTAAGTTAAGTTACGAGTTTTCTGGTAGTTCAGACAGAAATTAACTCATTTTTTCCCCAATATTCTATTAAAGATTTTATTTTTTCTACGTAATCTTCATACTTCAATGGTTTTACTAAATATCCCGCAATTCCTTCTTCATAGCACCTTTTTAGATCTTGGTGATTATTAGAAGTACTTAAAATTATAACAGGAATATATTTTAATTTCTGATTAGACTTTAAACTTTTAAGAAACTCAATACCATTCATTTTTGGCATATTAAGATCTAGCAATACAAGATCGGGAGTTCTAGTATCATCATTCAAAATTTCCACGGCTTCCTCACCGTTTGTCGCTTCTTGAAGTTTACAATCATAATTGTTTTTTTGCAAAACTCTGGTAAACTTCATTCTTTCTATCTCGTCGTCTTCAATTAATAAAATTTTTAAATTTTTCATTTAGATATTGATTTAAAACATAAGGATTTACTGCTTATATCGTAAAAATCAATAATTTTAGGGAGGTAATCGTTTGATCCTCGTTGGAATCATTTAAACTATCGACGAGTGGTTGTTTACTGTAGATGAATGGAAAATAGAATTATTACTGCTCTATGTCAAGAGCTTCAAAAGAAATCAAATTCTGACCCTCAAATCTTGGGTGTAGTTCTATTGGGTTGCAGCACACCTCACAATCTTCCACATACGCCTGATAAGAAACAGAGGGGTCTAGCAACATTGATACCTGTTCCCAACAATATGGGCATTGAAAAAAGTGTTCGAACATAAGATTATTTATTTCAATTTTGAAACCTCATATTTTTTGTTCATTCAAAAACCAAACTAGATTAAAGTTATTCTAAAAATCAATATTTAACAGCTGTCCTGTAAGCTGTAATAACTGTAATTCTGCTAATTTAGCATCATACTTAGCCAATGTCTTATTGGTCTGAGCTTGTATTAGGTTAATTTGAGCTTGTCTAAATTCTATAGAAGTAATTTGTCCCAAATTGAACCTTTCTTTAGAACGTTCAAAATTGTTTTGATTGGTAACTACATTTTGCTGTTGTATTTCATATACTTTAAGACGATTATCATAATTCCCTAAGGCATTTGCAATATCTCTTTTGACTTGTTGCTCCACTTGAATTTTTGCCAATTCCTGTGAGTCTAATGCAATTTTAGCGTTTTTAACTCTGGTTATAGTACCACCACCATCAAAAAGATTCCAGCTCAAACTAAGTCCTCCTGCTAAAGTATACGTATCGGCGACATTACCTGGAAAAAAAGCAGATGGAGGGTTCCTGTTTTCATTCCATCCATAAGAACCAGTGAGACCAATCGTTGGTAAATACCCAGATTTACTAACCTTTATATCATAATCACTAATTCTAATATTACTTTCATTCTGTAACAAGGTTACATTATTATCAACTGATTTTTCTAAATAACTATCAATTTCTAATCTTGAAATAAATTTTACTATAGTGTCTACCGTAAATTGTTTCTCCAATTCATTATCTACAATCACGTTCAGGTCTCGTTTGGTATTCGCTAGTTGTTGCTTTGTATTTAGTAAATTGATACTATCATTTGCCACATCAACTTCTGCATTTAGTACATTTAACTTATTATTTTGACCATACTCAAACTGATAAGTAGATCTAGTTACTCGTTCTTTAGAAATTCTGAGGGTTTCTTCTAGAACTTGTTCATTTTCTGTAAGTCGTGCTATTTCATAATATACAGAAAACAATTGCAACATAGTATTCTCTATAGTTTCTCTGGCCTGTAATTCTGTTAGATTATACTGCTCCTTTAACCTTTTATAATTATAATACCTGCCTAAACCATCGAACAATGTATAATTAAAATTAAGTGAAGCGTTGTATCGTTGAGTTTCGGCTCCATCGATTTCAATATCTTCTCTGGGTAATCCTGTATCTGGATTAATAGCTCCAGGAAATGATGTTTTAGAAGTTGTTTCTTGGTAATTTGCTCCTGCATTGGCTGCTAACGTGGGTAAATAACCAGAATTTAGTAGCCCTTTATTATTTTTTGCTACATCTATATTATTAGTTGCTATTAGAATACCATAATTATTCTCTAATGTTAATCTAATAGCTTCTTGTTTTGTTAATTTTTGGGCAAAAACACTACCACTAACCAAAAACAAAAACAAGATTAATTTTACTATATATTTATACTTGTAATTCATGTTGCTCCTCATGTTCCTCTTTTTGCTCTTTTATAGCACGTTCTACTTCTTCTTTTGTTATTTTATTCCCTGTAACTAACCACTTGGTTCCTACTTTTAACGTATTACTAAATGACAAAAACAATGGTAATACTAACAACGTAAGTACTGTGGCAAAACCGATTCCATAAGCGATTGAAATTGCCATAGGAATAAGAAATTTTGCCTGACGACTTTCTTCAAAAATTAATGGTGCTAATCCTGCAATTGTAGTTAAGGAAGTTAAAAAAATCGCTCGAAAACGAGATTTTCCGGCTTCATAAATTGCACTATCAAAAGTCATTCCTGCTCTAAGATTACTATTAAATTTCCCTATAAGAACTAATCCATCATTAACCATAATACCTATCAAAGCTATAATCCCTAAGAGCGATAATATATTAATAGGAAATCCATGTATCCAATGACCGAAAGCTACAGCCGGAAGACTCAATGGAATAAGTAATAATAATAACAATGGTTGACTATAACTTCTAAACGTGAACGCAATAGTAATATATATTAATGCTAATGCAGTAAGACCAACTGGTCCTAAAGAACCAAGAAATTTTCCAGCTTCTCTATTTTGTCCTTCATACGAAGGTGTTACTGTTGGGTATTTTGCTATAATCTCTGGCATAATCGAGTTACGAATCTCTTCTAAAATATCTGTAGAACTCGTAGTTTCTGGATTTTTTAAATCCGCAGAAATCTGAACCTCTCTCCTTCCATCTAGATGATTAACCGCTACGTCTCCTCGCTCTATAGAGTAATCAACTATTTCATTTAAGGGTATTCTCTCCCCTGCAGCCGTAGAAATCCTCATATTATCAAGATCTAAAATCGAAGATCTATTTTCTCTATCATAACGAACCCAAACTCTTATTTCATCTTGACCTCTTTGAAAACGTTGTGCTTGTATTCCAAAAAAACCTCCTCTTACCTGCGCCATAACATCTCTAAGATTAAGGCCTAAAGCATATGCACTTTCTTTAAGCTCTAATTTAATCTCTTTGATTCCGGCAGGGTCGTTATCAGCAACATCTTTAAGTCTGGAATCATTTTCTAATATAGTTTTAAATTCTTCTTTTGCTGCTTTTAATTCTCCTATGTTGCTTCCTAATAACGAAACGGAAACTGGACTTCCTCCAAAATTTCCACCTGATCCAAAAATCAAGCGCTCTGTACCGAAAACAGGTCCTACTTTCTCTCGAATTTTGTTTGCCACTAAACCAGAATTAACTGCGTTAGGTCGTTCTTCTCCAGGTAACATATTGATACGTAGAGATGCATTGGAAGACGAATTTACACTTCTAATTATATTTTCGAATAACTGTTTCCCTCCATAATCTTCTCCTACCAAAAACTCTTCACTCAGTTCTTTATTTACGAGCCATGCTTTTTCTTCTATCATAGAAATAATAGAATCTGTTATCTTTTCATTAGTACCATTTGGCATACCTAAATCAACAGATATTACATCACTAGCAATACGAGGAAAAAACGCTGTTCTTACAATTCCTCCTCCAACACTTCCAATTGTAAATATGAGTATTACCACAAAAATGGAAAACGTAAAAAACTTATTTTTTAATGTAAAACTTAGAGCCGGGCTATAAATGTTATCACGCAGCCATCTCATAATTTTATCTCCAAAAGTATTTATATATCTCAATTTTGAAAATAAATTAGCAATACCACTTTTAGGTCTTTTGTCTTCTGCTTTTAAAGCTTTCGAATGAGCCAAATGGGCCGGAAGAATAATTAAGGCCTCTATTAACGAAACACCTAGAGTTAGAATAACTATAACTGATACTTCTCCAAAGAAATCACCAATACGACCATCTAAAAATAAAAAGATCCCAAAAGCTATTATCGTAGTCAAAATTGCAGATACTATCGGAGGAATTACCTCCATTGTTCCATCAATCGCAGCCTGAACAGGGCTTTTTCCTTTTTCGTAATGTTGATAAATATTTTCGGCAATTACAATACCATCATCTACTAGAATACCAATAACAATGATCATCCCAAAAAGAGATAAAACATTAATGGTAACATCAAAATATCCTGCTAACACGAACATTCCTAAAAAAGCAATTGGTAGTCCAAATGCCACCCAAAATGCTAAACGAGTATTAAGAAATAATGATAAAAATATAAGTACCAGGATCATTCCTATAATCGCATTTTCTGTAAGCAATTTGGTACGCTGTACCAACGTAATAGAACGATCACTAATTACATTAAGCGTTACGTTGTTATATTTCTGATTAAATTCTTCTATATACGCTTTTGTCTTCTCTGCCGATGAGATCAAATCTTCTGTATTGGTACTTGTTATCTGTACATTAACAGAGAGATTTCCATTAAAATATGATGCATTTGGTGATTCTGAAAAACGATCCCTAATCTCTGCAACATCCTTAAGCCTTATTGTTCGTCCCGATGCATCTGCACGTATAATTAAGTTAGAGAGTTCATTGGCATAATAGGATCGATTATTTGCACGGATAAGATATTCTTCTGCATTCGTCTTAATAGTACCTCCGGTAGTTAATATATTAGCCTGACTTACTGCCTGTGCTACTTCATTAAAACTAAGTCTAAAAGCTAGTAGGTTATTTTCATTTACCGCAATTTCAATTTCTTCATCAGGATAACCGCTTATACTTATTTGCGAAATACCATCTATTGCTCTAAGATCATTTTCGATTTGTCTTGCAATCTGTTTTAAAGTAACCAAAGGTATATCTGTACCACTTATTGCAAAATCTATAGTAGGCCTAATTGCTTCTTGTTTAGAGGTTACAATAGGCTCCATTCCTGTCGGAAATGAAGGCACTCTATCTACCGCATTTTTAACTTCGAGCAACATAAAATCGATATCTTTTCCTTTTTCGATTTCAACATTAATGTTTCCGCTATTTTCTCTAGAAGTCGAAGTTACTCGTTCTACCCCTTCCAAACCCTTAAGATTATCTTCTACTTTAAGTATAATACCTTCTTCTATCTCTAGTGGAGAAGCACCAGGATAGACAACACTTATATTAATGTTTTTAGAATCTGTAAGTGGAAAAAATGATGACTTAAGCGATATTGCTCCAAAAATTCCGAATGCAATAAAAGCAATTACAATTACATCTACGGCAACGTGGTACCTAATAAAATAAGAGATTATTTTACGCATAACTACTATTTTGAATTGGTACTAATCACGTTATTATCCGCAGCTGAAGAATTTCTAGATTTGCCTTGATATATTTTCACTAGCATTCCTGCATACGCTCCAGGAACAGGTTTATTAAGGATTACATCTCCATTAGGAACTCCAGTTAAGATCACTTTTTTGTCAGAAAAATAAACTGGTCTTACATCGATAATATCTAAAATACTATCTCTAACCACAAAAATCTTATCTCCTTGTTGAAGTAAATTTCGATCAATTTCTATTGCATTCTCTGCTTTTCTGGCATTAAGATTTGCTTCTAAATACATTCCTTCTTTTAAAGACGGATCTTTAACCTCTATAAAAGTGGTTATCGTTTGAGTAGCCTGATCTACACTTCCGTTTATCCTACTGACTATACCTGTATAGAATTTAGATTTATTAAGATCGGAAAGTTCTACTGATTCTCCTATTTTTAATAAATCTGAATATTCTTTCCCTATGGCTACTTCAATTTCATAAGCGCTAGTATCTATGAACTCTCCCAGTTTTTGGCCTTGACGAATTAAAGTTCCTTCTGTAACCAAAGCTTCTGTAAGTACTCCAGAAAACGGAGCCGAAATTCTATATTTAGACAATCGCTGTTCCAGATTTTTTACATTATAATATGTGGTATAAATATTTCTACCAGTAATAAAATATTTTTCTTTTTCGGAAGTAGTTTCTGGTAGCTCTGGAGTTACTTTATTTATATCAAAGTTAGTAAGGTAATTTTGCCATTTATCAAATATATCAGGGTAATCCAGACGTAAATCAGGCATTATTGAAGTAATTAAGTTATATAAATTACTCTTAGCCGATTGTACAGATGCGTAATACTCTGAGGCATCTATACTTATTAATGTTTGTCCTTTTTGATATTGTTGACCTGTTTTAAAGAGTTTGGTGCCTCCTTTAAAAACTCCTTGCACTTCAGAAAACAATTCTAATCGTCTCTTAGCAATAAGATTACCATTGGCAGTAATCTTAATCGGAACAGTACCATTCTTAATAGTATCTACAAAAACAGTTTTAATAACCTTAGCGGATTTGGGCTTTACTCTCTTCTTACTATCAATAAGTTTTTTAGCTCCAAATAAAGCTCCGGCAATTAGTAATAATCCAAGGATAGAAAGTATTACGTTTCTCATACACAATAATTTGTTTATACTTCTAACATGAAAAGCTGCACAAAACTATCAACAACAAACGTGTGTTGCAGTTAAAGAACTCATAAAAAACAACCACCTTGTAAAAACCAAAAAAGACATCTAAAAATTTTAAATGTCTTTTTAATCTTATTTAAGATTTATTTATGTTAATCTGCTATTTCAGCGATTTTAGCTTTTATTTTCTTAAGTGTGCCAATCAAATTTTCGATTTCTTCATTACTCAAACTTTCTTGAACAGCTGGTATCAAATCGTACATAATTGGAGTTACCTTTTCGATAACTTCTTTTCCATAATCTGTGAGGAAAATTCTATTTACTCTTCTATCATTCTCATCGCTCTTTCTTACCACAAGATTCTTACTCTCCATTGTATTTACCAATCTTGTCATAGAGGTCTTATCACGATGCGTAATAAATGCTAAATCATTTTGAGATTGCCCATCATTAACTCTTAGACGCTTCAAAACACTCCATTGTTCTTTTGATAAATCCAATCCATTTTCACCAAACGCTTTCTGAACCAGAAACCCAAAATCATAATGGATTTTCCCTACCCAAGATAACGCATGTGCATTTAAATCAATGGCTTTTGTATCATTCATACATTGTATACTTTAGTTTACGAGTACAAAAATATCTATAAATATTCAGTTGTACCTGATACAAACGACAAAAATTATCATCAATTATAAGGTTCATTCTATCTTAACATTTAGGTAACATACGTTAATTTAAGTATGTTTAAAAAAAGTGACCTTGTACTATCAGAATTATAATTTTAGGGTTTTATTTTTACACATTCTGTAAATTAAACACCCCAAACAGGAGCTAAGATAATTTATCAATTTCTTCCTGTAATGTTTCCCAATTTTCCATCAATGAAGCTAAATTTTCTTTTTTTGCTTGATATTTGTCAAAGAAATCTGGTTGTGCAATAGTTTGATCATAATTAATCGCTAACTCTACGTCTATTTCTTTTATTTCTTTTTCTAGTTTGTTGATCTTAGATTCTATATTACTAAGCTTATTATTTAATGATTTTAACTTTTTCTGACTCTCATAAGATTGCTTAGCAGTTTCTTTTGTATCTGAAATAGATTTAGCTTGTTTATCTTTCTTTTCTATATCGCGTAGATCATCTACCCTTCTTTGTTCTAAATAATAATCAATATCTCCTAGATATTCTTTTATCTGCTTATTCCTAAATTCATACACGGTATTGGTTAATCCCTGAAGAAAATCTCTATCGTGAGACACTAAAATCAAAGTCCCTTCGAAACTTTTTAAAGCTTCTTTTAATATGTTTTTGGATTTAATATCTAAATGGTTAGTAGGCTCATCCATAACCAATACATTAAAAGGTTCTAAAAGCATCTTACACAAAGCCAATCGATTACGCTCACCACCAGAAAGCACCTTTACCTTTTTCTCCACTTCATCTCCTCTAAATAAAAATGCTCCTAGCATATCCCTCACTTTACTTCGGGTTTTCTCATTTGCAGCATTAATCATAGTATCATGAATTGTTAATTCACCATCGAGATATTCTGATTGATTCTGTGCAAAATATCCTATCTGTACATTATGACCTAGTTTCAGATTACCTATATGTGATATCTCATCTATTATAATTTTAGCTAATGTAGATTTTCCTTGCCCATTCTGGCCCACAAAAGCTGTTTTAGAACCGCGTTCTACTAACAAATCAATATCTTTTAGAATCTCCTTTTCTCCATAGTTTTTACCAACTTTCTCAGCCTCTATAACTACTTTACCTGGCTGCACACTTATAGGAAAACTGATGTTCATTACTGCATTATCGTCTTCGTCTACTTCAATACGTTCTACTTTATCCAATTTCTTAATAAGCGATTGCGCCATAGAGGCTTTTGAGGCTTTCGCTCTAAATTTTTCGATAAGCTTTTCGGTCTGTTCAATCTGTTTAGATTGATTTTTTTGTGTTGCTAATTGCTGATCTCTTATTTCCTTACGAAGCACTAAATACTTAGAATACGGTTTATTATAGTCGTAAATTCGACCTAATGATATTTCTATAGTTCTATTAGTAACATTATCCAAAAACATTTTATCATGAGAAACTATAACTACTACGCCTACATAGTTTTTCAGAAAACCTTCTAACCATATAATAGACTCAATATCTAAATGGTTAGTAGGCTCATCCAACAGGAGTACATCATTATTTTGCAATAACAACTTTGCCAGTTCAATTCTCATACGCCAACCTCCAGAAAAAGTATCTGTTAGTTTACCAAAATCCTCCCTTACAAACCCTAAACCTTGCAATACGCGTTCGGTTTCTCCTTGATAATTATATCCACCTAGAATTTCATATTGATGCGTATAATCACTTAGATCTGTTATCAATTGATTATAACTCTCACTTTCATAATCCGTACGTTCTGCTAGTTGAGTATTAATCTTATCTATTTCTCTTTCAATCTTCTTGATTTCTGTGAAGGCTTCATACGACTCTTCCAGTACTGTTCTCCCTAAAACAAAATCAATATCCTGCTTTAGAAAACCAATTTTTATTTCTTTATCCATCGCTATCTGACCAGAATCTGGTTCTTGTTCTTTGGATAAAATTTTAAGCATTGTGGATTTCCCTGCACCATTTTTTCCTACTAATCCAACTCTATCTCCGGCATTTAATCTAAAGGCGATTTCTTCGAAAAGATATTCTCCTCCAAACGAAATTGAAAGGTTATGTATGTTTAACATCAGCTTTTGAATCTTTTGTGCAAAGATGATTAATTTTGTAATAGAATAAAAGTACTATGAGCTTCTTAAAAGGAACTAAAATCTACAGCATTTTTACAGGGACATGTCCAGTATGTCAAAAAGAAAGTATGTATAAGGATAATAATCCATACAAACTTGGAAAAATCTTTCAAATGCACGAACGTTGTAGTCACTGTAACACAAAATACAAGATAGAACCATCTTTCTTTTATGGCGCTATGTATGTAAGCTATGGTGTTGGCATCGCATTTGCAGTTGCGGCGTTTGTGATTGGCAACTTATTTCTAGAACTTAATTTGTTAAATAGCTTCTTTGTAATCGTAGGAACACTAATATTCTTCTTTCCTATAATTCTTAGGTTATCAAGAAACATTTGGATTAATCTTTTTATGCATTATGGCAAAAAGAAAAACTTATCTTAATTCAAAATAGCGATTAATATCAATTTCTTTCTCTAAAGTAACTCCTTTTTCTATACTGGCATATAACTTTTCTGTCACATAAGGTCCAATCAATATACCACGACTCCCTAAACCATTTATTATGTGAAGGTTTTTATGTACTGGATGCGTACCTATAAAAGGCCTTCTATCTCTAGTTGTTGGTCTTATACCGGCTACTTGATCAACAACTTTATACGCTACTTTTAAGAAACGACTTAACTTTTTTTCTAAACTTTTCTTAGCAGAAACTGTAATATCAGGAGTCTTATCTTGATTGTTATAGGTAGCTCCAACCTTATACAAATTATCTCCTAACGGAATAATAAATATAGATGATTTTACTGCTTCATTAAGTTTTAGCTCTTCTGATTTAATTATAATATACTCCCCTTTATTTCCTTGTAACGGTAAATAATTAAAGAACGGATTATTTCTAAGACCATACCCTTCAGAAAATAGAATGTTTTTAGCCTTTACTCCTTTATACTCTATGAAATCCTCTTTGACTACTAGTTTATCATACTCAAAAGACTCCGTAACCAAAGAATTCTTGCTTTCTATATAAGATAAATACAACCGTAACATTGTACTAACATCAATTTTTCCAGCATGTTTTACTTCCCCAAAATGAAATGGTATATCTAAAGCCTTATTTTGGTTTTTAATTAAATCAGAAGAAAGAAATCTTGTTAATGATGGTTTATCGCAAGCTTCAAACCATAAATTTTGTTCTTCAATATCATTAAATCGTCTCAAAATTGGAAACATAGAAATTAGAGGTACATCTAATTTACTCTCTATATTTTTATAAACATTCATTGCCAACTGTAGTTGTTCCGAAGCCAACCAAGCTGGAGTAAATCGCTTAAGAATTACTGGGTTAAACAATCCCCCAGCAACCCTAGAAGATTGTTCTGAGCTATTCTCATAAACCAAATATGACTTATTATTATCTTCTAACTTATTAACAAATGATAACCCAGCTAGTCCGAATCCAACAACTATATAATCTACCATAGAATAAAAATAACAAAACGCCCAACAAAAGTTGGGCGTTTATATATTATATTAGAAACTATAGAGTTTAGTAACTCCACATATCCATTTCAAAATTTCTGATACTTTCTTTAATTCTTTCACTTTCCAATAACTGCATCAAAGCATTGTCAATGATATAATCATTTACCTCTCGGTCACCTTGAATGTTATCTTCCTTGTAAATTACCGAATTAAATCGTCTTGCATTAAGTACGTGATCATAAGTAAAAGGCATTGAGGTATTCTTCCTATTAAAAGCCTTCGCATTATGAAGTATCTCTCTTACATCAGGATACCAAACCCAAAATAACGGAACCATATCAGGCTCATCATCATTAATAAAGTTTACATCCGGTGCAACTGGAGCAATACCAAGTAGCCTATATCTTAATTCTCCCTGACGCTTATCAAAATACCAGTATCCTCTGATCTTATATTCCGAAATGTCAGCAGCACTAATTGTAGTTACCTCAATATATTGAGGATCTACAGGCTCACCAGCATTAAACTGCTCATACCCTAAATCTAACGTATCTATTTTAGACAAAGTACCATCAAGATCACTTAATGTACGTGTCTCTGTAAAATATGAATCTGCGTAAATTTTTTGGATTTTACCATTCTTAACATTTGACAACAGTACATCATATAATGCACGTCTATCAGCACCAATATTAACCGTATCTATAGGATAATATAATGGGAAATTTATACGCTCATCAAGATCGATTGTCTCCCAAGTAGTTTTTGCCCAAAGTACATCACGTTTGTCAACATAACCATATTCCAACGGAAGGTCATTATCCGCTTGAATCTGTTCGATTGTTTTTTTCCCAATATCTTCTGGACTATCAGCATTCAAAATATTGGCTTGACCAAACGAAAACAACGTCACGAATAGGCCAAAAACGGTTAATAACAAATTTTTCAAATTCATAATCATTAGTTTATTTTAGTTCGTTAACTCAATGACAACTGGAGATATTTTTTTCAATTTATATCCCTTATTCGTTTTTAACTGAGCTTTGATATCCATTACCTGAACTGTAGATCCTCTCTTTGCTTTCTTAAGTGCAGATTTTGCTCTTGAATCCAATCTACGTCCTCTTACATTAATAGTAGGCTGACCACTTACTTTAAACTTAAAGCTAGTTACGTCTAACTTAATATCAAAATCGAAATCCGGTAGTATTGCTCCAATAGAAGCTTTCTCTAAACCACTTTTGGACATTTTAATACTTCCATCTTCACCTCTTGCAGTACCTACAGGTCTTGGAATATCTTTAATTCTAAATTTCTTACTATCACTAACAGTAGTTCCATTTGGAAGTTTACCACTTACTTTGATAGCAACTTCTCTTGCTTTAACTGTAGTAACATTCATTACATATTTACCAGCTCCACCGCTTTTCTTTAGACCAGGTGCACTTGCACTAACTGCAGGAACTCCAGGAATAGAAATCGTCATAGGATTCTGAACTCCTCTATATACCACATTCATTTTATCAGCTGAAATTACAGCAGAATTTGGTTTTGGGATAACAGCGTAAGTACTTTGAATCTTAATTGGTATGATAGAATCACCTTCTTTAAACTCAAGTACACCGTCTATTTTTCTTTCTCCAACATTTCCAGCTGGGAAATCTAACATAATCTGACCGTTCTGAACTTCAGTTTGCTCCTTACCATTAACCATTACTTTCGTTGGCTTTAATGTAGCGTCAAAACGACCAAGAACAATACGTCCTTTAAATTTCTCTCCACTAAAGAAAGCAGTTTTATCCGGAACAACTATCGCTTCATAATTACTAAACGATAATTCAGAAGCTTGCTGTCCAGCTAATAAAGCAGATAACACTTTACTTTCTGTAGTTTTAACATCAGCTTGCATTTGAGTTAATTTAGTAAGAGAAGCTACTAAAGGAAAACCTTCGAAGTTATATTTCAACCAGTCTACTTTTACCTTATCTCTGTTTTCTACATCTTCTGTAGAGAAAGCTTTCTCAACATCAGTTGCTACTTGACCATCAACTTCTTTTACAGAACGGATAGCTGTAACAACTCCTTCTCTATATGTCTTGATTTTTTCAAGGAACTCCGACGCAGCTGCTGAAGTTTTACCTCCTTCAAAGAATTTAGTATCTAAAGCATCAGGCTTATCCATTGTCTCGTAATCTGTTGGATCATCAGCTGTTTCTAATAACTCAGACTTTAATTGTTCCACATATGCATTAAATTCGTTAGAATAAGTACTGATTTCATCAGCCTTCTGCTTAAGTGGTGTATATTTTTCCGGTTGTTCCGAAACTTTGTCCGCTAATCCAGTCATAAATGCTGAATTACGTTCAGTAGCAATAGTATTAGCTGCTGTAAGTTTTTCATTCATTAAACCGAATGCAGATAATACTTCTTTTGACATATTTAATGCCATCATCGCTATAAATACCAAGTACATAAGATTGATCATCTTCTGCCTTGGTGATAATTTTCCTCCTGCCATATTTCTATATTTTGGTAGTTATTTTTTAAATTAAGTTAAATACTAGTTTCTGTTCATAGCACTTAACATACCACCATATACTCCATTAAGAGAAGACAGGTTACTAGACAAGCTCTTCATTTGCTCTTCAAGCGCTTTAGCGTTATCAGCAATTGCAGCATTAGCTTCAGCTTGTTTTGCAGAAGATTCTAATTGTACTTTGTACAAACTGTTCAAAGATTCTAAGTGAGTGGCAGCAGCGGCCATTTCTTCACTATATTTTTTAGTTCCTTGGATAGCATCCACACTAGGTGCAATACCTTTAGCAGCACCTTCGAAGTTACGGATACTTTCTCCAAGACTATTCATTAAATTTGTATCTAATCTAGCCTCTTTAAGCATATCATCTAATTTTTTAGATAATAAACCTTCAGGAGTTTGAGCTTCTTTCTTATCTCTTTTACTTCCACCAGCTAACTCTGGATATACTAGAGACCAATCTAACTCATCATCTACTGGTTCGAATGCAGAAACTGTAAATACAAGTGCTTCTGTAATTAGACCAATGATAAGCATCTCGTTTCCAAAAGGCCAGTGCATAATTTTAAATAAAGCTCCAAGGATTACTACAGCCGCTCCGAGACCGCATACCATGTTCATTAACTTCTTGCTTGATTTTGAATTTGCCATAATAAATGTGTTTAGTTTTTTAAATTTTTTAAATATTAAATTAAAAAAGGGTTAGTAATTAAGGTTGATAGATAAATTTTGGGACTTATTCTAATTCTGATTTTGGGTATTATCTTCTCCAGTAACGTCAGTACCCATATAATCCTGTACCGTTCTGAATCCAATATAACTTCTAGCTGAATCCGCGTATTCGTAATCTCTCGTACTTACCTGTAGGAAATAAGCAACATCTTTCCAAGATCCACCACGTACAACTTTTCGTTTGTTCTGATCATCATTAACATTCGGGTTCATTGATGATACATATTCATAGGCTGCAGGATCATAAGAAGACTGCACCCATTCTGAAACATTTCCAGCCATATTATATAGGTTATAATCATTAGGCTCAAATGTTTTAGCTTCTACCGTATAAAGGAAGTTATCCGCAGCATAATTACCACGTAAAGGTTTAAAGTTCGCTAAGAAACAACCTCTATCATTTAGCGCATATGGACCTCCCCAAGGATATGTTCCTGATTCTAGACCACCTCTAGCTGCGTATTCCCACTCAGCCTCTGTAGGTAATCTAAAATAATTTACGAATTCCTTGTTACGTTTTTTCTGATAAGAATTTTTTTCGATAGTTCTCCAAGTACAAAAAGCTTTTGCTTGTTCCCAAGAAACTCCAACTACTGGATAATCATCATACGAACTATGCCAGAAATAATCATTATGCATTGGTTCATTATAAGAATAATTAAAATCTTTAATCCATACTGTCGTATCAGGGTATACTTCGATTACTGTTTCCTTAACAAAATCTTTTCTTCTTCCCTTCTTAGCACGAGCAGCAGCTTGAATATCCATCCAAGTAAACCTGAATTTAAAATTCTGCACATCAAATGTTCGTCTACCGTTATAAGATTCTTCTAAAGGAATGTATAAAGAATCCATAACTTCTGTATAAAACTCATCAGGATAATCTTCCGTATCCCATTCGATGTCTATATCTTTATTAAGTTTACGACCTTCGTAACCAGTTTCACCTGTTCCACTATAATTGTCGTATACATATTTTTCATAAACAGACATATCTTCTGTGTTCGCATCAAGGAAAGCATATTCTCCGATACCATCATCACCTGGGGTTTTACCCAAATCATCAGCCATGATAGCTAACTTCATTCTGATTGTAGAATCACGAACCCAGCGAACAAATTGTCTATATTCACTGTTAGTAACTTCAGTTTCGTCCATGTAGAAAGAACGAACAGTAACTGTTTTCGTAGGTGCATTAGCCAATGCAGCTTTGTCATCATCAGATTTACCCATGATAAACGATCCTCCGGGGATGAGGGCCATTCCATAAGGTTTCTCTGGATGCCATTTTTTACCCTTTACTCCGACTAGTTCTCCGCGGTTTCCTCCACCACAACTATAGAGCATTGCTACAATAGCAAAGAGTGATACAAATTTCTTCATAACGTGTTTTAGGTTAAGATCTTTGAGATTTAAGGTCGTAAACCTATTTATTTATTTCCAGAAAAACAATTTTTTTCTAAAAAAAACCTTAAATCTCCCTAATAAAAATGTTAAACTTCGTTTTTTCGTTTTGCCTTATACCATCTTTCAGGTATTTCTTGATTACAAGCACGCTCATAATCGTTGTATGTGCAAGGTAATAACGTGTGTCTTTTCAATTTATTATTTCCAGATGAAATAAATGGTATTTCTATCCACCATCTTTCTGTTTTAGGACTCTTATAAAATGAAAGAACCTCGTCTTCTATTGGAACATTATAATGAAGCGTTCCTGCTTGATTCTTAATATCCAGTTCGTTAGACCTATAATTAACTCCTTCAATAAAATACCATAATATTTGAGCAATTAATAAAGCTGTGGTTTCTTCATGTTTAAAATTTTTAAATTCATACACTCCAAAACTTTTTACTTTATCGCTAATACCTGCATATCTTGCTATAGCACAAATCTCTCTTCCATTAAATCCATTTGGAGAAGCGTATTTATAGTCAAGACAGGTAGAACTCATCGCGCCAAGATCAATAGCTACAATATCAGCATCTCTCATAATTGGCTCAACAATAGTAACATCATGAGTAACCTCTCCTAGCCTATAGGCATCGAAATATAGCTTTTCAATAAGATCTATCTCTTCTTGAGAATTAAAATAAGTTTGATACCCAATGTTACTATAATTAAAAAGATTATATGGTTGCTCTACAATAATTTTACCAACGAAAGAATTATTTTTTATCGGTTGAGAAGTATTTCCTAAATCAAATCTACTATCTACATTTACTAAGTTAACCATCCTTTCTAAAATATCGAAAGCACGATATTGACCATACACCAAATCTTGACTTCCTCCAATAATTAGAGGTGTAACATTTTTTTGAAGTAGCATTGAAAGAACATCTTTCATTAAAAAATAGGTATCACTAACCTCTTCTCCAGGAATAATATCTCCAAGATCTACAATCGAAGTATCCCAGTTGCCTGGGAAAAGATCATATAAAGATTTACGAATGGTATCAAAATAAAGATCCTCTCCTAAAAAATTAATATCATTCCTATTTTCTCTAACACCAATTATTGCAATGTTCACCTTATCTAACTCTGGCACTCCATACTCGGAGGTATGGATCTTAATTTCTTTTCCAAGTGCTTGATCTGGAAGCAAAGCAACATGCGCAGCTACTATTTCGCTAACCGGCGAAAGGAATTCTAACGACATATTTTAAGCTTATTTCTTTTTAGTAGTCTTTTTTGTAGTTTTTTTCTTTGCTGTCTTTTTCTTTGGAGCATTCTTTTCAATAAGATCTTTCACTTTCTCTAAAGTAAGCTTAGTAGCATCCACGGTTTTAGGTAATTCAATTTTAGTTTTACCTTTTATTATATTACTTCGGCCCCATCTTGCTTTCTCAACCCTGATACCTTCTTCTTCCCAATTGTGAATTACTTTATCTATCTCTTTTTGTTTCTTTTCTTCAATAAGCTGAATTATATCTTCATCAGAAAGATTATCAAAGTCATATTTTTTATTCACATTAATAAACATACCTTTCCATTTAATAAATGGACCAAATCTACCTGTACCTTTCTGTACCGGTAAATCTTCATAGGTATATATAGGAGCATCTGCTTTCTCCTTTGCATCAATAAGCTCTATTGCTCTCTCAAGAGAAGTACTTAATGGATCTTCTCCTTTATCTAAAGAAACAAATTTAGCTCCAAATTTCACATAAGGTCCAAAACGTCCATTATTAACAGTAACTGTTTCTCCCTTATAATCTCCAAGTTCCTTTGGTAATTGAAACAAATCCATTGCCTCTTCAAAAGTAACACTACTTAATGTTTGTCCCGGAGCCAAACTAGCAAACCTAGGCTTATCCTCATCTTCTGCCGTACCAATCTGCACCATAGGGCCAAATTTACCTAAACGAACACTTACTGGTTTTCCTGATTCTGGATCTTCTCCCAAAATTCTTTCTCCTACTTCACGTTCCGCATTCTGAGCAACATCCTCCACTCTAGGATGAAACTCATCATAAAACTCCTTCATCACATGTGTCCAGTCCTCTTGACCTTCAGCAATTTCATCAAAGTCCTGTTCTACTTTTGCAGTAAAATTATAATCTAAAATAGAGGAAAAATGATTTACTAAAAAGTCATTAACTACCATACCTACATCAGTTGGAATTAATTTTCCTTTATCACTACCAACTTTTTCCTTTAGATTTTTTTCTTTAATGGCATCTCCAGAAAGCGTAATCTGTACATATCCTCGTTCTTCTCCTTCTTTAGAACCTTTCTCTATATAGTTTCTATTTTGAATAGTAGAAATTGTTGGCGCATATGTAGATGGACGACCAATACCTAATTCTTCTAACTTCTTAACCAAAGCTGCTTCTGAATACCTGCTTGGCGGTCTTGTAAACCTTTCGGTAGCGGTTACATAATTATTAAACAAACTCTCTCCCACCTTCATTGCAGGAAGAATTCCACTTTGTTCTTCATCTTCATCATCATTGCCCTCTAAATAAACTTTTAGAAAACCTTCAAATTTTATCACCTCTCCATTTGCAACGAATTGCTCATTATGTGAAGTCGATCCAATTTTAACATTGGTTCTTTCTAATTTAGCATCACTCATCTGTGAAGCGATCGCTCTTTTCCAAATTAATTCATACAAGCGTTGTTGATCATGATCAACAGGAACTGTATGCCTGGCAAAATCTGTAGGTCTTATCGCTTCGTGAGCTTCTTGAGCACCTTTTGATTTACCTTTATATTGCTTAGGATTACTATACTCATCTCCATATGCAGAAATTATTTCTGCTTTTGCACTATTCTGGGCTTCGGTAGACAGGTTAACACTATCCGTTCTCATATATGTAATCAATCCTGCTTCGTATAGACGTTGCGCCATGGTCATTGTCTTACTAACAGAAAAATATAGTTTTCTCGAAGCCTCCTGTTGTAGTGTAGATGTTGTAAATGGGGGAGCTGGAGATTTTTTTGCCGGTTTTGTAGTAAGATCTGCGACTTGAAATCCTGCTCCAAGATTTTTTTGTAAAAATGCTTCAGCTTCAGCTTTTGTTTTAAAGTTCTTAGGTAATTTTGCTTTAAAAGACTTTCCTTTTTCATTAGAAAACTCAGCATCAATACGATATGAAGCTATAGGTGTAAAACCAAGTATATCACGTTCTCTCTCTACGATTAAACGAACTGATACCGATTGTACTCTACCAGCAGATAACCCTCCCTTTACTTTTCTCCATAATACGGGAGATAACTCATATCCTACTAACCTATCCAGTACTCTTCTGGCTTGCTGCGCATTTACCAGATTATAATCTATACTCCTTGGATTCTCTATTGCTTTAAGTATAGCTTTCTTAGTAATCTCATGAAAAACAATACGACGGGTTCTCTCTTTATCCAACTTCAACTCCTCTGCTAAGTGCCAAGCAATAGCTTCTCCTTCTCGATCTTCATCACTCGCCAACCAAACCATCTCGGCCTTCTTAGAAAGATCTTTTAATTTCTTAACCACATCTTTCTTATCCTTGGAGACAATATACTTAGGTTTAAAACCTTCTTCTACATCTACTCCAAGTTCTTTTGCCGGCAAATCAGCAATATGTCCGAAACTAGAAGCTACTTTATAGTCTTTTCCTAGAAACTTTTCTATTGTCTTTGCCTTAGCTGGTGACTCCACAATCACTAAATTCTTAGCCATAATCCTTTTTTTTCATCTGTTGATAATTAATGTCTATTAGTTTACAGATGGAATCTCTAATAAACATTTTTAGTTGGTAGTTACCCAGCCACGAGGGCTTTTTTCTGAGAACAAAAGTATACCAATTTTTCGAGATCAAAATTTTTTCTCAGAAATTATCATAAAAAAACCTGCAGATTAGCAGGTTTTGTTTTATTTATTATTCTACAATTACGTTCCAGCTTTCAGATTCATTTTCATTTTCAAAACCTATACCGTCTTTATATAAATAATATATAGGCAAGTAGACAAAAGAAGCCGTAAAGAAAACTCCTATAAAACACAATATCATTCCTACTATTTGTGCTAACATTGATGAAATAAAAATCAATCCGAAAGCGATTAACCAAATTTTATTTCCGAATTTAAAACTTGCCTTGATTAAATCAGAAGCACTGACATCTGGATTAAAAGCAAAAATAACCCCTAACAATTGCAAAGGAACTATAACATAAAAAAGAGGGAGATAGCATAGAGATGCTGCTAATAACGCAATCCCAAAAGTTGCTATCGCTAACGTAAATATTTTACCTAAATATTTACCTTTAAAAAACATAAAATAACTGGTGGTCTGGGGAAGCCCCATATCCACCTGTTTACAAACCCTATAAAAATGAGCCGTTATAGCTAATTGAAACGCAGAGGCTACCATAGATACTATAATAACTAATATTACAAATAAAATTCCCATACCTATAGACAAGTCTTCTTGAACATACCCATAATCTCCATAACTATTTTCTAATCCAGCCACTCCAATTATTGCAAAAAGAGGTATATAAATCACAATAAGTAAAGGGATCATTATAACCAAAGAAATTAACAAATGAACAAAGCCCTGCAACCAGACTTTCTTAAAAAGCTCTATACTATTATTAAAAATATTTCCAAAATCGACAGAATTACTGTTTTCTATTTTTTCAAAGAGCTGGTTGGAATTCATAATGCGTATGGATTTAGTTAATTAGTTATCTCAAATATAAATATTTAAACAAATATAACACTGCCACTTTGTCATATATCGTTTTAAAGAGTATCTTTGCACACTATTTGAGTTAAATCAGCAAGGACATTATTATACATGGAGAAGATTATTGACGAGAACATTCAAGGACAGGCATTGTCTTTAGATAATAAAGAAGGAAACACTAGGAAGCTTTTTATTGAAAGCTATGGGTGTCAAATGAATTTTAGTGATAGTGAAATTGTTGCTTCAATTTTAGCAAAAGAAGGATTTAATACTACCCAAAAGCTTGAAGATGCTGATTTGGTCCTTGTAAACACTTGCTCTATTCGCGAAAAAGCAGAACTTACGGTAAGAAAACGTCTGGAAAAATATAATGCTGTAAAAAGAATTAACCCAAAAATGAAAGTAGGTGTTCTCGGATGCATGGCAGAACGTCTTAAAAGTAAATTCCTAGAGGAAGAAAAAATTGTAGACCTTGTAGTTGGTCCGGATGCATATAAAGACCTTCCTAATCTCATTGAAGAAGTAGACGCAGGGCGTAACGCAGTGAATGTAATACTCTCTAAAGAAGAAACATACGGAGATATTTCTCCTGTTCGCTTACAAAGCAACGGTGTTTCTGCATTTGTATCTATCACCAGAGGCTGTGATAATATGTGTACATTTTGTGTAGTTCCTTTCACAAGGGGTAGAGAACGTAGCCGTGATCCACAAAGTATCATGGAAGAAATCGATGACTTAGCTGCAAAAAAATTCAAAGAAATTACCCTATTAGGTCAAAATGTAGATAGCTATCTATGGTACGGTGGAGGATTGAAAAAAGACTTTGAAAAAGCAAGTGATTTTCAAAAAGCTACTGCGGTAAATTTTGCTAAGTTATTGGATATGGTTGCAGAAAAACATCCTAAAATAAGATTACGTTTTACTACATCTAATCCTCAGGATATGACATTAGATGTTATAAAAGTAATGGCAAACCATAAAAACATTTGTAAATATATCCACTTACCTATACAGAGTGGTAGTGATCGCATTCTTAAAGAAATGAATCGTTTACATACTCGTCAAGAATATTTTGAATTAATCGACAATATTAAAAGGTTGATTCCTGATTGTGCTATTTCTCAGGATATTATCACAGGGTTTCCTACGGAAACCGAGGAAGATCACCAAGATACATTATCCTTAATGGAATATGTAAAATACGAATACGGGTTTATGTTTGCTTATTCTGAACGCCCAGGAACTTTAGCTGGTCGTAAATTAGAAGATGATGTTCCTGAAGCTACTAAAAAGAGAAGACTTAACGAAATTATTACAGCTCAACGCCGTCATAGTACTGAAAGACATGAAGCATTCTTAGGTAAAACTATGGAAATATTAATCGAAAAAGAATCAAAAAAATCCAATGCACACTGGAGTGGAAGAAATACTCAGAATATAGTCGCCGTTTTCCCTAAAGGAGATTACAAAATTGGAGATTTTGTAATGGTTCGTATTGATGAGTGCACCAGTGCAACACTACTTGGAGAGGCTGTTGGATACTCTGATAATAATTAAAAAAACAATTTAAACAACCAATATAGTTTATCACATGGAATCAGTTCAAGCCACAAAACAGCGATTCGGTATTATAGGAAACGATCCTAAACTAAACCGATCCATAGAAAAAGCTATTCAGGTAGCTCCTACGGATATATCGGTTCTGGTTACTGGAGAAAGCGGTGTTGGTAAGGAAAGTATCCCAAAAATTGTTCATTCGTTATCACATCGAAAACACGGTAAATATATCGCTGTCAATTGCGGTGCTATTCCAGAAGGAACAATCGATAGTGAACTATTTGGTCATGAAAAAGGAGCCTTTACCGGAGCTACCTCAACCAGAAGTGGATATTTTGAAGTAGCAGATGGTGGAACTATATTTCTTGATGAAGTTGGAGAGTTACCACTAACAACACAAGTAAGACTATTAAGAGTACTAGAAAATGGTGAGTTTATTAAAGTAGGATCGTCTAAAGTCCAAAAAACTGATGTACGAATTGTGGCAGCAACAAATGTAAATATGTTCGAAGCTATCAAAAAAGAAAAGTTTAGGGAAGATCTATATTATCGCCTAAGTACAGTAGAGATCCTATTACCTCCTTTGCGAGATCGTGAGCAAGACATACACCTCTTATTCAGAAAATTTGCTTCTGATTTTGCTACAAAATATAAGATGCCAACTATTCGACTAGAAGATGCTGCTGCTCAATTACTAGAGAAATATCATTGGAGCGGTAATATCAGGCAATTACGCAACATTGCAGAACAAATATCAGTCCTTGAACAAAACAGAACGATATCCGCTAGCACATTACGAGGATATTTACCTGATATTGGAAGTAATTTACCCGCTATAATATCTTCGGACAAAAAAGATAGTGATTTTAGCAATGAACGAGAGATACTATACAAAGTGCTTTTTGACATGAAAAACGATCTTAATGATCTCAAAAAGCTGACGATGGAATTAATGCAAAGTGGAAATTCTCAACAGGTACAGAAAGAAAATGAAGGGTTAATTAGAAAGATTTATCGGGAAGAAAAAGAAGAAGAAACACCTTTTGAAGAACCTGTAACGCAAACAACAGAAGTTTTACAAATAACCCCTTCTGACACAATTAAAAAAGACGAAGACAAATATCATTTTGCAGAGGAAATTGAAGAAGAAGAAACTCTTTCCTTACATGATAAAGAATTAGAGTTAATTAAAAAATCTCTGGAACGTCATCGCGGAAAAAGGAAAGCGGCGGCAGAAGAATTAGGAATAAGTGAGCGCACCTTATATAGAAAGATTAAACAATACGATCTTTAACACAAAAAATAAACACTCATTAAAAACATATAAAATTGGTACACAAAATTAAATATACCATTGTAGCAATCATCGGAATTATTATAATCCAAGGATGTGGGGCATACTCTTTTAGTGGAATAAACACTACAGCAACTACATTTCAAGTAGGTTTTTTCCAAAATCAAGCATCAATCATTATCCCTGGAATTGATCAAACGTTTACCAATCAGTTACAAGATTTGATATTAAATCAAACTAATCTAGACCTGGTAACTTCTAACGGAGATATTGCCTATGAAGGCGAAATTGTTCAATATTATGTAGCCCCAACCAATGCAACATCAGCAAACACAGCTGCACAAAACAGACTTACCATTGCTGTAAATGTTCGTTTTTATGACATAAAGAACCCTAAGGAAGATTTAGAACAACGTTTTTCATTCTTTTTCGACTACCCAGCTACACAAGCTGAGACAGCTGTTAGAGATGAAGCTGTCCAAATAATCTATGACAGAATTACTCAGGATATACTAAATGCTACATTAGCAAAGTGGTAAAACCTTAAATTATTATTTTTTGAATACCAAAGAACTTACATATCTATTTCAAAACCCTTTATCTATAAAAAAGGAACAAACAGAAAATCTAGTGAAAATCATTCAAGAGTTTCCTTATTTTCAGTCTGTAAGATCTTTACTCTTAAAAGGGCTTAAAGAAGATGAAAACTTCAGATACAATCAAGAATTAAAAACTACAGCAGCTTATACTACTGACAGAGGAGTTTTGTTTGATTTTATAACATCTGAGCTCTTTAATAGCAGTATCAAAACACTTGATACAGAAAAGAAGATCAATAGTGATATCGATGTTGTAGACGCGCAAGAAGTTAAAGTACTCGAAAGAATCTCCATAGACGATGCTGTATCCATGAATATGGAAGAAGCTGAAGATGTACTTGACCCATCTTTGTTCTCTCATAAAGATGAAGATACCCCTAATAATATTACAATTGCAGAAACAATCATAGAACAATCAGAAAAAAATAATAAACCTGAAAACACTATAATTGCAAAAGATGCCGAAAAAGAATTGGATATAGATAAACCATTTGATTTTGATAAAAAAGAAGCGCATTCTTTTGCAGAATGGTTAAAACTTTCGTCCATACAACCAATTGACAGAGAAACTGAAGTAAAAAATCAAACCGAAGATAAAAAAGGTGAAATTGAAAAACCTTCTGACCAAGAACACAAGTTTAACCTTATCGATGAATTTATTGCCAACAACCCAAAGATCAAACCAGCAGAAAAAAATGCCCCATCTCGAAATTTAGCTAATGAACATATGGTAGCTCCAGACGAGCTAATGACAGAGACTTTGGCTAGAGTTTATTTAGCTCAAAAAAAATACAAAAAGGCAATTCAGGCATATAAAATATTAATTTTGAAAAATCCCGAAAAAAGTGGTTTCTTTGCAGACCAAATTCGAGCGGTAAAAAAATTACAAGAAAATAAATAACAATATATAATGACAACGTTTTCAATCTTTTTAATATTAATCGTAGTTGTGTCATTTTTACTGGTAGTAGTAATTATGGTTCAAAACCCTAAGGGAGGAGGTTTATCGTCTTCTTTCGGTGGAGGAGGAACACAACAATTAGGCGGTGTAAAAAAAACCACAGATTTCTTAGATAAAAGTACTTGGGCATTAGCAACACTGCTATTAGTTCTTATTCTTTTATCTAATGTAGACTTAATGGATGGAGCTACAAATCAAGATCCAACAGTAGACACGAATGATGTAGAATTGATTCAGGATGCACCTGTTGCTCCTGCAACGGATGACACACCTGAAGAATAATTCAGTTTATGAAACCAAGATACAATGCCGACTTGTCATACAGTCGGCATTTTTTGTTTCAATTTGTCAGTATCAAGCCACTGGCATAATTTCTGAAATGCATAGCATCAAATAATTCATTTTAATTTAAAAATATAAAACCAATAATAATGGGAGTAAATATTAAACCTCTTTCGGATCGTGTGGTTATTGAGCCACTTCCAGCGGAAACGCAAACGGCATCAGGATTATACATCCCTGATTCAGCACAGGAAAAGCAACAAAAAGGTAAAGTAGCTGCTGTAGGTAGCGGTAAAAAAGATCACGAAATGACCGTAAAAGTTGGTGATACTGTACTTTATGGAAAATATTCTGGTACTGAATTAAAATTAGACGGTAACGATTATTTAATAATGCGCGAGGATGATATCCTAGCAATCGTTTAACATTCAATCAAAACACAAATCTAAATTTTTGATACCCTGAAGTAAATCAGGAATTCAAGATTAAAAAATTAAAAATATTATGGCTAAAGACATAAAATTTGATATAGAAGCACGTGACGGAATCAAACGTGGTGTAGATGCATTAGCAAATGCAGTAAAAGTAACCTTAGGGCCTAAAGGTCGTAATGTAATCATTAGTAAATCATTTGGTGCTCCTCAGGTAACTAAAGATGGTGTTTCTGTAGCTAAAGAAGTAGAATTAGAAGATGCTCTAGAGAATATGGGAGCGCAAATGGTAAAAGAAGTAGCTTCTAAAACAAATGATCTTGCTGGAGACGGTACAACTACTGCTACCGTTTTAGCACAAGCTATCGTAAAAGAAGGTCTTAAAAACGTAGCTGCTGGAGCTAATCCAATGGATCTAAAACGTGGAATAGACAAAGCCGTTTTAGCAATTACAGCAGATTTAGAAAAGCAGACTAAAGAAGTGGGAAGCTCTTCGGACAAAATCAAGCAAGTAGCAGCTATTTCTGCTAACAATGATGAAACTATTGGAGATCTTATTGCCAAAGCTTTCGGAAAAGTAGGGAAAGAAGGAGTTATTACAGTAGAAGAAGCTAAAGGAACAGATACTCACGTAGATGTTGTAGAAGGAATGCAGTTCGACAGAGGATACCTTTCTCCATATTTCGTTACTAACAGCGAGAAAATGACTGCAGATTTAGAAAATCCTTATATTCTTTTATTTGACAAAAAAATATCAGCAATGAAAGATTTATTACCTGTTCTTGAGCCAGTTGCTCAAACAGGGAAGCCTCTTTTAATTATTGCAGAAGATGTAGACGGAGAAGCATTAGCAACACTAGTTGTAAATAAACTTCGTGGCGCATTAAAAATCGCAGCTGTAAAAGCTCCCGGTTTTGGTGACAGACGTAAAGCTATGTTAGAAGATATTGCTATTCTAACAGGAGGTACTGTAATTTCTGAAGAAAGAGGATTTACTTTAGAAAACACAACTATTGAACATTTAGGTACTGCAGAAAAAGTAGCTATTGATAAAGACAATACAACTGTTGTAAACGGAGCTGGTGCTGAAGATTTAATCAAAAACAGAGTAAATCAAATCAAATCTCAGATCGAAACAACTACTTCTGATTACGATAGAGAAAAGCTACAAGAGCGTTTAGCTAAATTAGCTGGTGGTGTTGCTGTTTTATATGTTGGTGCTGCTTCTGAAGTAGAAATGAAAGAGAAGAAGGATCGTGTGGATGATGCACTTCATGCTACTCGTGCTGCAGTAGAAGAAGGTATTGTTGCTGGTGGAGGTGTTGCTTTAGTTAGAGCTAAATCTGTTCTAGAAAAAGTAAAAACTGAAAACGCTGATGAAGCTACAGGAATACAAATTGTAAACCGTGCTATAGAAGCTCCATTAAGAACGATTGTAGAAAATGCAGGTGGAGAAGGATCTGTTGTAATCTCTAAAGTATTAGAAGGCAAAGACGATTTTGGATATGATGCAAAATCCGAAGCATATGTAGATATGCTAAAAGCTGGTATCATTGACCCTAAAAAAGTGACTCGTATTGCTTTAGAAAATGCAGCTTCTGTCTCAGGAATGATCCTTACTACGGAATGTGCATTAATTGATATCAAAGAAGATGCTCCTGCTGGAGGTGGAATGCCACCAATGGGTGGAGGAATGCCAGGAATGATGTAATAGCAAATTGCTATAGATATAAAATTAGCTAGTTTATGCTAAAATACTTAACCCCGTTTCAAAAATTTGAAACGGGGTTTGTTTTTAATATCAATATTGAATTCCCAATGATTAAAACCTTTTTCTAAAAATAGTATCTTTGGATTCATAAAAAAATAAACCAACTTTAACCTTCACTAGTAGTATGCCTAGTCTATATGATGACTTATTTGAAGAAGATGGAAAGAAGAGCAAAGCCAATGATTCTAAATCCCAGCCTATAGACCTGGACAATGATCGTTTTCAAGAAACAGGAAAAGAGTCATTAGATGAGATATTAATACTATCAAAACAATTTAATACAAAGGCAGAGCCATTTTCTAAGCTACTTACCAATACCAGAGCAATCGATCATGAAATCGAAAAAGGAATCATTGATTTTTTCTTAGTTGCAAAAGATAAATACGATCAAGGTACTTTAGCAAAAGAACGTGATTACTATAATTTACTTCAAAACAAATTTGAAGCTGTCATTACCTCAATGCGAGATCTAGGAAGCATACACCTAGAAACAATTAAACAATTTAATCGTGATATTGATAAGGATTATTATTCCATCCAAAAGACCGATAAGCAAGTACAATCAGATAAAGAAATAGCAATTGATCATATCAATATGCAAAGAAAAATTCTTGCAGATGCAGCAGCAAGTTTATCAATTCTAGAAGAAGCTTTAGCAAATACCGAAGATCGATTACGCAATTATATCAACGCTGGAGGAGTAAATAACATCTCTCGTTCTGAATGCGAAATTTTAACACAAAAGCGTATAGATTTAACCAGCGGAAAATCATATCATTTTGATTATTCATTTTTCAAAATGAATTTATTAGATAAAACAGCTATCGCAATGGGAATGTATTTAAAAGAGACTACATCACAATATTTAAATAAATTAAATAACGTTTTTCGTTAATAATTGAACTAATTGTAATTACGAATACTCCTTAACAATATCGGCTACCAATCTAGAAGTTCTTTTATATTTTTCTTTTGCTAATAATCGCTTTGGTGGTGCTTTTCTAACCTCGCAATCCATAATAGAACAAGATTCGCAAGTAACTCCAACCTTCACCTTTGGAATTTTAGAATCATTAACAAATGCAATTTTTTTCTCCAAAGAAGATGATATTAAAAATCCAATACCAATACTACGATAATAATCTTTTCTAAATGGATCTTTGGTAGCAGACGTAAACACAAGATATTGTTGATCCGTATCTGCATAATCAGAAATCTGAATATCGAAAGAATAAGATAGATCATCACTTGCAGTACGTTGTAATGTTTTAATAGCCATCCATCTCCTACAGTAATGCTCATTAATCTCATTTGCATGAGGTTGTTGTTGATGCGTGATATGCAATTCCTTCACTAAATTAAATCGCTCCATTCCTTTTCTATGAGTAAACCTTAAAAAGAAAACATTCTGCATTCCAAAATCCTTAGGCAAAATATTAGTTAGACGTTGGTAAAAGGATTCTGGAGAAGCATTATACAGCTTCATTATTTTATGAAAAGATTTTTCGGAAAAACGTTTTCCAGTAAAAAGATCTTTTAGATGGCCTTTTAAATGATTCCTAGGTATAATTAATGCCCCTGCAAAATAAGAAGCATAAAAATTATGCAATACCTCTTCGAAATTATCATAACGTATCCAAGAAAAAGTATAAGGTCGCTGTTTAATCTCCATATATTGATACCCCAACTCCTTTGCATAGATAAATGTTTTCTGCGGCTCATCTACTCTATCTGATAAAAGGAGTGTTTTTGTTGATGGTACAAATACAGATCTCAGATTATCCAACTCTTCGTGATGCGGTATTCCTGCAGTATTAATAGTATAACCATACTCCTCGATCAAAATCTCTTCTAATTCTGACGCAGCAATATTACCCGACAAGTCTAATTGATAAGAATTGGCAAATCGTACGGCAGTATCTTCTAAATCCTTGAAAAAATTGTTATGCGCTTCTTGATAAGATCGTAAAGAAGCTAAATAAAAACCTTCTCTACTCATATTATAATGCTGAGCAATTTCTATGATAGTACTTATAAATGCATTTACCTTAGAAGGGGCATTCGCGATAATATCAATAAGGTCACTTTGCTGGATTCCAAATAACTCTAGTGGAATTTCATCAAGAATTCCTGACTGTAAAATTTCTCCAATTGGAGCAAGGTTTTTATCTAATTTTAAGGAAACTAAACTATCATAAGGCACCTCTAAGGTTTCTGCAAGCTTAATTATCTTATCTGTTTTTGGATATTTTTTTCCTTTTTCTATCTCATTAAGGTACGACTTAGACAACCCACTTAACTTGGATAAACCAAAAAGCGACAAGTCTTTATCTGCCCGTATTTGCTTGATTTTCAGACCAAAAATCAATCTAATATATTCTTCTGCTATTGCCATAAAGCCAAAAGTAGGGATTTTCGCGAATATTTTCAAAAACAAAAAATTCACATTTAGCGAACGTTCGCTTGTTTTATAAAAAACTTTTTTTTAATATTGTTCACTCAAACGATATAGTTATGGAAACTCAAACAAACCTAAGTCAGAAAATTAGCTTTACAAAAGAGGTGAAAAATTATCATCCAGAGATTCTTACGGATGGTGCTTTAGCTTTTCTTGAAGCTTTGCATAATCGTTTTGACGGAAGACGATTAGCACTTTTAAACAACAGAGAACAACAGCAACAACTGTTTGATCTAGAAACTTTTCCAGCATTTCCGGAAAACACTAAAGAAATTCGCAATAGTGAATGGTCCGCAGCTCCAATACCTGCAGATCTTCAGGATAGAAGAGTAGAGATCACAGGTCCTGTTGACAGAAAAATGGTCATCAATGCCTTAAACTCGGGTGCAAAAACATTCATGGCAGACTTTGAAGACAGTAATGCTCCTTTATGGGAAAACTGTTTACAAGGACAAAAAAATCTCATGGATGCCGTCAACAAAACTATTTCGTTCTACAATCCTAAGAAAGATAAAACGTATCAGCTAAATGAAGAAGTAGCTACATTAATTGTACGTCCCAGAGGATTACACCTTAATGAGAAACATCTTTTAATAGAAAACAAGGAAATTAGTGCTTCTCTTTTTGATTTTGCATTGTATGTATTTCATAACAACGAACAACTAAAAGAAAATGGCACTGCTCCTTATTATTACATCCCTAAACTAGAACATTTTACAGAGGCAATCTGGTGGAATGACGTGATCGATTTTTCTGAAGAATATCTTGGTTTAGAACATGCAACTATAAAAGTTACTGCGCTAGTAGAAACTATTACAGCTAGTTTTCAATTAGATGAAATCATTTATGCATTAAAAGAACATATTGTTGGATTAAACTGTGGAAGGTGGGATTATATATTTAGTTACATCAAAAAACTAAGAAATCATAAAGGTTTTGTAGTTCCCGATCGTGCTCAAGTAACTATGACAAGTCCATTTATGGATGCTTATAGCAAAAGAGTAATACAACGATGTCATAAAAGGAATATATTAGCCATAGGAGGTATGGCAGCTCAAATTCCGATCAAAAATGATGAAGAAAGAAACAAGCAAGCATTTGCCAAAGTAAAAGCTGATAAAGAACGTGAAGTAAAGAATGGTCATGATGGAACTTGGGTAGCACATCCAGGTCTGGTACCATTAGCTATGGGTGTTTTCGATATGCATATGCAAGAAGCAAATCAATTAGATGTAAAAAGAGAAGATGTAGTTGTAACAGAAGAAGATCTTTTAGAAATCCCTCAAGGAACTATAACAGAAAAGGGAATCCGAGAAAACATTAATGTTGGCATACACTATATCGCAACTTGGTTAGGAGGAAATGGTGCTGTAGCTCTATACGATCTTATGGAAGATGCCGCTACCGCAGAAATTAGCAGAACCCAAATCTGGCAATGGCTCAAAAACGAAGTAAAACTTGATAATGGGTTGAGACTGAATTCTAATATGTTTCATATTCTTTTTGAAGATGAATTGAAAACCATAGAAGATCAAGCAGGAAAAGATCTTTTTGATAGTGAAAATTATCAAAATGCAATCCAGATATTTCACAACTTAGTTACCACTGATAGATTTGAAGAATTTTTAACAACACAAGCTTATAAATACTTATAATAGATTAAAATCATATAGTTAAAAAGCTATTAAAGCTACCACACTAAAATTAAACAATTCTAATTTTTTCCGATTTTATAATTGTGCTCTTACAGCATTCGTTTTAAACGAATGCTGTTTTTTTGTAACATCTAACTACACTTGTAGTCTTATAAAAGTAATATAACAAACCATCAATCAAATGCCAGTCACACAAGATATCAATACTCAAGATAACTGGAAGTTATCAACAAAAATTATTTTTAGATTCTTTTTTGTTTATCTCTTTCTAAACATCTTTCCGTTTCCATTCTATTATATAGGTTTAATTCCAGGACTAGGGAATATTTTCTCTTTCTATTACGACGGATTTGAGCAGTTATGTCTTTGGAGTGGAAAAAACATCCTAAATATCACGTATGAAATATCTATGCAACCTTCGGGAAGTGGAGATACTACGGCTGATTATGTATTTCAATTCGTATACTTATACATTGCAGTTATCGCTACTATCATCTGGAGCATTATTGATTTAAAAAGATCTAACTACAACAAGTTATTACTTTACACAAGAACCCTTGTTAGGTATTACCTAATTGCTACTATGTTTTCTTATGGGTTTTCTAAAGCTTTCACCCTTCAATTTTCGGAGTTACGAAATATAGACCTCATCAAACCTTTTGGTAATCAATCTCCTATGGGGTTAATGTGGAATTTTATGGAGTATAGTGATACTTATACGAAATTTTCAGGTTATGCAGAAATCATTGCTGGGATATTATTGATTTTTAGAAAAACTACACTTTTAGGTTCATTTATGATCATAGGTGTAATGTTCAATGTTTTCATGATGAACATGAGTTATGATATTCCTGTAAAGTTGTATAGTGCTTTACTAACAATAATGGGATTATTTTTATTAGCACCAGATATTAAAGACATTCTAAATTTCTTTGTTCTAAACAAAACGGTGAATCAAAAAGATATTCCACAATATTTTAGTAAAAAGAAACTACAAATTGCTGCTATTTCAATAAAAATTATAGTTATAGGATATCTATTTTACACCAATATCGAAGGTTCTATTGAAGGAGAAAAACAGTGGGGTAAAAAAGCGCCAAAACCAGCTTTATTTGGTATTTACGAAGTAAAAGAATTCATTAAAAACGATGACACTTTACCTCCATTAACAACAGACACTATCCGCTGGAAACGCTTAATAGTAGATAAACGATATAGTAATATTCAGACTATGGATGAAATGTTTATTCGACTTAAAGAAAAAACAGATTCGACATCACAAACATTAAATCTAATTTCATATAGTGATAGCACAGATATAAGAAGTTTTTCTTATACGAAAAAGGATAGCATCTATACTTTTGAAGGAACTTACAAATGTGATAATCTTAAAATTATTGCTAAAAAGAAAGAACGAGAAGAATTCTTATTGATTAATAGAGGGTTTCATTGGATCAATGAAAATCCATTTAATCGATAATTTTAAACTTGGTTTTAATTGTTTTTAGAAATAAGAAAGTACTCCTATTTTTAACCACATTTCCATCTAAAATCAGAAATCTTAAACTTTTTATTTTTAAAGTTATAGTGCCACCATTCTGTTCTAATAATAGAGAAACCATGTTTTTCCATAATTTCTTTAAGTATTTTACGATTAGCAAGTACCTCATCAGATAGCGACTTATAAGAATGATGTGCTTCTTTACCAAAATGATCGAATTTAGTACCCATATCAAGTTGATTCCCTTTCAAATCAGTAAGGGTTATATCTACTGCAGCTCCCTTATTATGAATTGATCCTCCTTTAGGATCAGCAACATACCCAGGATTAGGAAATATTTTCCACATCTTTTTCTGTACACTATGCGGTCTATAGCAATCAAACAACTTAATTCGATATCCTTTTGCCATAAAATCTTTATTAGCTGCAATTAGTGCTTTGGCAACAACTCCTCTTACATAACACTTAGCACAAGAATAAACTGCTTTTTTCAAAAAATTATCGCTGGTGGCGTATTTCATGTCTAACACAAAATAATTAGATAATTCCTCAATATTTACAAACTCTCCATCCTCAATTGGACTTTGCTCTACTGTCTTGTTATCGAATCTATCTAAAGAATCTTGCCATTTCTGCATATTCTTTTCTACCCTTTCCGCTCTTAACTGAATGGCTTTTGATTTTTCTAACAATGCTAATGTACTAGCACTGGTCATCGTAGTGACAGAGGTTTCCTTACAAGAAAAAAGTAAGGCTAAAAATGTAATAAATAGTAGTTTTTTTACCATATCCCTTTCGTTTTTGACCACAATATTTATTAGTATCTAATTTTACAACAATAGCAAAACATATCGTAGGTGAGTTTTTAAAAAACACCCCACAATACTAACGATTGTAATCTAATAAAAAACGTAATCCAATATTTCCCTAAATTAAAGATACGTTGTTTTCACCTACAATGAAAGAAAAACGTTAATATTTTAACATTTAGGAGTTTAAAAATATTTATTCTAAGTAAGTTATTTTCTTCCTAGGGTATCAATTATACTACCACAAGTAAGCATTGCTTCTCCAAAATAAGGGTTCCTAATTTCTTTTTCCTTACTTAACCAAATAGCCCCTTTATTGTTGCCCGCCATTGGACACTTTTGAATATATATGTGTTCAGAAAAACTATCTATTCTTTTAATCATACTCTCTAAATTTTCATTTAGACTAATAAAGTAATCTCTTTGTTCTTCTAGACTTTCTTTTTCTTTGATTAATTCTAAAACAAGTAAAACTTCCTTCAAATATTTGCCAACATCGTTTTGTAACTCCTTAGTATCTATATCTTCTAGCCCTTCTATCATTTTTTTAGAAAACACGGAAGCTTCTTTAGCATCACTCTTTACCAAAGCATCTTTTAACTTAAAATACACTGACAATGTCCGAAGAAACCTTTTTTGAAAATCACCTGTTAGATTTATTTTCTCACTTTCTTCTTTATCCGATGAACCAGTTGTTTCTGTCTGATTCATCATAGATCGTTTGCCTTGCAATTGAGCCGCAGCGTCTACCGTAAAAGTTCCGTTAGTCACAATTGTCTCTCCTTCTTTTATGCCTTCTAAAATTTGATATTCGTGCTCATAAGAAGTGCCAAGTGTTACTTCTCTCATCTCAAAAACAGGTTGATCAGATTTAACCTTTACATATACAATTGAACGTTTTCCGGTCCATAAGACCGCACTTCTAGGTATTGCAATTGTTTTATTAGATTCCTGGTTTGCTACCGCAATAACTCCTTCTATAAACATTCCAGGTTTAAAAACATTATCTTTATTTACAAGTACAGCTCTCACAGTTATCGTTCTTGTATTTGTATCTAAAACTGGATCTATAAATGAAATTTTAGCATCAAAATCCATCTCGGGATATGCATTCGTTTTAATTTTAATATGTTGTCCAATTTTTAATAAAGAAATTTGATTCTCATAAGCATCAAAAGATGCCCACAACGAATTTAAATTTGATATTTTATATAATATTTGCCCTCTATCCACATGATTTCCTTCTTCTATTATTTTTTCAGAAACTACACCAGACATATGCGCATGGATAGGAAATGTTTCTTTGATTTTTCCAGAAGATTCGATTAAATCAATTTGATCTTCTGAAATTTTTCTTAGCTTCAACTTATTCCTTACCGCCTTATATAGAGCTGGTTGTTCTTTTTTTAATTTAACAGCGGTTAACAACTCTTGCTGAGCAGCCACTAATTCCGGAGAATATAAAATTGCAATTGTTTGTCCTTTATAAACTTTATCTCCTACCGAATTAATCAACAATTTTTCTACTCTACCCGAAAAATGGGTTACCTGAACTGTATTGGTTTCTTCATTTTCTTTAATCTTACCTGATAATTTCACCTCTTGCGATTCTGAAGTCGTCATACCTACCACAGAGGTCTGAATATTAGCTAAAGCCATTGCATTTTCAGTCATACTAAACTGATCCATCGAAAGTCCATTTTCTTTGATTTCAGAACGCACCAAATCCATCCCACATATTGGACAATCTCCAGGTTCGGATTTCATAATTTTCGGATGCATCGAACATGTCCAGATTTGATCTAAAACTTCTGCCGAATGATCGTGTTCTTCAATAGATTCGCTGGTCGAATTATCACCAAAAATAAGATACCCTAAAAGCAACCCTATCAATATTGAAATGATTATATAAACAACATTTTTCTTCATCATAATTATCTTTTAAAAAATTTCCTAAGTGTTGGAGAGGAAATGTACCAAAGTAAAAAACCACTAAGTACTGTTATCAATCCTAATAGAGAAAAAACTCTTAACACTGTAGTATTAAAATCATCTCTTCCTTCATAATCCATCGTATGTGTCATCCACAAAAAATCGAACCATCTCCAAGATTGATGTCTTACTCTCTGAAAAGAACCATCTAAAGCAGATATATATACTTTTACATTATCTGGATGATTATAATTAATTACAAATGCAGGTAATGATCTTCCTCTATATTCATGATGTTTTCCAACTTTGTCAATAAAATCAACAGAAGTAACTTCTAAATCAGATCGCATATGTACCGAAGCTATCTTTAATGCTTCTTCTTTTGATATTTTTGATTTTAATTTCCCAGATCTAGCATTAATTAAAACACTATCATTTACCCAATAAAATGGATGACCAGCTATTGTTCTTAATTCTAAAGAAGAAACTGCAGGTAATGAAAAAGTCGAATCTAACTTTAACAAATTAGAATGTACTACTGGAGTTATTTCATTTTTAAATTGATCACCATGAATCTCATCAATATCCGTCCAACTGAAATATAATCCACTAATTGTCCACATTAAAAATTGTATTCCTAAAAACACGCCAAGATAACGATGTGCTTTTCTTATAAATATTGCTGTTTTTCTTTTAACCATTCTATCAATATTTCTTCTATGAATATATTTTTATGAGCATCCAAAAAGCCATTCCTAGCATAATCGAATTCTCAATAAAAGTAGCTTTAGTCATTGGTAATTTTAGAGCTGTTCCTAAACAAGCACACTGGATACTTCTTTTGTCTATTAACACTTTAGTAACACCAATGGTTGTGATACCCAAAATTAATATGGTAATTATTAATGCTATATTAATTTTAAATCGCATTAAAAACATCAACCCTAATCCAACTTCTATAAAAGGATATACCCAACTATAAAAGGGTATTTTTTTAGCCAAAGGGTCATACATTGCAAACGACCCGAAAAAACCTTTTAAATCTAGTATTTTAAAAAAACTAAAAACGATATAAAACAACCCCATAAAATCCATCATAAAATCATCCGTATTCCAGGATTGATAATTGATCATTACAGATGCACTAGTAATGTATCCAAAAATCAAAAAAAGTGGAAATAATTGTTTCAGTTCGCTCTTCTTTACTAAAAGATTATCATCCATCCCACTGAAATTTTGATCCGCTTTTTCCGCAATTGTATACTTAGATGGAATTGTTTTTATTAAGTGATCAACGGGCAACCTCTCGCTAAAAACAATAACAGCTTCTTTTTTCTCCAGATTTACGGTGGCACTAGAAACTTCTGGAATAGTAGTCAAAACATGTTCTAATCCAGATCTACAACCTTCGCAGGTCATTCCTTCTATATGATACTTTATTTTCATTTTATTGTTTCATTAACGCTCCCACATTTTAGCATTTTATTACCATAATAAGGATTACGCACTTCTTTAGAGTCGGATAACCAATACCCTCCATTTCCATCAAAAGCCATTGGACAAAATTGTTTATATACCTCTCCAGAAGTAATAGCAGAAGTATTAATTAATTTTTCGGTTTCTACTGTAAGTGTTACAAAAAAATCTCTCTGCTTTTTAATATCTTTAGTAAGAGCGATTAATTTTGCTGTAGATTTTAATTGTTTTGTTTGATCTGTATCCTTTATAAGATTACCCATCTTTTTCGCTTCTTGCTGTACAACCTTAAAATTAGAATTTACCAATCCTCTTTTTATCAATAAATATTGATCATAAACATTCGTAACATTGTCATCATCAAAAACAATTTCACTTCTCGAATCTGTAAGATTAAGATCTACATTGCTTTCTGCAGCCACTTCTTCTTTTACTGGAATCTCTTTTTTTGATTCTTTCTGATCTTTCCCACAGGAATAGATTGATACAACTATAATACCTGCAAAAATGGTTTTTAAAAATATTTTATTCATTATTCTATTTTTTAGTTATTGCTACTTTTTCTATTATATTACCTTAAATAATTAAGCACTGCCGTCTGCATAAAATACATCGCTACAGCTTCAATTTTCTTGTTTTCGAAATCTAATAACATCTGTTGTACATCTAGCACATCTTCAAAATTAAGCTGAGTCGTTTGGTATGCTGATAATATTATCTCTTCTGCTTGTTTTGCCTGCATTATATTTTTTTGTTGTGTGTCGTAATTAATTCGAGCTGTAATCCTATTATTTATTGCTTCTTCCATCATATTTTCTAAGTTATTCTGAGAAGCTTCTCTTTTTTGATATACTTCCTCCTTTTGTAACTCATACTGTTTAGAACGTGACTTGTATTTTTTAGAAAAAAGAGGGACCGAAAGTGAAATCTTTGGCATAACAATGTCTTTTCCATTATCAGAAAAACTAATATTTGGACGTTCTTCAACAATTACGTAATCTAAACCTAGACCTATGGATGGCAAAGATTCTTTGGCATTAACGCTCTCCTTTTTATCTAATAAATCATTTAAATGATCATAGGTTATTAATTCAGGATGGTAGGTGATATCATCTAATATCATTGTAGGTTCTTCTTCTGGAATGAATAAATTATCTGGAACTACTAATGGATCAAAACCATCTCTATGTAACAACTGATTCATTGCTGTTTCGGCCGTAAGAATTTCTCCTTTTAAAATCTCTTCTTCATTCTGAAGATTATTTTTTGCGATATTAAATTTTAAGACATCCACGGTAGATGCTCTATTATTCTCAACTTCTTTAAGTGCAATCTCAATATAGGTGTCTAATAGCTTATTTTGTTCTACTAATATCTTTTGCCTAGCTTTTAATTCAAATAGCTTATAATATGTTTGTTCTACTAGTAAGGTGATTTTTCTTCTTGCAATTTCTAATTCATTTTTATTCACCTCACTTTCGGTAGAAGCGGTTTCTTTTCTTGCTTTTATTGTTCCAAACCAAGGAATATCTTGCTGCACATTAAATCTTGCTTTTTGAGCTCCAGTTCGTGTTTCTGGTTCACTTACGAAATATCCTGTTCCAATTCTAGTATTCGGCAACCCTCCAACTTCGCGTATCTTTTCTAAACTTGCATCTAATACATTCTGAGCTGCCTTAAGTTCAGGATTATTTTCTTTTGCTTCTCTTATATACTGTTGTAATGTCTGAGCGCTGGTGATATTAAAAAAGAAAATAAAAAAACTCAATATAATTCCCTTTTTTACATCAATGAGTGAGGCAAATAAATAAAAAGCCTTATTTCTTTTATTTAAAATATTTATTGTATTCATTTTTCTTTATGCTATTTTTCTTTTTTTAATAAAAACTCTGCTCTCCAACTAAATAAAACTGGTACCACAAATAATGTAACTAACGCTATTAACATACCTCCAAAACTAGGTATAGCCATCGGAATCATAATATCGCTTCCTCTTCCGGTTGATGTTAATATTGGCAATAATGCTAAAATGGTAGTGGCTGTTGTCATCAAACAAGGCCGTATTCTTTTCTCACCTGCTTCTATTACAGAAGATCTAATATCATTTAATGTTTTTGGTTTATTTCTTTTAAAAGTTTGTGTCAAATAAGTTGCCATAACAACTCCATCATCTGTAGCAATACCAAATAAAGCAATAAACCCAATCCAAACTGCCACACTTAAATGAATTGTTTGCATCTGAAACAAATCTCTTAAATTATCTCCAAAGAAATTAATATTAAAAAACCAATCTTGACCATATAACCAAATCATTAAAAAACCACCAGCAAAAGCAACCGCAATTCCCGTAAAAACCATAAGAGATGTAGTCACGGATCTAAACTGAAAGTACAAAATCAAGAAAATAATTACCAACGCCAATGGAATAACAAAAGATAATGTTTTCTCAGCTCGTATTTGATTTTCGTAGGTCCCTGTAAATTGATAATTGATTCCTTTTGGAATCACAAGTTCTCTCTTATTAATTTTTTCCTGAATTAATTCTTGCGCATTTTGTATTACATCTACTTCTGCATACGCTTTCTGCCTATCAAATAATACGTATCCAATAAGAAACGTATCCTCACTCTTTATTACTTGTGGTCCTTGTTCATATCTAATAGTTACCAACTCACTTAATGGAATTGGATTACCTTTTGAAACTGGTATATATATCTTTTTAAGATCTTCTGGATTGGATCGCAAATCTCTTGGATAGCGAACTCTAATTCCATAACGTTCTCTTCCATCCACCGTTTGGGTAAGCATCATTCCACCTAATGCAACTTGCAATACTCTTTGAACCCCTTCAATAGAAACTCCGTATCGAGCAATCCGATCACGATCTATATCAATTAATAAATAAGGCTTTCCTATAATTCTATCGGCAAAAACTGCTTCATTTTTAACTCCTTCTACTTGTTTTAAAATTTCTTCTAGCTGAATACCAAAATTTTCAATCTCTTTGAGATTTTGCCCTTTTACTTTAATTCCCATTGGGGCTCTCATCCCAGTTTGTAGCATTATCAATCTGGTTTCTATAGGCTGTAATTTTGGAGCTGAAGTTACTCCTGGAAGATTTGTGACACTAACAATCTCTTTCCATATATCATCCTGAGATTTAATTTGTGACCTCCAGTTTCTATAATATTCTCCATTCTCATCAGGGATTAATTGATCTTTTTTAGCTTTGGCGTTTCCTACAAATCGACCATCTCTAAGCTCGAATAAACCATCTTCATTGACTTTAAATCGCTGTCGTTCTCCATTATCATTTAATACATATTCTGATTTATACAGAATTATATTTTCATACATGGATAAAGGAGCAGGATCTAATGCTGATTCTGTTCTTCCTGCCTTACCAACAACAGTTTTTATCTCAGGAATTGTGGCTACCGCCATATCTAGTTGTTGCAATACTCTTTTATTTTCTTCTACTCCAGCGTGCGGCAATGATGTAGGCATTAAAAGAAATGAACCTTCATTTAAAGAAGGCATAAACTCTTTACCGGTATTTTTCATTATAACAACACCTACTATTACTAAAGTCATTGGCAACAACATAAATACTAGCTTATTACACAATGCCCAATTTAAAATTTTTACATAGTACTTTCTGAACATACCAAATAAACCTAGTAATCCAAAACAGATAAAACCAACAAAGATTACATTCCAAAAAACACTCTTTTCTACTCCCAATGGTCTCCAATACACTGCTAAAAGAAAAACAATAGTGATTCCAGAAATAATAATCTGGATTTTATTTATTCTATCTGTAGCAAGTTGTAATACAAACTGTAACAATTTAGTTACACCAAATGCTATAAGAACAAGACCTAATAAAATTCCATAATAAAGTGCTACAATACCTGAGATAATTAATATCGTATTAAAAACATACCCTATAACTTTTTTAGTAGATCGTTGTTTAAATAAAAATGCAGCAAAAGGTGGTATCAAAAAAAGTGCTATAATGATTGATGATACAAGTGCCATCGTCTTTGTAAAAGCTAATGGACGAAAAAGTTTTCCTTCTGCTCCTACCATAGTAAAAACAGGAATAAAACTTATAATAGTAGTTAAAACAGCTGTTAATATAGCTCCAGAAACTTCACTAGTTGCATTATATACTACAGTATTAATTGATAAGTTATTTTTATTATCATCAAGATGTCTTATGATATTTTCTGAAAGAATTACTCCAACATCAACCATAGTACCAATAGCAATCGCTATACCGGATAATGCAACAATATTAGCCTCTACATCAAAGATTTTCATCGTAATAAAAACCATCAAAACTGCTACGGGTAATAATCCTGAAATTAAAACAGAAGCTCTAATATTAAAGACCATAAGAATGATTACCAAGACTGTAATTAATATTTCTAATGTTAGCGCTTCATTTAGCGTGCCTAGAGTTTCCTTAATCAACTCAGTCCTATCATAAAAAGGAACAATAGTTAATTTAGAAGTACGACCATCACTAAGTACTTTAGACGGTAATCCTGAACTTAATTCTTTTATTTTATCTTTTACATTAGTAATAACTTCCATAGGGTTTGAGCCATACCTTGCAACTACAACTCCTCCCACTACTTCTGCTCCTTCTTTATCCAAAATTCCTCGTCTGGTAGATGGTCCGAGAGAAACTTTAGCTATATCTTTTATCCGGATCGCTGTATAACTTTCTGAAGCGACAACTGCATTTTCTATATCAGCAATAGACTTAACATACCCCAACCCTCTTACCAGATATTCGGCTTGATTAATCTCTAATGTTTGTGCTCCAATATCTCGATTACTTTCTTTTACAGCTTTCACTATCTGATGTAATCCGATATTATATTGCTTCATCAATTCTGGATCTACATCCACCTGATATTCCTGAACGTATCCTCCTACCGATGCTACTTCAGAAACTCCGCCAGCCGATGATAACGCATATTTTACATAATAATCTTGTATACTTCGTAATTCTTGAAGATCCCAACCTCCTGTTACCTTTCCTTTTTCATCTCGCCCTTCTAGGGTATACCAAAAAATTTGTCCAAGGCCGGTAGCATCAGGTCCTAATAACGGATTCACTTCGTTAGGCAATAAATCATTCGGCAAAGAATTTAGCTTTTCTAGAATTCGACTGCGACTCCAATAAAATTCTACATCTTCTTCAAAAATGATATAGATACTAGAAAAACCGAACATAGAAGAGCTACGAATTGTTTTAACCCCAGGCAGACCGAGTAAAGAAGTCGTTAATGGATAAGTAATTTGATCTTCTATATCCTGAGGGGATTTTCCATCCCATTTGGTAAAAACAATCTGTTGATTTTCTCCAATATCAGGTATTGCATCCACAGCTACAGGATCATTAGGTAAAAAACCTAAATTCGATTGGAATGGTGAATGAATAAGACCCCAACCTATTAAAATCAATAGTAATAAAACTGCTATTAATTTGTTTTCTATTAAAAACTTGATGCTTTTATTCAGCATACTTAATGAGATTTAGTAATTATTAATAACGTCAATTGATTTCACTACAGTGAACTCAACAACTTTTTTGCTAACAATAATTCTATATGATTACGACTAGCAAACAATAACAATACTCTAAATCAAATGAGATATGTCTCGTAAAGAATAAAAAAATCTGTAATCCTTTCGGGTGGAGAATATTCTTTAAAAATCAGGTTGTTCTCTTTTTTTGGAACAAAGAGGTGTTGATAAGAATTGAAAAATGAGATGAAAATCATTTTTTGAGGAAAATCAATCTGATCAAAGGAAATCTTAAGCTCGTCTTGACCTTCTACAACGATTACTTCATTTTTACAACAAGACTTTTTCTTTATTTCTATATTGTGATCTAAGGAATGATTCATCATTTCCATCCCGCAATCTTTAGCTTTCGAAAACACGGCAACATCCACTAAAAATCGACCACAATAGTGCTTCTCTACAGTAAATGACAACGTAGACAATAACACTAAACATGCTAAAGACATTGATACTATTTTCTGAAAACTCTTTTTCATTCTAACATCAAAAATACATAATATTTAAAGAATAGTCTTTTTTTTGCATTTTCCTTAGAAACTTTTAACAAAACAATACCACACTAAAAATCAGACAATTTTAAATATTTTAAATACTTTTGCCGAAAAATTGTAAGGAATGCTATTTAAAGAATTAAAACCAAAGGTTGTTGACATACTCAAGAATAATGATAACTCGGTTACAGATAGATTACACGAAATATGTCAATTATTAAGTGATACTATTGAATACTATGATTGGGTAGGTTTTTATTTTAAAAATGGTGATAAAGAAGAATTAAAACTTCGAACTTATGTTGGTGAAGAGACCGATCACGAAATCATACCTTTTGGAAAAGGGATTTGTGGTCAGGTAGCTGTATCTAATGAAAACTTTGTAGTTCCAGATGTTCAGGCTCAAGATAATTATATCGCTTGTAGTTTTACTGTGAAATCTGAAATTGTTATCCCTTTATTTAAAGATGGAGAAAATATTGGACAAATAGATATTGATTCAGAAACTCCCAATCCTTTTACAGAAGAGGATGAAAGATTTCTAGAATTCGTAAACCAAGAAGTCGCAAAAATACTGTAGTAAGAGTATTGTAAGAAAACAATTTTACGTAACAGAATCAAGTTTCTTTGATTGCATGCTCTTGTCAAAATTTGACGAAATATCTGATAAGAGATGGTAACGATCAAGATATAATTTTGAAATCTAGTATTTAAGTTTAAATTTAGGGATGCTATAATTTTCAATTGATATGTCATCGTTACTTCAAAAAATACACGACCTTCAGGATATAAATACCTTATCCAAGCACGAACAAATCGTTAATGGAATAACCGATGCCATTGATTCTGGAATACTAAAAGTAGGAGATAAACTACCTTCTATTAATGAAATGGTAGCCGAAATTGGATATGCAAGAAAAACCTTTGTAAAAGCATATACCGAACTAAAAGAACGAGGATTAGTAGAATCTAAAAACCTTAAAGGATACTATATTATTAGTGAAGAAACGAATGTAAAATTAAAAGTAGCTCTAATTTTATTTGCGTTTCATAGTTTCCAAGAAGATTTTTATAACACCTTTAGAAAAGAGCTTGGTAAAAAATATCACATTGATATTTTCTTTCACCACAATAATCTAACGCTACTTAAGACGATATTAGATAATATTTCTCGTAAATATGGTATGTATGTTATTGCTCCAATACAAGAAAAAGAAGTTCCATCGATGATGAAACAAATACCTTCTGATCGCCTATTAATTGTGGATCGTTATTTAAAAATGCCTAAAGACTATTCTTATGTTTCTCAAGAGTTTGAAGAAGTAACCTATCAAAAACTAGTAGAGCTTACTCCTCAAATTAAAAAGTACAATAAATTCGTATTGTTCTTTAAGAAAAATTCAGATTTCCCTCCAGAAATCCTATTTGCGTTTAACCGTTATGTAAAAGATTTTAAGATAAATGGGGAAGTTTTAACTGGTTATGAACCTAATACTCTTAAAAAAAGTACTGCGTATTTTTCTATAAGTGACACTCAATTATGGAAGGTATTAAAAGATGCGCGAAAAATGGAATATCGAATTGGAGCTGATATAGGTATTCTTGCTCACGATGATAATATTGTAAAAGAAATTGCATTTGGAGGAATTACAACAATTTCTACTGATTTTGCAGAAATTGCCAAAAAAGCAGCACTCTTCGTAAAAGAAGGAAAAACCATTCAAGAAATTGTTCCTACATATCTGAGACAACGCAACTCTCTATAGAACTCCTACTCTTCTGGAACTTACAATGAACCCGATTCGTTGTAATTGATACATTCTGGTTCCTACCTCATAATGGATTCTTTAATACCACCCAAAGAACCAATGTGACATATTCGTATTTTTTAAGCTATTTAAGTACAAATAATTCAAAAAATTATGATTTTATATTTTGATATAAAAATAAATATTTTACATTTGCATAGTAGCATAGTGTATCATAGCATAATAAGATATACTCATCTATCACTCAATTCAGAAAAATTCTATTAACAAACACAAATCATATGGAGCGAAAAGTATTTAATCGTATTATGATACTACTCATCGGCCTAACAACTACCTTTGTTAGCGCCCAGCAAACTGTTTCCGGAACAGTCAATGAACCTAACGGTCCTTTACCAGGAGTAAACATCTTAGTAAAAGGGACTGATAATGGTACCACTACAGATTTTGATGGTAAGTATACCCTAAGCAACGTTGCCAACGATGCTACTCTAATATTTAGTTATGTTGGTTTTTTAACTACCGAAATACCAGTAAATGGACAAACTATTATTAACATTACGCTCGAAGAGGATTCTGCTGCTCTTGATGAGATAGTTATTGTAGGATATGGATCCCAATCCAAGAGAGATGTTACAGGAGCAATATCTCAAATTAAATCCGAAGATATTGTCCAAGTTGTTACAGCAAACCCAACCTCAGCTTTACAAGGTAAGCTTGCTGGAGTTCAGGTAGAAACAGCTGGTGGTGCACCTGGTAGCCCTGCAAATGTTTTTGTACGTGGTGTAAGTTCTTTAACTAACTCTTTTCCATTATATGTTGTTGATGGTGCTATTTCTGACAATATAAATTTTTTAAACGCAAAAGACATTGTAAATCTTCAAGTATTAAAAGACGCGACATCCGCTGCAATATATGGTTCCCGTGCCGCAAATGGTGTAATTATAGTTACCACCAATAGGGGTAAACAAAACTCTTCTCCCGTAGTAAATATTGATGTCCGAAGTGGAGTTAATACTCAATCTAGAAAACTTGATTTACTTAATGGTCCTGAGTATATAGCATTTCTTAACCAACGTAGAATTAATGATGGTCTTGATGGTAATATTCCTGATCCAGGAATCAATACAGATTTTCAAGATTTAAGCATAAACTCTGGTACCATCCAAGATTTTGGATTTAATATATCTGGTGGTGGCGAAAATTCAAAATACTTTTTTAGCGCTAATTATTACGATGAGGAGGGATTATTAATTAGTGAAGAATTTAATCGCAAAAATATCCGCCTTAATAGTGAATTTAAAATAGGTAAACTTAAAATTCAGGAATCTTTTGGATTTTCTGAAAATAGATTTACTCGTAATAACGCTTTTGGAAATCAAGGAGGAACAGTTCCAATAATTCGTCCTTTTGCTCCAGAAAACGAAGGTGGATTTGAAGCTATTAGTGATCCTATTTTTGGAATTGGAGGAACCAATAAATTTGCCAATGCACAACTAGTAAATGATCAAAATACAGAGCGTAATTTTCTAGGAAATATGAATTTTTCATATGAAATTATAGAAGGACTTACTGCTAAGCTTAATGTAGGAACCGAATATACTAGTTTTTATAGAAACACATTTCAACCTACATTTTTTCAAAGTAATATAGATAGTGAAACTAATGCAAACCCCCTTAATGATTTAACTGAAGTAAGAGGAGAACGCTATGCTATAAACGTAGAACCCACGCTTAACTATAAAAAAAGCATTGGAGAACATAACCTAGATATTCTTGTCGGAAGCGCTCGTCAGGATATCACCAGAAACACACTTGCTATTTACGCAGAAGGCTTGCCTAGCAACAACATTACTAATATAGCACAGTTTACTGACAATATTATAAACTCTGGTGGAGGACGTTTTGATAATAAACTTTTCTCCTATTTTGGGCGTGTAAATTATAATTATAATCAAAAATATTTGTTCACTGCTATTGTTCGTAGAGATAAAACTTCTCTTTTTGCTGATGGATTTAACACAGGTACATTTCCTTCTTTCTCAGTTGGATGGGTTATTAGTGATGAAAATTTCTTTAATCAAGATGGTCTTTTCAACTCCCTCAAATTTAGAGCTGGATATGGCGAATTAGGTTCTCAAAATGTAGATCCTTTTTCGAATCAATCCGTAGTAGAACCCAATTCTCCAATTACTGTTGGTGGTTCTTCTGGACAGATTCCCGGATTCGCAATTACCAGTTTAGTAGATCCTACATTAAGTTTCGAAACATCTAAAACCATTAATTTTGGTTTAGACACTTCCCTGTTAAACAATAGTTTAAAACTAAGTTTAGATTATTTTAATCGAGATAATGAGGATGTAATTCAGGCGGTTGCTATACCAGATTCTAATGGATCAGTAAACCCTGTATTTCAAAATGCTTCATCTATTGACAACAAAGGTTTTGAGTTCGAAGCAGCCTACACCCACGATAAGGGTGGAGACTTAACCTTTAACATAGGGGTTAATTTATCCGCAATCCAAAACGAACTTACGGATTCTCCAAATCCAATTGTAGGTCCTTCATATAACGAAGAAGGATTAAGAGCAAATCGTTTTGAAGTTGGACAACCATTAGGATTCTTCTTTGGATTTGAAACAGACGGAATCTATAATGACCAAGCAGAAATTGATAACGATCCTTTTTTAGCTAATGATCCTGATCGCAGAGCATTGTTACGACCTGGAGATTTTAGACGTGTAGATATAAATAATGATGGTATTATCAATGATGAGGATCAAACATATTTAGGTGATCCAACTCCAGATTTTACATATGGAATTAACTTATCTGTAAATTATAAAAACTGGGATATTGGAGCCTTTTTTAATGGAGTTCAAGGAAACGAGATTTATAATGTTACCAAGTTCTTTGGATATTTTTTCTTAGATGACAATAAACTGGGAATTGTAAGAGATGCTTATACTCCAGCTAACCCAAATACAAATCTTCCTCGAGTAACTACACAGGATACCGCAGGAAACCAGCTCCCATCCGATTTCTTCGTAGAAGATGGTTCTTTTTTCCGACTTAAAACGTTAGAAATAGGATACAATTTTAGCAACTTTATTGGAAAAGAATGGATCTCTAATGCTAGATTATTTGCAAACGTTCAGAATGTTTTCACGATTACAAATTATTCTGGATATGATCCAGAAATTGGATCTAACAACAGTGGTTTAGGAACCAATCGTGGTTTCTTTGGTTTTACACCACTTACAAGTGCCGATTCTGTTTTCGATAGAGGATTAGATGTAAGAGCACAACCAAGACCTCGTACGTTTACCATTGGGGTGCAAATGTCATTTTAAAAACAAAAAAAAGAATACGATATGAAAACCATTAAAAAACTATTCCCTTTCATAATGTTATTACTTTTTGTAGTAATATATTATAGTTGTAACGAAGAAGATCTTAATATTTCTAATCCGAATAATGTAGCAGAACCTGAGTTTTTTCAGACCGAAAATGACTTCAGACTTGCTGTAAACGGCATGTATCACCCAATAACTGCTGTATTATTTTGGGGACGAGTTATTCATACAGGTGCTATGCTACGATCGGATGCTTATAATGTAATCCCATTCCAACAAAATACAACGATGTCTACATTAGAAGGGCAACCAGGTATTTCTAGATGGGCAGTAGACTTGTATCCTCAATTGTATCAATCTATTGCTAGGGCCAATAGAATTATTGAAGAAGATGCAGAAAATAATGTGTTATCTGGAGACGTTCAAAATGAAATTTTGGGACAAGCACATTTTCAGCGCGCATTCTGTAATTGGTATTTATTAAATCTCTTTGGAACCCCTCCACTTGTTATGCAAACACCAGACACACAAAATCCGGAAGAATTTTTCCCAGCTAATGCTACACCTTCAATGTTTAATGAAGCTATTATCGCAGACCTTACTGAAGCGGTAAACAGACTTCCGCAATCCTGGGGAGCAGATGATTTAGGCCGTCCCACAAGAGGAGCAGCACTAGCCTTAAGAGGAAAAACATATTTATATATGGAAAATTGGGCAAATGCTGTTACAGATTTTACAGAAGTAACTAGTCTAGGATATTCTTTACTACCTTCAAATAATTACGGCGATAACTTTTCATCTAATTCTTCAGTAGAAAATAATTCAGAATCTGTCTACGAACTTCAGTATGTTGGACAAGACAACTTTGTTTGGGGAGCAGATTCGCCACTTACTGGCTCGCAATCCAATTGGTATATTGATTATTCTCCCCCTCATGTAAGTTTAGATCAAGGTCATGTCATAAATCCACATATTCTTCAAGTTTTCGACGATAATGGAGACACCGTAAGAAGAAACAAAACAATTGCTTTTGATTATCCAGGTGCCACAGGATATGGAGGGGCACCATTTACAGATGATTTTGCTTCAAGTATAGAAATTGCAGAGAATCTAGGAGTTCCAGCATTATTTTCTAGGAAATATGCAGGTTTGGATGAAGGTATGTCTAGTGCAGAAATCCCTGGTTTTGGACACACACTAGGAACTAACTGGAGAATCATACGCTATGCTGACGTATTATTAATGTTAGCAGAGGCTCTCAATGAAAATGGAGGTACATCAGATGCTATACCGTTTATTAATCAAGTAAGAGAACGTGCACAGATTTCTTTATTACCTAATACTTTATCTAAAGAACAAGTAGAACAAGCCATTATAGATGAGCGAATTATGGAATTAACAGGAGAAGGCCATCGTTTTTTCGATTTAGTACGCTGGGAACTAGCGGATGATATATTAGGTCCTGGTTCAACTATATCTGCAGGTCGTCATCCTAAATCTCTTGCAGGGCCAGCAGCTGTATTTACTACTGGACAAGATGAACGTTTATGGATTCCATTACCAGAATTACAAGCCAACCCTAACTTGAAACAAAATGATGGTTACTAAACCTATCTGATTAATTGTTGTTTATTGTTTTAGTCAACCAAGCAAACCCTTACTTGGGTTTGCTTGGTCTTGAAAATCTAATACTATCTTTTTGAAAAAAAATGTAATCCATATCATATTAATTCTGTTATTTTTTGGTTGCAAAAAACGATTGCCAAAAGATACTCTATTCACTCTTGTACCATCTTCGCACAGTAGTATTCTTTTCCAAAATACAATCACCGAAAATGATAATATCAATGTTATAGATTTTCAATACTGCTATAATGGTGGTGGTGTCGGTATTGGTGATTTTAATCAAGACGGACTATCAGATATTATTTTTACCGGAAATCAAGTAACTAGCAAGTTATATCTAAATCTAGGTAATTTAAAATTTAAAGATATTTCTATCGAATCTAATTTTAAAACAAATTCATGGATAACCGGGGTAAGTATTATAGATATCAATGCGGATGGGTTGGATGACATCTATCTTAATGTTGGTGGAAGTAATTGTAATAATGATTGTAATAATCTATTGTTTATAAACCAAGGTTTAAGTAAGAAGGGAATCCCTTATTTTAAAGAACAAGCTTCAATCTATGGACTAGATGATGGCAGTTATAGCCAACAAACTGTTTTTTTTGATTATGATTTAGATGGCGATTTAGATGCATATATTGTTCATAATGGTAATACCAAAAGAGATCGAAATACTCCTATACCCAAAATTTATCAACCTAAACATTTATCCGATTACTTATTAGAAAACAAAACTTTAAAAAATACGAATCAAATATTTTTCTCTAACGTCTCAGATAGTATGGGTATCACTCATAAAGGATTTGGATTAGGAGTAGCTATTAATGATTTTAATAACGATAATTTACCCGATATCTACATTAGTAATGATTTTATTACCAATGACCTTTTGTACATCAATAAGGGTAAAAACAGTAACGGAATTCATCTTGGATTTAGCGAAATGAACCAACAGGTTTTATCAAAACAAACCTATAATGCAATGGGAGTTGATGTAGCAGATATTAATAATGATTTATTACCGGATATTATGGTGGTAGACATGTTGCCTAATGATTATCAGAGACAAAAGAAAATGTTAGCTTCTAACAATTATGATAAATATTTATTATCCAAAAGAAATGGATATACTCCGCAATATGTTCACAATACACTTCAAATTCATAATGGCCTTATCAAAGGTCAAATATTACCAGCATCAGAAATTGGATTCGCTTCTGGCATTGCCAGTACAGATTGGAGTTGGGCACCACTAATTGCAGACTACAATAATGATGGAAATAAAGATATTTACATTACAAATGGTTATGTTAAAGACATTACAGATCTTGATTTTATTAATTATTCTGGACATAATAACATCTTTGGAACACCAAATGCTAGAAAAGAAAAATCCAAAAATCTAATTGAACAACTTCCAGGAATTCATCTTCCGAATGTAATCTATGAAAATAAAGGTAATGCTCAATTTACCGATGTTTCCTCTCAATGGATAGATGAGAAAAATTCCTACTCTAATGGCTCCGCCTACGCGGATTTAGATCAAGATGGAGATTTAGATTTAATCGTAAACAATATAAATAGTCCTGCATTTATACTAGAAAATCATATATCGGAAAAAAACAAGAAGTTTTTAAGAGTACAACTAAAAGGAACAGATAAAAATAAAAATGGAATTGGGGCAAAAATTACCTTGTGGGATAATGGTACTAAACAAACACAATATCAATCCACCATCAAAGGATATTTATCTTCTGTAGAGCCAATTATTCACTTTGGTTTGCATTCAGAAAAAGTTGATTCATTAAAGATACTATGGCCTAATGGTGCTATTAGTTATAAAAAAGATATTCCATCGAACCAACTTATAATTATTAATCATCAAAATTCTTTTGATAATCCTTCAGAAAAAGAAACTGATCTTTTATTTCAAAAAGATATCAGTACCTTTTCATTTGCACATACCGAAAACTATTTAAATGACTACCTACAACAATCCTTATTAAGTCATCAATTTAATTCTTTGGGTCCATGCATTATAAGTGAAAACGTAGACAATAAACAAGGTGAAGAAATCTTTATTGGTGGCAGTAAAGGTTTTTCTGGCACTCTTTTTAGCGAAAACCAAAATGGTGTTTATAAACCTAAGCAGAAATTTGACACTAAATACGAAGATACTGCGGCTTTATTTATTGATATAGATTATGATGGAGACAAAGATTTGTACATCGGTAGTGGTGGAACTGATGCTGGAAATAATGACGAACTATTAAAAGACAGAATATACATTAATGACGGAACTGGTTCTTTTTTAATAAGTGAAACTAAAACTCTTTCCAAAATAATAACAAATACAGCTTGTGTGACAGCAGACAACACTGATAATACGGGTATACAAAATATTTTTGTTGGAGGCAGTGTATTAACAGGGAAATATCCACTTTCTACTCCTAGCTATTTAATCACTAATCAAAAAGGCAATCTTTCCATAAACAACAACATTCCATTTTCTGGATCAGGAATAGTAACAGATGCTACCTGGGCGGATATTAACAATAATAAAACTAAGGAACTTATTGTAGTTGGACAGTGGATGCCAATTTCTATATATCAAATCGATACAAACAAAGCAAAAGAAATTCCTATAAAATGGATAGATACGCAAGGAAACACATTGAATATGTCTGGTTGGTGGAACAGTATTACACTGGCAGATATTGATAACGATGGTGATCAAGATATACTTGCAGGTAATCAAGGTATCAACGGATACATCAAGCCAATGTTTAATCAAGCCGTATATGTGTACAAAAAAGATTTTGACAATAACGGAAGTATTGACCCCTTGCTAGCGCAGTATTTCAAGACATCTAATGGATTATCATTGCAACCAATTCACACTAGGGACGACGTCATGAAACAATTAGTGAGTTTAAAGAAACAATACCCAACGTATAATGAATTTGCTAAAGCTAATTTTAAGGAATTGTTGAATATTAATAATTTAGAAGAAGAAACTTTTAGCGCTCATATATTTCAATCTATTTATGCAGAAAACATAGGTAACAATACTTTCAAAGTCAAGTTTTTACCTGAACCTTGTCAACAATCTCCTATCAATAATTTTCTTGTAGAGGATATTGATCAGGATGGTTTTAAAGATGTGTTGATTGTGGGGAATGATTATTCCGCAGAAGCAAGTTATGGCAGACACGATGCCATAATAGGAATCTATTTAAAGGGATCAGAAAAAGGTTTCATCCCTACAAAGAATAATAAGACAGGGTTTCTTGTCCCCAAACAATCTAATCATATTATTTCTATGCAAAACAGGAACAATGAAAAATTAATTCTTGCTACACAAAATAATGATAGTACAATGGTATATCGAATACAGAGTAAAAAAAGAAATGCTTTGGCAAAAAACTGATTTTACCAAATAATAAAGAATAAAAACGAATGAAAGAAGTAATTACTCATAATATCGAGGTAATACAAGAGTCCAAAGATTTTCAAGTTGACATAACGCTACTTGAAGAACAAAATGGAGTCACTATATATAATATAAATTTCACATCCATAACTACATTTACACCCCAAACGGTAACCTTTAAATGGAAGATTCCCGCGGTTAATATCAAAGGTGTTTGGAAACCTACTACTGATTTTGCAAAAAGAATCATGGATGATTGGGAATTGGATCATATGGAATCAAGAATTTCTGTTGATTCTCCAGTAATTTCATTATTTGGCCATGACGACAACAACGTTATCACCTTTGCTTGTTCTGATGCAATAAACACCAAAAAACTTAATGCCTTATATCGAGAAGAAGATAACTGTATCTATTGTCACATATCGTTTTTTACAGAAAGACATCATTCAATTTCTAATTACAATGCACAACTAAGAATAGATCAAAGTGATCAATCTTTTTCAGAATCTCTAAAAAACGTAGGGAAATGGTGGGAAAGTTTCGAAAATCTTACCCCAGTTACGGTCCCTGATTTAGCAAAAGTCCCTGTTTATTCTACTTGGTACCAGTTCCATCAAAAACTAAATATAGAAACCCTTATTGAGGAGTGTAAAATTGCATCTGATTTAGGGTATGAACTAATAATCATTGATGATGGATGGCAAACCAAGGATGAAAATAGAGGATATGATTATACTGGAGATTGGTATCCAGAAAGAATTCCTAAAATGAAACATTTTGTGAGCAAAATTCACGCTACAGGAATGAAATTAGCTTTATGGTATTCTGTTCCTTTTTGTGGTAAAAAATCAGAAGCTTATAAAAAATTTAAAGGTAAATTCCTTACAGAAGAACATCGTTGGGCTCCCGTATTTGACCCAAGATATCCAGAAGTAAGAGAATACCTAATAAATTTATATGTAAATGCCTTAAACATGTGGGGAATTGATGGATTCAAACTAGATTTTATTGATGAATTCAAAGTATACCCTAGCACCAAACTAACCAAAGAAAACGGAAGAGACTATTCCTCCGTAAATCTAGCTGTTGATCGATTAATGACCGACATCATAAGTTCCCTACACGCAATCAATCAAGAAGTTGTAATCGAATTTCGTCAAAAATATACCGGTCCAGCCATGCGAAAATATGGAAATATGTTTAGGGCTTTTGATTGCCCAGGTGATTCTTTAATGAATCGCGTACGTATCACCGATATCAAGATGATTTGTGGAGATACTGCTGTACACAGTGATATGTTTACCTATCATAAAGAGGAACCTCTAGAAATAAAAGCATTACAACTGGTAAATATTTTATTTGGAGTTCCACAACTTTCTGTATTACTACAAGAAGCAACATCAGAAGAATTATCTATGATACATTTTTATACTCATTATTGGAGAAATCATTCACAGATTTTTCTTAAAGGAAACTTTATACCACAAAAACCTTTGGCTAATTACCCAATACTCAAATCTTCTCTAAATGATCATACAATTATAGGAGTGTTTGATAACTATATAGTTGATTTTAATGAAATTACAAATAAAATTGACATCATCAATGGTCAATTAGTTACTAAAATTGTGCTAAACAGTGATAAAAATTATGGAGCATATCATTGTACGACTTACGATTGTACAGGAAAAATAACACACGAATGTAACTTAATGATTCTCATTGGAGTAGTTCAGATAAAAGCTCCAGTTTGTGGATTGATTAGATTAGAAAAAAACACCGGATCTTAAATGATTTCATTAAAAAAATCAATAAAATCATCAATATACCTTATAAAAAATAATACAAACGATTGCATTTTTTTTAGTTCGTAATTATCTTTTCAATTGCTTTAATAATTCAGATATTTATAATCAATTGACCAATCTTCTAAAAATAACATTGTTTTTTTAGAAGATCACAAAGAAATCATCAACCAAGAAAGTATATAAAAATAAAGTCAACTATCACTGATGGATAAAAAATATATCATTGCATTTGATCAAGGAACAACTAGTACTAGAGCTATTATTTTTGATAATAATGGCAGTATTTGTGGCATCTCTCAAAAAGAACTAACACAACATTATCCTCAATCTGGATGGGTAGAACATGATCCTGAAGAAATTTTTCAACATCAAAAAAACGTTTTTGAAGAAGTATTAGCTACATCTAAAATAAGTATTGATCAAATCGCTGGTGTTGGAATCACCAATCAAAGAGAGACAACAGTTGTTTGGGATAAAACTACAGGGAAACCAGTACATAACGCTATTGTTTGGTTAGACAAAAGAACTTCTAACATTTGTAAAAATCTTAAGTCTATTGGTTTAGAAGATTATGTTTCTAAGAACACCGGTTTGGTAATTGACTCTTATTTTTCTGGCACAAAATTAAAATGGATTCTAGACAATGTAGAAGGGGCAAGAGAAAAAGCTAACAAAGGAGATCTGCTATTTGGTACAATTGATACCTGGCTAATTTGGAAATTTACAAATGGATCAAGACATGTGACGGATCATTCCAACGCATCTCGAACAATGTTATATAATATCATACGATTAGAATGGGATGAAACTATGTTAAATGCACTAGACATTCCTAAGGAAATGTTACCCAAAGTTCAATATTCATCATCAGACTTTGGAAATATTTCTTATCAAGGAAAAGAGATTCCGATATATGGAGTTGCCGGAGATCAACAAGCATCTTTATTTGGCCAAGGTGGTTATAAATCAGGAATTGCTAAAAACACCTATGGCACAGGCTGTTTTTTATTATTAAATACAGGAAAAAAAGCCTACCATTCTAAGAATGGCTTATTAACAACTTTATGTTGTAGTCTTCCTGAAGATAATATCAAATATGCGCTCGAAGGTAGTGTTTTCGTAGGGGGTGCTTCTGTACAATGGCTTCGTGATAAATTGCAAGTCATTTCTAAAGCTTCTGAAACAGAAGAGATCTGTATATCTACTCCCTCTTCTAAAGGTTTGTACGTTGTTCCCGCTTTTGCCGGTCTTGGAGCTCCTTATTGGGACATGAATGCTAAAGGAGCAATATATGGACTAACATTGGATTCCGGTAAAAATGAAATTATAAAAGCTACTGTAGATGCCTTAGCCTACCAAACTCGTGATGTATTAGATGCTATGGTCGAAGATAGTGGTAAGCTAATGAAAGAACTTAAAGTAGATGGAGGCGCATCTGCTAACAACTATTTGATGCAATTTCAGGCTGACATCCTCAATGTAGAGGTTGATCGACCAGCAATGTTAGAAGTTACAGCACTTGGTGCTGCATTCCTGGCAGGAATAAAAGCTGGGGTTTGGACTAAAAAAGACATTTCCAGAATTAGAATTGTCGATACTAAGTTTAAACCCCAGATTAATGAACACGAAAGGAGTAGAAAATATAGTGGATGGAAGGACGCAGTAGAACGCACAAAATCTACCAATGCAAAAATGCTATCTGTAAAAGAACAAGGTCCTATACGTTTTTCTATTCTAGACCGACACATACAATTACAAAAAGCACAAACTACCAAATATGATCTCTTTATTATTGGTGGTGGTGTGACCGGAGCCGGAATTGCTTTAGACGCAGCTTCGAGAGGCTTAAAAGTATGCCTGGTAGAAAAAAACGATTTTGCATCCGGAACCAGTAATAAGTCTACAAAACTGATTCACGGTGGACTACGATATCTAAAACAAATGGAAATAGGTTTGGTAAAAGAATCAGGAAGTGAGCGTGCTATGGTTCATAAACTTGCCCCCCATTTAGTCGTTCCAGAAAAAATGTTATTACCATTAATAGAAGGTGGTACGTATGGAAAGATGATGACTGCGATTGGATTAAAAGTATATGATTTTTTAGCAAATGTAGAAGGAGATGACAAACGAAAAATGCTAAGTATTGAAGAAACAATTGCCAAGGAACCTTTATTAAATAAAAATGGACTTACTGGAGGTGGTTATTATGCAGAATATCGTACAGATGATGCGAGACTTACCGTAGAGCTTCTTAAAAAAGCAGCTTCATATGGAGCAAACATCATCAATTATTGCGAAATGACAACCTTTAACTATGATACTGAAGGAAAAATAAAAAGTTTAGAGTGTTTAGAATATAATTCGAATAAAAAAATAACTATAAAATCCAGAAACTATGTTTCTGCAGCAGGTCCTTGGGTGGATTTATTAAGAGAAAAAGATCACTCTATGAATAACAAGTATTTACACCTTACAAAAGGTGTACACATTGTTTTTTCACGAGAACGATTTCCTCTTACACAATCTATCTATTTTGACGTATCCGATGGAAGAATGATTTTTGCTATCCCCAGAGGTCGCGCAACATATGTAGGAACTACGGATACCAACTACAAGGCTAATTTAAACCGGGTAGTAGCTACACAAGAAGATGCTCAATACTTATTAGACGCGGTTAATAATATGTTCCCTTCTGTGCAACTCACAATAGATGATATAGAGTCTAACTGGGCTGGACTGCGACCACTGATACACGAAGACGGCAAAGACCCTTCAGAATTATCCAGAAAAGATGAGATATTTATTTCTAAAACAGGATTGATTTCAATAGCTGGAGGAAAATTAACAGGGTATCGTAAAATGGCGCAACGTGTTATTGATGCAGTTCTTAAAACAATGAGCTCCAAAAAAAGAGAACAATTCTCAAAATCACATACACAAAATATACCACTTACTAATGATCCATTAAAAGATACTGAAGAAGTGGAAAAATATCTTCTACAAATTAATCAACAGCTAAAAGATCTAAATATACAGGATGAATACTACGGATGGTATTTAGCCACTACATATGGTAAACAAGCAAATACTATCATTAATAAAGTTGGTTACTTTCTAAACGATTCTATTGAAGAAAAATTAATACGATCAGAAGTTTGGTATGGCGTACATCATGAGATGATAAACGGTTTGGCAGATTTTTTTGTGCGACGAACCGGTAGACTCTATTTTGATATTAATAGTGTTCGTCAATATCGATCATTAGTACAAGAGGATCTTATAAAATATTTACATTGGGATGAACAACGTCTGGCAAAGGAAAATGAATACCTAGATTTGTTATTACAAGATGCATCCACTTATTATGAGCACGAAATTGCTTAAATTAAAAACATATAATCATCTGATTTATCAATTTAACACAAAACTTGTATGGGCATATTATCATTTATCGGATTTACATTACTTGTAGCAATATATGCTTGGTGGAAAACTCGGAGTACAGACGAAAAATCTGCTGATGGGTATTACTTAGGAGGCAGAAGTCTTGGTGCTATCACTATTGCAGGTTCATTATTACTTACCAATTTATCGGCAGAACAAATTGTTGGCTTAAATGGTCAAGCATTTACAGAAGGTATTCTGGTAATGGCTTGGGAGACACTAGCTGCTATTGCTATGATACTTACAGCTATATGGTTATTACCAAAATACATGAAAGTTGGTATTACCACCATTCCAGAATTTATAGAAAAACGTTTTGACGAAAACACAAAAGCAATACTATCTGTTTTATTTTTAATTGCGTTTAGTATTGTGTTGCTACCTACAATCCTTTATTCTGGATCACTAGCATTTAGCACTATGTTTGATTTACCATCTTTATTAAATCTATCCCAATCTGCTACTATTTCGCTTTGTGTATGGAGCATTGGATTGATTGGGGTTATATATGCAATTTTTGGAGGATTAAAAGCTGTTGCCGTGTCGGATCTTATAAATGCAATAGGTTTATTAATAGGCGGATTATTCATTCCATATTTCGGATTGAAGTTAATTGGTGATGGAAACATGATGAATGGTGTACAAACTTTGTGGACAGAAAATCGAGATAAATTTAATGTAACTGGAGGAGTTACTTCATCAATCCCAGTAGGAACTATTTTTACAGGAATGATGATTGCTCAAATGTATTATTGGGGAACAAATCAATCTATATTACAACGTGTTTTTGGCGCTAAAAGCTTAAAAGAAGGGCAAAAAGGTATGATGCTTGCTGCCTTTGTAAAATTTTTGATACCAATAATTGTTGTGCTTCCTGGAATTATTGCTTGGAATGTTTTTAATGGAGAACTTGATTCTGCGGATCAAGCCTATCCAGAATTAGTGCGAAAAGTTCTTCCTCCTGCGTTACTTGGTTTTTTTGCCGCTGTTCTTTTTGGAGCTGTTCTAAGTTCTTTTAATAGTTTATTAAATAGCAGCGCCACACTATTTGGATTTGACCTTTACAAAAAATTCTTTAAGCCTAATGCTAATGAACTTCAAACAGTAAAAGCTGGAAAACTATTTGGACTTATTATAGCCATAATTTCCATGACGATTGCACCATTTATAGCAAATGCTCCTGAAGGATTATTTTCCTATATTCAACAGGCATTAGGAAGTTTAAGTGTTCCTATTTTGGCGGTTGTTATCATTGGTATTTTAACAAAAAAAGTTCCTGCTATCGGTGCTAAAATAGTCCTAATTGCAGGAGTACTTATGTACTTAATAAGTTTACTCATTCTTGGCCCTTATTTTACAAATGAAGCCTTAGTAGAAGCTTCTATTAATGGCATTACAGATGTAGATCAATTAGCCATTATAAAAGCTGAAGCATATCCTCATTTTTTACATATTATGGGTATCTTATTTGTAATCAATGTAATTATCATGCTGATCATTGGAGTACTAAAACCAAAAACAGAAATTTACACACCTATTACCACGGATGTTATAGACACTACTCCTTGGAAATATGCCTTGATCACTGGAGGGATTATTACAGCTTTAGTAGTGAGTACATATTTGATTTTCTAATTACTAAAACTTATTCCTAATCTATTTTTAGTTATATATCATATTGTAGTAACTTTACAATATACTTTAGTAAAAACTCTTGAAAACAAAAAAATGAAAATACTAGTTACCGGTGGATTGGGGTTTATCGGATCGCATACCGTTGTAGAATTACAAAATGAAGGATATAATGTAGTCATTATCGATAATTGCTCAAACTCTACTGCAGAAGTTTTAAAGGGCATTAAAACTATTACAGGGAAAGAAGTTATTTTTGAAAATTTCGATCTTAGAGAAAAGGATAAAGTTGAAGATTTTTTTAATCGCCACGCTGATATTGAAGGAATTATTCATTTTGCTGCTTCGAAAGCTGTAGGAGAAAGTGTAGAAAACCCCTTATTATACTATGAAAACAACATAAGTGTTCTAGTTTATATTCTTAAAGAATTACAAAAAAAAGACCGAACTAGTTTTATATTCAGTTCTTCTTGCACTGTGTATGGACAAGCAGATGAGCTACCTATTACCGAAAATGCTCCTGTTAAAACCGCAGAATCTCCATATGGAAATACAAAACAAATAGGTGAGGAAATTATAAAAGATACTTGTAAAGTAAAACCAAACTTAAACGCGATCGCATTGCGTTATTTTAATCCTATTGGAGCCCATCCTTCTGCAGAGATTGGAGAATTACCAATTGGGGTTCCGCAAAACTTAGTTCCGTTTATTACTCAAACAGGAATTGGACTTAGAGAACAACTTTCGGTTTTTGGTGATGATTATCCTACGGAAGACGGAACTTGCATAAGAGATTATATACATGTAGTAGATCTTGCAAAAGCACATGTAGTAGCTTTAGAACGTCTAATAAAAAATAATAACACTTCTAATTATGAGGTATTTAATGTAGGAACAGGAACTGGTAGTTCTGTGCTAGAGGTTATACAGTCATTTGAGAAAGTATCTGATAAGAAATTAAACTACAAAATTGTAGACCGAAGAGAAGGTGACATTACTGCTGCTTATGCAAATACAGACAAAGCAAATAACGAATTGGGCTGGAACGCTAAGAGCAGTCTAGATGAAGCATTATCTTCTGCCTGGAAATGGGAACAAAAAGTGCGAAAATAATACCTTAAAATTTAATCATACTAAACAAAAAATCCTGAAGATTATTTCTTCAGGATTTTTTTATTTAAAATATCTTCTTACTAAATCTTTTATTAATAGAAGTTAGCTCTTTTATCTTCTATATCAGCTGCTTCTTTTAAAGCATTAAACACTCTAGAATTAACTGCGTTAGCTTGTGTCTTAGATTCTTGCGCAGCATAACTCATATAGGTATCTAATCCGCTAGCAGGAGTTTTCTTTGTTACAGAAACCACATAAACTCCATTATTCCCAACAATTGGTTCAGAAACTTGACCACTCTCTAAAGCAAATGCAGCACCAACAACTTTAGGCTCTGTTCCCGCTCCACTTATCGTAGGTGTTTTCATATTTAATGCAGATGCAGTCTTAACTGTTTGAGATTGATTTTTAGCAATATCTTCTAATGTACTTCCTGAAATTTTCTTTTTAAGCATTTCAGCTTTTTTCTCCTTAATAAGGATAGGTTTTACAGAAGTACTTGCGTCTTCTACTTTTTGAATTCCTTTAGATGCTTTTGCCGTAAGCTGTACAACAGCATATCCGCCAGTAACATCAAAACGTTTTACATCTCCTACCTTAGTTTCTTCCTTAAATGCCCATTGAACAATTGATCGTTGTGCACCAATTCCTGGAATATTTTCTGCTAACTCACTTATTTTATTTACTGGAAGAACATTATATTCACTCTCTTTTGCTTTCTCAGCAAAATCTGCATCTTTTGTAGCAATTTGAAATTTAGTAGTTTCCGTAAAAATATCGTTAATAGTTTTTTCACTAGCTTCAATTTCTCTAGCGATAGTCCCAACCTTAACAGCTTTTTGTTCATTCTTCTTATCCTCAATAGTAATGATATGATATCCAAAAGCAGTTTCTACTACTCCCATATCTCCAACATTGTTATCTACAATGTAATCATTGAATGCCGGTACCATTCTTCCTGGAGGGAAATAACCTAAATCTCCACCTTTATCCTTATTAGAAGTATCTGCAGAAAAATCTTTTGCTAATGTCACAAACTTAGTTTTATCAGTCTTAACAATACTTAACAAACTATCTGCAAGTGTTTTTGCTTCTTCCTTAGTCCTTTCAGTATCACCAGCTGTACCTAAACCTTTCCAAGACACTAAAATATGGCTGGCTTTTAACGAGTCATGTAACTGTTTTTGAGCAACAACTTTAGAGATTTTAATGTATTTTCCATCCTTATAAGGTCCATAAACCTCTCCAACCGGAACATTATATAAAGTATCACTAACAGTAGTTGGTAAATCTTTCTTAAAAACAAAACGGTCTTCATACTTTAAAGCAGATCCACTATCTAGGTTAATAAATTCTTCAATATTTTCTGCAGTTTTTAGACCTTCTATGACTTTAGTTACCTCTGCTATCAATTGATCTTCATCTTGCTGACTTGGCTCTTCTTTAAAGAATACATATCTCATATTTCTAGAAGCGTCCGCCTGATATAAGTCAGGATGCTTGTCTACATAGGCCTTAATCTCTGCATCAGATACATTCACTTCAGTGTCTTGTATTCCAGAAAATGGAAGCTGAACATATTTTATATCTACAACGTCATTTTCCATCTTATAAGCTAGCTCTCCCTCTTTAAGAGTTACTCCAACTCCAGCTTTAATCATATTTAGATACGTTTCTTCTAAAGCTCCTTTACCCAAAGATATTTTATAGTCTGTCCATTGTTGATAAGCTACAGGATTTCCTTTAATACTAGCAACGTATTCTTGCATCTTTGCCTTATCAAATACTCCAGCTTCGTTTTGAAAAGTTGGGTTATTTGCCAATCCTTCTTCTAACAATTGATTTACCTGATCTGCTCCAGCTCTAATTCCTAATTCTTCAAATTGTCCATCAAAAACGATCTGTCTAACTTCTTGATTCCAAACATAATTTACAGTCTGTAAATTTGATCCATTACCTCCAAAATTTCTAGATGCTGTCTCGACTTTTCTTGCAAAATCAGTTCGATCAATTTCTTTCCCATTTATTGTAGCAATAATATTTGCTGCTTTTTGAGAAATAGCTCCACCATTTCTAATCAAATCTGCTAAGACGAATGAGAAAAGCGCTAAAGCGATAATCACAATTAAGAAAACGGAACGTTGTCTGATTTTATTTAAAACTGCCATTTTAAGTTTAATTTATTGAAATATAGTGGGCGAAAATACCATTTTATTAGAATATTACCAATTAAAGACAGAAAGTCTTTACAAGTTTTTTTGCTTTTTATTTTTGAATAGATCTTTCAATTAATTTTAGTGAATAATTTCTCCTTAAAACAAAACTTATCTATTTGATTAAAAGAACACTACACGCATTTCTTGTTATCAACATAATGATAAGTGCTTTTCGAAAAAAAACTAATTGATTAAGAATAATAAGAAGACAGATATCAAATATACGTCTGTTTACGAATCATTAATCCTCTAACAAGGCTTTTAATTCTACAATCTCAATTTTAGTATTGGAAGTTTCAATAATATTGATGATTACTGAGTCAATATTCACAATATCTCCTCGTTCTGGAATTTCTTCTGTATGATTAACTATCATTCCACCAAGTGTTTCGTAATACTCACTTTCTGGAAGGTTTAGCTTGTAGGTTTCATTGATATAATCTACTTCCATTCTAGCAGAAAAACGATAATGATTTTCATCTAGTTTCTCCTCTATAAGATCTACAGAATCATGCTCATCCTCTATCTCTCCAAAAAGTTCCTCTACAATATCTTCAACCGTAATAATACCACTTGTTCCACCATATTCGTCAATCACAACAGCAATACTTTTGTGTTTTTTAGTCAAAAGATTAAGCACATCTTTAACATACATGGTTTCTGGAACAAAAACTACTGGCAACAAAATAGATCTTATAGACTTCGGCTTTTTAAACAATTCAAAAGAATGTACATAACCAATAATATCATCAATAGTAGCATTAAACACCAAAACTTTGGATAAACCAGTGTCAATAAAAAGTTGACTAACCTCTTCCAAGGATTGAGATTTTTCTATAGCAATGATTTCTGTCCTCGGAATCATAACCTCTCTAGATTTTACGTCCGAAAAATCAAGTGCATTTTGAAAAATCTGAATTTCGCTATCAATTTCATCATGTGCTTCGACAGTTTCCATTTGTTCATTAATGTAATCTCCTAATTCAGTTTTTGTAAAAGCTAATTGCACCTCATCCCCATCTGTTTTAAGAAATTTCTTAAGGACAAAATCCGATATCCAAATAACAAAGGATGATATAAACCAAAATAATAGATAAAAAAAATAAGCTGGTAACGCAAATACTTTCAGCAACGTATTGGCATAAATCTGAAAAAAAACTTTGGGCAAAAACTCTGCAGTAAGCAAAATAACTAGTGTAGAAATTATAGTCTGTAGCAACAAATTAAAACTTGGTGCCATATCTGGATAATACCCTTGAATAAAACCCATGAGTAATTCTCCCATGTAAAACCCATATACCACTAAGGCTATATTATTACCTACTAACATTGTGGCAATAAACTTAGACGGCCTTTTGGTTAACCGGGATAAAATATTAGCAAGAAAACCATCTTGTTTTTTTTCTATTTCAATATGAATTTTATTGGACGAAACATAGGCTATCTCCATCCCAGAAAAAAAAGCGGAGAGAATAACAGAAAGTACAATTACTATAATTTGTAGCTCCATTAATTATTGTCCTTGTTATTGGCATCAAATCTTTTTCTGAAGTTTCTTTTGAAGAAAAACATAAAAACTGCCACACCAGCAAAACATAGATACAAAATACTACGACTATCTTCTTTTCCCCATTCTTCATACGCTTGATACAGGAAAAAACACATAATAGCTAAATAAGCAATTTCAAAAAATCTAAAAATTTTCATCATTATAAGTTTATTCTTCGATGAACATTATTCCTTCATTGATGCGAGAATTCAAGATAGTAAAATCCTGATTAGCATCAAAACCATCTGCTTCGTTAACAGTACCATCCGGAAGAATGCTTTTATAAGGTTGATCAGTAAACACCCAGTTAATACTTTGATCCCAATATAACTGACGTGCCATAAGATGAGTACTATCTGCAGTCTTAATATCTACATTTCCTCTCATATCAATAAGCCCTGTTTCTTTATAGAATATTGCATAATCTGATTTTACAACACTTACTTTTCCATCTTGATCAATCATATCCAAAACAATACCTTCTGGAAACTCCTGAAACCCAAAATTTCTATTGGTATAGTCTTTTATTTTAGGTGTTCTAAGAATCGCAGTAAGTCTCCCTGAATCGGTATACTTTAAATTCACCTCAAAAGCTTCTGAAATAGGAGCATCCTCAGTAATACGATAGTTATTAGTTTTGGACGTGTTTGATTGACACGAAAAAAACAATGTCACAGCAAATGCTGTGACAAAGTTTAATAATATATATGAATTCCTTTTTTGCATTATAGCTTCGGCACTTTAACCGTTTCACCAATCCAACATCCTATTTTTACTGATTTAATTTCAGGATTATTAAAGATATCTGTTTTAGAAGGTGCTTTTGCTTTATAGTTTGCTGCTGTTCCTGCTGCCGTTTTCTTTAAACTAGGATCTACCTTACCAGCTTTTCTGGCATATCTTTCAGCTAACCAATACACTGCTCTTTTACTAAATACATCATCACCACAATTATTAGCACTTTTAGCAACCATTGCTGCAATTTTAAGGTATGCTTGACCAAAAGAAGGCTTATTTGCTAATACTTTTTTATAGTTCGATCTTGCTTTAGCATAACTTCCTCTTTTTCTATATACCTCTGCAATTCGATAGTACACATTTGCTTTATCACTAGCTTTAGTCTCTAATTGTGCGGACTGATTAAAATATTCTAGTGCTTTAGATGTTTTCTTATCCTTAAGCGCTAATATACCTAAATACTTTGCTGATTTCGCTGATGGATCTGCTTTATGAAGAGCTTCTACCATTTTGAAAAATAATGGATCATCGGTACATTCTTTTGCAGACATTCTACCAGCAGCTCCCTTTAACCAATTAACATCAGTCTTTTTACTTTCGAATTGACCAGAGTAAAGAGGTATCAAGTTTTCACAATCTGCTCTTGCTCCAATTTTTTGATTAATCCCAGCTTTTACTTTACTGTAGGCTCTTAGGTTAATTCCAGCATTTTTTAGACTTCTCTTCTCTTTAGAACTCAATGTTGCTCCAGACTCTTCTTTTTCTGTAAGCGTACTGATTGTTTTTGCTTTTTTACTTTCTTCTTCTTCAATCTTCTCCGTAATATCATCATACAAATCAAATACATCTTGAAGATCCTTCTTACCTGCATCTTGTAACTCTACTAGTAGGTAAAAATAAGTATATAACTTTTTCGCTCCTTTAAAATTAGCTTTATCCTCAGTATATGCTTTATGGAACTCTGCAAATTGAGAATCTGTTGTCCCTATTTTGTTAGCATACATAAGCTGACCTATATCAGAATGCATGTCACCTATTTGAGTTTTAGCAGGGAAATACTGATATCTTTCTTTTAACAAGGCAATAAGTTCGTTCGCATATTGAGTTTTTTCTCCATCAGTAGCTGCCTTTTTTAATTTAGACTCTATTAATTTCTGACCAAACTGGTATGTCGCAACACTATATGAAGGGCATTCTTTTCTTACTTTCCACAAAGGCGCTTCTGCGGCCTCATAATTTTTTACTTTAGCGTGCTCATAGGCAATAGAAGCCGTAGTCGCACAGTCAGTAGCTTGAGCACTAACTCCTGTAGCGCTTAAAACTAATCCTGCTGCTATCGTATATAACACTTTAGTATTCATAGCTGTATAATTGTAGTTAATTAAATTTCACTTTTCTAAACCATCTATCATTTAGGGATAAACTTAATGATAAATTAAAAAATTCTTCTTTCACTAATCCTGCGTTGGTAGTTCCTCTTGTTCCGAACTCAAAACCTACATTAGCATTAGAGAATAAGTTGCCAACTGGTAACCCTACTCCAAAAGATATGCCAAACTCATTAATAGCTTGTCCATTAATATTTAAACCAGTTTCCTCATATCTCAATCCTGCTCTATAAACAATTCTATTAAGGTAACTTGTTAGCGAATTATATTTAGGGATATAATACCCTCCTAATTTCACCTTTGAAGCATTCTCGTAAACAATATTATCTGATGTAAACGATCTATTATCGAATTTACTCGCATCAAAATATGTATACTCAGCCCCCACGAACCATTTTTTAGATTCTCCAATTCCTGCACCGACTTTTACCTCTGCCGGAAGATCCAAATCTCTATCCTCTACTGCAATATCTTGTCGCTCTACAACTAATTCTGCTCCATTAGTTAAAACCTGCACAGTTGCTAATTCTAGACTGTTCTCTGATTTCAATTTAAATGAAGGAGTGGATACAAGTGATGTAGTTAACTCTAATTTCTCTGTTAGCATCTTTTTATAGGCAATTCCAAAAGATAAACTAACTCCCGACAAATCAGAACTATTGATTTCTCTTGTATCAAATTCTAACTCTGAACGCTTGAGAACTGCTTTATTCTCAATGTTCCCAAAGTTATAATTAATATCTAAACCAACGCTTAAATTCTCGTTAACTTTAAATCCAGCTGCAACAAACACCTTATTAAGACCACCTGTTCCAAGGAACTGATTCTCAGAGCCATCAGCATTAAATGAATTCGTTTGATATCCAACAGAACTTATTGGAAGTACTCCAAAACCAAAACCAAATTTACCTGCAGGAATACCTATAGCGAGATAATCTAAAGATGCATTATCTTTATACGAATCATCCCCCGCAGCATTATCAAGATTCAATCCATTATAATTGGCTCCTAATGTATATGTTGTTAATTTCAATTCTCCATACGATGCTGGATTCTGAAGATTTAAGTGAATACTATCCGTAAGTATACCCAATCCCCCCATCGATCTATTTTCTACTGTTCCCTTAAACTTCTGTAATCCTATTCCATAAAAAGAATAAGGAGAAGAAGTTCCTTCCTGAGCATAAGATACGCTGGTAACTATTACCAGAATGACTACTAAAATCTTCTTTATCATTGACTGTTATTAAAAGCTAAAATGTGATTTAGTCCCTCCAATAAAAAATTAGAGGTGGCAAATATGCTATTTTTTAATCTTTTAGACAAAAAATGTGCATCTCCTCCGGTTAAAATAACTGTTAAATCGGGGTAAGTGTTGCAATATTCTGCAATTGCACCCTCAATTTCATACGAAACACCATTCACAATTCCGGAATGTATTGCTTGATTTGTTGTATCCCCAATGTAATTTTTTGGTGATTCTAGCTCTAATAACGGTAATTTTGATGTGTAATTATGTAAACTCGCATATCTTAAACTTAATCCAGGTGCAATTGCTCCTCCTAGATATTCTTCATGTTTATTTTTAAAATCATAGGTTATACAAGTTCCTGCATCGATAATCAAAACGTTTTTTTTCGGAAATTGACCAACTGCACCTGCAACTAAACCTAATCTATCAACACCAAGAGTAGTAGGTGTAGCATATAAATTTTTAAAAGGCATCTGTAAAGTATGATCCAAAACCATTATATCAAAAAGATCTTTAATCAGCAGCATATCCTTTTTATTAATAGTAGCAACAGAAGAAATTATTGCGTTACTAATTAAAGGGTAGTCTTGATGGATTTTTTGAATTACCATAAAAAAGCTATCCGACTTTAATGTTTCTTTATAAACAATTAAACCTTCTTCGAAAACACCTATTTTTATAGAAGTATTACCTACATCAATAATAAGATTCATTTATTTATTTTTATTTTACAGGTAGTCAATCCTCTTTTTTTAAAAATTATAATCTCGTTTCAGTTAATCACAACTTCTAGATTACAGGATATTACAAGCTCTTATCTATAAGTTTGTAAAAATACAAAACGATTTTTTTAATTTTTTCTTTTGAGTATTAAAAAAAGCGTTCTATATTTGCATCCGCTTACAGCAAGGTGCCTTAGCTCAGTTGGTAGAGCAAAGGACTGAAAATCCTTGTGTCCCTGGTTCGATTCCTGGAGGCACCACCTTAAAAGCCCGAACAGTTTGTTTGGGCTTTTTTAATACACAAAATAATGATAATCAAATACTTGATTTTTTAAAAAAGTTCGATAAGTTGTATTATTTCCTGCTTTTTTTAAGGCTTTTTTGTTGGATTTCACCATTTATCGAACCGCTCTTCACCACCAATAAACCCATACAAAACAGCAGGTTGCGCCATTAAACTTTTTACATAAAGAATAGTCTAAGAATAAACCCACCCTTCTAAGGAAAATGGAAGTTACATGCGGATCAAGGCCAATTGTTGTGTTTATGCAAAAATTATGGTTAATCTAAAAAGAAAAAATACACTTATTTAATTAAAATGTTTCATAGGGGGGGCTTCTAAAATATCATAAAGCTACTTAAATCTTTCTAGTATTGCTTTACTAATGTCGTAATTACACAAGTTTTGCTTTACTTTGTAAACAATAATGATTTTTACATACATTATGGTTGGTATCGAATTCAAAGTGTATTGTTATAAATACTGTTATAATACCATTTCCAATATTAAATTACACAATTAAAATCAGAACTGGTATAACATGTGATCTGTTTCATATTTTACCCAAGGAAAATATAATATATAATCCACCCTAATAATGTATAGAATACAGCTAATGATAGGCTAAGTCGATATTTAATAATTAATCTGCGCATATATATTTGGTTACGATTGAAGCGTTATTATTTTCTTTTCACGTATGATTTAACATCATAACTGGTATAAGTCCTTGTGTATGTAGACTTTTTTAAAATAAAATTCCTCAGTTAGAGACATCCAGTAAAAATTTTATCCAATAATTTGCTTCGACATCTGTTCGCCATCGGAGGAAGCTCAGCATGACAGTAGTTTAAAATTCAGTGTTTCAAAAAATTCCTCCGTTCGAGTGCTTTTACTTTAGGAAGAGTGCCTGCACACCCTCAAATCTAAATAACGAACATAGGGGTTGACTTAAAAAAGCTATGCGCTATATCCACCTAGATCGACAGACAGGCAATTTCTCTTTGTTTCACTATGATAAATTACTTGAATTTGTCCACTTAGACCCGGATTATGCAATAGAACTTTGTTATGAAGCTTGGAACTACAATAAATACTGGTGTTTTCTTGATTTCTGCATAGCAGTATACCCTGAGCTGGGTCGAAGGCTATGTACTGAGCCCAGTCGAAGTGGCTATGGTGAAATTAAAAAACAGAACACAGTGGTAGTGTTTACAGTAGTTACCAGATGCAATAAATTTTCTATTGCATAATCTGGGTTAAAACACCGCAACACCTCTTCCAGGTAAAATACGTACTAAGAAAATTTCACTGGCAAAGGCGGTTTGCGGCATACAAAAAAACAAATCAATTATTAATCAACAATTACACAAGTTTAGTTCGCATTGCTTCGTTATGATTTTTTCTTCTTTTTCATGATACCCGATGTTTGACAATACATTCAATACTGTTGATAATTCGTTGGCTCTTCTAAAACAGAATGTAATAAGTGCTTCCTTAGGATATAATCGAACGTTTTTGATCTGATCAACTTCGGATAATTTATTCCTAATTAGTGAAGCACAATCTTCACAAAAGTGTTCTTGAACCTCTATTCTAGCAATGGATATCATCATGGTACAGGCGGTTTTATTAAAACACTCTAGATAGGTTGAACCCAAAGAAAATATCACCATCGCTCCAATCACCCGTGCCTTGTCCTAAAAATCCATTGGTGTTCATAGGCTGTGCATTGGTGAAATGTAATTGAAAAACATGTCCGCCAGTCTCGATATCAACGCCAATAGAAAGTGGATTTTTAAAGGGTGAATTATCAGCTCTATTGAGATGTAATCCATAATCCATGTTTAGTGAAAATCGTTTGGTGAGTTTATGCCTTCCTCCAAAACCAATCACATATTGCGAGTTATCCTGGGCATCAATATCTACATAATTATCATGAAAAAACGTAGGCATTAATTGCAATGAAAAGTTCTCATTAAACTTTTTGGAGATTAACAATTGTGTCGTATACCCTAATCTGTTTACAAATTCTAACTTGGGTAACAAGGCATCATCTAAAGAGGTATTGATCAAGACATTACTAGAACTCACTATGGTAAAAGGAAAACCTCCTTTTTTTTCTCTAACTAATCTTATTTTTAAAGAAGATTCATAGATCTTACGAAATGAACTTCGGGACACTCCTATATTAATAGCATCCGTAATACCATAAATAAGATTTAATCGTGTGACTGCTTGATCCAACCCAAAGAAATCCTCAAATCCTGTTTCTATCGAACCAAATCTATGGGACACTACAAAGTACAACTCTTTGCCAGTGATCATTTTTGTGGATTCAAAATTAACGATTTTCAACCCTTTGAACGCCGCACTTTTATAGTCTGCTTCAATTTTGGTATCTATCTCCGATAGTAAATCTTCCTCTTGCCCAAAAAATAAACTGGGCGTTAAAAAAATTAGTATATATATAAATTTGCAATTCATTTTAGTTTTTATTTTAATACGGTTGCCTGGTCTATTTTGACCACTTCTAATAGTTCATCATAGCCTACACATCGTCCTTTTATAGTAATTATTTCTCCCACTTTATGTCTAGAGGTTTCTGTAGTATCTAGACGTATTTGTGCTTTACTATTTAGGACCACTTCATTATTTTCTAGCTCAGTTATTTCACCTTTTACTGCTACTACTTTGTCCAGAAAATTGGTGGTTGCTAATGCTTCATCCTTTTTAAAATTCGTATACAATGCTTCTGCTGATAAGGTTATGCTTGCTTTTTCTTCTGCAATGTTCCTATGCTTGGCATTAAATACATAATTGTACATAAATATCCCGCCGATAAAGGCTATAAGTACAATAGCTATGATGATTTTACTTTTTTTCATTTCTGTGTAAGTTTACAATCCAGAGAAACAATGACTTCCTTGGCAATTTTATTTCTTACCACACCTGGTATATCAATATCAAAATCAGAAGGAGTTACAGTAAATGAACCTTGTATGACTATAGCATCTCCCGATTTTTTAACCTGTAGGGTGGTATTAATTTCTTTTTCTTTTCCACGCAATTGTATCTTCCCATCTACTGTAACACTGGTATTACTTTCGGTAAGATCCGAAACCTTAAGATCTACTAACTTGCCCTTAAAGGTTGCTTTGGGATAGGTTTCTGATTCGATATAGTTTTCATTAAAATGTTCTTCCATCAAGGAGTTTTTAAATCTAAAACCTTTCATTAAAGCCAGTGACGCGATCTCATTCGTCTCTGTATTTAGTATCACTGTTACCGATTCATTAACCGCCTTTACAGGTTCAAAAAGTTCTTCTGAAGCTTCAAAGGTGAGCTTTCCTTTTTTATCTAAATATTTTTGAGCTGTTGCTGATGCAGTGATCAACAACAATGCTAATACCAATAGTATTGGGTTCTTTTTTTGTGTCATTTTCATCTGTTTAAAGTTTATTGTTTCGTATCTGTCAGATGTAATTCGCCATTACACATTTTGATGGGTATACCCATGGTGTGATGATGGCTCATTTCATAAATTTTGTTTTTTTTTAGAATACTATTCGCTTTCTAGCGCTCCGTCTGCGATCCACTGATCTACCAAATCAATAGTCGATTGCGGCAAACGACCAGAAGGAGGCATGGCTCCTGCCGCTCCATTTTGTCTGGACATTCTGTTAAGAATACCGCCAGCTCTTTGACTTACTTGAGTAAAATTGATTAATGGAAAAGGTGCTCCATTTACTGGTGGATCCGCATGACAACCTACACAACTACTCTGTATGATAGGTTCGATATTGGCGGTATAGGTAATTACTGATCCATCGCCAATAGGATCTGGATTATCAATTACATCTATTAAATCATCTTCGCTATCATTAGCGCAATTGATCATAAAAAATGCCAAGAATAATAATGGTATTAGTTTGATTGTTTTCATGGTAATCTTGTTTTTAATGTATGTATTAAATCATCTTTAATTCGATGACTGCGTATGCGATAAAATTATTTCTTATTTATTCCAAACACTTTACCAATCCCTTAAAAAGCTAGTACTTTTCCGACAGGCATTATTCGTGCTTTGTCTCCTTTATATCAGTTATCAATAGCAATAGGTCTGTTATACGATTTTTGATTAAAAATTGTATAAGTGGCATAATCCAGAAACAAGTCTAGCTAGAGAAAATCACTAGACAAGTTTCAGGGTTATCAACCAAATAACGTTCCTAACTGCTTATTGAGTAAGTAGTTATAGCTAAATCAATATAAAATAACATCTATCTTCATAGAAAAAACTTAGATTTAGCTGATGCTATACCTACGTTTTTTGCCTTAAACTCGAAGTTTTTTCTTTATAAATCTTAAGTGCCATTTTATATTGATTTAGCTATAGGCATGCATACTTATGATCTTTGATATTTACAGATTAAATTATGTATATTCTACTGCTTTACTAATTTCAGAGTTTTACTGGCATCTCCTGCGATCATTTGCAGAAAATAAACACCTGATTGTAAGTGATTCATAGGTATCAATTCATTTACTTTGTTAGGATTAATTTCTTGTACCAAAGCACCAGTGATGTTATATAATTTGATACTATCAAATTCTGCATCAGCACTAGTAATAGTAAAACTATCCCTTACAGGATTAGGATATACTTTCAGACCTTTAATGGTATTATCCTCTACACTAAGTACTTGAGATACGTTTACAGTTCTGGTCACTTCGGTTGCAACATTCCCTGCAGCATCCATCACATTATAGGTTACGGTATAGGTACCTTCTGTAGAAGTGTCTACTGGGTTTACTACAGCAATAGCTGCAGTGATATCACCATCTAGCGAATCAAAAGCGGTTGCTCCAGGATCTGTATAAACATCTCCTTGTGCTATCTCTAATGGGTTATCCCCCAACAACGTAATCTCTGGCACTGTTGTATCGACTACCGTTACTTCTCTGATTACTTCTGTAGCTGCATTCCCTGCAGCATCACTTACATTATAGGTAATGGTATATACTCCTGGTGCCGATGTATCCACTGGATTAACTATTACGAGTTCTGATGTGATATCGCCGTCTGTATCATCAGTAGCAGTAGCTCCATCGTCTGTATAGGTTGTTCCTGCTTCTACGGTTTCTGAAGCATTACCAATTAAAGTAATCACAGGCACTGTGGTATCGGCTACCGTTACTTCTCTAGTTACTTCTGTAGCCACATTTCCTGCAGCATCACTTACGTTATAGGTTACGGTATATACTCCTGGCACTGATGTATCTACTGGATTTACGGTAACAATAGCTGCAGTAATATCACCATCTAGCGAATCAGAGGCCGTAGCTCCATCATCTGTGTAGGTTGTTCCTGCTTCTACGGTTTCTGAAGCATTACCAATTAAAGTAATCACAGGCACTGTGGTATCGGCTACCGTTACTTCTCTAGTTACTTCTGTAGCCACATTTCCTGCAGCATCACTTACGTTATAGGTTACGGTATATACTCCTGGCACTGATGTATCTACTGGATTTACGGTAACAATAGCTGCAGTAATATCACCATCTAGCGAATCAGAGGCCGTAGCTCCATCATCTGCGTACGTTGTTCCTGCTTCTACAGTTTGTAAAGCATTACCAACTAAGGTAATCACGGGTACTGTTGTATCTTCTACAGTTACTTCTCTAGTTACTTCTGTAGCCACATTCCCTGCAGCATCACTTACATTATAGGTAACGGTATATACTCCTGGCACCGATGTATCCACTGGATTAACTATTACGAGTTCTGCTGTAATATCGCCGTCTGTATCATCGGTAGCAGTGGCGCCATCATCTGTATACGTTGTTCCTGCTTCTACGGTTTCTGAAGCATTACCAGTTAATGTAATTACTGGAGGTGTAGTATCCGAACTGATAACCGCTCCTGTAGAATCAAAAGTAGCATTCTCTGTAGTGATTTGATCACCAGGAAAATTAGTACAATCTTTATTTGCAGGGGTATCAAAAGGACCACAAGCCGTAAAAAATTGTTCGGTAGCTCCATTAATCTCTGTATTGAAAGCAACTCCCGCATCCTCGGATACATCCTCATACTTTATTTTGATACTAAAAAGTATGGTTGGTGTACTGGTAATATTATTGCCATTGATTACTCCCGCAGAACCCTGAGCAGAATAATTAGTAGATACCACCTGATCCGAATTATCAACAGAATTGGTACTATAGAAAAAACCAAAACCACCGGGTAGTGCCAGAATGGCTCCATCGGGTATCACAAACTCAAAATTTCCATTAGCCACCACGTTTGTTCCAAAAGCAGCGGTATTGTAATCAAAATAAAGTTGACCGTCTCCTAACTTAAAACCCACATCGGATGAAACCACTATGTCGGCTTCATAAAAATCGTCTGTGCCATCATTAGTATTTCTGGCATTCTCGAAAGTAACGGTTAGGTCCTGAGCAAAAGTTGTGATGCTCAAAAACACTATAAATAAAAGGGCTAATTTTATTTTCATAATAGTTTGTTTTTTATTTGTTAAACCAAAACCTGCTGCGGAGTCCTTGACACCATAAACTTCTTGGTTTTGTATGGATGTATAGTTTTGTGCTATGCACTGGTTATTTGTTTTATATGCTTCCGTTTTCATGGGGATTCTACTTTTTTAAAATTTAACGTGTATCCCTTCAGAAGGCTGCTTATTTGCTGCCTGTGCTTTGGGCGCATATCTAAACTCTATATGCTTATGTGTTCCTTTACCCGTAGAAGTAGCCAAGGTACTTCTGGCCAATAACTGCTCACCACGCCCTACATTAGGGTTTACCAAATTATTTATATCGGCAGGTTGTATTTGGCCATTCATATCCATATCGGCATTGCTATAAGCAGAGGTTCCTATGGCTGAAGTAGTATCACTAACATCAGTAGGTTGTACTTGTCCGTTTTCGTCAAAATCACCTGCTACCATCGCAAATTTGCCTTCACTAATTTCTACAAGCGCATTGATCCCACCTTGTGTTACCGACAGATCTGCGGTAAAATCTATAACAGTTGGAGCAGCAGATAATGTAATCGCATTAGCAGATAAAATCCCTAAATGATTACGATGCTCGATAGATATAAAATAATCGTCTTCATCGAGAGTAAAACTTAACGATGAGCTACCGCTGGTATTTACTATATCCCCATCACGCTGTAATAAAGCAGATTTTTCTTCAATAACTATGGAGGCATCATTAGGGTCACGCAATTGTACAAATACCCAATCCACAATGCCATTGTTACCTGTGATATCAAACACGGTAGCGTCTAGAGTTAAACCATCACTATATGGTGAAGTTGTTGGAATAAGACCTGCAACACGTAAATCATCACGCATCAAGTCTTCTTCGCCTGCATTAGGATTAATAGTAGCGCCCTGTAAAAATACTTTAAGTGCCAATGTGATATCGATATTGATAACTCCATTGATGGAATTAAAGCCATCCCATTGACCTGAGAGTATATAATTAGCCGGTGTACCTTCAGGCACGAACAAATCAATACCAGAACGGTCACCAAAACTATTCTCACTCGAGCTGCTATCTGTGGTAGGCGGCACCGTGGCTAATACCGTTACCGAGGTTAATGGATTATTTCTAAACGCACTAGTTTCAATGGTCGTTACACCTGTGGGTATGATAATATCGGTTAACTGATTATTAAAAAAGGCACCTTCTCCAAGTATTTCTAAGCCTTCTCCTAAATTTACAGTGATTAGACCATTATCTCGAAAAGCGTTCACTCCTATTTCAGTAACACTATTAGGAATCGTAACTGTACTGAGGTTAGGATTATTTTGAAACGAACTTTGTCCCAGTATTACTAAGCCTTCTCCTAAATCTACAGTGGTTAGGCCATTATTTCTAAAAGCACGCTCTTCTATAGTAGTAACACTATTAGGAATGGTTATGCTCGTAAGCTCGTCGTTATCTTCAAAGGCACCTCGTCCTATTGTGATAATCGTATTTGGTAAACTTACTGCTGTAAGGTCTTCATTATTAAGCCCAAACTCTTCTATAGCCGTTGGAATAAAAGTAATGGTATTGTTAAGGACTTGCTCAGGAATTTCGATGGCACCACTCAGGGTTGTACTAAATACCTTTACCGTGTTAGGAACACCTCCAGCAGTAATTTCATAGGTAAAGCCACCTGTTGTAAATCGTTCTCCTAGAGCACCTGTGTATTGGCCATTGATACTGTAGAAATTCTCCCAATTAGCATCTGCTAAATAGGTATCTACTGCTGCTGGGGGAACTGTAACATTAATATTTGTTCTCGTGCCAAAGCTACGATCAGCAGTGGTAGGAGGCTGTGTGGCATCAACCGTTACTGTTTCTAATAAGCGATTCAGGTTAAAAGCACGCGCTTCTATAGTGGTTACACTTTCAGGAATAGTTACTGAAGTAAGGTCATTGTCTTCAAAGGCACCTTCTTCTATTATGGTAATTGTATTTGGTAAACTTACAGATGTGAGGCTTCTCATATTAAACCCAAACTCTTGTATAACAGTTGGAACAAAACCTATAGTATTTTCTGTAACGACCTCTGGAATAGTAAGCGCACCGGTAAGTTCTGTTTCAACCGCAGTTACGGTATTAGGAATACCACTCGCAGTAATTCTGTATTTAATTCCACCTACTGTAAATTCATTTCCTAAAGCACCTGTGTACTGCCCATTGATACTAAAAAAACCAGTCCAAAACTCACTATTTAAGTAATCATTTTCTGCTGCAGTAGGAACCGTTACTACAATATCGCTTCGGTCTCCAAAACTATTTTCTGTAGCACCATTATTATTGGTAGTAGGCGGCACACTCCCTAATACGGTTATGGTTTCTAACGGATTATTTCTGAACGTGCCTCTTCCAATTGCAGTGATGCCTGCGGGTAATGTAATCGCTGTTAGCTGATTAAAGTTAAAAGCGCCAACTCCTAGTGTCTCAAGGTTTGCACCTAGTACTAGAGTTTGTAATTCGTTGGTATCAAAAGCGTTATCTCCTATTTCAGTAACACTATCAGGAATCGTCACCGTAGTGAGGTCGTTATCTTGAAAAGCGCGTTCTCCTATACTCACAATGGTATTGGGGAGACTTAGGGAGTTAATACTTTGACCATTAAGTGCAAGGTCTATAATCGTGGTTGGCTCAAAAGCTACTGTGTTTTCTGTAACCGATTCTGGAATTATAATAATCCCACTATTAGTCGTACTTACTACTGCTACCGTATTAAGAACACCTCCGGCGGTAATTCTGTATTTTATTCCATCTACTGTAAATTCTTCTCCTAAAGCACCTGTATATTGCCCATTGATACTAAAGAAATCTTCCCAATTAGTATCATTTAAATAGGTAGCTAACGCTTCATTAGGAACCGTTACCGCAATATCGGTTCTCGTGCCAAAGCTACTACTAGTAACAGTAGGCGGTTGATTGGCTGCAACCGTTATAGTCTCTAACTGATTACTCGTAAATACATTATCTGCAAGTGTAGTTACACTGGCAGGTATCGTAATGTCGGTTAACTCATTACTGAAGAAAGCAGCTGTACCTAATTCTACAACACCTTCTCCTAAATCTACAGTAGCTAAATTATTACTTCTAAAAGCATCTGATTCTATAAGAGTAACACTATCAGGAATCGTCACCGTGGTTAGTGGATTATTTTGAAAAGCACCTTGTCCCAGTGTTTCTACGCCTTCTCCTAAATTTAAAGTGGTTAGGCCATTATTTCTAAAAGCACGCCCTTCTATGGTAGTAACACTATTAGGAATGGTTATGGTGGTGAGGTTGCCGTTATCTTCAAAGGCACCTTCTTCTATTGTAGTAATTGTATTCGGGATACTTACTGAAGTAAGACCTTTATCATTCAACGAAAAACGAAAAATAATGGTAGGCACAAAAGCTACGGTGTTTTCTGTAACGACTCCCGGAATGGTAAGTGCACCGCTAAGATTAGTACTAACCACAGTTACGGTATTAGGAATACCACCTTCTGTTACACGATACCTGATTCCATCTACTGTAAATTCTCCATCTTCTCCTAGAGGACCTGTGTACTGCCCATTGATACTAAAAAAATCTTCCCAGTCCGCACTATTTAAGTAATCATTTTCTGCTGCATCAGGAACCGTGACATTAATATTTGTTCTCGTGCCAAAGCTATCAGCAGCAGTGGTAGGAGGCTGTGTGGCAGTAACCGTTACCGTTTCTAATGATGTATTCTGGTTAAAAGCACGCGCTTCTATTGTGGTAACATTCTCAGGAATCGTCACTGTGGTAATAAGGGGATTGTCTTCAAAGGCACCTTCTTCTATTGTAGTAATCGTATTTGGTAAACTTACAGATGTCAGTCTTATACCATTAAACGAAAAATCCCCAATAACGGTTGGCACAAAATCAATAGTTCTTTCGGTAAGTACGTCTGGAATGGTAAGCGCAAAATCTCTAAGGTTGGTATTTGTAGCAGATACCGTATTGGTATCACCCGCACTCGTAATGGTATAGGTAATCCCATCTTGTTCAAAATCTAAAGGAATCGGCCCTGTATATTGTTCATTAGTACTAAAAAAGCCATCCCAATCCCCATCATTTAAATAAGCATTAAGCGCTGCCCCAGGAACTAGTAGATTGATATTGCTGCGGTCTCCGAAAGGATTGCTATTATTAAAAGATACCTGATTAGAGTTATTAGCTTCTACCCTTACGGTTTCTAGTGAATTATTGACAAACACATCATCTTTAAGATTTATAACAACCCCTGCAGGGAATTCAGGGAACGTAATATCAGTCAACTGATTATTCATAAAAGCATTAGCATCTATAAATAAATTTACATCGTTACTTCTTTCCTCAATATGTAGGCTTGTTAAACTGTTATTGGCAAAAGCATTGGGGTCAATAATACGAACATTACTAGGAATACTTACTGTAGTCAAAGCGTTGCTTGCAAAAGCATTATCACTTATCCTTGTAATCGTATTTGGTATCGTTACTGTGGTCAACGCATTGTTTGCAAAAGCATTATTATCTATGCGTGTAATCGTATTGGGTAGCGTTACAGCAGTAACACCATCGTCAAAAAAGGCATTATCACCAATACGAGTAGGGACAAATGTTAGGGTGTTTTCTACAACTGTCTCTGGGATGATTATGGTCCCAGAATTGGTATTACCAGTTATTAATACATTATTTGGTTGGCTAGCGTCAAAGATTCTAAAGCTAAAGCCGTCTTTATCAAATTCAAATGGCACTACACCTGTATATTGTCCGTTAATACTAAAGAAGTCTTCCCAATTAGCATCATCTAAATAATCTTGTAGTGCTGCTGGGGGTACGGTTACATTAATATTTGTTCTTGTGCCAAAGCTTTCAGCAGCAGTGGTAGGAGGCTGTGTGGCAGCAACTATTACCGTTTCTAATGATGTATTTTGATTAAAAGCACGGTCTTCTATTGTGGTTACACTCTCAGGAATAGTTACTGAAGTAAGTTGATTGTCTTCAAACGCACCTTCTTCTATTATGGTAATTGTATTTGGTAAAATTACAGATGTGAGTCCTCCGTCAATATTATTAAGCCCAAACTTTTCTATAGCCGTTGGAACAAAAGTAATGGTATTGTTAAGGACTTGCGCAGGAATTTCGATAGCACCACTCAGGGTTGTACTAAATACCTTTACCGTGTTAGGAACACCTCCTGCAGTAATTTCATAGGTAAAGCCACCTGTTGTAAATTGTTCTTCTAAAGGACCTGTGTACTGCCCATTGATACTGTAGAAATCCTCCCAATTAGCATCTGCTAAATAGGTATTTACTGCTGCTGGGGGTACGGTAACATTAATATTTGTTCTCGTGCCAAAACTTTCAGCAGCAGTGGTAGGAGGCTGTGTGGCATCAACTATTACCGTTTCTAATGATGTATTTCGAAAAGCACGGTCTTCTATGGTAGTAACACTATTAGGAATGGTTATCGTCGTAAGCTCGACGTTATCTTCAAACGCACCTAATTCTATTATGGTAATTGTATTTGGCAAAATTACAGAGGTGAGTCCTCCTTCAATATTATTAAGCCCAAAATTGTTTATGCCCGTAACAACAAAAGAGATTGTGTTTACCGTAAATTCTGCAGGAATTACAATAGCTCCACTGAGGCTTGTATCAATTACTTCTGCTGTGTTTGGAACACCTCCTTCTATAACACGATATGTAAATCCACCTACCGTAAATTCTCCGTTTGAAGGACCTGTGTACTGCCCATTGATACTAAAAAAATCTTCCCAGTCCGGGCTATTTAAGTAATCATTTTTTGCTGCAGTAGGAACCGTTACTACAATATTGCTTCGGTCTCCAAAACTATTTTCGTTGGAGCCATTATTGTTTGTAGTAGGAGGCGTATTTCCTTCTACAGTTATCGTTTCTAAGGGATTATTCCTAAACACGCTATCTTCAATAGTAGAAACACTGGCAGGTAAGGTAATACTTACTAACTGATTAAAATTAAAAGCCCCAATGCCCAGTGCGGTTACTCCTTCTCCTAAATCTAACGAGGTTATACTGTTTTGTCTAAATGCATCGCGTTCTATTGTGGTAACACTGTTGGGTATTGTAACCGTAGTAAGCCCACTATTTTCAAAAGCCTCTTGTTCTATGGTAATAATCGTATTGGAAAAACTTAAGGTGACAATAGTTGCGTCTTTAAAAGCGCCATTACCTACACTTACAATATCAAATTGCGTGGCTCCGTCACTTGCGGTTGTAGGAATGTTAATGTTTAATGGGGTTCCCAATGGAATGTCGGTACCCGTCACTTTAGCTAGTGCAGGTGCTGCTGAGATAACCTCATAATTTAAATCACCATCGGTAAAGGTGGTTTGTGCGATACCAGTGAGTATTGCAAAAAATGTAAAAATAAATGTTGTAATTTTTGTTTTCATTGTCCTCATCTTTTTATTTTTTTGTTTTCTAAAGCTGCACATCGGGTTAGCTCCGTGCAAAAAATAATGATCGTTCTAGCAGGTCGCTATCTTATCATTGTGGTTCTTTTAGTATCTTCATTAAAATTGGTTATCAAAAGGTTAGGCAAAATTAGTTGCCTTTGTAATGCGTGTTCGTAACAATTACGTCAAACACCATAACTATAGCGACATTAATTCGCTATTTTCTTACGATTAGGAGTGTTTAATAAATCAGTTGGACTTATTCCAAATTCCTTTTTAAAACACTTTGTAAAGTAAGAAGGGCATGAAAAACCAAATTGAAACGTAATTTCTGCAACACTGTATTTATATAACATCAGGGCTGATTTTGCTTTGTGTAATCGAATAAGATTAATAAGCTGCACGGGTGACTTACCTGATGTTTCTTTAATTTTTCTTTGTAGCTGGCGTTCACCGATACCCAGTTTTTTAGCTAATACCCTAATGCCAAATTTGGGATCTTCTAGATGGTCATCAATAATCTGTAATAAATCTTCCATAAAAGAATCATATGTAGAAATTAAAGAGGGGATAGATGTGTTTTTACGTACTTCTCCCGCTATAGTTTCTTTGGAAACACTATACAAAGTAGTAGTCTGATAAGAATTATAATCCAGTATCGAACACTCTTTGGCAAACCGATAGATGGATCCCGTTAATAAAAATTTTATAGATTGGCTCACAAAAATTTGATTCTGATTGGTTTGGTCAATCATCATCTTAATCAAATATCTATCCCGCGGATCTAACCGGTCCAAGGAGTTATGAAATGCTTTTTTGAGGTATAAACCAATGCTAAAAAAAATATCTAGATGCCGTAGCCTATCTCCTAGATGGAGTGCATAAGCTACTGCATCTCCAGAGGATTGAAACGAAGCCAATATTATATTCTTTTCTTTATGCAACATCCTACCCCCAAACTGATAAGCCAACTGTTCTATAAGTTGATTTCTAGCACTAATTTTTAATAGCGAATTAAGTTGTATCAATACAATGGTTATAAGTCCTTCTTTTAGTTTTTTTGCGGGTTTTGTTTTTTTGATAAAGGGGATCATTTCATCCAATACCTCCTGTGTATTTCCAGCCCAGAATAAATGATCGTTCCCTGGTAATTCTACAAACTGTGCATTCTCGATATGATTGGCTATATACCTGCCTTCTTCTACTTTTACATCAATGTCATCGGTGCGCTGCAGGAGTAATGTAGGCACCTGTACATATTTTAAAATGTCTACGATATCTATTTGGGTATTCATTTTGGTAAGTGTTAAGGCAGTACCCGGACTGGCTCCATACCTGAAATAATTAGACAACCAATCCATAAATTGTTGATCATCAGCTTTGGATGGTGCCAGGGATTGCAGATTCATATCACCGCTACCCCAATGGTGTTCGATCATATCATACACTTTTTGGCGTTCTTGATCCGTTGGTGCCCAGGGATAATTCTTAGTATACCGTCGTTTTGCAAAAATGCCAAAAGCAATCAAAGCGATTACACGGTTGGGATAGGTTGCACTAAACAAGGCAGATACACTCCCGCCTTCAGAATGTCCGAACAAAATTGCTTTTTCGGAGTGTATGGCGTCCATCACCGCTTTGATATCCTCCATACGTTCTTCTAAGGTCGCGAACTCAGTAATCCTATCGGATAAGCCTGTTCCACGCTTATCAAAAAGAATTACTCTAGCCACTTTGGTTAAGGCTGTAAAGAAAGCAACCAACTCAGGACATGCCCACATCCAATCGATATTAGAAATCCAACCTGGTATATACACCAGATCGATGGGACCAGAACCAAAGACCTGATATGCGATATTAATATCGCCGCTTTTGGTGTATTGAATAGGTGGTTTCATAGGGGTTGTTTCTAACTATACTAAGGTTGTTCTATACAGCACTATTTGTGCATTGTATGCTGAGCACAAAGAACAGAACCAAGTCAATTAGAAACAAGAAATTGGGGGGTGCAAAAGTGTGACAATCAATTTAAATAATTGATTGTCAGTTATTTAAAATGTCGTATTTGTGCTATTGAGAAACGTTATTTTGATCAAGAAAGACGATAATGTCCTTGTCTGGAGCTAGGTTTAACTTCTTGCGAAGACGATATCGATTGGATCGAATGGCGGAAAAGGTCGTTTGTAACACTTTACTTATTTGTGAATTACTCAGTCCCGCTTTCATCAGGTAAATAAGCTCTTTATCTTTTGGTGTTAATTGTGGGTAGTTGGTATCTAAATGTATTTTAAAATCCATATGCACCTGATCTATATATGTTTTTATATTGGAAGTGGATTTTTGGGAGTATTTTTCAGAAAGCAAATCTGCAGATAAGGCACGTAACGCTACTTGTCGCTCTTTTTCGTTCTGGTAGGTGATGATATTTTTGATATCATCCAGGGTTTTATTCAGCACTTCTTCGGTGATAGAGTTTTCGATCACCACTTTTTTGAGCTCGTTTTCTCGGTTAGACAAGGCAAGGTCTGCCTTTACTTTTTCCATTTCTTTGAGTTCTAATTTATTTTTTGCTATAAATAGTCGCTGCTTGCTGTTTTTACGTATTACATAAATCAAAGCACTAGCAGCGAGTATTGCCATAAATAAAAGAATAAAGTATAATTTCTTCTTTGCACTTTCGTTCTTGAGTGTAAGCGTTGCGAGCTCACGTTCTTTTTCAAACTTGTAATTAAGGTCTAGTTTAGTTAAGCGCTTTTGTTCCTCTACATTGTTTACTGAATCTGAATAGACTTTATAAAGTGCCTGCGCCGCATAAGCCTCTTTAAATTTTTCTAAATTATATAAACAATCTGTCTTAAACTTATAAGAAAGCATTAATGACTCTTTCCGCCCACCAACAGACTTAAAATAATAAATACCAGAATCAACAGCTTTTAAACCATTTTCCCAATCCTCAAGGAGTCCGTAAGTTGAAGCTAAATTGGCATAACGCAGTCCCATTGCAAAATACTGTTTAGGATTGCTTTGTTTTATTAATTCTTTGTGAGCCTTTATGGCTTTTTTGTATTTTTTTTGAGCTTTATAAATACTTATGATATTAGATTGTACTGCTAAAACTCGTGATTTTGTGGTATCTATTTTTTTTGACTTGTTAAGCATAATTATTGCTGAGTCTAGTTCCTTTTTGAAATAGAAAATTTGAGCCAGCTTTAAATATGAATAGGAATAATCTTGTGGTTCACCATTATATTTCTGTATATTAATTGCCTTTCTAATATATTTTTCTGCAGATGTTAGGTCTTTTAGTTTAATATAAATGTGACTCAATCCTGAATATGCTATTCCTAAACCTACTGAGTCTTTTATTTTAATATTATAATCTACGGCTTGGATTTGATACTCTAACGCATTTGCCCAGTTTTCTTTTAGGCTTTCAGCATTGGCAAAACTTTTTAAAATTGTAGACTTAGTTTTTTTATAAAACGCCGAATTTTTATTAATTTTTTTGATTTCATTTTCAACATCTTTAATAACAACCACTGCTGTATCAATGTTATACGACGCCATTACCCCAGCCAAATCTAACTTAGCATTGATTCTTATAGAGTCCGAGTCAGCCTCTCTTATTTTTGCTTTAAGAGCATCGGCGATACTATCTTTTTCCGCAGTTTGACCGTGCAGAAAAAAAGAACAAAAGCACAATAGAACTACTAATTGACTTATTTTGAAAAAAGAATCTCCTTCCATATCAACTGCTTTACTCAATTTTTAATTCAATGTTATTTTCCTAATTGATTTTGAATTACTATGCCTAAAAAAAGTATACTTTCTACTATTAAAAAGTTTCATAGAGATAACTTAACGGGGTTTGTAAAATACTATTAATCTATAAAATTACTCAATTTTTCTGGTGTTGTTTCATCAATGTCGTAATTGTACAAGCTTTTCTTTAATTTGTTTAGAGACGATAATTTCACATAAATATGGTTGATACCAAACACAAAGTCTATTATTGTAGATGCTTCTATACAACAAACAACAACCCGATAGCTCGGATTTGCAATCCGAGATTGATTAAATGATCCGATAATTGATGTATTAAAACAATCGGTATTTACTAAAAGTACATATTGGCAAACAATTCCTCAAAGTCACGAGACTTTGAGGAACAGGAATTGATTTGATAAGCAGTAAGGAACATTTCTTGGAAACGACTTCTCCATATGGTAAATTTATTTTTACAATATTTTCTGGTATAGCTGAACTTGAAAGGGATATTCTCATAGAAAGAACAATAGCAGGTCAGGAAAGTGCTAGACATAGAGGAGTTAAAATTGGAAGGAAACGAGGACTACCAAAAAAGGCAGAAGAAAAAGGGATTTTAGCAGAGATGTACTATCGAGATGAGTCAAAAAACCTTTCGATTAAGAAATTATTGACTTTAACTGGAATCAAATCTAAAAAACACTATACAGCTATCAAACTATACAAGGTCGTATAAACTGCAAATATGAAGGTTGTGGTGCTTTATTTTGGGATAAGGATCGGGAGCCAGATAAGGCGTATTGTGAAAAACATAAGGAAATTTTAATATGTTTATATTTGCTAAATATGGATAATAAGGTCATATTTGAATATGAATATTAGTTTTACAAAACAACAGGAAGAATATATTTCCAAGCAAGTTGCTTCGGGAGAATATCAGAATAATAGTGAAGTAATACGTGATGCTTTAAGGCTTCATAGTATTTATAGAAATAAAGTAATAAATGATTTAAGAAAAGAAATTGAGGAGGGTTGGGATGCTCCAGATAGTAAAAGAACGATGCAAGATATTATTGATTCTAAGAAAAAAGGATAATGCGAAAATTTATATTATCTACAAAAGCGGATGATGATATCGAGGATTTGTATGATGATGGTGTAAAGAAGTTTGGAGAAACCCAAGCTATTAAATACTTAGAAGAACTTAACTTAATGTTTGTCTTTTTTTATGAAAATCCAGAGGTTGGAAAAAAAAGGAATGAAATTAAAATGAAACTAGTAAGTTTTTCGTATGGATCACATATTATATTTTATAGAATATTCAAAACACATATTCGAATTGTAAGAGTTCTCTATGGAGGCAAAGATCTAATAAAATTTTTAAAATAACAGCTCAATAAAACGATAGTTTAATTTTTGATTTTTACTAGTTTGAAACAACAAGAATTATATAAACAAACTTTTTGTAAATCAATTGTTTTTGAGAGGATTATTAAGTTAGAATCCGCTATCCAAAAGTTTGATAATTGTCAGCTCGGCACTACTATATTAGAATTAACGTATTGTTTATCTTTTTTTCTAAAATCAATAGCACCTCAATTATTATGTAAAATAGATTTTTTAATAACTAATTGATTGTTGGATAATTAACCCACAATCTTGCATCAAAAAGTTCGATTCCATTCCTAGAGGCACCACCTTTAAAGCCCGAACAATATGTTTGGGCTTTTTGCTTTTTACACCTAAAAGCTACAATACGATTCAATTTTTTGCATTTACCATTTGTTTACAAATAAGTTATTATTTTTGTTTACCAAATTATTCCTATGAAATATTTCCGCGTGTTACCTGCTTTCTTTTTACTTTTTCTTATTTTAGAAAACACCCATGCTCAAGAAAAATCTAATGAGAATCAGAAAGAATCGGTTCAAGAATCCATTGAAGAACCGCCTAAAGAGAATGCTGAAGATGAATCTAATGATTTACAAAGCAACATGACTCGATGGCAAATGCTAAAATATGATGGAGTTTCTGCATTTGGAGGTTTAAAACACGCATACACACAACCTTTTAGATGGAAAGGAAAGGATTGGGCCACATTTGGAGGAATTGTAGCAGGAACTACCCTTCTTTACCTAATAGATGAACCTGCGAATGATTTTTTTACAGATCAAAGAGATGATGTTCCTGATTTTATAAGAGAAACGGGATTTCGTTTTGGAAAACCTCTTGTAAACTATGGGTTAACTACAGGAATATATGCTTTTGGATTAATTACAAAAAATGAAAAAGTTCGTAAAACCGGAGTATTACTAATTGCTTCTGCAACTGCAGGTGGAATTATCCAAACTGTCAGTAAAACACTAGTTGGTCGTGCCAGACCTCATACAGGAAAAGGTAAAGATGCTTTTAAATTCTATAGTAGTGAAGCTGACTACCACTCTTTCCCTTCTGGTCATGCCATATTATCATTTACAACTGCATATGCAATTAGCAAACAATTCAAAAACCCTTATATAAAAGGAGGTATTTACGCTTTGGGTCTAATCTCACCAGTATCACGATTATGGGAAGGTGCCCATTGGTTAACTGATGTGACTCTTGGTATCGTTCTTAGTGTCGTTATTGTAGATGGAATTGATAACTACCTGAACAAAAAAGAAAGATATGTTTATGATAGTAAGAAATTTAAGATTAAATGGGATCTTAGACTTGGAGCAGGTCAATTAGGAGTAATTGGCAGGTTCTAACAATCAATAAAACCATTAATTTTCACTGGAAATAGGTATGAAAATTTCAGCTTTCCATTGAGAAGCATTACCATCTTGCATTGGATTATTATAGAATATTTCTAGAGGTTTTTTTACAATCGAAATATTTCTTCTTTTAGCATAAGCCATCAGTGCAAACCAGGCTTGATCACTATTTCTATAATTACCGTAAAAAACAGCTTTTAAGGCTTTTTGCGGAGGTGATCTATCAAATTTGATTAATGAATTCAATGGGAGAGAATCCGTGTACTTTATCGGAAAACCAAAATCAAACTTGATTTTATCATCTAAAACATCCCATTCTTTAATTCTTACAAATGGTGCTCCATCAACCTTTAGGTTATTTTCTAATATCTTTGGATAAAGATCAGAATTGGTCCTCATCATCATACCTGCCTTACCAAAACGACTAGAAGATGACGAGACAAATAAATACGCTAAACTAGGTATATCGGATTCTCCTTCTATTTCTATTTTAAAAGTATCTGCAAAATTATTAGCTAGCTTGCCAAAAACCTTTAGCTCTTTTTTTAACCCTCTAGTAAAGATTGTTTCACCCATAAGTATTCGTACTCTATTCTGTATAGAATACTCTTCAGAAATAGCGCCTACTCTAATTTTTGTTATAGAATCGTTTAAACTTTCTAAAGTCCAATCCAGATTAATAATAGTATCATTTACTATTACTGCTTGAGACACTTGCTTAAATAATGTAGTATCCAAAGTGGTAATATTTTTAGCCTTTGGATCTTTACCCCAAGACTCCCAACTAATTACCTGATGATAAACACTACCTGGAGAACCTTTGACGTTAAAAGAAACTTGATAATCATATTTTTTTATAAATAAATACCAAACAGAAACACTTATTAGTATTACCAAAGCTACAACTACAATCCTCTTCATACTAGTTAGAACTTGCGACTTCAGAGTTCGAAATATTCATTTTTAACTTATGTACCACAAAACTTCCTAATGCACGTCCTTGATCTAAACCTAAATCAATAGCCGCTCTATAATGAATCCCACCATACAATCTACTTACAGCAGCTTCATCAGCAGCTTGATTAAAGGACACAAAAGAACGAACAGGCAATCCATATTGTAATTCGGTATCATCATCAAAAGAAAAATTATCTCCAAAAATATCCGTAAGAATAGTAGACGCTGCTCCGGAAACTACAGAATGCCCACTTGTATATTCGGGAAATGGTGGTGTCTGTAATACAGGTGTCCAATTTTCATCTATATGTTGATTAATCAAAGTCTCTGGGCGTATCAAATTACTTCTATATTTCTCATCCCAACAACTTATAAAAGCATCTGCAATTGCGATGGAAGTTTTTGTATAAGCAAACACAGTCTTTGCAAAATCAGCATTTGTTTTTTTACATGCTATTTTACAGATACCTATCCAATGAGCTCCTGGTGTAATTTTCTTCGTAGCAAACATTAGATGTCCCTTGTGTGTCGAAACATAAGGGTTGCAATCCCAGAATTGAGCTATTTCTAATTTTTCTGATTTTTCTCCTTCTTCTTTTATCGTATTCCCTACCTCATAAGTTTCCATCAATTCTTTATAAAATGGTGTATCTTTTTCTAACGAAAAATCTGGATATCTAGCTGGCTTAAACTGAGAAGAAGAATCAATAATAGAAGGTCTTATTTTTTTCCAATGAGGTTCTATACCATCCATATAATCTGGCGGAGTAGGTTGCCATCTAGAAGGATCTTCTGTATTAACCGAAAACTTAGGCATCGTCCTAGTTTGCGCATAATTATCGGAAGCGTACCAAGTCTTAATATGCTCCGCAACCGCTAAACCATAGGTTTTAGAATCATTAAACATTTCTTCATTCTGTAATTTCCAAAAACCATATAAACTATCTCTGTAGGCTTCTACTCGATCTTCGGAAAAAAGCAATGATTTTCCCACTTCCATATACGCTACTAAAGCAGAAAGTTTATGATTTATATGTTTGGTCGTATCAGCAACAGGAATATTTTTTAGGTTATGTAATTGATTTGACAAGGTATTATAATCTTTTCCTTCTTGTCTTATCACTTCATAGGCAGCTATATTAGCATAGTTGTATATACGACTTGCCACAGGAGGAGAAAAAATATCATGTACCATTACCTCTGTGATTTTATCTACTGCATTATGGTAGTCTTCAGCTGTAATTACAATCCGCTTTTCTTCTTTTTGACAAGCGTTTAAAAAAAGCAAGGAAGAAGTAATTAAAAATAAACTCTTACCCTTAGTTATTACGTTAATTTTGCTCCATTTATTGAAACATTTCATAAATCTCTGCTTTTCCATTGTTTAGTGTGATAAGTAAATAATCCTTATTTACAAAATTAATAATATTTAATCCTCTAACTGATTTTTGACTTAAGTTAATCCCCAATTCTTGTGCTTTAATTAGTAAAGCATCCTTTCCTATTATAGCACCTGCGAATCCATCGAACCTTCCGTGATATGGAATTACTCCGAAATAATTACCAGCTAATAGGACTTCTTCTGTTCCATCGTTATTAAAATCATATTTTAACATCGATAATATAGGAGCTAATTGGAGTGAATTATCGAAAGGAACAAATGAAAATGTTCCTTGATCATTTTTTAAGTAGCCAGAAGCTAGTTCGTGTACTTCAAACAACTTTGCATTTTCTAATGCATCTTTATCAAAAATTTGATCTACAGTTTTACCTGCAAAACTGGTATAGGTAGTAAATTTTTTCTTGAGATAATTAAGCTGACTTGATAACTCATCTAATGCTAAAGCCGTATAATATTTACCATTCTTGGGTATTGCAACAATAGTTTCTGTTGTTTTGTTTTTATCAAAATCAGAATAATACATTTTTAGTGGTAAGTCTGAAGAAGCGGTAAACTTAGAATTTAGTCCAAAATTACCAAGCAAATAATCATTATCACCATCATTATCTATATCGAATTCGATAATAGATTGCCAAAGACCGTTTAAACTTCTTGGCAAAAATTTAGCAGTAACATCTATTAATTTTCCATTTTCATTTTTAAAAAAGTGTGGAGACATCCATTCTCCAATGACGATCAAATCTTTTATTCCATCACTATCAAAATCATCCCAAATAGCATCTGTTACCATACCTACTTGCTTTAAATCAGGATTTTCTTTGATCGTAAAATCTCCTTTATCATTAATCAGAAGGTATGAATTTGGCATCTTACCAAAATCATTAGAAACCGCATACCCTCCAATGAAAATATCTAAATCACCATCGTTATCTACGTCATGAGTTTTTATTACCGATTCGTGTTCATATAATTCTGGAAAACTACCTTTTACTAATCCTTTATCTGAATTTAAATACAATCTATCTATTAGCTCCTTAGAGTTGCCATAAAACTCGCCGCCAGAAGAACAGACCAATAAATCTTTTATCGTATCATTATTAAAATCTGTAATAATCGCAGCTACATCTTCTTTCTTTTTATCACCGATGAGAATTTCGGAGGATTGTTCTTCAAAACCTGTAGTGGTTTGGATATATATTTTAGATGCTTCAAGTTTAGAACTTCCGAAGAAAATATCATCTTTCCCATCACCATTTAGGTCTCCTATTGCAGTAGCTGGTCCTCGATCAGAAATTTTATATGGAATTAATTTTTGGCGATTAAAATCTGTATAATTATTTTCTTTATGTACATATTGTAATCCAGGGATAGAATCTATTTTCTTAAACCAACCTTTATTTTTAGGAAACAATTCTTCATAATTCACAATGTTTCTTTTGTGTAACAATTTAATTGTTAATGTTTGATTTGTAGTTATATTTTCTGCTACTTGAATCGTATTATCCGGCCATATAATTTTCAGAGAATCTATAGCTGCAATCGTATCGTACCCAAAATGAATCATAGGCTCTGAAGAAGATTGAAAACCTTTTGAAGTAAATAATTGTTTGTACTGTGCAATTCCCCGATGATAGGATATTACTTTGACCCCTATCCCTAGTTTGTTTTTGTCTTTAAAAACAAATTTCAATTTTAAAAACTTCTTTTTTTCATTCGTTTTATTTTGATAAAAAGAAGCTGGAGCATTTATATTATTAGTTACTATATCCAGATCTCCATCGTTGTCAAAATCGGCATAAGCACTTCCAGTAGAAGCTGTATTTTCTAATGGAAGCCAATTTGAAGATTTATTTATAAAATTAAACCCTTTATCTCCTTTAAAAATGCAATTCTGTACTTCTCCAGAAGGCATAATATTTAAAGCTTCATTATCCACTAACTTTGAACTATTTATTTTTTCTTGGATTTTTTCGTTAGAGATGTATTTAATATAATCAAGATCATTGGGACGTTTTGGGATTCCGTTAGATATAAATACGTCTTGTTCTCCATCTTGATTATAATCTGCAAACAATGCTGACCAACTCCAATCTGTGGCAGCTATACCACTTAACAAAGCGGTTTCAGTAAAATGATCCCCATTATTAACCTGAAGCATATTACGTGCATACTGATAATGATATCCTAATCGATTGATACGCATTTGTAACATATCCACGGTCTCATCTCCTGCAGAAGCTTTGAGAACTGTTTCATCCTCTGGAGTCATATCTAAAGTAAGAATCTCAGCATAGCCATCATGATTAATGTCGGTTACATCGCTACCCATAGAGAAACGGCTGGTATGACCAAAATTTTGTTTTAATGACTCACTAAAGGTTCCATCTCCTTTGTTGATATAATAATAATCATCTTCATGAAAATCATTGCTTACATAAATATCAGTATATCCATCATTGTTAAAATCTGCTGTTGCTATTCCTAAACCATATCCATTTCCTCCGCCAAAAACTCCTGCAGCCGCACTCACATCCGTAAACACTTCTCCATCATTACGAAGTAATTTATCACCGCTTTCTGGGCTTCTTTTATTTCTTAATGAAGCGCTACCAAAAGAATTCTGAGTATGGATGGCATGATTCAACAAATACATATCCAAATCTCCATCATTATCGTAATCGAAAAAAGCCGCTGATGTAGTATAATTTTCAAAATCTAATTTATACTGAGAAGCCTTTTCAGTAAATGTATTATCCCCATTATTTATGAACAACTCGTTTTTTCCCTTTAACCCCTGAAGACCAACTACGGCACAGACGTAGATATCCAAATATCCATCTCCATTAACATCCGCCATTACCGTTCCTGTATTCCAATCGGAATTTCCTTTTACTCCCGCTTTATCTGTTATATCTTCGAATTGAAAATTCCCTTTATTGAGATAGAGTTTATTTTCTCCTTGATTAGAAGTAAAGAACACATCAACTAGATCATCTTTATTGATATCTCCAACTGCTACACCAGCACCATTATAGTAATATAGATAATCCAGAATATTCAATTCTTCGGTAGGAACTAGTGTATTTTGAAAGGTAACATTTGTAACCTGGGAAGTAATCTTATCAAATAATTCACCTTGGTGTGTGTTTTGTTTTTTACACCCAAATAAAAATAACAGCCCAAAAATTACTATGATTATATTTTTGATCATTTGTATAAAATCTACCCTTTGACTATTTATTATCTACTTTAAAAATTTTAGGCTTTTCATTGTTAATGGCCACCAACAAGTACTTTTGGCCCGATTTATTCTTCACCCAACGCATATTTCTCACTTCATCTTCTACTAAAAACCCTGAAGATCTTTGGTTTTTAAAATTTCCTTTCCCATCTCCTAACAAAACATTTCCTCGACTAGCATCTAATCTGGAGAATTGAGGTTTAAAACTATAATTATTACCTCCTACAATAAGGTCTAAGTGACCGTCCTTGTTCAAATCTTCAGTTTCTATATCACATATACAAGATAATTGTGTTTCTTTAGGAAGTTCTTTTATTTCAAAAGTAGCATCACCATTGTTATAAGCTACTAAATTGGCAAAGTTGTTTACGGTTTTAATAGTTGTATTATCTAAAACCTCTTTAGAAAACAGTTCATCAATAGATTTGGTTGCATATTCAGAAAATTTGAGGTTTTGCTTCTTCAAAACATTGATTTGTGCAGTAATCTCTTTCTTCAGATGTATTGGAATATCTTTACCATTGATCGTTTGCGTAATAATTTGTTCTATGGTTCCGTTATTATCAAAATCATTGATATACATCTTGGATGGAGTTTCTTTACCACATTCATAAATAGAATTTAACCCTCTATTACCTAAAACCAAATCTACATCTCCGTCATTATCTAAATCAGTAGCTTCTAAGGTATTAAACCAGCCGGAAACTTCATCTAAATTTGTTTTGATTAGATTCAGCCTATTACCATCGTTTAGGAACACCTTAGGAGACATCCATTCGCCCACAATAATTAAATCTCTTTTACCGTCTCCATCTATATCTTCCCAAGTGGCATCAGTTATCATTCCGATAGTTTGAGCTTCTTTAGCTTTATTTGCTATTACATCTTTAAAGTTCCCTTTACCATCATTCTCTAGAAAATAACTCTGTGGAGAAATTCCATATGTTCCTACAACACTATGACTTCCTACAAATAAATCAATATCTCCATCCTGATCGTAATCATATGGAGCTAATGTAGAAATATTAGTAAGGGTGGGTAGTATAATTTGTCCTCGAGAAAGATATCCTCTTCCATCATTAATATAACTTCTAACACCAGTTCTGGCTCCTCTAAAGTTCCCTCCAGAACCTATTACCAAATCTAAATCCTTATCTCCATCAATATCCTCAAAAACAGCAACGGTATCTTCAAAAAATGTTTCGGTTTCGAATTTTGATAATGTAAATCGACCCTTTCCATTCTGAAAATATAACTTGCCAGGTTGGTTATATGCACCCCCAATAAAAACATCATCATTACCATCTCCATTAATATCTGCAATTGCTATAGCTGGGCCTTCTCTAGATTGCATTTTATAAATCAATCCTTCGTAATCAAAGTCAACATAAGGATCTTCTTTATGCATTCCTAAAGTGTTACTTATTTCTTCAAAAAAAGTATCTTGTTTGTTTTCTGGCGCTACGTATTTTTCTTTTGCGTTTTCCTGAGATAGTTGAACTACCGCATTAAGAGTAATATCCTTAATAACTTCCGCATTTCCATTAGGATAAATTACCTGTAACGAATCTACTTTCTTTGTTTTACCCAATCCAATAGTCATCATATACTCTATAGAAGACTGGAAACCTCTTGTAGGTATTAGTTCTTGCCTTATAACTTCATTCTTGGTATATAGTTCAACTACGCTACCAATTCCAAAGGTGTTTTTATCAGCTCCTTCTATTTTGATTTTTAAATAATTATTTCCTTTTTCTTCGCTATTATTCTGATAAATAGATACTGGCATATTAAAATTATTAACCACCAAATCCAAATCTCCATCATTATCCAAATCTCCATAAGCAGATCCATTAGAAAAAGTTGGCTCATCAAATCCCCAATTATCTGTTAGGTCAGAAAAAGTAAGGTCTCCATTATTTTTAAAAGCATAATTAGGGATGGGCCTAGATGGCATTTTATTAATAATCGAATCTACTTCTTCTTTTTTACCGGTTAACGTCATCCTCTGTATGATATCATTGGCAAAAAAGTTCATGAAATCTTGATCTGTAAGATCGTGATAGATTCCGTTACTAACATAAATATCGCGATACCCATCATTATCCATATCAAACAACAACGCTCCCCAACTCCAATCTGTTTTAGCTACTCCACTGTAAAAAGCAATTTCAGAAAATGTATTATCGCCATTATTAAGTTGAAGCGAATTTTGCATATATTGATTGTAGAAATCTCTACTCTTCTTCAATTTATATACATCATAACTTTCGAAAGAGCTAGTCTCTTTTAATCGTTGATCGTCTTCTGGAAGCATATCTGTTACAAAAATTTCTGGATATCCATCATTATTAATATCCGCCATATCTGCTCCCATCGAAGAAATACTAAGGTGTTTTACCCAATCCTTAATTTCCTCATTAAATATCCCATTACCCTTATTTATATATAGGTAATCTCTCTCATAAAAATCATTGGACACATAAATATCTGGAAGTAAATCTTTATTAACATCCCCTATAGTTACTCCCAATCCAAAACCTATTAAACTTCCAAATATTCCAGCGGGCTCGCTTACATCTGTAAACACACCATTATCATTTCTCATTAACTTATCTCCTCCACCTTTTAGAATATCAGGAATATCCCAATCCTTTGCACGAAGATTACGCTTGTTTACGTATCCCAAACTACTTACTGGTATAAAACTATTGTTTAGTATATACACATCAAGGTCGCCATCCATATCATAATCAAAAAAAGCTGCATGAGTAGTAAAGCCACTATCAGCTAAATTATATTCTTCAGCTTTTTCAGTAAATGTTATAATTCCTGTACTTACCGATGGACCATTGTTTATAAAAAGCTCATTCTTTTGGTCATCACCTTCTACATTTCCTGCATTACATACATAAATATCTAACAACCCATCTGCATTAATATCCACCATAACTACGCCGGTAGACCAAGAATTTTTTCCAGTTGTATTAGATGATTCAGAAATATCTTCAAATGTAAAATCTCCTTTATTCAGATATAATTTATTCTCTTTTCTATTAGCAGTTAGATATACATCTGGTAGACCATCATTATTTATATCGCCAATCGCTACTCCTCCTCCGTTATAAAAATTTCTATATGTAAAAATATTGAAGTCTTTTTCGTTATCGACTTGATTTACAAAATCAATTTTTGTCTCTTCGGGAGTAAGTTTAGTAAACAAAGTATCTTCTTGTTCTATCTCTAACTTCTCAATTTTTTCCTTCGCACAAGATGAAAGGATAAGAATTATAAAACTTCTATATAAAAATTTATTCATATTACTCTTTTATCTTTTTGACTAACTGGATACTATCATTATTTATTCCGAACAATAAATATTCTTCTTCTTTTATTCTTATAGGTTTAATAGACCTAATCGCTCCCTTAACATTCAATTCTAAAGTTTCTGAACTAACAAATCCTCCTTTTTTATTATTTAATAATATAGTTCCGTATGATCCATCTAACCTACCCAATTGGGTACTAATTTCATAAGTATTTCCCCCGAGAATTATATCAGGATATTCATCCTCATTCATATCATGAATTAATATATCATGAACTGAAGAAATTTGCGTTTCCCAAGACAAATCATATGCTACAAAATCTAAATCTCCTTTATTCTCAAAATATGTTGTAGTAAGCATATACACTTGTTTTTTTTCTGCTTGATCTATTTTATCTTTTGAAAAATAATCCTTAAAATCCGCTTCAGAAAAAGCTTTATAGGACAAAAACTTTTTGTTAAGCTCTGGTATTTGCTTAGTCAATTCATCCTTAGTAGCTATAGGAGTTTCTCTCCCTTGATAGAAATAAGTTACTATTGGATCTACTTTACCATTATTATCAAAATCGTTTAAATATAACTGAATTGGTTGTTCTAAAGAAGCCTTTAGCCTGCTATTTTGTCCCCAATTTCCTGCAATAATATCTATATCTCCATCTTTATCCATATCACTAATTGATATACAATTCCACAAACCATGTGTTTTACTCAATGAATGGATATTCTTTTTAAGAAGATTTCCTTTTCCATCATTGATAAATATAGTAATAGGCATATAATGACCGGCTACTATTAAGTCCTGATAACCATCATTATTAACATCAATAAATTTTGCATCATACACTAATCCAATAGTATATAAATCTGGTGCCATATCTAAAGTAACTTCTATAAAATTACCTTTTCCATCATTTAGAAAAAGATAATTTTTAGATGATTTTCCATAGAACCCAGTTAAACTATTACTACCTATAAAAATATCTTCATCACCATCACTGTCTATATCAGAAGTAATTACAACCGAGGCATTCATTTTAATATCCGGAAAAGCATTTGAACTCTCTTCAAATTTACCTTTGTTATTTACAAACAAAACTGGACTCGACTCATATCCCGCATAATTTTCATTACCACCATAAACTGTGATTAGATCTAAATCACCGTCAGAATCCGCATCAAAAAAATGTTGATCAATATCTTCATATTTTTTATACACATCTAAATCAGGTTGTTCTGTTTCTTTAAACGTTCCTGACTTTTCCTGTAAAAAAATTGTTCCAGATTTAAATCTCCCTCCAGGAGTATAAAAATCATCTAATCCATCTTTATTTATATCCATGATGGATATATGAGGTCCTTCATTAGATACTGCATATGGAGCCAAAGGTTCTAAACTAAAATCTTTAGTTTCATAATCTTGATGCTTAAATTTAATAGGTTTAGGCTCTCTTCTAAGAACGTTTAGTTTTTCTTTAAAAATTTCCAGCGAAGTATTTGTACTATCCTGATTTAAAGATATTGTACTATTTATTTTTACGTTTTTATATAGAGAACTATCGCCATTAGGCCATGCTATCTTAATAGAATCAACAACTTTGTTATCCCCTAGACCAAAATGTAAAATCTGAGACACAGAAGACAAATATCCTTTAAAAGGGTTAACACTAGAAGTTTGCAATCTATTTTCAGAAAATATAGTTGCTTTTGCTCCTATTGCATTTAAATTTTGCCCAATTCCTTTTAACTTTAATCTTATGTAATTATGATTCATTAAGGTATCTGCACGATTTTGATAAACAAAAGCCTTACCATCAATGTTATTAGTAACAATATCTAAGTCTCCATCATTGTCTAAATCTGCATGCACAGCTCCATTACTATATGATGGAATATTTTTGAACCATTGATTGGATACATTTTCGAAAGTTAAATCACCATTATTACGATAAAAATAATTGGTAGTTTTTTTATTTGGCAGTTCATCAATTAAAGCCAAATCTTCTTTGGTCATACCATTATCTATACGTTTCTGAATATTATCATTGGCAATAAAACTTATAAAATCCATATCATTAGTAGCTCCTTTAATTCCATTAGAGATAAAGACATCTTTAAACCCATCATTATCATAATCTGCAATTAAGGGTGCCCAACTCCATTCTGTAGCAGCTATCCCAGCAAAAAATGCAATTTCACTAAAACCTTCTCCTCCTCGGTTCAGTTGTAATCCATTCTGCATATACTGAGGTTTATAACCATTTTTAAGATATTGGTTGTAAATAGTAAAACCATATTCAGTTCCAGATGATTTATACGTACTAAGATCCTCTGGCAACATATCTAGAGATAGGATATCGGTCCATCCATCATTATTTATGTCTGCAATATCGACACCCATAGAATAATGAGATGTATGCTGAATCTTAGAAAAATTAGAAGTAATTACTTCTTTAAAAATTCCATTTCTTTGATTGATATATAAATAGTCATTTTCAAAAAAATCATTACCAACATATATATCTGGATATCCATCATTATTGATATCATCCGTAGCAATTCCTAATCCATAGCCTATACCACCTTGAAAAATTCCTGATTCTGCAGAAACATCAAAATACTTTCCGCCATCATTTCTGTATAATCTATCACCAGAAAGAGAATCAATTTGTTTACGTTTAGAACCTCTTCCATAACTACGATTAGGGTACACGGAATGATTTAACAAATACATATCTAAATCTCCATCTAAATCATAATCAAAAAAACTAGCCTGAGTAGAAAAACTGGAAATATCGAGATTGTAAAGCGAAGCTTGTTCTTCAAAAACTGGTACACCATCGTTATCTACACCTTGGTTTACAAATAATTTATTCTTTCCTTTTAAACTTTTATAATCTCCAACTTTGCATACATATATATCCTGTAATCCATCATTATTAATATCTACAGCTATTACACCAGTAGACCAACCATTAGTATCTTTTAAGAGATTTGTTGTAACTTCTTTAAACTGAAAATTCTTCTGATTAATATATAATTGATTCTCATTTTGATTAGATACAAAATATATATCTTCCCAACCATCATTATTAAAATCACTAACTGCCAAACCTGCTCCATTATAATAATAGAGATATGTAAGAATATTAAGATCTGGAGTATCTTTTAAATTATTGCTAAATGAAATACTTGTTTCTTTTTCAGACAATAACTCAAAAAAATGACGCTCCTTATCCTTTTTACAAGAAATTAATATAATTACTAGCAGTAAGCTACAACTGATATTTTTTAAATAATTGGACAATTGTTATATCTAAATTTGAATATATTAATTAGTAGAGCCCTTCAATTTTTGAAGGGCTCTACTCTAACAAATCTTAGCAATTTAATATGTTAGTAACCAGGGTTTTGCACTAAACTAGGGTTAGATATTATCGCAGTAGCAGGAATAGGAAACAATGCCCTGAATTCGTCGGTACTACTTTTAAGCCCCCAAGTATCCGCAAACTTTCCGAAACGAATTAGATCATTACGTCTCCAGAATTCTTTATACAATTCTCTCCCACGTTCGTCAAGAATATCTTGTTCTGATAAATCTATTAAAGGATTTGCATTTCTTATCGTTCTCAATTCATTAATCATAGTTAATGCATCTCCAGTATTTCCCATTCTAAATAATGCTTCTGCTTTCATTAAATGCGCATCAGCATATCGATATACAATTTGATGTGGTTCGAAAGATCCATTTTCAGGATGATATTTAATGGTCCTTATTCCGTTGTTTTCATCATTACCTACTATTCCAACAAAATCTCTTGTAAAAACTAGAGGGTTCCCTGGTCTATCAGTTAAGGCTGTTCCATTTTCGTCGTATTGTTGACCAATCAAAAATCCAAAACCAATACCTAAATTAGATCCATCAGTCGGCACAAACCCTCTTCTTTCTTCTTGTCCACTCCCTGGTATATTAGTATTAGGATCACCCTCGAACAGATCATAGAATTCAGCCAAAGTTGACCAACCATTCCAACCACCTCCTCCTTGATCCGGAGCATTTTGATTATAATGTAAACCATTCCAAATTCTATTACCTATACCTGCTCCAAAATATAAAATAGTTTCCGTATCAGCATCTGACTTAAAAATATCAAAATAACCTGATTGCAATGCAAAGCCATCTGCTGTTATTTCGTCTATACCATTTACCACAGCTGTCATGTCTTCTGTACTAGGTGTTCCTGTCCCATTATAAATATGCGCATTTAATCTTACTTTTGCTAGTAGATATTGTGCAGCAGCTTGGGTAGCTAAATCAAAATTTTCTCCTTCAATATTTTGAACTAATGGTAAATCTGGTAATGCTTCTGTTAAGTCTGTTATTATAAAATCTAAAGCTTCGATTCTAGAAAAAACAGAAGGGTTTTGCTCCAAAGGATCTTTAGGATCTCTAAAAGGAACTTGACCATACATATCCATTATCCAAAACATATTAAAAGCTCTAATAAATTTAGCCTGAGCTAACTCTGCATTTGTTGCATTACTTAACGGATCAATAGCTGTTGTTGCCGTAAATACATTAGCATTCAAATTATTCCAAGTATTCAAGACAAATTGATTTAAGGTCCCCCAATTATGTTCGTGAAGAACCCTCCATTGACCATTATCAGACCAATCAGTACCTCTAGTAGGCACTAAAAGTTCATCAGAAGTTACCTCGTTTAAAGCATATAAATTAGCTTGATCTCCTATTTGACCATTCAAAGTTCCAATTAACCCAACAACTGTTGAATTGGCATCAACTCCTGTAAACTCTCCTGTTTGATTTACTATTATCGAGTCAGTTCCTTCTATCTCCAAATCCGTACAAGATGAAGCTAACAACATTATAGACAGTAATGTCAATAATGTAAATTTAATTTTCTTTTCTTTCATGATCATTTTTTTTAAAACGTTACATTAAAACCAAAATTATATACGCGGGGTCTTGGGAATGATGTATAATCAATTCCCAAAGAAGGAATTCCATTTGCTCCTGCTGCCACATTAACTTCAGGATCCAAGCCACTATAATCTGTTATTACAAATAAATTTTGTCCAGTAACAAATAAACGTAAGCTTTTGAAAAGTCCTTCACCCGATAATGGCCAATTATATCCTAGACTAGCATTCTGCAATCTTAGGAAATCTCCTTTTTCTAAGAACTGTGTGGAAGGTTCTGGAGCATTTGATCTATCCTCTCCATTACCAATAACATCTGTAGTCACATTACGCCCTGCTCCAATAGAACCAGCTGTAAAAAACGCATTTCTTGTAGCATTGTAGATGTAATGACCAAACTGTCCTGCAAAAAACACTGATGCATCAAAGTTTTTATATCTAAAAGAAGTGCTTATACCAACATTATATTCTGGTAAGGCACTCTTATCGACAAAATCTCTAAAATCTACCCCATTGGTATATACCCCCTGTCCATTTTCATCAAACCCTTCGAATAATCTTAAATAATATGAAGCTAAAGGACGACCTGTTTCAAGACGCTGTACATTAACTCCTGTTAACCCCTGACCATTTAATGCTCCTGTAGGAATTGTTCCTGTAAAATTTTGAAGTTCATTCTTATTATACGCAATATTAAATCCAAAATCCCAACTAACGTCTTCCTGTTCAATTATTGCATAGTTAATAGAAAATTCAATTCCCTGATTAATCACATTACCATTAACATTAGTAAAAGTAAATGGTGTTGGACTTGGTTGAGCAGTTTCAGCCTGTAATAAAAGATCCTCTGTATCTTTATAATATAAATCAACAGTTCCAGTTAATCTATCACCAAAAAACCCAAAATCTATCCCTACATTAGTTTGTGTAGTTGTCTCCCATTTCAATTTGGTATTTGCAAATGACACAAAACCAGCACCGGTTCTATTTACATCACCATTTTGTTGAATCCCTAATCCACCAAATCTTTGTCTGAATGTAAAATTACCAAAACCTAAGCCATCTTGATTTCCTGTAACACCAAATCCTAATCGTAACTTAAGTGTAGAAAAAGCATCCCCTATAAAATCTTCCTTATCCAATTTCCAAGCAAATGCACCTGATGGAAATATTCCACGAAACTTGTTGTCCGGACCAAATCGAGAAGATCCATCCGCTCTTGCTGTTGCTGTTAAAATATATTTATCAGCAATTGTATATGTCCCTCTAATAAAATAGGATTGCAATTCATCAGTAAAATCAAAAGTGTCACCAATAACTGTGGTAGGAGCAATATTAGGAATATTTGTAATATCTTCAGTTACAATATCAGGAAAAAGCCTATTAATAAAAGCATCATTAGGAGCTACCGCATATTGTTGAAACGACCCTTCAATATTACCTTCAATTGCATTTGCAGCGGCTTCTAGTTGTTCTCCAATCTGGTCTAAATCTGTACTTGAAAAACCAAATCCTTGCACATTTCTTCCTTTTCTTCCAAAATCTTGATATGAATAACCTCCTAACAATTCTAAAGTAGAATTACCTATTTCGGTATTATATGTTAAGGTAGCCTCCATTAATCTATTCTCTACTTCTATATCATCAACAGTTGCTCTACCATTACCTGAAGTTCCTCCATTAGTAATATTTCTAACATCTCGAGATATTACTCCGATGGCGGTTGATTCCGAATTATCGTATCCAAGATTTATTTTGGCTTTTAATCCCTGGATAATCTCATATTCAGCAGAAAAATTAACCAAATAACGATTTGTATTCGTCTCATTCTGAGTATTTGTTAATAAATTAAGTGGATTAATTGTTGTTCCACCTATGTCAAAATTAGGAGTAGCAGGCCAAGTTGGATTAGCACTATAAGCTGCACCCAATAAGTCTCCTTGGAATCCTGCATTATTACTAATTGGAGGTGCCTCATCATTAACTCTTGATAGAGTACCTTGAAGATTTAATTTTAGCTTTTCATTAAAAAATCTATGTGTAGCGTTAATTCTCCCGGTGATTCTTTCTAATGAACTTTTTTTAACAATCCCTACCTGGTTTCCATATCCAAAGGATGCACGAACATTTCCATTTTTGTAATTATTAGAATATGACAAACTATTTATAGTAGATTCTGCTTGTCTTAAAATTTCATCTTGCCAATCTGTATCTGCCCCAAAGTCTAAATCACTTGGGTTATTTCCAAAATCCGCACTTGCATTTAAAAATTGATCTCTGTTTAATAAATCAAGTTTTTTTCTTGTTTTAGCAACACTTAAAGTACTCGAAAACTCCCACAGCCCTCCTTTCGCGCCTCTTCCTGCCTTTGTTGTAATAATAACAACACCATTTGCTCCTCTTGATCCATAAATTGCAGTTGCAGATGCGTCTTTTAATATACTTACGCTTTCAATATCGTTAGGATTTAAGAAATTAAGAGGATTTCTAGCGGAACTAGTTCCTATACCTAAATCACTCCCACCTGCCGCTGTATCATCTCCTGCCAAAGGAACTCCATCTACTACAAATAAAGGATTATTATTCGACCGAACGGAAGTAGTACCTCTAATTCTAAGGGACACTCCTGCCCCTGGTTCACCACTTGCTTGCGTAATTTGAACTCCTGCTGTCTTACCCTGAATAAGCTGCTCTGGAGAAGCAATAGCCCCTTGATTAAAGTCCTTAGAGCTAATAACTGCAACTGCCCCAGTAGCATCTTTGATAGACTGAGTACCATATCCAATTACCACAACTGCTTCCAATTCGGCAGCATCTTCTGCTAAGGTAACGTTGATAACAGTTTTCCCATTAACTGATACCGCTTTCGTTTGGAATCCAACATAACTAAAAATCAAGGTAGCATCTTCTGCCACATTGTTTAAAGTAAAGTTTCCATCGAAATCAGAAATCGCTCCATTGGTAGTACCTCTTACGAGGACATTTACCCCAGGTATGGGTCCGTTTGCATCCGAAGTCACCCCTGTAACTGTGATCTGTGCAAACATCATATTCCCCGAGATAAATACTAAAAGAAACATGAGTTTTTTAAGTATCATACTTTTCATAATTTAGAGTTTGATTAAATTTAAATATTTAGTTGTTAATTATTATTACTTTTATCGTTAAAAATCTGAATCTTTCTTGAAAGATTAAGTAACAGGGGCATCCCAGTCATACTAGAACAATTGACAGAATTATAACCACAAATAAATATTTGAAAACAAAAGTTATAATTTTAAGATGCCCCTATGTTACCTCTTATAAAGGAATTTCTATCAGAAAAACTCCTTCGCTAACAAACAAAAACTAATTTCACTTTCTACTCGATTCATATTTGCTATATGTTTATTTCATCATAAATCCAATATCACCCCTTGATACGGCTTTAAAACAATACTTTTATCATCTAATAATAGGTCATCATAATTATTAATAAGAACCTTAGATCCATTCGCAATACTGCTCCCATTTCCATAAAAATAAGATTCTTCAGAGCTACTAAAATTTAGTAATACCATTATTTTATCTTCTCCCAATGTTTTTTTATAGATATACAAATTAGGATTATCAAACTCTATTTCTTCAAAATCACCAAATACAAACACATCATGTTCCCTTCTTGTTTTTAATAAATTCCTGTAAAAATTTAGTATAGAAGTAGAATCATGATTTTGATTTTTAACATTTATATTTTTATAATTAGGGTTTGACTTAAGCCAAGGTTCATTTAAAGAAAACCCTCCATTTATCTCATCATTCCATTGTATTGGAGTTCTAGCATTATCTCGTCCCTCTTTGTTAATCATTTGTAGGGCTAGATCTTCTGAGTACCTTTTTGTCAATTGATTCTCACTATAAAAATTTAAAGACTGCACATCTCTTACTTGATCAATATTATTTAAGGATATATTGGTCATACCAATCTCATCTCCTTGATAAATATTTAAGGTTCCATTTTGTGTAGACAGCATTGTTATCAACATTTTTGCAGACTCTGAATGATATTTATTATCATCTCCGAACCTAGATACCATTCTAGCAAAGTCATGATTCCCCATCGCATTTGCAATCCATCCCGTTCGATGTACTGCATCTCTCCATTTTTTAAAAATCTCCTTCATCTGAATTAAATTAAAAGGAGAAACTTCTTCAAATTTCCCATTGACTATGGTACATTCTAAAATATCAAAATGATACAACATATCTAATTCATTTCTATCCTCATTGACATAAAGTCCAGCTTTACTATCATCTATACCAACTCCTTCCGCTAACGAAAATGCATCATATTTACTAATAACCTCTTCATTCATTTCTTTTAAATATTTATGAACTGTAGGGCCATTAGCATACACTTCTTCAATAATTTTTCTAAACCCAAAATCAGGTGCATCTGGATACCCTAGTGGTTTTGAGATTAGAGGAATTACATCCATCCTAAATCCATCTACTCCTTTATCCAACCAAAACCTCATTGCATTATAAATCTCTTCTCTAACCTTAGGGTTTTCCCAATTAAGATCTGGTTGTTTTTTTGTAAATAAATGTAGGTAGTATTCCCCAGAGGCTTCATCTAACTCCCAAGCACTTCCTCCAAAAAATGATTTCCAATTATTAGGAACTCCCCCATCTGGCCCTGGTTTTCTCCAATGAAAATAATCCCTGTAAGGACTATTCTTTGATTTCTTAGCTTCTTCGAACCAGTTATGCTCATCTGAGCAATGATTTGCTACGAGATCCAATATTAATCTCATCCCTCTTTTATGTGTTTCTTTCAACAATTCATCGAAATCCTCCATAGTACCAAACTCAGGCATAATCGAGCAATAGTCACTAATATCATATCCATTATCATCATTTGGAGAACTAAAAATTGGACTCAACCAAATAATATCAACATACAAACTCTTTATATAATCTAACTTTTCTATTATACCTTTAAGATCGCCGACACCATCATTATCACTATCATTAAAACTTCGAGGGTATATTTGATAAATCGTTCCTTTTCTAAACCAAGTAAGCTTCACTTAACATTTTTTTAATTTTTAAACAATCTTTACTCTTACTTACTAAAGAATTTAGATATTTCTACATTTAAAATTCGTCAAAAAAACAACGTATTAATAGATTCAATAAAAAAACAGTTAAAAAATATCGATATTCATATTTATTAAACCATTTGATTACCAAAACTACAACATTATTCGTATAGAATTTCAATCATCCAAATCTTTACATTACCTATACAATGAATTAAAATCAAGGTTTTTATCATTTTAAAAGCTTATTTATCAGTGTTTTATACAAAAAAGAAAGGGTTTATATAAAAACAAAAAATAAAGAAAGCTATCGATTAAGTATAGATTTTATATAGACATATACTTAATAATTTTCTATACAATCCTAAGAAAACGACTCATAATCATCTTATCAAACTACATTTCAATTTCTTAAAAAACGTACGCCTTAATATTATTTATTATAAATTAGCATAAGCAGTTCGTACCTAAAAGTCTGAACATTTTATTTTGGGGGAAAAGTTTAGTATAACCTTATAATTTAATAGATCTAAACGTATCTATTGTTTATAAGCTTAACGTTATTACAATTTACATAACAAATAACACCCAAGAGAAATAAATCTTCTATTAAAATAATACAAACGTTTGTATTATTGTTTTTTTAGTCAAATTAGAGATTTATTGATAATTTTTTAATATTAATTTTAATGGGTTTTAAAAAAAGAAGAATAAAACTTGAGGATATCGCAAGGAAGCTTAATATTTCTATTGCAACTGTATCTCGTGCATTAGATCAAAACCCTAGGGTAAAGAAAAGTACTCAAGAGAAAGTTTTTAAAATGGCAAAGGTTATGGGATATATGCCAAACCAAATTGCTAAAAGTCTTAGCTCAGGAAAAACTAATATTATAGGGGTTCTAATTCCTAGATATGATGAACCATTCTTTATTGAGGTATGTAGAGGTATTGATCAATACGCAAGAAATCATAATTATAAAATACTAATTAGTTCTTCCAGAAATTCTTATAAATTCGAAAAGGAAAACTTGATTTCATTTGAAAGAGGTCTTGTAGATGGAATTATTCTATCTCCGACTCATGAAACAGAGAACGTTGCTCATCTAAACGACCTCATTAACAAAGGAATGCCAATTGTACTATTTGACAACATAAGAGAAGAGGTCTCTGGGGCTGATCATGTTATGATAAATGATGAAAAAGCTTCTTACGAAGCTGTAGAATTTCTTATCAAAAAAGGGAACAAAAAAATCGCATTTATCGGAGGTATTAAACAAAAGAAAGTATTTCAGGATAGGTATAAAGGGTACATTTCTGCATTGAAAAATTACAATGTTCCCTTATCTAATGAATTAGTATTACATTGTAATTCATTAGACAGAGAATTTGAAGACAAAGAAATTCTTGATTTTTTTAGTAGTCTAAAAATCTCTCCAGATGCTGTTTTTGCTTGCACAGATAACTATGGGCTCTTAACAATGAAGACATTATTAAAAATTGGAAAAAAAATACCGGATGAAGTTGCAGTAATCGGTTTTGGTGACCTAGGTCCTGGAGAAGTATTTGTTCCTACTTTAACCTGTGTATCTCAACCTAGTTTTGAAATGGGGCAAAAGGCGGCAGAACTCTTAATCAAACAACTTAATGAACCCGATGACATCGATCATAAAAAAACAATAATTAAGTTAGAAACAAAATTAACAGAACGAGAAAGCACTTAAAAAACTAACAAAGTAAACTTCTAAAAGTATTGATGAATTTTAAACAAATCTTCTGTTTTTCGAAAAATATAATAATACAAGCGGTTGTTTTATTGTATTTAAACATCTGATCTTAATTTTTAAATCTTGTTTAGTAAATTGAGTAAATCATTTATTATAAAATACTTATAACTCAATTTATTAAAATCACCGCATTATGCAATTTAAGATTTCATCAAATTCATTTATTTTAATTTTATTACTTCTTTTTATTCTTAACCCTGTCAATGCTCAAAAAGAGGGATGGACATTAACCACCAAGGAAAACTCAAATTACACTGGTATCGTAGCAGCAAATGGAAGAATTGGTATTTTACCATCTTCAAATATATTAGCAACTGACAAAGTAATTCTAAACAATGTCTATGATAAAGAATCACCTCTTGGAGTTAGTAGAATTCTATTAGGAATGAATTTTGGAAATCTTGATCTATACATCAATAACACGAAGTTAGATAATGATAATATTAGCAACTGGAGACAAACGTTAAATATGAAAGAAGCCAGCTTCACTACCACATTTAACTACAACTCTATCGCAGAAGTATCATACACTATATATGCTCTAAGAAATGTCCCATATTCAGGTTACATCGATTTTGAAATAAAATCATCCGAAAACATTAATTTTAAAGCGATCGGAAAAATTAATACTCCCAAAGAATATAAAAACCCTTTAAGTACTTTTAGAATATTAAAAGACGCAGAAACAACCATGCCAATTCTACAAACAGTCGCTAAAAGTAGATTAGGCAAACACACGGTTGGAACTTCGGCTACTTTTGTATGGCACGACATTAACTCTGGAAAAGAAAATCAGCGCCCTAAACTAACACATAATAAAATCTCTGAATACGATAACCAATTATCTTTTGAAAAAAAACTATCCAAAGGAGAAAATTACAAATTCGCTTGGACCGCCGCTCAATGCTCCACTCAAGATTTTTTTGATCCTCAAAGTGAAAGTGAACGCTTTGTAATTTTCAACTTATTAACTCCTAGAAAAGATCTATTAACTCAACACAAAAAATTATGGAACGATCTATGGCAAGGTGATATCATTATTGAAGGAGATTTGCAATCGCAACTTGATGTTCGATTAGCTTTGTATCATTTATATGCATTTTCCAGAGGTGATTCCGACCTTAGTATTGCTCCAATGGGGTTAAGTTCACAAGGGTATAATGGCCATATTTTTTGGGATACAGAATTATGGATGTATCCACCATTATTAGTATTAAATCAAGATATTGCTCGCTCTCTAGTAAACTACAGATCGGATAGATTGGATGTAGCAAAAAGAAAGGCTATTAATTTTGGATATAAAGGAGCAATGTTTCCTTGGGAAAGTGATGATACAGGAGAAGAAGCTACTCCTCCTTGGGCATTAACAGGAACCTTTGAACATCATATCACTGCAGATATTGGAATTGCTTTCTGGAACTATTATCGAGTAACTAAAGATAAAAAATGGCTAAAGAAAAGAGGTTATCCACTATTAAAAGAAGTTGCTGATTACTGGGTAAGTCGTGCCACCAAAAATATCGATGGTTCGTTTTCGATTAAAAACGTAGTAGGGGCTAATGAATTTGCATCTAATATTGACGACAATGCATTTACCAATGGATCCGCAATTACTTGCCTGCAATATGCTTCACTTGCAGCCATTGAAATTGGCATTACTCCAAATAAGACCTGGAATAAGGTAGCAGATAAAATTATCATCCATAAGTTTAAAGACGGAACCACCAAGGAACACAGCACATACTCCGGAGATAGAATAAAACAAGCAGATGTTAATCTTTTATCGTATCCTCTTGACATCATTACTGACAAAGAAACAATTTTAAAAGATTTATCTTATTATGAACCTAAACTTGCCGAAGAAGGACCGGCGATGGCTCAAAGCGTATTTGCTGTTATTTATGCTCGTTTAGGCGATGCAGAAAATGCTTTCAGGCTTTTTAAACGAAGTTATGAACCAAATAAAAGACCTCCTTTTGGAGCATTAGCAGAAGCTGCTACAAGTAACAACCCATATTTTGCAACTGGAGCGGGAGGAATGTTACAAACTGTTATTTTCGGTTTCGGAGGACTACATCTTACAGATAACGGAATTATCCAAAAAAAACCAATATTACCAGCTGCTTGGAAAAAATTAACGATTACTGGAGTTGGTCCAGAAAAGAAAACATTTATAATTGAATAACACTAATTAGTAGAATCCCTAAGTATCAGCGAGGTATTAACGATCTCTGTATTGGATTTATAATTATTTTCTGAGGTGTCCGATATTCTATCAAGCAGCATTTTTGCTGCTTTCGACCCTAACTCTTCTGCGTGCTGAGAAACTGTAGTTAATTTAGGATATGAATGCTTAGATAATATACCATCTGTAAAGCCAATTACAGAGATTTCATCTGGGATCTTATATCCTAACTTATTGGACATATTTATTGCAACAGCAGCAGCAGTTTCATCCAATCCGAGTACTGCATCTATTTTATTATTTTTAATAAAAGATTCTATCTCTTTTTCTTCTGTTTCAATATTTTTTACTGGCAGTTCTATTAAAGTAACCCCATCATTTACTGAAACTTCTTCTCGAGCACCTTCTAACCTTAGTCTACCAACACTAAGATCAAAAATAGTTGAAATTACAGCTATGTTTTTACATCCCGTCTTTATCAAATGTTTAATTGCTGTTTTTGAAGCATGCTTATCATCAACGATCACTTTATCACAATCCACTTCACCACTTACCCGATCAAACATGATTAATGGCACATTATCTCTTTTTAAATCTTTAAAATGATCAAATTTATTAAGCATTTGCGTCTCCTTACTTAGCGCTAGGATAAAACCATCAACACTACTGTAGTTAAGCATTTCTACATATTCGACCTCTTTTTCATAAGATTCATTTGTTATACAGGTAACTATTTTATATCCATTTTTAGACGCCTCTTGTTCAATACCAAATAAAACCTTAGCATAGAAATGGTTAAGAATCTCTGGCAACAGAACACCAATCGTATTGGTTTTATTACTTTTTAAGCTTACCGCTAGCGCATTAGGCTTATAATTATAAAAATTAGCAAGCTCATGAACTCTATTGATGGTTTTCTGACTTATTTCTGAATCATTTTTTAATGACTTAGACACTGTGGAAATAGACAAGTTCAATTCTTTTGCCAGCTGTTTTAGGGTAACCTTTTTTCTCATGACCTTAATGATTAGAAATCCTTACTTAAGACTTATAAGGATATTAGTCAAATTATCCTTGGAGCCTAAATTAAGCTTTTTTCTTAATCTATGCCTGCTTACATCGACACTTTGTGAACTAATTCCTAATAACGGTGCAATTTCTTTTGAAGAAAGGTTCATTTTTAAGTATGCACATAACCTTAAATCCTTTGAAGTAAGGTTAGGATAATTTTTCGAAAGTTTTTCGTAAAATTCTTGATGTGATTTATCAAAATTAATCTCGAACAGCTTACTTTCTTTATCTGTAATATAATAGTCTACTAATCTAACCAACTCATTATAGCTATTAGTTGGAAGTTTTTGATCAGAAGCATTTTGTACCTTAACAATTTTGTCTTTTATTTTCTTTAAAATTTTATTTTTATTAAGGTTAACATATGCAATTTGAGTTAACTCTCTACTCTTAGCTTTTATCTCATCTTGAAGCTTAGAGTTATTCAATTCAATAATCTTATGTTCTTGTTCTAATTTCTGAGCGCGATGCTCTTCTTCTTGTTTTTTAAGTTTTCTAGCTTTTTCTTCTAACAGAATTCGCTCTTGCTTTTTCATTTTATACCGATTAATTCCTATAACCGAAATAACTAGTAATAAAAACAACAACAGATATAAAAGATATGCCCAATTTGTTCTATAAATAGGTGGCTTTATGGTGAAACTAAAATTACTTTCTCTAAAGTCTCCATTATATTTGGCTCTAATCTTAAAGGTGTAATCTCCTTCTTTAAGATTAAACAATGTTTTTTCAGTTGCAGTAGTATTTTCACTCCATTCGTTATCGTTTAAACGAGTTTGATATTCGATTTCTTGACCATAGATAGGTAATGCATAATTAATTTTAAGATCATTATCTGAAAATGGTATTTTATCATCAAAATTATACGACTTACCACTATTAACAGAAACAAAATTTCTGATTAAAATTTCACTCTTAATACCTTCTTTAATTGTTTTTTTATTCTTAGAATACATAGCAAAACCATTAAAAACAGGTATAACTTTATGAGCATTACTTAAGGAAAAAACATTAACTACATCTGGAACAAGTTGATCTTCTAATTCATGAAGCACCGTTAATCCCTGCGAATCCTCTACAACGACTTTATCATTATCTAAATACCAAGTTTCATCTCCTTTTTTATAGATACGAGGCGCATACCCTCTATCAACTCCTATCTCGGATTTCTTGAAGTTATTAGTATTTTCTGAATAAGTGTAAGAATAAAAATTAGATGTAATTACAATCTTATTTTCCACTTTAGAAAGTGATAATCTGTTTCCATCAAAATCACTTATAGGATAAAAACCAAGCTTTTTTAATTGTTTATTTTCATAATCTAAATTAAACTTGAAAACACCATTACTCCCTAATGCAATCCAGATATTATTGTTTTCATCCACTTCTAGATAACGTCCTGACTTTTCGAATCCTGCTAATTTATAACCTTCCCATTCTCCATTTTTCTTTTGATACAAAGAAACTCCGTTATAATTTCCAGATATTAAAGATTCCTCTTGTTCGGAAATCCTAAATTTTCTAAAATTCCAAGCTCCTAAATCTTCACCCATTCTTGTCAGAACTTTACCTTCTAATGAATAAGCTCCTTTATCATGACCAACATATATTTTGTCATCAACCTTTTCTATATTCCAAACTTGGCCATTAAGTAACAACTCAAGTTCATCATTAGTATTAGAATTGATTTTATTCCCAACATACAAACCTTGATTAGTTCCTAAGTAAGATAAACCTTCCTCTTTTACCACGGCATACGTAGTCCCAAGCTCTCCATAATAATCATAGTAATACGTAAGTGGAGAATTTAACTCTACATAATCCACCCCATAATCTAAGGCTAACCAAAGATTATCTTCATAATCCTGGTAAATAGAAAGAATTGTGTTGTTTTGCAACCCATTTCTTTTATTAATATTATGAGTTTCTCCAGAATTTAAATCTAACAAATACAGTCCGTTAGAAACCGTTCCCAATGCAATTCTATTATCCTTAAGTTTAAGAAAAGAAAATATCTGAGCTTTTTGAATATCATTAGAATCAGAAAAACTAATAGGTATCAATTGATCTCCCTGAAGTTTAAAAAGTCCCTTTGTATCTGTTATAATAATTAAATCTTGATTAACCTTTGTAACTCCAATGATATTCTCATTTATAGCAGGATCACTAACTACAGGAATCAAATTGGTTTCTTCTAACCGAAAAATACCATATTTAAGATCATTAACATATATCTGATTATCTATGTTGTAACTCCACTTAAATCGATATGGAGCTGGGATTTTCGTAATAATATTCCCTTGATTAACATACAAATTCCTGAAAGTTTGAAAAACAATCTCTTTATTAATGAAATGAGTTCTCCAATACTCTTCAATATCTGCAGCAACATCTTTTTTGTTATTTCTTAAAGGTTGAATCTTATAATCTTCATAACCATTATTAATTAACATACCATGATGTCCATCTGCACCAAAATAAATAGTGTCTTTATTCTTAACAAATAAACTTCTATTTACCATTTCAGGATTTGTAGCTACTGATGTCCAATCGGTTCCATCAAACACCAAGACCTCATTCCCATTAGCTATATAAACTAAACCATTTTCATCCTGTTTAACATCCCAAGATTGAGCATTAAAACCCATATTCTTAGTATCATAGTGTGTTATTTTAGGAAGTGTTTTATCGCTTATAGACTGGGAAAAACCCGAAACAACTAAAAAGTAAAATATAATAGAAATACGACACATTAGACAAGTTTTTACATCAGTAAGCTTATCAAATATACCATTAAAATCTTAACACATTACACAAACTATACGTTTGTAAAATATTAATAAGCTATCAATATTCATTTTAAACAAAATGCAAATATTAAATCTTGATAATTATTTAAGCTCAAATTTTTTCTTTAAATCTCCAATACTAATTTCAAATTCTCCCGATTCAGCAATTGTTTCTAAACTCTCGTTTACAAAAGACAATTCGTCTTTTGTAATTGTAAAAGAAACTACCTTAGACTCTCCTGCATTTAAAGCTATTTTTTCATATCCTTTTAAGGCACGAACTTCTGGTGTAATACTAGCGTAGAGATCACTAACAAACAAAAGCACAGCTTCTTTTCCTTTTCTATTTCCAGTATTAGTAACTTTTACAGATACTTTAATTGATCCATCTTGCGTCATTTGAGTAGAACTTAATGACAAATCACTATACTTAAAGCTAGTGTAAGACAACCCATCACCAAACTCATATTGCTGATCATAATCCGATTCATAATAATTTGGAACAGCGATATTATCAGAGTGTTTATGATTATAATTCACAAAAGCATGAGGGTGCTTAGGATAATTTATTGGTAATCTCCCAGATGGGTTTTCTAAACCAAACAATAAATCTACTAAAGCATCAGCTCCATAGTTTCCTGGTAAATACCCCATATAAACTGCATCTACTAGAGGTTCTATTTCATTAAAAATGATTGGTCTTCCTTCTAATAAAACAAGTATTATCTTCTTTCCGGTTTTAGCTAATGCTTTGGTTAATTCTATCTGATCCTTTGGCAACAGTATAGAATTTATATTTCCTGGAGTTTCTGTATAAGAATTCTCACCTAAACACAATAATATCACATCACTTTGTTTTGCGGCTTTCACAGCTTCATTAATGTTATTTTCTCCGTCAAAAGATACTCCTTGTATAAATGTAGTATTACCTGATTTTGTAAAAGCATCAGCAATAGTATTTTTATCTTTTGCATAATTATCAGCTTCACTACCCTGCCAATTATAAGACCATCCGCCATTAAGTGATCTCATTGTATTTGCAGTTGGTCCAGTAACCAATATTTTAGACTTTTCTGCTATAGGCAAAATATTATTGTTGTTTTTTAACAACGTGAAAGATTCTAGAGCTGCTTTTTTACTAACCTCAGCAAATTTCTTCGATCCAAAATCAGGGTATTTTTTGGGGTCCGTAACAGGGTTTTCAAACAACCCTAATTGCATTTTAACTTTTAATATCCTGGAAACCGCATCGTTAATTCTTTCTTCAGAAACACTTCCTTCTTTCACTAATTCCACTAATAATTCCGAAAACTCAAAATCATGTGGAACCATACTCATATCTATACCAGCATTAACTGATATCTTAATAGCATCTTTAATTGTTTCTGCAACTTTATGTCTAGTATGTAGATAGTTAATATCCGCCCAATCTGTAACAGCAATACCTTGAAAACCTAATTCACCTCTAAGCACATCTGTCAATAAAAATTTACTAGCGTGTACTGGAACTCCATTAATTTCTCCAGAATTAATCATTAACGTTACTGATCCTGCATCTACAGCTTCTTTAAACGCAGGTAAAAAATACTGTCTTAGTTCTCTCTCTGGTATCCAAGCTGGTGTTCGATCCTTGCCAGAAAGTGGAACACTATATCCTAGATAATGTTTCATACAAGAGGCAACCGTATTAGGATCTCCAAGAGTTCCTTGATAACCTTCTACCATGGCAACACCCATTGTTTTGCCTAAGTAAACATCTTCTCCAAATGTTTCCCACAACCTAGGCCACAACGGATTTCTTCCTAATCCTAAAACAGGAGAGAAATTCCAAGGTATTGAGGATGCTCTAGTTTCATATGCAGAAATTTTTGCCGCTTCTCTTACCAAATCTTTATTAAATGTTGCTGCCAATCCTATCTGTTGTGGAAACAACGTTGCTCCGATAGTATAATTTACTCCATGAATTGCATCAATCCCATAAATAATAGGAATCTGTCTAGGAGTTTTAGCCGCTTCATCTTGGAAAGTTTTAATGGTTTTATACCAATCTTGTCTAGATAACGGTACTCCCGGAGTATTAAGTATTGAGCCTACCTTGTAAGTATGAATAGCTTTATGAACTAATGCAGAATCTAACTCATAGGGTTGTGCCGAACTAAACTGATTGTCGCCTTTGGTAACCACATCGAGTGTGATTTGTGTCATTTGCCCCACCTTTTCTTCCAGAGTCATTTCTGACAGTAATGAAGCTACTTTGTTATCTATCTCTGTATTCATTGCAGGAGTTTCTCTCACCGATTCCTTTTTCTTTTTATTAACTTCAGAATCACAACTGATTACTATTAGTACCAGCACTATTATATATAATTTTCGCATCATTTATTTTTTAAAAGAAAAATCAATTTCTAAATCTGTTTTTGAACTACCTCCAACGAATACTTTAAAATCTCCAGGTTCTGCCTCCCACTTCTTATTGGCAGTATAAAACTGAATTGTTTTTTCATCAATTTTAAAAGTTACCGTCTGACTTTCTTTAGGATTTAATTCTACTATTTTAAAGTCTTTTAATTCTTTAACCGGACGCGTTAAACTTCCAAATAAATCTCGAATATAAAGCTGAACTACTTCTTTCCCTTTTCGTTCACCTGCGTTAGTAACTGTCACAGAGACCGACAAATCTCCTCCTGTAGTAAAAGATGACGAACTTATTTTAAAGTCTTTATATTTAAACTTAGTATAGCTTAATCCATGTCCGAAAGAGAATAATGCGTCATTCTTTTCATCAGTATAATGCGACCAGAACACCATTCCATCGGCATTAACTGGTCTTCCTGTATTCTTTACATTATAGTATATAGGTAATTGCCCAACATGTCTAGGAAAAGAGACCGGTAATTTACCAGAAGGATTATAATCTCCAAATAACACATCAGCAATTGCACTCCCTGATGTTGAACCTAAATGCCATGTCTCTAAGATAGAAGGTGCTTTTTCTGCCACATTAGAGATTGCCATAGGCCGACCATTCATAAGTACAACAACTATATTTTTGTTTACAGCATAAATCTCTTTGAATAATTTTTGCTGCGGTTTTGTTAATTCAATACTTACTTGACTTCTTGCCTCTCCAGATTGAAAAGCTTCCTCTCCAATAGCTAAGACTACAACCTCTGCATCTTTAGCCGCTTTTACTGCTTCTTCAATACCCCTAAAATCTTCTCTATTCACTTTTAAGTCTCTCACAAAACTCCTTTCACCTACACCTAATTCAACTCCTTTTGCATACGATATCTTAGTAGTTTTTTCTACTGCAGATTTAATCCCTTCTAAAAGAGACACCGCAGAATTAGGTGTTGCCATACCTCTCCAACTTCCTATAGGAGTATCCTTATCATCAGCCAACGGACCTATTACAGCAATACTTTTTATGTTTTTTTTAAGTGGTAGAATATTCTTATCATTCTTAAGCAAAACAATAGATTTTCTTGCTACATCTCTAGCCACTTCTAAATGCTCCTTAGTATAAATGTCTTTTTTCTCACGATTTTCATCACAATATTTAAATGGGTCATCAAATAACCCTAATTTAAACTTAACTCTAAGTATTCGCTTAGCGGCCTCTTCAATTAATTTTTCATCGACCTTTCCTTGTTTTACTAACTGCTCTAAACCTGCTTCATAAGCTCTACCTTCCATATCCATATCATTACCAGCCTTCATTGCTAATTCTGCCGCATGTGTTTTATCCTTTGCGTATCCATGAAATATCATTTCTGCAATAGAAGCCCAATCCGAAACTATAAATCCATCCCAATCCCAGGTTTTCTTAAGAATATCTCTCTGTAATCCTTTATGTCCTGTTGCTGGTATACCATCAATTTCATTAAATGAACTCATCATAGAAGCAACGCCTGCATCCACAGCAGCCTTAAATGGAGGCAACACAGTATTATGTAATTCATACTCTCCAATACTTACCGTATTATAGTCTCTACCACCTTCTGCGAAACCATATGCAGCAAAATGCTTAGCGCAAGCCGCTAGTGTATTATTCTTAGACAAATCATCTCCCTGAAAACCTTCAATTCTAGCAACCGCAATCTTAGAAGCTAAAAAAGGATCTTCTCCAGCTCCTTCCATAACCCTACCCCAACGAGCATCTCTAGAAATATCCATCATTGGCCCAAATGCCCAATTTATTCCAGAAGCTGTTGCTTCTTTTGCTGCTATAGACGAAGATTTCGTTATTGCCTCTAGATCCCAACTTGCACTTTCTCCTAAAGGAATTGGAAAAATAGTTTTAAAACCATGGATCACATCATACCCAAAAAGTAATGGAATTTTTAACCTCGAATTTTCAATAACCGTTTTCTGTAATTCCTTAGTTCCCGCTACAGAAGTAGCATTAAGCATTGCTCCCACTTCACCATTTCTAAGTTTTTCATATTTTTCTTTATTTCCTACATCAGAAGGTGGCCCCGTTACATCCCAGCTTCCATTATATAATACAAGCTGACCTATTTTTTCTTTTAGCGTCATAATAGCTATCAAAGAATCTACTTTCTTTTCTATACGATCAGAAGATTCTTTTTCCTTCTTATTTTGGGAGAAACTATATTTCGGTATCATTAAAAAAAGCCCCACTATAACTAAACCTACACCCCTAAAGTTATATTTTTTACAATCCTTCACTATACTTATCTTTTAATTTTTAGCAATAAATGTATTTACAATTCTATCTTTCAAATCTTCTTAATAAATATTTACTTAAAAACACTATGAAGAGTAAATAAATATTTTAGATTTTTTGTTGTCAATATTGATAAAGCTACAACATTACATTGTATTTTAAACTAATCTATCAATCTTAACATTCTATGTACATGTAATAAACATGGAATGTTGTAAATTCAAAAATATCTAAAAAAATATCTGTAAATCAGTGGCTTATGTTTTTAAAGTGTTAAAATTTTAAAAAGAAGTAATATCTAGGAAATCAAACCTAATATAGATTAAATAAATATTTTATCTAAAACCACTTTATAGTTTCTATTAACAATAGTATACTTTTTATAAAACAAAACAGCACCTTAATATCTTAACAAGTAAAGTCAAAAACCTCTAAAAATGAAAACAGATTAAAACATTATTGGTTTTTAAAACAATTTGTTTTTATAAGCTGACTGTAAATATTTTATAACAAAAACACTTAATTATTTAACATTAACTTTTATTTTATCTTCATAATGTTGACTTTAGTCTTTATTAAATAATTTGAGATTTATTGTAAGTTTTGATTCTTATTGCACGACTAATAGTAAATGCTTGTAACTTAAAAACGACAACATATGTCTAAAACATATTATGATCCTGCGGATCTTAGAAAATTTGGAAAAATAACTGAATGGAGTGAAGAGCTAGGAACAAAATTCTTTGATTATTACGGAAAAGTTTTTGAAGAAGGTGCACTATCCGCTAGAGAGAAATCTTTAATAGCACTTGCTGTTTCGCACGTGGTAAAATGTCCTTATTGCATTGATGCTTACACTAAGGATGGACTTCAAAAAGGTATAACCAAAGAAGAAATGATGGAAGCAGTCCATACCGGAGCCGCCATAGAAAGTGGTGCAACTTTGGTACACGGCGTACAAATGATGAATAAATATGAAAAACTATCGATGTAAAATGTTTACTATAAATATGGTAATCTTATAACGCGGTATTATCAATGATAAAAATAATATATGGCTACTAAGTCACTCAAAAATAGAAATAACGAACTAGCAGACTCTCACAGACAATTAGAAATTCTAAATAATGGAATTTTTGCTAATGGAGAATTACCTAAGTTTGCAGATAAAATTGCAGAAATTGGACATAATTCACTGCGTCCCAATAAATTAGAAGTTCTACAGATCAATGTAGGATATATGTGCAATCAAGTCTGTGAACATTGTCATGTGGATGCGGGACCTGATCGTAAAGAAATTATGACCAAAGAAACTATGCTACAATGCTTAGAAGTCATAAGAAAAACGGGGGCACACACATTAGATCTCACAGGTGGAGCGCCCGAAATGAATCCTAATTTTAGATGGTTTGTCGAGGAAGCAAGTAAAGCAGGAATTAAGGATTTTATCGTACGTAGTAATTTAACTATCATTAGAGCGAATAAAAAATACTATGATCTCCCCGATTTCTTTAAAAAACATAATGTGCATGTCGTTTCTTCCATGCCGCATTGGACCAGAGGAAAAACTGACAAACAACGTGGAGATGGAGTTTTTGATAAATCCATAAAAGCACTGCAAGAACTTAACGAACGAGGATATGGGATGCCAGACAGTGGTCTTAGATTAGATCTAGTTTATAATCCTTCTGGTGCCTTTTTACCAGGTGATCAAGCATCTATGGAAAAAGAATTTAAAAAAGCTCTTATAGAAGATTTTGGAATTCACTTTCATAATTTGTTTGCAATTACTAATTTACCGATCAGTAGATTTCTGGATTATTTAATTGCTTCTGAAAATTATGAAGATTATATGTACGCATTAGTAGAAGCTTATAATCCGTCGGCCGTAGCAAATGTAATGTGTACCAATACTATTTCTATTAGTTGGGATGGTTGGTTATATGATTGTGATTTTAACCAAATGCTAGATCTTAAAGTAGCTAGTAAAGTAAAGCATATTAGCGAGTATAATGAAGAATTACTCCAAAATAGAAATATTATTATCTCACAACACTGTTATGGCTGTACTGCCGGAGCTGGAAGTAGTTGTCAAGGGACTGTAGCATAAATATGAATAAAAAAACTGCCATATTAGTTTTTGCAAACTCTTCTAAAGAAGAGCTTCTAAACAAACCTATTATTGGTGGTGAAAAACTATTTGCTGAACTTACTAAAAAAACACTAAGGGTGGTAGAAAGCTCAGGACTTCCTTTTTTTATATTTACAGAAAAAAATCAAAATGGCAGTAATTTCGGAGAACGTTTTGTGAATGCAATTCAAGACACTTATGCACTTGGATATGAAAATGTAATTACAATAGGAAACGACACTCCTCACCTTAATAAAAACCATTTATTAGATAGTGCTAAACAACTTGAAAATAAAAAATTTGTTTTAGGTCCATCTTCCGATGGAGGATTTTATCTAATGGGATTGCATAAATCTCAATTCAATCTAAGTACTTTTTTAGAACTTCCATGGCAATCAAAAAAACTAGCTAAGAGTTTATCAATTATGATAAATACTTCAAAAATTGAAGTGACTAGACTCGAAGTTTTACATGATATTGATTCACTTGAAGATCTAAAAATTATAGCTAAGCTAAGTACTAAGTTCTCTAGAATTCTTACAACTATAATATCTCAGATTGTAAATACAAAAAAAGAGATATTCGATCGGAGTAAACAACTAAAAGACATTTATCTACTCTCCTCTTTTTACAATAAAGGATCACCTTCTTTCAGGGCTTACGTTTAATTAATTATTACTCTCGCCTTCTCTTCATAAAAAAGTTATCAATAACTTTTAGAAAACAAGTCCATATTTAATAATACAATGTAATGTTACAGCAGGTAACATATGTTATATGAAAACAATAATTGTAGTACTAACTTTTATTATATCACCATTTTTGGTTTTTAGTCAGAATTCGCTTAAAGAATTACTTGACCAATATAATAATGAAAGTATTCCATACATCTCAGTAAAAGAATTAAGTACCATAAAAGACAAAGTTATTTTATTAGATGCAAGGGAAATTATTGAATACGAAACAAGTCATCTAAAAGGAGCTATACATGTAGGGTATGATCAATTTAACATGGATTTCTTATCAGATCAAAACATTCCTAAAAAATCTAAAATTGTTGTTTACTGCAGCTTAGGAATACGATCAGAAGATATCTCAGAAAAACTAAAAGAAGCAGGTTACAATAATATATATAATTTATATGGAGGGATCTTTGAATGGAAAAATAAGGATCATAAAGTAATTAATGCTAAAGGAGAAGAAACAAACCAAATACATGCATTTTCCAGACAATGGGGGAAATGGTTACATAAAGGAAAAAAAGTATATAAAAAGTGATGGAAAAGAACCTATTAATGATCTTTACTCGAAATCCAGAATTAGGTAAGTGCAAAACTCGCTTAGCTGCTACTATAGGAAATCAAGCCGCTCTAGAGGTTTATGAGCTATTATTAGATCATACCGTAACTATTACCAAAAATCTTTCGGTTACAAAAGAAGTACATTATTCCACAAGAATTGGCCAAAACGATATTTGGGATCCAACCATATATAATAAAAAACAACAAGAAGGAAAAGATCTTGGAATTAGAATGTACAACGCTTTCCAAAACGGTTTTGAATCGGGATATACAAACATAATCATAATAGGCAGTGATATGTACGATCTAAGTCAGCATGATATAGAAAATGCTTTCGAAGCTCTGAAAAATAATGAGTATGTAATAGGTCCCGCAGAAGATGGAGGTTATTATTTATTCGGAATGAAATCTTTGAATTCAAAAGTTTTTCAAAATAAATCCTGGGGGACAAATACAGTATTACAAAATACATTAAACGATATACAACAAACTAACGTCAAATTATTAGAAGAACGTAATGATGTAGATTATTATGAAGATATCAAAGACATCTCCGTTTTTCAACATTTATTAAGCTTAGCAAAATGATTAAATACATTAAAGAAACGACTGAATACTTACAACAAAAAGGGTTTGAAAATCCTGAAATAGGTATCATATTAGGAACAGGTCTAGGGCAGTTATTAGAACAAATAGAGATTCTCAAAGAAGTAAGCTACAATCACATCCCTAATTTCCCAACAGCTACAGTAGAATTTCATAAAGGAAAACTAATTTATGGAAAACTAGAAGGTAAAAATGTAGTAGTGATGCAAGGTCGTTTTCATTTATATGAAGGATACTCGCTACAAGATGTGACATATCCAGTGCGAATTATGAATGAATTAGGAATCAAAACACTTCTTGTTTCTAATGCCTCTGGGGCCATTAATTTAAACTTCAAAAAAGGTGAATTAATGCTTATAGAAGACCACATAAACCTTCAGGGAGGTTCCCCGTTAGCATTTAAAGGTGTTGAGCAATTAGGAACACGTTTTACAGATATGAGTGCTCCTTATGATCAAAAGATCAGTAATAAACTGGAAGCAATAGCAAAAGAGAATAACATCAACTTACATAAAGGTGTATATGCATCTGTAGTTGGCCCACAGCTAGAAACTCGTGCAGAATATCGTTATTTAAAAATAATTGGTGCGGATGCTGTTGGTATGAGTACTGTTCCAGAAGTAATTGTAGCTAATCATTTAGAAATGAATGTTGCAGCTGTATCTGTTCTTACTGATGAATGTGATCCTGATAATCTAAAACCAGTTGATATCGATGAGATTATTGCGATGGCTGGAAAAGCTGAACCAGAAATGATTCTTTTATTTAAAGAATTAATAAAGTCATTATAAAAAACCCCACTTTAAAAAGAAAAAAGAATATGAGTTATTTAGAAACCACACACGATGTATATAAAGAAGCAGCATTGACTCCAGATATAGGATTATGTTGTACTACAAATCCTATTTGGGAATTACCTGGATTAAAAATACCAAAAATCATGCAGGAAATGAATTATGGTTGCGGAAGTACTGTAAATGCTCGTGATTTAACTAATAATCCAAAAGTTTTATATGTCGGTGTTGGAGGAGGAATGGAATTATTACAATTCTCATATTTCTCACGCCAAAAAAGTGGTGTAATCGGTATTGATGTAGTTCAAGAAATGTTAGATGCTTCTCATAAAAACTTTAAAGAGGCTGAAGAACAAAATGAATGGTTTAATAGTGATTTTGTAGATCTAAGATTTGGTGATGCACTAAATCTTCCGGTAGAAGATAATAGTATTGATGTAGCTGCCCAAAATTGTTTATTCAATATTTTTAAGGCAGAAGATCTAAAAAAAGCAATTGAGGAGATGTATCGGGTATTAAAACCTCATGGTAGATTAGTAATGAGTGACCCTACCTGTGAACAACCAATGAATGATACGCTTAGAAATGATGAACGATTAAGAGCGCTATGTCTTAGTGGTAGTCTACCAATTGCAGAATATGTAAAAGCATTGACCGATGTTGGTTTTGGAACTATAGAAATTAGAGCTCGTAAACCATATCGTATTCTAGATCCTAAAAATTATGAAACGGAAGAACTAATCTATATAGAATCTATAGAAGTAGCTGCAATCAAAGATCCAATGCCAGAAGATGGGCCTTGTATCTTTACAGGGAAAGCAGCTATTTATTATGGTGATGAAGATTATTTTGATGATAAAAAAGGACATGTTCTACTAAAAAATCAACCAATCGCAATTTGCGACAAAACTGCTGGCGCGCTTGCTGATTTAGGAAGAAATGATATTTATATTAGTGAATCCACATATCACTACGATGGTGGTGGATGTTGCTAATACAATAAAATCATAAATTATATCCCTAAAACAATGGTTTTAGGGATATTTCTTTTAAAACAACTTTTTTATCATTGCTTTTTTGAATTCATATAAAATCAAAAACATTGAGCACCATAAAGGGTTCATAGTAGTTTTCAAACCTTTGCCTTTAGAAAATCTTATAATCTGTCTGGCATAAAAACCACCTTCTGCTGCATCCTCAAATTGTTTTAAACCAGTCCTTAGAACTAGGTTCTTAAGATACGGTAATTCACCTTTTAGGAATTTTGGAATATCTTCTCTATTTGTTATAAATGGCCTCGCCATACCAACTAGATCTACCTCTCCATTGATCAAAACTTCATTACAAAAATCATACGATCTAAAACCTCCTGTAATCATTAAGGGTAATTTACTAATAGCCCTAATCTTCTTAGCAAAATCAATAAAATAAGCCTCTCTTTGTTTAGTACTTTCCTTAAGTTCCGAGTCTTCTTCATTCATGGTAAAAAATGCTAGCTTCTCATAAGTTCCTCCCGATATTTCGAGTAAATCAATTTTTTCTTCGTCTAACATTTTTATTACTTCCAACGACTCTTCTTCTGTAAATCCACCTCTTTGAAAATCAGCAGAATTTAATTTTACAGAAATTGGAAAATCAACTCCAACTACGTTTCGAACCTCTCTAATAATAGTAAGCAATAAGCGACTTCGATTCTCGATACCACCTCCCCAACTGTCAGACCTAACATTAGTGTGAGGTGATAAAAACTGGCTTAATAAATACCCATGAGCAGAATGGATCTGAACTCCTGTAAAACCAGCTTCTTTGGCAATTCTAGCGGCATTCACAAAACGCTCAATTACATCCTGAATGTCTTTTTTAGTCATAGCTATAGGTTTCCCAAAAAGCCCTAACTTTTTCAATTGCACTTCAGAAGGTGCTAAAGGACTATTCGTGCCAAACCTATTTGTTTGTCTTCCTGAATGAGAAATCTGCACCCATATATGATTCCCATTCTTTTTACCTTCTTGTGCCCAGGATCTTAATTTGGGAAGCATTTTTTCATCATCAAAACATACATTTCCTGCAGATTCTAGATGTTTTCGGTCTATAACCACATTACCTGTTATTAATAAACTCGCTCCAGTTTTGGACCAATCTCTATATAACCGCTCATGACCTTTTGTAGGTTCAAACTTGCTATTACTAATCCGCTCTGTCATTGCAGATTTTACTAGTCTATTGCGCAATGTAACCCCACAAGGAAGTTTAAAACTTGTACTAATCATATAAAAATAGTTCGATTACAATAATACGGAATCAGCAACTAACCTGCAACGTAAAAAAATAGCAATAACTATCTTTGTAAGGAGTGGCATAAACTTTGGACTAAGATCAAGTATTTAACGAATATTTAATATAGTATTGGTTATTTGGAAAACAAAAAAACAAACAGAAGTTGAACCTACTTAACCATTTGTAAAAACACTTACATCTGGATATATTTAAAAGATTATAAAAATGAGAACCCCAAAAATATTTGTATTCATATTAATTACATTTTTCTCTTTTCAAACGAAAGCGCAACAAAAACTTGATCACGCTATTTGGGATCAAATTTTACTAATTAATGTTTCCGAAGACGGTAAAGTTGATTATAAAGGTTTTATGAGAGATAGCTCCCAACTTTATCAATATTTCACTTATCTCTCTGATAATCCACCAACATCTTCTTGGAGTAAAGAAGAAAAACTAGCGTATTGGATTAATGCATACAATGCGTATACTATAAAATTAATTATAGATAACTACCCTCTAAAAAGTATAAAAGACATTAAAGATCCATGGGGAAGACAGTTTTTTAAAATTAATGGAGTATTACATAGTTTAAACGAATTAGAACACAAGATTCTTAGAAAACTAGGAGATCCTAGAATCCACTTTGCTATTAATTGTGCTTCTTACTCTTGTCCTATTGTATGGAATAGAGCTTTTACTGCTGGAAATGTGGATAATGCGCTGGAAACATTAACCAAGAATTTCATTAATGACCCTAAAAGAAACACGATTACCGAAGAAGTAGTAGAAGTATCTAAAATCTTCAGCTGGTTCAAAAAAGATTTTAAAGTTGATGGTGAAGATGCGAAAGCGTTTATCAACAAATATTCAGAAGTTAAGATTGACAAACAAAAAAAGAAAGGATATAAGAAATACGATTGGAGTTTAAATGAGTAATTTTATATTTTAAATTATAGTTCCCTTTTGAAAATATCTATCATAATTCCCATTCTTAATGAAGCAGCTACAATTTGTAAGCTGCTTTCCCATTTGATACAAACTTCTTCCTCCCCAAATTTCATTAAAGAGATCATAGTAGTTGACGGAGGAAGTGTGGATGAATCTCGAAAAACTGTTACAGATTTCGCAAATACACAAAAAACATCTATTAAATTAGTATCTTCAGAGAAAGGTCGTGCTAAACAAATGAATACAGGAGCTGCAGCAGCTTCTGGTGAAATACTTTATTTCCTACACGCAGATTCTTTTCCTCCTGATGGCTATGATAAGGATATTATCCAACAAATTCATGGAGGCAATGAAGCCGGTTGTTTTAGAATGAAATTTGATTCTAAACATTGGTGGCTTCGATTCTTAGGTTGGCTCACTCAATTCGAAAGTAAGCGCTGTCGTGGAGGAGATCAAAGTCAATTCATTACAGCTTCATTATTTAAAGAAATAGATGGATATGATGAAGCTTATATCGTTTATGAAGATAACGATTTAGTAGACCGCCTTTTTGCTATTGATAAATTTGTTATAATCCCTAAATATGTTATTACTTCTGCAAGACGTTATAGAGAAGTAGGTGTTTGGCGATTACAATATCACTTTTTAAATATTCATATGAGAAGATGGCTAGGAGCTTCATCAGAAGATTTGTATCGATATTATAAGGAAAAAGTTGTTTCTTAAATCTTCTTCTTTATCTTTAATCCAGTGGAAACGTTAGAGATACTTTTGGTTATATTATTATGTATTGGTGCCATACAAGGAATCATTTTTGGTATTATTTTATGGCAAAAACATGGAGTACACTACTTGGCTAATCGATTTCTTGCCACTATATTATTCTTTTTCTCTTATCGCCTAATCGTAGAGACCTTAAATATTTTTGGGCTGGGACGATATGATTTTTGGTATCATATACTATTAGAATACAATTGGATATATGGAACGCTTATATATTTTTTTATAAAAAGTTACGTTAATCCTAAGTTCAAATTTTTAAGAAAAGATTGGATTCACTTCCTTCCTGTACTAATAGAATTTACTTGGAGCTTTTTTATAAAAGCGCAAAACTTTTACTGGGATGGCACTCGGGAGAGCCTCTCTTGGTTAGGGTATTGGGGATATGTAGTATGGATGCATTACCCTACTATGTTTATTGTTTCTGGAGCACTAATTGTTTTTTATAGTATTAAAGCTGAAAAAATACTTAGTAATACAATACAAGTAGAAGGATATAAAATTCTTGAAGAAAAACTCGACTGGATAAAAAGAGTTGTTTTAGTAATGAAAATATTTTCTATCATTTATGTGGTTGGGATATTAATCGATTTTTTCTTCTTCAATTTTGCAAGTAATTTTTTCTACGGACACCCCGTATTTATAGGCATGGCAATTATTACCTATTGGTTAGGTTTAGAGGGTTTTGCTCGAAGAAAAGAAAGTGCGTTCAAACAAATTACAATCATTTCTGACAAAGAGAAAGAGCAGCTACAAAAGATTCGTAAAACCTTAGAAATTAAAATGAAGGAGGAACAGCTTTTCAAAAATCCAGAGCTTACCCTAGCTTCATTGTCAAAGCAACTTTCTGTAAAACCGTATTTAGTCACTAGATGTTTAAATACAATCTACCAAAAAAAGTTTACTGATTATATAAACGAACTTCGTTTTAAAGAAGTAAAGAGATTACTTGATAATCCTAAAAATGATAATCTTACACTGCTGGCTTTAGCCTATTATGCTGGTTTTAATTCTAAAGCTTCATTTAACAGAACCGTTAAAAAAATTACAGGAAAACCTCCTAGCGCTCTAAAAACAAAGTTTTAAAAGTTTCAATTAAAAAATTGAAACCTTGTTTTTATCTAAAATCCGTCTCATTTAGCAAATTGAAACGATTTTTTTCTGCATTTGGTCAATATTTGTCTCATACAAATTCTAAAATCAGAAAAAATGAAACATTTCGCAATTTTAAAAAAAGTAAGCATACTCTTTCTTTTCATCATTTCTTTCCCCACCTTTTCTCAAGAAAATAATACGGACTTACAACTATTAATAGGTGAATGGAAATTAGACATGAGTCCTCAGGATAAAACAGACTCTAATTTTGCTATGATGCGTATTGATAAAATCAACTCCAAAACTGTACACGGTACATTTTATCGAGAAGGAGTTAAAATACAAGAAGGAAGAATTAATACCCAATTAGATGTTGTTTATGTTTCTCTGATATCTGGTGACAATAGCGAAAGTTATAACACAAGCTTTTACTATAAAAACGGAAAATTATACGGTTCTACTCATGCTGTGGATAGAGGCTTTTTAGCAGTTTGGATTGCAGAAAAAACTAAATAATAACACTATGAGAATAATAATTGTACTATTAATAGCATCTACCTTAAATTCATTGACCGCACAAATACAATATGGAACTCCCATAAATGAAGAATTACCTGATAAGTTAAAAACACTTCGTAAGGCAATTGAAGTAAATAACTTTCCAAAAAAAATTGATGCAATTAAGATTGATAATCGATTTTATTGGAAACATAACACAGCTATCCTATGTAAAGAAAATGAGATTAAAATCATAGAATATGGTGCTTATCTTTTCTACAATAACACTTGGAATCTTAGGAAATCATATCCATTAAAAGAATTAAATAAAAACTTTGGTACTAAAAAAGAAGTGATGAAACAGTCTCAACCATATACTTGGACAAAAAACTGGCGAACAGATAGTTCTCTCTTTGGCGGATGGGCTATGTGGTACTTTATAGGCATTACCAAGGATGGGGAAACTGTATGCGGATATCAAAAAATAGAAACAACCAATAAACTTCTGAATTAAAATGAGAACACTAAAAATTATATCTGTAGTATTTTTTCTACTATTAGGATTACAAAGTATAAATGCCCAGAGTTTCGAATTAGATACAAAAAAATCGACATTTTTCTGGACAGGTAAAGCTGCATTTAATTCTTATTCTCTAAAAGGCACGATTGACGCAAAAAAAGGGGCGATGATTATAAGTGATACTGTAATATCCGCTATGAATATTACCATTGATATGAAAAGTTTAGATCATGAAAATAACGATCTCAAAAATCATTTAAAAAACGAAGATTTTTTTGAGGTTAAAAAATATTCAAAAGCTATATTTACTCTAGAAAAAACGACAAAGATTGAAAATCATAAAGCTATTCTACAAGGTAAACTGACTATTAAAGGAAAAACAAACCTGGAACGTATTCCTGTTAACATAGAACACAATGACTCTGGAATTACTATTACATTTAATCATACAATTGACAGAACTAAATATGGAGTTAATCATAACTCTCCAAGTATTTTTAAACGTATGAAAGAAAATGCAATTGCAGATGAATTTATCCTAAAAGGTAAGCTGAAATTCGATTCTGATTAAACTTTTGATCGAAAATCACTACTTTTATAAAAAGCCGCTATTTAATTATATACATTCTATTGATTTTCGCTTGTTATGAAAGTAGTTCCTCAAGTATTTTATCAACATCCTAGAATAGAAAAAGTTTTAATAGACGGTCTTTCTTGTGTAATTCTAAAAAATGTAAAACAAGCGGATCTTCAGAATGAAAGGTATTTAGCTTCTCACGCATTAACATTAGTACTAAATGGAGGATTACAAGTCGAAACCCCAGAAGGTGATTTAACCATAGTTCAAAAAAATCAAATCATTCTTTTACCAAGAGGACTGTATATGATATCAGATATTATCCCTAAGGATAACTCTTTCGAAGCAGTTGTTTTCTTCTTTGATGAAGAAATCACAGATGAATTTTTGAATAATTTCGAAGTGTTTACAAAGGAAGATACCTCAACAAATTTAGTACTAGAGTATGATCAAAATCTGCGACTTTTTACAGATACTCTTCTTACCCTATACAGAGGTAAAAATCAGCATCAATTCACAAGACCAAAACTACTAGAATTATTGCATCTGATCAGTATTTCGAAACAAGGGAGTGAATTTCTGTCAAAGCTTTTTCAATTAAAAAAAAGAGCTAAAAAAAACATTCGGACTTTTATGAATAACAACTTTGACAAACCACTGGACGTTGAAGATTACTCTTATCTTACTGGAAGAAGTATCTCGACATTTAGAAGAGATTTTAAATCTAAATTTGGTATTTCTCCTAAAAAGTGGCTGATCGAAAGACGGTTAGAAAAAGCTTCTTTTTTATTAAAAGACACTAACGATTCTGTTACAAGTATCGCACGACAAGTTGGATACGAAAACACCCCACATTTCATTAAGACATTTCAAAAAAAATTCAATATTTCTCCTAAGCAATTTCAAATTAAATACCGAAAAGACATTATGATCTAAGTTTTTGATCGAAAAACACAACTTTTAGTTTTTTCGAAAACTTATTTTTTTCACTTTCTGTGACATTTGTATAAGAATTAAAACATATACAAATGAATAAAATAGGATTTATAGGATTAGGTATTATGGGAAGTAGAATGGCTTCTAATCTTCAAAAAGCCGGCCATTCACTTATTGTATACAACCGAACCAAAGAAAAAGCAAACCATCTACTGGATAATGGAGCAACATGGGCAGAAAACCATAAAGAAGTTGCACAAAACGTAGATGTTTTAATCACAATGCTATCTACTCCAGAAATTATCAAAGAAGTTGCTCTTGGTAGCAAAGGTTTTCTTTCTTCTCTTAAGGATAATAGTATTTGGATTAATTGCAGCACGGTAAATCCATCATTTACCAAGGAGATGGATATCATCGCAAAAAAACATAGAATTCGTTATCTCGACGCTCCAGTAGCAGGTACGAAAGCTCCTGCTGAGAGCGGTGAATTACTCTTTTTGGTAGGAGGCGATTCAGCTTCTGTTACTGAAACTAAATTCTTACTTGATATTATGGGAAAAAAGACATTGCATTTAGGAAAAGTAGGAATGGGTGCTGCTATGAAAATGCTAATTAATCAATTATTAGGACAATCTATGGTTGCTTTTTCAGAAGCATTAGTGATGGGTGAAGCAATGGGTTTAGAAAAAGAAACATTACTCAATGTACTACTAAGCACACCTGTTGTTCCTCCCGTAATGTCAGCAATCCGTTCAAAACTTGAAAATTCTAATTATGAAACAAATTTCCCCTTAAGGTGGATACAAAAAGATCTACACCTATCCACTATTAGTGCATATGAGCAAAATATAGCAGCCCCCAATCTTACAATTACGAAGGAAATCTATGCACAAGCAAAACAACATGGGTATGGAGATCTAGATTTTAGCGCAGTATATGAATTTTTAAACCTTAAAAAATAAAACTATGAAATTACTAAGAATAGATGCCAGTTCTAGAATAGACAATTCAGATAGTCGAAAAATAGCAGATCAATTTCAGCAACGTTGGCAAAAAAATAATCCAAAAGGTTCAATCATAACTAGAGACATCATAAATACTCCAATACCTCATATACATCAAAAAACAATTGAAGGATTTTATAGTTCTAAAGAACAATTTAATGACGAATTAATTAGTGCTACAAAATTATCTGATCAACTCATTGAAGAGTTAAAGGAAACCAACACTTTACTCATAAGCACACCTATGTATAACTTTAGTATTCCATCTGCCTTAAAAGCTTGGATTGACCACATCGTTAGGATTAATAGTACTTTTGGGATAGATGAGCAAGGTCAATTTTATGGTACAGTCAAAAATGTAAAAGCTTATATCATAACCTCCGCAGGAGCAGTATATAACTCAACTGAAATGAAAGCCTTAGACTTTGTTCAACCCTATTTACAAACAGTTCTAGGTCTTATTGGGATAACCGATGTAACCTTTTTGCCAATAGAAGGAACCTCTATGAACGAAGAAGTATTTAAACAGTCAAAACAAACAATTTCTGAAATCATAAATAAATTGTAAAAACGCTCAAACTCTTAGCAAAGATCAACAAAAGTCTGTAAATGGAGGTAATCTTGGAGCTTGTCCTAATCCTGTTGACGCTCAAAAATGTCAATCTTGTGGTGGGTATCCTTTACCAAATGGTTGTCGTTTACGAACAAGAGAAACGCATATGTGTATTTCAGGTATATTTGAATAATAATGAAACAAGGATCTAGTTTATCAACTAGATCCTTGTTCTATTTTGTAGCTATTATTTAATTCCATTTTTTTTAAGGAAAAATCTAATTTTCTTGATAATCGATTTACTTTCTTCCTCTAAGGCAAAATGTCCAGTATCATAAATATTATAATCAATATTTTTCACATCCCTTTTAAAAGCTTCTGCCCCACTTTCTGGAAAGAAGGCATCATTTTTACCCCAAACAATCAATAGAGGAGGTTGGTTGTCTCTAAAATACTTTTGCCATTTCGGATATAACTTTATGTTATTTTGATAATCATAAAACAAATCCAAATTGACTTTATGAGCATTCGGTCTTGACATTCGTAAGTAATCCAAATGCCAAGTATCTGGATTCACATTTTCTGGATTTCTGGTACCGTGAGTATATTGCCATTTTAATCCTTCTAAAGAAAACACCGGTAATAAAGCCTTCTCAGTTTCTGGAGATCTATTTGCCCAAAATGCTTTGACATCCTTCCAGGCAGGTCCTAAACCTTCTTTATAGGCATTTCCATTTTGATTTATAATAGCGGTTACTCTTTCTGGATACTTAGTCGCAATTCTTAGTCCTATCGGAGCACCATAGTCTTGAATCATTAATGCATAAGACCTAATTTCTAACTTTTCCAAGAAAACCTCAATAGTCTTAGCTAAATTATCAAAAGTATACTCGTAAGAGGTAGCACTAGGAAAATCACTATTCCCAAAACCAGGATAATCCGGTGCAATTAAGTAAAACTCATCTGATAATGCATTCAATACTTTACGGTATTGATGAGACGAAGAAGGAAATCCATGCAATAATACAATCGCCGGATTTTTGGGGTTACCAGCCTCTCTATAGGCAACATCTATTCCTTGTATATTGATTTTTTTATATTTAACCGTATTCTCTATAGTAGTTTCGTAATTATTGTTAAGGGGTAAACCATGCGCTAAGACACTTGTGGTAAGGGTAATCACAAGCAATACTATAAAACGTTTTGTCTTTTGATTTTTCATCTTTATGTATGTATTTAAATTAGATTATAATTTTCTTTCTGTCTCTGATATTTCTAAATCGTTAATACTGGCATATCTTTTTTCCATAAAACCATTCTCATCAAACTCCCAATTTTCATTACCGTATGCTCTGTACCATTGATTATTTTTATTTTGATATTCATACTCAAATCGCACTGCAATCCTATTATCTTGATATGCCCATAATTCTTTTCTAAGTTTATAATTGAGTTCTTTTTTCCATTTATCTCTGAGAAATTCCTGTACTTCTTCTCGTCCATTGATGAATTGATTTCGATTACGCCATTCGGTTTCTAAACTATAAGCCGTTGATATAGCTATTGGATCTTTGCTGTTCCAGGCATCTTCTGCCATCTGAACCTTTTGTTTTGCCGTTTCTTCTGAAAAAGGTGGCAAGGGGAATTTTTTTTCCATTATTTAAATTTTATTACCGAACGTTCGGTAAATTATTAATATAAAAAATATTATACTTTATACTTAAGCTTTATATCTTCTAAAGTATCTAAAAACAAGCTGTTATCAGACATTGCATTAGATACAACAAGGCTTCCTTGTATACTTATTAAACCCTGTTTTGCAATTCTCGTTGATTGATCTTTACTAAGTCCGAACTCTAATCCAAATTCTGTAAAATTTCTTATCCATCTATTCATTTCTCCCTTTATTTGCTCTCCAAAAATTCCCATTCCTGATTCCATTGATAGTGATCGAAGTACACAGGTTTCTTTCCCATCATCATATAAATCCTTGATTCTGGTTAATGTCATTTCCAACCTTTTCTCTTTTGTTAATTTTTTATCTATTAATAATTCATACAGATTCTTATGCAACCAATCTGAAGAATACGATAAGACTGCAAGACCAATTCCTTTTTTCCCTTCCGGAAATCTATGATACAAACTTGCTTTTTTTAAACCAGCGCCTTCTGCTAATTCATTCAAACTAGCTCCTTCATAGCCTTTAGCTCTAAACACCTTATTAAGGCCATCCATTAATTGTTTGTCTTCTACTTTTACTGGTCTCATAATAGCACAAATGTAAGGATATAAAGTTTTTTACCAAACGTTCGGTTATTCATTAACTCGTTTTTAACACAAAAGAATATGATCTTATCATTATTAAAAATATTGCCCTATCCCAAATACAAACCCATTAGTAGCATCTTCGGTAACCCCATATCCATAATCTATTCTGAAGATTGCATTAAAAATACGTTTATGGATAAATCGTAATCCTATTCCTGGGTATACTCTAAAGTTTTGAGTGTCTCCAAAATCTCCAAAATCTCCTCCTGGATTTCGCCAACTACCTCCATCAACAAAAACATTACTTTGTAATACAAACCAATCTTTATCATATAAAGTATGTCTATATTCTGTATTTAATACAATCACACCAGTTCCTCTATCGATTGTATTACCTACCCCTCTAATATTTAGATTATTATCAACAGCAAAGGGAGCAAAAGGAGAATCGTCATTAGTTGCTAAACCAACCCTTAATCTAGATCCCCAATTCCCTTTTTTACCAATTCGATGGTAATACATAAAATCATTCCATCCAATTAAAAAATCTGGTAATACATTTTCTGTACTAATTACATATTGAAAGTTTGCTACACTTCTAAATCCTGATACATATTGAAAATAATAATCTAAATTATTATACTCATAGATTAACTTAAATAGTACTTTATTTACATCAAAATCTAACGGTACATTTGGGCCCGTAGCTCCATTTCTATATGTATAATCTTCATTAAAATAATTTACACCTAATTCTATTCTGTTTTGAAAATTAAATTGATACAATCCTAAAACCTCGTATGATGTATTATTATATTTATAATTTGCAGTGCCAGTATCTAAAAAAACGGGTTCTTGGGTAGTAAGACTTTGATAATTAAACGCTAAACCAAATCTTTTGGTAAACAAATATGGAGCTCGTACGTTTAATCCAAAAGAACTATAAATATCATCTTGATAAAACCCTCCTAAAGTAACATTCTGTCCTAAAAAATTAAATTCATATAAACCTACCCTAAAAGCAAATTCATCATTATTAGTAGTATATACATTCGCACTAGGAATTATAGTGAAATTCTCCTCAACACCATAAACTACTTTATAGCCATTTTCCTTTTTATGAACTTGATAATACGCGTGCGCAATGCTTGGTAATCGTTTTAAGCGTTTAATATCTTCTTCTATCTTGGTAGAATCTAATACTTCACCTTCTCGAATGGAATTCAGTTTTACAATTGCCGCTGTTCTTGTCTTTTTATTTCCTTGAATTACTATTTCAGAAATATTTCTTTTCTGAGCGTTTCCTAAAAAACAAAAACAAAAGGTCAGGAAGACAAGAATGAGTCTTTTTCGCATTTAGTTCTAAATATTTGAAGCAATTTTATAACAAAGGTACACCTTATTGCACTGCAAATCAAAAATATTGTCCAATCCCAAAGGTAATACCATTGGTTGCATCATTTCCAATTCCGTATCCATAATCTAACCTAAAAACCGCATTAAAAATTCTTTTATGTATCAATCTTATGCCCGCTCCTGGGTAAAATCTTAGTGTACTACCATCTATTAACTCCACGAGTTCTCCTCCTGGGTTTCTCCAGGTACCTGTATCAATAAAAACATTACTCTGAACTACAAACCAACCTTTTTCATATAACGTGTGTCTATACTCGGTATTTAAAACTATTGCAGCGGTACCTCTATCAATAGTATTTCCTGCACCTCTTATATTTAATTGATTATCTACAGCAAATGGAGCAAATGGAGTATCATCATTAGACGCATATGCTACCCTAAGACGATTAGCCCAATTGCCCAATTTACCCACTCTTTTGAAATACTCGAAATCATTTCTACCGATAAAAAAATCATCTAAAAGACCATCACCACCGGTAACAAATCGAAAATCTAAAAGGCTTCTCAAACCAGATACATACTGATAATCAATATCAATATCGTTATACTCATACTCTCCTCTGTAAGCAATTTTACTAGCAGAAAGGCGTGTAGGGATTTCTGAAGGTAAATCTTCTTCTATAAAATTATATTCTTCATTAGAGATATTAACTCCAACCTGTGCTTTATGATGAAAGTTAAATTCGTATAACAAATTAACTTCGAAAGCTCTTGTATCGAATTTATAATTTATCGTATTATCATTGTCAAGAAAAATAGGCTCTTGAGAAACTAGATTCTTATAATTAATACCAAAACCAAATTTATTTGTAAAAAGGTAAGGAGCTTCCCAATATCCACCATAAGAATCAAACACATCTCGTTGATAAAACCCTCCTAATATTTGATTTCTTCCGAATAAGTTAAACTCAAAAAGGGATACTCTATATGCAAATTCACCATTGTTATCAGTTGCTATACTAAGCCCTGGAATAATGGTGAAATTTTCTTCAATAGTATAGATAATTTGATACTCTGATCCTTGATTTTTTTGCACTATTGCTTCTGCATTTGCAATACCAGGAAGTCTTTTAAGTCTTTCTATATCTGTCGCTACCCTCAGAGAATCGTATACCAATCCTGGTTTTACCTTAACTAATTTCCTAATAAAGGATTCTTTTGTCCTTTTTAGTCTTGTAATTTGTAATTCTGATACTAGAGCATCTTGAGAAAAGCTTCCTTGATACACAAAGAAAATCAGTGCTATTAAGATTTTCTTCATAACATATTTTACACTCGTAGACGAAAAACATGTTATGATCTTACATAAAAGATTAAATAAAGTTAAGGCTAGAATCTTTTTTGAATAAACAAATTCACCCAATTATCTTCACTGACTCCCATAAGGGTAAAATTATATGAATTAGCTGCGTCTAACTGTGGTGGAATTTCTTGGGTGATATTTAAAACTACATTATCCGTTTTATAATATTGGAATTGTTTTTGAAAAGTATAGGTTCCAGAAAGCAATTCATCATCAGTATCAGAAATTACTTGAAAATATATCTTATTATCATTAAATATTCCATCTTCCCAATTAAATATTGGCATATTTTCACTATTTGTATTTACAACCACTTCATCGGTAAACTCTGTAGGTTTTGTTAGATGTTTTAATCTAATTGGATTTGATAAATGCAATTTTTCATTTTCAAAAAACGTAATAATTACCCACTTTTCTTCAGTTGTAGTTCTTGTGAATTTTTTTAGATATCCGTTAAAAATATCTGTTGGTGCTATCATTACCTGTTGATAGTTTTGATAATCATTTTTATCAGCTTCTATATTTGCTGTTTCAAAATATCTAATATCCGTTGCTCCAGGTCTAGGATATACATACGCAATAATGACATCTTCATCTGATTCAGATCCCGAAGCACACGCAATTACATTATCAATTTCTATTTCATTTAAAGCCACTAAAGATGTAAGAGATTCATCCAATTGAATCGTATTTTGATCTTTATTACAGGCCAATAAAATGCAACATAAGATATATACGATATAATTGGTTTTAATCATCTTTATACAATGTTTGTATTAACTTTTCTGATGGTTTATTTTGTATTGTAAATCTATTATTATCTTCTCCACCCACCTTATCATGGTCGTGGTACCATTTCCAAAGAAATCCTCCGGCAAACCATTGTTCTTTCCAGAATTCCTCATATAACGCTGTTAACGCATTATTCTGAGCTTTTAAATCTACATTTCCCTTTATTCTATTAGAAGCCCAAGGTTCTTTTCCTGTATAATGTATACTTCTATATCCAAACTCTGTAAACAAAACAGGTTTTCCTATTGTTTTTTGTAATGCTATTATCTTATTTTTATGCTTTTGCCAACCTTCCCTCATCTCCTCTACACTAGGCGTTTTACTCTCAGAAACCGGAAAGTAAGCATCTACACCAATATAATCCAATTGATTCCAAAAAGGAGCATTTGTGAACTGATCCCAATTCTCCGCATAGGTTAACTTACCCTCATAAACAGATCTAACTTTCTGTATTAACTGCTTCCAATATTCGGGTCTTTTCTGTACAAAAGTGTGCAATTCTGTACCAATACATAATATTGGAACATTTAATTTTTGCGCCAATTTAGCATACAGCATAATAAACCCTTCATAAGAGCTTTCTAAGGTTTTCCAATCCTCTTCAGAATCCATAGAAATATTACCCGTAAACTCACCTCGCCAAACCCAAATCTGTGGCTTCAGCATGACTTTAATCCCTTTTTGGTTTAGTAATTCAATGGTACGCTCTGCTCCATCTGCTCTCTCCCCCCACCATTGCCTTTCTGTATTAAAAACAACTGATGGTTCTTTCAAATTTTTCACAAATCCAAATGGCATCACAGCAGCCCAATTTGCATTTACTTTTACTACAGGATCTATATTTGTCTCATTAATCTCTTTTGGTGATGCGACAAAACTAACTCCATTGATTTTAGATTGCTGTCCTGAACAGTTCAAAAAACAAATACTAATCAGCAGTATAAAAAAACGTTTCATGATTATTTTTTATACCGCTGAAAATACAATTTATATTTTATAGTGCTTAAAACATTGCTCTTAAACCTAAGCTAAATGTTTGTTTTCTATAATACATATCTTAAACCTATATTGTATGATTCTCCAAGACCAGAATCATTTCCTCTTGCAAAATAACTCCATAATGCTTCAATATTAAGCGATTTTGTGAGTTGATATTTTGCTCCTGCTCCTACTGCAGTTAGGTCTTGCTCAAAATCATTATTTAAATCAATAAGTTGAAAATGTTGTACAAATACTTGTGCTGTAAACTTAGAGCTCGGAAAATAACTTAAGAACACTCCAGGAGTAAGACGGAAGCTGTCATTTGCAAAACTACCTTCCGATCTGCCATCGCTATTAAACTCAAGGTCCTTACCAAAATTATATTCAGTATTTAGATCAAAGAAAAGCTGCCACTTATTACTATTACCTAAAGCAAGGTCATAAAAGAATCTGTTTTGAAAAACAAACCCATCTTGATCAAAGAAAACACCATCATCAAACTCACTTTTTATTGTCGGAATCACCAAGCTACTTTGTACAGAAAAATTACTCAGACTTTTAAAAGGGACAAATTTTACACTTGGAGCGATACTGGTAATACCACTTCTTGCTGATCCACTTTCTCCATCAAAACTAAATACATCAAAAGCACCACGGTCTCCTATTGTATTAGATCTAAATTCAATAATCGCACCTACAGTAATTCTTCTATTTTCTGAAATTCCATAGAAAACATCTAATGTCGAAGTAAAGAAGTTTTCTCTATCAGCAGAAGATACATCTCCATCAGCATTTGCAATACGAGTTTGTGTATAAAGATTATTAAACCATTTAACATCTACTTGTCCTTTTCCAATCAATTTTGAAGGAGTAAGATTTTGTATTACAGAACCATTATCTTCTGCATCATCATCTTGCGCAAATCCAAAGCTTACGGTTAGTAATAAAAAAAGTGCGGTTATTATATTCTTAGTTAATCTCATGATTTAAATATGTTTATTATTAGATTAAGTATTTATTGGATTACTTGTAATCCTTATTTATAGGTTATTATTATTTTGCTACGTTTAAACTCCAATTATATGGGTAGTATGATATTCTTGCATTCGCAGGAATTTTTTCTTTTCTAAACTGGTTTACATAATCTATTTCTGAACCATTTTGAGTAAAGTCTCCTTTATACCATTCGAAAATTTGAGAAAGTTGTACTTTCTTTCCTTTTACTTTAATAAAGTTAGGATTGTTTAATGCTATCGTTGTTTGACGCTGTAATTGTTTTTCTAAAAGCGAAGGAGTATAAGCTTCTGAAATTATTGGAGGGCATCCTAACCCAGCACAAACCAGTGCAAAGTGAAAACGTGCTTCGGTTGGAAAATTCTTTCTAAGAATCTTATTTTCCAAATCATTTAATGTTGTTGATTTACCCGCTAAAGTATATTTAATCTTATCAAAAAAGCCCTTGATATTAAGTGGTGATTTTGTTGGATAATTATTAATTACTCCTTTAATAACAGATAAATTATATCCATTAATATAAAATGCTTGAAAAGTTTTAGCATCACTTTTAGAAACACTTAAGTTGGCAGCTATATCCAATAACCCATCCAATTCCTTAGGATCACTTTTTATTGCTTTATAATCTACTTTACCATTTGTTACATGTTTTTTAAAAAACGCATCAGATTTGGTGAAAAATTCTGTTGTGCTTTGCGAAAAGCTAACAGTAACCATTAGCAAAGTCATTATAAAAATTATCTTTTTCATTGTTTTAAGTTTTAAAAACTTCTTATTATGAAGTTGGTTTAATACAAGTTAAGTTTACCTTGGTAACGGGCATTGAGTCGGAGCGTCTATATGCTACTTACAAATTATTTTCAATTTGTTTGAAAGAATTTTTTATTCATTTATAAAGAAAATCATCGTTCGAATTCTTTACTAAAACTTACAAAAACTTAGCTTTTTAGATTAATTCTAAATTATTAATGTTGGTTAAGTTCTTATATTTATAAACGACTTACGCACAGAAGCTTCATTTTAAGAACTAAAATTGAAAATCAACTAACACACACCTCTATGGAACATATTGTAATTATCGGCAACGGAATTTCTGGTGTTACTGCTGCAAGGCATATCCGGAAAATGTCTGATAAAAAGATTACTCTCGTATCTGCCGAAACAGATTATTTCTTTTCTCGTACTGCGTTGATGTATATATACATGGGACACATGAAATTCGAACATACGCAACCTTATGAAAATTGGTTTTGGGAAAAAAATCGTATTGAATTAAAGAAAGGGTTTGTTTCGAAAGTAGATCACCAAAAAAATCAATTGATTTTTGAAGGTGGAGAAAGTCTGCAGTATGATAAACTAATAATTGCTACAGGTTCTAAACCAAATAAATTTGGATGGCCAGGTCAAGATCTAGATGGTGTTATGGGAATGTATCATAAACAGGATCTTGAAAATTTAGAAAAATATGCTCCTAATAATAAAGTTTGTAAAAGAGCTGTTATTGTTGGTGGTGGTTTAATCGGAATAGAATTAGCAGAAATGCTTAACTCTAGAGGAATCCCTGTTACTTTTTTAGTAAGAGAAGATAGTTTCTGGAATGGCGTTCTTCCTGCTGGAGAAAGCGGAATGATTAACCGACATATAAAGAATCATCACATTGACCTTCGTTTAGGTTCCAATTTAAAAGAAATCATTTCTGATAAAGATGGAAAAGTGAAGTCAATAATCATTCAAGAAACTGGAGAAGAAATAGCGTGCAATGTTGTTGGGCTTACCGCTGGTGTATCTCCCAATGTAGATTTCTTAAAAGATTCTGGAATTGAATTAGGAAGAGGTGTTAAAGTAAATCGTTTCTTAGAAACAAATATTTCTAACATATATGCTATTGGTGATTGTGCAGAACAACACGAAGCTATTGGAAACAGAAGACCAATAGAAGCAGTATGGTATACCGGAAGAATGATGGGCGAAACTGTTGCACAAACGATCTGTGGAAATAAACTAGAGTATAAGCCTGGTCACTGGTTTAATAGTGCCAAATTCTTGGACATCGAATATCAAACATATGGATGGGTATTTGGTAGACCTCAAGAATATGAAGAACAATTCCATTGGATACATCAAGATGATACAAAATGTGTTACCGTTTCTTATCATAAAGAAACTAGAGAGTTTCTAGGAATAAACACTTTTGGGATTCGAATGCGTCACGAGGTATTTGACAAATGGTTAACCGAAAAAAGAGATGTAGACTATATCATCTCCAATTTATTAGAAGCCAATTTTAATCCTGAATTCTTCAAACATTTCGAAAAAGATATTTTAAATGCTTTCCAAAAGCAACAAACAATAAACGCATAAACAATGGCAGTAGAAAGAAACATGGCATTAACAGGACAACCTCCTAAGAGCCTAAATACAAAACAAAAGATTGGTGTTCTAGTTGGAATGACTGGACTACTTATATTATTACTAGCTACCTTTAATCTCAATTTACCTAATAAAGCTACTTGGCTTACCTTATCATTATCAGCTATAACTATAGGTATTGTTATCTTCTCTAAAGGTGCATATGACAAAAAATTAGAAGGTATAAAAAATGATGCAGTTTGGTTTAATTCTATGTCATCAAGAGGAGTCCTTGCCTGGATTGCAGGAATAGTACTTACAGGTTTTTATGTTGTGTTGTACTTTTTTGCTGATTTATTAGGACTAGGGCAAGGAGTAGATGGTGCTAATACTGGCTTAATCGCTTTATTCGATCCATTGAGTTATGCTTTTAAAAATGAACAAGCAAGTCAGTGGTTTGTATATGGGACATTGTATACCATCGCTATCATAGGGTTTGGAATAAAGTTTATTATGAAGTATAAACATAACCGCTATGAACAATTACGTACAGTGAGTGTAATATTTTTCCAAACCGCATTTGCGTTTGTGATTCCTGAATTAATGGCTCGCTTAAACTCTGATACATTTTCTTTACCTTATAATGATCTAAAAAATATGTGGCCGCTTAATTACTATGCGTTTGAACAATGGAGAGTAGATCAATTTATTAATGCACAAAATATTGGTTTATTCTTCTTAATCTTAGCCGTATTAATGGTGTTTGTAATTTCTCCTTGGTTAACATACAAATATGGAAAAAGATGGTACTGTTCTTGGGTTTGTGGTTGTGGAGGACTTGCAGAAACTGCAGGAGATTCTTTCCGTCAATTATCTGACAAGAGTGTAAAAGCATGGAAAATAGAAAGATGGATGATCCATACGGTATTAGTGTTTTCAGTTATCATGACTGTTGCAACAATTTCAACCTTTTTAGGATATGACGCTACTAAATACTGGTTTACAAAAAATGTATTTTTAATAAGTGTAGGAGTATTTTTAACGTTACTTTTTGCAGGTATTCTGTATTATAAGAGAAAGCAACTTAACAAAAGTGCTGTTGCTGGAGCAACTGGCTTCTTAATATTTACTATTGCATTTCTTGTTTTAATCAGTTTTGTAGACTTAAGTCAAATACAAATTCAGGCTAAATACTTTTCATTTGGTTTAAACAATAACAGCTATACTGCAGATAGTGCACTTAGAGCTTTTTATGGTTTTGGTATTGGATCTATTTTCTCTGGTGTTATTGGTACTGGCTTTTACCCAATTCTTGGAAATAGAGTTTGGTGTCGCATGGGCTGTCCAATGGCAGGAATATTAGGAATACAACAACGATTATTTTCTAAATTTAGAATTACTACTAATGGAGGTCAATGTATCTCTTGCGGTAATTGCTCTACGTATTGTGAAATGGGGATCGACGTAAGGTCGTATGCTCAAAAAGGAGAGAATATTGTACGATCAAGTTGTGTAGGATGTGGTATTTGTTCTGCAGTATGTCCAAGAGGTGTATTAAAATTAGAGAACGATAACTTAGATGGAAGAATCAATTCTAACGAGATTCTATTAGGAAATGATGTCGATCTTATGGATTATGTGAATAATAAATAAATTCAAAAACATCAATAGTATGAAAAAACAGCCTAAATAGGCTGTTTTTTTATTTACAAAAGTTTAGTTCGTAAATTAGGCACTCATTGTATTGGGAAAATATAAATTAATCGTTGTTCCTTTGTTGTATTCACTCTCTATTTCTAAAACTCCGTTCTGTTTTTCTACTAGTTTTTTAGCTATACTTAACCCAAATCCTGTACCTCTTTCATTTTCTGTACCAGTAGTAGAATTGTTTCTTTCTTTTTCAAAAAGATTATAAAGACTATCATTACACATTCCGATTCCTTTATCTTCTATAGCTATTCTTACCTGTCCACCTATTTTTTCTGATTTTACAATAATATCTGAACCTCGGTGCGAAAATTTAATGGCATTTGCTATCAAGTTTCTCATTACAGTTTCCATCATTGCTGGGTTTATTGTTACTTTTAAATCTCTAGGCAACTTATTTATTAGACTAATCTCTTTATTTTTTGTTTTTAAATCAGAAAACGCAAAAACCTTATCTACTATGACAGAAATCTCTTTTGTCTCCAATAAAACTTGTGATTGTTTTTTGTAAATGTTTCCCCATTCTAATAAATCCTCCAACAAATTATTTCCTTTATCAGCAGCTTGTCTTATCATATTTCGTATCTCATCTCTTTCTTCATCATTCTCTACTTCATCTACCATGTCAATTAATGATCTAAGTTGATAAAATGGAGTTCTAAGATCGTGACCTATAATCCTAAACAAATCATCTTTGGATTGATTCATTTCTTTTAATTCTTCATTCTTGATGCTTATCAATCTATTTGCTTCTTTAACTTTTCTAGATAACTGTACAAGTAAACGCTGACAGAAATATGCCATAAGACCACCACCACTAACAATAACAAAATAAAAAGCAAACTTCTCTAAAGGAAAGCTAGGGTAATAAAACATACATAATCCTATGAAAAGAAAATTAATCGTTAGCAAGAAGATAATATGTCTAAAATGCACCAACATACCTACTGCAAAAAATAAAAGAGATACAATTACTTCTACTTTTAGGAAAAATGATTCAAATATGAAATTAGGATCATCTACGCCAAAAAATATCGTTGACATCATACCTAAAACGATAGTATATACGGATAAGGTAAGTAGTTTTGATTTTCTAATAAAACCACTTCTCTGCAATATTAAACCAAGAGTAACTATAGAAAATGTAACAACAGCTCTGTTAAAATAAGCACTTAATCCAGCTTCATTAAACTCAACTAAGCCATCAAGTATTATTCCTGGTAATGCAATAAACATTACCGTAAACAAAACCTTATCAAACTGAAAGAATCCGGGTAACTTTTTAGATGTACTATTCATATTAACATCGATTTATTTAGCCCCGTTAAAACTTATCTCAATATAATGAAATTTATCTATGTATCGTTAAAAACAACTAAATAATCGATGAAATACACATTTTTTGATAAAAAAACTACATTTGGTAAGAAAAAACAAACCAATATTTAACTTTTCTATCAGCTTATAAATATCAACAATAAAGAATATTGTCGAGTTAGAAACGATCTAAACTTAAAGAAGTGATCAAAAATTCTTTCTTAATTTGTAGGAAAAAGAAGTAATCTAATACTATTTTTGGAAGTATTAAGCTACCAAAGGAAAAGTGAGTACTACTTTTGTTCCTTTTTTCAATTCACTGTCGATTGAAAGTGACCCCTTTTGTTGTTCTACAAGTTTTTTTACAATTCCTAATCCATAGCCAGTTCCTTTTTCATCGGCGGTTCCAGATGTTGATTTAACCTGATCAGAAAATAGCACCGTTAATTGTTCGGAACTTATACCTACACCTTTATCCACAACCGATAAATCAATATGGCCATTATTAATACTACAATTAACTATGATTTTCGATTTTGGATGAGAAAACTTAATGGCATTTCCAATTAAGTTTCTAAAAATAGTTTCCATCATAGAATTACTTATTCTCAATTTTATATTTTCTGGTACCTCATTGATCAACGTGATTTCTTTAACATTGCTATTAAATTTATAAAACTCGAAAGTCTTATTTACAATTTTAGCAATTGAAAACTCATCTAAGTTTATATCACTATGATCCACATCTTTCTCATCCCAACTTAACAGATCTTCCAAAAGTTCGTTTCCTTGAGTAGCTGATTCTTTTATAAGATTAAGATATTGCAACTTTTCATTCTCATCCTTACTTTCTGAAATAAGGTCAATTAGCAGACTCATTTGATGAAAGGGGGTTCTTAAGTCATGACCAATAATTCTAAATAATTGATTTTTTGTAGCATTCATTTTTTTTAATTCAATATTCTGCTTTTCTATCAGTACTCTTGCAGACCTAATTTTTCTAAAAAGTGATTGTACAAATTTTTTACCTGCATAGGCTATAAATCCACCACCCGAAACCAAAACTCCACAAAAAATAAATCTCATAACCGAATGTTCATTGCCAATTGTTAATGCACAACAAATAATGAATAAAATATTCATCGTATTTAGTATAAAAAGATGCCTTGCATGTATCAACGTACCCGCAGCAAATATGACCGTAGCAAAAATCATTTGAACATGTATAAAATTGTATTCAAACGCAAAACTGGAATCAAAATAACCAACAATAAAAGTGTAATCAATCGCAATTCGAATTGTATATAAGGATATTACGATTAATTCCTTTTTTGTTATCAGATTAAGTTTAAGTATTACTAATCCTAAGGTAAGAATGATAATATTAGTAATATCTCTATAGAAATACAAACTAAATCCAGTATTTAAATACTCTAAATAACCATGAAGCGCGGTAGCTGGAAGTATCACACAAAAAAAAGGTGCTAATACTCTATCATATTTCCAGGTACTATCAAATGCTAATAGCTTCAATTTCATAAATGCGATTATATTTTTTTTAAATAAAAAAAGAAAAATAAAATGATATAATCTTTTCTATTTATCGACAAATATACCAAAATCATCGATAAAATACATTTTTTCACATAAACAATTCAAAAAAAGTAAGTTTTATACGCACATAAAAAACTCTCTTGATTTAGATTTTTAAAATAATTTGTAGGTATCTCTAATAGTTTTCGTCTAAGCACGTAACCAATGATTAAAATGATGAAATACATACTTTATATTGTTATTTCCTTTATATCCTTTTCCTTTCAAACTTCTGTAGAAAAAGAATATCATAAAGAATATTACAATGATGGATCTATCAAATCCGAAGGTTGGAAAATGGATGGTCAGAAAATAGATTATTGGTATTCTTATTACCCTAACGGTACTATTTCTGAACAGGGACATTTTTGGAACAATAAAAAACAAGGATATTGGTATTTCTACTCATCAAGCAATAAACTAATCAAAGAAGGGCATTTTATAAACGATAAAGCAGAAAAATGGTGGATTATTTACGATATTGCCGCAAGTAATAAGAAAAATCGTATTACTAGAAAGTATCAATATAAAAATAATCAAAAAAACGGGTATTGCCTTTTATATAAAAATGACAAGCTTTTTAAAGCAGAAAAATACATTGACGATCGGAAAACCGGAGAATGGACAGATGTTTTTAGCTTCAAAAAAGACAACCCCAACGCTTCGCTATAAATGAATCCCATAATCAAAGTAATCATACCTGCCTTTAATGAGCAAGACTCTATAGGCCACGTAATTAATGAAATTCCTGATATAGTTTCTGAAATAATTGTGGTAAGTAATAGCTCTACAGATAATACCGAAGACGTAGCAAGACAGGCTGGAGCTACTGTATTAAAGGAAGAAAGAATGGGATATGGGTATGCTTGTTTAAAGGGGCTTGATTATGTTGCCTCACAACAAGATGTTCCAGAAATCATAGTTTTTCTGGATGGTGATTTTAGTGATTACCCTGAAGAATTGACAAAAATAGTTGCACCTATAATAAATCAAGATATTGATATAGTAATAGGTGCTAGAGATAAAAAATTACGGGAATCAGGATCAATGACGATCCCTCAGATTTTCGGAAATTGGCTTGCAACGAGCTTAATGAGATTGTTTTTTGGTGCAAAATTTACGGATCTTGGACCTTTTAGAGCAATTAAATATGATAAGCTTTTAGAACTGAATATGCAGGATAAAACGTATGGCTGGACTGTAGAAATGCAGTTAAAAGCAATAAAAAGAAATTTTTCCTATATAGAAGTTCCGGTTCGATACAAAAAGAGAATAGGTGTCTCAAAAGTTTCAGGAACCATAAAAGGTGCTATCTTTGCAGGCGTTAAGATTTTAAGTTGGATTTTTAAATATAGCTTTGCGTAATGGATATTGCTATCATTGTTATTTATACATTAGCGTTATTAATAATTTTCTTGTACAGTTTAGCACAGTTGAATTTACTTTTCAACTATCTCAAATCACGCAAACTGGATGACAAATGTCCTACTTTTGATCTTTCTAAAGAAGAAGAAACCCCTTATGTAACAGTTCAATTACCGGTTTATAATGAACTATATGTAATGGAACGATTACTGGATAATATTGCTCTATTAGAATATCCAAAGGATAAGTTAGAAATTCAGGTATTAGATGATTCTACAGATGAATCTGTGCATACTACAGCTACTCATATAGAGAAACTGCGAAAAACGGGGCTAGATATTCAGCATATTTGTCGAGAAGATAGAACAGGATTTAAAGCAGGTGCTCTAAAAGAAGGATTGAAAATAGCCAAAGGAGAATTCATAGCAATTTTTGATGCTGATTTCTTACCTGGAAGAAAATGGTTACTTCAGACAATTCCTTATTTCAAAAAAGAAAATATTGGTGTTGTACAGACTCGTTGGGGACATATTAATCGAAATTACTCTATGTTAACTAAAATTCAGGCATTTGCATTGGATTTTCACTTTACTATGGAGCAAGTAGGACGAAATTATAAAGATCACTTTATTAATTTCAATGGAACTGCAGGAGTATGGAGAAAAAAATGTATCGAGGATGCAGGAAATTGGCAAGGTGATACACTGACAGAAGACTTAGACCTTAGTTATAGAGCCCAACTAAAAAAATGGAAATTCAAATATCTTGAAGAAGTAGAAACTCCAGCGGAATTACCTGTTGTTATTAGTGCAGCTCGCTCCCAACAATTTAGATGGAATAAGGGTGCGGCAGAAAATTTCCAAAAATTGTATTGGAAAATGCTTAAAGATAAAACCGTTCCTTTTAAAACTAAATTTCATAGTTTCTTTCACTTATTAAATAGCAGCATGTTTTTATTAGTACTACTAGTTGCAGTATTAAGTGTTCCTGTAATGTATATAAAAAACAGTAATCCAATGTTTAGCTGGTACTTTAATGTAATTGCCTTTTTTGCATTAAGTACTGTGATCTTTTTCTTCTGTTATTGGCATACATTCAAGAAAATTCATAACGGCGGTTTTTGGAATTTCATAGAATATATAAAAATGTTTTTCACCTTCTTTTCTATAGCTATGGGATTCTCTGTACACAATTCTATGGCAGTTTTAGAAGGCCATTTTGGAAAGAAAAGTGAATTTGTTAGAACTCCAAAATTTAATATCAATACGCTAAAAGATTCTTGGAAAGGAAATAAATACGTAAACAAGAACATTTCTGGAAACACCATTATTGAAGCTTTACTTATGTGCTACTTTGCATTTGCTTTATACAGTGCTTTTAAACTACAGGATTTTGGATTGTTTTTATTTCATATCATGTTATTTCTTGGATTTGGATTTGTTTTCTTTAAATCAGTTACTTCTAAATTATAATGAATGAATTATGGAAATACAATAAGTTTTCCATATTACTAGTATTCATTTGTACCATATTTTATTGGGGGTTTGCCTATCAATTAGAACGCATTGATTTCATAAAAATGTCTGCCTTATGGGTTGGTTTATTTTTTATCTCCTATAGAATCATTAAAATTAATTCTAGTAACATTAAACTATTAGCAGGTATTGCTTTAGCTTTTAGAATATTGTTTCTTTTTGCAATACCAAATCTATCTCAAGATTTTTATAGATTCATTTGGGATGGTAGAATGTTATTGGAAGGGTTTAACCCTTATCTATCCTTACCTGAAACATGGATTGCAGAAGGTAATGCCCCAATTGCTCAAGCACAAAAATTATATAATGGTATGGGCACTCTTAATGGCAGTCATTATACGAATTACCCTCCTTTAAGTCAATTTTGTTATGTTATCGCTGGTATTTTTTCTGGAAACAGCATTTTAGGCGCGGCAATTGTTCTGAGGTTATTAATCATTTTGGCAGATATTGGTACTTTTTTCTTTGGAAGAAAGTTATTGCAAATGTTGCATATACCAGAGCATAGAATCTTTTGGTATATCTTAAACCCTTTTGTTATTATTGAACTTGCCGGAAACTTACATTTTGAGGCAGTCATGATATTCTTTATTATCTGGTCCTTGTATTTATTGCAAAAGGGATATTGGTATTGGGCAGCAATGGCACTGGCATTTTCTGTATCTGTAAAATTAATCCCCTTGCTCTTTTTACCCTTGTTCTTTCAAAAATTCATAACAGGATTTAATACATCTAAACTTAAATATCATTTTTTTAAACTTATTGGTTTTTATAGTATTGTTATTATAACTACTGTACTTCTATTTACTCCTTTTTTATCTGCAGAGTTTATAGCAAACTTTAGTAAAACCATTAGTCTTTGGTTTCAGAACTTCGAATTTAATGCGAGTATCTATTACATTATTCGTTGGATTGGATATCAAACCATTGGTTGGAATATAATTGGCACGGTAGGAAAGATATTACCATTAATCGTTATTGGAATTCTATTAATTCTTACGTTTTTTAGAAAAAACAAAAAGACATCAGAATTAATTACCGTTATGGTTATTGGTATTTGTAGTTATTATTTCTTGTCAACTACCGTTCATCCATGGTATATAGCAGTTCCTTTATCACTTTGTATATTCACTAATTATAGATTTCCTATTTGGTGGTCATTTCTTATTATATGCAGCTACACAGCGTATATCAACCTTGATTTTAAAGAAAATTTATGGTTTGTTGCTCTGGAATATAGTATTGTATTTGGTATTTTTATTTTTGAAGTATTAAAAAACACTTCAAAAGTTTCATTAAAATCTATCTATACTTGAGTTTTAAACTAAATAGCAAACTACACTTTCTACTTATAACAGTACTTGTTAGTAGTTTTTCGTTTTCTCAAGATACTACAACCATTACAGAATTATTACAAAATAACTGGGATCTATGTAAATATAGAACGGATAGACATTTTTGCGAGTTTAATTCAACTAGATTAGATTGTGATTATCAACTTGAAATTACACAAAATCAATTTACTTTATTCAAAGATTCAAAAAAAGTAGATGAGGGAAACTTTGAAATTGAACATCATTCTGGAGATACTTTCTTTATAAATTTTAACTCTTTATCAAATAATAAAATATTAGAATTATTTGGAGCGAACACTATCAAGCTTTTTAATAAAAAAGAAGAAGGTTTTGCACTTTTTACAGAATTGACAAAAACCCTTTTTGTACTAAAAAATACGAAACAATATCTTGAAAATTAATTTTAAAAAAATAGCACGTAGATTATTACGATTTGCAGGAGTCATTATTATTTTGATCCTTTTTATATATATCTTTTTATATGTGAAACAGGAACGTTTCTTTTTCAATCCAAAAGTATTAGACAAAGATTATTCGTATTCCTTTGATCAACCGTTTGAAGAGATCAACATAGCTGTAGAAGAGAATATCAATCTTAATGCATTATTATTTAAAACAGATTCTATTAGCAAAGGGTTAATATTATATTTTCATGGTAATGCAGGAGCTATTCATGAATGGGGAGAGCGAGCGTATTTATATACAGAAAATAAATTTGACGTTTTATTCGTAGACTATAGAGGATATGGTAAAAGCGACAGCTTCTATGAAGAAGAATCAGAACTTTATCACGATGCTCAAAAAATATACGATTATGCCCTAACTAGATATGACGAAAAAGACGTTATTATATTAGGGTATTCCATAGGAACAGGATTTGCTTCATATACCGCAGCAAAAAATAATCCTAAACTTCTTATTTTAGAAGCGCCATATTACGCCTGGAATGAATTCATAGCTAATATAGCACCTGTTCCACAATCATTAATTAACTACGAAATCCCGTCCTATAAGTTTTTAGGAGAAGTCAATTCTCCTATTCGTGTTTTTCATGGTTCCAAAGACTTTTTGATTAAACCAGAAGAGCATTCTAAACGATTAAAGCAATTATATCCGGATAAAATTGAACTTACACTTATTAAAGGGGCAGGTCATAATGGTATTTATCTTTCTAAACAATATTATGACGAGTTAAAGGAATTGTTGGAGAGGTATTAAAAAATTAGGAGCTGTATTTTTAATACAACTCCCAATTATATACTATTTTAAAAACAGCTTTTTTTATTTTTTACATCATTTTCATATTAATCACCTCTTGTTCTGTAAGTATTCGCCAGTGACCTCTAGGCAGATCTTTTTTAGTTAATCCAGCAAAAATAACTCTATCTAATTTTACAACACCGTAATTAAGATGTTCGAAAAGTTTAGTTACGATACCGTTTTTTGAAGACATTAATTGTATCCCAATTTCATTTTTAGCAGCTCCTTCTATATAAGATATCTCATCTACCGAAATAAAACCTTCTTCTAATCGCACACCTTTTTCTATCTTCTGAAAATCCTCGAACTTTAGATTACGATCCAACTCTACATGAAAAATTTTGCGAACTCCAGTTTTATGATGAGTTAACTTCTTTTCTAAATCTACATCATTAGTAAAAAGTAACAAACCTGTGGTATTTCGTTCTAATCTACCTACTGGTTTTAATCTTGCCTTGGATGCATTAGCAACTAAATCCATTACTGTTCTTGTTTTCTCCGGACTTGTAGAAGTCACAAAACCTTTAGGCTTATTAAGCAACACATATTCTTTTCTTTCTGGTGTGATTAATCGACCATCAAACTTAACCTCATCTGTTAATTTAACCTTATATCCCATTTCGGTAACTGGTTTCCCGTTTACCCAAACACTTCCTGTTTGTATATACAAATCGGCATCTCTTCTAGAGCAAACTCCAGAATTAGCGACAAACTTATTTAATCGAATTTGATCGGGATCAGAAATCTTCTTAGGTGAATTATTATTGCCCTTTATGAGAGCCTTACCTTTACTATATGATTTTCTATTAGGTTTTCCACCTTGTCTTCCACTTCCTTTTCCTCTATTGGAATTGTCACCACGACTCATATCTTACATTTTTTGCAAAGATAGTTGTTTCGTTTTTAGAAATGACAACTATTCTTCACCAAACCAAACAGTACTTTGACGCTCTCTATTTACATTAAGCTGCGTTACATCTGGTCGGGAGTAATGTCCTACAGGATCAAAATTCTGGCGTTCTTGCAATACACGATTAAAGTCTAAAGTTTCTATTAACAAGCCTTCTTTATGAAGCACAGGCTCCAAAATCCACTCTCCATCCGGACCAGCAATACAGGAACCTCCATTACCTAAAACATCAGGAGCTTTTCTCAAAATTTCTTCTAGGTGTGGTGTCGTAGAAGGAAAATCCTCTTTTCGCATTAAACTAGATACAGAAATAACATAAGATCTTGATTCTCTTGCTATAAAACGAGTAATGTCTTTAGTATTATAATCACTTCCTGGCCAAACTGCGACATGTAGGTTTTCTCCTTGTCCATATAATGCTACCCTAGGTAATGGCATCCAGTTTTCCCAACAATTTAAACCTCCTACTGTAAATGCTTTAAGCGGATGTACCCGAAGCCCGTTACCATCTCCTGGAGCCCAAGTTAATCTTTCTTCATAAGTTGGTTGTAACTTACGATGTACAGATTTAATTTCTCCATCCCCATTTATATATACTAAAGATGCATATAAACTATGACCTCCTCTATCCAAGGGTCGTTCGATAACACCTAAATAGATTGCTATATTATTCTCTTTTGCTAAATCACAAATTCCGTCTAAATCTCCTCGCTCTATAACTACTGCATTCTGAGCATAATGAGCATGAATTTCTTTCTGGATCTTATTGTCGAACTGAGCTCCATCGGTTAGTGAAACCCAAAAAGGATATCCAGGCAGTAACGTTTCTCCAAAAACAATAAGCTCTGCCTTTTTTTGTGCCCCTTCAATAATTGATTTTTTTATTTTTTCTATTGTAGCCCTTTTATCCAACCAAACTGGCGATATCTGAGCTAAAGCCACAGTAAGTAATTGATCCTTCATAAAGAATGTCTAAAATTGATTTTTAAATTTATCCAGATTTATAGTTAATGTTTACAAATTCTTAAGAGTTTAGTTAACGAATAATTAACATTCAAAAAATTGATTTTCAAATACTTAAATCTTAAAAATCGCTTTACGGTTAAACCATTACTTAACATTATGGTAACATTAAAAAAGGTCCAAAAATTCAATTATTCGTATCGCAATAAGATTAAGACTTGAGAATTTAACATCAAAAAAATCAATCCTCCTAAATACTCCCAAAGTAAACTTATAAAAAGTATATATTATTCAAAGTTCAATTTATGTTAAAACGTTCTCTTTTTTACGCAAAGGTAAACTTAGCAATACATTCTAATAAAATATAAACTCAAAAATAATTACGTATCGGTTCTACATTTGTCTTGTAAAATTAAAACAAATAAAATTTTATAACTCAAATAAAAACACGTAACAATGAAAAAATTAATTGTATTAGTAGTAGCCATTTTAGCAACAACTCAAATTTTTGCAAATGACAAAAACACTAAAGAAACTTCAGAGCAAAAACTAAGAAACGAAATTGCTCTTTTATTAGACAGACCAGAAATTAGGTTAGAGAGTAACGAAATTAAAGCTAACATTGAATTTATCTTAAATGCTAAAGGAGAAATTGTAATCCTTACAGTAGATTCAGAAAAACAGGCAATAGAACAGTACGTAAAGTCTAGATTAAACTACAAAAAAGTTGACACTGACGCTATCAAAACTGGTAACAAAGTATTTAAGATTAAGCTAAAAGTATTAAACCCTGAAGCTTAAAAACTTACCAAAACAAACCTTGTTTAGAAGAGCAGTTATATCCGAATGATATAGCTGCTTTTTTTTATTACCAAAGAAGTCTATCCAGTATCATATTAACATCAATCAGTATAATACTAAATACTCCAGATACAATGATTAATTTTAAAATATTATGCAACCAAACATAATGTATTCTTCCATCTGATTTCCATAACGCTATTAGAAATAGCAACAATAATGTTAGACAAACATAAAAGTAAAGATACATATAGCCTACTTCATATTTTGTAAGTAGCAAATAAATAGGCAGACACGAAGCTAACACTAATAAACTAATCATTTTTTTCGAAGCTGATTCTCCATAAATAATTGGAATCGTTTTATAATTTTGAGCTACATCGCCTCTAAGATTCCCAAGGTCTTTGACCATTTCTCTCATCACTAACATTAAAAACAAAAAGGTAGCATGAACAAAAACCACCTCATCAAAGTTTTTATAATAAATGAACACAGCAAAGAAAGGAGTAATTGACAGCGTAGATGCTACAAAATTACCTAGAAACGGCATTCTTTTTAGCTTATGAGAATACAACCATATCCCAAATACGTACAAAGAAAAAAACAATACCGCTTTAAAAGAAACATAACTAGCTAATATTACTGAAAGAAAGTTAAGCACGAAATATCCAGTTAATTTAGTTCGTTGGCTTACTAAACGATCTAACATTGTTTTCTGAGGTCTATTTATAAGATCCTTTTCCCTGTCATAAAAATTATTGATAATATATCCTGCTGCAATTACGCTTGCAGATGCTAAAACAATAACAAATAAGTTCGCATCAAAAAGCACTTCTCTTAAAGGAATGTGAGGAGCTAGAATAAAGATGGAAGTAAGATATTGCGCTAAAACAATAATGAGCACATTATATCCTCTAACAATAGAAAATAGACTCAATAATTTGAGTAGGATGAGTTTATTTTTTCTAGAAAACATCCTACTGTAGATCTATTAAAAGTTGTATACCACTTCTAATTTATAATCTTTTAATGCAGTTTGGGCTTTATTAAAATCCTGGGTAAAACCTAATATATAACCACCGCCTCCAGAACCACATAGTTTAAGATAATAATCATTAGTTTCTATTCCGTTTTTCCATAATGCATGAAACTGCTTAGGAATCATTGGCTTAAAATTATCTAAAACAACATTAGACAACTGTTTAATATTAGAAAACAATGATTTTATATCGCCTTTCAAAAAGTCATCAACACAAGCATCGGTATGCTTAACAAACTGATTCTTAAGCATTGATCGAAATCCCTCTTGCTTCATGCTTTCCATGAAAATGCTTACCATCGGAGCAGTTTCTCCTACAATACCACTATCCAATAAAAATACAGCTCCCTTTTTATGATCTACACTTTGTGACGGAATTCCTGCAGGTTCTATATTATCTTTAGAATTAATTAGAATAGGAAGGCTTAAATAACTGTTTAAAGGATCTAAACCAGAACTACTGCCATGAAAAAATGATTCCATGAATCCGAAAATCTCTTTTAACTTCAACAATTTATCTCGGGTAAGGTTTTCTAGAACCGTAATCTTATCCGTAGCGTATTTATCATAAATTGCAGCTACAAGTGCTCCACTGCTGCCTACTCCATATCCTTGAGGAATACTACTATCAAAATACATCCCAGATGCCACATCGTTTTTCAACCTTTCTAAATCGAATTCTACGATATTTTTATCTTGAACACTTTCTAAATAACTAGTGAAATCAATTAAACTTTTATTGGATTTAGTCGCTTCTTCATCTGGATTATCAGATACTTTTAGAGCTCCTTTGAAGAAATTATAGGGTATAGAAAGCCCTTTTGAGTCTTTAATTATACCATATTCTCCAAACAATAATATCTTAGAGTAAAAAAGTGGTCCTTTCATCTGTTCGTATTCCTTATATCCAATTTGTCTAACTAATTAGGATAAAGTTACAACAATTTAGCACCTAATCCTATTTTGTCGCAAATATACTGTCCTTTCTCACAATATACAACTAACTCTCTCTTAATGAAGTCGATTACCTGCTCCTTCTCCGAATCTGGATATAATATATGAACATTTGCTCCAGCATCTAAGGTGAAACAAATTTTAGATCCTGTCTCTTTTCTATACTCCCAAATCTTATTAATAACAGATAATGTGTTTGGTTTCATAAGAATAAAATAAGGTAAAGAAGTCATCATCATAGCATGCAAGGTCAATGCTTCACTTTCCACCACTTCAATAAACTTATCCAAGTCTCCGGAAATTAAAATACTTTTAAGTTTATCTATATTTTCGTTTGCTTGTTTAAATCTTTCAGAAGAAAAAGGGTGACCGTGCATTAAATCATGACCGACAGAGCTACTCACTTGTTTTTCTCCTTTATCGACAAGAAGAATAGTATCTTGATAATTCTTAAAATTTTCATGAATGGTATAAGGAAATTTTACTGCATATGCATCATTACTTCCTTCTACATTTTTATGCGCTCCCCAAACTGTAATCGGCCCTTCTATACTTCTACTAGCACTTCCTGATCCTAATCTAGATAAAAAGGAAGTTTTCTGAACAAACTCGTCGCCGGTCATCTCAGGGTTTAGCTGTTTTTCTAACTGCATTAAACAATATGCCAAAGCACTCATCCCACTTGCAGAAGAAGCTATTCCACTACTATGAGGAAATGTATTACTCGTTTCTATTATAAACTTATACTGCTTAAGAAAAGGAACGTAGCTAATTATTCTTTGAAAAAAACTTTGAATTTTTGGTTTAAAATCTGGTTTGGATTTTCCTTCAAAAAACAACTCGAATTGAAAATTTTCAGAAATACTTTCTAATTTTTCATATCTTAATATGGTCTCAGTTTTACAAGTATCTAACGTAAAACTTATAGAAGGATTTTCTGGTAATTGCACTGGTCGTTTTCCCCAATATTTCACTAAGGCAATATTACTCGGTGATGTACAAGAAATAAATCCTTTATCAAGAACTACAGAAGATATTTTAGTGACAAACTGACTATAATCACCCATAACGTAAAAAATAATTTTGGCAAAGATAAGTTGTTATCTGCTTTTAAAAGTAAGCTAGTAAAAATAAATTGCTATTTTAGTATTTAACTAACTAATTCGAATGAAAAAAAAAATACTGCGTATTGGTATTGCTGTTTTGCTATGCTTGTTAATTGGTTTTTTGAGTAGTATTGCTACGCAAACATCGATTACCAGTTGGTATCCAGGACTGCAAAAACCTTCCTTTACGCCCCCAAATTGGCTCTTTGCCCCAGTATGGACAGCCCTATATATTATGATGGGAATTGCTGCCGGAATTGTTTGGAGTAAAGGTTTTTATCATAAATGGGTAAAAACTGCGTTATACCATTTTGGGTTTCAACTTTTACTCAATGCTGCGTGGTCCATTTTTTTCTTTGGATTACGTAATCCATTGATTGCACTTGTGGATATACTTGCCCTGTTTATCCTTTTATTGTTTACAATCAGGTGGTTTAAAGTTGTTAACTCGACAGCCGCTTACCTACTTATCCCTTACTTGATATGGGTTGCTTATGCAACTGCATTGAATTTTGCTATTTGGCAACTTAACTAAACCAAGAATGAAGGAATAAAAATTTTTATGAACAAAAAGTCAATTGTCTTACAGACAACTTTAGAATTAATCACAAAACAAGGAATACGGGCAACTTCTCTTTCGCAAATTATTAAAGAATCTGGTGTTGCCAATGGAACTGTATATCACCATTTTAAGAATAAAGAGGAAATTATTACAGAACTCTATTTAATGCTTACTCAAGATTTTGGAACTGTTGTTATGCGTAATGTCCCTGAGGACGATATTAAAAAGCAGTTTTCAATTATGTGGCTTAATCTATTTCACTATTTCGTAAACAACCCATTAGCTTTTGTGTTTTCTGAACAGATTGCAAGATCTCCAGAAATCCCTCAATCCTTAAAAGATAAAGCGAGACAATATTACGGGGAGATCGAGAATTATTTTAAATCAGGTATTCGGCAAAAAGTATTCAAATCATATAACTCCATGGTTATGGAAGAATTGTTTTTTGGAAATGTTGTATCCCTAGTAAAAATTCACGAAAATGAAAAAGTGAAATTATTAGATAAACATATTAATCAAGCAATAGAAATATCCTGGAAAGGGTTTCTTAGAGATTAATTTTAAAAAAAACAATAATAAAAGTATCCTACAGACATATATCGATAGGATACTTTTATTATTGTTGTATTATATTTGAGCTAGCCTAATTAAATATTACATCTACGCAGGAATCTTTATATAATTTTTTGACCGCTGCTTGTATGGCTTTTTTGGGCTCTTTTGTCTTTCCTATAGATTTACCTTTATAATAGACACCTCCGTTTCCTTTCCAAGAAAATTCATCACTATGAGATTTAATAACTCTTACTCCATCCTTTTTAGTAATCTGAAAAGACTCCAATTTTTGATCGTATTCTAATCCTGCAGGAAAATAAACTTCTGTAACAAATTTAGTGTCTCCATTTCCATACATATAACAAACACACTCTCCTATATCTTTTGCTTCTGAAACCCTCACCATATTATTTTGAACAATCCTCCACCTCTCATTAACTTTTACACCCACCAAGTCCATCAACATGGTTCCCCTCTCCGCTAATTTCTTATCTATAAATGACTCAAAATTAACCACTGCAGAAATGATTCCTGCATTCTCTTTTTGGTTTTGAAAAACAACTTTGTCTAATGTAAGTTTAAAACTATAATTATCATCATTAATGATATCATCCAATTGCGATGAAATATTCTTTTTATCGTAATCTTTTCTTACCAAAGCTCCTGATAGATTAACATAAACTGTATTTCCACTATATTTCTCATCAAATAGATATAAAACACTATTTTTTTTTGCTCCTCTTTCTAAATCATTAATCTTATTGATATAATCCATCAATAATTTTTTTATAGGTTCTTTGTCATTCGCATGAGCAACATATGCGTTATTATAGATAAAAACGATAATAAGTATTAGTGTAATTTTTTTCATAGTGTATAAGGTAATGGTTAAACCTTTTTAATATACGAAATTTTACACAGATTTCCGAGAAGTATTTATACAACTTATTTAGATAAAGAACTTAATTCCAATAATTTATTCATTGTTTTAAGGTTTCTAGCTGTGGCTTGACACTTTAGTTTCTTTTCAAAGAAATTACTGTGAAGCTTTGTTTTACCATAACCATTTGCAGCGAATAAATAGACTACATCTTTGGTTATACTAAACTCTTCTGGAACAAACGAAACTAAAGACAGTTCTTCTGAAACTTTTATATCTGGATGCTCATATAGAAGCATAAAATACATTTTTTTACTTTCAAGCTCATCCTCTTTGATTTTATTAATAAATGGATTATTCTTAAGTATCTTATCTAATTTTTCATAAGTAATCATCAAAACAGGAACATCAAAACCAAACCGCTCCTCAATACCAACTCTAATTCTCATTTCTAACGATCGAATATCTTCTGAACTATGTTGAACAATAACATTACCACTTTGGATATATGTAACCACCGAAGTAAATTCTAAGTTTAAAAAAAGCTGTTTAAGATCAGCCATTTTAATCTTTTTATGACCCCCAACATTAATTCCTCTCAATAAGACTATGTATGTATTCATATTTAAGATATAATAGCTTGAGCAGCAATATACGCACCTGTCCAGGCATTCTGAAAATTAAACCCTCCTGTAATTGCGTCAATATTTAATATTTCTCCGGCGAAGTATAGATTCTTATATTTCTTACTTTCAAAAGTTTTAAAATTAATCTCCTTAAGATCAATTCCACCAGCGGTAACAAACTCTTCTTTAAAGGTACTCTTCCCTTTGACCTTAAAAATTCCTTGAGTCAATTCTTCTGATAATTTAAATAATTGAGATTTATTAATATCTGCCCATCGAGTAGTATTATGTATCCCAGACGTAAGAACTAAGCTTTGCCATAACCTTTTTGGTAATTCAAATTGAGCATATTTAAAAACCTGTTGCTTAGGGTTTTTATTTTTTAGTGATTTTAGCACATCTACCACCTCTTCTTTAGTATAATCCTGTAGCCAATTAACAATAATCTCAAAATTATACTGATAGGAATTCAACTCTACCGCGCCCCAAGCGGATAATTTGAGTATAGCGGGACCACTCATACCCCAATGTGTAATAAGCAAAGGACCATCACTAGTCAATTTGGAATTCTTTACTGCAACCGAAGCTTCTGTAGCGATTCCTGGCAATTCTTTAATTCTACTATCTTTTATATTAAATGTAAATAATGATGGGACAGCATCAATAGTTTTAAGATCTAACTCATTAAGTTTTGTCCATATCTTAGGGTTACTTCCGGTAGCCAACATTAATTTTTCAGCTTCAAAATCACCTTGATTCGTAATTACCTTCCAAATTTCTTCTTCCTTATAAAAATTTTTGACAACATGATTTTTTAGAACTTCAATACCAAGTTTTTTTGATTCTGAAAGGAAGCAATCAATAATAGTCTGTGAAGAATCAGAAACAGGAAAAATTCTTCCATCATCTTCTATTTTTAATTCTACTCCACGACCACTAAACCATTCTATAGTATCACCAGTCATAAAAGTATGAAAAGGACCTATAAGTTCTTTCTCTCCCCTAGGGTAATTCTTGCTTAATTCATCCGGAACAAACTCTGCATGAGTAACATTACATCTTCCACCTCCCGAAATTCTTACTTTGGATAAGACCTCTTTCCCTCTTTCTAGAATCCCTATCTTAAGGTTAGGGTTCTTTTCTGCTACATTTATAGCTGTAAAAAACCCTGCTGCACCTCCACCAATTATTAAGAAATCATATTGCATTAAGCAAAATTAGGGAAATCTGTAATGATACCATCAACCTTCCAAGTTTTTGACGACTTTATCTTAGACGAATCATTTACCGTCCATGTATACACTTTAAACCCATTGTTCTTCGCCGAAGTGACTTCTTCTTTTTGTAAAGAAAGTATTGGAGTATGCAGAGAAAATGCTTCTAGCACTACTGCAACCTTAAGTATTGATGGAATACTTTTTTCCGTCAAAACACCTAATTTAAACTTAGAAGTTTTCGATTTTATCTGAAATAATTGAGAATGATCAAAACTAGACAAGATAAAATCATCATAATCCCAATCTGAATCTTTGATTTGTCGTTCTAAAAGCTCCAGGACAGGACCAGCAGTCCCTATTCCTTTTAGCTCTATATTAAGTATACATTTGGCGTTTACAAAATCTAACACCTCATTAAGTGTTGGAATTCTATACCCTTCTTTTGTTCTATATTTTTTTAACTCCTGAAACGTAAATTCAGAAACTTTCCCTTTACCATTTGTTGTTCTCTCTAAGGTTTCGTCATGGATTACAACAAGCTCTCCTGATTTACATTTATGAATGTCTATTTCAATTCCGTCAACATTATATTTAAAAGCCTCAGCTATAGACTCTACTGTGTTTTCTGCAACTAATCCAGCTGCTCCACGATGTCCAATTATCTTCATAATTAAAACTATTTTCTAAACCACAAAAATATTAGCACAAAACATCTTACTATTTCAAGACGTTTGTGTTTTCCTTAAATTATCAATTATTTAAACGCTGCAATTCCTGTTATATCCATACCAGTTATCAAAAGATGAATATCATGAGTTCCTTCATAGGTAATTACACTCTCTAAATTCATCATATGCCTCATAATACTATATTCTCCTGTAATCCCCATTCCTCCGAGAATTTGTCTAGCTTCACGTGCTATTTTTATCGCCATATCGACATTATTTCTCTTTGCCATAGAGATTTGTGCAGAGGTAGCTTTTCCTTCTTCTCTTAACACTCCCAATCGCCAAGCTAGTAACTGCGCTTTAGTAATTTCAGTAATCATTTCTGCCAATTTCTTTTGCTGTAACTGAGTACCTCCAATCGGTTTATCAAACTGAATTCTTTCCTTAGAATATCGTAATGCGGTATCATAACAATCCATAGCTGCCCCTATTGCTCCCCAAGCGATCCCAAAACGAGCTGAATCTAAACAACCTAGCGGAGCTCCTAATCCACTTTTTCCTGGTAATAAGTTCTCTTTTGGCACTTTTACATTATCGAAAATAAGCTCTCCAGTTGCAGATGCACGTAATGACCATTTATTATGTGTTTCTGGTGTAGAAAAACCTTCCATACCTCTTTCTACAACAAGTCCGTGAACTCTTCCTTCTTCATTCTTTGCCCAAACTACAGCAATATCTGCAAAAGGAGCATTTGATATCCATAACTTTGCCCCATTGAGTAAATAATGATCTCCCTTATCTTTAAAATTAGTTGTCATCCCGCCTGGATTAGATCCATGATCAGGTTCCGTAAGCCCAAAACATCCCATAAATTCTCCAGACGCTAACTTAGGAAGGTATTTATTTCGTTGGTCTTCAGTTCCATATTTCCAAATTGGATACATCACTAATGAAGATTGTACTGATGCCGTAGAACGTACTCCAGAATCTCCTCGCTCTATTTCCTGCATAATTAAGCCGTAACTAATCTGATCCAGTCCTGCTCCACCATATTTTTCTGGAATATAAGGTCCAAAAGCTCCTATTTCTGCTAATCCCTTAATAATTTGATTAGGAAATTCTGCACGTTGCGCATATTCTTCTATAATAGGAGACACATCTCGTTTTACCCAACTACGAGCAGCATCACGAACCAATTTATGTTCGTCTGTCAAAAGTTCATCTAAATTATAATAGTCTGGTGCTTCAAAAAGATCGGGCTTCATTATATTTTCTATTTATATTTTATACTATTTTCAAAATTATGGTTATTAAACCGCTAACAAATGTAATTAATGAAAAAAGAGCAACCAATTTTTTTTGACTTCTTAAAATATATTATAAAACACTGAGGATAATTTATAGGTAAAATTTAATTGTTGACACAATGTATACAAAGTAATCTATAAGTATAGAACCCAAGTAATTTGTTGCAAATTTCCGCATTACTCACTTTATTTCTACACATTTTAGATACCCTTAACATTATTAATATTTTATTTAAAACACTATCTATCAGTATTTTAAATTCAAAACTGTCTAAAAACATCCTCTGGCATAGTTATTCCAATTAATTAATCATCGAAATAAAGAATAATTAAAACCTAAAAACAAAATGAAAAATTTATTTGCATTACCAGTATTAGCTTTTGGACTTTTATTAGGAACTCAGAATATAAATGCACAGGAAACATCTTCTGATGAAACTGTAGAAGTTATTACTCAAGAAAAATATATCGAATTAGCTGTTGAAAATTTACCTCAACCAGTACTTGACGCTGTGGCAAAAGATTTTGCAGGTGCAACGATAAGCAAAGCTGCTGCAAAAGAAGATGCATCTGAGTTTAAATTAGAACTTACAAAAGAAGATGGTGAAACAGTTGAAGTATTATGTGATGCTGAAGGAAACTGGATTGGCAAAAGTTAACCGTATTAAAAATCTTTAAGAGTGTTTGTTTATAGAAATATAGACTAAACTTCGTAGAGTGATTGAATTTGGAAAAAGAGGAGTTATTTATAGCTCCTCTTTTTTATTTACATTTTTAAATAAAAATCTTTAGTTAACTCTATATACTCAGGAGTATACTGATGCCTACCAGTTTCAATAATTAGCTCATCCTTTTCGATTTCAACCTGATCAAAACCAAACAACAACAAACTTCTCTTAATTTCAGAAGAAGGATTTCCCTGAACCCTAGTTATCTTTTCCGGAAACAATCCCGCACTTTTAGCAATGTTTATGGCGTTATTCTCTTCTTTAAAAGGCAGCACAACCGCAAACTTACCTTTTTCAGAAAGTAAGTGGGAAGCTCCTATAAAAAGATGTTCAAATGGAAGCGCATCCTCGAATCTAGCTATGGCACGAGTAGCATCTTCAGTTTTATAAGTATCAGTATAAAATGGAGGGTTACTAATTAATAAATCATATTTATCATCGATCTCTTGAAAGAATTCCTGAAAAGAAGCATGATAACAAAATAAACGATCACCCCAATCAGAAGCTTCGAAGTTTTCCACTGATTGCTCATATGCAGCAGCATCAATCTCCACAGCATCTATAATCTCCGCATAAGAACGCTGAGCCATTATCAAGGCAATTACACCGGTTCCTGTTCCTACATCGAGGACGGAAGACACATTATCTGATAAAGGAACCCAAGACCCTAATAAAACAGCATCAGTTCCTATTTTCATGGCACACCTATCTTGATGTACAGTAAACTGTTTAAAACGAAATGGTTTAGACATATATTAAAGATATAGATCTATCAATCCCTCTGGAGTACTTACAAAAACTGTATTTGTTTTTCTATCTACCTTATCTATAAATTCATCATTCATTGGTATCAATATCTCAATACCATCACGATCAATCTCAAAAAGAGCTTGAGCAGTACTATCATTTATATGCTTAATAACACCTACCTCCCCAAAAGCAGCATCTACAATCTTAAAACCTATCACTTCATGGAAATAAAATTTATCTCCTTCCAGTTTTGGCAAAAGATTTAAGGGTAAATATATTTCTGATTTCATTAGATCATCTGCATCCTCTTCTGAGTCTACATCTTCAAATTTCACTCGAAGCAAATCACTTTTATGAAGTGAGCTTTTTTCTATAAAAAATGGAACCAAGTTTTTATTATAATTAATAAAAACTGATTCCATTTTTACATAATTTTCAGGTTCATCAGTATCAAGTTTTATCAATACCTCACCTTTAAAACTAAATTTGCTTACGATTTTGCCTAGATAGAAGCAATCTTCTTTCTTCATCGTTAGTAATGCAACTATTCTTCCTCGTTGCTAGCTTCTTCAGTTACTTCTTCTGCTGCCTGTGCAGCAACTTCTTCCGCTTTTGCAGCAGCCTCAGCCTCAGCGGCTTCAGCTTCACGCTTAGCGTTTACTTCTTTTTCTGCAGCAATAGCTTTTGCTTTTGCATCAGCTTCTGCTTTTGCTAGAGAATCTTTCTTAGCAGTTACAGAACCTTCTTTTTCCTGAACCCAAGCATTGAATTTTTCCTCAGCTTGTTCTTCAGTTAAAGCTCCTTTTCTAACACCTCCTGCAAGGTGGTTTTTTAGCATTGCTCCTTTATAAGACAAAATAGCTCTAGCGGTATCAGTAGGTTGCGCTCCATTTTGTAACCATTTTACAGCACCATCTACATTTAAGTCAATTGTTGCTGGGTTAGTGTTTGGATTGTAAGTACCGATTTTTTCTAAAAATCTACCATCTCTTTTTGCTCTAGCATCAGCTGCTACGATCCAGTAAAAAGGTTTTCCTTTTTTACCGTGTCTCTGTAATCTAATTTTAACAGACATATGAATTAATTTTTGGGTACTCGACCCCGATTATAATTAAGTGCGCAAATGTAATCATTTTTAGCAAATTAGCTTCAAAATAATTAATCTTTAATTCTAACAGAAATTTACCTAATACTAGTCTTATTAAAAAACGAACTCTTAAAAGGAAATAAGTAACATAAATCAATAACCGTAAAAACTTACTTTTTGAACGTTAAATATTATTTTTTGTGTATTTCATCGGTATTATTTTGACATTAATCGTTTAAAAAAATGATTTTGTTTGCCAAAAAATTGTTTTATACAGATTTTCATGATATGTTTGCATAAGTAATTTTAGTTACAGTTAGCTGTATCTAGATTTTTTAAAGCCCCAAGCGTATGATTAAAAAAATTACTCCAATACTGGCAATTATATGCCTTTTTCTTAATTCTTGTACTACTGATATCGAGGTTAACACACCCGGTTTACAAGCTACTATTGACGGAAAATTATTTAGACCAGAGATCAAGAAAGCTATAATCCATGATGATGGCACATTAGTGATTGTAGGTAATACAGGTACTGAATCTATAAGTTTCACCACTTCATCAACAGACGTAGGAACCTATAGACTAGAACAACAAGCTATTAATACTGTAAGTTTTGAAGAAAATGACATAAAGTTTATTTCGGAGAATGGAATAAGTAACGGACAAATTGTAATAACAGAAATCTACAACAATCAAGTTTCTGGTAATTTCTATTTTGAAGACTTAAAAGGAACAAATGGTAAATCCGTAAGTTTTAGAAATGGATGGTTTTACAGATTACCAATTGAAAATTTTGTTCCCGAAGTACAAGAAGAAGAAGAGGAAGAAATTATCATAAATGTTGAAGAAGAGGAAGAGGAAGAAGATCCCGAAATAAATCCTTGTCTACTCAATGCTTCTTTAGTCGCTATGATTAATGGTAATGAAATGATTACTGATGATCACGATGCCATACCATTTGGAGTAAACAATCCTTCTATATTGATCAAAGCAAGTAATGAAAATGAAGAAATAACGATTGTTTTCCCTATTGACGTAACTGTTGGAGAGCATTCTTTAACTGGATCAGGCGCTTACAGTGCTACTTACAGTTTATACAATGATAAAGCATCAGCTGTCTCCGGAACATTGACAATAACTTCTCATGATACTGAAACAAAATGTATCAGTGGTAGTTTTGAATTCACCACTACAAGTGGAGTAGTTGTTACCGAGGGACGTTTTGAGTACGGATATTAATCACAACTCAACTATAATTCGAAAAGCGTTCACTAACCCAGTTAGTGAACGCTTTTTACTTACTACAAGTATTGGTATTTATTCAGCACCTTTTATGTTTTCTTCATCTTTAATAATATCACAAAGAATACTTCAGACATTAATAGTTAATAAATCTGAATAACTTTTAACCAATGTAACCTATCATTTTGGTTATTTTTGTGAATCACTTCCTTTGGAAGCTTGAACTTTCTCGAAACTGATCTTTTTATGTATTTAATTTTTGATACCGAAACCACAGGTTTACCTAAACGCTGGGATGCTCCTATAAGTGACACTGATAATTGGCCAAGGTGTATACAGATTGCTTGGCAATTACATGATGAAATGGGGAACTGTATCGAGCATCAAGATTATTTAGTAAAACCTGAAGGATTTAACATTCCTTATGACGCAGAAAAAATACATGGGATTTCCACTGCTCTAGCAGAACAAGATGGTATTACTCTAGAAGAAGTTTTAGAGAAATTTAATATCGCCTTATCAAAAACTAAATTCGTTGTAGGTCAAAATGTTGGCTTTGATGTTAATATTATGGGAGCTGAGTTTTACAGACTTGGTGTTGATAATGCACTACAAGAATTACCCGTTCTGGATACCTGTACAGAAACTACTGCTAGCTTATGTCAGATTCCCGGAGGACGTGGAGGAAAATTTAAACTTCCAACGTTAACAGAATTACATCAGTATTTATTTGGAACTGCATTTGGAGAAGCCCATAACGCAACAGCCGATGTAGAAGCCACTACTAGGTGTTTTCTGGAACTAATACGTAAACAAGTTTTTACTCAGGAAGAACTTGATGTACAACCTGATTATTTCCAAAACTTTAAAGAAATTAATAAAGAGCCTATTCAACTGATAGGTCTTAAACACATAAACCTAAAGAAAGCTTCACAAAAGATACAAGAAGCTCTGAATCAACAAGGAGGTTCTGATATTTCTCAACAAGAGATTAAAGACAATATTGCCGCTCTAGATTCTGTAAATTTCGCACATCTTCATAATCATACTCAATTTTCTGTTCTACAATCAACTACTAGTATTCCTGATTTAGTAAAAGAAACTGCCAAACATAAAATGACAGCAGTAGCGATGACAGATCATGCTAATATGATGGGAGCTTTTCATTTCGTTTCTGCTGTTACAAATCATAACAAAAGTGTAAAAGCAGCAAATAAAGAAGCTATAGAAAATGGTGAAGAACCTACAGGTGTAGAAATAAAACCAATCGTTGGTGTTGAATTCTTTGTTTGCGAAAATCATAAAGACAAAACCAGAAAAGATAACGGGTATCAAATAGTTTTACTTGCTAAAAACAAAAATGGATATCACAATTTAGCAAAAATGTCTTCTATAGGTTTTGTAGATGGATTCTACTATTTACCTAGAATTGACAAAGAAGTTATTAAACAATATAAAGAGGATATCATAGTACTTACTGGAAACCTCTATGGAGAAGTTCCTAGTAAAGTATTAAATATTGGTGAAAAACAAGCAGAAGAAGCTTTGCTGTGGTGGAAAGAAGAATTTGGAGATGACTTGTATATAGAGGTTATGCGCCATAATCAAGAGGATGAAAATCGTGTAAACCAAGTTCTGATAGATTTCTCCAAAAAACACAATATCAAAACCATTGCCTCTAACAATACTTATTATTGTGAAAAAGAAGATGCCAATGCTCACGATATTCTTTTATGTGTAAAGGATGGTGAAAAACAGGCTACGCCAATTGGTAGAGGAAGAGGATATCGTTACGGCTTACCAAATCAAGAATATTATTTTAAATCTTCTAAAGAGATGAAAAATTTATTCAAGGATCTTCCTGAAGCTATTGTTAACATACAAGAGGTCATTGATAAAATAGAACCTTTTGTACTAGCAAGAGATGTATTATTACCTGCATTTAATATTCCTGAAAAATTTCAATTTGAAGAAGATCTAGCCGACGGAGGTAAAAGAGGTGAAAATGCATACCTAAGGCATATCACCTATGAAGGCGCAAAAATACGCTATGGAGAAATCACCCCTTCTATTGATGAACGACTTGATTTTGAATTAAAAGTAATTGAAAAAACTGGATATCCAGGATATTTCTTGATTGTAGAAGACTTTATTCGTGCAGCTAGAGACATGGGAGTATCAGTTGGTCCTGGACGTGGATCCGCAGCAGGATCTGCAGTTGCCTATTGTTTATGGATTACCAATCTAGATCCTATTAAGTATGATTTACTTTTTGAGAGATTTTTAAATCCGGATCGTGTAAGTATGCCCGATATTGATATTGATTTTGATGATGAAGGACGTGGACGTGTTATGGATTATGTAATTGAAAAATACGGCGCCAATCAGGTAGCGCAGATCATTACATATGGTACCATGGCAGCTAAATCTTCTATTAGAGATACTGCTCGTGTACTTGATCTACCTCTTGGAGACTCAGATCGTATTGCCAAATTGATTCCTAACATGTCCAAACTAGGAAAAATATTTGGCGTAGATGAAGCTACGTTAAAGAAGAAATTTAGAAGTGACGAATTAGAAAAAGTAAATGAACTTCTGAAAATTGCAGAAGGTGATGATCTAGAAGCAGAAACCTTAAATCAAGCAAGAATACTAGAAGGTTCTGTGAGAAATACAGGGATCCATGCTTGTGGAGTAATTATTACTCCCGATGATATTACCAAGTTCGTTCCTGTGGCATTAGCTAAGGACTCGGATATGTACTGCACACAATTTGACAACTCTGTTGTAGAAGATGCAGGACTGCTAAAAATGGATTTCTTGGGATTAAAGACACTAACTTTAATCAAGGATACAGTTAAGATTGTAAAAGCTAAACACAATGTAGATCTTGATCCGGAGAATTTCCCATTGGATGATGAAGAAACATATGCATTGTTCCAGCGCGGAGAAACCGTTGGGGTTTTCCAATATGAATCTCCTGGAATGCAAAAATATATGAAGGAATTAAAACCTACTGTTTTTGCTGATCTTATTGCAATGAACGCATTATATCGTCCAGGTCCATTAGAATATATTCCTAGTTTTATTAATAGAAAGCACGGTACAGAAGAAATTATTTACGATTTAGAAGCCTGTGAAGAATACCTAAAAGAAACTTATGGAATTACAGTATATCAAGAGCAAGTAATGCTACTATCACAGAAGCTTGCGGATTTTACCAAAGGTGAAGCAGATGTACTTCGTAAAGCGATGGGTAAAAAGCAAAAAGCTGTTCTGGATAAAATGAAACCTAAATTCATTGAACAAGCTGCCGCCAAAGGTCATGCCGAAGAGAGTCTAGAAAAAATATGGAAAGATTGGGAAGCTTTTGCGGCCTATGCCTTTAACAAATCTCACTCTACCTGTTATGCATGGATTGCCTACCAGACAGCATACCTAAAAGCACACTATCCAGCAGAATATATGGCTGCTGTACTTTCTAATAACATGAACGATATCAAACAGGTTACTTTCTTTATGGAAGAATGTAAACGTATGAAATTAGAAGTACTAGGACCAGATGTTAATGAATCCTATCGAAAATTTTCTGTAAATAAAGATGGCGCCGTTAGATTTGGTATGGGTGCTATCAAAGGAGTTGGAACTGGTGCGGTAGCAACTATTGTGGAAAACAGAAAAGAAGACGGTCCTTACAAATCTATTTTTGATATGGCAAAACGTATAGATTTGCGTGCTGCCAATAAAAAAGCTTTTGAAAGTTTAGCACTAGCAGGTGGTTTTGATTCTTTTGTTGAAACACATAGAGGTCAATATTTCTTCCAAGAAGGAGATAATGTTACGTTCCTAGAAAAAGCAATGAAATATGGATCTAAGTATCAGGAAAATGAAAACTCTTCTCAAGTAAGTTTATTTGGTGAAGCCAGTGATGTTCAGATTCCTGAACCTGTAGTTCCTCCTTGCGAAGAATGGGGGACGATGGAAAAACTCGCTAGAGAAAAAGAAGTTGTTGGTATATATCTTTCCGGACATCCTTTGGATGATTTTAAATATGAAATGAAATATTTCTGTAATGGTAGTTTATTAAATTTTGCTGATTTAGAAAATAATCTAAATCGTGAAATCTCGTTTGGTGGGGTTATAACAGGTGTAGAACATCGTACATCAAAAAACGGAAAAGGTTGGGCGACATTTACTATCGAAGATTATAATACAGCACACGAGTTCAGAATTTTTGGAGAAGATTATTTGAAACATCGCCCTTTCTTGGTACAAAGCACCTTTGTATACGCCAAAGCTTTTATAAAAGAAGGTTGGGTAAATAGAGATACAGGTAAAAAAGGGGATCCGAGAATACAATTTAATAGTTTCCAATTATTACACGATGTCATGGAAACTTATGCCAGAAAATTGACTATACAACTGGACATTAATGATCTTTCTGACAAAAGAATAGATGGTTTAAAAGAATTATTAACGGAACATGCCGGAAACCATACTTTGAATTTTGTGATATTTGAAATGGCCGAAAAACTTAAATTACATATGCCAAGTCGAAAACAAAAGGTAAATATTTCTCAAGAATTATTAATGGCTCTGGAAAATGACTCAGTATATTATAAGTTGAATTAAGCAACATAAAAAACTTTATTTTTTCTATAATTCTTATAGTTAAAAACAATGACTTAACATGTTAGTTATCTAACACTTACAATTTATTTTATGTTCCTAAAAAAACATAAAAACAAGTTAATTATTTATTAAAAAAGCACTCTTTTTGAAATACCTCTTCTAGCTCAATTACGCACTAAAGTCTTTAAAATCAGTAATTTTTGAAATTAATCAAATTATAAAACAATCTTATTTGTTTTATTTTGAAATTTCCCTGTGTAAGTACAAAATATTGATATCGTCTCAACATATATATCAAATCTTAAAACCTTTGATACTTTTAAAACGATTGGCCGATTGTTTCTTTTTTTCAAATTTTTTAGAATATAACTTTTAAAACACAAAAAATGAAGAATTTTAAAACCACGCTTTTAAGTATTTTTGCTGCCTCATTACTCATAGCCTGTAGCACTGACGACAATATTATTGCAGAAGATCAATTAACAATAACTGAAACGGCAGAAGATGCTCTAGAAAAAGAAGCTCAATCCAAAGGCCTATTTCAATCATTTAGAGCTTTAAGAGAAGCTAAAGTGTTATTAAAAAGTATTCGTAGAGATGGAGGAGTCCCTTATAATGTATTTAATCCTGTACTTAGATTCACCTCTCCGCAAAATGTTTTTTTACCTAGTGTATTAGGTATTGATTATAGAATTGACAGATCTGTTGTACCAGCTGGACCTACAGCAAGGTTCCCTATGTTTAAAGGTTGGGAAACTTTACCCGATGGAAATCTCAGAGAAGCATATTATGTTATAACTGAATCATCTGATAAGTTGATGGCTAAAAAACTAGGAGTTATTTTTTCTCCAAGAATGGCTGCATCAGTAGGATCAGGAGGTGAGCAAAAAGGATACTTTACCCGAAGAGGAAGACTCGTTTTTGAAGGATCTGTAGATTTTTCGCCTAAAAGATCCTTAGTAGCTGGAGGAGCTGATGGTTTATTATTTGGTTTTCCACCAGCAGCGGCTAATCCTGGAGCGATAGCTGACTCTAAATGGTCTTCTTATGTAGTATTACCTAGCGGTGTAGTTATTAATGCTCAATTGGTAGCTAACAGCACAGGTATTCACGATAGAATTCCAAATCCAAATGGAAATAGCATTGAAGATCAAGACGACCTTGATAACCCAAACTTAGCTATCAATCAAGCCTCAGTGGTAATGCAACTTTTAGATGGATGGCAAGATGGGAAACCATATTATTTTCATATAGTTACTGATACATCTGATCCAGGACCAGCAGCAATAGAGCTAGGGGTTTTTGCTCCTAGATTGGCAAACCTTCCAACATTTGGGTTATTTCCTGGAGGCTCTATGTTACCTTTTAGCCCAACAGCAAATGGTAGAACCACAGACACAGATGGTTTTGGAGTACAAGGTTTAAATACTGCTTCTTTAAGTGATCAACAAGTACAGGACCCAACAAACACCTTCCCTATTGATCCTAGAGACGAAAGATATGCACCAATGTGGGATGCGCACGTTACAGAATTTACAGTGCCAGAAGAGAATCGTCCAATATTAAGAAGTTTTGATCAAGTAAATCAACTTTTAGAAGAAGGAATTTTAATCCCTTTCAGAGGAAATGCCAATCCTAATCCATTAGCAAATTCACTATCTGATTTACTAACGGCAACAGGAGCCATTATAAACTGCCCGGTAATTACGCAACCTGCAGCGAGTGTAATTGGAACTCAGATTGGATTGCCTCGTAATAATTAATCCAAAATTATATAAAGTGTAGAAAAGCTCAGAAGTATTATGAATTCTGAGCTTTTTTTTAAAATCATCCTCCAAACATCCCAGTTCTTGGCCTCATCTGATTACCAATTGCATCTTCGTCTGATGTATTTGACGAATTATTATTACCTCCTTTAATTGTTATAAGAGTTTCTCTTTTAATTTTATGAGTCTCTAAAATAGTCTTAATAGTTTTCATATCCGGATAATTAAATTATATCTATAAATATAAGAGAAAACAAAAACATAAAGCCGGCATCAAGTTGTTGAATCACAACTTAAGATACCGACTTTGCAAAAGGAGAATATTACTATTTATCGACAAGCTCTTACTTTTGCTTCAAGACCATCTCTATAAGATTCAAAGCAATCTTCATGATCATGGACATGACCACCAATATTATCGACTAATTTGCTCTCATAACCACTATCTCCAAACCTATCTCTTTCTACATGGTAAAATATATCATAGGCTCCATTTGGCGGAGTAATTGCTGTTTTAGCTCCGTCGGTTGTATTAAATTTCCAATCAATTTTATCATAAGAGACATCGTTAGTAAGATTGTTCTTATACTCTATCCCAACCCTAAAATTATCTGCCAAATTATTTGTAAATATTATCTGATTGTGTGTAACACCTACCTTAGTACAATTTAAAGCTACATAATTTGTTGAATATCCCATTTTTGCTAAACTATTATCTTTTAAGAATCGTATGGTATATGCAATAGGAACTCCTGGATTATTTCTACTGTATGTTGCATTTTCACCTTTTATGATGGTTTGCAGGTCTCCAAAATTTTGTGCAGACACCGCTTGAGAAGCTACTGCAGCATTTCCTCCTATAGTAACGGTAGTAATATTAGATTCATTCAAGATTTCTTTATACTTTGCTTCTAAAGTTCCAGAAGCACTGGTTACACCACTAGCATAGTTAAAAGCACCTGTTAATTGAGCCTCTGTTGCTTCTGCCGTAGTCTCCATTCTAAACATAATAATCCTACCGTAATTTACCGAATGTACATATGCTGGTGGTGTACCAGAATTAAATGCATTCTCAACTTGTGCTAATGATACATCCGCTCCAAATACAGCTGCCGGATTACTTGGTGTATCCATCGTTATTGTATAAAAAACTTGCTTAAATACCATGATAGCTACTCTTCTGGTCGAAGTGGTTTCATAATTAAATTGCGCAGATACATCCCCAGTCGCCCATTCTGTATTCATACCTACTTCTAAGCTCATTTGTTTAGAGCTATAAGAAGTACTTGCAGCATAAGAAGAATTAGATGGGTTCGTGTATCCTTCATCATAGGCATTGGCATTCCAATATTCTAATGCTTCATCAATTTTAGCTTGTACATTAGAATTTATTGGATCTTCTACTCTAATGTTTCCTGCTTCACCAATACCTGGCAGATCTAAACGGATTGTCATTGGTGCCCTACCCAAGGTAAATGCTTCTGGCAAACCATCTCTCATAGATTCATTTCCAACCACTAATGCTCCTGGCCAAATGATTCCTCTAGTTGGTCTTAGAATTGCCACATCCTCAAAATTCGCTTTAAGATTATAATCTACACGAACACAGGTTGTTTTTTCGCCTTCTAAAGTGGTTACATCAGTAGTTGTTTCACCTGGCGTTTTCAATAATGCTTCTCCACCAGTTTCTTCAACACCCAATAACTGATTAGCATCATATTCAAGATTATTTATAAAATCATTAATAGTATTCGCTTCGGGATTAGTAGATTCTCCTGGAATAGGATCTTCATCCTTACTACATGAACTGCAAGCAATACAAGAACATATTAAGCTAATTAATATAAACGCTTGGGGCATTTTTAAAATTGAAGTTTTCATGATTTATGTTTTTTCGATTCAACGTGTCAAAACTATTTGAAAACTCACCTTTTGCCTAATTTTCAGTATGGACAAAGTATGGACAGTTATTAAAAATCAATGAATTACATAAATTCATTGTCTTTCGTTTTATTGTAAGTTCATGTTGTACATTTCTTAGTGTTTTCAGCAATTTACACAATTTTAAGTAGGGGAAAAATTCATTGTAAAAAGAGGTTTTCTTATAAAAAAGCTTATTTGCAAAATGGACAAACTCTTATAATTACAGTATTTATTACCTAACTTAGATGAAAACTAAATGATCCTCTTTTATGAAGTTTTCTGCTTTTATTCTGCTCATATTTCTTTTTAGTCTTCAAAACATATACAGCCAAAATCAAAAGGTGATCGACAGTATGATAAGAGTCTATGACTCTCTTCCTGACAATTATGAAAAAGTAATGACATCTGCCAGATTATATTATGCAGAAGTATATACCAACCCTCAAAAAGGAGAAAAGCACGCAAGAAATTCAATTCGGATATCTCAAAAAATTGATTACACATCAGGAGTGACTGTAGGCCATTTTCATATAGGTGTATATTTTTATCTGGTTCGCGACTTAGATTCTGCAAAGTTCTATTATAACAAAACATTAGATCTTGCCCAAACATCACAAGACCGAGTTATGATCTCGAAGGCGTATTCTGAATTAGCACAGATTGCACAGGATGAAGGAAGTTTTGAAAAGGCACTACAATTAAGGGATTTTGGTAATCAAGAATTTAAAGAAGCTAACGATTATCTAAATTATGGAATTGGAATTGGCAGTAAAGCAATGATTTACAACGATAAAGGTGATTTTAAAAAAGCTGTAGAACAAAGTTTATTGGCCTTAAGAATTTTAGACACAATAGATAGAGAACCTTATCGGAAAGCTGATATCAATTCTCAGATTGGAAATATTGAAGCTCGACGCAATAATTTACACCAAGCTATAAAATACTATAATGATGCTTTAAATATATATATAGAAACAAATGACAATATCTATATAAGCAATACATATATTAAAATAGGTGAGTCCTACCAAAGTCTTAAAAATTATAAAGAAGCAAAAAAAAATATCAGCTTAGGATTGGAAATAGCTAAAAAATATGACATCAAAGACAATATAATGAATGCATTCTCCGGACTTGGAGAAATTTATACAAAAGAAAAAAAATATGAAAAAGCAGTGGAATATCTAAACAAAAGTCTAGAAATGAGTACTGAAAATGATTTTTTGAATCATATTTCTATCCTTAATACTATGGGATATGTGCTAACTCAAAAAGGAGAAGAAAAAAAAGCATTGCAATACTTGCAGACATCTATTAGAAAAGCAGATTCTTTGGGAGCTATTTTTCAATTAAAAAATGCTTTTCAGCAAAGAGCCGCCACGTTTGAATCTTTAAAAGAGTATCAAAAAGCCTTATCAGATACAAAAGAGTTTACTCGAATTGCGGACAGCCTCGATAATGTTACCAAATCAAAACAGATTGAAGAACTTAAAATAACTTACGAAACAGAAAAAAAAGAAGCTGCCATAGCTCTTCAAGAAAAAGAGATTGAGAATTTAAATAAAGAGGTAGAAATCAGCAACCTTAGAAAAGGTCTATATGCCGGAGGAATGATCTCGTTTATTGCAGTATCTGGGTTATTATTCTTCGGATTCAAACAACGTATAAAAAAGAACAAAATAGAACGTGAAAAACAAGAAGAAATATACAAACAAGAAATCGAATTCAAAAAGAAAGAACTGACTTCTCAAACATTGCATTTAGTCCAAAAGAATAGTTTTATACAAGAATTAAAGGAAAATCTAGAACGTATTAAAGATTCTCCAGAACTTTTTAAAATAGAATTCAGACGTTTGGTATTATTACTAAAAAAGGAAAGTGCAGAAGATAAAGACTGGGAAGTATTTAAATCTTACTTTGCTGATGTTCATAATAACTTCGACAATAAACTTAAATCAATCTATAGTGAAATCTCTGAAAAAGAAATACGACTAGCTTCTTTTTTACGAATGAATCTTACTACCAAAGAAATAGCAACTATGCTAAATGTATTACCTGATAGTGTTCTGAAATCTAAGTACCGATTAAAAAAGAAATTGAATCTTGATAAGGAAACAGATTTGTATCAATTCTTAAATACTTTATAAACTCTTCTGTTTTTAAATTATCCTATCTTGTGAAAAGAATAGCACATCATAATACATGCAAAAGAATAGGTTTTACATTATAAGTATTGGTATTATTACTCTTGGTATCATATTCTATTTTACTTTTTATCAAGAAAAACTAAACAGTACAAGCGAATATATTGCTATTACCCCTATAGCAACTCATACAAATGGAATGGAGTTTATTAGTTCTTCAACCTGTGTTGAGTGTCATCAACAAATCATAGAAGATCATTATAAAACTCCACATTTTAATTCATTCCAACCTGCAAGCAAAAACATTATCAAAGGTAGTTTTGAGGAAAACAAAAATACTTTAAACTTAAATGACAAGACCATTTTTAATTTCATAGAAAAGGACTCAGGGTTTTACCAGGAACCCATAATTAATAATCAGAACACCCCTTTTTACTCAGCCAAAATGGATATTGTAATAGGTTCAGGTACTAAAGGACAATCCTTTTTAATGTGGAATGCTAATAACTTATTCCAGCTGCAAGCTTCTTATTTCACTCCTACTGACAGTTGGATTAATAGTCCAGGTGCTCCTGATCAATTAGCTCCTGCCAGACCTGTATTAGAACGTTGTCTAGAATGTCATACCACCTACGCCCAGAATATCTCAGGAAACAAAAACAGTAATCAATTTCATAGAAAAAATCTAGTATACGGAATAGATTGTCAACGTTGTCACGGACCTGTAAAAGATCATGTAATATATCACAAACAAAACCCACAGGATAAAGTGGCTAAACATATTATAAAATACAGTTCTTTATCGCGTCAACAACGATTAGATGCGTGTGCTTTATGTCATTCTGGTTTAAGGACAGAAACAACAGAGCGTGCTTTTTCTTTCATGGTAGGAGACACATTAAAAAAGTTTTCATTCCCTGACTACGATGAATCAAGTCTTTCAGAACTGGACGTTCACGGAAATCAATATGGTTTATTAAAAGCCAGTAAATGTTTCACAAAAAGTGTCGCTCTTGATTGTACAACTTGTCATAATCCACATAAACAAGAAAGAGGAAATTTTGCTTCGTTTAACCAAAAATGTATGGATTGTCACACAACTTTGCAAAAACCTATTGGCTGTTCAGGCGATAAAAATAGAATTGAGAAAATGGACAATAATTGCATACAATGTCATATGCCGTTGGTAAAAAGCAAAACTATGAAGATACAGATTTCAAAAAATGAAGAAATTTCTGTTGATGTTAGAACACATCTTATAGGCATCTATAACCTGAAGAATAATTAACCAGTAAATAAAATAATAAAAACAATTATTCTAAGTCAGAACAATTTAATAGTATATTTGGGTATCAGCAAATTCAATACCCCTATAGTCAAAACTAATATTATGACTGTAAGCTTTGGGAGAATTATTGACTAATTTTGTGAAATTAAAAATGAATAAAAATTTAAATAATAAATAACTATGGCATTAGAAATAACAGATGCTACTTTTGATGAAGTAGTACTTAAGAGTGATAAACCAGTATTAGTTGATTTTTGGGCAGCATGGTGTGGCCCTTGTAGAATGGTAGGTCCTATCATCGAACAAATCAGTGAAGAGTATGATGGAAAAGCAGTAGTAGGTAAAGTAGATGTAGATGCAAATCAAGAATTTGCGGCAAAATATGGAGTAAGAAATATCCCTACTGTATTAGTTTTTCAAAATGGAGAAGTAGTTGGTCGCCAAGTAGGTGTTTCTCCTAAAAACGTATATGCCGAAGCTTTAGATTCTTTAATCTAATAAAGTATATTTTTTCATATAGAGAAAGCCACATAGACATGTGGCTTTTTTGATTTTAGATTATTAAATAATGAATCTATTTTTCGTTATTGTACTGGAAGCGATACGTGGAAATTTAATAATAACACCATTAATCAGAATATACATCAAAATTGTTTGATTATATGAAAACTGTATAAATTCTCTTACTTAGGTAGATGACTGTAACCATTAATTCGCGCTATATTTAATTACATTCGCTTTTGTTTCTCAAATCAAACATTAGCAACCCCAAACAATAATCCATTTGTTTTCTTGCTTCTGTTAGTGAAAAACTATGTACTCTAATACAAAACCTGTTAGTATAATCAGAACTTGTCATAAGAAAGGGAACAATCTCATCACATATATTAAATGCTCCATTAAGAATCTTTAATTCCTCTATCATATATTAAATCGCATCCTTCCTTGTTCTTCTTTAAATAAATCGATTTGTGGAAGATCTTAAAAATTACAAATCCCGTTTCCATAAGAAACCTTATGATCTCCACGAATAGGAATCAAATCTGATTGTAATCGACCACCCGTTCGATTAAGAAGCTCATAAATAACAATGTTTTTCATTTATACTCAGTATTGTTAATCAATTGATATGCAATATAAAGACCAGAAATAATTACAATATCAACATCTTCGCGATCTGAAATTTCATTAAATTTTAGTTAGACCTGTTATTTAGAATTTAAAAAAATATAAGGAGGTGTTTCCTCAAATCTCCATCATTATTTCAAACAATAAAAAGCGTAAAAACCCCTGTTTTTAAAACTAAACACAAATTAAAAACAATAAAACAGGGGTTTTTACCTATACTAAAAATTCCCCTAATTATATAGCTTTGAGAAGCAAGGCTTAACTAAAATACAACTCACTATTATGTCTGGTAAAAAGAAAATAAAATCTCAATATGAACAGGTAAAAGAAATCCTTAATTTATTACAAGGAAAAACAGTTCCTAGTTATCAAGGGTTACATGCTTTTTGGTTAGATCCAGAAACTTTTATGACGGCCTCCTTATATGGACAACGATTAATTGCGCCTAAAGCTGGTAATGACTCTAATCAAGATCCTAATGAATGTTGTGGAACTAAGAGTTCATCATCCTCATCAATCTCATCAAAACAACCTGCTAATAATAATACTGGATGCTGTGGATCAAAAGAAAAGGCCTCCGATACAGCTTCATTACAACCAGCCGTAACTGCTGTGCAACAGCCGCCTACATTAGAATCGATAGGAGATTGCTGGCCATCAGGAGGTTCTGGTGGCGGTGGCAATAATCCTACTAAAAAACGAAGTGATAATTCTGCAATTATTATAGGACTTAAAGGTCAATATCCATTTGATGATAGTATTTTCCCAAAACTATTATGGGATGCAGATGCCTCTGCTTCAACGGATCAAATACAGACCATTGCTAACTGGATAGATGCTGATTGTCCCTTAACTCTAGAGGAAGAAAAAAATAATCAATCAGAAATACTAAGGGCCTCTACTACCAATAATCATGTAGCACTTGCTAAAGGAGAATTACTCCATCAAGTATCCACCAATAAAACCAATAAGGATCATCGAGATAATAAAGGGTTAACTATCAGAAAAGAAGTAAGCTCGCTAACTTCTGAAGAACTAAAAACGTTTAGAGAAGCGCTGAACTGTATGTTTCAATATACGGATTATTGGCAAGATGAAAGAAGTTTTGACTATTGGGCAAGGATTCATACAGATTCTTGTCAGCATGGATGGGAGCAATTTACCACTTGGCATCGATTATATTTATATTTTTTCGAGCAGAAACTACAAGATTATGACCCGAATATTGCTTTGCCATATTGGTCATGGACTGACTATGCAGATCAGAACAAAAATACCTTTAACAATAAGGAATATGATCTAGGAATACTGCCAGAAGCCTATGGTTGTTACCTTACCGAAAAAGGATTAAACAAATTAAAAGATCAAAAAAATTCTGAAGGTAAATCCATACTAAATAAAAAAGAAGTTTCTGCATTAGAAAAAATTGTAAAAAAAGGTACCATATACAATTCTGGTCTACGTTTTTTAAAAGCTGCCAGAATCCCTTATGAAATTATCAATGTAAATAATGTAGCTGTATGGTCAGACAAAATAAGAATCATTTACGACACTTTAAAAGAAACTAATCCATTATGGTTCCCGAATCGATGGCCAGGATCTATGGGACCTCTTTCTCAATACCCAACAAAAGATGACATCAATTTACTTCTTTCATTGGATAACTTTGGTGATTTTGGAGGAGGACCATCATACGATCATCATTATGGATCTTTGGAAAAAGTACATAATGGTATGCATAACTTCTCTGGTGGCACTAATCCTACTTACCCAGATAATAGTGATGAATGGAAAAAAATATACCAAAAGTTAAAGCTAACTCCTGATCCTCAAAGCAAGGAAAATCCAATATATGGATGGATGACAGACAATAGAATAACTGCTTTTGATCCGTTGTTTTGGGCACATCATTCTAATGTTGATCGATTATGGGCTAGATGGCAGGAATTACATACTGGAACTCCTCAGGAAATGAATGCGGTTCTAGCACCGTGGTCTATGACAGTTCAGGATACTATGAGTATTCAAAAACTAGGATATACCTATATGAAAGATTCTGTCTTTTATAATGTATCAAGTAAAGTAGGATTAATAAAATTTAATAGCGCACCGACTAAAGTTTCTTCAAATACATTAGATACGCATCGCAAAGCAGAAATTAAAATTCATAGAGTACAACGAGGAAATCTACAAAATGCTCATATCAGAGTATTCTTAAACTCACCTAAGGCTACTATCGACACTCCTACTAATGGGAATGAACACTTTGTAGAAGAAATTTCTACGTTTCACGGAAGCTGTTATGGAGGTCCAGGACATTGTAATTTACCTCTGGACAAAACAAGGCAATTTGATTATAGACAACTACACCACCATGAACCCAGAAACTATAAAATTAATGCTACCGATGCTGTACAACGCGTCTTAAACAATGGCGATAAAGATATTACAATACAACTAGTGATCTTAGGTATTGATGGAAAACAGATTGATAATGCGGTATATATCGATGGTGTATCCTTAAACTTCATGGACTAAATAAAAGCAACATATAATGGACAACACATATACTACTTTTAAAATTCATCCAAGTATTGGAATTGCAAGACTTGGTAATACAGAGGATGACTTCTACCTTACTCCAGAGCAACCTGGGACATTACCTATTGCCTGTGATGAAATGGGAAGAGAACAAAAAGACTCAAAAGGAAATCCGATAAGAGTAAGCTCTTTTAAAGACAGTAGTGATCTTTCTAAAATTAAAAAACAAGCAGCAAGGTTTAGAGTATTTGCTTATAAAAGCGAAAAAGATACTCAAGGAGAAGAAATTAAAATAGGAGGAACTTATGATTTTGTATATCAAACTGCTGTAACAGCTCCTCGGATAGTCCAAGGAAAAGTAACCGACATTGATTGGACAGTACATTTAGCTAACAAAAAAGCTTCTTGGTATGAGTTTCAAGAAACAAATGGACAGCAAGGATATGCACCTAATCATCCTCTTAGAAATCCTGAAGTTACGCAACCAGACTTAAGAAGACAACTGATTATTGATCCAGGACCACTAACAGTAAACCTTAAAAATAATAAAGGTGCTTTTGCCAAATTCGGTTCAGAAAGTAAAAAAATGGATATTAGTAAATATAAAAAAGTATCATATCCACAAACTTTTCCTCCTTCGGATATACAACCAAATTCTATAGAAACATTAGGTAGTTTATTAGTGAATGAGCAAGAAAAAAACATCCGATTGATTGTATTAGGAGGAAATGGAAATTCCGGTTCCACAAAAACTCCTGTTATAGAAAGTTTTGTTAATAACAATGGCTGGTTTGATGATATTTCAGATGGACCTGTGACTGCAAAAATCGAGTACACCTTCACAGATATTACTTATGAAGGTGATAAAGAAATAAAAACCAAAACTACTGGAACTATGGACGTACAGGTTCCTGCTTGGGTTGTGGTTGGTTATCCACGATATGTTCCTGAAATGGAAGATATGATCACAATGGACGAAAAGATGTATGATCTTTTTGTTCGTAAAATGGCATATGATCCACAAGTCTTCGGAGTACCTCCATTCACCAAAGAAAACAATAACCCACAAACTCCAGAAGAGCTAGACATCTGGAGAAACGAAGCCCGATACAACCCAGATTATTATCCAAAATTTTACAAAGAATTATGGCCTCAATTACGAAGGCCTGATGACTTCAAATACACTTTTGTTTTTGATTTTTTTGGAGGTGGAGACCCACATAATAGAGGAACTGGAGGAAATTTAAATTATGAAACACTTTCTATTCCTCCAGAAAATGGAAAAGATCCTTATTACAGATTAAGGCAATTTATTTTAGGGATTATGAGGCAAACCGATCAACTAAACGACTATGAAGTGGAAGGCAATTATAATTCTACTTCAAACAAACCACGTTTAATGCCAATGCTTTGTGGTGATAATCCACTTAGTAATACTGCTCCTCAAAAGTTTCTATCCATGACAGAAACACAATTATTCTTTTTAAAACAATGGGCTAGCGGAAAATTTGTAAATGAATGTGTTGAGTGGGGAGAAAATAATAAAAAATGCACCAATCCTTGGTCTAGTCCGCCTAAAACTGGGATTGGAATTGACAGAGGTGTACTGAGTAATGTTTTAGGCGGTGCTTTTTGTCCAGGAGGAGAACTCTCTTGGATTGTAGATAATCCTGCCATCTACAGTGAACCGTATAGAATCAAACACGCTACATATATAGCAGGAGGACTAAGCCTTCCTCAACCTATTGCCAATCAAGATGGCAGTGCAGCTCCAAACCTTTCTAAAGGTCTAGAACCAGGGGATCTTACCAAATATATAGGAATTCCTTGGCAAGCAGATTTTCATGAATGTACATTTCAGAATATAAATACCACCTATGAAAAATGGAATACTATTTATCCTGAATCCGTTGGAGATCCGGTAGAACAGCAAATAGCGTATAACATTCCTTGGTGGCCTGCTCACAGGCCTATTGTAGTGCCTGAATCCCTAAATGGTTCACAGGTTTATTGGGCATCTGGAATCCCTAATAACAATGCTGGAGATTTACAAATGGTTCAAGCCTGGAAAGACCTAGGGTTTTTAATAACTGAAGGAACCGGAATTACAAGACAATTTTATCAGATAGAACGTAATAATGAAGCTTTAGGAGAACCTGTAAAACCAGGAGATCGTGTATTAGGGCAAAGTTTTGGAGAATCTAATAAGGAAAATAACAGAAATTAAGACATTATGAACACACCAATTAATTCAGTTCCTGAAATCCTAACCGGAACATGGACGTATCGAAGTTTTCTAAGCAATCCTGATCTAGATGCAGATTTTGATTCTTTAGAATTTGGAAGAGGAAATATTAAAATAAACGAAGCGCCTATGCAGACCTTAGATGGTTTAATATACGGTCCTGGATGGGAACTTAAACTAACAGGTAGTATTGGATATGGAAATCCTTTTACACTTCAGTTTCAAGGAAAAGGAATTGTAGGTGGTGCCGAATGGATCTATAATTATTTGGGATACTATTTACCAAATTGGATGAACGGTATAGATCAGCGACCAGCTATTGTTGGATCAATTGTTAGAGAAATACCACATCCAACGGGACCAAACGGAAAATCAACAGCTCCAGCTGGAGTAGTTGCTCAATGGATCGCTGTAAAACAAGATCCAAGTTAATGAATAACGACGCTATCACATATGATGTAATTATAATCGGCGCAGGTGTTGCTGGATGTGCTACCGCTATTTCTTTAAAAAATGAAGCTCCACACCTAAACATTGCAATTATCGAGCGTGCTTCTGAACTAAAAACTGAAGACCCAACCTCCTATAGAATAGGAGAAACATTACCGCCACACGCATCTCAACAATTACAAAATTTAGGCATATGGAAATCCTTTTTAAAATGTAATTTCATCAATGCATACGGAACTTCTGCAGCTTGGGGTTCTTCAGAATTATATCATAATGAATATATATATTCTCCTTATGGATATGGATGGCATTTAGATAGGATAGTTTTTGATCAATTTATGATTAAAGAAACTAAAAAAAAAGGAGTCTTTACCTATTTCGAGACAAGCGTAATATCTTCAGAAAAGACCTCAAACTATTGGCACCTACAAATTAACACTAAGAAAAGACAAACTGCCATAAAATGCAGCTTCGTAATTGACGCCACAGGAAAAAAAGCTGCTTTTTCTTGCCTTCAAAAAACTTTCAAAATAAAGGAAGATCAAATGGTTGGGATTTATCGCTTTTACGATATTTCTAATCAAAATGAAAATAAATCTAGGTTAGGAAATGGAACTTGCGTAGAATCTGATCCATACGGTTGGTGGTACAGCGCTACTTTACCAAATAAAACACTTGTAATTGGATACATGACAGATACTGACATTGCCAATGAAATGCAATTAAAAAAAACAACTGTTTTTAACGAACTGCTTTATAATTCCTGTTACACCTATTCTAGAACACTCAAAACAAAAAAACTTTCGGAACCTAGAGTGGTCGCAGCACACACACAATATTTAAGTTCTGTAGTAGGCAACTCTTGGCTAGCAGTAGGTGATGCAGCATCTAGTTATGACCCTATTTCATCTTTAGGAATTTTTAAATCTTTAGCTATGAGTCAATTTGCTGCCTACGCAACTTTAGATGATTTAAAAGGTAACCGATCTGGATTACATAAATATCAACAAATCATAACAAATGATTATCTAGGATACCAAAAAAAGATACAAGAATATTATAACCAGGAAAGTCGATTTACCTCATCTCCTTTTTGGAAAAGAAGACACACAAACATCAACTATAACTAATTAACCTTAAACCTTCATATTATGAAACATGCATTACAACTTTTTAAATCGAATACAAATCGAGTCATAGCTATTTTATGTATTTCATTTATATTATTTTGCTGTAACGATAAAGTAACTGTGGAAGAAAATAATGATACAGCAGAAATAACCATAAATAATGATGATTACAAAAAAATACCTCCTCCAGTAAAATTTTCTGCTGATATCCCTGTAGATGTAAATCCAATAGTTCAAAAAAAGCTTAAAGACAAAAACCAACTATTTAAGCTTAACGAAAAATTTAATGAATACAGTTGGCAAGCTTTTATAGCAATTATGTGGCCTAGAAATGACAAGGGAGCTCCAACACCAAAATTTACAGACAAAGGGGAACCAACTTGGTTAGGATGGAAAGAAGCTTTTCAGGTATACCGCGCAGACGGCAAAACACCTGCACCTTGGGGAAGTCCAAGAACTGCTTCAGGATTAGGATTATCTAATGATGTTCTTACTAATACAAACGCTAGAGTAGTACTTTCTTCTAGGACACCAACAACCCCAAAAAATTTCGATATAGCAGATGAAGTGGATCAGGCTTTTGCGGGAAAACTTTTTGATCAAAATGGAAATGTAGTGGTATATGAAGTACTAATGAACAAAGAAGAGTTTGATTATATAGTTACCAACAAGCTTTATAATATCAATGGGCAAACAAAATTTTCTGAAAATGGAGTAATCGCAGATTTTCCTAAAGGTAATTATGACGAGAAACAACTTGGTGCTATAGAAATTAAATTTGCATGGAAAATCCTTACCGATAGCGATCATAAAGATCGATACTATCGGGAGGAAGGATATATTATTGGCCCAGATGGTTCTTCTTTAGTCAAAAAGGATTTGGGTATGATCGGTTTTCATATTAGTCAAAAAACTCCAACTGGAAAGCAATGGGTATGGTCTACTTTTGAACATATTGATAATTTAGATCAAAATATCATCGAAAAAGATGGAAAATCAACTGTAATCCCTCCTTCTCTTACAGATCCTAACTGTGAGATTTGTCCTGTAAATATCGACGTGACAAATGGTGGTACAACCTATACACATAACAAAGGAATACACGGTGATTTTTGGACTATTTCGAATAATAAAACTAGTAAGTATTTTGCTAATAGCGATGTTATGAAAACTCAAGCTAAACGTATGGTAGATATTCCTGTGCGAGTAACTCGAGTAAATGAAAAAATGCAAGCTTATTTTAAACAACAAAAGAGTGTTTGGCAATATTATCAGTTAATTGACACTCAATATCCAACAGATCAAAATGTACTCCCTGGAAATCATACAGAAAGTGGATACAAGGTCCCAAATTCTGTAGTCAATAAACCTGGTGGCAATCCGAATCTGGCTTTGCTGACTAATATTACTATGGAAACTTTTTTTCAGTCAGGAAACCAATCAGCCTCTAACCTAATGGAGGGAAATCCCGCTAGTGACATTACCATTTTTGGTACAGAAAGTTGTATGGGTTGTCATTCTAGTGCCGGAATCTATGAATACAAAAATGGAAAATTGACATCGGGAGATCAATTAAGTGGTGATTTTAGTTGGCTACTAGGCAAAGCGAAATGGGAAGAAGGAAAACCTAAAAAACCATCCAACTAATCTAATATATAGTGAAGTTAAATTATATCAAAAAACATAAGACTTTATTCTAATAAATTAAATACCCTTTTTGCCCAAAATCAAGTTTAACTTTAAAAACGCAGCAGCAAATGTACTATTCTAAACAAAACTCTTGTTCTTGTAATACAGAAGTTTCTACAAAGCAGGTTGGTAAACATACCAAGAAAATTAATGTTTTGAATATTCTATCTGCTGTTGTGTTTTTTTTATTTCCAAAATGCGCTTTCTGTTGGGCAGCTTATGCTTCTTTCTTTAGTTTTATTGGACTCGGTAAATTGGACTATAATTCTAAATGGAAGTATGTTATTCTTACTATATTTTTATCAGGAAGTATAATCTTAATGTGGAGACATTACAAAAACAAATCTTGGATTAATATTCTTCTATACACTTTTGGGCTATCTATTTTACTTCTTACCTATTACCTCAACTACAGTCAAACGTGGTGGTTATATATAGTTGCTTTTTTAATGATTCTAAGTAATTTTCATTTAAAGAAAAAACAAGTACTTAGTCATCCTTAATATTTATTAAATAGTATCCCATAAAAACATATAGTATTGTATATTTATACAAAAAGTACTGTATATGTCATCCCAATCCCGTCTGGATCGTGCTTATAAAAATGCAAAAGTTATTTCTTTTGATGACAGTTCTAAGTTCATCTTATTTAGCGATTGTCATCGAGGCGACAATAGTTTTGCAGATGACTTTGCTAATAACAGAAACATCTATTTTCACGCACTAAAGCACTATTATAATGAAGGATATACCTACTGCGAATTAGGAGATGGAGATGAACTATGGGAAAATCTTAATTTCGAAATCATTCTTAGAGCTCATAAAAATGTCTATGAGTTATTGCAGAAATTCTTTTTTGAAAATAGACTAGAAATGATTTGGGGAAATCATGATATGGTATATCGAGATCCAAAATATGTAAAAAAATATTTAAGCTCTTATTTTGATCGAAAAACTAATAAAGAAACACCACTTTTTCCGGATATAATATTCCAAGAAGCTATTATATTAAAACACACAACATCCAATCAAGAGATTTTTTTATTACACGGACATCAAGCAGATTTCATGAATTATGTAGGTTGGAGAATTAATAGATTTTTGGTTCGTTTTTTATGGAAACCTCTACAAGTAGTAGGAATAGCAGACCCTACAAGTCCTGCCAAAAATTATAAAGAAACTATCAAGGTAGAGCGAAGAATCAAGAAATGGATTGCTAATCAAAAAAATCAGTTTACTATTATTGGTCATACGCATCGTCCTCGTTTTCCTGAAGCGGGCGAATTAGCCCTATTTAATGATGGTAGTTGTGTACATCCAAGATCAATTACTGGAATCGAAATAGAAAACGGTTGTATCACCTTAATAAAATGGCAAATTGCTACTACAGAAGATGGCTCTCTAAAAATAATTAGAGTTCCACTGGAAGGACCTCAAAAATTAACTGATTTTATTACAGAATAACATAGTTAATAATGCAGAATTTAAACGAAATACTCGATCAGATTCCAGTTCGGCACGACGTTTTTTCCTATATCATGTTTTTAGGAATCACTATAGGTTTCCTGTTGAGTTTTGTAATTCTTTTACGAAGCTATAAAAAAAACATCGCATTTCGGTTTCTTGCACTATTCCTTATTATACAAGGCACTATTACACTGGATAACTTTTTATGTTATACCGGTTTAATGAAATATACCATTGGGTTTAATGATTCTAGTGAGCCTCTAGTACTTATTCTAGGGCCAAGCATATATCTATTTGTTTATACCTTATTAAAGCGAAAAAGGATCGCATTAAAACATAGTGGATTGCATCTAATTCCTGCTATTTTGTATGGTATTTCTCAGCTGCAATACTATCTTCAACCTGATTCGATTAAACTCAATGCCTATCTCAACGCATATTTTCCAAAATTAAAAACAGCGTCCGTCCCCGACAACATAGACTATAGTTACCTTTTGATCAAAGATGAGTTTAGATGGCTAATACTAGCAAGCTTTACTATATACATCTTGTTATCATTTAGAATCCTTTACTTTTATTTACGAAAACAAAACACAAGTCTTAGTCGAAAAACAATTCATAATAAATACTCCTTTACTCGTAATCTAGTTATTTCATTTCTGATCGTTTTTATTATAATTTTTTCAATTTATTTGAATTATGAAGATGATTCGGGAGATCACTACATAACTGTTTTTGTAAATTTTACGGTTATTATAATTGCCTTAATTATGGTGTCCGAATCTAGGTTTTTTGAAAACACATGGATTGCTGATAAATACGAAACTTCTAGTTTTAAAGATCAGAAAATCTCCATAGAGGAAATCAAAGAATTTGTAGAAAAGGATAAATTTTATCTACAAAGTTCTGCCTCTTTAAAAAAACTTTCAGAAGAGTTAAATTCAAGCTCTAATTACATATCCCAGGTCATCAATACATCTACTGGACTTAATTTTAATGATTTTATTAATCAGTACAGAATTGAAACATCCAAATTACGTTTAACAGACCCTAATTACAGTCACTTAACTATAGAAGCTATAGGAAATTCTGTTGGATTTAACTCAAAATCAACGTTCTACAATTCTTTCAAAAAACATGTAGCTATGTCTCCTAAAGCATTTGTTACACTAAAAAAAGCTACTTGACCGTAGAATAAAATGTCTAAAATTACAATTCTGCACGTAATTCGATTAATTTTCAATCCAATTAGAAAAGAAATATTTCACTTTTGGAAAAACAAATTTTTCAAAAGATATGGACAAAAATATTCGTCGTTGTGACCTAGATTGGTTACGAGTTATTGTATTTGGTTTACTAATTTTTTATCACGTTGGGATGTTTTTTGTTCCTTGGGGATGGCATATTAAAAACAATGAAATTTCTGAAGGAATGCGTTGGCCAATGTTATTTTTAAATCAATGGCGTTTACCTATACTATTTGTCATATCAGGCATGGGAACTTATTACGCATTATCTAAACGAAGTTTATCAAAGTTCAACTTAGAGCGATGCTTACGACTTGGTATTCCATTGATATTTGGTATGCTGGTAATAGTACCTCCTCAGATTTATTTCGAAAGATTGGTTACAAATCAATTTACTGGATCTTATTTTTATTATCTAGCAACAGAAGCTTTTATTGGAGTTTATCCAGAAGGAAATATCAGCTGGCATCATCTTTGGTTTTTACCGTACCTATTAATATTCTCCATTATTCTTTCTCCTTTATTTATAAGAATTAAGAGAAATCCATCACGATTCATTAATTGGATACGACGACAAATTCAAAAACCCTATGGATTATATTTATTTATTATACCATTATATCTAATAGAATCTTTAATAGAACCTTTCTTTGATATTACACATGCCTTAATTGATGATTGGTTCAATTTTATTAACTCTATAACCTTGTTTTTATTTGGTTTTATATTAATAGCTATTGGTAAAGAATTCTGGCAATCGATCGAGAATATAAAATCTAAAGCACTAGTTATTGGTATTATTGCCTTTTCCATTCAGCTTTTTATATGGATACAAGGAAAAGACAGTTTTCTTATTCACTTTACTGAAGCGTTGGTTAAAGTAACTAATTTATGGTCTTGGATATTAGTGTTATTTGGTTATGCTGCAAAGTATTTAAATAGAAAGAGTGAAACTCTATCTTATTGCAATAGAGCAGTATATCCTTTTTATATTCTGCATCAAACAATCACGATTATAATTGGGTATTATTTAATGAATTTAGAATGGAATATACTCCCAAAATTTATTGTAATGGTATTAGGAACTTTTTTAGGAAGTTGGATAATCTATCACTTCCTAATATTGAAGATTCCTTTGCTACAAACACTTTTTGGACTAAAAAAAAGATAATCATTAGTCTATTGAGGTATTAGGTATTGTTAATTCATTGTCATTTGGGACCGTGTATTCTGTGCACGATCCTTTTTTAAGATTATAGCTTTCTAATGGGATTTCTATCCAATATTCATCTCCAAAGAATTTGAAAAAATAACGCTTATCTACATGAACTTCGAACACGTCTTGAACCTCATAATAACCATCTTTTTCTACTATATTACCAGCTGAATCTTTAGATTTTATAGAGATATATTTTTCTTTTAGATAATGAATATATGTAGAATCTTTACAAAAAAGAAGATTTTTGGGCTCTGCTGTTCCTCCATTCCAATTAACATCTCCATTATTAACGGTAAACTTATAACTATAACTATGAGTAGTACCGTAATTAGAATTTGTTATAATACCTCTATGAGTAGTACTTTTATTAGTCTTTTCGACTACTAAATGCGTATCATTTCCTAATAACGTATTTGTTATATCGATACGTTCTGTAGTTTTTGATCTACAACTTGTAATTAAAAAAATTAACCCAAAACTAATGATCTGTAGATAAACTAATTTTTTCATTACTATCCTTCTTTAGGTTTTTAGAATTGAAACTAAAAAGTATATGCTCAAGAAAACTATTTTTCTTGAGCATATACTTATAAAATTTATTACATCTACCTTTATTCGATGTTTACAACTTCCTCGATTTGAGGAGCATATTTTTTGATAGTCATCTCAACTCCTGATTTTAAAGTCATTTGATTTACACTACAACCAACACAAGCTCCTTCCAACTGAACTTTGACTCTTTTATCATCTTCAATACCTACTAATGAAATATTACCTCCATCACTTTCTAAAAAAGGACGAATTTCATCTAGTGCTTTCTCTACATTAATCTTTAATTCTTCAGATGTCATTTTCTATTTTTTTACTGCAGAACACCCTGCCATTGTTGTTATTTTTATCGCCTCTGTTGGTGGAAGGTTTTCATTTCTATCCACAACTTCCTGAACAACATTTCTTGTTAATTCTTCGAAAGCCTTTTCTATAGGAGTTGCTGTTTGCAATGCTGCAGGTCGACCTACATCTCCTGCCTCACGTATACTTTGTACTAAGGGTATTTCTCCTAAAAACGGAACCTCAATATCTTCTGCAAGATGTTTAGCTCCTTCTTTACCAAAGATATAATATTTATTCTTAGGAAGCTCTTCTGGAGTAAAATATGCCATATTTTCTATAATACCTAGTACAGGTACACTAATACTTTCTTGTTGAAACATTGCTACTCCTTTTCTAGCATCGGCAAGTGCTACATTCTGAGGTGTACTAACTACTACTGCTCCTGTAATCGGTAAAGATTGCATAATCGATAAGTGAATATCACCTGTTCCTGGAGGTAAATCCAGCAATAGAAAATCTAATTCTCCCCAAGCGGCATCAAAAATCATCTGATTTAATGCTTTTGCTGCCATTGGACCTCTCCAAACAACGGCTTGATTGGGTTGCGTAAAAAATCCTATCGATAATATTTTTACTCCGTAATTCTCTACAGGCTTCATTTTGGATTTATCACCAACCTTTACTGATAATGGTCTCTCTCTTTCTACATCGAACATAATCGGAGCAGATGGTCCATAGATATCTGCATCTAATAGCCCAACGCTAAATCCCATTTTTGATAAGGTTACTGCCAAATTAGAAGTCACAGTAGATTTACCAACACCTCCTTTACCAGAAGCAACAGCAATTATGTTTTTAATCCCAGGAATTGCTTTTCCTTTAATTACATTTTTTTCTGATTGCTTAGGAGCGGGGGCTTCTACTTTAATATTTACTTTTATTTTAGCTTTTTCATATACCTTTTCATGAATAGCTTTCATAATATCAACTTCTGCTCTTTTCTTAATATGCAATGCAGGAGTAGATAATTCTAAATCAACGATTACTTCATCTCCAAAAGTGATAACATTTTTAACGGCACCGCTCTCCACCATATTCTTTCCCTCTCCAGCAACTGTAATTGTTTCCAAAGCTTTTAATATCTCTGATTTTTCTAACTTCATGTGTATTTTTCCTTTTTCTAAAAACGAATCAATATAGAATGATTCTGAAGGCAAAGATAGGTCTAAAAGTTAAGATTCTAAAACCTATAAACATTGGAATCTCCTATGGCTATATCATGAGTAACAATATACCTATATGCTTTAATGGTATGATTTGTGATAAACTAGAATTTCTAGATTAAATCAATCATTATTTATGAAACGAACACTTTTTTTCTCATTACTATGCATCATCATTTCATTCCATTCCTTTGGTCAAGGAAAACTAGAAAAAGCAGAAAAAGGATTGAACAAAAGTAGCAACTATTACTCATCATCTTCTAGATCTAGAACATCGTCCAGTTCCTCTTATGAAGATAATTCTCTTTGGGGTGGATTAGCTATGGTTTTTATAGAAATGGGGTTATACGCAACCTATTATGGTTTAATTGAAAGTCCTACAGAAAAAGAACATCTTGCTAGTAATGCATTTATTACTAAATATCCTTATCACAGCTCTAATAGAGGAAACTATGCATATAATTGGGATGGAGACACTAACCTTTCTAGAATTACCTTAACCAATCGATTTGTCGCTGAAAACAATGAACTATATGGTAATCATATCAATGCGGATTTTAGATTTTTAAAGAGAGTTAGTATTGAAGCGGATTACCTGCAATTATGGGAGAACAATACTTTTTTTGGAGATAATTCTCTTGCTACATTTACATTTCTAGCAAAATATCATAGAGTTCGTACAGAAAAATTTAATGCCTATTGGGGTATGGGTGCTACCTATATTGCGGGAGATGTAGAGGAATTAGGATTTACCTATGCTATCGGAGCAGAATACTTTTTTGCAAAACCACTAAGTATAGAACTAAATTATAACCAATCTTTAATTAATACGCGCTCTTCGGATAAGTTCAATGCATTGCTTAACTATCATATCAACCAATTTAAATTTAATGGAGGATATGAATACCTACGAATTGGTGGTATTGGTTTTTCTACGTTTTCTGTTGGTTTAGGAGTTTTTATTTAAGAAATAGGAAGTAGTACGAAATTTATAATTCTTCCATAGGATCCCAAAATAATTTTTCAAAATTCTGTATTTGATTATCAATTACTTCAACACCTTCATTTTCTAATAACTGTTGCATTAAGTTTGTTCCATCAAAATGATGCTTTCCAGTTAAAATTCCTTTTCTATTTACCACTCTATGCGCTGGTACATCTTCTTGTTTACCAGAAGCATTCATAGCCCAACCCACCATTCTCGCACTTCTTGCTGCTCCAAGATATTTTGCAATAGCACCATAGGAAGTTACTCTTCCATAAGGAATTAGTTTTGCTACTTCGTAAACTCTATCAAAAAAATTATCATTCTTATCCTTCATCCCAAGTATAAATTATTCTAGCTAAAGTTAGCATAACCAAAACCAACATTAGTATTCCCATAAAATAATTAGAATACTTAGTTATAGAAGCTGTCTTCTTTTCTATTTTAAGAAAAGAAAGCACATAGAAATATAAGGTTACAAAAGTTCCTGTTCCCGCCGCAATCCCAAAAGCTACGATTCTCAATGCATCATATTGTATCTTTCCACTTACACTCATTGCTGCTGCTATAGTACAGAAATAGGGTATTGGTAACACATTTACAAGAGACATCATCATTCCTTTAAAAAGACTACGCGAACCCGCATGTTTATATACTTTAATCTTGGTTCTTCTTTGTTTTGCTTTTACAAAAAAATAAATAGCCATTAAGAAAAATATTACTGCTCCTGTTCTGAGTAACATATTTTTTACATAAGGATTAAAAAATATATATTTTGCGAGTAAAATAGCTAGTAAAGCTTGTATAAAAACCACCGCAGAAGCACCGATTGCCACTAAGATACCATTTTTCTTACCTCTTTCTAAACATGTCTTGGCTACAGTCATGTTAATTAATCCTGGAGGAATAACCCCCACCAGGGATGCAAAAAAAGTAACGAGAAAGAGTTTAGTAGTTTCCAAATCGATGACGCAATTAGGTAATTTTAAACTGAATGTAAGTTATAGGTTTATTTTCTTCCAAATATTGTTTTTCATAAAAAGTTTGAATGGAAGTTACTGCTTCTGGAGATCCTTCTTGATGATATACATTATGGTTAGCATACAACACTTCATGACCTTCTCCGTGTAATAATCCTAGCGTATACCCATGCATAAATTCACTATCAGTTTTAAGATGCATTATTCCATCTTCTTTAAGAATTTTTTTATAGCGTTGTAAAAAATCATGATTGGTCATTCGATGTTTTGTACGCTTGTATTTAATCTGTGGATCAGGAAAAGTTATCCAAATCTCATCAATCTCTCCTGTATCAAAAATATGATCCACCAATTCTATCTGAGTTCGAATAAAAGCAACATTGTTCATCTCTTTCTCAATAGCTGTTTTGGCTCCTCTCCAAAACCGAGCACCTTTTATATCTATTCCAATAAAATTTTTATCAGGATATTTTTCTGCTAATCCAACAGTATACTCTCCTTTACCACATCCTAGTTCTAATATAATCGGGTTTTCGTTTTTGAAAAACTTCTCTCTCCATTTCCCTTTAAATCCCAGAGAATTACTAAGTACTTCCTCTCTTGTAGGCTCCACTACATTCTGAAAACTCCTATTCTCATTAAACCTTTTTAATTTATTCTTACTTCCCACCTGTTTATCTTCTTCTATATGTATTTGACTATTTAACTTGTTTTATGTTACATATAAGTCTTGATTTCTTTTTCTTCATTAAAAAGAATCAATCCTAACTACCTAAAAACATATACAATACATCCATTACGCTATTGTATTGTTGATTTCACCCTTTTTATACATCTTTAATATTATGAAAAGATTATTGCACTAACCTAAACATAATTTTTTGGTAAAATTAAGGAAATATATACTTAGAAGAATACTATTAATTTTAAAATAGCACTAGCAATTTTTGAATGATTAACTTACAAAACCTTAGATTTTGAGTAAAAAAGTACTTGTAGCACCCCTTAATTGGGGTTTAGGTCATGCAACCCGCTGTATTCCGATAATTCATGCCTTAATTCACGAAGGTTTCGAGCCTGTTATAGCCTCTGATGGAGCAGCACTAGCTTTATTAAGAAAAGAGTTTCCAGAATTAAGAACAGAAGAGATTCCTTCTTATAATATAGAATATTCTAAAAAAGCTAGTAATTTTAAACTAAAGATGTTGCTTAATAGCCCGAAAATTGCACACGCAATTACAGCCGAAAAAAAAGCGACTAAACGTATTGTAGAATCTGATGATTTTTATGGTATTATATCCGATAATAGAATGGGAGTTAGATATAAAAGCCTACCATCTGTATTTATTACCCATCAGCTTACGGTTCTAAGTGGTAAAACAACCTCCATTAGTACAAAAATCCATAATAAATATATTAAGAAATTTGATGTTTGTTGGGTTCCTGATATGGCGGATGATCCAAGTTTAAGTGGAGAACTTGGTCATCCAAAACACAGTAACATTCCTGTTACTTACCTAGGCCCTTTAAGTAGATTTAATTATCAAAATTTACCTAAGAAATATGATATTATGGTACTATTATCTGGGCCGGAACCGCAACGTACCATGTTAGAAGAAAAACTGTTTCAGGAATTTGAACGTAGTGATAAAAAAATAGTTTTTGTAAGAGGTATTATTGAAGAAAATCAAGAGACCTATATTAAAAACAATATCACCATACATAATTACCTTACCGGAATAGCCTTAGAAAACACTATTAACAGTAGTAACATCATAATTTCCAGATCAGGATATACAACCGTAATGGATCTTGCTAAATTAAAGAAAAAAGCCTTTTTTATACCTACGCCGGGTCAATTTGAACAAGAATACCTGGCAGAACGACTTACTAACAATAAGCTGGTTCCCAGTTGCAAGCAAAATGAGTTTACACTAAAGAAATTATATGATTTAAATGCTTATAAAGGGTTAAGTAGTTTTAGCACCGACATCGACTACAGGGAACTTTTTCACTTTTTCCAAAGTAAATGAAAATTCACTTCCTATTCGATAATCACTTTCTACATAAATGCGTTCATGATGTGCTTCGATAATATGTTTTACAATAGCTAGGCCAAGTCCAGAACCTCCTTCTTTACGGGAACCACTTTTATCCACTCGATAAAAACGTTCGAATAATCTTGGTATATGGGCTTGGGCAATACCTTCGCCATTATCAGTTACTCTAACGATTACTTTATTTTTAATTAGATTTTCTATACTTACTTCTGTTGTACCATCTTCTTTCCCATACTTAATAGAATTAACGATCAGATTGGACAGTACCTGTTGGATTCTTTCCTTATCTGCATGAACAATTATTGGATCTTGATAATTCATATCAAACGTCAAAGCAATGTTCTTTTTTGATGCCTTCATTTCGAATAGATCAAAAACACTTTGCACCAATTCTATAATATCAAAATTAGTATAGTTAAGATTTAAATCTCCCACTTCTAATTTGGTGATCATATCCAAATCTTTGACGATATAGATAAGTCGTTCTACTCCTTTATTAGCACGGTTTAAGTATTTATCCAGAATCGCAGGATCATTCATCGCTCCATCAATCAGTGTTAGAATATATCCTTGCACTGTAAATAATGGAGTTTTAAGCTCATGAGAAACATTACCCATAAACTCTTTACGATAATCTTCTCTAACCTTTAGGCTTTCTATTTCTGTTTTTCGTTTTTGAGCAAATTTTTCGACTTCCTTAATTAACGTTTTCATATCCGTCGTAACTGGACTTTCGCCTAAAGTATCCATATCCAACATTTCAATATCATCGTATATCTTTCGTACCCTTCGATAAATAAATTTCTGAACACGATATTGTATAATAAGAAAACATATCCCATAACACAGTAAAATAAAACCTGCTATAAATAGTAAATTAAATTGATTTTGGGTATATAAAAAAACGCTCACTAAGAGCGTTAATAATAACGTTATGTACAAAGATGACAGGTATGCAAACCTGTACGATCTCTTAAAATTTTCTGCCATTATACTACAAACTTATAGCCGACTCCTTTTATTGTTTTAAAACTTTCATCTCCTAATTTTTCTCTCAATTTTCGGATATGAACATCAATAGTACGTCCGCCTACAATTACCTCGTTACCCCAAACCTTATCAAGTATATCTTCTCTTTTAAAGACTTTACCCGGTTTAGAGGCTAATAAAGATAGTAATTCAAACTCTTTTCTTGGTAATATTATTTCTTTTTTATCCTTTACAATTTTATACTCATCTCTATTAATAACAAGATTTCCTATCTTAACAACATTATCATTAGAGTCATCTTCTTTTAATCTACGCAATAATGCTTTTACCTTACTAACCAATACTTTTGGCCTAATAGGTTTGGTTATATAATCATCTGCCCCGGCATCAAATCCTGCCACTTGAGAGTAATCTTCTCCACGAGCTGTTAGAAAAGTAATAATTGTATTTTGTAAATCTGGTATTTTACGAATCTGCTCGCAAGCCTCTATACCATCCATTTCTGGCATCATCACATCTAAGATGATCAAATGCGGTTTTTTCTTCTTAGCAATTTTAACAGCTTCATTACCATTTTCTGCCGTTAAGACGTTATAGCCTTCGGCAGTTAAGTTATAGCCAACTATTTCTAAAATATCCGGCTCATCATCTACTAGTAAAATTGTAATATCTTTTTTATTCATTTTCTTATTGAATTACTTCACTATCGTAAATATACTAAGGTTAAAATGAAGTATTGATAAACATTTATCCAGGAAACAATAAACTAACGTAAAAATTTCATAAGCATAACATTAAGTTAACTTAATAAAATTGATTCAATAATTAATCTTGATGATCTCTATAAGTAGTTAGCAAATTCATAGTAGCCGTTATAAGATCTTTCGTCTCCATAAGAAGTCCAAAATAGAGCGTTGTATTTTTAGGACTACTTTCTTCTGTTCTTGTTCGTTCTACTTGTTTGTTAATTTTATCATTTACTAATGTAAACAATCCTTGTTTTTCTTCAATAATACTATTCAGACCATTAAATTCTCTACTATCGAAAATATTCTTGATACTAACAAAAAACTCTTGTAATTGATCCTCGATTTCTTTAAGATCCTTGATTTGGTTAAATCGTAGTTTTTTGTGATTATTATTCACGTGCTTATGACTGTTTTTAGAAATATAATCTAAAGACTGAGTGATGTCCTCTAAATGTCCTAGAATCGAAATATAAAAGCTACTAGCTCCTACACTTGATTCATCAAGGTTTTTAATAAAATAGAAAATACTATCTCTTAATTCTTCGACCTCAGTTTCTAATTTAGCAATTCCTTTTCTACTCTTTTTAAGAGATGCAAGATCATATTTTGCCAAACTATCTACGGTACTACTATAAATTTTATTCCCTCTATTTACAAAAGATTTAATATTACCAGCACTTTCTTCAATCACTCCTTGGATAGAACTACTCTCTGATTTCTTAAGACTATCTTCTGCTTTATCTGCTCTGGTTTTATTGCGATATCTAATAGTATTTCTTACCAAAAGTATAATTGCTACCAACAATAAAATACCGGTCATAATCGGCTGATTAAAGTTGATCAAAAATGCTATTAATGCAGCTGCCAAAAATGCACTGATTGCTGTAAAAAACCAACCTCCAATTACATTTAACACTCCTGCTACACGATACACGGCACTTTCAGTTCCCCAAGCTCTATCTGCTAATGAGGTACCCATTGCCACCATAAATGTTACATAGGTTGTGGACAGCGGTAGTTTCATAGAAGTTGCTATAGAAATCAGTACTCCTGCGACCATAAGATTTACAGCAGCTCTTACCATATCAAATGCCGGAAGATCTTCTTTTCTAGCAACTACAGGAGCCGCTACTTGTTCAAACTGTTTATCCGAAAACTTCTTAAATGAAGCAGGTGTAATTGATGATATAACTTCAGAAATAAAAACCGTTCCTCTAACCACACCTCTTGAAAGAAAATTAGGACTAAATTTCTCATCTCCTTCTCCTTGACGCGATAAATCAATCGAAGTCTTCACAACATTTTTTGCTTTCGAAGAAAACCAAAGTGTTAAAACCATAATAAGTCCTGCTCCTAATAAAAGTAAGGTTGGTGTTTCTGCTTTACCGCTTAATGAAGACATCAAAAACTCAGTAGCTGGAACTCCAGAGGAACTCCACATTTGATACCCTTCCCAAGCAGCTATTGGAACACCTATAAAGTTAACCAAGTCATTACCTGCAAAAGCAAGCGCTAACGCAAAAGTTCCTACTATTATAATCAACTTATATATATTCACTTTTAAAAAGCTCATAAACACATAAGAGATCAAGGATAATAATCCAAATCCAGCTACTACTATAGACAAAACATTAGTTTCTAAAAAACCTCTAAGTGTTGTAGATATCGTTCCAGTTTCTGCATTTATGAGAAACAAGTCTTTCTTTGCTTTTGCTAACTCCTTAACCGTCTCATAAGAACTTTCAAAATACAAGTTAGCCCATTCTAAAAACCCTAGTTTGGTGTCATTAGAAAATGTATCAACTACTAATTTAGCGTAATTGGTACCTTTAATACCTTTAATAAAAATAAAATAAAGTATTGCCGTTAATGCAATTCCTCCAAACAATGCTCCTACCCATTTTGCTTTTTTAGCAAAATTAAAAGACAATAATAATCGGGACACATATTGAACAATTGCTCCTATAGAAAATGCAACCACTACTGAGAGTAAAATCCCTGCAATAATTTCACCTGCTTTTTTAGTATTGATATAATCCCCTAAATCTCCGAAGGATAGATCGGCATCCGCAGCAATCTTAATCAAAGCTACACAAACTGCAGCTCCTAACAATTCAAATACTATAGAAACCGTTGTTGATGTTGGCATACCTAAAGTATTGAAAAAATCCAATAGCAAGATATCGGTAATCATAACCGCCATAAAAATGATCATGATCTCATCAAAATAAAACTCGCCAGGAACAAAAATACCTTTACGAGCAACCTCCATTAATCCACTGGAAAATATTGCTCCTGCAGCTATTCCTATACTAGCAACAATCATAATAGTTCTAAAAGAAATCGCCTTAGATCCTATCGCAGAATTTAAAAAATTAACCGCATCGTTACTAACCCCAACCACTAAATCAGCGATAGCTAAAATAGCTAGCGCAACAATCATTAAAATATAAATGTCGTTCATATTTTTCTTACAATCTTATAAACCACAAAAATGTTACTAATAATCTAGTCGTATGTTATTGAAATGTTATCTTTTTTCTCTATTCTAAAAATGATGTGCATCCTGATTATGATTAAAATCATAATCATCTCAAGACGAATATCATTTATGCAAATCAACTTTTAAAAAACACCTTCTTACTAAAAACTTTAATCAGTTTTAAAGCAATGTTTTTTCAGGCCTTATTATATACTAGTTTTGAGAAACCTTTATAGAAATCAACACTTCAAAAAATTGACCTTATCGAAGTTTAACTTTATATATCCCCAATACATATAACTTAATTAAACCACTCATTTTTTTCAATTTACAACTTCGAATATTGACAAATATAATATTGTTTACATTGTAATTTGCTATTTTTCAAATACTTATGGATTTAATGTTAACTTAATGTTATGCAAATGTTGCTTAAAAGTAAAATTAGTGTTATATTTGTAATGTAATCATTAAGAATCCCCCAATTAAAAAATATATTATGAAGAATTTATTATTAACATTTGCGATCCTTTTTTCTGGAGTGATGATGGCTCAAGATGCGAAACCTACTTTCGAAAAAGAAGGAAACTCAATAAAAGGAACTTACTTTTATGACAATGGTGAAATCCGTCAACAAGGATTTTACAATAAAGAAGGAAAGTTACACGGAGAATGGAAGTCATACGATGTATCTGGAAAGAAAATCGCTATGGGACAATATAATAATGGAGTGAAAACTGGAAAATGGTTCTTTTGGAAAGGTGAAAAACTATCAGAAGTAAATTATTCAGATAACTCTATCGCTTCTGTAACAACTTGGTCTAACAAAAGCGACGTTGTTGTTAATTACGAACAATAATTAAAATTTGCCAATATAATTAATATGAAACGCTCAGAAATTCTGGGCGTTTTTTTATTATACACATCTCAATAAAACTAAAAAAAACATTTCCTTTTCGAAGTTTATAGACAGAATTCAAAATTCATTTTTTAAAAATAAATTTACATAAACTACAAATAGCACGCTTCTTAACAATTAGGTAAACAAAAACAAATCACCTCTAAACACCTTATAAATTAACACTTTATACAAAAATCATTTTCCTAAAAACTAATCACAATAATCTTATTAATCCTTTTTAGGTAACAATTACATAACACTATAATTACTCTTATTTAATTTCCAAGTAACGCACAGGTAACAATAGCTAACGTTATTTGCACCGAATTTAGAACACGTTATGAGAAATATTGTTATTCTCTGTGCACTATTCGTTGTTGGAATAGTTAGTGCGCAGGAAACTGGCTCTATAGCCGGTACTTTGCTTGATAAAGAAGCAAACAGTCAACCATTACCCTTTGCTAATGTTTTAATCAAAGGAACTAGTAAAGGTACTACTACAGATTTTGATGGTCTATACACTATCGAAAATTTAGAACCTGGAACATACGTTGTAGAATTTAGTTTTGTTGGATACGAAACACTTGAAAAAGAAGTTATCGTAAAACCAAATGAAACTACTACTGTAAACGCATCCATTGGTGCTAGTGCAGCAGCCTTAGATGAAGTTGTTATTAAGACAACTAGTAGAAAAAAAGAAAGTGTGCAAGCACTTCTTTTAGATCAAAAAGGTGCCGTAGTTCAGAAACAAAGTATTGGAGCTCAGGAACTTTCGAACAAAGGTGTGAGTAACGCTGCTGGAGCTGTTACCAAAATTTCTGGAATCTCAAAACAAGAAGGTGGAGGTAATGTTTATGTTAGAGGTCTCGGAGACAGATACCTGAACACAACATTTAATGGTTTATCATTACCAGCAAATAATGTAGATAAGAAAAATATAGATCTTGGGCTTTTCTCTTCTGATGTTATTCAAAATATCGGTGTAAGCAAAACATATGCTGCTAATTTTTATGGTGATTTTGCAGCAGGTAATGTAGATATTATTGCCAAAGAACATGTCGGAAAAGCATATATTAATGTAGATCTAGGTAATACAATAAACACAGCTGCAATCGGAGAAAAGTTCGTTAAGAGTGAAGGAACGGGATTCTTTGGATTTTACAATAGATATAAAAATGATCCATTTGCTGTTGTACTATCTCACGGTATTGATCCAGTTTCATCAGAAGGACCGGTTGGACTTTCTGGATCCATAACTGCAGGAAAATCCTGGGAAATTGGTGAGGAATCAAAACTAAGCATCTTTGGAACCGCTTCTTTTGGAAGTAGTTATGAATACGCAAGAGGACAAGCGGCAAATGTAACTGCCGCAGAGAATCAAATATTTAGAGATGCTGAAAGCTTTGAATATAGCCGTACTACTACTGCAATGGCAAATATTGTATATCGAATTAATCCAGATCATAGAATAAAGTTTACTTCTTTATTTATTAATGATGCAACAGATGAAGTAGGTCGTTTTGGAATCGACGGTAATGGATTTAACAGAAATACTATTGCAGATATTGACGATTTTGGTTTTTTTACTCAAAATGTTCAATTCGAACAAGACATGATTTATGTGAATCAACTATCTGGAGTTAGTAATATTAATGAAAAAATAAAAGTAGATTACGGAATTGGTTTTAACAGTGTTCTTGCTCGTCAACCAGATAGAAAGCGTATTGCATTAGAGCAGTTTGACCTGGCATTAGATAATGATCCAACTACAAACCCAGTTCTTTTCCGTAACGTAGATTTTGATAACCAACGTTATTTTCAAAATATCGAAGACCAAGAATGGAACGGTCGTATAAACGTAGCGTACGAGCAATCAGAAAATTTGTCCTTTAATTTTGGGTACAATGGACGTATAAAACAACGTGATTTTGATAATCAACGTTTTGGATTAAGTATTATTGAACCGAGAACAGAAGTTACTGATGTTAATGATTTTAATTCAATTTTTAATATTGATAATCTGGGTGTTACCTATAACACAGTAGTGATAAATGCTTTAGATCCTTCAGCCGGATTAGGAAACACAAACCTTCCGGGACTTCCAGAAAACACTTATACTGGAAACTTAGATATACACGCCTTATATGCTAATGCAATCTATAAATACGGAGAAAAATGGACATTTGTTCCTGGATTGCGTGTAGAATCATTCAAACAAAGCATTGAATACGATGTAATCAACCTTGCATTTAACAATCCTGGACGTAATGAGGCAACAGAGACTTTTTTATTACCTAGTTTAAATGTAAAATATGCATTAAACGAGGATCAAAATTTACGTTTTTCTGTGAGTAGAACCGTTTCTAATCCAGAATTTAAAGAGGTTGCTCCATTTGTATATGAAAATGTAACTGATCGTATCGGTGGTAATCCAGACCTATTAAATGATCCTGCATTCTCTTCTATTATCAATCTAGATTTAAAATACGAATGGTTCTTTAATAGAGGGCAGATATTTTCTATTGCTGCTTTTGCAAAACAAATTAATGATCCTGTAAACTTAGTATCTGCGAATGATGCTACAGGAACACAACGTTTCTTTAGAACAGGTGACAAAGCAGAAGTTTTTGGTCTTGAATTAGAAGCACGCAAAGCTTTGTTAGTAAACACTGAAGAAGAAAGTCTTCTTTCTGCAGGTCTAAATGTTACGTATACGGCTACAAAACAAGATTTAAAAACTGTTTCAGGAACCTTCAATACCAATTTTAATAGAGATTCTGATCAACTACAAGGTGCATCACCATTTTTGATCAATGCTGATGTAAGTTATACGCCAACTTTTGGAGATTATAAGCCTGTAGCAAACCTTGTGTTTTCTTATTTTTCTGATCGTATCGATGCATTAGGAGCAGGGCAATTAGGAAACATAGTTGAAAAGGGAGTGCCGACATTAGATTTCGTCTGGAAAAACAAAGTACGTGACAACTTTGAAATTAACCTTAGTATTAAAAACCTGTTGAACCCAACGATTGAAAGAGTTCGAGAAAACGCTACAATATCTGAAGATGTACTTACCACTTTAGGCATTCCATTTAGTAGAAATGCAACTAATGAAATCAATCCAATAGATGAATTTGCGCTGTCTAGTTATAAAAGAGGAGTGAATATCGGATTACAATTTAAATATACATTTTAACCCAATTAAAACGAACACGAATACAATTAATTAAAATAAAAATCATGAAAGCAAACATATTTCTTTTAAAAATTACTGTCATTGCAATGCTTTTCGCAGCATGTGCAAGTGACGATACATCAGACATAACGATTAACATCAATGGTGATGGTTCTCCAGTTGATCCTACGAGTGAAGTTATAGGAGGTACTCTTACAGAAGACCTTACTCTTGAGTCAAATACTGAGTACTCGCTTACTAGCGCACTTATAGTTCCTGAAGGTTTTACATTAACTGTAGAGCCTGGTGTAGTTGTACGTGCAGCAACCGGATCTGATGTATACATCGCTGTATTACAAGGAGGAATAATCAACGCAGAAGGAACTTCTTCTAACCCAATTGTATTTACTTCTGCTACCTCAACTCCTAATCCTGGAGACTGGGGAGGTTTAATCTTATTAGGTAAAGCACCTATAAACTCCGTTGTTGGAGGAGATGCAACTTCTACTTCCGAAATTGGAGGATTACCATACGGTGGTAGTGTAGTAGATGACAACTCAGGGATCCTTAGATACGTTCGTATCGAATATTCTGGTGGTGCAGCGGATGCAGCTTCAGAAAATAATGGATTTTCATTCTACGCAGTAGGAAATGGAACTACGATAGAATACATACAAGCTTTTGAAGGAGCAGATGATGGAGTAGAGTTTTTTGGAGGAACGGTTAACGCTTCATTCATATCTGTTGTAGGTTCGCAGGATGATTCTGTAGACTGGACTGAAGGATTTACAGGAACTTTAACAAATGTATATATCGAGCACAGACAATCTCATGACAAAGGAATAGAAGGTGATGGTTTTAATACAGATATCGGAAACAACTCTAACCCTGTATTTTGGTCTGCTCCTACAGTTACAAACCTAACCATTAATGGACTTGGTTCTTCTAATGAGAATGAAGCTATCAGATTACGTGCGGGAACAAGAGCTGTATTTACCAATGTGTTATTAGAAGGTTTTGCAGAAGGTTTTGACCTTGATGATACCGAGACTGGAAACGGTGTATTAAGTGATGAAACTTCTGTTACAGATATCACTTTTGATGATATTACTCTTACTCTTAAAAATGATACTGGAGCCACTTTTGGAGAAGCAGATGTAATCACTGGCGTTGGTAATGGAACCGGTGCAGATTACAACTCATGGAATTCTGGATGGACTCGTAACTAATTCGAAATAAGAATTCAGCTAATTATAAGCTATTTAAAAGCATCTTGAAGATTTTCAAGATGCTTTTTTTTACGAGATCTTATTTTAAATAACTGTAAAGCACTTCTGAAAGTTTAATACCATTTAACGTTGAGATAATACTTTTTTAATAATTAAAAATAAAAAAGTCTATTATTAAAATATCATAATAAACACGCTCAAAACCAGTAAACGCAACAAAACCTACTGAAAAACAAACAATTAATTCTCGATGCAATCTAAAAAAAACAAATCACAGTGCTAAAAACCTAAATCAAACCTATCTATTACTTTTCGGTAAAAGTTACACTTCCTTAATTCAAGAATAATAATAAGTTAAAACAAATCACAGCTAAACTCCTGTAATTTGCTTTCAGATTTTATCCCAAAAAAATATTTAAACAAATACAAAATTATCAGTTCAGTTTCTTTAAGAATCAGAAGATATTCGATTGATATAAAGATACGTGTTCGTAGAAGGCTGGAAGATCATTATTGTCCAACAACAATAATGTTTCTCTTCAGCCTTCTCTTTTTTTATTAGACTCTTAAAAAGAAGCTTTTTTAAGAGTTTACAAATAAGACTATTATAAATGCAAGAGAATTTTAAGGTAATTCCTAAAAAAATACAAAAATATATTAAGTATAGTTAGCACGAGTTTATCTGATTGTTAACCCAAAAATCTAAAATAGCCCCCATTTAACACTAAGATAATCTTTTTGTAAAGTTTTATACAAATTAACGTAATCTGCTCCTGTGATTTTCAAAAAACAAAATCAATTTTAGCAGGTAAAGCGAAATATATTTTAACTACTTGATTATTAGTATTTTATTTTTAATATTTAATCGGTAAAACAAAACAAAAAAGAGTACTAAAAACAACTTTTCTCTCATTTATACCAAATTACAATCCCTTAAACTAAGGATAATAGTAGGATAAGATTTCTTACTGTAAAACCGTATTTATTTGTATCAGATTTTTTAAGGACACGAAATGAGAAAATTTTTCACAGTTATCGCACTGTTTTATCTTGGATTAAATTTTGCACAAGAAACCGGATCCATTGCCGGAACACTTCTAGATAAAGAAGTAAACAACCAACCATTACCATTTGCCAATATTGTTATTGTAGGTACAACTCAAGGTACATCCTCGGATTTTGATGGAAAATATGAAATCACTAACATCACTCCAGGAACATACACCTTAGAATTTAGTTTTACAGGATATGAAACGTTACGTATTCCTGATGTAGTTATAGAGCCTAATAAGGTAACTGTAATTGACACTGCTCTTGGCGCTACTGCAGCAGCGCTTGAAGAAGTCGTGATAAAAGTGCAAACAAGTAGAGAAAGAGAAGAAGCTTTATTATTAGAACAAAAAAATGCAGTTCAAATAAAAGAGAGTATAGGAGCAGAACAACTAACACGACTTGGAGTATCTAACGCCTCCGCAGCTACCACCAAAATATCTGGTGTATCTAAAGCAGAAGGATCTGGAGATATTTATGTACGTGGTTTAGGTGATCGTTATCTAAGCACTACTCTTAATGGATTACCGATACCTTCCGACAATATCGACAAAAAAAATATAGACTTAGAATTATTCCCAACAAGATTTATTGGAAATGTTTCCATAAGTAAAACCTTTGCTCCTTCTAATTCGGCGGATCTTGCTTCTGGAAATATCGACATCGTTTCTAAACAAGTTACAAAAACCAAAGATATTGGTGTAAGTGTTAGTGCAGGAGTCAATTCGAATGCTGCAGATAGTGATATTTTTAGCAATTTTAAGACAACAGCTAATAACAATGATATTTCTTTAGGAATATATAGCCGTGAATTTGAAGCTAATAATCTTGTAAACGCTTTAACCCAACAGTCTTGGAACACAACAGAAGCAACTGCACCTATTAACTATGGATTTGGATTTAATATTGGAGGAATATTAGGTGAAGCTAGAAATCTTAAACTTTATTTCAGTGGAGGTCAATCCGTTGATCACGAATATAGAGAAGGTTTGTTTAGAGAATATGATCAAGGGAACTTAAGAGATATCGTACCAGAAGATGATTTAAGACGTTGGTTACGTACTGTTAACTCCACAGCAATGTTACACAGTCAATATAAGATTAGTGATGATCATAAACTATCTTTTAACAGTTTTGTCATTAACAAAGTTTTTGAAGAAACCTTAGAAGCTGGGCGTGAACGTACTACAGAGTTTTTCGAAGAACTAGATAATATTGAAGAAGGATCTCAGTTTCTTAGAGATCAAAATATAAAGAATACTTTTCTTTCCGCAACGCAGCTTATTGGAGAACATAGACTTTCTGAAAAGAATAACTTAGAATGGGCAGCGGGATTTAATTATTTAGTAGCTAATGAACCTAATAGAATTCGTAATGAGGTAAATATTCTTAATGACAACCCAAATACACCTGAGAACGAAGATGGGATTATAGAACTTGGATTTACCGGAGGGTTTCAGCAAAGAAAATCTGTTCAAGAAATTACCGATCAAGAAATTAATGCTAGAATCTCTGATAAATGGGTTCTTAAGCAAAATGAGGATGAAGAAGACATTTTTGTCTTAAATGTAGGTGGAGATTTTAGAAATAAAACCAGAGATTTCTTATCTCAATTTTTCGGAGTTGAAGAAGGTAATGTAGAAATCAACCCTACATCAATAGATGCTTTAGGTGATATCTTCACTCAACAAAATTTTGACACTGGTGCACTACAACTTAATACGCAGCCAATAGATACTTATGACGCAGAACTTCTTTCTTACTCTGGAAACGCAAACTTTACAGGAACATTTAACAAGTTCACAGCACAAGTTGGTGTTCGTTATCAGAAAGATGAAATCGATGTTAACTTTGATGTAGGAAACTTTGTAAACCCTCTTACAGGACAAGCAAGAATTGGATCTTCAAATAAAGAATACGATAATTTCTACCCATACTTGAACTTAAAGTATTCCGTAAACGAAAAATTAGCATTACGTCTTTCAGGAAGTTTAGGACAAACATTACCTGAATTTAAAGAAATTGCACCTTTCCAGTACGTATCTCAAGTTGGTCAGGTATTTCAAGGAAATCCTAATGTAGAAAGATCTCAGAACTATAACGTAGATTTTAAAGTAGAATTTTTTCCAGAAAATGATGAGTTAATATCCTTCAGTGCCTTCTATAAGAGAATAGAAGACCCTATAAACCGTGGATTACAAAGAGGAGGAGAGGATATTTTCTCTTACTTCAATACAGGTGATAGAGCTCGTATTTTAGGATTCGAACTAGAAGGAAGAGTATATATAATTAAGAAACGAGAATCAAATCCTAATTTAAGACTTAGTGGAAACATATCTTATTTAGATCACGTGCAGGATTTAAAAGATGTTATTAGAGAAGACGGAACTCTTGAACAGACCTTTAAGTATGGGAACAGAACGGAAATTGGATTAGAAGGAGCTTCTGATTGGATCTCTAACCTATCCTTAACTTTTAACTCTGGTGAAGAATTCCCATATGAACTTACACTTACAGGAAACTATACATCGGATAAGATTTTTGCTTTAGGAGCTCCTAGAAACCAACAGCAACCAGATGTTTTCTTCAATGGTGAAATTATAGAAAAAGGGTTTGTTACGTTAGACTTTATCGCTAACAAACAGATAAATGACAATTGGAGCATTGGATTAACTGCTAAAAACTTATTAAATCCTACAATAGAAAGAACACAATTTATTCAGGAAGTTGTAAGTGGGGATCAATTTGAAGATACCATCTTATCATATTCTACAGGAGTAAACACTTCTTTAAGTGTTAGTTATAAATTTTAAAACTTTATTTTAATTAAATATAAACAATGATGAAAACGTTAAGTAAATTATTAAGCTTTGCACTAATCACAGGATTACTTTCAGTTTCCTGTGGTAGTGATGATGACAATGGTGGACCAATAATTCCAACTGATGATTCTATCCTAAATGGCCTTATCAGTGAAGATCGCACATTAGACGCTAGTATTGAATATTCAATTACAGGAACTGTAACTGTTGCATCAGGAGTTACTCTTACTATACCTGCAGGTACTGAAATCGTATCAGAACCAGGAGTAGATAATTATCTGGCAATATTGAAAGGAGCTGATATTGATGTTCAAGGAACAGCAGCTAATCCAGTAATTATGCGTTCTAATGGTACAGCAGGAGCTTGGGGTGGTTTATTAATCTGTGGTGATGCTACGACTACAGAAGGAGCAGATGCAATAGCGGAAGTTGGAGGTCTTATTTATGGAGGAAATAATGACACTGATAGTTCTGGTAATATCGATTATTTAATCATTAGAGATGCTGGTGCACAAATTACTACAACTTCACAATTCAATGGCCTTACATTATATGCTGTAGGTTCTGGAACTACTATCGACAACGTAGGTATCATCAATGGTACGGATGATGGTGTTGAATTTTTTGGAGGAACCGTAAATGTAAATAACTTATACTTACAAAACAATGAAGATGATGCTGTAGACTGGACAGAAGGTTGGAATGGAACACTTACTAACGGATATGTTCTAAACACTATCTCAAATTTCTCCACTGCTATCGAAGCAGACGGTGCAAATAATAACCCAACACTTATTAATTTTACTGCAATCTCTTCTACTGGAGGAACCGCAATCCAAATCAAAAATGATTCTGGTGCTACTATCAACGGTTTAACTTTAACTGGATTTGATACATCTTTCGATTTTAGAGATAGCGCTCCAGCTTCTAACTTACAAATTGACGGAGCTGATGCAGATACTGCTGATGACGCTGTATTTAGTACATCTTCTACAAACGCTAGTTTATTTGCTTGGGTAATTGATGCAGGAACTGGTTCTGGTAATGTACTTCCTGCTACTATTTCTAGCGATCTTACGCTTGATGCTTCTGTAGCATACGAAATAAGTGGACCTGTTTTAGTAAGTAATGGTGCTACTTTAACAATTCCAGCTGGAACTACAATTACTTCTGAGTCTGGAACTGCAAACTACTTAGCTGTATTAAAAGGAGCTTCTATAGATATCCAGGGAACAATGGCTGATCCAGTAGTAATGGAGTCAAATGACGGTCAAGCTTGGGGTGGATTGCTTATTTGTGGTGACGCTACTACTACTGAAGGAGTAAACGCTATTGCTGAAGTAGGTGGTCTTGTTTATGGTGGTACTAACGATACAGATAATTCTGGTACTATTAATTACTTAGTTCTTAAAAATACAGGTGCTCAGATCAATGCTGATTCTCAGTTCAATGGTTTAACTCTTTATGCAGTAGGTAGTGGAACTACAATTACTAACGTTGCTGTTATCGGAGGTTCTGATGACGGAGTTGAATTCTTCGGAGGAACTGTAAACATGACTAATTTCTATGCAGAAAATCTTGAAGATGATGCTGTAGACTGGACTGAAGGATGGAACGGTACACTTACGAACACATTCGTAAACATCACCATCGCTGATTTCTCTACTGCCATCGAAGCTGATGGTGTAAATAACAACCCAACACTGGTTAACTTTACTGCAGTTTCTACAATGGGAGGAACAGGGATACAAATCAAAAACAACTCTGGAGCAACTATTACTGGTCTTTCATTAACTGGATTTGATACTCAGTTTGATTTTAGAGATAGCGCGCCAGCTTCTAACCTACAAGCTGATGGTGCTGATGCAGCAGAAGCTACAACATATAGTACTTCTACGACAGTAGCAGCTGATTTTGCTTGGGCAACTTCTTTATAGAACTAAATTATAAAAGAAAGAGATAAAATCTCATCTTATATAGAAAACACCCTCAAATTTGAGGGTGTTTTTTGTTTATACTTTTACTGATTTCCAAGTGCCCTTCCTAAACCATATAATTCCAACAACAGCAATTAACACTTCTGCAAATGTAATTGCTAAGAAAACTCCCATAGCTCCCCAATCCAATACTATTGCAGCTAAATAGGCGAATGGTAATTGAAACACCCAAAAGCAAAAGAAATTAATAATAGTTGGTGTTTTGGTATCTCCTGCTCCATTAAAAGATTGAATAATCACCATACCATATGCATAAAACACATAACCTGCTGCAATTACTCGTAAACTTAAAGCTCCATATTTTACCACTTCAGGCTCACTGCTAAAAATTTTGATAATTACCTCTGCAAAAATTAAATATAGTACAGATACAACAATCATAAAATAAGCATTGTATTTCCCAGTTTTCCATACTGATTGTTCTGCTCGATCTGGCTTAGCCGCTCCTAGATTTTGCCCTACTAATGTTGCAGCCGCATTACTCATTCCCCATGATGGCATTAATGTAAACATCAATACTCTGATTGCAATAGTATACCCTGCAAGTACCTCGCTCCCAAACTCCGCCATAATGCGCATTAAAAATACCCAACTAGAAGTACCTATAATGAACTGACCAATCCCGCCAAGAGACACCTTAATTAAATTAATCATCACTTTCGATCTAAGAACAATATCCTTAAAAGTTACTTTAATTTTACTCCACCCAAAGAAAAGAATTGCAAGTTGTAATAATACTGCACTACCTCTACCAATTGTTGTTGCAATAGCAGCTCCCTGCACACCAAAACTTGGTATTGGTCCAAAACCAAAAATAAAAAGTGGGTCCAGAATAATATTTAACAAATTAGAAACTATTAGAACTTTCATAGCAACAGAAGCATCTCCTGCTCCTCGGAAAACCGCATTAATCAAAAACAATAACATAATTGTTATATTTCCTCCTAATAAAACCTGAGTATACCCATATCCATCAGCTATTAAATCTGCCTCAGCACCCATAAGAGCTAAAATTTCTTTCGGATAAAGTATCCCTATTATACTAATAATTACCGCTACAGAAATTCCTAAAAAGATAGATTGAACTGCCGCTTGTGAAGCTCCTTCAATATCCTTTTCTCCCACTCTTCGAGCAACGATAGCTGTAACACCCATACTGAGTCCAATTGCCACTGCATAAATTAAAGTAATCACGGATTCTGTTAAACCTACAGTAGCAATTGCATTTGCACCTAAGTTAGAAACCCAGTATGCATCAACTAAAGCAAAAATAGATTCCATCATCATCTCTAAGATCATAGGAATTGCAAGCATAAAAACCGCCTTACGGATACTTCCGGACGTAAATTGTTGTTCTTTGCCGCTAACGGCTAGTTTAAAATATGAGAACAGTTTGGTGGGAGTAAGTTTATTTTGTGTCATGAATAAAAGAATTACGTTGAAAAAAAGATATAAATGGAAACTGGCTAAAGAAGATTTCTCTAGCTATATAATATCGATACCGATATTTCCAAAAAGACGTACCTAATTCTTTATAACTTCATAATAAACAAATATCTACTTTTTTTATGAAACTACAAAAATCAAAACAAGGATTTAAAAATGGTAAAACCGTAATTATGAAAATAAAATGGTTTTTTTGTAGAGATTTAACATTTAAAAACGACAACCCTAACTCAATTATTAATAAAATATTGTACTTTTATAGTCCCAAAATAAAGTTTTATGAAAAAAATCTACTTACTACTCATACTTACTGGCCTTTTTGTACTCTCCTTTTCTAAAGGAGTTAGTGCACAATCCACTATAAAAACAGACGATCAAGAAGAAGTTCAAGTATTTCCAAATCCGGTTTCTGGTAATATTCTTAATATTACTTCTAAATCTGGGAAATCAATGACTTGTAGGGTTTATAGTGTTTTAGGTAGAACCGTATTATTTAAAGTAATCACAACTAAAGAGCAGTTAGATATTTCATCGCTCCCTCCTGGTGTTTATGTTTTAAAAATTAAGATCGGAGAAGAAGATTTTTCTAAAAAATTAATTAGACAATAATTGGTGATATTTTATTAATAATAATAAAAATATTTAATAAAGTCAGTTTTTATAACATACAAACACGCTATTTTATGTAGTGTGTTTTTTTATACCTTTGTTTTAAAATAACCTCCATACGCCTATATGCTCTCTGAGACAATTTTTACGATTCAAAATAATGAAGATTTTGAAAAAATGGCGATAAGAGTATTTCAACATCAATATATTAATTGTCAGGTATACCAACGTTTTTGTAATCTTCTTGGAATTACCAAAAGCGCTGTTACTACAAGTAAAGAAATCCCATTCCTACCTGTAGAGTTTTTTAAACAAGAAAAAATTACTAGCTCACCTTCTAACGTTCAACAAGTTTTTACTAGTAGTGGAACAACTGGTAGTATTACAAGTAAACACTATGTAACCAATTTAGGTATTTATGAAAACAGCTTCTCTAAAGGGTTCAAACACTTTTATGGAGATATAACAGATTATACAATATTGGCACTATTACCATCATATCTAGAACGCGAAGGTTCCTCTCTAGTATATATGGCGGATAAATTAATTAAGGACAGTAAACAAACGAATAGTGGTTTTTACCTTGATGAAACTAAAAAGCTTATCACGACCCTTAAAGAACTTACTAAAGAACATAAAAAAATTATATTGATTGGTGTTTCTTTTGCTTTATTAGATCTTATCGAAAGTAACGATATTCAACTTAATGAGAATACTATTGTTATGGAAACGGGAGGAATGAAAGGTCGACGAAAAGAGATCATTCGTGAAGAACTGCATCAAATTCTAAAAAAAGGATTTGGTATTTCTAAAATCCATAGTGAATACGGCATGACAGAGTTATTATCTCAAGCATATTCTAAAGGTGATGGTCTTTTTCATTGTCCACCATGGATGAACATTTCTACACGAGATCCTGAGGACGCACTTACTCCCCTAGAAACGAATAAAACAGGAGGAATTAATATTATTGACTTGGCAAACATAAATTCATGTTCGTTTATTGCTACACAAGACCTCGGAAAAACCTATGATGACGGAAGTTTCGAAATTCTCGGTCGATTTGACAACAGTGATATTAGAGGTTGCAACTTAATGGCGCTATAACCTGGTTTCTTTTATAGATCATCTATTTACTTAAAAAATCACAAAGAACAAATTTTAAAAAACTTTTGTTTTTTATGCAACTTTCACTTTTATGAAACGTATTTATAAGTGAAAGAAATTTTAGATTGAGAATACATAGAACTTGTATTCAACTATACTAAAAAAACTTATAATTATGTTAAAATTGTAATGTTCTGTTTTTTTAACGACTGAATGGATGTAACAACAAAAAAACATTGCATAAAATGAAAAAGTTCATAGTCTTATTGTTTTTAGGATTAGCTACAACGGTCTCAGCACAGCAAGTTGATTATAATGTAAAAAAGGGATTTGTAGCCGAAGGATATGATGTTACCGAATACTTTAATAATAAAGCGACAAAGGGTGATAGTAGATATACGGCAACCTATGATAATGCAAAATATAAATTTGTAAGTCAATCTAATCTGGAGAAATTTAAAAGCAATCCAGAAAAGTTTATCCCACAATACGGAGGATACTGCGCTTATGCGGTTGGAGCAAAAGCAGAAAAAGTAGACATTGATCCTGAAACATATGAAATTAGAGATGGTAAACTGTACTTATTCTACAATTCTTGGGGAATAAATACATTGACAAAATGGAATGAAGAAGGTGCTGTGGTATTAAAAGAAAAAGCCGATGTGAATTGGCAAAAAATAAAAACGAAAAAATAATCGAATAAGTTTCGATAAACAATATAGAACGCTAAGTTTTTTTCAATAATTGATTGGTTAGTTGACAAAGCCTACTAAGAAGAAATTCTGGTAGGCTTTGTTTTTTATGTTATTTAATATGAGTTCAAAAAGCTTATACTGCTCTAATCACAAAATAGTTTTTCTTTCCTCTTTGTAATAATACAAATTGATCATTAATGAGATCTTCAGTAGCTATTGAATACCCTTCTTTGATTTTTTCTTTATTTACGGAAATAGAGTTCTCCTTAAGCGCTCTTCTAGCTTCTCCATTAGATTTCAAAAAACCCGTATGCTCAGCTAGCGCACCAATTACATCCAATCCATCAGCAATCATACTCTTAGAAATTTCAGCTTGTGGAACTCCTTCAAAAACGTCTAGAAATGTGGCTTCATCTAACCCTTTTAAATCTTCAGAAGTAGATCTTCCAAATAAAATATTAGAAGCTTTAATAGCATTATCAAGATCTTCCTGAGAATGCACCATAATTGTAATTTCGTCAGCTAATTTCTTCTGAAGAATTCTTTGGTGTGGTGCTTCGGCATGTTCAGTAACCAAATTTTCAATTTCATCTTTAGTCAAAAATGTAAAAATTTTAATGTACTTCTCTGCATCCTCATCACTGGTATTTAGCCAATATTGGTAAAACTTATAAGGAGATGTCCTTTTAGCATCTAACCAAACATTTCCTCCTTCAGATTTACCAAATTTAGATCCATCCGATTTTGTAATTAATGGACAGGTCAAAGCATATCCTTTTCCACTACCGATACGTCTAATTAATTCGGTACCTGTAGTGATATTACCCCATTGATCGCTACCTCCCATCTGTAGTGTACAATCATGTTCTTTATACAAATGTAAAAAATCATATCCTTGTACCAATTGATATGTAAATTCTGTAAAAGACATTCCATCAGAAGACTCCGAAGAAATTCTATTCTTTACAGAATCCTTAGCCATCATGTAGTTTACCGTGATATGTTTACCTACATCCCTAATAAAGTCAAGGAATGAAAAGTCTTTCATCCAATCATAGTTATTTACTAAAACTGCAGCATTAGCGGCATCGCTTTCAAAATCTAGAAACTGAGCTAGCTGTCCTTTTATTGACTCTTGATTATGGCGTAATGTTTTTTCGTCTAAGAGATTACGCTCTGCAGATTTACCAGATGGATCTCCGATCATTCCAGTAGCACCTCCAACTAAAGCAAATGGTTTATGACCCGCTCGTTGATAGTGTGCTAACAACATAATTGGAACTAAATTCCCAATATGCAAAGAATCTGCAGTGGGATCAAACCCAACATATGCAGCTCTCATCTGTTCCATTAGGTATTCTTCTGTTCCAGGCATGGCATCATGCAACATTCCTCTCCAGCGTAGTTCTTCTATAAAGTTTACGGCCATTTTAGTAGTATTCAATTTATCCGGCAAAGATAGAAATATGGATTATATACTACTATGAATAATTAAGAAATCATTTCTAATACAACGATTCTAAATCTCCTTTCAGTTGTATTGCTTTCTCTTTGTAAATTCCATTAAATTTGATAATTTCATTCAAGATTTCTATAGAAGTATCTGTTTTTCCTAACTTAAGATAAGTAAGAGCTCGATACCAACTAGCACCTTCGTGATATTTACTTTCCTCTTTTATTTTTTCAAATTGTAATAGCGCTTCTTTTTCTTTTCCCATATGGAGATAACTATTTCCTAGATAAAGTTCTAATTGTTCTGAAGTAACTAAGGAAGTGTTCTCTTCAAACTTCTCTACCACCACATCATGATTACCTTGAGCATAATTCTTCATAATAATATCCAATTGTGCTAGAGCATTTCCCCTTGTAGCATCTTCTACTGGATATAATTCATAATAAGATCCATATAAATTAGAAAAATCATTAGATGAATTAAAAGTATTCCATAATAATGTTCCAGCACCAATAATCACAACTATAGAAGCCGCAATTTTTAAATATGGGAAAAATGATGTTTTAGTATCTTCTAATTTTTCATTTTTTACTTCTTCTCCAATTTTTTGTAATTTCTTTTTAAAATCCAACACATCTGTATCACTTAAAACTTTGTGCAATTCTTCGTGTTTCTCTACTTCATGTTTAAGTTCTGGATTAGTAGCCATTTCCGTTTCAAAAGCAATTGCTTCTTGTTCGGATAATGTTTTATCTAAATATCTTTCTATTTTTTCAAATAATTCCTGAGTCCTTTCCATACCATTATTCTTTTAACGAAGTTATTTTTAACTCCTTATACATGGGATCCTTTTCGATTTTTTCAAGAAGTGATTTTTTACATTCAAATTTTTTCTTTCTTGTATATCCATCAGAATACCCTGTGATATTTGCGATCTCCTTCATACTATTTCCATCAAAAACTAGATTTAGTAATTCTTTACAACTATCACTTAATTTAAGAAAATATTTCCTGTATACATGCTCACGTTCCTTATTTTCTATGTCCTCTGCTATAGACGCTTCTATTTCTTCATTAGCTTCTATTGCATCATTATCTACAATTAATTTCTTTTTCTTTCGTAATCTACTTCTCCAAATATTCTTACATACTGCATATAGATACGTTCGTATCGAAACATTCATCTCTAATGTACCTGATTTAAGTTTCTGATAAATAACTATCATCGCATCCTGGAATACATCTTCTACATCTACATCATCTCCAGAATTCTTTAAGATATATCCTTTAATGTAATTATAATTGTCTTTATAGAAAGATTTAATAACCTTAGCATCTCCTGCTGCAATTCCTTCTAAAATTTTTCGTTCTTCATTAATACTCATAGGTTAATGTCATCAAACGGCAATCTGTTACCTTTATTTTAAATTTTATTTTATTAGTAAAAGTAACATTTTTACCTTCTATGCTATAAATAAATAGATAACGTTATCTATTTTTGATTGAAATCTTATAAAAAACAATTTTAAGACAATTTTCAAAAACATCCTCTTTTCTTAACTTAAAATAATCAGTTATTATATAAAGAGGTGGAATAAGTTAATCACCATTTGCCTATCTTGTAATCTATGGAACGACTAGAATATCTTTTTAATCTAAAGATCTTATGCTTTTTTATTCTTGTCATTCCTTTTAACAAAGTTTCCGCACAATCAGCTCAGGATAGTATTTTAGCTGCCAAATATTTAAAAAAAGCAGAGTCACTATTAGCAGAAAAGAAACTAGAGCGCTCTGTTATTTATTTTAAAAAAGCACTGGATGTTGAACTTAAAATATATGGACAGAATCATGAAAAAACCATTATTTATTACGATCGAATCGGTCTTATCTATAAAAATATTGGACAACATGAAATTGCTCTTGATTATTTTAAAACCTTTTTAAATCTTGCCATCAAAAGATACGGAAGGTATCATTTTTATGCAGGTTACGGGTTTTTAAACATCGGAGTTACTTATAAAAATCTATTCCAATATGATTTAGCCTTAGAAAATTATGAAAAGTCCTTAATTACATTTCAACATCTCAGAAAAAAAGATATGATTTGTTTCATATATAACAACATAGGAATTGTTTTTACTAAGAAAGGAGAAAACACTAAAGCTATTGAATACTATAACAAAAGTATAAAAATAGGTGTTAAATTATTTGGTAAAAACTATATAGAAAATGGAAAAAGTTACCAAAACATTGGAGTGCTCTATAGCAATAAAAAAGAGTATGATAAATCATTATCCTATTACAATAAAAGTATAAATATATACATTAACGCATATGGTAAAAATAGCTTAAGAGTCGCTAAACTTTATTCTGATATAGGGGATATATATAACCGTAAAAAAGAATATGACCTCTCTCTAGATTATTATCAAAAATCCCTTGAAGCCTACTCTACAATTTTAGATCTAAACGATCCAAAAATTGTAAATCTGAACTTAAGAATCGCTAGTATTTATATCAGAAAAAAGAAATTTGAAGAAGCCATTAAATATTATGAAAAGGGATTAGACACCTTTAAGGAAACATATGGGACAAACCATTTACTTACATCTGACTTCTATTATAATATTGCCAAAGCGTATGACAAAAAGAAGGATTTTAACACAGCTATCACTTATTATAACAAAGCTGTAATTGCAAACAAAAAAGATCAATCATCTAATAATGATGAAACCTTTTTTGATCCTAGCAAGTTTTATGATTTAAAATTACTGCTGACCGTTCTTCATGGAAAAGCAAAAACATTACAATCTAAATATATTGAAAATGAAAACATAGAAGATTTATGTATCAGCCTAAAAATATATGAGGAAGCAGATATCCTTATCGATTACATCAGAAAATCTTATCAGAATTATCAAGATAAAATAGCATTTGCCTCCAGTGCAAGAGAAGTCTATTCTGATGCTATAAAAACTCAATTCCTATTTTATAAAGAAATAGAGGAACAACAAATTCTTGAAAAGATAATTTACTATATCGAGAAAAGCAAAGCCAACACACTTAAAGATCTAATCAACGAATCAAAAACAAAAGAATTTGCAGGATTATCTAAAGAATTATTAGAGTTAGAAAAAAACCAAAGAATTAAAAGAGCGTTTTACCAATCTAGAATCATAGAAGAAAAATCCAAATCCGTTACAAATAATTCAAGAATTCAAGAATATGAGAACAAGTTATTTCGCTTAAAAAATATAGAAGATTCATTAACCATCATTATAAAAAACAACTATCCCAAATATCATAGACTGAAATATCAAAATACAATTATCCTAGTTGATGATATTCAAAAAACACTAAAAAACAACACTACTTTATTGGAATTATTTGTATCCGATGATATCATTTATGCATTTATAATTACCAAAAACAAAATAGAAGTAAAGGAACTAAATAGTCCCGAATTAGAAGAAAAAATCAAAGAATTTAGGAGAACAATTACAGGTAAGCAAACACTAGAATATAAAACGGTTGCTTATGATTTATATAAGAATTTAATAGCGCCTTTAAAGCATTTATTTAATGGGGGCGAATTAATCATTGTACCAGATGGAGCTTTATGGCATCTTAATTTTGATTTATTATTAAGCAAGAAAGATGACTCTAACAATCCAAAAGAGTTATCATATTTATTGAAAGAACATGTAATTTCGTATGCAAACTCTGCTAACTTATTGCTAGCACCACGAGAAAAAAGTGTTTTCAATTTCAAGCAAATGCAGAAGGAATGTTTAGCATTTTCTTTCTCTAATAGCAATGATCAACAAAACTCAAATACTATTAGCTTATCTGCTCTTACTGAATATGAAAACGATCTTCCTGGAACTCGAAAAGAAATCAAATCAATTGCAAACATCATCAATGGAAACTACTTTTATGGATTAGAAGCTGTAGAAAAGAATTTTAAAAAAAATGTGAGTCAATATAATATTCTGCATCTTGCATTACACGGTGAGGTTGATAACGAAAAACCTGAAAACTCTAAACTCTTTTTTACTCAAAGTAATGATTCTATAGAAGATGATCTTTTACATAGCCACGAATTATTTGCATTAAACATCCCTGCAGAACTCACCGTTCTCAGCGCCTGCAATACTGGAACAGGAAAAATCGCCAAAGGCGAAGGCATTATGAGTCTTGGAACTGCGTTCCAATACGCTGGTGCTAAAAGTCTATTATTGAGCAGTTGGGAAGTATCTGATCAAACCACACCTGATTTAATGAAACATTTTTATACTAATTTAAAAGAAGGCATGAGTAAATCAGAAGCGTTACAACAAGCAAAACTTCAATACTTAAACAACGCCAATATAAATCGTATACATCCCTTTTATTGGGGAGGCTTTTATGTTTTAGGAGACACTACTCCGATTCAATTTAACCGCTATTATAATTGGTATTGGTCGATAACTATTTTTTCAATACTTATTTTACTTATTCTAGGATATCTTTGGTACAAAAAGAAAAAACAGACTTTATAAAACTCTAATAACTAGAATCGCTATTCATCTAAAAAGGTTACTACTTTTTAACAAACCAAACTTATTATTAATCACTGATTGTTTACATTAGTATTATAGAATAAAAACTATGATATTAGTTACCGGAGCTACAGGCTTAGTAGGCACTCATTTATTAATTAAACTAGTAGAAGAAAAGCAGCACGTACGTGCATTATACAGAACAATTGATAAAAAAGAATATGCAAAAAATATATTTGCTCAATGCTGTAAACCTGAAGATAAAAATATATTTGACACTATAGATTGGGTACAAGGCGATCTTAATGATATTCCTAATCTTACAAACGCTTTTGATGGAATTACTCACGTATACCACTGTGCAGCTATGATATCATTTAATCCTTCTCACTATAAAAAACTTCGTAAAACTAATATACAAGGCACTGCTAATGTTGTAAATTTATCACTGATTCATAATATACAGAAGCTTTGCTATGTAAGTTCCATAGCAACAATAAGCGAAAACAATTTACAAAAACCAATTAATGAAACTTCGGAGTGGAATCCAGAAATTTCTGATTCTGTTTATGCTATTACAAAATATGGTGCCGAAATGGAAGTTTGGCGTGGCACACAAGAAGGATTAGATACTGTAATTGTAAATCCAGGTATTATTATTGGTCGTGGTTTCTATAATTCTGGAAGTGGATATTTATTTAAGAAAATCCATAAAGGAATGAAATTCTATACCACAGGCACCACAGGATATGTCGCAGTAAATGATGTAGTAAAAATAATGCATCGACTTATGAATAGTGAAATAAAAAATCAGCGATACATATTAGTATCAGAAAACTTGAGCTTTAAAAGTGCATTCTCAATGATTGCTAAGGCACTTAATAAACCTTCTCCCAAAAAGAAAGTATCTCCATTTTTAATGAAAGTTGCTTTTTACTTACAAAAGTTCAGTCATACATTCTTTAAAACAAAAAGAACCATATTTAAGTCTTCTATAAAAAGTGCTTTCTCTAATTCCTTTTATGAAAATGATAAGATAAAAAAAGAACTTACCTATAGTTTTACTCCTATGGAAAAAGCTATTGAGACTACTGCTTCTTTTTTCCAGAAACAGCACTAGGATTGGTTCTTTTCCTTACAGCATTTTCTTTTTCTACGTCCATTAATTCTTCTTTAATAGATTCTAGTTCATCCAAATCTTCAGACAAAACTCTATAATCATTAATCTCGTTTTTTATTTTCTTAATAGAGTCTGATATCTTTTTTAGTGAATCCTCTTCCTTTTTTAGCTTTTCAAATTTAATTTTTGAGATCTCTATATTGCTTTTCACCTTTTTAAAAATCTCTTCGTATTGATCCAACTGACTAGTATACCAATTATTATTGGCTTCAAATACTAAACTGTCAATCCCATGTTTTTCTAAAATATACGACTCCGGATTTATTTTTTGGATATCAAAAACCTTTTTATAACTTCCTTTTGCAGCTTTTACAAAGGCAATATCGGTAAGTATTTCAACCATCTTGTCCTCTGCAATAAGATTATCAGGTTTATCAGGCGAGTTTAATTTTTGACAAGAAAAACTAACCAAAATGATTGCAAAAACACTATATACTAAGCTCTTTTTCATCTATCAAAAGTTAATCGTTGCGCATTTTTAACATCATAAAATTTAAAATTCTTATATACTAAACTTCCATTGACGAATGTATGAGTAATTCTTGATTTGAAGGTAGTTCCTTCAAATGGCGACCAGCCACATTTATATGCTATATTATCGGTATTAACAGTCCACGGAGCATTTAGATCTACTAAAACCGCATCAGCACAATACCCTTCTTTAATGTAACCTCTCTTCTCAACCTGAAATAAGATCGCGGGATTATGACACATTTTCTCTACAATTTTTTCTAAAGAAATCTTATCTCTATGATAAAACTCCAACATCGCAGGTAATGCATGCTGCACTAATGGCCCTCCTGAAGGCGCTTTTGTATATACATTGTCTTTTTCATCCTTAGTGTGTGGAGCGTGATCTGTAGCAATCACATCTAATTTATCATCAAGCAGTGCTTGAAACAAAGCATCTTTATCTTTTGGAGTTTTCACAGCTGGGTTCCATTTTATCAAAGTACCTTTTTGTCTATAGTCCTCATTAGAAAACCAAAGGTGATGTATACACACCTCTGCCGTGATTTTTTTATCTTTTAATGGTATTTTATTTGTAAATAACTCTAATTCCTTTGCCGTAGAAAGATGAAAAACATGCAATCTCGCTCCGGTTTTTTTAGCTAAAGCAACAGCTCTAGAAGATGATAAATAACACGCTTCTTCACTTCTAATTATGGGATGCATATCAATGGGAATATCATCTCCATATCGCTCTTTATATATTGCAGTATTATTTTTAATCGTTTCCTCATCCTCACAATGTACCGAAATTAACAAGTCCGTCGATGAAAATATCTTTTCTAACACTTCAGGATTATCCACTAACATATTCCCTGTAGAAGAACCTAAAAATAACTTAAGACCTGCTACATTATTCGGATCGACCTTTAATATTTCTTCGAGATTATCATTTGTACCCCCAAACATAAAAGAGTAGTTAGCATAACTAGTTTTAGCTGCTATATCAAACTTTTCTTCAAGCTTTTCTATGGTGGTTGTCTGTGGATTTGTATTTGGCATCTCGATAAAAGAGGTTATTCCTCCTGCTATAGCAGCTCTAGATTCTGTCTCTATCGTGGCCTTATGTGTTAGCCCTGGTTCTCTAAAATGAACTTGATCATCTATAACTCCTGGCAAAAGATATTTTCCTTCTGCATCAAACACCTGCACATCTGGAGATTTAGCACTAATTTGGGAAGCTATTTCTTTAAAGAAACCATTCTCTATGTATACATCTCCGTTAAAAATCTTTCCTTCATTAACAATATTAGCATTCTTAATCAATACACTATTCATGATCATATTTCATAACTATTAAACATACTCTTTAATTTCATTAGTAAAACTCCAAAAACAGCTTCAGAAATAATTCCTTTACTCATCTTAGAGGTACCACGTGTTCGATCCGTAAATATTACGGGTATTTCTTTTATTTTAAATTTTGACAAATATGCTTTGTACTTCATTTCTATCTGAAAAGCATATCCAACAAACTTTATTTTATTTAGATTAATTTTCTCCAAAACTTCTCTTTTGTAGCAAACAAAACCTGCAGTAGTATCATGAATATTCATTCCAGTAATAAAGCGCACATATTTTGATGCTAACCAAGATAAAAGCACTCTACTCATTGGCCAATTAACAACATTGACACCTGTTACATATCGCGATCCTACCGCCACCTGTGATGTACCTTTAGCACAAGCATTATATAATCTTATTAAATCATTTGGATTATGTGAAAAATCTGCATCCATTTCAAAAATATATTCATAAGATCTTTCTAATGCCCATTTAAATCCAGTTATATAAGCTGTCCCCAGCCCCAACTTACCTTCTCTTTCTAATAAAAACAAATGTTCCGGATACTCTTCCTGTAGCTCCTTAACTTTTGCTGCTGTACCATCTGGAGAGTTATCATCTACAATCAAAATATCGAAATCACGCTGGAGTGCAAGCACATTTTTTATAATACGCTCCACATTTTCAATCTCATTGTAGGTAGGAATAATTACTACGGCATCCACCATCTAAGCTGTTTTCAGGCAAATATAACTAAATAATCACTAGATTATTTTTAGTTTTTAAGGCTATTATTATTGTTTATTTATATAACTATCCTAAAAAATTAGTGTTGCATCTTTATTTACAACACTTTATTTTATTATGTTATACCTATGACTTAATTTTACCCCTTTAGAAGAGTATGAAATTTATTGCAAGAGAACTTATTTCGACAGATTGGATCACCATAGTAATTATGGTATCAATTACGTTATTAGCATCTGCTAAACTTATAAATTCTATTCGTTTTTCTGAATTTATAATGCTTTTTAATACTAATAAATATATAGTTGTTAATCAAAAAGGAAATAAACTTTCTACATTTTTCAACTCAGTTCTTATTCTAGCACAGATTCTTTCTATATCTCTATTTGCATACTTATGTATAGAAGCTTTCCAATGGCAAGGAGATACTATTGATATGATGCTCTATTTTAAAATTGTTTCTCTTTACCTTTTTGTGTTTATCTGTAAAATTTTAGTTGAAAAGATCATTTCAACAATATTTTCAATAGAAACTTTGATTGAAGATTATTTATTCTATAAAATATCATATCGTAATTTTTTGGGGGTTATTTTATTACCTCTTAATTTATTATTCGTTTATAGTGTGAAACCTTCAAAAATTGTTATGATTGTTTTGATAGTTTCTTTACTATTATTAAACCTAATCATACTTTTTTCTGTATACAGAAGGAATGAAAACGTCATTTTAAACAACTTGTTTTATTTTATTTTGTATCTTTGCGCTCTTGAAATCGCACCCTATTTTATGCTGTACAAGCTAATTATATAATTATTAGGATGACGTATTAGAAATAAAGACTATATATGAAAGTGAAAACGATTTTGGTCTCACAGCCAGAGCCTAAAGTAGAAAATTCGCCTTATTTCGAACTTGAGGAGAAAGAAAAGGTAAAAATTGACTTTATACCGTTTATTCACGTAGAGGGCGTAGATGCTAAGGAAGTGAGACAACAAAAAGTAGATTTATCGCAATACACCGCGATTATACTTACCAGCAGAAACTCTGTAGATCATTTTTTCAGAATCGCTGAAGAAATGCGTTTTAAAGTTCCTGACGCTCTTAAGTATTTTTGTCAGAGTGAAGCAGTTGCTTATTACTTGCAAAAGTATGTAGTTTACAGAAAAAGAAAGATTTACGTGGGTAAACGTACTTTTCAAGAGTTAACTCCTCTGATTAAGAAATATAAAAATGAGAAGTTTTTATTACCTTCTTCCGATAAATTAAAGCCAGAAATTCCAGACACTTTAGATAATTTAAAAGTACAATGGAAGCAAGCTATCTTTTATAAAACAGTAGTTAGTGACCTTTCTAACTTAAGAGATGTATTTTATGATATTTTAGTGTTTTTTAGCCCTTCTGGGATAAAATCACTATTTGAAAACTTCCCTGATTTCAAACAGAACGATACACGTATTGCCGTTTTTGGAAATTCTACAGTAAAAGCTGCTAAGGAACATAATTTGGAAGTAAACATACAAGCTCCAACTCCAGAAACACCTTCAATGACTATGGCTTTACAGAAATACATTAAAGAAGCAAATAAAAAATAAACATATACTAATTATCTATTTAGATAGTTAGTAAAATAAATAAAGCCAGGAACTTAAATTCCTGGCTTTATTTATTTCCGAAAATTACTTTTTCGTTATCTATTCCTAAAAACCATATCGTTGTGGACCTCCTCTACGGATCTCCTCATTTGCATATGATTCAAACTTTTTGAAATTTTCTCTAAATGCATTTGTTAACTTAAATGCAGTTTTATAATACTTTTCATCATTATCCCAAGTTGCTCTTGGGCTAAGTAATTTTGTTGGAACTCCTGGGCACTCTCTTGGCTGAGCAACTCCAAACACAGAATGAATATGATAGTTGTCATAAGAATATAATCCTAGATCACCATTAAGAACCGCCTGAATCATAGCACGTGTATATTTTAGCTTAATCCTAGTCCCAACACCATAAGGTCCACCGGTCCATCCTGTATTTACTAACCATACATTTACACCAGTATCCTTCATTTTTTTAACCAACATTTCTGCATATTTAGCAGGATGTAATGGCATAAATGGCGCACCAAAACAAGCAGAAAAAGAAGGTGTCGGTTCAACAACTCCAGCTTCAGTTCCAGCAACTTTTGCCGTATACCCCGATATAAAATGATATGCGGCTTGACTTGGAGTTAGTTTTGAAATAGGAGGCATTACACCAAATGCATCAGCAGTTAAAAAGAATATGTTCTTTGGGTTTTTACCAATAGAAGACTCCTGAATATTTTCAATATGATAAATTGGATAACTTACTCGTGTATTCTGAGTTATTGAAGTATCTGCATAATCAACCTCTCCATCATTATCCATTATTACATTTTCCAGAATCGCTCCTTTTTTAATAGCTCCATATATCTCTGGTTCTTTTTCTGCAGAAAGGTCAATTACTTTTGCATAGCAACCACCTTCGAAATTGAAAATAGTATTTTCTTTTGTCCATCCGTGTTCATCGTCTCCAATTAATTTACGATTAGGATCCGTAGACAATGTAGTTTTACCTGTTCCAGAAAGACCAAAAAAGATAGCTGTATCTCCTTGTTCACCAACATTAGCTGAGCAATGCATTGGAAGCGTCTCTTTATATACCGGTAATATGAAATTCAATGCAGAAAAAATACCTTTTTTGATCTCACCTGTATATCCAGTTCCACCAATAAGTGCTATTTTTTTTGTAAAATTTAATATTGCAAAATTATGCTGGCGTGTACCATCAACCGATGCATCAGCCATAAAACCCGGAGCATTAATCACCGTCCATTCTGGATCAAACTCTTTTAACTCCTCTTCTGTTGGCCTAAGAAACATATTATAAGCAAACATATTAGACCAAGGATACTCATTGATCACTCTTATGTTTAATTTATAATCGGGATCTGCACAAGCATAGCTATCTCTTACAAATATCTCCTTACCGGAAAGGTATGAGATAACTTTATCATACAGCGCATCAAAAGCATCTGGCTCGAAAGGAATATTGATATCACCCCACCAAATTTTTTCGGCGGTTATTTGATCTTTTACAATAAAACGATCCATTGGTGAACGACCGGTAAACTCACCCGTGTTAACAGCTAATGTTCCATTTTTGGTAAGTTTTCCCTGTTCTTTTTGCACCGTTTCTTCCTGAAGCTCTTCTGGAGATAACTGGTAGCGTATTGTTGCATTTTCAATACCGTAATGCTTTAACGAAATCGTTTTCGTAATTGGATACAGTGGTTCCATAAAAATATGTTGTGTTTGTTATGTTTGACAAAATTATAAATAAAAACTACACCAACCGTCAAAAAAATCACTTAATCTTAACAAGGGAAATTATAAAGAAAATCCAACCAAAAATTAACATTAACCCTCCTAAAGGTGTAATAAAACCAATACTTGATAAAGAAATTCCTAATAATTCATCCATGACCAAAAGATAAATTGATCCAGAAAAAAGAATCATTCCTATTAAGATGAAATAAAAAACACGTTTTTTGGCAACATCTTGTATTATAGTCATGTTACCTAAAATAATACAAAAAATCGCATGATACATTTGATAACGAATACCCGTCTTAAAGGATTCGATATTACCCCCATCTACCATTTTCTCTAATCCATGTGCTCCAAATGCCCCTAACAATACGGCTAATAAAGCCGCAACTCCTCCGGTAATCAAAATTGTTTTATTCATTCCTTTTTCAGCAATAATTGATCATTTTTTTAAATAAAAAATGAATTTTAGACAAATTTTATCTCAAAATATAATGAATACGCCAAAATAGAGAACTTACTTTTTGATGTATTTACTACATTCGCATCAAAGTTATCAAAATAATATTTAGATATGCGAAAGATACTAGTCATTGGCGCAGGTAAATCAACAGCAGTTTTAATCAAATATTTTCAGGACAAATCTATTTCTGAAAATTTAGATATTACCATTGGAGACATTTCTCTTACAAACGCAAAAGCATTAGCTGCTAACCACCCTAATACCAAGGCTATTACACTAGATGTTTTTGATCAAAACTCTAGAAAAAAAGCTATCGAAAGTGCAGATATTGTAGTCTCCATGTTACCTGCACGATTTCACATTGAAGTTGCCAAAGATTGCCTAAGATTAGAAAAATCAATGGTAACTGCTTCTTACGTGAGCCAGGAAATGAAAGAACTGCATGAAGAAGTGAAGAAAAAAGGACTTATCTTCATGAACGAAATCGGAGTAGATCCTGGCATTGATCACATGAGTGCTATGCAAGTGATTGATAGAATAAGAAATCAAGGAGGTAAAATAATTTTATTCGAATCTTTTACCGGAGGACTTGTAGCCCCAGAAAGCGACACTAATCTTTGGAATTATAAATTCACTTGGAACCCCAGAAATGTGGTAGTTGCAGGACAAGGAGGTGCTGCAGAATTTCTTCAAGAAGGAACGTACAAATACATCCCTTATCATAAACTATTTAGAAGGACAGAATTTCTAGAAGTAGAAAAATATGGTCGTTTTGAAGCATATGCGAATAGAAATTCATTAAAATACCAAAGCATATATGGCTTAGAAGACATTCTAACTTTGTACCGTGGTACAATAAGAAGAGTAGGGTTTTCTAAAGCTTGGAATATTTTTGTACAATTAGGAATGACCGCAGATGATTACACCTTAACCAACTCAGAACACATGAGTTACCGTGATTTCACAAACTCATTTCTAGCATACTCACCGACAGATTCAGTAGAATTAAAGCTACGCCATTATCTAAAAATCGATCAAGATGATATCATATGGGATAAGTTATTAGAACTCGACATTTTTAACATTGATAAAAAAGTCGGGATTCCTAATGCAACACCAGCACAGATCTTACAAAAAATTTTAATGGACAAATGGACATTAGATGAAGGTGATAAAGATATGATTGTTATGTACCATAAGTTTGGATATGAACTTAATGGAGAGCGTAAACAAATAGACGCTACGATGGTTAGCATTGGAGAAGATCAAAAATACACTTCTATGGCAAAAACTGTTGGACTCCCTGTGGCAATGGCCACGTTAAAAATACTAAATAAAGAAATCACATCTACTGGAGTACAAATACCTATTACCGAAGAAATATATGCACCTATTCTAAAAGAACTAGAAGAGTACGGAATTATATTTAATGAAAAAGAGCGTGAATACCTAGGATATAATCCTGATGGTGTTAAAGGATAATTCTAAAAAAAGTCCTAATTCTAAATCTTATCCTCTATTTTTGGTTAATAATTGTAATCATATACCTTTATGAAAAGCCAATATGGTAATCTAAAAATAGACGGTATAGACAAAGAGATTCTTCGTAACCTTATGGAAGATGCGCGAAGACCTATCCTCGAAATTGCCAGAAAAATTGGTATTTCGGGTGCTGCTATTCACCAAAGATTAAGAAAACTAGAAGCTTCAGGTCTTATCGCAGGATCTAAATTTATTATCGATCCAAAAATATTAGGATACAAGACTATGGCTTTTGTCGGAGTGTACTTAGATAAAGCTGTCAGCAACCCTAAAGCGGTTAGACAGTTAAAAGATATCCCTGAAGTTATCGAATGCCATTACACCACTGGAAATTGGTCGATTTTTATTAAAATCCTTTGTAAAGACAATGAACACTTGATGAATGTATTGAATAAAGAAATACAAGCCATTGAAGGTGTTTCAAGAACAGAAACATTTATATCTTTAGACCAACAAATAAGCAGACAGATCAAAATATGACAATCAAGATTAGTCCTTTTACTATTGGCTTAATAGGATTTCATCTTTTATTCTTGATAATAAAAATTTTCATTGGAGATTTTTTCTTAATGGATTCCTATGAATATTATGAATTAGCTAAGAACATTTTAACTGATTTCGAATTCTACTCAAGAGATTTGAATGACGCTATAGATTACCGACATTATACAAAAAGACCTCCTTTATATAGTATATTTATCATTATCTCTTCTTTATTTTTAAAAACCAAAATAGGGATATTACTGTGTCAAAATCTTATTTCCATATGCAGCATATTACTGATCAAAAAAGTGTTTGAGGAAAATAATTTCAAAATAAACAATGGTCTATTTTTCTTTTTTATTATTACATCTATAAATCAATTCATATACAGCAATCTTATAATGAGTGAGATTTTTTTTCAATTCATTATAGTACTGCTCGTCTATAGATTGCATCAGTGCTTAAAAAACCCTTCTTGGAAAAATATCCTTTGGTATCAAATAGTTATAATACTATTGTTTCTAACAAAACCTGTTTTTTATTTATTTATAGTTCCTAATATTCTTATCACCTATTTACTATATAAAAAAACCAAAATCCGATTTAGCCCTCTTAGCGCTATCCTACCAATCCTAATTTTTATTTTATACTCTTCATGGAATTTTAAAAGAACCGGAAGCACTGATTTTTCAAGCATTCAGAACATTAATTTATTAGAATGGAATCTGAAATACTTTCATGAGAATAAATTCGGTGCAGAAAAAGCTAAAACAATTTCTGATCAAATCAAACAAGATGCAATAGCAATTAATAGTTACAAAAAGCAACAAGATTTTATAAAAAGAGAAGTGATCTCGTATCTAAAAGATGACATCGTAGGCTACGGTATATTTCACGCAAAAGGATGTGTACGAATATTTATAGATCCGGGTAGATTTGATTTATTTAATTTTTTCAAAATGCATTCTGAGAACCCAGAAATTGGTCTACTACACCATATTAATAACAAAGGTATTCGAGGAGCAATAACCTTTCTAAAAAACCAACCGATACCCCTTCTTTTTATCTTGAGTATTATTTTGATTTTTAACCTCTTAAAAGGCGTTGGATTTATTTGGTTTTGGATAAAGAATTATCGTGAAACAAGTTTCATATTAGCAACAATATTATTTATTATTTTATATATCGTTGCACTGACAGGTCCTTTGGGAGCTTCAAGATTTTTCGTACCTATTCTGCCTAGTTATTTAGTTATATCCGTATTAGGCTTTAGTAATTTAACAACTTCACTAAAGAGTTACTACACAGAGAAAAAAGAAAGAAATTATTGAATTAATACATCCTTAACTTCACCATCTTCCTGATATTCTGTATCTGTATTAATTTTCCATAAATCAATTTTGGTGTTGTTTACGATATTCTCTGCTGCTAGGATTCCCATTAAAATAGAATGATCCTGATTATTATATTTAAAAGCACCATATCTACCTATTGGAGTTAATTTGTCTATCCCAATAAGATAATCTTCTATAACATCAAGATGCTCACGATATCCTATTTCGTATACAGGATAACATTTAGGAACTCGTACAATCTTGGTATTTTCTATTATTTCTGTCTCTCCTATTAATTTTAGAGTTTTCAGCTCTTTGATAGCTATATCGCTAAGATATTGATCCTTTTCTTTCCATATTGGGTCTGCATCAAAAGCCCAAAATTCTAAACACAGAATAGTGCTGTTTTTACCTTTATTTAAACTTGGACACCAATTCCTAAAATTGGTAATTCTCCCATGTCTAACTTCTGGAGAATGCACGTAAATCCAATTATCCTCAAATAAATCATCTCTATCTATCTCTAAATACACCAAAATTGTGTTTCTAAAATATAACTTATTAGAGGCATCTAAAACCGACTTTGGAACAGAACCTATTCCTTTGAGCAAAGAGGTTAGCGGCATAGATGATATTACATAATCGGCTTCGTGTTTCTCTCCATCAACTGTTATTACTCCTTTACACTGATTATTCTCTATAACAATACTCTGAACAGGTTTATTTTTATGTATAACTCCACCGTTATCTTCGACATAACTTGCTGAACGCTCATATAGAGTACCTGTACCATTTTTAGGATATGAAAACTCATCCACCAAAGTTTTATGTTTATTTCCTTTATTTCCCTTTAAGGCGTTCCACACCGCTTCAAATAAAGAGAGTCCTTTTATTCGTTGTGCAGCCCAATCAGCATCAATTTTAGAGCAGGGTATACCCCACAATTTTTCTGTATAATATTTAAAGAAAATAGTATATAGCTTTTTTCCAAAACGATTAGTAACCCATTTTTCGAAGGTTTCCGGATTTCTAATTGGGAATATGCGCTGTTTTCCGTAATAAAATAGAATACTAAAAATAGTAGCAATTGATAAATTGCTCAATACATTTAATAATTTAAGAGGGTAATCAAAAAACCTTTTTTTGTAATATATCCGCGTAAGACGACTTACTAATGTATAATCTTCTTTTATTATTTCATCAAAAAAATTATTGATTTTAGGTTCTTTAGAAAAGAATCTATGAGGTCCTAAGTCAACTCTTTGTCCCCAAAGATCAAAACTTCTAGACATTCCTCCAATATACGGAGATGCCTCAAAAACCACTACATCTATATCATTTTTACTAAGCGTATAAGCGGCGCTTAATCCTGCCGGTCCAGCACCAATGACAATTACCTTTTTCACCAATTTATTTTATATATATAAAATTAGTGCCAAAAGATACTGAAATAAAAACAAGACAAAGCCTAATATCTTTCTATATTACCTAATCTCTTCTCCCTAAAAACATAGATATAAAATAAAGCAATGTGGCTAATGATCCTAAAGCAGCTACTAAATACGTTCTTGCCGCCCATTTTAATGCATCTTTTGCACCAGCGTATTCTTCTTGATTAACGATTCTATTATCTTCTAACCAAGCTAACGCACGATTACTAGCATCATACTCCACCGGAAGTGTAATAAAAGCAAATAATGTAGTCACTGCAAACAAAATAATACCTATTAGAAAGATTGTATTTCCTAGTAAAGAACCTGTAAAAGATAATCCTAAACCAACCATGATAACAAGGTTAGACAATTTACTAGCAATACCTACCGCTGGAACGATCTTAGATCTCATTGTAAGCCAACTATATGCTGTTGCGTGTTGCACTGCATGACCAACCTCATGAGCTGCTACGGCTGCAGCGGCTGCATTTCTTTGGCTATACACTACCTCACTTAAATTAACTGTTTTATTTCTCGGATTATAGTGATCCGTTAATTGTCCTTTAGTCGAAATAACCTTTACATCACGTATCCCATTATCATCCAACATTTTTTGAGCAATCTCAGCCCCACTCATTCCATTTTGTAAGTGTACATTAGAATAATGCTTGAATTTACTTTTTAGCTTATTACTAACATAAGAACTTACTAAGAAGATAACCCCTGCTATTACATAATATCCCATCATAATTAAAAACTTTTTGTTATTAAATTTACAACAATAAAAGCAAAAACCTCGCCATAAAGACGAGGTTTTCAGTTAAATAAACTTGAGTTAGCCAATAAGTCGAGTTTAACTTAAATAGTTATTTACATCTTCCAGAGGAAGGTTAAATGCTTCTGAAATAGCAGGATACACAACATCTCCATTGATTACATTTAATCCTTTTTTAAGAGGTTCGTTATCTGCACAAGCTGCTTTCCAACCTTTATTTGCTAATTGGATAGCATATGACAAAGTTACATTTGTAAGTGCCAAAGTTGACGTATAAGGTACTGCTCCTGGCATATTTGCTACAGAATAATGCACCACATCATCTATAATATAAACTGGATCTTGATGTGTAGTTGGTTTTGTAGTTTCAAAACACCCGCCTTGATCTACAGCTACATCTACCAATACCGTTCCTGTTCGCATATCTTTAAGCATATCACGAGTGATAAGCTTAGGTGCTTTTGCTCCTGGTATTAATACACCTCCAATAATTAAATCAGACGTTTTTATATGTTTACGAACTGTATATTCGTTTGAGAATTCAGTATTTACGTTAGCTGGCATTACGTCATCTAGGTAACGTAATCTTTTCATACTAATATCAAGAATAGTTACATCAGCTCCCATTCCTGCTGCCATCTTAGCTGCTTGAGTACCTACTACACCACCACCAAGAACTAATACCTTAGCTGGAGCAACTCCAGGCACACCACCAAGAAGAATTCCTCTTCCTTTTAATGGTTTCTCCAAATATTTAGCTCCTTGTTGGATCGACATACGTCCCGCTACTTCACTCATCGGTGTAAGCAATGGCAAACTACGATCAGGATCTTCTACTGTTTCGTAAGAAATACAAACCGATCCATTCTCGATCATAGCTTTTGTTAAAGGCTCACTTGATGCGAAATGGAAATATGTGAATAATAACTGATCTTTCTTGATCAATTTATATTCTGGTTCTATAGGCTCCTTCACCTTTATAATCATTTCTGCCGTTGCATACACCTCTTCTATAGTAGGTAATATTTTTGCACCAGCTTCAATATATTCTTCATCACTAAAACCACTCTGAAGACCAGCATTTTGCTGAATGAAAACAGTGTGACCATGTCCAACGAGCGCCATTGTACCAGCAGGTGTAACACCTACTCTGTTCTCGTTATTCTTGATTTCCTTAGGAACACCAATTATCATATTCTTATTTTTGGGTCGAAAATAGAAGTTTTCTTGAAATAAACCAATAAAATACACTTAAAAAATATCTTATCCGTAATTTAACAAAACTTAGCAAAACTTGTTAAAAAACAATCAGGATTGGTAGTTTTCTTTAGTTTTTATAGCGAATTTTAAAATAGAGTAATAAAAAGCCTGATATCAAAGTAATCAGATTACATAAAATTATAGGTAAACTTTTTATCAAAAGACCATAACCCAACCAACATGATACTCCGATCACAAAAATTAATAACATCGACAGTGATAAACTTTCTGCAGATTTAGTCTTCCAGGTTTTATACACTTGTGGCAAAAAAGCAGCTGTAGTCAAAGTTGCTGCAACAAATCCAAGAATTTCTACCGAGTTGATCATATCTGTTACTAAAAAAGTCATAAACTTATTATAGTCACACTGAACCTGTCGAAGTATTACAACACAAAAGTCTTCGACAGGCTCAAACTGACATAAATTTCTTTCTAAGAACTACCCAACAACATTTACAATCTTACCTGGCACTACGATCACTTTTTTAGGTGTTCGTCCATCCAATTGTTGTTGTGTTTTTTCGTGTGCCATAACTGCAGCTTCAATATCCTCTTTACTTAAATCCAAAGGAAGTTCCATTGTAAAACGCATCTTACCATTAAAGGATATAGGATATTGTTTTGTGCTTTCTACCAAATGTTTTTCCTCAAAAATTGGAAAAGCAGCTGTAGCTATAGATTCATTATGACCTAATTTATTCCATAATTCTTCTGCTATATGCGGAGCATATGGAGAAACTAGTATCAATAATGGTTCTAAAATTTCTTTGCTATTACATTTCTGAGCAGTTAATTCATTTACTGCAATCATAAAGGTACTTACCGAAGTATTAAAAGAAAAGTTCTCTATATCTTCTTCTACCTTTTTAATGGTTTTATGTAAGGTCTTTAAATTATCCTTTGTAGGTTCTGCATCCGTTACACCAAAAGCATCTCCATTATGGTATAGTTTCCATAATTTCTTTAAAAATCCATGTACACCAGTAATTCCTGCTGTATTCCAAGGTTTTGCTTGCTCTAATGGCCCTAAGAACATTTCGTATAATCGTAAACTATCGGCTCCATATTGATCGCAAACACCATCCGGATTTACTACATTAAACCATCTTTTGGACATTTTTTCTACCTCTCTCCCGACAATGTACTTACCATTTTCAAGTTCAAATTCTGCATCCTTAAATTGCGGTTGCCAATTTTTTAAATCCTCAGGCAATAACTCATCAGATGCATTTATCATATTAACATCCACTCTAAGTTCCTCTACATCGTACTGATCTTTCAATCCTTTGGAAACATATTTATTCGTGCCACTGATCCTATAAACAATAGCACTAGTGCCCAAAATCATTCCTTGGTTGATTAGCTTCTTCGCAAATTCATCCACAGGAACAATTCCTCTATCAAATAAAAATTTCTGCCAGAAACGTGCATATAATAAGTGACCAGTTGCGTGCTCACTTCCTCCTATATATAGATCTACTTCTTTCCAGTAGTTAATTGCATCTTGCGAAAAAACCTCATCTTCGTTATTAGGGTCTATATATCTATTAAAATAATACGAACTTCCCGCCCAACCCGGCATAGTATTTAACTCCAAAGGAAAAACTGTATCATGATCTATAAAATCATTAGATACGACTTCATTTTTAGTAGTATCCCAAGCCCAAACATCTGCTCTACCTAATGGCGGTTCACCTGTTTCGGTTGGTAAATATTTTTCTACTTCAGGTAATTCTATTGGTAAATGTTTTAGCTCAATCATTTGCGGCATACTGTCTACATAATACACCGGAAACGGCTCTCCCCAATATCGCTGACGACTAAATACAGCATCACGCAATCTATAATTGATTTTACCTTTTCCTTGACCTAACTTTTCTAATTCGTAAATCGCAGTTTTTACTGCTTTTTTATACTTTAATCCATTTAAGAAATCAGAATTAGCAATGATGGTATTGTCTTTATCCGCAAACGCTTCTTCAGAAATATCTACTCCTTCAAAAATATTAGGAATATCAATATCAAAGTGTTTTGCAAAATCATAATCACGTTGATCTCCACAAGGTACAGCCATTACAGCTCCTGTACCATATCCTGCTAACACGTAATCGCCAATCCAGATTGGCACAGGTTCTTTTGTAAATGGATGCTCTGCGTAAGCACCTGTAAAAACCCCACTGATTGTTTTTACATCAGCCATACGATCACGTTCACTACGTTTTGCTGTAGCTTCTATATATGTATTTATCGCTTCTTTTTGTTCGGGAGTAGTAATTTTAGCTACCAATTCATGTTCTGGAGCCAATGTCATAAAACTTACACCAAAAATAGTATCGGGACGCGTAGTAAAAACATCGATCACCTCATCATGACCTTTTACATTAAAGGTTACACTTGCTCCTTCTGAACGACCAATCCAATTCGTTTGAGAATCTTTTAGAGGCTGTGGCCAATCAATCGTATTTAATCCGTCAATTAAACGTTGTGCATATGCAGAAATACGCATACTCCATTGCGTCATCTTTTTACGGATCACCGGATAACCGCCACGTTCAGAAACTCCATTAACGATTTCGTCATTTGCTAACACTGTTCCTAATTGCGGACACCAGTTCACCTCTGTTTCAGCAAGATAGGTTAATCTATATTTTAATAATACTTCTTGTTTTTCTTTAGATGAAAAAGCATTCCAACCTTCAGACGTGAAAACAATCACATCTTCATCACATACTGCATTAATATTTGTATTTCCTTCTTCGGAAAACAATTGTTCTAATTCAGAAACTGACCTTGCCTTATCAGCATCATTATCATACCAAGAATTAAAAAGCTGAATAAAAATCCACTGTGTCCATTTATAAAATGTAGGATCACTCGTTTTAACTTCTCGACTCCAATCAAAAGAAAAACCAATTTTATCTAATTGTTGACGATATCTAGCAATATTATCCTTGGTAGTGATTGCAGGATGTTGCCCAGTCTGGATAGCATATTGCTCTGCTGGCAACCCAAATGAGTCATATCCTTGCGGATGTAATACATTGAAACCTTTGTGACGTTTATATCGAGCATAGATATCACTAGCAATATATCCTAATGGATGCCCAACATGAAGTCCAGCTCCTGACGGATAAGGGAACATATCAAGTACATAATATTTTGGTTTATCGCTGTTATTTTCAGCTTTAAACGTTCCATTCTCTGCCCAATAGGCTTGCCATCTGGCTTCAATCGTATTAAAATCGTAACTCATGATCTGAAATTAAGACCGCAAATTTACGATTTTATGCGAGTTAAGTATACTTTTTTATCTTAGTTTTTAGCCTTTCTAGCTTTTGCTTCCATTGGTTGTAAACAACTATAAACAAATGCGTTTGTAGGTGTCTCTACGCCTAGTTTTTTACCTTCTTTTACAATAAATCCATTAAAATTATCTAACTCTGAAGGCTTACCCTCCATAATATCCCGCTGTGTAGAGGCTGTTGCAGTATATGGCTGTTTACCAATAAAATTCATAATTCCTTCTACAATGTTTGGTGGCATTGCAACTTCTTTTTTTAGAGCGACTTGATATATCTCCAGAACAGTATTTCTAAGCATTTTATTCAATTCTGGATGCGCATACATTTCTCCTATTGTCGCTCTAGTTAATGCTCCTAAACCACTAACGGTAGCAATGAACATAAATTTACTCCAGATATCTCCTTGAATATTCTCTGAAACTTTATTCTTAAACCCTGCTTTATCAAAAACTTCTTTTACTTTTAATAAACGCTCCGAAGTATTTTCATTTAATTCTCCAAAAATTACCTCTGGAGCATGACCGAAATGTGAAATAACTCCAGGAGATTCAATTTTGCTATAAATCTTACACAACCCTCCCAAAACATATTTTGGATCAATGACAGACATTACTTTTTCAGCATTATCTGCGCCATTTTGAAGGGGAATTACAATAGTATCTTCTTTTAGCATTGGCTTAATAAGTTCTGCAGCTTCTATAACCTGCCAAGATTTAGTACAGATCAATATCAGATCCGCCTTATCAACTTTTTTGATATCATCCGTTACAAGAAAAGGCTTAGTTTCGAAATCGCCATCAATACTTTTAATCTTTAATCCATTATTAAGTATTGCTTGAAGATGGGTTCCTCTAGCAATCATAGATACTTTTTGTCCAGAATGAGATATTTTACCTCCGAAATATCCTCCAACACCACCAACACCAATAATTACTGTATGCATATTTATGGATTATTTGATCAAATGAGGCAATCCCTAATTTAAGCATTAGACCATTATTAAAATTCCTTTGTACGGAATATACTCTTTATTAAGATTTCAAAAAAAGAAAATGGCGATAATATCAATTACCACCATTTTATCACTTAATAAAAATCTTTACTTTAACAAAGTTGAGAAGCAGTAGTATGGCAGAGTGCTCTGCGACTTGCTAGACTAATTCCTCCTCCTTTAATCTTATTTAAATTAAGTAAAGAAATCTTTGTTTTTTTAAGCTTTAACGTTTTGATGTCTTTTTTCATAATGGTTTTAAGTTTTAGTGAATTATAAATTTAACACCCAATCTTATCACATATTAACAATTGAGCGTTTTGGTTTATTTAATGTTGAAGTTCTACTTAAATCTGTGGAATTACGAAACAAAATAAAATAACCTGACAGAGTTTTAGTATCCAAAAGACATTTTAGACAAACATATAGTTAAAACCGAAAAATTTTTACTCTTATTATTCGTTATCCAAATAGTAAAAATTAATTACACCTCTTAATATCGAGATCCTGTTTTAGTAACAGGATTAATTTATTATTTTTACCTGCAAAACAAATCTCTATGGGCTCATCTTTCGAAAAATATCAGAAGCGTAGACTAATATCCTCTTACTTCTCTGTGGTGATTAGTATCTCTCTGGTACTTTTCCTTTTAGGTTTATTAGGGCTTTTGGTATTAAACACTAAAAAAGTAGCTGATCACTTTAAAGAAAAAATTGCACTTACCATTTATTTAAAAGATACTGCAAAAGAAGTAGAGATAAAACAGATGGAAAAAAGTTTAGCACTTGCAGAATACACAAAATCAACTACCTACATTTCTAAGGAAGAAGCGGCCGAAGAGCACAGCAAAGATATAGGAGAGAATTTTATGGATTTTCTTGGTTATAATCCTTTACAAAATTCAATTGATGTTTATCTTAAAGCTGACTTTGTAGATCAAGTAAAAATTGATGAAATTACTACTACTATTACCAAAAAAGATTTTGTTGACGAAGTAACATATGATAAGCCTCTAATTTCTTTGTTAAATGATAATATCAAGAAAATAAGCTTTTGGGTATTACTAATTAGTGGGATTTTTACTTTTATCGCAGTACTTTTAATTAATAGTTCTATACGACTTTCCGTTTATTCTAAACGATTTATTATTAAGACTATGCAGATGGTAGGAGCCACGAAAAGATTTATACGCAAACCTTTTGTTTGGAAAAGTGTTCGTTTAGGAATGATAGGTGCTATTGTTGCTCTAATTGGTGTTGCTGTAGTTTTATATTATTTAGATAAGGCTTTTCCGGAACTAACATTGCTTAGTGATAAAATATTATTGATAGGTTTGTTCGGAGGAGTTTTTGGGATTGGAATTTTAATTACCTGGATTAGTACTTTTTTTGCTACCCAACGTTTCCTAAATCTGAGAACTGATGAATTATATTATTAAAGAGTAAATTCATGAAACCAATTTATTGGAACGTTGACCCAGAAATCACAACTCTTTTTGGTGTTTTTCCATTAAAATATTATGGATTGTTATTTGTAATAGGACTGCTATTAAGCTACCGAATTCTAAAAAAAATATTTATTACAGAAAACATTTCTTTAAAAAACCTGGATACACTTGCTAACTTTATATTTATTGGCACGCTAGTAGGTGCAAGATTAGGACATTGTTTATTTTACGATTTTGAATATTTCTCGCAACACCCTTTAGAAATTTTCCTCCCATTTAAAATATCCTCCAATGGTTGGAATTTTACTGGTTTTACAGGTCTTGCCAGCCATGGCGGTGCGATTGGAATTTTAATCGCCATTACAATTTTTATAAAAAAGACCAAACTACCTTTTTTATGGATTATGGATAAAATAGCCATTGTAATTCCTATTGGATGTGCTTTTATTAGATTTGGCAACTTTATGAATTCAGAAATCTATGGCAAACCAACCAATAGTAATTATGGAGTTGTTTTTATGAAAGATGATTTAATCGCTAGACACCCTACTCAATTGTACGAAGCCTTTTCTTTTCTAACTATTTTTGTAATTCTGTGGTTTATAAATAAAAAGAAAACATTCTTTAACCAAAATGGAGTTGTATTTGGTATATTTTTGATTTTAATGTTTTCTGCTAGATTCATCATAGAATTTTCTAAAGAGAATCAGGTAGCTTTTGAAGATAGTATGGTATTAAACATGGGGCAAATGCTTAGTATTCCATTTATTGTTGCTGGTACAATTTTAATAATTTTGAAAATCAAGAAAACAGAAGTAGTTACTTCTCAAACTTAAAGCATATGAAAAAATTAGGAAAAATATGGTTTGCTTGTGCTTTTATTCTTTTTATAGTTTTTATAACAATTGCTTTTCAAACCTTTAAACCTATACAAAATGTACAACCAGATGATGTAATAAAAATAACAGGAGTTGTTTCAAAAATAGAAGAACGAAGTGGTTTTGATATTGCCATCACTTTAGAAAACGATCCTCATTACTATTATATCAATCGTGGATTAGAATATGGATTAACTATAGAAAAGTTACAAGATCAAATACTAAATAAAAAAGTGGTTTTGTATCCTATTCATAGATGGACTATATTTACACCTGACAAGATCATGGGACATATAGCTAAACTAATGATTGATGATCAGGTAATTTTTAATGAAATTAACAACGACATTCATGAGCAAACATTCTAACAATACTTCAGTGCACAAACCGGATTTTGTTTTTGGTAAAAAGAACTATGTAGTAATGGCTATCGGAATTGCAGTAATTGCACTAGGATTTATTCTTATGGCAGGAGGAGGAAGTGACGATCCTAACGTTTTTAATCCTGACATCTATAGTTTTAGAAGAATCCGATTAGCTCCTATGGTCGTTTTAATTGGTTTTGGAATTGAGGTCTACGCTATTTTATTGAATCCTGACAAGAAGAAAAACTAACAAACAAACAATTTCTATTCTGGTAATTATATATTTGCATCGAAATTTACAAATTGTTCCTTATGGAAACTATTGATGCGATTATTTTAGGTGTTATTCAAGGGCTTACAGAATTCTTACCTGTTTCTTCTAGTGGCCATTTAGAACTTGGCAAAGCTATTCTTGGTGATGAAAGTGTCCCAGAAGAATCATTACTGTTTACAGTAGTCTTACATTTTGCAACTGCGCTTAGTACTATTGTTATATTTAGAAAAGATATTTTTCAAATTATCAAAGGTCTTCTACAATTCAAAAGGAATGATGAAACCATGTTTTCTTTAAGAATTATAGTATCAATGATTCCCGCAGTATTAGTTGGTTTATTTTTTGAAGAACAATTGGAACAACTTTTCGGAGGAAATATTCTTCTAGTAGGTTTTATGTTAATTATTACCGCAATCCTTTTATGGCTAGCTGATAAAGCTAAGGATACCAATAAGATAGTTACTACATCTAATGCATTTGTTATAGGAATCGCGCAAGCGATTGCTATGCTACCTGGAATTTCCCGAAGCGGTGCTACCATTTCTACTTCTGTATTACTTGGTAATGACAAAACAAAAGCGGCTCGATTTTCCTTCTTAATGGTAATTCCATTAATTTTTGGTAAAATTGGAAAAGACCTACTAAGTGGAGATTTAAATTTTTCTGCAGAAAACAATACACCTTTAATTCTTGGGTTCATTGCTGCATTTATATCAGGCCTTTTTGCCTGTACTTGGATGATTTCTTTAGTAAAAAAGAGTAAATTATCATATTTTGCCTTATATTGTGTTATTGTTGGCGTTGTAGCCATCATTTTTGGTTTTATTAAATAGCCCCCAATAATGTTAACCGAACAAGATTATAAAGACGGTCAAGTCCTTTTGATCGACAAACCTTTACAATGGACATCCTTTCAGGTTGTTAACAAACTTCGTTGGTTAATTCGTAAAAATTTTGGGATTAAGAAAATAAAGGTAGGACATGCAGGAACTTTAGATCCTCTTGCTTCTGGATTACTTATTATATGTACCGGTAAATTCACAAAAAGAATACAAGAATTTATGGGGCAAACCAAGGAATATACTGGAACTATTACGCTAGGAGCAACCACTCCTTCTTATGATTTAGAAACAGAAGTTGATCAAACTTTTCCTATAGATCATATTTCGGAGGAAATAATACACACCACCACAAAACAATTTATTGGTGAAATCGAACAATATCCTCCTGTTTTTTCTGCTTTAAAAAAAGATGGAAAACGACTCTATGAATATGCTCGAGAAGGAGAAGAAGTAACAATCGCATCTAGAAAAATTACAATTACAGAATTTGAAATTACAAGAATAGAATTACCCGAAGTAGATTTTAAAGTAGTCTGCGGAAAGGGAACATATATTAGATCATTAGCACACGATTTTGGAAAAGCATTGAAAAGTGGTGGTCACCTAAGTGTTTTAAGAAGAACTAAAATAGGTGAATTCTCGGTACATGATGCTATCAGTCCAGAAACATTTGAGAAACAGCTACGTACAGAAATTGAAACCGCATAAAATATTGTAACAGAAAAGTAGTTATAGATACCTATGGAATTTATAGAAAGACATAAAGCCTTAATAATCACATCAATGTTGATGGGTATTTTCGTTTTGACACTCTATAATATCAACATGGTCAACAAGAAAAAGGAACAATCTGAGATTCTTATGGAAATTCCAGAAGAATTAATGGAAGAACTTACCAAGGAAGAAGAACCAGAAATTCCCCAAGAAGAAGATCGACAATTGATAGCTTCTAAAAGGACTCATGATGCCTTTAATGAAGATTTTGAGGATTCTGAAGATTTCGAACAAAGAATAAAATCCCTTACCGAAACTGCAGAAGCAACAGAAGAAACCTCCAACAGTGATCAACTTACCGAAGGACAAGAGGCAATCGAAGAAGACATCACAACTGAAGAAGTTCCTGAGGCAAAAAAAGAAGAAAAACCAATTACTGAAGAGGTAAACAATCGAAATAGCTCCGTTACCTTTACCTTAAAAGGAAGAGAAAAAAAGGATATCCCTAATCCGATTTATACCTGTAATGGAAGCGGAAAAGTTGTTGTAAAAATTGAGGTGAACCAAAACGGCTATGTAACTGATGCAAAAATTGACAAAAAGAAATCCACTACTAGGAATGAATGTCTTTTTGACAATGCTTTGGACTATGCGCAAGATGCTCTATTTTCTTCTTCAGATTTAAAAGAACAAAAAGGATTTATTACCTATTACTTCAATTATGGAGGGTAAACTATAATAATTTCAACAAATCTTCTGCCACATTTTGTCCTTTATCCTTATTATACCAAACTTGTAAATCTTGTTTAAATTGTGGATCTAAACCTCCATGCTTCTCTTTATAATCGTTTACCATTTTAGTAGCAACAGATGGTCTTGGTCCCCAAGTATTTAATACTTGTTGTGTATCTTTGTTATATGCTATTAACTTAGGTATGGATTTTCCACCATTAGTTAAAAAATTATTCATTAACTCATCATTATCATCTCTGGATACAATTCTAAGATCAATCCCTTCATTCATCTCAGAAAGCTTATTGATTACTGGTAAGGATTGCGCAGCATCACCACACCAACCTTCTGTAAGTACTAACCAAGTAATATTTGTTTCCGCTTTTGAAACTGTATCGGCTATGGTTTCATTAATTTTTATAGTCTTATCTAATCGTTTCATTCTACGATCATTTAACATACTATAATTAGTAAGTGCTTCAGATTGTTCGTGTCCGGTTGATTTTCCTTCAGCTAACAAACTGCTCACTATATTTCTATATTCTTGATAAGAATAGGAGTTCTCTATTCCTCCTTCTATTAATTCATTTATTGTCATTGTAGTTGTATCCATGATTATTTGCTTATATCTTACACAATAGGACGATATAAAAGCTTAAAACTTACAAATAGTGTGCTATAACGAATAACCAAATAGCTTTTCAAAAATACATTTTATGCTTCATTTATTATTTAGATAAAATTATCTTTTTCAGTAAATGACAACTTTGAATTCATAAAAAAACAATTTCCTATCAATTCAAAATATATATTAGAATAATGTATTTTTAAAAAATCAAAAATCAAATCATGGAAAAACATAGATGTGGTTGGTGTGTTGGAGATTCTTTATATGAATCCTATCACGATAATGAATGGGGAGTTCCTCTACACGATGAGCGTCTTCTATTTGAATTTTTAGTTTTAGAAACATTTCAAGCTGGATTAAGCTGGATTACCATTCTTAGAAAACGAGAAAATTTTAGAGTTGCTTTTGACAACTTTGATTATAAAATCGTAGCCCAATATAATGAGTCTAAAAAAGAAGAATTGCTTCAAAATGCAGGGATTATTAGAAATAAATTAAAAGTAAATTCCGCAATTACCAATGCTCAAAATTTCATGAAAATCCAAGAAGAGTTCGGAAGTTTTGACTCTTATATCTGGGGATTTATAGACAGCAAACCTATTGTAAATAAATGGAACCATCATAAAGAATGCCCTGCTACCACCGAAATTTCTGACATTATTAGTAAAGATTTAAAAAAACGCGGTTTCAAGTTTGTTGGATCAACGGTTATTTACGCATTTATGCAAGCCATCGGAATGGTAAATGATCACACTATAGATTGTTTTAGATACAATGAAGTTTAAAAAATGGCTGGCGAAAAGAATTTAACCACACTTATTCAAAAAATGACTCCAGAACTACAACCTGGAGTGTATGTTTTTACAACAGTAAAAACAACAGATTTAATTGAAAGAAAAGATATTATCTGTGAGTTCAAAGAACAAAAAGGAATTACACTAGTTTTAAAACGCGAAACAGCTGATAATCTTAACTTAAAATACGAATTTATTGCCTCTTGGATAACACTAAAAATTCTTTCTTCTCTTGATGCAATTGGGTTTACTGCAATTTTTTCTGCAGAATTAGCAGCTAATGAAATAAGTTGCAACGTGATCGCAGGTTATTATCACGATCACATTTTCGTTAACACGAAGGATGCAGAAAAAACAATTGAGATTCTTAAAAGATTATCGCAAAACTATCCGAATAAAAACTGATTACTCTATAATTTCACTCCGTATGATAGATCCCCAGAATCGCCTAATCCAGGAATAATATAACCTTTACTATTTAATTTTTCATCTATGGCAGCGATCCAAAGATGCGTATTTTTTGGAAAAACATCCTTAATATATTCTACACCCTTGCGAGAGCCAATAACAGATATGATATGAATTTGCTTTGGTTCTCCATGACTTTTCATAGCGTTTATAGTGTTCTCTAATGTTTTTCCTGTGGCAAGCATAGGATCCGCTAATAACAGTGTTTTATTTTCTAAAGAAGGAGATGCTAGATAATTAACAATCACTTCAAAATCATCAGTATCATCAACATGATCTCTATAAGCAGATATAAATGCATTTTCTGCAGTATCAAAATAATTAAGCAGTCCCTGATGTAAGGGCAAACCTGCTCGTAAAATAGAACATAAAACCAATTCTTTTTCTGGTACAGAAATTTCTCTATTGCCTAGTGGCGTTTGAACACTCTTTGTAGTGAATTCTAAAGTTTTACTTAACTCATAACCTAAAACTTCTCCTATGCGCTCTATATTTTTTCTAAAACGCATCCTATCTTTTTGGATCACTTGATCCCTAATTTCACCAATAAATTGATTTAAAATAGAATTTTCTGTTTCAAGATTGTGAATAATCATACTAAGTAAAATTTAATAGATATAAAACTACTTTAAATATTCCATAAAAGCATCTCTTGGGATTTCTTTTGCTCCTAAACTTTCTAAATGATCAGTGTGAACCTGACAATCTACCAATTGCACTCCTTTTATCTGTAAAAACTCAATTAACTTAATAAACCCATATTTAGATGCATTACTTACTTTAGAAAACATACTCTCTCCACAAAATATTTTTTTGTCTTCTAACCATATACCATATAAACCACCTACTAATTCGGATCCTTGCCATACTTCTGTAGAAACTGCGTAACCTTCCTGATGAAGTAATGTGTATGCATGTTTCATATCTGATGTTATCCAAGTACCTAATTGATCAGGACGACTTATAGTTGCACAATTACTAATTACTTGGTCAAAGTTTTTATTAAAAGTAACTTCGAAGGAATTCTTTCGAAGTAGTTTTCTCATACTTTTACTAATTTTAAGATCTTCCGGAAAAAGAACCATTCTGGGGTCAGGACTAAACCATAAAATTGGTTGATCATCATCATACCAAGGAAAAATACCATTATAGTATGCGTGTAACAATCTAGGGATAGAAAGATCTCCTCCTACCGCCAATAACCCGTCTTTATTAGTCGCAGATACGGGTGGAAAATCTATGGAATCATTAAGTATATACAAATCTGAATGCTCTAACGTTTCTACAACGTTAAATATCAATTAGTTGTTTGAATTGACCAAAAAAATCGCAATATTTGTTAGAACCTTTTAAGATAAATTTTGTTCATCATTGCTTTTTTGAGTTTTATTAAAAGGTTAACCTAAAACCACAATATGAAAAGTCCGATACTAATGTATCGGACTTTTTACTTTTATACTAGGTACTAGGACAAGCCTAGTGCTAATCTATATGTATTGATTTACCTAAAATGGTAAATCATCATGATCTTCTTCCTTAAGGTTTGTTGCAGGTTCAAACGCATCTGCTGGTGGCATAGGAGCTGAACCAGAAGGAGCAGCTGCCTGTAAGTTTTCTATTCTCCATCCTTGGATTGAGTTAAAATATTTAGTTTCTCCTTGAGGATTCACCCATTCACGACCACGCAAATTGATACTTATTTTTACATCTTGACCTACCTGAAAGCTGTTTAATAAATCACATTTATCCTGAACAAACTCTACCATTATATGTTGCGGATATTGTTCTTCTGTAGTAACCACTATCTCACGCTTTCTGAAACCATTGTTTCCAAAAGTTTGTGTCTCACCGACCATCTTTACTTTACCTTGTACTTCCATCTTTTTAATTATTGTATTGCTGCTAAAATATTCCAGGCAGTATAAATATCATCCATATCTAAATACTGCTGTGCAAATTTATGAATTTCTATTAGGTTAGCATCCTGAATTTTATCCTTAATATCAGTATTGTTATTAACAAAATCTTGAACCTCAACATTTGTAGGTATTCTCTGTACATTACCTAATTTTCCTAAATCATTTCCAGTAAACACAGTACTATTTTTTACATTATCGGGCAAAGCATCTATACCTATACCGATGGTACTTAAAGGTTTTGGAACCTCAAACATACCCATATTGGCTCTTGTGTACCAATTACCACCCATACGAGCAACTTGATCAATTTTATATTGATCAATCTTACCATCATTATCAAGTATCTCTTTTTTAACATGCATTAGTAACACTTCGCAAATAACAAGGTTCCCAGCACCTCCTTCATTCCCCAAAGAAACTATCTCATTCACTTTACACTCAAACTGAACAGGAGCTTCTGCTACTCTAAACGATTTTATCTTTTCGGATGGCAACATCGTTAAACCAGCTTTATCGAACTCATTTACACCTTCAGGATACTCAGTGCTAGACAATGACATTTGCTGAACAATATCATAATTAACAATATTGATAACCACTTCCTTTGAAGCTATGCTATTTTCTAAAGTATGCTTAGTCGAATTATCTCTTACTCTTCTTGCAGGCGAAAAAATAAGAATTGGCGGATTAGCACTAAAAACATTAAAAAAACTAAACGGCGAAAGGTTAGGATTACCATCTTCATCGATAGTACTTGCAAAAGCGATAGGCCTAGGGCCAATTGCTCCAAGCATCATTCCATGTAATTTTCCTGTGGAAACTTCTGAGGGATCTATACGTATCATAAATAAAATCTATTACACAAAGATACTTAAACTTTATAGCTCTTAGGCTTCAATCGATTGGTTTTACTTACCTTAGTTTAGAAACAATAAATTAGTTTTAAAACGTTTATATTTAGAGTTTGGTAACACATTTTTTATGAATTTTTCTGATGAACGTAATCTAGCTAGTTACTTTATAATATTTGCGGTTCTTGTAATTACAGGTCTTGTACTATGGAACACATCTTTATTTCTTCAACGATTAAAAAAGGATGAAAATATTAAAATGCAAGTTTGGGCGCAGTCGTTTAAGGCATTAAGTAGTTCTGGAATAGACGGATCTAGTGATTTAAGTCTAGATGAATATTTAGAATTATCTAACCTTATTAATCGTACCAACACTACTATTCCAACAATAATTACAAATTCTGAAGGTGATTTTATTAAAAGTCCATCAGGAGAAATAAATATCGCAAGTACCACACTTAACCTACCAGACAATGTTACTGAAGAAGAACTCGTTGATTATTTAGCACGAATGAAATCTGAAAATGAGCCGATAGTATTAGATCTTAAAGGAACGGTGCAATATGTGTATTATGGAAATTCTTCTATTCTTAATAAATTAAAATATTACCCAATAGCAATTGCTTTAATAATCTTTCTATTAATTGGTGTTATTTATTTCTTCTTTACCACCTCTAAAGCTAGCGAACAAAATAAGCTCTGGGCAGGTATGGCTAAAGAAACTGCTCATCAAATTGGAACACCTCTTTCTTCTTTAGTTGGATGGAATGAAATTTTAAAAGTAGAACATGTTAATCCCGAATATATAGTAGAAATAGAAAAAGATATTTCTAGATTAAAAGTTATTACAGAGCGTTTTTCTAAAATTGGATCTATTCCCAAATTAGAAGAAGTAGACATTGTACAAGAAACGAGTGAAGCATATACTTATCTACAATCTCGAAGTTCTAAGTTGATTAATTTTTCAATTAATTTACTTGAAAAACCAATTCCGGTTCATTTAAACTCTCAGTTATATAGCTGGACTATTGAAAATTTAGTTAAAAATGCAATTGATGCCATGCGCGGTAAAGGGGATTTAAATATTGATTTATCAGAGGACTCCAAACGAGTATACATTAGAATTACAGATACGGGAAAGGGAATTCCTAAAAGTAAGTTTACTAAAATATTTGAACCTGGTTATACCTCTAAAACTAGAGGTTGGGGACTTGGTCTTTCGCTAGCTAAAAGAATCATTGAGGATTATCACTCTGGTAAAATTAGAGTTTTAAGATCGGAAATAGGCAAGGGCACTACTTTTCAGATTACATTAAGTAAATCTGATACTGTTAGTATAACATAATTCTCTTATAAACGTTATAAGCTACAAACCTTATAAAGTGAAAACCGAGTATATTGTTTTAAAAGAAACTGTTCTAAATAATAATTGTCCTGAATGTTATTCTACAGAAAGCTTATTACTTTCATTTAAGCAAAAGAAATCATTTTCTAAACTTTTTGTCAAAACTAAGAAAGAAGTTATTGAAAGCATGGATTGCAAAAAATGTGAAACTACTATTTTTCCAGGACGTTGGACAGATGATATCGAAAGAGTATATAATTATCACAAAAAAACCATTAACCTAAAACCATCAGGAATTAAATTTACTGGGTTATTTTACCTAATAGTTACTTTAGTAATTGTTATAGGAGTTGTATTAGGTATATTTCTTCTACGCCCAGAACTTTTTCAAATGTAATATTGTATTACTCATATTGACTCATTATTTCTCGTAATTCATCTGGGATACTAAAAGTCTTATCTATATTAAAATCAAAACAAACGGCTACATCATTACCTATAGCGCATAATACTTCATTATCGTTATAAAGTTCATGATACAATCCAAAACTAGAGTTTTTTATAAACGCTACTCTGGTTTTAATCAATACATTTCCAGGAAAGAAAAGTGGGTTTTTAAAATCACATTTTGTAGAAACAAGCATCGGTCCTTTCTTAGTTTCGGTATGTAATTTGGCCAATCCAGAAACTTCCCAAAACTGAACGCGAGCACTTTGCATATACTTCATGAAATTCACATTATTTACATGCTGATACGTATCCATTTCACTCCAATCAATTCTTAATTGTAGCGACAATTTAAATTCTGAAGTAGTACTCATTTTATAAATTCGATTGAATCTTTTCGGCTAATATTTCAAATTCATCTTTGGTCATGGCTACTTTCGATTGAAAAGTCATCTCTTTCATTTCATTAATCGGTATTAAATGAACGTGAACATGGGGTACTTCTAGACCTACTACTGCAATACCAACTCTCTTACAAACAACAGATTTTTCAATTGCCTTAGCTACTTTTCGAGAAAAACGCATTAATTCGATATAAGTTTCTTCATCGAGATCAAATATTTTGTTTTCTTCTTTTTTAGGAATACATAAGGTATGCCCTTTTGCATTTGGATTTATATCCAAAAAAGCATAAAAATGCTCATCCTCAGCGACTTTATAAGAGGGTATTTCGCCATTAATAATCTTAGTGAACAGGGTAGACATCCGTTAAAACTTTTAGTTGGTTTATTAAAACGGAATATAGGATATTTCTGGCAAAATAAAGGTCATAAAAAAACCTTTCTCATTTTTTTAAGAAAGGTTTTCGTAACTACCTGTAATATTTTACTCTCGTGTAATTTCTACAACATCAAATTTCATAATCCCATTAGGGACTTGAATTTCTGCTACTTCTCCCACACTTTTTCCTAAAAGACCTTTTCCAATAGGCGAATCAACAGATATCTTACCTGTTTTAAGATCAGCCTCACTCTGCGCAACTAACTTATATGTCATTTGTGCGCCATTCGTTTGGTTTTTAATTTTAACTGTAGAGTGTATTAATGCTTTTGAGGTGTCTAATTGAGATTCATCAATTAAACGCGCTCCAGATAATGTTGCTTCTAATTTAGAAATTCTCATCTCTAGTAACCCTTGTGCTTCTTTGGCCGCATCATACTCAGCATTTTCACTTAAATCCCCTTTATCACGAGCTTCTGCAATAGCCTGCGACGCCTTTGGTCTCTCTATATCTTTAAGGTTATTTAATTCGTCTCTTAACTTTTTTAGCCCTTCTGCAGTGTAATAAGATACTTTGCTCATAACTTCATCGTTTATATAAATACAAAAAATCCCACGGCTATGGGACTTTAACTATAAACAAATATAATAAAAAATAATACCGAATCACATTTTTACTTAATTTGGTCATTTAAAAAATTGCACTTGGATTAGTAAAGAATATCTTTCTTTATTATTAATACAACAAAAAATGAAAAAGATAATATTAGTAGTTTTTATTTCAGTATTTATTCTCTCCTGTAGTAACGATGATGGGCGTTCTAATAATCCTAATCTCCCTTCTATTGGTTTTAATCATACGGTAAATTTAGACTTGCCACAATTTAACGAGCTTAAATTTCCTGGAAACTTCGAAGTAATCAGAATTGAAGGAGTAGGGATAAAAGGAGTTATTATTTATAATATAGATAACACTTTGTATTCTGCTTTTGAATTGAGTGATCCTAATATCACTCCTAGTAGCTGCTCTGCATTAAGCGTAACAGGGATTAGAGCTGAATCTAATTGTGGAAATGATAATGCTTATGAAATTATTAATGGACAACAATTAGAAGGAGAAGGAGGGTTTCCTCTTTTAAGATATCAAATTAGAAGAGAAGGAAATATTTTAGTCGTTTCTAATTAATAGGTGGACAAACCATCTTTTAAATTAATTAAATGAAGGTCATCCCTATACTCACGGATAATTTCGATCGCTTTTTTACTACGTAAACCAGATTGACAGCAAACTACAATTGATTTTTTATTGTTTAGCTCAGAAGTTTTGGTGGATATCGTATCTAAAGGGATATGAATACCTCCAATATTATAATGCTCAAATTCTTTTTGAGACCTAACATCTAGAATTTGATAGTTTTCTAAATTTTTCTTTAGTTCAGTAGCAGAAATTTCCTTGAAAGTATTTGATTTAATACCACAGAAAAAATCATAGTCGTCAACCAATTGATCTATATAGATATTTTCATTTTTATTAAAGCTTAATATTTGCTGTTGTAAGGTAAGGGCGTCAAAATAGAGTAATTTCCCTTTTAAAACTTCTCCTATACCAACGATTATTTTAATAGTTTCATTTGCTTGAAGGTTTCCTATAATTCCGGGTAATATTCCCAAAACTCCTATATCCGAACAATTTGGAACAGCACCTTCTTCTGGAGGGTTAGGAAATAAGCATCGATATGTAGGACCATTTTCATAATTCAATACAGAAACTTGTCCTTGAAATTTAAATATAGAACCAAATACTAACGGCTTATCAGTAATCACACACGCGTCGTTTACTAAATACCTAGTTGGAAAATTATCACTTCCGTCTACGATAATATCATACTCGGAAAAAAGTTCTAATGCATTATCATTATCCAATTTTTCTTCATATACTTTAAAAAACACAAAAGGATTTAGTTTTGATAATTTTTCTGAAGCTACCTTAGCTTTTGATTTTCCAATATCATCTACCGTATATAAAACTTGTCTTTGAAGATTTGTTTGGTCAACAACGTCGTTATCTATAATCCCAATAGTGCCAACACCGGCAGCAGTAAGATACTGTAAAATAGGGCAGCCCAATCCTCCTGCGCCAATCACTAAAACCTTAGCCGACTTTAATTTTTCTTGGCCTTCTAAACCTATCTCATTTAATAAAATATGACGGCTATATTGTATTTTTTCTTCTTTATCTAGCATTTTACGAACAAACTATAAAGGTATTACAATTTATTTCCAATTATGAGCCCAATCTTTCCAAACTACCTCCAACCCTTTAGATTTTAACATCATTACTACTTCTTCCGTAGAACGTTCGTCAGAAATTTCAAACTGTTCTAGTGATTGAGGTTCTACGGCATAGCCTCCAGGATTTGTCTTAGACTCTGCACTAATAGAAGTAATCCCTAGATTCACAATATTTTCTCGAAAAATTTCACTTTCTCTAGTAGACATAGATAACTCTACATCCTCATCCAATAAACGGAATGCACAGATTAACTGCACTAAATCAGCATCTGTCATTTCAACTTTTGGTTCTAATCCACCACTATGAGGTCTCAACCTGGGAAATGATATAGAATATTTGGTTTTCCAATACGTCTTCTGTAAATACTGCAGATGTAAAGCAGTAAAAAAACTATCAGCCCTCCAATCTTCTAAACCAAATAAAGCACCTAGACCTATTTTATGAATTCCTGCGCGTCCCAATCTATCTGGAGTCTCTAATCGATAATCAAAATTTGATTTTCTTCCTTTCGGATGATGTTTTTTATACTCTCCTTTATGATATGTTTCTTGATATACTAAAACCGCATATAAACCACTATCAATCAACAACTCATAATCTTCTTGATCTAATGGTTGTACTTCTATAGTGATATTAGCAAATTGAGAATGTATTAATTTAATTGCTTTATTAATATAATCTACCCCAACCTTTTTATTGGCTTCTCCAGTAACTAAAAGAATGTGGTCATAGCCTTTGGATTTCAAAAAAGCTACTTCTTTAAGTATTTCCTCATTGGTTAAGGTTCTGCGAGGAATTTTATTAGTCATACTAAAACCACAATATGTGCAAATATTTTGACATTCGTTACTTAGATACATGGGCGCATACATCTGTATCGTATTTCCGAACCGTTTCTTTGTAACCTGATAACTCAATTGTGCCATTTGTTCCAAATATGGTTTAGCAGCTGGAGAAATTAAAGCTTTAAAATCCTCAATAGTCCTATTATTTGCATCTAAAGCTTTCTGAACATCCCGTTCAGTTTTCCTAAGAATATCGGATAAGACGGAGTCCCAATCATATTGGTCAAATATGTGTTTGAAACTAGTCATTCAAAAAACTTGTTAAAGGGCTACTTGCTTCTGCGTGCTTTTTGATTGGAGCCAATTTAGCTTTATATGCCAACCTACCTGCTTCAACCGACATTTTAAAAGCTTTAGCCATCGCTACTGGGTCTTCCGAAACAGCAATAGCTGTATTTACTAAGACTGCATCAGCACCGATTTCCATTGCATGAGCTGCATGAGATGGACTACCTATACCAGCATCTACTATTACAGGAACATTACTCTGATCTATGATTATTTCTAAAAAATCCAATGTCTTTAATCCTTTATTACTTCCTATTGGCGCTCCTAAGGGCATTACACATTGCGTACCTACTTCTTCTAATCGTTTACATAAAACAGGATCTGCATGTATATAAGGCATCACAACAAAACCAAGTCTTACGAGCTCTTCTGCCGCTTTTAATGTTTCAATAGCATCTGGCAATAAATATTTTGGATCCGGATGAATCTCTAATTTAATCCAATTGGTCTCTAGAGCTTCTCTTGCCAACTGAGCAGCAAAAACAGCTTCTTTAGCATCTCTAACTCCAGAAGTATTTGGTAATAAATTAATTCTTGGATGATCTAAATGAGTCAGTATATCATCATCTTCATTTGTAACATCAACTCTCTTAAGTGCCACAGTTATCAACTCACTCTCAGAAACTACTAATGCTTCTCTCATCTGATCCGATGAACTAAATTTCCCTGTTCCGGTAAACAACCTAGACGAAAACTGTTTGTCTGCAATTTTTAATGTATCCATTGTGTTTTTAGCTTTCGGTTATAGCCATTAGCTTTTTTATATTTTTTATTCTTTCTTCTAAATCATCTTGCTTTGTAAGCATTCCTGAGACAGCAATTCCGTTTATTCCAGTATCTAAAATTTGACCTATGTCATTCTGCTCAACACCTCCAATTGCAACTATTGGCGTATTATGATCATCTAATTCTGAAATAATTTTTTGATATCCATCTAACCCCAATACTGGACTTAACTTTTTTTTGGTATCGGTATGTCTAAAAGGTCCTAATCCTATATAATCCACTCCATCTTCCTTATGTTTTATACAATCTTGTAATGTATTAGCGGTACCTCCGATAATAAAATTATCTCCTAAAATAGTTCTCGCCTCTTTAGGATTCATATCTTCTAATCCCAAATGCACACCATCAGCTTGAGAAGCTTTTGCTATGCTTACGCTATCATTAACAATCATAACAGCTGCATATTGATCACAGATTTCTCTACATTTTAAAGCCGTATTTAATACCGTAGCAGGATCCATATCCTTTAAACGTAATTGTACCCATCGAACACCAGCTTCACATGCTTCTCCAATATGTTGTAAATGTTCTTGTGGAGATTTGCCTTGAGAGATATATTGTAGTGTAGTCATTATATTTTAGAATTTATGATACGCCAAAAGCGAGGTGTTAGAACTTAGCACTTTTTCTATGTATCGCTTTCCTCGATAACAGGATTTTAATAACGGAAAACCTTGAGACAGATATGCTGTTATCGCCGATGATAACACACAACCACTTCCATGTTTTTCAGTCATGTTTTTGTTTTTAGGATTTAATACAAAGTAAGTTCCCTGTTTGGTAAATAATTCGTCTTTTCCCAGCATTTCTTCTCGATGGCCTCCTTTTAGCAATACATTCGTTTTATTAGAAATATGTTGTATCGTTTCTTCAATAGTTTTATCAGGATAAAAAGCATTAATTTCACTATAATTTGGAGTCAAAAGATATATTTTATCTAATATCTCTTCGAATTCAGGTGCTACAATTGAAAGCTCATGAAAATCATAAGCCGAACTTGATTTTAAAACTGGATCTAAGACAATTTTCATATTACTATTCTTCTCTAATAGAAAGTCAATAATATCAAGAAGTACTTCCCAATTTTGGATAATCCCGATTTTTACATAATCAATCTTAAATCTTTTCAATAAAACTTCTATCTGATTCTTTATAATTTGTTCTTCGATCCAATGACATGCCTCAAAATCTTTGTCATTCTGAATAGTATTTGCCGTACAAACTGCTATTCCATAACATTTTAAAGCTTCAAAAGTTTTAATGTCTGCTGTTAATCCTGCTCCCGAAGAAGGGTCAAAACCGGCAATTGTAAGTACATTAGGACGATTTTGCATATAGAATCTAAATCGTGTCTTTTAACACTATATTATTTGCTTCCTGTATTTTAGAAAAACTATTTATAGGATCTTCAGTATTCCAAATACCACCTAAAATACCAACTCCTTTAAATCCTAAATCATAGGTTTTTTGTAAAGTAGTTTCATTAATTCCTCCCATTCCGATAATGGTATGATTCAAGTCATTTACATCAAAACCTTTCCCTTCATAACCTGCTTTAGAAATTGATCCAAAAACCGGACTTAATAAAACATATTCGAAATCTGCTTTACATGCTTCAATATCCTCTTTAGAATGAAAAGAACTTGTCACAGAAAACCCTTTATTAGTATAAACTTTAATAGTAACTTCTAATGCATCTTCTAGATCAATACGTGCTTGCTCTTGTAAATGAATCCCTCTTAATTTATATTCTTGAGTAAGCTCGGGAAACTGATGCGTCATTATTCTATTATGATATTTAGCCTCTATTAAATCTAACAAAGATCGATATCCATCAATCGTAAAAGTCGGTTTACGAAGATGTAATATTTCTAAATCAGCTTTAAATAATTGATTAATCTGATTGGCTTCGTTAGGAATTGGTTTTTCTGATGTTAATACTATAATCATCTTTTTGGTGTCAGGTAATTGGACATCAAGCATTGAGTATCATAATTACAGAAACTCAATGCCCGACAACTTATACTTATAGATATACTTCGCTTCCCTTTTCTTTAAACTCCTCTGCTTTCTCCTGCATTCCTTCTTCTAGAGCTTTCTGATCATCAATTTCTTTTTGAGCAGCATAATCACGTACTTCTTGTGAGATTTTCATAGAACAAAATTTTGGACCACACATACTACAAAAATGAGCAATCTTTGCTCCTTCTGCCGGTAATGTCTCATCATGATATTCTCTGGCTCTTTCTGGATCTAGAGCTAAATTGAATTGATCTTCCCAACGGAATTCGAATCGGGCTTTACTTAATGCGTCATCCCTATGTTGTGCTCCTGGATGTCCTTTTGCCAAATCAGCCGCGTGAGCTGCTAACTTATAGGTAATCACACCAACGCGAACATCTTCTTTATTAGGCAAACCTAAATGTTCTTTAGGAGTTACATAACATAACATGGCTGTACCATACCAACCGATCATTGCTGCACCGATTCCTGATGTTATATGATCATATCCTGGTGCAATGTCAGTTGTTAAAGGACCTAATGTATAAAAAGGTGCTTCTCCACAAGCTTCTAATTGCTTATCCATATTTTGTTTAATCATATGCATAGGAACGTGCCCTGGTCCTTCTATAAAAGTTTGTACATCGTGTTTCCAGGCAATCTTTGTTAATTCACCTAGCGTTTCTAATTCTGCAAATTGTGCTTCGTCATTAGCATCAGCTATACTCCCTGGACGTAAACCATCTCCTAAAGAGAAGGCTACATCGTAGGATTTCATAATCTCACAAATTTCTTCAAAATGAGTATATAAAAAACTTTCTTTATGATGTGCTAAACACCATTTTGCCATAATAGAACCTCCTCGAGAAACAATTCCTGTAACTCTTTTTGCTGTCATAGGAACATATGCTAAACGTACACCCGCATGTATTGTAAAATAATCCACTCCTTGTTCTGCTTGCTCTATCAAAGTATCTCTAAAAATCTCCCAAGTAAGGTCTTCTGCTTTTCCATTTACCTTTTCTAAAGCTTGATAAATAGGCACTGTACCAATTGGTACTGGAGAATTACGAACGATCCATTCTCGTGTTTCGTGAATATTCTGACCTGTAGAAAGATCCATAATATTATCAGCTCCCCAACGGCAAGCCCAAACCGCTTTTTCTACTTCTTCTTCTATACTAGAAGTTGTAGCAGAGTTACCAATATTGGCATTTATCTTTACCAAAAAATTACGCCCCAAGATCATTGGTTCTGCTTCTGGATGATTTATATTAGAAGGGATTACTGCTCTTCCTCTAGCTACTTCTTCTCTTACAAACTCTGCTGTAATTTTTTTAGGAATACTTGCTCCAAAATCTTGACCTGGATGTTGATTAGCAATTCTGGTAGCTTCTTCAATTTTTTGATTTTCTCGGATAGCAACATATTCCATTTCAGGAGTTATGATTCCTTGCTTAGCATAATACATTTGGGAAACATTCTTTCCTGCTTTTGCTCTCTTAGGCTTTCTTAAATGGTTAAACCTAAGATGATCTAAACTTGCATCATTTAGACGTTGATTACAATATTCTGAAGAAAAATTATCCAATTCTTCTACATCACCACGATCCAAAATCCATTGTTCTCTAATACGCTCAATCCCTTCATGCACATTAATTTCTTTGCTCGGATCGGTATATGGCCCACTGGTATCATATACTACTACTGATTCATTGGGTGTTTTCTTACGAGTCATCGAATCTACGGTATCACTTAACTCTATTTCTCGCATGGCCACTTTAATCTTTGGATGGATATTTCCATTTACGTAGATCTTCTTAGAACTTGGAAAAGGAGTTGTTGTTATTTTCCCCTCCTGTGGTGCAGTATCTTTTTTCTTCATAAGTAAGTCGTTTTAACTTTTTAGTAAGCCTAGTTAGTATTTTATTTATCCTCCTTGTGTAGCACGAATGATGGTAACATTATCATTTACCTTAACGATGGTATCACTCCAAGTATCTTTGGTTATGATTTGATTATTAATAGCAATAGCAATTCCGTTTTTAGAAAGTGATAGCTCTTCTAATAGAAAATCTATCGAACTATTTTCTGAAATAATTTGCTTTTGATTATTAACGTTTATGGTCATTTATTTAGATTTAAATCCATAAACTTTAGGTAAAACCTGTTCTTTGAGAAGAAAATCATATTCTTATATATCTTATCATATAAGAAATGAGATTAACTTTTCCCTTCGTCAGTACTAACTGCATCAGGTTCAAAGGGTATTTCTCAGACTCCATAATAAGGAGTCACCCCTAAAGTTCATTTGATAAAAATAATAAAACCCAGAAAACTATACTAAGAAATATTAGTTTTCTAGGTTTTTTAACTTAAAATTTTAATGTTGCTCCGAGTAAAAAGTTAATTCCAGCTTGTGGATAGAATCCTGCTCCTTCAACCGTTGTAACTGTTCCTGGATTACTAAAATCATCATCAAAAGTGAAGAAATACCCATTAGACACATATTCTGCATCAAAAATATTATTCACTAAACCTGTTAGCACAATAGATTTAAAAACTGGTATGTTTTTGATCTCATATACTACGTTTAGGTCATTTATAAAGAAGCTATCCAATTTAGAGGTTTCACTATCTATATTACCCATATATTGTTCTCCAACAAATTTAGAAAGAAATCCAAGTTGAAGGTTTTTTACAGGTTGATATATAAACATATTCCCTGCTACTATATTTGGAGAATAAGAAATATTAGTGTTTCCTAAATTTACTAAACTACCATCTCTAGAAGTTACAAAATCTTTATTTTTATTGGTACTAATAGCTATATTAGGCTTTACAATAAATTTGTCCGTAATAGTTATATCGGCATCAATTTCTATCCCTAAACGATAACTCTCTCCACTTGTAGCTCTTATAGGTGCTCCTACATCATCCAATGCTCCGGTAAGTACTAATTGATCTTTATACCACATGTAATATAAATTAGCATTTACTATCGTTCTCTTTTTATTAAACCTCCAACCTAATTCGATATCATTAAGTTTTTCTGCCTTGTTAATTCCATTTTCAAAATCGCTTCTTCTTGGCTCTCGATTCGCTCTTGCATAAGATGCATATAATTGATTAGAAGCATTGATTTGGTATGTAGTTCCCAATTTTGGATTAAAGAAATCATAGTCTTCATCTACTTCTAATGGAACTCGATCGGATGTTAAACCAGTTGTTTTATACCCTACAAAACGCCCTTGTAAATCTACAAATGCGCTCCATTTATTGTTAACTCTATAGGTAGTTTTCCCAAAAATGGTAAACTCATTTTTCTTTCCATTACCGAAATAATAGTTATCCCTGATTTCTGATCCTCCAGCATTTTGTGCCCAAATTACTTCTCCAAAATGATCACCATCATAAAAACTATAAAATGCACCAAAATCAACATCCAAATTATTATTCTTATAATTAGCGGTGGCATTAATTACATAAAAATCATTGTCTAACCATCGACGACGAACTAAATCCGTAGTATTGATAGTTTCACCACCGATAACAATAGGAGTAAAGTCATAATCAGCAAAATCTTCATCCTCCTTGTACTGCTCAAAAAACCCTCTACCATACGTATAATTAAGTCCCACATTAGTAGACCAATAATTATTATATTTCTGGTTCCAGTGCAATTGATAATGATCTTGTTTATAGTTATCTACTTCGTTATCATAAAAACGTGTATTTCCGTCCTCATCTGTATATTGACCTGCAGGATTAAAAGTACGATCACTTTCTAGAGTTGCTTGATCTATTCCGAACCAAGATTGATATGTAATTTCATGCCCTCCAAAAGCAACTGCCTTAATTAATGTATTTTCATCTACATAAGAACCTTGTAAAAAATATGATTTCAAATCCGATGATGCTCTATCGATATATCCATCAGATGCAATTGCCGATAAACGACCTGCAATTTCTATATGATCATTGAGCAATCCAGTACTAAACTTAAGATTATGCCTTCTTGTACCAAAAGATCCAAATGAATTAGAAATTTCTGCATTTGCATTTTCGGAAACAGCATCCGTTAGTAGATTTAAACTAGCTCCAAAGGCTCCAGAACCATTGGTAGAAGTTCCAACTCCACGCTGAAGTTGTAAGTTTTCTACAGAAGATGCAAAATCAGGTAGGTTAACCCAAAAGGTACCTTGACTCTCCGCATCATTAAAAGGAATTCCATTTAAAGTAACATTTACTCGGGATGCATCACTACCTCTCACTCTAATATATGTATACCCGACTCCTGCTCCTGCATCCGTGGTAGTTACAACGCCTGGTAAATAGTTAAGTAATATTGGTATATCCTGACCAAGATTACGAGTAGCCAATTCTTCTTTAGAAAGATTAGAATGTGTTATTGGTGAATCTGCATCAACACGAACAGATTTAACTAGAACTTCATCTAGTTTTTCAACTTTATTAGTTATGGAATCTTTTTGCTTTTCCTGAGCCGAGATTTGTAGACTCACTAAAAAGATGATGAGATAAAACAATATGTTTTTCATTCGTAAAATATTGTTACGAATAAAAGGAGTAATTATTCAACGATTAAAATTAATTTGACCTAATTACACTGTATAACAAGCATAATTATTATTCCCTAAAGTACTATTATCCAAAGATATTAATAACTTCTAGCGTCCCTTGGCAGCATTACCTGCCCAGGTTCATCGGGTATGATCTCAGCTTTGTCTAAAAAAATTCTTTTTTTAAGACGTTGCACCCCTTTGAGATTTTGCCGCAAAAGTACTATGTTTAATTGATTTATTGTAACTTTATTAAAGATAAAAACAATGCTTCTGTTTTTTTGAAGTTAGTATAGTATGAAAAATACAAAACGTTCTATTACGTTAAAAATAATTGCTGGTTACACACTGGCAATTGTACTTGCAGTAATTGCTTTTTGGGTGATCTACAGGCAGTTTAGCAATTATTCTGAAATCACTAAAATTAAAAATGACAACAATGAAAAACTTTTCTTAGTTGGCGAAGCCATAACCGGTCTTTACGAGGCAGAAAGTCTAACAAGAAATATCATCCAAACCTCAGATACAGAGAAATTCAAAAATTATAAAACAAAAATTGATTCTATTATAAGTACCATAGATAGAGTTAGTACAATGTCTCTTGACACATTACAATCCAGAAAAATTGACAGCATTAAGGTTTTAATTGACAATAAAAACCAAAACTTTGAGAAACTTATTGCAATATATGAGCAAAGTAAAGAAAAAGGGTTGCAGGAAAATGTAATGGACCAACTAAAGAAGAATGAGAATTTTGGGAATTATACCGATTATGATAAACGCTTTAGAAAATATAGTCCTCAAAAAAAAGAGGCTATTATAGCTTGGTTAGAATATACGAGAAAAGATAATGAAGAGCGTTTAACCAATCAAACTATTGATTCTATTGCCAGATCTATTTATCAGGCACTTTCGGATGCTGAGGAAAAAGAAAGAAGATACCAAAGACAGATCAAAGCTAGAGAAAATAAACTCTTAAAGAACGATCAAATTATTACTCGACAGCTTCGAGATTTGATGGCTGCTATAGAAGATAATGAGCGAAAGGAATATGTGGCGAAACTAGAACGATCTAATAATATTCTTGATAAAACTGCTCAATTCATTATAATTATTACTGCAATTAGCTTAATAATCGCTATTACTTTTCTCTTTTTGATCACCAAAGATGTATCAAAGAGTCAGAAATATCGAAACGAATTAGAAGCAGAAAAGACCTACAAAGAAACTTTACTAAAAACTAGAGAATCGTTAATAAACACAGTAACTCACGATCTTCGCTCTCCTTTAAATACAGTTATTGGGTATTCCGATTTATTAGAAAAAACAGGGTTAACTAATAAACAAAAACACTATTTAGGACATCTAAAAAAATCCTCTGATTATATTCTTCATTTAGTAAATGATCTCTTGGATCTATCTAAACTTGAGGCTGGTAGAATGGTTATAGAAGAATTACCTTTTTCTCCTAAAAAGTTAATAGAAAATACTATTACCAGTATCATCCCTGTGAACGATACTAAAAACCTAGAGGTTTTTATAAACGTGGATAAAAGTCTAAACAAGCAGTACTTAGGAGATCCATTTAGAATCAAACAAATTCTCACTAACTTATTAAACAACGCCTATAAGTTTACTGATCAAGGTTCAATTACTATAGATGGTAAAATAACTGAAAACGGTCTTGCGGAAAAGGAGCTTATAATTTCTGTAAAAGACACCGGTATTGGAATTACTAAAGAACAACAGAAATACATTTTCGAAGAATTCTCCCAAGGAGATGACGATACGGAAAAAAAATATGGTGGTTTTGGTTTAGGTCTAGCAATTACCAAAAAAATAATCAAACTACTTAATGGAAAAATCAAGTTAGAGAGTGAAGTTGAAGAAGGAAGTAATTTTATATTTTGTATACCTATTGAACTTGCTAAAACTCAAATTACAGAAGAAGACAATGAATCTGTAGAAATTCAACATTTTACAAACAAAAAGGTCCTTATAGTAGATGATGATCTCAGCCAACTAGATTTAACTAGTGAAGTAGTATCACTAATAGGGTTATCATATGATATAGCAGAACATGGAATAGATGCATTGGAACTTTTAAACAAAAACGAGTACGATCTAATTCTGACCGATATACAAATGCCTAAAATGGATGGTTTTGAACTACTAAAAGAAATTCAGAATAATTCTAAATATAACAATTTACCAATTATTGCGTTATCAGGTAGAACTGCAGTTTCTTTATCAGAATATGAAGATGCAGGTTTTTCTGGAAGCCTTCGTAAACCATATGCTCCACAAGCTTTAATAGATTTAATCGCAGGTGTTTTAAAAATTAAAACCATCGATGTAGATCTTGGGTATGAAAATAACACGTCTGATCAAGAAAAAGACGCCAATTACTCATTAAACGATCTAATGCTTTTTGCTCAAGGAGATTCAGAATCTTTATATGCTATTTTAGAAACTTTCTGCAATAGCACAATAGATCACATAACAGAATTAAAATCTGCCATTAGCAATGAAGACTTTGAACAAATTAAAAGATTAGCTCATAAAATGTTACCCATGTTTAAGCAAATAAAAGCAAGGGAAATTGTTCCTATTTTAAACACTTTAGAACATCAAGACGATTACGAGTTCACACCTAATAAAATACTTTCACTTACGGAAGAAGGAATACACAAAATAGAAGATTTAATCAATAAATTAAAAGTCAAAAATTAAAGACTTATATCGTATTGTTTTAACTTATTGTATAGTGTTTTTCTATCGATATCCAACATACGTGCTGCTTTAGCCTTATTGCCATTTGCTTTTTCTAAAGCATCCAAAATCAACTCCTGTTCATTCTGATTTTTAAACAAACCGTACGTTTGTTTAGAATTATGAGAAGCATACGCTATATCACTAGGTAGTATATCCATAGTTATCATCTCATTTTGAGATAGCAAAACTGATCTCTTTACAATATTTTTCAACTCCCTTAAGTTTCCTGGCCAATCGTATTTTTTAAAAGTATCCAATACCTCATCCGCAAAACCTACTACATGCTTATCTAGTTCTACATTAGATTCTTCTAAAAAATAATTCGCAAAAAGCATCAAATCTTCTATTCTATCTTTTAATGGAGGGACTTTTATCGAAAATTCATTTAGTCGATGGTACAGATCTTCTCTAAATTCTCCTTCTTTAACAGCGTTACTAAGATCTTCATTGGTAGCAGCAATAACCCTAATATCTACCTCTATTTCTTTATTACTACCTACTGGCTTGATTTTTCGTTCTTGTAACGCCCGAAGTAGCTGAACTTGCAATTCATAACTAAGATTACCTATTTCATCTAAAAACAGAGTACCTCCGTTAGCAGCTTCAAAATGTCCTACTTTGTCATTTACTGCCCCTGTAAAAGATCCTTTAATATGACCAAAAAATTCACTTGAAGCTATTTCTTTCGGAATTGCACCACAATCTACAGGAACAAAAGGTTTATCCGATCTTTTACTAGCTTTATGGATACTACTTGCCACATATTCTTTTCCTGTACCACTATCCCCTATAACTAGCACAGACATACGCGTAGGTGCTACCAATGCAACGTATTCATTTAATTTTTTAGAAGCATCACTAATTCCCTTTACAAAAGAATTATTATTAGCAATAACTACATCGTTCTTCTTAGAATCTTTATTTCTATTTGGTTCTAGCTCCTTAGTATCAGCTTTTAAAGCATTTTCTATAATCTGAAGTATCTTATCTGGATTAAATGGCTTAGAAACATAGTCAAAAGCACCTTGCTTAATAGCACTAACTGCCATATTAATTTCTGCATAACCCGTCATAACTACAACTTGAGTCTTTGGGTTTTTCGCTCTAATATCTTCTAATAAGGTAATTCCATCTCTATCCGGCAACCTTACATCAGTGAGTACAACATCAAATGTATGCTCTTGAATTTGCAAAACTGCTTCGCTACCAGAAAATGAAGTAGATACATCATATCCTTTTTTCTGCAAAAAAGTTTTAAGCATTGTACAAAAAGCAACATCATCTTCAACAATCAGTAATTTGGACATATTGACATCATTTAATTCTAAATGTATTACATAAAATTAAACATTAAAAACATTTAATAATTCTCTACATCAAAGAAACGTAAAAAATAAAAAAGAGACCCTTGGGATTGGGTCTCTTTTTAGCACTAAACAACTTTATATCGTCTTTTGGTTGCAAAACGATATCCTTTTCTACCCCTAGATTTAAGATTTGTCGTCTGGCTTTATCCATTCGCCATTAGCGCTAGCAAATACAACTTTAGTGTAGTTATCTTTACCTTTAAGAATAATTTTATAAGTATTATCCTTTGAAATGTAGGCTTTGTGTATACGTAAGTTTTCAAAATCTCTAGCAGCAGCATCTTGAATTGACATTGGTAATTCTACAATTTCGATCTCTGCATACTCCTGTACTTCATATTCATAATCCATAAATTCCCATCCGTCATTTTCAGCCAACTCATCTTGAGCTATCACTCCTTGTGCTGATATAATGCTAACTACTATCGCGATGATCATTTGTAAATTTTTCATTTTTATAATTATTGTAAAAACTAGTCTTACGGTATTATAAATAGGAATAATTGTTCCAAAAAATAAATAGCAAAAGAAAATGATTTAAAATACTATATTACAGGTGTTTAAGTATTTTCTGCGAAAATAAAAAACTGTAGAAATTTGTAAAATCCACACAAAAGTGTAGAAATTTTACACACTTTTAATACGATTATTATTACAACAGTGGTTTTCTACGATTAGACTTTTTTAAAGCTTGTCTTTTTTTGCTTTCTAATCGTTTTTTAATAGAAGATTTAGTGGGTTTAGACCGTTTTCTTGGTTTAGGAGCAAGCAAGCTTGCTTTTAAAATATCCAAACATCTACTAATTACAAGTTCTTTATTTCTATGTTGACTTCTAGTATCCCCACAATTTAAAATGAGCTCACCAGATTTGGTAATTCTTGAAGTCAACTTTTGAGTAATTCTTAATTTTTCTTCATCAGTCAACCCTTTAGAATCCAAAATATTAAAAACAAGCTCAACTTTAGAAGACACCTTATTAACATGCTGGCCTCCTGCGCCAGAACTTCTAACCGCTTTAAATTTTAATTCATTAATTATGATAGCAGTGTTCACGAGAAAAGTTTTACTTGATGTGCTGACTTTAATAAATCATTTACCGTTTTAACAGGATTAAAAGTAGTTAGCGGAACTTCTACAAAAACACTAATCCAATTTGCCATAGCTCCATTCCACAAACCTGGTAACTCTAATGCTTTTAAAACCTTACCATTAAGTGATTTTGTCGTTATGAATCCAGCATCTGGGTCTACAAAATTCAATAAATTAAATTTATTCCCTTTATAATCGCGAACGCCACAAACTAAATCTACTGGATTAAAATGAGTAGCACTTTTTAAAATATCCTGCTGTCTATTGTCCTCGGAGTTTATCTGAGGTGTTTCGATAATTTGTAAAACCAGTCTTCCATTTTCTTTTTTAATCCAAAAAGGCCCTCCACCAGGTTCTCCTTCGTTAATTACCATACCACAAACTCTAATAGGCCTATCTAATGATTCTTTTAAAAATTGAAGTTTATAATTTTCTGAAAACTTATCAAAATCCAAAGGCAATCTCACATTAAGCTGTTCCACCAAAAACTTCTTGATATCCTTTAATTCCGCTTCTGTAGGAGCTTCTTTATCAATTGCATTTAATATTCTAAACGCTTCATCCTGAATCTCAATTAACTTACCAGCTAATACCTTTTTATACCCAGACACTTCGTCTTGATATTTCCTAACCACGACATTATCAATATTTTTAATATATATAATATCAGAATCTAAATCATTCAGATTTTCAATTAAAGCTCCATGTCCTCCTGGTCTAAACAATAACGAGCCATCTTCTTTTCTAAATGGTTCATTATTTTCATCTACTGCAATCGTATCTGTTTCTGATTTTTGAAAAGAATATGTAATTATAAAATTTGTATCAGTCTCTGCTTCTACTTTTTTCTTAATTCTCTCGAATTCATCTTTAAAAGCGTCTAAATGTTCTTTAGAAATGGTAAAATGTAATTTAGAATCACCATTCATATTTTTATTATATCCAGCAGCTTCAAACAAATGTTCCTCAAAAGAAGTCGATATGCTATTCGTATATTTATGAAATGGCAACAACCCTTTTGGATATACCCCAAAATTCAATCCTTTTTCCTTCAACATCATTTCCACAAAAATATGAAGCTGTCGCCCTTCTGAGAGTGATGCAAAATTAGGGTAAGCACTTTTCACTTTTTGCATAACGATATCATAGAAAGGAAACTTCTCTAGTCCTATTAAAAAAAGCCGAATTGCATTAGCTTTCTCATGATTGGTATATGAATTTAAACTTTCTTTTTGATACTCATAATTATCTAAAAACTTGAACAATTCCTTAAACATTCTCGTTGCGGCTCCAGAAGCAGGAACAAATTTGGTTGTATCTAGATTAGCAGATCTTGACTCATATAATTTAGTTAACTCAGATTGATAGTGCTCAGAAAATTTTAAAATTCCATTATCTAAACTAGCTGCGCTTCTTAAGGCTACAAAAGGAATTTCGTTCTTAAATGTCTCTATCTGAGATAATACTTTTTCTACAGTTAATTCTTTTGATCTTATTAGTTTAATATCCTTATCCGTAATATTCACTTTGCTTCTTTTATTAATTGGTCAATGATAACTTTTGCTTTCTTAAAACGAGTATCTGGATCTCCTTTTAATGTAACATAATTACAATTATTTTCTTCTAAAGATTCTTTGAAATTCAAAAACATCTCTTCTCTCTGATCCGGCTTATCCCTTAAATCATCCGGAACCCAAGGAGTGTCAATATAAGTTAAAAGATACAAATCATATGTGTTTTCTAGCGAAAATTTCTCTATAACTTCTGGGACCAATCCATCATAATAAGCCTCAGAATAGACTTTAATCTCCAAAAGATTTGTGTCACAAAAGATTATTGGATCATCTTTTTTAATCATTTGATTTTCTAACTTCATTTGTCCCGTAGCAATGGGAATCAAATCTTCATAGACACAAACTTCTTTAAGTCTATTCCATTTATCTTGAAGATATATTCTCATATATTCTGGCACCCAAGAAACATTATAATGATTTGCCAATTGTCTGGATAAAGTAGTTTTACCCGTTGATTCAGGGCCAAATAATACAATTCTTATACAGTCACTGGGTTCTTGTCTAAGCTTTTCTTCCATCCTAAATATCCTTGAATTGCCATAAATGTAAATATCACATACTGAAAACTGGTAAAAGTAAACCCTTTATAAAAGTACAAAGGAATAGAAATAATATCTCCTATAATCCAAAAAATCCAATTCTCTATTTTTCTTCTTGCCATCAACCACATCCCAACAAAAAATATTGCTGTTGTCAATGTGTCTACATATGCGGTCCAATCATTCCATTTATCAAATGTTCTATAAACAACAAATACAAAAATTAAAGTACCAATAAAAATTAAAAATTCTATTTTCTTTTCTGTAGAAGTTGCTCTAGAAATGGGAGTTGTATTTGTTTCATCTATTTTCTTTGTCCATATATACCAACCATATATACTCATCACAAAATAATATGCATTGATCATCATATCACCCAATAACGACCATTTTAAAAGTAAATACACATAAATAGAAGTACTGATTAATCCGGTAGGATATACCCATATTTTATTAAACCAAGCAAAAAAAACACTTGCTATCCCGAATAATACTGCAATAACTTCTAAAGAAATATCTAGTGTAGAATATTCCGAATATTGTCCGAAAAGGAAATCAAAAATTTGGCTCATAGTCACTTCTATTACTTTTCACCATTTTCATATAAACCAAAACATGCTCCATATCCCCAAAGGCTTTCCTAATTTCTTTAGTTAAAAACGGCATTACCTCATCATAACCTCCATATACCTGAGTACTCAAAGGATTTTCTAATACTATAAATTTTGAATCTCTAAGTCTTTTTATAAACTTAATAATGTGTTCTTCAAAATCATTTTGTAAAGGGGTAAGTGTTAACTCTATTGATATCTGCATCTTGTCAAATTTTCAAAAATTCTAGTTCTTATACTCAGACATAGGGCAAAGCATATACACAGGTAAACCCATCAAATTCTAAAAAAGTTATATCATAATGACTAATCGTTTCATTATAATGAATACTGCCTGCAGTAAAAGGCATATTTAGATCAAATGGCATGATGTGTATATTTTGCTCAAAACTCAACCCTGCAGTACCATATAATTTATATAAGGATTCTTTTGCTCCCCAAATAACGGTCAACACTCGGGTTTTGTCCTCTTGTTGATTTACAAAATCTTGTTCAGAATCTACAAACTTATGAGCAATTCTAAGAATTTTTTCGCGTTGTTTTTCAATATCAATACCCACAAGTTTATCGCTTATAATAATTCCTGCATACTCGTAAGAATGTGTTATTGAAATTTGCTTTCCATCTTTTAGATGTGGCTTACCAAAATCATCATAATATAAATCGTGATCATTGTATCCAAAAACTGCTAATAAATGACGGACACTCATAAACCCTCTTCTATGCATATCAGATTTCATATTATCAACGCGATTCTGACAATGATCTGTTAACTTAATTCCTTCCGACAGCGTCTCAAAAGACTCTTCTATCTTCCAAATCAATATATTAGTACTATCATCTACTGTTATAGTTTTGTAAAGAGGCATGTGAATTCTTAAAGTTATTATGTACCTTTGCAAACTGAAATTCAGGACATCAGTATCTTGATTTTCAGGAGACGAATTTAGAATAATTTAGTGCGAAATACTAAAATTATTGCACTTCATAAACATAAAACAGATACTATGAGTACCAAAACAGTACCTTATGTTCCTTACAAAGTTAAAGACATTTCATTAGCTGCCTGGGGAAGAAAAGAAATCGAACTAGCAGAAGCTGAGATGCCAGGTCTTATGTCCCTTAGAGAAGAGTATAAAGACGAACAACCTCTTAAAGGTTCTCGTATCGCAGGATGTCTTCATATGACTATCCAAACTGCTGTGTTAATAGAAACATTACAAGCTCTTGGTGCAGAGGTTACTTGGAGTTCTTGTAACATATTTTCTACACAAGATCAAGCTGCAGCTGCTATTGCTGATGCAGGGATCCCTGTATATGCTTGGAAAGGCATGAACGAGGAAGAATTTGACTGGTGTATTGAGCAAACTTTATTCTTTGGAGAAGATCGCAAACCATTAAATATGATTCTTGATGATGGTGGTGATTTAACAAATATGGTATTAGATCGTTATCCGGAATTAGCTGAAGGAATTAAAGGTTTATCAGAAGAAACTACAACAGGTGTTCATAGATTATACGAAAGAGTAAAAAACGGAACATTACCAATGCCTGCTATCAATGTAAATGACTCTGTTACTAAATCTAAATTTGATAACAAATACGGATGTAAAGAAAGTGCAGTAGATGCAATAAGAAGAGCAACCGATGTGATGCTAGCAGGAAAACGAGTTACTGTTTGTGGTTATGGTGATGTTGGTAAAGGTACTGCAGCTTCTTTTAAAGGTGCAGGAAGTATAGTTACTGTTACCGAAATTGATCCTATCTGCGCATTACAAGCTGCTATGGACGGTTTTGAAGTAAAGAAACTAGAAACTGTTATTGGAAATAGTGATATTGTTATTACTACTACTGGAAATAAAGATATCGTTCAAGGGCAACATTTTGAAGCCTTAAAAGACAAAGCTATTGTTTGTAACATTGGGCATTTTGATAATGAAATCGATATGGCTTGGTTAAACGAAAAGTATGGCCACACTAAAGATACCATCAAACCTCAAGTCGACAAGTACAACGTAAACGGAAATGATGTAATCATTCTTGCAGAAGGCCGTTTAGTAAACCTTGGTTGTGCTACTGGTCATCCAAGTTTTGTAATGAGTAATTCATTCACAAACCAAACATTAGCACAAATTGAGCTTTGGAAAAACAGTGAAAGCTACAAGAATGAAGTATATATGCTACCAAAACATTTAGATGAAAAAGTAGCAAAATTACACTTAGAAAAGATCGGAGTAGAATTAACAGAATTAAGAAACGATCAAGCTGAATATATTGGTGTAACTGTTGAAGGTCCTTTTAAACCTGAACATTACAGATACTAAAATCAGATAATAATTCCTCTACTTAAAATTGAATTTAAGTTTTTAGCAGGAATATATTATAAAAAACTCCTTGTTTTAGACAAGGAGTTTTTTTATCAGCTTAAACCATAAATAGTTTACAACCCCAATCTACTTAAATCGTAGAAATAAAAATCCTTTTGCTCATTCATTGCAACAAAAAGACCCTTTGTAAAAGTAGTACCCAAGGGAATTGTAACTACATCACACCCATCTGTTGCCGTAGTTCCTAAATTTATAGCCTTAATATAGCTATTATCTTTTCTAGAGAAAACATTAAATTGTCCTTTTTGCTGATCAGACACAATTAAAAAACCCTGACCATTTTCTTTGGAAGCAATCGCAATACCTTCAATATCTTCTTTAAAAAATTCACCTCCAAAAAAAGCTAATTCTTCATTTCCCATCTTAACGTCTGCATAATATTTTCTAATACCAACACCTTCATCAGAATAATATACAAACCCAAGCTCATCGTCTACAGCTATTGCTTCTATCTCCTTTTGCTTACTAAACTTTCCAAATTTCCTAACTAACTTAGCATGTACTCCCAAACTATCACTTACCAATTGATATTGGTAGAGGTAATCATTTTCGGGGCCTGATTTCCTGCTTACAATTGCGGTAACACTAAGGTTATCCGGATTTTTATACAAACCTATTCCCATAGGCCTTCTTAACTCTAGATTTTTTTCATCTTCAAAAACAGGAAAACCACCATCATCAAGTGGTTTCATATCAGGAACCGAAAATAAGCGGATTTGATTTTTTTCTCTTTCAGTAAAAACAATAATATCTGTTGTAGTAGAATCATTTAACCTAAATCCATATTCCAAATCGATATTATTTGGGTATTTTATATCTCTGATCACTTTTTCAGGAATTACCTTCCCATCTAAATCAAAGGCATAAATAGCTCCATTAGTATCTTTATCAGTTCCAAAAATTATACTTTTTGAAGGATCAGTTGGATGAACCCATATAGCAGGGTCATCAGTATCATATAACACTTTTTCTGTAATCAAATCTGGTTTGATTAACGGTTCTTTTTTATCGCACGAAATAATAAGTGAAGCACTCACTACAAGAATTAGTCTATAAATTTTCATAAAATAAATTATCTGTATTATTTCTTAAAAAGATCATATTTCAAACCAAAAGTAAGGCGCCTTTCGTAATATTCTGCCTGCATTATTCTTTCTGATATTCCCTGATAAAAACGTAGTGGTTGATTGGTAATATTATTTAAATCTGCATAAACACTTAAATTCTTCGTAATTGCATAGCTTACATTAAAATCCAGAAAAAACTGTTTATCATAATACCTGTCTTCAAAAGAGTTTCCACCTATCTCATCTATATATGCATCAGAAAAATTGGCAGACAATTGTAAGCTTAGCTTATTGTTGTTATATCCTAAAGATCCGTTAAACATATTTGGTGATGTATTCGGAAGATCGAGATCTGATCGTTCTTCTCCATCTTCATTTCGGATTCCATCTGCACTAGAAGTAAGAAATGTGTAATTAAGATATACACTAAAATTCTTAGCAAAACCAGGTAAAAAATCTAGTTGACGTTGAATAGATAACTCTGCTCCAAAAATAGAAGCCTTTTCTCCATTAAGTGGCTGAAAAATATCAAACCCCTCTGTACCTGCACCAAATCGATCATCCTCAGTTTCTCCTCTAAAAGTATAAATAAAATTATCTATTTTTTTGTAAAATAAACCTCCAGATAATATTCCAACTGATTTAAAATAATGTTCAGCCATTACATCAAAATTCATAGAAGTAGTTGGGTCAAGATCAGGGTTACCTGTAACAATCTCCTCATCCCCAAATAATACATCAAGAGACGGCACTAAATCAACATAATTGGGTCTTGCTAATGTATTGGTCCAAGCAAATCTAAAAACGGTTTGCGAATTAAGATCATATTTCAAATGTATTCCTGGCAACACATTTATATATGATTGCTCTTCTGTTACTTCACCCACTCTATTTTCTTCATCTTCAATTTGATTTCCAGTAGCATTAATTTTGGTATGTTCTAATCTAATACCTGCCAATACGCTAAACTTTTCTGAAAGCTTTTGATTCGTCATAAGATATCCTGCCAACACATCTTCTTCTACATCATAATTAGCTCTTAAAAACTCATCAGGAACTGATTCTCCATCCACGAGACTAAGACTTCCTAACCATCTTTCATCTGCATATAATCCGGCCTGATATTGACTTCCAGCAAGAAAATCAGGATCACTATAACTACGGGTAGGAACATTTCCCAACGTAGGAACACTTCCTTCTAAATCAAATTCAAAAAAGTCATTATCTCTTAATTTACTTTTCAATCTACTTCGTATTCCAAACTTTATAGTTCCATTACCATTACCAAAAAAATCAGAGGATAATTCAGCATTTACAAAGAAGTTAATATCTTGCTCTTCTGTATATTGATTTTCTTCGGTAATCTCACCAAATTCAAAAGCAGATACATCATTAGCATCAGTACTATTAACAGGCGTATATATCGGAAATTCTGGATCAGAGTTATCATTAATTATACTATATTCTGATTGATATTCCGCATATCTTTCATTAAGCCTTTCCTCCGATGCTTTAGCAAATGAGGCCATCCAATCTATCTTAACATTCCCAAACAAATGATCTCCACCTAAACTATAATTCTGCATACGCTGATCTTCTAATCTTCGGTTTTTACTCCTATTATTATCTATTCCGCCTTTCGTTTGTCGCGCTACTTCGACAGGAAAACGGGTAAGATTTCCATTTACCACCTCAAAATCGCCTGCTTCGATATCTTCCGCATCTAACATTTGATGCTCTAAACGAAACCTATTTTCTCTATCATCGCGCCAGTTATAAATTGTTTTCAGATACATCGAATTGTTATTATCAAATTCGTAATCAAAATTTGCTGCAAAACTTCTTCTAATTCTCTGAACGAGATATGTTCTTATCTGAAATTCATTAGTATACGGATTTACAGAAACCTCATCTAATATTGGTTCGCCATCAGCATCATCGACACCTGTATAAAACTCAAACTCATCTGTCCATTGCGCCTCGATATTGTCAGACCCAAAATCATTATCGTTAATTGATGCTGATAACATCCATCCAAACTTTTTGTTTTTAGATCGATCTCCAACTAAAAAGGAACCATTTAATATTCTTTTATCTGTAATGAAATTAATTCCTGAACCCAAGGTAGCAGAAAGCCTAAACCCTTGTGGAGCTGTTCTAGTTACTAGATTAACAGACCCTCCTAAAGCATCCGCCTCCATATCGGGAGTTACTGCCTTATTAACCTCTATGGTTTGAATCATATCGGACGGTATTAAATCCATTTGTACATTTCTATTATCACCTTCTGCAGAAGGGATTCTACTTCCATTTAATGTTACAGAATTTAACTGAGGAGATAAACCTCTTACAATAATATTTCGTGCCTCTCCTTGATCTACCTGCATAGTTATCCCTGGAATACGCTTTACCGCATCTCCAATGTTAGCATCAGGAAATTTTCCTATTTGATCCGTTGATACTACATTAGTAATATTAATATTATTCTTCTGCGTATTTAAAGCTCTTGCTTGCCCGCTATTTCCATAAGCCGAAATAGTAACATCATCTAATTGAACACCTTCTGCTTGTAGTGATAAAGAGACAAAAGTAGTTCGAGAAGAAGAGACATTTACTTTTTTTTGTAAATCAGCATATCCAAGATATTTCACTAAGATCATATAGCTACCTTCCTCTATATTTACAAGTGTAAACTTTCCGTCAAAATCAGAAATGGTAGCTTTGTTTATCGAATTAATTATAATAGAAGCTCCTGGCATGGAAATTCCATTCTCATCGGTAATAATTCCTTTAACAGAACCTTTTTGAGCATGTACAAAATGTATACTCAAAAAGAAAATGAGCGTTACAGATACTAATTTTAGTAATTTGATTGGTGTCATTTGTTAGTGTTTTAAAATCACTATAAAACTACTGCTACACAATGTTTTACTTTAAAAACGTAAAGCAACAAAGGATAAACATTTTTCTTAATAACGATAAACAACAAGGCAACAATTAAGATTTATTTACATTACAATAACATAGACTAAAAGAACAGTGTATTTTTCTGGTTTTTATTACAAAGCAATCATAAAATTAACCAACTCTTCTTTCTGATTGATAGGTAATTTTTTTCGTAATCGATAACGAGCTACTCTTACACTATCTGGAGTAACTCTAAGAATGGAAGCAATTTCTTTTGAAGATAAATTGAGTCGTAATAACATTCCTAAACGCAATTCTGAAGGTGATAGTTTGTCTTCAGATAACTGGGATAATCTCTTAATAAAATCTGGATGAATCTCTTTAAAAAAATTATGGAATTCGTCCCATTCTCTTTCTTGCTTTAAGTTGAAATTAATCTCTTTTACTATACGTTTTATATTGGTATTTACATCTATCCCTTTTCTATCCGCTATATTAGATAGGGTAGAAGACAAATCAGATAAAATTTTATTTTTCTGAGACAGATGAAGGCTATATCTGGATAATGTAGATGTCTTTAAGTGAATTTCCCTTTGTAAGTTTTTTTCTTCAAACTCCTTCTTCTCTAATTCTGCTTTCAAAGTTCTTTGTTCAAACTCCTGAATTTTTAAGCTCTCTTTCCCTTTCTTTCGATAATAAATATATAGGACACTTACAATTAACATAATAGCAGCTAAACTAACTAATAACAGATTTTGATTAGCACGACTAATTTCTTTTTGTTGCAATAATGTACTTATTTGAGCTTCTTTTCGTTTGGTTTCATAAATTACCTGAAGTGTATTCAGTTGATTAATATTTTCAGACAGAATAAGCTCTTCATTAATTTTTTCACTTTTGGAAAGATGATCAAAAGCTTTTTTAAAATCTCCCATAAGGTTATAAGTTTTAGAAAGATCCTTGTGAGCGCTTTTAATTTGATATTTATCATGAAAATACAGTGCCCATTGATGCGCTTTATTGGTATATTCGATAGCCTTACTATAATTTCCAGTTTTTCTACATATATCTCCTAGATTATTAAAAACACTGATTTTTCCAGCCTTATCCATTTTTTCAAAGTACTCATTTGACTTTTTAAAATATTCATAAGCTACATCATACTGTTCTAAATCTTCGTATATACTTCCTAAGTTTTCATTTACAACAGCAACACCTTCAATATTCTGAAGTTCCGAGAATATTTTAAGACTCTCTTTTTGATATTGCAAAGCGCTAAGGTAATCGCCTTCTTTTTCAAAACAAGACCCTAGCAATCTTTTAGCAATAGCTACTCCTTTTTTATATCCGAATTTAGAGGATATTAATTTGCTCTGATTAAAATACTGCTTGGCTTTAGGAAAATTCTTTGTAGAGAGATATATGTTACCTATCTCGTTTTTCAGAAGGACAAAAAGAGTGTCTTTCTCTTCAATTAAAACTAGAGCCTTATTATATTGTTCTAAAGCTTCATCATATACTCTTGCATTTTGATAAAAGCTACCTAAAAGATAATACTTCTCAGCAATACTAATAGGTGATCCTTTTTTCTGAGCAGTTCTTAACTCTACTCTTAAAACCTGCAATGCATCATTAATCTGTTTCTTATCTTTTTCTAAACTATTATCAACCTGTGCAACAACTTTACAAAAAGAAATGATTAACAATATACATATAAGTAACCATGACAATTCTTGTCTCATAAAAATCTATTCCAAAACTCTTACTAAAAAGTAAAAATCTTATAAATCTAGTGATACACCTATTATAGAATGTTATTTAGATATTATTTTTATGTTACACCTTAGTCTTTTATTTCCTCTTTCGGAAAATATAGCTCATCCATACGGGATCATTTTCCTCGGACACCACAGATTGACGATCTACGAACTCCCAATTAGCAGCATTCATATAGTTTAACAAATCAGAAGTCCCTTCTAAATCTTCGATTTCCTTAATCGTAATCTGCTTACCTTCCAATGATCTTTGCTCTTGTACTTTCACCCTTTTAACTCGCCCACTATTATTAGCTTTTTGGACTACGATGATTTCTAAATAATCGTATTTTGGTATTTCCTGGGATATTCCTATGCTTGTGATTAATAGAAAAACAAAAAAGAACAAAATTTTATGCTTTGATAATTTCATAAGAGTTATAGTTTAAGAGTTATAGTTTAAATAAAAAGCCCTTTTCAAATTAATTTGAAAAGGGCTTCATCTTTATTACAAAGGAAAATATTCTTATGCTTCAAAAGGAACTATAGAAACATAAGATTTATTATCTTTTTTCTTAGTGAATTTAACTACACCGTCTACTCTTGCGTGTAATGTGTGGTCTTTACCAGCATAAACATTCTCACCTGGTTTGTGTGCCGTACCTCTTTGTCTTACAATGATGTTACCGGCTATGGCAGCTTGTCCACCAAAAATCTTAACACCTAAACGTTTCGATTCTGATTCTCTACCATTCTTAGAACTACCAACTCCTTTTTTATGAGCCATTTTCTTAAGGTTTTATATCGTTAATAATAACGGAGATTATTTTTCAATCCCGCCGTCTAATTTATCTTGCCATTCTTTTAACTCGTCCCACTTACCATCAGCAGCCATTTCAGCTTGCTTAGGCCAAGTATCAGGAACATGATTTCCACGTACGTCTTTAATGAACTCTGCAATTTGCTTAGGATCTGCTTTAGAAAGATCAGCAAAAGTAACGATTCCATTAGCCTTTAAAGTTTCAGCTATTTTTGGTCCGATACCTTCAATCTTTTTTAGATCATCCGCTTTAGCTGATTTCTTAGGAGCAGCTTTCTTTGGTGCTTCTTCCTTTTTAGGAGCAGCAACTTTAGCTTCTACTTTCTTTTCAGTTTTTGGTGCAGCTTTTTTAGCTTCTTTCTTTGGTGCAGCTTTTTTAGCTCCAGAAGCAACTATACTTTCAATTACGATTTCAGTAAGAGATTGACGGTGACCATTTTTAACACGGTATCCTTTACGTCTCTTTTTCTTGAAAACAATAACTTTATCACCTCTAAGGTGTCTTGTGATTTTTGCTCCTACTTGAGCTCCATCTATAGCCGGGGCGCCTAAAGTAACTTTGTCTCCATCTGCAGTAAGAAGTACTTTGTCAAAAGAAACTTTATCTCCTTCTTCTCCTGCTAAACGATGAACAAAAACTTTTTGGTCTTTTGCAACTTTAAATTGCTGCCCTGCTATCTCTACAATTGCGTACATAGCGTAACGTTTAATTAATTTTTTATATAAAGAACTATCACTTATCTAAAATAAGCGGATGCAAATATACTGCTAATTAATTAACTGACAAATATTTTACGCTTTTATAGGAGGAGAATTATGAGTTTTTTTTATGTTCCAGCTTTCTTTTAATAATTGCATAAAAGACAATGTTAAGACAAAGGTAGTTGCAAAACCCATAATAGCTGCTACAAACACTACTATTCCTACACCCACATGGTAATGCGAACTCCAATTAGCTAGCATTTCTGGAAGAAAATTAGTATTTATATTGGTAACATAAATAGCAAAGAAAATAGTAAAAATAAGAGTAGCATTGAACCCTGTGAACAATCCAGCCATAAAGCCTTTTTGATATTCAAATTCGCTTCTCTTTTCGAATTTATAATCTTTCATAGCTTTATACAATCCAAAGGCAACAATTATTCCATTACCTAAACTAAAAACGGGATTTGTTTGCACCCCAAATAATGATAAAATTAGAAAATACGCAATCAGCCCTACTGCGATTAAAGAACCATATCTAACGGGAATTGTAGACTTTTTCATAATTTTTATTATTTAGATTTAACAGAAATTTATGGATAATTAGTCATTCTTTGGCTTAAAGAACTGTTAATTTATTAAAAACAAGTACTTTAGGTCGATAAAATTCTTTTTCGTTAAAATCATAACAAAATGCGATCTTTGCAAAAATTCAATAAACAAAATTATTACTAATGAAAAATAAACTTTACACAATCGCTTGTGCGCTCTTGATTGGAATTTCCGGAAGTGCTCAAGAAGTAGAATTTACAGAATATGACTTAGATAATGGTCTACATGTAATTTTACATCAAGAAAATAAAGCACCTGTAGTAACTGTAGGTGTTATGTATCATGTAGGAGCAAAAGATGAAGAAAAAGGAAGAACCGGTTTTGCTCATTTTTTCGAACACCTATTATTCGAAGGGACAGAAAACATAGAAAGAGGAAAGTGGTTTGATATCGTTTCTGCAAACGGTGGAAGAAACAACGCTAACACTACTCAGGATAGAACTTATTACTACGAAACATTACCTTCTAACAATCTAGAACTAGGGTTATGGATGGAATCTGAACGTATGTTACATCCTGTAATCAATAAAATTGGAGTAGACACCCAGAATGAAGTTGTAAAAGAAGAAAAAAGACAACGAATAGATAATGCGCCTTATGGTAAAATTATTTACAAGACTGGGATAAATAAATATCTGTTCAAAAAACACCCTTATGGTCAATCTGTGATCGGAAGTATGGAAGACCTTGACGCTGCTAAACTTGATGAGTTCGTAGCTTTTAATAAAAAATACTATAACCCAAATAATGCAACCTTAGTAGTAGCCGGAGATATCCAAATTGAAGATGCTAAGAAAATGATTTCGGATTATTTTGGTTCTATTAAAAATAATGGAGAAAAAATAACAAGAACGACAATAGTAGAAGATCCTATTACATCAGAAATCACTGCGGTAGAAAAAGATGCAAACATCCAAATCCCTGCAAAAGTATTAGTATACAGAACGCCTAAGCAAACTGAAAAAGACGCCTATGTGTTAGATTATATCTCTACTATTTTAACAGGAGGAAACAGCTCTAGAATGCAGAAAAACATGGTAGAGGATAAAAAAATGGCATTACAAGTAATCGCCTTTACAGATTCTCAAGAAGACTATGGCACTTATCTAATGGGAGCTTTACCTCTTGGAGATGTTAGTTTAGATAAACTTCTAGCAGAAATGGATAGCGAAATCGAAAAGTTACAAAATGAACTAATTTCTGAAAGAGAATTCAAAAAACTTCAGAATCAATTTGAAAATAACTTCGTAAACTCTAACTCCAGTATCGAAGGAATTGCAAATTCACTGGCTCGTTACAACATGCTTTATGACGATACTAATCTTATCAATAAAGAAATTGAAATCTACAGATCAATTACCAGAGAAGACATTCAAAATGTTGCTAAGAAATATCTGAATAAAAATCAACGTCTTAATCTTGACTACTTACCGGAGTCAAGCAAATAATATAAATGAATACAGAAATGAAAAAAAATATAACCTTTATCATAGCTTTTTTATTGGTTGCAATAAGTGCTCAAGCACAGATAGATCGATCAAAAATGCCAAAATCAGGACCTACTCCTGTTATAAATTTAGGAGAGCCATATACATTTAAAATGGGCAATGGACTTACCGTTCTTGTTGTAGAAAACAAAAAACTACCAAGAATCACAGTTAGCTTATCATTAGATAACCCACCAAATGCCGAAGGCGATAAAGCAGGAATCGAAGGAATTGTATCCCAAATAATGGGAAAAGGGACTAAAGAAATTAGCAAAGATGCTTTTAATGAGGAAGTCGATTTTCTTGGTGCTTTCATCAATACTGGAGCATCAGGTGGATTTGCGCAATCTTTATCTAAATATTCTGATCGAATCATCGAACTTTTTGCAAAAGCTTCCTTAAATCCAAACTTTACGCAAGAGGAACTAGACCTTGAAAAGAAAAAACTTATCGAAGGTATTAAATCAGGAGAAAATAGTGCAGAAGCAGTTGCTGATCGAGTAAGAAGCGTTCTTGGTTACGGAAAAAATCACCCAGCTGGAGAGTATATTACAGAAAAAACAATTAATAATATCACCTTAGCAGATGTAGAAACATACTACAGAAACAACTTTGTCCCTGCAAATGCATATATGGTAATTAGTGGAGACATCAGTAATGATAAAGCTAAAGAATTAGTAGAAAAGAATTTTACTTCTTGGAAAGCTGGAAAAGCTCCTTCTTTTGGAATGCCAGAAGTTAAAGACGCGCAATACAGACAGATCAATTTTATCGATATGCCGAATGCTGTACAAACAGAAATGGCTGTAATGAGCGTTTCTAATCTAAAGATGGCTGACGAAGATCATCACGCTGCATTGGTAGCTAACTATGTTTTAGGAGGGTCATTTGGTAGTTATATCAATATGAACCTAAGAGAAGAGCACGGGTACACATATGGAGGACGATCTACATTACCAAGAAACAAAAACTTTAAAACGCTATTTAGAGCTACAGCTAAAGTAAGAAATATGGTAACAGATAGTGCTGTTGTAGAAACTCTAAAAGAAATTAAAAGAATCAGAACTGAAGATGTAGATGACGAAGTATTAAAAAATGCGAAAGCAAAATTCTTAGGAGACTTTATTCTAGCTTCCGAAAATGATAGAACAATAGCAGCAAGAAGTATTGATATCAAAACTCAAAATCTTCCAAAAGATTTTTACGAAACTTTTATTGCAAAAATCAACGCAGTTAGCAAAGCTGATATTAAAAGGATTGCTAACAAATATTTTAATCTAGACAAAGCTAGAATTGTATTAGTTGGTAAAGGAAGTGATGTTCTAGAAAACCTAGAAAAAATTAGCTTCGAAGGAAAGAAAATTCCTATTCTATATTTTGACAAATATGGAAACAAAACTGAAAAACCTGATTACAATGCAGCTACCCCAGAGGGAGTTACTGCCCAGTCAGTTTTAGATAATTATTTAAAAGCTATAGGCGGTAAAGATAAATTGACAGCAGTACAATCTACCTTCACTACAGCCGAAGCATCTATGGGAGGAGCAACACTACAGATGATATCTAAAGTTACTTCGAAAAACCAAACGCTTACTGATATATTATTTGGAGGCAACTCTGTAAACAAAAATGTGTTCGACGGTACTAAAGGATATGCTATGGCTCAAGGTCAAAAAATTGACTATACAGAAGCTCAAATTGCTGATGCAAAAAAAGAAATATACCCTTTCCCGGAACTAAAAAATACAGATGCTAAACTAGAAGGTCTTGAACCTTACGAAAATGGTAAAGCTTATAAAGTTAAAATAAGCGATAAGAGAACCTCTTATTTCGATACAGAAACAGGATTAAAAATAAAAGATATTGTAATCCAGGAACAAGGAGGTCAAAAAATACCTTCTACAATTGGATATAGCAACTACAAAGAAGTAAATGGAATCAAATTCCCTCATACAATGTCAATATCTGCTGGTCCACAGAAGTTTGATTTTAATGTTTCAGAAATTAAAATTAACGAAGGAGTAACAGAAGAAGATTTTAAATAAAATCTATAACTCAGTTATTTATAAAGGTCCGTTATAATAAACGGGCCTTTATTTTTTTCGATTAGCGATATATACTCCTAAAATTATTATCCCAGTAGCAATTACTTGATAAAAAGAAAATTCTTCGCCATCCAGTAACCCCCACATCAAAGCTACTATCGGAATTGTATACGTTACCGAAGTGGCAAAAACAGGACTACTCATTTGAACTAATTTATTGAATAAAACCTTAGCAATTCCGGTTCCCACTACTGCAAGAATAGAAATATACATCAAACTCGTATGTACTTCTGGATTACTTATTACCGTATTATTAAAAAAATCAGAATAATATAACACTACAAGAGAAGGAATTACTAACACAATAAAATTACCATTAGCTATCGCCATAGGAGAAATTTCTTGCATATAACGTTTTATAATATTCACATTGGTTGCATAACAAACCGAAGCACAAAGCACTAACGCTGCGTACCAATAATTCTGATTAGGATTTATAGAAGCTCCTTCCCAAATAAGAGCCAAACATCCAATTAACCCAACGACAACACCAATTAATTGATTTCTACTAAATCGAATCGAGAATAGCAGCACCCCTAATATTAAGGTAACAAGTGGAGTTGTAGAATTAAGAACAGAAGCAATACCACTATCTATTTCCGTTTCTGCAAAAGCAAATAAAAATGCCGGAATAAATGTCCCTAAAAAACCAGAAATAACAATCCACTTCCATTCTCCTTTCTTAATGGTTTTCATACTTCGGAAACCAATCAGGAATAAAAAAATTGCTGCGAACAGAGTCCTTAAAGCCCCTAACTGCATAGGAGTAAGACCTATCAACGACTTCTTAATTAATATAAACGAACTACCCCATACTAGCGAAAGTATCGCAAGATATATCCATTTTAGTTTTGAGTTTTGCATCGATCATTTTATAAGCTGCAAAAATCAATAAAATTAAACAAGCGATACTCTTTTATGTAAAAAAATTAACGAACGTTTAGCGTTCTTCTTCCCATTGAATTGTTTCCATAAAATGAACAACATCATTTCTTAAATATTTCGCTGCAGGAAGAATTGAATCATAATTTGGTTTTACTTTAAAATACACTGAACCAGAAACAAAATGATTAAGACTATCTGTTACATAAAATTGGCAAGAAGAAGCAGCATTTCCCGTAACTTCAAAAATGCTTCCATAAACTTTTTTATCCGGCAGAATAAAATCTTTTTGATCTATTCCATCGGCTTTAATATAGTGTTCTTGTGTTAAGTTTTGTGCATCTCTTAATAACGAATCTAAGTTCTTATCCACATTGTAATACGAAACATAAATAGTTGCATTCAGCTTCGGGTAATCTATATTATACCAACATTCTTTATTGTTTTTAGCTTTTTTAAAATTTGCAATATTATTCTTCTCAAAAGTATATGAACAATCCAATGTAGCCTTTTCATATTTTGGTGTTGGATAAGCCAACCGTAACATTCCTTTAGGCTTTGGTAAAACATCTCCACCACAAGAATATAAAGCACTTGCAACTGCAATCACAAAAAAATTATAGATTTTACTCTTCATTAATCGTTAATTTAATCCTTTTGATACGTTTATTATCTAGAGATTCTATTTTAAAAACATATTCTTCTAATACAATTACATCCCCTCTTTTAGGAAAGCTTCCGGATATCTCCAATAGCAATCCTGCAATCGTTTCTGCATCCCCTTTTTTACTCTCAAAAACTGTTTGATCTTCCAACTTCAATACTTTATAAAAATCTTTTAAAGAAGTTCTTCCTTCGAACACATAATTGAGATCATCTAACTTAGAAAATATTAAATCTTCATCATCAAATTCATCACTAATATCCCCAACTATTTCTTCAATAATATCCTCTAAAGAGATCAAACCACTTGTTCCACCATATTCGTCTACTACAATTGCCAAATGATTCTTTTTATTCTTAAAATCATTAAGCAAATCATCTAACTTTTTGTTTTCCGGAACAAAATAAGGTTCTCTTACAAGATCTACCCAATTATAATCTTTATGATTGATATAAGGCAATAAATCCTTTACATAAAGAATACCAATAACTTTGTCAATACTATCTTCATATACTGGAATACGAGAATATCCTTTTTCTATAATTTCAGGAATAACCTCGGTATATTTCATATCGCGATTTAAGGCAAAAATATCTATCCTAGGTTTCATTACCTGTTTAGTATCAGTATTACCAAAAGAAACAATACCTTCTAAAATTTTCTTCTCCTCAGAAGTAGTATCGGTGTCTGAGGTTAACTCCAACGCTTGTGATAATTGATCAACACTGATATTCGATTTCTGCTTACCTAATTTATTATGAATTCGTATCGTCACACTTCTCATTGGTAAACTAATCGGAGTAATAACCCAGTCCAAAACTCTTAATGGTCTTGCCATAAAATTGGCAAATTTCACTTTATTTCTACTCGCATATATCTTTGGTAAAATTTCTCCAAATAATAAAATAAGGAATGCTACAATAATTACCTCTACAACAAATCTTACATCCATCCAACCCCACCAAATGATATCAAGATCTTTAAAATAAATCTCTCCTAAAGCATCAAAGAGTAATACAATAGCAATATTTATAAAATTATTAGCCACTAATATTGTAGCTAACAATTTCTTTGGCCTACTTAATAACTTTGATATTATCTTTTGATTTGCAGTTTCTTCTTCTCCTTCTATTTTAAGATCTGAGGGAGTAAGCGAAAATAAAGAAACCTCACTACCCGAGATTAAAGCAGAACAAATCAATAGTAAAATAAGGGCAAGTAAATTAATTGCCTGCATGGAATCAAAAGCAACAAATAAAACAAATAAAGGTTCGGGATCAGGATCCAAATTATAGCGGTTTAGTTAAACATATTAAAACGGAAGATCATCTTCTTCCATTTCTGTAGATAGGGATGATATCGATTGTGTTGTACCTACTGAAGGGTTTGCATTACTTACCGGCTGACTGCTTGCAGTTGTTTCGGATTGTTGTCCTTCAGTTTTTGGAGTTAAAAATGTAAAATCGGTACACTGTATCTCTGTATTATATCGATCTTTTCCTTGTTCATCTTGCCATTTTCTAGTTTTAAGACGACCTTCAATATATACTTTATCTCCTTTCTTTAAATATTTTTCACAGATTTCAGCTGCTTTATTACGCACCACAATATTGTGCCATTCTGTAGAAGTAACTCTCTCTCCAGTGGTTTTGTTTACATAAGAATCATTAGTTGCCAGCGGAAATCTGCCAATACAGTTTCCTCCTTCAAAATAATGCATCTTTACTTCATCTCCTGTATGACCAATAAGCATTACCTTATTCAACGTTCCAGACATATCCTTTATTATTTATAGTAAATGTAATAAAAAAGCATCATACCTAAAAAAAGCTATCTATAAAATTACCTAATAATATAGGAACTGGATATTCGCGAATATTATCTATTTTAACCTGCTCTAGTTCAGTATTGATTTTGGGCTTTTTATTGGTTTTTATGATATAAAATCGAGTATATAAGTGCTGGTGCGAAAGTTTATGTATTTTAAATGTTTCTTCATAGCAAGTGATATCATAAGATACATCTTCTAATAAACTTTTAAACAGAACATGTTCTTTTATATAATCAAGGTCTACGTCATTCTCGCTTTCTATCAGTGGAAACTCGTATAAATTCTGCCAGATACCTTTGCCTGTTCGTTGTTTAATAATAGTATATTGATCACTGACAGAAAATATCAGGTAATTGAAATATCTTTTCTTGACTTTAGTTTTTTTCAATTTAACCGGTAATGATGTAACTGTTCCTTTATTTAATGACTCACAACTATCATTTAATGGACAAACGATACAATATGGATTTTGTGGCTTACACTGCAACGCTCCAAATTCCATAATCGCCTGATTATAGGTAGCGGGTTGCTCTGGATCAATTAACTCAAAAGCAATTTTCTTAAACTCTTTAATTCCTTGAGTACTATTAATAGGAGTGTTAATATTAAAATATCTAGATAAAACGCGATATACATTACCATCTACCACAGGAACCACTTCATTATAACATATCGAAGCTATAGCACTGGCGGTATAATCACCCACACCTTTTAGTTTTAATAAATCATTATAGTTAGAAGGAAAAATACCATTAAGCTCATTTGCTATATATTTCGCAGTAGCATGTAAATTTCTGGCTCTAGAATAATAACCTAATCCTTGCCATAGTTTTAGCACTTGTTCTTCTTCTGCATTTGCTAAATCAAAAACAGTAGGATACTGATCGGTAAATGACAAATAATATGGTAATCCTTGTGCAACTCGCGTCTGTTGAAGTATGATTTCGCTTAACCAAATGTGATATGGATCGATTGTTTCTCGCCATGGCATCGATCTTTTGTTTTGTAAGTACCACGTAATGAGTTTTTTATAAAAAATCATGTGAAAATTGTAAGTTTTGTAAAATTAAACCTTTAAAAGATGATAATTTCATCTTAAGTATTGATATTTTGGATTTTAAATTGCTATATTTGCCCCCTTGAAAATTTAAAAACCCCTAAATAGGTAATATAATGACTAAAGCAGATATTGTAGCAAAAATTTCAGAAAAACTAGGAATTGAAAAAGGAGATGTTCAGGCAACTGTTGAAACCTTTATGGAAGAAGTAAAAAGTTCTTTAGAGAGCGGTGATAATGTATACCTTAGAGGTTTTGGTAGCTTTATCATCAAAACAAGAGCTGAAAAAACTGGCCGTAACATTTCTAAAAACACTACAATCAAAATACCTGCACATAATATTCCTGCCTTTAAACCGGCAAAAGTATTTGTGGAAGGTGTAAAAACTAACGTAGAAGTTAAGTAACAATTAATAATCAATAAATAGACGCACTATGCCAAGTGGTAAAAAACGTAAAAGACACAAGGTAGCTACGCACAAGCGTAAAAAGAGAAGAAGAGCTAATCGCCATAAGAAAAAGTAGTTTTCTAACTACTTTTTCTATTTAAGAATGTTCTTTGAAATCGAAATAAAGTATCTTATATCACTACCTTTATAAGACTTTATTTCAACGGAATTATAAAATTCCTGTGAAAAAATTTGTTTAATCCATCTGTCTCGAACATATCGAGGTGGATAAAAATCTAATCAGAGTGAACAAAGAATTGATCATTAGATCTGGTTCCTCTACTGATTTTGCCTTATTAAAAGATGGAAAACTAATTGAATTACATAAGGAAGAAGACGACAGCAATTTTGCAGTAGGTGATATTTTTATTGCCAAAATCCGTAAAGCTGTTCCAGGTCTTAACGCCGCATTTGTAAATGTGGGTTATGAAAAAGATGCATTTCTGCATTACCACGATCTGGGCCCTCAAGTATCTTCTTTACTTAAATTCATTAAACGTGTAAGCACAGGTAAATTAAAAGATTATTCTCTTAAGAATTTTCCTTTTGAGAACGATATTGATAAACACGGAGTAATAACCGATGTGTTAAAATCAAATCAATCGCTATTAGTACAAATAGTAAAAGAACCTATTTCTACAAAAGGCCCTCGAATTAGCTCAGAGCTTTCGATTGCCGGTAGATATATTGTATTAGTACCTTTTTCTAACAGAGTATCTATTTCTCAGAAAATAGAATCATCAGAAGAAAAAGAACGTCTAAAAAGACTGGTAAAAAGTATTAAGCCAAAAGGTTTTGGAATTATTGTTCGTACAGTAGCAGAAGGCAAGAAAGTAGCAGAACTAGACAGAGATTTGCAAAACTTGGTGGGTCGCTGGGAGTCTATGTGTAAAAAATTATACAAAGCACCCCATCCATCAAAAATTTTAGGTGAAATGAATAGAGCATCCTCTATATTAAGAGATGTTTTTAATGACACCTTCACTTCGATCGTTGTAGATGAAGAAGATCTCTACAACCAAATCAAAGATTATCTGCAAGAAATTGCACCAAAAAAAGAATCTATCGTAAAGTTACACACGTCTAAAGTACCTGTTTTTGAAAAACATGGTATCGAACGACAAATCAAAACAAGTTTTGGTAAAACGGTATCCATGAGTAAGGGAGCCTATCTTGTAATCGAACACACTGAGGCAATGCACGTCATTGACGTAAATAGTGGAAATCGATCTAACAAAGCCAAAAACCAAGAAGACACTGCACTAGAAGTCAACCTAATCAGTGCATCCGAAGTAGCACGCCAACTACGTCTTAGGGATATGGGAGGTATTATTGTAGTCGATTTTATAGACATGAATAATGCTGATAACCGCAGAACACTTTTCAACCACTTACGTGAAGAGATGAAAGACGACAGGGCAAAGCATAAAATTTTACCGCCAAGTAAGTTTGGCCTGATTCAAATAACGCGACAGCGTGTACGACCAGAAATGAATATCAAAACCCGTGAGGAAAACCCTAACGGAGGAAATGGCGAAGTTGAGGCGCCAATAGTTTTAGTAGATAAAATAAAGGTCGATTTAGAAAAATTAATTAAAAAAGAACATAAAAAGTTAACGCTTAGCGCGCATCCTTTTATTGCAGCTTTTTTAACTAAAGGATTTCCATCCGCCCGATCTAAATGGTTCATGGACCATAAAAGATGGGTAAAAATTATACCTAGAGACGCTTACACGTATTTAGAATATCATTTCCACGATAAAGACGGAGAAATGATAAAATAAAATGAAACCCAGCTTACATTGTAGGCTGGGTTTTTTTGTTTATTATATTTGTAATAATGTACCATAAAACACCCGAATCAATTACCGTTACAGAAGCAATTAAAAAGATGGAGCACTACTGTGCTTATCAAGATCGTTGTCATAAGGATGTTTCTCAAAAACTTAATACTATGAAACTGATTCCTGAGGCAAAAGAAAAGATCATTCTACACCTTTTGGAACATAATTTTCTTAATGAAGAACGTTTTGCTAAAAGTTTTGCAAGAGGAAAATTCCGAATTAAGAAATGGGGTAAACAACGAATTATTAGAGAATTAAAATTCAGACAAATATCCGAATACTGTACTAAAGTAGCGTTAAAAGAAATCTCTGAAAATGAATACCTAGAAACTTTTCATGATTTGGCAGAAAAGAAATTTAATTCAATAACAGATTCGGACACCTTCAAAAAAAGAAAAAAACTAATTGATTATCTTCTCTATAGAGGGTGGGAAAACCAATTAGTTTTTGAGAAAATTAATGAGCTTTTTTAATCACAAAAAACACCACTTAGTTCCGATTACTTAATATTTCTACAGCTCTATCTATTCCACTATCTTTTTCTTCTAAATAATCATCATTTGCGAATAGAGGAACTCTGTTTACTTCAAGAGGTCCTACTCCAATTGACTCGTATATTACTCCTTGAGCATCACTATATATTTCATTAGACAATCCAACAAATGCTCCGTTTGGTAATGCGTGAACCAAAATATCAGAAAAAACTCCATTCGTGTTATCACCTACAATAGTAACATATGACAAATCTTTCAGGCATAGAGTGAAAATTTCTGCAGCACTAGCGGTTAATGGGCTTGTTAGTAAAATAATCTCATCAGTGAACTGAAAATCTCCTTTAGGGCTAACCGAAACGGAAGTCGTTTCTGTAAAACTATCTCCTAACCTAGCTTTCTTAGAAAATGCAGATCTTTCTTGATCCATAAATCTAGATGCTATCTCTACAGATACCATATCATAACCTCCTCCATTAAAACGAACATCTATTATTAGTTTAGAAACTCCAGAGTTTTTAAAATCATCCATCATCTCATCCAGAACAATATTCAAAACCTGTAATTCTGTACTTTCATCATCACTATACCCTTGCATTCCTAAAACATTTATATAACCAATAGTATTATTAATCATACCCCAAGCAATATTTCCACTCTCATCTAGTTGATATTCTCCACCAAGGTATTTTAACCCGATAACCTCTAACCGTTGATTATAAAGCGCATTATAAGTTTCATCAGAATCTATAATTAAATCTCCTGTTAATCCTGCATTTAATCGCTCTAATAAATTGGGTAAACCAGCATCTATACTAATATTATTTTCTTCATCATCAATTGCAACATGACCATCATTTAGCAATAAAACTAGTTCACCAATAATCTGATAAAAATTTTCGGAAGTTACTTGTTCACCTAAATCTTCGTATTGCGACCAATCCACATTTCTAGTTTCAAAAAAAGCATAATAATCATTAAAAATATTCCAGAAATGATCATAATTAACTTTTGGATCATCAGTCTCCGAAATCTGATCAGCTAAACAAAATTCATTTTGATTCTCTAACCTTATAAATTTAATATCTGAGGCTATTAATTCTGATCTCCCAATCAGTTCATTATTATTCAGCATCTCTAATTGAAGACCTGCTAATTCTTCTATTTTAAAATTATCATCCGCAATTGAACAACCAGAAGTATTTACATTATAAAGGATGTCTTGATCATCTGTAAACTCAATCACATACCCTTTATCTTCTGCTAACCAAAACCCATTTATAGTATCTTCTTCAATTACTGGAGTATCATCATCTGATTTACATCCAATTAAAAAAACCATAATTAATACTAAGAAATACTTTTTAAAAAAATCTAAAATCATAACATCACATTTTAAGAATTATATCACTATTGACAATTAAACAATCAATCAGTTGCATCAGATTAATCCAAGAATCAAAATGAATTGATCCAACCTTTGATTTGATTCAAAACTAGATAGCTAATAAAAAAATGGTGTTCGGAATTATTAAAATTTAAAAAAACTGTACCTTTTTATGATCAATTTTAAACTGGTTTGGGGTTAATCCAGTTTCTTTTTTGAAAGAAGTGTAAAATGTAGACTTAGCTTTGAAACCTGCTTCTAAACCAATTGACAGTAAACTATATTTATCAAACTCTTCATTAAGTATCATCTCCTTTACTTCATTTACACGATAAGAATTTATATAGGCGGTAAAATTCTTTTTAGTAACATCATTTACGATCTGAGAAAGATAACCTGAGCTTATATTTAAGGTCTGTGCGACCATCTCTTGATTCAAATTAGGGTTTCGATAGATATAATCTTTTTCCAATAAACCTTCTAACTTTTGGAAATATATATTGTCTTTGGAAAAAGAAAGCTCCAGAGTTGAAACTTTAGGGTTTTTAGGCTCTAGAGTATCTTCATTAAAATTGACATCACTATTCTTGAAATTACTTATTTTCAAAGAGTAAATCCCATTATATACAATCCAAAATATAAAAAATGAGGTAATAGTGCATATGATAGAGATGCCTATATCATAACCTATATTAAAAATCATATCAGCAACGTCTATTAAGATCCAACAAGTTACTAATGAAACCTCATATACACATAATTTTTTGAGCCATTTACCAGGTATTTGGCTAGTATATTTGTTATGCTTAAGAATATTATAAGTCCAAATAGCAATTACAAAATTATAAGAATAATATCCGAATTCTTGCAGACCAAAAGCCCATTCATACATTAATGCTTGATCAGATAAAAACGATATTTCCCATTTGTAAATGTGCTCTAAATTATAAACTACATTCAATATAACAGAAAATATAAACGGAATGTACAACCAATTCCATTTTCTCTCTACTACAAAATCTTGATCAATTGATTTTAATATATATAGGAAGAAAAAAACTGGGAATAAGAATATCCACTCTATATCATATAAGATTAAAAACTCGGGATATTGTTCATATACATTTAAGGTATCTAGATATACATTAAACATCAAAAACGCTAAAATCAAGATTGAATACCCTAAATATTTATTTGTGGAACTTTTAAAATAAGGAGAAAACAAAATCGCAAAACCAAAAAGAAATCCTTGCGAAACACTTATTAATAGAATAATATTCACAAATTCCATCAAGAAAGATTTATAATTTCTAATAATAAAGACAAAAAGAAATTAAAAAGGTTGCAAGCTTTCTATAATTATAAGCTATTCCGTTTATTGGTTCTTTTAATAGCCAACTCATTTTTATGATCCATCCATTTCTGACCTCCAATCCTGCGCATAACATTATCGAAATAGCGCATAAAAAGAATGTTGTATGCTGCTTTATTCATATTCCCAAATCTAGTTGCCATTGCTCGAATGCTCATTGAAAATCCGGGAGTAAGGTAAGTCATTTGATGCCAATATCCTTCTGGCATATACAACGTTTCGCCATGTGTAAGATTTGCAATATATCCATTTGCTTTCTTAAGAGCAGGCCATTTTTCTAAATCGGGATTTGTAAAATCAATTTCTTGATGGGCGATTAATGCATGAGGGACCTTGTACAAATACTTCGTTTCCGAAGGAGGGAACAGAATACATTGTTTTTCTCCATGAAAATGAAAGTGAAGAATATTACCTAAATCTATATCATAATGCATAAATACTTTGGAACCGCCACCACCAAAGAACAAATAAGGCATTTTTTTTAGTAGTCTCAATCCTATTTCAGGATATTTATAATCCTCTCTAAGTTTTGGCACCTCTTTCAACAAGTTATACAAGAAAATTCTATAATTGGTAGGTTTCTTTTTTAAGAGGTCCACATACTCACTCATTTTCATGCTTGTATGGGGCTCATTAAACTTAAACTCAGAATTTATCGGTCTATCATCAAACAAAGGCACTTCTTTATCTCCAGCAACTTCATTAATATAATCTAAATTCCATTTCTGATATGCCGGCCAATCTTCAATTAGTCGTTCTATTACTACCGGTTTTTGAGGAATAAAATAATCCCTCAAAAATTCTTCTTTAGTAATTGTTTCTACTCTTGATATTTGCTCTAAATTTAATCCCACTAACTAAAAAATAATTCTAAAACTTTGTTTTTCAAAGTTTACTAAACTTCAAAATTATTTATTAAGTAAAGCTTCTTTCCCCTTTTGTTTAGCAAGTTCATTCTTTTCAATGATATGCTCAGGCCTAGACCATTTAGGTTTTTCTCCTTTAGCTTCAAACTTAGAGTTCTCAGCTTCAACTGTATCGGGTTGTGCCTTCTTAACAAATGGTTTTTGTGGGTTCAATCCTAATTTTTTAAACATTTCCATATCCTGATTAACATCTGGATTAGGAGTTGTCAATAATTTATCCCCTGCAAAAATTGAATTTGCTCCTGCAAAAAAGCACATAGCTTGTCCTTCTCTACTCATTTCCGTTCTCCCTGCCGAAAGTCTTACTTGTGTCTGTGGCATTACAATTCTAGTTGTAGCTACCATTCTAATCATATCCCAAATTTCCACAGGTGTTTGATCTTCCAGTGGTGTACCATCAACTGCTACAAGTGCATTAATAGGAACAGATTCTGGCTGTGGACTTAATTTTGCTAAAGCTACCAACATACCAGCACGATCTTCAGCCTTTTCACCCATTCCAATGATTCCTCCACTACAAACAGTAACGTTAGTTTTACGCACATTATCAATAGTCTGAAGACGGTCTTCATAACCTCGGGTAGAAATCACTTCTTTATAATATTCTTCTGATGTATCTAGATTATGATTATAAGCATATAATCCCGCTTCTGCCAATCTCTGAGCTTGATTTTCTGTTATCATACCTAATGTACAACAAACCTCCATCTCTAACTTATTGATAGTTCTCACCATCTCTAATACGTTATCAAACTCTGGTCCATCCTTTACATTACGCCAGGCAGCTCCCATACATACTCTAGAACTCCCAGATGCTTTAGCTCGAAGCGCTTGTGCTTTTACTTGCTGTACACTCATTAAATCATTACCTTCTATATCAGTATGATATCTTGCAGCTTGAGGGCAATACCCACAATCTTCTGGACAACCTCCTGTTTTAATAGATAGTAATGTAGAAACTTGAACTGTATTTGGATCGTGATATTCACGATGTACAGATGCCGCTTCATAAAGCAACTCCATTAATGGTTTATTGTATATATCTAATATTTCCTGTGATGTCCAATCGTGTCTAATAACGCTCATAAATCAATGGTATGTGAATTTTCAAAAGTAATTGTTTAAAATCAAAAAACACAAATTAGCTTTATCAAATTCGATAGTTTTAATAACAATCTATATTAACTTTCATGGTAGTTCTAACAGAATACTAACCGCATTTCCTCCAAATCCGACAGCGTTTACCATAATTTTATTCAATTTTTTAGGAATTACATTATGCTTTATATAAGGGACTGATATAAATTCCTGATGTTTCATCATTAAAACAGCCAATTCCATGCTTAAAATTCCACTAGCTCCAAATGTGTGACCTATTTTCCATTTATTGGTTGTTAACGCAGGAACAGCTTCTCCAAAAACAGCCTTAATTGCATTATATTCTGCTTGATCTCCTTTTACAGTTCCAGGAGCGTGTAAAACCACTGCATCAACAGCTTCTACCTTCGTAGTTCCTAAGGCCATCTTCATTGATTTCTGGAAACAATCCGCATTTGTAGATATGGATATATTATGTGTTAATGATTCAGTAGCATATCCAATTCCTGTAATCAACGCAATAGCGTTTTCTAAAATTCCATTTTCCAAACAAGCCACTCCAGCACCTTCTCCCAAAAACATTGTATTACTAGTTTTATCCCAGTTCATTGCCTGACAAGGATAAGGATCTTTAGATTCTGATGCATAAATTTTTAAAGCCTTCATTTGGGCGATAGTAAAAGGAGTTAAAGGAGCTTCGCTACCACCAACTAAAAACTTATTACTTAAACCAGATTGTAACCAAGCAACACCATTTAATACTGCGTGCAGAGCAGTAGAACAGGTAATAGAATGACTTATATCCGGCCCATTAGATCCTAAATCCTGAGCAATCCAAGAAGATACATTACCCAATGTAGTTGTTGGCGAACTTAATGTAGAGGATTGATTAGTTTCTATAAATTCTTTATGATATTTTTCAAAAAGACTCGTTGCTCCTCTAGAAGATCCAACATTAATTCCAAAATCTACTTCATCTCCCCAGTTCGCATCTTTTACAGCATTTCTTGCTGCTAATAAAGCAAACAAAACAGAATCATCCAAAGAAGCATATTGAGAATTCTTTTCCTTCAGTTTTTCTATTTCTTTTCTTGATATTGAATTTAATTTTGCAACTGGCGCTATACTTCCAGCAAAGTCTTCAAAAGTAATCCGATGTGATGATTGTTTATATAAGTTCCAGATCTCCTCAGATGAAATTCCTAGAGGGGATATAGATGAAATTCCAGTTATCGATATTGGGTTTTGCAACACTTAATTTTTGAACAAATGTAGGGGTTTGTTCTCGCATGTTCAACTGTTAATTTATTAATTGATATAGGATCATAATTATCAAATTACTTTTTGATTTTTAGATGAGAATATACTTTTTCCTTATAACTAATTCCAATAGGAATTTCTATAAGACCAAGTTCTATATCATGCTGGGTATAGGCCGTTATTTTATCCAAATTAATGATGAAAGATCTATGAATTCTTAAAAATGATTTTTCGGGGAGTACTTTTTCAAAATCACTGATTTTATATTTCGTTTGTATCTCTTTTGTATTCGTATATATTTTTATATAATCCTTTAGACTTTCTACATACATAATATCATCAGGATGTATTTTATGATATTTATTTCCAGTTTTTACAAGTAAACATTCTTCTGTAGATTCCTTATTCTTTTCAGAAAACAAAATCGTCTCTTGTTCATTTCTAAAAAAACGTTCTATTGCTCTAAAAAATCTTTCAAACGTAATGGGCTTCAGTAAATAATCTAAAATATCTAAATCATATCCCTCTAGCGCATATTCTCTATATGCAGTAGTAATAATAGTTTTTGGAGGAGTTTTTATGGTTTTTAAAAATTCTAACCCCGTAATATTTGGCATTTTTATATCTAAAAATAATAAATCAACCTTCTCTTTTTTTAAAATCTCTAGCGCTTTGATTGCGTTATTGCAAGTAGCAACTATCTCTAAAGAATCTATTTTAGAAATATGGTTTTCTAGCAGCCGTATTGCCAGTGGTTCATCATCTACAAGTAAACATCTAGTTTTCATTAGTAATTTTTATTTTCAACTCGACCACAAACAAGTTTTTCTGGTTGCTATTTATTTCTAATTTATATTGGTTATTATATAATAAATCTAACTGCTTTTTGATATTGGCAAGTCCAATTTTCTTTTTTTGACTATCATCTGGGACAGCATCAACGGTATTAGAGATATTAAATATAAATAATCCGTTAGTATAACTAATCAAAATATCGATCTTAGGAGAACCACTATCTTCTCCAGCACCATGCTTAAAAGCATTTTCTACAAAAGAGAGTAGAATCAGTGGTGCTATATTTATATCTTTTTCTATATGCTTTTCTAGAGTCACCTGTAATCGATCATCATACCTTAACTTTTCTAATTCTATATAGTTCTCTAACATCTTTACCTCACCTTTTAAAGAACCGTATTTATCCGTACATCGGTACAAAATATAATCTAAAATCTCAGATAGTTTTTCAATAGAATAAGCTGTTTTGGAAGAGTTTTCTAATGCTAAAAGGTAAATGTTATTCAAGGTGTTAAACAAAAAATGCGGGTTTAGTTGCGCTTTTAATAAATTTAATTCTGTTTCAATTTTTTCTTTATCGATTTGTAACGTTTTTTGTTTAGCCTCCATATAATGAATAAAGAATTTTATAAAAAGGAATCCTAATACTACAGCATAAATAGGAGTGAAGTATTCTGATAATAATTTCTTCCAATCCAATATTATTTCTACTAAAGACTCTTGCCTATAAGGCAGCGTTCTGGTAAGTGTTTCTGAAACATGAATAATTAAATATCTCGCTAAAACAATAGTCACGTATACAGTCAAAAACAGAAATAATATATATAGAAACTTCTTACTACTAACAATATATTTTGGGATCCAATAATATGCTAAAAAATAGGATCCGATTAGTTGTGGAATTAAAAGACATAGCTGACGAACCCAAGATGTATACAAAGTATGTTCATCAAGGATTCGGTCCCTTGCAATAAAACTTAGAATTACTACAACCCAAAAAATCAAATGTCTCGTCCATTCCTTTTTCTGTAGTCTTACTATTAATTTTTCCAAAAAGATCCAATCAAAAACCATATAATCTAAAGTAATAAATATGTCTAGATTATTTTTAACTATCGACGAATAACTCCATAAAACCAATGAATCATCGAGTTTTAATGACAAATACAATAGGTCTTTGAAAACCACTTTTCTAGGCGTTTACTTATCTAAGTAATCGATATCAAAAAATAATAGGTTATAAATTTCCAATTTTTGATAAAACATTAAAAATTATATCAAAATGAAACGAATAGTATACCTTATAATTTTAGCTTGTGTATCTTTTACATTTGGTCAAAATAAAAAAATATCTATCCTAGAAGGCCCCGGAATATTTACCATTAAAGGAGGTAAAGGGAATGAAAACAAAATCATTACGGTTCATTATTACAAACCAAAAAAATTCAATCCTTCATCAAAGGTCTTATTAGTGATTCCTGGGTCTGGCAGAAATGGTGATAGTTATCGAGATAGCTGGATTGAAGAATCTGAAAAGCACAATATTCTAATCTTATCTCCCAGTTATCCTGAAATAGAATATCAGTATGAGGATTATCATCTAGGAGGAATTGTCAAAGATGTAAATACCCGCGAAAGCATATCTTTCATCGAAAATACAAATCAGGTCTTTCTTGATGAAGACAAAACTTCTATTCAACTAAATTTAGATAAAACAACATGGATATATCATGATTTCGATACCATATTTGAATCAGCAATAGCTGCTCTAAATAGTTCTCAAAAAAGTTATGATATATTCGGACATTCCGCAGGAGGGCAGATATTACATCGATTTGCTATTTTGCATACCAAATCGAAAGCAAATAAAATAGTTGCTGCAAACTCTGGTAGCTATACATTAACCGACTTTGATACAAAATATCCATTTGGTATAGAAGATCTTAACCTTTCGAAACAAGAATTAAAAAAAGCTTTTCTACAAAAGCTAATAATTTTTGTTGGAGAATTAGATAATGAAAATGAAACCGGCGGAATTTTACTGCGTTCCAAAACTGTTGATAAACAAGGATTACATAGATTGGCAAGAGCAAAGTACTTTTTTAAAGTAGCCAAATCAAAAGCCAAAGAAATGGGATATCCATTTAATTGGGAGCTAAAAATAATTCCTAATGTTGGTCATAATATGAGAAAAATGGGTGACGCGGCAGGAAACTATCTTTATGAATAAATATATCTTGTAACAAAACAGCAAAAATTCCTACCTATAGAGTAACCAAAAAGCACTTTATACTATGGAAGAACAAATATCTAAAAAAAGTTGGTTTAGCAGAAATTGGCCTTGGGTAGTACCAGTTGGTGGTTGTTTTACTATAATCGTCATTTTCTTTGTATTCCTTGGCTCAGTTGTCTTCGGGGTTTCTAAAGCTTTTACAAACTCTGGACCATACCAAGACGGCCTTTTAAAAGCACAACAAGATGAGTATATCGTACAAATGTTAGGAGAGCCAATAGAAACTAATGGTATAATGAATGGTAGTTTAAAATTTGAAAATGATCAAGGTTCTGCCGACATCTCTATCCCAATCAAAGGTCCTAATGGAGAAGCTAAAATATACATTGTTGGTACTAAACAAAACGACACTTGGACGTATTCTGAACTATATGTAATATTAGAAGAAACAAACGAACAAGTCGATTTATTGTGGGGAAAAGGATCAGAAGAAAATTAACCCAAAAAGTATTATAAAAAATAAGAGGGCTCTTTTTCAAGAAGTCCTCTTATTTTTTTTGAATAGGCTCTACAAGATTATTGCTTATAAGTATATGTTATTGTATACACTGAAGACAACTCATCTTCATCAATCACAGTTAATGTTGCAGAAGTTGGATAATTATCTGCATCGTATACATATTCAATTTTAAGTTCGCCAACTACTTCACCAACTTCATCCTTGTAAACAATAGATTTAATGTTATTTAAAGGAAATAGTGCACGTGCTCTAACAATTTCAGGACTTTGTGGCATCATACTAAAGTTTAATTGAACTTTATCTAAAACCTCAATTAAACCGGCAGCTTCAAAAGTGTAGAAATAAGGATTCGGCGCAGCATCATAAGTTATTGTTGCAATATATTCTTCTATAGTTTCTTCATACTCTCCTGTATTTTGATTGTATTCATAATACTCCTCGAGTACACTAATGGAAATTGGGTTTCCACTGATATCATACTCTAATACATCTCCTGTTTCGAACGCATCATATGGATCTTGATATAATTCACTTAAACTAAAAGGATCACCATCTCCTGTAATCGTTGACAATTCGTCGTTTTCATGCACTAAAACAGCGGTTTCGATTCCGTTAGATGCACTTGTTACTTTATTATTGGCATCGTAGTTCACTGTAAACACTTGATCTTCTTCGTCAACTTGCGCAGGGTTAAATTCAACGCTTTCTATTAATTTTTTTGCAGTATCCCCGTTGGCATTATCAAATTCATCAGAGACAGAATCACTATCACAACTTGCAAAAATTGTAATCGCAGATAGAAATAAAAGTTTTTTCATTATTAAATGGGTTTAATTATCCTCGCTATACACGAAGTCGATAGTTAGTGTCTTAAAAGCGATATTTGTTACCCTAAAATTTGATCAAATTTTATAGTTATTTTATAGCTATCTGTTTACAAAGAGTTTAAAACAGAAATAATTGTATCATAAATTTTATCTAACTGATCTTTCTTAATAACATAAGGCGGTAATAGATAGATTGTTTTTCCTAACGGACGAAGACAAACCCCATTTTTCATAAAATGATCAAATATCTGATATCTTTTTTTGCCATAACGATCCATCTCTATATCCAAATCTAACGCATAAATAACTCCTTTTTGTCTGGTAGTTTTTACCTTAGAATGGTTTCGTATGATCGCATCAAAATTCTGATGTGATTTAATAATAGTATTAATGTTATTTTGAATTTCTTGGGATTTCAAAAGTTCTATTCCGGCTATTGCAACAGAACACGCTATTGGGTTCGCAGAGTATGTATGTGCATGAAAGAATGCTTTACCAATAGAATCGTCTAAAAATGCATCATATATATTTTGAGTACAACTAGTAACAGCCATAGGCACAAAACCAGCAGTTAAAGCTTTAGACATAGAAATAATATCAGGCTTGGTTTCTATATATTCTGAGGCAAAGTGTTTTCCCGTCTTACCAAAACCGGTCATCACCTCATCAGCAATGGTAATGATATTATTCGTTGCACAAATTTTTAGAATTTCATTAAGACACTCTGTATCAAACATATGCATAGCATTAGCTCCTTGTACAAGAGGTTCATAGATAAAAGCAGCTACATTGTATGAATTGATAATCCCTAGTAATTGTTTTATTACCTCATCAAAATTTTCTTTGTTTGGTGTTGGAATTCGTTGTACATCAATAAAAAAATCCTCAAAAGGACCATTATAAACAGATAATCCTGATGCAGACATAGCTCCAAATGTATCTCCATGAAATCCATCCTGAAAAGCAATAATCGTATTTCTTTTTTCTCCTTTATTAAAATGATATTGCAATGCCATTTTAATCCCTACTTCATTTGCTGTAGATCCATTATCAGAGAAAAATATCTTTTCCTGATTATTTGGCAATATATCAATCAGTTCTTCAGAAAGCTTAATTGCAGGCTCATGCGTAAACCCTGCAAAAACAATCTGATCTAACCTACGCATTTGTTCCTCTACTTTTTTCAAAATATATGGATTACAATGTCCATACATAGCGGTATACCAAGAAGCTATCCCATCAATATATTCTTTCCCTTGATCGTCATATAGCAAAGCTCCTTCTGCTTTTATTATTGGCAATGCATCTGGATGAATTTTATGCTGTGTTAATGGGTGCCAAAGATGTTTCTTATCTCTTTCTTTTAAATTCATAAAGCTTCTAATTTATCTTTAAAAACGGATGCATACTCTTTTACCACCATAGTATCAAAATAAGGTTCATTATCTATTCTACCTATAACTCGAACACCTGTCATTTTCTGAATAATATCTTCTGTAGTTACGTGCTCTTCTCCGCTAAAAATAATTACCGGATCAAATCCTTTTTCTTGTAATAATTTTACTGTTAGCAATGTGTGATTTATACTGCCCAAATAATGTCTAGAAACAACTATTACATTATAATCAGAACTTATAAGATCTAGAATAGTTTCTTCTTCATTAAGAGGAACTAATAATCCTCCCGCTCCTTCAACAACAATATCATTATTAGTTTCCGGCAATTTTACTGTTTTTAAATCTATTGTAACCCCATCAATTTCTGCTGCTGCGTGAGGACTCATTGGAGTTTGCAATGCATAACTATTTGGATGAAATTTTGAAGTAGTATTAGACACTAATTCTTTTACTTTATCTGTATCTGAATATGTAAGATCTCCTGCTTGAACTGGTTTAAAATAATCTGCTTCTAATGCCTCTACGACTATAGCCGACACAATCGTTTTTCCGACATCGGTTCCAATACCAGTAATGAATATTTTTTTTGACTTTGTCTCAGAATTACTAGACATGATATGATGTGTTTTTAATTTTTGGTAAAGGTAGCTAACAACTCTAAAACTTCAGCAAGTTCTTCTTTTGTATTATAACTATGCAGACAAAATCGTAATCGTTCTTTTCCATCAGGAACTGTAGGCGACATAATCGGCTTAACATCAAAACCCTTTTCCTGTATTTGCGATGCAATCTTTTTTATCCTCTCATTACCAGAAATAACACAACAATGAATTGCTGAATTACTTTCTATAAAAAGAGATCGCTGTTTTGTTTCCTCTAATTTTTGCTGAAAAAATAAAATGTTCTGTTTTAACTTTTCAATTTCCAATGTTGTCTGGAGTTCTATCAAAGCAGTCTGAATTGTAACTAAAGAATGAGGAGGTAATCCAGTAGTATAAATAAAACTTCTGGCAAAATTTACCAAATAGCTTTTCAACTCAGAAGATCCCAATATAGCCGCACCATGACAACCCATCGCTTTTCCGAATGTATGTATACGAGCAAATACGCTATCTTCCAATCCTAATTGTTGGACAAGACCAACACCATTATCTCCAAAAACTCCTGTAGCGTGAGCTTCGTCAATTATAAGCTGACACTTATTCTCTTTACAAAATGTACTAAAAGCACCTAGATCAGGTGTATCTCCATCCATGGAAAACACCGATTCTGTAACGACATACACTTCTAAAGGTTCGCTACTACTTTTTTTATTCTCCCTAGTTTGTTGAAGCCTTTGTTTTAAGTCATCTATATCATTATGATTAAATTTATAAGACCTAGCATTACTCATCTTTATTCCATCTCGAATAGAAGCATGTATAAATTCATCGTATAAAATGATATCGCCTCTTTGTGGAACAGATGAAAAAAAACCAACATTTGCGTCATATCCAGAATTAAAAATCAAAGCAGCTTCGGCATTATGAAAAGTGGTAAGCATTGTTTCTGTTTCAACATATAATGGGTGGTTCCCAGACAATAATCTAGAACCTGTAGCGCCATTTTGATGAATCCCTTTTTCTATTAATGATTTATGAGTATTATCAAAAATTAACTTAGAAGAAGAAAAACCTATATAATCATTCGATGCAAAATCTATTACCGCAGCTTGTTCAGAAAGGCTGCGTAATGCCATATTATCTTCTCTATCCTTAAGTCTTTTCTCAAGTTTTTTTGGAAAACCATTCATGCCGTAAAAATACAATAAAATGGAACCATTAGAATTATTCTAGCTTATACTTGTAATTTTGAAAAACAACAATTAAGTATTCTTTTTTGATAAAAAATTATTGTTTTTCAATAATTTTTATATATTTGTTATCGTAAAACGATAATAATTATGGAAACAAAACGAATTATAACATTAATGAAAATAGTATCCTGGATATTATTTATTGGCTTATGTATCAAACTAGGAGCCTTACTAATATCTGGAGGAATTAGTCTATTAATAAACCCAGAAGCCACAGAAAACTTATATCTAGATATAGACTTGTCTAATCTTTACGAGTCTTCTGTTAAGTATTATACTTTTGTATTATCATTAATTATTTCAGTAACTGCTCTAAAAGCTTATTTGTTCTATTTAGTAATTAAGATTTTTTCAATAATTGACTTTGATAAACCCTTTACCAAAGCTGTAGCCAGATTAATTTCTTCTATTAGTTATGTATCCTTATGGACAGGTTTATTAGCATATATAGCAAATCACTATTGCAAGTGGTTACAAAAAAAGGGATTTATATTTGAATTAGACTGGGGAAGTTCTGAATTCCTTTTCATGGCTGGAATTATTTTTATTATTGCATTCATCTTTAAAAGAGGAGTAGAAATTCAATCCGAAAACCAATTAACTGTATAATTATGGAGCTAAAAATGTTTGGAAAAAAATCCCTATCAACTGTATTATTCTATAGTACACGATTAATAATGATGGGGTATGGAGCTTTTCTACTATTTCTAATAGTATCCTTAGTAAGTAATAATTTTATTATCACGGAATCAGATGAATTGCAGATATACATCCCTTTTACGACTTCTATGATAAAAGGAGGTTATAATACAATTACATTTATAGGTGTTTTCTGTTTTCTAATACTGTATTCAGCGTTTTTCTTAGTACTATCTTTGATTTTTAAAACATTTAGTGCTGAAAAACTTTTTACAGAAGAAGCTATAAAATACTTAAGATGGTTTACCATATTAAATCTAATTTTACCCATAGCTTATGTAATTATAGGAATTCTGATAAGCAACAAAATTGTTTTTAACGATATAACTCCTGGACTGCTACACTTGGGATTAGGTATTTTTGCAGCATTTATTGCTACCATATTCAAATTAGGTTTTACACTACAAGAAGAAAACGAACTAACAATATAGCTATGCCAATAATTATAAATCTAGATGTTATGCTCGCTAAGCGAAAAATGAAAAGTAAAGAGTTGGCAGAAAAAATAGGCATAACTACGGCCAACTTATCTATTCTAAAATCAGGAAAAGCTAAAGCTATACGTTTTTCTACTTTAGAAGCAATCTGTGAAGCATTAGAATGTCAACCATCTGATATTCTGGAATACCAACCTTAATTTTTTAAACCAATCAATCAAATGAAATCAATCGCATTATTACTTAGCCTATTCTTAGATACTTTTATGTAAAAACCCTTTCCATTACTAAAATTCTATAGAATTCCAAGGATTCTAACTATCAATTTATTGAGCTCACAAAAAGCCTCGATAGGTCACTCCTTTGTCTCATTTTAAAAATTAAACTCATGAAAAAATCAAAAAAAATACGCGTATTCATTTTTTATCCAGTTTTAGGTATAATTCTAATTATGCTTACTCTTATCTTGTATAAGCTCAATCAAAGTTCTGTTTTCTTTTCTGAAAATGGAATATACACCTCACTTCAAGTGCCAATAAAAGAAAAATTTATAGATATCAATATCAACTTATCAGGTACCGCTGATTCTACCAGTTTTACTAAGGATTTTATAGAAGGACCTATAGTTACTTATGATAAAAATCAGGACATATCAGTGGATTGGTTTTTTAATGGTACTGTACACCACAAAAATTACAATAACAGTATTAAAAATTTTAGCATATATACAGGAGATAAACAACTAGATTTTATGTTACCAAAAATCAACAAACCTGCAATTGAAATAAACAATGCTCCTGATAAAATTGCATTTATAAGTGATATTCACGGAGATTATACATACATGGATTGTACGCTAAAGAATCTAAATGTTATTAATTCTGAAGGAAATTGGAACTTTAATAAAAACCATTTAGTAATTGCAGGCGATATGGTTGACCGTGGTAATGAAGTTAGTAAAGTCTTATGGAAAATAGTTGCTCTATCAGAACAAGCAAGAGAAGCTGGCGGTATGATACATTATCTTATTGGAAATCACGAACAATATATTCTTAAAGGAAATTTTAGTCGAGTAGATCCTCTTAACCTATACGCAATACAACAAATGATGTCTTTTAAAGATGCTTTTTCTGATAAAACCTATTTAGGAAAATGGCTAAGAACTCGACCCGTTATTGTTAAAGTTGGTTCTATGATTATTACCCATGGCGGAATAAGTCCAGATACAGCTAACAAAAACTTTAGTTTACAGCAAATTAATCAAGCAATGTGGGATTATTGGGAAAACAAATCAGTAGATGATAACCTAAAAGAGGTTATTTTAGGAAAAACAGGTGTTACGCAATACAGAGGTTACGTTAGACAAAACGATGAAGTTAAAAAAGCAACTCCACAACAAATCGATACTATTCTTGATACCTATAATGCATCCCAAATCATAGTTGGACATACAAATGTTGCGAAAATCAAACCTCTTTATAATGGAAAGATATATGATATTAATGCTATCGAGACATCTTCTGAAGCTTTAGTTTTTGAAAACGGCTCATTAAACGTCGTTGATATTGGTATTATTAAGCAAGAAAATACTCACAATATGTATCATAGAGATTTTTCTTTTGGTAAAATAAACGATTGGAAAATGATAACATCTACAATAGGAAATATTATTAGACTCTCTTCAATTAGTCATCCGTATTAAAATTTAGACAGTATTTCCTTTGATCTCTCCGCATGAAAGGTTAGGTTCATATTACATTATAATTATAAAAAGAAACTGTAATTGTATAGACAAGCTGCACAATTACAGTTTCTTTTTTATCCTCTAATAATTATCAATAAGATATTACATATAACTATCTCCTTTTCTTTTTAGGAGTTTCTTCTTTTAGAGAAACAATATTCATTTTTTCTTTCAAATGATTAGCTAGTATTTTCTCGATCAATTCTTCTTTTGTAAGATGATGGAAAACAGTTTTAATTTTTTCTTTAAACTCAGCTGACACATCATGATTGGGCTTAGTTTTAAATATTTTCTTAGCCCACAAAAGTGTATTATTCTCTTCTATACTTTGCGGATCTGCCTTTTTGAATTCCTTAAATGTAATTCCTAATTCTTCTGTAAATTCGGCTAAATCCTCAACTTCTTCTTTTTGCAATACTGTTAATGAAAGCCCTTTGGCTCCAGCTCTTGCCGTTCGTCCACTACGATGTACATAGGTATCATACACATCTGGTAAATGGTAATTCACCACATAGGATATCTCTTTTACATCGATTCCTCTAGCAGCTAAGTCTGTAGCGACAAGAATATTAATATGACCTTCTCTAAATTGCCCCATTATCCTATCACGTATAGACTGCGATAAACTTCCATGAAGTGCTCCTGAAGAGAACTTGTTAATTGCTAAGTTTTTTGCCAATTTATTAACTGCCGCTTTCGTTTTACAGAAAATAATCCCACGCTCTCCTTCTCTAGCACTAAGAAAATGCATGAGAACTTCTAATTTTTCTATAGGCTCTACAACCACATATTGATGATCGATTCCTTGATGACCAATCGTTTCCATATCTGCAGTCACCTGAATCACATGTTTAGACATATAATTCTGGATTAATTGCTTTATGGTCCCTGGCATTGTAGCAGTAAACAAAATAGTCCTTCTTTTCTTTGGTAAGACTGCAACGATTTCATCTAATCCTTCTTTTAAGGAATTCATCATTTCATCAGCCTCATCAAGAATCAAATAATCAGCAGCTGTGATATCAATTTTATCACGCTTTATTAAATCAATTAAACGTCCAGGAGTTGCCACTACGATATGAGTGGTGTTTTTTAAACGTTCTATTTGTGGTTTAATAGGAATTCCTCCACATATAGAAGCGATCGACATGGTAGGTAAATAGGTAGAAAAGGACACTAAATTATCATAAATCTGTTGTCCTAATTCTCTTGTTGGAGCAAGGATTACCGCCTGAACTTTTGGAGTATCTAAATCAATTAATTGTAATAAAGGCAAACCAAAAGCTGCTGTTTTCCCTGTTCCTGTCTTTGCTAATCCTACAAAATCATCTTTCTTTTGTAACAAAACAGGAATTGATTTCTCCTGAATATCTGTAGGAGTAGAAAATTTTAAGTCTTCTAAACTCTTTTGCAAAGGAGCAGTAACTCCTAGATTTAAAAACTGATTTGACATAAAAATATTTTGGTCAAAGATAGGTGTATAATACTATCTTTATATCTAAATTCTAAAGTTAAAAAGATGACTATTCAACATCTAAAATATACGACTGTAACATCTCACGAAGAATTAGAACAAATCCTTCTCCTTCAACAAAAAAACCTAACTACTTTAATTTCCTCAGAAGAGAAGAAAAAAGAAGGTTTTGTTACGGTAGAACATGATTTTGAAATCTTAAAAAAGATGAATGACCAACAACCTCATATTATTGCTAAAGATCACGGTAAAGTTATTGGTTATGCGTTATGTATGACTTCGGACTTTGGGAATGATATTGAAGTTCTCAAACCTATGTTCAAAAAAATAGAAAACTCATTAGATCAACCAAACAAATATATCGTAATGGGACAAGTTTGTGTTGATAAAGAGTATCGCGGCCAAGGTGTTTTTAGAGGTTTATATCAACATATGAAAACCAAACTACAGAATACATACGATCTTTTAATTACTGAAGTAGCTTCAGACAACATACGCTCCTTAAACGCTCACAATGCTATAGGTTTCAAAACACTCCTAATTTATGAAGCTGACCAGATATCTTGGCATATTATCTATTGGAACTGGGAGTAATTTTTTCTACCTCCACAGGTTTTTTATCTAAATCATACCCAAGATTTTTTCCTTTATCAATCCTAGGAACACCTTTTGTCATCCATGTTGGCACTGGTTTATCTTGTAAATAATAATCGAAGAATTGCATCATTCTAATAGATAAATCCTGTCTATTCTTTTCTTTTCTAAGATTATGTGCTTCATCATTATATACCAACAACCAAGCAGGTTTTCCTAATCTACGCATACCCATAAACATTTCTATACCCTGATAATAAGGAACTGCTCCATCTTTATCATTATGCATCATAAGTAAGGGAGTTTCTATTTTAGGAATTCCAAATAACGGAGAGTTTTCAATATATAAATCAAAACCGTCCCATAAATTCTTTCCAATTCTACTCTGAGATCTTTCATACTGGAATGCTCTACTCAGTCCAGATTGCCATCGAATTCCTCCGTATGCAGATGTCATATTACTTACTGGAGCTCCTGCCATTGCCGCTTTAAACTTATTAGTCACAGTTACTAAATATGCTACCTGATATCCACCCCAACTCTGACCTTGAATTCCTATGTTCTCACTATCTACATAGCCTAATTTCTCTAAAGCTTCTACTCCAGAGACTACACAGTTATATGAACTTGGACCAGGTTTTCCATCCTCATACACAATATCTGGTACAAACATAATATAATCATTACTTACTAAATATGATGGATTTACGATAGAAGCACTTGGTCTAGGTGTATAATATGTTCTATAACTATCGGACCTCTTTTCATAAAAATAAGTAATAAGAGGATACTTTTTAGAGGGATCAAAATCTTCTGGTTTATAAATAATTCCATCTAGTTTGGTACCATCATAAGCTTTCCAACTAAAAAGCTCTGCAGTACCCCATTTAAATTCTTCTTTCTGAGGATTAGCCTTTGTTATTTGGGTTATATTTTCAAAATTATTATTGGTATAATGTAGATCTTGAAACGTATTAAAATTTTGTTTCCTAAAAGTAATAACTTCTCCTTTTTTTGCTTTGTTGTATTCATCTAAAAAGAACTCAGTAGGTTTAATTTTTTCAACTAATTTATTATCTCTCAAAACATATAACCCAGAGGATTTAGTAGTCTTATCAAAACTTGTAATCAATAAATCTTGACCAGAATAAGATGCATTATCTCGATTTTCAGAATCTAACCTTTCTGTTCTATATTCTATGTTCTTTTTCCTACCAATGGCAGTAATATTAATAGGCTTAGTTTCTCCAGACATAGAAACCTTCCAAATATCAAATTTATCATAAATTAAGCCATTCCCATCTTTATCAAAACCTCCAAAACCATAAGGATAGGGTAGCATTGGATGATCGTCATCTTCGTCATAAAAAGCAACTTTTACTTTTTCTGTAAGATTAACTTTCTTTAGAGTAGATAATTCCAAGGAAAACCAATGCTTCTTAAAAATATCGTAATATAATGCATACCTCCCATCTGGGGACAAAAAAGGTCGTAAAGCAGTTTTGGTAAGTCCTAAACGTTTTTGACCTGTATATGTATCTATAACATAAAAATCTCTGGTCCAAGGCAACAACCAAGAACGCTCACTATCATAGGGGGTTCCTGTAGCTCCTAATATGTATTTTTGCTGTTGATCTTTATCGAAAATAAGATCCTCAAATGTATCATCCTGTATATGTACTACAGACGATTTCTCTGTGTCATAATATGAGATAAACGCCCTTTTTTTTAATTCCTCAAACCGTGCACTTTGTTCGGGCTGTATCATTTTATCTTTCCAATTCCATACATCTACTTGCGGAATTTCATCTTCTAAAAGTGTCGTATCCTGAATAAATTCTACTTTAGGTTTAGAATAAAAATAAAGTCTACTACCGTTTTCAGAAAAGAAGGATGTCTGATCATCTTCTAACTCCCAATTGTTTCTCAGATTTTTCCCTAAAACATCAACTAAATCTATTAGCTTTTGATTTTTATAATAGAATAACTCATACTGTAAAGAATCTACATGAGTGGAATCTTTAGCAGCTATAAATGAAAAATGTTCTCCACTCTTATCAACCGACAACTTATTATAAATATATCTAGTAGAATCTATCAAAAACTTGGATTTAGAAACAATATCATATTCAAATACTCCTATATCTTTTTTCTTTTTCTTTTCATCTTTCTTAGTATAATAGAACTTTTTTCCCTTCTCTGAAAGAACAAAATTTTTGATCTGCAAAATAGTATCTCGCTCCTTAGTCTTTAGATCATATACCAGCACGTAGTTCTGTTTAAATGCCTTTCCTAATTTAAGTTTTACTGTATCTTTTGCTTTAGCCTTTAGCGTATCCTTTTTCTTTTTTTCTGGTTTCTTATTCTTAAATTTTTCTATTACCAGCCAACCATTAGAATCATCTGGAACTTTATAAGAGCTTACTCTTGTAATAGAGTCATAAATTTTATTGGCTTTTACATCGTAAACAAAAAGATCATCTTTTGTAGTTTTATCTTTTTTTAATTTTTTCTTTTTCTCTTTTCGTACAGTTTCATACTTCGGTTTTCGTTTAAAAACTACATAACTCTCATCCTCTGTGATCGAAGAATCATATCCGTTAAAAAAAGTGAATTTTTTATTACTTTCTGTATTATAAATCTCTATATAGCCATCTCCTCTTTTTGTAGCGGTCTCAATCACGGAAACTATTAATTTCCCTGAATTAGAAATTTTGGTATCAGTAATACTCTTCCATAAATCATAATCATCATGGGTCAAAGATCGTTTCTGAGCAAAAATCAATGTTGTAAAACTGAAAAAAAATAGAGCAATTATGTTCTTAATCATTACGTTTAGCTATGTTTTCCCCGAAATGTATAAAACGTTTTACCTACAAATATCTCTTTAACATAATTTTATACAAAATTCTTACTATAATCTAATTTTTAATCAATTATAATATAAAAAAGGAGCCAAGTACATCTATGCTTTGGCTCCTCTATATACATTCAACATTATTTTTGATTATTCTATCCCCAAGGATGGATTGTAGATATAAGTTTTACTAAAACTTCCTAGTCCATTAAAATATTCATCCACTAAATGCGCAGGATAATATGCAATACCTCCTGCTAATAAACCTTGATTGCCTCCGTCATTTTTATCATCCCAATTCCAAGGCGCATTGGCGCTTCCATTACCATAGGATTTCTGAAATGATTTAGCATTACTAAAAAGATTAGTATTAAAACGCTGATCCCACATACCTCCATTTTCAAATATATTAACTAATTTATATTTTACGTTTCTATCATAAATATCGGATGGGTATTCGCTAGTAGTTTTACTTGGAAAATATACTACATAATCGCTTCCTCCTGGTTGTTGTTTTGCGTGTGCTTTGACACCATGACCTTTTGCCTCGGCAGAAGTTTTAAATCGACTAACTCCGTTATGATTTTGTGTAGTCAAAGTTCCATCTATGCTTTCATTTCCATTGGTTAACCCAGAATTAGATGCCATATAAGAATAAAAATCGGAGTGAAATACCGTTACTGCTCCGATCGCTTTACCATAAGTAGAATTATCTTTTTTAACTATAGTAAGCACTCCTTCCAGATCATTTTCATGTTCATCAAAATGATACAAAAACCATATATCCGTCCAATCTCTAGGGTGAAAAAAAGCATACGTAATAAAGTAATGTGTACTTGTTTCTACCACAGAATAATATCCCACTGCATTTCCTTTTCTGGAAGTATTGGCAATATTATCCCAATTATTTTTAGCATTAAGATCACCATCGAAATCATAACGAGTAATATAATCTGCTTTTCCACTTAAACCATGAGAACCTGTGCGATCTACATCTTGATAATGTACAGGAGCGTGCTGATAAGCTAGATCCAAATAGAAATTAGAGTTTTTATTTTCTGGTAATTTCTCGTCAAAAAGGTAGATATCCTCATTTGATTCACATCCACAAAAGATTGTAATTAAAACTAAAAGTGCAAGAATTTTTTTCATGTTTTGGTAATTTAAAAGTTAGTTAAACACTAAAAATAATACTGTAATTCTTAGTTTGGTTTAGTTCAACTTTAAGACTTTATGAAACTAACATTGATCAAAAGTTATGAATGTTATCTTTCTTTAAAAATTACTTAACAAAAAAACATCTAGTCAATTTATTACATCCATAAACCTTTGAACATATTCATCTTCATAATCAAATATCGCTTTAATATGCTTTCCTTTAATCTCCCAAAACTGAGTATTTGTTTTATTTGAAGCTTCATAAAGCTTCTTCCCCAACTCATAAGGAACCTGTTCATCAGTATCACTATGGATAATGATTACTGGCTTACTTATCTTTTTTATTTCCTTTTCAGCAGGAAAATCATTATTCATTAACAATGGTATCATCCATCTGAAGTTTTCTAAGTTTATTGCTTTGGCATATACTTTTCCTATATCAGGAAACGAATTAAACGTACCCTCTACAATTACTCCAGCTATTTTATCACTGCGCTCTGCTGCATTCATTATAGCAAATGATCCTCCCAATGATTGCCCCCAAATCACTATTGGTTTTTCTGTCATATTCTCATCAACTATGATCTTATCAAATACATATAAAGCATCTTCTTTTAGCATTAATGAATTATCAGCTACTCCAGTAGATCTTCCAAAATTCCTACGTTCGAAACTAAATACTTGAAATCCTTTTTTCGTTAAAATCTCATAATACTTTTGGGATGCCATTAAATGCATACCCTTACCAGAATAATGAATAATAGTAGCTATTGGATCCTGAGTCTTCGGTTTAAAAAGAACTCCATGTAATTGAGTATTCTGATCAATTTCAAAATAGTACTCTGAATGATTCATAGAGGTTTCAAAACTTTCATATTCTAATCCATTGGTGTGATAAATCATTGCATCAGTATATCTAGAAAATCTGATGTATAGTATACTCCCAACTATCAAGAGAACTGTTGCTGCGATAACTATCTTTCCTGCTTTAATAAATGTCTTCATTTGTAATATTTCTAATCGTTTAATGATTCAAATAAACGTGCTATACTACACACAAAAAAAAGAATGTGATGATTACATACTTTCTGTGGTAGAGAAATATTTTTTGTGGTGAAATTTTACTTTTCTGGGGTCAATTCATATGGGATTTTACCTCATCAAAATAAGTTTTAGACACAGGAATGACTTCTTCTATATTATCCAAACGCACTTTACCATTCTGCGCATTACCTTCTAATGAAGAAATATAACTCGGATTAATAATATACGATCTATGGACTCTAATCATACTTTCTAATTGATCAAATACCGAAGAAAGTGTGTTACGCATTACTTTCTTCTTTATCTCTTGTCCTTCTTCGTAATAAATGTTCACGTAATTATCTTCTGACTTAACATAGATAACTTTTGCTAATACCACCAAAAAAGATTCCTTTTTCAAAGAGCTTTTTAGCAAGACTGCTTTATCAGAATCCTTATTAATTTCTTTTTCACTCTCATTAGTTTTTCCATAGTAGTTTCTTACAAACATAGATACTATAGATAAAATTATTCCAAAACCAAAAAACATTAATCTAAACCAAGTCACAAAAAAATCAAGATAAATATGTTCTGGTTTCTTATTTATAAATAGTTCTGTATAGAAAAAAGCAATAATAATAGCTAATGAAACGTAGAGAAAACTAAATACTAACTCCTCTTTCCATTTCCATGTTTTATTACTAACGTAGTACCAACTTGATGAAAAATAAAGAGCAATATAGACTATCAACGAGATAATACCATATCCTATAAAATAAAGATTCTTATATGGGTTATTAAAATTACCTGCTCCAAAAGGCTGTAAAAAAATTAGTATAAAAACTACCAGAAAACTTAAAATAGTCGCAATCAGTAAATGATCCCTAAAGGACGTAGAATATGGAAAAGACTTATTAAAAAACATAAAAAAATCCCTGTTAGTATATAACAGGGATTAAATATAATAATCTTTAGAATTGTAATAACTAATAAAAATACATTTAGTCAGCTAAAACGATTACTTTGTTATCTTTCATTTCGATAGTTCCAGAATTGATAGAAAGAAGTGTAACTCCATTTTCTTTAGAAAACTTCTCTGCTACTTCTTCTTCTAGATTCATATCTCCATACACTTTTACATTTCCTTTTCCTAATAAAGAAACTATTGGTGCGTGATTATCCAACATCTGAAATTCTCCGTTCACACCTGGCACAGCAACAGAAGTTACCTCGCCACTAAATAAAACTGCTTCTGGAGTTACTATTTCTAAATACATATTTTATAAGTATTAAGTATTGAGTAATTAGCACATAAGGAGAAAAATCACTCTCACTACTTCAGTACTAACTTCTCTATACTAATTTATGCTTCAGCTAACATTTTCTCACCAGCTTCGATAGCTTCTTCGATTGTTCCTTTAAGGTTAAACGCTGCTTCTGGTAAGTGATCTAATTCACCGTCCATAATCATCGTAAATGCCTTAATAGTATCTTTAATATCTACTAAACATCCTGGGATACCTGTAAACTGTTCTGCTACGTGGAAGGGCTGAGATAAGAAACGTTGTACACGACGTGCACGTCCTACCGCTAACTTATCTTCTTCAGATAATTCTTCCATACCAAGGATAGCAATAATATCTTGTAATTCTTTATAACGTTGTAAAAGCTCTTTTACTCTTTGTGCACAATTATAGTGTTCATCACCTAATATATCGGCTGTAAGAATTCTTGATGTAGAATCTAATGGATCTACAGCTGGGTAAATACCAAGCTCAGCAATCTTACGAGATAATACCGTTGTTGCATCTAAGTGAGCAAATGTTGTTGCCGGTGCTGGATCCGTTAAATCATCTGCAGGTACATAAACTGCCTGTACAGATGTAATAGACCCTTTCTTAGTAGAAGTAATACGCTCCTGCATCACACCCATCTCTGTAGCTAGTGTTGGCTGATATCCTACAGCTGATGGCATACGACCTAGAAGTGCTGACACCTCAGAACCTGCTTGTGTAAAACGGAAGATGTTATCTACGAAGAAAAGTACATCTTTTCCTTGTCCATCTCCAGCTCCATCACGGAAATATTCTGCAATCGTAAGACCAGAAAGTGCAACACGAGCACGTGCTCCTGGTGGCTCATTCATCTGTCCGAATACGAAAGTAGCTTTAGATTCTTTCATTACTTCTTTATCAACCTTAGAAAGATCCCATCCTCCTTCTTCCATAGAATGCATAAAGTCATCACCATATTTGATAATTCCTGACTCTAACATCTCACGAAGTAAATCATTTCCTTCACGAGTTCTTTCTCCTACTCCAGCGAATACAGAAAGACCACCGTGACCTTTTGCTATATTGTTAATCAACTCTTGGATCAATACTGTTTTACCTACTCCAGCACCTCCAAATAATCCAATTTTACCTCCTTTTGCATAAGGCTCGATAAGATCAATTACTTTAATACCTGTAAATAAAACTTCTGTAGAAGTTGATAAATCTTCAAATTTTGGTGCTTGACGGTGGATAGGAAGACCACTATCTCCTGCTTTAGGAAGATCTCCTAAACCATCAATTGCGTCACCAATTACATTAAATAGACGTCCGTATACATCTCCTCCGATAGGCATCTGAATTGGAGCTCCTGTTCCAACAGCTTCCATTCCTCTGCTTAATCCATCACTGGAATCCATCGCAATAGTACGAACAGTATCTTCACCAATGTGAGACTGAATCTCTAACACCAACTTGGTACCGTCTACTTTATTAATTTCTAACGAATCGTAAATTTTTGGTAATTCAGTACCGGCAGCGAATGCTACGTCTATAACCGGACCTACAATTTGTGATACTTTACCCGTAACTTGAGACATTATATAACTATTTAATGTTTAGTATTTAACTATTTAAAAAGACCCTTTTTCCGAATGTATCGAATACGACCTTTTTTCAGGCTGCAAATATAGGCTTTTAAAATGAATAAAATAGCCTCTTTTATTTTGTTTTTTCAATGTTGAAATCTAAAGTTTATATACCGTCTAAAAAGTATTGATTTTAGTACCGTTTTATTTGATTTTAAAATCATAAAATTGTAATTTTCCTACAAACATAAAGTCTATTTCTAATTTTTTTAAACTATGGAAACATATGCCGAAGCGTTAACTTATGCTATTCCAGGTTTCATAGTTTTAATTTTTATAGAGTATTTAATCGGTAGATGGAAAGGAGTTCAGGTAAACCAATCTATGGACACCATTTCTAGTATTAGTTCTGGTATTACGGATAGTTTAAGAAGTTTAACAGGTCTAGCAGTAATTATTATTAGTTATGATTGGATGGTAGCTCATATTGCATTAATTAAGATCGAATCTTCTCTTTTAGTATATATCTTAACATTTATAGGGTTAGATTTTGTAGGATATTGGTCTCACCGTTTTAATCACACTATAAATCTATTTTGGAATAGACACATTATACATCATAGTAGTGAAGAATTTAACTTGGCATGTGCGCTTCGTCAAAGTATTTCTGCTATAGTTTCTATTTATTTCTTTCTTTATATACCATTAGCCTTATTAGGCATCCCTGCAAGCGTTGTAGCTCTTGTTGCTCCGATACATTTATTCGCGCAATTTTGGTATCATACTCGCTTAATAAATAAAATGGGCCTTTTAGAACATATCATTGTTACTCCATCACACCATAGAGTTCACCACGCAATAAATGATGAGTATCTTGACAAGAATTATTCTCAAATTTTTATTTTTTGGGATAAGATTTTCGGAACATTTCAAGAAGAGATTCTTGAGAAACCACCGGTATATGGTGTCAAAAAACAAGTAAATACCTGGAATCCGTTTCTAATTAATTTCATACATGTTTGGGGGATATTTAAAGATGCCTGGAGAACTAAAAATACTTTTGATAAAATTAGAATTTGGTATATGCCAACTGGTTGGAGACCAGAAGATGTTAAAGAAAAATATCCTATTAAAATCATTACTGACCCTTATACAAGAGAAAAGTATCAAACAGAGAGCTCGTTATTATTAAAAATATGGTCTTGGATACAATTAATAATTACCATAGCGCTACTATATTACTTATTAATAAACTTTGGTGATCTTGACTTTATAGAAATTATAAACTACGCAATCTTTTTAGTTGTTTCGATATTCGCTTATACTTCCTTAATGGACAGAAACATTATTTCTATTTACGTAGAATTTATAAAACTTAGCCTTGGGGTATATTTCATTGCTAAAGAAGGTAATTGGTTTGGAATTGATGCAATACTATCAGGAATGACAACTATAATATTCATATATATTATTTCATCATTTATAATATCAATTTACTTTCAATTTATCGAAAGAAAGTATGTTACTAGAACAAGTAGACCTACAATGTAAAGAAGCCAATAAAGAAGAATATTTCTTTATTGGCTTTCTATTTAAAACATTTGAATTCTATTGTAACATCGGCGAATAAAACGTAGGATAATCTACCGCTTTTACCATTGGCAAATTAGAACCATAAGTTGCATTAATTGCTTTCATAGTTTCATTCGCAAGGAGAGCATATCCACGAGCTGTAGGATGCACTCCATCTAATGAAAATGCTCCACCAAATACTAGATCATCCTGTATAAGAAAATCATCAAAAGTAATTCCTGTAGAAGCAACTTCTACCAATAAAGCATTAGCATCTACCAATGCTAGTCCTGCTTGTGTCGCAGCAGCAGAAATTGTATTATTAAACCCTGCTGTTGCTATAGCTATCGTCTCTTGTTCTTCTGGAGTCAACACCCATCTATCCGCTAAAGGAATTGCTACTCCATTTACTGTTTGTGGATTTCCAGGAATAGCTTCTGTACCAATAAAAGAAGATGCAGTTAAAACTAATAAATCTTCCGCGGTTGCTTGACGCATATTCGTAAGAGCTGCGTTTATAGACGTTAAATCAGTTAAATCTTCATCTATAATTACAACGGCATTGCCTTCACCTTCACTGAAGGTAATTTTTCTTCTCGCTACTTCAGCTGTTGCTAATTCTAAAGAAGTCATATCTGAGGTAGGAGGAAAAAGAGCACCTAGAGTTGCTGGGTTAGCAGTTAAAAAAGCTAAAGTTGCATCTAATCCACCATTATATGCCCCATAAGCACCAGCACTATTTAAAAAACCAGCAGTTGCCGCATCTAATGGAACTGGATTATGTGGTACTGTTGTAAAATGAGCAATTGATGTCACATCTGGAATATTTGCGATTACACCTTTTGCTCCGCCAGATGTCAAGCTAGCTATCAATGCATTATATGCACCATCAAATGTACCGCTATCTGTAATAGGATCTGTTCCATCCCCTCCACTTAATGCATATCCTAACACATCATTATTTCCGATCCATAAAGAGAAAAACGTAGGGTTTTGATCCATCGCATCTTCTATTACAGATGCATTTGGCTCTGATGCCATACGTACAAAATACGGATTCGCAAGTGGTGGGTTTAAAGCTAAACCAGCTGCATTACCATATCCATTAGCTAATAAATGAAAACTTTTAGCCCCAGGAACTCCCATATTGTTAAAGCTCGAACCAAGATTTGTTGTAGCCTCTGTTCCTGGCGTTTCTGGTGTAAAGTCTAACATATCAGGAACAATCCCCAAAGGATAAGGTCCAGAACCAAAGTCATCATCTGGATTAACATCACTATAAAAATATAATCTAGGTCCAAAACTACCATTCGCCATTGGCATACCACCAAAAAGAAAGCCACCAATATTATCACCCATTAAAGGTTGGGTAAATGTTCCTCCTCCTACCAACGCAAATTGTTGCGCCAGAATATTGGGCATAGAATTTTCTTGTGCCTCAATAAATAAAGCTCCATCTGTAAAGCCAGCAGTCAAGGAGTTTCCTAGTGCAACATAGGTAGAAAAATCGGCTGTTCCAGAAGTCAGTACCACTTCTTCTGTGGTTGCAGAATCATCATCTGATTCGCAAGCTATAATCCCAAAAACTATTAAGATTAATAACCATTTATATTGAATATTCATAATCTATTATTTCTTAAAATCGTTTATATTATTTTACAAATTATTTATAGATACCCCGATATAATATTGAGATCCAATAAATCCAGTACCAAAAGCAGTAAAGTACTCGTCTCCTAGGATATTGGTAGCACCTCCTTTTATTGTTGCTTTTAATTTAGGAATAGTATAATTAATTTGTGCATTCACAACATTAAAAGACGGAACATCTCCGTCACCAAAAGAAGCTTCCCAGAAATAAGAATCACTCCAAGTCCAACTAGTATTGAATCCAAAATTTTTAAATAATCTCGTATTACCAAAAGATGCCTTTACTTTATGTTCTGGAGTATTAAAATTTGTTCTAAAATCAGGATCTTCATTTTCATCAAAATCTTGCTTTGTAAATGTATAATTAACACCTATATCAAAATTACCAAATACCTTAGTATCGACTCCAATGGTTCCTCCAAATGACTTAATATCTACATCAGAATTAGTGTACGCCTGATATACCTCTGTATCGCCATTTTGTAGAGCCGCAAGAGATAATGTTCCATCTCCTACCTCTCCATAAAGAGGAACTAAGACATTCTCTGTAGAAATAAAATCAGTGTAAAGGTTGTAATAACCACTTAAATCAATTATAAACTTATCAATCTTACCTCGGTATCCAAGCTCTACCGCAACAACTTTTTCAGGCTCTACTAAATCAACATTTGAAACTGTAGGAGTGCCTGCTAACACAGAGTTTAAAGAAAATGAATTCTCATAAGCTTGCCTTCCAACTACGTCTGCAGTGCTACTTCCAGTTAATAACTGACCATCACCACTTAGATCAAAAGTTCTAACATCTCTATCCAAGTTTTCCGAAGCAGATCCTACAAGAATTGCTCTCCCAACATTAAGTCCTATAAACAAATCCTGCGTTGTTGGATTTCTAAAACCAGTTTGCGCAGATAGACGAATATTATGATTTCTATCAGCACCAGCAGTATATCCTAAAGATAATCTTGGAGAAAAGTTTCCGTCGAATAGTTCGGATTTATCATATCTTATTGATCCTGTTATTTTTAATCTATCATCAATTAACTTCTTTTGGATCTGTGTATAAACTCCAAATTCCGAATAACGAATTGGACCATCGAAATCGGTAAATATAGTACCTGCAGAATTCAACTTATACTCTCTAAATGACCCTCCTACTTGAATGTCTGCAAAGCTCTTTGTAATATGACTAAAATTGTAATTAACGTCTACATGTCTCAATTGACTCTCATCCTGAAATTTAGATCCTGTAGCAAGATCAGGGTCTGTAGTCACTGTATTAAATGCACTTTCAAATTCTGGTGTTCCCGGTAATAATCTTCCTGTGTCTGCCGTTTGTCTAGCGATTAAATGCGCTTGTTCTGGCAACTGACCAGCAAGAGTTGCTTGGGCAAATGCCCCCGCATATTCTCCAAACCAAGTTAAGTCATCTTTCCATAGTCTATTTATATTAATTCCTGTAAATCTAGAATCATAGGAATCTCCTGCATCTTCATCTGTAATATATCCTCTAATAAAAAAGTTATCATTTTTGATCTCTAATTTATGTTGTTGTAAGAAAAAATTACGAATAGAGTACCTGTTTGCTCCTTGGTAAATCGTCGTTCCCCGACCAACTTTTCCTAAATAAATAATTTCGAAATCATCTGCAAAAGGACGATAATGTAAAGCCGCATCAAACTTAATACTTTCCGCGTTGTAATTATTTAGATCACTTTCTAAATAACCAGTTCTACTTACTTCTTCATTAGGTAATAAATTCTCTGCTCCAGCTGGTAACACTCCAAGATTTACTAAAGCCACACCAACTCCTCTGATATTAGTACTTACTTCATCTCCATAAACATTAAGCCCATCATAATTAGGATCTAATCTAGTACCTGTAATATTATCATCCGACACACTTACCTCACTCGTTGCAAACCAATCTGTACCTCTTAAGTACGAGAAATTAGCTTTTGCAGCAAACTTATCAGAAAATGCGTGCGCAATTCTAATCCCATAATCATAATACTCGTTATCCCCTGAAGCATCTTGAGAAGTAATACCTCCTTTAAAATATGCACTTATTCCTTGATGATCAAAAGGATTTTTACTGGTCATAAACAATATTCCATTAAAAGCGTTCGCTCCATATAATGCAGAAGATGCCCCAGGAAGTAATTCTATACTATTTACATCCAATTCTGTCATCCCCAATAGATTACCAAGAACAAAATTTAATGCAGGAGCAGAATTATCCATTCCATCTACTAACTGCACAAATCTAGTATTAGCAAAATCCGCAAATCCCCTAGTATTTACAGATTTAAACGTCAGACTATTAGTATTAATATCAACACCTTTTAAATTCTCTAATCCGTCATAAAAATCAGCAGCTGGTGTAGTTTTTATTTTCTTAATACCAAAACGCTCTACGCTCACTGGAGATTCAAACACTCTTTCGGGTGTTCTAGAAGCAGAGATAATAACTTCATCTAATTCTGTTCCTTCTTTTAAAGTAATCGTTAAATCATTTGAGCTAGATGTAATATCTACATTTATAGACTCAAAACCAACACTACTTACTATAATAGTAAAAGGAGGGGTTTCCTCCAGTGTTAATGTAAATAATCCATCAAAATCGGTAACAGTACCTACAGAAGCCCCTTGTAAAGCAATGTTCGCTCCAGGAATTGGTTGATTATTATCATCAACGACCTTTCCACTAATTGTTGTTTGTGCAGTAGAAATAATGCCTAAAAAAAGCATTATCACTAACGTAATTGTCCTCATATCCTAAATTAGTTTTTATGTTATGACAACAATATACGTTTTTTTGTCAATTCTTTAAAAAAAAGTTAAAATCATGTGTTTTTCATAAACTTAATACTCATATTTTGATTATTTCATTATTTGTTTCTTTAATAATTGATTTTCAAATAAAATAACATCATTAAATAGTGCTCTGTTATTTAATGATGTTATTTTGTTTTTATCCACAAAAAAGCCTGTCTTAAAATCAAGACAGGCTTCCTAATAATCTTATTTTTAATTAACAAACAACTGATTTACAGATGCTTTATCAAAAGTCAATTACATTATTATCACTAATATATTCATTTGAACTAGAAATTATTAATTGTCAATCCAAGGTAATATAGTGAACCAATTGGAGCAGTTCCCACCGCAGTAAAATACTCACTACCTCCTATATTAGTTCCACCAAGCTTAAGAGTAGTTTTTAATGATGGTATTCTATAATTAACCTGCGCATCAAAAACAGTAAATGATGGAACATCACCTACAGCAAATGCAGATTCCCAAACATACTCTTCACTCCATTTAACAGCTGTATTGAAACCAAAATTTCTAAATAAATTATCATGTCCGAAATTTAATTTCACCTTATGCTCAGGTGTGTTAAAATTCGTTCTAAAACCTGGATCTTCATTTTGATCAAAATCTTGTTTAGCATAGCTATAACTTGCACCTAAATCAAAATCTCCAAATACTTTAGCACTAACACCTAATACAGCACCATAAGAGTTAATATCTACATCAGAATTAGTAATCGCTTGAAAACCTGCGAAGTTTCCTGTTCCGATTGCTCCTTCAGCTTCTGGAGTACCTACGCCCCCAGCTAAAGGGCTAACTACATCAATTGTAGAAATAAAATCTTCATACATATTATAGTAACCACTTAGATCTAATAAAAATTTACCAAAATCCGCTCTATATCCTATTTCAATAGCTGTTACTCTTTCTGGCTGTACAATATCTGGATTAGCGATTTCTAAATCTGCAGTTCCACCAGACCTGATAAATGCTTCTACAGATTCTGCGGTATACGAATTTTCATAAGCTGCACGACCTGTTATCGCCGTACCATTTATTGTCCTTGTAAAACGATCTAAATTATCCGGTGCAGAACCTACAATTGCTCCCTCACCAATATCAAGTCCCAAATATAAATCCTGAGTAGTTGGATTTCTAAAACCTGTTTGGATAGAAGCACGAAGATTACGATTTCTATTCTTACCAAGCGTATATCCTATTGAAAATCTTGGAGAGAAGTTACCATCAAATAATTGTGACTTATCATAACGAACCGACCCTGTTAACTTTAATCTATCGTCTAATAATTTTTTCTGAATTTGTGAATACACACCAATTTCTGAGTAGTTAATTGCTCCATCAAAATCAGTATAAAACGTACCAGCAGAGTTTAAGGAATACTCTCTAAACGATCCCCCAACTTGGATATCAGCAAAATTATTTGTGATATGACCTAAATTATAATTAGCATCTACATGTCTTAACTCCGTTTTAGATTTAAATCTTGATCCCGTTTGAAAATCTGGAGTACTAGTTACTTCATTAAAAGCACTTTCAAAACCAACCGAGCCAGGCTCTAATCGATCTCTATCTGCAAAAGCTCTTGCAGCTTGATGTCTTTCCTGATCTGTACCTACTGCCGTTGCGAATGTAGTCGCGTACTCTCCGAACCAATCTTCATCGCTTTTCCAGCTTCTGTTAATATTAATACCTGTAAATCTTAAATCGTAAGTATCTCCAGCATCTTCTGCAGAAATATATCCTCTTACAAAGAAGTTATCATTTCTTACCTCTAATTTATGTTGCTGAAAAAAGAAATTTTTTAAAGAAAACCTGTTTGAATCTTGAAAAATCGTTTGTCCTTTTCCTAATTTACCTGCATAAATAATCTCAAAATCATCATTAAAAGGTTTGTAATGAACCGCTCCGTCAAACTTAATACTTTCAGCGTTGTAATCAGTAAGATCAGATTCATTATATCCAGTTCTGGTAACAACTCCTGCTCCAGGAAGAAGTGCTCTTACCTCATCACCATATACATTTAATCCATTATAAGCAGGATCTAATTCTCTACTTAATCCCGGGTTTTCTATATTATCTCGACTTACTGCAAACCAATCTGTACCATTTAAATATGAAAAGTTTGCCTTAGCTGCAAAATTATCTGTAAAAGCATGAGCTACTCTTACACCTACATCATAAAATTCATTATTACCCGCAGCATCCTGAGATGTAATACCTCCTTTGGCATAAGCACTAATACCTTGCTTCTCGAAAGGACTTTTACTAGTCATAAATAAAATACCGTTAAAGGCATTCGCTCCATATAATGCAGAAGAGGCTCCAGGAAGAAGCTCGACATTTTCCACATCCAACTCATTCATTCCGATAAGGTTTCCTAATGCGAAATTTAATGATGGAGAAGTATTATCCATTCCATCAATTAATTGAACAAAACGAGTATTCGTAAAAGAAGCAAAACCTCTGGTATTAATAGACTTAAAAGTTAAACTATTTGTATTTACATCTACTCCTTTTAAATTCTCCAAACCATCATAGAAATCAACAGATGGTGTGTTTTTAATTTCTTTAACACCAAATCTTTCAATACTTACTGGTGATTCAAATAAACGTTCTGGTGCTCTGGAAGCCGATATTACTATCAAATCAAGAACGTTACCTTCCGTTAGAACTATAACCACTTCTTCTGATTCTGAAGTTACCTCTACAGAACTAGCTTCATATCCAATACTACTTGCTATAATTGTAAAAGGTGGTTTTTTTGTTACTTTTAACGTAAAAAGGCCGTCAAAATCTGTAACTGTTCCTATTGCATCTCCTTTCAACGAGATATTAGCTCCTGGAATTGGTTGATTAAATTCATCAACTACTCTACCGCTAATTGCAGTTTGAGCATTACTAATAACGCATGTAAATAGCGCTATTATAAAAGTAATTTTTTTCATAAATAGGTTATTTTTAAGGCTTAAGTTTGTTGGGGCAACTTAAATTTGTAAAAACGAAATCTTTATAATTTCGGCCGCGAAACTACTAAAAAAAGTTGTCAAATAACAATTTTTGCATTAGTTTTTATCGATTAAATGCAAAAAAGTACGATATATCGTACTTTTTTGCATTTAAAATATGTATTTCGTCTATTTACATCTACTACTCTACGGTTACAGATTTTGCCAAATTTCTTGGCTGATCTACATTCTTATCCAACATAACTGCAATATGATATGACAATAACTGAAGTGGTATTGTAGTCAGTAAGGGAGTCAAAAACTCAATAGTTTCTGGTATCTCAATTACATGATCCGCAAGTCCTTTTACAGTCTCATCACCCTCAGTTACGATTCCAATAATCTTTCCTTTTCTAGATTTAATTTCTTGAATATTACTAACAACCTTATCATAATGCCCTTTTTTAGTTGCAATCACTACCACTGGCATCTGCTCATCAATTAATGCTATAGGACCGTGTTTCATTTCTGCAGCAGGATATCCCTCTGCGTGGATATATGAAATTTCTTTTAATTTCAAAGCACCTTCTAAAGCTACTGGAAAATTATATCCTCTTCCTAAATACAAGAAATTCTTAGCGTCTTTGTACGTATCTGCAATTAATTTTATATGTTCATTGGACTCTAAAGCAATCTTTACTTTTTCTGGAACGCGCTCTAACTCCTGAAGATAATAATGGAAGTCACTATTAGAAATAGTTCCTTTTCTTTCTGCTAATTTTAGCGCAATTAAAGAAAGTACGGTAATCTGAGTGGTAAATGCTTTTGTGGAAGCAACACCTATCTCAGGTCCTGCATGAGTATATGCACCTGCATGGGTCTCTCTAGAAATAGAAGATCCTACCACATTACAAACTCCAAAAACAAAAGCCCCTCTTTCTTTGGCCAATTTAATAGCAGCCATAGTATCAGCTGTTTCTCCACTTTGGGATATTGCTATAACAACATCATCTTGATGGATTACTGGGTTTCTATATCTAAACTCAGAAGCGTATTCTACCTCCACTGGGATTCGTACTAACTCTTCGAAAATATATTCCGCTACAAGACCAGCATGCCATGAGGTTCCGCATGCAATGATAATAATACGTTTGGCATTTAATAATTTAGCCAAATTATCATCAATTCCTGCCATTTTAATAATCCCTTCAGCAACTCTTATCCTACCTCTATATGTGTCGCTAATTGCACTTGGTTGCTCATAAATCTCTTTAAGCATAAAATGATCGTAACCACCTTTTTCAATTTGCTCTAAATTAATTTGCAACTCCTGAAGATAAGGATCAACTAGACTATCATCCTTTATTTTTCTTACTTTTATACCTTTTTTTCTACGAACTATTGCCATCTCACCATCTTCAAGATATATAGCGTTGTTTGTATACTCTATAAATGGGGATGCATCCGATGCAATGAAAAACTCATCTTCTCCAACTCCTATAGCCAAGGGACTTCCTAACCTAGCCACAACAATTTCGTCTGGTTTTCTTTTATCAAAAACAGCAATTGCATATGCTCCCACTGTTTGGTTTAAGGCAATCTGAACTGCCTTTCCTAACTTTACATCTTCTTTAGTTTTTACATCTTCTATCAGATTTACTAATACTTCTGTATCTGTTTCTGATGTAAAAGTATATCCTCTATTTATTAATTCCTTTCTAAGAGATTCATAATTTTCAATAATACCATTATGAATGATTACCAAATCACCAGAATTGGAATAATGCGGATGAGAATTCACATCATTTGGCACTCCATGAGTAGCCCATCTAGTATGACCAATACCAACACTCCCACTAGTAGAAATTTCATTCACTAACCTTTCTTCCAGATCGGCTACTTTACCTTTGGTTTTAGATAATTTAATATCCTCTCCATCGTACAGAGCGATTCCTGCTGAATCGTACCCTCTATATTCTAATCTCTTTAATCCTTTTAATACAATTGGATAAGCCTCCCTATGACCTATATACCCTACTATTCCACACATGGTTTAATTTTTTTGTCAGTTAATTACTTATTGATTCTGTATAAAAAATATCAAGCTTTAAACGCTTTTCTTCTGGAACATTGGTTCCATTTCCATAAAGAATTGTTCCTTCATGGGATATTATAGATGAAAAGGGGATAATTTCATCTTCAGTATTAGTGGGGGTAAATCCTTCGGCATTTGCCGTAATATTAACATTTTGAGAAACTGACAATCCTAATTTAACATTATCATCACCCTCATTCAAAACACCTGTAATATGCCTTGTTAATCTAATTTTATAAAACTCACCATTTTCGTCGTTATCTCTTGTTATCACACCCAAATGTTCGGTAACAGAAATAGTTGGGTTTGTCGAATTGGATGTAGGATCAAATGTATAATCCAAAAGAACCTCACCTGTATCCAAATTAAATATATAAATTCTTTCTGGCTCAGTATCTCCAGAAGATACTTCATCTTGATTTATATAAAATTTCATACTTACTTCATTAATAAGCCAATTCTGCCTTCTTAAAAAATCCAGCTCATTTTCCTGCTCTCCATCTTCATTTACTATTAGACCTGAAAACAAGTCTATAACAGCATAAGATCCTTCTCCACCCTTAAGATATAAATTTTCTTCACCATTAATAACATCTTGGTCATCTAATTCGTCTTCTATTGTAGTATTAAAACTTGTTTCAATACCATTAACAATATTATTAAAAAAACCTAATTCCAGTTCTTCTGAATCTCGAACTATATCAGTTGTATCATCATCCTCATCTTCGTCTAAAGTATCAACTTTATCAAAAGAATAATGAAGTGTAATATTTGCATCAGCTATATCAAAAAACACAAGACTTCCGTCGAGACTATTTAATTCTGCCTTAAAATAAACACCTCTAAAATAATTATTAAAATTATTCACATTACTTAACTCGATACTACCCTCCATATCCAAAAATACAGTAGTAAAATAATCTATAAGCTCTTGATTACCGACTCTAGCATTACTTGGATTTAGCTCTGTCGCCTCGAAGGCAGCTGCATCAGAAATTAATACTTGTCTTAATGCTGGTATTGTAGTACTTACTTGAGGATCTGTATCCTCATCTGTATCGTTATCCTCTGTAAGAAGCGAAACTTCATTTTCATCTGGTCTGAAATCATTGATTTCAAACAACAATCTACCCTCTACGGTTGGCCCAAAATTTTCTCTTATATCATTAGAATAATATACTTGTCTTTGTTCCGATCCTTCTTCTAAATCAAAATCTCTTAGAAAATATTCAGACCTATAAAGTGATAAATTCACAGTTCCTGATCCATAAATAGAATCAACTTCAAATGTATTCGTTACTTCTCCATCATCATCTGTAACTGTCTCTACTAACTCACTAAAATAAGGCAGTCTAAGTACTACACTATCTAAAACTGCATTATCTCCAAAAGTAGGACTTACTCTAGCAGGCAATACCTGTGATAACACATTGTAAGTAGATTGTCCGTATATCGGATCATTGTAAACACCTAGTAAATAGTTAGGCAAACCACTGGTTTGTACTCTTTCGAATCTCTTACTGTAGGCTACAGGAACCGCATTATACTCATTATCCTCGAAGTTCACATCTCCAATCACCTCACTTCCAACCGAATTAAAATCATCGTCACAAGATACAATAGTAAAAATAACAGTTACTATAACTGTTATTTTGATCAATACATTTTTCAAATTCATAATAGTTCCTATTGCTATACCAACACCTCTGTCTGATAGAAGGCTTCATAGGCATCTGCAAATTCATCTGGTTTTTTATATTCTAATACAGGTTGGTCGATAGTTTCTAAATGTTTAGAAAGTTCTGCTGGAATTTCTTCAGACCCAATAATAATCGCATCAGAATTATCAATCGCAACTTTCATAACATTGTTATACGTTGGTTTTGCTAAATCAGTGATCTTATCTTCATCAATACCATCAAATTTTACTTTCTCCAGCATGTTTTTATCCAATGTTCCTTTATATCCATGATCATAAACAGAAGTTACAATCTTACTATCATTAAACAAAGGTTCATTCGCATAATAGTTTCTAAGATATAGAGGCAGCATTGACGCTAGCCATCCATGAACATGAATTACATCTGGCGACCAATTTAATTTCTTAACTGTTTCAATTACACCTTTTGCAAAGAATATTGCTCGTTCATCATTATCAGGGAACAAGTTTCCTTCTTCATCAGTTAGCGTTGCCTTTCTTTTAAAATAATCCTCATTATCAATAAAATAAACCTGCATCCTTTCTTTAGGAATAGAAGCAACTTTGATAATTAAAGGCATATCTAGGTCATTAATGACTAGATTCATCCCAGATAAACGAATTACTTCGTGTAACTGGTGTCTTCGTTCATTAATATTTCCATATCTAGGCATAAAAATTCTAATTTGCCCGCCTTTACTATTTACCATTCGTGGTGCTTCAAAAGACATAGATGAAATCTCTGTCTCTGGTAGGTAAGGTATTACTTCTGATGATACGTACAATATCCTCTTGTCTTTCATATGATCTACTTTTCTCGTCTCCTTCGGAATAAATTTTTGCAAAATTACGAAAATTTATGTAGTCTGCCAGTAATATCTTATTTTTGCACGCCTTTAACTTTTAGATAAATGCGGGTATACGAGAAAAGACTGGACGTTGAACAAGATGTTGCAGACTTACATAAACAAAAAAAAAGCATTGGTTTTGTCCCCACAATGGGAGCTTTACACCTTGGCCACCTTGCTCTAGTAAAAAAAGCAATTGATGAAAATCAAATTGTAGTAGTCAGCATATTTGTTAATCCTACTCAATTTAATAATTCTGAAGATTTAATAAATTATCCGCGTACTTTGGAGTCTGATATAGCACTTTTATCTCAAGTATCTGATGATATTATTGTGTTTGCTCCTCTACCGAAAGAAATATACGGAGAGGAAACAAAATCCATTAATTATGATTTTAAAGGGTTAGAAAATGAAATGGAAGGTAAATTTAGACCAGGTCATTTTGATGGAGTAGGAACCGTACTTAAACATTTTTTCACTATCATTTCACCAACTAGAGCCTATTTTGGCGAAAAAGATTTTCAGCAACTACAAATTGTCAGAAAATTAGTTGCAATCGAAAAAATGTCATTAGAAATTATAGGTTGTCCAATTTATAGAGAAGAAAGTGGTTTAGCGTTAAGTTCTAGAAACAAAAGACTAACCCAGGAACAACTTCTAACATCTCCTTTGATTTACAAAACATTAAGTCAAGTCAAAAATGATTTTGGCACAAAAAGTGTAAAGGAATTAACAGATTGGGTTTCGAAACAATTTAAAAACAATGATCTTCTAGAACTAGAATATTTTGAGATCGCTAAAGTTTCTGACCTGAAATCAATCCGAAGAAAACGGAAGAACACTAAATATCGAGCTTTTATAGCAGTTTTTGCAGGAGAAGTTAGACTTATTGATAACATAGCCCTAAATTAAAAATAACTAAATTTGTAACATGTTTGTACACGTTGTAAAATCAAAAATTCACCGCGTCAAGGTAACTGGCGCAGACCTAAATTATATAGGAAGCATAACCATTGATGAAGATTTAATGGACGCTGCTAATATAGTAGAAGGTGAAAAAGTCCAGATCGTCAATAATAACAATGGCGAACGACTAGAAACCTATGCAATTCCAGGACCCAGAAACAGTGGAGAAATAACACTTAATGGAGCTGCTGCCAGAAAAGTAGCTAAAGGAGATGTATTAATCCTTATTACTTATGCAATGATGGATATCGAAGAAGCTAAAAAATTTAAACCATCTCTTTTATTTCCTAATGAGGAAAATAATTTACTAAAGTAAAAGAGTGAACCCTAAATTTATAAAAATCTTAAAAATAATACTCCCATTTATGTTGGGAGTTTTTTTAATATGGTATTTTCTAAGCTCTGCAACTCCAGAGTACAGAAAAGAATTATTGGAAAACATAAAGAATGCTGATCCAATTTGGGTATTATTATCTCTCGGACTTGGTATTATTTCCCATATTTCCAGAGCGTATCGTTGGAAGTTTCTATTAAATCCATTAGGGTACAACCCAAAACTGTACAATAGTTTTATGGCAATAATGGCTGGGTACTTAGCGAACTTAGGCGTACCTAGATCAGGAGAAGTACTACGAGGTTTTACTGTATCAACTTATGAAAAAATTCCTTTCGAAAAAGCATTTGGAACCATCGTCTCCGAAAGAATAATAGACCTTATCATGCTAATTATTGTAACCACTGGAGCTGGTATTTTGCAAACTGAGTATTTACTTAATTTTCTAGAAGAGAAAAATATTAATCCTTTACTTACTCTAGGAATCATATTAGGATTAATTCTTTTAGGAATTTTAGGACTTAAGATCCTTCAGAAATCATCTAATAAGTGGATAGTTAAAATTAGAGATTTTGGTATGGGTTTATTAGACGGAATGAAAAGTATATTCAAAATGAAACAAAAATGGGCTTTTCTATTTCATACACTATTAATATGGTTCCTATATATATTAATGTTTTATGTAGTAAAATTTGCTGTCCCAAATTTACACAGTGCTTCCTTAGGAGTAATTCTAGTAGCATTTGTAGTTGGTTCTTTTTCGATGTCTACTACTAATGGCGGGATTGGTATTTTACCATTTCCAATTGTAGTTGGTGCTGTTTTCGTTTTTTTTAGCTTCGAAAAAAGTGATGGAGAAGCTTTTGGATGGATTCTTTGGGGCTCGCAAACAGCAATAAATATTATTGTTGGAGCGTTATCGTTTTTATTCCTCCCCCTTTTAAACAGAGGAAAAACAACATAAAAAGAAAAATATTAAATCCTTTATAAACAATGTATTAATTGTTTATTGTTATCAAATTTTAAAGGTTTAAAATAATTTATATATTGTCACTCGCTTAACCTTAATCTTACTACTTATGAAGAAAAGTATATTTTTAATTCTTATATCCTTCTTTACCTCCGTATCGTTTGGTCAGGTAAAATATGAAACATTTAGATCTATAAAGTTAGATCAAAACCGCGATTTAAAAATCCAACTACCTCGAAATTATGAGAAAAATGAGGATAAAATATATCCTGTTATCATTGTTTTAGATGGAGATCATTTATTTGAACCCGTAGCAGGTAATGTTGATTATTTTTCCTATTGGGAAGACATGCCAGAATCAATCGTAGTAGGAGTTTTACAAAGAAAAACAAGAGAGGATGATTGCAGATATGACTTAGCTAGCTACCTACCTGAAGGAAAAGGAGCTGCGTTTTTTGAGTTTATTGGCCAAGAATTATTACCATATATTGACGAGACATATAGAACAGCTCAACTTAAAATGATCGTTGGTCACGATTATACTTCTAATTTTATTAATTACTTCTTATTTAAAGATAACCCGATTTTTCAAGCATATATAAATCTAAGTCCAGAATTAACCCCTCCAATGGAAGAGCGAATTTTTAATGTACTTAGCAATGCAAAATCAGATGTATGGTACTACCTAGCCACAGCTACAAATGATGCCGATAATATTAAGAAAAACCTGATAGCTGTAGACGAGAAATTAGCTACTATTGAAAATCCAGAAGTTAATTATTTCTTTGATAACTTTAACGAATCCTCTCATTATACTCTAGTAGGTAGTGCTATTCCAAAGGCATTAGAAACAATTTTCGAAATGTACCGCCCGATTAGTAAGAAAACTTATAAAGAAGACATTCTTACTTTAGAAACATCGCTCTATGATTATCTAGTAGATATATACGATACTACAGAAAAATTATACGGGTTTAAACGACAGATAAGAGTAAATGATTTTATCGCTATTTCTACCGCGATAGAAAAAAAGGAATTATGGGAGGAGTTAGAGCCTTTAGGAAAATTAGCTATCAAAGAACATCCAGAAACTATGCTAGGTTACTATTATCTTGGTTTAGGATACGAACAACTTGGAGAACCTAAAAAAGCAATGAGAGCATACGAGAATGGATTCTTATTAAATGAAATAGCTTTTCTTACTAAAGACTATATGCTGGAAAAGGTGAATAAAATTAAAGAAGATTTTGGTTACTAATTAAGATACCTTCTTTTTTTAAAAATATCTTAGAAAAGATCCTTAAACTAGGATCTTTTTGTTTTCTACATCGTTAGAAAACCAATTTAAATAATAGTATTTTTACTCCAATTAATAAGCTATGGCAAAAACTAAAACTGTTTTTTTCTGTCAAAATTGTGGTGCTCAATATCCCAAATGGCAAGGGCAATGCACATCATGTAAAGAATGGAATACCATCGCAGAGGAAGTAGTGCAGAAAGCTTCAAAAAATGACTGGAAAGACCCTAACACATCTTCCAAAGAAAATAGAATTTCTAAACCATTAAAAATTTCAGAAATTGATACTAGTCATGAAGCAAGATATAATACTGATGACTTAGAGCTGAATAGGGTTCTTGGTGGCGGGATTGTACCTGGTTCACTTACTTTATTGGGAGGAGAGCCTGGCATAGGAAAAAGTACATTATTATTACAGATTAGTTTAAAACTACCATATAAAACTTTATATGTTTCTGGAGAAGAAAGTCAGAAACAAATTAAGATGCGTGCAGAACGGATTCAATCTAAAACAGATAATTGTTTAATTCTTACTGAAACTAAAACTCAGAATATCTTTAGACAGATTGAAGCTACTGAACCGGATATCGTAATTATAGATTCAATCCAAACACTACATAGCGACTATATAGAAAGCAGTGCTGGGAGTATTTCACAAATTAGAGAATGTACCACAGAACTAATAAAGTTTGCTAAAGAAACTGCTACTCCTGTTATCCTAATTGGTCACATCACAAAAGACGGAAATATTGCAGGACCTAAAATTCTCGAACATATGGTAGATACTGTACTTCAGTTTGAAGGGGATCGAAATCACGTTTACAGAATTTTAAGAGCTCTAAAAAACCGTTTTGGATCTACATCCGAATTAGGAATTTATGAAATGCTAGGAAGTGGGTTAAGAGAAGTTTCCAATCCTAGTGAAATTCTGATCTCTAAAAAAGAAGAAGAGCTAAGCGGAACAGCAATCGCTGCTACAGTCGAAGGCATGAGACCATTAATGATAGAAATACAAGCACTAGTTAGCACAGCAGTTTATGGAACACCGCAAAGAAGTGCTACAGGTTATAATCTGAAACGTTTAAACATGATACTTGCAGTATTAGAAAAGCGTGCAGGATTTAGATTAGGAGCTAAGGATGTATTCTTAAATATAACTGGTGGTATTTCTGTAGATGATCCAGCAATTGATTTAGCTGTAGTTGCAGCCATATTATCTTCTAATGAAGATATTCCGATAGCCAAAGATTTTTGCTTTGCAGCAGAGGTAGGGTTAGCCGGAGAAATTAGACCTATAAATAAAGTAGAACAAAGAATTCAGGAAGCGGAGAAATTAGGTTTTGCGACCATTTTCGTTTCTAAATACAATAAAATTTCTAATCAAAATACCGCAATCAACATTCAACTTGTTGCCAAAATTGAAGATGTAGTTGAGTATTTATTTGGTTAAAATCCAACCACTAAGGAGCTGGATTGGGTATTTGCGCGTGAACTTCATTAATTTCATTGATTATTTCGTTTGATAAAATCACATCGATGCTATTAATATTTTCGGTTAGTTGCTCGATAGAAGTTGCACCAATAATATTACTAGTTACAAAAGGTTGCTGATTCACAAATGCTAGTGATAATTGTGTCAGACTAATATTATGTTTTTTAGCAATCTCATTATACAATCTAGTTGCCTTATAACTATTCTCATTCATATATCGATTATAGTTAGGAAAAAGGTCTACTCTAGAGTTTTTAGGTATTTCCTCTAGATATTTACCTGTAAGCATCCCGAATCCTAGTGGAGAATACGGTAGATGTCCTACATTTTCGCGATGTAAAACTTCTACAAGTCCTATTTCATCTTTTCTATTTAATAAGTTATATGGATTTTGTATTGTAATCATTTTAGGCGCTCCTTTTCTAGCTTCTTCGGTATAACGCATCATACCATACGCAGTCTCATTAGAAACACCAATATTTCTTATCTTACCTTCTTTTATAAAATCATTAAGGCTCTCTAAAATTGTAGCAAAATTATCTTTCCAAGCATCTTCTTCATCATGTGTATATCCGAGTTGCCCAAAATAATTAGTATGTCTTTCTGGCCAATGCAACTGGTACAAATCAATATAATCAGTTTGTAATCTTCCTAAACTCTTATGAACTGCATCTCTAATTTCTTCTTTAGTAAAACCTTTATTCCTAATATGTTTAGAAAAATCCGCAGGACCTACAATTTTTGAAGCTATTACTACCTTATCCCTTTTTCCTGATTTTTTTAACCAACTACCAATTATTCGTTCAGTACTTCCTTGAGTTTCTTTTTTGGCAGGTACAGAATAAAGCTCAGCAGTATCTATAAAATTTACTCCTTGATTAATTGCGTAGTCTATTTGCTGATGACCTTCTAACTCGGTGTTTTGCTCGCCCCAAGTCATAGAGCCTAAACATATTTTACTAACTTTAATATCTGTATTTGGTAACGTTGTATACTTCATTCTCTAATTGTGGCTAATTTTCTAGATACATAAAGACTCAAAAATAAAAACTCTCTTTTTAGTTATTCAAAAAATTATCTTAATAAAACTGTAATGCGAGAACATTATCCACAGTAGTGATTTAAAACATCTACATAATTACAAGTCAAAAAACACTTTACAAATAATCAACATATTGATTATTAAACACTTATGCTAAATTTTGTTTTGTGGTATAATTATTCCAGTAGATCATATATCCAAGAAAGCAGTAAATTCTTGAGATCATGAACAAAACAACTACAAATTTACACCAACCAAAAGGAGGTTTATTGACAACCTCAAAATAAGGGTTCATTTTTGTCACCCTATACTTTTTTAACCGGAAAAAGAGCTTCTATAATAGGAGCTCTTTTTTTATATAAAATCATTCTTAGCTTAAGAAATCATATATTTTTATATATATTTAATTGCATTTTGTATATTTTTATATACATTTTAACACAACTCATGCATAATCATTAATACAAATTCATGTTAAACACTCATTATAAGGATCTTAGTGAAGAAAACAAACAGTTTGCAGTCCACAGAATTGCCGCTAAAACACTCTTTACCACAAAAATAGTTCAAAAAGTATTACAACGTTATAACCCCTTAATGGAAATACAACAAAACAGAATTGTAATTAATCGTAATTCTTACCAGAAACTTATTCGTGAAATACGCAAAGAACATCTCTTAGCAAAATAAAAAACGGATGCAGTTACCCCATTACTACATCCGTTTCACAACTAACCAACCTAAAAATTAATTCCTCACACATCCAACACTTATTATTCTTTAGATTGATATAAAAGTATTGTCTTTCTGTGATTGATAAAAGCAATAATGAGGGAAGCAAGGCTTTTAATTAGGGAAATAGTCAGTTTTATTATGCAGTAATATATGTCGTAGTGAAAAGAAGCTAGTATTTCTAAAATCGATTTTAGAAAACAATCAAACTCTAATTTTAATTGAAAATGACTTTTAGGATATTTTATAGAGGTTGTTTTTACAAACAAAAAAAGCGCTTACCGCGCTGCTCTTATGATATCGGTAATATCTCTATTACTTTACCATATACATTTTTGGTCCATCCGTTGATGCGACCTCGATTGTTACCGATCAATAATCCTAGTTTTACATTTTTGCCTTTGACTAAATGTGTAAAACAGTTTCCTCTTACTTTACAGAAAACAATGTCTCCCGCTTCGCAATCTTCCCAGTTTACGGGTTCCAATACAACGGGTTGTTTTGATCGTAAGATTGGTAACATAGAATTACCTGGTTCTTTGGAGACAATCGTCTCTCCATTCAATAGCTTTTGAATTTTCCAATTCATAATCATAGTTTTAAAAATTAATATTTAATTCAAAAACTATGGAGTATGGCTTTACAAAGAACATGTACCTAAGTACATCACAAAGATAGGTGTTTTTTAATAATCCTTATTGCTCTTCTACTTCATTTACTTTTTTGGTTACACCGCATTTTCTGCGAACCGTTCTTTCGGAAAGTGCCGCTGCATTTCTTGCCTGATTCTCAGAGGCGCGACCATCATTAATTATTGCATCATACACAGTTTTATTTTCTATAAGACCACGTAAAACACAAATAAAACCAGGACTGTCTTTACCTTTATAATGACTCTTTTTTTTAGGCTTCGTAACCAATTCGCCAAATAAACGACCTTTTAGTACTTTATTTTGATTAACTGCTACCACAAACTCATATAATAAATTCTCTTCTTCAGAATCCATATCACTTACTTTATCTAAGACATTGGAATACTGATCGTTGGTGAAATCAAAATATTTGTAAAAATCAAAATAAGTGCCTTGGTCTTCTTCCTCCTCTTCACCATCTTCTGAATACTCATCACTTTGCGTTTCTTCTTCCTCGTAGTATTCTTCTTCGCTTTCCTGACTCACACCTTTAATCACAGATAATACTACTATTATAAAAATGGATAACCTCTTCATTTGCTATATGGTTTTAAATTAATTTTGGGTATTATAAACGTACGAGAATGTTCTTTTGTTATCTATCTCCTTTATTTTTAAGAATTTTACGCTATGCATAATTAAGGATTTTATTTTTGTTTCCTAAATTCGTGGCATACTTTTTGGAAACTTCAAATTAAAATAGTTAATTTAAAGCAGTTTTTAAGATAACTTTAATACTAAATTTATATTTATTCCGTTTTGGAATACGTGAAATCAAATACGTAGTTTTGATACTAAATTATTATAACACCCAAATATTATGAAAAAATTATTTCTACTTTTACTTATGGTAGGCGCAGGATTAACCACCCAAGCTCAGGTTCAAAATGGTAAGGATACTGATTGGTCTCAACTTTATGAAGAGCAAAAAGAGTTATATGCTTTAGCTTCTGATATTGGAGAAATAACAGATAAAGTAACAGCTCAAGACAACATAATCTCTTTTGTTCTAAAGTCAGGTACTATTTCACTAGAAACGAAAAAAGATAAATCTAAAGCTAAAGAGTTTTATAATTATACTTTATTAACAAGCGCTGGTAAACAAATTCGACTTGGAAAAGACACAGCAAGTGATGTAATAGATAGTTTTAGAAGTAAACTCTTAATCTTAAAAGAACAGTTAAAAGCTAATAATGGTAAAGAAGTTGATAGCATCTTATCTGAATTATTTAGTAATTAACAAAAATTAGCTCTATAAAATATAAAAAAAGCGCTCACTTGAGCGCTTTTTTTATACATTCTATTTACTATTATATATCGTTTAACAATTTAGATATTTCATCCAACTTAGGTGTTAAAATCACTTCTATCCTTCTGTTCTTTGCCTTACCTGTTGATGTTTCATTAGATGCTACTGGAGAGAATTCTCCTCTTCCTGCAGCGGTGAGATTCTGTGCATCTATTTGTGGATTCTCTAATAAAAGATTTACAATAGCCGTTGCTCTCTTGGTAGATAAATCCCAGTTTCCTTTTAACTGGCCATTACCCGTGTATGGTACATTATCCGTATGACCTTCTATAAGTACAGCAATATCATTATTTTCTCCTAAAACAGATCCTAATTGTTTTACCGCCTGTCTTCCCTGCGTTCCTACCGCCCAACTACCAGAAGCAAATAACAGTTTGTTTTCCATAGAGATATACACTTTACCATTTCGTTCTTCGACCGTTAATCCCTTTCCTTCAAAATTTCGTAAAGCTTTAGAAATAGCACTTTTTAGAGCTTGCATTTTAGCATCCTTTGCTGCAATCAATCCTTCTAATTCATCTACACGTTTAGAACGACTCTCTAAATCTCTCTGCAGTTTTTCTAATCGATTTCGTTCTGCGGCTAATGTTCTTTCTTTATCTTCTAGCTGGGACAATAACTCTCTATTTCTCTTATTATTTGCATTTAGAGCTTCTGCACTATTTTTTCCTAATGCATCATAGGAGTTTTTTAGATTTTCATAATTCGTAGAAAGCGCATCATATTTGGTTCGTAATTCATCTCTTTCTACCCTTGTCTTTTCATACTCCTTATTGAGCCGATCCAATGCCAATTTATCCGCATCACTAGTTTTTTGTAAAGCTTTATAGGTATCCTGCAACTTTCTATTATCTCTTTTTAATCGAGCATATTTACCTTCTAATTCCTTATGTACTTTAGAAGAAACACACGAAGTAGCAAATGTTCCTATACATATTAGTATCGCAATTCTTTTTATCATAATTCTTATTTTATTAATGTCTACTAAGGCAAAGTACACCTATTACATATTCAATTCTACCATAATCGGACAATGATCGCTATGCTTTGCTTCTGATAAAATAACGGCTCTTTCTAATTTATCTTGCAATGGTTTCGCGACCATACCATAATCTAAACGCCAACCCTTATTATTAGCTCTAGCATTCGCTCTATAACTCCACCACGAATAATTATGAGGTTCGGTATTAAAATGCCTAAAAGAATCTATAAATCCGCTTTCTATAAAATTACCGATCCATTCTCTCTCTACTGGCAAAAACCCTGATACATTTTTATTACGTACCGGATCATGAATATCAATTGCTTGATGACAAATATTATAATCTCCTAGGATTACTAAATTAGGATGTGATTTTTTTAACTCATTAATATATTCCTGAAAGTCATCCATAAACTTAAGTTTATGGTCTACACGTTCTATATTCGTTCCACTTGGTAGATATAAACTCATAATAGAAACACCATTAAAATCGGCTCTAAGATTACGACCTTCATGATCCATATAATCGATACCTGTTCCGTACTCTATATGATCTGGTTCTGTTTTAGATAAAATAGCGACACCACTATATCCTTTTTTCTGTGCGCTATACCAATAATTATATTTGTATCCTGCATCTGCAAAAACATCTAGATCTAATTGTTCCTTATTTGCCTTGATTTCTTGTAAACAAATCACATCCGGATCTGCTTGTATCAACCATTCTATAAACCCTTTTTTTAGTGCTGCACGGATTCCATTTACGTTGTATGATATTATTTTCACTTATTTATTATTTTATGTATTCATATTAAACTTCGCTTATGAGAGGAGAGGGATAGTATTTCAGCTTGCGCCAAATGCAAAAGCTAGAAATTCTTGGGTGTATTAACCGAAAACTTAAACCCTTTTTGAATAACACACCCCTAGCCCCTCTCAAGAGGGGACTGCTTTAGTCCCTGTCTCAAGACGGAAACTAAATATTAAATTAGATATTTTCATTTTCATAACTTTGAATATAATTTTCTATAGCTAATAATACATTAAACATATCTTTAAATATCTGTTGGTCTGTAAATCTCAGAATATTAACCCCAAGTCTGTTCATTGCCTTTTCTTTGACAATATCTTTGTTGTAAACTTCAACTAATTGATGAGAATATCCGTCAATCTCTATTCCTAACATCAACTCATAACAAAAGAAATCTAATATATAATTATCTATTGGTTTTTGTCTATGAAAATCATACCCATATAATTGCTTTCTTTTTAATTTTTGCCATAACAATATTTCTGACTTTGTGCTATTATTTCGCAATTGTCTTGCATATTCTTTTAGCTTAGGATTATATGGAATGATTTTTCTTTTTTTCATAAATAATAGGCTTCCCTCTAGAGAGGGATAGTATTTCAGCTTTTGCCAAAAGGCTAAAGTTAGAAATTCTTGGGTGTGTCACTTACCTAATTCATTTGCTATTTTCAAATTAACACACCCTAACCCCTCTCGAGAGGGGAATTTCTTTTTCTATACCAAAACAAACTTACTAAGATCAATACTAAAATACCAACACCAATGAACCAATATCCATAATTATTACTCTCAAGTTGGATTGCGGCTGTATCTCCTAATAAATAAAACCCTCCCCAATAATAAGGATGATCAGTTTCTTGATTGGTAGTAGCAAGAAATTGTAATTTTGCTTGTTGCAGAGCCTCTGCTTTATTTTTACCGTCCCTAAGGTTGGTATAAAAATACTCCATAATCTTAGGCGTAGTTTCATCAGAAACTTCCCAATTGGTCAGTAATAAACTTTTTGTTCCTGCATACTGAAATGCATTCCCCAAACTCATAATTCCCTCGCCTTTGGCAATTTTACCAGTTCCGGTATTACAAGCACTAAGTACGGTAAGTTCTGCAGGGATATCTAACGCAAATAGCTCGTGACTGTATAAATAATTATCCTCTACGGTATCTTTACTTTTAGTGAAGTATAGCTTAGAATTTTCTGGTCGTTCATTATCTACATCGCCATGTAATGCTAGATGTAAAATATTATAGGCTCCTGCATGTTTTTTAAAGTTTTGCTCTGTAGCTTCTGATCCATAAAAATATTGTCCATCTACAATATTAGAAATAGCTTTAATTTCTTCTCGAGTTCCAGGTAAATCCATACTCGAATTTCTAAAAGCTTTTAAACTTACGTTTCGTGTATTAGAAAGGTTATCTCCACTAGAAAAAGAAAACGCTAGGCATTCTTGTAATTCTTTTGGAGCGACACCTTCATCTATTTTGTTTTGGAACAACAATGTAGCAGAATTAGCATAGGAAATCGCATACTCTTTAAGAAGATATGGCCAAGTTTTTGGATTATCAGAGGTGTCTTCTGCAGTTAATAACAAATCAAAATTAAGGTGCCATAATGATCCATCAGGAACTATGATTAATTGATTTCCTACGAATTCATTTTTTACGGGAGCTATTAATTTTTTATACAGTTGATGGGAAAGTTCTTTATAAACTTCATAGTTTTTAGTGATCGCACCTTGGAATTCTTCAATATGTCGTTCTAGCTTTGGCGTCAATAATTCTTTTACAGCAATCTTATTTTTTGAAATCGTAAAAGCATAGGTGATACTATCTGTCGTAAAAAACTCCAACAAAGTAGTTTCATCATCTAATTTTTCTTGAACATCAGCTACAGAAACTACTTCATTGGTATATTTTAATTGATGATATTTAGGATATTTTTTTTCTATGACTTCGGTCAACGAATCTTGTCTTCTAGATATACTAAAAAGTCTATTTTCGTACTCCATAATTTTTGTACTATCGCTTTCCTTTTTAGAAAATTCTTCATTGATACGCGATTGATAAAATGCCTTACTAATTCTTAGTTTTTTTTCTAAATCAACAAGGTCAATCGATAATCCAGAAAAACTCTTGGCATTGGAATCGTCTAATATGTCTTTTAGAGTGTTGGATTTACTTTTTTCCGCAAAGTAAAAAGCATTTCTTAGCGAATTCTGATTTTGATTAGAATATAAGACATGTAAATGAACAGCGCTTTTATAAACCTCCTTTACTTTATTCCCTAACAATATTTTATCTTCATAATTTTGAAAAGATTGTCTTAAATGATCAATTAACAAATCTACTTTTCGATGTATCTCCAGCTGTTTATTAAAATCATTAATATCTCTGTTTAAAATATATTTCGATTTAAATAAATCACCCTTACCAAAAAGTGTTTCCAACAATACTTCTAAATTATAATACTGATTGGAATTAAAATTATCTATACACTCAAAACTATTATTATTTATAAAATTAGAGTGTAATGCTTTATTAAAAAAGGTAATTCCTTTATTATACCTATTCTGCTTACTATAAACCTTAGCTATAGAATTATATAAGTTCGCAATAAGAGGATGACTCTCCCCATATATATGTTGAAACATAATCAACCCTTTTTGATAACTTAATAAAGCCTGATCATAAAGTCCATTTTCAAAATAAGAGTCCCCTATGTTCTCATAAATTATAGCTTTTTCAGGATGATTTTCGTTATCAAAAATATTGTTATATATCTGTAATGCTTTATTAAAATAATCTCTAGCTCTATAATATTCTTTATTTTTAATATAAGTATTACCTATTATCCTATAAGTAAATGCAACCTTATTATGATTTTCTCCTGTAGAAGATTTTCGAATTTCCAAAGCTTTATTATAATACTCTAAAGCGTTTTTAAAATCACCTCTATCTCTATAAATAGTACCAATATTAGTATAATTAAGTGTAGTCTTAGGATGATCTTTACCATATATTTTAAGCTTAATATCTAGACTCCTCTTATAATACTTTAGCGCTTCTATATCTTTCCCTTCATTAGAAATAACGCTTCCAATATTCATATATACAGTAGATAAACCTTTAGAGTAATTGTTTTTTTTATAAATAGACAATGCTTTCTGGAAGCATTTTAAAGCCTTTTCATTATGCATTAATCTAAAATAAGCACTTCCAATATTTATATAATTATCTGCAACACCCAAATGATTTTCACCGTTATTCTTAATAGAAACCTCTAAAGCCTTATTATAAAAATCTATAGCCTCTTCATATTTACCTAAAGCACTATAGACATATCCCAAATTATTATAGTTAAAACCAGTATTTCTATGATATGGACCAAGTATCTCTGCATGTAATTTGGCTGCTTTTTTATTGAATTTTATAGCCTTCTTATAATTAGAAGTACGAGTATGAATAACTGCCAAATGACTATACGACAAAGCCATCTCTCTGTCATTCTTAGAAAATATTTGTTTCCTTATATCTAGCGCTTTTTCAAAATATAATAGTGCTTGTTCAAAATCAGGAATTCTCGTATAATAATTCCCTATATTGTCAAAAGCACGAGCAACCTCTTTATTCTCAAAACTTAAATAGGTTTTACAAATTTCTATCGCTTTATTTGAATTTTTTAGTGATTTTTCTAATTTATGGGTTGCCCATTGATTTTTGGATATCCTATTATAACATTGGGCAACTTGCTCCCAGACCTCTGCTTTTTGATATATTGGTAATGCTTTTTTAAAATATAAACTAGAGCTATCTAACTTTCTGTCATTAAACAATGAATCTGCTTTCTTAAAATATTGAGAAGCTAGAATCGTGTCATTTACAATCTTAGTCTGCGAAAAAGAAAGACTCGAAAAGAATAAAAAAAAGACGATGGTTTTTAGAGAGTTCATGTGGGTAAGATTAAAGCTTACGATACTAAATCATTTTTACAGAAACAAATATACTATAAACAACACACCCCTAACCCCTCTCAAGAGGGGAATATGATACTTTTACTTTACGAAGCTTTTCTCTCGAAAGGGTGATCAGAATTTATTCGCTATCCAGTACCTCAATAGTCTTCTTTGGTTTTTTAGTTCGTATTCTGATTGTTTGGTATTGCCAACTATCATTTCTTTTATTTGCTACGACATCCATTTTTCCTTTTTGTTTAGATCCTTTTATCCCAACCGTTATAATGGCTTTACCTTCTTCGGCATATCGAACTTCTCCTTCCAGAAGCTCAAAAACACTAATTGGCTGTACTTCTCCCAAGAGTGCAATAACACGTTCGTCGTCTTGCACCATATCAAAAGCATTATCATATATAGACGGGTCTACCATAGCTTTAGTAAAATCACCTATTGGTTTCCCTAAAAGCACCAATAAGGTCAGGACAAATCCACTAATCAATGCTAAAAGCCCTAAAAACCAACTTCTATTCTTATGCCACCAACTTTTTTTATCTATATAATCAGTCATAAATTTTTATTTAAATTATTTCGGACTAATAAAACTTAATCTTACTTTTATCGTTATTGCTATTATAAAAACCTTTCCAATCAATAGTTGTTGCATAAATCATAGTAATTTAAGAAGCTTAGCAAGTCTCTGTAGGCGAAAAACTTTAGTTTTGTATTGATGCGTATTTTTACGGTTTTAGGTTTTTTATTATTCTTCGGTACCAGTAGTTTATTGGCTCAAGATACTTTTGGTAATTTCAGAAGTAAGAAGGTACGTGTTACTGATACTATACGTATTGATTCTGTAAGTATCAACTCATTTAAATTCAAATTACTTTCCAAAAAAGGAATTGCTATAGACAGTACATTATATGACGTAAGTTTTAAAGATGCCTCTGTTGTCTTATCATCACAAGTAAAATCACAAAATGATTCAATTACCATACAATATTTTCGCTATCCTGATTTTTTGACTAAAAAGTATTTTGAATTCGATTCTTCTATCATTGTTGAAGAGAATGGTAACCTACAAAAACTATATAGCTTATCGGAAGCCAATAATAAAAAAGAGTTCACTCCTTTTGATGGACTTACCACCAACGGAAGTATATCAAGAGGTGTTACCGTAGGTAGTAATCAAAATACCGTTTTAAACTCTGAACTAGATTTACAGATTTCTGGTAAAATAAGTGATAATATATCCTTACGTGCATCAATACAAGACGCAAACGTACCAGTACAGCAAAGTGGGTATTCACAAAATTTAGATGAATTTGATCAAGTTTTTATAGAATTATATAGCAAAAATTGGAATGTAAGAGCAGGTGATGTGCAACTGCAAAACACCACGAGTTATTTTAATAGATTTACTAAAAACGTACAAGGTATATCTATTAATGGGACTTTAAACCATCCCGAATCTAAGACCGATTTATTTGCTTCAGGAGCTTTAGTAAGAGGCGTCTTTACCAGAAGTCAATTTACTGGCCAAGAAGGTAATCAAGGACCCTATAAATTAACCGGTCCTAATGGAGAATTATTTATTCTCATAGTCTCTGGAAGTGAACGTGTATATGTAAATGGATTACTCTTAGAAAGAGGTGAGAATAAAGATTATATTATTGATTACAATGCTGGGGAAGTTCGATTTAATCCTACATATCCTATTACATCAGATATGAGAATATCTATAGAATATCAGACCACAGAACGTAATTACTCTAGAATCATCGTTTATGGTGGAGGAGAACACAAAAGTGACAAACTAAAAATTGGGGCTTTTGTCTACTCAGAAAATGATGCAAAAAACCAACCACTACAGCAAAACTTAAGCGATGAACAAAAAGAAACACTATCCAATGCTGGTGATGACACTTCTCAAATGATTTCACCATCTGCTGTTCCAGATGTTTTTAGTGAAAACAAAATTCTTTATAGAAGGGATATGATAAACGGTCAAGAAGTTTTTGTATTTTCTAGTAATCCAGAGGATGAATTATTTAATGTTAGGTTCTCTTTGGTTGGAGATAATCAAGGTGATTATATTGTAGGAGATGTAACCACAATTAGTAGAATTTTTGAATACGTTGCACCTGTTAATGGAATACGTCAAGGTAATTATGCACCAATAATTCAATTAGTCGCTCCTACCAAACTTCAAACAGCTGTGGTTCAAGGTTCTTATACTCCAAACGAAAAAACATCTGTAGCATTTGAAATTTCAGGAAGTAAAAATGATTTGAATCTATTTTCTGATATTGATGATAATGATAATGATGGAGTAGCAGGGAGATTACAACTAAGGCAAAATATTTTTTCTAGAGATAGTAGCTGGACCATGAATGCGTTTGCAAATGGAGATTATATCCAGAAAGAGTTTAAGAGTATAGAAAGAATTTATAATGTAGAATTTAACCGTGATTGGAATTTAAACAACCCTCTAGGAGACCAGCAGTTTTTTACATCTGGTTTGGAGCTACTTCATCCCCAAAAAGGGTTTACTCGATACTCATTTCAGCATCTTAATTTTTCTGAAAACTATAATGGGAATCGACATTTACTAAGTACAGAACTAAAATTAAATAAATTTGGTGTTTCTTTATATTCTAGTTTATTAAATAGTAAGAATTCGAACTTAGATTCAAGATTCTTCAGAATCTATAATATTCTGACCTATAGCTTTCCAAAAAATTGGATAGGAACCAAAATAGGAATCGAGGAAAATAAAGAAATCAATCTAAGTGATCAAACTTTTACATTAAATACGCAACGGTTTAAATCATATGAGATCTACAGTGGAGTAGGCGATAGCACAAAAATATATACAGAAATTGGATATAGGCATCGTATTAATGATAGTGTTAGAAATAATCTTTTAAATAAAGTAAGTACATCTAATACCTATTTTCTTAAATCCAACTTACTAAATACGACAAATACTCAATTATCTTTATTTATTAACTATAGAACATTAAATAATGAAGATCAAAATAGAGAAAATGAAGAGTCTCTAAATTCGAGATTATTATACAATCAGAAATTTTTTAATGGTAAAGTAAATTGGAATACGGTTTTTGAAACAAATAGCGGAACTTTACCTCAGCAAGAATTTACGTATGTCCAAGTAGATCCAGGACAAGGAACGTATACGTGGAATGATTACAACAATAATGGCATACAAGAATTAGAAGAGTTTGAAATTGCTCAGTTTACAGATGAAGCCATTTACCTAAGAGTATTACTCCCCAACCAGCTCTTTATAAAAACTCACCAAAATCGACTAAGCCAGATTATAACTCTAAATCCTCTTTCTTGGTCTGGATCAGATAACAAAACAAAGAAGTTATTATCACATTTTTATAATCAAACATCTTATATCATTGATCGAAAAAACCTTCGAGATGACAGTTCTTTTGATCTCAACCCATTTAAAAAAAATGATAACGAATTAGCATTAAACCTAAGTTTTAGAAATACCTTGTTCTTTAATAGAGGAAAACAACGTTACACAACCTCGTATACTTTTCTTTCCACAAAAAACACTAATTTACAAGTTACCGGACTTCAGGAAAATATTATAGATAGTCACCAACTAACATTTGCACATAAAATGGCAAAGACTTGGCTTTTTGATTTAAAAAATGAACTTGTTAAAACCGAAAGTATCTCAGAAAATTTTATCAATAGAAACTACCTTCTAGAAGGTTATAAAATAGAACCCAAATTATCCTACTTATTATCTCCCCAAACACAGTTTAGCATTTTTTATCTTTTAAATGATCAAGAAAACAATTCTGGAGAAGAAGTACTGACCCAACAAAAACTAGGTGTTTCTTTTGCATATGCAAATAAACAACAGATATCCATTTCTGGTGAATTTAACTATTTTAATAATGATTTTACAGGAAATGCTTTCTCTCCGGTGGGCTATCAATTACTTAATGGTTTGCAACCGGGAGATAATTACACCTGGTCTATGTTAGCCCAAAAAAAATTAACTAAATATCTCGATCTTAACATATCTTATTTAGGTAGAAAAAGTGAAACAACCAGTACAATTCATACAGGAAGCGTGCAACTTAGAGCATATTTCTAATTTTTTGTTCATCTTTTAAATAAAAAAATCTAATTTGTAATTCTTAAAACTAAAACCACTTAACAATGAAAAATATTCTTAAAATTTGTGTCGTGTTAATTTCATTACTTTCGTATAGCTGCGTTACAACTCAAGGAGCAGATGGAAAAAAAGGTGAAGATGGAAAAGAAAGTGCTCAAATTATAGATTCTAAAGAAATGATTGAAAAAGGTTTTATCAAAGGAACATTGTCTATCAATAAATCAAAAGACTGCTCATATATTCTTACAGTAGAAAAATATGCGGATAAGTTAGATCCAATTAATATTCAAGATTTCTTTAAAACCGACGACATGCCAGAAAAAGTATGGGTTAAATATAGTGATCTAAGAATGAAAAGCAGATGTAAGGAAGTAAGACCTGTATCAATACAGGAAATAAGTAAGCGTACTGATTAGTTTACAGAAAACTTGGCGGACTTTCCAGTTTTGCCACCTCCTAATCTAACAAAGTAAATACCCGTGCTAGCATATGACATATCCAATAAATATGTAAATCTGCTATTAGCATCTTTTTCTACTAGATTAGAAGCAATTGTTTTTCCTGTAATTGTAAAAATACTCAGCCTAAGGATATCATCTGCATTAACATCACTCATCGTAATCAAAAATTGATTATTAGGCTGACTAATCACTATAAGATCAGAATTTGGGTTTGTATTTTCTCCTATTTCTACAGTATAGTCATGAGTTGTACCAAACTGCATAGAACCACAAGGATCATTAAGATCAGATCCATTATTTGTATTCGTATCTCCAGCTCTAACTCTTAATAAATGGGTGCCTAATGGCGCGTCATTATTTAATGAAAAAAGAAAAGTCTGATTTACATTTTCTTCAGAAATCACTTGATTACTAATTACTAATTCTTCATCTTCAAAAACCGTATCATCATCAAAATCTATCCATAACGATAATTGTTCTGCATCACCTTCTGCAAAACCTGCTTGAACAGTAAGCGCGTATACACCGATAGACTTATCAAGATTAATTACCATACTGGTAAAATCTTCATAACCATCTCCACATTCAATATTCTGGTTTGATATATTAGAAAGCTCGAAAGAAGACAAACCATCTCCAAATCTCAAGCAATCTGATGTTGGTGAGCATAGTTGATGAACAACTTCTCTTGTAATGGCATCATTAAGAGTATCCTCATCTGTAGTTAAAGCAGTACCAATTTCAAATGAATAATTTGAAAATTCTGACAAATCAGCGGTAACTGTAAACGTATATTCTGCCGATTCTCCTACTGCAATAGTTCCAGTGAAAACCTCATTAACTGGAGTTCCTCCATCAAGTGCATAAAAAACAGGAATATTAGATTGCGGAGAACCTCCATAGTTTCTTATTAAAACCGTAACAGCTTCTGTAGAAGAAAGACCTCCTCCTGACACAGGAGAAACCAAACTTATCACTCCTACATCATTCAAAAACAAATTAGAAACCTCTTTAGTTGTACAATCGTTTTCTGGAGTTACATCACCCACTTGATTCGTTTCTGCAGAAATAAAAGAACTATTTCCTACTGTTAAATCGGCCGTAGCACTAAATGTAAACGACGCAGTTTGTCCTGCTGCAATAGATCCTGTAAAAATTTCATCCACTGTACTTCCTCCGTTAACCGAATAGCTTACTGGAATATTACTTTGTGCTGTTGTCCCAAAATTTTTAATTGTAATTGTAATAACTTCAGATGTTGTAAAAGTAGCATCTTCTGGAGCATCAATACTAACAACTCCGACATCATTTGGTATATTATCTGCAATTTTAAAAACCCCTACAATATTTCTTGCATTATTTCCTGAATTCTCAAAATACTCTGCAATATGCCAAAAGGTTTGATCATCTAATGGATCCACAGTCATCTGTGCATAATCTCCATAACGATTTCTTGTCGTTCTATCAACATCTGCACCTATGGCAATTGTTTCTTCGGCAAAAGTCATGGTTCCTAAAGGATCATCTGCCAATCGACCAGTATACCTGATAGAAGCAAAACTATTTTGGCTTGCTCCATTATCTATGGTCCCCATAGTAGTATATCCCATTCCGATATTTCCAAAAATATCCATCGCCATACTCGCACACCAAGCACTTTTCCCATCAGGTGAAGTATAGGTTCCTTCTTGAAAAACAGACCATGGTTGATTATCACCATTCTGGCGAAGTTCATACCATCTGATCGCAGCTATATTATCTGAATCCTGACGATTATCAATATCTACTGGAAAATTTAATACTACTGAATTATAATCACAAAATCTTCTGTAATTAGTAGCAAACATTACAGTTCCCTGTAATACATCAATATTTTGACCATCTGATCCTGGTTGTGGAAGATTTGCAAAGGAACCTCCATCAAATGTAGAATCAAAAGAAGTGATATTACCATTACTTACTGTTAACTCTTCGGCCTCTGAGATTGTAGATTGTTGTGGATTAATCCAATCCACATTAATAGTCCATAACTTTAATGCATCTTCATTTACTCCTTGCCAATCATCATCCTGAAAATAAATAATTCTAGCATCTCCAACTGGAGGAAGTGTGCTTCCTATGGCATTGAATGACGCCGGACTATAAAAACCACCTATTCTTGCTCCTGGAAGAGGAAATCCAACCATTTGTGCCGTATCAACTCCAGCAAGTATTTGTTCTCTATCTATAACATATACTACTTCACTTGTCATTTGCTGACCTTGATCTTTATTAGCAGTTATATAATATCCATCAGACCAAATTGAAAATTTCGTGTAATCAGGAAAGCTACCGGTATTAAAACGATAGGTATACCAACCATCATTTACTGGATCTGACCCTCTACATACAGCAACCAAAAAACCATTAGGTGTATCACTAAACTGAGTAATAACGAATCGATCGGCAAAATTATCATAAAATACTATTGGATCTCCCAGTGATTCTCCTGGAAAAATATTTGCTAAAGAAGTAGAAGGTACTAATACATTTCCATTTCTATCATGAATAGCAAAAGCAGAATTTTTAGCACTTATATAATGATTAGGACCGATTGCTCCCGTAGGATCTGATGGTGAAGTTGTACTAGAATTGGTTTCAAAAACCAATGAAGGTGATCTATTACTTCTAGTATTACTTGCACTTTTTTGGTTTACTATTAGCGCGTCTTGCCCTTTTGGAAGTCCTTTACCGGGTACAATTTTATTCGCATCCGTTCTCTTAGGATTTACTTCTCCTTCTCTTGGTATCTCAGGAATTAGTTTTTTACCAATCAAAGGCTCTACTTCTTTCATATAATTAGAAGAAGTAACCAAAGTTGCCTTAGCGGTCTTTTTATTTTGAGAAAAACCAACTATACAAAAAAAGAAAAAAGAAAAGAAAATGATCCTTTTCAATAGCATAATAACAAGATTTGAATGACGGAATATCCTAATTTTTAAGTCAAAATACAACTAATACTGCAATATTTGATATTAATAATATAAAGCCTCTATTTTATTTAACGAATACATTAGTGCAAATATTTTCACCACACCCTATAATTATCAATGTAAAAAACTCGTAATAATCATATTCCTAATAATTATAATCAAACATTATAGAATGAGAATATTTTTTCAATGAAAACCAAAACTGGGGTAGGGATTTTAACAACATACGTGTTTATTATATAACAAATCAAACGAAATATAAATCATGTTTAAAAATTCACTCTTATTAATCCCATTACTCGTACTTTTTAGTTTTGGGACTTTTGCACAAACAAAACCTAGTGCAAAACCTAACTTTTATTCAAAATCCACCTCTATGAGAGTGGTGTCCCCTATTGGATCAAAAAAAACACTTATCCCAGCTAAAGACTCAAATGAAGAGATTAGAGATGGTAGATATTCCAAGGATAACAGATCTTCTAAAGGTAAAATCATTATCGGTAAAGGATCTACAGGAGATGACATCTTAGCTAAAGCACAAAAATCCAACACAACCCGTGTTCCTGGATTTGATCCTGAGATTGTTTTTGATACCACAGAACAAAATAGTCAACCTACAGACCCATCTCTAGCAGTTGGACCTAATCATGTACTTGCTGTATTTAATACTGGTTATCGAATTTTTGATAAAGATGGTAATCCACTTACAGGTAACTTATCTTCTAATAATATTTTTACAGCAGCTAATGTTTGTTGTGACCTTACTATATCCTATGACAACGCAGCTGATCGATGGGTTATGTCTATATTATTTTTTGATGGATCAGTAGAAGTCGCTGTATCTCAAGGACCAGATCCTATTAATGACGCTTGGTCTGTATATTCATTCGCAGGTATTGACGATTACCAAAAAGTATCTGTATGGTCAGATGGTTATTATATGACTGCCAACGTAAACTCCGGTTCTGCAGATACTCAAAATTCAGTTTTTGCTCTAGAAAGAGATGCTATGTTAGCGGGAGCAACCAGCGCACAGATTATTGGCTTTCCTTTACCAGGAATAGCTACTGATGGTTTTTACGCTCCTCAAGCTTTTAATATTAGTGATGATAACTTACCTGCAACAGGAAACGCACCAATCGTATATATGCAGGATGATGCTTTTAATGGAATTACAGAAGATCATATCAAAATATGGACAATTAATGTAGATTTTACAACTCCTGCCAATTCTACTATTTCTCAACCCACGGAATTAACTACTACGCCTTTCATTGGAGCTTTTGATGGAGGCTCCTTTGCAAATCTTACTCAGCCAGGTGGACAAGATATCGATGCTTTACAAAATACAATCATGAATCAAGCACAGTTTCGAAAATTTCCTACTCACAACTCGGCCTTATTCAATTTTGTTGTTGATACAGATGGTGGAGCTGGAGAAATCGCTGGAGTACGATGGTTCGAATTAAGGCAATCTGGTGATGGTCAACCTTGGACCATTTATCAAGAAGGAACTTATACTTCTCCAGATGGAAAAAATGCTTGGAATGCTAGTTTGATTATGGATGATAACGGAAATATAGGAATGGGGTACACTGGTATGGGTGGCACTACCGACACCTTTGTCAGCTCATATTACACCGGAAGATTTGCAAATGATCCCTTAGGGACGATGACCATAGATGAAACATTAATTGCAGCTGGTGGTGGAAACATACCTGGTTCCGAAAGATATGGGGATTACAGCAAAATTGACCTAGATCCATCTAATGGAGAAAAGTTCTGGTTTGTTACAGAATATGTAAATACCGCTGGTAATAGAGCTAATGTTGCAGGTGTTTTTCAGATTGCTCCTAGCAATACAAATGATGTTGGTGTAGTTTCAATTGATATACCTCAGGAAGGAAGTTTCACTAACGCAGAAGATATCACTATTGAAATTCGTAATTTCGGAAGTGCTCCAATTTCTAATTTCGATGTAACTTATCAGGTGGATAGTGGTGCTATAATAACTGAAACATTTACTGGCACTATCGAATCCTCCAGTATAGCTACTTATACATTTACGCAAACAGCAGATTTATCTACTGAAGGTCAGACTTACACAATCACAGCATCTACGAATTTAACAAACGATGAATTAAACACAAATGATCAAACTTCTATTGTAGTTAATCATTTAGCTCAAAACGATATAGGAATTATCGCCATACCAGCACCTATATCCAGTGATGGATTGGGAACAGAAGCAATAACAATAACTATAGAGAATTTCGGTACTCAAGAACAATCAAACTTTGATGTATCCTATGTTATTAACGGTGGAACTGTGGTTACGGAAACAGTAGCAGGACCACTTGCAGCGGATAGCACAATAGATTATACTTTTACAGAAACTGCAGATCTATCACAATCAGGGTCTTATGAAATAGTTGCTACTACAGTGCTATCGAATGACACTAATACTAGTAATGATAGTTTTACTGCCACTGTAGAAAATTTCACTTGTAACTCGGAAAACAATACAACACCAGTTGCGATAAGTGAAAGTGGTACTCCAACGATAACTTCTGAAATAGAAATAACAGAGAGTGTTATAATTTCTGACATAAATGTATCTCTTAACATAGAACACACTTGGAATGAAGATCTTACTATTACATTAACAGCGCCAGATAACACAACTATAGTTGAATTAACAAGTGTTAACGGAGGTAATAGTGATAATTACACAAATACTATGTTTGATGACCAAGCAGGAAATCCAATTACAGGAGGAACGGGACCTTTTACAGGAACCTTTCAGCCAGAAGGGAATCTTGCCGATTTTAACGGATTATCTTCTGCAGGAACTTGGACACTTACCATAGCGGATGGAGCAAATCAGGATGGTGGACAATTGTTAGATTGGGCTATTGAATTCTGTGAAGTTGAAGATATTACACTTGGTGTTAACGAAAACCTAGATCCAAATACTGACTTAAAAATTATTTATAGAGAAAATAATCAATTCGAAATACGATTTGATTCTGACGCTGTTACTGATCAATTAGAAATGGATATTTTTAACCTAAATGGTCAAAGACTATTAAATTATAGACTAAATAAAATAAACAACATTGGTTATGTATATGACCTTGATATGTCTTATGCTTCTGCTGGTATATATTTGGTAAGAATTAAAGACAAGCAAAACAAATCTAAAATAAAAAGATTTATAGTTAGATAATTGTAGTTACATTATAACCCAAAAAAAGAGGTCTAAAAATTCAATTTTTAGACCTCTTTTTATTTATTTAATTCCAGTATTGAAATGTCTTATGTTAAACTCTTATTTCAACCAATTTTCTGCATCAACTTTTTCAGAAATAATAGATTTAAGTTCTGAAATCGGAACACGTTTCTGTTCCATAGTATCTCTATCTCTTATAGTTACTGTTTGATCATTTAAAGTATCGTGATCTATAGTAATACATATTGGAGTTCCTGCAGCATCTTGCCTTCTATAACGACGTCCTATTGCGTCTTTCTCATCGTAAGCAACATTGAATTTCCATTTAAGATCTTTTACAATTTGCTCTGCAACCTCTGGTAAACCATCTTTTTTAACTAGTGGTAAAATTGCAGCCTTTACAGGTGCAACAACAGCAGGTAGTTTTAATACTACTCTACTAGATCCATCTTCTAGTTGTTCATCTTGTAAAGCGGTAGAAAAAACAGCCAAGAACATTCTATCTAACCCTACAGAAGTCTCTACCACGTATGGCACATAACTTTCTTTTAATTCAGGATCAAAAAACTGTAATTTTTTACCAGAAAATTCCTCATGTGCTTTTAGATCAAAATCAGTTCTAGAATGAATCCCTTCTAATTCTTTAAACCCAAATGGAAAATTAAATTCTATATCAGCTGCCGCATTTGCATAATGCGCTAATTTATCATGATCATGGAAACGATAATTTTCTTTTCCTAATCCTAATGATAAGTGCCAGTTTAAACGTGTTTCTTTCCAGTACTCATACCATTTCATTTCTTCTCCTGGGCGAACAAAAAACTGCATTTCCATTTGTTCAAACTCACGCATTCTAAAGATAAACTGTCGTGCTACTATTTCGTTTCTAAATGCTTTACCTGTTTGTGCGATTCCAAAAGGAATCTTCATTCTACCAGTTTTCTGAACATTCAAAAAATTCACAAAAATACCTTGAGCAGTTTCAGGTCTTAAAAATAAATCTGTAGCAGATTCTGCAGATGCTCCTAGTTTTGTCCCAAACATTAAATTAAACTGTCTAACATCTGTCCAATTCTTAGATCCTGTTTCGGGATCTGCAATACCTAACTCTTCTATCAATGCTTTTACATCAGCTAAATCTTCGTTTTCTAAAGACTTCGCCATACGTTTCAACACTCTTTGTTGTTCCGAAAGATATTTTACAACTCTAGGATTCGTTGTAACATATTGCTCCTCGTCAAAAGAATCTCCAAATCGCTTTTTAGCTTTGTTTATCTCTTTTTGAGCCTTTTGATATTGTTTTTCTGCATAATCTTCCAACAACACATCTGCTCTATATCTTTTTTTAGAATCTTTATTATCTATTAATGGATCATTGAATGCATCTACGTGCCCCGAAGCTTTCCATGTTGTAGGGTGCATAAATATGGCTGCATCTAAACCTACAATATTCTGATGCATATACACCATACTTTTCCACCAATATTCTCTAATATTCTTTTTAAGTTCTGCTCCATTTTGCCCGTAATCATATACCGCACTTAATCCATCATAGATCTCACTAGAACCAAAAATATACCCATACTCCTTAGCGTGGGCTATAACTTTTTTAAATTTATCTTCTTGATTTGCCATTGCGCAAAAATAACCGAATTTACAAGAATTGGAAACGAATTTATTTAATTAATGACCGTATAAAGTAATTTCTGACAAAAACATAAAAAAACCACCATATGAATAATAACATGGTGGTTCATTTTTTATATGTTTAACTATCTTATTTCAATTCAAACTGTGTATTAGATATCATTCTAGGTCCAGAGAATAAATTTACTACATAATTACCTTTCATCAATTCACCTTCTGCAGTATCTACTAAAACACACACATCTAAGGCGTCATTCTCATAAAATACCTTATTACGACCACTATATGTTAATACAGCATCGTCAAAATTTACAGAAATTTTATCTCCAATTAGATTATTTTCTGGATTGATTACCTGAACAAATAATTCTTTATCTCCTTTTTCGGTTAACTTATTTGGTGAAAGTGTAAAACAAACTCTTACCTTCTCTGCTCTACTAGATCTAGAAGTAGTAGTGATTTTTCCACTATTACGAACTCTAACTCCTTCGGCTTTAATTCCTGAAGCCTGAAGAGCAGAACCTCTTTCTACTATTTCAGCTAATTTACTATTCTGTGTTGCTAAAGAATCGGAAAAAACAATTCTTTCTGTCAATGCTGTAGAAGTACTATCTAAATCGGTAGCTAACTGCGCATTTGCAGTTGTTAAACTATCCGCTAGTTTAAATAACCTTTCACGTTCTTTTTTCAACTTACTAACTTCTCTTCTATATCTTGCGATCAAAGCTACGTTAGCATCATAGTCTTTTAAACTATCTAGCAAAACAACAACACGCTGTTTTTCTTTTAATAAATGATCATCCATTACTTCATTTAGAGCAATAGCATTATCATATTTTGTAATTAATTCCCCAAGCTCACTCTCAATTAAATCCTTTTCCTGTTGCAAAATTGCTTTTTCTCTCTTTTCTTCGTTGTAAAACTTATACGTGAAGATCCCCAGAATTAATAAAAGAGCTCCCAGAACACCGATTAGTATCTTAAGGGTCAAGTTATTGTTTTGAGTTGTCATAATAAATTTCTAATTTTTGATGGTTACGTTAAATAGTAAATTTAGTTAAATATAATAATTAATGTTAATTCACCTAATATGTTAAGCGACTTAGCTTATTTATTTTATCCTATATATTGTGCTGCCTGTGACAACCCGTTATACAAAAACGAAAGAATTTTATGTACTTCTTGTAGACATAAACTTCCTTTAGGTAATTTCCATAAGGTTAACGCTAAAAAGATCGAAAAAGTATTTTATGGGCGTGCTAAAATAGAAAATGCAACCTCTTTATTGGTCTTTGAGAAGGATAGTTTAGTACAAAATTTGATTCATAATCTTAAGTATAGAGGTAGAGAGGAAATAGGAAAAGAACTCGGTGTTTGGCTAGGTCAAGAACTAAGTCAATCTTCTGTTTATCAGAATATTGATACTATAATACCAGTACCCCTTCATCCAAAGAGATTACGCGAAAGAGGGTTCAATCAGGTGGAAAAGTTTGGACAAGAGATTGCAGAAAAATTGAATGCAGAATATGTTGATTTTGTTTTGAAAAAAAATTCCTACAATAAAAAACAATCAAAAAATAGTCGTCATACACGTTGGATAAACACTTCTGAAACATTTGGAATACAAAATGAGTCTTTATTGGCAAACAAACATATTTTGATTGTTGATGATATTGTAACTACAGGTGCTACTTTAGAAGCTTGCATACAAGTTCTTAAATCAATACCTGGTATTAAAATAAGCATTGCGACTATGGCTATCACTCTATAGATTTTTTGTTTGTTATAAATAGTCGTTTCTTTGTGTCTTTAAAAATTGTAACGGAGCTATGTATAAAAGATCCCACACGTTATTACTAACTGCTTTTTCTTTCTTATTGATCGTTGGTTGTGCCAAAAAGGGTACCATAACAGGTGGAGAAAAGGATGAAATCCCTCCAAAATTTGTAAAAGCCATTCCTCCAAACTACTCAACCAATTTTAATAGAAATGAAATTAGAATTTATTTTGATGAGTATGTAAAACTAAAGGATCCACAAAAACAAATCATCATATCCCCTCCTATGGATCCTAAACCAGAAATAACACCTTTGGGAGGAGCTAGTAAATACCTTAAAATTAAATTTTTAGATACTTTATTAGAAAACACAACATATAGTATCAATTTTGGTCAAAGTATCGTTGACAATAATGAGGGAAATCCTAATCCTTTTTTTAAATATGTATTCTCTACAGGAGATTCTTTAGATTCACTTAGTATAAAAGGAGTTATTGCAGATGCCTTAGAAAAAAAAGCAGACCCTTTTATTACAGTTGCCTTGTATGAAGTAAACGAACAATATTCTGATTCTTTAGTTTTTAATGAAGTACCAAGATATATTACAAGTACTTTAGATAGCATTAATTTTGATTTAGAAAACCTAAAAGAAGGAACATATAAATTGATTGCGATTAAAGACGCGGCTACTAATTATACCTATCAACCTAAGCAAGATAAAATTGGTTTTTATGATGAAATTATTTCACTGCCTGCAGATACAGCAAAAACATTTAAGATAAATTTGTTCGAAGAAGTTTTGGATTTCAAAGCGCTTAAACCAAAACAAGTTTCTAAAAACGCATTTATCTTTGGATATGAAGGTGAATTAGAAGACATGAAAATTAATCTAATAAGTAAGGCACCCGAAAATTTCGAAACTAGAATTTTTCCTGATAAAGTAAAGGATACAATGAACTACTGGTTTAGACCTTTTTTTGAAGCCGATTCTTTAATTTTTGAAGTGACTAATACCAGAAATTACAGAGATACCCTTGTTGCAAGATTTAAAGATCAATATAAAGATTCTATAAAGCTTAGCAGTAATGTTAAAGGAAACCTAGCTTTTAACCAAGATTTTACGCTTTATTCTAGTACACCTATAGAAACCGTTAATGAGAAATTAATTAAATTAACCGATAAAGATACCTTAGAAGTTCCATTTTCTATGGAAGTAGATAAAATTAATAATGAGGCGAGGTTTTCTTTCGAAAGAACAGAGAGCAATGCATATAATATTCAATTACTACCAGAAGCTGTTAAAGATTTTATAGGAAATGTAAACGACACTATCAGTATTAATTTCAGAACTAAGAAATTGGCAGATTATGGTACTATATTTTTTACATTAGAAAATGTAAAGGAGTATCCCGTATTGATTCAAGTTACTGATGAACAAGGAAAATTTATATCTGAAAAAATAGTTGCAAAACAAGAGACTACTGTTTTTGATAACTTAGACCCCGGAAAATATAACTTACGAGTAATCTTAGATACCAATAAAAATGGAATATGGGATACTGGTAATTTTCTTAAAGGAATCCAGCCAGAAAAAGTGGTTTATTTCCCAGAAGCAATAGAAGTACGAGCTAATTGGGAGTTAAAACAAACCTTTATTTTGGAGTAATCTGAAAGGAATCTGCATCCTCTAAAAATGGTAATTTTTCACGAACTCTCTCTATATAAGACTTACTTAAAGTTGTATATAATATAGTTTCTTTTTCAACAGGGTTTTCTTCTAAAACAGAATATCCTAACACATCATAGACTGCAGAATGTCCATTATATTCATATCCTTTACCATCAAGACCTACCCTATTAACACCTATACAATATGACATGTTTTCGATTGCCCTAGCTTTTAATAAAGCATCCCAAGCATTTACTCGCGGCTTTGGCCAACTTGCTACATAAAGTAACACATCATATCCAGAAGTATTTCTGGCCCAAACAGGGAATCTAAGGTCATAACATACTTGTGGTTTAATCTTCCAACCCTTATATGTGATAATTACCTCATCATTACCCGCCGTAAAAACTTCTTGCTCTTTAGCCAATGTAAATAATTGATGCTTATCATATTTCTGAATAGCCCCATCAGAACTTACAAACAAAAAACGGTTAAAATAATTTTCACCATCCTTTACAATAATACTCCCTGCAATTGCACAAGTCTTTTCTTTAGCTAACCTCTGGAGCCAACTGATTGTTTCTCCTTTCATAGACTCAGCAACATCAATAACATTCATTGTGAACCCAGTAGTAAACATTTCTGGCAAGACAATCAAATCTACTTCCTGATCAATAGCATTTATTTTTTGTTCAAAAACAGCTCTATTTTGTATGGGATTTTCCCACGCCAAATGAGATTGGATTAAAGCAACATTTAAGGTAGTATTCATAGTTTAAAAATAGTGAAATCACATTTTTTCAAAAAAGATTTAACGAACTATTCTTCTTCATCGTGAATTACAATGTTTTCAAAATGAGCAGTTTTCTTTTTTGAGGTTAACGTTATTGAATTTATTTTCGATGGTTTGATTTTATCAAGATCCTGTTCTTCAATAATAAAATCTATTTGGGTAATACTTCTATTCGATACGTTTGAAAAATCAGACTCTATCTCCTGCATATCCGAAACCAAATTCAACTCAAAATCCCTTCCACCAATTAACAGATTAGCTCCTTTCCAAGTTTTAATATGAAAACTACCTAAGACAATAGTCTTTACATAATAGTAACCTGCCAACTCCACAATGTCCATATAGATTTCATTTAATTGTGAGGTAGCAAACCGCGTACCTTCAACTTTAATGATTATATCCTCTGTATGGCTATCAACGTGTAATTTTTCCATAGCCCTAACATTACCCAAGGCAGCTTGTACTTTAAGAATTGAATGTTTTAAACCCATCATTATAATTTAGATTTCAAAAATAACTTTTCATGTATTACCAAGAGCATACTATTTTAATTTTATAGATGGTTTCTTTAATCGGTTTCAAATTAAATCAAAAGCGAACTAAATACTAGATTTAATATTCAAAATTTTATAGTCAAATAATCACCAATATTTGAGCTGTTTACACTCGTCATTTTTATAGAAAATCCTTATTTTCGCAGACTTAACAGAAAGAACGATCAAATGAGCACGAAGTTTCCTGAATATAAAGGACTTGACTTGCCCAAAGTGGCAGACGATATACTAGAATTCTGGCAACAGAATAATATTTTCGAAAAGAGTATTTCTGAGCGAGAAGGTGCAACTCCTTTTGTATTTTTTGAAGGACCACCATCAGCGAATGGATTACCAGGAATTCACCACGTAATGGCTCGTGCTATTAAAGATATTTTTTGTCGTTATAAAACTCAAAAAGGATTTCAAGTAAAGCGTAAAGCTGGATGGGATACTCACGGACTTCCTGTAGAATTAGGAGTCGAGAAAGAATTAGGTATCACTAAAGAAGATATCGGCAAGAAAATTACCGTTGAAGAATATAACGAAGCTTGTAAAAAAGCCGTAATGCGTTATACGGACATCTGGAATGATCTTACCCAAAAAATTGGATATTGGGTAGATATGGAAGATCCATACATTACTTATAAATCTAAGTATATGGAAACCGTATGGTGGTTACTTTCTGAAATCTATAAGAAAGGGTTATTATACAAAGGATATACAATACAACCATATTCTCCCAAAGCGGGAACAGGATTAAGTTCACATGAGCTTAATCAACCAGGAACATACCAAGATGTAACGGATACAACAATAGTTGCACAGTTCAAATCTAAAAAAGAAACACTGCCTTCTTTCTTAACAGATGTGATTGGTGATATTTATTTCTTAGCTTGGACAACTACTCCTTGGACATTACCATCGAATACTGCATTAACCGTTGGGCCCAAGATTGATTATGTAGTTGTAAAAACTTTCAATCAGTATACGTTCGAACCGATTAATGTGATTCTGGCTAAAAATCTAGTTGGAAAACAGTTTGGCGGAAAATTTGTTTTAGTGGAAAATGAAAACGAAGTAGATGCTTTTAAAGAAGGAGATAAAAAAGTTCCATATTACATCCTTAAAGAATTTAAAGGAATTGATCTAGTAGAAATCCGTTATGAGCAACTACTAGATTATGCAACTCCTTATGACAATCCAGAAAATGCTTTTAGAGTAATATCTGGTGATTTTGTAACTACCGAAGATGGTACTGGTATTGTACATACTGCTCCTACGTTTGGTGCAGATGATGCTATGGTTGCCAAACAAGCAACTCCAGAAATTCCACCTTTACTCGTTAAAGATGATAACGACAATTTAGTTCCGTTAGTTGATTTACAAGGTAAATTCACAAAACACGTTGGAGAATTTGGTGGAAAATATGTAAAAAACGAGTACTACAATGATGGTGAAGCTCCGGAAAAGTCCGTTGACGTAGAGATTGCTATCAAATTAAAAATAGAAAACAAAGCATTTAAGGTTGAAAAATATGTTCACAGTTACCCTAATTGTTGGCGTACAGACAAGCCTATTTTATATTACCCTTTAGACTCTTGGTTTATAAAAGTAACCGACTTTAAGGATCGTATGCATGAGTTAAACCTTGGCATCAACTGGAAACCAAAAGCTACAGGAGAAGGACGATTTGGTAATTGGCTAGCAAATGCTAATGATTGGAATTTATCTAGATCTCGTTTTTGGGGAATTCCATTACCTATTTGGAGAACTGAAGACGGTAAAGAAGAGATGATCATAGGATCTGTAGAAGAGTTGAAAGCTGAAATGAAAAAAGCGGTAGAAGCTGGTGTTCTAGAAGCAGATATTTTTGCAGATTTTATTGTCGGAGATATGAGCGAAGAAAACTATAACAAAATAGATCTTCATAAAAATGTTGTTGACAAGATCACTTTAGTTTCACCTTCAGGAAAACCAATGAAACGCGAAAGTGACCTTATTGACGTGTGGTTTGATTCTGGATCCATGCCATATGCACAATGGCATTATCCATTTGAAAACAAAGAAAAGGTAGAATCTGGAGAGAAAAAAGCAGATTTTATAGCAGAAGGTGTTGATCAAACCCGTGGATGGTTTTATACACTTCATGCAATAGGAACTATGATATTTGATGATGTTGCATACAAAAATGTGGTATCCAATGGCTTGGTTTTAGATAAACATGGTCAAAAAATGTCTAAGCGTTTAGGAAATGCAACAGATCCGTTTGAAACCTTAAAAACATTCGGCCCTGATGCTACTAGATGGTATATGATTAGTAATGCTAATCCTTGGGATAACCTAAAATTTGATACAGAAGGAATCGGTGAAGTTCGCCGTAAGTTCTTTGGAACTTTATACAATACGTATTCTTTTTTTACATTATATGCCAATATCGACAATTTCTCTTATGCCGAAGCTGATATTCCATTAGCAGAACGTCCGGAGATTGATCGTTGGATTCTAAGCGAACTACACACATTAATAAAAAGTGTAGATGAATATTACAATGAATACGAACCTACAAAGGCTTCTAGAGCCATATCTGATTTTGTTCAAGAAAATCTGAGTAATTGGTTTGTTCGTTTGAGTAGAAGAAGATATTGGAAAGGTGATTACCAGAAAGACAAAATATCGGCGTACCAAACATTATATACTTGTATGGTAACAGTAGCTAAATTAGGAGCTCCGGTTGCACCATTTTTTATGGATCGATTATATAAAGATCTTGTTTCTAATTCTGGTCAAAAATCTTTCGAAAGTGTTCACCTTTCGCATTTCCCAGAATATGATAGTTCATATGTAGATAAAGCGCTAGAGCACAAAATGCAAAAAGCTCAATCTGTATGTTCTTTAGTACTTTCTTTACGTCAAAAAGAAAAAATAAAAGTACGACAGCCATTACAGAGAATTATGATTCCTGTATTAAATGAAGCCGACAAAGCTGAGATAAATGACATCGCTGGCTTGATTAAAAGTGAAGTTAATGTTAAGGAAATTGAGCTATTAGATGACGCTTCTGGTATATTAGTAAAACAAATTAAGCCAAATTTTAAAAATCTAGGTCCTCGTTTCGGGAAAGACATGAAACTGATAGCCAATAAGATACAATCTTTTGATCAAGAATCAATTAAAATTCTTGAACAAACTGGTAGTTTTGATATAGAAATTAATGATAAAATTATTACATTAGGTACCGATGATGTAGAAATCAGTTCTCAGGATATCGAGGGTTGGTTAGTTGCAAATTCTGGATCACTTACTGTAGCTTTGGACATAACCATAACTCCAGAGCTTAGAAAAGAAGGTATCGCAAGGGAACTTGTAAATAGAATTCAAAATATTCGTAAGGATAGTGGATTAGAAGTGACTGATCGTATAGAAGTTGTAATAAAAGAAAACAAATCTATACAAGAAGCTGTTGCAACTAATGAAGCATACATCAAGAATGAAACCTTAACCGATACAATTGAATTTGCAACAGATGTAATAAATGGTACAGAAATTGCGTTTGACGACATTGCAACCCAATTGGTAATAAAAAAACAATAAGAGTATGGCAGAAGATGTAAAAGTAAGGTATAGCGACGCCGATTTAACGATGTTCAAGGAAATCATCGTTGAAAAAATGGAAAAAGCTCAGAAGGATTTAGAATTACTTCAGAGCGCTTACAAAAACGACGGTAACAATGGTACAGATGATACTTCACCTACATTCAAAGCTTTTGAAGAGGGGAGTGAAACTATGTCTAAAGAAGCAAACACTCAATTAGCTATTAGACAAGAAAAATTTGTCCGTGATTTAAAAAATGCGATTTTACGCATAGAAAATAAAACATATGGTATCTGCCGTGTGACTGGAAAGCTTATTAATCCCGAAAGGTTAAAACTAGTTCCGCACGCTACTCTTAGTATTGAAGCTAAGAATATGCAGAAATAAATATCAAAATATTGTAAATTTAAAGTGCTTTCTCAATCGGAAAGCACTTTTTTTATACCCTAATGTAACCTTTTTAAAAAATTCTGGTATTACTTATAGAGACTAACCAAAAAGAGTAACATCTTGAAAAATCTAACTGACGAAGAATTAATGATTCTAGTATCTAATGATGATTTAGATATGATGAGTATCCTTTTTGATCGATACCATATAAGAATATTTAATTTTTTATTGAAAATGACTCGAGATAAAGATGTCAGCCAAGATATCACTCAAGAGGTTTTCTATAAAGCTATCAAATACAGAAAGTCTTATAAAAAAGGTAAGTTTTCATCTTGGATTTATACAATTGCTAGGAATATCTTTTCTGATCACTATCAAAATCAGAAAAATAAAGATCAGCGATTAGATGAAATCGAATACAAAATAGAACGAAAAGAAACCGATCATATAGAAAAAGAAGAAATTAAAGAACAACTTGATAACGCATTAAAAGAGCTAAACCCTAACGATAGAGAATTAGTAATCATGAATCGATATCAAGGAATCAAGTATCAAGAAATTGCAGAAATTACAGGATCCACAACAGGAGCCGTTAAAACCAAAGTACATCGTGCAATTCATAAATTAAAAGATCATTACTTACAAAATATATAGTATTATGAACTGTAAACAAATAGAAGAAAAATTCATCGATTATCTTGATGACAACTTAGATCAACAAGAACGCGAAACTATTACAGCTCATCTAACAAACTGTAATAGCTGTAAAGAATCATTAAATGAATTACGTCTCATTCTTAATGGAATAGACAATACTGACCAAGAATTACCAAATAAAACCCTGAAAGAAGGTTTTGAAAAAATGCTTGAGCAAGAAAAAAAGTTATTGTCAGAATCTAAAGTAATATCGCTTCATAATTCTTCAAAAAAATATTGGAAAACAGCTTTACAAATCGCGGCAACAATTGCGCTAATCATTTCTTCATATTTCTATGGAAAGCAACAAAACGATGCATCTTTTTATAAAGAAATGGCCGTATTGGAGAAAGAAAAAATACAACTAAAACAAGAAGTTACTATTTCTCTAATAGAAAATGAATCGGCAAGTAAACGTTTGCAAGCTGTAAACTATGCTGAAGAATTCGAAAAACCAGGTAATGACATATTAGAAGCTTTAATAAGTAAAATGTTTTATGATGATCATATCAATGTGCGACTAGCTGCAGCAGAAGCACTTGCTAAATTTTCGGATTTAGAAATGGTACGTAAATCATTTATAAATGCACTGGAAACAGAACAAGATCCAGGCATGCAAATTGAATTAATTCAAATATTAGTATCCATACAGGAAAAACGCGCAGTTCCTTCTATGGAAAAGTTACTTCAAAATGAAGAAACTCCAAGTTATGTAAAAGATCAAGTAAACATTGGTCTCCCTAATTTAATTTAAAATTTCAATCAAAAAACATTAAAACAGAACAGATGAAAAATATAGCAATCGCCATAGTACTTTTTATTACTATAGGGCAACTAAAAGCACAAGAGAACTATACACAACCTTTAAAAGGTGTTAAAAAGGTAAAAATTAGTTCAGACGCTAGCCTATCGATAACTGCTCACGACAAGAATGAAATAACAATAATCGGAGAAAACCGACGCTTACCTGAGAAAGCAAAAGGTCTCAAAGCAGTATATGCGGGTGGTTCTGACAATACCGGTGTTGGTATTTTTACTAAAAGAGAAGGTGAAACATTGATTGTAAAAAACCTAAAAGGTATGCATAGTAATACTCTAAAAATATACCTTCCAAAAAACGTCAACATTTCTATTGAAAGGAGTAATCTCGGAGATATCAAATTAATTGGATTTTCCTCAGAAATTGAAGCTTCTACTAATATAGGAGAGATAACTCTTAAAGATATCACCGGACCTGTAGTAGCTAGAACAGCGACAGGAGAAATCAATGTTGTTTTTGAGAAAGTTAGCCAAAAATCTCCTATCTCTTTAATATCTGCAGCAGGTTCTATAGATGTTAGTCTTCCTTCAAATACAGCAACAAACCTTGAACTCAAAACTACAATGGGTGAAATCTTTACAGACTTTGAACTTGCCTTCCCTAAAGAAGAAAATAATATGAAAATTGTGGGATCAAGAAGGACAATAAAAACAAAACTTAATAAAGGTGGAGTAGAAATTAGCTTAAGGTCAGCCACCGGTAATATATATCTAAGAAAACAATAAAGAGGTCAATCATCAATCAAAACAAGAAAATCATGAAAATTTTAGTAAACCTAATCGCAGTATGCTTCACTTTATCTCAAGTAAGTGCACAAAAAGTAATAGAAAAAGAAATCACTCCTTCTTCCAATGAAGTTCGGGTAGAATTTAAATTTGCCGAAGATATCGTTATCAAAACTTGGGATAAAAGCACTGTCTACCTTAAAGCCGAAGTAAGTATTAACGATGGAGAATTTGATGACTATTTTGATCTAAAAATAAACAACGCTGATGCTGTCCTGGATATCGAATCAAGTTATGGTGATTTATTCAAAAAATGGAACAAAAAGAAAGGATCAAACAAAAACAATAACTGGGGCCCTTGTAATAATCTAGATATGGATGCCAATTACACATTATACTTGCCAGAAGATATGAGCCTAAGAGTTAAAAGTATATCAGGAAGTGTTGCATCAGAAAACTATCAAGGAGAACTAGAAATTGATATCATAAGTGGTGATATTGATATTAAAAAATATCAGGGAGATTTAAGTCTTAAGACAGTAAGCGGTACTATCGATATTCATATTGCAAAATCCAAACTAAAAGCAGAAACTGTTACAGGAATGATCTATTCTGACAAAGAATTAGAATTTGATCAAGGAAAAAACAGAATAGTAGGAAGCAAGGTAACAGGTACTTTTGGAGATACTAAAAGTCAGTTGGCACTTCAGACAGTAAGTGGTGACATTTTTATAAGAAAACAATAATGAAACACGCTTTATAAATTTAACCTTCTATTCTAAAAAAATCAAGTTTAAAATATAAATTAAAATCAGGAAAAAGGCTACCTTAGAAAATATGAGGAAGTCTTTTTTCTTTTTAATCTTTTTGTTTGTGTTTAATTGGATGCAATCACAATCAAGTTTTAACAAAAGTATTGATGCTACGGATCTAACCGAAGTTTCTATAACTCTAGATAACACATTTCAAATAGAAGTTACAAATACTTCAGAAAACAAAATCATAGTAACTGCTGTTTCCGAGGGAGAATATCAAAACAATGTGTTTATCAACACAAAAAGAAACGAAAATTCACTTTCTATAATCGACGACATCCAACCATTTTCAGAAAACCACAATGATAAATTAAGTGCTCATAAAGTTATTGTATTAAAGGTTAAAATACAATTACCCAAACATCTAAATGTTGTTATCACTTCCAGGCTGGCATCATTAAATTTAAACGCTAAAATCAAATCTTTGTTTGTAGAACTTAATTCTGGAGATTGTTTCTTGAACGATTTTATAGGGAATGCTGTAATCAATACTTTAGACGGATCTATTACGATATACACAAAAAATGCTACAATAAATGCATCAACAAAAAAGGGGATTCTTTCTGCTGAAAAAATTTTTGGAGAACATCTCATTGAGTTAAAATCTATAAGTGGAGATATAAGTGTCTACAAAACAAAATAAAACACTATTTTTGTCCGTCACTGTATGAAATAAGAGAAATTTATGTCCCTCAAGAAGTCTATTTTAGTTATAATCGTAGTTCTGCTAATTGATCAGATTTCCAAAATATATATCAAAACTAGTTTTTCATTACATGAAGAAGTGCCAGTATTTAGCTGGTTTCGAATTGTATTTGTAGAAAATAAAGGAATGGCTTGGGGTTTTGAACTTCCAGGAAATTATGGCAAGCTTATACTTACATTATTTAGACTGGTAGCAATCACTGGAATTGGGTACTGGTTGTATGATTCTGTTCGTAAAAATAGTTCTAGAATTCTTACATTTTGTATTGCTTTAATATTTGCAGGAGCTTTCGGAAATATTATTGACTCGATTCTATATGGAATAATTTTTAATGAAAGTACATCTACACAGATTGCTCAGTTTCTTCCAGAAGGTGGTGGATATGAAAGCGTATTCTACGGAAAAGTAGTAGATATGATTCAGTTTACGTTTTATGATGACATCTTACCAGACTGGATACCTTTTTGGGGAGGAGAACATTTCTCATTCTTTGATCCTGTATTCAATATTGCAGATTCTGCAATTAGTATTGGTGTTTTCTTATTACTTATTTTTAACAAAAGAGCTTTTCCTAAGAAAGAAGAAGAAGTATCTTAGGTTTTAAACTAGGATCTTTTCGAAATCACCTAACTTAATAGGCTTAGTCAAATAATCTGACACCAAATCAATTGATTTAGCCTTATTAATATCCCTACTATCAATAGATGAACTTACCACGTATAAATCTATCGATTCCTCTATTTTATCTTTGATTTTATCAAACTCTTGAAGAAACTCCCAACCGTCCATAATAGGCATATTTAGGTCGAGGAATATAACCTGAGGGATCCTATTATTGATATCATCATTAATAGATGTTATAAAAAAATCTAAAGCTTCCTTACCATTTTTAAAGACTATAACATTCTTCGATAATTTTTTTAACTTGATAATTTTACTCACTAAATTAATGTACATATTGTCATCATCTATGATGCAAACACTTTTAGTATTCTGGGGCATGCTGGGGTAATATTTAAAATCTTATTGCAATATAACTACTCTTCCAATTAATAAGGGTTCATCAATCGTTAAAACTGTAAATTTTAACTGGAGTTACGCAATAGTCTAATTTAATATCAGTCTGTGAAATTTCCCCTATTTCTTCTTCTACCGAAAAAAAAGAAAGACCAATCTTTATCGTTTCCGGATTACAATTAGACAAAAACTTATCGTAAAAACCTTTTCCGTACCCGACGCGATTTCCTTTTTTATCAAAAGCTAATAGGGGAACAAAAACGACATCAATTTTAGACTCAGGAATAGGAATTCCATCCGTGGGTTCTGGAATTCCATAGCGATTTGTTTTAAGAATAGTGCCATCAGTAAGCAATATATGTTCTAAAGTATTTTCTTCGAAATCACTTTTCGACACCACAATATTTTTATCTTTTCCTTGAAGAATATGAAGTATAAACTCTGTATTTATTTCCCTTTGCTTTTTAATAGATAAGAAAATATGATAGAAAGATTGCTCCCAAATTGGCAAACTCAGTAGATTATTGGCGATATCCATGCTCAGATCATCAATCTCTTCTTCATTAAGATGTGATCTCACGTTTTTATACTTAATCCTCAACTCTTTTTTATTCATTTTCTACGGAACTAATTGTGTAGTAATTCTAAAAATAGCATCACCTTTATATACTATTGGAGCCTCATTTACATTAATTATGTATCCCGGATTGGTTGCCTTTACCTCATGTCTCATTTTACCATAAGGGTCTGTTATAGTTGCAAGAATTTCTCCTTTTTCCACAAGCTTTCCATAAGGAATTTTAATATGAAGTAACCCACTATATTTAGCCCTAATCCAGAAACTCTTTTCTACAACAATAGTGTCTTGTTCTGGTTCAGGTATTGAAAAAGAAGCTCCTAACATTTCTAAATATCTAAGTATTCGCATCACCCCTAGAACACCTTCTTTTGCAATATCTCTATTACTATTCTGAGATTTTCCGCCTTCGAACAATAAAATATCTACTCCCTTTTTAGTACAAGTAGCACGATATGATCCATCCAAATTTTTTGATAATAGCGTAAAAGGAGCATTAAAAACTTTAGCTAATGTTACTAACCTTTCGTTTTTACCATCTACTCTTATATGTGGAGCATTAAATCTACTTGCACCCCCTGTATGAAAATCTAAACAAAAATCCGCAACTGGTAAAATTTCATTTACAAATTGATATGCAAACCGGCTTGCTAATGATCCACTTTTTGTTCCCGGAAACACTCTATTTAAATCTCTCCCATCCGGAAAAAAACGATTCATACTGAGAAAACCAAATACATTAAGAACAGGAATACAAATAATCGTTCCTTTTGCAGGTTTATTTATTTTTTTAGCAATAATCTGGCGTACAACTTCCACCCCATTGATCTCATCTCCATGAATCCCTGCAGTTATTAATATTGTAGGGCCAATCTTCTTTGACCGTTCAATAATAATTGGGATTTCTACCTTTGTTGAAGTATATAAATTAGCAATGTTAAAATTAATCGTTTTGCTTGTACCTAATGGAATATACTCTCCTAAAATATTTAGGATATCTTTTTCTCCTGTTTTCGTCATATTGATCTACACACTTCTCTCTATAAAGCGAATAATTGATTTGGCAATATCCTTACCAGTTGCAGTTTGTATACCTTCAAGTCCTGGAGAAGAGTTAACTTCTAAAATTAAAGGACCTCTTTCACTCTGTAGCATATCTACGCCTGCAACTCCTAATTTTAATGCTTTTGCAGCCTTAATAGCAGCGTTCTCTTCTTCATCAGATAATTCAATAATTTTAGCACTACCTCCTCTATGTAAATTCGATCGAAACTCACCTTCTTTCCCTTGTCTTTTCATCGCTCCAACCACCTGACCATCTACTACTAACACTCTAATATCAGCACCTTTGGCTTCTTTAATATATTCTTGCACAATAACTCTGGCCTGTAGTCCATTAAAAGCTTCTAATACAGATTCTGCTGCCGTTTTAGTCTCTGCTAAAACCACACCTAATCCTTGCGTTCCTTCCAATAATTTTATAATAAGCGGAGCGCCTCCTACATGTGAGATCACCTCAGAAACATCTTTGGAGTAATTCGTAAACACTGTTTTTGGTAATCCTAATCCAGCTTTTGACAAAATCTGAAGACTTCTTAATTTATCTCTAGAATTTACCAATGCCTGAGATTGAACCGTAGTAAAAACATTCATCATTTCGAATTGTCTTACCACAGCTGTACCATAAAAAGTAATAGAAGAGCCTATCCTAGGAATTACAGCGTCCACATGGTCTAGCTTTTTCCCCTTATAATAGATCTCTGGTTTTTTTTTCTCTATAACAATATCACAGTTTAGTGGATCTATAACTTGTACATTGTGTTTACGTTTTACTGCAGCTTGAACCAAAGCATCAGTAGAAAACAAACTCGCACTGCGAGAAAGAATTTTTATATTCATTAGGATTTTAAATTATAAGACTGATCTTCTAACTGTGGATCTACCAAAAATTTTCCGCTAAGAAATTTACGCCCAATTAATAATGGGAAACGCATATCATCACGAGAAGACAATGTAAGTGTTATAGAATTAGTTTTATTAAACAATGTGATTTTAGTTCTAATAGCATACCTAACTTCTACCTTTCCATTACTACTCTTAACTGCTGTTATATCGTAGTTCTTGAAAGTAAATTTTTTGCCATTATATTCGGGGTGAGTAGGGTCTAAAAAACGACATTCCAGAATCTGACCAACCTCCTTGATTTCCTTACAATGTATAGAGGAAGTATATGCTCCTGTATCGATTTTTGCATCTATATCTTGTAAATCCAAAAGAGGAAAGTCCACCTTATCTGTCCTACCAATTATTTTTTTATGATCTTCCAAAAAAATGTCTTTGAAATAATATAATTACTAAAGTAATAAAAAACCAGATGCATTTTATACTATAACACTTTTTAATAGCTAAATTCACTTTTTTTGTTTTTAACATAATATTCCCGTTAAGTATATTTAATAATTCAGGTAAAGCACTAAATTTACATTTAGAATATGCAGAAACCTTCTTTAGATATACAAGTTAAAACGTTACCAACTGATCCTGGTGTTTATCAATATTATGACAAAGACGATAAATTACTATACGTAGGTAAAGCTAAAAACCTTAAGAAAAGAGTTACTTCCTACTTTACTAAGAGTCATGACAACTACAAAACAAAAGTACTTGTTAAAAAAATCAATACAATAAAACATATTGTTGTAGAAACAGAAACAGATGCTTTACTATTAGAAAACAACTTAATTAAAAAACATCAACCACGATTTAATGTGATGCTTAAAGATGACAAAACCTATCCTTGGATTTGTATTAAAAAAGAACGTTTTCCCAGAGTTTTTCCTACCCGTAATCTTATTAAGGATGGTTCTGAATATTTTGGACCTTATACTAATTTTAAAACAGTAAATACGTTATTAGAACTTATCAAAGGGTTATACCAGTTAAGGACCTGTAATTACGACTTGTCGCAACAAAAAATTGATAGTGGAAAATATAAAGTATGTCTTGAGTATCATTTAGGAAATTGCAAAGGTGGATGTGAAGGATTACAAGACGAAAAGGAATACCATCAAAACATAGAAGCAATTCGAGAAATCGTTAAAGGAAATTTTAAAGATTCGCTCAATAGATTTCGGAAACAAATGATTACTCATGCCGAAAAAATGGAGTTTGAAGATGCCCAACGAATAAAGGAAAAAATTGAAGTTTTAGAAAAATATCAAGCAAAATCTACAGTAGTTAATCCCAAAATCAGTAATGTAGATGTATTTTCTATAATCTCAGATGAATCCTATGGGTACATAAATTTTCTTCAGCTTTCTTATGGTGCTATTATAAGATCCCATACAACAGAAATCAAAAAGAAATTAGAAGAGACTGATAAAGAATTACTAGAACTGGCTATTATTGAACTAAGACAGCGATTTGGTTCGAGATCTAAAGAAATATTTGTTCCCATAAAAGTTGATGTTGGAGAGGATTTGAAAATTACGATTCCTCAATTGGGAGACAAAAAGAAAATTGTAGACTTATCGCTAAGAAATGCCAAATACTATCGCCAAGAGCGGTTTAAGCAGATTAAGATTATTGATCCAGATCGCCATGTAAAACGATTAATGGCTCAGATGAAAAAAGATCTTAGATTGCCAGAAGAACCAAGACATATAGAATGTTTTGACAATTCTAATATACAAGGAACAAATCCGGTAGCGGCCTGTGTGGTTTTTAAAAACGGAAAACCAAGTAAAAAAGAATATCGAAAATTTAACATCAAAACAGTAAAAGGAGCCAATGACTTTGCATCCATGGAAGAAGTTGTTTATCGAAGATATAAACGCCTTTTAGAAGAGAAGCAACCACTGCCTCAATTAATAATTGTGGACGGAGGTAAGGGACAATTGTCTTCTGGATTAAAGGCTCTAGATGATCTTAATTTAAGAGGGAAAATTACTATTATTGGAATCGCTAAAAGACTTGAAGAAATCTACTATCCTGGAGATTCTATACCGCTATATTTAGATAAAAAATCAGAATCTTTAAAGATCATACAACATCTTAGAAATGAAGCACACCGTTTTGGTATAACTTTCCATAGACAAAAAAGAAGTAAAGCTGCCTTAGATACAGAACTCGATTCTATACCTGGAATTGGGGAAAAAACCGTTGTAGAATTACTAAAACATTTCAGGTCTGTGAAAAGAATTAGTGAAGCATCGAAAAAAGAACTAGAAGAAGTCGTTGGAAATTCACGCGCAACCAAAGTGTATAATTACTATCTTTCTAAAAAAGAATAAGCCTATTATGCGATCTACCACGAACAAAGTTTTACATATACTATTACTAATTGTGGTATTCTTTACTTTTAAAACAGGCTGGACTCAAGATCAAGGCACTCCAGAAATTGATGTTAAATCAGAAGAACAAGATGTTAAGGTAGGATTAGTTCTAAGTGGTGGTGGCGCTAAAGGGTTAGCACATATTGGTGCATTAAAGATTATAGAAGAAGCTGGGATTAGAATAGATTATATTGGCGGAACAAGCATGGGAGCAATTGTGGGTTCGTTATACGCTTCTGGATACAATGCTAAAGAATTAGATTCAATATTTAGAGCTGTTGATTTTAATGTGCTTATACAAGATGATTTACCAAGAAAAGCAAAAACTTTTTATGAACGTGAGGATTCAGAAAAATATGCATTAACATTACCATTTGACAATTTTAAGGTTGGATTACCACAAGGGTTGTCAAAAGGTCAGAACTTTTTTAATGAATTTGCCCGTTTAACATCTCATGTACATGAAATTGACGATTTCAGTAAGCTTCCAATTCCCTTTTTTTGTATGTCTACAGATATTGCAACAGGAAAACAGGTTTTATTAGACAAAGGATACTTACCTGAAGCTGTTTCAGCCAGTGGAGCTTTACCATCTATTTTTAGTCCAATCGAGTTAAACGGAGTTTTAATGACTGATGGTGGAGTTGCTAATAATTATCCCATTAAAGAAATACGTGAAAAAGGAGCCGAAATAGTTATCGGAATAGATGTTCAAGATAGTCTAATACCAAGAGATCAATTAAACTCTGCAACTAACATAATGCTACAGATCAGCAATTTTAGAACTATTAATGACATGAAATCTAAAATGCCTGAAACAGACATATACATAAAACCCTCTATTTCGGAATTTTCTCTAATATCTTTTGATCAAGCTGATAAAATAATTGCTAATGGAGAAAAAGCAGCTTTTGCCAGTTATGAAAAATTGAGAGAAATAAAAAGGCTTCAAAAAACTTCTAGCCCAAGAATAAAAATTCCTAAAAACTCAGATACACTTCTAATTAACAGTCTAGTCATTTCGGGAAATAAAAGATACACAAGGTCATATATTAAAGGTAAATTAAAACTAAAATTAAACAATCCGAAAACCACTACGTATAAGAAATTATATGAAGGAATTAATAACTTATCCGCTACTGGGAATTTTGATAGAGTAAGTCACCGACTAATCGATAAAAAAGATGGAAAAGAACTAGTTCTTAATGTAAAAGAATCAGAAAATACTATGCTGTTACGTTTTGCATTGCATTATGATGATTTATATCAAACAGCAGCTCTAGTCAACTTCACTAAAAAAAGTTTACTTTTTAATAATGATGTTCTTTCGTTTGATGTCGCTTTAGGTGATAATATAAGATACAATTTTGACTATTATATTGACAAAGGGTTTTATTGGAGTATTGGATTAAAAAATAGTCTAAATCGTTTTAATCGAAATGTAGAATATGAATTGGTTAGAGAGGATTTTAGCTTGCCGGATATCGAAGTGAATAAGATAAATCTTGATTACTTAGATTTTAAAACCCAATTTTATTTAGAAACTTTATTAAACCAAACTTTTTCTTTAGGCCTTGGAGCAGAATATAGAAGATTTCGACTTATTTCTGAAACCATCGGAGAAGATGAGGATCAATTGCCTAGGGTTGTATTTGATAATAGTAACTACTGGAGTGCACTATCTTACTTAAAATTTGATAGTTATAATAATAAATACTTTCCTTCTTCAGGGTTTTTCTTTGATGGACAGGTTAATTATTACTTATTTGATGATAATCCAAATAGCACGGATAGTAATTTTGTTATTGCAAAAGCCGATTTTGGATATGCCTTTAAAGTTTTTGAAAAAACCGCTATTAATTTAGGGGTAAGTGCAGGTAATAGGTGGGAAGAACAAAATGTAAGAAGCTTAAACTTCTTTGTTGGTGGTTTTGGTGCAAAAATGATCAATAATAATATTCCATTTTATGGATATGATTTCTTAAGTATCGTAGGAGATAGTTTTGCTAAAGCTTCTGTTACATTGGACTATGAAATCTTTCCAAAAAACCATATTAATTTAGCAGCAAATTATGCTAATGTTGGCACTAGATTATTTGACTCTGGAGATTGGTTAGAATCTCCAGAGTATTCTGGATATGCTTTGGGATATGGTCTAGAAACTTTTGCAGGTCCAGTGCAAGTAAAATATTCTTATTCTCCTGAACAAAAAGAAGGAGAATGGTATTTCAGTATTGGTTTTTGGTTTTAATACCTTTTATAATCCAAAAGATGGAAATATTTACGATATTTGTATTGTTATGAGCTTGTACTGGCAGAATTTATTATTGCTACTACACTACCTTATTAAGCGAAATCCGGAATAAGGCAGCGGTTTACTATTGCATTACTTTTTTCAAAACTAATAGTTAACACCATAATCTTAAAAAATCATGCCTTTTTATCATTCTCTAGGTAAAATACCACCTAAGCGCCATACCATCTTTAGAAAACCCGATGGCAATCTATTCTATGAGCAATTATTCGGAACCATTGGTTTTGACGGAATGTCCACCAATCTATATCATTATCAGCGACCTACTCAGGTAAAAGAAATTAAAGGAAGCTATAGTGTAGCTCCAGAAATTGCAATTAAAAATAATATTAAATCGTATAGACTACACGGTTTTAATGTTGCACCAGAAAAAGATTATTTAAATAGTAGAAAAAATGTACTTACCAATAGTGATGTGAGTATTATTTTATCGGCTCCTCAGGAATCTACTTCAGAATATTTCTATAAAAATACAGATGCAGATGAATTAATTTTTGTGCATCGAGGAAGTGGCAAATTTAGAAGTCATTTAGGTAATTTAAATTTCAAATACGGAGATTATATTCTAATCCCACGTGGAACTATTTATAAGTTAGATTTTGACACCACTGAAAATCGGTTGTTTATTGTAGAGTCCAGAAGGCCAATTTACACACCAAAAAGATATAGAAATTGGTTTGGTCAATTATTAGAACATTCTCCTTTTTGTGAACGAGACTTAAGAGCTCCATATGAATTGGAGAGTAATGATGAAAAAGGTGATTTTCTAATCAAAGTAAAAAAACAAGACGAAATTTTTGATATGGTCTATGCATCACATCCTTTTGATGTTGTAGGATATGATGGATTTAATTTTCCATATGCATTTTCGATTCACGATTTTGAACCTATTACCGGAAGAGTTCATCAACCACCGCCAGTACACCAAACTTTTGAAACAGATGCGTTCGTAGTTTGTTCATTTGTTCCTCGATTATATGATTATCACCCAGAAAGTATTCCTGCTCCATATAATCACAGTAATATCGATAGCGATGAAGTTTTGTATTACGTAGATGGTGATTTTATGAGTAGAAATGATATTGATGCTGGTCACATATCACTTCATCCCGCGGGTATTCCTCACGGACCGCATCCAGGAGCAGCTGAAAGAAGCATCGGTAAAACAAAAACAGATGAACTAGCCGTAATGGTTGACACTTTTAAACCTCTTATGGTTACCAAAGAGGCAATGAAAATAGCTGATGAAGATTATCACAAATCCTGGTTAGAATAGTCAGTTTTTATAAATATAAATTCATGTTGAATTACAGAAAAGATATTTCGGCACATCTTAGAGCTATGTGGTAGATTGTATCCAGAAAATAATTTTTTAGTTTTCTGGATGAATAGTCTCATTATATAATTTTTACAACAATAAAATAAGATATTATGTCAACAAATATAACTTCCCAAAATTTAGAAAAAATAATTCCCGAAGCTGAAGACTTTTTACCACTTTTAGGTACTGATTATGTAGAATTATATGTCGGTAATGCAAAGCAAGCCGCATACTATTATCAAACAGCTTGGGGATTTCAACCTATAGCCTATGCTGGATTAGAAACTGGACTTAAAGATCGTGTTTCTTACGTTCTAAGACAGGACAAAATTACATTAATACTTACTTCGCCTTTACAACCTGATGGAGATATCAATAGACATATCAATGCACATGGTGATGGAGTAAAAGTAGTAGCTCTTTGGGTAGATGATGCAACAAAAAGTTATGAAGAAACTACTAAACGTGGTGCTAAATCATATATGGAACCGGTTACAAGAGAAGATAAAGATGGTACTGTTGTATTCTCTGGTATACACACCTATGGAGAAACAGTTCATATTTTTGTAGAAAGAAAAAATTATAACGGTGTATTCTTACCAGGATACGTCGCTTGGGATAAACCATATAACACCGAATCTACAGGTCTTAAATATATTGATCATATGGTTGGTAATGTTGGTTGGAATGAAATGAACAAATGGTGTGAGTTTTATGCTAAAGTTATGGGGTTTGCTCAATTAGTCTCTTTTGATGATAAAGATATTTCTACAGAATATACCGCTTTAATGAGTAAGGTAATGAGTAATGGTAACGGTAGAATTAAGTTCCCTATAAATGAGCCAGCAGAAGGAAGAAAAAAATCTCAGATCGAGGAATATATAGATTTTTACAACGGAGCAGGTGTACAACATATGGCGCTAGCGACCGATAATATTATAGAAACTGTTTCTGCGCTTCAACAAAGAGGAGTTGAATTTCTTACGGTACCTGCTAGTTATTATGAAACTGTTTTGGATAGAGTTGGAGAAATTGATGAAGATTTACAACCCTTAAAAGAACTTGGAATTTTAATTGATAGAGATGATGAGGGATATCTATTACAGATTTTTACTAAACCCGTTTTAGATCGACCAACTATGTTTTTTGAAATAATCCAGCGAAAAGGAGCTCAATCTTTTGGAAAAGGAAATTTTAAAGCGTTATTTGAGGCTATAGAAAGAGAACAAGAACAAAGAGGGACACTGTAAACCAGCTACTTCATTTAAAACTCTTAAATCCTTTTGAATAATTAAAGCAAGCATTGTTAATAAATTGAGATTATTGAAAAATAATGCGTTTCTGCCTAAATTTTTGTTAAATATCATAATAAAAAAACGTTTTCGTTTGATAATTATGCAAAAAAAGCTGATGTTTGTATCATAAGCGGAGTGGTTACTGCTTATACCAAAAACAATAATTATTCTCATAATTTAAGTTTTTAGTTGGTTAATAAAAGTAAAAGAGAGCTGTGGTGGCTCTCTTTTTTTATCAACTTTTTTTAAGAATTAAGTAATACTACTAATTTTTATCTGTTTATATTATATAGTATTTTTGGAATGGATATTGTAAATATTCATCATAATAACACATACGTTAATAAAACAATGCCCAAAACAGTCATGAAAAGATATCTTCTTTTATTACTAATTATGATTTCAGCTTCTTCGGTTGCTCAAGAAAACCACAAGTCTTTTGAAAATGGCGAATGGTTCAAATTTAAAATCCGTTACGGAGTTTTTACAGCCAGTTACGCTACCTTAGAAGTTAAAGATGAAATTCTTAATGGAATGCCCGTCCATCATATTGTAGGAACGGGGAAATCTTCAGGGCTTTTAAGTGTGTTTTTTAAAGTAGAGGATTACTATGAAACATATGTAGATAAAAACGAAATAAAACCTTATCGGTTTATTCGTAAGATCAACGAAGGAGGCCATACCAAGGATATTGAAATTAATTTTGATCACGATAATAAAAAAGCGCAAGTATTTAATAAAAAATACAACAAGAAAGAGACATTCAATACCAAAGACAACATACAAGATATGATGTCTTCATTTTATTACCTAAGAAATAATATTGATGTATCTTCGCTAAAGAAAGGTGATGAACAATTTGTCAATATGTTTTTTGATAATGAAAATTACCTATTCAAATTACGCTTTTTAGGACGAGAAACTATAAAAATGAATGGGAACAAAATTCGTTGTTTAAAATTTCGTCCAATTGTACAAGCCGAAAGAGTATTTAAAGAAGAGGAAAGTTTAACTGTTTGGGTAAGTGATGATGATAATCGCATGCCAATTAGAATAAAAGCTGATATTCTCGTAGGATCTATTAACGCAGATCTAATAGCTTACAAAGGTCTTAAACACCCTCTCAAAATTGTTATAGATTAATGGACCAATCCATAAAACCCGAGATTGCTGAAAAAATATTACAGCTCGAAAAAAAGTTTAAAAATTCCGGTCAGGATCTTGGATCCTATTTAGATGGTTTACTTCATGATAAGTACCTTACTTACTGGGATTATATTCATCTGGACACATTGCTTAGTTTACAAATTCCGAGAACACATTTCCCTGATGAAGAAATTTTTATAATGTACCATCAGATTACCGAGCTCTATTTTAAGCTAATCATCCATGAACTAAAACAAATCATTGATGACAAACTGCAGAATGCAGAGTTTTTTACAAAAAAATTAGATAGAATTAATAGGTATTTTAGAGTTCTCATAAACTCTTTTGATGTTATGATCAAAGGAATGGATAGAGATCAGTTTTTAAAATACCGAATGTCTCTTTTACCTGCTAGTGGATTTCAGTCTGTACAATTCAGAATGATAGAAATATATGCTACTCCTTTAGTAAATCTTGTAAACGCTAAAGAAAGAGATCAATTTTCTGAACAAGATTCGCTCGAAGAAGTATATGAACATTTATACTGGAAATCTGGAGCTACAGATATTAAAACCGGCGAAAAAACATTGACACTTAAGCAATTTGAATATCGCTATACTCCTAGAATGATGCGTATTGCAAATCAAGTAAAACAAAGTACGATCTATCACAAATACTTGGAACTTCCGGAAAAAGAGCAAAATAATGTGCAGCTTATCAATGCAATGCGTACTTTTGACACCAATGTAAATATTAATTGGTTATTAATGCATATGGGTGCCGCCTACAGGTATCTTAATAAAGATAAAGGCGAAGTATTGGCTACAGGAGGAACTAACTGGAAAAAGTTTCTACCACCAAGTTTTCAAAGGATCATGTTTTTTCCTAATCTTTGGAGCGCAGAAGAACAGGAAAACTGGGGACAACAATGGGTAACCCATCAATTTAATACCACAAAATAAAGTCAGTTGAAGAATTTAGGTTACATACTACTTTTGTCGGTAGTATTGATTTCATGTCAGCAAGAGAAAAAAGAACCAGTAGTTACAGTTCCTGAAATAATTGAAAAAATAAAAGAGCCGCCAGTTGTTAAGGAATTTGGATACAACCTTAATAATTTTATGGTAGTTAGGGATACTGTCCGACCAGGAGATAGTTTTGGAGCTATTTTGGACAGTCACGGTATTTCTAGAGCCAAAGTTTTCGAAATTTCGAATAAAATTAAAGACACGTTTAATGTAGCCAGAATTACTGCTGGAAAAGCATACACACTTCTTAAATCAAAAGACACTACTGAAAAAGCACAAGTTTTTGTGTATCAAAACGGGCTTATAGATTATACTGTTGTCGATTTTAGAGATAGTATTGTCGCAAGAAAAAGTGCGAAACCAGTAAAGATTGTAGAAAGAATAGCTTCTGGAACTATAGAAAGCAATCTATCACAAACTTTTGATGAAATGGATCTTAGTTTTCTTGTTGCTTATAAAATGGCAGACATCTACGCATGGACCATAGATTTTACAAGACTACAGGCGGGAGATCAGTTTAAGGTAATTTATACAGAGAAATATATAAATGACACAATTCCGGCAGGAATTGGAGAAATCAAAGCATCTTACTTTGAGCATAGAAGTAAACCTATATACGCATTCCAATTCGAAGACGACACTATCAATAGAACCTCAGATTATTTTGATCAAGAAGCAAATAATCTTCGAAGAGCGTTTCTTCGAGCACCAGTTCAGTTTAGTAGAATTTCTTCGAGATACAATCTTAAAAGAAGAATAAAATACTACGGAAATAAAATAAGACCGCATCGAGGAACAGACTTTGCCGCACCGATTGGAACTCAAATTTTAGCTACAGCGGATGGAACCGTAACCAAGTCCGAACGTAGAGGAGGAAATGGTAAGTATGTAAAAATTCGACATAATTCGACATACGAAACACAATACTTACACATGAGTAGAAGAGCAGTAAAAGTTGGAGAATATGTTAGACAGGGAGATGTAATTGGTTATATAGGAATGACAGGAAATACAAGTGGGCCTCATGTTTGCTACCGTTTCTGGAAAAACGGAAAAGAAGTAGACCCATTTAAGCAAGATTTACCAGCGTCTAAACCTTTAAAAGATAGCTTACGGCCCGCTTTTTACAAACATATCGAACCTTTTAAAACTAGACTAGACAGTATCGTATTCAAACCAAAACAAGAAATATTATAACCACATGGCATTACCAACTATTAATCCCACCACCACAAAAGCTTGGGAAGCACTTGAAAACCATTACAAAAATATTAAAGACACTCATCTAAAAGATCTTTTTGCAGGATCTCCAGATCGTGCAGAAGAACTCTCTATTGAATGGAAAGATTTTTATATCGATTACTCTAAAAACAGGATAGATGAAACTACTAAAAAATTATTAATCGATCTTGCAAAAGAAGTTAAGCTGGATAAAGCAATACAAAGTTATTTTGCCGGAGATCTTATTAATGAAACAGAAGGAAGAGCTGTTTTACACACCGCCCTTAGAGCACCATCAGATAAAACCATAACTGTTAATAACAAAAATGTTGTTCCAGAAGTAGTCGCTGTAAAAAACAAAATTGAAGGATTCTGTGACAAAGTTATCAATGGAGAACTAAAAGGACATACCAATAAAGCTTTTACAGATATCGTAAATATTGGTATTGGCGGTTCGGATCTTGGTCCGGCTATGATAACAGAATCTTTAGAGTATTATAAAAATCATTTAAAAGTACATTTCATATCCAATGTTGATGGTGATCATGTACATCAAAAATTAAAAAATCTAGATCCAGAAACTACATTATTCGTTGTAGTTTCAAAAACTTTCTCTACACAAGAAACATTATCAAATGCTACTACTGCTAGAAGTTGGTTTATAAAACAAGCTTCTCAAGAAGCTGTAGGCAAACATTTTATTGCAGTATCTAGTAATATTCCTAACGTTACTAAATTTGGTATTTCTGAAGATAATATTTTCCCATTATGGGATTGGGTTGGAGGTCGTTTTTCTCTCTGGAGCGCAGTTGGACTATCTATAAGCTTATCCGTTGGATATAAAAATTTTGAAGCTTTATTAGAAGGTGCCCACGAAATGGATGAGCATTTTAAAACTACCGATTTCGAAGAAAACATACCTGTTATTTTAGGATTATTAAGCGTATGGTATAATAATTTCTTTAAAGCCGAAAGTGAAGCCATTATACCCTATTCTCAATATTTACATAGATTACCTGCATATCTACAACAAGGGATTATGGAAAGTAATGGAAAAAGTGTAGATCGCAACGGAAAAACAATTGACTATCAAACAGGAACCATCATTTGGGGTGAACCAGGAACAAATGCTCAGCATGCATTCTTTCAACTAATACACCAAGGTACAAAGCTTATTCCTGCAGAATTTATAGGTTTTAAAAAGTCCTTATTTGCTGATAAAGATCATCAGGATAAATTAATGGCTAATTTCTTTGCACAGACCGAAGCTTTAATGAATGGAAAAACTGAGTTAGAAGTTGTTCAAGAATTAAAGTCTAAAAATCTTCCTACAGAAACATTAGATCAGTTAAAACCTTTTAAAATATTTACAGGTAATAAGCCTACCACAACCATACTTATCAACAAACTAACTCCCAAAAGTTTAGGCAAACTCGTATCCATGTATGAACAAAGAATATTTGTTCAAGGAGTTATCTGGAACATCTTCAGTTATGACCAATGGGGCGTAGAACTTGGTAAGCAATTAGCTACAAATATTCTAAACGAAATCGATAATTCGCAGATTTCTGACCATGATTCATCTACAAAAACATTGTTAAAAAAGTATTTAGATTAATTATTCTTTTGGTTAATAACTTTTTGATATTTTCAACCAATTACAAATCAATTAAATACGAAATAGAGTTACCTTAAAACCGTTAAATTTTTATGTGAAAAATTTTAACGTTTAGATAAACTTAGATTGCACAAAGATTCGTTCTTTTGCGCCAAACAATTAACTCAATTCATTATAATGAAAAAGATTACATTTTTATTTGTTGTAATTCTTTTGGCGACATTTGCAGAAATGTCCGCCCAAGGTGTTACAAAATCTTCCATGAATGGAAAAGTTACAGATAATACAGGTGCCGCACTTCCGGGTGCTAATGTAATTGCAATTCATACACCATCTGGTACTAAGTATGGAGCAATTACAGATTTTGATGGTTATTATAGAATCGCCAATATGAGAACCGGTGGACCATATAGAGTAACAATCTCTTATGTTGGTTTTTTAGGTTTCGTACAGGATGGAGTATTTCTTCAATTAGGAAGCTCTAAATCTATTAGCACTCAAATGAAAGAAGAAGCAAATGCTCTTGAAGAAGTTGTAATTACAGCTAATCGTAATGGAGTATTTGATTCTGGTAAAACTGGAACTGAAACTACAGTAAGCGAAAGACAAATTAACTCTCTGCCTTCTGTATCTAGATCGGTAGCGGATTTCGTAAGAATTACTCCGCAAGCACAGATTACTGAAGGTGATGACGGATTCTCAGTTTCTTTAGCAGGTCAAAACAACCGATACAATGCATTATACATCGATGGTGGTGTAAGTAATGACGTATTTGGTTTAGCTGGTTCGGGAACAGATGGAGGACAAACTGGAGTAAATCCATTCTCTATTGATGCGATTGAAACTTTTCAGATTAACATTGCTCCTTTTGATGTAAGACAATCAGGTTTTGCTGGTGGTGCTATTAATGCAATTACTAGATCTGGAACAAACAGAATCGAAGGATCTGCATACACATACTTTAGAAACCAAGATCTTGCAGGAAAAACTCCTCCTAGCTTAGTTGGTGATGGAGAGTCTAGAGAAAAATTAGCAGACTTTTCTTCTAATATCTATGGTGTTAGAATCGGTGGTCCAATTATAAAAGACAAATTATTCTATTTTGTAAATTACGAAAGAGAAGAAACTGAAACTCCACAACCATTTAACTTTAGTAATTACCAAGGAGATTCTAGTTTATCCGAAGTTCAAGATCTTTCTAACTTCTTACAAACAACATACGGATTTAATCCAGGTGGTTTTGACAACAATACTAGAACACTAGAAAGTAACAAGTTTACAGTAAGATTAGATTGGAATATTAATGAAAACAATCAATTAAGTGTAAAACATAATTATGTTAGTGCAGATAATCTAGAAGCTAGAAACAGTGGTAACACAAGAATTGGTTTCATCAACGGATCTGAGCTTTTCGAAAGTGTAAAGAACGAAACAACATTAGAGCTTAACTCATCATTTGGTAGCTGGGCATCTAACAGTTTATTAGTAGGATACAAAACAGTAAGAGATGATAGAGACCCATCAGGTGACCCATTCCCTTCTGTAGATATTAGAGATGGTAATGGTACTATTACTTTTGGTGCAGAACCGTTCTCTACAGCGAACTTATTAGATCAGGATATCTTAAACATTGCTGATAATTTTGAAATCTATAGTGGTAAACACACCATAACAATTGGTACTCAACACGAGTTTTCTAAAATAAAGAACCTTTTCTTTGCATTTAACTACGGTGATTACACTTTTAATAGTGTTAGTGATTTCTATGCTGGAATTATTGACGAATATCAAAGAGGTTATTCTCTAGTTGGAGGTACTGCTGTTGGTGATGAGTCTGATGGAGCTTCAGAATTTAAATTATACCAGCCAAGTGTATATGTTCAGGATGAAGTTAGTATTTCTGAAAACTTTAAGTTCACTGCTGGTTTAAGAGTAGATGTTCCTATTTTTGAAGACGGTCCAGTAAATGATGACTTTAACAATAGAACTATTCCTATCTTAGAAGCAGCTGGAAAAGATTTACGTGGAGCTAGAGTTGGTAAAGCAATTAATCCTAAAGCACATTTATCTCCAAGAGTTGGATTTAACTGGGACGTAAAAAATGATAGAACTACTCAAATACGTGGTGGATTAGGAATGTTTACTTCTAGAATTCCATTAGTATGGCCTGGAGGATCTTACAACAATAATGGAATTACAGGTGGATTTACAGGTGGATTTAACTTAGATCCTTCTACGATTACTTTTAATCCTGATATCAACCAACAGCCTGTAGCAGTAGAGCCAGGTACTGGAGGTTTAGCTGGGAATGTGGATATCTTTAGTCCTGACCTAAGATTACCACAATTCATGAAATATAATATTGCGATAGATCAAAAATTACCATTCTGGGGATTAATTGCTAGCGCAGATTTCTTATATACAGATGTAATTACAAATATCTATTATGAAAACTTAAACATTGCTGAAGCAGAAGGTTTCTTGAATGGTGCTGATAACAGACCTTTTTACAGCGATAGTTTTGGTGATTTAATTGATAACACATATGGAAGAATTACATTAGGAACAAATACAGGTGAAGGTTTCTCTTATAACGCTTCTGTTACTTTAAGAAAACCATTCTCTAATGGTTTCCAAGGAAGTGTATCTTATTCTTATGGTGAAGCTGAATCAATTTTTGATGGAACTTCTTCTCAGAATAGTTCTCAATGGAGAAACATACAAACTGTAAACGGTAAGAATGCAGATATACCTCTAGCAAGATCTGATTTCTCTCAAGGTTCTCGTATAACAGCAAATGTAAGTTATGAAAAAGAATATCTTGGATTCATGAAATCTACTATTGCTCTTTTCTACGAAGCTAATCAAGGTTCTCCTTATTCTTTTATTTACAGAGAAGGTAGAGATCTTTTAAATGATGATTCTAGAGATAACGCATTAATCTATATCCCAGCTAATCAGAGTGAAATTGTATTAGTTGATGGAGAAAATGGATTAAGTTCTCAACAACAGTGGGATGCTTTAGATGCATTTATCGAAGGAAATGATTACTTAAGAAGTAGAAGAGGTCAATATGCAGAGCGTAATGGATCTAGAGGTCCTTGGAGTAACACTATTGATTTAAAATTCTTACAAGACTTTTATATCAATACTGGAAAATACAAAAACACACTTCAGGTGTCTTTAGATATCTTTAACTTCACTAACCTTCTTAATAAAGATTGGGGAAAACGTAAGTTTATAAGTGATGTTCGTTTATTAGAAACAGAACAAGCTGGTCCTGATCCAGAATTTAGTTTTAACCCTGCTTCTTTCGAAGACGGTTTAGAGCAATTAGATGATGCTGGATTACAATCATCAAGATGGCAAATGCAAATTGGTTTAAGATATATCTTTAACTAAAAATTATATACATAGAATTGAAAACCTCGCTCAAATTGAGCGAGGTTTTTTTATATAATAATTTGTCATATCTAATTTTAAAAATTAAAAAACTTGTTCTATAGGGGTAACATTATGGTCATTAAGTACACTTAATAATAAAACCATTTATTAATAGCATAAACAATATCAGGTTAGTAAGAATAATATTACATATTCTGTTAAAGTTCTGAAAGTTAAAATTTTCCCTTTGTTAAATGTTAAAAAAAACTTAAATTCGCCAACCCCAAATCAAGCCCCATATTGAATAAAAGATTACTTTATTTACTGGTTTTACTCACTTCTCCCCTTCTTGGCCAAGATCTTGGTCAAATTGGAAAAGCTCCTTTAGTCAAGATTAATGGGGGAATTTCTGCGAATTCTGTGTACTATAATGGCACTGCCAATAGAGAACCTTTTACTTATTTTCTTAATGGTAATTTAAATTTTAACATAAGTGGTATTTACAACATCCCTTTATCATTTTCATATACAAATCAGGATTTTGCTTATAGTACACCGTTTAAAATTAACAGACTTAGCATTCATCCTTCATATAAATGGGTAGCAACACATATTGGAGATGTTGCTATGACTTTTTCTCCATATACAGTTAGTGGACATCAATTTACAGGTTTTGGAACAGATCTTACCCCAAATGGTCCGTTTAAAATTAGTGCTCTATACGGTAGATTTTTAAAAGCAACCGAATACAATTCTGAAGTACCTGAGGCAATACCAGCATACAAAAGAATGGGATACGGATTAAAAACCTCATATGATTTCAATAGATTTAATATTGCTTTAATTTTTTTCAAAGCAAAAGATGAAGCTTCCTCTTTAGAAATTCCAATAACCGATGATCTTAATATAGATCCTAAAGAAAACTTAGTAATCAGCCTAGCCTCTTCAGTTGAGATTACCAAAGGGTTAAACTTTAATCTAGAAGTAGCGCAAAGTGCCGTTACCGAAAATCTAAACGATGACGAAACAGATGCAAACAGCAATCCACTAGGTTTCTTTATTAACGAAAAAGCCTCTACTGACTATTATACTGCTTTCAATGCGGATATTACCTATTCTTTTGGAAAAGGTAGTTTAGGTGTAGGATATGAGCGTATCGATCCTCAATACAGAACCTTTGGAGCATATTTCTTTAATAATGACTTAGAAAACGTCACTGCAAACGCGACACAAGAGTTATTTAACGGACGTGTATCGCTTGCTTTAAATGCTGGTTTACAAAGAGATGATCTTAAGAATGAAAAAGAATCTCAATCCAATAGGGTTGTAGCAGCACTAAATACCAATATCAAAGCATCTGACCGATTTAATATTGCCGCTTCTTATTCGAATTTCCAATCGTATACTAATATCAGAACAGCTTTTGATGTTATCAATGAAGTAGATCCGTTGCAAAATTTAGATACGTTAGATTTTAAACAAGTGTCCCAAAATGCATCGTTAAACTTGGGATACATTTTATCTCAGAGCAAGCAAAAGCAACAAAATGTGGGTCTTAGTTTAACATATCAAACGACCAAAGATGAACAAGGCACCGCAGATGAAACGAATAATCAAACAGACTTTTACAATGCGGGCGCTAACTATTCTATAGCATATCCAGAACGTGCTTTAACAATTAGTGGAGCTATAAATGCTGCTTACAACGTTATCGAAGAAAACGATGCACTAACCTATGGCCCAACATTATCTATTAATAAACAGTTTTTTGACAAGAAACTAAGAACAGGGGTTTCTGCTTCTTATAATCAAAGTTTAGCCAACGGAACTTCACAAGGAAATGTCACGAATTTTAGAGCCAATGCTGGTTATGTATATAAGGAAAAGCATAATCTGAATTTAAATGCACTAGCCTTGTTTAGAAATAATACTTCGACAGCCAGTGCTAATGATTTTACGGTTACCCTTGGATATAGTTATTCATTTGATGTTAAAAAACCTGATTTACGATTCAGAAAAAGAGATCCTAATTCTTCAAATGATAAAAAGAATACTAAAAAATCAAAAGACACGCTACAGCAACTAGAAGAAAAGCTTGACAAGCAAAATTACTATCGATTCCGTTATCGAGGTATTATTTATGAAGGTAACGCCAATAAGGTTGCTGATCAAATAGAAACCATTACAAACCAAGAATATTTTGATAAAAAAGAAGCTTTTGGAGTATCTAAATTACAAAATGAATTAGTACAGCTCAAGCAAAAAGCAGTATTGGATGAAGATTTCAAAAATTTAGCAATTGATTTTCTGGATAGTATTTATGTACGCAAAGATTACATCCCAGTATATCAGAACATATTGCGATCTACATTATCCAGTTTACGCAAAGAACTGGTAAATAAGGATCAGCAAATGAAGGATGTATATGCTAAAGCGAAATTTGAATTAGAAAATCATCCTCTACACGCACTCTCGGAAACAGAAAGAAATACAGAATCAGAAGAAGTACAATTCGAATACATGAAGATCTATACCAAATATGAGGTAGAAGGAGAAAAGTTTGAAGCATATCTATTCCTTAGAATAGAAGTAGATCAATTATTAAAAGGCAATAAGGTAATCGCTAACAGTGACCACACCAAAAACATAAAAGAACGTACTCAGGAAGCTACATTTAGGATGTATTCCGAGAAAAAAGATTTAGAAAAAATTAACATATATTTAGAGGAGCAAATTATCATCTATTTCGACGAGCTATATCGTAGTTCGGATAACTAGTTGATAATTACCCCAAAACGCTTATGAAGAAACTATTATTTATACTAATAGCACTATTACAGCTAAAGGTTGCCATGGCGCAGACTTTTCCTGTTCGTGTTACTCCACAAGCCATTCCTCCATATCCTACCAATCTGTCTGGATATGCCAATTCTGGAATTACCAATAGTCCTCTAAGAGTTCAACTAGTATTAAGTGATGTAACGGCATCCAGCAGAGAAGTTCGGTTAGCAGTGGCTATAGAAGGCAATGGAATCAACGCCATTAGTGCCCCAGTAGTCATCGGAGCACCCACTTTAATCCTAGATGGTGGTATTCCTTTAAACCTAACGATATCAGAATTAGCACCCTATTTCGAACAACAAAACTTACAAGGCATATCCTCAGTACAATATAACAGTCCACTACCGGATGGATCGTATAGGTTTTGTTTTGAAGTATTTGATGCTTTTACTGGAAATCGATTATCATCAAAAAATTGTGCCACTATTTTTCTGATCAATAACGATCCTCCGTTTTTAAATAAACCTGATAACCAAGCTAAAATAAGTGAGCAAAACCCTACGAATATTATTTTTCAATGGACACCAAGACATATCAATGTACCGAATGTTTCGTACGAATTTAGTCTTGTAGAAGTTTGGGATCCTTATATAGATCCGCAAGCTATTTTTGTAGCATCACCACCATTATACCAAGAAGTTACAACCAATACCTCCTTATTGTACGGCCCTGTTCAGCCATTGTTATTAGCGGGCAAAAGATATGCTTGGCGCGTGCGAGCATTTGCTACCAATAATGGCGAAGAAGTTTCGGTATTTAATAATAACGGAAATAGTGAAATCTTCTGGTTCGATTACCAAGCTAGTTGCGAATTACCAAGTAATATTCAGGTGCAAGATGTAAGTATGACCAATGCTACTATTAGTTGGATTGGACATCCGGATCATTTGGATTATACGATAAAATATAGAGAAGCCGGTAGCGACAGATGGTATAGTAAAACTACTCCAAGAGATTATGTAACCATCGATGAATTTAAAGCAGACACCGTTTATGAATATAGGGTTGTTGGGAACTGTACTCAGAATAGTTTTGGAGAATCTCCAGTAGACACCTTTAGAACACTTAGCGAAGAATTGGCAGATTATGCTTCTTGTGGTATACAACCAGATCCTGTGGATCTATCGAATCAGGAACTACTCACCGAACTTTTTGTAAACGATGTATTTACTGCTGGCGATTTTCCTGTATATGTAAAAGAAGTATCAGGATCCACTTCTTTTACCGGAGAAGGGTATATCAGTACACCTTGGTTGGCAACAGTACGTATTCCAGTAAAATTCGAAAATATCAAAATCAATACCGAGATGAAACTGGTAGATGGTTTTGTAGTTACTACTTATGACCCGAACTGGGGTAGTATTGTGGATGGTGACGTTATCATAGATACAATTCTCGGCGATGATGGTGATGTTCAGGTGATTAATGTAGATGTGAATATTACTGATATTAAGATTGATGAAAATGGAGATATTATCATCATTACTTCAGATGGCCCAATACCAGATACATTTGATGGTGGCAACGATATCATATTTGTAGACAATACCGGAGAAGAGTGGCATGTAGATGCAGATGGCGATGTATCGAATGGAGAGCAAGCAGAAGGAGGTCCTGCTAATTCTGGAAACACCGATGGAGTATCCAGTGGTGGTGTTAATGAAATTACAGCCGCTGGGATTACGGTTACCTTTAACAATACTAACGGATTTTATAGCTTCGATACGGTACCAGAAAATGCTGGCGGTTCCATTGCCAATGAATATGACAAAGTACCGATATCTGGCGGTGGAGAATATAACATCCCATATAAAGCAATCGCTGCATTACCAGATCATCCTACAGATTTTATAACAGCAGAAGTAGCTATTAGTACAAATGATCACAGTGCTTCGGATATTATTTTTAAGACCAAAGAAGGAACCAAAGTACAGGCCTCATGGAATCGCGATAGCACAACTGCAACCCTATCACTCAAAAAAGCTTTTGATTTTGCCAAACAGCAAATCATCGCTACGGTTAGGCCTAAGGATTCTACAGATAAGTATAAAGTAGCGGGAGCAGCAAATTTATGGCATCTAGCAAATCAGGATGTAGCTACGATCAATGTAAAATTAATCTCGGTTAATGGCGCTAGTTTATCTGGTATCGGTGAACGTATCAATAAAATTTACAACCCAGCAGGCGTTCAATTTAATGTTACCTCTGCCTCGCCATTAACAGTATCAGATACCACCTTGGATGTAGGTGATAGTAGTTTACTATCTCAATATACCGAAGGTGAAAAAGCATGGATTAGCCAGTTTAAAACATTACCAGGATATCAACGAGACACCTATTATTTATTTGTTACTGATATTCCACCTTCTGATTCGGGTACAGAAGGGTTTATGCCTCTAAAACGACAATTTGGTTTTGTCTTTACTGGTGATGATAAAGGCCGAACTGCAGCTCACGAATTGGGTCATGGAGTCTTTGGGTTAGAACATCCATTTAAAAAATACAATACTACCGGAACAACAGACTTATTGATGGATTATGGTACTGGAGTGCGCTTATCTCATATGGATTGGGAAAAAATGCATGCGCCAGGTATTCAAATCTACTGGTTCCAAGGTGATGAGGATGGGGAGTCAGTTCAAAATGCTATAACAAAATATTTAAGTATTGACAACAACAAGTGGAGAGATTTTTGTTTTTTATCTCCGATTGGTACAGCTATACGACTTGATGAGGCTTCCCATTTAAAATTTAATGAAGATGGCGCTGTAATCTCATTTATACAGAATGAAACCAAATACCAAGGAGTCTATTCAGAGCAGAATCAAAAGTTTTTAGGTTATCTATCAGAAGAACATATTGAATTAGTAAGAGGCGGTGTAGTTCTAACTGATAGTTTTTTAGAAGAGTTTAATAGAAAGAAATATTCCAATATCAAATATGCACCAGTTGGACAAATAATTTTCACTATTTCCAAAAAGAAATATCAAAATACTTATTTGGATTGTATTATTGAAGCTTCTTGGAATAATCCTGTTTTATCAAATACATATACAGGAAATGCAATCCCTCCATTCCTACCTGAAAGTGTACTAACAATTAGTAGAGAAGGAAACCAGTGTGGTGATGCCGAAACGGAAGGAGTTTTAGATGGTTTAGGGGTAAATGTATTCTATGCCTTTGAAAATTCCATTGATGACGCAAATAGACAAGAACTTATTGATTTTTCTAATCACATAACAAATAAACTAAAGGATAAAACTTATGCCTTTTATAGAGAAGAATTTAAAGATAAATGGACTTTGAATTCTTTTCAACAAATCCTTGGCTACCTAAAAGAGAACGGTATATATTCTATAAATAAATTTAATGATCATTTTCCTGTAGAAACTTATGCAAGAGATGCAGAAATTATATTTTCTTCAATTGATCTTAGAGATGGCATTCCTGAAGGATATAATCAAAACACAATAGATTGGGTAAAATATAAAATTAATTTAGAACAAATTCCCTATGAATACTCCCTAAATGACTTAGAATCAAGATATGAAATAATGAATGATGTATCTGTTTACAAATCTTATTTAACAGATATAGAATCAGAAGGGTATAGTGAAGCAATTTCTATGAAAGACGGTTATGATCAATATGTCGCTCGTTTTGGAACAGACTCCGCAGTATTTGCCTGGAGCGCTTTTGCGGCAAAAGCATCAAAAGATGTTCTGATGGCTTACATGACTTATAGATTGATTGCTCAACACGGAGTACAGATTTTAAATAAATTAGGTCAAGATGCTTACAAAAGATTTATAGCAGGTGCTTTAGAAGAAGGTTTAGGAAACTTAATTGCGCATGAAATTCTTAGTCCAGGAGAATCAATCCCATACTCTGATTTTGCTGAAGACATGCTACTAGGAGGCGTTAAAAATATATTCGATAATAAAATTACTGATGTAATTCTAGATTGCGCCATCGGACTTGATCAAAATCAGGTTTCTGGAATGATTATGGCTACAAGTAGGGAGGAATTTTACAATAATTTGAAGCTTGCTGGTCTTCAATGTGCAATACCAGTTGCACTTGGTCAAATACTACCAAAGATAAAACTTCATCAACAAACAAAGTATCTATCAAAAAATGCATTTCTGTTCTTTAAAAATAAAATAAAACTTGGTACTCCAGAGACTGTAGAATTAATGAAAAAATTAATAAGCTTTGAGGAATTATTTTCGAGAAAAAGTGATTTTTACAAAAGCTCCATTGAAAAATTATTGGCAAAAGAATCTGGTGTAAAAGCAATCGATGTCATTTTCAAATCGGAATATGACATAACACGATTAAGCGCTAAAAGCATTGAGAGATTAGCTAATGTAATTGAAAAATTTGATCTCAAAACCAATGATGAATTATCTGAATTATCCAGAATATTGAGAGAAACCATAGACATTCCAAGAATGTTAATTTTTATGAACAAAATGAGTTCTTCTATATCAGAATACAAAAAAATAATGAGTAAAATTCGATCTCACGAAATGTTTGATCAAGTAGTTGTAACTAATGGAAAATCTACAAGAGTAAGGGACTTTCTTAATGATACTGGCTTATATGATTATTTCTGGAAAAATGAAGGAAATAAATATTATTTCGCAAAATTAGAAGAAAAAGAAGGAATATTAATAATTTGGAATAAAACGGATGATATAATTATCGGGAGTATAACAAATATAACTAAGGATATATCATCTGATATTTTAAAAGATTTTTTAAAGATGGATAATTAATGAGAAAAGTACTTTTATATTTTTATTCAATAACTATGATCTTTTTGGCAATACATTTTAGCGGTGTTTTACGTCACCTACAATCATATTGTATATTTCATAATCAATCAAGCTTTTTATCATTTTTATTGAGTTTAGCAGCTATCCCTTCTTTGTTCTACTTTATTTTTAAATTAAGTAAAATAGAAAAATCTAGTTGGATTCTTATTATGCCAATATTAATGTTTTTTTTATACGCTATACTTTATGAAAAAAAACAAGAGAGATTTTTTCAAAAAAACGACATTATAATTGACCAAGCTATTATAACAAAAAAAACTCATTCAAAATTGAGTTGGTATGTGGAAGCTAAGTTCCAAATACGCCAAGACACATTTAGGCGTGAATTTAAGATAAATGGAAATTTATTAAAAACTAAAAACAAAGGAGATACCATTCTAATAAAATATATAAAAGATTGCCCTAAGATTATGACAGAGTTTGATTTTTCTCCGTCTAAAGAAGACCTAAAATTTTATAGAAATGGAAAGTTAATACAAAATCAATAATTTTTATATAAGAAGGAAAACTCTATGAGAATAGAAACTAATAAAAAACAAACCACCCCTTCGAACCATAAAAGTAATAGGAGAAAGCCCTTACAACATTCGTTCGAAGCGTTACAAAACTAGGATAAAAGAGTAAAATACAGCTTAGTGATGGTAACAAATGGCCCAAAAGCCGCACATAATAATAGAAGAAGTATGAAAATATGCCTAGCAAGCATGGAAAAAAATTGGAAAAACAGAAAATGAATTAATATGATGAAACAACAAATATTTCTTTGCATATCATTTCTTATGTTATTCTCGGGAATAAAAGCCCAATGGAATCAGATTGGTCAAGATATTTTTGGAGAAACTAAAGGGAATCAGTTTGGTAATTCAATCAGCCTAAACTATGAAGGAAATATAATTGCCATTGGAAGTAGTCGTCACCAAGAGAATAAGGGGCAGGTAAAAATTTACGAAAAAATCAATGATACCTGGGTGCAAATTGGACATGATATTTATGGAGATAGGATAGCAGATGAACTTGGTAAATCAATAAGTTTAAATGCTGAGGGTAATATAATTGCTATTGGTAGTCCCGCAGCTGCAACTTTTGGGAGCGGAAATGGTAAAGTAAAAATATTTAAGAACACTAACGGAGAATGGATGCAAATAGGAGATGACATAAGAGGAATTAGCAAAGACCAATTTGGATCATCTGTAAGTTTAAGTGCGGATGGAAAAACAGTAGCTATTGGTTCAGTATATAACAATAGTACTACTTTTCGTTCTGCCGGTGATGTTAAAGTCTATGAATACTTAGATCAAAACTGGGTGCAAATTGGAGAAGACATAGATACCGATTATGGAAATTTAGATTCGCAATTGCCAACACAAGGCCCATCGGTTAGTTTAAGCGCAAATGGTAAAATCCTTGCAATTGGGGCTAGTAGTGCCGTTATCAGTGGAATATTTAAAAATGGAAAAGTCAAAATTTATGAGAATATAAATAATAGTTGGACACAAATAGGAGAAGATTTAATTGGAGAAGGTCAAAATGGATTTGGGGCTTCAGTAGATCTAAATGACGACGGATCAATTCTTGCAATAGGCGAACCTTACCACAGTACTGACGACTACCTAAGTGCAGGACAGATAAAAATTTTTAAGAATACCAATAATACTTGGAATCAAATTGGAGATGATATCCAAGGAAAAAGTTACAAAAACAGTATTGGAATGACAGTGAGTCTAAATTCTAATGGAAATATAATTGCCGTAGGTACCAGAAAAGGAGATCGTGATTTTGCAGGCCAGGTTAGAGTTTATAGATATGAAAATGATCAATGGAATCAAACTGGAGAAGATTTTAATGGAGAAAATTTACGAGATTTATTAGGCTCTTCAATAAGTCTAAACGGTACAGGAAATATACTAGCAATAGGAATTCCTAAATGGGTAGTATCTGGAGAATTTAGTTCGATCAAAATTTTCCAACATAATGATATAACCCTTGATGTTTCCGAGTTTTTAATCGAAAAAAGTGTTATCAGTCCAAATCCAACAACCGGTATTTTAAACATCTCTTTGGAGAATCTTGATCTAATAAATATTGATTTATATTCCTTGGACGGCAAATTATTGGCGAAATATATTCCTAACACTTCTAATAATAAGGTTGATATTTCTGATATTTCTGAAGGTATTTACCTCTTAAAATTAAATACAAATAAAGGTAGTTTCTTTAAACGAATATTAAAAAACTAATAACTGAAAATGTTTATAAACAAGAGCATAATCTACTACTAGTTCAAAGATCATCATTGTTGATTAAAATAAGAAAAGATATAAAACCCAAAATATGAAGCAATATTACCTACTATTGTTATTACTACTCTTCGTAGTTGCTGCCCAGGCAAGTACGGAAGACGGTGAGGATAAAAAAACTACTTCAAAAGAAGTGGCTGCGCCTTTGCCAGCCATGATGATGAGTCGCTCTTTTGCAGATTTGGATATCAAAATCGAAAAAGATATACAAACGCTCGTAAAAAGTTCTGAAGGACAAGATTTTTGGCAGAACGAGTTATACGAACGTTTCGAAAGTGATACCATCGCAAATAATCTTCGCGGCAAAGCAGAAGCTGTGATCGATGAGCTTATCGAAGGTGATAAGTTTTTGGAATCGCTAAAAGAATACTTAACTGGTCAGCAACCTGTAACCTTACCCATCGGAATCAAGAAAAAAGTAGGTAATTCTGATTTCATCATGGGCGTAAGCCAGATTAAAATTGGGAAAGATTATTCTGAGCTAGAAGTATTTGTACGACTCATGTTACCACAAGTAGATGACACAGGAAAAAGACGTCAATTGTTTTTTGGAGCTAGTGGTGTAAAACTTTCGCACAAAGGTGGATTGTTTGGCGATGCAGATTTGGTATTATTGGGTGATGTAGGTATCCCATTCCAAGGAAAAGAGGTTATGATGATCCTCAAAGGTGGATTTGATCTCAAAACAGGAGATTTAGACAAAAAAACATACGTTACCATAGATTGCGATGGTTTCAAAGAATTAGGATTAGCCGTAGATGTAGAATTTTCCAGAAATAAATTATTACCAGTTAATGCCAATAACAAGGTAGATAATACTCCAATTCCTGGTACCAATAGACTAAAAAAGGTGACCACTAGCTTTGAGTTGGTGGCAAGCGATTGGAATGATATTTTGGTAGAGATTAATATGCCTAGATTCCAGGTGCCTTCTCTAAAAAATACCATTTTCGAACTGAATACTGCCATTTTTGATTTTAGTGATCTTAGAAATTCTTCTGGTATACAATGGCCCAAAGATTATAAGGAAACGTATCTGATTGCGGGAGAAGAAGATTTATGGCGTGGCGTATATGTACAATCGGTAACCGTAGTATTACCAGAACAGTTCCAAAGAAAAGGTAGTAATGAACGGATAAGTTTTGGAGCAGAAAAACTACTGATTGATAACAATGGAGTATCTGGAAATTTTGAAGCTGAAAACATACTACCTATCAATCAAGGAAACGCAGACGGATGGCAAATTTCTGTAGACCGATTACAGCTTAATTTTGTGGCTGGTAGTTTATCGGGTGCAGGCTTTGGTGGTGCTTTGGTATTACCCGTAACTACAGAAACTGTTTCGGGCACGCAAACAGAAAAGTATATCGATGATGATGGTAAGGAACAAAGTAGATTAAGCAATATTGATTACAAATCTGGCGCTACTGTATTGGTATACAATGCAGTAATTGACCCATTAAACGAAGAATATATTCTTAATGCAAGTCCAGAAGAAAGTATCGCCTTCAATGTATTTAAAGCCAAAGCCACGCTTACGAATAATAGTTTTGTAGAACTAAAGCTTACCGAAGGCAAATTTAGACCCAAAGCCGTATTACACGGTAACATGGCTATCAAAGGATCTAATATTGGTTCATCATCCACGTCAGCAACAGCAGATTTTCAAGGGATTACTTTTAGGAATTTTCAATTACAAACCATAAGCCCAATTATATCAATTGGTCATGCTGGTTATACCGGAGAAGTCAAATTCGGTAATTTCCCAGTAACTATTTCAGAAATAGGAATACGAGCCGAAGATAATATCGCTGCCCTAGATTTTACGATTGCAATTAATTTAATGGGATCTGGTGATGGAGGATTTAGTGGTAACGCAAGTCTATCCATAGAGGGTGATCTAAAACAAGGAGAAGGCTTCGAAAAATGGAAATTTAAACGCATCAAACTACGACGTGTAGAGATCAATGCCGATATGGGCTTTAAGATCGAAGGATTTGTAGAGTTTAGAGACGATGATCCAATTTATGGAAATGGATTTTTTGGAAGCGTAAAAGCTACATTTAGCGGAGGAATTGCAGTAACTATTAGTGCCACCTTTGGTAAAACAGATTTTAGATATTGGTACGTAGATGGACTGGTCGAAGGATTAACCATTCTTATACCTCCAGTATTTACAATAACAGGATTTGGTGGCGGAGCTTCCTATCGCATGAAAAAAAATGGGTTTAGTTCGAATATGGGAATAGGTAAATCTGGAGTCAACTATGTTCCTGACAGAGATTCGGGACTTACCGTAAAAGCCATGATGTTATTCTCCATAGCAAAAGGAGACAGTCTAGTTAATGGAGGGTTTGGTTTTGAAGTTGCGTTTAACAGCCGAGGAGGTATCAATAGAGTGAGTCTGTATGGAGAAGCGCATATGTTACAGATTCCAGGTTTCGACGATGCCGGCGATGAAATCACAGAAAACTTTGGAGGTATTATCGAAAATGAAGAACAAATACCCGATGCCACAGAAAATCAATTAAAAGAAACGGATCTGATGGAAGCTTCTAAAGCTATTTATCCTGCAGTAATGACCGGACAAAAAGGATTGAATGCCTATATGGCGATTGAAATGGATTTTCAATCAAAAACCTTCCACGGAACTTTTGAGTTATATATCGACATCTTAGGAGGGGTCTTTAAAGGTATCGGACCTGGTGGTCGTGCCGCATGGGCAGTGATCCATTTCGGTCCTGGAGAATGGTACATTCATATCGGTACTCCTTCAGATCCAATAGGAATTAAGATGGGTATAGGTAGTGTAGCCTTAACATCCAGAAGTTATTTTATGATGGGCGATTATATGCCACCATCACCTCCTCCACCCGCTCAAGTGGCAGAAATCCTTGGACTAGATGCAGAAGTATTAGATTATATGCGTGATGAAAATGCATTAGAAGCAGGAAGAGGTATAGCCTTTGGAGCCAGCTTAGATTTTGATACTGGTAACATGCAATTCTTAATGTTTTATGCAAGATTTAACGCTGGATTTGGTTTTGATATCATGGTAAAAGATTATGGAGATACTATGTGCAAAGGCAGTGGTCAGATAGGAATGAATGGATGGTATGCCAACGGACAAAGTTATGTGTACCTACAGGGATCTATGGGTATTAGTTTCAAACTCTTCGGAAAAAGAAAGAAAATTCCAATTATCGAAGCTGGAGCAGCAACATTAATGCAAGCTAAACTTCCTAATCCGGTTTGGTTTAGAGGATATATTGGCGGATATTATAACCTATTAGGTGGTTTGGTAAAAGGACGTTTTAGATTCGAGTTACAATTTGGAGAAGAATGTGAAGTCATTAGTGGTGGATCTCCCCTAGCTGACATCAAAATTATCGGAGGCATCTCTCCAAGAGATAAAACAAACGAAGTAGATGTATTTGCAGTGCCACAAGTAGCCTTTAATATGCAAATTGCAAGTGAAATTCCTGTAGAAGATGATGACTTTAATGTAAATTATTATCGCTTTAAACTCGATGATTTTTGGATCAAAGATGATACTGGAAAGATTATTTCTGGTGATGCAAAACTTAATAACACCAATGATCTGTTAAGTTTTACTTCTGATGAAATCTTACCACCAGAAACACCCATGAGCCTTCATGTTTCGGTTACTTTCGAACAAAAAGTAAACAAAGAATGGGTACCTGCTACGTATAATGGAGAAGTACTGAAAGAAGAAGAAACGATTTCTTTTGTAACAGGTACTGCACCAGACTACATTCCGCTAGAGAATATTGTATACAGCTATCCAGTGATTGGACAACAATATTTCTTCCCTAAAGAATACAATAAGGCCTATATCAAGTTAAAAAGAGGGCAGTCCTATCTGTTTAGTTTAGATGAAGGATGGTCACAACGTGCTTATTTTTCGGATGAATATGATATGGCAGTAGAAAGTTCTGTTTCCTATAATGCTGGCGAAAAAATGGTGAATATTCCAATGCCACAAATAGAAAACTCCAAAACGCTAATGATAAAACTACTCACGCTTCCTCCAGGTGCTGCATCAAGTAATACTACTGAGAATTATACCACTACAGGAGATGGTGAAAATACGTTAGAAGTCAGAAATGTAAGTATCGAAGGACTTGCTACAAATCCTGATACGATTGAAATGTTATCGTACGAATTTACCACAAGTGCACACGATACCTTTAGAGAAAAAGTAGAAAATAAAAACCTTACTTCTTCTTTACGAGAAATTATTTATGCCGATGTGCATAAACTAAAAGCCGTGGTGGCAGATGGAGAAGCTTTTGACCTTACAGAATTAGTAGGTAGTACATATTCTGAGAACAAACCTTTAATTCAGGTAGAAGCTAAACTAGATGATTCTTATTATCAAAATGAGATCTATCCTTTAATCTATAAAAATTATCCGATTAAACCTCAATTTACTGTGGATAGAGATATCAATCAATTAGGATTACCTCCTAAAAAAGGAATGGATCAATTGACATGGTATCAAACCTATTTAGAAAATGAGGTAAATAGTGGTTATCTGCGAGAACGATTACCACATACCTATAATTTGCCAATCTATTATAAAGCAGACTTTATAGATATCCAGTATAAAGTGGTGAATGCTTATCTAGGAAATCCATCATCATATCAAAACGAAATAGAACAATATCATTACATCATAAATGGCATATTCCCATATATAAAACCAGGAAACTACAATAGTACTTACAGATATGTATTACCTGGTGGAATTAATGGGACCTCAGCCAATTTTACATATGTAAACCCAAACTAGCCCTTCGAAAGGCTACGAGTAATAAAAAAGATAAAAAACTAGAAACAAAATGTCAGACTGAGCCTGTCGAAGTCCAGATCAAGACAAAAAGTTGAAAAACATAAAAATGAATCAAAAATTAATCATAACAATACTTTTACTTCTGATTACACCAAAACTATCTTTTGCACAATCAACAGAGGTGATTCCAGAAGTAAGAGTTATTGCAAGAGCACAAGAAGATCGAATCCTATTGCGATGGACCCTAAACACTCCTGTTTCATGGCGAAAAGCAAACAGATATGGATATACCTTAGAACGCTATACCATTTCTAGAGATAGAAAAACCTTAACCGATCCCGAAAAGTTGATCATTGGTCAGAACTTTATTCCTGCACCAATGATGGAATGGGAAACTATTGCCGAAACTAGTGATAACGGTGCTATTATGGCACAAGCCTTATATGGAGAAAGTTTTGTGGTAGAAGGTGGTGGAGGTTTTGCTTCTATTATTAATAAAGCCGAAGAGCAGCAACAACGTTTTGCTTTTGGATTATATGCAGCAGATCAGGATTTTGAGATTGCGAAAAAAGCAGGATTAGGATATGTAGATACCGCTATAAAACCCAATGAAAAATATTTATATAAAGTAATTGCTAATATTCCCGAAACAGAACTAGCCACTAAAGAAGGTGGTGTGTATACTGGAATCATTGACTATGAGCCACTCCCAGAACCGGTGGATTTTGTAGGGATTTTTCAGGATGGGGCTACTTTATTAAGTTGGGACTCTAAATTGCTAAAAAATACCTATAACAGTTACATCATCGAAAGATCTGAAGATGGTAGTACCTTCAAAAAACTAGGAGATTTACCTTATGCTGCCATCAACAGAGACGAAAAAGAAACTGCCCGTACAGTGTACATAGACTCCATAGCTAATAACACCAATTATCAATATAGAATTAAAGGAGTTTCTTCTTTTGGAGAAATAGGTCCTGCCTCTATCATAGTAGAAGGTGAAGGAAAGGAAATATTAAAATTTGTACCGCATTTAAAAACAAAACATATCAAATCTGAAGATGAAGTGGAACTCACCTGGAAATTCCCAGAGGAAGGGAATGATGCCATAACCGGATTTACCTTAAAAAGATCAGATACAGATCGCGGAGCTTATAAACCAGTTGTTACGAATATTCCACCTACTGCTCGAAAAATAAGTTATGACAAACTAAGAGCTTCTAATTATTTTAAAATTACGGCAATTGGGAAAAATAATGATCAACGAGATTCTTTTTCGATGCTAGTACAACCCATTGATTCCATTCCTCCAGAAAAACCTATTGGGCTTAAAGGAGTTGTAGACAGTACTGGTATCGTTTCTTTAGAATGGACTGCAAACAAGGAAGAAGATTTGTTAGGATACAGAATCTATCGTGGAAATCTTAAAAACGAAGAATACTCACAGGTAACTAAATCTCCACATAGTTCTAATACGTATATAGATACGGTAAAAGTTGAAAGCTTGAACAGCAAAGTATATTATCAAATTATGGCTGTGGACAAGCGGTATAATATGTCTGAATTTTCTGAAGTACTAGAATTGGTAAAACCTGATGTAATTCCACCAACATCCCCAGTATTTACCTCTTACAAAATTGTTAATGGTAAAGTGAACCTAGAATGGGCTAATAGCTCTAGTGAAGATGTAGAAGCACACTATATCTACAGAAAAGCAAAGGACGAAAGCAATTGGCAGTTTATACACAGTACTAATAAAAACAAAACAACTACTTTTGCAGACAAACAAGTAGAAGAAGGGAACTATTATAGTTACACCATTTTAGCGAGAGATATCAGTGGCTTAGAATCTCAACCATCGCCTCCAGTTTCTGTATTAATTCCAAAAACTACATTAAAACCGGCAGTAAAAGGGTTTTATGGAAATGTCAACACATATGACAAAACCATTTTACTAAGTTGGCGATATAAAGAAGAAGAGGTCTCGAGTTTTGAATTATTCAGAGCTGTGAATGAGCAACCATCTTCGTTGTATCGAGTGCTTCCTGCTGGAACAAAAAGGTTTAGCGACACAGGCTTAACCATTAACTCTTCATACAAATACATTATCAGGGCTGTTTTTTATGATGGTACGTACTCTAAGTATAGTACAATAACCGTAGAATATTAATTGTTATGAGGAAATTAGTACTAAGTATATTTTTGGGATTATTCTTTTTATCCTCTTATGGTCAAGATCAAACTATAGTCTATATGAGTTTTGACGCTATAGTAGACATATCGATTCGAAGAGATAATGCCGGTGACAGGGAAGTTGACAAAACAATTTCCAATAGAGCAGCTTATAAGTTCCCTAGTGAAACGGATTATACTTCAATTACAGGATCACTAAGAACAGATATAAACAATTCATTAAATTTAATTGATCTACAATTTCACGAAGAGTTAACACGAAATGCCACTTCTACTAATGGAGGTCCAACTACAGATCAATGCTGGTTTGCGAATAATGGTTGTTTTGAACCTTATAATATTGTAAATACAAACGTAAGTCTTTATGGAACCACAGAATATGGTGACGCAACTGGGTCTACAATAAATTCAAATGGAGGAAGAACCTATGGTAAGGTATGGCTATTACCCTTTGTAGAAGTTCCAACTGCTGACAATACCAGATCTTTTGAAAGTTTATTTTTTGAAGTTCCTGGTCAAAATATTCAAGATGGTTATTGGGAATATTCTATTGCTGGTGCTCCATTTCAGGAATTAACGAATACTACCTATCGAAGTAGATTTCCACTAGACATATCGGTAGAAGACTTTGATGCTATTATACCAGAGACTATTTCATTGGGAAATACGGTAGTTTTACGATTTAAATTATTTGGTTCTGGTTCAGGAAGATATACGGATGTTGCATTTCCTACCTTTGATCCACCTCCAACAGTCTCTACTAGTAGTAGAACTATTATCCTTGATACATATATTTTTAGTATATCGACAATACAATCTCCTGAAATTCTTGGTATTTCAACAGATGAAACTGATTGCTCAGATGGTCTTGGTGGTGGATCGTTTACCTTGGAATTAGACAGAACAATAGATGCAGGAGAAAAACTTGATTTTAATTTATTTAGTATCAATCCTTCGCGACCTCAAGTAAACAGAGATGTATTTCCTAGCGATATTCAAGAGGTTAGTGGTCGATTCTTCTATACTTGGAACGATTTAGAAGCTGGTCAATATAGAGTCCAATACCAATTGAACCCCGTAGGAACACTAGAACCACCAGCAGATCAACCTTTAATTTTTAATATAGGAACACCGACTCCTGTTACGTACAGTGTTTCTTCTAGCAATATTTCATGTGTATCGGGTCAAGGAACTAGTAATAATGGAGCTATTCTTATCAGTGGTGTATCAGGCGGAGCAGGATCTTACGAATATAGCATATCTGGAGGTGCTTGGACATCTTTCTCTGGTAATAATATAACTATTTCCAGAACTAATGGAACCTATACCGTTCGAGTAAGGGATGGTAATGAATGTATTGGAGCTGCTGGAGGAAATAATCAACCATCGGTTACTATTAACCCTGCCACAGCCATAACTATAAGAAGTACTCCTTCTCCTGTTACAAACGTAACCGTTTTTGGAGGTAATAACGGAAGTATTTCTCCTAATGTTTCAGGAGGAACCACTCCACCGCTTACCTATAGCTGGACAGGACCCAATGGATTTTCATCTAATCAACAAAGCATATCAGGTAGACCTGCAGGTATATATACGCTTACCGTTACGGATAACCCAGAAGGTTGTAGTACTTCTAGAAGTTTTACCATAACTCAACCCCCATTATTTCAATTCACAACCGAAAGTTCAAGTAATGTAACCTGTGGTGATAATGACTCTTCTAATGATAATGGAACAATTACCGTAAGAGCAATCGGTGGGCTAACAAACTACCGCTATGAATTGTTCTTAAGAAATGCATCTAATCAATATATCTCTCAAGGAGCTCCTCAAACATTAGGTGATGGAGTTAATTTTCAAAGATCCAATTTATCTACGGGCATGTACAGAGTAACTGCAACGGATAATAATGGAACTGGCATCACCATCAGTACAGATCTTGAAATTACGGTACCTCCTGTTTTCTCATTTAGTACTAATAAAACAGATGTAGTTTGCCGAGGAGACTCAACAGGAAGTATCAATCTTACCATTTCCGGTGGAAATACAGGGGGCTATTCCCGATTAAGATGGACTTCGGATTCTGGAACGGTATATAACCAAGAAGATCTAAGTAATATTCCTGCTGGACTATATACATTGGAGTTAGTAGACGCTTTAGGATGTACTCCTGTAAATCCAGTTGTAGAATATTCTGTAGAGATCATTGAACCACCAACGGCTGTTACCGTAAGTATTCCAGTAGGAGGAGTACAAAATCCAAGTGCAAACGGTGCTGCAGATGGTAGTATTAATATAGAAGTAAACGGTGGCAGTAATGGGACATATACTTATTTGTGGTCCAAAAACGGTGACCCAGGATTTAGTAGAACCACCCAAGATATTACTGGTTTGTCCGATGGAGTATACAATGTAATGGTTACGGAAAATGTAACAGGTTGTAGTGATCAGATCTTAGCTATTTCAATTGAGGAACCAGAGCCACTAATAGCCTCTATTACAGAAGAAATAGAAATTTTGTGCTCTTCTGGTTCTAATTCTACTGGAGCTTTACGAGCGGGTGCAACAGGTGGAGTTCCAAACCCAATTACTGGGTATAGTTATAACTGGTTTAGAAGAAATGCGTCCAACCTATTTGTTTCAATTGGTCAATTTAATGAAGTGGCTACCAATTTATCAGCAGGTTTTTATCAAGTAGAAGTTACCGATAACAACAGTATTTCGAACCGTTCAGCTACATTTAATTTAGAAGGTAAACCAGAAATTATTATAAATAACATTGGCGTAACTGATGTTAATTGTTTTGGTGGTAATGATGGAATATTAAGCATAAATGCAACAGGTGGAACTGGTGCTTTAGAATACTCTATCGATAATGGTGTTTCATACGAAACGAATAACACCAATACATTTACTTTTACAGGCTTAGCTGCAAATACGTACCAAATCATCGTAAAAGATGCTAATAATTGTGAATCTTCTGTATTTACCGAAACGGTAGCCGGACCTACCAATCCGATCAGCATTCCTGGAACAGAAACTCCTGTGACCATTTTTGGTCAAAATACAGGAGCCATTACCATCAATCCAACAGGTGGAAATAATGGATATACCTATAGCTGGACAGGCCCGAATGGATTTTCGAGTTCCGATAAGGATCTTTCTAATTTATTTGCCGGAACCTACACAGTTACCGTACAAGATAATCGTTTTGGCAGCACTTCTGATAACAGTGGTTGCGAAGCAATCCGAGCATTTATCGTTACAGAACCTGATGAATTACTAGTAACGATTGCTTATGAAACACTAAATACCAATCTAAAATGTAATGGTGATGATAATGCGCGTCTATTCGCGGCGGTATCAGGCGGAGACACTCCATATACCTATAATTGGTTTAAAGAGACTTTTGTAGGATCAGGGATTTTTGATCCATTATCAGATACTTCAGCATTATTAATAGGAGTAGATGAAGGAAATTACCGAGTAGAGATAGGCGATCCTAATGGAGCAATGACTTTTGATGAATTTTATGTAGATGAACCGAATCCCTTAGCAATAAGTGTTGCAGAAACCGAGATAAAGTGTTTTGGTGATGCAACAGGTGCCATCGATATTACCGTTTCTGGTGGTACCACTCCTTATAGATACCTCTGGTCTAATGGAGAAACTACAGAAGATATTTCAGGACTTCTTACAGGCGATTATTCAGTTGTTGTAACTGATGCTAATAATTGCGTACTTTCTTCTTCTACCATTAATTTACCTCAGCCTGCAGCACCCTTAGGAATTACAAATGAAACTGTGTCAGAACTTTCTGGTTTTCAAACAGGTAATGGAAGTATCGACATTACGGTTTCTGGTGGTACCAGTCCTTATAGATATGAATGGCGTGTACAAGGAAATACTACTGTCATAGGAAATACTAGTCGTATCGAGAATCTAGCTTCAGAAACCTATGAAGTTACCATCATGGATGATAATGATTGTATACTAATCAAAGATTATTTTGTAGACGAACCAGATCTTTTAGAAATTACCAATATACAATTGGATAATCCTTTGCAATGTTTTGGAGATACTTCTGTATCACTAATAGTCACAGTAGCTGGAGGTGTGACCCCTTATAATTATAGATGGTACAATACACTAGATCCTACCAATGATCTATCCATTACTAATACGATTGCCAATTTAGGAGAAGGAACCTATATTGTTGAAATCGTAGATGCAAATGGAAATCGAACTTCAGAAACCACTATAATAGTCAACCCTCCATTATTAGAAGCATCCTATACTTCTGAAGATGTTTCTTGTAATGGTGGAAATGATGCTAGTATTGATGTAACGGTTACTGGTGGTACTGGAGCGTATAGCTTTTTCTGGAGTAATGGAGCTAATACCGAAGATATTTCAGGACTTAGCATAGGTACTTATGATCTTACCATTAGAGATGCCAATCTTTGTGAAACTACTCTTAGCGTTACTATCACAGAACCTCCAGTGGGATTAAATATTACTGATTTTACTATTATCGATGCCTCTGGGAATGGACTCAGCAATGGAAGTATTGAAGTTGTAGCAAATGGCGGAACTCCTGCTTATACCTATAACTGGACGGATACCACGAATACCCCTATTGGAACTAATAGTAATATACTAAACAATGTAGCAGCTGGAAGCTATTTCCTAACCCTTACAGATGCTAATAACTGTATGCTTGGTCCCATAGAATATGTTGTAGGAGAACCTGATCCACTTTTGGTAACAACAGATGAAACTGCTATTCCTTGTTTTGGTGAAAATGGAGAATTATTTGCTATCGTAACAGGTGGAATCACTCCTTATTCCTATCAGTGGTTTGATAGCGCTGATAATCTCATCAGTACAGCTAGCAATACAGGGTCAATCCCTACAGGTCAATACAGAGTGATCGTTACGGATGCAAATTTAAACCAAACAGAAGTACCAAATATAAACTTAACGCAACCTGATGTATTAGAAATAACAAATATTGCAGTAACCGATGTTAGTTGTTATAATGGTAGTGACGGAAGTATTGAAATTACAGTCTCTGGTGGTACAGGAAACTATACCTATCAATGGAATACATTAGGCTCCGCTACCAATACACTCTCTAACATAAATGCTGGAGATTATACGGTAACTGTTATTGATGAAAACAATTGTTCTGCGAGTAGTGGAGTTATTACAATAACACAACCAGTAGTATATGATATCACAAATGTGGCTATTATACGTCCTTCAGCAACAGGAACCACAGATGGAAGTATTGCCATCTCTATTACTGGAGGTGTAGCTCCATATACCTATCAATGGACAGACAATACAAATGCTGTTATATTATTAGAATCTAATGTAACTAACACTTCAAGTACCTTAGTTAACCAAGCAGAAGGAACTTACAATATTCTAGTTACTGATGCCGATGGGTGTACCATTAATGATACTTATAACTTAGCAAATCCTGGTGAATTAATAGTATCCATTAATCAAACGCAGCAAATCAGTTGCTTTGGAGGAAGCGATGGAATCCTGGAAGTAATCACTACCGGAGGTGTGGGTGGAAATAACTATCAATGGTTTGATGCAACTACCAATACACAGATAGGAAACACAAATATACTTAGCGGTATTTCTGTAGGATCTTACTATATCATTGTAAGCAATGCAGAAGGAATCTCTGAACAAAGTGCTGTATTTAACGTAACACAACCAGCAGCTGTAACCGGAAATCTTGTTGGAGATAATCCAGATTGCTTTGGTGGAACTGATGGAAGTATTACCATCACTGCATCTGGAGGAAACAACAGCTATTCTTATAGATATCGATTAATAAATGGTGTGTATAGCGATTGGATTTCTTTTGATAATGGAACAACCACTCAAATTAGAAATCTCGTTGATGGAACTTACCAAGTACAATTACAGGATGGAAACGGTTGTTTTTATGAAAATAATGGTAGCATAGGAACGTTATCAATAGTTATCAATCAACCAGATGAACTTTTAATAAGCAATGTAGTACCAAATAATCCTACTGGTTTTGGGCTAACTAATGGAAGCATAACGACTACAATTATTGGAGGAACACCTCCTTACATATTCGAATGGTCAGACACTAATGGTGTGCTTACTGAGACAAGTAGTACAATTACTAATATAGGAACAGGAACATACACCATAACGATCACTGACTCATTAGGATGTCAAACTTCTGAAACTTATATATTAACGCAACCAGATGAGTTATTAGTAACTGTAGAAATTGTAAATATTGTTTTATGTAAAGGAGATAACGGAGCAAGTCTAAGAGCTGTTCCTACTGGAGGAATTGGCCCCTACAGTTATCAATGGTTTGAAAACGGCAATTCTAATATATTAGGTACAGACCAACTATTATCTGATATTCCAGCAGGATCGTATTATGTAATTATTACTGATTCGCAATCCAATATGGTTCAAAGTGGCGACGTACTAGTTTCTGAACCTGACGAGTTAACACTTAGCTTATCTGCTGATTTTATTTTGTGTGGAGATGGATTTGATTGGACGATAGAAAGCACTGTCACTGGAGGAACTGCACCTTACACCTATTTTTGGACAAATGTAAATCAGAATACTCCAAACATAACAGATGTACTACCAGGAACATATATACTTATCGTAAGAGATAGCCAAGGATGTAGCACTCAGGAAAATATTACATTAGTTCCTCCTGAAATGCTAAACACTACATTTACTAGTACCAATCCAACTTGTTTTGAAGGTAATGATGGAACCATTGATATAACTCCTAATGGTGGAACTCCTCCATACTCCTATTTTTGGGATAACGGATCCAACACCGAAGACCTAACAGGACTCTCAGCTGGATTATATTCCGTAGAGATTTTCGATAGTAAAGGATGTTCTATCATTCAAGATTTTGAACTTATTGATCCAGAAGAATTAATTATTGATCTAGGGCCTGACAAAACATTATGTCTAGGACAATCTTATACGATAGATGCTGTTATTTTGGATTCTGGAGCAACATATTCCTGGACAGGAGACAATGGATTTACAGCTAATTCATCAGAAGTAACACTATCTGAAAGTGGAATGTATACGGTTTCTGTTACTACCTCACTCGGATGCGTTAGTACAGATACTATAGAAATTATTGCTTTAGAAGATGAGATATCTGCTGAATTCTTAGTCTCTACAGACTTATTTGTGAATGAAAGCTTTATTATTGTAGATGTTAGTAATCCTATTCCAGATACTTTAGAATGGATACTTCCTGAAACTGCAGAACAAATTGATATCACAGATCAGTATGCAGAAATCATGTTTCCCGAAGAAGGCGAATATATCATCACTTTAAAAACAATTATAGGAGATTGCGAAACATTCTTCTCTAAAAGAATTACTGTAAGAGAATCAGTATTTGATCAGGAAGAAGAAAATCAAAGTGGATTACAACAATATATGATGTATCCAAACCCTACAAGAGGAAACTTTACAATCGAATTATCTTTTGACAAAGAGATTCCTATAGACGTTAAATTATTTAGCATAGCAAATAACAGTTTGATTTATCAATATAGCGATGAACAACAAACAGAATATACCATTCCCTTTAATCTGGAAGGAACCATTCCAACTGGGTTATATTTTATTCTATTAGAAACTCCAGAAAAAAGTTATGTTCGCAAAATCGTAGTAGAATAATTCCCATTAAGCTATTGTAAAAACCTCGCTCAAATTGAGCGAGGTTTTTTTGTACATTATGTTTACCTTTGGATAAACTAAACACATCATTATGTACGAAGCTATACAAATCGTTCACTCTTATTGGGCATACCTAGTTGTTCTTGTTGTTACCCTTGCTACCTTCAACGCTTTAATTGGTTTTTTTACTAAAAGAGAATATGCTCCAAAAGATTTTAGAATATCTCTTTTTGGATTAATAGTTACGCATCTTCAGTTATTAATAGGAATTATAATCTTTTTTGTATCTCCAAGTATCATGTGGTTTACAGAGGGAGTTTCTGTAAGCGATATCATGGGAGATCCTTTACTAAGATTGTACAATGTAGAACACCCTATGATGATGATAGCTATGGTTGTTTTTATTACTATTGGATATTCTAAGCATAAAAAGAAATTGACCTCTACTCCAAAACTTAAAATGTTGGCAATTTTTTATACAATTGCATGGTTATTAATGTTATCTAGAATTCCTTGGGCAAACTGGTTCTAAGAACCAAATAAGGTTAGCACTAATTTTCTAGAACCTCCATAGTTTCTATGTTCACATAAATAGATCCCTTGCCAGGTTCCCAAATTAAGTTTACCTCCAGTAATTGGCACTTGTACAGAAACTCCCATTAATGAAGCCTTAATATGGGCAGGCATATCATCAGGACCCTCATAGGTATGGATATAGTATGGTTGGTTTTCTGGCACCATTTGATTCATATGACTTTCAAAATCCTGACGAACTGTAGGATCAGCATTTTCATTAATGGTTAAACTCGCTGAAGTATGTTTGATAAAAACCTGTAACTGACCAATAGTTATTTCACTAATCTCAGGAATTTTAGAAATCACTTCATCTGTAATCAAATGAAAACCTCTAGAATAAGGCTGTAATTTTATTTCTTTTTGAAAGAATTTCATAACAAGAAGATTAAAGAACCAATTTAATACAAATTTTACAAGAAGAGTTCACATTGTTACTGTAAACTCTAATACCTTTGCTATCTTAACTTTTATCACATGGATTTATCTCAAATAAAATTAGTTGCTACTGACATGGATGGTACACTTCTCAATTCAAGGGGAGACGTAAGTCAATCATTTTTTTATTTATTTGATGAATTAAAAGAATTGGGGGTTACATTTGTTGCAGCTAGTGGAAGACAATATTATAGTATTCTACACAAATTGAGTGCGATTAAAGATGATATGATTGTTATTGCAGAAAACGGTGCTTTAACAATGCATAGAGATGAAGAATTACAAACTACAGAGATTGATCGCAAAACTTATTTAGAACTCTTAGATGCGACAAAAGATCTTAAAGGCTCCCAAGTAATACTATGTGGACGAAAAAAAGCATATATAGAAGATTATGGTAAAGATTTCGAAAATATGCTAAACGAATTTTATGGAAGATACGAAATAGTAAAAAATTTATCAGAGGTAATAGATGACCAATATCTAAAAATTGCTATCTGCAATGAAAAAGGAGCAGAAAAATATCTATATCCAGCACTTAAGCACCTAGAAAATCGACTAAAAGTAAAAGTCTCGGGAAAAGTCTGGCTCGATTTATCTCATAATAACGCCAATAAAGGACATGCCTTAAAAAATGTTCAGAAAAGTCTAAATATTTCTACCAATGAGACCATGGTATTTGGTGATTATAATAATGATCTAGAAATGATGTCTCAGGCAACATATAGCTTTGCAATGCAAAACGCACATCCTAATGTAAAAGCTGCTGCTAATTATACTACCAAAAGTAATGATGAAAACGGTGTTGAATATATGCTATCGAAGATGATTGAAGCTAAAAAGAAAAACGCTGTTAAATAAAGTATACATCATCTACAGGAAAACTTAATGTTTCTCTATATTATCGATAATTCTTTATGAAATACAAGCTAATACGATAGAAATAATGAAAAAATAAACGTAGATAGGTTGCTTAGTAAAAAAATTCTGCATAGCTATTTATATTATCGTTATTTAATTAATTCCAGATACAAAAGTGAATTTTCGAACTATGTATCCGAGTACAAATATATAAAAAAAAGGTTAAAAGTAGTTTTTTATCTTAAAAAAATGCATTTCACCCTTTTTTATTCAGACTAATATAGGTTTTTTCTTACTGAATATAAATTGTAAAGCAATTAATCATTTAGCTTTAATACAGCCATAAATGCTTCCTGAGGAATTTCTACATTACCTACCTGACGCATACGCTTTTTACCTTTTTTCTGTTTTTCCAATAATTTACGCTTACGAGAGATATCACCTCCATAACACTTAGCAGTAACATCTTTACGCAATGCTTTTACTGTTTCACGAGCAATAAACTTTGCACCAATGGCAGCTTGAATTGGAATATCAAATTGTTGACGAGGAATTAATTCCTTTAGTTTTTCACAGATTTTTTTACCAATACCATAAGCATTATCCTTATGTAATAATGCAGATAAAGCATCTACAATATTTCCATTAAGTAGCATATCCACTTTTACCAGTTTTGATGGACGCATTCCTATAGGTGTATAATCAAAAGAAGCATATCCTTTAGAAACTGTTTTAAGTCTATCATAAAAATCGAATACGATTTCTGCTAGTGGCATATCAAATGTCAACTCTACTCGTTCTGTAGTTAAATATGTCTGATTGGTTATCTCACCACGCTTTTCAATACATAGAGACATCACCGAACCTACAAAATCTGACTTGGTAATAATAGTTGCCTTTATATAAGGTTCTTCTACACGATTCATAGAGGAAGGATCCGGTAAATCAGTAGGGTTATTTACGATAATAATATCATCCGGATTTTTATTAGTAAATGCATGATAAGATACGTTAGGCACTGTAGTAATCACAGTCATATTAAACTCACGCTCTAATCGCTCTTGAATGATTTCCATATGTAGCATTCCTAAGAATCCACAGCGAAAACCAAATCCTAATGCTGCTGAACTCTCAGGTACAAACACCAATGAAGCATCATTAAGCTGTAATTTCTCCATGGAAGAACGTAACTCTTCATAATCCTCTGTATCTACCGGATAAATACCAGCAAATACCATTGGTTTTACATCTTCAAAACCTTCAATAGCATTCTGAGTAGGATTTTTAGCATCTGTAATAGTATCTCCAACTTTTACCTCTCTGGCATCTTTAATACCTGTGATCAGATATCCTACATCACCCGTTTTAATACTTTTCTTTACTACTTGATTTAGCTTTAGTGTTCCTACTTCATCAGCAGAATAATCTTTTCCGGTTGCAACAAACTTGATTTGCTGACCTTTTTTGATCTCACCATTTACTACTTTAAAATAAGTTTCTACACCTCTAAAAGAATTGTAGACAGAATCAAAAATTAATGCCTGCAATGGTTCATCAGGATTTCCTTCTGGTGCTGGAACTCTTTCTACAATCGCTGCAAGAATTTCTTCAATCCCAATACCCGTTTTTGCACTAGCAGGAATTACTTCTTCGGGATCACATCCCAATAGATCTACAATATCATCAGTTACTTCTTCGGGATTAGCACTAGGTAAATCTACTTTATTTAAAACTGGAATAATTTCCAGATCATTTTCTAATGCTAAATATAAATTAGAAATCGTCTGAGCCTGTATACTTTGTGCTGCATCTACAATAAGCAAAGCGCCTTCGCAAGCGGCAATAGAACGAGAAACTTCATAAGAAAAATCCACGTGACCTGGAGTATCAATAAGATTCAAAATATATTCTTCCCCTTTATATGTATACTCCATCTGGATCGCGTGACTCTTGATCGTAATTCCACGCTCACGTTCTAGATCCATACTATCCAATAACTGCGCTTGAGCTTCACGAGCTGTAACAGATCCTGTAAAATCTAACAATCGATCTGCTAATGTACTTTTACCGTGATCAATATGCGCAATAATGCAAAAATTTCTTATGTTTTTCATTTTTCTTTTTTTTGGCGGACTGAACCGGGCTATCCATTATATCTTTTTTGCTTACCACCGCTCTTTCCATCAGCAACAAAAAAGGATGACACTTCTATCCCTGTCCGAAAAAATTCGATCCAATTGAACCAAAATCATTTAGTCTGCAAATATAATCGATTTTAAAAGGTTTATATCATCTACTACATCATTTTTAAACCTACACGATAATTGAAATCTCATTCATCTTTGAAGATTACTTATAATTCGTACTTTTGCTACCTATTACAACAATAAAATTCATTAAAACATAGGGTTTTGGCAAAGATAGGAGACATAGATGTAGGAGAATTTCCATTGCTGTTAGCACCAATGGAAGATGTAAGTGACCCACCATTCAGAGCTTTGTGCAAAGAACAAGGGGCGGATGTGGTATACACTGAATTCATTTCTAGCGAAGGGCTGATTCGTGATGCTGCAAAAAGCGTAATGAAGTTAGATATTTATGAAAAAGAACGTCCTGTAGGAATTCAAATTTTTGGTGCTAATCTTGATTCCATGCTTAAATCTGTAGAGATTGTAGAGGCATCCGGTCCAGATATTATTGATATAAATTTTGGATGCCCAGTTAAAAAGGTTGTTAGTAAAGGTGCAGGAGCAGGTATTCTAAAAGATATCGATCTAATGGTATCCTTAACCAAAGCAATGGTAGAACATACCAAATTACCAGTTACCGTTAAAACTAGATTAGGCTGGGATCATGACTCTATCAAAATTGTAGAAGTCGCAGAACGAATACAAGATGTTGGTGCAAAAGCAATTGCAATCCACGGCAGAACACGTGCGCAGATGTATAAAGGTAATGCAGATTGGAAACCAATTGCAGCAGTAAAAAACAACCCAAGAATGCATATTCCTGTTTTTGGAAATGGAGATGTTGACAGCCCTGAACGTGCTATGGAAATGAGAGATCAATATGGATTAGATGGCGCCATGATTGGACGTGCAAGTATTGGATATCCTTGGTTTTTTAAAGAAGTAAAACACTATTTTAAAACTGGAGAGCATCTACCTCCTCCAACGATAGAAGAAAGAGTAATTGCGGCTCGTAGACATCTGCAAATGGCAATTGATTGGAAAGGAGAAAAGCTAGGTGTTTTCGAAACTAGAAGACATTACACCAATTATTTTAAAGGAATTCCTCACTTTAAAGAATATCGCATGAAAATGGTAACTAGTGATGATTCTATCGATGTATTTAATGCATTTGATGAAATACAAGAAAAATTCAGTGGATTTGAATTTGTATAAAAAGCTTCTTATCTAAAAATTTACTAACTTTTGATTAATTCTACCCGATGCTAATAAAGATGCAATAACTCCAATGATCGTTATTGTAAAAAATACTAGCGCAAAACTAACTAATGTAATTTTAGTTGGATATGGCAATGTGGGCGTAATCATTAACAAACCAAACTGTTGCTGACACGTAATCACTATAAATCCTAAAAGTAATCCTAATAAGGTTCCTAGAATTGTCATTAAAGATCCTTGAAACAAAAATATTTTTCTAATATTTTGTAATGATGCTCCAACACTATGCAATGTTTTAATATTTTTTCTTTTATCAATAATCATCATAATAATAGCTCCAGCAACATTAAACAAAGCTATAATTGCTATCAAGGTAATCACTAAATATGCTGCAAGGTTCTCAGTATTTAGCATTTTGTACAAAGTATCATTAAGCTGTACTCTATCCTTTACAATAACTTGATTATCAAAAATCTTTAAAATATCATTTTTTACAGATTCTGGATCTGATTCAGGTGTTAATTTAAGCTCTACATTAGTAACTTTGTCATTTGGCAAAGCCAATAACTCTCTTGCTAAACCAATAGTGCTAAAAACATACTTTTTATCTAAATCTTCATTTACCGAGTACATGCCAATATTTACACCACTTTTTTTCCTAAAAGCTTTGGATGGATCTTTAGGGATTCCTTTACCAGGTTTTGGTACATATATATTTAAGAAGTTAGTATAAACTTGCTCAACACCCATTCCTAACTCTCTACTAATCCCTAAACCAGCAACCACTTGCGCATTATTGCCAGTTAACCATTCCCCATGAATAATAATACTATCGGTCTGAATTACATTCTTATAATTAGTATCAACACCTTTGATAATGCCCGTTTTTTGTTTGTCTTTAAACTTAAGAAATACTCGCTCCTCTACAATTTCAGAAAAACTTACTACACTTTTCAAATCTGTTAGTTTTTCCTTTTGAGCATCTGCAAAAACAAATGTTTTTCCATTTGCTGGAAAAATCTTAAGATCCGGATCAAAATAAGATGAAAATTGAAGACTAAAATCTTTCAAACCCGCAAATCCACATAACACTAAAAATAAGGACATAGCTCCTATTACAACTCCAGCTGCTGCGATACCCGTAATAATATTAATAGCATTGCTACTACCAGGAGAAAATAAATAACGCTTAGCGATGTAGTAAGAAAATTTCAAATTGTTAGATCCTAAGTTTTAGGTAAGTTTAATTTTAATTAAAGATAATAGAATAATGGTGTACTTTTATTTTGCAATAACGATAAAGTTTTACTTCTTCTTGCGACGTGGCAATAAATCTGGATTCTCTAATGGGTTTTCTTTTCCTTTTATTGCTTTATCGATATTATCAATATACTCTAAAGAATCATCTATATAATAGGATAATTCTGGCATACGACGAAGTTGATTTTTTGTTCGCTGTGCTACTTGATGTTTTATTTGTGATTTTACTGCATTCACTTCCTGTAAAACTTTCTCTCCTTCGTTATGCGGAAAAACACTCATATATACCTTAGCGATCGATAAATCAGTCGTAACACTTACTTTAGTAACAGAAACTAAAATCCCCTGTACTCCAGCTTCACGCAATGCATGTTGTATTACATCAGCAACATCACGCTGTAATACTCCACCTATTTTTTTCTGTCTATTTGTTTCCATAACTGCAAAAATAGCTAAATATGTGATGCTTTGATTTTCTTTTGCTATAAAATCCTTTGCTTATACCTATTTTGTACTTTTACTTCCAAAGTTATAACAACATCTCATGAATCATATTAATAAAATAGAACACATCGGAATTGCTGTAAAAGATATTGATCAATCGAACAGTTTATATGAACAATTATTGGGCGTTGCTCCTTACAAACAAGAAATAGTAGAAAGTGAATCTGTTATTACTTCTTTTTTTAAAGTAGGTGAAAATAAAATCGAGCTCGTTGCAAGTACTAAAGAAGATGGACCTATTGGAAAATTTATTTCTAAAAAGGGAGAAGGGATACATCATATTGCTTTTGACGTAGATGATATCGAAAAAGAATTAGAAAGATTAGAAAAAGAAGGGTTTCAACTAATCAATAAAACTCCTAAAAAAGGGGCTGACAATAAGCTCGTTGCCTTTATACATCCCAAAACTACGAATGGTGTTTTGGTAGAGCTTTGCCAAGAGATAAATTAAATTAAAAAAATGTTTGGCGTGTTTGATGCAATTACTTAAATTTGCCCTCCGTTTTAGGTCCCATAGCTCAGCTGGTTAGAGCACCTGACTCATAATCAGGGGGTCCTTGGTTCGAGCCCAAGTGGGACCACCGAAAAGCCTTAGTGAAAACTAAGGCTTTTTTTGTTTTATAGAGTTATTGGCTACTAGAAAGAAAACTCATAACATATTCCTTATAACTTGCTCCAATAGGAATTTCTTTATCCCCGATCTCTACATCAACCTTAGTAAAAGCTGTTACTTTTATAATATTAACGATAAATGAACGATGTATTCTTAAAAAATTATCAGGCAATTTAAGTTTAAAATTAGTAATCGAATCCTTTGTCATAATAGAGGCATCTTTCAAGTGGATTCTTACGTAATCTTTAATACTTTCAATATAAAGTATTTCTTCAAAATTAATTTTAATAAACTTCTTATTAGAATTCACGTATAGATGATCATTAGTAATTGCAGATTCCTTAATTTCTTCTCTTATAACTACAGTATTAACTAATGCTTTGTATTTGTTGATAGCTTTAAAAAAACGCATAAATGAAATTGGCTTCAATAAATAATCTACTACATCCAGCAGTTCATAACTTTCAATAGCATAGTTACGATAAGCCGTTGTGAAAATAATTTTCGGTGGGTTTTTAAGTGATTTAACAAAATCTAAACCAGACAATAAAGGCATTTCAATATCCAAAAAAATAAGATCAATTGTTGAATCTTTAAGCTTATCAAAAGCTTCAATAGGATCCGTATAACTTGCTACAAGTTCTGCATCCGGAATTTGCTTTAAATGAGCTTGTATTACTTCGAGCGCTAGAGGTTCATCATCAATAGCTATACATCTTATTGTTTTCATAGCCTAACTCAAATCTATCAATAATTCTACAAAATAACTATCCTGTTTCTCATCTATTTCTAATGTATACTTGTTAGGATAATTAATTTCTAATTGGCGTTTAAGGTTACTAGTTCCAATTCCTGATTTTGTATTCGTTACCTCTTTTACTGAATCATTAAGTTTTGTATTAAATACTTTAAACTTTATACTATTACCAGAAACTAATAAATCAATATGTATTTTGGCATTCTTAGGATCGCTGCTCACTCCATGCTTGAATGCATTTTCTATAAGCGGTAATAAAACCAAGGGTGCTATTTGAGTATTCAGGTCATCTACTCTCTTTTCAAACGAAACATCCAGTGCATTACCATATCGTAGGGATTCAAGATCTATAAAACCTTGTATTAGTTCAATTTCTTTTTCAATCGAGATACTTGCCTGATCACTTTGATATAAAATAAAATCAAGTAATTCTGATAGTTTCAAAACTACTTTTGGTGCTAAATCTGATTTTGCCAATGTAAGCGCATATAAATTATTAAGTGTATTAAATAAAAAATGTGGTTGAATTTGAGCCTTTAAAAATTTTAGTTCACTCGTAGCTTTTTCTTTCTGCAATATTTCTATTTGATGTTTCTCTTCGAATCGAGTTTTAATAGCTTTAACAGCTAACATGATAAGCGCATATGTATACACTGCAGGACAGTATACAGAAAATATATAGATAAAATCTAGCAAGATTTCTTTAATAGTTTCTTGTTCAAAATTTTCTCTAAAAAAGGGTTCTACAATATGAACTACATTAAACCTTGCAAAAGCAGATAGAAAATATACACTTAAAAAAATGGATACAAAAAATAAAAAGTATCGCTTTTTTAAAAGAAGTTTAGGTAACTGATAATAATTAAGAAAATAAGCTGCGGCAATTTGCGAGGGTAACATTGCCAAATTGCTTAGCGCATTAGGTTTAAAAGTTCCTGAATCCAAAACTCCTAATATTGTAAATATCACTAGAAAAGAACACCAAAACAGTATATGCGAAAGAACTCTATTCTGTAGAACATTATCCAAAAATGAATTATTGTTTTTCATACACCATAAAAATACATATTAATGATGCGTAATAGAGCACAAAACTCCTAACACTGAATAACTCCGTACAGAAAGCTGTTTCCAACTGATCAATGTAACAATCCTTATTAATCAAGTTTCTATTTGCAGAAAACATCAGTTCGTCTATTTAATATTTTATGTGGCCTTTTAACCAATACTTTTGGTTTATAATCAAAATAAAACGAATACTTATGAAAACTTTAATTACATTTTTGATCATCTTATTTATTAGCAGTATATCTGCAAAATCTCAAACTTGCGAAGATCTCCTAAAAGCAGTTAAAAGCAATGATAAAAACAAAGTCGAACAGCTTTTAAAAACTGTTAATCCCAATTGCACATATAAAGGATTAATACAACCAAGAACTCCATTAGGAATGGCATCTTTAAACGGGAATCTACCTATCGCGAAACTGCTTTTTAGCGCAGGAGCTAAAACCTCTTATAGATATAAAAATGATGCAAGTGCACTTATGATTGCTGCACAAAATAGTCATTTTGAATTCTCAAAATACTTGATCTCAAAAGGAGCCGACGTAAACCAAAAAATTAGTGGTGATGGAACTCCATTAATGTCCGCCGTAAAAGGAAATAATAGCGAAATTGTAAAACTGTTTTTAAAAGAAGGCGCTAACCCCAATAGCGAAGTAGAAGGAGATGGCAATCCAATTCAATTAGCAGGAGCTTCAGGAAATATCGAAATTTTAAAACTACTACTTTCCTCTAATGGGGATATTGATAAAGAAACTATTGGTGATGGAACTGCTTTGATACAAGCGTCAGTCAAAGGAGATCTTGCGATGGTAAAAGCTTTGGTATCTCTTGGTGCCGACGTGAATAAAAAAAGTGATCGCGATGGAAATCCATTAATCGTAGCATCTAAAAGAGGCCATTTAGAAATCGTTAAGTTCTTGGTAAACAAAGGTGCCGATGTAAATGCTTTTGTTTCTGGAGATGAAACACCTCTTATCGGAGCCGCGTGGAATGGACATTTAGAAACAGTAAAATTCCTAGTTGATAAAGGTGCTGATATAAATAAATCTGTACGAGACAGTTACTCTATACTATCCGAAAAAAGAAGTGCTTTAAAAATGGCTAAGAGAGGAAATCATCAAGAGGTTATTAGTTATTTAGTAGACAAAGGAGCGGTAAGATAAATTCATAATTTACATACTAATGAAAACAATATATATCTACTTTTTACTATTATTATTTTCAACTTTTGTTGTACGGGCTCAAAACAACAGCAGTAAACTTTCAAATTCGGTAAATTCTAAAATTGAAACTTTAGCAAAAGCCTTTTTAGCACAAACCCATACTGCAGGAATGTCAATTGCCATTAGTAAAAATGGAGACCTGATATATGCAGATGGATTTGGCTACGCAAATATTGAAGAGGGTATTAAAATGGAACCAACTATACGAGTACGTACAGCATCTGTAGCCAAAGTCATAACGGCCACTGCATTGGGCCGTTTGGCATCAGAAGGGAAATTAGATTTTGATGCTCCAATAAAAACATATATCCCCTACATAAAAGAACCTTATAAAAACTTGACTACACGTCAACTAGCAGGGCACACTTCTGGATTAGAGCACCGTCCAAAAGGAAATCGGTATAAAAAAAAACAATACACTTCTATTAGGGAAACAGTAGAATTAATGAAGGCTCCGCTTCTTTTTCCACCTGATACAGATTATAAATATTCCACGCACGCTTATAATTTATTAGCAGCAGTTATTGAAGGTGCATCAGGAAAAAGCTACTTGGAGTATATGCAAAAATATATATTCGATCCTTTAAAAATGGTTAACACCAAAGCTGAAAACATAAATATGCTATCTAAAAAAGATGCACAATTATATTATATAAAAAAGAACCAATTACGCGAGGAGAGAATTACTAACGGAAGTTATAAAATTCCTGGAGCTAGCTTTAGAAGTACCTCCATAGACTTAGTAAAAATGATGAATGCATACAGCACTGATTTCATTTCAGAAGCTGTGGTTGCAGAAATGTTTAAAAGTCATCAATTACTAAATGGGACAAAAACCAATGTAGGAATTGCTTGGCGCACCTCAATTGATCCTTTTGGAAACAAAGTTATTGAACATGCTGGCAATTGGTTAGGTGCTAGAACTGTAGTCGCCTATTTTCCAGAAGAAAATGTAAGTATTTCCCTGATGGTAAATACCAGTTGTCAAGTATTAATTGAAGAAACCGCACATATATTTGCTCAAATCGTGAGAGAGCATCACAAAACAAATTCACTTCTACGAATAAAGAATCAAAAAGTCGAGTTAACTTTTAACTCTAATAAAGGTTCAAAAGAATTTAAAGGAACACTTTCGTTTGATCAAAAAAACGGATTATTAGAGACTACAAATGACAACTTTTTAAAATCCAATCCTATTTATTATTTAGGCAGCAAAGATCATTATACATTAGCGACACCATATGGTCTTTTATATCTAAGTCTTCTAGAAAAAGAGTTCCTAAAAGGTAGATTGTACACTTATTTTAATAGACAATCAGTAAATCCAAAACAAGAAAAACCGTTAGCAAGTTTTAAAAGCCTTAGAAAAAACTAAGGTTTTCGGAGGTTTTAGTCCAACAACCCTAAAAACCTACTTAAACTTTGAAAATCAAAGCATTAAACCAATATTGTTAATAAAACCTGATAAAATAATTTTTAAATTTGAATCACTCATCTTAGATTTACAACCTAGGATCACTACATTATGGTATGTTTTTTGGGGAAAGAACAGCTATAATGATATAAGGGAATACAAATCAAAACTTGTGATTATGCAGTATAAAGTAATTGATACTAAAAGCCAACATTTTGGTAAAGTATTGGATTTTAAATCGTGCGCCGATGTTAAAGATCTAGGAGGTGTAATTTTAAAGATAGATGAAGAAACTTTCTCTCTTTTTCGGTTTAATGAAGTAGAAAAAATAGATACGATTCTTGCTAGTTAAAATATATCATTAATTGATACGTCAGATTTTTAATTGGACTGGAGTAATTCCATAATTCAACATAGGTTTATTAAATTAATTATTAATCTATCTTTTCCAAAGATATGATCAAGTCATCAATCCAGATATTTCTTGTTCCACCTCCAGTTTGATAATCAACCCAACCTAGTAGTATATTTTCCATTATCGGAAATTCCCATTGACCATTAGTATCATTTTCCACACAACCTTCTCCATTACCTACCACAGTTAGGGATTCTATTGATTCTCCATCCAACCATAACCGCATTGTATCTTGATTTCCATTAAAATACCATTGTAACGTAAACCATTTACCTTCTGGCATTTCTATATCAGAATGCTTCCAGCAATCACTTTTTACCCCTTGTGTTTCATAATTAGCCATCAACTTTTTATTATGCTGACCACCATATCTAATTTCCGAAGAATAATCTTCACTTTTTACCTTACCTGAACTCTGGATCATTGTCCAATGGATTCCGTTAGGAGAAGCCTCTTGAACATACATTTTTAGACTACCATAGTATGCATTATTTTTTAATGGAAAAATATGATTGATCCCTAAAAAAGCACGGTTATTATATCCTTCTCCCGTTACAAAATGGACTGATTTATTTCCGCTAAACGATTTGGTATCATCAATAACAGCAATTCCATTACCTGTCTTTTCCCAAGGATCACTTGGCGTTTCTCCAACAGAATACGCCTCGAAACTATCTTTATATAGAACTTCACTAGTCTCATTACAAGAAAGAAGTGACAAAAAAGCTAGTATCATTAAAATCCTTTTCTTCATTTTCTTAACTATTACCTAACCTAATTCTGTAATTCTTTTCACATATTTACCAATAACATCAAACTCCAAATTTACCACAGTACCAACATTAAAAGTATTAAAATTAGTATGTTCATATGTAAACGGGATAATAGCTACACTAAATTCATTCTTTTTAGAATTCACAACTGTTAAACTAACTCCATTAACAGTAACAGAACCTTTTTCGATCGTGATATTATTTAGCAAAGGATCATATTCAAAAGTAAAATACCAACTCCCATTTGCCTCTTTTATATTATTACAAACTGCAGTTTGATCTACATGCCCCTGAACAATATGGCCATCTAATCTAGCACCAAGTTTCATTCCTCTTTCTAGATTAACAACACTTCCTTCTGTAAGATCATTTAAATTAGTTTTTTCTAAAGTCTCTTTAATAGCAGTAACAGTATAAGTGTCATCTAAAATAGAAACAACAGTAAGACAAACTCCATTATGGGAAACACTTTGGTCAATTTTTAATTCTGAAGTAAAATTCGCACGAACGGTAATATCTAAATTTTCTTGATCAATTTTCAGATTAGTAACTGTTCCCAATTCTTCGATGATTCCTGTAAACATAAATGCGAATTATTTAGTTAAATTTGTGACCTCAAAATTTGAGATCTTTTTTTAGATTTCAAAAATACTTATAAAGTAGATTATAATGAAGAAAGAAGAAAAAATAAGATTAGGTATATCAATAGGTGATCTAAACGGCATAGGAAGTGAAGTAGCTTTAAAGACATTTGCAGATTCTAGAATGCTTGATTTCTGCACTCCTGTAATTTTTGCATCCGTTAAAATTCTTTCTTTTCTTAAAAAGAAGTATAATATTAATGTTAATCTTCATGGAATTGATAAGACTTCACAAATTATAGATGGAAAAATAAATGTCTTAAATGTCTGGAAAGAAGGAGTTGATATTAATTTTGGACAAGAAGATGAAAAAATTGGAGCTTATGCTATAAAATCACTAAAAGCAGCTACCAAATCATTAAAAAATGATGAAATAGATGTACTTGTAACCGCTCCAATTAACAAACATAGTATTCAATCAGAAGATTTTAATTTTCCAGGGCATACAGATTATTTAGACAAAGAATTAGAGGGAAACAGCTTAATGTTTATGATTACAGATACATTAAAAGTTGGTTTGCTCACAGATCATGTAGCCGTTAAGGACATTGCTGATACGATAACTCCTAAACTTATCGAGCAAAAAGTTGATACCATTTACACTACTTTAAAACAAGATTTTGGCATTAGTAAACCAAAAATAGCAATTTTAGGAATTAATCCTCATAGTGGAGACAATGGTGTCATAGGAAAAGAAGATGAAGAAATTCTAAAACCTACTATCAAGAAAATAAATGAGTCCGGTAAATTAGTATACGGACCTTATGCAGCGGACAGTTTTTTTGGATCAAATAGTTATAAAACATTCGATGCGATCGTTGCATCTTACCATGATCAAGGTTTGATTCCTTTTAAAACATTATCTTTTGGCAAAGGCGTTAACTATACAGCAGGTTTACACAAAGTACGAACATCTCCCGATCATGGGACTGCATTTGAAATTGCAGGAAAAAATAAAGCTGATAATGGATCGTTTAAGGAGGCTGTATTTGCGGCTTTGAAAATTTTCAAAAACAGAAATGAGTACAAAGAGTTAACAAAAAATCCATTAAAGAAACAACCTCGAAAACCCCAATATAAAAGCAACAAAGAACAATAATTAAAAAGAAAATTAATTGAGTATATCCATACTTAAGAGCTAAAACATTGTCAGAGACTAACTTTCTGATATAATTTTATTTACAAAAATGCATTCATAACGATTTTTTGTTATCTTTGCACCCGCCTTTGCCGAATTGGCAGAGACTCAAAACTGATGATGAAATGAAACCACTAAAAGAGTTTAATATCCCTTTTGTTGGACTGAAGCAAGGATTACACAAGTTTGAGTATCAGATTGGCAATACGTTCTTTGAACATTTTGAGTATGATGAATTTAATGCATCTGCAATTAAAGTTGATTTGGAGTTTAATAAAAAAACGACAATGTTAGAGCTTGGATTTGTGGCCAATGGTACCATAAATGTTAATTGCGATGTCACCAATGAACCTTTTAATTTACCTATTAAGAATGAATTCTTTTTAGTTGTTAAATTTGGAGAAGAGTACAACAATGAGAACGAAGAAATTCTTATTATTCCTTACGGAGAATATGAAATCAACGTTCAACAATATATTTATGAACTTATTGTATTAGGAGTACCTTCTAAAAGAGTTCACCCTGGTGTCGAAGATGGAACATTAGAATCTGATATACTTGAAAAACTAGAAGAATTAAGCCCGAAAGAGAAAACATTAGAAAATGATAACGAGGAAATTGATCCTCGTTGGGATAAATTAAAAAACTTATTAAACGATAAATAATAGCTAAGCAATGGCACATCCTAAGAGAAAAATCTCCAAAACAAGAAGAGATAAGAGAAGAACACATTATAAAGCTACTGTACCACAAATAGCTACAGATCCTACAACAGGAGAAGCACATTTATACCACAGAGCACATTGGTTCGAAGGTAAATTATATTACCGTGGTCAAGTAATTATTGACAATACTGAAGAAGAAGTAGCTTAAGTATATTGTTAAAATTCTAACAAGAACTCTCACAAATGTGAGAGTTTTTTTGTTTTTAGTTGAATATGTGTCAAAATCCAATTATTTTGCGCCATATTTGCATGTAATTTAGTATTTTCAACCACTTTTTATGCGTTTTGTATAACAAGTAACGAAATGAGCTAAGCAATTTATTGATGCTAATTCCTGAAAAGCGAGCAAGCAACAGAGTTATTAGCGAATTCCATCTGAAACCAAATAAAAGATTCAGGTGAAACTAAAATCAAGATATGAGTAAAATCACAGCCGCTATCACAGCTGTAGGCGCTTATGTGCCGGACTATGTGTTATCTAATGATATATTAGCAACCATGGTCGATACAAACGATGAATGGATCACCACTCGTACTGGTATTAAAGAACGAAGAATACTTAAAGAAGAAGGCAAAGGAAGCTCTTTCTTAGGTATAAAAGCAGCAGAAGATTTAATTGCTAAAAAAAATCTCGATCCCAAAGAGATAGATATGGTAATATTCGCAACTGCTACTCCGGATCTTCCAGTAGCAGCAACAGCAGCATATGCTGCATCTGAGATAGGAGCGATAAACGCTTTTTCTTATGACTTACAAGCTGCTTGTTCTAGCTTTTTATACGGAATGTCTACCGCAGCCAGCTATATAGAAGCAGGAAGATATAAGAAAATATTACTAATCGGAGCTGATAAAATGTCTTCAATAATTGATTATACAGATCGAACGACTTGTATCATCTTTGGAGATGGAGGTGGTGCAGCCCTTTTTGAACCTAATGAAGAAGGATTAGGACTACAAGACGAATATTTACGTACGGATGGAGTGGGTCGCCAATTTTTAAAAATTGAAGCCGGAGGATCTATTTTACCACCAACCGAAGAAACAATAGCAAATAGACAACATTTTGTACAACAAGACGGTAAATCTGTTTTTAAGTACGCTGTTTCCAATATGGCAGATGCTAGTACTAAAATCATGGAGCGTAATAATATTACAGGAGATGATGTAGATTGGCTTGTTGCGCATCAAGCTAATAAACGTATTATTGATGCTACTGCTAATAGAATGAACCTAGATGATAGTAAAGTTCTTATGAATATTCATAGATATGGTAATACTACCTCAGCAACTTTACCTTTATTATTAAGTGATTACGAAAAACAACTCAAAAAAGGAGATAATATAGTATTTGCCTCATTCGGTGGAGGCTTTACTTGGGGTTCCATTTTCTTAAAATGGGCCTATAATTCCTAAACAACTAAAACACACAATACCCAACATTATGGATTTAAAAGAAATTCAGAATTTAATCAAATTCGTGGCCAAATCTGGGGCTAGCGAAGTGAAGTTAGAGATGGAAGATGTAAAAATTACTATCAGAACAACTTCAGAAGACAACAAAGAAACAACAATTGTACAACAAATACCTGTAGGTAGTGCAGTCCCAGCAGCACAACCTGTAACACAAGTACAAGCTGCTGCGCCAGTTGCAGCTACAGAAACACCCGCAGCAAAAGAAGAAGACGATTCTAAATACATTACTATAAAATCTCCTATCATAGGAACGCTTTATAGAAAACCATCTCCGGATAAATCAACTTTTGTAGAAGTTGGAGACACAATCAAAGAAGGAGATGTGCTTTGTATCATCGAAGCAATGAAACTTTTCAATGAAATTGAAAGTGAAGTCTCAGGTAAAATTGTTAAGATTTTAGCTGATGATAATTCTCCTGTAGAATTTGATCAACCATTATTTTTAATAGACCCATCATAACCCAATTTTAAAATTCCAATTGACAAATCCCAAAATCCAATAGTATGGAATTTGGAACATGGAATTTGAGATTTTTAAATTTAGAACGTTATGTTTAAAAAAATTCTAATAGCCAATAGAGGTGAGATTGCAATGCGTGTAATCAGAACCTGTAAAGAAATGGGTATAAAATCCGTAGCAGTATACTCCACTGCTGACGCTGAAAGTTTACATGTTCGTTTTGCTGATGAAGCTGTATGTATAGGACCAGCACCAAGTAGCGAATCATACTTAAAAATGTCCAATATAATAGCAGCTGCAGAAATCACAAATGCCGATGCTATTCATCCAGGATATGGATTCTTATCAGAGAATGCTAAATTCTCTAAAATTTGTGAAGAGCACGAGATAAAGTTCATCGGTGCTAGTGCAGAAATGATTGATAGAATGGGAGATAAAGCATCTGCTAAATCTACTATGATTGAAGCAGGAGTCCCTTGTGTTCCTGGAAGCGAAGGTGTAATTCCTGATTTCGAAACCTGTATAAAAGTTGCTAAAGAAACAGGCTACCCGGTAATGCTTAAAGCAAGTGCTGGAGGTGGTGGTAAAGGTATGCGTGCAGTTTGGAAAGAAGAAGATTTACAAAATGCTTGGGAATCTGCCAGACAAGAAAGTAAAGCAGCCTTTGGTAACGATGATATGTACATGGAAAAACTGATCGAAGAACCAAGACATATCGAAATCCAAGTTGTAGGTGATAGTAATGGTAGAGCTTGTCACTTGTCTGAAAGAGACTGTTCTGTACAACGAAGACACCAAAAACTTACTGAAGAAACTCCTTCTCCGTTCATGACAGATGAACTAAGAGATGAGATGGGAGCAGCAGCAGTTAAAGCTGCAGAATATATTAAATACGAGGGAGCTGGAACTGTAGAATTCTTAGTTGATAAACATCGTAACTTCTACTTTATGGAGATGAATACTAGAATCCAAGTAGAGCATCCTATCACAGAGCAAGTAGTAGATTATGATTTAATTAGAGAACAAATACTAGTTGCTGCTGGAGTACCAATTTCTGGTAAAAACTATTACCCACAATTACACTCTATTGAATGTAGAATCAACGCTGAAGATCCGTACAAAGATTTTCGCCCTTCACCAGGTAAGATAACGAATTTACATCTTCCAGGTGGTCACGGAGTACGTATAGATACTCATGTATACAGTGGTTATATTATTCCACCGAATTACGATTCTATGATCGCTAAATTAATCACCACTGCTCAAACTCGCGAAGAAGCAATCAATAAAATGAAAAGGGCTCTTGATGAATTTGTAGTAGAAGGAATAAAAACTACTGTCCCATTCCATAGGCAACTTATGGATCATCCCGATTATGTTTCTGGAAATTACACCACGAAGTTTATGGAGGATTTTGAGATGGAAGAACCAAAAGATAACTAACTAACAATTAAGCCTCATTACTGAGGCTTTTTTTATGAACTTATTATAATGGATTTTAGCTATTGGGAATATAAAACGTGGTTATCCAATGTCGATTTTACTATCATCGGTAGTGGAATTGTTGGATTAAACAGTGCTCTAAGAATACACCAAAAGTTTCCAAAGGCTAAAATACTTATATTAGAACGAGGAGTTTTTCCTAATGGAGCAAGCACTAAAAATGCAGGTTTCGCCTGTTTTGGAAGTATCTCCGAAATTCTGGATGACCTAGAGACTCACTCTCAAGAAGAAGTTTTAGATTTAGTACAAAAGAGAAGAAATGGCCTTCAATTATTGCGTAATAATCTCGGTGATTCTAATATTGATTATCATCGTAACGGAGGTTACGAGCTTTTCACAAAAACTGATTTTAATCTATATGAAAATTGCATTTCTAAAATCTCAGATATAAACTCCCTATTAACACCTGTTTTTAAAGATGACGTATTTTTAGAAACAAAGAATACTTTCAGCTTCAAAAATATTCAACCGCATTATATCGTAAATCAATTTGAAGGGCAAATCGATACCGGTAAAATGATGAGCGCATTACTGCAAAAAGTTCAAACTTCTGGTGTTAAGATATTAAACAACTGTATTGTCGAGGATCTTATTGAAAATCAGAACACTGTCGAAATAAAAACAAATCATTTTACGTTTTCCTCTAATAAAGTACTAATCGCCACCAATGGTTTCGCCTCTCGATTTGGAATTCAAAATGTAAAGCCTGCGCGAGCACAAGTAGTAATAACCAAACCAATTGAAGGCTTAAATATTAAGGGTACATTTCACCTAGACAAAGGGTATTATTACTTCAGAAATATTGATAATCGAATACTTTTTGGTGGAGGAAGAAATCTTGATTTCAAAGCTGAGGAGACTACTAAACAAGGTCAAACAGAATTAGTACAACAAGAACTAGAAAAGATTTTAAAAGAAACTATCTTACCAGGTACTACTTTTGAAATTGAATATCGCTGGAGTGGTATTATGGGAGTTGGTTCCCAAAAAAAATCTATTGTCAAACAAGTATCCAATAATATTTTCTGCGGAGTTCGGCTTGGTGGTATGGGTATAGCAATTGGAAGTCAGGTTGGCATGGAGCTAGCAGATTTGTTATAAATCAATTTCCGATTAACTATGAAAAAAATCTTTCGTTTGATTTTCAAAGGTTTTTTAGCCTTCTTAATCCTTAGTGTAATCTGGGTATTCATATACAAATGGGTCAATGTTCCTGTGACTCCACTGATGATTATTAGAAACGCTCAATCCATCGAAAAAATCCCAATAGAACATCAATGGGTTGACCTAAAAAATATCTCTAAAAACTTACAACTTGCCGTTATCTGTAGTGAGGATCAACATTTTCTAGAACATAAAGGTTTTGACACCAAGGCAATTGAAAAAGCAATTAAAGAACACAAAACAGGGAAACGATTAAGAGGTGCTAGCACTATATCCCAACAAACAGCAAAGAATGTTTTCTTATGGCCACAACGAAGTTGGATACGTAAAGGGCTAGAAAGTTATTTTACTTTTTTGATAGAAACTCTCTGGAGTAAAGAACGTATTCTTGAAGTATACCTTAACAGCATAGAAATGGGAAATCAAATTTATGGTGCAGAAGCTGCTGCTATATTTTGGTTTAATAAACCTGCCACAAGTCTTACTAAAAATGAAGCTGCCGCAGTAGCAGCAATACTTCCTAACCCTAGAAAATATCTAGCAGAACCAGCATCTAATTATATACAAAAAAGAAAAAAATGGATTCTCCTACAGATGCGTAATTATGGAGCTTTTTCTATTTCTAAGTAGAAAAAATATCTCCAGATGGTAGGGTAAAATCCGAGTGGTTTGTTTTAAAGTAAATCCCTTAAAATTCTTTATTATGAAAACCAATTCAGGAAATAATACCTTTTTACAACATACGAATGGGATAAAAAATAGCTTAGCTACCCAATATTCTGACTTCTCTACATCACATCAATTTGTAAATCTAAATACCAAAAACCTACCTGGAATTCCCACAATAATATCGGGAAAAATCTTTACCAAAAACAAACAGATAGTACCAAATGCAAAAATAGAAATCTGGCATGCAGACGATGCAGGTGCGTATCATAATGATGGTAATTTTTATTTTCCATCCCAAACAACGTTAACAGGATGTATTATTACGGACGCATCTGGAGCTTATAAAATAAAAACTATACGACCAGGTGTATATGGATATAGAGCTAGGCATTTTCATTATAAAATTTCTGCTAAAGGGCATCATTCATTGGAAACTCAAATTTATTTTAAAGACGACCCAAGAATATTAATTGATGAAATTGCTATAGTAGCAGAAAATTGTAGAGTTATCGATTTTAATTATAATAATATGGGATATCTAGAAGGTATTGTAGATGTTTTTCTTCCAAAAACTTAATTTTAGTGAATCCACTAAAGAAGAAAATTATTAGTTTAAAATTAGTCTTCTTTTTGCTTAACGAAGTTCATATTTGTGCAATTATTACAGTTGTTCTATATTAGAATTCTAAATCTATTTTTTTTTGGGAAACATTAAAGAAACTCTATATGATCATTGTCAACAATTTGTACAGGATCGCTTAAATCGTATTGAACATAGAATTGCTAATATTCAGGAATCTCTTAACTCTGAGACAAAAAGTACCGCTGGTGACAAACATGAAACTGGGAGGGCAATGTTGCAATTAGAAAGAGAAAAAGCAGGAGCGCAATTAGCAGAGGTTCAAAAACTTCAAGAAACCTTAGCTAAAATTGATATATACTCGTCTTCTAAAGTAATACGATTAGGAAACATCATAGAAACATCACTAGGGAATTATTTCTTAAGCATTTCGTCCGGGAAAATTATTATAGACAATAAAACGTATTTCGCAATAGCTACCAATACTCCAATTGGAAAATTACTATTAGGAAAAAAGATAGGTGATTATTTTAACTTTAATGGGAATGAAATACAAATAAAAAATTTGGTGTAATTATAAAATAAAATCTAATAGATTTGTACAATATAAACATCTACAATAATGAAAAACAACTACTCATTACTTTCTATAATTGTTCTTTTGATCACTAGTTCATTACAAGCTCAAACAAATGCTGTAACGGAAACTGGTGAAGAAGTAATTTTATATACCGATGGCACGTGGAAATACTTAAATCAAGAAGAGGAAATTGAAAAAGAAATTACTACGAATCCTGCTACATTCGAAAAAAGTGAGAAATCAACTTTCTTATTAAAAAGCAACAGTACTAAATTAGGATTTTGGTTAAACCCCAAAAAATGGTCTTTTAAAAAAGGGGTTAATAATGATGATGCTGAGTACGAACTTCAATTACGTGGAGAAGATTTATATGCTATAATTATTACTGAAAAAGTAGAAATCCCTCTAGAATCATTTAAAGAATTAGCACTTGAAAATGGAAGAGAAATTGCTCCTGACATACAAGTTGTAAAAGAAGAATACAGAATGGTCAATGGACTGAAAATGTTATTGATGCAGATGAACGGTACTATGCAAGGAATAAAGATTTCTTATTACGGGTACTATTTTTCGAATGAAGAAGGATCTGTTCAATTTTTAGCATACACATCTCAAAATCTTTTAGAGGAATATAAGCCTGTTGCCGAAGAATTATTAAATGGTATTGTTATAACAGAATAGATCAAACGCCCCCATTAATATAATATATAAATAGAGGTACTAGAAATTTGTTAAATCTAATAGTATAAAAAAATGATTTTAAGTAAATTGCTACCTCACAAATTGTCAATCTAAATGAAGAAGCTTTCTTTATTACTTCTAATCGTAGTAATTGTTTTTGGGTGCAAACCATATCAGAATACTAAAATCAGAAAAGGTCAAATGACTTATGAAGAATTTAGAGCCCAACAACGATCATTTCCAAGTAAAGATGGCATAATTAAATATATAGATAAAGGAAGTGGACCGGCAATTGTACTTCTTCATGGGGTTCCTACTTCTGGATGGCTATATCGTAAAATGATAGACCCTCTGGTTGCTGGAGGCTATCGAGTTATTGTTCCAGATATGTTAGGATATGGTTCTAGCGATTCTCCAGAAGGATATAAAATTTATAGTGAAAAAGAACATGTAAAAAGGCTTCTTGCTTTAATGGATGGTTTAGGTATTGAATATTGGTCTCACGTAATGCACGATGTAGGAGGTGTATGGACTTGGGAGCTCTTTAATCAAGCTCCTAAACGAATTGAAGAACTTATTATACTAAATACATTATTGTATGAGGAAGGTTTTTATCCGCCAATACGATTTAGTCCTGGTCCAGCTGCTAAAGCTGCAATGTGGTCCTATCGGAATGGAGTTACAACCAATACACTTCTGAAATCATTATTCAAAGAAGGGCTTAAAGAAAATACGTTAAACGAAATAGATGTAGAGGGTTATAAAACTCCTTTATTAGAAGGTAAAACTGATGGAATGTATTATTTCTTTACAAGAACTTGTAATTATTTTCCTGATTATTCTTTAGTTTTTGAAAATATTGAAATTCCTGTTGCAGTTATTTGGGGGATTCATGACACCATGTTACAATGGACTCCTCAACAAACTAAAGTGACAAATGCCCTGAAAATTGATGAGGCAGATATTCATTTTATAGATGAAAAACATTTTATACAAGAAACTAAAGCAGAAGAAATATCTTATAAAATTTTGGATTTTCTTCGATAGAAAAATACTATTAGTTTCGTCCAGTACTGGTTATCCATTTTTGTAATTCTACTCTAAAAACAGTACCGTTGATTAACTCATGTACTTGTTCTAGTTCATCTTTACTTATTGCTAAATCAATTTTATCAGATGGCGTTCTAAGTAATAGTGATCTGCAATTATGACTACATTGATCACAACATTGAGATTGCTCGGTAAGTCTGCATGAATCCGAAAAATCCTTAAGTTCATTTAAGGTAAGTAAAAATCCAATATCCCTAAATACCAATTGAACTTTTGGCGAATCATCTGATTTTTGTTTTCTCCAAAAGAAAGATATTCCAATTTTATTACTGTAAATTCTATCTATAGCACTCATTCTGAATCATATTTGATTCAAAAATATTAATTATTTATAATTAATCTAAATAAAAATAGATTAAATTATATCTTTTAACTTCAATTGTAGAGAAACTGTTCCGTTCCACTCATTTTCATCAATGTTATATGCTACTTTCACATTCTTATTATCGGATATCAAATTAAATTTAGGTCCTAGATTAAAACCAATTCCTCCTATTGCCAATCCATTTTTTTGCATCTTGCACTTTAAATGTTTCTCATCTGCTCCTACGCATTTTGCATACCCCGTATCTTTTACATTTTCTGTCATAAACACAGGCGCCAGATTCCCTGGACCAAAGGGTGCAAATTGTTTTAAAATTCTAAAAAACTTAGGTGTAATTTGATCCAACTCCATTGTTGTATCTATCATTATTTCTGGTGTCAATAATCTTTTGTCGATAGTGGTAGCTACTACTTCTTCAAATTTTTTCTTAAACGGCTCATACTGTTCTTCTTTCAATGTTAATCCTGCTGCGTATTTATGACCTCCAAATTGTTCTATATATTCTGCGCATTCATTCAATGCGTTATATACATCAAATCCTTTAACTGATCTGGCAGAAGCGGCTAACTTAGAGCCACTCTTTGTGAAAACTAAGGTTGGTCGATAATATGTTTCTGTAAGTCTGGATGCTACAATTCCGATTACTCCTTTATGCCAATTCTCATCATAAACTACTGTTGTGAATTTATCTTCTTCAGAATTTTGGCTTATTTGCTCTAAAGCTTCTTCAGTAATACTTTTATCAGCATCTTTTCGATCACTATTATACGTTTCTATCTCAGAAGCATATTGTAATGCAAGCTCTAAATCATTCTCCTTAAGCAAGTTTACCGCATGCAATCCATGTTTCATTCTTCCTGCTGCATTAATTCTAGGAGCCAACATAAATACTACATCAGTAATTGTTAGCGTTTTCTTTTTTACTTGCGATAACATTGCTTTAAAACCTGTTCTTGGATTTTGATTTATTACTTTTAAACCAAAATAAGCAAGCACCCTATTCTCTCCTGTTATCGGAACAATATCCGCTCCGATTGCTGTAGCAACAAGGTCTAAATATATTAGAAGATCTTCTATAGAATCACCTCTTTTAGAAGCAATAGCTTGTATTAGTTTGAAACCTACTCCACAACCACATAATTCTTTATAAGGATAATCACAATCTTCTCTCTTAGGATCCAATACTGCAATTGCTTTTGGAATTATATCTCCCGGTCTATGATGATCACAAATGATAAAATCAATTCCTTTTGATTTTGCATATGCCACCTTTTCTATTGCTTTTATACCACAATCCAACGCTACAATAAGTGAAATATCATTATCAGAGGCATAATCAATTCCTTGATAAGAAACCCCATATCCTTCTGCATATCGATCCGGAATATATGTTGCTACTTGTGATGTAATGGTTTCTAAATACGAAGACATCAGAGCTACAGAAGTAGTTCCATCTACATCATAATCTCCATAAACCATAATATTCTCTTCATCTGATATTGCTTTTTCTATTCTAGAAACAGCAATATCCATATCTTTCATCAAAAAAGGATCATGTAAATCTTTTAAGGAAGGTCTAAAAAACTGTTTAGCTTGATCGAATGTATCAACTCCTCTTTGAACTAGTAAAGAAGCAATGATTTCATCTACATTAAGTGCTTTTGACAGGTTGGTAATTGCAGTAATATTTGGTTTTGGTCTAAGCGTCCATCTCATTGGCATTATCCTTCCGAAATTATTTAAAAAACCAAAGTACAAAAAACATCGCTACTCGTTCCGGTTTGACATTAGTTTTGTATTTTGGTTTGCTAAAATTAAATTAACTCAAAAAAATATACATACACATGCCATTAGTTACACCTCTATCCGCAGAACATGATATAGAAACCAAAGAATTGGCGGAATTCTTTAACGAAACCTTAGGTTTCTGTCCAAATTCTGTATTGACCATGCAGCGAAGACCAGCCATTTCTAAAGCCTTTATTAATCTTAACAAAGCGGTTATGGCAAATGAAGGTCGTGTAACCTCTGCTCTAAAACGTATGATTGCTTGGGTAAGTAGTAATGCTACAGGATGTAGATATTGTCAAGCGCACGCTATACGTGCTGCAGAACGTTATGGTGCAGAACAGGAACAGTTAGATAATATTTGGGAATATAAAACACACCCAGCTTTTAGTGATGCGGAACGTGCTGCACTAGATTTTTCACTTGCTGCTTCTTTGGTACCTAACAATGTTGATGAGGCTATCAAAACAGAACTTTATAAATATTGGGATGAAGGTGAAATCGTAGAAATGCTTGGTGTGATTTCTTTGTTTGGATATCTAAATCGTTGGAATGACTCTATGGGAACTACCGTAGAAGAAGGCGCTATTGAATCTGGCGAACAATATCTCGGAAAACACGGTTGGGAAAAAGGAAAACACGTATAATATCTATTGAACATATAGGTTTTCTTATCTCTTAAAATATCAGGCCTCACAAATTTCAATAATCTGTGAGGCCTTTTTATGATTGTTTTTAGACAGAAATAATCTTCTCTCGTACTGCTTTAATAATCAATCCCGCAGTGTTTTTTACCTCTAATTTCATCATTAAATTTTTTCGATGGCCTTCTATGGTTCGAACACTCAAAAATAATTCCGCCGCAATTTCTGCCGTCGTAAATTCTTTGGTCACCAACTCCAACACTTCTAACTCTCTAGTAGTAAGATGATAATCTTTTCCAATTACAGGAGGCTTGTTGGACTTATTCTTTAATCCTTTCAGTAACGCCTGAGAAACAAAAGGATTAAAATAAAAACCTTTATCACATACAGATCGTATTGCATCCTCTAATTCTTGTGGATTGGTATCTTTAAGCAAGTATCCATTAGCTCCAACTTCCATCAAATATGATATCATTCGCTCTTCTTTATGCATAGTGAGAATAATAACTTTCATATTTGGATATGACTCTTTTATTTTTAACGTAGCGTCTACTCCATTCATTTCTTCCATTTCTAAATCTAATAGAATCACATCTGGAACAAGTTTATTTAATTTAGCTAATAGATCTTTGCCGCTTACAGCTTCTAAAACCAGTTCTATATTGTCCATTTTATCCAAAAGTGATTTAATCCCTTCTCGAAACAAATTATGATCATCTACTAATCCTAGTTTTATAATTTCCATGGGTATTTATTTAGGTTGTTAAGAGTGCATTTACTATGGTATTTTGAGTAATACTTTCATTCCAGATTTTTCTTCTAAAAAGCTAATGGTTCCTGATAAAATGGACAACCTGCTTTCTATATTTTTTAGTCCTAATCCTTTTCTATATTGAAGCTGTTTTTGATTTAAACCTTTTCCATCATCCTCATAAACAATGATTAATGTCTCTTTTTCATTTTTCATTTCGATTTTTATTTCTGTAGCTTCTGCGTGTTTAAGTGTATTGGTAATTAACTCCTGAATAATTCTATAAAGATTTAGCTCTTTTGTCTTAGATACAGAATATGTGGTGTTATTTATAAAAGAAATATTGATTTTACCAGTGTCTCGTATGGTTTGCACTAAACTATCTATGGCCTCCATAAATCCCAATTTTTCTAATACTACAGGTCTTAAATCTTTAGAAATACTGCGTACACTCTGTATCATATCATCAAAAAAACCACTTATTTTATCTGCTATCGTTGTTAATTCTTCTGGATTTAATTCATGAGTTATTTGACCAATATATAATTTAGTAGTTGTTAACATAGCTCCAACATCGTCATGTAATTCCTTTGCGATTCTGCTGCGTTCTACTTCTTGACTTTGGATAGCCGTTTTTAGTAACTCCTTTTGATAATCTGACTCTGCTTTTTGATGCCTTTTTTGTTGTTCTAATAGTCTTCGCTGATAAATAATAAAAAATACAATCACTGATAGTGATAATAAAAAAATCACTATCATACCAATGATAATAATCTTTAATGCTATGGCTTCTTCGGATTCACCCATAAAGCGATGGTATAAAAAATTGTCAATACAATGTTTACAATAGCATGGAGTCCCCAAACGAGATAACTAGCTTCTGTAGACCCTTGAAACATATTGTTATTAATAAAAAACAGGATTAAGTTACTGGAAAAATAAATTAAAAAACCAGCATTGATCCAAAACATAGGATTGGTTTCCAGCGCATTGTATTTTACTTCCTTTAATAAAGCATAAAAATAACTAAGTGAAAGAAATATTACTATGATACCTAAAAGTGTCGTTACATTAGAATTAAATGTATTTAAATTTTGAAAAAATAGCGTATTTGTTATGGCAAAAACAGTAAATGTAATCCCCAGAATAATAAAAAACTGTTTTGGGAAAATTTTTGACAGTACAATTCTATAGATATTAATAATTAATATAAACTCGATCACTGCATAAAAGTGATAAAGAGGGAGATTATTAATTTTTTGATACCATAATATATTAGCAATGAATTCAACTATAAAAACGATTATGAGTAAATAAAATAGTTTTAGTTGGGTTGCGGATAATGATTTGAATTTAAATATTGATAATATTAAAGGTATAACCACTATAAAAGATGAAATCAGACGTAAACTATCAAAAAGTTCTTTACTCATTCGAATTGAATTTTTGTCCTTTATGCTTCGGGACACGTGGGTGGACAAGGACTAGAATATTCTATAAAAATCTCTTCATCAGTAAATTCTAATAACGCATGCCTTGATAAAATTTCAGTGATAACTTCACCCACAGGAGTGATTCCTATGACTGGAGTAAACGAAATCATATCTCTTTTATGAAACTTATTCATATCAACTCCGGGATAGAGAATAAACTCCTCAATTTCTCCCAATAAAGAATCATTAATAAGATCGATTATATCAATATTATCAATTAAATAATAATTTACTCGCTCTCTTTGTCTTGTTTTTGTATCAACCGCTACAAAAAGATCATCTATCAAATTATCTTCAAGATTGTTCCAATTGGTTAAAATCATCTCTTTAAAAATCCCTGGCACCAATACTCCTCCAGTATCTAGATCTCCTATTGTTCCATTCTGAATTGGCTCTACCGGTTCCTTATATTTTGGAATCAAAGTAAAAAACAAATTGTTGATTGTATCTTCTAGGTCTACTTCTATAATTGGCACAAAAGTGAAATTCTTTTTGTCTTCTACTTCTAATGCCATATGAGTTTTAATTCTTTGAATAGTTTTTCCATCATCTTTAAGGCTATTTAATATAGCAACATCTACAGCATCCATCTGAAAGTAATTAGCTCTAGTATAGTATCCACTAAAGGGCCTACCTTTTGTTTCATTTAGGCGTTGAAAGTGTCTGGCTAACAACAATACTTCTTCCTGTTGCCATCTCTCAATTTTCTCTGCTTGTTCTAAAGTCATTAATTGTTTTGGTTGGATTGCCTGTTCCATTTGTGTGAAAATTTATACGTTAAATTGGTTTATTCCTTTAAAACTAAACAAAAAACACCTTTGGAGCTAATAATGAATGCATTAACAAGTAATAACCATTAAAAAACACGTATTTACCACGTGTTTATTTCGTTGAACCTACCATTAATTTTTTACAAACAGGTAATTCTACGGCATAATTGCAGTAAATACTTAAATATAAAAACAGATACTTATACGCTATTGAAAAACAACCAGTTACAATACTTTTGAATGTAATTAAAAAACACATTAAAGGGTAGCTACTTTTTTGATTACATCGGCGGATTCGAAAAGCCTAATTTTAAACAGAGTAGAGGATTAATAACATAAATCATGGAATTAAAAGAAGCAGTATTAACTCATTTAGATGCAAAACAAACAGGCTCTATTCTGATAAGGTGTGAAGGTGGATACGTAGCCCGTTTTACGTTATCTTATACATTAAATGGCAAGGAGTTTAGTAAACACTCTGGAGATATATCATTAGGAGTGAATAAATCCGAAACTATCCCAGAAGGTGCTACTTCTATTTACTTAAAAGTGGAAGAAAACTGGGCATTTGGATGGTCCACTATTTTTACAAAGAGCTACGATAAGCCCGTAACAGAATGCTATAAGGTGTATGGTACTACCTTAGATCCTAAATACGCAAAAATCTCTTGTTAGTTTTATTAACGATTTTGAAAAAAATCATCTTACACTTCTATAACCATATAGCAACCTTTATCACTGGATTTAGGTTGTTATTTTTTAAAGTAAAATCGAAAACTTTTCCAAAGTAAATAAGCGCTCATAAGTATAATAAGAATAGCCCACATCCAATAAGTACCAAAGGTATTTTCTGCAATAGCCTGCGTATCTGATATCTGAATTGCTCCATCTCTTTCGAACTGTTTTGTAAATAAATAATCCAGCTGAAGATATGTACTTAATACAGATTGTAAACCTAAAAACAAGATAACAACTACTTCGAGTTTTCTACTCTTAAATAAGGTAATAACAAATAAAAAGATTGCAAAACCACTCATTACAGATACTCCCCAAAAAGATCTAATCCATAATAACAACGAAAGTATCATAACTCCTATTAATACTCTAAGTGCTATCATAGAATTTCTGTGCGATTTTGCAGACATTATTAACAAAGCTCCAATTACAGCTGGTCCTAATAATCCTCCTGCCGCTACTAAGGCATTACCTATAAAAGGAGAAACATAGCTTCCTCCTAAATGGTAGTAAGCAACACCACCTCCATTCTCATAAATTTCTAAATGCTCAAAATTACCTCCTAGTAATACCGCCATAAGACCGTGACCCATTTCGTGGAACCAAGTCCCCAATAATCTAAATGGATATTGAAACCACCCAAAATATGGTAATTGCCATAATATGACTACAACAATAGCCACGATAATTATAGTATAATCGAAACGTTTAGAGATACTTGTAATTTTTAAATTATTTTACAGTTTATAGTATAGATAGAGGCAAAATTTGCAACTTCAAATTCACAAAAATCATTCTTATGAACTCGCCAAAAAACAAATATTTACTTTCTATTCTAGTTTGCTTCCTAACTATTGGTATATATGGCCAGGAAAAAGTTACAGAAGAAACATTTTTTTCAAACAAAAAATCTTCGTCAGAAAAATCCACAATGCCCATATATAAACCCAACTATAAGTTAGATGAACAAATAAAAAACACCCTCATTAATGATACTGATCCTATAATGCCAATATATAAGCCTTATCTTTCTTTAGAATTTAAATCTAAGAATTCCTTAGCGAAGGTTAATTTAAAAACCTTGAAAGAAATCAAAGAAAATTTGAAAAACAATTAAGTCAAATTACCTAAGTCTTTTAGTAAGAGTCTGATCTTTAAAAGAAATTCCACTCCAACCTGTTTTCATAAAATTCCGAATATTTTGGTGGTCAGTTCCTTCAGGGTTTTGCAAAACATTTCTATAATGTTCTCCAAAACAATTCAATGTTTCCTCTACTTCTAAATTGTGAATTTTTGCAAACGAAAATAACTTACAAGAACCAGAGTTTTGTCCAGTTTCATTAGTTACATTTCCATTAATGAAGGATGTAGGCTCAAAACTATAGTGAGCTTCAATAATATCCATAGTATTCTGGAATGTAATTTCTGTAGGATATTTTCTAAGTCTCTTAATAAAATCAGATATATTCATATATTATTTTTTTCCTCCAACGACAATAACTATTTCACCTTTAGGAGGTTTATTTTCATAATGTGATAATACTTCTTGTGCAGTTCCACGAACGGTTTCCTCATGAAGTTTACTTAATTCTCTCGATACAGAAAGCATTCTATCAGCTCCAAAATATTCTACAAAATTACCTAAAGTCTTAATAAGTTTATGTGGAGATTCATAAAATATCATGGTTCTAGTTTCCTCTGCCAATATTTTCAATCGTGTTTGCCTACCCTTTTTTACTGGAAGAAATCCTTCGAAAACAAATTTATCATTTGGCAAACCACTATTAACCAAGGCTGGAACAAATGCCGTAGCTCCTGGTAAACATTCTACATCAATACTATTTTCTACACACGCCCTGGTCAATAAAAATCCAGGATCGCTAATTGCAGGTGTTCCAGCATCACTAATTAAAGCTATATTTTCTCCACTTTGCAACTTTCTAATGACACTATCTATAGTTTTATGTTCATTATGCATATGATGACTTTGCATATGAGTAGTAATTTCGAAATGTTTTAACAATTTACCACTAGTACGGGTATCTTCGGCTAGAATTAAATCCACTTCTTTTAGCACTTTAATAGCTCTAAAAGTCATATCTTCTAAATTACCAATTGGAGTAGGGACGATAAATAATTTGGACATATTTTAGGGTCTTACTTTTTTTCCTATTGTATATGATATAATAAGGAATATTAATCCTAAAGTAGCAAATAACCCTTGTCCATCATCTTTCATATAATGTGCTGTAAAAGCAAGTACCATATCAAAAAAGAATCCAGCATACGCCCATTCCTTCAACCATTTTATTTTATTAGTAAGAATTACAATAATCCCGCCTATTTTTGCTATCGCCAGAGGAATAACCAGATATGTTGGATAGTCTAGGTTTTCAAAAAAACCTCTTACCATTTCTGTATTTCTAAAGTACATCTGTGCAGAAAACAACATAATTCCGCACATCGCTACCGTGGCAATCCAGTAGATAATTTTCATATAAATAGTTTTATTTTTATTAAGGTTATTAGTAACAAAAGAATGTTAATCCTTACCTAGAATTCATACTTATTAGTTACGATCTCCATAAAACGTTCTTCATACTCTTCTTTTCCTTGCCAATTGTTATAATCAGGCTTTACCATATTTTTAATAAATTGCTTCGCTCCACTTTTACTATTAAGTGTATTTAATTGTGAAAGTACACGATTATAATCTGTAGAACTCCCATCAAACAAATGTTTTATAAAAGCCAATCTATCATTTAATCCAATATTGATTCCCCTTTTTAATTGATCATTTAGTGATTTTGGTTTTTCTTCTACATCATTCATCTTTTCTAAAATAGGCATACTTTGAGGTACTGATCCTATTTCTTCCATATCATTTTTTTCATAAACAGGTTCGGATAAAGAAACATTCTCTTCTGTAAACTTAGGAGCAGGGACAAAAAGATCTTCTGTAACTTTCTCATTAATCTTTTCGATTACGATTTCTGGTTTTTGTTCCTCAATTACTTCAGGTATTGATTCCGCAACTTTATCTTCCAGACTAAACATAGTCTCTGCAACTTCATTTGTTTCTATTTCTTGATCTAAACTAACAATTGGTTTAGGTTTTATCTCATCTGAAACATCCTCTGTATGAGTATCTGATGTATCTGTTACTTCTAAAGCCTCATTGATACTCCCTATTGTTGGTTGAATATCTGCAAAATGAGACTCTGCAAAATTTAAAACACTTAATTTTTCATATAACAACCTTGCCTCTTCCTGCAATTGTGGTAAGGTAGATCTATCTTTAAGTTGCAATATCCTATGTGCAATACTTATCAATTCTGCTTCCAATTTCTTCTTCATAACTTTCTTATTCGTTTGGGCTATGCTTTTTGTTTTTTAATAAATTTACCTCATCTTTAAAGCAATACCAAAAAGTAAAAATGAAATGAAGGATTATTTCCATTATCATCTTAAAATTCAATTGGTATTATTAAAGAGTAGGGTTTCTTTTAATTGATGCTGAAAAATACAAAATGTTTCTCGAAAATACAGTAAATCATAAAGAGCAATTTGGCTGGATAGAAGTTATCTGTGGTTCGATGTTTTCGGGAAAGACCGAAGAATTGATCCGTAGATTAAAACGCGCGCAATTTGCTAAACAAAAAGTTGAAATTTTTAAACCAGCTATCGATGTCAGATATGATGACGAGATGGTTGTTTCTCATGATGCCAATGAAATTCGTTCTACTCCTGTTCCTGCAGCAGCAAATATTAGAATTCTTGCAGATACTTGTGATGTAGTCGGTATTGACGAAGCACAATTTTTTGACGATGAAATAGTCAGTGTCTGTAACGACTTAGCGAATAAAGGTATTCGGGTTATCGTTGCAGGTTTGGATATGGATTTTAAAGGAAATCCTTTTGGACCTATGCCGGCACTTATGGCTACAGCAGAATACGTAACCAAAGTCCACGCAGTTTGTACAAGAACTGGTAATCTTGCTCAATTTAGTTATCGAAAATCTAAAAAAGATGATTTAGTACTACTTGGCGAAACTGATGAATACGAACCTTTAAGTCGTGCAGCTTACTATAAAGCTTCTTTAAAAGAAAAAGTAAAACAAATAGAAGTTACCGATCCCAAAGAATTATCTGAAAATTCTAAAAAATCTGATGAGTAAAGTAAAAGAAACAATTCTTGAAATTAATCTGACTCATCTTACTCATAATTACACATACTTAAAAAGTAAGCTTGATTCAAAAGTTAAATTGTTAGCTGTAGTAAAAGCTGCAGGATATGGAAGTGATGCTGTAACAATAGCAAAACATCTGGAAAAAATAGGTGCTGATTATTTTGCTGTTGCTTATGTTTCAGAAGGAATTATTTTACGAAAAGCAGGAGTAAAAACACCTATATTAGTACTACACCCACAACCCATAAATTTTTCAGCACTAATTGAATATAATTTAGAACCTAGTGTATATAGTCCAAGAATTATACAAGAATTCATAAAGGTTGCAGAAGCGGAAAATCAAAAAGATTATCCTGTACATGTTAAGTTTAATACGGGTTTAAATCGATTAGGTTTTTGGGAGAATGATGTAGATTATATAATGAGTTGTTTACATCAAACCAACGCTATTAAAGTAAAATCGCTATTCTCTCACCTTGCAGCAAGTGAGGATCATAATGAGAAAAAGTTTACAGTGAGTCAAGTCAACTCATTTCAGAAAATAAGCTCAGACATTATTAATAAGTTAGGTTATAAACCTATACTTCATCAATGTAATACCTCAGGAATATTGAATTATCCCGAAGCGCATTTTGATATGGTTCGTGCCGGAATAGGATTATACGGTTATGGGAATGATGCAGATTATGATACTCATTTAAAACCTATAGCATCCCTTAAGTCGATTATCTCACAGATTCATACACTAGAGCCTGGTGAAACTTTAGGATACAACAGAGCTTTTGTTTCTAATGGCTATACCAAAACGGCAACTATACCAATCGGTCACGCGGATGGAATCGGAAGACAATATGGAAATAGGAAAGGTTTCTTTATTGTAAATGGAAAAAAAGCTTTTATCCTTGGAAATGTCTGTATGGATATGATAATGATTGATATCACAGACATTGATTGTAAAGAAGGAGATGAAGTAATTATATTCGACAACATTTCTTCTGCATCTATAATTGCTGAAAGTGCAGGAACAATTTCTTATGAACTCCTTACAGCTATTTCTCCAAGAGTAAAACGTGTTATTATCGGTAATAATTGAATTTGATCGAATTTACAGTCTATTTTTTTTAACACTTTTTTAAATATTGATTTATTTTTTACGTATTTTGTTATCAATAATACTAACTAAAATAAAATAATCATGCTTAAAGAATTTAAGGAATTTATAATGACAGGTAATGTCGTTGAATTTGCTGTCGCTGTTATTATGGCAACTGCAATTGGTGGCGTTGTCAAAGGTTTTGTATCCAATATTGTAATGCCTGTTGTAGGTTATTTCTCAGGAGGAATGGACTTTAGCAGTAAAAAAATCATTCTTCAAGAAGCAGTTGTAGATGCTACAGGTGCCATAACTACCGCTGAAAACGCAATAACTTATGGAGCTTGGATTAATACCATTATTAATTTAATCATTGTTGGATTCGTAATGTTTATGATTGTTAAAGCATATAATAAAACTAAGAAGCCTGTAGAAGAAGCTCCTGCTGAACCAGCTGGACCAAGTCAAGAAGAGTTATTAGCAGAAATAAGAGATCTACTTAAAAAGTAACACCTAATCTTATTATTAAATGAATTATCTATAGCTACCGCTATACTACATATTCTAACTAAACCACTCAATTTCTTGAGTGGTTCTTTTTTACAATTTGTTTTATATATAACAAATTGTTTAAATTAATATTATTTTATTAAAAAATATAAAACTGTTATAAATAATCAGCACATTTGCTGGAATCTAAAAAAAAGACCGATTTTTGTGTCTATAAAAGTCATTAATAAATTAAGCAGATGAAAGTAGCTGTTGTTGGTGCCACTGGATTGGTAGGTACTGTAATGTTAAAAGTATTAGAAGAACGTAATTTTCCAGTAACAGAATTAATTCCTGTTGCCTCAGAAAGGTCTATTGGAAAAAAAATATCGTATAAAAGTCAAGAGTTTTCTGTTGTTGGTTTAACTACAGCTATAGAAATGAAACCTGATGTAGCTTTGTTTTCTGCCGGTGGAAGTACTTCTCTAGAATGGGCTCCTAAATTTGCAGATGCTGGGATCACGGTAATCGATAACTCTTCTGCCTGGAGAATGGATCCAACCAAAAAGTTGGTTGTACCAGAAATTAATGCTAAAGATTTAACTAAAGAAGATAAAATTATAGCCAACCCTAATTGTTCTACTATACAACTAGTAATGGCACTAGGACCGTTACACTCATCATATAAGATAAAACGTGCTATTATTTCTACCTACCAATCCATTACCGGAACAGGAGTAAAAGCTGTTCAACAATTAGAAAATGAATACGCTGGAGAAAAAGGTGAAATGGCTTATCCTTATCCAATCCATCGTAATGCAATTCCACATTGTGATGTGTTCCAGGAAAATGGTTATACAAAAGAAGAGATGAAATTGGTTAATGAGACTCAAAAAATTCTTGATGATCGAACTATTGCAGTTACCGCCACTGCTATTCGTATTCCTGTTGTTGGTGGACATAGTGAAAGTGTAAATCTAGAATTTGAAAACGAGTTTCAGGAAAATGAAGTTCGTCAAATCTTAAATAACACTTCTGGAGTTACAGTACAAGATAACCCAGATACTAATACATACCCAATGCCCATTTATGCGGAAGGGAAAAATGATGTTTTTGTAGGTAGGATCAGAAGAGATCATTCTAGAGAAAATGCATTAAACATGTGGATTGTAGCAGATAACCTTAGAAAAGGAGCCGCTACAAATGCAGTACAAATTGGAGAATATTTAGTAGAAAATAATTTAATCGGCTAATAACCAACCACTATTATAAAAAGCCCTTGTTATATCAAAGAAATAACAAGGGCTTTCTCATTTTTATTAGATTAGAAATACATCTATTCTCTTACTCTTGGTACATACATATGTTTTCCTAAAAACAAAGCGTTCATAAATAAACGATTCGTTCCATACCAAGAACCTCTAAAATTAGGGTTATCTGCAAATAAAATAACTCGGCCACTTCCTATAGGACTTACAACAAGTGAAGCAGAAGGTTTTAGATAATGTTCATAATTATCAATCGATATATACCCGTCAATATGGGCATTTTTAGTATATTTTGCCACCGTAGCATACGGATTCTTACTTGGCGAAATAAATACTTCATTATTTTTATATACAGGTAATGAATTGTCTCGATATCCAAAACCTAATGGATGGGTAGTATCAAGATCCACCTCAAAAATAGCACCTCCTACTTGCTCTCTCCCAATATTTTCTCCAGCATCTACATATGGTAATCGTTTTACAATTTTATTCTTAGAAGTATCTTTTTCTTTTTTGGTTAATTGTTCTTTAACGATTTTTTTATCAATAGCCCATTTAGAAGCATTTGCAATAGTTATCAGCGTATTTCCGTGAGAAACCCATTCCTTTATTCTTTTTTGTTGTAGAGAATCCAATTGATAATATCTTCCGGACACCATGACTAACGTATTATATTCTTTTAATGGAATACCATTAAACCTATTCATTCTTAATTTAGTTATTGGCATATGAATTCTGGTATCTAGCAAATGCCATACTTCTCCTGCCTCATAAGAATTAATACCTTCTCCAATTAACAACAATGCTTTAGGTGTTTCTAATTTTCTAAAATTACCACTTCCTAAGTCAATTCCCGATGAACTAAATCCTGTATTAGTACTAAAAATAGGTACGTTAAATTTTTCTTGGGCTGTTTTTACAATAGCAAACACCTCATCAATATCTTTTTTCTGCTTACTTACCGGAACTAAAATACTTCCGTAATTAAAGCTTTTATTTCCTTCTGAAGTAATAATACTAAACGGTTTAAATGCAGAAGCAACTAACAATCCTTTTGATTGCATGTAATACAATGCCGCCGGTGCATTATAATCATCCCAATTCATAATATATGCATAATCGGACTTAGATACTTTAGAAACGATGGTTATCTCTTTTGTAGATGTTATTTCTTGCCCTAAATCAATAGATTTTAACCCTTTATATTTCATGTTATAAAAATTGGCTACACTCCAAGCAGAAGCATCATAAAAAACACTATCTCGATATTTGTTGTATGTTTCAAATACCGTTTGAACCATTCTTTTTTGTGCTTGTTTTACAGGAACTACATATTTATTTCCTTTTTTATAAACCTTTATTTTATGTAGTAATAATTTATCTATAAATGCTTTATTTCTATTATTATCATATGCATCTCCAAATTCATAACCAGCAAAATTATTTTTAGCAACCCCAGATTCCGATGATTTAAAAAAGTCCTGCTGATACTTTCGTAACCTAGCTTTATTTTCTACTGCAGCTTTTACTGTGGCTATACTAGAAACATATTGATTACGAATTGTAAAAGGAAACGAGATTGTTCCGTAATCAGTATCTTGTAAATGTCCTCGAGAACTAGCTTGCTCAAACAATAATGCTAGTGCTCCTTGAAGATCCGGGTATGACGACCCGTAACCTGGATATGTCCCGTCAAATGCTTCTTTTGTAAAATAAAAAGATCCAATATTATCCAATGCTTTCGAAAAATAAGGAGCAAACAAATTGTTTAAATCTTCATAATTCTCTTTTGGCATAATAGGATCTAAAGAACCAATAGGTTTCATTGGCTCAAAAAAGTATGTGCTATTCGTTCCCATTTCATGAAAATCAGTAACCACATTAGGATACCATTCGTGATACCATTTTAATTTTCCTCGACTCTCAGGATTAATAGCTAATAACCAGTCTCTATTAAGATCAAACCAATAATGATTAGTTCTCCCACGAGGCCATCCTTCATTATGTTCTGCATCATATTTGTCACTAACCAACGGACTTCCCTTAAATTGATTTGCCCATTGCGTATGTCTATCTCGACCATCTGGATTAATCGCAGGGTCAATAAATACAATTGCATTATCAAGATATGTTTTTACTTCGGAACTATTAGAAGCAACAAGCGTATATGCGGTTAGCATAGCCGCCTCAGCACCAGAAGGCTCATTTCCATGAACATTATAACCTAGTTGAACAAAAATAGGTATGCCATTATAATTCGTTGGGTTAGCCAAAGCATCAGTAAATGCAAGATGTTGTTTTTTTATACTTGGTAAACTGCCAATGTTTTCTGGTTTAGAAATAGTAAGTATTACTAATTTTCTGTTTTCATGAGATTTTCCGTAGTTCTCTATAGTGGCTCTATCTGATATTTCAGCCAGCTTAGTTAAGTATGCTACAATTTGATCATGACGTGTGTGTTGTTCTCCAATAGGATATCCAAGAAATTCTTCTGGTGTCGGTATTTCAGAATTAAAAGGAGCCTTATCCTTAAAAAAATAATCTTGTCCTACAATAGACGATATAGAGAACAAATAGATTAAGGAAGAGAGTATGAAAAGTTGTGTGATCTTCATTAGAAATAAGATTAAAAAAGTTAGGTCAATCAGTTAGTTTTCAGAAGCCGTAAGATATTTTTTTAGCTTCAGTTTTTAATAACATTTGTAAGGTTTTTAACATTTAGCCCTCTAATAAATCACTTAATCATAAAAAAACAAACAATGAATACTAAAATAATTTTAGCCTTAAGAATCCTATTAGGTGTCTTATTAATCGTTTTCGGAAGTAATAAATTTATAGGGTTTTTACCTGATTTTGAATTTGCAAATCCAGAAGCAGGAATTCTATTTGGAGCTCTTGCAAATAGTTACATTTTAAAAACAGTTGGTCTTATTGAAATAATCGTTGGATTGTTATTAGTAAGTAATAAAGCTGTGCCATTTGCACTAGTATTGATGGCTCCTATTTCTGTCAATATTATACTATTTCATGCAACCCTTGATCCTGCAAATATAGGTCCTGGAGCATTTGTTTTTCTTGCAAATGCCTTCTTGATTTATAAAAACTGGAATACTTTTAAAGGTCTATTCCAATAAACTACTTCTATAACATTACTGGTATAAAAGTAAAATTTTTCGTTTCTTAGAGGACGGAAAATTCCGACTGCTCTACGAAAATGATCAACTGAGTTGCTAAACCCCAAAGCAACGCTCTAAATGTGTAATAGCTATCTGATCATTGTTAGAGCAGTCTTTTTTTATGCTTTATTTAGCACTTTACAGTTATAAGTTTTGATAATTTTGTAAACTACTTTATTTGGTTTTATAGGTATTACCAAAATAAAAACTAATAATTAATATTTAATTATTTATAAAATTTAACTCATCATGAAAAAAACTCTTTTAATACTATTTTTGTTAGCGTCTATCATAGGATGTAAAAATGAAACAAAAATAGAAACTGCTAAAACTATTATTCCCTTGAATTATCCAGAAACTAAAAAAGTAGATACCGTAGATACTTATTTTGACACTGAGGTTAAAGACCCTTACAGATGGCTAGAGGATGATCGTAGTAAAGAAACTGAAAGTTGGGTAGCTGAACAAAACAAAGTAACTTTTGGATATCTAGATAGTATTCCATTTAGAGATCAAGTAAAAAATCGTTTATCGGGATTATGGAATTATGAAAAAGTTGGCTCACCATTTAAAGAAGGTGATTACACCTACTTTTATAAAAATGATGGTTTACAAAATCAATATGTAATTTACAGATTCAAAAACGAAGGAGATGAACCTGAAATATTTTTAGATCCTAATACTTTTAGTAACGATGGTACAACTTCACTTGGTGGTGTTAGTTTTTCTAAAAATGGAAAACTTTTAGCTTACTCTATCTCTGAAGGTGGCAGTGATTGGAGAAAAGTCATTGTTAAAAATGCAGAGACTAAAGAGATTATAGAAGATACCCTTGTAGATATCAAATTTTCTGGAATGTCTTGGCGAGGAAATGAAGGTTTCTATTATTCCAGTTACGATAAGCCTAAAGGAAGTGAGCTTTCTGCAAAAACAGATCAGCATAAAGTATATTATCATAAACTAGGTACAGCTCAAAAAGAAGATCAACTAATTTTTGGAGGTACACCAGAAGAAAAACATCGATATATAAGTGGACGTGTAACAGAAGACGATAAGTATTTAATTATCTCTGCTAGCACCTCTACTTCTGGAAATAAATTATTTATAAAAAACTTAACTAGTAATAATGATAAACTTGTTACTATTCTAGATAACACAGAAAGTGATACCTATGTAATTGAAAATGTTGGTTCTAAGTTATACCTAGTTACAAACCTAAATGCTCCTAATCAAAAAATTGTAACGGTTGATGCATCTAATCCAACACCAGAAAACTGGAAAGATTTTATTCCTGAAACAGAAAATGTACTAAGCCCAAATACAGGTGGAGGTTACTTTTTTGCAGAATATATGGTAGATGCAGTATCCAAAGTATTACAATACGATTATGAAGGAAAATTAGTAAGAGATGTAGAATTACCAGGAGTGGGAAGTATTGGTGGTTTTGGAGCGAAAAAAGAAGATAAAGAATTATACTATTCTTTTACTAATTATAAAACTCCAGGAAGCATTTATAAATATGATATTGCAAATGGAACTTCAGAACTATATCGCAAACCCAAAATAGATTTTAATCCTGAAGATTACGAAAGCAAGCAAGTTTTCTATAACTCTAAAGATGGTACTAAAATTCCAATGATCATTACACATAAAAAAGGAATAGAACTAACAGGTAAAAATCCGACTATCCTATATGCATATGGAGGATTTAATGTTAGTCTAACTCCTTCTTTTAGTATTACGAATGCGGTATGGATGGAACAAGGTGGAGTTTATGCAGTTCCTAACCTAAGAGGTGGTGGAGAATATGGAAAAAAATGGCATGATGCAGGAACAAAAATGCAAAAGCAAAATGTATTTGATGATTTTATTGCAGCTGCAGAATATTTAATAGAAAATAAATATACATCAAGCGAATATCTAGCCATAAGAGGAGGATCTAACGGAGGGTTATTAGTAGGAGCTACCATGACGCAGCGACCTGATTTAATGAAAGTAGCTTTACCTGCTGTTGGTGTAATGGATATGCTACGTTATCACACCTTTACTGCTGGTGCAGGATGGGCATATGATTACGGAACTGTGGAAGATGACAAACAGATGTTCGAATACTTAAAAGGATATTCTCCAGTACACAATGTAAAAGAAGGAGTATCATATCCTGCAACATTAGTAACTACGGGAGATCACGATGATCGTGTAGTACCTGCACACTCATTTAAATTTGCCGCAGAATTACAATCAAAACAACAAGGTACTAACCCAACTTTGATACGAATCGAAACAAACGCAGGTCACGGAGCTGGTACACCGGTTGCCAAAACAATAGAGCAATATGCTGATATTTTTAGCTTTACGCTATACAATATGGGATATGAAGTTTTACCAGAGCAAGTAAGTGACAATGTAAAAGGATAATTTTTTTATAATTAAAATTAAAAGATCCGTTTTCTAAAAAGAGACGGATTTTTTTATTGAAGTTATTTATATTTGAAATATGCTTACAGTTAAAAATGTTTCCTTTGCCTATAATACCATTCCGGTTTTAAAAAATATCAATTTTACTATTGAAAAGGGGAAACACGTGGCACTTATTGGAGCAAGTGGTTGCGGAAAAAGCACCTTGTTAAAAATAATTTACGGACTCTTAGACACAAACCAAGGAACGTTATTCTGGGATGATCAAGAAATATTAGGCCCTGCTTATAACTTGGTTCCAGGACAAGAAAATATGAAATTCTTATCTCAAGGCTTCGAACTACAAGCATATAGAACAGTTTCTGAAAATATAGGACAATATCTATCCAATTTTGAACCTGAATTAAAAATTGGTCGTGTTAATGAGCTTTTAGAAATAGTAGAAATGTTACCATTTGCGGATGCCCAGGTTGAAAACTTAAGTGGTGGTCAAAAACAACGTGTAGCATTGGCAAAAGCATTAGCTAAAAGACCTGAATTATTACTATTAGATGAACCTTTTGGTAATATTGATAACTTCAGACGTAGTTCCCTAAGAAGAAATCTTTTTACGTATCTAAAAAGAAATAAGATCACTAGTATCACTGCTACTCACGATAAAACTGATATACTTTCTTTTGCCGAAGAAACAATTGTAATCCACAATGGAGAGGTTATCAGTAAAGGGAATACAAAAAATATTTATAATAATCCAGAAAACTATTACATTGCATCACTTTTTGGCGAAGTAAATCAATTACCGATCAATACTTTTTTACCAGATTTTAATAACGATCAAACAATCCTATTATATCCTCACGAATTACAAATTGTCGAGAACTCTGATATAAAAGTCAGGGTAAAAAAGTCCTATTTTAATGGAAATCATTATCTAATTGAAGCTATTTTTAATAATAAAATTATTTTTATTGAACACCCATACGCAATAGAAAATTCTAAAGAAGTAGCGATACATGTCTCTGAAAAAACACTTACTTCTAGAACAAAAAATATTTAGTCTAAGACTATCAAATTTAGAGCTTAAAAATAGTATCCTGAATACTTGATCGAACCAGATCCTACGTAGACTAATTAATCCTCTACGGATTCTATTTAATTACATTTTGATTCCCTCTATTAAGGTATCTTTAAAGTTGGTGTTTTTTATATATATCACCGATAATTATTGTTATCTTTTAAAATATTAACCCTTAAAACCAATATACCATGAAACGTAAACTATTTATTTTAAAGTTTTTAGCACTTTTATTTGTCGTCAATATTTCAATAGCCCAACAACCAAGCCCAACCAATAGTTCTAAAGCCAATGTCGAAGATACGGGTTGTACTGGTCAAGATACTTTTGACCAAGGTGTGAGAATTGTTCCTAATGCAAATTCGTGGAAAGATAGTTATCAAGCAAATGGCTTTTGTTTTTGTAAATCCTCTTTTGATCACGGTGTTGGCAATTTCAAAATTGATATTAATGGACAAGGCAGAAATATTAAAGATATCTGTGATGAGCTTAAAAAACACCCTAGTTATAGAGATTTAGCAAATGGAGATCCCAGATATAATACAATACAATGTGGCAACGAACCCGGGCATGATGACGCCATTACTATACAAGGTAAGAGAATTAAAGATGAAAAAGTATGTCCTGGTCGTGTAGACCAAGGTAGCAAAGGGTGTCAATGTAAAGGGCCTAAATTTGATATGGACTGGTTAAGTTCTAGACCTCGATTTGGAGGTGATGGAGACGGAAACGGAGACAACACTGGTCCTAACACTTCATTCACAACTCCATCAAACAATGCATCTTTTTCGGCTCCTGCAACTATAGAGGCTATTGTGACTGCAACTGACAGTGACGGTGTTAGTAACGTACGATTATATCTTAATGATTCTTTTATCAGACAAGAAAATGTTAGCCCTTATACTTGGAATAACAATAATCAAGATAACGCCTTAAAGAATCTTGGCGAAGGAAATTATACGTTAAGAGCTGAAGCAACAGATAGTAAAGGAGCTAAAACCACTAAAACGATCTCTTTTACCGTTGGAAATGATAACGGAACGGATGATTTTGTAACTATACTTGGGCAAAGTATTAATAAATATGTAAGCTCTGAAGGAGGTACGCGAACCATGCAAGCCAACAGAAACAATGCTGGTACAGATGAACAATTTATTATGGAATCTGCCGGAAACGGAACAGTGAGTTTTAAAGGAAGTAATGGAAAGTATGTAAGTTCAGAAAATGGAGGAAAGCCTATGAACTGTAACAGAAATGCAGTTGGGTCTTGGGAAAAATTTACTTTAGAGTCTTTGGGAGGTGATCTTTATGCGATCAAAGGAAATAATGGTAAATACGTAAGTCATGAAAATGGAAACAAGGCCATTAATTGCAATAGAAATGCCATCGGAGCCTGGGAAAAATTTGTAATTAGCGGTCTAAATCCAAATAGAATAAACGAAATAGTAAAAGGGAGTAAAGCATCTTATTCTATAAGTGTATATCCAGTTCCGTTGACTTTAGATAATGCTAGCATTACAATCTCACTACCTCAAAAAGTTTCTTATTCTTCTATAGAAATTATAGATCTAAAAGGAAACAGTATCGCTAAGAAAAATACTGGAGCTATGGAATCTGGAACTAAATCAATCTCACTAGATGACATGGGAAGAAGTATGCATTCTAGTGGACTTTACATTATCAAAGTACAATTGGATAATACTGTAATAACTAAGAAAATAGCGAAACAATAATCTTAGTTACTTTTATAAATATCTTAAACGGATGATCAAAAAATGATTATCCGTTTTTTTTATTCATTTTCTGTATACTTCATCATCTTCATTTCGGCACCATCAAAGATTGCATATGTATAATGTATGATCCAATCTCCTAAGTTTGTATATTTAGATTTATCATTTAGGTTTATTTCCATTGGAAGGTGTCTATGACCAAAAACAAAATGATCTGTATGTTTTATCTCTAATTTTCGTTTACAGTATTGTACTAGCCACTCATTCTCTTCTCCAAGAAAAGTGACATCCTCGTCTCCAGAAATCAATTTGTTTTTTACAGAAAGATATTGTGCTAATTTTACTCCTAAATCCGGATGTAACCAACGAAAAAACCATTTTGCAACAGGGTTTGTGAATACTTTTTTCATTCGTTTATATCCTTTATCACCAGGACCTAATCCATCACCATGACCAATAAGAAATGTAGTTTCATTAAAAGTAAATTCTTGTGGCTTATGAAATACCGGAATATTCAATTCTGCTTCGAAATATCCATTCATCCAGAGGTCATGGTTTCCGACAAAATAATAAACCGGGATTCCGGCATCAGTAATTTCTGCAAGTTTCCCTAAAGTTCTTGTAAAACCTTTCGGAATTACTGTTTTATATTCGAACCAAAAATCAAAAAGATCTCCTAATAAAAATATAGCCCCTGCATCTTCTTTAACCTCATCTAACCATTTTACAAATTTTTGTTCTCTAGGAAAACTTTTTTCTTGAGTTGGCGCTCCTAAATGATTGTCAGATGCAAAGTATATTTTTTTACCTTCGGATAAACTTATCTTTTTCATTAATTTCTATAGATACTATGAAGTGAAAAAATATTCGTTATTCATCATTATCTGATGCATACCACTCTGCATAAGAAGTTTCTGTTTCTTGGAGCTTTAAGGAGTGTAATTTTATCGTTTCAGGAAGTTTAGCTTTTATTTTAGCAGCGAAATCGATGATCATATTTTCAGTAGATGGCTGATAATCCACCAAAATAACATGATGTCCTCTTTTTTCTAACTCCTGGGCTAATTCTAAGTGCGGGGTATTTTTGTTAAAAATAGTAGCATGATCAAATACATCTTCTATATCCTTCTTTACTATTCTCTTTAGATCTCCAAAATCCATAACCATTCCTAACTTTACATGAGATGTATCTGTAATCGGTTCTCCTATTACAGTTACACTTAACTTGTAGCTATGTCCATGTAGATTTTTACATTTACCATCATATCCATACAGTGCATGCCCTGCTTCAAAAGTAAACTTCTTGGTAATTCTAATCTTACTCATTTTTTGATCAAACTTTTTTGCAAAGTTAGTGAAGATTATTTTCTATTTTATTTTAAAACGTAAATAAGAGCTATTTACTAGTGATTGTTTGTAAATGTCCTGTACCCCAATTTGCCATTTCATTGAGTACAGGAGCCAAACTTTTACCATAATCAGATAAACAATACTCCACACGTGGAGGGACTTCGGGATAAATCTTTCTTATTATAATACCATCAGTTTCTAACTCTCGTAATTGCTGTGTCAGCATTTTCTGAGTAATAGTTCCCAATCTTTTTTTAATTGACCAAAACGCAGTATTTCATTGTTTTGCAATTCCCATAAAATACCAGGCTTCCATTTACCTCCAATAACACTAAGTGTTGTCATTACTGGGCATTTTATCGGACCCTCACATTCTTTTTTTGATAAAAAACTCATAAAATTCAATTTTTAAAATACTGATAATCAATATTAGTATAGAAAAAGAAACTACTGCACTTTTATGTACCTACTTGCACTAAGATACTAATGTATTTACCTTGTTACAAAAAAGATCATCATTATGTCAACTTATTTTATTACTGGTGCTACAGGTACTATAGGAAAAGAAGTAGTAAACAACCTACTTACTAAAAAAGAACATATAATTGCAGGTACTCGAAATACCCAAAAAGTCAAAGACATTTTTGAAAATTCGGTTACTGGAACGTACTTTGATTATGAGGATAAAGCATCGTATCGGGAAGTTTTGCAGTCAGATGGAATTTTCTTATTAGGCCCTCCATTAAACCCTAGGCTCTATGAATTACTAGAACCTTTTGTTGATTATTTACAGGATAACTATAACGGACGACTCATATATTTATCGGGGAATGGAATGGAAAATCTTGAAGAATTACCTTTTCATAAAAAAATGGAAGAAAAGCTAAGGGGTTCTTCTTTAGATTGGAATATTGTTCGTCCTGGATTTTTCATGCAAAATTTCGGTAACTATGAGCGAGAAAATATTCAAGATCGTAATATTATTTTTTCTCCTGCAGGAGAAGGTAAATCATCCTTTGTTTCTTCTAGAGATGTTGGAAGTGCCATCGCTGAATTACTTACAGATCAGAATAGAGTTAAAGAAACTCATATACTTACAGGAGCAAAAGCCTATTCTCATTTTGATGTTGCCTCTATGCTAAGTGACCTATTAGAAAGAGAAATCACATATCCAAATCCAGATGAAAACACCTATAAAGAGGTGTTAAAAGAATCTGGTGCTCCAGATTTCATTGCGGATTATATGATTCCTGTTTACGGAATGATTAAACAAGGGAAAGTAAGCGAAGTAACAACAGCTATAAAAGATCTAACAGGACAAGAACCCGAAAGTTTAGAAGCAGTTTTAAAAAGAGATTTCTTATAAAAATCAAATGTATAAATATCGGGATGCTTACATCCTGATATTTATCTTCTCTTTCTTTTATTATAAAAGTAAACTACTACTAATATGATTCCCAGAATTAAGAATAGTCCATTTCCTCCTAAAAAATTTAAAATATCCATTTGTTTTATTTTTTGAATTTTTTTAACGCTTCTTTTGTAAAATCAGAAAGCACCAACTCTCCAGAAACAGCAGCTCTTTCAATTAATAACTCATCCCAATGACTTGTTCCTTTCCAATTTACTTCTTTCATTTTTTCAGTAGCTCGTGGATTATAACTAGCTAATTTTTCGGCAAACAATTGTACCTCTTTATCCAATTCTGTTATCGTTTCAAAAACTCTAGTAAATAGCCCTTGATCTTTTGCCCAATAGGCATTTTTCCATTGAGAAGCATCCCAAGCTAGTGCTTCGAAAGCCGCTAATCCTATTTTTCTTGATACAGCTGGTTCTATTACAAACGGTCCTATCCCAATCGTTAATTCACTTAACTTAATAGAAGCTGCTTCTGTAGCCATACAATAATCGCAAGCAGAAGCTAATCCAACTCCTCCTCCAACAGTTTTTCCTTGTATTCTGCCAATGATTGGTTTTTTACATCTTCTCATAGCATTAATTACATTGGCAAATCCGGAAAAGAACTTTTTTCCATCCTCTAAATTTGTAATTGATACAAGTTCATCAAAAGAAGCCCCCGCGCAAAAAGCTTTTTCTCCTTCCGATTTTAAAACAATCACATAAATTGATGCATCATCAGATAAAATATCAATAGCTTTTGTTAATCTTTCTAATAATTCTGATGGAAAAGAATTACTAGACGGATGTCCAAACTCTATGGTTGCAATATGATTATCCGAATGTGTATATAAACTTCCGTTAGTTCTTGTAGTAGTCATTAAGCTAGATTTTTGATAAAAATAAATAATATTTTAGACTCTCATTCTACATTCTTAACCACAATATAAAACCCGTATTTTCACGGGTTTACGTTTTTTAATTGATAAATTATATTTGGTTTATGGAAAAAAAGTATTTAGAAAAATTTAGATTAGTAGCTTTTCTAATCTGTTTATACGTCATTATTGTGATGGTAATTATGAAATTTGCATTTTAAACATTTGCTAATGGATAATATTTATTCCTAAACTTAATAACCAAAGCTACCCCTCTAATTAACATCCAAACTGAAATTGCAATCCATATTCCATAAAGTTTCCAATCAAAATATCTAGCAATTAATAACATTGGTATAAAACCCAAAAAAGTAGATCCTACTAATACATTTCGTAAAAAACCAGTTTCTCCCAACCCTTTGAATATTCCATCACCTACAAATGCTAACGCATTAATTGGCAAAGCGATTACAACTAAATAAAAGAAACCTATAAATACATTTAGCACCTCTGGATCCTTAGTAAAGATCAAACCTAATCGTTCAGGAATTAGTAACGAAATTCCTCCTAAGATACAAGCTACAATAACTCCATAAATATTCACTTTCTTAGCCATCGAAACAAGGTTGGTATAGTCTTTTGCCCCTAATAATCTCCCTCCTAAAATATTACCAGCACCTCCATATCCATCAATAAAAAATGCAAAGAACAACCATAATTGTATCGCAATACTATGAGCCGCGATATAGTTTGTTCCTAAGCTTGTCGCTTCTCTTACTGCCAAAAGTAATGTAGTATTTAATGCAAGAGAACGAATGAATAGATTTCCACTCATTACCAAAAAACGTTTCATCTCTGGGTGCCAAAGTTTTTCTAATCGCAATGACACCTCCGTTTTTTTAAGTAATAATACTAATGACAAAACAGCCATTAAAATCTGAGAGAATAGGCTTGCCCATGCTGCTCCTTCGAGATACATTGGTTCTAAAAAACCTTGTATTCCATAAACTAAAACAAAATCCAATATAATATTTGCTACAACTCCTATAATAGCAATAATCATCGGCCAATATGTGTTTTGTAATCCTCTAAAAATCCCAAAAATTGCAAATACAAAAAGGGATAATGGAAAGCCCCACACTCTGATACTATAATAAGAAATACAATAATCCAATACCAATCCTTCTGCTTTTAGAAGAATAAAAATTTCTTTAATAAAAGGAACTGTGGCTAAAAGAATGGTAATACTCAATCCAATATTAAAAAGAATTGCTTGCGCAGGTAGTGTCTTTATCTCATCCAATTTGCCCGCTCCCAAATATTGTGAAATAATAGCAGAAATTGCTGCTCGAGTTTGTGCTAAAACCCATATCAACATAGAAAGAAATGAACCAACGATTCCTACAGCAGCAAGGGATTCTGTTCCATTTATTGGAATATTACCAACAATTGCAGTATCTGTAGCTGATAATACAGGCTCTGCAATTCCAGCAATGATCGCAGGAATTGCCAATCGGTTTATATTTTTAAAACTTATAACACTGCTCACAATACAAGTTCATAACAATAAAAGGGGTGTTCACTTTGTTTAGGGAAGAAAATATTTCCTAATTTCCTATATCCTCTAGTTTCATAAAATTTTTGATTTCTTTTATTCTCACTAAATGTATCTAGACGAACTGATACATAGTTATTATTTTTTGCGTAAGCTTCTGCCCAACTCATTAGTTCCTGAGCATATCCTTTACCCCAATAATCAGGATGTACAGCTAATCTATGTATATAGATATTATTTTTATTCTTGGTAATCCATTTGATCGGTATATATTCATCATCCATCAATTCAGTAATTACAATAATTCCTTTAATCAAATTTTCTTCTTCTAAAAGATATAACTCTTGTAATTCAATGTCTTTTTCGAAACGTGATCGAGTAGGGTAGTGTTCATTCCATTGATAAATTTCTTTTGCTATCATAGCCCTAGCACAAGACTGGGTTAGTTTATGAATAGCGTCTAAATCAGAAAGTGTAGCTTTACGGATCATACTTTTTTACAAATGCCAAAAATACAAACTATTCCTTCTAAGAAAACGACTTATAGTATAACAAAACATCATTTTATATAAACTTTAAGAAAAGAAATAATAACCCGTATATCTTCAACCTATCAAAAGAGAGATTTACTGCTCAAAAATTGTAATTTTGCATCCTGACACACAAATTAAGCTTAGAAATGAAAAATATTCTTGTTCCTTTAGGACTATCAGAAAACTCTGTAAGTATCGCACGACTTCAATATGCAATTGATTTTGCAAAAGAACTAGGAGGAACCATTTACGCCGTACAAGTTTTTAAAGAACTACCTAGATCCGGTAGTCTCCCTTCGGTAAATGAAACACTAAAAAATATTTCGGTTACAACAATTGAAGAAAAATTTGCTCAAGTAGAAAAAAAAGGTGTATCGGTCATTGCCCTTCCGCTAGAAGGTGATCTATTAGAAGCTATTCCAGAATTTAATCTAAAACACTCTATAGATTTAATTGTTCTAGGTTCGGAAAGCCATGATATCAAAAACTCTTATTTCCTTGGAGAGACCTCTGGAAGTTTACTAAAGAAAACAGAGATACCTGTATTAATTGTTCCCGAGAATTATGTTTTTCAGCCAATCAATAGGACATTAATGGCTATAAAATCAGGAGTCATTAAAAAGCAAAAAACATTGAACCCCATAAAAGAAATTCTAAGTGCTTTTGATTCAGAAATAAAATTACTTCAGGTTAAAACAAAAGAATTTTTGCCCGAAGACGCGGAATTTCAGAAAGATTTAGCAGAAATTATAACATCCTATAAATCTTCAGAAAACGCAACCTTGTTTCAGGGAGTTTTAGAACATCTTAATGAGAACAATCCAGATTTGTTATGTGTATTTAGGCGTAGTAGAGGTTTTTTTGCTAAACTATGGGAGGAGAATACCATATTGAAAAAAGATTTTGAAAGTAGGATTCCTTTATTAGTCCTTAAGGGTGCATTGCGTGATTAACTTATAATCAGGGGATGTAGCTCAGCTGGCTAGAGCGTTTGACTGGCAGTCAAGAGGTCGTGGGTTCGAGTCCCATCTTCTCCACAGATCATCAGATACATTACTAATATTACAAACATTCCGTTTCGTAACGTAGTATTACTATATCCAAAATTAAGTTGCAAAATAGTTGTTAATGACATTAACCTTAAAACTGTTTATTTAACAGTTCTTATGTTAAAAATGACTCATAATGGTTAAACACCGTTAAAGAGCTTGACATCGCTTGAATGGATTCTATTTTAATTAATGTACAGTACTAAACTAACTAGTTTTAAATATTTTTAGTTTAAGAAAAAAATATTAATCCTGAAAACTGTTGATTCGAAATATAATGGAAATAAAAATTTAATCGTATTAACCAGCATTTCCCTTTTCGTATTTGCTATAGCTTTAATTTCTATCCTAATCTAAATCCAAGGCTCATATTTAATTGTTAAAAGGATTCCCTTATTTACAATTAAAAAAAGAAAAGTCGAAAATGCATTACCTAATAACAACAAATAATTTAAATGAAACGAAAAATAAACTTTAAACAAAGACTAATTAAATCATTATTACTATTATTTCTAGGATTTTTAATCCTTTATGGCTCTTCTTTTGTCGCTATTATGGTTTTCTAAAATCAACAAATAAAACTTATAGCCAACAATTAATACATATTCAAAATGATTTGAGTTAATCTATCTCTTTTTTCAGCACCTTAATTCAGAACAGGAAATCTACCTTTATCTGAAGTTACATTTTTAAAAAAGAAAAAAGCATGGAATTAGAAAATAAAAATATTAAAAAAGAAACAAAACTCGAAATTTTACCAATACTTAAAGATCGATATTCTCCAAGAATTTTTGCAAAAACTTCAATATCAGAAACCGAAATACGCACAATCTTAGAGGCTGGAAGGTGGGCGCCAAGTTCATATAACAGACAACCTTGGAGAACGATATGGGGTATAAAAGGAAGTAAAACATATGATAGAATATTGGACTGCTTAAGCGATTTTAATAAATCTTGGGCCATAAATGCTCCCGCTCTGTTTCTCAATGCATTTAAAAAAACCACAGATCAAGGAGAAGAAAACTTTCACGCATTACACGATCTAGGGCTATATATGGGAAATGTTACTGCCCAAGCTCAACATTTAGGTATTGCACTTCATCAAATGGCAGGAGTAAACCACGAGCAGGCGAAGAAAGAGTTTAAGTTTCCCGAAGAATACCATGTGGTCACCGCCATAGCCTTAGGATATTACGGAGGCAATATCGAAGATCTCCCTGAAGATTTGAGAACACAAGAAACTCCAGAACATAGAACAAGAATGCCTCAACTAAATTTCACTTTTAACGGTAATTACATACCAAACGAAGTTATTTAGTCTTAAAGAGATTGATAAATAGGGCTCAATAATAATTGAAACAACAAACACTATCAGGTTTCCCTATTATTATGATAGCAGTTACCATAAAACATTAATAATGAAAACAATTTTTGAATACACTAACATAAGTAAAAGCGATAGATTGGAATCTTTTGTACAAGAAAAACTAAATGATCTATCCACAAAATATTCATTTGTCATTCGTGGAGATATTTTCTTTAAAAAAGAAAATAAAACAGATGGCACTGGTCATATTTGTGGAATTCGTTTAAGTGCTCCTGGACCAAGATTATATGCTTCTTCTGATGAATTAAATTTTGAAGACGCTATATCTAAAACTATTAGCGATCTAAAAGATCAATTAGAAAGAAGAAAAGAAAAAATGAAAACTTATTAAAAAATAAAATCATGAAAATACTATTTGTTTTAACATCTCACGATAAACTCGGGGATACAGGAAAAAAAACAGGATTTTGGATCGAAGAATTCGCCACTCCTTATTATTATTTAATAGATAAAGGTGTTGACATTACGCTGGCATCTCCTAAAGGCGGACAGCCTCCTATCGACCCCTCTAGCGATGAATCACAAAATCAAACTGATTCTACAAAACGTTTCCATAAAGACGAAGCATTAAAAGATAAGTTAAGCAAAACAATCAAACTATCTGAGATAGACGAAAAAAACTATGATGCTATTTTTTATCCTGGAGGTCACGGACCACTATGGGATCTATCTAACGACACTGATTCTATTAGATTGATTCAATCTTTTTATGAAAACCAAAAACCAACTGGTCTTGTTTGCCATGCTCCCGCCGCATTAAAAAATGTAAAAACATCTAACGGAGATTATTTAGTTAAAGGTAAGAAAGTGACTGGTTTTACCAATAGTGAGGAAGCCGCTGTGGAACTTACAGAAGTAGTTCCTTTTTTGGTAGAAAACATGCTAAAAGAAAATGGAGGCACTTACAGTAAAGCAAATGACTGGGAACCTTATGCAGTACAAGATAATAATCTTATCACTGGGCAAAATCCCGCATCATCAGAGAAAGTAGTAGAAAAATTATTTAATCTTCTTAAGAATTAATTACTTTTCTGATCAAAAAATAATATTAGAAAAAAGCAGGGGATTTTGCTTTTTTCTAATATTTTTAAAACATCAATGAATAAATAATGTAACTGTTTTTATCCAACAATATACTTTAGTTAGTTCTTCTTTGATACGTTATCAGAAATCAATCGAATCTCACGTTGTGGAAAAGGTATTGATACACCTTTACCTTCTAAACGTCTTTTTGCTTCCTCAATTATGTAGAAATGAACTTCCCAAAAATCATCATTTAATGCCCAATAACGCAACGATAGAGTAACTGAGCTCTCTCCAAGTTCTGACACATATATTTCTGGAGCAGGATCCTTAATTACCTTTTCCTGACTATCAATTAATTCTAACAAAGTGTCTTTTGCATCCTTGATATTACTTTTATAAGATATTCCTATTTCTATTTTATCTCTTCTTTTATTTTCTGAAGAATAATTAATTATGTTTCCGTTAGAAATTTTACCATTTGGAATAACTGCTAATTGATTCCCAAATGTGTTTAGTTTTGTAGTAAAAATTGAAATTTCTTTTACTGTGCCAGAAACTCCTTGTGCTTCGATAAAATCTCCTATTTTAAAAGGCTTAAAAAACAAAATTAAGACACCTCCTGCAAAATTTGCCAATGAACCTTGAAGAGCTAGACCAATTGCTAATCCTGCTGCTCCTAATATTGCAACCAAAGAGGATGTTTGAACACCAAGTTGGGTCACAACCAATACAATTAAAAGGATTTTCAGACCAATATTAATTAAGTCATATAAGAATTTTTCTAAAGTAACATCGTAATCTTTCCTTTGAAAAAATTTACGAAGTGCCTTACTAAAAATATTGATAACCCACACTCCTACCAAAAATATTAGAATAGCAGAAATCAATCCTGGCACAAAATCCCATACCCAGGCAATAAATTGATTCCAGTTTTCTGCGATAAGCCCTAATTTTTCCATATTACGATTAATTTTTATCTATTATCAACTTGATTATTTCCCTTTCCATCATTAAAGATTATATTAATCAAGATATACTTCAATTTTTTACTTGATGTTCTACTATTATTCTTTTTCTTTGTTATCGCTCCAAATTTTCTTTCACTTATGACAAATTTTCGAATCTTTGTCTATGTCTAGTCAAAATTTATTACTAAAAAACCAGTTTAGATTCAAATGCTTCTGACCACTTAGATGCCCTAAATACTGCAGGAATTAACGTTCCAAACACCTTAAAGTTTCTATGATACACAGAACTGTTACCCTGAAGTTTGCCTAATTTCACAGACATTGGAGTCTTAATCACTAATTCTTTTTTATTTGCTTGATCACATTTAATTAGTACACTTTCTTTACACAAAAAATCATCTTTTCTATCATCCTGTTCTACCCTTACAATTTTAGTTTCGTCCCAATTAGAAATCAACACAGGAACATCACTGGCTCCATGCATATCATAAACGAAAAGGTGCAGCAAATACTCCATATTGCCACTTATATCTAATGGATGAAATTCGATTTCTGTATTTACTATAATATTATTTATTTTATGATCATCTACTTCTACATATTCTGGTATTCTGTCTAATATTATCTGTTTTATTTTTGCCATTTTTTATCTTTTATTTAATTATTACATTTTAAAAAAAAGGGGAATTGAATACCCCAAATCCAATCCCCCAATCATCATTAATCAAATCTAATCATCTATCAATTCACACAATTATTTTCGTACCAATATAGATCTACCTAATGTGTTTTATTATCTTTTATTTATTCTAAAAAATTTTTATTCTTTTCGTTACTACAAATATTGACTTTTACTAATTTATTTTAGATTTACAATAGACATTACCTCTTTCCAAATTATGATTGATTCATTTAAAAATATTCTAGAAATATTCCTGATGCAATTACTCCGACTATCAAAAGTGCAAGAACTATTACAATAAATTTAGCTCCAGTTATTGTTTTTTTATTCTTCTGAAAAATGTAATCTCTTCTATTTTCTTCTTCTTCTTTTATAAATTTCATTTGTATTTTCTTTTTATTTTACTTCAATTATTTTATGTAAACCGTTTTTTTATTTACAAACTCCAGTATTCCTTCTTTAGAAAGTTCTCTTCCATATCCTGAGTATTTAGTTCCGCCAAAAGGTAATCTAGGATCAGATTTCACCATTTCATTAATGAATAAAGCCCCATCTTGGATTTCTCCAATTAACCTTTTAGCTTCTTCGATTTTTTCGGTAAAAATCATGGTCCCCAAACCGTACTTAGAATTGGTAGCTAGTTCTACTGCGTGCTTTTCGTTATTTGCTCTTATTACTGAGGCTACGGGACCAAAAACCTCATCATCAAACACAGGCATTCCTGGTTCTACATCCGTTAAAATCGTTGGTTCAAAATAGGCTTTTTCACGTTTATTACCGATCAATACTTTTGCTCCTTTCTTGACAGAGTCACTAATTTGCTGTTCAACTTCTTCTGCTAAATCAACTCTTGCCATGGTCGCTATATCAGTTTCTGGCTCAAGTGGACTTCCGAATTTTAATTTTTCGATATTGGCTTTAAAACGACTCAAAAACTTATCGTAAATTTCCTCTTCGACAATAAATCTTTTGGCAGCGATACAACTTTGACCTGCATTTTGCATTCTAGCAGTAACCATAGTCTCTATATGTTTTTCTAAATCTGCATCTTTTAACACGATGCAAGCATTGCTTCCGCCTAACTCAAGAACAAGCTTTTTAAGATGTTTTCCCGTCGTTTCTGCAATTTTTCGACCTGCTTTTTCACTACCTGTTAGACTTACTGCTTTTACAATATCATTACCAATCATGTAATTTATTTGATTGTGGGATGCAATTACTGACATAAAACAACCATCTGGATACCCCGCTTCTTCAAAAATATTTTGAATTTTTAATGAACATCCAGTTACATTATTGGCATGTTTAAGTATCACAGTGTTCCCTGCTGTAATGGTTGGAATAGCAAAACGCATTACTTGCCATAATGGATAATTCCATGGCATAATTCCTAAAATAGTTCCTAAAGGATCATAACTTATAAAACTTTCCTTAGCCTCTGTCTCGATAATACTATCAGCAAGAAATTGTTCTGAGTTCCTTATATAAAAGTCACCTAGCCAAATACATTTTTCAATTTCCGAAACGCTTTCTTTAAAAGGCTTACCCATTTCCTGCGTTATCAAATTAGCCAATACTTCTTTCTGCTTATTTAAAATAGAAACCAGTTTTTTTAAAAGATCTGTTCTCTCGGAAATTGATGTTCTTTTCCAAGCAAGAAAAGTTTTATTCGAAGTTTTTAAGACATCTTCTACTTGTTTATCTGTAAACAAATTGTATTCTTTTAAAACTTCTCCTGTAAAGGGATAGTTTGTTTCTATTTTATTAGACATTAGATATAGTATTATAAATTTAATCTGCTCCAAAGATAAATTCGAAATAAAGGAAGGATGAACGCATTTAAAATAAATGTTGATCCTTTTACCAAAATGCGTTTACGTTAACATCGTTACGATTTGAGTTAAACATAATGAGTATGTTTTCAGAACTTTGAAGAAGAAATTAATCTTTAAACAATATATTATGAGTTCTAACAACAATTCTCTATTAGGAATACTAGCAGCAACTGCAGTAGGAGCAGCTTTAGGCGTATTATTTGCTCCCGATAAAGGAGTTAATACCAGAAAAAAAATAGTTGATGAAGCACAAAATGCAAAAGAAAATCTAACTAGAGAGGCTTCTATTCTTCAACATAAAATTACAGACACTGTAGTTGCTCAAAAAGATACTTTAGACACTAAGGTTGAATCTTTAGTATCTGATGCCAGTTATAAAGCTGAGGATCTTATTACTACTTTAGAAAAAAAGCTTAACGAATTGAAAGCTAAAAACAAAAAATTACAAAAATCATAATGGGAGTTTTTGAAGCGCTAAACGAAACATCCAATAAAGCTTTAGACTCTGGAGAATCTTATATAAAACACTCAAAAGAATATTATAAGTTAAAAGTATTTCAACAACTAACCAGATCTTTTAGTTCTATAACCAAATTATTTATTATTGGGGGATTGGTTTTTCTTGGAATCATTTTTAGCACCGTTGCTGGAGCAATCTGGTTAGGCAAATTATTGGATAGTACCGTTGTAGCCTGCTTAATAATAGCAGGTGCGTTATTCTTATTTTCTACTATTAGTTTTTTAATGAGAAAAAAGATCGATCACTATATCATAAGAAAAATTTCGAAAGAATTTTTTGATTAAAACTTCTAATAGTATGAAAAAAATAAAAGTATACACTTCATTTGAGGAAATTCATAATGAATTAAAAACATTACAACTTAAGAGACAAATTTCGTTAGAAGAAATGAAATTAGCAAAATCCGAATTTAAAGAGGATCTCCAGCCTTACCAATGGATGTCTACTTTTTTAAGTGCACTTAAAAAATATGGTCTTCTTTATTTGATAAAAAGAATGTTTAAATAGTTTTTCTTCTGCTATCCCGCTACTACTTGTTCTACAGGACTTTCTACACTATTTTTAAATTCGTTTGGACTAATATTATATTTTTGTTTGAAAATTTTTGAAAAATAACTTCTACTACTAAATCCTATTGAATATACAACCTCGGAAATATTCATATCCGTGTTTCTTATCAAATCTCTTGCAGCTTCTAATCTTACATGACGTATATATTCTGTAACAGTTCTAGCGTATAATAACTTAAATCCTTCCTGAAGTTTAGCTTGGGAAAGCCCAGTTTCATCAGATAATTGTTCTAAACAATAATCCTTTGATACATTTTTAATAATTTCTTTCGCAAGATTTCTTACTATTTTTAACTCCCTTTTTAACAAAGTTGTCGGTAATACCTTCTCTTTCATAGCACGATCATGCTGCTGTATATGCATAGAAAGAATCTGATAAACCATTCCTTCGATTTGTAAAATTCTAATCATTCCTTTTTGCTTTACCTTACGTAAAGCTCCTATCTGATCTGCTAGTTTTAGATTATATGTTCCAAAATAGGCAAAGGCCTTTTCATGATCTTCATCCATAAAAATCCTGTATAGGTTTTCATTAAGTTGAGATACATTATTTAATCTCTTTTTTAGGTATTTATTTCTAGCTATCTGAATGACATTAATCTCCAATTTTTCTTCCTTCGGAAAATACCCGTAATTAAATCCACCATCCCTACTAGTAATGATAACGGATTGAAATTTTTCTAAAGTGTGTATATTTTCTTGGTAACCGAAACGATGTCCACAAAACCCATCTAAACAATAAGCAAAGTGTATAGGGTTGTATTCTGAAGCATCCATCTTTAAGATTATTTCCTCATGAAATATAATATCATATTCCAACAAACTAACTCCCCAATCAAAAGTGATAAACCTAATCGTACCGTGAGCATTAAGATTATTGACTGTAAGGATATACTCTCCCCATCTTTCTTTAATTTCTCCTCCTATAACCTGTTGTATCTGTTTTACGGTTCCTTCTGTATCTTGGGCTGTTATATTTATTTCTAGTGGTTGGTTAGGGTAATTATACATGAACTAAAGATTTAACAATAACTATTAAGTTTGTTTAACTTTTTTTCAAAAATAATAAACAAAATGATTTTTATGAAAATCTTACTTGTAAAAATTTGTTAAAAACAACTTCATTTTGACCTCTATTCCTTTCTATAAACACACATAGGATAGTTCTCTAAAAATAGAAAACTATCCTATGTGTTTTAAAAAAAATGTATTTAAGATCTAGATGGTATCGAATTCGTCCACAAAGAAGAAATCACGATCCTCGTTATTAACGAAGTATACACCTTCTCCAAAAATGTATTCTACATTTTTGTTATCCACAATTACTTTGAAACCCTTTTCTGTTTGTTTTAATTCAAAACTATCACTAGGATCTTTATTATAACGTAGTACAATATATTTATCATAGTCACTCCAAACATCATTATCTACATAAATCAATTTTGTTACTTGAGTCGACACTTCTTTTTTACCTTGATTTAACTTTCCTTTATCTGCTTTCTTTAATTTTAAAGGAGTTTTACTGGTTTTATAAACAGTAATTCTATAGGGAATTGTTTTTCCATCTTTCTTAAACTCGAACGTTTTAGTTGTTTTAGTTTTTATCCTTTGTGAATCGCTTTGCGATACTGCATTAGTAGCTACCGTGAAGCAAATAAGTAATGCCATTATTGTTTTTAAGATATTCATATTGTTGTTGAGTATTTAATTTATTAAAATGTTTATGCTTCTCTAATTAAGCTAGTATCTAATTTATCTGATGTGCTTTTTGACCAAGCGTTTAACATCCAGCTGAACTTTTCCAACTCACGAATGTATGCTCCAATCATATCTATAGTCCCTTCATCACCTGCTTCATCCGCATGTTTAAGAACTACTCGCATTTGTGCTAGAATCTTTACATGATCTTTTAACAGTTCTTCGATCATTTCTGTGTCCTTCATCAATGGAGAAACTTCTTCTACATCAGCTAATTTTATATATTCTTTAAACTGACTTACCGGATGATGTTGCAAGGTTAAAATACGTTCCGCTATCTCATCGATTTTTACCTTTGCATCGTTATATAATTCCTCAAACTTTACATGAAGGTCGAAAAAGTTTTTCCCCAATATATTCCAGTGAAAACCTCTTAACTTTTGATAGTATAAATTATAATCCGCCAGTAAAACATTGAGTTCTAATACAACTGGTAACAATTTTTTTTCATCTATATTTAAATAATTCATAGCAATTTTTTTTAAGATTAGTATTCTATTAAAATCAACTAAAAAGAAGCGCTTCATTTTAGTTAATACAAAGATACTTTAACGAACAAGGTGTTATTTGCTCATATACTATTTATCTTAACGCTATCGTAAATAGGTAATAACTAGTCTTAATCCTCTAGAAAAGAAGTAATTATTTAAAATTGACTTTTTTGTATGAAGAAATTAGGATTGCAGGGGTCTTAAATCAATATAACTATAATTAACCTCTCCAATATGTTCATATTCTGTTTCTCTGTCGTGAAGTTTTCCCCAACCAAAATTACGATCGATAATATGATCCTTATATTCTGACAAAAGGTTTTCTGATAATAAAATATACTCGTCTATTGGCACCTTATTCTTGAGTAAACGATGTGCAATAATTACATCCTCTCCCATCAGTTTTATATTTTTACCAATAGGAACCGCACTAACTTGTTTCCCCAGATGTAAAACAATTTTTAATCCTAACATATTTGGGATATGCTCTCTTTCTTTATTGTCTGAATGTTTCTTATATAATATATTCAATTGAGAATAAAACTCATCATAGAATTTTCTGCATTGATCTATAAGCACTTTAAAAGTTGGTAGTTCTCCAGGTCTATAAAATAACACTGCATCGCCCTCTATTTCGGATACCTTGAGTCCAATTTCATTTGCATAAATTACCTTATTAAGTAAAGCAGGAATTACCTCAGAGCTCAATTCAATTTCTGTTGAACTCATAAATTCCGTAAAACCACTAATATCCGGTATACAGATTAGTATTGATTCCGATTCCATTCTAACTTTGTTTATTCAATAGCATTAAGATACGTTTTAGATCATTATTATTGGTAATATTATCTTTCAAATCATGTATTAGGGCTTCTATCTCTGACTGTACAGCTTCTTTATACTCAGAACATATATTTTTGCTATTTCCCAAGAAAATTAAAGCATTCAATAATTCGTAGGAAACAGAACTATCCGCTTTAGAATATTGTCTTATTGGCTCTATAATGATGCGCATCATTTCTGCAGCTGGAATCTTATTATGTATAACCTTGATCTTACAATTCTTTTCAGAAATAACAGTTTTAGGTTGAATTTGTAGCGCTTCGTACAATAATTGTCCTATCTTAGAAATAGCATTGATTGCTGTACCTGGATCATTAATTCCAGGTGATAAAGCCTTCACTGCAACTTCTGTGAGTTTTATCATCCCACCAACTCCACTATCATCCTCATGTCTATTAGACAAAATATACACACAAACGTGCAGAGATTCTAATTCTTCTTTGGTAATCGGTTTCTCAATTCTTAGTATTGGATCTCCCTTCCAAACATGCTGATCTGGATATGGGATTATTTCAATGATATTTTCTTCCATTTTTAATGAATCCATAAGAAAGAATTGATCAAATGATCTGTAATAACCTGTTTTATTACTATTAATTGTTTTCCAAAATTTATCTGGAATATCTTCTATACTATAATCGAATTTTTCTTGATCCTCTTTTTCTTTGGTAAACAAATTAATACAAGATTTATAGATCTTGTCTATAATATTATGTATTTGAATAGCTTGAGAGATACTATGAATAAAATATACGAATAAGCCTATGCAAAATGCGCCTAAAGCTGCTGCTATCATTACAGAAAAGCCTACATTATTCGACGATCCATATGCGCCCAATGACATTAAAACAATAATAGTATATAATATCGTCCCTATATAAAAGCCTAAAATTATTTGATGTTTTTTATTGGATATCAATCCAGGAAGTAACCTTGGAGAAAAGTTAGAAGAAGCTTGATTAAGCACTACCATTACCATAGTAAAGCTAAAAACAGTCAACGATAAAATTCCTCCAAACAAAGTTGACAAAATTGTTCTTGCAGTTTCATTATCCTGAACTATGAGATAGGTGACCTTATTTTTAATAGAGTCTATAACTTTTAAATTCTCAATATACAATAACGTAATTGCTAATAAAAAAAAACCTAAACTAATAAGGATTGGATAAAAAGCTATGCTATGAAATACAGCGCTTTTTAATCTTTTTAAAAACTTTAAAGTCGACTTCATAGCTAAAAATTAATTGAATTAAATAGGTTTTATTAACGGTATTCAGGGTTTTCAAAATTCCATCGTGTACCATCATCCCACGCCGACCTAGAATTACCATAAGAAGGAAAACCAGCATTACTCTTTATTAAATTAGCTAGGTGCAATAAATTATACGTCATAAAAGTTGTATTTCGATTAGTGAATTCGTTATTTTTTGCTCCCGATTCTTCATCCATATAACTTGGTCCAGGTCCAGCCTCGCCTATCCAACCACAGTCTGCTTGTGGTGGAATGCTGTATCCTAAATGTTGTAACGCATATAGTGTACTCATAGCACAATGTTTAATTCCATCTTCATTACCTGTTATTATACAACCCCCTACTTTTCCGTAATAAATATATTGTCCTTTATCATTCATTTCTCCACTCATTCCATATAATCTTTCTATTAATTTAGTAGCGACCGATGATTTTTCGCCCAACCATATAGGTGTTCCTACTACCAAAATATCCGCACTCATTATTCTTTTATAAATATCAGGCCATTCATCTACATCTTTCCCTTCTTTCTTCATATCAGGCATTAAACCATATGCAATATTATGATCCACTAATCGAAGATACTCGACCATTACATTTTCTGATCTCATTATATTCATTGATACCTTCATCAAACCTTCTGTATGACTTTTCCGCGAAGAATTTTTTAACGTACAGTTGATATAGATAGCCTTTAAGTTCGAAAAATCTATTTTCTTTTCAGTTCTCATAAATGTAGAATTAAGAATTATTTATTACTCCGATAAAATGTATAATTTATTTTAAGCTTAGGTGTGCAAATGCAATATTTATTAACTCAATAACTATAAATCCTTTTTTTAAAAAAACCTCAAACCAAAGCAGTTAATCAAAATAGTATATGCGCACAGTTTAAGAGAACTAGTGCCATAGCTTTGCAGTATCTAAAAAAATTGAGGGCTACTACAACAATTAAAAAGATCTCATTAGAGCAAATGTGATGTGTTAAATAATAAGGTAGCCCTTAGTAATTTCTAATCTTAAACAATTTAATTATGAAAAAATTTATAGGGGTTTTAATGATCATTCTTTTGATTAGTAGTTGTGATGTACAACAAAAAAAAGAAGCTAAATTACCTGATGTTGATGTTGATATAGAGACCGAATCAGGTCAACTGCCAACTTTTGATGTTGATTGGGCTGATGTAAATGTGGGAACTAAAACCAAAATGGTTAAAATCCCGAAAGTTGTCGTGGTAATGGAAGAAGTAGAAGTAGAGGTTCCGTATGTTGATGTTGATATGCCTAATTCTGTTGAAAAAGAAGAACTTACATTAACTGTAGAAGCTGAAGTTAGCGACAAAGAACACACTATAGAAATTCAAGAAATTGTAGCTAGTAAAGATAAGCTGTATGTAATTTCTCAATTAAAAGAAACAGACCAAACCTTAGGTGACAAAAAATTACGTGTATCAGATAGAGTTATTCTTAACGCTCCTGATCTAAATGTTAAACATATTATTGTTGGAGAAAAACCTGACCGTGTTTTTAACGATCAATATAAGTATGTTAAAGATTTAAATGAATTCAAATCTAATATGCAAAATACTAAAGTAATCTATACTAAGTAGTATCAACGATAGATATGGTTGATTTTTCAATCGAAAATGATCTCTTTGCATTTAGTAAACGAGATCATTTTCATTTAAAATTGAAGTAATAAATATTTACGAAGTACTGAGAAAAAATAGAGTGCTTTTACTTATCCATTATCTCAAAGTATCCGATGCAGAATAATTTGTCCGATTAATGATTCCTGATATTACAAATCCAACGTTTTTAACTAAACTTATCAAAACTCCAGAAAAAGTTATTGATAAACTAAACTTGGTGTATACAAATGATCACAAATTAGCGATTCGTAGATATAAAAAAGGTGAAGATTTCATTTATAAACTAAACGGAGAGATATTATCAGTTCAAAAGGATATTGATAGAATCAAAAAGTTAGTAATCCCACCAGCATGGAAAAACGTTCGAATTACTGTATTAGACAATGGTCATCTACAAGCTACTGGCAGAGATCTAAAAAAACGAAAGCAGTATCGCTATCATCCGCTTTGGCAAAAAATTAGAAGCCAAACTAAGTTTTATAAAATGTATGATTTTGGAAAGCAACTTCCTAAAATCAGAAAAAAAGTCGATACAGATCTAGAACAAAAAGGCTGGCCTAAAAGTAAGGTCTTAGCACTCATTATACGACTGATGGAAGAAACACATATTCGCATAGGTAATGAGCAATATGCAAAAAGAAATAAAACCTATGGATTATCTACCATGAGAACTCGTCATGTTAATATCCAAAAAGATAAAACAAAATTTGAATTCGTAGGTAAAAAAGGTAAACGACACTCTGTTACGCTTCGAAATAAAAAATTAACCCGTTTGATAAATAAATGTGAAGAAATTCCTGGATGGGAACTCTTTCAGTATTATGATAACGATGGTATAAAACATTCTGTAGAGAGTGGTATGGTAAATAATTATTTACACGAGATAGGCGGTGAGCTTTTTACAGCAAAAGATTTTAGAACCTGGGGAGCTACTACTATTGTATTTGAACAACTTATGGAAAAAGGAGTTACAAATAGCAAAAGAAAAATACACCAGAACATACTTGCCGCTTATGATAAGGCAGCACAAAGTTTAGGGAATACCAGAAACGTTTGTAAAAAATACTATGTGCACCCGGCTATAATTGCACATTATGTAAATGGATCTATAAAGTCTTATTTCGATAAGGTAGATAGTTATAATGGGGATACTGCTTATTTTTCTAATACCGAACTAGCGATATTGGAATTACTAAAAAACTATAGACCAGAATTTTTAAATCAAAAATAAACCATTTAAATAGAATACTATGTACGATCAATTAGTAGAAGCTTGGAATAAAATGTTATCAAAACTAAAATCTTGGTTAGATACTATTATAATAAATTTACCTAATTTACTAATCGCAGTAATAGTCTTTATTATAGCACTGATCGCATCTAAATATGTTAGTAAACTGGCCTTAAAACTTTTGGACAAAAGTAATCTCCAGCGTTCAATGAAAAGGGTGATTGCAAAACTAGTTTCAATTTTTGTTATATTATTAGGGCTATTTTTTATCTTAGGTATACTAAATCTTGGTAAGGCTCTTAATACCATTTTAGCAGGTGCAGGAGTTGCAGGGTTAGCAGTTGGTTTAGCACTTCAAGGCGCACTCGCTAACACATATTCTGGTATCGTACTGTCTTATATAAAAAACTTAAAATACGGTGATTGGATAGAAACTAATGATTATGAAGGAGAAGTAATTGATATTGATTTAAGAGCCGTGACTATTAAACAAGTTGATAATAATCTAGTATATATTCCAAACAAATTAGTTGTTGAGAATCCTATAAAAAACTATTCTACAACAGCGCAATCAAGAGTTATACTTAAATGTGGTGTTGGTTACGAATCAGACTTAAAAAAAGTTAAAAGACTTACTATAGATACCGTTGTAAATCATTTTAAAGCTGTCGAAAATCAGGAAGATGTCCTATTTTTATGGAGAGAATTTGGCGACAGTTCTATTAATTATGAATTGCGATTTTGGATTAATTCTACCTCGGCACTGGAAGTGGCAAAAGCAAAAAGTGAAACAATGATGTTGATCAAAGAAGTTTATGATCAAAATAATATTAATATTCCATTCCCAATACGTACTTTAGATCTACCTAAAAATTTTAGTTTAACACATAACGCAAGCCAATCATCAATAGAAGAATAGTGGTAAGAAAAATTATCTAATCTCAATATATCTATGATAAAAAACATAAGTCCTAACATTATACGACAGGTATTTATTCTTCTTCTGATTTTTCTTATCGGAGGACTTATATTTCGTGAGATTCTACCGTATCTGTCTGGAATATTAGGAGCAATAACTATCTATGTTATATTAAGAAAATGGATGATATTACTTATTAGAAAAGGCTGGCACCCAGACCTAGCAGCAAGTTTATTATTATTGATATCATTTGTTGGCATACTAGTACCAGTAATAGGTCTAATTCTTATGTTAAGTAATAAAATAGGTAATGTTACTGAAAACTCGGAAAAATTTGTTTTTGCGATTAAAAAACAACTTGATACCTGGGAATCCCAAATTGGGTATGATATAAGTGATCAAATTGACCCTGATGCTGTTTCTTCTTGGATTGCTGAAAATTTTCAGAATTTAGCTGGTGGAACTTTTAACGTTTTCATTTCTATTGGTATTATGTATTTTTTGCTTTATTACATGCTTACTAATCGAAAAAAGCTAAGAGAATCTCTCTTTGAATATATTCCTATTAACGATGATAATTTAAGAATTATAGGAGATGAAAGTCAAAAAATGGTACGTTCTAATGCTGTCGGAATTCCTTTAGTCGCAATAATTCAAGGGGTGGTTGCACTGATTGGTTTTTTTATTTTTGGAATACCAGATCCTATGTTTTGGTTTGTGATTGTTACTGTAGGTTCTATGATACCTTTTATCGGTACACTAATCGCTATCATTCCAATTTTTATAATAGCATTATCTACAGGAAATACGTTTCAGGCATGGGGAATACTTATTTATGGTCTAGTAATTGTCGGATCTTCTGATAATTTAGTGCGTTTATACGTGCTGAAAAGATTAGACAATGTACACCCAATAATTACATTAATTGGGGTAATCGTTGGAGTTCCTCTTTTTGGATTTATAGGACTTATTTTTGGTCCTCTTCTAATAAGTTTATTTTTAATAGTAGTTCAAATCTATAAATCCGAATATGGCAAAATAGATAATAAAGGCGAAGAACGACTATAAGATCGTTTCTAAATATTTTTAAGAATTTTTATAAAAGTAACTACTTCGATTTTTTTGTAATTCTATTTGTTGTTTTTCGAGCTCCTTTGCTTTAAATTCTTCTATCTTATTATTTCCATCTATACCATTAAATATTAAAGAAGTACAAATTTTAGTCAAAACTTCAAGAATATCTAATGGTATTTTATTGTTTTTTAAACAGACAATACAAGCTTTAATCAACTTTTGATCAAGTTTTAAACATGAATGCACTAGTGATACATAGGCCTGCTTTTTATGATTTAGTTCAATATTTATCTCATTAAAACCAGACTCAATTATACCATGCTCGATGTCGAAAACAGCTAACTCTATTTCGTTGAACGCAAATGCTTCTGTTAAATCATTTATATATTTATTTCTAACAATATTTTGATGATTTAAAAAACGAGATAACTCCGGAACCTGAACTTTTCTTGAGACTTCAAGATATTTCCTTTCAGTAGCAAAAATCGCTTTTAAAACTTCCTGTAATTCTATAAAATTCTTCACAAAATTATTTATTAACAATAAAAGCATGAATTACACCAGGAATCCAACCGATAATTGTTAGAACTAAACTAATTAAAAATGTAGTCCCTAATCCGTGTTTCAAAAAGACTGCTAAGGGTGGTAAAAATATATTTAGAATAATGGTTAATAATGACATACTTTTTAATTTTAATAATTTATATTTTTCTCTTTTTTATTTACTGATTGAAGATTAAGCAGTACTTCTGTTTCATTTTTTAATACAAATGTCCCATCGATTACTTTAATATATAGGGCTACGCTAGTATTGCTAAAACTGACTACTGAATTTTCTTTTATTTTTCTAGTTACTTTATATGTATAAGTCTCTTCTACAACTCCAAAATGCACAAATTGATCTTGCGCCCACTGTACTTTTGTTCCTTTTTTTATCATAAGCTCTAAGTCTATTAAAACAAAAAAATCTAAAAAGTTCTCTCAACCTCACTTTCACTTTTGAGAACGTGATCTCCGTTTTCTTGCTCGATGTATAATGCCTTATTATTTTCTTTTCCATTTCTAGAGACTTTAGTTCCTTTAATAGTTCTAGTAACTTCTTTCGTGTACGTTTCTATAACTTTACCCTCTGCAATTCCATTTCCCCACTTCCATTGTACTAAAGTTCCTTTTCTTATCATGATTTTTAGCGACAATATCAATTTATTATATCACACTAACTGATTCAATCGAAATTTTTATTAACTCAAAACCACTACAATCTTAGTGCTCTTACCGAAAATCAAATGAGTTAACTTTTCACTGTTTAGAACAAATGTTTTACTCATCATTACTCTAATTTAGAGTTCAGAAACATAAGATATGTTATTAGAAATTCTATTGATTTTTGTTTGTGGATTCGCAACTGGTATCATCTTAGTTGTTACGAAAGGATTAATCAAAACTAAAATCAATCGCAAACAAATTTTCTCAAAAAAGAATTTTAAAAATATAAGATGAAAAGCGATAGACATCTCAAAAGAAAATATCGTAAAACTTAAAAATTGAAAAAATATGGCAACGTATTCTGAAAAAACAGGTAATAAACTAAATGATTTGCTTGAAAAAACGTATGATGCGGAAAAAGGCTTTAAAAAAGCTGCTGAGAATGTAACTCATACTCCTCTTAAAAATTATTTTAATCAGAAAGCTCAAGAACGCTATGATTTTGGGCATGAATTAAAAAATGAAATTAAATCTTTTGGCCAAGAAGTAGATAAGGGTGGTAGTATATCCGGAAACTTACACAGAACGTGGATGGATATTAAATCTTTCGTTTCTGGTGATAATGAAGAATCTATGCTTGAAGAAGCGATTAGAGGTGAAAAAGCTTCGGTAGAAGAATATAACGATGTACTTTCAGAAACGACACTTCCTTTAAGTACCAAGTCAATTTTAGTGGAGCAAAAAAATAAGATAGAAAGTGGATTATCTACGATCAAAAGATTAGAAGATCTTACCTAAACTAATTGATATAAAAAGATCACTCCATCTAATATTTTAGACTACGGAGTGATCTTTTTATGTTTCTATTATTTAAACTTATGAATTAGATCGTCTGCTAATTATATTTAACAAGACTTTCTTATTTTATATTCTTTAGGGCTACAGAAGTACTTTCTCTTAAAAATTTTACAGAAATAACTTCTACTTGTCAATCCTATAGAATAAACAATTTCAGATATCGATAAATCTGTTGTTCTAATCAATTTTTCCGCCTTTTCTAAGCGAATATTTCTAACAAAATCTGATACTGTTCTATCAAATATAAACTTAAAACCTTCTTGTAATTTAGCTGGAGAAAGTCCTGATTGCAAACACAATGTTCTAATACTATGTTGGATTTCGGGATGTTCTTTAATATACTCGCCCAATTCGGAAATAGATATCAACTCGTTTTTAAGAAGGCCACTTGTATTAGAATTATTCTCGATCTCTGTATGGAATTGTTCTATATGTTTAGCCAAAATAAGATAGTACCTACCCTTCTGTGAAAGTAGCTCAGAAATTTCATTACTATGCTCTATCCCAAACAACAATTTTAGTTGTTCTGCTATTTTTAAATTATAATTACCTAAATGAAAGTGTTTTGATTTATTTTTAATATCAGATAAAAGATCTTGAATCTTCTTATCGAAACGATTATTTTCTGCACTAAACTTATCAAAATATTCTTTTTTATTAATACATATAATATTAAACATAAAAGAAGTATTTTTTTCTATTATTATACTGTTAGACAATTGAGGATTACTATGAGCAACAGCGGTTTGAAATTGATCTATTTTTACCTTTTCCTCGAAATCTTCAAATTGATGATTACAATACCCTTCTAAACAGTAAAAAAACTGAAGAGCGTCTGTTGCAATATAATTTATAGGAATTTTTACAGTTTGATATAACTTAATGTCAAAGTCATAGCTTTCCAATCCATTTTGCAAACTTGTATGCCTAACCTGACCTTTACCAAAGGATGAATCTATCGTGAGTATGTGAATATCGTAATTTACTTCTATATTTCCAGGTAGATACGTATTTAGTACACCTAATTCGGATGGAATATTTATGCCATTGTCTTTTACATTTTCCATAACACCCAGATTAACTATTTACCTAATTGATTTTTAGAATCTTACAACTAAACTCTTATTGCAAAATTAGCAGCTAAATTGTCAATTCTTTATCTTTATTAAGTTTTTGCTTAACTCTATTGAAAAAAAAGTCGAACATTTATTAATATATTTACCAATAACTAGTAAATGCGTTACGAATTAAATTATACGAGATAATTTTATTTCTTAAATTTTTTTTACTTGCAACGGTAAGAAAAAGAGATGTTTAAAAAAATTGCAAACGAAGCGGAAAGAGAAGTTATTGAAGAGGAAGTAGGATTCAATTTTAAGTTTCCTAAACTTTACTCTCCTAGACGTGTAATCGATGGAAGCGAAGAATCAACCATTTCTATCATTACTACAGAAAATCCTGATTATATATCTTATGGTATTTGGGGGCTATTGCCTCATGATTACAAAGATGAATGGAATGATTTTCAAAAAGTTTATAATACTCTTCAAATTCATACAGAACAATTAGACACAAATCAATTATTCCGAGATTCTTTTAAAAACAGACGGTGTGTTATTATTATTACGGGATTTTTCGTTTATCATTTGTCTAATGGAAGTCTATATCCATATTATGTTTATCAAAAAAATAAAAAGCCTTTTTTTATAGCGGGAGTTTACAACACATTAGATGATGGGTTTATTACTTGTAGCATGTTGACATCAACATCGACTGGAGTAGTTAAAGCAATACAAAACCTTAACTCTACTATGCCCATTATTATATCAAAAAAAACTCTTAAAAACTGGTTAAACACCGAAACAGAAATGACAGAAATTGATCATATCCTTAGAACATCATCCTCTTCTGAATTAGAAGCACACACTATTGCTAAAGAGTTTTTTAAAAACGATATATCATATGAATCCATGTTAGCGCCTGTCTATTATAAAAACATCCCTACTCCATAATATTGCCATAAGAATCTAAGTTTTCTCCATCAATTTTATACTTAACAGCACCTATATCAATTTTAAGTGTTTTAGCAATAACACCATATTTAGGACCCATTCCTTCAGTTAAAAAATTTTCTAAATACTGATTAGCAAACCTAATTTCCTCAAACATAAAAATCCCTCCAAAGGTTTTAGTTTCGTCATTTACATAACAATGCAAAGAAACCAATCCTCTAGTCTTTTTTAGAATACGCTTCCTTTCTGATGAGATTTTTTCTAGATCTTCTAAGGGTAAGGTTGTTTTAAATTTTAAATTAACTATTGCTTTTTCGTTTTGTATTAAGGTTTTATTCATACAAATTTGGGTTATACTTTATTCTACAAGTTATCAAAATTTAATATCCCAATAATAAAAGACATACCTTTCCTAAAAGATACTCCTCTTATCCACATTCTAAACATGTGCTTACGCAAAACTTATTTATCCCTTTTAACTTTTTTTCTATACTCTGTAGGCAGAATCCCGTAACGTTCAAAAAATATTTTAGAAAAGTAACTTCTACTTTTTAAACCTATATTATATACTATTTCAGAAATAGAATCATTTGTATTCTTAATATAATCTCGAGAAACTTCTAATTTTAGTTGCCTGATATACTCATTCACAGACTTAGAATATAGTATATTAAATCCTAATTGTAATTTCTTAGTACTAACACCGGCTTTATTGGCCAATAAATTTACAGAAAGAGGATCAGAAATATTATCTATGATGTAACCCGAGAGGTTTTGAATCTTTTTTATATCCTCTTTTGACAAGGATTCTGGTAAGCCTACCTCATTTTCGTGATTAAAATGTTCTAATAACTGCATTGCCATTATTAGATTTAACTGACCTTCTATAGAAAGAGTCCTAACAATTCCAATATCATTACTCTTTTTTAACTGCTCTATCTGATCAGCTATTTTGAGATTGTAATTACCAAAATGATGATAAGGTAATGATGATTCTTCTTGATTAAATACAGATAGTAACTTCTTACCTAAATAAGAGAGATTATTATTGTTTTTCTTAGCATACTCTCTAGGTAAAATGTATATAAAATTAACTTTTACATCCTCTAACTTAGGAAAAACATACGCTTCCTTAGATAGCTTTTTTGTAGATATAATAATATTTTGATAACGTTCAAAACACTGCGATTTTTCATCATTTGAATCATTATCATATTCTAATCTACCTTCAGAAATAAAAATAAATTCTATCGGATTGACATCTTTTATTGTAAAAATGACTTTAGTATCTTCAAAAAAGTGAAGATCATAATCTAATAATGACACTCCCCAATCAAACGAAATACTACGTATAATTCCTTTTCCAAACTTATTATCAAAACGGAGAACATACTCACCCCATTGTTCTTCAACTTCCCCTTTTAAATAATCATTTAATTGTTTTAATATTTCCGAACCTTCAATACTATGTATTTCAATTCTCTGCATACTATTGTGTAATCTAACTTATAATTTGCGCTTTTTACAAAGAAATTAGATTTACCTCAAACACATTAACAATTTTGAAATTTATACTAACACTATTGATCAGTTTTATAAAAAAGAAAAGTATAAGAAAAAGAAAAGTACTTAATAAAATAGCTTACGCATTAAGCAAAAAAAAGTGTCAAGCTGATCTAGAATCGTCTTTATTATTTCTAACTTTATCAAGATATTGTTTAGGAGCAATCCCATATTTTTTCTTAAATAATTTAGAAAAATAACTTCTAGAGTTTATTCCGACCTTGTATGTGATTTCGGTAATATTAAGATTTGAAGATTCTAACAAATCCTTTGCTGTCTCAATTCTATGATTTTTTATAAACTCATTAACCGAAGTATTGTATAATTGTTTAAAACCGTTTTGGAGAGTATTCTGATTTAATCCTACTCGTTTAGCAATATTAACAATATTACCAATAGTTTCGATTTCATTTTCTATGATAGATACAGCAGTTTCTATAGACTCTATAGTAGCCTGTCGTATAATCTGACGTTTATCGGGATCTCTTAAATCATCTAAATATTGTTTTAAAAGAAGTGTAAATATTTCATAAGCTTTACCTTCTAAATAAACTTGCCTCATAAATCCTGTTAGTTCGCACTCTGTAAACTCAGAAATTAGTTTTGAAATCTCTAAGCTATAATAGTTTTTATAATAAAATTGTCTGATTCCGTTCACATCTCGAAATAAATTCATGAGATCTTCATTCATATCCGGAAGAAAAGACTCTATTTTCTCTTCAAACAATTTTCTATTTATTTCTAAACTAAAAATACAAATCGGTTGATCGGCAGGGATTTTAAAAATATGATTATTAGTAGGCGTACTGGCAGCAATAACACTTTCTAATCTTTTTACTTCATTCAATTTATCATCTTCTTCAAAACAATGAAAAAAGTTAGATTCTCTATTAAAAATTACTTTTAGTGGATGTACAATTCCTTTTTTTAAATGAAATTGAAATTCCTTTTTCAATAAATAATCTGTCTCTACAACACCTACTCCAAAATCAAATTCAAAAGAACGAATATATCCTGAACCCATATTTTCTGGTATACGAACACAATACTCTTGGTTAGATTTCTCATAACTTACTCCTAGATCATTGGCCATATCTATGACAATATCCTGGACCTTTTGATCTTGTAAGCGTATCTTTTTTTTCAACTAAATATACTTTTAGAAAAATTACAATCTAAAGATACCCTTATTTTATAGAATTTTAACAAAATAATAACCAAAAAGCAAAGGAGTCAATGTTACAAGCGATACAGCTAAAGAGTTAAGATAGATTTATTGACCTTTACACTGTAAACGATTTGAAAAACAAATCACTCACTTAGAGTCATTTAATAATTAAAAACACTAATTATGTTACGTTGGACAGTAATTTTCATCATTTTGGCAATAGTTGCTGGAGTTTTCGGATTTGGTGGTATCGCAGCAGGGGCTGCTAGTATTGCAAAAATCTTATTTTTTATATTCATAGTACTTTTTATAGTATCTCTCATATTCGGTAAGAAATTTAAAGCTTAAATTAAATATAATATCATGAAAAAAACAATCATATCAATTACTGCTATGTGCTTCTTATTTGCGAGTACATTAAGCTGTAGAGAAAAAACCACAGGAGAAAAAGTAGAAGATGCAGTAGAAGATGTAGGTGATGCAGTAGAAGATGGTGCTGAAGAAGTAAAAGACGCTGTAGAAGATGCTACAGATGACAACTAATTTTTAAATAAAATTAGTTGAATAAAAACAGGTAACTGTACGTTGGTCAATTACCTGTTTTTGTAAAAAAAATAAACTTAAATTAACAAGAGATGCGAAATTTTCAGTTAAAGAAAATCGTAAAAATGGCGATTAATTTCTTTTTCGTATTGTTTCTAATCATGTGCATCTATTACATTAATATTTTGACTTAAATAGTATGTCGTTTATGACGAATGCATCTTTGAAATAGTTAGATTAATAAAACATTTATTTTATCCTTCTTTTGAGGGAGTATTTAATTCGTCAGCACTGTTAGATTCCATAATCCTTACAAAATCAGATGGAGTTTCTATTTGATGGAATTGTTCTCCTATTATTAGAATAGGCCGCCTTACGATTCTAGGATTCTTTTTTATAACCTTTAACCAATCATGCGTATTTAGGGTTACATTTGGATCATATAGTCCTTGATAATTTGGAAATTTTTTTTGAATCAAATCCGAAATATTTATACCCAGATTTTCTGCTATTTCTAACCATTGTGTCCCAGGTATTTCCGTTTTAGTTGTATCTATAGCAAGAATATCTTTTTCTGATGCGACAACATAGCTATATGTTTGCTTACCAATAGACTCTTTGGAATTGTAAATTAATATGATTTTATTTTTATCAGTCGAAATAACCCCCATAATCAATGAATTTTTTATTTTTATAAAAATATATTTTTAGATTATGCTTTGATAATCCGATCCGAATAAATGGTAGCCCATTTACAAAATAAATTTGCTAATACATTACATTAATACCTCATAAAATGATCATTGCTATTAGCCTCTATATTCTTCTTACTTCACTCGCAATTTTACATATTATATTATATGGTTCAAGGCCTACAAAATCCCTAAGCTGGTTACTTATTGTTTTGATTCTGCCAGTAATAGGAATTTTTCTTTATATCATTTTTGGTGTTAATCGAAGACGTTTCAAATTTTTTAAACTTAAACAAACAGTCAGAAGGCGTTTATATGAACAAAATTTTGGAGATAGGTTTACCAAGGAGAAACACTTAGTATTTACGGACAATAAATCTTCAAAACTATCAAAACTAATGCGAAACAGTTCTAATTTCGGAACACAAGCATCAAATAAAGTTGAAGTACTGCAGAACGGTAAAAAAACATTCGATACCATTTTCGAAGAATTACAAAAAGCTGAAAAGTTTATTCATTTACAATATTACATTTTTGAAGAAGGAGAGCTTTTTGAAAAACTCTATTCACTGTTGAAAGAAAAACTTGAAAACAAAGTTGAAGTTAGAATATTATATGATGCAATTGGAAGCTACTCACTTCGCAAAAAAGCAGTTAAAAAATTAAAAAGTATTGGAGTAAAAGTATATCCAATTATGCCTTTACATTATGGTAGTTTTTTGTTCACTTTAAACTATCGAAATCATAGAAAAATAATTATTGTGGACGGTAAAGTTGGCTTTACTGGTGGGGTTAATATTTCTGACAAATATATTAAGTCAAATTCGGAATTAGGTATTTGGGATGACACACACTTATATATTAAAGGCCCAGCAGTAGACAACTTGCATAGAGTTTTCATTAAAGACTATTACTTTGCGAGTGATCAAGAACTTCTATTAACCGACCATTATCTTCCAAAAATAGAAGATGAAGGAACAATACCAGTCCAAATTGTTGCTGGAGGACCTGATTCGGATTATGCATCAATAATGCATCAATACATATCGATGATCAATCTGGCAGAAAAGTATATCTATATTTCTAACCCATATTTTATCCCTAATAATGCAATGCTAGAAGCATTAAGAATGGCTGCACTCAGTGGAGTAAATATAAAATTATTAGTTCCTAAAAAATCAGATTCTTGGTTAGCCAAATATAGTATGCTATCTTTTTTCGAAGAATTGCTCTTTTTAGGTATTGAAATACACCAACAAAAAGATGATTTTCTTCATAGTAAAGTAATTGTAATGGATGGTGAAATAGTCTCCATAGGATCTGGAAATTTTGACCATAGAAGTTTTGAACACAATTTTGAAACAAATGCTTTAATTTATGATAAAACTGTGGCAGAAAATGTTTGTAAAGACTTTATTTCAGACTGTAATAACAGTTTCTTATTAGAATATAAAACTTACAAAAATAGATCTATTAAAAGAAAACTATCAGAAGGAGTTGCCAGATTTTTTAGTCCTTTATTATAATTTCAATTTAAGTCCTCCTCTTATATAAAAGCTGTTCTGATCGTTTATTGTTAGCACATTTTCCTGATCATCATTTCGTAATCTTATATCGTTCAACAAGGTATATCCAAAATAACTATAAAAAACTAAGTGTTTCGTAAATAAATGTTCATAACCTAAACCTCCTAAGGCTATTGTCATTGATATATTTTCTGCTACTTGATTTCTTGAGCCAATGGAACCATTGGTAACTAATCGGTCATTTTGAAGGTTTGCATAAAAACCATCTAAGGTAGCAAACACCTGTAATTTGTTTTTTTCATCAATAGCATATTTTATATTACTCTTAGGAACTCCTAAGGAATACGACCAAGAAGGATGAAACTCTTTAAAATAATTGACAATTGGTAGTGGAAATGGTCTTCCTGCTGTAGTCGAATATTGAAGACCTAAAATCAATCTCCATGGTTTTTTTAAACCTTCATTTTTTTTGTCTTTAATAAAGAAAATCGCACCAGAATATAGTAAATCATCACTTGTAATTTTATTGTTTTCAAAATTGGAAGCAACCATGGCACCAGATTTTATGGCAAAACGCCAATCATTCTTTAATTTAAAAGTATATCCTATAGTAAATTCTGCAGAGCGTAAACGGTCAAATCCTGATACATCAAACGAAGTAAGATCTTCATAGTCAAAATTAACTTCTCTATACTCTAATCCAGTTACCAGATAACTTCCTTTATCATCTAGTTTTATGGGGTAATTTAATAATGCTCTAAACCGTTTAAAAGAGTTATCACTTCCTCTTTGTGGAAAATAAGTGTACTCAACTCTAGCTAGATCACTGACTTGACCTAACATGGTAAATGAACAGAAAAAAAAGAAAATGGATATAGAAAAACAGAATTTATTCATTGATTTACAATTAATTAAAAAAAATTAAGCACCTTATTTCTTTAGAAACGATAAGAAAGCCTGATACTTTGTTGATGTAATCCGATACCTGGTGTAATACTTAATTTTTTGTTTTTCTTTTTATGTAATTCTGGAACTAAAATACCAGTAGTAGCTCCAATTGCGTATCCTAAAATCACATCCGTAAGGAAATGATTTCCTGATTGAACACGAAAGTAACTTACCACTGCGGGTAATACAGCTGCACCTGCCCAAACAAATGGTTTAGCTTTGGAATTTGGAAAATAGTCGCTAAAAACTTTAGCAGCAAAAAAAGTTGCTGCTGCGGATGCCGCAGCGTGTCCACTAAAAAATGAACGTTGCGAGTCTTTTGACAATCTATCTTTTAAAGGAGTGTCTTCTGCATATACTAAAGGACGTGGTCTATTTACCAAACCAGCAGTAATTGTAAATAAAGCTCCCGCTGTTGCCATACTTTCCACTAACATAATTGATAATTTTCCAGAATCACGTCTTGTGTTTTTATTTAACAACAATAAAAAGGGGGTTGCAAAAGAGGTATAAAAAGGGATATCACTAATTTGACTGGCTCGCTCAGAATAATTTCCTGCTGCCCAGCGATCAATAAAAAAAATATCATCTTTATTAAGATTTCCTAATTCTTGCTCAGTAATTCCTTCTTTATTCAATAGTAATGTGAAGCCATATACAGAGCCTCCTACAGCTCCAGTAACCCAAGCACCATCTATCCATAGATCAGTTTCATATGGAGAATCCGTTTGTGAAAACAAATTAGATATAAGAAACATTGATGTTAATAATATTACGTATTTAAAAGTCATATTATAATAGTTTTTAAAATTTAAATGCAAATGCAAAAGAAAATCTAGCACCATCTTCTCCAGCAAAAAGATTAAAAGTTGCTTTCATGGCATTAGTACTATTTATCCATAGACCTCCTCCATAATCACTGTGCCACTTATCAGATGTATCATTATCGGCAATCCAAACTCTTCCAGTGTCAACTCCTGTAAACACTCCTATTTGAAGGGGTAAAATTCTAGTTTTAAACTGTTTGAAACTATATCTTATATCAGCACTACCTGCTAATGAAGATTGTCCTGTAAATCGTTCCGTTCTGTAACCACGTAATAGATTATCCGCTCCAAGTTGAGCAGCTTGATAGAATTCATAATTCTCTCCTATATTAAATTGACCTTGAATGGCTGTTTTTAAAACTACTCTACGGTTACGACTCAATGAGTTATAAAATCCTAAGTGTGGTTTTATATAACCGAAAGTTCTTTTAGTATCATCCAGATTCATTCTTCCTCCAACATTAACTTCAAATTTCATTCCTCGAGTGGGGTTTAAAACCACATCATAACTTTCATATCGATAGGTTCCATCTAGCCCAGCAAACCATTTGCGCTCAAAAAACTCTGAATTATCAAAACCTGCTTCCTGAGTAATAAATCTATTCGCGGTGTCGTCAACTTTGATTCCTTCTAGAGATCCTTTATATTCAAAATTACTTCCCAAACGACCATTTTTAACAGCACCTAAGGATACAGCGTATGTACTTAATTTTACTCGGTTATAATCAAAATCAAGTTCATCTTGATTGTTTTCAGTTTCATTTCCAAAACCAAAAAAGTTAGCTGCAAAATTTGGACTTGTATAAGTGGCTCCTACAAACAAGTTATAATCACCTAAAATTCCTGCAAACTCTCCTCGATAACCTAAATCAAAACCTTGGGTTGCAAAATAATATCCGCCAGAAAAACTATGACTACTAGAAAAAGGATTACGATGAAATCCATTAATAGTATAAATTAACATAGGTCCAACACGAACCCCATCATCTGGATTAAAACCTATAACTGGTAATACAGAAGAAGTGGTTCTTACTTTTTCATCTTTATCAAAACTATTTATATGATAATTATCTGTAAATCTAATTTTTGCACCTCCTCTTTTCTCCACAGTGTTAGGTTTACTTTTATGATCATACACAGAAATTCTGCGACCTTTCATGAATTTGTAAACATCATTATTTTGTCCTCCAATTATATTTATTCGAATTGGGTCCTGAGGTTTTCCACTCGACTCAAAAACGTCATCATCATCCAATCCATAAATCCAAATTTCTTTAGTTTCTTTTTTATCAAAAATTTTATCACTTACAACAATCCCTTTCTTTCCATCTTTTATTCGAGAAACAAGGACTCTTGTTTTTCCTTTTTCTGTTCGTATAATCTCTATTAAATCATCTTTATCCGTCCCCATCACGATAGCTAGACTTGCTAGGTAATCATAATACCTATTAGCAATATCCATTAAGTTCTTTCTTCTACCTTTTAGGTTTTTCTTAATACGGTCTAAATCTTCCCCTTTTGCTTCTGGAGGGATATTTTTAAATGCATTTTCAATTTCAATATCCGTAAGATTTTCCTGAATGTATTTTGCTTGTTTTAGCCATTCTTCTCTTCCACTATTTTGGATTAAGGTTCGGTCTAATCTGGTTGCGGATGCATTGATCCATTTTACCTCTTTTAATTCTTCATCATAAATCTGAAATTGATTTGCAAATCCAAGTAGCCCTTTTAGTGTTCCCAAAAACCCACCATCGAAATTAGAAAATGCTTGATCTCTATCTCGTGGAATAGGTTTAAAAATATGATTCCCATTTTCTAATTTATACTCTGCCCAGCGCCATTGATCTTGATGTCTATCCCAATCACCTATTAACATATCGAACAGTCTTGCTCTAATAAAAGCAGGTTCATCTATTTTATATTTTTCATCTCTTCGTAGACGCTCATATACATCAGAAGTACTCTCTATATCGTCCGGTTTACCAAATGATTCTAAATTCTTATGATTTTCTTCTGGACGCTCTTCAATCATATATAATTCATCTCCATGCGTATCATTATGTTTACCCAAAGCCTTCTGCTTAGGCACATAATAAACCTTTGGATTTGTATGATAAATCCCAACTGCATCAGATAAATCAGGAATAACAGTAAAAATATAAGGGTGTGATGCAGTATAAAAATCTAATAAGATATCCTCAGAAATCGTATTCTCTAAAGATTCTTCTATATAATTACTTTGGAAAACAGTAGATTGAAGAAATTTAACCCCACTTTTTTTAAGTGCACGCATGTTATATTCCCTATCATCTTTACTCTTTAACCTTAAGGAACGTGTTTGATGTCCTCCTCCTTTTCTTACCACTTCCAAACCTCCGTAAAGCGTATCTAAGATAGCAACCTTGATTTTAATTTTTTTTCCATACAAATCTCTATAATGATCTCCCCAGATACTCTCATAAAAATCGGTGCGATCCGTACCTTCTTTTTTATAGACAGACGCCATCACTGTTTGATCTGTACTCTCGGGTATACTAGAAATATCATATTGCTCTACTTTTTTATAAATTTCTTTTCGAAAAAGCAGTTTTGGCTCACTATTCTCAACTCCAAAAAAAGAAGCCCAGGAAGACCCATCTTTATGGATATCTAATCGAATAAAACCTTGACCTCCGTAAGCAAAAAGTCCATTATTATTAAGTTTTGCGAAAGAGTTTTTAGCTCCAGCACCAGATACAATTTGCTTAATCCCTTTGTGCTCTATGTATTGTAAAGAATGTTCATGTCCCGAAGTAAAAATAATTCGTTCTACTCCTCTTGCTAATGTTTCTAATCTCCTGACTAGAGATTTATATTGTTTATTCTGATTATCCTGAGTTGAAATGGCTCCAGAAGTACGTATTTGCATTGCTAGAGATCCAAGAACAGGTAATGGTATCTTTTTTTGAGAAGGATATAAGTGTTTTATTGGTGCATATTTACCTCCGTGAACTCCGTTTGTATATAAAGGATGGTGTAATGCAAATACAATGGTTTTATCTTGATTTTTCTTAAATTCACTTTCTACTTCGAGAAACATAGCTTCTCTTGTTTTGATTTCTGGGCAATTGTCATTAATTGTAGGATGTTTATCCCAATCTTCTAAGTACCATTGAGAATCTAAAATAATTAATTGAATATCGTCGGTGATCTCTATACTTTCTAATGCACAGCCTTTTGATGGACGAAATACTTTCTTGTCTTTTAATTTTTTCTCAAAATACTTTTCTTGTCGTTCTAATCCTTTTAAACCTTCATTATACCAATCATGATTCCCAGGAATAAAAAACACTTGTCCTTCAAAATTTTTAACCGCTTCGATTTGGACATCTAATCGATGTTCTGCAATTTTCCTGTCTTTTTTATCTTTTTTAGGCATTCCATCTGGATAAATATTATCTCCTAAAAAAATAGTATAGTTTCCTTCTTGTTTATGGTTATCAAGATATTTCTCGAAGGCTAATAATGCAGGTGTGCTCTTATTAGGCTGTGCATATCCCGCATCACCTATTAAATAAAAAGTCTTTTCAATTTCTTTTTCATTAGCAGTAATCGATTCATCAAAAGGTTCTCTGTACTTAGGTTCGTAAAGTGCACAACTAGAAACTAGTATTGTTAGAATAAGAAGAATTGTATGTTTTATTTTTATCATTATTGTTTCATTTAGGGTTGTTTTCAGAAATAAAGGCTTCCCAAGTAGCAAACTTCTCTTCAGACATTACTCGTTCCATTTTTACTTGTCCTCCTTTTTTCTTTTGTGCTCCACTCCATTCTGAAAAAACAATAGGAGAAACAGTGGTTACTTTTACACCTTTTAATGCTTTACTTCTAGCGACTTTATAGTTTTTATTAGCTTTTTTTAATACCTCATCAAGCTCTTTGGCCAACATTGTATTATCAATTGTTGTCTCTGAACCTAGGTACCAATGATGATAGAATTCATCGTGTATCCTAGTTGCTGCTAATGTGAATTCTGGAATTTCTATATCAAATTTCTCTTCTATTTCTCTTAAAGCTGCATTCATTTTATTAACCGATAACTGAGACCCTACTACATTCAAAAAGAATTTAGTTCTACCAGTAATTCTAATCTCGGCTCTTTCTACATTTGTAAACTCTATAGTGTCGCCTATGATGTAACGCCAGGCTCCAGAAACAGTGGTTATCAAGAGTACATAATCCTGATCAGTTTCCACTTCTTTTAAGGTTATCGAAGGCGCTTCCTGCTTTAATGATCCATCCTGATTAATATATTCTGGCTGAAAAGGGACAAACTCGAAATAAATTCCATTGTCAGTAATCAATTTCATTGCATCGGTCTCAGGTCGCTCCTGACAGGCAATGAATCCCTCAGAAGCTAAATATGTATCTATTACAGTTATAGGTTGTTTTAATAGACTATTAAAACTTTTTTCATAAGGACTAAATGCAACCCCTCCTGAGGTGTACACCTGTAGGTTTGGCCAGATATCATGAATGTTTTCTACATTGTGATATTCGATCACTTTTTGTATCATCAATTCCATCCACGAAGGAATCCCACTTAACGCTCCTATATCCCAACTTTTTGCATTTTCAGCAATTTTATGAACTCTTTTATCCCAGTCATCTATTTTTGCAATTTCTTTACCTGGCTTGTAAAAACCTTCAAACCAAAAAGGAATATTACTCGCACTTATTCCACTAATTTCTCCTTCTAAATGTCCTTCTCTTTCTTGTAGATCAGTAGAGCTACCTAACATCATAATATCTTTTTCAAAAAAAGAAGCTGGAAGATCAAAATTAGATAAAGCTTCTACCTGTTTAATACCTGCTCTACGAATAGATTCTATCATTTCGTTAGTTACAGGAATACGTTTACTCTTCTTACCTGTAGTTCCTGAGCTTAAGGCAAAATAATCCGGGCTTCCCGGCCAAGTTACATTTGATTCTCCATCAATAACTCGACCCCACCATTTTTCTAATAATTGATGATAATCGAAGTATGGAACTTTGTTTGCAAACTCTTCCTGTATATTTTTAGATTTTAATATATTTTCAAAATCATAATTTTTACCAAATTCAGTATTTGAAGCTGTCGTTAGTAATTCTTCTAATACTCTTTGTTGCGATTCTTCATGATTCAGTTCTGGAGACAATGCATCTTTTAAGTTGATTGCTCCTTTGATTAACGATCCTATAATTGCCATATCTAGTTTGTAATTTTCTCTATAATTTCTGGTGTACTTACTTCTTGTACCAAGTCAATTCCTGTAAAAGCCACGATAAAAGCCACAACAGATAAGATGATTCCAATTGTAAATACTATGTATGTTATTTTGAGAAGCGCATATTTTTTCTTGAGCACTAAACCCAACAAATAAAGGTCTTTAGTAAGCATTTTATAAACATATTCTTTGTCTCCAATTACTTCATCAATTGCTTCCTGATATCTATCGTAAGACATTTTAAAAAAGTTACCGAAGAACAAAAGATTTACTTTTCTATTTTTCACTTGCTCTCTTGTGAACTCTCCTCCAGTAACCTTTGGTTGAGTTGACATTATCGAAAGGATTATTGCAGCTACACTGAACAAAACTAATATCAGACTAGGTATCATCAAATGTCTGTTTGAAGGAGCATCTAACTTTGGGATTAGATTTGCTAGTGCCAAAGAAATAATTATCGCGTTTACCGAAAGAAGTATATTGGCTTTGGTATCTGCTATATCACTAAGTTTTATATGGTTTCTTAGAGAAACACGATATAAAGTTTGTATACCTCGTTCAGGACTTTCATCTTTATATTTTGCCTTTAGTTTCGCTTTTAAATCCTCTTTTTGTCTTTTCTTTTTTCTTTTCTTTCCTTTTTTAATAATATTTAAAAGGTTTTTATTTTTTAATGGTTCCCATTTTTCAATCGCATATCTCGTATAATACTTATGCTTTTCTGTAAAAAGTTTTAAATTTTCAATTCTCCATTCTTCTGAAGAATATTCTGCCACTTTTAATAAACTTAATTCTTGTCTTAATAATTCATTTACTTCTTTATAGTAATCTTTTGACAAATGAGAACTATCCGCATCCTTTACTATTTCTTCTAGTAAATTTGCTGGTTCTTTATTGATTTTTGTGGCTCTTATGCATCCTAAAATCTTCGTTTTTTTTGTCTCATTTAGTGTTACTCCTTTTAAGAATATTTCGAATATTTTTATGCTTTCTTCCTCATGATTTTTTGTACCTCTTACATAACCTGCATCGTGAAACCAAGCTGATATTAATACAACTTCTTTATCTTCTTCATCAATATTTATATGCTCACAAATTTCTTTTACACTATTTACGACTCGCTGAGTATGCAAAAAGTTGTGATATAAAAATATCTTGGATAAATTATCCTTAAAAAGATTAAATATGTAGTCTTCAGCTTTATCTAGTATCATTTCCATTATTATTTACTTTTTTAATGTTAATTAAGAAAAAGATTAATCCTCCTCTTGTTCTTTAATCAATAACATTATTTCATCAGGAGATAGGTATAATTTCTTTATTCTTGCTTTATATTTTTCGGATAAAGAGCTATGATTTAGAATAAAGTTTTTAGTAGCCAATATGTAATCTTTCATCCCGTGAGATACTGCCTGCGTATCTGCTGTGCGTTCCGCATCCCTAATAAAACTAGATGAAAACAAATATTTTATACCGAACGAAATTAGGTTTACACTACTTCTTCTATGATAATCCATGATATGTCCTAACTCATGCCCAAGCCAACCCACAAGAATATCTGAAGGCACATCCTTTATAGATAATTCTAGACCATCAATTTTAAATGTCTCGCTCATTAGTATTAGATAACTTCTTTTCCTTTTTGATTTAAAAAGTGATAAAAAAACAGGTTGAGCTTTCATGAAGGATTTCTTAAGCGATGATTTAAACTTAAACTCGATTAAAACATCTTCTAATTCTGGGTAATAGTTCAAAGAAATCTTAGCTTCTTCCATAATCTCGTTTGGAATAATTTTATTTTTAGTTGATACGTCTTGAGCTATGATCATGAAAGGATATAAAACTATAATCAGTCTTGTTAAACAAAGAATTCTAAATACAAATGATTCTGTCATTATTACTTGGGCAAGTTAAATAACAACTTAGATTTTGCTTAATCCATATGATATAAAGGGTGACTCTTTTAGTCAAAACTCGTAAGAAAAAAGCCTTATGGGCTAAAAACTAATTGTCGTGGAACTAATTGAGCTTCTCGAAATATGTATCCAAAAAAACTAATCTTTTTTCTAACCAGTTCTCTAAATACTCGTAATGATCATGTAATTTTATATCAGATCCCCAAACTAGTACTTCTCTTTCGTAGATCTTATTGTTTTTAAAAAAATCATAGTTTTCTCTAAGCGTATGTGACAGCTGTTGATCACTAAGTGCTTCTTTTCTTAATTCAAACCAACGGTTTTTTAATCTTTGACGATAATTGTTAGGATTTACTCTTAATAATTTATCAAATAATTCATTACTTAGAACGTCATCGGTAGTGGAAATTCTTTTACCATCTTGGATCACACCTAACACACCATCTAAATCCCAAGGAATATTAAAATATGGAGTTTGTTTCGTGTATCGAGCTACGTAGAAATTCTTGCCCAAATTATCGGTAGCTCTAATTAAGTTTACAAATAGAAAGTAATCTATTGCATTATCTAGATAAAACTTTTTACTAATCTTTTTCTTAAAAGAGTTCTCTTTTGATTTAATTACAAACTTTGTGTATTTATGAATATTTTTCCAATGAGATTTATAATTAATAAAAGGATATTCCATTTCATATCCTGCCCAATGCGGAAAGATATTTCTATATTTTGGAGCGCTCTTATAAGATGGGCCTCCGCTGTAACTCGCTGCTTTAAATAATTCTCCGTAAACAGAACCTTTCTTATATTTTTTTAATTTCAGCAGTTTTCGATCAACTTGTTCTGTCAATGCATATACACCTTTATATGCTTTATTTACAAAAACCTCAACATACATTAAATCAATACCACTTTTAGCTTCTGGTTCTTTATCCAGATAATATGGTTTATGTATTGATAACCATAATTTATTGCAGAAATATGATCTCAATCTTAAAGGTTCATTATACAATCCATCTAAAATCCAATCATCATCTTCTCTTAGGTTACCAAACTGTATATCCTCTGATTCTTGTATGTCAGGATCTTTCCAAAACTCTAAATCATACGATTTTTTAGGAAACTTTAATGAAATATTACCCCGATGTTCAATTCCAACTATTGCAGACTTTACGAGACTGTCTCTAACTATTGAAAATGTAGCATCCCTTTTGGGATCATCTATTATTTTTTCGGAGGTATTAATTTGAATAAGAGGTAATTCTGTAAAATAAAGTTTAAACAAATTCCCATTCCTGTTAACCTCAAAACTTCTTTGATAAGAAAGTTCTTTTACCTCTTCGGAAAATATCAAATTATCATTAAAAGTTGCCTTTATACCAGTGAAACCTTCATTCTTATATTTTGAAATACTAGAATACCATATGATTATATTATTTTTTTCGTCTACACAATAGCTTTCTTTTTTTGGGACAATGGTTTTAACATTTTGTGAGTGAAGTACCGAACAAAATAAAACAACATATAAAAGTAGTCCTCGAATTTTCATATAGTGTTTTAGGATTTAAAACAAAGATCGATGTAATAAAATGAAAAAATAACACTATCCATATAAAGTTTATCGTAATCCATAAAATTGCTCTATAATTAAAAGCATTTTAAGTAACTTCAACTTCTATGATTTTTAAAAAAACTTTTATTCTATTTTTTATAATATTTTCTGCTGTAAATGCACAGCAAAAAGGCGATCAAAAAAAGGCCGAAAAAAAAACCAAATTGGTTGTTGGTATTGTTGTTGATCAAATGCGGTATGATTATTTGACCCGTTTCTACAATAAGTACGGTACCGGCGGATTTAAAAAAATTATATCGAATGGGTTTTCCTGTAATAATCATCATTTTGATTATATACCTACTAACACTGGGCCAGGGCACGCTTCAATTTTTACAGGTACGACTCCCAGATATCATGGAATCATTGGAAATATTTGGTATGACAGAGAGAAAAAAGAAAAAATATACTGCGTGTCTGATTCTGATGTATCTCCTACAGGAACAAGTAGCCCAGATGGCAAAATGTCTCCTTCTCTTCTTAAACTTACTACAATTGCAGATCAAAATCGAATCCATACCCAAATGAAAGGCAAATCGATTAGTATTGGTCTTAAAGAAAGAGGAGCTATATTATCCGGAGGACATACTGCAAATGCGGCATACTGGTTTAGAGGGAAGGCTCAAGGAAATTGGATATCATCTTCTTTCTATATGGACAGGTTACCTAAATGGGTTATTGATTTTAATGAATCAGAACTTATTGATAGTTATTATAAAACATGGAATACTTTATACGACATTAATACTTACGATGAAAGTGGTCCTGATTTCACTAATTTTGAAAGAGGTTTTAAAGGGAAGGAAAAAGCTGTATTTCCTTATGATTTAGATAAATTAAAAAACCTCAATGGAGAATATGATATTATAACCCGAACTCCTTTTGGTAACAGTTTGACAACAAATTTTGCAATTAAAGCTATAGAAGAAGAGAAGCTAGGAAAAGATAATCACACTGATTTCTTAATGATTAGTTTTTCGAGCACAGACTATATAGGTCATAATTTTGGAGTAAATTCTAAAGAAATTGAAGATACATATATCAGACTGGATAAAGATATTGAGTTACTCATAAAAAAATTGGACTTTTTTGTTGGAAAGGAAGAATACATATTATTTCTGACTTCTGATCACGGTGCTACTCACGTGCCCAGTTATCTAAAAACGAAGAAAATACCTTCAGGTTATTTTAAAGAAGCTACTATACATTTGGAATTAAAAAATTATATCCAGAAATTATATAAGAGGGATAGTATTATCGAAAATATTTCTAATCATCAGGTTTTTTTAAACTATCAACTAATAAATAAACTTCAGCTCGATAGTAAAAAAATACAAAAGGAGATTGCTGATTATCTATTCCAAAAAAAACAAATTAACAGAGTGTTTACTAGATCTCAAATTGAGGCTTCTGACTTTTCGAGTATTATTGGATCAAAGATTAAAAAAGGATTTGACCCTAAGCGTAGTGGTGATGTTTGTTACGTTTTGACACCTTCTACCATAACATACTCCAAAACTGGTTCCGCGCATAGTAGTGGATATATATATGACACTCATGTTCCACTACTTTTCTATGGATCTAATATTAAAAAAGGAGTTACTAATAAATCAACTTTTGTATCAGATATTGCACCTACTATTGCTGTATTATTAGGTATTTCTTTCCCAAACGGAACTACTGGAAATGTAATAAGTGAAGTTACAGAATAATTTTTTTATCTAAAAGTGAATAGAATCATCATGAAAATTAAATCATTTTTTAAGATTTTAGTTACAACTTATAAAAACTGGAGCTCCAATGAACCATTTCAAATGAGTGCATCCGTTAGTTATTATGCATTATTTTCTTTTCCAGCATTGCTTATTATTATAATACAGACAACGGGTATTTTTTATAAAAAAAATGAAATAAAGGGGAAAATTATTAGAGAAATATCGGAAGTACTTGGTCAAGACGTTGCAAATACGATAGAAGGTATGTTGAAAAATGCTATTGATCAAGAACAATCAACTTTAGTAATTATTATCGGAATAGTAACATTACTATATGGAGCTACAGGAATGTTTATTGCACTTCAGAAGTCCTTGAATATAATATGGAAGGTAAAGCCCAAACCGAAGAATGAAATCTTTAAAATGATTAAAGACCGTATTTTTTCTTTGGGCCTTATTCTCGTAATTGGGTTCTTATTACTTACATCCTTGGTATTAACAGCTTTTATTACCGCAACAACAGATTGGATTGGTCAACATTTCCCAAATTTTGTCATCTATGTGATTCAAATTATCAATTTTATTTTATCATTGATACTGATAACAGTACTTTTTGCAATGATTTTTAAAATTCTGCCTGATGTAAAAATTAAATGGAAAGATGTCTGGCTTGGCGCTTTTGTGACTACCATTTTATTTAGTATCGGAAAAAGTGCTTTAGGCATTTATTTTGGTACAGTTAATCCTCAATCAACTTTTGGAGCGGCAGGCTCCGTGATACTAATTTTACTTTGGGTTTCGTATTCCAGCTTAATTCTTTTTTTTGGCGCAGAATTCACCAAAGTTTTAGCCTCTAAATATGGCTCAGGAATACACCCTGCTTCATATGCAGAGAAATTATCCTAAAAATTTAAATATTTATATAAATTTATTTGGACGTAAGAATTTTTCTAAATTTCTTTTATCTGATGTTTAAAATCCGAAATTTAACCCTAAGGATACTCCACTATATTCTGATAAACTATATTCTAAATTAGCCTTAAAAAACCCTACCGATACTTTAGCTCCTAACGTTCCTCTTACCCCTGAAACTTTATTTTCTACAGAAAATGGATTTGTTATTTCCTCCTCTGACACAATTCCTGACCGCACTCTATAAGTTCCCTTAAGATCAGTAGTTGAAGTTCCAGAAATATAACCAATCCCTCCATACACATTAAACACTGGTAATTTTGTAGATCCTATTAATTGAAAAAGTAATGTATTAGTATTATTCTCGAATTGTTGATTTTCTCCATCTACTATATTTGTGTTAGTAAAATCATAGCTTCCATCAAGATGTGTATATGCTATCAATCCAGCAATAGCTATTGGGAATAATTTATCAGCTGGTAACCAAGAAGTAAATTCGTGCTGTAACCCAATTCCATAAAAACTTACTTTTGCATCACTAGTTTTAATTTGCGGAAAGAATCTTGCTTTTATTTCTGTTCCCTTCAGAGGGCTAAAACTAGCTTGTAAAAAAGCCGTTGGAACAAAATTAATATTAGATTCTCCTAGTCCAGTAGGTAGTTCGAATTCTGCATCTTGCGGAGGTAATCCAGGAATTGAACTTTCTCCTTCTACAACAACAATAACACCTTCAATATCTCCAAAAGCAGTAGCTACTTCTTTCTCAACACTACCATCTCTAAATTGCAAATTTTCATATTGTGAAGTATCTAAAATAAATGATTTGTTATCACTCCCCACAAAAGAGGTATTTAGAATAACTGAGATATCAAATCCAAATTTTCTTTTAGACTTTGCACTATTGAACCAACCTTGATTCATACTATAGATAAGCCCTCCAGAGACCGGTTCTAAATAATCAGTAGCAAAACGTTGAGCATCATTTACTCCGGCGGCTAATAAATCATCTATATTTTCTTGAGCTACCACATTAATAAAATTGAAAACAAAAAGAATAAGTAATAGTTTTTTCATAAGATTTTGGGAGTTTTATATATCATTTTACTTTTTAGGTGTCACGCTATGTTTCACTTTATTCCGGATTTTCCTTAAAAACCCTCTGCTACCAAAATGCTTTTTCTTTAATCCTGGTCGCTGTATATTGTTTTTATTTTTCAAAATGTTTTGTTTTAAAATTACTAAAATTTAATTTCCTACAGGAAGTATGAGTAATAAAATTGATATGCAAAAGTGAAATAACTAAAACAGAAAAATTAATCAATTCAAAAAAAAATTAGCCTTATTAATCTGTTTTCGTTATTACAACGTTTTAAAAACACTATTAAATACTAATATAAAATGATTTTGGGTATATAAATTGTAGTTTAAGTGTTTTTTCCATTATTAATTTATTATTACTGAAAATCTATCTAGAAGGTTAACTAAACTGTCCTCAAATTCTATATAATAAAATTCTATCTGCCCGTTAATCTCTGAAAAATTATAGATTTCTTGTGTTCAATTCTTAAACATAATACGCTAACTTCTTTCATATATTGATAAAAGTTTTTGTTTATTATTTCTAGATGCTAAAGAAATTTATTCGTACTAAAACAATTCTAAAAGGGGATTGCAACATAGTAGTAGAAAAGAATATATTTTAAAGATTGTTTATATATCAAATACATCTTTAATATAAGTAATAATTAAATTTTGTCAAGACATTTAACTGGCTTTAACTTGTGTTAAGACTCTTTAACATAAGCATTGTTAAATCACTGATTAAAATGTTAACAAAACACTAAAAAATTGTTTTGATGATTTCATTTTTTACTTAAAATGGAGTGAAATTTATAAAAAAACTACAATTTTTATTCAAAAAGAGTGTGTTTTCAAGCAAAAAAATCTCTTTTATCTCCGTTTCATTAATTTGCTTAAGAACAAATACTATATCTTTTTTTGTTAAAAAAACAATAATATATTATATCTGAAATATCTTTTCATTTTAGAGAGTTTACAAGGAATAATATTGATTTTTCTAAAAATAGAATCCCTGTAAATTTTACTAAACAGGGATTTTATAATACTTGTTAAAAGGTAAACCGAAGTTAATTAATTACTACCTTCTCAACTATTGATTTCTTGTTCTTATATACCTTCAAAAGATAAACACCTTTGCTAAGATTACTGAAACTATATTCTTTTTGATTTATCTCTCTGATACTTCTTATCTCTCTACCGGATAAATCAAATAAAACCATTTGTCTTATATCATTGTAATCTGATACTTCTATGTTTACATTCCCTTTACTTGGATTAGGAAAAACTCTAATAGTTTCTTCTTCATCTTTTAATCCAATTTCCTCGTTAATTCGTTGATCGCATTCAGCTTTAAAGCTAATCCAATCTAATTGAATATTTCTACTTGCATTATGAAAATACAAATACACAACATGATTACCAGATCCTGATATATCAACTGTTTCTTCTACATAGTTATTCCATCCTCCTGTACTTTCTGGATATATCTCTGCTATATTATTACTATCCTGATTATTATCAAGTCTTATTTTCATATAACCGTTTTCATTATTTCCCTTAGAATACCTAAAGGTAAACTTGCCACCTGATATATCAATATTATCAAACTTCAACCAATGAGAATAACCAATATTTGTTACTATTCCATTTACAGTATTCAATTGATAAAAACTGTCTGAATTATTTTCTGCTTGTATTTTATTACAGATTGAACCTCCTGTGTCACCTTCCGATTCTTCGAATCTTATCCAATTGATATTAAAAAGACCTCCTGAAATGTCTAATCGTAATACTTGATTTGCGTTTCCACTGGAAATTTGTACATTTTCTATACGTAAACTTTGCCATGATTGCCATCCATTTGTATTAGGAATAACTGTAGAACCTAATTCTGATGTTCCTAATTTAAGTGATAGTGATTTAGAATTATTTTGAGTACTTGCAACTCTTAAGACTATGTCATAAGTTCCAGGAGTAACATTTCCTATTGTATACTCTAACCATTCTCCATTATTTGTCCATCCTACATTAGTACCACTTCCAGTATCAGATGTATTCTGTAGATCAACACCCTCATCTGTTCTACCTTGACCTCCATTATTACTTGAATCGGAATCATTATAAGCAACTCCTTGCCCTCCATTATCATAATCTTCTGCTTGTATTATTCCAGGAATAGTATGATTTATAAATGGTGACTGTATAGGATCTACTATATCTCCTTGTTCTATTACCACATTGCCTAAACTAATAGGACAATCGTTATTACCCCAACGAACCCATACATTATAAATTCCTGGAGCAACATTATCAAAAGTTGCAGAACCTAAATTATCATTTACGTCTAGAGGATATGTTAACCCTCCATCACTACTAAACTCTATAGCTCCTCTATCAGGTTCATCAGAAAACGTAAAGGTGATTTTTCCATCATTAGCTCCTTGGGTAGTTTCATCAGTTGCAGTTACAGTAGCCGTTGGAAAAGGTGTGCCATTACAATCCGGAATATCTACATTACCCGTAATTGCTTTAAAATTTCCTGATAAATGCATAAAACTCATCATATATAATAACCCATCATAATACCTAAATTGCCCTGAAGGAATTGGAGTATCAAAAAACTCATCAATAAAAGGCCATACTTTTGAATCTTCCAGTGCCAAAGCTCCAACTGCGTTACAGGCCACTAAACCAGGTGAATGATCATTGTTTCTACTAAATGAACCATCCAATGTCCATAAGGTGCTATACCCCGGTTTATCTTTAAAAAAATTGATCTGCTTGTTTATTAATGGTTGTATATCGTTTTTACTTTTTTGAAACCAAGCAAAATCAAATCCCATATTCATAATATTTCGCCAAGCATCAAACTCAAAATTACCATGATTTCCTTGATTTACAGGTCTACCATCAAACTCCGAATAATCTGGCATTAATCCAGTTTGGGGATGTGCTGCTCTCGGAAGTAAATAAGTACGGCTTACTGTCGCCATATCTGCCCATAATTGATTATTACTATCAGCTTCTATAGCCCATATTTCATAAAAAGCCGGAAGATGATACGATGGATCAGTAAAACTTGCAGAATTTCCACAAATCCCAAAAACTATTTGTTTCTCATTCTCATCTATCAAACTAGTAGGGCAACCTCCTGAACTAGGTGCTGGTTTATTAAGCATATTATCAAGAATATAATTTGCCTCTGCTCTATAATCAATAGAACCATTACTGCCCCAAAGAGCATCTGCAAAGAATAAAGCAGTTACAAAATATTCTTCTCCATCCGGTGCAGAATTTTGGTCAATCATAGAAAAATTTGATCGACTTAATTGCCAGGAAAACAAGCCTTCTCTTTCTGTTCCCTCTGGGTGTTGACTATAAGTTTCTGCAAAACGCCATAATTTATCAAACTGTGCTTTCTTTCCTAGTTGAACACAGATCATCATTCCATAAGACATTCCTTCTGATCTTATATCATTATTTCCTGTATCCAAAATATACGCCATATCATTACCTACTTCATAATAAAGCCTTTCATTGTTACTATCTCCGTTTACAAAATAATGCTCCCAGATAGCGTTCATCTTTTGTTGTACTTCCGTTTCGGTTTTTCCAAATTCTACAAACATATTTCTGTATACTCCAGATTCGAATGAAGGTACTGACGGAATAACCGGGGCTTGTCTTGGTGGTGGCGGAAATCCTAAAAATGTAAAAGTAATTCGATCTAAAAATGTATCATTTGATCCATTATCTGTTATCAATTCTAAAGAGAAATTAAGAGGATTACTGCCTATAATGCTAATCTCTCTAGAACTATTAGAAACAGAAGTTCCAGAAAAACTAAACGAACTAACATTATCGTCTATATTTAAATTAATCTTAGCCTCAGTATCAGTGGAGGATGCTCCTCTAATTTCTACTTTATATATACCGGGTAATGTTGAAAGATTAATTGATCCTTCGGCCTTATCACCATTACCATAAAAACCAATACCGTTAAATGGTGAATCAATTGCTCCTGCATACGGACCGCTAATGTTTAAATCTTCAATCTGAACAGTATTTTGTCCAGAGACGATTACTACGCTGAGTAAAAATAATTTTAAAAAAAAAGTTTTAATTGTTTTCATAAGAAGTTTGTGTTTAGAAATTTAGTTAATCTAAACTATGATATTTTCACACAAACAATTAGCAAACAATTAAATACATAAAAAACCATTTATAAAAGTAATTAACTAACACCTTTTGATAACGTAAAAACAATTTTTGAAAATAAGTTAATTTTCTGGTAATCAATTTTTTATGATTATTCTTGTAGTATATAATTTCTACTTTTTTTACGAAAACGTTTTCGTAAAAAATTCCAAGAAGTATTTATATATAATCTATACCTAAGTAAACGTATAAATCTTTATAAAAAATACATTACAAAGCATAGGATACCTCAAAAGATGACTAGAAAAGAGACTTATTAATATGATCAGAAATAAGAATCCCTGTAAAAATGCATTTACAGGGATCATTTACGACGATTGTTTATGGGAATAAAATCACTATAATCCTTCTAAAAATCCTTGATACGCAGATTTTTTATTAAAGGAAGCATCAAACAATAGAGGCCACTCTGGTCGGCCGTTATTTTCGGGAATTAACCAAGTATCATCATCTTTTAATCCCCAAACCGTTATTGCATATTTTTTGTTCTGCGGAATTGCATTAAAAATCTCAACTACTTCTCGCACTCTTTGCCTTTGTGCCTCAGATCTTTCTTCTGTTAATTCTGTTAAATCATTCGCTGCATTAACCTTTACATCCAATTCTGCAAAATGCACCAATACATCCTTTGCTACTAATTCATCCGTAGCTTCTTGTATCTGCTCTCTACTAGGGAAATTATAGTCTATATGCATCTGATAACCAACACCGTCAATAAGATTGTTTACCAATAAATCATCTACCAATACTAGTACTTTTCCTCTTTTTGTGCCATCAAAAGTCATATTATAATCGTTATAAAACAATTTTACATTAGGGTCAGCGGCTCTAGCAAAAGCAAAACATTTTTCTACATAATCATCTCCCATTCGCTGTAAGAATAAAGTATTTCTCCATTGAGTACCTGCATCATCATCTATAGCTTCATTTACAACATCCCAAGAATTAATTTTACCTTGATATCTTGTAAACACATCAGTAATATATTGTTCTATTAAATCTTCGAACTCCTGATCCGTACCACTAAAATTCTCTAAAGCTTCGGGAATACTTCTATGCCATATTAAGGTATGTCCATGCACATTTAGACTATTAGCTTCTGCGTAAGCAACTAGTGCATCTATTTTACTCCAATCATAAATAATATTTCCCGAACCATCTATCCCTGTAAAAATAGAAGCCATTTTCATATCATTTTCGGCAGTAATACTGCTAAATTCTCTTGTATAAAGATCATCGTAGGCAGTTATATTGGTTCTAGCTTCAGATACTGCAACTCCAACAAAGAAATTATTCTCTGTAGCAGATTTTAGGGTTATATCATCTGGAAACTCCTCATTGGTTTCTACACTGATAGTATTTGAGTTTTCGGAAACAACACCATTTACTATAGCCCTTACTCTATAGTAATACTGAGTATTTAAAGATAAACCTGGTATATCTTGAAACAACTGATTTACCGCTAAACTTTCATATCCTTGTACAAAGGATCCAAAATTAGGATCGGTAGCTACATCCAGTTCGTACCCACTTGCCAAAAACACATTACTCCAATTGGCAGTAAAACTTGTAAAATTAATTTCGGAAGCATCTTGTGCAACCGGTGGGACTGCTGAAAAACTTACTGTATTGTCATCATCAGAACAAGCTACAAAGTTCATCATCATAATAAAAAACAAGGCATAAATGACCTTATTATATACTTTTTCTATTTTCATTGTAATTATTTTATAGAACACATATCTAGAGGAGTAAAACCAATCAAATTAGATGAAATCCCTCTGGATATGTATTATTATTATTTTATTTTGAAAAGGGCTTTAATCAAGCTCCAATACCTCTAACTTTAGATTATCATATCTATAACCCGATGGTACTACTCCGGTATCACCCTCGTGACTGATTTGCATTCTTACCGCTACGAGCGTAGCAGGATTAGGATCACCCATACTTTGGTTGTTAACATCAAAACCAAATCCAAAATCGGATAGTTTTAATCTTAATGTTTGCCACCCTGATCCTGTTAAAGGAACTTTAAAAATCCAGTTGTCTGTAGTTGCATCTTTTAAAATAAACTCCATAACGGTCCCTGGATAATCATCTCCATTAATGTCAAGAAGGATAAATGCATTTTCCGAATCAGTTGAAGTAGTAACAGGAGCTACTTCTTGGTGACCACTTCCTGTAAAACCATCTGTACCTGTATCATCCCAAACAATTTCTGCTCCTCCACTACCATCTACACCAAGACCGTTACTAACCTGAAAGATATTATCTCCATAAGAAAACCAATCAGCATTGTAATCATTATTAATATTTGGTATTCCATTTCCATCAAAATCACTAAATAAAATCTGAACAATACCTCCAACGATAGGTAAATCTTTAGAAACCATTCCTCCAGCCGTAACTACAGTAAAAATGGTAGTTTCGGTCTTTCCTTCAGGAAAAGTAAATAAGATTTCTTGTGGAGAAACTACGGTAAAATCTCCTACTGATTCTCCATCAACAAGTACATCTTCTACATTAAAAAACCAATTACCAAATGCTCTCATCTCGATACCTCCTTCTCCCTTTGATGGTGAAAATGTATCTGCTACTGTTAAGGTAGGGCCTGGTTGCTTAATAGTAAACTCTGTAGAAACAGATTCTCCATATAGGTTCGTAAAGGTTACTGTTTGATTTCCAAAACGACTTCCTTGATCCGCATCAAATGGAACATTAAAAAATAATGCTACATTAGAATTTAATGTGGAGTTAAAAAAGGTATTTACAGTTCCATCAAAAATAATTTCTTTCATATCATTAAGTCCTGTACCTTCTACTCTTACTAGCTCTGCAGGGAATCCTTCATTGATCGCGGGTTCATCTCCAAGTGATACTATATTTACTATTTGTGGATCTCCAAATTGAAGTCCATCTCCGTTATCATCATCACAAGATGATATACATACCAATAAGCCAATTACTGAGCACAAAACAAGCAACTTCTTGATATACATCATTTCTTTATTTTTTTTCATCATTACTTATTTATTAATCATTAATTATATAGTCTACTGCAGGACTAGTTGTATCTATAAATGATGACTCTGCAGATGGTATTGGTAATAAAAAGTCATCATCATCAATGCTATCTACAAAAAACGATTCTACATTAAATGGAACTAACGTATTTACAGTTCCTCTATCTTGATTTCTAATAATGTTTTTTGCAGTTTCTCTATCCATTCTTACTAAATCTAACCAGAATTTACCTGCTTCAAAAGCAAATTCTATTCTTCTTTCATCTGTAAGTGACTGTCTTGTGATCATTCCTTTTTCGGATAATCCAGCTCTTCTTCTTATTTGATTAAATGCATCTACAGCTGCTGCATCTCCAGTAGAATCTGCATCACCCATTATTGCCTCGGCATATATCAATAGTACATCTGCATATCTCATCAATTGGGTACTCATATCTGTTCTCATAAAGAACACATTTGGATGTTCGTCTAATGATCCTACTACATATTTTCTATATCGTAGTTTTGTAGCTGAATCATCTCCGTTTTCTGGAAATGTCCATCCGCCTTGACTAGTTAACAATTCAGGGTAGAATCTTCCAGGTTCACAAATAATCCATTGTCTACGTAGATCTTCTTCTCCAGCATCAGTAACATTATCAAAGGAAAGAAACAAATCTATACTAGGATTTACAGAACCAAAAGATCCATCATTACCAATCACATCATCACTAGCAATAAGATAGGCTTGGTTAGTATTCTGAATACCCCACAATCCATTAATGGATGTCCAAACCCATCGATAGATACCTTCACTATTTACACTTGCAGACGGATTTATAAACTGATCTTGATAATTAGACTGCAAACTGTGTTGCCCGCTATCAATAACTAACTGAGCATAATCTCTAGCCTTATTATATTCTTTACGTGTTAAATACATTTCTGCGAGGTACGACCAAGCGGCTGTTTTTCCAACTCGTATTCCACCTGCTGTTCCGTCAGGTAATAACTCTGCTGCTTTTTGCAAATCATTTTCAATAAAATCATAAATACTGGAAACTGTATTTAACGGATATAGGGTAGAAGTATCTGAAGTAACCTCATCGATTACTGGAATTTCTCCCCATAAACGGACTAAATAGAAATACGAAAAAGCGCGCACAAATCGAGCTTCACCTTCTACTTGATTTCTTACATCTTCAGAAATTTCAGCATTTAATGGTTGACTAACCACTTTTAATAATTGATTTGCATCTGCAATTCCTTTATAGAAACCTTCCCAACCTTCTAATAATACTCCATTATTTACTCCAACGGAAAACAATCTCCAAGCGGCATCTGATTCAAAACCAATAGAGTTACCTGCTAACATATCCAATGAATACATAAACTTATCATTCGTTGTAAAAAAGGATTGCCCATACAGGGAATTAGCTCCAGCTAATAATTGTTCATCCGTTTGATAAAAATTATCTTCAGTAATAGAATCAACAACCTCTATTTCTAAAAAATCTTCACCACAAGATGAGAGAAAGGTCAATACAATAGCATATGTAAAAATTCTCTTTATACTTTTCATACTAAACATATTATTTTCTTTTTCATGTTAAAATTGTACATTAAGTCCAAGTGTCATTGTTCTTGGAACAGGATATCTTCCAAAATCTATACCTTTAAATAAAGCACTTTGATTAAGTGATCCTACTTCAGGATCGTATCCTGAGTAGTTCGTAAATGTGTATAAATTTTGTATTGTTGTATACACTCTTATCTGATCAAAAAACTTAATTTTTTCTCCAAAAGTGCCTTTAGGTAATGTACATCCCAAAGTAACACTCTGAATTCTTAAGTAAGAACCATCTTCTATAAATCTATCGGATACTCTAATATTTCCGTTTTTATCTCCATCGGAATATCTAGGTAAACTTCCATCAGTATTCGTAGCGCTATATCTATCAATTACAGAAGTAGCTTGATTTGCATTAAATCGGTTAACTCCTTCGATATAGGTACGAGTATAGTTATAAATATCGTTTCCATAAGTTCCTTGTAAGAATACTGATAAATCAAACATTCCATATCGGAAATTATTAGTCATACTAAATGTAAAATCTGGATGTGGATTTCCAATAAATGTTCTATCGTTATCATCAATCACTCCATCACCATTTAAATCCTTAAATCTAACATCTCCTAACCAAGTACCGTTAGCTTCATCCACAGAGCTTTCTGCAGGAATAGCAGCAGGTTCAGCACCTGTTAATTCATCTATATCTCTAAATAACCCATCGGTTACAAAACCATAGAACATTCCGATAGGTTGCCCTACTTCTGACCTTGTTAGATTGGCAATAATTTCCTCATCTTGTAGCGTTCCAATGATAGCATCATTTTCACCTGATAATTCAGTAATCTCATTACGATATAAACTAAATACAATGTTGGTATCCCAGCTAAATTTTTCATTCGTAATGTTCTTTGTATTCAAAGTTAAATCAATACCATCATTGATCATTTCACCAAAATTTTCTACTGGAGCATTAACTCCTATAAAAGACAAGGTGTTCAAACTACCTAAGAAACCTGGTATAGGTCTAGTTGCTAAGAAATCTTTAGAAGTTTTTCTATACACATCTACATCTAATCTAATATTGTTATCCAAGAAACCAAGTTCTACTCCCAGGTTTGGAGAAATTAAAGATTCCCATGCAACATTAGGGTTGTTAAAATTAGCTAGGCTAAATCCACTTCCAAGTGCTGTATTTTGATTTCTAAGAAAGCTCAGATATAGAAAATTATTTATATCCTGGTTTCCACTAGTTCCGTATCCAGCTCGTATTTTAAAATAACTCCAAGCGCTAGAAATACTCTCCATAAAAGGTTCATCACTTACTACCCACGCTGCAGATACTGATGGGAATAAACCCCATCTATTATTAGGTCCAAATTTTGAAGAACCATCATATCGTAAGGATGCTGAAAATAAATATTTTGAATTATAATCATAATTAATTCTACCAAAATAGGATAAGAGAGAAGCTGCACCTTCGAATGATTCGGATAAGGATGTCTCAGCATCTCCAGTATTTAAACCAGGAACATCATTACTAGGAAAGTTAGATCTTTGCCCAGACAATCCTTGAAACTCGGTTTTCTGAGCTTCTGTTCCTAATAGGATATCAAAATTATGATTTCCAATACTAGGAGTATAGGTTAAATAGTTTTTGAATAGGTAATATAACCCTTCATTGGCTGCTCTAAAAGACGAATTTAAGCGATTCGAAAGTGATCCAAAATCATAAGTCGGGAAGAAACTTTGCGTTTTAGCTGTATTATAGTCATACCCTAAATCTGTTCTGAACTTAAGATTATTCGCCAATTTAAGATCCAGATAAATATTTCCATTCATTTTAAATCTTTCTAGCGTACTGTTTCTTATTTCTGAAGCGGCTATCGGGTTTAATGCTCCTGTATTACCTAAACCGTTTTCTGGAGAACCAAAGGTTCCATCAGGATTTCTTACAGGTACATTAGGAGTCTGTCTTAATGCATTGATAATGGTACCATTTCGAGAATCATTTAATCCTATTTGCTCTAACGAACTACTTAGGTTTATGTTATGTCCAAATTTGATCCAATCATTATACTTGTAGTCTAAATTTAATCGTAATCCAAATCTTCTAAGACCAGAGTTGATTACAATACCTTCTTGATCAAAATAATTAGCTGAAGCATAGAATTTTGTTTTCTCTTTTCCTCCAGAAATTGATAATTGATGATTCGTTATTGGAGCTGCTCTAAAAATTTCTCTTTGCCAGTTTGTTCCATCTCCTAAAATATTTGGATTCTCAAACTGAGGAGCTGGTGGTAAATTAGTTGACGGACTCTGTCTAACCTCATTTGAATATGCCGCAAACTCTCTTAGATTCATCATATCTAATAACTTAGGAACTGTCTGAATTCCTGCATATGTCTCATAGCTTATCTTAGCTTTTCCTGCCTTTCCTCTTTTTGTAGTAATCAAAACTACTCCATTAGAGGATTGCGCTCCATATATTGCCGCGGCAGAAGCATCCTTTAAAACGGTTATGGATTCTATATCATTTGGATTCAGCGCAGAAAGAGGACTTATAGCCGTCTGTCCACCAGTTCCTCCAAAACGCGAAAAATTAAATGAATCACTCTCTGAATTCTGAACGTTTACACCATCAATAATATATAATGGTTCATTAGACCCAGTTACGGATGTTGTACCACGTATTCTTACAGATACCGCTCCTCCTGGTCTACCTGTACTTCGAGTCACAGTAACTCCAGATACTAATCCTTGAATCCCTTGATCGATATTAGTAACCGTCTGTTTATCTAACACATCTCCGCTAATTGTAGATATCGCAGATGTCAGATCTTTTTTTCTGCTTTGTCCATACCCAATAACCACAACTTGTTCTAAATCTGTCGCTTCGGGTATCATTACAACATTAATTTGTGCGGAGTCAATAACAATTTTTTGTATCGTTTGCATTCCAACATAGGAAAAAACTATAATATCCCCTTTCGATACCCCTTGTAATTCGTAATTACCGTCAAAATCAGTTAAAGCACCATTGGTGGTGCCTTTTACCAAAACGGTAACGCCTGGTAATGGCAAATTAGATTTATCCGTAACTGTTCCACTAACATTATCTTCTTGCGAAAAAACATGCTGTGTTCCAATTAAAATAAATACAATAATTGCTAGTTTAAGTCTTATCATATGACATTGTTTTTATGTAGTTAAGTTTAAAGTGCTTGATAGCTCCTTTTGTTTCCCTTTAATTAGTATTCCTTTTCCCTTACAATTGTTTAGATATAGCAATTAATCTAGGTTTCATTTTTACGCATTACTTAAGTGCTATTTTTTTATTTAAATGTTTGTTAGTTGCGGTATCTGAATCATCATTTCTGTTAGGTTGTTTTCCACCTACATAAATTTGAATTGCTCCTGACGCTTTTTGTTCTTTTCCTGCTGAATTAATCACAGCATATTGTTTTGGGGTAACCGTAAAACTTACCTTTTTTGTCTCTCCAACTTCTAAGTTGATTCTTTTAAATCCTATTAAAGAATGTTTTGGCCCGTCTGTATATTGCTTTTTATCGTGAGATACATAAAGTTGAACAACCTCATCACCTTTCATATCCCCCGTATTTGTAATTTGAACTGTTACAGGAATATTTTCATCTGTTTTTATAGCATCTGGCGCTTCTAGTTTTGAGTATTCGAAAGTGGTATATGACAATCCATGTCCAAATTCATATAAAGGATCTCCTTTAAAATATTTATAGGTTCGATTGGTCATATCATAAGATTTAAAATCTGGAAGATCATCAACAGATTTGTAGAAGGTAACAGGCAATCTACCCGCTGGATTATAATCTCCAAAAAGAACATCGGCAATTGCTCTCCCTCCAAATTCTCCTGGATACCAAGCCTCAAGAATTGCTGGGATGTTTTCATCTGCCCAGTTTATAGCAAGGGCACTCCCATTCATCAACACTAATATTGTTGGTTTACCCAAAGCCTGTACTTCTTTTAATAAAATAAGCTGTGATTGTGGTAATGAAATTTCTGATCTATCTCCCTTATCAAAACCTTCCAAAATTACTGGCATTTCTTCACCTTCTATATCTGGAGATAATCCTAAACACAGTACTACAACTTCTGATTTCTTAACTGCTTCTATTGCTGGAGACAATAGATCTTCATCTAATTTAGACCAAAGTAATTGGGCCTGTGGATCTGTATGATAATTGTAATATTTTATTTTAATATCATATGATTTACCAGCTTCAAGCCTCATATCTAAATACTTCATTTTTGGCTCGTGATCATCTTTAAAATCTACCCTTAAAGAATCATCCACATATAGTTTACCTGCACTACTAGCTCTTAATCCAATACGATATGAACCGCTTTCTTCTGGAACAATTTTTCCTGTCCATCTAACAGAAAAACTATCTGAAGTAGTAATCTCAATTGGTTTTTTTGAAACCCATATAAAATCAACAATACTATCATTTCTCGTTAATTTTGGTTTTCCTTTCCACTCCTCGTTATCAAAGTATTCTCCTTTTAATCCAACGTTATCTCCATTTCGCAATACAGAAGATGGTATTGGTTGTAATAACGGCCATCCTTTTGCTATGTGACTCCCTTTTGCGTAGTTTACCTTAGTGTTTGGTAATTTTTCCTTTATTGCTTTTAGCGGAGTGATATTATTAAGTGGAGTTCCGTGATAATTTCCTAATAAGACTTGTTTAGCATTGGCATTGGGTCCTATTACTGCAATGGATTTTAGATCTTTTCTTAATGGAAGTAGTTTACCTTCATTTTTTAATAAGACCATTGATTCCTTAGCGGTTTTCTCAGATAATTTATAATGAGCATCACTACATACCACATCATAAGATATTTTGGACCAAGACACCATTTCTTCAGGATCAAACATGCCTAGTTTAAATCGTGCTTCCATCAATCTAGATAATGCTCGATCAACCTTATCTTCATCTACTAAGCCTTTAAGAACAGCATCTCCTAAGTTTGGATCATATACATCTCCACAGTTTAAATCTGTACCTCTACTTACTGCTAATGCTGAAGCCTCAGCAGGGGTTTCGACTAATTCATGCTTATTTGGTTCCCAAAAATCATTGATCGCCCAACAATCTGAAACCACATAACCATCAAACCCCCACTCTTTACGAAGTATATCATTTAGTAACAAATTACTTCCGCAACAAGCTTCATCTCGGTATCTATTATATGCACACATTACTGATTGTACATTAGCTTCTTTAATCGCTGCTTCAAAAGCTGGTAAATACGTTTCTTTTAAATCTTTATCTGATGTATGATAATTATCCTCATGCCTTGATTTTTCCGGTCCACTATGTACTGCAAAATGTTTAGCAGTAGCTACCACTTTAAGGTATTTTGGATCATCTCCTTGTAGCCCTTTTATAAAATTTACTCCCATTCTTCCGGTCAAATAAGGATCTTCTCCATAAGTTTCTTGACCTCTTCCCCATCTAGGGTCTCTAAAAATATTGATATTAGGGGTCCAAAAAGTTAATCCTTGATATATCCCTCTTTTGTCTTCTTTAATAAAACGATGATGTTTTGCTCTAGCCTCATCGGAAATAATGGTGCCTATATCGAATAATAGAGGAGCATTCCAAGTAGCCCCCATACCAATTGCCTGAGGAAATACTGTAGCTTCACCTGCTCTAGCCACACCGTGTAAACACTCATTCCACCAATTATAAGCTGGAATACCTAAGCGTTCGATAGCAGGTGCATCATATCTCATTTGAGATACTTTTTCTGAAAGTGTCATATGACTTATTAAATCACTTACTCTTTCATTAATAGACAATTTAGGATCTTTAAACTTGTATGTTGTTTCTTTTTTCGTTTCACACCCTATACTCAACTGAAGAATAATTGAGATAATAATTAAACTACTAATTCTTAAAGGTTTTTTTAATCTATTTTTAGATTCTCTTCTTATCATTGTTATGTTTTAAAGCTGGTTTTTTTATGAAATCATGTCAAGTATAAAAACAAACAATCCGAGCACTACGATAATTAAAAATATCTCGCCCAAAATTTTAATATTTGAATATTTCTTGTTCACTATATTTAACTAATTCACAATTTTTTAACAATTTATGTATGAGATTAAAAAAAGGATGCAACAGATAAAGCATATAATAAAACATTTGTTGCATTCGAACATTGAAAGAGGTGAATTGCAACAATTTAGCCAATGGGAGCAACAAGAATAACAGGGGGAATGGTTAGAAAGGGAGCTAATTGCTAGCAATGTAATTTTTAATTCTATTTATTATTATATCGATAACAAATGCGGTATTACATTAACAAAATCTAAGAACATATCCTTAAATCAAGGTGAAAGAAGCATCTATCTTATAGATGCTTCTTTCTGCTATGCTTTTATAAAGCATATTGATTACATACATTGCGTAACCTTCTTATAAATATGTTTAGTTAATTTCTAAAAAAGAGTGGAATTATGTGTTTAATCAAGCAACTTTTTTTATGCTTTTATACACATAAGACTATTCGTTTATTGGCACTTCTGTAGGTAGGATTCCAAACTGAGTTTTAAAACATTTTGTAAAGTAAGATGGAGAAGAAAACCCTACCTTATAACAAACCTCACTAACGTTAGTAGAACCACTTTCTAAAATCTGTTTTGCTTTTTGAAGTCTAATATTTCTCAAAAACTGATTGGCCGTTTGCCCTGTCAGTGTTTTTATCTTTCTATAAAACTGACTTCTACTAAGGTGAAGTTCTGAGGATAATGATTCTACACTAAGGTTAGGATCGCTTAAATTCTCATAAATATGGTTTAATACTTTTTGTATAAACTCTTTATCTAGTGATGTATTGTTTTCATTGATTTGGGCATCACTAACATCACTAAAATACTTATTAAAAACTATCTGTCTTATAGTAAGCATCTGCGTTAAATATGATTTTAAAACCCTCATATCAAAAGGTTTATTTAAATACACATCTGCTCCTGATTCTATTCCTTTTAATCGATCATCTGCCATTGTTTTTGCTGTGAGCATTAAAATAGGAATATGACTGGTCTTTATATCTTTCTTAATATTTGAGCAAAACTCGAAGCCGTCCATTTCTGGCATAATTACATCTGTAATAATGATATCTGGCACTTCTTTTTTGGCTAATTCGAGACCTTCGGTACCATTTTTTGCATCAAACACTCTATAATTATTACTCAATTCTCTTTTTAAATAGTTTCGTAATTCTGTATTATCTTCGACTATTAATAACCTATTGGTTTTTTGTTCTTCTTCTATTTTATTTTCTAAATTCCTATTATGAACGTTACCTATAAATTTTGTTTTTACTAGAATATCAGAAGTTTTATCGCTAATAACAATTTCATCTTCGCTGAAATGTTTCTTCCCTAATGGTAAAATTACTGAAAACGTGGTTCCTTGATTTACGATACTATCAACGGTTACTTTTCCTTTATGGAGTTCTACAAAACTTCTTACCACTTCTAACCCTATTCCTGTACCACCGTAATATGACTTATTTAGGTTATCCACTTGATAAAACCGCTCGAATATTTTTTCTAATTGTTCCTTTTTTAGCCCAGGACCAGTATCTGACACACTTATTTCGAATGACTCTGATATGGCATCCTGATGGGTTTTCTCTCCTTCTTTTATCGCTATACTAATAGTAATAGTTCCCCCTTCTGGTGTAACTTTAAAGGCATTTGATAATAAATTAAAAATGATTTTCTCCAACATTCCTATATCAACCCATACTTTTAATTCAGAAACCTCGTGTGTTATATTTAAATCTATCTTTTTATTTGAAGCTTCTACTACAAAATAGCTTACCACATCCTGAACAAAATTAATGATATCAAGTTCTATTGCTTTTATACTTAGTTTATTAAACTCAAGTTTTCTGTAATCCATCAATTCATTAATTAACCGATATAATCTATCTGTGTTTTTATGAATAATTAGGTGTTTTTCATTTACTTCGTTAGGAAGATTTAACCCTTCGTTTTTAAGAATATCCTCTAATGGATTAATTATAAGCGTTAGTGGTGTACGGAATTCATGAGATATATTTGTAAAGAATTGTAGCTTTTTATTATGTAACTCTTCTTCTTTAATTCTTTTTTCTCTTTCGTATTTTATTAATTGTTTTTCCTTAATTCTATTTTGAGTTAACTTATTCAAAAGGTATATTCCGAATAGCAATAACAGAACATAAGATATCAATGCCCAATTTGTTTTCCACCAAGGTGGTAATATCTCTATTTGTAAATGCAATGGTGTTTCATTCCATTTACCATCGTTATTGGCTACCTTTAATTTAAAGGTATAATTTCCGGGATCTAGATTTGTGTATGTAGCACTTCTTGTATTTTCTACATAATTCCAAGAATCTTCTAGCCCTTCTAGATAGTAAGCATATTGATTCTTCTCAGAACGTGTATAGTTAATACCTGTGTAATCAATAGTAAAAACGGATTGTTCGTTACTTAAAGAAATACTATCAGTTTCAGAAATTACTTTGTTTAGAGGAGAACCTTCTTGATTAGGATATACCTTTTTATTAAAAATTTTAAAATCGGTTAAATATAAATTAGTAGAGCTACTATTGGTTTTGATGTCCTTAGGATTAAAATAATCTATACCTTCATAATTACCGAAATAAATATTTCCTTCATTATCTTTAAATGTTGCATTAAAGTTAAAATCATTTGATAATAAACCGTCATTAAAATTATAGTCGGTAATTTCTCCTTTTTTAAGATCTAACTTATGGATTCCTACATTACCACTCATCCAAATGTTATTATCTTCATCTTCAATTATCGCAGATACATTTTCATCTTTTAATTCATACAACTCGTTATACCAGACAAAACTATTCTTATTAGGATCGTATCTACACAAACCTGATCCTCTAGTGCCAATCCATATAGATCCATCAGTAGCTTCGTAAATTGATAGTATATGATTGGAGTTGGATTCATTTTGATATTTACTATTCATCTTATCTCTTAGAAACTCTACAGAGAATTGACCATTACTATTTTGTGTTACTTTATATAATCCATTAGCAGCTCCTATCCATAAATTATTTTTAGAATCTATTAGTATCTTTCGAATATCACTAGTATGGATACCATAATTAGAAAATTCCTCTGAATTATGATGCACGAAATTATTAGTAGTGGGATTATAAGAAATTACTCCACTAAAAAAAGTACCTATCCAAATAATACCATTAGCATCTTCTGCAAAACTTAATATACTATTAGAGGCTAATGCACCATCTGTGTTTTCTATTGTATAATTAACGAACTGTTTTGTTCCTTTTTTAAGCAAAAAAACACCTCCATTCCAGCTTCCTGCCCATACATTTTCTTTGCTATCTATAAATATGGTCTGAATATCGTAAGCTGTTAGGTTTGAGAATTCCTTATTACTATTTTTATTAATATGAATAAACCTCTGATCATCTCTATTGTATACATCTATTCCTCCTCCATCCATACTAATCCATAGTAATCCAGAACTATCCTGCACAATACCAGTAACAGATCCTGCCTCTAAAGAATTAGGATTACTAGCTAGGCTTTCTATGTTTTTAAATTTATCATATAATTTATCATATACTGCGATACCCTTATTATAATACCCCATCCATATCCTCTCATTACTATCTAAGAATAAAGACCATATAGAGTTAGATCGAATACTGTTTTCATTATTTTTATCAAAAAGATAATTTTTTATTAGATTACCATCTGCTTCAATATGAAATAGTCCATCATTTTCAGTTCCAAATATTACTGATCCATCGGCATTAGCGATCATTGACAATACTCGTTTTGTAGTAAAAGGAAAGTTATTAATCTCGTAAATAACATCAGAAGATTTTTTTACTCTATAGATACCGTCAGATATAGTCCCCAACCATATATTATTGTTATCATCGATTAACAGAGATTTGATAGGAACTGCTACAGATTGCTTTTCTTTTTCGGTATTAAAAACAGAAAGACTTAATGTATTTGTATTGGGATTATATATTCTCAATCCAAGACTAGTTGCTGCATATATATTTCCTTGCTTATCTTTTTCAAGATCATTTATATCCAGCAGGCCATTTTTGTGATCAATATCAAGGTTAATTATCTGTTTTATTATTCCCGTTTCCGGATTTAATGTAAGTAACCCTCTTTCAAAAGTACCAACAATAATGTTTCCTATTGAATCTTCGATTATACTACCAACCGCAATATTGATTTGATTAAAATCTTTTATTTGAGACACAATATCAATTCTCTTAAATTGATCCATTTCTTGATCATAAAGATCTAATCCATTTTCTGTACCCACCCAAAACCGATTCTTCTTATCAACAAACGAACTATAAATAAAATTACTACTAAGCGAAGTGGTATCCTTTAATTCATGTTTGTAAGAAACATAGTCAATCCCATCATATCTATGTAAACCTGCTCCACTTGTTCCAATCCAAATAAAACCATTATGATCCTGAGCAATTACAGGTACTGCTATTTTTGAAATACCATCCCCAATATTAACAAAATTGAAATCATTGGATTTTTGCTGTGTCCAAACGTAATTTAGACAACAACAAAAAAACAATATACACGCTATAAAACTTTTACTATTCATCATTTTATATTCCAGGGCTTAGGAATAAATATAGCATGTTTTATCATACTTAATCAATTTTTAATCTAGTTAAGGGTAAAGAACAAGATTTTATCAAAGCATTATCAACCCGTAAAATAAGTTAATATAGAAACTACTACTACTACCAATAATACTGATAAAACAATATCGGTAGGTGTATAACTATTTTTAGTTGCTTCTTTCTGTTCTGTTGACAATGTTCCAAATGCTAGGCCTTTAATAGTAGTATAATCTGGAGCGGTTGTAACTAAACTAGTAACTATACAGACTATTACCGAAAAGATAAACATGAAAATAGCCATATGCGCAAAATTGATAGTAGCAAACTGATATGCAATACCTGACAAATCATCTTTTACAATTTCCGCTGTGATTCTAAAAGCAGCTATCAAAAGACCAGAAAACAAGGTTACAATTGCAGCTTTGGAATTTACTCTTTTCCAGATTATTCCTAATATAAATACGGCGGTAATTGGTGGTGCGATATATGATTGTACACTCTGTAAATATTGATATAAAACACCTCCACCTATTTTGTTCATAATAGGAATCCATATGATTCCTAAAACCACTACCAATGCCGTTGCCACTCTTCCTATATTTAATAGCTTCTTTTCTGGAGTAGTAGGTTTTAATTTTTTGTAAATATCTATTGTAAATATCGTAGAACAAGAATTAAATACCGATGCTAATGAGCTCATTAATGCAGCCATTAATCCACCTGCAACCAGTCCTTTAAGTCCTGTAGGCAATAACGTTTTAACTAAGACTGGAAATACCTCATCTGCTTTATCATAAGTTAAAACACCTTGTTTTGCTAAGGCAAAAGCAATAATACCAGGAATCAGAAAAATAAAAATTGGTAAAATCTTAAGGTATGCTCCAAAAATAGCTCCACGCCTACCTATTTTTATATTATTAGCTGCTAACGTTCGCTGAACAATATATTGATCCGTACACCAGTACCAAATACCAACAATAGTTCCACCAAATAACAATCCTGTCCAAGGAAAATCTGGATCCGACATCGGTCTCCACATATTAAAATGATCCGAACCTACTGTAGTCCGAAGGTTTTCCCAACCACCGACTTCTTGTAATCCTAAATACGTAATAATTAACGACCCGGCAATTAAAACTACGGTTTGTAAAGTTTCTGTATAAATCACTGCTTTCATACCTCCTACTATAGTATATGCTCCAGTAAAAACTACAATACCAATTGCACCATACCAAAAAGGTATTCCTAACAGTTCAGAGACTACAATTCCCCCAGCATATATCGTTACTGATACTTTAGTGATTACATATCCAACTAACGAGAAAATCGATAAAAACCATCTTGACCTACTGTCAAATCTTTTTTCTAAAAACTCGGGCATAGTAAATACTTTACTTCGCATATAAAAAGGTAGAAATAACCAACCTAATAATAATACGATCCACGCGTGTAATTCATAATGTGCCATTGGCATTCCTGATTCTGCTCCTGTACCAGCCAAACCAACTACATGTTCGGATCCAATATTAGAAGCAAAAATTGATGCTCCAATCACAAACCAACCAACATTACGTCCAGCCAAAAAATAATCTGCTGTATCCTTATTTCTTTGTAATATCACCCAGATAGCTACCCCAATAAGTGCTAAAAAGTAAACACCTAATACTACCCAATCTAATTGTTCTAAGACTGATTCCATAAATCCTTTTTGGTTAAATATATTTGTATTATCTAATTTTAAAATGATTCTCTGATCTACTATGTTACTGTAGAAAACATTTGCAAACCTATGAACGATTAGCAATTTTCAGAAACATCGTTTAACAAATCGTTTAATTTTTACTTAAAATTTTAAGTAAAAACCAAAACTATTATGAGGCTCATCAATTAAATGGAAGATTTGAAGCGAATACTATAAATTATGATGCGTAGAAAACTATATTTATTTAAGTATTTCGAATTTTATTTTTTTTGACAGTGATTTGGTAATAAAAAAGAAAAAGAGTGTCTAAAACTCAAAAGGATTATATCTATTAAAAAGATCAGTAGTTATATTTTAATAATATTAAACTTTATTTCTACATACACGAAAACCTTGATCCGGACCGATTCCATCTGCTTCAAAGTAACCTCTATCATCATTTTTGTAATGTAATTCTAGACCTATCCAACCACCACCTCTTTGCGAACGAAAATGTCCACGAGGTATTCCATCATCCTCGTACCAATCGTCACACCATTCTCTAACATTTCCTGTTAGATCATATAAACCGAGTTCATTCGGTTTTTTAGAACTTACTGGATGTGTTCTGCAGTGATTTTGTTCTAAACGTCGATAATCCCATTTTTCTATTAAGATAGTATCTCCACTATTTCTCCAATACCAAGCTATTTCTTCTACAGTATCATCACCACTGTATGAATAGTTTTTACTTAACTGGCCTCCTCCAGCAGCATATTCCCATTCGATTTCTGTAGGAAGACGATATCCATTCGCTTTAGGATTTTTCTTAACCAGCCACTTTATACTATCGAACTCGGATTTGTTAAATTCATCCACGGAGTCCTTATAAATTTTATAATAAGGTAGCAATCCTTCTTTAATACTTTTTTTGATACAAAACTCTACACAATCATACCAACTTACCATTTCTACAGGTAAACTATCCCCTTTAAATCTGGATGGGTTATTTATCATAATATCCTTCCATTCCTTTTGTGTAACTTCACTTTTACCTATATAAAAATCATTAACAACAACATTTTTACCATATAAATTTGATTTTTTATTTACAAAAGATCCTCCTTTTATTAAAATCAAATTATCATTTACATGGCTTTTAGAATCCTTTGAGACACACGAATAGAATAGTATTAAAACTCCTAAAACAAAATAGAATAAAATCTTCTGCATAAAAATGTCAAAAATTAATAAATAATGCTTTTTAATGATTACTACATTTAGAAATAACAAAACATAAGACCATAGTATATTATGGCCTTATGCTCTAATTTTTCATGTACTTATTACCATATACTCGCATTGATTTTTCCCCATCCACCAGTGTACGACTCAATACCAAAGACTTGATAATCGAAATTTCTTAGGTTACCCCATTGAGGTTTGTGGCCACCATGTGCATTCCAATGATTAATATGTGCTTGCATATGAACTTGCTGATTAGAACCTGTAGGTGCATTCCCATGTTCGCTTATGTATTGATAAAAAGTTTTAGTTCCTAAAATCGAAGGAGCATTGGATCTTAGTTGTTTTTTAAACTTATAATTCTTGCCATTTACAGTATAATTCTTATTCTGATTTTGACCTGTGATACTTCCTTTTTCTACAACATAATATTCTATCAAGGGTGTTTGAGTCCAACCGTACACTCCGACAAAATTATATGACCCCTGTAATAGTCCAATATTATAATTTATTCTTCTACCATTACCTGTTGACCATCCTTTTCCTCCGACGATATCTTGATTGTTTTTGTATTCAATTTCAAAATTTCCACCATATTGATTCGCATAGGGAAATCTTAATCTACCCCAACCACCTTCTTTATAAATAGTCCAAAAATAACCTTGATTATATCCATCGGTGCGATTGTCACTAATATAACCATTACTATCAATCGATTTCTGCTCGTTTTCTAAGTCTTCTAAGATACTAGATTGCCCTAAATCATCGGAACAACTAGTAAAGAACAGCAGGCAAAATGTTGAAATGCTTAAAAATGTTTTCATAATTACATGTTTTTAAATTAGAATAATTCAAAAAATCGTATTTTTTAATAATACGTCTGAATTTGTGTTAAAAATTTAGTTAATGCTCAAAATTATGATTCATTATAAAAACAATTGATAATTTAGTCCGTTTTAAATTAAATTCTACGAAAACTTTTCGTTAGGTATTAAAAAACTGATAGTCAAGTAATTAAATCATTAACTTTCGTTGTTACTAAATCTACATTTAGTAAAAAAAATATTTTTTAGATTCTTTCTTAGAAAAACAAATATTCAGAATACTTATAACTGACTTAAAAAAGAGAATTCTAAAATATTTGAAGCAATCTTTGCAAATTTTGTTGCAATTAGAATTACACTCTATGGTAAATTAAATTATTAAGATTACTTTACGAATAAGGTTGATTTACTTAGTTTTTGCGAATAATTTATTGAAATTAAAGATAAAGTTTTGATAACTCAAAATAAGCTGCGAATAACTGTTGCTTAGCTAAAAACAGTCTTTAAAACTAGTATGAAAAAAAAGAGAATTACATTAAAAGATATTGCTAAAGAATTCAATGTGTCTATTGCTACGGTTTCTAAAGCTCTAAATGATAGTTATGAAATTAGTAATAGAACTAAATCTATGATTCAGGAATATGCTAATGAACTACAATATAAATCGAATCAAAGCAATTTTACTTATGAAAAACAAAAAAACACCAAAACTATTGGAGTAATTATACCCAATATGCTTAACCATTTTTTTACCAAAGTTTTTGTTGGTATCGAAAAAATAACAACTGAAAAAGGATATAATTTAATTACTTGTATTTCTAATGAATCTCGTGAGAAAGAAGTTACTGCTATGGAACTCTTAAAGAATTCTGATTTAGATGGATTCATATTATCAATCGCAGAAGAGACTCAGGTAAAAAAAGATTTTAATCATTTTAAAAATGCGATAGATCAAGGGATTCCTATTGTTATGATTGATAGAGTTACTGACGAAATCGAATGTGATAAAGTTATTGTAAATGATGATGAAGGAGCATTCAATGCCGTTAATTATTTCATTAAAACAGGTTGCAGAAATATTGCCATTGTTTCTAATATACATCAACTTAGTGTGGGAAAACATCGATTAGAAGGGTACAAGAGAGCCCTTATAGAAGCCAATATTCCTATTGATGAAGATTTAATACTTAAGGTCGATGAATTTAATGATATAGATACCTTACTAAAAATAGTTCTTGATGCTAAAAAAGTAGATGCCATTTTATGTCTAGAAGAAGATTCTGCAATTAGTACGCTTAAGATGGTGTTATATAAAGGATATAAAGTGCCAGAAGATATTTCGATTATTGGTTTTACCAATGGTGTTCTTCCACGTCATGTAACACCAGCAATAACTACGATAAGTCAGCATAGTACTTATCTAGGAGAAGCTGCTGCAAAAATACTTATAGACAAAATAGAAAATGAAAATATCGAAACGTCATATACAACCAAAGTAATAAAAACAAATCTCATAGAAAGAGATTCTACAAAACGCCTACACTAATAGGGTAGGAGCACTCGTTTTCTTTAAACAACAGAAAACTTAAAAACACTTTTATTCTCATAGTGTTTCCCCGCTTTTAGCAACGAAGAGGGAAAGTGTTTATGATTAGGTGCATCAGGATAATTCTGAGTTTCGAAACAAATAGCAGGAAAACGATCATATTTTACCTGATCTTTAAAATTCCAATCCGGAAAATTTTCTGGTGTAAAAATTACAACAGCTGGTTGGTTTGTCTTTACTTCCATTTTTAAACCACTTACTGAGGACTCTAAGCTGATTCTATTATGGCTACTTTTGTTCATATTAAAAATAAAAGTATCATCGATATGACCTGAATTTATTAATCTTCGCAAAGAGGTTGAAGTTAAGAAATCGAATTTGGTTCCTGTTACAGATTTTGTTTTTCCAGTTGGTAATTGTTTCGTATCAACTTCTAAATATTCGGGGCAATCTAATAATAATGTATGATCTAAAATCCCTCCGGAACCATTGAGGTTAAAATACGCATGGTTGGTAAGATTTACTACAGTATCAAGATCAGAAACAGCTTTATAAGTGATAGTTAAATCATTATCTTCTGACAAATGATATATTGCTTTCACCTCTAAATTCCCTGGATATCCTTCTTCCAAATGCCTACTGTTATAAGAAAAGATAGCCATATTGGTATTGTGATTAATTGAATCTACTTTCCAAAACTTTTTATCAAAGCCTTCACGTCCACCATGTAAATGAACTCCATTATTTTGATGTATTTCGTATTTATAGCCGTTAATCTCAAAATCTCCATTACTAATTCTACCTGCATATCTTCCTATTGAGGCTCCCAAAAACTTAGCACTTGGGTGATACGATACTTCTTTATATTCATCTACAGTCTCTAGCCCCAAAACTACATTAACCAATTGATTTTCTTTATTAGGAATCTCTAAGCTTACAATTGATGCTCCATAATTAGTGAGTTTTAATCTAGCTCCATTGGTATTTTGCAATGTAATAGCAACACAAATTGTATCCTTTGCGACATCCCCAGTTTTTTGAGTCATAATAATTTATGGTATTATAGTTTTAAGGCTACTATAAACTGACTAAATATACTGATTAATAATGTTTTCGAACAATTCCTGTTTACCACTTTGCAAAGAAAGTTCACCATTCTTAATAGCTATTTCATATAAGTCTTTTAATTGCAATGCTCCACTTTCAAATTCTTTACCTTTTCCTGTATCAAATGAATTATAACGTTGCTGTCTTAATTTTTCATAGGAAGACGAAGTAATAATCTTGTCTGCTGTAATTAGAGCTCTGGCAAAAACATCTGCTCCCCCAATATGCGCTAAAAACACATCTTCCATATCTGTAGAATTTCGTCTTATTTTTGCATCAAAGTTAACGCCTCCACCTTGAAGTCCTCCTGCCTTTAAGAACACCAACATAGCTTCTGTAGTTTCTAAAATACTATTAGGAAACTGATCAGTATCCCATCCATTTTGATAATCACCTCTATTAGCATCTATACTACCTAACATACCTGCACTTGCCGCTACTTCTAATTCGTGCTGAAAGGTATGCTGTGCCAACGTAGCATGATTTACTTCTATATTAATCTTGAAATCTTTGTCCAGTCCGTGTTCTTTTAAAAATCCAATTGATGTCGCTGTATCAAAATCATATTGATGTTTTGTTGGTTCCATTGGTTTTGGCTCAATAAAAAATGTTCCTTTAAAACCTTGTGCTCTAGCATAATCTCTTGATATTGTTAAAAACCGTGCCAAATGTTCTAATTCTCTCTTCATATCTGTATTAAGCAAAGACATATAGCCTTCTCTACCACCCCAAAAAACATAGTTTTCCCCGTCTAATGCTATTGTGGCATCTAAAGCTAATTTAACCTGAGCTCCAGCTCTAGCCAGTACATTAAAATCAGGATTTGTGGCAGCTCCATTCATGTATCTTGGGTTCGAAAAACAATTAGCTGTACCCCATAATAATTTGATACCTGATTCTTTCTTTTTTTCTTTTATATACTCTGTGATTGTAGCCAATCTTTTTTCTGACTCAGCAAATGTTGGAGCTTCTTGTACCAAATCAAAATCATGAAAACAAAAATAATCAAACCCCATCTTACTAATAAACTCAAATGCTGCATCTGCTTTATCTTTTGCTGCCTGAATAGGGTCTGACGACTTATCCCAAGAAAAATTCTGAGTTCCCCAACCAAATGGATCAGCACCTTGACCACAGAAAGTATGCCAATACGCAATAGCAAATTTAAAATGCTCTCTTAACGTTTTTCCTGCTACAATCCTTTCTGGATCATAATATTTAAATGCTAATGGATTGTCAGATTCTTTTCCTTCAAATTTAATTTCATCAATCCCTTTAAAGTATTCTTGGTTTCCTAGTACAATCATTTTTTATCTATTAAAATTCTATTAAGTTCTTTTTTCCAATTCTGATATGCCAACTGATAATCCTCTTTGTTCTGAAGAGGATGATAGGTCATTACTTTATCATTTTTAGTAATCATACCTCCAATATCATCGAATGTTCCTTTTGCCCATCCTGCTGCTCTTGCAGCGCCAACTGCGCCAGTGGTGTTATAAATTTCAATTTCTTGGTCGATTAAAGTAGAAACCGTATTAGAAAATATTTCTGACCTGAATAAATTATCATTTCCAGCTCGTATTACTTCTATTTTGGCACCATCTTTTCTTAAAATCTCCATCCCATAAACAAAAGAAAATGCTATTCCTTCTAAAGCCGCCCTGCATATATGGGATCTCGTATGTTTATTTAAATTGATATTACAGATCTGGGTTCCTATTGTTTTATTATCGAACATTCTTTCTGCTCCATTACCAAAAGGTATTAACTGCAGATTATCTGACCCAACGGGTATTTTTGAAGCAAGTGAATTCATAGTTTGATATGAGCTTGTCTCCAGATTAAGGTTGTTTTTTAACCATCTATATTGGATACCTGCTCCATTCACACACAACAATTTACCGATTACAGGTTTTTGTTCACTGTAATTGACGTGAGCAAAATTATTATACTTTACAGGTTCTTTACCTGATAAATTATCGGTTACAGCATAAATTACTCCAGATGTACCACCGGTAAGCGCCACTTCTCCTGTATTAAAAACATTAAGAGATAGTGCATTATTAGGTTGGTCACCTGCTCTATAAAAAATGGGGGTTCCTACTTTCAAACCACTTTCTTCTGCTCCTTTACTACTAAGTTCTCCTTGATTAGAAAATGTATCAACAATATCCGGAATAAGACTTGTATCAATATCATAATATTCTAACAACCATTTAGCGGGTTCTTGTTTTTTGTAATCCCATAAAATTCCTTCAGAAAGTCCAGATTTTGTAGTGTTAATTTGATCAGTAAACCTATATGCTATATAATCTCCTGGTAGCATAAATTTATACGCTTTTTTATAAATATCCGGTTCATTATCTCGTACCCATTTTAGTTTGGATGCAGTAAAATTTGCTGGAGAATTAAGGAGGTTTTCTTTACATTTTTCTTCTCCTAATTCTTTAAAAGCTTTATTTCCGATTTGAACCGCTCTGCTATCACACCAAATAATAGAATTTCGTAATAGTTCGCCATTAGCATCAATCAAAACAAGTCCATGCATCTGATAAGATATACCTATTCCTAGAACTAATTCTGAAGCAACTGCATTTTCCTTTAATAACCGTTTACAAGCTTTACAAACATTATCCCACCAAAAATCAGGATTTTGTTCTGCCCAATCACTATTTACTGAGATAATGTCCATCTCATTTTTTGGTTCATTTATTGAGGCTATACTTTTACCGTTATCTGCATCAATCAATGCAGCTTTAACCGATGAACTTCCTATATCGAATCCTATATAATACATGTTGCATTTTCGTTATTGGATATAAAAATCTAAAATCTATGTTGATTAGAATGGATAAATTATGGATATAAACGAAAACTTGTAGTTAAATTTTCGTAAAAACAATAAATAGAACAACAATTACCTTTGTAATAAAAGAACTAATTAACACAGGTATATTCCAAAAAAGTTCTGGCTGCTATTTTTCAAGGATTAAGCCAGAAAGCTTAATATATTAGGGTATAAAACTTCTAAAATAAATCCCCGTCTTGATCACTAACTCTAATTAGCTCGTTTCCTTCTTTTAATACAAATTGTAAACCATGTTCTTCTTGCCATAGACAATTACACAAGATTTGAACGTAAATGTTTTCATTTCTCTCATGTCGATCTTTGGTAATAATAATTTCTATTGGTGTTATATGATCCCAAACTTTATTAGGCTCTGTAAGATCTAAAAGTGGTAACATTCGTTTCAATGCACTAATCATCCATCCTGGTTTATTAGATGCCATTTGATAGGTTTCTATTGTATCCAGATAACCTACGGCATCATTAAATGTTATCCAATCATCAAATGCTTTTTTAGTCGCTTCTATTTTAACAGATTCATCAATATTCATAAAATTGAAAAGAACTTGGTCTACTCTAATTGGATCCATTTCCGAGACCTCGGTAAAATCCAATCGATATAATACTTCTTTTTGATCAAAGAAAGGAGTTGCAATTGGTTGTGTAGTTATCCAATCGTTTTCTAAAGGCCAATTACCAATATCCTGCTTTAATATTCCTAATGTTTTCAATTTCATGAGATCTAAATTAATTACATATTGTTTACCTCAAATCTAAATACCTTTCTTTTACTTCTAAAGATCTTTTATTACACATTTTATTCAATGTTATCCTATAAATATTAGTTCTTACAATCTTTAAACGGATTTACCGAACAGATATTAATCCACAGTTATTACAATAAAAAAGCTGATAAAAAAATACAATGCCTAAAACAGAAAGACCTGTTACGATACCAAAGCGCTTTAATGCCGAAATTTTAGAAAGAAACATAACACTGCCAAATGATATTGTAATAATCATACAAATTATAAAACCTCCTCCAAGTATTATACCTTCAAAAAAACCACTCAAACCATCCGCTCCGTGATATGCAAAAAATGCATTATAGATAAACAAACCTAGCAATAGCAAAGTAAAGACCAAAAAAACATAAAATGGAACTTTCATAAGTTAATCTATTTCACTTTACAAGTTAACATCTTATTACTAATTAGCAGAAATTTTATAATTTCTAATTTCATCTTGAATCATTTGAGATTTGAATTTCATTTTTTTATCTGGTGACACAATCTTTATTTCACGATCTCCTATAACTCCAAACTTACCTTCGAAAATTATGAATTCAAAATTCGTATAATCAGTATCTAAAGTGTTAACGGTAACCGTTCCTAAGTCAAAGCTTATTCTATAACTAACAATACTATCTGCTGGGTTCACATCTATTATTTTTATCCAACCATAACTTTTTTCGGGCAAATCCGAATCAGATACTGGCTGAATCAGCAAACCATAGTATTTATCTTCTATTTTAGGTAAACTCGTAAATTCAATACAATCATTCTCAAGTTCAATTGCATTTATATTATATATATATAAAATAATTACACTGATTGATATCGCTGTTACTACTGATAAAAATCGCATAGTCTTCCCATAATTGGAGTATTTCTTTTCAGCACCAGGAACCGGATAGTCTATCGCATACTGTCTGGCACTTTGCTTCATTTCATATGTCCAATCCTCTTCAGGCAAGTCTATACCATTGGACGCAAAGTAAAAAACTACTAAAGGCTTCTTTTTAACATTCACAGATATCTTAGAAGATACAATTCGTTTATATAATTGCACTTTTATCAACTCTCTTACTTGGTTATATGGAGAGACAAACTTACTTTCAAAACTTTTATATAGTTCTATATTCTCTTTCCTTCCTAACATTAGGGTATTCTTCTTTTTTAACCTGATCAAAATGCATACTTTTAATCACATCATTATGCTAAGTCAATTTTAAAAAGAAATACTGTAAAAATGGTTCCATTTTATAATTTGAAACCTGTATATGTTAGGCTTGCTTTAACGAACAAAGAAAGAATAACCGGATAACCTCCTAAATCTTAATCCAACGTAGCGTGTGTGTTTTGATACTCAGAAGGTGTTGATCCAACAAGATTTTTAAAAACTCGATTAAATGAAGTTTTACTAGAAAACCCTGCCTCATACCCAATAGATAAAATTTTATACTGTTTATATTTAGGGTTTTTCATCAGTGACTTTGCTTCACTTACTCTATATAAATTAATAAAGCTATTGAAATTTCGAAGAAAGCATACATTTAACACCTCAGAAAAAAGATGAACACTCATAGACAAATCACTTGCAATATCAGATTGTTTAATTTCATGATTTAAATATGGTTTTTTAGTATCCATATAATCCAAAATTTGTTGCATATATAATTTTCTATCTTCTAAATTAAGTGAAGAATTCTGGTAGGAGGTAGTGTTGGTGTCTTTTTCTTTTTTCGTGTTTTTAGCAATCCTTTTTAGCTTCACCTGTAACGCTTCGTTCTCATTCGTCAAAAGTTCTTTATCTGCCTTTAGTCTCAGAGATTCGAAAATAAGTTTCTTTCTTCTTTTTTTATATATAATAAAAGAGCCTATCAACAGAATAACTAATAAAGATCCTAAAAACAAATACAGCTGCTTTTCTTTAGCAAGGAATTCTAATTCTTCTGTCTGTTCAGTTAATAGCTCAGTCTTTTCTTCTGATTCTAGTTCTAATTGTTTTTTCTGTGCTCTAGAAAGTGTATTGAGATATTCTTCATTAGCTTCTGTATAATACTTCTGCTCTTCCAAAGATTTTTCAAAATCTCCTTTCACTTCATATACTTTAGCAAGTAATTTATGGCTGTCCCTTCGTATTTTAAAAAAATTTCCTGCTATAGAAAGGTCTCTTGCTTCTACTAAATATGGAAAAGCTTCTAATGGCTCATTATCACGAACCAAAGCATCCCCAATTAGTATCAGAGCATTAGCCTTTTGCTTCTTAGAATCTTCTTCGGTTATAGCGGATAATACCTCTTTACAATAAAAAACTACCTTATCATATTCTTGGAGCGCCAAAAAGTTATCACTCAAATTTAAAAGAATACTTATAATTGAGCTCTTTCGATTTAATTTTACTGCCAGATCTTTTGCCCTTAGGCTATATTCTACTGATTGGCAATATTCTTTTTTACTAGAACTAGCGTTTCCTAAGGCATTATAGGCGGTCAATAAATATACATCAGACTGATCGATTGTTGAAGCAATAGCAATCACTCGATTCATTGTCTCAATCGTCTTATCGTACTCATTTATTTTGTTATATAAATTACCTAAATTCGCTAAAACTGTAAGTTCGGCTCTTTTATTTTGTGGAAGTTTACTTAGGTTATCCAAGACCATTAAGTATTTTTCGATCGCTTTATCTAACTGCTCTACATTGCTATAATATATTCCCAAATTAACTAATGCTTGATTCCTTAAATCATCTAATTCGTGGGTGTCAGCAATTTTTAAAATAGCCTCACAGTATTCCTTATAAGTTTCAAAATCTCCTTTTTGATGGGCTTTTACAGATAACTGTTGATATTTAGCAATACTATCTACAGATAAACTGAACTGAACTTCCTTAATAGTAGCAATTGTATCCAATTCATTTTGAGCAAATAAAGAAAGTGGTACTAAAAAAAGTGTGAGATAAAAAAGGATACGCATTTATTAAGAATCAAATAGTGATAAACTGAGGTTCTAAACAAATGTAGGGTGAATATATGTTTTTAGGAAATAATTTGAAGTAGTGCACTTCTTTCTGTCAATCCAACAACCTAAATTATATAGACTTGAACATATACCTAAAAAAACAACCCTCAGGCTAACTACTTCCTGAGGGTCTGAATTGAAACTAAATTATAATATTTAACACAAACTCAACTTATACATAATTATGATTGTTTCAATTTTGCTGTTTTTTGGTTAGGTTTTTACGCCGCGAATATAAGCTCTAATCTTCAAATTTCATTACGAATTTTGAGTGGTAATACATATTTAACGATGTCATAATATCTCATTAAAATCTTTGAGATTAAACCACTAAAAATCAACCTTTACTATATATTAGTGTCTTTTCTCACTAATTTGTTACCATATTATTAGCTATTTTTAATCTTAAAGCGAATATTTTAATAAATATTTGACAAGAATTAATCAAAGTTCGTACCGAACTTAATATTTTATGGTTAAAATTTTGAGACAAAAAATATCTTTGGAATTAACCTCGAGAGTCCATTGAGCTTTTATTATCTTTTTTTGTATTATTACAACAATAAAAAATCAAAGAGTGTTAAGCCAAATAAGAGCATAAAATAACCCTTGGAATAAAATACTCCAAGGGTCTAAATTGAAACAAATCTGTACTAATAATAAAATACACAAACTCAACTTATTATTATACTATGATTTATGGCTGCTTCAATTATGATATATTTTATGTAATACTATAATGTATTTCTTTTGCTGGCAATCAAAATACAGGGCTCTTGAGGTAACTACTTCTCAAGAGCCTTGTCTTGAAAAAACGTTTGTTTTATAAAAACAAACTCAACTTACTTTTATACTTCTTATAGTTTTACTCGATAGTTAAATCAAATGACTGTGCGATATCTGTATCTCCACCAGCATCAGCTAAAGTTCCATCATTAGGCTTTGTAGGCTCATGACGTAGAGTAACAGTGAAACTTCCTGTACTAGCATCTGTTGTTGTTAGATCAAAAGTAATCCCAACTGGGTTAGTTCCAGTATTAGGAGGATAATCTGCTTCTGTATCTGTGTACATTGCAGTTGCGTTTAAAGTACCCGCTGCTTCATAAAAAAATTGGTGCTCATCAGCTTCTTCTTCAATTTCTTCATTTACATTTTCTGCTGGTGTTTCACTTTCATTAAGTAATTCTACCTCTCCAGCATACGTTGTATTAGCTGATAATGGTCCAGATACTGTAATCACAGGCGCATTAGGGCCATCAGGTCCATCCAAGTCACGAGATACTAAAGTAACTACATCTGTTCCATTAGTTAGGGTAACAGTCATTGTAGTTATAACTTCTTCTTCATTTACTACTACAGGGTTATCATCATCGTCAGAACAAGAATACATTAATACACTTGCAATTGCTAACATTGATAAAAATTTACGTGTGTTCATCATTTTAAAATTTAATAGTTAAAAGTTAATCTTAATAAAAAGTTTCGTCCCACTTCATCTGCAAAATAGCGTTGACGGTTCAGATAATTTCTATATTTTTTATTTGTAATATTATTAACGGTCATCCCAATATTCAACTCATTTTGTTTAAAAAAAGGAACCGAAATATCTGCATTCATATGTAAAAGATGATAATCACCAGGTGGTGTATTAATATCTAAAAGAACGTCTTCTTGTTCTTGAGGCGAAAAAACAATGATATTATCAGGAAATTCATTTTGTCTAAAAGTATAATCGCTTTCAAGACTCATCACTAAGCCCATCCAATCATCTTTTTGAAAAACAATACTATTGCTAAAATTAGCTGCAGGAATATTGATAAGAGGTATTTCAGTCTCAGTATCTTTTCCTTTAACCAATGAGAATCTATGATTAGTTTGCCAATTGGCAAACCATTTCTTAGTAAGTTTAGCATCGACACCTAATAATCTCGCATTAGTTTGTCGATATTCCCAAACTGGGAATGCTCCTCTTATAGAAAGTTCAACATCCGTAGGCTCTAATAGTATGTAATCATTAATAAAGTTAGCATATGGCGCTATTTCCCAACTCAAATTATCATCATTTTTCTGAAAAGAAAATGAAACTTTATGGGATGTTTCTTGATCAATCCTTAGATCTCCAAGTTCGATTCTAGATGCTGAATGGTGTAACCCATCACTAAATAATTCTGAAGGGTTTGGCGCTCTCTGAGCTAATGCATAATTACCTCTTAATTCGTAACTATCTCCGAAAACATAATTAAATCCTGTGGTCGCCGAAATACTATGATAATCAAACTTAGGATTTGTAAGCCATTGCGTACCTTCGTCTGCAATAATAAGATCATTAAATTCTTGATCATACCCTCGTTCTTCCCATCTAGTTTTTATATAAAACTTCTTCGCATCAATTTGGTTATAATCATATCGAACACCTGCATCAATTGTTACATTATCATTGATATCATATTTACCAGAAATAAATAATCCTGCATCATATTTCTCGTAATCTGGAATCAATCTTCTTGCTCTTGTACTAGGGTCAGCAAAATTATCCTGGTAGCGCATTACTATTCCAAAATCTAAATTATAATCAAATTTAGCATCTAGAACAAAATCCGAAGTCAGTGTATGTGTTGTAAGTTCCAAATCTAAACTTGGAATTTTTCTTAATTCTTCTGTTTGTCTAATATCAAATTCAAAACGTTGGTTATGTTGGAAATCGTATTGAGTAGTCCATTTACCTAATTTCTCGAATCTCTTAAAGTAACGTAATCTACCTAGATGATGTGTAACATCTTGTTTTGGATTATCGATAGTATATGTGAAATTTTCTATAACAGATGGTTCTCCACTATTAATAGATTCAATAAGGTCATCTGCATTTCCAATATGGGATGCAGCTAGAACTCCTATCTCATTTTGGTAGTATGAATAATAAACGTCCCAACCTTGTGTAAATTTATTATTTCCAAAGGACAAGGATCCGCCTCTTTCAAAAATACCAGTATTAGACAGGATATAATCAGGTGCTTCTACATCACCAAATCTTTTTAAGGTTCCTTGGGCTTTCCAAAACCAACCAGATTCATATCCTTTTATTATTTCGGAAGAAATCGTTCCACCTCGGCCATTAGAAGCTCCTGTAACGACAGTTTTTCCAAACAATGTATCTTTTGCCGGAACCTTGTTAGGTTCCATAACAATGACTCCTCCAATAGCATCTCCACCATAACGTAGTGCTGCTGCTCCTTTAACTACAGTTACGCTACCAGCAGTATTAATATCTACATTAGGTGCATGTTCATCTCCCCACTCCATATCCTGCATACGTACACCGTTGTTCATAATTAATACTCTACTTCCACTTAAACCTTGGATAATTGGTTTTACAATTGTAGAGCCAGTATTGAGAGAAGAAACACCTGTAATCTCTCTTAGTGCATCTCCTAACGCTGCACTACTATATCTTTCAATAACATTTTTGTTAATAGTTTCTTCTTGCGAAGAGGATGTTTTAGTTCTATTATTACCAGAAACCTTTACTTCTAACAATTCGTTTAAATGGTGTTCTAAATAAAAATCTTTATTCGAAATTTCGTTTATATCAATAGTAACGACCTGAGAATTACAATCCTCATGCGATATCGTAAAAGCGTAAGATGTGGCACAAAGCCCTGAAATTTTATACATCCCGTTACTATCTGTTTTAATTGTTGTATTATTAAAAGTAATTGTTGCTCCTTCTAGGGAAACTCCGTCGTGAAAATCAATTACACGACCAGAAAGCGTTTTATTGCAATCCTGAGCGAATATGTGATTAACCGCTAGAAGAAACACAATACATAATATGTTTCGTTTCATTTTAAAAATAAAAAAGGGTCTCTATTGCAAGTTAGGCAATAGTAAATAGGTATCAACACCTGATTGATTAGTATTTAAACTACAGGTGGTGCTTTATTTAGAAAAGAATAATTAGTTTTTCTATCAAAATAGATATCAAAACTATTGATCTGAATACGATCAACTGGAATAGAAACTACATTTGGCGTTTCTAATACACCTATAGGTATAAAATTATCATCCAGATTTTCTGGAGCTAATTGACACATCTCGCAATCTACTTCATTATCATCATGACCTACAATGTGTAAGTCTGATAACTGTATAAAACTGAATAATATCAGTAAAACAGTAGCAATGATATGTCTGTTATTAGACTTCATAATCGCAAATAAACAAAAAAAAATCAAAATCCTTCCAAATTCAATAATTAAAGTGTGTTAAAGTATTCCAAATTCTATAGATTTTTTGGTGATCGTTGATAAATCTTCAGGCATCTTCTCTTGCCTCCAAGGATGTTTTGCTCCGAAAACATGATCCGCTCCAGAAACTAAATACAGTTCGCTATTAGGATTCCAACTATTCAAATCTTCTGCTTCTTTCATACTTACCGTTGGATCTTCTGTACCATGAATAATCAAGTAAGGAACTTTTACATTCTTAGCAGCTTTAGCAATAGTGAGTCTTTCTTTATTTTCGGCAAAAGTGGTATAAAATTGAAAATCATGAGGCATTTTCTGTTTTGTTCTTCCATTTTCCACATAAAACACACCTTCATCCTTCCAAGTCTGAAATGTAGGGCCTTTAGGAAATCTATCTTCATAATCCGACACACCTGCCCAGGTAATAAGCTTAGAGATTCTCGAATCTTCAGATGCTTTAATCGTTGTGATTCCGCCTGCGCGAGAATGTCCTATAAGAACAATATTATTCGGATTTACATATTGTTGATATTCAAAACTCGCAGAAGTAACCTGATCTAAAACACATTTTAAATCATCTAATTCTATTAAGTAGTTATTGGCTCCAAATGCATCTAAATCAGGAAAGTCCATTGGTTGTTCTATTGTACCGCCATTATGAGAAAAATTAAACTTAATAAAGAAAAAGCCAGCTTGTGCAAAAGCATTAGCTACCAAATCCCACGCACCCCAATCCTTAAAACCCTTATATCCATGACAAAAAATAACGATAGGTTGTTTGTCTTTTTTATTGTTATAAAAAACATCCGTTAAAATAGGTTTATTATGTTCCCCCTTAAGTATTATATTCCTTTTTGCCGTAATCATAACTAAACTTCTTTTTCTGTAAATGGAATTTCTAAGGTAGAAATTTCTATAATCAATTTTTTAAGTTGTAATAAATATTCGTCAAATATATCTGAGGTAACCTCATAATCAACTTTCCCTCTTACAGATGTTTTAGTCCCAAATTTCAAAAATCCCTCTTTAAGATTTTTAAAAGAAATAATTCCTGCTTGAAAAGATGACGATAGTGGCTGTTCATTATGCTGCATATACGCATATGCCAGTATTTGTATCACTTTACTATACTTATAATCATTAGTGATCACTTCCCAATCCATTAAAACGACATCACTTTTATTGACCTTACCGGTCTTGTAATCAATAATCCTTAACTCACCGTCTAGTTCGTCAATGCGATCTACTTTTCCTTTTATAAAAACTGGAAAATCAAGTTCAGGTATATTCAATTCAGTTTTTAAATTACTTTCTATCGCTATAATTTTTAACTCCGATCCTGATATCAAAAGTTTTTCTTCTGATTTTAGAAAATTATAAATATACCTTTTTGCCACTTCAAAAATAAGTAAGTTTTTACCTTGGGTAATGTCTAATTTAGAATACTCTTTATGAAAATGATACTTGATTACTTCATCAATCTTAGTAATCATTCTCTGAACATCTGTAATAGATACATACTTATTTTCTAAAGGTTTATATAAATCCTCCAGTGTATTATGAATGACTGTTCCCAGTGTATTAGCAGCTATCGTTTCTTCTACTTGATCACTTTCTTTGATCCCTAATATATATTTATAATAAAAATCAATTGGGTTTCTAATATAAGATGTTAATGCTGAAGGGGATAATCCGTTCAAAGCTAATTCCTTAATTCTATCAATAATGGATATCTCTTTCGAAATAATGATGGGTTCGTGACTTAATTTTGGTATTTCTGAAGAAGCTATATATTTAGACAATTGATGTTTATCAACTTTATCTATTTCGAGCTGATATAAGAATCTACTTTTTTCTCCACCACCAACACCATCATCTTCTGTGTTATAAATAAGATATATCGTCTTAGCTCTCTGAATTAAACGATAAAAGTGATACGTATATATTGCATCCTTTTCTTTATATGTCGGAAGGCTATATGCTCTCTTAAGATCATAAGGTATAAAGGAGTTCATACTTTTTCCTGCAGGAAGAATACCCTCGTTAACGGAAGTAAGTATAACTGTGTCAAAATCCAAACAACGTGATTCTAACATTCCCATCAACTGCAAACCCTTAAAAGGTTCTCCTCTAAAATCTAACGTTTCTGCATTAATTATATCTCTATATAAATAGTATAAAGAAGCTATTGTTGTAACATATTGATAACTGTTACACAAAACTAACAATCTATTAAAAACAACATGAAAATGATATATATACTCTAATTCTAATGGAGATTTTTCTTTGTCTAAACCGTTTTTTAATAATTGAATAATTTTTCTACATTGTTCAATTGCATTTAATGCATTCTTCCAAGGAGCAAATAAAAGCTTAAGTATTTCATTTTTCTTGTCATCAGTTTCATTTTGCAATTTTTCTACGGTAACATAAACCAAATTTTCTTTTGAAATCTTGCTAATTAATTCATTAGCAAAAGAGCCCAATAACCATTGTGCTGGTTGACTATTTAAAATCTCTACCACAGATTTATAATACAACCCTTTGTGGTGAGTTGCTTTATGAAGCGAAAACAACAATTCAAAAAATGAAGATACAGGCACTTCCTTAAGTGGTAATCCCATTGTGATATTTAAAGACTCAATCGTGTCTGGCAATGAATTAAGAACAGGTAATAACAAAGATTCATCTGCCAATACCAATGCCGTTCGTTCTAAATCCTTTGATGGAATAGATTTAAGTATTTGTCCAGCTAATTTAGCTTGTCCAATATTTTTAGGAACACCAATTTGTTTAATATCCTTTGAAGAAGAAAAATTATCCTTTATCCATTTAAATGAATTGTCCTTGTAATACTCCCAATTGTCTTTATAATCTCGTATAAATAATGAAGCTTCGTGATACTTATTCTCTAAAAAGAATGTATCAGCATCCCAATATACCTCCGCAATCTTAGCTTCTAATAATGATTGAAAAATTATTTGCTCAGCATTGTTTAATGCATTAAATCCAACTAAAATATGCTTCTTAGTATTCTTCTCAATATAATCAGTTACATTTTCTGAAGCTTTACGATATAATAAACCTTGATATCCTACTTTCTTATCAAGTAGTTTGGTTTTAAAATTATTATAATATTCAGATAGATTATTCCAAAAGCTAATGTACTTCTGTATCAATTCTGTCTTTTCCTTCTGAAGATACCAATGATTCAGGTCCTGAATTCCCGCTAGATAAGAAAAAAAGCTATCGTTATCAATACAATATCTATCAATTTCATTAAAATCTTGTACCAGCGTCTGAGCCCAACTACTGAAAACTTCTAAACTTTCCTTTTCTAAATGTGCGTGTGTATTTAGATATGTTTCGTAAAAATCAAATAATGTTTGGATTGTATCGATCTGACGTAATCCAGATAATTCGGTAATAAACTCTTCTATGCTATATATTACAGGAGCAAAAAAGGTTTTATCACTATATAACTTAACCAATTCTCTTTTGAGAAAGAGTCCTGCTCTTTTACTAGGAAGAACAAAAATAAGCTCACTTACATCGTGGTTCTTTGCTTGTATTTCTGATATGACTTCTTTTAAAAAACTATCCACCTATTAAAAATAAAAAACGTCCCGAATAATCGGGACGTTTTATCTATGTATATTTATTTAGTGAAAAATAATTACTTCACTAAGTTGATCTCTACACGTCTGTTTTGTGCTCTACCAGCTCTTGTTTTGTTAGAAGCGATTGGTCTATCTTCTCCATATCCAACAGCAGATAACCTAAACTGATCGATTCCATTTTCAGTTAAGAAATTCTTAACAGCGTTAGCTCTAGAATCAGATAATCTTTGGTTAGATTTAGCAGCACCCTGACTATCAGTATGTCCTTCTACAGTAAATTTAGCAGTAGGATATTCTTTAAGAATCTTAATGATATCGTTTAATACTTTAGTAGACTGATCTTTGATAGTTGACTTACCTGAGTCAAATAATACTTGAGCAGCATACTCGTTTAATGTTTTCTGAATTTCTTCAGTTACTTCAGGACAACCATTGTTAGCAACAGTACCAGCAACATCAGGACAGTTATCGTCTTTGTCTAATACTCCGTCACCATCTTTATCTTGGTAAGGACATCCGTTATTAGCAGCAGGACCAGCTTCGTTAGGACAACCGTCTTTAGCGTCAGTGATTCCATCACCATCAGCATCAGGACATCCGTTTAAGTTAGCTAAACCAGCAACTGTAGGACACTCATCTTTAGGATCAGCAATTCCGTCACCGTCAGTATCAGCACATCCGTTAAATTCAGCTGTACCAGCAACATCTGGACAGTCATCTTTAGCATCAGTGATTCCATCACCATCAGTATCAGGACATCCATTAAATTCAGCTAAACCAGGAACGTCGATACACTCGTCGTCTTTATCAAATACACCATCACCATCAGTATCTTTACCTCCGAAAGCGAAAGTAATTCCTGCAGAATGTTGGAAATGAGTTGGAGGATAACCACCAGTCTCATAGTCCTCAAAGACATGCTTGTAAGTAGTTTGAAGATTGAACGCAAGGTTTTCTGTTAACCATAGGTTAAGACCTAAAGAACCATTTAAAGTTCCAGCACCAACTTCATCAACCCAAGTATAACCTCCACCTACACCGAGGTATGGATCAAACCACTTAGATTTTATTGCGTTTTTAAAACTATAACTTATTGTTCCATCCGCTGCGTAATAAGATAAGTCATTAGCGCTAACTTGAGTTCCATCAGCGGTTTCTCCTAATTTATCAATTTTGTTAACTGTACCAGCAACAGTAAAAGTAAATCCGTCTCCTATATATCTACCAACTGATAGTTTAGATACAGATGGAAGAATGTTCCAGTGGTCCGTGGCATTAAAAAACTCGTCAAAGATTTCTCCCTGTACAGGTAAATCTCCTCCAGTAGGAAAAATATCAACAGCATTAACGCCAATCGATATTGCCCAAGGGTTATTTTCATCCTGTGCATTCGCAGTACTAAACCCAAGTACTAATAACGAAGCCACTAAAAATCTGCTAAGATGTTTCATATTCAATAATTTAATTTTTAAGTGTTAATTAGAGCAAATGTAATATGTTAAAAATTACTGTCAAAGACAAAACTAATAAATTTTTCTTAATAGGCCAGTGTATATCGACCTTTGCGAAGTTTTTGAAGCCTTATTTTAAGTCCCTAAGCCCTTAACAAATGTGAAAAAAATGACGTATTAAGCCGAAATTTATGATTCTAATTTTTATAATTACGGTACAATTATAAGATAAAAATATTTTTTATCCGTAAATTTCTACTAGTAATTACGAAAATAATTGTTATTTATATATATTTTAAAGTGATTTCGGTGTTAAAATATACTAGTATCTTTTTACTTAGTTTGTATCCTAACTTTTGAAGAAGCATGCTGTACTCCTCAAGTTGTTTAGCATGAGACGAACTATACTCCCCTGTCTTATAGTCAATTACATAAGCAAACCCGTTAGAGTCAATTGTAACTCTATCAGGTCGATAGATCTGACCATTTGAAATGATATCCCTTTCGTTTAGTACGATATTACTATCCGAAAAATATTTAAAGAGTTCTGGGTGATCTAACACCATTTTTAACTCCTTATGAAGCGATTCTTTATCTAAATGACTTATTAAGCCGGTTTCTAATGCATTTTCCACCACGCTATCTAAATCTTTATAGGTATAAATAGAAGCCATTAATTCATGAATTACATTTCCTTTTTCTATAGCAGATTCCTGCAACGTACCCCACAGTTTTCCTGAATTAGTTACGACATATACTTTGTATTTCTTTTGAGAATTCTCTAGCCTACGAAGTACTATGTTTTTTGTTTTTGAATCATTAACTATACCTTCTGTATCTGGTTTTTTAGGATTCCCAAATTCATACAACAGTTGTTCATTATTCCATCTACCAATATGTTTTAAATAATTAATAAGTTTCCCTGAAAATTTATTGAAATTTGTTTCTCCTTTACTGTTAATTTCCGCTTTAGAAATAACATATAGCTGCTCTTCTGCTCTCGTTAAAGCAACGTATAATAAATTAAAAGTATCTAACTCTAATTGAGATTGATGCTCCCGCACAATCTGTTCTGCCTTTGTACTATATTCTGACAACTGTTTGCTATAGTTTATAAAAACCTCTTCAAACCCATTAAAATCATTTTTAGAAACCGGAAACCATGTTTTTGGTTCTATTTCCCTATAAATATCAATATTCGCATATGGATAAATCACACAAGGAAATTCTAATCCTTTAGATTTATGTATGGTCATTATTTGAATTGCTTCTTCTCCTTCGGGAGCTATGATACTTAATTTCTCCTTTTTATGCTCCCAGTAAGATAAGAACCCTACAACACCTTCTGCGTTTTTTTGAGTGTACGCAAAAATTACATCCAAAAGAAACTGCACATATGCTGGTGATGCTTCCGTGAGTTTAAAACTACTTACTATGTATTCTACGGCTTCATAAAAAGGCTTTATATCTAATTGATGAAAACTAAAATCTATTCCTAATAATTTAAGTTGATCGCAAAACTCTCTTTTATTTGTAAAAACTAATTTGCTTAAAAAACGATGCTGTTCTGAAATAGAAAACTCCTCTGTAATAAAATTTAAAATTCTTGTTTTAGACAACAGTTCATCTGGATACACAAACCAAGTAAGCATATCGATAACAAAACATACTTTAGGATCATTTTTAAGCAATAGCGTTTCTGATGAAATAATCGAAAGCCCTTTTTCTGTTAAAAAATCAGCAATCAAAGCTCCTTCCTTTTGTTTTCTGGTTAGGATGCATATTTCATTTAACAAATATCCTTTTCCCCTAAGTTCTAAAACCGAATCATAGACTTTCTCTGGATAAAGTTCATTTTCTTCTGTTACGTTTTTAGCCTCTATAAAAGAAAGTTTTACATATCCTTCTTTCTTATCATTATATTCCTGATTATTTCCTAGTAGATATAATTTCTTATGTAAATCATTACTGAAATCATTTGATAAAAAAGTAAATAAATCATTATTAAACCTAATAATCTCTTGATGACTGCGATAATTTCTGGGTAAATTCAGAACCTGTTTTTCTTCAATAGAAAATGGATTTTGATCCAAGGACAAATCAATAAACTGTTCTGCTTTTCCTCCTCTCCATCGATATATGGCTTGTTTAGCATCTCCTACTATCGTCAATTGCCCTCTTTTACCACTTAATGTTTCAGAAGATATTGCATTATCAATTAAAGGGATCATATTATTCCATTGGAGCTCCGAGGTATCCTGAAACTCATCTATAAAATAATCTCTATAACGTTCACCTAGTCTCTCATATATAAAAGGCGCAGGTTGGTCTTGAATTGCTTCACTGATTATTTTATTAAACTCCGATATCAGTAAAATACTTCTTTCTTTTTTAATATTTTGAAGTTCTTTATTAATAATATTTAATACAGAAAGCGGAATTAAATTTTTAATAATATTTTCATAAAGCTTTATCGTAAGAATTTTTTGCTTCGTATCTAAAAAAACTTGTTCGATCAAAGAACGTATTGCATCTATCGATTCTTTCTTAACTACATCCAACTTAGCGCCATAAAATGAAGCCGCTTGAATACTCTGTTTCCAAGAAGCCTTGAAATCAACATTAGTATCCCCTTGTTCTAATTTTTTAAAATGGGCCGGAATTGATCCACGAGTAAAATCTTTATGTTCTATTCCTTTTTCTCTTATTTGATCCAGAATTTCTTTAGAACTTGAAATAATACTCTTTTTATCCTTTGAAATTCTTGAAATCAGAGTCGTTTTTAAGCCTTTAAAATCTTCTGCTGTTTTATCAGAAAGATTATCCAAGTGCATACGATCATTTTCACTAAATAATAGACGTGCTATCTTATTTAACTCAACTGTAATATCCCAATTCTTATCATCTTCTAATTTACTTAATGCAAAATCTATAATCGTTTTTGTAAGCTCTTTATCCTCTCCTACTTTAGCTATAATAGCATCGACTGACTCTTCAATTAGTGATTCAGTATCCATTTCTATTTCAAAATTCATAGGGATACCCAAATCGCGGGCAAATGTTCTTATTACTCGATGCGTAAATGTATCTATTGTTACGATATCAAAAGCTGCATAATTATGCAATATGCTTTTAAGAATCCTATCGGCTTTTTTCTTTATTATTTGTTCCTCTAAACCAGTTTCCTTAATAATATCATCCACTAAAGATTGATACTTTGATGATAGTTCTACATTACTTAACCCAACTAGGTTTTCCAAAACTCTAGTTTTCATCTCACTAACAGCTTTATTTGTAAAAGTAATCGCCAAAATATTTTTATAAGCATCTTGATACTCACCAGTAAATAGTGCTATCAAATATGACTTTACTAATGTATAGGTTTTTCCAGCGCCTGCTGCTGCGTTATAAATTGTAAAGGGATATGGAGATTTCAAGTCTGTTTTTTTACTAAAGTATCAAAAAAGCGTAGTTTTCAAAGTCGAATTACTATTAAAAATAAATTTAACTCTATTAGATCATAAGAAGGTGTTTGAAAAAAAATCAATTTAATTAATTTATAACAGATATTAATTTTTATTCATCGCTCTTATTCCTAAATTTGGTTTCATTTTTTTCTTATTAACTAAAAAATAGATTATGTCATTCGAATTACCAAAATTAAACTATGCCTTTGATGCACTAGAACCTAATATAGACGCTCGTACCATGGAAATTCATCATGATAAGCATCATGCTGGATACACTAGTAAATTAAATGCGGCTATTTCTGGTACAGATTTAGACGGTAAGACTATAGAAAACATTCTGATAAACCTAGATATGTCTAATGGAGCTGTTAGAAATAATGGTGGTGGTTTTTATAATCACAGCTTATTTTGGGAAATCATGTCTCCAAATGGAGGAGGCGCTCCTTCTGGTGAGCTAGCTGATGCAATAAATAATGCTTTTGGTTCTTTTGAAGCTTTTAAAGATGCTTTTTCTAAAGCAGCAGCAACACAATTTGGTTCTGGATGGGCTTGGCTTTGTGTTCTAGAAGGCGGTAAAGTAGAAGTTTGTTCAACTCCTAACCAAGACAATCCTTTAATGCCAAGCACTGGTTGTGGAGGTACTCCAATTTTAGGGTTAGATGTTTGGGAACACGCTTATTATTTAAACTACCAAAATCGTAGACCTGATTATATTAATGCTTTTTTTAATGTAATTAATTGGGATGAAGTTTCTACCAGATACGCTAAGGGCAAATAATAGTTCAGTCATATAAAAAAGAAAAAGAGTCGTATTGTATATATGACTCTTTTTTTATATAAATATTTTACGAAATATTATAAAATAAAAAAAGGTGGAAAGTCCACCTTTTTTTGCCCCAAATCTACCATGAACTTAACCTACTTATGCTATGGCTCTGCTAATATAAAGCGTTATTTCATTGTGTAAAAATGTTTTAGATGAAAAGCTAAAATACTTGTTGAAATACACAAATTAACTGATTTTAACAACGCAGAAAATTATTTTTTTAGTACGCTCGCTCATCTTTACCTTCGAAAAAGTTTATAAATGCTTTGTTCACTACTCTATTACCCCCAATAGTAGGATAATCTCCTGTAAAGTACCAATCTCCTAAATTCTTAGGGCACGCAATATGTAGATTATCCACAGTTTGATAAATAATTTTTATTTCTGCATTTACTGTTTCATCACTTAACAATTCAGCGATCTTATCACTTATTTCTTGATCCGTAAAACCTTTATATATTTCTTTCACAAAATTCTGAACATCTTCATCTGCTAGATTTTCCTGCGCTTTACACTTTTCATATACCTGTTCTACTAAATCATAATTACCATTCTCTTTTAGTAAAGCTAATGAAGCTTTAAAAGCAATAAGCCCTTCTAGCCTGGCCATATCAATTCCATAACAATCAGGATAACGAATCTGCGGTGCAGAAGAAACTACAATAATCTTTTTTGGCTTTAGTCTATCAAGCATCTTGATAATACTCTTCTTTAGTGTAGTACCTCTTACGATACTATCATCTATGATCACCAAATTATCTTCAGATTTTACTACACCATATGTAACATCATATACGTGAGCCACTAAATCATCTCTACTACTGTCTTCTGTTATAAACGTTCTTAGTTTAGCATCTTTAATAGCTAATTTTTCTGTCCTAAGTCTAGCAGAAAGTATTTCTGACAAACGTTCGTCTGTTAATGACTCTTTTTCAGAAAGTATCGTTTCGTTTTTTTGTTTATTAAGTTCATCCTGAGCTGCCTCTACCATTCCGTAAAAGGAAGTTTCTGCAGTATTAGGAATAAAAGAAAACACTGTATTCACTGTATCGTGATTAATTTCTTTTAACACCTGTGGCATTATAAGTTTCCCTAGTTTTTTTCTTTCTTCATAAATTTCGGCGTCACTCCCTCTAGAAAAATAAATACGTTCAAAAGAACACGCTTTTCTTTCTAAAGGTTCAATGATCTTACTTATAGATGTTTTTCCATTCTTTTTAACAATAATGGCTTTTCCAGGGTCCAATTCGATCACTTTATCAAAAGGAACATTAAACACCGTTTGAATCACTGGTCTTTCTGAAGCCACTACAACTACCTCATCATCATGATAATAATAAGCAGGTCTTATTCCTGCAGGATCTCTAAGCACAAAAGCATCTCCATGTCCTAACATTCCTGCCATTGCATATCCTCCATCCCAATCTCTTGAAGATTTTTTAAGTATTTTGGCAACGTTTAATCTTTCTACAATTTGTGGAGATGCATCAACTTTACTAAAACCTTCTTTTTTCAGTTTCTTATATAATTTAGCTACTTCAGAATCTAAAAAATGTCCAATTTTCTCCATCACGGTAACGGTATCAACATGATCTTTTGGATGCTGACCTAATCGTACCAAATTATCAAATAGCACATTATTATTAGTCATATTAAAGTTACCCGCCACGATAAGATTACGATGCATCCAATTATTTTGTCTCAAAAACGGATGGACGCTTTCTACACTGTTTTTTCCAAAAGTTCCATAACGAACATGACCTAAAAGAACCTCTCCTATATATGGAATGTTTTTTTTCTGTAAATCAACATCATCAGCATACTCTGGATGTTCGACAAGTTCTTTATTAATTCTATCATTAATCTGGGAGAATATATGCTGAATTGGCTGAGAGTCGCTCGAACGAACTCTACTTATATATCTCTCTCCTGGAGGTGTATCTAATTTGATACTTGAAAATCCGGCTCCATCTTGTCCACGATTATGTTGCTTTTCCATCATCAGATACATTTTATTTACTCCATAAAATGCACTTCCGTATTTCTCCTTATAATACTCTAATGGTTTTAGTAGTCTAATAAATGCTATTCCGCATTCATGTTTTAAGGCATCACTCATTGTATTCCAAAAATTCTATTGTTGTGTTTGTATATCGTAGGTCTAATATTAATAGCCAATTAAAAAAGCCCTTACACGAAACGAGCAGGGCTAATTATTTATCATTAAGACAATTCTATTTCAAACTGCGTAAGTTCCTTAAATTGCTGAAGTCGTTTCTGAACTTCTTCCCGTTTTAAATTCTCCATTCTTTCCGTTCCAAATTTCTCTACACAAAAGGAAGCCAAATTAGAAGCGTGAATAATTGCTTTCTTCATACTCTCAAACGAAAGGTCTCCTGTTTTAGTCAAATATCCTGCAAAACCTCCTGCAAAAGTATCTCCTGCTCCAGTTGGATCAAAAACTTCTTCTAATGGTAATGCAGGAGCAAAGAAAATTTGACCATTATGAAATAACAGTGCCCCGTGTTCTCCTTTTTTAATCACCACATATTTAGGCCCCATCTTTTCGATCACTCTTGCTGCTTTAACCAAAGAATACTCACCACTTAACTGCCTTGCTTCTTCATCATTGATAGTAATAACATCTACTTTGGCAATTACTTTATGCAAATCATTGATAAATGCATCTTCCATCCAAAAGTTCATAGTATCTAGTATTGCTAACTTTGGCTTTACCTCAAACTGTTCAAGAACACTAAGCTGAACCAGTGGGTTTAAATTACCTAATACTACAATCTCAGCATCTTTATAACTATCCGGAACAACCGGCTGAAAATCTGCAAGTACATTAAGCTGCGTTTCTAAAGTATCTCTAGAATTTAAATCATTGTGATACTTACCTCTCCAGAAAAAAGTTTTTCCACCTTCTACAATTTTTATTGCAGAAGTATCAATATTCTTTTCTTCTAGTGTTTTAAAATAGTCTTTAGGAAAATCTTCTCCAACAACCGAAACAATTGCTGATGGAATATTAAAGTTAGAAGCCGAAAGTGCGATATAAGGTGCTGCTCCACCTAAAATTTTGTCTGTTTTGCCAAAAGGCGTCTCGATTGCATCAAAAGCAACAGAACCTACTATCAATAATTTGCTCATAAAATAGCTTATAATTTTTTTGCAAATATACGCTTTACTTTTAAGTAATTATATGATTGTAACAAACTTGGTTACTTCAATAATCTTCATGTGTTTAAAAGAACGTATTGTTACTTAATATAAACTTTTTACACCTCATAATTACTTCCTAAAAAATTAAAAATCGTTTGTAAATAAAATATTTAATGAAAGATATTTTACCTAGAAAAGGTAGGGTCTTCATATTTATAACTGTTTTCTATATAACTAATACACAAACTTTATATTATTATGAAAAAAGCCAAATTAACTAAACTGGTTTTAACAACTTTGATTTCATTTTCATTATTTAATTGTGAAAAAGATTCTGAAGATGTTTTTGAATCGAATCAAAATGAAGCTGCAAAATCAGCTCATGTTTGTATCGAAAAATGGAACACAGGCGACAACAATTCTAAAGCTGCTAGCCTAAAAGCCAAACAGTGGCAAACTGGTCAAACTATCCGAGTAAAGTTTTTAAATGGAAATAACTTTGTTCAATCCAAAGTAAGACAGTATGCTGTAGAATGGGAAAATCATGCTAACATTAAATTTGAATGGGTGGCGTCTAATAGTAGTGCAAACATTAAAATTGGTTTTAGAGAAGGCCAATTTGCAAATGATGGAGGATCTTGGTCATATCTTGGAACCGATTCGAATAATCAAGCGCACAGTATGCATTTTGGGTGGTTTAACAACAATACTTCCGATACAGAATTCAGAAGAACTACTATTCACGAATTTGGACATGCACTTGGTTTAATTCACGAACATCAGAATCCTGTAGCGGGCATAAACTGGGATAAAGAAGCAGTATATGCATATTACGCAGGACCACCTAACAACTGGAGTAGAGATCAGGTAGACAATAATCTTTTCAGACGTTATGATGCTAATATTTCGAACTACAGTGTATACGATCCAAAATCTATTATGCACTATCCTATTCCAGCAGAACACACTACAGATGGTGTTGCTGTAGGAAGTAATACGCAACTATCAGCAACAGATAAATCTTTTATAGCTTCTATTTATCCAGGTACTACTTCTGGTGGAGGCAACTGTGATGGTGTAGCAGCTTATAATAATAATACTTCTTATTCTGTAGGTGATAAAGTAACTTATCAAGGTAATTTATACCAAAGAACTGCAAGTGGATGGAATAACCTTGGAGCATGCGGTAGCTAATAATCACAAAAACTTATTGCTTAAATAACACCATTATAAGCAATAAATAGAAGTACCCTGAAGTATAAACAACAGGGTACTTCTATTCAATTTTAACAATTTTATCAGCACTGATATTAATTGATATTTTTATGATTTTACCACAATAATTTTACGGTTAAAAATTATTTTCCTTCAAAAAAACTTGTTTTCTTACTAAAATTGTGTTAATTTTATGAAATATTTAACAAACTCAACTACATTATGAAAACAAATAAGTTCGCCAGACTAGCTCTGGCTACACTAGTCTCATTTTCTCTTTCAAATTGTGATAAGGATACAGAAGATGTTTTTGAAACGAATGAAATTGATTATGCTAAAAGTGCACATGTATGTATTGCTAAGTGGGATTCTCCTTATGGCGCAAAAGCTACCAGCGTTAAAGATAAACAATGGGAAACAGGTCAAACGATTAGAATAAAATTTTTAAACGGAAGCAGCTTTGTTCAATCTAAGGTTAGACAATATGCTGTGCAATGGGAAGACTATGCAAACCTTAAGTTTGAATGGGTTTCTTCAAACAGTAGTGCAAACATCAAAATTGCTTTTAGAGAAGGTCAATATGCAAATGAAGCAGGTTCATGGTCTTATTTAGGAACTGATTCTAACGATTTTGCACATAGTATGCATTTTGGGTGGTTTAATGATAGTACCACGGATGCAGAATTTAGAAGAACAACAATCCATGAATTCGGACATGCATTGGGATTAATTCATGAGCATCAGAATCCTGTTGCTGGAATTAATTGGGATAAAGAAACTGTTTACGCATACTATGCTGGACCACCAAATAATTGGTCTAGAGCACAAGTTGATAATAACCTTTTTAGACGTTATGAGGCTAGTATTACTAATTATAGCACATATGATCCACTATCAATTATGCATTACCCAATTCCTGCAGAGCATACATTGGATGGAGTTGGAGTAGGTTCTAACAATCAATTATCTGCAACCGACAAAGCTTTTATTGGTTCCATCTATCCATTTCCTGATACAGGCGGTGATCCTTGTGCCGGAGTAGCTCCATATAGCGGAGGTGTTTCATATTCCGTTGGAGATCAAGTAACTTATAACGGAGATTTATACCAAAGAACTGCTAGTGGATGGTCTAATCTTGGAGCGTGTGGTCCCGTTAGCACTGATCCTTGTGATGGTGTAGCTCCATACAATGGTAGTACTTCGTATTCTACTGGAGATCAAGTGACTTATAATGGAGATTTATACCAAAGAACTGCTTCAGGATGGAGTAACCTAGGACCTTGTGGTGGATAAAAATCATTCACAAAACAAGTAAAATATTAAAAAATGCTCTGATAAAAATTTCAGAGCATTTTTTTTAACAATAGTAATTAGGTAGTATTCGGAATTTTATTTCCTACCAAAATCAGCTGGAATTTCTCCCCAGGCTTTGGTCTCCCATTTCACAATTGTAGTAGTATATTTATTTTCTTTGAGCCACAGAATTGCACGATCCACCAAATCAAACATCTCTCTATTCTTAGAATTACGTGTTAGTCTTGTCTTACACATTTTTTTTTGCACCCAACCCATAGCAATTCTAGAATCTGTATATAAAATTCGATCGCTTCCTTTCTTTTTTAGATATGCCAATCCGTGTACTAAAGCCAAAAATTCACCTATATTATTTGTTCCCTGAGGAAAAGGACCTTGATGAAAAAGTTGCTTCTCTGTTTGTGTATCCACGCCTCTATATTCCATCTTACCAGGATTTCCGCTTGATGCTGCATCTACTGCAATAGAATATAAGTTAGGTTCTCCTATTTTTGCCAATTGTTCCTTAGTAAGAGAAGATTTAGGTTTACTTTTCCCTTTATAATCTTCATAATTACCATTGTATGCCTTTTTGGCCAAATCAAAAGATTCGAATGACTTAAATTTTGCACTAGCATATCCTTTTACCGCAGCTTTACAATCATCCCATTTGGTATAAATTCCAGGTTTGTGTCCTTCCCAGACAACATAAAACTTTTCCTTTTTTGCCATAATTATTTATCTCCTTCAGAAAACAAAAGTTCTTCTATAACGATAGGAAAGTGTTTATATTCTAATTCATGAATTGCCCTAGCGACATCATCAGCTGAGTAATGCTGCTCTACAGGAGTTTTTGCCTGAAAAATAATGGCACCTTCATCATAATGTTCATTCACATAATGAATAGTTATACCTGTTTCTTTTTCCTTATTTCTTACTACTGCCTCATGCACGTGGTTACCATACATTCCTTTTCCACCATATTTAGGAAGTAATGCTGGATGTATATTAATCACTTTATTAGGAAAAATATCAATAATCTTTTTAGGAAAAATCCATAAGAATCCCGCCAAAACTATTACATCAGGCTGTGCGTCCTTTAATATATTTAATACATCATTAGACGTATAAAATGATTCTTTATCAAAGTGTAAGGCCTTTACCTTAAGGTCATGAGCACGTTTTAAAACTTTGGCACGCAGGTTGTTAGAAAACACATGTGTAACCTCGGCATTTTTCCGTTCTTGAAAGTATTTAATTATATTCTCGGCATTGGTACCGGAACCGGAAGCAAAAATTATGATACGCTTCATAGATAGAGTTGTTTTAGAGAGCACAAAAAAAATAATTATTATCCATTTTTAGGTAGCAAAAAGCCAATACTTCCATATATTTGATAAAATACAAATACATTTTTAGCGGATTGTGGGGTTTTAAAATAAAGTTTTTTATTTTTGCCACCTAATTAAAAAATTAAAATTAAACATTATGTCAGACATTGCATCAAGAGTAAAAGCGATAATCGTTGACAAATTAGGAGTAGACGAAAATGAGGTTGTAACTGAAGCTAGCTTCACAAATGACCTAGGCGCTGATTCGTTAGACACTGTAGAATTGATTATGGAATTCGAAAAAGAATTCGATATTCAGATTCCAGATGATCAAGCTGAAAACATTGCAACAGTTGGTCAAGCAATATCTTATATTGAAGACGCAAAGTAATAACTTCACAACACAATATGAATCTTAAGCGAGTTGTAGTCACAGGACTAGGGGCATTGACGCCCATCGGTAACAATATTGAAGAATATTGGGATGGATTAGTAAATGGTAAAAGCGGTTGCGCACCCATTACATATTTCGATACCGAACATTTCAAGACTAAATTTGCTTGCGAAGTCAAAAATTATAATCCCACAGATTATTTCGAAAGAAAAGAAGCACGTAAACTTGATAAGTTTGCGCAGTACGCTATTGTTTCTTCTGAAGAAGCTATAAAAGATGCTGCTATCGATCTTGAGAAGGTTGATAAATTTAGAGTTGGTGTTATCTGGGGTGCTGGTATTGGTGGATTAGAAACTTTTCAGGAAGAAGTAATTGGTTATGCCAATGGAAATGGAACACCGCGTTTCAATCCTTTCTTCATCCCAAAAATGATTGCCGATATTGCTCCTGGTCACATTTCTATTAGAAATGGTTTTATGGGACCTAATTATACCACGGTTTCGGCTTGTGCTTCATCAGCCAATTCTATGATCGATGCTCTAAACTATATTCGTTTAGGACATTGCGATATCATTGTAACAGGAGGAAGTGAAGCAGCAGTTACAATTGCTGGTATGGGAGGATTTAATGCTATGCATGCGTTATCTACAAGAAATGAGAGTCCGGAAACTGCCTCGAGACCTTTTGATGCAACCAGAGATGGTTTTGTCCTAGGAGAAGGTGGTGGTGCTCTTATCCTTGAAGAATATGAACACGCAAAAGCACGTGGCGCAAAAATCTATGCAGAGGTTGTTGGTGGTGGAATGTCTAGTGATGCTTATCACATGACTGCCCCGCATCCAGATGGGATTGGAGTAGAACGTGTAATGCTTAATTGTTTACGAGATGCAGGTGTAAACCCAGAACAAGTAGATGCTATAAATACTCATGGAACATCCACTCCTTTAGGAGATGTTGCAGAATTGAAAGCTATTACTAAAGTTTTTGGTGATCACGCACCTAACATGAATATAAATTCAACAAAATCTATGACTGGACACTTACTTGGTGCAGCTGGAGCTATAGAATCAATTGCTTCTATACTTGCAATGCAACATAGCATCGTGCCTCCAACGATCAATCACACTACTGTGGATGAAAACATAGACAACAGGTTAAATTTAACACTAAACAAAGCTCAAAAACGTGAGATTACGTATGCAATGAGTAACACATTTGGCTTCGGAGGTCATAATGCTTGTGTATTATTTAAAAAACTAGACGAATAATAATGAGTGTTATTCGCAACATATTAAATTCCCGCTCTGATAAGAACGGGAATTTTTTTTCTAAAATTCAAAATATCGTAGGCTTTAAGCCCAAAAACATTGGCCCTTACGAAAAAGCTTTTACGCATCGATCTCTAAACCTTAAGGATAAAAAAGGAAATGCGGTTAATTATGAACGACTAGAATTTCTTGGAGATGCCATGCTTAGTAGCGTTATCGCTGCCCATTTATTTAAAGAAGTGCCTGAAGGTAATGAAGGGTATCTTACCAAGATGCGAGCTAAAGTAGTAAGTAGAAAACACCTAAACGAACTAGGAAAAGATCTTAAATTAATAGAACTAGTAAGAACTAATATCCCAAAATCTCAATTTGGTATAAATATTCATGGTAATCTATTCGAAGCATTAATTGGGGCAATTTATCTAGATAGAGGATTTGTTTATTGTGAACGTTTTATACACGAATCTGTTATCAATCCTTATGTAGACATTGAAAGCCTAGAAGGACAAATTATTAGTTATAAAAGTTTGTTGATAGAATGGTGTCAAAAGGTAAAGAAGAATTTTAACTATGAAATCTATGAAGATACCGGAAAAGATGAAATGAAACATTTTGCGGTAAAACTCTGGATCGATGAAAAAGTAGTAGCAAAAGCAAGAGCAACTTCTAAGAAGAAAGCTGAAGAAAAAGCTTCTAAAAGAGCATATTTCGCATTTCAATCCAAAATTAATTTCCCATAAAAATTTAGTTTTCTTTTATTTCTATTCTAAAAAGCTGTTAATAGATTATAAAATTGTCATTTTAACGTCACTTTTACCCATGCTTACCTAAAAGATACTAACTCAATCGTTTTCGTACAATATCTTTATGTTTTATTAAACTCCTAAGGAGATTTTATTTGTATATTTCTCGATAATTCTGGAAAAATATAAATTTTAATGGCAATCCAAAGGTTAATTTTAGATACCCTAGAAGATGATGATTATGATCTAATTGCCATCCATAGTTCGCTAGCTTCATATCGATTAGCTTTTGCGTTAAATAAATATATGGATCTTAGACTTTTCAGAAAAGATCAAGATATAAAATTTGAATATGATGCCCAATCGGCGAGTTTTCCGCTGTTTCAATATCATGACCATTTTCAATATAATACTTATAGTCTTTTGGGAAATAAATTTAAGACAAAAGTTAAATCTGATAGTGCGCCAACAGAAGGTTTGTTTGCTGAGGCAACGGAAGAACGCTATGTTACCAAACACCTCATCCCAGAACTAAAAAATGTGGATTACTTTCTGAAAATAGAAGCTGAAACTTCTCAGTTTTCAAGTAAAACATTAACTACTAATCTACTTACTATACCACAAATTATTACAGCTTACGTAGTAGATTATACACAACTAAAATCAAAGAACAACTTAATATTTGAATAATGCCGAAAACTAAGAAAACTAAAATAGTGGCAACACTTGGACCCGCTACCAGTACAAAAGATGTATTGAAAAAAATGCTAGATGCGGGTGTAAATGTTTTTAGAATTAATTTTTCTCATGCTGACTATGAAGATGTAAAAGAACGAGTTAAAATGATACGTGATTTAGGTTCTAAACATGGCTACAATGCAGCTATTCTAGCAGACTTACAAGGCCCTAAATTAAGGGTTGGTGTTATGAAAGGAGATGTCATTGTTAATGATGGTGATCATATTAATTTTGTCACAGGAAAGCCTTTTGAAGGTACCGCAGAAAGTGTTTATATGAACTATGATACTTTTCCTAAAGATGTAAAATCAGGGGAAAGAATTTTACTAGATGATGGAAAATTAATTTTCGAAGTAGTTTCCTCTAATAATAAAGATACCGTAAAGGCCAAAGTAATTCAAGGTGGACCTCTAAGATCTAAAAAAGGGGTGAACTTACCTAATACAAATATTTCATTACCGGCTCTTACTGAAAAAGATATTAAGGATGCTATTTTTGCTTGTAGTCTACAGGTTGATTGGGTCGCATTATCTTTCGTGCGTCACGCACAGGATCTTATTCAATTACAAGATTTAATTAAAGAACATAGTGAACATAAAATTCCTATTGTTGCTAAAATCGAAAAACCTGAAGGTGTAGAAAACATTGATAAAATTGTTGCATACTGCGATGGTTTAATGGTAGCGCGAGGAGATCTTGGAGTAGAAATCCCTGCTCAAGAAGTTCCTCTTATACAAAAGAAACTAGTTTTAAAAGCTAAAACAGCAAGAATTCCAGTAATCATTGCCACTCAGATGATGGAAACTATGATTGATAGTTTAACCCCAACACGTGCAGAGGTTAATGATGTTGCTAATTCTGTTATGGATGGTGCGGATGCGGTTATGCTATCAGGTGAAACCTCTGTTGGTAAATATCCAGTGCAGGTTATTGAGACTATGACCAAAATTATTAATAGTGTTGAGAACTCTGAATTAATACAAGTACCTCAAAGTCCACCTCATATTAGAACAAATAGATTTATTACCAAATCTATTTGTTATCACGCTGCACATATGGCTAACGATATAGAGGCTAAAGCAATCTGCACACTTACTAATAGTGGATATACTGCTTTTCAGATCTCTGCTTGGAGACCTGGAGCTCATATTTTAGTTTTTACCAGTAATAGAAGAATTCTTTCTCAACTTAGTCTATTATGGGGAGTAAAAGCCTTCTATTATGATAAATATGTGAGTACTGATGAAACAGTACAAGACGTTAACAATTTAGCCTTAGAACGAGGTTTTGTTGAAAAAAACGACATGTTAATTAATCTTGCCGCAATGCCAGTCGCCGAAAAAGGAATGGTAAATACATTAAGAGTATCGCAGATGTAAGCATACCTCATAATATCTAAATGTTATAAAAAAGACTTCTTAATAAGAAGTCTTTTTTCTTTTACGCTACACTAAAGATCGATTCTAAGTCTTCAATTGTTACAGGTTTAATTAAGTAATCCTTTACACCTTTTATGTTCTTTGCCTTAGTAATATCGAGTGGGTTAATAGAAGAACTAACAATATATAGTGTAATAACTTTCCCAAAATTATTTTTAATACTGATAAATTGTTCTAAAAACTCCCAACCATCCATAACTGGCATGTTTAGATCTAAAAAAATTATTTCAGGAATATTTTCTTCGCTTACATTAGTTAAAATAGCTTCAAAATAACTCAAAGCTTCTTTTCCATTTTCGAAAACTAATAAATTTTTACAAAGCTGTTTTGCTTCAATTATTCGTTTTACCAAATTTACATAGACACTATCATCATCGATAATGCATGCCAATTCTATTTTATCGCCCATTATATAAGAATTATGTGTGTTTAAAATCCTATTGTAAAAGTAGTTCCTTTATTCACTTCACTTTCTACACTTATAGTACCATCCATCGATTCTACCTGATTCTTTGTTAAGAACAATCCGATGCCAACAGCATCTTTATTGTAATGAAAAGTTTTATACATCCCAAACACTTTATCTTTAAAGAGTTTCAGGTCAATACCTACACCATTATCAGAAACTTTTAAAAACTTATTTCCATCATCTACATATGTCTTTATAAAAATAATAGGTTCTCTATCTGGATGTTTATATTTTATTGCATTCGTTATTAAATTGAGTAAGATACTTTCTAAATACGCCGGTATATAGGCAATCTCTTCTACTTCATTAAAATCAGCTTGTATATCAGCGTTACTATTGCTAATCATATGACTAATACCATTTACTACCAATTTTAAAGCGTCTTTAAATTTAATTGGTACTCTTTCTTGTTTATTATTAGTCTGTATAGTAACAATCTCGTTAAGATGTTCTATCGTAGTATTTAAGTTAGTCGAAATTGTCTTCACTTCTTTAATTAACTCCTCCTTTTCTTTGGGATCATCAATATCTTCTATAAGCTGAACTAATAAGGACAAGTTACTTGTGTGTGATCTAAGATTATGTGAGACAATGTGCGCAAAATTGAATAATCTAGAATTCTGGGCGGCAATAATGTCCACTGATTTCTGTAAACTAACTTCTTTTCTTTTAATATCATCAATGTCCTGAAAAACTCCTCGAATACCAATAATTTCTTTGTTCTCGTTATATATTGGTTTTCCGATTGCTCTTGCCCAAAACTCCCTATTATTAGCAGTAACCATTTTAATTTCGGTATTAAATGGAGTTCCCATCATAGCACAATTAAAAAAACAATCAGCTGCCAATTGTCTATGATCTTCAGAATAATAATTTGCCGAATCTTTTAGAGATGGTTTATAATCTTCCGGATACTCGAGTATCCTATAAGTTTCAAAATCCCAAGAACTTTCTTTTTTATGAAAATCTACATACCAACTGCCTGTAGCAGTCATTTGAGCAGTCTCTTTATAGTAGAAATTATCTTTTTTTATAGTCTTGTCTGGTTCAAGTTTAATTTCGAAGAAAAAAACAAAACTAGCTTCTGCCTTAATATTTACAGGTAATGCATCATTAGTAACACAACGAAATAATTGATAATTTCCTTTAGCATTTAATATTTTAATATGCTGTTTAAAATTTACCGTATTTATTCGATAGTTCAAGAAATTATCTCTGAAGACATCAATATCTTCTTTGTGAATAAGATGCTCTAAAAAATAATCAAAATTTGATTGGACTTCATCTTTAGAGTATCCAAGAATTTCATAAAATCTTTCTGACCAATTTTCTCTATACGGATCGATATGCAACTCCCAATAACCCGTATTGAAGTCTTGCATCACATTGTTAAAAAGTTCATTCTGGAGCATTTAAAGTTGGTTAAAATATAAACGTTCTAACAATATAAGGATTTCTAATTGTTTTCTTCTATTCTGTCCAACCTTATAGACAATGCTTTTGTAGAAATCTGTACTTCTATAAATGATAATAAAAGCGAAATCATCAAAGCAAATAAACTTATCCCAAATATTAAATTCGCTAAGCTATTATTTTCTACATATAATAAGAACATAGTAATTACACTCGTAAGAAAACTAATAATAGCGATCGCTTGCATATTTCTAATCAACCACAATCGTTTTCTAAGATTTTTAATTTGTAATACGGTGTTTTTTGATGGTGAATTTAGGTATTCCTTATGCAACTGTCTTATTAATGCTGCTATTGCCAAATATCTAGCGTTATAAGCCAACATGGTTAACGATATTGCTGGAAAAAGTAAAGCTGGGATTCCCATGGTTAGTGCCATAATAATAAAAGTTTGACACTAAGTTAGTTTAATTTGGAATAGTTTGTTTTATAATTTTATAGGTTACCACCATTTTTTCATTTTTCAGAGATAAAAAATATAAACCTTGTGGAAAATTTCTTATATCTATTGGGGATTTACATCCTTCCTTTTTAAACAATAGTTTGCCATTTATATCCGTAAAAGCTACATCATATATGGCATTGATGCTGTTTATATAAATATAATCAGTAACTGGATTTGGGTAAATGAAAAAACTTTCCTGTAAGCTTTCTTCTATAGATAGATTAATATTTATAAATTCAAAAGCTCCTATATCTTTATTAGAACCAGATGGTCTTTGATTATTCATTATATCAAAAAAGACTGGTATGCTATTACTTCCTTGGTTGACCATTGGGCTGAATTCAGTGGGTGTATAATTTAAAATATTGTTTTGATCTGCCGCTGATTCAGGCAAAGTTCCTGAGATATAATTCGGATTTTCAGTAACTAAATTACTACTGGTAAAGATATTTGTGCTAAGGCCGTCTTGATTTAGAATTTCTCCTTCCATTTCATTAGAAACTGAAATAGCATTATTCTGGATATTTACTTCAAAAGCATCTCTAACTCTTACAATTCGACCAGATGTTCCGCTTTCTGGAGTTACAGGTCTCCAATTTACTGTATTATGAAACACATCTACTTCACCAGAAAGTACACCATTACCGTCATTACCTATAAAAACCGCATTACGATATCCATCAATAACATTGTTTCTGATAGTGACATTAGTCGCTTCTATATTAATTCCATTTATCGTTGGTCCAAAGGATTGACCAACGTAATCCGAATTTTGACCAATATAATTACCTTCTATAGTCACATCAGAAATTGCGGCAATAGTTTGAGCATTTTGAGGATTAACACCTAATATTCTATCCATATTATTTCTATAAATCATAACATGCCTTTGTCCATCACCTCTAACAGTGATAGCCGTTTTGGTATCTACCAAGTTTGTTAATATATTATGTGCTAAAAACTGCTTTTCCCCTCCTTGAATCCTGATGCCATGTTCGGGTTGCGCAGTACCTATTAATTGATCTATTGTATTTCCCACAAAAGAAAAACGATTACTATCACCAGAGAATACACCTATAACTCCAAAATCATGTAATTGAGAATCAAAAACTCCAAAAAGATTTGATTCATCTTGGTAAATTGCTCTTCCTGTTGCTTGTTCTATCTCCAGACGAAGTGCTACAATATTCTCGGAGTTGTTTAAAACTGTAATTGCTCCTGCTCCAAATGGACCAGTACCTTGTGGTATTAAATGAAGATCCATAATCCTTATATCAGAAGAATTTATTAATTGTAAAACTTCTTCTGTATTAGAAGTTAAAACTGGAGAGTTCCCTGATCCATATGCGCCAATAATAATAGGTCCATTTTGTAGTTCTTCAATATTTTCCCCATTAGTATCAAAAGTATCTCCTCTTCTAAACAATATTTGCTCATTACTATTCAATTGTTGTAAGGCATGTTCTGCAGTTTCCCAGGCGGTTTCTGCAGTAACTCCATCATTAGAATTATCCCCATCTTCTGATACATAATATGTTATTCCTGTAAAAGAAGTTGTTGTTATGGTAATAGTTTGCATATCTACATTCCCTTAAGGGTCTGTTACCGTGCATTGTACCGTATATACTCCTGGTTGTTCAAAAACATGTCCCGCTACCATACCTTTAGAGATCTCCCAAGTACCATCAGCATCTGTATTAGTAGTGTCAAAACTCCAAGAGAAATCGGAATTTGTCAAATCATTCGTTCCATCTAAACCTGCTGACTGTGTTGCATCAAAAAAAACATATAATGGAGCTACTCCTGTAATTCGACTTGTTTCTATTTGTAGTGTTACTTGACCAATTGCAGAAAAGTTACTAAATAATAAAAGGTAAAGAAAATTTCTCATCACTCTCCCTCTAGTGAAAACCTAAACGCTCCATTGATGTTTTCGATATTATTATTTTGATCAAACCCTTCTCCCCATTCTCCGTTAAACGTAGCTGCTGGTTCACCTCTTCTACCATTCACAATACCTTTCAATACACGATTGTTATTATCAAAATTGACTATCATAATTGATCCATCTATAATCCAAGTCCCCTCCATAGAAAATATATCACCATCACTAATACCTAATAACCCAGCTGTTCCTTCTTTTGTAAAATTTATAGAATTACCAGAACCAAAAGACTCGTTTGAATTATCGGTTACGTCGTTATTAAATCCACCATAAAACAGACCTTCGACAAAAGAGTTTTTAATCGTAACGGTTATTGTTGCGCTTTCTATTGAATTAGATGCTGTTATAAAAACTTCTGTCTCACCCAACGGGATCGATCTATCCCAGGAAAGTATACCTGTTTCTTCATCTATGGATAAAGTATTTCTATTAAATAAATCATCTGGTGCCGTGTTCGGCAATGTTGTAGCAGAGAATGTTCCTCTCTCTTCTGACCAATTCACTGCTGGTGGTAACGTTTCTCCAGCTTCTAAAAAACTGGTCTCAATGAAACTTTCTTCATATACAACTGTTAATCCATTGTTGTCATCATCATTATTACAAGCATTTATAATAATAAAAAAAAATAATGCTCCTATATATTTTATTGTCTTCATCTATTCTTCAATTAAAACATTATTATAGAGCAGTAAGCTTTAAAACTTATAAGCCTACTGCTCTTTTAAAAAGGGGTGAGGTGTGACTTACACAAATACGTATTATAGAATAAAAAAGTTTTTAATTTTTAGAAATCATCTTTAAAACTAAATGCTCCCATTAACTCTTCGATATTATCATTCTCATCAAGTCCTTTCCCCCATAACCCAGAAAATACAATTTCAGAATCAATTGCAGGATCATCGGGTAATATTGTAGATAAAACACCTTTCATTACTAGATTTTCTCCTGGATAATCGATATGTGTATATGAAGCCCTTATAGTATCTCCTTCTGCCTTCCAATTTCCGCCACCAACTACAGTTGATTCGAACTCAGAAAGTAATGTTACCACACCATCATCTCGTAATTTAAAAAGGAGATTATCTTCAATAATAGATGAGAAGGGATCATCTGAAGTATCATTATTGAAGCCTCCAGTCATAAACTTATTTCGCCCAGTAAATACATTGTTAATTGTTATCGTTACAGAGCCCGTTCCAAATTCATTCAATGCTGTAACAAATACATTAATTTCACCAAGAGGTAAAGAATTATTCCAACTAAGTACTCCGGTTTCCGAATTAATAAAAATAGAATTCCCTACGAGGTCAACTCCTTCTGATGAAGGTAATGTTGTAGCAGAGAATGTTCCATTTTCTTCTAACATATTTATTGTTGCAGGGCTCGTTTCTCCTTCCTCCAAAAAGCTAGTCTCAATAAAATTTTGTTCATACTCAATACTTATACTATTAGAGTCATCATCACTGTTGCAAGCACTTATAATTACCACAAACAATAATATTCCTATATATTTAATTATTTTCATCTGTTATTTAGTTTTAGTGATTTATAGGAAAAGCTGTAAATCTTTAATTTCTTAAGAGTCATCATTTAATATTAAAAAGGTCTACTATTTCCTCATAAGTCATGTTTTTATAATCAGCTACTGATTTTCCTGCGGCTACACCACCAGGTATTATAACATATCGGTAATCTTCGAAAAAATCAAAATCATTACTATTTCCACCTGTAACCAAACCTAATACTCTTATTTGACCACTATCAATTGAATATGTATATAATTGTTCTTCTGACCGATACTCATACGGCAGCGGTACAGCTTCCAATCCTACTGCTAAAAGAACACTTTCTCCTCTTGCATAAACTAACACTACACTTATGTCAAGGTCAATATCCAAATCAATAATTTCTTGACTGTTAGCCAGAGTAAAAACTTTTTGATTTAAACCTCCTCCAACAGAAAAACCATTAGGAATCCAATCAGAATAAATAACATTTGCCGTTCCCGTATCTCCATCGATCCCATCAACTCCATCAATCCCATCTTGACCAGCAAGACCAACAGCACCATCTTCTCCATCAGAACAAGAAAATATGAACAATGATATTGTAACTATTATCAAACATTTTACTAAATTTTTCATCCCTTTTATTGTTTTAAAATTATACGGCAAACATAAATATCACTTGTCCTTTACATGTCCGATATATTTGATATTCAAGGAATCCGGACGTATTTGGGTGGATAAAAATTCCTTCTAATAAATAAGCCTTTTATTCATTTCATATTCGTCATTAGTGCAGCCCAAAGGATCATAACTATGAGTATTCCCAATCCTGCAAATTGCCAAATCGGTCCTTTAGTTTTATTTTTTAAAGCAATACAATCTTGTTTTATAGGTTCCGGCATCTCCTTTATATTAAGAACATTTTTACAATGCTGACACTGAGACATTCCTTTTTTACCTATGGGAAATATTGGAATCCAAAAAACATGAACATGTCTTCTAAACACAATTAGCCTTAATGAACCTTTAGTACCACAACTTGGACAAATAGATCCGGTAGATTGTTTAGATGTTACATAAACTGATCTGCTGCCAAAAATTATCATAGTGTTTTAATTTTTATAATTTTCCTTAAAACTACACCTATAATCTTCTGTGTTTTCAGGGTAATTTTAACTTATATTATTGTTATTTGATTTAATCAAAATCAATTTTTTAACTTCTAAATATTCATCCTTTTTGGACATTAGGTTGCTACTAATATTTCTTTTTCCACCTTCGAAATGAAGAATTAATAAATAACTATCATTTATATAAACTTCATTGATTTCAAATATGCTCAATAGCGCTATAGTGGTGAACTTTCTTTTTAAACCTATAGATGGTATTCTTATTTTAAAATCATCTATGGTTAAATACCCTCCCAAATATTTATATTTCTTTTCTTCTGTAATGAAAAATGAATTTCTACTCCTCGATACGTGTTCACTCATACAATACTATTTCTCATTAAACTGAATCTCTAATACTCATAAAAATTTATAAAAACCCCGAGATAGGGGACTCAGGGTTTTTTAAATTATTCTAGGACGATTATTGGATATTAAAAAGCTGAACTATTTCTTCATAAGACATGTTCTCATAGTCCGTTGCAGATTTTCCAGCAGCTACTCCACCGGGAATTATGACATATCTGAAGTCATTGAAAAAAGTGAAATTGTTATTTCCATCATTATCCAATGCTGATACTTCAATTCGTATAGTTACACCAGTTGTAAAATTTGCCACCTGAAAAGTATAATATTCCTGTTGGCTAGTGAGAGCATAAGGAAGTTGATATACCTCAGACAAAATAGCGTTTACTTCACGACGCCCATAAACTAATACTACATCTTCACTAAGATTTAACTCAGCAGAACTAAGTGTAGTTAGTAACTGTGTGTTGGATGGTTGCGGTCCACTAACTTCGAAATCTCTGGCAATCCAATCAGAATACACAACATTCGCTGTTCCTGTATCTCCTTGATCACCCTGATCCCCTTGATCTCCTTGCGGACCCTGATCACCCTGAATACCTTGTTCGCCTTGCGGTCCTACCGCACCATCTTCTCCCTCACAAGAGATACTGCATATGGATAGTAATACAATCATCACACATCCAATTAAATTTTTCATTGCTTTCATTTTATAAAAGTTTTTAATGTTAATGAAGCAAACTTAAATAAGGGTGGTTTTTTCACTATCCGAAAAGTTTGAATTTCAATAAATTCGGACGTATTTAGATAATTAATACCGTCTTCAATTAAAGATACCTAACATATATCTATCACTCCACTAGCTACGGTTTTAGATTTGAAGAATTAGGAGATATAAAAACTTTGATTCAGAATGGATAGTGTCTAGTACTTACTCTTAGTTTATAAAATTCCTCAATATTCTGTGAATTCTTTCCTGCTTTCTTTAAACAAACTTAGTATATCGTTATCCCACTTAAAGTCATTCAGATACCAATTGTCATTTTTTCCTTTATAAAATGTAAACTTTATTAGTACACCACTCATTTCATATTTTAAGACATACGTTATCATATACATCAAATCTTCGATTACATCTTCCTTCACCAACTTATTCCCAATTGAAGCACCATATTCGACTTCAAATGTGTCAAAGTGATCCATTGCTCTCTGCTGTGTATATTTATATTCATCTCGTATGAAAACCCACATCATCCCTATTTTGATGAGGCCACCAACAATATCCTTTTGTGAAAAATCATCAATTATTTGTTGACATTCCTCTTTTATTTCTTCTCGATTTGCAAATTCTTTTTCTTTTTGTGAAAAGCAAAAATGCTGACAAATCATAAACGTAATACAAATTAGAATTTTGCTCCCTCTCATCATTTTTTAAACAATTTAAAAACTTTATATACAATCCTTGCTTCTACATTATATCCATTCCATATTGGAGGAAACTCATCATCATATCCTTTTTCAGAAATGCTTTTGCCTGCTTTAATCCATAAAAATAAATTACGTTGTCGTTTTTTGTTTAGTTTAAATCGAATTCCCAAATTAATATTTCCGTTACTGAATCTTCGCGTCACCTCATCTTCTTTAGTCTTATAAAAATTCGTACTATAATCAATGGTCATAAATCGATATCCCATACCAGTTTCAAAATGAAAAAAAATAACTGGAGCAATTCCAGCAGAAACTCCCGGTAAGGCATATATTGAACCTTTCCCAATAGTATATTCTATACCTGCAGATAACTTAAAAGTATATGGTGGTATTGCTATACCTTGTATTCCATAAGCCACTCCCCCAGCAAGATTCATATTAATGTTTTTCTCTATATAAAGATTATGATCCCCTTGTCCAAGAAGAGTAGGTATACTTATTATATGTACTAATAAAAACGTTATTAATCTCATTACTTTCATATGTGGGATGAAAAGTTTGTTAAGCATATCGTTTAATGCATAGTTTCGTAGCTTAGCCAGCGGGTAGCCATGAATTATACATCTTGTTGTGTTGTGTTTATTTTGTTTGAAATGTAGGTTTTGATATATTGATAGTCGGATTTTTTTTCCAATAAATTGCTAGTAACTGTTCGTTTACCACCTTCAAAAACAATTGTCAAAAATAGATTTCTATTAACTTCCATCTCATCTATAGATATGACATTAGAAAACTTGATTTCAGTTCTTACTCTTTTAAAACCTACTGGGGGAATAATAATAGAATCTGTTTTTAATACTAAAAACTCTTTCTTTTTAAGTTTGAGATATGCACCAGTAGATGCAGCAATTACAAATAAAAGACTAATGGTAAAAAATATCCAATGAAAAATAGCCGCTTCTGTTTCAGATAACTTAATTAGTTTATTAATAATTAACCCTTTTTCATTATCAATAGCTTTAATAAAAAATAAAACAGCGGCTCCTCCAAAAAGAATAATACCTAAAATGATTAAAAACCATTTGCCTTGATATGGGTATTTTTTTTCAAACTCATCCATTTAATTAATATTTAGATCATTTTTTCAATTAAACACAACATACTAGTATCTACAATCATAACTTCGGTTTTTATTAGTCTTATTCTCTCCTAAAGTCTTCTATGAGTTGTCTAATATCAGCTCTTATTCGATCTATGACCCACTTCTGTTCTGCTTTATCAATACCTTCTAAAATCTCATTATTATCCAAATTAAAATCTAGTAAAGTATCTTCTAGAAATTCATTTTCTAATTCAGATATTCTTTGCTTCTTATTGTGATCCACAGCCCCTATTTTAGAAATAGCACTATCTAATCTATTTTTAGTCAAATAATTCCGTATTTCAGCTATTAAAAATGATAGTTCTTCTGTATAAGAATTAGTGTTTTCAGTAAAAGCCCACTTTTTTGCCTGATGGAATTTATTTTCTTCTTCGAACTTATTGTTCTTAATTTTAACGACTGGTCTCTTATTTACATTTATTGTATAATCATATGGTTTTACTATTATTCCCTCGATTAAATTATCAGATATATTGGGTAAGTTTAACTCTTGCGGTATTTTAGAATTTATTGATATATTAAAATTTAAAGCCTCTGATAATTTACCAACGAATAGTGGTTTGACAAATGATATATTGTATTTTTCAAAATATGTTATACTTTCTTTGTATGATAGATAGTACTTAGCATCGGAAATTATTGCTATATCGAAGGCGAAGAAGTTTATAGAAGGGTCATAATAAACACCTGTTTGTATAGCCTGTACTCTTTTATCTGGAGTAACATTTTCATGTGGATATATGCCTCCAAAAAGCTCTCCGTAAATAATATACCTTGTTGCTTTATATTGTAAGCTTAACTCTTCAAAAAGCTCAAGAATATTACTTTCGATTTGTTTTACCACTAGTTGAAAACCAAAAAAATCACTTTTCCAGGTCAGTAATTCCTTTCTTTTAGCAAATGTAAGCTCTCTATTTTCATAGATAAAACTAAAATTGGCACCGTGTATTTTTTCTGTTGCAACCCAATCTAACTTATCCAAAGACTTAAAATCATTCGCATCAAAACCTTTTAAATTCTTAGCAGTTTTTTCATATCCAGAAAAACTTTCTATCATTGGGTTTTAATTTTAGAGAATAGTTCTTTTACAAGAAATAATTTGTCTCAGTTCTGATCCAAGTTCTATTTCTTCCCAAATGTGTACATCATCTTCGATAGACAGGGGATTTTGGTCTGATTGAATGTATCGTTTTATTGATGTTACAATTGGATCATTACCCTCGCTAATCTTTAGTATTGATTTTCCACCAGGAATACTATTACTACCTTCATATTCATAACAAAAAACGATCACTTTATCTCCTTTCTTAACATCTACATTAGCAAAACAATCAGAAGAAACGTATGTTTCTTCTTGGTAGCTGCTGTTTTTAAGTTCTTTTGAAAGAAGCACCTCATCTATTCTTACAATTCCCGTTTGAAATTCATACTGTTCTTTTTCGGTTTTTTTATAAATTTCATTAATAGTTCCTTGAAAAACCAGACTGTATTTTTCGCCACAATTACCAATAAAAGGACCATTTTGTGGCCACCAATAGGTATATCCTATAGCAAGTGTATCCTCTACTTTGGTTTCAATACTAGAAACCTTTTCTAAATTCTTTGATTTAGTATTACAACTTAAACCTAGGAAACATAATAGGCACATTAATAAAACTGGATTCATTTGAACTATTTTAATCATAATTATTCTAGCGAAAAAACAACCTTAATATAATACTTTGTTGGCTCCTTTACGGCCACCGCATTATAATATTTGTATTTGTTATTTGGGTTTTCAATTTGGATAACGTCTCCTACTTTCTTTCCTATATTGATAGCTATCTGATCAGCTGTTTTTCTCGCATCATCTACAGCCTCTTTAGTTAATTTTCCAATTTGTTCATTGGTCATTTCCTTAGCAATAATATCTACTTTAGTATTAGTGACACCTTCTATTTTTTGACTTATTATTTTTTTTACTTCATCTAACGAAGTTGTCTTGTAAAAATAAAAAGAAGAGTTTGTATAATCATAAGAAGAAATACGATACATTATATCCTCTTCGAAACGACTGAAATTAATATTCACTTTGCTTAATGCAGCTGCAAATTCCTTTTCTAATTCGCTTACTGTTTTGCTTTTTATATTAATATTATTTCTATTCTTATAACCTATAACTTCCCTAAATTCTACATTTACAATATAGGTGTTGATTTCATTTGTTTTATTCGCTTCACCAATAACCGAAATCGAATTTTGTTGTTGTGCGTTTAAAAAGCCTTGACATAGTATGAAAACTATGAGTATTTTTTTTATCAAGTTCATAACGTTTTTTTTAAATTATTTATTTAAATATTAAGTTGTTAACCGAATTTAAAAGAGCTTTTTTTACTTTATTTTGGATATATTTCTTAGCCACTCTTTATAGCTCACATCATAAATTGAAGACTTATTTTTTTGAAAAAAAATGATTGCTTCATTTGTGCCTTTCGTCTGATAAATTGTTTTTAATCTATTTCTAAATATTTCCTGATTATGTAATTGTTTTTCACTAGGTAATGGCCGTAAAGGTATTTCCACTCTTGGCATTAATCCTATGAAGTATTTTAATTTAGATATGTACTTATATAATTCATCATCCTTACTTTTTCCGGATAAAATGTTGACAGCAGTTTCTATTAACCATTTATTATAAGGCAGATCATCTTCTATTTCTTTTAGCTGTTCTATCATATATGATTTTGGATATGGCGTTATGCAACCTGTCCAACAAGCCCATACTATTCCTCTCCAATTAAAATTGACAAAATCCTGAAACAGTTTTTCATCCATAGCCTGCACAGTTCTATAACAGAGATATAAAAATTCTAAGCGTTCGCATTTGACCGAAGGATATAGTGGGATATATTTTGAGTATATATCAATGAATTCGACTTGATACTCAAGTAATCTTTTTGCACTGCTCAATCGCGCTATCTTCTGGTAATAGGGATATTGTAAAAACTCTCTAAAATCAAGATAATTATATTTTTTACTGTAATTCATTCCCACACCCTTAACAATCTATAAAGCAATTATTTAACTCATATTAAATTTTATCGATGACCTACTAAGGAATAACTGTTTCTGCAGTACACCATTCTTCAGAAAAGTTAATGTGTTGTTGTACAAAATTTTCTGTTCCGAATTGTAGTGGACACCTTGCTATATTTTGATCATCATTTACTTGAAGTTCTGTCCTGTTTCCAATACCAATAACACCAATAATCTGACCTGCATCCACTTGATCACCAACAGAAATATTTATATCCAATGCATGGTCATAAATAATGAGCCAGTTAGAATTATTACTTGGTTTTATCCATACCTCTAAATCCTCAATATTTATATTCATTCTGATATCTTCAACAACACCGTCACAAACTGCTCTTACCTCTATATCCGATTGGTTGGTGAAATATTCAATCGCTGGGTTTTGTTGAGTTGGAGTTAACGACTCGCCAAATGGAATAAATGAACTAACCTGATCAATTGGTATAGGTGTAATACTAAAAGATGGAGAAATCTGATCGATTAAAGAATCATCATCACCACAACCTATTACTAGCATAAAAATCATTAAAAACCTGATTAATCTCATATCGAAACCTAGCCTGTTTTTACCTTATCAAGTATTATTGATATCCCCACATATCCTGAAAATATGTAGCACCATTTTCCAGACTAAAACCATTAAGAACTAATAATTTATTAGCAAAATATAAAGAAGTATGATATCCTCTAGAAGGAAATTTTTTCTTCACATTCACATGCTCCCAAGCAATCCCATCTTGACTAAACCAAATATCATCATAATAATCATTTTTAGGACCTATACCTGCTGTTAACCACATTCCTTTTTCACTTACGGTAACAGCGTGATTTCTTCTAGGAGAAAACTGAGTGCTAGTAGTAGCTAAATTCCATTGAAATCCATTTATAGAATACCAAACATCATTTAGGTAATTTCCATTATTGTCGTATCCTCCGATAACCCATATTTTATTATCATATACCACCGTTGCATGTCCATATCGCCTGCCAAATGGAGCTAGATTCGTTACCAAGTTCCATTGTACTCCATCACTACTAATCCACACATCTCCTTTTACATCAAAATTATCACTTAACCCACCAATCAAAAACATCCTGTTTTCTATGCTTGCCAGCGTGTGCCATCTACGTGCAGAAAAAGGAGCATTTTTTGCAGTCTGTATCCAATCCTTTCCATTAGTACTGCGCCAAACATCATTAAAGTACTGATTTCCTTGAGTACCTCCTACAATCCACATGTTCTTATCCGCTACAGTCATAGTATGACCATAACGCTCTGCAAATGACGCATTAGGATTTACTTCTTCCCAATTTTTACCATCTTTGCTACTCCAAACATCGTTATACGTAAATTGGTTTCTGATGCCCGCAATCACCCACATTTTATCATCAAACACGGTTGAAGTATGAGCTGCTCTTCCTCCATATGGAGTTTCTTCATTTACTACAGTATTTGGAAGCGTAATTCCACCTATTGGGAGCATTTTTTCTGAAGAAACCTGAGAAGCCTCTTCATGTATATCTTCTTCTTTTAATTCACAACTACAAACAATCAACAAAACTGTTAATAGCCTAAAAATGTATCCAATTCTAAATCTATTTTTCATATCACACGTTTTTAATAACATATGATCAAAAATAACCTCCAATTTTACCTTACATGTCCGAGAAGTTTGAATTTCAAAGAATTCGGATATTTTTTTACAAATACATAATCTAAACCAAGTGGGTTGAGTATTCAACCCACTTGGTTATTTTATTAATTAGTGACTAAGACATCTTTAAATTTTGAATCAACAACTGATCCTGTTTTTTTATTATATACCATATATTCTATGCGCCACCTAGTTGTGCTACCACTTCCATACACAGGAAAACTAAGGCTTGAAGTACTAGCACCTACGTTATCGGTTTGAATTGGTATTAGAAACCCAAAAGTATTTTCTGCCCAAAATCTTATTCTAAAACCTCTTAGGCTACTAGGAAGTGAAGCTAATACATCTTTTGGCAAAAAATATGAATACGTTCCTACCTCATAGGCATCTAAAGAAGAAGGACCGTACACCCCAACAAGATGTGGAATTTGCCATTCATCATCACCCGGAAATCCCCAGTCTTTTGCACTTTCTACAATTTCGACTTTTGGTGTAGCTAAGGTTTCATCTGTATTGTCTAATTCAGGTTTTGAGCACGATGCAACTAGTGCTATTATACAAAATAGTGCTAGTTTTTTGATTTGTTTTTTCATGTAAAATAATTTTTAGTTAATACATTAAAAGTATTGTGACTCTTGCTCTTAGATGTCCGAAAACATTGAATTTCAAAGAATCCGGATATTATTTAGGACTTTTAAAGATGTCATATCTATTATGGAAGACCCCTCTTGTTTAATAGTACATTAATCTTCATTTTGTTTAAAAAATCATTGTTACTCCAAATAGGACTTTCTCTACAGAGGCTTTGAGTATTTTCCGGCTTAATTTTTACGATTTTGGTTTGAAAATGTTGTCTTTTTTTGAAAGTAGTATCTTTTATCATTATAAATTTCTCATACAATTTCCCTTTTCCCGAGACTATTAGTATATAGCAACCATTACATAATGGGAATTGATTAAAACTAGAGCGTTTCTGTATAATCTTGTCTATATTTTGAGTAAACACCAATTCATTTGTTCCGTTTTCTCCATAAGATTCATTTTCATACGGATTTCCTTTAGAATCTGTTACAATAATTTTCAAACCATTGATTGTTTTCCCTGTTTTAGATTCACTAACATCAACTATTACAATTGACGACAAATCCCAAGGGCAATGTTGCGCATGAGATTCGGAAATACTAACTAACGCAATAAAAAATACTATATACCTCATTTTAGATATGATTTCTTTTGCAAAAGAGTTTTACTAAAATTTTGTTCCACGAACTTTAATAGCGTACACTAAAATGATAATAACAACAGGAATTATGAAGAAAACTATGGTAGGTATATTCGTTTGATTATTATCTGTTGCCTTTTGTTCTTTTTCTAGTTTTGTATCAGTTTCAGTTTCTAGATTATCCTTCAAAAAAATAGTGTCTTTTGACGATAGTTTTAGATGAGTCGTCTCATCTGGTTTATATTTTTGATAATTATTTTCAACTATATCTATTGAAGTACTTGCTTCCTGAATTCGTGTCCCAAGTGATGGTTCTTGATAATATTTTTTTGAAAACTCAATCTCCGGATCTTTGTCAAGTTCTATCCACCTGATCTCGTCTTTACGTATTTTTTCATAATATGCAGTTCCTTCTGTAATTTCCTCTTTTAATAATTTTTCTAGCTCATCGATTGTAAATCGACCACCTCTTCTTTTTGTATACTGGTAATAGAGTGTAAGTGCAATCTTCTGATCATACAACTCCTTTGTAGCTTTTTCTTTGCTGTGGTAAGAAGCCTTAAAATATGCTCTTGCGGCTAATTGTCTTGCTCCACTTTTCCAACCACTTGCCATTAATAAATCTCCTAGGGCTTCTAGTAAAATTGGTGAGTCATAATTACCAAACTTCATCATCCCCATAACGCCTTTGACTGCTTTTTGAAGTTCTTCTTTTGGCAATAATTTCTTTTCTATAGTATCTGCTTTCTTACTATAGTATTTATCACTTATAAAAGTATAAAAATTATCAAATGTCTTTATAGGAAAACCTCCACGAGTATCATCAAATCCCAATGATAATGGAAGAACAACTTTTCCGTTTTTCCTTTTACTTAGTACATATTCAACTAAATGTCGTTGATAAATCTCTCTTCCGAAATGAGCTTCTGGATTTATTGCAATTGCTTTGTCAATATATTCTATTCCTTTTTCTAATTGATTATTATGGATGTAGAAAGTTCCGAGATTAGCATATGTTTTATAGTTATTAGGAGCGATACTATCCTTTTTTAGAATAATTTGAATTGCTTTAGGATCATCACCAATTTTTGAATACGCAACGGCAAGATCATCATATAGTTCTAAGTTATCCGGAGATTTCTCTAGTTTTTCCTTTCTATCTTGTATTCGCCATTGATAAAACTCTGGTGAATGCCTTAAAAACTTTCCTGATATTAACTCAATTACATCTGGAAACTGCATTCTTTCCATTTCTATAGTGTCATAATCCCAAAAACAAGAATACCCAAAAAAACAAGTAGAAAAGGTACATACTAAAATTATTGTAAATCGTCTCATATCTTAAATTTAAAAAAAAGGATCCTCATCACTGCGGTTAGGTTAGATAATGAGGATCCACAAGTAATGAAAAGCAAATTGGACAAAAAAACTCTATCACTACATAATTTTGTCTAACTGTTTATTCTAACTTTACTACCCAATAATCCCATTTACCTTTACCAGAACCACTAATATCACCTCCAGGCCCTTGAACATGTCCTGTTACAATATAACCATCGTTGGTTTGCTGAATTGCGTTGGCATAATCTGGTTCTGGACCTCCAACGCTAATTTCCCAAGATAGTTCTCCTAAATCACTTAGTTTAACAATCCAATAGTCTCGATACCCACCATTATTAGTACTTACATCTCCATCACTTGCTCCAGAGTAACCTGCGACAACATATCCTTGATCCGTAGTTTGCTGAATAGATTGACCGCTATCACTTTCTGAACTTCCCAAACTGGTTTCCCAAACTATTTCTCCTGAGCTATTTAACTTAACAATCCACATATCTTTTTTTCCGTTGTTATTACTAACATCAAAATCAGAGGATTCAGAAAATCCTGCTACGATATACCCGTTATCCATAGTTTGATGAACATCATTAGCAAAATCCTCTAATGTGCCTCCTAGAGATTTTTCCCAGACAAGGTTTCCAGAAGGATCTAATTTTATAATCCAGTAATCTCTGTCACCATAATGATTACTTACATCACCATCAAAAGATTCCGTATATCCTCCTACTATATATCCGCCATCGTTAGTTTGCTCTATTGAATTCGCGATATCAAACTCACTCCCTCCAAAGTTTTTTTCCCATTCTAAAGCTCCTAAACTATCTATTTTTATGATCCAAAAATCCATCATTCCATTATTACCACTTACATTTCCATCTGATGAACCAGCGAAACCAGCAACGATATATCCTCCATCTGATGTTTCGTTAATAGAGTTCGCACCCTCATTTCCACTTCCTCCATAATTATTTTCCCAAATCACGTTTCCGGATGCATCTAATTTTATAACCCAAAAATCGAAAAAAGAAGGACTTCCATCAATACTTGTTTGAGAATTACTAGATCCTGTTGCAATATATCCTCCATCTGATGTTTGTTGTATACTATAAACATCATCATTCGAAGAGCCTCCAATATTAGTTTCCCATAATAAATCTCCTGAACCATTTAATTTAATTACCCAAAAATCCCCTCCTAAAAAACCGTCTGCATCATTATTCCCTCCTACATCACCATCATCAGAATTGGATCCTCCTGCTATTACATATCCTCCATCAGTGGTAAGTGCTATTGAATATGCAATATCAATTTCAGAGCCTCCAAAGGATTTCTCCCAGGCAATTGCTACCATATCCCCTGTTGTTTCAGCTGAGGTAAATGAAAAAGTGCTTTGAGTAGCACCATTGTTACCATCAGAAGCTATAACAGTTCCGTTATAATTAGTATTAGGAGAAAGTTCTTCTAATAAATACTCCGTATCTGTAAGAGAGGAGGCTATTTCAGTTCCGTTTAGTGTTATTGTATACGAAACAGTATCACCATCTGGGTCAATTGCTGCATCCCAATTTAATAACGAACTATTTGCTGTAACTTGACTAACACCTATTAAGAAATTTCCTGGATTTTGGTTTTGGGGTAAAACGATTAAATCATCATCATTTTTGCAACTAATTATTATTAAACCTATTACTAGGAACAGATATAAAAAATTATTCTTTTTCATAATATTCAAATTTATTATCAAAAAATGTTTGTAGCATCTTTATCAGAATGAACTATAACATACTCTGGACAATAAATGTAGATCAGTTTAAAGCGTGAAGTATCCGGAAAGTTTGAATTTCAAAGAATTGGGACATTTTTAACCTGTTTTTCTATAAACACTAGGGGAAATACCAGTCACTTTTTTAAACGAACTATAAAATGTAGATTTAGAGTTAAATCCAGATTCTAAAGCAATACCAACAATGGTATAATTTATAAAATTAGTATTCCTTAATTTTAATTTAGCATCTTCTACCCTAAATGTATTTATATAATCTGCGAAATTTTTTCCAGTTAATTTATTCACTAACTGAGACAAATAGTTACTACTAATTTTTAATTTATGTGCTACACTATCTAAACCTAAATTAGGATCTCTATATAATTTTGCTTCTTTCATTAAGAATTCAAGTTCCTTATAGTATGTATTATCATTTGTTATATTACAGCTAGTATTATTACCACAGATTTGCTTTAATTTTTTTTCTGTTAGTTTTGCTATTAAATGGAATAGGAATACATGATCATTGGTAAAAAAGTTTTTTTCCGAATGTTCCGAATCTAAAACACCTATAATGTTCCCTTCAATACATATTGGTACTGATAGTTCGGACATTCTAGTTTCATCATCAACAATATAAGCTTTGTTTTTACTTACATCATTAATGCGTTGATACCTTTGGGATTTTGCCACATTTCCGACAATACCATCTCCCATCTTAATTTTTATCGGACTAACAATTTTCTTCTCTCCATTGTTTTTGTTTCCGAAAGCTGCTTTTTGAATCAAATACTCTTTTTCTTTGTCCAACATATAAATAACACAATCTTCTAGATAAAGATGAGAAATACAGTTTTCTACAATATCCCAGAGTACATCGTTTACATTATTCTTTTCAAAAAGTGATGTTGCAAAATAACTTAGTATAGCTATTGTTTGGATCGGAGCGTTTTGCAAATAATCATCTTCAAATTCATCAAAAACCTCATCAAGATAGGGGATTGATAATCTATTGATACTTTTCTCTGTTGGTTTGTTTTCCTTTTTGGGATATACTTTCTTTTTAGTCTTCTGAAGATTTAAAGCATTATGCTGATCAAAGGAAGTAATAAAAGAATCATTTAATAACAATTCTGATGTTTCTTTAGTCTCAAAAAATAAGAAAAGAAGGGATGTGATTAGAATACACCAAATGTTTAATTCTGTATATAGACGACTTAGTGATATTGAATTACGATCTAGTATAGATATTATAATTGCAATTATAGCAAATAACAAACATACTATTATAAACTTACGAGTGATTTCTTCGGCAGTACTATTGCCTGATTTTTTCTTAATGTCCATTTTGATTTTTTTTGTCCTTACCAAAACTGCTTGAATTAAGTCACAAAAAAAGCGGCTATATTATTCAAACAGGAATTGATTGCTTTCAATTACAAAAGCAAGGTAAAACAAGAATTAAATCCTCTGTTGTACTGTCGTTACGAATGCTTGTACTACAGTTACATGAATGGATTATCTACTATAAACACTGAGGTTTTGTGGTTTACTTTCTTGATTCTGAAGGTGGCTTTCCAAATTCTTCTACATAAACTCTACTGAAATAAGCAGGGTCTTTAAACCCTGTTTGATATGCGATCTCTGCAATCGTGAACTCATTATTTCTCAATAAATCACGTGCATGTTGTAACCGAACTTTTCGAATAAACTTAGTCGGAGACATACCAGTAAGGTTTTTAATTTTTCTAAATAAATGAACTCTACTCATATGTAGTTCTTCTGCTAATAATGGCACATTAAATTCATCATTATCCATATGGTTTTTAATGCTGTCTATGACAGATTGTATAAAGCTATCTATTACCTGATTTTCCGAGACATTCCCCACATCCTCCCGATCATATTTTTCTCTTAATATTTTTCTTGTTTCTATCAGGTGATTTACTCTAATCAATAATTCTTCTCTATCGAACGGTTTTGCTAAATACGCATCTGCACCAATTTTTAAACCTTCGATTTGACTATTTTGATTAGCCTTAGCTGTTAGATAAATAAGAGGAATATGGTTCGTTGCTATATTGTCTCTAATCATAGTACCTAATTTAATACCGTCCCATTTAGGCATCATAATATCAGAGATTACCAGATCAGGAAGATGTTTTTGACATAAATCCCAAGCTTCTTGTCCATTATTTGCCACAAGAACCTTATAGCTTGATGCTAAACAAAACTCTATGTATTCTTGCACTTCTTTATGATCTTCTGCTACTAAAACAATGGGTAAAGATGATTCTTCGGAAATAATTATCTCTTCCGAATTCTGGGCTTTATTAACATTAATTACAGGCACACTAATAGTAAAAACAGTTCCGAACCCTTCTTTACTTTCTACTTTAATAGTACCTTTCATTAACTCTACTAGCTCCTTGGTTAATGTTAATCCAAGCCCTACACCATTTTGATTTTCTGTTTGAGATCTAGTAAAAGGGTCATATAGAATTTTTATAAAGTCGGAAGAAATCCCAATCCCAGAATCCTTTACAATAACATTGACGATAGAATTTTCTTCATCTTCAATACATTTAATTTGTAAAGAAACTTCTCCTCCAATTTTATTATATTTAATAGCATTAGAAACTAAGTTGGTAGTGACTTTTCTCCACTTATCGTCATCATAATAAATTAACAATTCTTCTTGATTGCTAGAAAATGTAAGTGAAATTTCTTTTTCTTCGGCAAGAGATTTAAATGAATACAAAAGATATTTCTGAAAAGAAATAAAATCTTCTACCTGTTCATCAATTTCTAATTGATCCTCTTGCATCTGTGCAATTTCCAAAATTTGATGCACTTGATTCGATAAATGATTTGCCTGATTTTGAATTTGATGTAAATGCTTATTTTCTTTACCCAAACCATCTTTTGCAGATCTAGTTCTTATCTGGTCTACAGCTCCTAAAATAACCGTAAGAGGTGTTCTAAACTCATGGGCAATCTGATTAAACCATCGTGTTTTAACCTCAGCCAAACTAGAAACATGCTCTTTCTCTGTTTCAGCTATTTTTCTTCTTAACTGGATTTTATAAAAAGAAAAAATCAACAGTAATAAAGATAAACCATATAAAATATAAGCTAAATTAGTTTTATGCCAAGGAGGCAATACTAAAATGGATATTGGTTCATGTACTACTTCCCATTTATTCTCTGAACTAGATGCTCTAACGTGTAATTTGTATTTTCCTTTGGGTAAATATGATAGTGTAATCAATCCTTTCTCTTGTAATGGCAGCCAATCGTTATGAAACCCTTGCAGCCAAAATTGATATCTAACATTTTGTGGTTCTTTAAAAGTTAAAGCTAAAAATTGAAAACTAACGTTCTGATCATCAGGACCAACCTTAATAACATCATTTAATTTATTCGGAAAATGTCTTGTAATAACTGTATCCTTTTGGTGTTTTGCATAAGATGACCAAACCAAATTTGGTTTATAATCAGAGGTAACCTCTACTTGTTCTGGATTAAAATAATTTACACCTCTTTCACTTCCCATCCAGATATATCCATCTTCTTCTCGGTAAATAGAACTCAACAACATAGAGTTATCATATAGACCATCTTTGACAGTATATGTATTAAATTTATTTTTCTCAGGATCGAATGAAGTTATACCGTTACTTATTGTACTTAACCATAATACTCCTTTTTTATCACTAGTAATATTTAATATTTTATCACTTGGCATTCGATCATTTCGCATATATCGGGTGAACTTCTCTTCTTCGATATCCATGCTATTTAAACCTCCATCAGTTCCCATCCATAGCTTTCCATCTTCTGTTTGATGTAACGATTGAATCAAACTAGAACTAATACTATTTAAATCATCCTTATTATGTACAAAACGCTTAAAATTATAATTAGCAGATTCTACAATTTCGCTAGCATTAGAAAACTTAAGAAGACCTCCGCTTATAGTCCCTAACCATAAATTGTCATCCTTGTCTAAAAATAAATCAATAATTCCTATATTTTTCTTAGTTACTTTAAATCTAAAATAACTGCCATCAGTGGTATCATAAACCATCAAATAATCCCATTGAGTAATCCACAAACGTTTATTTGAATCTTCAACAATCCTCCAGGGATTCCCTACTATTTTCTCAGATTCAAATATTTGCTCAACTATGCGTTCATTTTCTGCATCTATCTTTAATATTCCAACAGATTCATTCTTAAATAATCCATAAACTGAACCATTAGATGCGCATACCAAAGATGTCATTCTATAATCAATAACTTTTTCTAATTGTGTTCCTTTAGACTTGTCCCAAGTATACAATCCATCAGGTAATGTAAACCACATTTTACCTTGACACTCTACAATCTCTCTAACGTTTCCGATTGCTCCTATCTCAGGATGTCTAAAAGGTTTATTTTCTATAAGTTGAAAAGCACCTGCATTAGTTCCTATCCAAAAATTATCATCCCTATCCTGAAAAATACAAAGAAGCCTTAACCTATCCGAAAAATCATATCCTAATAAATCCTCTGCATTAAGTACAATTTGTGTCTTAAAATCTGGAGAGAATTTCCATATATTTTTTCCTGCCGCTAGCCAAACCCAATCTCGATTGTCTTGAAAAATGAATGATTTGTCTGTTGGCTTACTGATATATGAGCTATCAAAATTAAGTCTCTCTTTTACCCATTGGTCATTTCTTTTTTCTATACTATATAACTCATTACCAATATATACTATAGTCCTCTTGTTGGATAAAGTAAGAATATTAGTAATCAGTCTTCCATTAAATAGCTCTAATTTTTTTGTAATAGTATCCGTTACCTCAAACAAGCCTTCTTTAGTCGCTATTAATGACATTCTTTCATTAAGAACCGAAATATTTGATGATCTTTTACTATAAAACGAAGTTAATTTTTGAGTTTTAGGAACATATTTATAGGCCCCACTTGTAGAGGATATCCATAGATTATCTTTTCCATATTTGATCAAATTATTGACCATTAATATGTCTTTTTTACCCTCTAATTTTTCAAGATTTTCGAATACTCCACTATGTGGATCTAAAATATCTATTCCCCCACCTAAAGTCCCTATATAAAGTTTGCCATCACTTAACTGAAGTATAGATCTTACCCAATTACCTGATAAACTTCTCGAATTTTTTGATGTGTAAGTATATTTTTTATAGGATTGTCCATCGAACCTATTAAGTCCATATTGGGTAGCAAACCACATAAAACCATCTTCATCTTGGAATATATCAGAAACCCAATTATTAGATAATCCATTAAAAACATTATAAGATTTAACATTATAAGTAACCTCTCCTTGTCCGTAAGTATGAAAACAAGACAATAGAAAGCAAGCACCAAACACTATTAATTTATGTATGTACTTCATTAGTTTTAAGGAGTCTAATACAATTTAGCAGAACGCATAATTAATCGTCCTTTACTGTAAAAGAACAACTTTTTTTACAATATCTTATCCTAAAAAATTGAGTACTTATTTCTAATTCATTTAACCTCCTGCTCGGATTGTCTATATTCTTTTGGAGAAACACCAACGTGTTTTTTAAAAATATTATAAAAATTTGATTCAGAATTAAAACCAGATTCTAAACCAATAGCTAGTGTTGTATATTTTACGAATTTAGGATTCTTTAGTTTAGACTTAGCATCTTCGACTCTAAAACTATTTACATAATCTGAAAAATCAGATCCTCTCAAACCGGTAACCATTTGAGATAAGTAATTACTGCTAATTTTGAGCATTTTGGAGATTCCTTCTAATCCCAAACTAGCGTCTCTATAAATTTTAGCTTCTTTCATTAAAAAATCAAGCTCTTTAAAATATAGATTATCATTAGTTATGTTTGTAGTGTTTTCAACATTAATCTGCGCAAGCTTCTTTGCTGTAAGTTTAGCAATTAATTGAAATAACAAAATATGATGTTCATTAAAAAAACCTTCTTGCGAGTGTTCTGAATCTAATACTCCAACTACTTTATCGTCAATAGTAATGGGAACTGCTAACTCTGAACTACGACTAATATCATCTACTACATATCTTTCATCATACGTAACGTTATAAACACATTCGTACTCTCCAGATTGAGCCACTTGCCCTACAATTCCCTGACCTAGAGAAATTTCTATAGGGCTTAAAATTTTACGTTCTCCTTGATTTTTATTACCAAATGCCGCCTTTTGAATAAGTACTTTTTTCGAATCATCTAATATATATATGATACAATCTTCTAATTGTAGATAAGCAATACAATTCTCTACAATATCCCATAATACATCATCTAATTTATCTTTATCGAATAATGATGTAGAAAAATAACTTAATATTCCCGTAATCTGAGAAGGTTTATCATAATGTATCAGTTCTAATTCTTCTTCCGAAAACATATGATTTAATCCAGACATTCTAAAGTTCTGAATTGCCTTTTGAACAGCTTCTTCCTCAGATTCTTTAGTTTTGGAGACTTCATCAAAAGATTTTGATCCTAAAAACCTATTAAAATATTTAGGTTTATTATTCTTTTTCCAATATGTATAAAACCTCCACAATGCTATAGCAACGATTGCTATGCACGCAAAAAAGATTGCCGCATTATATAGGTTAATTTTCATTACGTTGGTTAATAAACTTTTATCTAAAGCAATAAAAAGTAAATTGCTTTTATACATGTGAATATAAATCCTATCCGTAATAAATCCAAGTTTAAGCTTTATTTTACTTCAAAAGGAACTTTTTCTATTTGTTTCCCATTTGAAATAACAACCTCATATTTCCCTACAGGAAGATAATATTTACCATTTTTCTTTTCAGATATATCTTCATCTGGAAACTCTTTTAAAAGTGCTTTTCTTCCTTTTTCAGAAATAGTAAGATCATACTCCACATAATTCAATCCTCTATCCGAACTAGAAGAAAATTCCTGAAGTATTTTCTCGCTTTCTGTTGCTATTTTTATTGTGACTTTTCCTGCAGTTTTTGCATAATACTTAACCGTTGTCGAAGGTTCATACGCTTCTAACCATTTACTCCAAGAGCTTCCCCATCGTCGAGAAGCTTTTATTGAACTCATTGGATACAAGTATAATTCAGAAGTTAAAACCTCAGAAGTTAAATTCTGTAATGGTTCAATATTAGTTTTATAAATACTTCTTCCATGAGTTCCTAATAAAAGATCATTAGCTACTGGTTGTATAACTATATCATGAACGGCTACATTTGGTATTCCTTTAGAAAAAACCTGCCAAGTGTTTCCTCTATCCAACGAAACATATGCGCCATTATCAGATCCTACGTATAAAACATCCTCATTTTTAGGATCTTCTGTTATCACATTAACCGCTGATATTGGCAATTCTTTCCCAATATTTTTCCAGCTTTGCCCATAATTATCACTCATATAAACGTATGCTTTAAAATCATCCCATCTATATCCATTTAAGCTTACATAAACACGTTCTTTTTTATGCTTAGAAGCAACCACTCTAGACACCCATAAATCTGCTGGAAAACTATCTGAGATTTTATTCCAATTTCCTCCTGCATTTTTAGTTACATATACTAGGCCATCGTCGCTTCCCGTATATATTAATCCAAACTGAAACATAGATTCAGAAATAGAAGTCAATGTACCATACGCCACATTTCCCTTTTTACCACCCTTGGTTAAATCTTTAGAAATTGCTGTCCATTCATCTCCTTGATCCATAGATCTCATTAACTTATTTCCTCCTAAATACAAAATATCCTGATTATGTGGAGATAATAAAATAGGTGTTTGCCAATTAAATCTGTATGGAGATTCTCCTAATTCATGTTTTGGCTGGATATACGTTTGTTCGTCAGTATCACGGTTAAGTCTAAAATAATTCCCAAACTGGAAACCAGTATACACAACATTACTATTCCTATTATCGATTTGCACCTGCATTCCATCACCTCCCATAATACTTTCCCAAGGATAATGACCACTTTGGTGCCATGAAGCATTCTCTTGAGCGGTTACAGAACCTACCCAAACTCCATTGTCTTGTAATCCTCCATATACATTGTACGGTTTCTCATGATCTACATTAATTGCATAAAACTGTCCTACACTTGGTTGATTAGCTTTGATCCAATTCTCTCCATCATCATAAGTAATATTTACACCACCATCATTTCCGTTAATAAGGTGATTTGGATTCTTTGGATTTATCCAAAGTGAATGATGATCTGCATGAACGTTCTCTGCACTTATGCTTTTATACGTTGCTCCTCCATCTTTAGATTTCAAAATTGGTACTCCAGAAATATAAATGTGATCTTTATTTACTGGATTAACTTGTATTTGAGCAAAATAATATCCATAACTATAAAAAATATCATCTAAATATTCTTTGTGCGTTTTCTTCCAAGTTTTACCCCCATCATCACTTCTATAAACTTCTGCGCCAATCACTGGCGTATCAAAAAGTGCAGCATTTGCATTTTCTAAATACTTTGCCAAATCGATCGGTTTTACAGAACCGCTACGTACCATTTGCTTCACATTTTCTGCACGATACTTTTCCTGAAATCCATTTGTTTTTAAATATCTATTTAACTTTTTATCCTCTAAACTCAAAAATGTATCAACAGACATTGCCTTAAAATCATCTTTAGTAAGTCCAGAACTTTTTTCAGTTTTTTTACTTCCGTCTCTTCTAAACTGACTATCATGAACCGCATATAAAGTATTAGAATCAAAAACAGCCAAACCAATTCTACCAACACCATTTCCTGTTGGAAAACCGCTTCCTTCTAATGAAATTTTATTCCAAGTATTACCTGCATCTATACTTTTATAAATTCCTGAACCTGATCCATTACCTTCAAAATTCCAAGCCTTACGATCCTTATCCCAAGCCGCTGCATACATAGTATTAAAATCATTGGGAGCATAAGCAACATCAATAATTCCAGTTTCGTTATTAATAAATAAGGTCTTTTTCCAAGTTATACCACCATCGGTAGTTTTATATATTCCTCTTTCTTCGTTATTAGAATAAAGATGACCAGTTACACCAATAATAACCTCATCAGAATTAGATGGATTTAGTATGATCCTACCTATATGATGAGAATCTGTAAGTCCTACATTTTTCCAGGTTTTCCCTTTATCAGTCGATTTTAGAATTCCCACTCCAGCATATGATGACCTTGATGAGTTATTTTCTCCTGTACCAACCCAGATAATTCCTTTTTGCCAGTCAACCGCAATATCACCAACATTAATAGTTTCTGCATTATCTAGAACAGGTTCGAAAGTTGTTCCATTATTGTTAGTGTACCATAAACCACCAGAGGCATAACCAACATAAAACTCCGTAGTGCTTTTAGGGTTTACATCCACATCAACTACACGGCCACTCATTACTGAAGGACCAATATTTTCAAAAGGAACATTTTTTACTAATGACGATTTTTCGAGCTTTGTTTTTTGTAATAAACCTTTCTGAATTTCATCAGCAGAGGTTGCTAATTGTTGAGAAAAAATCGAAATACTACTGAGTAATAGTAAAAAAGTTAAGCTATATGTTTTCATTACGATGGAAATTTAGTTGGCTGAAAGTATAGAATGCTAAAATAGTGTCAAAATTTTTAGATATTGTTTAACAATACGTTTTAAACAATTCTTCAAAAACAAATTCTTGATTTATTCATTTTTTGCTTTTGTTGCGGTTTTTTTGTTAATTTATTGACAACTAACCAATAAATTAAACAACTATGGAAGAATACTTGCCGTTAATTATTCAATTAGTCAGTGGAGCCGTAGGCGGAAATATTGCTGGCTCATTATTAAAAAATGCTTCTTTTGGAAAAATTGGAAACTCAATACTTGGAATTCTAGGAGGAGGAATAGGAGGTTATCTATTAAGTTATCTCGGAATTGACACTTCTGGAGGAATGGATATAGCAGGAATACTAGGTAGTGTTGCTGGTGGTGGTGTTGGTGGTGGTGTTTTAATGGCCATTATTGGATTTATTAAAAAAGCAATAAGTAAATAAAATACTTGTTTTAGGTAATAAAATATTAGGTATTTAGATACTTTATAAAGGGAACTCATAAGATTTGAGTTCCCTTTTTTATTACGCAAATATTTATTCTATTTTTGAAAACACATCTTTACTAAAATAGAACACATGAAATATCACCAAATAGACAAAAACCTTTTCATAAAGAACAGAAAGAACTTTACGGCTAAGATGAAGCCAAATAGTATTGCCGTTTTTAATAGTAATGATATCTACCCTATTAGTGCTGATAGTACCATGCCTTTTGAACAGCATAGAGATATTTTTTATTTAAGTGGTGTTGATCAAGAGGAAAGTATTTTGGTATTATTTCCTGACGCGCCAAATGAAAAACATCGTGAAATTTTATTCCTAAAAGAAACGAGTGAATTAATCGCTATCTGGGAAGGTGAAAAATTAACCAAGGAAAAAGCATTTGAAACTTCTGGAATAAAAACTGTGTATTGGCTACAGGATCTTGAAAAAATATTTTTTGAAATCATGACACAATGCGATACAGTATATGTAAATACGAATGAGCATTACAGAGCAAATGTAGAAACTGAAACAAGAGAGGATCGTTTCACTAAATGGTGGAAAGCAAAGTATCCTGCACATTCCGTAGCAAAAAGTAATCCTATTTTACAAAGGTTGCGTTCGGTAAAAGACCCTATAGAAATTGACCTAATGCAAACCGCTTGTAATATCACCGAAAAAGGATTTAGAAGATTGCTTGGTTTCGTAAAACCAAGAGTGTGGGAATATAATATTGAGGCAGAATTGCTACACGAATTTATAAATCATCGATCTAAAGGTTTTGCATATACTCCTATTATCGCTAGTGGTAATAATGCTAACGTATTGCATTATATAGAAAATAACCAACAATGTAAAGCTGGAGATCTTATTCTAATGGATATTGCTGCAGAGTACGCTAACTATTCTAGTGATTTAAGCCGCACGATTCCAGTATCAGGTAAGTTTACGGATCGACAGAGGGCTGTATATGATGCTGTTTTAAGAGTAAAGGACGAAGCCACCAAAATGTTAGTGCCAGGTACAATCTGGGCAGATTATCATATAGAGGTTGGTAAAATTATGACTTCAGAATTATTAGGCCTTGGACTTATTGATAAAGTCGATGTGCAAAAAGAAGATCCAGATTGGCCAGCATATAAAAAATACTTTATGCACGGTACTTCACACCATATTGGTTTAGATACACATGATTATGGAATCTTAACCGAGCCTATGCAAGCAAATATGGTATTTACAGTAGAACCGGGAATTTACATTCCTGAAGAAGGCTTTGGAATTAGATTAGAAGATGATGTTGTTATACAACAAGAAGGAGAGCCTTTTAATTTAATGGCGAACATTCCTATAAAAGCAGAAGAAATAGAGGAATTGATGAATCAATCATAAGTTGGATCTTATATTACTACAAATTCGTACACCTGATAGTTATAAAAAACTATCAGGTTTTTTTGTGATCGATTTTTGAAATTTTAGAAAATAATTATAATGATTTCATCGTTGGATATCAAAACCTTAAAGCATCAGAATGCAACGAATGAAAATTACAGCTGGACATCAACAAGCAATGCCTTATATGGTTGTTAAAAATGCAGAAGAATTTATAGATTTTATTCGAAAAATATTTAATGCGCAGGAAATGATTCGAAAAGTAGATCCTTCTTATAAAATCGAACATTCCGAAGTAATGATTGGTGATACCACCTTAATGATAACAGAAGCCTCTACAACCTACCCAGCACAAAACACATCCATGTATGTATATGTAAAAGATACAGATCAGACCTATTATAATGCGATAGATGCAGGCGCCAAATCCCTTATGGAACCAATGGAAGAAGATTACGGAGCTCGCGGAGCAGGTTTTAAAGATCCTTACGGTAATACTTGGTGGATTGCTACCTTAAATTAGTCACATCCCAAATCTGTTCTAGATACATTATCGTTATTTGGGAAACAATTTCCAGAATTTATAGATTCAGGAACATATCTAGTTAATTCGGGATCTCTTAAACTATTGGCAATAAATGAAGTCATATCATCTATTTCTTCTGCTGTTAATTGTATAGTACCAAATTGAGGAGCTAGATTTTCTAATGGTACTTCTGTGCTCTGTGGTACACCTTCATTCTTATAAGATATTACATCTTTTATTGAAGTAAATGTTCCTCCATGACCATAAAAACGACTGTCTATTAAATTATAAAGTGTTGGTGTTTTAAACTTAAAATCATCCGCGGGATTATTCGTAAAACCACCTCTTCCTCTTTTAACCTTATCAATATTTACATCATATAAAAGCAATGCACCATTTACATTATCAAAATCACCCATCCCAAAAGAATAAAAACTTTTATCATTTAATGCAGGTCCTGTATGACATTCATAACATCTTCCTTTTCCAAAAAAAGCAATCGCTCCCTTTTTCTCAGAATCAGTAAGTGATTCATTATTTCCTTTTAACCAATTCTGCCAAGGTGATTTGTTTGCTAATAAAGTTCTTTCATAAGCAGCAATAGCCAAAGCTCCAGTGCGTTTTGTATACCTTTCACTTTCTGCCACATCAGGAAATGCAGCATCAAAAAGTTCTTTATATCCAAAAGTATTCACAAACTCATCATCTATCTGTAGTCTATGCACTTTTTGTCCTTTTATTGCCTGAACTTCTACACCTTGAAATCCTAAAAAATTTTCTTGAATCTCTGTCCAGCTAGCTTCTGTTCCCGCATTTGTTCCCGTTCCTCCGAACTGTCCATTCCAAAGCATAACATCCTGATAAGCTACATTTAGTAATGTTGGAGATTTGATCGGTTGCACATCAATAGAATCTCTAGGAACAGTTGTATCTGCTACTCTTTCTTCTCCTCGTATCCCAAAACCTATTCCACATTCTCCAATACCTTGTCGTATACCAGCAGCAAAACCAGCTGCCGCTTGATGACAAGAAGCACAAGAGTATGTTGCTTTCATCTCAGTAATCTTTGGGTTTCCTCCAGTAGCAGTTTCGTGTAGTAATAATTTTCCTAAAACAACTTTTTCTTCAGTAATTGGATTTAAAGGATCTTGAGGAATACTTACATAATCATTACTCTCTGGCAACATAAAAAAAGACGTTCCTATTCCGTTAGAAGCCTCATCTAACACATTTAATAACTCTACATCAAGATCAGATTCAATAGGAATATAATCATCTTTAGAACAAGAAGATACTAGTAAAATAATTACTACAATAAATAATGGTTTTTTCATCGGTATAAGTTTTCCCTTTTTTAAAATTCCCCACATTAACACTCTTAATTAAATGTTAAAGAACGCGAATTTAATAAAAAAGGAAATACCGTATGTCGTTTACTTTTTAAAAATAAGATTAATTTATTTTTTAGAAGTTAATTGGATAAAAATACTACTAACTATAAAACTAAGAATAGCCGGTAATAACCAAGCCAAACTATAGCTACCTAAAGGAATAATTTCCAAAATATTCTGAACTTGTTCTTTGAACCCAATCGAAGCTAAAAAATCTGGTAAACTAAATAACATAGTTATAAAAACTACAGCCCTAAATACAAGTACAGAAGTAAATTTATCTGGTAAAACATTTAATAGAATCAATACAATCGTTATTGGATAAATAAACATTAAAGCAGGTATCGCAACGATAATAATATCGTGTACATCCAATTGCCCCATAACTACACCAAGTATACATCCTACTATTGCAGTTATAATATATGCCAATTGAGACTTTCTGAATACTCCTTTTATAAAGTCTGCTGTTCCTGTAACAATTCCAACGGCTGTGGTAAAGCAAGCAAGAGACACTAAAACACTTAAAAAAGTACTTCCTATATTCCCTAAAGTTTTCACACTTAAACCAGATAATAGTTCTGTTCTACTGATTCCCTGTTCAAAATCATTATTAAATAATGCTCCACAATATATTAGTCCTGCATAAACAATAAAAAGACCTATTCCCGCAATTAATCCAGAATTACGTATTAATAATCGATTTTCTTCAAAACTTTTTCTTCCATTTAATTGAAGAGAAATAATTATTACTCCACCAACTACTACCGCACCAATTGCATCAAATGTTTGATATCCTTCTAATAACCCTTCCACTATTGGAGTTTCAAAAACAGAAGCATTCATTGGAGAATGAGTAGAAAAAATCCCAATCAATATTATACTAAGAATTACAATAAAAATAATAGGAGTAAGGAATTTACCCAGAATATTTAAAATTTTAGATCGATTAAGTACGAAGAACAATACAATAGCAAAATAAATACTACTCGTGAGTAAAGAGCTTGTTCCAAAAAATGGTTGAATTGCCATTTCGTGAGTTACAGAAGCTGTTCTAGGCGATGGCAATGAAATAGAAATAGCATATACAATCAAACAATAAATAAGGCTAAATGTTGGAGAAACCTTTTTTCCAAAATCTAACATTGTTCCTTGTAACCTTGCATGAGCAAAAATCCCGAGCAATGGAAGTGCAACTGCTGATATGACAAAACCAATCGTAACCCAAAACCACATATCTCCTCCTTTGAAGCCCAGATTAGGTGGTAAAATCAAATTTCCTGCTCCAAAAAACATAGAGAACAATGCAAATCCTGTTATAAAAGTTTCTTTATTAAATCGCATTTGGTTACGTTTATATCGCTTTAGCGAATAATTATTAAAAGTTGAAATATAAAATTTCAAAATGACAATAGCATATAAAGGGATTGAAATTAATTATCATGTTTCAGGAAAAGGTTCTCCTTTAGTTTTTTTACACGGTTTTCTAGAAAATCTAACCATGTGGGATCAGGTGGTTTCGTATTTTTCTAATACACATACTTGTATTACAATTGATTTATTAGGACACGGAAAAACTGATTGTTTAGGCTATATTCATAAAATGGAAGATATGGCTAAAGCAGTTGATAGCGTGATAAGACACATCACAAAAGAACAACTAGTATTAATTGGTCATTCTATGGGAGGATATGTTTCATTATCCTATTTAGATTTATTTCCTCAAAAATTATCAGGACTCGTATTACTAAATTCTACATCATTTCCAGATAGTGAAGAAAGAAAAATAAATCGTAGTCGCGCAATTGATATTGTAAAGAAAAACCCTGGTGCATATACGAGCATGGCAATTGCAAATCTTTTTGCAGAAGAAAATCGAATTAAATACAAAACTGAGATTGAAAAAATTAAAAACGAAGCCTCCAAAAATCCATTGCAAGGAATTATCGCTGCTTTAGAAGGTATGAAAATTAGAAAAGATCATACAGAAACATTAATGAGGTTTAATAAGCCTAAGATGATTTTTGCCGGCAAAAATGATCCTGTATTGTCTTATCAACAAAATCTTAGAGAATCCAAACGCTGTAATACAGATTTCACCTCTTTTAATGGTGGTCATATGTCTTACATTGAGAACAAAGCAGATCTCTTAAAATCATTAGACCATTTTCTGTCAAAAAAATAAGCTATTTTCCCTTACTTATTAACTATTTAACCCTGTAATAAAAACACCATATCCAACCCTTAATTATTCGATTAAATACATTTTTAAGAGACAAAAACACTATAAAATACAATTTTTATGTATAAAATGACGTTTTTTCAAAAATTTTTCTTACAAATAATTGTTAATAACTAAAAAAATGCTATTATTGTATTGATAATGAACTTTTAACCCCTAAAATATGAAGAAATATACCCCACATTCGTCATTCTCCATATCAAAAATATATTGCGCTTTATTTGGTCACAATTATGTAACCTCCAAGCAAGTTACCCATCATATAAAAGAATTTACCTGCACACATTGTGGAGAACAAGCTACCACTAATAGTAGAGGAAGACTAGAAGTTATGACTCCTAAACTAAAAGAAATTAATGATGCTTTAGCGTCTGTGCATGCTAAAAAAACAGCAAGAACTAAAGGCAAAATAAATTTACAAGCTGCTTCTTAAATTATTCTTTTATAGGATTCCATCCCTGTGCCATTAATTGAATTTTTTCATTAGCCCGAGTTACTAATCCGATTCCACTTTTCTCATCAGTCATATGACCAATAACTGTAAGATTAGGGTTTGCTTTAATCTTTGGGAAATCATCTTGTTTAATTGTAAATAGTAATTCATAATCTTCACCTCCGCTAAGTGCAACCGTTGTGCTATTTAATTTAAACTCTTCGCAAGTAGAAATTACTACAGGATCTAAAGGTATTTTTTCTTCATAAAGATTAACACCAACTCCCGATTTTGTGCATAAATGGATAACTTCCGAAGATAAACCATCGCTAATATCTATCATACTAGTCGGTTTTACATCTAAAGCTTTAAGGAGTTCTTTAATGTCCTTTCGAGCTTCTGGTTTTAATTGTCGCTCTATTAAATACGAATACTGATCCAAATCTGGTTGAGAATTAGGGTTTGCTTTATATACTTGTTTTTCTCTTTCCAAAATTTGAAGACCTAAATAAGCGGCTCCTAAATCTCCTGAAACAACTAACAAATCGCTTTCTCCAGCGCCATTACGATACACTAAATCATCCTTATCCGCTTGTCCAATTGCAGTAATGCTAATCATTAAACCAGTAGTTGAAGAAGTTGTATCACCACCAACTACATCCACGTTATATATTTTTGCCGCAGTTTTAATTCCTGAATATAATTCTTCCAATGCTTCTAAAGGAAATCTATTTGATACCGCAATAGAAACTGTTATCTGTGTGGCAATTGCATTCATCGCATATACATCAGAAAGGTTTACCATTACTGCCTTATAACCCAAATGCTTAAGAGGCACATAAGATAAATCAAAATGTACACCTTCAATCAAAAGATCCGTAGTAAGAACACATTTTTTATCCTTAAAATCTAATACCGCTGCGTCATCACCAATACCTACGATAGTAGATTCCTGTTGAATGTTAAAATTTTTTGTCAAATGATCTATCAATCCAAATTCTCCTAATTCAGAAAGCGATGTTCTAGATGTATTTTTATCTTCAATCATAAATGCAAAGGTAGGGAACAAGGTGATTTGATTGCACAAAAAAATCCCGAAAATCGGGATTTTAATAATTCCAAATCTAATTACAAACATTCTCCTTACTTCTTCCTCTATAAAATGAGTACAATTAAATTATAAGTGCTATCAAAGCCAACACTTAACTCCAATTTCTAGCTATAGATACTTCTTTTATTTCCATTGCGTACTCAATACTATATCCCTACAAACTTAATTTTTAATAATTTCTTCGTTTTACATCTTTATATCAACAGTCATAAAATTTTGTTACCTTTTTAACCAAAGTATGGATAAAAAATAATCCCTCTAAATTACCTTTTAAGTAGCTTTAATACTATGGGTTTATAGGGTATTTCTTAATTAACTTGTTATATATATGTACTCTTCGTTAATAATTAATTCTATTAAATTAAATATGAAAAAATACTTTAGTCCCGTCGTATTTATTTCGATCCTTTTATCTTTTGTAAGCTGTAGTAATGATGATGACAATACAAATACTCCAATTATAGCTTGCTCAACTGAAAGTGACGGAGGGATTTACCAAAGTTGTGGAATTAATTTCGTTTCCTCAATATCACTTTCGGAAATGGGAGCAACTGGAGGAAATGATAGTTGGGGTTGGACAGATCCTAGCAACGGAAAAGAATATGTAATTATGTGTCTAAACAACGGTACTGCTTTTATTGATATTTCTACTCCTGAATCCCCTATTTATCTGGGAAAACTACCTACAGCAACAGAAAATAGTTCTTGGCGGGATGCAAAAGTATATCAAAACCATGCTTTTATAGTAAGTGAAGCTGCTGGCCACGGAATGCAAGTTTTTGATTTGACTAGTTTAAGAAATGTAACTAATCCACCACAAACATTTACTGCTAGTACAACATATACTGGCTTTGGCAACGCACATAATATTGTAATCAATGAAAACACCGGTTACGCATATGGGGTAGGAACATCTACTTTTGGCGGAGGACCTCATTTTGTAAATATTCAAGATCCTACAAACCCTGTAGCGGCAGGAGGTTTTATTTCTGATGGAGGAGATGCTTACAGCCATGATGCACAAGTAGTAACGTATAATGGCCCTGATACTGACTATACCGGTCGCGAAATTCTAATTGGTAGTAATCAGATAGAAATAGTAATTGCTGACATTACTGACAAAAATAATCCTATAACCATTTCTACTATCAATTATGAAAATATCGGATACACTCATCAAGGATGGTTTACAGAGAATCAACGGTTTTTCTTATTAGGCGACGAGCTTGATGAACAAAGAGTAGGTTTTAATACTAGAACAGTTGTATTCGATTTTGAAGATTTGGATAATCCAAAATTTCATATGAATTATATAGGATCAACTCCGGCTATTGATCATAATGGATATGTAAAAGGAAATAAGTTTTATTTAGCTAATTATAGAGCGGGTATTAGAATTATTGATATTTCAAATATTGCATCTATGTCGATGACCGAAATAGGATATATAGATACCTTTCCATCAAACGATAGTGCTGGATTTAGTGGTGCTTGGAATGTATATCCATATTTCGAAAGTGGAAATATTGTAATTAGCGATATCAACTCTGGATTTATATTAGTAAAAGAAAGTACTCCATAAAAATAACACAATTATACTCTTAAAAACCAAATCAATGCAAAAAAAAACCTTACTTAGTTTCTTGTTTTTATCATTCATTTTACAATCTCAAACAATATGTGAAAATGGAATGGCAGGTTCTTTTCCTTGTAACGATTATGATCTAATGTCTCAAATTTCATTATCTACTATGAATGCAAATGAAGGTAGCGATAGCTGGGGATGGACTGATTCTATAGATGGTAAAGAATATGCAATTATTGGTTTAGATAATGGAACCGCTTTTATTGATATTTCGGATCCATTAAGTCCTATATATTTAGGAAAATTACCTTCTGCAGTGGGATCTAGCTCTTGGAGAGATGTAAAAGTATATCAAAATCACGCCTATATCGTAGCCGATTTCATTTCATCCGGTAGTCACGGGATGCAAGTATTTGACCTTACTAGATTACGAAGCATTACTAATCCTCCGCAAACATTTACTGAAGATAATAGATATACAGGTTTTGGAAATGCGCATAATATTGTAATCAATGAGGGTTCTGGTTTTGCCTACGCTGTTGGAACAAGTAGATCAGGAACATACCAAGGAGGACCTTTATTTATTGATATTCGAGACCCAAAAAACCCGGTTGCTGCAGGTGGGTTTCTCTCTACAGGAGGAGAGGCATATAGTCATGATGCACAAGCAGTAATTTATAACGGTCCGGATACCGACTATACTGGTCGAGAAATTCTAATAGGTAGTAATGAAATAGAAATCGTTATTGCTGATATTACGGATAAATCGAACCCTGTAACAATATCAACTATTGGCTATTCCGATATAGGATATGTTCATCAAGGTTGGTTTACTGAAGACCAACGTTATTTTTTACTAGGCGATGAAGGCGATGAAAGTCGAGTGGGATTTAATACTAGAACTATAATTTTTGATTTTAATGATCTTGACAATCCAGCTTTCCACATGAATTATACTGGTCCTACTCCTGCAATTGATCATAACGGTTATGTAAAAGGAAATAAATTCTATATGGCCAACTATAGAGCTGGTTTGCGTGTCCTTGATATTTCTGACATTGCCAATAATAATGTAACCGAAATAGGTTCTTTCGATACTTATCCATCTAGTAACAGTGCTGCATTTAACGGTGCCTGGAGCATCTATCCATATTTTGAAAGTGGAAATATCGTAATTAGTGATATTGAAAGAGGGTTTTTACTTGTTAGACAAACAAATACCCTAAGTGTAAATGATTTTGAAGAAAAATCAAATTTTGCAATCTACCCTAACCCTACGAACTCTAGTATTACAATTGATGGAGGTGACATTAAAGGCTTAGAAAAAATAGAAATTTATAATGTAATTGGTAAGAAAATCGAAGAATTTCATAATCCAGATAATGCTAAAAATATTACATTATCTCTAGCATACGCGCCAGGAATATATCTTATTAAAATAAATGATGTAACTAAAAAATTGATTGTTAAATAACAACTTTATTTAAAGGTTAAAGTTTAATAACTCAACAATTAAATTAAATACTGATTACGAGATGGTTAAACCGGATAAATAGTGTGGAAAGCTAGGACCGAGTTTGGGTTTTTTTAGATTAATTTTGTGTAATTCGCTAGTCTAACTAACTAGTTTAACTAACTTCTAAAATTACACAAACTCATGAAAAGACTAACCTTAGCTCTATGCTTCCTAGTAAGCTTTACTATTTGCCATAGTCAAACGCCTTGTACCAATGGATTTGCAGGATCTTATCCATGTAAAGATTACGACCTTATGTCTACTATTACACTTTCTCAAATGAATGCTAGCTCTGGAAATGACAGTTGGGGGTGGACAGATACGCAAACATCTAAAGAATATGCAATTATTGGTTTAAACAATGGTACAGCATTTATAGATATTTCTAACCCCACTAACCCAGTTTATCTGGGAAAAATCCCTACCGCAACAGGTAATAGTCTATGGAGAGATGTTAAGGTTTATGATAATCATGCTTTTATTGTAAGTGAAGCTTCTGGTCATGGTATGCAGGTTTTTGATCTAACTAGGTTGCGTAACGTTTCTAATCCTCCTGCTACTTTTTCTGCAGATACTCGATATACTGAATTTGGAAACGCGCATAACATTGTAATTAATGAAGATACCGGATTTGCTTATATCGTAGGAGCACAAAGAGGTTCTGGGCCATATAACGGAGGACCATTATTCGTGAATATTCAAGATCCTAAAAATCCGACCAATGCTGGTGGTTTTTTATCAGGAGGCCAAAGAGCTTATACTCACGATGCTCAAGTAGTTACCTATAACGGTCCCGATCCAGATTATAACGGAAGAGAAATTCTTATCGGCAGTAATGAGATCGAAGTAGTAATTGCAGATATTACTGACAAATCAAATCCAACAACAATTTCTACCATACAGTATACAAATATTGGATATACACACCAAGGGTGGTTCACTGATGATATGAGATATTTTCTTTTAGGAGACGAGACAGATGAGCAAGGTGTAGGTTTTAATACAAGGACTATTATTTTTGATTTTGAAGATCTAGATAATCCGCAACAACATATGATATATAATGGACCTACTCCAGCTATTGATCATAATGGATATGTAAAAGGAGATAAGTTTTATTTGGCTAATTATAGAGCTGGGTTTAGAGTTATTGATATTGCAGATATAGGTAATACAAATATTAATGAAATTGGATATTTTGACACGTATCCATCTAGTAATAGTGCTTCTTTTAATGGAGCTTGGAATATATATCCATATTTTAACAGTGGAAATATAGTTATAAGTGACATAGAAGGTGGTTTTTTCTTAGTAAGAAAAAGTGAACCCGGAGATGGTGGTGGAGATGACTGTTCTTCTGTCGTAAATTCTTTTCCGTTTAGTGAAAGTTTTGAATCTAGTTTTGGGTTTTGGGAAAATGCTTCTGATGATGACCTAAATTGGACTAGAGATTCTGGAGGTACTCCTTCCACAGGAACAGGTCCAACCACTGCCTCAGATGGTAATACCTATATCTATGTAGAAGCTTCTGGTAACGGAACAGGTTATCCAAACAAAAGCGCAGTTTTAAATTCTCCTTGTTTAGATTTTACAAATCTTACATCACCGAGCTTAAGATTTCAGTATCACATGTTAGGAAGCGCTATTAACAGTTTAACAGTAGAAGCAAGAATTGACAACCAAGGAAATTGGTCATCTATTTTTAACAGAAACGGAGATCAAGGAAACAACTGGAATGCTGCAACAATAGATTTATCCTCATATTCTGGAGAAGCAAGTGTTCAATTACGATTTATTACTATAACAGGAAGTGGTTCTCAGGGATGGCAGAGCGATATTGCCTTAGATGATGTGAATATTACGGATGGTAACACTCCTCCTCCAACTTGTGATAGTATTGATTTTAGAGATTTTCAGATCACGCCATTCTCCAATCAGGATTCAGCTGGCGACTTTGTTGTAAATAATACAGGTACAACATTATCTTTAACCAATAATACTTGGAAATATATTCCTTATAACTATACTGTAACTCCCAATACCGTAATTGAATTTGAGTTTAGAAGCTCGTCTCAAGGAGAAATTCATGCTATTGGTTTTGAAAATGATAACACCTTAACTTCCACTAGATATTTCAAAGTTCATGGTACACAAAATTACGGTGTTACCAACTATGATAACTATTCCGGTAATGATTTTACAACATATGTAATTCCAGTAGGTAGTTTCTATACAGGAACAATGGACAGACTGGTATTTATAAATGACAATGATAGTGGTTCTGGTAATACCTCAGAGTTTTCTTCTGTAAAGATCTATGAAGGTTCTTGTGGAAGATCTAATAATGAGCAGATAGTAACCTCTAATATCATTCCGGTTTTTGGTAATGAGGATGAAGATATTCTGGCGTTGAAAATATACCCAAATCCAGTATTTGGTCAAGTCCTAGAAGTATTTTTAAATACAGATCAAACAGCATCGTATGAAATTATATCCATTACCGGACAATTGATAAGTAAAGGAAACGTTACAAAAACAATAGACGTCTCAAGTTTAAATTCTGGAGTTTATCTTTTAAAAGTTTTTAACGATAATAACCAGATTACCAAACGTTTAATAAAAAGATAATTTAATACTAACACATGTGTAAATTCAAGTTCTTTCATAAATTTCTATTAGTTTTTCTTGTTACAAGTATTGTAGGTTGTAGCAGTGATGATAATACAACTTCTGCACCTCCTGTAAATCCAGATGACGGTTTTCAGGGAACCGTAGAATGGGTTAAAACTTTTGGAGGAAGTGGAGAAGATGATGCTTTATCCATTATAGAGTCTGAAGACGGGAGTTATGTTGTTTTTGGATATACACAAAGTATAGATGGTGATATAACCGATAAAGATGCCACCGATAGTGATTTTTGGGTTTTAAAACTTTCTACGGAAGGAACTATTCTCTGGAGTAAAACCTATGGTGGTACTGGAGATGATCGTGGACAAAGAATTATTAAAACCATAGATGGCGGTTATGCTTTAGTTGGCTATAGTAGAAGTACTGATGGTGATGTAAGTGAAAATGCAGGACTACAAGACTATTGGATTGTAAAAATTGATGCTTCCGGAAATTTAGAATGGGAAAAATCTTTTGGGTTTCCTGGTATTGATCGTGCATTTTCTGTTGTACAAACTACTGATAATGGGTATTTCCTGACCGGTTTTCTAGATGTCACAGCTAGTAATGGTGAGGGAAATGACAATAGAACATTTTTTGAAAAACACGGAGTTGGAGAATTCTGGGGGATTAAATTAGATGCTTCAGGAAACAAAGAATGGAGACGTTATTTTGGAGGAACAAATAATGATAGAAGTTATGACACTGTGCAGACCGAAGATGGAGGTTTTTTAATGATAGGGTCTTCGGAAAGTGATGATTTTGATATTAGTGCTCCAAATGGCAGCTATGACTTTTGGGTCGTTAAAATTAACGCAGAAGGAACTAAAGTCTGGGAAAAATCTTTTGGAGGTTCTGAAATTGATGTTGGATATGCAATTGCAACATCTGGTGATGGAAAATATATCATTGTAGGAGATTCTAGAAGTTCTGATGGTGATATTTCTAACGCTAAAGGAAACGCAGACCTATGGATGATTCAAATTGATGATAATGGGAATTTAATCTGGGAAAAATCATTAGGAGGAACAGAGTTCGATACGGCAAGAGGAATTTATGCTACACAAGAAGGTGGTTTTATTATCACCGGCAATTCCAGAAGTAATAACGGAGATGTTGATGAAAATCAGGGTCAAAGTGATATCTGGAATATTCTAATTGATAGTACTGGAGATGTCATATGGAAATCTACCATTGGTGGATCTTTAGCAGAATTTGCAGTAGGATGTACAGAAACGCAAGATAAAAAGATTTTGATAGTCGGTAGTACTGAAAGCAATGATATAGACGTTCCGAATAATCAAGGAAATAAGGATATTATAATAATAAAATATAAATAATAAATAAGGTTTTGAATTCGTTATTAAAGAAATTTATGTTTTTTAAAAAACAGTGAAAATTTATTTTGTTACTCACAACAGTAATTTTGTAAAGTATACCTCAAATTACGAAATGAAAAATTAATGAACTTCTTTAAAACCTCAACCGTCTTTATTATACTAATCAATTTGATAAGTTGCAGCAAAGATAATAACAACACAAATGAACCTGTAATTACCCCAGATAGTGAATTTCAGGGTGAGATAGAATGGAGCAAAACTTTTGGTGGAAGCAATGAAGACAGTGCAGTATCTGTAGTAGAAACACTAGATGGAGGGTATGCAATTGCTGGGTTTACGCAAAGTCTCGATGGCGATATCATTGATAAAACAGCAACAGATAGTGATTATTGGTTGCTTAAATTAAACCAGGATGGCGATCTACAATGGAGTAAAACCTATGGTGGTACGAATGAGGATAGTGCAACAAAACTAATACAAGCCACAGATGGTGGGTTTGTAATAGTTGGGTATAGTAGAAGTAATGATGAGGATGTAAGTACCAATGCGGGACTTCAGGATTTATGGATGATCAAAACAAATGTAACAGGAGAAATTTCTTGGGAAAAAAGTTTTGGTTTTGGTGGTATTGATCAAGCTTTTTCTGTCATACAAACTGCAGATAATGGTTATTTTATTACTGGCTTTATTGAGGCAGCAGATATTAATGATCGTGGGAAGGCTAACAAAAATGTTACCACATTGCACGGTGGAAGTTCTTTTTGGGGAATCAAACTGGATGCTGAAGGAAATCAAGAATGGAATCATTATTTTGGAGGAACTGGTAATGACAGAGCTTACGATGTTATACAAACAGAAGATCAAGGCTATATCATGATTGGTTCATCTGAGAGTATAGATGTAAATATCACCAATAACAATGGTAGTTACGATTTTTGGATTATAAAAATTAATTCTGAAGGAACCCTAGTATGGGAAAAATCTTTTGGAGGCTCGCAAATTGATACTAGCTATACGATAGAAGCTACAGGCGATGGAAAATATATTATTGTAGGGGATACCAGAAGCAGTGATGGCTACATAACTGATGCCAAGGGAGTTGCAGACTTATGGGTCATACAAATTGATGCCACAGGTAATCTTATATGGCAAAAATCTATTGGTGGAACAGGATTTGACACCGGTAGAGGAATTCATAGAATGGATGATGGGAATTTTATACTCACAGGAAACACTAGAAGTACTGACCTAGATGTTTCAGACAATAAAGGTCAGACTGACCTCTGGAATATGATAATTAATGCCAATGGTGATATATTATGGAACGAAACAGCAGGTGGAAGTGCTAATGATATTGGTTTTAGTTGTATCCAAACTTCGGATAAAAAAATAGTAGTAGTTGGGAACTCAGAAAGTAATGATTTTGACATCCCAAATAATAAAGGATCTAAAGACCTCTTAATTATAAAATATAAATAACAAAGACACAAAAAATGAAAAAACTCACATTAATAATACTCGCTTTAATAACTATATTATCTTGTAAAGATGATGATCCAAATGTAGTAGATGTTGACAATACTCCTAAATTTGGCGCATTAGATATAGATTTCATTAATAAAGTTGGTACTGAACTTTTAATACTAAATACAGAATCTTACAATAACCAGAGCAATGAAAATTATACCGTTTCTGAACTAAAATATATCATTAGTAATATTGTTTTAATAAAAGAAAACGGAGATGAATTTATATATCCAGTTGCAGATAGTTATTTCTTAATTAATGAAGAGGTATCATCGAGCAAGCAAATTTCACTTAGTAATATTGATGTTGGTGAATATACCAAAATCAAATTTGGTGTTGGAGTTGATCAATCCAATTATCCTTTAAACGGAGTTGCTAATTTTATTCCAACAGCAGAAGAAGAAGGAATGTTATGGTCTTGGTCCGCTGGTTACAAGTTTGTTAAGTTCGAAGGTTCGTTTACTCCTCAAGGAGGAACTGCAAGTGATTTTTTATTACATATAGGAAGTCATGGAGAAGTTTTGGATAATTATAAAGAAATTACATTAAATATATCCAATACTATTACCATTGAAGATCAGGTTACTTCTAACTTATCAATTGATACAGATGTTTCTAAAATTTTTGACAGTACAAATACTCATTCTCTTCAGCAAAAAAGTGATGTTCAAGTAGATCCTATAAATGCACCTATTTTAGCAGAAAATATAAGCACAATGTTTACTATAAACAGTTCTAATTAAATGATAAAAAAAATAGGTTACATAGTCTTAATTCTTCTTGGAGTCGCATGTGGTTCTGATAAAGAAGACTATGTACCTATTAATCAAAATCCGGAGCTGGAATTTACAATTCCGTCCAACTTCCCAGAACCAACGTATAATGTAACTCTTAATCCTCCTACAGAAAAAGGATTCGAATTAGGTAAAAAACTATTTTATGATGGTCGCTTATCTTCTGATGGTGTTATATCCTGTGGATTCTGTCATATTCAAGATTTTGCTTTTACACATCATACACATATCGTAAGTCATGGAGTAAATGGGGCCCTTGGTACACGCAATGCACAACCATTGCACAACCTCGCATTTATGAAAGAATTTACTTGGGATGGTGCTGCCATACATTTAGATCTACAACCTATTATTCCTATTACCGCAGAAGTAGAAATGAATGAGTCTTTTTCAGGTATTATTAAAAAACTCGAAGAACAACCCGAATATGTAACGCTGTTTGCCGAGGCATTTGAAGATCAAAAAATCAACTCTGAAAATTTACTCAAAGCGTTATCACAATTTATGATTATGATGATTTCATCAAACTCTAAATACGATAAAATTGAGAGAAACGAAGGGTCTGTTTTTACTGATGATGAAGCTGCTGGTTTTGAATTATTCACCTCTAAATGTGCTTCTTGCCATTCTGGAACACTATCGACAGATCAATCATATCGTAATAACGGATTACCAGTGGATCCAGAATATAATGATATAGGCCGAAACCGTGTTACTGGTCTTGCTTCTGATCTACATAAGTTTAAGGTGCCTACGTTAAGAAATATCGAATTAACCTTTCCTTACATGCACGATGGTAGGTTAAAAACATTAAATGATGTACTAGATCATTATAGTGACGGTATGGTTGACTCAGAAACAATAGATCCTATTTTTAAAAATACTGATGGAACAATTATAGGAATTCCTATGACTGCAGAAGAAAAAAATCAAATTATCTCCTTTTTAAAAACATTAACGGATGATAATTTTGTAAACGATAATCGTTTTTCTGAATTCTAAAAAAGCTGTGGACAAATAGTATTTATTCACAGCTTTCTTTTTATATCTTAATTTTAATATTCTAACCCTATCTAATTTGGATAAAGAGACTTAGTTCCATTGGAAATAATATTGCTTCCTACTCCGCTTACGGAAACCTCAAAATTGTCTTCGTTAAATTTTAATGAAGCGATTGGTGTACAAAGACCTAAGGCATATTGACCTCTACCATAACTCCCTGTTTCTTTTAACACTCTACTTTCTGATTTAGCAGATCCAATATTCATATGTCCATAATCAGTAATATCAGTATTACTGACTGTACCATTAGTATGATACACTGTAATTTCATAATAAATAGTTCCTCTTCTAGAACCCCAAAGCCAATTTCCATACCAGCTTCTTTTGTATGAATTCCACCTAACGCCAGCTTTTTCATTAGCATTATTCTTAAGTTCCATTTCAGGTTCAGGATTCATCATAATAAGACCTATCATAAGATTATCCCAAGTAATACCTTCATCATTATAAAATGTTATTGTTTTGAAAGTTTCTCCTTTATAGTTCCAAGTCAATTCGATTGCTTTATCTCCTACTTTAATTTGATCTGATGCATATTCTTTTAAAAGATCAGTTCCTTCCTGCGTTTTACTAGGAAGCAACTTGTTTAAATTCCCAACAACAACTGTTTCGGGATCCATAATATTACCATAAGCTACAGTCGAAGAAGATTTTGATATTGCTTCAAAAGTCATATTTAAACTTTTCGCATTAGGAACTTTTCCTATGATGGTATAATCAACAATTTGTAATACATCACTCATGTATTTTTCCAAATTATCTTTAATTGTTTCTAGCTGATTTAGAACTTCTTGAGGAATTTCTTTATCAGAAATAGCTTCTAGTCCATATTCAGATTCCACCAGTGCATCCGGTTCTTGATACACCTCTGTTGTTTCATCTTTTGTACAAGAAAATACAAACATTAAAACCAATGCAATCTGCATCATTTTAACGATAGCTTTGTTTACGGTTTTCATAAAAATTGTTTTAAGAGTTAGTGAACAATATAGTTCTTAGGTTTCTCGATTTGCGCAAAATCAATTTTGTGTTTAAATACCTTCGTATTCAAAATAGACACACTATCAAAGTTATAGAAGTTAATTACTACAGAGTTCTAAATATTAGTAAATGGTTTAAAATATTTAGTAGATGGTTCATAAAGAATGATAGCTCGTTATTTATGTAAATGAATAGTAACCTTAGTTCCCGGTTCTAATATGTTTTCTTTTTCAAAATCCTCAATAAACAATCTGTTTTTAGGGTGTATCGCAAGAATTCTTTCCCTTGTGACCTTTGATCCAAACGAGCTGTTATCCGAAGTGTTTTTTAATTCTGACGCGTTTTTTCTTCCAATGCCATTATCTAAAATTACTATTTCCACACTTTCCTTGTCAGGTTGTTTAATTTCAATTTGTAATAGTTTTTCTGTTTTTTTGGATTGTAGACCATGCCAAATAGCATTTTCAACAAACGGTTGTAAACAAAGCGGAGGAATCTTTATTTTAGAGAGATCTGTTGTTTTTTCTATACAAAAGGAAAAATCACTTTTAATTCTTAGTCTTTCCAATTCGACATAACTTCTAACAACTTCAATCTCCTGTGATAATGGAATTGTTCTTTCGGTAGAATTTTTTAATACTTTTCTAATTAGCTTAGAAAATTTAGTTAAATAATCTGACGCTTTCTCGATATCATTTCTAAGAATATAATTGTTTATTGAATTAAGAACATTGAAGATAAAATGTGGGTTCATCTGTGCTTTAAGCGCTATTATTTTAAGTTCAGAAGCTTCTAACGAACTCCTCATTAGTCTCAATTGAGTTTCTTTTTTATCATCGGAGATCTTCTTAATCTTATTGCCAATTGCCAAAGCAAAAATCAAAACTTCTAGAATTGCTCCTATTTCCATAAAAATTATAGAATCAAATGATTCATTATACCCAGCATAAGAAAAGTAGAGGCTTATGTTCGCCATAATCACGTAAATACAAGACCCTGCAATAAGTAATTTGACTTGTGAAGCTTCAATTTTATATACTTTAAAATAGCTTACAAAAGCAAAAACCGTCATTAAAACCAGAACCAGAGCAACAAATACAAAAAGTTCTTTTGATGATACTAAAACGTCTAATATTCCTATCAAGAAAATACAACCTATAAAAACCCATCTTGTAACGTTTAAAATGTAATCCCATTTAGGAATATATTTTTTAGTTTCTAACAATTCTCGCATGAATGAGATGTAAAAAGAATATGCCAAAAACTGTACTCCATAGAATATAATTGGCTTTCTATAAGAAAAAAACAATTCGTAAAAAACAATGGATCCGTAATATGAAAAATAAAAAAGAAGGCAAATTACATAAAGACTATAAAAAAGAAATATTTTGTTTTTGCTTCTAAAGTATATCAATAAAGGATATAAAGAAATCACAAATAATACTCCTTGTAACCATATGTTGAAGTTTTGAAAATCCAAACAAAAAAAGGTTTAGTGCATCTTTATTAGAAATTCATTTTTTCGATTTCTACTAATACTAGCATGCTGACCATTACTCATAATTATAATGCCTCCTTGATTCTTTCTGTATTCCTGTACATGACGTAGATTAATACAATAAGAATTATGTACCCTAAAAAAGCAACTTTCTGGCAATACCTCTGTAACCTCTTTTAAGGTTTTTGATAAAAACAACTTACGGTCATCAATTAAAAATACCTTAGTATAATTTCCTTCTGCTTTTAACATTATAATCTCATCTTTTTTTAAAAAATGAATTACTCCATTTACACAAAGTTTTACTATAGTTGATTGAGAAGGGTTATTAATATTAATATGCTGACAAAGTTTTTTATAGATGCGCATTAGATCATCCTTATCAATAGGTTTCAATAAATAATCAAACACAGAAAATTGTATCGCTTTTAAAGCATAATTCTCAAAAGCTGATGTAATCACAACAAAGAAGTCTCTTTGGTGTAATGCCTCTAAAATATCAAAGCCAGTAAGATTTGGCATCTTTATATCTATAAAAACACAATCAAGATTTGTGTTTTCTATGATTTTTATAGCCTCTAAAGGATTAGAAATTGTCTCAACAATTTCAATATACGGACAATATCGACAAATTTTCCATTCTAATGATTGGATAGCATCTTCCTCGTCATCGATTAAAATTGACTTAATTGAATTCATTTCAAAAAAATTTACGATTCCAAAAAAAGCAACTCTCCTCTATTGATTTCCTTAGTTCAAGGAACGTTAAAATTGTTATTACACGTCATAAAAAAATGTTATTATAATATTATAGTTTTGTGAAAAAGTATTGATCACAGTTAGAAAATCAAATCTCATTTTTGATTTAAATCAATATTAAATTTTACAAATAAATACTAAACACACGCATAAGTATATTGATTATAGATTATACCTATTCCAATATATGTTAGATAAATGTTAGGTTATGTAAATAAAACCTACTTATGTAGTATATTTGCATTCAATTTAGAATTAATCTATCTATAAAATATGATTAAGGTATCAGACACAGCTAAAAAGAAAGTCGTAGAATTGATGAGTGATGACGGTTATGACGCTTCTTCAGACTACGTCCGTGTAGGTGTTAAAAGTGGAGGTTGTTCCGGTTTATCATATGACTTAAAATTTGATAAAACTCAAGAAGAAGGAGATAAAGTTTTTGAAGACAACGGTGTAAAAATAATTGTTGATAAAAAAAGCTTTTTATACCTTATTGGTACTACCCTAGAATATTCCGGAGGTCTTAACGGAACCGGTTTCGTTTTTAATAACCCAAACGCAAACAGAACTTGCGGTTGCGGAGAAAGTTTTTCCCTTTAAAAATTTAAAAAAAGATCTTAAGCTACCCCTTAAGACTTAGCAAGATGGCATATACTGAAGACGACTTAAAAAAAGAATTAGAAACCAAAGAATATGAGTACGGATTTTATACCGATATAGAATCTGAAACATTTCCTGTTGGTCTAAATGAAGATATTGTTCGTGCGATTTCAAAGAAAAAAAATGAACCTCAATGGATGACTGACTGGAGACTTGAGGCATTTAAAGTGTGGGAACAAATGGAAGAGCCTGAATGGGCAAACGTAAATTACGAAAAACCTAATTTTCAAGATATTTCTTATTACTCGGCACCTAATAAAAAGCCAAAATATGACAGTCTTGATGAAGTAGATCCAGAATTACTGGATACATTCAAAAGATTAGGTATCTCTTTAGATGAACAAAAGAAATTAGCAGGTGTGGCAGTAGACATTGTTATGGATTCTGTTTCTGTAGCCACCACTTTTAAAGATACTCTTGCAGAAAAAGGCATTATATTTTGTTCTATTTCTGAAGCAATACAAGAACATCCAGAACTAGTACGTAAACATATCGGATCTGTTGTTCCTCAAAAAGATAACTTTTATGCCGCTCTAAACTCTGCTGTTTTTAGCGATGGATCTTTTTGTTATATCCCAAAAGGTGTGAGATGCCCAATGGAACTATCTACCTATTTTAGGATTAATCAAGCGGGAACAGGTCAATTCGAGCGTACTTTAGTAATAGCTGACCAAGGTAGCTATGTAAGTTATTTAGAAGGTTGTACTGCTCCTTCACGGGATGAAAATCAACTACACGCTGCAGTTGTAGAATTAATCGCGTTGGATGATGCAGAAATCAAATATTCTACAGTGCAAAACTGGTATCCTGGTAATGCAGAAGGAAAAGGTGGTGTTTACAATTTCGTTACTAAACGAGGGATTTGCGAAACAAATGCTAAAATTTCTTGGACTCAAGTAGAAACTGGTTCAGCTGTAACTTGGAAATATCCATCCTGTATTCTTAAAGGAGATCATTCTGTTGGTGAATTTTATTCTATTGCTGTAACTAATAACTTTCAGCAAGCAGATACAGGAACCAAGATGATCCACTTAGGAAAGAACACTAAAAGTACCATCATATCAAAAGGAATTTCTGCTGGAAAATCCCAAAATAGTTATCGAGGATTGGTACAAATTAATAGTAGAGCAACCAATGCTCGAAACTTTTCTCAATGCGATTCTTTACTAATGGGCAATGAATGTGGAGCTCATACGTTTCCATATATTGAAGCAAAGAATAAAACTGCTCAAATAGAACACGAAGCAACTACAAGTAAGATTGGAGAAGATCAAATATTTTACTGTAATCAAAGAGGTATTGATACAGAAAAAGCAATTGCTCTAATCGTTAACGGTTTCAGTAAAGAAGTATTAAATAAACTTCCTATGGAATTTGCGGTAGAAGCTCAAAAACTTCTAGAAATTTCTCTTGAAGGTTCTGTTGGATAAAGCGTATAACTAACTAATTCACACAAATGAAAAAATCATTTCTCCTTGTCATCGTAAGCTTATTAATTTTTTCGTGTAAAAACGAAAAATCTCAATCATCAGGTTCCGAAACCACTTTAATACGTGGAGAGTTTATATTGATTGATAATGCAGGTGTTATAAAAGGTAAAGATTTTATTTATGGTGTAATCATTGACGATTTAGCTAATGAATTAAACGAAAAAATAAAGCCTTTACAAAGAGAAGAATATGATATGGTTCCCGTGGTAATTAAAGGAGTCGTGAAGAAAAACACAGAAGATGGCTGGCCAGAAGTTGTAGAAATAAAAGAAATTGTTGGTGTTAGTGAACCAACTTCAGAATTGCCTACTAAAATAAAGTCTTCGGATTCGACATTACAGCCTGATGCATCAGGACATGAAGGTCATAATCATTAAAAAAATTATTTAAAAGAAACAAAAATACAAGATGTTAGAAATTAAGGATTTACACGCTAGCGTTGAAGATAAAGAGATTTTAAAAGGTCTTAACCTAAATGTAAAAGCAGGAGAAGTACACGCAATAATGGGTCCTAATGGTGCTGGTAAAAGTACATTAGCAAGTATTGTTGCAGGAAAAGAAGAATATGAAGTAACAGAAGGTAATATTCTTTTAGATGGTGAAGATATAGAAGAGTTAGCTGCAGAAGAAAGAGCCCATAAAGGTGTATTTCTTTCATTTCAATACCCTGTAGAAATTCCTGGAGTTACGGTTACTAACTTTATGAAAACTGCAATTAACGAGACTAGAAAAGCACAAGGGTTAGAAGAAATGCCCGCAAAGGATATGTTAAAGAAAATTCGAGAAAAATCTGAACTATTAGATATTGATCGTAAATTTTTATCTCGTTCGCTTAACCAAGGTTTCTCTGGTGGAGAGAAAAAACGTAATGAGATATTCCAAATGGCAATGATGGAGCCTAAACTTGCTATTTTGGATGAAACAGATTCTGGTTTAGATATTGATGCATTACGAATTGTAGCTAATGGAGTAAATAAATTAAAAAGTAAGGACAATGCTGTTATTGTCATTACCCACTACCAAAGACTATTAGATTATATTGTACCAGATTATGTACACGTTTTATATGATGGTAAAATTGTAAAATCTGGAACTAAAGAACTTGCTTTAGAATTAGAAGAAAAAGGGTACGATTGGATTAAAGAAGAGATAAACGCATAATTATGGAGCTGAAAGAAAAATTAGTATCTTCTTTTCTTGCTTTTGAAAACACGGTAGATGTAGATGCGCCTATTCATGATATCAGAAGCCAAGCTATAAAGGTATTTGAAGAAAAAGGCTTCCCTACGAAAAAAGAAGAAGCTTGGAAATATACTTCACTAAATTCTATACTGAAACACGATTACAGTATTTTCCCTAAAGAAGAAAATGCACTAGAATTTAAAGATGTAAAAAAATACTTTCTTTATGATTTAGATACATATAAAATAGTATTTATTGATGGTAAATATTCTTCTCATTTATCAGAGACTACACACGATAAGATTGATGTATGTTTAATGTCATCTGCTCTAAATCATGATAAGTATAAACCGATAGTCGACAACTATTTTAATAAAGTTGCACCAAAAGATGGTTTAACTTCATTGAACACTGCTTTTTCTAAAGAAGGAGCTTATATATATATTCCTAAAAATAAGCTTGCAGATAAGCCCATACAAATAATTCATTTTTCTACAGGAAAAGAATCAACTCAACTTTTACAACCTCGTAATCTAATCGTTGTAGAAGAAAATTCACATGTACAGATTATTGAACGCCACCAAAGTTTAACACCTAATCCTGTACTTACAAATTCTGTAACAGAAATCTTTGTAGACAAAAGAGCTATTGTTGATTATTACAAAATACAAAACGATAATGAATCTGCTTCTTTAATAGATAACACATTTATAAAGCAGCAAGCACAAAGTATTGCTTCTGTGCATACATTTGCTTTTGGAGGTAATATTACTAGAAATAATCTAAATTTCTATCAATACGGAGAAGGTATTGACTCTATACTTAATGGAGTTACAATTATTGAAGGCAAACAACATGTAGATCACAATACATTAGTGCATCATACAGAGCCTAATTGTGAAAGTCATCAGGATTATAAAGGTATTTTTGACGAAAAAGCTACTGGTGTTTTTAATGGTAAAATCATTGTAAACAAAGAAGCACAGAAAACGAATGCTTTTCAATCTAATAATAATATCTTATTAAGTGATAAAGCAACGATTAACTCTAAACCTCAGCTAGAGATTTTTGCGGATGACGTAAAATGTTCTCACGGCTGTACTATTGGTCAGTTAGATGATCAAGCCCTATTTTATATGAGATCTAGAGGAATTGGAGAGAAAGAAGCAAGAGCGCTACTTATGTATGCGTTTGCTAACAATGTTTTAGAAAGTGTAAAAATACCTCAACTAAAACAACGAATCAATAAACTAATAGCTAACAAGCTTGGAGTTGACATTGGTTTCGATTTGTAACAATAAAGAATTATAAAATTTACTAAACCTCTTCATATATTTGTTGAGGTTTTTTTATTTCACGGCTTCGGTAATTTCCTTTATAAACCTATTAAAATCCATACCTGCATCTCCAACCAATCCAAAACGAACAATTACTAGGTCTTTAGAAGGAATTATAAATACTCGTTGCCCCTGAAATCCATTGGCAGAATACATGTCTTTTGGAGCATCTGGATAAAAACCTCCAGCATTCAACCAAAAATGGCCTCCATAATCACCTTCGGAAGTTGCAGTTGGAGTGGTAACATAATCAACCCATTCAGGATTAAAAATTTGTTCCCCATTCCAGTTCCCTCTATGAAGATATAACAAACCAAATTTTGCCCAATCTCTAACTGTCGCCCACGCATAGGAAGAACCCACATAATTACCCGCCATATCAGTTTCTATAAGCATAGAATGCATACCTATTTTATCAATAAATTCACGGTACGGAAAATCAAGATACTCTTGGTAACTATCAAAGTGTCCTCTTAAAACCCCAGACAACAAATTAGAAACACCTGATGAATAATACCAATATTCATTCGGTTTATGAATTGCTTCTTTATAAATCTGAGGCTTAGTCATATCCTTATCAAGATACAACATGGTAGTTGCGTCAGAAATCGATCCATAATCTTCATCCCACTCCAATCCACAATTCATTTGTAATAGGTTACTAATTGTAATTTCTTTTCGTTCATCATCTTCCCATTCCTTGATTGGAGCTTTATCATTAATATCTATTTTACCTTGTTTTTGTAATATTCCATAATTAGTAGCTAAAATACTTTTAGTCATTGACCATCCTAATAAAACGGAATTCTCATCCAATCCATCTGCATACTTCTCTGCTATTATCTGATCTTTATGTATTACCAAAACAGCTCTAGTCTTTTGTATGCTTTCTCCTTCTTTATCAAAAACAGATGAAACCATATTCGCTATCTTTTGATAATCAACGGCACTAAAAACAGTGTCCTTTTGAGGTAAATCTCCATAAGGAAATGGTAAATTCGTTTTAATCTTGCTTCTATTAGGGATTAAATAGGAAGCGTTCTCATCAAAATCATCATCAATCACTACACTTCCTAATCCTTCTCTATAAATAGCCTTTCGTTCATTAAGCCCAAAAACCGAAGCCACTGCCGATTTTTTAGTCATATTCACCTGATCCTCTGCTAAATTAACAGGAGCAAAATTATTATCATTGATATCTGTAAACTCCACACTACGATTCCCTATAAAAACAGAAGAAGCCATATTCTTAGCAGAGTATCCAGAAAGTATTGTAAGTTTTGGGTAATTCCAAAATATAGCAACAACTAATAGTCCAATTATTACTATAAATCCATATCCTAAAATCTTTTTAAATCGCTTCATTGTGTAAAGTGTTAAATCCTTTTAAAAATAAACAATATCACTTAGAAATAGTTCCTATTTTTGCAGAAAGAAATTGATATGCTAGATGTACATAAGATACGTGAAGATTTTCCTATCCTGAAAAGAGAAGTAAACGGAAAACCCTTAGTATATTTTGATAATGCAGCCACATCACAAACTCCTCAAATTGTGATTGATGCTATTGTAGATTATTACAGTAATTACAATGCAAATATTCATCGTGGCGTACATACATTATCACAAGAAGCCACGGATGCATATGAGATTGCTCGTAAAAAAGTACAAAACCATTTTAACGCTGCACATCCTCATGAAATCATTCTAACATCTGGAACAACGCACAGTATTAATATTGTAGCTACTGGATTTACTAATCTACTTACCAAAGGAGATGAAATTATTGTTTCTGCTCTGGAGCATCACTCGAATATAGTTCCCTGGCAAATGCTTTGTGAAAGAACAGGAGCTGTTCTAAAAGTGATTCCAATGAATCAAGAAGGCGAATTGTTAATGGATGTTTACGATCAATTACTTTCTAACAAAACAAAACTTGTATTTACCAATCATATTTCTAACGCTTTAGGAACTATTAATCCTATAGAAGAAATCATAGAAAAAGCACATAAAGTAGGCGCAGCAGTATTAATAGATGGTGCGCAATCTTGCCCGCATATCAAGCCCGATGTTCAGGATCTTGATGTAGATTTTTATGTAGCTTCTGCTCATAAACTTTGTGGACCTACAGGCGTTGGATTGTTATACGGAAAAGAAGAATGGCTTACTAAATTACCTCCTTACCAAGGTGGAGGAGAAATGATTGATCAAGTTACATTTGAAAAAACTACCTATGCAGGTCTTCCTCATAAATTCGAAGCCGGAACACCAAATATTTGTGGTGGTATAGCTTTTGGCGTTGCTTTAGACTATATGAATAATATCGGTTTTGATAATATTGCCGAATATGAAAATGAATTATTAGCTTACGGAACTCAGAAACTTCTAGAAATAGAAGGGCTCAAAATTTATGGAACTTCTAAAAACAAAACATCCGTTATTTCCTTTAATATAGATGATATTCATCCATATGATATTGGATCCATTGTGGATAAACTAGGGGTAGCCGTTCGTACAGGTCATCATTGTGCACAACCTATCATGGATTTTTACAAAATACCAGGAACCATTCGAGCTTCTTTCTCTTTTTATAATACCAAAGAAGAAATTGATATTCTGGTAGCAGCAGTGAAAAAAGCAAAAATGATGTTGTCTTAAAAATTGACTTATTAAGTTAATACTATCTTATCATTAACCGAAAGTGTTGAATAGCAAGGATTCTTGTTGTATTTTTGTAAAAAATTGTAAGTATATGTCAATACAAAAACTTCAGGAAGAGATTGTTGATGAGTTTAGTATGTTTGATGATTGGATGCAACGCTATGAGTATATGATAGATCTAGGCAAATCGCTTCCATTGATTGAAGAAAAATATAAAATTGATGAAAACATCATAAAAGGCTGTCAGAGTAAGGTTTGGGTTCATGCAGAAATGAATGATGAAAAAATCGAATTTACTGCAGATAGCGATGCCATTATCACCAAAGGTATTATCGCAATTCTTATTAGAGTATTTTCTGGTCAGCACCCTAAAGATATTATAGAAGCCGATACTGCATTTATTGATGAAATTGGTTTAAAAGAGCATTTATCACCAACTAGAGCAAACGGATTGGTGAGCATGATCAAACAATTAAAAATGTATGCTATCGCATACCAAACACAACTAAATTAATTCGTCTTTTACCGTCAGGTTTAGCCTGTCGAAATCGACTAAAGATATACTATGAGTGATACTAATATAGATACCACAGAGCTTGGAGAAAAAATTGTAAGAGTACTTAAAACAATTTATGACCCAGAAATTCCTGTTGATATATACGAATTAGGATTAATATATGATGTTTTCGTAAATGAAGACTATGATGTTAAGATTCTTATGACATTAACCTCTCCTAACTGCCCAGTTGCAGAATCACTTCCTGAGGAAGTAAAAGAAAAAGTAAAATCATTAGACGCTGTTAATGATGTAGAACTAGAACTAACATTCGAACCTACTTGGACGCAAGATTTAATGAGTGAAGAAGCAAAATTAGAACTAGGCATGCTTTAAAAACAAATAACTTTTAACCCATGGCAGAAGAAATTATCAATAGAGTCGCTAACAACACTAAACTAATCACCATTGATTTGGAAGACTATTATCCAGAAGGTGATCGTTTCTTGTTTGATATAAAAGATTGGCTTTTTGAAGGTTTTATTCTCAAAGAAAAAGATTTTAGAGAAAGCGTATCTAATCATGATTGGAGTCAATATCAGAATAAATATGTTGCCTTACATTGTTCCACTGACGCCATCATTCCAGGTTGGGCTTATTTACTATTAACAACTAGGTTAATTCCATTTGCAAAAAAAGTCGTTGTTGGCTCATTAGAGAATCTAGAGACTATCCTTTTTACTCATATTATTAATGAACTTGATGTTTCAGAATATCAAGACAAATTACTAATCATTAAAGGTTGTTCTAATAAACCGGTTCCTGAGAGCGCATACATTGAACTTATTCAAAAATTACAACCAGTTGCCAAAAGTATCATGTATGGGGAAGCCTGTTCATCTGTACCCCTTTTTAAACGAAAATAATTCATTTCGTCGCTAAAATTGGTTGTTCATCGAAAATTATATATCCAATTGTATTGAATTAAATCGAAAAACGTTACTTCACTTATATTTGCCAACGCAAAATTTTGCATAAACCTTGAACTTGTTTTACAAAAGTTAATTCATAAATTTAGAATACTTTTGTTATATAACAATCTACTTAAAACTATTAATCATGAAAAAAATCGTATTCACATTTATCTTTCTATTAGCAGGTATCCAAATTGGTCTTGCACAAACAGAAGAAGAATTGAAAACAACATTATCAGCTAAAAAAGATTCTATTGCCGCTATCCAGGGAAGAGCTAATGCTATCCAAGCACAAATAGATGCTTTACCAGGATGGAAAATCGGAGCTTTTGGTACCATCGGAGGAAGCCTTTCTGGATTTAATAACTGGTTCTCGCAAGGAATTCCTAATAATGATGCAGGTACTATTGGTGTTACCGTAAATGCATACGCTAACTTATTACAAGATAAATATTTCTGGAGAAATAGCGCTAACGTTAATCTTGCTTGGGTAAAATTAGATGATAGAGATGATCCAACTGACGATGATAGCTTTAGAGAATCAACCGATGTATTTAATATTTCTTCTTTATTTGGATATAAATTAACAGAAACTCTTGCAGTTTCTACTTTAGGAGAATACAGAACTACAGTTTTAAATAATTTTAATGACCCTGGATATTTAGATCTTGGTGTCGGTATCACTTGGACTCCTATTAGTAATTTAATTGTTGTTGTACATCCTTTAAACTATAACTTTGTGTTTAGTAAAGGTGCAGCAGAATATGAGTCTTCTCTTGGTGCAAAAATAGTTGCTGATTATACTCGTAAGATAGGAGCAATTAATTTTAAAACTAACCTATCCGCTTTCTTAAGTTATGAAGATGGAGATTACTCTAACTGGACTTGGACCAATTCTTTTTCTTATACTTTATGGAAATCTATTGGTGTAGGATTTGATTTTGGTCTTAGAGGAAACAAACAAGAAGCATTTAATTATGCTTTAGGACAAGCAGCTTTAGCTGTTCCTCCTCCAACTGTTACTCCTACTTTAGAAAATACTGATAACGAATTACAATCTTTCTGGAATCTTGGATTGAGTTACTCTTTCTAGAGTAAATAAAAATATATTCACAAAAAAGGATCATCTATTACTAGATGATCCTTTTTTGTGAATATATTTTTATTTGCATCTCTAGACAATTGTATAATATAACTGAGTAAATAATTTCCAATTCCTTTTCCTTGATATTTCGGTAGTATTTGAAACTGAAGAATTTCTATACTATTATTTGTTTCGATGTATTTAAGCACACCTACTCTTGCTTCATTTAGACATATTACATGTGAACTATCAAAATGAAATTTCACTCTAGATACATGTCCATCTTCTGATAAAAACACTCCTGCTTTTTCTAAATGTTCAATCATTGTTTGCTTTCTTAATTGCAACAAAAAAGCAATATCTACGTCTTTAGCTTTGATAAGTTTTATGTTCATCTTAGTAGATTACTATAATTTTTTAAATAAATATACTAATCTAAATAAATAATAGTTTTTTAATCATAACAATCACCATTACGAAATACGTTTTTTAATTCAAATTATTCATATTTGAATAAGCTATATGCATAAAGTATATTTGTGCCCATTTATATGTATACCATGCGAAGGATTGTTTTATTTATTTTTTTGTTTGTTTCTCTTTCCAATATCAGTGGACAAGAGAAGAAAGAAATAAAACAACTGGATTCTATCCAGGTTCGTTTGACCAGGTCGTTAGACAGTTTACTCCAAAACACTACTAAAGAACTTAATATTATTGTTTTAAACAATCTCTTAAAAAAATTAAACCCTAAGCCTGTCAAAAAACCACATGTGGGATGGAAATCATTTGGTAAATTTTCATTTTTCTTTAATCAATCTGCCTTTAATTTTGATTGGCAAGGAGGTGGAACTTCTAATATTGCAGGTAATACTGCTCTAAATTATGAATTCAATTACAAAAAAAACAGCCTTACTTGGGACAACAAAATTTTAGCGGATTATGGTCTTACATTTCTAAAAGGAGAAAATTTTGCTCGAAAAACGAATGATAGAATAGAACTAAACTCACGATTAGGGCAAAGAATTGGAGAGACCAACTGGAACTATTCTTTATTTATTAATTTTAGATCTCAATTTGCAAAAGGATATAGTTTTACCAAAGATCCTGATACTGACGAAACCATACGTACTGAAGAAACTCATTTCTTTTCTCCAGCTTTTATACAGATTGGTCCTGGATTACTTTGGAAAAAGAGTGATGATTTTAACTTTAATATTGCTCCTGTTACTTCTCGTATGATTTTTGTAGATGATCAATTTACAACTACTCCTGATTACGTAGATGGTGATTATTTTGGAGTAGATGCAGGCAAAAGTTCCAGATTTGAATTTGGTGGATCCTTGGCTGCTTACGCTAAATTTAAGGTCATTAAAAATGTAACTGTAGAAAACATTCTTAATCTGTATTCTAATTACATCGAAGACCCTTATAATGTAGATATTGATTATACACTAAACTTAAACTTAGTAGTCAACAAATACATATCTGGGAGCTTCGCTTTTCAAGCAATATACGATGATAATGCTACAAGCGGATTCCAGATACGCGAAGTGATTGGATTAGGGCTTAATTATGAGTTTTAATTAACTAATGCTACTCCTCCACAAATTCAGGATACAAAAAGTTATTATAAGGAAAACGAGTTACATGTATATCTCTCACCTCTTTATATACTCTTTTTCTAAAAGTATCTATGTTCTCTTTATTAATTGCAGATATAAACAAAGCGTTATCTCCTATCCTACTCATCCAGGTTTGTTTCCATTCATCTAACGTATAGTGAATTTCTGTTTTTTCTGTAGTTAAGTCATCTTCATCAATGGTTTCGTGTTCATAAGCATCAATCTTATTAAAAACCATAATTACTGGTTTATCAACACTATCAATTTCTTCTAAAATCCTGCTTACAGAATCTATATGATCCTCGAATTGAGGATGTGATATATCTACCACGTGAAGCAACAAATCAGCTTCTCTAACCTCATCTAATGTACTTTTGAAGCTTTCCACCAATTGGGTCGGTAATTTTCTGATAAAACCTACTGTATCACTTAATAAAAATGGAAGATTGCCAATAACAACCTTTCTTACTGTAGTGTCTAGGGTTGCAAAAAGTTTATTCTCTGCAAAAACATCACTTTTAGCAATCACGTTCATCAAGGTAGACTTACCCACATTGGTATACCCAACTAAAGCTACCCTAACCATCTTACCACGATTACCGCGTTGCGTAGCCATTTGTTTATCAATTGTAAGTAGCTTTTTCTTTAATAAAGAAATACGATCTCTTACAATCCTTCTATCTGTTTCTATCTCAGTTTCACCAGGTCCTCGCATTCCAATACCTCCTCGCTGGCGCTCTAAGTGTGTCCATAAACCCGTTAATCTAGGTAATAGATATTGATACTGAGCAAGTTCTACTTGAGTTCTGGCATAACTAGTTTGCGCACGTTGCGCAAAAATATCAAGAATCAAATTAGTACGATCTATGATTTTTGCCTTTAAAATTCGTTCTATATTACGTTGCTGAGCTGGTGTAAGCTCATCATCAAAAACTACGGTCCCTATATCATGTTGTTCTACATATGCCAATACCTCTTCCATCTTACCAGAACCTATAAAGGTTTTAGAATTGGGTATATCCATTTTTTGGGTAAAACGTTTTACCACCTCACCACCTGCTGTATATGTTAGAAATTCTAATTCATCCAAAAACTCAGTTAACTTATCTTCATTCTGATTTTTGGTGATTATTCCTATTAAAATTGCTTTTTCGTATACTGTTTTTTCCTTTTCTATCATCCGCGCCTATTTATCTAGCGATATTCTTCTATTCTTTATTTCTATAATTAATATACAAAGGTACAATATTGTATGCATTTGAATTTGTACATTAGGCGTTTACAATAAATTTTTAATTGCATGTCTTCAAAGCTTTATTTTAAAAAGAAACATACAAATCTACATACAATTGCTTTTTACAACTTAGAAAACTTATTTGACACGAAAGATGATCCTAATACGTTGGATAATGATTTTTTACCAGACTCAGAAAAGAAATGGAATAAAAAAAGATATCAAAAAAAGTTGTTCAAACTAGGAACTGCTATTTCTAATATTGGATTTCCAAAAACTGGAAAAGCTCCGGTTATTTTAGGTGTTGCAGAAGTCGAAAATAAAGCCGTTTTAGAAGATCTTGCAAGAACTAAACACCTAATCAATAAAAACTATGGTGTAATACATTACGAGTCTCCTGATGAACGAGGAATCGATGTTGGATTTCTATACCAAAAAGAAATTTTTACAGTTACTTATTCCGAAAGTATTCAAGTCTTGGTGAATAATGAATTCGGTGAAAGAGATTTTACCCGTGATATTCTATGGGTAACGGGAACTTTGCATACCGAAAAAATTCACATATTGGTTAATCATTGGCCTTCTAGAAGAGATGGAGCAGAACTTACCTCTTATAAGCGTATAGCTGCAGCTGATAAAAATCGAGAAATAATAAATCAAATTACAGAAGAAGATCCCGAAGCAAAAATTATCGTTATGGGTGATTTTAATGACGACCCTGATAGTGAAAGTGTAAAAAAACATCTAGTATTACAGGATCTTTATAATCCAATGGAGCGTCTACACACAAGACATCGTGGTACCTTAACTTATAAACGTCAATGGAATTTATTTGATCAAATCATTTTTAGTAATAACTTCCATAGGTATGAAGAAAATACTCATAGCTTTTCTGAAGCCAATATTTTTGATGATAGTTTTCTAAAAATCTATAAAGGGAGATATAAAGGAAATCCATATAGAACCTACGCGGGAAGAAAATATAAAGGAGGTTATAGCGATCACTTTCCTGTATATATATGCCTAAAACATAATACGTAATTCCCACAACAAAAAAACCCATAAATACCTTTATACCATAACGTGAAATCACCTTATGGTAAAGGGTTATATAACCCTTTTTTTAATGGGAACTAACCCTTAACCAAACCGCAACCAACTGTTTTTCAGTAAATTAATTTGCGGAAAATTCCGCTAAATTAATTTTTGTTTTTGTCAGTCATTACCCCCGACATACTTTTGACTCAGGATTTATAATTCTAATCTCACTAATTACGATAAACTAAATTATAAAGATCAACCATCTATTGGATTAGAAACACCAAAGGCGCCAAGAATAGTTTCTAAAAAAATAATTTATTAATCCTATACAGTGAAGAAAAAGGATTTATTGTATCCAAAAAACTAAACAAATCAATTTAATTATTCTTAAAAACCAAACAAATGAAGAAATTATTTTATGCATTACCAATCATAGGGTTATTATTTTTTATTTCCTGCGATAGAGATGAGTCAAATGAAATCATGGAAGAATCAGCTTTAGAAACCGAATTTTCTTTAAATAGCGTTTATGATTTTCATAAAGATGTTACTGTGACATCAGAAGAGGGTAGTACAGGAATTATAAGAATTCATGCGAATAATGAAACAGCATTAATCAACTATTCTAGTATAAACCTTAGTCTAATGGAAATCAATGCTAATGAAACTTTAAAACAAAGTTTAGTTCGTCATAATAAAATGGATCTAACTCAGCCAGATGTGGATCAAGAAACTGATGATCAAAAAAATGTCTCTTATGAAGAATCCGGTAATGATATTGCTTTTGAGTTAATACAACTTACTAGAGCGAATCCAACCTCGAAATACGCAATTAACTTTAATCATCCACAAACCAACACTTCAAAAGCTAGCTGGCAATATTATACCCACTATAGCTCTGTTGGAGAGTCACAGATTGCAGAAATTGCAAGACATTCTGTTTGGAGAAGAGTTTATTATGGTCTTAAATACAAAGCTTACAGCGGAAGTAGTTGGGCTACGATTCAAAATGAGTGGAAAAAAATAAACAACAATCAGAGTTTTTCACATACAAAGAATCCTTGTTACCAATTTAGAATGCGAGTAAAAACAAAAAAGAATAGCGCTTACTCGGTTACTTTCGACTATTAATAATATACTCTAAAACCAATAAAAAAAGCTCTCTAAAGAATTTTTAGAGAGCTTTTGCTATTATAAAATACAGAAGTTCTTAGTTTCCTGAAATCTCTATATTATCAATATGATATCTAGTAGTTGGTCCTGGATCTGCACCTGCGTAACGGAACGCTATTCTTACATTACCCTCAACACAAGAAATATTAATTGGTCCTACTCCTTCAAAACTTCCAAATGTTCCACTTGGTCCTGTTGGAATAGAAGCATCTAATTGTGACCATTCTGTAGTTGTTACATCACCTGTAAAGTTATCTGTAATAAAAGCAGTAAGGATATTTCCATTGTCAAAATTAGCCTGAATATCAAAAGATAATTCTTCTGCTGTAGAAGCAGTTAAATCGATTTCTGGTGTTACTAACCAAACCTCAAATGGATTTTCTCCAGAACTAAACCCAGTAATCTGTGCATATTGATTACCACTAAAGCTTCCTACTACATAATCTAAAGTTCCACCTGTAGTATTTACATTTAACCATCCAGAATTTTCTAGATCACTAATACTTACTCCTGTAAAATCTTCAGTAAAAATTACATTTGCTCCTCCACTAGTTCCAGTACATTCTAATACGTCAGGATCACATCGGTTTTCATTGTCAAAAACTAATCCTGTAGGGTCATTCAACACTAAGTTAAAAGTATCTCCGAAGAAATTTTTAGTTAAAACACCTTCAAAACTTCCTTGTTGAGTTGGTAAGGTTAATGATTTAAAATCAGCAAAAGTACTTGTGCTTAAAACTGCTGTAGCTCCATTATCACAACTTTCTATATTTCTCTCTCCATCAAAATCATCACTTGGTTCTCCTGCAAACGTAAGAGGGTCATCTCCTAAAACATCATTTCTATTAAACTGTAAATTATTAATCTTAACATATAGGTTAGTAAGATCATCAGAAAAATCTTCGAAAGTAATCTCTAAAGGGGTAATTTCAGACATCTCTGCTGATCTTAAAATTACATCTTCCTGAGAAAAAGAAGGTATTTGATCTACCTCATCACTAGAAAGTACTCCAAGAGTTGCTACTCCATTTTCTGTACCTATTGATAAACCTTCTAAGTCAATATATACTTTACGACCAAACTCATAACTTGTAAATAAAGGGTTTACATCTATTAATACTCTTAACCCTGCTGTTGGAGTAGTTGGTGAATTCTGAATAACTAACTCTTCAAAAAAGTTACCCGCTTTATCACTTGATACTACATATCCTTCTAAATACTGATTTTCGACTTCAAAGGTAACTTTGGCTTCTGGCCCATCATCATTTTGCGCTTGTGCTAAATCTCCTAAAATACCACCTATTTGAACAAATGTACTATTTGCAGGAAATGTTGGTTCCTCTATGACCAATCCCGGAGTATTAAAATCATCATCTTGTACACAAGCAGTAAACGTAACCGCCAAAACCAAAATGCTTATTAGTTTCTTTAAATTATTTGAATTCATTTTATAATATTTTTTTGTTGTGTTCATCATTAAAATCTTACGTATACATTAAGGTAATACGAAGTACCAAATCCATAAAAGTATCTAGGTCCAAAAACAGGAGTTTCTCTCTGAGATTCTTCTACAGCCAATCTATAATTTGCATTTCTAGCTTGCTCAAAACCACCTGTTCTGTATTGCTTATCAAAAATGTTATTAATCGTTGCAAAGAACCCTATGTAATAATCTTTTACTCTCCAAGACTTACCTCCTACTGCATTAACTAATATATAATCATCAAACTGCTCTTGTCTTAATAAATCTCTTGCAATACTATCATCATAGTCATTAAATGGTAATCCATCCACATCTTGATTAAAGTTTGATGTTCTTGCAAAAGGGCTAACATCTATATAAGCATTAGAAAAGTAATTAGCTGTAGTACCAAACCACCAGAAATTAGGATCTCTATACTCAAAACCTAATTGTGCTGCATTCTGTGGACCACCAGCAATACGATAATCTTTTAACGCTGATTTACCCTCGTAACGTGTACCATTCAACCCTTCGGTGATTGACTCTCCTAAAAATGAACTACTGGTACTTGCTAAAAATAAGTCAGGATTATTAGCATAAGTAAATTGACCTATTGCCGCAGCTCCTTTTAATTTAATCGTTGGTGTTATTTGATATTCTATTCCTAATTCTGCTCCAAAGTGTTGTTTATCTATTCCTGTAAGAATCTCCTGAACAAAACCTACATCAGAACCAGAAATTGCTTGAGTAAAAAAGAAAGATATATCAGTAGCATCTTCTATTTTAGTATAATATCCTGTCAATCTTGCTTTCAATTTAGGAGTTCTTAAGATATAACCAACATCAATAGATTGTACCTTTTCACTTTCCTGTGTTCCTGCAATAGATTCTTCTGCCTCTATTAATTGCGCAATTGTTCTATTGTTTTGTCTTGAATTAGCAAAAGAGTTACGAATGGTTGGAGCTTTTGTAAAATAAGTTCCGTGAACATCTATTAGATTTCGTCCATTAATTTTATAAGTAAAACCTCCTTTAGCACCATAATTAGTGAAATCTAATTTGTCACTTTTTCCGAAAGAACCTAAACGCCCTTCGCCAGGAAAATATCCATTTTCAAACAACCCTGTTCTCTGGTAAGTAGTTTGAGAAATATTTCCTCCTAAAAAGAAATCGATTTTATTAGTTTTAAACTGAGCCTGCGCAAAACCGCTTACAACATCTGCATCAATCTCATAATTATAATCATACCTATCACCTACACCAACTGTACGGTTACGATTACGTAAATCACTTTGTGCTCTATCCGCCAATTCTTCTGGTGTAAAACCAAGATCTATCGGAACATCATTATCAATATTTGTCCCAAAAGAATCTACATCTAAAAATGTCGTTCCTCCTAATAGGTCAAGAACTTCGGCAAAGTTTTCACTCTTTAAGGTTCTATAATTAATAGCTCCATTTATACTTATATTGTCTGTAATTTGACTATTTAAAATAGAATTGAAACTCCATTGTGTATCGTCAATTCTATCTTCGTATAAAATATAAGTAGCATTAAGTCCTTGTTGCGCATTTAATTGATTTGCTTCTATTAACTGATTCCAATTTAACTGCCCATCTCTTACAAATGCTTGCTGTGCTAAGAAAGCATTTTGAAAATCAAGTGGTGTCGGATTTGGATCACTCAAGAAAGAACTAGGTAAGTAACTTTGATGAATTGGATTCGTATCTCTACTAGCTCCAGCTCCTGTATATGTTTCCTGTCCATTAAAATTAACCAAGTCGGTTCCTCCATTGTCCAAACGGCTATTTCCTATTTTACCTGTTTGGTACCCTACATTGGTGTTCAAAGTAGTTTTATCAGTGATATTCCAGTAATGATTTAACATAAATACTGGTTCCTCGATTTCACGTACTCTGGAGTTCTTCTTTTCTCCATCAAAATACCCCCAATTTGGGTTATATTGTCTTCCTTTTAACCTAAATACTTCTTCAGTTATTGCAGTAGACCTTCCTCTTCGATTAGGTGTATAAAAACTGGTAAGGTTTATACTATGTTTATTATTAATCTTTTTCTCAACAGAAGCAAAGATAGAATTCGCATCATACAAAGTTCCTTCAATATAGCCTTCATTACCCATTCTACGCGCTAATGAAACCGTATATGCCCAACCATTACTCATTAATCCAGAGCTATAACTAGCCATCATTCTACCAGTATAACTTCTGTTAGAAGCGGCATAAGATATTCTACCTCCCTGACGATATTGAGAAGCTCTCATAATAATATTTGTTGCTCCAGCAAGATCTCCAAATGTATAGTCGTTAGCAGAAATTCCCATAGAAAACTCCTGATTACGCTGTACATCATTCAATCCACCCCAATTACCCCATTGAGGTCTACCATCGTTAAGTTTATTCATCTCAATCCCATTTATAAGGACTTTTGCGTTTTCATTTCCAAGACCTCTTGGGCGAAAAAATGTAGCACTAAAATCAAATGCTGCTGCACTAAGAAATACATCTCTTGATGCTTGTAATAAACCTGATACATTCGCAGACGCATCATCATCGCCTTCATCTAGTTCATTATCCGTAAGGCTAATGGTACCTATTTGGATTTGTTCTTGATTTACATCATAATCTAGATCTATCGTTTTTAGATCTAAAACACTGCCTTCATTAATAACAATAGGATAACGTTTTGTGATATATCCATTTTTAGATAAAACCGCAATTTGTTCTCCCAAAGGTAATTGAACACTCCCAAAATTAAACTCTCCTGAAATATCAGTCATAGTAGAAACCTCTGTTCCTTCAATAATAACTAACACTTCCGAAAGATTTTCATTTGAAGATGCGTCAACAATTTTACCTTTCAATCCTGTTTGTTGTCCATAAGACATCCCAACAGAACTTAAAAAAATCATTAAAAAGAAAAGATTCTTTTTGAGTTGTGACACTTTCATTAATAGTTGTTTTAGTTAAAAAATTAACATTTCTGCCGCGCAAAAGTACATGTTTTAAATAGAAAAGCTAATTTTGGCTTAAAATTTGGATTACATTTTACAATAAGTTAATAATCAATTAGATAATGAAATTAAAATATTTGCTTACCATAACATTCTTATTATGTCCTTTGCTTGTTATTTTTTGTCAAGAAAAGAAAACGTACAAAGTTAACACAATTGCTTTTTATAATGTTGAAAATCTTTTTGATACCGAAGATGATCCTATAACCTATGACGATGATAGAACACCTAATGGAAAAGATCATTGGACTGAAGACATCTATAAAGATAAGCTAAAAAATATGGCTAAGGTAATTTCTGAAATAGGTGCCGATGTAACAAAAAATGCACCTGTAATTTTAGGAGTAGCAGAAATAGAAAACAGAAAGGTACTTGAAGACTTAGCTAATGAACCTGTGCTTTTACCAAAAGATTATGGTATTGTTCAGTTTGATTCTCCAGATCGAAGAGGTATAGATGTTGCGCTATTATATCAAAAAGCATTATTTAGACCAATCAATACCAGTAAACACGAGTTATTGATCTATAGCTCAAATGATCCTACTAAAAGAGTATATACCAGAGATCAATTATTAGTTAGTGGATACCTTGATGGGGATTTAATACATGTTATTGTAAATCATTGGCCATCAAGAAGTGGAGGTGAAGCTAGAAGCCGACGTAAAAGAGAAAAGGCTGCTGAATTAAATAAGAAAATTATTGATTCACTTTTTGATATAGATCCTTATGCCAAAGTTATAACTATGGGAGATCTTAATGATGATCCTGATAACTCTAGTGTAAAAAAAGTACTGGCAGCTAAAGCCGAAAAAGAGGATGTGAAACTAAAAGGATTATATAATCCAATGTATAACATGTCTAAAAAGGGAATAGGATCTCTTGCTTGGAGAGATAGTTGGAATTTATTTGATCAAATTATTATATCTAAGGGATTACTTGATAAAGATTATAGTTCCTATAAATACTATAAAGCAGGAGTTTATAATAAAAACTATCTGGCTAATCCAAGAGGTAGGTATAAAGGATATCCGTATCGAAGTTTTGCAAACGGAGCATATACTGGAGGTTATAGTGACCACTTTCCTGTTTATGTGTATCTCATAAAGGAAAACAATAAATAACGATTATAAAAAAAGAGGCTATTAAGCCTCTTTTTTTTTATAACTCTTTTAATACTAGTCGTTATCTAGAGTAGAACAATCTGGTAAATCAGCTAAAATTCCATCGAAAGCATCATCTCCACATTCGTTACTTTTATAAGATTCGATTGCAGTTCTTGCAGCTTCACATAAAGATGTAGAAGATGTATTAGCTTCATAGGCATCAATAGAAACTTGTACTGTAGCACGCAAACTATCTCTAGCTGCATCACAAGCAAAATCTACTACATCATCTTCTCCACAAGAAGTTAATCCTAAAGCCATTCCAAAAACGGCAACAAACATAAGTTTTTTCATAATTTGGGTTTTAAAAATTTAAATTTTAAAAAGTCGAATATAGAGTATTAATTTATTATTAACAAAAAATTCTGTTAAATTTGTGTTGTTTGACGAAAATTCTTACTTTTCATCGAGTTAATTGATCTCTTCCACGTCAATAGGCTTCCCAATATAAACTAAAAAACTATCCCCATTAATTTCCTCCATCTTTTCGCTATATGCAGATATAATTCTAATTGTATTAGCGGAATCTTTGATAAACAAAGGAATAATATCTTCATCTTGTTTAATTAAATTGATTAATGAATCGTAATGAGATTTATCATCAATATTAATTTCCTGGATACCTGGATACTTTTCGGCTAAATTCATTAACTTATCATAATCATCCGTATGAGAAAACAAACCTTCATTAGGGTTATTTTCTGGATCATTCATTTCTTCAGAACTAACCAACCTAAAAGACCCATTTTCTCCAAATTGATCTTTAAATTGATTAATAGCAAACTTATTAATATCACTATTTCCTGTAAGTGCCATTAAAAAGCCTATATCGTTTAATTCTATATTGTTTTTTAATTGATCATTATAAATACTTCCTTCTAATGCGTCTAAACCTAAACTTTTGGCCTTTTTAATATTTTCTCGATTACTGTCTACTAATACTACGTGTCTTTGATTACTCTTAAGATATGTGGCTATTAATCGTGAAACTTTTGATGCTCCAATAATTAAAATCCCTTCAGATTTTGTAAGAAATACCCCAGCAACTTTAGCAAACAATCTTGCCGTTGTTGCATTTAGAAGAACCGTTCCTAATACAATCATAAAAACTAATGGTGTAATATACTCTGCCTCTGGCACTCCATTTTTAGCAAGTTTTAGACCAAATAATGAGGCAATACCTGCCGCTACAATTCCTCTCGGTCCTACCCAGCTAATAAATAATTTTTCATTAATCTTAAGTCCCGAATTAATTGAACTCAGAAAAACACCTAAAGGTCGGACAATAAAGACGACAGCTGCAAAAAGTAAAATAGCATTCCAATTGAATATTAACTGTAATTCTTCAATATTGATATTGGCCGACAGAAGAATAAATAATATCGAAATTAACAACACACTCAATGATTCCTTAAAATATAATAACTCTTCAAAGTTCGGAAGGTTAATATTACCTAATACCATACCCATTACCACTACGGATAATAAACCTGATTCATGCGCAAATACATCTGATAATACGAAAACACCTAACACTACTGCAAGGGTGAAAACATTTAATAAATAATGTGGGATTATTTTTTTCTTAATTCCAAAAGCTAAGCCATAAGCAAAAGTGAAACCAAAAGTGAAACCAAATAAAACTATTTTACCGAATTCTATAAAAGCTTTTTTCGTAAATGCCTCTCCTTCTCCAACACTTATAAATTCAAAAACCAAAACAGCCACTAATGCTCCAATTGGATCAATAAGAATTCCTTCCCACTTTAATACAGCAGAAATGTCTTTTTTTAATGGTATATTTCTTAAAATAGGGGTTATTACCGTAGGGCCTGTTACAATAATTAAAGAAGAAAATAAAAATGATATTGGCCAACTTAAGCCGAAAATAAAATGAGCTGCCAATCCAGCTCCAAAAAAGGTTACCACAACGGCTACTGTTATTAATTTAAGAATTACGGGGCCAACATTTAGGATTTCATCTCTTCTTAAAGTTAAACCTCCTTCAAAAAGAATAATGCTAATGGCTAAAGAAACGAAGTAAAATAAACTTTCTCCAGGAAATAATCCTTCTACTCCGTTATAAATAGGTTGTATTAATTTAGTGCCATCTACTGTGTATAAAGTTGCAACCGGTCCTACCAAAAGTCCAATTAAGATAAGAGGTAAAATTGCTGGGATTTTAAATTTCCAAGCCACCCATTGTGCTAAAATTCCTAATATGATTATACCCGCTAATTCTACCATGCTTTTACTATAATTATAATGATTAGCAAAATATGAGATTTTTTTTAGAAATGCATATCTCTCATCAATTTTATAATTAGGAAAATTAACAATCTGTTCCGTTCTTATTTTTTAGACATAACTGTATTGAACAAACTTTTAGATTATAAGTTTAAAATCGCTACTTATCGCAGTTTCATTTTCTGATAATAGTAATAATAACAGTTACCGATCTATGATAATGATAGATTTCTTTGATTACCATTTAATCCTTATCCACGTCAAAGTAAAAGAAAATAAAGTTCTATTTAATATATTATTGCGTTAGAAAAAATTATTTATCGGATCAATTCTGATGAAATATTGTTAAAAAGTCTACAAATTAAATCCTGATCCTTAGCATTTTTTCTATTTTGCAAAGATTTTTATACCAATTATGAAATTACATGCTGTAAAAGCAGGAAACTTTAAACTTGATGGTGGCGCCATGTTCGGCGTCGTTCCCAAAGTCCTGTGGAACAAAACAAATCCAGCTGATGCTAATAATCTAATAGATATTGCTGCAAGATGCCTATTAATTGAAGATGGAGATCGTCTGATTCTCATTGATTCTGGAATGGGAGATAAACAATCAGATAAATTTTTTGGATACTATTCTCTTTGGGGAGATGATAATTTAGATAAGTCTCTAAAAGAAAAAGGGTTCAATAGAGATGATATTACAGATGTTTTTATTACTCATTTACATTTTGATCATTGCGGAGGTGTGGTACAATGGAATAAAAATAAAACTGGTTATGAATTAGCATTTAAAAATGCTAAAGTATGGAGTAATGAAAATCACTGGAGTTGGGCTACAGAACCTAATGTCAGAGAAAAAGCTTCTTTCTTAAAAGAAAATATTCTTCCTATTCAAGAAAGTGGACACCTTCATTTTATTTCTAGAACAGGAGAAACATTTCAAAAAAACACTGAATTAGGGTTTGGCGTATTATTTGTAGATGGTCACACAGAAAAACAAATGATCCCGAACATAAAATATAAAGAAAAAACAATTGTGTTTATGGCAGACTTATTGCCTACAGCTGGTCACATTCCATTACCTTATGTTATGGGATATGATACTAGACCATTATTAACATTACCGGAGAAAAAATTATTTTTGGAAAATGCGGCCTTAAATAATTGGTATTTGTTTATGGAACACGATGCACATAATGAAATAATTACTGTACAACAAACCGATAAAGGTGTACGATACAAAGAAACTTTTACTTGTAATGAAATATTTAATTAAAAATTCTATGATTCCCAAGTCTAATAAATTACTAATTGCTTCAATAACATCATCCATTATATTAAGTAGTTGTGGAACTCCAGCTATAGTGTCCACTCCTATAGAAAATATTGATTCTATTCCATTAAAAAATATAGTATTAACCGAGACTCAATTAAAAAATTGGAATGCTAGTGATTTAATAAAAGATACAATACCCGGAATGAGTGTTAACAGGGCGTATAATGAACTAATCAAAAATAAAGTTGGTCAAACGGTTATCGTTGGAGTTATTGATAGTGGTGTTGACATTGAACACGAAGATTTAGACGATGTGATCTGGACTAATCCTAAGGAAATCAAAAATAATGGAAAAGACGATGATCAAAATGGATATATCGATGACATCCACGGTTGGAATTTTTTAGGAGATTCTGAAAATGAGAATCTTGAATATACCAGAATCGTTAAAAAATTAAAACCAAAATATGAAGGGAAAAATCTAGCTTCTGTTGCTTCTTCTGATAAAGAAGAATACCAAATGTATATAGAAGCTAAAGCCGATTTAGAAAAAGAGTATCAACAAGCTCTTGGTAGTAAAAACCAATACGAACAGATTTTACAACAAGTAAAACCTTCTCATAAAAAGATTAGCGAAGTAATTGGTAAAGAAAATTATTCGCAACAGGAACTTCTTGCCGTAAAAGCGGATACACCAGAAATGCAACAATACATTGCTTTGCTTTCTCATATGTTTGGGTTTTTAGAAGAAGGAGAGACCATACCAGATTTTATCGAAAACCTAAGTGGTGGTGTAGATCATTTTACGGAACAATTAAACTATCATATCAATGTAGAATTTGATGGTAGAACTAAAGTTGGTGATAATGTAGATGATATAACTGATACTAATTATGGAAATAATAATGTTATGGGTCCTAATCCCGATAAAGAAGGGATAAAACACGGAACTCACGTCTCTGGAATTATAGCATCTGAGCGAAATAATGGGAAAGGAGTTAATGGTATCGCCAAAAATGTAGAAATAATGGCAATTAGAGCAGTTCCTAACGGTGATGAATATGACAAAGATATTGCTTTAGCGATTCGATATGCTGTAGACAATGGAGCGAAAGTTATTAATACAAGCTTTGGAAAATACTATTCTACACACCCAGAATGGGTTAGAGACGCTATTAAATATGCTGGGGAAAATGATGTGTTGATTGTTAATGCTGCTGGTAATGAAGGGTTAGATTTAGATCAAAAACTTGTATATCCAAATGATCAAATTGATAATTCATCTGAAATTTCTAATAATTTTATTACAATAGGAGCTTTAAATTATAAATACGGATCTAATCTTGTAGCGAATTTCTCTAATTATGGAAAAAACAATGTAGATGCATTTGCACCTGGGGTTAAAATATGGGCCACAACCCCATCTAATACATACGAATATCTTCAAGGAACATCTATGGCTGCACCTGCAGTTTCTGGTGTTGCCGCTCTTATTCGATCTTATTATCCAAAATTAAAGGCTTCTCAAGTAAAACAAATATTAATGGATAGTGGATTAAGTACAACTGCCACCGTAATAATAGGGGGTGATGAAACTAAATCTAATAAATTTACAGAATTATCTAAATCCGGAAAAATGGTAAATTTATATAACGCTTTGATTTTGGCGGAAAAACTATCAAAATAAAACAAAATGATCTCTAAAATAATTTCAATTGGATTCTTAATATCCGTTTTAGGTGTTTCAGCACAAAACAATACAAGTTATTGGCAACAACACGTTGATTACAAAATGAACGTGGATATGAATGTAGAAAATTTCCAGTATAAAGGAACACAAGAACTTGTATATACAAATAATTCACCTGATTCATTATATCAGGTCTTTTATCATCTTTATTTCAATGCATTCCAACCAGGAAGTGAGATGGATGTTCGCTCTAGAAATATTGAGGATCCAGATCCTAGAGTAATGGATAGAATTAGTAAACTTACTCCAGAAGAAATAGGATACTTAAAAATATCTTCTTTAAAACAAAACGGAAAAGAAGTAACTTATGAAATAGCCGGAACTGTCTTAGAAGTAGAACTCAATGAACCTATTGCTCCTGGAAAAAAAGTTACTTTTTCCATGAATTTTGATGGCCAAGTTCCAAATCAAATACGTCGTTCTGGACGCAATAGTAGTGAGGGCGTAGCATTATCAATGACTCAATGGTATCCTAAAATGGCTGAGTATGACTTTGAAGGCTGGCACGCAGACCCTTATATAGCTAGAGAATTCCATGGAGTGTGGGGTAACTTTGATGTTACTATAAACATTGATAAGAATTACATTTTAGGAGGATCTGGATATTTACAGAACCCTCAAGAAATAGGATATGGTTATGAAAAACCAGGGACTAAAATAAAACGCAAAGGAAAAAAACTTTCTTGGCACTTTATAGCTCCTAATGTCCACGACTTTACCTGGGCAGCAGACCCAGAATATATCCATGATACAGTTCAAGTTCCTGATGGACCAGTACTTCATTTTTTATACAAAAACAAAGAGGAATATCTAGAAAACTGGAAAAAATTACAACCTAAGTCTGTAGACTTAATGAAATATTTTAGTACTACAATTGGAAAGTATCCATATGACCAATATTCTATTATTCAAGGAGGAGATGGAGGAATGGAATACGCAATGTGTACTTTGATTACAGGAGGAAGAAGCTTTGGAAGTTTAGTAGGAGTTACAGCTCACGAAATGGCTCATGCTTGGTTTCAACACATATTAGCTACAAACGAAGCCAAACATGAATGGATGGACGAAGGTTTTACGAGCTACATTTCTACATTAGCAATGGATAAAGTAATGGAACAAAACAAAAATAATCCAATGACAGGAATGTATCGAGGATATTTTCAATTGGCTACTTCTGGTATAGAACAACCTCAATCCACACATGCTGACCGTTATACAAGAAATGGAGCATATGGAGCGTCTGCATATGCTAAAGGGGCGGTTTTTATGGCACAACTTGGTTATGTAATAGGAGAAGAAAATTTATCAAAAACAATCCATAGATATTTTGATGAATGGAAATTTAAGCACCCTACGCCTAATGATTTTAAACGAATAGCAGAAAAAGTATCAGGAATACAACTAGATTGGTATCTTACAGATTGGACCCAAACTACAAATACAGTAGACTATGGAATAAAAGAAGTTTCGGAAAAAGGGAATACCACTTCAATTACATTAGAGCGTATTGGACTAATGCCAATGCCTGTTGATTTGTATATAGAGTATATGGATGGAACCAAAGAATCCTTCTATATCCCACTAAGAATGATGAGGAAAAATAAAACTAATCCATTTCCTAAAATGAATCGTACAATTTTATCTGATTGGACTTGGACCCACCCGAACTATTCACTGGAAATATCTAAATATAAATCTAGTATAAAGTCAATTGAAATTGACATTACTAAACAAATGGCAGATATAAATATCAACAATAATAATTTCTCTCAATAAATAATAATTCCCTAAAATATTATAAAGACCCTTATATAATTATATATATAGAGGGTCTTTTTTTTTGAATATGATCTTAACTCATTTAGTGTTAAATAAATGAGATCATTGTTTTTTTGTTAAAAAAGCCCTTATTTTGGCTATCTTTAATGTTTTATTATGATTTTTTAGGGTTTTATATTGCTTAACTGTTATATATAAAATGTTAGAAAGTATTATTTAAATAAAAATTGTCAGAATAATTAAACTATTACGTATGAAAAAAAGAAAATTACTAATACCTATTTCAGTAATTTTGATTTCCCTTGTTGTATTTCTTACTTATTTTAGTAAAGATGAAATTAACAAAAATCAAGCTGTTAAGGAATTTGTCCCTTTTAAAAAAGAAGGAAAAAAGAAAGGAAAAACGATGGAAGAAAGGCGTCGTTTTGCAGAAGAAAGATGGAAACATGAATTTAATATTCAAGCAAATCCTTCAACAGGTATAATACCTGCTGAAGAAAAGCAAAAAGAAATAGTTATTTCTAGTGATCTCTCGATTCAATCTAAAAACTCTAAAGCAGCTAGTAATGCTTCTTACATATCCAGAGGCCCTTCTAATCTAGGAGGTAGAACACGTTCTTTAGTAATTGATAGAGGCGATGCAACAAGTAATACAATAATCGCTGGTGGAGTAAGTAGTGGAGTTTTTAGAACTACTGATGGAGGAGCAAGTTGGACTAAGGTTTCTTCAAATAATGAAATTCATAATGTAACTACTATTGCTCAAGATCCAAGAACTGGGTTTGAAAATATTTGGTACTATGGAACAGGAGAAAGTCAAGGTAATAGTGCTTCCGGAAACGGAGCTACTTTTTTAGGTCAAGGAATTTGGCAATCTACAGATAATGGTATAACTTGGAATCAAATGCCTAGTACTGCCTCAACTCAAGAAGCAAATGATTCTCCTTTTGATTTTATGTATAAAATTGCCGTACATCCAATTACTGGTGATTTATATGCTGGAGCTGGTGGGGCAATTAGAAGATTTGATGGCAGCACTTGGAATGTTGAATTAGATTCTGGTGGTAATTTCTTTTCTGATTTAGCAATTACCAGTACTGGAATTGTATATGCTGCATTTTCCGGATCTTCTTCGAGCACTGGTGGTGTATGGAGATCAGAAAATGGAACTGATACTTTTACAAGAATTGGTTCTAATACTGACCCTGGTTTTGGTGCAAGTGGTAGAACAGTTCTTGCAATTGCACCATCTAATGAAAATATCGTATATACTCTATTTACGGTATCGGGATCATTAATAGAAGCTGGTCTATGGAGATGGAATGATAGTGGTACAGGAACTTGGACTGATTTTTCTACTCGAATGCCAGATGAACCAGGTGGTGATTCATCCGGAAATGATCCAATTGCAGTACAAGGTGGATATGACCTTGTTGTCAGCGTAAAACCAGATGATGAAAATTTTGTAGTTATAGGTGGAACTAATGCATATAGAGCATCAAATATTACTGATTTTGTCCAATTTACTAGAATAGGTGGTTACAGAGATAATTCGGGTTATAGTTTGTATAATTTAGGAGGAGGAGCCCAACACCATCCAGATATTCACGCACTTGTTTTTGATCCTAATAATCCAGATATTTTATTTAGTGGTACCGATGGAGGAATTCATAGAGCTGACGCCACTGTAGCAACCGTTGGATGGACAAACTTAAATAACAACTATCAAACATATCAATACTATAATGTAGCAATAACCCCGAATAGTGGATCCGATATTGTTATAGGTGGTGCGCAAGATAATGGAACTACAGCAGGTGGTACTGATTTTGGAAGACCTGATCTTACATCCATGTCTAGTGTAGCAGGTGGTGATGGTGTTGCGGTAGCTATTTCTAATGATGACACCTGTCTTCCATTCTTTTATGGTTTTCAAAATGGGAGAATGTTTAGAGATTGTCCTAATGGACAAGAAATTACACCTGATGGATCTAATAGCCAGTTTGTCACGTATTTTTATTTAGATCCAAGCAATAATAATGCGTTATATTACGCTGGTAGACAAAATCTTTATAGAACTACAGAATCCAGTGCGGTTGCATCAGATAGTTGGGCAAATATGGGTACTATGAGTTCAGCTACCAATTCAAGCGGTCCTGCAAATGAAAATATTACACAATTTTCTGTTACTTGGGGTGCATATGATGCTTCAACAAGTTATTTATTAATGGGAGGTAGTTCAGGAAGTTTGGTTAGATTAGATAACCCTCAAGGTGCTTTTGGATTAGGTAGTACTGTAGATATTACACCAGCTCAAGCAAGAACCGACCGTGGTTCTGTTAGTGGTATAGCAGTTCATCCAAACAATAGAGATATAGTAATGGTTACTTATTCTAATTATGGTATAACGAATATATACATAACTAACAATGCAACTTCTGCGACCCCATTATGGACTATAGCTGAAAGAAATTTAGCAGATTTTTCTATACGATCTGTCAGTATTACAGAAGTTAATAATGAAACAAGATATTTTGTAGGTACAGCTAGAGGTTTATATAGTTCTACTGATCCAGTTAACGAAGATTGGGAAATAGAAGCACCGAATCAAATTGGTTTTGCTGTTGTTAGTGCAATGGCTTATCGACCAGCGGATAATAAACTTTTAATAGGTACTCATGGTAATGGTATGTACGAAGCAACTATAGAAACATCAACACTTTCTGTAGATGATACCGATCCTTTAGATTCTAGCATATTAGCTTGGCCTAATCCTGCTAATAATGTATTAAATGTAGTAGTAGAAAATTCACTTTTAGAAAATCGCTTGGACTATAAAGTTTTCAGTATTAACGGAAAACAATTAAAAAATGGTGTGCTAAATAATGATAAACAAATTAATGTAAGTGATTTAGCTCAAGGTAATTATATTTTACAATTAAACTCTGCTTCTGAACAAAAAGCAATCGTTTTTATCAAAAAATAGATTACTTAAATTTTTAATATTAAAATCCGGTGCTAAACCAATAGTACCGGATTTTCTGTTTATAAAATATTCATTTCAAATCTTATCTGTACTTTTACTGCCTCATGAAAGCGACTTTTAGTACAAATGAAAAACTTAAAAGTAAAAAGGAAATAGAGCTCCTTTTTTCTGAAGGTAAATCAATTGGTAAATATCCTATTCGACTTATTTATAGAAAATCTATTTCAGAAAAAAACTTACCAATTCAAGCAACTGTTTCCGTTAGTAAACGAAATTTTAAAAAAGCAGTGGATCGTAATCGTATTAAACGTTTATTAAGAGAAAATTATAGAAAAAATAAGTATCTTGTAGACAAGAACACTACCCATCACTTTACTTTTATGTTTTTATACACCGGCAATAAAATGCCGGATTCTATAATTGTTGAATCTAAAATAAAAGAAATATTACAAAAGTTCAGTAGTAAAGAAATTGAAAACCAATAATTTTCAACCTATTATTACTAGTAATAAAGATCCATAATATGAAAAAGAAAATTCTTTATCCTACTCTTGCACTTGTTATACTACTATCAACAGTAAGTTTTAAATCTGATTTTTTCGAAATTGCTAAACAGATTGAAATTTTCACTACCATGTTTAAAGAATTAAACATGAATTATGTGGATGAAACAAATCCTGCAGAACTTATGGATACTGCGATTAAGGCGATGTTAGACGATCTTGATCCATATACTAAATACTGGAATGAACAAGATGTAGAAGCTTCTAAAATTAGAAACGCTGGAGAATATACTGGAATTGGAGCTTCTGTAAAAACAGTAAAGGACAAAATAATTATTGTAGAACCTTATAAAGATTATCCTGCTGATAAAGCTGGTCTTAAAGCCGGAGATGAAATCATTAAGATTGGTGATGTAGTTGTGTCAGATTTCGAAGAAGATGCGGGAGAGCTTCTTAAAGGAGCTAGTGGAACTAAAGTAGAAATTACATACAAAAGACAAAATCAAACAAAAAATACAATCCTAAGTCGTGAAGAAATTGAAGTAAAAGCGGTTCCATTTTCTACTTTACTTGATGATAATACAGGATATATTGTTTTATCTAAATTTAATAACAAAGCATCATTAGAAACCATAGCTGCATTAAAAGACCTAAAAGCAAAAGGTGCTGATAAAATAATTCTAGACCTTAGAGGTAATCCAGGAGGATTACTTAGTGAAGCTATTAATGTTACCAACATATTTGTTCCAAAAGGAGAATTAATTACAACTACTAAATCCGTTGTAAAGAAATATAATAAAGAGTATTTCACTAAAAAAACACCTATTGACACCGATATTCCTTTAGTAGTTTTAGTAAACGGTAGAAGCGCCTCTGCTAGCGAAATTGTTGCAGGAAGCATACAGGATTTAGATAGAGGAGTTGTTATAGGTGCAAGAAGTTTTGGAAAAGGATTAGTACAACGTCCTAAAAAATTAACTTATGGTACACAGTTAAAAATAACAATATCACGTTATTACACACCAAGTGGAAGATGTATACAAGCTTTAGATTATTGGAATCGTGATGAAAACAATAAAGCTGTAAGAATTAATGAACAAGATTTTAAAGCGTTTAAAACAAAAAACGGAAGGACTGTATATGATGGTGGTGGAATTCAACCAGACATAGAAATGGAAACATCTAAGTTTAGTAATATTACAACATCATTACTTCAGTCAGATGCTATATTTGACTATGGAACAAAATACTACTATAATCATCAAAATATGGATGTTAGCAATTTTAAATTCACAGATAAAGATTACGAAGATTTTAAAAATTTTGTCAAAAAAAGTGGATTTAATTATGAAACAGATACAGAAAAATCGCTTAGAAAATCATTACAAGTTGCTAAAAAAGAAAAATTAGATACCGATATCTCTGAAAGTTATAATGCATTACTTGCAACTATAAAAACTTCTAAAGAAAAAGGATTAGATATCTATAAAACTGAAATTAAAAACTTACTTACAGATGAAATTGTAAAACGTTACACATATCGAGAAGGATTATATGACTATTATATTACACATAATCCAGAAATTAAAAAAAGCAAGGAAATTTTAGGAAATAAAACCAAATATGATAAAATCTTAGAATAAATAAATTCCTATTTTAAAACAAAAAACCAGTCTTAAGACTGGTTTTTTATGATTTTACCATAGCAATATGGGGAATACCATCTTCTAAATATTCTTCTCCTATTTGTTTAAAATTGTGTTTTTTATAAAAATTTTTAAGATAACACTGTGCCGATATCTTAATCTCGTCTTTCGTATATTGATCTTTTATTGCTATTATGCTTTGATTTATCAGATCGTGACCATAACCATATTTTCTTTCAGTTTCTGACACTACAACCCTGCCGATACTCGCTTTTTCAAAATAATCACCAGCGTCAAAAATTCTAGTATACGCAACAATATTATTGTTTTTATAACCAATAACATGAAGTGCTTTTTGATCTTTATTATCAACGTCTTGATAAACACAATCTTGTTCTACAACAAAAACCTCAGCACGTAAGCGCAAAATCTTATATAATTCAGATGTAGAAAGTTCTTCAAAACTTTTTACTTGAAACAAAATATCACTCATAGCAAAAGTTTTAGCACATAGATATTTTTTCTACTCTATTTTGATGTCTACCTCCTTCAAATTCAGTTCCTAAAAATGTTTTTACCATTTCTATAGCTTGTGGTAATGATGTAAATCTAGCTGGAATACTTATTATATTAGCATTGTTATGTAATCGTGTTAATTCTGTTATTTCTTTAGTCCAACATAAACCAGCACGTACATTTTTGTATTTATTAGCTGTCATAGAAACACCGTTCCCACTACCACATATTAATATTCCAAAATCAACTACACTACCATCCACATCTTTTGCAACGGGATGAACAAAATCTGGGTAATCTACACTGCTATTTTCATCAGTACCATAATTTATAACCTCTATACCTTGAGATTCTAGGTAAGTTATTATTTCGAATTTATACTCGGTTCCTGCGTGATCATTTCCGATAGCTATTTTCACAACTTTTAAGTTTTAAATTATTTATTGATTTTTTCAGATTATTTATTAATAACAAAGATAATTCAAAGAAAAAAAGTAAAGTTCAAAAAATCAATAAATTACCTTAATGTTACCTCAATGTTAATAACTCCTTATAGTGTGTTAACATTAGATGTGGATAAATAGTTCCTAAAATTGAGAAACTTTTTTTGGTTCTTTTAATTATTATTAGAATACAAGGTTAGTTATCACAAATCAAAATTTATTAGCATCTTTTTCTTGTGAAGTTTTTAAACATTAATTCATTGTTATCAACTATGGTTTTTCCGTAAAAATATTAATAAAAACATGTGTTTATAAACTATGAACAGCTGTTAATTAAAATCTAGTTTTATAAGATTCTCAACAACTTAACCATTTCATATGTTGTTAATATAGTTTTGAAAAATTAAACTAACTTAATAAGCAACTAAAATTTACAAAAGTTATACCGCTATCAACACTACATAATAATCACTATTTTATTTTTTAAATTTAAAGAAAGAAAAAGTATTATATATAATATATGTTGAAAACTACTTTAAAATAGAATTTATGATTCTTAGATAATTCTTAGATGAGAATTAGAATTAAGATCATCTATTATTTCTTGAACTCTTATTTTATCTTTGGAATGAATTTTTAGATTGATTCCTCCTAATGCATTGGAGTAAAATGGAAAAACTCCTATCATTGTTTCATTCTCAAAAAAATAAGAAATTCCTTCTCTTTCCAAAAGAAGTCGTAATATTGCATAATCGTTTGGATAAGTAAAGGTGGCAATTGTAATAAAATCTTTCATAGAAATAATCCAGGTAATAGATTATCTAAATATACAAATTATCTAAAAAAACAATTAGTTGATTTGTGTAGCTTCCTTATCAGAATGTATACCTCCATTGATTTCTGATTTTTCGTCGGTATCTGTTTTTTGATCCATTGTATTTCCTATATAAACCGTAGAATAATATATACCCACTAAAAATATTAGTAAGAATAGGAATATAATCTTATGAATTTTTTTGATTTTATATGTCATATACTTAACCCCAAACGAATAAATAACAATCTTGGTATATTAAAATTAAGTAAATTTTAAGAAAAACAACAAGATTTGTTGATATTAATTATTTGTAATCTATTGATTTACAGATAATATATTTTTTTAACTATAAACAATAACAAAATTCAATATTTAATAAAAGTTTATATAGAAAACAAGATATGTTAAAAGATAAGCTGTAATTTTATATGATATTATTTAAAAGACATTAATGAAAAGAAAAAGAAGAAGAGGAAAAAAGTCTCCTAAAATAGAAAATATTACCAGAGGAATACTAAAAATACTTAAAGCAGAACCTACTAAAACATTTAATTATAAACAGATTGCAGCTAAATTTGGTGTAGATGACCCTAGTAGTCGAAATCAAATTATTAAAAAACTAGCACAGCTTGCGGCAAAAAAGGAAATAGAGGAAATTGATCGAGGTAAATTTAAAATTGTACCCAATATCAATACATATTCTGGAGTATTAGAAATTACATCAAAAGGAACTGGATATGTGATAGTGGAAGATTTAGAAGATGATATTTTTATTCCAAATAATAACCTTAATAAAGCTCTTAATGGTGATGAGGTAGAAGTGTATGTTTACAAAAGAAAAAGAAGAGGTAAGAGTGAAGGAGAAATTTCTAGAATAATTTCTAGAAAGAAAGATGAATTTGTTGGCGTTATCGAGATACAGAAAAATTATGCATTTGTAAATATGCAAGATGGTAAAATGTATACGGATATTTTTATTCCAAAGAATAAAATAAAAAATGCCGAAAATGGAGATAAAGTATTGGTTAAATTAGAGGATTGGCCAGAAAAAGCAGATTCTCCATTTGGTAAAGTAATAAAAGTTCTAGGTAAGCCTGGAGAACATAATACAGAAATTCATTCAATTTTAGCGCAATACGGATTACCGTATGAGTTCCCAGAAGAAGTAGAAACTTTTGCTAATGATTTAGATACTTCAATTCAGGATGCTGAGATTGAAAAGCGTAGGGATATGCGTAAAATATTAACGTTTACAATTGATCCTAAAGATGCGAAAGATTTTGATGATGCATTATCGTTTGAAGTTTTAGAAAACGGTAATTATGAAATAGGAATACATATTGCAGATGTATCGCATTACGTAAAACCAGGAACGATATTAGATGATGAAGCTTACGAAAGAGCAACATCTGTTTATTTAGTGGATAGGGTAGTGCCTATGTTACCAGAAGTTTTATCTAACAATGCTTGTTCCTTAAGACCTCATGAAGAGAAGTATACATTTTCTGCTGTTTTTGAATTAAACGATAAAGCAGAAATTAAAAATCAATGGTTCGGAAGAACTGTTACTTATTCAGATGCACGTTTTGCTTACGAAGAGGCTCAGCATATCATAGAAACCAATGATAATGTTATACCAAAAGATATTTCTTTAACTGGAAAAGAATATAAAGCAGATCAAAAAATAGCAGAAGCAGTATTAAAAATGGATGAGTTAGCTAAAATAATGCGTGCTAAACGAATGGGACAAGGAGCTATTTCCTTTGATAAAGTAGAAGTAAAGTTTAACTTAAATGAAGAAAACAATCCCGTAGGAGTGTTTTTTAAGACTTCTAAGGACGCTAATAAGCTTATTGAAGAGTTTATGTTACTTGCTAATAAAAAGGTTGCAGAATACATCGGAAAACAAAATCCAAAGAAAACTTTCGTATATAGAGTCCATGATGAACCTAATGACGAAAAACTTGCTGCATTGCAGAATGTAATTGGTCGCTTTGGTTATAAATTAGATTTAAGAGATCGTAAGACTACTACAAGTTCATTAAATGGTTTATTAAAGGATGTTCAAGGTAAAAAAGAACAAAATCTAGTAGATACATTAGCAATACGAAGTATGAGTAAGGCGGAGTATACAACTCATAATATTGGACATTATGGATTAGCTTTTGATTATTATTCTCATTTTACTTCACCAATAAGACGTTATCCTGATGTTATGGCACATCGTTTGCTACAACATTATTTAGATAGTGGAAAATCAGCTTCAGAAGAGGAATATGAAGAACGATGTAATCATAGTAGTTCTATGGAAAATTTAGCTGCAAGTGCAGAAAGAGATTCTATAAAATATATGCAGATTAAGTTCATGAAAGATCATGAAAATGAGGAATTTATTGGAGTAATTTCTGGTGTAACTGAATGGGGTATTTATGTAGAAATTATTAGCAATAAATGTGAAGGAATGATTAGACTAAAAGATATGAATGATGATCATTACATATTTGATCAAGATGAATATGCTGTAGTTGGTCAAAATTCTAAAAAAACTTATCAATTAGGCGATGAAGTATATGTGAAAGTGAAAAATGCAGACCTTGTAAAAAGGCATTTGGATTTTACACTATTAGGAAGTAAACAAGAAATAGAATAAAGAATAATAGTAATCGTTAATCAAAATATAAATCACACATTTATCAATTTTAAATTTATTTAGGAAATGAAAAAAGTAATATTTCTTTCGTTATTATTTGTGGTATCCTTATTAAACGCACAAAAGGTTATAACAAAAAATGTTGGAGATTTTAATGAACTTAAAGTCTTTGATAAAATAGAAGTGAAACTCATTAAGGGATCTGAAAATAAAGTAGAAGTTTCAGGAATTAGTAGAAAAGAAGTGGATGTTGTTATTAAGGATAACGTACTTAAAATTAAGATGTCTTTAAGTAATACTTGGGATAATAATGATACAAAGGTTATTGTTTATTATACTGATATTAAGAAGTTAGATGTAAATGAAGGGGCAAAAATAATAGTTAAAGAAGTACTTATTGGCGGTGAATTAGATTTACGAGCTCAAGAAGGTGGTGATATATATGCAGAGATTGAAGCAGAAAAATTATTAGCACGAGCTGTAAGTGGCGGTGGATTGCATTTAGAAGGAAAAGTAGATGAACAAGAAGTTACCGTAAAAGCAGGAGGACAATTTATTGCAGAAGATTTAAAAACTAGAAGCACACAGGTTAAAATTAGTGCTGGAGGAAGAGCAAATGTAAATGCTAGTGATTATGTAAAAGCAAATACAGCTGCAGGAGGTACGATTAGAATTTATGGAAATCCAAAAGAAGTGGATGGAAAAAAAGTTTTTGGTGGTAAGATTATAGAGGTAAACTAAGTAGTATTTTCTAACTTTGTAAGAAATACGCTTACATTTTATGTTTCAAGACGCTCAAGCAGCAATATTTTTAGGATTTATATTAGCCTTTTTAATTGGGCCAGTATTCTTTGTATTACTAGAAACCGCCGCTATAAAAGGATTTAGAGCAGCTTTAGCAGTCGATCTAGGAGTGATATTTGCTGATATTGTTTTTATTTTAATAGCATATTTTAGTACGAATCAGATTTTAGAAAAAATAAAAGATGATCCTGCTTTGTTCGTTTTTGGAGGCATGTTATTAGCTACCTATGGTGCAATATCATTTATTAAGGAAAGAAAAAATTATAATAAACTTAGAGATACATCAGTTGAGATTATTAATAAGCACAATTATTTTGTGCTTTTTTTTAAAGGATTTTTATTGAATTTCATAAATATTGGAGTTTTAGGTTTTTGGATAGGAATTATTGTGGTTGCAGGACCTCAGATGGATATGAATACCAATAGGATTTTTATCTTTTTTGCTATGGTTTTAGGGACATATTTATTTATAGATGTGCTTAAAATGTTGTTAGCAAAACGTTTAAAAAGAAAATTAACACCTAAACGTACTTATTTAATAAAAAGAACTATTAGTATTATTATGGTTGTTTTTGGAGTTTTTCTTATCATAAAAGGGGTTTTGCCAGAAACGATGGAAAAAAGAATTCAAGATAAGATCGAAAAAATTAAACCGGAATCCGGTTTTTAATAAAAAAAGTCCTGTAATTTTTACAGGACTTTTTTTTGAGGTGTCGAGCGGATTCGAACCGCTGTAGATGGTGTTGCAGACCACTGCCTAGCCACTCGGCCACGACACCCTTTTCATCTTCGAGGGCAAATGTAAAAAAATTTATGGTTACTTCAGATTTATTTATCTTTTTTTACTCCTAGTAATTGTAACCATTTGTACATTACCGCCTATAGGTGGGTTAATTTTAGAAACATCAACGGTCGCTTTATTCACTAAAGGTAACTCTTTTAATATACGAGTTAAAATTCGTTCTGCAGCATGTTCTAATAGTTTAGAACGAATAGCCATTTCTTCTTTTACAATGTGATTAAGATGCACATAATCAACAGTATCAGAAAGATTATCTGATTTGGCAGATGTATTTAAATTAGCTTTAATTTTTAAATCAACTCTATAATCAGAACCAATTTTTTTTTCTTCAACCAGACATCCGTGATATGCATATATCTTGATGTTTTTAAGCGTAATTAAACCCACAAATTTTTTTTTCAAAGGTAATAGAATCTTTCAAAAGAATTTACAGGAAAATAACCCTTTTATGTATTGATAGTGTAACATTGAAATAGATATGAAACAATTGTTGTGTATCATTAGAAATATTAGGTAGTTTTGTATTTTATTTTTATCCAATGACAGAAGAAAAAAAATCACTCAATTTTTTAGAACATATTGTAGAAGAAGATTTAGCGAATGGAATGAATCCAAAGGATTTACGTTTTCGTTTTCCTCCAGAACCCAATGGATATCTACATATTGGTCACACTAAAGCTATAGGAATTAGTTTTGGTTTAGGTTTGACTTATGATGCACCTGTAAATCTTCGTTTTGATGATACAAATCCAGCAAAAGAGGAGCAAGAGTATGTAGATGCTATTAAAAAGGATATTTCTTGGTTGGGATATCAATGGGATAAAGAATGTTATTCTTCTGATTATTTTCAGCAATTATACGATTGGACTGTAACCTTGATTAAAGAGGGAAAAGCATATGTGGATAGCCAGTCTTCAGAAAAAATTGCGGAACAAAAAGGAACGACTACAGAACCAGGTATTAATAGTCCTTTTAGAGATAGATCGGTAGAGGAAAATTTGGATTTATTTGGTAAAATGAAAGCAGGTGAATTTGATGAAGGAGCACATGTGGTAAGAGCCAAAATTGATATGGCAGATCCTAATATGTTGATGAGGGATCCGTTGATGTATAGAATATTAAAGAAGTCTCATCATAGAACAGGTGATGAGTGGTGTATATACCCTATGTATGATTGGACTCATGGAGAAAGTGATTATATTGAAAATATTTCACATTCATTGTGTTCTTTAGAGTTTAAACCACATAGAAAATTATATGATTGGTTTTTGGATCAAATTTATAATAATGAGAGCATAAGACCTAAACAGAGAGAATTTGCACGACTTAATTTGAGTTATACAATAATGAGTAAACGTAAGTTGTTGCGACTAGTTAATGATGATATAGTAAAAGGTTGGGATGATCCAAGAATGCCGACTATTTCGGGTTTAAGGAGAAGAGGATATACTCCTGCTTCCATAAGAAAGTTTGTAGAAACTGTAGGTGTAGCTAAAAGAGAAAATGTTATAGATGTTTCTTTATTAGAATTTTGTGTGAGAGAAGATCTTAATAAAACAGCTCCTAGAGTAATGGCGGTGTTGGATCCAGTAAAATTAGTAATTACTAATTATCCTGATAATGAAGAAGAATGGTTAGAAGCAGAGAATAATCCTGAAGATGAAACGGCAGGTTCTCGAAAAATTCCTTTTTCTAAAGAATTATATATAGAAAGAGACGATTTTAAGGAGGAAGCAGGTCGAAAATATTTTAGATTGACGTTAGGAAAAGAAGTTCGTCTAAAAAATGCATTCATAATTAAAGGAGAAAACGTTGTTAAAGATGATCAAGGAAATCTTATAGAGATTCATTGTACATATGATCCTAAAAGTAAGTCGGGTAGTGGTACAGAGGAATCCAAGCGTAATGTTAAAGGAACATTGCATTGGGTATCTATAAAACACGCTATTAAAGCGGAGATTAGGTTATATGATCGTTTGTTTAATGATGAAGCTCCTGATAGTCATAGGGAAAAAGATTTTATGGATTTTATTAATCCAAGTTCTTTAAATGTTATTACAGGTTATGTAGAACCAAGTCTTAAAGAGGTCAATCTATTAGAACAATTTCAATTTCAAAGGTTAGGTTATTTTAATGTAGACCCAGATAGTAAATCGGATGCTTTAGTTTTTAATAAAACGGTAGGTCTTAGGGATACTTGGGCTAAAGTTAAACCTGTTTCGAATAAACAAGCGAATAACGGCAACAAACCACAACCTAATAAGCAACGAGAAGTACTTGCAATAGATGAAATTAAGAGAGCAGGGAAGAAGTATACTAATTTACCTGAAGAGAAGCGAGAAGCGCTTAAAATAAAGATTTTAGAAGCTGCGAAAAAAATAGAAATAGACGAATTGGTTCCACTCTATGGTACTGCCGCTAAAAAGATAGGTACTCGTATTGTAGTAACTTTGGCATTAGGTGTTGTTCTAGAAACTAAAAATATAAAGCCAAATAAAGAAGCTGTGGATTTTCTATTAAAAGGAAAAGAAGATACTAATGAACTTTTAAGTAAAGAAGCACAAATTTTAGCTAGTAGATATAATATTGGATAGAAGTATATTATTAGATAAAAAAAAGAGATGAATATTATTTTCATCTCTTTTTTTTATCTAATAATCTGCAGCTATATGCTCATCTTGAGGTATTTCAATTTCTGTTTCGAAATTTTTAAATATTTTTTTTGTTTCCTCATCATCAAGTAATTTATTAGATTCTATAAAGTACCATTTTTCTTTCTTTTTGTCATAAAAACCAAATAAAGAACTTTTTAATGTTACATCGCGTCCATTAAAATCCATTTTTATAGTATTCTTAACTAGACATCGGTATTCTTTTTTTTCTTTTTTTATATCTGATACACCATTAATTTTTGAGCTAACAATTTTAATCTTTTGAGCAGTCATTGTTCTAAATACTTGCTCAATATCATTTTTTAATTGCTCTTCACCATATTTTTTAAAAATTTTTGGATGTGTATAGTCCAAAAGAGTATTTACATCTTTTTTAAGGGAAGCTTCAGAAATAGCTTTTGCATCTCGGATTGCTTGTTTTTTTAATGTGTTAACATTTTGGGAAAAAATGCTTCCGGAAATCAAAAGAAGTACAAATAGGTAATTTTTCATTTTTGTTTGTTGTAAAAACTATTTTTTGTTATATCAGAAAAAACTATATCATTAGTTTTTATATAGTTTTTCCTTATTAAAAATGGGTTTATATTAAAGACTGTAAGGGAAAATAAAAGTTGCATAATATAATCTTATCTCTTTGCCATAAAAATGCTCTTAAAACCGTCCAATTCAGTTTTTAGCAAAATTAGTGATTTGTATACAGAGATTATTATTAAACTTATAAAAAATAAAACCCGATCATAATATGTGATCGGGTTTTGTTATTTTATAAGATAATTCTATGCATCTGGTTTTTTTCCACCGATACCTTTTTTAGCATTTTGTCTTTTCATTTCTTCTCCTATTTGATTAGAAGCAGTAAAAGAAGCAATCATATTATTTAACATGTCACTTCCTGCTTGTGGAGAATTGGGTAATAATATTAAGTTACTATTAGTTTCTTCTCCTATAGACTGTAACGTATCATAGTGCTGTGTTACTACGATAAGAGCAGAGGCTTCTTGAGAGTTGATACCCACGTTATTTAGAACATCAACACTTTCTTCTAATCCTCTAGCAATTTCTCTCCTTTGATCTGCAATACCTTGACCCTGTAATCGTTTACTCTCGGCTTCTGCGCGAGCTTTAGCTACTATTTTAATACGTTCAGCTTCAGCCTCATATTCTGCTGCAACTTTTTCACGTTCGGCAGCGTTAATTCTATTCATAGCTTCTTTTACTTGAAGATCGGGATCGATATCGGTAACTAATGTTTTAATAATATCATAACCATAGTTCACCATAGCTTCATTAAGCTCTTGTTTTACGGCAATAGCAATATCATCTTTTCTTTCAAATACATCATCTAACTTCATTTTAGGAACTTCTGCACGAACTACATCAAACACATATGAGGTAATTTGATCATGTGGATTTTCTAATTTATAAAAAGCATCATATACTTTAGCTTTAATTACTTGGAACTGTACTGATATTTTTAAACGAACAAATACATCATCTTTAGTTTTCGTTTCTACTAGAACGTCTAACTGTTGAATTTTTAGATTTATTCTACCTGCTATTCGATCAAAAACTGGAATTTTGAAATGTAGTCCAGAATTTCTAATGCTTAAAAATTTACCAAAGCGTTCCACGACAGCTGAGGTCTGTTGTCTTACTGTGAATATTCCTGATATAAGAATTATAAAACCGAATATCACTAGCGGTATTAAATATAGTCCCATTGTTTTTATATTAAAAGTTAATAGTTGAAATGAAGTTACTAATTAATTGTAAATCATTGCATATTATTTTGCTATAGTTATCATTGCGGTAGACATGCCTGAACTACTAGAAGTTCCGAAGGCGACTGAGATAATTTCCCATCCTTCTTGAGAAGCTTTGTTTAGAGTATCTTCAGCTTGCTTTCGTAGTTTTTCGGTTGACCATAAATTTGATAATTTAAGAACTTTATATTGCTTTCCCATTGTTGACATTATTTATAATATATATTATATCAGTATATATTTATTGTAAATTGTTACAACTAATAAGATAAAACCCCTCTATCTAATTTAGATAGAGGGGTGTTTTTATAGTTTAGAAATTTATAAATATTATAGTTTTTCTATAATAGCTTCGATTCGTTTTATAGTTTCGTCCTTACCTATAATTTCTATAATTTTGAAGATGTCAGGACCTTGTAATGATCCTACTAACGCAATTCGTAAAGGCATCATAATTTTACCAAATCCAATTTCTTTAGATTTTATCCAGCTTTTAACTGTATTAGAAATGTTTTCCGCGTTGAAATCATGAATATCACTAATTATTCTGGTGAGCTCGTGCATTAAATCAGGAGTTTCTTGTTTCCAGGCTTTTTTAGTTGCTTTTTCATCATATTCTGAAGGAGCAATGAACAGAAACTTACTGAGATCCCAGAGGTCTTTAGAAAAAACAGCTCGTTCTTTTATTAGTTCAATTACTTCATTTAGATCATAAGAAGTAGAAATATTATTTTCAGAAAGTATTTGTTGCAATTGTTCCACGTGTACCGAGTTCTGAGCTAGCTGAAAATGTTGTTGTTGGAACCACTTAGTTTTTTCAGGATCAAATTTTGCTCCGGCTTTGTTAACTCTGGTTAGATCAAACTCATTTATTAATTGTTCTAAAGAAAAAAGTTCTTGCTCTGTTCCAGGATTCCAACCAAGAAAAGCAAGCATGTTAATGACTGCTTCTGGTAAATATCCATCTTCACGATATCCAGAGGCTTCTTCATTAGTTTTAGGATCTGTCCATTGTAAAGGAAAAACAGGAAACCCCCCGGTGATTCCATCTCTTTTACCTAATTTTCCTTTGCCTGTTGGTTTTAGTATGAGAGGTAGATGAGAGAAGCTAGGAGCTTTCCATTCTAGAGATCTATACAATAATACATGCAGAGCTAAAGAAGGTAACCATTCCTCCCCGCGAATAACATGAGTGATTTGCATTAAGTGATCATCTACTATATTGGCAAGATGATACGTTGGCATTCCATCACTTTTAAATAATATTTTATCATCTAATATATTAGTATCTATAGTAATATCTCCACGTACTTCATCAGTTAAATGTAAAGTTTCATCTTTAGGACATTTAAAACGTATTACATATGGATCACCAGATTCAATTTTTAGTTTTGTTTCGTTATCTGAGAGCGACAACGAATTATTTAACTTGGATCTGTTATGCCAATTATATATAAAGGTTTTACCTTTTGCTTCATGATTTTTTCTGTGTTCAGTAAGCTCATCGGATGTATCAAAGGCATAATAAGCATGACCATTTTTTATTAATTGATCAGCATATTGTTTATATAAGTGCTTTCTTTCACTTTGTTTATATGGACCAAAATTACCTTCTTTACCTGGGCCTTCGTCAAATGGAATATTACACCAGTTTAATGATTCAGTTATATAATTTTCAGCACCTGCAACATATCTATTTTGATCAGTATCTTCTATTCTAAGAACAAATGTTCCTTTGTTTTTTTTTGCAAAAAGATAATTAAATAGAGCAGTTCTTACTCCACCTATATGAAGAGGTCCAGTTGGACTTGGGGCAAATCGTACCCTGATGTTTTTTGTCATAATCTTTGTTTTTTGCTGAATAAGACGTGCAAAAGTGATGGCAAAGATACGATCTAAAATAAGTGTTTAAAAAAGATTTTATCTAATAAATATATATAAAAAACTATAAATAATTTATGGTTTCATTTCGGTCGGTACTCTTTTATTCATAAGTATAAACCAAAGAGGAGGGAGAAGCGCAATTACCATCGAAGTTGGGTAACCAAACGGTAGCTGAGGGCTCTTATCATGATGATCAAGAATTTGGTATTTTTTAGATGCGCGATAGTGATGATCACTATGTCTTGTAAGTTCAAAAAGTAGTATACGTCCTAATAAGTGATTAGAGTTCCAGGAGTGAATTTCTCTAACTCTTTCATATCTACCAGAACTGTTTTTGTTTCGTTTAAGACCATAATGTTCTATGTAATTGATAGTTTCTAACAATAGGAATCCAATAACTCCGCTAGAAATTGCGATGTAAAAACCGTAAAGATCAAAAAAGAAGTATATAGATCCTAGGTATAGTGTTGTAATAATTAGATACCAAAACATATCATTTTTGATTGAGAAAAAAGAGAGATTGTTTTGGGTTAATAATTTGGTTTGAATTTTCCAAGCACTTATATATTGACCTATAACAGAAGTGATCCAGAATAAATATACAGGTTGGTTATATTTGGCGGTAGCTGGATCTTCTGTTGTAGCTGCTTTTAGATGGTGACCAAAATTGTGTTCGATATAAAAATGCATATATAAGGAGGGTAGTAGTAGTGCTTTTGCTATAAACCTTTCATTTGTAAAACGATGACCTAGCTCGTGACCCACGTTAATACCATTAGCTCCAAGAACTATTCCTGTTGATATTATGATACCTATAATTTCATAGAGGGATAAGGTATTCTTAGTAATAGTATATATGGCATAGAATAAAATGGAATATATAAGAGGAAGATTGATGTAAAGTAACCAATCGAAAAGACGTTTTTTTGATTTAGATAAACGAAGATCTTCTTCTAAGTTTTCATTGGATGCGGATGTAAATAATTCTAAAAAGGGAATTAGCCCAAATACATATATAGGAGTTAAATAAGTATAGATTCCTTGTAACCATATGCTTAGAAATGCAACAACAGGAATGGTGTATGCGGATATATATTTTAAATCTTTCATAATAAGTTACTGTATAGGGGTTTGAATTATAATAAATATAACAAATCTATAAGAAATAAAGTTGTAGTTTTATAGATTACTGAAATAGAAAAGGAGAGAGTTATGGGTAGTTTTGAATTCATAAAGGAGAAATTAGAGCAGTTTATTAGAAAATACTATATCAACGAATTGATAAAAGGGATTATACTATTTTTTGCTATAGGAGTATTATATTTTTTGATTACGTTGTTAATAGAGTATGCCTTTTGGTTAAATAGTACTTGGAGAACTGTGTTGTTTTGGTTGTTTGTTGTTGTGGAAATTTCCCTGTTTATAAAATTTATTTTAATACCAGCTGCTAAGTTGTTAAAAATAGCTAATGGAATTAATTATGAAAATGCTTCGAAGATTATAGGTGATCATTTTCCAAATGTTAATGATAAATTATTAAACTTACTACAGTTAAATAATGATGATTCTTCTTCATCTTTACTCTTGGCAAGCATAGAACAGAAGTCTTTAGAATTAAAACCTATACCTTTTAAATTAGCTATAGATTTTAAGAAAAATGCTAAATATTTAAAATATGCCTTGATTCCTGTTTTAGTTTTTTTACTAGTAAGTTTTTTTAATAGTGGTAGTTGGTTTTCGGAGAGTTATAAACGTGTAGTTAATTACGAAACTGCATATGAACCTCCAGCGCCGTTTCAGTTTTTCGTGGTTAATAAATCCCTAAATGCTCTAGAAAACAAGGATTTTTTATTACAAGTTAAAACGGTTGGTGAGGTTCTTCCTGAAGAGGTGCAGATAAAATATAACGATGAGATTTATTTTTTAAAGAATACAGACGTTGGATCTTATGAATATATATTTACGCAACCAAAAAATTCTATAGATTTTGTTTTGTCTTCTAACGATGTTGTTTCAAAGGACTATGAATTAGAGGTAGTACCAGTACCAACATTATTAGATTTTGTTATGCAATTGGATTATCCTTCATATACCGGAAAAAAGGATGAAGCCTTACAAAGTTCGGGTAATGCAATTGTACCGGAAGGAACAAGAGTGGAATGGAAAGTTAGAACTAGAAATACAGAAAAAGTAAAAATGGTTACTATGGATTCTTCGTATGTTTTCGAAAAGAGTGATTCTAACTTTAAATATAGAAATGTTTTATATAGCAATTGGGATTATAGGATTACAACATCTAATAAAAATGTGCATGATTATGATAATATTTCCTTCAATGTAAATGTAATAAAAGATCAATATCCAGAGATTAAGTTGACAGCAGAAAAGGATACTGTAGATAATAATACTATGTATTTTTTTGGTAGAGTTAGTGATGATTATGGTCTTAATGGTTTAAGGTTGGTGTATTATGATAGCGATCAGGAATCAAATAAAGAAACAAAAAGTATAGGTATAAATTCTTCGGTATTTGATGAATTTATACACGTGTTTCCTGGAAATTTGGATTTAAAGGAAGGTGTTAATTACGAGTTTTATTTCGAAGTTTTTGATAATGACCAAATAAATAAAAGTAAGAGCACCAAAAGCCAGGTTTTTAGTTATAGAAAATTAACCACGAATGAAGAGGAGGAGAAAAGACTTAATGAACAGAATCAGGCTATATCTGGATTAAATAAATCATTAAAAAAGTTTAAGTCTCAAGAACAGGATTTAAAGAGTATTAGTAAGCTTCAGAAGGAGAAAAAGCAATTGGATTATAATGACAAAAAGAAGCTCGAGGATTATTTAAAAAGGCAAAAGGAACAGGAGAAGATGATGCAGAATTTCTCTAAAAAGTTGAAGGATAATTTGGAGCAGATGGAAGACAAAAAGAAAGAGGAACCTTTTAAAGATGCATTAAAGGAAATGTTAGAACGCAACGAACAAAAGCTAAAGAAAAATGAAAAGCTTTTAGATGAAATAAATAAGATAGCAGAAAAATTGCAAAAGGAGGAGCTGACGGAGAAGCTGGAGGAACTGGCAAAGGAGAATAAGAATTTAAAGAAAAATTTGGAGCAATTATTAGAATTAACCAAAAGGTATTATGTGATAGAAAAGCATGAAAAGTTAGCTAATAAGTTGAAGGAAATGGCTGAGAAGCAGGAGGAATTATCTGAAAAGGGAGAGGAAAACACAAAAGAAAAGCAGGAGGATTTAAACAAAGAGTTTGAAAGGTTTAAGGAAGAGATGGAGGATCTTAGAAAGGATAATGAGGATTTACAGAAACCAATGAAGTTAGATGAAAACAAAAAAGATGAGGAGGATGTGACAAAGGAACAAGAAGATGCGAGTGATAATTTGGAGAAGAAAAATAAATCTGAGGCTAAAAAAAATCAAAAGAGTGCAGCTGAAAAAATGAAGCAAATGAGCAAGGGTATGCAGATGCAAATGCAGATGGGTGGAGGAGAACAGGAACAAGAGGATATGGAAATGTTGAGACAAATTCTAGACAACTTGGTCGATTTTTCAATTGAGCAGGAGGGATTGATGAAAGAATTTAAAGGAATTAATAATGATAACCCAACATATTCTGGCAAATTGAAAAGGCAAAGTGTATTAAGAGAAAATTTTATACATATAGATGACAGTTTGTATGCATTAGCGTTGCGTAGGCCTAAAATATCTGATGAAGTTACAGGTAAGCTTACGGATATAGAGTTTAATTTGGACAAGTCATTAGAGCGTTTGGCGGAGAATCAAGTGATTCAGGGAACGGCTAATCAACAGTATGCGGTAACTGGTTCTAATGATCTGGCGTATTTTCTAAGTATAATTTTGGATCAGATGCAAAACAGTATGTCAGCTAAAGGAAAAGGTAAAAGCGGGAATAAGTCTAAAGGGTTCCAATTACCAGATATCATTAAAAAGCAGGGTGAGTTAAATGAGAAAATGAAGGAAGGTGCTAAAAAGGGAAAAGGGAAAAAAGAAGGTCAACAGAAAGGGGAATCTAATAGTGGATCATCTGGTGAAGATGGAGAAAAGGGAAAAGGTAAAGGAAGTGGCAAAGAAGGAAAGGAAAAAGGTGAGAAAGGAAAAAATGGAAAAGATGGTCAACGTGAATCTGAGATGCAAAAAGAGGATATGAATGGTGAGTTATATGAAATATATAAGCAACAACAACAATTGCGTAACGCATTAGAAGACAAGTTGAAGAAGGAAGGAATTGGAAAAGGAAAAGGAAGTGGGCTTTTAAATAAAATGGAGCAGATTGAGGGTGAGTTGTTGGAGAAAGGTTTTAATAACAACACCTTGAGTAAGATGATGGATTTAAAACATGAATTACTCAAATTAGAGGATGCTACTATAGAACAAGGAGAAGAGGATAGGAGAGAAAGTAGAAGTAATAACAAGAAATTCAGTAATGATAATAATGAGCAAATATTGAAGGCGAAACAATATTTTAATACAACGGAAATATTAAACAGACAAGTATTACCTTTGCGCGAGAATTATAAGCGTAAAGTGCAGGAATATTTTAGAAAGACTAATGATTAATTATTTTTACGAAACTACTGGTTATGATGTTGATGAGAGGGCTGTAAGCTCTTGGTTGGAAAAGGTTTTAATTTCTGAAGAAAAGAAGCTTGGAGAGATCAATTATATTTTTTGTGATGATGAATATTTATTACAAATAAATCAGGATTTTTTGAACCATGACACATATACCGATATAATTAGTTTTGGTAATGGTTTGGGAAATATTGTTGCTGGAGATATTTTTGTTTCTTTGGAAAGAGTTTCGGAAAATGCTGACCATTATGGTGTAAGTTTTGTGGATGAATTGAGAAGAGTGATTGTTCATGGGGTGTTGCATTTTTGTGGATATAAGGACAAAACTAAGGAGGAGGAAATTCTTATGAGACAAAAAGAAAATGAAAAACTAAAGATGTTCCACGTGGAACATCTTTAGTTTTTCATTTATTAATGTTCCACGTGGAACATTTTATTTTTTAATAAAGAGAGTGTTCCACGTGGAACAAATTATAGTGTTATGTTTGATAAAGAGTATGATGTAGTAGTAGTTGGTGCTGGGCACGCTGGGAGCGAAGCTGCGGCGTCAGCCGCAAATTTAGGATGTAGTACGTTGTTGATAACAATGAACCTACAGAATATAGCTCAAATGAGTTGTAATCCTGCGATGGGAGGAATCGCAAAAGGACAAATTGTTAGAGAAATTGATGCGTTAGGAGGATACAGTGGTATCGTAAGTGATCGAACGGCCATTCAGTTTAAAATGTTGAATAAGTCAAAAGGACCAGCAATGTGGAGTCCAAGGGTTCAAAGCGATCGAATGAGGTTTGCAGAAGAGTGGAGGCTTTTATTAGAACAAACGCCGAATTTAGATTTTTATCAGGATATGGTAAGTGGACTTATTGTAGAAAATGATAAAATCAAAGGTGTAAGAACTTCGTTAGGAATTGAGGTAAAAGCCAAGACTGTTGTGTTAACTAATGGAACTTTTTTGAATGGATTGATTCATATTGGTGAAAAGCAATTTGGTGGAGGTAGAGCTGGTGAAAGAGCGGCTACAGGAATTACAGAACAGCTAGTTGATTTAGGATTTGATTCAGGAAGAATGAAAACTGGGACACCACCCAGAGTTGATGGTAGGTCATTGGATTATTCTAAAATGACAGAGCAGCCAGGTGATGATAATCCTGAAAAGTTTAGCTATTCTAATTTATCTAAACCATTGGTGAATCAAAGATCTTGTTATATGACATATACTTCAACAGAAGTGCATGATTTGTTAAGAGAAGGTTTTGATAGATCACCGATGTTTAATGGTAGAATAAAAAGTATTGGACCAAGATATTGTCCTTCGATTGAGGATAAAATAAATAGATTTGCTGATAAAGAAAGACATCAAATGTTTATCGAACCAGAAGGTTGGAATACAGTCGAAGTTTATGTAAATGGTTTTTCTACATCTTTACCAGAGGATGTTCAGTTTAAAGCGTTAAGATCTGTTGTAGGATTTGAAAATGTAAAGTTTTTTAGACCAGGATATGCAATAGAGTATGATTATTTTCCACCAACGCAATTAACGCACACATTAGAGACTAAATTGGTTTCAGGATTATTTTTTGCTGGACAGATTAACGGTACAACTGGTTACGAAGAAGCAGCATCGCAAGGTTTAATGGCGGGTATAAATGCTGCTCTTAAGGTAAGAGAAGAGGACGAGTTTACACTAAAAAGAAGCGAGGCGTATATAGGAGTTCTTATTGATGACTTGATTACTAAGGGCACAGAGGAGCCGTATCGTATGTTTACTTCTAGGGCTGAGTATAGAACGTTATTAAGACAAGATAATGCTGATTTTAGATTAACACCGATGTCTCATAAAATTGGTTTAGCTAAAGATGAGCGATTAAAAAGAATGGAACAGAAGGAAAAGCAGGCAACAGCGTTTGTTAACTTTTTTAGAGAAACTAGTGTTGGACCTATTGAAGCAAATCCTGTTTTAGAAGATAAAAAGTCTTCACCGATTAATCAAAGCGGTAAGATGTTTAAAATATTTGCACGTCCTCAAATTACATTAGATGACATGAAACGCTTTAGTAAAGTGTCGAGCTATATTGAAGAAAATAATTTGGACAAAGAGGTTTTAGAACAAACAGAAATACAGGTTAAATATTCTGGTTATATAGAAAAAGAAAAAAATAATGCTGATAAGCTTAATCGTTTAGAGAATGTTAAAATCCCAAAGGATTTTGATTATACAAAGTTAAAATCTCTTTCTTACGAGGCTTGTGAGAAAATGAGTAAGATTAGACCAGCTACAATTTCTCAGGCTTCTAGAATTAGTGGAGTTTCACCTAGTGATATTTCTGTTTTATTAGTGTATATGGGTAGATAATGAAAAGTGTAATATGTAAACAAGAAAGAGCACTGAAAGGAAAAATTCTTACCACAATTGTTCTTGTTATTTCTGTATTTGGATTGTTTTTAGATTCTGAACCATTATCAGGAAGAATACTTTTTTTTATATGCTCATTCTTGATTTTTGGTTTTTCTATATCTTACAAAATAAATAAAGATTTTGATAACCAAAAATTGTTTTCTGTTTTTGGTTGTGTTTTGTTTAAAACTAAGCTGGAATTGGAATTTCCTAGTTATATATCTGTTTTTTATGGTTCCGTAAGTTCGAGTAATGAATGGGGAGCTGTGAGTGGAATAGGAACAAAAGAAAGACATGATAAGTTGGCTGTACGATTTTTTACAGATAATAGAAAAGTTACGTTGTATAGAACAAGTAACTATGAAAAAGCGTTGGGCATTGCAAATTCGTTAAGTGAAATGTTAGATGTAGAAGTTTATGACGCTACAAAACTATAGTTCCACGTGGAACATGTGATAGATTAGAGTTTAAAATGTTTAGTAAATAGATAGTGTAATTTCGAAAGAGCATTAGTAATTAGAAGAAAATAGTTTTCGATTTAAAAATGAATAAGGAAAAATTAGATTTTTATATAGAGTGTGAAGATTTTACAGTTTCTAGAGAAAAGTTTAAACTATATAAAGATAAGGATCTTGATATGTTAGTAACATTGCCTAAACCTGATGTTGAAAACTTAGGTAAATATTACGAAAGTGATGATTACATTTCCCATACGGATTCTAAACGAAGCTTTTTTGAGAAACTTTATCACTTAGTTAAGAAATATTCACTTAATAAAAAGGTTAAATTAATTTCAAATTTAAATCAAGGTTCTGGTACTCTTTTAGATATAGGTGGAGGAACAGGAGATTTTTTAGTGCAAGCTAGGTTGAAAGGTTGGCGGGTAAAAGGTGTAGAGCCAAATGAACAAGCTCGAGAAATTGCGCAAAAAAAGAAGATTATTTTAGAACCAGATACTACTGATTTGCCTTCGCATAATTATGATGTTGTTACTATGTGGCATGTATTAGAACATGTTTCTGATTTAGAGATTCAGATAAAGGAATTAAAAAGATTGGTAAAACCTGGTGGATATATAATAATAGCAGTTCCTAATTTTAGGTCATTTGACGCTGGTTATTATAAATCATTTTGGGCGGCTTATGATGTACCAAGGCATTTATGGCATTTTTCTAAAACGTCAATAGAAAAGCTTTTTACAAAAGAAAATATTAATTTAAAGAAAATCGTACCGTTGGTTTTCGATTCGTTTTATGTTGCATTGTTATCGGAGAAATATAAAAATGGTGCGATGAACTATTTTCGAGCATTTTGGATTGGTTTTCTTTCGAATGTTAAGGCAAAACGATCAAAAGAATATTCTTCTCATGTTTATATTCTTAAAAATGGATAATTTCTTTTTTTAAGAGCTTTTAAGGATGTTTTTTAGTGTTTTGAGGTAATTCCCTTCTGTTTTTTGTAAAAACTCCTTAAAATTGCAGAATTTCGATGAAAAATTATTGATTTTTGTAATAGTAAATTCTTTTGCTATTGTTTTTTCTTATACATGAGTAATTTGATGTACTTATAGGTATAACATCAATCTAACTTTGATATTTTTGCGCAGAACTAAATTTTAGAATAATGAGAAATTTTATATGGATTGCTGTTGCGATAATTGGATTGACTTCTTGCAATCAACAAATTGAGAAAACTGGTTTTGTAAATAATACAAAAGTGGTATCGGATTTTAATGAAATGAAGACCGCTAAAGAAAAGTGGACTAAGAAGAATAATGAAGTACGTGCAGAATTAGAAGAGAAAGCAAAACAATTTCAGATTGAGGTACAGGGATACCAAAATATTATGAAATCAATGTCTCAAACGAATAGAGAAAAGAAAGAACAGGAGCTGATGGTGAAACAACAGGGCTTACAAAGAGAACAGCAAACAAGAATGCAAGAAATTCAGCAAGGTAGTCAAGCTGAAATAGATTCTATAATTTCAAAAGTAGAAGGTTTTATAAAAGAGTATGGTAAGAAAAATGGATATACTTATATCTATGGAGAAACAGAGGTGAAAAACTTGTTTTACGCTAAGGAAGAATTAGATCTTACAGATAAAATTATAGAAGAACTTAACGGAGAAAAGACATCTAATGAGTAATATTTAGATAGTTTAAAGTTTAGAGCCTCGGAACTAATTTCGGGGTTTTTTTATGTATATTTTCAGGGAATATTCCCTCATATTTATTTAAACGTTTGTTAATAAAAAGTATATCCTTTTTAGATAATATTTAAGGAAAATTATTGCAATTTTTTCTCCAAACATGTTTGTGATATTTATGATAAGCTTTTCTGTAATAATTAACGTTAAATTTGGTTAATAATTCTATAAAATTAGTACACTTAATCGGCAAAAACTGTCTTTTTTAGGTGTTTATGATGTGCGCATAACATCAAAAAATTATTTTTTTTTTCACTTTTTCATTCAAAAAATTTTTGATTTTTGTCGGTAAAAAATGTAAAACCTTGCTTTTTTAAGCAACTTTTAATGTATATTTTTTTAATGTAAAATATTGATAATCAATGTTTTAATATAAATAATTACTACTAATACTTTATGTTTTTAGAGATGTAATCATACTCTTCAAAACGAAGTAAGAATATTATTACAAAAAAAAACGAAAAATTGGTTTGATATAAATTTTTAATTCATAATTTTATGACTTTACAATATTTATATTAACAACATTATCAACAAGCGCCCCAAATCGCTTGATTAATGTTGCATATATTCACACAAATTTAACTGATGTGATAGCTATGAATAAAAGACTTAACCTCTTAATCGTCATGATCGTTTTGGCAATGGGAATCCATGTTGCCAAAGCGCAGCGTAATATAGGTCCACCTTCTCTTACTTCGGCTCCACAAGCCTGTGGTACGTTGACTAATGGTTTTGATTTTACTGCGGAGTTATCACCTGGTAATGCATTACCAACAAATAATGAGTTTATTTTGGAACTTTCAGACCCTACAGGAAGTTTTGCAAATCAATCTGACATAACAGAATTAGGAAGAGTTACGGGTCCAAATAATGGAACCGCTGCGACTTCTAACATCAATTTCACAGATATATCGGTACCCACTAATGCTAACAGTGATGATTTTAGAATACGGGTCCGAGCTTCAGAGGTTGATATAATTAGTGAAATTTCTGATGCAATAGCATTTCATTTTTTTGATGATAATTTAGAAATAATTTTAAATGGAAGGGATGAGATAATTTTTTGTAATGTAGCCTCATTTGCTAAGGAGATAGCTGTTGAAGTTAGAGATGAAAATGACAACTCGATAGATGTAAACACATTGAAATGGGAGTGGTTAAAGGATGGAGCAATAATTCCCGGAGAAAATAGCCCATCTTTAATAATCACAGAAGTAGGAAGATATATAGCAAGAGTTCCTCTAGGATTATGTAATAACTTTTTCAATCCCCTTAATAGATCGAATGCTGTGGATGCTTCGTTGATTAATCCTGATGATATTACTATAGTTACGGATGATGATTTTTCGTTTTGCCCTGATGAGTTCAAAGAATTAAGAGCAAGTTTAATAGATTTTTCATATAACTATCAGTGGATAAAGGATGGTGAAGAATTGGATGGAGAAATTTCTCCAAACATAATTTTACCCGATAATGATTTCGGTGGAGAGTATACTTTACGAATAGAATTAAGTGAGGATTGTACGCTAACTACGGATCTAGTAACAGTTACTAATGAGGGCTCAAGCATTACAGCTCCACTTCCAGAAGGTTTGATATTGTTACCAACACAGATATTAACTTTAACGGTAGAAACTGATGCCCCAATCGGTAGTACATTTAGATGGATACGAGATACGAATGTTTTAATTCAAGGAATTACAACAGGTCCAACAATTACTTTTGATGTACCAGCAAATGGAGTTGGGGATTATAGAATAGAGATTGACGCATTATTTCCGGATGATCCATGTATGACAATGTTGTCTTCAGAAACTATAATAAGATCAGCAGAAAGATTTGATATTGTAATAGCACCTGAGGAAGTCGTTGATTGTGAACAGGACCCAATTACAATAACATTGACGGAAATGGTGGGAATAACCTCGACAGGAGATCGGGTTCCGTTGACAACGGAACAATTTGGTTTTTTCGATTTCGAATGGTTTAATGATGGAGTCTCAACTGGTGAGACTTCTTTGTCGTTAGATGTAAGTCGTTCGGATAGCGGTGGAAGTTTTGAATTAAGAGGTATTTTTATACCTGGAGGTCTACCAGATGCTGTTTCAAACAATTTACCTATTGATTTTTTATCTAGTGATATAGTACTGGATATTACGCCTCCGGTTTTAGAACCAGGAGAGTCTGTTGTGTTGACAGCGCCATTAAATGCGAATTTTACATATGAGTGGTATATAATTGAAAATGGAGAAGAAGTTCTAATAGATGGCGAAACAACAAATACGTTAACGGTAACAGAAGATGGAAACTACTTTGCCAGAATAAGTACTTCTTTATGTACGGTTGATACACAAACTGCCGTGGTTGGAGGACCAGCGGCATTATCAGAATTAATCCCTAATGTTATTACACCTGGAGGAAATGTTGCAAATGATTCATGGGTTTTACCAAATTCATTCAGTGAAAATGATGTAGAAGTTACTATCTATTCATCGAATGGAAAAATAGATTTCCAAAAAACTGGAGGCTATAATGCAGATTGGCCAAATGATTCTGCATCTCAAGCAAGTGAACTTATTTATTATTATATAATTTCTAGAAGTAGTACAGTCGTTAAAAAGGGGACAATTACAGTAATGAGATAATTTATGATTAAAAAAATACTTTATATATCCACATTAATTTTTTGCTCACACCTTGTGCATTCACAAGATGGATCATCTAATACATCAGGTATATTGCCTTCAGATATTCCGTTACATAATTCTCTTAAGTATAATCGATTTATGTTTAATCCTACCTTTTCTTTGGTAAGAGAAAATAAAAATTCAATAAACATATATAATCGAAACCCTAGAGCAAGTTTTAGTGATAATTCTCAGACATATTTTCTTAATTATTCTGCTAGATTCGAGGAAAAAACAGGAATAGGTATTGGTTTGTTTCAGCAGAATGTCGGGATATTTAGGTTTTTTGGCGCTACATTAAATTATGCATATAATATAGAACTTAACAGAGACATGAATTTTACGTTTGGGGTAAATTTAAGTTATTCCCAAAGTGCTTTAAAAAGTAATCTTGATGAGGCACAAGTAAATGATGACATAATTAATAATTACGAAAATAGCTCTGTGTTTTTATTACGTCCTGGTGTAAACTTCAATTATGGTAATTTCGATGTTGGTGTATCCGTTGGAAACCTAGTTACTTATAACCTTACTGCGAGCGAATTACTAACTGATAATTTCGAATATTCAGGTCATGTAATGTACACAACAGAATTAGATTGGAGAAGAATTGATAATGAATTGCGTGGAATGGTTTATGCCTCTAAACCAGGTGAACAGGATTTAAGATATGGAGGTAATGTGTTATTCGAAATACCAAAATACGGATGGGCACAACTTGGTTATAATAGTTTTTATGGAGGTTCTATAGGAATTGGAGCAAATATTACAAAAGTGGTTTCTATAGGCTATACTGTTGAACCAGGTATCGGTGGAGATGCTACGGCTGCTGAGTTCGGAGCTACACACGAATTTGGACTGGCGTTTAATTTTGCTAAAGAAGAACGTAGAAGGAAAAGACGAAATATTTCTTCAAAAAGTTCATTACAGAGGGATTCTGAAATTAGAAGACTTAAGAAAGAGATCTTAGATCAAAATAAAATAATAAGAGAACTACAGAGGACAGGAGGAGATTCTCTGAGTCAGGCACAAAGAACAATGAATAGATTAGAGAGATCTATTCAAGAAGCTAAAGAAGAAGAAGCTAGAAAAGCAAGAGAATTAGCTTTACAAAGAGAAGAAGAAGTAAAACTACTCAATAAGCAAGCAGAAGACTTAGCAGCTCAAAAGAAATTAGAGCGTGAGATGTCAGAGCAAAAGGCTGAGGAAGAAAGAATAGCTGCTCAGAAAAATCTTGAATTAGAAATTGAAGAGAGAAGAAAAGCAGAAGAAGCTGCAGGAATACAAGCAGAAGAGGCTAGAATAGCTGCAGAAGAAGCTGCTAGAGAAGCCGAAGCAGAACAACAAGAAGCTGCTGCTGAAGCCGAAGCTGAAGAGAGAAGAAAAGCAGAAGAATCAACTAGACTTGCCCAACAAGCTGCTGAGCTTGAGAGACAAGAAGTAGCTGCAGAAGAAGCTAGAAAACAAGCAGAAGCTCAAGCAGCTAGAGAGGAAGAAGAAAGATTAGCTGCTCAGAAGAGATTGGAAGTTGAAATGGCTGAACAAAAAGCTGAAGAAGAAAGATTGGCTGCTCAGAAGAGATTGGAAGTTGAAATAGCTGAACAAAAAGCTGAAGAAGAAAGATTGGCTGCTCAGAAGAGATTGGAAGTTGAAATAGCTGAGCAAAAGGCTGAGGAAGAAAGATTAGCGGCTCAGAAGAAGTTAGAGCTGGAGATGGCAGAGCAGAGAAGAAGAGAAGAGTCTCAGAAAACACTAGAAAGAGAAGTTTCGGTACAAAAAGATCAGGAAGCAGAAGCTGCAAGATTAGCTGAAGAAGAGAGATTAAAACAAGAAGCAGAAGCTGCAAGATTAGCTGAAGAAGAGAGATTAAAACAAGAAGAAGAAGCTGCAAGGTTGGCTGAAGAAGAAAGAT
>NZ_KE387185.1:0-283295 GCF_000430645.1 Aquimarina latercula DSM 2041 | reverse complement strand
AGACAAAGACAAGAGGCGGAAGCTGCAAGATTAGCTGAAGAAGAGAGACAAAGACAAGAAGCTGAAGCTGCAAGATTGGCAGAAGAAGAAAGACAGAGACAGGAAGCAGAGGCTGAAAATGATGGTGGTGAAGATTTAGAAGAAATACAAAAGGAGTTAGATAATAGTAGTAGAATTACTGATAAATTAATTGCATCGAGAGATTCTCTATTAACATCATCAAAAAACTTGGATAAGAGAGAGTTTAATAAACTTTTGGAGTCTTTAGTAAGTATGAGTGATGAAGCTGAAGAGGTTAAGAAAAACAATGACCCTACAAGCTCTAAAAGACTTACTTCTAAAAATAGATTTATAAAGTTCGCCGAAGCAACAAGACCCGAAGCTAAGTATGCTACTAAATATATACCAGGATATCCAGAAGGATTTTATTTGATTGGTAATGTGTTTAGAGGAGGAACTTACGCAGAAAGTTTTACTAATAAGTTAAAAGATTTAGGATTTAATGATTCTCAGGTAATCTTAAATCCGGAAAACCAATATCAATATGTTGCGATTAAGTATTATGCTAATAAAGAGGAAGCGGCAGAGAATTATTTAAACAACATAGGAAATAAATACTTTGGTGATATGTGGATATTAAATATTGCTAAGAGTAGGGTAGAATCTTTAAAAAGGCTAGTACAAGAATCAAGATTGATTAAGGATACAGTAAAAGATGACACGGTTTTAACGGAAAGTTTATCCTATATCGGAGGACATAATATAGAGAATGGTTATTATTTAATAACCAATATTTTCAAAAGAGAAAATTATTTTGAAAGAGGAATGGAAAGACTGAAATCTCAAGGTTTGGAGCCTAAGTTTTTTAGAAATCCAAAAGATAATTACATATATGTTTATTTAAACAAATTTGACACATTAGATAATGCAAAACAAAGTTTATTTTCTAACGTAAATAATACATATAACGGCGATCTATATATATTAAAAATAGAATAGTGAGCACCCCAAAAAAAATATTAGAATGAATAACTCAACTCAAATAAAAAGCAGCTTATGAAAACACTATTCCCCAAAAAAGCTGTACTGTTAATATTATTTATTATCAGTACCATAAGTAATATAAGTGCGCAAGAATCGGTCCCTCTTACTCCAAGACCAGGAGCTCAATTCAATAATATTAGAGGAAACATGGTAATGACCGGTAATGATATTGTCGGTGTAATAGAAGATGATAATGGGACCACCTTTACCAATCCAAATAGGAATTATAATGGTAATGATAATAATGGTAACTATGTTACGGCTTTTATAGATGTTGATAATGATGACTCTACTTTTAGCTCTAGTGAAGCGGGTTTAACTGTACCTAGAGAAGATTGTAGCCGTTTAGTATATGCCGGATTATATTGGTCGGCTAATTATTATATGGCAAGAGGTAATAGTCCAAATAATTTTAGTAATAATGAAATATCTAGTAACTCGGATACCAATACAGCTTTAATAATTAATAACGGTCCTCTCGCTCAACAGTATACTGCCAGAAACTCGGAGTTTAGTAATGACAATTCTGATATACAAAGAAATCCTGTAACTTCATATTTAGTAGTAGCTCAACCTGTCAATGGTTGTGGGATTACTAATGGAGCTCAGCTATCGGGGAATATAGCTGTGATTAGAGATGGTGGAAGCTGCTCACTAAGAGAAAAAGTAGTTAATGCACAAAATGCAGGTGCGGTTGGAGTTGTAATAGTAAATGATGGAGGGCTTTTGCCTAGACTTACAGGGAATGGTCCGGCAATAAACATTCCTTCTGTATCAGTAGGGAATGATGATATAAATAATGCCAATTTTGCCGGTGGAGATTTAATACCTTTACTACAGGCACAGAGTAATGTAGTTCTAGCTACGCTATCAACGGATGAAGGAAATGATATTTTAAACAACCTACCCCTTACAGATCCAAGAAAACAGGGTCCTGCAGATTTTAGAGATATAAAATTTAAGGTACCAGGAGGAACATATGTAGATGTAACGGCAAGCAGTGTTGTTTTTGATGGATATAGAAATACACCTACGAATCCTTTAGGAGATAATGCAAATGACGAACTTCCTTATGTTTGTTATGCGGATGTAACAAGTTTATTAGATCCTGACAATAATTTTGGTACTTATACGGTAGCTAACATGAATGCTACACAAGGTTTTACCAGTGGTGGTGATGGTGCCTGTGGAGGTTGGTTTATAGTTGCTATTTATGAAGATCAACAAGAATCGGCTAAGTTTATTAGTACGAGTGATGGGTTTGTTCAGATTTTTAGTGGTCAAACTCCATTACAGTTTACCTATAGTGGGTTTACGACACCTACAGGAGCTAGTGAACCTGTTAATGTAAGATTTGGTACTTCTTCATTAGAAGGTGATACTAGTTTGGGTGGAGATGAATTAAGAATAGTGAATACATCTGGAGGACTTACTGCCTTAGGACAAGGAAATGCAAGTGCTAATCCAACGACTAATTTTTTTAATGGATCTATATCTTTTGATGGTAATTATATTACAGACCGAACTCCTAATTCGGAGAATACGCAAGGGTTTGATATGGATTATTTTGAACTTCCAAATGTCACAAAAGATCTTGTAGGTAATGGACAAACATCTGCGACGTTTGAGTTGTTCACAGATCGAGATCGATATAGTGTTTTTTTTAATGCTTTTTCTGTTACTATTATAGAGCCTGAACTAAGAATTATTAAAAAGGTTTTTGATTTAGATGGTACTACGGAAATAACCGGAAATAATGTCGAACTGGGAGATGAAGTTTTTTACGATTTAGAAATAGAAAATATTGGTAATGAAGATTTTGTTGATGGAACAGTTATTATCACAGATATATTACCCCCTAATACAAATCTATTAGGAGTAGTTGATGCCACGTTACCACCTGGAGTAACTTATACAGAAACGTCACCAGGTGTACTAGAGTTCAATATACCTGCAAGTATTGTAGAAACTAGAAATGACGAACCAGTTGGAGTTGGAGATGGGCCAATTTTTATACGATTTAGAGCACAATTAGTAAGTAGTTGTGAAGAATTAAGAGATGCTTGTTCCGATGTTATTACAAATTCTGCCACGGCTACCTATACTGGATTACAGTCTGGTACTCTTGGAAGTACTACTAGTAGCTCTCAATTAGGAGTTTGTGGAGATCAATTAAACGAAGCTTCTAATATACTTGTTAATGTTCCTGCATGTCAATTAGACGTAACTTTTTGTGATGATGAGTTACTTTTAGTTGCAGGTACAGGTTATAATCAATATACTTGGTCGGGGCCTGGTATTGCTACACCTGTAGTTACTACGGTTAACTTTTTTAATGTACCAAACCCTCAAACAGGTGTTTATACAGTTATTAAAGAAGATACAGATGGTGTTGACCCTAGTTGTATGTCTCTTACAGAAGAATTTACAGTAACTGCTTTTAGAGATATTACGAATCCTGTTCTGGATTATGTAAATGGCACGACCATAGTTACTGAAGATTGTAGTGGTGTTCCTATACCGCAAATTTTATTATGTGGTGATCAGACACAATTACTCGAAACTAATTTTGATCCTTCTAGCTTAGATGATATTTCTTGGCAACGACTAACCCCTTCGGGATCATGTGTTTTAGATCCTAACGATCCTTGTTCCCTGTTAGATGGTAATTGTACTGATGCCAATTGGGTTGAGGTTGCAGGAGGAGATACAGAGGATTATACTGTTTCTGAAGCAGGTGATTATAGAATTCTTGCAGAGTTTGATGGTGGATGTATTATACCATTTTATTTTAGTGTATTTAAGAACGATTACCAGCCAGACTTAACCATGAACCCAATAGAATGTGGTAGTGATGGTAGTGTTAGTGTAATAAATGTACCTACTAATTTTGCGTTTAGTTTAACATCTGGAGGTCCTTATACAAATACCACTGGTGTTTTTCCTATATCTACTGCCGGTGATGTTACTGTGTATGCGATTGATACTACTTTTCCAGGATGTGAGTATTCTGAAACAATAAATGTTCCTTCGATTGACCCAACATTTAGTGTTACAGGAGTTGACCCATCTTGTGTTAATGATGATAATGGAACAGGTTTTGGAAGAATTAATATAACTGTTACAGGTGGAATACCTGAATATCAATATACGATTTCAAGTGCTGCATTAGGAGCCGCAGATCCTATAATTGTACCTAATAGTAGTGCAAACAACGGTAATTATACACAAAATAATTTACCAGCAGGTACGTATACTGTAGAGGTAATTTCAAATAGGCCGACACCAGAGTGTGTTTTTGATGCAACTGTTACGATTAATCCTGCTCCAGCTTTTGACGCGGAAGTAGTATTATTAGCACCTGAAACTTGTGATAGTGGAGCTTTAGTTCAAGTAAATGTTTTAAATGGTTCAGGTGATTATTTATATGATAACGGTGATGGTAATTTTGTAGCGTGTAATATTTTCGAGATTCCTAGTCCTGCAAATCCAGCTACTACATATACATTTAGAATAAGTGATAATAGTATTCCTAGTGGTTCACCAGCTTGTGTTATTTCTGCAAGTATTGATAATATATCACCATATGAGCCAATTGTAATTGACAATGTTACTGTTACTCAACCTCCTTGTCCTGGAGATACAGGACAAATACAGGTAGATGTTTCACCAACGGTAGCAGGAAGATTATATACATATCAACTTTGGGATTGTGCTGCGGATCCAAATTGTGGTAACGGTATTAGTGATCCTGCTGATCCGAGTGATGAAGATCCAAGTTTATGGACTTTGGTTAATGATATTAGTTCTACAGGAAGTCAAACGATTACATTTACGGGAGTTCCTGATGGTAATTCATATGTAGTTCAAGTAACCCATGCTAATACTACACCTGCAATTACAAATCCTGACTGTTCTTTTCCAGTACCAGAGGCAATAATATGTCCAGTTACACAATATGGATTTTCTATTAGTTCCCCAACAGGAATCACAGCTGATGTGACTCTTGAAAGACCACTAAGTTGTATCGTTGGTAGCGAAGACGCTATTATTCAAGTAGATAATATAGCAGGAGGTTCTGGTTCTTATGAGTGGAGTTTAGATAATGTTACTTTTACAAATGTAACAACTACTCCATTTGATATTTTGGTAAGTATAGATGGTTCTTATACAGTATACATTAGAAACCAAGGAAGTGCAGATTGTGCTGCTCCTTTTGTTATAGACGTACCTGCACTTGTTCCTATTGACTCTATTACTTTTACACCAGGAAATGGTGATTGTACTTCTCAAAGTTCAGAAGTTAGTTTCGAGGCGCAACCTCCATTATCAGCAGTTGATATAGCTGCTGGAGTGGTCTACGAATATGATGTGTCTCCTGACCCTTCAACTGGAACAGGTGCTACAGGAAACACAGGTTTTTTAACTACGAATACTTATACAATAGCTCAAGGTATTACGTATACCATTACCGCCAGAAGAAGTGATGATCAATGTACTTTTAATGATGATTATAGAGTAGATGTAATTGATCCTATAGATATAACAAGTGCTGTAGAAACTACTCCTGTTGTTTGTGTTGGAGAAAACAATGGAGCCTTATCTTTTACAGTAACAAATAGCACTTCTTTTGATTACACCGTTACATTGGGTGGAACTACAGTTGATTCTGGTAACGGTATCACTACAAGTCCGGTAAATGTTACTGGCTTAGTTGCGGGAACATATACAATAACGGTTACAGATACGAATCCTGGAGGTTCTGGCTCACCATTAAACTGTTCTGATACAGCAACGGTAGATGTAACAGAACCAGCAACACCACTTACTTTTACAACAGTAGCTACAGAGACAAATTGTGGTGCCAATACAGGTACTATTACAGTAACTGCAAGTGGTGGTAGAGGAAACTATCAATACAGATTATTGGATAGTGGAGGCGGAGTAATCGTAGATTATCCTAACACTAATAATATATTTACAGGGCTTGCAGTAGACACATACACTATTTTTGTTAGAGATGGTAATTCTGCAGCCGCTTGTGAGATTAATAATACTGAATCAATTACGCAGTCTGCTTCGCCAACAATAGCACTGGCAACAGGAGGAGATAATTGTTACGATGGAACAGATCAAGCAACGCAATGGGTAACAATTACTCCTGGAATACCTACTCCTTTAGGTCCTTTTGAGTATAGCCTTAATGGAGGAACTGGAGTTGCAATAACGTTTTTACCAGTTGCGACACCTGCTCCGGCAAATACTTTTGAAATTCCTAATCTTACACCAGGAAATTACACGGTAATTGTTACAAATACAGCAACAAATTGTTCGACTGCAGCATTGGCATTTACAATAAATCCGGAGTTGACGATTACCGCTGATTTGGCAAATGATATTAATTGTAATGAAAATGCTAATATAACCTTTACTCCTGCAGGAGGAAGTACGGTGTATACTCAGTTTGATTTATATGCTCAAGGTTCACCACCAACATTGGTGCAAGCAAATATTACATCTCCTCATACAATTTCGACACCAGGAACATATGTTGTTCAGGTTACGGATGATCAAGGATGTACAGCTTTTTCTAATCCAGAAACTGTTACAGCATACGAAGCTATTGCTACAAGTGCTCCTGTAGTTACAAATCCAGATTGTCCTACAGATAACGGAAGTATAGAAATTACGGTTACCGCGGGAGAAGGACCATTTACTTATGTACTGGATGGAGATGCAACCACTACGCAAGGACCAACTGGAACCGGACCAATAACGTTTAACAATGTTCCAGTAGGACCACATACAATAACTATAACTGATGGATCAGGAGCAAGTCCTGCTTGTACCTTGGATGTCAACGCTACAATTGTTGCTCCAGTTGCAATAACAGCAGATATAGCTATTACCCAAGAATATAGATGTGATGCTACGGGATCAAGTACAACTCCTCAATTAGGAACGATTACGGTATCTAATCCTGCAAACGGTACACCGCCATATGCATATAGTATAGATGGTGTAGACTTTAGTAATACAACAGGAATATTTACAGGATTAACAGATGGTACTTATACATTGTTTATTAGAGACGGAAATACAGTTTCTTGTCCAATAAACTTAGGTCAGTTAACAATTGATCCATTAGTACAAGTTACTGATCTTTCTTTTGCTGCGACACAAGTTCAATGTCCTGCGTTAGAAGCAGATGTTACATTGACTCCAACTCTAGATGGAACGAGCACTGTAATGTATGAAATTACAGCTCCAATAACAGTAGGTCCTCAGGTATCTAATGTGTTTACAGGGTTAACTTCTGGAACGACATATACTTTTTTAGCTAGAACAGATACGGATGGATGTGTATATACTGAAACTTTTACGGTTCCTACTATTGATTTAATAGCAGTGAATGCTACCTTAGTTAATGAGCCATTATGTAATGGACAAAGTACAGGAGAATTATCATTTACAGTTTCAGGAATTGATTTAACAACAGAGACTTATGAATACGAGGTTTCTATAGGAGGAACTATTGTTGCGCAAGCAACAGGTCAAAACACAGCAACTATTCCAACAGGAGATATATTGGCAGCTGGAACATATGATATTTTAGTTACAGATGAAAGAACTAATTGTACAGCAACAGATCAAGTAATTATTGGAGAACCTGATGTTATTACGTTTACTATAGATCCTATTGATCAAGATTGTGTTGCTAATACAAGTACTGTTACCATTAGTAATGTGATGGGTGGAAGTGGTGTTGGTTACACTTGGATATTAAATGATTCAGGAGGAACAGCTGTTGGTCCAAGTAGACCAGTTACTGATCCTTATTTAAATGTTCCTAATGGAACAGGGTATCAAATTATAGTAACGGATAGTAATTCTTGTGTATCTGCTACACAAACTTTAGATATTAATCAATTACCACAGATAGCAGCTACAGTAGATACGGGTTCTGATTTCTGTTTGGATGATGGGACAGTAAGTTTTACGATAAACATTGACGGAACAAACTCTGGAACCCCAGATTATATATATAATGTTGCATTAGGTGGAACGATAGTGATACCAGACACTAATGTGGGTGCCGTTACTACTTTTACTACAACGCCTGCATTAACACAAGCAGGTACGTATACAATTACAATAACAGACAGTAATGGTTGTCCAGTAACACTTACTGAAACTATTGCAGAGGCGGTTTCACTTGATGTTACCCAGGTGGCGGATATTACTTGTAATGCTGCAGGTACTCCTGTTGATGCTTCTTTTTCTTTTGTTGTGAATGGAGGATACACGCCTTATGACATTGCGGTTTCATTTAATGGAGGTGCTTTTGTAGATCATATTACTAATGGTACTACACCATTTGTAGATTATGTAGCTACTTAAGGAGCTGGAACTTATATTTTTAGAGTTACTGATGATAGAGGGTGTACATTTACTACTTCTCCTTTTACAGTTACAGATCCGGTTGCTCCGACAATCACAGCACCAACTGTAAATGTAGATTGTTTTGGTGACACAGGTACTGCTGTAGTAACTGTGACAGGAACAGAAACCCCTTATGAAATTGATTTCGGAAATACAGGAACATTTGTGGCAATTACAGGTACTCAAATAACTTTCCCTAATTTAGTAGAGAATACTTATAACTTTACTGTAAGAAGTAGTAGAGGATGTTTATATCCAGGAACTGTAGAAATTGCTGCACCGGACGAAATTTTGGAGGTAAGTAGAACAGAAACACCTGTTACTTGTGGTGGATCTGTTATTGTTACAGAGTTAGGAGCGATAGATTTAGAAATAGGTGGTGGTTCAGGAACATATACTTATACATTGGTAGATGCAAGTGATGTTTCAATAAGACCTATTGTTCCTTCTACTAATACTACTTCAACGAATCCTGTTGTACTAAGTGCTTCAACAACAGTTCGATTCGAAGGATTAAATTTTGGTCAGTATTTCATCTTTGTAGAAGATGATAATGGTTGCGTTTCTAACCCGGATCCTATAGGGCCGTTTAATATATTTTCACCACCAAGTGATTTAGTTCAGAATGTTGTTGCAACTGGTAATTGTCTTGCCGGTGTAATTTTTGATATAGATGTTGTTGGAGGTGTTGGTCAGGATAACACTACAAATCCACCTTTAGGATTTGATATTCGTATTGTTGGAGAAACTGGACCTTTAGGTACGTTTGTTCCTTTAAATGATGAACCATTGAACGCTACGGTTACAACTCCTACTAACCCAATAAGAATTCATCGATATGGAGGAATGACTGCTGGTGCTTTTGATGTTCTTCAATTTAATAGAACTTATATCTTAGAAGTAAGAGATAACGCTACGGGTTGTTTGTATCAGGAGTTGGTGCCACCTGTAACGCCTCCGTCTGATCCAGATATTATTAATTTTGTATCGACGGATGTTACATGTAATGAGGTGCCAGCACTGGATGATGGGGAAATAAGTTTTGATATTTCTGGATATGATGCTACTGTTACATCTGTTTCATGGGAAGTATTTGATCAGTTTACAAATGTTTCTTTAGGAGCAGCTTTTTCTGGTACTTCGGCGGTAGTATCTCCTGCGACAGTTCCAGTTACAATTTCTAATTTCCCACCAGGGAGATATTATGTGATTGTTAGAGAAGATGATGGAACTTTATGTTCGAACAGAGTAGATTTTGAAATAGATATCCCAGATCCATTAATTTCTGTAGCTACTAATCTTACTCCAGCTAATAGTTGTGGTACTAATGCACAGGTAATAATGGATACTGATGGTGGTACACCTTTTGGAATACCACCAACTACGGATGGATATACATATGCTGTAGTGGCCGATGGTGCTGGTGATCCAGGTACGTATCCATTAAATGATAACACAATTGATCTAGGTAATACTGCGGGAGATTTTGATATTTGGGTAGCAGATCTTAATGGATGTAGTTTTGGCCCTGTAGATGTTACCGTAGTGGTAAATCCACTACCAACTGTTACAGCGAGTTTTATTGATGATTGTGCATATGATAATAGTAATGTAATTGATGTAGATGGTACAGGTCTTGGAACATTATTGTATCAAATTGATGGAGGAACTGCGGTTACAGGTAGTATAGATAATAATAATCACCAATTTATTGTATCTACTCCTGGATCGTATATAATAACAATTACAGATGAAACAGGTTGTTCTGTAGATACGCTTCCGGTTGTGGTTTATGACGAACTAGTTATTAGTGCAGCATTTACAACTGCTCCAGATTGTGAAAACCCTACAGGTGTTATTACTACAACAATTACATCAGGTGTTGTACAAGGGACATTAACATATGTACTACAAGACGGAACTGGAACACCAACAGGAAATGTAACGGGTGATGTTAATGGAATTTATACTGGTGTTGCTCCAGGTGATTATATCGTAGTTGCTACGGATGATGGACGTGGAACTATTGCACCATTTTGTTCGTTCTCTGCTCCGGTAAGTATAGATGCTCCGACGCCTCCAGTACTTGTACCTGAAACTACTTTTGTTACTTGTATAGGTGATACGGATGGTGTTATAACGGCAGCATTAACAGCTGCATCGACGGATGCTGACCCAGCGGTTATTTATGAATATAGAATTTCTGCACCGATAGCAGATGTAACTCCATTCCAAACAAGTCCTGTATTCTCAGGTTTAGGTATTGGAACATATACTATTGAAGTAAGGGTTACTAAGCCAAACGGAGCTTTAAATGTGATTTGTTTGGATACTGAAGATTATATTATAGACCAACCTTCACTTCCTGTAGCAACTGTAGCATTGGAGACACCTTATGGATGTACTGGTGCTGCGATAAATCTTCCTGTAATTACTGTAGATAACTTTGCTGGAGGTAATTCACCATACACTATATCTTATACAGATCCATCAGGAAATACAGTTGGACCAGTAGATCCAGCTACATTGGATACTGATCTTGGTTTAGCAGGAATTCAGATTATAGCAAACGAATCTGGTAATTATACATTTACAGTATTTGACAGAAATGATTGTCCTAATGTCCTAGTACCATTTAATATTCCTGCGTTCCCTGTAATGACAGACGCGGTAGTAAATCTAGTAACAGGTATAAATTGTACTACCAACACCGAAGAGGTTACGGTTACAGTAACTGGAGGAACAGGTCCGTTTGATTTTATAGAAATCAATGGAGCAGTACCATCTCAGATAGGAGTTGCTTCCGGAGGAGCTACAACTACAAGTGGTTCATTCTTTTTACCTGGTGTAGGTAATTATATCTTTAGAGTGTTTGATCAAGGAACACAATGTTCTATAGAGACATTACCTTATGAAATTACTCCTTATGACACAATAGAGGCTAATATTGCTGTGGTTACTCCAAATATTTTATGTTTTGGTGATGCTACTGGTAATGTAGAGCTTACTGTTACAGGGCATACAGGTCCTTATAATTATACAGTAACAAATACGACTACAGGAACCGTTACAGGCCCTATAGGTGCAGATACCACTGTACAGAACCCTATTACCATAACTGGTTTAGAAGCAGGAAGTATTCAGGTTTCAATTATAGATCCTGTTTCTACTTGTAATGATACGTCTAATGTTGTCAATATTGCTCAACCTACAGAATTACTATTAGCCTTAGATTCTAATACTAATGCAAATTGTAATGAAGATGGAAGAGTTGTAGTAACAGCTTCTGGAGGAACATCTCCTTATACTTTTACTGCAACAGATGTGCCAAGTGGAGGAACATTTACAACTACAAACACAACAGGAATATTTGATTTACCTGTTACGGGCACTAGTACCGATTATACAATTAGTGTTGTGGATGATAATTCCTGTACTTCTAATCCTGCTTCTATAGTGGTTACGGTAAATAGAACTGATAATCCTGTACTTAATCCACTTACGGTGGATGATGTATGTACTCATGATGGAAGTTATGTAATATCTGCATCAGGAACTAGTAATGTTCCGGTACCGCCAGGTTCAGGAATATTAAGATTCCAATTAGATACAGGTGTTATAGAAGATGCTAATAACGGAAGTACTGCGCATACATTCACTGTAGCTACTCCTGGAACTTATACGGTTACTGCATATGATGAAAATGGATGTCCTTCTAATGTGGAATCAATAACGATATTACCAGAATTAACTGCTACTGCAGATTTCACGACGGACCCTACTTGTAGAGATGTTGATGGAACAATAACAGTAACAGTTAATGGTGGATCAGATTTTGCTGTCAATCCAGGTAATTTCACTTTTACCCTAAGAGATGAAGCTACAAACGCAATTGTTGCTGGACCTCAGGTAGGAAATAATATTTTTACTCCAATCGCTGCGGGTGATTATATAGTGGAAATTACAGATGTTAATATCGCTGCGATTACTACGCCGTGTACAATTACAATAGATGTTCCAGAATTAACGGTGCCGTTGGATCCTATTCCATCTGCAACGTCAACTGCTGTATCATGTATAGGAGCGACTGATGGAACAGTTACCGTGACATTACAAACAGGTACTGATTTAGATGGTCCTTACACATATCAAATATATGTTGATGATGGAACAGGAAACCCTGATTTAGCGCAACAGGTTGGAGTTGATCAAATAGATAATCCAGTATTTACTGATTTACCATTTGGAGATTACGTAGTTGTGGTAACCTCAGATAGAAGTTGTTCTGGTCAGGTTGCTATTACGGTTGCGAATGCTACGCAAGTTGCTGTAGCAATTTCTCAAAGTGCATATAGCTGTGCTCCAGATAATAGTTCAGTATTCCCTATAATTACTGTAACAATAACAGCTGGAACTGCACCATATAGTATTTCTTATGAAACACCTTCTGGAGTAGTTGTAACTGAATTAGATATCGCTGACGCTAATTTAGGTACTCCTGAAATAGATTATGAAATTACTGCTGATGAAGAAGGAGATTATTTAATTTCAGTTACGGATAGTAATAGCTGTGCTACAAATCCTGTAACTGAAACGGAAACAGTAGCACCATTCCCAATAATGACAAATCCTGCTGTTGCTATCGTAACAGATATCACTTGTGCTGTTGATGAAGAAGTTACTGTATCTGTACAGGGAGGTTCAGGGGATTTCTTGTTTGAATTAATTGACAATACTGGTACAGTGATTAATCCACCTGCACCTGTAGATACACCTGCTGGTGTGTCAACAGCTAATTTTCTGTTACCAAGACCTTTAGGTATTTATACATTTAGAATTACAGATCAGATTACGATGTGTACGATTACTGTTACTCATGAAATTGATCAATTCGATTTTGTAGAATTGGTAGCAGCGGAGGAAACACCTGAAACTTGTTTAGGAGATGCAGATGGTACGATCAATATATCGATAACTGGATATACAGGACCATATAATTTTACAATTCTTGATGAAAATGGGAATCCAACAGCGTTCTCTGGAACAGGAGATACAACAACGGATCCAAATCCATATATTTTACCGGTTAATTTACCACAAGGTGTATATATTGTAGAAATTGTAGAAACCGCGGATCCATTGTGTACAGAACGATCGAATGTTGTTGCAATTACAGGACCTGGTGCACCAATTGTAACAGCTATATCAGCTATCAACACGGTAGAGTCTTGTGTTCCTGGTAGTGATGGATCTTTCCAAGCGTCTGTTACTGGAGCTCAAGGAACAGTTACATATACGTTAACTCCTGGCGCTATTTCTAATACAACAGGGTTATTCGAAAATCTAACTGCTGGATTGTATACGGTTACTGCTGAAGATAGTCAAGGATGTACCGATGATGAGCAGTTTACCATACAGTCACCTAATGCTATAATTGTTGATCCAATAGCGGATAGCAGTGTTACCTGCTTTGAGGATGTTGATGGTAGTATTACTGTTGTTGCTAGTGGAGGTCAAGGACCAGGAACTTATTTGTATACTTTAACATTCCCTGATGGAGTTACTACTAGTGGACCACAGCCTACTAATGTATTCAATAATCTAGGTGCAGGAACTTATACGATTACAGTTTCTGATAATTTAAATTGTACAGCGACAACTACTGCTATTATAAATGAGCCAAATGAAGTTACTGTTAGTATAGATAGTGTTACAGAAGTTACGTGTGATATTAATACAATTGATGTAACAATCAGTGGAACAAGTGATGTAGCAATCATTGAATATTATTACGTTGATCAAGATGGTAATGAAGTAGCAAATGGAGGATCTGGAATTTTTACAGGCCTTGGAGCAGGAGAGTATCAATTCTTTGTAGAGGATGTAAATGGTTGTAGATCTCAATTATCTTCGCCAGTTCCTGTAATACCAATTAATCAGATAATGATTGCTTTAGATACAACTGCTGCAAATATTAACTGTTTTAATGAAGCTACAGCTGTTATTAATGCTACTGTTACCGGAGGTATTGGAGACTATATTTTTGAGTTAACGAATAATACTACTACTCAAACTTGGGGTCCTCAAAATAATAGTGAATTTATTGACTTACCACCAGGAAACTATACATATTTAGTAAGAAGTGATAGAAATTGTGTTGCTCAAGTAGATTTCGATATTATAAATCCTGCGGAGTTTGAAAATATTCCACCTCAAATTACAGATGTGGTTTGTTTCGGAGAGGATAATGGATCTATTATTGTATTTGCGGCTGGAGGTACACCAGATTATTCTTTTGCAATAAGTACAAATCCAGGTCAATTCTTTAACGATGAATCGGACAATGTTCCTAACCAACATACGTTTACCAATTTAGTTCCTGGAACGTATCAGGTATTTGCACAGGATGCTAATGGTTGTGGACAAGTATATGATGTAACTATCGGTGAGCCTGATCAGTTAATGGCTAATATTGTGGGAGCAATAACGCCAGAAACTTGTTTTGGTGATAGTGATGGAGCAGTTACTATCGATATTACCGGAGGTACACCACCGTATTCAACAAATATCACAAATAATGATGGAGATTTTATGGACGGAGTGTTGACTTATATGGACCTTCCAGGCGGAACTACTACGATCTTTATTAGAGATGCTAATGATTGTAGAATAAACTTACCAGTGGATATTCCAGAAGGAGCTATTCTTAATGGAGTAATGAGTCCTAGAGTTGATTGTCCAATAATAAATACAGATGGTTCGATAAATCAACCACCTATATATTACATAGACTTTATTTTAGGCGATGACTCTGTAGACACTGATATTCTTTACAACCTAGTATCACTAGATGGAGGTGTGAGTCCAGGAGATAGTTTATCTCCAACATTCATTGTACAACCAGGAGAATATCAAGGAACTATGACTTATACTCCTACAGGATGTGTGTTTGATTTAGGATCAATAACAATAGAAGAATATATTCCTTTAGCAACACCAATTGCTCAGATGACAAATAATCCTCAGGATCCTAATGAGTATGAAATTATTGTAACAGGAGGTAGTGGAGATTACACTTATTTTGTAGCAATCATACCTAATGGGCAAACGGTGAATGATTTAACCGATGCGGATTATAGAGAATTAGATGATAATATTTTCTCTATTGATGAAACTGCGGAGTATGCATTAAGAGTTGTAGATAATATGGGTTGTGAGGTAGTTGGAGTTCAAGAGTTGATTTTTATTAACATTATCATTCCGAATTACTTTACACCTGATGGTGATGGTACAAATGATACCTGGTATCCTAGACAAGATCCGTTTAGAGATCCATTCTTCTTTGATGATATGGAAGTTAAGGTATTCGATAGATATGGTAGATTATTAGCTGAGTTTGTTGGAGACCAAGGAACCAATAACGGTTGGGATGGAATTTACCAAGGAAGTGAGTTGCCATCAGGAGATTATTGGTTTACCATTATTCTTAATGACATTGATAACAGAGAGTTTACAGGTCACTTTACTTTATATAGATAATAAGTATGAGAACGTACACAAGACATATAATAATAGCTATAGTTTTAATAACAGCTATAGTTGGTAATAGAAGTTATGGTCAAGAGTTTTTTGCACCAGTTCAAAACCAATATATTGCAGATAATCCATATTTAATATCTAGTGCTTATGCAGGTATTGGAGATTGTTGGCAGGTTCGAGCTTCGGGATTTGAACAGTGGGTTGATATTGCTGATGCCCCAGGAACACAGTCAGTGTCTATAGATGGTCGTATTTCTGATCGTTCGGGTGTAGGAGCTATTTTATTTAATGATAAAAATGGAGCAACTTCTCAAAAAGGTGTACAATTATCTTTTGCACACCACTTGACACTAAATGAGTATACCAATCAATACCTATCCTTTGGTATTAGTTATAAGTTTACTCAGTTTGGAATAGACACATCTCAGTTCAATGATGGAGACCCTAATATGCCGCCTAGTGAAAGTTTAGAGAATGTTACAGTAAATAACTCCAACTTTGATATTGGAGTATTGTATCGATTAGGAAGATTCTTCTTAAGTGCTAATGCGGTGAATTTACTACAGAAGCAAATAGATGATTTTAATCCTACGGAACCTTCTTCTATACAGAACTACTATGTGTATTCTGGATATACTTTTTATGATCGCTTTAGCGATATAGAAGTAGAGCCTTCAGTGTTATATCAGAACTTTGCTGGTGATGGTAGAAGTACAGCGGATCTTAATTTAAAAGTACGTAAGTTACATAGAGGAGATTATTATTGGGCTGGAATAAGTTTAAGGTCATTAGTAGATCAGGATTTTAAACCGTTATCTGTTTCTCCGATGATTGGTATTAAAAAATCTAATTTCTATGTTGCCTATGGATATCAGGTAAATGTGAATGAAGTATTTGATGCAAGTAACGCAGCAGGATCGCATATGATTACTTTAGGAATAGATTTCGGATGTAGACAAAGTAAATGTGGATGTACTTATTAAAATAAATCGTAAATAACTACTCTTTTTACTACGATAAAATATAAATATTGGAAACACTTATCTATTAGATAGGTGTTTTTTTTGCCTTTAAAATGTAATTGTTACCATGTTTAAGAACATAAAATAACTGACTGAACCACTATTAAGATTAGTTATAGACATAAAAAAAGAGAATATTAATCTGTATAGGTCAAATAAAAAATAAAGTTATGGTAACATTTTCCTTTGTTATGATACTTACATTAAAAACCAGATTTATCAATTTTAGAAAAAATGAATAAAAAATTACGTCTCGAATTAATAGCGATATGCTTGTTACTTGTTAGCACCACAGTTTTTAGTCAAGAAACTGTTCCTTTTCAGATTAGAAAATCTATCTCAGGTGTTAAAGGAGATTTGATCATGACCGGTAACGATATTGTTGGTATGATTGAGGACAAGGATGGAAATAGATTTACAGATCCTAATGGAAATTATAACGGTATTGATAATAATGGTAATACTGTTACTGCTTATATAGATGTAGATGATGATCCAACTACTTTTAGTTCAAGTGAAGCTAGGTTAACAGCTCCGAGAGAAGAGTGCAGTAAATTGGTATATGCGGGATTATATTGGTCAGCAAATTATTATATGACAAGAGCGAGTAGTCCTAATAATTTTTTGGATGCTGAAATTGCAAGTAATTCCGATACGAATACAGCATTAATTATAAATAATGGCCCACTAGCTCAACAATATGCTGTAAGAAATGCTGAGTTTGATAATGATAATGTCGATATACAAAGAAGTCCGGTAACTTCTTATTTGGTGGTAGCTCAACCTATCGATGGTTGCAGTATTACTAATGAGGCAGAGTTAACTGGCAATATAGCAGTGCTTAGAAAAGGAGGTACTTGTTCTTTAAGAGAGAAAGCTGTAAATGCTCAAAATGCCGGTGCGGTAGGAGTAGTTATTGTAAATGATAATGGTCTTTTACCAAGACTTATTGGGAACGGACCAGAGATAACAGTACCCGTAGTATCTATAGGTAATGACGATATTAGTAATGCTAATTTTCTTGATGAAGATTTAGTAACGCTTCTTCAGTCACAAACTAACGTAGTGTTAGCTACTTTATCTACGGATCAGGGAGATGATGTTTTAACAGACCTTCCCCTTATTGATCCAAGAAAACAGGGGCCAGCAGACTTTAGAAATGTAAAATTTAAAATTCCCGGAGGTACCTATATAGATGTTGCTGCTACTAGTGTGGTTTTTGATGGATATAGCAATACACCTACGAATCCTTTGGGGAATACCGCAAATGATGAGTTTCCTTATGTATGTTATGCAGATGTTACTAGCTTATTGGATCTAGATAATCCTTTTGGAACGTATACTGTTGCCGATATGAATGCAACACAAGGTTTTACAAGTGGTGGAGATGGAGCTTGCGGAGGATGGGTTTTAGTGGCTATTTATGAAGACCCTCAAGATGATGCAAAATACATAAGTATTAGCGATGGATTTGCTCAGATATTTAGTGGAGATGCCCCAATAGAATTTACATATAATGGTTTTATGACACCACAAGGAAATCTACCAGTATCTACTAGATATGGAGTGGCATCATTGGAAGGAGACTTTAGTTTTGATGGAGACCAATTAAATGTATTGAATACAAGTGGTGATTATGTTGCATTAGGACAAGGGGCTGACACGGCTAATCCAGCTACAAATTTTTTTAATAGTTCAATTTCGTCTGATGGAGCATATGTTACGAGCAGAACTCCTAATTCTAGAAATACCCAAGGATTTGACATCGATATTTTTGATTTGCCAAACCCAAGTAATTCGATTATTGGAAATGGTCAAACTTCCGCAGTATTTCAATTAATAACGACTAGAGATAGATTTAGTGTTTTTTTAAATTCTTTTTCTACTACAACAATGGAACCAGAACTTAGTTTGGTACAACGTGTTTTTAACGCAGATGGAACCGTTGAAATTACTGGAGGAAATGTTGAGCTAGGAGACGAAATTATATATGATCTAGAAATAGAAAACGTTGGTAATGAAGATTTCATTGATGGATCGGTAATAATTACAGATATACTTCCGGTAAATACAAATTTATTAGGTATATCTGACGAAACGCTACCACCAGGAGTGACATATTCGGAGACATCTCCAGGAAGATTACAATTTCTGGTACCAAGTAGCCTATTGGAAGTAACAAGCGATGCGATATCCATACGATTTACAACCCAATTAGTAACTAGCTGTAATGATTTAGCAGATGCATGCTCTGACCAAGTTATTAACACAACTACTGTTTCATATACAGGGTTATTCTCAGGAATAGCAATTGTGGATGATAATGGAGTTTCATCAGACAGTTGTAACTCTATACCAGAGGTAATAGGAAATACGATTATAAATTTTGCTCCTTGTCAAATTGATGTGCCATTTTGTGGAGGAGAGTTATTATTAACAGCCGGAAATGGATATAGTAGTTATACTTGGTCGGGACCGAGTATTTCAACTCCTATAGTTACTACGAGTAATACATTTCAGGTTCCAAATCCTCAAACAGGTGTTTTTAAAGTAATAAAAGAAGATGTTGATGGGGCGGATCCACAATGTATAACATCAGTAGAAGAGTTTAATGTCGAAGGTTTTAGCGACATCCAGAATCCAATTTTGGACTATGTTAATGGAACCACTGTGGTAACAGAAGATTGTAATAGTCTTTCTATTCCACAAATTTTACTATGTGGTGATCAGAGCTTATTTTTAGAAACAAATTTCGATTCATCTGTTTTGGATGGTATTTCTTGGCAACGTTTAAGTTATTCAGGTACTTGTCAGGCAAATTTTAATGATCCTTGTTCTTTATTAGATGGTAATTGTACAGATGCTAACTGGGAAGAAGTTACAGGTGGTAATACTTCAAGTTATACAGTTTCAGAAGTAGGGGATTACAGAATTCTTGCAGAATTTGAAGGTGGATGCGTTATTCCATTTTATTTTAGTGTATTTAAAAATGAATATCAACCAGAACTCTCTATGAATCCTATAGGTTGTGATAATGAAGGTAGTGTTAGTGTTGTAAATGTACTAACTAATTTTGCTTTTAGCTTAACTTCTGGAGGACCTTACACTAATACTACAGGAACATTCGTTATTTCTGCAGAGGGAGATGTAACAGTATATGCTATAGATAGTAACTTTCCTGGATGTGAATATGTAGCTACGATTAATGTGCCTTCTGTTGATCCTGTAATTTCTGTAACTAGCGTAGATCCTGTATGTGCAGAAGAATTTGGACAAATAGAAGTTGTTATTACAGACGGAACACCTCCATTCACTTATATTTTGGATGGAAATGTGGAAATTGGCCCCATAGTAGAAGACACAATAACTTTTGATAATGTGGAAATTGGAGATCATGAGATTCAGATAATAGATGGTAACCAATGCGAAAATTTCGAAAATGTTAGTATTAATGCACCTAATGCTATTATTGAGGTGTCTAACGCTATTACGCCGGTAACTTGTGGAGGGTCAGATATTATTACTGATTTAGGAGCTATAGATTTAACTATAAGTGGAGGGACAGGACCATATACATATACCTTGGTAGATGCTGCGAATATAGCAATTACACCATTGATTCCTTCTATTACTATTTCTTCAAATCCAATTTTAACTACGGCTACAGAAGTTCGCTTTGAAGGGCTTAATTTTGGACAGTATTATATTTTCGTTCAAAGTACAGATAATATCAGTGGTTGTAGTCAGGTATCATTTGGACCATATGACATGGTATCACCACCAGATGATTTAATAACTAATATAACTGTAGGCCCTAGTTGTTCAGAAGGTATTATTCTAGATGTCGTTCTGCAAGGAGGTGCAGGTATAAGTCCTCCAACAGATCCGCCGCCAGGTTTTGATATACGCATTGTCGGTGAACCATCGCCAGGTCTTGGAGATTTTGTGCCGCTAAATGATGGTGAAGGAGGATCAACAATAGTAGATGCCAATACACCAATAAGAGATCATAAATATTCTGGTTTAGCATTTTATAAAGCTTACACGATTGAAGTTAGAGATAATGCTACAAAATGTATCTATAGGGAATTAATTTCACCAATTAACCCTCCGTCTGAACCAAAAATTTTGAATTTTACTGTTACTGATGCAAGTTGTGGACAAGTGCCAGATTCAGGAGACGGGGAAATTAGTTTTGAAATTTCGGAATACGACCCATTCGTAACTCAAGTCTCATGGGAAGTATTTTCTCAAATTACGAACGTTTCTTTAGGAGTTGCGTATTCTGGAACTGCAACGAACCTAACTGGAACCAACGTTCCCGTAGCTATATCAAATTTTTCAGCAGGTCAATATTACGTAATTGTTAGAGAAAATGGTACGAGTTGTCCAGCTAGACAAGATTTTGTGATAGATATTCCCGATTCATTAAATTCAGTTCCAACAAATATAACACCAGCGAATAGTTGTGGTGATAATGCACAGATAATAATGCAAACAGATGGTGGTACTCCGTTTGATATTTCTCAGACAGCTGATGGTTATACCTATGCACTTACTACTGATGGGGCTAGTAACCCAGGTGTTTATCCTATAAATAACAATGTAATTGATTTGGGTAACGTCGCTGGTGATTTTGATATCTGGGTTTCAGATGCTAATGGATGTAGTTTTGGACCTGTAGATGTTAGTGTAATAGTAAGCCCACTTCCGACAGTTGTAGCAAGTTTTATAGATGATTGTGTTTATGATAATAATAATGTAATAAGTGTTGAAGGAACAGGTTTTGGTACCTTATTGTATCAATTGGATGACGGAACTGCAGTAGTAGGTAATATAGATAATAATAATCACCAATTTATAGTAGCAACATCAGGAACTTATGTAGTAACGATTAAAGATGAATCCGGGTGTTCAGTGAACACAATCGTTAGGGTTTATGATGATTTAACAATTAGCGCGGCATTTACTACAGCTCCTACTTGTGGTGATGCTAATGGAGTGATAACAACGATGATAACTGCAGGTGCTGCCGAAGGAACATTATCCTATGAATTACAAGATAGCACTGGAACACCTGTTGCTAATACAACAGGAAATTCTACTGGAGAATATACTGGAGTCCCTTCTGGAGATTATATCGTTGTTACGACTGATGATGGACGAGGAACAACTTCTTATTGTTTTTTTAACGCAATGATATCTGCAGAGGATGTTATTCCGATTACGGCAGATATAGCAATCACCCAAGATTATAATTGTGATACATCTGGAGAAATCACAGTCTCAAACCCAACAGGAGGGAATGGTCAATATGAGTACAGCTTAGATGCTATAATTTGGTCGGTAAATAATCAATTTATTGGATTAATAGATGGAGATTATACGGTTTATATAAGAGATTCTAATACAATTACTTGTCCTGTTTTATTAGGAACCTTGACCATAGATCCAATTAATGAGGTAGTAGATCTTGATTTTACAGCTTCAGACATTACTTGTTCTGCTTCTTCTACGAGTATTACAGTAATTGCAACCGGAACTAATGGTGCTAGTATTTTTGAATATAGAATTAGTGCTCCGATAACAACTCCTTGGCAAATGTCAAATACATTTTCTAATTTGGAACAAGGATACACCTACACCTTTGAGGCAAGAACAGATGATAGCTGTAGTTATACAGAAGATTATGGAATAGACCCTATAGCTCCATTAGTTGTAACGGGGGAGTTAGTATCGGATATAAGTTGTAATGGTGATGCCGATGGAATTGTAAGATTGGAAGTTTCTGGAGGAATACCACCATATACGTTTACATCTTCTTTAAATCCAACTTTGTTCTATTCTGATAATGCGGATGGTGTTACTGGTCAACATATGTTTACAGATATTCCTACGGGATCTTATGAATTTTTAGCTCAAGATAGCCTAGGTTGTAGTTTTATTATTCCGATAACACTCATAGATCCATCAAAACTTTTGGTATCCGTGGATATCGATGAAACCGGAACAATTATCGTAAATGCCAGTGGAGGTACACCAGCTTATGCCTATCAATTATTAAGTGCCGATGGAATTACGACGCTCTTCCCAGAACAAACAAGTAATACTTTTGATGTTGATGTTTCAGGTGAATATGTGGTAAAAGCTCTAGATGTAAATCGTTGTGAAGTCCTAGAATCGATTACGGTAACAATAACTAACCAAAATCCAATCATTGATTATGCGGATGAAATTCTATTCTGTGCATTGATAGGACAGGGTTATCCGGTTATTAGTATTCAGGATGAAAATGGAGAAGAGGTCGATGTATCTTTTACCAATGCAGCATCTATTGTATGGCAAAGATTGGATGATATTTCTTGTAATAGACCATTTGATGAAACTTGTCCAACTACAGATGATAGTTGTAGTTCGGATTGGTTTGATTTTGAAACAGGGGCTGATTGTATGGTCTTAGAACCTGGAGAGTATAGAGTAGTTATTACATTTGCTAATAGAGTAGCACAAAGCACGGAAATATATTATTTTAGAGCAGAAGGGAACACATTAGATGTAATAGAAAATGAAAAGACAAATATTCATCTATATCCAAACCCAGCAAATACTTTAGTAAGTATTAATACAGATATAAGTTTAATAAAAGTTTTTGATGTATCTGGAAAGTTAGTGTTACAAAGTATCCAGAGCTCTTTTGATATTAGTTTACTAAAAAAAGGAGTGTATTTTACAGAAGTTGAAACTAGCAAAGGTGCTAAGAAAATTATAAAATTAGTAAAGCAATAACATTAATTGTTTTCATAGTACAAAAGAGCACTTTTATAGTGCTCTTTTTTTATGAGGTAATTACATATAACCCAAAAACAGCTACTATAAAATAGCATGTAATAGTTAAAGCACCTGGATAGTCCTTAGCAACTCGTTGACCAAACAGAAGCATTAAAAGAGTTATACATGCAGCGAACATTGCTGCAATTGCAAATCCAATATGATTATCCATTATTAAATGATAGATACCACCAATACATAGGATTGAAGTGATGATTTCAATAATTAAAACAGACCCTAGAAGGGTCGGTACCATATTTCTTAAAAATGTTTTTGAAAAATGCTCTTTTAACCAACCTAGATTTCCTTTCCAGTCTGCAATTTTATCGATACCAGATTGTAAAAAAGTGATAAGTAAAAACAGTAAAATCGTAATTGAAACAATATGAGTCATAAAATTGTCCATAAAATTGAGTTTAGTTTTGAAATTCTAAAAAATGCTTATAAAGCTTTTTTATGCAATAATCGAGTAAGTTTAATAGATAGATCAGTCAAGATGATTTTTGCGTTACCATTGCGTTCTATATGATAAATTGCGTCTTGTAATTCATTACTTATATCCATAATATTACCACCGTGAATGAATGGTGCGAAATTCTTAAGCTTAAAACCATTAGTTTTGGGTTCGAGGAATACAAGATCTTCTGCATTATAATTTAATAATAATGCTTGTCTAAAAAAATCAAGACAATAGTTTAAAAACCTTTTTTGTGTTTCCCTTCCTGATCCTGCGATAGATTCACTCCAATTGATTAAATCATTAACTGCAGGTTTATTTCCTTTAGCTCTAAAAGCTGTTCGCACCCATTGTATAAACCAGTCTTCAAACTGTTCATCACCACCATCGTGATGTAATAGGTGTAATGCTTTACTATAATCTCCATTTGCTTGGTGTGCAATTTTTAAAGCTTCTGTATCAGAAACATTTTCTGATGCTTTTAAGGCATCTTTTATAACTTGTTCACCCAAAGGAGGAAAGTGTAATACTTGACATCTAGACCTTATGGTTTGTATCAATTGCTCTTCGTCTTCCGTAATTAAGATGAAAACGGTTTTTTCTGGAGGTTCTTCAATTAGTTTAAGCAACTTATTAGAAGCAGCGATATTCATTTTGTCAGCCATCCAGATTAACATGACCTTAAAACCACCTTCGTAACTTTTTAACGATAACTTTTTTACAACATCCAATGCTTCATCAACACCTATCTGTCCTTGTTTTTTTTCAATACCTAGTGAAAGATACCAATCAAAAATACTTCCATAGGGGTTGTCATTTATAAAAGCTCTCCATTCTTCAGCGAAGTGATTGGCAGTAGGGTGTTTTTTTACTTTATCATTAGTGGCCACAGGATATGCAAAATGCAAATCTGGATGTGCTAAATGATCAAACTTTATATTACAAGAAGAATTACCTCCTGTGTTCTCACCTTCTTTATTTTGACATAAAATATATTGTGCATAGGCAATAGCCATTGGTAGTGTCCCGCTACCACTAGGTCCTACGAAAAGTTGAGCATGAGGAATACGACCTCTTTCTACACTAGTGGTGAGGTAGCTTTTGATATGTGAAAGCCCTAATATTTTTGAAAAAAGCATAAAGCAAATATAATTTAATAATGTACAATATGTATCGCGTGTAATAGATATAAATTAAATGTGATTTTTTCATTGAAAGCTCTCTTTTTGCTAAAAATCGATAAAAGTGGAAGTTTGCAGAAAAATTAGTTTAATTTTTCTAATAGTTTTCAGTGTTTTTGAGGAAATAAAATTATTTTCGTTTACCAAAATCAATCCAATCCGATGAAGACAATTAATGATTTCAATTTTGAAAATAAAAAAGCATTAATCAGAGTAGATTTTAATGTTCCACTTGATGAAAATTTTAAAGTAACTGATAGCACTAGAATTCAGGCTGCTAAACCAACTATTATTAAGATATTAGAAGATGGTGGAAGTGCTGTTTTAATGTCACATTTAGGTCGTCCTAAAGGAATTCAAGATGAGTTTTCATTAAATCATATTGTAGATCAAGTTGCGGATGTAATTGGGGTACAGGTAAAATTTGTATCTAATTGCGTAGGAGAAGAGGCGGAAACAGCAGTTGCTCAATTAAATCCAGGAGAGGTATTACTTTTGGAAAACTTAAGATTTCATAAGGAAGAAACAGCTGGTGACACTAATTTTGCAGAACGTTTATCAAAACTAGGAGATGTTTATGTTAATGATGCTTTTGGAACAGCGCATAGAGCACATGCCTCTACAACGATTGTGGCGCAATTTTTTCCAGAAAATAAATGTTTTGGAAGTTTATTAGCAAAAGAAATCGAGAGTATTGATAAAGTACTTAAAAGTGGAGAAAAACCAATTACGGCTGTTCTTGGAGGCTCTAAGGTTTCTTCTAAAATTACAATTATAGAAAACATCCTTGATAAAGTAGATAATTTGATTGTTGGTGGAGGGATGACGTATACATTTATTAAAGCGCAAGGAGGAAAAATAGGAGACTCTATTTGCGAAGATGATAAACAAGAATTAGCATTAGAGATTTTAAAGAAAGCTGAAGAAAAAGGAGTGCAAATACACTTGCCGGTTGATGTAATTGGGGCAGATGCATTTGATAATAATGCTAATACAAAGGCAATGAGTGTAGATGCAATTCCTGATGGGTGGCAAGGATTAGATGCAGGACCAGAAACGATAAAGAATTTTCATCAAGTAATTCTAGATTCTAAGACAATACTTTGGAATGGACCTTTAGGTGTTTTTGAAATGGAAAATTTTGCTAATGGAACAATTGCCTTAGGACATTCTATTGCCGAAGCTACAGAAAAAGGAGCTTTTTCTCTTGTAGGTGGTGGCGATTCTGTTGCTGCGGTAAAGCAATTTGGATTTGGTGACAAAGTGAGCTATGTTTCTACTGGTGGAGGAGCGATGTTAGAAAGTCTAGAAGGAAAAACACTTCCGGGTATTGCTGCTATAGAAAATTAACAATCGACTAAATTATTGTAAGAAAAGTCTTAATAAACTCAAAAGTTATTAAAAATCAGTCGTTTCGACTGATTTTTTTATGTTTTTAACTTGTTGATTTTTTGCGTTTTAGAAAAAAAATGCGATTTTCGCAGCAGCGTTGTTAATAACTTGTTGAAAGTTGACACTATTTACCCTTAAATATCCGTTAGTTTGAGTAATTGTAAACAATATCTGAAAATGATTAAAAATTGTTGGTTTTATCTTAGTTTTCTTTTTTGTCTAGTTTCGTTACAAGCACAAGATACAATCCCATCCGTAAGCTCTAAAGCGAAACCTTCAAGAATAGTAACACTTGATAAAGAATTAACATTACAAAAAGATACAGTTCAGGTAGTAGATACCACTAAAGTTATTAGTGCGGTCGGAGAGCTTAAAACAACTACATTTACTAAAACAAGTGTTAAAGATAGTGTGATGTATGCGATTGAGGATCATCCTCAATTGGCCAAGTTAGATTCTATTTGGAAACAAGAATTGTATAATTCTAGTTTATTTGATACTATTTATAAATCAGTTACCGAATTGGATTATAAGCCTGTCGAATATGTAGATCTTCCAACAGATACATTAAAGGCCAGATTAGCAAGATTAAATGCACGTACACCTTTTAACGTTGAATACAATACCTCATTAGAAAGTGTGATTAAAAATTACCTAAAAAATCGCCATGAGCATCTTGAGAGATTGATGGCATTGAGCGAGTTTTATTTTCCATTATTTGAACAAGAATTAGATAACCAAAATATTCCATTAGAAATAAAGTATTTAGCCATCGTAGAATCTGCGCTAAAACCTAGAGCGAAATCAAGAGTTGGAGCTACAGGATTATGGCAATTTATGTTTGGAACCGGAAAAATGTTTGGATTAGAGGTAAGTTCATATGTAGACGAACGAATGGACCCTATTATGGCTACGCAGGCTGCTTGTAAATATTTGGCAAGTCTTTATCGTGTATTTGGTGATTGGGATTTGGCATTAGCATCTTATAATTCAGGACCAGGAAATGTAACAAAGGCGATCAGACGAAGTGGGGGATACACAAATTACTGGAATATTCGTCATAATCTGCCAAGAGAAACTGCGGGGTATTTACCAGCATTTTTAGCTACAATGTATATTTTTGAATATGCGGAAGAACATGGTTTTAAACCAAGAAAACCAGAATTTGCTTATTTTGAAACAGATACAATTAAAGTGAAGCAGATGATTACCTTGGATCAGGTATCCGAGGTTATGGATATTAATATGGAGGAGTTACAATTTTTGAATCCTTCCTATAAGTTAGATATTATTCCTCACATAAAAGATGAAAACTATGTTTTGCGTTTGCCGTTGGATCAAGTAGGTAAATTCGTTGCTAATGAAAACCAAATATATGCGCTAGCACAAGAAGAGTTTAATAAGAGAGAAAAACCACTCCCTAAGCTTATTGAAGCTAATGATAAAATAAGATACCGTGTACGTAGCGGTGATTTTTTGGGAAAAATTGCCAGAAGATATGGTGTACGCGTTAGCCAAATAAAACGATGGAATGGGTTACGTAGTAACAATCTTAGAATAGGACAGCGATTAACTATTTATCCAAGACGCCCCGTAGTTGATAGACCAAAAAAGAAAATAAATACACAAAAAGCAGTTGCAAGTACGAATCCTAGTAGTTCCGAAACGTATACAGTAAAATCGGGTGATACCTTATGGAGCATTTCACAAAAATTCAAAGGAGTTTCGATAGAGAATCTGCGAAGTTGGAATAATATCAGCGGTACCGGAATCAAACCTGGTATGAAGTTAAAATTATCGAAATCTTAATCGTCATTTATTGATTAAAAAAATGCAATTGGAACGGTTTATGATGTTATAACGCGAAGTATATCCGTTATCTGGATAGTATTATTTTTAATATTATAACATCCCAAGTATATTTGTATTATGAAAAAACTAGCTCTAGCCATCATTTGTGTATTTTGTATAGTAAGTTGTACAGAAACTAAAAAGAATACTTCAGAAAAAATTAATGGTTCACTCGCACAATCCATAGGTAAGATTAATGAACTATCTGTAATTATAGATAATGAACTTTGGACAGGTAGTTTAGGAGATACAATACGTAAGTATTTTGGAGCAGAAGTTCCTGGTTTACCACAAGAAGAACCGTTGTTTTCTATGAGACAAATTCCTCCAGACGTTTTTACTGGTTTAGCTAGAAGATATCGTACGTTTCTAAAAATTCAAGAAGGCGATGAGTCTAAAGTATATGTTGCAAATAATAAATACGCAACTCCACAACTAGGATATGTAATTACTGGAACTAGTCAGGATGAGATTATTCGTCTGATCCAAGAACGGTCAGCAGGTATGATCGCAAAGTATAAAAAAGTAGAAATGCGAGAAAAACAATATCGAATTAAAAAATCGGTAGAATATATTCCGCAGCTAAAAGAAAAAATAGGTATTACGCTTAAAATACCTTCTGCATATCGCATTGCTAAAGAAGAAGATAAATTCTTTTGGTTGCGTAAAGATATTACTAATGGGGATATGAACCTGATGATATATGAACTTCCTCTAGGAAGTATCCCTAAAGATTCTAGTACAATTGCTAAAATTATTAAAGTAAGAGACTCTATAGGAGTATTAAAAATACCTACTAATTCCGGAAAATTTATTACAGAAGAAGCATATGCACCTTATCTTTATGAAACCAAGTTAGATGATAAATTTGCTTTCGAAACTAAGGGAACTTGGGAAATCAAAGATCGTTATATGGCAGGACCTTTTGTAAACTACGCAATCGATGATGTAGCGAATAATAGACAATTGGTAATAGAAGGTTTTGTTTTGGCTCCATCAGTAAGAAAAAGAAATTTCATGTTCGAATTGGAGGCGATTATCAAGTCCATTAAATTTGAGTAGAAATAGGTAATTTTATATATATTTAGCGGTTTAAAAAATGTAATTAATGAATATTGTTTCTTATATCGCTAAACAGGTTCCTGTTTCTGAAAAGCAAATCACCAAAACCATCGAATTATTAAATGATGGTGCCACAATTCCATTTATTTCTAGATATCGTAAAGAGATAACTGGTAATTTAGATGAGGTAGAAATTGGTGAAATTGTAAAGTATAAAACGGTTTTTGAGACCTTACAGAAAAGAAAGGAAAGTGTACTTGCTTCTATAACAGAGCAAGAAGCGCTTACACCAGAGTTACAAAAGCGAATAGAAGCTGCACAAACGCTATCCGAAGTAGAAGATCTATATCTTCCATATAAGAAAAAGAGAAAGACGAAAGCAACCGTTGCTAAGGAGCAAGGACTTGAGCCTCTGGCAAAAATAATCATGGAGCAACGAGAAGAGGAGATTCTTTTTGTGGCATCTCAATATCTTAATGATACGATCATTAATGAAGAACTAGCATTACAAGGCGCAAGGGACATCATTGCAGAGTGGGTAAATGAAAATGAAAAGATAAGAAACAGACTTCGAAGATTATACCAACGTAGAGCAGCAATAACTTCTGTGGTTATTAAGACAAAAAAAAACGAAGACGAAGCTCAGAAATATCAACAATATTTTGAGTGGGAAGAACCATTGCATAAATGCCCTTCGCATAGATTACTGGCCATTCTTAGAGCAGAAAACGAAAAGATAGTAAGAGTAAAAATTACAGTTCCAGAAAATGACGCATTAGATATTATTGATGATGTAATGATTACATCTAATGTAGAAACTTGTACGGATCAAGTATTTTTAGCAATTGCTGATGCATATAAAAGATTACTTGCACCAGCGATTTCTACCGAAGTATTAAATCTAGCAAAAGAAAAAGCTGATGATAATGCAATTAAAGTTTTCGCTCAAAACCTAAAACAATTGCTATTAGCATCTCCTTTAGGCCAAAAAAGAATATTAGCGTTAGATCCCGGTTTTAAATCTGGATGTAAAGTGGTTTGTTTGGATAAGCAAGGAGATTTACTTCATAATGAAAATATCTATCCACATCCGCCACAACGTGAAACGACCAATGCTATAAAAAAGATTAGATCTTTAGTAAATGCTTATAAAATTGAAGCGATAGCGATAGGAAATGGCACTGCTGCTAGAGAAACAGAAGCATTTATTAAAAAAATTCCATTCGAAGGACAGATTCAAGTTTTTATGGTTAATGAAAGTGGTGCATCTGTATATTCAGCTTCAAAAATTGCTAGAGCAGAATTTCCTAGTTATGATGTTACAGTTCGTGGAGCAGTTTCTATTGGAAGACGATTGGCAGACCCTCTAGCTGAATTGGTTAAAATTGACCCTAAAGCAATTGGAGTAGGACAATATCAGCATGATGTTGATCAAAACAAGCTAAAAAATGAATTGGATACGGTAGTGATGAGTTGTGTAAATAGTGTAGGTATTAATGTAAATACAGCCAGTGCACCATTATTAAGTTATGTATCCGGAATCGGAGACAAGCTTGCTGAAAATATTGTTAACTATCGATCGGAAAATGGAGCTTTAGCGTCCAGAGAGCAATTAAAAAAAGTGCCTAGACTTGGAGGAAAAGCATATGAACAAGCAGCAGCGTTCTTAAGAATAACAGAACCAAAAAACCCATTAGATAACTCAGCAGTACATCCAGAAAGATATAAGTTAGTCTCTAAGATGGCTAAAGATGCTGGAGTTTCCTTAAAAGAATTAATAGGAAATAAAACAGCAATTACTAAAATTAGGTTACAAGATTATATTTCTGAAGATGTTGGATTACCTACCTTAACAGATATTGTAAAAGAATTAGAAAAACCAGGTGTTGATCCTAGAAAGAAGGCAACCGTTTTTGAGTTTGATCCAAATGTAAAAACCATTAATGACTTAAAATCAGGAATGAAATTGCCAGGCATCGTAAACAACATCACTAATTTTGGATGTTTTGTCGACATAGGTATTAAAGAAAGTGGATTAATACATATTTCTAAACTTGCAAATGAGTATATAAGTGATGTGAATGCCGTGGTCCAATTAAACCAACATATAACGGTTACTGTGATGAGTGTGGATCTATCAAGAAAAAGGATTCAACTTTCGTTAGTTGATTAAAACGTTTAAATAAAGTCAAAAAAAATACTCCTTTTATATAAAAGGAGTATTTACTATATTTTTTATGCCCCAATAATTACGGTAGTAAACTTACAGTAGCATTTTTTTGAGTGATTCTTGTATTTTCTTCTTTGTTTACAAGATTTGTTAATCTTGTTGTTTTTTGAGTATCTGTATTAAAACCGTTTTTTTCTAATAAAAGGTTATAAAAGTCTTTTTTAGTAGTATTAGTAACTTCTTTCTTGTTTTCCTTGATAGTAATGTCAAAGTTATTTGCCTTTATAAGTGCATTATAAAAATCTACTTTTGATGCTTTAACAGTAGTTGCATTTTCATTAGTGTTTTGAACAGTAGTTTCTTGAGCACTAATAGTTGAGAAAGAAAATAAAATTACGATGGTAAAAAATATAGTTTTCATAGTTTGGGGCTTTATGAAGTTACTTACTTATTTGATTCAAATTTAACACGAAATAATGGTGTTATAAAACATATGAATAACTTTTAGATGAAGTGGTTTTTTATTTCGATGAAATACACAAATCTTATGGTTTTACCGTAAAAACAAAATGCTTTTTGTGTCAAAACAACGATTTTATTGATGTTTTTAGGAGAATATTTTTTATTTATATGCTGTAAATGAGCTAGATGTGAGATTTTTTAAAATGGAGGTATAATTTTCACAAATCGTTAACAGCTGTGGTGTTTTAATTACTATAAGAGTAAGTTCTTTTGGGAAAACAAGGATTTCATTAATAAAAAATGCCCAACTTAATAAGCCGGGCATTTTTCTACTATATACCTATAGGTTATTTTTTCTCTTCTATCTTATTCGGATCTTCTTCTTCTTTAGAGGCGTCTTTAAACTCTTTGATTCCGCTTCCTAAACCTCTCATCAATTCTGGAATTTTTTTACCTCCAAATAAAAGTAAAACCACAGCAACTATCAATGCAATTTGCCACGGGCCTAACATTCCTAAAAATACACTTAATGACATCATGTTCTTAAATTTAGAATACAAAGTTAATAAGATTTAGGTAAAAAAGGCATTTTTAGACAGCTAAAAACTTCTTTTAAGAGAATATTCACACCTTATAATAAGACTATTCACTTTTAAATAACGTTTTAATATAAAATTTGGCATTTTTATCCGCAAGGAGAATATGTATATTTGCGTATCTAACACAACTGTCGATATTAGATTGATGTATGGCTAAAAAGAAAAAAGAACCAAAAAGAATTACTAAGAAGCTATTAAACAAGTATCGATTGGTAATTCTTAATGAAGATACTTTCGAAGAACGAATATCATTTAAGCTGACCAGGCTTAACGTATTTGTATTGTTAATGATTACTTCTATTGTTTTGGTTTCTTGTACAACTATTTTGATAGCGTTTACACCACTGAGAGAATATATTCCTGGATATTCTTCGACCTCTCTTAATCAAAAAGCAACTAGATTGGTTTCTACGGCAGATTCATTAGAAACTGTATTAGCAGTTAATCAGGAATATTATAATTCTATTAAAAAAGTACTTAACGGAGATGTTAAAACTGTTGAGTTTGATATAGATTCTGCTGTACAGTCTCAAAAATTAAATCCAGATGAGGTTGATTTAAACCCATCCGAACAGGATATAAAACTTAGAGAAGAGGTATCTAGAGAAGATAAATATAGTTTGTTTGAGAGTGAAAAATCAAGTACTGATTTTTCGCTTTTTCCTCCTGTTAAAGGAAGTATTACATCTAAGTATAATGTTAATGAGAAACATTATGCCATTGATATTGCTGTACCAAAAGACACTCCAATTAAAGCTGCGGCAGCTGGAACTGTAATTTTTGCAGAATGGACTTCAGAAACAGGTCACGTGATTATATTGGAGCATGGAAACAGTCTTCTTACGGTTTATAAGCATAATGCTTCTTTAACCAAACAGCAAGGCGAGTTGGTAAAGTCAGGAGAAGTAATTGCAACCGCTGGATCTACGGGAGAACTTTCTACAGGTCCGCATTTGCATTTTGAATTATGGAGAGATGGATATCCGACAGATCCATCAAAGTTTATTGATTTTGAATAATAAGATACAATGTCTATTAAATCATTAGGGGCAAAGATTTTTGCAAAGCGCATTCGCAAAAAGATAAATAAATGGGCAAAGAATCCCGTAACTACACAAAAACGTGTTTTCGATAATTTGATAAGTTCAGCGAGTAATACTGCTTTTGGTAAAGACCATGATTTTGGTAGTATAAGAACTCATAATGATTTTATTAAAAAAGTACCTGTTCGGGATTATGAGCAGCTACGTTCGTATGTTGATCGAGTTGTAAAGGGAGAAAAGGACGTATTATGGCCGGGAAAACCGATATACTTTGCTAAAACTTCTGGAACCACTAGTGGAGTAAAGTATATTCCCTTAACACCGGATTCTATGCCAACTCACATTAGAGCGGCAAGGAATGCAATTCTATGTTATGTAGCAGAAAGTAAGAATGCGGCTTTTGTTGATGGAAAAATGATATTTCTACAAGGAAGTCCGGAACTTGTAGAAAAAAACGGAATTAATTTAGGTCGACTTTCGGGTATTGTTGCGCATTATGTTCCCAAATATCTTCAGAAAAATAGATTACCGAGTTGGGAAACGAATTGTATTGATGATTGGGAAACTAAGGTAGATGCTATTGTAGAGGAAACGGTTAATGAAAACATGACTATTATTAGCGGAATTCCTCCTTGGGTACAAATGTATTTTGAAAAACTTAAAAAGAAGACCGATAAACCAATTGGAGAGCTTTTTAAAAATTTCGAATTATTTATATACGGAGGTGTAAATTTTGAACCATATAAGGCTACTTTCGAAAAACTAATAGGAAGAAAAGTTCCCAGTATTGAGCTATATCCTGCTTCTGAAGGTTTTTTTGCTTTTCAGGATACACAAAATGAAAAAGGAATGCTTTTGCAGTTGGATTCTGGGATGTTTTATGAATTTATAAAAGCTGATGAGTTTTTTCAAGAAAACCCCAAGCGATTAACAATCGGCGAAGTTGAAGTTGGAGTAAATTATGTAATGCTTATTTCTTCTAATGCAGGTCTATGGGCTTATAATATTGGAGATACGGTTATGTTTACAGGGACTTCACCATACAGATTAGTGGTTTCTGGTAGAATCAAACACTTTATCTCTGCTTTTGGAGAACATGTAATTGGTAAAGAGGTAGAACAAGCAATTAAAGAAGCAACAGAAATAACAGGTACTATAATTAAAGAATTTACAGTAGCACCACAGATTAATCCAGAAGACTCAGAATTACCATATCACGAATGGTTTATAGAGTTTCAGGAAAATCCCCAAAACCTAGATGATTTTGCTATTGAGATTGACAATTCTTTGAGAAAACAAAATACGTATTATGATGATCTTATCGTTGGTAATGTATTGAGAACTTTAAAAGTTAGGTCGGTTCCAAGAGATGGTTTTAATTTATATATGAAATCTATTGGTAAACTGGGAGGACAAAATAAGTTACCAAGGCTTTCTAATGATAGAAAGATTGTAGATTCCTTAGGAATCAGTATAGGTAAATAAGTTATATATTTGTTAGGAAAAATTTATGACAAGTCAAAAATTAAAAGGAAGAACAAGAGCACAGGAAAGTTCCAGCGCAATAGAACGCATGTATATTACAATGCGACATTTATTCAATAGAGGTTTTTATAAACCGATGGGAGTTTCCGGTGATACTTTAAGAGAAGGATTGCTTACGCTTCGACCAGAAATTTATGGTTCTGTTGCTGAGGAAAAAGTAGAATTAGATGGTTTGTTGTATGTAATTGATCGTTTACCAATTGGTATTGAAGAGTGTAGATATATAAATCTTACTAGTGAAGAAGGTTATAAAAACTCTCATTTTAAAGCGATTGTCCCTCCAAAAAGAAGAAGAAACTGCTACAGGATTGATGAAGAGCAGATGAATATAGAGATCACTCGAGGTAGATCCGAGATATATGATATTCTTACCCACTTAACGTTTTTATTTGTAGAATCTCATAAGATAATGAATCGAGTGGTGATTAATGAAGAAGGAAATGTTACAAGGGATTGGGATAAATTAGAAAAAGCTGTTTCTTCTAAAAAAGAACTTACCAAGGCGCAAAGAGAAGTTGCACTTACACATACAGCAAATATTTTAGGAAGAACTTTCCAGGAGGTGACTTCTATTTACAATAGCTTTTCTTGCCCTGAAAATAAAGAGCGATTTCTTCATATAATATACTGGTTAGGTAAGTTAGCTATTGACGAATCTGTAAATGAAAATAAAAGGATTGTTACTTTTAGTCCAGTTCTAAGAGAACGGTTGGGGCATCATATTCATGGAGAAAGATGGGCAAATAGTATCAAAAACAAGTTAGAAGAGCTAGACCTGTTGGATAGACCGATACATGTTATAAGTGCCAATATGCATAGTGTAATGAACACAATGTATGCACCAATTGCCTTAAAAACGGAATTAAAGAATAAGACTACTTTTGATATTTATGAGTTGCTAAGTGAAGATAAGAGTGACAAGTTAAGAGCTAAGGTGGAAAAATTGGCTTTACAGAAAGGGATGACTTACATAGAAGATCAAAGCGGAACTAATATAAATGTTCAGATTTTTGATAGCGCTAATTATACGGGTGACACCTATGCTTCTTTTATAAAAGATGTTAAGAAAGAAGATAAACCAGTTATTATAGTAATGGATTATGCGTTTGGAGAGCAAGCGTATGAAACGATGGATGAACTTTTGAAACCTTATGTTAAACCTGATGGAGTAAAATATTTGAATGTCAAATCTGTTTCCCTAATGGGAAAAGCGGGTATTTTAGAAGGAGGAAAAGGTGATATTATGATACCGTCCGCTCACGTTTTTGAAGGTACTGCTGATAACTACCCTTTTGATAATGGATTAAAGAAGGGAGATTTAGAAGGTCAAGGTATTGATATATATGAAGGAGCAATGATAACTGTATTAGGAACATCGTTGCAAAACAGAGATATATTAAAGTTTTTTCATGATTCTACTTGGAATGTTATAGGGTTAGAAATGGAAGGAGCTCATTATCAAAAAGCCATTCAATCTGCTTCTAAGTTAAGAGGAAGCATAAGTTCTGATGTAAAAGTGAATTATGCTTATTACGCTTCTGATAATCCATTAGAAACAGGAAGTACATTAGCATCAGGAGGATTAGGGACTACAGGAGTAAAACCTACATATTTGATTACCGAAAAGATTTTAGAGCAAATATTTAAAGAAGGATAAGAATAATGACCCAGGAAAAAACAAATAATATAGAAATAGATCTAGGACAGTTTTTTAGGTCTCTCGTAAAAGGCTTGAAGGGGTTGTTAAAACTTTTGATAAAAGCTCTATTATTTTACAAGAAAAAATGGGTTTTGTTTTCAATTTTATTCATTTTGGGAGCTATTGGCGGCTATTTTATTGAGAAGGCTTTAGTTTTAAACAAGAGACATAAACAAGAAATTATTTTAGCTCCAAAATATAGTACTATTCCTTACATATATGATTTTGTTGAAAATTTACATATTAAATTTAAAGATAGACTTTTCCTAAAGGAAATAGATTTAGATTCATCTGATATAAAGGATCTTAAAAAGATAGTTATAGAGCCAATAATTGAATCAAAAGATGTTTTGGATAAACTACAAATCATTTATACGGGTCAAAATTATTTTAATAAATTTATGGACGGATATGAAGATGAGGTTTTAAAAAGTGAGAAGTATAAAAGTTTTTTTAAAAACCATAAATTGACCTTAGTATTTAAAAATGAGAATAAGAATAATGCTAAAATTTCTAAACAGTTATTAAGTTTTATAAGTGCTAATCAATATTACGCTAAAGAACTTTCTTTGATTCAAAAACAGACAAAATCCGATTTAGAAAAAAATAAAAACACATTGGTTTTTATTGAAGAATATTTAAATAAATTAAACAAAAACCCAATTGCTCAAACTAACGAAATGATAGTTGTTGGAGATGAATCAAAAATACCTACAATAGCTTCTTTAATAGATAAAAAAGCATCTTTATTAGAAACAATTAATGACCAAGAAAAAATTTTGGAATTAGATACTCAGTTGGTAGATGTTGTAGATTACGGAAATGTAGTAAGGGATCCTGTGGCAATACATAAGCGATTAATCTTTCTATTACCAATATTACTTTGTGTTCTTGTATCCTTTATTTTTTTAATAAAGAACTCTTCTAGAAAATTAGAAAATTTCATTAACAATTAGGTTTATGTTTAAAAGTGTGCTAGTAACCGGAGGAGCAGGGTTTATAGGTTCAAATTTTTTGAATTACCTATCGACCTTTTCAGACATCAAGATTGTTAATCTAGATAGGCTTACATATGCTGCCAACTTAGAAAATATTAAAATCCAGAAGGACTTCGATTATACTTTTGTAAAAGGAGATATCTGTGATGCTCAATTTGTACAAAAGGTTTTTGAAGAGCATAAAATTAATAGTGTAGTTCATTTTGCGGCAGAATCTCATGTGGATAATTCTATAACAAATCCAGGAGCTTTTATAGATACTAATATTGTTGGGACTTTTAATTTGCTTCAAGCTGCGTATAAAAATTGGATGGACGCTCCTAATGTTTTTAAAATGGGAATGGAAAATGCTAGATTTCTCCATGTTTCTACGGATGAGGTTTATGGAACTTTAGGAAAAACAGGATTGTTTACTGAAGAAACTTCATATGCTCCTAATAGTCCCTATAGCGCATCTAAAGCTTCTTCTGATATGTTGGTTAGAAGTTATTTTCACACATACGGTTTACCAGTTGTTACTACAAATTGTTCCAATAATTATGGACCCAGACAACATAATGAGAAGCTAATTCCAACGATTATAAGAAAAGCAATTTCCCAAGAAAGTATTCCTATTTATGGTGATGGCAAGAATATACGTGATTGGTTGTATGTTTTGGATCATTGTAAAGGAATTAATTTGGTTTTAGAAAAAGGTAAACTGGGTGAAACCTATAATATAGGGGGAAAAAATGAACGAGAGAATATATATATTGCTAAGACAATATGTAAAATTCTTGATAAGATTAAACCATTAGAAAGTCAGAAATCTTATTCAGACCTGATTACTTATGTAAAAGATAGACCAGGTCATGATTTTAGATATGCAATTGATGCTTCTAAAATTGAAAATGAATTGGGGTGGTGTGCAGAAGAGAATTTCGAATCAGGAATTGAAAAAACAATACACTGGTATTTAGAGAAGTACAATTTGTAATTGTCATTCCAGCGTAGGCTGGAATCTATAAATTTTAAAAATGAAAGGAATCGTATTAGCAGGAGGATCAGGAACGCGTTTACACCCATTAACTTTGGCGATTAGTAAGCAATTAATGCCTGTATATGATAAACCTATGATTTATTATCCACTTTCTACATTAATGTCCGCAGGTATAAGAGAAATACTGATAATATCTACTCCATTAGATTTACCGTTATTTAAGAAACTGTTAGGTGATGGTAAGAAATATGGATGTGTTTTCGAATATGCCGTTCAGGAAGAACCAAATGGATTAGCAGAAGCTTTTGTTATTGGCGAAAAATTTATTGGAGATGATAAAGTAGCATTAATTTTAGGAGATAATATTTTTTATGGTTCGGGTTTGGAAGAATTATTAGAGAGTAATAATGATCCCGATGGCGGAATCATATATGCATATCACGTACAGGACCCCGAACGATATGGAGTAGTAGATTTTGATGATAAAGGGAATGCTATTTCTATTGAGGAAAAACCAAGTAATCCTAAATCAAACTATGCTGTTCCTGGAATTTATTTTTATGATAATGAAGTGGTTCAAATAGCCAAAAATATTAAACCGAGTGATCGGGGAGAATTGGAAATAACGGACATTAATAATGCTTATTTAGAGAAAGGTAAGTTGAAGGTCAGTATTTTGGACAAAGGAACCGCTTGGCTAGATACTGGAACTTTTAATTCTCTTATGCAAGCTTCTCAATTTGTTCAGGTAATAGAAGAGCGACAAGGTTTAAAAATAGGGGCGATTGAAGAAATAGCCTATAAAAAAGAGTTTATAACTAAGAATGAACTTGAAAAGTTAGCAAAACCACTTATTAAAAGCGGGTATGGTAAATATTTATTGCAATTAGATTAAATATGGAAATTGAAAAAACGCCTCTAGAAGGTTGTTTTATAATAAAGCCAAGAATATTCGAAGACGAAAGGGGTTCTTTTTTCGAAAGTTTTAATTTGGAAAAGTTTAAAGAAATGACAAAACTAGAAATAGATTTTGTGCAAGATAATCAGTCAATTTCTTCAAAAGGAGTGTTAAGGGGATTACATTTTCAAAAAGGTAAATATGCGCAAGCAAAATTGGTAAGGGTTACAAAAGGTAGTGTGCTAGATGTTGCTGTAGACCTAAGACCCGATTCTAAAACTTTTGGAGAATACTTTTCGATTGAACTGAATGATCAAAATAATTATCAACTATTTGTTCCAAGAGGTTTTGCTCACGGTTTTATAGTATTAAGTGATGAAGCGATTTTTAATTATAAATGCGATAATTATTATAATAAAGAAGCTGAATCGGGTATAATTTTTAACGATGCTTATTTAGGAATTGATTGGAAATTAGAATCATCAGAAATTTTATTATCAGAGAAAGATAATATTTTACCTAATTTTAATGACTTAAATAAATAACACAAAGTTCTTTTTATTTTTAGAAAACAAAGTACCTTTGGGGCACTTTTAAAAAGATCAATAGTAACCGATTATGAGTAATAAAGAAAAGACTTCTGAAGAAATTGACCTTGGTCAATTATTTAAACTAATAGGTGATGGGTTCAATAATTTATTTCGATTTATAACTAATATTTTTAAAGGAATATTCCATACAATTGTTTTATTTCTTCAATTTATTCGAATTCATTTTTTGAAGTTTGTTATTGCCGGGGTAATTGGAGTTGCTATAGGATGGTATTGGGATTCGGTTTCAGAACCTATTTATAGATCTTCTATGATTGTTGAACCAAACTTTGACAGTTCTCAACAGCTATATAATAATATTGAGTTTTACAATGAATTGGCAAGGGAAGGAGCTTATAAAACGTTGGCAGCTTCTTTAAAAATATCTGATAAAGAAGCAGAAAGCATAACTAAAATTAAAATAGAATCATTTTCTGATGATAATCAAAAATTAAAACAGTTTAGTGACTTTGTTTCTACGTTAGATTCGATATCAAGAGCAAGTTTGAGTTATGAAGAATATTTAAAGAATTTTAATAACATCAATTCTAGGTTCCATAAGATTGAGTTAAAATCAAAGAATCCTAAAGTTGCTAAAAAATGTCAAAACGCGATAGTTCGTTCTATTGAAAATAATGATTATTTCAATATTCAAAAACAAACTAATGAATTAAATCTCAGAATTAGTGATTCAGTAACAAGAAAACAATTAGTTGAGCTAGATTCCCTTAAATTATTTTATCAAAACCTGAAATTACTAGAGCTTAAAAAACCCGAAAACCCAGCTGGAACGAATATAAATTTGAGTTCTGAAAATCAAAACTTAGATAGGTCGGAAATCACCTTGCTAAAAGAAGTTAAACAACTTAATGCAGAAATTATTAAGTTGAATGAAAGAAAAGCGGATTCAGGTAATATCATTAATGTAATTTCTGATTTTCCTGATAAAGGAGGGTTAGTAAATGATTTCTTTTTAAAGAAAAAGGTGTTATTGCCAATCAGCTTAGTTTTCTTGACTTTTTTATTTCTTATACTTCTATTAATTAATAAATATTTAAAAAACTATAATAGTGGTAATGATTAGAAGGTTTACTTAATTAGACATTGCTAAACTAAATAGAATGAGTTTTTAAAATGAGCCCTAAGGAAGAAAATATAAGAGTTCTCGTAACAGGTGGAGATGGTCAGTTGGGAAAATGTATAAAAGTATTAGAAAAGGATTATCCTACTTTGAACTTGTCTTTTACTAGTTCAAAAGATTTAGATATTACCAATAAAAAAAACATTGCTGAATTTTTCAAGAATAATTCCTTTGATTATGTAATTAATTGTGCTGCATGTACTAATGTCGAACAAGCGGAAAAAGAACCTGAAAAGGCTTTTTTAGTAAATGCTGAAGGAGTTAAGAATTTAGCTGAAACCTGTAAGAAACATTATATTACCTTAATCCACATTTCAACAGATTATGTTTTTGATGGTCATAAGAATACTCCATATGCCGAAGAAGATGTGCCTAATCCTATCAATGAATATGGTAAATCTAAATTACTAGGAGAGCAGTATGTTGAAGAAATTTTAGAGGAGTATTTGATCATCAGAACTTCTTGGTTATATTCGGAATATGGCAAGAATTTTTATAAAACGATCCTTGAAAAGTCAAAGACTCAAAACCATTTTACGATTACAACAGGTGAAATAGGTACCCCAACTAATGCCAACGATCTTGCTAAGTTTTTGCTAGAAATAATAGAATCTCGAAGTGAAAATTATGGAATTTATCATTTTAGTAATCTTGGTAAAGCTACCTGGTATGATTTTGCAAAAGAAATAGCTAAGAATCTAGGAAAACTGAATGTAATAAAGATAAAAAAAACAGATAATTACCCTACTTTTGCACAAAGACCAAAATATAGTGTTTTGGATAAAAGAAAAAGTTGTGAATCTTTTGGCATAAGTATTAAACACTGGAAAGATTCATTAGAAAAATTATTTTCATGATTAAAAATCTAATTGTTTTTGGAACAAGACCGGAGGCCATTAAAATGGCACCGTTAGTAAAAGAATTTCAGAAACATTTGAATACTTTTGAAACTAAAGTTTGTATTACTGCTCAGCATCGAGAAATGTTAGATCAGGTATTAGAGTTTTTTGAGATCACTCCTGACTATGATATGGATTTAATGAAGCATAATCAAAATTTATACAACCTTACGTCTGATATAATCAATGGACTAAAACCAATATTAGAAGAATTCAAGCCCGATTATGTGTGTGTTCATGGGGATACTACAACTACTATGGCATCTAGTATAGCTGCATTTTATTCTGGAGCAAAAGTGTGTCATGTAGAAGCGGGGCTTAGGACGTTTAATATGAAATCTCCATTTCCAGAAGAAATGAATAGATGTGTGACAGGAGTAGTTTCGAACATTCATTTTTCGCCTACAGAGACTTCCAGACAGAATTTGATAAATGAAAATAAATCTATTGACTCCATATTAGTAACAGGCAATACTGTAATTGATGCTTTACAATTTAGTGTAGATAAAGTTAATATTGATGGATTTAAGGATAAAGAAATTGAACTGCTTAAAAAAACTTTGAATCCTAGTAAAAGATTAATTCTTGTTACTGGACACAGAAGAGAAAATCATGGTCAAGGGTTTATAAATATTTGTGAAGCTTTAAAACAAATTGCAATTAATAATCCAGATACTCAAATCATTTATCCTGTACATTTAAATCCAAAAGTTCAAAAACCAGTTTATGAACTTTTGGGAGAGGTTGAAAATATTGATTTAATTTCTCCGTTGTCATATCCTGCTTTTGTGTGGTTGATGAATAAATCATATTTGATAATTACAGATAGTGGGGGTGTTCAGGAAGAGGCACCCAGCTTAGGTAAACCAGTTTTAGTTATGAGAAATACCACTGAAAGACCGGAAGCTGTAGATGCTGGAACAGTTATTCTTGTAGGTACTGATAAAGAAAAAATAATCTCTGAAGCTGAAAAATTATTACATGATGAAAACTCCTATGGAAGTATGAGTAAGCTCCATAACCCTTATGGAGATGGGAAAGCTTGTCAAAGAATAATAGAATATATTTTAAAACATTAAGAATGAATAATAAACCTAACGTGGTAATGGTTGGTTTAGGATACATAGGACTCCCTACAGCCGCTTTAATAGCCCAAAATAAGACGTATGTTCATGGGGTTGATATTAACCCTAAAGTTGTAGAAACGATAAACGCAGGAAAGATCCATATTGTCGAGCCGGAGTTGGATCAAGCTGTTGCAAATGCTGTAAAAGAGAATTATTTAAGAGCTTCTGTATTACCTGTTGAAGCGGATACTTATATAATTGTTGTTCCTACGCCATTCAAAGGAAAAAATGAACCCGATATTTCTTTTGTAGAGTCAGCCACTACAGCAATAATTTCTTTATTGAAAGAAGATGATCTGTATATTATAGAATCTACTTCTCCTGTGGGGACTACTGAGAAGATGATGGAATTAATCTATTCTGAAAGACCAGATTTAAAGGGAAAATTAAATATTGCCTATTGCCCGGAACGCGTTTTGCCGGGTAATGTTATGTATGAACTAGTGCATAATGATAGAGTTATTGGAGGGATAGATGAAAAATCAACTGCAAAGGCAGTATCTTTTTATCGTCAATTTATAAAAGGAGATCTACATAAAACAAATGCTAGAACTGCAGAAATGTGTAAGCTGGTAGAAAACTCTTCTAGAGATGTACAAATTGCTTTTGCAAATGAACTCTCTCTTATTTGTGACAAAGCAAATATCAATGTTTGGGAATTGATAGACCTAGCAAATAAACACCCAAGAGTCAATATTTTACAACCTGGATGTGGTGTTGGAGGCCACTGTATAGCAGTGGACCCTTATTTTATTGTAGCCGATTACCCAATGGAATCACAAATTATTGGTAAAGCCAGAGAAATTAATAATTATAAATCTTTTTGGTGTGCAGAGAAGGTTCAAAATGTAAAACTTGAGTTTGAAATCAAAAACGGGAGAAAGCCAAGTATTGCTATTATGGGACTTGCTTTTAAGCCCAATATTGATGACTTAAGAGAATCTCCAGCAAAATATATTGCACAAAAAGTGCTACAAAATGCTAATAATGAAGAGTACTATATTGTGGAACCAAATATAGAAACACATACAGTGTTTAAACTTACTGATTATAAAGAAGCAGCTAACAAAGCAGATATTGTTGTTTATTTGGTGGCGCACAAAGAATTTAAAAGTTTAGAACTATCAAAAGATAAAGTTGTATTGGATTTCTGTGGAGTTTTAAAATAATAATAAAACCGATTATTAAAAACACCTTTGGACAAATTGAGGTTTGTTTTTTCTGATTTTTCACATGTAATGTTAAGCAATTTTTATAAAAAGAGGAAAGAACAAATTTTATAAAAGACTGAATCATAAATGCAAAGACTTCTTGGATCTTTACTCCGTTTTTTCGTGGAAAAAAATGGCATTCTTAAATGGAGCCTATTTTTCTCTTTAATATTGGCTGTAACAAATATTAATTGTCAAGGAAAGATAGAGTACCCAGAGATTTCTAGTAATGTTTTGTTAAGAAGAGTTGAAGCCAAGGATCCTGATAAACTTATAAGTTATGCAAATACAATACTAGAAAACTATATTAATCTTAATGGAGGTTGGAGTTCAGTTAAATATGAAGATGAAATAGATTGGAATATAGATCCTTACAATAACCCTTCTTGGAAAAATTATTTTTATAGTTTACGTATGCTTGCAGTACTTTCGAAGGCCTATGAAATAAATCCTCGAAATGAATATTTGGAGAAAGGAAAACAAATTCTTCACTCGTGGAATTCGAACTATGATGATGATAAATTATTGACAAACAACTATATATATGTTTGGGGAGACCACGCGGTTGCAAATAGAGTTGTAAACCTAGTTCATTTTTATGCCGTTTTGAAATCTTCTGGATTATTAGATCAGAAGATTAAAAAGATAATAACCAATCATTTAATGGAATATGGTAAATGGTTAGCAGATCATAAAAATTATACAGGAGGAAACCATGCGGTAATGATGGATAGATCATTATTGTATCTTAGTTATATTTTTACCAATAATTCATTGTCCAAATCTTGGAAAGAAATTTCTTTAAGAAGATTTAATAAGATAATAGAAGAAGAAGTGACAAATGAGGGTGTATGTGTTGAAAATTCACCTCAGTACCACCCATTTATGATGGATTTATTGAGCGATTTCATTTCGATCATTAAAAATTTTGGAGATAACCCACCCAAAGAATACGTTAATTTATTCAATAAAATGAAATCCTACTTGGTTTACGTTTTAAAACCTAATCAAGTTTATCCCTTTCAAGGAGACACTTACCCAATAAATGAGCCACTCATTTATTCCAAGAGATATGAAGATCCAAGGTTTGACTTTATTGAAAGCAAAGGTGTTAATGGAACAAAACCGAAGAGTGCAGATGTAATATTCAAAGAAGCTGGTTATGCAATTTTTAGAGATGAGTGGAAAACTGATAAAAACTTTGACAAGGCGACCTATATAAATTTTATCGGAGGAGTGCCATCAAGAATTCATAAACATTCGGATAATCTTTCATTCTCGCTTTTTTCAAATAAAGAAGATTTGCTTATTGATCCTGGAAGTTGGGGCTATGCAAAAAATGATACTGTTAGCTACTTAAAAAGTACACTTGCACATAATACTTTTACAGTTAATGGGACTAATTATCAACATTTTCCTTTGAAGAGCTGTCGTATTTTGAGCTCAAAATTAGAGAAGGACTATGCTGTTGTAAATGCCGTCTTTGTTCCCAATCCTTTTCAAGAATTTCACAGATCTCTTATTTATATTAAACCGAATATTATTATACTGAATGATAATGTTTTTTCTAACAAACCAATTCATTCTGTTTCGCAGATATTTAATTTGGGATCGAATTTAAGGACTCTTGAAAAAGGGAAAGATAAAAAAAGTATAGAAGCTTTTTTTGAAAGTAGTACTTTAAGGATAAACCAAAAGGTTGATAATTCGTATGTAATTAATGAGTACACTGGTACTGGCGAAATAAGAGGAACCTACGCCTTAAGGGCGGAACGAACAAAGAAAGGAAATCAAATCGATTTTTTTACGAAATACGACAACCCTGTATATTACCACAATAATATTAGCACGATTGAAGTAAATAATGAAAATGACGATAATGTTTCTATAGTTGAGCTTGAAAATGATTCTACAAAGCTAAGGGTGATATGGAAAGACCCCGAAAATAATCACAAAGAAATATTAGTTGACAAAATTGATTTTAAAAAAGAAGTTTTTAAACGACACTTGGAAAAAGCAATTACATTTCAAATTAGTAACCAAAAAAAAATAGATGGTTTTAGTCTCAATTCATTTTCTATACTTAAATGGACTGAAAATGAATACGCATTAATTTTTAAGCTAGATAAAAATACCACGGAAGAACAGCTAAAGAAATTTACTATAGGTGTAAGAGGTTATGCCTATGAAGAAGATAAGGCGTTTCTTTCTACTTACGCCAGGCAAACCAAGAAAAACTTTGACGCCTGGAATATCAAAGAAAATGAAATTATTAGAACTCCCTATGGAAACTATATAAGTATAAATATAAACACGAACCTTAAGAAGTTAGAGAAATTAAAGATCTATTTATTTGATCGATCTGGTTATAAGAGAGAATTATGGAACTACGAATTAGATGATTTTTATGTTGATCAAAGCCTTAGAGGTGCTAATCTAAAGCAAAAAGGGATTAAAGTTTCAGATTCTACAAAAACCTTAAACGATAAATTCATAATTGAGGAAGCAATCGTAAGTAGGGAAAAAAAAGGCGAAATCATTTTTTTCTTCAGATTGAACAATGAAGTTACAGAGGAGATAATTCAATCATATAAACTTGGCTTTCATACCTATGTTAATCAGGAAGACAAAGAAATGCTAATGGGGTATTCTAAGTCAAAAAAGAGAGATTATGATGCGTGGGACTTCTTCCCTCAAATTACTGAAATTAATGGACATAAATATATAATTAAAAAGATAAAAACTCCTATAACAGAATTTCCAAAAATAAAGCTTTTTCTTTATAACCGAACTAGTTATGAAGGCGTTATAGGAAACAATGTAGAATTTAATAATATTACCATAAAATGAGTCAAAAAATATTGATTACCGGAGGAGCCGGATTTATTGGCTCACATGTAGTGAGAAGGTTTGTTCTTCAATATCCAGCATACCAAATTTTTAATTTGGATGCTCTTACATACGCAGGAAATTTAGAGAATTTAAAGGATATTGAGGCCCATAATAACTATTCCTTTATCAAAGGAGATATTGCAGACGAAAAGTTCATTAATGAGCTTTTTGAGAAGCAGAAGTTTGATGGTGTAATCCACCTAGCCGCCGAAAGTCACGTAGATCGTTCTATTACTGATCCGCTGGCATTTGCTAAAACCAATATTTTAGGAACTATGGTGTTGCTAAATGCCTTTAAAAACATTTGGCAAAGTAAGTGGCAAAGTAAACGCTTTTATCATATAAGTACGGATGAGGTGTATGGGGCACTAGGAGAAACAGGGCTTTTTACTGAAACCACGTCTTACGATCCTAATTCTCCCTATTCAGCATCAAAAGCAAGTTCAGACCATTTCGTAAGAGCATATGGTGAAACTTATGGATTACCTTATGTGATTAGTAATTGCTCTAATAATTATGGACCTAATCATTTCCCAGAAAAACTCATCCCTCTTTTTATTAATAATATTATTAATAAAAAACCTTTACCGGTCTATGGTGATGGTAACTATACCCGTGATTGGTTATATGTTAAGGATCATGCAGTCGTTATCGATTTATTGTATCACAAAGGAGGAAATGGACAAACGTACAATATTGGAGGTTTTAACGAATGGAAAAACATTGATTTGGTGAAGTTGCTATGCAAATTAATGGATAAATGTCTAGGTCAACCTGAAAACACATCACAACAATTGATTACTTTTGTAAAAGACCGCCCAGGACATGATCTCCGTTATGCAATAGATGCTTCAAAAATCAATAAAGAATTAGGTTGGGAACCATCGGTTACCTTTGAGCAAGGTTTATCCAAAACGATTGACTGGTATCTTGAAAATACAGAATGGCTTGATCATGTAACTTCTGGAGATTATCAAAAGTATTACGAACAGCAATATAATTAGCATGAAAAATATATTGAAAATCGTTTTTTTTATTGCTATTGGGATACTTTGCTCATGTAGTAATGATGATGAAAACAATACTAATGTAATCAAAATTGGAGATGAACATCAAGGAGGAATCGTTTATTATATCTTTAAAGAAGAAGATAAAGGTTTTATAGCCGGAGAAACGCACGGGTTGATTGCCTCTTACGAAGAAATAAGTGCAGCTGATGATGAATACTTTTGGTGGTACTGTTTTGAGGATGTAAGTAACCCATTTTCTCCTATTCCATCATATGATAATTTAGAATTGATAGGTGCTACTGGAGAAGATATTGGTGATGGAAAAGAAAACACATTAAAAATTATAAATTATTGTAGTAATACAGGAGGTGTTTTAACAATGGCTTATATCTGCGATAATTATCAAATTGATTATGATGGAGTAATTTACGATGATTGGTTTTTACCAAGCAGATTTGAAGTAGCTGTAATGGTAGCAATTGATGAGGACCCCAATAATAATGCCCTAGGTTTAAAACATGGCGATGGGTATCCTTCGTCAACAGAGTTAAACGCGGTATCTTATTATGCTGTGCAAAGATGGGTTGATCAATGTGGAGAATCTTTTTTTGATGCTTGTGCTCATCCTAGACTTTATGAGGAATTTAAAGGCTCTTGGGCAAGTTGGGTTAGACCAATACGTTATTTTTAACTAAAGCTCTTTAAAACAATTTTATAAAATGAGTACATTATTAGTTTCAAACTGAGCAAAAGTTTTATTGGTGAATCTCATCTGACAACTAAAAAGAATATATAATAAATGAAAGGAATCATATTAGCAGGAGGATCGGGAACTCGTTTACATCCTCTTACCAAAGTTGTTTCTAAACAACTTTTACCAATTTATGACAAACCGATGATATATTATCCACTATCGATATTAATGCTATCGGGTATCAAAGAGATTTTAATTATTTCTACACCACATGATTTGCCTAATTTTAGAAAGTTATTTGGAGATGGAAGTCACTTGGGAATACATATTTCATATGCAGAACAACCTTCTCCGGATGGTTTGGCACAAGCGTTTATAATAGGAGAGCAATTTATTGGTAATGATGATGTTTGTCTGGTTCTTGGAGATAATATTTTTTATGGAGCTGGATTACAAAAATTATTACTACAATCTGTCCAAGAGGTTAAAGAACAAAACAAAGCTGTTGTATTTGGGTATTATGTAGAGGATCCCGAGCGATACGGTGTGGCAGAATTTGATAAGCAAGGTAATGTTTTAAACATCGAGGAAAAACCCGAAAGTCCTAAGTCAAATTATGCAATTGTAGGATTGTATTACTATCCCAATTCTGTTGTAAATGTTGCAAAACAGGTAAAACCTTCTGCCAGAGGAGAGTTAGAAATTACTACTGTAAATCAAACATATTTGGATCAAAACAATTTAAAACTTCAAGTAATGAGTAGAGGGTACGCCTGGTTAGATACAGGAACTCATGAAGCTTTAACAGAGGCTACTGAATTTGTAAAAGCTGTAGAAAAAAGAACAAGTTTAAAAATAGCATGTATCGAGGAAATTGCCTTAAAACTTAATTGGATTGGTAAAGAACAGGTGCTTGCAAGAATCAAAAATCTAAAAGGAGATTATTTTGATTATATAAAAAGAATATTGAACCATGATTAATGTTACTAAGCCATTTTTACCTCCGTTAGAGGAGTATAATAATTATGTAAATGATATTTGGGGAAGAAACTGGCTTACAAATAATGGGCCTTTGGTAAACAAATTAGAGTCAGCACTTAAGGATTATCTGGAATTAGAAAATCTTTTGTTTGTGACCAATGGAACAATTGCTTTACAATTGGCGATTAAAGCATTAGATTTAAAAGGGGAAATTATTACAACCCCCTTCTCTTATGTAGCTACTACTTCTAGTATTGTATGGGAATCATGTAAACCAATATTTGTTGATATTATTCCCGATACTTATAATATCGATCCAGGTAAAATTGAGAGGGCCATTACGCCGAATACATCGGCTATATTAGCTACTCATGTGTTTGGTAACCCTTGTGATATTGAAGCAATTGAAGAAGTAGCGAAACGAAATGATTTAAAAGTTATTTATGACGCTGCACATTGCTTCGGAACAAAGTATAAAGGGAAATCTGTTTTTGAATATGGGGATATAAGCGTCACGAGTTTTCATGCAACAAAGCTATTTCATACTACAGAAGGAGGAGCAATTATGACAAGGTCTAAAGATCTAAATAAAAAGCTGACATATCTTAGAAACTTTGGACATGACGGCCCAGAAAAGTTTAATGGAGTCGGAATTAATGCAAAAAACTCAGAGTTTCATGCAGCAATGGGTTTATGTAACCTAAACTATGTTGATGATATATTAAGAAGTAGAAAAGAACAAAGTGAATACTATGACAAAGTTCTTAGTGGATTGGGGTATAAAAAAATGACTTTAGAAAAAGACAGTGATTTCAATTATGCCTATTATCCGCTACTATTTCCAAATGAAGAGCTTTTATTAGAGTGTATTAAGGCTTTGAATAAAAACCTTATTTACCCTAGAAGATATTTTTATCCTTCTCTCAATAAACTGGAATATGTAGATAAAATAAAATTATCAAGATCCGAAGATATATCAGAAAGAATTTTGTGCCTTCCTCTATATTATGAATTAACTAAAGATGAAATCGATATGATCGGAGATATTATATGCAGTATTAAATAATACAATTACAATGTACAATAAAGCTTTAGTAATATCAGATAATCCGCATATGGCAATTTCTTTTAAAGAAATATCAGATGAGTTGGATTTACCCGTTTCACTTTCATTTTCAATTAGCCCCTTTTCAAATCCAGATGACTTTCAGCAATTAGATGAAATAATGGTCTTTGATTTGAAAAAACATGAGGACGTTGACACAATCATGTCTACTTTTGATTTGGTTTTTTCAATTCATTGCAAACAGTTTTTCCCAGAGCATTTAGTTAGTGGTGTAAAGTGTATTAATGTTCATCCTGGATTTAATCCACATAATAGAGGATGGTACCCGCAGGTTTTTTCAATTATAGAAAATAATATTCTAGGAGCAACAATTCATGAAATTGATAATGAATTGGATAATGGTAATATAATAGCAAGAAAGCAAGTAGAGTTATTTGACTATGACACATCTTTAACGGCCTATAATAAGGTTTTAGAAGCAGAAAAAGAACTGCTTCTTCAGAATTTGCCTAATATTGTGAATAACAATTATGACACTATTAAACCAGAAATTAAGGGAGAACTAAAATTAAAAAAAGATTTTAATAATTTGTTAGAAATTGATTTAAACAAAAAAGTCACTTATAGAGAAGTCATTAATCATTTAAGGGCGTTAAATCATGGAGAGTATTTAAATGCATATTATATGGGAGATAATGGCAAAAAAGTATATTTAAAGTTAGACTTATTTACCAAAGAAGAAGATAATGAATAACCTTCATATAATTAATGATGAGAAGTTTGTAGATGATTTAATAGATAATTATGAAAAAGCATATCCAAACAAGAATCGCTATATAATTGTATTATTTAATGCAAATCAAGAAGTTCGTTTTGTAAAACAAAAAAATAAAGTGGAATTGGTGTATTATAAACTACTCATTTCACATATCAAAAATACAGGCGATCAAAAACAGGCTTTCTTTATACATGGTTTAGATAGGATTAAATTAAAGCTTTTACAAAGTTTTAGAAATTATGAAAAAATAATAGTTCATTTTTGGGGGGCTGATATTTATTTATTACCAAAATTTAAAGGAAAATTACTACTGCCTCACACTCAGAAAGTATTTGATCGAATTACATCATTTTTTTATAGGTTAAAAGAAAATTACAGAGGATACTATTACCATTATAAATATAAAAAGCTACTAAAAAAAGTTGCATTTTATTCTACAGTAATTCCCACTGAGAAAAAATATATTGAAGGTTATTTACCAAATGCGAGATATGTACATTTTAATTATGTAGATATCGAAACCCTAAGGCTGAAAAACTTCAAAGTAAATAATGAAGCAACGGATATTCTTATAGGAAACTCTAGTTCTTTTACATCAAATCATATCGAAGTATTCAATGAGATTGAAAAAATAAAAACCTTTGATCCAGTAAAGAAAATTGTACCTATTAATTATGGTAATAATACATATGCAAAGGAACTTACAGACTATTTAGAGAACAATAATCTTAGAAATTATGTTCCGCTTACGGAGTTTCTTCCTCCAGAGGAATATGTGAAAATTCTATCCAATTGTTCAATAGCCATTATGAATCACCAAAGGCAACAAGCAGTAGGAAATATAATAATTTGTTTATGGCTTGGGATGCGAGTCTTTTTAAGCGAAAACAACCCAGTTTTTAATTATTTTAAAAACAAAGGTATAGCTGTTTTCTCAATAGAAAGTGAGTTCGAAGAAGGTTTCGAATTTAAGGGCCTAAAACAGGAAGAGATAAAGACTAATATTGATTTTTTGAGCTCTATTTACTCTAAAACAATGACAATTGAACATATTAATAAGATCGTTAAATTAGTTCATGAGTGAAATAAAAAAAAAGGTAATCAGTGGTGCTAAATGGTCTACTCTAGCCATGGTTATCGTGACAATTATTAATACGACGAAAATTTTTGTATTAACCCGTTATTTGTCTAAAGAGGAGTTTGGTGTTTTTGCAATTATTTTATTTGTGTTAGGGTTTACTGAACTCTTTACAGATATGGGAATTACTACGGCCATTCTTCATAAGCAGAACATTACCAAAAGGCAATACGGGACGCTATATTGGTTTAATTTTGGAATTTCAATCGGATCTTATCTTATTTTGTTAGCAATTACTCCAATGTTATCAATATTTTATGAAATACCAGAATTGTATTGGTTATTGCCGCTTGCAGGTGTGAACCTTTTGTTTTTGATAGCAGGTAAACAACATAAGACCATTTTTCAAAAAGAGCTACAGTTTAAGTTGATAGGAATCGTAGAGATAACAGCCGCCTTAATGTCTTTTATTTTCATGATTACACTGTTACAATATAGAGTAGGAATTGAGGTTATCATATTCACTGCTTTAGTACAATCAATACTATTAAGCTGTGCGTTTTTGTATAAAGGATTAAAATCCTATCCTATTCTTCGAGTATTTAAGCTGAAGGAAGTAAAGGACATGTTGACTATTGGTGGATTTCAGTTAGGAAGTCAAGTGTTGAATTATTTTGGAAGAGACTTTGACATTATGATCTTAGGTAAATTAGTTGGGGTAGAGATTTTGGGAGGTTATAGCTTAGCGAAACAGCTGATAAAAAAACCACAATTTATTTTGAGTTCTATTATAATGCGAATTAGTAACGCTTTGTTTCCTAGGTTTCAAAATGAAAAAGAAAAGCTGAATACTTCCTTTTTATATCTCATTGAATTTGCTACTTTGATTTTTACTTTTGTGTTTTTTTATTCCTTTGTAATGTCAGAAGAATTAATGGTATTATTCTATGGAGCAAAATATATTTTGGATAGCCCTTATTTAAAATGGTTTAGTATATTAATCCTTATTCGCAGTATATTATCATTAAATTATAGTTTGGTAGTGGCAAAAGGAAAAACCAATTACGATTTTTATTGGAATTTAGCTAATGCATTAGTTACCATTATTGTGGTATATGCAATAGCCAAAAATGTATCTGTTATTTGGGTAATTAAGGGGATGTGTATCCTATCTGGGTTAATGTTGATATTAGGGTGGTTTTTCTTTGTAAAAAGGATGTCTAGTGTATCTTTTTTCATATATTTTCAAATACTGTTTAAGAATATAGCAGTAGGTTCAATTGCTTCCGGAATACTGATTTTTTTAAGAGAACGACTGGTTATAGAACATTTGATTTTAGAGTTAATTGTAAACTTATTTATTTTTGTTGTTTTTTTTGGTCTTTTTCAATGGGTGGTAAACGGAAGAATGATAAAGACTTTATCAAAAAAACTTAGTTCTGAATAAATAGGCTATTACTAGTCTAAGAGAAAGTAAAAATTTTATTATTATTTCAATTGCAATACATAACACTAAATTATAATGGGAAACATCATTTTCTTTGTTTTATTGGGGGTTTTTTTATTTGCAGGATTGATATATGTCCGTTCTAACCGTTTAGAAAACTTCATCGGGTTATTAGTTCTTCTTCCTATTTCACCTTCTTTCCCATTGTTACATACTAGATTTCAATTTACTGTATATTATTCATTTTTAGTGTTTCCGATAATTTTCTATTTGTTAAGACTTATTCAAAAATTACGGATTAATCAATGGACATTTTATTTTTCTCTAATTCTAGTTGTTTTTATTTTAAGTTATCTGCTAATAAACCCTTTATTGAACCCTGATGGTTTTGAATTTATAAATGTTTTAAAAGATCTGAAACCATTAATTTCTATTAGCATTGGGTTTGTACTTATAGATATTTTTAAGAATAATAAACTATCCTGGGATTCGCAATTTGCTAAAAAATTATTAAAAATAAATTTTTTTGTTATTCTGTCCTTATTTATTCTTTTAAGTAAAACAGGCCTGTTAAGTATGCTTACAGACGATCCTCACTATAAAAATTCTGAGGAAATAAGATATATAAGTTTAGGAACCTTTTACTGTATTTTTTTCTTTATTTCAAAAATTTCCAGAAAACAAAAGCTAAGTCTTTTTGAATTACTATATGTTTTTGTTCCTGTTTTTTTGTCTGGTAATCGAACTTTTTTAATCGCAATTGTGGCAATCCTAGTTACTAATCTTTTACTTTCGATAAATGATATTAAGGCTTTTTTGAGAAAAATACTATTATTTGGAATAGGTGGTGTAGGATTTATTATATTGATGCTCTATTCTAATGAAGTACTAAGAAAACGGGTACTTACGTTATTTGACGTTAACTTATTGATGCAGCAATTAAAAACAAGACGATTTTCACCTTTTTTTGAAAAAATAAGTAGTTTTGAATGGTATCACTATTTATTAGGGAAAGGTATAGGAGCTACTTTTTTTATTCCTTGGTTCGTTTATCGAGAGAATATCAAGAATTATAATGTATACATGGATAATATCTATTTAACCCTATACATGAAATATGGATTGTTTTGTGTACTTATTTTACTTATGTTATATTTAATTATTTATAAAACTATTAAAAACAAAAGACACAGACTTTTCGTAATTCAATATTTTTTAATAATGGGACTTACTACCTCCTATATGTACCAAATAAGTTTTTTATTTATATTGATTTTATTGACAGCCTTCGAAAACAGCAAAGAAGAAATTAAAAAGATAACCTAGGTCGGTCCGAGTCTTCATCTAATGATAATGATTGTCCAACTAATAGTCCAATTAAAAAACAGATAAATACAATACCATTATGTCTGTTCCAGATGCATTCTGTAAATGAAATTATTGCAATTAAAATTATAAACTGTACACCTAAATAGTTTTTAGTTTTAAGGAATAAATAACCATAGTAGAATAGTAAATAAAGGAAAAAAAGCAGCCCGATTATTCCTAATCCAACATAAAATTCAATGTATTGATTATGACTATTATAATTTTCCTTAAGGGGTTTTGTTAATCCATTTTCTTTATAAGAAGCATTTAAAGAAGGTTGAATATCTCCAACTCCATTTCCGATTAGTAAATTATCATTGGCATTAATAGCGGCTGTCCATAAATTTAATTTGTGTTGTCCGTCATTTACTGTATATCCGGTATAATAAGTGAATCCAAATATATGCTGAAAACGATATTTGGTGATAGACATATTAGACCCTATAATGAATAAAAGAACATGAAAAACAATAATAACAAATATTCCCTTCATAATTTGTCGTTTTTCATATATAAATCTAATTGAGAAAAACAGAAAAATTAGATAGAGTGTTACAATACTTACTCGAGACGCAAGTTGAAGAATAAATGAAGAAAAATATCCAATTAATAATAAATACAATATTTTGTGTATTATGCTTTTCAAATTCTTAAAATTCTCAAGTATGATAGTAATTGCAAACAAAATATATATTGAGTAATAGGTCGTATGAAGATCCAAAGTATTACCCAGTGCACCATAGGAATAATTTAAGTTAAAAAAGTGTCTTAATGAAGGTTCGTTATTCGAGATAAACCTAATTATCGTAACAGTATGTGAATAAAGGCAAGCTGCTAGAACAACAAAAGGAAAGAATCGCAGAATTTTATGAATTGTAAGCCTTCTAATTTTTAATAATGAGAACATTATTGGGAAAACAGCTAAGGGAATAACATGTTGAATTCTACCAAGCCCTGTTTTTAAACCTTTAGAATAAAAAAGACTAAGTAATAATAAACCAAATAAAAAGAGCATTGGAGTATAAAATGAGATCACTTTAATAAACCTTTGTTTAGAACCGAAGTAAAAAAAAGAGAAGATACTATAAGCTACAAATAGTATAATAATTTTACTGTTGAAATCATTAGAAAAAAGAATTAAGCTACCAAAGAAGAAGAATGAAAGTATCAAAACAAAAGTTTGATTGTTTTTTTTTAAAAAGTTCCTCATAAGAATAAATTAGATGGCAAAATACTATATTTTTGCTCAAATTTAATTACCATAAATGAAAGTTTTACATGTTCTGTACCAATCGCTACCGCAGATATCCGGATCTAGTATTAGGAGTAGAGATATTTTAATGTCGCAAAATGAGATTGGTATTGAAGCTTTTGCAATTACAGTACCTTTTTTAAGCAATGAATCCCAAAAAAAAATTGAGGTAATTGATAATGTAAGGTATTATAGAAGTAATGTTGAAAGTAGCTCTAAAAACGAAATTTCAGATCAATATAAGAGCTTCTTTAAACGTTTTAAAAAGGTTTTTAAAATCAATAAATTTATTTTTCAATTATATAAGTTAAGTAAGTTTCAAAAACCAGATGTTTTACATGCACACGCAATGTTTTTTTGTGGTATATCTTCTGTAATAGTTGGAAAAATACTTAAGATACCTGTTTTTTATGAAGTTCGGTCTTTATGGATGCTTCCAAAGGATTCTTTATACAAAACCTTTATTCATAAACTTTCTACCAAATTGGTGCTAAAAATTGAGTTATTTACAATGAGGTTGAGCAAAAAAGTTTTTGTGATTAACGAGAATTTAAAAGATCAATTAATAGACCTAGGAATAAAAAAGGAAAAACTTGTGGTAATTAAAAATGCAGTTAATACCACGTTAATTTCAAAAAACTTATCGAAAATAAAAGAAGGTTTTGTAAGAGATCAGATAACATTAGGTTATATTGGATCAATAACACCATATGAAGGAATTCCTTTTATGCTTAGAGCTCTCCAGATCATCAACAATAATGAAAAAAAAATTAAATTAATTATATATGGATCTGTAAGAGAGGCAAAAGAGTTAGAAGTCATAAAAGAAAAAATTAAAGAATACTCACTAGATAGGTATGTAGAATATAAAGGGAGCATTAATCCTTCTGAAGTGTATAAAGCATATCAAGAAATAGATGTAATAGTTAATCCTAGGCTTAAAAATAAAATAACGGATACCGTTACTCCATTAAAGCCATTAGAAGCAATGGCGTATAAGAAAATTTTTATAGGGAGTGATGTTGGAGGAATAAAAGACTTATTATCAAACTGTGATCATGGGTTTTTATTCAAATCAGACAAGATAGAATCTCTAATTGAGGTTATCGACCAAGTTTCTAAATTGTCTCAGGAAGAAAGAAAAATTATAGGAGAAAATGCGAGAAAATTCGTGATAAATGAAAAGAGTTGGGTTCGGAACGCAGAACTTTATAAAAAAGAATATTCAAAGTTTTTAAACTTAAATTAAGTGGCATTAGATATACTATACCATTACTTTCTTTTTAAATGGTTTAAATACATACGTTTTTCTGGTTATTCAGATGAAGAACATTTAGTAAAGTCATTTAATATCTTAAGATCCAAATATTCTTCAAAAGAAGGATTTTTAAATAAAGAAAGAAACATTTTTGGAATAAAGTCAAAAGCAATTTGTGTTAAGTCCACAGGATACTTCATAAAATTGAATAATACAATTAAAAAAGAAATACGAAATCCAGATAATTTGGTGTTAGAATTAAAGGTACCATCAGAAATAATTAATCAAAATGAATTGTTCAACTTTTGTCAATTATATTTTTGTATTGAAGATACTGAGCCTACATCAAAAAAAATAAAAGAAATAATCTATAGATGTTCTGAAAAAATTCATATTGACTCAACGCATATAAAATTACTTAAACTGAGATTTGATTATCTTACTGGAATAATTGATAATAAACATTTAGAATCCGAAGTAGTGCGTTATATTTCGAATAAAAAAATTTCTGAAATTATGATGTCAAATTCTTTTAGTAATAAAAAAGAATCTACGAGTCATGAACTAGGTTATTTATTAAATATAACATTTGATATTTATGAAGATACTAAAAGTGAAAAGATTTTAAAGTGTTTAGAGAGCTATATCGAAAAGCTGCATAGAATTTTTGTTGGTCATAAGACGATTTATTCTATAGTAATAAAAAAAGGTGATCGGATTAGTCTTTCTGGAAGTTTTTTGATTGCTAAATTATTTTTTAGATATACGATACTAAGTAAAGATTTCAGATATGCTAATGCGGGGTTTTTTATTCTGGATTTGGGAAAGTTGGTTCAGAAATTAAATAGAAAAAATTTAATATCAAATTCTTTTCCGGTTTATAAGTATGGTTCTCCCTTTAAATATCCTGTGTGGACACTATGTTATTTCATTGAATGTCTTCAGCTAAAAATAAAAGTAAAAGATTTGCTTAAGAATGAAGTTAGCCTTTATATTTAATTATCCTTTAATGGATAATGTGAACTGGAAGAAAACTGTGATAGAAAACTGCCTAAATGCTGGTTATGAGGTAGATATTTATTATGGAAAAACAGCTTTGATAGAGTATATTAAAGCTTATTTGGCAAAAAGAAAATTTGGTAGCATTGGTTCTGTTTCTAAAAACTTGCAAAAAAAAACAGAAAAGAATTATAAATATTTTAAAAGCTTAGGGGTTAATACTTATAAAGTCAAAAATTATAATTCCGATAAGACAATTCAATTATTGTTTTCAAAAAAATATGATTTTATAGTTGCAGCGATTGATCAAATTTTGTCTAGAAATTTTGTCGATAATGTAAACTCAAAAATATTAAATATTCATTATGCAACTTTACCACAAATAAAGGGAATGAATGCGATAGAGTGGAATTATTTGGTAAATAAGAAATGTGAACTTACTTTGCACCATATAAATTCGGGTATAGATACTGGCTCCATCATAAAAACGGAAGAAATTCCAATAGAAAAGGGAGAAGATTTTTTTTCAATGAGAGAAAAGCTCCAACAAAGAATACCAAAAGCTCTTATGAGTTTTTTTGAAAAGCCCGACTCAGAACTTTTCCCTAATAACGGAGGAAAGTTATATACATTTATGCATAGTGAAATACAACAAATAATGAGAGGAAGATTTTGAACGTATTAATTACATTGGATTATGAGTTGTTTTTTGGAGATTCAGGGTCTCCGGAAAAATGTATTATAGAACCTACAAATAGGTTGATCGAAATCGCAGATAAGTATAACTTTAAATGTGTTTTTTTTGTTGATGCCGGATATTTAATAAAACTAAAAGAATACGCCAATAATTATCAGCAATTAAAAAATGATTATGAATTGGTTAGTGGTCAAGTAAAGGAACTATCTGAGGCGGGGCACGAAATACAGCTTCATATTCACTCGCATTGGGAAGACACTGTTTATGATGGTAGTAAGTGGGATTTTGATTTGTCCAGATATCGATTAGACTCTTTTAAAGAAGAAGAGGTGCTAGACATTTTTTATCGATATAAGTCAATATTAGAAGACATAACCGACAAAAAAGTATTTGCTTATCGTGCAGGAGGTTGGTGCATACAACCGTTTTCTAGACTTAAACAAGCTTTTATAAAGAATGAAATAACGATTGACAGTACTGTTTTCTATAAAGGGAAGAACACGACTAAAACACAGTGGTTTGATTTTACCGAAGCAAAAGATTTTGATTCTTGGTCATTCGAGGAAGATCCATGTATTGCAGATACATCTGGAAATTTCTTCGAATTCCCAATAGCTTCATATAAAGTTTCACCAGTATTTTTTTGGAGATTGATATTTGCAAGAAAATTTGGAGGAGACAAGCATATGGTTATTGGAGATGGGTTCGCAAGTCAGGGATCAATTAAGCAAATTTTAAGGCTATTGTTCAAGGGCTCAAATTCTGTTGTTTCGATTGATGGATATAAAATAAAATTCCTAAATAATGCTTTTAACAAATATAAAAAACAACAAAAAAAGAATTTCATAATTATAGGTCACCCAAAAGCTTTTACAAAATATTCTTTGGAAGTATTAGAAGGTTTTTGTAACCAAGTTTCAAAAAATAAAGAAGATATTATAACAACATTTAATAGTATAAAAGTTTGAGTTTTAGATTTGCCAATGATAAGAAAATATATGGATTTAATTCTAGACAAGAATTACTAGAATTTATTCTTCCCCAAAAGAAAATTTTAATAGCAGTTGGTGTTGAAAAAATTCTTAACAAAAACAACAAGCTAACCCAAATAATAAATGAAAATGTAGCCTATTGTGACGGCGTGGGATCAGTAATGGTGCTCAAAAAAAAGGGTTTAAATAGTATTAAAATACCTGGAGCAGAATTTTGGCTTGATATTGTGAAAGAATGTTATAATTCAAAAACGTTTTATCTTATAGGAAGTAAGTTAGAAATTATTAATCAAGTAGTCTCAAAACTCGAAAAAGATTTTCCCGGAATTGATATACTCAATTATCGAGATGGTTATTTTGAAGATGAGGACATTACTGAAATTGAACAAGACATAAAAGAAAAAAAACCAGATATTGTGTTTGTAGCTTTAGGAAGCCCTAAGCAAGAATTTCTAATGAGTCGTTTTATAAAGACACACAAAGCACTTTACATGGGATTAGGAGGAAGCTTCGACCTTTATACTGGATCTGTAAAAGAAGTCCCGTTGTTTTGGAAAAAGATATTTAGGTGGGAGGGGCTATATAGGTCCTTTAACGATTTTAAAAACATTAAACGATGGAAAAGACAATTAATAGCATTTAAATTCTTTTATAAATTATTAACCAATAAAATTTAAAAAAACCATGGCTGAAGTTTATCTAGAAACCAATAGAGACCAGAGCATTGAAGAGTTGGTGCAATTGGCATCTACTTATTATGACTCTGGAGATATTGTAAATGAGAAATACCTCAATTGGCAATATAACACCAACCCATTTGGGAAACCATATATGACTATCGCAAGAGAAGATGATAAAAATGAAATGGTAGGCCAATATCTTGTTATTCCATTAGAATATAGCATTAATGGTAAAATTGAAAAAGGAACGTTATCATTAAACACATTAACACGAGGAGACTATAGAGGAAAGGGATTGTTTACCAAAACTGCTCTTAAAACGTATGAAGAATGTGCCAATGATAATGCTAAATTAACCGTAGGTTTCCCAAATCAACAATCTTATCCGGGATTTGTGAAGAAATTAGGTTTTAAATATATGGGGGACATCCCACTTCTTATAAAACCTCTAAAACCAATAAACTTGTTTCTGAATAAGTTATTCAAAAAAAAAGAGAAACATGGGGGAGAGATACTTTTAAAAATTGAAGAAAGTTCTTTTGTTAAAGAATTGTCTTTTGAAAATGATAAAGAAAAATATACAGAATTTTGGGAATCCTATAAAAAAGATAAAAAAGTAATTTTAAATAAATCGATCGAGTTTTTAAAATGGAGATATGTTAATATACCAACTAGGAACTATAAAATATTTAAGATCGAAAATGAGGATAAAATTGATGCAATTATTATATTTAGAGGAGAGAATACGCTAGGAAGCCGTACAGCGATTATTATGGATTATATGGCACTTGATAATGATGGAACAGAATTGTTGAAATACATTCTTAAAGAGTTAAAAAAGAACAATATTGAGATGTCTGCAGTTTTATCAATGCCGCATACCAAAGAGAATAGCCTATTTAAGCAGAAAGGTTTTTACAAAGTACCAAAAAAAATACTCCCACAACCAATACCTTATATTGTTCGTCAAAATATTGAAAATAAAGAATCTAGTGATATTATGGAATTAGATAATTGGCATATTGGTTTTGGAGATTATGACGTTTTTTAAATATGAATATTTTAACATTTGATATAGAAGAGTGGTTTCATATCTTGGATAATGAGTCTACTAAAACCGAAAAGGAATGGAATAATTATGAATCAAGAATCCATAAGAATATGGATACGATTTTTAGATTGCTTGAAGAATGTAACGTAAAAGCTACATTCTTCTGTTTGGGTTGGATAGGAGATAAATACCCAGATGTCGTAAAGCGTATAGATGATGCTGGATATGAAATAGGGACACATTCAAATATGCATCAATTAGCTTATGAGATGGGTGAGAAAGAATTTGAAGATGATTTGAGAGCTTCAATAGATGTTCTTGAAAGTATTACAGGCAAAAAAATTAAGACATATAGGGCACCAGGGTTTTCTATTACAAAAAATAATCTTTGGACCTTTGAGGTGCTGAAAAAGTTAGGTATCGAAAACGATTGCTCTATTTTTCCGGCAAACAGGGCACATGGAGGGATATCAAGCTTTACAGAAAGTAAACCTTGTATTATAGAATATAATGGAATTCAATTGAAAGAGTTTCCAATCAATACCTCAAGTGTTTTGGGTAAAGAGGTTATTTTCTCTGGGGGTGGTTATTTTAGATTTATGCCTTATAATCTTATAAAGAAATTTAGTAATAACACCGACTATATAATGACTTATTTTCACCCAAGAGATTTTGATTATGAACAACCAATGATAAAGGGGCTTAGCGTATTTAGAAGATTTAAATCTTACTACGGCTTAAAAGGGTGTGAAAAAAAACTAAAAAGATGGATAAGTGATTTTGAATTCACAGATTTAAAGACATATAGTGATCAAATTAAATGGGATTCTGTGGCAAAAGTTTCATTAGATTAAATAGAATTAAAAAGTAATTGTGAAACATTATAATAGATTATTTATACTGCTTAGCATATTTCTTCTCTCATTTTCAAAATAAGATGATAATATAATTATGAATGAAGAAGCTGTATAAGGAGATAGAGGTTGATCCTTATTCCAATTTTAAAGGTAAGAAAAGGAAGATTCAATATCAGTATTTTCAAGATGGAATTGCTACTTTAACTGTAAACCGTTATTAAAATGATGATAGGCCATATAGATTCTGTTAAAACAGTCGATTTTAATGGCCCAAATAGTCCTTCTGAGCTTAGTTGCTCTCCAGGAAAGTATAAATATTACGATGAGTGATATCCTACAAGATTTAGTATTTATAGATTTAAGGAAAAAGAAGAAATAGTATTTTTTTTACAATTAGTAATCTTTTCATTTTTCTAATTTAATACTTATATAAGTATTACTAATTCAATATTTGCTACTTTTGCTCCAATACATTAAAACTTTAAGGTTTGCCAATTTATTATCCATTTGCGTTTTTTATTGGAGCTTATATTCTAACGTTCTTTACCATACCTAAAATTATAGGATTAGTAGAGTATAAAAATTTGATGGACAATCCCAACAAAAGAAGTTCACACGTAAAAATTACACCAACTTTAGGAGGAATTTCTTTCTTTTACACGTTAATTCTTGCATTATTCTTTTTAAAACAGTGGGATAATTTTGATGAAGCAATATACTTTGTGCCAGGGTTAACAATTCTTTTTATAGTCGGGTTAAAAGACGATTTAGTTGTGCTTTCCCCATATACTAAGCTTGCGGCGCAAATGTTAGCTATTCTTTTTATTTTAAGTAATGAAGGGTTTATGATTCATTCATTAAATGGGTTTTTAGGCGTACACGAAATCCCTGTTTATTTATATTACGGTGTTGCAGGATTTGTAATGCTTACTATTATTAACGCTTATAATTTAATTGATGGTATAGATGGCCTGGCCGCTATTGTAGGAATTATAATTTTAATTATTTATACTACTATTTTTTATATAACAAAAGAATATTTTTTTGCTTTACTCTGCTTAACAACAAATGGATCATTAATTGCGTTTTTAGGCTTTAACCTATCTTCTAATAGAAAGATTTTTATGGGAGATACTGGGTCTCTTATTGTTGGATTTATTATAAGCATATTAACACTTAAGTTTTTGGCACTTTCTCCTGAATCTTATGACAGCCTTCCATTTTTGTTAGAAAATGCTCCACTTATAGCAATAAGCATTTTAATTGTACCATTATTTGATACAGCAAGAGTTTTTACTATACGATTAGCAAACAAAAGGAGTCCTTTTTCTCCAGACAGAAATCATACGCATCACATACTAATAGACTATTTTAAAATTTCTCATCAAAAAGCAAGTTTTATCATAGGAGGATTTAATTTAATTTTTGTTATTCTTTTTGTTATTCTAGGTAGCTCTTCCTATAATTTATATTTAGTGATTGTACTTATTGTTACTATTATAATATTAGGCTATCTTTTTTATCGTTTTGATTATAGTTTTGCTAATATTAAAAGAAAAATCTTATTTAAAAGAAAGTTCAGTAAATTAAAGGATGGAATGAAAAAGAAAGCTGAAAAATTACCTCAAAGACAGCAGGATACTGATGAGAAATAAATCTCTTTAAAAAAATAATTAATAAGCAAAAACTACATTAGAAAGTTTTATTTAAAAGAAACCTATAACATATTTTAGGTATTTTTGATCTATTGAGATACAAACAATTTTCTTTTTTATTGTAAACATAAAACATAGAGAAGAGCAATAATTATTAATCTATTACGTAATAGATTAAATATAATGAATATGGAGTATAAAAAACCGAAAGTAATTGCGGAGATAGGTTGCAATCATAAAGGAGATATGGATATAGCCAAAGAGCTATTGCGCCTTTCTAAAGAATGTAATGCAGATGTCGCTAAGTTCCAAAAGAGGAATAATAGAGAGTTACTTACCGAACAACAATATAATGCTCCACACCCCAATCCAAGTAATTCTTATGGAGATACCTATGGAGCACATAGAGAATTTCTTGAGTTTTCAGTAGAACAACATAAAGAACTTAAGGATTATTGTGATGAAATAGGGATAGAATATTCTACTTCGGTCTGGGATGTTACTTCTGCAAGAGAAATGATTACTTTTAATCCATCGATGCTAAAAGTTCCATCCGCTTGTAATAATCATTTTGATATGCTACGAGTTTTAAGGGATGAATATACTGGAGAAGTACATTTATCATTTGGTATGACAAACCAAGATGAAGAAAAACAAATTATATCGTTTTTTGAAGAAACAGATCAAGCAAAACACAGATTAGTTATTTACTCGTGTACCTCTGGATATCCAGTGCCATTTGAAGATGTTTGTTTATTAGAAATTTCTCGATTAAAGAATGAATACGGTAGTCGAGTAAAAGATATTGGGTTTTCTGGACATCATTTAGGAATTGCAATTGATAATGCAGCTTACACGCTAGGAGCGACTTGGGTGGAAAGACATTTTACTAAAGATCGAACTTGGAAAGGCACTGATCATGCAGCCTCTTTAGAGCCAACAGGATTAAGAAAGTTATGCAGAGATTTGTTTGCAACTTTTAAGGCATTGAATTATAAACAAACAGAAATTCTAGAAATAGAACAGATACAAAGAGACAAACTCAAGTATCGCAAACAATGAAAACTATTGTATTCATACCCGTCCGAGGAGGCAGTAAATCTATTCCTTTAAAGAATATTAAGGAGTTTTTTGGTAAGCCATTGGTATATTGGACTATTAAAGCCGCGGTAGAAACTAAGGCTATTGATGAGGTTATTATTGCCACAGATCACGAAGAAATAGAAACTGTAGTAAATTCTTTTGGTTTTAGTAAAGTATCTGTATATAGTAGAAATAAGACTAATGCTCAGGATAGTTCATCGACAGAGAGCGTTATTTTAGAGTATTTGAATGCAAGAAAATTGGATAAAAATGATGCCTTTATTTTAGTTCAAGCAACATCACCTTTATTAACGGCAAAAGATTTAACTGCTGGAATTAAGATGTTTGATAAACAAGAGTATGACAGTATTCTCTCTTGTGTATTATCAAAACGTTTTTTTTGGAAAGGGAATGGTGATCCGATAAATTATAATCCTTATAATCGACCTAGAAGGCAAGATTTTGAGGGAATATACATGGAAAATGGAGCTTTTTATATAAATACTGTAGGAAGGATTGAAGAATCAAGGAATAGACTTTCCGGAAATATAGGAATATCTCTAATGCCTGAATATACTGATGTAGAACTGGATGAAGAAGATGATTGGCAGAGAGCAGAAATTTTAATGAAAAAATATCTGTTTCCTAAAGAAACAAAGAAAAAAATATCATTATTTATTTCTGATATTGATGGAGTACTGACTGATGCAGGGATGTATTATAGTGAGAATGGAGACGAGTTAAAGAAGTTTAATACTCATGACGGAATGGCTTTTCAGTTAATTCGCGAGAACGGTTTAAAAACGGCTATTATAACATCTGAAAATACCGAGTTAGTAAAAAGAAGAGCAAATAAATTGAAAGTTGATTATTTGTATCAAGGAAAACGAGATGGAGGAAAACTTTCAGCTGCTCTGGAGATTTGTAAAAAAGAAGGTATTACAATTGATAATGTAGCTTATATTGGTGATGATATTAATTGTTTTGAATTGTTGAGTATGGTTGGCATAGCAGCCTGTCCATCTAATGCTTTAAATAAAATTAAAGATATTCCTGGAATTATAAAATTATCTAGAAAAGGAGGAGAAGGCGTTGTAAGAGAATTTTATGAAGAAGTTTTATCGAAAATTCTTTAGATAGCCGAAAAGAATTACTTTTTTAGATGAACTATTATGAAAGCAAAAATTATTATTGCTTCTCCTTTACAGCTGATTAACGCTATTGAAGCAAAAGAATATTTAAATGTTAAAAGTATTGATATTTCTTTTTTTAGTGATGGAAATATCACCAATGAAAGACAGGTAAAATCGTTAATACAAGAGCTAAAAATTAAGGCAACTTTATCTACTATTGAAATACCAAAAAACCCAAATTTCTTAGAAAGAATACTATTCTTAAAAAACCTAAAAAAAAATAAGCTTAATATTGATAACTACGAGTATATTATTGTAGGTCATTTCAGATCTATATACCAAGCCTCTTTTGCAAATTTATATAACGCAAAATATGTTTTTGTGGATGATGGCACAAGGAGCTTAGATGACATTTCTTTTTTAAATAGGTTTGGGTTTAATACAAAAGCGTATAAGCTAAAAACGTTGTTGTATGCTTTTTTTTCAGTGAAACCATATCTAGCATGTAAGGAATATACTTTTTTTTCTTACTATGCTAAGAAAATTGAAGTGAAAAATCATATCCAAGTATTAGAGAATACTTTTTCATATTTGCGAAGTCTGAAAAGAAAAAAGAGTTCTAAAGTTGAAAAGAAAATTGCTTTTGTTGGACAAAGTCTAGTAGATTCTAAATTGCTAACGTTAGATTTTTATCTTAGTTTGTTGAATAATATTGATGACTACTATAAAAAACGATACCCGGAAGGAATTACAGTAGAATATTATGCACACAGAAATGAATCTGATGAAGTTTTAGAGTTAGTTGCAAAAATGCCTAATTGGGTGATCATAAAAAATAAATTACCATTAGAGTTACATTTTTTGTTCTCTTCTCAATTTCCTGAGGAAGTTGGTCTTTTTTTCTCATCAGTCGCTGAGACGTTATCAGTTATTCTAGGAAATGAATTAAAGCTTAAATCTTTTTTTATTCCTACAGATAAATTATTATATAGAAAATCAGAAATCAATAATCTTTTTGAAAAGAATCGGGAATCCGAAGACATTGAATTAATTAGTAATTATAATTATTGATGAAAAACTTAATGAATTGAGTCAAAAAAAACTTCTTAAAAATTCTGGAATCTATAGCATTCTAATGCTACTTCAAAAAGGGATTAATTTTATTCTAATTCCTGTTTTGACAGTTTATTTGTCCACGTATGATTATGGAGTTGTAGCAATTGTTATTGCAATTAATGCCTTTCTGAATGTCTTTTATTTACTATCACTTCCCGGTACGCTAAATAGGTTTTATTATGAGTTTAAAGATGATCAAAATAAGGTAAAAAAACTGTTTGGGACTATAATTACTTTTGTTTTACTGAATAGTTTTGTAGTTACATTAATTATCTTTTTAGGCAGAAAGTGGTTATTACTACCATTTTTAGAAGACGTTGATTTTTTTCCTTTTATGGCTCTTGGTTTGGTATCTGTTATTTTTAACCCTTGTTATACTATATATCAGAGTTCATTACAATCAAGACAAGAAGGAGTTCGTTTTGGAAAAAATAATGCAATATTTTTTTTGGTAAATATTATTTTACTATTAACAAGTGTAATTTTTTTCAATATGGGTGCTAAAGGAGTTTTGGGGTCTTTAGCAATAACTAATGTTGTTTTCTTTATCTATACTTTATCAAGGTTTAGGAAAGATATAACCTTTGGAATTGATGTTGATATACTTAAGAAGTCTTTAAAATATGCCTTTCCATTAATCCCCCATACCTTATCAGGTGTTACAACAATGCTAATTGATAGAATAATCATTAATAAGTTGTTGAATACATCTTTAGTAGGTATTTATAGTATCGGTAATAACTTCGGTAGTATTGTTTTTTTAATTGCTTCAGGAATAAATCAAGCTTTTGTTCCCTGGTTTAATCAAAAAATAAAGGATAATAGCCAAAAGTCAATTCCAGAAATTGCAAAATTGATTATTGTTTTTTATTGCATAGTCGCTTTGGGATTATCTTTTTTCGGTAAAGAAGTAATAATGTTGATTACACCAAAAGAATATCATATTTCTTGGATGGTAATACCTTGTATTGCATTTGCATTTGTATACCACGGTGTGTACTATTTTTTTGCAAGTGCTTTGTTTTACGATATTCAAGGTCGAGGAAATCGAATTATACCAGTATTTACAATATTAGCAGCTGTGATAAATATCATTCTAAATATTATATTAATTCCTCGGCACGGAATTTTTGGAGCAGCAGTAGCGACGTTGATAGGTAAATTTTTATTATCAGTATCGCTTAGTTTTTTTTATAATAGGTTTGTCGAAATACAATACCAAGTATTCTATATGATCTTTATACCTTTAGGGTTTTATGCTTTATCACTTGTAAGTTATATATCCTATGCCCAAATCTATCATTTTTTAAGCATAAAAATCATCATCTTTGTTGTTGTTCTGGTTTTTTGCTTTTTGTTTTTCAAGAAAGAAATCAAAACTTTGTTCAAAGAAAAGAAAATATTTAGTTGAAGGTTTTAATTGTCAATACATTATATCAGCCATTTAAAGTTGGAGGTGCAGAAATCTCTGTTCAGACGATAGCAGAAGGATTGTATAAAAGAGGAATTGATGTTGCTATTTTAACCCTAGGAAAAAATGAGGAAGAAGTATATGTAAATAAGATACCAGTATATAGACTTGCATTAAAAAATGTGTTTTGGCCTTTTGATCAGGTAGATCAGTCAAAAGTTAAAAAACTGAAATGGCACTTTACGGATATATATAATAAAAAATATAATACTAGTTTTCTTAAAATAATTAATGAGTTTGATCCTGATATTATCCACACCAATAATCTAATGGGTTTCTCTGTTTCCATTTGGGATATAGCTAAGAGTAAAGGAATTAAAGTTGTACATACACTTAGAGATTATTATTTACAGTGCCCTAAAACCAATAAGTTTAAGAATGATAATTGCGAAAAACAATGCATGGAGTGTGTGTGTTTTTCTGTTATAAAGAAGACTAAGTCTCAATCTGTAGATAGTGTTGTTGGAATCAGTAATTTTATATTAAGGAATCACTTAGATGAAGGATATTTTAAACCTTCAGCTAAAAAAGTAATTTACAATGGATTTGATACTACAAAGGAGATATCATTAAAATCGAATTTTAAGAACCAGGCTTTTTTGAAGTTTGGTTTTATTGGGCAGGTAAATAAAGCTAAAGGAATTGAGATTTTAATACAAGTTCTGGCGGGGTTTAGGGATTATAATAATTGGAAACTATATATTGCCGGCAGAGTAGAATCATCATATAAAGATTTTTTATTGTCTTTTTTACCAGATGAAAAAGTCGAATTTATGGGATATGTAAAACAGGAAACTTTTTTTAATACTATAAACGTTTTGGTTGTACCTTCTCTATGGGAAGAACCATTTGGAAGAGTCGTATTAGAGGGAATATTAAGTAATGTTCCTGTTTTAGGAAGTAACAAAGGAGGTATAAAGGAAATATTAAGTAATAATTCTAAGTTTACTTTTAACCCTTTAAATGAGGATTTAAAAAACACACTAAAATTAATAATAGAAAACCCAAAGGAGTTAAATACATTTAACTTTGATATGGATTACATTTATAGGTTATTTTCTTTAGAAAGTATGATTGATCAATATATAAAAGTATATGAGGAATTAAAAAATTGATTCATCTCCCTTTGTGAAAGAACAGTTTTAAACAAATAGAACGAAAGAATTAGAGTAATGGTAAAAATTAAAAAACGGATAAAAAATTCATTACCCAACAGTGTTGTCGCTTTATTGAGAAACATAAAATTATTTCCTAAAAATGTGATGCTTATTTCTGCAGGATTTTATTTCACCTATTTTATTAAGAAATATAAGAATAACGGTGTTTCTATTACAATACCATTCTCACTAACAGACTTTAAATTTAGAGGACGTTTTGTTTTTAATAATTACGAGACTGAAGAGGCGGAATATCTTTCTAAATATTTGCCTCCTGATGCAACAGTAATTGAGTTAGGTGGATGTTTAGGTTTTGTATCCTGTTTAACTAATAAAATACTTAAAGATAAGAGGAAGCATATAGTTTTGGAAGCGAATCCAAATTTGATGCCCTGGATTAATAAAAATAGAGAAGATAACAATTGCTTTTTTTCTATTGAAAATGCAGTAATTTCAAAAGAACAAGAAATCCAATTCTACATTCACGATTTAATTGTAGGAGGAAGTATTAAAAGAAAAACAGGAAACCACGTTAATATACCGGGTATTACATTTGATTTATTACAAGAAAAATATAAACTTACTTTTGACACCTTGATTATGGATATAGAAGGAGGTGAATTAGATCTTTTTAGAAGTCAGAAACTAGAAATTGAAAAATTTAAAATGATTTTTTTCGAAGTTCATCCGTTTGCAGGTATATTAACTAATGAAGAAGCTCAAGAATGTGAAGATATTCTCTCTAGTCTAAATTTTAAATTGATTAAAAGAGATGGGCATTTTCAAGTTTGGGAAAAGTTACCTTCAAGTCATTAAGTAGGATATAAAAATGTAAATTTACCAAAATTTAGTCGTTTCAGATAAGTTTAATAATATGAGGATTAATGAAAATTAGTTTTAATCTAGAAGGTGTCACTTTTTACATAGTACTTTTATTAGGCATTTTCAATTCGGTTTTTCGTTTTTATCTATTAGACACCCCGTTTTCCCCTATTGTTTATATTGCTCAGCTATTAATGCTTATAGTTGTTGGTATTCATTTTACATATTTTTTGAATCAAATTAATGTCAAGAGAATTTTTCTATTATTGGCAATTATGATTTTTTTAGCATTTTTAGTAGGTATAATTTATACAAATACCCTTCTTCAGGTGTTTATGGGAATTTATATTTTGATTCCTCTTTTTTATGGCTTTGTAATGTATCCTTTTTTTGAAAGAATATTAAATAATAAAAACTTCTATACGATTATATTAATTATAGGAATTGTGGGTGTATTGCTTAATGTTATTTTTATTTTTCCTTGGGAAGGTTTTAAGTACGAGGTTTATGGAAAGACAATTGAAGGTAATCGTTTTTGGACATCTCTAGGAACAAGAAGGCTTTCTGGATTAGGGAGATCTTCATTCGAAACAGCTGGATATATACTTTTTTTAGGGATCATGTATATATTAAAGAATTTTAGAATTAACCTTGTCTGGATATTAGCAGGTATTGCTATTTATTTTACAGATACTAAAGGAATTTTAATTGCATATATTCTTATTTCGTTACTAGTACTATTTTGGAATTATATTTCAGATTATTCAAAAAAAATTGGATTGATTACTATATTGTGTATTAATCTTGCGCTTCCCTTACTTGCTTGGTCATTTTCTATTGATGATATTACTAGCATTAAGTTTTTAAGATCTTTTGAAATGAGGTTAGAGGGTACTTGGCCAGAAGCTTATAAATTAATTTCAGAATCAGGAAATATATTGACAGGAAGAGGCATAGGAGGGATAGGAGTTCCTCAAAACTTTTTTGAACCAGAACTGTCCCATCCAGGTGATAATTTATTTGTATATCTAATAGCGATTTTTGGTATAGGAGCGTTCGTTATATACGGTTTTTTGGTTAAAGGCGTTTACAATAAGGAAGTAACGAAAACGGAAGCATATAAATTATTCTATATACTCTCAATTTATGTGTTTGGGTATGGTGTAACTACAAATGTTATTGAATTACCGGTGATGAGTATATGTCTTGGATTGGTTTTTAGATATTGGGTAGATGATAAAAATTATGAAATTAACTAGCTATAGACACCTTTTTGGATTAGAGTCAGGATTTAGTATTAATAGTCTATTTTTAATATGTTCATATTTTTTATCTATTTTTCCAATACTATCCTTTGGAATTAGATCTGTAATTATTGCTGTTTGGAGTTTTTTAGGAATCTTATGTTTGATAAGGAGTTCTTCTTTTCCATTTATAAGAACAGATAAAACAAATAGGTTATTAATCATCTTTTTATCCACATCTTTCATTTTTTTAATTTTTAGTTTGTGGTATACGGAAAACATCTCCGATGGAGTAAAAAGGTTGATCCGAATGTTTCCTATAGTATTGATCCCTATAATATTTTATTTAAATAAAGAAATTTTTACAGAACAAAGAATTGATTGGATTACTAGTTTATTTTGTTTTTCAGTAATGATTTTTGTTTTGTATCAGGTTATTTGCTTAGGGTTTAATTTTGATATATTAACAAATGATCTCAGTTTGATAGAAATTAAAAGAAACAACTTACATCATTTAAATAATATAAGTCAAGATCAAATTCAACAAGTAAAAATAAGGAGATTAAGGAATTTTATCACTAAACTTGTGGATTCACATCCTATTTATCAGGGTTTATGGATATCCTTTGTTGTCTACTTTAATTATCATAAACTTAGATTTAATTCAAATTCCGTTACACAAAAAATCTTTAGAGTTTTTATAATTTTATTTATGTTTTTTTGGATGGTTTTAATTTCTTCAAGAATGCCTTTGATAGCACTTTTTATTGCAGGAATTATGACAATGATAATATTCAAACATTTTAATCTTAGGAAGATGATTTTGTTAGGATGTATTTCTTTAGGATGTATTTTTATTTTATTAGTTACTTTCAAACCTATGCAAACAAGGTTTGAAGAAGTTTTAGATAATATTTTTGTTTTTCCAACAAAAGGGAATGATATATACAATTACAATTCTACAAATGTAAGAACAGGTATTTATTATTGTTCAGGAATTGTTGCAAGAGATAATTGGTTGTTTGGATTAGGAGTTGGAGATATTCAAGAAAATTTATCCAAATGTTATGATCAAAAAATAGGTGCTAAAATTTATCAATGGAAGGATTATAATTCGCACAATCAATATTTGTTTTTTTTGATTAGTTCAGGAATTATGGCATTATTTTCTTTTTGTTGTTTTCTGTTTTATTGTTTTAGAAAAGTAATAATATCAAGAAGTAGTCATTTATTTTATGCTTTGACAGTCATATGTATTGTTATGCTTACAGAAAACATAATTTCCCGTTCGGACGGGGTTTTATTTTTTGGTTTATGTGCTTCACTTATTCTGTTATCCTCTAAAAATAAAATAGAAATATGATTTATATCAATGCTAGATTTTTAACACAAAAAGTAACAGGTGTTCAAAGGTATGCTATTGAAATATGTAAATTATTACCGAAGGAGATTTTAGGAAAAAAAATAGTCTTTCTAGCTCCTCGAAAAGCGATGTTAAATCCTCTTTTTAAGGAATTTAATAGTATTGCTGTAGGAAAATTAGAGGGTCAGTTATGGGAACAAATAGATTTACCTTTCTTTTTAAAAAGAAAAGGTGCTCCTTTGCTAATCAATTTTGTGGGAATTGGACCTGTTAGGTATAAAAATAAAATCATGATGGTTTATGATCTTGCGTTTAAGCATCATCCAGAGTGGTTTTCTAAAAGTTTTCAATTGACTTATAATTTGTTTATACCTAGAAGTTTAAAAAATTCAAAACATATCATTACTGATAGTAAGTATGTAAAAAATGATCTTATTAAGACCTATAACATTTTATCAGAGAAAATTAATGTTGTATATGCTGCACCGTCATCAATATTTGTACAAAAACGAATAAGTAAAGAACCTATAATTTTAATGGTCTCTTCTTTAGACCCTCGGAAGAACATGATACGGGTAATTAAAGGTTTTAATGAATTGGATATCCCGCATAAGTTGATAATAGTTGGAGCGAGAGGAACTGCCTTTTCGGATTTAAAAATTCCTGACCTAAGAAATAAAGAAAAGATAAAATTTGCTGGATATTTAAGTGATGAAGAATTGGTTGAATTATATAATAAAGCAGAGCTGTTTGTTTATCCATCATTATTCGAAGGTTTTGGTATTCCTCCATTAGAAGCACAGAAATGTGGTACTCCATGTTTGGTTTCAAATGTGACCTCATTGCCTGAAGTTTATCAGGATTCTGTAGCATATTGTAACCCGAACAGTGTTTCTGATATTAAAAATAAAATTCTTGAAGTATTAAATAATAATACTAAGAGGGATTTTTTAGTGTCCAAAGGTTTTATAAATGCAAATAAATATACATGGAATAAATCAGCAGAAGATTTTATTTTGATTATTAGAAATAATATAAGCTAATAATTAATTAAGACTACCAATATTGGCTAGTAATCAAAATGAAAAAGAATTAATATATGGGAACTATATAGTTAGAAATTCCCAGAGCAAGAATAAAGTATACAACTTGTCAAAGTAAGTGCGTATTATTATTTTTATGGCATTAGAAAGATTCTTCTAACATATGGTTTCTTTTCGATACTAAAATACTCTGTTCTGAGTTTACCTTAAAAACATAAACTTTTGGATAATTGTAGTTTATTGCGTACAAATTAGAAAAATATAATGAAAAAAGCTATAATCACTGGGATTACTGGTCAGGATGCAGCATACTTGGCTGAGTTGCTATTAACGAAAAACTACGAGGTGTATGGAACATACCGAAGAACAAGCTCGACTAATTTTTGGAGAATAGAGGAGTTGGGAATAGAAGATCACCCTAATCTTCATTTATTAGAATATGATTTGATTGATTTATCGAGTGCATATAGAATAATTGGAGAAGTAGAACCAGATGAAATTTATAATTTGGCTGCCCAAAGTTTTGTAGGAGTTTCCTTTACGCAGCCAATAGCTACTGCTAATATTACAGGAATAGGTGCTTTAAATTTATTGGAAGCGATTCGAATAATAAACCCTAAAATTAAATTTTATCAGGCATCAACTTCAGAAATGTTTGGAAAAGTTAATGCAATTCCTCAAAATGAAGAAACTCCATTCCACCCTAGAAGCCCCTATGGAGTAGCTAAAGTTTTTGCACATTGGTCTACTATAAATTATCAAGAATCATATAACCTGTTTGCAACTAGTGGAATTTTATTTAATCATGAATCTCCATTGAGAGGTAAAGAATTTGTGACAAGAAAAATTACAGATGCTGTAGCCAAAATATATTTAAAAAAACAGGATGTATTGGAGTTAGGAAATCTTAACGCTAAGAGAGATTGGGGATATGCAAGAGAATATGTAGAGGGGATGCATATGATGTTACAGGCACCTGTTGCAGATACTTATGTATTGGCAACAAATCAAACAAAAACTGTTAGAGACTTTGTTACTTTATCGTTTAAGACTGTTGGTATCGATATAGGTTGGGAAGGAAGTAATGAAAATGAAGTTGGAATTAATTTAAAAACACAAAAGGAAATTGTAAAAGTAAATCCACAGTTTTATAGACCGGCAGAGGTAGATCTTTTAATTGGAGATGCATCAAAAGCAAAAGAAAACTTAGGTTGGGAAACAAAAACTACTCTTGAAGAACTTGCGGAAATGATGGTAAAAAGTGATATTAAAAGAAATACTAATGGCGGATCATTTTAACAAAAAAGTTTTTATCACTGGTATTACTGGTTTTACCGGTATGCATTTAGAGAAGTTCTTTATAGATCAGGGCTGGAGCGTATTCGGAACAAGTTTTCAAACATCAAAAAATAAAAATCATTTTTTATGTGACATTACTAAAAAGGATGAAATTGATAAAATCATAAGAGATTTACAACCAAATTATATAATACACACTGCAGCTATTTCTTTCGTTGGAGATGTTAATCAAGAGCAAATGTATACGGTTAATATTTTCGGAACATTAAATCTTTTGAATGCTATTGTAGAATCCAATTTAGATCCTGAAAAGATAATTATTGTAAGTAGTGCTTCGGTATATGGAAGTTCTGGTCATACACTTTCAGAAGATTTATGCCCCAATCCAATTAATCATTATGGAAATAGTAAATTGGCTATGGAAAATATGGTTAAAGCTTATTTTTCTAAACTTAATATTATTATAACTAGACCATTCAACTATACAGGTGTTGGACAATCATTGGAATTTCTTATTCCTAAAATAGTATCTCATTTTAAGAATAAGAAACAAACAATTGAACTTGGAAATTTGGACGTTTATAGGGAGTTTAATGATGTTGATTATTTAGTGAATTGTTATTATAAGTTATTGTTGTCAGAAAATAGCTCAGAAATTGTGAATATTTGTACAGGAAGAACGAATACGATAGGGGAAGTACTTTTTTTTCTTGAAAAAATATCAAATCACGAAATAGAAGTTAAAGTAAATCCAAAATTTATTCGAAAAAATGAAATAAAAATTTTGAAAGGAGACTCATCTAAACTATTTAGTTTTATAGGAAACTTATCAAAAAATTATAGTTTGGAAGACACATTGATAAAAATGTTTAATTCAGAAACTAATAAGTAATGATTTGATTTTCAATTTTACAAAAAAAGCACAATTAAATATGTTTTTACCCCTAAAGAAGTGTGATTTATTTGAATACTTCATTTCGTATCAAATTCCTTCTAATATGACTAAATTGCCTTAACTTTGTTTAATTAGAGTTTTTCAAGCATTCGTTAATAATAACGGTAATTCTTTTATTTGTAGCTTTTTAGTAAAACTTTAAATTCAATAATTAATTTACAAATGTTGAAAATGAAAAAAGCTTTAATACATGATTGGTATACACAATATAGCGGTGCTGAGAGATGTATTGAAAGCTTTACAAATATTTGGGATGACTTTGATCATTTTACCTTAATCGATAGCTTAACTGATGAGCAGAGAGAAAAAGTTCTTAAAGGTAAAAAAACAAATACCTCTTTTATAGAAAAATTGCCATTTGGTAAAAAAAAATATCGTTCTTATTTACCTTTGTTCCCGTTGGCGATTGAACAATTTGATTTAAATGAATATGACTTGATTATTTCTTCGTCATCAGCAATATCAAAGGGAGCGTTGACCAGACCTGATCAATTGCATATAAGTTATGTTTATTCGCCAATTCGGTACGCTTGGGATTTATATTTTCAGTACTTAAAAGAAAGTGGACTTAATAAGGGGATAAAGGGTTTTATAGCGAAATATTTTCTTCATAAACTTAGAATTTGGGATGTAAGTACTGCTAACAGACCAGATCATTATATTGCAATTTCTCATTATATCGCTGCAAGAATAAAAAAAATTTATAATAAAGAATCAATAGTGATTTATCCGCCTGTGGATACAAAATCTTTTACAATATCAGACAAGAAGGAAGATTATTATGTTACATGTTCTAGAATGGTGCCTTATAAAAAAATAAATTTGATAGTAGAGGCGTTTTCTAAAACAAACAAGAAGCTTATTGTGATTGGAGATGGTCCAGATTTTAAAAAAATAAAGAAGCTGGCTACTTCAAATATTGATTTAATGGGGCATATTGAGAAAACAGCAATGATTGAAATATTAAGAAAAGCTAGAGCTTTTGTTTTTGCAGCGGAGGAGGATTTTGGGATAGCGCCAATTGAAGCGCAGGCTTGTGGAGTTCCTGTTATAGCTTTTGCAAAAGGAGGGGTTTTAGAAACAATTAAAGGTTGTTTTATAACAGATAATTTAGTGGAGGAGAATACGGGAGTTTTTTTTAAAGAACAGACTATTGGCTCATTACTTGGAGCAATTGAATTTTTTGAAAGACATGAACAAGTTTTTGATAAGTACATAATTCGTAAGCAAGCGGAGGTTTTTAGTAAAGAACGGTTCGAAAAGGAATTTAAAAAAACAATAGAACAGCTATATAATTGTTGGAAGAATAAGATGAATGATGATAGTTTAATTGAGGAGAATCACGAAAAAAGTATTTATGAATAAAGGTGGATATTCAAAATATATAAAGCCACTTTTATACGGTATAGACCTATTAATTGTTTCTTTTTTGGCATATTTTCTTTTAACCAAAAATTTATTGGATATAGGTTTTATAATTTTATTTTGGATTATATTGTCCTTTCTGATTTCTGTATATGCGATATATCGGTTTACCAAAATTCCTGAAATAATCTCTTTATTATTAAGACAATCCGTAATAATAGTCTTATTAATATTGAGTTACTTTTATCTTTCAAAATCGAATGTCCATTGGTCGAATGTTTTATACTTCTTTATTTGGTTATTTATTGTACTCAATATTTGGAGGATTTTCTTGTATGAAATCTTTAAAAAATACAGGATTATTACTGGAAGTAATTATCGTAATGTTATAGTGATCGGGTCCAATGAATCTACAAAGAGATTAATGAATTTTTTTGATACTATGCCAGGGTATGGTTATCGATACAAAGGTTTTTTTACGGATCAATTTGATGAAGATAAAATAGGAACGATTGAACAAAGTTTTAGTTATATTATAGAAAAAGAAATTGATGAGGTTTATTGCTCATTAAATGAATTAGATAACGATCAGGTAAAAAGCTATATAGAGTTTTGTGATGTTAATATGAAAAATCTAAAGTTTTTACCGGATACTAAAGAATTATTTTCAAAAAATTTACATTTAAATTATTATGATTTAGTTCCAGTATTATCTTTGCGCCAAATTCCGTTAGATGATCCGGTTAAAAGTTGGGGTAAAAGGTTGTTTGATTTTGTATTAGCTTTATTTGTTCTATTACTCATACTTTCTTGGTTAATACCTGTTTTAGGGTTGATTATTAAATTAGAAAGCAAAGGCCCAGTTTTTTTCAGTCAAAATAGACCGGGAATAAAAGAAAAGGGTTTTTTTTGTTATAAGTTTAGATCGATGCGTATGAATTCTAAATCTGAGAATTCTGCAACTAGAAATGACCCACGCATTACAAAAGTAGGTGAGTTTATAAGAAGAACTAGTATTGATGAGTTACCTCAGTTTATCAATGTATTATTTGGTGATATGTCAGTGGTTGGTCCTAGACCTCATCTATGGAAACAAAATGAACTTTACAGCACAAAAATTTCTAAGTACATGGTTAGACATTTAGTAAAACCTGGAATAACTGGCTTAGCACAGGTAAAAGGATATAGAGGTGGTATCGAAACTAATGAAGATATTGTGAATAGGACTAAGTATGATATCTTTTATATAGAAAATTGGTCCATATTACTAGACATTTATATTATTGTACAAACAGTGGTTAATGTTTTTAAGGGAGAAGATAAAGCGTATTAATTTGTTAAAGGGATAAAAAGAATAGATGAAGATATCGGTAATAGGAACGGGTTATGTTGGTTTAGTTACGGGAACTTGTTTAGCTGAGACGGGTAATGAGGTTATTTGTGTTGATATAGATGAACAGAAGGTTCAAAAAATGCGGGATGGCGAAGTTCCTATTTACGAACCTCATTTAGATGTATTGTTTGAGAGAAATATCCAAGCCAATAGGTTACAGTTTACAACTTCTCTAAAAGAAGGAATAGATCACGGAGAAATTATCTTTTTAGCCTTACCTACTCCAGAAGATGAGGATGGTTCTGCTGACTTATCATATGTCTTAGGGGTTTCAAATGAAATAGGTAAAATTATTTCAGAATATAAGGTCATTGTAGATAAGAGTACTGTTCCCGTTGGCACTGCAGAAAAAGTTCACAAAGCTATATCAGTAAACGCAAAATGTGATTTTGATGTAGTATCTAACCCAGAATTTTTAAGGGAAGGGTTTGCCGTTGATGATTTTTTGAAGCCGGAACGAATTGTTGTTGGCTCTTCATCTAATAGGGCTACGGAGCTTATGCAAAAGCTATATAAGCCTTATGTTAGATCTGGTAATCCGATATTGATTATGGATGAAAAGTCAGCTGAATTAACTAAATATGCGGCAAATTCATTTTTAGCGACTAAGATTACGTTTATGAATGAAATAGCTAATTATTGCGAGAAGGTAGGTGCTGATGTTGATATGATTCGTAGAGGTATGGGAACAGATTCTAGAATAGGAAAGCGTTTTTTATTTCCAGGGATTGGTTACGGTGGTTCTTGTTTTCCTAAGGATGTTAAGGCATTACATAAATCCGGAAAGGATGATAATTACGATTTTAAAATATTAGAATCTGTAATCGAAGTAAATCAAAAGCAAAAAGTAGCGTTAATTCCAAAAATCACGAATTATTTTAACGATGATCTTAAGGGCAAAACTTTTGCTATTTGGGGACTGGCATTTAAACCTGAGACGGATGATATCCGAGAAGCACCTGCGTTAGATGTAATAGACGTTTTATTGAGCAAAGGAGCTAATGTAAGAGCTTTTGATCCTGAAGCTATGGATAATGTAGCTAGGAAATATGAAAACAAAATTACATTTTCAAAATCAATGTATGAAGTTTTGGATGGTGCAAATGCTTTAGTGATATGTACGGAGTGGAGTATTTTTAGGACTCCGGATTTTGATAGAATAAAGAATAATCTTATAAATCCAGTTATCTTTGATGGTAGAAACTTATATGATCTTACAGATTTGGAGGAAGAAGAAATTACATACTTTTCTATTGGAAGAAAAGATATTAAAATTATAAAATGAAGAAAGTTCTAATTACTGGAGCAGCTGGTTTTCTAGGGTCACATCTTTGTGATCGTTTTATTAAAGAAGGGTATCACGTTATTGGAATGGATAATTTGATAACAGGTGATTTAAAAAATATAGAGCATCTCTTTAAACTAAAGAGTTTTGAATTTTATGATCATGATGTTTCAAAGTTTGTTCATATTCCAGGTGATTTAGATTATATATTACATTTCGCTTCTCCAGCAAGCCCAATAGATTATCTTAAAATTCCTATTCAAACCTTGAAGGTTGGATCTCTTGGAACACATAATCTACTCGGTTTAGCTAAAGAGAAAAATGCAAGAATTTTAATAGCATCAACTAGTGAGGTATATGGTGATCCATTAGTTCACCCTCAGACAGAAGATTATTATGGCAATGTGAATACTATTGGACCACGTGGAGTGTATGATGAGGCAAAGAGATTTCAGGAATCTATAACTATGGCATACCATACGTATCATAAAGTAGAAACAAGAATCGTACGTATTTTTAATACATACGGACCTAGAATGCGATTAAATGATGGAAGAGTGGTTCCAGCCTTTATTGGACAAGCTTTAAGAGGAGAAGATCTTACCGTTTTTGGTGATGGTTCTCAAACACGTTCTTTTTGTTATGTCGACGATTTAATAGAAGGAATTTATCGATTACTGTTTAGTGATTATGTATATCCCGTTAATATTGGAAACCCAAATGAAATTACAATTAGTGATTTTGCTGAAGAGATTATTGGACTTACCGGTACTGATCAAAAAGTAATTTATAAACCATTACCAGTTAATGATCCTTTACAAAGACAACCTGACATAAATAGAGCAAAAGAAATTTTGGACTGGGAACCAAAGGTTGATAGATCTGAAGGAATGAAGCAAACCTTAGAGTATTTTAAGAGTCTATCTAAGGAGGAGTTATATAGAAGTGAACATAAAGATTTTTCATCTTATTCTTAATATCTAATGCATCATAAAAGAGGAGGATATTCATATTTAATTAGACCAATACTTATTGTAATTGATCTAATTATTTTATTAGTTTCTTCTTTTTATTTTTTAAATGAAATTGTTACTAATCAACTTTATATTTTTTTATCAATTGTTTGGTTGATTTCTTCTTACTTATTAAATTTTTATGAAGTTTATCGATTTACTAAGATAGTTACAGTTGTTTCGCTTTTACTCCGGCAAGGGCTATTAATTCTTATACTTTTATATGCTTACTTCGGATTATTAAAAATAAATTACTTTTCCGTAAAAGATACTTTTGATTTCATTGTAATAACTATTTCTTCAGTAGGTGTTGTTAAGGTTATTACATATTATGCTCTTAGAAGATATCGTTCTTATTTGGGCGGAAATAATAGAAGAGTAATTATTATTGGGAATAATAAAAGTGCTCAACAATTAAAGATGTTTTTTGAGAAAAGAAAAGATCTAGGTTATCAGGTCTTAGAGGTATTTTCAGATCAACTTAATAATAAAATTGAGGATAGTTTTGAGTTTTTAAAAAATGAGGATGTAGATGAAATATATTGTTCAATAGATGAAATTTCTGATGAAGTGGTAAATGAATATGTAAAATATGCAGATCAGAATTACAGTGTTCTCAAGTTTATACCCAATTCGCAACGTATTTTTTCTAAACGTCTTAAAACCGATTATTATGAATACTTACCTGTTCTATCAATTCCAGAAGTATCATTAAACAGCGCAACAAATAGAGCTATTAAAAGAGGTTTCGATATTGTTTTTTCTTTATTGGTTATCATTTTGGTGCTTTCATGGTTAATTCCTTTGTTATATATTTTAATAAAACTAGAATCTAAAGGCCCATTAATTTATAGCCATAGACGTAATGGAATTAATTACAAAGAATTTATTTGTTATAAATTTAGATCAATGAGAGATGAAAATTTTTCTGACCTTGTTCAAGTTAAAAAAGAAGATCATCGAGTTACCAGAATAGGTCGTTTTATAAGAAGAACCAGTATAGATGAGTTACCACAATTTTTTAATGTGCTTTTTGGTGATATGTCTGTTGTAGGACCGAGACCACATATGATTTCATATACCAAGGATTATGGTAAAAGAATAGATAAATATAATTTTGTGTTCCGCCATTCAGTAAAACCAGGAATTACAGGAATGGCACAAGTAAAAGGATATAGAGGAGAAGTTGAAAATGATGAGGATATTGTTAATAGAATCAAGTACGATATTTTTTATATAGAAAATTGGTCATTATTGTTAGATTCAAAAATTATAATTGATACAATATTAAATCTCATCAAAGGACAAGAGAAAGCATATTAGTGAATTTGTAATTAAATTAAGAGAAGGTAAAAACTAATGAGGTCTTATTTTCTAATAGCTTCTTATACAAAACAATTTATCCAATAAACTGTGCTAAAAAAGTGAGATTAGATAAAAATATATATACCCTAACTGAAATGTTTTACAAACATGACGATAGTTTGGTACTTACTATTTTTTGGAATAGTTTATATATAGCATTTCTTCTATTACCATTAGGAATTAATCTCCCTACCCCATTTTTTATTGTTTCTATAGGCCTTGGAATAGTGAATATTTTTCAATCAAGGAAGAAGTTTGTTTTAGAGAATAAAGCCCTATTATTATTCCCTTTGTATTTTATTATAATGCTATTTAGTTTAATATATACAGATAATATTTTTGGTGGATTAAACTTACTACAACGATCTTTATCGTTGCTTTTGTTTCCTGTAATTTTTCTTTTTGTAAAAGAGGATGCGTCTTCTGTAAGAAAGTTATTTGATTTTTTGCTTTTAGGATTGATTATCTCATTTTTCATAAATTTTTCAATTGCAATTTCCCATTCAATGTCAATAATAAAAGGAGGGTTTTCTTTAGAAATTTCAATGGCAGATCTCAATACTTTTTTAGATGCAATTATAAATGGATGGAACTATTTTATTGGTGATGAGTTCTCTAAGCTAATTAACCCTAGTTATCTCTCATTATATATATTATTAGTATTAAGTTATTATTTAAAAAACAGTTTAGATACAAAATTGAGAACTGCGATCGTTCTTGTATTATTTCTATATCTGTTTTTGTTGGCTTCTATAGCAGCATATATGATCCTTACGGTAATGTCTTTACTTTTGATTTTTAATATTTCTGATAAAAGTAGAAAGCATACAATGATTATTATGTTCCTTTTAGGAATTTTAGTGTTTGTCAATAATCCTCGTGTGTTTGATTTTTATGCAAAAGTTAAAGACTTTGGAATGACAATGGAATATGCGAATTCTACTTCAGAAAAAGCAAGACTGTTATCTTGGAAGTCTAGTGCTGAACTAATTAAAGAAGCACCACTATTGGGATATGGAATTGGGGATGCAAATGATGTGTTAATTAAAAAATATAAAGAATTAGGGTACATCTATAATTTTGAAAATAAGTATAATGCTCATAATCAGTTTCTTCAAACATTACTTCAGACAGGAGTAGTGGGATTAGGAGTGTTAATATTCATTTTTGTTGTTTTGGCAATACGTATGAAAAGAAGTCGAAATGAATTTTCAGTATTTTTAATATTATTTGTTTCACTTGTATTCGAATCCATGTTGGTACGATTTAATGGGATTGTATTTTTCTCTATTATAATGCCATTATTACTTAAGAAGAGAAGCATTTTAAGCAGCAGAATCATACGTAATACTCCGGTATAATAGTTTAAAAATGTAAAATAGACCACGAAATTATTAGCAAGAAAACAGCTAATGAACTATTTTTGATCGCATAAAATTTAGCTATCATATAATCGTTTGAAAATGAATATTTTAATATTAGGATCTGGAGGAAGAGAACACACATTTACTTATAAAATTGCTCAGAGCAGTTTATGTAAAAAATTATTTGTTGCCCCAGGAAATGCAGGTACAGCTGCCATTGCAACGAATGTGGCAATATCAGTTACAGATTTTGAGGCGATCAAAGCTCTTGTTTTAAAAGAAGAAATAGAAATGGTTGTGGTAGGACCAGAAGATCCTTTGGTACAAGGAATAACGGATTTCTTTTCACAAGATGATGAACTAAACAAAGTTGCTGTTATTGGACCATCAAAAGAAGGAGCTAGGTTAGAAGGTAGTAAAGAGTATGCTAAGGAATTTTTGTTTAGACATAATATACCAACTGCAGCATATCAAAGTTTTACAGCAGATACAGTTAAAGAAGGGAAAGAGTTTTTAGAAACATTAAATCCGCCATATGTTTTAAAAGCGGATGGTCTTGCTGCTGGTAAAGGAGTTCTTATTCTTCAAGATATAGACGAAGCTAAAAGAGAACTTGAAAATATGCTTACGAACAAAAAGTTCGGTGCTGCAAGTGAAAAAGTAGTGATTGAAGAATTCTTAGATGGAATCGAATTAAGTGTTTTCGTACTAACGGATGGTAAAAACTATGTTACGTTACCAACGGCAAAAGATTACAAACGCATTGGAGAAGGAGATACAGGACTTAATACGGGAGGAATGGGAGCAATTTCTCCGGTTCCTTTTGCGGATGATGTTTTTATGAATAAAATAGAAACTCAAGTCATCAAACCAACAGTAGAAGGTTTAGTTAAGGAAGAAATCGATTATAAGGGCTTTGTTTTTATTGGATTAATAAAGGTAGGTGATGATCCTAAAGTAATAGAGTATAATGTAAGAATGGGAGATCCAGAAACAGAAGCGGTGCTACCTAGAGTAAAAACGGATTTAGTATCCTTATTTAATCATGTATCAAATCAAACTTTGGATCAAATAGATATCGACATAGATCCTAGAAGTGCCGCAACCGTAATGACGGTATCAGGAGGATATCCAGAATCATATGAGAAAGGAAAGGAAATCACGGGTGTTGATAAAATAGCTGATTCTATTGTCTTTCATGCCGGAACTAAAATAGAAGCTGATAAAGTGGTTACTAATGGTGGACGAGTTATTGCTGTAACTTCATTCCATGATGATTTTAGAGAAGCACTTAAGTTATCATATAAAAACATCGAAGAATTGCATTTTGATAAAATGTATTATAGAAAGGATTTAGGATTTGATTTATAGAGTTTTCTATTTAAATCAAATCGTATAAAAAAAGTCAAGTGTTTAAGAACACTTGACTTTTTTATGTAAAAGAGGATAAATTTCCTCAATATTTTATTCTAATAAATAGATATTATGGTTTTAAAAATGAGTGAGCTTTTGGATCTCTATCTTCTTCGTCATTGTCGTTAAACTTCTTTAATTCCTTCATCCAATATAAAAAAGCTACAAAACCAATAAGCATAAACATCCAATTTATGATATTCGCAGCACTCCAGCTCTCTAATTCTAAAGCTCTTAGAGCATCCATTGGAGCTAAAAGCAGATCTACAAATAGGGATTGTATCGCTTCAAAAAAATCTTTCATGATATGATCTTCGTTTTCATTATAAAAAGCTAACTAAAAACTTTTTATAAATTAGTTATATTATAATTAAAAACAATAATATATTGTTTAGCGCAAAAATATAAAAAATAGTAGTGTTATCAAGCTTTTTTAATAAATCAAAACCAATTAATTTTATAATTGTTGCATTATACATGTTTGTAATGTATATAATAGCGCATTACCGAAATGGTATCGACTTTGATTATTTTAAAATTATGATCTTTTTTGCTGGTTGTGTTGCATATATCCTCACGATGCTCATATTAAATCATGTTACGCAAAAGAATGATTTAACATATAAAAGTACAAACACAATATTACTATTTGCTTTTTTAACGGGGATTTTGCCAATGTCATTAGTTAATCCTAGTGTTCTGTTATCAAACCTATTTGTTATTTTGAGTATGAGAAGTATACTAAGTTTAAGAAATGGCAAGTATGTTAAATCTAATGTTTTAAATGCTTCTTTATATATTGGTTTGGCTTCTTTAGCCTATTTCTGGAGCATAGCTTTTATTGTCATAGTTTTTTTGGGAGTATTATATTTTGAATCTAAAAATTATAGGAACTGGATAATTCCGTTTATAGGGTTACTAACCGTCTATATGTTATCCAATTGTTTTACCTTATTATTTTATGATTCATTCTTAACTATTACTGATTATGTAGCGCCAATATCGTTTTCTTTCGAAGGATATTTTAGTGATCAAGGATTCTTTTCAATTGGAGTACTAATAATTTGTATACTGTTTTTTTTAACAGTGTATTTGATAAAATACAGCAGAAAACCAACAAAATCAAAACCTATTTTAAAACTTATTATTGCACAATTATTGATTTCATTAATTGTTGTTATAATAGCTCTGGATAAAAACACTTCTGAAATGATTTTTATAGCGGCTCCATTAGCAATTATTGGAACAACTTACTTAGAGATTGATCATGGAAAATTTGTAAAAGAAATTAATCTTTGGGTGTTTCTATTATTGCCATTTATGACGCTGTTATTTTGAAAGATCCTTATCTAGATATTATAGAATCAGAATTACAACATAGATTATCTATTAACTGTGAATGGAATAAAAAGCAAAATCATCTTTGGGATGGTTATGGTAATTTTATTTATACTACGGTAAAATGGGAAAATGTAGTTTCTAAAATTTCGAAGTCGGCAATTAAGTATAAAGTTAAAGAGGAGGAATTTTTTAATTATACTATAAACCGATGGTATGACTACTGGAGTGATATAGCGATAGAGCTAATTTTATCAAATTCGAGAAATATATTTTCAACCGATAATGATGGAAACAAATTATTTGATTTTAAAATGATTGTCTTTCCTGAAGGTTTTGGGAAATCGTTGCAGTATACAAGAGAAAATTCTAAAGAATTAATGTACTGGTTAGCTAATAGTTCAAGTCAACAACCAAAAAAGAATTCAGAAAATATCATTTTTATAGTTTTATACGCAGATGATCATGAACACTGGAAATTAAAAGCACAAATCTCTTGGCTTAGAGATATAATCTCGGTATATGTTGCTACATTTGATGATTCAAGATTATTTAGACTACAATTACAACCTTATCAAATCAGTAAGATTGGTTTGATTTGGGCTGTTAAGGGACAAGCAAATTGACTTAATAAACGATGAATTATATCGGCTCAAAATACAAACTCTCTAATTTTATTAGAACTTCTGTTTTTGAAACAGTAGGCGCTGATTTAGAAGATAAAGTTTTTTGTGATCTTTTTGCAGGAACAGGTGTAGTTGGAAGAAGTTTTAAAACTATTGTAAAACAGGTGATTGCAAATGACCTGGAGTATTATAGTTATGCGCTAAACCGGAATTATATTGGAAATAGCGAAGAGATTAATTCTTTGGATTACATTGTAGAATTAAACCGCTTGCAAGGAAAAAAAGGTTTTGTCTACAATAATTATTGTAACGGAAGTTTGTCTGGACGTCAATATTTCAGTGATGATAATGGACTTAAAATTGATGCGGCAAGAATACAAATTGAAAAATGGAAGGATAGAAAAGAAATTGATGAAAATATCTATTATTTTTTATTAGTATCACTTTTAGAAGGAGCCGATAAAGTTGCTAATACGGCCTCTGTATATGCATCATATCTAAAGGGCTTAAAAAAAACTGCTCAGAAAAAGTTAGAGCTCGTTCCAGCAAATTTTGACTTCACAGAAAACAAGCATCTGGTTTATAATGAGGATAGTAATATATTGATAAAGCAAATAGAAGGAGACATTTTATATCTTGATCCACCGTATAATGCTAGACAATATGGAGCCAATTATCATATACTAAATACTATTGCAAAATATGATACCTTTGTCCCAGTTGGAAAGACTGGTTTAAGACCTTATCAAAGATCTAATTATTGTAAAAAAGGTTTAGTAGTAAAGGTTTTTGAAGATTTAATCAAGAATTCGCAGTTTACTTATATTTTTCTTAGCTATAACAATGAAGGTTTAATGTCTGAAGAAGAAATAAGACAAATTATGGAACGTTATGGTAGATACGATTTAGTAACTACAAAATATAAGAGGTTTAAAGCGGATAAAACGGAAAACAGAAACCACAAAGCCACAGAAACAAAAGAATATTTACACATCTTAGAAAAATAAGTATAATGTTTACAGATAAAGCAAACAAAATTTTTAAAGAAGTTATAGACATGTATCATGTGATTGATCGTGTAGATCAGGAATTTTCAAATCCATATGATAGTAAATCACAACAAATAGAACATTTATTATATAGAAAATGTTGGATCGATACGGTACAGTGGCATTATGAAGATATTATTCGTGATCCAGAAATTGATCCGGTTGCAGCTTTAAAACTAAAAAGACAGATTGATGCATCTAACCAGGACCGTACAGATATGGTTGAGTATATCGATAGCTATTTTTTAGAGACATATAAAGATGTTATTCCTAAACAAGATGCTACGATAAATACAGAAAGTCCGGCTTGGGGAGTAGATAGATTATCGATATTAGCGCTTAAAGTATATCATATGCATGAAGAGACTGTTAGAGAAGGTGCATCGGATACTCATAAGGCTGCTTGTCAAAAAAAGTATAATGTATTACTAGAACAGCAAGTAGATCTTTCTACAGCAATAGATACCTTGCTTACGGATATTGAGAAAGGTGATAAGTACATGAAGGTTTACAAACAGATGAAAATGTATAATGATGATGAGTTAAATCCAGTTTTACGAGGAGAAAAATAGTAATGTTTTTTTGAATAAAGTAAAAAATATATCAAACAAAAGCAAAGCCCTTTCAGAGGGCTTTTATGCTCATGTTCTGGTTATTAGGCTTTCTGCAATGGGTGATGTGGCTATGACTGTGCCTGTATTACGAACATTTAGAGCAATATACCCGACTGTAAAAATAACTGTGCTAACGAGAAAATTTTTTGAACCAATTTTTACCGGAATTGATAACTTAGAAGTGTATCACGCCGATGTTAATGGGAAGCATAAAGGTATTTTTGGATTGTCAAAGCTATCAAAGGAATTAAGAGGCTTGGGAATAACAGCTGTGGCAGATATGCATAATGTACTACGATCTAATGTACTTAAGAATTTTTTCTCTCTTCATGGTATAAAAGTAGTACAAGTAGATAAAGGAAGAGCAGAAAAAAAGGCGTTAACCCGATCAAAGAATAAAGAATTTAAGCAATTAAAAGCAACGCATCAGCGGTATGCAGATGTTTTAGGTAAATTAGGATATCCTATTGATTTACGAGAGCATTCTTTTCCAGAAAAAATGGCATTAACCCCAGAAATTCTAAAGTTCACAAAGAAGTCTACTAAAAAGTGGCTAGGAATTGCTCCCTTTGCTCAATATAATAGCAAGGTATATCCTTTAGAGTTTATGATTGAGGTAATTGAACAACTCGATCAAGGTGATATCTATGAAATATTCCTTTTTGGTGGCGGTAAAAAAGAGATTGACTTGCTTAATAATATTGAAAGCAAATATAAAAACGTGATCAATATTGCAGGTAAGTTGTCTTTTGAAGATGAGTTAAAACTAATTGGAAATTTAGACGTAATGTTATCCATGGATAGTGGTAATGCACATTTAGCGGCCATGTATGGGATTCCTACCATAACACTTTGGGGTGTTACTCATCCATTTGCAGGATTTATGCCTTTTGGACAACCTATGGAAAATGCTATTCTTCCTAATTTAGCAAAGTATGATCAGATCCCTACATCAATTTATGGGAACAAAGTTCCCGAAGGATATGAGAAGGTAATGCATACTATCGAACCAGAAACAGTGATTGAAACTATAAACAAACTGTAACTCTTTTTTGTCATTCCAGTATAGGCTGGAATCCACTTTTGAAGAGGGTTATTATTTTTATTATTCCACTAACGAGCAAGGGTTATTCATTTTTCTGTATTTTCCTGTTGTTGCTTGTAGATCTTTAACAATACTCAAAACATTCAATTTTTTTATATTGAACTATTTAAAATAAAATCATAAAAAATCAATGATTGATACCGCTTTAGATTCAACAAATTTTTATTTTTTAATTGCAGTTTTTCAAGGGTTTATATTGTCTTTGGTTATCGTTTTTCGTTTTAATAAAAGTATGCCAAATCTGTTTTTTGGTGTACTTGTCTTTTTATTTTCACTTTCTATTCTACATTTAATACTAGAGGAATCTATTCAAGCTTTCAATTCAAAATTTCCTATCCCAATGGAGTTTAGCCTAGCTTATGGCCCTTTAGCGTATTTCCATGTCATATATATTAAAAATCCTTCAAAATTTTTTAGATGGAAAGATTTTCTTCATTTTTTACCTTCTTTACTTTTGGATGGTCTTTTATTTATTCTGCTGTTTACATATATTAGATTAAATCTCGATTGGGCTTACGCAAATATTATCTTAATTCAAAAAATTGCCCTTATCATGGGGTTATTGGGGATAGTTCAATTAGGGGTCTATACGTACTTAATTTATCGCGAATCCGTTGGTGTCAAGAACCTGTTAATAGAGTTTAAAGAAGTGAGAACCTGGCTTAGATATCTAATTATATCTTGGAGTATACTTGTCGGTTTTCTATTATTTGCTATTCCTATTGCATTAGTTTTTATAAAAAAGGTAGATGAGAATTCTTTTTATTTCTATAAACCACTTGGGGTTATTTTAGGATTTTTCATTTATTCTTTAGGGTATTTGTATTTATTAAAATACCTCAAGGTTATTAGGAACTATTCCAATCGTGTCATAAGAATTCACTTGTCTGAAAATAATTTGAGTGAAAAGAAAGAAGAGTTATTGTATGCAATAACTAAAAATGAACTTTACAGGGACTCTGAACTCACAATATCCAAATTAGCCACACATCTTGGTTGGCCATCCAATAACCTGTCAAGAATTATAAATGATACACTTCACACAAATTTCACAGACCTTATAAACAGTTACCGAGTGGAAGCATTTAAGCAAAAACTAATCGCCAACGATAGTGAAAAATATTCTATTTTAGGTTTAAGTGAAGAAGCTGGCTTTAATTCTAAAACTTCTTTTTACAGAGTTTTTAAGAAAGAAACCGGTATGACCCCCTCTGAATATTTGAATTCTCTGCGATAAATGGTTTCAAATGACGATTTGGAACTAACTTAATTGTAATATCTCTTCCCTTCTAATGATATTTGAGGACAGCCTTCGAATCATGGCTTCTTGTGAAAATTTGATTTATACTTTTTGAAAATGTTAATCTTGTTTCTATTAACTTATTTAAATATTATCGATGATAAAATTAGAAAAAAACGTTTGGTATTATATTGGTTTAGTATTCTTATTCACTTATACTATTCAAATTATTGCCGTTTTAATTGCTGAAGAAGGCAATTTTTTAGTACAAATTCTTACTGGCTTTATGATGTTTATTCCTGGTATAGCTGCTATTATCTATTTAATAAAAACTAAACAAGGACTTAAATATATTAATTGGCATGTTGGTAAGACCAAGTATATATTGCTTAGCTTATTCTTACCAATACTAATTACCCTTCTAGGAATTTTAGTGTTTGAACACACAGGATTGGGATCAAATAATGTTTTTCTGATTAACAACGGAGAAGTTCATAGTATAGAAATCCCACTTATATTTGGAAGTGATCCACAAAGCATCCCTTTCTTTCTTCTTAATTTTTTAATTACCGGAATTTTAATTTCGTTAGTTACGAGCCTTACTACTATAGGTGAAGAAATTGGGTGGAGAGGTTTTCTTCAAAAGAAATTATTAGAAAAGAATAGTCTATTTAAATCGCTCACATTTTTAGGCATTCTATGGGGTTTTTGGCATTTCCCACTTATTATTAATGGATTTAATTATCCTGAATATCCAATGTTAGGAGCATTTCTATTTTTTCCTTTAACTATTATTTTTGTTTCCTATTTTATAGGATGGTTAACTATTAATTCTAAAAGTGTATGGCCAGCAGTATTAGCACATGGCGTTATAAATTCTTTTATGATTTTGTTATTTGAGATGGATTTTGGAAAAAATAAACTTGAAGGTAACCTTTCGATACTAGGCTTATGGCTCATAATAGGTACGATTTCTTTTTATTTATTATCAAAAAAAACAATTAACTAACCTAAACATCATCAAAATCTACTTTTATAGAAGAAGAGGTTGGATGCGCCTGACAAGCTAGTACCAAACCTTCAGCAAGTTCTCCATCGGTAAGAATACTATTTTTTTCCATTACAGCAGTACCATCAGTAATTTTACAAATACACGAACTACAAACACCACCTTGACAAGAGTAAGGAGCATCAATATCTTCTTCTAAAGCGGCGTCGAGAATGGTTTTTTTCTGATCCATAACAAAACTAAACTCTTCATCATCAACCAATATAGAGATACTAGTTTTTCCATCTAAAACAGCATCAACTTCTGTGTTAGAAGTACTACTACTGGTAAAAAGTTCAAAATGAATATTGTACTTAGGGATTCCGTTTTCTAATAAAACATCTGTTACTGTATTGATCATTTCTTCTGGACCACACAGGTAGAATGCTTGGAAGTTTGTGTCTTTAAATTTGTTCTTGGTGATATAGTTGATTGTAGATTTTTCTATCCTTCCAAAACGGGCACCTTCTTCTTGACTTCTACTGTAGAAAAATTCGATAAATAATCTATCAGGATAATTTGCCTGTAGTGATAGAAGTTCTTTAGAAAAAATTGTTTCTGTAGGAGTCTGATTACCATATACCAAAACAAAATTACTATTAGGTTCCTCTTCTAGAACACTTTTAATCATACTCATTACAGGAGTGATTCCACTACCAGCAACAAAGGCGGCATAACTATGAGTTACAGTTGGATCTGATTTTAGGGTAAAATTACCTTCTGGTGTGTGCACATCTAGTGTGTCACCGACTTGTAATTTATTATTTGCTATTGCGGAGAAAGTTCCGTTTTCGATCTCTTTAACCGCAACACGAAGAGAATGACTTTTTGGAGAACTACAAATAGAGTACGCCCTCCTTATTTCCTTACCTTCAACTTGAGTTTTGATAGTTATATATTGACCAGAAATAAAGGAATAATCGTTTTTTAACTCTGAAGGAATATCGAATTCTATGGAAACAGCTTTTGGAGTTTCTCTAGTAATGTTTTTTATAGTAAGCGTATGGAAATCTGACATAGTAATTAGGTATACTTTAAACTGAAGCCTTAATAATTAAGTTTTCGGTTTACACTTTAATAGTAATTAATCTTTTACGAATTATTTTTCGCAAAAATACTAAATGCAAAAGACCACAGTAGGGTTTTGGGATAAATTTATATACCTAAAAAACTTATGCATAAGAAAATTATGTATATATTTGTAGCTTAATAAATAGTGTTATGGGTAATTCTAAATTATATAAAGGTAGTTTAAACACCATTATTCTAAAGCTTTTGGAAGAAAGTGAGAAGATGTACGGATATGAGATTACTCAGAAAGTAAAAGAAATTACTAAAGGGGAATTGAATATAACTGAAGGTGCCTTGTATCCTGCATTACATAAATTAGAGGCAGAAGGGTTGTTAGATGTGGAAATGCAAAAAGTAGATAATCGACTGCGCAAATATTACAAACTAACGGAAAAGGGCACAAAGGAAACTGCTAATCGATTAATAGAATTAGAGGAATATATAAGAACTATGCAAACCATTATTAACCCAAAATGGAGTATAAATTAATATGAAAAAACTTACTATTGAAGACATACAATTTATAGATACGTATTTATCTAATTCTGATATTCACTATGAGGATATACGAATTGAAATGATAGATCACGTGGCTTCAGAAATTGAAAACTCAATGAATCAAGGAGATAATCGGGATTTCTATGATATTTTTAAGGATTATATGATAGAAAATAAAACTTCTATAGAAAAACAAGGAAGTAGACCGTTTAACTCTAAAATTTTTAAAAGTGTATGTAAAAAATTTCTAAGAAACTTATATTCTTGGCAAGTAATAGTTGGTAGTGTACTGTGTTTTTGGATTTTCAATAGCCTCTATAAGTATTTTCATATTGATGGTTTTACAATTACTTTTTTTCCAACGTTTTTGATGGCTTTAGTTGGTTTTATTCCTATTGTAGTTTTTGGTAAAAAGAAGTTTTCTTTTATTGGAAATTTTGGAATACTAATAGCTATCTTTTTTTCATTTAACTATTATTTTATTCCTTATTTAGACGAACCTTCATTGTTTTATTTTGTCAATTTAGGGATTATGTCCATATTTTTTGTTTGTAGTTTAAAAACAATGATTTCATTAGTGATTTATTATAAAAAACGCTTTCAACTGATATAACAATCTGTTCTTCTGCCCTTAAAATGCATAGTTTTTTAACTTTTCTTTCACTGTTTTTGTAACAAAATCCATTTTTTGATTACTAAATAGTGTAAGAAGTCTTTCCTACTTCTTTTAAAACTAATACAACTATGTTTAAACATTTTATATCCTTACAGTGGAAATCTTTTTGGCGATCTGCATCTGCTTCTTCGGGAGTTTGGATGAAAATCTTCATGGGATTTTGGGCGGTATATTTTATTTTAATGATGATGGGAGGCAGTTTTATTGCCTATAAATATATCAGCAAAGATTTATGTCTAGATCCATTAGAAGTGGTAAATAGATTTTTGATCTATTGGTGGGCATTTGATCTTATTTTTAGATACGCGTTACAAAAAATGCCTGTTATCAATATTAAACCTTTATTGATTTTACCTTTTAGTAAAAGCAAAATTGTATCATTTGCTTTGGGTAAGACAATGTCATCGTTTTTTAATATTATTCATGCCTTCTTTTTTGTTCCATTTTCAGTTCTTTTGATTGCTAATGGAGATGCACCTGTATTAAACGTGTTGTTATGGAATATAGGATTGATTGCATTGATATATGGTAATAATTTCCTTAATATCTTATTAAACAATAAAGACAATCTTATTTATGGAGTTGGTGGCGTTATGGCGTTATTAGGTGGATTGCATTATTTCGGATATTTTGATGTTACACAGTATACAGCACCGTTTTTTCAGGGATTATACGAATCAAAGTTTTTAGTAGTTATTCCAGTAGTCGCTGCAATCGCACTTTATATTATAGCATTTAGATCTTTTGTAAAGGATTTGTATCTGGATGCTGGATTGGCAACGAAATCTAAAACTGTAAAAACAGAAAATTTAGAATGGTTGGATCGATTTGGTAAAACCGCAGTATTTCTAAAAAATGATATTAAGCTTATTAAAAGAAATAAAAGAGCAAGATCAACAGTAATAGTTAGTGCGTTATTTCTTTTTTATGGTCTGTTATTCTTCACAGGAGCTGTCGAAGCATATGAAGGACCTGTTTGGAAAATATTTGCAGGGATTTTTGTTTCTGGTGGATTTTTAATGAGTTTTGGACAATTCGTTCCAAGTTGGGATAGTTCTTATTATCCATTAATGATGAGCCAAAATATTAAATACCGAGAATATCTTTCTTCAAAATGGTGGTTAATGGTAATAGCGACATTTATTTCTGCTGTTCTAGCATCAGGATATTTATATTTTGGATGGGAGGCATACTTAGCGGTTGTTGTTGGTGCGATCTATAATATGGGAATGAATGCACACGTCGTATTATGGGCAGGTGCTTATGTAAAAACTCCAATAGATTTAACTAGTAATAAAAAGGCTTTTGGAGACAAACAATCCTTTAATATGAAAACATTAATGTTATCATTGCCAAAACTTGCATTACCAATGGTGTTATATGCAATAGGACATTATGCATATAGTCCATATGCAGGTTATGCATTGGTTGCTGTTGCTGGAATTGCTGGTTTTGCATTTAGGAATATGGTTTTTGATAAAATTGAAAGAATTTATAGAACAGAGAAGTATAAAACGATCTGGGCATACAAACAAAAAAAATAAGAAGATGATAGGAGTACATAATATTACAAAGACATATGCAGGGAATACGGTATTAAATATTGAGCATTTAGAAATTCCTAAGGGAGATAGTTTTGGTTTAGTAGGAAATAATGGAGCCGGGAAAACAACTTTATTTAGTGCTTTATTGGATCTTATTAAACCAACAACAGGTCATATAGAAAATAGTGGGATAAAAGTAAGCGAGAGTGAAGATTGGAAATCAATCACATCGGCATTTATCGACGAAACATTTTTGATCGGTTATCTTACAGCAGAGGAATATTTCTATTTCATAGGAGAACTTCGAGGCCAAAATAAAGCAGATGTAGATGCGTTGTTAGCAGAGTTTGAAGATTTTTTTCACGGAGAAATATTAGGTCAAAAGAAGTATTTAAGGGATTTGTCTAAAGGGAATCAAAAGAAAGCTGGAATAGTGGCTGCATTGATAGGAAATCCAGAAGTTGTTATTCTGGATGAACCATTTGCCAACCTGGATCCTACAACTCAGATTCGTTTAAAGAAAATCATCAAAGATTTGGCTGCAGATCCTAATGTTACTGTTTTGGTTTCTAGTCATGATTTGATGCACGTAACAGAAGTGTGTGAGCGTATTGTGGTATTGGATAAAGGAGAAGTAGTTAAAGATCTTGCAACCTCTACAGAAACATTAAAGGAATTAGAGGAGCATTTTAATAAATAAGTATAAGCAATTAAGTTTTCGGGAAACTTTGAAGCATCGCTGATCTTTTGTTAGCGATGCTTTTTTTATTAAAACTATCGAAACAACAAAAAAATGTGTTGTTCAGAGGTTTTTTACTAGAAGAAATGTATTTTTACATTTCACGCAAGGTTTTTATGCCGTTCTGATGCACTAAAACGCAAGTTTTTAAGTTATCAGCGTATAAATTATTCAGATTTGAACAGAAATTTATCACAAATCATCGTTGTATTTCTCCTAATTGCTATTGGGTTTAGTTGTTCGCGTAAAAAAGACAAATGGACTAATAGGACTTGGCACGATGTAACTACAAAAAACAATACACTTTATAACGGAAGAGTGGCTTTTGAGAAAGGAAAGCAGGATATTGTTCAAACATATAAAGACAATTTTTGGGAATTACTTCCGGTAGAAAGATTAATTGTTGGTGAAGATGTTAGACTTCCTAATGAAGTTCTTAATCAAAATTTTGATAAAGCAGAGGAAAAGGCAGCTAAAGCTATACAAAAGCATAGCATGCTTATTGATGATAGAGAGCGAAATCCTAAAATTGATGAGTCATTTTTACTTTTAGGAAAAGCGAGGTATAACGAACAACGATTTATTCCAGCTTTAGAAGCTTTTAATTATATTCTATATAAATATCCAACCAGTAATAATATCAATCATGCTAAGGTTTGGAGAGCAAAAGCCAATCTTCGTTTAGATAATAATGAGAAGGCTATAGAGGATTTAATGAAGATGGTGGAAGAAGAATATATGGAAGCTCAAGATTACTCTGATGCAGTGGCGATGATTGCGCAAGCATATATTAATCTAGAACAAAAGGATTCTGCAGTTACGTATATTAGTAAAGCAGCTATTCACTCAAAAAATAATGAAGAAAAAGGTAGGTATCTTTATATAAAGGGTCAGTTGTTAAATCAGTTAGGATATAAGGATAGTGCTAATTATGCGTTCGATCAAGTAATTGATCTGAACAGAAAAACACCTAGGCGATATATGCTAAATGCGTATATGGCAAAAGCCAGAAATTTTAATTACGAAACAGGAAATAAACAAGAGTTTTTAGAGCTTTTAACAGATTTAGAGGAGAATCGCGAAAATAGACCTTTCCTTGATAAAATTTATAATCAGAAAGCCGTTTATTTTAATACACTAGATTCTATAGATTTAGCGGTGCAATTTTATAATAAATCTTTAAGAACAGATTCTGAAGATACATATTTACAATCACTTAACTATAAAACACTAGGAGATATAAATTTTGATGATAAGGAATATGCAGTAGCGGGTGCTTATTATGATAGTACCCTGGAAAGAATGGTTGTTGATTCTAAAAAATACCGTGTATTAAAAAAGAAAAGAGTCAATTTAGACGATGTAATTTTATATGAAGGAATTGCGCAAACTAATGATAGTATTCTTAGTGCTGTAGCGATGTCTCCAGAAGAAAGATTAGCATATTATTCTGAGTATACTGAGAAAATTAAGGCAGAAGCTATTGCAGCTGAGGAAGCGGCAGAAATTGCAAGAATAAAAGGAGAACTTCCTAACGAACAACGATTTAATAGACCAAGTACTGGATTAGGAGCTAGTGGCGGACCAAACCCAGAAGAAGGAGGAACGTTTTATTTTTATAATCCTACTACGGTAGCTTATGGTAAAACTGCTTTTAAAAGAACTTATGGAAATCGGGAATTGCAGGATAATTGGAGGATATCCAGTATTACAAATCCAACAGCGGTTTCTAGTGAAGAACAGGGTGAAGTAGAAGAGTATTCGATTGAGTCGGATCCTACTTTTGATCCACAAACGTATATTACCCAATTACCAACGGATGAGGTTGTTTTGGATAGTTTGCAAACCGATAGAAACTTTGCTTACTATCAATTAGGGGTTATTTATAAGGAGAAATTTCAGGAATATGAATTAGCAACAGATAAGTTTGAAGGTCTGTTAGAAAGTAATCCAGAAGAGCGTCTAATCGTTCCCTCTAAATATAATTTATATAAAATTTATGTTTTACAAGGCAACGTAGAAAAATCGAATGCACTTAAGCAAGATATTATTAATACACATGGAGATTCACGTTATGCTAAAATTCTTCAAAATCCTGATGAAGCATTAAAAGATGATCAAAATAGCCCAAAATCTTTGTATAATAAATTGTATAAGGATTTTAAGGGCCAAAAATATGCTTCAGTAATAAAAGAAAGTGATGAGTTGATTACTAAGTTTGGTGGAGAAGATTTTGTTCCAAAATTTGAATTATTAAAAGCGCAAGCGATTGGTCGTTACCAAGGTTTTGAGGCGTATAAAGAAGCCTTGAATTATGTATCGCTTAATTACCCACAAAGTCCAGAAGGTAAAAAGGCACAATTAATATATCAAACAACAATACCACAAATACAGAATAGTGATTTTGTGTTAGAAGGTACGGATCAAGAAAAAAACCACAAGTTGGTATATGAGTATTCTAGATTTGGAGATAATCAAGCTCAAGAGCTTAAAGAGAGATTAGAAGCTATTTTAAAAGATCTTAGGTATGATAAAATGAAAGTATCGTTAGATATCTATACAAAAGATCAACAATTTGTGGTAGTTCATACCAAAAGAGATAAATTAGGTGCAGAAGGTCTAGCAGAACTTTTGATTCTGGGTAAAATAGAAGATACCAGAGGAGTAGATATGACAAAATGGAACCGTAGGAAGAAATACTATCAGAAGGTAGATAAAGAATATTTTTTAGTTACTTCTAAAAATTATAGAATCATCCAGATACATAAGAACCTAGATAGTTATTTGCAACCTAAATCAGAATAATAATTTAATCCCCCGATTAGTATGTTTTCAGACAATAAAAAAGGAAAAGATCAGGCTTTAACAGATTTTTCAAGAAATCAAAACAAAATTTCAGAAGGAACTAAAATTGTAGGAGATGTAGTCTCCGAAGGTGGTTTTAGGGTAGAAGGTACTATAGAAGGTACATTTAAAACTACAGGAAAAGTAGTAGTCGGAAAATCAGGTTTTATTCAGGGAACATTAGAATGTTCTGATGCTGATTTCGAAGGTAAGTTTTCAGGAAATCTTGTGATTTCAGGAACACTTTCCTTAAAACCAACAGCACATATCGAAGGAGAAGTTTCTGTAGGTAAATTAGCTGTAGAGCCAGGAGCGACTTTCAATGCATCTTGTGTCATGAAAGGTGGTGTAAAATCTCTTGGAGGTAAACAAGATGGGCAAAAACAAGGGAAATCAGCTTAGAAAATATTTAGCTCTAACCGGTATTGCTTTTGAAATGGGAGCGATCATTTTTGTCTGTGCATATGCAGGTAAGAAATTAGATGCCTATTATCAATTCGAAAAAAATTGGTGCACAATGGGGTTAGTTCTTTTTGGGGTAGCATCATCATTATATTTGGTTATAAAGCAATTAGATAGGATTAATAATCCTAAGAAATAAGTTGTTTTTACAATAATTATTTCAGAAAATCTTTCCTAACACCTTTTTTAAAAACAAAAAAGCAATTAAAATTTAGTAAATTAAATAAATGATTAAAAATTTACTTAGCTTTTTAAGCATTTTTCTTTTAGTCTTATTAGTTGTATACGGAGTACATATTTGGGTTGGAAGTTTTTTTTCAATCAATAATAATCCTGCAATTATTAATCTTTCATATATTTTTAATGCGGTATATACGATCATATTAATTACTGCAATTTTGATTCTTCGAAAAAAGTTTAAAGATCAGATTGGTTTTATTTTTTTAGCAGGAAGCTTCATTAAATTAGGAGTTTTTGTAGCCATTACTAAGCTCAATGGTATAGTGATGGATAAAAGCGTTTTTCTTGACTTTTTTACACCCTATGTGATTAGTTTAATTTTGGAAGTGTACTATGTTTCTAAAATTCTTAATTCTAATAAATAGCTGAAAATCAATAGTTTAATTATTTTGAAATATTCTCAAACTTATTTGTGTAAAATAGTTTAAGAATCTAACTTAATTATGTACATTTGCACCGAAATTTAGGAACCGAAATCTGACCTAGAATGCAAAAAATTAGTGTAGTTAGAATTTTTATGACTTTAGCTTTGATTCTCACTTCTTTGAATCTGGCGGCAAAAGATACTGAGAAAGTAGAAAAAGAAGGTAAAGGTGGGTTGAAGACTGAAATTAAAGAATTTATTGATCATCACCTTCTTGATTCACACGATTTTACATTTTTTTCTGATAAAGAAACTGGTAAACATTATGGCTTTCCATTACCTGTTATCCTTTGGGATGGAGGGTTAAAAGTTTTTTCTTCTTCAAAATTTCATCACGGAGAAACAGTTGCTGAGGTTGATGGTAACCACTACAAGTTATACCATAGTAAAATATATAAGACGGATGCGGAAGGTACCATCAATTACGATGAAGATCATCATGCAACGAATGCAAAACCATTAGATTTTTCAATTACAAAAAACGTAGTTAGTATGCTTTTAATTGGTTTGCTAATGTTTTTTATGTTTAGAGGGTTGGCAAAATCATATAAGAAAAATAACGGTATTCCAACAGGAATTGGACGTTTCTTGGAGCCTTTGGTTGTTTTTGTAAGAGATGAGATTGCAATACCAAATATAGGTGAGAAGCATTATAAAAAGTATATGAGCTTTTTATTGACAACCTTTTTCTTTATTTGGTTGTTAAATTTATTAGGAATGACTCCACTAGCTGTTAATGTAACAGGAAATATTGCAGTTACTTTTGGTTTAGCGTTATTAACATTCTTAATTACGAATCTTACTGCAAATAAAAATTATTGGGGACACATTTTTTGGATGCCAGGTGTTCCAACATTTATGAAAATAGTTTTAGCGCCAATAGAATTGTTAGGTGTTTTTATCAAACCTTTTTCATTAATGATCCGTTTGTATGCGAATATGACTGCAGGTCACGTAGTAATTATGAGTATTATTGGGATGATGTTTTTATTTAAGAGTTGGATTGGGAGTCCATTATCATTTGGTTTATCATTTGCGTTATCAATATTAGAACTATTGGTAGCAGCATTACAAGCATATATTTTTACGATGTTGTCTGCACTTTATTTTGGTTCAGCCAATGAAGAGGCACATCACTAAACGTTAATTGTTTAATTTTTTTAATTCTTTATTATGGAAGGTTTAAATTATGTAGGAGCTGGTTTGATTGTTATCGGTGCTGGTTTAGGTATTGGTAGAATCGGTGGTCAAGCAATGGAAGCTATTGCTCGTCAACCAGAAGCTTCAGGAAAAATCCAAACAGCTATGCTTATTGCAGCTGCACTTATTGAAGGTATTGGATTTGCTGCATTATTTGCAGCTTAATTTACAAACAATAGCTGTAACGGTTGGTTACAGCTATTGTTTACTTTGAAATTAAAAATTAAAGAAAACAACATATTTAATTATGGATAAGTTAATAAATGATTTTTCATTTGGTCTGTTTTTTTGGCAGATACTATTGTTTGTAGGGTTACTATTATTATTAAGAAAATTTGCTTGGAAACCAATTCTAGAGGCAGTTAATAATAGAGAAGAAGGAATTAAAAATGCATTAGAGTCTGCTGAGGCGGCTAAAAAAGAAATGCAAAACCTTCAGGCTGATAATGAGCGTATCCTTAATGAAGCACGTGCTGAGAGAGATGGAATGCTTAAAGAAGCAAGACAATTAAAAGAGAGCATGATTGCAGACGCAAAATCTGAAGCGCAGACGGAAGCTGATAAGATTGTTGCACAAGCACAAGCTACAATAGAAAGTGAAAAGAAAGCTGCGATAGCTGACCTTAAAAGTCAAGTTGCGGGACTATCTGTAGAAATTGCAGAAAAAGTAGTTAGAAAAGAATTAGCTAACAAAGACAAACAACTAGAATTAGTAGAGTCTATGTTAGGAGATGTTACTTTAAACTAATCATAAGATGAGTAGAGCAGCAATACGTTACGCTAAGGCAGTTTTGAGTTTGGCTCAGGATAAAAATGCCACTGAGGATGTTCAGAAAGATATGAAAAATATTATCGCTACTATTGATAGTAGTTCTGATCTTAAAATGGTATTAAACAGTCCTTTGATCAAAAGCGAAGTAAAGCTAGCTTCTTTGCGTGAGATTTTTAAAAGTTCAGGAGATCTTACACAAAAACTTTTTGACACATTAATAGAAAATAAAAGAGTAAGCTTGCTAGATAATGTGGCAAAGCAGTATATCGTTTTATTTGATCAATTAAATAATACTCAAGTTGCTAAGGTAACCACTGCAGTTCCTTTAGATAAAACGTTAAGTTCAAAAGTTTTAGCTAAAGTAAAAGAATTGACAGGAAACGAAGCGACTATAGAAAATGTTATTGATGAGAGCATCATCGGTGGTTTTATTCTAAGAGTAGGTGATTTGCAGTATAATGCGAGTATAGCTAATAAGCTAACAAGTTTAAAAAGAGAATTAAGTAATTAATAAATTACTTCAATTATATAAATTTAATAATAAGAGAATGAGTAGGTTTACTCATTTTTACAAACTATTATAAAATGGCAGAGGTGAATCCTGCTGAAGTATCAGCAATATTAAAACAACAATTATCTGGATTTGAAGCTACAGCTTCACTAGAAGAAGTAGGTACAGTATTACAGGTTGGTGATGGTATCGCCAGAGTATACGGATTGTCTAACGCTCAATATGGAGAATTAGTAGAATTCGAATCTGGACTAGAAGGAATCGTACTGAATCTTGAGGAAGATAATGTTGGTGTAGTACTTTTAGGTTCTTCGACAGATGTAAAAGAAGGTGTAACGGTTAAACGTACACAAAGAATTGCTTCTATTAATGTTGGAGAAGGAATTGTAGGTCGTGTAGTGGACACTTTAGGAAATCCTATTGATGGAAAAGGAGCGATTGAGGGTGAAACTTTTGAAATGCCATTAGAGCGTAAAGCTCCTGGTGTAGTTTTCCGTCAGCCGGTAACAGAACCATTACAGACAGGTATTAAGTCTATTGATGCAATGGTACCAGTAGGTAGAGGACAACGTGAATTGGTGATTGGTGACCGTCAAACTGGTAAGACAACAGTTTGTATCGATACAATCCTTAATCAAAAAGAATTTTATGATGCTGGTGAGCCAGTTTACTGTATTTATGTTGCTATCGGACAGAAAGCATCTACAGTAGCAGGTATTGCTAAAGTATTAGAAGATAAAGGAGCAATGGCGTATACTACAATTGTAGCTGCGAATGCTTCTGATCCTGCTCCAATGCAGGTATATGCTCCGTTTGCCGGTGCTGCAATTGGTGAGTATTTCCGTGATACAGGTCGTCCTGCTTTGATTATCTATGATGATTTATCTAAGCAAGCGGTTGCATATCGTGAGGTATCATTATTATTACGTCGTCCACCAGGACGTGAGGCATATCCTGGGGATGTATTCTATCTTCACTCTAGATTATTAGAGCGTGCTGCAAAAGTAATTGCTGATGATAGTATTGCAAAAGATATGAATGATTTACCTGATTCATTAAAAGATAAAGTAAAAGGTGGTGGATCACTTACTGCATTACCAATTATTGAAACACAAGCGGGTGACGTTTCTGCATATATCCCAACTAATGTAATTTCTATTACAGATGGTCAGATATTCTTAACTTCTGATTTATTTAACTCCGGTGTTCGTCCAGCAATTAACGTAGGTATTTCTGTATCTCGTGTAGGTGGATCGGCTCAGATTAAATCAATGAAGAAAGTAGCAGGTACATTAAAGCTTGATCAAGCACAGTTCCGTGAACTAGAAGCATTTGCTAAGTTTGGTTCTGATCTAGATGCAGCTACCTTAAACGTAATTGAAAAAGGTAAGCGTAACGTAGAAATCTTAAAGCAGGCTCAGAATGACCCTTATACAGTAGAAGATCAAATTGCAATTATCTATGCTGGATCTAAAAACTTATTAAGAGATGTTCCTGTTAATAAAATAAAAGAATTCGAAAGTGACTTTATAGAATATCTTAATGCTAAACATAGAGACACTTTAGACACTTTAAAGGCTGGGAAGTTAACAGACGAAGTAACGGATGTATTACTTTCAGCTTGTAAAGAGATTTCAGCAAAATATAAGTAAATAGTATTGAGTACAGAGTATTAAGATTTTTAGTACTCTGTATTTTATATAAAGTTATAATATTAGAAAGGTATTGTTTAGAAGTACTTAGTTATTAGCTAATCAATACTCAATACTAAGAAAGATGGCAAATTTAAAAGAATTACGTAGTAGAATTACCTCTGTATCATCAACGATGCAAATTACCAGTGCCATGAAAATGGTATCGGCAGCAAAGTTGAACAAAGCACAGATGGCGATTACTGCTATGCGTCCTTATGCAGACAAGCTTACTGAATTATTACAGAGTTTGAGTGCTTCTCTTGAAGGAGATAATGCAAGTTCATTCTCTGAGCAACGTGAGGTAAACAAAGTTTTAGTAGTTGCAATTGCTTCTAATCGTGGTTTGGCAGGTGCTTTTAATTCTAACATTGTTAAAGCTTCTAGAGAGTTATATGAGAATGTGTATGCTGGTAAACAAGTTGACTTTGTTACTATTGGTAAAAAAGTAAATGATATAGTTTCCAAAACACATACCGTTGTGGCTAACAAAAGTGAATTGTTTGATGATCTTACGTTTGCTAATGTTGCTGCTATTGCAGAAGAGTTGATGGAAATGTTTACGAATGGTTCTTATGATAAAATTGTTGTGATATATAACAAGTTTAAGAATGCAGCTACGCAAATAGTTACAACAGAGCAGTTTTTACCAATTAAACCAGTAGAAACTGAAGGTGAAAAAAGTGCTAACTTAGATTATATCTTTGAACCATCTAAAGAGGAAATAGTTGAAGAATTAATTCCAAAATCTTTAAAAACACAGCTTTATAAAGCAATTCGTGATTCTTTTGCTTCTGAACACGGAGCGCGTATGACAGCGATGCATAAAGCCACAGATAACGCTACTGAATTAAGAGATTCTTTAAAATTACAATATAACAAAGCTAGACAGGCTTCTATTACTAATGAGATCTTAGAGATCGTTGGTGGTGCAGAAGCGTTGAACTCATAATTAGATGTTTGTTGGAAATCGATAAATAGTCTTAAAAAAGAGAATATATCCTAAAAACTCGACATTAATTATGTCGAGTTTTTTTTATTTCCAGATTTCGTTGAAATATCAGTAAAAAGTGATTTTTAGGGGTAACATTTTCCCTGTTTTAGGCACTTACTATCAAGTACTAAACATTAATTTTTAAAACCACTTTTTATGAAAAAAATTATCAACCTTTTTTATGTATGCTTACTTATTATTATATCGTCATGTGGGAGTGATGATGATGCAATTGGAAACCTTCCTCCAATGGAAGTGTCGAATATAGAAGCAGAAGTAATTGAAGGTACGCTTGTAAGGATAAGTTGGACAGAAGCAGAAGATGCTAATAACGATGAACTATCTTATGATGTAGTAATTAATGATAGGGTAGTAGCCGATAAAACATCGGAATTATCTACAGAATTTAATGTAGCTAGCTTGTTAGCAAATAGGTCAAGTAATCTACAAAAAGGGCTAAGCTTAGAATTGACGATTAGTATTAAAGCATATGATACTAATGGTGGTGTTTCTGAGGAATCGATTGTAAAACGAAATGTTTTTGTTAATAGAGATCCAAGTACGTTCGAGTTTGCAAATATTAATTTTGATTTCTCGTACTATAATTGGTTAGAGATTTCCTGGTATCCAGCGATAGATGAGGATGGAGATATCTTATCCTATGACGTGTATCTTAATGATGTTGTCCTAAGAGAAAATTACGTTATTGGGTCAGATGATTACGACGGTTTGGGGAGTATTTATTATAACACTGATTATTCTCAATATGTGGAAAATGAAATTATTATCAAAGTTGTTGCTAATGATAGAGATGGTGGTATAACGGAAATTAGTAAAACTTTTGACTTTAGAGCTACAGATGTGGATTTAGGAACATTGTCGTTGCCATATGATAATTCAGTGGAGTATGTAATTACTCAAGAAGAAGTGGATCGTAGAGTCGGTTACACTTTTCAGATAGCGGAAAATACTGGATATGTAATTCAGTCCAGTGAATATTTACAGTTAAGGTTATCCGATGATCAAGGTAATTATATAAATGGAAGTTCTGAAAGATTGTATGGAGAATCATTGACTGCAGGAACGTATTATTTAGAAATAGAAAATTATTATAATAATTCGAACTCATCTGGTACGCTTTCTTTTGTTTTAAAAGACCCAAAAGAATCAGATGTAGATTTGGGAACCTTAGGAATCCCGTATGAGGAGGTATTAAACTTTTCTTTACCAAATAACGAACCAGATAATAAAATAGGGTATACGTTTCAGGTTAGCGAAGAGACAGGTTTTTCTGTTTTTTCTCAGAATAATATTAATTTCGAGCTTAGGGAAGTAAACGGAAACTTTATTACATCTGGGTATAGGAGAGCGTTTGCTGAGACGATTCAACCGGGAACCTATTATTTAGAAGTGTATCAGTATTATAATGATATTAATTCTGGCTCCTTTACAATGGTTTTAAAAGATGCCAGCACTACGGATGTGGATTTAGGAGCATTATCAATACCTTATACAGATTCAGTAGAATTTAATGTATCTACAACAGAACCTGATGGAAAGATTCGGTATTTATTTGAGATTAATAGCGCTACAGGGTATTCATTTACAACTCAAACAGGAGTATATTTAAATTTATATGATAGTAATGGTAATTATATAAACTATGGATATAGAGATATTTACGGAGAGAATTTAAATGCTGGAAGTTATTATTTAGAAATTGTTAATCAAGACTATAATGATATATCTGGAACTTTAAATATAACACTTAGCTCTCCGAATGAATCTGATATTGATCTTGGCGCACTTACGGTACCTTTTAATCAATCATTTGATTTTAATACAACGGGCGAAATTGATAGAAAAATTAGGTATGAATTTAGCGTTGATTCTGAGGCTTCTTATACTTTTGAAATTATCAACGAAAATTATGATGATTATATTTATTTATATGACGCTAGTGGTAATTACATAAGTGGAAGTGATTATTACCAGATTACAGGAACATTATCACCGGGCGGTTATTATATTGAAGTTGCGGGATATAGTAATAATGCAGGTTCAGGAACATTGGTTTTTAACCTTCAATAAGAAAATAAGATACGTAAAACCCCATGCACCTTGGTGTATGGGGTTTTTTGTTTTTTTTATGACAAAGCTTGTTTTCATTTTTTATCTTTAAAGGAAAAAAGAAAAATGAAAACAATTAAACTTTTCACCTTACTAATGATTGCGTCATTAGTTACTACTGCCAATGCGCAGGAATCAGAAACTTTGTATAAAGCAGGAGATATTAAAATGGGAATTTCTGCGGTTCCACTTTTGGATCTAAGCGATGGTTATAGTGGTATAGTTGCTAAACCAAGTTTGTCTTTTTATGTTTCAGAACATTTCGCAGTTAATACGTCAGCTTTTGTATTATTGCCACAAGATATAGAGCAAGAAAATGGAATAGATGTGGAGGTGCAGGCATATGGTTTTATACCTTCTTTTAGGAAACATGCAATTAATAGTGGTAAATTTAGTTTTTACTTAGAATCTGGAGTTGGGATTGGAGCCATCAGGTATGAAGCAAATGATCCTGCAGATGCGGCAATTGAAGATAATAGTGGAGGTTTGTTATTATTTTCTGCTGGTGCCGGAATAAATTATAAATTTGCAAAGTGCTTAGAGTTAGAATTCGGTCTTCCTTATATGTATGGATTAAATATTACAAATGGGGATGATACGAAGCTATTCTCTGGAGTTGCTTTTAACTTTGGTATAAATTTTGTTTTTAATACCAAGGATATTAAGAAAATGAAACAAAAACATCGTGAACGTTTAAAAGAAAAATGGGACAAAGAATAAATTTTAGAAAACTGCTAACCAAAGTCGGATTATTAAGTATTTTGATGACTTTTGGACAATGTGCTACAGGCCAAAAAATCGATAAAACAGCTCCAGTAGCTTTAAATTCCCCATATTTCCAGGATTGGGTTTCTGGAGTAAAAGGAGGAGGAGCTGGCTTTATGCTTTATTTTCCAGTAGATCCTGCTTCAAATGTAACATTGGAGAATGCATATTTTAAAGGAAAAGCAGTTAAGTTAAAACGTAAACAGAATGAATCTGTTTATGTAGGTCGTTATACCGATCCTATTTCGGTTGAAAAAGAGATTGTGATGAGCAGTGATCAAAAGGAAGAATACAACAATAAAGTTCCAGAAATCGAAGAAAAAATACCTTTTGAGCTTAAAGAAGGAGAATGTATAATAGCGTACTCTAAGAATGGACAAGAAGGATATTTTAGAATTGATAAATTACCAAAAAAAGAATTGAAAGCATTTCCAATGCAGCCAAGACAATAAAATTGTATTTTTAGAATCACAATAGTAAGCACTTGGGGATTTTTCAAAAACTTTTTAAACAAACTTTTATATATGGAATGGCAACTGTGTTACCACGCATGTTGTCATTTCTTTTAGTACCGCTATATACTAATCAATTACCAACAGAAGAATATGGGAAGGTTTCGATTATTTTTTCATATTTCGTGCTGTTTAATGTGATTTTAGCATATGGTATGGAAACTGCTTTTTTTAGATTTTTTAATAAGGAATCTAATAAGGAAAAGGTAGTTAGTACATCTGCTATATCATTAGTAGCTTCATCATTGATATTTTTAGTGATTGCTATACTTTTGAGAGAGCAAATATCAATTTGGACGGATATTAAATTAGAATATATAAATTTAGTAATATGGATATTACTTCTAGATGCTTTGGTTATTATTCCATTTTCCTGGTTAAGAGCCAAGGAAAGGCCTATTAGGTATGCGATTATTAAAATAACAAATGTTGCGATTAATTTTGGGTTAAATATATTTTTCTTACTCTATTTAAAACAGCTTTCATTTCATTTTTCTTTATTTAATTGGATTTGTAAAGATGATTATGAAATCAGTTATATATTTATTTCTAATCTTATTGCAAGTGGATTTGTGTTAATAGTTTTGTTACCATTTTATATTAAAATTAAATATCACTTTGATAAAGTTCTTTGGAAAAAAATGATGAGATACGCCCTGCCAATTTTGATAGCAGGAATCGCATATTCAATTAATGAGACTTTTGATAGAATTCTATTAGATAAATTGTTACCCGAGAATGTCGCCGAGCATATGGTAGGGGTCTATTCTGCCTGTTATAAATTAGCATTGTTTATGACATTATTTGCTACAGCTTTTAGGTTAGGAATAGAACCGTTTTTCTTTAATTATGCTGATAATAAAAATGCCTCAGAAACATATGCTAGAATTACTAAGTATTTCGTAATTCTAGGGTCATTTATTTTTCTGTTTGTGATTGTATTTGTTCATCTGTTAAAAATTGTTTTTTTAAGAGATGTAGCATATTGGGAAGCGGTAAAAATTGTTCCATTCATTTTATTAGCTAATTTTTGTTTAGGAATTTATCATAATCTTTCGGTTTGGTACAAGGTAACGGATAGAACAAGATTTGGAGCGTATATATCAGTTTTTGGCGCTATTATTACATTGCTTCTTAATTTTTTATTAATTCCTAAATACACTTATGTTGGTTCGGCTATCGCCACTTTAGCGGCATATGGGACGATGATGTTAGTATCTTGGTATTTGGGAAGAAAATACTACCCAATTCCATACGATCTAAAAAAAATGGGGATGTATCTGTCGTTATCGATCAGTTTTTCAATTATTTCGTTTTACGTCTTTGATAGTAATTATATGATTTCAATCCCTTTATTAGTGGTGTTTTTAGTAGTTTTGTATGCCTCAGAAAAAAAAGAATTAAAACAAATATTGAAAAGATAATCAACGCTTTAGAAAGAGCTTTATAGTAGATATGCAAATAAATATAATTAATAAATCATCGCACAAGTTACCGCATTATGAGACCATAGCTTCAGCAGGAATGGATCTTAGAGCAAACATAACAGAATCAATAACATTAAAACCATTAGAACGAACAATTGTAAAAACGGGATTATTTATAGAATTGCCTGTAGGTTTTGAAGCACAAGTTCGTCCACGAAGTGGATTGGCTGCTAAAAAAGGAATCACGGTATTAAACGCACCAGGAACTGTCGATGCTGATTATAGAGGTGAAATAGGAGTTATTTTAGTAAACTTATCCAATGAAGATTTTGTTATAGAAAATGGAGAAAGAGTCGCGCAGTTAGTTATTGCAAAACACGAAAGAGCTGAGTGGATAGAGGTGACTGAACTTACCGAAACCTCTAGAGGAGAAGGTGGCTTTGGAAGTACTGGAGTTAAATAGAAATATTTGCCAAGTAAACAATAATAGTAAAATTAAAAAATATTAAATAAAATCAACCAATCAAAAAATAAGTAAGTAATGAAAATAATTGTTCCAATGGCAGGAAGAGGTTCTCGATTAAGACCTCATACACTAACAGTTCCAAAGCCTTTAATTCCGGTAGCAGGAAAACCAATTGTTCATCGATTAGTTTCTGATATAGCTAAGGTTTTAGGAGAGCCAATAGAAGAAATAGCATTTGTCTTAGGGGATCCTGCGTTTTTTGGTGATGATGTGGTAGAGAGTTTAACAGAATTAGCAGAAGAATTAGGTGCTAAGGCCTCTATTTATAGACAGGATCAGCCTTTAGGAACAGGACACGCAATTATGTGTGCTAAAGATTCTTTATCAGGTCCAGCTGTTGTAGCGTATGCTGATACATTGATTAGAGCGGATTTTAATCTTGATAAAGAAGCAGATTCTGTGATTTGGGTTAAGCAAGTTGATCAGCCAGAAGCTTATGGAGTAGTAAAGCTTAATGAGAATAAAGAGATCGTAGAATTGGTAGAGAAACCAAAAGAATTTGTTTCTGATTTAGCTGTGATAGGAATCTATTATTTTAAAGATATTGCGGTATTAAAAAATGAATTGCAATATGTGTTAGATCACAATATAATCAATGGTGGAGAATATCAGATTAATGATGGTATTAAGCGCATGATGGCAGATGGCAAAGTTTTTGTTCCTGGTCAGGTAGAAGAATGGATGGATTGTGGAAACAAAAATGTTACGGTAGAAACGAATTCTAGAATGCTAGGTTTTTTGGAAAAAGATGAAGAAAAACTAATAAGCGACGATGTTGTTTTAGAAAATGCTACTGTTGTCCCTCCTTGTTGTATAGGGAAAGGGGTTGTAATTAAAAATGGATCTATTGGACCTAATGTTTCAATTGGAGACGGTTGTAGTATTGAAGATAGTACTATTAAAAATAGTTTAATACAGAACCAAACTATCGTAAAAAATGCTACCTTAGACAATGCTATGATAGGGAATCATGTGTATTATGATGGAAAATACACCACCATTAGTATCGGAGACTATTCTACTTTAGAATAATATGTGATTTATATTACTTTGAATGACTTATATGCCTAAACTTTGGAGACATATTTTAATTTGCTTGATCTTTCTTGGAGGAGGAGTTAATGCCGTTTTAGCTCAAGAACCAGAATCGCTTAAAAAAATAGAGATTTTGGATGATCTTGGAGACGTGTCTGATGTGTTTAGGGAAAGTTTTTTTGAAGCACTGAAGCAAAGAGCAATCACAAATTATGATAAAGCAATCATAGCGCTAGAGCGATGTATTTCGACAAATCCAAAACCAATTGTTTTATATTATGAATTAGGTAGAAATTACTTGGAACTAAAACAATATGATAAAGCAACAGTAAATTTGCAGAAAGTTCTTAAAGAAAGACCTAATGATCGATATGTTTTGGAGTTATTATTCGAAATATATTTTACAGAAAGAAAGTACACAGAATCTATAGAGGTTGTTGAAAAATTGGTGACTTTCGATAGTATGTACAAGGAACAACTGGCTAACCTTTATTTTTTAGAAACCCGTTATGATGATGCTCTAATAGTTGTAGATGAATTGATAGAAGAATTGGGTTTAGATTCATATAGAGATAAATTAAGAAAAAAAATAACCTTAAAAATAAGTAATCCTAATTCTCAAATCACAAGATTACAAGAGAAAATAGCTTCTAATCCAAAGGAAGAGCAGAATTATTTGAATTTAATTTACCTATACAGTCAAGATAATCAAATCGAAAAGGCATACGGAACGGCTCAGATGTTGTTAAAAGAGAAGCCTAAGTCAGAGTTGGCTCATTTAGCATTATATAAGTTTTATTTGGATGATAACTTACCAAAAGAAGCTATTAATTCTATGAAAATTGTCTTATCGAGTGATAAGATAGACGAAGAATCTAAGTATAAAGTAATAAATGATTTTTTGATTTTTGTGGACAAAAACCCGCAATATGAAACCCAGCTTATTGAAGTAACCAAAGTTTTTTCTGATGATTCAGGAAATAGTAAAGTGTTTACGGAAATAGGAAACTATTTTTATGAAAAAGACAAAAAAGAGCAAGCACTTAATTACTATGAGAGAGGAATTAAAGATAACGCTAGTAATTTTGGGATTTTAAGAAAAATGCTGTTGTTGCAGTTAGATTTAAAGAGGTATGAAAAAGCCAAAATAGGAAGTGAATTAGCAATAGAAATGTATCCTTCGCAGCCAATTCTATATTTAGTAAGTGGAGTTTCTCTAATTAATTTAAATAATTATGAAGAAGCTATAGATATTTTAGGTATCGGTATGGATTATATTATTGATGATTTTAAAATGGAATCTGACTTCCTTGATCAAATAGGAGAAGCATATATGAAAATGGGAAATGAGGCAAAAGCTTTAGAGTATAAAGAGCGATCAGTTCAACTTAAAAAAAAATCATAAAAGGTAATGAATAGAATATTTTATCTATTATGTATTTCGTTAGTTATACTTCAGTCTTGTAAAGGAACCAAAGCTATTTCAGGATCTAATATCAAAAAACTGAAAACCGAAAAAATCATATCTAATCATTACGATAAAGCTTTTAACTTTTCTACAATCAATGCTAAGGTAAAAGTTAGATATAATGACGGGAAACAATCATTTAGCCCTAATGTAACAATACGTCTTGAAAAAGATAAGAAAATATGGGTCAGTGCTAAGCTTTTGGGAATAACTCTGGCAAAAGCTCTCATTACACCTGATAAGGTGAGCTATTATGAAAAGATCAATAATACTTATTTTGAAGGTGATTTTGTGTTGTTAAGTAATTGGCTAGGGACTGATTTGGATTTTAATAAAGTACAACAATTATTGATTGGTCAAGCGCTTTTTGACCTAAGAGATGACAAGTATATTTCTTCAGTAGAAAATCAAAAATATAGACTTCAACCTAAAAAGGAGTTAGCGTTATTCGAGCGATTATTTATTTTAAATCCAGATAATTTTAAGATTTTTTCCCAACAGTTGAAACAACCAATAGAAAATAGAAACCTTCTTATTAACTATAATAGTTACCAAAAGGTAGGAAATCAAGATTTTCCGAAAGAAATCAGTGTTCTAGCTACAGAAGGTATTGCGAAAACTTCTATTATGATAGAATATCGTAATGTTGATTACAATGCTAAGGTAAGTTTTCCGTTTAAAATACCATCAGGATACGAGCAAGTGACTATAGAATGAGGTTAAAACAGTGTATATATATCTTCGGGATGCTTTTAATGAGTATTCCTTCTTTTTCTCAAACTACCAAGCAGCAACAGCTTGAAGAGCAAAGACGCCGTCTTAAAGAGCAGATTGAACAGATGCGGGTATTGCTTGCTGACACAAAACTTAAAGAACGTTCCGTGTTAGATGAGGTAGAAACGTTAAGTTCTCAGATAAGTACTAGGCAAAACCTTATTAAGATTACCAATCAACAGGCAAATTTATTGACCAGAGAGATAAATAATAACCTGAAGAAAATGGAGTCGTATCGCGATGAGTTGAAAGCTTTAAAAGAAGATTATGCAAGAATGATTGTAAAGTCTTATAAAAGTAAATCTCAGCAAAGTAAGATTATGTTTTTACTGTCTTCAAGCGATTTTGCGCAAGCTTATAAACGATTGCAATATATGAAGCAGTACAAGGAGCATCGTAAAGAGCAGGCGGATCAAATACAAAGCCGTACCGAAGAATTACAAACATTAAACAAAGACTTATTAGAACGAAAGAAAAATAAGCAGTTATTAGTTGAAGAAAATCGAGATGCTCAAGAACGCCTTAAAGAAGAAAAACAACAGCAACAATCCTTGATGGCGTCTATTCGGAAAAAAGAAGGGACATATAAAAAAGAGATAAAGAAAAAACAAGAGCAGGCAAGCGCATTGGATAAAGCTATTCAAAAATTAATTCGCGAAGCTATTGCTAAAGCAAATAAGAAGGCTGGAAAGAAAGCTTCTAAGAAAGGATCGGCTACAACTTTTGCATTAACTCCAGAGGATAAGAAGTTGGCGGATAATTTTACTTCTAATAAAGGAAAATTTCCTTGGCCAGTAGGTACCGGTAAATTAACTAGGAAGTATGGTCGTCAACCACATCCAACGTTACCGAATATTCAGATTAATAGCAGTGGAGTAGAGTTAGAAACAAGACCTGGAGAAAAAGCTAGAGCGATTTTCGAAGGAGAAGTAATGGCAATTCAGAAATTAAAAGGTGCAGGTAGATTGGTTCACGTAAGACACGGTAACTATATCACAGTGTATTATAATCTGGAGAATATTTCTGTAAAGGAAGGTCAGAAATTGTTAACTAAACAGAGTATAGGAGAAGTACGTGTAAACCCAACCACTGGTCGCGCCATTATGAAATTTTTAATTTTTAAAGACACTAAAAAACTAAATCCACAATCTTGGATTTATAAAATGTAATGATAACATGGAAATAGTTATTATTTCGGTTGTAGCTTTTTTACTTTCAATACTTACCTTTTTTTCTGGATTCGGTCTAGGTACCATTTTGACACCAGTATTAATGATTTTTTTTCCTGTAGAAATAGCGATAGCGTTAACAGGTATTGTGCATTTCTTTAATAATGTTTTTAAATTAGTTCTGGTAGGAAGAAATGCAAATAAGTCGGTGTTACTAAGATTTGGAATTCCGGCTGTAATAGCTGCTTTTGCAGGTGCTTGGTTGTTGATACATATTCCTGATATACAACCACTTTTTACGTATACATTATTTGATAAAGAGTTTGAGGTATATCCGGTAAAGTTTATTATATCAATTTTATTGATAATTTTCGCGAGTATGGATTTGATACCATATTTCTCGAATCTAAAATTTGGCAAAGAGAAACTTCCTCTAGGAGGGGTTTTAAGTGGTTTTTTTGGAGGGCTTTCCGGTAATCAAGGAGCGCTAAGAACAGCTTTTCTTATTAAAGCAGGACTTTCTAAAGAAGCATTTATAGGAACTGCAGTGGTGGTTTCTACTTTTGTAGACTTTACTAGACTTAGTGTATATGCCACCAATGTATCAGAATCGGGTATTACAGAAAACCTTCCATTAGTTATCTGTGCAACATTATCGGCTATAGCTGGCGCATTTTTAGGGAATAAGTTATTGAAAAAAGTAACCTTAAAATTTCTTCAGATAGTTGTGGCTATTATGTTAATCCTAATCTCAATTGCATTAGGAGCTGGATTCCTTTAACAATCTAAGTAAACAGCGCTTTCAGTTCGGTAGCATCATTAGGTTTCATTTTACCTGCTAATACTAAACTAAGTTGTTTACGGCGCAGTGCAGCATCGTATCGTTGTTGTTCCAATTCAGTTTCTGGCTTGATCGGAGGAACAGAAACTGGTGATCCACTTTCGTTAACGGCAACAAAGGTGTATATGGCTTCGTTTGCTTTCGTTTTATCTCCTGTTTGGCGGTCTTCTATCCAAACATCTATTACTACCTCCATAGACGATTTAAATGCACGAGAAACTTTTGCTTCTACGGTTACAACGCTTCCTAAAGGGATGGCTTTGCTAAATGCTACATGATTTACTGAGGCGGTTACTACAATTCTTCTAGAATGTCTTCCTGCAGCAATACCGGCAGCTCTATCCATACGAGCTAATAATTCACCTCCAAAAAGATTGTTAAGAGGATTAGTTTCTCCCGGTAAAACAAGATCAGTCAATATAGTTCTAGATTCTGAAGGATATCTGGATTCCATGAATTTTGGTAATTTTGGGCAAAGATAATCAGGTAAGATTAACTAACGACTATACTAATACAGAAAACTGATATTCAGCTGTCTTTGGTCAATTAATAAATATTCAATGCTTTTGCGAAAAATAAAAAGAAATCTACCTAGATTTCAAAATTTAGTATAGAAAGTAACAAGACAATACCGTTGAGAGTGAAAATCAACTAAAAAACAATTGTTATTATTTTTGAACTAATAACCAAGCACGACGATCTTGTTGTTTTTTTATTTTTTGTAACGCTTTAAGGGCCTCTAATCTATCCTCAAAAGTGTTATAGACAACTTGATGTAATCCATATTTGTTAATGCCAATTAATCGCGCATCAAACCCTTTTGATTTTAGCTTTTGCACCTTTTTATTGGCATTTCCTTTTATTCTAAATGCTCCAGCTACAATATGGTATTTTCCAGAAGTATTTACAACTTCAATATTTTTGTTTTCTGGGTTCTTAGCAGAAGCTGCATCCGCTTTAATGATGTTAAGATTAATAGCAGGTAAGGGACTTGTAATATCGAAAGTAGCTTCTTGGATTCTGTTTTGAATTTCCTCTTCCGCTTTTACTAACATGCGACCATTTTCTAAATTGGTCTGAGTATTAACTTGGTATAAGCCCAAAGAGCCTATGATAAGTCCAATTGCAGCAACAGCGGCATATTTTAAATAAGGGCGTTCTCTTCTTCTTTCAGGAGTGAATGCAATTGGTGTAACTTCTTCAATTGCTTCGATCTGCTCTTTGTAAGTTTCTCTGGTTACCTGAGGCATTACTACTTTTTTAGTAACTTTTTGTTCTTCTCTAAGAATTGAAGGAGATATAAAAGAGTTTAAGCCGAATGCTTCCGTTAAATAATTTGTATTCTGAGAAGGTTCAAATTGTAAAGTGTCTTCCACAGAAGTGTAAAAAGAACCTATTCCATCTAATTCAAGTCGTTTACCATTGGCCATCTTATTTCTAAGTGACAAAACATAACGCTGGATCTTAGCAACAGCATCAGTATAGGATATATTTTCTGAAGTTGCTATGTAATTGGCTAATAGACCATCATTGTTTTGTAGCTGGCTATTAAAAGAAATAATTTTTTGAGGAGGAAAAAAAGCATGGGTAGATTCCTGAATCATGGCAGGTTGTCGCTTTGTTAAAAAAGCACCAAATCCTGGTAAGATTACACATTCGTATCTATATAATAATTCACTTATGTATTTCGCTGTATGATTCATCGTCCCCCCTATCTTAAAATCTTATTCAATATTTTCAGTTTAAACCATTTTAAAGATTATACGAATCTTGGTTAGCTTAACTTGAAGAATTAGTTGGTTATTTTGGTTAGTCAAAGGTAAAAAAAATAGGGTTTAATACTAAGTAGGTTCATTGATTTTATTAACAGTTTTGTTTTTTTTCGTTACTTGTGCTGACTTATAATAGTTTATGACTAAAGAAAAATTAATTGCCTTACTTACCTTAAAGAAAGTACCCAATCTTGGAGATAGTTCTATTAAGAAACTGATTAGAGAAATAGGCTCTGCAGAAGCCGTTTTGAAAGAAAAACCTGCTAATTTGTTAAAGATCGATGGTATTGGAACTATTAGAATTAAAGAAATACATAGTATAAAGCATCGTAATGCCGCAGAGAATGAGTTGAAGTTTGTGGAGGACAACGATATCAACTATACTGTTTATGACGAAGTTGATTATCCAGAAAAATTGAAATATTGTATAGATGGTCCTGTGGTTTTATTTAGCAAAGGAAATATTGATTTAAAAAATAGAAGGATACTTAGTATTGTTGGCACTAGAAAAGTTACTAATTATGGAATAAAATTTTGCGAAGAACTAATTGAAACGATTGTTCCTTTAAACCCCACAATAGTCTCGGGTTTTGCTTATGGTGTTGATATCATTGCTCACAGAGCAGCGGTAAGGCATCAATTGCAGACGATAGGATGTCTTGCTCATGGATTAAATCAGATATATCCAAAAGCACATAAAAAATATATGGCACAAATAGAGGACAATGGTGGTTTCTTCACAGATTTTTGGAGTACAGATACTTTTGATCGAAAGAATTTTTTGGGACGTAATCGTATTATCGCGGGATTAAGCGAAGCAACAATAGTAATTGAAAGTGCAGATAAAGGCGGTTCTTTAGTAACAGCAGAAATAGCAAATTCTTATAATAGGGATGTGTTTGCAGTACCAGGAAGAGCAAGTGATTCACTTAGTGCAGGTTGTAATATGCTTATCAAAACACAAAGAGCGCATATGTTAACTAATGCTGCGGATTTGATTTATATGCTCAATTGGGAATTGAAAGAAAAAGAACAACCTATTGTACAAAAACAACTTTTTGTGGAGTTAGAAGGTGATGAAAAAAGGATTTATGATTTTCTTAGCAAAAATGGAAAAGAATTACTGGACGTGATTGCGTTACAATGTAAAATTCCAACCTTTAAAGTGGCTTCCGTTTTGCTCAATCTTGAGTTAAAAGGAGTAATACGACCATTACCTGGAAAATTGTTTGAAATTATATGATTATTCAAGTATTTTTTTAACAACAGGCACTATTTTTTCTACCCATAAACTATATTGAAACGGACTTGGATGTAAATCATCTGCAACCAAAGCTCCTTCTGAGTCTCCGAGTTCTCTGGAGATTGGAGTAACATCAATAAACGCAATTTGTTGCTCGATACACTTTTGTTTTATGTAAGCATTATAGTTATCAATTTCTGATGCAATTATTTCACTATTATTAGAACCAAAAGGTGTTACACCATAATCAGGTATAGAAATAACAATTACGCGATCTTTGTCATTATTGGCAAGTGATATTGCTTTACTTAATAGTTCATTAAACTCTAATTCGAAGGTTGTAAAATCTACTCTTTGGAATTGATTATTTACGCCAATCATTAGAGAAACTAAATCACGACTTTGTAAACTACTTTCTTCCATAGCCGCTATAAGATTGGTTGTAGTCCACCCAGTTGTGGCAAAAATTTTCACATCATCAATTTTTTTAGAAGGTGTAGCAAAAGCATCCTTTAGTTCGAACGGCCATGTCTGATCTTCTGTAACTCCCTCGCCAAATGTATAAGAGTCTCCCAATGCTAAAAAAGAGAATGTTTTAACTTCTTCAGTTTGATCTTCTTCTTCAATAATTTCTAAGGAAGAGGTATCATCTGATGAACACCCGAAAAAGAGCACAAAAACTATAAGAAGAATTGTATATACATTTTTATTCATGTAGTATGACTTTTGACCTAATTTAAGCATTTTTAAATTTTATGATTTTGTAAATCATCTATTTAGTTATAAATACTATAATGAAAGGAATAATGTAGAAAAGTAGATAAGAAAAAAATACAGAAAAAATAGAAGCAACTATTGTTTCGAATCTCTCTCCTTTTTTTTTGGAAAATCATAAAACTAAGCAATATGATATATATGAATACAATAGGATCAAAAACTATAGGAAATCTTAAAATAGTATAAGATAGCATACCAAGTAAAGTTGCATGCCCTACTATAAAGCAGTTAATAGCAAGGTGTTCTAAAAAACTAAATGTTTTGAAAAACAACCTGGAAAATAAACTAAGAAATACAATATTAAGTAACCAAAAGAATTTTATATAAGTCCCAATAAATTTACCTGCTTCATAACTATTAGAATATAATTCTCCTTCGAAATTTTCAAATTTAGAAGTGTCTACCCAATGCATTTCAAATAAAGAAATTATTACTAAATTCAGAGAGGTAGCAATCAAGGCATAACTTACGGGATTAAAAACATTTTTTCGTTTTCCGTGAATGTAATTAAAAACTGTTTTTTTAGGAGATGTAGTTAAATACTGAAGATTGAATAACATTCCCTTATCTATATCCATGAATCTAGATACAAAATCATTAACCAGAAAAGAAAAGGTAATTTTTTCTACGGTACTTTTTTGTCCACATTCTGGGCAAAAGTTTCCTTTATAACTTGTTTCACAGTTTAAACAGTTGGTCAATTTTATAATATTTAGTTTTTTTAAAGTAATTGTATCTGTTTAAATAACCCCTCCACAAACCTTTAAACGAAGTATCTTCTTAACGGATTGAACAACTTGTTTTTTATAAGCAGGGTTTGTTTTCATTTCAGAAAGAATTGCATTTATGGTGGTATTTTCGTTTTGAGGCATTAAAATTAGATCACAACCCGCTTTAGAAGCCAATAAAGGTGCGTTATTAAGAATAGTAACAGCTTTCATAATATTTAAAGCATCAGAAATTATAATTCCCTTAAACCCCATTTCTTCTTTTAGTAATCCTGTAATAATTTTTCTAGAACAGCTAGAAGGCAACCCATCAGTTCCATATTTCTCGTTATTTTGGATGGTTATGTGCGCAATCATAATGGATAATACACCATCTTCAATAATCTTTTTATAATTATCTACTTCCTGTAATGGACCATCAATATAAACACTTTGTTTATGCGTATCTCCTTTTACCAAACCATGACCAGGAAAATGTTTTGCAGTGGCGATGATTCCACCCGCTTGCGTACATTTTATAAATTGATTGGCCAAGGTAATTACTGCATCCTTATCGCTACCATAACTTCTGGATTTAATGGCTTCATTACTGGCACTTATGTCTAAAACAGGTGCGTAATTATGATGTACTCCAATTTCTCTAAGTTCTGTATTAATTGTATTAACTACTGCATCAGATTGTGCCTCGGTTTTTATGTCAATTGTTTTTCCAACGTCTTTTGCTCCTTTAATTCGACTGGCAAATAAACTGGGCTCTGCGTCCATGCTAAAAAGTAGAGGCAGTGTCTTATTTTTAGTAGAAATTGCGTTTAAGGTGTTGATACTTTCTGTATGTGTTTTTTTACTTCCTTTAAGAAAGACCACACCTCCGATGGCGTCATTTTCGGTCAACTTTTTAACTGTAGCCATAGGTTTTCCTAACTCTCCAGCTGATGATATGATCATTTGAGCTACTTGTTGTCTTTCTGAAAGTGTATTATAGATAGAGTCTACGGTATACTCCAATTCGGAATTGTAGGTGTAAAAATCCTGTAACCCGAATTTTTTAGATTGTGCATTGCTTTGAATAATAGATAAAACTGAAAGTAGTAATAATGAAAAATATCGCATAGGTAATGATTTGGGTTTTATTAAATAGATTAACAATGGATCGGAGCGTCTTTTAATTGGCCCCATTCGCTCCAAGAGCCATCATAAATCCACAAGTCAGTGTATCCAGCAAGATGAGCTGCTAATAAAATCACACAAGCAGTAATACCTGAACCGCAGCTAAAGATCAATTTTTTATTTTCAATTTCAAAATCATCCAATAGTCTTATTAGTTCTTTTGTTGGAAGCATTTTTCCATGTTGTAATACCTTTGTATAAGGCAAACTTAATGAGTTAGGAATGTGTCCGCCTTTTAGATCGTTTCTGGGTTCTGGATCAATTGCTTTAAATCGGCCAAAAGAACGTGCATCAAGGATCAGAGATTTTGTACTGTTCATTTCAAATAAAATGTTTTTCGCGTTAACAATGTATTTGGAATGATCGTTTATTTTAAAATTTCCTAATGGAAATTTGGTCGCAGACCCTTTTTTTTTAGTAGGTAATTCGCTTTTTATCCATTCGGGTAATCCACCATTAAGTACTGCTACATTTTTATGACCTAAAGAGGTAAACATCCACCAGGCTCTTGGACTTGAGTATATACCTAAAGTATCATACACTACAATTTTTGAGTTAGTGTTGATACCTAATTTTCTACAATTTTTTTCAAAAAAATCAGAAGAAGGAAACATATTTGGTAAGTTCGAATCTTGATCAGAAAAGGATTTTTTGATATCAAAAAATCGAGCTTTTGGAATTTGTAATTCTTGATCAGATGCGACAGAAGAAGTAGCCTTTTTAATACTAGCATCAAGAATAACAAGATCTGGATGATCTAAATTTTTAGATAACCAATCTACAGAAACTAATGGTGAAGGGAATTGTAAAGTTGTCATTCTTAGGATGCTTGGAATTTATCAAGTAATCTATTGGTCTGTTGATGTAGTTTTTTCTTAAAAAAATTAGTTCCGCCTAGTAGCTTTCCTTTCCAACCAATTGCTTGCGAAGCCCATTTGTGTAGGTTAAAATGATCTGTGTGTTTTATAATTTTACCATCTTTAAATTCGAACTCAGCATCGATACTATTATGAACAGACCTTCCTGTTTGACTAAAACTATACCAAGCCTCCCAGTGTGCAGAACCTTTTTGATCATCTGCTTCTACTTTAGAGAACTCTACTTTAAGATCTTTCCCATTTTTACAAAGCATTTGCCACATTTTTTTGGCTCTTTCACCTTTTAATTTTCCGAAACCAGGATCTTCAAAAACAATATCATCGTGATAACAAGAAATCATTTTCTCTGCATTTCCTTCGCTTAATCCAGTATAAAATTTTTCGATAAGTTCTTTCATATGTATAAAGTTACAAAGAAATATATACTAATAAGTGCATAAGGGTTTCTTATTGATATTTGAGAAATACACGCAAACATTGTGAAACCTTATTTTTGATCTTATTTATTCATACTATCTAATTCTAGATAAAGGCGTTCAACTTTATCTCGTGCCCATTGTGTTTTTCTTAAAAACTTAAGACTAGATTTAATAGATGGGTCATTCTTAAAACAATTGATAGAAATTTTATTAGACAATCCTTCCCAACCATAATGGTCTACAAGCAATTCTAATATAGTTAACAACTTCATTCCGTGTAATGGGTTATTCGGTTGTTTTTTGATGGTTTTGTTTTGATTGTCCATTAATTAGCTTATCGATAAAGGCTTTTACTTTTTACCCAATTATTTAAATTTTAGATAGTATTATCAGTCCAACTTGTCCGCCAGTTTCTTGAATATTTTTTTAGGATTTTTGTTTTCATATAATATATCGTGTACTGCATCAATTATTGGAGTACGAGTACTACTGGTAGCATCCAGTTCATAAGCAGTTTTTGCAGCATAATATCCCTCTGCAACCATATTCATTTCCATTTGAGCACTTTTTACGGTATAGCCTTTACCAATCATATTACCAAACATGCGATTACGCGAAAAAATAGAATATCCAGTAACAAGTAGATCTCCTAGGTATGCCGAATCGTTAATATTACGTTTCATTTTATGAATTTTTTTAATAAAACGTTTCATTTCGCGAATAGCATTACTCATTAAAACACTTTGGAAATTATCTCCATATCCTAATCCGTGGGCAATTCCTGCTGCTACAGAGTAAATATTTTTTAATACAGCAGCATACTCCGTACCAATAATATCATCACTTACCTTACATTTGATGTACTCACTACTTAGGTTTTTGGCAACGATTTTTGCTTTGTCTTCATCGTTAGATGCAATTGTTAGGTATGATAGGCGTTCGAGAGCGACTTCCTCTGCATGACAAGGACCTGTAATTACGCCGATATTATTAAAAGGAATATTATAAATATCATGGAAATGTTCTCCAACAATTAAACCTGTTTCGGGTACAATTCCTTTAATAGCAGAGAAAATAACTTTATGTTCTAAGGACGCAGTAAGCTTTTGCAATTCGGTATGTAAAAAAGCGGATGGTATTGCAAAAATTAAATAATCCGCATAGGTAACTGCTTCATTAATATCATTAGTAAGTTTAAGTTGATCCATCTTAAACTCTACTGAGCTTAAATAATTTGGATTGTGCTGTTGTCTTTTTAGGTGCTCTAAAGCATATACACTTCGCATATACCAGCCTACTTCGTTTAGATTTTCAGTAAGCATTTTTACGATAGCAGTAGCCCAACTACCACCACCGATCACAGCAAATTTTAATTCTTTATCCATGTAAAATGATTGTGAGTTCAAAAATAAGGAAAATACAACTCAAAATAAACACTTGATAACCAGTTAAATGAGTTTTTGGCACACGTTTTGGTTTCTAGATTATGAAATGAGCCATTACAATATGTTGGTGCAAAACTAAATGTTCTATGGCGAATCCTATCTGACAATTGAAAAACAATAAAAAGAGCAGATAAAATTGAAAAACACTTAGCTTATGAAGACTTTAAAATTACTTTCGGCTTTTATGATTAGTTCAATGCTTCTAACTTCTTGTGTAACAGAAGTAGTAGTAGAAGATGATGTTTTTATTGAAGAACCTGCAATTACATTAAACGAACTATTAAATACATATGAAATCTGGTACGTGGATATAGAACGTACACAAGGTAATGGAGAAATTCCTTTTCTTCAGAAAGCTTTTACCGTTTCCTTTAAGAATGGAACCTTTTATGCTAATAATAACTTGGTAGGAATTGGGAGTAATGGAAATGGTTTTGGATTGGATGTTGGGTATTATAATACGTTTAGAATGGAGGTCGATATTAGTCATGATATTGATGGTGTATATAGTCTTGATGTCACTCAATATGGAAATAATGAAATTAGATTGTATGATGGAGTTACTAATACTAGTTATTATCTAATAGGTTATCAAAGAAATACGTTTGATTATGATAGAGTGTTTTATGATAACATACATTACTTCTTACATGAATATGTTACTTGGGAAAAAGTATATACAAGTGATTTTGGAGCACTAAATGAGTTTGATAATGAAAATTATTTACAATTTTTATATTATGGATCAGGTGATAATTTTAAAAGTTCTGAAGACGTTAATGTGTCTAATATCAATGATATATACTACGATTATAGTGGCTATTATGCGGTAGATGATGTGCCTAATAATTTCTATATGAAAAATTTAACACTTGATTACGATTATTTGGGCAATGAATATTTCGAGTTAACCGTTATAAATGATAGTAAGATAGAATTATTACATCCTGCTTCTGGAGCAATTTATGAATTTGTAGGTGAAGGATACCTTCAATTTAAGAGTTCTAAAGATGGAAAACCATCTCAGAATGACAAAAGAAGATTAAAAAAAGCTGATTTTATGAAGCTTACAAAATAAAACAAGTCGCACTAGACGATATAAATTTTTTTGGTTGGTTATTTAGTTGGAAATCGCTCTACAAGAGAAATCTTGTCTGGGCGATTTCTTTTTAGTAGCAAGATATTTCAATTGATATAAGAACTAAAGAATATTCCCTGGTAACCTCGCGTGCTAAATAAATCATAAACACTTGATAATAAGTGCTCATTTTGATCAAAATGAGGATGTATTCTGTTTAAAAACTATTGATTTGGTGTATTATTCCCTAACTTTAATAATTCAACAAATCAAATTAATCATATGCTTAAAAAAATCTTAAACATCGACAACAGCAAAAAATTAAGTAAGACGGAACAACAATCTATTCAAGGAGGAGGCTTTCCTTTTTTTGATGAATGTTGTGCGTGTGTTTTTAGACCAGGAAATAGCCCTTTCCCAATTTTAATTACACAATCTTGTTCTGATCCTTGTCCAATTGATGGGAGTACAGAATATGAAGAAACTGGTTGTTAAACTTTACAAAAGCGAACTTAGGTTCGCTTTTGCTTTTTTAGAGAAGATTACTTTGGTTTTTATAAAGATTTCAAGTGATTTGCTTAATTTTATGTTTCAAAATTGATATAAATATGGGAATTCGAAAACCTTTTAATCTTGATAAATGGATAAAAGAAAATAGAGATACACTTAAGCCTCCTGTAGGTAATAAAAATTTATACAAAGATGCGGGAGATTACATCGTAATGATTGTTGCTGGTCCCAATGCAAGAAAGGATTATCATTATAATGAAACAGAAGAGCTATTTTACCAATTAGAAGGCGAGATAGAAGTTCATATACAAGAGAATGGTAAAAAAGAAACTATGAAATTAGGACCAGGGGATATGTACTTGCATCCTGCAAAAGTTCCCCATTCTCCAGTACGTCACGAGGGATCTATAGGCTTGGTAATAGAAAGAAAACGTGTTGATTTAGAGGCTGAAGATGGATTATTATGGTTTTGTGATAATTGTAATACTAAATTACACGAGGTTTACTTTAAGCTAAATGATATTGAAAAGGATTTTCTTAAACATTTTAAACATTTTTATGGTAGTCAATCGTTAAGAACTTGTAATAATTGTGGTGCAGAAATGCCAGTAGATAAGAGATTTGTTACAGAACCATAAAGAGTCAATTTAATTTGAAACTTTTAATTTTAATAGAAGATTGATTTTTTTAACAAGGTTTTTTTAGAATATTATTCAAAATCATCAATATAACGGGTCAAAATTTAATATATCTTCAAAACGCAGTATCTTTACGGTCTCTAAAAATATAATTCAAAAAATATGGCAGCTATAGCAACAGATTTTGGAATAGAAGAAGCATTAAAGCAATTAGGTGTTTCTGATCTTAATAAAGGAACTTCTACAGGTTCTGATTGGTTTTCTAATGGTGATGAAATTTCATCTTTTTCTCCAGTAGATGGTAACTTAATAGGAAAAGTCACTACTACCACAAATAATGATTATGAGAAAGTAATAGAAAAGGCTCAATCGGCTTTTAAATCTTGGAAGTTAATGCCTGCTCCGCTTAGAGGAGAGATTGTTAGACAGTTTGGAGAAGAATTAAGGGTTTTAAAAGAGCCTCTTGGTAAATTAGTTTCCTATGAGATGGGTAAATCTTATCAAGAAGGACTGGGAGAAGTTCAGGAGATGATTGATATCTGTGATTTTGCTGTTGGTTTATCTAGACAATTACATGGATTAACCATGCATTCAGAGCGACCTGGGCATAGAATGTATGAACAGTATCATCCATTAGGAATAGTAGGTATTATTTCTGCTTTTAACTTTCCTGTGGCTGTTTGGGCTTGGAATACGGCTTTAGCTTGGATATGCGGGGATGTTTGTGTTTGGAAACCAAGTGAGAAAACACCGCTTTGTGGTATTGCTTGTCAAAATATAATAGCTAAAGTTTTAAAAGAGAATGATATTCCAGAAGGAGTTTCTTGTCTTATTAACGGAGATTATAAAGTAGGAGAAATGATGACTACTGATAAACGGATTCCGTTAATTTCTGCGACAGGATCTACTAGAATGGGTAAAATTGTTGGAGCTACAGTTGGAGAACGTTTAGGGAAATCATTATTAGAGCTTGGAGGAAATAATGCGATTATTGTAACTCCGGACGCTGATATTAAAATGACTGTGATTGGAGCTGTTTTTGGTGCTGTTGGAACAGCAGGACAGCGTTGTACCTCGACGAGAAGATTGATTATTCATGACTCAATTTATGATAAAGTAAAAAATGCTGTCGTAGACGCTTATAAGCAATTGCGTATTGGAAATCCTTTAGACGAGAATAACCATGTAGGACCCCTTATTGATAAAGACGCTGTAAGCGGATACCAAAATGCTTTGGAAAAAGTAGTAAAAGAAGGAGGAAACATTGTAGTAGATGGTGGTGTTCTTTCTGGAGAAGGATATGAAAGTGGATGTTATGTAAAACCTGCAATCGCGGAGGCTGATAATTCTTTCGAAATTGTTCAACACGAAACATTTGCTCCAGTTTTATATTTATTAAAATATAGTGGTGATGTAGAAAATGCAATTGAGGTTCAGAATGGTGTTGCTCAGGGATTATCTTCGGCAATAATGACTAATAATTTACGCGAAGCAGAAAGATTCTTGTCTCATGCAGGATCGGATTGTGGAATTGCTAATGTAAATATTGGAACCTCTGGTGCCGAAATTGGAGGTGCTTTTGGAGGAGAGAAAGAAACTGGAGGAGGAAGAGAATCTGGTTCTGATGCTTGGAAAGTATATATGCGTAGACAAACAAACACTATAAATTATACAACAGAATTACCTCTTGCACAAGGTATTAAGTTTGATTTATAATAGTTGAAATTATATTTTTTAATAAGGCGTCTATTTTTTTTAAAATAGACGCCTTATTACTTTTTTATAGATCTTAGCAGTACTTTATTCATCATCTGCAAACTTACTAAAGTGAACAAGAATCAAATAGATTATATATATTCGCGGAAATGAAGACGCAACCAGATGGTTTAAATTGCATCTTCTTAATAAATATGCAAAGGAATATGAAGAAATTAGTACTTATATTATTAATAATTTGTACCGGGTGTAACCTAGACGAACAAGATACACTAGATCCGGTATTCTGTACAGATGAGCTTAGAGCAGGTTTAGATATTACAATAAAAGACGCAACAATAAATGATTCTTTTTTAATTTCAGGAATTACTGTGATTGCTACGGATGGTGATTATACCGAAACATTAGTAAATTTTGAAAACACAAATTCATTTGTTGGCGCTTTTGAGAGAACAGGGAACTATGTAATTACTGTAAGTGGCAATAATTACGAGACATTTACTTCTACCATACCAATAATAGTTGATAAAGATATTTGTCATGTAATTACACAAAGCAGAGAAATCATTCTTCAACCAAATTAACAAGATAGTATTATATTTTGATAATATTTTAACAAATGTTTTAAGGTCAATGAGTTAGTTTTGGTATTCACACAAAATTAACTTAAATATGAATTCAACTCTACAACACCTCAAAAGAGGTTTTTGTGTTTGCGTAATGGCTTTAGCAACCTTCTCTGCAACCTCACAAACACAACAATTAAAGACTACAGCTGATGAAAAACCTAATAAAGGACATCAATTGTATAAGCAAACAAAAATGTTTGATAGTAAAAAAGGATCTACTGATGCTAAAACTCCTCTAGAAAGACAAGCGGATAATGCTATAGAAAGATCACAATTTGACTTGATGAGATTAAAAAACCCTGCTACAGGTAAAATACCAGATGGAATTAGAAAAGCAGAGGTTCAGTTCTCAGAAAAGATCAATTTAAGTGATGAATCACAAAAATCGATACAAACTGCTGCTAAATCAGGTAGATTCTCTTTTTGGAAAAATAGAGGGCCGTACAACGTAGGAGGTAGAACTCGTGCGTTAGCAATTGATAGAAGAAATGAAAATGTAATCCTAGCAGGTGGAGTATCTGGAGGATTATGGAGAACGGAGAATGCTGGAGAAACTTGGAGAAAAGTTACAAGATCTTTTCAGAATCCTAGTATTACGGGAATTGTGCAAGATCCAAGACCAAGACATAGTTTTACTTGGTATTACATTTCTGGAGAACGTTATGGAAATTCAGCAAGTGCTGGAGGAGCATTTTATCAAGGTAGTGGAGTATACAAATCCAGAGATGGAGGACGTACATTCGAACTGTTAACAGCTACAGCAAATCCTGATGTTGGGATATTTAATACAAATGAACCTTTTGATTTAATTAATTCAATTGCTATCGATCCTACCAATGGAGATCTTTATTTAGGTACAATTACTGGTATTCAAAGATCACAAGATGGAGGGAATTCTTTTACAGAAGTATTAACTGGTGGTTTTGATAGTAAAGCAGAAGTAGCAATTTCTTCTACGGGTCAAATATATGCTACAGTGGACTCTGATACTGATCCAACAGCTGGATTCTTTACTTCTACAGATGGAGACACTTGGACAAATATCACACCAGAAGGATTTGTACCTGCGTATGGAAGAACTGTTATGGGAATTGATCCTTCTAATGAGAATACTGTGTATTTTCTTACACAAAACAATTCTGGAGGATTTCCAGCTTTATTAAATAGATATGATCTTGCAGCAGGAACATGGACTGATTTAAGTGTAAACTTGCCTTTTGGTATTGGTGGAAGTGTAGGAAATTTAAATCTACAGGGAGAGTATAATATGATAGTAAAGGTACATCCTACAGATAGCAATTTAGTATTTGTTGCAGGAACTAATGTGTACAGATCTACTACAGGATTTACTACTCCTACTGGACAAGAAAGTTGGATAGCTGGATATTCTCCATTAAATAATGTAAGTCTATATACAAATCAACATCCAGATCAACATGCATTATTATTTTTCCCTTCAAATCCTAATAAAGTATTATCAGGAAATGATGGTGGAGTTTATGTTACAGAAGATATTACAGCTACTAATGATGGTATAGAACCAGTAGCTTGGACATCGTTAAACAATGGTTACATTACCACACAACCATATCACGTAGCATTTGATCCAGAGCCAAATACAGATGATTTAGTAGCTGGATTCCAAGATAATGGTACTTGGTTTACTAATTCCACGGATTCTGATGCCATTTGGGAATCAGATTTTGGAGGAGATGGAGCTTATAGTGCAATTGCGGATAATGGTAGAACGCGTTATGTTTCTTCTCAGAGAGGTAATGTGTTTAGATTTAATTTTGACGAAGAAGGAGTATTTGAATCATTCTCTGCTGTAGAACCTGCAGGAGCCTCAGGTTTTGCTTTTGTTAACCCATTTATTCTTGACCCTAATAATGATAATATCATGTATATGCCGGCAGGAAGTACGATATGGAGAAATAACGACCTAGATGGATTGCCTTTATTTACAAATACAAATGCAACAGAGAATTGGGTAAATCTTACGAACACTTCAACTCCTGATGGATCTACTATTACTTCTTTAGATGTGTCTAAATTTCCAGTAGCTAATAGATTATACTATGGTACAAACTCTGGAATTGTGTTTAGAATGGATAATGCGAATATAGACGGTCAGCAAGCAATTGATATCTCAACTGGAAAAGGATTGCCAGGAGGTTTTGTTAATGATATTAATATCGATCCGTCTAATGTTGATCGCGTAATTGTTACCTATTCTAATTACGGAATTCCAAGTGTATTTATTACAGAAGATGGTGGAGATACTTGGACAAATATTAGTGGTAACTTAGAAGAAAATGTGGATGGATCAGGTAATGGACCTTCTGTAAGAAGTACTGCTTTTTTAGGTAGTAGCGCAGGTAGATTTGGTGCTCGATTACAAAGAGTATTTGCTGCAACAAGTACTGGTTTATACTCTACTAGAAGGTTAAATGGGCAAAATACTGTTTGGAGAAAAGAAAATTTTGCAATTGGTAATTCAGTAGCCGATGAAGTAGTTACAAGAAAAGATGGATTTATTGCTGTAGCTGCTCACGGAAGTGGATTGTTTAGTGCTCGTTTTCCTATAACTGCTAATCCATTACCAGAATCTAATTTGGTTACTGCCTTTTTATTAGATGATTTTGGTGTTAGTGAAAATAGTGAAGATACAAGTATAGATATAACAGGTTTATTTGTGCAATCTCAAGGATTACCAATTGATATTGAATTAACTAATTCTGACCCAGAATTAGTAACAGCTACATTGACAGGTAATACACTTACCCTATCATATGCGCCAGATAGTATCGGTTCAGCTTCAATAGGTTTAATTGCTACTTCGGGAGAAGAACAAGTAGCTGAAGGTTTTACAGTTACAGTATCTGAACCTTCTATCTATGAACAAACAAATACACAGGTATCTACAATACCTTCTCAGAACTTCTTAGATTTTAATGGTCTAGCGCAGTCTGCTGATGATTTTACAGTTCCAGCGGGTAATACATGGAATATTAATAGGATAGTAGCTTTTGGTGCTGTAAATGGAAGTCCTGCATTGAACAACGTAAGTATTGTTATTTATGAAAATGAAGGAGGGATTCCTGGTGCAGAAGTTTATAATAGTGGAGAGATTGCTCCTATTTCAGAACCAAATATTTCAAATTTAAATATAGATCTTCCAGAAGCGGTTACTTTAGAGAGTGGAGAGTATTGGATATCAATATATACTAATCTTGCCTTTAATGGTGGGAACCAATGGTTTTGGGCATCACAGGATAATGTAGTAGGTGAGGTAACTCAGTTTAGAGATCCTGCTAACCTTTTTGGTACAGGAGCTATAGATTGGACTGCTACAACAGTTGCATTAGGAAGAGATCCATTAGATCAAACATTCCAAATTTTTGGAGATATTATAAGTTCTAATGAAGATGTAGTAGAACCTGAATTAGAGGTTACGTTAACTACATTAGACTTAGTAAATGAGATTTCTGTTTATCCTAATCCATCTAATAATACATTCTTCTTTAATTTTGGAGATGCGATTTCCAAATCAAGCAAAAATGTAGATATTAATATATTTAATAGTACTGGTAATTTAGTGCATACAATATCTGATGTTAACTCTAATGCTAACGTAAATTGGGATGCATCGAGATTGGCTTCTGGTTTGTATTATGCGAAAATCTCAGGAACTAATACAAATACTGTAGTTAAATTACTTAAGAGATAGAGCTACAGGTTTTAATAACAATTAATTAAGAAAAAAGGAGTTGATATAATTGACTCCTTTTTTTATATTAAGATTATGAATAAACTTATGTACATAGGGTTGATTGCAATCTTGTTTTCTTGTAAATCGAACAGTATCGCCCAAGAAAATGTGAAAAACAAAACCGAAAAGCCAAAGGTAGAGAAGCCAAAGTTTGGAGATACTAACAATGGTGATATGCCTAAGCCTAATGGATTTACTCAAAACCAGATAGCTCCAAATACCATTCATCTAACAGTTGAGGTTATGGAGCTTTATAGTAATAAACTAATTTGTGATGTTTCCCAAGAAACTGCAGTAAACGTTAAGATTAAAGAAATTAAAGGTTCGGGTTCGGGTTTAGTAAATAGGGTTTCGGTTAATAAAGAAATAACAATTGCTTTAAGAAAAGGAATATCAAAAGATATTACTTATTTAAAGTCAAAACTGAGTAAAGATATTTTCATTATAATTAAGGAAAAACCTTGTATGAATTTTAATCAAACTATGTACGAGATAGTTGGTTATGAGTTTAGACAATAGCTCTTATTGTTGATTTCCATAGGTATCGGCTAACCAAATAATTAATAAAATTAGAGCTATTATAAAAAGTACAAAGAAAAATATTTTCCAAAAGGAATAGGGTCTTTTTCCAGATATTTTTCCAGTTTGACCATTTACAAAAAAATTATATTTCTTTCCATTGTATTGGTAGGCGCTAATATAGACCGGAAGCAAAATATGTTTAAATGTTTCTTCTGATAGACTCATATTTACAGAATGTACTCTTTGCGTATCACCTCCAATATCGTGACGCGACCAGGAACGTGCTATTCTTTCCGCTTCTTGGGTAGAAGATAAATGACCATCCTTTAATGGTATAGTGTATTTTTCTGTAACAAAGCCTGCTAAAAAACTAGTATTAAAAGGTTCTAACGCTTTAAGATTCCAATGCGCAATTTTCGAAGGAATTGGGTTTTTCCTTTGATTTGATGCTTTTATCAGTGTATCATCTACAAAACCACTAACACTTCCGCTTGCAGGAGTCCATCTTGTTCTTTGTTCTTGTCTCGTACCTCTAACAGTTTTTCCGTTTACTGTTTTAGTGTAAGGAACGCTAACATAATAATAATCTCCTCTTTGTCCTGTATACGTCGCGTATAACTGAGCATCAAATGTCCAATAGGGAAGGTATAGACCCTTAGTATGCTCAGGGTCCAAAGCAGCTTTTTTAAGATTATTTGGAGCAAACCATAATTCTTTTACCCATTTTGTAAAAATTTCATGTGATTTTTTTTGATCAAATTGAAAAGGGAGGACAGCTCCAGGAAGAATCCAATCTTCTTTGTATGCATCCTCTATAATTAGAGGCATGGTACAATATACACAGTGTAATGATTTATAATTTTCTTCTATATGTTGATTAGCACCACAGTTTTTACAATGAAGCATTGTAATCTCTTCAGAATGGGAAAGAGATCCCATTTCCTCGAGATAAGGTTTTAGCTCAAGTTCTTTAAATTCATCTTCTTGTTGATCAATGGTTTCTTCATGACCACAATAATCACATTTAATTTCAGAGGTACCAGGTTTATAGGTTAATTCGGCACCACAATTAGCACAAGATTTCTTTTGTTCAGAAAATATTTTTTTTTCTTCTTCCATTCAGGAATTATGATAGTAGAGGTTGTACAAAGTTATCCTTTCTTTCGGGTAAAACGAAAGAAAGGATAAAAAGCATATTTATTTTATTAAGCTCCCGGAAGTGGAGGAGGAGTATTACCTCCTAAAAATGATTTTAATTCTTCTACATCCTTTATAGCGGACCAATTTGCCATTCCTTGTTTCCATACTAGAGAATCTTTATTTACTGTTCTATTAGCAAATAAAGATTTTAACTGATCAAAAGATACTGGTCCGGCTTGTTGTCCGTTTATCGCATAGAAATATTGCACTTGCACTGGCATTGGCGGTGGAGCAATTGGTGCAGATTGCTGAGGTTGTGCTTGTTGTTGTGTTGCCATTGGATTCATCATTCCGCCCATCTGTTGTGCTAGTACAAATCCCATTCCCATTCCCATTCCTGCTCCTGCGGTACCTCCTTCATTTGCAGCGGCTGCTTCTATCGCTTTGGCAGTTTTGAATTTGGTTAATTTATCAAGGTCAATCTTATCAATTCTACTATATTCAAAAATTTCTTTTTTCAGATCTTCCGGCATAGAAACATTCTCTATAAAGAAGCGTTCCAAGGAAATACCAACAGAATTAAATTCTGGTTGCATTACTTCTTGACAGGTTTCTGATAGTTCAGTAGTGTTAGCGGCATATAATTCTATTGGAAAGTTAGCCTCTCCGACAGTATCGGTAAAACGAGTAGAGATTAAACTTTTAAGATGTTCGTTAATTTCAAAACTCGTGAAATTAGCATCTGTACCTACGATATCTACTATAAATTTACCTGGATCACTGACTTTAAATGCATACGTTCCAAAGGCTCTAATTTCTACCAGACCGAAACGGTCATCATTTAATGTTATTGGGTTTTTTGTACCCCATTTTTCATCTGTAAAAAGACGTGTGTTCACAAAATATATTTCTGCTTTAAACGGGCTATTAAACCCATACTTCCAACCTTTTAATGTTGTTAAAATTGGCAAGTTTTGAGTATTTAAAGTGTAGGTTCCAGGCTCAAATACATCGGCTAATTGACCTTCGTTAATAAAAACAGCTGTTTGCCCTTCTCTTACGATTAATTGAGCACCATTTTTTATTTCATTTTGATAACGTTCGAATCTATGTACAATGGTATCCTGTGTATTATCTAACCATTCTACAATATCTATAAATTCATTACTTAGCTTCTTTTTTATTTCGTCAAAAATTCCCATTGGTGAGTTGATTTATAATTCGTGTTCTAAAACTACAAAATAGGATGCTTGTGTAAAAATTAATTTTAGATTAATTCTAAAAAAGCAAACCTTAATATGCAAGGCATATTAAGGTTGCAAAGTACAAATAAAGGGTAGCAAAGGATTATGCTGTCGACTTTATATTGACTAGTCCAGATTATAGAAAGATTGAAGGTCCTCAAAGTTTTCAAAATTGTCACTACTGGTTGCTGTACCTTCTATGATAACATATTTTAGTTTTGTTATTTGTGCGTTTAGCGGTCCCGAAGATGATAATGCGTATATAGTCAATGTATCGAGACTGTAGGTAAATGTTATGACTTCATCTGTACCATCTGAAAAAGGGAAATTATATGTCATAGGAAACCATATGTCATCTCCAAATAATTGAAAATAGACTAGGATTAACGAATTATCTAATATATCTTGATCAATGTCAGTATCTGTAATAACAAATTCATTTGCGGCCCCTCCAAGATAGGTTCCGGCTGACCATGTTACATTATCTACTGTTTTTACAAGTACATTAGCATTTCCGTCTTGACCTGCTGGACCAATGGCTCCATCGAGTCCATTTGCTCCATCTTCTCCATCACAAGAAGTTAATACTAAGGCAAAAGCCATTATTACATACGTTAAAAATTTCATTGTTGTTTTCATCATTTTAAGTTTAATGTTTGCTATTAGTGTAGGTTTATAGCAAGAGGTAAACATTTAGATTTAAAAAGACCTATTCAAGTGTTTTTGAATAGGTCTTTGGATAGGAAAGATATTTGACCAAATATGGATTATAAAGAAATAAGTTCTGTATTTTGATTGTCTATATAGATAGTCATCGATTTCTCTATAGTATTAGACGAACCATCTAATCCTCCAAAATCTTTTACAAGAAAAGAAAATGAGATACTTATTGATTCTCCATTAGTTACTAATTTTCCTGCTAAGATGTTCCCGGTTGTTGGATTAGTAGGATCACCATTCCAATAGATAGAGCTAGAAAGAAATGTAAGCGTAGTGGTCTCCCAAGGTGCAGGGATTTCTTCGGAAAACTCGATGTAATCATGTGGATATTGCCAAGAGATTCTCTCTACGCCACCAGTATCCGCTCCCGAAAAGATAAAATCATATGTTGTATCTGTGCGCAAGTTAAGTTGTATGCTAGAAAAATCATCATCTTGAGTAAATGTTCTATTAAAACCATCCCCAGAAATATTAAAGGAAAAAGTAGGAGTAGTTGTATCAGTTTCTGGAATGTCGGTTTCGCAAGAAATAAAGAATAATATTGCAATTGCTAAGACTATCTTTTTGATATTTTTTATGCTATTTGTTTTCATCACGTTAAGTTTTGTTATTTAAAACTTGGTGTGCTTATAAACAAATAAGTAAACATCATTGGTGATGATAATTCTTAAAAAGAAATGTTGTGGTAATTATATCAAATACCCTTTGGGATGGCATTGATGAGTTTTTTTGTGTATTCTTTTTTAGGGTTTTCGTAGATAATATCTGCATCACCTTGTTCTTCAATTTTACCTTGGTTCATAACCAATAATTGATCTGACATATACTTTACTACAGCAAGATCATGAGAAATAAATATATAAGTAAATCCAAATTTCTCTTTTAATTCATTTAATAAATTAAGAACTTGAGCCTGAACTGATATATCAAGAGCACTTACGGATTCATCGCAGATGATTAACTTTGGTTGAAGGGCTATGGTTCTGGCAATACCAATCCTTTGACGCTGCCCGCCACTAAATTCGTGAGGATATCGATTAAAATATGAAGGATCCAGTCCAACTCGTTCTAAGAGGCTAATTGTTTCTTTTTTACGTTCAGTATCATCAGCATATAATTTATGAGCTTTCATGGGTTCCATAATTGCCTTACCAATAGTCATTCTAGGGTTTAGTGAAGCAAATGGATCTTGAAATATCAATTGGATATCTTTTCTTAGAACTCGTATAGATGATGGAGAAAGTTCTGTTAGATCCTGACCTTTATATAAAATTTCTCCTTGGTCAGCTTTATCCAATTGAAGAATGGTATTTCCTAAAGTAGATTTTCCACATCCGGATTCTCCAACAAGACCTAGCGTTTCACCTTCGTATAACGAAAAACTAACTCCGTCAACTGCTCTGAACTCCTTTTTACCAAACCAACCAACTTTAGAGAAAAATGTTTTTTCTACATTTTTTACTTCTAGCAATGGTGTGTTGCTATATAATTCTTTATGATGCTCTTCTCTGTCTGTTTTGGTAATTTGTTGTCTTTCTTTTTTTTGATCGTTTAGATAATCTTGTATGGTCGGTAATCTTTTATACCTAATATCTAAAGATGGTCTTGCATAAATTAATGCTTTTGTGTATTCTTTTTGAGGGCTATTAAAGATTTCGGAAGTAGTATTCTGTTCTACCATTTTTCCTTTATAAACTACTAAAACATTGTCAGCAATTTCAGAAACCAATGATAAATCATGAGAAATAAATAGAATACTCATTTTGTATTCTTTCTGAAGCTCTTTGAGTAAACTAATGATTTCTTTTTGTACTGTAACATCTAGTGCGGTAGTAGGTTCGTCGGCAATAAGTAGTTTCGGTTTACACGCAATTGCCATGGCAATCATTATACGTTGTTTTTGGCCACCACTTAGTTCATGAGGATAAGAATTATAGGCACGAACTTCATCTGGAAGTTTTACTTTTTCGAACAAAGAGAGTACTTCTTCTTTGGCTTCGGACTTGGTAAACTTAGTATGTTGTAATAAAATTTCTATAACCTGCTTGCCACATTTCATTGAAGGATTTAAAGAACTCATAGGTTCTTGAAAAATCATGGCAATTTCATTGCCACGGATAGAACGTAATTTTTTATCGTCAAAATCAAGTAAGTCATTATCACGGTAGAAAATCTCACCAGAAACTTTTGCTGTTTTTTTTGAAAGTAATCCCATAACTGCCAGAGAAGTAACTGATTTCCCACTACCGGATTCCCCTACAACACCAAGTATTTCGTTGGGCTTTATATCAAATGAAATATCATATAGTACCTGTATTTCTTTCTTTTCTGAAGAAAAAGAAACATTTAGGTTTTTGACAGAAAGTAAAGGCTCATTGTCCATAGTATCAAAACTAAGTAAATTTAGTCAATTACCTCCTATAAAACATAAGGTAGCTAGGTTATAATCTAGCGTTGTTTTAAAGTTTTTTTGGTGTGATATTTGTTATATTTACGTCTCAAAGAATACTATGAAGCTTACCAAACTCTCTCTTAGAACGAGGATTTTTATTTCTATGACCGTGTTAGTTCTGTTGGCTTCTGTATTGGTTGCGGCTATTACTGTATATCAATATAAAGAAGAAGCAGAAGAATATCATCGTGAGCGATTAGAAAGAAAGGAAGAACGGATTAAAATAGCTATAAATAATGCATTAAGTAGTACTACCTATCCTGTTATAGAAGAGAACGTTGCTCTAATTTTTAAAGAGAAGAAGAAAATCAATCAAATATCTCAAGAGCATACATTACCAATTAATATTTATAGTCTATCTGGTAAACTATTGGTTAAATCCGAAGAGACTTTTGTTAATGATACGGTTGATAAACAGCTTAACCAACATATTATCGACACTTTAGGTAGTGGATATGAAAAAAGATACCTAGGAGTTTCAGAAAAAAATGGAGAACATTTTTTATCCTCTTACACATATATCAAGGATTATAAATCAAAACCTTTAGCGATCCTTAATTTACCATACTTAGAAGATGATAATTTCTTTTCTCGTGAATTATGGGAATCTCTTACAAGATTGGGTCAAGTGTATTTATTAATGCTTTTAATTGCAATAGTTTTAGCTTATTTTTTATCAAAATACATAACTAGATCTCTAAAAACTATTTCTGATACAATAGATCAGACCCGTTTAGATAAACGTAATAAGAGAATAAGAATAGGTGATTCTAGTGATGAGATTTATTCACTTGTGAATGCCTATAATAGTATGATCGATGAATTAGAAGAAAGTGCTGCAATGTTGGCTAAAAGTGAGCGGGAAGCCGCTTGGAGAGAAATGGCAAAACAAGTAGCTCATGAAATTAAAAACCCACTTACTCCTATGAGATTGACTGTTCAAAGTTTTGAGCGTAAGTTTGATCCTAACGATCCTACTATTGAGAAAAAAGTAAAAGAATATAGTGATACATTAATCCAACAAATTGATACTATGAGTTCAATAGCTTCGGCATTTTCTAATTTTGCTCAAATGCCAGCGCAGAAAAGTGAAACTTTGGATGTTGTAAAAATTGTGGGGTTGGCTTTGGATATTTTTAATGAACATTACATTGTTTTTCCATCAGAAAAAGAAGAAATTATTGCCAAGTTTGATAGAACCCAATTAATACGTGTGGTAACAAATTTGGTAAAAAATGCAATACAAGCAATATCAGAGGATCATACTCCGAAAATTATGGTAAATGTATTTACAGAAAAAGATGATGTTGTGATTACGGTTGCTGATAATGGAGTTGGGATTACCGAAGAAAACAAAAAGAAAATATTCGAACCCAAATTTACAACCAAAAGTAGTGGTATGGGGTTAGGACTGGGTATGGTTAAAAATATTGTGGAAACGTATAACGGAAGTATTACCTTTACATCTCAAGAAGGAAAGGGAACAGTTTTTAAAGTGAAATTCCCAAAATTGTAATACGAACATATTAACGAAAAAATCATGAAAGAGTATAAATTAGAATCTTTGATTTACTATTCAAAACTTACCTTGGATAAAGAACATATCTTAAAATCTTCTTCCAAAGATATTCAGGAAAAATTAGATCTTTATGCTAAAGATGGATGGAGATTGGTGTCTACTGATGTAGAAGATTTTGGATTGGGCATGTATTTCTATTTGTACTTCGAAAGAGATTTAAAACAATAAACAAACAATATAAATAATGTATAATAATATTCTCACAACTCACAATAGCGGTATAACAACGATTACAATTAATCGTCCATCAAAATTAAATGCATTAAATAAAGAAACAATTCAGGAATTACACGATGCGTTTGATGAGGCAAATAAAGATGTTAAAACGAAAGTAATTATTATAACTGGAAGTGGAGAAAAGGCTTTTGTAGCTGGTGCTGATATTAGCGAATTTGCTAATTTTTCTGTTGATCAAGGAGGTCAATTGGCAGCTAAGGGACAAGAATTACTTTTTGATTTTGTCGCGAATTTATCAACACCAGTAATTGCAGCTGTAAATGGTTTTGCACTTGGTGGCGGATTGGAGTTAGCTATGTCTGCACATTTTAGGATTGCAAGTGATAATGCTAAAATGGGATTGCCAGAAGTGTCTTTAGGGGTAATACCGGGATATGGAGGGACCCAGCGTTTACCTCAATTGGTTGGTAAAGGAAGAGCTATGGAAATGATTATGACAGCAGGAATGATTGATGCTAATCAGGCTTTAAATTATGGATTAGTAAATCATGTTGTTTTACAAGAAGAATTGTTACCGCTTGCAGAAAAGTTGGCAAGTAAAATTATGAGAAATTCGTCGGTAGCTATAGGTGCTGCAATTAATGCGGTGAATGCGGCTTATGAAGATGGTGTGAATGGTTTTAAAACAGAAATAAAAGAGTTTGGCAATTGCTTTGGAACAGAGGATTTTAAAGAAGGAACTACGGCGTTTTTAGAAAAAAGAAAAGCTGATTTTCCTGGGGAATAAGTTGTTATGGAAAGAAAAGGTTTCTTCCTAGTTGTAATTACTTTATTTTATATTTCATTTGTTTCTGGCCAAGATAAATCAAGAGTAAATTCAAAATCTCAAGATAGCATTACAGAAATGGGGTATAGGACAAATTCTCTTTCTACTACCTATAAACGATTTTCGGCACGAGTTGGTGCAGGTGTTCAGAATTCTTTTTATTCAGAAATTGGATTATCAAGACATACCTGCACTTATAGTGATGTTGGTTTTTTTTCTAATGATTATTATGTTGCTATAGAATGGACTCCCATAAGTGGTAATGATGTTTATGGAGTAAAAATAGGATATGAAATAAATATGATCCCTTTACTAAATCTTGGTGTAGAGGGAAAATACCAAACTAATTTTGACACTAATGATTTTGTAATTACCCCTAAGATTGGTCTAGGTATTTTCGGTGATGTAAATATATTTTATGGTTACAATATATCAACTAATGGAAATCCGTTTCCTGATATAGGAACACATCAATTCTCTGTAGTTCTTAATTTACATAAGAATTTTTTAGGTTATCTGTAGAAATTCATTTCATCAATATATTCCCACACTTCTTTGGATAATAGTGGTCTGATGTTTTTGTCTTCAGAAATGGCTTTTCGTATAAAGGTTGAAGAAATTTCCATAATAGGGGCATTGACTTTTTGAATCTTAATATGATTCTTGAATTGATGATCCGTTATGCCTTCAGAAATTCGAGGATATACATAAACATTGTGATTTTCTAGAATAACCTCGTAGTTTTTCCATTTATGGAAGCTTTTAAGGTTGTCCTCTCCCATAATCAAATTGAATTGATGGTTATCATACTTTTCTTGTAGATGTGCTAATGTGTGAACTGTATAATTTGGCTGAGGTAGTTTAAATTCAATATCACTTGGTTTTAGTTTAGGATAGGATTCGGTAGCTCTATAGACCATTTCTAATCTATGATTATTATCCAATAGGGAGCTCTTCTTTTTAAAAGGGTTATGGGGTGTTACGACCATCCATATTTCATCAAGATCAGAATATTCTGCCATATGATTCGCAATAGCCAAGTGACCTACATGAATAGGGTTAAATGTTCCGAAGTATAAACCTATTTTTTTCATTAGAAATCTATATTTATCCTAAAATAAATTTTTTGACTAGTTGTAACACTTCTGCTTTTGCTTTTTCTAAATCATCATTGGTAACGATAGCATCAAACTGTGGAGCAGTAGCTAATTCAGTAGACGCTTTGGCAACTCGCATATTGATTTTATCTTCTGATTCAGTTTTACGTTTTTTAAGGCGAATTTTTAATTCTTCAATACTTGGTGGTTTTACAAAAATAGCTAATGTACGATCAGGATAGATTCTTTTAATATCTAATCCTCCAACTACATCAATATCAAAAATTACATGCTTTCCTTTGTCCCAGATACGTTGCACTTCTTTTTTTAGGGTGCCGTAAAAATTATCTCGGTATACTTCTTCCCATTCTAAAAACTCATCTGCTTTGATTTTGTCTTTAAACTCTCTTAAAGAAAGAAAATAATAATCTTTTCCGTGTACTTCTGCACCTCGCGGTTCTCTAGAAGCAGCAGAAATAGAAAAATCTAAATTTAATTCTTCTTTATGTAGTAAATATTTAACTAAAGTAGTTTTTCCACTGCCTGATGGTGCAGACAATACTATAAGTTTTCCTTGTTTCATCTATATAAATTTTACCAGAAGGGTAAAGGATTATGTAAATCCACTTTTTTATAAAATATAGTCCTAAATCGCTATAAAATATTTAGCAACTGTTCTTTGATTTTTTCTAATTCATCTTTCATCTGAACTACCAGTTGTTGCATTGGAGCATAATTAGATTTACTTCCAATAGTATTAATCTCTCGACCAATTTCTTGTGTAATGAATCCTAATTTTTTACCATTAGAATCTTTAGTATTTATAGTGGTAGTAAAGTATTCTAAATGGTTGGCAAGTCGTACTTTTTCTTCTGTGATATCAAATTTTTCTAAATAATATACCAATTCTTGTTCAAAACGATTTTCGTCAACTTGTTCCTTTAATTCAGAGACTGCTTTGTGTAAACGTTCTCTAACTACTTCGATACGCTCTGGATCAATTGCAATTACTTTTTCAAGTAAATCCCCAATGTTTTTAACGCGAGTAATAAAATCCTTTTCTAAAGCTTTTCCTTCATCAAGCCTATAGTTTTCTATAGCTTTAAGAGCATCAGATAAACCTCCTTTTATAGCTTCAAATTCCTTTTTATCAACTTCCGCACGCTCTGTTTTTAAAGCATCTGGCATTCGAACGGCCATTTTTATCAACTCTAATTCTTCTTGCTTAGCATAAACAGAGATAGAACCTAGTTGTTTCATGTAATCTTTTACTATAGATTCATTGATTTTAGTAGAGTTTTCTTCTCCAGTTACTTCTACATATAAACTAAAGTCTACTTTACCTCTTTCTAAGGTTTTAGCAATGGTTTTACGCATTTCCAGCTCTTTTTCACGATATTGAGAAGGTATTCTAGTGTTTAGGTCTAAGTTTTTGCTGTTTAAAGATTTTACTTCAATAGTAATTTTCTTTGTAGGAAGTTGAAGGATAGACTTCCCAAAACCTGTCATTGATTTGATCATATGCTTATATCAGTACTGGATTAAAAAATTACACGAAGATACATAAAAGTAGTGAGGTGAAGCTCTTGAGAATGATTTTAGGCGTGATCTAGATGATTTTTAGTAGTTATACCTCTCTGTACATAATAATTTTATCAATATATACATCTTTTTCTAGAAAGAAATTAGGAATAATACCTGATTGTGTAAAGCCAGTTTTCTTATATAAAGCAATTCCAGATTGATTACTTTCATATACTTCTAACCAAATTACTTTTAATATTTCGTTTTGATGTGCCCAATCTATTGCGTTTTGAAGCAATAATGTTCCAATGCCTTGATTTTGCCACTGCGTATGAATTCCCATTCCGATCATTCCAGTATGTTCCATTTTTTTTCGCCAACTTCCTGTGAGATCTATATTTCCGATCATTACATCATCACATAAGGCTACCAAAATAATACTGTTTTTCTCTGACTGAAACCTTTCTATAAAATCTCTCTCTTGATCAATGTCATTTGGATATTCGTTTTCAAATAAAGGGAGCGTCTCAGTATTTTTTAGATATTGAAGTTTTAGTTTTAATAAATTTGACGCATCATCAGATACTGCTTGTCTTATTGTGACAGTATGATTATTTTTTATTGAATATGTTTTTGGGAAAAAGCTCAATTGTAATGGGAAACTATATTTTTAAGCATTTGGATTTTTTTCTCTTATTCTTTTGTAAAACTTTATTCCAAGCATTAATAAAATAGCAAGCAATAGAATACCAACAACTCCATAAATCCAATTAACTGCATCTCTAACAATTACTAAAAATATAACAGCAAAGAGTATAATGGTAGCTCCTTCATTCCATAACCTCATTTGATTAGAGGTCCATGTAACAACACCAATTTGTAGTTGTTTGAATATCTGATGGCTTTTAAGATGGTATATAATTAGTAAAACAACAAACCCTAGTTTTACGTGCATCCAAGGAAGATCTAAAAGCATAGGCCTTAAAATCAAAAGACAAATGGCAAAAGTTGTTGCTAATATCGCTGATGGCCATGTGATAATATACCATAAGCGTTTAGCCATTAATTTTAGTTGATTACCTAAAATCTCTTTATCAGGAGAAGGTTTTTGAGAGGCTTCGATTTGATAAATAAACAATCTAGGGATATAGAAAAGCCCTGCAAACCATGTAATAACAAAGATTAGGTGCAGGGCTTTTATATAGTTATAGTATTCTTGCATGTATTACTCTACAAAAAGATAATTAAGCTGCAAGGTATTGAATTCTGAGTTAAAGCTTTTTATTTCTTCCGAAATTAATTTATCAAAAGAGTTTAGTTGCTCATTAATCTGTTTGGTAAGTTCATTTTTTACAGCTATATCTTGTTCCGTTGGTCCAAAATCTCCCATTCCCACTAATGAATTTAGATGCCCTAATTTATTGGTCAATTTTATAGGAAAATTTAAAGGGTCCTGACCACTTCGGTTTTTAGTTTGATATAGTGCTTTCTCGATTTCTCCAAACTGCTTTTGTAAATCTTTAGCTTTAGTAACTAAATCTTTTGTCTTGTCATCATCTTTATATTGTTTCGAGAAAGATTTTAATTGATTGTTGATCTTCCTTATTTTTTTGATGGACTGATGTGCTTTGTCTACCATTTCATTTACGCTAGTAATAAAATCGAATTGCTGTTGCATTTGTTGCGCTGTAGCTTCTGCTCTTGGATCTGCTAAAATGGTAAACGGTTGCGAAACCTTTTTTCCATTTACATTTAAGCTTACCTTATAATTTCCAGGAACAGCTTTAGGACCATCAAGATTTGCCCACCATAAAATCATTCCTTTTAATTTTTCTGCACCAGCACCACGCATATTCCAGTTAAATTGATTGGCTCCTTTTTTTAGATCACTTAATTTGTCTTTTTTCTCTTTTGATTTGGTACTAAAAGATTTGATAGTATCGCCTTTAGTATTAAAATATGTTAATGAAACGGTATCTTTTTCTTTATCAAAGTTCTTAAGGTTAAAATAAGTAATTACACCGCTAGGATGATTGGTTCCTTCAGTTTTAGAACCTTTTCTTCCACCACCACGCATTCTATATGTATTTTTAGGTTTGAATAAGATGTTTTCTTGAGTTTTTAAACTATTACTAAGTTGGTGTAATACGGTAAGATCATCGATGATCCAAAGACTTCTACCTTGCGTTGCTACTATCAAGTTATTGTCTTTAATGACAAGGTCTGTTATTGGTACAATAGGAAGATTTAATTGAAATGGTTTCCAGCTTATACCGTCGTTAAAAGAAATGTACATTCCTGTTTCTGTACCGGCGTATAATAGTCCTTTTCGTTTTGGATCTGCACGAAGTACACGTGTAAAATGTTCACCATCTATTCCACTAGTAATTTTAGTCCAAGATTGTCCATAATTTGTAGTTTTATAAAGATATGGAGCAAAATCCCCGGACTTATAACGAGTACCAGCAATATAACAAGTTCCCTCGTCAAAACTACTAGGTTCTATGCTATTGATCATCATCCATTCTGGCATCCCTTTGGGAGTCACATTACTCCAGTTTTTTCCACCATCTTTACTTACATGAACTAATCCATCATCACTTCCGGTCCATAATAATCCTTCTTTTATAGGACTTTCAGCAGCAGCAAAAATAGTACAGTAATATTCAACAGATGTATTATCTTGAGTAATTGGACCTCCAGAAGATTTAAGTTTGCTTGGGTCATTTCTAGTAAGATCAGGGCTAATTACTTTCCAGCTTTGACCTTCATTTTCGGTTACGTGAACCTGATTTGAAAAAGTATATAATCTATTTGGATTGTGTTTTGAAAACATAATCGGAAAATTCCATTGAAAACGATATTTCATGTCTTCTGCTCCATGCCCCATTGGGTTGTCTGGCCAAACACTAATAGATCTTACGGTTTCGGTTTTATGATTTACTCTAGTTAAGAACCCGTCGTAACTACCTCCATAAACAATGTCGTTATCTTTTGGGTCTATAGCAATGTGTGCAGATTCTCCTCCTGCTGTAGATTCCCAATCATCTTCAGAAATAGACCAACCTGTGCTTCTGTGATTAATTCTAATAGTAGAATTATCTTGTTGCGCTGCATAAATTCTATAAGGAAAACTATTATCGGTGGTAACTCTGTAAAATTGAGAAGTTGGCTGATTATGGTATGTACTCCAAGTTTCACCACCGTCATAAGTGATCTGCGCACCACCATCATCACCAATAACCATTCGTTTAGGATTTTCTGGAGCGATCCATAAATCATGATGATCGCCGTGTGGTGCTCTAAAACTACTAAAGTTTTTTCCACCATCTTTACTTTTATGGTAAGATACGTTAACTACATATACGACATCTTTGTCTTTTGGATCAGCGTAAATACGAGAATAATACCAAGCACGTTGACGAAGACTGCGATCACTATTAAGTTGACTCCAAGTTTCGCCGCCATCATCACTTCTATAAACACCACCTTTTTCCTTATTTTCTACAATTGCCCATACTCTTTCACTATTAACAGGAGAAACGGTAACTCCCATAATCCCTAAGGTGTCTTTTGCAAAACCTTTGTTTTTAGATATTTCTTTCCAATTTTTTCCACTATCTGTACTTTTCCATAGTGCAGAACCATTACCTCCAGAGCTTAAGCTGTAAGGTGTTCTTCTTGCATTCCAAGTCGATGCATACAGAATTCTAGGATTATTAGGATCTAATGTTAGATCCACTGCACCAGCATTTTGATTAGCAAATAATACTTTATTCCAAGTCTTTCCACCATCAATACTTTTATAAACACCGCGATCTTGAGTAGGTTTATAAATATTTCCTAGAACACCGGCATATACAATATCTGGATTGGTTGGGTGTATCGCTATTCTTGGAATATGCCTACTTTTAGGAAGACCAGATTGGTTCCAAGTTTTTCCAGCGTCTACGCTTTTCCATACTCCATAACCAGAAGATACATTTCCGCGAAGTGTTTTTTCACCACCACCAACATAAATAACATTAGGATCACTTTTAGAAACAGAAATAGAACCAATCGATCCTCCGAAAAAACCATCAGATATATTTTCCCAGGTACGTCCACCGTCGGTTGTCTTCCATACACCACCACCAGTGGCTCCAAAATAAAAAAGATTTGGTTTTCCAGGAACACCTGTTACAGCGGCACTTCGGCCTCCTCTAAAAGGACCAACTAATCGATATTCTAATGCATCGTATAGTTCCTCGTTAAATGTTTGCGCGTTTAATGATGAAAAATTGCCAATCATAAGAATAGCAATCAGAGTAAGTGTAAAAATTCTTGAGTACATTTAGTTGAGTTTAGAGATTATGCCTTAGTACATAAAAATTCATAATTAGTAGATTTGATGGTCTACTAAAATCTGGAATAAATGGCTATTGAGAAAGATTTTCACGTAATTTTAACCTTAGTTGATTCAATTGCTATTTTTGATAGTATGATTTTAAATCTATTTATACTAATGTTAATCTGTTTTAGAAGAATTTCCTAGATTACTTTTTACTATTTATAGGGATCTTTATGTAACTGGGGTTTTCTGGAGAATGATAAATTGTGATTTCTGCTTTTTTAGCATCTTCTTTTGTTTCCAGCGAAACGTCTTTGCCAGAGTTATAATTTTTTTGTAGATACTTAGAGTTTATAGAATTGATAGAAAAAATAAATCTACTTCCTTTTTTTAATTCAAGAGCTGTGATAAACGGTGTATCAAATTTACAGAAGAAGACTTCATCAGGCACTGCTAATTTTGGTTGATTCAATCCCTCGCGATATCTTAACCGAAGCATATCAGATCCTATATATTTAACTTGGCCAGCTTCATTAACTACGTTTAGTGAAACTTGTAGATCTGTATCAGGAACATCTAAAGATATATATAGCCCTACTTCGAATCTTCCGATTATTGTGGTGGTGTTATCTAGTTTATTAGAGACATATAGTATTCTTCCTTTTTCTTCTATTGGTATCGGTGCTGTATAGTAATCCGATCCCGAATAACTTGCTGTATTTTCCGTATCCAAAGGATCATATGCAATAATATCAGTGTCAGGCACTGAGGATATTTGGGGTGAAAGATGTCCCGGATCAATTAATAATTTTGCATCAGAATTTGGACTAGATAAGTAGTAAGTGATCGTGTCATTTGAAATAGCATCCATTTGATTGGCGTACATCCACTTGTTTTGGCCCATTATATAATAGTTTACCCGATCTTTTAAGAACCTTGGTTTTTTCTCATTTTTGAGTGTCCAATTAAACCATTCCAAATGGAGTTTTTTCATATCCAGTTTAGAATCACTTCCGAAGGTAAGACCTCCCAATTCCGTTTCTGGTTTACGTGTGCCGGCATGAGACCAAGGTCCAAAAATTAAATAATGATTGGTTTTACCCGCTGGATTTCCGTATTTCATATGATCTTCATAATAGGTCATTGCACCTGGTTGGTCAGCATCAAAAGCTCCTGTTATGGTAAGAATAGGTAGATCAAATGATTCATATTCTTTTGGAGTAGGATAAAAATTTTGCCAGTATTCATCAAAATCTGGATGAGAAATCCAGGTTTGAAAAACGGGATTACGTTTGTTTAGTGCTAGGAGATCCCAATCTTTATATGGAATAAACTCTTTATATTTTTTAGTCGCTTTATTACTCCAAAAAGTTCCATTATTAAACAAATTGTTATTTCTACTTTTACCACCTGTAAAATTTAACCATTGTAGAGCATAGTTACTAAATATTCCATCATATTTTGGAAAGTCAATACCTGGTCCAACTGCTGCAGTGGGGACAATGGTTTTAAGTGCTGTTGGTTTATTCTTTAAGGTCATCCATTGGACCATACCTCGATACGACCCTCCCATCATACCAATGTTTCCATTACACCAATCCTGTTGACTTATCCATTGGACGGCATCATAACCGTCCATCCCATCTTTTTCAAATGGTCTATATTCTCCTTCAGAATTTCCTCTACCTCTAAGATCGAGTGTAATAAAGACATAACCCTCCTTGGCAAAGTACATTCCTCTTTCAACTGCCTCATCATTAACATATGGTGTATATATAAGTATTACCGGATACGATTTTTTAGTAGTGTTAGGAAAATAGATGTTTGCAGATAGTTTGATACCATCCCTCATCGGAATATTTTGATAGAGTTTTATGTCTATATCCTGTGTGTAAACTGACGTCCAATTAATAAATACCAGAATAATAATGACGAAGGTTTGTTTCATTCAATACATTTTTTATTATTGATAACAATGTTGTAAAGGATATTTCAAAACTAAAATCTAAATATAGAAAATAAAATATTTGATTTATCTAGTGCTTATATTAATTAAACATTTTTTGGAAGCACCAAAGTTTTTCTAACCTCTCTATTTAAGTAATATCCCGTAAGAATTGTAGAGAGTACATCGGCTATAGGGAACGCAATCCAAACTCCAAAAACTCCAAAAAATGTAGGTAATAATAGGATAAGTGGAATTAAAAAGAAGCCTTGTTTTGTCAAGCTTAGCAATAGTGCAGGGATTACTTTTCCTATAGACTGAAAATATGCTGATCCTATAAGTTGTACAATGATTACAGGAGTTGCAAGAAAAACAATTCGTAATGCTGAAGGAGTCCTATTTAGGATCTCTTTGTTATTTGCAAGTGTTTCAGGATCTAATGATTCTTTAGTGCTCACAAAAATAGAGATAAACTGTTGCGGGAAAACCATGATAATGGTAAATATTAAAATAGCTAGTATTCCTCCATAAGTGATAGACGTATTAATAGATTCTCGGACACGTTGAAATTTCTCTGCTCCATAATTATATCCGGCAATTGGCATAAATCCTTGATTAACACCAATTACAGGGAATAAAGCAAACATCAGTACTGTTCTGATAATTCCGTAAGATGCGATATCTAATTCATCACCATAATTACCAAGTACATTATTTAATAGAATTCCCAAAACAGCAATGGTGCCCTGTCTGGCTAAGGTTACAAAGCTTAAACCACTTATTTCATTTACAATTTTCTTTTTTAGTTTTATGCATTCTAGATTTAATCTTAGTTCGCTTTTAGCAACAAAAAACCATAGTATAAATCCAAAGCAAATAGCATAGCTAATAAAAGTGGCCCAGGCTGCTCCTTCCATTCCATATCCCAAAACATTAATTAAAATATAATCTAGAAAAATATTACCTATAGCTGGTAATATCATAGCGACCATCGCAAATTTTGGTTTGCCTTCTGCGCGAATTACATTATTACCCATCATAGACATGGATAACATCACAATACCATACAGAACAATTTTATAGTATACAAGAGCGTATTCTTTAAAAGATTCTTCGGCCCCCAGAAAACCAATAAAAAAATCTTGAAATAATAATCCAATTAATGCTAATGAACCAGAAATTAAAAAAGTAAGTGTCGTCTGATTTCCAAAAACCCTTAATGCTTTATCTTGATCTCCAGATCCTAATGCCCTTGATAAAACGGAACTGCCTCCAATACCTATTGCTAAACCAATAGCTCCTATAAAAAAAGTAAAAGGAAGAACTACTTGTACTGCCGAAATTGCTAACCCGCCTATCCAGTTTCCTAAAAAAGCAGTATCAACGATCATGTTTAGTGACATGACTAATATTCCTATGGATGCAGGAACAGCTTGCTGTATTAAGAGTTTCCCAATGGGTTGTGTTCCTAAAGCTTCAGAGCTTGTTTTTGTCATTTTAGAACTGGGGTTTTAGCTTCAGCCCACTCATTAACCCAATTCCCCAAAACATCAGACCAATCATCACGATCATTAAGACAAGGGATTGTAGTGAATTCTTTACCACCAACTTCGTGAAAAATTTCTTCGCCTTCCATGGCTATTTCTTCAAGTGTTTCTAAACAATCAGAAACGAATGCCGGAGTAACAATTGCCATTTTTTTAATTCCTTCTTTTCCCATTCTTTCGATAGTTCTATCTGTATAAGGTTGTAACCAAGGATCGAAACCTAATCTAGATTGAAATGATGTAGAATATGTGCCATTCTTTAATCCTAATTTTTTAGCTACTTGTACAGTTGTCATTTCACATTGGTGACGATAACAAAATTCGTGTTGTACGGATCCTTTTTTAAAACAACATTTCCCATCCATTTTACAGTTTCCGTTACTAACATCGCTTTTCCTTATATGTCTTTCTGGAACTCCATGATAGCTAAATAGAAGATGTTCATAGTCTAAATCTTTAATTTTTTCAGCAATACTATTAGACAATACTTCAATATATTCCTTCTTATCATAAAATGCAGGAATATCCGTAAATTTCATTTGCGGAAAATGTTCCTTTCGTAATTCTTCGGCAAGTACTAAAATAGTTTCGGTGGTTGCCATTGCAAATTGGGGATACAAAGGAATTATTAGAACTTCGTCCACTCCTTTGTCATGTAATTCTTGTAATCCTTTTTTGATGTTTAGAGATCCATATCTCATTGCTAACCCAACAGGAATTGAAGTTCGCTCAGCTACTTTTTTCTGTAGTCTTTCAGAAAGAACAATAAGCGGAGAACCTTCATCCCACCATATTTTTTTATAAGCTGCTGCGGATTTTTTTGGACGTGTATTAAGGATTATACCTTTAACCAATAAAGTTCTTGCCCATAATGGTACATCTATAACACGGGGATCCATTAAAAATTCGCCAAGATATTTCTTTACATCTTTTGGATCCGTACTATCAGGGGATCCTAAATTGACAAGAAGTACTCCTTTACTCATAATTTTTCTTTTTCGAGAGGTAAAAATACAAACTATTCTATGGATAGATCATAAAATTATAATAAGACTTATTGATAGCATGATTGTTGATAATATGCTGGAATAAATGTATAAGACGCTCATGTTTTTTGTTGTTTGTAAATTTTATTGGCAAGTTAAATTATTATAAACAAGGAACTCTCAGATAATATTTTCTTATTTTTATAATATCAAAAAAGCATTGAGATGAAACGTATTATTGTAGACGTAGAAAAGGATAAATTACCCTTTATCCTAGAATTGTTGGAGCATTTCGAGTTTGTATCCGTATTAGGAGGTGCGGATGAGGATGATAAGGGAATGTATGATTCTATAGTTTCTTTACAAAAAGGAGAAGGAATTCCTGTTAAGGAACCATTAGACCAATAAGTTAACTAAGATTCATGACATATTTTTTTGGGGTAGTCCCAAATTTCTTTTTAAATGCAGCTATAAAGTGGCTTGCTGTGCTATATCCTATATCCAACCCAATTTCACTAACGGAGTGTTTTTTTGAAATTAATAGTTTACAAGCAATTTTCATTTTGTAATTCAATGCGAAATTGTAAATCGTTGTTCCATATATTGCTTTAAATCCAATCTTAAGTTTTTTTAATGGTAATGATACTTCATTTGATAGTTCTATTAGGGTTGGGGGTTCACAGATCCTAGTGATAATTATATCATGAGCTTGTTTTATATTTAGGATATCTTTTTGACTTAATTGGGGGCTATTATTTTTTTGATTGCTAACTTCCGTATTATGTATAAAGAGACTGAGTATTTCGTAAGCTTTTGCTTTTATAAATAGTTCTTTGATTGTATTTTTTGATTTTTCTGTTAAGACCTGAAACATAGCCAAAGTGCATGAGGAAGAAGTTGAAAATTCTTTATAATAATATTCATTAGCACTATTTAATAATAATGAAGTTAAATCCTTCCCAGAAGCAAATAATAGTTTTAATTTTTTTATAGTCAATAATATGCTGATAATTATAGAATCACTATTAGGGGCAAAACTAAATGGTGCTTCAGATCCAGAATAGAGAACACATATAGATTTTCCGTTATTTAAAGTTCGTGATGAGTTGTTTTGATCTTTCAAAAGGACAGAACCTTTTACACAGAAATGAATTTGAAAATATGTTTCATTAGTGTCATTGCTATTTTGAAAATTGATTTTTGAATTTTCTCTTTTTGTTATTAATAGGTAGAAACCATTTTCAATCGTTATTGATTTTTCAAAGATGGTATTTTTGTCTTTTTTTTTGGTGTTCATAAAGCTTCATCAGTTATATTTCATTATCATTTTACATAATCGAAATATTAAAAGAAAAAGAGAAGGTTGTTTGGTAATGAATAATTTAAATTTGTGCACAACCTTCCCTCAGTCAAAACAAAAGCTATTTAGTAAACAATAATTTCTTAGTGATTTTTTCTTTTCTTTTCGTGTCGTAATATATCATAAAGTATAGTCCAGCTTCTAGATTGACGTTAATCGTCATATGGTTTGATTTAGCACTAGAAGGTTCTATAATTTTTACGATTGCACCTAGTTGGTTTACGATTTTTATTTTTCCTGTAATTTCTCTGTTATATGTAATAGAAAAATTTCCATTTTTTATTGGACTCGGATAGACTGTAAGCTGAGATTCTTTTATATTGTCGAAATCATCTGACCTGTTTATTTCGCAATTATTGGCTTGTTGTTGGTTTTCCCAACATACTCCACACCCAGAAATAGGTCTGCAGGGAGGGCATTCTACTATTGGATTTACACTTACTTGACTAAATCCATACTGAACTATGCAGGAAAATGTTAGAAATATGATTAATTTTTTCATTGTATCTGTTTTTTGAAAGAAAAGGAGAGATATTTAAATTAATTACCTCTCCTAATCCTAGAGTTTTAAAGAGTTTTTAAGAATTTAATTAAGTTTGCTTTTTCCGAAGCACTTAAGCTATTATAGGCTGCTCTAGAACCATTAGCTTCTCCACCGTGAGCTTGGATGGCTTCTTCAAGTGTTGTTGCTCTACCATCGTGCATAAACAGCAATGCTTTTCCGTTTCTTTCCAAAAGATCAATATTTCGTCCTAATCCCCAAAGCGGAGGAGTTCTGTATGTATCATCCGTAACGGTATGCATTTTCATATCGGTATAAGGTCTGATGATAAGATTACGGAATTCTGGAGGTGCAGAACTAGTTGTTCTTTGCGTTGGAGAGTGACAAGTAGTACATCCAATTGTATTAAAAGATTTATCACCTTCTTCCACGCCAGGAATATCATAAGCTCCAGGACTTCTTGTTGGCACTGTTAAGAATTCTGTATATGCAACGAGTTGTCTTAAGTCTTTAGTTGGAATATCAGTATCAGGATTAATGCCGTGATCATTGATTAACGCATTTTTCACTTGCTGTTCTACAGTAGGAACATCACCATTCCATGTAAGTTTTGCTTCTGCTCCGGCAATGTATTGCAAGATACCTACGCCGTATACTGGTGGAGGAACTCTCATTTCTCCATCGCGAGTTCTTTCTAGTTTAGAACCTCTTCCATCTCTAAAATGACATTCTTGACAATTTGTAGTACCTATATTTACTTCTCCTAAAATGTTGCCAGGATCATTACCATTACGTCTGTGTCTAACTCCGTGAAAGATATGATGTCCTTCTAGAAAGTCATCTACATCATCTTCACTAGTTAGTGTGATAATGTGCTGCGTAAATATTGCATCAGCTTCCATTTGCACATGTGAACCGAATCCCGGTAATACCATATATGTACTTGCTTTTCCTGCAAGTGATAGTCTTGGATCTCCTAAAGTATTTAGTCCTTCACCTATTACATAGTTTTGGAATGTATTATAGGTTTGTGCACCACTACCTCCAGTAACTGCGGTAATTTCATAAGTTACAATATTACCATATCCCCATTTTCCAGCATCTTGACCAGCGCTTTTTGCATAGGTTGGAGGAGAGGAGTCTCCCTTTTCCATGTAATCGATTCGCACTACTTGCGCATTATCCACATCACCATGAGGGTGAGTTGTATTTGAATTGCCTCGTGTTAATCTTGGATCTATGATTAATCCGCTAGCTGCATCAGTAAAGATAGTATTGTATCGATCCATATTTCTTAATAGATCAGAGTTATGTTGAGCATCAAAAACAGCCTCAGTAATACCGTCTTGAGCATGCGGATGTCTAAATCTCATCCAATTTGCTCCTTCTCTAGTTATTGTTGGTCTATTATCTGGATCGATTCTTTGACCTGCTGTGGTAAATAATCCTGAGTATACATATCGATCTCCGGGATCGTTTGTAGTATTTCCTTGTTTTTTGTATCTAAAGAAATAATAGAAATCTCCTGCGTCTTTACAAGCACTAGGAACAGAGGCTGTTCCAGTAACTTGAACACTACTAAAGGTAACTTGATTACAGGAACAATGGAACTCAAAATCGGGGTTTCCTCCAGATTGAATTTGAACAACATTTCCTACTCTTACGCTTACTGTACTTAAATCATTTGCTAGATCAAAGGCAAAACCTTGAGCTGCGTCTGAACCTATAATTGGAGTTGGTAAAGCGGGTCTTGGGTAATTTACTAATGGAATATCTCCACAAGGATTATCAGGACAAGGAGCACAGTTGGGTCCTCCACAATCTACTCTTTCTTCACCTTGATTTAGAATACCATCTGAACAAGTAGGTAATGGGCCTCCTTCAAGAATCTTAAACTCTCCTAAGAAAATTGGACAATCATTATTTCCCCATCGTACCCAAATATTATAATTGTCAGGAGCTAGGTTATTAATAGTGAATGATTCTGCAGTATCTGCAGAAGAGTGTGGATATGTATTTCCGTCGTCAATACTAAACTCCAGTGTACTTCTTGCTGCTACATCGTCAAACTCGAATGTTATGATACCGTCATTTTCATTTTCTACACTTTCGTTGGAAACAGAAATACTAGCATTAGGATTAGGTGTGCCGTTACAAACTTCATCACACCCAATATTACAATTGCTTCCGCCGCAATCTACTCCAGTTTCATCACCGTTTTGTATACCGTCGTCGCAGGTTGGACATGCATTACAATCAGGACCTCCGCAATCAATACCTGTTTCATTTCCATTTAGTACGCCATCGCTACAGGTAGGTACAAAATAACATTGATCTTCTCCTGCTATCACATTAAATTCTACATTTGGAGCACCTTGAATTGCAAGATTATACGTCTCTCCAATAGTTACGGGAATTATTCTTTGGTAATAGCCATCTTCAAGTTTATCAGGAGCAACACATCCATTAAATCCCGGTCCAGTACACATATAAAGTGCTTGACCAAGTTCAGCACTTGAGTAGATTACACCTTGACCATCAATGATTGTTAATCCATAATCACCACATGTTCCTCCATCTATTGGTGGATTGTCATTATCGCACGGTTCACAATTAAGACCACCACAATCAATTTCAGTTTCTCCTTGATTTTGTATGCCGTCGTTACAGGTCGGTTCAGGATCCGAAGTATTTATTACTAGGTGCCACACTCCGCCGATTTCATCACCGTTGGTATCCCCAGGAGTAGTATCATTAGTATAATAGTAGAGCGGTTTATTATTATAAGTAACTTGCAGGGTTCCGTCACATCTTGCAGAAATTCCAAACCCTAAATCGAAGGTGTTATTCACCTGAGTTGTTATGATAAGTTCTTCTGGATTTTCTACTGTAACTGGTGGCCAGTTAGTTTCACAATTATCATAACAATCACTAAAAGGTAGTGATTCATTATCATTATCAAAGGTGTATAAACTAAACCCTGGTTGGGTAGCATCTTGTCCTCCAACGAGTATAATTCCTTTTTCTGAGTTATTATCGAGGGCTATTACAGGGTTTCTTGTAGGGTTTGTATCGTCGCATTCTTCACAGTTGGGTCCTCCACAGTCTATTTCAGTTTCTCCATTATTTAGAATTCCATCGTTACAGGTTTCTATAGGAGGGTTGTCACAAGGCTCACAATTAGGTCCTCCACAATCTATTTCAGTTTCTCCTTGATTTAGAATTCCATCATCGCAGGTTGGATCAGGATTTTGTCCATCACCACTGAATGTAAGTTCATCTACATTCATTGCCGCATCGCCATTTTGATATTTAATTTCAAAGGTTGCCCCTTCTGGAATATTTATATTTATGGTCGCTGTTGTGTAATTACCTACCCAACTACCATTAGATGAGAAGTTAATATTTCCAGCCTCGTTTTCATTAACAAATACCGATAAGGTACCAGATTGTTGAGATGCATATTTTATAGTTACCGAGTTTGCAGAAGGCACATTTTGTAATCTAAATCCAGCACCAACATCACTTATATATGCTACGCCACTTCCTTGGCTAGCTGCTTGATCATTGTAATACTGAGCACTTCCTAATAAGCTTCCTGATTCTGCTTGTATTGTGGTTTCATTGTTAGGATTAGCACAAGGTAAACAATTAGGTCCACCACAATCAATTTCAGTTTCCCCTTGATTTTGAATACCATCGGAACACCTAGGATCCGCATTATTGTCACCATCAATTTGTTGAGCCACGACTGTAATAATATCAGATATAAATTGTCCTCCTACGGAAGAACTTATTTTGATTTGTATTTGATAGCTTTCACCTTCGATTGCAGAAATAGTTCTTTCCCATCTATTGGTTTGCGTATTGAGTGCTCCATCTACACAATTGTTGTTAAGACAAAGGAAATTAAAAGAATCGGTCCATTCCGGTTGATTTTCAAAATATAATGTAGCCGTATTTCCATTGATTTCTATACCACTATTTTCTGTGGTGGATTGCGCGAATACAAAATTAAATGATAAGAGTATTACCAAAAAAGAAAGTAGTGGTTTGAGCATTTTTTTGCTCCATATTTTTAGCAGATAAATATCTGGATCGTAAAGATAATTTAAGGTGTGTGTGTTTGGCATGATTATTAAAATTTGTGAGTTTCGTATTAAAAAATACCTACCGATGATAATTATGTAGGTTATTTAACAAAAATACCTTGACATTGACAAAAACCATTGATTGACAGCTACTTCTATAATTCATTGGAAATACGTTTTTGCTACGCAAAAGTTTGAAAACTGTAAGAAAATGACGAAACCTGTATGAATTGAATTTTTTAGAAGTGCGCAACTTATTACCTTTAGAGAGATTATAATATGAATAGTGTGTTTGGTGAGGAGATAAAATTAGATACTAGTGGACATGCTTTTAATACTTTTTTATGAATAGATATATCTCAGATACCATGAAATCTTCAATTTTACTTTTCATTGTGATCGTTTTTAATTCTTGTATTAATGAAAGTAAATATGAAGAAAAAGAGAAACGAATTTCTATTTTGAACGAAAACTTCATGAATAGTTATGGGGTGTACTCCCTTAATGAAAATGATAATATCTCTAAAAAACAGTTTCGAGAATTGGCAGATAAATTTCTATTTGGATATTCTGAATTTAAAAATAGAAATGAGCGTAGAAATAGATTGGGATATTATATAGAAGAAATAAATGTTTTGGAAGGAGTATTGACGCCTCCTGAGGTATCGTATCTAAATAGTTACGGAAAAGAACTATCTGTTTTAGAACAAAAAAATGTTCAAAAGTGTACAAGTATATTTACGATTACGTTTTATGGAAGTAACAAAGAGGCTTTAAAAGAACAAAGAAATATTCAAGAATTTATATATAGGCTTATTGAGGGGAGGGATGTTGTAATAGCGGATTTTGGAACTTTAGAATATTTTAATTCAAATTCTTGGGAGAAATATAGAGTGCAAAATTTTAGAGATATCCCCGAAAATGTAATGGATCAGGTATTGGTAAATTTGAGTAGTAATAATAAAGGGAATTGTAGAGCAGTGACTTTTGGTATGGAGAAGTTTTGTCTTCCGGATATATCCATAGATAATTTTTTGTGTCTAGAAAAAAAGAAATATTCTGATTTATTAATAGCAGTTACTCAGACATTGGTGGGGCACCCTGAGATTCATAATGACTCAACGATCACGATAGGATTAGGGGATATAAAAAATAAAAGATGGAATAATTATTTTAAAGATGTAAGAAAAGAAAAGGATCTAAAAATTAATCTGAAGCTAAAATTAATCACTCCTAAACTAGGGGACAAAAATAATAAGCAATTTTTAATTGTTCATAATGATCAAAACTCTTCTGATGCTGAGAAAAAAGTTAATCAATTGTTTATTACTAAGGATGTAATCAGTTATGCTAGGCACGATGAACAATTATTGAATGTGAGCAGTAAAGCAAGGGAAAGATTACCGGAATTAAAAAATATTTTCAATTCAAAACAAGGTGATGAAATTTCTATTCTTTTGAAAGCTCCTTTTACTACCAGTAAAAATACAAAGGAATGGATTTGGGTAAGAATAATTGAATGGAATGATCAATCGATAAGAGGAGCATTGTATAATACTCCAATTAATATACCTGATTTCAAAGAAGGTGTCATGGTTTCTATTCTTGAGTCTGATGTCTTTGATTACATTTATAAAAAACCGGATGGAACTATTGAAGGAAACGAAACTGAAAAACTGATATTATCAGGAACTACCATAAAATAAATGAACTATCGCCCTAATCCCATCACGTATTTTTTGGGAGTGGTGCCAAATTTCTTTTTAAATGCAGCTATAAAGTGGCTTGCTGTGCTATATCCTACTTTTAATCCTACTTCATTAACATTATGACTTCCCGAAGCTAATAATTGACGAGCTACTTCCATCTTGTAATCAAATAAAAAAGCATATACTGGTTCTCCATAAATTTGTTTAAAACCATCTTTGAGCTTGCTAAGGGGTAATCCAATTTCTTTAGACAACTCTTGAAGTGTTGGAGGTTCTGCCATTTTCGAAATAATAATTTCCTTTGCTTGTTTGATTTTAAGAACATTTTCTTCGTCAACAAGAAAAGGACATTGATCAATATCCGCATCTTCTGGTTTATTAAAATATAAACTTAATAATTCATAAGATTTGCCTTTAAAATACAATAGCTTGATAGAATTATGTAAATTATAATTTAAAATTTGGTTTAGAACTACGACCATAGAAGGAGAAACATCTGTATCGGTATAATATTTTTTATCTCTATTTCCCTCTCCCAAAAATGGAATATAGTCTGCTTCTTTTGAAAATAAAGAATGAAATTTTTTAATGGAAATTAGAAGAGATATCAAACAAGAATCTTTTTCCATCTCTAGGTTCATTGGTAAATCACGTTGTGGATTGTAAAGCAGAAGAGATTTTTTTTCTGGTAGCGGTATTGCATAGCTTCCATTATTAAAATTAAATTTCATGCTACCTTTAATACAGAAATGAAATTGAATATAACTACTATCAATATCTCTTATAATACGTTGACTATCATTAGTTTCATTTTGAAACTTGAGAATATAAAAACCATCCTCTATAATGGTTTCTTCAAGAATTCCTGGAGCGTTATTTTTTAATTGTATTTCCATATTTACAATAATATTTATTTAGAATAAATCTAAACAATTGAATTAACAACCTTTGGTACTTATACAAAAATAGGTGTTTTTACGTGATTTTGTGTTTTTGAAGCCATAAAGAACGTATTTCGATACTTAAAAAACTTCTAGCGTTATTTTTTAGAGTGGATCTGGGATATTTTTGCTACGGAAAAAATTGAGACAACCCAATGGAACCTCACCTACGTACTAAAGGAGCTAATTTTTATACAATTGGTCTCAGCTATAAAAAAGCTGATGCTGAGATACGTGGTCATTTTAGTATAAATGAAGAAGCAAAGACATTAATTCTTAAGCAGGCAAAGGAAGAAGGAGTAGAAGGACTTTTAGTAATGTCTACGTGTAACCGTACTGAACTGTATGGTTTTGCACAACATCCGTTTCAATTGATTAAACTTTTATGTGAACATACACATGGAACTGTTGAGGAGTTTGAGAAAGTTGCATATGTTCATAAAAACAGCAAGGCAGTTTCGCATTTATTTAGAGTAGGAACTGGGTTGGATAGTCAGATTTTGGGTGATTTCGAAATTATAGGACAAATAAAAGCCGGTTTTCGAGGTTCTAAGAAAATCCAAATGATCAATCCGTTTTTAGAACGATTGACAAATGCGGTTATCCAAGCTAGTAAACGTATCAAAAATGAAACTGAGATTTCTAGCGGTGCAACATCGGTTAGTTTTGCTGCGGTTCAATACATTTTGGCACGTGTTCCTTATGTATCTGATAAAAATATATTGTTATTTGGTACTGGAAAAATAGGAAGGAATACTTGCGAAAATCTAGTAAAGCATACTAAAAATGATCATATTGTTTTAATTAATCGTACTCGAGATAAGGCTGAAAAAGTAGCAGGAAAATTTAACCTGATAGTTAAAGATTATGATAATCTTAAACAAGAAGTTGATCATTCTGATGTATTAATTGTGGCTACTGGGGCTCAAAAACCTACAATTACTAAAGATAGTATTAGTACGGATAAGCCATTACTTATTTTGGATTTGTCTGTTCCAAAAAATGTGGATATCAATGTCACAGAATTACCAAATGTTACTTTAGTCCATATGGACCATTTGTCTAAAATTACAGATGATACATTGCAACGAAGAAGAGTCCATATCCCTAAAGCAGAAGGTATTATTGATGAAGTTAAGTCGGAATTTGATAGTTGGTTAGAGACTAGAAAATTCGCACCAACAATAAAGGCATTAAAAAATAAATTGGCTTCTTTTAAGGATGCGGAAATCAATTTACAACGCAAAAAGTTTTCGGATTTTAACGAAGAACAGGCGACAATAATTAGTGATCGTATTATCCAAAAAATTACAAATCACTTTGCAAGTCATCTTAAAGATGAAAACACTTCTTCTGATGAAAGTATAGAATTGATTCAGAAAGTATTCCAAATACACAATAAGTAGTGCAAAATAGAACAATTCGAATTGGTACGAGAGATAGTGAGTTAGCGCTTTGGCAAGCTCATACGGTACAAGATAAGTTAAAAAACCTTGGATATACTACAACATTAGTACCTGTAAAGTCTACAGGAGATATTGTTTTAGATAAACCATTGTATGAATTAGGAATCACCGGAATTTTTACCAAAACCTTGGATATCGCGATGATTAATAATGATATTGATATTGCTGTTCATTCTATGAAAGATGTTCCTACAGCTTTACCAAAAGGAATTGTAGAAGGAGCGGTTTTAGAAAGGGCTAATGTACAGGATATTCTATTACACAAAGGACTTGACTTTTTACAATCGAAAGGAACAATTGCCACTGGAAGCCTAAGAAGACAAGCGCAGTGGTTGCATAAATATCCAGATCATTCTGTTGTAGATCTAAGGGGAAATGTAAATACCCGAATGAAAAAGTTAGAAAATAATGATTGGAATGGAGCTATTTTTGCGGCTGCTGGATTAGAGCGAATTAACTTAAAACCAAAGAATTATTTAGACCTAGATTGGATGATTCCAGCTCCTGCTCAAGGAGCTATGTTAGTGGTAGCCAAAGAGGAAGATTTATATTGTTTAGAGGCACTTTCTCATCTTGACCACGAAGAATCTAAAGTATGTGTGCATATAGAAAGAGAATTTCTACGAAAACTAGAAGGAGGTTGTACCGCGCCAATTGGAGCTTTGGCGACTATTAAAGATGATCAAATCAATTTCACAGGAGTTTTAATGAGTTTAGACGGAAAAGAAAAAATTGATATTGCTAAATCGATTAACCTTACCGAAAGAGATGGGTTTGGAATACAATGTGCTCAGGAAGTTCTAAACAAAGGTGGTAAAGAATTAATGAAGAAAATTAAAGCAGACTTACAATAATTGAATGCTAATGCTACCATATTATCCACAAGAAAACTCTCCTCTTCTCAAAAAGAATTGTTGTTAAATTCTGGAATTGGATTTGTTGAGTATAACGCAATCGAAATTGAGTTATTGGAGCTTGAATTTAATCGAGATATAAAGAATGCCATTTTTACCAGTAAGAATGCAGTAAAGGCTATTCAAAACTCTGAATTTACTATAGAAAATTGTTTCTGTGTTGGAGAGAATACTAAAAAACTATTGGAAGAAAATGGACAAAAAGTTGTAGAAATAGCTCAGAATGCTTCAAATTTGGCCAAAATTATAGTAAAAAGCTATAAAAAGGAGCAGTTTTACTTTTTTTGCGGAAATATGAGAAGAGCGGAATTACCTTTAACTCTAAAAGAAAATACCATTCAATTAGAACAAATTGTAGTGTATAAAACGCATATGAAATCTAAGAAGTTCGACCGTAAATTCGAAGGGATATTGTTTTTTAGTCCATCAGGAGTACAAAGCTATACTATGACTAACTCAGTAGATGAAAGCATGGCTTTTTGTATAGGAAATACAACAGCTTCTGAAGCTAAAAAACATACTAAGAATTGCATTGTTGCTAACAAACCAACCGTTGAGAATGTTCTTGTTCAAGCGGTAAAATACTTTTATAAACGGATATGATAAAAAACGATTTATTTCTTAAAGCTTTAAAAGGAGAAACTGTAGATCGACCTCCAGTTTGGATGATGCGTCAGGCAGGAAGATATTTACCAGAGTTCATGGCGTTAAAGAAGAAGTACGATTTCTTTACAAGATGTAGAACACCAGAGTTAGCATCAGAAATAACAGTTCAACCTATCGATATCATAGGTCCAGATGCAGCAATCCTATTTAGTGATATTTTGGTAATTCCACAGGCTATGAATATCGAAGTAGAGATGAAAGATGGTATTGGTCCTTGGTTGCCAAATCCAATTCGATCTCAGGCTGATGTGGATCAAGTTATTGTTCCGGATATTGATGAAGAGTTAGGGTATGTTATGGATGCTATTTCTTTGACAAAGGAAAAGTTAGATAACAGAGTTCCACTTATTGGCTTTGCGGGGTCACCTTGGACAATATTGTGCTATGCTGTGCAAGGACAAGGTTCTAAGAATTTTGATAAAGCAAAAGGTTTTTGTTTTACACAACCACAAGCCGCGCATCAGTTGTTACAAAAGATTACAGACACTACCATAGCCTACTTAAAGAAAAAAGTAGCTACTGGAGTGAATGCTGTTCAAGTGTTTGATAGTTGGGGAGGAATGCTTTCTCCTGTGGATTATCAGGAATTTTCTTGGAAATATATTCAACAGATTGTGGATGCTCTAAAGGATGAAACAGAAGTTATTGTTTTTGGTAAAGGCTGTTGGTTTGCATTAAATGAGATGGCTAATTCAGGAGCAGCTGCTCTTGGCGTTGATTGGACTTGCTCGGCACGAAATGCGAGATACCTTACCGGTGGAAATATTACATTACAAGGAAATTTTGATCCGTCTCGATTATTATCTCCTCCATCAGATATTAAAAAGATGGTTAAGCAGATGATAGACGAATTTGGTAAAGATCGATATATAGCAAATTTAGGGCATGGGATTTTACCTAATATTCCTGTAGAAAATGCTAAGGCTTTTGTAGACGCTGTAAAAGAGTATCAGGTGTAGAATGAAAATTTGGAACTTGATTAAGAAGTTTAATTTCTGGCAATTATTTAAGGTTGCTGGCTTAGTATTAAAAAAACCACAATACATATTTCCAACATTAAGAGCTACTAAAAAAACACTGGTTATCTGCGATTCGTTATATGGACAAAATCATCATAAGAATGGAAAAGCAAATGCCTTTAGACACGCGATATGGAATGTATTAATCTGTCAGAACGTGTTTAAGATTTCTAAAGATGAAATTAAAGCCATTACTTGGTCAGATAAGGTAACTACATTGCACGAGAAATTAGCACCTAATGGAGATGTTCCAAAAGCAATGGATTTACATAACAATCAATTGGGGAGAAGATATTTTAAAACACTTAAAATTGCTACGGAATGTGAGGTAATTGCCTTTATAGAAGAAAAACTACAACAAGCGAAACTAGTTATAGGAATTGAAGATATAACAAGTTTTTCTGAAGATTTAGTATATCTTTCAGAGTAAACCCATTAGAATATCTATAAAGTTTTGAAACAAAACTATTAAAAGTACTACTTATAAGGAGTTAACCAAATTTTCTGATTATGATAAAAAATATAATTAATGGTATCAAAGCATATTTTGGAGGTTTTGCATTAATATCAAAATTGGGTCTATGGAAATACTTCGGTATCCCTATTCTTATTAGTTTTTTAACAGGAATCCTATTTGTTACGTTAGCTTGGTTTTTATCTGATCCTTTGGGTAGTGTGATAGCTAAAGCTTGGGTATGGGATTGGGGTTCTGAGACATTTACGGTGATCAGTAAATATTTTAGTATTCTATTGATATTGGCTTTGGGATTGGTGCTATATAAACATATTGTAATGGCATTATCCGCTCCTTTTATGAGTCCAGTTTCAGAAAAGGTAGAGGCACATCTTTTAGGGGATAAACACGCTAATCATGAACATAGAAATACTTCGTTTAGACAGCAATTGATGAGAGGTATTCGTATCAATGTTAGAAACTTATTTAGAGAATTACTTTTTATTATTCCATTACTTATCCTAAGTGTTATTCCTGTAATAGGAATATTAGCTACTATATTAATCTTTGCAGTACAGGCTTATTATGTTGGTTTTGGTAATATAGATTATACAATGGAACGCCATTTTAAATACAAAGATAGTATTGAATTTGTTAGAAAAAATAGAGGAACAGCTATTGGCAATGGTATTGTATTTATGCTAATGTTATTTATTCCTATAATCGGATTTATAATAACGTTACCAATCTCTGTAGTCGCTGCATCTTCAGAAACAGTTAAAATATTAGATAGAGAAGGTCTTATTAAAGTAGATACTCAACAAAAAGTTTCTAAAATTGAAGCATAATAGAGATGAAAGAAAAATTTTATCAGTACATACAAGATTTACAAGATACTATTACAGCTTGTATAGAGAGCTTGGATGGTGCCGCCAAGTTTAAAGAAGATATTTGGAAACGACCGGAAGGAGGCGGAGGTAGAACGCGTGTAATAGAAAATGGTAGAGTTTTCGAAAAGGGAGGAGTCAATATTTCTGGAGTTCACGGCAAGTTGCCTAAAGCCATGCAAAGTTATTTTAAGGTAGGCGATGTAGATTTTTTTGCGTGTGGATTATCTTTAGTTCTGCATCCTAAAAGTCCTATGATACCAACGGTACATGCTAATTGGCGATATTTCGAAATGTATGATGCCGATGGTATTATTGTAGATAGTTGGTTTGGAGGTGGACAGGATCTTACACCGTACTATTTATTTGATGAAGATGCCAAACATTTTCATACGGTGTCTAAAATGGCTTGTGATAAACATGATTCAGAGTTTTATCCTTTGTATAAGAAAAAATGCGATGAATATTTCTATAATGCCCATCGAAATGAGGGACGTGGAGTGGGAGGTTTGTTTTTTGATTATTGTAAGAAAACTGAAAAAATGAGTATGCAAGATTGGTATGATTTTGTAACCGAAGTTGGCAATAGTTTTTTAGAAGCGTATGTACCTATTGTAGAAAAAAGAAAAGAAATAACCTATTCGGATGCACAAAAGGATTGGCAGGAGATAAGACGTGGTAGATATGTGGAATTTAATCTTGTGCACGACAAAGGAACACTTTTTGGACTAAAAACAAATGGTAGAATTGAAAGTATTTTGATGAGTTTACCACCGCAAGTACAGTGGAGGTATGATTTTCATCCAGAAGCAGGTACAGAAGAAGCACGATTATTAGAAGTATTAAAGAATCCAATTGAGTGGGTGTAATCCTACGAAAAACAATTAAAAAACCGGTAATAGTTAAATATTAATTCGTTAAAATGCATAAAAATTAGGATAAAGTGTTGATAATAAGGTTTTTTTTATTATATTGCACGCACTTATGGGGCTTAGTAATAAATTTTTAACCAATTAACACCCAGAACCCTATGAAAAAAATTCTACTATTATTAACTGTGATCCTTCTGACCGGATGTCAATATTTCGAGGGAGGTAAGCAGAAAACCAAATTTTCAAATTTCTCAAAAAACACAATCGAATTTCGTAAGAATACAATAATGCTTACGAAGGGGTACGAAAAAACAAGTCCAGATCAATTTAAAGTTAGATTAGATTCTCTTACGGATAGCCCTAAATTTAAAAAGATTGCCTTAGAGGAATTGAAAAAAATTGAAGACAAAAATGTTGACTTTCAACTTTTTGTTGATGAGAAAAATGTGGAAAATTATGTGTTTATTTATGCTTGTGATTATTTTCAATTAGATGAGCATAGAGCTGCTACAGTGGTAGAAGCCTTAAGTAGACAATTAAAAGACGAAGCACTTAGCCAAGAAGTTCGTTACAAAAGAATCCACGGAAGATTTTTCTTTACTCCAACATCAAAGATTGTAAAGTTAAAATATCTGAAAGGATATAAATTAGAAAAGAAATATCAAGCTGAGTATATTGTAGCGTCTAGATCCGGTGGTATTGGGCTGCTAATAAGTAATCTTGAGAACGTAGATTTCGAAAATTCTATTAAAAGATTAGCTTCGAAATAACGCAATAATTCCAATAATGTTAATTGGTTTTATTTAAAAACTATAAAGGTATTGATGTTCTGATCAATACCTTTTTTTTTGTCTTAACCGCAAAGTCTTTTGTATTTTAGAAATCAATATGAATTTATGAGAAAAGTTTTACTGATAACAATTTGTTTGGTTAGTGCTAGCTGCGCTCGAAAAGTGGAGCCTACTGTGGAGAATATTAATAAGATATTTGCTTCTCAGGATTTTACTTTCGAGTTTCATAAATTAGGAGAGACAAAGAAATCAATTAGTTTTAGAGATGATTATTTAGTATATAAAAGTGATCAACCAACATTGAGACGAGAGATTACGTATGATGAGGTATTGTTAATCAATGATTTTATTCAAAACATAGTAAACTCACATCAAAATGATTTAGATATAGAATCTTCATCGCATTATGTTCTTAAGAATACTGCTTATAAGACTACCATAATTTCGGAACAAGAAGATTTTTATTTTGAAGCACTGTTAAAGACATTGAAATTAATAGAGTAATATTTTACTCATCTTCTATTGCTTCTTCTATGGCCTTAAATTGCTTGATTGCAGTATTAGGTTCTATGATGTTATATCCTTTCCAGAAATTTGGATCGTATTGAGATAAATAAGTGGACTGTACATTTTTATTTTCCTTACTGGTATTATATTCAGATTCAGAAATACTTTTAGCATCAAACACAATTATCTCATATTTATTTTTGGCATAACTAATTACATCAAGATTAAGAGATAACTGATTTTGCTTATTCCTTCCTTTTACATATTTGTTTTTTTCTATGATACTTAATGGCCTATCTACCCCGAATTTATTTTCAGTAATTTTTTCGATAAACTTTACACCATATTTACCATCAAAACCTTTCTCAAAAATCGTGGTACCACTATAACCATTTTCTTCAAAACTTACACCTAATAAGTTAAAGCTCCGTAAGCGTTTTACATTTTTGTAATCAATTCTTATAACTGCGAAATCTTCTGTATTGACATATAAAGTTCCTTTAAAATCTCCTCTTCTTTTAGGTGTAAATTTGATTACGTAAACTCCAATATCACCTAAAATAGTATAATCTACACGTTCAAAAATATATCTGCCAGAATTTTTAATTACATTTAATTTGGTGTCTGATTGATAAAATGTTTCGTTAAAAAGATTCTTAAGATTCATTTTTCTGGATTTGAAGAAGAAATTCTCTTTGGGGTTTTCAATTCCATCTGCTATATCTTTAGCATCCTGATTAGCTTTTAGAATAGAATCTACCTGTACTTTTTGGCTAAAGAGTCCTGATCTTATCTTTATGTAAGAATTAGGCTTTACATTATCTTTAAAGATCTTCTCCATTTTCTTAAAGACTCCTTCTATGGAACCGTTATTGTTTTTGTCATATAACCGAGCTCCTTTAATGACATTAAGCTTTTGCTTATCCGTATTTCCATAAAAGTCACATAATGCTTCTGCGTAAAAAACAGAATTTTTAGGGATTACTTTAGATATACTATCCACAAGCTTTTCATCGATCTCTTCTATGGTAGATTTTTTAAACTCAATATCCATTTTTTTAATATAGTTGGTATTGGTTTCTCTAAAAAATAATCTGTTTTTGGAAAGATCTGATCTATAATTATCTTCCATATTATCATCCACATTATCTATGATATCATCAATATCTAGATCTTTATTGGATATAAATACACTTTTTAATTCTATTGCTTTTGGTTCTATGTAGATAATACTATCCGTAATATTTTGTACTGCAACTCCCACTGTAGAATACCCCATTGAAGATATGTAGATAGAGTCAATTTTAGATTGAATATCGTCTAAAGTAATATTAAAGCTTCCTTCTTCATTTGTAACTACGCCTTGATTTTCTCCAATCTGGATAGTAGCATAGGGAATAGGTTGATTGGTTTTTTTATCAAATACTTTAGAACTTATGGTTTGGGCTTTCATTGAGATAGCGATCATCCATATCCCAATGGTTAATAATACAATCTTATTCATTTTCATAGGATCAGTAGATTGGTAAAATTATACTATAAAAGTATAGTTTTCGTCGTATGTATTACATAGTTACGACGAAAAACTATACCATTATGGTAATATATTCTTAAAATAAGACGAGATACTTACTGATTTATAACAACAAATGAGATGAATTATTTAGAAGCACTAATAATAGTATTGTTTATGATAGTTCTTTAGATAAACCTGGTAAAACAATATGATCTAATATTTTATGATTCTCCTTCTATCGCTGTAAATTGTTTAATAGCAGTATTTGGTTCTATAATGTTATATCCTTTCCAAAATTCTGGATCGTATTTAGATAAGTATTGTGGCTTGATACTTTTATTTTCTTTACTACTCTCATATTCGCTTTCTGTAATAGGTTGAGAGTCGAAAACTACTACTTCGTATTTACTAATTTCGCCAGCACCGATATCTAGTCCTAGAGATAGTTCATTTTGTTTACGTTTACCTTTTACGAATTTATTTTTTTCGATGATTTTAAGTGGTCTGTCGATACCAAAAACATTTCCTCTTGTTTTTTCTATATATCGAACACTATATTTTCCATCTGCACCTTTAGTAAAAATCGTTTTACCTTTATACATCGTATCATGAAAACTAATACCAAGTAATCCAAAATTCTTTAGATTCTTTACGTTTTCATAGTCAACTCTCATTACTGCAAAATCTTGAGTGTTCACGTAGATGGTTCCTTTAAAATCCGCACCTCTTTTAGGTTCAAAATTAATAATGTATACGCTACTATCATCGATGGTGGTGTAATCTATTAATTCAAATTTATAACGTCCAGATTTATCGATAAAGTTTAATTTAGAGCCTTCTTGGAAGAACATGCTTGATAAAAGGTTCTTTAAAGATGATTTTCTATAGTTTAGAAAATAATTTTCTTGATTCTTATTAGGTTTTTCTACTTCATTTTTTACTTCGGCAGCTTCTTCATTAGCATCAAAGATAGAATCCATTTGTACTTTAGTGCCTAATATCCAGCCTGATTTGATTTTTAGGTAAGAGTTAGGTTTCACATTCTTTTTTAGAATATCTTCTAACTTTTCGGATAAGGCTTCCATAGATCCATCATTACTTTTATCATACAGTTCTGCGCCTTTTATTATGTTAAGCTTTTGCTTATCAAAATTACCATAGAGATCACATAATGCTTCTGTGTAATAAGCCGATTTTCTAGGAATTATGGAAATCACACTATCTATAAACTTCTTGTTGAATTCTTTTATAGTTGATTTCTTGAATTTAATATTCATCTTATTAAGATCACTAAAATCAGATTGTCGGTAAAAAAGCTTTTTGTGAGATAAATCCTTGCTGTAGTTTTGACCTACATTTTCTTTTATATTGTCTATAATCTCATCAATACTTAGATTCTTATTAGAAATAAAAACACCACTTAATTCTATCGCTTTGGGTTCAATATAGATGATGCTATCCGTAATAGTATTTAATGCGATACCTACTTTTTGATATCCCATAGAAGAAATATAAATAGAATCTATTTTTTTTAGTTGCTCGTCTAGAGTTATACTAAATTTTCCTTCTTCATTAGTAATGATTCCTTTATGTTCTGATAGTTGTATCGTAGCATAAGGAATTGGTTCGTTTGTTTTTTTATCAATTATAGTCGAGCTGATAGTTTGTGCTGATAAAGCCAAACTTGATAAAAGAGTTATTGATACTACTGTAAGTTTTTTGATATTCATGATTTGATGATTTCGTTTTTTGATGTACGTATTTATATAGACGCAAATAAATCTATAATGGTTGCTTGATCAATAAATATACCAAGAAGACGGATGGTAAAATAAATTGTTACAAATTATTAAAAAAAGAAAATCACGATCGAAACTATTGTTTCATATCGTGATTTTCGGCATTTAACTAACTAAATTCTTACAAGAGATGTCTTATTATTTTGATTTTTAGATATTAGAATCTTTTATTCTTCTATTCCTCCTAAGTTGTCATTAGAATTCCTGTCTATTAATTTGTTGTAAGGGTCAATTCCTGCTTTTTCAGGTTTTTTATCCGTTATAATGGTGAAGGTATTTTCTCCTGGTTGTAACCATTTTCGCTCTAGATAATATGGGTTTTTAAGAGGTACTTCTTGGTCGTCTACAATGTCTTTACCGAATAAGCCAATTTCTATATAATTTGTTTTATCATCTGTGCGTTCTTCTTTCCCTTCATCATCATAATAGATCTTTTTAGAATCTACAGTAAACGTAGTTTCGTATGTTCCGTTATCTAGTTTCTTAGTTTTGGCTTTTCGGATTCTGTTTTCATATAAAACAATCTCCTTAAAACCATCTTCTACAGCATACTTAAGTGAGTCCGGAGTTACGCGATAAATTGCGTCATATAAATTTTCTGAAGTAGGGTAGACTCCCTTTTCGAAATTTTTATACTCATCTAAGAATTCCTTTAATGCTTTGTTAATTTTTTCTTCGCCAATAATATCTTGTAATTCATACATAATCATAGACCCTTTTCGATACCATATGTGTTGCGCCGTTTCTACATTTATCAAAGAACGTTCCGGTTTAAAACTAAAAGCTCTATTACTTAAATAATTATCTAGAGAATATTTTAGAAAGTTTTTGATGCCATTTTCTCCATATTGCTTTTTCATAGTCATTAATGAAGAGTATTCGGCTAGAGTTTCAGAAATAATATTAGCTCCAGAAGTTTTGCTTGGTGTTACAATATGTCCCCACCACTGATGTGCTACTTCATGTGTTGTTACACGAAAAGCATAGTTAAAATCTTCTGCCTTGTCAAAATCGGCAGAAAATCCAAAATTTTCGGAATATGGAATTGTAGTTGCAAATGATTGTGCAAAAGTTGCATGCGCGGGAAACTCTACAATTCTCAGAACTGAATTGGGGTATTCATGAAAATTCTGAGAAAAATATTCTAAGCCAGCTTTCGCTCCATCAATAAAGTATTTAAGGTTTCTTTTATGTTTGGGAGAATGATAGATTTCTATATCCACTTTTTTCCCACTTGGAGCTATCCAGTTGGATCGTTCTACATCATATCTTGCAGAAACAACGTTAAAGAATAAATCAGTCTGAGACTCTAAGTCATAATGAAAATATGATCTGTCATTTTCCTTCCATTCTTTTGCTAATTTACCAGGTGCAATGGCAATCTGATCAGATGAGGTACTTACAATAGCTTCAAAATTTATATAGTTTGCATCTTCATTGAATAAATTTTTCTTTAATGCGGTAGAATCTGTTCTCGGAGGAAACAAATAATCTAATTTTTTTAATCCGTATTTTTTTCGGATTCCGTTATCACTTAGACTTATATCATAATGAAAACTAGGAAAAATAGAACTGTTTAAAAATGTACCATTGTTTAATACCTGAGTTTCCATTCTATTGGAAAAACCTTTAGTTTCTGCAGACATAGAAATTGATAATTCTGCGGTATCCTTAGGTTGCAGTGTATTTGGTAATTTATAAAAATACATTCTATTTACAGTATCAGAAATTACAGGATTGATAGGATTTCCATTATATAAGATTTCTTCTAGTTGGGTGTGTTCTGCAGGATATTGAACATTTAATAATAATGTGTCAATTGGAGTATTGTAATTATTAATTAATGTAAACTCTCCTTTGGCTTTTAATTCTCTTGTTTCTGGAAATACATCAATATAAGCTTTGAGATCAGTTACCTGTGGATGTGCTTGATTGATCAATCTAGTATATTTCTTTTCGGCATTTGCTGCTATTTCATTAAAGAAATCACCATCCTCAATAGTATTTAGAACTTTTAGGTTGTAATAACTATAGCCAGCTACGGATATGAAGAATATAAAATTGACAGACACAACAACAACTGTTTTTCCCGTAAACCTTCTTTTTGCAAATGTTAATCTTTCTTTACTAGTAGAAAAGAATCCTCGTGTCCAAAACAACATTCCGATTAATAAAAGAACGGCGGTTAGTAAAATCCAATATAATTTTAACCAAAAAATACCTTTAAGATAGTGACCAAATTCGTTGAGATCACTTATAAAAAAAGGTGTAGTTCCTCTGAAACGAATCAATGGGTTGTCGCTTTTAAAGGCTAAAGTTATTAATAGAGGGGATCCAATATAAATCAATATAACGATAAAATATCCTAGAAACTTATTATTGACCAATACATGGATAAAAAACGCTAGTAGGGTAGTCATTAAAAAATTGGTAAAGGTGATCATGAAGTTATAGGTAATATAAGTACCTAGATCATAATCAAAATAACCATTAAATGTCTGATATAAAATACCAATTAAAATATGAATTAGTGTCAATACCAATGAGATTCCTATTAGTGATAATACTTTAGAAAAGTATAAACTTTGGTTGCTTATTGGTAGGGCATCATAAAAAACAAAAGTTTTGTTTTTACGAGTTCTATGAACAGCTTCTCCCGCATAAATAATTAAAATCACTATGGATAGTAATGTAATTCCAACGGTAATGTTATCAATTATATATCTAGTAATTGGAAGATTAGGGGTTCCATAAGTTTCATTATTAAAGTAGATAAGAATAATAGATGTTACTACTCCGATTATAACCAAAACTAAAAAAACAGGGTCTTTAATTATCGATAAGAACTCAATTTTACTTAAAGACAACAAATTCTTTCTAGCTGTTTTTTTGTTAAATACCTGAGTAATTGAACTAATCATAGATGGAACGTATTCATCAGTATTTACTTTTTTAGCTTTGCTACTAGAAACAAGAAATTTTTTATAATCGAATCTAAAAAATGCAATCAGAAAAAATGCAATACCAATTCCTAGCCAAATCATTCGATTTAATAAAAACTTACCATAAATCGGTAATTGATTGGTATTTAGTTCATTTATTGACCAATATTTTTTCACATAGCTCCATGCCTCTCCTCCAAAGGGATCTAAATACACACTTAGCCATTCATTATCGATATCACCTAAAAAGTTACCAGCTAATGTATACAACAGCAAAAGGCATATCCCTCCTAAATATATGATTGACATTTTTCTAAAAAAAGCCATAAGAGAAAAGAATAATGCACCAATTAAAAATGCATTAACTTGTAATAAAAATATAAAAGGCAGTAGGTAGGATGATATATTAAAAACATCATAATCTCCATAATCTGGTCTTTCGGCTAACATACCCATTGTAAATCCAATAATAGCTCCAAGGACAATAAAGAGATTTAGTAACGAAACAATAGTAAAACTCCCAAAGAATCTACCTAATACATAGGACTTTTGTGTAATTGGAAAGGTAAAATAGGTTTGTGCTGTTTTATGATCTTGATCTCTAAATATGGGGACACCCATTATAGCAGCATAAAAGAAAATAGAAATAACAGAAATAGGACCAATAATCTCGGCAATATTATTGGGACTGTTTACAAACTGAGCAGTAGATGATTGCATTAAATATGCTAATAACCCCGCCATTAACATACCTAATCCAGCATAAATCCAGGTAGCAGGCCTACGGAACCGATACTGTAATTCGAATAAGAATATTTCTTTCATAATTATGCCTCCTGTGCTTGATTTTGGTTGATACTGTAGAAATAGAATTCTTCTAAACCATTATTCATTTTTTCGAAACCTTCTTCAGGAGTATTTTCGCTGTATATATTGACAAAAAACTGACCTCCTCTAAGATAATTGGAGAGTACAGTGTATCTATTTTGATACTGTTGTAATTGCGATTTTTCTATTTGCTTTTTAAATATTTTCCCATCCAAAGTAGCAGAAAGTTCTTGCGGATTTCCTTGTGCCAATATAGTCCCTTCATTAAATACCGCCATATGTTCACATAGATTTGTTACATCATCAACGATATGTGTAGAAAGTATAACCACAGCGTTTTCTCCTAATTCACTTAGTAGGTTGTGGAAACGATTACGCTCTAATGGATCTAAACCAGCAGTAGGTTCATCAACAATAATTAATTTTGGATTTCCTAATAATGCTTGTGCGATTCCAAAACGTTGTCGCATTCCTCCAGAATAGTCTCCAAGATTACGATCTCTAAATTTATATAAGTTTACTTTGTTTAATAAATCAGCAACATATCCTTTTCGTTCTGTGCTATTGGTAATTCCTTTTACTTTAGCAATGTGATTAAGCATCATCTCTGCAGAAACCTTGGGGTAAACCCCAAAGTCTTGTGGTAAATATCCTAATACTTTTCGTAATTCCTCGGGTTGTTTAAAAACGTCAATACCATCAAAATCAATAGACCCAGTATCAGCCAACTGTAGTGTAGCAATCGTTCTCATTAATGTTGATTTTCCAGCACCGTTAGGACCTAACAAACCAAACATTCCTTTTTCTAATGTTAGATTAACATTATTTAGAGCCTTGGTTCCATTGGGATATGTTTTGTTTAAATTTTTTATTGTGAGCATACGAAATATCTTTTAGCAATTTTTATCTATTAAATAGTTAGTAGGTGTTGTTAAGAGTTTGTTACACAATTGGTTTAATTTTGTGAAAATGATCACCTAGAAATTACGTTATAAGTTGGTATATTTACAATTCTTACAAATTACTAGCAAAATTAATGTATCAATTACGTAGAAATAGAAGATTACGAACCTCAGAATCAATTAGATCTTTGGTTAGAGAACATATAATAACCCCAAATGATTTTTTAGTCCCGCTTTTTATAGTAGAAGGCACTAGTGTAAAGCAAGAAATAGCTTCCATGCCCGGATATTATAGATATAGTCTTGATTTATTAAAAGACGAAGTCAAAGATTTATGGAATATGGGATTGAAAGCGGTATTACTTTTTGTAAAAGTTCCTGATAACCTGAAGGATAATAAAGGTACCGAAGCGTTGAATCCAGATGGATTAATGCAACGTGCAATTAAAATAGTAAAAGATGTAGCTCCTGAGATGTTAGTAATGACGGATGTAGCACTTGATCCATATTCTTCATACGGACATGATGGTATTGTAGAAGAAGGATACATAGTAAATGACCCAACCTGCGAAGTGTTAGCGAAAATGTCTTTGTCCCATGCACAAGCAGGAGCAGATTTTGTGGCACCAAGTGATATGATGGATGGTAGGATTTTGGCAATAAGAGAATTGCTAGAAACTGAAAACTATAAGAACACTGGTATTATGAGCTATAGTGCAAAATATGCGTCGGCATTTTATGGCCCTTTTAGAGATGCATTAGATTCTGCGCCTGGTTTTGGAGATAAAAAAACATATCAAATGGATTTCTCTAATAGAGATGAAGCTATTAAAGAGACCCTAGCGGATATTGATGAAGGTGCTGATATTGTGATGGTAAAACCTGGATTGGCGTATTTGGATATTTTAAGAGATGTTAGTGATGCTGTAGACGTTCCAGTTGCGGTATATCAGGTAAGTGGAGAATACGCTATGTTAAAAGCGGCAGCAGAAAAGGGTTGGCTAGATCACAATTCAATTATGATGGAACAATTAATTGCGTTTAAAAGAGCAGGAGCAAATATCATTGCAAGTTATTTTGCAAAAGATGTAGTTAAACTTTTGGGTTAAATTTAAATAGAAAATAGCTATGGTAAGTAGAGATCGATTGTATCAGACATTTGGAGAATTATTGTATGTAATTGCAATGAGTGATGGTGTGATTGAAAAAGAAGAAGTACATACGCTAGAAGAAATATTAAAAGCACATCCAAAAGGACAAGAAATTAAATGGTCTTTTGATTATGAAAATGCGAATGATAGTGATATCGAAACACTTTATAAAAGAGTAATTGAGGTGTTTTCGGATAACGGTCCGGATGAAGAATACGATTTTATGATATATGCGTTGACCAAAATCGCGGAAGCAAAGGATGGTATTGGCTCTAAAGAAGAAAAGGTAATTAATAGTTTCTCTAAAGACTTATTAGAAAGATTTAAGAAGGATATTGATAATTTATTTAATTCATAAGATCACACAAATGAAGAACATTTTTATTGCGCTCTTAAGCATTGCATTTGTAGCAACTAGCTGTCAATCAGAAAAAAAACCTGAAAAAGAAAAAATAGTAATTGGAGGAAAGAAAAAAGAAAAATCTCCAGAGTTTGCATTGGGCGAAAAGCTATTTAAAGGAAAAGGTAATTGTTATTCTTGTCATAGATTGGATAAAAAATCTGTTGGTCCGAGTGTTAACGATATCATGAAAATATACAAAGAACAGAATGGTGATATTATAGGTTTTCTTAGACAGAAAAAAGATCCAATTGTAGATCCAGATAACTATGCAGTTATGAAAACAAACTTTGTGCGTTTAGAAAAATTCAGTGACGATGAGTTAAAGGCGATAGAGTTGTATATGAACGAAGTAACCAAGTAATGAAAAAGATATATTTACTTCTTTTTCTCACATCATATACCGCAATGTCTCAGCAAATAACACCGAAATCCGCATTTTTAGAAAAATGGAATAATTCTAAAACATATTTATTAGAGATGGCTGATGCAATGCCAGAAGAAAAATATGCATTTGCGCCGACAGAAAGAGAAATGGATTTTAAAAATCAATTGCTACATATTTGTGGTAATATGTTATGGTTAAGTACTACATACTTCTCGGAAGAAGATTTTGACAGGAAGAAACTTGCAGATAATGCTCCAAATACTAAAAATGAAATCATTGAGTTTCTAAAAAATTCATTTGATGAAGTATCTAAAAGAGTAACAGAGGTATCAGAAGAATCATTAACTGCTAAAGTCGATTTTTTTGCAGGACCAAAGTCTAAACTTCAGATTTTAAATCTACTCCAAGATCATGTAACACATCATAGAGGTCAATTAATTGTATATCTAAATCTCAATGAGATAAAACCGCCAAAGTATGTGGGCTGGTAATAAGTATTCTATATTTTTATTTTCGCAAATGAATACCAAATCCGTACTTTAGCAAAACCAACTAATTATAATTATGGCATTATTACTTGTATACGGAGTCGTATCTATTTTCTTTTCTTTTTTATGTTCAATACTAGAAGCGGTATTACTAAGTATCACTCCTACCTTTATTAATGTTAAGAAAAAAGAAGGAAAAGCATACGCAACAGCATTAGAAAAACTAAAGAAAGATGTTGATCGACCGCTAATTGCTATTTTAACACTTAATACAATTGCTCATACAGTAGGAGCTATTTTAGTAGGTGTGCAAGCAAAAGTCGCATATGCAGAAATGTATGGAACCGAAACTCGTAAGATTTTTGGAATAGAAATGACAGAAGATCTAATGGTAGGAGTAGTTTCTTCTATAATGACCATATTGATATTAGTTGCTTCAGAGATTATACCAAAAACTATTGGTGCTACGTATTGGAAACAACTCTCTAATTTTACTTCTAAAGCATTAAACGTATTGATCTGGCCACTTAAATGGACAGGGATTTTATGGCTATTACAATTAACAACAAAACTGATAGGGGGAAAAGGACATCATGGATCAGTATTGAGTAGAGAAGATTTTACAGCCATGGCTGATATAGCGGAAGAAGAAGGTGTTTTCGAGGAATCGGAGTCTAAGGTGATTAAAAACCTTTTAAATTTTAAAACGATTTTTACTAAGGATGTAATGACTCCTAGAACTGTTATTAAAACTGCCTCAGAAGATACTACGGTACAAGAGTTTTTTAATGAAAATCAAAACCTTCGTTTTTCTAGAATACCCGTTTATAAAGATAAAGCAGATAACATAACCGGACAGGTATTAAAAGATGAAATTTTTAAAGAAATGGCCAATCAGAATGGTCATAAACTTCTTGGGGAAATAAAAAGACCAATCATATTTACTAATAGAAACTTACCTATTCCAGACTTATTTAATGATTTAATTCAGACCAAAAATCACATAGCATTGGTTGTGGATGAATATGGTTCTGTTAGTGGATTAGTAACCATGGAAGATGTAATAGAAACATTACTAGGCTTAGAGATTGTTGATGAAAGTGATACAGAAACAGATATGCAAATTCTTGCCCGAAAAAATTGGGAAACAAGAGCAAGACGTTTAGGTATTCTGAATGATAAAAAAGAAGAGTGATTTCTACCGTTTTCATAGAAACTCCTTTAGGTATTGCTTCTATTACAGGTGATGAAAATGGTGTTTCTAAGATTTCTATAACAGCAGATAAAGAACATATACCTTCCGATAAAATTCCGGACGAACTTAAAGATGTAGTTACTCAACTACAAGATTATTTCGAAGGGAATCGAACCGATTTCAATATTGATTTAAATCCATCAGGGACAGATTTTCAGAAAAGAGTTTGGAGAGAGCTTTCTAATATTCCTTTTGGAAAAACAGTAAGTTATTTAGATATAGCTAAACGACTTGGCGATCCGAAATGCATAAGAGCAGCCGCCACTGCGAATGGAAAAAACCCGCTTTGGGTGGTTGTTCCATGTCATCGTGTTATTGGTAGTGATGGTTCTCTTACCGGATATGCTGGAGGATTGTGGCGCAAAAAATGGTTATTAGATCATGAAAACCCTGTAAAGCAACAATCCCTTTTTTAATGACTTTTTTTAGAACCTTTTTCATTTCGATTAGTATACTTTTTTTTGGGTGTTTTAATGTTGTATCTCAAGAAGCCCTAGATAAAGAGTTAAATCAACCTATAAAGTTGCAAAAAGAGTCTCTTCAGAAAATACTAAAAACAGGAGATAGCTTATTTAAAGCAAATGACATTGTAAATGCTAAAAAAGAGTACGATAATGCTTTTGAACTAATTCAGAACAGCTCGGATATTGATAGTGTAAAAAGGATGGTTTATAAAATTGAACGCTTTTTTACGGATAGTACTAGAGAATATTTGAGAGCCATGAATGTACTTAATTTTTTAAGTGAGTATTGTGCGAATCAGAATGATAAAAAATGCCTGATGTATGTAAAAAACAGATTAGGTTTATTACATAATAGAATAGGAGAATATATAAAAGCCTTAGAGTATTATGGAGATGCATTAGCCTTGGCTTCTTCAGATGACAATTCGGATTATCAGTGGGATATTTTATTAAATAGAGGTGTACTATTCTTAGATATAGGTGATCAAGATCAAGCTAAAATTGATTTCAAAAGAGCCTTAACACACATTGATCCAGAGGATACTAAAAAACGGAAAGGAGCTACGTACTTAAATTTATCGGCGTCTTTTAATGATAAAGAAGCTGATTCTATATTATACTATTCTAGATTAGCTGCTGTAGGTTGTGAGAAAAATTCATTGTCGACCAGACATTGCATTATGGTATATAATAATATTGCTTGGTCATATTATTTAAAAAAAATGCCCAAAGAAGCACTAGAGGTAATACGAACTAATATAGAGTGGGATAATGATAATTTGACGTATAAGGATGGAGATGATTTATATCCAGGATTAATGCACACCATGGGTGCAATACAATATGATTTAGGAAATTATGATAAAGCACTTGAGTACTTTTTAATTTCTAAAAATAATTTCGAAAAGAAAAACGATATTTCTGATTTAATTACGGTAAAAGAAGATTTATCAAGGCTATATGAAACAACAGGAAATTTAAAAGCAAGTGTTCAGTGTTTACGAGATATAAGATTGCTAGAATCTAGGCAATTAAAGGTTAAGGTAAGTAAAGAATTAGCGAAAAGCGAAAGTAAGAATTTATTATTAGCTAAAGAAGAAGTCATTTCTGGACTAGAAGAGAAAAATCTAAAAATAGAAAAAGAAGTTAGTAAGACGAAATGGCAAAGTTATTTCCTTGGACTATTATTAGTAGTTACTGTGCTGGTATTAGTATATAGAGGGTATATTAATCGTATTAAATATTATAAAATAAATGAAAAATTAACGCATACACGATTAACTTCGTTGAGATCTTCAATGAACCCACATTTTTTGTTTAACAGCTTTAATACCTTACAGAATTATATTTTAAAAAATGATAATATCAGAGCAAACGAATATATGACGGAACTTTCGGGATTAATAAGAAATGTTTTAAATAGTTCGGATAGTGTATATATTAACTTTAAAAAAGAGCTAGAGATTATTCGATCCTATGTAAATCTGCAAAGAGGAAGGTTTCAGGAAGAATTTGAAGCGAGTTTCGATGTGGATCCAGTCCTTTTAGAAAGTAACCCAAGAATACCTTCTATGATTTTACAACCGTTTATTGAGAATGCGATAATTCATGGTTTTTCTCATTCTTCCGTTGCAGGACAACTAAATATAACATTGCAAAAAGAACAGGATATGGTCGTTTGTAAAGTTGTAGATAATGGAATCGGTAGAGAAGCATCAGAACAACTAAAGAAAAAAGGAACTGATGTATCTCATTTGTCAATCGCTACAGAAAACACAAATGAAAGATTAGATATTTTAAATACAACAGTAAAAGGGCAGTCCAATATTGTTATAAACGATTTGTATGATAATACGGGTAAATCATTAGGAACAGAAGTAATTATTACATTGCCTATAGTTAAAGAGATTAAGAAATAATGGATCAAATGTTAAAATGTTTTATCATTGATGATGAAAAAAAGGCTAGAGAAAACATTAGTCTTTTATTGAGTACATATTGCCCTCAGGTAGAAATCATAGGAGAAGCTGGTGATAAGAAATCTATACTAGAAGGTCTGTCTAATCTTAACCCAGATGTGGTTTTTCTGGATGTACAATTAGGATCCATTACAATTTTTGATATTCTTGATGAGCTCGAAGAAATTAATTTTAAAATCATCTTTGTTTCAGCCTTTAATCAATATGCCGTAGATGGATATAAATATAATGCGCTAGGGTATTTACTAAAACCTATTGACCCTAAGTTATTAGTAGAAGTTATAGATAAGGCAATTCCGATAAAAGAAAAGAGTGAAGACAAAGAAGACCCAATAGCTAGTTTTAATCAACTTTATGCTAAAATTCACGAAGTTCCTAAAATCTCTATAACAGATTCTAAGGGCACGCATGTTATAAAAATACCTAGTGTTCTTTATTGTATTAGTAATGGTAATTACACTACGTTTATTAGAAAAAATGAGAAAGAAATAGTAATATCAAAGAATCTGAAATATATAGAATCCAAATTACAGCCTTTTGGTTTTTTTAGAATTCATAGATCCTATTTAATTAATTTAGATCACGTTAATACCTTGGTGAAAGAGCAAGGAGGATACGTTGTTATGTCTAATGAGAAATCATTACCAATAGCAAGAGATTCTAAGAAAGAATTATATCAGAAATTGAATGTAATTTAATTTTATTAGAATATTATTTTTCGAACATGATTTTAAATTTGTCTGCTCATACATTAAAATCTGCATTTTATACATTGAATCATACCAAAAAAATATTCCCCAAAAGGATTGAAACAAATAACTCCTAAATTTGAAATAGCGATTAATAGTCTTTAGTTTACTTGGATTAGCTTTTAGTGAGACTTTATTTTGTAATACATATGCCCTAATTATAGATTTCTGTTTTTAGATGTAGCTTATAAATAAAAGATGTGAAATATTAAACTGATATTTCAAAAAAATAACACAAACTCAACAAGCATTCTTATAAGTTATATATCTACACTATTATAACCTAATCGAATTAAATTATCGTCATAATAATTGTTTATCTTTAATTAAAATGCCCGATTCATCGGGCATTTTTTTTGTTCTAAACAGAGATTTTATTTTTCATACCTTAGAGGATTAAAATTTCTAATTCAGATGAGAATTATCAAAAAACTTTTTAAAGGTCTTCTGGCGATTATACTACTTTGTGTGATTTTGTTATATATTTTTGATTATGATTATATTCTAAAAGGAGTTCGTGTAGTATATATGACAGGACATACCACTGCTTATATAGATGATTATACTTATTTTGATAATCACACAATAGAAAAAGGAGATAAACCAATTCCATGGGAATTGCATACCAATTATAATAAAGTAATTCCTACTAAAAGATTAAATACTACCAATGATGCAATGGGGACCGTTGCTTTTATGATTATTAAAAATGATAAGATTTGGTATGAAAACTATGCAGAAGGTTATGGTGCGGAGTCTAAGACGAATTCTTTTTCTATGGCAAAGAGTATTACAACAGCCTTGCTAGGAAAGGCGATCATGGATGGTTATATCAAAAGTTTGGATCAACCGATTGGAGATTTTTTGCCAAAATTCTCCGAAGGATTAGCTGCTAAAACAACTGTAGGGGATCTTTCATCTATGTCATCAGGATTAAACTGGACAGAGCATTATACAAGTCCTTTTTCTATAACTGCAAGAGCATATTATGACCCAGAATTAAGAGATGTTATGAATGGGTTAGAAGTAGTGAACGAACCTGGTAAAGAGTTTGAATATTTAAGTGGGAGTACACAGCTATTAGGAATGGTGATAGAGAAAGCAACTGGCAAGACTTTGTCAGAATATTTAAGCGAAAGCTTTTGGAAACCTATGGGTATGGAACAAGATGCTTTATGGCAGGTAGATAGTGAGGATAGTGGTATGGAGAAAACCTATTGTTGTATCGCTAGTAATGCAAGGGATTTTGCTCGTTTTGGAGTACTATTTAAAAATGACGGAAAGTTTGATGGAAAGCAAATACTACCAAAGGAATTTACAAAAATAGCAACCCAAAAACGTTTCGAAAATGATGATATGTACGGATATGGCTTTTGGTTATCAGATCATTTGAACAAAGATATTTTTGTAATGAGAGGGATTTTGGGACAGTATGTAATAACTATTCCAGAAGATAATATAATTATTGTACGTTTAGGACATCATAGAGGAGGGCCGCAAGGATCTTTTAGTGAGGATTTTTTCATTTATATAGAAGAGGCTTATAAAATGTTAGAGAATGCTTCATAAGATTAATTTAGAACACGTTTTGTTTTTGGATATAGAAACAGTTCCAGAACAAGAGAATTTTGATAAGCTAACAGATGAGAAAAAATATCTTTGGGCTGATAAAACCAAATATCAACGTAAAGAAGAATTCTCTCCAGAAGAATTTTATGATCGAGCAGGAATTTGGGCAGAGTTCGGAAAAATTGTATGTATTTCTGTAGGATATTTTACCTTTAAAGGAGAAATAAGATCCTTTAGAACTACCTCTTTTTACGGAGAAGAGAAACAATTGTTGATAGATTTCAAAAATTTATTAGAAACACATTTTAATCATCCACATCATTTACTTTGTGCACATAATGGTAAAGAATTTGATTTTCCATATATAGCTAGAAGAATGATTATTCATAATATCAGCTTACCATTTAAGCTAAATCTGTTTGGTAAAAAACCTTGGGAAGTTCCACATCTGGATACCTTGGATTTATGGAAATTTGGGGATTATAAACATTATACTTCATTAAAGTTATTGACCAACATTTTAGGGATTCCTTCTCCTAAGGATGATATTGATGGTAGTCAGGTAAGACAGGTTTATTATGAAGAAAACGATATAGACAGAATTGTAATTTATTGTGAAAAGGACACAGTAGCAGTAGCACAGATTCTATTACGTCTACGACAAGAAGAATTATTAGATGATGATGAGGTTGTGTCGGTATAAGGTGTCTTATTTTTATTTACAATAAAGAGAACCTTTTTTTATTAGATTCTCTTATGTAAATGGTTAAAATATGTCTATTGTAATCTAGCTAAAACAGATTTACTAAGTAATTTTCCATTAGATTTAGTAGTTTCTTGTTGTACTAAACCAACACCTTTAGAAATCCATTGTTTTACATAAAATGTTTGTTTCATACCTATACTCATATTAGTTTCGTTGACATAGGTGATTACATAACAATCAAATGATCCTGCAGATGTGCTAATAGTCTCTTTTGATGCTACTTTACGTTTTTTTAGATCTACTGTCATATCAATACTCATTACACCAGCATCCACTGACATGGTTACGTGGCCATCGGGTAATTCTTGTCCAATATTGATTGAATTAGGAATATCAATTCCAGTTCCTTTAATGCTGTATTCCATATCTTTATATTGATTAAATAATCCCGGAGAAATTATAGATTCAGGATCTAATCTAGTAGTTCCTCCATCGCAGATTGCAATAAATTGTGTTTCGGTAATAATTTTTTGTTTCTTAGAATCGTTCATAGACATATTCATTTTAATTTTAGAATCTGATCCTGACGAGTTCACTTCCAAAACCTCATAGTTTGTTTCAGATGTTAATTTGTTTTTTTTATTAAAATGATGCATTGTGATTTTAGTCCCAACTTTGGAAGGATAAAATTGACTACAATCATTTTGAGAGATACTATTAGTTGTAATAAGTATTGCGAAAATTAATAAGAGCGTTTTCATAATTATAAAGGGATTTATTTAATTTTAATCTTCATCAATTGTCCAGATTTCTCCAGAGGTTCCAGATGTTATGTAACCTCCAAACAGCCATAGTTCTTCTCCATAAGCCAGACAAGTATGAGAATGCGAGCTTTCAAAAGGAATAATTCCATCATACACTGTCCAATTACGCATATCAGAAGAATACCAAATATCCTTAACAACTCTTGATGCATCTGATTTTCCATTAACAACCCATACTTTATTGTTATAAACAGTTGCAGTATGTAAATCTCTAGCGCTGAAAATTGAAGATGAAATAGACACTAAAGACCAGTTTATTCCGTCGGTACTTGACCAGATTTCATTAAATCTGTCGGTTTCATTTCTACCTCCAATAACGTATAGGGTATTATTAAAGGCTACTGTTTGGTGATTCCCTCTAACTGGAAAAGCATTTGCGGTTTCTTCTGTCCAATTAATACCATCTGTAGTGGACCACACAATCATATTAGTTCGATCAGATGTAGGACCAATTACGTACATTTTGTTGTTTAATACTGTAGTAGTATGAGCGGACATATTACCAAAAGGGGCTGTCATTGTTACATTAGACCAAGTAATACCATCGTCGGAGTTCCATATATCAGATAAAAGTTCATCAGAGTTATTTTTTCCACCAATTAACCACATTTGATCATTGAAAACGGTAAGTGTATGACGATATCTTGCTTCGAAGATATTGCTAGTAACAGATACCCAATTGATGCCATTATTGCTTGACCAAACATCGCTAGAGTACGTATCTTCTGGGGTATAAGCGTTATCACCACCTACAGACCATATTTTTCCTTCAAATGCTACCATGGAGTTTTCTGCAAATCCTCCCATTTGATCTTCTTGAGTTTTTAAATCAAAAGCCAAAGAAATGTCTGAGAAATCATTTGTAATTACGTCGTCTTCTGTATTACATGCTATACTAATAACATATAGAAATACTAATAAAATTTTTGAGGTTTTCATTGCGTTACGTTTTTTAGTTTCCTATTAGTATAGTATTATATGATTAGGTAAACATCAAGAATAAAAAAATCGCTCATTAGAGCGATTTAAGATTGATTTTATAGGCGTAAATGTTTTTAATTTCTTCCGCTTTCATCAGGGTATAAGGTATATACCGGATTACTTTGCCAAAATTCTTTAGTGTCTATGTCCATTATGGTAAGTGGGCCTTTAAAAGCAGCTCCTGTATCCATATTCCAAATACAAGTTGCGTTTACAGGAGTTGTTTTGTTTATTCTAGTCACTGGAGTATGACCAATATAAATTTCATCGAAAAGTAAAAGTCTTTTTGGATATGCGAGATCTGTTTTCTTTAGTTTAGGATCTATAGAAAGAGCAGTTTCCCATAAAGTTCGATCCCAATAGAACAATTTGCTGAAATATTCTCGATGTGGTCCATGGATATTCGTGAAACCTGCATGTAGGTATAGTCTATTATGATCATCAATATAATAATTAAGAAGATTTTCATAAAAATAAAGATGGGTCTCAATTTCTTCTTTTGATAAGGATTGATAGGAGTCCATAGTGGCCTGACCTCCGTGTTTTATCCATTCTGGATTATATTTTTTCTCTTTTAACCAAGTATAACAGAGTTCATCGTGATTGCCTCTTATGAATACACAGTTATGCGTTTTTTGCAAGTCGATAAGAAACGAAACTAGCGGGGCGCTATCTGTCCACCCATCAACATAATCACCAAGAAAGATTAAGGTGTCATCAGTTGTTACACTTGCTTTATTAATTAATTGTTTAAGAGCTTTTAGAGCTCCGTGTATATCTCCAATAACAAGATTTCTACTCATTTTACACTTCTGATTTTAAGAGGACTTGAAGATACTATTTTACAACATTTTTAAAGGTATTACATAAGAGTAAAATGTTATTTTTTTGAATATTGTCTAAAAGGTTTTAGATGTAGATAATAATGTAAGATTGAGAAAGAATAAAATATTAGAAAGTTTTTTTAGGGTATTTTATGAGTTATGTGTTTTGGGAATAAAATATAAATAAAGAAAGTCGAAGTGACTTTTGTAAAAACTTATCCAAAATGAAAAAAATAATTTATGTATTTACTATTGCTTTGTTATTAGTCAATTGTAACAATGATGACGATTCAGTACAGTTAGAAGAATTAGATATACAAAATGCACTTACCAAAATACCAGATGATATTACAAAATTATTTAGTGCTAAAGGAAATGAAAGCGCTGATACAGTTGTTATCTATGAACAAGGAGGACCAGATAAGGAATTAGATGATGAGTATTTTGAGCTTAATGGTAGTTTTAATACAGATTACAATGATTTATTTAAGAACTATTATAGAGTATATATGCATCAAGCACTTACACTTAATAATGGCTTATGTATGAATGAAGCATTGAAAAAGGAACAAGCTGATTTAGAAAATAAAGTGAGTATAGAGATGCTAGATAGAGTAATTAAGAATTTTAAGTCCAAGGGAAAGAAGGTATATGTAATGGGACATTCGTTTGGAGGTTTTTTGGTAACAAAATATATTGCAGAGAAAGGAAATACTACTGCGGATAAATTTGTAATCATGGCTGCTCGTTTAGAAATGCAACCAGAAGTACCTGATAATTTTTTGCAAGGGAATCCTTATTACTTTTTAAATGGAACAACACCAAAAGAAGAAGATAGGACAGATATCTTGGAAGAATATAATGATATAAAACAATCCTGCCCCTCTGTTTTTTCATTTTTAGGAGCTATCGGTGGAGAGCGTTTTCCTTTAAAGATTACAGCAGGAGATTTGTCTAATGTGATTTATGTTTTTGCAAAAGATGATTTTCAAACAGGAGGATTGTTGACTACGGAAAAGACATTTCTTAGTGATAGAATGGCTAAGGTAATAGAAATTGATACTGGAGGTCATGGAGCAATGTTTAATAGTCCTTATCCACAACAAGTTTTTGATTTATTACAGCAATAACTAAGATTTTTAATAAATAAGGGGAGATAATTGATTTTCCCTTATTTATTTTAAGGTGTATAGTCTTTATCTAATTGTATCTTACTTTTCTCAAGATTCGCATACTTTCTTTATATAATGAATATACTTTACTATCAGTATAATTTTTTAGGTAAGGTTTAGCTTCTTCTAATCTATCTTTTGCTTCATTAAAATCATTAAAATAACATAAAAGATAGGTGACAGGTAGATTAAGAATGTCTTTTTGCTCATTTCTAGTTAATGGCATTTTCTTTTTTAGTTTTTCGATTAAAGCATTGTTACTATTGTATAGATGATACAATGTTTTCCTATCAAATTGTGGAGGTTCAAATAAAATCTTACTTTCTATATCATAACTAACATTGTTCTTAAATTTAATAGTTACTTCTTCTAGAGGGTAGTAATTATATGTTTCTTGCAAACCAAGCTGAACATATTCTATTATTTTAAATTCATCTTCAGTAATAGAGATGCTTATTTCGTCAAACTGGGAATAAAATAATTTTACTTGCTCGTTGATTAAAGCAATATCTACTCTAGAATAGTATACCTCTTCGTTTACATGTTTTTCTTTAGCAGACCAGCATACTACGAAGTATTCTTTAAATACTTTATACGTAGGATTGTAATCTTTTCTGGAGCTCATAAAATCAAATACTCCATCTAATGTTAATTCAATATTGTTTTGAGCATGACTCTCTATGGACTCAACAATGTCAGAATTAACATCTTTGATTTCTATGTCAAATACTTTAGGCATACTGATACTTCCATCCCTAAAAAAGACACTGCCACCATAATATTTCCAAATGTTTTTGCGCAGAGAACATAGCTTGCCGTCTTGAGAACGAATCGATACTAGTCCAACCACCTTGTCACTAGGCAAGTGAGGGAACGGAATGTTTTCGTAAGCTACAATAGGTGGGTTCGATAGATAAGCATTTACTAGGTTTTGAATCTTACTATCATCAAAAAAATCTACCCCTATGATTTGGTTATCTTCATCTTCAACTCCAATGACAATATATGAGTTGTTTTTAGGATTGGAGTTAGAAAGAGCGCATATATGTTTTAGGAATTTAGCCTTACCTTCTTTTTCACCAATATTAAGTTTGCGTTTTTTGTCATAAAAACTGTTCTCATCATTATGCGCTAAAAGATTTTTTATTAAAAGACGTTTGTTAATCATTCCTCATACATATTGCAATATTCTTTTTCCCTACATAAACTTAGGTATTTTTACCGAACATACAATACTCTGAAGATAAAGAAATTATCAACCTTTATTTACAATTGTACTGTTAGCTTGAGCTGTTGGTAAAACTACAAGATCAGAAATGTTTACGTGGTAAGGTCTTGTAACTACAAAACTAATGATGTCAGCAATGTCTTCAGGCCTCAAAGGGTCGAAACCATTATAAACGGTATCAGCTCTTTTATCATCTCCTTTAAACCTAACATTACTGAATTCAGTTTCTACTAATCCTGGGTGTATAGCTCCAACTCTTATACCATGTTTATTTAGATCTATCAGCATTCCCTTATTAATAGCATCAACGGCATGTTTACTGGCACAATAGACATTTCCATTAGGATAAACTTCTTTACCTGCTATAGAACCAATATTGATAATATGTCCGGATTTTTGCGAAATCATTTTAGGAATAATTGCTTTGGATACATAAAGTAGTCCCTTTACATTTATATCTAACATAGCGTCCCAGTCATCGATCTCTCCAGTCTGTATAGGATCTAATCCATGTGCATTTCCAGCATTGTTAATTAATATATCTATGGTATCGAATTCTCGAGGCAAGTTTTCTATACTTTTAAAAACACTTTCTTTATCTCTAACATCAAAGCAGAGCGTATGGACTTTTACCGTTTTACTTAATTCGGATTTCATTTGATCTAACCGTTCTTGTCTTCTTCCGCAAAGTATTAGATTTATATTTTTTTTGGCAAACTCATAAGCTGTTGATTTTCCTATGCCACTTGTAGCTCCAGTTATCAATGCTGTTTTCATAAAATAGATGATTTTTCATTTAGATTTTTGCAACATTATTTAAAGACTTTCGTCTTTTAGAAACATCATCGCGAAAGGCGATGAAAATTGTTACGTCCGCTTTTTCAGTAAAAAGATCTAAATATACTGTAAAATTTGGGCGTAAGCGTATTTTAAGACAACACATTTAACCTATAATTAACAAGAAGAAGAAAAATAATTTAACAATTTGCAATGCTGAAACATGAATGTTAAATTCACGCTTTTAAAAAAAAGAATAGATGGAAGAAAATAGTTCTATTGATATTGCTTCAATCAATGAAAAAATACAGAAAGAATCTGCATTTGTAGATTTACTTGCTTTAGAAATTAATAAAGTAATCGTAGGCCAGAAGCACATGGTCGAGCGATTATTAATAGGATTACTAGGACAAGGACATATTTTGTTAGAAGGTGTTCCTGGTTTAGCAAAAACCTTAGCTATAAATACCCTTTCAAAAGCCGTACACGGAAGTTTTAGTCGTATCCAGTTTACACCAGATTTATTACCTGCAGATGTAACAGGGACACTAATTTTTAATATGAAAGAAAATGACTTTTCGATCAAGAAAGGGCCTATTTTTGCAAATTTTGTGTTAGCTGATGAGATTAACCGTGCTCCCGCCAAGGTGCAGAGTGCCTTGTTAGAAGCAATGCAGGAGAAACAAGTTACAATTGGTGATGAGACCTTCGGGTTAGATAAACCTTTCTTGGTAATGGCGACTATGAATCCAGTTGAGCAAGAAGGAACGTATCCACTACCAGAAGCGCAGGTTGACCGTTTTATGCTAAAGACGGTTATTGATTACCCTAAATTAGAGGATGAACAATTAATCGTTCGTGCAAATCTTAAAGGTTCTTTTGAAAAAGTAAATCCTGTAGTTTCCGTAGAGCAAATTATTAAAGCTCAGGAAGCGGTAAGAGAAGTATATATGGACGAAAAGATTGAAAAATATATTTTGGATATCATTTTTGCTACTCGCTTCCCTGAGAAATATGGCTTGGAAGAGTTAAAACCTCTTATCAGTTTTGGAGCTTCACCAAGGGGAAGTATTAATATGGCTACTGCTGCTAAATGTTTTGCTTTTATAAAAAGAAGAGGATATGTTATTCCAGAAGATGTTCGTGCTGTAGTGCACGATGTATTACGTCATCGTATTGGAATTACTTATGAGGCTGAAGCAGAAAATGTTACTTCAGTAGATATCATCAATAAGATTGTAAACGAGATTGAAGTTCCATAGTATTGTCATTCCTGCGAAGGCAGGAATCTCATTATTATTTGTTAGAAAGTATGATTTGATAGATTCCGCATCGGGTGCGAAATGACAAAACAAAAAATGGATACCAAAGAGTTACTAAAAAAAGTTCGAAAAATTGAGATCAAGACAAGGCGCTTGAGTGACCATATATTTGGAGGAGAATATCATTCTACTTTCAAGGGCCGTGGTATGACTTTTAGCGAAGTTCGACAATATCAATTTGGGGATGATGTTCGTAATATAGATTGGAATGTAACTGCGCGTTATAACGAGCCTTATATTAAAGTTTTTGAAGAGGAACGTGAATTGACAATGATGTTGATGGTAGACGTTTCTGGATCACAATTATTCGGAACTAAACAACAATTCAAAAAAGAAATTATAACAGAGATCGCCGCGACTTTAGCATTTTCTGCTACCCAGAATAATGATAAAATTGGATTGATTTTGTTTACTGATGAAATCGAGCTTTTTATTCCACCAAAAAAAGGACGATCTCATGTGTTAAGAATTATTAGAGAATTATTAGAATATGAGCCTAAGAGTAAACAAACTAATATTACGGAAGCATTGAAATTCTTATCAAACGTAATGAAAAAGAAAGCAATTGTATTTATGCTTTCTGATTTTATTGCGGATGATTATCAACAAACGTTAAAAATTGTTGGAGGAAAACATGATGTTACGGGCATTCGAGTATATGATCAGCGCGAAGAGGAGATTCCTAATTTAGGAATGGTCCAGATGGAAGATGAAGAAACGGGAGAGTTACTTTTGGTAAATACGAGCTCTAAGAAAATAAGAACCAATTATGGAAAGTATTATCAAGATCGAGTAGATTATTTTAAAGATAGTTTTACTAGAAGCGGTGCAGGTTCGATAAGTAGTAGAGTGGATGAGAGTTACGTAAAGAAATTATTAGGATATTTTAAAAGGAGAGGATAGGCTACAAGTAAGAATGAGTAATTATAAAGTACTAATTAGTAATAAAACATATGATATTCAGCTTTTGAAAAAAGTTAGAAAGATAATATTTATGATCCTCTTTCTTGTTTTTTCTGGATTTCATGGTATTGCACAAGTTGCAACTAGTATTGATTCTACATCAATAAAAATCGGTGAAGAAATTAGATACAAAATGCAGGTTGAAGTAGATTCTACCGAAATTGTAATTTTTCCAGAAGGGCAAACATTTTCGCCACTCGAAGTTATAGAATCCTATAAAACAGATACTACAAAAAACGGAAATAGATTTAATCTAATCAAAGAATATGCGTTAACACAATTTGATTCTGGGCATTACACAATTCCGAGACAAAAAGTGATGATAGGGGATCGATCATTTTTTACAGATTCATTAAAAGTAGAGGTTCGAGATGTAGTTGTAGATACTACAAAACAAAAAATGTTTGAGATCAAACCGATAGTGGATGTAGATGCTTCTTTTTTTAACTGGAAAAAGTATTTATGGTGGATTTTAATACCGCTTGTATTGATTGGGTTGATTGTATTTCTTGTTTTAAGAAGAAAAAAGCGAAAAGAGGCAAAAGAAGATGAGCTTCCTCCTTATGAAAGAGCAATTTTAGCATTACAAAGAATCGACGAATCACAATTGTTAGAGCAAGATTCTCACAAAGAATATTATTCTCAATTGAGTGATACAGCACGTAAGTATATTGACGAAGAAGTATATGATCATGCAATGGAAAGTACTACGGATGAATTAATAGCTCGACTTGATGAAGAAATTAAAACAGGGTCATTAAATTTAGATAAGCATACAATCGAAGAACTTAAATCAGTCCTAAAAACGGCTGATATGGCAAAGTTTGCTAAGTCCAAACCTGATATTGGTACTGCTAAAGCCGATAGAAATGTTATTGAAAAAGTAATAAATGAGACAAAGAATGCAATTCCAGAACCAACTGAGGAAGAATTGCTGGCAGATGAAGAATATCGAAAAACTGTCGCAGAAAAAAAACTAAGAAGAAAAATTATTTTCGGAAGTATAGCAGGTGTTGGTGTAATCGCAATTACATTAATGATTTTTATTGTTGTAAAAGGGTATGATGTTGTGAAAGATTCAATCTTAGGGCATCCAACGAAAGAGTTAGCCGAAACAGAGTGGATCAGTAGTGCTTATGGAGCGCCACCAGTTACGATATCTACTCCCAAAGTGTTAATTAGAAATAATTTTCAATTAACTGAAGAACAAAAACAAATTCTAAAAGGAAATGAAACCTTTATATATGGAAGTTTGGTAGGAAACTTTTTTATCTCCGTTTCGACGGTTCAATACAACCAGAAAACAGAAGTGGATTTAAATAAAGTGGTAGAAGGAGTCGTTGGTAATTTCGAATCGCAAGGAGCTAAAAATATTACTGTAAAAGATGAAGAGTACGAAACATTGGCAGGAGCAAAAGGTATAAAGGTCTTTGGGAATTTAGAGGTTGTAAATACAGTAACCAAGAAAGAACAAAAAAGCGATTATTTGATGCTTAATTTTGCCGAGAATGGTGGTTTCCAACAGATAATGGTAGTTTATGATAAAGAAGATCGTTATGCTAAAGAAGTTGCCCAACGTATTATAAACTCTGTAGAACTTAGAAACGCCAAATAACTATGTTTGAAAATTTTACATTTGAAAATCCACAGTTCTTTTGGTTGTTTTTAACACTACCTTTAGCAATTGCTTGGTATATATGGAAACGAAATAAACAACAAGCTGAGCTTAAAATCTCCAGTATTAAAGGATTTAAAGTATCAGGGAGTTGGTTGGCTAAGGTTAAGCCATTATTGCTGTTGTTGAGATTAATTGCTTTAGCATTAATCATTACGGCGATGGCAAGACCAAGAACTGTCGATGTATCAACTAAAACGAAAACAACTCGAGGGATTGATATAGTAATGGCGATTGACGTTTCTGCAAGTATGCTTGCAAGAGATTTAAGACCTAATCGTTTAGAAGCTTTAAAGGATGTTGCGGCAGAGTTTATCCAAGGTAGACCAAATGATAGAATTGGATTGGTTATGTATGCAGCAGAAAGTTTTACTAAAACACCAATTACTAGTGATAAGGCGATTGTGCTTAGTGCAATGAAAGAAATAGAATATAATAATCTTTTAGAAAATGGTACGGCAATTGGTATGGGATTGGCTACTTCTGTAAATAGACTAAAAGACAGCAAAGCAAAAAGCAAAGTAATTATATTACTTACTGATGGTTCTAATAATGCTGGTTTTATTGATCCTAAAATAGCCTCAGAATTGGCAGTTGAGTATGGCATTAAAACCTATACGATTGGTATTGGAACTAATGGAATGGCTTTAGCACCAGTTGCTATTAGACCAAATGGATCATTTCAATATGGAAATGTAAAGGTGGAAATTGATGAAGAACTTTTGAAGGAAATTGCAAAAGTGACCAAAGGAAAATATTTTAGAGCAACCAATAATAAGAAACTAGAACAGATATATGAGGAGATTGATAAGCTAGAAAAAACAGATGTAGAAGAGTTTAAGTTTTATAACTATGAAGAAAAATTTCGACCATTAGTGTTATTAGCTGGATTGTTATTGTTGGTTGAATTTTTGTTGAGATTTACCGTGTTTAGAAGTTTTATTTAAGTAAAAGTACAGTAGTTGAAAAAAGGAATCATAATTCAAGGAAGTTCGAGAAGTAATGGAGATACCGGTATTGTAGTTTCTTATTTAAAAGAAATGACTGGTTTTGAAATGATTGATTTAAATCAAAGAGAAATAAATTACTTTGATTACGATTTTAACAACAATGATGATTTTGAAATAATTTTTAAAAATATAGTACAGAATTATCAGACGATAGTTTTAGCCACGCCAGTATATTGGTATACAATGAGCGGAATTATGAAAGTGTTTTTAGACAGAATTTCTGATTATCTGTATAAGGAAAAAGATTTCGGAAGAATGTTAAGAGGAAAAGAGATGGCGATGATCAGTTGCAGTAATGATGATGATAGAGTAATGGAATTCCCTCTTCCTTTTTCCAGAAGTGCTGAATACCTGGGAATGCAGTATTTAGGAGATATACATACTTGGGTTCGGGATAAAGAACTTTCTCAAGAAATGAAAGAAAAAATAAATGCTTTTGCTTTAAAAATAAAAAATTAAATATACAGCATACTAAACTTTTTAAGTGTAGTTGGTTCGTATATAAATTACAGTGTTTGCTGTAACTAAGAATAATAAAATGTATCTATTAGAAGAAAAAATATATTTCTGGTTATTGTTGGTAATACCAATAGTAATTGTGTTGTTTCTTGGTGTTTTAATTTGGAAGAAAACGGCTCAGAAAAAGTTTGCGGACAAAGAATTATTAAAAAGATTAAGCCCTAATCAATCAATTTTTAAATCAATACTAAAAATTGTGGTTATTAGTTTAGCTTTTGCTTGTTTTATTATTGCTTTGGTCAATCCCAAAGTAGGAACTAAATTAGAAACAGTAAAACGAGAAGGTGTTGATGTCGTATTTGCAATAGATGTTTCTAAAAGTATGCTCGCAGAGGATATTGCGCCAAATCGAATAGAGAAAACAAAGCAATTAGTAACTCAGATTATTAATAATTTAGCAAGTGATCGTGTAGGTATTATTGCATATGCAGCTAGTGCATTTCCGCAATTACCAATAACCACAGATTATGGATCTGCTAAGATGTTTCTACAATCAATGAATACGGATATGCTTTCTTCTCAGGGAACTGCTATTAATGAAGCTATCGAACTAGCAAAAACCTATTATGATGATGAGGAACAGACGAATAGAGTATTGTTCATTATAAGCGATGGAGAAGATCATGAAGGAAATGTAGCATCTATAGCAGAAGAAGCAGCTAAAGAAGGCATTAAGATATATACAATCGGTGTTGGAACAACCAAAGGAGGCCCAATTCCGATAAAACGTAACGGAATAGTCCAATCGTATAAGAAAAATAGTCAGGGAGAAACTGTTATTACAAAATTAAATACGACAATTTTACAGGAAATTGCTAATGAAGCAAATGGCACATACATTGATGGTTCTAGTACAAATGCAGTGGTAGAAAATGTGACAGAATTATTACAAGGCATGGATAAAAAAGAGTTTGAAGCCAAACAATTTGCAGATTTTAAAGATCAGTTCCAATGGTTTCTAGGAGCAGGTTTACTATTGCTATTCTTAGATATTTTCTTATTAGAAAGAAAAACTTCTTGGGTTAAAAGGCTAAACTTGTTTAATGAAGAATAAGTTATGAGCAATAAAATATTGAAGGAATAAGCTTGTTAAAGCTTGATACAGAATAAAATAAAAACGTTATGAAAAACTTACTGATTATAGTACTATGTTTTCAATTCGGGATTACTTTTTCGCAAGAAGAAGATCGAATAGAAGCTATAGCAGAGGCAGATCGATTTGTAGCGACTGGAAATGAAGTGTTGGTTAAAGATGGTAATTTTCCAAAAGCAGAAGGGGAATATCGTAAAGCAATATCCAAAAATCCGGTAGATCCAACAGCTAAGTACAATTTAGCAAATGCATATTACAACACAGAAAAATATGATGAAGCACACCAACGATATACCGAAGCTGTAAAAACAGCAACTTCAAAAGTAGAAAAACATAAGGCATTCCATAACCAAGGGAATACCTATATGGAACAGAAAAAATATAAAGAAGCAGTAGCGGCGTATAAGAATGCTTTACGTAATAATCCTAAAGATGATGAGACACGATATAATTTAGCACTAGCAAAACAATTATTAGAAAAACAACAAAACGAAGATAAAGGAGGAGGGGACAAGGATAATAAAGATCAGAATAAAGACGACAAAAAAGATAAAGAGGACAAGGATAAGAAAGAGGGCGAAAATAAAGAAGATAAGAAAGAAGGAGGAGACGATAAGGATAAAAAAGGAGATAAAGGAGACGATAAAGAGGATAAAAAAGGAGAAGATAAAAAAGATGAAAAAGGTGATCCTAAAGATGATGGTAAAGACAAAAAGGAAGATAAGAAAGAAGGAGATGGAAAGCCTGAAGAACAAAATAAGCAGCCACAACAGGCACAAGGTCAATTGTCTCCTCAGCAAGTAAAAAGTCTTTTAGAAGCAATGAATAATGAAGAAAGAAAAGTACAGGATAAAATAAATGCTAAAAAAGCTAAAGGAACAAAAACAAAAACTGAAAAAGATTGGTAAGCGAATGAAATCTATGCGACTAAAAGTATTACATTTTGATAATGATTATTTTAGTTACTCTAGATATCATTTGTTCCTAAAAAGTATATAAAACTGATGAATATAAAATTAATTTTTCTAACACTATTTTTAGCAGTTACCCAACTTGGGTTCGCTCAAGTAAAGTTTGAGGCTAAATTGAGTAAGAAAAAACTGGGTATCAACGAAAGATTACGCGTCGATTTTGAAATGAATAAAGACGGTGATAATTTTACACAACCTAGTTTTAAAGGATTTACTGTTGTTGGAGGACCTAATCAATCCATTAGTAATTCTTGGATCAATGGTAAAAGATCATATGCCAAGACATTTAGTTATTTCCTTTCTCCTACAAAAAGAGGTAATTTTACAATTGGTCAAGCGACTATAGAAATTGATGGACAAACCTATAAAACATTACCAGTAAAAGTACAAGTAACTGCTGCAGTGCAAAAACCAAAAGATGGAAATAATGCGGATTATGTTGCTAGTGAAAATCTACATTTAGTTGCAGAGGTTTCTAAATCCAATCCTTATCTAAATGAAGCTATCACAGTAGTATACAAATTGTATGTAAGCCCAAGAATACAAATTAGTAATTTAAGAGAAATAGATAATCCAAAATATAGTGATTTCTGGAGTCAGGCGATTAAGATTGGTCAGTTAAAAGTAGAAAGAGGTGAGTATAAAGGAGAACCATATAACTTTGTTGTATGTGGTAAAACAGTGTTATATCCCCAAAAAACAGGAAAATTAGATATAGAGCCTTTAACTTTATCAATTGCGGTCGATGTTCCTACAAATCGTCGTGATATTTTTGGAGGCAAGTTGTATTCTACAGTAAATAAAACGGTTGCTGCTGGTACCAGAACAATTAATGTAAAACCGCTTCCTATAGAAGGAAAACCAGACGATTTTTCTGGTGCAGTTGGGTCTTTTGATTTCAAAATTACTCCTAATAGAACTGAGTTGGATGCGACAGAATCCCTAGAGACTAAGATTTTGGTTTCGGGTAATGGAAATCTTAAACTATTTGATCTACCTAAATTAAGTGTTCCAAACGGTTTAGAACAATATGAACCAGAGCATAATGAAAGAGTGAGAACGAATATGACAGGAATGTCTGGGAATATTTCTGATTCTTATACATTGGTTCCTCAGTTTAAAGGAACCTATCCAATTCCTCCTGTTTCTTTTTCGTATTTCGATTTAAAAACCGAAACCTATAAAAGAATAACATCTCAAGAAATAGTAATTAATGTAAAGAATGGTCCTGATAGTGGAAGTATTGTTACAAATTCAGAAGCTACAGGTAACAATAAAAAATTAGTTACTCAAACGGGAAGTCAGTTTAGGTTTTTAAAATTGAATGCTAATCTCGAACCAATCGAGAAAAAACATTTTTTTAAATCGACAGGATACTGGATAGCTCTTGCAGCTCCGCTTTTTGCGATTCCGTTATTTTTGTTTTTTGGAAAAAAGAGAGAAGAAAGATTAAGTGACGTTAGTGGTAATAGAGTACGTAAGGCGGATAAACTTGCAAGAAAATATCTTTCTGAGGCTAAAAAGAACCTAGGAAATCAGAAAGAGTTTTACATTGCAATGGAACGAGCGTTGCATAACTATTTGAAAGCAAAATTACATATCCAAACTAGTGATATGAGTAAAGATCGAATTAAGCGGTTATTAAAAGAAAAAGAAGTAGATGATACTACATCTATAGAGTTTATAGCATTATTAGAAAGCTGTGAATTTGCTAGATATACTCCTTCATCTACAACAGCTATGCAACAGGATTATGATAAGGCGTCTAGAGTGATCTCGGCAATCGATAAACAATTATAAAATATTGAAAGTAGTGAAGAATTTAGTAGTAATAGTTGTTTTCTTAATGAATATGATTGGCTTTGCCCAGAATGATGAATTATTCGAAAAGGCCAATACGTTTTATAATCAAGAAGAGTATCAGCAAGCTATTGATGCATATACAACTATAATAAATAGTGGTAATGAGTCTGCATCATTGTATTATAATTTAGCGAATGCTAACTATAAATTAAGTAATATAGGTCCAAGTATATATTTCTACGAAAAAGCATTAGAACTAGCACCTAATGATGAGGATATTAAAAACAATCTTGCCTATGCCAATAATGCTACTATCGATGCAATAGATGTTATACCAGAAGGTGTGATTTCAAGAACCATTAATGGTTTCACAAATATGTTTGGTTTTGATATGTGGGCTTGGATTTCGATATTAAGTATCGTTCTTTTTGTAGTATTATTTATATTGTATTATGTGACACGTATTTCTTCTAAGAAGAGGTTGTTTTTTATTGGTTCTTGGATATCTCTAGTGGTTGGTTTATTTGCTATCTTCTTTGCTTTTAAACAATATGGTTTTATAGAAAATAATCAGTACGCTATAGTATTTGCTCAGGAAACTACTATAAAAAGTGAACCTAATCTTCGTAGCGAGGAGGTATTCGAGCTTCATGAAGGCACAAAGGTTAAAGTGACCGAAACGGTAAACGATTGGAAAAAAATAAAACTTGCCGACGGAAAAATTGGATGGATTCCCGCTACTGATTTAAAAGAGTTATAGCGTTTGTTTTCTAAAAGACTGAATCTTACCTTTTGTTGCGCTACGCCATAACCATTCTAATGGACCGTACTTAAATTTTTGTAACCATACTTTGCTGATTAAAGCTTGGAGTATTATCAGTGCTAAAGCAAAAATGATAAGATATATAGTTTGTAATTTTCCAATAAGGCCTATTCCCCATCCAAAGAGTAGAAATGTACCAATAATTGATTGTAGAACGTAATTAGTTAGTGCCATCCTACCATACGATTCAAAGAAAGTAAAGAATCGGTACCCTCTTTTTTTGTGATATAAGAGAATAAAACTACATAAGATAATTGCGGTCAGTGCAATATTAGACCAATCATAAACATTGATACCCAATACGTGTAACCAACTACTAAAATCAACAGGTTGTGGAGAAATAGCAAATATTCCTGCTGCTATAGCCATAGCAATTAAAAAAAATATTGAACTTCTTTTAAGCCATTTTTTAATTAAAGGGATTTTTTCCTTTGAATGATGGAATAACCCAATTTTTCCGAGCCATAAACCAATTAAGAAATAACCAAAGGTTAGGTAAAATCTGGCAAATAAACCTACCTGAAAATCTATTTTTTGTAACATTCCTTGTTTCCCGTTAGTAGCAAATACTTCTGTAATAGTACCTTCTTTTAAAATGTTTATATATGCCGTGTTCATTTCGCTATTACCATCCATTATTGATGGAAATCCAAAAAGACTTTCATTTCCTAAAAAGTAAAACGAAATGAACCGCGGAATACTTACTAAAAATAGCCCGGCAACTAAAAGGGTCCATTTATTACGAATATGGTAAAAAGGTATTAAGAAAGGAGTGAGCATTGCATATATAGTTAATATATCTCCCTTGTAAAACAATTGATGAATGTATCCAATAATAAAAAGTAAAAAAGCTCTCCAGAGAAATCGTAATCCATAATTTTCATTTCTCTTACTAGCCGCATCCATTTGGATAAAAAAACTAAGACCAAAAAGGATAGAAAATAAAGCAAAGAATTTACCAACAATAAAGAACCCAATAATTCCACCTAAAATTTGATCAAAAATGGTATTAGTTACCTCCATAAGACTTTCTGATGGAGGAGATGCAATATATTGTTCATTCATATGAACTAAGCATACTCCAGCTAATGCAAAACCTCGCAAAGCATCGATAATTATAATTCTATTTGAAGTATTAGCTGTCAAAGTGAATTAAAATTACTTCATTAATGTTGTTTAAACAATAGCAATGAAGTTAAATTATACTAATTGTTCCGTTGCGGTTAAGATTAAAGTAGAGAAAGAACAAATCGTTCAAATAATTTTACGATTGATTTAACAAATTTTGAAAGTAATACTATTATTTTTACAACCCATAAAAATTATTTATGCCTGCTATTAAAATAAAAATTGCTAGATTTTTGATTATTTCCGGTTTTCTTTTAAACATCGGAAACTATTCATTAGGCTTGTTGGATTTTTATAGCGGAAATATTACTTCGATTAGTTATGCTATAGATGATTCAGAAGAGAAGTCTGAATCGAATGAGAAAGACGGTTCAGAAAAAGAAGACTTAAAAGAAAAAGATAAAATTTCTCAATATTTTGATGAGAAACAAACTAGGATATCTAATGTTATTATTTTGGGTTATCCTGATTTAAGTTACGGAAATTCTTCCGTATATCTAGAGTATGTAACACCACCTCCGGAATATTCATAAGATCTACATAAAATATTTTAGTTCTCTTTTTCTTAATAAGTAAGAAGAGAATATAGGTTTTGATTTGTTTAAATCAATTTCAATTTCAATCACCTGTTAACAGGTAATAACTTAATTATTAAATCATGAGTGTTTTTAAAAATATAAAAAGCGATATACCAGCAAGTATTGTTGTATTCTTTGTAGCATTACCATTATGTCTTGGAATTGCTTTAGCAAGTGGGGCTCCACTTTTTTCCGGTTTGATTGCCGGAATTGTCGGAGGAATTATGGTAGGAGCATTGAGTGGTTCTCAAATTGGAGTAAGTGGACCAGCAGCAGGATTAGCAGCAATCGTTCTCGCTGCCATTTCATCTTTAGGAAGCTATGAGAATTTCTTGGTAGCTGTTGTTTTAGGAGGATTAATTCAAGTAGTCTTTGGAGTTTTAAGACTTGGAATTATTGGGTATTATTTTCCTTCTTCTGTAATTAAGGGCATGCTTACAGGAATAGGGATTATTATTATATTAAAACAGATACCATATTTTTTTGGTATTGATGAAAACCCAGAAGGTGACTTTGCTTTTCTTCAAATTGATGGAGAAAACACATTTACCGAATTACTAAAAACTCTTAATGCATTATTGAGCGGAAGTTTTAATGTTGGAGCTGCAATAGTGGCACTCTTAGGTTTAGGAATTTTAATTTTATGGAGTAATGTGTTATCTAAAAAGGGGAAATTTTTTCAATTAGTTCAAGGTCCTTTAGTAGCAGTAGTTATAGGAATACTTTTTTATATATTTACAAAGGATTCTTCAATAGGGATCACAACCGAACATTTGGTTTCAGTACCGGTACCTGATAACTTTGATAGCTTTTTGGGACAGTTTGCTTTTCCAAATTTTGGAGTTATAACTAGAGGAGATGTTTGGGTTACAGGTTTCACTATTGCATTGGTAGCTAGTTTAGAAACTTTATTATGTGTAGAGGCAACCGATAAATTAGATCCTGAAAAGCGAGTAACACCTACTAATCGTGAACTGTTGGCTCAAGGAGCTGGTAATGTAGTTTCTGGGTTAATAGGAGGGTTACCAATAACACAGGTTATTGTGCGTAGTTCAGCTAATATACAATCTGGTGGTAAAAGTAAAATGTCGGCAATAATTCACGGATTTTTTCTATTAACCTCGGTTATTTTAATTCCTACATTGTTAAATATGATTCCTCTTTCTGTACTTGCAGCAGTTCTTTTTATTGTAGGATATAAATTAGCTAAACCTTCAACATTTAAGGCAATGTGGGCAGCAGGATGGAAACAATTTGTTCCTTTTATAGTAACAATTTTAGGTATTGTACTTACAGACTTATTGGTTGGAATAGGATTAGGACTAGCAGTAGGTATCGTAATAATATTATTTAAAAGTTATCAGAACTCTCATTTCTTACATATCGAAGATAAGAGTAATGGAAAACATAGAATTAAAATGACTTTGGCAGAAGAGGTTACCTTTTTTAATAAAGGAGCTATTCTGAAAGAGTTGGATCAATTACCAGAAGATACATATCTTACTTTAGATGTTAGAAAAACTAGGTACTTGGATAATGATATTATAGAGATTTTAGAGGATTTTGCTTATAAAGCAAAAGAAAGAAATATTGATATTCAATTAATATCAGAACGTGGAATTGCGGAAAACCCTGAGAGTTACATTAAATTTTTTAAATTAAGACCAAAAACTACGTAAATTAAAGAAAACATATTATGAAAGCACATACAAAAGAAACACAAGCGGCAATAACACCGCAAACTGCATTACAGTTATTAAAAGAAGGAAATCAAAGGTTTCAACAAAAGCATATGGCTGACAGAGATTTGTTAGATCAGGTTAATGACACTAAGTCGGGTCAGTTTCCATTTGCAACAATTCTAAGTTGTATAGATTCTAGAGTTTCTTCAGAATTAATTTTTGATCAAGGGATCGGGGATATTTTTAGTGCAAGAGTAGCAGGTAATTTTGTAAATGAAGATATTTTAGGAAGTATGGAATTTGCTTGTAAACTTGCAGGAACTAAATTAGTACTGGTTTTAGGACGTACTGCGTGTGGTGCTGTTAAGGGAGCTTGTGATGATGCTAAGTTAGGAAACCTTACTGCCTTATTAAGTAAAATAAAGCCAGCAGTAGCTGCTGTTACAGAACCATCTGATCCAGCAGAAAGAAATTCAAAAAATATAGATTTTGTAAATGAAGTTGCTGAACAAAATGTAAATATGACGATTCAAAACATTAAGGATCAGAGTGAAGTTCTTAAAGAAATGGAAGCTAATGGCGAGATTATGATTATAGGAGGGATGTATGATATTAACGATGGAAGTGTAACTTTTTATGAGAACTAGGATATGCTAGGTATCTAATATAAAGCCGACATTATTTAGTGTCGGCTTTTTTGTTTTATTTTTAATAGTTTTACACTAGTGTTTAAGTAAAAAAAGATATTATAAATCTTAATACAATGAAGCAAACCAAGATGAAATTTTGATACTCTTGTAAATTTGTTTGGTGAGTTTCTTGTATGTCTAAAAATAATATAAAACGCATGAAAGGATTTTTTAAGAATTTTAAAGGAGATGCTTTTGGTGGATTAACTTCCGGTATTGTAGCATTGCCGTTGGCTTTAGCTTTTGGTGTATCTTCCGGATTGGGACCAACTGCAGGGTTGTATGGAGCTATTTTTATAAGTTTTTTTGCAGCATTATTCGGAGGAACCAATACTCAGATTTCTGGACCTACAGCTCCAATGACCGCTGTAAGTATGGTTGTAATTGCAGGAATTATTGCCGCCAATGACGGAAGTGTAGAAAAAGCATTACCTGCTATTCTAACGATCTTTTTATTATGTGGACTGATACAGATTTTATTAGGAGCTATAGGAGTAGGAAAGTATATTAAATATATTCCTTATCCAGTTGTTTCTGGTTTTATGACTGCCATTGGTGTCATTATATTACTTACTCAGATATTACCATCTGTTGGATATTATCCTAAAGAAGACGATGCGTTTGTTTCTAAATTTAAGCCAGAAGCGCAAGAAGTAATTCTTAAAAATATTCTTAAAGAAGAGGCGGGTAAGGGTGTTTTGGTGCTAGAAGATTTTAAACAAACAATAACTAAGGCAGAAATAATTTCTGAAGCAGATATTTTAAAAGAATCACAAACGCTTGCGGGAAAAGAAGCATCTGGAGCGTATGGAGCAATTAAAGTACTTCCGCGGGCGTTAAAAAACATTAATTGGTTAGAATTGTTACTTGCATTAGGAACCATTTTTATAATTTATGGTTTTAAACGAATTACTAAAGCCGTTCCAAGTACATTGGTAGCGTTGGTTGTAATGTCTGGGATTGCCTATGGCTTCGGGTTGGATTATCGCCCTATAAAAGAAATCCCAAGTGGTTTACCAATACCAAGATGGGAGATATTTACCGGATTTAGTTTAAGTAGTATAACTCCATATTTATTTACAGCTTTTACACTTGCCCTTTTAGGTGCCATTGACTCTTTGTTGACTAGTGTAATTGCGGATAATATGACCAAAACAAGGCATAAACCAAACAAGGAATTGATGGGACAAGGAATTGGAAATAGTATAGCGGCTTTGTTTGGCGGTATACCTGGTGCTGGAGCAACTATTAGAACTGTAGTTAATATAAATGCTGGAGGTAAGACTAAGTTGTCTGGTATGATTGCAGGATTAATTTTATTTGTGGTTATGCTTGGATTGGCTCCTGTTGCATCAAAAATACCTGCAGCTGTTCTTGCAGGAATTCTAATTACAGTAGGTATTGGAGTAATGGATTATAAGGGATTAAAGGCAGTACCAAGTATGCCTAAGGATATTAAGTTAGGACCTATTAAACTAAGTTCTGAAGTTTTAATAATGTTGATTGTACTAGTGTTATCTACATTTTGGAATTTGGTGTATGCAGTTGGTATTGGATTAGTAATTGCTTGTTTGATGTTCATGAAAAAAATTGGTGATTTAACTGCAGAAAGATCTGATGTTAAGCCGCTTAAAGAAGAAGCATGGAGTGATGAGAAAAATTTCCCAGACCAACTTAAGGAGGAAGTATTCATTAAGCACCTTAAAGGTCCATTGTTTTTTGGTTCTACAAGTGATTTTCAAAATTTAGCGGCTCAAATCCCTGATACTTCCAAAGTAGTTGTAGTTCGATTAGCCAAAATGCAATATATGGATCAATCCGGATTATATACCATGGAAGAAATCATTTTAGGGTTACAAGAAAAAGGGATCAAAGTATTATTCGTGGGGCTTCCTAAACAGCCTAGATATATGATGGAACATATAGATATTATTCCTGATTTAGTACCTGAGAATTATATATTTGAGGATTTTAATTCTTGCTTAGAATATATTGAACATAATGTAAAAAACACAGCTTAACTAAATAAGTTAAGTTTTTTGGTCTTCTTCCTTAGTAGTATCTCTAAGGATATTTGGTAATACTGTAGGTGCTATTTTTTTTACAGGAGCATAAAGAATAGAGGAGTCTAATGTCTCTTGCTTAATTAGATTTAGGGATCGATTGGCCGCGTCTACAAATATAATTATTACACTTGCTATAAAGGCAAATTTTAATACGCCAAATGCTGCACCTAAAAGTTTATTTAGGATACCTAATGAGGCAAAATCTGCAATTTTTGTCAGTAGTTTTCCGGCTAAAGATATTAAGATTACAACACCAATAAATGTAATGGCAAATGCAGTTAACTTAAGAGCCCCATCTCCCCAGTTAAGGTATTTCTCTAGATAACCTCCTATCAAGTGTGAGAAGTGTACAGAGACATAAATCCCTGCTACTAATGCAACTAAAGACGCAAGAGAAACAAATAACCCTTTGCTAAACCCTTTGATTAATCCCCATAGCAGTAAAATACCTAAGATGATATCGATATAATTCATTGACAGCTTTGTTTAGACTAATATAATGTTTTAAATCAAAATCGAGTTATTTATACAGTTAGACTTCAATAATTTGTTAGGGTTAGGATATTATGGATGCTTTAAGTTTTCTCAAAAAATGATGGTTGGTCTTTTAGTTAAGCGTTATTTTTGTACTGCTTAATTTTTTAATTAGTATTTATAAAAAGCGAGGAAAATTAGATTATGACCAGAGATGAGAAATTAAAGGAAAGATGGGAAGAATTGGTAATGAAGTTATCTAATCAGTTTGCCGATGGAGATGAGTTAGATTTAGACGCTATTATTTATTTGATTGGAGTGCAAGAATTAGGTCAAGTACATCGTAGATTTAAAAAGGATGAAAAATTAGATTTGATGCACATTGCAATTTGTAGATTGTTAGAGCCATATGGTTATTATGAGTTTGATTATTTTGATGAAGAAGGATGGCCACATTATATTGTAAAAGAACAACTTCCTAATCTTAAAGCAGGAGAACAATCGATTTTGATGAAAGAAGCAATTGTGAATTATTTTGTTATAAGTCAATATATTCTTTAGTTTGACGATGTAACTTTTTTAATTATCTATTAAAACTTGTAATAATCGCTATTAATGAGATTTAATAAAAAAGGAGCCTTATAAGGCTCCTTTTTTATAGTTAAGTTTTTAATTGTGTAATTATCTTCTCATTGCATACCAAGAGGCCGAAGGAAGATTGCTAATCAATTCTTTTAATCCTTTCATATCTATAATCAGAATTCCAAAAAATAACTTTTTCATATCCGGCAATTTTAAATTAAACATTACATGACTAACTTTTAGTCATTACCATTGATTCAAAATTATTGGTTAAGGAGTTTTTGGGAAGTTTAAGCTAAGCAATAGTTGTTTCTATAAGCACTAAAACTGTACTTAAATATAATCAATGTTATCTGTTTTATCAAGATTTTTAACGAGCTTTAACGTATGTTGTATTTCTGTTTCTTGATTAGAGTGAGATGTGGATGTTATAGTGTTCTTTTTTGGTAGTTTGAGAGAATACCGTTTTCTTTTTGATACAATTTGTGTGCAAAAATCAATTTAAAGATAATGTAGTTTTAGAAGCAATTGAACAAAAAAACAAAAATTAAGCTCTTAAATATAACTTCTATTATATTTTGGGTACTATTTATTGTATTTCTGTTTAAATTTGTCCTCTATATAAGAAAAAGATCATGATCGATAAGATTAAAGAATATATCTCAGAAGTTGAGGAGTTTTCTGCGAAGACCAAAGAAGAAGTTGAAATATTTAGAATAAAGTTTTCTGGTAAAAAAGGACTTGTAAATGACTTTTTTGCAGAATTCAGGAACATTGCCAATGATCAGAAGAAAGAATTTGGTCAAGCAATAAATGCACTAAAAGTAGCAGCAGAAGAGAAAGTAAAATCCTTAAAAGATGAGTTAGAATCAAAGGAAGAAGAAAAAGGAGCCTATGGAGATCTTACCCGTCCATCTGAACCTATTTCGTTGGGATCTAGACATCCAATTTCTTTAGTAAAAAATCAAATTATAGATATTTTTTCTCGTATTGGGTTTAATGTTAGTGAAGGTCCAGAAATAGAGGATGATTGGCATAATTTTACAGCACTGAACTTACCAGAGTATCACCCAGCACGTGATATGCAAGATACTTTCTTTATACAAACGGATCCAGATATCTTATTGCGTACGCATACTTCTTCCGTACAGGTAAGATATATGGAAGAGAATAAACCTCCAATAAGAACAATTTCTCCAGGAAGAGTTTATAGAAATGAAGCGATATCTGCTAGATCACATTGCTTTTTTCATCAGGTAGAAGGATTATATATAGATAAAGATGTTTCCTTTGCCGATCTTAAGCAAACGTTGCAATATTTTACTACTGAAATGTTCGGTAAATCTAAGATTAGGTTGCGTCCTTCATATTTTCCATTCACAGAACCAAGTGCTGAGGTGGATGTATATTGGGGATTAGAAACCGAAACAGATTATAAAATGACCAAAGGAACAGGTTGGTTAGAGATAATGGGCTGTGGGATGGTTGACCCTAATGTATTAAAGAATTGTAATATCGATCCTGAAGAGTATAGTGGATTTGCTTTTGGTATGGGAATCGATCGAATTGCCTTACTATTATATGGAATCTCTGATATCCGTATGTTAAGTGAAAATGATGTACGTTTCTTAGAACAATTTAAGTCCGCATTATAAATTGAGAAAGGATATAGAAATACCATTAGTAAAAAATGTTTACATAGCCATTGTGAAAGAGTGGAATGATGAATTTGGAGGCGACGATTGGAATTCTTACATCATTAATGATAGAGATACCCCTATAGAGATGGTATTCGTGGTGACAAAAGGGTATGATGCCCAGAAAAAAACATCTTTACTTAGACACGGTATTGGAACCGTGAATGCCAAATCATCGGCTAAAATAGAAATGATTCAGGAAGAATTGTTTTCCATGAATAATGAATTTGCTGTTTCCTTCTTTTCAGATGGAAAATTGTATGATAAGAAATACATCTTCAGAAAAAATACAATAAACGAACGTGCCTTTCGGGATCTTCCTGTTATGGAACAACGAGGCGTATTAGTATCATAAACTTAAGGTTTTACCATTATTAGTTATTTAACTTATTAAAAAACAGTTAAATAACCCTCGTATTGTTTCTAAATTGATAGTACTTTAGCGTTATATTCCCCTACAATAATTGGAATGCCAACATCCAATTGTCGTGGGGTTTTTTATTCTAATCTTAAAACCAAATAATATGAAAAAAGTATTTTTTTTAGCGGTAATAGTACTATCAAGCATGTTCTTTTCCTGCGAAAAAGGAAGCGTAGAGGAAGCAAATGAAAATGTAACAGGTGATCTTATTGATAATGAAACAGATGTTCAGGGTAAATGGGGCATTGTTTGGCGATGTTATTACATTTTCGAAAGAGGGCTTAACTTTCGAGGTAATTGCTACTCACAATTTAATGGAGTTTGTGGTGTAAAGAGAATATGTATCCCTATCATCGTGGATCCTTGTTGGATTGTGCCTTGTTGGATAGATATTTTTGATCCATGGATAATTTATGAAAAGATAGATCCTAGAGATTTTCTTTCTTTTAGAGATAAACTAGAATTAGATATTGATCCACGAGAAACTGCTATGCCATTTGCATTAAACGAAGAAATAGCGGGATTACAATTTTATCAAGAGGAAGGTTTATTTAAGGATAATGTTTTTACAGTAAAGGAATCATTAGTCTTGGATGCAGAGACTTCCAAAGAATTGGGATTACAAGGTAATGTAGTAAAAGCTGGCGAATATCCTGTGATTCATAATAAAGAGAACGGAACTTATAATGTTATTTTAGCAGTAGAAAAAGGTTTCAAACGCTAATATTTAGTGAAAATGTTGGTAATAAATAAACCTGGTTAGAGTAACTCTCTAATCAGGTTATTATTGTAATTATGTTATGTGAGTAGATAGGTAAAAGGACTTATTCGCCATATCTTCTTACATCTTTATATTGCCAGAGTAAATTTATAATTTCCTAATGACCATCTAGTTTAATTAATTGTAGGTATTCGACCTAGTTATCATAAATCAACTTTACGGTTGCAATACGATTATAAATGTCTTTTTCATTTTTTTTGAGGAATTGTCCAAGGAATATTTTTTGATTTAGAGAAATCTTCAATTGAATTAAGTCCAATTTCTTTTCTTCTTTTGTTTATCGATTCAGGACTTTTAATTGGTAAAAAAGATATTTTTCCTTTAGAGTTATACTCATATTGTGTTCCATAAAGTTGGGACTTATTAGAGTTAATTAACATTCTATCAATAAGCCTAGCATAATGAGTTGGTTGGGATTCTTTTTGTAGTACTGATTCTTTTAATAATGGTGCATATTTCTCTTTTGACGAAATCGAACCATGTTGTAAAACCCCCCATAAAGTGGTATTGGCTAATCGACCAACTTCTGAAATCCCTAACCAGCCATAAGTGTCAATAATCGAAATGACCTCTTTTTCCAAAAGTTTGTCTTGTTTTTCGACGACTTCCCAAAAATAGTCCATTTCATTAGATTCTTTACCAAACTGTTCTTCTGCCTGTTTATATAATTTTCTAAACAATTGATCTTTCATAAAAACTATTTCTAATTGCTTTTTTAAATAATCTTTAGTTTCTTTTGATAATGGTTTTGACTGTGCATAGCTATTACAGATAAAACCAAGGAAAATTATGTGAAAAATTATTCTTTTCATAAACTTCGATAATTGATGCTTAAACCTAACCACCCTCGAGACTAGGCCTCTAGGATGGTTAGTGTTTTTTTATTAGCTTTTAAAGAAAAATTGCCTATTCTAAGAGTTTATTTTATTCTTTTATCTCAAAAACTATTGGTAAAGAGTATAGAACGCTTACCGCTTTTCCATCTTTCATTCCAGGTGTCATTTTAGGTAATGTATTTATGACGCGAAGAGTTTCTTCTTCTAATTTCTTGTGTGGACCTCTAGCCTGAATGTCTTCAATCTCTCCGTTTTTATTTATTTTAAATCTAGCATATATTCTTAATCTTCCATTAAGCCCAATATCATTACCAATTTTAGTGTCAAACTCTTTACCAATATGTTGTGATATTTTCTGCGAAAAGCACTTTTTAGCATCTTCTCCGGTTAAGTGAGTACAATCAGGATGAATAGGAACAACATCTGCTTTTATAAATGGTACGCCTTCTATTTCTTCTTTTTGAGTAATCTCTGGGGTTAATTTCGTAATAGTCTGGATTAAGTTTTGAAAAACTTCCATCTTTTCAGATTTTAATTGATCATCCGAGATATTTCCAATGTCTTGCATAAGAATAGAAAACAGTTCTTTGCTTTCTTCGGAGTAAGTACCTTCACTGTTTATTTTACTTAACAAGGACTCGGCTCTTTGTGTAAGGGTTGTTAATGGTACTTCTTTACTTTCTATTGTACGTGAATCTTCCGAACAAGAACTATAGATAAGCATTGAACTGATGATCGGAATAAGAAGTAAGTACTTTAATAGATAAACTTTTTTTGATTTTGATTTTTGTAACATAACAAGTCTTTTTTTGATTAAAGAATGATTGAAAAATGTATTTATAAATGAAATTTTTTCTGTTTGAAAAACCTGAGATAATAGGTTTTGGTAATAGTCTTTTTTATTGGTTTCGGCTATTGCTTCAGAATCGGCAATGTATTCCTGAAGTGTAGCTATTCTATTCTGGTAGATATATACCAATGGATTGAACCAGAGTATAATTCGTAATATCTCGAAGAAAATTAAATCAAGAGAATGATATTCTCTTACATGTATTTTTTCATGTATAATGACATTACTTTTTTTAATTTCAGAAAGATCATTACCGATGTATATTGTATTGAAAAATGAAAATGCAGTATCAGTATTTGGTAATGAAACTAGAGTGATATTTTTAGTATGTACTTTGTTTCCGGAACGCCTTAGTCTGGATATTTTATATACTTTAAAAAGAAATAGAAATACGCTAATTGTAATTCCTATATACCATAAATATCCAATAATTGGTATTATTGAAAAGTAGTTAGATAGTTCACTTTCTGATCCGATTACAATTTCTGGTAATAGATGAACCTGCATAGGTGAGTTTGTAATGAGTACTTCTGGTAACTGGATACTATATGCTGTAGGTATAAATTGTCTTATAAAGTCTAACCGAATCAAAGGCAATAAAAAGCTAAGAATAGGAGTAATTAATAGATATGCGCGATTCCAGTTAAAAAATGTTTCTTTCTTAAGAAATAGATCATAGGTTACTAAAAATAGTAGTTGAAACGCTATGATTTGTAGTATATAATGTATCATATTATTCTTCTTCTTTGTTTATTTCTCTCATAGCTTCTTCCATTTCTGCGATACTGATATCATTTTTTTTCATGAAAAATGATACCATACTTTTAAAAGAACCTTGAAAATAACCATCGATTAACTTGTTAATACTTTGGTTACTATATTCTGTCTTTTTAACTAGTGGAATGTAGATATGAATTCGTCCTTCTTTACGATAGTTTACAAAACCCTTATCTTCTAGTATTCTAACGATTGTAGAAACAGTATTGTAAGCTGGTTTTGGTTCTGGTAATTCATCGAGTATGGATAGAACACTCCCTTCATTCAGATTCCATAGAATTTTCATAATATCTTCTTCAGCTTTTGTTAATTGTTTCATTTGTCTATTTTTTACAGATCCAAACTAAGAGTTTAGTTTGAGGTTGCTAATATAAACTAAAATATTAGTTCAAACTAATATTTTAGTTTAATTTTTGTTTTTTAAACAAATAGGATACCTTAGAAATGGTTAATTCTGTAGAAAGGTTCCCTAAAAGAGTAGTCTGTCTATTTTAACTTTACTAATAGATTAAATTAAGAATCTTGCGAAATAATCTTTTAATTTTTTTTATGAGAATTCTAGAAATCATTCTACTTACCATTAGCACAATTTTTCCTTTTTACATTTCAACAAAAGGCTATCGATTAAACAAAAAAATCCCCTTGTTGATTATTGGAGGCATCACTGTTTTACATTTTGTTTTTGAAGGATACCGATGGCAAATGATTCCTACTTACTTATTAGTTCTAATTTTAGGTTGGTGTTTGTATAAAGAATATCCATTTTTTAATGGAGGTTGGATTAGAAAAACTATAAGAGGAATAGTATTAATTTTACTATTGTTATTTAGTTGGGTATTACCCTATATTCTACCTGTTTTTAACTTGCCAAAACCTACTGGAAAATACAATATTGGCTCTCAATATATTCACTTAAAATCAACCCAAGATGAAATAATGACTTCTGATATAGGAGATAAAAGAGAATTGATGATAAAGGCATGGTATCCTGCAATCCTAGATAATGAGAAAGCAGAACCTTATCTTAATGACGGGGACAGAGTGAGCTTTGCAGTAAAACATGGGTTGCCTAAAACCATATTTAATTATTTAGATATTGTCAAAACGCATACATATATTAAGCCATCTGTAGCTACAGGTAAATTCCCTGTATTAATTTTTTCTCATGGGAGCTATTCTCAAGCTTCGGGCTACTATGCTTTGATAGAAGAAATTGTAAGTCACGGGTACATTGTTTTAAATATAAATCATACATATGAAAGTACGGGAACACTTTTTCCTGATGGAGAAATAAAGCTTTTTAATTCTGAATACGACAGAAAACAGAATAATCAAGAAATGGCTGAAATGGCTTGGAATGCCATGCAAAACTATAATAAGGCAACAACACCAGAAGAACAATTTAGTACTGTTCACAATCTTATTTTAAATTATTACGGCGCTGAACTAACTGAGCGATATAGCAACGATATTTCTTTGGTTATAGATGAATTAAAAAAATGGAACACATCTTCTTTTTTAGCACACCATCTTGATACAACGAAAATTGGCGTATTTGGGCATTCTCAAGGAGGTGCAGCTGCAGGTCAAGCATTACTTGATAATGACAGAATAAAAGCAGGAATTAACGTGGATGGTATGCAATGGGGAAAAATGATAGATACAATAATGACCAAACCATTTGCTTTAATTTCGTCTGAATGGGATGATTCACACCCAAATTTAAACATACAGGCATATCATAATGGAAGTTCTTCTGATTTTTACAATGCTAAAATCAAGAATTCTGGACATTCTAGTTTTATGGATATTCCGTTAATGATTAATTTACAATTTATAAATGAAGCAGGAACAATAAATCCAAGGAAAACATATGAGGTAACTACAAAAATAGTATTACAATTTTTTGACTTGTATTTATTAGATGAACACTCTGATTTATTGGAGTTAGGTAATAAATATCCTGAACTTGAACTTACGAAAAAAACGAGGAAAAAGTTGCCTAATATTTTGCGATAGCTAATTGTTTTGGCAAAGGATTATTTACTAAGTTAGTTCTTTAACCTGTAACTAATCATACACAAATTCTTTCTAGTATTAAGAAAAAATGAAAGCTTAATTAAGATATATAGAAGAGATTCTAAAGAATAACTATAAAAAGAAAATGCAATCTACTTATAAAGAGATTGCATTTTTTAAGTTTTGTTTTAGAAATTATTAATTCTAAAATGAATCAAAGATATTTAATATCCAACTTTTTCACGCACTCTAGAAAGTACTTTATTGGCAACTTCTGAAGCTTTTTTAGCACCAATGGCTAAAGCTTTATCTACTTCCGCTAGGTTTTCCATATAGTATGTGTAGCGTTTACGTTCTTCAGAGAATTTGTCAATTAATAGTTCATATAAAGCTTGTTTCGCATGACCATATCCATAATTACCACCTAAATAATTAGCACGCATTTCTGATAGCTGTTCTTTAGTGGCTATTAGTTGATATATTGCAAATACATTACAAGTATCAGGGTCTTTAGGTTCTTCTAAAGGTGTGCTATCGGTCTTAATAGACATGACATCTTTTCGTAATTTTTTATCAGGTAAAAACAAATTGATTGTATTACCTTTTGATTTACTCATTTTTGCACCATCTGTTCCTGGTACATACATAGTTTCTTTTTGAAATTGCGCCTTTGGTAGTACAAAAAGTTCTCCAACCTGATTGTGCATGCGTTCTGCTACATTACGAGTCATTTCTATATGTTGTTCCTGATCTTTTCCAACAGGTACAATATCTGCATCATATAATAATATATCAGCTGCCATTAACATAGGATAAGTAAACAAACCTGCGTTAACATCTTCTAATCGATCTGCTTTGTCTTTAAAAGAATGAGCTAAGGTCAATCTCTGGTATGGGAAGAAACAACTTAGGTACCAAGATAGTTCTGTTACTTGTGGTATATCACTCTGGCGATAAAACACCGTTTTTTCTATATCTAAACCAAATGCTAACCAGGTAGCAGCAGTAGAGTAGGTGTTCTCTCTTAGTGTTTTAGCATCTTTAATCTGAGTAAGAGAATGCATATCTGCAATAAATAAGAAAGAATCATTCTCCGGCTGATTAGCCATTTGAATTGCAGGAATGATAGCTCCTAATAAGTTTCCTAAATGAGGTGTTCCTGTACTCTGGACTCCGGTTAAAATTCTTGCCATAGTAATTTTTAGTTTCCGGCAAAGGTAATTTTTTTGTTCAGATACCTCAAACCAATTGTGTATTTTTGCGCTTATGGTTGTCCTTAGGAATATATTAATTCTTCTTTGGCGTATTTGGTTTTATATAATGATGGGAATTCCTATCATTATTCTGTTTCCTATTCTTTTAATACTAACTTCAAGAGAACAATGGTACGCACAGTTTTTTGTTGTGGCTAGGTTTTGGGCTAAAATAGTTTTGTATGGTAGTGGGTTTATACCGAGAGTAAAAAATGAAACAAAAATAGATCCGCAAAGAAGCTATATGTTTGTTGCTAATCATACTTCTATGGCAGATATCATGTTAATGTTATATTGTGTAAAGAATCCTTTTGTTTTTGTAGGTAAAAAGGAACTAGCGAAAATTCCAATATTCGGTTTTTTCTACAAGAGAACTTGTATTCTTGTAGATAGAAGTAGTCAAAAAAGCAGAAAAGAAGTCTTTGATCGTGCTCAGGCAAGACTAAAAGATGGAACAAGTATCTGTATTTTTCCAGAAGGTGGTGTGCCTGAGGATGAGTCGGTTTTATTAGATGAGTTTAAAGATGGAGCTTTTAGATTAGCGATCGATCACCAAATCCCAATACTTCCTTTAACCTTTCTGGATAATAAAAGAAGATTTTCCTACACCTTCTTTAGCGGAAGTCCTGGTAAGATGAGAGCTTATGTTCATAAAGAGATTTTGACAGAAGGATTTACTCAAGAACGTAAGAAAGAATTGAATATGATAGCACGAAATGTTATTTTGGATAAGTTAAAATCCAATCAATTATAAAAAAACAAAAGCTGCTTCTCCCCAGAAACAGCTTTGTCATCATTGCTTCCCTAGAGCAATAATTCAACCTAACCAACTAAAATAACCTAAAACACATTTTAGTTATTTTCTTTTTCATTGTTTTTAAAACCTAAAACTTACTCCTGTATAAATACCAAAATAATATGGTTTAAAATTGTCTGCACTGTCTTTGAAACCATTAAATTGATATTTGAAGATAGGCTCCATATTAATTTTAAACTTATCAGATAACTTATAATCAAATCCTATACCAATATTACCGCTAAAACTAATATCATTGACAGTTTGCTCTCTGCTCACATTTTCGTTTCTAAAACTACCTGCAATAATAGATACTTCATCATCCTCCAGAAATAGAGTACTAACTCCACCAATCATATGAATTCCAACTTTAGAGTTGGTTAGTGCATATTTAAGTTCTAAAGGAACTTCTATGTATCCAATACTATGATTAAGTAATCCTGGATTCTGAGATTTCACTAAAATTTCGCTGTTAACGTCTCCTGGAGGAGGCGCTAAACTAACAGATCCATTTTGATAATCAGAGACAACTATACTTTGGGTATTGCTTAATCCATTTTCTCTTCCTAATGAGGCAATTCCAAAACCAACATCTTCGGTATTGTAGCCAACATCAACCTTGCTAACACCTGATCGTAAAATTAATTTTTCATTTATGGCATATGCAACTTGTATTCCATAACTAAGATTTACTTCCCCTTGTTTATTATTGTCAGAGAATTGGGAGTCTATGGAAGAACCACCAAAAGAATCGTAGTAAACAGGTGCTATATTAGGAGCTATATTCCATCTTTTGATTGTTTTAGACTCTGCTTTAGCTATAGCTGCTTCTTTTTCTTCTTTTTCTTTTATAGCGTCAAAGATTGATTTTTTGCCATTGTCTAGGTCTTGATCTATTACTTCATCTGAAACTGTTTTCTCTGTTTCTCTATTTTTATTGATCTCCGTATTATTTGCAATACTTTCTTCTGTGTTTTTTATAAAGTCTTCAGAATCTTTAAAGTTTGTGTTGTCTTTATTATCAGTGACTTGTTGTTTTTTATTGCCTGACGATATTGCATTATCTGCAATAGTATTCTCAATATTTGTTTTCTTAAATTCAGAAAGTTTTTCTTCTGTATTTTTCTGCGGAGTATTTGTTTTCTGTATATCTGTTATTGAACCGGTGTTAGTTACTTTTTGTTTTGAAATAGTCTGATCTTTTCTGAGGTAATCATCATTAATATTATCAATCTCCTTTTTTGTTTCGTTGATATTTGTTATTCCTTCAGTATTGTTTTTATTTACTGGAGGGTTTTTAAAAGAATTAGTGGTAAAAGTATTTTTACCTTCTGATTTTTTTGAAGATTCTTCTTCTTTATTGTCATTAGTTAAAGAGTTTTCAGTAATGGCCTGGTTGTTTGTTTTATTACTTTCTGAAGTTTCATCATTGAAGTCAAATTCATTATTATCTGAAGTATTAACAAGTGCATCATCAGAGTTTTTAGAATCTAAATTTTGCTTCTCAGAAGACAAAGGCTTTATGTCATTCAATTCTTCCTCGGTACTTACAATAGTTTCTTTTGTTGAGTCATCTGTAACAAATACAGATCCCACGGATAAAATAACTGCTAGGATAGCTGCAACACCAGCAATACGATACCAAAATGGTATAAAAATTACTCGTTTACGATCTTTGTTTTTTCGAGCTTGAATTTTTTTCCACACCTCATCATTAGGAGAAACTTCAAAATCTTTGAACTTCTCCTGAAATAATCTGTCTATATTTTTTTTATCACTCATCTTCATCCTTCAATTGATTGAACGTGATGTTCTTGATTGGTTTCTATTTTTTCTTTTAAAATATTTCTGGCTCTTGCTAAATTAGATTTAGAAGTACCTGTAGAAATATCTAACATTTCTGCGATCTCTTTATGAGAATATCCATCTAATACATATAGATTAAAAACTAGTCTATACCTATCTGGTAATTGTTGGATGATTTCTAATAAATAATCTAATGAAACCGTATCTTCATCGATTTCTACTTCTACCTCTTCTATCTGTTCTTCTCCAATAATTTCAAAAACCTTTTGTTTACGATATTTTTGTAAAGCAGTATTTACGGTGATTCTTTTTATCCACCCTTCGAATGAACCTTTACCTCGATATTGCTCTATTTTGTCAAAAATTGTAATAAAAGCGTCCTGCAAGGTGTCTTCGGCATTAGGGTAGCTGTTAGAATATTTTAGACAGATGGAAAATAATTTACTGCCGTATAATCTATACAGTTGTTCTTGTGCCTTGGCATCTTGTTTTTTACACTTTTTTATGAGTTGGTCTAAACTCACTAACAGTTTTTGTTTTGATTAACAGAATTTATGAAATCATTATTCCACTACGGGAATTTCCATAACTAAAAATTGATTCTCTCCTTGGTCATTTCTACCTTGCCAGAATCTAAATATATATGAATCTTCAAACCCAACTAAAAAGTTGAAGGATACATCAACTAAATCAGTTTGTTCGAGATTTTCACAAGTACGATCATTAACTATTACATTTACTACGGATACAGTTCGCTCATTAGAAACTCTATCATAATCAAATCCACTAAAAGAGTGACAATCCGAAGGTCTAAAGTAAGATGCTGTAATCTCATAGGTGTCTCCTCTTACAAATTGGTCGGGAATACTTACTTCTTCAATTGGAACTAATTCATAAGAAAAATTGATTCCTGCATCATCATCATTCAAACAGCTGGATAAACAAATTGTAAAAATGAATAGTGCTATTATTTTTATATTTTTCATACCACTAATTTTGGGGTTTACATACCAAATTCTATTAGATAGATGTTTAGATATAGATATGGTTGCGTTTAGATGATAGTTTTTTAACGAGAATACTATTTTTAGAAGGATTGATATTAGATGAAACTTCGATATAAGGTATAAAAAAATCCCGGATGTCCGGGATTTTTTTATAGGATACTATTGTAATTTATTCATTTACAATGCTGATAGCTTCTTTGATTTTCTCTTCCAGTTCTTCCATAAGTTCTGGATTATCGTTTAATAGGTTCTTTACAGCATCTCTACCTTGTCCAAGTTTTGTGTCTTGATAACTAAACCACGAACCACTCTTTTTGACAATTTCATAATCAACACCGATGTCTATAATTTCACCAGTTTTAGAAATTCCCATACCATACATAATATCAAACTCAGCAGTTCTAAATGGTGGAGCAACTTTATTCTTTACGACTTTTACTCGGGTTTTATTTCCTTGTACAGCACTATTACTATCTTTAATCTGAGTAGACCTACGTATGTCTAATCTAACTGAAGCATAGAATTTAAGAGCATTACCACCCGTAGTAGTCTCAGGATTACCAAACATTACTCCGATTTTTTCACGAAGCTGGTTGATAAAGATTACAGTACAGTTGGTCTTGCTTATAGAACTTGTCAGTTTTCTTAATGCTTGAGACATTAATCTTGCATGAAGACCCATTTTAGAATCTCCCATTTCTCCTTCAATCTCACTTTTAGGAGTTAATGCAGCTACTGAGTCAATAACTATGATATCAATTGCTCCCGAACGTATTAAATTATCAGCAATTTCTAATGCCTGCTCACCATGATCTGGTTGGGAGATAATTAAATTGTCTATGTCTACACCTAGTTTTTCTGCATAAAAACGATCAAATGCGTGTTCTGCATCTATAAAAGCAGCAATTCCACCTCCTTTTTGAGCCTGTGCAATTGCGTGTAATGTTAAGGTTGTTTTACCAGAAGATTCAGGTCCAAATATCTCTATTACTCTACCTCTTGGATAACCCCCAACTCCTAGAGCTAAATCTAATCCAAGTGATCCTGTCGATATAACTTCTACCTCCTGAACTGCATCGTCCCCCATCTTCATTACGGTACCTTTCCCGTATGCTTTGTCTAGCTTGTCTAAAGTTAGTTTTAACGCTTTTAATTTTGCATCTTTTTCTTTTTCAGTACTCATGCGCTCACTTTCTTTTGTTATTGATAATGGCTAAAATACTATAAGTTTTTTGCATAAACATTTTAAAAATTGTACTTATCTAACTAATTTATTAACAATGATTATTCATTCAATAAAATGGGATTTTGATATTTTTTTAATTCGCAACGCAACCCTTTTTATTTTTCTGCATCTACATAGAAAGCAAAACTAGAACAAACAGTGAAGAAGGAGGATGTAGATGAAATTTCTTAAAAGAGTCGTAAGACATAACCTTGTTGGGTGTACGATTACTTCTATTAGTAATTGTATAGTAGAAGGTGGCTAGCTTCGTTATTTAATTTTTAGTCGTTTTAGATTAAGTAAATTAATTAAATAACGAATTAGCCCAAAAAATGCCTTGAAGTGGTTTTCAAGGCATTTTTTATTCCTATACGATACAATCCTTGTATATTAAACCATGATTTGTACTTTTGCAGAAATTAAAATAAATTCTTTTTAACTTAAAAAATTAGTATAGCATGCAACTGTACAACAAATTAAGTGCAAAAGAGAGAGCTGCTCTTATTGATGAGGCAGGTACTGATCGTCTTACACTCTCTTTTTATAAATACGCACATATCGGAAATACTGAGATTTTCAGAAATCACCTTTTTATACATTGGGATGAACTAGATGTTTTAGGAAGAATCTATGTCGCTACAGAAGGAATTAATGGTCAGTTATCCGTTCCTGCTCCAAATTTTGAAGCCTTTAAAAAACACTTAGATAGTATCTCTTTCTTAGAAAATGTTCGATTGAATATTGCAAGAGAGCAGGATATCAAATCTTTCTTAAAATTGAAAGTAAAGATTCGTAAAAAAATTGTGGCAGATGGTTTAAATGATGAAACTTTTGATGTTACTAATAAAGGAGTTCATGTAGATGCAGACAAGTTTAATCAGTTGATTGAAGATCCTGATACGGTCTTAGTTGATATGCGTAATCATTATGAAAGTGAAATAGGACATTTTAAAGGAGCAATAACTCCAGATGTAGATACATTTAGAGATTCTTTAGATATAATTGAAGAAGATTTAAAAAATCATAAAGAAGATAAAAAATTGGTAATGTATTGTACTGGCGGGATTAGATGCGAGAAAGCTAGTGCATATTATAAGCATAAAGGTTTTAAAAACGTATTCCAGTTAGAAGGTGGGATTATAGAGTATGCCAGACAAGTAGAAGAAAAAGGATTAGAAAATAAATATCTAGGCAAGAATTTTGTGTTTGATCACCGAAGATCCGAACGAATTTCTGAGGATGTTATTTCTAATTGTCATCAGTGCGGAAAACCTTGTGATACCCACGTTAATTGTGAAAATGAGGCGTGCCATTTATTGTTCATCCAGTGTGAGGAATGTGCATCCAAAATGGATAGTTGTTGTTCTACAGAATGTCAAGAAATAAATAGTTTACCATATGAAGAACAGAAAGCTTTAAGAAAGGGTAAAGGCAATAGCAATAAGATCTTTAAAAAAGGGCGTTCAGAAGTACTGAAATATAAGCAATAATACTAAAATGATTTAGATACTATGGTTTTAACAGAAATCATAGTATCTTTATCGATTAAGATGTCGGATGTATTGAGCATCTGATCTGAGTAAGAATCATATTTGTTATGACTAGTCATAGACAAATTTCAATATAGCAAGAGAATATGGGGTGTAGTAGTTGTTCCTCCGGGAAAGACGGACAACCAAAAGGATGTAAGAATAATGGTACATGTGGTACAGATGGTTGCAATAAGTTAACTGTTTTTGATTGGTTATCTAATATGTCACTGCCAGGTGGTGTAGCACCTTTTCATTGTGTAGAAGTTCGTTTTAAAAACGGAAGAAAAAGTTTTTTCAAGAACACAGAAAATCTTTCTTTGAGTATTGGGGATATTGTTGCTACAGAGGCTTCTCCCGGACATGATGTAGGTATTGTTACACTTACTGGAGAGTTGGTACGTATTCAAATGAAGAAGAAAAAAGTAGATATCGATAGTGAAGATGTTAAAAAAATATATCGAAAAGCATCTCAGAAAGATATCGATATATGGCAAAAGGCTAGAGATCGAGAACAAGCTATACAAGTAAGATCAAGAGAAATTGCAATTCGTCTAAAACTCCAAATGAAGATTTCGGATATTGAGTTTCAGGGAGATGGTTCTAAATGTACTTTTTATTACACTGCAGAGGAACGTGTGGATTTTAGGCAATTAATTAAAGAATTCGCCCAAGAGTTTAGTACTAGGATCGAGATGCGTCAAATAGGTTTTAGACAAGAGGCTGCACGATTGGGTGGTATAGGTTCTTGTGGACGTGAATTATGTTGTTCTACTTGGCTTACTGATTTTAGATCTGTAAATACAAGTGCTGCGCGTTACCAGCAATTATCCCTAAATCCGCAAAAATTAGCTGGTCAATGTGGTAAATTAAAGTGCTGTCTTAATTATGAATTAGACGCTTATATAGATGCTTTAAATGAATTTCCTAAAACAGAGATAAAATTACAAACAGAAAAGGGTACTGCAGTATGTCAGAAAATTGATATATTCAAAGGCTATTTATGGTATGCCTATGAAGGAGAATGGATGAATTGGCATAAAATCTCTGCTGATCACGCAAATGAAATCATTGACGCTAATAAAAAGAAAGAGAAGGTTGCAAGCCTTGAAGAATTTGCTTCAGAATTAATTGAAGATACTAAAGTGGATTTTGAGAACGTTGTAGGACAAGATAGTTTAACACGTTTTGATCAACCAAAAAGAAGTAGAAGGAGAAATAAAAACCGAAACAGAAATAAAAACAAGGTTGTAGTAGAAAAGAATAAATCTACTTCTCAAAAATCAAAATCAAAATCAAAAACTAATACAAATACTCCTGAAAGCAAAAATGCGAATAGGAAAAAAAATAACCAACGTAATAATAGGAAACGTAAACCACAGCAACGCAAGAATAATGATAAATCTTAGATTCTTAACTTTGGTTTTTCTTTTTATAGTGTTGTCTTCTTGTGACGACACCCGTGTTTTTGATGAATATAAAACCGTATCGAGTTCTTGGGAAAAAGATGAAAAAATCACATTTGATTTACCGGTATTAGATTCATTACAATCGTATGATTTGTTTATTAATCTTAGGAATACAAATGACTATAGATATAGTAATATCTTTTTGATTAGTGAGATGGAGTTTCCTAATGGAAAAATAGTTGCAGATACTTTAGAATATGATATGGCAGCATCTAATGGAGAATGGCTTGGAACTGGTTTTTCCGATGTAAAAGAAAGTAAGTTGTGGTATAAAGAGAATGTAAATTTCAATGAAAAAGGAATTTATAAAATTACTTTGCAACACGCAATGAGAAAAAATGGAGAGACGTATGGTATAAGTTCTCTTGAAGGAATTACAGATATAGGTTTTAGAATCGAATTTGCACAAAATCCTAAATAAAATGGCTAAAGCAACACCCAAAGCGACTAGGAAAAAGTCAAAAACCCCAGAAATTAGTGTACTTAAATATATTAAGTGGTTTTGGATCACTTTTGCTTCAGGAATATTTTTAGTAATCCTAATTTTCTTGTTTGCAAGTTGGGGGTATTTTGGAGAGATGCCTGGTTTTGATGATTTAGAAAATCCACAAAATGATTTAGCAACGCAGATTATTTCATCTGATGGAAAACAAATAGGAACTTTTTTTAAGGAAAATAGAACACCAGTAAGTTTCGAGGATTTATCCATTAATCTGGTGGATGCACTAGTGGCGACTGAGGATGTTAGATATTATGATCATTCAGGAATTGATGCTAGAGGAACCATTCGAGCTTTTGCCTTCCTAGGTAAAAAAGGTGGTGCAAGTACAATTACCCAGCAATTGGCAAAATTGCTTTTTACAGGTACTAGATCCAAAGGTTGGCAACGGTATACCCAGAAAATTAAGGAATGGGTAATTGCTGCAAGATTAGAAAGACAGTATACTAAAGATGAGATCATGGCTATGTATCTTAATAAGTATGATTTCTTAAATCAAGCAATTGGAGTTAGTTCTGCTTCACGAATTTATTTTAATAAAACTCCAAAGGAGCTAAAAAAAGAAGAAGCTGCTGTATTAGTCGGTATGCTTAAGAATTCTTCGCTCTTTAACCCTTTAAGAAGGCCAGAGTTAGTGAAAAATAGGAGAGATGTTGTTTTGTCTCAGATGGCAAAATATGAATATATAACTACTAAAGAAAAAGATAGTTTACAGCAATTACCTTTAAATTTAGATTATGCTCCAGAAGGGCATTCTGATGGAATTGCTACTTATTTTAGAGAGTATGTAAGAAGTTGGATGGGTAACTGGGTTAAAAAGAATCCAAAAGGAGAAGATGAAGAAGGAAACCAGCAATTTTATAATATTTACAGAGACGGATTACGAATTAATGTAACCATTGATTCTAGAATGCAAAAATATGCAGAAGAAGCTGTTCATGAGCATATGTCTAACTTACAAAAAGAGTTTGATAAGCAAGAACTTAAGAATAAAACAGCACCATTTAGAGATCTTACTAAACAAGAAGTAAATGGAATTATAAAAAGAGCTATTCGTAGTTCGGCTAGGAGAAAGAAAATGTTATCCCAGAATAAAAGTGAGGAGGAAATTTTAAAATCTTTTGATGTTAAGACAGAGATGAAAATATTTTCCTGGAAAGGGTATATCGATACTATTATGACTCCTAGAGATTCGATTTTGTATTATAAGAGTTTTCTAAGATCTGGTATGATGTCGATGGAACCTCAAACTGGGCAGGTTAAAGCTTGGGTCGGAGGTGTTGATATAAAACACTTCCAGTATGATCATGTGTATCAAGGAGCACGTCAGGTGGGTTCTACTTTTAAACCTTTTGTGTATGCTACGGCAATTGATCAACTTAAATTATCTCCTTGTGATACATTACCTATGTCACAGATTACAATTCCTGCAGGATCGCATGGTGTAATGGAAGATTGGACACCAAAAAATAGTGACGCAAAATATACGGGTTATCTTAGTCTTAAAGAGGCTTTGGCAAAATCGGTAAATACAATTTCTGCACGTTTGATGGATCGAATTGGGCCAGAACCTATCGTAAGACTCGCTAAAAAATCTGGTGTTGAATCTGAGATTATAGAAGTTGCTTCTATTGCATTAGGTTCGGTGGATCTTAAATTGTCTGAGATGGTTGGTGCATATGGTACGTTTGCTAATGAAGGGATTTATAATAAACCCGTTATGATCACTAGTGTTGAGGATAAAAATGGAACCACTTTATATCAATTTGAGCCAGAAACGAGAGATGTTATTAGTAAAGAAGCAGCTTATGTAACACTAAATCTATTAGAAGGGGTAACGCAGTCAGGATCCGGGGCTCGTCTTAGATCAGGACCTTCCAATAGATATGATTTAAAGAATGTGGTAACAGGATATCCTTATCAATTTACAAATCCAATTGCAGGTAAAACTGGTACAACGCAGAATCAAAGTGATGGTTGGTTTATGGGTATAGTTCCTAATTTATGTACCGGTGTTTGGGTTGGTGCAGATGATCGTGCTACACATTTTAATTCTACAAGATATGGTCAAGGAGCTACAATGGCATTGCCAATTTGGGCTTTATATATGAGGAAGTGTTATGAAGACAAAACGCTTAAAGTATCGAAAGCAGCGTTTAAAAAGCCAGAAAATTTAACAATAGAGGTAGATTGTAAGGAGTTTAAGAAAAACATTAAAATAGAAGATCCAATAGAAGATGAGTTTGGTCTTTAGGTAAATAAATCCATTAGTTATAAAATGGAGAAATCTTATTCTAAAATAACTACAAGTAAAAAAATATCGTTTTCGGATAAACGGAGGTATATTAAATATTTCTGGGTTAGCTTTATTGTAGCAGTTATTACTGTCCCTTTTTTGTTTCTTTTGGCTAGTTGGGGTGTTTTAGGAGAGATGCCGACTTTTGAGGATTTAGAGAATCCTAGAAATGATCTTGCTTCTCAGATTATTTCTTCTGATGGTGTTCAATTAGGAACTATTTTTAAGCCCAACGAAAATAGAAATCCAATAAAGTATGATGATTTACCAAAGCATTTAGTTGATGCATTAATTGCTACAGAAGATGTCCGTTTTTATGAACATTCTGGTGTTGATCCAAGAGGGACATTTAGAGCTTTTGCATCTTTAGGAAGTAAGGGAGGAGCAAGTACAATTACGCAGCAATTAGCAAGGTTACTTTTCATTGGTCTTAGATCAAAAAATATAGATAAGTACACTCAAAAGATCAGAGAGTGGGTAATAGCGGCACGTTTAGAGCAACAGTATACCAAGAACGAAATTATTGTAATGTATCTAAATAAATATGATTTTGCTAGACAAGCAATAGGTATTGGATCTGCTTCTAGAATTTATTTTAATAAAGAACTTAAAAACATTAAAATAGAGGAAGCAGCCGTATTAATAGGTATGCTTAAAAGTGCGACCATATATAATCCAAGAACAAGATTAGAGAATGCTATTGATAGAAGAAATATAGTGTTAAGCCAAATGGCCAAATATGGATATTTGACAAATAAACAAAAAGATAGTTTACAGAAGTTGTCAATAAAACTTGATTACAAGCCAGAAGGATATGCAGAAGGTACTGCAACTTATTTTAGGAGAGAAGTGAAAGAATTTGTGGAGGATTGGATAAAAGATAATCCTATTGGCGAGAATGAAGATGGAAAGCTAGAATATCATAATATATATCAGGATGGTCTTAAAATTTATGTAACTGTAAATTCGAGAATGCAAAAATATGCGGAGCAAGCTGTTAAAGAACATATGACCAATCTCCAAAAAGAGTTTAATAAACAAGAAATAACAAATAGTACGACTCCTTTTAGAGGGATTTCTAAAGAACAAAAAGATGACATTGTAAATAGAGCTATTAGAAATTCGACTAGAAGAAAAGTAATGAAGGATAATGGCAAAAGTGAAGACGAAATTCTTGCTTCTTTCGATATAGAAACCAAGATGAAAGTATTTTCTTGGAAAGGTGTTATTGATACTATTATGACGCCAAGAGATTCTATTTTGTATTATAAAAGGTTTTTACACACAGGATTAATGTCGATGAATCCTCAAACTGGAGAGGTAAAAGCTTGGGTTGGAGGAATTAATAATAAATATTTTAAGTATGATCACGTAGATCAGGGCGCAAGACAAGTTGGTTCTACTTTTAAACCATTTGTATATGCTACAGCAGTGGATCAATTAAAGTATTCTCCTTGCTATAAAGTACCAAGAGCTAAAATTACTATACCCGTGGGAAAACATGGAGTATCTGGTCAGGATTGGACGCCAACAAATACAGACGGTAATTATATTGGATCAGTAACACTCAAAAATGGGTTGGCAAAATCAATTAATACAGTTTCTGCAAGATTAATGGATAGAATTGGTCCGGAAACTGTGATTAATTTAACGAGAAAACTAGGAATTCAATCAGAAATAAATGCGGTAGCTTCTATTGCGTTGGGGACAGAAAATATAAAGCTTTCCGAAATGGTTGGTGCGTATAGTGCATTTGCAAATGAAGGAATATATATAAAACCGTTTATAGTTTCTCATATCAAAGATAAAAACGGAACCTTGTTGTATGATAATTTTCCTGAACGTAAGGATGTTATTAGCAAAGAATCAGCGTATATAACACTTAATTTGATGGAAGGTGTTACAGAAACTGGATCAGGTAGGTCGTTAAGAACGGATGCTTCGAATCAATATCTTTATAAAAATGTTATTACAGGACACCCTTATAAGTTTGAAAATCCAATAGCTGGTAAAACTGGAACTACTCAAAATAATAGTGATGGATGGTTTATGGGAATTGTTCCTAATCTTTGTACGGGAGTATGGGTTGGCGGAGATAGTAGATCAATACATTTTGAATCTATAACTTATGGAAGTGGCGCCTCTATGGCACTTCCAATATGGGCACTGTATATGCAAAAATGTTATCAGGATACAAGTTTACAAGTGTCTAAGTCTGAATTTGTAAAGCCTATAAATTTATCTGTACAGTTAGATTGTGAAATCTATGAAACTAGGGATAAGGTACAAGACGAATTCCAATTTTAATTTCCTTTATAAAAAATTAAATTATTTCTAAAACTATAAGTATTCAAACGTTTTAGTACTGTTTTTTTTGGTACTTTTAATCTGCTAAAAATTAAACACTATGATTCGTAAAACAGTGGCTGGAGTTGTTGAAGCTACAGAAGGAGTAAAAGATAATATGACCTTTATGTTAGGAGGTTTTGGTCTTTGTGGAATACCTGAAAATTCTATTGCAGAATTGGTAAAGAAAAATATTAAAGGATTAACCTGTATTTCTAATAACGCCGGTGTTGATGATTTTGGTTTAGGACTTTTGTTACAGCAAAAACAAATAAGAAAAATGGTTTCTTCTTATGTTGGAGAAAATGAAGAATTCGAACGCCAGATGTTAAGTGGAGAGTTAGAAGTAGAACTTATTCCGCAAGGTACATTAGCAGAAAGATGTAGAGCTGCGCAAGGAGGTTTTCCTGCATTCTATACACCTGCTGGTTATGGAACAGAAGTAGCAGAGGGAAAGGAAACCAGAGAGTTTAATGGTAAAATGTATATACTTGAAAAAGCTTTTGAAGCAGATTTCGCTTTTGTAAAAGCTTGGAAAGGCGATGAAGCAGGTAATCTTATTTTTAAGGGAACTGCCAGGAATTTTAATCCTTGTATGTGTGGTGCTGCGAAAATTACTGTTGCCGAGGTGGAGGAATTGGTTCCGGTAGGAAGTCTTGATCCTGATCAGGTTCATATACCAGGAATTTTTGTTCAAAAAATATTCCAAGGAGATAATTATGAGAAGAGAATAGAACAACGTACAGTGCGTAAGAGGTAAGTTTTTCCTTATTAAATTATATACATTTCAAATAAATATTATAATAAAATATATTATGCTAGATAAAAATGGAATAGCAAAACGTATCGCTAAGGAGTTGGAAGATGGGTATTTTGTAAATCTTGGAATTGGAATTCCTACGTTAGTAGCTAATTACATACCAGAAGGTATAGAAGTGGAGTTTCAGAGTGAAAATGGAGTTTTGGGAATGGGGCCATTCCCATTTGAAGGAGAAGAGGATGCAGATATTATAAATGCTGGTAAACAGACTATTACGACAATGCCAGGAGCTTCTTTTTTTGATTCTGCTACAAGTTTCAATATGATACGGGGACAGCATGTTGATTTAACTATTTTAGGAGCTATGGAAGTTGCTGAGAATGGAGACATTGCAAATTGGAAAATCCCTGGCAAAATGGTCAAAGGAATGGGTGGAGCAATGGATTTAGTGGCTAGTGCAGAGAATATTATAGTGGCAATGATGCATACGAATAGGGCAGGAGCTTCTAAGTTACTTAAAAAATGTTCGTTGCCTTTAACAGGAGTAAGTTGTGTAAAAAAAATAGTGACCAATATGGCAGTTTTAGAAGTGACAGATAAGGGGTTTAAATTGTTAGAACGAGCTCCTGGTGTTAGTGTCGAAGACATACAAAATGCAACAGAGGGGAGCCTAATAATTGAAGGAAATGTGCCAGAAATGATTTTGGATTGATTTAATCAGATACTATATAATTCTAAACGCTTATTAAATAATTACGAACGAATAATAAATCAAATAATAATACGTTATGTGTAAAAAAGGTTATAAAACAGTTAATTTGTAAGAATAAACCTACTTTAAGACTGTTGTTTTTACTTACCTAAACCTTTGCTTTAACCTGTAAATTCTATTAAATCCTTAACAAATGTTAAAATTTTGTGTTTTTTATCGATTTTAATGGCATTTAAACGTTATTTTGAAAAATAATTTGCATATTAGCATTCCCTATAAAGAAGTACAGTTTTATTATTGTTCTCTTTTAAAATTTTAATTAAGTTTTAACCCTCACACATTGCCCTATTATGAAAAAGCGTATAAATCGTTTACAGAAATCAGTTAAACCTACAATCGAATTGATTTCTAACTGTATGTATTTAGCAAAGAAAGTATTTTTGTTTTAACAAAAAAGATAATTTTTGTTATGTGATTTTTTGTTGTTAATTAATCGCAACCTCCCCAAGTCGCGATGAATGACCTGTTAGCCTATAATGTTTAACAGGTTTTTTATTTTTAATTACTTGACTTCTGCGATGATTACACCAAAGTTGCCATCTAATTGTTCCCATTTGGAAGATGGTAAATATGCTCGAGAAACAAAACCATCAAGATATAAAGCATTTTTACATCCTTTCTCTTTAAAATAGCTAGCAAAATCGTAAAAATTGACCTTTTCTTTAGAGATTGCAAAAAGTAAATTTCCATTTGGTAGAATTCCAACTCCATTTCTAATATGAACATTAGGAGAGCCTTGATTAAATTTAGAATGAATTTTTCCATTAATCAATAACATTGGGCCAGACTGTGTTGCATAAGCGATATGATCAAGTTTTTTAATATTATTGGTAGGAATAATAATAGGTTTGTTATCCTTGGTTATATAAAATATACCGTTTGGTTGTAGGTAGAAGTTTCCGTAACCTTTTTTGAGAGTGTCTATCTTGGATTTTACCACTCCGTTTTCTATGTATAATCCTTGTGGTGATAAATCTTTGTTGTACATACCTCCATTCATGGCAAATACCAATTCCTTATGATCTTTGTGCAATTCAGTTTTAAGGTTTTGAAAATTCTTGAAGTTTTTTCCATACTTATCTTTCCAATAAAATTTTAAACACTGATGTTTTAGGTCTATTTCATGACTTAAAAATTTATTCTGGATACTTGACTTATGAATTGGAATATATCCCGTGAGCGCGACGCTAAGCGCTATAAATAAAACAAATGTGATGTTTTTCATAATTGTATCAATTTAGAGAATTCTTATACCAAAAATTTTTAGGAATTTATTTGATATTCATATAACATAAGATCCTCATCATCGTTTGGAATTTTGATCATTTTTATAAAAGTAAAGTCTAGTTTTTCTAATAATTTTTGTGAAGATGTGTTTTCTGGTATTGTAATAGCACTAATTTTCTTAATTCCAAATTTACTAATTCCAATTTCTTTTATTTTAAATGAACTTTCATAGGCATACCCTTTTTTTTCGAATTCTGGTAAAAAAGCAAAACCGATATCTACGCCTTCAATACCTTCTCTGTCATATAATCCGCAACAACCAATTTTTATATTATCAGATTTTCTAATTACGGTGTAATTTGAATACCCTAATCTCTCTAATTGAGGGGTCATTTTTTCTGTAATATAAGTTTCTGCGTCTTTAGTGGTTTTTACATTGCGATCTCCGATGTTTTGAATCCATTTAGGACTATTTAGAAGTTTTAGGTAGAAATCAGCATCTTCTATAGTTGCAGCGCGTAATTTAAGTCTGTCAGTTTTGTAATATTTCATGATTGATTAAAATCAGCTAGTTATGAATTACAAGTATACAAAAAGCCCTGAAACAATTTTGTTTCAGGGCTTTATTAAAAATTAAGGTTATCTGTCTTAAATTTTTATTCTTTTATGAAACGAACCGTTCCCATATTTACTTTTAACATGTATACTCCAGCTTCCAATGCTTGAACATCAATTGTGTTAGAGAAAGTCCCTTTAAGAACCGTTTGCCCCAACATGTTATGAATTGAATATTCTTGAGTTCCGTAGTTTCCTGCACGAACATTAAGAATTGCTCCTTTCAATGGATTAGGATATACAGATAGTAATTCTGTTGGAGGTCCTTGTGGGTCATCAGAAGTGGTAACAAAAGATGTTGTAGTTCCACATGCTCCAAGGTTTGTCCATCCTGTAGCCGTTCTTTCGAATAGGTTTCCTTGATACGTAACCTGATCCCCAGTTTGATAGGATTGAGAACTACTCCATTCAGCAACTCCTTCACAGATATCTGTTGATCCACCACCACCAGAAGTATTGGTTAATGATACATTATCAATTGCAATATCAGCTTGCCAGGTAGATCCTGTAATTCTGTTAAATCTTAATTGAACTCCTCCTCCAACATAAGTTGCAAGGTCAATACTAGCTGTTAACCAAGAATTTCCTTTATTTCCAGATTCACTCCAAATATTTGTCCAAGTAGCTCCATCGTCAGTACTTGCGTCTACGGCTATACTTCCCATGTCTGTAGCACCATACATATGATAGCTGAAAGAGAAGCTTGCTTCTGAAAGACCAGAAAGGTCGAAACAAGGAGAATTTAAGATAGCTTGTTTGTTAGGATATCCCGTTCCATTTCCTGAAGCCTCAACAAAAATATAGTAAGAACCTTGAGGAGCACTAGAAGGTCCAGTACTACTAGAAGGTGTTCCACTAGCATCAACAGTCCAGTTAATATCATCAGCAGTTGATTGAGTCCAAGCTCCTAAAGTATTTTCAAATCCTTCATCATATGGGAAAGAGGAAATACCTGAAGTACAACCACCTCCACCAGATCCTCCAGTTGTAGTTACATTTATAGTATTACTAAATGCTGATTCATTTCCAGCAGCATCTTTTGCTTTAACACTAAACTGATATGTAGTGTCTGCAGTTAATCCAGTAACATTTGCTGTTGTTCCTGTAACTTCTCCTAATACAGTACTTCCTTGGTATACATCATAAGCAGTAACTCCTACATTATCTGTAGCAGCATTCCATGATAGTGTTAAGGTTGTTTCCTCGATATTAGAAGCTGATAATCCGCTTGGTGCAGTTGGTGCTTGTGTATCTGGAGCGTCCGCAGTAGTAACATCAATTGTATTACTAAACGCTGATTCATTTCCAGCAGCATCTTTTGCTTTTACACTAAATTGATATGCAGTACTTGCTGTTAATCCAGTAACGTTTGCAGTTGTTCCAGTAACTTCTCCTAAAATAGTACTTCCTTGATATACATCATAAGCAGTAACTCCTACATTATCTGTAGCAGCATTCCAGGATAAAGTTAAAGTAGTTTCAGTGATGTCAGATGCAGCTAAACTTGTTGGTGCAGTTGGTGCTTGTGTATCACCAGTAGAAGCTCCAATTGTAACAGTATAGTCTTCTACTTCTCCATATTGAAAAGATTCACAAGAAGTTGGTACTCCATTATATTTCATAGAAACACGCATTCTTGTATCTCCGTTTAATGCACTTGACGGTACTGTAAAACTTCCACTAACCGGCGTAGTTTGTGTTGCAGCTTGTGTCCATACTTGCTCACCAGAATCTGTAAAAACTCCATTTTGATTATAGTCAATCCATACACTATATCCTTCACTATATGTAGTTCCTGTCCAGGTTGGTGTTACAGTAATTGTATAATCACTTCCTTTGGAAATTGAGGTAGAAATCGAAGTAAAATCTGAGTAACCTCCACTTCCTGCTCCAGAAGCATTATTAATTGTCCCTAATTGAACATTACCAATATATTCGTCAGCAACACTATTACCATTAGATGCGCAATAGTTTAATTGAATTTCAGTAGTCGTAAAAGTAGTAGATGCACTGTAAGAAGATGTAGATCCATCAGAACAGTTACTTCTTACTTGTACTTCATATGAAGTAGTCTCAGCTAAACCAGAAATTACAGATGAAACACCACTTGCTGTTTGTGTAGTCCAAGTTGAAGTTCCTGTTTGACGATATCTTACATCAAAAGATGCTCCAGGAATCGCAGTCCAGTTTATTGTCGCAGAATCAGAACCAATGTTAGAAGCTCCTACTCCTACAGGAACAGTAGCATTACAAACAACAGGTGTTCCTGTTAATCCAGTTACGATAAGAGAGAAGTTTTGACTTCCTCCCACCAAAGATCCTTTGTTGGTTACAGTAATAGTATATGTACCGGTAGCATTAGCTATATCAACTCTTTCATATGGATCTACAGTATTGTCTCCAGTTCCATTTGTTGTAATACCGGTTAATCTATAAGGATTGTATGTAGTAGTGTTTTTTGTAACTCTAATATCTAAATCATTTACTAACACAGCTGCATTCGAATTAGTTGCAGAAACAGCTGTTCCAGCACGATCCGTCCAAGAGATAGAAGCCATCAAAGAATTTACACCATCAGAATCTACAGTAATTGAATATGTTTGTCCACTATTCAGCGTAAGTTCTTCAATTTTGGTTTCATTTCCATTGTTAGTGATAGTTTCAGCAGCTTTTTTAGCGTTTAATAATCCCCATCCATAAACTGCATCAGGACCAGAAGGTCCAGCATCGTCTGCTGTATGAAGAGCTAAACCTTTTAGAGTTGCAGCTCTCATAAGACTACCATTTGTATTATTATAATGTTGCTGTAATAATAGTAATGATCCTGCAACATTAGGTGATGCCATAGAAGTACCAGTAATACTAGCATAAGCTGTATTGCTGCTTTCGTATGTAGAGTAAACCCCAGTACCGTTTCCAGTAATATCTGGTTTGATACGGTAATCGTCCGTTGGGCCTTCACTACTAGAACTGTTAATAGAAACACTATTTAAAGACCCATCTGAATTAATATTAGCATCCTGAGCATTCGCAACTACTAAATTGTTTTTAGAAGTAGAATGTCCTGTTAATTTATCATAAGAAGAATTTCCATCAAGTGGTTGTCCGTTATATCCATTTTGGTTACCATCATTACCAGCAGCTACTACCATTAGGTAGAAAGGTGCATTAAACATTACTTCATCCCAATCTCTAGAAGTGTCTATATATGCACCAAAATATTGATCTGGTACAAGATCTCCTCTAAATCCATAAGAGTGATTAGATATGATCATTCCGTTTGCAGCAGCAGTTGTAGCTTCAGCAACATCATTGTTCCACATATATCCATTTACTTTAGACTGAGGAGCCATTCCTTTTGCAGCAGCTTGAACACCAGAAGCTGTAATAGTTCCAGTTACGTGAGCAGCGTGAAAGTTTAATTGAGTACCTCCTTCTGAAGCGGCATCCATAATAGTAACACGATTGTTTCCTCCAGCACCATCATATTCCTGGTGAGATTCTCTTGCATGTCCACCGTCCCATACATGGGCAGTCATATTTTGACCATCTAGGTTTAATCCAAGTGATCCTCCAATATTAAGATGATTCGTTCTTGTGGATTCCGCAGCGTCTACGTTATAAGTAGTATAATAAAGTGCACTTCCATCTGGAGCAAGTCTTTGCAGCTCAGAAAAAGTTCCATCCTTTAGCGTGGTTTTAATAGGCCATCCATTTTGCTTTGCAGCTTGTATAGCCTCTTTCTTTTGAATTGCAGCTTTTTCTGCATTCTCAGCTTGTAGTTGATTAAGTTTAGAAAGATTACTTTTTGACATGATTTTTGACCTCTGGGCTTTGTCCTGAGCGAATGCTCCAGCCGAAAGAAGTATCATCATAGAAAAAACTAACATGTGTAGTTTTTTAAACCTTCCCCCAGTAAGGTTTTTGTAGCTTTTTTTCATTTTTATTGAGTTTGAGTTAGCGATAATTTGATTTCCCTGATAATTCTATAAGGAAACGACCAAAACTCTTAAAATATTCCTAATTAAAAAAAGATTTTCGATAAAGGGATAAAAAATTACTACACAAAACCTTAACATTGACTTAACGTTTGTTTCATTAATTCAAATGTGTAGGTAAAATATTACAAATTATAGTAAAAACATCTGGTTCGCTTACCATTTATTCAGAAACTGTACGGTTTTATGCTCGTTATAATAAGTTAGACCTCTAAGATAAAAGCCTACATGTCCACCAAAATTAGGTGTCTCTAAAAATAAATTATTGTTTTCCTGCGCTTCTTTAATTGGGTAACATGCATTTCCCAGAAAAGTATCGTTCTTAGCGTTAATAATTAGTGTTGGAACCTGAATATTTTTTAAAAATTGTTTACTACTACATTTTGTATAATAATCAATAGCATCTGTATAGCCATGAGCTTTGCTTGTATATAAGTTATCAATATCAATTAATGATTTACAAGCATTGATATCTGATTTACTGATTTGCTCTGGAAAAACCTGTTGCCTTTCGTGTAGTTTTTCTTTTAAGCTTTTAATAAATCGCTTTTGATAAATAAAGTTTTTTGGTTTATTGATCTCTTTTAAAGAGTCATATAGATCACATGGTACAGATACTACAACGGCAGATTTAACTTGAGTAGGGGTTGCTCTCTCTCCTAAATATTTTAGCGTTATGTTACCTCCAAGACTGAACCCACATATCGAAATAGTATTGTACTCTTTCTCGATGATATGGGTGATAATTGAACTTAAATCTTCGCTTACACCTGCATTATAAGATCTATATAGTCTATTAACGACTCCACTACAATTTCTAAGATTTACTGCAGCTACATCCCAATGATTATTATTTAAGTGCCTGGCCAAACCGACAATATATTGACGTTGTGCATTGCCTTCTAAACCATGAATTAAGACAGCAACTTTTTGATTAGATTCACCATTAGATGGATAACTCCAATCGATATCAATAAAGTCACCATCTTCTAATTCTATACGTTCTCGCGTCTGAAGAATATCGTTTACTTTTCTAAGTAAATTAGGGTATATAGTAGAGAAGTGACCATTTTTAAAAAAATATGGTGGAGTGTATGTGGATTCTATTAAAGGCATTAGTAAAGAATATTGTCTTTCGGTTTTACTTTTTCAGGAAGATCTTTCTCATCTAACATATCTCTTAAATCTATTTCAATTGTTCTACAAAGTGCAGTCATCGGAACGTCATTAATTCTTCCTTCAAAAGGATCTTCACTATTACTTCCTACTTTTTCCATTGTAGTGAATATCCAAGATACTAATACAGATAACGGAATCATTAAGAAAATAAACCAAGGTTTAATATGGTGTGCCATATCGCTGAGTTCATTTTCAAAAACATTAAGTAGTCCAAAAGGCAATAATAGCACAAAAATCCAGGTAAAGACAGTGCTGAAATATGCATATTGACGAGGAAAAGGAGTGTTTTTGATACGCTCACATTTTCCTTGTAAATTATATAATTCTTCTAATATTCCGTGCAAAAGTTGTTTGTCGAATTCCGTAATTTTTCCAGAGTTTAATAATTCTTTTAGATGTAATCCTTGGTTTTTTACTAAATGAGTTGCCGCGTTTTTTCTTTGTAGTAAATCAGAATACTCTTCGTCTGAAATAAAACTTTTAGTGGCATCACAGGCGGGATTTTTCTCTCCGTGTTTTTTAACAAGGCGCTCTACAGAAGGATTTTCTTTTATGGAAAATGAAGTAGGTTGTCTAAGTTGTATACGTAATGCGTTAATCCAAGCTATATGTCTGTAAATAAGTACTTTTTTTGTTTCAGGATTATCATTAACTAGACATAAAACTTGATTTGCCCACGTTCTACTATAATTAACAATACCTCCCCAAATTTTACGACCTTCCCAAAAACGGTCATAACTTTGGCTATTCTTAAAACCAATGTAAAATGCTACGGCAATTCCAATAACGGTAAGTGGCTGAAAAGGAATGTCTATAAATTGTAAATCTAAAAAATGATATAATGAAAAAATAGCTGCGGTATATACAGTGAAAAAAAGTAAATTTCTCCATGCAAAGCGAAGAATAAGTCCCCAGCCAATATTACGTTTGATGTACATTCGTTATTTTTTTTCCTAAAATAAGAAGACCCTAAAGCTTTTCAAAACCTAAAGAGTCTTATTTTGAAGTTATAGATTTCAGAAATATTGATTTACTAAAGGTTTTTATGCTCAAAAATGTTTGAGGTGTTGAATAGAGATACAATTTTTAACAGGTTTTTATTATGCAAGCATAATAAGTCTTTTGTATTTTTACAGCGTAAAAATGAATAGTTATGTATTTAAAGGAATTCGAAATTAGATGGAATGATATTGACGCAAATCGTCATTTAGCTAACAAAGCATATATAGAATATGCAGCACATACCAGAATGACCTTTTTATCCGAGTTGGGTTTTGATCAACGATCTTTGGGAAAATTCAATATTGGGCCAGTAGTTTTCTACGAACATATCTATTATTTTAAAGAGGTTTTTTATGGTAGACCTGTAAAAGTTTCTTTAGAATTATCAGGAATGAGCGAGGATGGAAAATTCTTTGAATTTTTACATAATTTTTATGATTATAAAGGAAGAAACTTTGCGAGATGTGAGATGATGGGTGCATGGATAGATCTAAATACTCGAAAATTAATACCACTTCCGGAAGAAATGAATCAGTTTATGGATAAAGTGGAGCGTCCTGATAATTTTAAAATTCTTACCAAAGAAGACACTAGAAAATTTGCAAAAATACCACAAGACCTAAGCTAGTTTTTTAGGTTTTTTGGTTACCAAATAAACACCTAAGAAGACTAATAGGGCAGAGATTATTTTGACAGCATTAAGAGAATCAGCTCCCATTGCCATGGCGAAACTTATTGCCAATAAAGGTTGTAAATAGATAAATGCACCAATTGTAGATGCTTTTAGTGTTTTAAGTGCAAATACATTTAATAAATAAGTAAAAAAAGTAGTTCCAATGACCACAAAAGCCATTTTCCATATGACGTCATAAGGAAGTGATGTCCATTGTACTTCGCTAAATTCTGAAATGGTAATAGGAAAATTAATAATAACTCCAATAAGGAAAAACCATTTCATTAAAGTAAAAGAATGGTATTTTGATGTTAGGGGTTTTACTAATACAAGATATATAGCATAAGAAGCAGCATTGACAATAAAAAGAATATTACCCAGTGGAATATTAGGAGCATCTTGCCTAGTTTCTGAACCAAAGAGAATCAACCCTAATGCTCCAGAAAAACCAAGTAGAATTCCAACAGTTCGTAACCATGTTATTTTTTCACTTAGAAAAATAGCAGATAAAACGAATACCAAAATAGGTGAAATGGTAATCATAACTGAGCTGTTTATTGGCGTAGATAATTGAAGTCCTTTAAAAAACATCAACATATTAATGACCATACCAAAAATAGCACACCCAAATATTCTTAGCCAATCAGCGCGATCAATTTTTTGTTTAGGAGCCCATATTGATGCCAGCCAAAAAAGTGCTGCAGCACCAATTACTCTAAGAAGAATAAAGCCAAAAGGTTTAATGTAAGTGGGCATTACACCTTTTGCCAAGGTGTGATTGATTGCATAAATTAGACTTGCACCAAAAGCTGCTAGTAATGCTGCCGTTCTTTTATCCATTAATAGCAATATTAGCAGCTTCCACTACTTTTTTACTATTACCGATAAATATTTGATTATCAAATAATAGTACTGGACGCTTTAAGAAGGTATAATGTTCTAGAATTAAATTTTTGTAATCGTCTTCTGCTAGTGCTTGATTTTTTAGATCTCTTTCTTTATAAAGCCGTGCTCTTTTACTAAACAGGGATTCATATGAACCAGCTAACGATTTCATTTCTTCTATTTGAACTAAGCTAATGCCTTCTGATTTAATGTCTTGCAAAACGAAATCAGAAGAAAGGTTTAGTTCGTTCATGATGCGTTTACAAGTATCACAAGTTGATAGGTAATATATTTTTTTCACAGATTTATATTTAAAATGTCAAAATCAACACAAAGGAAATTCATTTCTCTTTGAAAACTCATATTTTTGGGTAAAAATTAAGAACGTTTACTACTTAAATATGAGAGATCAATTAGAAATCACAAGAACCAATAGAAAATTACTAGCCAAAATTATGGATAACTTTTCATTGGAAGATCTAAACAAAGTTCCCCAAGGGTTTAATAATAATTTGATTTGGAATATTGCTCATGTAGTGGTTACGCAACAATTACTTACTTACAAATTAAGTGGATTACCAATGATGATTAGTGATGAGATGATTGTTAAATATCGTAAAGGGACTAAAACAGAAGGTTTGGTAAGTAAAGAAGAGGTAGAAAAAGTAAAAGAACTTCTTTTTACTACCATTGATAAAACTGAAAAAGACATAGATGGTAGTATTTTTGAAGGGTATCAAGAATATCCTACTAGTACTGGTTTTGTGTTAAAATCTGTAGAGGATGCTATCAATTTTAATAATTTTCATGAAGGAATACATCTCGGATACATTTTAGCGCTCAAGAAGTCATTATAGAATAGTAGTCGTAAAATAATCCACTACTTCTTCTTTTTTAAGTTTTAATTCTATAGGTCCTTCAGCGTATGAGCTTATTTCATATTGGTTATAGAAAAGAATAATATGGGTCTCTGTTAACCCAATGTTATTTGGCAAACTAAAAGTGTTATTATCAAAGAAGAAGCCAGTACTATTTATAGATTGTTCATTAGGAATAGCGTACTTCTCTCTAAATATTTTTTCGACATATATTGAAAAGTTGTTTACATTCTTTAGCAGTTTTTCTTGTGGTATAATTGCACCAGTTTTTGCATCAATGTTTATGTATTTTGAATTGCCACTTCCGTGAGCACCTCCAGTAAATATATAAGAATCTATTAGAATAGAAAGAATGAATTTATTCTGATAACTGATGTCACAGTTTATACTTGCTTCATATGGAATAATTTCTTCTGGAAATTCCTTTTTTATTTCTTGATAGGAGTTATTAAAATTTTTAAGTGCTTCTTCTATGTTGTCTATAGAGGTGTCATCTTCTACGTTTAAGCTAGTACTGGCAGCCTTTTCTATTTGAATATTGATTTTTTTTGCAATTTCATTTTCATTTATAGATTCGAGAAGAAAAATTTCTGTAATAGCGCAATCAGAGCTATTGCAGTCAAAATAATCATCAATGGCGATAGTGCGTTTATGAAAACTTAAAGGTTCACTCTTTTGGCAGCTATAAAAACAAATAGAGATTACTGCTAAAAAAAGTGACTTAAGATTGGTGTTAGTTTTTGTGTTAATCATCTACTAAAGATATTCATTGAAATATGATTAGAACGAATTAAGTTATAAATTTGTTTTAGTTTTTTAACAAAATAGATTACAAGTTGGTTTTTTTCAGTTCTGAAATATAAGAATTGATCGAAAGAACATATAAAAAATAAGAACACTGATAAAAATCGAGGAATCGTGAAGTTTAATACCAAAACAATACACGGAGGACAGATACTTGATCCTGCTTACGGATCTGTAATGCCTCCAATATACCAAACTTCTACCTATGCTCAAACTACTCCTGGAGGACACAAAGGGTTTGAGTATAGTAGAACACATAATCCAACTAGAAAATCTTTAGAAAATGCTTTGGCAAGTCTTGAAAACGGAAAACATGGATTGGCTTTTGGATCAGGATTAGCAGCTATTGATGCGGTACTTAAATTATTAAAACCTGGCGATGAAGTGATTTCGACAAATGATCTCTATGGGGGAACCTATAGATTGTTTACCAAAATTTTTGAAGGTTTTGGAATAAAATTTCATTTTATTGGAATGAAAAATTCGGGTAACGTTGAAAAATATATTAATGAAAAAACAAAACTGATTTGGGTAGAGACACCAACAAACCCGATGATGAATATTATTGATATTAAAGCAATTGGTAAGATTTCTAACAAACATAATCTTCTATTAGCCGTAGATAATACATTTGCAACACCTTATTTACAGCAACCTTTAGATCTTGGTGCCGATATCGTAATGCATAGTGTTACTAAATATATTGGAGGGCATAGTGATTTGATAATGGGTGCTTTGATAGTTAAGGATGATGAAATTGCGAATCGCCTATATTTTATTCAAAATGCAAGTGGCGCGGTCTGTGGTCCACAAGATAGTTTTTTAGCTCTTAGAGGAATTAAGACATTACATGTTAGAATGCAACGTCATTGCGAAAATGGAGAAACCATAGCAAATTATCTAAAAAATCATCCTAAAATTGAAAATGTATATTGGCCAGGATTTATAGATAATCCAGGTTATAGTGTAGCTAAAGAACAAATGAATGGTTTCGGTGGCATGATATCTTTTGTTACAAAAAACAGTAATTACAAAGAAGCGATAAGAATTGTTGAAAATTTGAAAATTTTCACATTAGCAGAATCACTTGGTGGAGTAGAAAGTTTAGCAGGACATCCAGCAAGTATGACACATGCGTCAATTCCAAAAGAAGAACGAGAAAAGACTGGTGTTGTCGATTCTCTGATTAGATTAAGTGTAGGAATTGAGGATGTAAACGACCTAATATCAGATTTAGAGCAAGCTATTGGATAGAGTGTTATTAAATTCAAAAAATTAGATGTAATTTTTTGATAATATCATATATTTGACCAAATAAATTAACCATTAAATAAGAATCTTTTAATCCTATTAACATATGCAAGCAAAAATAGATGCATTTATGGAAGAAGTAAGAGCTCGTAATTCACATGAGCCAGAGTTCTTACAAGCGGTACAAGAAGTTGCGGAAACTGTAATACCGTATATCGCTACACAAGAAATATATAATGGAAAAAACATTCTATTAAGAATGGTAGAACCAGAGAGAGCCATAATGTTTCGAGTACCTTGGGTAGATGATAAGGGAGAAATACATGTAAATCGTGGATATAGAATTCAAATGAATTCTGCGATTGGTCCTTATAAAGGCGGATTACGTTTTCACCCATCAGTAAATTTAAGTATTCTTAAGTTTCTTGCTTTTGAGCAAGTGTTCAAAAATAGTTTAACAACGCTGCCAATGGGTGGTGGTAAAGGAGGTTCAGATTTTGATCCTAAAGGAAAATCCGATGATGAGATTATGCGTTTTTGCCATAGTTTTATGAGTGAGCTTTTTAGACATATTGGACCTAACACAGATGTTCCTGCTGGAGATATTGGAGTAGGTGCACGTGAAATTGGTTTCTTGTTTGGGATGTATCGTAAAATGCGTAATGAATTTACCGGAGTTTTAACAGGAAAAGGATTAACCTGGGGAGGATCTGAGATTCGTCCAGAAGCTACGGGTTATGGTACCGTATATTTTGCAGAAAATATGCTAAAAACCAAAGGCAATTCTTTTGAAGGAAAAACAGTTTTAGTATCAGGTTCAGGAAACGTGGCGCAATATGCTACAGAAAAAGCTATTCAGTTAGGTGCTAAAGTAGTAACCTTATCTGATTCTTCTGGTTATATCTATGACGAAGATGGAATTGATAATGATAAGCTTAAGTTTGTAATGGAACTTAAGAATGAGAGAAGAGGACGTATAAGTGAGTATGCTGATAAATACAGTTCTGCAAAATTTCATAAAGGAAAAACACCTTGGGGTGAAAAGTGTGATATTGCATTACCTTGTGCAACACAGAATGAATTGAATGGTGATGATGCTACAAGATTAATTGATAACGGATGTATGTGTGTTAGTGAAGGAGCTAATATGCCTTGTGATTCTGATGCTGTCGCAGCTTTTCATAAAGCTAAGATATTTTTTGCACCAGGTAAAGCATCAAATGCGGGAGGAGTTGCTACTTCTGGATTGGAGATGACCCAAAATTCTCTACGTTTTAAATGGACAAGAACAGAGGTTGACGAAAAGCTAAAACAAATAATGAACGATATTCATGAAAAGTGTGTTCAATATGGAACAGATGATGATGGTTATATTGATTACGTTAAAGGAGCAAATATTGCAGGTTTTGTAAAAGTTGCTGATGCTATGTTAGCTCAAGGAGTTATATAAATAATAATAAGTATTTATTGTGAAAGCCGTTCTTACTATAAAGAACGGCTTTTTTCATTATTTGAAAGCAATAATTAGTATTTTAGCGTGTTATCAAGGCAGCGTTAATATCACTCCGTAATTATGCGATACTTCAGACAGTTAATACTTCTAATTTTTCCGGTATTTCTATTTTCTCAGGATTTTAGTAATCAATGGACAGGGCATTATTCCTATTTTCAAATTAACGATTCCTATGCAATAGAAAATAAAATTTATGTTGCTTCTGAGAATACAATTTTTATCTACGATACGGATACAAGAACTTCGGAAACCTTTACTACTGTAAATGGTTTGTCTGGAGAAACAGTATCTACAATTTATCATAGTTCAATATTTGATATTACTGTTATTGGTTATGATAATGGATTGTTAGAGCTAATAGTTGATGATGAGGTAATAACTTTTATCGATATTTTAGAGAAACCGACGATTCCTCCAACACAGAAAAGGATCAATCACTTTTTTGAAAATGGTAATATATTGTATGTCTCTACAGAGTTTGGGATCGTAGAGTTTAATTTAGAAAGAATAGAATTTGGTGATACGTTTTTTGTGGGTCCAGCTGGATCACAAATAAATATAACCGGAACGGTAGTTTCAAACAATGTGATTTATGCAACTACTTCGAATAATGGAATTTTAAATGCAAATGTTGACAACCCTAATTTAGTTGATTTTAACCAATGGATAACATTAGTTCCAGGACAGTATAGAGGAATTACATTATTTAATGAGGAGATTTTGGTATGGGAGAATAATAACCTTATCAGTCGTCTTGATGGACCAGTTCTAACTACAGTTGTAACAGCTTCTAGTGATGTAATAGATGTTTCTATCGATTCTGACAATTTAATAGTTGTTAATACAGATCGAGCATCGGTATTTGATACAAGCTTTAATGAAACTACATCGGCAATTAGTACAACTGGAGATTCTTTTTTGTTAAATACCGCGTTATCTTTTAATAACACACTATATCTAGGAACAGATAGTAGAGGATTATTACAAGTTGATTTTAATGATCTTACTAATAAAACTTCAATATCTCCAGAAGGACCATTAAGTAATTTTACTTTTGGGATAGAAGCATCAAATAGTAAACTGTGGGTAGTATTTGGTCAATATGATGTGAATTTTAACCCGTTTCCATTACAACAAAGAGGGATAAGTAAACTCACTTCTGAAGGATGGTTAAATATTTCTAAAGATGAGGTTATGGGTGCTACATCTTTATCTCATATTACTATTAATCCCAATAATGAAGATCAGGTTTTTATAAGTAGTTTAAGTAGTGGTTTATTAGAGATCAATGATAATGTAGTAACTAATTTATATAACAACCTTAATAGTGGTTTTGAGTCATTTGTAACAAATGATCCAATTTTTGTGTTTCTTAACGGCTCTGTTTTTGACAATGATGGAAATCTGTGGGTTAATAACGCTAGGGTTGACAATGGTTTGAAAAGATTTTCTCCTGGTGCGACACAAACGCTTAATGTTAATTTAAGCAGATCAATACCTAATGCTTTAAATAATTTAGGTTTTACGGATACGGTGATAGATAGAGACGGAAATTTGTTTGTTGGTGGATTTAATTCGGGTGTGATTGGTTACAATACTGATACAGAAAGTCAAATTCAATTATCTGGTGAGACTGAGGGTTCTAATCTTCCTAGTGATTATGTACTTGCTTTAGAGGTCGATCGGAATAATCAGTTGTGGATTGGTACTTTTAGAGGCATAAGGGTTTTGTTTAATACTTCTGGAGTGTTTCAGCAAAGTAATCCCCAAGCAAGTCAGATTATTATTTTAGATGATGAAGGTGTTCCTCAAGAATTATTATTTGATGAGACAATTACTGATATAGAAGCAGATGGGTCTAATAATAAATGGGTAGCTACTGCATCATCAGGAGTGTTTTATTTCTCTTCTGATGGGCAAGAGACATTAGCTCATTTTACGGCTGATAATTCTCCGTTACCTACAAATAATGTATTAGATATATCAGTAGATGATTCTACGGGTTCTGTTTATTTTGCAACTGAGAAAGGTTTATTAGAGTTTAAAGGAACTGCTACTGGACCAGAAGATAATTTAGATAATGTAGTTGCATTTCCTAATCCGGTGCGCCCAGGATTTAATGGGCAGGTAACAATAAAAGGTTTAACAAGTAGATCAAATGTAAAGATCACTGATATCGAAGGTAACTTGGTATATGAAGAAGTTAGTGAAGGTGGAAGTATTCAGTGGGATACTACCGCTTTTGGAAGGCATAAGGTAGCGTCTGGAGTTTATCTTATTTTAGTTACAGGAGAAGATCAAGCAGAAACAACTGTTTCTAAGCTTTTGATAGTTAGGTAATGATTGTAAATACTCCAGCCATAGTAATTCATTCTTTGCGTTATGGAGAAAGTGATTTAATAGTTTCCCTATTAACAAAAACTAGTGGATTACGTTCCTATTTGCTAAAAGGAATATTAAAATCTAAAAGAGGAAAAATACGATCTTCTTTGTTTCAGCCGTTGACGTTACTAGAAATTGAAGCAAATCACAAAGATAAAGGTACTTTAGAAAGAATTAAAGAAGCTAAAATTCTAATACCTTATCAATCTTTGCATACTGATTTTGTTAAAAGCTCATTAGTATTTTTTCTTTCAGAAATATTAAAAAATACAATTCAAGAACAAGAAATAAATGAGGATCTTTTTCATTATTTAGAAACAACATTTTTGTGGTTAGATTCACATGATAATATTGGTAATTTCCATATTTCATTTTTAATAAAGTTGACACAATATTTAGGGTTTTATCCAGATACATCTAATATTTCTTCATCGGTTTTTAATATGCAAGATGGTTGCTTTCAGGAGGATTCTTCTAACATTTATTGTCTCGAAGGAAATAGTGTTTTGGTACTCAAGAAGTTTTTGGGCACGACATTTGAGGAAAGTATGAGTATTAAAATGTCTAGAATGGTAAGAAATGAGATTCTTAATACGTTATTAGTATATTTTGAGCTACATTTGCACGGTTTTAAAAAACCAAAGTCACTTTCGATTTTGAATGAAATTTTTAGTTAAGTAATGCGCTTATTTTTAATTGTTGTATTCACTTTATTTTTTGTAACGGAAAATACTGCTCAAAGTATTACTGTGCTAAGCAGGTCAAATAACCAGCCTATTCCTAGTGTTACAATTCATAATAAAACGAAATCAAAAACTGTTATAACAGATTTTGATGGTATAGCGGATATTTCCGATTTTTCGGAAACAGAAATACTATATTTTATTCACATATCCCACATAAGCTTTGCTACTACTAAATCTGAAATTCTAGCTTTATCAAATAAAGTGTATTTGGAGGTGGATGAAAATCAATTGTCAGAGGTAGTGATTTCTGTTTCTAAGTGGGAACAGGATAAAAAAGATGTTACTCAAAAGATTGTTAGTATTAAATCTGATGAAATCTCTTTCTCTACACCACAAACTTCGGCAGACCTTTTGCAGAGCAGTGGGCAAGTGTTTATACAGAAAAGTCAATTGGGAGGAGGTAGTCCAATAATTCGAGGATTTTCTACTAATCGATTATTACTTACGGTGGATGGAGTTCGAATGAATAATGCTATTTTTAGGGGTGGTAATGTTCAAAATGTGATATCTGTAGATCCATTTACAATAGATAGAACAGAAGTTATATTAGGACCTGGTTCTGTAGTTTACGGAAGTGATGCTGTAGGAGGTGTGATGAACTTTTACACAGCTCAACCTAAAATAGCTATACGAGGAAAGAATAAATTTAGTGGAAATGCTATAGCTAGGTATGCTAGTGCGAGTAATGAAAGAACAGGTCATGTCGATTTTAATATAGGCTTAGAGAAGTGGGCATTTCTAACTAGTGTAAGTTATACAGATTTTGATGATCTTACAATGGGAAGTCATGGCCCTGATGATTATTTACGAAATGAGTATGTAGAAACAATAGATGGTGTTGATACTCTAATTGAAAATGATGACCCAAAAAGTCAGGTTTTTACTGGTTATAATCAATTTAATTTTTTGCAAAAGGTACATTTTATTCCTAATGAAAGATGGGATATTAATGCAGGATTTATTTATACAAAAACTTCTGATTATCCTAGATATGATCGATTGATCCGTCGTAGTGATGTGGGTTTAAGATCTGCCGAATGGTATTATGGACCTCAAAAATGGTTAATGGGAAATCTTCAATTAACTAATAAATGGAAAAATAAATTATACGATAAAGTAAAATTTACAGCTGCCTATCAGAATTTTCAGGAAAGTAGAAATGATCGGGATTTTGGAGATGATATTTTATCAAGAACAAAAGAGGATGTAGATGCATATTCTGCAAATCTTGATTTTGAAAAGAAATTTGATGATAAAACAACGATATATTATGGTTTGGAATATATCTTGAATCAAGTCTCGTCAGAGGGTTCGGAACTTAATATTTCTACCAATGATGTTGTTGCCGCACCATCTAGATATCCGGATGGGTCTACATGGCAGTCCATTGCTGCATATGCCAGTTTAAAAAGTAAGTTAACTGAAAAATTAAGGTTTCAAGGTGGGTTGCGATACAATAGGATTATTCTGTATTCAGAATTTGATGATACGTTTTTTGACTTTCCTTTTAGAGAAGCAAATATTGATACGGAGGCTTTTACAGGTACGGCAGGAATTAGCTGGTTACCAAATGATATTTTACAGTGGAAGTTTAATTTTTCTACAGCATTTAGAGCACCTAATATTGATGATGTGGGTAAAATTTTTGATTCGGAACCAGGGTCAGTAGTAGTGCCAAATCCAGATTTAGAACCAGAATATGCTTATAATGGAGAAATTGGGTTGACTGCCAATGTTGGTAAGAATTTCAAGATTGATTTGGCAACCTATTATACGCAATTGGATAATGCTTTAGTTCGAAGAGATTTTTCTCTTAATGGAGAAACTGAAATTATTTTTGGAGGAGAGCTAAGCAATGTACAAGCGATTCAGAATGCAGCCAATGCTCAGATTTATGGTTTTGAGGCAGGTTTTAGTTATGATTTTATAAAGAATTTTAACCTTTCTTCTAAATATACATTTACTGGTGGAGAAGAAGAGTTGGATGATGGATCAGTTTCTCCTTCAAGACATGTTGCTCCTCAGTTTGGTAGTACAAATCTTAATTATACAAATGATAAATGGATGATTGATTTTTCTGCAATTTATAATGGGCAATTTGATTTTGAAGAGTTGGCTCCTTCTCAACAAAACAATGACTTTTTATATGCATTAGATGAAAATGGAAATCCATATTCTCCTTCTTGGTATACACTTAATGTGAGATCAAGATATCAGTTTACTAAAAGTTTACAAGCAACGTTAACAGTTGAGAATATTACTGATCAACGTTATCGACCATATTCATCTGGTATTGCCGGAGCAGGAAGAAACTTTATTTTATCCTTAAAGTATTCTTTATAATATAAAAACAACACTTCTGAAAGATACATTATACATATTTGACATTGATGGGACATTGACGGATAGTGTACCTATGTATTTAATCTCTGTAACCAAAGCTATGATGAGTATGGGGATTAATAATATTGATACAGACTATAATAATTATAAGCATCATACTGATAGTTATGCGTTGCGATATAATTATGAGCGAAGTTTTAAACAAGATCTTTCAGAGAATCTTTTAGGGGACTTTGAGAATAATTTGGTAACACAAATGCTAGAATTCGATCCGGTAAAAGAAATTAAAGGAGCTCAATCTTTAATACAATCTTTTAGAGATAAGTCTATTCCGTTTTGTTTTGCTACGGGAGCACTTCCTAAACCTGCAATGCTTAAATTAGAGCAATGTAGTATATGGTACGACGAGTTATTACTGGCTACTTCTATGACACACGAATCACGAGAAGGCTTTGTAATGGATGCTTTGGAAAGAGCAAAAGCCTTTTATAACATATCGGAGTTTACTAAGATTATCTCGGTGGGCGATGGGCTTTGGGATCTAAAAACGGCTCAAAACTTATCTTTAGATTTTGTTGGTATTGGAGATAAGAATAAGGAGAAACTACTACAGAATGGCGCTACTAGATGTTATTCCAATATAGATGAATTCAGTAAAAGTATATTCTAGTTTTCGAGTACTACTTACTTCTTAATTTTTCCATTAAATCACTGTCAAAACTTTTTTTAAGCGTAGTAATTTCTTTTACATTTTCATTAGGTATTGCAATGGATAAGACGTAATGTTTTATTTTCCAGCCTTCAGTTGTTTTCTCTAACACACCGCTACCTCTGCAGATTCCCATTTGAGTATCTAATAATTCATCAAACCAAGCTAATTTACTGTCAGTTTGTGCAAATATATTTCTTTCTAACGTGCTAAAACTCCATGCTTTTCCTTTATCAAAATAAGGTTTAGAGAATGCTTTAAAGGAAGCTAAATTCCAATTCTCTGTAGCATCAGTTCCAATAAATATAGCATCATTGGTCATCAAACCAAAATAGGAATCAAATGATGCATCAGCTGCAGCTTTATGCCATTGTTCTAATACGGTATTGATTTCTTTTTTTGTTTGGGCTTGAAAAGTAATGGTAATTGCAAAACATATAAAAACTACTAAATTCTTCATACTATTTTATTCTTCGATTTCAATATTCTTTTCTTCTGGAGATAAAATGGAATCTCTTAGGATGTCACGTTCTCTAAGAAGTTCTTTTTCAATGTTTTCTGGAATTGCTAATGATAATTCATTTAGCTGAATAATAAGACTATTATAAGCTGTAAGTAATCTAATATTGGCGTCCATAAGTTTCTGAGAATCTTGACTAGTAGTTTCAGTAAGTTGTAATAACAAACCCGATTCCGTTGTTAGTACCGCGATTCTAGAACTGATGTTATTTACCTTTAAATCTTCGGACACATTTTCTTTAAAGGACTGAACAAGTAAATTCATACTATCAGCGTATTTTTTGATATAAAAAGGGTTTGATTTGCTCATAGATACTATTAACTTTTTAAGATTCTGAAAATCCTCAAAGTTTTCAATGTCTTTTGAAGCTTGCGGAGATAGTTTTAATACATCTATTTCGACTTTTTCTTTAGATAAACTATCTAGCTTAACTATTTCAACTTCTTCTTGTATAGTAGTATTTTCTTTTTTACAACTTACGCAAATGATTGTAACGGTAACTACTGTATATAAAAATGATCTCATCATAAGATTTTCAATAACAGACCAAAAATAGGGAATATCGTTGCAACTAAAAATTAAAAGCCTTAGGTATTATAGACCTAAGGCTTAAAACAATTTATTAATATGATATTATAGATTATGCATAATACCAAGCCCCATTAACATAAACTACTTCTCTCCATCCTCTGGAGCTGTAGTAGTACCATTTATCATTATATCGGTATACTCTTAGTCCATAAACTGTATAGTATTGTCCATTTTCATAAGTCGGTTCACCACCGCCGTCTCCACCATCGGGATACATTTTATCTATTCCTTCTAAATCAGCAGTAGACAATGCATTTCTCTGTACAGAGTATGTGCTTCCGTCTTTTTTTGTAATTGTTGGCTGACCGTTCTTAGAGAATGAATACGCTCCATACATCATAATTGATCCAAAATCTAAAGAACTAGTATATTCGTCTCCGTCATATCCTTGTTCTACATAGGTTTTAAAGTTGAAATCTCTACCAGATTGAATATTTTGAAAATTAATAGTTACATATTGATCTCTATCGGCTCTACTTTGTTCGTGCCATAATCCAACAGCATGACCAATTTCGTGAATAGTGTTTCCAGTACTGCAACCACTTGCTAAATTGATGTTTTGTCTTCCACCTACCATTCCTACACTTGATGAACATCCACTGCCAGGTCTAAAGTATATGTAGTTGGATTCGTTAGTTCTTTCAATAAAAGTAAGATTCGTATTGTTTTCCCAGCTAGCAATTGCATTGGTAACTCTAGCTTTATTAGGAAGATCATTTGCTATGGTATAGTAAACTTTATTATCAGGCCATCTTCCAGAGGTACGTCCAACACTTCTGCTTAAAGAAGGATCTTGTCCGTCTTCTAATACAAAATTAGAGTCTTCTGTATAGACTTCGTCTTTAGGAAGAATAATGTCACCTTCAAAAATTCTTTTTCCGTCTACTAGTTCATAGTTGATAGGTAATCCTGCATAAAAACCTTCTTCGGTTGTTCCAATTTTGTCAAAATTTGCTCTTTCGGCGCCATCAAAGATTTGATTGTCAGGTTCTAGGTTTTCTAGTTCAGAAATTGGTTCATTTTCTGAACATGAGAGTACGGCAAAGGCTGCACTCATCAATAAGATTGATTTGTTGATTTTCATTTGAGTTTGTGTTTAAATTATTAACAATATGTTAAACCCAAATGATTATTAAATATTATTTTTTTGTAACAAATTAACTTTTGATTAAAAAAAATAGTTAAAATGTTCAACTTAGTTTAGAAATATTTTGAAATTGAAATTCTAAGAAAACTGTCTTCTCTAAAGTTTGATAATATAAACTCGTTTGGGTCTATATTGCTAAATACTCTAGCTTCGACCGCTGCTGTCCAAGTACTTCCGAAACGTCTAGAAGCTTCTAAACTGAAAATTTTGCTACTAGATTCTAGATCAGCAATTCCACCTATTAGTATGGAAGTATCCTGAGTATCATTAAATGCGATACGACTTCCTATGAAAATATCATTTTGTAACGCATTTAATGCAAGTGTATCACGTTCATCATATAAGTATTCACCTAAGATACCAATGTCTAAACCATCTCCATCAATATTGGAAAATGTGTATTCTAAGCCAGCAACCAGAGCAAAGAAATCCTGGACATCCGCATGTCTATAGATAGATTCTAGTTTCCATAAAAAAGCATCATGCGTAATTTGTAAATCTAACCCTGTTTGGTTAATTACTGGATAAAATGCATTGATATTTCCTAGGTTATCAAATGTAAATAAGGGTTCTCTACCTGTTCCGTAAAAGTGAGATATTCCTATATCTAAAATACTGAAGTAATGTTTCCAGCGAAATGCAATATCTTGTCGCCATTCTTCTGCACTACTTTCATAAGTTAAATCGTTTTTATCAATTACAACAGGAAATCTTAGTCTTCCTTTGGTGCCTGAAAAAGTTCGTTTCCTATGATAAGGAAGATAGAAAAAATCAAAAGAACCAAATTTTTCAGTAGTCCAAGTAAATTGAGCCATGGGTTGCCCTAGCTTTTCTTCTCCGTCGAAAGTTTCTACGGCATCTGTTTGATTAATAATATCGACTAAGTGATTGCTTTCAGTTACGCCCCAGTATACTTTTTTTAACCCAAGACTTAATTCCCAGTTCTTATTAGCTTTCTGGTAATAGAGTTCTCGGATATCCCAATGTGTTCTTTCATCATCAACATCAAGTCTGAAAAACCCTTTAAAATTAATGCTTTCATATCCTTTATTCCATGCTATCGAATATTCTGGTGTTATACCTAACGAGGGAAAATGATCTTTTTGCCCCTCAAAAAGGGGATTGTCATAAAAATAGCGGTATTCTCCTTCTAATTCTAATTCAAAATCTTGGGTAACTTTTTTATCTTCTTCTTGTGCAATTATAAGTATGGTATGTAGTAGAGTAAGAAGAAGTAAATAGGGTTTAAATTTCATTTTTATAATATTATTAAGCACACATAGACCGTCTTTATTACTAGAAGGACATTTGGTAAAGAGTAAGATCAGAACTAAAAACGTGTCTTATGTGTGCTAGGATTTTGAGATTATTTCCCAGCTCTTTTAAGAGCTACTTGTGTAAAATCATCTTCGGATAATTCGGATTCGAAATTGTAATCACTAAATTTTAATTGTGTTTCTTTATTGCTTTGGTGATTTACCATATCTAAGGTTAATGCTCTCCAAAATTTACCTTTATATAATTTATAATCACTGTAGGTAAGTGTTTTTAGTAAAGAGTTTTTGCGATCGTAGAATTCTACTTTTTCTAAACGATATGCTTTATCTTTGTTATAGGTAACTACTCTCCTTGTATATCCGGATTTTGGATCTACAGGATCTTGTTCTACGACAAGTAAATTCCCGTTTTCTTCCAGAAATTTATAACTATATTTTTCTACTTCCTGAGAGGAGAGATCTTCATAGGCAAATTCGCTACCTACAAAAGGACCAGACTTATTGTTTGATGAAATTCTTTTCACTCTTTTTATGGATGGTAAAAAAAGCCATTGATCGTCTGACCCTATTTTGTGTGTAAAAGTAAGTGTTGAAGTTCCTTTTACATCTTTAGGGCTATTAAATACAATCATGGATTTATCACCATCATCAGACTGTTCTAAGGTTCTAGTAATTAATAAACGTTCGCTTGTTTGGCCATTTTTATTTTTTAAAGTCATTTTTAGATTTACTATCGAACTATTAAAACCTTGATCGGCTTTGTCGGCTTCTTTGGCAATTTGTAAACCTCGTTCTTCTGCACTTTGTGCTTGTGTCATGGAAATGCTTAGTAAAGCGATTCCTGTTAAAATTAATTTTTTCATTATTTTATTTTTTAAAATTATTTGTCAAGTTGTATTTGTGGTTTTAAATCTTTTACAGCATCTTTTGATTCATTCTTTTTACTAGTTAGAATAAGAAGTGAAGGAAGCAGTATAAAATCGATGATTAAGGCTGATGAGATTATGATTAATGTAATTCTTGCCATATAGCTGTTTAATGCAAAAGAAGAAGTAGAAAGTACTGCGAATCCTGCTAGTAGGACAATAGTGGTAGTTACTAAAGCTTTACCTACTGTTTCAAAAGCATAAATCACAGCTTCTTTAGCATCATAACCTAATTCTCTTCGAGCTCGTAAAAACTTACTCATAAAATGAACAGTGTCATCTACTATGATCCCTAATGTCATTCCGAATACGATTACCATTCCTGTATTAATTTGGGCTTTATATAGGGCCCAGAAACCAAAACCAACTAAAACAGGAGTTACATTTGGAATAATACTTAGCATACCTAATTTGAAATTTCTTAATGCAAACATTAATACAAGGGATATTAAAATCAATGCAATAATATTACCAGTAAACATACTGTCTGCTTGTCTAAAACCAAGTGTAGAGAACATTAATGTTGGACTCACACCTATTGCGTGCATTGGTTTTGGTGTATTGTTTTGTAACCAAGTTTCTGCACGATCTGCAAAAGCGATCATATCAGCACTTTTAATATTTTCGATGGTGACAGTTACACGTGTTTCCGATTTATCTACGTTAATTTGATTGTTTAAATCCAATCCGAATGGAAGAGATAATTCATATAGCAATAAGTATTGAGCTGCTTCTTCACGACTTTTTGGGATCTTATAATAGTTTTGATCATCACCGTGCATAGAACGATTTACTCTTCTAGCAACTTCACTAAAAGCGTTTACATGTACAACTTCTGGTTGTTCATTGAGCCAATTTTCGAATTCATTTAGTTTGTTTAGATATTGTGGGTTGTTAATCCCTCCACTTTCTCCGCTACCTACAGAGAATTCTACATTATAGATACCTGTTAGGTTTTCACTGATATAATCAGTATCGGTTCTAAACGTAACAGTCTCATCAAAATAGTTAATAAACTCATCGTTAAACCTATTTTTTGTGGCTAAAAATGTCAAAATACCAATAACAATTGTTGAGATAATTGTAAGTCTTACGGGTTGTTTAGCAACCGTATGTCCTAAAGAGGTATACCAACTTATTTTTTCTGAAGTTGCTATTTCCTTAGTTTTTACTTTTATTGGTAATATTGCCATTAAAGCGGGCAGTGCTGTAGTGGAATATAGGAACGCCATAGTCATACCGAAAGCGGTAATATTTCCTAAATCCCAGAATGGCGGAACATCTCCGAAATTCATAGTTAAAAACCCAATGACTGTGGTTAAGCTAGTAATGAAAACTGGCATGAAATTAAGTCGCATAGATTCTACCAATGCATCTTTTTTGGAGAATCCATCTTTTCTCATTTTCTGAAGCATGGTGATCAAAATGTGAATACTATCTGCAACCGCTAATGTTAATATCATAGTAGGAAATACAGAAGATGGAGGAGTTAACTTTATACCTGCTAATCCAACAAATCCAACAGCACTCATAATTGAAAATATAACTACTACAAAAGTTGCAATAGTACTATAGATATTTCGTGTAAGAATGAAGGTTGTAATAATAACAATGATTAACATAATCATGGTCAGCATAAGGTCATTCATAGAGGATTCGAAGAATGCCGTATTTAATGGAACTAATCCAGAAGAATGGATTTCAAAGTTTGGATACTTATTTTTAAAATCTGAAATAGTACTGCGGATGAAAGCGGTAACTTCTGGTATTTCTTTCGCACTATCTTCACCAGGCAGTCGTACTGTTACGTTGATTGCTGTTACTGTGCCGGTTTCATTAAGAATACGATTTACCAAAAGTGGTTCTTTTAATGCTTTTTCTTTAATTACTTCAATTTCTGCTTCAGTTTTGTTAGAAGATTCATAGGAAAGATCGTCTACATAGAGATCATCACCTTGAGCACTAGTGTATTGGAAATTTGTAACAGCATCTACCCGAGAAGAGTAAGGGGTGTTCCATGCTTGGGCAGTAAGTTCTTCTATTGCAGTTAAATTTTCTCTTGTGAAAATATCGCCATTAGACGGTGTTAAGACTATTACAACATTGTCATCCTTGGTATATTTTTCTTGTAGAGCATCGAATGCTTCTAGTTCTGGATTTGATTTACTGAAAAAGACATGATAATCTCCATCAAATTCCATTTTTCCTTGCGAACCTAACCCCATCGCTAAGATTAAAGTTGTGATCAAAACTGGCCATTTGAATTTGATAACAAATTCTGCCCATTTTTTTGAAAAAGCATTGCCTAATTTTCTTATTGTATTCATTTTTTTAAATTTAGTTGACCAGTCGACTATATGTCATGTTATGTTGACTTAGTGTGATTTATGATTGTTTAATATATTGACGTTTTAATTTATTCTACTTGGACAAATTTTGGTTAAATTTTTGAAATAAATTAATAATTGACCAGTCGTCTATTAATAGAATAAAAAAAATTATTTAATTAATAAGTGTGTTACCATATTCAGATGATTATCGACAGGGTATGAATCCTTCATTTCTTTCATTGTTATCATCGCCCCTTTTCCTGCATCTTCAATAAATCCAACTAGATCCTCTGCATTAATAGAAGAATTTATTTCGCCGGATTGTTGGGCTTCTTTAACAACCTTGGTTATTTCAGTTTTCACCAAATTATGTCTATCTAATACAGCATTCCTTATGTTTTCGTTATGCTCAGACATTTCATTACTCAAATTACATCCAAGACATCCCATTTTGCATTCTAATTGTTCTTTTAAAACTTTTATACGGAATTGGTAAAAGTTTAGTAGACGTTCTTTAGGAGACCCATCACTATTTTGAAGAATATCCAAGGCAGGAGAAAATTGCATAGTAAAGTATTTATCCAATGCTTTTATTGCAAAATCTTCTTTACTATCAAAATAAAAGTAAAAGGAACCTTTTGGTACATCTGCTGCTTTTACAATGTCGTTTACACTAGTGCCATTATAACCTTTGGACCATATGATCTCTACCCCTTTTTCTAGGAGATAATCCGCTTTGATTTCGTGTTTTAAGGTCTTTGACATTTTGATTTTTGAAAGATCAAAATTATGACCACTCGTCTAGTAATTCAAAATTTATTGTGTTAAAGTTTTGTTTATTGTGTTTAAAACACTGAAAATAAGAAGATTAAAATAAATGTCAATTAACCATTCCATTTCTTAAAATCGTTTCCTCCGTTGGTTTTTATTGTTTTGATATGATAGTTTTTAGAAGTGTACATAGCTTTTAGCACTTTAACATAACTTTGGATTATTAACTCAAGTAGAAAGAAAAATAAATTTTATATATGGAAGATTTAGTTGATATATTTATGTCAGTCTGAGCTTGTCGAAGATGGTTAAAACAATTTTTTTATATTATACTACGACAGGCTCAGTGTGACAATGGGGATGTTATGTTTCAAACATCATTTAAAGGCATCAGATCAAAACTATTTTACTGCGGCAATTGCCACATTGGCAATCATCTCACTAGCAGATTGGTTTAAAAATCCTAAGAATTGCTTTTCAGTCATTTGTGGGTTTTTCATAAACTGATCATAGTTACTGGTCCATACAATCATGGATTTTTGATATCCTAGGTCTATTACCTTAAAGTTGTTAATCATTCCTTTTGTGGGAACACCTTCTACTAATGCATATGTATAAGTGCGATTTTGATCATCAAACGCGATAATACTTTCTTTAAAGTATCCTTGTCCGTCTGCGGATGTACATACTCTTTGGCCACCGATTCCTTTTTCACCAGTCCATTTTACTTTAGAAATAGCAGACGAATATTTATCAATATCATCTAACTGTCTTAATTTATCCCAAACATTATCGGCAGAAGTATCTACAACCTTTGTTAAGGTGATATTGGCATTAGATTTTTGAGCATTAATATTCCTCGATCCTAATAGTATTATTACTAATAAGCATAAAAATTTTGTAAGTTTCATGATGTATTATTTTAAAAGTTATTACACTTTTTAGATTCTATAAAAAAGAAAGTGTGACAGCTTTAATAGAATTAGCAATATCAGTGTCATATGTAAAAAGGGATACCGCCTGGTATCCCTTTTTATACTAGTTTCTTAAAATTGCTTAGATTTTAAGGTCTTCCGGAGTAAATCCGTTATTAAATTTTATGTTGGTAGAAATCTCAGATAAAGATGGCTCTTTAGGATACTCTCCTTTTTCATTGGGGATATATGCATATCGATGTGTAGATACTTGTATACCATCAATTTCGGTATATGTTACTTTCATTAATAATACAGTCTCATTGATTCCCCAAGCTGGTAGAGAGAAATAGAATTGATCTATCAGTTTGGTTTCCGGATTTACGTAAAGAATATAGGCATCATTGGCTTCTTTACCCGTTTTTTGTGGATCATAGGCTACGGAGACCTTATCATATACTTTTCCGTTAATGGTTTCCTGACCTTTGTATTCATAAATGGTTCCGGGATCGCCAATTTTAAAGTTCATCATAAACCAGTAATAGTTTACCTGACGTAGGAAATCGGAAGTTCCAATCATTTTTTCATCAGTCATCGGTTTACCGTCCATACTTACTGAAGCTGTTCCTTTAGAAAAATTCTGTACGATGGTCTGTTCACCTTCAGGTAGCACATTTACTTGATGTGTGGCGTATTTACCCCAAGAATATTCGCCATCAAAAATATAGCGTTCGATAGAAACGTCTTTTTTTCCATCTGCTTGCTCGTAGGTATAGGTGTATTCTACATCCTTAAGATTCCAAATGTTGTTCCAACCTCCAGAAGCTTCGGCAACTGCATTAATAATAGTTTTAGGTTTAGTGACATCATAAGTAATTTCCTTTTTCTCAGGTTGCTTTTCTTCTACAGTTTTAGCGATTGAAGTTTCCGTAGTTAAATTCTCTTCTTTTTTCTGATTACAACTTAGTAAAGTTACCGATGTGCAAAGTATTCCTAATTTAATGAATTGTATGGTTTTCATGGTTTTGGTTTTAAGTAGTTTGTTCTATAAATTAAAGATACTAATAGCCTATCTAATATACTGTTAATCCAATGGTAAACTCTTTGTAAAAGTGAAGTGTCAAATTAGTATCTTTAATAGTTGTCACACATATTGTTTTGTTGCATCCAAGTAAAAAATAATCATGGAGAATCCTTTTTTAAAAGAGTATAGTGGTGATACTACAGATATTCAATTAGTTAATGAAGCTAAATCAGGTAATAAGAAATCTTTGGAGTTCTTAGTCCTAAAACATCAACCATATATCTACAATATTGCTTGGAAAATGGTTAAAAATCCTACTGATGCAGAAGATTTGACACAAGAAGTAAATATTAAAGTGATTACTAAGCTTTCACAGTTTAAAGGAGAAAGTTCGTTTAGAACTTGGCTTTATAGAATCGTTGCTAATCATTTTTTAATGTCTAAACGAAAACCAGCAGAGACGGTACTTGATAGTTTTGACACTATGGAACGCGCTTTAAGTAATACTCCTGATGTTGCATTGACGGCATTGGAGCAAGAGGAAAATAAGAAGGTAATTCGTGAAATGAATTACATGTGCATGAGTGGGATGTTACTGTGTTTAACTAAAGAACAGCGAATTACATTTATACTTGGAGAGATGTTCAATGCAGATCATACTATAGGCTCAGAAATTTTGGGAATATCTAAGAGTAATTTTAGGAAACGATTATCAAGAGCTAGAGCAGATATTTTTAGTTTTATGAATAATAAATGTGGATTGGTAAATAAAAACAATCCCTGTCGTTGTCATAAAAAAGTTACGTATGCTATAAAAGGCAGGGCTATAGACAGTAAAAATTTGTTATTCAATCGTGAGGAGTATTCTGAATTTAGAAATCTATTAAAACCTCAGGCAGATACGATGTTAGATTATGTAGATGATAAGTACGCTCAGTTATATCAGAAACTTCCATATAAAAACAATTTTGATAAAAGAACATTTTTAGAAGACATTGTGAATGATGAACATGTAAAGAAGCTTATGAATCTCAATTAGAAACTGCTAGGTATATATGTAAAACCCAAACAAAAAGTTTGGGTTTTTTTATGCTTGTTTGTCACACCGTTTTCTGATTTGCATCTAAGTATAAACTAAAACAAGATGAAGATTAAAGAAATAATTAGTATAGATGCTCCCGCAGCAAAAGTTTGGGAAGTGTTGTGGAAAGACTATGGACAAGTATGCGATTGGGCAAGTACTGTAAATCATTCCGAAAAACGTGAAGTACCTAATACATTAGAAGGAGGGCGAAGTTGCCATTCTACTTGGGGTGAAATTAGTGAAATTATAGAAAAAGTGGATGAGCATAATATGACATACACTTATTACGCGGATGGATTACCAGCTATGATGAAGAGCGCTAGAAATACCTGGAAAGTTCATAAAAGAGGTGTAAATACCTCGGAAGTTTCGATAGACCTCGAAATAGAACTTGCAACGATACCAAAAGCATTGATGAGTTGGATGATAGTACCCAAGTTGAAAAAAGATATTATACAGACTATGGTTGATCTTCGGTATTATTTAGAAACAGGTAAACAGACAGCTGCGAAACTGAAATCCGATGTAAAGTATTTTAAAAAGCATCCTTTAAAAACTGTTTAGTATTAGATCAAATTATAAATTATGAAAGCAACAATGAAAACTTGGATTTTGGGAACCTTTATGTTCATATGTAGTACGGTTGCTTTTTCGCAGAGCATGTCGAAGAAGCATCGAATCATTAAGGTAGAAATAGAAATTAAAGCATCACCAGATAGAGTATGGGAAGCTATGGTATTGGATTATGGGGAGATTTCTAATTTTTCTCCATATATATACACCTCTGATTATATTAATGGATCATTAAAGGGTGAACTCGGTGCCAAACGTAAATGTAGTTTTAATGAAAAGGGTACACGTTGGACACATGAAAGAATTGAGGAGATTGATAATGAGAATAAGGTGATGCGCAATATAGTAATTGATGCAGAAAAGTTTCCGTTGGATATAGATAATTCGCAGGCCTATTATAGAGTTAGAGATAATGGGAATGGAACTTCTACGGCCTCTTATGAGTTTCAGTTTAGAACGAAACCGGCATTTATCGGAGCAATTGCGAAAGGGAATTTTAAAAAAACGCTGATAGGAACGCTGATAGGTCTAAAACATTATGTTGAGACTGGAGAAAAAGTAAATGCAAGTAATGGAAGGTATAAGGAAATTAAAAAGAGATATCCAGAAGTAAAGGTGGTTAAGTAATAATTATTTTAGTAGGATAACTAAAGGGTTTGTCATAGTTAATGACAACCCTTTTAGTTAAATTATATATTAAAATAAACCAATTGGTCTAATTTATAAAAACATTTTATATATTTGCTTTGCAATGGGATATAAGCATAATAAAGAAGAGATTTTAGAGGTCGGATATCAGGTAATCCGAAAGAACGGATACCATCATGTGGGAATCAACCAAATTCTTAAGGAAGCGGGAATACCAAAAGGATCTTTTTATAACTTTTTTAAATCTAAAGAAGATTTTGCAAGACAGGTAATTCAATACTATGGAGAAGGAAATAGGAAATGGCTTCAGGATATATTTCAAAAATCAGAGGAAACACCTATTAATACCTTAAAGTCATTTTATAAGTTATTAATTGGATATAACGAAGAAGATAATTTCTGTAGTGGATGTTTGATTAACAATTTAGGGATTGAAACAGGAAGATTATATGATTCATTAGCTGAAGAAACAAAGGAACAATTTGATCAATGGCTGGATGTAATAGCTGAGGTTGCCAGAAAAGGTCAGGAAGTAAAGGAAATAACAAATAGTTTTACTCCTAAAGAAATAGCTAATTATTTGCATTCAGGATTTTATGGAACATTTTTCAAGATGAAAGTAGAAAGATCTAGAAAAGATATGGATACTTGGTTAGAAATGACTTTTAAGTTTATAAGAGCTTAATATTTTTTTAAAATTAAAAAAGTAGAACGGTCTAATTAAAAATATATGTTATGAAAACATTAGATGTAAATCAATTTACCAATGCTCCCAAGCAACTTGAGATAGGGAGGTTTATCAATGCACCAATCGATAAGGTTTGGGATGTAGTTTCTGATCACAAAGGAATGACATCTTGGATGCCAATGATCAAAGAAGTAGATCTTACTATAGCCAATCAAAGCGGTGAATGGAAAGAAGGATGTGAGCGGCATTGTCAATTCGGTCCTGACTTATTAGAAGAAAAAATAGTGCATTGGGATCCGCCATATGGGTACGCATATATGATCGCAGATATGCATATTGTTAAGAATCATTTGGGCTATTTTAAGCTTATTGAAAAAATGGAAGGAACAGAGATCATATGGACTCAATACTATGATCCTAACGGAAATATTATAAAAAAATGGATGGCCAAAAATGTCATGTTACCATCAGTAATGAAGAAAGCTTTAAAAAATTTACAAAAGAAAACCAGTGTTTAATTTAAATCCAAGAATCATGAAATTATTTATCAAATTGATATCTCTTGTAACAGCTATTTTGATCATTCAATCCTGCTCATCTGTTGATTTACGAAGTGACTACTTAATAAGTAATCCTAATCAAACAGAAGCAAAAGGAAGAGAACTTTTACAGGCTTCTATGGAAAAAATGGGATACGATAATTTTTCCAAAACAGATGTATATGAAGTAACGGCGCAATTTAACTGGAAAAAAGGATGGTTAGTTATGCCTATGAACGCTTTTCCAGGGAATAATAAAAATGATCTTCAATTTCGTTTCGCTACTAACACTTTTGATGGGCAGTTGCAATACCTCGAAGGAAGAAAAAAAGGAACTATACAGGGATTACAATCTTGGCAAGGATATAAAATCAAAGATAAAACTAACGAAATAAAAAAGCATGAACACGATCGATATATTTGGGGATTGGCAACCTATCATTACATATTAGAATCACCATTTAGAATGTTAGATGCAACGATTATTAGGTATGCAGGAGAAAAAGAGTTCGAAAATAAACAGTATGATTTGGTATATGCTACTTGGGGGTCCGAGGAACCTAATGATCAATATGATCGTTGGCTAATTTATATTAATAAAGAAACTGGTTTTATAGATCTTACAGAAGTCACGATAAATGATTTTTTTATTACCATGCCAAAAGGTTTACAACATGGTACCGTTAGATTTGATCGTGAAAAAACAGATTCTGGAGCATATTTACCTAGCAAAATAAGTATACAACTACTGTCACCTAAGAAAGAAGATAGTTTTGTGTATTATTTCACATTATCTAATTACAAGTTTGATGGTTTTAATAAAGAGATTTTGTACCCCATAGAAGGGTTACCAATGTATGGAAACTCTAAACCTGATGAATCTGATTAATAAAGTTGTATAAATCACTTAACAAGCCTGTAGTTTTGCACTATGGGCTTTTTTATCTACTACCGGTAAAAATCTAACTAATTTATTTCTCTTTTGGAAACTTAGAACACTTAATATTTTTGATCGATCCATTCATTAAAATTGACATATCCTATTATAAATTTTGGAATAGGATCTTCTTTTAATCGGAAGGATAATTCCTGGAAAGCAATTTCCTTATCTTTTTCCGAGTACTCGACCGTTTTGGATAATAATTTTAATATCAGCATCTCATAGGAAGCTATGTTTTTTCGTTTTTTAATATGCTTCTTAATAGCTGTAATTAAATACCTTAAAGTCAATCCATTTCCTAGTTCATAATGAACTAAAAGGTTAAGCCAATAAGTGTATGTAATCAAATCTTTTCGATCCTTTTTTGTTTGATTGTTTAAGATGTTGTTAATCCAGTGAAGTGATTCTTTATAGTCTTTTTTCTGAAAATAAATGGTAGAAAATTGAAAGCGAAATGATAGCCAGTAATTATAAGGAATAACTTTTTTGTTTTGTCTAATAAAGGTTTGGATATTTTCGATTACCTCTTGTGTGTTGTGCAGATCTTTTAGATATCGATGAATTTCAAGCTCGATGTTATAAAGACGAAGTTTTTCTTTAATTAATGAAGCAGAATTTGAGTTGATTTCTTGTGCTTTCTGTTTTAAAACCAAGATCCTAACAAAAGCTTCTTTATGTAATTTTTTAAAGACAAGATATCCTAGATAGTTATTGTATACAGAGAAATAGGTAGTAAAATATTCTTTGAGTAACTCAGGCTGCTGTTCCCATTCTTTTAGTAGTTTTTCTATGGTATTTTTTGCTTTTTCATATTTTTTAGCGGCAAGTTGTTTTCTGTATAGGTGTAAGGTTTTTAGTGTTTTATTGTGTAAGTGATTTGTTTTTTTGTGAGAAAAAGATGAGTTTATGGGGTCGACATTAGCTAATAGAAGATTGCTGTATTCAACAGCAGAATTCAGTGAGTTTTTCTGTTCAACAATAATAATTTTTAAAGAATCAAAATCCTGAGGGTATAATGCCTGATGTACTTTTCTTTTCCAGTCTTTAATTTGAAACAATACAATATTTTGCTGAAAATTAATTGCTTTTTTTTCTGCACGTTTTAGTTCACTGTTGCAAATAGTATATAGACCTTTATGAAACAGAATTTCTACATTGCGGATGATGTCTATTAATTCAGCCTGTATAGAAATCCTAGCGTGATAATTTCGCAAAGACTGTAAAATACGTTGTTTTAAATAGTTTTTTATAGTAGTTAATTGGTTTACAAAAGATTTGTTTGCAAATGTTTCTTTTATTATAGCCTCGTTATATGTTTTTTGTTCTTCTATCGCATTAAACAACAATAGGTATTCCGAGTCTTCTCCGCCTTTTGAGCTAAGTCTGAAATAACGTTTTTCACTTTTACTTAATGATTTAATTAGGTAGAATAATTCTTCGTTCTTTTTCATTTTAGAAACCTATGTTTTGTCAAAAATAATGTTTTTCTAAACGATCCTTATCATATACCTTTGAGATATTCTTAATCAATACAAAATATATTATTATGTCGAATGCAATTAGTTGGTTTGAAATACCAAGTACCAATTTTGAAAGAGCCGTGAAATTTTATAATGAGCTGTTAGGTGCAGAATTACAACCGATGGAAATGGAGTTTAAAATGGCTTTCTTTCCATATCAAGAAGGCGGTGTCGGGGGATGTATCACTCATGGAAATGGCAATACACCTTCTCAAGAAGGGACCTTTGCATATCTTAGCGGAGGTGATGATTTGGCTATTCCATTAGCTCGTGTGGAAAGGGCTGGGGGAAAAATTTTAATGCCCAAAACTTCTATTGGAGAAAATGGCTTTATGGCTGTTTTCCTGGATACAGAAGGTAATCGAGTGGCATTTCATTCTATGTCTTAACATATAAAGAGCTATCCGTTAGAATGAAATCAAAGCGCCTGTAATTTTTGTGTTTACAAACAGATAGAAGTTATACGTACGCTTTGATTTCGTTCTAATTTATGGTTTGACTATATTTAAATATTAATAACTTCACTTATGCAATATTTTACTGAAGATTTTGTAAACTTTTTTAAAGAACTTGAACAAAATAATCATAAAGAATGGTTTCATGCTAACAAGAAAAGATACGAGTTAAGTATTAAGAAACCCTTCGAGGTTTTTGTAGATAGGATGATTCAGGAAATACAAAAATATGATCCTACCTTAGAAATAGAGGCAAAGGATTGTATACTTCGTATTAACAAGGATATTCGTTTTTCTAAGGATAAAACTCCATATAATATCCATTATACAGCATTTGTATCTAGAGGAGGTCGCAAGGATAAGAGCGTTCCGGGAATGTTTTTACGATTTTCCCCAGAAATGGTAGGTGTGATGGGAGGGTGTTTTGGTGTTTCGAAAGAACAATTACACGGTATACGAACTAAAATTAGCCAAGATTCTTCAGGATTTAGAAAATTATTAAATGACAATGATTTTGTTCAAAAATTTGGTAGTATAAAAGGACGAGCACTAAAGCGTGTCCCTAAAGAGTGGAAAGAGGCTTATGAAAGAGAGCCTTTAATCGCTAATAAGCAATTTTATTTTGTCGGCGAAGAATCTCCTGCGCTTATTACCAGTGAATCTCTGATAGATAAGCTTATGGATTATTGGCAGGTAATGCGTCCAATAAATGAATATTTAATCAAAGCAATATATTAATGGCGTATAATGAATATTTAGCGGATAGAATCAACCAGATTTTTAGAGATAAAAGAGCTAACTTTTACACTAAAAAAATGATGGGGGGCCTTTGCTTTATGGTGGATGATAAGATGTGTTGTGGGATTCATTATGACAAAAAAAAGGAAACAGATTTACTGATGGCCCGCATTGGAGAGGAAGCATATAAAAATGCTATAAAAAGAGAAGGGTGTTACCCTATGGATTTTACTGGTAGACCTATGAAAGGGTATGCATTTGTTACTCCAGATGGGTTCGATTTAGATAAAGACCTAGAATATTGGATACAATTATGTCTGGATTTTAACCCTATTGCAAAAAGTAGTAAAAGAAATAAATAGTTAGTTTTTGGTTTTGAATATTGGTAAGGTTCGAAATTACAGAAATATACTATTATTAATTAGTGTAATCATATTCTTGCTATAGCGACCTAAGAAATATGTCAAATCAAGTTTTTAATAAAACCAATGTATTTATTGCATTACAATATCTTTCTGCAAGAAAAAAGCAAAGCTTTTTAGCTACTATTGGTGTGTTATTGGGTGTGACTACTTTTATTGTAATGATTAATTTCATGACTGGTGTCAATGACTTTTTGGATGATGCAGTTTTTAATGGTAGTCCAGATATTATTGTTAGTAAAAAAACAAACACCGAATTAGAAAACAATTCATTAGTACCGTCTAACTATATAGAAAACGGTGAAAGAATCAATATGTTTTTAGCAAATCATGAAAATGTACAATCTTTTGCGCAACAGATAATTTCACCAGCAATTTTAATTAGTGATACAAAGCAATTTCCAGGAAGTATCAATGGTGTTTTTCCTGACCAAGAGCAAACCGTGGTTGATCTAGAAAGACGTTTGATAGTAGGAGAAGGTTTTTCTAGTTTGTTAAATGAAAATACAATTCTTTTAGGGATAAGCTTGGCAAAGAGATTAGAAATATCCGTTGGTGATACGATTAAAATGATACTTCCCAATGGAAAGAATCAAGCGTTAAAAGTTTCTGGTATTTTTAGTTTCGGGATAACCACTATTGATAATGTTAGAACATATGTTTCTGCAAGTACTTTGCGAAATTTATTAGGAAATGAAAATGGTATAACCAATATTCATATTAAGCTAAAAGACAGAAATAATGTGAATCTTAAGGAAGATCTCATAAAGAACATAGATACAATTACCACAGAAGATTGGAAAGATAGTAATAAGACTATTGTAATAGGGAATAAGGTTCGTGATATCCTTACTTGGTCTGTTTCTTTTGCCTTACTCTTAGTTGCTGGATTTGGGATCTATAATATTCTAAATATTACAGTAATTCAGAAGAGAAAGGATATTGCAGTATTAAAAACTATTGGATATTCTAGCAATGATATTGTTTTTATTTTTTTAATACAATCATTGATCATTGGAGTTTTAGGAGCATTTTTTGGCGGAATTTTAGGGTATGTAATTAGTTATATGATTTCGACAACACCATTGGATACTTCTGATTTCATCATTGTAGATACATATCCTATTAATTTTAGAATGTCTTACTATATTTTAGGGTTTTTGTTTGGTGTTTTGACCACTATTGTTTCTGGATATTTCCCTTCTAGAAAAGCAAGTAAAGTGGATCCGGTAACAATTATTAGAGGAATATGATATTAGAGGCACAACATATTAACAAATACTTTCTTGATCCAGAAAAGCATCAGGTGTTAAAGAACATTTCTGTGTCAATTTCTGAAGGAGAGTTGGTTTCGGTTTTTGGAGAATCCGGAAGCGGAAAATCAACCTTGTTATATATCTTATCCACCTTAGATATGGATTTTGAAGGGAGTTTGAATATCCATAATCAGGATGTTAAAGACTTAACGCCTTCATCACTTACCGATTTTAGAAACCAACATATTGGTTTTGTATATCAGTTTCATTATTTACTTCCTGAGTTTGACGTATTGCAGAATGTAATGCTTCCAGCGATGAAATTATCAGAAAAGAGTAAAGAAGAAATTAAAAAAGATGCTTTTATCTTGTTGGAAGAAGTAGGTATGAAAGATTTTGCAAAGCGTCCATCATATCAACTTTCTGGAGGACAACAACAGCGAGTAGCGATTGCTAGGGCACTAATCAATGATCCTTCTTTGGTTGTAGCTGATGAGCCGACAGGAAATTTGGATCAGAAAAATTCTGAAATGATATTTGAATTATTAAAGGAAATTACCGGATCTAGAAATAAAGCGGTAGTAATTGCAACGCACAATCCTAAGATTTATCTTAATTCTCATCGTAGTATTGAAATGATTGATGGTTTTATACGACTATAGGGTTGTAAAAACTTAAAAATCAATAAAATGGAAACTTCTTTAAACAAAAGTATTATTATATTCGATGGAGAATGTAATCTGTGTAATGGTGTAGTTGGTTGGTTAATGCAATTTGCTCCAGAAGATCTTTTCCATTTTACTCCGTTTCAATCACCTCAAGGTCAAGAATACCTAAAAAAATATGGATACCCTACAGAGCAATTAGATACCGTAATTCTTATTGATGAAAATGGATCTCATACACATTCAGACGGCTTTTTAAGAATTGTTTCTAAAATCCCAAAATGGAAAAGGGTAGCCGCTCTTTTAGCGTTTGTGCCAAGAATGTTACGTGATGGAATTTATAAATTAGCTTCTCGTAATAGAGTAAAGTGGTTTGGACAATCACAAAGTTGTACGATCAATTTTAGATAAGGGAGCTCCTTTTTCAGAATAGGACATTCTAAACAGCTTAAAAAGAATCATTACATTTGGATGATCACACAATATCAATCTGAATGTTTTTTTTTGTTAATAGATATATCCCAAAGTTTCTACTTTATTGTTTGTTTGTATCCGGTGTTTTGACGTTAAAAATTCAAGCTCAGGAAAAAGGTTCAATAGTAGTTGATAGTTTAGAAAACAAAACTTTTACAGAATTAATTGATTTGATCAAGACTTCTAAGATCAATGAAAGTGTAGCTTATGAAATCGCTCTAAATAAATCTAGGAAACCAAATACAAATCTTGCCATTGTATATTCCGACATTGGATATTATTTCTATAAGAAAGAAGAGTCGGAGAGGAGTATATCTTATTTAGATAAAGCTATAAAAATTGCTTCAGCCAATAATGACGATAAAACCCTATGTGAGGCATATAAACGTCAGGGGAATTCTTATTTACAAGATTGGCAAAATCAAGAAGCAATAGATGCGTATCATCAGGTCTTAGAAATGGCGCAAGAAAAAGGGGATCTTAAAAATGAGATTGTTGCTAAATCCAATATTGCTATAGTTTTAAGGCGCATGAATCAGTTGGATAACGCATTGGTTGATTGTAATAAATTACTAAGTTTTATTGATAAAACATCATTTAAGAATGGTAAAAATCATGTTAATGTACTCACTATTATTAGTGAAGTGTATTTGGATTTGGAAAAATTTGACTCTGTTCTTAAGTATACTGATATAGGTATAAAAATGAGTGAACTTTTGGATTATCAAATAGCTATTGCTGATTTATATATTAAAAAAGGTATTGTTTTTTATCAAAGTAAAGATTTCAATCAAGCGTTGAATTTTTTATATAAAGCAGAAGGTATTTTAAAGAACCTGAAGGTTAGTAAAAGATCAAATCAATGGATCAACGTTAATTATTTTTTGGCAAGTTATTTTTACGATATTAAATCTTATGATAAAGCTATTAATTATCTACTAGAAACTATAAATGCTTTAAAAGAAAGTGATTTAAGAAAAAATAGAATCATTGATGCACATGTACTTTTGGCTAAAAGTTATAAGGAGATAGGAGATGGGGATGCATCTATTCATTGGTTTACTAGACACCAAGAATTACAAGATCAATTCCAAAAAGATAAGGACAAAACTGTTAACAAAATATATGATCAAAACACTCAACAATTGGGCGATCAAATAAAAAAATTAGAAAGTAAACGGGTAAAAGAACAAAAGTATAAGGAATATATTTCTGGAATTTTGGCATTGGTTTTTTTGATAATGATTACGGTATTAATAGTGTATTTTAGAAAACAAAAATCGAATAAAATTGTATTTAACGAGCTTGTAAAAAAAATATCAGATCTAGAAACTAAAGAGAAAATAGAATCTACTGATAGAAAAGACGTAGCAAAAGAGATTTTAATAGATGATGAAAAAATCAACGAAGTTCTCAAAGGATTGCTTAAGATGGAAGAACAAGAATATTTTTTGAGTTTAGACTGTAATTTAAGGTCGATTGCAAAAAAGGTAAAAACAAATGCTACGTATCTTTCTAAAATTATTAATACCTATAAAGCGAAGAGTTTTAATGATTATATCAATGATCTAAGAATTGATTACGCTCTTAAAAGATTAAAGAATGATAAAAAATTTAGATCATTTTCTATTAGTTCCATTGCATCAGAAATAGGATACAAGAGTGATAATTCCTTCACAAAACATTTTAAGGCTAAAACAGGACTTAATCCGTCGTATTATATAAAAAATATAGAGAAACTTCACCCTAAAGTACAAAGTGTTTAATATAAGGAAATAAACACCGCATTTTGAACAAAATGCGGTTTATAAACTATGATTTTGTAATGATAAAAATTATATTTCATCTATCTAATTTTACGATTTTGTAATGATATCAGTTGGTATTTTGATCGTTTAAATATTATACAATGAAAAAACAGTTAAAGAAAAAGGTAACCTTGAAAAGGCTTACTATTGCTAGAATTAATAATGCTGGGTTGCGCCAAATTAAAGGAGGTGATTGTTTACCGACGGAACACGCTGATTCTGATGTACGTTGTGACCATAGTCATATACCTTAGTCAAATAGAAATAAAATATAGGGCCCCGTAAAATTACGGGGCTTTTTTTGCTCCGTATTTTATCCAAAATGAGGAAACTATGTTTTTTTGCTTTCCTACTCTGTGTTAATTTGGTTGTAGAATCAAAATGGAATATTTAGAATAATCAATTTTGGTATGGGGAAGCCGAAAACCATAAACAGAGTAGGTAATTTTAAAAATTATACAATATCATGAAAAAATCATTGAAAAAATTGGAGCTTAAAAAACAAACGATTAGTGACTTAAACCTTAATAAAATAAAGGGTGGTATTGATCCAACACATTGTTGTCCTACCCTAGATGCTTTTAATAGCTGTCCTCCTCCAGGAAGATATTGTTTCTAAAACCAATGGGTCATACTTTGACATATTTTTAAAAATGATGTCATACTATAGATCTAAATACAAGTTTTTTTAATACTTTAAACGCGAAAACTGCCTTAATTGGGCAGTTTTTTTATAGTACTATTTAAGAAAAGCAAATGAATACACTTAAACCTCTATTGTTAGATAAACTGGAAAGAATAAGTACCATTCTTTCCGAAAATTATAAGACGAATGAACATGTTGGTGTTTTATCAGGTATTTCTGGAATCGCATTGTTTAATTTTTATTATTCTAAGTTTACTAATCAAGAATCTCATGCTGATATAGGAGTAGAAATGATATCTTCTGTAATTGAAAAAATTAATGAAGGATATAGTTTTCCTACTTTCTGTACTGGAATTGCCGGAGCAGGTTGGGTGATAGAATTGTTAGAGGAAGAAGAGTTTATTGATATAGATAGTGATGAACTTCTATCGGATTTGGATGCTTATTTAAGCAGTGCTATCGTACAAATGGGAGAGAAAGATAAATTTTATGATTTTCTTCATGGAGTAATAGGGATTGGATTTTATTTTTTTAAAAGATATCAGAGGACAAAATCTGTAGATTTAAAAGAATACTATAAAGTAAAACTTTTAGAGATTGTGGCTTCTCTTAAAAGAGCTGCTATTAAAGAGGATGGTATGATGAAATGGGAGAGTTATCTAGACGAAAATAAAGAAATTAGAGGATGTAACTTAAGTCTCTCCCATGGAATGTCTAGTATTATAAACTTTTTATCACGTTTGGCAATTTATGATGACTTTTATGATGAAGTAATGCCTGTAATAGAGAAAGCTACACAGTTTATTCTATGTAATGAAAACAAAGATGTATCTTGTTCTTCTTTTTTTCCAAGTTGGGTATATCAAGGCAAGGAAAAGAATAGTGTTGAGCGATTGGCATGGTGTTATGGGGATTTAGGAATTGGCTTAACCTTATGGCGGGTAGGAAACGTTTTAAAAGATGATACAATTATTCAAAAAGGAATTGACACAGTGGAAAACTCCTGTAAAAGAAGAGATCTTATAGAGGCTAAAGTAAAAGATAACGGCCTATGCCATGGTACCTTTGGTATGGTACAGATTTATAATTATATGTATAAAGAAACAAAAAAGACAATATTTAAAGAAACAGCCGATTTTTGGATGGAAGAAGGGCTTAAAATGGCAATACATGAAGATGGATATGTAGGTTATAAACAATGGTTTGGTGGAACGGATGAAGGTTGGAGAAAAGAAATCAATTTATTAGAAGGTGTAGCAGGAATTGGACTGAGTATAATTTCTTATTTGGCACCATTCGAGACGAAATGGGATGAGTGTTTATTAATCAGTTAATTCCAAATAGCAAAACTATGAGCTATAAAAACTTTTCTAAGTACGTTTTAAGAACACCACTCTTTTCTTTTTCATTTTATAAAGAGTTAACTAAAAACGAAGAATTAAGTGAAGAAGAACTAAAAATAGTTTGTACGGATAAAATTGTTAAAGAAGCGATTTTTTTAGCATCTCCTTCATTATATCAGGAGTTTGAAAAGTGGCTAAAAGGAGAAATAAAGGAGAAAGCAGCATCAGAACATATGATGTATTCTGTTTTGAAATATCTTAGTAGGATGTCTTCTAGATGTACGCCATTTGGTCTTTTTGCCGGTACTGCGGTTGGAGAATTTTCTAACATCACATCCATAGAACTTTCTGATAAATCAAAGAACAATCGGCATACACGATTAGATATGAATTATCTGGTAGCGTTATCACAGGATATTGTAAAGGATAAGAAAATCCGGAATCAACTCTTGTTTTACCCTAATACCAGTATATATAAAGCAGGAAAACAACTTAGATATGTAGAATATTCTTATGTAAATAGTAAAAGAGTGCATCATATTGTTGCTGTGGAGGACTCAGAATATTTACAAAAAGTACTAACTAAAGTAAAAAAAGGAGCATTACTTAGTGATTTAGCAGAAGTATTAATAGACGATGAAATTACCTATGACGAAGCTTCTGGATATATCGATCAATTGGTAGAAAGTCAATTATTAATTAGTGAATTAGAACCTTCTGTTTCTGGACCAGAATTTTTAGATCAAATAATGCCTGTTCTACAGAAATTATCAGGAACTGATCATATTGTTTCCGAATTAGAAAATGTTCGAGAAACATTAGAACATATTGATAAAAATATCGGGAATTCGGCTCAGGAATATATCGATCTTAGCGAATCTCTTAAGAAGTTAGAAACTGGTTTTGAGTTAAAATATATGTTTCAAACGGATATGAGTTTATCGGTGGAGAAGAACACACTGAGTTATGATACGATAAGAAAAATAAGAAGAGGGTTATCATTACTTAACAAATTGACCTTGCCTCCAAAAGAAACATTTATTTCTAGATTTAAATCAGCTTTTTATGAACGTTATGAGAGTAGAGAGGTGTCTTTATCAAAAGCGCTTGATGTAGAACTAGGAATTGGTTTTTTACAAGATAAAGACTCTGGAGATGTGAGTCAGATTATTGATGATCTTTTACTGCCATATAAACAAGAAAAAGTAGCTGTAAAAGAGGTTAAATGGTCTTCGATACAATCAATTCTTCATAAAAAATTAGTGTCGTCTATAAAAGAAGGAAAACATTTATTAGAACTTACAGATAAGGATTTTGAAGGATTAGAAGAAAACTGGCAGGATTTGCCAGATACGATTTCTTCTATGGTAGAATTAGTAGAAATAGATAGTGCACAAAAAATAGTAATGTCTAGTTGTGGAGGCTCGAGCGCAGCCAATTTATTGGGTCGTTTTTGTCACGGTGATGAGTCTTTAAATACCTACACTCAGGAAATAATTGATTTAGAAACCAAGTTAAATCCGGACAAAATTTTAGCAGAAATAGTGCATTTACCCGAATCAAGAGTTGGTAATATTTTGATGCGGCCTAATTTTAGAAAATATGAAATTCCTTATTTAGCAAAATCTATTATTACTGACCAAGATCAACTTTTGTTAGATGATTTAATGATTTCTGCAAGCCCAAGAGGTAAAGTAAAATTACGTTCCAAAAAATTTAATAAAGAAGTAGTTCCCCATTTAACAAATGCCCATAATTTTTCGAGTAATGCTTTACCGATTTATCAGTTTTTAGCAAATATGCAAACGCAAAATGTAAGAAGTGGAATTGGTTTTGATTGGGGACCGTTTTCGGAGGAGTATGATTTTTTACCAAGAGTTGAGTATAAAGATGTTATATTCTCTAATGCAACTTGGAATATTTCATCATTAGATATCGCTGATTTATTGAAATCTCAAAAGGATGATGATGAATTTAAGATCGAATTACATAAAATTATTGATGCTAAAAAACTACCTCAATTTGTACTACTCGTAGATGGAGATAATGAATTGTTAATTAATACGAGGAATATAACATCAATGAAAATGTTGCTGAATACAGTAAAGAAGAGAGAAAGATTTAAATTAAAGGAATTTTTGCATTCCGAAGATAGTTCTATAAAAGAAGGAGAAAATGCGTTTACAAATCAAATTGTGGTGTCTTTTTATAACGAAACTAAGCTAAAAAATATACAGAATTAATGGTTGATGTACAAAGATCCTTTATTATAGGTAGCGAGTGGTTGTATTATAAAATATACACTGGACCTAAAACCTCTGACCTGATTCTAACCGATATTATTAAACCAATTGCTACGCATCTTTTAGACAAAGGAATTATCGATAAGTGGTTTTTTATAAGATATAACGATCCAAAACATCATATTAGAGTAAGGTTTCACTATAATAAACCTGAAAATATTGCTGAGGTTATAAACACATTATATGGCTCGTTAAAAGAGTTTTCTGATGAAGATCTTATATGGAAAATACAATTGGATACATATCAAAGAGAGGTAGAGCGATACGGAGGAGAAACTATGAGTATCTCAGAAGAATTATTTTTTTTGGATAGCAGAATGATAGTGGATTTTTTAGATATGATTGACGGGGACGAAGGAGAAGAATTGAGATGGTTATTTGGCGTTAGAGCTATAGATCAATTGCTTCAGGATTTTGGTTATAGTGAAGATGATAAGTTGGCTTTATTGGAACGTTTAAAGACTGGATTTGGTGTTGAGTTTGGAATGAATAAGGGGCTTAAGAAGCAAATGGATAAGAAATTCCGAAATGAACATGATAAAATTAAAAATTTCCTAAGTTTTAAAAGAGATTCAGATCCAGATTACGCTCCGATTATTGATGCTTTAGATGAGAAAAGTATAAGTAGTAAAGATTTGGTTAAAGAAATATTGACGATTGTAGATAAAAATCAATTAGATGACATGATGAGTAGTTATATTCATATGCTTATGAATCGATTGTTTAGGTCTAAAAATCGTCTGCATGAAATGGTATTGTATGATCTATTATACAGAACCTATAAAGTAGCTTGGGGGATAAGAAAATTTAAGAATAAAACATAATAGATAGAAAAATAGAGTGTTATTTGAAAAGTTTGAGTTTTAATGCACTATATTTCAATTCAAGTAACGTAATTCTAATACAACTAAATACTCAAAGAATAATTTTATTCTTTGAGTATTTTTTTTGTTATCGAGTCTGTTTCAGAAATTATTCTCATTAAATATAAACCAGAATGAATTGAAGATATGTCAATGCTGTTAGTAATACTATTGGTATCTAATGTTTCGGAAAATATTAGTTTACCTTGAATATCAAAAAATTCAGCACGTTTTAAATTTAAACTGATTTCACCTGATATATTGATTGTATTTCTGGATGGTATTGGATAAATAGTAATACGATTTGATAGACTTTCGTCATTAATACCTAAAGTATTATCAAAATTAATTCTAAATTGAGTTGTAGTAATATTTCCATTGCCATATAGGTCTGTAAAACTGTTTGTATTGATATCAATAGTAACCGTTCCTGTTTCGGTTGCAGTGACCGTAGCTTGGTAGGATAATCCGTCACCAGAAAGATTACTTACAATTCCATTTTGAACAATAATATCATTTAAATCAAAATCATTGATTTCTTCACTAAAAGTAATAGTGATTTCAAATGAAGAATTACCTGTTGGATTACTTTCAGTAGAAGTAATACTTGCAGTTGGAGGTGAATTGTCTATGATAAATATATTCGCACTAGATGAGTTAACACATGTTCTGGCTATTGTATATGTAATGGTATAGGTGTTAGGTATTGAATTGGTTAGATCTATTTCTCCAGTGTTATTATCGATAACCAATCCCGCTGGTAAAGATGTAAAAACACCACCTGCTAACCCTGTTATTACAGGAGCTGTATTTGATTCAGTGGTTGAAAAAGAAGACGCTGGATATAAAAATGATGCATTATCTAAATCATTAATTGTAATGTCAAAATTAGATGAATTCGAACAAGTCCCATTAGTTGTATAGGTAACTACATAATCACCAGCATCACTATCCGCAATATTTATTACTCCCGA